>CAWKKY010000020.1:0-694896 GCA_963850335.1 uncultured Solirubrobacterales bacterium | reverse complement strand
CGAAAGCGTCGGCGGGGCGAATCACGGCTGATGATCTGCGGGCCGTAGAACGGCGAAGGGATCGGTGATCTCGAGTTGTGTGTGGCGGAAGCGGAATCGTGCGGCGGGTCGCCCGCCGGCGCTGCTGGGGTGGGCGGTGGCGCCGGTTGGCTCGAGTTGGCCGCGGCGCTGGAGGACGCGTTGCAGGTTGGTCGCGGAGATGTCGCGCCCGAGCGCTGTGGCGTAGATGTCACGGAGTTGGGCGATCGTGAACTCGGGGGGCGCGAGGGCGAACCCGATGTTGCTATAGGACAGCTTGCTGCGTAGTCGCTCGATCGCTGACTGCACGATCGAGGCGTGGTCGAAGGCCAGGGCGGGCAAGTGTGTGGTGTCGAGCCAGTTGGCGCTCGCGGGGAGGTGCGGGTCGGCGGTGCTCGGGACGAGGCCCAGGTAGGCGGTGGCGATCGTGCGCTGCGACGGGTCGCGGTCGGGGTCGCTGCGCGTCTCGAGCTGCTCGAGGTGGGCGATCTTGGTGATGTCGACGCGGCTGGCGAGCTGGCGCGCGACGCAGGCGCCAAGGGTCTCGCCGGGGCCGACCGGGCCGCTGGGGAGCGCCCAGGCTCCTTCGAACGGCTCGCGCAACCGCTGCCAGCAGAGCACCGAGAGCGCGTGATCGCTGACGCGGAACACGACGCCGAGCGCTTCGTGGCGGTAGCGCGCGACCTGGCTGTGGCGGTCGTTTTGAGCGGGCGGCATCGGGTCATGCTACCGTCGACACCAGTTTTCGACTTGTAGGCGTAAACCTCAGAGCATGGGAGTCCCGATGACCGATGTCGAGCTGCGCACCCGCCCTCCCGAGCAGTTCGCCGACTGGGATGAGTGGTCACGTGAGGTGCGGCGGCTGGCCGCCGAACGCGACGCGGTAATCCTGGCCCACAACTACCAGCGGCCGGAGATCCAGGACGTCGCCGATCACGTCGGGGACTCGCTGGCGCTCTCGCGGCTGGCGGCCGCGGCGCGGCAGTCGACGATCGTGTTCGCCGGCGTGCACTTCATGGCCGAGACGGCCAAGATCCTGTCGCCCGACAAGCGGGTGGTGATCCCCGACGCGCGGGCCGGCTGCTCGCTGGCGGACACGATCGACGCCGATCAGCTGCGCGTGTGGAAGGCCGAGCATCCCGGCGCGGCGGTCGTCGCGTATGTCAACACGACCGCCGAGGTCAAGGCCGAGAGCGACATCTGCTGCACGTCCTCCAACGCTGTCGATGTCGTCAACTCGCTGCCGGCCGATCAGGAGGTCCTGTTCCTGCCGGACATGTTTCTCGGCGCGCACGTCAAGCGGATGACCGGGCGCACGAACCTGCGCACCTGGATGGGCGAGTGCCACGTCCACGCCGCCATCTCCCCCACCGACCTGCAGACCGCCGTCCGCGCCGAGCCCGACGCCGAGCTGTACATCCATCCCGAGTGCGGCTGTTCGACCACGGCGCTGTGGCTGACCTCCGCCGGCGAGCTGCCGGCCGAGCGCACCCACATCCTGTCAACCGGAGCGATGCTCGACCGCGCGCAGCGCAGCACCGCCGGAAAGGTGCTGGTGGCGACGGAGATCGGGATGCTGCACCAGCTGCGCCGCGCCAATCGCGACACCGCCTTTGAGCCAGTCAACCCGCAGGCGAGCTGCCGGTTCATGAAGATGATCAACGCCGAGAACCTGCTCACCGCGCTGCGCGACGGTCGCGACGAGGTGGTCGTTGACCCGGTGATCGCGGCAGGCGCGCGGCAGGCGGTGCAGCGAATGATCCAGATCGGGCAGCCGGGGGGTGGAGAGTGATCGCCGCGCAGCTGGATGTCGGCGGCGTGACCTGGCAGCGCGAGAGCGATGTGGTGATCGTCGGCGCCGGCGCCGCCGGGCTCTCCGCGGCACTGCGACTGATCGGGGCCGGCCGACGCGTCGTGCTGGTCACGAAGGGCTGGCTCGGGGACGGTTCGACCGCCTGGGCCCAGGGCGGTCTGGCCGCGGCGATCGATCCCCGTGACAGCGCCACTGACCACCTCAGCGACACGCTGCAGGCCGGCGCCGGACTGTGTGATGAGCCGACGGTCGCGGCACTGGCGAGCGCTGCTCCAGCCGCGATCCGCCGGCTCATCGCCGTGGGAGCACGGTTTGACCGAGAGCCAGGCGGCGAACTGGCGCTCGGACTCGAGGGCGGCCACCACGCCCGGCGGATCGTGCACGCCGGCGGCGACGCGACCGGCGCGGAGCTCGCGCGGGTGCTCGCCGCAGCGGTGCGGCGCGCCGCCGAGCGCGGACAGGTCGAGCTGCTCGAGGGTGCGGTGGCCGTCGACGCGCTCACCGCCGTCGACCGCACGGTGTGTGGGCTGCGGCTGATCGACGCCGCGCGGAGCGGTCGGTGAGCTGCAGGCCGGCGCGGTCGTGCTCGCGACCGGCGGGATCGGCCAGGCGTGGCCAGTCACCACCAACCCCACGACCGCGACGGGCGACGGCCTGGCGCTCGCGCTACGGGCAGGGGCCATCATGCGCGACCCGGAGTTCGTCCAGTTTCACCCGACCGCGCTCGCCCTACCGCCCGCGCGTCGCTGCCTCGGCGACCGCGTCGCGCTCGTGTCCGAGGCGGTCCGAGGCGAAGGCGCGCTGCTGATCGACACCCACGGCCGGCCAGTCATGACCGGTGTCCACCCGCTCGGCGACCTCGCGCCACGCGACGTCGTCGCCACCGCGATCCAGGCGCGGATGACGAGCACCGGCGCCGACCATGTCCTGCTCGACGCCACCCATTTCTCCGCCGGCACCTGGCTCGACCACTTCCCGACGATCCTCGGCCTCTGCACCGAGCGCGGCATCGACCCGCGCCACGAGCCGATCCCGGTCGCCCCGGCCGAGCACTACGCCTGCGGCGGGGTGTGGGCCGACTTCGACGGCGTCACCTCCGTCCCCGGCCTCTATGCCGTCGGGGAAGTCGCCAGCACCGGCGTGCAGGGCGCCAACCGCCTCGCCTCCAACAGCCTCACCGAGGCGCTGATCGCCGGCGAACGGGTCGGTGACCTGCTCGCGCGCACCCCGATCCGTCGCCTCGCCGCGACCGATCGAGACCGACGACCAGGGTTGGGTGCACAGCTGCGACCAGAGATCGTCAGGGTCACCGGCGACGGGCTGGGCGTCTTGCGCAGCGATCGAAGGCTCACCGAGCAGCTCACGGCGCTGGCGCGCCTGGGTGCGTCGGCGGTCCCCGGCGACCGGGGCGCCCGGATCGACGACGGCGGCACCCGCGCCGCGGTCGAGGCGACCAACCTGCACACCGTCTCCACGTTGACGGCGACCGCTGCCCGCAACCGGACCGAGAGCCGAGGCTGTCACCAACGATCTGACTTCCCCGACCCCGAGCCGGAATGGCACCGTCATCAGCTCCTGCGGCTGATCGATGGCGAGATCCAACAGCTCCACGTCGAGTCGGCGGTCGCGGCATGACAACGGTCCCCGCTGACACCCACGCGACCAGCCGCGCTCTGCTCGCCGGTACCGGGGTCGATCACGACCACGTGCTGGACGTCGCTCGCGCCGCGCTGGCCGAGGACCTCGCCTGGGGACCCGACATCACCACCCAGGCCACGATCGCCCCCGACGCCCACGGCACCGCCCACGTCGTCACGCGCGACTCTGGCACGATCGCGGGTCTCGGCGTCGCCGCGGCGGTCCCGGAGATCCTGTGGGCGACCGGCGACACGTCGCTTCCGCCGGCCGACGTCACCGCCCTCGTTCGCGACGGCGACCACGTCACGCCGGGGGAACCCGTCCTGCGGATCAGCGCGCCGCTGCGGCTGTTGCTCACCTCAGAGCGGACACTTCTGAACCTGCTCTGCCAGCTCTCCGGGGTCGCGACCGAAACCGCCCGCTGGGTCGATGCGCTTCAGTCAGGCGCCAACGCTCACCCAGACCGGCCACAGGTCGCCGTGCGCGACACGCGCAAGACCGTCCCCGGATTGCGAGTGCTGCAGAAGTACGCCGTCCGCTGTGGCGGCGGAGTCAACCACCGGATGGGTCTCGGCGACGCCGCCCTGATCAAGGACAACCACGTCGCCGCTGCCGGCTCGATCACGGCCGCCTTCAAGGCGGTCCGAGCGCGCGCCCCCGACGTGAACGTGGAGATCGAATGCGACACGCTCGCCCAGGTCACAGAAGCTCTCACCGCCGGCGCCGACCTCATCCTGCTCGACAACATGACCACCGCCCAAATCCGCGCAGCCGTCGGACTCGCGCGGTCCTCCAGCGCCAAGCTCGAAGCCAGCGGAGGGCTGACCGTGCACCACGCGGCCGAAATCGCCGCGACCGGAGTCGACTACGTCTCCGTCGGCGCGCTCACCCACTCCGCAAAAGCGCTGGACCTCGGACTCGATCTCGACCGAAACTGACGCGAACACCAGACCACAACCCACACCATCTCACCCGCGACGCCAGAACGCAGCGAACCCCTGAAAGCGCGTCGCAACGACAGCCAGACGACGCTGCCTTCCCCAACGATCGAGATCCACGTCGAAACCTTCTGGTTGGCACCAGTCGCGTGAGATACTCGGTGTCCGAATGGAGGAGGATGGAACCTTGGTCCGACTGGCGGCTGCATGTCGAATCGGTGCTGGGCTGGTCGTGGCCGCTGCGGTCGGGGCGGCGTTTGCGGTAGCGCCGGCCTCCGCGACCGCCCAGGCCGTCAGGACGTTCGCGATTCGCAATGGCGTGACGTCGATCGCGCTGACCGTTCGGCATTCGACCGGATTGCGGCCGCCGGCGATCCTGCTCTCGACCAGGCCGGCCAACCTCCCGTGCTCAGTCTTGAGCTACCGGTATCACGCCATCCGTGAGAAGGGCACTTTCGACCTGCGGATCCGCTGCCACAAGGTGGGGAGCGACGCCCGTGGCCGTCTTGTCTTCCGCTCTCCGTACGTGCGGGTGTTCACGCTTCGTAACGGCAGCGGCACGGTCCGGCTCCGGCTCGACAAGTTCCCCGGGACCGCAGTCCCGCTCGGTCAGCTGACGACGCGACCCCGCGCCGCCAAGTGCTCCGCCACGCCGGCCGCTCAACACGTCGGACGGCATGTATTCACCGCCAGCGCGCGTGTGAGCTGTCACGGTCTGCCGCGCAACGCCAAGGGCGTCCTCGCGGCCGGGGGGCTGTTGGCGGCGAGCCCTCCGACGCCGGGTCGGTCGGTCGACGTGCCGGCGCGGCCGCTGACCACAGCGACCACATCGCAGACAACGGCAAGCGCGGCCGCGGTCAAGCCGTGCAGCAGCGCACGCAAGCTGTCGGCGCTCGGTCACTCGATCTCATGGCGGTACTGCTACGGAACGGGAATTGTTCTCGGACCGTGGCAGTCCGCATACTTCGGACAGGCACCCACCCAGCGGTGCCCGTCGGGGTGGATCAACACCCTCCAAGTGACGCCCGTCATTCTGCGCGTGTTCCTCGCCAACCTCTATCCGTTCGCCGTCTACGTCGAGCCGACCACGGCGTGGGCGTGGTCGTACTCATCGATTTTCGGCACTGTGACCAACTGGCAGTTCAGCGGCGACATCACGGCGATGTGGTCGTGGAACTGCTACCAGGTCGAGTAGCCGTTCCCGCCCAGCCAGATGCCGGCGTTATTGACGAGGACGTCGAGGTCGTGCACGGCGGCGGCCCCGGCGATTACCGCCGAGGCGCGGTGCCGCCCACCCGCCTCTGGCGGGCCTGTACCTCGGCCCGTCCGAGGTACAACGCCATACCTCGTCTGCCGGTCGAGTGGTCGACGATCGGCGCTCAGCTTCCGAGCCGTGGAAGTGAACCACCGATCACCACGTTCGCTACTGGTGTGATCGAGGATGAGAAGGCAGCTGCGAGTGAGCGCGGAGCGCTTCAGGCCTGGGTCAGGCGTGCGCGGCGGTGGGCTCGCGTACGGTGCGGCGTGAGATCGTCACGCCCGAGCCGGGCTCGTAGCGGCCATAGAGAACTTCAGCGTCGAGATCGATCTCACCTGGCCACTCGATTGTCCGGGACTCGGGATTCACGCGGACACGCTCAAACGTCGCGCGGTCGTCGTGAATCGCGGCGAACACCCCGCCACCGGAGAGCAGCGCTGCGAGATCGACGTCCTTGATTGCACCGTCAGAGAAACTGAGCCGTAGCCAGTAGCCGTCAAGCGGCGCGACGTCATCGATGTGAATCAATTCGCTCATCGCAGGGGCGCGACCGGCGAGACCGGCTGCCCGGCGCGCGCGCGTTCCCAGTTTGCCACGAGCTCGTCGCGGTGCTCATCGAGCCATTCGCGAACAAGACGGAGGGCCCGGCTGGGTAGGGACCCTGCAAACACCTCGCCAGTGGCGATCACGATCACGATCCGTAGAACGCACTGATCCTCGGCACTGATCGATCGTGTCGAATCGCTCGGACACGCTCCCATCCCCGCTTCCGAGTTGACCGACATCCAACACTCCTCGTGGGCCCGGCCGGCCGTGCCCTTTGGCCGGACGCTTCGCCGCGGCTGCCGCCCGCCTTCGACGGAGCTAAGCCTGACGCTGCGCGCCTCGGAGTTTGTGCACAGCGAGCGGCGGGCAGCGAACGAGACCTTCGCGGAAGCGACCGACCGGCCGCCAGAGCCGGACGGCGACCGACCGGTCACCGATTTCCACTACCGTCGCCGCCTCGTGTGTCAGGTACCGCGGGCGGACCCTGTGGTTGAACGTCACGTGGTCCCCGACGCGCAGCTCCGCCAGTGCCGCGGCTGCGGCGACGGTCCGAAGCAACTCCCGCCGCGCATCGATCGCGTCGGCGATCGCCACCAGCTGCCGATCAAGCTCGCCGGCGGCGATCGCGTCAAGGAGTTGGCGCTCCGGCTCCTTCATCCCGCGGTCATCCGCCGGGCCCCAGAGAAGCGGCTGCGCAGCATCGTGGGCTCCGACGGACACGCCGGCATCCTCGCGGCGGCCTCGGACAGACGAGAGACCTGCCGCCGAGCCAAGGCGCCGCAGGGCAAGCCCGCAGCGCAGGCCCACAGCCGGCGGATCGGCCGCTGAGTTCGGCTAGTCGTCCTCGAGGGAGAGCCGCGACGGATTGGCTGCGTCGAGCAACATATGTCCAAGCTTCCGGGCCTCCAGGCTCGTCAACAGCAGCTCCAGCGATCTGGTTCGCCGGGCCCGGTCTCCGATGTGCAGAGTGAGGACAACTCGCTCACGGAGAAGCTTCGAAGGCTCCACATCGAGTTGGATGTCGCGGTCCTCGCCAGCGGCCGGTTGGATGCTCCTCATCGCGCCAGGCTATCCGTACATTCAACCGATTACGACCACCGTCCGGCGATCGGGTTTCGATCAATCCGGGCGCGACGACGAACTTCCGCGATCTGGTTCCACACGCCGGAACCGGATCACGAACAGTCCGCTCCGGCGGCCCGAGGCACGCGCGATCGGCTGCACTTCGGCGGGGCCGAGGTCGTGCGCCAACCTTCGCTCCCCGGCCCCTCGCTACGCAACCGGCTACAAACGGCGCCTTCTCATCCTCGATCAAGGCGGCACTCTGCGCGATGGTTCCCTGGGTCCGTGTGGAGTCGGTGCCGTTGTGGGCCGTCATCGAGGTCATGGGGTCACGGCGGTAGTCCTTCAGGCAAGTTGAGGCGATGCGTGCGCGGTTAGAGTTGGCCTGGTGAGCGACTTCTTTCAGCCGCCTCCATCGGGAGCGGTTGAGCAGGCTGAGGGTGGTGACGCGCCACCATGGACCGGGCGGCCTCACGGCGCCCCGCCGGGGGAGGTCCTGAGCGACCTGCTGCTCTCACGCGCAGAGCGAGTGACGCTCTCGATCGCGTACCTGGATGCCTACCCGGACGGGTTCGAGCTCAAGATCGCAGCGAGCACCACCGTCGCGTGGAACAAACTGTCTCGCGAGGGAGATGAGCACGGCCCCGATCCCTTCGGGCGACATTGGGCGATGGAGGGCGAGCGGAGCGATGTGCTCCCCCCTGAGCTGCTGAGGGTGGGTGTGCAGTTCGCCGACGGCCGCAGGGCAACCAACATCGGCGGCCACGACCGTCCTGTGAAAGGGCCGATCATGTGGCCGTTGACTGGTGGCGCGCGTGGAGGTGGACCCGAGACATCCGTTCACCAGCGCTATTGGATCTCGCCGTTGCCGCCTGCCGGTCCGGTGAGCGTCGTATGCGAGTGGCCGGCGGTCGGGCTTGCGCTCGTCCGTCACGAGATCGACGCGTCTTTGATTCTTGCTGCGGCCGGTCGGGCTCGGGCAATCTTCCCCAGCGGCACCACGGCCGTGAGGGACAGTCATGAGTGGCGACTCGGGACGGGCAGCGATGTGGCATGGATCACGGAGGGGCGGTCGCGCGGGACAGAGATCACGGCGGCAATCCCGCCGATTTTCGCCTCGTACTGCACGCTGACGCTGCCTGAATACGGCACCGACGAGCTGGCCGCCCACGAGCACGCCGTGACCGAGCTGCTCACCCAACAGACGGCGGAGCAGTCATGGTGGCTTGGCTACCTCGACACAGGAGCGAGCGACGTCGTCTTTCCCTACGCGCCGCGGACGATGATGTATGCCGACTGGGGGTACGTGCTCGTTGAGGCTGGTCCCCAAGAGGCGGCCACGTGGCGTGAACCTGACTTCAAGGGCGCGCTGCCCGATCTGATCTTCCCGAAGGACCGCTCATGGCTGGTCTCGACCCTCTGGGACGATGACTGGACCTCGATCGGCGGGTCCGAGCAACTCGTCAACAGCTTCCTCTCGCATCCCGTACTCGGGCCGAGAGCCAGGCGCGTCGCCCTCGGAGAGGATGCAACTCCACCGGGCCACGAAGCTCGCTAACCAGTACGGTCGCAACGGCCGCCACTCCTCGGTATCGATCAATCCGGCAGCCTTCCAGAACCAGGGTGGTCGCGGAGGGGATCTTCGGCGGGACCATCGGACCTGGTTCCGGGGGTCAAGCTGCGCGGAGCTCGCACACCGGTAACGCGTGCCGCACGGGCCGGGGTCTTCGGGTCGGCGCCGCCGGAAGCCGTGGCCGCCAGCCAGAGGTCGTCATCGTCGGGCTCCTGCCAATACCTTGCCGCGCAAACGGCCTCCTCCAACGCATCGAGAAACGCGGTCGGCCCATCAGCATCCGCGATCGCGCGAATGTCTGCGCCAGCCAGCGCGTAGGTCACCACCTCGACGTCCGTCGCGTCGGCCAGCCGACGCCTGCCCGATGCGCCTTCGAGTAACGACCAACAGACCCGTCGTCCACGCGGTCCCGCCAGCAGGTCATCAGGATCGATCGCGAGCCGCTTCATCCGCCGGACACTAATCAACTCGGCCGCAGCAGATGACCGGGGCGAGAAGTCCCTTCGGCCCAAACCATCGTTCGCACCGATCGCCCCGCTGATGCTTCGGGCTAATCGCGTCGATGCTGGTCCTCGATCGAACCAGAAGGCTGCGTCATCGGCGCGCGCGACTGCTGGTCTGGACGACTTCCGGCGCTCTCAGGTCCGGCGCGACGGAATGAGCGCACTCCTGCCGCGATGCTGTGCGCTCAAAGTCAAGGGTCATACGCCGGTGACCGGAGTCTGGCCATCAGTCGGGACTTTCGATGGTCGCCGTGGGGGAGATTCCCTGGCCGCCGTCAGCCGGCATCGCAGCCGCGATGACTTGCCGGGACCGGTCGCCTCACCATCGCGCCGGCACCGGATAGATCGAACTTGGCGCCCAGGTTCGACGGCCGCCGTGGTTGACAGGTGCGCCCGGACCCGAGAGGGTTGGCGTTTCTGTCGAAGCCCGTTGGAGGGACCAACATGTCAGCAGAGAATGTCGAGACTGTGCGCGCAGCGTACGAGGCGTTCACGCGTGGAGATCTCGGTGGGGTCGCCGAGTACTTCGCCGATGACGTGGAGTGGGAGTCACCGGATAGTTTGCCGAACGGTGGGCTTGTGAGCGGGCGCGACGCCGTGCTCCAGAACTTTTCGGAGATCCCGAGCTTTTGGAGCAGCTTCAGTGTCGAGCCGCTGGAGTACATCGATGCTGGCGAGCACGTGGTGGTGACGGGCGTGCAGCGCGCGACGGGTCCGGGCGGGTCGTTCGAGTCGCGCTATCTCCATCTGTTCACGTTGAGCGGCGGGAAGGTCGTGCGCGGGGAGTTCATTAGCGACTCTGCGAAGGCGCGGGACGCACTGGGCAGCTGACGGCGGTACGCGTGGCCCGACCTGCGTCTACCCATGCGTCTGACCGTGGGGCGGCTCCCGTCTCGTCGGACAGGTATCTCTGCCACGTCGATGCTTCCCTTGCTCAGGGGGAGACCGGGACGCTCGCTTCGCCTACGCGCGATGGTGGCCGCGTGCGTGGTTCGCCACGAACCGTGGTCACCACGCCGGCACCGGCGTCGTCATCGCCTGACTGCCGAGTTTCGATCGATTCAGAAGCTACGAACCGTGACGCGGTGGCGTATCTAGAAGACGAAAGGCTGGTTGGGAGTGTGCGATTCGGGGTCCGGTGGCCACGGCGGGAGCGGCAGACCCTCGTGCGGAAACAGGACCTCAGATCGGGCTGCGGCGTCCAGGATGTCCTGGGCGTCGACTGTGCGCCGCGTGACAGGAATCTGAAGGGCCGGCCACTCGCAGACGAACGTCAGCGACCCGGCCGGCGGAAGCGGCCAGACCCACAGGAACTGCCGCCAATTCCCGGCACCGCCACCCCCTCCTTGCGCATGCATCACCGGCCCGCCCGGCTGAACGTGAAGGTCCTTGGCGAAAGGCATGGTGTTCGTGACCCTGGAGCCATCGGCGAACTCCACGGCGAATCTGAACATCTCCGGCGGTGGGAGGCCCTGATCATCGAGATCGAGGCGTCCGGCGAGCCCCGCCCTGTACAGCCGCGAGTCCAGCTCGGCACCATCCGGACCGCTGATGACCCGCAGTTCGATCTCGAATCCTTCGGGATAGCCGTACACCCGTGGGATCACGATCGCGACCTTCTCAGTCCGGGCGAGAACGAGCTCCAACGCCAGCACACCCGGGAACACGCCCTGCGGCGCTCGCAGCCAGGCGGGAACGAACCTTCGCACCGGAGCCGGCTCATGGGAATCGCCTAATCCCATCTCGTGTGTCAGCGTACGCGTTCCAGCAATCACCCGAACCGCGACTGTCGAGGATCGATCTAATGGGCAGCCGACCCCCCCGCTCACGACAGCGTCGCGCCGGCTACTAGGTCGAGAAGTCGGGGAGCTCCTCGTCGGGCCAAATAGTCCTCGAACGAGCGCCAGCCTCACGGATCAGTGCGGCGTCCAGCGTCGCGGTGCTGAGTTCAAGATCGAGGTTGGGCCATTCGCATGCGATCACGAGCTCCCCTTCCGGCGGCAGCGGCCACAGCCAGTACTCCTGCCGCCACCGGGAACGACTGCCGCCTCCGCCACGTGGCGACAGTTGAGGGGCATCCGGGCGCTCGTACGGGCGGCGTGCACTTTGAGCGAACGCACGAGCGCTCGTCGCAGACCCCATTTGAGCGAAGCCACCAAGACCGTAGGTAACGGCTTTGCGCCCGTCGGCGAACTCGACCCCGAACCGCCACGTCCCCTGCCCTGACTCCACACCAGTGAGAGCCGGTTCGCGACCAAGGATGGCGACCTCCAGCATCGCTCCAGTCGCGTAAGCCTCGATCGCACCCAGCCACACGCACACTCTGTCGGTGTTGACCATCACGAGCTCAACGGGTGCGACGCCTGGCAACACGTTCTCAGGCGGACCAAACCAGTCGGGTATCCGATGCCGCTGGGGCGCGGGAGTCGGCGGAGGCGGTGGCGGTGGATCGAAGAACTCCACGTTGAGGAGCTTATGGCCAACGGTCAGCCAGCGGCACTCAACCGCTCGCTCCTCGATCACACCAGTAGCGAACGTGGTGACCGGTGATTCACCTCCACGGCTCGGAAGCTGAGCGCCGGTCGTCGACCACTCGGCCGGCAGGCGAAGTTTGGAGTTGTACCTCGGAGAGGCCGAGGTACCGTGCCAAACCTCGCCGGAAGCGGCGTTGAAGACGACGGTGTCGCTTCCGCAAAGGGCTTACTGGTCAAGCTTTGTTGGTCGGCGGATGTCGGGAGAGCGCCGTTTGGGCTTGCCCGTGCAGAGGGCCCGTTTTAGACCAGCGCCTCCCGACGTTCCGTCGAGGTGCCCGTTGAGCGGCAACAGGAGGTCGCGCCCAGAGCGCCATCAGTAAGCAACCGCCAGGGTACCTCGCGCCGACCCCTGTCAACCAGTTGTCCGAAGGATGGTGAGGGTGATGAGTGAGCTGCGGTTCGCGGGTGTGGACTGGGCCAGCGAGGAGCACGCGGTGTGCGTGGTCGACGAGCATGGCCGGATCGTGGAGGGCCGCCGCTATCGGCACAACGAGACCGGGATCCGCGCGTTGTGCAGTCCGGCTGGTGCGCTTGGACGTCAAGCTGGTGGCGTTGGAGCGGCCGGACGGGTTGTTGATCGACCGGCTGCTCGATGCCGGGCTCGCGGTGATCGCGGTGCATCCCAACCAGGTCAAGGCGAGCCGGCCGCGCTATCGCGCCGCGGGCGGCAAGTCAGACGGCTTTGACAGTTTCGTGCTCGCCGAGCTTGCCCGCACCGACAGTCATCGCTTCCGGATCCTCGTGCCCGACGGTGATCCGACGAAGGCGTTGCGGGCGATGACCCGGGCGCGCGAGAGCCTGGTCCGCACCCGGCTTGGTCTGGCGAACCAGCTGCGCGATCAGCTCGCGACCTTCTGGCCGGGCGCGAGCAAGGTGTTCTCAAGCGTCGACTCGCAGATCGCGCTCGCGTTCCTGCGCCGCTATCCGAGCCCGGTCGATGCCCGCGGCCTCGGGGAGCAACGCCTGGCGGCGTTCCTCAAGCGCCACGGCTATCCCGGCCGCAAGCCGGCCCGCGAGCTGCTCGAACGGCTGCGGGCCGGCGCGGACGGCCGCGCCGGCGAGCTCGAAATGCAAGCCCGCCGCGGAGATCGTGCTCGCGCTCGTCTCCGCCCTGGAGCCGATCGTTGCGCGGATCAGCGAGCTGACGATCCAGATCCGCCACGCCCTCAACGCGCACCCGGACGGGCGGACGTTCCGCTCGCTGTTCATCGCGCACGACTCGTGGCTGTGCGCCGCGAGCATGCTCGCCGAGATCGGTGACTGCCGCGATCGCTACCCCACCTATCGCGCGCTCGCTGCCGATGGCGGCCAGTGCCCGGTCGCGGTCGAGTCCGGCAAAGCCAAACGCGCCCAGTTCCGCTGGGCGTGCGATCACCGACTCCGCGCGGCGTTCGACACGCTCGCGGACTCAAGCCGCCACCACAACCCATGGGCGGCAGATATCTATGACCGGGCACGCGCCCGCGGCGCCAGCCATCCGCACGCCGCCCGGATCCTCGGCCGCGCCTGGTGTCAGGTCATCTGGCGTCTCTGGCAAGACCACGACACCTACGACCCTGAGCAGCACACCGCGCTGCAACGCGTGATCGCTGCCGCAGCCTGACCAATCAGTCGGCCCCTCCCGGGGCCGACCTCACAGCCACACCAGCGACGGCTCGGTGCCGCCGTCACCGCAGGCTGCCCGCAGGGCAGAGCGCGCAGCGCTTGACGGCAAACCGACCGTCGCTACCACCACCAACCAGGGTTGACACAGGGGGTCTAAAAGGGGAAGCGGCGCGCATCGGCGGTCCTGACGGCGGTGATGCGACGAGCGCCGCAGCCCACAATCGACGCGAGCGGTAGCCACGATGGCGTGGCCGGGGTACAGGCGTAAGAGAGCAGCGGCGCGGCCAGGCGCGCTGGGAAGCGAGTGATCGGGGTCACGAGAAACCCCGCGAGCCGCAATCAAGTGGTACGACGAAGTGGTACAACGGCGATCGCCGAGAACCCACGCGGGACCATCTCGAACGAAAAAGCCCTGGTAGTCGTGGTCTTTCAGGAGGGTGAGCGAGGGGACTCGAACCCCCGACCGCCTGGACCACAACCAGGAGCTCTACCAGCTGAGCTACGCCCACCGCGCTGGAGACGGAATCTAGCAGCGGACCGGCGCGCCTTGAAGTGCTGCAGGAGCTGGGAGCCCAGGTGGAGATCCGCGCTCGTCCCCCGGGCCGCTCGGAGTCCGGGCCTCGTTTGCGCCGAATCGGGTCGCGCCGTCATGGCTGTCGCTGCCGATCGCCAAGCGGCTCATGGCGCGGAAGTAGCGAGCGCGTCGGGCGTGTCGCGCAGGTAGTCTGCGAGGACGACCGGTGGGCGCCCGGTGAGCGCGCGGACGTCATCGCTCACTGCCGCGAGCTCGCCCGCGCGGATTGCCCAGTACGAGCTCACCCATCCGCGGATCTCGAAATCGGGCGCGCCGCACGGCGCTCGGGACGCGAAGGCCTCTTCATCGGTCTCGGCGTGGTAGCGGATGGTGCGACCGCTGACCAGGCTCATGAGCGCGGCCGCCTCGGCGAGCGAGAACGCCTCCGGCCCGGTGAGGTCGTAGGTGCGGCCGTCGTGTCCCTCGGAGGTGAGCACGGCCACTGCGGCGGCGGCGACATCGTCACGGAGAATCGCCGCCACGCGACCGTCGCCGGCCGGCCCCCGGATGACGCCGCCCGGCTGGACCATCGAGGGAATGAAGTCCATGTACAGGTTCATGCGCAGGAACGTTGACGGTACCCCGACCGAGCGGACGTGCTGCTCGGTATGCCAGTGGTCGCGTCCGAGGGTGAACGTGTTGTCGGCGGACGCCCCGACGAACGACAGGTAGACGATCCGCTCAACGCCGGCCTCGACGGCGGCGTCCACGGCGGCGATGTGCTGCTCAACTCGGTCGGGAGCCTCCGCCGCCGGAATCAGGAAGAGCGTCGCGGCGCCCTGGAGCGCCGCCCGCATCTCCACGGCGGCGCCGTAGCCGGAAGCGCGGCGAACCTCCGCCCGTTCGAGTTGCGGCGCGCGGCCGGGGTCGCGCACGATCAGACGCTGATCGACGCCGAGCTGGGCGAGCCGCGCGGCGAGCCGCGAGCCGACCGCCCCCGTCGCGCCGGTCACGGCGATCGGTCCATCCGCGGGCGAGACCATGACCTCAGCGTAGACCGGCGCTACAGCGGGCCTGGCGCTTGCACCGGCGCCGTGATGGCGTGGTGACCACGGCGGGCGAACACCCAGCTGCGCAGCGCGATGTAGCGCGTGACCGTGGCGAGCAGGCTCGCGGTCACGAGCACGGCCACCTCAACGGCCCGTGAGGGATGCGCGTTGAGCGCATCGAGCAGTCCGAGGGCGCCGGCCGTCATTCCGAGCGCGAGGGCGTAGACGAGGGCGCCGGCGGCGTGCTGGCGAATGAGTCCGTCGCGACCGCGCAGGTGGAACGTGTAGTGCCGGTTGGCCTGCGTGTTCGCCACCGCAGTGATCGCGAGCGCGATCGCATTTGCGCCATCCGGACCGAGGGGAGCCCGCAGGATGAGGAACAGCAGCGCGTAGGCGATCGTCGAGAGGACGCCGATGATCGCAAAGCGCACCACCGCAAGCGCGAGCGCGAGACGAGCGACGCCCCGCAGGTCATCGCATGCGGTGCTGACAATGTCGACGCGTGAGTCGGGATCGTCGATCCAGTCGACCGGGACCTCATGGATGCGCAGCCGGTGTCGCTGGGCGAGGATCAGCAACTCGGTGTCGAAGAACCACCCCTGATCTCGCACCTCCGGGAGCAACTCCCGGGCGACGTCGGAGCGGAGCGCCTTGAATCCGCACTGGGCGTCGGAGAAGCGCGCGCCGAGGGCGACGTGAAGCAGGCGGTTGTAGCCGCGGGAGATGAGCTCGCGCTTGCGGCCGCGCACGACGCGAGAGCTGTGGGCGAGCCGGGTCCCGATCGCGAGGTCACTGTGGCCGGAGACGAGCGGCGCGACGAGCGGAAGCAGTGCGTTCAGTCCGGTCGAGAGGTCGACGTCCATGTAACACACGACCTCGGCGTCACTCTCTGACCAGGCCGTACGCAGCGCTCGTCCCCGGCCCTTCTCGGACAGGTGGCGGACCTCGACGCCCGGAAGTTCGGCGGCGAGCCCGTCGGCGATCGCGGGTGTCCGGTCGATGCTGGCGTTGTCGGCGATCACGATCCGCCACGTGAACGGCAGGTTCGAGCGCAGGAAGGTGTACAGGCGACGGATCGACCGCTCGAGCGCCCGCTCCTCGTTATAGACGGGGACGACGATGTCGACCGCCGGCCGGATCAACACCGAGCGGTCGGCTGAGCCGGTCGTGTTCAGTGGTGTTGAGATGGCCATGGCGGTCGAACATCGTCTGGGGAGGGGATGCGGTGTGTAGCTTGCGCCCGCCGTCGAAGGCGAGGGTGTGACCCACATAAGACGCGCGTCGGAGTCAGGACTTCCGGCTGAGCGCCCAGGCCAGCGCGTCGAGCGCCGGCACCTGACCGGGCTCGGCCACGTTAATCGTCAGTCACCCCAGCAGGTGCTCGATCACCATCTGGTCGAGCGCCTGGTAGTCACGGTCGGCGATCAGTCGGTCGGCGGCGGCCTGATCGAACGAGCGCGCCTTCTGAACGAGGCGCTCAAACGTCCGCCGGCTGTTCGTGAGGTGGTCAAGTGCGTGGTCCATCGTCGTCGTGCGGAACGAGTGGACGTCGATGCCGACGCATCCGGTGGCGGCGTAACCGTGGCGTTCGAGGGCGCGGACCTGGTCGAACGCGCTGCGCAGGTTGACGCTGCCGAACGGCTTGTCCTGATCGAACTTCAGCCCGTTCTGGTCGTTGATATGGACCGACCACAGCTTGCCCTGGGCGAGCGCGAACTCCATCTCATCGGCCGGGTCGAGCCCAGCGAGCACTGCGTGCGCGCTCTCGACGAGCCCGCCGACCCGTGACGGGTCACTCGTCATGTGTGCACACGCGAGCGCGTGTCCGATCGTCGGCAGGTAGGCGATATCGGACGGCTCATTCGGCTTGGGCTCGATCGCGAGCCGGATCTCCGGATCGTGGGCGAGGACGGCGTCGACGGCCTCGACGATCTGCTCGAGGGCGCGCGCTGCCGACTTTGACTCCCGCAGGTAGGTGCCTTCCCGCGCGAGCCACCAGACCGTGAGCTCGGCGCCGACGGCGCGGGCGATGTCAACGGTCTGTTTGGCCCGCTCGATCGAGTAGGCGCGAGCCTTCGGATCGTTGCTCGTGAAGCCGCCGTCGCTTAACAGCGGGTGAAACCAGAGGCGGGGCGCGACGAACTCGGCCACCATGCCCGCATCGTCGAGTGCCCGGCGAACCGCAGCCGCCTCGGCCATCACCTCGTCATGCGACTTCTCCTCGAGCCCTGGCACGACGTCGTCGTCGTGGAACATGACGGCCTCAAACCCGGCCTCACGGAACCTCTCGAGCTTCCAAGCGAGGTCCTGCGCCGGCCGCGTCTCCGGCCCGTAGGGGTCGCGGCCCTCGCTGACGTTCCACGGCCCGATCGAGAAACGGTAGTCAGACATCCGAGAAGCGTTGCACGTTGCCCGCTGGCGCGGTGTTCTGACACCGGGGCTTAGGTTTCCCGGGCAGCGGCCGATCCCACTCAGTTTCGGTACCCCCCGGCCGATGTTCTTGTGCATGCACCACACATTGCGTGCGCCACCCCACGCTGCTTGGGCGATCCGTCAGACCGTGACGGCGCTGGCGGCGATCGCCGTGATCGTCGGCATGGTGCTGATCGCGCAGCAGGCACGCCAGGACGAGAAGCACCATCAGACCGTGCAGGTGCTCGTCGAGCGCGTGCGCGCGAGCAGCCTCGAACTTGAGAACTACATCTGGCGGGAGCTGGCCGAAGGCTTTGCCAGTGGCGAGACGAAGATCCACCCCGGGCCCGTGGTGGCCCACGCGCTGCGCCTCTGGACGCAGCTGAGTCAGGCGGTCACCGCGCTGCGGGCCGCGGATCACAGCGCGCCGACGGTGGCGCTGCTCAACGACGCCGGGCGGCTGTACGGCGCCGGCATGAGCCTCGTTTCAAGCGCCAACGGTCTCGCCGACGTGCGCCAGGGGATGACCGCGACCGAGGCGCTGTTCGCCCCCACCGTGGATGCCCTTGACCGTGACGCCGTCACGGCTGCGGCCGCGCAGCGCCGGGTCGCCGACCAGGCCGAGGAGCGCGCCGGCATCGCGTCCTTCGGCTCGCTCGCCGTCGGACTGCTCGTCCTCGTGCTGCTCGGCTTCCAGCTTCACCGCACCCGGCGGGGAGCCTCTCTGGCCAAGCAGCAGCGCACGCTCGAGCAGCGCAGCGAGCGGCGGATCCGGGCGCTCGTCGAGCACTCGAGCGACATCATCGTCATGGTCGGGCCTGACCTCACGATCCGCTGGCAGTCGAGCGCCGTCGAAACCGGGCTCGGGCACGCGTCGAGTGTCGTGATCGGCCGACGGGTGAGCAGTCTCGCCCATCCCGACGACGCGCAGTTGCTGGAGAGCCACCTCGCGGCGGCGATGCGACAGTCGGGTCCGGTCAGGGTCACGGCCCGTTTCGGCCACGCCAAGGACGGATGGCGGGACCTGGAAGTGATCGCGGATAACCGCCTGACCGATCCGGACCTCGAGGCTGTCGTGCTCAGCATGCGCGACGTGAGCGACCGCAAGGCGCTCGAGGACGAGCTCCGTCACCAGGCCTTTCATGCAGGCCGACCACCTGCGCCAGCTGCGCTCTCCCCTCGGTCAGGGGTACCTGTTCTCGCGCCCGGTCGATCCCGACAAGGTGGAAGCTCTGCTGCAGGCCCGGACCGTCGCCACCGAGGGCACGCCGGGCACCGGCGTCCGCGCCGAGCCACCGGCTCCGGCCGCGGCGGCGTAGTGGACCTGATCGGAGGGGTATCTCGAGGACCGCGTCAAGTCTGCGGGAAATCCCCGATCATGGTTTTCGAAATCCTGCCGATACAGAGCCGCGGAGCCGAACATTGGATGGAGATCACCCGTGACCGCACCGATTAACCCGCACGTTCAGCCGGATCCTCACCGCATCAACGGCGACCGCGCGCCCGCCGACAGCCAGCGCTCCGCCGCCCTGACGGCCCGGACTGACGACGCCAACGACGCCGCCAAGGTCAGCCTGTCCGCCGCGGCTACGCTCGATGTGATGAGTGCCGTCGGCGCCGAGAATAAGGCCGCCGCGGCAAGCGCGCCCGAGCATGTCGAAGCGGCGAGCGCCCTCGTTTCAAGCGTCACCGCCGCGATTACCGCCAACCCGGACGTCGCCCGCGGCGTGCACGGGAACCCGAGCGGCCGCGCTGCGCTCAGCCTGCTCAGCTGAGCGACTCCACTTACGGCTGGGCCTGGCCTGACCTCGGCGGCGTCGGCTGGTGGCGTTCGAACCAGCGCGATAGCTCCCGAAGGTACGTCGTCAGCTGCTCGCGATCCCCGTCGTCAAGCGCTTCGAGTAGGCGCCGCTCGTTCGTCATGTGCTCCTCGGCGATCGTGTCGACACGCTCGATTCCGGCATCGGTCAGTCGGACGAGCAGTCCCCGTCCGTCGCGCGGGTCCGGGACCCGCTCGATCAGGCCGGACTGCTCAAGACGCCGGAGCCGATTCGTCATCGCGCCCGAGGTCCGCATGAGACCGCGATAGAGCTCGGTTGGCGAAAGCTCATACGGCGGCCCGGCGCGCCGCAGGCTGGCGAGCACATCCCACGAGCTCCGCGCGAGTCCGTGGCGGCCCATCAGTTCATTGATCGACTGATCGAAGTAGGCGGCGAGGCGGCCAATGCGAGCGACGATCTCCATCGGGCTCGTGTCAATGTCTGGACGGACGTCGCGCCACTGCGCCCGAACGCGATCGACGTGGTCCGGCTCGGAGTCAGCATCCCGTGGGACCAGGCCGCGCTGCACCGGCGGATCATGTCATCCGGAGGCTACTCAGACATCCCCGACTCGACCCACCGGGCGAGCACGTCAATCCACTCCTGTGGCCACGCCCCGTCGCATGGCATCGTGCCCGCGCGAACGCGCCCGAGGATCGCTTCGGCGTGCTGCGCCACGTCGTCGTAGGACCACAGGTCAAACGCGAACTGCATCGAACGGCGATCGCGGTCACGGAACAGCGGTTTGACATGCGCCTCGAAACCGACGACCTCCCCGGTCTCGGGGAGAACGACGGACGGCTCGGGCTCCTCGGCGGCCGGGGCCAGCGCCGAGATCCGGCTCCCGGGCGGCCCCGCGCCGGTGTTCCAGTCCCAGTGCGGCATCGGCATCTGCGCGGGTGGGGTGGCGCCCGCCTGAGAGTTCTCAACCGCGAGCCGCGAGCCCCACTCGATGTAGGACTGAAACGCCGATCGGAACTCCGGATCGTTCGGGAGTCCGGCGTCGCGCGCGGAGGCGAGCAGCAGCGACACCCACGTGGCGCGCTGCTCCTCGGTCAGTCCCTTGCCGAGGTGCTGGGAGATCATCCGCGGATAGCCGCCGTACTCCTCGCTGTAGTCGCTCGGGCCGCCGAACACCTCGGCGAGCCATTTCGCGACGCGCTCCGGATGGTCCGGCGACATTTGAGCGAACAGGCCGGAGAGGAGCGGCTCCTCAGGCACGTACTTCTCATAGAACAGCCGCGTCATCCGGGTAATGGCCGGCAGTCCGCCGCACCACTCAAACATCGTCGGCGTCCGGTCGGGATCCGGCGCGGGATCGTGGAAGTCGACGTACCAGTGCATCCCGCTGCAGAACGGTTTGTTCTGCGACGCACCGCACCGACAGAGCGCGTAGTGCTCGGGTGAGGCCCCCGTGCCGGGCGGGACGGCGTGGCCGTGCTCATCGCGCAACCGAACACCGCCGGTGACGCGGTAGGGACCATCCTTCGACACCTCGATCCGAGGTGCCCGGGTGTTGTGGCGGTCGACCTCTTCGCGTGCCTCCTGCCCGTCGATCGCGTAGCTGAGGGCACCGGATGGACAGTCCCTGACCGCGCGGATGATCTCGTCCATCCGCCCACCGCTCGGGGTGACGAACGGCTCCCCGCCGGCATGGAACACACCGGCAAGCCGGTCGGTGCAGAAGCCCGAGTGCTGACAGATACCGCGGTTGTCGTAGACGGTGACCTGAACGCCGTCGTAGCGGTCGCGTCGGTCTCCAACCCGGTCGGGGCTCTTGTCGCCGGAGAAGCCGACCCGGGCATGGCTGCCGTCGCAGAACGGCTTGCGCTCGGATTGGCCGCATCGGCACAGCGCCATCTGCGGGCGGGCAGGCACCGCGCGGCCAAGCCAGTCTGGAAGGTCCTCGACGTTCGTCACGAGGTAAGGGCCGTCGGGCGCCACTTGGACTTCCGGTGGCAGATCCGCCATCAGTGTCCGCAGCTCGGCCAGTGGATCCGCGGCACCGCTGTCCGCATCCGGCGAGCCGAGCGCGCCGGCGAGATCCTGGAGGGCGGCGGTCGCCTCCAGCAGTTCCGGGATCGCGCCCGCGGCACAGCGCAGTTCGGTCGCCCGCCGTGCCAGGCCGCGCACCGAGGGCGGCTCATTCGGCGCTCGCGGAAGCTGGTCAGCATCATCTCCGATGGTGGCGGCGAGTGGCCGCAGGACCGACTGCTCGAGCCGCTCGGCCGCGGCGACGAGACGGGCGGACTCGCCTCCAGCCGAAGGGGTTCCCGAGCCTCCGTCCCCTCCCGCGATCAAGGCCGCTGCGCGTCGCAGCTCATCCCGCGTCGCGCGGGCTGCTGCATGCAGGGCAGCGAGGTCGGCGACGTTGCTCGATGAGTCCATGGGCCCTCCCTCCCATTTATCTTGACCTGAAGATAACTACCTTAGCATCAAGATATCCCGGTGCCGGCCCGGCCGCTTCGAAGCCGAGGATGTCGACGTAGAACGCACGCACCCGGTCGATGTCAGCGGTGCGCAGGTGCACGTGCCCGATCCGTACCTCCGGATCGATCGGCCGCTCGGCCGCTCGGCCGCCACCGCGGGTTCGAACGACCCCTGTGGTCCACTCATGACGCCACCTCGATTCGCACTGCGATCTCCCACGGGTCGCGCACGAGGAACCCGCCACCGAGCTCATCGACCGCAATGCCGGCCGCCTGCACCCGCGCGCGCACCGTGGCGACGTCGGCGTCGCTCGGCAGCTGCACGGTCCAGGTGCGCAGACCGACCGTGTGGTCCGGTGCCGGCCCGACACCCGGACCCCGCCAGATGTTGAAGCCAAGGTGGTGGTGATAGCCGCCGGCGGCGACGAACGCCGCGGACGGCATCACGAACCAGGTTTCGAAACCGAGGATGTCCCGGTAGAACGCGAGTCCCCGGTCGATATCGCCGACGTGGAGGTGCACATGGCCCATCCGCAGACCGGGGGCGACCGCCGCTCCGGGGTCACGGTCGGGCACGGTCGCGAGCAGGCTCTCGAAACCGAGCGGACGCGGACCGCCGCCGGAGAATTCCTCCTCTGGCGTCGGCCATTGCTCGCGCGGCCGGTCGGCGGCGAGCTCGATGCCGTTGCCGTCCGGGTCCGGCAGGTAGATCGCCTCGTGCGTGCCGTGGTCGGAAGCTCCCTGGATCGGTGTCTGCGTCGCGGCGAGCCGCAGCGCGGCGCGGGCGAGCGCCTCGCGGATCGGGTACAGCAGGGCGTAGTGATAGAGGCCGGCGTGACGCCCGGCGGGCCCGGCCTGCGCGTCCTCGTGGAGCACGATCACGGTCTCCGTGCCGTCGCCGAGTTCCGCGCTTGTCGCGTCATGGCGGTGCACGCGCAGTCCGAGCGCGTCCTGATACCAGGTGACGGCACGGTCGAGACCGCTGACCGTCAGGTCCACGGCGCCGAGACGCAGCGCCGCAGGGAGCACCGGAGCGCGGTGGGACTCATTGGATGTGGTCGTCAGACTCATGCCTGAATGATGGCGTCCCTCGGGTGGCGAAGCCCCTGGGGAAACTACAGTCTGGGCATGGGCAGATGGCAACCCGATGCCCGCGGGCGGCTCCAGCAAGCGGCCCTCGAGCTCTACGGCGAGCGCGGTTTTGACAACACCACGGTCGCCGAGATCGCCGAGCACGCCGGCCTCACCAAGCGCACCTTCTTCCGCCACTTCGCGGACAAGCGCGAGGTGCTCTTCTCCGGGGCGCAGGAGCTCGAGGAGCTGTTCGTGAGCGCGGTGACGGCGGCTCCATCCGCCGCAGGGCCCCTCGACGCGGTCGTCTTCGCCCTGGACTCGGTCGCGGCGATGTTCGAGGAGCGGCGCACCTTCGCCGCCCGGCGCCAACAGATCATCGCCGCCAACCCCGAGCTCCAGGAGCGCGAGCTGATCAAGCTCGCCGCCCTGGCCGCGGCGGTCGCGCGGGCGTTGCGGGCGCGCGGCGTTGCCGATTCGGCCGCCATCCTCACCGCCGAGGCGGGCATCACCGTGTTCCGCGTCGCGTTTGATCGCTGGGTCGTTGCCGGCAACGAACGGCCCTTGAGAGAGCTCATGGACGAATCGCTCGAACTCCTCCGCGGAGTGACGGCCGCCGAAGCCTGAGCGGCCCGGCTTGTAGGATCGCCGCCTCGTGCTCCGCACCTATGCATCCGGTCGACGTCTGATGGGGCGGGTCGCGGCCATCGCGCTCAGCGCCGCACTCGTGCTGGCCGTTGCCGGGGTCGACGTCGCCGCCGCTGCCAGCCCGTCGTATCGCCGCCCGATCCTCCTCGGCCTGCACCAGCGCGGTAACCCCGCCCGGTTCGCGAGCCAGGTGTCGAACCCGGCCTCTCGCTCCTACCGCCGGTTCCTGGCGTTGCGCCAATACCAGTCCCGATTCGCGGCGCGGCCGGCCGACCGGCGAGGCGTGCTGCGCTACCTGGCGGCACAGCCAGGGGTGGTCTCGGCCCAGCTGAGCTCGGACCAGTCGATGGTGCTCGTCGTCCTGACTGACCAGGCCGGTCGACGACTCTTTTGCGCCCGCGGCGGCGCCCCGCCGACACGAGGGCTCTGCGTGCCCGCCGGGCTGCGCCGATGGGTGACCGCGATCTCCGCGGGCGAGCTTTACCAGACCGGCACGAACGCGCGTGACCGCAGCCGCCGGAAGTCCCTCTCGCGGACCGCAGCCGCCGCCCAGACGTGCGCCGGCGCGCGCAAGCTCCGGGCGTTCAAGCCGGTACAGCTGTCGAGCGCGTACGGCGTTGACGCGCTGCGCGCACGCCACCTCAGCGGCGCCGGGGTCCGCGTTGACACGCTGAGCTCGCAGGAGGTGGCGACGAGCGGCTTCCGCACCTGGGCGCGCTGCTTCGGACTCCGGACCCCGGTGGTTCGGCAGTTTGCGATGCCGGGAGCGACGCGCGACACCGGCACCGCTCCCGAGGAGACGGTGCTCGACATCGAGGCGCTCGCCTCGCTCGCCCCGGGCCTGGCGCGGATCACGCCGATCTATGTGCCACTCGACCAGAGCTTCAGCAACTCGTTCGTGTTGTTCATGTTCGGCGCGCTGGACCCATCGCGCCAAGGCGGGAAGCTCCCGGACGTCCTCTCGATCAGCGACGGCGTCTGTGAGAGCCGTTTCACCCGTGACCAGCTGCGTCTCGGTGAGCGGCTGCTGGTGCAGGCCGCCGCGCTCGGCATCACAACGCTGTCCGCGTCTGGCGACCTCGGCTTCCGCGGCTGCTTCATCAACAAGCCCGGAACGATGTTTCCGGCCAGTTCGCCGTTCGTCACCAGTGTGGGCGGCACGGATCTGAAGCTGACCCGGCGCAACCGCATCGCCAGCCAGGTCGTGTGGTCGACCTACGCTACGCAACCGAGCCAGGGTGTCGGCAGCGGGGGCGGCCCGAGCAACGTGTTTGGCCGCCCGAGCTTCCAGCGCGCCCCCGGCATCAGCTCGCGGCTCCAGCAGGGCAGGCCGACACGGCTCGTCCCCGATGTCGCCGCGATGGCCTCGTTCTCGCCCGGCATCGTCGTCTATGACCAGGGCGGCGGCGGCTGGGGCCTCGGCGGCGGAACGAGCGCCGCGACGCCCTTGACCGCCGCGATCGTCGCGCTGACGCTCGAGCAGGAGCGTCGGGCTGGTCGGCCGCGTCTCGGGTCGCTGCCGCCCTTGCTCTACGCGCTCGCCCGTGGGCGCCGGTATCCCTCGATCTTCTTCGATGTCACGCGTGGAACAAGTTCAAAGCATCCGCGCACGAAGGCCGGCCGTTCGCCCGCTGGCGGAGCGGCGCAGCGTGGCTATGACCTCGCCACGGGGCTCGGCTCGCTGAAGGCGGCCGGCTTCGCCGCCGCCGTGGCGACCTATCGACGCTGGTAACCCGAGCGGCGAGCCGTCGCCTCCGCCACCTTGGCAAAGAACTCAGGGGCGCCGGTGATCGCGAAGATGCGCTCGGCGATCCGTGGCGCGAGCTCCTGAAGCGCCAGCAGCGGGCGCATCGGCCAGCCGGTGATCAGCTCGTCGGGTGTGTCGCGGACGATCGCGCGAATGACGGCGTCCGCGACGGCCTCGGGTTCGACGGGGCGCAGCGCGATCGGGGCGCTCACGCCCGCCTCGTGCTGCATGTCGGCGTACATCCCGTCGTTGGCGATGAAACTCGGACAGATGACGCTGGCGCCGACGGGCGCGTCGGCGAGCTCGGCTCGCAGCGACCGCGCGAATCCGACCAGGCCCGCCTTGGTCGTCGCGTAGAGGACGTTGTACGCGTTGCCGCCACGGCCGGCGAGCGAGGAGACCACGACGATGTGCCCGCGCCCGCGCGCCACCATCCCCGGCAACGCGTGGCGAGCGAGCACCATCGGCGCGATCAGATTGATCTGTGTGATCTCTCCCAGCTCGGAGTCCGTGAACGCCGGGTATCCACGGGAGAGCTCGACACCCGCGTTGCTGATGAGCAGGTCGAGCGGTCCGATCGCCGCCTCTGCCCGGCCAACGAGCGCGGCAGCCTCCATCGGGCTGGACAGGTCGGCCGTGACGGGCTCGGCCATGGCGCCATCGCGGCGGAGCTCGAGGCAGAGCTCTTCGAGTGCATCGCGGTTGCGACCGGAGGCCGCGATCCGGACTCCCTCAGCCGCCAGGGCCCGGGCGATGTGGCGCCCAAGCCCGCCGGCTGAGCCGGTGAGCAGCGCGTTGGCTCCACGCAAGTCGTGCACGAGCCGAAGGTAGTGCGCCGAGCCGACCGCGCCACCCGTAGCCAGACCCGATCCGTGTCCGTAGTTCAGTGTCGCGACGCGGTCGCCGGCCGGGGAGACGCGGCTCCGCGTCGCTTTGAGGTGTGATGCTCAAACGCTGGCGTTCCACCGCCACCTCTCGGCGGTGAATCTCCATCGTTCACACCTCAGAGCGACGCCGGGACGCGGCTAATACGCCTGCTGAATCGCGCCGTTGATGAGCTGCTGATCGCGGAAGATCGAGAACACCTCTGGCAGGGCGGAGGTCAGAGGAATGTTGTTGATCATGTTGGCGAACACCAACGAGCGTCCGCTCTTCGCCTGGATGTAGCCGATCAGATTCGACGCTCCCGCGATACCGAGCGCCGGGGTCGCGAACGCGACGCGATTGCCTGGCTTCGCCTCGATCCTGCCCACGGACGGCGTCCCCCTGCCGAGCGTCGCGAGGGTCCCGTCGACACCGACGATTGGCAGCGCGGCACGGAGCGCGGGCCCGTACGGCTGACGGAGCGCGCGGCGCAGGAACGTC
The DNA here is from genome assembly GCA_963850335.1 of uncultured Solirubrobacterales bacterium. Taxonomy (GTDB): domain Bacteria; phylum Actinomycetota; class Thermoleophilia; order Solirubrobacterales; family Solirubrobacteraceae; genus Palsa-465. The sequence goes on along the minus strand of CAWKKY010000020.1, from coordinate 668,353 downwards.
GTGATCGCGAGCGGGTTGATGCGATCCCGGTCGTCCGAGCCGGCGCCGTCGAAGGCGAACGTCACGTTTGGGGGTGACCCCAGTGAGGCGGCGTTGCGCTGGAGGAATGGCAAACCGTCAGGGCAGTCGCGCTGGCCGTGTTTGACCGCGACCAGGCAGACGAGGAGATCGGCGCCGCGGTTCGCGCTGACCTTGAGGATGACCTTCACGATCTGCGCCAGCGGGGCCGACACCCGCAGCGCGACGCGGCGACTGACCGGGTACCGGCGACTGCGCGGCAGCAGGTTGCGCGGATTGGGTCCGATCGACTGGGCGGAGACGGCCACGCCGGTGCGACGCAACGCTTCGATGAACGCGGTACGGGCGAACGCGGCCGGGTTGGGGATGAAGAACACCTGCAGCAGCGGGCCGGCGCCCGCCGGCACGGTGCCGCTGACGGTGATGAGTCGCGGGCCGGTCTGCGTGACCTGCCACGAGGGGGACGACCCTCGGGCGGCCGTCTTCAGCGTGGAGCGGACCTGCCACGCGGCCGTACGCGGCCGGTAGGAGATCCGCGCCGCCCGTCCGGGGCGAGTCGGCGTCGCCGTGACGTCGAGGAAGTTCTCGTTGATCCCAATCGGCGACATGACGCCGTCCGGCCAGCCCGTGTACGTGTTGAACAGGCGGTCGTCGATGACGACGTTTCCGCTGACTCGGCGGATCCCCGCAGCCCGCACCTGGCGGGCAAGCGACTGAACGCCGGCGAGCGGGTTCGATCGTGGAACGAGCGTCGGACCGGGGCCGCCGTCAGCGTCGCTGTGATCGAGTTGGGGGGCGCTGCTGTACGCCTGCGTGCCGTTGGGACGGTCGCGAAGGCCGAAGCTGAAGTCGCCAGATGCGACGAGCACCAGGTTGCCCCGCAGCACGCCGCGCCGCACGGGCCCGGTCCGAAAGACCGGGGTCCGGAAGCGATGACCGGCGCCGTAGTCGTGCAACGCCGCGGCTGCGCTGTACATCTTGAGCGTGGAGCCCGGGGTGAACAGCTGCTCGGGGTTCTGTGACAGCAGAACGTCACCCGTGTTCGCGTCGGCCACGAGTAGGCCCCAGGTGGAGTGCAGGTAGCGAGACTCCGCCTGCACGCGGGCGATTGTGCCGGCGAGACTCGGAGGAACCGGGCTCGCGGCCACAGACGGTAAAGCGGCCGCCGCAGCTGGAACCGCTGCGGCGAGCACCAACCCGGTCATCGTGATCAGTCTCTGGACCAAGCGCATCAGCTCTCCTCCGAGCGCCGGTAAGCCTATCGGCTGCTTAGCGCGCCGGCATGGTGTTCATGGCCTCATCGTCCGGGGACCCGGCGGCTGAGGCCCGGTCGTCAGTCGGGGCCTCACGGTCGATCGAGGCGCTGCCGGCGGGCGCCTCACCGTCGCGGAGAACGGTGACGCCGGCCATGGCGAGGGGCTTCAGCGCCGGAACGACGACGGTCGGGATCAGCAGCGGCAGGAGCAGCAACCGCAGCCAGTCCCAAATCGTGTTGTGGCGGAATCCCGTCCACTTCCAGTCGGCCAGATAGCCGCCGAGCACGACAGCGGCGAAGGCACAACAGCCGGCCAGCGCGACCAGCGTGTACCGGCGATTCCACTTTCGGCGCAGCTCATCGACCACCGGCGCGAGTGCCACCGCAAGCGGAAGGGCGATCAGACCGAACCAGTCCCACAGCGTGTTGCCCTTGAATCCCGTCCAGACCCAGGGAACGGTGTACCCGAGCACGACGATCACGGCGAACACGCCACAGGCGGTCAGGCCGAGCCGCTTGCGGCGCGCCGACACACGGGTCGTCCGACTCAGCCAGATCGGCAGGAACGAGAGCACGAACGGGAGGAGCAACAGATGGAGCCAGTCCCACAGCTTCGCCGTGTGCCCGTTGATCCCGGCCCACGCCCAGTGTTGGGTGTAGCTGCCCCATACCAGCACGGCGAACAGCAGCACCGCCAGTGCCCCGAGTCGAAGCCGGGCGCCCCGGCTGCGTGCCTGGTACCGCGTATACGGTGCTGCCGTGCCGTCGTCCATCCGCCCGAGCAAGTTTCCCGTCGCGCACGCCGGAATTCAACGCCGCGGCGCGTGCGGGCCCAAATCTGCGATTGCGAGCTACCGGACGAACGCGCGGAGGTTTGAGAACTCGCCCTGCGCGAGATCGCCTGCCTGGATCCACAGGTACGCCCGCCGCGACCGACCGATGCTGATCTGTGCGAGGAGCCGCCACTCCCCCGCCTCGGCGGCGCTCACCTCGCACTCCGAGGGCATGCTCCCGGTTGTCTCATCCGGATAGCCGAGGAGTCGGTGGTACGCGATGGTGACCCCGCCGTCGTCATCGCCCTCGACCCCCTGGAGCTCCTGGAGCTGCGCTCGGAGTCGCCCGTAGGCGGCGAGCTCCGTCCCGTCGAAGTCGATCTCCTGGACGGCCTCGTGCCACGGCCGCGGCAGTACCGTCTCGGGCCCGAGCGCCATCGGCTGGGCGCCTTCGATCACTGCGGCGGGGTCGTCGAGCACCACGCCGTGGCCGCGGACCACGTACTCGCCGGTTGCCTCTTCACCAAAGCTCGCGAACAGGATCAGCCAGCCCTCGGTCGGCAATCCCGATCCAGGCGCGAGTGCCGCCCCGAGGTCGATCTGGGCGAGCAGCAGCTCCGAGCCCGGTGTTTGTAGCCACGCGTCGGAGGTGTCGATCCACGCCTCGGCACACCTCGGCACGACCGACGTCATGCGCAGGGAGCGTCGCGCCAGCGCGCGAAGCTCATCGTCGTGCCGGGTCAGGCCCTGGTCGTGGGCGAGCGCGATCAACTCATCGATGGACACGGCGCGATCCGGGGCTCGGGCGGGTTCTCTCCCGCCGGTGGACGGCGGGGCCGCCACCTCTGCGCCGACGGCCAGCGCGCCGCCATCCAGCGAGCCCACCTGCTCCAGCAGCCCTGGCAGACCTCCTGGTCCCACCGCCTCGCTGACTTCCGCGGCGCGGATGCGCGCCGTCCGCGCGAGAGCGCTCAGCCACCCGCGGCGGGTGCTCATCTCCTCTGGGTCGTCCGGCTTGTCCATGGGACACATTGTCCCCCAGGCTGACCCGCTGCCGATCACGCGGTTAGCCTGAGCGAGTGCCGGACCACCCTCGCGGGAGTCAGCAGGCGAGCGGTTCCGTCTCCAGCGAGACGACCGAGAAGCCGCGCTCTCGTCTCTCGATCTCGGCCCACCACTGGGCGCTGCTGGCGATCGCGGGCGCGGTGGTGCTCGCCAACGTCCCCTATCTCCTGGGGATCTTCGACCCGAACCCGCTTCACTTTCGCAGCGGGCTCGTGACGTCGATCACCCCCGGGTTGCTCGGCGGCAAACCAACCATCGACCCCAGCTACGGGTTCACGTCTCAGGCGATCGGCCACCGGGCGGCGCTCGACCTCCTGCATCTGCATCTGCCGTGGTGGAACCCCTATGAGGGCACCGGCATGCCATTGGCCGGCGAGACGCAGGCCGCTGCGCTGTTCCCGCCGACGCTGCTCACCGCATTTTCCAACGGTCAGCTTTACGAGCACATCCTGCTCGAGCTGCTCGCCGGGATCTGCACCTACCTGCTGCTGATGCGGATCGGGGTCACGCGACTCGCCGCCGTCGCCGGCGGGATCGCCTTCGCCCTGTGCGGCAAGTTCGCCTGGTTCGCCGACGCCACGGTCAATCCGCTGGCGTTCCTTCCCATGCTCCTGCTGGGGATCGAGTGGGCCGTCGCCGCGACGCGGTCCGGCCGGCCCGGCGGCTGGCGACTGATCGCGGTCGCCGGCGCTCTGGCGGTGTACGCCGGGTTTCCCGAGGTCGCGTATATCAACACGCTCATGGCGGTGTTCTGGATCGCCTGGCGCTGCGGCTGCCTCGGTCGCCCGCTGCTGCGTCCGTTCCTGACCAAGGTCGTGCTGGGAGGGGTGGCGGGGACGCTGCTTGCCGCCCCGATGCTCATCGCGATGGGCACCTACCTCATCCATGCCGACCTCGGGGTCCACACCGGGACCCAGCTGGGCAGCCTCCACCTCGGTCCTTCGGCGCTGCCCCAGCTCGTGATGCCCTACGTCTACGGCCAGGTCAACGCGGATCCTCACTCGGTGACCTGGCTGAGGGTCGGTGGCTACCTGTCGGTGACCCTGCTGCTGTTCGCCGCGCTCGGTCTGCTCGCGCCGGCCCGTCGGGGGCTCAAGCTGATCCTCGTCGGCTGGGGCTTGCTCGTGTTCGGGCGGATCTACGGTGTGCCGCTGCTCGGTCAGGTGCTCGGCGTCCTCCCCGAGATCTCCCGGATCCAGTTCTACCGCTACGGCTCGGCCGCAATGGAGCTGCCGGTGATTCTGCTCGCCGCCCTCGGGCTCGACGATCTCGCACGGGTGCCCGCGCACCGGCGTCGCCTGGTGTGGGGTGCCCTCGGCGCGATCGCCGTGCTCGCCGTCGCCGCGCTCGGCGCGCGGCCGATCGTGGACTCTCTCGGCACGCGGTTCCCGCATCGCGCGTTCTTCCACGCCTCGATCATCTGGGGGACCGGACTTCTGATCGCGACGGGCGCCGTCGCGCTCGTCCGCGGCGCGCGGGCGCGGGCGGCTCTCCTCACGCTGATCGCGGCCGTCGATGCGATCGTGCTCTTCGCCGTGCCGGAGTTCGCTGCGCCCCGCTCCTCGAAGGTTGACCTTGCCCCCGTCGCTTACCTCCGCCGGCATGTCGACGACGGCCGGTTCTTCACGCTCGGTCCGATCGCACCTGATTACGGCTCGTACTTCGGCCTCGCCTCGGTCAGCGTCGATGACTTCGCACCGCGGGCGTATGGCCGCTTCGTGCACCACCGACTCGACCCGGTCATGGCGTTCACCGGCTTTCGACCGCCGGGGCCGTCGGCGGCCCAGGAACTCATGGGTCATCTGGGGGGCTACCGGGCGGCTGCAGTCCGTTACGTGCTCACGCCGGCCGGCCAGTCGCTCCCGAAGAGGCCACGCGGACTGACGCTCGTGTCCCGCAGTCCGAGCACCTGGATCTACCGACTCGCGGGGGCGTTGCCGTACTTCGGAGCCGCCGGTTGTCTGACGACATCCACTGCCCGCGACCGCGCCCACGTCGTCTGCCCACTGCCGTCAACGCTCGTGCGCCGCGAGACGTGGCTCGCGGGCTGGAGCGCACAGATCGACGGTCGCCCGACGGCGATCCGACGCGTCGACGGGCTGTTCCAAGCCATCACCGTTCCGACCGGATCGCACCTGGTCACGTTCAGCTTTGCCCCGCCGGGGATGGGATGGGCGCTGCCGGGGCTACTCGCCGGTTGTGCGCTCATGTTCGTCCCCACGCTGCGGCGCCGGAAGTTTTTCTTGCTCCGCGCCAGGAAGGGAGTACGTTTGTTGCAGGACGGTCGCTGACCACCGACCTGCCAGTCGTCATGACTCGCCGAGGATCGGCCCCCGGACTCCACGAGCGCCCCTCCGTCTGAGGTGGACGCCATCTTCCAGCTAAGGGATTCATTACCCCCGGGCACCTGGCCCGGGACATGGACGCCCAAATGAAGGAGTGAGGCGGAATGAGTACCGCAGGGAGTCCTACGTGCGCCAAGCATCTGGCGGCCGTGGCGAGGACGCTGGAGTGGGCGGATGAGGCCGCTGACCGCGGCGACCTTCTCGATGCCATCGCGTGGTTGGAAACGCTTGAGGCGATCGGAGACGAGCTGCCCGGCGTCTACGAGGTCAGGCGCGATTCGTGGTTTGCCGAGATGGCGCGGAGCAGGGCGAACGACAGAACGGCCGGGCACGAGCGGCGGGCGGCGTAGGGGCCACTCGCGGAGCGGCGCTCGGGGTCGCTTGAAAGGTGTCACAAGCGAAGTCGATGTCTTGTCTTGGGGAGTGCAGGTAATCCTCAAGACAAGGAGTCGATGATGCGAGAGTTTCGGGCAGATGCGCCGGGAGCGATCGGGAGGCAGCTCGTGCCGCACCTGGTCGCGGCGGCATGACCGGTCACGAGCGATTGCTGGACGAGTTGCGCCCGGTCGCGTTCGCGATCGCCTACCGGATGCTCGGCAGCGTCTCGGAGGCCGAAGACGTGGTCCAGGAGGCGCTGCTGCGGACCCATCGGGCGCTGGACGCCGGCGAGCGGATCGCATCGCCGCATGCGTTCATCGCGACCGTGACCACCCGGCTGGCGATCAACGAGCTGCGCTCCGCGCGCGCGCGCCGCGAGCGCTATTTCGGTGAATGGTTGCCGGAGCCGATCATCACCGACGGGCACGATGACCCCGCCCAGCAGGCGGAGATGGCGGATTCGCTGTCGGTGGCGATGCTCGTGTTGCTCGAGAGTCTCTCGCCCGAACAGCGAGCCGTGCTGCTGCTGCATGACGTGTTCGACTATCGCTACACGGAGATCGCGACGATCGTCGGCAAGAGCGAGGACAACGTGCGTCAACTCGCCACCCGTGCCCGACGGCACGTCGAGGAGCGGCGCCCCCGGTACCAGACGACGCCCGAGCAGCGCGAGGAGCTTGCCCAGCGGTTCTTTGCTGCGGCCGAGGACGGTGACCTTGCGGGCCTGGAGGCGTTGCTCGCCCACGATGTCGAGCTGACCGGCGACGGCGGTGGCAAGGTTCCGGCAATCGCGCGGTCGCTGCGTGGGCGCAGTCGAGTCGCAGCCACCCTCATCAATTGGAGGCGCCGGCTTGCCCGCGCTGAGAACGTGTCCGTCCGTCCGGTCGAGGTCAACGGCGGCCCGGGAGCCGTCTTCCTCGATCGTCAGCAGCGGTTGCTCGGGGTGTGGGCGCTGGGTATCACCGGCGGCGAGATCACGAGTGTCAGCTCGATCGTCAACCCCGACAAGCTCACGCATCTCGGGCCCGTCGGCGATTTTGGATCGATCCTTCGGCAGACGAGCTGACCCTCAGTCGCGCGCGACCGCTCCTCTGCCACTCCGCCTCCGGAGCCCCTGTAACCACGGGTACGCTTCATCGGGGCGGCCGCATCCACACGTACACTCGGTCGATGGGTCAGGCGATCGGACAGGTTCTCTCGCTCGGCATCGGTGTCGCGCTCAGCCCGGTGCCCATCATCGCCGTCGTGCTCATGCTGACCACGCCCAAGGGCAGAGTCAACGGGCCGTCGTTCCTCGCCGGCTGGGTCGTCGGGATCGCCGTCCTGGGCGCAATTGTGTTGCTCGTCGCAAGTGGCGCCAGTGCCAGCAAGCACGGAACGCCGGCGACGTGGGCGAGCGTCCTGAAGATCGTCCTCGGATTGCTGCTCGTGCTGCTGGCGGTCAAGCAGTGGCGGGGTCGGCCTCGCGGAGAGGCTACGCCCGAGTTGCCCAAGTGGCTGAAGACGGTCGACACCTTCACTCCGGGCAGGTCGGTCGCGATGGGCGTCGCGCTGTCGTCCGTCAACCCGAAGAACCTGCTGCTCGTGGTCGCCGCGGCCACCGCAATCGCACAGACGGGAGCGAGCGCCGGGGACCAGGCGGTCGCCCTGATCGTGTTCATCGTGATCGCCACGCTCGGGGTCGGCGCACCCGTCGCGATCTACTACCTGATGGGCGACCGCGCGACCAAGATCCTCAGCGACCTCCACGACTGGATGGCACGGGAGAACGCCACGATCATGGCCGTCATCTGCCTGATCATCGGCGCCAAACTCATCGGCGATGCGATCAGCGCACTCGCAACCTAGGATGCCGGCGGAATGAACAGCGCGGACATGATCGAGATCCCCGCGGGCTCCTTCCGGATGGGCTCGGCCGAGTTCTACCCTGAGGAGGGCCCCGTCCGCGAGGTGCAGGTCGACGGGTTCGCGATCGGGCGCGGCCCGGTCACGGTCGCACAGTTCACGCGCTTCACAGAGGAGACCGGCTATGTGACGCTCGCCGAGCGTCCACCCGATCCGGCCGACTATCCCGACGCCGATCCTTCGCTGCTCGTGCAAGGGTCGGCTGTGTTTCATCCCACTCCCGGCCCGGTGCCCCTCCACGACCCCACCCTCTGGTGGGCCTACGTTCCCGGCGCCGATTGGCGCCATCCCTGGGGACCGGCAAGTGACAACTCCGGGCGCGATGATCACCCCGTCACCCACGTCACATATGAGGACGCCGAGACCTACGCGGCCTGGGCCGGCCAGTCGCTGCCGAGTGAGGCCGAGTGGGAGTACGCAGCCCGCGGTGGGCTCGACGGCGCGGCGTTCGCCTGGGGCGACGAGCAGCAGCCCGCTGGCGAGCTGATGGCCAATCACTGGCAGGGCGAGTTCCCATGGCGCAACACGGGGGCGAAGCAATGGCGCGGCACCTCGCCGGTCGGCCTGTTCCCACCCAACGGCTACGGGCTCCATGACGCAACCGGAAACGTATGGGAGTGGACGTCGGACTACTACTCACCGCGCGGAGCGGGGTCCGAATCGCCCGCGAGCCCGTGCTGCAAGCCACCGGCCAATCCGCGAGTCGAGAGCGCGGAAGCGAGCTTTGACACCGGTCGCCCCGGCGCACACATCCCGCGGCGGGTCATCAAGGGAGGCTCGCACCTCTGCGCGCCGAGTTACTGCCTGCGCTTCCGGCCGGCCGCGCGCCAGCCAGAGGCGATCGACACCTCGACCAGCCACATCGGCTTTCGCTGCGTCACCCGCTGATCGCGCGGTTCCTCACGCGCCGCGTTTCCTCATGCGCCGCGTTTCCTCACGCGCCCGCCTATTACCGCGCGACACGATCGTCGACCACTGCCACCGCCGCGACGTAGGCGACATGGGTTCCAAGGCTCGTCGCCAGCACGTCGGGGGGCCAGCGCCAGGGCGGCGGGGTCCGGCCGAGCAACGGGAACAGGGACAGCGTGGCGCTCATCAGCGTCGCACCGAACAGGACGCTCGCCCACGGCTCGTTGACGCGCCGGCGGAGCAGCCCGTGCCAGAGCCCGAACGCGGACCCGTAGCTCCAGCGCAACGCCAGCCCGAGTTCGTTCTCCTCGCGCGCGGTCACGTGCGGCAGATGCATGATCGACGCGACGATCGTCCCCGGCACGAGCGAGTCGTCGTAGTCAAGCGGGCCGGTCCGGCCGCGTCGCAGCCGCCGCTCCGTGGCGTAGGCGACGGTGAGCGCCGCCGTCCCGGCACTTCCCGCGAGAACACTCCGGACTGGCCACGGAAGAGCCATACGGGCGCCCATCAGCTCGGCGGCCGGAATGTCGCGGCGCCGGCCCGTCGCATTGCCTCTTGGGCTTCGCTCATCTCGAGAAGCGCGGTGGTCTGGGTGCTGATCTGACCGCTCGCCCCGACGGCCATCGCCAGCGCGACGACAGCAACGTTGTCGGGCGCCTCCAAGAGAAACACCCCATCGTGCTCGCCGAACGCCCACCAGATGCCACGCAGCTTGCAGCCGAGCGACTCGGCCGCCTCGGCGGCGACCGCGCCGCGGTCCTGCGGGTTCTCGATCATCGCCTTCATCGCCTCGGCGGAATATGTGAAGCGACCTAGATAGAGCGGCACGTCGGCCTCCAATCGTTCGCGAACGGCGTGCGACGATTCTCTCCCAGGAGGCCTCGCCAACGCAACACAGGTGGCCGTCGTCCGCGTCGTCAGGGGTGGAACTCGCTGGCGACGATTCGTCGGTCGTGGACGCCCGAGGCTTCACCCGAGCAGAGCCACACGACCGGCGGCCCCATGATCGCGGGGTCAAGGAGTCGCTCGCGCACCTCAGCGGAGATGTCGTCCGGGACCATCCCGGTGGCGGTCGCACCACCCGGGAGCAGGATGTTCACGGCGACCGGGGTGCCGGCGAGATCCGCAGCCATCACGCGGGCGAGCGCCTCAACGCCGGCGCCGGACGGTCCGTAGGGAACGAACCCGGCTCGGGTCATGGTCTGCTCATTCATGGAGATGACCACGATCCTGCCACCGCCGGCAGCGAGCATGCGGGGCGCCACCGCGCGCGCGACGAGAAACGTGCCCGTGACCTTGGTCTCGACCACATCACGGAACCCGTCGGGCGAGACCTTCCAAAACGGTTGCGGCTCGCTCATGAACCGCGGGTTGACGGATCGCATGCCGATGCCCGCGTTGCAGACCAGGGCGTCTAGCCCGCCGAGCTGTTCGTACGCGCTGTCGATCCCGCTCTCCACCGAGCGCACATCGCGAACGTCCAGCTCGATCCCGGCGGCACCGATCTCGGCCGCGGCCGCATGCGCGCGAGCTTCCGTGCGGCTCGTCAACGCGACACGCGCTCCGGCAGCAACAAGCGCCGCCGCCATCGCCTTGCCCAGACCGCTCGTACCGCCGGTCACGAGCACCCGAGTGGATCGCAGGTCCTGTGCGTTGCCAGTCATGCTGCCGTCATCTTCCTCGATTTCGTGGTCTGAAACGACGGCGGGAGCGGCCTGATCAGCCGCCGACGCGCGCGAGCTGGCCACCGTCGACTGGGAGCACCGCCCCGGTGATGAACTGCGCCTCGTCGGAGTGCAGGAACAGGCTGGCGTACGCGACGTCCCAGGCCGTTCCCATCTGACCCCGGAGCGGAACCGCCGCGGCACGTTGTGCGACGACCTGCTCACGCGGGACCCCGCTGTGCGCGGCGCGCGCGTCGACCGCCATCGGCGTGTCGAGCAAGCCGGGCATGATCGTGTTGACGCGGATCCCATGCCCGGCGTTGTCGACCGCGAGCGATTGGCTGAGCGCGTTGATCGCGGCCTTCGAGAGCTTGTACGCGGTCAGTCGGGTCACGCCGGCGAGTGCGGCGATCGATGAGATGTTCACGATCGAGCCGGCCGCCTGCTCGCGCATCGCCGGTAGCGCCGCCTGACACGAGAGCACACAGCCCTTGAGGTTGACCGTGAGGATCCGGTCGAACGCCTCCTCGGTGAGCGTCAGCGGGTCGCTGTCGCCGGCGCCGATCCCGACGTTGTTCTGAAGGAAGTCGATCCGCCCCCACGTCTCCAGACACGCCGCCGCCATCGTCTGGCAGTCGGCGGCGTTCGTCCAGTCGGCGTGAACGCACTCGGCGACACCGCCTGCGTGGGCGATCAGGGTGGCCGTCTCGCGGGCCGAGGAGAGATCGCGGTCCGCGAGCATCACCTTCGCGCCTTCCCGGGCGAACACAAGTGCTGCCGCGCGGCCGGTTCCCACCGTCTTTCCGGGCGACTGTCCAGCACCGACGACGATTCCCGCCTTGCCGGCCAGTCTCATCTGCCGCCCTCCGGTTGGCGTCGCTGCGCTGCGTTGCCGATCGCCTGCCAGCCCTCCGGTGTCTCTGTCTCGAGCTCGACCCGCGTGGACTCAAGAAACCGGCTGACCATGTTGTAGTAGCTGACGAGGAGGATCACGTCCGAGGCCTCGCGCGCGCCGTAGCGCTCGATCAGCAGGGTGAGCGCGTCGTCGGAGAGGCGCACGTCCCGGCTCACCTCGTCGGCCACCCGGCAGATCAGATTGGCCTCCTCGTCAAGGCTGGTGACCGGCTCCTCGACCGCGATCGCGGCGATCTCCTTCTCGGTCACCCCCGCCAGCCGCGCCAGCCGCTCGTGCTGCGCCCGCTCGTAGTCGGCACTCGTCGCATGCGCGACCCGGAGCACCGCCATCTCCCGGCGCCGGGCGTCCATCGAGCTCGCGAGCGCGGTGGCGCCGAGCTGCAGGAACGGTCGCAGCCCGCGTCGCGTGCCCGCGACCATCCGGAAGACGTTGAGCGGCGGGACCTTTGTGAGCGTCTCGCGATCCTCGGGTGTGAGCTCATCGTCGGTGGGAAGCGGAATCCTCGCCGGCATGCAGACCTCCTGTTCACGGGTCGGGGCGCGCGCAGCCTATCTCGCCCCGGCACCCGGCCGTGTGCCGGCACGGCGCGGTTCCGCTTAGCTGACGGATGCCTCGATGAACGTCAGCGTCTCGGTCTCGAGCCGCGCTTTCTCGGGCTCGGTCAACGAGCTGAGGGGTCCGCGGAGGAGGGCCGCGAGTCCGTGAACCGTCGCCCAGATTGGGTACTCGATGTTGGCTCGGCGGGCGGGCGCGAGGATGCCGGCTGCAACGAGGTTGTCGAGGGCGGCCTGCAGGTGATGCAACGGTCCCAGTTCGTCGGTTCCGGCGGTGGGCGGATGATGGTCCGTGCCGGCGAATGCCGTGTCAAAGAGGCCAGGCTCAGTGCGCGCGAACTCGAGGTACGAGGTGCCGACAGCCCGGAGCCGGAGTCGCGCGCCGGTCGGAGTGTGCGGCCCGGCACGTACCTGGCCCATGCGACGGGCCATGCGTTGCGCAAGAGCTCCGACCGCCTCGTCGCGGACCGCCGCGAGGAGCGCATCGCGGTCGGCGAAGTGCCGGTAGGCGGTGTTCGGAACGACTCCCACCATGCGGGTCACCTCGCGCAAGACGACCGCGTCCGGGCCCCCTGACCGTGCGAGCTCGACGCCGGCGTCAACGAGCGCTGACCGGACGGCGCCGCGAGGCCGCGGTCCGCGACGGCCGGACGGCTCGCTGGCCCGCGTCTGGACGGTGGTTCTCTCCTCGCTTCCCGGCACTTCACGAGACGTTAGTGGACAGCGTCCACATATGCGATAAAGTGGACAGCGTCCACATTCGTGATCGACCGCTCGACGATCACGACGAACCAGGAGAGAATGAGATGACAACCGTGACCGAACAGCCGTACGCCACGGGCCTGACCCGTCCGAATATCGAACGCGCGCTGGCTGCGGCCGGTCAGTCGATCGACGGACTGGCGGCATCGGATCTGGCGATGCTCGAGGATTTCCACAGCCTCGGCCGCCTCGCGACCACCGCCCTCGTCGACCTGGCGCAGATCAGCGCGAGCGACCGCGTCCTCGACGCCGGCACCGGGATCGGTGGGACCGCCCGGTTGATCGCCGCCGAGCGGAGCGCTCGTGTGACCGCCGTCGATCTCACCCCGGAGTACTGCGAGGTCGCGACCTGGCTCAATGACGCGGTCGGGCTCGCCGACATGATCGAGGTCCGCGCCGCCGATGTCACCGAGCTCCCATTCGACGACGCCTCGTTTGACGTTGTCGTGAGCCAGCACGTTCAGATGAATGTCGCCGACAAGCACCGGCTCTACGCCGAAGCGCGCCGCGTCCTCGCGCCGGGCGGTCGCCTGGCGCTGTGGGATGTGACTGCCGGCCCCACTGGCCCCCTGCATCTACCCGTCCCGTGGGCTGGGTCGCCCGAGCAGAGTCATCTCGTGAGCCCGGAACAGCTCGCCTTACTGCTCGCCGAGGCCGGGTTCTCGACGACTCACTGGGCTGACCTCACCGAGCCGGCCGGGAAGGCGATGCGACAGTTCCTCGCCGGCGAGCAACCACCGCTCGGGCTCCACGTGTTCGTCCCGGACTTTCGGATCAAGGCGGCGAACCTCGTGCGCAACCTCACCGAGGACCGGGCTCGGCTGATCCAGGCGGTACTCGTCGCCGGTGCTCCGCCATTCGACGGCGCAACACCCCACGCCTGACCGTCACGGGGGTGTCACGTTCACGGCTCGTCGCGTGTCAGGGGTAGTTACTGACCACGACCACAGGAGGAACAGCATGCTGGAGAAGGTCTTCTACACGAGCGTGCTCGTCAGCGACCAGGATGCCGCGCTGGACTTCTACACGAACGTCCTCGGCCTCGAGAAGCGCGTTGAGAATCCGACACCTGACGGGCCGCGGTTTTTGACCGTCGGCGTCAACGGGGACGACTTCCAGCTCGTTCTCTGGCCCGGAACGCCGGGGCGAGCCGAGCCGGCGATGGGACAGCCACCGCCGTCGGTCACGATCGAGACCGATGATTGCCGCAAGACGTTCGAGGAGCTGAGCTCGCGTGGAGTCGAGTTCATCTCAGACGTGCTCGAGTTCCCCTGGGGCTACGTCGCGCAGTTCCACGACCCCGACGGGAACCGGCTGCAGATCCGAGAGGGCCGCTAGAAGCGGCCCGGCGCCCAGTCGCGCCTGAGGGCTGCCTCAGGTGCGGCTGGGGCGCCGGCGTCCGCTGGCTCGCCCGCGCGGCACTACCCGCGCGGCACTACCCGCGCGTGCGCTACCCGAGCGCCTGGGCACTCCATTTCACATGCGCGGCAGCGCAGTCGGTGCCGAACGCGCTCGGCCCGCTCCTGGACAGCTGGCCCGTGGCGGTGCGCCCGCTGACCTGCCCGGACACCGCGGAGGACGCCCCGGTGTCGAGCGTTCCCGACGTGGAGAAATGCCCGGATGCGATTGAGGCGCTCCCGAGCATGATCGTGTTCGAGTGGGTCTCGTTGTCGGCGCAGACGGCCCGCCAAGCGAATCGGATCGACCCCACCGACGTGGGCGTCACGGTGAATGAGATGGGCAGGCCTTGGCTCGTCGTGCCGACGAAGTCGCGCGGTGACGAGGTCACCGCTGCGGACGGGGCTCCGGGAGAGGCACTGACGGTCCGTGTCACGCTCTTGCTCGACCCACCGCAGCCCGCCACAGTGAGGATCGACAGCAGCAACGCAATCTTCGCGAGCATCGACCTCGGTGATCGGCCTCTCCTCACCTCCGCTTGAGCAACGGCGAAGCCCGCGCTCACGCAGGAGGACGCGGAGGTCGAGCGAGAGCCGCGAGACGACGGTCGAGAACTGCTCCGCGGTCATCGCCCTAGCCCAGTCCCTGGGCGAAGCCGAGTCGCCAACTCGCGTAGCGCGGCGTCCACCCGAGCTCGCGCTTGGCCTTGGCGTTCGAGGCGCCGCGCGCCTCAGTCATCATGACCGTCGCCGCCTGACCGGCAGCCAGTCGCCCCAGCCAGCGCGGCACGCGCATCGGTGGCTTGGCATCGAGCGCGCTCGCCAGCACCGGCAGCCATTCCCGCACCGGCGCGGGCTCGTCGTCGACGATGTAGTACACGCCCGGGTGACCCCGCTCGACCGCGACGGCAGTCGCCGCCGCGGCGTCGTCGATATGGACGTGCGACCACACGCCGCCACCGCCCCCGACGATGGGAAACTGACGCTTGCGGATCGGTGCCGCCATCACCGCATCGGGGGCACGGCTGATCCCGGTCCCGGGACCGTAGAAGCCGCCGTAGCGCAACGCGAGGCCCTCGCCCCACTCGATCGTCGTCACCGCCTCCTCGAGATAGAGGAGCCCTTCCACCACCGGCCGCAGCGGCGCCGGTGGATTGGGATCGAGGGGATCGGCCTCGGTCTGCACCGACCCACCCGTGCGGGCCCATCGAAAGGCGCCGAAGCTCTGCGCGACGAAGCGCCGTGCCCCCACGGCTCGGCCTGCCGCCAAGAGGTGGTCCGTGGCTTCGGTGCGCAGCCGGTTCGTCATCATCGCCATGGACGAGCGGTCGGGGTGCCGCGCGTCGCGCATGCTCATCTTTCCGGACAGCGCCGTGAGCTCGTGCACGATCACCTCCGGCTCCGCAGACGCCACCGCCTGGGCGACCGCGTCGGGGTCAAGCGCATCGGCCACGACTGAGCGCGCGCCCAGGCTGCGCACCAGATCCTGCTTCGACCCGCTCCTGGTCATCCCGACCACCTCGTGCCCTCGCGCCACGAGCTGCGGGACGAGCGCTCTGCCGAGCACCCCGGTGGCGCCGGCAACGAAAACCTTCATGACTGCTCCTCTCGTCGCATTAGTCCTCGTGAGACGAGATAGGGATGCTGTCTGTGACAGTCCCCGACCCAACGCACCGTGGATCGAGCGATCCGCGAACATGGACGCGTGCGGGTGCAAGCAATTGACGCCATGGCTCACGGGGTCCGCCTGAGCGGCACGGTGTGGTCCCCCGACGGCAGTTTCGAGGCGCCGGGAGTCGTGTTGGTTGGTGGTTCTGGACCGATGGACCGGAGCAATGACGGCTATTTCGATCCGCTTCGCGACCGGCTCGTCGACGCCGGCGTGACGGTGTTGGCGTATGACAAGCGCGGCGTCGGAGCGTCGACCGGGACATGGGCGTCAGCGGGCGTAGATGCGCTCTCCGGTGATCTCGCCGCCGCCGTGGCGGCGCTGCGATCCAGGCCCGAAGCGGATGCTCGCCGGATCGGAATCTTCGGCCACAGCGAAGGTGGCTGGGTCGCGCTGCGTGCCTGCGCCAGCGGAATCGCTGCCCGCTGTCTCATTCTGAACTCGTGCCCGGCGGTGTCGTTCCTCGAGGCCGAGGTGCACGCTCTCGCGCTCGCTGGTGTCCCCGACGATGTGGGGCGCGAGCTCTTTCAACGCCTCCGCACTGCGGCCCGCAAGGGTTGCGACTGCGCCTCGGCCCGTCGCCTCCTGGCCGATGTGCGCGACCCGCTGCTCCGCGACGTACTCAACCGCTCCGGGTTTCGCCTCACCGATGACACCTGGTCACAACTGACGGCATGGATCGACTACACACCGGATATCGATCTGCGGCGTCTTGACGTCTCCACCCTGGCCATCTACGGCTCCGAGGATCCGCTCGTTCCTGTGGGTGCCAGTCAACGCATCCTCGCGGAAACCGCGGAAACCGTTCGCTGTCAGACGTTTGACGGCGCCGACCACCGTCTACGCGTGGATGGCAGCCTCGCGCCCGGCTATCTCGACGCCGTCACCGCGTGGTTCGTGTCCAACCTCTCAGGGGCGCCTGGATGACGCACCGTCAGGAGCATCCGCATGACCGCAGAGACCCCACCGTTTGACCTCGTCGTGCGTCGCGTGCGCTTGGCGGGCCGCGACTCGCTCCACGACATCGCGATCGGCGGTGAGCGCATCGCCGCGATTGCGCCGAACCTGGAAGGCGATGCCGCCACCGAGATCGACGCCGAAGGTCGGCTCGCAAGCCCCGCCTTCGTGCAGCCGCACATTCACCTGGACAAGGTGCTCGTCGGACCGCTCCTCCCGCCGAACCGCAGCGGCACCCTCGCCGAGGCGATCGCCTTGCTGCACGCCACCAAGCGTGCCGCCACCGTCGAGGAGATCCGCACCCGCGCCGGC
Source organism: uncultured Solirubrobacterales bacterium (assembly GCA_963850335.1). Lineage (GTDB taxonomy): Bacteria > Actinomycetota > Thermoleophilia > Solirubrobacterales > Solirubrobacteraceae > Palsa-465. The sequence goes on along the minus strand of CAWKKY010000020.1, from coordinate 651,474 downwards.
GTCGTCATCCGGGAGGCGGTCATGGCGGGAACAACCGTGATTCGCAGCCACGTGGACGTCGACACGATCGGCGGCCTGAAGCCGCTCGAAGGTGTCGCGCTGGCCCGCACCGATCATGCTGACCTCTGCGACATCCAGTTGGTCGCCTTCCCCCAGGAGGGGATCTGGCGGGACCCAGGCACCGCGCAACTCATGGCGGACGCGATGCGGTCAGGAGCCGACGTCGTGGGCGGGATGCCGCATTGGGAAGTGGACGACAACGCCGCGCGACGGCACATCGCGTTCTGCCTCGACCTCGCGGCCGAACACGACGCGGACGTCGATATGCATGTCGATGAGACTGACGACGGGCGATGGCACAGCTTCGAGCTCCTCATCGATGAGGCAGAGAGACGCGGCTGGGGCGGCCGAACGAGCGCCGGGCACGTCTGCGCGATGGCGGCCTGGGAGGATGACTACGCCACCGCCGTGATCGAGCGCGCCGCGACCGTGGGGGTCAACGTGATCACGAACCCTGGCACGAACCTCATGCTCCAGGGGCGCGAGGACCGCGAGCCTCGCCGACGCGGGATCCCGCGCATCAAGGAGCTCATGCGGGCCAACGTGACGCTCGCCGCCGGGCAGGACTGCGTCGATGACGCGTTCTACCCATTCGGGAATGCCGACCCTCTACAGGTCGCGCTGATCCTCGGCCACGCGGCCCAGCTCGGCACGCCCGCCGAGATCGCGGCCGCCATGCGCATGGTCACCGAGGACGCCGCGCGGGTCTTGCGCCTGCCTGACTACGGGCTCATTCCCGGCGCCCGCGCCGATCTCGTCGTGCTCGACGCCGAACGCCCCGCGGACGCGCTGCGCGAACAGGCACCCCGGAGGTGGGTCGTGCGCGGCGGTCGGATTGTCGCCGAGACGATCCGAGAGCGACATCTGCATCGGCGTCCCTCCGGCTAAGCGCCTCTCAGGAGCCGCCCCGCGGCTTACGCATCATCGGGAGGCGGCGCCTGCTCGCGCCGCGCACGCGCTCGGCGCTTGCCCGCGTGCATTGCCTGGACGCGCGCGACCGGAATGGCGCGGCCCTCCTCGATCAGATCGGGGGCCAGCGACTGCGGCTTCGGAAGGTGAGTCGGCCCACGCGTTGCCATCCCGAAGGAGAGCCGGCACCGTGTGGATCGTGAAGTCGGTCGGCGTGACGCGATCGAGTTCGTCCCATGCGACCGGAAACGACACCGGCGTGCCGGGCCGGACGCGCGGGCTGTAAGCAGCGACCACCGTCGCACCGCCAGCGCGCGTGGCGTCGACGAACACCTTTCCGCCCCGCTCGTCGACGACGTAGGCGGTCGTGGCCAGCTCCGGGTCGAGCCGCTCGGCGCGCGCCGCGAGCGCGCGCGTGGCCGACGCGATCTCCTCGCCCGTCGCGGGCTGGGCGACCGGCACGAAGACGTGCACGCCCTTGGCACCGCTCGTTTTGACGGCGCCGGCGAGCCCCACCTCGGCGAGCGCGCGGCGCACCAGCCCGGCGACGGCCACCACGGCATCGAATCCCGCATCCGCCGGCGGGTCGAGATCGAGCACCAGGTGCGTCTGCGCGTAGCCCGCTGGATCGGCGCGGACGAGCGTCGGGTGATACTCGACCGCGCGCTGATTTGCGAACCACAGCAGTGTTCGCCGGTCGTTGCAGAGCGCGTAGGCGACGTCACGCTTTGAACGCTCCGCCCAGATCGTCACCGTCTCGACCCACGGCGGCGCGTACTTCGGGACGTTCTTCTGCATGAACGGCTTTTGCCCGCGCACCGCCCGCACCACGGACAACGGCCGATCGCGTAGCTCGCCAAGCAGTTGCTCGCTCACGCCCTCCAGGTAGTCGACGAGGTCCCGCTTCGTCGTCCGCGCATCCTCGAACAACGGCTGATCGAGATTGGTGAGCGGGACGTCATCGTGACCGTCCATGCCGGGCACTGTACGTGACACGGCCGGTGGCCTGAACTGGGCGGCTCGCGGGTTAGGCGAGCTGAATGTGATCTGCCTCGCTCGCGCCCGAGAACGGACGCGTGAGGCCGAACTGCCGAAGCGTCGCCTCCGGCACACCCTCGACACCGGGTGTGTCCATCGCCTCGCCGCGGGTATGTGGGTCGTTGGCGTACCCGCCAACCGCAACCGAGTGCTGCGGAGTCCGGTAACCGGAGAGCCCGACGAGGTGAAGGTGGAGGGCCTGGCCGAGAGCATCCAGACGCGCGGCGATCTCGGGTTCCTTGCCGTTCGTGTCGTTCGTCGTCGAAGTCGGGAAGAATCCGTACTGGCCGCCGTGGGGAACGAACGGTGCGAAAGTGGTGGCCGATGCGCCCCCGGTAACCGTGGTCCCGGTGGCGGCGGTTGTCCCGCTGGCGGCCAAGGCGCCGGCAGTGGCCGATGCCTCATCGGTCTCGGACTCTCCGGCGCCTGACGCCTCGTTGGCCTCGGACTCGCCGACCCCCGATGTCTCATTGTTCTCGGACTCGCCGACCCCTGAGGTCTCGCCGGTCTCGGATTCGCCCGTCGTGGAGGCCGCGCTGACCACCGAGGGGCTGCTCGTCAGCGGCACACCGCCGGTCACCGCCGTGCCGTCGATCATGGACGCACCGCCGGTCGGCGTGGTGACGCCGGTCAGCGAAGCGGTGCCAGCCGTCCCCGCGCTTGCCGCCTGAGCATTCGCGAGCATGTCGGCGAACGTCGTGCCGGTTGATCCGTCGGACGCCGAGGAATCCGACACCGAGGCGCTCGACAGATCAGCGAGCGCCTGGGTGGCCGCGAGCATCGCGGTGGGATCGAATGACCGCTGCGTCGCGAGCAGCTGCTCCAGGCTCGACGTCACAGCATCGATGTCCATACTCTGGAGGGACGGCGAGAGGCGGTCGATCTTGAGCGCGCGTCATGTTGCGCTCACCGCCGCCTCGAGGTCACTCCAAAGGTCTTCCAGGTCCTCGCACCCAACGCTGAGACGGATGAGGGCGGGCGGGATGTGCTCCTGGCCTGGTTGCGCGCTGCGGCGCTCCATCGATGTCTCGATGCCACCGAGGCTCGTCGCGTGGCGGATGATGCGCGTCGCCTGACACGCGCGATCGGCGGCTGCCCCATCCGTGAGCTCGAAGCTGACGATCGTGCCGAAGCCGGGGTATCGCACCCGCGTCACTGCGGCGTGACGGTTCAGTCTGAGCGCGAGTTCCTGTGCGGAGGCTTGGGCGTGGCGGAGTCGTAGCGGCAGCGTCCGAGCTCCGCGCAGCGCCAGGAAGCACTCCAACATCCCCGGCGTGGCGCCATTGCGGCCACGGGCCTCTCGGAGCAGCTCGAGTTCGCCCGCGTCAGCGGTGACCGCCACTCCGAGGAGGAGATCCGAGTGGCCGCCGATGAGCTTGGTAGCGGAGTGCACAACGACGTCGGCCCCAAGCTGGAGTGGACGTTGCAGCAGCGGCGTGGCAAACGTGTTGTCGACCACCACGCGCGTCCCGGCACGGCGGGGTGCGGCGCAAATCGCTGCGAGATCAGCGACGTGGAGCAGCGGGTTCGATGGCGATTCGATCCACAACAGGTCCGCCTCTCCGGCTCGCTCGAGCCACCTCGGATCGGTCGCCGACAGCCGCTCGACACGCCAGTCGTAGGTACGCGCGCCCGCCTCCGCGATCGCCGATACGCCCTGGTAACAGTCGTCGACGAGAACGAGGTGAGCGCCAGACGGAAGCTGGCCCAGCACCGCCGCGCACGCCGCCATTCCGGACGCGAAGGCAACGGCGTCTCCCCCTTCCAGGCCTCCCATCAACGCCTCAAATGCTTCCCAGCCTTCCGTGCCCTCGTTCCGGCTGTAGATCCGCTCCGAGCCGAGGACGTAGGTGGAGGCGGGAATCACCGGGGTGTTGAGTGGCGCGCCGGGCACCGACTCAGGGCGGCCGGCTACGACCACCCACGTCTCAGGCTTCATCTCATCCCGGTTCAAGATCCCACCCCCGTCGTCGTGGCGTGTTGCAGAGAGCGATCCGCCTGAAGGTAGCTGCCGTCGGGTCTCGGTGATGCAATGAGTCAGGTGAGAATCGACGAAGCGCGAGCGTTGTGGGACCCGGCCGGTGTGTATTGCAACAGTGCGAGCTTTGGGCTGCCCCCGCGACCGGCGTGGGAGGCGCTGCAGTCAGCGCTGGCGGATTGGCGCGGTGGACGCACGAGCTGGGAACAGTGGGGCGAGCGCACCGAGGGCGCTCGAGCGGTGTTCGCGAGGCTGGTCGGCGTTGATGTCGGGCGGGTGGCGGTCGGCTCGACGGTGTCGGAGTTGGTCGGGTCGGTCGTGACGGCGCTGCCAGCGGCGGCGCGGGTCGTGGTCCCTGACGTCGAGTTCACCTCGTTGCTGTTTCCGCTGCTGGTCCAGCAGCGTCTCGACGTCCGCGTGGTCCCGCTCTCGGGACTGGTGGACGCGATCTCCGACGGTGTCGATCTGGTCGCGTTCAGCGCGGTCCAGATGAGCAGCGGCGAGGTTGCCGACCTTCGCGAGATTGAGGCCGCCGCCGCCGATGCCGGCGCGATGACGCTGTGTGATGCGACGCAGGCGGTTGGCTGGTTGCCGATCGAGGCGCATCGTTTTGACGCGGTTGTGTGCGCGGCCTACAAATGGCTGATGTCCCCACGCGGGAGTGCATTCATGACGGTCTCCGATCGTGTGCTCGAGCGCGCCGTGCCTCACAGCGCCGGCTGGTATGCGGGCGACGATGTCCACGCCAGCTATTTCGGCCCGCCGCTGCGCCTCGCGCCGGATGCCCGCCGGCTCGATCTCTCCCCGGCATGGTTCTCATGGGTCGGCACCAAGCCCGCGTTGGAGGTGATCGAACAGATCGGGGTCGAGGCGATCCACGGACACAACCTCGAGCTCGCGAACCGTTTCCGCGCCGGCATCGGGCTGGAGCCGGCGAACAGCGCGATCGTCTGCGCGGATCTCCCGGGGGCAGCCGAGCGTCTCCAGCAGGCCGGGATCATCGCCGCGGTCCGTGGCGGCCGGCTCCGCACCTCCTGGCACGTGTACAACGACGCGAGCGACGTCGACACGGTGCTCGATGTCGTCAGCGGGTGACCGCTCACCAGCCGCGACGAGACGACCGCAGCTGGTAGGGGCATCCTATTTTCCGATCAACGCGGCCACGAGCGCCGAGCATGGCGCGCCACAGTAGCTCTCCCTAGACTGCTCCCGGGGTGGCCACTCAAACCGTCGAGCCCGCAATCGCGGCACCGCGCCGTGACCGGCGCGGATCAGTCAACCCGGTCCGGGCGTGGGTCCGGGAGCAGCTGACGACAACCCCCGGGCGGCTGGCGCTCCTTTCGATCGCGGTCGTCATCGGCGCTGTGTGCTTCGGTGCCATGGCACTGATCGCCGCGCAGGCTCGGTCCCGGGCGGTGAGCTCGGCCAAGACCGACACGGAGCCGCTGCTCGCCGAGGCCGCGAGCCTGTACGCATCGCTGTCGGACGCGAACGCGACGGCGACGACGACGGTGCTCGTCGGCGGGCTCGAGCCCCCCGCGCGACGAGCGCGCTACCTGGCGGATGTGGCGAGCGCCAGCAGCTCGCTCGCGAGCCTGACCAGACAGGTCGGAGCGGCAGCCGGCGCTCGCGACAGTGTCGCGACCGTCGCGGCTCAGCTTCCGATCTACGCAGGGCTGATCGAGGCGGCGCGCGCAAACAACCGGCAGGGGTTGCCGGTCGGCGCAGCGTATCTGCGGCAGGCGTCGAATCTGCTGAACACGACGATCCTCCCGGCCGCCGGCCGGCTGTACACGATCGAGGCGCAGCGCCTGCGTGACAACTACGACACCGGCACCTCGCTGACGTGGCTGCTCGTGTTCGTCATTGTGCTGCTGGTGCTGCTGGTCGTCCTCGTGCTGATACAGCGCTACCTCGCCGGGATCAGCCATCGGGTCTTCAACATCCCGACTGTGATCGCAACGCTGCTGCTGGTGGGGCTGACCGCGTGGGGAGCGAGCGCCATGATCAGCGAGCAGAACGCGCTCGCGAAGGCGCAGCGTGACGGCTCTGACTCGGTCGAGGTCCTGTCGGCTGCGCGGATCCTCGTCTCCCGTGCTCAGAGTGACCAGAGCCTGACGCTGATCGCACGCGGTGGAGACACCGCCGATCCGGCCGACTTCACGGCCGTGATCGCGGCGCTCGGACAGCCCGGTGGCAGCAGCGGACTGGCGGGCGAGATCAGGGCGCTCGCGCAGCGGACGGACACCACGCGCGCTGCCGGAGAGTTCGACCAAGCCGTGTCCGCCTATCTGGCCCAGCACACACAGATCACGACGCTTCAGTCGCAGGGCCAGACGGCTGCTGCCGACAACCTGGCTGCCGGGCTCGGTGCCAAGGGCCCCTCGCCGGCTGACCGGGTCAGCGCGAGCCTCGCCGGCCAGGTCGCGGCCGCGCAGGCCCGGTTCAGGAGCTCGGCAGCCGACGCGAGCTCGGCGCTCAGTGGGCTCTCGGTCGGGATCCCGGTGGTGTTCGTGGTCGCCGCCTGTCTGACGCTGGTCGGATTGCGACTCAGGATCAACGAGTACCGATGAGGCGGGCGCTCGGATACGGGATCGGGGTTGCGCTGGCGGCGGCGCTGGCTGGGTGCGGCGGAACGTCGAACCAAGCCCTCAACGACAGCCTTGCGGCGCTCGATGCGCACGCTGCCACGACGAGCACCGCTCCGTCGACCCCGACGAAATCGCCGCCCTGCAACGTGCGAGCGAGCCTGCGCCCGCCCGCAAGTTTGCCCGCGCCCGGCGCGATGCCGGCCGGCAGCTTTATGGCACAGATCCGGCAGCGCGGCCGGCTCGTCGTCGGCGTCGATCAGAACACGCTCAAGTTCGCGTACTTCAACCCGCTCGACGGCAAGCTTGAGGGGTTCGAAATCGACCAAGCACGCGCACTCGCGCAGGCGATCTTCGGCAACCCGAACGACGTCAAGTTTGTCGCGCTGACGACTGCCGAGCGGCTGCCGGCGGTGCAGAAGGGAATAGTCGACCTCGTCATCGACGCGGTCACGATCACGTGCGAGCGCCGCCACGAGGTCAACTTCTCCAGTGTCTATTACGACGCGGTGCAGAGGCTGTTTGTGCCTATCGGCTCGCGGATCGCCGGAGTCTCCGACCTGGCCGGCAAACGCGTCTGCGCGACCAAGGGGTCGACCGAGCTCGACGGCCTGATTAGCGAGCAGCCGAAGGCGATCAAGTTCCCGGTCGCCTCCCGCACCGACTGCCTGGTCGCGCTCCAGCAGGGCACCGCCGACGCGATCACGAGCGACGACTCGATCCTACTCGGCTTCAAGGCTCAGGACCCGTATACGAAGCTCGTCGGGCCGCCAATCTCGCCGCAGCCGTACGGGATGGCGATCAGCAAGGCGCATCCGGACTTCGTCCGGTTCGTCAACGGCGTGCTCGCGAAGCAGTTCGCCGACGGCTCGTGGCGCCGGATCTACGCGAAGTGGCTCGGGGGGCTCGTGAAAACGATCCCAGCGCCTCCGACACCTCAATATTCAGGCTGACATGGGACGCGAGATCATCGACGGCAAGCTTCAGGAGCTGCGCAATGCGGTCGAGCGCATCAAGCAGAGCCTGACCGAGCTGGAAACAGACCCGAATCGCGCGCTGCTCGAGACCAGCAAGCTGACCGGTGCGTCGGCTGCCCGCTGGTCGGATGCGAGCGCAAAGCTCAACGAGCTTTGGCAGTGGGAGGGGGTGCTCGAGGCGCACGCCGAACGCGCGCAGAAGCTCCGCGGCGGCAACCGATTCGACGAGCTCGAGACGCTGCTGGACGGCCAGTCGATCGAGCTGTCGATCAGCGATGTGCCGCTGGCGCAGCGGACGCTGCTTGGCGACTCCCAGGTCGCGGACCGGATCTCGATCGGCGGGCTCCTGCAACGCATGTCGGCGGTGTTCGACGAGGTTAAGGTGGTCGTGGCCGACGTCGGCGCCGCTTGGGACGACCTGATCCCGCGAGTCGATGCGGCCCGGAAACAGCTGACCGAATGCCGGCAGCTCGCCGCCGGGGTCGGCGAGACGGAGACCACCGAGCTCGAGTCCGCCGCCCGGCAACTCGCGGCGCTGAGCGCGCAGACGACCTCCGACCCGCTCGCGGTGAACGGTTCGGAGATCGACGCGCTGGTGCGCTCACTCACCTCGATTCGCGCTGATCTCGACTCGATCGGGCAGGTGAAAGGCGAGTTCGATCCCCGCCTTGCCGCGGCCCGGGCAACGCTGGTGCGGCTTCGCGGCCTGGTCGAGGACGCGCGGACCGCGCACGAGGAGCTGCTGGTCAAGATCGCGCAACCGACCGCGCCCGCGGTCCTCAACGTGCGCGAGGATCTCGATGGACAGCTCGCCCGGATTTCCACGCTGGCGACCAGCGGGGCCTGGCGGGATGCCCAGCGAGAGTTGGAAGCGTGGACCGTCCGCACGGAGGCGCTGGTCCAGGACGCCGAGCGGATCCTGGCCGCCAACCGTGCTCCGATCGAGTCCCGCAACCAGTACCGGGCGCTGCTCGACGCCTACCAGGTGAAGGCGAAGGCGCTCGACATGATCGAGGATCCTGAACTCGCCGGGCTCTACTCGCAGGCGCGCGACGCGCTCTACACGGCGCCGACCGACCTCGCGCTCGTCGCCCAGCTCGTGCGCCGCTACCAGGAGACGCTGAACGGACCCGCGGCGATCGAGGAGAGACCACGATGAAGTGCACCCAACCCGGATGTACCGGGTCGATCCTGGACGGCTACTGCGACGTCTGCGGGATGGCGCCGGCCGCTGCGTCGTCAGGAGAGTCCGCCCCAGCGGCGGCGACTCCGTCCGCGGCGACGCCAACCCCATCCCAGGCCACGCCCGCGATGTCGGCGGCGTCAACCGGGCCGTCTGCGTCAGGCGCGGCCGGCTCCTCGCGCCGCTCGAGCTCCTCGCGCACGCGCTCGAGCACCACCAGCCGACTCGGCGCCGGGCTCGTCGAAGTTCCGCCCGTCCCTGCGCGCGACCCGTCCGAGGCCGTGATGGCGAATCCAATGGTCCTCGAGAAGCGGCGGTTCTGCTCGCGCTGCGGCGAGCCAGTCGGCCGCGGACGCGACGGTGAGCCTGGGCGCACGTCGGGGTTCTGCCGCAAGTGCGGGACTGCGTTCTCGTTCGAGCCCAAGCTGAAGCCGGGGGACCTCGTCGGCGGTCAGTACGAGGTCGTCGGCTGCATCGCCCACGGCGGACTCGGCTGGATCTTCCTTGCCAAAGACCGCAATGTGTCCGACCGCTGGGTGGTCCTCAAGGGTCTGCTCAACACGGGCGACCAGGACGCGATGGCGGCCGCGTTGGCCGAGCGGCGGTTCCTGGCCGAGGTCGAGCACCCAAACATCGTGAAGATCTACAACTTCGTCCAGCACGAGAGCTCCGGCTACATCGTCATGGAGTACGTCGGGGGCCACAGCCTCAAGGAGATCCTGACCGAGCGGCGGGAGGCAAACGGCGGCAATCCCGACCCGCTGCCCCCGGCCCAGGCGATCGCTTACATGCTCGAGATCCTGCCGGCGCTCGGTTACCTGCACGAGCAGAGATTGCTCTTCTGCGACTTCAAGATCGACAACGTGATCCAGACGCGCCACTCACTGAAGCTGATCGACCTCGGCGGCGTGATCCGGGTCGACGAGCCGGAGGCCGCCGTGTTCGGGACGGTCGGCTACCAGGCGCCCGAGATCGCGTCCGCGGGGCCGTCGGTGCCGTCCGACCTGTTCACGGTCGCAAGGACGCTGGGGGTCCTGAGCTTCGACTTCCGCGGCTACCAGGGCACCTACAAGTTCACGTTCCCTCCGCAGGACGACGTGCAGCTGTTCGCCCGCTTCGATTCGTTGTACCGCTTCCTCGTGAAGGGCTCAGCGCCGAACCCGGACGACCGCTTCCAGTCGGCCGAGGAGATGAGCGACCAGCTGCTCGGCGTCCTGCGCGAGGTCGTCGCCGCCGAAGACGGGCACCCGGTGCCCTCGATCAGCAAGCTGTTCACCGGCCCTTTGCGCGCAGGCTTCGGCAGGGTCGACTGGCGAGCGCTGCCGCGCCCGCAGGTGGCCGCCGATGATCCGGGCGCCGGCTACCTCGCGACGATCACCGGGACTGACCCGCGCCACCTGCTCGCCCAGCTCGAGGCGGCGCCCGAGCAGAGCCTCGAAATCCAGCTCCGGCGCACGGCGACGATGATCGAGCTGGGCGACTGGGACGGCGTCGAGGCGCAGCTCGCCCCGATCGAGTCGGCGGACGCATGGGAATGGCGCACGAGCTGGTACCGGGGTCTCGCCGCGCTGGCGCGCTCCGACCCCGACGGTGCGCATGAGAAGTTCACGACCGTGTACCGCGCCTTGCCCGGTGAGCTGGCACCGAAGCTGGCGCTCGCAATCGCTTGCGAGCTCCAGGGTGACGGCGATGCCGCGACGAGTTGGTACGACATCGTCTCGCGCACCGATCCGGCGTTCACCGCGGCGTCGTTCGGACTCGCACGCTGTCGCCGTACGAAAGGCGACCGCGCCGGTGCGCTGACCGCCTATGACCGCGTACCGGACTCCTCGAGCGCGTACGTCGAGGCGCAGACTGCCCGGATCAGGTGCCTCGGCGGCGCTCGACGGTGGGGCCAACCCGACAACTGACGAACTGGTTGCGGCTGGCGCGATCCTCGAGGGGCTCGACGTCGATAGCGAGCAGCGCGCGAAGCTGACCGCGGAGCTGCTCGAGGCCGCGCTCCGCCTCCCGCACAACGGCGCAGCCGCCGGCAACGGGGGCGCCTCGCTGCTCGGCTGCCGCCTCGAGGAGCGCGACCTGCGGTTCGGGCTCGAGCGTTCCTACCGGACGCTCGCTCGCGCCGCCGCCGCTCGCGGCGAGCGGATTTCGCTCGTCGATCGGGCCAACCAGGTGCGGCCGAGGACCTGGACGTGAGCACGCAGACGGAGCTGAAGTGTCCGGCGTGCGGCGCCCCGCTCGCAGGGGACGACGTGTTCTGCGAGCAGTGCGGCGCGCGGCTCCCACCGGCGGCGACTGCGACTCAGTCCGGGGATGCCCCGGAGGTGCCACGCGAGGGTTGCCGCGCGTGCGGGGCGCCCCCCGAGTCGATCGACGCCGACGGCTACTGCATGGTATGCGGCGTGCGCGAGCGGCCGCCTGACAGCCGTGTCGAGGTCGACCTCGCCGGTGCGGCTGCGGTCAGCGACCAGGGTCTCGTCCACCGGCGCAACGAAGATGCGTTCCATCTCGAGCTCGTCGATGCGCGCACCGGTGCGGCGGTCGTGTGCGACGGGATCTCGTCGGCGAGCGCCAGCAACACCGCCGCGCGACACGCGGCAACGGCGGCGGGCCAAATGCTCGCGCGGGCGATCGCCGATGCTGGTGCGGATCCGAGCGCGGCGACGGTCGACGCGATCGCGGCTGCCCGGGCGGCGGTCGAGCAGACCCCATGGACGACCCGCATCGACCGCGACTCGCCCTCGTGCACGCTTGTATCCGCCGCCTGGCGCGCCGGCGAGCTCGTCGTCGGTTGGGTCGGCGACAGCCGCGCCTACTGGCTGGCCGGCGGCAGCGCCACGCAACTGACCGTCGATGAGTCGTGGGCTGAAGCGCAGGTGGCTGAGGGGCTGATGACAGCGGATCAGGCGGCGCACGATCGCCGCTCGCACGCGATCACCAACTGGGTCGGCCCTGACGCGCCGCAACGCCCACCGCAGGTGGCCACGATGGCGCCCGATGCCGCCGGGCGCCTGATCCTCTGCACCGACGGCCTGTGGAACTATCTGTCCGGGCCCGATCGTCTGGTGTCGCTCGTCGATGCGCTTCCGTCCGGCGCAGCGCCGGCAGCGATCGCGCGCTCGCTGACCGAGTTCGCACTTGAGAGCGGCGGACACGACAACATCACCGTCGCCGTCGTCGATATCGATCCGTCATAGGAGGACGCCATGAGCAACTTCACGGCCGACGTTTACCAGAACGAGTACTTGCCGGACGACGGCTCCGAGGTCAACGCGATCGTGACCGTCAGCTCGAGCGGATCGGCCGGGACGGCCGGCGGGGCGCCCGCCGGGCAGCCGGATGCCGCCGAGATCGTGATCGTCGACACGTCCGGCTCGATGGGCGTCCCGAAGACGAAGATCACAGCCGCCCGCGATGCCACGCAGGCGGCGATCGACTCCATCCGCACCGGTGTCGCGTTCGCGGTGATCGCCGGAACCCAGAGCGCACAGCTGATCTATCCGCCGACCGGCCAGCTCGTGCCGTGCTCGGACGCGACCCGCGAGGAGGCCAAGCGGGCGGCTTCGCGCCTGCGGGCCAGCGGTGGCACCGCGATCGGGTCGTGGCTCGACATGGCTCGGGAGCTGTTCCTCACCGCGCCGGGCCGCGTTTGCCACGCGATCTTGCTGACCGACGGCGAGAACCGACACGAAACGCCGGAGCAGCTGGACGCCGTGCTCGCGGCGTGTGACGGCGTCTTCCAGTGCGACTGCCGCGGAGTCGGAACCGATTGGGCCGTCAGCGAGCTGCGGCGCGTCGCCTCGAAGCTGCTCGGCACGGTGGATATCGTCGCCGACCCCGCGGATATGGCCGCCGACTTCCGCTCGATGATCGAGACCGCGATGGGCAAGGCAACGCAGGCCGTCTCGCTACGGCTGTGGACGCCGCAGGGAGCGACGGTCGCGTTCGTGCGCCAGGTCGCGCCGACGATCGAGGAGCTGACCGAGCGCGCGGTGGCGGTGAACCCGCTAACCGCCGACTACCCGACCGGGACCTGGGGCGAGGAGTCGCGCGACTACCACATCTGTGTCCGCGTACAGCCGCGCACCGCCGGCGAAGAGATGCTCGCCGGCCGCGTCAGCCTGGTCGAGGGCGACACAGTCCTCAGCCAGGGCCTGATCAAGGCAGTGTGGACCGACGACCAGGCGCTCTCGACGCGGATCAACCGCGAGGTGGCCCACTACACAGGCCAGGCGGAGCTCGCTGACGCGATCCAGGAGGGCCTCGAGGCACGCAAGTCTGGCGACGAGGCGACAGCAACGGTCAAGCTTGGCCGCGCAGTGCAACTCGCGTCGGCCTCTGGCAACGACGGGACAATGAAGCTGCTGAAGGCGGTGGTCGACGTCGATGATCCGACCAGCGGAACCGTTCGGCTCAAGCGCGCGGTGGCGGACGCGGACGAGATGGCGCTCGACACGCGCTCGACGAAGACCGTGCGCGTGGGAACCTCGCAGCCATGACCGCCACGTGCCCGAACGGTCACGTCTCCACGACCGAGGATTACTGCGACCAGTGCGGGGTGCCGATCAGTGCGGCGCCGGCACCGGCGACTTCGGAGATGTCAGCACCGCCGGCGGGTGACGGCGGCGCGGCGCCCTCGGGTGACGTTGGCGCGGCGCCGTCCAATGAGGCCCCCGCAGCGCCGCCTGGCGAACCGTGCCCGCAGTGCGGAGCCGCGCGCCACGGCGACGACCGCTATTGCGAAGCGTGCGGCCACGACTACGAGAGCCCCCCGCCGGGGACGGCGCTGTGGGAGGCGGTCGCGAGCGCTGACCGCGCCCAGTTCGACCGCCTCGCGTCGGCCGGCGTCTCGTTTCCTGACTCCTACCTCGAGCGACGCTTCCCGCTGACCGCCGATTACGTCCGGATCGGGCGCAACCACGGACAGACGCCTGCGGACGCGGTCGAGATCAACCTCGCCGGGGCACCCGAGGATCCGGCGATCTCGCATGTCCATGCCGTTCTCGAACGCCAGTCCGACGGCTCGTACACGGTCCGCGACCTTGACTCGATGAACGGGACCACGGTCAACGACGATCCGACGCCCGTCTCCGCCGACGCGAGCACGGCCGTGCGGCTGGTCGACGGGGACCGGATCCACATCGGCGCCTGGACGACGATCACGCTGCGACACACGTGAGCGGCGGGCAGTGCGTGTGAGCCGTTCGGTCCAGCGTCGGCCCCGATGTCTGGAACGGCCGTGAGGACGCCATCGATTAGCAGCAGAAATCCCTACCTACGCCCCCGGCAGGATTCGAACCTGCGACCATCGGATTAGAAGTCCGGTGCTCTGTCCACTGAGCTACGGGGGCCGTCTAGGGAGGAGACTGTAGAGGTGTTGAGAGCAGGCAATGGATGGGTGGCACGGGTTGCGGCCGTCGTCGGGTCGATCGTCGCGCTGGGCGCCGTTCCGGGCGTGAGTGCCGGCTCCAGCTGCGTCGTGCCCGGGTATGGGGAGCGGCTCAACGCACTCTGGAAACCGGACATGCGGGCGGCGATCGACTACGCGCACACGCGCCAAGGAGACATCGAGTTTGCGGTCCGCACCGACCATCGCTACTACGGGTATCGGGCCGATCATGTCGAGTGGTCGGCGAGCGTGGTCAAGGCGATGCTGCTCGTCGCCTACCTCGACCGGCCGTCGGTGGCGAACCGTCCGCTCAACGGCTACGACGGGTCGCTGCTGCGACCGATGATCGAGTTCTCGGACAACAACGCCGCGTCGACGGTCGTCGGGATCGTCGGCGACGGTGGGCTATCGGCGCTTGCGCACCGGGTCGGGATGAAGCACTTCGCGACGGCTGCGATCTGGGGCGAGACCCACATCACTGCTGATGACCAGACGAAGTTCTTCTACAACATCGACCATTACGTGGTCGCGCGCCATCGCGGGTTTGCGATGCACCTGCTTGCGTCGGTCACGCCGTCACAGCGTTGGGGCATCGGCGAGATCCCGCCGGCGCATTGGCACCTCTACTTCAAGGGCGGCTGGGGGTATGGAACCGGCCTGCTCGACCATCAGGTCGTCCTGCTCACGCGGGGCTGCACCCGGACCTCGCTTGCCGTGCTGTCGATGTACGACGGGTCGCATCAGTACGGCAAGGACACGCTGCGCGGGATCTTCTCGCGGTTGCTGCGCGGGTTCCCCACGGCCAAGGAATTGGCGTGGAAGGTCTCAACGCGCGGCGGAGATTCGCAACGGTAAGCGGCTCTCGCAGATCGGGGCGCCCGGATTCGAACCGGGGACCTCCTGCTCCCAGGGCAGGCGCGCTACCAGGCTGCGCTACGCCCCGCGCATGGCCGCCGAGTGTAGCCGCCACTCGTCCTTCAACCGATCGATCCACGCCTGAAGGCGAGCTCTGAGGAGGGTGTCACCGGCCCAAATGGTCAGGACACCAAACTGCGACCGCCAAGTTCGTCCCTTCAACTGTCCACTGTTCGACTTGCGCTGCATGCGAATGAGGTCGCCGTCGATGTCGAGTAACTCGCCCCAGTGCAGGCGAATCTCATCGAGATCCTGATCGACGTGGTACTGCAGCGTGTACGTGAGGGTCTTTGCGGTCAGCCGCCGAAGCCAGGAATCCGCGAGCGCTATCACACGATCGTCGGAGTTCGCAATGGATACGACATTCCGATTGCGCTTGTAGCCCTCGGCGATGTAGAGCGAGACGAACTCGCGGAAGGTTGGCCTGAGGACGAATTGCTCGTATTCGTGCGTCCCCTCCGCATATGCGTCCTCACGAAGTTTGCGGTACTTCGCCTGCATGGCCTCATTCCCCTTCTGCTGTCCGGGGGTGCCACGGCGTGGTCGGCCGAGCGGGAGGTCGACGATCCACGAGTACACCGTCGTTTTTGGAAGCGCGAGGCGCTCAGCGATCTCATCGACTGAGAGCGCCTTCGTCACCCGCAGCTCGCGGGCTCGAACCTTGATGTAGTCGGGGTACGCCATCGCTTCAACCAGAACGTATGTTCGCACGCGGATCGGACGGAAACTCACCCCCAGCTGGACCCGCGCGAGGACGCCGGTGACTCAAATCGCGGCCCCGGTCGAGTAGCCTCAGCGACCGGCCATGGCACAGATCGAACCGCTCACCGCACTCCACTACGAGCTCGCCAAGACCGGCGGGCTGCAACCGGTCGTGGCCCCGCCGTACGACGTGATCGACGCCGCGCAACGCGCCGAGCTTGAGGCCCGCTCGCCGTACAACGTCGTCCGGATCGACCTGCCGCAGCCGACGCCAAGCGAGGCCGATCCGTACGCCCACGCCGCAGAGCTCATCCGCGAGTGGGAGGGCGAGGGCGTGCTCGTGACCGACGACGCGCCGGCACTGTGGCCGATCGAGCAGGACTACACCGGTCCCGATGGTGCGGCGCGAACCCGGCGCGGCTTCCTCGCGCGCGTGCGAGTGGAACCGTATGGCGCCGGTCGCATTCGCCCGCACGAGCGCACCCATCCCGGCCCGCGGGAGGATCGTCTCCGTCTCACGCGCGCGACCGAGGCGAACCTCTCCCCCATCTTCTCGTTGTTCTCCGACCCTGACGGCGCGGCACAGCGAGCCCTCGCCGAGGCGACCGCTGACGAGTCGCCGTGGGGCACCTCGACTGACGACGACGGGACCGTCAACCGCCTCTGGCGGGTCACGGACGCCGCCACGATCAAGGCGGCGACCGAGGCACTGAGCGGCGCCGAGCTGCTGATCGCCGATGGCCACCACCGATACGAGACCGCCCGCGTGTACGCCGATGAGATCGGCGGCGAGGGCGCGCACCGCTACGTGCTCATGTGTCTCGTCGCGCTCCAGGACCCGGGGCTCACGGTCTTCCCCACGCACCGCCTCGTCCGCGGGCTCAGCTCAGCCCAGCAGGAGGCACTCGCCGACACGCTCAGGGCCAGCTTTGACGTCGAGCCGCTCGATGATCCGTCCGGGCTGACACCCGAGCCCGGCGGCGACACGGTCCGCTTCGGTTACATCGACTCCCACTTCCGCAAGCCGTACCGCCTCACGCTGAAGGACCCGGCGATCGCCGACGCGGCCCTCCCGGAGCATGCCGAGCCCTACCGCCGGCTGGACACGGCGGTGCTCGAGGCGCTCATCCTCAAGGGCCCGCTTGAGATGACCGATGAGCGGATCGATCACCTCGATGGGCTTGGGTACGCGCGGGACGACGCCCAGGCGCTCGAGCTCGTCACGAGCGGTGAATACGACGCCGCGTTCTTCATGGCGCCAACGGCGGTGGAACGGATTCAGGCGGTCGCGGCGGCCGGCGAGAACATGCCCCCGAAGTCGACGTACTTCTACCCGAAGGTACCGACCGGGCTGCTGTTCAACTCACTGCGCTAGGAAGGCTCGGACCGGCGCTACGATGCGAGTGGGCATCGTGAATTACTAACCAATGAGGACTCGCCAATGAAGGCCATCGCACGCCGCACGTCGGCCAACGGATTCAGCCACCGACTGGACATCCGCAACCATCAGCTGACGGCCGATGAGCCGGCAGAGCAGGGTGGCGACGACGACGGCCCGAGTCCGCAGGAGCTCCTTGCCGCCAGCCTGGCGTCCTGTACGGCGGTGACGGTCGAGATGTACGCGAAGCGCAAGGGGTGGGATCTCGGCCCGGTCGAGGTCGTATGCGATTACGCGCCGGCCGAGCGCGGCTGCCCGACCAAGTTCAAGGTCGAACTCCGTCTTTCGAACGGGTGCACCGAGGAGCAGATCGAGAAGCTCCGAATCATCTCCGCCAAGTGTCCGGTCCACCGGACCCTCGAGGGCGAAGTGATGTTCGAGGACAGCGTCAAGCTGGTCCAGCCGGTCACGACCTAGCCACGTCGGAGCCGGCGCCACCCGCTCCGGACCCCGAGCCACCGGACCCGGAACCACCGGACCCGGACCCGACCCGGAACAGACCCTGAGTGACTGCCGTCTCCGGAGCCGTCGCCTGACTCGGACGCAGCCGAGGCCGAGGGCGGCGTGCTCGTCGTCGTACTTGTCGTCGTGCTCGTCGACCCGCCGCGCTCCGAACCCGAGCCGCCGCCGTCCGAGCCGCCACTGCCAGTCCCAGAGCCGGACTGGGCACCCGAGCCCGAGCCGGACGTGCCAGATCCGTGGTGCTCGCCAGATCCTGAGCCGTCGGAGCCGCCCGACCCGCCAGATCCAGAGGCTCCACCGGAGCCCGAAGCAGACCCCGAGCCCGAACCCGATCCGGAGCCGGACTCAGACCCAGAACCGGAACCGCCGCCATCGCCATGGCGCGACCCCGAGCCGCCGCCGGGACTCCCGGAGCTCCCGGAACCGCCTGAGCCCCCGGACCCGCCCGAACCGGCCGAACCACCAAGCCGGCTCTGACCACCAGGCCCGCGCCCACGACGCGACCCGGCTCCGCCCGCCGGTCCGCGACCGGAGCCCGGGCCTCCAGAGCCCGAACCGCGACCCGACCTCGAGCCGCCGGACCGCAGCGCGACGGGCGTCGCGGTGACCGAGCCGGTGCCCGGCGACCCGGCTGCAGCGGCCGACCCGGACGCCGCTCCCGACGCCGCGATCGTCGCCGCGTTGCGGACCGCGGCACCAGCGCCTGCCTCCCGCGCCCCCACGCCCGCGCGGGCGCCGGAGGCGTCCCGGCGATGGCGCGGCTGATGCCCGCCCGCGTGTCCGGCGATCCCGGCGGCGGTCGCGATCGCGCCGGCCGCGGCCACCACGGCTCCACCCTTCACGATCAAGCTTCCGATCCCCACCGATCCGCCGCCGGCGACCACCTCAACGAGGGCGGCCGAGCGTCCCGAGCCTCCGCCCTGGCGGACCGCCCACTGGATCAGCGGCGACGGAGTGATCGCGGCGGCTGCCGCCCGAAGCGTCGCCCGGGCGCGGTAGATGAGGCCACGGACGGCACCGTGACTCAGCCCGAGCGCGTCGGCGACCTCGTCGTGGCTACGGCCCTCGAGCGCGGTGCTGAGCATCACCTGGCGCTGGAGTTCCGGAAGCGATGCCAGACCGGCGAGCGCGGCCCGGACCTCGAGCCGCCGCTCGACTTCGTCCCCCGCGTCGCCGGTCTGACCGCCGTCCTCGACGTCTAGCGAGTCGTGGACCGGAAGGCGGAGCTGACTGATCGCGACGTTGTGGACGATCCGGTACAGCCACGCCCTGGCGTCACGGACCTCGACCTCAGGATTGCCGAGCGCCACCCATGCCTGCATCAGTCCCTGCTGCAGGACGTCCTCGGCGCTCGCCTCCGATGGGCTCAGACGACGGCAGTACCTCAGCAGTGAGCGCCGATAGCGCTGGACGAGCGCCTCAAACGCTCGTTCATGGCCGGCACGCGCCAGCTCGATGAGGCGGCGGTCCGGCTGGGTTTGAAGAAAACGAACCGATAAAGCGAGCGGACTCATGCTTCGGTGCAGCCTCCGTGCCGGAGATCGGGGATCAATCTACCTCCCCCAACGACATCTGACGACCGGCGAACCTTCCCGAACAAAAGCCGGTTCGCCGGTCGTCTAACGGCAGCCGACCGGCGGCTCCAAGGAGAGAGCCGCCGGTCGTGCGCAAACCTGATCTCCCTGGGCGCTAAGAAATCAGGTCCACCTTGTCCCACACCGCTCCTGCGGAGGAGATCTTGAGCTCGGCGCCGCGGACGGACGCGCCGGGAGTGAGGTTCGCGGTCGTGCAGGCCTGCTGACCCTGGTCGTCCTGGTCGTTGTCGTCGCCCTGGCCGCCCTGGTCACCGTGGTCGCCACCGGAGTTCTGACCGCCGTTGTCCCCGGACCCGGAGCCACCGTTTCCGCCACCGTCACCATCACGGTGGATGTCCGTCGTCGTCGTCGTCGACGACGAGGACTCGCACTCGATCTCGGTGTCGGTCGTCACCGTCCCGCTCACGGTCGAGCCGTCGTTCAGCTTGATCGTGAGGGTCCCGTTGGTGAACGAATCGACGGTGCCGACGGCGCTGGAGGCCGGGGTGCTGGTGGTCGGCGTCGTCGTGGGGTTATTGACGTCGCCGAAGCGCCGATGAGTCACCCGATGCACACGCACGTGGTGATGACGCGCGTGGTGGCGCTTGTGGTGGCTGTGCTGGCGCGCCATCGCGGCAGCCGGCACAAAGGCCAACACGAGCGAACTCGTCGCGGCGGCCAAGATCATCCTTCTCATCAACTACCTCCCGAAAGTGCCTCCGTCGTGCGGACGGTGCCTCGTTTGTAGAAACCAGACCTGAGACGCACCCCGGCGAGAAACTTCACGCGCGCACACGAGAAATTGCGCGGCCCGGACCGTCTACCGCGGGTGCATCCCGCCGTCGACGCTGAACACATGGTTCGTGATGTAGCCGTTGCGGAGAATCGCGAGCGCGAGATCGGCGGCCTCCGCGGCGTCGGCGCTGTACCCGTACCCGACGGCGACGTGCGCGCCCGCGGACCCCAACAATCGACAGATCGCCGCACCGATCCCACCGCTCCCGCCCGTCACGAGCGCCACTCGGCCGGACAGCGCGTCAGTCAAGGTCGCGTCAGTCGACAATCTGCACTCCGGCCTCGCGCAGTTCCTGGACCGCGCGCTCGCCATCGCCGGGCGCCACCTCCACGGGTCGGGTCGCGCCGAGATGGACGATCACCTTGAAGCCGGCCCGATGGGCATCGAGTGCGGTCGCCTTCACGCAGTAGTCAAGCGCGAGCCCGCCGACATGGACGGTGTCGACGTCATGGTCGCGCAGCAACCGCTCGAGCGGCGTGTCCTCAAAGCCGGAATAACCCTCGGCGTCACGCGTGCGCCCGGCATCGACGATGTCCGAGATCCGGGAGGTGTCGAGCCGGGGATGAAACCCGGCGCCCGGCGTGTCCCGGACACAGTGCACGGGCCACGGGCCGCCCTCGGCGGCGAACGACGAATGATCCGGCGGATGCCAGTCGCGCGTGGCGACGACATAGCCGGCTTCGCGCGCCAAACGATTGACCGGCTCCATCACCGCGTCTCCGTCCGGCACAGCGAGTGCACCTCCGGAGCAGAAGTCGTTCTGAACATCCACGATGATCAGGCCTTCCATACCCCCGAATATAGTCACGGCATGCCGATCGAACTGAGCACGATCCGGGACGAGCTTGGCCGGGTCCTGCTCACGCCGGAACAAGCGATCGCGCTCGACGTCAGCGGACACAAGGACGCGGCCGTCCTCGTCCCGCTCTACCTCCAAGACGATGAGGTCCACGCGGTATTCACGCGCCGGCGCGAGGACCTCCGCCGTCACCCCGGCGAGATCTCGTTTCCCGGCGGCCGGTACGACGACGGCGAACCCGATCTCCGTGCGACGGCGCTGCGCGAGGCCGACGAGGAGATCGGGCTGCCTCCAGACGCTGTCGAGATCATCGGCGCGCTGCAACCGACGCCGACGATCGCCACCGGGTACTCGGTGTACCCGTTCGTCGGCCTGATCGAGCCCGGGCGCGAGTGGATCCTGAGCGCGAACGAGGTGGCCGAGGTGCTCGAGCTCTCACTCACCGCGCTGCTCGCGGGATACGCTCGCCGCCGTCTCATCCGCCGCGGCCTGCCGATCCGAACGGACACCTACGTCGTCGGAGACAACCTCATCTGGGGGGCGACCGCGCGGATCCTCACCGACCTGTTCGATCGGATCGCGCCGCTGCTAAAGGCCGGCTGACACCCCAGCGCCGAGGACCTGGTCGATCGCGTCGAGCGTGGCCGCGAGCCATGCCTCAGACCACGCCGGGTCGCCGTCGAGCAGAACAAACGGGATCACGGAGTCCTCACACACCGCTCGCACCTGCGCCGCGCCACCCTCGAGCGCCTCCGCAGGCACCGTCCCACGCGCCTCGTAGATGAGGCCGCGCACCGTCGTGTCGACGAGCTTAGTGAGCAGCATCTCGAGCCGCGTGCCGTGGAGCGCGCGCACCTTTTCCACATCGCCGACGGCCGACCCGAGCAGGATGCACGCCACCGTCACGTGCTCGAAGAGCGGCGCGATCGTGGCAATCCGGTCGGGATCGGCGAGCACCGCCTCGATCCCGGCCTGCTCGAGCTCGTCGAGCCGCGACGCATCCCGAGTCGTTCCCCGCACCGCGTGACCGCGCTCGCGGAGCCCGTGCGCGAGCGAGAGCCCGCGGCAGCCGCACCCGATGATCAGCACGCGCGCCACGGAGCGATCAGGGCCCGGCGTTCGAGCCGCGGCCGAACTCCTGCTCGGCCTCGGCGCGCGTCCGCTCCGGCAACCCGCGGGCGCGACGGCGCGCGTTCGTCGCCTCGAGCAGCTCGTCGAGCTCGCGGTCGGCGACGTACGCCTCTCGGCGGCGGCGCTGCTCGCCCAGGTCCTCCATCACCTGGAGCTCAAGGTCGTGGACGCTGACCTCGCGCTCCCCGCGCTTGCGGCGGCGGGCGTTGGCGGCGGCAAGCATCTGCTCGAGGTCCTCGGCGTCGAGCGCCTCGCGAGTCTCGGTGATCTCCCGCGCCGACCGCAAGCCGAGCTGCTCCAGCCCATTGCCGGGGTAGTACTTGCCGAGCAGCCAGATCCAGAGGATCAACGCCACCAGCCCACCCAGAAGCACGAGCGCGAAGGGGTCCACCGCAGCCCAGTCTACTTGCGGCGGCGAGCGCAACTGCTCAATCTCAGCGCAACTTTCCTTTTTTCACCGGGTTTGTGGGGACGTCAAGCAGCCCACGACCGGACGGGAGCCGGAATCCGGCGGTGGGACCACTAACGAATAGTTGGGAAGGAGGGCCCATGCGCCCACGCTTTGCCCTGCTCGCGTCGCTGGTGGCCGCACTCGCGGTCGCTGTCGCGCCAGGCGTCGCCGGTGCTGCACCGAAGCACAACCATGGCCTCACCATCAACGCGACCCCGAACCCGATTGTGTCGGGTCAGGGTGTGCTGATCTACGGCCAGCTCAAGGGCAGCCCGGTAGCCGGACAGCCGATCGTCCTATACCACCGGGTTGGCCTTGCACGCCATTTCACGGTGATTGGCCACACCACCACGAACTCGTTTGGTTTCTACGAGTTCACGCGTGCTGACGGCATCGTCACGACGAACCGTGACTGGTTCGTCCGCGGCCCGAACAGCTCGCACAGCCGCACCGTGCACGAGCACGTCGGGGCGCTCGTCAGCATCGCCGCTGACAACGCGACCCCTGACACCCGTCACCCGGTGACGTTCACCGGGGCGGTCAGCCCGACCCACGCGTTCCAGCGCGTTGTGCTTCAGGCCCAGACCGGCTCGAGCGACGATTGGCACACGCTCAAGAGCGCTCGTCTCGACGCGACCTCGCAGTACACGATCAAGTACCGCTGGTCGGTGCCGGGCGAGCGCGACGTGCGCGTCGTCCTGCCGGGCGATCGCCGGAACATCCGCTCGGAGTCAGACGCCCTGGCCGTGACCGTTCAGCAGACCCAGGTCGCTGACTTCACGATCAACACCTCGCTGCCGATCATCCCCGAGGGATCGACCGCGACGATCTCGGGCATCCTGTACCAGAAGGGCACGACCACGCCCGAGCCGTCGACCGGCGTCTCGCTCTGGTCACGGACCGCCGGCCAGGCGACGTTCCACAAGCTCGAGGACACGACGACCGCAAGCGACGGCAGCTACAGCTTCGTCGAGAAGCCGTCGGTCAACGAGCTCTACCAGGTCCGGACCACCCTTCCGGCGAACCGCCACACGGCGGTCCTGTTCGAGGGTGTCCGCGACGTGCTGTCCCTGCAGGCGGACTCGGCGACCTCCACCGTTGGTGGCAAGGTCACCTTCACCGGCTCCGTGACTCCGGACAAGGCGGGTCACCTCGTCTACCTCCAGCGTCTCGGCAGCGACGGTGACTGGCACACGATCGAGGTCCGCGTCGTGCGCTCTAGCTCCACGTTCCAGTTCGGCTGGACGTTCGGGAAGGTCGGCACGGACCAGTTCCGCGCTCGCATCTTCAGCGACCCGCATAACGTCGGTGGCGCGTCGGATGCCGTGACGGTCACGGTCTCCGGCCTCGCCCCCACGTCGACGCTGCCGCCCGCGTCCTAACCGACGCCGGCGACGACCAATCTGCCCGGCCTCCGTCGCCACGCGCGGCGGGGGCCGGTGGTCGTTAAGGACGCACGCGCTACGCGGCGACCGCCCACAGCCGCCACGTCCCCGGCACGCCGCGCAGCTCAGCCTCGCCGCGATCCTCAAACACGATCCCCGAGCCGACCACGAGATCCTTGACCGTCCCGGAGACGAGCACCTCACCGGCCTCGGCGCGAGAACCAACGCGCGCGCCGATATGAACCGCGATCCCGCCGACGTCGTCGCCGATCACCTCGACCTCACCAGTGTGCAAGCCGCTGCGGACCTCAAGCCCGAACTGGGTCATCGCGGTGTCACGAATTGCGGTCGCACAGCGGATCGCCCGCGCAGGGCCGTCGAATGTCGCCAGAAACCCGTCGCCGAGCGTCTTCACCGAGCGTCCGCGAAAGCGCATCAGCTCGCGCCCCACCATCCCGGTGATCGCCTCGAGCAGGTCCCGCCAGTGGCGATCGCCGAGCTCGGCGGCCCGCCGGGTCGAGTCGACAATGTCGGCGAACAGGACCGTGGCGAGGACCCGCTCGGCGTCGGCGACACCGCGAGTGCCGGTGAGGAACTCCTCAATCTCGTCGAGCAGCGGCGCCGTGTCCGAGCCGAACGAGATCGCCTCCTCGCCCGGGAGGATGACGAGCCGCGCACCCGGAACGTGCTCGGCGAAGTATTCGGAATGACGGATGTCGACGAACTTGTCATTGCGGCGGTGGAGCACGAGCGTCGGCACGCGGATCGTCGGCAGCACCGCCCGCACGTCGACCTGCGCGGTCATGCGCAGGAACTTCGTGGCCGTCGCCGGGCTCGCGGCGAGCCGCTCGAGCTTCGCGTACCACGCGCGGAACCGGGGCTCCTGCGACGAGCGCGGGGCGAGCCCGTCGAGCCGTGCTCCATCACCCCACGGGCGCGTGACCCCCACCTCGCGTTCCTCGTCGCGCATCGCCCAGTGGTAGTCAGGCGCCCACGACATGCGCGGCATCCCTTCGTAGACCACGAGCGCGCTCGTGCGCTCGGGGTGGGTCGCCGCGAACAACGCCGCCATCGCCCCCGCCTCGAGCTGCGCGTACACCGCCGCCCGCTCGGAGCCGGCGGCGTCGAGGACCGCGACAACGTCGTCCATCTGCTCCTCGAGCGTTGGCGCGTTGACCACCGGATCCGACATCCCCACGCCGCGGCGATCAAACAGGATCAGCCGGCTGAACGACGCGAGCCGCTCGAAGTACCGCGCGATCCGCGGCTCCTCCCACAGGTGCTCGAACTGCGAGATCCACGTCGGGACGTAGATGAGGTCGCGCGGACCGTCGCCGACGATCTGATACGCGATGTGGACGTCACCGCTGCGGACATAACGCGTCTGGTGAGGCATCCCGCGTCCAGCCTAATGCCCCCGCTGCGGTAGCGTCCCCGCCCATGGACTTCGAACTAAGCGACGAGCAGCGCCTCATCCGGGAGACGGCGCGTGCGTTCACCGATAACGAGATCATCGAGCAGGCGAGGGAGAACGATCGCAACGAGCACTTCGACCTCGAGCTCGTGGGCAAGATGGCCGCGCAGGGATACCTCGGCGCGATCGTGCCGCGCGAGTACGGCGGCGCGGGGCTTGACTATCTGACCTACGGGTTGATCGTCGAGGAGGTCGGCCGCGGCGATTCGGCGATGCGGACCGTCGTCTCGGTGCAGACGTCGCTCGTGTGCTCGGCGATTCTCCGTTGGGGGACCGAGGAGCAGAAGCAGCTCTACCTGCCGAAGCTGTGCGCCGGCGAATGGCTCGGGTGCTTCGGGCTGACCGAACCGGACACCGGCTCCGACGCCGCCAACCAGCGCACCCGCGCACGCAAGACCGACTCCGGCTGGGTCATCAACGGCGCCAAGATGTGGATCTCGATGGGCAACCACGCCAAGGTGGCGCTGATCTTCGCCCAGACCGATCCGGAGAAGGCCCACCGCGGACTCGCGTGCTTCCTCGTCGACACCGACCAGCCAGGCTTCCAGCCGCAGGCGATCCATCACAAGATGGGGCTGCGCGGCTCGGACACAGCATCGATCTCACTCGACGACGTCGAGGTCTCCGACGAGCAGATGCTCGGTGAGGTCGGCGACGGATTCAAGGTCGCGATGAGCTCGCTGGACTCCGGTCGCTACAGCGTCGCCTCGGGCTGCGTCGGCATCTGTCAGGGCTGCGTCGAGGCGTCCGTCGAGTATTCCAAGGAGCGGATCCAGTTCGGCAAGCCGATCGCGAGCTTCCAGCTCGTCCAGGGGATGCTCGCCGACATGAAGGTCCAGACCGACGCCGCGCGCATGCTCGTGTGGCGCGCCGGCTACCTCAAGGACACCGGCCAGCCGAACACGACCGAGACCTCGATCGCCAAGCTGTACGCGACAGAGGCCGCCGTCCACTGCGCGAACACCGCGATCCAGGTCCACGGCGGCTCGGGCTACGTCGACGACCACCCGGTCGAGCGCTACTTCCGCGACGTCCGCGTCACGACCCTCTATGAGGGGACCTCACAGATCCAGAAGCTGATCATCGGTCGCGCGCTCACCGGGATCAACGCGCTCGTGCCGGCGTAACCGGCACGGTGAGCGCCCCCAAGACGATCGGCGTTCTCGGCGCCGGAACGATGGGCGCGGGGATCGCGCAGCTCGCGTGCGTGAGCGGCGCACGGACGCTGCTGCACGATCCGGTGCCTGAGGCACTCGAGCGCGGACACGACGCGATCGAGAAGCGGCTGCACCGCGAGGCCGAGCGGGGCCGGATGAGCGAAGCCGACTCCGCCGCGGCGATCGAGCGGCTCACCCCCGCCGCCGCGCTGCACGACCTCGCCGACTGCGACCTCGTGATCGAGGCGGCACCCGAGTCGCTCGAGCTCAAGCACCGCCTGTTCGGCGAGCTCTCCCGGGAGATCCTGCGCGACGAGGCGGTGATCGCGACGAACACCTCCTCGCTCCTCGTCACCGCGATCGCGTCCGGCGCCCATCGGCCCGAGCGGGTCGTCGGCATGCACTTCTTCAACCCGGCGCCGCTCATGCGACTGCTCGAGGTCGTCGCCGGCGAGCAGTCCGAGGCCTGGGCGCTCGGCGTCGCGCGGGCGGCCGGAGAGGCGATGGGCAAGGTCGTGATCGACGCCGTCGACGGACCCGGGTTCCTCGTGAACCGCTGCAACCGGCCGTTCGGGCTCGAGGCGCTCAAGCTGCTCGCCGAGCGCGTCGCCCCGCTCGAGACGATCGACCGCATCTGCCGTCTCGGCGGCGGCTTTCGGATGGGCCCGTTCGAGCTGATGGACCTCGTCGGCGTCGACGTCGGGCTCGCCGTCGCGCGCTCGTTCTATGAACAGAGCTTCGGCGAGCCGCGCTGGCGCCCCTCCCCGATCACGGTCAAGACCGTCGCCGCCGGTCGCCACGGGCGCAAGACCGGGCACGGGTATTACGACTACTCGGGCGGTGAACACCGACCGCCCGACCCCGAGGCGCTGCCGTTCGACAGCGGCGAGCACGGCGCGGTCGTCATCGCCGGCGAAACCGCGCTCGCGACCGAACTCGCGGAGGCCGCAGACGCCGCCGGCTGGGAGGTGCTCGAGCCCGCTGAGGCAACCCACCGCGAGCCGCCATTCCTGATCCTCGACCTGACGCTCGACGGCGAGGAACCGGATGCGCCGCTCCAGGGTGCGCCGCAGGCGATCTGCTGCGCGGCAGGCTCGCTCGGCGCGCTCGATCCGGCCGGCAGCGCCGTCGGTTTCCACGCGCTTCCGCCGCTCGCTGAGGCGAGCGTCGTCGAGCTCACCCGGGGACCGGACTCGACGGGCTCGGCCGCCGCCGCCACCGAGCGGTTCTTCACAACCATCGGCAAGCGCGTCGAGTGGGTCGACGACGCCCCCGGCCTCGCGCTCGGCCGAATCGTCTGCCAGGTCATCAACGAGGCGGCGTTCGCGCTCGGGGAGGGGGTCGGAAGCGCCGCCGACATCGACGCCGGGATGGTCCACGGCCTCAACTACCCACGCGGACCGCTCGGCTGGGCGGACGCAATCGGCCTCGACCACGTCCTCTCGGTCCTGCTCGCACTCCTCGAGGAGCGGCGCGAGGAGCGCTACCGGCCCGCGCCGGCGCTCACCCGGCTCGTGTGGTCCGGTCGGCTCGGGCGGCAGACCGGCGCCGGCTTCTTTGAGTACGACGACGACGCCGACGCGTGAGCGGGGGAGCGCCCGGTGACCGACGACGGTCGGCCGGTGCGCTGCTCCGCCGGATCGCGCTTGACTTCTCGCCGCTGCGCGCCTCCCGCGACTTCCGGCTGATCGAGGCCGGACAGGTCGTCTCGGGAATCGGCAGCCAGATCGCGCTCGTCGCGCTGCCGACGCAGATCTTCCTGCTCTCGCACTCGGCCGCACTCGTCGGGCTGCTCGGCCTGTTCGAACTCGTCCCGATGGTCGTCGCCTCGCTGCTCGGCGGCGCGGTCGTCGACCGGGTCGACCGCCGCAACGTCCTGATCGCCGCCCAGTTCATCGCGATCGCGGCCGCCGGCGCGCTCGCCGCAGTCACCCTCGCGACGCACCCGTCCGCGATCGTGATCCTCATCCTCGGCGGCCTCCTCGCCGGGACCTCGGCGCTGGACAACGTCACCCGCGCGGCGATCGTCCCCCGGGTCGTGCCCGCGGACCGGCTGCGCTCGGCGCTCGCCTTCAACTACGGCGCCTACCAGCTGACCGGCATCGTCGGACCGGCGATCGGCGGGATCCTGATCGCCACAATCGGGCTCGGCGAGAGCTACCTGATCGATGCCGTCAGCTGCCTGGCGATGCTCGGTGCCGCGCTCGCGCTCTCCGCCCAGCCGCCGGTCGACGCCGCGGGCGCCGCCGCGGCGCGTCAGCCGATCCTCCAGTCGATCGCCGAGGGCCTGCGGTTCGTGCGCCACAACCAGGCGCTGTCGGGCAGCTTCGCGATCGACCTCGTCGCGATGACGTTCGGCTGGCCACGCTCGATGTTCGCCGTGCTCTCGCTCACCGTCTACCACTCAGGCAGCCGCGGCACCGGGCTGTTGTTCGCCGCGCTCGCCGTCGGCGGGACATTGTCGGTCCTCACCGCCGGCTGGATCGAGCACGCCCGGCGGCTCGGCCGAATCGTGATCGTGGTCGTGATCATCTGGGGCGCGGCGATCGCCGGCACGGGACTCGTCCGCTCGCTCGGCCCCGCGATGCTCCTGCTCGTCGTCGCCGGCTTCGCCGACGGCGTGAGCGCGGTGTGCCGCTCGTCGATCAACCAGACCGTCACGCCGGACGGCCTGCGGGGGCGGATGAGCGCGGTCTACACCCTCGTCGTGACCGGCGGCCCGCGGCTCGGGGACATCGAATCGGGCGTCGTCGCGGGGGCTACCTCCGTGGTCACCTCGGTGCTGACCGGAGGCCTCGCGTGCATCGTCGGGGCGTTCGCCGTGGCGTTCTCGTTCCCGGCGCTCGTGCGCTACGGCGAGGAGCCGCCGGAGGGCGGGCTCGAGCCGGCGACGGAGTAGCGGGTGGTCCTCCGGGATCCGTTCCCGCCCGGCTCGACCACCGAAACGGCGCATCGAAGAGGGCGCCGGCGGCTGGCGGTGCCACGGCCATGGCTGGCGGGGCCTGGCTCCGGGCGTGGGCCCCACTCCGGGCGGCCGCCAGGCCGCGGGCGTGCCCGGGGCCCGGCCGGCGGCGAGCGGGGGGAGTCTGTCGCCAAATTGCACGGGCGGAACGGACTGGGGCGACAAATGCCCCGTGACGGGGAGGAACGCGCCCGGATGCGGGTGGCGGGGGCGATTTGGCGAGAAATTCCGGTTCCGTCGGTCGCCGCCCTGGCCCGCGGCCGCCCGGGCCGACGACCACGACCACGACCACGACCACGACCACGAACGCCGATTTCGCATGGAAGCGCCGTGTGAATGGCCACAACGCATGTCAGCGCCGGCCGATCTCGGCGCTTTCTTGCGTTTCGGTCAAAGAGCCGCTGAAACGCAGGAAAGCGACGGAAACCGCCCGCGCTGTCATGCGTTTTGGCCACGTCGACGGGTGCTGTCATGCGTGGTCGCGGCGTCGCGGGTCGCGGGTCGCGGGTCGCCGGTCGCGCGGTCGCCGGTCGCGGGTCGCGGTCGTCTCCATCGTTGCAAGACCGGGCCCTCGAACCCGGACCATCCCCTCCCTCGCTGCGAAACCGGCCCTCCACAGCCCACGAGAACCGCCCCGCGGGGCATCCGACGGGCGGGTTCGCCATCATGCGGCCCGGATGCGCGCCGTCACCTTCCAAGCTCCCGGCGAGGTCCGGGTCGATGAACGCCCGGATCCCGAGCTCGAGTCACGCACGGACGCGATCGTGCGGATCGAGGCGAGCGGGATCTGCGGATCGGATCTTCACATTTACCACGGGCGGGTCAAGATCGCGCCCGGGTTCACGATCGGCCACGAGTTCGTCGGCACGGTCGTGGCCGCTGGTGACGATGTGACGCGCGTCACGACCGGCGATCGGGTGCTCGGCTGCTACCACTCGGCCTGCGGGACGTGCTTCTTCTGCCTGCGCGGCATTTACCACAAGTGCGATCAGATGCGGGTGTTCGGGCACGGCGCGCTGCTCGGCGACCTCCAGGGCACCCAGGCGGATCTCGCGCTCGTGCCGATGGCGAACATGACCCTTCGTCCGGTGCCCGAGGGGGTCTCCGACGAGGTCGCCCTGTTCGCCGGCGACGTGATGGGCACCGGCTACCACGCCGTCGCCGAGGCGAACATCGCACCGGGCGACAGCGTCGCGGTGCTCGGGCTCGGGCCCGTCGGGCTGTGCGCCGCGCAGGTTGCACTCGCGGCCGGGGCCTCGCCGGTGCTCGCGATCGACTCCGTGCCGCAGCGCCTCGAGACGGCGCGGGCGTTCGGCGCGACCCCCATCCATCTCCGCGAGGAGAAGCCACGCGACGTCGTCCGCGAGCTGACGGCCGGGCGCGGCGTCGACGCCGCGATCGACGCGGTCGGTCACCCGGATGCCTTCGACCTCGCGATCCGCCTCGCCCGCAAGGCCGGAACCGTCGTCGCGATCGGCGTCTACGCCGAGCCGGCCCAGGTCCACATGGGGCTCATCTGGATCAAGGCGCTGACGATCAAGAGCGGACACGCTAATGTGATCGGCCACGTCGACCGGGTGCTCTCGATGCTCCAGGCCGGGTCCGTCGACCCGACGCCGCTCGTCACGCATCACATGCCGCTCGACGACGCCGCCGAGGCGTATGCGGTCTATGACCGCCGTGAAGCACTGAAAATCGTCCTTCAGCCCTGAAGTCAGTCCCCTCAGCCCTGATGTCAGTCACCACGCTCCCCGACCAACTCTCCGACGCCGCCCGCGCGTTCGCCGGCCGCGATCAGCAGCTGCTGATCGCCGGTGAGCGGGTTCCGGCCGCCGACGGCGCCACGTTCGAGACGCTCGACCCGTCCACCGGGCGCGTGATCACGACCGTCGCCCAGGCGGGACCCGCCGACGTCGACCAGGCCGTCGCCGCCGCCCGGGCCGCGTTCGCCGACAGCGACTGGAGCCGGGCCTCGGCCGCCGAGCGGGGCCGGTTGATCAGCCGCTTCGCCGACCTCGTCGAGGCCAACGGCGACGAGCTCGCCGAACTCGAGTCGCTCGACAACGGCAAGCCGCTGAAGCTCGCCAAGGTCGTCGATCTCGCCGGAACCGTCGCCCACCTGCGCCATTTCGCCGGGTGGCCGGAGCGGATCTTCGGCACGACCATCCCGGTCCGCCAGCCGGACATGCACGTCTACACGCGCAAGGAGCCGGTCGGGGTGGCCGTCCAGATCATCCCGTGGAACTTCCCGATGCTGATGGCGGCCTGGAAGCTCGGCCCCGCCCTCGCCGCCGGTTGCACGGTCGTGCTCAAGCCGGCCGAGCAGACGCCGCTGACCGCGCTGCGCCTCGGCGAGCTCGCACTCGAGGCGGGGATCCCCGCCGGGGTGCTCAACGTCGTGACCGGCGACGGCTCGACCGGCGCCGCGCTCGTCGATCATCCGGACGTCGACAAGATCGCGTTCACCGGCTCGACCGAGGTCGGCCGCGAGATCGGCGCCAAGGCCGGGCGCGCGCTCAAACGGGTGACGCTCGAGCTTGGCGGCAAGTCGCCGAACATCATCCTCCCCGACGCCGACCTGGGCGCCGCGATCGGTGGGTCGTTCAACGCGCTCTACTTCAACTCGGGACAGGCCTGTAACGCCGGCAGTCGTCTCTTCGTCCCGCGCGAACGGTTCGACGAGGTCGTCTCCGGGCTCGCCGAACGCGCCGCCAAGACGCGCCTCGGCCCCGGCCTCGAGAAGGGCACGCAGCTCGGCCCGGTCGTCTCCCAGGAGCAGCACGACCGCGTGATGGCGTACATCGAGTCCGGTCGCAGCGAAGGCGCCGAACTTGTCACCGGTGGCACAGCCCCAGATTCTGGTGGCGGGTATTTCATCGCCCCGACACTATTTACGGCCGAAAATGATGATTTGAAAATCGCTCGCGAGGAAATATTCGGTCCCGTGCTTGTCGCGCTCCCCTACGAATCGCTCGAGGAGGTCGCGGCGCGCGCGAACGACAGCGAATACGGCCTCGCCGCCGGAGTGTGGACGCGCGACATCGGCAACGCCCACCGGCTTGCCGGTTTGTTGCAGGCAGGATCGGTATACGTGAACACTTGGGGCGACAGTGACCCCGGTGCGCCGTTCGGCGGCTACAAAGCCTCCGGCATTGGCCGCGAGCACGGACACGACGGGCTCGAGGCCTACCTGGAAACAAAGACCGTCTGGACCAAACTGACGTAAACCCCAACCCTTTCCACGGCTGAGGCTGGACGCATGTCCAGATCGGCCGCGAAAGCTCGGCGCCGGGAGCGGGTGCATCGATGCTTCGACCATGGATCTCCGTCGACCCGTCAAATATCTCCCCGTCCTCGTCGCCGCCGCCGTGCTTGCGTCACCAGCGGCCGCGCCCGCGGCCAAGCGCACTCCGAAGTGCGTGAACCGCAATACGCCGGCGACCCGCATCTCCGCCCCGGCCATGCGCAAGGCCGTCGTCTGCCTCGTCAATAAGCAGCGCGCCGAGCATGGGCTCCCGGCACTGCGTGAGAGCCGCCAACTCGACCGCTCGGCCCAGGGATGGTCGAACTGGATGGTCCGCGCCGCCAGCTTCACCCACGGCAGCAACTTCGCCGGCCGGCTCTCCGCCGTCGGCTACAACTGGTCGATCGCCGGCGAGAACATCGCGTCGGGTTTCTCGACACCCTGGGACGTGATGAAGGGGTGGATGGGCAGCCCCGATCACTGCCATAACATCCTCGCCCCGCAGTTCACCGACATCGGCGTCGGCGTCAACTCGCACCGGCTTGGGATTTACGGCCCGTCGACGTGGACTCAGGACTTCGGGCTCCCGATGGGGCACCGCGCTCCGTCGCACAACAGCGGCCCGCAGAACGGCTGCCCGTACCACATCTACTAAGACAGAAGTCCGCGCATGCGCGGACTTCCCGGAGGGCGCATGCGCCCTCCGGCGCCGGGGTGCATGCACCCCGGCGAACCAGCGACTAGGCTGAGGCGGCCGCTTCGGCGTTCTCTACCGGAAACGGCGTGTCGCGCAGGTACCACTCGGCGTCGAGGGCGGCCTGGCAGCCGGACCCGGCGGCGGTGATCGCCTGGCGATAGGTGTGGTCGACGAGATCGCCCGCGGCGAACACTCCGAGGAGATTCGTCAGCGTCGAGCGGCCCTGGGTGACGACGTAGCCGTTCTCGTCGAGCTCGACCTGGCCGGCAACGAGCTGGGACTGCGGATCGTGGCCGACGGCGATGAAGGCACCCGCGACCTCGACCGAGGTGACGCTGTCATCCTCGCGGTTGCGTAGATGCGCGATGGTCAGGCTCCCGTTCTCACCGGCCGCGAACTCATCGATCACGTACGGCGTCATGAACTCGATGTTCGGGATCTCCTTCGCGCGGTCGAGCATGATCTGGGAGGCGCGAAACTCGCTGCGGCGGTTGACGATGATCACCTTGGAGGCGAACTTGGAGAGGAACATTGCCTCCTCCATCGCCGAGTCGCCGCCGCCGACGATGATCGTCGGGACGTCCCGGAAGAATGCGGCATCGCAGGTCGCGCAATAGCTGACGCCGCGGCCGGACAGCTCCGCCTCGCCGGCAACGCCGAGCTTGCGGTGCTGGGCGCCCATCGCGAGCACGACCGCGCGTGCGGTGTGAACGTCGTCGCCGACATAGACCTTGTGCAGGCCGCCGTCCTTGGAGAGCTCGACGCGCGTGACGTCGTCGGTCTCCAGGCGGGCGCCGAAGCGCTCGGCCTGGTCGCGGAAATGCTGCATGAGCTCGGGGCCCATGATGCCCGCCGGAAAGCCGGGGTAGTTCTCGACATCCGTGGTCTGCTGGAGCAGCCCGCCCCACGCAAATCCCTCGACCACGAGTGGCTCGAGGTTGGCGCGGGCGGTGTAGAGAGCGGCCGTGTAGCCCGCGGGGCCGCTTCCGACGATGATGACGTTCTCGGTTCTGTCCATTACTTCACTAAGTATAGCTTGGGGTCTCGCTGTTGCGCCACCGGTGAACGGTCTTGCGCAACTGAAGGTACGCGATCCCGCCCGGAATCGTCGGCAACCAGAAGGCGATCGCGCGGTAGGCGAGCACGGAGACGACCGAGATCTCCACGGGCACCCCAAACGCCGTGAACGCGCCGATCATGCCGCCGTCGACGCCGCCGATCCCGCCCGGGAGCGGCAGCGTGTTGCCGAGCATCCCGACGAAGTAGGCCATGACGATCACCGCCTGGGGCGGAGCCGAGCCGAACGCGTGAAAGCACGCCCACAGCACGGAGATGTCAAATCCCCACCAGGCGATCGCGCCGAGCAGGTACGGGTCACGCGTGCGCACGAGGGAGAGCGCCGTTCGCACCCCGGTCGCGGCGGTCGCCGGAACCGCGGCGACCCGGCGGGCCGCCCGCCCCGCCCAGCCCTGACCGGTCACGTAGCGGGCGACGAGCCGCTCGAAGTCACCGGGAAGGAACGAGACCGACAGGAAGAGGACGATCACGACCCCGCCGAAGATCGCCGGGATGACGGTGATCGCGAACGGTGCCGGCCCGGGGAACACGCCGAGGTAGAGCCCGAGGCCGACGATCACGAGCGTCGCCATGTAGACCCCGTAGAGCAGGGCCATGAACGCGATCATCCGGCAGGCGACGATCCGCGCCTCCATCCCCGAACGCCGCAGCGCCCACGCGGTCAGCGCGATCCCGCCTGCGCCGGCGGCGGCGAACAGCCGGGTCGCGGCGAGTCCGGCCATCGTGATCTGGTAGCTCTCGCGCCACCCGATCTGCGACTCACTGCGGACGAACACGCCGCGGAACAGGGCGATGTACCCGCCGAACGAGCAGACCTCGAGCACGATGCCGAGCGCGAGCCACCACACGTTCCCCTCGCGGATCCGGTTCCACGTCCCCTGGAGGCCGAGGATCTTCGGCAGCACGAGGTAGAGGAACGCGACCGTCGAGACGACGAACAGGATCGAGATCAGCAGACGCCGGCGCGTGAACCGGATCCGCGGCATCTCCTCACGGGTGTCGACTCCGAGCGTGTCCGGCGGTGGCGGTACCGCCATTCGCTGCTCGGTGGGAACCCGTTCGGCCATGGCTACCCCGCTGACGCGCGAGCCTCGAGCAGCTGGACCGCCTTTGAGATCCCCCGCGCCAACGGCGCCATGCGGGGTGCCCCGGTCCGCACCGTCTCGGCGAGCGCGGCGCCCGCGATCAGATCCGCCACGTAGTGCTCCCCGAGGTAGACGAGCGCGAGCCCGAGCAGCGCCGCATAGGAGAACCCGAGCGCACCCGCGACCGGCCCTGTCTCGGCCAATACATGGGCCGCCATCAGAGACGTAGCGAAGTGAAGCGACGGCATAGCAGCAAGTGGGTTTCCTCCGAGCACATCGTAAAGGTCGCCCCAGCGGTCCCCCCAGAACTGTTCTCCGTATTCGATCATCATCCTGCGCATGTGGACGGCCTGATCGTCGTCGAGGTCTCCGTGGAGCGCGGCCCACCACGGCGGGGCGGTCGGAATCGCCCAGTAGAACACCGCGCCGAGGTCGAAAACGGCGTACATCCGAACCGCCGAGCGGCCGAATTGCTCGTGGTGGCGCGCGAGCACGTAGAGCACCGTCCCGTGGGGGACGAAGAACCACATCCAGTGGCACCAGGCGAGAACCCGCTCGAAGCGGCCGATCCGGCCGGGCCTGGCAAACCGGCGCTGGAGACGAAGGGTCGGGGGAACGCCGAGGCCGAGTGCGCGGTCGATCGCGATCGGATAGCGGTAGCGGACCCGGCGGGCGAGCTGCTCGGGATCGTCGTTGGGCATCTCGTAGGCCGCGAGGTAGCCCCACATGTTCAGCCCGCATACGGCGGCGTCGCGCAGACGGCTGCGCGGCATCGCGACGCAGAGGGCGATGGGGGCGGCACCCGCAGTCCCGAGGACGGCCGCGGGCGGCAACTTCCAGCGCTTGCGCAGGGTCGGGGCAGCTACCCCCGCCGCTACAAGGGCCCAGGCTGCCGCTCGGATGCCCCTCGAGATGCGCAAGGAGCGCCAGTATAAGAACCCTCCTGAGATCGGACACGCAGCGGGACCGCAGGACTTTCGGGGGGCGTCCGTGGGTAGAATGCCGCGGCCTTGCGACCCGCGCTTTCTTCCTCGCCAGCTCGCCGTCGTCGACGCGTCCCGCGGCTCGCCGTGATCCTCGGGCTCGCGCTGGCGATTTCGATGCTCCTCGCCCCCGCGGCGCTCGCCAACTTCCTCACCCCGAAGAGCGGCGGCTCCCCGAACGCCGACTCGATCGCGGGCCTGTACAAGATCATCCTGTACCTCGCGATCGTCGTGTTCTTGATCGTTGAAGGGGCGCTCGTCTACTCGGTCTACAAGTTCCGCGCCAAGAAGAACAAGGTCGCGGCCCAGATCCACGGCAACACCCGCCTGGAGATCGGCTGGACCCTCGCGGCGGCGCTGATCCTCGTCGTGATCACGGTCATCACGTTCGTGAAGCTGCCGAGCATCCTCAACCCGCCGAACACGAGCGCGAACGGACTGCTGTCGGCCTCGCTGAGCCAGCCGACCCCGCCGAACGGTAAGCGGATCACGATCTGCGTCCAGGGCCGTCAGTTCATCTGGCGCTACGTCTACGGCGCCCAGTGCGCGAACAACGCCTTCAATCAGAAGCTGCCCTACTCCTATCAGGAGATGTTCGCGCCGGCGAACACGACCGTCGTCCTTGTCATCCAGTCGACCGACGTCATCCACTCGTGGTGGATCCCGTCGCTCGGCGGCAAGGTCGACGCCGTGCCGGGCTACACGACCTACACCTGGTTCAAGTCGCCGAAGAACGCGCTGTACCACGGCCAGTGCGCCCAGCTGTGCGGCCGCAACCATGCGGCGATGACGGCCCTGGTCAACGTGATGGATCCAGCCGCCTATCGGGCCAAGCTCCAGCAGCTGAGCTTCCAAATTTCCCAGCAGAACGCCGAGGTGTCGCTGCTGCGGCGGATCCTCCAGCAGAGCGGCAACCTCGTCCCGTCAGCGAATCCCTAGGAGAATCAGTCCCTGATGTCGACCAGTGAATACGCCGTCCGGCCGGTACCGCAGGTGATCGCCCATGAGGTGACGGTGCCCCGTACGACCAAGCGCTGGCTGGACTGGGTGACGACGACCGATCACAAGAAGATCGGGATCATGTACCTCGTCACCACGATCGTGTTCTTCATGCTCGGGGGGATCGAGGCGCTGCTGATGCGCGCGCAGCTGGCGGTGCCCAACAACACGCTGATCTCGAGTGAGCACTACAACCAGCTGCTCACCATGCATGGGACGACGATGGTGTTCCTGTTCGTCGTGCCGATCATGGCCGGGTTCGGCAACTACTTCGTGCCGCTGATGATCGGCGCGCGGGACATGGCGTTCCCGCGGCTGAACGCGCTGTCCTTCTGGCTGCTGCTGCTCGGCGGGATCGTCTTCTACGCCACGATCTTCTTCCATCCGCCGGAGGCCGGCTGGTGGAGCTACCCGCCGCTGTCGAGCTCCGTCTACTCCCCGAGCGGTGGCCAGGACGCGTGGATCTTCCTCATCCACATCACGGGCATCTCCTCGCTCGTCGGCGCGATCAACTTCTACGCGACGATCGTCAACATGCGCGCGCCCGGGATGAGCTGGGGACGGCTGCCCCTGTTCATCTGGTCGATTCTGGTCTACGCGATCCTGCTCATCATCGCGCTGCCGCCCGTCGCCGCCGCGGTGACGATGCTCCTCACCGACCGGCACTTCGGAACGCACTTCTTCGACCCGACGAACCACGGCTCGCCGGTGCTCTGGGAGCACCTGTTCTGGTTCTTTGGGCACCCCGAGGTCTACATCATGATCTTGCCCGGGTTCGGGATCATCTCCGAGGTCATCCCGGTGTTCAGCCGCAAACCGGTGTTCGGCTACAAGGCGATCGCCGCCTCGACGGCCGTCATCGCGTTCCTGGCGACGCTCGTGTGGGCCCACCACATGTTCGTCTCCCCGGTGCCGCTCGTCGTGCTCGGGTTCTTCATGCTCAGTTCGTTCCTGATCGGGGTCCCGACCGGCGTCAAGATCTTCAACTGGATCGCGACCCTCTGGCGAGGATCGATCGTGACGACCGCGTCGCTGTACTTCGCGGTCGGGTTCATCGCGATCTTCATCGTCGGCGGCATCACCGGCATCTTCCTGGCGACCTTCCCCGTCGACTGGCAGCTGAACGACACCTACTTCGTCGTCGCCCACTTCCACTACGTGCTCATGGGCGGCGCCGTGTTCTCGATCTTCAGCGGGCTCTACTACTGGTTCCCGAAGATGAGCGGCCGGCTGATGAACGAGCGGCTCGGCAAGGCCTCCTTCTGGGTGATGTTCATCGGCTTCAACCTGACCTTCTTCGTGCAGCACGCCCTCGGGCTCTCCGGGATGCCGCGCCGCGTCTACACGTACGCGCCGGATCTCGGATGGTCGACCTATAACTTGATCTCCACCATCGGGTCGTTCATCCTTGCCGTCGGGATCCTGATGACGGTCGGCAACCTGGTGCGGAGCCTCACCCATGGGGCGGTCGCCGGACCTGATCCGTGGAAGGGCAACACGCTCGAGTGGTTCACCTCTTCGCCCCCACCGGTCAACAACTTCGACACGATCCCGCGTGTGCGGTCGGTCGAGCCGATGCGGGACATCCGCCGGCAGATCGAGCGCGAGACCGGCGTGACGCAGAAGACCGGCGGCAGCGAACGTTACGCCAGGGTGTGAGCGCTTGAGCGCTCCCCTGTCCGCCTCGGCGGCGGCCGCGCCGGAAGCCGGCCGGACCTCC
The DNA here is from genome assembly GCA_963850335.1 of uncultured Solirubrobacterales bacterium. GTDB lineage: Bacteria > Actinomycetota > Thermoleophilia > Solirubrobacterales > Solirubrobacteraceae > Palsa-465. The sequence goes on along the minus strand of CAWKKY010000020.1, from coordinate 612,301 downwards.
GTCCTCAGCACCAGCCGTCAGCTCGTCTCCGATTACGTCGAGCTGACCAAGCCGAAGGTCCAGTCGCTGCTGCTGCTGACGACGATCACCTCGATGGAGATCGCGGGCAGCCCGTCGGTGTCGAAGATCGCGCTGACCTGCGTCGGCGGCTATCTGTCCGCGGGCGGCGCCGGCGCCGTCAACCACGTCTACGACCGGGACATCGACGCCCAGATGGCGCGCACGGCGTCGCGGCCGATCCCGGCCGGACGGGTGTCGCCACGGGCGGGGCTGATCTACGGGTTCGTCCTGGCGCTGGCGTCGTTTGTGCTGCTGACGACGTGTGTGAATCTGCTCGCCGCATGCCTGGCCTTGAGCGGCTTCGTCGGCTACGTGCTCGTGTACACGGTGTGGCTCAAGCGCCGCACGCCGCAGAACATCGTCATCGGCGGCGCCGCGGGCGCGGTCCCGCCGCTCGTCGGATGGGCGGCGACGCGGGGATCGCTGTCATGGACTGCGATCTATCTGTTCGCGATCGTCTTCTACTGGACTCCGCCCCACTTCTGGGCGCTCAGCCTGCTGATGAAGGGCGAGTACGAGAAGGTCGGCGTCCCGATGATGCCCGTGGTCCGGGGCGAGCGCGAGACCCGTCGTCAGATCCTGCTCTACACGCTCCTGCTCTACGCCGTCACCCAGCTGCCGTTCTGCGCCGGGGAGTTCGGTGGGGTCTATCTCGTCGCGTCGATGGTCCTGGGGCTGGCGTTCATCGGTGGTTCGGTGACGCTCTACCGCCGCGCGGACCGCCGCACCGCCCTGCGGCTGTACCTGTTCTCCCTTTTGTATTTGGCGCTGCTGTTCGGCGCGATGGTGTTGGACGTAAAGCTGTAGCCTTCTACGCCGTCATGGATCGCAAGCTCGCCCGTAAGAACATCCGCTCCGGCCTCATCGCCGGCGCCGTCTGCATCTTCCTGTTCGGCATCACCTTCGTGGCTGCCGCGATCTACGTTCACTCCTAGGCCAACGACCCTCGTTCGCCCGTGACTGACATCGAACAGCAGGCACCGCCCGTCGGCGAGGAGATCCACCTTCCGGGTCCCTCCATCCTGCCGCTGCTCAGCGCCGTCGGGATCACGATGATGGTCATCGGCACGACGATCAACTGGCTGATCTCGATCGTCGGGGCCATCATCTTCGTCCTGACCACCATCCGGTGGGTCCGCGACACGCGGCGGGACGTCTCGCAGCTGCCGGAAGACCACACGCACTAGCGGCGCTCTCACGCACAGCGGCGCTCTCACGCACAGCGGCGCGCTCACGCACAGCGGCGCTCTCACGCACAGCGGCGCGCTCACGCCCGGGTGGTCCAATGGACCCTTGGCGCAATGTGTACAACTGTCGTACACAATCGGCCACGCGCCTCGGACCGACGCCCCCTCCCGGGGCCGGTTACGACTGAACGGCCGGGATCTCGCTGGTGGCGCCGTCCTTGGTCCAGCAGCGGACGATGTCCCGCATCGAGAGGATCCCGACGAGCTCACCGTTCTCGACGACGACGAGGTGGCGGAAACCGCCGCGGGTCATGGCGTCGGCCGCGTGCTCGAGTGACCATTCGGGCGAGGCGAACGTGAGCTTGGAGGTGACGTGATCGGCGACATGCTGCTGGTCAGGGTCCTCGCCGGCGGCGACGGAATGGAGGATGTCGCGCTCGGTGATGACTCCGGGTCCCTGTCCGTCTGGGTCGAGGACGACCGCGGCACCGACGTGTCGCCGGACCATCAGGGCGGCCGCCTCGCGCAGGGTGTGGCCGGGCCCAACGGTGAGGACGACCTCGGACATCCCTTCTCGAACCTGCATCGGCACCTCCAGGTATCGACTGCTCGAACCGGCGCTCTCACCGGGCCAAGATTGCAACGATTGACGCAATCATAGACAAGCAAGTTGGCCCGTCGCGGGCAAAAGTCTGACCACCTCCTCCCGGATGAGACGTCCGTCGCGCAGAACGCATAGGATGCCGGTCGATTTATGAGAGAGGTGGTTCACGTGCTGCAATCTGAGCGGGTCGATGCGTAAGCACCCCATCCTGCAGATGGCCATAGTGATCGTGGTTCTGTCCGCGATCGGGATCGCGATCGCGCTTGCGATCCCGTGGTTCCCGGCGACGGGATCCCACCAGGCCAGCAACATCCACACTCTGTATGACGTGCTGCTGATCGTCTCGGTGCCGATCGGGTCGCTCGTGATCACCGTCGTCCTCTACTCGGTCTGGAAGTTCCGGATGAAGCCCGGTGAGGAGCAGAAGGACGGCCCGCCGATCCACGGCAACACGCGGCTCGAGGTCGTCTGGACCGCGCTGCCGACGATCCTCATCATCGGCCTCGTCAGCTACGCCTACGTCGTGCTTCGCAACAACGAGGAGCACAAGGCCGGCGCGATGACGGTCAACGTCACCGAGCGGCAGTTCGCGTTTGAGTTCTCCTACAACTCGGGCGGCAAGCAGGTCGTCTCCTCCGACCTGTACCTGGCCAAGGACCAGCCGGTCGTGTTCAAGCTCCATTCGCTTGATGTCATCCACAGCTTCTTCGTCCCGGAGTTCTCGGTCAAACTCGACGCCGTCCCGGGCATCACGACGACCATGCGGGTCACGCCAATCCGCACCGGGAACTACCCCGCCGAGTGCACCGAGCTGTGCGGCGCCGGCCATGCGCTGATGCGCGCGCCCGTGCATGTCCTCACTCGGTCGGCGTTCCAGAGCTGGCTGACGGCCCAGAAGGCGAACACGGCACCGCCGATCGGCACCCCACCGCCCAATACGATCGGAAGCGGCATCCCCGGCGCCGGCTCCGCTGCGGCGGCCCCGTCGTCCGGCGGGAGCTCGAGCTCGAGCGGCTCAAGCTCGGGATCCTCTGGCAGCGCGTCGCTCTCGCCGACCGCCGAGGCCGGTAAGGCCGTGTTCACGGGCGCCTCCGGGTGCGGTACCTGCCACACGCTCGCGGCCGCAGGCACGAGCGGAACCGTCGGGCCGAACCTCGGCACGGCGGTCGTCCCGGACGCCAGAAAGGCGGGCCAACCGCTCAAGCTGTTCATCCGCCAATCGATCGTCACTCCCAACAAGTTCATCGCGCAAGGTTTCCCGCCGAACGTCATGCCTCAGACGTTCGGCAAGTCGCTGTCCTCGACGCAGATCAATGATCTCGTCGATTTCATTGCGAGTGTGACCAAGTGAGGGGTAGCCTGAGCACTAAGGAGATGGATGTGACTCGCGGTTCACAGGGGAAGGAGACCTGCTGATGGTGATGCTGCTTCCAGCGAAGCTGCGGAGGCCCGGCTGGTACCGAGCGGCGCTGTTTGACGTGCTCGGCTTCGGGTTCGCCTTCGGCATGACCGTGCTGGTCCGCTCGCTCATGCACGAGCACCCCGTCGTCGACGGTCAGGCGATCACGATCGTCGCCCTCGTCGCGGTGCCGTTCTTCTTCCTCGTCGGCATCGGCACCTGTGATTACTGGCTCTACTGGGCGAGCGGCAAGAAGACGCGCGCCGAGGACCACTCCGACCACGGCGCGAAGACGTGGCGCGACTACTTCCGGGTCAACACCGACCACAAGGTGATCGGGATCCAGTACACCGTCACGTCGTTCTTCTTCCTGTTCGTCGGCGGCCTGCTCGCGATGCTGATGCGGGCCGAGCTGGCGCAGCCCGGCATGCAGTTCGTGACGCCCGAGGAGTTCAACGGGCTGTTCTCGATGCACGCCACGCTGCTCATCTTCCTGTTCACCGTCCCGGTGTTCGCGGGGCTTGCGAACTACGTGCTGCCGCTGATGATCGGCGCGCCGGACATGGCCTTCCCGCGGCTGAATGCGCTGTCGTACTGGCTGCTGCCGATCGGCGGGCTGATGATGCTGATGAGCCTGCTCGCTCCGGGCGGCTCGTTCGCCGCCGGCTGGACGGCGTACGCGCCGCTCTCGACCTCGATGCCGATCGGGCAGATGTTCTTCAGTCTCGGCGTGCAGTTCGCCGGGTTCTCGTCGATCTTCACCGCGCTCAACTTCCTCGTGACGATCATCACGATGCGTGCGCCCGGAATGAGCTTCTTCCGGATGCCGCTGCTCGTGTGGGCGAACTTCTCGACGTCCCTGCTCGTCGTGATCGCGACCCCGTTCATCGCCGCCTCGCAGTTCTTCGTGCTGCTCGACCGGACGCTCGGCTTCCAGTTCTTCGACGCGTTCGTCGGCGCCGGCAAGAACGGCAACGTGATCATGTACCAGCACGTCTTCTGGTTCTACTCGCACCCGGCCGTGTACATCATGATGTTGCCCGGGTTCGGGATCATCAGCGAGGTCCTGGCGGTCAAGGCCAGAAAACCGATCTTTGGCTACCGGATGATGGCGTTCTCGCTGTTAGCCATCGTCGTGCTCGGGTTCACGGTGTGGGCGCACCACATGTTCGTGTCCGGCATGCAGCCATGGATCCGAATACCGATGATGATCACGACCGCGATCATCGCGATCCCCACCGGCATCAAGATCTTCAGCTGGTTGGCGACGCTATGGCGAGGGGTGCTCCACCTCGACACGCCAATGCTGTGGGCACTCGGCTTCCTGACGATGTTCACGCTCGGCGGGATCAGCGGCGTGGCGCTGTCGATGATCCCGTTCGACATCCACGTCTCCCAGACGTACTTCATCGTCGCTCACATCCACTACGTGCTCTTCGGCGGCTCGCTGTTCACCGTGTTCGCGGGCGTCTACTACTGGTTCCCGAAGATGACGGGCCGGATGTTCGATGACCGCCTCGGCAAGTGGCACTTCTGGATGACGTTCATCTTCTTCAACATCACGTTCGCGCCGATGCACCTGATCGGGATCCAGGGCATGCCCCGTCGCGTCGCCGACTACTCGTCCCAGTTCGCCACGTGGAACCTGATCATCTCGCTGGCGAGCTTCGGGCTCGGGCTCAGCACGCTGATCTTCGTCTACAACATCGTCGCGAGCTGGCGCGGCGGCCCCCGGGCCGCGGCTAACCCGTGGCGCTCGCTCACCCTTGAGTGGCAGGTGTCCTCGCCCCCGCCGATCTTCAACTTCGATGCGGTCCCGACGGTCGTCGGCGGCCCCTACGAGTACGGCGTTCCGGGCGCGGTCCACGGCATCTTCAAATCCCCGGCTGAGGCAGCCCAGACGGTCGCCGCAGGGACGGCCACGACGCCCGGAGGCCAGGAGTCACACACATGAGGGCACCAGATCCGCAGACGAGGACCGTGCTGGTCGTCGCCAACGAGACGATCGGCGGCGAGAAGCTGCTCGATGCGATCAGTGAGCGAGCCGCTGACGACGTCCGCTTCGTTCTCTGCGTCCCGCAGCACCGACCGCGGTCCGGGCTCGTCGTCTACCACGACGCCGTTTTCGACGCCGCCCAGGTGCGCGTCGACCTCGCGCTCGAGGTCATCCGCGATCTCGGCATCCGAGCGATCGGCGAGGTCGGCGACCCCGACCCGTACACCGCGACGCTCGACGCCGTCCTCGAGTACCGCCCGGAGGAGATCATCATCTCCACCTATCCGGAGGTCCGGTCGGGATGGCTCCGGCGCGACCTGATCGAGCGGGTCACGGATGCGACTGGGCTCAAGGTCACCCATGTCGTCAATGACATCGACGACGTCGGCCTCCCCTACCACGTGACGCTCGCGGTCGCGAACCGCACCGCTTCCGGCGATGAACTCCTCGAGGCACTTCGCCACCGGGCCGAGCAGTACAGCGACGAGCACCGCCGCCAGCTGTTCGTCATCGTCGTGCCCCAGGAGGGCGGCGACGGTCACGCCGCCCGCCGTGCGCGGACGCGCCTGAAGCTCGTGCTCGACCGCCTGCGGGTCCGTGGCCTCTACGCCGCCGGGATGGTGGGTGACCCCGACCCGTACACGGCGATCATGAACACGATCCAGTATTTCCGGGTCGACGACATCGTGATCTCGACCTTTTCGGAGACGAAGTCCGGCTGGCTGCGCACCGACCTGATCGAGCGCGTGCGCCGCACGACCGGTAAGGACGTCGAGCACGTCGTACACAGCGACACCGAGGCCAGCGCCGCGTAGGCGGGCAGAGAAGGAGCCATGGAAGCCGCATCGATCGCGCACGCCGACCACCACGGCCCACCCATCGCGAACCGCTCGTCGCGGGTGGATCCGCCGACCCTGGGGATGCTCCTTTTCATCATCTCCGAGGTGATGATCTTCGGGGCGTTCTTCACCGCGTACTTCTTCATCCGCGTGGTGACGAACGATCCGTGGCCGGCGCCCGGCACGTCGCTTCCGGAGTCCGTCGCCGGCGTCAACACGGCGATCCTGCTCTCCTCGTCGGTGACCCTGCACTGGGCGCTCGTCTCGGTCCGCAAGGGCAACCGATTCGGGATGAAGGCCGGGATGCTCACGACCTTCCTGCTCGGGGTGACGTTCCTCACCGTCCAGATCAACGAGTACATCCACATCGGCTTCGCCCCCAGCAATTCAGCCCAGGCGACCGTGTTCTACTCGCTGACCGGCCTCCACGGTCTCCACGTTCTGATCGGACTGTGTGCGCTGCTGATCGTGACCATCCGGGTGTGGCGAGGGCACTACTCCGCCGAGAACCACCGCGGGCTCGAGGTGCCGGGGATCTACTGGCACTTCGTCGACATCATGTGGGTCATCGTCTACACGACGGTGTACGTGATCTGAGCCGGACCGGCGGCGCCCGATGCTGAATCCGCTGCGCTCCGAGGGCGACGCCTTCCGGCTGCTCTGGTACGTCGTCGCCGTGTTCGCGGCGATCGTCATCGTCGTCCTGCTCATCCGCGCGTTCTCGTAGTCCTCAGATCGCGCCCGCGCCACAGCCGTGACACCATGAGGGAGCGGTGTCTGTGAGCTCTCTGCCTCTCCCCCTCGCGACCGTCGGCCCGCTCGGCAGCATCGGGTTGCCGATCCTGATCCTGCTCTACTGGCTGCCGTACTACGCGCGCGTGCGCACGCTCGCACGAGAGGGCCGGCCGGTCCCGGGCTGGCGCCAGGCGTGCTACGCGGCCGGCCTGATCGTGCTCGCGATCGCGCTCAGCCCGCCGGTCGACAAGCTCGCCGACGAACTGCTCGTGGCCCACATGGCCGAGCATCTGCTGATCGGCGACTTCGCAGCGTTGTTGATCGTCCTCGGGCTCACGGGACCGCTGCTCGCACCGCTGCTGCGAATCAGGGCGATCGGGTGGTTGCGCGTGTTCACGCACCCGGTGGTCGCGGTCGTGTGCTGGGCGGTCAATTTCTACGTCTGGCATCTGCCCGCGCTCTACCAGGCGGCGCTGCGCCACGACGCCCTCCACGCCCTGGAGCACGCGACGTTCCTCGCCTTCGGCATCGCGGTGTGGATGGGCCTGCTCGGCCCCCTGCCGAAGCCCCAGTGGTTCGGCAACGGGGCGCGGCTCGGCTACATCATCGTTGTCCGGCTCGTCGGGACGGTGCTCGCGAACGTGATGATCTTCTCCAACACCGTGCTGTATCCGTACTACCGGACCGGCGACGCCCACTGGCACATCGGTCCTCTGGCCGACCAGATCACCGCCGCCGGGGTGATGATGGTCGAGGAGAGCCTGCTGACGATCGGCCTGTTCTGCTGGCTCTTCCTGAAGGTCGCGCGCGAGGCGGACGAGCGCCAACAGCTGCTCGACGACGCCGCGGCCGAGGGCATCGAGCTGGACGAGCGCCGCGCGGCGCGGGCGGTCGCCGCCGGACGGGGCGATGAGCTGCTCGAGCGGGTCCGGTCCCGCGCTCGGGCGGGCGCGGGCGCGGGCGCTACTTGACGGTCAGCGTGCCCTTCATGCCGGCGGCCTCATGGCCGTCGACGGAGCAGTAGAACGTGTACGTCCCCGGCTTGAGGCTGACGCTGATCGAGGAGGTGCCGCCGTTCTGGACGATCGCGCCAACCTTGGCGACGCCGGCGCCCCGCACGGCGATGTCGTGTGGCACTGAGGACTTGTTGAGCATGTTGATCGTCACGTTCCCGGGGTTGGCGCTGGCGCTCGAGGCGGTGAACTTCAGCTGGCCCGTCGGGTCAGCGTCGATCTGGAGCTTGCCGTTCTGCTCGCTCACCGGCTTCTGCGTGACGGTCTGCACGGCGCTCCCGAGGGCACCGCTGTCCTGGCCGGGCCTCGCGGCCACGGCGGCGACGTAACCGGCGACGTCGGCGGCCTTCTTGCCCGTGAACAGCCGCGCCGGCATCACGCCGCCGTAGCTCGGGTACTGGATCCAGAAATCGACGAGCCCGCGGATGTCGGAGCTTTTCAGCTTGTCGTGACGGTCCTGGCGGAACGCGTCATCAAGGTTCGGCCCGACCTGACCCTGAGTCCCGGCGTGGGCCAGCGTATGGCAGGAGCCGCACTTCTGCACGAACAGCTGCTTGCCGTTCACGAGATTGGGGGTCTCATGTTTCAGCGAGCAGCCAGCCGCGGTCAGCGCGACGAGCGTGCCGGCGGCAAGTACTTTCAGGCTCCGCGGTGTGACGACGTGGGGTCTGACCATACGTGCGGGCGGCACTCTATCCGAGCGAACGGCGTCGAGTCGTCGTCACCGCCCATTTGGGGCCGTCTTGGTCAGCAAAACCCCGGGCGAGACCGTGACGCCCGGGCCGTTGATAGCATCGATAGCAATGAGGCAGCGCCAGAAGTACCGGATGCGAACGCCGTCGACCGGCAGGGAAGTGGTCATCGAGGTCGAACCAGGCCACGAGTACGTTGACCGCGACACGGGCGAGGAGCTGGAGGTCGTGGCGCAGCTGTTGCCGCTCGCCCCCACCCCCTCTGAACTGCCGTGGTCGGTCGAGAATCTGCGGTTTTGCAATTGGTGCGACCAACTGACCCAGAAGGACCTCAACGACTGCCCGGTGTGCGGCAGGCGAATGGACCCGCTCGGCGCCTAGGCGTGTCTGCGATGTCGAGTCGTTCCCGCACTCTGGCCGTCCTTGCGATGGCATTTCTCCTCGGTCTCGTCGTGGCCGCCTGCGGAAGCAGCGGCACCGCGACGACGAATACGAACGGGGCCCCGCCGTTGACCGTGCCGACCGGTGCGTCGGCGAGTGTCGCGCCCGCGGCGACGACGAGCACGACGTCGAGCACGTCGACGACCTCGAGCCCGACGACTACGGCCGGCTCCACCGGGTCCACAGGGTCGGCGTCCTCGAACACCGGCAACACCGGATCGAGCTCCTCGGGTGGGGCGGCGGCCTCTGGGAACACCGGCAACACCGGCGGTGGCTCGGCGGCCACCGGCGGCTCGAGCAGCTCCGGCGGCTCGAGCAGCTCCGGGTCGGGATCTGGCTCTGGCTCAGGCTCGGGCTCGGGCAGCGGCTCAGGGAGCGGCGGCGCCGGACTCGGTTCGGCGTTCTGCCAGCAGAACCCCGGCGCCTGCTGATACCCGCCGTCTACGGCCCTCTGAGCCGCCCTCAGCGTCCCTGAGCGGCCACGGAACGCACGATTCGGTCCATGGACCTTCAGCGCGTGGTTGAACGCCGTAGCGTCGATGCCACGGTGGACGAACCCTGAGGTTCCCGGCGCCAGCGCGGCGAACGATGGAGATTCACCGCCGAGGGGTGGCGGTAGAACGGCAGCGTTCGTCGTCGCAGCCGATGACCGATGGCCGGCCGACCCGACCGGCGCGATCGCCCGGTGGCCGAGCGAATCCCGTTCACGCGGGATTCGCTCGACCGGCCCGCCTAATCACACCTCGAAGCGACGCAGGGCTCGTGCTAGCCGGCCGCGGAGGCGCCGCCGCTCGGCTTCAGGCCGAGCACTCGGGCCGTTGCGGCAACAACGATGTCCGGCGCGTGCACGTAGTTCTTGGGAAACGGGGTCGTCGTGACCTCGGTTGCCGAGTACTCGACGCGCGTGCCGGGGTAATCACAGCCATAGGCCGTGGTCTCGTTGATCGTCAGCTGCGCCTGGTTGAACGCGGGAGCGGTCGCGCAGTTGGCGCCGCGGCTCTGCCGATACGCGAACGTTTTCGTCGGGTGGCCGATCGACAGGATCGGTGCCCAGGTCGGCGTCGTCAGCGCGATGACGTCGCCCTTCTGAACCGCGAGCGTCGTCTCCAGCGGCAGCTGAACGACCATGCCGAGATACGGCTGGACGTGGAATGACGGGCTTGCCGCCACGACCTTCCATTTGCGGAGCTTCGCCGCACCTGAGCGGCGCAGCACCGTCAACTCGACCTGGGCCGTGCCACCGTGGCCGACGTCGGCCTGGTGGATCTCGGTCTTCCGGGTCTTGGTGTTCGTGTCCAGGCTCGAAAGGCCGACGGTGAACGCGACGATCCGCCCGGCCTGCTTGACCGTGGTGGGATACGCGGTTCCGTCGGCAATCGTCTCAAGCGACGTCACGGTCGTGAGCAGGATGGCGTAGTTCGAAGCCGAGATCCCGTTCGGGCAAACCGGCGCCGCAGTTCCTTTGGTGGTGCATGGCGGCGGCGCGACGAGCTTGGTCGAGGTGGCGCCCAGCTCAACAACCTTCGCCGACGCGATCGAGGGCGCGAGCAGCGCCAGAAGGCCGCTCGCAGCCGCCGCGGCGGCCTTCACAGAATGTTTCATATGCCCCATTGAACACGACGGCGCGGCCGCAGTTGCGCGAGACGGTGCAGAGCGCAGTACGCGAACCGGCCGCAAACAGCGAACAAACGCGCCGCTAAAAGAGAGCGGGCGCCCGATCGAGCGCCCGCCATTCCGGTCCCAACAGGCTGCGCTACGCGTCAGATCTTGCTGACGTTGACCGCCTTGGGACCCTTCGGGCCAGCCTCCTCTTCGTAGGAAACCTTTGCGCCCTCGGCCAGCGACCGATAGCCGTCGCCGGTGATGCCGCTGAAATGGACGAACAGATCCCGGCCGCCGTCATCAGGCGTGATGAAGCCGAAACCCTTGTCGTCACTGAACCACTTGACGGTACCCGTAGCCATCTACTCCCAACTTCACTCTCGACACGTCGCGGCTGGCGCCCCGACCGAACGCGAAAAACCTACCAGGGCCGCCAGAAAGTAGTCGGCAGGGACGCCGGCTCAGCGGAGCTCGTCGGCGACGGTGGCGATCTCGTCCATGTCGCCCGGCGCCGGCGTCCACGGGAGCCGGAGCGGGTCGTTGGCGTACCGCGGGATGACGTGGATGTGGAAGTGAAAGACGGTCTGCCACGCCGCCGCGCCGCACGAGTTGAGCAGGCTGACGCCGTCGGCACCGAGCCGCTCCTTGACCCGCCGCGCGAGACGCTGGGCCCCGGCGATCGTGTGCGCGAGGTCGTCCTGGTCAATCTCGAGCAGGTCTCGGGAGTGGCGGCGCGGGATCACGAGGGCATGGCCGCGCGTCGCGGGGTTGATGTCCATGAACGTGATCGTGTGCTCGTCCTCGGCGATGATCTGCCCCGGGATCTCGCCGGCGACGATGTTGCAGAAGATGCAGTCGGGATCGCTCACGGCGCGAACCCTACCGAGTACAGGCGTCAGTGCTCGGCGGACCCGGCTGAGCCGGCAGGGCCGGCAGGGCCGGCAGAGCCGGGAGCCGGGGGAGCCGCCAAGCAGTGCCTGGGCGTAGTCGATGGCCTCCTGCGGACCGTCGATTTCCCCGGCGAAACTCGCCTCCTGAAGGCGCTCGAGCAAGCGTCCGAGCTCCGGCCCCGGCCGCACCCCGAGAGCGCGGGCCAGCCGATCGCCACGCACCGGCGGGCGCGGCGGTGACCGGCGCCAGGCAAGCGCCTCGGGGAGGACCAGCTCGGCGAGCTCCAGATGGCGCGCAATCGCGGCCTCGGCGTTCCGTCCCCTGGTGGCAAGGCGATCGGCGACGCTGAGCAGGGTCACGTCGACCTCCACGGGCTGACACGCGCGCAGATACCGGTAGAGCACACGGCGGCTGAGCGGCATCTCGTGGACGAGGAACCCGAGCCGTAGGTGATTCCGGGTGAGCGCCCCGACGTACTCGATCAGTCGCTCGGAGGCACGCAGCCGCGCCAACACGTCGCGCACGACTCCGACGCCCTCCTCGTCGTGGCCCCAGAACGTGATTCGTCCCTCGGGGGTGACCGCTCGGGTCTGGGGCTTGGCGATGTCATGGAACAGGGCGCCGAACCGCAGCGCCTGGCGGCGGGTCAGATCATTGGCGAGGGGCTCATCGAGCACGTCGCTGAGTTCCTCGGCGCAGGCGCCGAACCACGGTTGCGGCTCACGGGTGATCGTGAGCGTCTCCGCGAGCACCGCGCGCGTGTGGTCGTAGACGTCGAGGTGGTGGTACGGGCTCTGTTCAACGCCGGGCAGCCGGGTCAGCTCCGGCAGCACGGCCGCCGTAACGCCGAGCTCGTCCATCAACGCGAGTCCGTCGAGGACCCGGTCGGCGATGAGGATCCGCCGCAGCTCGCTGAACACCCGCTCGGGGGCGACGTCGGCGAGCCGGGGCGCCGCCGCGGCCGCCGCACGTGCCGTCGCCGCCTCGGGCTCGAACCCGAGTTCGGTCGCCAGCCGGGCCACCCGGATCGTCCGCAGCGGGTCCGCCGTAAACGCCTCGGTCGAGACCATCACGAGCCGCCGCGCGGCGAGATCCTCGATCCCGCCGAACGGGTCCACGGGCGGCCCCCCGCCGAGCGGTTCCGCGATCGCGTTGACCGTCAGGTCACGGTGACCAAGGTCGGCCTCGATCGAGTCGCCGACGAGCGGCAGCAGGTCGACCTGCCAGCTGCGGTCGTGGGCGACGACCCGCCAGCCGCCGAACGTCTCCGAGAGCGAAAACGGATGCCCGCCGGCCGCCCGGGCGACCGCGCGCGCCGCAGCTCGGGCCTCCCCGGTGAGCGCGACGTCAAGATCCGGGGTCTCGCGACCCAGGAGCCGATCGCGCACCGCCCCGCCGACGAGCCAGGCCTGGCCGTCGACGGTCTCCCGGAGCGCCTCGAGCGGGGCGCTCACGCGGGCTCACCGTCGCGGTGATACTCGCGCGGCACTCGCCCCGAGATCGCACACACGACCTCGTAGTTGATCGTGCCGAGACGCCGGGCGAGGTCCTCGGCCGTCTGGCGCTCCGCCCCGTTTCGGCCGATGATCGTCGCCACCTCACCCGTGTGGGCGGCCGCGTCGGGCCCGAGATCGAGCGTCACGTTGTCCATGCTCACCGTCCCGACGAGCGGATACCGCTGACCCTCGACGAGCACATCGCAGTTGTTGGAGAGCCCGCGGCGAATCCCGTCGGCGTACCCGATCGGGACCGTCGCGATCCACGTCTCCCGGTCGGCGATGAAGGTCCGCCCGTAGCCGGCGCTGTCCCCCACCCCGGCGCGTTTGACCGCCGCCACGTACGAGGTGAGCTCGAGCGCGGGCTCGAGCCCGTACGCGTCGGGTCCCTCGTTCATCGGGTCACAGCCGTAGATCGCGATCCCGCAGCGGACCATGTCGAAGTGACTCTCCGGACAACGGAGCGTCGCGGCGCTGTTCGCGGCGTGGACGACCAGATCCGGCCCCGCGAGCTCGCGCATCGCATGGATGAACGGGGCGAACTCACTGAGCTGCGCCCGCATGAAGTCGAGATCGCCGTCGGCGGTGGCGAAATGGGTCATCGCGCCGGTGAGCGTCAGCCGCGGGGCCGCCTCGAGCACGGAGGTGGCGACCCCGTAGGCGTCATCGAGGACCCGCGTCCCGAGCCGCCCCATCCCGCTGTCAAGCTTGATGTGCACCGAGATCCGATCGCTCGGCGGTCGGTGCGCAGCGGCCGCGAGGAGCGCGTGAACGAACGGCTCGCTCCAGGCGACGACCTCGGCGCGGGCGGCGAGCGCGACCGGGAGCTCCTCGTTGCTGATCGCCCCGAGCACGATGATCGAGGCGTCGATCCCAGCCGCGCGGAGCTCGGCCGCCTCGTCGACGGTCGCCACGGCAAGACACGCGGCGCCGCCACCGAACGCCGCCTGGGCGACCGGAACCGCCCCGTGACCGTAGCCGTCGCCCTTGACGACGGCGCACAAGCGGGCGCCGGGGCTCAGATCCCGTCGCAGCCGCGCGACGTTGCGCTCGATCGCCGCCAGGTTCACGCGGGCGAGCGCACGCAGCGGCATCGGCTCAGCTTTCGCGCGTCGCTCGCAAGAGCGTCTGGATATCCGTCTCCGGGTGGACGCTGACGACGTCCGTGGTCATGATGTCGGCGACGGTTTCGATGCCGTCAGCCTACCGGGGCGCCCGTTCCGATAGCCGGGAGGGCGCGCGGCAGCATCGCGATCACGTCGCTCGCGATGACCCCCTCGGCGCCGAGCTCACGCGCCGCCAGCCGACCGGCGGCGACGTGGATAAACACCGCCGCGCACGCCGCGTGGAACGGATCCATTCCCTTCCCCAGGTAGGCGCCGGTGATCCCGGAGAGCACGTCGCCGGTCCCGGCGCTCGCCAGGACCGGGGCACCGCCGCGACTGACCGCGGCGCGCCCGTCGGGATGCGCGACGATCGAGTCGTCGCCCTTGAGCACGACGATCGCCTGAGCCTCATCCGCGGCACGCCTCGCCATCGCGAGTCGGTGGGCTCCGATCTGGGCGCTGTCGACCCCGAGCAGCCGCCCGAGCTCGCCCGCGTGGGGCGTGATCACCGTCGGTGCGCTGCGCTCCGCGAGCGCCCCAAGCTCGCCGGCATGGGCGTTGAGGCCATCGGCGTCGAGCAGCAGCGGCAGTTCGGCGTCGCTCGCCAGTTCCCGGGCGAACGTCACCGTCTCGGGGTCGCGGCCGAGGCCTGGCCCGAGGACAAGCGCCTGGACGCGCCCGGTCCGTTCGAGCACCTCGGCTCCGGCGGCCGCCGCGATCGCCCCGTGACGGTCGGCGACGGGCACGGTCATGACCTCGAGCAGGCGGGATTCGAAGATGAGGTTGAGCGACGCCGGCACGCACGCGGTGACGTAGCCGGCCCCGGCCCGCATCGACGCCTCCGAGGCGAGGCACGGCGCACCGGTGAGCCCGGTGGAACCGCCGCAGACGAGCACGCTGCCGGCGGCGAACTTCGTCGAGTCGCGGCCGCGGCGCGGCACGCCGTCGGTGACCGCGTCGCTGATCAGGCCGACCTGCGGATCGCCCGGTCCACCGTCCGGGATCCCGATGTCGACGACTCGCACCTCGCCCGCGAGCGCCTTGCCGGGCGCGATCCAGAGCCCCGGCTTGGCGGCGTGGAACGTCGCCGTCGCGTGTGCCCGGACAGCCACCCCGGCGATCTCGCCGGTCGAGGCGTTGACGCCGCTCGGCACGTCGCAGGCAACGACGATCGTTCCGCGTTCGCCGGCATCCGTGATCGCCGCGATCGCCGTGGCCGCAGGCTCACGCGCTTCGCCCTCGAACCCGGTGCCGAGGATCGCGTCGACGATCCCGGCGGCACCCTCAAGCTGGTACGGCGAGAACGGTTGCGGCGGCGCGCCCGGGAGGCGGTCGCAGTTCGTGCGCGCGTCGCCCTTCAGCTCGTCCGGGGAGCCGAGCAGCATCACCGTGGCCTCGCGGCCCTGCTCACGGAGCATCCGGGCGGTGACGAACCCATCGCCGCCGTTGTTGCCCCGGCCACAGACGACAACGATGCGCCCCTCCGGCACACGCTCGAGCACGAGGTCGGTGAGCCCCCGTCCCGCGCGCTCCATCAGCTCGAGCCCGGGGATCCCGAGCTCATTGATCGCCCACCCGTCGAGCGCACGCTGCTCGGCGGCGTCGGGCAGTGGCTCAAGCCACCCCGGGAGCGCGCTCACTCCACCGTCACCGTCTTCGCCAGGTTGCGCGGCTGGTCGACGTTGAGGCCGCGGTTGCGGGCGATGTAGTACGCGAACAGCTGGAGCGGGATGACCGCGAGCAGCGGCGCGAGCATCCAGTCGGTGCGCGGCACCCGGATCACCTGCTCGACGTGTTGGACGATCGCCTCATCACCCTCGCTGGCGACCGCGATCACCCGAGCGCCCCGGGCGCGGACCTCCTGGATGTTCGAGATCACCTTCTCGAGCACCGGCGAGTCGGTGGCGACCGCGACGACCGGCGTCGAGGTGTCAAGGAGCGCGATCGGACCGTGCTTCATCTCCCCGGCGGCGTAGGCGTCGGTCGCGATGTAGGAGATCTCCTTGAGCTTCAGTGCGCCCTCGAGCGCGACCGGGAGCCCGACGTGACGCCCGATGTAGAGGAAGAAGTCGGCGTCGGCATTGGCCTCGGCGATCGCGGGAAGCGCGTCGAGACCGTGATCGAGCATCTCCGCGATCAGATGGGGCAGCTGCTTGACCTCGGCGACGAGTGCCCGCCGGCGCTCGACATCGAGCCCGCCGCGCAGCTCCGCGAGCCGCAGCGCGAGCAGGTACATCACGACGACCTGGCTGACGAACGTCTTCGTGGCGGCGACGCCGATTTCGAGTCCGGCGCGCGTGTAGAGCACGCCGTCGGCCTCCCGGGTCGCCTGGCTGCCCATGATGTTCGTGACCGCGAGCACCGTGGCCCCGCGCGCCCGCGCGGTGCGCATCGCGGCGAGCGTGTCGGCCGTCTCCCCGGACTGCGAAATCCCAACGACGAGGTCGCCGGGGCCGACGACCGGGTTGCGGTAGCGATACTCGGAGGCGATATCGACCTCGACCGGCACCCGCGCCCATTCCTCGATCGCATAGCGGCCGATCAGCCCGGCGTGGTACGAGGTCCCGCAGGCAACGATGACCACGCGACGCAGGCTGCGCAGGAGCTCATCATCGATCGCGCCGAGATCCGGAAGGTCGATCCCGTCCTCGCGAGCGGCGCGCTCCCCGATCGTCTCGGCGACGGCGTCCGCCTGCTCGTGGATCTCCTTGAGCATGAACGTCTCGTAGCCCTGCTTCTCGGCGGTCTCGGCATCCCAGTCGATCTCGACGATCTCGCGGTCAACCAGCTCGCCGTCGGCCGTCTCGAACTCGACCCCGTCCGGACGCAGCACGACGAGCTCGTCGTCGTTGATGTACTGGACGCGGCGGGTGTCGCGCAGGAACGCGGGAATCGCCGAGGCGATGAACTGCTCGCCCTCGCCGCGACCGACGATCAGCGGGCATTCCTTGCGGACGCCGACGAGCAGTCCGGGCTCATCGGCGCTCATCGCCACGAACGCGTAGTGACCACGAAGCTCGGCGTACGCCTTGCGCACCGCCTCGACGAGGCCGTCGGCCTGGTATCGGGCGACGAGATGGGCGATGACCTCGGCGTCGGTCTCCGACGTGAAGCGCGCACCCTCGGCGACGAGCTCGTCCTTCAGCGCGACGTAGTTCTCGACAATTCCGTTGACGACGATGTGAATCCGGTCGGTGTTGTCGAAGTGGGGGTGTGCGTTCTCCTCGGTCACGCGACCGTGCGTCGCCCACCGGGTGTGCCCGATGCCGGTTCCCGGCTCGGGAGCCTCGGCGACGGCGACCGATCCGCTCGGCGCACCCTCAGCGGCAGCGGCGGCGGACCCTCCGTCGGCGGCCCGGGCGTCCATCGCCGTCCTCAGCGCGCTGAGATTGCCGACGGCACGCACGGCGTCGATCTCGCCGTGATCGAGCACGGAGATCCCCGCGCTGTCATATCCCCGGTACTCGAGCTTCTCAAGTCCAGCGAACAGCAGCGGGCGGGCCGCTCGCGGACCGACATAGCCGACGATTCCGCACATAGGCTTACGGATACTCCTGAGTTCGGGGCCGGGGTCGGACCGCAACGGCGGCCCGCGCCTCCGGCATCCTTTGACCGGAGAGCGAAATCCTCATGTTAGAGACTAGGCTGGCGGGAACCGAATAGGGGTCTGTTGGATCGGCTGAATGCACAACGATGGTGGGCAGCGAGCGGAGCGCTCGCCGTCCTGCTGTTCGCGATCGGCCTGTTGTTCGGCGACGTGCTCGGCTCCTCCGCGTATCCGCGGCTCGACGCGCCGGCCGCGGCTGCCCGGGCCTATTTTCTGCGGAACGCATCCGAAGCCCGGGCGCTCGCGTTCTTTCACGCGCTCGCCGCGCTCGCGCTGCTCACGTTCATCACCTACCTGCAGATGTGGCTGCGCCGGCTCGATCAGCGCTCAGCGCGGCTCGCACCGGTGACGCTTGCCGGGGGGGGTGCGGCGGCGACGTTCATGCTCCTGTCCGCGATCCTCTATCGCGTGCTCGCCGAGCCGACGGTCGCCCGCGACCCCGCGCTGACCCACGCCCTGCTCGTGTTCTCCTATCTCGCCGGCGGTCCCGGCATCGCGCTTCCACTCGCGCTCCCGATCATGGCGGGCAGCCTGACCGCGTTTCGCCGGGAACTCCTGCCCGCGTGGATCGGCTGGCTCGGCAGCGGCGCCGTGGTCGCCTGCCTGATCTCCTCCGGGATCATGCTCGGCCCGATGAACAACAGCTCGTTCTGGTACGGCGTGCTCCTGATCGCCGCCGTGCTCTCGCTCGTCTGGATGTTCGCCACGAGCCTCCTCCTCACCCGCCGCACCTGAGGGCCGGCTGAGCGCGACCTAAGCGATGGCCACCTGGGAAGATGTCGCCGCGATCGGCACGCGACTCCACGGAGTCGAGGTCGGCACGTGGTACGGAACCCCCGGTCTCAAGGTCGGAGGCAAGGGGTTCTGCCGACTGCGCACCGACCCGGATGCGCTCGTCATCCGCGTGCTCGACCTCGGAGACCGCGCCGCGCTGCTCGGTCAGGACCCCGACGTGTTCTTCATCACCCCCCACTACGACACCGCGCCCTACGTGCTCGTCCGACTCGAGCGGGCGTCGCCCGACGTGCTCGCCGAACTGATCGAGGACGCGTGGCGGATCCGCGCGCCCGCGCGGGTGCTCCGGGAGGCCGAGTGATGCTCTTGCGCGCGCCGGAGATTCCGCGTCTGCCGTTTGTCCCGGATCCGCTACGGCGGATTCACGTCCCCCGCGACCTCGACGCGGTCACCTCGATCGGCGACGAGCATCCGGCCGAGGATCGCCTCAGCCAGCGGGCGATCGAGCGGATCTGGGACGCAGTGCGCGATCTCTACCGCAGCGGAGTCCACCCGGCGGTGCAGCTGTGCCTGCGCCGCCATGGCCGGGTCGTGCTCAACCGCGCGATTGGCCATGCGCACGGCAACGGCCCGTCGGATGACCGAGACACCCCGAAGGTGCTCGTCACCCCGGAGACGCCGTACTGCGTGTTCTCGACCTCGAAGGGCATCACCGCGATGGTCGTCCACAAACTCCAGGAACGGGGTCTGCTCGACATCGGCGACCGGGTCGCCGACTACATCCCGGAGTACGCCCAGCACGGCAAGGGCGCGACGACGATCGCGCACGTGCTCGCCCACCGCGCCGGCGTCCCGACGCTGCCGCGCCGAATGCTCGAGCTCGAGACGATCCACGATCGCGAGTTTCTCTGCCACGGGATCTGCGAGCAGAAGCCGCTGACGAAGCCCGGCACAGTGCTCGCGTACCACGCAATCTCCGGCGGGTTCATCCTTGGGGAGGTCGTCTACCGGGTCACGGGCAAGACGATCCGCGAGGTCCTCGCCGAGGAGTTCCTCGACCCGCTCGGCTTTCGCTGGGGCAATTACGGGGTCGCGCCCGAGGATGTCCCGCTCCTCGGGACCAACTACGCGACCGGACCGAAGCTGCTGCCCCCGCTCTCCAGTCTCGCCGCCCGCGTTCTCTCCTGCCCGCCGGACGAGATCGTCGCGCTGTCGAACGACCCGCGCTTCAACACCGCGATCATCCCCGCGGGCAACCTCGCCACCACCGCCGACGAGCTCTCCCGGTTCTTTGAGATCTTCCGCGCCGGCGGCGAGCTCGACGGCGTCCGGGTGATGGAGCCGGAGACGATCCGCCGCGCGCTCACCGAGCAGTCACGGCTCGAGCTCGACCTCTCGCTCGGGTTCCCGATCCGCTACAGCTACGGCCTCATGCTCGGCGCCAAAGTGCTCAGCCTCTACGGCCGCGACACGGACCTCGCCTTCGGCCATCTCGGGTTCATCAACATCGTCGGCTGGGCCGACCCCGAGCGGGGCATCTCCGGTGGGATCATCAACAGCGGCAAGGCGATCCTGTACCCAGAGCTCCCCCGCTTCTACGCCGTGATGCAGCGGATCGCCTCGGAGATCCCGAAGGTCCCCGACCGGGCGTTCTGAGCGGGCCTCTCCGTCAGACCGGCTGTGCGAGGACCGTCTGGACGGCGTCCGCGAGGCGTCCGCATACCGCGTCGGTCTCGTCCTGGCTCGGCGCCTCGACCATCACGCGGATGAGCGGCTCGGTCCCCGAGGCCCGGACGAGCACTCGCCCGCGACCGGCGAGCTGGGTCTGCTCGCGCTCGATCGCCTCGGTGACGTCGGCGCTGTCCATCGCGGCGCTCAGCGCCGGGCGATCGCTCGCCCGGATGTTGACGAGTCGCTGGGGGAGTTTCTCCATCGCGTCGCGCTCGGCGAGGTCACGCGTTCCGAGCGCCTCGAGCGTCAGCAGCGCACTCGCGATCCCGTCCCCGGAGGGACCGAACCCCAGGTCGATGATGTGCCCGGACTGCTCGCCGCCGAGTGCCCAGCCGCGCTTGCGGAGCTCGTCGAGGACGTAGCGGTCGCCGACCGCGGTCGTCGCCACATCGACGCCCGCCTCGGCCATCGCGGTGTGAAAGCCGTAGTTCGTCATCACGGTGACGGCGACGCCACCGCCGGGTAGGGCTCCGCGCTCACGTAGATGGACCGCGGCCAGGGCAACGAGCTCGTCACCGTCGACGACGGCGCCCTCGCGGTCGATCGCGAGCACTCGGTCGCCGTCGCCGTCGAACGCGAACGCGGCGTCGTGGTCACCCTGTCGCATCTTCTCGGTGACCGCGCCGAGGTGGGTCGAGCCGCAACCGTCGTTGATGTTGCGCCCGTCCGGCTCGGCGGCCATGACCTCGACCTCGGCACCGAGGCGGCGGAAGATCTCGGGTGCCGCGCGGAAGGTGGCGCCGTTGGCACAGTCGAGGAGGATCTTGCGACCGCCGAGGTTGAGCTCGGCGAAGCGCACGTGAAGCTCGCGGATGTAGTCCTCAAGCGCGCCGTGGAGGCGACGGACCCGGCCGATCTGCTCCGGATGCGGCGGGGACTTCTCGAGCTCGGCCTCGATCGCGTGCTCGGTGTCGTCGTGGAGCTTGAAGCCGTCTGAGGCGAACAGCTTGATGCCGTTGTCCTCGTAGGAATTGTGCGAGGCCGAGATGACGGCGGCCATGCTCAGTCCGTGGCGCCTGACGAGCAGCGGCGCGGCCGGGGTCGGCAGCACGCCGGCGAGCAGCGCGTCGCCTCCGGCGGCGGTGACCCCGGCGGCGATCGCCGCCTCGAGCATCTCGCCGGACTCCCGCGTGTCACGGACGATCACGACCTGGGGGCGTTCCTGGGCGGCATGGTTGACCGCGGCGCGCGCCAGCGCGAGCGCGAGATCGGCGGTGAGAAACACACCGGCGCGACCACGGACGCCGTCCGTACCGAAGAGCTGACGAGCCATCGGGGTTCGGTTCGGCGAGCGCTAGCGCTTCGAGAACTGCGGACGCTTGCGCGCCTTCTTGAGGCCGGCCTTCTTGCGCTCCTTGACGCGCGGATCGCGCGTCAGGAAGCCGCGCCGCTTGAGCTCGCCTCGGAGGTTCGGGTCGGCGACGAGCAGGGCGCGGGAGATCCCGTGCCGCAGCGCGCCCGCCTGGGCGGACACGCCGCCGCCGTGCATCCGCGCGACGACGTCCATCCGGGCCTCGTAGCCGACGGTCTCGAGCGGCTGACGAATCATCCGCTGAAGCGTCTCGCGGGGGAAGAAGTCGTTGAGCGCCTTGCCGTTGATCGAGTACGTGCCGGTGCCCGGCTTCAGGATCACCCGGGCGACGGCCGTCTTGCGCTTGCCGGTCGAGGTGTACCGAGCGCCGGCGGCAAGATCGATCGCGGCGTCGGCGATCGGCTTGGCCTCCTCCTCGGCCTCCTGGGCGCGAGCGGCGGCTGCCTCGGCTTCCGCCTCGGCCGCAGCCTGGGCCTCGGCGTCGAGGAACTCCTCGCCCTCCGGGACGATGTCCGGGATCAGGTCGGCACCGGGGATCTCCGGCTTGACGCGCGGCGTGATCTCCTCGTCCTCGTCATCGTCGCTCTCGCCTGAGGTCTGCGGGGCGGGGGCGGCCGGGGTCGCGGCGGCGGGAGCTGCTGCCGGGGTCGCGGGCGCGGCCGGAGCCGCGGGCGCTGCCGGGGTCTCGGGCGCTGCCGGGGTCTCGGCCTCGGCCGCGGGCGCTGCGGGGGTCTCGGCCGGAGCGGCCGGAGTCTCCTCGGCCACGGGCGGAGCGGCAGGCTCTGGGGCCGCGGCGGGTTCAGGCGCCGCAGCGGGCTCAGGGGCCGCGGCGGGCTCGGCAGCCGCGGGCGTCTCCTCGGCCACGGGCGTTGCCGCAGGCTCGGGCGTTACAGCAGGCTCGGGAGCCTCCACGGGCTCCGGAGTCTCGGTCTCCTCCGCCGTGGCGGCGGGCTCCTCCGGGACGGTCGTGTCCTCTGCCTCGTTGCGCTGCTCGTCCTCGGGGTGCTCGACCTCGCTCACTGCTCAATCTCCATCGGTTGCGGCTGCTGGGCGGCGTGCGGATGGTCAGGCCCGGCGTAGATCTTGAGCTTCGTGATCTGCTTGCGAGCGAGTCGGTTGCGCGGAAGCATGCCCTTGACCGCAAGGCGAATGACCTCCTCGGGCCGACGCTCGAGCATGTCGTTGAGGCTCCGCGACTTCAGCCCCCCGGGATAACCGGAGTGCCGGTAGTACATCTTGTCCTCGCGCTTCTTGCCGGTCACCGAAATCTTCTCGGCGTTGACCACGACCACGAAGTCGCCGGTATCCACGTGCGGCGTATACGTCGGCTTGCGCTTGCCGCGCAGTGCGTCCGCGATCTGGGTCGCGAGACGGCCGAGCGTCTTTCCGCTGGCGTCGACCAAGAGCCATTGACGGTCTCGGTCTGCAGGTGTGGCGACGTAAGTCTTCATGGCACGCATAAACCGCGCCATCTGGGCGCGGCCTCGACCCATGATAGGCGATGCGCGAGTGTTGAGTGCCTACGCTTGTCGTGTGAGGCTGTTCGAGTCGCTTCCGGTCGGGGTCAGGCGCATCGGGTACCGCGTCGCGCACCGGCTCCTGCGCGTCTACTGGTTCGTCCGACGCCCCACCACCGACGGGGCAAAATGCCTGCTCACGCGCGGCGATCGCATCCTCCTCGTGCGCCACACCTACGGACCTGGCGGATGGGATCTGCCCGGCGGCACGGTCGCCCGCGGCGAACCGCCGCTCACAACCGCGCGCCGCGAGATGCGCGAAGAACTCGGCGTCACGATCGACAACTGGACCTCGCTCGGCTCGCTCAAGGCGCGCGTGCACTACCACCCCAACTGGCTGTACTGCTTCCACGCCGAGCTGCCCGCCGGCGAGCTCGTCGTCGATCCCGGTGAGATCGCCGCGACCGGCTGGTTCGAGCTGAACGCCCTCCCGTCTGACACGAGCGCCTTCGCGCTGCGCATCATCGGCCTGCTCGACCGCTGAATCGCCGAGCTATTCCCACTCAATCGTGCCGGGCGGCTTGCTCGTGATGTCGAGCACGACCCGCCCAACGGGGCGGATCTCGTTGATCATCCGCGACGCGATCTGCTCGAGCAGGTCGTAGGGCAGACGGGCCCAGTCGGCGGTCATCGCGTCGTCGCTGGTGACGGCGCGGATCACGATCACGTTGCCGTAGGTGCGTTCGTCGCCCTGGACGCCGACCGTGCGGATGTCCGGGAGGACGCAGAAGGACTGCCACAGCTCGCGGTACAGGCCGGCCTTGCGGATCTCGTCCTGGAGGATCGCGTCGGCCTCGCGGAGCACGTCGAGGCGCTCGCGCGTGGCCTCGCCCCCAACGATCCGGATCGCGAGGCCGGGGCCCGGGAACGGCTGGCGCCAGACGAGCCGCTCGGGCAGCCCGAGCTCGGCGCCGACCGCGCGGACCTCGTCCTTGAACAGGGTCCGCAGCGGCTCGACAAGTTGGAACTCGAGATCCTCTGGCAGCCCACCGACGTTGTGGTGGGACTTGATCGTCGCGGCGCCGGTGCCGCCGCCGGACTCGATCACGTCGGAGTAGAGCGTGCCCTGCACGAGAAAAGTCGCGTCCTCGAGCTTGGCCGCCTCCTCCTCGAACACCCGGATGAACTCGGCGCCGATCCGCTTGCGCTTCTCCTCGGGGTCGGAGACGCCCTGCAGCCGGGCGAGGAACCGGTCCTCGGCGTCGACCGCCACCAACGGCACGTGGAAGTGATCCCGAAACGCGGAGATGACCTGGGCGCCCTCGTTCTTGCGCATCAGCCCGTGGTCGACGAACACGCACGTCAGCCGGTCGCCGATCGCCCGGTGCACGAGCAGCGCGGCGACGCTCGAGTCGACGCCGCCGGACAGGCCGCAGATCGCCCGGCCGTCGCCCACCTGGACGCGGATCCGCTCGATCTGCTCGTCGATCACCGACGCAGCGCTCCAGGTGCGCTCGCACCCGCACACGTCCTCCAGGAAGTTCGTCAGCACCTGCTGGCCATACGGGGTATGCACGACCTCGGGGTGGAACTGGATGCCGTAGACGCCGCGCTCGACCGACTCGAACGCGGCCACCGGCGACGCCGTCGAGGACGCGAGCGCGGCGAACCCGGGCGGCGGCGAGAACACGGTGTCCCGATGGGACATCCAGCAGCTCTGCTCGGCCGGCGTGCCCTTCAACAGTCGACCGTTGTCGGCGACCGTCAGCTGGCTGCGGCCGAACTCGCCGATCTCGGCGCCCTGCACCTGGCCACCGAGCTCCCGCGCGATCAGCTGCATCCCGTAACAGATGCCGAGCACGGGGATCCCGAGATCGAGCAGTCGGCGATCGAGGGCCGGCGCCCCATCGGCATACACGGAGGCCGGGCCGCCGGACAGAATCACGCCCTTGGGCCGGCGCCGGGCGACCTCGTCGGGACCGACGTGGTAGGGCAGCAGTTCGGAGAAGACGCCGCACTCGCGCACGCGCCGGGCGATCAGCTGCGAGTACTGACCGCCGTAATCCAGCACCACCACCTCTTCGGTGGCGGCCTCAGGCGCCGTGACGTCGGTTGTCGTGTCCGTGGACGCGGGCACGCCGCTACCGACGACGGCCCGGGAGTCGGCAGCGCTAGTCGCTGACACCGACTGTCGCCGCTTTGCCGCTCGCGCCCATCCCGACACCTTGCTCGCGCTGGAGATGCTTGCCCTCGGTCTGCAACGCCGGGGCGACGAGCAGCTCCGCACGGTTGAACTCGGCGATGTCCCGGTAGCCGCAGGTCGCCATCGACGTCCGCAGCGCGCCCATCAGATTGAACGTGCCGTCATTCTCGCGGGCGGGACCGGAGATGATCTCCTCCATCGTGCCGTTCGGCGTCGTCGCCACCCGCGTGCCCCGCGGGAGCGTCGGATGGAATGTCGCCATCCCCCAGTTGTAGCCGCGACCGGGAGCCTCGTAGGCCCGCGCGAGCGCCGAGCCGAGCATGACCGCATCGGCTCCGCAGGCGATCGCCTTGGCGATATCACCGCCGTTGCGCATGCCGCCATCGGCGATGACCTTGACGTAATCACCGGTCTCGAGCATGTGCTGCGAGCGAGCGGCCGCCACGTCGGCGATCGCGGTCGCCTGCGGCACCCCGATTCCGAGCACGCCGCGGGTCGTGCAGATCGCACCCGGCCCGACGCCGACGAGGACGCCGGCAGCGCCGGTCCGCATCAGGTGCAGCCCGGTGTGGTACGACGCACACCCGCCGACGACGACCGGCGTCGGGGCGAGCTCACGGATGAATTCCTTGAGGTTGAGCGGCGGACGCGACTCGTCCTGGGAGACGTGCTCGGCCGAGACGACGGTCCCCTGGATGACGAGGATGTCGAGGCCCGCCTCGAGCGCGACCTCGTAGTGCGAGCGCACCTTCTGGGGCGTCAGCGAGGCCGCGGCGACGACGCCCGGCTCCTTCTTGATCTCAGCGATCCGCTGAGCGATCAGCTCCGGCTTGATCGGCTCGCGGTAGATGTCCTGCATCTCCCGCGTCGCGATGTCGCGCGAGAACGACGCGATCC
The DNA here is from genome assembly GCA_963850335.1 of uncultured Solirubrobacterales bacterium. Lineage (GTDB taxonomy): Bacteria > Actinomycetota > Thermoleophilia > Solirubrobacterales > Solirubrobacteraceae > Palsa-465. The sequence continues at coordinate 586,298 of CAWKKY010000020.1, read as the reverse complement.
GCTCGAGCTGCTCGTCGGCATCCTCGTAACGCGTGTAGATGCCCTCGAGGTTGAGGACGGCGAGTCCTCCGAGCTTGCCGAGGATCCGCGCCGAATCGGGTGACACGACGCCGTCGAGCGCCGCCGCGACCAGCGGGAGTTCAAACCGATATGGACCGAGGGTCCAGGAGATGTCGACGTCGTCGGGATCGCGCGTGCGCCGGGAGGGCACGATCGCGATGTCGTCGAAGCCGTAAGCCCGACGGGCCTTCTTTCCGCGTCCGATTTCTACTTCCATTTCGCCAGACTAGTCGTCGCTGCGGACATCATCTGCAGCGTGGTGGGTGAGGTCGTGGGCTTCGCCCAACGGACCCCCGATGCTAGCAGTGGTTATGTCGCCTTCCGGACGTCAATCGTCCGCTCAGAGCGGGGATCGTGCCGTCCGTGACGCGTGTCACGCAGGCCGGCCAGACGGGTTTGGCTAACCGATCTGAGTGACCTGGAGGCGCTCGGCCTCGACCTCGGGCAGGAGCCGCTCGACCTTCGCGGGGTCGACGATCCCGGCACCAAAGTGCTGAGTCGACTCGGCGCCGCAGGCCACGCCAAATCGGAGGCACTCAAGCGTCGTGCGACCGGCGTATCGAGACGCGACATATCCGGCGAGGAAGGCGTCTCCGGAGCCAATCGCCGAGCGCGCCTCCTGCTCCTCGACGCGGACGCGATAGAGCGCGAGTGAGCCGCCCTCGAGGACGTTCGCGTAACACCCGTCGGGGACCGTCATGATCGCCTCCACCGCCCCGAGCCGCGTGATCTCCGAGACGGCGTGAGCGCGATCTGAGACGTCGTTGAACTCGTGCCCGACAAGTTCCTCGGCCTCGAGCTCGTTCGGCGTCACGACGTCCGGCTCGCCTCGCATCGCGAGCCGCAGCGGCTCACCCTCGGTGTCGAGCATCGTCGTCACACCGAGCTTGCGGACGTCCCGGATGAGGCCGGTGTAGATATCCGGCTCGATTCCGCGCGGCAGCGATCCAGAGAACACGCAGATGCTCGCGCCCTTGGCGAGATACAGGAGCTTCTCGTGGAACAGCTCGAGCTCGTGCGCAGACACCGCCGGGCCGCGCTCGTTGACCTCGGTGTGCATGCCGGTCGTCGGATCGAGGACGGCGGTGTTCGTACGCGACTCCTCACGGATGCGGATGAAGCCGTTGAGTATCGATTCGCCGTTGAGGGCGTCGACGATCCGGTTGCCGGTCGAGCCTCCGGCGAGCCCGGTGGCGATCACCGGCTGCCCGAGCCGCTTGATCGCCCGCGCGACATTCACACCCTTGCCGCCCGCCATCGTCGTCTGATCGACGGTGCGGTGGCGCCGACCCGGAGTGAAGTTGGGGACCTCGAGCGTCTTGTCGAGCGCTGCGTTGAGCGTGACGGTGATGATCATGCTGCCTTCGGCCCAGCTGCTCCTCTTTCCCTGGCCCGTGCCCGCCACGCGCCGGCCATACCAAGACCGGCAAGTAGGAGGACGACGAGCACCACAAGCGTAAACGGTCGGGTGAGGAACCTCGCCGCTTTCGTCAACGGACTGACGGCGGGTAGCTTCTGGGCGAGGAGGAGGCGGACGCGGGCGACGACCTTTCTTCCCTGCAAAATGGTAAGTTCGCCGACGACCGCATGGCGCGGTAGCGGTCCGGCAAGTTGTTTGGGAACGTTGACCTGCCAGGTGAGTCCCGGCGAGCGCGGGACGATCCTAATCACGCTGCTGGCCGCGATCACGGTGGCGTGAACGCCAGATCGGTCCTTGACCGTCGGCCGCGCGATCACCTGTCCGGCCGTGACCGGGGTCGCGATCCGGAACGCCCTGAGACCCCAGCCGAGCAGCCGCAGCGTGTTGGCGTCCCGCGCGTATTCGCTGGAGGTGCCCAGGACGACGCTCAGGAGCTCCATCCCGCGGCTCGTTCCGGCGCCGACGAGGACATAACCCGCGCCGCTCGTGTGGCCCGTCTTGACTCCCCTAACCCACGAGTAGCGCCCGACCAGGTCATTGCGGTTGGTGACGTAGCGGGGATGGCTGCCGGTCTTCAGCACCGCGTGGGGAAGCGCGACCGCGCGTGCGAACCATGGCTGGTGGAGGAGCAAGTACCGCGCGAGCGTCAGCAGGTCGGTGGCCGTCGAGTAGTTCCCCGGTGTGTCGAGACCGCTCGGCGTCGAATAGTGGGTGCGGGTGAGACCGAGCTGGTGGGCCCGCGCATTCATCATCCCGACGAAGCGGGCGACCGAGCGATGCCCGACGTTGTAGGCGAGGTCCTCTGCGGCATCGTCGGCACTCGGCAGCAGCAGCGCGAGCAGCAGATCGTGCACGCTCATCCGTTCGCCGGGGACGAGGCCGATCTGCGAGTCGGCCGACGAGGCGTAGAAGTCGTTCTGCGTGAAGACCCGGCCGAGGTGCTTGACGTGCTCGAGCGTGATCAGCGCGGTCATGAGCTTCGTCGTCGACGCGATCGGCAACCGGCTGAACGCGCGGTTCTTGTAGAGCAGCTGGCCGGTGGTGAGCTCGCTGAGCGCGGCGGCGCTCGCCGCCAGCGGGGGCGGGGTGCTCGCCATGGCGCCGGCAGGCAGCAGCACGACGAGAGCGAACAGCGCGGTCGTCAGGAGAGCTGCGAGGCGTAGGCGAGCGGTCACCGTCGCAGCCTCAGCCGTTGCGCGGTCTGGAGGCTGTTGGGGTCAATGTGAGGGTTCAGGCTCTCGAGCGTGGACACGGGGATGCCGGTCTTCCTGGAGATGCTCGTCAGGCTGTCCCCGGGCGCAACGACATAGACCTTGACGTGCGCGTACTTGCCACGGCCGGTGCGGCGCGTGGCAGAGTGCGCGTGCGCCGTTGTCTTTTTCGTCAAGCTGGCGTGAACCACGAAATACGTGCCAGCTATCACCACGGCGAGCGCGATCGGCGCGAGGTAGCGCGCTCGACTCCGACGCACCATCGCGGCGCGATCATACAGAGCGCGCGCGTCAGGTCAGTCACGCTGCCAGCGTCCATGCAAGTTCTCGGAGTCGGCGGGCGGTGCGGCGGCGCGGGAGATCGGCGGGCGGCGCGCGATCGGCGGTCGGCGCGCGCGATCGGCGGGCGGGTCCGATGTGGCACCCGTCCCGCCTACAAGCTCGATCGCGCGTGGCCAGAGACGCATGGGATCCGAATCGAGGCCCAGCACATGCTGGGACCGACGCTCGGTGACATGGCAATGTGGCCGGTCACCGAAGCCAATTTCCCGAGCACGTTGCTCGGTGGGCGTGAGCGCGCTATCGATGCCGGAACTCATACGGGTCCCCCTGGAGCGACAGGCTCTTCACGAGGGGGACTCTCAGGCGCGCTAGTTGACTGCTTTCTTCAGCGCGGCGCCGGCCGTGAACTTCGGCACGTTTGAGGCCGCGATCTGGATCTTCTCACCGGTGGCGGGGTTGCGTCCCTCACGGGCGCCACGAGCCGACACGCTGAACTTGCCGAAGCCAGAGAACGTGACATCGCTGCCTCGCTTGAGCGCGTCCTCGATTGTCTCCAGCACCGCGTCCACCGCGTCTCCAGCATCCTTCTTGCTCAACCCGGCGCGGTCAGCGACCTGGTCGACAAATTCGGATTTCGTCACTTGCTCCCTCCTTCGAGGTGGTAGGAATGCTCGACGTTAACAGGCCCCACGGACGATCCTGGCGTGGGGCAAACGCCCGAAACCCCATTCTTTCCGGTGGTTCGGACCGATCGAAACGCCATGTGCAGCGAAAGTTCGGAATTTGCGGATGATCCAACGGGTCCCCTGCCGGGTTTCGCACCGCCAAACCCCCGAATTCGTCGACTTTTGCGGGCGCGCTCGGGGACGCCACAACGCAACGCTCGGCGCTTACGGTCGCGACCGCGCGGGCAATCTCGTCGCGGTAATGGCCTGGCCCCCGGATACCGTTGTCGAGCCGTGAGCGCGACCGAGTTGAACGACAGCACCGGCGAGTTCACCGCGGCCGTCCCCGCCGACGGCGAGAATACGGCCGTGGACCTCGCCCGAATCGGCTGGCTCGCGACCGTCGTCGCCTGCCTGATCGCCGTCGTGATCCTTGCTCTGCAGGGCTACTACGGCTACGCCGGGGTCACGCTCGCGGTCGCGATCTCGGCTGCGATCAACCTGACCTGACCCCCGGGACGCTCTCGCCGGGGTTGGGGTAGAGGTGTCCGCTGACTCCCTGCGGTGCGGATGCCTGGGCGCGCTGGCGACGAGACCCGCGCATCGACCGGTCGATCGAACCGGCACAAGCCCCCGGCGGTGAGCCGGCGGTCTTTAGGCCGCGGTCGTGGAGCACCAAGGTCTGGCGTTTGACCGCCACCCCCCGGCGGTGAATTGACATTCACATCGGCTGGGCGGAACCGGCGCCGCGCCCCGAGGCCACGAGCGCGCCGGCGCCCTGGGCGCCGCGTGTGTCCTCGGTCAGAGCGTCCCGGTCGCCGCGCCCGCCCCGCTGCCGCCCGCCCCGCTGCCGCCCGCCCCGGCCGCCGCAGGTGCGCGAGCACCTCGCCCGGGCCCGCCGGCGGCAGGTGCGAGAGCACCTCGCCCGGCCGGACCCGGTCCTCCGGCTCAAGGTGGATGAGAACGTCGGCGCTCCGCAGATGCTCGGCGATCACGTCCTGGAGTTCGTGGGCGGTCCGATGCGCATCCTCGAGTGAGGTTCCGGATCGGAACTGGACATGGAGGTCGACGTAGCGGCGGGCGCCGGCTCGCCGGGTGCGGAGCTCGTGGTAGCCGACGACGCCGCGCGGCCCGAACTCTTCGATCGAGGCGCGGATCAGTTCGATCTCCTCGCTCGGGAGGCTGTGGTCGGTGAGCTCGCGGGAGGACCGCGCCAGGAGCCCGAGGCCGGTGTACAGGATCGCCGCCGCGGCGAGCAGGGCGACCGCGGGGTCGATCCACTGGGCGCCGGTCACCTTGACGAGCACGAGCGCGAGCAACACGCCGCCGGAGGTCAGCGCGTCGGTGCGCAGGTGCGCGGCGTCGCCCTCGAGCGCGGGCGATTCGGTCGCGCGGGCCTTGCGGCCGAGCACGGTCGAGACGATCACGTTGACGACGATCGAGAACGCCACGACGGCGATCCCGAGCCCGAGCTTCTCGACGTGCCCGCCCCGGATCAGCCGGCGGATCGCGGCGAACGCGATCGCCGCCGAGCCGACGAGGATCAACATGCCCTCGATCGCCGCCGAGAGGTTCTCGATCTTCTCGTGGCCGTAGCGGTGGCTCTCGTCGGCCGGCTCGCCGGCCTTGCGCACGGACAGGAAGGCGACGATCGAGGCGACGAGATCGATGCTCGAGTGAACCGCCTCGGTGAGGATCGCCACCGAACCGGTCACCGTGCCCGCGACCACTTTGAGCAGGATCAGGCCGGTGTTGGAGAAGACCGACAGCGCCGCGGTGCGGGTCTTCGTCTCCGGGTTCGCGGCTGCAGCTTCCTCAGACGTCGTCACGACCGCTCCTGCGGGTCAGCTGAGATACCACTCCGCGAACGCCCGGATCGCGTGACCGCGGTGGCTGATCGCGTCCTTCTCGGCCTCGGAGAGCTCGGCCATCGTCCGGCTGTCGCCATCCCCGCCCCCCGGGTCGACATCCGGCACAAACGCCGGGTCATAACCGAACCCCCGCGTACCCCGACGCTCGGCCGCCAGGCGCCCCCGACACTCGCCGATGAACACCTTCTCCTCGCCACCGGACGGATCGACGAACGCGAGCGCGCACACGTAGCGCAACGCGCTGCCCACCGGCGCCTCGTCCATCAGCTTCAGCAGGTTCTCCTCGTCGGTCGCGTCGAGGCCCGCGTAACGCGCCGAGCGCACTCCGGGGCGCCCATCGAGCGCCGCCGCCTCGATCCCCGAGTCATCCGCGATCGCCGGACGGCCGGTCGCGGACGCCGCCGTACGCGCCTTCGGCAACGCGTTGGACGTGAACGTGTCGCCGTCCTCCGGCGGCAGCTCGATCCCATCGGGTAGTGGCTCGACGGTCAGCCCCATCGGCGCGAGCAGACGCGTCACCTCCGCCAGCTTATGGCGGTTGCGCGTCGCGAGCACGAGCGGCGGCCGAACCGCGGACGGGCGGCTCACGCTCACTTCAGCTCGCGGCAGGGGCGACCGCGGCGACGGCCTCGTTCTGGTCGGCGCGCAGACGCTCGATCCCGATCCCGGCGAGCGCCAGCAGGTCGTCGAGATGGGCGCGTGACAGCGGCGTGCGCTCGGCCGTTGCCTGGACCTCCACGAGCCCGCCCTCGCCGGTCATGACGACGTTGGCGTCGACCTCGGCGGTCGAGTCCTCGGAGTAGTCGAGGTCGAGCAGCGGCACCCCGTCGACGATCCCGCACGACACGGCGGCCACGGTCCCGGTCAGCGGTGAAACCTTCAGCGATCCCTTGGCGATGAGCGCCTCACACGCGAGGCGCAGGGCGACAAAGCCTCCGGTGATCGAGGCACAGCGGGTGCCGCCGTCGGCCTGGAGCACGTCGCAGTCGACGTAGATTGTGCGCTCGCCGAGCGCGCCCAGATCGATCACGCCGCGCAGGGAGCGTCCGATCAGCCGCTGGATCTCGACGCTGCGACCGTCGAGGCGGCCCTTCGTCACATCGCGCTGCTTACGGTCGCCGGTCGAGGCGGGGAGCATCCCGTACTCGGAGGTCACCCAGCCGCGGCCGGAACCGAGCAGCCAGCGCGGCACGCTCTCCTGGACCGACGCGGTGCAGATGACGCGGGTCTCGCCCATGGAGATCAGGGCGGAGCCGGTCGCGGTACGAACGAAACCCGGCTCGATCGTCACGGGTCGAAGCTGATCAGGCGCGCGGTCATAGCTGCGCTGTGGTGTGGTCGCGGTCATGCGGTCACCTTAGAGGTCCTCTCAGACCCCTGAGACGCCCGCTGAGACGCAGCCTGCGGGACAAGCTCGACATGCGTCACCTCGCCGAGCGGCATCTGGAGGAATCGGGTCCCGAGCTCGCGGAACGATTCGGTATCGCCGGTGCAGCGGAAGCGGTAGCTGCCCTCGTCGGCTCGCGGGTTGAGCAGGTGGTGCGACGCGAGCGCGCGCTCGACACTCCGCGCGACCCCGGTGCCCGAGCTGACGAGCGTGACGCCCCGCCCGAGGGTCCGCTGGAGCATCGGCGCGACGAGCGGGTAGTGAGTGCATCCGAGGATCACGGTGTCAACCTCGGCGGCGCGCAACGGGGCGCAGTACTCGCGCACGGTGTCGACGACGTTCTCATCGAACGGAAAGCCGCCCTGGATGATCGGCGCGAGGTCCTGGCACGCGACGCTCTCAAGGTGGACATGCGCATCGGCGGCGTGCACCGCGCGCTCGTAGGCGCCGCTGGCGACGGTCGCCGGCGTCGCCAGCAGCCCGATGCGGCCGGTGCGGCTCCCGGCAACCGCGAGCTGGGTGGCGGGCGCGACGACGCCGATCACGTCGACCTGCTGATCGTTCTCCGCGAGGTAGCGCTCGAGCGTCCCGAGCGCCGCCGAGCTCGCCGCGTTACAGGCGACGACGATCAGCTTGGACTCGGAGGCGAGCAGATGGTCGGCGATCTCGATCGCGAACCGCTGGAGCTCGGCCTGCGTCCGATCGCCGTACGGGAACCGAGCCGTGTCTCCGAGATACACGTAGTCCTCGGTCGGCAGCGACACGAGCAGCTCGTGCAGGACCGTGAGCCCGCCAACGCCGGAATCGAACACGGCGACGGGCTGCTCAGGCGTGGGGCGCATGGTGGTCCATGGTGCCAGAGCGGCTGGCGGTAGCCTCGGCCGCCGATGCGTGCGCTGATCGTCACGAACATGTATCCGTCGCCCGAGGCGCCGGCCCGTGGCAGCTTCGTGCGCGACCAGGTCCGCGCGCTCGAGCGGATCGACGAGGTGGACCTCGAACTCTTCACGTTCGACCCGGGCGGGATCCGCCAATACGCCGAGGCGATCCCGCAGGTGCGCCGGCGCTACCGCGGCCGGCGGTTCGATGTCGTGCACTCGCACTTCGGCCTCACCGCCTGGCCGGCGTTCGCAGCCCACGCCGACGTCCACGCGCTGACGATGCACGGCAACGACCTCGTCCATCCGCGCTCCCGCGTGATCACGCTCGCCGCGCTGCCGTTCCTCGACATTCCTGCGGTCGTCTCCGAGCAGTTCACCGATCGCGTCCCGCGGTGGGCGCTGCGCAAACCGCTCCAGGTCCTCCCCTGCGGGGTCGCGACCGATCGCTTCCGGCCGATCCCCCGCGCCGAGGCGCGTGCCCACCTCGGCCTCGACCCCCGCGGGCCCTATCTCCTGTTCCCGCACGACCCGGGCCGCCCGGTCAAGCGCTTCGCCGATGCCCAGGCGGTCGCCGGGGAGGTGCCGCTGCTGACGATGGGTCGCGTCGACCCCGACGAGGTCCCGTACTACGTCAATGCCGTCAACGCCGTGCTCGTGACCTCGGAATGGGAAAGCCTCGGTCTCGCGGTGCTCGAAGCGCTCGCCTGCAACGTACCGGTGCTCGCCACGCCCACCGGCGTCCATGCCGAGGTCCTCGACGGCGTCGCGGGTACGTACTGCGGCCCGTTCGACGCCGCCCGCTGGCGGGAGATGCTGGCACCGCATCTCGCCGCGGCGGATCCGCGGATCGACGGCCGAGCCCGTGCCGAGCCGTTCTCGTCAGACCGAACCGCGGCCCGGGTGCTCGACGCCTGGCGCGAGGCACTGCGGCGACGTCGCGGCGGCGCCTCGACGCATCGCTGAGCGCGTCCCGGCCGACCCATACCGGCCACCCCTCAACCTATACTCGGCGCAGCCGGAAAACTGCATCATGAGCGGCATAAAAGAACGCATCGCCAGCCGCCGCCGCGGGACCGCGAGCCACCAGCCCGGCCCGGTCTCGCCCAACGGACGCGATCTGCACGAGGGAGGCAGTCCGGCGCCGGTCGCGCCGGCGTCGCCGGTCGGCGCCCCGACCGAGCCACCCCCGTCCGCGCCCGCGCCCGACCCCCCCGCGGAGCCGAACTTCGTCACCCGCAGCCGGATGCGCCGTCGCGCCCGCTATCTGCGCCAGCTCCGTGAGATCCAGCTCCGCGACATCGGCGGTTTTGTGCTCGAGCTGCACCGGTTCGGCCGCGAGCGGGCGGACCTCGTGCAGGCGAAGGTCGCATGGGCGGCGCAGACCGATGCCGAGCTCAGGGCGCTCGAGCGAGCGTTGGGCGAAGACCACCCGATGCGGGAGCTGCGTGAGCCGGGAATCGGCGGCGCGTGCGAGAACTGCGGTGCGGTGCACGGCAGCCAGGATCGCTTCTGCGCGACGTGCGGGGACCCATTGGACGGCGATGCGCCGGCCGAAGATGATCCCCTGGGCCCGGGCCGCCCGGGTGGAGTCCCGTGAGCACCGGCGTCACCTCCGAGATGCCGGTGCTGAACGCATCGGCGTTCGGCGACCCCTACTGCGCCCAATGCGGCGCCGAGCTGCGCGACGACCAGGAGTGGTGCCTCGAGTGCGGCGCCGCGCGCACGCTCATCCACCGCCCACCGGACTGGCGGATCCCGGTGGCGATCGCCGGCACGATCATCCTGCTCGTTCTCGCCGGATTCGCGATCGCGCTCATCAACCTCTCACAGCGCACCAACGCGGCGACGGGCGCCGCGCAGACGGCGAAGGTGGCGCCCACCGCCCCCGCCCCCGCCTCTGTCGCCGCCGCCGCCAGCGCCGGCGGTCAAGGCGCGCCCGCCGCGCCGACGGCCACCAAGCCGATCGGCACCTGGCCGGTCGGCCTCAGCGGCTGGACCGTCATGTTGTTCACCAGCCATACCGAGGCGAGCGCCGACACGAAGGCCGCCGGGCTCATCGCGGGCGGCCTGCGCGTCGGCGTGCTCAACTCGAGTCAGCATCCGAACCTGAAGCCCGGCTACTGGGTCGTGTTCGCGGGCCGCTACCCGCACGGCACCGAGGCCGTGGCCGCGGCGGCCCGCCTGCGGAGCAGCGGTCACCCCGGCGCCCGCGCGCGCCAGGTCGCGCGGCCGGGCGGGTTGTAGCCCTGCACGCAAGATTTCCGCCGGATGGCGGGTTTCTTGCACGGCAAGCCGGCTCAGAGCTGCGGCCACCACTCCGCGAGCCGCCGCCGTGCCGCCCGCGAGACGTCCGCGACCGGCACGTCGTTTGCGGCCCGCCGAGCCACCGCGTCCGGTCCCGCGGCACCGTCGCCACCGCGCAGCGCCTCCAGCGTCACGGCGACCCCCCGCGCGAGCGCGCCGAGCGCGTAGCCGCCCTCGAGCACCGCGCCGAGCGGGACCTCGAGCTCCTCGGCGCACAGCGAGCGCATGATCCCCGCGAGCGCCGCGAACCCGTCGTCGCTGACGTGGCACTCGGCGAGGGGGTCCTCGGCGTGCGCGTCGTAGCCGGCTGACAGAAGCACGAGCTCAGGCTCGTAGGAGCGCGCGAGCGGCCCGACGACATCGCGAAGGAGTGACACGTACGCGTCGTCCCCCGACCCCGGCGGCACCGGGAGATTGACCGTGTACCCGAGTCCCGGTCCGGTGCCCGCGTCCGACGGGCGGCCGGTCCCCGGATACAGCGGGTACTGGTGAATCGAGATGAAGAGGACGTCGTCGTCTTCGTAGAAGATGTCGTTCGTCCCGTTGCCGTGATGAACGTCCCAGTCGAGGATCATCACCCGGCGCAACCCGAGGCCGTCGATGGCGTGGCGCGCCGCGACGGCGATGTTGTTGAACAGACAGAAGCCCATCGCCTTCGCCGCGGTGGCGTGATGACCAGGCGGCCGATGCGAGCTGAAGCCGGTCGGCGCGTCCCCCGCGACGAGCATCTCGACGAGCTGGACCGCGCCCCCCGCCGCATGCAGCGCCGCCTCCCAGGAACCAGCGCTCATCACCGTGTCGAGGTCGAGGTGACCCCCACCGTCGGCGGACACCGCCTCGATCGAGGAGACGTACGACTCCGGGTGAACCCGCAGCAGCACGTCGCGATCAACGGGCGCCGACTCGAGCCGCTCGTAGCCGAGCCAGTCGCGCGCCCGGAGCTCCTCCTCGATCGCGGTGATCCGGGCGGGCTGCTCCGGGTGGGGCCCGGTGTCGTGTCGCAACGACGAGGGGTGCGCGAGAAAGACCGGAGCGGCGGGCATCGCAGTACCGTACCTCCCCTTGTCGGACAACCCCACTGCAGACCTTGTCGTCGTCGGCGCCGGAGCAGCCGGGCTGTACACCGCACTCACCGCCGTTCGCGAGGGCGCCCGCGTCACACTCGTGAGCGCGACGCCGCTCGCCGGCTCCTCGAGCTACTGGGCGCAGGGTGGCCTTGCGGCGGCGCTGGCGGCGGATGACAGTCCGGACCTGCACTTCGCCGACACGATCAAGGCCGGGCGCGGCGCGACCCGGGAATCAGCCGCCCGCGTGCTGTGCACCGAGGCCCCTCATGCGGTCGACGATCTCGAGCGGCTCGGGGTGCGCTTTGACGCCGACCGGCAGGGCCGGCTCGCGCTCGGGCTCGAGGGCGGCCACAGTGCGCGCCGGATCGTTCACGCCGGCGGGGCCGCGACCGGGCGCCGCCTGATCCGTGCGCTGAGCGCGCTCGTCGCCGAGCACGAGAACATCGAGGTGTCCGAGGGCCGTCGGGTCACCGCGATCCTCACCGAGGCCGATCGCGCGGTCGGCGTCCAGTTGCTCGACGGCGACCAGATCATCGCCCCCGCGACGGTCCTCGCGACCGGAGGCGCGGCGGCCCTGTGGTCGCGCACGACGAACCCCGCGGGCGCGACCGGCGGCGGCCTGCTGCTCGCCTACAACGCGGGCGCCACGCTCGCCGACCTCGAGCTGATGCAGTTCCACCCGACCGCGGTGGCCGCGGCGAACGGCGCCGACGGTTTCCTCGTCACCGAGGCGGTCCGCGGCGAGGGGGCCACCCTCCACGATCAGGACGGCAACCGGTTCGTCGACGAGCTGCTCCCGCGCGACGAGGTCGCCCGAGCCGTGCAGCGGCGGATGGTCGCGACCGGCGCCCGCTCGGTCGCCCTCGACATGCGCGCCGTCGACCGGGCCCTGTTCCCGAACGTCGTCAGCGCCCTGAAGGCTGCCGGCATCGATCCCGAGCACGAACGCGTCCCGGTCGCGCCGGCGGCGCACTACATGATGGGCGGGATCGCCACCGATCTCGACGGCCGGGCAAGCGTCGCCGGTCTGTACGCCGTCGGCGAGTGCTCGTGCACCGGGCTGCACGGCGCCAATCGCCTGGCGTCGAACTCCCTCACCGAGTGCTTCGTGTTCGGCGCCCGCGCCGCCCGCGCCGCCCTGATCGAACCGCGTCCCCACGTGACGAGCGTCGCCGCGCGGCCGGGCAAGCCGCCGGCGCTCACCGATGAGAGCCGCGATGCGCTGTGGCACTACGCCGGCCTGGAACGCGACGCGGACGGCCTCCGTCGGCTCGAAGCGGATCCGTACCCGCTCGTCCGCCTGATCGCCGCCTCCGCGTTGGCGCGCACCGAGAGCCGCGGCGCGCACCAGCGGCGCGACTACCCGGACACCGACCCGGCCTTCGCGTACCGCCACGTGATGGTCCGGCGCGACGCGCCCGCAGACGCCGGCGTCTGGACGTAGGTCCGGACTAACACACCAAGTTACTGCTTAATACGCGGTTAATACTCCTCGCCGCGAGGACTTCACACATTCGGGGAATACTCGCCAGTAAGGGAGGCTCCGGCAGGGGCCAATAGGAGACAAGGAGTCTGCATGTACCGGTTCAGCCGAGCGATCTACCGAGAGCTCGCGGGCGAGATCATCGAGGATCCGCATTCCGTCTGCCCCCACGCGAACCATGAACGCGTGCTTCGGGCCTGTGAGGCCGCCATCGAGCGGCTGGCGACCGACCGTCACTACTTTGCGCGTCCCGCTCGGTCGTTGTTCACCGATATCCGCGCCTACTTCCCGCTCAGCGAACAGTGCCGCGTGCTGCGCGTGATCGAGCGCTACCTCGGGTTCGCCGACGAGTTCCTGCGCAGCCAGCCGCAGAATGGATTCGACGTCTACGGGAACCCGCTCCAGTGCCGGGCGAGCACCCGCAAGGGCACTCCCTGCCAGCGGATGCCCCTCGCCCACAACGGCTATTGCCCGTCGCACCAGCACCTCGCGGAGACCGAGGAGATCCTGACCGCGGCGCTCGCGGCCTGACGAAGACGATTTATGGGGCCCCGCTTGCGCGGGGCCTTGTTTCTGCGCTCGCAGGCCCACGCACGCGCTGAGCCGCGCGGGCGGGTAGCTTGCCCGGCATGCTGCTCGGCGTCGACGTCGGGGGAACGTTCACGGACGCGGTCCTCGCGCTCGGGGATCGGCTCGTCACGGCCAAGGCGCCGACGACGCCGCAGGATCAATCCGAGGGCGTGCTCGCGGCGATCACGACCGCGCTGGAGCGCGCCGGCGTGCAGGCGACGGACGTGGCGTCGTTCTCGCACGGAATGACGGTGGCGACGAACGCGCTGCTCGAGGGCAACGCCGCCCGCACCGCGCTGATCGTCACCGAGGGGTTCACCGACATCGTCGCGCTCGCGCGTCAGAACCGCCCCGAGCTCTACCGGCTATGCGTCGCGCGCCCGGCGCCGCTCGTGCCCGATGAGCTCCGGTTCGGGGCGCCGGAGCGGATGACGCCCGACGGTCCGCTCACTCCGCTCACCGAGCAGAAGGCCGGCTGGCTGGCCGGTCAGGTGCGAGCGGCTGGGGACATCGAGGCGGTGGCCGTCGTGTTGCTCCATGCGTACCGCCACCCCGAGCACGAGGCGCTCCTCGGCGAGGCGTTCGCCCGTGAGCTCCCCGGTGTCCACGTATCCCTGTCGCACGAGGTCGTCGGGACGTTCCGCGAGTACGAACGGGCCGCGACCACCGAGGTCGATGCGGCGCTCTCCCCCCTGCTCGCGCGGTACCTGCGGCGGCTCGCCGAGCGCTGCGCCGAGGCCGACCTCCCAGAGCCCGCGATCATGCAGTCAAACGGCGGCCTGATCGATCTCAACGCGGCGGCGAGCCACGCCGCCTGGACGGTGCTCTCCGGTCCGGCGGGCGGGGCTGCCGGGGCGGCTCACGTCGCGCGGGCCGCCGAGCAGCCCAACGTGCTGTGCTTCGACATGGGCGGCACCTCGTGCGACGTCTGCGTCGTCGACGACGGCGCGGTGCAGGAGCGCAGCGCCGGCGAGATCGCGGACCGCCCGCTCGCAGTGGCGATGCTCGCGGTCCACACCGTCGGGGCCGGCGGCGGATCGATCGCGTGGCGCGACCCCGGGGGAGCGCTCCGCGTCGGTCCGCGCTCCTCCGGAGCCGAGCCGGGACCCGCCTGCTACGGCCGCGGTGGGACCGAACCGACGGTCACCGACGCGAACCTGCTGCTCGGCTACCTCGGCGCTGATGCGCCCCTCGCCGGCGGCGTCGAGCTCGATCGCGACGCGTCCACCGACGCCATCGGGCGTCTCGCCCGCGAGCTCGACCTCGATCCGATCGCGTGCGCCGAGGGGATCATTCGCGTGGCGAACGCCGAGATGGTCCGGGCGCTGCGCGTCGTCACCGTCCAGCGCGGCGTCGACCCGCGGAGCTACGCGTTGCTCGCGTTCGGCGGAGCCGGGCCGTTGCACGCCGCCGCGATCGCCGACGAGCTCGGGATCACGACGATCCTGTGCCCACGCGCCTCCGGCGTCCTCGCCGCGCTCGGGCTCGTCGTCTCGCCCCGCCGGCGCGACGCCCAGCAGAGCGTGTTCCTGAGCGGCGAGGAGCTGAACGCCCCGGCAATCGCGGACGTGACGCGCGAGCTCGGTCAGCAGGCGCGGGCCGCGCTCGGCGAGGCGGGCGCGGACGCCCCACTGCACGCGACGTACGAGCTGCGCTACCGCGGTCAGGCGTTCGAGCTCTCGGTCCGGGCCGGTACCGAGGCGTCGCCGGAGGCCCTCCGCGACGCGTTCGAGGCCGAGCATCGCGACCGCTACGGCTACAGCGACTCCGAGCAGGAGCTCGAGCTCGTGACCGTGCGGGTGAGCGCGACGACGCCCGCCGCCGAGGTGCCACTCACCGCTGAGCGCGCCGACCGATCGCCGCGCCGCACCGAGCGCCCCGCGGTCCTCGGCGGCGAGGGGCTCGAGATCGAGGTGGTCTCCGCGGTGCCCGACCCGGGGACCGCGCTGTCCGGCCCCGTCGTGATCGAGCTCCCGGAATCGACGCTGCTCATCCCCCACGGGTGGTCGGGCGAGGTCATGGACAGCGGCACGATCAGGCTGGAGCGCACGTGACGATCGATCCCGTCGAGCTCCAGGTCCTGAGCGGCGCACTCCGCGCGATCTGCGAGGAGATGGGCGCCGTGCTCATCCGCGCGGCGCACTCGGCGAACATCAAGGAGCGGCGGGACGCCTCGACCGCGCTGTTCGATCCCCACGGCGAGATGGTCATGCAGGCCGAGCACATCCCGGTTCACCTCGGAGCGATGCCGGCCGCCGTCCGCGCGATCCTCGACGAGGACCACGCGCCGGAGCGCTCGTGGATCCTCAACGACCCCTACCGCGGCGGCACCCATCTCCCTGACATCACGGTGATCACCCCGGTGTTCGCCGGCGACGAGCTGATCGCGTTCGCCGCCAACCGCGCCCATCACGCCGACGTCGGTGGCCCGACCCCGGGGTCGATGCCCGCCGACAGCCGCACGCTCGCCGACGAGGGGGTCGTGATTGAGCCGCAGGTGCTCGACGACGGCGCGATCGACCGTCTCGCCGGCGCGATGCGCCAGCCCGCGCAGCGTCGCGCCGACCTGCGGGCCCAGCTCGCCGCCGGAGCGGTTGGCGTCCGCCGCCTGCGCGAGCTGCACGACCGTGTCGGTGCCGACACGCTGCGCGAGGCGTTCACCGCCGTGCTCGACTATGCCGAGCGGCGCACGCGCGCCTGCATCGAGGCACTCGACGACGGCACGTACACCGCCGAGGACGTGCTCGAAGCCCGGGAGGGCGACCTGCGGATCGCGCTGCGCGCGACGATCGCCGGCGACACGTTGACGCTCGACTTCGAGGGGACCGATGCCCAGCACGAGGGCAACCTCAACTGCCCGCTCGCGGTGACGCACTCAGCGTGTTATTTCGCCGTACGAGTGTTGACCGACCCGGACATCCCGCCGAGCGCCGGCGCGTATCGCCCGATCGACGTGCGGGTGCCGGAGGGGAGCCTGCTCCACGCCCGCTCGCCGGCCGCGGTCGTCGGGGGCAACGTCGAGACCTCCTCGCGGATCGCCGATGTCGTCCTGCGGGCGTTCGGCCACGCGCTCGGCCAGGGCACGATGAACAACGTCACGTTCGGGACCGAGGACGTCGTCTACTACGAGACGATCGGCGGCGGGCAGGGCGCCTGTGCCGACGCGGACGGACCGAGCGGCGTCCACGTGGCGATGAGCAACACGCTCAACACGCCGGTCGAGGCGCTCGAGCTCGAGTTCCCGCTGCGGATGGTCCGCTACGCGCTGCGCCGGGGTTCGGGTGGGGCGGGCGCGCACCGCGGCGGTGACGGCGTGATCCGCGAGTTCGAGGCGCTGGCGCCGCTGCACTACTCGCTCATCACCGAACGTCGACGGCATGCTCCGCCGGGCGCCGACGGCGGCGAACCCGGCGCGCCGGGACGCAACTCGCTCGACGGCGAGGAGCTCCCGCCGAAGGCGATCGGCGAGCTCGACGCCGGCGCGAGATTGCTGATCGAGACTCCGGGCGGCGGCGGACGCGGCAAATCGCCATCATCTGAGCCATGAGTGAGCGGGTGGCATTCCTCGGACTGGGGATCATGGGATCCCGGATGGCGAACCGGCTCGTCGGGGCCGGCTTTGAGTTGACGGTGTGGAACCGGACGCAGAGCACCGCCGAGGAGTTCTGCGCCGAGCACCCGGGCGTGCGCCTCGCCCACACGCCGGGCGAGGCGGGCGCCGACGCCGACATCGTCGTGACCATGGTTGTCGACGGACCGCAGGTCGAGCACGTGCTGCTCGGCGACGACGGCGTCGCGGCCGCCGCCCGGCCCGGCACGCTGTGCATCGACTGCTCGACGATCGGCCCGAGCTGGACGCGGGAGATCGCCGACCGGCTCGGGGAACACGGCGTGCGCATGATCGACGCCCCGGTGACCGGCTCCTCGCCGCGCGCCGAGGACGGAACGCTGACGATCATGGCCGGCGGCAGCGACGATGACGTCACGCGCGCTCGGCCCGTGCTCGAGGCGATGGGCACGACGATCGTCCATGCCGGCGTGCTCGGCCACGGTCAGATGGTCAAGCTCATCAACAACGCGGTGGCGGCGACGAACGCCGCTGTGCTCGGCGAGGCGCTCGTCGTCGGCGCCAAGGCCGGCCTCGACCTCGAGGCCCTCACCCAGGTGATGGGCGCCGGATCCGGGAATTCGACGATGCTCGAGCTCAAGGCCCGGCCGATGCGCGAGCACGACTACTCGACGCTGTTCAAGCTCGACCACATGCTCAAGGACGTCCGCCTCTGCCTTGATGAGGGGGCCGAGATCGGAGCTCCCTTCACCTATGCCGCGCTCACCCGGGAGTTGCTGATCGCGGCCAGCGGACGCGGTCACGGCGAGGATGATTTCGCGGCGGTGATCGAGGCCCTAGAGGCCCTTGCGAACCAAAAGCTATAGCGGTGTAGCCATCAAAAACCGCTGATTTACAGGAACATTTGGGATTTCGAGAGTTCTCCCCTAGAATCCCGGTTCCTCCGTTGCGCCGCCGGTCAAGATGCGCGCTCGGAGCTTTCGTTCCGTAAGCCCCCCATCTCCCACCGAAATACATGCCGATTGCTTTCAAAGAATGGGCCGTGACTGTACGAGCTCTCGCTGAGGGCGAGCAGCTCCTGACCCTTCGTAAGGGCGGGATCCGCGAACCCGACAAGCATTTCAAGCTCGAGTACGAACGGTTCTTCCTCTACCCCACGTTTGACCATCAGTGTGCCGACCTCGTGCGCGAGTCACATCGCCCCGAGCTGGCGCGGGCCCTCGAAGAGGGCGTTTGGAGCGATGGCGAGCCGCCGCCGCACGCGCTGTTGCGCGCCGGTGAACTGGCTCAGCCCGATCGCGTCCGGATCCGCGCCTGGGCGGAGGTGGCCGCGCATTACACGGTCACCGATCGCCGCGCCGTTGACGCTCTGTCGCCCTTCTATGTCTGGACGACGGACTACGCGGAAAAACGGCTCGCGTGGAAGCGGCGCCATCCGCTCCATGTCATCCTGCTGCGGACCTACCGGATCCCGCGTCCGGTCACCGTCAAGGTCCGTGACGAGTACGGCGGTTGCCGTTCTTGGCTTGAGATCACCCGGGACCTCCCCTTCGAGGGAACACCGGTGCTCTCCGACGATGAGTTCGAGCGGGCCACCGAAGAGATCGCTTCGATCGCTTCCGACCGCCAGCCGGTTCTCGTCTGATCAACTCTCTACGGGCGGCCGCTGACGCGGCCGCCCGTGGTTTGTTCTCATGGCCTGGGTCGAGTCGGTTTCGCCATCGTTCCGCGCTCGCCATGACTCAGACCAGGCGGATGACGCCGCCTGGATGCTCGAGTCGCTGGAGCGCACGCGTGACGAACTCGCGAGGATCTTTCCCCGCGAGGTGGCCGGCATCACCGTCGTGCTCCATCGCGACCGGTTCTCGCTGACGCTGTCCAACCCGACGCTGCCGTTGCGGTGGCTGCTGACGGCACCGGCCGCGCGGCGCTACATCGCCGGCTGGGCCGGCGGCGAGGAGCTGCACGTGCTCGCCCCCGAGGCGCTCGACGCCCAGGCCTCCAACGTCTCCGGATCCCGGGAGATGCTCTCGCTGACCGCGCCGGCGCTGTACGCCCGGCGAGTGATCGCGGAGAACAACCATGATCTCCCCTCCGGGGTGACGCCGACCCGCATCCGCGCCGAACTGCGATGGGCCTGGCTGCTCGAGGGTGCCGGCCGCTGGTTCTCGGGGCAGAGCGACTATGCACGGCCCGCGATCGCCCGCCGCCTGCGTGAGGGCGGCCAACCCAACTTTCCACCCGGTCTCCGCGACGCACCCCTCCTCGGCGCCAGCGTCATCGACCTGCTCGCCAAGCAGGAGGGCGAAAAGGCCGCGGTCCAGTTCGTCACCCGCCTGCACCCCCAGGGCGCCCGCGCCGCCCTCACCAAGGCCTTCGGCGACAAGCCGTTCGTCCACATCGAGGGCGACTGGCGCTCCCACCTCTCCCGCCTCGCCAGCGCTGCCTAGTGTCGTGAATCGTTAGTTCGGTGGCAGCCTCGCGGCGTCTGGACGCGCCTGACGAATGGGGATGATCCCGCCGTACCACCAGTACGACTTGGATCATCCCCATCCGTCATCCACGCCCAGCCACTCGCGACGCTGCTCACGAACTTCCGCTTCACGACACTAGACGGTCAGCAGTCCGGCGCCGAGCACGATCGCGCCCTCGGCGATGTGGACGATGTCGCCGGAAGCGTCGACCGCGATGACGCCGAGGGCGCTGCCGCCGACGATCAGTCCCACTGCGCCGACGACGACGTACAGAGCCCCGGCCGCCAGCGTGTAGACGAGCGAGGCGTGTGGCCGGCGCGCCACGGCAATGCCGACGACCCCGGTGAGCAGATGGAACAGGCCGTGCCAGCCGTTCGCGGTGATCGTGACGATCCCGAGCAGCGAGCCGCTGCCGTGGACGTGACCGAGGCGACGGACCCGGCTTGCCCGTGCATGGAATCCACGACCTCAGTGGTTGATCAGCACGGTCGCACCCCAGACGATCAGCGCGCCGATGAGCAGCGCGGCGATCAGCCCGATCAGCAGGCGCCTCGGCTCGACCGTGCTCGCCACCCGCTCCGGGGAGATGATCTCGGCCTGGAGCAGGACCTCCCGGGCGGTGCTCACGCCGGTCTGGGGAACGAGCACATCCCGCGGGCCGGCGGCGAGGAAGTCCGGCACGTCGAAGCCGGCGCTGCGGCGCAGGAGGCTCGGCACGCCCTCCTCGAGCAGCATTCCCTGGATGAACTCGGCCTCCGCCTGGTTGCGCGCCCCGACGACGCGGACGAGCGCGCCCTCCGCGAGCTGTGGCTTGATCTTGCGGACGCGCTCGTGGCGCTCGCTCGTTGTATGCGCGGCGTCGTCGTCCGGCTGCGCGGGCACGAGCGGCATGCCGCACCTCGCCACAGAACCGTTCGCTCGCGGGATGCCCCCGGCCGCAGCTCGGGCAGACCAGTGCGTCGGACGCGCCCTGGTCGGCGGGCATCACTCCACGACCAGTTCGGCCTCGCTGACCTGACCGTTCTCGATCTGCCAGGTGCGGACCTCGGCGTCATCTCCCGCGAGCCCGACGATGATCCACAGCACGCCCGGCCAGGCCCGGCTGAAGTTGATGTCGGTCTGCGACGGTTGCGGCTCCGTCCGCGTGTGCGAGTGGTAGATCGCCCCGAGGTCGAGCCCCTCGGACTCGATCTCGTTGTAGACCTGCAACTGCTCCGCGCCATCGATCACAAACCGGAACGGGCTCGCCTCGACGTTCGTCGTCCGGTAGACGCGAACCGCCTCGTCGTCCCGTGCCGCGACCATCCCGCAGCATTCGTTGGGCGCCTCGGCACGGGCGTGGGCCACCATGTCGTCGTACAGCTCGCGCGTGATTCGCATCGGCCCCGAGGCTACCAGCCGCTGCCGTGCCTATTTCACCGGTTCGGTTGCCTTGGCGTTTACGGGATGCGGCGCTGACTCAAGTGCGAATTGGCGCTACCCGATACCGACCCCGTGACACCACGAGCAAGGGTAATCCGGGACCTGATCGCCGATTCGCTGTATGTGGTCGACGAATGCACGGTGGCTGACGCGGTGCTCGCTCGCGCGAAGGTCCGGGTCACGGTCGCCGAGCCGTCGTTCCGCAGCGAATGTCGCGGACCGTTGGTGAGATCCTTTCGCCGCGATCCGCTAGCGCGGTCGTTCCGGCTCATGCATACGCCGACCGATCGGCGGCTTAATCACTGACGCACACGGCAGGGAGCCGGGCGAGTCTTGGGCTGAGGATCAGCTCTTGCCCTTGACGAACGACGTCGGCACGGCTTGCGACGCGTCGCCCGGCCGCCGTGCCTCGCTCACGGCCGTCTGATGCTGGGCTTCGCTGGCGAGGATCGACACCGCCAGTTGGGTGAGCGCCATCGACCGCAGCGCGGAGATCGCCTTGAAGTACGCACCTTCGGCCGCCATCTCGAGGTCGAGCAGCAGGTGGACACAATCGTGCTCGTTGTGGAGTGATGTGACCTGGCCGCTGACCTTGAGGTCAGACAGCGCCTTGTCGATCGCGTCGGTCGTGCGCAGCGGGCGCGCCGGTGTGCCACCGAGCGCACGAAGTTCCCGTGTGACCGCCCGGGCGTGGGCGACCTCTTGCGTGAGCACCCGGCGCGCGACCCGGTGCACCCGTGGCGAGAGCAGCCCCGTGGCGATCACCCGGCGGTAAACGACGATCAGCAGCTCCTCGATCGCGGCCAGCTCACGGAGCAGCTCCGGATCGCTCGGTGTCGTCGTCGCGTCGGCGCCGAGCGCGCCCGTCGCACGGGTGACGTACGCCGCCGCCGCGGCGGCCAGCAGACCTCTGCGGGTGGTGCTCAACGTCGGCATGCGGGACACGGCCTACTCGTGGCCGGTGACGAACGCGGAGGGAAGCGGGTCCAAGCGCAGCGCGAGCCGGAGGACCACCACATGCTGGGCGTCGCTGGCGAGGATCGACGCGATCGCCGCACGCACCGACCCGGGCGAGAGCTGCGGGATCGCCGCCAGGTACCGGGCGATCATCTGGGCCTCGAGGCCGTGGAGCAGCGCGAGCAGGTCCTTGCGGCCCCGAGGCCGGCCGAGGTCGTAGCTCGGCCGCGGCTTGTTCGCCTCGCCGCCCGCCTGCTTGATCAACCGGTACAGCTCGCCGGCGTGATCGAGGTCCTGGTCCAGGAACTGCTTCAACGAGGCGTGCAGATGACCGCCGAACAGGGGCACCGTCGCGGTGTACGCCGCGATCGTCCGCTCGCACAGATCGAGCAGTCCATTGATGACCATCACGTCGGTGCCACGCGACGAGAGCGGGATCTTGTGGACGTCGGGTCGACGCGAGCCATGTCCACAACCGGCGACCGCCGTGGCGGCGACAAGCGCGCCCGCAGCGACCCCGCCGGTCGAGGTTCTCAGCAGCGCCCGCCGCGTCTGCGACGCGGCGCCGTCGTCGTCGGCTACCACCAGACGGTGGAGTCCAGGTTCTCGATCTCCTCGACGGGACGCGTGTAGATCCCGGAGGACAGATACTTCCAGCCGTCGTCGGCGACGATGAACACGACGTTGCCCTCGTCCAGTTCGTTTGCGATCCGCACCGCCACCCGCGCGATCGCGCCCGAGGAGACACCGGCGAACACCCGCTCCTCGTCAAGCAGCTTGCGGGTGAACACGATCGCATCGGTGTTCGTCACAAAGATCTTCCGGTCCAGCAGCGACAGATCGATGATCGGAGGGATGAACCCGTCCTCAAGGGAGCGCAGGCCCTGCACCGGCTCACCCTGCATCGGCTCGGCGGCGACAATCTTCACGTCGTCCCCGAGTTCCTCCTTGAGCCGCCGCGCATTCCCCATCAGCGTGCCGCCGGTCCCGAGCCCAGCAACGAACGCGGTCACCTCGTCGAGCTCTTCAAGGATCTCGAGCGCAGTCCCGTTGTAGTGCGCGAGCGGGTTGGCGAGGTTTCCGTACTGGTAGGGCATGTAGTACGAGGCGTCGTGCTCGGCCATGTCGAGCGCCATCTCGACGGCACCGTTCGATCCCTTGGAACCCTCGGAGTAGACGATGTCCGCGCCGTACATCTTCAGCAACTGGGTCCGTTCCGGGGTGACGTTCTCCGGCATCACAACCTTGAGCTTGTAGCCCTTGCGCCCGCAGATCATCGCGAGTGAGATCCCGGTATTCCCCGAGGTGGGCTCGAGGATCGTCTGGCCCGGGCGGATGAGGCCCTTGTCCTCGGCATCCTCGATCAGCGAACGGGCGACGCGATCCTTGACCGAGCCGGTCGGGTTATGCGACTCGAGCTTGGCCCAGATCCGGACGCCCGGCTTGGGGCTGAGTCGCTTGAGCTCGACGAGCGGCGTGTGGCCGATGGCTTGGACGATGTCGCCATAGCGGCCGCCGCATGGCTTGTTCTGTAAACGCTCCATGGCCATAGCTATACGAAGTGTAGCGGTGACGGGCCGCCCGCAGGGGCTGTGTGCTCGCTGCTGAGGCCGAGCGACACCGCCCCTTTCGGCGGGATCGACCGCGGCTCAGTAACCGGGGTAGGAGTACGGCGAACTGGACGTCGTCGTCGTGGCCGTCGTGGTCGTGGTGGTCGTCTTCGACTTGCTCGAAGTCGACTCCTTGACGACATGCCAGGTGCCTCCAAATGACGCGATGCCGTTGCCGCCGGCAGACCCCGCGTGCTTGTCGGCGAAGAAGTGGTACAGGGGGTGACCGCCGAGCGTCAGCTGGGAGAAGCCGTTGCGATGCAGGCGCCCGAGGGACCCCTTCACGCCGGTGCCCTTGGCGAGCTTGGTCGTCTTGCCGACCTTCGCCGGAGGCCAGAACGAGAAGCACTGGCTCGGGGTGCACAGCAGGTGCTTGGAGGTTTCGGGGTTCAGCTCGTACAGCGTCATGCCGCCCGAGTCGACGAGGATCGTTGCGTTGAGCGACGCGTTATGCGCCGTCTTGACGAGCGGCTTGGGCTTCTTGGTGGTCTTGGCGGTCGCGAGCGCCGCCAGGCCGGCGACGGCGACGAGCGCCATTGCGGTGGTCAGCAGCCACAGCGAACGCTTGGCGCGCAGGGGACGGTTCGACGACATCGGGCTCCTTTGGCGATGGGGCGGTACGCCCCTTAAGACGCCGCCGGAGCGCTCAGCCTTCCCGGCCGGTCCTCAGCAGGCGCCGCCGGCCATCGCCGGCAGGATCACGAGCGTGTCGGAGGCCCCGACCGCTGTGTCAAGCCCGTCGAGCACCCGCACGTCCTCGTCGTTGAGATAGACGTTGACGTAGCGGTTCAGACCGCCGTCCGCGGAAAACAGCTGCGTCTGCGTGTCCGGGTGGGACTCTGCGACCGAGCGCAGGATGTCGCCGACGTTCGAGCCCTCGGCGGTGAGCTCCTTCTCGCCCCCGACGGACGGGCGCAGCACAGGTGGAATACGAATGGTGGCCATGCCCATACCCTAGATGATCGTCCCTGAGACGGATCGGCTAGTGCGCGCCCGCGCAGAACGCCTCGTAGTCGGGGAACACGCCCATCTCCTCGTCGGAGATCGCGTCCGGCTCACGGGAGCAAATCGGGCACTCTGGGTCGCGCCGAACCTTGACCTCGGTCACCTTGGCGGACAGCGCGTCGTACATGAGCAGGCGGCCGATGAGCGGGTCCCCCTCGCCGAGGATCAGCTTGATCACCTCGGTCGCCTGGAGTAGGCCCATCGTGCCCGGGAGCACGCCGAGGACGCCGTTGGCGCCGCATGACGGCGCGAGCTCGGCCGGCGGCGGCACCGGGAACAGGCAGCGGTAGCACGGGCCGTCGTACGGTGCGAACACCGACAGCTGGCCCTCGAAGCCGAGGATCGCGGCCGACACGACAGGAATCTTGAGTCGCACCGAGGCGTCATTCAGCAGGTAGCGCGTCGGGAAGTTGTCCAGACCGTCGACCACGATGTCGTAGCCGGGGAGGATCTCCATGATGTTCTCCGGGCCGAGCCGGATCGCGTGCTTGATGACCTTGACGTCCGGATTGAGCGCGTTGATCGTCTCCGCCGCGGAGTCAACCTTCGGCATCCCGATCCGCTCGCTCGAGTGGATCACCTGGCGCTGAAGGTTCGACAGGTCGACCTCGTCGTTGTCGACGATCCCGAGCGTGCCCACGCCGGCCGCCGCGAGGTACAGCGCGGTCGGCGAGCCCAGGCCGCCGGCACCGAGCAGCAGGACCTTGGCGTCGAGCAGCTTCTGCTGCCCCTCGACCCCGACCTCGGGGAGGAGCAGGTGTCGCGAGTAGCGCTCGCGCTGCTCGGCGGTGAGTGTGCGCGGCGTCTCGACGTCGTAGCCCCGGTCCTTCCACAGCGTGAAGCCACCGGTCATCGACTCGACGTTCTCGTACCCGAGATCCTCGATCAGCGTCCGGGCCGCCCAGGCCGAGCGGTTGCCGGACTGGCAGTACAAAATGACGTGCTGAGAGCGATCGGGCGCCGCCCCCTCGATCCGCGACTCGAGATAACTCTTCGGGACGTGCTTGGCGCCCGGGATATGCCCGGCCCCCCACTCGTCCACCTCGCGCACGTCAACCACGACCGCGCCGTTGGAGGCCTGCTCACGCACGGCCGCGGGATCAACCTCTTCAATCCGACTCTTGATCTGTCGTAGAACCTCTGCGCCAGAGGGGCTCATGCGGAAACTCCCTAAATACGGTCAGGTATCCAATACTTCACTCAGTATAGCGGCGGTGCCGGGGAGCGGTGCGTCCCCGCCGCTGCCGGTATAGCGATGCGAACGTGGTGCGTCGGCGAACTGTATTCGCAGGATGCGCGAGCTATACCGGCAGCCGTGGGACACACCGCTCTGGGCGTCCGTCGACCGCCTTCGCTCAGAGCCATCACCCTCGGCGTATGAGCGTCGCCATCTCGGGGCGGCGGGCCACGCCGGAGCGAGCACACCAGAACGGCCAAGGGCGCCCCGAAGGACGCCCCATGAGCCAGACCCAACCGCCCGCCCTTCTGTGGAGGGCACGCATGATTCGTATCGGTGCGGCGGGTGCGGGCCGATATCGGGTCTTGGCCCCATCTTGACGTACAGGGAACGACCGATTCTCAGATTGCCGGCACATGCGATCTCGTCCGCTCATCTTGCAGGTGCTCGCCGTCAACCTGCTGTTGCTCGCCGGAACGGTGATCGTCGTGATGGTCGGCGTCGACTCACGCGTCACCGGTGTGATCCGGGGTCGCGAGCTGCTCGTGCTCGGACTGGCGATTGCGGCGACGTTGCTCGCGAACTGGCTGCTCCTGCGGCGCCGGTTTCGGCCGCTCGACGAGCTCATCTCGTCGATGGAGCAGATCGACCTCGCCTCTCCCGACCCGAGCCTGCTCGACGGTCATCCCGCCAGCAGCGCCGAGGTCCGCCGGCTCGAGGCGGCGTTCCGGCGGATGATCGGCCGGCTCGAGGCCGAGCGGCGGGAGGCCGGCCGGGCGGCGATCCAGGCCCAGGAGCGTGAGCGCCATCGGATCGCCCAGGATCTCCACGATGAGGTCAATCAGGCCCTGACCGCGGTGACGCTCCGGCTCCAGGCGTCGATCGAGCGGGCGCCGCAGTCGCTGCGCCGCGAGCTCGCCGAGACGAAGCGGCTCTCCGGCCAGGCGATGGAGGAACTGCTCGCACTCGCCCGTCAGCTCCGGCCGGCGGTGCTCGACGACCACGGGCTGATCCCGGCTCTCGACAGCCAGGTCCGTGATTTCCGCGACCAGTCCGGCGTCCGGGCGACGTTCTCGGCCCGTGGCCGGCCGCCGCAGCTCTCGCCGGAGCGCCAGCTCGTCATCTACCGCGTCACCCAGGAGAGCCTGTCGAACATCGCCCAGCATGCCGACGCGCATAAGGTCGTCGTCGAACTGTCGTTCATCGGCAGAACCGTGCTGCGGATCAGCGACGACGGTTGCGGCTTCAAGACCGGCCGTGCCGGCGGGCTGGGGCTGTCCGGGATGCGCGAGCGGGCGCTGCTCGTCGGGGGTCATTTGTCGATCTGGTCGGCCGCCGGGCAGGGAACCCGAGTCGAGCTGACGATGAGATGAACGATGCGCATCCTCGTCGCAGATGACCACGGGATCGTCCGCTCCGGGATCAAGCTGCTCCTTGAACTCCAGCCCGATCTCGACGTCGTCGCCGAGGCCGCGGACGGTGTCGAGGCCGTCGAGGCGGCGCTCGCCTCGCGCCCCAACCTGTGCATCCTCGATGTCGGCATGCCGCGGATGACCGGGCTTCAGGCCGCGCGTGAGATCCGCCGCCACGTCCCGGACACCCGGGTCCTGATGCTCTCGATGCACGACGACGAGCACTACCTGTTCGAGGCGCTCAAGGCCGGGGCCTCGGGGTACGTGCTCAAGCGCGAGGCCGATCAGGATCTCGTCGGCGCGATCCGGGCGGTGGGCCGCGGCGAGGCGTTCCTCACCAACGCCGCCGAGCGCTCGATCATTCGCCGCTGGATGGAGGACGGCGCCGACGGTCCGGCGATCCCGCTGACCACGCGCGAGGAGGAGGTTGTCAAGCTCGTCGCCGAGGCCTACACGAACGCGCAGATCGCCGAAATCCTCCACCTCTCCGAGAAGACCGTCGAGTCTCATCGCGCCAACGTCCTGCGTAAGCTCGGCATGCGCGATCGCGTGGAGCTCGTCCGCTACGCCATCCGCCGCGGTCTCGTCGAGGCATAGCGACCGCGTCGAGGCGGAGTCGCCTCGACGCGCCATCCGTTACGCCCGCGGCCCGCCACGTCTACCATCGCCCGCCGTGCGTGCCCCGGTGGACCACATCCATGCGCCGGCGTTCCCGGCCCGCCTGAAGTGGCTGGGCGTCGCGACCCTGCGGATGGATCAGCAGCGCGGCCGTCCGGTGCTGATCGAATTCTGGGATTTCTGCCGTCCGAACTCACTGCACACGTTGCCGTACATGACGGGGTGGCACGAGCGCTACGGCGACGCGGGGCTCCGGGTCATCGGCGTGCACACATCCGGTTTCCCGCCATCGAACGACCCTGAAGCGGTGTCATCCGCCGTCGAGCGGCTGCAGATCCCGTACCCCGTCGTCGTCGATGCCGACTACGAGATCTGGAACCTGTACGGCAACCTCGGCTGGCCGGCGCGATATCTGTTCGACCAGGAGGGCGTCCTGTTCGAGTTCCACTACGGCGAGGGCGGCTACGACGAAACCGAGCGCGCGATCCAGGAGCTGCTCGGGATCGCCGACGAGCCGCTCATTGAGCCCCGCCGTCCCGAGGACGTGCCCGGTGCCGCGTTGGTGCCACAGAGCGAAGAGGTCGAAGGTCCCTACAGCGGCCCCTACCAGGCGGGCGCCGTCTGGGCGGTGCTCGACGGCAGCGGCACGGTCGAGGTCAATGGCCGCACGGTTGCGGTCGACCATCCCGGTGCCTACGAGCTGATCACGCATCCGGTGAGCACGGCCGGCACGCTCGAGCTGGCGGTCGGCGCCGGGGTGAACTGCTACGCGGTCTGCTTCATGCCGGGGCTTGCGCCCTGACGTGAGTCGAGCAGGTTGAGCAGCCGCGGCGCCTCGTCGTCGTCGAGCGCGACCGAGAAGCCGACGCGATACGGGCTTTCGTGCGGGCGGGAGCCGAGGAAGCTCGGCTCGTGGACCCAGCAGCCGGTGTTCGTGAGCCGCGGCCCGCTCGGCGCCACCCATTCGTCGCGCGGGTCACCCGGGAGCGGCCCGGCGCGATGGGTGTGACCGAAGATGATGTCGCGGGCCTCCACGCCCAACCGCGTGACCGCCTCGCCGCAGGCCCGCAGGGCCGCACGACGGAGCTCGGGGCCCGAGAGGTCGGCGTGCAGCGGTCCGAGCTGCGCCCGGTTGAGCGCCCCCAGCAGGGCGGGAAACGCGATCAGCGCGGAGCGGCGACGCAGCCGATCGCGAGTCGATCGCCGAGTTCCGGCGCCGCCCTCGAGTGCTCGCCACGCCTGGGCGGACGCCCCGTGCGAGCTGCGGCCGAGACTCGGGCCCCCGTGCTGAGCGAGCGAGTAGAGCCAGGCGTAGATCGGCGCGAGGATGCGCTCGTAGTCATCGACCGTCCGCGGGCCGCCGTCGGTCAGCCCCGTGATCCGTCGCATCACGCCGGCCCCGATCCGCTCGAACATCGGCACCGTCGTGTGCGGGTCGCAGTAGTGCCCGTGCATCGCGTAGACGTCGTCGCGCAGCCACACCCCCGGGTACGCCGCACGCACGGTCGCGCCGCCGAAGCCGAGGGCTCGAGCGAGCACCGCGAGCGGCTCGCCGGCTCGCCAGTCGACCGGCTGCTCGAGCCCGAGCAGCGGTGGTGGCGCCTCTCGCGCGCGGCGGTCAAGCCAGCCGTCGAGCAGATGATGATCATGGTTGCCCGGGACGATCACGACCTCGGCGCCGCCGCCGAGCGACTCCCCGAGCGCCTCGAGGATCGGGCGCGCCACCTCGAGCGCATCTCGCGCCGGCCCCTGGCGAAGCTCGACCACGTCCCCGAGCAACACGAGCCGGTCAGCGCCACCGACCGCGTCGATCAGCGCCGCGAGCGCGGACGCATCCCGCAGCACGTCCCGACCTGAGCTCGCCCCCAGATGCAGGTCCGAGACGACCAGCGTGCGCAGGGCGGCGACCTCGGGTCAGCTCGACGCTGCGGCGACCGCCTGGCGGATCACCTTGGGGAGCATGAAGCGGACATCCTCCTGCACCACCTCGAGTTCCCTGACATCGCTGGTCCCACGGTCCCGGAAGAAGCCGACGAGACGCTGAACGAGCTCCTCGGGCGCGCTCGCACCGGACGTGATCCCGACGACGCGCTTGCCCGCCAGCCACTCCTCGCGGACCTCGGTCTCGTTGTCGATCAGGTACGAGTCGGACCCGTGCTCACGGGCAACCTCGACGAGGCGGTTGGAGTTCGAGGAATTCCGCGAGCCGATCACGAGCACGAGGTCGCACTCGCGGGCGAGCTGTTTGACCGCCGCCTGGCGGTTCGTCGTCGCGTAACAGATGTCGTCGGTGCGGGGACCGATGATCGCCGGGAACCGCTCGCGGAGCCGGTCGATGATCGCGCGGGTTTCGTCAACCGACAGCGTCGTCTGGGAGATGTAGGCGACCTTGCTCGGATCGCTCACCTCGAGCGCGTCGACATCCTCCTCGTTCTCGATCAGCACGATGTGTTCGGGAGCCTCCCCCATCGTGCCCTCGACCTCCTCGTGGCCGGCGTGACCGACGAGCACGATCGTGTAGCCCTCGGCGGCGAATTTCTTCGCCTCGACGTGAACCTTGGTCACCAGCGGGCAGGTGGCGTCGATCGTCCGCAGGCCGCGGGCGGCTGCGTTGGCGTGGACGCTCGGCGCAACTCCGTGGGCGGAGAACACGGCGACCGCGCCCTCCGGGACCTCGGTCTCAGACTCGACGAACACGGCGCCGCGCTCGCGCAGCTGCTCGACCACGTGCTTGTTGTGGACGATCTCCTTGCGGACGTACACGGGCGCGCCGTGCAGCGCGAGCGCTCGCTCGACGGTCTGCACCGCCCGGTCGACGCCCGCGCAGTAGCCCCGGGGGGCGGCGAGCAGCAGTGTTTCTGGCGCGTCAGCCATCACCGAGAGTGTAGGAGGCCCGCTGCGCTCAGTGCTTCGGGAGTTTGGCGACGGCCTTGCAGGCCTTGCTCATCGACCGCGCCTTGCCGATCGCGCCCGACGCCGAGCCCTTGCCAGAGAACTGCTCGACCTTGATCCCGCTGACGGCGCCCTGGGTGAAGCTGACGCTCGCGTGCCAGCGCGCCGCGCCGCCCGTTCCCCCAACCGCGGTGATCGTTCCGCTCATCGGAACGAACGAGTCGCCGGGGACGAACTTCCCCGGCTTCTCGATGTAGGTCGCACACGCCGTCCCGAGCCCTCGCGCCTTGAACGTCGCCACGAGGGTGCCGGTGATGCGACCACTGGCGGCGATCGATCGCTGCACGGTGTAGGAGCCGCCCTGCGCGATCTTCGTCACCGGGAGCCCGGTGGCGGCGGCGACAATCGCCGCCTCGAGCGCGGCGCGGGTGCCGAGCGTCGCCGAGAACGTGCCATGCCCCTGAATCCCGAGGCTTGCGCCGCCGACCGTTCGGCCGTGGTTCGTCTCGACGTAGGTGACCTTGCCCCCGTACTTCTTGGCTGCGGACGCGCGGTGCGCGGTCGCCCCCGACGCCAACTGCACGACCGCCCCGGCCACGATCGCGACGAGGGTCAGGAGGATGCCGAGACGGAGGCGCCGGGGCATCAATCGTTCGCGGTCGCGGCCTCGAGCAGGTCGGCGAACTGGCGCCGGGCCGCCTCGCGACGCGTTGGCACATGCTCGGACGGCACCTCGTCCGGCGGCGTCTCGTAGCGGCGCAGGACCTGGCGGGCGACCGACGCGCGATGCACCTCGTCCGGCCCGTCGTAGATGCGCGCGGCGCGGGCGAAGCGATACATCGCCTCGAGCGGCAGGTCGGTTGAGTAGCCGAGCGACCCGTGGGCCTGGAGCGCTCGGTCGACGACGTCGTGGAGCACCTTGGCGCCGAAGTACTTGATCATCGCGATGTCCTGGCGGGCGGCGAGGACGCCCTCGGTGTCCATCCTCCAGGCGGCGTGCAGCGTCATCAGCCGAGCCGCCTGCATCTCGGCGGCGGAGTCGGCGATCCAGTTCTGCACCGACTGGTGCTGGGACAGCGTCGACCCGTGCGCGTACCGGTAGAGCGAGCGCTCGCAGAGCATGTCGAAGGCGCGCCGGGCGACCCCGAGCCAGCGCATGCAGTGGTGGATCCGGCCTGGATACAGCCGCTGCTGCGCGATCAGGAAGCCGGCGCCCTCGGCCCCGAGCAGAGCTTCGGCGGGCACGCGCACGTTCTCATAGCGGATCTCAGCGTGGTTGCCGTAGCGGCCATAGCTGTCCCACGGGTGCTCCATCGTCGCCACGTCGCGGAGGATGTTGACCCCCGGCGCGTCGGTGTCGACGATCAGCATCGACGCGCGCTGGTGTGGCCGCGCCTCCGGGTTGGTGACGGCCATCACGATCAGGAAGTCGGCGATCGAGGCGTTCGAGGAGAACCACTTGTGACCGTTGATCACCCAGTGATCGCCGTCGCGGGTCGCGGTCGTCTTCAGCAGCGTCGGATCCGAGCCGGCGGAGTTCGGCTCGGTCATGCTGAACGCCGACTTGAGGTCGCCGGCGAGCAACGGATGCAGGTAGCGGTCCTTCTGCTCCTGCGTCCCCGCCAGGGCGAGGATCTCGGAGTTGCCGGAGTCCGGGGCCGCGTTGCCGAACGCGAGCGGCGCGATCGGGCTCGTCCCGAGGATCTCGTGCATCAGCCCGAGCTTGACCTGGCCGTAACCCTGGCCGCCGAGCTCGGGGTCGAGGTGCGCGGCCCACAGGCCCTGCTCCCTGACCTGCTCCTGGAGCGGGCGCATCGCGGCGGTCATCCCGTCCCAGCCGAGCTCGTACATGAGCGTCTCGAGCGGCCAGATATTCGCCCGCACGAACTCGTTCATCCAGTCGAGCTTGGCTTGGAATTCGGGTTCGGTGGCGAAGTCCCACGTCATCGGTCGGCGAAGCCTATCGACACCGTCGAGGCGGCTGTCAGATTTCCCGCTGATCGGGGTCGGGGCGCCAGGGGAGTCGGGTACGCTCCAGGTGTGGCTCAGCAGCATCTCGACCGGCTGACCTCGATCGACGCGTCGTTCCTGCATCAGGAGGGACCGTCGTCACACATGCACATCGGCGGAGTGCTCATCTTCGATGGGCCGCCACCGGCATTCGAGGACTACCTCAATCATGTTCGTGGGCGACTGCACCTCGTCCCGCGCTACCGCCAGCGGCTGAGCACGCCGCCGCTCGAGGCCGGCCGCCCGCTGTGGACCGACGACCCGTCGTTCAATCTCGAGTACCACGTGCGCCACTCGGCGCTCCCCGCACCCGGCACCGAGGAGCAGCTGTTCCAGCTCACGAGCCGGATCGTCTCCCAGCAGCTCGATCGCTCCAAGCCGCTGTGGGAGAGCTGGTTGATCGAGGGGCTCGAGGACGACCGCTTCGCCCTCATCTTCAAGACCCACCATGCGCTCGTCGATGGTGTTTCCGGCGTCGATCTCGCCACGGTGCTCCTCGACCTGGCACCGACGCCGACGCCGCCCGCGACCGACCTCGAGCCGTGGCAACCGAAGTCCGAGCCGTCCCCGGTCGAGCTCGTCCTGGCCGGTGTCCGCGGCGCGATCGGCACGACCGCCGAACTTGTCCAGAAGGCGGTCAACGCCGCCACCCGGCCCGCGACCTCGTTGCAGATCGTCCGGGACGCGGCCGAGGGCCTCGGCGAGATCGTGTGGGCGGGCCTCAACCCGGCGCCGGAGACCCCGCTCAACGTCGACATCGGGCCGCACCGGCGCTATGCCGTTGTGCGCCAGCAGCTCGAGGACTACAAGGAGGTCAAGGACGCGCTCGGGGGCACGGTCAACGATGTCGTGCTGACCGTTGTGTCCGGGTCACTCGCGACCTGGCTGCGCTCGCGCGGGATCCGGACCGAGGGCCTCGAGATGCGCGCGCTCGTGCCGGTGTCGGTGCGCACCGCCGGTGAGCGCGGAACGCTCGGCAACCGCCTGACCGCGATGCGCGGACCGCTGCCCGTGTACATCCGCGACCCGGTCGCCCGACTGCGGTTCGTCAAGCAGGCGATGGACGGGCTCAAGGAGTCAAAGCAGGCGGTGGGAGCGGCAACGCTCGCTGCGGTCAACAATCTCGCGCCGCCCACGATTCTCGCCCAGGCCTCCCGGCTGAACTTCTCGACCCGGCTGTTCAACCTGATCGTCACCAACATCCCCGGCCCGCAGCTGCCCCTCTACGTGCTCGGCCGCGAGCTCCACGATCTGCTGCCGATCGCGTTCCTGCCCGAGCACCACGCCCTGGCGATCGCGATCATGTCCTACAACGGCCGGATCGAGTACGGGCTGCTCGCCGACTACGACGCGCTCCCGGACATCGATCTGATCGCCGAGGGCATCGACGCCTCCCTCCAGGAGTTGCTCACCGCAGCGCGGGCAAAGCCGGCCCGCGCTCAGCGCTCCACGGCCGCGCCAGCGCCGGCGCAGGCGAACGGACACGACGACGCCGAGAACGCCAACGGCGGACCGGCGTCGATCATCCCGTCGGCCCGCTCACGGCCGACCCACGGTCCGGCCGCCGACATGCGCGCCAAGCGCGCCCGCGGCGACCGCCCGACGCGCAAGCCCCGCGAGAGCTGACCGCGGGAATGTGAACCGGCCGGCCATCGGCTCCGCACAACATGCCCCGCTCAACGCGCGACGCGTCAGCGGGCGCGGCGGGCGACCCGCGTCATGACGTCGACGCTGCCCCGCTCCCGGTTGCCGGCCCGGTCGACGGCGACGCAGAAGAACACGTAGCGGAATCCGGCGTGCCCGCGGAAGGTGAGGCTGTGGCGAGTCGTCTTGGCGATCAGGCGCGGCCGGCCGCCGTTCGTTCGGACGTACACCTCGTAGCGAGCGATGCCGGACCGGATCAGCTCCGGCCGGGTCTGGTCGTGGCCGCTCCAGCGCACGACGAAGCGCTGGCGGTTCGCGACGACCGGCGCCGTGAGCTTGGACACCGGGGCGAGCCGATCGACGCGGCGGATCGCCTGGAGTGCGGCGTCGGCGTTGAGGATGCCCCAGCCAACGTCGCTGGTCCAGCCGACGCCGGCGGGACGGGTCGCGGTCCGCTTGAGCGTCGTGAGCACGTCGGCGAGCGTCGCATCCGGATTGAGCTTGCGCATCATCGCCGCCGCGGCCGTCACCTGCGGGGCCGCCATCGAGGTGCCCTGGAGATAGGCATAGCTGTTGCTTGTGCCGAACCTGGTCCGGCAGCCGCACGGCGAGGGAAGCGCCTCGAGATCGGTCAAGTTGGCCGGGAAAGCGCCGAAGATGCCGGGCTCGGGTCCGTCGATGCCGAGAGCGCCCGTCTGGCCAGGCTCGAGGGCACCGTAGGCGGCGAGCGAGATCTCGTTGCCGTAGCCGGCGAAGCTCGCCCGGTGGCCGGTGATGTCGGCCGCGGTGACGTCAAGGCCGATCCCGGCGGTGAGCGTCGGCCCGGTGCCGGCCGGCTGGACGACGTTCGCCGGGTCGCCCTGTTCGGTCGTCAGGTCGTCGGCGGCCGCGGCCACGAGCACGACCTTCCGGGCGGCGGCGTAATCGAGCGCGCGGACCTCGGAGTCAGGCGCAGGCGTCGGGGTGTCGCCGGATGCAGGTCCGAAGCTCATGTTGAGCGCGTCGACGTGGCGGTTGGCGGCGTCGACGATCGCGGCGACGATGCTCGAATCCGAGAAGTCGCTCTTCTCGATCAGGAGCCTGCAGTTGTAGCCGGCACCGGCCATCCCGATGCCGTTGTTCGTCGCCGCACAAGCGAGCGACGAGACGTGGGTCCCGTGGCCGACCTCGTCGGTCATCGCCGTGCCGCGGTTGTCGCTCGGGTCCTGCTGGTTGACGGCGAGAGCGATCTTGGAGCGCAGATCGGGGTGCGTGCCGTCGATCCCGGTGTCGATCACGCCGACGAGCGCGCCGTCGCCATGCGAGACGTTCCACGCGCTGTAGAACCCTTCCCGGGCGAGCGTCCACTCGAGGGTGTGCGGGTCGCGGTCGCTTGTCCCCAGCCAAGAGCGCGCCGTGAGCGCCGGATCGTTCGGCAGCGCGCGAGGCACGTAGCGGTGCTCGGCCTGGACCGATGAGACATCCGGCAGCGCCCGCAGGCGCCGGGCGAGCGCGATCAGCGACTCGCCGGCGGAGGGCCTGACCGTGATCAAGCCGATCTCGGGCACCGATCGACCGGCGGCGCGAGCACCGGTCCGGGCGACCGCGGCGCGGACCGCCGCCGTCGAGGCACGCTGGCGATCGAGGAGCACGAGCAGGTTGCCGGTCGTCGTGACCGTCGTCGTGGCCGCCGGCGGGCTCGTTGCGGCAGCCGCCAACCCCCCTCCGGTCAGCACGCTTGCGACCACCGCCACGACGAACGGGGTGAGGAATCGACGCACCAGATTCAGGATAAAGAGGTCAGCGGTGAGAGCCCGCCGCCAGATGGCCATTTCGCAAGAAAGCTTCCCCCGGATGGCCAAAACGCATGTCAGCAACCGCAGACCGCGGCGCTTTCATACGTTTGGGCCACAGATCGACCCGAACGCAAGAAAGCTCCGGAGATCTCCCGCGCGGTCATGCGCTTTGGTCGCGGTGCTCCCGGCGGGGTTCAATCTGCCGCGTCATCGAATCGGTAAGTGACCAACTTTTCACGCCCACGGGCGCTTCAACCAGTGGCGGGGACCACTGGCGTCATCAACGGTCCCCCACCCATCCGCCCCTCGTCTCGGCCAGCGACGCCGTCACCCCCTGAGCGGCAACTGGCGGGCGGAATGTACTTGGGCGGGTTCGAGGATTCGGACCCGTCCAAGGCGTGCCCGCACACGAATCGGCGTGCCCGCACACGAATAACGTGCCCGCACACGAACAGCGTGCCCGGACGCAGATGGCGCGCCCGCGTCCTCTCAGCGCAACCCGGCGCTCAGAAGCCGAGTGCGAACTTCGCGTCCTCGCTCATCAGCTCGGGTGTCCACGGCGGCGTGAACGTCATCGTCGGCTGCACATCGGACACGCCCTCGAGATCGCCGACGAACTCTTGGATCTGCTCCGAGACCTGGGGACCGATCGGACAACCCGGGCTCGTCAGCGTGTACGTGACACGGACGGTCCCGTCGTCGTCGACCTCGACCCCGTAGATCAGTCCGAGCTCGACGAAGTCCAGCCCGAGCTCGGGGTCGATCACGTCCCGCAGTGCTTCATTGACGTCGTCAACAGTGACCATGGGGCGAAGTGTAGACACGGTCGTTGCGACCCTTGCCAGGACCCCGACGGTTTCGCTAGGTTTGCGACATCGTCGACTTCGATGACAAACCGTCGGTACTCCGGTGCCGTGGGGATGAGGACCGGACCACGCAAGGGTCGCGACGTCAGGCGCTCGTCCGCGCCATCGGCGCCAAGACGGACGTCATCGTTGACCTCAGCGAGCTTGTGTTCGCGGACACGTCGATGATGCTCGACTTGGCGATGGTCGCCCGCCGCCTGCGGGCCCGCGGCAGCGCGCTGCGCCTCCGCGGGGCCCAGCCGCAGATCATCACCCTGATCGAACTGATGGGCCTTCACCGGCTCCCGGGGATTCGGCTCGAAGGTCCCTGGCCGGCGCACGCGTAGCCGCCCGCAGCGGCACCGCGCAGCGCCCGCAGTAGCCTTCAGTACATGGGCCTACTGCTCCTGATCCTCTGGCCGGTCGCCGAATTGTTCGTCGCGATCGAGGTGGCGCGGGCAATTGGCGTGCTGGAGACGATCATCCTCTTGATCCTCGGCTGGCCCCTCGGCCTGTGGGCGCTCCGCACCCAGGGCGGCGCGGCGTGGCGTCGACTGAGCGTGGCCCTCTCGGAGCGGCGCACGCCGACGCGTGAGGTGCTTGACGGGACGCTCGTGGTGTTCGGCGGGATCCTGTTGATGATTCCCGGGTTCATCACCGATGTGCTCGGCATCGCGCTGTTGCTGCCGCCGACCCGCGCACTCGTGCGACCGCTGCTCGTGCGCAACCTCGGCAGCCGGGTTGTCCTGCGCGCGGCCGACTTCGGTAACCGGAACCGCAAGCCCTACGACGTCGACTCGACGGCCCGCGACATCGACCAGCCCCAGCTGCGCTCGTGAGCCCAGTCGCCACAGGGACGGTCCGGACGCTCGCGTTCGGCGAGACCCGCACGGGCGTGTGGGTCTGCGCCTGGGCCGACGGTGAGCGGTGCGTCGTCGCCGCCGGCGGGGATGATGCCCCGGCGACAGCGATCCCCGGGGCCGCGATCGGTGGCACCACGGGCACCGAGCCGTGGCGCGTGACCGCAGACGGGCTCGAGCTGACAGCGACCGCGCTCGGCGCCGCCGCCGACCTCGCGCCCTTCGACGGCTTTGACCAGCTCTGCGAGGTGACCGGGACGATCCGGCTCGGGGGCGACGAGCACTCGCTCTCCGCACTCGGGCGACGCGGCGTGCGTGCGGGCATCGATCTCTCACGCCTCGACTCGCTGCGCGACCTCGGCGCCTGGTTCGCGCCCGATGACGGCCTGACCCTCACCGCGGCGCGGCCGCGCGGCGCCAAGGGTCACGACCGCGATGTCGTGGCCGCCAGCGTGTTCGGCGAGGACGGAGCCAAGCCGGTCGCCGATCCGCGTCTGTCGAGCACCTACAGCGCGGATGGGCGACTGCTTCACACCGGCCTCGAACTCTGGCTTGACGCGGACAACGACCAGCAGTACCCCCGGCGGGCCGCGGCTGATGCCGTCGGGGAGGGTGTGCGGGTCGACGGTGACGGCCTTGCCGTCACGGTGTGGCCGCTGCGGTGGCGCACCCGCGGCGAAGAAGGCGCGGGCGTCTACGTCCTCGCCCGCGGCGCGCGATGAGCCCGATCACGACGGTCATCAGCGACTTCGGCGGCGTCCTCACGTCTCCCCTGCTCGATTCGTTCGTGGCCTTCCAGGAATCCTCCGGCGTCTCGCTCGAGCAGCTCGGGGCCGCGATGGGCGCGGTGGCGGCGGAGCAGGGCGTCAACCCGCTGTACGAGCTCGAGACCGGGCGGATGACCGAGGCCCGGTTCCTGGAGCTGGTCTCCG
Source organism: uncultured Solirubrobacterales bacterium (assembly GCA_963850335.1). Taxonomy (GTDB): domain Bacteria; phylum Actinomycetota; class Thermoleophilia; order Solirubrobacterales; family Solirubrobacteraceae; genus Palsa-465. Next base: position 547,896 of record CAWKKY010000020.1, on the reverse strand, counting down.
GTGCGCTCACGCAGGCACTCGGGCGCGAGGTCAGCCTGCACGGATTCGGGGAGCGCTACTTCGCCCATCTCCACGCGAACGAGCCGATGATCGAGTTCATGCGCGAGCTGCGCGGACGCGGCTACAAGCTCGCAATTTGCACAAACAACGTCCGCGAGTGGGAGGGCCGGTGGCGCGCCAAGCTCCCGGTCGACGAGATCTTCGACGACGTCATCGATTCCGCCTTCGTCGGGACGCGCAAGCCCGAGCCGCAGATCTATGAGCTGACTCTCGGGCGGCTCGGCGTCGACGCACGACAGGCGCTGTTTGTCGATGACATCGAGGTCAACTGCACGGCCGCCCGTGAGCTCGGGATCCACGCCGTGTGGTTCCGCGACACCGAGCAGGCGATCGCGGAAATCGAGGCGGCGCTCGCCGCTGCCGGCGCGCCGTCCTGACCGATGAGCTAGTTGTCGCTGCCGAGCCGGTCCCAGCAGTACAGCTGGAGGCACTCGGCGGCGAGCTCGAGGCAGCGGTCCGCGGAGAGCCACGGGAGCACGGTGTCGAACGCCTGCTCCTCCCCCACCCCGGCCTCGAACGCCTCCTCGCCGCGGAACCCGGCGGCGATCTTCAGCGCCTCACGCCGGTTCTCGCCAAGCGACTGGAACACGTTGACGAGGAATTCCTTGTTCGGCACCGGGTGGCCGACCTCAAGCGACGCGTGCCACGCGGCGAGCATCGAGAGATCGTGCTCGTCGAGGTCGGCGACCGCCTTCGCGTAGTGGGACTCCAGCTCGGATTCGGGGATCTCGTCAACCCAGGCGCGGACGACCTCGCCGAGGATCTGACGCCGCGCCTCACGGCCGACCGACTCGGCGATGACGCGTATGGCGTTCTGCGGTTCGATGAAGCAGAGAGACATTGCGGCTCCGGCTCGGTGGTGCGGACGCCGCAGAAGGTAGGTGGTGGTCCGGACGGACCGGCCCGACGGACCGTCCACCGCTCGGGGCTACAGATCGAGGGCGCCCAGCACGGCCTCGAGCACGTCCTCGTCCGGCTCGACATCGGCCGCGATACCCAGCCTCGCGCGCTGTCCTCGCTCCCAGTTGCCGAAGGCCAGATCGAGCGCGCCGAGGTCGACGCCGGTCGCTTTCGCGAGGTCCGCCGCGCGACGTTCGAGCAGCATCGGGTCGCCGATGCCGAGTGCCCGCTTGGCGGCCACCGTGACGTTGTTGTTGCCGCCGAGCTGGAGCGCGGCGGGGTGCAGGTCCACGACCCGGAGGCGACCGAGCGTGACGAGCACGTCGAACCGAATCGCCCGGTGCAACCCGGGCAGCGCCATCCGCTCGAACACGCGGGCAAAGCGCCGCTCCGGCGTCCACGCTGCCTCGCCGGTGTAGGCGGCGGACTGCGAGCCGGACCGCTGCGCCCACGCCCGGTACGCCGCGACCGTACGGGTGCCGCTGCCGGCCTCATGCGCGCTGCGCGGGCCGACGGTGACACCGTCGAGGTCCGGTAGCTCACCGGAGGCCCAGGTCGTCCGCACCGCTTGGATCGACGCGAAGGGATCGTCGCCCTCCAGCGGGCCGAGATACGCGATCAGGAACGCCAGCCACAACCGCTCCTCGAGCTCTCCACCCGGGTCGGCGACCTCCGCGTAGAGACCCGGCGGAGCCGCCTCGAGCACTCGCAGGCGAGTCTGCGCGAATGCGAGCTCCTCGGCAAGCCGCTGGGCGTCCGCGCTCGAGCGCAACCCCGGGGCAAGGCCCGAGTGATAACCATCCTCGGCGCCGCGCTGCAGGCGTCGCACCCGGACACCGCCCCCGCCGCCTCCGCTGCGTCGTGTGCCGCCCCCGGCACCGGATCCGGTGCCCGAGGCCGACGACGGGGTTCGCGGCAGGCTCGTCCGGGGAGCGCTCGAGGAAACGATCGGACGCAGCTCGACCTCCTGCTCGCGTGAGCAGATCGGGCAGTTCTGAATGAGGCGGTTGTGGCGACAGAAGCTCGGCATATCGGCACCCATCCTGACACGCCACGCCGGATTTGTAGCTTCCGAAGTGTTAAGAGGTTCCGGAGCCGTGCTGGCGATGACGGTAGGCCCGCGCTTTCGCCCGGTTGCCGCAGACCTGCATGTCGCACCAGGTCCGCGAGTGGTTGCGCGTCGCGTCGTAGAACGCCCATTCGCAACCGCGTTCGCGGCACGCCTTCAACCGCGACCAGGTTCCCTCGGCCATCGCCGCGTGTGCGATCGCCAGCAGTCGTCCGAGCGCGCCGTCGACGCCGCCGGCGTCGGGTTCGAGCCACGGACCGCACTCCGCGTCGAAGCGAAGGCGCACGCGGGAGCGCTTCGCGGCCGCGTCAAGCGTGGCGGCCGCGTCGATTGTCGTCGCGGCGCCGTCGTCCGCTGGCGTCCCGCCGTTGTGAGCGAGCAGCACGGCGCGGAGCGCCTCGCGTACCTCGATCGCGCGGCGCAGGTCCGCGGGCCGGACCGAGAGATCCTCATCCGCGAGCCCCGCCTCGATCAGCCAACCGTGGAGCGCGCGCGGGTCGACGAGCGCCTCCTGACCCTCCTCACGATCGAGCGTGTTGACGAAGCCTCGGAGCAGCTCGAGCCGCCCCGGAGCCTCCTGGCGCTCAGCCATAACCAGCCAGCATCTCGTCCATAACCACTCATCATAGTTCGCCGGTTATTTCGCCGCCATAACCGTCTATAATTCGTAGCCGGTTATACACGTTCCGAGGAGGCCACGATGCTGTCACTGAACCTGCTCGCCGCCCGCGAGCACAGCCGGGAGATGCGCGCTGCTGCCGACGCCACCCGCGTCGACACCAGCGCCAGCCCGGTGACCCGGGTGACGCTCCGTTACGCCGCGGCGAAGGACGCCGAGGGGCTGCGTTGGCTGGCCGAGCTCGACAGCACCGAGGCGCCGTCGGGACCCGTGCTCCTGGCCGAGGTCGACGGCCGGCTTCGGGCGGCGCTGCCGTTGCGCGGCGGCGACCCGATCGCGGACCCGTTCCACCGCGGCGCTGAGCTGGTTGAGCTCCTGCGGCTGCGCGCGCGCCAACTGGCGGCCGCTTAGCCGGCGGCGCCGAGCCGCTCGATCCCGCCGAGGAACAGCTCGGTCGCGAATCGCGCCGCACCGTCGGCGTCCGGCGGGTCCCGGTCCGCCATGCGGACGCCGAGTTCAAGCGCGACGCCCGCCATCGCGCCCGCCAGATACTCGGCATCAACCGGCGGCACCTCACCTCGGGCGATCGCTGAGCGCAGATCCTCGAACAGGTCCGCGACCCCGGCACCGAGCACGGATTCGCCGAACAGGGCCCGGATCGGCCCGGCGTTGCGCTGGAGCAGTTCGAACAGCAGCCGGTCCTCGACGAGGAATCGGAACAGCACGCGGTAGGCGTCACCGACGAACTCCTCAAGCGTCCGCGCGCGAGCTCGGACCGCGCGCAGGCGCGTGCGGATCTCCTGTGCGCTCTCGTCGACGACGGCTCGGAACACCGCCTCCTTGTCCTCGAAGTAGTTGTAGAACGTCCCGGAGGCGAGGTCCGTGCGACGAATCACGTCGCGGACGCCGGCGGCGTCGTAGCCGAGCTCGGCGAACACGAGCCGTGCAGCGGCGATGATCGCGGCGCGGTTATGGGCCTTCGTCTGCGCCCGGCGACCGCCGGCGCTCGGCTCGGCCACGGGTGACGTCATACGCCGGCTGTGGCCTCCACGGCGGCCGCGCGGGGAACGAGCGGTAGCGTGAACCCGGCCTCCCGAGCCCGGCGTGCGCCGGCCTTCAGCTCCTTGCCCAGGTCGTACAGGTAGTTGTCGAAGTCGACCTGCATCGTGTGGCGCTTGGAGGCCACGTAACGCTTGAACATCTGCGCGCGCTCGCGCTCGATATCCGCCTCCATCGCAGCGCGGGACGGGAGCCGGTACTCACCCCGCAAATACGCGGCGAGCCAGCGCCCCTGGGCCTCGGCGAGCGGCATGATCGCCCCGAGCGGCTGCAGCAGCGCGATGAACGCGAGGTTGTCGATCCCGGGCTTGAACACGCGCCGGTAGAGCGGCAGGTCGTTGTCCGGGGCGGAGAGGAAGTCCTCATCGAAGAACGGGAACGTCACCTTGTAGCCCGTGCACCAGACGATCACGTCGATGTCCTCGACGGTGCCGTCCTCGAAGCTCACCTGACCGCCGTCGAGCGCCGCGAGATTCGGCTTCCAGGTCAGCTCACCGTGGGCGATCCGGTTGAGGAAGTCGGCCGAGATCGTCGGGTGGGCCTCGCCGATGCGGTGGTCGGGCTTGGGCAGACCGTAGTCGGTCACATCGCCGACGCCGATCTTGTACAGCGCCTGGAGGAACCCCCGGCGGAAGGCGAACGGGACGGCGCCGGTCAGCTTGTTCACGCCGATCTGATCGAGCGGTCGGCCGAACAGGTACTTCGGCAGGATGTAGGCGCCACGGCGGGAGGAGATGATCGTCTTACGGGCCACGAAGCTTGACTCGACGGCGATGTCCATCGCGCTGTTGCCCATCCCGACGACGAGCACGTTGTTGTCGGCGAAGTCGGTGTTGTCAACGTAATGGTGCGCGTGCATCTGGGTGCCGTCGAACGTCCCCGGAAACGGCGGCTCGGGCCAGCGCGGGTCCCAGTGGTGTCCGTTGGCGACGAGCAGCATGTCGTACTGCCGGCTCGCTCCGGTATCGAGCGTGACCGTCCAGGTGCCGTCCTCCCCGCGCTCGGCGTGCTCGACGCCGGTCTCGAACGTGATCCGGTCACGGAAGCCGAAGTGATCGACATAGTCGTCGAAGTACGCCGCGATCTGGGTGTGGTGCGGGAAGTCCGGATAGGACTTGGGCATCGGATAGTCGGAGTACTCCATCCGCTCGCGCGAGGTGTTGATGTGCAGCGAGCGGTACGCCGAGGACATCCCGTTCTTGTTGCCGAACACCCAATTGCCGCCCACCCGATCGGACTTCTCGAAGCACTCGACCGGGATCCCCCGCTCGTTGAGGGTCTTCACGGCGGCGATGCCGGACGATCCGGCGCCGATCACGCAGGCGGACGGGAGTTTCGTCATTCAGGTGTGCTCCTTGACTGGGACGGGGGTACGGCGGCGTCGCGGCAGCGTAGAGAAAGATGACGGGGGCGTCAAGTTTGCGCTGCGGGCTCGGCACCGGCCTGCTCGCGCCGGCGGTGCTCGCGGCCGTGGGCCATCACCTCACGGAAGCTTCGGAAGCGGAAGATGAGCACGAGCGCAGCGAAGCCGAGCACGCCCGTGAGGACCGCCGTGGCGATCTGTTGGCCGACCGAGAACGCCGCCACCTCGGGGCTGTGGGCGAAGATCGTCAGCAGCAGCGCCTGCTGCACGCCGGCGCCGCCCGGCGTGAACGGGAACACGGACGCGACGACCTGGACGCCGAGCACGAGCAGCGCGTTGCGGACCGAGCCGCCGATGTGGAATGCGTCGAGCAGCGCCCAATAAGCCCCGAATCGGAACACCCAGCTCGCGACCTGCCAGGTCACCATCTGTCGCCGGAAGCGACGACCATCTCGGAGGATCGTGAACCCCTGGCGAACGCGCTGCCAGAACGCCTTGACCTTCGCCGAGAGCAGCGCGAACGCCACCAGGAACGCCATCGCGAGGAACGTGAGGAAGAACAGCGTGAACCGCATGTTCGCGGCGAAGAAGCTGATGTCGAAGGCTGGCAGCTTGGAGAAATCCGGCGGCTTGGGAAAGACGCCCTGCGTGAACGCGAACACCATCACGAGCAGCCCGATCAGCCAATCGCAGATCACCCCGGTGGAAAGCGCCGCTGCGATCGTCGGATAGCTCGCCCGCTCGATCGAGGTCCGGGTCAGGAACAGCTGGGCGATGTTGCCGCCGCCGAGCGGGAACACGTTGTTGATCGCGTAGCCGACCATGTATGCGCCCCACACGTCGCGCCAGCGGACCAGCTCGTCCGGGTAGGCCGCCCGGATCGCGTTGAACAGCGCGCGCGAGCGCAGGAGCAGATACACCGCGTACAGCGCCATCCCGATCAGCAGCGACACCCAGCTGAGGCTCGCCAGCTGGGAGAAGAACTGGCCGGCGTTCGACAGGATGCTGCTGATCGTCCCGCCGATCGACTGGGTGTGCTCAATGGGGTGGGCGAGCAGACCAGGGCTCGTGAAATAAGCCATGCCCATCACACGGTAGAAGAAGGACCGGGGGGCCCAGATCCATCTGAGCCCCCCGGAGAGTCAGGGAAGTGGGGGCGCAGTTCCCTGACCGACAGGGGCAAGTTTCCCCGCCCCAAGCCTCCGTAAACAAAACCTGTTGGCCATGTGCGTCACTTACTCCCGTGAACGATCGGCCAGAACGATTAACGTAGCAGGCGTTTCCCGGGGTCCGGAGAAACTCTTCGGTTTCGTTCAGGAACGGCTGGACGGACGTTCGGCGACGTCGCTCAGCCCTTGCGGGTGCCGGGCCCGCTGAAGAATTCCTCGCCGGGGCGCACCGTCCCGGCCGCCTCGGCCTCGTGACGCAGCGTCCGATCGACCTCGCCGCTCCATGCCCCGATGGAGAGCATCTCGCGGTCCTGATCCATCGGGGTCCAGCCGAGGTCCTTGTTGACGATCCGGGCGCATTTGCGGCCCTCTGCGATCGCGGTGACGATCAGGGACTGTCCGATCCGCGCGTCTCCGCAGGCGTACACCTTGCGCGCGTTCGTGCGATACGTCTGCTGGGTGCGGATGTTGCCGCGGTGGTCGATGTCGAGCCCGAGCTCCTGCACGAGTCCCTCGTGCTCGGGGTGCTCGAACCCGATCGCGATCAGGACGAGGTCCGCGTCGAGCACGAACTCGGTGCCCGGCACCGGGGTGAGGTCGCGGGACGAGGTTCCGGTGACCTGGCGGGCCCAAACCTTGCTCACGTGACCGTCGGTGCCCAGGAAGCCGGTCACCTCGGTCCCCCACCGGCGCTTGCCGCCTTCCTCGAGCGCGTAGGTCGTCAGCGTCCGCTTCGGCGGCAGCGGCCACGGGTGCCGTGGATCGCGGCCGCTCGCCGGCAGCTCGGCATAGACGTCGAGCATGATCACGCTGCGAGCGCCCTCGCGGTGCGAATTGGAGATGCAGTCCATCCCGGTGTCACCGCCGCCGATGACGATCACCCGCTTGCCGCGTGCGCTGATTTCGGTGCCCGGCTCCGGCGCCCGCGTCGGGCGGCCCTCCTGCGCGGCCACGAATCGGTTGCGCTGATACAGGTAGTCCATCGCGAAGTGGATACCGCTGAGCTCGCGCCCCGGAGCCTCGAGGTCCCGGGAGACGCGCGAGCCGATCGTGACGACGACGGCATCGAAGCGGTCACGCACCTCGGCGGCGCTCATGTCCTTGCCGACGTCGGTGTTGTAGACGAAGTGGATGCCCTCCTGCTCGAGGATCGCGACGCGCCGGTCGATGATTCGCTTCTCCAGCTTGGCGTCGGGGACGCCGAAGCGCATCAGCCCGCCGGGACCCTCGTCACGCTCGTACACGGTCACCTCGTGGCCGCAGCGGTTGAGCTCAGCGGCGACGGCGAGACCGGCGGGCCCGGCCCCGACGACCGCGATCGTCTTGCCGCTGCGTCGCGGCGGAGGCTCGGGGAGAACCCACCCCTCCTCGAACGCCCGCTCGGCGATCGCCATCTCGATCTGCTCGATCGCGACCGGGTCGTCGTTGATCGCCAGCACGCACGCCGATTCACACGGTGCCGGGCAGATCCGGCCGGTGAACTCGGGGAAGTTGTTCGTCATGTGGAGCTGGTCGCTCGCCTCGCGCCACTTGTCGCGGTAGATGAGGTCGTTCCAGTCCGGGATCAGATTCCCGAGCGGACACCCCTCATGGCAGAACGGGATTCCGCAGTCCATGCAGCGGGCGCCCTGACGCGCGAGCTCCTCCTGCGGCTGGAGCCCGAAGTACTGCTTGTAATCGTGCACGCGGGCATCGGGGTCGCGCTTGTCGAAGCCGACCCGGTGGATCTTGAGAAAAGCGCCGAGTTCGCCCATTGGCCCGCGGAGGCTAGCAACGCATCGCCCCGCCAAGACGCGCCCGGCGCACGCGGGTCGGCGTGGAATGAATCGTCCGGATCGCTTAGAGTGCCGGTGTGGGTTATCTGGGGAGAGTTGTCGCCGGGGGCGCGGCCGTCATGACCTCGCTGGTGCTTGGTCTTGCGCCCGCATCGGCGCTCGCCGACACGACCTCCACGGCGGTCGCCACGCCGTCGCCGACGACCACGACGATCACGCTGCATGCCTCGCGGACGTCCTTGACGGGCTCGCGCGCGATTGAGCTCACGGGACGCGCGACGGGCCTGCCCACGGGCGGGGTGGTCAACCTGATCAAGATCGCCTACCCGTACAAGACCTCACAACTCGTCCGCACGGCCCACCCCGGCGCAGACGGCACGTTCAGCTTCAGCGTCCACCCGGATCGCAACATCCACTACCGCGTGATCGTGCCCGGCACGACGGCGAAGGCGGCCGTCTCGATCAGCGTCTACGCCCGGACGAAGTTCTCGGTCACGGCGCTGCCGCTCGCGCAGGCGCGGATCTCGGTCGTCGTCTTTCACCCCCGCGATCTGCGGTGGAACGGCGCCCGCGTGAGCTGGTGGTTCGGCAACGGATATCACGGTCGTTTGCAGGCGATCCCCGCCACCCGAACGAAGCGGCTCAGCCCGTACGCGACCGAGCTCACGGCGATCGTCACCGGTCCGGCGGGCCGTTTCCACTGGCGCGCCTGTTACCGGGCGGCCGATGACCGAGCGCTGTCCAACGCCCACCGGCCGCTGGCATGCGGGGGCAACGGCTACTTCGGCGCCGGCTACCTCCCGTACGGGTATCCGGGGCCGGGCGCGATCGACCGCGCAGCGCGGTACATCGGGAGCCGTGCGGGCCGCACCGGGTTCGCCGTCGTCGACAGCGAGGGACGCGTTTCCGGGGTGCACGAGCACTGGACGTTCGTCTCGGCGAGCGTCGTCAAGGCAATGCTGCTCGTCGCCTATCTGCGGCGCCTGAACTCCCTGGGCCGCCGCAGCGTCGACTCGTACAGCAACTCCTTCCTGTATCCGATGATCCACGTGTCCGACAACTCGGCGGCCACCCAGACGTGGTCGATCGTCGGCGACGGAGCGTTGTACCGGCTTGCCCACGAGGCGGGGATGACCGATTTCTCGATCGTCGGGATCTGGGCCAACGCACAGATCAGCCCCGCCGACCAGGCAAAGTTCTTCTTCCGGATGGACTCGCTGATCCCGCGCCAGTTCGACGGCTACGCGCGCTACCTGCTCTCGACGATCGCGGGGTACGAGAGCTGGGGAATCCCCGCCGTCGCCCGGCCCCGCGGGTACACCGTGTTCTTCAAGGGCGGCTGGCGCGGCACCGGGCTCGGCCAACTCGTCCATCAGGTCGCCCGGCTCGAGGGCCACGGCCTGCGCTTCTCGATGGCGGTCATGACGGACGGTGACCCGTCGATGGGCTACGGGATCGACACCATCCAGGGCGTCACCGGATCGCTGCTGTAAGCAGCCGGACATGGACACGCTCACTCCCCGCGGACCGTTCAGTCTCAAGGCTGCGGCCGAGTTCGGGTTCGGCCCGACCGAGGGCCGGGTCCCCGCGTTTGACGGGGTGATGCGCCTCGCGTTCGCGGTCGACGGCGGCGCCGGCTACGCCGCGGCGACGCTGCGCCAGTCCGAGCCGGACGCGCCGGTCGGAGTCGAGCTCGCGACGAGCGGCGGCGCGGACGCCCGCGTGGCGCTCACCCAGGTGGCTCGGATCCTGTCGCTCGATCATGACGGCGAGACGTTCCTCGGTGTCGGCGAGCGCGACCCGGTGATCGGGAGGCTCCAGGCGGCGCACCCCGGTCAGCGCCCGGTGCTGTTTCACTCCCCCTACGAGGCTGCGGCGTGGGCGATCATCTCCGCCCGCAGACCCTCGGCGCAGGCAGCCCAGGTGCGCCAGGCGATCGCCGAGCAGTACGGCGCTCGGTTCGCCGGCGCGGGTCTCCTCCTGGCCGCGTTCCCCCAACCCGCTCGGATCGTCGACCTTCCTCTCGATACGCCCGGGCTCGGCACCGAGAAGGTCCAGCGGCTGCGCAATGTCGCCGAGGCGGCGCTCAGCGGCGCGTTGGACGTCGAGCGGCTGCAATCGCTCGGCCCCGAGGCGGCCTACGAGGCGGTCCAGACGCTCAAGGGCATCGGGCCGTTCTACGCCAGCCTCGTCGTGCTGCGCGCGACCGGGTTTGCGGACGCGCCGCTGCTCGTGACCGAGCCGAAGGTCCTGCAGCGGACGGGCGAGCTGTACGGGCTCGAAGGTCCGCCCTCGCTCGAGCAGTTCCGCGAGATCTCCGACCAGTGGCGGCCGTTTCGCACCTGGGCGGCCGTTCTGGTGCGGCTCGGCGGCGACCGGGCGGCCCGCACCGCCGCGGCCGCGGCCGGATCCACCGTCCCGCCAGCCAGAACCGGGACGTGACCGAGGCTGCGCCGGCGCACTCGAGTGGTGCGCGACGGCTGCTGAGCCTCGCGCTGATCGTGCTCGCCGGGCCGGTCGCGCTGTTCGGCACCGCCGTGCTGTACCTCCGCGAGGAGGTTCTCGACAGCCAGGCATTCGCCGATCGGGCGGTCAACGTCGTCCATGAGCCGACGATGAGCCGCGTGATCGCCCGGGAGATCACCGTCCAGGTCGTCGAGCCGGCGCTGCCCGACCTGATCGCGGGACGGCCGCTGATCGAGGACGGTCTGACCACGATCATCCGCTCCGATGCCTTCCGGCCCGTTGCCCGGCTCGCCGCTGAGCACGGTCACCGGCTGCTGTTCGAGCGCGGCAGCAACGCCGTGTTCGACGTCGCCGACGCGGGCGCGGTGGTGTCCTCGGCACTGCGCACGCTCGCCCCCAACGTCGCCAAGGAGCTGCCGCGACACGCCGACGCCGTGCTCTTGACGATTCGCCGTCGGAGCTTCGCCGCCGGGACGCTGCGGTTCGCCGAGACGGTGCGGTGGCTGGGGATCGTGCTCCCGCTGGTCGCTGTCGTGCTGTTCGTCGCCGGGGTCGCGGTCGCGCCGAACCGACGCCGGGCGATCACCCACGTGGGTGTCGTGATCGGGACGAGCGCGGCGCTGCTCGCGCTCGCGCTCGTGATCGTCCGCCACTATGTCGTCACCCACGTCTACGGCATCCAGGAGCTGACGAACGCCGAGGTCCGCGGCGCGGTCGGCGAGCTGTGGGACGGTCTCCTTGGCGATCTGGTGTCGTGGGCGCTGTGGGTGTGCGGCCTGGCGTATCTGTTCGCCGCGGCATCGGCATCGCTGCTCTCGCCGTATTCGGCCGGCGCGGAGCTCGAGCGCCTGCGCGGGCTGGCCCGGCGGCCGCTCACGCCGCGCCAGCGCGGGCTGCGCGGAGTCGGCGTCCTCGCGGTGGGGCTGGCCGCGATCCTGTGGCCGCGCACGATCCTCAGCGCACTGATCGTCGTCGTCGGCGCCGCCCTCGTGTACTTCGCGGTCGGCGAGCTGCTGTCGGTGACGGCGCCGGCCCGGCCCCGACCGCGGCCCTCGAGAGCGCGCGTCCGGCGGCGGCTGACCACCGTGACGGCAGTGGCGGGCGCCGTGATCGTCGGGTTCGTTCTGGCGTTCGTGCTCGCCGGCGGGACGCGCCAGGTCCGCGCCGACACCGGCCTCACATGCAACGGTTACGCCCAGCTGTGCAACCGCCGGCTCGACGAGGTCGTATTCGCCGGCACCCACAACTCGATGTCGGCGGCCGACTCGCGGGGCTGGCTGATCGCCAACCAGGACCGCGACATCAGCCAGCAGCTCGACGACGGGATCCGGCTGTTCAAGGTCTCCACCCACTACGCGGTGCAGGACTCCGGCGGGGGCGTGCACACCGACATCGCTGCCGAGGGCACTCGGCTCAACCGGGTTGCCTCAAAGCTCGATCCCCGGGCCCGGCTTGCGCTCCAGCGGTTGAGCGCCGGTCTCGGTGCCGGCTCGATCGCGGGACGCAAGCGCGACATCTGGCTCTGTCACACCCTGTGCGAGCTCGGCGCCACCCGGATGGTCGACTTCCTCGGCAAGATCCGCGGGTTTCTCTCGCGCCGGCCGGACAACGTGATCATCCTCTTCGACGAGGACTACGTCAGCGAGCGCGACCTCCGCAACGCGTTCGTCCGCGCCCACCTGTTCAACCACCTCGCGGTGCTCAACCGCAATCAGCCGCTGCCGACGCTCGCCGAGATGATCCGCTCGCGCCGCAATGTCCTCGTGTTCGCTCAGAAGGAGACGAGCGGCCACTACCCGTGGAACCAGGAGGCGTTCACCACCTGGGTTCAGGACACCCCGCTCGGCGTCACCAAGCCGGCCCAGTTCACCTGCGACCGCTCGCGCGGGGCGGCCGGCAACCCGCTGCTGATGATGAATAACTGGGCCGACATCTTCCCGCCACGACCGAGGCCGAACGTCCCGCTCCAACAGCGCGCGTTCATCCTCCAACGGGCCCGTCAGTGCATCGCCGACCGCGGCCGGATTCCGAACCTGATCCTCACCGACTACTACAACCGCGGCGATGTGATCGGGGCCGTCAACGAGCTCAACGGCGTCAGCGGTCCGCCATCCGGCTGAGCTGCGCGAGATCGGCGACGAACGCACCCCGGTGCTCGCCGAGTGCGCCGAAGAACGCTTCATCGGCGGCCTCGACATCGGGGAGCGCCGCGGTTAACCGAGCGCGCCCCTCGCCGGTGAGCGTGACGACCATCGCCCGGGCATCGTCGGCATCGGGCGCCCGAGCGACGAGCCCCTTGGCCTCGAGTCGGCGGAGCACCTGGCTGGCCATCATCTGATCGCTCGCCGCATGGGTGGCGATGTCCTTCTGGGTGGGTTGCCGCCCACGCTGGGCGAGCCACCACGCACTCGCCAGCATGACGAACTGCACGTGGGTCAGTTCGTGCGGCGCCAGCGCGTCACGGACCGCCCGCTGCCATAACAACGTGGCGCGCCAGAGGAGGTACCCGGGACTCTCCTCGGGGCCCTCATAGGCGGTGATCGGCGCCCGGTCGCCCGTGGGCTCAGGTCGAGCGTTGCTGGGCACAGGAGACAAGCGAGGCCATGGTGGCAGGAAAGTCGCCCGTGATCGCCGGGCCGACCGTCTGCGTCTGTTCCTCCGGGCCCTCAAGCTCGGCGGTGTACGTGATCCGCAGCCATCCTTCTTGCAGCTCTACAAGCCGGTGTGACACCCGGACGACGATGTCCCCCACCGGTGTCTCGTCGACCCACTCACGTAGCGGCTCGACCTTCGCCAGCCGGTAGGCCAGCGGCTCCTGGCCCCGGAACGTCATCGTCCCCGTCGTGCCGGTCTCGAACGGGCCGTCGCGGGTGACCGACTCGGCCTCCGCGTCCCACTCCGGCCAGCTCGTGACGTCCTCGTACAGGGCCCAGATTGCGGCGGCCGACACCTCGGCGTCGACGGAGTGCGTGGAGCGATACGTAATTGTCATGCGCGTATACTATATGTGCGCTTAGTATCTGTCAACGGTCACCCGCGGCCGAGCGAAGGACAAGCGCTGGCTGTGGGCGTTGTGGTGAATAGTTCCACCAAACTCCCAAAGCCACGGGCAGCGGGACCGCGGTGGCAGCTACGTTCGGCGTCGCCGCCGAGGGTGAAGCCCCGGAACGTCGACGGAGACAGGCCTACGCGGCGGCGGTCTCGCGACCGGCCTGTTCGGCGAGCGCGCGCTTGTAGTCGCGCGGCATCACCTTGACGAACCGCTCGGCAGCGACGCGCTCCCACGAGGCGAGCACGTTGCGGGCCACGAGCGACCCGGTGCGCGCGGCATGCTCGGAGATGAGGGCCTTGACGGTCTCGACGTCATCGTCATCGAGCGGGTCGAGGTCGACGAGCTCCTGGTTGCAGCGCTCGGCGAAGCGACGGTCGACGTCGTAGACGTAGGCGATCCCGCCGCTCATCCCGGCGGCGAAGTTCCGGCCGGTCGGCCCGAGGACGACCACCCGGCCGCCGGTCATGTACTCGCAGCCATGATCTCCGACCCCCTCGACGACCGCGTAGGCCCCGGAGTTCCGGACCGCGAACCGCTCTCCGGCGAGACCGCGGAAGAAGGCACGGCCAGCCGTCGCGCCGTACAGGACCGTGTTGCCGACGATCATGTTCTCCTCGGCGCGGAACAGGGCGGCCTCCGGTGGGCGGACGGCGACGACGCCGCCGGAGAGGCCCTTGCCGGTGTAGTCGTTCGTCTCGCCGCGCAGGGAGAACGTCACGCCCGGCGCGAGCCAAGCGGCGAAGCTCTGGCCCGCGGACCCGGAGAACGAGATCTCAATCGTCCCCTCGGGGAGCCCCCCGACCCCCTGGCTGCGGGCGATCTCGCCGGACAGGATGCCGCCGACGGTGCGATTGACGTTGCGGACCGGAATCGGGCCGAGCTTGACCGATTCGCGCCGCTCGATCGCGGGCGCGCAGCGGCGAACGAGCTCCCAATCGAGCGCGTCGTCGAGCACGGGAACCTGCGGGCGCGTACGGTGCCGCGGCGTTCCCGGCGGCAGGTCCGGCTGGCTGAGGACCATCGACAGGTCGACGTGGCGCGCCTTCCAGTGATCGATCGCCTCGTCCATCTCGATCAGGTCGGTGCGGCCGACCATGTCCTCGATCCGGCGCATGCCGAGCGTGGCCATGATCTCGCGGACGTCCTCGGCGACGAGCATCAGGTAGTTGACGACATGGTCCGGCGTGCCCTCGAACCGCCGACGCAGCTCGGGATCCTGGGTGGCGACGCCGACCGGGCACGTGTTGAGGTGACAGACCCGCATCATGATGCAGCCCATCGCGATCAGCGGAGCGGTCGAGAACCCGAACTCGTCGGCGCCGAGCAGCGCGCCGATGACAACATCGCGACCGGTCTTCATCTGCCCGTCGACCTCCACGGTGATCCGGGAGCGCAGATCGTTGAGAAGCAGCGTCTGCTGGGTCTCCGAGAGACCGATCTCCCACGGCACGCCGGCGCCCTGGACGGACGACTGCGGCGAGGCCCCGGTGCCACCGTCGTGGCCGGAGATCGTGACGTGGTCGGCGTTCGCCTTGGCGACGCCGGCGGCGACCGTGCCCACACCGACCTCGCTGACCAGCTTCACCGACACCGACGCCGTCGGGTTCGCGCAGCGGAGGTCGTAGATCAGCTGCTTGAGGTCCTCGATCGAGTAGATGTCGTGGTGCGGCGGTGGCGAGATGAGGCCGACGCCCGGCGTCGAGTTGCGGATCTTGGCGATGTAGTCGTCGACCTTGTGGCCCGGCAGCTGGCCGCCCTCACCGGGCTTCGCGCCCTGGGCCATCTTGATCTGGAGCTGGTCGGCGTTGACGAGGTAGTGAATGTGGACGCCGAAGCGACCCGACGCGACCTGCTTGATCGCGGAGCGGCGCAGATCGCCGTTGTCGTCGGGCGAATACCGCGACGGGTCCTCGCCGCCCTCGCCGGTGTTCGAGCGGGATCCCATCCGGTTCATGGCGATCGCCAGGGTCTCGTGCGCCTCCCGTGACAGGGCACCCAGGCTCATCGCGCCGGTCGTGAACCGCTTGACGATCTCGCTGGCGGGCTGGACCTGCTCGAGCGGGATCGGCTCGGGGAGCGTGCGCAGCTTCATCAGACCCCGGAGCGCCGCCTTGCGCGTCGCGTCCTCGTTCGCCATCCGGGCGAACTCCTTGTAGGTCACATGGCGGTCCCCGTTCTGGCCGCGGACCGCATGCTGGAGCTTGGCGACCGTGTCCGGGTTCCAGATGTGGACCTCGCCGTCCCGGCGCCACTGCAACACCCCGCCGACTGGGAGCAGGTCACGCTCGGTCCGCGGATAGGCGCGGAAGTGGCGCTCCATCGCCTCGGTCGAGAGCTGGTCGAGTCCCACACCGCCGATCCGTGACGCGGTGCCGGTGAAGTACTTGTCGATGAGCTCGGGCTCGAGGCCCACGGCCTCAAACACCTGCGCTCCGCCGTAGGACTGGATCGTCGAGATCCCCATCTTCGAGATCGTCTTGAGCAGGCCCTTGCCGATCGCCTGGACGATCCGCTGTTCGGCCTCATCACGGTCGAGGTCGACTGGGAGCAGCGAGCGGTCGGCGAGCTCATCGAGCGACTCGAACATGAGGTACGGGTTGATCGCAGCCGCGCCGTAGCCGATCAACGTCGCCATGTCGTGGATCGAGCGTGGCTCCCCGGATTCGATCACGAGCCCAGTCCGCAGCCGGGTGCCGCGGCGGACCAGGTGGTGATGGACGGCGGCGACCGCGAGCAACGACGGCATCGCGACCCGCTCCGGCCCGAGATTGCGATCGGACAGGATGAGGATGTTGGCGCCGTTGTCGACGTACTGGGCCGCCTCCTCGCACAACGCCTCGAGCCTTGCCTCCATCCCGTCGGGCCCCTGCTCGATCGGCCACGTGATGTCGAGCGTCGCCGCGTCGAACACGTCGTGGGAGACCTGGCGAAGCTTCTCGAGCTCGTGGTTGCGCAGGATCGGCTGCTGCATGACGAGCTGGTGGGCCTGCTCGGGCACCTCGGCGAGCAGGTTCACCTCGGCGCCGACGCCCGCCTGCAGGCTCATCACGACCGCTTCGCGGATCGGATCGATCGGCGGGTTGGTGACCTGCGCGAACAGCTGCTTGAAGTAGGTGAACAACGGTGGCTGGCGATCGGAGAGAATGGCCAGCGCGGAGTCGTTGCCCATGCTCGCCACCGGTTCCTCGCCCTTCGCCGCCATCGGCGCGATCACGAGCTTGAGGTCCTCCTGCGAGTAGCCGAACGCGAGCTGCTTGGAACGCAGCGGCTCGATCCGGGGCGCGCGGGGCTCGCGGTCGGGCAGGTCCGCGATATGGACGACCGAGCGCTCGTACCACTCGGCGTACGGCTTGCGGCGGGCGACTCGGCGCTTGACCTCCTCGTCCTCGACGATCCGGCCGTCCTCGAGGTCGAGCAGGAACAGCTTGCCCGGCGCGAGCCGACCTTTGCGCTGGATGTGCTCCGGCGCGACGGTCATGACACCGGTCTCCGAGGCGAGCACGACGTATCCCTCGGTGTCCTGGATCCACCGGCCCGGGCGCAGGCCGTTGCGGTCGAGGACCGCCCCCGCGAGCCGGCCATCGGTGAACACGACCGCCGCCGGCCCGTCCCAGGGCTCCATCAGGCAGGAGTGGAAGTCGTAGAAGCCCTTGACGTCCGGATCGAGGTTCTTCCGGGTCTTGTAGGCCTCGGGGATCATCATCATCACCGCGTGCGGGATCGAGCGGCCGGCGAGCACGAGCAACTCGAGCACGTTGTCGAACGTCGCCGAGTCCGACCCGCCGCCGCGCACGACCGGGATGACCTTGTGCAGGTCGTCGCCGAACAGCTCCGAGGCAAGCTGCGACTCACGCGCTCGCATCCAGTTGATGTTGCCGCGCAGCGTGTTGACCTCGCCGTTGTGGGCGATCATCCGGTACGGGTGGGCGAGCTCCCAGCTCGGGAACGTGTTCGTCGAGAACCGGGAATGGACGAGCGCCAGGCGGGACGCGACGCGCGGGTCGCGCAGGTCGGTGAAGTACCGCGGGAGCTGCGGCGCGGTGAGCATCCCCTTGTAGACCATCGTCCGGCTGGAGAAGCTCGGGACCGCGAGCTCAGCGCCGGCCTCGCGCTCGATCACGCGCCGGATGACGTACAGCTTGCGCTCGAACGCATCCGGGTCCTTGAGCTCCTCTGAGGCCTCGATCACAACCTGGCGGATCCGCGGGGCGGAGAGGCGGGCGGTGTCGCCGACGTGCCGCTCATCGATCGGGACGTCGCGCCACCAGATCGCCCGCTGGCCCTCGGCCTCGATCGTCTGCTCGATCATCTGCTCGAGCACCGCGCGGCGCTCGGGATCGGTCGGCAGGTAGAGGACCCCGACTCCGTAGCGGCCGGGCGGGGGCAACTCAACCCCGACGGTGGCGCGGATGAACGCGTCGGGAATCTGGATCAGGATGCCGGCGCCGTCACCGGTGTTCGGGTCCGCGCCCTCGGCACCGCGGTGCTCGAGGTTCTCGAGCGCGTCGAGCGCCTTCTCGACGACGGCATGGGTCGCCTCGCCCCACAGCTTCGCGACGAGTGCGATGCCGCACGCGTCATGCTCGTTGGCGGGGTCGTAGAGGCCAGTGGCCCCGGGGGCGGTTCGGTACGTGTTCATAAGGGATGGAAGCGGGGCGCTCCACTGGACGGGGAGAGCCCTGGGCGGCGGCGGCGGCGCAGAGGAGGTTCGGGAAGATTATCAGCGGATTAAGCGGATTGGACGGGCCGGGCCGCGAGTTCGTTCGCCACGTGCGGATCCGCACTTTCGTGCAGGATGGGTTGGTGCGGTGGTTCCGCGAGTGGCGACGAACCCCGGCCCGGCCCGTCCCGCAGCTAGAGGCCCCAGCAGTTTGCAGCCGCACGCCTCAGCGCGCCGCTCAGGACTTGGCTTTCGCCGTCCGCTTCGCTTTTGGCTTGGGGGCCTCGTCGCCGTTGGAGTTCGACGAGGCGCGCTTCTTGGCCGCGGGCTTGGGTTTCGGCTTCGGCGTGGCGGCCGGGGGTTCGTCGTCGTCGCCGGAGCTCACGGCGGCGAGGCTCGCCTCGAGGGCGGCCATCAGATCGGGGGCGGCGGCGGGCTCCTCGGCCTCGGGTTGGACGGCGATCTCCTCGCCGGCGGCCTTCTTCTCGATCAGCTCGAGCACGCGCTCGCGGTACTCGTCATGGAACCGGGCCGGGTCGAAGTCGGCCGAGAGAGATCCGATCAGCTGCTGGGCCATCGCGAGTTCGCGGTCGGTCGCCTCGGCGTCGGCGATCGCGTCGAGCTCGTCGATCCGGTCGGGCGTGAGCACCTCGTCGCCGAACAGCATCGTCGTCAGGGTGAGCACGTCGTCGGTCGGCCGCAGCGCGCACAGCTGCTGCTTGGAGCGCAGCACGACCCGGCCGATCCCGACCTTGCCCGCCTCGCGCATGGCGTCGAGCAGCAGCCGGTAGGCCTTGGCTCCGCCGGCGGTGGGCGCGAGATAGTAATTGTGGTCGTAGTAGATCGGGTCGATGTCGGAGATCTCGACGAACTCCTCGATATCGATCGTCCGCGTCGCCTTGGGGTCGAACGCCTCGAGCTCCTCCGGCGCGAGCATCACATAACGGTCCGGCGTGATCTCATAGCCCTTGACGATGTCCTCGTAGGCGACCTCGTCCCCGGTCGAGGAGTCGACGCGCTTCTGACGGACACGGGCGCCGGTCTTCGCGGAGAGCTGATGGAAGCGGACCGTCTTCGGGGACGTCGCGCTGTAGAGCTTCACCGGGACGTTGACCAGCCCGAAGCTGATCGCGCCTGACCAAATTGCGCGGGCCATATTAGTTTTGTATACCGAACACGGGGTCTCGGCAAGCTATGACCGTCGTCTTGCCGGAAACTCATCGCAGGCTCGCGGTGAGCGGCGATGAGCAGGGCGCAACGAAGAGGGCGTTGACAGCGCGGGACCTCTCCCCTACCGGTTGACGAACGACATGTCGGGATACCGCGTCCCCGCGGCGGCCCCGACGGGCGCCAGCTCGTCAATCCGGCTCAGATCCTCCGCCGAGAGGGAGACCTCGAGCGCGGCGAGGTTCTCCTCCAGGTACGAGCGGCGCTTGGTGCCCGGGATCGGGACGATGTCGTCGCCGTGCGCGAGCACCCAGGCGAGCGCGAGCTGCCCGGGCGTGCAGTCCTGCTCGCGGGCCATCTCCTTGACGGCGTCGACGAGCGACAGGTTGCGGGCGAAGTTCTCGCCCTGGAACCGCGGGTTGAAGCGGCGGAAGTCGCCCTCGCCGAAGTCGTCCGGGCTCGAGAACCGCCCGGTGAGAAAGCCGCGGCCGAGCGGGCTGTAGGCGACGAGCCCGATCCCGAGCTCGCGGATCGTCGGCAGCACCTCATCCTCGATGTCGCGGCTCCAGATCGAGTATTCGGTCTGGAGCGCCGTGATCGGGTGGACCTCGTGGGCGCGGCGAATCGTCTCCGCCGAGGCCTCCGAGAGCCCGAGGTAGCGGACCTTGCCGGCGTCGACGAGCTCCGCCATCGCGCCCACCGTCTCCTCGATCGGCACATCGGTGTCGACCCGGTGCTGGTAGTAGAGATCAATGTGGTCGACGGCGAGCCGGCGCAGCGACGCGTCGCAGGCGGACATGACGTAGTCCGGACGCCCGTTGAAGCCGCGCACGGTCGGGTCGTTCGGGTCGCGGACGATCCCGAACTTCGTCGCCAGCAGCACCTCGTCCCGGCGCTCGGCGATCGCCCGACCGACGAGCACCTCGTTCGTGTGGGGCCCGTAGATGTCGGCGGTGTCGAGCATCGTCACGCCGAGATCGAGCGCGTGGTGAATCGTCGCGATCCCCTCGGCGTCGTCGGTGGCGCCGTAGAACTCGGACATGCCCATGCAGCCGAGGCCTTCCGCGGAGGAGACGAGACCCTGGGAGCCGAGTGAGCGCTGCTGCATGTCGCGAGAAGCTTAGCCCGCCCGTCGCGTCGCTTTGAGCGTGACCATCGAGGCACGGATATGGCCGAACGGACGTCGGCGTCGATCACCGTCCCGGTCGCTTCCCCAGATTGCCCGATGCGTGAGCGACGGATGTCGGGCAACGATGGCGATACACCGCCGAGGGGTGGCGGTAGAACGCCGGCGTTTGAGCATCACCGCAGGTTGCAGCTCAACTTCGGCACTGCGGTTCCCTAACGGCAAGGTTTGGCGCAGGACCTCGGCGTGGCCGAGGTGGAACGCCATCGTTCACTCGTCGGCGCCGATCACCGACGAGGATTGGCGTCCGATTTCACAGGGCGTCGACGTGCCGGCGAGGTGGTGCCAGTACGTGATCCCACGGCCGACGTGGACGAAGCCCTCTGCGGAATACAGCCGCTCGCCTTCGGGCGTCGCATTGAGGATGGCCCGGGTAGCGCCTGCGGCCCGCCCGGCGTCACAGACCGTGCGCAAGAGGGCCCGGCCGAGTCCGCGCCGTTGAAATTGCGGCCAGACCTCCATGTCGTAGATACCGGCAACATCGCCCTGAAGAAGACTCCACGCACGCCCAGCGAACTGCCCGTCAACTCGTGCAACCGCGTGCCACGCACGTCGCTCACCGCGTGCGAGCGAAAGGAGTTGTTGACCTTCGGCGCCGTACTCGGGGACATCGGCGCATAGCCCGACCCGGGCGTCATGTGGCCCACTTATCGAGTCGAGCCGCGCAGCCATCCACCATGGCTCCCAGCCACGCTCAAAGCCGACGGCCCCAAGCGGCGCAGCGTCGGTCTCAAGCGATAACCACGCGCCGACGATCCGAGCATCCCGCTCCAGCGCGAACTCGACTCCATCTTCGACCGCCATTGCATCGATGGCCCGCGGGAAGTTGAGCATCAGTTGTCGGTCGTGCGCCTGCCAGGACCACCGTAGGCCCCGGTCCTGCCAACTCGACCCTCCACCCGCCACGGCAACCGCCATGTTCCACCCGGTCTGGTTGATCTCGCATTCCGAGACTGAGGCTGACACGGCGGCAAAGTTATCGCTCGTCTCGTCGCCCATGCCGGGCACCGCGACAGGGCCAGCGGTGCCTGGCAAAGCAAAGCGACGCGCCGCAGCGCTACACGAGCCGTCGAGGACGTCGCCAGGTGCCGCTGGAGACCAGTCACACCGTACTTTGCGGGGGCGGCCCACGAGTCACAATCGAGGCCGATCTCACGCCATGCCCCGCCGCCGCGTTTCATCGTCAGTGACCCTGCCGCCGTTCCAGCAGCTGCTCGACTGCCATGCCCGAGATGTGCACCGGTTCCTCGTCGCCACCGTCGGCCGAACCGATGCCGACGACTGTTACCAGGAGACCTGGATCGCGGCGCTCCGCGCCTACCCGCGGCTGCGTGACGCGGCCAACCTTCGCAGCTGGATCTTCACCGTCGCCCACCGCAAGGCGATCGACCACATCCGGGCCCGGGGGCGGCGGGCGGTCCCGGTCGCCGACGTCCCCGAGCCGGCCGCGACGGTGACGCTCACCGGACCGGAGGCCGAGCCGGAGCTGTGGCGGCTGGTCCGTGACCTGCCCGACAAGCAACGGACGGCCGTCGCCCTGCGTTACGTCGCCGATGCCCCGTATGCGGAGATCTCGGCGGTGATGGGGACGAGCGAGGAAGCCGCCCGGCGCAACGTCCACGAGGGGCTCAAGCGACTGCGAACGGAGTACCAACCATGAACGAATTCGACGCGCTCGAACGGGCGCTGCGGGCCGACCGACCCGACGACGAACCGCTCCCCGACCTGACCGATGTCGCGGCCGTCGCCGGCCTGCTCGACGTCGCCTACGCGACGCTCGACTCTCCCGTCGGCCGACTGCTCGTCGCCACCAGCGACCGGGGTCTGCTCAGCATCGCCTACCTCGACGAGGACCGCACCGAGGACTCGGTGCTCGAGCACCTCGCCGCCGACGTCTCGCCGCGCCTGCTCGAGGCGCCTCGCCGGATCGACGAGCCCCGCCGCGAACTCGAGGAGTACTTCGCCGGGCGGCGTGAGCACTTCGAGCTTCCGATCGACTGGCAGCTGACCCACGGCTTCGCCCGACGCATCCTGAAGGCGACCGCGCGGATCCCGTTCGGGGCGGTCTCCACCTACAAGAAGGTGGCGATGGAGGCGGGGAGTCCGCGCGCGTTCCGGGCCGCCGGCAACGCGCTCGGCAGCAACCCCCTGCCGATCGTCGTGCCGTGTCACCGGGTCCTGCACGCCGATGGAGGCCTCGGCGGCTACACCGGAGGGATCGTCCGCAAACTGACACTGCTGGAGGTCGAGGGCTACAAAACCTCTCGCTGAATCCGATCACTCGGGCATTGTGGGACGGTTGGTCGCAGGGCAACGTGTCACGGTCGACCTCGAAGGTGAGGAGGAGGTCGTTGACGCACTCACGGCGTCGGAGGGCGAGCATCGGGTGCTCGCTCAGGTTCAGCGTGCCTCGCCGCGGGCCGTCGCGCGGCTGGTCGCCGGCTCGCTCGGCTACCTGCTGTTCACGTACAAGGGCGCGCTGATCGGGCTTCGCGGCATCGCACGGATCAACGCGGAGACGCGCCCACTGATGGAATTCGTCGTCGTCGATGGCGCCGAGCGCCCCGAGCGACGCACCGCGGACCGCGTCGCGGTGGGCACCCGGGTGACGATCGCGTCGCTCAGCTCCGGGGCCGCCGACGCGGCGCTCTCCACGTTCACGGTCAACATCAGCTCCACCGGCGTGCTTCTCAAGCGCCCACCGGGGGCGCCCCAGAGCGGTGACGTCGCGCTCGAAATGTTCTTTGGCGCCGATCCGTCACCGGTGTCGGCGCGCGGGCAGATCGTGCGCACCACGGACGACCATCTGGCGGTGCACTTTGAGGACATCGCGGCCGCCCAGCGGATCCGGCTCACCCAACTGCTCGCCGGACACCAGCGCAGTCACCGCGTCGCTGCGTGAGTAATCTCACACAGCCGCCGCCAGGAAGGCATATAAACCCCCTGCGAGGGAGCGATGTGAACAGGCAGGAGTTCAGGAACGCATTGCCGCCCGGGCCGACGATTCCCGGGCCGATTCAGCTGCTCGCGACGTGGAAGCGTCCCGCCGCCTCGCTGGAGCGGCTGCGGCAGCGCTACGGCCCGCGCGTGACCGTTCAGCTCCCGTTCCAGCCGCCGTTCGTGATCCTCTCCGACCCGGACGAGATCAAGGAACTGTTCACGGCCGCCCCCGAAGCGCTGCATCCGGGTGAGGGCGCCCGCGTGCTCGAGCCGCTCGTCGGCCGAAACTCGGTGATCCTCCTCGACGAGGCGCCCCACCTCGAGCAGCGCAAGCTGCTGCTCCCCGCCTTCCACGGCGCCAAGATGCAAGCGGCTCACCGGGCTGATGAGCGAGCTCGCCACCCGCGAGGTCGACACCTGGCCCGTCGATCAGCCGGTGGCGCTCCACGTCCCGCTCCAGCGCGTGACGCTCGAGATCATTCTCCGTGCCGTCTTCGGCCTCGATCAGGGTCCTCGTCTCAACCAGCTCCGCGACCTCCTCACCGACGTGCTGCGCTTCAGCGAGAGCCCGCTCTCGGTCCTGCCCGCCGTCCGCCAGTGGGCCCGGTGGGTGCCGGCGATGCGCCGGTTCGAAAAGGTCAGCGCGGCGACCGACCGGATGCTCCGCGAGCTCATCGAGGAGCGGCGGGCCGAGGGCGAGTCCGATCGCGACGACGTCCTCGCGATGCTGCTCACGGCTCGCCACGAGGACGGTTCGCCGATGTCCGAGGAGGAGCTCCGCGACGAGCTGCTGACCGCCCTTGTCGCCGGTCACGAGACGACCGCGTCGCAGCTCGCGTGGGCGTTTGAGCAGCTCGCGCGGGAACCCGCGGTCGTCGCCCGGCTCGCCGCCGAGGCCGACGGCGGCGACAGCGACGAGTACCTGACCGCGACGGTCAACGAGATCCTGCGACGCAAGCCGGTCCTGCCCAACGCCGAACCGCGGCTCACCAAGCGCGAGATCACGATCGGCGGCTTCACCTACCCCAAGGGCGTCGCCCTGCTCGCCAGCGCCTACCTGGTGCACCACGACCCGAGCATCTACCCCGACCCCTACGCGTTCCGGCCTGAGCGCTTCCTCGGCGTTTCGCCGGGCACCTACACGTGGATCCCGTTCGGCGGGGGGCGCCGCCGGTGTCTCGGCGCGAGCTTCGCGCTCCAGGAGATGAAGATCGTGCTCCGGGAGGTCGTCAGCCGCTTCGAAATCGCCCCCGGCACCGAGCGCCGCGAGCAGACCGGACGTCGCGGCATCACCTTCAGCCCGAGCGGCGGCGCGACCGTCGTGCTGCACCCGCGGGCTCGCCCCGAGCGGACCCCGGGGCCGCCGGCCGAGCTCTCCGCCGCCGCCTGAGACGACCTTTACTCGGAGGCGCGCTTCCCGTCCGCCAGAGTCGGGTATTCACTGCCCGTGGATTTCATGCGCCCCGTCCGCGGCTTCGACGCCGTCCAGCAACGTCACCGGTGGCTGGCCGTGCCGATGGCGGTGGTCAAGAAGTTCGGGGACGACCAGGGCGGCAACCTCGCGGCGCTCGTCGCCTACTACGCGTTCTTCTCGCTGTTCCCGCTGCTGCTCGTGCTCGTCACGATCCTCAGCTACGTGCTCCAGGGCGACCCGAGCGCCCAGGAGTCGATCAAGAACTCGGTGCTCGCCCAGTTCCCGATCATCGGGCCACAGATCAGCTCGAACGTGCACGAGATCCACGGCCACGTCGTCGCCCTCGTGCTCGGCCTGGCCACGTCGCTGCTCGCCGGACTCGGCGTCACGAGCGCCGCCCAGAACGCCATGGACCGGATCTGGGCCGTGCCGTTCAAGGACCGGCCGAACTTCCTGCGCTCACGTCTGCGGGGACTTGCGCTGCTGATGTCGCTCGGTGTGATGTTCCTGCTCGCGACGCTCGCCTCCGGGCTCGTATCCGGCGGGCTCGGTGGTCCGCTCGCCAAGGTCGGGGGCATCCTGGTGTCGCTGCTGCTCAACGTCGGGCTGTTCCTCGCGGCGTTCCGGTTCATGACCGTCCCGAGCGTCAAGACCCGTGACCTGCGGGTCGGCGTCCTCGTGGCCGCCATCGCGTGGACGATCCTTCAGGTCATCGGAGGCCTCTACATCGGCCACGTGTTCAAGCACTCGACGAGCACCTACGGCTTCTTCGGGATCGTGATCGCGCTCCTCGTGTGGCTCCATCTCGGCGCCCAGATCACCCTCTATGCCGCCGAGGTCAACGTCGTCCTCGCCCGCCGGCTCTGGCCGCGGAGCCTGATGGGGCCGCCCTCGAGCCAGGCGGACGAGCGGACGCTCACCGCGCTCGCCAAGGTCGAGGAGCGCCACGACACCGAGACCGTCGACGTCGCGTTCAACAACGCGGAGCAGGACTCGGCCCGCTCACTAGAAGAGCCGGTCGGCGGCCGCCCGCCGGGTCATCTCGAGCGGCCATGAGCACAGCCCGCCCTCGGCCGGGCAGCCGGCGCAGGTCGCGCGCTCCGGCGTGTCGGTGACCGGAAAGCGCCCCGCGCTCGCGCCCGCAGCCAACGCGACGAGCTGACGCTCGAGCGCCGCCCGGTCCTCGGCGGTAAAGCGCTCGACCACGGGATCGCCGGCCGCCTCCAAGAACACGTGGGCGACCTCGACCTCGCTCGCACCCGCCCGGAGCGCCGCGAGCGCGTAGACGACCCGCTGCGTGCCGTACGCAGCCGCCACGCGGGCCGCGGGATCGTCGCCGCGCAGGCGATCGGTCTTGTAGTCGACGACGATCATGCGGCCGCCACGCTCCCGGGCGAGGACGTCGAACGCCCCGGTCATCAACACGTCGCCGAGCAGGAAGGCGAATCGCTCCTCGCGCCGGACCTCGTCGGCGCGTCCGAGGCGGGCGCACAGTTCGCTCTCGGCGAACGCCGCGATGAGTCCGTCGAGTTCCGCGGCCTCCGCATCGCTCGGTGCGCGCATCCCGGCGGCGAGCACCGACCGGACCGAGGCGGCCACCGGTCGGCGGAAGTCAAGCCGCTCGAGCACCGCGTGGACGAGGTTCCCTCGCTCGGTCCCGGCGAGGCCCTCCGCTGCCCCGTCAGAACCACCCGAAACCGGCACCGGTGGCAGCCCGAGCACACGTTCGGCGTAGAACCGGTAGCCGCAGCGGGCGTACTCGCCGAGCGCGGAGTACGACAGCCGCGAGATCGCCGATCCCGCCGCCGCAGACGTGCCGAGCCCGGCGGGTGGCGGCGGTGGCGGCACAGGCGCCGAAGCGGCGAGCCCCGCGTGCGCACGCGCCAGATCATCCGTCGGTCCGCGCGGCTCCTCGCCCGGACGGACGAGCGTCAGCTCCACGCCGCCGTCCGTGGTCCCGCCGGCGCCCGCCTGCACCCGCTCGGCGATGTCGGGCACGAACGCCGGCCCGATCCACCCGATCGGCCCCGCGGCACCGTTGTTCGGCCAGCTCTCGAACTTCACCGCGCCGCTCAGGATGAGCCGCTCGCAGGCCCGGGTCATCGCCACGTAGAACAGCCGCCGCTCCTCCTCGCGCTCTCGCGCCTTGGCCTCCTCTCCGAGCGCGTCATACGCGAGCGCCGGCTCCTTGCGCGCCGTCCCGGGCTCGGCGAGTCGCAGCCCGAGACGCCCATCGCGGCCGACCCGGATGAGCTCGCCGCGGTAGATCGGCCCGCGGCCGAGGTCGGCGACGCAGACGATCGGGAACTCGAGCCCTTTGGCCCGGTGGATCGTCATCAGGCGAACCGCGTCGAGCGCCTCGCCCTCGACCGGCGCCTCGCTCTCCCGGCTCTCCCCCACCCCGCCGAGCCCGCCCCCGCGGGCGTGGACGAGCTCGAGAAACCCGCGCAGGTCCGGTCCGGCGGCGGTCTCGTGCTCGCGCCCGAGGCGCATCAGCTTGCGCACATTCGCGAGTCGCCGCGCACCCCCCGGCATCGCCAGCATCGTCAGGTCGTAGTCGGTCTGCTCCAGCGCCCGCTCGATCAGCTCCGGAACGCCGAGCCCCGCCGCCAGCGCCCGTTCGTCTCCGAACCACTCCGCAAATCGTGCCACCCGCTCACGATCCGCCGCGGCGAGCCCGTCGAGCCGGCCGTCCGGCTCGCGGACCACCCACCAGGGGTCCCGCCCGGCGCCGTGCGCGGCCGACATCAGCGCGACGAGCCCGTCGAGCGAGAGCCCCACGAGCGGCGAGACGAGCACGGTGAGCAGCGCCTCCTCGTCACGCGGGTTGGCGAGCACGCGCAGGTACGCGACGAGATCGACCACCTGCGGGTGGGCCCAGTACCCCCGCCCGCCGATCACATAGGTCGGGATACCGACCGACTCGAGCGCGCGCTCGTAGACGCGCAGGTCGGTCGTCGCCCGGGTGAGCACGACGATCTCGCGCGGTGATGCGCCGGCGCCGATCAACTCGCGGACCCGGGCGGCGAGCGCGGCCGCCTCGGCGAGTCGCCACGGGGCCGCGAGGCTCTCGGAGGCGGCGTATTCGGCGCCCTTGTCCGCGAGCAGCATCTCGACCGCCGGCGCGCCGAGCGGCGGATCGCGTCGGCCCGCGCGCAGCGGCCGGAACCGATCGCCGAGCGCGGTCGTGAACGCGGCGTTGAAAGCGGCGATGAGCTCGGGGCGCGAGCGAAAGTTGACGTCGAGCGTGGCCCGGGCGCCCTCGGCGGCCAACCGCTCCCCAAGCCGCTCGAACAGCTCGACGTCGGCATGCCGAAAGCCGTAGATCGACTGCTGGGCGTCGCCGACCGTGAACAGGTTGCCGCTCGCGACCGACTCGATCAGCTCGAGCTGGACGACGTTCGTGTCCTGGAGCTCATCGACCATCACGTGGACGAACCGAGCGCGGTAGCGATCCCGCAGCCCTGCCTCCTGGGTCAGCAGCGCCCGCGCGAGCAGCTCGAGGTCCTCGAAGTCGACGCCGGAGACGGCGCGCTTGCGTCGCTCCATCTCCTCGCCGAAGGTCCGCAGCAGCCGATCGAAGAGCGCGTGTGCCCCGATCGCCCGCCGATGCCGGCACGCGTCGCGGTAGCGGCCGAGCGCCTCGGCGTAGGCGATGCAGACCTCGGTGGAGAGCGCCGCCCCGTTGCCGCCCGGGAGGAACAGCGCGTCGAGGTCACCGGGCCACGGGTCGGCATCCGCGAGCACCGCGTCGCAGCGCTCGACCCGCTCAAGCGCGGTCTGCACCCGCGCGGCGGGGGCCGAGATGGCACCGAGCTCCCGCGCGGCGGCCGACGCGGCGTCGAGGAGTTCGTCGCGGAGCGGCTCGAGGTCGGGGGCCGGCGGGATGGGCGGCAGCGACGGACGGAGCTCGCCGCGGGCCCGCAGCTCGGCGTAGGTCCCGAGGACCGCCTCGCGCAACCCGGTGCGATGGGCGGCGATCAGCTCGACCCCGCCCGGCGCATTCTGTGCGAGCTCCTCGAGCGCGAACTCGAACGCCGCCTCGGCGAGCGCATCGGTGTCGGTCTCATCGAGCACCGTGAATTCGGGATCGATCCCCGCCGCGAGCGCGTGGGTCCGCAGCACCCGGGCGCAGAAGCCGTGGATGGTCGAGATATAGGCGCCCTCGGTGCGCCGCGCCGCCTCGTCGGCACCGAGCTCGCGCAGCCGGCGGCGGATCCGGTCGCGCAGCTCCGCGGCGGCCTTCTCGGTGAACGTGATCGTGAGGACCGCGGTCGGGTCGACGCCGTCCTCGAGCACGGCGCGGACGAACCGCTCGACGAGCACCGAGGTCTTGCCGCTCCCGGCGCTCGCGTCGAGCAGCAGGTCACCGTGGCGCCGCTCGATCGCCGCGCGCTGCTGTGGGGTGAACTCGGTCATGTGACCCGGCAGATCCCCGGGTAGCGACACCCGTCGCGCCCGCACGTCTCCGGGCACGGCCGCAGCTCGCCGCGGCGCAGGCGGCCCGCGATCTCGACCGCCCGGTCGGCGGCGTCGGCGAGGATCTCGGCGAGCTCCTCGGGGTCCCGGGCGTCGCGGTCGGTGACCCGCGAGCCGACCTCGACATCGCGCCGGTAGACCCCGCGGGGACGGAGGTTCTGGCCGCTGAGCGGTTGGTAGAGCCCAGCCACCGGATCGAGCCCAAGCAGGTCGCGCACGGCGAGCATGTACAGCGCGACCTGCAGGCGGCGATCGATCGCCCAGCGCGCCCCCGCCTGCTCCGGGCGGGCTGCACCGCTCTTGTAGTCGCGGATGATCGCCCGCCCGGTGCCGCCCGGCTCGACGTCGACCCGGTCGATCACCCCGCGGACGACGACCCGCTCCTCCGCGTCACCGAGGATCAGCGCCGGCAAGGCCCCCTCCTCGCCCTCGAACCCGAAGCGGAGCTCGAGCATCGACGGCTCCCAATCGCACCCGTCGCGGGCCTCGGCGGCCAGGTACCGGCGCAGGTCGGCGACCATCGTCTCGAGCACCGCGGTGCGCACCGCCTCGCCCCGGCCGGGCGCGATCGTCGGCGGCACCTCGGTGACGATGTCGCCGAGGATGCGGAGCGCGTCGGGGAGCGTTTGGGGCGTCAGCGGCTCGCCGAGCCGGCCGAACAGATCCTCAAGCGTCGCATGCATGTAGCTGCCGCGGACCAGCGGCTCGGGGTCCGGCTCGAACGCGGCCGGCGAGAGCTGACGCTCGACGAGCCACTTCACCGGGCAGTCGGCGTAGTTCTCAAGCGCGCCGCCGGAGACGACGTCGCGGTGGCGGACGTGCGCGAGCGCCTCCGGGCTGAGCGGTTGCACAACGCCCTCGGCCGAGACCGTCGGCGGTCCGGCCGCGGCATCCGCCCGCGCGCGCTCCCGCGGCGTCGGCGCGGCGGCAGGCGTCCACGTCACGTCAGCGAGCAGGCGCCGGCTGCGGCGCTCGGTCCACTCCGGGACGAACAGATCGCCCACGTCGGCGATGAACGGCGAGGGCAGGGCCAGATTGCCCTCCTCGTCCGAGCTGCGGTAGCTGAACGCGACCCGCTCGCTCGCCCGCGAGACCGCGGCGTAGAACAGGGAGCGCTCCCGGGCGAGCGCGTCCTCGGCGGCCGGTAGCCGCAGCCCGCTCGCGAGCGCGATCTCGTAGCGGTGCTCGTCGGAGAGGAACGGCTCGCTCGTCCCCGGCAGCGGGAACTCACCCTCGCCCAGGCCGCAGATGAACACGACCCGGAACCGCCGGGCGCGAACCGCGAGCGGGTCGGCGAGCTGCACGGCACCGGCGCGCGGCGGCTCGCCGGTCGCGACCTCGAGCTCATCCAGCAGCGCCAGCAGCTCGGCACCGGACGGCCGCTCGCCGAGCTCCGCCAGCTGCTCGAGCGCTCCCACCAACGCCGCCAGCGCCGCCGCGTCGCGCCGACCGGCCGGGTCGAGCTCGGCGGCGCGGCCCCGGTAGGGCGAGGCGAACAGCCGCCGCGCCTGCCATGCGAGCTCGGCGCCGGGATCATCGGCGTCGCGGACACTGTCGATCTCCCCGAGTTCCCAGTCGAGCCGCTCCCGCGCCTGGACGGCCGTCGACAGAGCCTCGCGGCGGACCTCGGCCTCGAGTGCGTCGGCGAGCTCGAGCCGGTCGAGCCGGCCCGGGGCGCGCAGGACGTCGAGCAGGTCAGCGGCGCTCGCCTCCTCACCGAGCAGCGCACACCGCGCGAGCGCGCGCACCGAGCGGCCGAGGCGGGTGTGGGTGAACCGGGTGCGGCCGTGGCCGGCGAGCGCGATCCCATACCGCGTGAACACGCTCCCAAACAGCGCCTCGACGCGGGCGAGCGAGCGGGCGACGACGACGATCTCCTCGGCCGGGACGCCGCCGCGGATCAGACGCACAACCTCGCCGGCGATGAGCTCGGCCTCGGCACGCTCGCCCCCCGCCTCGAGCAGGCCGACGGCGTCCCCGGGGTCGATCCGCTCGGCGGCGGGCTCGAACAGTCCTCGCTCGAGGTGGTGCAGCGCGACCTGGGCGGCGGGCGCGTAGTGCTCCTGGAGCGGCGGCAGCTGCTCGACCCGGTCGGCGAACGCCCGGAGCTCCTGGACGACCTCGGCCCGGGCGCTGAGCGCTGCGCGCTGCGGCTCGTACGTGAGCGACACGGTCACCTCGACCCCGACGATCCGGGCGAGCGTCTCGACCGCGTCGCGCTCGATCGGGAGCAGGTCATCGAAGCCGTAGACGAACACCGCCGTCTCCCCCCAGCGCCCGGGCTCGGCGCGGAGCGCGTCGATCGCCCGCCACGCATACAGCTCGGCGTCGAGGCGGCCGCGCCGCTCGAGCTCTCCGGCGAACGCGCGGTAGAGCGACGCGACGTCGTGAGCGTAGTCGGCCCGCCGCGCATCCTGGGCGGCCCACGCTGACAGTGCTTGCGCGAAGCGCTGGGGGGTGATCAGCGAGCGCTGGAGCTCGGCGATCAGCTCGCCCGCGGCCCGCGCGAACCCCGGCGCCCCGGCCGACTCGCCGAGCGTGCGCAGCTCAAGCCGGCCGATGACGCGGCGCAGGATGTGCTCGCGCTGGAGCGCTGAGACCCGTCGCCCGGAGAAGTCGGTCCGGCGGGCCATCTCGGCGGCGAGCCCGGCAAACGTCACCACCGAGCCGAGCATCGCGCCCTCCCCGGCGAGCTCCCGGGCGTAGTGCTCGGCATCCTGGGCGGTCGGCACGACGAGCATCGCGCCCCGCCGGGCCGCCCGGGAGAAGGCGCCGAGCACTTCCCCCGCCTTGGCCGAGTTGGCGGGTCCGAGGACGAGCGTCAGGGGCATCGTCCTATGGTGGCGCTCGCCCCCGACGTGATCACGCGCCGGAACCGGAATATGGCGCCAAATCGCGGGTGCCGATTGCATCCGGGCGCCAAATGCCGCCCCAAGGGGAGTTTTGCGCCCCGATCCCCGTGGCCGGGAAGGTTTGGCGAGAAATTCCGGCGATCAGCTTGAAGGGGTCCGCGCGTGCGCGGACCCCCCGGCGGCGCATGCGCCGCCGGGCGAGGGCCGCATGCGGTCCTCGCGACAGGTTAAGCGGCTGCGGGGGCCTGCTCGGTGCCGGCGGCGGGCGCCTCGGCGCGCACGGCTGCCTCGGCGCCCTCGGCGGGCTCCTCGGCGTCCGGCGGTTTGGCGCCTTCCTTGGCCCAGGGCTCGTCGAACTCGACGCGCCACTTGCCGTCCTCGGTCTGCATGAGCGCGAGCCGGGCGCGGAAGCTCTTGCCCGAGCGACCCTTGAAACCGGTGACCGGCTTCTCGGTGCGCCCGGTCTTGATCAGTTCCTTGGCGACGCCGATCGCGAGCTGCTTGCCCGCCTTCGACTTCCAGATGACAAAGCCGCAGCCCGGATCCTCACGTGACCAGCACGAGTACCCCTTGCGGTTCTCGACGATGTCGTGGCCGCACACCGGGCACGGCCCGAGGTTCGCCCGGGGGATCCGGATGTCCTTGAGCTTGGTGTCGAGCTCGCCGACGGTGTCCGAGGTGAACTTGACGATGTCCCGCATGAACGCCTCGCGCGAGTCCTGGCTCGTCTCGATCTTCGTGAGCCGGTGCTCCCAGTCGCCCGTCAGCCCCGGCGAGGTCAGCGGGTGCTCGCCGAGCAACCGGATGACGTTGAGGCCCTTCTCGGTGACGACGAGCGCGCGGCCGTCCCGCTCGACGTAGCCGACCTGGATGAGCCGCTCGATGATTGCCGCCCGGGTCGCGGGCGTACCGATCCCGGAGTCCTTCATCGCCTCGCGCAGCTCCTCGTCGTCGACGAGCTTGCCGGCGGTCTCCATGACCGTCACCAGCGAGCCGTCGGTGTAGCGCCGCGGCGGCTTGGTCACCTTCTCCTCGGATCCGATCTCGGTGACCGCGGAACGCTCGCCCTGCTCGAGCTTCGGCAGACGCTGCTCACGGCCCTCATCGTCGTCCGGGCGCTCCTCGACATCTGCCGTCTCGCCGTACACGCCGCGCCAGCCGGGCACGAGCATCCGCTTGCCGCGGGTCCGGAACACACGCTCGGCGACCGTCGTCTCGACGCGGGTGTTCTCGATCACCGCCTCGGGATGGAAGACGGCCAGGAAGCGCCGCACGACGAGGTCATAGATCTTGAGGTCGTCGTCGTTCATCTTGTCGACCGGGTGGCGCTCGGCGCGGGTCGGGATGATCGCGTGGTGGTCGGTGACGCGCTCGTTGTTGACGACGCGACCGAGCGGCAGCACGTCGAGTCCGAGCACGTACTTGGAGGCGTCGGCGTACTCGCGCTGGCCACCGACGAGCTTCGCGATCGGCTTGATTTCCGGGACCATGTCGCTCGTCAGATACCGCGAGTTCGTCCGGGGATACGTGAGCGCCTTGTGCTCCTCGTAGAGCCGCTGCGCGGCGGCGAGCGTGCGGCGCAGCGTGAAGCCGTAGCGTGAGCTCGCATCGCTCTGGAGACGGGTGAGGTCGTAGAGCAGCGGCGCGCGTTCCTTGCGCTCGGTCTTCTCAAGCTTCGTGATCTCGCCGGTCTGGCCCTCGGCGTCGGCGACGATCGCAGCCGCCTCCTCGGCGGTCTTGATCCGGGGGTTGGCGCCGGCGTGGAAGCGGCCCTCGTACGTCCGGGGCCGCGGGTCGGCGACCGGGTCAAAGGTGGCGTCGACGACCCAGTAAGGCTCGGGCTTGAAGTCGCGGATCTCCTGCTCGCGGCGGGCGAGGATCGCGAGCGTCGGGGTCTGCACGCGGCCGAGCGAGACGGCGCCGTCAAACGACGAGCGCAGCCTGATCGTCGCGGCCCGGGTCGCGTTCATCCCGACGATCCAGTCCGCCTCGCTGCGCGAGCGGGCCGCCGCCTCAAGCGTCGCCAGCTCATCCGCCTCACGGAGCGCGCCCAACGCCTGCTTGATCGCTTCGGTCGTCATCGAGTTGAGCCACAGCCGCTTGACCGGCTTGTGCGAGCCGGCCTTCTCGAATAGGTAGGCGAAGATCAGCTCGCCCTCTCGGCCGGCGTCACAGGCGTTGATGACGAGATCGACGTCGTCGCGCCCGAGCTGGCGTTTGACGACGTTCATCTGCTTCTTGGAGCGCTCGTCGCGGACGACGAGCTTGAAGTGCTCGGGGACGATTGGGAGGTCCGCCATCCGCCATTTCTTGAACTTGGCGTCGTACTCGTCGGGGTCGGCGAGTTGTACGAGGTGCCCGACGGCCCACGTGATGATGTGGTCGGGGGCCTCGAGGAAGCCCTCGCCCTTGGTGAACGATCCGGGAAGGACCCGGGCGAGGTCGCGTCCGACGGACGGCTTCTCGGCGATGATCAGCGTTCTGGACATGTGAGTCGCAGGAGGGTAGCGCCGCCAGCCAACGACGTCGGGGCGCCAGTGTCAGGAGAACGACGCCGCCCGGCGGGCGACCGCTGGGAGCTCGAGCTGCTCGGCCGCCTCGGCAGCGAGCGCAATCAACCGCTGCGCCTGGGGATCCGCCGTTCCGAGGAGCTCGGCGAAGTCGAGCTGGGTCTGCGCCAGATACACCGGCGCGCCGAGAGCCTCATTCCCGGCCAGCGCCCGCTCGAAGTGCTCGGCGGCCTCCTCACGGCGCCCCGTGGCCCCCGCGAGACGTCCGAGGAACCGGGCGGCGGAGCCGAGGCACACCGCGCCCAGCCCGATCACCACGTTGACGTCGCGGTAGGGCAGCAGGAGCTCGTAGAGGATCTGCGACCGCCGGGCGTCGCCGAGACCGGCGCTCAGGTCGGCGAGCAGCGTCATCGCGATCATCCAGTCGCCGTCGTTCGGGATATCTCTGAAGTCGTTCGCCGCGGTCGCCTCGAACTCGGTCCGGGCCTCGGGCTCGCGGCCGGTCTCGAGCAGCAGCGTCGCCAGCGCGGCGTTCCAGGCCACGATCCCCGGCGAGCGGCGGATCATCTCCCGAGCGGGCTGCTCGAGCTCACCGATCCGCCCCTGCTCACGCCGGAGCGCGAGCAGCTGCATCGCGTAGTACTGGGGCGCCGTGATCAGTTCCCCTCGTGAACCGGCGCTGAGCGCCGCGGCGGCCAGTTCGTCGGCGTGTTCGAGCTGCCCGGCGAGCAGGGCCCGCATCGCCCGCCACACCGCCGCCTGCCACAGGAACAGCGGCTGGCGGAGCAGGTCGGCGCCGGCGGAGAACGCCTCGATCTGGGCGTCGACCGCCTCGGGATTGCCCTGCTCGAGCAGGTCGACGACGAGCCACGCGTGGCCCTGGAGCGTGAGCTCGAGGTCGCCCGCCTCGCGGCCGCGGGTGAGGATCTCGGTGGCGTCGGCGAGGCGCCGCTCGAGGTGGTCGGGGTCCCAGAAGGCACGGCGGCGCGCAGCCGCGGCGAGGGCGTACGCCTCGGGGTCGTCGAGCTCCTGGGCGAGTTCGGTCGCCTCGACCGCCAAATGCTTCATCCGGTCGCGGGAGCCCGAGTAATAGAGCGCGCCGCAGAGCCGGGTGAGAAGCGCCACCCGGACGACCGTGTGCTCGCGTTCGGTCAGTTCGAGCGCGCGCTCGAGCAGCGCGATCAGCTCGTGGTCGACGACTCCGGGGGCCTGGATGTAGCGCCGCGAGGCGCCGATCGCCGCCCGCGCGAGCTGGGCGCTGTCGCCAAGCCGGATCGCGATCGCGGCCGCCTCCCGGAACGTCTCCCAGGCGAGCGGGCGCTCGCCGGCGCGGACATGGGCCTCGCCGACCCGGATGAGCAGCTCGGACCGCATGGCGTCGGCGTCCGGGTTGAACCGATCGAGCACCTCAAGCGCCCGGGCGTAGTGATCGGCCGCCTCCTCGTGGGCGAGCATTGACGTCGCCTGCTCGCCGGCCCGCATCGCGTACTCGATCGCCTTCTCGGCGTCCTGGGCGCTCGCGGCGCGCGTGAAGTGGAGCGCCAGGGCGGTGAGGTTGCGGTCGGAGTCCTCGGCCTCCAGCGCCTCGCCGACGCGTCGGTGGGTCCGGGCGCGACGCGCGTTGGACATGCCGTCGTAGAGCGTCTCGCGAATGAGCGCGTGCGAGAAGCTGTAGCGATCGGGCTGCGCCGGTGACTCGGCGACGAGGCCGGCCTCGAGTGCTGCGTCGAGGGCGTTGAGGAACCCGTCCTCGTCGACGGAGAGGATTCGCTCGAGCAACCCGGCGTCGAAGTCGCGGCCGATCACCGCGGCGACCCGGAGCCATTCGGTGGCCTCGCTGTCAAGCCGGGCGAGCCGCCGCGCGATCACGTCCTTGACCCCCTCCGGAAGGCCGAAGTGCCCGAGGACGCGCGCACCCGCCTGGTCCGGCTGGACGCCCGCCTCGGCAAGGTGGCGGACGATCTCCTCGATGAAGAACGGGTTGCCCTCGGTCTCCTCATAGAGGGCGCGACTGAACGACGAGGCGGGCGTCGCCCCGGCGCGCAGCTCAACGAGCTCGGTCGTCTCCGATGGGCTGAGCCCGACGACCTCGACCTGCGTGATGAGCCGCTCGCGGCGGAGCTCGGCGAGCGCGGCCGTGAAGCCGGCGGAGTGCGCCTCGGTCGCCCGGTAGGCCCCGAGTACGAGCACGCGACCATGGCCGGGCGCCCGCGCGATATGCCGGAGCAGGAGCAGGGTGGGACGGTCCGCCCACTGGAGGTCGTCGAGCACGAGCAGCACTGGAGCGGTCGTCGAGATCTCCGTCAGCAGACCGGCCACGGCTTCGAACAGGCGATAGCGCTCGGTCTCCGGCTCGGAATCGATCGGCGGCGGCAGCTCGGGCGCGCGGCGACGGAGCTCGGGGACGAGCCGGATCAGCTCGGAGCCGTATTCCCGGGCGCTAGCGCGGAGCTCGCGCGCGGAGACGGTCGTGAAGTAGTGCCGGAGCGCTTCCACGAACGGCTGGTAGGGGACGAGCGCCTCCTCCGGCGAGCGGCCGGCGAGCACGAACGCCCCCGCCTCGTGGGCGCGGCGGGCGATCTCGGCGACGAGCCGGGTCTTTCCGATGCCGGGGTCGCCGGTCAGTAGCACGACGCGGCCGCTGCCGCGGGTGCCGGCGCTCAGCCACAGCTCCTGGAGCTCCTCGAGTTCGGCGACGCGGCCGACGAGCGGTCCGCCGGCGCGGGCGGCGAGCTCGGGCGGGAGCGGGACTCGGGTGGCCTGGTCGACGGCGCCGGGGTCCTCGCCGGGTCTGCCGGACGTGCCGGATGGGTCGCGGTCCCCCCGTCGGCCGCGCCCCGGGCGGCCCGCGGGATGGAGCAGGCGCTCGTAGCTCTCGTTCGTCTCGGGCGAGGGGCTCGTCCCGAGCTCGTCGCGCAGCAACGTACGCAGCCGGTCGAACACGCGCAGCCCCTCGGCGACGTTGCCCTCGGCGGCGAGCGCCTCCATCAGCAGCACGTAGCCGGACTCGCGGTAGGGCTCAGCCTCGATCAGCGCCCGGGCGTGGCGCTCGACCGAGGAGAGCTGCGCACCCCCGAGGTGCAGCCCCGCCCGAGCGATCAACTCGAGCGCCTGCAGCCGGATGTCCTCCAGTTCGCGCCGGCGCGCCTCGAGCCAGATCGCCTGAGAACCCGGGAGCAGGCCGCGGTTGGCGATGTTGAGCGGCACCTGGGCGAACGCCCAGGCCGTCCGGGCGTCCTCGCGGTCGAGCGCGTGCCGCGCCCGATCGACCTCCGAGGCGGCCGCCTCAAGGTCGATCCACACCGGCTCGGGCAGATTGAGCACAAGCTCGTCGCGACCCTGGAGCGAGCTGTTGCCGAGCGCTGAGCGGAGGCGGCTGAGCAGCGTTCGCAATGCCGCATCCTGGGAGACGGGGGCCTGATGCGGCCACAGCGCCCCGATCAACTCCTCGCGGCCGACCGGGCGAGACCGGTTGAGCAGCAGGTAGGCGAGGAGCAACGGCACCTGTTTGCCGCGGAGGGTCCCCGCCAATTGCGCACCATCGATCTCTACGGACAGACGTCCGCATAGCTGGATGCGGGTTCTCTCAGACGCTGTACCGGACACCGGCAACGATTTGGAAACGTATCGACAACGGGCTCTCGGGAATCTTCCCGCCGTGGACACCGGGGTGTCACAGTCCGACCGACTCGGTGGGGCGCACGAGGGAGAGCCAGACCGCAACGATCAAGGCCAAATGCCCAATATCGCGAACAGCCACAGGCGGATCGCCTTCTGCGAGTGCGGGGCGCAGCTCGCAGGCGGATCCGAACAGGAGCTGTTCGACGCGGTCCAGCGACACCTCGCTCATCATCACCCCCAGCTCCTCGGGGCATTGGAGCTGGAGACGGTGCATCAGATGGCCGAGGACGTCGGGGGGCACTAAAAACGCTGTGGGGGCGGGCGGTGTTGCAGACCACCGCCCGCCCTCAGCGTTCCTTCGCTCGGTTCGCCGTGGGGGCCGACCGAGCAACTGACGGCCGGACGTCGTACGTGGAGAGAGAGAGCAGCGCTGCGTACGAGGTCCGGACCGTCAGTCATTTCGTCTGGTTGAGGCTCGGTCCGCCGGGGTTTTGCTGGTGCCGGCGAGGAAATCGTCGACCAAAACGCACGCGAGCCGCCGCGCGTCGACCAAATCGCATGTGTTCGACCAGACCGTCGGTGACCCCGCCGCTCGGCTAACTGGCGCAGTTGCGGGTGCTGACCGGCGCTGACCGCGAGCGGGCGACGGCGAGCTGCTGGCGGATGAGCGCGTTGGGGACGGCGAAGCCGCCGTGGCCGGTGCGCTCGGTGCCGCTGCCACCCGTGATCGCCGCGAACACGGTCGCCACGACGCCCCCGGCGGCGTCGACCATCGGGCCGCCGGAGTTGCCCGGCCGGACCCGGCCGAGGAGCGAGACGATGTCGCGGATGACCGGGCCGTTGCCGTAGGCGTCCTCGGTGCTGACGCGCTGGGTGTGCCCGAGCCGGCCCGGCTCCTGGTCGAATGGACCGTCGAGCGGATAGCCGAGGATGGCGGCCGCGGTGCCGCTCTTAGGGTTGCGCTCGAGCGCGAGCGGCTGCAGGGTGAGGCCGTGCACCGAGAGCACGGCGATGTCGTCGTGCGGATCGAACGCGAGCACGGAGGCATGCAGGCCCGGCGGGCGGCCGCCCGGTTCGACGACGGTGTCGCTCTCCCCCGCGACGACGTGGGCATTCGTCACGACGAGTCCCGGCGCCGCGACCCAGCCACTGCCCTCGACGCCGAGCCCGCAGGCCGAGCCGATGATCCGCACGACGCTCGAGCGGGCGCTGCGGACGCCGGCTGTGCTGAGGATGCCCCGGGTCGGGGCCGGCACGTCGGCCGCGGGCCCGCGTACGGACGGCAGCGGATCGAACCGCGCGAGCGCGTTGAGGATGGGGCCGGATGGCGGCAGCAGCTGGTTGAGCTCGCGCAGGATCGCCGAGCGCTGGATGTCCTTGCGCAGAGGTGTCGAGCCGGAGGATTGGAGCGCGACGGCTCCGACGATCCACGCGAGGCCCAGACCGACGCACGCCGTGAACACGGCCCCGAGCAGGCCGTCGACGGTCCGCAGCCCGGGCAGTCGGAGCGCGGCTCGGGCGTGCAAACCGAGACCTTCGAAGCCGCTGGCGAGCACGCCGCCGGCGAGGAGCGCGCCGACGAGGCCGAAGATCGGCGCGTACTGGGACCGGTCTCCGCCGGACAGCAGCAGAGGCCCGATGCGGGTTCCGATAAACGCTCCGAGGGCGAACCCGAGGAGCGAGAGCACGCCGACGATGAAGCCCTGGATATAGCCGTAGAAGGCGAATACCAGGGTGAAGAGGACGATCAGCCAGTCGATCGTGGTCACGACTGGGAGGTTACGGACCCGTTAGCAGATCCCTGCTCGGAGTGCCGTCCCGGCGCGCCATCTTCTACCGTTCCGAGTTGAGGTGGCACAAGGGGCTCATGGAGGTGTACTGGTGGGAGAGCGACCGCGCCCCCGCCGACGGACGACGCGACGGCGCCGGCTGCTGACGCGCGGCGTGCCGATCGTCGTGCTCGCCGTGGCTGCATTCGTCCTCGGTCTGGTCGTTGCCGGCGGACCCGGCCGGGCCGAGCGCAAGCTCGTGCGCGACTACGTCACAGCCTGGGTGCACACCGACTACGCGAAGATGTACGGGCTGCTTGACAAGAAGTCGCAGGCCTCGGTCTCGCGGTCCGCATTCATCGCGGCGTACCAGAACGCGGCCACGGTCGCGACACTCGAGTCGCTGGCGCCCGGGCGCATCGCGGCGCGCTCAGGCGACACGATCGCCGTCCGGGTCCGAGTGCGGACGCGCATCTTCGGCAAGCTCAGCGAGATCCTCCAGGTCCCGCTCGCCGGGAGCGGCGGGGGCGCGCACGTGCAGTTCTCGAGCACGCTGCTGTTTCCCGGCCTGCGCCGCGGCGAGACGCTGAGCCGCAACGTCACGCTGCCGCAGCGCGCCGACATCCTGGCGAGCGACGGCACCCCGCTCGCGCAGGGGCAGACGCGCTCCTCGCCGATCGCCGACGTCGCCTCCCAGATCGTCGGATCGCTCGGCCCGATCCCGGCGCCGTCGGCGCCGATCTATGCAGCGCAGGGGTACCCGCCGGACGCCAAGGTGGGACAGGACGGGCTCGAGCGGATCTTCCAGGCCCGGATCGCCGGCACGCCGGGCGGGACGCTGCTCGCCGGCACGCGGACCCTCGCGCATTCTCATCCGAAGGCCGGCACGGCGGTGACGACAACGATCAATCCGGCGGTCGAGCGCGCAGAGATCACCGCGATCGCCGGTCGCTCCGCTGGGATGGCAGCCATGGATCCGCGTACCGGCGCCGTCCTGGGGCTCGCCGGCTTTGCGTTCTCAGAACTTCAACCGCCGGGTTCGACGATGAAGATCATCACGGCGACGGCGGCACTCGACGCCGGACTCGTCAAGCTCACCGACACGTTCCCGGAGGCGGACGCCGCCTACGTCGGAGGCTTCCTGTTGCACAACGCCAACGGGGAGGTCTGCGGCGGCACCTTCTACAACGCCTTCGCCGTGTCGTGCAACTCGGTGTTCGCGCCGCTCGGGGTCAAGATCGGGGCCAAGCGGCTCGTCGCGATGGCCGAGCGATTCGGCTTCAACCAGCCGAGCTCAATCCTCGGGGCGGCCGAGAGCACGATCCCGTCGGCGGCGACGATCGGCAATGACACGGACGTCGGCTCGGCGGCGATCGGCCAGGACCGGGTGCTCGCCACCGCGCTGGAGATGACCGACGTCGGCGCGACGATCGCGATGGGCGGCAAGCGGCCGATCCCGACGCTTCAGTCGCATCAGCCGCCGAACTTCGTGCGGGTGACGAGCGGCCGGGTCGCCCGCCTCGTGCAGAAGATGATGATCGCGGTCGTGTCCTTCGGAACCGGGACCTCGGCCGCGATCCCCGGCGTCACGATCGCCGGGAAGACCGGCACGGCCGAGATCGGCGACACGACCGGTCCGAACGGCAACACTCCCCAGAACACGGATGCCTGGTTCGTCGGCTACGGGCCCGTCCCGACGCCGCGGATCGTCGTCGGAGCGCTGTTCCCGGGGCAGGGCGCCGGGGGACAGACCGCGGCACCGGCCGTCCACGACGTGCTCGCGGCGGCGCTTCAGTCTCACTGAGCGGCCGCGTTCGGCGCGCCGGGCTCAGCGGCTGACGTACGCGGCGCCCATGACCGCCTGCCCGAGCGTGCCCTGGGTCCAGGTGGCCAGCGCGGTGCGCGCGGGGCCGAACGCGATCTGAAGGTCGGTCGCGTAGTTGGTCGCCGACACGGTGTGCGGCGCGCCGAAGCGGGTGGCCCGGGGTGACGCCACGGCGGCCCGGACGTGGCCGTTCTGGACCCAGCCGAGGAGCGACTCGCCCCTTGGCGACACGGCGACCGTGGGTGACTCGGAAGCATCGATGGCCGAGCCGCGCTGGATCGAGCTGAAGCGGCCACGAGCAGCCCTCAGGGTGCC
This sequence comes from uncultured Solirubrobacterales bacterium, assembly GCA_963850335.1. GTDB lineage: Bacteria > Actinomycetota > Thermoleophilia > Solirubrobacterales > Solirubrobacteraceae > Palsa-465. The sequence goes on along the minus strand of CAWKKY010000020.1, from coordinate 505,626 downwards.
GCGCACGGCGCAAGCGCCACTGGAGTCGCAGCTCTTCCAGGCGGCGGCCTGATCGCCGTTCGCATCCCCGGCGAAGCTGAGGCCAGCAGCGAGCTCAGAGCCCGATGACAGCTGGTGGCGACTCGGCGAGCGCGTCAGGTCGGCCGCCATCACGACCGAGTGGAAGTTGTCGTCGGCGTCGCTCCAGCTCTCGACCCAGAGCGCGGTCGCGCCGCCCGACCGCGCCGGTGCCGGAGCGAGCGCGAGCTCGTCGATCGAGTGGCCGGCCGACAGCGAGATGAGCCGCCGGGCAGAGCGCGGCGCCGCCTTGGCCGACCCGCGGACCACGACGATCGTGTTCGTCGTCGTCGGCGTGCGGCCGGTCCCGGTGCTCCCCCATGCGACGACCGTGTCGTTCCCGGGCGCCGCGACCGCATCGATTGCGTCGACGGTGACCGCGGAACCGGTGAGCTTGCGCGTGCCGCCGAAGCGGCCCTTCGCATCGCTCTGCGCCACCCACACGCCGCGCTCAGTCCCCACGACGGCGAGCAGCCTCCCCGCGAACGACACGAGCCGGCCCTCGGTGGCCCCGGCGAGTCCAGTAATGATCGTGTGCTTGCCGGCACCGCTCGCCAGCCGTGTCTGAGCCGAACTGCAGCACGTCTCCGCGGACTCGCTCGTGCCGGTGAGCAGGGTCTCGCTGCTCCCACGCCAGCCGAGCGCCAGGATCTCCTTGACGCCGGACACCCGCTGGGGTCGGCTGAGCTTGCCGGTCGCCGAGCGGGCGGCGAGGAAGGCGTCCGAGGACGCCGGGCTATCGACGTTCATCACCCCGTAGCCGACGGCGGCGGCGCCCTGGGCGGAGAACGCCGCCTGGACCCCGAACACGTCGAGCGAGACGGGCGTCGCCAGCTGGGTCGACCGCTGCCAGCCGGTGGCGGCCTGGGCTCCGCCGGCCGAGGCGAACGCTCCGACGAGGGCGAGGATCGGCGCTAGAGCTGCGGCCCGCGCCAGACGCGGCCGTCGCGGTGCGCCACCCAGAGCCCGGCGATGATCCCCGCGAGCAGACCGATCGCCACGCCGATCAGGATGATCGAGTTGTTCGGCCCGGCGCTCCGGGTGTAGCCGACGACGACGATCGGGATCGCAACGCCGAAGAACACCCCGATCCCGGTCGCGAGCGGGTTGAAGCGAAGATCGCGAGGCGTCGACGGCCCATGCGGCGGAGGCTCGGGCCGACGCGACGGGTCGTCGTCGGTCAAAGATCGAGCGACACCGTGGACGGCTTCGCCTGCTGCCCCGGCGCGTAGATCAGAAGCGTGAGCGGGCGATTCGAGAACACCGCAGTGCTGAGCTTGAACAGCACCTCGCCACCCTGGGTCGGCCCGAAGAAGGCGATGCTGTCTGGCGTCGGTTGCGTGCCGTTGGGCCGCAGCGTCTGCGGGGTCCACGCGAACGGGTTGATCGCCGGGTTGATCGCCACCGGGTAGTACCTGTTGCCCTGGGTGTCGACGATGACGAACGAGTTCGTCGTCGTCTGGTTCTGGTGGGTCTCGTTCTTGGCCCACATGAACACCGCGAACCACATCTGGTCCGGCCGTGCCGGCGGCGACCTGACGCCCGTCATATACGTCCGGTCCTCGATCGCGAACGGGTTGAGCTGCCGGGACAGCTGGACCTGGTAGGTGAGTGCGCCGGCGTCGACGTACGGGCCTTCGGTGTCGGCGGACGTCGGATGCGACTCCTTGTGGCCGCAGGCGCTCAGGCCGACGCCGAGCGCTACCGCCGCGACGAGCGCGGCGGGACGGCGAGCGGTGATGCGAAGGCGGATTCTCACGGCGCGGAAGTTTACCCGTCGCGTCCTCAACGGGCGGCCACCGAGGCGCGCCTGCCCCGGTCGCGGTCCTCTTCAAGGATGCTTCGCAGCCGGCGCAGCGCCTTTGACGCCTGACGGCGCGTCCAGGCCCGTCCGCCGACCGCCTCCAGCACGCGATCGGACGCCAACGCCGGCAGCGTTTCCAGCGAGTACTCGACCTTCGTCGTGCCGCTCGGTCCCGGCGAGAGCGTGTACGACTGGAGCATCTTGATGCGGTTGTACTTGCCGCCCCGGCCCCGTTCGACGATGCGGAACGGCGCCTGGACCTCGGCGAGCGTGAAGTCCGCCCACGCAAAGCGCCGAAGCGGCGCCTTGATCCGGAACCGGGCGCCCGCGCCGGTCCCGTAGGAGTTCTCCCGCGTCAGATGCCAGTCGACCATGTAGTGGTCGGTGAACTCGGGATGGTTGGCGATGTCCGCGAGGTAGGCGAAGACCTCCTCGCGCGGCTTGTCGATCGTCGTCGAGACCGTGAACGGTTCCACGGCCTGGATTCTATGGGCGAGCGCGGAGCTACGCTGCCGCGCGGTGATCGGTGATCCGCATCGTGTGGCCGAACTCCGGCCCGTGCACGATGTGGCTCGCCGCCGGTTGGCGCCGTTCGAGCGTCCGGCAGAGCTCGCAGAGCATTCGGCCGCCCTCGTACACGTACACACGCTCGCCGATCAGAGGCGTACGGTGGCAGTGCCCGCAGCGTTCGCAGCCCGCAGCCAGCTCGTCGACGCCTCGGCGAAGCAGCGCGAGCTCGAGAGGCGGCATGTCACGAACGGTTGTGTCCATGCCCAGCGGGGTTCGCCCCGAGGCACCATGTTCCTTCCCCCACAGCCCGCCTCGAAAAAGTGTCGAGACCTGACAACACTCTTAACGGAATCTTTGACTTACGGGCTATGATCGTCGAGCCGAGTTATACAGCTCGGCATCTCTGCGCCCGTACACAAGGAGATTCGCGCCCATGAAAGCTTGGACGACGGGCAACGTCGCCGGGACCGGAACGTTTCGCTGCACTGATTGCGATTACCCCGTGTCTCTCGAGGCCGTCGACGAGCTTCCCACTTGCCCCAATTGCGGCGGCAAGGAATTCGTCAGAGCGTCGCTGTTCACAACCGCTCAGAACAGCCTCGTAGACGTTTCACCGGAAGTCGAAGACCGCGCCTGGCTCGAGGAGTTGCGCACCAGCCTCGATGAGCCCGGCCAATACCTCGCCTATCGCGCGAGCGATGAAGAGGTCGTCGTATTCGCGCTCCAGCGCGAATGGACCCGGATCGGTCGCAGCCTCGCCGCTGACGTCCGGTTCGACGATCCAACGGTATCTCGCCGTCATGCTCTGATCGTCCGCCAACCGGACGGCCTGCGCGTGCTCGACGATCGGAGCCTCAACGGCGTGTTCGTCAATGGCGAGCGCGTCGAGTGGAGCACCCTTGCAGATGACGACGAGATCGTGATCGGCCGTCACCACCTGCACTTCGTCGACGTTCCGATGATCTCGGGAATGCGCTTCTCAGGCGCGACCGAGAGCAGCACGAGCGCCGGCACGCTGTAACACAAGTTCACACGACTCACCGACACACGCGCGCGCGGCAGAGATTCCGCGGCGCGTGTTTTTTTGTGTCCGTGTGAACGTTCACACGCACAGCATTGATCGTTCGGGTGACAGCAACTGTGAGCCCTTGAGCGATTTTGTGCACTTGGAGGCTCCGGAACCGGCCTGCCCACCCCGCGCCTCGCGCCCGCCGACGTGAGCGCCCCGAGGACCGAGCCGCCCACGGTCTATAGTGCCGCGGCGATGGCCACGATCGCCGTCCTCTCCCAAAAAGGTGGCACCGGCAAGACGACCGCGGTGAGGACACTGACGGACATCTTCCGGCGGGTCGATCTGCGCGTGCTCGCCGTCGACCTCGACCCCCAGGGCAATCTGTCCGACTACCTCGACGTCGATCCGGAGGCCGCGCCGACGATCGGAGACGTGCTCTCGGACCGGGCGAAGCCGGCCGAGGCGGTGCACGGCGGCATCATCCCGGCGAACCTCGGGCTCGCCGAGGCGGAGCTGGCGCTCGGGGGCAAGATGGGGCGCGAGCTGTCGCTGAAGAAGGCGCTGCGCGCGGTCAAGCCCGACTACGACGTGATCCTGATCGACTGCCCGCCGGCGCTCGGTCTGCTCACGGTCAACGCACTCGTCGCCGCCGACTACGCGCTCCTCTCCGCCGAGGCGCAGTACTTCGCGCTGCAGGGCGTCGAGCAGGCACTCGAGGTGATCGAGCTCGCCCGGGAGACGCTGAACCCGGACCTGGAATGGCTCGGCGTGATGTTGAACATCGCCGATATGCGCACCCGCCACTCCCGGGAGGCGTTCGACTCGCTGCGCGAGCACTTCGGCGAAAAGCTGCTCGACACGACGATTCGGGCTTCGATCGCGTACGCGGAGTCCGCCGAGCGCGCGGTCTCGATCCTCGACTACCGGCCCGACCTGGCGGCGGACTACCTGAACGTCGCCGACGAGCTCCTTCGCCGCCTCCACATGGAGCCGGCGCGCGAGCGGCTCGGGGCGCTCGTCCGCGCCGCCGCCTGAGCGGCCGTCGCGTCGTCCTACAGGCCGCGCACGTCGGCGCCGTGGGACTCAAACGGCGCACGGATGACGTCCGCCCACCCTTCGGTCGCGCTCGCGAGACGCCCGAGCACGACACCGGTCTGTTCGTAGTGAGTCCAGACGAGCACGCTCGGTCCGGCGCCGGAGATCGTCGCCCCGAGGGCGCCGAACTCCCGGGCGCTGGCGACGAGCTGAGCCGAGCGGGGAAAGAGATGGGCTCGGTAGGGCTGATGGAGGCGGTCTGCGAGCGCGCCCGCGATGAGCTCCCAGTCGGCCGTCTGGAGCCCGAGGATGAGCTTGGCCGCCTCGGCGATGTTGAACGCGGCATCAGCGAGCGGGACGACGTCGGGAAGCGCCGCGCGTGCCGCGGCCGTCCGGACCGGTGTGTGGGGCACGACAAGCACGCTCTCGAGCCCCATGGGGGCGTCAAAGCGGTGGGTGCGGTCGCCGTCGCAGATGACGAAGCCGCCGGCGAGCGCGGCGCCGACGTTGTCCGGATGCCCCTCGAGCTCCCGGGCGAGCGCCGGCACGTCGGCGTCGAGCTCGAACATGTGGTCCGCGGCGAGCAGCCCGGCGACGATCGCCGCGGCGCTCGAGCCAAGTCCCCCGCTGAGCGGGATCTGCGAGGAAATCCGGAACGTGAAGCCGTCAGCCGGGTGCAGCCGCTCGAACGCCCGGACGATCACGTTGCTCCGGTCGGTGGGCACCTCGAGGTCGGTCTCGACCGCGAACGCCCCCGTCTCGACGACCTCGAGCTCGAGGTACAACGCCAGCGCCGCCGCCAGAACGTCAAAGCCAGGACCGAGGTTCGCGCTCGACGCCGGGACCCGCACGACCCGGCGACGGGCGAGCGTCACCGCAGCACCGCGCGCTCGATCGCGCCGATCTCCGGTTCGCAGGGGATCACCGCGCCGGCCTGACCGAGTGCCGTCTGCGGATCCTTGAGTCCATGGCCAGTGAGGACGCAGACGATCCGCCGGGCGCCGTCGGCACCGTGGGTGAGCAGGCCGGCGACGCTTGCCGCGGACGCCGGTTCACAGAAGATCCCCTCGGTCCGGGCGAGGAAGCTGTAGGCGGCGAGGATCTGCTCGTCGGTGACGGCGTTGACCGCGCCCCCGGAGGAGGTCATCGCGTCCATCGCCTCCTCCCAGCGCGCCGGGTTGCCGATCCGGATCGCGCTCGCGATCGTCTCCGGGTTCTCGATCGGATGGCCGTGGACGAGCGGGGCGGCGCCGGCCGCCTGAAAGCCGAGCATGCGGGGTCGTTGCTCGACCTCCTTGAAGCCCCGCCAGTACGCGGTGATGTTGCCGGCGTTCCCGACGGGGATGCAGAGCGCATCGATCTCGCCGAGCTCCTCGACGATCTCGTACGCGGCGGTCTTCTGACCCGCGATCCGGAACTCGTTGACCGAGTTGACGAGCGAGATCGGATGGTTGTTGGCGAGCTCCCGGACGAGTTTCAGCGCCTCGTCGAAGTTGCCGCGCAACGCGACCACGCGCGCGCCGTGCATGAGCGCCTGGGCGAGCTTGCCGGTCGCGATCTTGCCCTCCGGGACGATCACCGCGCCGCGGATCCCGGCCCGGGCGGCGTAGGCGGCGGTCGAGGCCGCGGTGTTCCCGGTCGATGCGCAGATGACCGCCTCGGAGCCCTCGCGCACGGCGGCGGAGACCGCGCACGTCATCCCGCGATCCTTGAACGAGCCGGTCGGATTGGCCCCCTCGAGCTTTAACCAGACCTCGGCGCCCGCGCGCTCGGAGAGGCGCGGCGCGAGCACGAGCGGTGTTGAGCCCTCGTTCAGCGTGACGACGGGATCTTCAGGCGCGAACGGCAGCCGGTCGCGATATCGCTCGATCAGGCCGGGCATGTGGCGCCCAGCATGCCAGAGCACCGACGGGACCGGGGTTTCGGCAGTCCGGACGCGGGTGTCGGCGCTCAGCGGCGGGCGTTCACGAGGCGGACCGCTGCCTCGCCGTTCGCAACGAACAGATCGGTGCAGTCCTCGATCAGCTGCTCTCGGGTGACGCGCAGCGAGCCGTCAAGCCAGGCGAGGAGCGCCTCGGCAAGGCCGCCGGCGAGCATCAGTGCGGTCAGCTCGACGAGCGGGTCGGTCTCGCCCGGGACCCGGTAGAACGCCCGCGCCTGCTCGGCCACGAGCCGGGCGAACATGCGGACCGTCTCGAACCGTCGCCGGGCGAGCGGCTCGGACCCCATCGCTTCGATGAACAGCACCCGGGCTTTCCGAGGATCGTCGGTGAGCAGCTCGATGAACGCGCCGATCGCCGCGCGCGACTTCGCCCGGGCGTCCGAGCTCGGCGGCGCCGACCGCGGCCAGGACCGCGGCCGCCCCCTCCGCGGCAATCTCGTCGAACACGGCGAGCAGGATCGCGTCGAGGTCGTCGAAGCTCTCGTAGAAGTAGCGCGGGGTCAGTCTCGCCTGCGCACAGATGCCGCGAACCGTCGTCGCCGGCCAGCCGTCGGTCCCGAGCAGCTGCAGCGCCGCGTCGATGAGCTGGGCCCGCCGGGTGGCGATGCGCTCGACCGCATTCACGCCCCCGTATCGCCCTGTCGTTGCCGCCATGGAGCGCTCAGTGTAATATCTGGAAACGCGCGTTTGCAGATTATGTCCAGGTCTCGGCAAACAGATCCCGGCTACTTCCCGCCCGGCAGCTCGATGCTCCGCCGCGTCCACGACGAGCGCATCGTCGGGCTGCTCTACGGACAGCGGGCGTTGTGCATCGGCGCGCTCGCGCCCTTGAACTACGTCGGGACGAGCGAGCACTCCTACGCCCAGCTGACGCCGTTTCGTCGCCTCGTCCATACCGGCAACGCGTTCGAGACGATCTACTTCGGCACGCGGGCGGAGGCCGATCGCGTGCTCGCCTACGTCCGCAAGCTCCACGAGCGGGTCGTCGGGGAGCTGCCCGAGGACGCCGGCGTAACGCCCGCGGGCACGCCCTACGCGGCGCTCGATCCGGCGCTCATGCTGTGGACGGTCGCGGTCATCGCCGACTCGGCCCAGTGTTTCTACGAGTTGCTCGTGCGGAGGCTCAGCGCCGGCGAGCGCGAAGCGCTGTGGCAGGACTACATCCGGTTTGCGGAGCTGTTCGGGATGCCGCGGTCCGCCGCGCCGCCGTCGTATGACGCGTTCCGCGCCTACTACCGGGGGCGGCTGGCGAGCGAGGAGATGTTCCTGACCGACGAGGCGCGATACATCGGCTACGCGACCGCGTTCGAGATCCCCCTCCCCCGCGCCCATCAGCCGGCCAAGCGGGTTCATGACCTGCTGATGCTCGGCAGCCTGCCGCCGCGGGTGCGTGAACTGTATGGGCTGGGGTTCGCCGCCTGGGAGCGCGTGGCGTTCGACAGCGTCGTCCGCGCCGTACGGGGAACTCGGCGGCTTGTTCCGCCGCCGCTCGCCCGCGGGTACAACACGAGCTCGTTTGAGCGCGTCGCGCGGACCGAGCGGTGGCGGATCGAGCACGGGCGGCCGACGCCGCAGCTGCGAGACGGGGAGGCCGTCGGGATCCAACCGCGGTTCGCGGGGGTGTCTCGGGACGATGAGGTCGCGCGTCGGGAGACGCCCCAACCGCAGCGGGCCGAAACCGCGTCGCGGTAGGCCCAATCGTTGGGGTCAAGACCGGAAGCCAACCCGGGTTGGCTTTGGGCGAAGTGGTGAATAGTTCCCCTCAACTCCCAAAGTCAGTGCGGCAGCCCGTCATTCCCGAACGGAATATTCCGTTCTGATAGGCTTTCACGATGGCTCGCTCCCCAGCCTCCGCCCAAGCCCCCGCCCAAGCCCTCGCCCCGGACCCCGTCCCCGCCCCGGCCGCCGACGCCGGCAGGGCTCGCCTCGCCGACCTCACGCTGCTGACGCGCCGCGCCCAGAACCGGGCGCTGCTCGCTCGGCAGCTGCTGCTCGAGCGCAGCACGGCGCATTCGGCCGAGCGTGCGATCGAGCATCTCGTCGGGCTTCAGGCGCAGACGCCCCGGGATCCGTACTTCGGGCTGTGGTCGCGGCTTGACGGGTTCGAACCGGACGCCCTCGGCGGGTTGCTGAGCGATCGGCGGGCGGTGCGGATGACGCTGATGCGGGCGACCGTTCACCTGGTGACGGCCGGCGACGCCGACCGCCTGCGACCGCTCGTCCAGCCGGGAATTGAACGTTCATTCAAGGGGGCGTGGGGCAAGCGCATCGCCGGGGTCGACGTCGATGCGGTCACCGCCGCCGCCCGCGCCGTGCTGGCCCAATCACCCGACCCCCTCACCGGCCGGGACCTCGCCGCCCGCGTCGTCGCCGACCATGGCATCGACGGCAACGTCGAGGCGATCCGCCACGCGATCAACGTTCGGCTCGCCCTCGTGCAGGTCCCGCCGCGCGGTCTCTGGGGCAAGTCGGGGCAGCCCAAATACGTGGCGCTCGAGGCGTGGACCGGGCGCAACGGAGAGGTGACGCTCACGATGGACGACGTGATCCTGCGCTACCTGCGCGCGTTCGGCCCGGCGAGCGTCGCGGACTTTCAGAAGTGGTCCGGCCTGACGCGGTGCGCTGCCGTGATCGACCGCCTGCGGCCACAGCTGACGACCTTTCGCAGCGAGTCCGGGCGCGAACTGTTCGATCTCCCCGACGCACCCCGACCTGATCCGGACACCCCCGCACCCGTCCGCTTCCTGCCGGAGTTCGACAACCTGCTCCTCAGCCACGCCGATCGCGACCACGTCGTCCCGGGCGGCGAGACGCCCTGGCTCGATGCGCTCGGCGCCGGACGACACGTGAGCAACGTCCTGATCGACGGGATGCTGCGCGGGACCTGGTGGCTCGACCGTGTCGAGAACCGTACGACGCGCCTCATCGTCCGCCCGCTCGGCCGCATCAGCCGCAGCGAGCGCAGCGAAGTGCGGGCCGAGGCGAAGCGTCTCGCGGGGTTCGCAAGCGCCAGCGACGTCCGGATCGAGTCCTCTCGGTAGCGCCGGAAGCTCGAGCTAGAGCTCGAGCACGACCTTGCCGGTCGCCCCGCGCTCATCGATCAGCTTGAGCGCATCGCCCGCCTGCTCAAAGCCGAACCGCGCGCCGACGATCGGCCGCACGTGCCCGGACTCGATCAGGCCCTGGATGCCCCGGCCGATCTCCCGAGTGACGTCCGGCTTGGCCATCACGTAGGCACCCCAGCCGGCCCCGATCACCTCGGTGTTGCCGAGCAGCAGCCGGTTGACCCGGACCTCGGGGATCGAGCCGCCGGTGAAGCCGACGACGATCACGCGCCCCTCCTCGCGCAGCGAGCGGATGCTGTCGGTGAACCGGTCACCGCCGACCGGATCGAGAACCACGTCAACGCCGCCGCCGGAGATCTCCTTCGCCTCGTCCTTCCAGCTGCCGTCCGAGCGAACGACGTGCTCGGCGCCGGCGTCCCGGGCCACGGCTTCTTTCTCATCGCTGGAGACGACCGCGATGGTGTGGGCGCCGAGACCCGCAGCAACCTGCAACGACGCGGTGCCGACGCCGCCGGCCGCGCCGTGGACGAGCACCCACTCACCATCCTTGAGCCGCCCGCGGAGCTTCAGCGCGAACCAGGCGGTGTGGTAGTTCAGGACGAGCGCGGCCCCCTGCGCGAAGTCGAACTCGTCGGGGAGCGGGAACGCGAAGAACTCGGGCGCGACGGCGACGGACGCGAACCCGCCGAGCATGCAGAACGCCGCGACGCGCTCGCCGGCCTTGACCGCGGCGCCGTCGGGCGCGCTGCGCACGATGCCGCCCACCTCGCTGCCGGGCACGAACGGCAGCGGCGGCTTGAACTGGTACTCACCGCGGGTCTGGAGCACCTCGGGGAAGGACACGCCGGCGGCGTGGACATCGACGACGACGCCGCTGCCCGGGGTCATCATGTGGGACGGCTCGGGGTCCGGCAGCTCAGCGATCTTGAGGGCTGAGGCAGGGCCGGTGAGGTCAACGATCTGAATGGCTCTCATTCCAGCGCCGCACCCTATCCGAACTCTTCTTCGAGCACGCGGATCGCCCGCGGTGGGCGGCGCATGACCTCGAGCCGGCCGATGTCCGCCATCGCCGCCTCGAAGCGGGACTCGAGCACCGGGTGCACGACCATCACCAGCCGGGCCTGTTGACCGAGGCCCTTCTGGACGACGGACTTGACCGACACCTGATGGCGGGCCAGCTCCTGCGCGACGCTGGCGAGGACGCCAGGCTCGTCGGCGACCTCGAGATGCAGGTAGAACGCGGAGACGACGTCCTGGATGATCTCGAGCTCCTGCGTCGTCGGGGGCGTCGAGGCCGGCGGGATCATCGCGCTGATGACGTCCCCGAGCACGGCGCTCGCGGTCTGCGGGCCGCCGGCGCCCGGGCCGGACATCGTGATCTCGGTGATCTCCGGGGACTCGACGGTGACGGCGTTGAACGGGCCGCCCACTGAGGCGAGCGGGTGGCCGGGATACAGGAACGCGGGATGGACGCGCACCGAGAGACCGCCGGTGATCCGCTCGGCGGTCCCGATCAGTTTCAGACCGAGTCCGAGGTCCCGCGCATACTCCAGATCGTCGGGCTGGATCTGCTCGATCCCCTCGTAGCGGACCTGATCGAGATGGACGGGCGTGTCGAACGCGAGCCGGGCGAGGATCGCCATCTTCGCCGCCGCGTCGCGACCGTCGACGTCCTCGGACGGGTCGGCCTCGGCATAGCCGAGCCGCTGGGCGTCGGCGAGTGCCTCGTCGAAGGTCGCGCCGGTCCGCGCCATCTCGGTGAGGATGAAGTTCGTAGTGCCGTTGACGATCCCGTGGATTCGGTTGATCGTGGCCCCGGCCAGCGACTCCTGCACGACCCGGATGACGGGGACGACCCCCGCCACCGCGCCCTCAAAGCGGAGTTGGACACCATTGACCCGCGCGGCCTCCCACAGCTCCTCGCCGTACTGGGACAGCAGCTGCTTGTTCGCGGTGACAACGTGCTTGCCCGACTGCATCGCGCTGAGCACGTATTCGCGCGCGGGATCGATGCCTCCGATCAGCTCGACGATCAGGTCGGCCTCGGCGAGGATGTCCTCGAACGAGCCATTTGACCGGGTCAGCACGCCGCAGATCGACGGCCGCAGTCCGGTGGCATGCGCGATGCGGTCGGCGTGCGCCGGCAGCAGCTCGGCGAACGCGCCGCCCACCGTGCCCTGACCGAGCAGGCCGATCCGAAAGCCCCCGTCCCCGGCGCTCACCGGCGTTCCGACTCCTCAGGGTCGACGTCGCGCGCCATCAGATCCTCGTAGCGCTCGCGGCGAACCACCTCGCGCGCCTCGCCCTCCCGGCAGAAGATGACGGGCGGCCGGGGCACGCCGTTGTAGTTGTTGGCCATCGAGTACCCGTACGCCCCGGTTGCGGGGGTGACGAGCACGTCTCCGGGGACTGGGTCAGCCAGCGACACGTCGCGAACAATGACGTCGCCGGACTCGCAGTGCTTGCCCGCCACCTGACACACCTCGGTCCCGGGCGCCAGTGGACGGGCGGCGATGATCGCCTCGTACGGCGCGTTGTAGAGCATCGGTCGCAGGTTGTCGGACATGCCGCCGTCGACGGCGACCCAGGTCGAGACGTTGCGCTTGACGCCGAGCACGGTGTAGGTCGTGACCGTCGAATTCGCGACCAGGGCACGGCCGGGCTCGAGCAGCAGCCGCTTGTCCGGCCCGAGCTCGTCATGCACCGCGCCGACGAGGGCGTCGACGTAATCGGCGATCGACGGCGGACGCTGGTCGCTCAGGTACGCCGCACCGAGCCCGCCGCCGAGGTTGTAGACCGGGAAGTCACCGAGCGTCGCGATCGCGCGGACCGCAGCCCGGAACGGCTCGAGCTCGAACAGCTGGGAGCCGATGTGGAAGTGCAGCCCGACGAGCTTCAGGTGCGGCACGCTCGCCAGCCGAGCGATCGCCTCCCGCGCGTCATCGAGCGAGAACCCGAACTTGGAGTTCGCCTGCCCGGTCGAGATCGCGTCGTGCGTGTCGCCGGCGACGCCGGGCGTGACCCGGATCAGGACCTCCTGCACCGTCTCGCGCGCGGCGGCGAGGCGCTCGAGCCGGCCGAACTCGTCAAACGAGTCGAGCACGATGTGACCGACGCCGGCGTCAAGCGCCTGCTCGAGTTCGGCGTCGGATTTGGCGTTGCCGTGGAAGTAGATCCGCGCCGGGTCAAAGCCGCCGCGCAGCGCGAGCGCGAGCTCTCCCCCGGACGCCACGTCGCAGGCGAGCCCCTCCTCCGCGAGCACGCGGTAGACGGCGGTGCACGGGAACGCCTTGGAGGCGAACAGGACGTCGAAGTCATGATGGCGTGAAGCCAGTTCGTCGGTGAATGCGCGGGCCCGGGCGCGGAGGTCGTCCTCGGCGACGATGTAGGCCGGCGTGCCGAACTGCTGGGCGAGGTCGAGCACGTCGCAGCCGCCGATCTCGAGATGGCCGCGCTCGCCGATCCGCGTGCCGAACGGGTACACGTGGGAAAGCTGTGCGGCGGTGCTCGTCATCTCGCCTCGATCATGTCATGCAGGGTGCGCGGCTGGCATGATCGCTCCATGCGGCGACTGCGCACCGCGACCGAAGCGCTCCCGACCGAGATCAGCGACCAGGACGGGGTCGCCTACTCGCTGTGGCTCCCGGAGTCCCGGCCGGTTCGCGGCGGGGTCCTGATCCTGCACGGCGCCGGATCCTGCAAGGAGAGCCATCACGACTACGCCCGCGTCGTGTTCGGCGCCGGACTCGCCGTGATCGTGATCGATCAGCGCGGTCACGGCGCCAGTCCCGGTCCGATGGACGGGCGCGTGTTCGACGACATCGCCGCCACCGCGCGGCTGCTGCGCGAGCGCTCCGGCGACCCGGAACTGCCGATCGCGCTCCGCGGGTCGAGCATGGGCGGCTACTTTGCGATCGCCGCAGCCAAGACCGCCGGCGCCGCCGCCGTCGTGGCGATCTGCCCGGCGAGCGCGTCCGGGATGCGCCGCGGCCTGGCCAACGAACGGTTCGAGTTCGAGGCCGACGTTCCGGCGCTCGACGCCCTATTCGCCGCGCATGACGAGGCCGGGGCCCTGGACGCACTCGACATCCCGGTGCTGCTCCTGCATGCCGAAGGCGACGAGGTGGTGCCGGTCCAGCTGTCCCGTGAGCTCGCGACCCATCTGCGCCACCCCCGCAGCCGGCTGATCGCACTCCCCGGTGGTCATCACCGCTCGATCCAGCACGATCACGAGCTCCAGGCGGTGAGCCTGCGGTTCATCGAGCAGGCGCTCGCCGGGCGCGGCGGCTAGCTCGGCTGGGCGCGGCGGCTCGCTCGGCTGGGCGCGGCGGCTCGCTCGGCTGGCCGCTACTGCCCGCCGCCGAGCAGGCCGCCGAGGACCTTCCCGGCTGAGTTCAACGTCGACGCGGCCGCTCCGGTCGCGCCGGTGACGGTGTTGCCAACCGCCTGGCCCGCGCTGCGAACGGTGCTGCCGAGCGTCGGGTTGACGTTCGATACGCCGTTGGCGAGCGTGCCGGTGACCGTCGTCGCGGTGGATCCCACACCGGACCCGGCGCTCGCGACCGTGTTCGCAGCCGCGCCGGTCGCGGACTGAACGGCGCCGCCAAGGCCGCCGCCACCACCACTGCCGCCTCCGGAGCCGCTGCCACTGCCGCCTCCGGAGCCGCTGCCGCTGCTCCCGCCTGATCCGCCGCCGGAGCCCGCGCCGCCGCCGGAGCCCGACGATCCGCCGCCCGAGGTCGCGCAGCCGGCCGTGCACGCCGCCACCGGTGCGCCCGAGCCCGAGCCGGTGGGTGAAGTGTGAATCCGCGACCCGGACGATGACCCCCGTCCGGTCGTCGTGAACGACCCGGTGCCGCGTCCGGTGGCGCCCGTGCCGGCACCGGCTGCACCGGTGCCCGCGCCGGCCGCGCCAGCGCCACCCGCGCCCGCTGCGGCGGCGCCGCTCGCGGCAGCGACGACGGTGACCCGGCGGACGGCCGGAGACCCTGCCGGCGCGGTGTGGCGCTTGGCCAGGATCACCGTCGAGGTAGACGGCTGGGAGCCGATCGTCGGCCAGCCGCGGAAGGAGACGACAGCGCTCGCGAGCACGAACAGGATGGCCGCCCCTGCCAGAAGCGAACCCGCCGTACCGAACCCTGCGATGTATGCCCGTGTGGCACGCACCTGGGTCACCTATCGGCACCTCCTGCCACGGACTTGAGGCTACCGTGCAGTCAGGCCGTTGCCAATGCGGAGGTCGACGGCTCGCGGTTCGCACGCAAACCGCCGCGGCGGCTCAGGAGCCACAGCCACAGCGCCCCGGCGACCATCAGCGCGATGCTCTCGAGCTGCGGTGCGGTCAGCCCGGCCACAACCTGGTGGTTGCGCCGCACGAACTCGACGAGCAGTCGCTCGAGACCGCCGAACAGGAGATAGAACGCGAACAGGGCGCCGGGGCGGAATCGGTCGCGCATCCGCCACAGCCACCAGGCGACGAGGCCCATCGCGAGCGTCTCGTAGATCGGGGTCGGCTGGACCCTGACGCCGGGTGGCGTCGGCACCGTCCCGTGTGGATAGCCCATCGCCCACGGCAACGTCGACACCTTGCCGTAATCGCCGTCGCCGGACACCTGGCACCCGATCCGCCCGATCGCGTAGCCCATCGCCAGCGGGACGGAGGCGAGGTCGAGCAGGCCCATATTGAGCATCCCGCGCCAGGCCGCCCAGGCGCAGACGGCGATCGCGCCACCAATGACGCCGCCGTACCAGACGAGCCCGGAGCCGGAGAACAGGCTGCCGATGAGATCGTGCTTGACCTGGCTGTAGTTCTCCACGATGAAGTAGACGCGGGAGCCGACGAGGCCGCCGATGAGGGCCGCGAACGCCATCTCGTACGCGTAGTCGACCGGTTTGCCGAGCTCGCGCAGCCGCCGGATGAGGATCGCGCCGGCGGCGATGAACCCGCACGCGAACACGATCCCGAACGTCTTCAGCGAGATCCCGAGGACATGTATCTCCGGCTGCATCGGATCCCAGAGGTTAGGGATCAGCGCGACGACATCGCCCCGGCAGTCCGTCGATAATCCGCCACGGTGCTGCCCCTCGTCGTGATTCTGTGTGGCGGCCGCGGAACGCGGCTGCAGGAACACACCCAGTCGATTCCCAAGCCCCTGGTCGAGATCGGGGGCCGCCCGATCCTGTGGCACGTCATGCAGATCTACCTCGCTCAGGGGTTCCGACGGTTCGCGCTGCTGACCGGCTACCGGGCGGAGATGATCGAGGCGTTCGCGCGCGCGCAGACGTGGCCGGACGGAACCGACGTGCGCTGCCTGGACACCGGGATCGAGACGCCCACGGGCGGCCGTCTGGCGCGGGCCGCTGAGGCGATCGCGACCGAGCGGGTGTGCGTGACCTACGCCGATGGCGTCGCCGACATCGACCTCCACGCACTGCTCTCCGACCATGACGCGCACCGGCCGCGGGCGACGATGACCGTCGTGCGTCCGGAGCTCCAGTTCGGCGTCGCCGAGATGAACGGGAGCGGTGTCGTCCGGGGCTTTGTCGAGAAACCCCGGAGTGAGCGGTGGGTCAACGGTGGCTTCTTCTGCTTTGAGCCGTCGGTGTTCGAGCTGCTGGACGACGATTCGGTGCTCGAGCGCGGCCCGCTCGCCGCCCTCGCCGAGCAGGGGCAGCTGCGCGCGTTTCGCCACAAGGGCTTCTGGGACTGCATGGACACGTACAAGGACGCGGTCCTCCTCAACGATCTGTGGACCGCCGGCCGGGCCCCGTGGAAGCTGTGGAACTGAGCGGGCACTCCGTGCTCGTGACCGGCGCCTACGGGCTGCTCGGGAGCTGGCTCGTCCGGGCGCTGCTCGACTCCGAGGCACGTGTCGTCGTCGTCCGGCGAGACGACGCCACCGGGACGGCGCTGGCCCGGATGGGTCTCGAGGAGCGGGTCGACGTCGTCCACGGCGACATCTGCACCGACGGGCTGGTGGCCCGGGCGCTCGGCGAATACGAGGTCGACACGGTGTTCCACCTGGCGGCACAGACGATCGTCCCGACCGCAACCCGCGGCCCGACCTCGACGTTTGAGACGAACATCCGCGGCTCGTGGACGGTGCTCGAGGCGTGCCGCCACCACGGCGCCGAGCGCGTCGTGGTCGCCTCCTCGGACAAGGCATACGGCCCCCATCGCGAGCTCCCCTACCGGGAGGACCACGCGCTCCAGCCGGTGTTCCCGTACGACGTCTCGAAGGCTGCAACCGATCTGCTGGCCCGCTCCTACTGGCACACCTGGCAGCTCCCGGTCGCGGTCACGCGGTTCGCGAACCTCTACGGCGGCGGGGACACGAACCGCTCCCGCCTCGTGCCGGAGGCGGTCACGGCCGCGCTCGCCGGCCGCTCGCCGGTCGTCCGCTCGGACGGCTCGCCGGAACGTGACTTCCTCTACGTCGAGGACGCCGTCGCGGCGTATCTGGCGATCGCGGAGGCGCTCGGCCGGAGCGAGGGCCGCGGCGAGGCGTTTAACGCCGGCGGCGGGCGGCCGCACCGCGTGCTCGACGTGGTCGAGCTCATCTGCCGGCTCGCCGGCACCGGTGTGACGCCGGACGTGCGGGGCGCGGGCACGCCGCCGGGCGAGATCGACCAGCAATGGGTCGACTACGGAAAGCTCCGGGCGCTGACGGGCTGGGAGCCGAGGACCCCACTCGAGGAGGGCCTGCAGCGGACGCTCGACTGGTACCGCGAACGGGGTTAGAAACCCTTCGGAAACCCTTCACAACCCGCGTAGCCGGTCTGCCACCATTGTTGTCAAACCATGCCTAGATCCACTTCATTCGGTCGCGATACGGGGCTCCAGCTCCGGATGCTGCTGACCCTGTTCCTGCTGGGCCTCGTCTACGTCATTCTGATCGGCGTTCTGTTCGCCGCCGGCGTCGGCGCGGTGTCGATCGCGGTCATCGCCGGGGTGCTCTTCCTGGTCCAGTACTTCGCCTCGGACAAGATCGCGCTGGCGTCCATGGGCGCCAAGGAGGTCACCCCCCAGGAGGCGCCCGAGTTCCATCAGCTGATCGAGCGGCTCTGCATCCAGGCGAACATTCCGAAGCCGCGAGTCGCGATCGCCGACCAGTCGATGCCCAACGCGTTCGCGGTCGGTCGCTCGCCGAAGACCGCCACCGTCTGCGCAACGACCGGAATCCTGTCGCTGCTCACGCCGGCCGAACTCGAGGGCGTGATGGCCCACGAGCTCACCCACGTGCAGAACCGCGACGTGATGGTGATGACGATCGCGAGCTTCTTTGCCTCGATCGCGTCATTCATCGTCCAGATGGGCTTCTGGTTCGGTGGGTGGGGCGGCGGCGATGACGAGGACAACGGCGTGAGCTGGATCGTCGTGATCCTCGTGTCCGCCGCGGTCTACGTCATCTCGTTCGTGTTGCTCCAGGCCCTGTCGCGGTACCGCGAGTTCGCGGCCGACCGCGGCTCGGCGATCATCACCGGTCGCCCCAGCGCCCTCATCTCCGCGCTGATGAAGATCAGCGGCAACATGCAGCAGATCCCGCAGCGCGACCTCCGCGCGGCGAACGGCGAGTTGGCCGCGTTCTACATCTTCCCGCCGAAGACCAAGCAGAGCGTCGCGAACCTGTTCTCGACGCATCCGCCGCTCGAGGCGCGGATCGCCGCGCTGCAGCGGCTCGAGGCCCAGCTCCAGGGCACGGCGTAGGGCTCGAAGCCCTCTCCGAGGATCGGCCGCCAGCCCGTCGGCGCCGTCCGGGACTGCGGTACGCGACAATTCGCCGGGCATGGGGTTCCTTGATGTGATCATGGGCAAGCGCAAGCTTGCGGGACCGGCGCCCGACCGGCTGTTTGCGATCAGCACAGCGAACGTGTTGTTCGAGACCGAACTCGGACTCACGCCTCGCGGGAGTGCCGCGATCGTGTTCCAGCCGCTGTCAACGACCGACTTCGACTCGATCGTCCGGGACACCGAGGAGATCGTACGGGCGACCGCCAAGGACAGCGGCACGACCGTCGAGAGCTCGGACGATACGTTCGGCTTTCGCTGGCTCGTGCTCCGCGGATCGGACTTCGACGAACTCGTTGTCGGCATCAACGCCGTCAGCGGGGCGCTGGAAACAGGCGGCTACGGGGACCGTGTGCTGTGCGCGGTGTTTGGTTTCAACGATCGGCAGGGGAAGCCGGTGTACTGGATCTACAACTACAAGCGCGGGATGTTCTACCCGTTCGCGCCCGCCGGGGGCGCGCAGCAACGGGACAACGAACGCGAGTTGGTCCTCAAGGCCCAGGTGGGATCCGAGTTGCCCGTCGAACCGGAGCTCGAGCGTTGGTTCCCCCTGTGGGGCATGCAGATCTGACGGAGCGTCGCATCTCGTGCCCGGATCACGGATGTCCCTCGCCGAGCTGATCGCCTCCGGCGACGAGGATGCGATCGCCGGGTTCCGCGACGCCCACGTCGACAAGGTCCGAGCGTATTGCGCCGTTGCCTGCGGGCCCGACGAGGTCGATGACGCCTGCGAGGCGGCCTTCGTCGATTTCCTCGGGCGCGCGCTCACGACGCCGGACAGCGAGCGGCAGCTCGAGGAACTCCTGCTGAAAGCGACCCGTTCCGCGGCGGCGGCCCGGTTCCGGGTGCCCGACGCCGCCCCACCGCCCGCCCGGCCGGAGCTGTGTGCGGCAACGCCGGAATTGCTCGCGGCCCGCGCGAACCGGGAGCTCCCGGCGGACGATCACGGGTTGTCCGCGCATCTCAAGCACTGCGCGAGGTGCCGGGCGAGCGCCGCTCAGATTGAGCGTGCCGATGCGGCCTTCGGGGCCTCGCTCGGCTGGGAGGAGCCGGTCACCCCGGCGGAGCCGCCCATGGACGACGAGCCCGCGCCGCTCGCGGAGAACCCGCCGCTCGCGGAGGACCCCGTCGCCGCCGAACCAGACGCACCGTCTCCCTCGCCCCCGTCACTGTCACCCGCGTTGGCGCCCCCCATAGCGCCCCCGCCCACGACGGTCCGTGCGCGCCGAGGCGGACTCGTCGGCGCCGCCAGGCGTTTGGGCAAGCAGCTCGGCGGCGGCCCCGGGCGGTAGTCCCTGATCGGTGCCTCCGGTAGCTCGGCGATCCCGGCACGCGCAAGCTAAGTTCCGTTATCCGGAACCTTTCTTGCGTGCAACCCTAGCCACCTGGACCGAGCCGCTGTCAGACGGCGAACCGGTCGCCGCGCGAGCCTACGCAGCCTGTCGCGCAGGGGCGTAACCTCTTTCTGGATCTATGCAGGGGCACGGGCGTTTGTCATGAAACAACCATCGGTGCCAACTGAGGCGAAATGGGGCGTCACTGAACGCCCGGCGGATCAGGGCTCGCGACCCGGCAACGGCGCGGGCAACGGTGCCGCTTGGCTACCGAACGGCCACGGCCGCCGACCCGCACCGGTTGAGCCCACCGATCGCCAGCGACTCGCGGTCGAGGCGTACTGCCGCGAGCTGTGCCCGCCGGACGCGGCGCCCGCGGCGACCACCGAGACGCTGAGCGCGTTCAGCGTGAGCGCGGCGCGGCTCGGGCACCGGGCCACGCCCGCCGACCACGCCCGCGTGCTCTCACGCGTCATGCGTGAGGCCGCCGCGTCCCATGCCGCGGTCGAGCCGAGCGGTCCGGGGTGGCGCTCCCGGGTCGTCGACGCCTTGACCGCGGAGCGCGACGTCGGCTGCCGGAGCGTTGCGGGACTGCTCGCGCGCCGGACCAACGGTGACCTCGCCGGCGGCGAGGCCGCCGCGTTGCGGGACCATCTCCGGGATTGCGTGCGCTGCCGGGCCACCGAACTGCGGATGGCCCGGGCCGAGCGGACGTTCACCACCGCGTCACGGCTCGGGGTGATGCCGCCGGGGGTGACCGGCATCGCGTTCACTGCCGCCACGGCTGCCACCGCCACCGCCACCGCCACCGCCACCGAGCCGGCCGCCCCGGCGACTGCCGACTGGACCGCGGTGCCGGTCGCAGCCGCGGCCGCCGGAGCCGGAGCCGCCGGAGCCGCGGCCGCCGGAGCCGCGGCCGCCGGAGCCGCGGCGGCGCCCAAGACTTCCCCCGCGCCCCGCCGCCGTCGCCTCGGGCCGATCCCCGTCGCCGCCGCCGGCGTGGGCATGCTCGCCGTGTGCGGGGTGGCTGCCGCAGCCGTGCTCGGCGGAGGCGCTGCTCACCACGTCACCACGAACGCGGCATCGACACCCTCGCCCCCGGCCACCGCGACCCCGATCGCAGCGGCGCCGGTGCACAAGGCCCACCGCTCGGCGGCCGTCCACCACCGCGTCCACAAGCCGCAAGCCCAAGCCGAAGCACAAGCCGAAGCCCGCCCCGGCCCCCGTGGTGAGCACGACGGTCACCTCGACGACGCCCACGACCACCAGCAACACCGGCAACACCGGTAGCACGGGGAGTGTCGGCAGCAGCGGCAACACGGGCGTGTCCTCGCCGGCGGCGAGCGCCCCGGTCGCGTCGGCGCCCGCACCCACGTCCTCCGGCGGGAGCTCCGGCGGGGGCGGCGGCTCGAGCTCAGGTTCCTCGGCGACGATTCAGCAGCCGAGCCTCGGCGCGACGAGCGCGCCCACTCAGGGCATCGGCAACAAGCACTGAGTCCGGTCGGTCACCGCCGGCTCGTGGCCCTGAACGCGATTGCGTAGAAGTTCAGCATCGTCGGCAGCCGTCCCCCGGCGGGGAGCGCCGGCGTGGCGAGATCGAGCTCATAGGCACCGAGCACCCCGGCGAGCACCGCCTTGCCGAGCAACAGCACGAGCGGACCGCCCGGGCAGTCCTGGCGCCCGTTGCTGAGGTGGTTGAAGCGCAGGTCACGTTCGCGTGTGGTCCAGCGCTCGGGCACGATCCGGTCCGCGTTCTCGACGGTCCCGGGGTCGCGGTGGTTGAAGACGTTGACCAGCATCACCTGGGTGCCCGCGTCGACCGACTCGCCAGCGAGCGTGGTGTCCATCGTCGTCTCCCGAGCGATCAGCTGCGTCGTCGGCCACAGCCGCATCGCCTCTTGGAAGCATCCCTCCAGGTAGCGCAGGCCGTCGATTGCGCCCGGATCACGCGGATCAACGCCGGCCAGCTCGTCACGAACACGCTGGAGGAGGGTGCGGTCGCTGACGATCGCCGCCAACGCCCGGTAGACGTTCGCCCCGAGCGTGTCGCGCAGGGCAAAGATCCAGTGGGGGATCTGCTGCACAACCCGCGTCTCATCGGTGTGCGGCGTGTCGACGAGCCGTGCGACGAGGCTCTCCGGCTGCGGATCGCGAATGTGCTGCTCGAGCGCGCCGTAGAACTCGTAGTAGTCGTCGCCACGGCTGAGCGCGACCAGTCGGTTCGCCTCGCTCATCAGCCGCTCGAGCAGACCGGTCAGCCGCTGATCGTCCCGCGCGGCATCCCCAAAGATGACCCGCAACGCGATGTGGTCGAACAGCGCCCCCCAGTCGCTGTAATCAAGACGATCCCGTGGGCCGAGACGCTTCACCTCGTCGGCGATGACCGCGAGAAAGCGCGGCGCGTACGGATGAATCCGATCGCTCGTGGCGAGCACCGACTCGGTGAACCGCCGCCGATCGGCCCACGGCTCACCCCGGGACAGCGTGAGCGCGTCCGGCTGGAAGTGACACATGCCCTTGGCCTTCGCTCCCGAGTCGCCGGCGAACTCCTCGGCTGAGCGCTCGAGCACGTCCGCGATCGACGGCACGCCCCAGACGACGATGATCTTGCCGCGGAGCAGTCGGAGCCCCTCACCCCCATGCTTGCGGCGCAGTTTGGACAGGGTCGCGACAGCGCGGGAGTCGGTGTCGAGCCGCGTGAGCAGCTTCATTGCGCGGCGGCGGGGCGAGAACAGCCCCCGCGCGAGCGCCGGCACGATCCCGGTCAACAGAACGCTCAGGCTCTCGGGGAGCGAGGCGGACGGCAGTCCGGCACGGTCGGGCTCACCGGGCGCGGGCACCGGCGCCGGGACGTCGGTATCAGACCCTGACGTGGTGGCGCTCAAGCTGGTCGGCTCACTCGCGGGGTCCTCCTGTCGCAATCCCGCCAGCCTGGATTCCAGCGGGTGCCGCCGAACCTACCCCTGAGTAGGAGAACCAATCGTCCAGATGTCAGAGCAGCGCAAGCGCCGGGCTCAGCCCGGGATGAGGCCCTCGCCGCTGAACTCAGCGGCGGCCTCTTCGACCGAGACGTCCGGCGGCGGCAGAATCACTTCCGACCCCTCGAGCTCGTCGTCACCAAGTGCCCGACCGCGGGAGCGGACGAACGTCAACAACTTCTCGTAGGTGTCGTGAAAACGAGTCTCGTCGCCCGCGTCACACGCCGCGACAGCTGCGTTATCGAGCTCGTTGAGCTCGGAGACGTCACCGTCCCCAAGCTCGTATTGGCCTTCCGTGGCGATCCGAACGATCACTGAGCCTGCTCCGTGGGCGCGCTCGCCCCTTCGGAACCGGAGGCCGCCTCACCGGCGCCGGCACCGGCACCCGCGCCGGCACTGGCCTCGCCACCGCCGCTGCCCGACCCGAGCTCACCGGCGGGTGCCGAGGTTCCCACCCCGAGCTCCGCCTTCATCTTCGCGAGATCGGAGTCGACCTCGCTCGTGCTCGAGAGCTGGCGCAGCTGGCGATCGATGTCGTCCTCGCCCGGGCCGATCTGCGTGAGATCCTCGAAGGTCCCCGCCGCCTCGAGCTCCTGGACGGCGTCGGCGCGCGCCTTCATGTTCTCGGTCTTGTCGAGTGCCCGCTGCATCGCGAGCCCGACGTCGGCCATCTCCTCGCCGACTCCGGTCGCGGCCTCGGAAATCTTGACCTGCGCCTCGGCGGCCGAGTACTGAGCCTTGATGACTTCCTTCTTGGAGCGGAACTGCTCGAGCTTCGTGCGGAGCTTCGCCTCGGAGGCGGTCATCTGCTCCTGCTGCTGCTCGAGCTGCGTGATCTGAGTGTCGAGCGACTGAAGCTCGGTCTGGACGACGTTCTTGCGCTCGAGCGCGGTCCGAGCCAAATCTTCGTTCCCGGCGGCGAGCGCCTGGCGCGCCTGCGTGTCGAGCTTGACGACCTGCTGCTTGAGCTTCTCCTCCTGGAGCTGAAGACGCTTCTTGGAGGTGACGACGTCCGCGATCCCCTTCTTGACGTTCTGGAGCAACTCGATCTGCTTCTGGTAGCTGTAGTCGAGGGTCTCTGCAGGATCCTCAGCGCGGTCCAACAGCTTTGAGATCTTTGCTTTGATGACTGTCGACATGCGACCGGACATGCCCGGCATCGCATCCTCCTTGGCGTGTAGCTGGACGAGCCTACGTAGCGTAGCCGAGCGAACGGCATAGGGTTTGAGGCTGATGGAGCCCAAGTCGCCATCCGAGTCCGCGACGATGCTCGCCCGTCTGATGAGCATCGTCGACGCGAACAACGCCGGCAACGTGCACGGCGGCACGGTGATGAAGCTCGCCGACGAGACCGCGGGACTCGCCGCGATCAAGCACTGCGGCTCCCGCGTGGTGACGGCGGCGATGGACCGGATGACGTTCCACGTCCCGATCAACGTCGGCGACGTCGTCACGTTCTGCGCCAGCGTCAACGCGGCGTGGCGGACCTCGATGGAGGTCGGCGTCAAGGTCGTGGCCGAAAACCCGCGCACCGGCCAGGTGCGCCACACGAACACCGCCTACCTGACGATGGTCGCGCTCGATGAGCACGGCCAGCCGACCACCGTTCCACCGGTACTCGCCCAAACGGCCGACGAACTCCGCCGTCAGCGTGAGGCGGAGTTGCGCCGGGCGAACCGGCTCGCCGAGCGGAACGAGATCGTCGCCCACCGCGAGCGCGGGGACGCCTCAGCCTCAGGGTGAGCCTGAGACCGAGGAGTCAGACACCGGCTCGTGGCGGCCGAATGAGGGCGGCGCGCCAGCAGACTCCCGAACGGCTAGAAGCCGTTCGGGTGACGCGCCGCAAATCCGGGAGGATTCGGGTACAGCGGACGCCAGCGGGGGCCGGTGCCCGATGCCGGATGCGGATCGGCCTCACGCGAGGTGTCGAACCGGATCCCGGCGATCTCGACGAACGCGTGACCGGGGTTGGTGAACACGGTGATCCAACGCCCGAGCCCGTGCTTGCCCCAGCTCTCAAAATCGCTGGAGTCATAGGGGGTCTTGAGTAGACCCGCCGCGTGCATGACGTAGGACACCGAGCCGGAGCAGTCGTAGCCGGCGGCGATGAAGGCCGCGTGGCCACCGCCCCAGATGTAGGGCTTGGTGCGAATCTGGTTACCGGCCCAAATCGCCTTCTGGACTTGGATCGGCGCCAGCGAGGGGGCGTACGCGACGCCATGGATGATCTTCGCGACGGAGCCCGGGACGACCGGATGGGCCGCCGTGCTTCGCGGGGCGGCACCGGCGCCGAGGCCCGCGCCACCGCTCGCGGCGGTGGCAGGAGATGAGGCTGTGGCTCCGCCGCCCGCTGCCAACGCCGTCGGCGCGGCGACCAGCGAGAACGCCACAAGGGTAGGAGTAAGTGATCGGAGTATCCGCAAGTCGTTTCTCTTTCTTCGGCCTGCGGGGTTAGCTGTCGGGCTGGCGCGGAAAGAGCCGCGCCTCCCACGGATCCACCGTGGAATTCGCCCCGGGAAGATGGTTCCCCCGCTTCGTGGCTATCTGGTGTCCACGAACTCGGCGTCGGGGAATATACAAAAGCTCCTCCCGGAATGTCGCGGCAATTCTCCGCGGACCTTGCCGGGAAGTCGCGGGTCTCGCCGACGGGAAACCCGCAGACCGGTTCCCGGCGGTGGGAAACCTGCGCCACGGCGCGTGCGCGTCGGTAACGTCCGCGCCACAGCCATGCGCCGGAAAACCCGTCTCCCTGCGGCCGCGATTGTGGTCGGACTCGTGCTCGCCGGATGCGGTGGAACGACCGAACTCATCAGTGGCCCCGGCCCCGACATCGGGGTCAAGTCAAAGACCCCACAGGCCGGTCAGAAGCTCGGCTTCCCGTCCGTCGCCACGAAGAACACGACGCGCGTAGCGGGCGGTGACCCGGTCGCCGACGCCGCCGGCGTCGCGCTCGCGGTGTTCCCCTCGGCCGCCGCCGGCACCCACCCAACGGCGGTGACCCTCGCCCCCACCGACGACTGGCAGGCGGCCCTCGCCGCCGCGTCGCTGATGGCGCCGCCGATCCGGGCGCCGATTCTGCTCTCCGGAAGCTCATCGCTGCCGAGCGCCACGCGCGACGCGCTGCACACGCTCGCTCCGACCGGATCCGGGCCCGCCGGCGGCGTTCAGGTGATCCGAGTCGGCGATGTGCCCGTGCCGAATGGGCTGCGCGCAGCCCAGATCAAGGGCAACGACCCGTTTTCGCTGGCGGCCGAGATCGACCGCTTCGCAAGTGCCGCGCGCGGCAAGACGAGCAGTGACGTGATCATCGCGACCGCCGATGACCCGGCCTACGCGATGCCGGCCGCCGGCTTGGCCGCGGAGAGTGGCGAGCCGATCCTGTTCGTCAATCGCTCCGGCGTCCCCGACGCGACCAAGCAGGCGCTGCTCTCGCACCAGAGCCCACACATCTACGTGCTCGGGCCGACGAGCGTGATCCCCGATTCGGTCCTCAGCCAGTTGAAGAAGTACGGTCCGGTCAAGCGGGTCGCGGGCACCGATCCGGCCGCCAACGCCGTTGCGTTTGCGGCCTACCGCGACCCGGCCTGCGCCTATGGGCAGCCCTGCGCCCACGTTCCCGGCAGCTTCGGGTGGGCGATGCGCAGTCCCGGTCACGGCTACGTGCTGCTCAACCAGCACCGCCCGCTTGACGCCGCCGCCGCCGCGCCTCTGTCGGCCAGTGGGTCCTATGGACCGCAGCTCCTGGTCGACAAGGCCACGAGCCTGCCGAGCTCTGTGCTGAACTTCTTCCTCAACTACGCAACCCCCGGATACACGCAGCAGGGTCCAACCGCCGCTGTCTACAACCACGGCTGGGTCATCGGAGACATCTCCGCGATCTCCGTGCCGGTCCAGGCGCAGATGGACAACCTGCTGGAGGTGGTACCGCAGAAATGAGCCAAGCCGAGCATCCAGATCGTCTGAAGCCGGGCCGCGAGGTCACGGTCGACGACGTCAGACAACTGATGGGAGCGTCCACGCCGCACTTCGCGCTGCAGCTGCGCGAGCGGATCCGGACGTTGATCAAGGGCCTCCCCGCTGGTCATCCGGCGCGGCTCGAGGGCGAGCGGGAGATCGCACGCCTCGACCGGCTCGCCTACGCTGGTGAGGTCCGGGGTCATCCGGCCGAGCCGGGGCTCGAACCGCTCGCGAGCGTCAGCGAGAACCTCGCCGGTCGGCTCGACGCCACCGAGACCGGCCACTGACGCGCCGACGCGCCCGGAGCGTGGCCGCCCGCCGACCCCGCGCCACCCGGGACCGTAACCCGGTGGGCCATCACTACGTTTAAGCAGTCACGTGAGCGACGAACACATCATCTCCGTCATTGGCCTCGGCCGGGTCGGTCTGCCCCTGGCGCTGTCGTTCGCCGATCGCGGCGTGACCGTGCTTGGCATCGACCACGACACCGCCGTGCTCGACTCGATCCGGGCGCGGCGCATGCCGTTCGTCGAGGCGGGCACCCAGGAACTACTTGAGCGGGTGTGCGCCTCCGGTCGCCTGGAACTCAGCGAGCGTGCCGCCGACGCCGCCCGGGCCGAGGACATCGTGATCACGATCGGCACGCCCTCGTTTTCACATCTGGAGAGCGATCTCAGCCAGGTCCGAGCCGCGGTCGACGACCTGCTGCCGCTGCTCCGCCCCGGCCATGCGTTGATTCTGCGCTCGACGATCGCGCCCGGCACCACCGACTTCGTCGCCGGCTACCTCGAGAAGCGCCGCGACCTACGCGTCGGCGAGGACGTCTATGTCGCCCACGCCCCGGAGCGGATCGCCGCCGGCCGGTTCCTGGAGGAGATCACCACGCTCCCTTGCATCGTCGGCGGCGTCGGTGAGGCGTCGACCGACCGCGCGGCCGAGGTGTTCAGCCTGTTCGGCGCTCCGATCGTGAAGACGAGTCCGGTCCAGGCCGAGCTCGCGAAGATCTGGACGAACATCCTGCGTTACGCCACCTTCGCGCTCCCCAACTTGCTGATGATGGACTGCGAGCGCTACGGCGCAAACGTCTTCGACGTGATCGAGTTGATCAACCGGGATTACCCGCGCGGCGGGATCGCGATGCCGGGGATGACCGCCGGAACGTGTCTGCGTAAGGACTTCGCGTTCTCCGAGGAGCGCTCGAACGCCCCGGGCATGCTGCTCGCCGTCTCTCGTGTCAACGAGGCGGTCCCCCTGTTCCTGGTCGAGGGCATCAAGCGGCGGTGCGGGAGCCTCGCGTCGAAGAAGGTCGCCGTGCTCGGGCTCACGTTCAAGCGCGACACCGATGACGAGCGGGACTCGCTGTCGCCGAAGCTGATCCGGCTGCTCGAGCGCGAGCTCGCCGACGTCGCGGTCTGCGATCCCAGGGCGCCGTCGCCCACGCAGCCGCTGAGCGAGGCGGTGCAGGACGCCGATGTCGTCATCGTCGCCACCAACCACAGCGAGTTCGAGCGCCCGGAGACGTTCGCCGAGATTGCCGCCACAGCCGCGCCGGATTGCCTGCTCGTCGACCCCTGGAACGCGCTCGGCACCTCACAGGTGTTCGCCTACGCGTCCGAACACGCGGCGCTGCGCCCCGAGCCCACGCCCCAGCCCCAGCCCCAGCCCCAGCCCATCCAGTGACGCCCTGTTGACCCGCGTCCTTGTCACAGGAGGAGCCGGTGTGATCGGCTCGGCGGTCGTCCGCCGACTGCTGCGCGACCCGGCGTGGGAGGTCCGCGTCAGCGACCATCGGCCCGCCCCCCAGTGGATGCGTGAGGGCTGCGAGATCCATACCGGCGATCTGCGGGACTACGCCGTGGCCCGCGAGGCGGCGGATGGGTGCTCCCACGTCATCCACCTCGCCGCGATCGTCGGCGGGATCGCCAACTTCCACAAGCTGCCGCACACGCTCACCGAGGTCAACAACGCGCTCAGTGCCTCGGTGGTGAGTGCGGCCCTCGGCGCGGACATCGAGCGCTACGTCTACGTGTCATCGTCGATGGTGTTCGAGCGCGCAACCGACTTCCCGACCGCCGAGCAGCACATCCACACGTGTCCGGCACCGTGGTCGGCGTACGGGTTCTCAAAGCTCTCCGGCGAGGTGTTCGCCCGCGCGGCCCACGATCAGCATGGCCTGCGCTACACGATCTGCCGCCCATTCAACGCCTATGGCCCAGGCGAGCTCCCGGATCCGGACGAGCCGGGGATCGCACACGCCGTCCCCGACCTCATCGACAAGTCCCTCACCGGCCGCCGCCCGCTCCAGATCTTCGGTGACGGAACGCAGACCCGGACCCTCACCCACGTCGATGACATCGCCGACGGCATCGTCACCGCCATGGCCTCACCGGCCGGCGAGAACAACGACTTCAACATTTCCGCGTCAGAAGAACTCACGGTCGCCCAAATTGCCCGACTGATCTGGGGCGCATGCGGGAATGATCCGGACGCGTTCGAACTCGAGCATCTCCCGAGCTTCGAGGTCGACGTCCAGCGCCGCTGGCCCTCAGTCGAGAAGGCCAGGAGCCTGCTCGGCTGGGAGGCTCAAGTCGACCTGCGCGACGGCATCGAGCAGACCGTGGCGTGGCTGCGAGAGCGCAGCGGAACGCCCGGCCAACAATCACCAGCACCAACGGAGGCACCTGCATGAGCGGTCGTACCGCCCTTATCACCGGGATCACCGGGCAGGACGGTTCCTATCTCGCCGAGTTCCTGCTCGAGCAGGGCTACGACGTACACGGAATGGTTCGCCGCTCCTCGACGGAGAAGTTCGACCGGATTGAGCACATCCGCGACCGCGTCACCCTGCACCAGGGCGACCTGCTCGATTCGCGCTCCCTCGTCGACACGCTCCGCGCCTGCAACCCGGAGGAGATCTACAACCTGGCCGCGATGTCGTTCGTCGCCGCCTCGTGGGTGCAACCGACGCTGACCGCGGAGTTCAGCGGCATCGGCGTGACCCGGCTGCTCGAGGCGATGCGGGAGGTCTGCCCGGAGGCCCGGTTCTACCAGGCATCCTCCTCCGAGATGTTCGGCAAGGTCCGCGAGGTCCCGCAGAACGAGATGACGCCGTTCTATCCGCGCTCGCCATACGGCGTCGCCAAGGCGTACGGCCACTTCATCACCGTCAACTACCGCGAGTCATACGGTCTGCATGCGACGAGCGGGATCCTCTTCAACCACGAGAGCCCGCGCCGCGGCCTCGAGTTCGTCACCCGCAAGATCACCTGGCACGCCGCGGCGATCAAGCTCGGGGTCGCGAAAGAGCTGAAGCTCGGCAACCTCGACGCGGAGCGCGACTGGGGCTACGCCGGCGACTACGTCCGGGCGATGTGGCTGATGCTCCAGCAGGACGAGCCCGACGACTTCGTCGTCGCCACCGGCGAGGCGAATTCCGTCAAGTCGGCGCTCGAGGTCGCCTTCGACCACGCCGGCCTGTCCCTCGACGAGCATGTCGTGATCGATCCGGTGCTGCTCCGTCCGGCGGAGGTCGAGCACCTGATCGGCGATGCGACCAAGGCGCACAGGGTGCTCGGCTGGGAGCCGGAGGTGAGCTTCGAGGAGCTGATCCGGATGATGGTCGACGCCGACCTCGAGCTGCTCAGGCACGAGATCGCCTGGCGCGGCGTCCCCGTCGACGTCACCGGCTCGGCGCCGGGCCTCAATCCCAGTCACCCCCGCTAGCGCGCTCCCCCGACCGGTTCGCCGGTGGCGCGACTTCTGCCGGCGCTTGATCGCCTCTGACCTCGTCGTGCCCGGTCCGCCGAGTCCGCGCCCACAGCGACCACAATCTCCCGCGCGCTGCCGGTCACCACGGCGCGTGGGAATCCGCCTACCCCAGGCGACAACGTATTCCCACGCGTTCACCTTCGGGCGATCGTGTGGGAATTCGTGGTCGTCCCCAGGGAACGATCTCGACACTCGATTGAACGTTCATTCAAGGGAGCGGGGTGGTGGAGCCCAAAGCCCGGGTTCGCCCGCTACGCGGGTCCGGTCACCGAGAACGAGCACCCGCGCGCCTCGAGTTCGCTGAACATCTCGCCGGGATCGATGCACTGCTCGGGCGGAAGCGCGCCGACCGCGTCCAGCGACCCCCGCGCGAACAGTCGAACGGCGGCCGCGGCCGGCGCTGCGGTCGAGACGATCGAGCCCCCGAGCCCTGACCACGGCTCGGTGTGGGCGCGCACGGTGACCGACGGGCCGGATTCGGCGGTCACCTTGACGAGGTGCACCGACACCGTCTCGTTCGACGGCGCTGCCGCTGCCGCCGTGGCCGCGGCGATGTCGTCCGCCGGCACCCCGACGAGGTCCCGTAACCCGGCGAGCAGCGGCGGCGCGAGCGACAGGCGAAAGCTCGCGGAGCGGCAGCCGAAGCTGTCGGCGAACGTGCGCAGCTCGGAGTGCAGCGTGTAGATCGTGTCCGCACGCCCGATCGGCTCGCCGAAATCGACGACCCCGCCCGCGCTCAGCGGCTCGATCTCGATCGGTCGGCCATCTCGCAGCAGGATCGGCGACAGGGTCAGCTCGTCGAGCAACGTCTGGAGCGCGTACGGAGGACGCAGCCGGCCGTCGTCGCCCGGCGCGGGGTCCCGCCCGCCCGCCACGATGTCGATCTTCTCGATCTGACCCGGCTCGACGTCGAGCACCTCGACCGCGCGCTGGGCCATCAGGTTCGTCTTACCCGGACTTGAGCCGATCCCGAGCAGCGCGAGCAGCCCCGCGCGTCCGAACTCATCGGCGAATTCGAGCTGGCGCCCGGTCATCCAGTACAGGCCGCCGAGGTCGATGTACGCACACCCGGCCGCCAGACAGGCCCGCATCGCGTGGAGGTTGACCCGGTAGGAGGCAGTGTTGACGAGCACGTCGACGTCGTCCAGTGTGCGCGCCAGCGCCTCCTCATCATGCGCGTCGGCGGTGCTGCTCTCGGCCTTCCCGCCGCCGTGCTCCGCGGCGACCGTCGCGGCGCGGGCGCCGTCGAGATCGAGCAGCAGCATCCGCTCGACCTCCTCGGAGGCGCCGAGGTCGCGGACGATCGCCGGCGCGATCGTTCCGGCCGCGCCGAGCACGCCGACAGACACGCTTGTAGTCATGCGGGCGGTGACCGTAGCGACGGCACCCCCGGGCGCGCCTTATCCCTCCCGTATAAACCGGTCGGCGCAGTTCGGCCACCACACCCTTGCGCAATTGCCCGGAGCGACCGAGAATGCCGCTCCTGCGCGCGGTCGTGGCCACCGTCTTGCCTGCGCCATGACCCGTACCACCTGATCTAAGGAGAAGGGACCCCGTGGAAAGCTCCACACTGGCTCCGACCGGCGGCAGCGGCGTTCAAGTTGAGGACAAGGGCCTCAAGAAGAACGCGATCTCGTTTGTCTCAAACATTGTCATCAGCGTGGCCTCGGTCGCACCCGGTTACAGCCTCGCAGCGACGCTCGGCTTCATCGCGGCCGTGCCGGCCCTCGGGTTTCAGTCGCCGGCGGTCATCATCGTGGCGTTCTTCCCAATGGCGTTCATCGCCGCCGCCTACTACTGGATGAACCGCGCCGACCCGGACTGCGGCACGACGTTCGCCTGGGTCTCGAAGGCGTTCGGGCCGTATCTCGGGTGGCAGGCTGGCTGGGCGATCGTCGTCGCCGACGTGCTCGTGATGCCGAGCCTCGCGGACGTCGCCGGCAACTACACCTTCCAGCTGTTCGGGATCACGCCGACGACCGCCGAGGTCGTCGCCGTGGGGATCGCTCTGGATCATCATCATGACCGCGATCTGTTACGTCGGGATCGAGCTCTCCGCGCGCACTCAGCAGGTGCTGCTGGCGATGGAGTTCGTCACGCTGATGGTGTTCGCGATCGTCGCGCTGATCAAGGTGTACGCGAATCACCCCGCCCATTCCGTCGAGCCTGCGTTCTCATGGTTCAACCCGTTCGACATCAAGAGTGTCAGCGCGCTCAACGGTGGCATCCTGCTCGCGATCTTCATCTATTGGGGCTGGGACTCGGGAGTGAGTGTCAACGAGGAGACCGAGGACTCGAGCAGCGCCCCGGGACGCGCCGCGGTCATCTCGACATTCGTCCTCGTCCTCATCTACGTGCTCGTTTCGACGGCGGCGCAGGCGTACGGAGGGCTCGACAACCTCGTCAACAACTCAGAGTGATGTGTTCGCACCGCTCGGCAAGGGCGTGTTCGGTTCGGGTCTCGACAAGATCCTCATCATCGCGATCCTCAGCTCCGCCTCGGCCTCGACCCAGACGACGATTCTCCCGACAGCCCGGACGACGTTGTCGATGGGACGTGCCGGCGCGATCCCCAGGCGTTTCGGGAGTGTCAATCCGCGGTTCCTCTCGCCCGGCTTCTCGACGATCTGGATGGGTACCGTCTCGATGCTCGTCTACATCCTGCTGTCGGTCACGAGCCACGACAACCTGATCGCCGACGCGTTCACGTCGCTGTCGCTGACGATCGCCTTCTATTACGGGATCACCGGCTTCGCGTGCGTGTGGTACTACCGCAAGCACCTTTTCGACAACGCTGCGGAACTTCTTCTTCATCGGGGTCCTGCCGACAGTCGGGGGCCTGATCCTGACATGGGTGCTGATCAAGGCCGTCATCGACTACTCAAAGGCGGACGGCGGGTACTCCAAGCCGTTCTTGGGAATCGGATCGCCGATCGCGATCGCGCTGCTGACGATCATCATCGGACTGATCGTGATGGTCTATCAGCGGATCGTGGCGCCGGAGTTCTTCAGACGTAAGACATCGGTCGTCGACCCGTCAGTCGTCGCCCACGCGCCGGCAGGGCAGTCGTCATGAGCGGCGGCATCATCGTCGGCTACGACGGCTCCACTGGTTCGAAGGCGGCGTTGCGTGCCGCGCTTGAGGTCGCCAAGGCGTTCAACGAGAAGGTCACGGTTGCGTTCGGCTACGGGGTGAACCCGATGGCCGGCGAGGTGCAGGACTATGCCGCCGCGCTCAGGGAACTCGCCCACAAGCGCGTCGAAGAGGCGGCCGGCATTGCCGCCGCCGAGGACGGTGAGATCGACGCGGTACTCGTCGAGAAGTCCGCGGCTCAGGCCCTGACCGATCTCGCGGACGAGCGTGACGCGCGGCTGATCGTCGTTGGCACACACGGCGAGAGCCCGATCTACGGCGCGCTCATCGGGTCGACCCCGCACAAGCTCCTGCACATCTCGAAGCGCCCGGTGCTCGTCGTACCCGTACCCGAGGATTGATGCACAGGGTTGCCGGATGTTGATCGGCGCTGAGCGGGTTTCCGGATCCGGCGACCCGCTGGGCGTCGAGAATCCCTATACCGAGCAGACGCTCGAGACGCTCGGCTCCGCCTCCCCGGACGAGGTCGACGCGGCGATCGCCGCCGCCCATGCGGCGGCGCCCGCGTGGGCAGCGATGCCGGCGGTCGAACGAGCCGACATGCTGCACGAGATCGCAACGCGGTTGCGGGCGAACACGAGCGAACTCGCCCACACGATGACGCTCGAGGGCGGCAAGCCGCTGATCGAGAACAGCGACGAGATCGGCTGGACGGCCGCGGCGTTCGACTACTACGCCGAGGTGGGACGCGACTCGGCTGGCCGAATGATTCCGCCGATCGAATCCAGTCAGCTCGCGATGGTCCTCAAGGAGCCGATCGGTGTCGTCGCCTGCATCGTCCCGTGGAACTATCCGCTGCTCTTGCTCGCGTGGAAGCTCGCGCCCGCACTGGCCGCCGGCAACGCAACCGTGTGCAAGCCCTCGGAGCTGACCCCGCTGGCGACTCTTCAGGCGCTCGACTGCTTCGAACATCTGCCGGCAGGCGTCCTCAATGTCGTCGTCGGCGACGGCGCCGTCGGCGCCGAGATCGTCGGCGACGAGCGCATCGATTGCGTCGCCTTCACCGGATCGGTGGCGACCGGCAAGCGGATCGCGGCCGTGTGCGCGGAGCGGGTCGCGCGGGTCAACCTCGAGCTCGGCGGCAAGGACCCGTTCATCGTCTGTGCCGACGTCGCCGATGAGATCGAGATCGCGGCGCGGGGCGGCGCATGGGCCGCGTACCTCAACGCCGGCCAGGTGTGCACGTCGGCGGAGCGGTTCTACGTCGCCCGCGAGGTCTACGACGACTACGTGAGCGCGTTCATCAACCATGCTGAGAGCCTGCGGCTCGGCGACCCGCTGGATCCGAACACCGACGTCGGGCCGATGGTGAGCGCCACCCAACGCGCCAAGGTCACCGATCAGCTCGACGCCGCGGTCGCGGCGGGAGCGACGATCGCGTCGGGTGGGAGGGCCACCGGGCATCCGCGCGGCCACTTCCTGATGCCGACAGTGGTCACGGGCGCGCCCGCCGAGACCGCGCTGCTGCGCGAGGAGACGTTCGGCCCGGTCGCCCCGATCGTGCCCGTGCGCTCGCTGGACGAGGCCATCGAGCTCGCCAACGGCACCCGCTTCGGCCTCGGCGCGAATGTGTACACCCGCGACCTCGAGACCGCGGTCCGGTGCATGCGCGAGCTCCGGGCGGGAACGGTGTGGATCAACGACCCGCTCACCGACAACGATGCCGGTCCGTTCGGTGGGTTCAAGCAGTCGGGGCTCGGCCGCGAGCTCGGCCGGGAGGGCCTGGAGGCATTCCAGGAGACGAAGCACGTCCACATGGAGACGCGGATCGAACGCAAGTCGTGGTGGTATCCGTACGGGTCGCAGGGTTCTGCCTAAACCTCCAGGGCCAAAGCTCCGGCCGGCGCACGCGCGTCGGCCGCATCACCGCGCGACCCCCGCCGCAGCTGCCGCATCCCGGCACTTCCGCATCGCGGCGTTGAGAATGCTCATCCCCCCGGGCACATTCGCGGACGGGATTCGGTTCGTGTCCACGAGGGGCCCATTCGGGATCGGGTCCGGAAAATCGCTCACGCCGTCCTTGCGGATGCACTCAGCGAACCGGAGGGCCGCCTGCTGCTGCTGGGAGCTGCGCTTGCTGCCCGTGAACCCCGATGGTTCCAGCTTCTTGCATGCGCCCAGCGCCCGCGTGAACGCAGGGGTGTTCGGGTTCACCGATGAGCCGTTGGCGACCCCATCGATCGTCAACTGTCCCGACGCGTTCGGGTCCGGGAACCCGCTGACACCGTTCGCGCGCATGCACTCGGAGAACTTCACCGCCTTCACGTGATTGGCAGTCGTGCTGTTGGCGGCGCTGCTGCCGGCGCCGGTCTGTGCAGGTGCGCTCGAGCAGCCCGCCATGGTCAGGGCGACCATCGCAAGGGCGGTCAGCGGCCTTGGCTTTCGCGTCATGTTTCTCCTCCGTATGGTGAGGCGAGTTGACTCCGGTTCGGTGCCGAGCGTTCTCATCATGGCTGCATCCTTGGATCGTGCGCCGGGTCGGCGTACATGGGCGGGCATCCGTGATCGGTTGCCTCGGAGCGCAGTTCGTAGTGCCAGGGTTCGTTGCCGTAGATCTCGCACAGCCCGTAGCTGGCGCCATGTTCGGACAGCCACGCCGCCGCATCGGGAGGCCCAACGTCGACCGCGTGCCCCGATACGTGAGCCGACGTTTTCGGCGTCGCGACCCACCGGGCAGCTTCCTCTTCGGAGCCGTACTTCAGGATCGCCTCGCGGAGGAGGTGTTCCTGGTACTGCGGGGAACGCCAGCCGCTGTCGACGTCGAAGGTGACCCCATCGCTCGCGGCATCGGTCGCAGCGTGGCGCACGGCGCCGAGGAGCGCTGGATCAAGCTTGGCGACACCCGGAATCTCGTCATCGAAGACCGTCGTGCCGCCCGGGACGGCACCCTCGGACTCGCCAACCGCATCCCGGTGCTCGTTGCGGTAGAC
This sequence comes from uncultured Solirubrobacterales bacterium, assembly GCA_963850335.1. Classification (GTDB taxonomy): domain Bacteria; phylum Actinomycetota; class Thermoleophilia; order Solirubrobacterales; family Solirubrobacteraceae; genus Palsa-465. The sequence goes on along the minus strand of CAWKKY010000020.1, from coordinate 469,292 downwards.
GAAGATGTGTGATGCGGCCGTCGAAGACGAGGATGCCAGCCACTGGGAGCGCAGCGCGACGCCGCTCGCCGCGATGACGACGAGCAGGCCGCCGAGGCGGATCCTGCGAGTCCGGGTTCGACCGGCTGGTGTTCGTGCTGGTTCGCTGTAGGGCATGCCTCCAGTCAAGTGCAGCGAGGCGTTGCCAGCCCGTATGAGGTTTTTGATATGCCGACCATATGCACCAGCTGCGAGCATCGGAGCATGCGTGTGTTGATCGTTGAGGACGAGCCCTATATGGCAGAAGCCATCCGCGACGGCCTTCGCCTGGAAGCGATCGCGGCCGACCTCGCCGGGGACGGCGACAGCGCGCTGGAGCTGCTCGGCGTCAACGCCTACGACATCGCGGTCCTCGACCGCGACATCCCCGGGCCCTCCGGAGACGAGATCGCCAAACGCATCGTCGCCTCCGGCAGCGGCATGCCGATCCTCATGCTCACCGCCGCCGACCGGCTCGATGACAAGGCCACCGGATTCGGACTCGGCGCCGACGACTATCTCACGAAGCCGTTCGAACTCGGAGAGCTCGTGCTCCGCCTCCGAGCGCTTGACCGCAGACGCGCCCACAACAGGCCACCCGTGCGAGAAATCGCCGGTCTGCGTCTGGATCCGTTCCGCCGCGAGGTCTACTTCGACGGCCGCTACGTCGCGCTCACTCGGAAGCAGTTCGCCGTGCTCGAGGTTCTCGTCGCGGCCGAAGGCGGTGTGGTCAGCGCCGAAGAGCTACTGAACCGGGCGTGGGACGAGAACGCCGATCCATTCACCAACGCCGTGCGGATCACGGTCTCGGCACTGCGCAAACGGCTCGGCGAACCCTGGATCATCGCCACCGTCGCCGGCGCCGGATACCGCATCGGCACTCGACCGCACACCGACCCTGAGGGAGGCGAGCGTGGATAGAGCCCCGGGCTTGAGCGTTCGCCTCAAACTCACCCTCAGTTACGCCGGCTTCCTGATGCTCGCGGGTGGCTTGTTGCTCGCCGCGGTGTGGGTTTTCCTCCTGCGTTACGTGCCGGACCGTGCGTTCCTTATTAACGCCGACACGTCCATTCACAGTGTGTTCCCCGTCCGGTCCGGCCTCCTGCACGTCTTCGCCCCCAGGGCAGCCGCCGTCTTGGCGTTCCTGCTGCTGTTCAGCCTTGTGGGAGGGTGGCTGCTCGCCGGCCGGATGCTCGCCCCTCTGGCTCGCATCACGGACGCCACACGCGTCGCCGCGACCGGATCGCTCTCGCACCGAATCCGGCTCCCGGGCCGCAGAGATGAGTTCCGCGAACTTGCCGACGCCTTTGACACCATGCTCGCCCAGCTCGAAGCACACGTCGCCGAACAGCAGAGATTCGCCGCCAACGCCTCGCACGAACTGCGCACTCCGCTGGCGATCACACAGACACTTCTCGACGTGGCGCGAAACGAGCCGAACGGCGATACCAGCAAACTCGTCGAGCGCCTTCACTTCGTCAACACCCGGGCGATCGACCTCACCGAAGCGCTCCTCCTGCTCAGCCAGGCCGACCGGCGGACCTTCACTCGAGAATACGTCGACCTGTCCCTCATCGCCGAAGAAGCCACCGAAACGCTCCTCCCCATGGCAGAGAACCGCGGGGCCACCATCGAAACCTCCGGCGACCTCACCGCCACCATCGGCTCGCCCGCGCTGTTGCTGCAGATGACGACGAACCTCGTGCACAACGCGATCGTCCACAACCTCCCCGAGCAGGGCACAGTACGGGTCACGACCAGCGCTCACGCCGAGAGTGTCGTGCTCACCGTCGAGAACACCGGGGAGACACTCACGCCGCAGGTCGTCTCCACCCTTGGCGAGCCCTTTCGTCGCGGCGCCGAACGCATCCGCACTGACCACGCAGGTGTCGGCCTCGGCCTGGCAATCGTCGACAGCATCACCAAGGCACACGACGGAACTCTCACCCTCACCCCGCGGGCCGCCGGCGGGCTCTGCGTCACCGTGCGACTTCCCGCGGCGCCACATCTACCGGATGTCGATCCGAGTAGCCTGCGGGAGCGATGACTGACCGGATCGAGCGGATCACGCCGGCCTACCGCGCCGTGATGATCGCCTCCACTCCCAGTGTTCTCTGGTGGGGCCGCCTGCACGTGACCGGCCTTGAGCTGCTGCCGCTTCAGGGGCCCCTGCTGCTCGTGGGCGACCACGACAGCTACTGGGACACCGTGGCGACGGGGATCGCGGCGTGGCCCCGCCGACAGATCAGGGCGCTGGCGAAGTCCTCGATGTGGAAGAACACGTTCAGTGGCGCGGTCCTGACCGGGATGGGGCAGATCCCGATCGAGCGCGGATCCGGCGACTCCGGAGCGCTCGACCGCGCGATCGAGGAGCTCCGCAAGGGCGCGTGTATCGGGATCTACCCCGAGGGCACACGCTCGCTCGGCAGGGCGCTGCGAGCCCGGAGCGGCATCGGCTACTTGGCGCGGGCGGTGCCCGAGGCGACGATCATCGGAGTTGCGTGCAACGGCACGGTCGCGCTTCCGCGGTTCCCCGGCGTACGCCCGCGCGTGCGAATCGCATTCTTCGAGTTCGATCAACCCGCGATCGCGCCCGACGAGTCACCGCAGCAGTACAGCACCCGGCTGCTCGCCCAGATCCGTCAGCGCGCGCCGATCGAGGTCGCAGGCCGCAAGCGCGCCGCAGCGCTCGCCGGCCGCGTCCCCACCTGGTCCCCGGAGCTCGCGATCACCGGGAAGCCCGGCGGCGAAGGCGCGCTCGAGGAAGCGCTCGCCCAGATCGCCGCCAAGCAGGACTAGGGCGTCGGTGCGCCGGCAGCCTGCTCGCGTGCGACGGTGTTGAGCACGGCGAACGCGTCGCCGTCGAGGCGCCGGGGCACTTCCGCTCGCATCAGCTCGAGCGCCCGGTCTGGGGCGTACGCCGCGCGGTAGGGCCGTTCGGCGGTCAGCGCTGCATAGACGTCGGCGACAGCCAGGACCCGCATGGGCATGGTGAGCTCCTCTGCGTCGAGCCCGCGCGGGTAGCCGCTGCCGTCGAGGCGCTCATGATGCGCGCCGGCGATCGGCGCGAGCACACCGAGGCTCGGCACCCGCTCAAGGATGTGCTCGCCGAGGTGCGGATGCTGGCGGATCTTTCGCCAGTCCGCCTCCGAGAGCGAGCCTGGCCGGTCGAGGATCCGGTTCGAGATCGACAATGTGCCGATGTCGTGGAGCCGGGCCGCACGACCCAGCTCGCGTTGCGTTCGGGCGTCGACTCCAAGCTGCGCGGCGACGCCGGTGGCGATCGCGGACACACGATCACAGTGCTGGCGGGTCCAGGTCGACTTCGCGCCGACGACATCCCCAAACGCCTGGGCGATCCGGTCAAGCCGGTCTTGATCCGCGATCAGGACCCGATCGGACGGTTCGACCGTGGACACCTCCGGCGCGGACAGCGACGCCCAGAAGTCACGGTCCGCGCGGAACGAGACGAGCGCCTCGACGAGCTCAGGATCGAACCACCGCCGGCTTCGCCGCAGCGCCACCCGACGGGCGGCATCGACGCCGCCAACGTACTGAAAGACCTCCACGGTCTGCGCCAAGCACAGGATCCTCGCCGCGAGCGGGATCTCGACGCCCGCCAACCCGTGCGGCTGGCCAAGGCCGTCCCAGTGCTCATCCAGACCCCGAATCGCGTCCGCCGTCCCCTCGGAGAAGCCGAGCTTGCGCGCGATCTCAGCGCCCTGATAGCACCGCGCCGCCATCAGCGACCGCGTCACGGCACCCTCGTTGCGGATCGCCCACAGACGCTCGGTCTTCGCCCGCAGCGACCCACCGGGGGCGACGCTCCTCGCCGACCACACGAACGCTGCCAACGGGCGCGACCAGTCAACGAACTTCGATGTCCGCTTGGCCACCTGGTCGTCGGCACCGAACAGCGCCGCCATGTGCGCCGCGTTGGCCGTGCACCCGGCGTCCTTCAGCAACAGCGCGTAGAACAGATCCGACCGCGCATCCGCCGCCAGGCCCAGCTCCTCGGCCAAGCGCATCCCGATCAGGCAGGATCGCTGCGCGTGACCAGGCGGCTCCCCCTCCGCGATATCCAACGCGCACGACAGACCCGCGATCAACTCCGACAAGGCGATGCCGCCTGGGTTGGCACCCATCCCACAGTGTCCCACGGCCACGCCGAGCACGAACGCCGAGCGCCTACTGAGCGCCTCCCGAGCACCGATCGTGCTCGACCCTCGACTACAGCGGACTGAGCGACAGGAACAGCGCCGGGGTCACGTTCGTGTCCGGGCCCCACGTCATCCCGACGTACACCTGCCCGTTCGACGACGTCCCCACCCCGGTCAGCACGATGCCCTTCCGGTAGCTCCAATGCTGAAGCTGCCCGTTGTCCGAGCTCATGAAGAACGGCGTCGAGCTCGGCTTGTCGTCCTTAGTGAGCCCGGGCAGGATCGACTTGAAGTTGTCCGGCAGCACGGCCATCAGGCCCGCCAGGTCGCTCTGACTCGACGCCAGCGCCGCGACCGCCTGCTTGGGGACGCTGAGCAGGAACACCCCGCTGGAGAAGTCCTTGGCGGCGTAGCCCGCCGTCCCCGCGCCGAGGTCCCCGGCCGACGCCCACCCGGCGGGCACGCAGATCGCGCCATCGACGTCGCTGAAGCGCACGGCGTGCAGCTCCGGCCACGAGCCCTTCGCCGTCGCGCTGCCCGCAAGCTGACCGTTGACGTAGATCTCGACCCGGTAACTCCCCGCCGGCAGGCACGTCGCCGGCGATGACGCCGACACGTATGACGGATTGTTCGAGGAGTAGAAGGACGAGTCACCCACCATCCCACCCGGCCGGACGGGTCCGGAGAGCTCCGGGAGGACCGCCCACTCGCCGTGCAGCGGATCCTTGTATTCCCACTGCACCGAGACGACGTCCTTGGCGGGATCGAATCCACCCGGTTTGGAGATCGTGTACAGGGCGTGGCCGGGATCCGGCTGGGCCGAGATCCCCCGCAACGTGACCGCGGGACGACCAGCCGCCGCCTTGTCCCCGGTCGGCGTCGGAACCCCGGTCTCGCCGGCCGCGACGAGGTGCTGGCTGACCTGGAGCGCTCGCGCCGAGAGCCCCGGGTGGACGGTCTCGATCAGGTGGAGATCGGTCAGCGCCGCGGCGATGATCGGTTCGGCGGATGCGGTTCGCTCGCTGAGCGTCTGCTCCGCCTCCGCGTACTCATGGTCGGCCTCGTCCACGCGGGCGAGCGCGAGGTTGTCCTCCGCCATCCGCAGCTCCGCGGCGGCGAGGAGCAGCGCCGCGTGATTCTGAGTGCGGTACTTCGCGGCGGCCTCCTCGAGGTCGGCATGGCTCGAACGAAGATCGGCGGGACTGCCGTTGACGATCCCCCGGTAGAACAGGTCGCGTCCGAGATCGGCGAGCACGGTCGCCGACTCCGAACCGGCCTCCCGCGCCTTGAGGTTGTTCTCAACCGCCTTGTCGAGCGCTTCGCGACTGGGGACGGTGACCGGCCCGGCCGTCGTCGGGAGCCCATCGGTTCCGGACCCGATCCGCGGAATCCCGGCGGCGAACTCGGCCTGCGCGCGGTCCGCGTAGGCGTCGACGAACTCCGGGCGGAGCTTGATCGCCCGGCTGAAGGAGACCAGCGCAGCCTCGGGGTCGCCCGACTGGAGCTGAACCTCACCGTTCGCGAACGCCGTCGCGGCACCGTCAGGTGGCTTCTGGACCGGGGAGAGCGCCTGGAACAGCGCCCACACGCCGGCGACGAGCACGAACGAGCCGGCGACGGTCGAGAACAGCCGGCGGCGGCTGCGCCCCTGCGGCGTCAGTGAGTAGCCGAACAGGAACACGGCGACGGCGAGCATCGTCAGGATCGCGGCGTAGTGGACCGACTGGGCCTCCGCCGCGTCGGCCTGCTGGTTGGCGGCATCACGCAGCGCCGTCAGCCGATACGACGACCACTGGGTCTGCTGCATGAACCGATTCGGGAAGCTCGGGTCCTGCTGCGGGCTATAGGACGCGTTCGTCCTCGAGCAGTGCTGCTGGAGCGATGGGGCGCAGATGTACGCGACCCGGTCGGTGCCGGCGATCGCCGCCGTGTCGGAGCTTGTCTGGGCGGCGGCCGCCTTCCACCGTGCCGACTCGAGCTTGGAGGCCGGCGTCGAGTTCCCGTACTGGTCGAACAGCGATGCGTTGGAGGCGGCGCGCAGTTCCCGCGTGAGCAGGTTGAAGCGGTCGATCTGGACCTCGGCCTTGCCCCGGTTGACCGCCGCCGCGTTGAGCGCCAGCGCGCCGTACTCCTCGGCACGGGCGTCAGCCCGGTCATGCAGGCTGAGCGCTCCGGCCTGGGCAAACGCGACGAGCGCCGCGATCAGCGTCGTCAGGACGGTCGCGATCGGGACGAACCGAGCGAACCGGTCGTGCTTCTGGTGGTGCTGCTCCTCCTCGCCGGCGATCTCCTCGACGCGCGGGATCTCAGGTCCGATCTCGGGCATCCGTTAGACCGCCACCGCGAGGAAGAGGACGGCGCCGACGACGGCGAGCGCGGCGCCCGACCCGGCGAACAGAACCTTGGGCGAGCCGGGGACGACGGCCGCGAGCGTGAACAGCATCAGCACGCCGACGAAGATCGCGGCGATCCCGGTCAGGTGAACCGCTTCTGAGCGCAGCGTCAGCGCCTGCTCGTGCAGGGACACCGGCGAGAGCCCGTGGAGCGCAGGATCCGCGTTCTCCGCGGCGTCAAGCGCGACCGCCGAGTTGTACGGATGCCCCGGCATGTAGCTGCCGTCGGTTCGCAGATTGGGGTTCGTCCCCGGACTGCTCGGGTCATACGCGTAGTTGAGCCATCGGATCTGCTTGCCGAGGTATCGCGCCACGCCGAGGTCTGACTCTCCCTGGGTACGCAGCTCACTGCTCGTCGATCCGCTGATCCGGCCGGCGTCGGCCAGCAGCGCGTGCCCGATGCTCGAGAACTCTGCGAACTGCCCGAACGTCTGCAGGTCGGTCGCGACCGCGTTGCGGTCCTGGACGAGCTGCTGTTGCTGCTGCACGAGATCCTGACGGGCGAGCTCCTCGTGATGGGTCGCGTGCTCCTCGGCGACCGAGGCGCGCCAGCCGACGATGGCGGCGAGCACCGAGGCGATGACGATCGCGAGCGGGATCCACGTATGGACGAGCTCGTGGAGTGGCCGCGTTCCGTCTGGTTTGGACGGGGGCGTGGACGCGACGTCGGGGGCGGCGTCAGCCCCCGGTCGGTGTTCCGATGCGTCTGTCTCGCTCATATTCAGAGGGTCCGGTCACCGCCCTAACATCGGCAGCTGCGTGCCTCAGTTGACCCCAGGATTCCGCCCCAGTCCTCCGGGAGTTGTCGCCAGTCCCCCGGACACTACACCACTTCCCGGTCCGTTCTCGGTCGGCGGGTACGCGGCCCAGCTCAAGGTTCGCCTCCAGGAGTTCGCCCGAGTTCAGCTCGTCGGCGAGGTGTGGGGCGTCAAGACCGGCCGCGCCCGGGTGTACTTCGAGCTCCGAGACGAGCGCGGCGCCCTGCCCTGCTCGATGTGGCTGAGCGACTACGAGCCGACCGGGATCCGCCTCGTCGACGGGATGCGAGTCGTCGTCGGCGGTGGCTGTGACTACTACCCGGGCTCCGCGACGTCGTCCCCGTCGTTCACCTTCGCCGTCCTCGAGCTGCGGATCGAGGGTGAGGGCGACCTCCTCGTCCAGCTCGAGCGGCTGCGGCGACGCCTCGCCGCTGACGGCCTGTTCGAGCCCCAGAAGCGACTCCCGCGTCCTCAGCTGCCGCGGACGATCGGGGTCGTCACCGGCGAGCGCGGCAAGGCCCGCGACGACGTGCTCGCCGGCCTGGACCGGCGCGGCTGGGCCGGCCGGCTCGTCTGGGCGTTCGCGCCGGTCCAGGACCGACATGCCGCGTCGGCGATCACCGCCGCGCTGCGCGACCTCGCCGCGGCGCCGGAGATCGAGATCGTGATCGTGGCTCGCGGCGGCGGCTCGCTCGCCGACCTGTTCGCGTTCTGCGACGAGACGCTGTGCCGCACGGTCGCGATGCTCCGCGTGCCGGTCATCTCCTCGGTGGGCCATCACACCGATCGCACGCTGATCGACGATGTCGCGGCCGTCTGCTGCTCGACTCCCACCCATGCCGCCGAGGTCGCCGTGCCCGTCGACTGCCGCACAGCGCGCGCCGAGCTCGCCGGACACGTCCGGCGCCTGCACGGCCATGGCCGTCATGCCGTCCTCGCCCGGGCACGGACCCTGGCCCACCTCTCGCGGGCCCCCGCTCACCACGTCGCCCGCAACCGCCGCCAGCTCCACCAGCTCCTGCGTGAGCTGCGGGCGAGCGCCCGGCGGGTGCTCGACGGCGGCCGCTCGGAGACCGGCACGCAGCTGCGCGTGCTCGCGCGCAGCCAGGTCCGGGCGCAGACCTCGGACACCGTGAAGCGCCGCCGTGAACTCGAGCGGCTCGCGCTCGCGCTCGCGGCCCACGATCCGTCGCGGACGCTCGCCCGCGGCTACGCGCTCATCGAGGCTCGCGACGGTGAACCACTCGGCTCTGCGGCCGCCGCCCGCGAGGCCGGAGCGGTGACCCTGCGCTTCCACGATGGCGCGCTCCCGGCCCGCGTCGACGCATCGGAGGATCTCCCGTGACCGAGCGCACCTATGAGTCCGCGGTCGCCCGCGTCGAGGAGATCATCCGCCGGCTCGACTCCGGGCAGGCCGGTCTGCGGGAGACGCTCGACCTCGTCAAGGAGGGCCGCGAGCTCGTCGAGTACTGCGCCGGCGAGCTCGACGCGGTCAGCCAGGGGCTCGAGGAGCTCCAGCTCGAGGAGCTCGTGACGCGGCTCGAGAGCAATGCGCGCTGACTTCGTATTGTGTCCCGTATGAGCACCTTCGACCGCCTCGCCGACCTGCCGGTCACGGTCGAGGGTTATTCGCTTGAGGGACTGCGCGCCGAGGTCTCGAGTGGCTTCGAGCGGCTCTCGACCGTCGTCCATCTGCACGGCGACGGGCACACCGGGGTCGGTGAGGATGTCGTCTACGACGGCGTCGATCAGGAGGCGCTCCAGGCGGCGGGCCCGGTCCATGACCTCGCGGGCAGCTATGCGCTCGGCGAGCTGTGCGAGCGCATCGACGCCCTTGACCTATTCGGAGTGGAGCCGCAGCGGGAGGTCTCGCGCCTCTACCGGCGCTGGACGTTTCACAGCGCCGCGCTCGACCTCGCCCTGCGGCAGGCGGGCCGCCCGCTCCACGAGGCCCTCGGCCGCGACGCCCAGCCGGTGACGTTCGTCGTCTCACTGCGGCTCGGGGAGCCGCCGAGCCTCGATCCGCTCACGCACCGGCTTGAGCACTATCCGACACTTCGCTTCAAGCTCGACCCGACGAGCTCCTGGACGCCCGAGCTGATCGCCAAGCTCGTCGACACCGGCGCGGTTGACTCGGTCGACTTCAAGTCGCTCTACCGAGGCACGGTCGTCGACCAGCCGCCGGATCCGGTCCTCTACGAGCGCGTCGTCACCGCGTTCCCGAGTGCCTGGATCGAGGATCCCGACGTCGTCACGCCTGAGACCGCTGCCGTGCTCGAGCCCTACCACGAGCGGATCACCTGGGATGCGCCGATCCATTCGATCGACGACATCGAGGCGCTTCCGTTCCCGCCGCGGATGGTCAACCTCAAGCCGTCGCGGATCGGCGGGTTGAAGAAGCTCTGCGACACCTACGACTATTGCGCCGAGCATGGGATCGGGGCCTACGGCGGCGGGCAGTTCGAGCTTGGCCCGGGCCGCGGCCAAGCCCAGTACCTGGCCTCGTTGTTCCATCACGACACGCCGAACGACCTGGCTCCGGTCGGCTACAACGGCAACGAGCCGGTGGCCGGGCTGCCCTCGAGTCCGTTGCCCGCGTCACCATCGCCGGTAGGGTTCCGCTGGGATGGCTGAGCTGAACGAGACCGTCGCGCTCGTCACCGGCGCCTCGAGCGGCATCGGTGAGGCGACCGCGCTCGCCCTGTCGGCGCGGGGCGCGAAGGTCGCGCTCGTCGCCCGCCGCGGTGACCGGCTGCGCGAGGTGGCCGGCCGGGTCGGCAACGGAGCGCTCGTGATCGAGGCCGACGTCACCGATCAGGCGCAGGCCGAGCGCGCGGTGGAGCAAACCGTGGCCGAGTTCGGCCGCCTCGACACGCTGGTCAACAACGCCGGCATGATGCTCCTCGGCCCGATCGAGAACGCCCCGCTCGACGAGTGGGAGCGGATGGTCAACATCAACATCAAGGGTCTCCTCTACTGCGCCCACGCCGCGCTGCCGCACCTGCTCGCGGCCGCCGACGATTCACCGCGCGAGGTTGCCGACGTCGTCAACATCAGCTCGGTCGCCGGGCGGACGGTCCGTCGGGGGTCCGGCGTCTACAACCTCACCAAGCACGGCGTCGGCGCGTTCAGCGAGTCGCTGCGCCAAGAGGTGACGGCGCGCCACGTGCGGGTCTCGATCATCGAGCCGGGCGCCGTCGACACCGAACTGCGGATCCACAACCGCCCGGAGGTCCAAGCGCAGATGGAGAAGCGGTTCGCTGAGGTGCAGGTCTTGCAGGCAAACGACATCGCCGACGCGATCGTCTACATCGTCACCCGCCCGTGGCGGATGTCGATCAACGAGATCCTGATCCGCCCGACCGAGCAGGCGGACTAGTCGGGTCGATGGGCTTTAGTGTTGCTATAGCAACACTCAGGCCCAGAGGCACTACCTCCCGAGGATCGCGCCGCCCTGGCGCGAGTGCAGCCCTCACCACACGCCCCATGTGCAAATGGTGGCGTTGTTCGGGGGCGCGCATGCGCGCCCCCGCCGCCGGCGCATGCGCCGGCGGGGCCAGGGTGCATGCACCCTGGCCTTCCGATGCTTCAGACCCGCTGGATCAGCGTGCCGGTGCCGAGCCCGCCGCCGCAGCACATCGTCACGAGCCCGACTTCCTGGTCGGTGCGCTCGAGCTCGTGGAGCAGCGTCGTGATCAGCCGGGCGCCGGTCGAGCCGAGCGGGTGGCCGAGCGCCATCGCGCCGCCGTTGACGTTGACGCGATCCATGTCGGGCCGATGTACGCGATACCAGGCCGCGATGACCGGCGCGAACGCCTCGTTGATCTCGATCAGGTCGATGTCGTTGATCGACATCGAGTTGCGCTCGAGCAGTTTCTTGGTCGCGGGGATCGGACCCTCGAGCATCTTCACCGGATCGCAGCCGACCGTCGTCTGATCCATGATCCGCGCCCGCGGCTTGAGGCCGAGCTCGGCGGCCTTCTCTGCGCTCATCAGCAGCACAGCGGCGGCGCCGTCGGAGATCTGTGAGGAGTTGCCGGCGGTGATGACGCCGTCCTCCTTGAACACGGTCTTCAGCTTGCTGAGCGTCTCGAGGTTCGTGTCCGGGCGGATGCCCTGGTCGGAGACGTAGGTGTCGCCGTTCACACTCATTGGAATGATCTCGCGCTCGAAGCGGCCCTCTTCGGTCGCGCGGTGCGCGAGCTGGTGGGAGCGCAGCGCGAGCTCGTCGAGCTCGGGACGGGCGATCTCGTACTCCTCGGCGATCAGCTCGGCACCGAGGCCCTGGCCGACGATGTTGTGCTTGGCCATCAGCTCGGGGGTGAACGCGAAGCCGTACTCCTGCTGGACGTTCATCGTCGCCGCGAACGGGAGCTTGCCCATGTGCTCGACGCCGCCGCCGATGACGACGTCATGGACGCCGCTGGCGATCTGCGAGGCGCCGAGGTTGACGGCCTGCTGGGCGGACCCACATTGGAGGTCGATCGTCGTCGCGGAGGTCTCGATCGGGAAGCCCTCCTGGAGCCACGCGTTGCGGCCGACGTGGAGACCCTGGGGACCGAACTGGGCGACGCAGCCGGCGATCACATTCTCGACCTCGCCCGGGTCGATATCCGCGCGCTCGATGACGGCCCGGTAGGCGGCGCCAAGGAGCTCGTTGGGATGGGTGTCCTTGTAATAGCCCTTCTCGAGATGACCCCGCCCGATCGGGGTCCGGGCGGCTTCGACGATCACGACCTCGCGGCCATGGCTATTGCCATTCGACGGCATGTGGCGGCTCCTTCTCTCTCTGTCAAATTACGTGTGGACGAGCGCGAAACATCATCCAGAAGAACGGTCCCGTACTGTACCCGCACGTGACTGAACGACTCGGCATCGCCGGCGCTGGAACGATCGCGTGTGGCCTCGCGGCCACCGCCTCCGCGGAGTTCGACGTGCTGCTGTGGGCGCGCTCGGACGAATCCGCCGAACGCGCACAGGCCTCGGTCGCCAAGGCGGCCGCCAGACACGAGGGCGGCGACGCCGGCCGCATCGAGGTTGTCACCGACCTTGGCCGGCTCCACGACGCGACGTTCCTCGTCGAGGCGATCATCGAACACCACGGCCGCAAGTCGGAGATGCTCGCCGACCTCGGTGAGATGGCCCGCGCCGCCGACCGCGACGCGGTGCTCGCGACGACGACCTCATCGCTCTCGGTCGCCGAGCTCTCGCAGGCGAGCGGCCATCCGGAGAGCTTCGTCGCGCTTCACGTGTTCAATCCGGTGCCGCGGATGGAGCTCGTCGAGCTGTCGTTCCCGCCGGAGGCGAGCCCGGAGACCCGCGCGCGGGCCAATTCTCTGTGCGAGGCGCTGGGCAAGACGCCGGTCGAGGTCCCGGACATCCCTGGGTTCGTCGTCAACCGACTGCTGTTCCCCTATCTGTTCAGCGCCGCGTCGCTGCTCGCCGAGACCGGGATGGACCCGAAGGACATCGACAGCTGCATGACGCTCGGCGCCGGGGTCCCGATGGGACCGATCGCCCTGCTCGACTTCGTCGGGCTCGACGTCGCCGAGGCGATCGGCAACGCGATCAACATCCCGGTTCCGGACAACCTCCGCGCGCTCGTCAGCGAGGGCTCACTCGGGCGCAAGACAGGCCGCGGCTTCTACGCGTACTGACCGGCGCGTGGGCGGCCCGCCCCGCGGATCGTCGTCGGTTCTGATGTAGCCACTACACATTTTTTAGGACGCGTTCACCTTCCGAGCGCAGACTACGCATCGCGACGTACCTCATAGCAGCACCTCCTCCCCAGAAGCACGAAGCCGGCCCGTCCCCAGCGGGCCGGCTTCTTTTTTGCTCAGAGTCGTCGTCTGGGGCCGCGCGGGCGTCCGGCGGAGCGGCCCTCAAATGGCGAAGCCGGCCCGAGTAGGGCCGGCTTCTCTCTCCTCTCAACCACCGGGAAGGTCTTGCGCGCTTGCCCGGGTGTTGCGCGAATGTGAAATGTAACGAATGTCGCGAGCGCGTGCGAGAAAATTTGCCGGGACGCCGTCGGGACGCCGACGCGATCAGCTGTTTCCGGCCGCCGGGGTGCCCGAACCGGCCGGTCGGCGCTGGCGGATTCGGACCGCCTCGACCCGGTTCTCTCGGACCGACTCGACGCGGATCGAGTACCCGTTGGCCGCGATCTGGTCGCCCCGCTTGGGGAGCCGCCCGAGCTCGGCGAACACGAATCCCCCGACTGAGTTGTAGGCGTCGGTATCGACCGGGAGATCGAGCCCGTAGTCCTCAAGGTCGGACACCGCGACGTGGCCACGGACGAACCAGTCCCCGTTGGCGAGGCGCCGGACCGCCCCGGCGGCGGGATCGGTCTCGTCGGAGATCTCCCCCACGACCTCCTCGATGATGTCCTCGGTCGTGACGATCCCGGCCGTCCGGCCGTACTCGTCGATCACGATCGCGAGCTCGGTGCGCTCGCGCTGGAGGTCAGCGAGCAGGTCGTCGAGCGGCTTGGTCTCAGGCACCAGGGGCGCCTGGCGAACGAGGCCGTCGAAGTGGGAATCCCCGCCCTTCGTCATCAGCAGCTTGACGAGCTGGTTGACGTGCACGATGCCCTTGACGCGATCCTGATTGTTGTCCTCGGTGACGACGAGGCGGGAGTGGCCGGTCTGGACGCACAGCCGCAGCGCCTCCTCGACGGGCTCGGAAACATCGACGGTGACGACCGCGGGAATCGGCGTCATCACCTGACGCGCCTCCTGCTCGTGAAGGTGAAACACGCCGGTGAGCATGTTCGCCTCGCCGACGTCGAGCATCCCGCCCGTCTGGGACTCGGCGATGATGCGCTTGAGCTCGTCCGGGGTGCCGCCCTCGGGCTGCTCGTCGGGGTCGACGCCGAGGCGGCGCAACGTCCATCGAGACGACGCGTTGAGGGCGACGATGAACGGGTGAAACAGCATCCGGAAGAACTGGAGCGGTCGGGAGATCCGGCGCAGCACACCCTCCGGGTGCTGGATCACGTAGAGCTTGGGAACCATCTCGCCCGCGATCGTCTGCGCGGCGGTGATGATGAGGAACCCGAGTCCCACCGAGAGCACGACCGCGAGGGCATGACTCAAGAAGTCGCCGAACAGCGGCTGGAGGACCGCCCGGATCGCGGGCTCGCCGATGGCACCAATCGCGATTGAGGCCATCGTGATCCCGACCTGGCATGCCGAGATGTAGTCGCTGATGTTCTCGACCTGGGTCAGCGCGAGCCGAGCGCCACGGGTGCCGTCTTCGGCCAGCGCCTGAAGCCGGGAGCGCCGGGAGCGGACGAGCGCGTACTCGGCCATGACAAAGAACGCGTTCACCAAGACGAGCACGCCCGTCAGGACGATGAGGAGCCCGCTCAACGGCGTGCCTGTGCGCGGCAGCCCTCGGTCCGCGCGCTGCTACTTCGAGGTTGGTCGTCGTTCATGCCAGCGACGTCGCGAACGGTAGCAGCCACCTGCGTCGGTCCGGACAGTCTCTGCTCAGAGGTCGCGTGGGGTGATGACGCCACTCTTGAGCGCGAGCTCGACGAGCCGGATCCGCTTCTGGTTCTGCGGGAGGTCTTCGATCCCGAACTTCGCGAACAGCGCCCGCAGATGCGTCTTCACGGCGTCGACGCTCAGAAACAACTCGTCGGCGACCTGCTGGTTGGTCGCCGGCGTCACATACCCCTGGCTGTCCTTGAACGGACGGCACAGTGCGAGCAGCACCCGCCGCTGAGCGTCCGACAGGCTCGCGCGGTCAAGGACGTCGGTGGCGACCTCCGTCTCCGTGAGGTCGGCGACGCCCGGCCTGCGAAACACGGCAGTCGTGCGGCCGAAGCGGATCACGTCGTGATCCTGGAGCCGCCGGCGCCCGACGACCTTCTCGCCGTTGACGTGGGTTCCGTTGCGCGACAGGCCATCGTCGGCGATCGTCCAGTCGCTGCCGAAGCGCTCGAGCTCAGCGTGCAGACGGGAGACCTCCGTGTCCCAGTCGAGGCAGATGTCCGTCGGCGCGCTGCGGCCGACCGTCACGCGGTCGGTGTCGGGCAGCGGGTAGATGAGCTGTGTGCCCGCGCCGTCGCGGTACACGAGAAACGGCATGCCAAGGCGCTCTGCCTCGATCTGTGCCTTGAGCTCTGCCGGTGATTGCAGCGGACCGGCTGGACTGACCTCTGCCATGCAGCCCCGATCGTACATCCGCGGCCCGTCGCGATATAAACCGGCGGTATGCCCAACCTGCGTGTGGGGTCAATGATCGCGGGCTGTCGGCTCGAGTCGATCGGCGGGCGCGGCGGGATGGGTGTCGTGTGGAGAGCGACACAGGTCGCGCTGAACCGGCCGGTCGCGCTCAAGGCGATCGCACCGCAACTGGCCCAGGATGAGGCGTTCCGCGAGCGCTTCCAACACGAGTCGCTGCTCGCGGCGTCGATCGATCACCCCAACGTCATCCCGGTCTACGAGGCCGGGGAACTCGAGGGCACCCTCTACTTGATCATGCGCTGGGTCGACGGCACCGACCTGCGCGCGCGGCTCGACACCGATGGCGGCCAGACCCCGTCGCGCACGGTTCGGCTGCTGCGTCCGGTGGCCTCGGCGCTCGCCGCCGCCCACCGCCGCGGGCTGATCCACCGTGACATCAAGCCGGCCAACGTCCTGATCGCGACCGCCGACGACGAGGGTGATGAGCACGTCTACCTGACCGACTTCGGGATTGCGCAACGCACCGAGAGCCGCGGCATGACCCGCACCGGTGTGCTCGTCGGAACGCTTGACTACATGGCGCCGGAGCGCATCGAGGGCGGCCGCGGCACGCCTGCCTCGGACATCTACGCGTTCGGGTGCATGCTGTACGAGACGCTCACCGGCCGAGTGCCATTCGATCGCCCCACCGAGCTGTCGAAGATGCACGCCCACATCAACGACCCGGTGCCGGTCGACGGGCTGCCCGCGGCGATGGCGCCGGTCGTGATGCGGGCGATGGCGAAGCGGCCTGAGGATCGGTACGGCTCGGCGGCTGAGCTCGTCGCCGCCCTGGACGACGCGCGCAAGCCGACGGCGCCGACCGACCTGCCGACGCAGCTCTCGACGCCGCCCGAGACCGACCCCGGAGCGACCGTGATGGCGCCTGACCCGGACAGGACCGTGATGGCGCCTGACCCGGCCGCCTCCGACGCGACGCGGCTCGTGCCGGAGACCGCGGAGACGCCCCCGGCGCCGGCCGCGGTCCCCCGCCGCCCGCCCGACCCGTCCCCGACGCCGGTCGCGCCAGCGCCGACGCGACCACGCACCCCCGAGCCGCCGAGCCGGTCGCCGAACCGGCGCACGCCCGTGCTCCTCGGGCTGCTCGTGCTCGTCCTGGTCCTCGTCGTCGTGCTCGTCGTCACCAGCGGCGGCGGAAGCGGCGGCACGACCGTCAAGGCCACGGTCGCGTCCGGATCCGGGATCGCCGTCCACTCCGCGGAGACATTGCCCGATGCGCCCGTCGCGCTCGCTCCGGACACCGGCGACACGTGGGCGGCGACACGCGACCGGCTGTTCCAGATCGCCGCCGCCAGCGGCACCCAGATCGCCCATCAGCAGGCAAGCCCAGGTCCCGCGGCGGCGCTCGGTGTCGACGCGCGTGGGCGGGTCTGGGTCGCGGGAGCGGGCGGCAACACCGTCGCCCACCAGGGGCCGGGCAACGTGATCGCGACCGGCGCCGGTACTGACCTGCTTGCGTTCGACTCCCAGGCCGGCTGGGTCGCCAGCCGGGGCACCAGTACGGTGACGCGCGTCGACCTCGGGTCGCTGGGCGGCACCCCAGAGTCGGTCACCAGGCCGACTGCCGCGATCGGGACCGCGTTCGGCCGGCTGTGGGTCGCCTCGACCGACGGCCACGTCACCGTCCTCGACGCGGACGGTCACCGTGACGCGCTCGCCGCGCCGAACGTCGCGGCCGGAACCGTCGGCATCGTGCCGAGCAACGGGGTCTGGTTCGTCAGCTCCAGCGGGGCGCTCAACCGGATCGACCCGCGGACATCGATCAACGGCCAGGCCGTCCCCGGACAGTACGTCGAGCACGGGGTGGCGGCCCGTGTCGGGGGCGCCTCGGCGGTCGGCGCCTGGCCGGGCACGAACGCGATCTGGGTGCTCAGCCCCGGGTCGAAGTCACTCGTGGAGATCGGGACGCACGGCACCAGCGACGCCAAGGTCATCGCCCAGATCACGTTCTCGGCCACGCCCGGGCATCTCGCGGTCGGCGATCACGTCGTGTGGGTCGACATCCCGAGCGCCAAGGCCGTCATCCCGATCACGTACTGACCGGCACGCTGGATCGCTCACTGACCGCCTATCGACGACCGGAGTCGAAACGGCGGCGGTCGCGTTTGGTGGGGCGTCCGCCAAGGTTGAGCGGCGCCCCGAGCCGCCGGAGCTCCGCCTGGCGCTCGCGCTCGGCGACGCTCGCGGCGGTCTCCTCGAAGAGCGCCGCCGCCTCGGCGGCCGACACCCGGCGTTCAGCCGCACCGCGCACGATCAGGGTTCGCCGGACCGGACCGAGGGTCAGCTCGAGTTCGTCCCCGAGCCCGACCTCGCGGCTGGGCTTGACCGCGATGCCGTTGACGTGCACTCGCCCACCCTTGACCGCAGCGGCCGCTTGACCGCGCGTCTTGTACAGCCGCGCCGTCCACAGCCACTTATCGAGCCGCATCGGCCACGGTCCGAGGTTCAGCCGAGCCCGTCGAACCGCCGGGCCATGTCGAAGTCGACGTCGGTGAGGCCGCCCGCGGAATGGTTGGTGAGCGACAGGCGAACCTTGTTCCACCCGTGGACGAGAATGTCCGGATGGTGGTTCGCCACCTCGGCCGCATCCGCGACCCGATTCGCGAACGCCATCGCCGCGGCGAAATCACTGAACGTCCACTCACGGACGATCTCGTCGCCGGTGCGCTCCCATTCACGTCCCTCGAGCTTGGCGGTGATCTGTTCGTCGCTCAGCACGTCTGCCATATCTATCCTCCTCGCATATGAGAATCGTCAGCCTCGTCCCATCGGCGACCGAGATGCTGTTCGCGCTCGGGCTCGGCTCCGACCTTATCGCCGTCACTCACGAGTGCGACTACCCGCCCGCGGCGCAGAACTTGCCGAAGGTCACCCGCGATGTGCTCCCGGCCGGGCTGAGCACGGCCGAGATCGATGCTGCGGTCAAGGAGCGGACGCTCGCCGGCGAGTCGATCTACGAGCTCGACACCAAGCTGCTCACGGAGCTGCGGCCCGACCTGATTGTCACCCAGGAGCTGTGCACCGTGTGCGCCGTCGCCTATGACGACGTGCGGGCGATCGCCGAGAAGATGGACAACCACCCCCACGTGATCCCACTCGACCCGCACACGATCGGCGAGGTGCTCGGTGACGCGCGGACGCTCGCGCAGGCGACCGACCGCAAGGACGCCGCCGTCGACCTCGTGCGCGAGGCCTCAGACCGGGTCGACCGGGTCCGAGTCGCGGTCCGGGGCGCCAAGCGCCGCCCCCGGGTGGCCGCGCTCGAGTGGCTCGATCCGCCGTTCGCCGCCGGACACTGGACCCCGCAGCTGATCGAGTACGCCGGTGGCGAAGACGTGCTCGGGTTCGCCGGCGAGCCCTCCGAGGAGCGGACCTGGGAGGAGATCGCAGCGTCGCAGCCGGACATCGTGATCGTGATGCCGTGCGGCTTCGACGCCGAGATCGCGCATCGCGAGGCGGAGATGCAGCACGATCGGCTGGCAGCGCTCGGGGCCGGCGAGGTCGTCGCGGTCGACGCCGCCGCGTACTTCTCGCGCCCGGGCCCGCGGATCGTCGACGGTCTCGAGCTGCTCGCGCACATCCTGCATCCGGAGCTCGTGTCCGAGGCGCCCGGCGAGGCGCTGACCGTCGAGCTCTAGCCCAGCGCCTCAGGCCGGCTCAGAATCGGAAGCCGAGACCGCCCGGCGTCAAACCGTGGCTGCCGGCGACGACAATCGCCCCGACGAAGCTGATCGCGGCGACCGCCAGGCAGCTGATCAGCGCGATCGGCTGGTTGCGCCGCTTCTCCGCCAACTCGACGATCGCGAAGCCCGTGATGAAGCCCGCGACCAGGCCGCCGAGATGCCCCCCGATCGAGATGCCGCGAACGCTCAGCGAGAACACGACATTGATCAGCAGCGTGATCCCGAGGCCCGACTGCCAGATCGGAATCCCGCGATCGCGCGAGACGACGATCAACGCCCCGAGCACGCCGAAGCATGCGCCTGAGGCACCGATGGTCAGCGCGTTTGGCTGGAACAGGAGCGCGCCGAAAGAACCGGCGATCAGCGACGCAAAGTAGATGGCGGCAAAGTTGAGCCCACCGATCGCGGGCTCGAGGATCGCACCCATCACGTAGAGGAAGAACATGTTGAAGGCGATGTGGAGAAGCCCGTCGTGCAGGAACCCGCTCGTCACGATCCGCCAGTACTCGTGCTGCTGAGCGATCGACGGTCCGAACAGCGCCCCATGGTTGAACACGGAGCCACCGCCGCCTCCGTTCAGCGTCGCGCCGCCGGCCGACTCGGCGATGAAGGCGAGGATGTTGATGACGATGATCGTCTGCGTGACGACTGGCCGCGGCCGATCCCCGGCGCGGATCGTCTTGACCTTCGTCCGTTCCCGCGAGCACTCGGGGCACCGCATCCCGACCGGAGTCGGCGTCATGCAGTCCGGGCAGATCGACCGCCCGCACGACGAGCACGAGACTCCGGTCTCGCGGTTCGGATGTCGGTAGCAGACGGCCATGGCCCCGGACGCTAGCAGTGGTAATGAAGCGCCCGGCGAACGACGGCTACCGGTCAGGAAGGACCCGCCGGGCCTCCTCGGCCAGGTCCTTGACCGTCCTCTCGGCGAGCTCGAGGATGCTGGACGACTCCTGCTTGCGACTGCGGTGGCGGCTGCGCACGCGCAGCAGGACGAGCGCGGTGCCGGCGCTCGCGCCAACCACCGCCGCCGCGGCCGGGCGCGCCCAGTTCCGGGGATCGCGCATCGCCCGCAGCTCCCACGACTCGAGCTCGTCCTGCGCGAGCTCGGTGAGGTTGACGAGGGTCGTCTCCAGCCGCTGGGCGAGATCGGCGGGTGGGTCGACCGGCGCGAGCGCCTCGCGGAGGAGCGCTTCGAAGTCAGTTGTCCCCGAGCTCATGTCTTCGCCTCCTCACCCTGCGGCGCCGTCGGCTCGGACACCATACCCTCGAGCTGCCGGATGGCCCGATGCAGCAGCACCTTGGTCGCGCCGTCGGTGCGACCGAGCGCGCGGGCGATCTCGCGGTTGTCCATCCCGAGGGCGAAGCGCATGATCAGCGCTTCCCGGCGATCATCCGGGAGCTGCTGGACACCGGCGAGGATCGACTTGAGCTCCTCGCGGCCTTCGACGAGTGATTCGGTGGTGTGCGGGGCGGAGATCATTCCGGCGTCCTCGATCGCCGACTCCGGCTTGCGCGAGCGGTCACGGTAGAAGTTCGCGGCGAGGTTGTGGGCGATGCGGATGAGCCAGGGCCGCAACGGCCGCCCATGCGACTCGCGCAACGCCCGCTCAAAGTGCCGATAGGCCTGGAGGAAGGTCTGTTCCGTGAGGTCCTCGGCGTCGTGATGGTTGCCGACGCGGTAGTAGCTGTACGAGTAGACGTCGCGCAGATGCGCGCGGTACAGCTCGGTGAAGCGAGCGTCCAGCTCCGCCTTGCTCTTGGGTACGTCTTCGGCCACCGCATGGGAGCGTACCCGTGGCTACGCCGCGCGGGCAGCGCGACCGCGGCTGCGGCGCGTCGGCTGGGTCACGGTCGCCGTCCACCGCTCGGGATCGATCCGTCCTTCGATCAACGCCGCCAGCCCATCCAGAGCCGGGGTTTCCAGCTGCGCGGTCCGGGCGACGCTCGCGAGCAACGGAACGCAATCGACCGCCTCGGCCACCGTCCCCAGCGCAGCGCCGATCTCCGTCGGAGAGACGCCACGGGACAGCAGCTCGCCGGCGCGGCGGTTGGGTGACTGGGCGGCAACGACGGTCGCGACGAGATCGCCGGCGCCGGCGAGGCCGGCGAACGTCTCCGGGTTGCCGCCGCGCGTGCGGGCGAGCGCGTCGACCTCGGCGAAGACCTTGCCGGCCGCCGCCCCGGCGACGCTGGGGCCGGCGCCGGAGGCGGCCGCCGCCGCGAGCACGGCGACGTTCTTGGCGCAGCCGGCGAGCTCGACGCCGGTCACGTCGGTGGTCGTCGCAACGTCGAGGCCGGCGGCGACGAGCGCGTCTGCGAGCTGGCGAGCAAAGCCGCGGTCGAGCGAGCCGATGACGATCGAGGCCCCGTGCTCGAGCACGTCCCTGGCGTAGGCGGGGCCACCGAGGGTCGCGACCGCTCGGGCGCGGCAGCGCTCGGCCGCGAACGCCGACGGCAGTGTCCCGAGCGGGGATACAAGGCCCTTGGACATAACGAGCAATCCGGCACGGCGCGGGATGTGCTCGCCGTGAGCGGCGAGGACGGCGGGAAGCTCGCGGGCCGGAACCGCGAGGCACACAAGGTCGTGGCCTCCAAGTTTGAGGTCGGCGGCGCGGCCGACCGTGATCTGGGTCGGCAGCTCGACGCCTGGCAGGTACGAGGCGTTCTCGCGCGTTTCCTGCAGGCGAGCCGCCTGCTCGTGCGTGCGACAGCCGAGATCGACCTCGAAACCGGCACGGCTGAGCGCAACGGCCAGGCTCGTCCCCCAGCTTCCGGCGCCGATGATCGCGGCGCGGCGGATCGGCGGGAGGCCGCCGAGCCACTCCCACTGGAGCATGACGCACGGCCAGATGCGGTCGGTGACCGCCATGGCGAGGGCCGGCGAGGCGTCGGTGACCTGCGGAAAGTGGAGCGGGCGCCCGGCGCGGATCCGCACCTTGCGGGGGCGGATGCGGAAACCCCGGCGAACATCCTCGGTGCCGATCACCGCGATCGGCACGACCGGGGCGCCGGTCTCGAGCGCCAGCCGGCCGACTCCGCGCCGCGGCTGACCGAGCGATCCGGGCCGGGTGCGGGTGCCCTCAGGGAACATGAGCACGATCTCGCCGCGGGCGAGGATCGTCTTCGCTGTCTCGATCGTGTCCTGATCGCCCGCGCCGCGGTCGACGGGAAAGGCGCCGAGCGAGTTGAGCATCCAGGACCGCAGCCGGCCCTTGAACATCTCCTTCTTGGCGACGTAGTACATCGGCCGGCGCGCCATCGTGCCGATCACGAACGGGTCGAGAAAACTGCGGTGATTGGAGCAGAGAATCACCGGCCCCTCCTCCGGGATGTGCTCGCGGCCGATCCGGCTCATCCGGAAATAAAGGTGGAAGAACGGCTGCAGGATCGCCCGCATGATCCAGTAGACGAACGGGTTCACGCCCTTGTCGCGCGAACGGCGGTGCAACGCCTCGTGATCCATCGCACATTGCCGTACCCTCGCCGCGCTCGCCCGTTACAGTTGCGAGGGTTGAGCCCGCCGATCGATCGCACCCGCACGCTGAGAGGAGCCGTCTGTGGCGCCGTCGCCGCCGCGGTGTGGGCGATCCAGCAGCCGCTTGACAAGGTCGCGTTCGGCAGCCGCTTCGACGACGTCGAACTGCTCGGCAAGGCGGTCACCCGGGGAGATGGCTGGTACCCGGCGGGCTTCGCGATCCACATGCAGAACGGTGCCGTGTTCGGCGCCGTCTACGCCAATCTGGCACCGGTGGTGCCGCTGCCGCCGCCGCTGCGCGGACCCGCGTTCGCCCTCGCCGAGCACTTGGCTATGTGGCCAGTCGGCAGGCTGACGGACCGGTTCCACCCCGCTCGCAAGGAACTCCCCACCCTCACGGGAAACCGGCGTGCGTTCGCTCAGGAGACGTGGCGCCACCTGCTGTTCGGACTCGTGCTCGGCGAGCTGGAGCGACGGGTGAACGCTGCCCCGGAACCAACCCCGCCGGAACCAGAAGCGGACTATTCGAGCAATGGCCACGGCTCACTCGAGTACGCCGTCACCGTGACCGACGCTGGCGAGACCAACTAGTTTCCGTACGCGTTGCGCGCCCTGATCACCGGAGCATCTGGGTTTGCCGGCGGATATCTCGCGCGCGCCTGCGCTGAGAGCGGGGATGAGGTGTTCGGCGCCTCCCGGCGTGGCGAGCTCCCGGCGGATATCGGCGAGGGCGTCGCGGTCGACCTGCGTGACCTCGACGCGGTTCGGCGACTGCTCGCCGAGGCGCGTCCCGAGGTCGTCTACCACCTCGCGGCGCTCAGCTCCGTCGGACGCTCTTGGGAGGACCCGGCGGCGACCGTCCAGGACAACGTGGCGACCGCGGTCAACATGCTCGAGGCGCTC
This sequence comes from uncultured Solirubrobacterales bacterium, assembly GCA_963850335.1. Taxonomy (GTDB): domain Bacteria; phylum Actinomycetota; class Thermoleophilia; order Solirubrobacterales; family Solirubrobacteraceae; genus Palsa-465. The sequence goes on along the minus strand of CAWKKY010000020.1, from coordinate 445,647 downwards.
CGCCTCGACCTCCCTGGCGCCCGCGTGGTGTGGGTCGGTACGTGCGAGTCCTACGGTCCGCCGAGCCGGCTCCCCGTCGCCGAGGACGCGCCGCTCAACCCGGCGAACCCGTACGCGGTGTCAAAGACGGCGGGCGACCTGCTCGCCGCCGTGTACGCCGACGCCCACGGGCTTGACCTCGTCCGCGCGCGCCCGTTCAACCACGCCGGTCCGGGGCAGCTGCCGATCTTCATCGTCTCCTCGCTCGCCCAGCAGGCGGCCCAGGCCAGCGTCGCCGGCGAGTCGTCGATCCGGATTGTGACCGGCAACCCCCAGACGCGCCGTGACTTCACCGACGTGCGCGACGTCGTCCGCGCCTACCGGCTGCTCGCGGAGCGCGGCCACGCCGGCCAGATCTACAACGTCTGTTCGGGCCACTCGATCTCCCCCGCGGACCAGATCGCCGTCCTCAGCGAGCTCGTCGCGCCCGCTGTCATTGATCACGCCGTCGATCCCGGCCGCGTGCGCGCCCACGAGGTCATGGACCTCCGGGGATCGAACGACCGCATCCGCGCCGACGCCGGCTGGCAGCCCGAGATCCCGTTCCGGCAAACGATGCTCGACACGCTGCGCTGGTGGGAGCACGAGCTCCGCCAAAGCGCCACCGGCGCGACGCGCTGAGTGCCACACCGCCGCCGGGCGGCGCCGTGCGACACTGAGCGGCACGCCCGCCTAGCTCAATTGGTAGAGCACTTGATTTGTAATCAAGCGGTTTCCGGTTCGAGTCCGGAGGCGGGCTTGGGTGATCCTGGGAAGCGTGTCCCGAATATGTCGCGGTCGCTTGTCGCCCGATGCGTGAGCGACGGATGGCGGGCGAACGATGGCGATTTACCGCCGAGCGGGTGGCGGTAGGACGCCAGCGTTCTACGTCGGAGCCGATCACGGACGACGCGTGGCGCAGCGGGTAGCGGCTGGTCGTCGGCCCGTGGCGCTGTTCGGCTGATCAGCCTGCGATTGACGCAGTGAACGGCAGCCAGTCGCCGTCGCAGCGCCGCGAGGAGATCCGGACGGTTCCGCTTGCCGTCGTGAGTCCCTTGCCGGAGATTGTGAGCCGGAGGCGGACGCCGTGCCCGCTGTAGGAGAAGCGCAGGATCCGTGCTGCCCGGCGCTGCTTCTTGTCGAACGTGACGTTTGCCGGCAGGCGAACCCCGGCGCGGTTGCACTCGGTGGCAAATCGGAACGCGTAAATCGCGTACTCCCAGGAGGCCGGATGTCCGGCGAACCCGTCGTTGTAGGCGAGGGTCATGTGGAATGCGACCCGCCCCTCGGGATCCGAACCCCGGTAGTCCGCCTGCGCGACCGGCGAGGCGTGTGGCCGGACCGCCCATGCCGCCGCGGGGACGACGAGCATGCACAGAACGGCCAACCCAATACGACGAACCGCGCCCACGCACGGATCATATTCCTGTCGACCTCTGCTCCGTCAAGCGACGCTCCCGCTCAAGAACTCGGCACAGCACCCGACGAAGTGGAGACGGCCGGTGTCGCGTTCCGCACGCAGCCTGCCTCCAGGTCTTTCTTCAGAACACCTTCGACACGAGCGTCAAGATCAACCACACGATGACTGAGGCGCTCGAGGTGATGTTCAAGCGGATCTTCGCTGGATGGGCGGTCGTCCTCAGCGACGGCCGAGAGATCGCGCGTTTCCGCGGCCCGTTCGCCCGGGCGCGCGCCCGCCGTCTCGTCTTCGGATAGCCGGCGCAACTGGAACCAGGGTCATCCTCGGCCAGTCGTGGACCGTACGACACAGCGTTCGGTCGTGAGTGACGAGGACGACCGCCGCTCGCGTGCTGAGGAGGGCATCGGAGAGTTCGTCGACGAGTGTGACCGAGAGATGGTTGGTCGGTTCGTCGAGCAGCAGCACCGATGGTCGGCTGAGCAGGACGCGGGCGAGCGTGACGCGTCGGCGCTGCCCGACCGAGAGCCGGCCGAACGGGCGTCCGAGGTCGGCATCGCGCAGGAGGCCCGTCGCGCGGATCTCCTCGAGATCCCACGCGCCGAGCACGTCGGCGGGTATGCGGTCGGGATTCCACCGGTCCTCTTGGGGAAGGAGCCCGACCTGGGCGCCGGGCGCGACGGTGAGTGTGCCGGCGTCGGCTGCGAGTTGGCTCGCCAGCACCCTGAGCAGGGTTGACTTGCCGGCGCCGTTCGCGCCGCGCAACACCAGGCGGCCGCCGGTCCCGAGCCGGATCGGCGAGTCCGACGACTGGCTCACGCGACCGCGGACGGCGATTCCGGCGGCCTCGAGCAGGGTCACGTCGCCCATGGCCGCCGCATCGGGCGCCGTGAACGCGAGCGGAGCCGGCGGCGCGGGGCCGCGCTCGTTCCGGAGATCATCGATGCGGCGCCGGAGCAGTCGTACCGAACTCGCCGCTCGGCTTTCGCGTCCGTGTTTGGCCGCGCCCTTGCCCGGCTGCCAGTGGCCCGGCGCCGCGGCGCGAGCCGCGATCAATTGCTCCGAGTGCTCCTGCTCGGTATTGAGACTCGCCGCGTACTGTCGGCGCCACTCGCGCAGCGTCCTGGCGCGCGCCTCGCGGTATGCGGGAAAGCTTCCGCCGAACAGGGTGCCGCCGCCGCCGAGGGTCGGATCGAGGTCGAAGATCGCCGTCGCGACCGCGTCGAGCAGCCACCGATCGTGGGTCACGAATACCGCGACCCCCGGAAACTCGACCAGCCACTGGACAAGCCGGTCCAGCGAGCTGTCGTCGAGATGGTTGCTCGGTTCATCGAGCAGCACCGCGCCGGCCGGGTCAGCGAGAGCGCAGCCGAGCCGCAGGCGGTAGCGCTGCCCGACCGAGAGGCCGGCGAGCGTCTGTTGCGGGCGGAAGTCCGCGTCGAAGGCCTCGAGCGCCAGCTCGAGTCGCCGCTCGGCATCCCACGCCGCCAGCCGCTCGGCGCGGGCGAGCGCGGCTGCGTACTGCTCGGCCGCGCCGTCTGCGCCCGCGGCGAGGCCATCCGCGGCGTCCTCGAGCGCGGCCAGCGCGTCGCGCGGCGAGCGCAGAGCCTCCGCGCGCACCAAAGCGACGGTCGTCCCCTCTGAGGCGACCATCTCCTGCTCGATCAGGGAGCGGCTCTCGGTCGTGCACCGCACCTCGCCGGCGTCGGGCACGAGCCTGCCCGCGAGCAATCGCAGCAGGGTGCTCTTACCGGCGCCGTTGTCGCCGATCACAGCGAGGCGCTCCCCGGCTGTGACGGTGAGCGAGACGCTGTCGATAACGGGGCCGTCGCCGAATCCCTTGCGCAGATCGCGCGCACGGAGATGCGGCCCCGAACGTGAGTCAGACGGCGCCAGGGCGCCGACCATCTCTGAACGCATGACGTTCCTTCCTGCCGTAGTGACATCGCGGCGCCGGCCGCGACGAGCGGACCTACATCGAGAGGTCCGGCGCTACAGGAAGCTGTGCGGTGTGCACGTCATGCACGACGGAAATTACCACGCATCTTCAGTGGTGGCTAATGGTGAACCCGCTCCCGGAGCTTGTGACTCCATGACTCGTGTCAGTACTCGTTCTTGAGGACGAAGTACGAACCGCGAATGGTTCCGGCGAGCTTTGACTTCTGCCTGGCGAACTTGAACCGCGAGGCGAGCTCCTCGGGGATGTCCATCCCGTCGGAGAGCTTGAACCCGACCGCGCGCTTCTTTGCGTCATCGATCGTGTACATCACGTTGATCGACAGACCGCTCTCATAGAAGACGTAGGCCATCCGGATGTTCTCGACCTGGAAGGCCGTGGCCTCGAGCGGGCGAGACGAGATGACGATGTCGCGCTCCTCCTTGAGGATCCGGTGCACCCAGTCAACCGTCGACTGCGCGTCGCTCGCCGGGTCCACCGTGAACACGTGGTCGTACTTGTTCTTGAAGTAGCGGGCCTCGTTGGCGCGCAGACCCGCGAGCGCGGGCGCGACCGGCGATGACTCCAGACCGGCGGTCGAAACGGTTTTGAAATCGACGGCGTAAGACATGATCCACTCCCCGATGTACCAGGCTCCGTTGACGTTTCTGGAGGCTACCCTGGCCCCGCGCACAGAATGCGGGGTTGCTGCGCAGCCGGCGCGATCTGCGCCGCGGACTACTGCTTGTCGGGTTTCGCAGCCCTGGTGAACAGAGAGCCCTGGGCGGCGCCCGAACCGCTCAGCCCGCCGCCGGTTCCGCGCAACACGTACGCCACCGCGACGGCCAACGCGGCGCCGGCAATCGGCCCGGCGACGTACACCCAGTAGTCAGTGAACTTGCCGCCGACGAGATCGGGCCCGAACGTGCGTGCCGGATTCATCGATGCCCCGGAGATCGGGCTCCCCCAGAGGCCGGCCAGGGCGATGTACCCCGCGACACCGAGGGCCGCGATGACCCCGATGTTCTGGGCTCCAGACGCGGTTCCGAGGATGACGCTGACCAGGCCGAGCGTGAGGATCAGCTCCATCCAGAACGCCGAGCCCGCGCTGTAGCCCGGAGCCACATAGTTCGAGCCGTGGACGGCGGAGACGTTGATGACCGCGTGGAGGAAGAGCGCTGCCAGCGTGGCTCCGGCGAGCTGCACGACGATGTATCCGGGCACCCGCCGCCAGGGGAAGTCGCGGCGGAGCGCGAACGCAATGCTGACCGCCGGGTTGAGATGGGCGCCCGAGACCTTGCCCATGAACATGATGACTGCCATCACCATGAGTCCGGGCGCGACGACCGCAGCCGTGCGGGTGATGGTATTCGGGAACGCATCTCCCATCATCCCGCCGCCCGCGGCGACGAGCACGAGGAAAAACGTGCCGAGCAGCTCTGAGAACAGACGCCGCCACTCCTGGCTCGGGTCCCGGAAGTCCTCGATGGGATGAATGACATCGCGCTCAAATTCAGCGGCGATGAATCCCCTGACGCCCGTGCTCTCAGGCGATACCTTGTCGGCGGTGTCGGACATGAAATGCCACGGTAGGCCACCACCGTCCCAGGCCATCATCCCGATCGGGTGATGCCGCGCCGCTCGACGCGGCCCACCGGAGACATGGCAGAGTCAGCGGAATGAGGAGGGTGAGTGGGCTCGCGGCCGCGATCGTTTTCGCGGTCTGTGCATCGAGCGCGCAGGCCGGTGCGTGCCGCGCGCATCCGTGGTGCAACCCGAAACTCGCGCCGAGTCAACGGGCCGCCCTCGTGGCGAGCGCGATGACGACCGCCGAGAAGCTCGCGCTCGTCGCCCGGGGAACCTCTGGCGACGCGCGCCTCGGGATCCCACCGCTCAGCGCACTCGACGGGCCGAACGGCATCGGCGAGGGCAGCACGCACGTGACCGCGTTTCCGGACGCGGAGACGATCGCCGCATCGTGGGATCGGACGATCGCCGGGGCGTACGGCGACGCGCTCGGCGCGGAGGCGGCCGGCAAGGGGCTGGATCTGCTGTACGCGCCGACGGTCAACATCGTGCGGACGCCGCTCTGGGGTCGCGAAGCGGAGACGCTCGGCGAGGATCCATTCCTCACCAGCGCATTGGTCGCCCCTGAGATCCTCGGGATCCAGAGCCACCATGTGATGGCGCAGGTCAAGCACTTCGCCGGCAACAACCAGGAGATCGATCGGTTCGGCCAGCCGCTCGCGAGCACGGCAATCAGTGACCAGGTGTCCGAGCGGGCGCTCCAGGAGATCTACTTCCCCGCGTTCCGGACCGCGATCCAGCAGGGGCATGTCGCGTCGGTCATGTGCTCCTACAACCGCATCAACACCGTGTACTCCTGTCAGGACCCGAAGACACTCGGCCAGCTCAAGGCGTTCGGTCTGGAGGGGTATGTCGCGCCCGACGCGGAGCTCGCGGTCCGCGACGACGTCACCGCGGTCAACGCCGGCGTGGACAACATGGTGCTCGGCAGCATCAACACCGCGGTCGGGCACAGCGAGCTGACGATTCTGAGGAACGCCTACAACCACGGCACGCTGTCCGCCGGCCGACTCGATGCCGCAGTCCGCCGCGTGCTCACCGGCCTGTTCGCCGTCGGCGCGGTCGATCACCCGCCCACTGGCGGTCAGGCTGCGGTCGTCAGCACGCCCGCGCACCGGGCGCTCGCGACTCGGGTCGCGGAGCAGGCGACCGTCCTGCTCAAGAACCGAGGCGGTGCGCTGCCGCTCAGCCCAGCCGCCGGCTCGATCGCGGTCATCGGCCACGATGCGGGCGCCGGAACGCAGATCGAGGAGAACGGCTCGCCGGCGGTTCTCCACGGTCCGGTCATCGCGCCGCTCGCCGGGATCCGCCACCTCGTCGGATCCGCCTCGCGGATCACCTATGCGCCCGGAACGCTTGGCGTCGTGCCGCTTCCGGACATCCCCACGAGCGTGCTGACGCCGACCGGGGCACAGGGGCACGGAGTGAGAGCGCGCTTCTTCAGTGGTCAGAGCGCAACCGGGAAGCCGCTCGCGGCGCGCCTCGTCCGGACCGTCGACTTCGCCAGTAAGCCGACGCCCCTGGCGCCGATCCCGAACGCCAAGGGTGCGACGGCCGCGACGTGGACCGGGACGCTCACACCACCCAGCACGGGGACGTATCGCTTCGCGCTCAAGGTCTCGGGGGTCGCGCGGTTGTCTATCGGCGGCCGCCTTGTCGTCGACGCCAACGCCGAGTTCTCACGAGGCGACCTCCCCGGTGGCGTCGTCAGCGCGCCGGGGGGCCCGATCATCACCTTCCAAGGCTTGGCCGACCTCGTCAGGAATCACCGGGTTCCGATCCGCATCACGTACGCGACCGGCTCCTCGATCGGGGGCGCCGCGCTCCAGGTCGGCTGGGCGCGACCCGATCCCTCGCTGCAGGCCGCCGCCGTGCGCGCGGCCCGCCGCGCGCGGGTGGCGATCGTGTTCGCCAACGATGTCTCGAGCGAGGGGATGGATCGCCCGTCGCTCGACCTGCCCGGCGACCAGAACGCGCTGATTAAGGCGGTCTCCGTGGCGAATCCCCGGACGATCGTGGTGCTGCACACCGCCGGGCCGGTGCTCATGCCGTGGCTGTCGAAGGTCGCCGGCGTGATCGAAGCGTGGTACCCCGGCCAGCAGAGCGGCGCGGCGATCGCGAACACCCTGTTCGGCCGGGTCGACCCGGCGGGGCGCCTGCCGGTCACCTTCCCGCGGACCGCCCGTCAGGGACCGGCGACGCAGCGAGCGGAGTACCCGGGGGTCGGCAACCTCGTTCAGTACTCCGAGGGGATCTTCGTCGGCTATCGCTACTACGACCGGGGACACGAGACGCCGCTGTTCCCGTTCGGCTTCGGGCTCTCCTACACGACGTTCCGGCTGAGCGGCCTGCGCGTGAGCCACGGCGCAGACGGTGCCGAGAACGCGACGGTGAGCGTTCGGAACACCGGCCGCCGCGTCGGCGCCGAGGTCGTGCAGGCCTACCTGGAGTTCCCGTCCGCCGCCGGTGAACCGCCGCGACAACTGAAGGCCTTCACAAAGGTCGTCCTCCACCCCGGGGGCGCGGCGACGGTCCGGCTCCCCTTGCCGAGCGCCAGTTTCACCTACTTCAGCAGCAGGCGGAACGCGTGGATCACCGCGCACGGACGTTTCCGCCTGTTCGTCGGGACCTCGTCGCGCAGCCTCCCCCTCACCGCCGCGATCACGCGGTAATAGGCGGCCGGTCAGCCGACCGCGGTGTAAGAGGCGAGCGCGGCGCGGAGCGCGTCGAGATCCGGCGAGCCGAAGACGACCCGGTTGCGGGTCGCGACGTAGACGAGGTCGAGGTTGACGCCCGCCTTGGCGACCTTGCGGGCGAGGTCAGCGAGCACGCCCGGCTCATCATGGACCTCGATCACGACGACCTCGCGCTCGCGGGTGACCGCCAGGTGCGAGATCGCGAGCAGATGCCTGGCCGCCTCGGCATGCGGCACGAGGATGTGCAGCTCCGCGCGATCTCCGGGCCCGATGCAGGTTGCGGCGGCGATGTTCACGCCGGCATCGCTGATCGCGGCGGCGACCTCTGCCAGCGCTCCCGGGCTGTTCTCGACGTCAATGACGAGGTCGACTGACACTGATGTGCTCGCTGCCGTGGACGGACGGCCGGCGCATCCTATACGGCCTCGGTGGGTTGGCCGTCAGACCTTTTCGAACACGAGCCGGTAGTGGTCCATCAACTCGCGTTTGAAGCACTCCTGGTTGGAGCTCTCCCCGGTCGTGTAGGCGAAGCGGAAATCTGAGTCCGTGAGCCACTTGGGCAGCAGCTGGAGCTTCAGCAGGGCCATCCGCGGCGTCCATGCCTCGGTGCGCTTGTCCCACTGGTTGATCGTCTCGATGTAGTCCAGACGGCCACTGATGCTCGAGACGAGCTTGAAGTGCGGCTCGGCGCACCGGATCACCTGCTCCTGGCCGAATGGCAGGAACGAACCCGGGAAAGCCGCCTGCATCATCGCGAGATACCACGCGTCCGATTCCCGAGGCGCATCTCGTGAAACCTGCTCGATCGGAATCATGTTCCGGCCGAAGACCATCGTCTGCAGGAAGAACCGGCCCCGGTCCGGCAGCAGCCCGGCGACGTTCTCAAACAGGCTGCGGTAGACGTCGTCCTGGCGGCCGGCGGCGTAGTCCTCGCGAGACGCGAAATGCTCGAACGCGCCGAGGCTGACGACGGCATCGAAGGGGCCGAACGTGTCGACGGTCACCTGGCGGGCGTCCTGAAGGCGGACGTCGAGACCGTGCTGTAGGCATGACGCCTGCTGCGCGTTCGACAGGGTCACGCCGAGTCCGGTGGCGCCGCGCTCGCGGATGAAATCGAGCACGCCACCCCAGCCGCAGCCGAGGTCAAGGATGCGCCGACCGGGTCCGATCCCGATCTGCTCGGCGATGTACTCGTGCTTGCGTCGCTGGGCCTGTTCGAGCGTCAGGCTGAAGTCGCCGTCGTACTTGGCCCCGCTGAAGTCGGCGAGCTCACCGAGCGCCGTTCGCACGACGCGGTCCGTCAACGAGTAGCTGAAATCGATGTCCTTACGATCGGCCATTGGCGGCTCTCGGCGCGGCAGATTACCCGTTGCACCTGACGTGCAGCCGTCTCGGAACTCCCAATACCGAGGCCGAGCGTAGACTGGCCCGCGTTGTCCCGACTCCTCTTTATCACCGGCTTTCCAGGGTTCATCGGTCGCCGTCTCGTGCGCGGACTGCTCGACGCCGACGCGGAGGCGCGGATCGTCGCGCTCGTCGAGGAGAAGCAACTCGACCGGGCGCTCCAGACCGCGGCGAGGATCGCTCCGGACCGGATCGAAATCCTCACCGGCGACATCGCCAAGCAGGACCTCGGCCTCGACGCGTCCACCCGGGAGCGGCTCGAGCGTGAGGTCGTCCAGGTGTTCCACCTCGCGGCGATCTACAACCTCGCGGTTCCGCTCGAGATCGCACAGCACGTCAACGTCGAGGGAACCGGCAACATCCTCGATCTCTGCGCCGGCTGCCAACAGCTCGAGCGCCTCAACTACGTGAGCACCGCCTACGTCGCCGGCGATCGCAAGGGCGTCGTCTACGAGCACGAGCTCGTCCTCGGTCAGGGGTTCAAGAACCACTATGAGTCGACCAAGTTCCAGGCGGAGCTGTGGGTCCAGATCCGGATGCGGGACATTCCCACGACGATTTATCGGCCGGCGATCGTCGTCGGCGACTCGCGGACCGGGGAAACGGAGAAGTTCGACGGCCCGTACTACATCCTGCGCACGATCGCGCGGGCGGCCGAACGGCCGGGACCGATTCCCCAGATGGGCAGCGACGCATCGCCGTTCAACGTCGTCCCCGTCGACTTCATCGTCGCGGCGATCCTCGCGGCCAGCGGCGACGAGGCGGCGGCGGGTGAGACGCTCCACCTCGTCGACCCGGAACCGATCAGCGCCGCCCGGCTCTCGCAGGTCCTCAGCCGCGAGTACGCGGGCAAGGAACCGACGCTCAAGGTCCCGAAGGCCATGCTCGAGCAGTCGCTGCGCTTCAAGCGCATGCGCGCGTACTTCTCCGGGGCACCGCGAGAGTCGATCATCTATCTCAACCACCCGGTTCGGTTCGACGCTCGCAAGGCAAGTGAGCTGCTCGCCCGTCACGGCATGCAGTGCCCGCGGTTCGAGGACTACGCCGGCAACGTCGTGCGGTTCTTCCGCGAGCATGAGCACGACCCGGCCTACATTCCGCCGCCGGCGGCATAACAACTCCCTGCACCGGGCCGTCATCACCGGGTAGCGTTCACGGTCGTGAACGGAGCAGAGCCTGGGGAGCGCTGGCCGTACTGGATCGCGACGGGAACCGTCGCGCTCGGCCTGCTCGTGACCGCAGCCCTGGCGCTGCTCTCCCACTCGCTGTACACGAGCAACGAAAAGCGGCTGCTCGAGCTGCGCGGCCGGGAGGTCGCGTCGGTGATCGCATCAGCGCAGCCGGCGACTCAGACGACGTTCGCCTCGGCGGCGGCGTTCGCCGACGCGACGCACGGCGACCCCCGGCAGTTCCGACACTTCATCGCACCCGACGTCGGCTCGGCGCGGGCGCAGCAATTCGTCTCGATTTCGCTCTGGCGGCTCCGCGCTCCTGACGCTCCGCCGATCGTGACGCTTGGCACACCGTCGACGCTCACGCCCAGGACCGCCCAGACACGGGCGTTCCTCGCCGAGAACGCGGCGACGCCGAAGCTGAGCGTCATCGGCCTGCGCCACGGTCCCCTGCTGACCGGGATCGGGTACGCGTTCGACACCCCGGGCACCGGGCGCTACCTCGTGTATGGAGAACGGCCGCTGCCCAAGGATCGACGCTCGCGCTTCCGCAAGGACCAGGCGTTCTCCGAGATCAACTACGCGTTCTACCTCGGTCCGGCAGCGGACCCGAACAACCTGCTCGTCACGAGCGTCAGCCATCCACCCATCCGCGGCACGACCCAACGCATGACGGTGCCGTTCGGAAACACTGTGCTGACGCTCGTCATCGGACCGCGCCAGTCGCTTGCCGGCACGCTCCCACAGCGACTGCCGTGGATCATCGCGATCGGCGGCGTGATCCTGTCGCTGGGCGTCGGCTGGCTCGTCGCCCGCCTGACGCGCCGGCGCCGCTCGGCGGAGCACCTGGCGGGCCAGCTCGAGAGCGCACTCACCGAGAACCAGCGCCTGTACGCCGAACAGCGGACGATCGCGCAGACGCTCCAGCAGGCACTGCTGCCGGACGAACTGCCGCCGCTCCAGGGCGCGGAGGCGAGCGCTCGCTACGAGCCGGGCGAACAGGGGGTCGAAATCGGGGGCGACTGGTACGACGTCATCCCCCTCTCTGACCGGCGGCTGCTGCTCGTGGTCGGCGACGTCTCGGGCCGCGGACTTGCCGCCGGCACCACGATGGCGTCCCTGCGCTACGCCATCCATGCCTACGCGGCCCAGCACGACCGCCCGGAGGAGATCCTCCGCAAGCTCTCGCGGATCCTCAGCGTCAGCGACGGTGGCCAGCTCGCGACGGTTCTCTGCGCCCTGATCGACATCGACGCCCACACGATCACGCTCGCGAGCGCCGGTCACCTACCTCCCCTGCTCATGGACGGCGGGCAGGCGGCGTACCTCGACACCGATGTCGGCGTGCCGATCGGGGTGGAGCACGACGTCAGCTACACATCGCGGACGTTGACGGCGCCCGCCCATGCCACGTTCCTCGCGTTCACCGACGGTCTCGTCGAGCGGCGTGGCGAGCAGCTCGACGATGGGCTCGACCGGCTGCGCGCCGTCGCCATGGCCAGCCCGCCTGACGGGAACGGCGATCTCCAGGACCTGCTCGACCGGCTGCTCGGCGAGCTGCGGGCTGGCTCACAATCCGACGACACGGCGATCGTCGGGCTGCGCTGGACCGGCTGAACCGCCGGCGAGGAGCGCTCAGGCGGTCTGGAGGCGCTCGGCCTCCCACGCCGGCAGGCCGCCGACGAGATCGAACACGCGCGCGAACCCGGAGCGCTGGAGCACGCTCGCGGCGATCGCCGAGCGGTATCCGCTCGCGCAGTACACCACCGTCGGCCGGTCGCGGTCGAGGCCGGCGAGCTCATCGCTGAGCCGAGACAGCGGGACGTTGATCGAACCGTCGATGTTCGCGCCGTTCCATTCGCTCGCTGTGCGCACATCGACGAGCAGCGGCGGCACGTCACTCGCGAGCTGCTGCACCATGTTGCCGGCGGTGATGCGCTCGGTGCGCTCAATCAGCTCCGGCGCCCCCTCGAGCGGCTCCATCCCGCCCTCGAGGTAGCCGGCGACGTTGTCGAAGCCGATGCGGCCAAGCCGAACCGCCGCCTCGGTCTCGGTGCCGCGCTCGGAGACGAGCACGATTGGGTGCTCAGGGTCAAGCAGCGTCCCGCACCAGGTCGCGTACGTGCCTCCGAGGCTGACGTTGAGTGCCCCCCGGAGATGGCCGCCCTCGAAGCGCAGCGGCTCGCGAGTGTCGAGCGCCTGCGCGCCGGCGTCGGTGAGCCTGACCGCCTCGCTCAGCGACAGGGGCCTCAGCTCCCGCTCGAGCGCGTGCTCGAGGGTCGGGCGCTCCTGTGTGTTGAGGACCGCGTCGAAGGTGAAGTACGCCGGCGCATCCGGCTGATCGGCGGTGACGATCTCGATGAAGCGCTCGCGGCTCATCGGCTGCAGCGCGTAGTTGTACCGGCGCTGGGCACCGATCGTCGAGACCGTGTCGCTCGACAGATTCTTGCCGCACAACGACCCGGCGCCATGCGCCGGATACACGAGCGTCTCATCCGGCAGCGTCGCGAGCTTCTTGTACAGCGAGTCGTACAGCAGGCTGCCGAGATCCTCGGCTTTCCACCCGAGCGACGCGCGCAGGTCCGGACGTCCGACATCACCGATGAACAGCGTGTCGCCGGTGAGGACCGCGTACGGCACCTCGGCGCTGCGGCGGTGGTCGTAGACGAGGATCGAGATCGACTCCGGCGAATGCCCGGGGGTTTCAAGGACGACGAGCCGCACGTCGCCAAGGTTGACCTCGGCGCCATCGGCCATCGCCGCGAACTCGTATGCCGCCTCGGCTCGGGCGCCGAGGTGAATCGCCGCCCCAGTCCGGTCCCGAAGCTCCACGTGGCCGGCGACGAAGTCCGCGTGGAAATGCGTGAGAAACACGTGGTCGATCGTGCACCCGGCCTGGGCGGCGTCCTCGAGGTACTGCTCGACGTCTCGCTGAGGGTCGATGACCGCCGCCGTGCCGTGGGCCTCGTCGGCGACGAGGTACGACGCGTGCGCGAGGCAGCCGAGGTAGTACTGCTTGAGGATCACGGCCCCGCCTCGATGGTTGCCGGACGGTCCATGGGGAAATTATGACGCTCGCCACTGACGAGCGGCGACTCGGCCGATGAGTTTCGCCGCCGGGCGCTGTCTTACCGTCAACGACTTGAAAGCGGCAGGGAAAGGAAGCGGGAGATGACGACGGCAGGCCTGAGTGACCGTTCGAAGTGGATTGCGCTGATCGTCCTCTGCCTCGGATCGCTGATGATCGTGCTCGACACGACGATCGTGAACGTGGCGCTGCCGTCGATCCGGGAGGACCTCGGGTTCTCCCAGACGTCGCTCGCGTGGGTGGTGAACGCCTACATGCTCACGTTCGGCGGCTTCCTGCTGCTCGGGGGACGACTCGGGGACCACTTCGGACACCGCCGCATGTTCATCGGCGGAATCGCACTGTTCACGGCGTCCTCGCTCGCCTGCGGACTGTCCGACTCCCAGCCGCTGCTCGTCGCGGCCCGCGCGATCCAGGGGTTCGGCGGCGCCGTCGTATCCGCGGTCTCGCTCTCGTTGATCGTGGCCCTGTTCGTCGAGCCGGCAGAACGGGCGAAGGCGATGGGCGTGTTCGGATTCGTCGCCGCCGGCGGCGGGAGCATCGGCGTGCTCCTCGGCGGGATCCTCACCGACGTGCTCAACTGGCATTGGATCTTCCTCGTCAACGTGCCGATCGGGATCGTCGTGGCCGCGCTCGCGCGCCGGGTGCTCCCGGGCGCCCAGGAGCTCGCCGGTCGAGGCCGGCTCGACGTCGCGGGCGCCGTGATCGTCACCGGTGCCCTGATCCTGGCGACGTATGCGGTCGTCGGCGGCAACGAGGCGGGCTGGCTTTCCGGCCAGACCCTCGGTCTGCTCGGCGGCTCGGCGGTCCTGTTCGCGCTGTTCGTCGCGGTCGAGGCGCGGGTGCCGGCGCCGCTCGTGCCGCTCGGCCTGTTCCGGCTGCGCAACCTGGCCACCGCCAACGGGGTCGGCGTGCTCTGGGCGGCGGCGATGTTCGCCTGGTTCTTCCTGTCTGCGCTGTACCTCCAGCTCGTGCTCGGCTACAGCCCGCTCGAGGTCGGACTCGCGTTCCTCCCGGCGAACGTGATCATGGGCGGGTTCTCGCTCGGGATCTCGGCGCGGCTCGTGATGCGGTTCGGGATCAAGCTGCCGCTCGTGGTCGGCCTCAGCCTCGCCGCCTGCGGACTGCTGCTGTTTGCGCGGGCGCCGGTCGACGGACATTTCGTCGTCGATGTTCTCCCGAGCATGACGCTGCTCGGCTTCGGCGCCGGAATGGCCCTCAACCCGGTGCTCCTCGCTGCGATGGGCGACGTGAAGCAGAGTGACGCCGGGCTCGCCTCCGGGATCGTCAATACCTCGTTCATGATGGGCGGCGCGCTCGGGCTGGCCGTGCTCGCGAGTGTCGCGGCGTCCCGCACGACGCACCTCGCCGCGGCGGGTGAGTCGCATCGCGCAGCGCTCGTCGGCGGCTACCACACGGCGTTTCTGATCGGGGCAGCGTTCGCGCTGCTCGCGGCGACGCTCGGCGGGGTCTTCCTCCGCGCTGCGGCAACCGCGAGCGAGCCGGAGGCCGCGGCGGTCGAGCGTGAGCCGGTGCTCGCCGAGTGGTGACTCCGGCCGCCGATGAGGTCTCCCACGGCCGGAGAGGTTTCGTTTAGGTTCTCGCCTGATGCCCCACCGGAGTCGACGGATGAGGACCGCCGCCGCCGTCCAGCGACTTGTCGGCGAGGTGAAGCCGTACCGGGGCTTCGATCCCCGGCGGGTCGGGAACCTCGAGACGGTTGCGTGGGCGACGTACTACCGTCGGGAGTGGATACCGTTCCTCCGGGCCGCAGTGGGGCTCACGCGCCATACGTTCGGCCTGCCGTGGCCGGCAACGCTCCGGGGCGCGTGGCTCGTGCTCCGCGCCAACCAGCTGTGGGCACCGTTCCCGGACAACGACCCGGAGGGTGCCCGGCAAGCGATGGAGCGCTTCTACCGGCTCGTCGCTGAGGTCCACGGGGAGCGCTTCGACCCGCGTCATGCGTCCGAGCTCGAGGTCGAGTGGTGGCGGGTCCACCGCGAGCACCAGCACAGCGACGAGCTTGACGAGTCCTCACTGATCGCCGCGCTCAGCGCGCTGTGGGCGTACACCTACGGCGTCGAGCCAGAGCAGGTCCGCCGTGCCGCCGAGCAGCGCGCGCTCGCGATGCGCCACTCGGATCAGTGGGTGGCCGAGGGCCGCCGTCTCGCTCACCCGCTGCTCGAGGAGGAACGAGCGGCACTGGTACGCTCCTACGCTGCGCTGCTCGCCGCCGTGCACCGTCGATGAGAAACCGCCACCGCCACCTCATTGCCATCGTCGCCGTCGCCCTGACGGCGTGGCTCGTACCCGCCGTGGCGGGTGCCAAGACGGTGTGGCTCTGCCGCCCCGGCGTCTCGCCGGATCCGTGCACGCCGGGGCTCTCGACGACGGTCTACACACCCTCGCTCAAGGTCGTGCGAGTCGTCCATCCAGCGCCCGTCCGGCGCCCGGCGATCGACTGCTTCTACGTCTATCCGACCGTGAGCGACCAGACGACGACGTTCGCAAACTTCCACATCGACCCGGAGGAGCGCTCGATCGCGCTCTACCAGGCGGCGCGCTATTCGCAGTACTGCAAGGTGTATGCGCCGATGTACCGGCAGCTCACCCTCAGCCAGCTCGGCAAGACGAACATCAACTCCGCGCGGCCCCTGAACGACGTCCGGTCCGCGTTCGCGACCTACCTGCGCCGGTACAACCACGGCCGCGGCTTCGTCCTCATCGGCCATTCCCAGGGCTCCTTCGTGCTCCGGGCGCTGATCGCCAAGGACGTCGACTCCAAGCCGGCGGTGCGCAAGCGGATGCTCTCCGCGATCCTGCTCGGCGGCAACGTGCTCGTCAAGCGCGGCCGGGGGATCGGCGGCGACTTCAAGCATGTCCCCGCGTGCCGCTCGGCCTCCCAGCTCGGCTGTGTCATCGCCTTCTCGACCTACGACCAGGTCCCGCCGTCGAACAGTCTGTTCGGACGCACGACCACCAAGGGCGACCAGGTCCTCTGCACGAATCCGGCGGCGCTCACCGGCGGCAGTGCCGTGCTTGACCCGATCCTCCCGAGCCAGCCCTTCGACCCCGGCTCCACCCTGTCCGCCGGGATCAAGCTGCTCGGACTGACGCAGCCGACGCCGAAGACCGTGTGGAGTGAGGAACCGACGTCCTACAGCGGGCGCTGCTCGACCGCGGGTGGCGCCAGTGTCCTTCAGATCACCGCGCTCCACGGCGCGCAGGTCGCGCACGCGAGTCCCGACCCGACCTGGGGGCTGCATCTACTTGACGCGAACATCGCGCTCGGCAACCTCGTCTCGATCGTCCACCGCGAGACGCTGGCGTTCGCCCGCCAGCACGCCCGCTAGCCCGACCGCCGGCGCACGCGGGGTCGTGGAATCAATCATCTAGGCTCCGGCGCTTGACGGCGGCTCCCACCTTCGATCTCCAGAGCCACTCGCTCCACTCCGACGGCGCGCTGCCGGCGAGCGAAGTCGTGGCGAGCGCCGCGGCCGCCGGCGTCGAGCTGCTCTCGCTCACCGACCACGACTCGGTCGACGGCGTCTCCGAGGCCCGCGAGGCCGCCCGGTCGGCCGGCATCGGCCTCGTGACCGGGGTCGAGATCTCGGCGCTCGACGTCGACGGACGCGACCTCCACATCCTCGGTTACGGGATCGATCACGAGCAGGGCGAACTCCGCGCCGCGCTCGAGTATTTCCGTGGCGACCGCCGCCGCCGGGCGGCAGGGATGGCCGAGGCGCTCCGCGAGCTGGGATTCGAACTCGACGATGACGTCCTTCAGCGGCGCGCCGAGACCGGCCAATCGATCGGCCGCCCCCACCTCGCCGCGGCGGTCGTCAGCCATCCGGCGAATCGGGCTCGGCTCCGCGAGGAGGACGCGGAGGACCCATCGGCGTTTCTCGAGGCCTACCTGATCGAAGGGCGCCCCGCCTATCGCGCCCGGGAGTCGCCGACGATCCCCGAGGCGATTGCGACGATTCACGGTGCGGGCGGGGTCGCCGTGTGGGCGCACCCGTTCTGGGATCTCTCCGACGCCGATCAGGTGCGGGAGGCGATCACGCGCTTCCGGGCCGCCGGGATCGATGGTGTCGAGTGCTTCTACGCATCCCACACGCGCGAGCAGACCGACGCGCTCGTCGCGTGCTGCGAGACCGTCGAGCTCCTGATGACCGGCTCCTCAGACTTCCACGGGCCCGCACACCGCGTGTTCTCGCGCTTCCGCGCCTTCGACACGTTCGGTCACGAGCCCGTTCTCGGGCCGATCGCCGGCTGAGCAGCGGCCAGCGACCGGGGCGGTTCAGGCGGCGACGTTCCGCTCGGCGAGGTGAGCGCCCACCTTGCGCTTGACCCGCTGCAGCGCGTTGTCGACGGTCTTGCAGTCGCATGACAGCCGACGGCCGACCTCCTCATAGGAGTGCCCGTCGAGATACAGCGCCAGCACCCGTGACTCGAGCTCGGACAGTGCAGTCGAGATGCACGCGACGAGCGCACGCAGTTCCTCGGACGAGATCACCTGGTTGACCGGGTCATGCACCGACGAGCCGGGCAGCATCTCGTCAAGCGTCGGCTCACTGTCTCCGGTCGAGCCCGACGGCGTGCTCGAGAACGACACGTACTGGTTGAGCGGTGAGTGTTTGTTGCGGGTGGCGGTCTTCACCGCCGTGATGATCTGACGGGTGATGCACAGCTCCGCGAAGTTGCGGAAGCTCGACTCTCGATCGCTCCGATAGTCCCGGACCGCCTTGTAGAGGCCGACAAGGCCTTCCTGAATGAGATCGTCGGAGTCGCCCCCGGCGAGGAAGTACGACGACGCCTTCAGACGGACGAATCCGTAGTACCGGCGGACGATGCGATCGTACGCATCGGGATAACCCTGCTTCGCGAGGGCAATCAGATACCCATCCTCAACCTGAGGTTGAGACTGAGAGTTCGCAGAAAGTCGAGCCACGACACTGTCCCTTCCCAGCCGCCCGCGTCCGCGGACGACCGCATGGAGTTCGTGGCGCGTTACCTCCCCTGGCGCCGCACCTGTATACAAAAAGGGTCACGGCTGTTCACTCTCCGCACCCTCCGGATCTCATCGAGTCTCAAGCTCGAGTTGATCGTTATATCCCGGCGCGAGCTTGACATAGCACTGCACCCGTGTCAAGCAGATTTCCAGTGACTTATGACTTCTGCAAGGCGGCGTGCAGAATCGGTCGGTTTGGCCGTCCCCGAGCGGGCGGTTGGCCCTCCCTCAGCGGGAAGCGGGCGGATGCGGCCGGAGGGTTCAGCCGCGGCGCGCGGCGGCGGCGAACAGCAGCACCGCGGCCGCCGAGCTGACGCTGAGCGAGTCGATCTCGCCGTGCAGGGGAATCGACACGAGGGCGTCGCACGCCGCCGCGACCCGCGGTCGCAGGCCGCGGCCCTCGGACCCGAGCACGAGCACGGCGGCGCCGGTGTAGTCGACTGCGTCATAGGCGATCGTGCCGTCGCGATCGGCGCCGTAGCTCCAGGCACCCGCCGCCTTGGCGTCGGCGAGGAAGTCGGCGACGTTGCGGACCTGAGCGATCGGCAGATGCTCAACCGCGCCCGCTGATGCCTTGCAGACGGCTGCCGTCACCTCGGCCGAGCGGCGTTCGGGGATCACCACCCCCGTGGCGCCGGCGCATTCGGCGCTCCGGCAGATCGAGCCGAGATTCTGCGGATCCTGGACCTGGTCGAGCACGACGATCAACGGGTTCGGTGCTCGCAGGAGCTCGCCGGCGTCGGCGTAGCGATAGGGCTCCACCTCCGCACACACGCCCTGGTGCGCCGTCGAGGCCGCCTTCGCCTCGATCTCCTCCGTGGTCACCGTGTGGGTCGGCACCCCCGCCGCCGCCAGCCACGGCTCGCGGAGCGCGTTCTTCGTCGCCCATACGCGCACCACCCGCCGAGGACCCCGCAGCGCCTCACGGATCGGATTGCGACCGTAGATGATCACGGGAGCGGGAGCAGCTCGGGGCCGGCCGGCCCGTCGCGGACCTCCCAACCGAGCTCACGGAGCCGGTCGCGGATGCGGTCCGCCTCGGCATAGTCGCGCTCAGAGCGGGCCCGGCCGCGCGCCTGCGCGAGCGCGCGCACCTCGTCCGGTGCCTCGGTCCGCTCGGACTCGAGCAGGTTGGCGAGCGCGAACACGTCGAGCATCTCACGGAGGTCGGCGTCGCCCACCGGTTCCTCGGATGCGTTGGCCGCCCGGACCCACTCGAACACGGAGGCGAGGGCGCCCGGAGTGTTGAAGTCATCGGCCAGCGACCCGAAGAAGCGCTCCTTGAGCGGCCCCGAGAACGCGGGAGAGGGTCCGGGTTGGAGCTTGCGCGCGGTCTCGCGAATCCGGCGGACGTTCGCCGCCGCTTGATCCAGGCGCGCCGCGTCGAACTCGATCGGCTGGCGGTAGTGACCGGAGACGAAGTACATGATCAGCGCGTCGCGACCGTAGGCGGCGAGGGCCTCCCGCAGGACAAAGATGTTGCCGACCGACTTCGACATCTTCTCCTTGTCGAGCCGGACCATCCCGTTGTGCATCCACAGCCGCGCGAGCGGGGCACCCCGCGCCGCGGCGGTCTGGGCCGCCTCATTCTCGTGGTGGGGGAAGATGAGATCGGAGCCGCCGCCGTGGATGTCGAAGCCGACCCCGAGGATCGTCTCCGCCATCGCCGAGCACTCGATGTGCCAGCCGGGCCGTCCCCGGCCCCAGGGCGCGTCCCAGGCCGTGTCCTCGTCGGGCTTGTTCGCCTTCCAGAGGGCGAAATCAAGTCCGTCACGCTTGCGAGAGCCCCCCTCGACCCCTTCCCCCTGGTCCATCTCGTCGACCCGGCGGTGGGACAGCGCACCATATTCCGGGTAGGAGCGCACCGAGAAGTACACGTCCCCGTCCACCGCGTACGCATGACCTCGCTCGATCAACTCCGCAATCAGCTCGATGATCTCCTCGATCGTCCCGCTGGCCAGCGGCTCGCTGTCCGGTCGACCCAGCCCCAGCGCCTCGGTGTCCGCCCGGTAACCGGCCGCCATCTCCCGCGCGAGCTCATCGCTCGGTACGCCCCGCGCGGCCGCGGCGGCGTAGATCTTGTCGTTGATATCGGTGATGTTCTCAACGAGCGTGACGTCGTAACCCTCGTGGCTCAGGAACCGCTTGAGCAGCGCGAAGACGACGAACGGGCGAGCGTTGCCGACGTGGATCGGCCCGTACACGGTCGGTCCGCAGGCGTAGATGCCCACCCGCCCGGGGTCGCGAGGCTCCAGCGGGCGCAGTTCACCGCTCTCGGTGTCATGCAACGAGATCGTTCGCAAGGTCCGGCAACCCTAGTGGGTCGCCCCGTTCCAGGAGACCCACTCGGCGGTCGATGTTCGCCCGGCGGCGAGTCCGCCGGTGCCGACCGGTAGGCTCCCAGACCGTGCCGAAAGCGCTTGTCCACGCTGAGCGACTGGCCGCCGTCGACGACGCGTTCCGCTCCCTGCCTGACCGCTACCTCGGCGCGAATCCCGATTTCGATGCCACGTACCACGTCCGGCTGGGCGACCTCGGCCACACGTGGGAGGTCCGCTGTACGAGCCACGGCGCCCGGGTGCGGAAGGGCGTCACGCGCCGGGCTCCCGATGTGACGATCGAGACCGACGCCGATACGTGGCTGCGCTTGCGCAGCGGCGAGTTCTCCGGAGTCGAGGCGTTCCAGCGCCGCCTGCTCTCGGTCCGCGGCAACCTCGACGACGCGATCGCGTTCGAGGGGATGTTCCGGCTCCCCGGCGGACGCCCGCCGCTGCTTCGGATCTCCGAAGTGCCGGTCGGCCGACACCGGATCTCGACCCTGACCATGGGCGAGGGTCCGGACGTGCTGCTCCTGCACGGCCTCGGGGGCACCCGGGCGTCGTTCTTCGAGGCCGCGGCGACGCTGAGCCGTCGCTACCGGGTCCACGCTCCTGACCTTCCCGGGTTCGGCTCGTCGAGCAAGCCCGCGCTCGGGAACTACAACGCGGCCTGGTTCGCCGAGATCATGCTCGGCCTGATGGACGGGCTCGGCATCCGCCGGGCGCACATCGTCGGCAACTCGATGGGCGGACGGATCGCGATCGAGATCGGGCTCACGGCGCCCGAGCGCGTCCAGTCGATCGGGTTGCTGTGCCCGGCCGTGGCGTGGATCCGGCGTGGCTTTCACCCGGTCGTGCGGCTCCTGCGCCCCGAGTTCGGCCTGCTCCCCCACGGCTTTCGCCGCAAGACGGTGGCCGGCCAGTTCTGGAGCATGTTCCACGACCGAGACGTCATCGACCCGGCCGTCGGCGATCTCATGGTCGACGAGTTCCGCCGGATCTACGGCTCGGCAGGCGCGCGGTACGCCTTCCTGGCCTCAGCCCGGAACATCTATCTCGAGGCGCCGTTCGGTCGTCAGGGCTTCTATTCCCGGCTCGCCGACCTGCAGCCGCCCGCGCTGTTCATCTGGGGGACGCACGACCTGCTCGTGCCCGCGGCCTTCGGCCGTCACGTCCGCAAGTGGCTGCCGCGCGCCCAGCAGGTGACGATCGAGAACTGCGGCCACGTGCCCCAGGTCGAGCGCCCGGAGGAAACGAGCCAACTGCTGCTCGACTTCTTCGCCCGCGCCGAGCAGCGTGGACCTGCGCCGGTCGCTCTGCCCGCCGCCGACGCAAACGCAGAAGCCGCCTGAGCGCCGTCGAGACGATGACCTCAGCGCGGATCGCTGACACACCGAAGAACGGGCGCGTCACACACCCGGAGTCCGAGACCCGCCCCGGCGGTTCGACCGCCTCCAAGCCGTCGCTCGTCGGTCGGGTGCTGCGTGAGGTCGCCGGCCAGGCGGCGCGGCGGATCCCGCGGGCCGATCTCGATGAGCGAGACCCGGACTACATCCGCGAGCACCTGCCGATGCTCTGGCTCGCCGCCAGCCTGTGGTACCGGGGCGAGGTCCGCGGCCTCGGCAACATCCCGGAGACCGGGCCGGTCCTGCTCGTCGGCAATCATTCCGGCGGCAACATGACCCCTGACACGGTCGTGTTCACGCTCGCGTTCAACACCTATTTCGGCGTCGAGCGAGCGTTCTTCCAGCTCGCCCACAACCTCGTTCTATCGATGCCCGGCCTCGGCCAATTGCGGAAGTTCGGCACGGTCGCCGCCTCTCCGGAGAACGCGAGCAAGGCGCTTGATTCCGGAGCAGCGCTGCTCGTCTATCCGGGCGGCGACTATGAGGTGCATCGTCCGTCATGGCTGGCCAACCGGGTCGACTTCGGCGGCCGCGAGGGCTTCATCAGACTCGCGCTCGAGCAGAACGTCCCGATCGTCCCGGTCGTCTCGATCGGCGGTCAGGAGACCGCACTGTTCCTCTCCCGCGGCGAGGGACTCGCCCGGATGCTCCGGCTCGACCGGATGTTCCGCCTCAAGGTCCTGCCGATCTCGCTCGCGCTCCCGTGGGGCCTCAACCTCGGCGACATGCTCGGGCACGTGCCGCTGCCGGCGAAGATCACGATCGAGACGCTGCCCCCGATCGACCTCCGGGCCGAGTTCGGCGAGCACCCTGACGTCGATGAGGTCTACAACCATCTCGTCCGCCTGATGCAGGACACGCTCGACGCGCTCGCCGCCGAGCGCCGCTTCCCGGTCATCGGATGAGCCGCGCGCCGGTGAGCCGATGAGCCGCGGGCTCGTGAGCCGATGAGAGCGACCGCCCGCACCCAGATCGCCGCGCCGATCGACGCCGTTTGGAAGATCGTGTCGGACCCGACCCGGGCACTCTCCTACATGTCCGGCGTGACCCGCTGGGAGGTCGTCAGCGACGAGCCGACCGGGCTGGGCGCGCGCTACCGGATGCTGTTGCGGGTCGGCTCGGCCGAGGTCGGCGGCCTGATCGAGGTCGTCGAGTCCGACGAGCCCTCGGACCTCGCCTGGACGTCGGTCACCGGCGTCGACCAGCGCGGCCGGTTCCGCCTGCGCCGCGAACGCAACGGCCGGACCCGCGTCGAGCTGCGGTTGGCCTACGGCGTGGCCGGCTCCGGGGTGTTCGGCCTGATCGCCGAGCGGATCGCCGCGCCGATCGTCCGCGGCCACCTGCGCCGCAGTCTCCAGCAGCTCAAGCGGCTCGTCGAATACGAACAGCTGCGCGAGCGGGCGGCCGAGCGGCGGGCGGCACGGGCGGCGTAGGGCTGCGCGCGGTCTGAGCGCGACCCACCCCTTGGCGCAATGTGTACAGCTGTTGTACACGATCCGCCAAGCCCCCCCCGGACCCGGCAGACGCCCCATCCCAACCCCTCGATGCTGCCGTTTGCGCCGGTCGCCGGCTTACGCCCCGGACTCGCCAGCGCCGCCAGCAGCGCCGGCGCCACCAGCGACCAGCCCGTCAAGCACCAGCCCCATCACCCCGCCCCGCGCCCGCTCCGGATCCCACCGATGGTCGGCCCGCAGATGCGTGTAGGTGTGCCCGATCACGTTGAACACGACCGTCGCCATTTCAGAAGCGTCAACGGCCCGCAGCGTCCCGTCAGCGGCACCGTCGAGCAGCAGGCGCTCGAGCGGCTCCACGAACACGTCCCGGGTGAGAGCCGCCGCGCCGTCCTCATCGGCGTCGGCGTGATAGATCGCGGCGCGAGCCGCGGCCGACAGGGCGCCGAGCAGCGCCAGGTTGCGCTCGGTCACGGCACAGAGCGCGTCGAGAGCCAACTCCAGCCGCGCTCTGCCGCTCCCCCGGGCCACGAGTGCCGGCCACAGTGCCTCGCGGTAGTCGCGCTCGAGTTCGTCGGCGATCGCGCGCAGGATGTCGGCCTTGGACACCCCCCGGCGGTGCAGGGTCATCCGGGAGACACCGGCCGCGCTCGAGATGCGCTCGAGCGTCGCCGCGGCGAGCCCGTCCTGGGCGAGGACGTGGCGGGCGGCGTCGACGATGTGCGGCGGTACGTCGCTCACGCGGGGGCGAGCGCGCGGAAGCGGAAGGAGCGGCCCCCGCGGCTGACGCGAGGCTCGGTCAATCCGGCCGAGCTCAGCCGGCGCGGCAGCCCGTCGGGATCGATCGGGCGCAGGATGTCACCGACGTGGATCGTCTTGAACAGCCACCCGGTGCCGATGCTGTCGGTGCCGGCGAACGTCCCGCCCGGCCGCAGGACCCGCGCGACCTCGCGGAACACCTGATCCTGCAGCTGTGCGTCGGGAATGTGGTGGAGCATCGTGAAGCACACGACTGCGGAGAACGCGCCATCCGCGAACGGCAGCGCGGTCGCGTCGCCCTGGACGACCTCGACCCGATCCCCCAGATCACGCCGCAGACGCTCGCAATATTGCGGCTCGAGCTCGAGCACGGTGAGACGCGGCACGCGGTCGACGAGCCGCCGAGTCGTCATCCCGAAGCCGGGCCCGATCTCGAGCACGTTGTCACCCAGCTCAACCGCGCCGAGCCCCCACGGGAGCAATTCGTGCTCGACGCGTCGCGCCCACCACCCGGACGAGCACAGGACATTGTGGATCCGGTTCATGTGCGCCAGTGTACCGAATGCGTTACATGAACGTATCAGCAGCGTGACACGCCGGATCAGCGACGCTCGATCGTCGCCACCGCGAGCGCGGCGGCGCCCTCCTCGCGGCCGACGAAGCCCATCCCCTCGCCACGCGTCGCCTTGACGCTCACCGCATCGACCCCGACCCCGAGCGCCTCGGCGAGCCGAGCTCGGATCTCCTCCCGCACCGGAGCGAGCTTCGGCCGCTCGATCACCACCGTCGCATCGACGTTGACGATTGCGAACCGCTGCTCATCGAGCAGCGACACGGTCGCCCGCAGCAGCCCGAGCGAGTCGGCGTCGCGGTAGCGCTCATCGGTGTCCGGGAAGTGCTGCCCGATGTCGCCGAGCGCAGCGGCGCCGAGCAGCGCGTCGATGATCGCGTGGGTCAACACGTCGGCATCCGAATGCCCGAGGAGGCCGCGCTCATGGGGGACGACGACCCCGCCGAGGACGAGCCGACGGCCCTCGGCGAAGCGATGGCAGTCATACCCAAGACCGGTGCGGACGCTCATCGGCCGCGCTCCGCGAGCAGCAGCTCCGCAACATGCAGATCGCCCGGCGTCGTCACCTTCAGGTTCTCCGGTGCCGACCGGACGACCCGGACGACGCCGCCGCTGCGCTCGACGAGCGACGCCTCATCGGTCGCGCCGGCGAGCACCTCCGTCGAGGCGCCGCCGAGCACGCGCTCCAGTGCCTGTCGGCGAAACACCTGCGGCGTCTGGACGGCCCACAGGCGGGCCCGCTCGAGCGTGCGCACGACGGTGTGCCCATCGTCGCCCACCTCCTTGATCGTGTCGGACACCGGCGCCGCCGCGACGACGGCGTCGGCGCCGGACGCCGAGAGCTCAGCCAGTGCTCGCAGGAACAGGTCCGTGTCCGCGAGCGGGCGGGCGGCGTCGTGCACGACGACCGGGTCCCCGTCGCCGGCGGCGTCAAGCGCCAGCCGGACCGACTCCGAGCGCACGGTCCCGCCGGCCACCGCGACGGTCCCTGGCGGCGCGGCATCGAGCGCGTCCGTCGGCAGCGCCACCACGATCCGCTCGATCGCGTCCACCGTCCGCAGGGCGTCGACGCTCCATTCGAGCATCGGGCGCCCCGCAAGTGCGACGAGCGCCTTGGGCCGGCCGGACCCAAGGCGCTCGCCACGTCCTGCGGCCACGATCAACGCGACCGCCATTGCGTCTGTGCTGTCGACCTACTCCGCGGCCACGGCGACTTTGCCGTTGCCGTTTGACTCAACGAGCAGCTCGTACAGATGCGCTTCGACCTCTTCCTCATTCATCTCGAGCGCGTACATCAGTTCGGACGCGAGAATCTTCTTCGCGCGCGTGAACATCTGCTTTTCGCCAGTCGAGAGCCCCTTCTCGGACTCGCGAATCGCCAGGTTCCGCACGACCTCGGCCAGCTCATAGATATCGCCGGTCTTGATCTTGTCGCGGTTGTGCTTGAACCGTCGGTTCCAGTTCTTGGGCATCTCCGAGCATTCGTCCTGAAGCACGGCGAGCACCTTTTTGACCGTCTCCTCATCGATCACCCGGCGCAAGCCCGCAAGCGCCGCGTTCTCCGTCGGAACCATGACGGTCATGTCGTTGTGCAGGATCTTGATCGTGAGGTATTCCCGCTTCTCGCCAAGGATGTCCTTGAGCTCCTTGCGGATGACCTTGCCTGCCCCGTGATGCGGGTAGACGACGTTGTCGCCGATTTCGAACTCGATATGCGGGAGCGGCTCGGCGGGATCGAGATCCTCGTCCAGGTGCTCTTCCATTAGCTCTGTGATGGTGTCCTCCTCATTCCTGGCCCGGCGGGGCGAGGGACCCGCACGCATGGCTACGTCTGCAGGTAGCGATCAACAAGGTTGATCTCCTGCTGACGGCGAAGGCCCTCGCGGATGTCCTTCGCCCGGATCTCGCCGACTCCGTCGACGGTCTCCAGCTCGCCGTCTGTGGCGGCGAGCAACTCCTCAAGTCCTCCGAACTCTTCAACGATCCGTTGCACGACAAGCTTGGGCAGCCGTGGTATGCGCCCCAAAATACGGATTCCGCGTGGAGATACGGGATAGTCGAGGGTATTCAGCTTCCGGTCGTGGCCGAGTAGCTCGGCGAGGCGACCAAAGTCGAGAAGGTCTTGATGCGGAAGGCGAACGAGCTGGTCGAATGCCGTGGCAAACGTCTCGTCCGATTCCTCCACGAGATAGTCGTGCACGAGCGCGGCCTTATCGGCCGACACTCCGACCATCGTCTCGTCCAGCTGCATCTCGATCAAGCGCCCCTCTGTTCCTAACTCGACAATGTACCGCTCAATCTCGACCGCCATCCTCGTGACGAGCTCGGCGCGCTGGAGCACCGTGAGCACGTCGTGAAGCGTCGCGCCGCCCTCGAACTCGAGTGCGGTCAGGCGAGTCGACACCTGGTCAAGCCGGCTGCGGTACTTGTCGAGCGTCGCGAGCGCCTGATTGGCCTTGGCGAGCACGACCGGAATCTCCTCGAGGATGTACTTGACGCCGTCGACGTAGAGCGAGACGACCTCACGGCGCTCGGACACCGCGACGACGAGCGCGTCGGTCTGCTTGGACACCCGTTCGGCGGTGCGGTGGCGGGTGCCGGTCTCAAGCGTGAGGATCGTCGGGTCCGGCGTCAGCTGGACGTTCGCGTGGACGATCTTGGTCGCGTTCGCGTTGAGCACGATCGCGCCGTCCATCTTCGCGAGCTGGTACAGGAACGCCGGCGTGTAATCGAGATCGACCTTGATCCCGCCCGAGAACAGGAACGCCAGTTCCTCGGAGTCCCCAATCGCAATGAGACCGCCGGTGCGGGCGTGCAAGATGTTGTCGATCCCCTCGCGCAGCGCCGTTCCTGGCGCGACCATCTCGAGCGCCCTCACCATCCGGGACTCCTGTCGAGACTCGAGCTCATCTTTGAGCTCTTCCCCGGATCGCGAGGCCATGAAGCCAAATTCTACCGGGCCTTGGGGATCGGCCGCCCCATGGCCGCAATCGGTGGGAGCGAGCTTGCGAACTGAGTCCGAGTCACGACGAGTGCGCGGCGCGCCACTCCGCGAGAATGCGATCGATGTCGAAGGGCACGAGCATCAGCGACGGCCCGCGGATCCCGGTGCGGTTGGCGTCGCGGATCGTCTCGTTGACGGCTTCGATGATTCGCCGTGCCTCGGCCTCGGACGGCGCCCGCAGGGCCGCCGTGCGTGCCTCGCTCGCCTCCTTGCGCAGTGCGAGCGACGGCGGCAGGTAGCTCAACCCCTCGTCGCGCAGCTTGCGCTTGACCCACCACATCTCGTCGTGGGGCTTATCGAGATCCGGGATCGGCTTGCCGGCGCCGGGGAGGTCCTTGAACTCGCCGCGCTCGGTCGCCTGACGGATCTGGCGATCGATCCAGCTTTCCCAGCGAAGTCCTGAGGGTTTGCGTTGCGTCATGGGTGGGCGGTCAGCCAGTCGCCAAACGCGGCCACGCCGTGTCCGGTTCGGGCCGAGGTCTCGATCGTCGCCACGCCCGGGTTGACCGCATCCAGGTTCCGCCGGAACGCGTCGAGATCGAAGTCGAGGTGCGGCAGGAGATCGACCTTGTTGATGACGACGAGATCGGCGGCGCGAAACATCACCGGGTACTTGAGTGGCTTGTCCTCGCCCTCGGTGATCGAGTAGACGAGTGTCCGCGCGCTCTCCCCGACGTCGAACTCCGCGGGGCAGACGAGGTTCCCGACGTTCTCGATCACAACCACGTCGAGCTCGGCGAGCGGCAGCTTGCCGAGGACCGAGCGCACCATCGTCGCGTCGAGGTGGCACTCCCCGCCAAACCCGTTCGCGGTGTTGACGAGCGCGACCGGGACGCCGAGCTCCTCCAGGCGCTCAGCGTCAAGCGGGGTTTCGATGTCGCCCTCGAGGATCCCGATCCGCGCGGCGCCGTCGAGCTGGCGGAGCGCGGCCACGAGGAGCGTCGTCTTGCCCGCCCCCGGGGACGACATGACGTTGACCGCTCGGATCGCATGGGCGGCGAAGTCGGTGCGATTCGCCTCCGCCGTGCGATCGTTCTCGCCGAGGATCTGCTCGAGCACCTCGACGCGCAGGCCGCCGGTCTCATACCCGGTGTGATCGCCGACGTCACGGTGGGCGTGGTCGTGGTCGTGGTCGTGGATGTGGACGGTGCCGTCGGCATGTCGGTGAAAGCGCCCCACGTCAGGCCTCCTGGAGTTCGAGTGCGGTGATGGTCAGTTCGTTGCCCGCGGCGATCGTCACGTCGGAGCCCGCGCAGCCGGCGCAGCGGAAGACCGGTTGCTCGAGCACGGTGCGCTGCCCGCAGGCGGCGCACTCGATCGTCGGCGGAATCTCGGTGATGTCGAGAATCGAGCCCTCCAGCGGGGTTCCGTCGACGACGATCGGCCAGCAGTAGGCAAGGGTGCCGGGCACCACCTGCCGCAGCCCGCCGACGTCGATGCAGACGCGGCTCACCGGTCGTCCGCTGGCCTGCCGCTCGGCGATGTCCGAGATCGCGCGGCAGATCGAGAGTTCGTGCATCGCTCTGGTCCCGAGCCCGTCACTAACAGATCCGCGGCAGCTGCTCGCCGAGTGGACGGTCGATGATCCGGTTCGTCCCGAGCGCGGTGCGGATCGTGACGACGCCCGGATGCTCAGCGGTGACGCTCCCGATGACGGCGGCGCCCGCCCCGGCCGAATGCTCCCGCATCGCCGCCAGCGCGGCGTCCGCCGCATCCCGGGCAACGATGGCGACCAGCCGGCCCTCGTTGGCGACCTGGATCGGGTCAAGTCCGAGGAACCCGCACGCCGCCTCGACCTCCGGCGGGACGGGGATCGCCCGCTCGTGGAGCTCGATCCCGACGCGCGCCGCGGCCGCGAGCTCGCACACGGTCGCGCCGAGGCCGCCCCGGGTCGGGTCGCGGAGCACGTGCACGTCCGGCGGCGCTCTCACCGCGCCGAGCATCGTTTGCACGAGATCGGAAAGGGGCGCCGTGTCGGAGCGCAGCTCGGTGCCGAACTCGAGGCCGTCACGGACGCTGAGAACCGCGACGCCGTGCATCCCGATCGGCCCGCTCACGATCACTGCGTCGCCCGGCGCGGCCCGCTCGGGTGAGAGCTCGATCCCGTCGGCGATGACCCCGATCCCCGTCGTCGTCACGTACACCCCGTCCCCATGGCCGGACTCCACGACCTTCGTGTCGCCGGTGACGAGCTCGACGCCGGCCGCGGTCGCGGCCGCACCCATCGCGGCGGCGATCTGCTCGAGCACCGAGAGCTCGAGTCCCTCCTCAAGCACGAACGCCGTCGAGAGGGCAAGCGGGCGGGCGCCCTGCATCGCGAGATCGTTGACCGTCCCGTTGATCGCCAGATCGCCGATGTTGCCGCCGGGGAAGAACAGCGGCCGAACGACGAACGCGTCCGTCGTGAACGCGATCCGGCTCGCGTCCCCGAGCGTCAGCACCGCGGCGTCGGTCGGGCGCGCGTGGCGCGCCGCCTCGCCGAACGCGGGGACGATGAGGTGCTCGATCAGCTCGGCGGACAGCGTGCCGCCGCCACCGTGGCCGATGACGACTCGGTCGTGCTCGCGCAGCGGGGCCGGGCAGGTCCAGCCGCCCGGGTCGATCGCGGTGCCGTCACTCATGGCGCGTGGCGGTCGGGGCGGCGAGGCGCCGGTACTGGTAGTAGGCGGCGCACGCGCCCTCGCTCGAGACCATCGGGGCCCCAAGCGGGTTGCGCGGCGTGCACTCGGCGCCGAAGCACTCGCACTCGCTCGGCTTGATCAGCCCCTGGAGCACCTCGCCGGCCCGGCAGCGGGTCGGCTCGGCGACCGACAGCTCGACGAGGTCGAAGCGACGGCTGGCGTCGAAGTCGGCGTACGCGGCGGACAGGTTCCAGCCGCTCTGCGGGATCATCCCGATCCCACGCCACTGCCGATCGCCGGTGTCGAACACGCGGTCGAGCATCTCCTGAGCGGGCAGGTTGCCCTCCGGGCGGACGGCCCGCTGGTAGGCGTTCTCCACCTCGGCACGGCCGGACTCGAGCTGGATGATGCAGCGGCGGATCCCGTCGAGCACGTCGAGCGGCTCAAAGCCGGTGATCACGATCGGCACGTGGTAGCGCTCGACGAGCGGCTCGTACTGCCAGGAGCCCATCACCGTGCAGACGTGGCCCGCGGCGAGGAAGCCGTTGACGCGGCAGGTCGGTGAGCTCATGATCGCCTCGATCGCCGGGGGGACGAGGACGTGGCTGACGAGCATCGAGAAGTTGCTCAGACCGCGCTCGCGAGCCTGATGGACCGCCATCGCGTTGGCGGGCGCCGTCGTCTCAAAGCCGACGGCGAAGAACACGACCTCGCGATCGGGATGCTCGGCGGCGATCGTGACCGCATCGAGCGGTGAGTAGACGACGCGGACATCACCGCCGCGGGACTTGACCGAGAACAGGTCGCCGGTGCTGCCGGGGACGCGGAGCATGTCGCCGAACGAGCAGAAGATGACGCCGTCCCGGCCCGCGATCGCGAGCGCCCGGTCGATCATCTCGATCGGGGTGACGCACACCGGACAGCCTGGACCGTGGATCAGCTCGATCCCCTCGGGCAACAGCTGGTCGATGCCGTTACGGATGATCGAGTGCGTCTGACCGCCGCAGACCTCCATGATCGCCCACTCCCCCGTGACCGTCGCCCGGATCTCGGCGAGCAGGCGCCCGGCCAATGCGGGGTCGCGGAACTCATCGAGGTATTTCATCCGAGCTCCTCCTCGAGGATGCCGAGCTCGCCCATCATCTTCAGCGTGTCCAGCGCCGAGGCTTCGTCGAGCTGCGTGATCGCGAAGCCGGCGTGGATGATCGTGTAGTCGCCGACGGCGACCTCGGGTACGTAGGCGAGGCACACGGACTTCGTGACGCCGCCGAAGTCGACGGTCGCCATCCGGGTGCCGTGCTCGTCACGCACCGACACGACGCGCCCGGGGATGCCTAGGCACATGCGATCCACCTTCCTCCCTGGTTGCCGAGCCGATGCGCCGCCACGACCGCCTGGCCGAGGGCGAGACCGCCGTCGTTGGCGGGCACGACCCGGTGCTCGAGCACGGCAAGCCCCCGGGAGACGAGTTGCTCTCGGCAGAGCCGGCTGAGCAACGCGTTCTGAAACACGCCGCCGCTCAGCCCGACCGTCCGCGTCCCGAGTGTCCGGGACGCGCGCACCGCGCACCGGGCGGCCGCGTCCGCGACCGCTTCGTGAAATCCGAGCGCGAGCGCCGGCGCCGGCACCCCGCGCGCCCGTGCTGACAGCAGCTCCCCGAGCAACGGCGCCGGGTCGATCACTCCGGCGTCGGTGATCTCAAACGACAACGCCCACCGCGACGACGCCGCGCGCGCCATCGTCTCGAGCTCGATCGCCGCCTGCGCCTCGTAGGTGATCTCGTGGCAGACGCCGAGCAGCGAGGCGACCGCGTCAAACAGCCGGCCCATGCTGGTCGTCGGCACAACGCCAACGCCGCTGCGGACCTGCTGCTCGACGATCGCGCGAGCGCGCCGGCCACCATGCTGGGCCGGCGGGCTGGCCGCGTCGAGCTCGAGCCCGCACGCCGCGACAAAGGCGACCGCGACGCGCCAGGGGTTGCGCACGGCCGCGTCTCCTCCGGGCAGCGGCAGCTCCGCGAGGTGAGCGGATCGCTCGTAGCCGGCGTAATCGGCGACGAGCACCTCTCCGCCCCAGATCGCGGGACCGCCGGCGGCGGCTGGCCCGTAGCCGGTGCCGTCGAACGCGATCCCGATCAGCGGCGTCCCGGGATCCCACCCGTGCTCGGCCATCAGCGCGGCGACGTGCGCGTGATGATGCTGGACCTCGACGATCGCGGCCCGGTCGGCGAAGCGGTCGTGCGCCCACCGGCGGGACAGATACGCCGGATGGGCGTCGACGGCGACGACGTCCGGCACGATCCGGTACATCGTCTGAAACGCGGCGGCGCTTCGCTCGAGCGCCTCGAGCGTCTCGAGGTTCTCAAGGTCGCCGATGTGCTGGCTCATCCAGGCGTGCTCACCGGCGGCGAGGCAGAACGTGCTCTTCAGCTCGCCGCCGACCGCGAGGGTCGGCGGCACGCGCATGGGGAGCGCCACCGGCAGCGGCGCGTACCCGCGCGAGCGGCGGATCGGCTGCTCGCGTCCGGCGGTGATCCGCACCACCGAGTCGTCGCATGCGACATGGATCTCGCGATCGTGGGTCAGGAACGCGTCGGCGAGGTCGCCGAGCCGCGCGCGGGCGTCCGCGTCATCGGTGCAGATCGGCTCGTTGGCGCGGTTGCCCGAGGTGGCGACGATCGCCCGCGGGGGCGCCGGCCCGGCGCCCGGCACCGGGGTGAGGAGCAGCTCGTGGATGCCGGAGTAGGCGAGCATGATCCCAAGCTCGGGGTTGCCCGGGGCGACGGCCGCGGAGACGGGCGCGTCCGGCCGCCGGACCGCGAGCACGATCGGCCGGGCGGCTGAGCTCAGCGCCCGCCGCCCGTCGCCATCGAGGGTGACGAGCGCTTCCGCGTCGACCACTTCGCGAACCATGAGTGCGAACGGTTTGCCGACGCGGCCCTTGCGCTCACGGAGCCGGGCCACCGCGTCGTCGTCGGCGGCATCGCAGGTCAGGTGATAGCCGCCGATCCCCTTGACCGCGACGATCTCGCCCGCCGCCCAGGCAGAGTGGACAGCGGTGATCGCCGCATCGGTCCCGGGCACGGCATCGGCACCGCGCGCGAACGTCAGCTGCGGACCGCAGCGCGGGCACGAAATCGGCTGGGCGTGGTAGCGGCGGTCGTGCGGATCGCCGTACTCGACGGCGCAGTCCGCGCACAACGCAAACCGCGCCATCGTCGTCATCGGCCGGTCGTAGGGAAGGTCGCGGATGATCGTGAACCGCGGCCCACAGTCCGTGCAGTTCGCGAACGGGTGCCGGTAGCGACGGTCGGCCGGGTCGCGGATTTCGGCCAGGCATGCGTCGCAGGTGGCGGTGTCGGGCGGGATCATCGGCGGCCCCCCGGCGCGTGCCTCAGACGCCGCGATCCGGAAGCCCGGATCTCCGGTCGCCGCGACCGAGTGGCTGCGCATCGCGGCGATCCGCGCGAGTGGTGGGGCCTCGTCCACGAGCCGACGTTCGAACTCCCCGATCGTCGCCTCCGGGCCCTCGACCTCGATCACGGCGCCGACGCCGTCGTTGGCGACGAACCCCGCCAGGCCGAGCTCATCGGCGAGGCGGTACACGAACGGCCGCATGCCCACACCCTGGACGGCGCCCGTGAGTACGACGCGGTGACGCGCACAGCGCACGTCGATCGTCTGACTCACGCCGTCACGGTCTACCACGTTGATCCGATTATCGCCGGAGCGGACCGCCGGCACCCGGCTGACGCGCCCGCAGCGGCGCGGCACCCGCCGGGCGTCAGGCTGCGGCGCGGCTCACCGACCGCTCGCCACCACCGAGCGCCACCGCCAGGGCGGACCGGAGCGTGCGGTGAGAATCCGGGTGCAGGACGGTACTCAGACCGAACTTCTCCGCCTCGGCGAGCCGACGATCGGCGTGCGCGACGGTGCGCAGCTCACCGGTGAGTCCGAGCTCGCCAAAACACGCGAGCGGATGATCCGGGACGCCGCCCGCAGCGGCGCCCCGGCCGGCGGCTCCACCCGCCGCGATGAGCGCGACGCGGCGCGCCGCGCTGGCGACGGCGAGCGCCACCGCGAGGTCGGCACCGGGCTCGTCGACGCGCACCCCACCGACGACGTTGATGAACACGTCGGCCGTGCCGAGGCCGATCCCGCCGTGCCGGCCGAGGACGGCGAGCACGAGCGCGACCCGATTGCGGTCAAGCCCGGAGACGACGCGGCGGGGTGGCACGAGCTCAGAGGCCGACACGAGCGCCTGGACCTCGACGAGCAGCGGCCGCGAGCCCTCCATCGCGCACAGCACGACCGAGCCCGCGGCCCGGGTCGCCTCGCTGACGAACCGCGCCGAGGCGTCGAGTACCTCGACGAGCCCGTGGTCGTGCATCTCGAAGACGCCGGCCTCGTTCGTCGAGCCGAAGCGGTTCTTGATCGCCCGGACCGTCCGATAGGTCCGCTCGCGCTCCCCCTCGAACTGGAGCACGCAGTCGACGAGGTGCTCGAGCACGCGAGGTCCGGCGAGCGCGCCCTCCTTGGTGACGTGCCCGACGAGCAGCACGGCGATCCGCAGTGCCTTGGCCACGCGCATGATCTCGCCGGCGACCTCGCGGACCTGCCCGACCGAGCCGGGGGCGCTCGTGAGCTCCGTCGAGGACAGCGTCTGCACCGAGTCGATCACACACACCTCGGGCCGCTCGGTCTCAAGCGTCGCGAGCACCGTCTGCAGATCGGTCTCGGCGATCACCGGAATCGCCAGGGCGCTGCCGCCGCTGAGGCGCTCGGCGCGCATCCGGATCTGGGCCGCGGACTCCTCGGCGGAGACGTACAGGGTCCGCCGCCCGGCGGCGACGAGGTTGGCGAGCGCCATCGTCGTCAGCGTCGACTTGCCGATGCCCGGGGCGCCGCCGATGAGGACGAGCGAACCGGGCACGATTCCGCCGCCGAGGACGTTGTCCAGCTCGCCGATGCCGGTTCGCAGGCGCTGTTGCTCCTCGGCCACGACATCGCCGAGCGTGATCGGTCGGACCGCCCCGGCGCGGGCCGCGGCGGACCCGCGCAATCCGCGTGCGCCCGACCCGCGTGGGGCCGCCTGGCGAACCTCCTCGACGAGCGTGTTCCACTCACCGCAGCCGGGACACTGTCCCGCCCACCGCGGGGTCTCGTGGCCGCACGCGGAGCAGACGTGGACGGTGGTCGGACGGGCCATACTGCGAGGCTACGCGCGGGGGCAGACGTTCCCGCACCCGGTCCGTCAAACCGGCACAGAGACGGCACGCGGCGTCACGAAGTCGTCACGAAGTCACGACGACGCACCGGCGGACTTCTCAAGCCGGAGCGCCTCGAGCGCATAGCTCACGCCGAAGATCAGCTCGTTGCCGTTGCACCAGCAGCCATGATGGCGGCCATTGAGCACCTGGGAGCCGAGGAAGCCGAGCGGGGGGTCCGAGGCGGCGTGCTCCAGCGAGGCGGAGAGCATCGTCCGCCCGAGCGTCACCCACTGCCCCGCATCCGAACACACGCCCGGCTCACGGCGGCAGGCGAGCGCGAGGCGGAACATGCCCGCCGCCGTGATCGTCCCGGCGGAAACGTCGAGCCGCCCGTTCGGCCCGGCGGCGTAGTCCCATCGGGGAACGCCGCCGTCGGGCAGGTGCTGCGCGACGTACTGCGCGATCCGCTGCGCGATCGCGAGCAGCGAGCGGTCGTGGAGGTCGACCGCCATCTGCGCGAACCCGTAGAGCCCCCACCCCTCCCCGCGGGCCCACGTGCTCATGTCGGAGAGCCCCTGGTGGGTCCCCATGAACACGATCTGCCCGGTATCACGGTCGAAGTGGACCGCCTGGTAGGTCGAGCCGTCCGGGCGCACGAGCAGCGAGCCGATGACCTGGGCCTGGTGGGCGGCAAGCCGCGAATAGGCGGGCTGGTGGGTGGTGCGCGCCGCCCAGGTGAGGATCCCCAGATTCATCATGCTGTCGATGATCGTCTCGCCGTCGCGGCTCGTCGCGTTCGTCGGGATCGTGCCCGCGCCGGGGTTCGTTTTGGCGAGGTCGACGAGCGTTTCGGCCGCCGTCAGCACGCTGCGCTTGAGCGCGGGGCACACCGCGGGTTGCTGAGCGGGATCGCGGGAGTGGCACAGGGCCCGCCACGCCGCGAGCGACGACTGGCCGTACATGAACCCCTGGTCGTGCGTCGGCGTGCGCTCGAGCCCGAAGTGGGCCACCGTGGCGGCGAGCGCCCAGCGGGCGAACATCCCTCCGCGGGGCTCCAGGACGGCCGCCTGCCAGAGCGCCCCCGGCCAGAAGCCGGAGGTCCAGTTGCTCCCCTGGTGAAGCCGGTCCGCACGGTCGGCGCCGAGCAGCCGGGCACCGGGCACGAGCCGCGCATGGAGCTCCGCGAGGCGGTGCAGCAGCAGCGCGGCGCGGTCTGTTCCGGAGCTGATGAGGACCGCCTGCGCCTCACCCGATCCCTCCAGCGCGCGCAGCGAGAGGCGGCCGTCGGGTGGAGTGGTCGCGTCCGAGTTCAGCGAACGGCCATCAACCGTGATCCGGCCGTCGGCACCGAGCGTCGCCTCGAGATGGCGCGCCGCGCCGTCGAGCCAGCCCGCCGCGGTCGGGAGGGCCTGCGTGCTCCCCAGGGCGGCGTAGGACCACGCTCCGGCGGCGGAGCGGCTGAACGTGACCCGCGGGCCGCCGGTCCCGAACGCGACCGCGACGCGGGCGCCCGGATCGAGCGAGAGATCGAGCGAAATCACCGTGCCGTCGCCCGGGAGTGGTCCCGAGACCCAGCGCCCGAGCGCGATCTGTGGCTCGAACTGAACCGAACCACTGGTGACCGGCGGGACGCTGGCGGCCGTTGGAGTCGCCCGGGGGCCGCCGCCCTGCGCGAGCAGTACGGCTACGACTGCGGCGGCCGCCAATACGACCGCCGCAACCGTCAACCGGAGAGATCTGCTCAGTGCCTCGGTTCGCCCGATGCGACGCGGGACGGGGACTACTCGTCCTCGGCCGGGGCGTCCGTCTCAGGCGTCTGCTCGGCCGGCTCCTCGCCGCTGTCCGAGGCCCCGACACCGACAGGCGTCGGCTTGGGCGCCGGCTCGATCACCGTGAGCTTGACCTCGTCGCCGGACTCGTCCTCCTCGCCCGGCTTGGAGACCATCACGGTCGAGCCGGACGGGACCTGCGAGCGCAGGACGAAGTCGGCGAGTGGATCCTCGATGTAGCGCTGGATCGCACGCCGGAGCGGACGGGCGCCCATGGCGGGATCCCAGCCCTTCTCGACGAGCATGTCCCGCGCTTCATCGGTGAGCTCGAGCTGGAGCTCGCGCTCGGCCATCGACTCACGGATCCGCCGCAGCAGCAGCTCGACGATCTCCTTGATCTCGTCCTTGGCGAGCTTGTGGAACACGATGACGTCGTCGATCCGGTTGAGGAACTCGGGCCGGAAGACCTTCTTGAGCTCGCCCATGATCCGGGTCTTCATGTCGTCGTAGGTGATGCCGGTCTCGTCCTCGGAAACGGCGAAGCCGAGCGGAGTGTTCCGCGCGATCTCCGACGCCCCGATGTTCGAGGTCATGATCACGATGCAGTGACGGAAATCGACCGTCCGGCCCTGGGCGTCGGTCAACCGCCCGTCCTCCAGGATCTGGAGGAGGATGTTGAACACGTCCGGGTGGGCCTTCTCGATCTCGTCGAGCAGCAGCACGCTGTAGGGCTTGCGCCGCACCGCTTCGGTGAGCTGACCGCCCTCGTCGTAGCCGATGTAGCCAGGAGGCGACCCGACGAGACGTGACACCGCGTGCTTCTCCATGTACTCCGACATGTCGATGCGGATCATCGTGTCCTCGTCGCCGAACAGGAACTCGGCGAGCGTCCGGGCAAGCTCCGTCTTTCCGACCCCGGAGGGGCCGAGGAAGATGAACGAGCCGGTCGGGCGCTTGGGGTCCTTGAGCCCGGCACGCGAGCGGCGGATCGCCTTGGAGACGACCTCGATCGCGGGGTGCTGGCCGATGACGCGCTTGTGGAGCTCTTCCTCCATGCGCATCAGCTTCGCCGTCTCGGCCTCGGTCAGCTTGAACACCGGGATGCCGGTCCACATCGAGACGATGTCGGCGATTTCCTCCTCGCCGATCGACGGGCGCTCGGTCGACTCGCCGGCCTCCCACTGGTCGGCAAGCTCGCGCTTCTTCTGCGTGAGCCGCCGCTCCTGGTCACGGAGGTTGGCTGCCTTCTCGAACTCCTGTGACTCGATCGCCTCTTCCTTCGCCCGCCGGGTCTCCTCGATCTCGTCCTCGAGCTCGCGGTAGACGGGCGGTGAGGTCATCGACTTGATCCGCATCCGTGACGCGGCCTCGTCGATCAGGTCAATCGCCTTGTCCGGCAGGAACCGGTCGGAGATGTAGCGGTCGGCGAGGTCGGCAGCCGCGACCAGGGCCTCATCGGTGATGTTGACCTTGTGGTGCTGCTCGTAGCGGTCGCGCAGTCCCTTGAGGATCTGGACCGTCTCATCCGTGGTCGGCTGGTCGACGGTGATCTTCTGGAAGCGCCGCTCCAGCGCGGAGTCCCGCTCGAGGTACTTGCGGTACTCCTCGAGCGTCGTCGCGCCGATCGTCTGCAGCTCGCCACGGGCGAGTGCCGGCTTGAGGATCGAGGCGGCGTCGATCGCGCCCTCGGCGGCACCTGCGCCGACGAGGTTGTGGAGCTCGTCGATGAACAGGATGATGTCGCCGCGCTGGGTGATCTCCTTCATCACCTTCTTCAGGCGCTCCTCGAACTCACCTCGGTACTTGGAGCCGGCGACGAGGGCCGCGAGATCCAGCGTGTAGATCTGCTTGCCCTTCAGCAACTCGGGCACGTCGGCGTTGGTGATCCGCTGGGCGAGACCCTCGACGACGGCGGTCTTGCCGACGCCGGGCTCGCCGACGAGCACCGGGTTGTTCTTGGTGCGGCGGCTGAGGATCTGCATGATCCGCTCGATCTCGGTCTCGCGACCGACGACCGGGTCGAGCTTGCCCTCAGCGGCCAGCTTGGTCAGATTGCGGCCGAACTGGTCGAGCAGCTTCGAGGACTTCTTGCCGCCCTCGGGGCTCGCGCCGGCCTGGCCGGCGCCGGCTGCTCCGCCGGCACCGCGCTGACGGCTGCCGGGACCGGACAGCATCCGGATGACCTCATTACGAATCTTCTCGGAGTCGGCGTCGAAGTCGAGCAGGATCCTCGCCGCCACACCCTCGTTCTCGCGCACGAGTCCGAGCAGGATGTGCTCGGTACCGATGTAGTTGTGGCCCAGGCTCAGCGCCTCGCGGAGCGCCAACTCAAGGACCTTCTTCGCGCGTGGGGTGAACGGGATCTGGCCGGAGGTGACCTCCTCGCCGGAGCCGACGATACGCACGACCTGCGCGCGGACGCGCTCGACCGTGATGTCAAGGGACTCAAGGACACGCGCTGCCAGACCCTCTTCTTCGCGAAGCAGGCCGAGCAGGATGTGCTCGGTGCCGATGTAGTTGTGCTTGAGCGTTCGCGCCTCTTCCTGCGCCAGGACGACGACCTGGCGGGCTCGCTCTGTAAATCGCTCGAACATGATGTGTCTCGAACTTCTCTTTCGGGCGGGTACTCGGGCTAGTCGTTCGCGGATTTGTCCTGGATTCCGTCCCTGTCTGCCAAGGGCTCTAAGTCCTGCTCAGCACCTCCGGGGACGCCGTGATCCCGTTCAACCCACATTAGTCGGCCATACGGCGCGATCTGTGAGTCGGAACGGTCTCGTTTCGGCCATGGCTCAGTCTACCAGCCACTCTCGACCATCTTGCCGGACTGTATTTCCGGAGCATGCGACCGTTCACAGCCTGTTCATATGGCCATAGACGGGTGAGGGGCGTCGGCGCATGCGCCGACGCGTCGGCGGGCGCATGCGCCCGCCGGCCGGGGGTGCATGCACCCCCGGCAACCTGCTAATCGCGCATCGCGGGGAACAGCACGACCTCGCGGATCGAATGCCGCCCGGTGAGCGTCATCACGAGCCGGTCGATGCCGATCCCGATCCCGCCGGTCGGCGGCATCCCGTACTCGAGCGCCTCGATGAAGGACTCGTCGTACGGCTGGGCCTCCTCGTCCCCGGCACCCGCGAGGGTGCGCTGCTCCTCGAAGCGGCGGCGCTGTTCGTCAGGATCGTTGAGCTCGGTGAACGCGTTCGCGATCTCCATCCCGCCGACATAGGCCTCAAAGCGCTCGACGAGGGTCGGATCGGAACGGTGGCGCTTGGCGAACGGCGAGAGCTCGACCGGATAATCGATCAGGAACGTCGGCGCGAGGAGGGTCGGCTCGACGTGCTTTGAGAGCAGCTCGTCGACGAGCTGCGGCCACGTGTCGTCCGGCGGGGCGACGAGGCCGCGGGCCGCCATCTCCGCCGCCAGCGCGTCCCGCTCCCGGAAGCGCAGGATGTCAACGCCGGTCCGCTCAAGGATCGCTCCGGCGAGCGTTTCCCGGCGCCACGGCGGCGTGAAGTCGACGTCGCCGGTGTATCCGACCTCCCTGGCGACGTACGCCACGAGCTGCTCACAGCGGGCCGCGATGTCCTCGTAGTCCGCGTACGCCTCGTAGAACTCGAGCATCGTGAACTCGGGGTTGTGCTTATGCGACAGGCCTTCGTTGCGGAAATCCTTCCCGAGCTCGTACACCCGCTCGAGGCCACCCACGATCAGCCGCTTGAGATACAGCTCGGTGGCGATCCGGAGATACAGCTCGCGGTCGAGCGCGTGGTGGTGGGTCGTGAACGGACGGGCTGCCGCGCCCCCGTAGAGAGGCTGCAAGACCGGGGTCTCGACCTCGACGAACCCCTCTTCGTCGAGGAACCGGCGCACCGCCGAGATCACCCGCGCCCGGGTCATGAACAGCTCGCGCGCGTCCTCGTTGGCGATCAGATCGAGCTCGCGATGACGAAACCGGGTCTCGACATCGGTGAGGCCATGGTG
Source organism: uncultured Solirubrobacterales bacterium (assembly GCA_963850335.1). Classification (GTDB taxonomy): domain Bacteria; phylum Actinomycetota; class Thermoleophilia; order Solirubrobacterales; family Solirubrobacteraceae; genus Palsa-465. The sequence goes on along the minus strand of CAWKKY010000020.1, from coordinate 404,226 downwards.
CTTCTCCGGGGGTGGCCGCAACGACTTGGCGAGCAGCGCGAACGCCGTCACCCGAAGCGTCAGCTCCCCGCGGCGGGATACGAACGCGGTCCCGTCGACCCCGACGAGATCGCCGAGGTCAAGCGACAGCAGGCTGTCCATGCCGTCAGGCCCGAGCTCATCGACGCGGGCCTGGAGTTGGATCCGACCGGAGCGGTCGACGACGTCGAGGAACGCCATCTTGCCCTGGCCGCGGCGGGCGGCAAGGCGGCCGGCGATGCGATGCGCGACGTCGGTCTCGTCGCCGGCGCTCAGGCCCTCGTGAGCGGCGCGGACCGCGGCGATCGGCTCGACGCCGTCGTATTCGTGCGGGAACGGTTCAACACCGCCGGCTCGCAGCGAGTCAAGCTTCTGCCGCCGCGCCGCGAAGACGTCGGCCGGCTCCTCAGCCGCAGACACGGGTCTGCCGGTCCTTACTTCGCGACGTCGATCTTCGTGATCTTCAGCCTGCGCTCGCCCTTGGGCGTCGCGAACACGACTTCCTCACCGCGCTTATGGCCGAGCAGCGCCTTGCCGACCGGCGATTCGTTGGAGAGCCGCAGCTCGGAGGGGTTCGCCTCGGCCGACCCGACGATCGTGTACTTCGTCGACTTGCCGCCCTCGTCCTTGACGTGGACGATCGAGCCGACGTGGACGACATCGGTGCTCAGCTCGGACTGGTCGATCACGGTCGCCGAACGGAGCTTCTCCTCCAGCAGGGCGATCCGCGCCTCGAGCATCGCCTGCTCGTTCTTGGCGTCGTCGTACTCGGCGTTTTCGGAGATGTCGCCGAACTCGCGAGCCTCCTTGATGCGGGCTGCAACCTCTCGCCGGCGAATCGTTGAAAGTTGGTCGAGCTCGCCTTTGAGATTGGCCAGCCCTTCGGGGGTGAGAATGACGTCCTTGGGCATTGCTTGGGACCTGTCTTAAAGAAACGGTTTTGGACGAGAAAAAACCCGCTTAGCACGGGAACCAGCACGCGTCCGGTTCGCGTGGCGGCGGGAGAGTATAGACGCCTGACAAGCGCGTCCTGAGGAGGCCGCTACCCGTTTTTGAACACGAGTGGACGCCCGACGTTTCCGGTGGCGTCAACGGCACGCAGCGCGACGAACTTCAGCGCCCCGCGCGGGACCGTGAGCCGCTGGACTGAGCCCGGCCGGGCCGGCCTCAGCGACACGGTCATGCGGCGAGCGCGGGCGAAGGTTGCGGCGCTCAGCGGGCCGGGCGAGGTGACGAGCTCGTACCGGGCTGCGGTCCCGCAGAGTAGGTCGCCGCCGGGGGCCCGGAACGTGAGCTGGCGCCCGCGCCGATGCACGAGCGTCGGCACGCCGGGCGGGACCGCGTCGCGCGTGTAGTCACCGGAATTGGCGTCGTCGTGATGGAACCGGGGCGAGGAGCTCGGCGAACACGCCGACGCGGTCGTCCGGTACACGGACAGCACGCCGGAGCGGGTGATCGAGACGACGTCCTTGCGCGCGCCGCCCGCCGTGTCGAGGGTGCCGAACGATCCGAGCGTCGGCGTCGCGGCCGTCCAGTCGCCGGTGAGCTTCGGCCACGCCGCGCTCGCCGGTGTGCCGCCGGCGCCGAACGCCTCGAGGTCCATGGACGAGGTTCCCTCGAGCACCGCCTGACCGCCGTGCGCGGTGATCGTGCCGACCGCAGGCCCGGTGAGGAACTGGAGGTCGTTGACGGGAGCGGGGAAGCCGGGGCGGAACTGGAGCGTCGGGGCCGCCGGGTTCCAGGCGCCGACGAAATCCTGCCCGCCCTGGTACTCCGGCGCCGCGACGTCGAGCGCCCGGAACAGCCCGGTCGCGGGGGCGAAGAACGAGATCGTGTGGCCGTCGAGGGTGCCGAACGCCGGATAGCCGACCGCCGCGTAGGTCGGCGTGTCATACCGACCCGGCCCGGCTCCGAAGTCGGTCTGGAGCGTGTTATCACGACCGGCGGTGGTGCCGTAGCACGAGCTGCCGTCGGGGTTGAGGATGTACGCCGGACCGGCGTCGGGGGTGACACCAATCTTGACCCCGAGGCCGCCGCTCGGGCACCGCAGCGGGGCGACGACCGGCGAGCCGTTGATCCCCTCCCCGACGTCGGGCAGCAGTCCGGCGTCGATGATCCCGATCTTGACCGGCCAGCCGGGAAGGAACGGGTTCTGTCGGTGCGACGCGCCGTCGGCCCGAATCGCATACACGCGACTGTTCGCGAACGACAGCCCGCCGGCCTTGGCGAGGCTCGAGGTGAGCAGCGAACTCGCCGGGCTGATGTTGACGTCGCCTTCGTCGCCGGTGCCCGCGCCGTACTCCTCGTTCGTGCCGACGATGATCACGGGCGGCCCGTTGGCGGTGAGCCGCGCGACCGCCGGGGTGTCGATGATCTTGCCCTGATCCTCGGAGAGTCCTGGGCTCCCGTCGACCCGGCGGAACGTCACGTGGCCGGTCTGCGGATCGACAGCCGCCACCTTGTCCGGGTCGGCGACGAGCACCGGGAATCCGGCGACCGGAGCGCCGTTCGCATGCCAGGCGTAGAGGTGGCGGTCCTCCCCGGCGACGATCACGTCCATCCCGTGGCCGTCGAGCGAGGCGAGCACCGGGGAGCTGACGAAGCCCCGCTCGGTCCGGTCGCGCACGCCCTGGCGCACGGTGTGGAAGGGCTGGAGCGGGGCACCGGAGAAGTGCGGGTTCGAACGCGTGTGGAACACGAGATGGCCACTCTGGTCCCACGCGTACACGTTGCCCTGGTTGTCATCGGCGACGATCTCGAGCCGGCCGTCGCCGAACAGATCGCCCGCCGCCAGAGACCCGATGACCGCCGCGCCGTGGTCGCCGCCGACCCCGTCGGTCGCGTGGTACGCGCGCTCGCCGAGATGGAGCGGGAGCCGAGCCGTCTGCACCGGCCACCCCGGCAGCTCGGTCCCGTTCGGCCGCAGCGCGTGGACGACACCGTCGGAGGTGGCGACGATCAGCTCGTTGCGGTTGTCGCCGTCAAGGTCGACGAGCACCGGCGAGGAGTCACCGTCGGAGTGGAGCTCGAGCGGGAAGCCCGCCAGCATCTGCCGGTCGCGGTGCAGGTACAGCTGCCGGCGGTCCTCGCCACTCATCGCCGTCCCCGAGGCGGTGCGCACGAGCACGCGGACGGTGAACGCGTCGGCCATCGTGTTCGGGCGCCCGTTCGAGTCCTGGGTTCCGGCGTTCCCCGCGAGGTCTCGCCGGGGCATCAGCGCCTTGATCCGGGCCGTGCTGACCTCGGCGAGGATGCCCCGGAACGAGGCCGCGTGGACCGTGGTTCCGTTACACCAGTCCGAGGCGATGCGATGGAAGTCGACGGCGTTGTTCGGCTGGCCGCCGGGCGCGACATCGACCTCGCAGCGATAACGCCCCCGGGCGGCGACGTACCCCCGCAGGGCGACCGTCGGCGCGCCCGGGTCGACCTGGGTGAACCACGACGGCGCGGTGATCTCGGCGTCCGGCGGGATCGTCCCGCTGGCGGCCGCGCTGACGGCCTTCTCGGCGTTGAGCCGGCCGTAGCCGTAGAACTCGTCGTAGCCCTTGCGCGCCGGGTAGCGCTGGCTGTGGGGCAGCGGCCCGACGACGCCGCCGTGCTGGTCCGGCGCGAATGTGATCTGGCGGTTGGGATCCGTGCACGAGGGAGCGCGCGAAGCGCACGATGTCTCCGGCGAGGCGGCGAAGTCAACGTCGTCGGCCTGCCCGTGGCCGGCGTCGGCGGCCGCCAGACTGCCGATGTCTCCGGAGGCCATCAGCTGGCGGACCTCGTTCGGCGTGATCACGCACCGCGACCCGTCGACCCGGCGGCAGTCCGTGCTCGGGGTCAGGCGGTGCTGGGCGACGGCGTTCTCCGCCGCGCTGATGATCAGCCCCGCGACCCCGGCGCTCTTGCCGGTCGCCTCCGAGGAGCACGAACTGCTCGGCACGGTCAGCGTGATCCGGGTTCCGAAGTTCGTGCAGCCGTTGAGCTGGAGGTAGGACGGCGTCGAGCTCGTCAGGCTCGAGTACTTGGTCACCGAGTTGACGACGATCGTGTCGGCCATCGACCCCGGCTCGTTGTGGTGCTCCGCCGCCTCGTCGGCGGCCGAGGCGATCACCGGGACGCCGTGGTTGTAGGCGTACTCGATCGCCTGCTGGGCGAACTGCGGGGCATTGATCGTCCCGAGCGCCTCCTGGATGACGTCCGCGCCGCCGTCGGTTGCGTACAGCGCGGCCTCGGCGAACCGGTTCGCGTCGGTGACGAACGACTCGCCGACGCGGAGCGGGAGCACCATGCAGTTCGGGCAGGTGCCGAGGTCGCCGCCGTTGTTCGCCTCGGCCGTCGAATCGCGGGCCTCGCCGGTGCCATGGCCGTACTGCACGTCGTCGAACGGGTCGTTGTTGTCGTCGACGAAGTTCCAGCCGGCGATGTCATTCGCAAACCCGTTGCGGTCGTGGTCGCGGCCGTCGGTGAAGGCGAGGATGAGATCCTCCGGGGTGAGCATGCCAGGTGGCCCGTGGCGTAGCGCGTGTCGCGACGAGCCGCCGGTCACGACCTTGGCGACCCGGGCGTCGCACGCGTAGTCAAGGACATTGAAGACGCCGTCGTGGTTGACGTCGTAGTTGCCGTGGCGGTTGTCGTCACCGCCGGTCGCGGCCGTGTATGCGGCGCAGCTGACGCCTGAAACGAGCGCCGTCGTCAGGTCGTGACGTGGGGCCGGAAGCTCGCCCTGGTTGAGCCGCACCTTGGCGCGCAGGTCGTTCATCGCCGCGGCGTCGTTCCATTCGATCCCGGAGTCGAGCACGGCGATCGTCACATCCGGGCGCCCGGTCGTCACCTCCCAGGCGGTGTGGATCACCCCGCGCGCGCAGCTGCCGGCCGGCTGGATCGTCTGCCGGTCGACGATGCTCATGCCCCGGATCCCGCACAGCTCATCAGGCTGGTTGTTCACCTTGATCGCCAGCGGGCCCGAGAGCACGCTGTCCGGCGTCGCCGCGAGCTTCCAGTCGCCCGTCTCTGAGAACTCGCTCGGGGCCTCGCCGGGGGCGAGCCTGAACGTCAGCGGGTTGTGGGGGTTGCCGCCCGGCGCATACGGGAACGCGGCCCGGGCCGGGCCGGCGGCGGCAGCGAGCGCCGCGAGCCCAACTGCCGCGGCGGCCGTCAGCACCCGCCGCGGCGGGGTCACTGATAGACGTCCAGCCACACCCGGCGCCCGCTGGCGTCGAAGTACCCGCGCGTGTCCCGGTCCGGCACCCGCTGCGGCAGGCCGCTCAGCGACATCCAGACCTTCGGTGTCACCCGGCGGCCGCTGGCGAGGCGGACGCTGCGGGCGGGATGACTCGCGGCGGTGTACGTCAGGTTGGTCGTGCAGTTGAGCACCGGGCCGCCGAGCGGATCGCGGGACAGCGTTCCGCCAGGCAGGACATACCGTCCCTGGACGATCGTCTCGGGCCGACCCTGGGTGCCGAGCACGCGCACGAGCGCCCGGCCGGCGATATCGGCCGTGTCCGCCGAGGCAGCCTCGGAATCGTCGGAATGCCCACATCCGAACCGGTCACGGTCGGAGGGGTTGAGGTTCGCCTGAGTCGGGATCCCGACCGCGTTGCCGCGGGGGAAGATGTACCCGAGCATGTCCTCGCCGAGACCGTCGAAGAACCGGAACCGGGCCTGCATGTGGGGGATCAGCCACGGCGGCAGCGCCGGGCCCGGATCGGGCATGTCCTGCGGGCCGAGGAAGCCGCGGAAGTACGTGAACGGGAACACCTCGCCGGGCAGCGAGATGAACTCCCCGTCGCCGACGCGGAACGCGGCGACGCTTGAGCGCAGCGCCTGACCGGCGCTGGCGCCGTTGGCCGCGATCGGGCTCGCCTTCGTGCAGTTCGCGTTGTAGCCCGGCTTGCCCGCGAACACGCCGAGCGACGCGCCGAGGCCGAACAGCGCGTTGCCGAGCGGGACGCAGATCGTCGCCCGGGCGCCCCATAGGAGGTTCGATGCCGAGTAGTGGTAGGCACCGGTCTTGAGCGCCGTGATGATCGGCGTGGCGAGGGCCTGGCCGAACGCCCTCGTCTCGCCGAAGTAGCCGACCGCGACGTGCTCGGTCCCAGCCGCGTCGGTGCCGGAGCCGACGCGGAACAGGGTTCGGCAGCCCGCGGGGTGGCTCGCGTCGACGAACTGCTGCGGAGTCCGGCTGATCGGTTGGTTGTAGACCTCGGGGCTTTCGACCGAGCCGACCGATCCGGCCATCTCGATCGCCACGCCGCCGAGGCGCTGCTCGAGCGAGGCACGGAAGAAGTGGGCCCAGTCCGAGGACACCCACCGGTTCTGAACATCGAGCATCGGCGTGCCGTCGTTGAAGCCGGTCGTCTCCATGTGCTGGCTGACGCTCGCGAGGGTGACGATCGCGCGGTTGTGGGCGTCGACTGCCTCGAGCACCGGGATCCGCTGGTCATCGACGTACGGGTAGGAGGACCAGCACTGGCGCACATTCCGCGGCTCGAGCACCTCGGTGTAGCGGATCCGGGCCGGGTGCAGCGACCGGTCGGCCTGCTCGATCGCCTTCGCGCTCTGAGCGACCATGTACTTCGTCCAGTACGCGTTGACGCCCGATGTCGTCTGGCTGACGCCGCCGAGGCCGAGGCTGTCCGGGGCCGACTCGTCGTGGTTGGCCGAGATGTAGACGCCCCCGAGCCGGACCCCGTCGGCGCGCACCCGCGCGCGGATCTGATCCTGGTAGATGTTGAACAGCCCCTCCTGGTCGAGCACCTCGATCGCGATCGTCCGCTTGCCGACCTTGATCACCGTGGCTCGGGCGCCGACGTTATCGGCGACGTGGTCGTAGAACCGCGGTGTGTTGTCGCCGCCGCCCATCAGGTTGCCGTCCCAGCGGCCGTTGCCGTTGCAGTCCTTATACGGATCGCCGTCGTCGAAGTGACCGGAGTGCTTGGCGTCGATGTACGGCTCCTCGTAGGCGAACTGGCGGGGACCGTTGTAGGTCCCCGTGTGGTCGCAGTCCGCCGGGTCGCCGCCGGGCGCGTGGCCGCGCAGGGGTGGGCTGAAGCTGACGCTCGCCGCGCCGACCCGGAAGCCGGCGGCAAGGCCGGGGGCGATCTTCGTGGTGAACCCGCCCGAGGGAGTGATGAGCGACGCCAGCGATGGCGCCGGCGCAGCGACAGCGCTGGACGCAGTCGACACGAGCATCATGAGCGCGCCGAGCGTGCCGAGCGCGAAGGCGACGACGCGGGCACGCGACGTACGCGGAGCGATCCTGATCACAACACCATCCCTCTCCTCAGCCTGCAGGTGACGACCGTCACCCCCGTTGGGCGCACCCTACCGCGGTCAGGCCGCAGTTGCGACCGGGATGGTCTCGGCGGCGATGAGCTCGCGGACCTCGTCGATCGTCGCCGCCTGCTGCACGGCGGCCTGGAGCGCGCGGGTGCCGCCCAGTCGCTCGACGTACCAGGGGTAGAACTTGCGCAGGTAGCGACTCGCCCGGTCGGGGCCGATGTGCTCGCAGGCCCGTTCGATCACCCAGTCGAGCTCGTCGAGGATCTCCTCGCGGGTGGGTGGCGCGTCGGAGCGGCCGAGCAGCTCGGCGAACAACCATGGGTTCCCGAGTGAGCCACGGGCCAGCAGTACCGCCGCCGCGCCCGTCTCTTCGAACGCCGCCCGCGCCTTGTCGGCGGTGTGGAGCCCGCCGGAGACGAGTACCGGCACCGGCAGGTCCTCGACGAGTTCGCGCACGAGCTCGTACCTGGGGGCACCGGTGTGGCGCTGGGTCGCGTGGCGTGGGTGCAGGCACAGACCGGCGGCGCCACCGTCGTGGACGAGTCGCCGGGCGACGTCAACGCCCCGGATGTCCCCGGGCCGCAGGCCCGAGCGCAGCTTGACCGTCACCGGCAGCCCGCTGCCGCGGCGCGCTGCCTGAACGAGCGCCACCGCGCGGTCGGGATCGTCGAGCAACGCCGCCCCGGCACCGGTCTTGCAGACCTTCGGGACCGGGCAGCCCATGTTGATGTCGATGAGGTCGGCGCCCGCCGCGGCGACCTGCTCGGCGGCGGAGGCCATCACGTCCGGATCGGAGCCGAACAGCTGCACGGACACCGGCCCGCCCGCCCGCTCGTCCGGGTGGATGAGCAGCAGCTCGCGGCAGGTGCGCTCGTTGCGATAGTGGACCGCGAACGAGGAGACCATCTCCGACACCGCCAGGCCGGCCCCGTAGCGCTTGGCCTGCAGACGGACGAACCAATTGCCGATTCCGGCGAGCGGCGCCAGGGCCACCCGGTTGGGGATCGAGACCCCGCCGAGGGTCCAGCTGTCGGTAAGTGCGCGAGTCATCGCACGATTCATGGTACGAATGAGGCATGGACCTTGCTCCTCTGCTTGCCCCCTGGACCCAGATCGTGCGCGACCAGATCCCGGGAATCGAGCTGTTCGACGTCCACACTCACATCGGGCAGAACGACCCGGACGGCATGAGCCAGAGCCCCGAGCAGCTGTTGGGCGTGCTCCGGTTCGCCGAGGCGCGCGGGGCGTTCACGTTCCCGATGCACGAGCCGGATGGCTATCGCCCGGCGAACGACATGGTCATCGAGGCGGCGGGGGGATCCGATGGCCTCCTCGTTCCGTTCTGCCGGATCAACCCGCACGACGACGGCGCCGTCGCCGAGGCCCGGCGGGCGCTCGACGCGGGGGCGCGCGGCATCAAGTTCCACCCACGCGCCGAACACTTCACGCTTGATCACCCGATCGTCCGCGAGATCGTCGCGATCGCCGATGAGCGCACGCTGCCGGTCCTGATCCACGCCGGCCGCGGCATTCCGGCGCTCGGGCTCCACGCCGTCGAGCTCGCCGGGGACTTCCCGAACGCGCGGCTGATCCTCGCCCACGCGGGGATCTGCGACCTGTCATGGATCTGGCGCGCCGCGCCCGACCACCCGAACCTCCTGTTCGACACCGCCTGGTGGATGCCGGCGGATCTCTCGACGCTCTTCTCGCTCGTGCCGCCGGGGCAGATCCTGTTCGCGAGCGATGCGCCGTACGGCCAGACCGCGATGAGCGCATCGTTCATGTTGCGGACCGCGCTGCAGGCCGGGCTTTCGGCCGACCAGCTGCGGCTGATCGCCTCGGGCCAGGCACTGCACATCGCCCAGCGCGAGCCGCTCGAACCCGCCGGCCCGGCCGTCGGCGAGCGCGAGCGCGCCCCCCACTCCCTGCTCGACCGCGTCGCCGAGTTCCTCTTGATCGGCACGATCGCCTCGATGCGCGGGCTTGACGCCGGGGCCGAGATGATCGCGCTCGCGCGGCTCGCCTGCGACGTGCCGGACGAGGTCGACGACGCGCCGGTGTTCGCCGCGATCCGGTGGCTGATGGACATCCATGACGAATTGAAGGCCGAGGATGAGACCGACCGGCGGCGCCTGGCGTTCCTGATCCTGGCGCTGACGGTCGCGCGGACGCCGGATGTGCCGGTGCCGGGCGTGGCGTAGGCGGCGGGCGGCGGCGAGCCGGGGCGCGCGGCGGCCTCGACGAAACCCTCGCGTCGGGACTTTTTGCATCGAAGAGGTGATGGACTGGGCGGTTTCCGGGGGTTTCGGCTCGCGGCGGCCGGCCCGGCTGTCGCGGCGGAATATCGCGCCAAATCGGGGTCGCCGTCCGGGTTTGGGCGCGGAATGCCCCTCCAGGGGGAGGAACGCGCCCGAATGCACGGGCCGAACCCGATTTGGCGTGAAACTCCGCTTCGCATCAGGCGTCCGGGTGAGGCGCCGGCGTCTCCGCCCGTACCGCGACGTAAGAAAGACGCCAAAACATGTTCAGCCTGCGAAGTCGGGCGTGTTCTTTGCGTTGAGCGAAAGAAGAACGCCACGATCGGGATGCCGCCCGGACTTTGGCGCGTTTCTTGCGTTGCGCACGCGGCGCGGCCGCGCACAGCCGGGCAGGCCGCGAACCCCACCTCCTCGATGCCCACAACGCCGGTCCCGGACCCACGGAACCGGACGCACCCCGGCAACGCCGCACCCCCGCAACGCCGCAACGCCGCAACGCCGCATCCCCGCAACCCCGCACCCCGCCCGCACCCAGCGCCCAGCGACTACGCCGACGGTGCGTTCCGCATCCAGATCAACCGCAGGCCGATCAGCGTCAGCAGGTCATCGACCTCGTCGATCGTCTCCCGCACGAACGGCACGAGGGCCCGCGCCAGTCCGCCGGTCGCGATCACGGTCGTCGATGCCCCCAGCTCCGCCCGGAGCCGGCGAACGATCCCCTCGACCTGCCCCGCGAAGCCGAACACGATCCCGCTCCGGATCGCGTCGACCGTCGACTTCCCGATCAGCGATCGCGGCTCGGCGAGCTCAACCTTGGGGAGCTTCGCCGCCCGCTCGTAGAGCGCGTCGATCGAGATCTCCGCGCCGGGGCTGATGATGCCCCCGAGGTACTCGCCGGCACTCGACACGGCGTCGTAGGTGATCGCGGTGCCGAAGTCGACGACGACGCACGCGTCGCGGACCCGGTCGTACGCCGCGACCGCGTTCACGAGCCGGTCGGCGCCGACCTCGCGGGGGTTGTCGATCCGGATCGGCATGCCGGTGCGGATCGTCGGACCGACGACGAGCATCTCGTGGCCGAGATAGCGCTGGGCCATCGCCGTCCACTGCTCGGAGAGCTGGGGCACCGTCGAGGAGACGATCGAGGCGGTGATCTGCTCGAAGCCGAGCCCGCGCAGGGCGAGCAGGTTCGACAGCGCCGCGCCGAGTTCGTCGCTCGTCGAATCGCGGACGGTGGAAAACCGCCAGTGCTCGGAGACGTGATCGGAGTCGCGGGGGAATACCCCGAAGTGGGTCTGCGTGTTTCCGACGTCGACAACGAGCAGCATGGCGGCGCATTATCCTCTCCGCGCCATGGGACTGAAGCTGAAGCTCTACGTCGTGCACGGCTCGCATCCGTGCGTCGCGGTCGAGAAGGCGCTCGCGCTGAAAGGCCTCGACTACTCCATCTTCGAATGGCCGCCGCCGGCCCACACGCTCGGCCAGCGGATCCTGTTCGGTCGTCGCACCGTTCCGGGGTTGAAGATCGACGGCGAGAAGGTCCAGGGCTCGCGCGCGATCATGCGCCGGCTCGACGAGCTCGTGCCCGACCCGCCGCTGTTCCCGCCTGACCCCGCCGCCCGCGCGCGTGTCGAAGACGCCGAGCGCTGGGGCGATGAGGTCTTCCAGCCGGTCGCGCGAGAGCTCATCTGGGTGGCGCTGATGAAGCGGCCGGCCGCGATGGTCAGCTACAGCGCACACTCCAAGCTGCCGCTCCCGGATCCCGCGGTCCGCGCGGTCGCGCCGGTGATCACGCGCGTTCAGGCACGCATCAACCGCACCGACCCCAACGTCGCCGCCCGGGTCCTGGCGGCACTGCCGGCTCAGCTTGACCGCATCGACGGCTACATCGCCGACGGGACGATCGGCGACCCCGCTCATCCGAATGCCGCCGACCTGCAGATCCTCTCGACGCTCGGGCTGCTGCTGACGATCGGCGACGTGCGGCCGCTGATCGAGCCGCGCCCGTGTGGGACGGCCGCCACGGCGCTCTTCGGCGGGATGTTCGACGGCGACCTTCCCGCCGGCGCCCTCGCGAGCGCCACGGCCGCCTGAGCGCCGCGGCCGGCCGCCTGACCGCCACCCGCCCGCCTGAGCGCCGCGGCCGCCTGCGCGCCACCCGCCCGCCTACATCAGCGGCGGTCCCGCCCGCCGCACCTCCTGTTCACCCTCCGCCAGCGCCACCAGCGACTCGACGAGCCGTCCACCCGCGCCCGGCAACCTCAGCTCCGGGTCGAGCTCGAGCAGCGGCACGAGTACGAAGCGCCGCGAGCTCACCTCCGGATGCGGCAGCGTCAGCCGCTCGGAGGCGAACTCGACGCCGTCGAGCAGCAGCACGTCGACGTCGATCACCCGCGGCCCGTGGCGCACCCCCCCGGCGGCTCGGCCGACGATCCGCTCAACCTCCTTGCAGGCATCGAGAAGCTCGAGCGGCTCAAGGACGGTCCGGATCCGCACGCACGCGTTGAGGAACTCCGGCTGGTCAAGTACGAGCCCGACCGGCTCGGTGTCGTACACCGACGAGGACGCGAGCACCTCGACTCGGAGCGCCGGAAGCTCGGTCACTGCGGCGATCAGGTTCTCCCGGCGCTCCCCGATGTTCGAGCCGAGCCCGAGATACCCCTGGCGCCCACCCGCCGACATGCGACCCCGCGCGTCCTCAGTCCTCGGACTCGCGCCACACCTCGACCGACACCTCGCTGACGTTGAACGGCAGCGGCGGCTCAGGCTTGGCGGCCTTGACCCAGACGATCCGGGCGCCGTAGCGGTCGATCAGGCGATCGGCGATCGCGGCACAGAGCCGCTCGAGCGTCTTGTACGTGCGCTGGTGGGCGACGAGATTGGCGGTGTCGCACACCTCGCCGTAGTCGATCGTGTCCTCGATCCGGTCGGTGACGGTGGCGTCGCAGTCGAGGACCTCGAGCCGAAGGTCAAGCAACAGCCGCTGTCCGACCTCCCGCTCGGCCTCGGTGACCCCGACGTGCGTGAACAGCGACAGGCCGGTGATCTCGATCGTCACCTCGGGTTCGGGGTGCCCCTCGCCCTCGACCTCGTCGCCGGCGTCTGCGTCGTCGAATTCGTCGTCGTCGGCGTCCATCGCGCGCTGACCGTAGCAGCCGTCACCCGCAGGGCGTCAAGCACCGGCGTGACGTCATGGACCCGGAACACGCGGGCGCCGCGCTCGTAGGCGAGCACGTTCGTGGCGATCGTGCCCGGGACGCGCTCGGCCGGGTCCTCGCGGCCGGTCAATTGCCCGAGAAACGATTTACGCGACGTGCCGATCACCACCGGCCGTCCGAGCGCCACGATCTCCGACAGCCGCGCCAGCAGTTCCAGGTTGTGCGCGATGGTCTTGCCGAATCCGATCCCGGGGTCCAGCAGGATCCGCTCCTCGGCGACGCCCGCGCGGATCGCCGCCGCCATCCGCTCCTCCAGGAACGCCTTGACGTCGCTCACGACATCGTCGTAGCGCGGATCGACCTGCATCGTCCGCGGCTCTCCGAGCATGTGCATCAGGCAGCACTCGACGCCCCGGTCGGCGACGAGTTCGGCCATCGCGGGATCGCCCCGCAGCGCGGTCACGTCGTTGACGAGCGTCGCTCCGGCATCAACCGCAGCCGCCGCCACCGAGGCCTTCGAGGTGTCGATCGAGATCTCAACCTCGCGCCCGGACGCGGCCAGTGCCTCGATCACGGGGACCACCCGGCGGCGCTCCTCCTCGGCACCGACCGGCTCTGCCCCCGGCCGCGTCGACTCTCCCCCGACGTCGAGGATCGCCGCGCCCGCCTCGATCAGCTCGACGCCGTGTGCCACCGCGGCGTCGTTCTCGAGGTAGCGGCCGCCGTCGGAGAACGAGTCGGGCGTGACGTTGAGCACGCCCATCACTCGGAACGACTCGGGCACCGTGATGATCACTCCTCCTCGTCGGGCCAGCGGCCGTGCTCGTCGAAGTACTCGCGAGCCTCCTCTTCGCGTTCGCGATCCCGGTTGCTGTCGACGCTCATCCGGTACATCCAGTTCACCATCCAGATAATGATGCCGACGATGATCAGCCCGACTCCGGCGCCGGCCGTCGCCGTGTGCCCGTGGCCGAGGATGATCGCGACGACGCCGACGAGCGCAACGGCCACCGGGAGCCAGACGCGGGTCAGCGAAAGGAGCAGCTTCACCCGCGGATAATGGGTTCGCACACCATGTTCGCTACCGCACGTTACCTCGCCGACTTCGCGCGCTTCGCGGCGACGAAGGGTTCCCAGGAGCAGCACGATCGCCAGGCGCTGGCCGAACTCGAGCGCCGGCCGCTCGCGCTCGCGGCCGGACTGCGCGTGCGCTGGCTGGGCGTCTCGGGGTATCGCTTCGACTACGAGGGCCACACGTTGCTCGTCGACCCGTACATCTCGCGAGTGCCACTCGCCAGCGTGCTCGCACGCCGCCCGGCCCTGCCGGATCCGGCTCTGATCGACCGCCATCTCGGAACTCCGGAGAACTGCGTCGGCATCCTCGTCGGCCACACCCATAGCTTCACGCCGAGCGCGCACTCCAAGCTGATGCTCGGGCTCGCGGTGCCGTTCGACGGCGAACTGACCTGCGACCACCTGGACGCCCTGTCCCCCGGCGCGTACCGCTGCGGCGAGATCTACGGCATCGAGATCACGGTGGCCGGCATGTCCTTCTACCATCAGGGCAGCGCGAACCTGATCGATGACGCGGTCCGCAGCACGGACGTCGACGTGTTCCTCGCAGGTGTCGCGGGACGGGGGTTTACGCGGCAGTACTGGCGCCGGATTCTCACGCGCCTACAACCCAAGACGATCGTGCCCACCCACTACGACGACTTCTTCCGACCCCTCGACGCCGAGATGGGCTTCACGACGAACGTCAACCTTGCCCACGTGCCGGACGAGGTTCACGCGGTGAGTCGCGAGTTCGAGGTTGCCGCGCTGCCGCTCGCGACGGAGTCGCCGAGATGACGCGTGCGCTGCGTCGCTGGTGCGTCGCCGCACTGCTGCTGACGAGCCTGTCCGGGGCGACGACGACCGCCGCGGCCACCGCCGCGACCGCCCGGCAGACGATCGCCAAGCTCAACGCCCAGCGCGCCGCGAACGGCATACCGGCCGGGCTCACCGAGGACCCGGCCCTGTCCGCCGCGTGCGCCAAGCACGACCACTACATGGCGCTCAACAACACACTCACCCACGTCGAGGATCCGAACAACCCGGGTTACACCGCGGCGGGTGCGAGCTGCCGCCGCCAACGCCGTTCTCACCCAGGGCAGCAACTGGGACACCGGCAACCCATACGAGTATGCACCGCTGCACCTCGATCAGCTGCTCGCCCCGCGGCTGCTGACACTTGGCAGTGCGGACGCATTCGGCTTCAGCTGCACAACCACGTTCCCGGGCTGGACGCGGCCCGCGCCACTCGCGATGACCGTCTACACGTACCCCGGCAACGGCGGGCGTATGTACTCGAGCGAGGTAGCCCGCGAGCTCCCGTGGACCCCCGGCGACCTCGTCGGACTCGCCCAACCGAGCCGGACGGGCCCGACCCTGTTCGTGCTCGCCGATGCTCCCAACGAGCGGCCAGAGGACAACCCCGCGACGCTCACCGATGCGACCGTCAGCGGCCCGACCGGACCGGTCGCAGTGCGAACCGTCGACGGCAACACCGCGCTCCCGAGCGGCTCGGCGTACCCGACGCTCGCGCCGTACATCTCTCCCGGCGGCTTCATCATCCCCGTGCACCCTCTGATCCCGGGCACGGCCTATCACGCGCACGTGGTCGTCACGCTCGACAAGCTCCAGAAGGTGTATGACTGGTCGTTCACGACCCTCGCGTCGGACCCGCACTCGAGCCTCACCGCCAAGGGCGGGCGTCTGCTCTTCAGCTCGGCCTCTCACCAGCCAATCCGAGTGACGTTCCGGCGCGTCGGCGGCGGCCGGAGTGCGCCCGTGACGATCCATCCCGGACGCAGCGTGCGGCTGACGCTCGCTCCGGGCAGCTGGCAAGTGTGCGGACATCAGCCGACGGGCAGCGTGTACGCCGGCTATGACCAATGCCTCACGATCAGCGTCACCGGCGTTCCGGCGCTCCGCCTCGGCCGGCCGAAGCCCGTCCACAGCACGGTCACGCTCGCCGTCCACTTCAGCGCGATCCTGCGCGGTCATAGCGCGACCGAGACGATCACCGCTCTCTCGCAACAGTGCCAAGGTGGCACGTGCGTCCCGATCTCCGGCACCTCGCGTACCCGCATTGTCACCCTCCGCGGCCGGCTGGTGACGTTGAGTCTGCCGCTCCCGGCGCACGGCCACGGCTTCCAGGTCGAGTTGCGCACCGACGCCTTTCAATCCCGCGGCGCCCAGTGGGAAGCCGCCCACGCCGTCGTGACGTTCATCCGGCACTAACCACCGCAAAGAGGAGCCTCCTGTGACGACCAGCATCGAGACCGAGCGACCCGTGACCGACCTGACGCGCCGCACGCTGCTGCGCGCCGGAGCCGGCGCAGCCGGAGCGCTTGCCGTCGGTGCGCTGCCCGCCTGGGCGCGACCCGTGGCGGCCGCCGCCACCGGGCTGCGGCACCCGGATAGCCGGCCGTTCCCCCATCTGCCGGCCGGCCACGTCTCGATGCCGGAGATCCGTCACATCGTCGTGCTGATGATGGAGAACCACTCCTTCGACAATCTGCTCGGGATGGTCCCCTACCAGGTGCCGGGACGGGCCGCAGTCGACGGCTTCTCGCGGCGGCACGGCAAGCTCACCAACTTCAACCGCACCACCAGTGGGAAGAAGGTGTTCGCCGAGCGCGCGACGAGTCCGTGCCAGCTTCCGCACGTCCCCACCCAGGCCTGGAATGCCAGCCACATGTCCTGGAACAACGGTCATAACGACGGCTTCGTGCGGGCGAGTGGTGACATCGCGATGCGGTTCTGGGATCAGCACGACCTCCCGTTCACGTACTCGCTCGCGAAGCACTTCCCGCTCGGTGAGCGGTTCTTCTGCTCGACGCTGTGCCAGACCTATCCGAACCGCCGGTTTCTCTTCGCCGGCACCGCGAACGGGGTCATCTCGACCAACGGGACGACCTTCTCCGTCCCCGCCCCGAACGGCACGATCTTTGATCGGCTCGACGCGCACAAGATCGACTTCGGGATCTACTACCAGCAGGTCCCGAGCTGGCTGATCATCCCCGGCATCGTGTCCAAGCCGGGTCGCACGGCGCGCCAGCACACGTTCGATCAGTTCCTGACCGATGCCGCCGCCGGTCGCCTGCCGGCGTTTTCGTTCGTCGATCCGAACTACGACACGACCTCGGAGGAGAACCCCCAGGACATCCAGGTCGGCGAGCGGTTCGTCGCCCAGGTCACGGACGCGGTGATGAAGTCGCCGTCGTGGAAGCACACCGCGCTGTTCATCACCTATGACGAGCACGGCGGCTACTACGACCATGTGCCACCCCCGAAGGCGATCAAGCCGGACAACACGAAGCCGCTCCTGCAGCCCGGCGATGTCCGCGGCGGCTACGACCGTTATGGCTTCCGGGTCCCCCTGTTCGTCGTCTCCCCGTGGGCCAAGAAGGGCTACGTCTCGCGCGTTGTCCAGGATCACACCTCGATCACCGCATTCATCGAACGCAAGTGGAACCTGCCGGCGATGACGTTCCGTGACGCCAATGCGCAGCCGATGACCGACTACTTCGATTTCCGCAAGCCGGCGTTTGCCACGCCGCCGCGGCTCGCCGCCGCGCCCGGACTCAACGCGGGGCTCGCCAAGTGCCACGCCGCGGGCCTCAACCCGCCACTCCCGACCAGCGGATCGGCGGCGCAGGTTCACACTGACGTCGCGCGCGGACTGCTGCATCCGTAGACCCCGCCGCACGGCTGGAAGGGCGTATGCCGCGTCAGTCGCCGCCCGCGCCCGGCCGGGAGGGCGGATGCCCCTTCAGTCGCCGCTCGCGCGAACAACCGCGCGATCACATCGACGCCACCCGTTCCACAGCGCAAGCGGCGCTGAAGGGGCGCCGCCCGGACTACTCGGCCGTACCGCCAGCGAGGCCAGGCCGCGGCAGCGGCCGTGGGGCATCCCGACCCGGCGCACGCTCGGGCCCGGACGCCGGCGGGATCGGAACCTCCGGCGGAGGCGGTGCCTCGGCGCCGAACACCTCTTCCTCGGTCGACCCGTCGAGGAGCGCCTCGAACTGCTCCTTCTCGATCGTCTCCCGCTTGATCAGGACCTCGGAGAGCTTCCCGAGCGATTCCTTGTGCGTGGTGAGGATGTCCTTGGCCTGGAGATGGGCCGACTCGACGATCCGGCGGATCTCGTCGTCGATCTCGCGGGCGATCTCGTCAGAGTAGTCCGGCTCGGCGGAGAACTCGCGGCCGAGGAACGGCTGACCATGGTCGTGCCCGAAGACGCGCGGTCCGAGCTTCTCGGACATCCCGAAGCGCATGACCATCTGCTTCGCGGTCGCGGTGACCTTCTCGAGGTCGTTCGAAGCGCCGGTGGTGATCTCGCCGAAGATGATCTCCTCGGCAGCGCGACCGCCGAGCGTCATCGCCATCGTGTCCTGAAGCTCTGCGCGCGTGGTGAGGAACTTGTCCTCGCCCGGCAGGGAGATCGTGTAGCCGAGGGCCTGGCCCCGGGAGATGACGCTGATCTTGTGGATCGGGTCGGAGTTCGGCAGGTAGTGGCCGACGATCGCGTGGCCCATCTCGTGGTACGCGGTGATCTTGCGTTCCTTGCCGCTCATCACCCGGGTCTTCTTCTCCGGGCCGGCGATGACCCGCATGATCCCCTCTTCGAGCTCGACCTGGGTGATCTCACGCTTGCCGTTGCGGGCGGCGAGCAGTGCGGCCTCATTGACGAGGTTCGACAGGTCGGCGCCGGTGAAGCCGGGGGTCTGGCCCGCGAGCGCGTCGACGTCGATTTCCCGCGCGAGCGGCTTGCCGCGCGTGTGGACCTCGAGAATCTTCTTGCGGCCGAGGCGGTCGGGCCGGTCGACCACGATCTGGCGGTCGAAGCGACCGGGACGCAGCAGCGCCGGGTCAAGGATGTCAGGACGGTTCGTGGCGGCGATCAAGATGATGTTGTCCTTCATCTCGAACCCGTCCATCTCGACGAGGAGCTGGTTGAGCGTCTGCTCGCGCTCGTCGTGGCCACCGCCGAGGCCGGCGCCGCGGTGACGGCCGACGGCGTCGATCTCGTCCATGAAGATGATGCACGGACTGTTCTGCTTCGCCTGCTCGAACAGGTCGCGGACGCGGGACGCGCCGACGCCGACGAACATCTCGACGAAGTCGGAACCCGAGATCGAGAAGAACGGCACGCCCGCCTCGCCGGCGACCGCGCGAGCGAGCAGCGTCTTGCCGGTGCCCGGAGGTCCGTACAGGAGCACGCCCTTGGGGATCCGCGCGCCGAGCGCCTGGAATTTCTTGGGGTTCTCCAGGAACTCCTTGATCTCGTGCAACTCCTCAACGGCTTCGTCGACCCCGGCGACGTCACGGAAGGTGATCTTCGGCGAGTCGACCGACATCCGCTTGGCACGTGATTTGCCGAACGACATGACCTTGGAGCCGCCGCCTTGGACCTGGTTCATGAGGAAGATCCAGAATCCGATGAAGATGACGAACGGAAGGATGTAGGTGAGCAGGGACAGCCAGCCGTTCGACGCCCGGCCCTGGATGTCGAACTGGGTCTGATCCGCGATGTTCCGATGCGCCGACGTGATCAGCTGGGGCGTGTACTGCTCGGGATAGCCGACGGTGTACTTGCGCCCGTCGGTGAGCGTGACGCTCGCCGTCTGGTCCTTCTCCTTGAGCGTCAGGCTCTTCACCTGCTGCGCCTGCAGCTGGGTCAGGAGGTTGCCGAACGACTGCTTCTGCGTGTGGCTCGAGCTGCCGATCAGCTTTTGGGCGAAGAAAGCCAGCACGACCACGATCAGGATCGGGAATGCGGCGCTCTTGAAGAACCTGCTCATAAAGAAAATCCCCAGCGTCCTTGGTCGGGAAGGGGACCCAAGCGTAGCACCTGCCTTTGGGCCCCTTTAACGCTCGGCGGGATCCTTGCACGAATTCGACTGCGACGCGAATCTGCAGCACCGTGATCGCCAAGGATGGGCAGTGGGCGCAAGGTATTACCGGGGGTTCTCGTCACGACCGGTGCGGTCGCGCTGGCGCTCGTCAAATGGTGAACGAGTCGTTCAGCGCCGCGACGTAGGGCAGGTTGCGGTAGTGCTCGTTGTAGTCGAGGCCGTATCCGATCGCGAATCGGTTCGGGATCTCGAAGCCGACGTACCGCGTCTCAAAGTCCACCTTGCGCCGCTCGGGTTTGATCAAGAGCGCGCAGACCTCGAGCGTGCGCGGATTGCGGCCCCGGAGGTTGCGCAGCAGGTACTGGAGCGTCAGTCCCGAGTCGACGATGTCCTCGACGATCAGCACGTCACGCCCCTCGATCACCGCGTCGAGGTCCTTGAGGATCCGCACGACGCCGGAGGACTTCGTCGCCGAACCGTACGAGGCGACCGCCATGAAGTCGACCTCGACCGGCACCTCGAGAGCCCGCATCAGGTCCGAAAGGAAGAACACCGCCCCCTTCAGGACCCCGATCAGGAGCAGATCCTTATCCGCGTAATCGCGCGAGATCTCCTCCCCGAGTTCGCGCACTCGGCGCTCGAGGTCCTCGGCAGGGACGAGGATGTCCCCGATCGCGTCGTCGTCTGGCACGGACAGCAAGTCTATTAAGGGTTGGTGACTCGGGGCGGCTGATCAACCGCAGCGGTCCGTCGCACGAAGCGCAACCGGCCCCGGTCGGCAATCGCCCGCACACCGTGGGGCAGGTCGAGCGCGGCGGTGCCGGTGTCGGCCAACGCCGCAATCTCCTCGGCTCGGCGGGCGGTCCCGGGAGCCGGCTGGCCGGCCGCGCCGTCCGCGAGCCGTTGGAGGACGAGACGGCGGAGCGCCGCCGGGAGGGCCCTCAACCGCGCGAGCTCGATCTCGGGGCGACCGGCGAGGACCTCGTCAACGAGCGCGTCGAGCACATCCGCTTCGTCGCGCAGCAGCGCGGCGAGCGCGAGCACGTTCTCCTCGGCAGCGGGATGGACGGCGCGCAGAGCCGGGACGAGCTGCGCGCGGATTCTCCCGCGCGCGTACGCGTCAGACGTGTTGCTCTCGTCTTCACGCCAGCTGAGGCCCCGCGCGGCGCAGTGCGCCGCCGTCTCCGCGCGCGTGAACCTGAGGAGCGGCCGGATGAGGGCCCCCTCCCGCGCGCGCATGCCGAGCAGCGCCCGCCGGCTCGGCGATGACGCGAGCCGGTAGAGGATCGTCTCGACCTGGTCGGTCGCGGTGTGGCCGGCCGCGATATCGGCACCCCGCGCGCCGGCAAGCTCGCGCGCCCTCCCGTACCGGACCTCGCGGGCCCACGCCTGAACGTTGCCCGTCTCCGGACGCCGGGGATGGTGGACCTCGAGCGGAACGCCGAACGCGGCGGCGAGCTCGCGGCAGTGGCGTTCATCCTCCTCGGCGGCCTCGGGCCGTAGGCGGTAGTTGACGTGGATCACGGCGACCGCCTCGGCGCCCACGATCTCGACCGCGAGGTCGAGCAGGCAGGTCGAGTCGCGTCCGCCGGAGAGCAGCACGACGACCGGGCGGCCGGGCTCCAGGAGTCCCTCGGACCGGACCGCCTCGAGCATCACTCCTCCCTCAGCTGGGCGATGAAGATCTCCGTCGATTCGGTGAACCCCTTGAGCCGGACCTCGCCGATCCGTTGGAAGTCCAGGTGCGAGCCCGCGGCCTCGACGACCTGGCGGGTGACGAGCACCTCGCCGCCGGCGCTCCGCGCCGCGACCCGGGCGGCGATGTTCACATCCCGCCCGAAATAGTCGCCGTCGCGGTACAGCGCGTCGCCGTAGTGGATCCCGATCCGCGGCAGCGGCCGCTCGTTGTGCAGGCGCTGAAAGCCGACCGCCCAGTCGGTGAGCGCGACCGGGTCCGAGCCGACGACCATCGCCTCGTCCCCGATTGTCTTGATGACGCGCGCGTCGTCGGGCAGCGTGATCTCGACCGCCTCGACGAACCGCTCCACGGCGTCGACCGCCTGCAGCTCTCCCTCCTCCTCGGTGAGCCGCGTGTAGCCCGCGAGGTCGGCGAACGCGATCGCCACCCGCATCCGTCCGAGTTCGACCGCCGCGCCGTCGAGGTCGGTCTCCATGTGACCGACGACATCCTGCTCGACGAAGTGCTGGAGATAACGCTGGTGGACCTGATCCATGACCGGCGAGGCCAGCGGCAACAGCTCACGCGTGAGCGTCTGCAGCTCCTCGGCCATCTGCAGCCCGTCGGCGCCCGAGCGCATCAGCGGCTCGTGGACGTAGAGGTGGAACAGCCGCACCTCGGCGTCCGCCACCTGGGCCATCGCTTGTCCATACACGCGCACGAGCTGGAGCATCGCGACGAGCGGCAGCCCAGCCCCGAGCACCGCCGCCACATAGCGAAGCAGCTGGATCTCGTCCTCGGACAACGCTTCCGCACGCGCCGGACTCCATCCGAGCGTCGTGATGATCCGCGTGATCAGCCCCGGCTCGAGTCCGGTCTCGTCGGCCGCCTCGCGCAGCGAGTAGACCAGGCCGTCGCTCGGGAACAGCTCCTCGACGTAGCCGAACGCCAGCCGGCCGTCCTTAGTCGCGTTGCGGATGTCCTGAAGCGAATGGCCGCGGTCACGGAGCCGCGCGACGAGCCGGGCGTGCCCCACCGCCGACGAGGACCAGATGCCCTCGTACTGCGGGATCAACCCGGCCTTCACCCACCGACGCAATGTGGCAGGGGAAACGCCGGCGCGTTGCGCCGCCTCGGGGAGAGAGAGTCCGCCGTCGCCGTTGCTCGACATCGCCCATAGTGTTCCGGCCCAGATGTGTGCGGGCGATTAAACCCCACACGAGGACTCAGCAGTCGGCGGCGGGACCTCGGTGAGTACGAGGCCCCGTCGCCCGCGGGCGAGACGGCCCGCTGCGTCGGCCGTAGGCGCTCGTCACGTTTCCGGCGGCGCCTCGCGAACTGTGCTCGGGTGTAAAACCAACACGTCGTCCACGATCCGGCCTATTGCCTAGTGCTGAGTTGTTAGGTCTACTCGCCTCTCACGGCCATGTCAATGGCCTCCGTCAGAAATCGACGCATGTTGCGAGGTACCGCGGGGGCCGGTCAGACCTCGAGATGCGGGTAGTCCTCGACGATCATGTCCCGGTAGCGGGCGAAGAGTGGTTTGGTGATCGGGAAGATCGCGAGCGCCGCCTTGACGTCGCCGCCGGCCTTGATGCGGCGGCGGGCGATGGCGATCGCGACGTTCTCCTTGCCCTGGAAGTAGCGGTTGGCGGTTTCAGAGCTCATCGCCATCTTCACCTTCGGTTCCCAGGACACGTCGTCGGTCCATTCCCAGGTGAGGTTCGGCTCGTCCGGGCCACCGGCGCGGATGTTGACGACCATCTCGAGGTCGGTGAATTCGAACCGCTGTGGGGTGTCGGCGTCGCGCAACTGGGGACCCATGTCCGGGTCATCGCTCATCAGCGCGAACGTCTTGTCCATCACCTCGCGGAACTCCTCGGGGGAGTGGAAGGTGCTCATCGCGCCGGTCAGTCTATGTGGCAATCGCCGCGAGCGGTGCAGTCGGTCGCGGCGGCGCTCGCGCGGGGCGGCCGCGCCGGCCGCTCCCACTAACCTCGCCGGGGTGTCCGGGCCGATTCACCTCCATCCCACCGCCGATCTTGCGCCGCGCGTGCTCGTCCCCGGTGACCCCGGGCGCGCCCTGCTCCTCGCCCAGGCTCTGCTCCACGAGCCGAAGATGTTCAATCACCACCGGGGGCTGTGGGGCTACACCGGCGCGGCTCACGATGGCCGGCTGCTCACGATCCAAAGCACCGGCATGGGCGGACCGAGTGCGGCGATTGTCGTCTCGGAGCTGATCGAGCTCGGGGCGCGGCGCATCATCCGGGTGGGGACGTGTGGCGCGATCGACGGGTCGCTCGCGCTCGGCGGGCTGCTCGTCGCAACCGGGGCGATCGCCGCCGACGGAACGAGCCGCGCCCTCGGCGTCCCGAGCCCGGTCCCGGCGACCGGGGATCTGCTCTCCCATCTCCGCGAGGCTGCGGGTACCGATGCCCCCGCCGGGCTCGTCGTCTCAACCGACCTGTTCTACGACCCGCGCCCGGAGATCGAGCTGACCTGGCGCGGCGACGGCGCGGTGGCGGTCGAGATGGAGACCGCGACCCTCTTCGCCCTCGCCGCTCGACATTCGGTCGAGGCGGCGAGCCTGCTGATCGTCTCGGACGTACTCCTGCCGAGCCGTCGGCGGATTGAGGAGGACGCGCTCCGTGACGCCGAGCACCGGCTCGGCGAGGTGGCGGCGCGCGCGCTCGGCTTCGCGGACCTCGCCGAGGACGCTACGACGTCGTCTTCGCTTCGCTGAGCGCCGCCTCGATGCGCGTCAGCTGCTCCTCGATCGCGCCGAGGCGCTTGTCGATCTGAGTCTCCGAGCCGGCGTCCTCGACACGCTGCTCGAGACGATCGAGCGCATCCTCGATCCCCTCAAGGCGCTGCGAGACCCCCCGGAGGCGCCGCGTCAGCCGCTCCAGGTCACTCGCCGAGGGCAGATTGAGGGCCCCCATCGCGACTTCCTGGGCTCGCACCGCCCGCTCGCGGGTCTCAAAGGCGCGTGAGAGCGCGCCGCTGATGACCGGATTCTCAAGCAGGTCCTGGGCGAGCTTGCCGATCGCCTCTTCGCCTTGTCGGGTCATGCGCTCACGTAGTCCCTTTTCGTCGCTCATCGTCCTCGCTGCCTTTCGGATTCTCGTCGGCGTACGGACCGTAGCGCGAGTCTCATGAAAGGGCCATATCTAACCCTCGAGTCGAGGGTTATACAGCGCACATCGGGTGCTCGTGGCGACATGATCTTGGCGCGTCGGCTACAGCAAGTTTGCAATTCGGCCGATTTCAGTAGATGTAATGCCCGTGCTGGCTGCTTCTCAGCGCCCGGGGCGGGCGATTTTGACCACGAAATACGCCATGAACGGTTCCTCGTTGCAAAGGTCCACACCGATCAGTAGCTTCCCCCCTGGCCGCCGCGTGGGAGCGGCCAATAGTGTTGTGCACGCCGATATGGCGGGAGGAGCCAGGCCATAGTCATGAGACGACGCAAGCTAAGGGTCGCCCTTGTCACCGTGAGCACCGTGCTCGCGGTTCAGGCCCTGGCCGCGATCCCCGTGGCGCAGGCGGATACGTGCACGATCACGGTGAAGCTGATCACCGGCCAGGTGCTCACGTTCCCGGGCCTCGCTCCCGGCACGCCGCTGTCCAGCCTTAACCTCCCCGCGGGCGTGGTCTCGTCCTCGCAGTCCTGCACATCACCTCCGACGACGACCACGACCGGCAGCGGCTCGGCCTCCTCCTCGTCGGCATCCTCAACCTCGACTTCAACCTCGTCGAGTTCGACCTCGTCCACGACGACGACGAGCAGCCACACCCAGACCCCGCCGCATCAGACCGGCCACCCGCACCAGCAGCCGGGCAGCTCGCACACGACGACGACCACGAGCAGTGGCAACAAGGGCAAGGGTGGCTCGAAGACGACGACCACCACCACGACGACGAAGAGCACGACGTCGAAGGGCAAGAAGCCGAACAAGAAGAAGGGCTCGAGCAAGGGCACCCCGAACGCGTCGAACCCGTCCTTCAACTTCTCCCTCCCCGGCGCCGCTCCGATCGGCGTCCCGAACTTCTTCATCGACAGCTTCCGGATCCCGCCCTTCCTCCTCCCGATCTATCAGGCCGCCGGCATCCAGTACGACGTGCCGTGGCAGATCCTCGCCGGGATCAACGAGATCGAGACCGACTACGGCCGCAACCTGTCGGTCTCGAGCGCCGGCGCCGTCGGCTGGATGCAGTTCCTCCCTTCCACATGGAAGACCTGGGGCCTGGACGCGAACGGTGACGGCGTCGCCGATCCGTACAACCCGGTCGACGCGATCTTCGCCGCTGCGCGGTATCTGCATGCAGCCGGCGCCTCCAAGAGCATCTCCCAGGCGATCTTCGCGTACAACCACGCCTCCTGGTACGTCCAGTCGGTGCTCCTGCGCGCGAAGCTCGTCGGCGGGATGCCCGACCAGCTGATCGGCGCCCTGTCCGGCCTCGTCGAGGGCCACTTCCCGGTCGCTGCCCCGGCGAAGTACCAGGACAACGCGGTGACCACGCTCGCCAAGAAGCGCGTCAAGACGCAGAACGTCGCGATTCCCATCGCCTCGGACACGAGCAAGTCCGTCTCGATCTTCGCCAAGCAGAACTCCCCGGCGATCGCCGTCAACGACGGCAAGATCGTCAAGGTCGGCGAGAACGCCACCTGGGGCAAGTTCGTCCAGCTCCAGGATCAGACCGGCAACATCTACACCTACGCACACCTCGGCTCGGTTCCGAGCACCTACCCGGTGCCGAAGCCGGTCAAGGTGACCGCCGCGCAGCTCACCAAGGAGCTCTCGACGCCGACCCTGCCCTCGCCGAAGACGCCGGCGACCGCCGGGCAGCAGGCGGGCGCACCGACGGTCTCGACCCAGACCGCCACCAAGGTGACCAAGAACCAGCAGAAGATCACGCTGCCGACGACGAGCACGACGGCCAACCAGCCGACCGCGGCAAAGCCGGCGGTGACGAAATCAGCGGCGACAAAGTCGGCGCCGACGATGACGACGGACGCTTCCACGCTCCAGGCGCAGATGCCTCACGCGAGCACGCCCGCCGCGCACGTCGCCCGTAAGACGACGCACCGCCTGGCGAGCAAGCCGGCGGCCACCAAGACGGCCACTGCGCAGCAGGAGTCGGGCTCGCAGCAGTCGACGACGCAGGCGCCGATGGTCAAGGAGCGCTTGTTCGCCCATCCGTCGCGCCCCGCCTCCTACGCCGCCGGCGGCCAGCTTCAGCTCAAGTCGACCACGGCGAAGATCTCCAGCTTCACGAACTACTTCTCCGATGTCCTGCACATCTCGAAGAACCAGTACACGCTGCAGCCGCTCAAGGCGGGCGCGGTCGTCGTCGCCGGCACGATCCTCGGCCGGATCGCCCCCGGCGACGCGAAGACCGCCTCCCACATGGACTTCATGATCCAGCCCGCGGGCAAGAACGCCCCGCAGATCGACCCCAAGCCGATCCTCGACGGCTGGAAGCTGCTCGAGGCGACCGCGGTCTACCGCGCCGCCGGCGTCAATCCGTTCTTCGGGCCCGGCGCCAAGAACCCGACGATCGGCCAGATCCTGCTGATGAGCAAGGAGCAGCTCCAGAACCGGATCCTCCAGGACCCGCACGTCGCGCTCGTCAGCTGCGGCCGTCGCGACATCCAGGCCGGCCTCGTCGATCGCCGGATCCTGGCGACGCTCGAGTTCCTCGCCGCCTCGGGCCTTGACCCCTCCGTCTCCGGCCTCATCTGCGGCCAGCGCGCCGTGACGAGCTCGAGCCCCGCCAGCGTCCTGAACAGCAACCAGGCGGCCCAGAGCGGCAGCTCGGTCGACATCGCCAAGATCAACAACATCCCGATCAAGGGCCACCAGGGCTCCGGCTCGATCACCGACCTCACGATCCGCCGCCTGCTGACGCTGCAAGGCGCGATGAAGCCCAATCAGATCATCTCGACGATGAGCTACAAGGGTCAGGGGAACACGCTCTCGCTCCCCGATCACGCCGACCGGATCTCCGTCAGCTTTACCCCGCTGTTCGGCGCCAACAGCAAGCTCTCGAACCAGATCAAGTCGATCCTCCAGCCCGGACAGTGGGACAAGCTGATCAACCGCATCAGCCAGATCCCCGAGCCGATCGTGCCGATCGCGCCGAGCAAGTACGCGATCAAGACCGGCTCCAACGGCGCGCACTAGGCGACGCCGGACCACTCCGGGGCTGAGCGGGTGAGCGCTCCGACGTCGCTGTTTCGCTTCAGCCAGTTTGAGTTCCCGTGGTTGCTCGGTCCACCCGACGGTCGCTATCTGCTGCGCGCCGCGAACGCGTCGCCGGACTCGGCGCCGACCCACGTGCTCGTCCTGGCGACGCTCGGCGCCCCCGAACGTCGTAAACGCCTCCAACGGGCCCAGCGTCAAGCTCAACCTGAGCCTGAGCCTACGCTCGTATCCACAGGCAGAGCAACGGTTATTGACGTCGCGGGGCCGTTCGCCGACGCCGCCAGCGCCAAGTCGTGGCTCGGTGGCTCCGGAGAGCCAGAACTCGCCGAGGACCTGGCCGTCCTCAACCGAGCGCTGCGTGGATTTCGCCTCGTGACCGCGGATCCGTACCTCAACCTCGTCCGACGCGAGCAGGCGCTCGTCGCCCGGATCGGCTGGGGCGCCGGGGAGCAGGTCGCAGACGGGCTGTGGAGCGACGCGCTCGAGTTCGACGCCCGCCCGGGCCGCGAACGCCGGCTCAAGGTCCTGCACCCCCAGGCGCGGCTCGCCGCGATGATGAACGGCCGCGAGCGGGCCCTGGTGTGCGAGGACCTGACCCTCCGCGCCCGGCTCGATCTCGATCACGGCCACGACCGCGAGGCGGCGCTCCAGCTGCTGATCGCGCTCGATGCCGCGCTCGCCGAACTCCCGCGCGACCCGGTCGCTGCGACGCTGGCGGAGCGGGTGTCCGAGCTGCGGGGCCTCCGCGACGGCGTCACCGCGGCCGCCCAGGCGGCGCTCGCCGGCCCGCTCTCAGGCGAGCAGCACGAGACCGTGACTCACGGGCTCGGGCGCATCGAGGCGGCGCTCCGCGCTCGCGCGGTCGCGTACGCCTGACGCGGTTCTCTCAACGGCTACGCGTGGGTGCTGTCAAGCCAGCGTTGAAGCGCGTGCCGACCCGCGAGCGTGATCGTGCCGTCGGCCGTGATCCAGTCGCGGACCCGGAGCTCCCGGACCAGTCCGAGCGCGTCCTGCGGGCCCGGACCCTCACCCTGGGAGGTGAGGCGGTTCGTTTCCGCCTCGACCGTCCAGCGACCCGAGTCGAGCGCCGTCAGGGCGAGGCCCTGTTCGTGGCTCGGCACGTCGAGCGGGTTCGGCTGGGCGCTGCTCAGCGGATCCGTTCCGGTGGGTTTCGGCGCGGCGCTCGGGGTCCGCTGGACCCGCGGCTCCGGGGCCGGGCCGGGTGTGGCCCGGTTGGCGACCTCTTCGCC
Source organism: uncultured Solirubrobacterales bacterium (assembly GCA_963850335.1). GTDB lineage: Bacteria > Actinomycetota > Thermoleophilia > Solirubrobacterales > Solirubrobacteraceae > Palsa-465. The sequence goes on along the minus strand of CAWKKY010000020.1, from coordinate 375,478 downwards.
GAGGTTCTCGGCCTGGCTACGCAACCATCCGCCGAGGTTTTCCGCCCACTCGCGGGCGCTCGTCGGGTCGACGCCGATCGTGTCGGCGACATCGTCGAGATCGACCCGCTCCATCGCACGCTCGACCGATCGGCCGAGTTCGCGTGCGATCGAACGCACCGTCTCCTCAAAGCTTTCGTCACTACCAAAGGGCTCAGACATACCTCCATGATGGCACGGCGGGTTCGCCGGCCCTAAAGGTGAGGTGATCGGCGGGGGTCTTCAGCCGATGCCGAGCGCCCCGAGGACGCGCTCGAGCTCGTCAACGACGTCGCCCGAGCACCGCACCGCGGCCTGGTCATCGAACCGCGTCGCGCCCTGGGTGAGGATCGCGATCCGCCCACCCGCGGCGAGCGTCACGGCGGGGAGCTGCGCGACCGGATAGACCTCGAGCGAGGACCCGATGCAGAGCAGCAGGTCGGCCTGCGCCGCGAGTCCCTCGGCGCGCCGCAGGGCGTCGACCGGCAGGTATTCGCCAAACAGCACCACGTCGGGCTTGAGCGCCTCGCCGCAGTCGCACCGGGGCACCCTGCGACCGTCGACGGACTGCCGGCGACGGACGTCGGCGAGCTCATACCGGCACTCGCACCGCAGGCAGGAGGAATGGGCGATCGTGCCGTGGACCTCGATCAGCTTCCGCGAGCCGGCCTGGGCGTGGAGCCGGTCGATGTTCTGCGTGATGACGGCATCGAGCAGCCCGGCGCGCTCGAGCGCGGCGAGCGCCTCGTGAGCGCGGTTCGGTCGCTTGTCCTCAAGCGACTGGAAACGCTCACCGTAGAAGTGCCAGAAGCGCTCGGGATCCCGCCGGAAGACGTCGATGTGGGCGACCTCCATCGGGTTGACGTTCTCCCACAGCCCGGTCCCCGGAGAGCGGAAGTCCGGGATCCCGGACGGAACCGAGATCCCGGCGCCGGTGAGGGCGACGACGGAGCGGGACCCGCGGATCAGCTCCGCGAGGCGCTCCGTCTGCTCGACCGCGATGCTCACTTGCCCTGGAACTTCGGGGAGCGCTTCTGCAGGAACGCGCTGATGCCCTCGCGGGCATCCTCGGAGCCGAACACGGTCGCGAAGCCCTGCTTTTCGGCCTCGATACCGGCGTCGATATCGCCGGGCGGGTGGGCACCGATCCGCTTGATCTGCTCGATCGCGAGCGGCGCCTGGCCGGCGAACTTGCGGGCCCACCCGAGCGCCGTGTCGAGCAGCTCGTGGTCCGGCACGATCCGGTTGGCCAGTCCGAGCTCGTAGGCCTCCTCGGCGGAGATCGGATCGCCGGTGAGGTTGAGCTCGAGCGCCTTTGCCTCGCCGATCAGCCGCGGCAGCCGCTGCGTGCCGCCGAAGCCGGGAATGATGCCGAGGTTGATCTCCGGCTGGCCGAAGGTTGCCGATTCCGCGGCGATGCGGATGTCGCACGCCATCGCGAGCTCGCAGCCCCCGCCAAAGGCGAGCGCGTTCACCGCCGCGATCGTGACGATGCTGGACTGCTCCATCTCGCGCAGCAGCCCGTGCATGCCGTCGAGCAGCTCCTTGCCGCCGGCCGCATCCATCTTCGTGAACGCCTTGATGTCGGCGCCGGCGCAGAACAGCAGCGGGCTCGCCGAGGCGATCACGAGCGACCGGACGGAGCTGTCCTTGACCGCATCCCACACCTTCTGGAGCGCCTGGACGACCCCGGGCGCGATCGAGTTCGCCGGCGGGTTGTCAAGCCACGCGATGGCAACGTCCCCGCGGGTCTCGAGCTTCACCGGGCTCTCATCCCAGCCGGCGTCGGGCCGCGCGTACGGGAAGAAACCCTGACCGCTCTTGACGCCGAGCCGGCCCTGGGAGACGAGGCGGCGCAGGATCGTCGGCGGCTCGTAGTTCTCGCCCCACTCGAGCGCGGCGGTCTCGAGCTTGGCGAGCACCTCGTCGAGGCCGAGCTGGTCGGCCCGGGCAAACGGCGGCGGGATGATCCCGGCCCCGGCCATCATCCCCAGGTCGATGTCCTTGAGCGAGGCGAGCCCCTCCTCGAGGACGAGGCAACTCTCGACGAACGCCTTCAGCGTGAAGCGGTCGACGAGCGCCTCGGTATCGATGTCAGCTCCCGTGCTCATAGAAACCCCTTCCGGTCTTGGCGCCGAGGTTGCCGGCGGCGACGAGTTCCTGCATCTGCGCATGGACGAAGAACCGGTCGCCGTAGGACTCCCTGAGGTATTCCGCGACATGCAGCACCGTGTCGAGCCCGAGCAGATCACCCAGGAAGAACGGCCCCATCGGGACGGCCTTCGACTCGGCGACGATCTTGTCGAGTTCCTTGGGGTCGATACCGGACTCCTCCTGGAAGCGCCACACCTCCGAGCCGGCGGAGTTGAGGATCCGGTTGACGACGAAGCCGGGGGCCTCGCCGCAGCGGATCGGCATCTTCTTGATCGTCTGGGCGAAATTGGCCGCCACCTGAGCGGTCTCGGCGGACGTGTCATCGCCTTCGATCACCTCGATCAGCCGCATCACCGAGGCCGGGAAGAAGAAGTGAAACCCGACGACCTTGTCCGGCCGGCTCGTCGCCTCCCCCATCTCGGTGATCGAGAGCGACGAGGTGTTCGAGGACAGGATCGCGTGACCGGGCGTCACCTCGTCGAGCTCGGAGAACACCGCCTGCTTGATGCCCATCCGCTCGGGCACGGCCTCGATCACGAAATCGACGTCACCGAAGCCGTCGTAGCTCGTCGTGCCGGTGATCAGCGCGAGCTTGCGCTCGAGCTCGGCGGCCTCCATCTTGCCGGCGTCGACCCGGCCTTGCCACAGCGAGCGGGCCTTCTCCAGTCCTTGATCGACGAACTTCTGATCGACGTCCTTGAGCACCACGGGGATCTCCGAGTTCGCGATGACCTGCGCGATCTCTCCTCCCATCGTGCCGGCGCCGACCACGGCGGCTTTAAAGACAAACATGAGCCTCTGCTTTGGTCGTGTCGGAAGTCAGACCGCCCACAGTCTGGCGAGCGGAGCCGGGCAAGTGTAGAGGGCTGGACTCGTACGGTACGTCTCGCCCGAGGGCGATCCGAGGCGACAGGGAGGGGCGATGGGACGGGCGCGTGTGGGCACCTGGGCAGGCCGAGTGAGCGTGGTGGCGTGTGCCGTGTTCGGCGCCCTCACGACGACCGCCTGGGCGTCGGCGACGACGTCGTTTACGGCGACCGGCGAGCACCCATTCACGGTGCCGGCCGGAGTGACGAGCCTGCACGTCGTCGCCGTCGGTGCCAAGGGCGGTGACGCCGCGCTCGGTGGCCAGGGCGGCTTCGGCGCGACGGCGACCGCCAACCTCGCGGTGACGCCCGGGACTGTCTTGTATGCGGAGGTGGGCGGGAACGGCTCCGACGGGAGCATCGGCCTGTCTGCCGGAACCGGAGCCGGCGGCGCCAACGGCGGCGGGTCCGGCGGTGGGTCCGGCGGTACGTTTGCCGCCGGCGGCGGTGGTGCCTCAGACGTCCGGACCTCGCCGGCCAGCGTGGCCCTGACGAGCACCGACTCGCGCCTGATCATCGCCGGCGGCGGCGGCGGCGCGGCGCACAGAGAGACAAGCGCAGTCGACGGTGGGTCCGGTGGAGGCGACACGGGCGGCGGTGGTGTGTCGACCCCCCCGGGCTGCGGTGCGCTCGGCGGTGGGCCGACGGCGCCGACCTCGCCCACGATTCGGAGCGGCTCGCTGGGTCAGGGCGGCAGCGGCGGCCCGTCCGGCCCCGGTCTCGACAGGGGCGGTGGCGGCGGCGGCGGACTCTACGGCGGGGACGGCGGTGGCGACGGCAGCTCCACCACGTGCCTCAGCAGCGGCGCAGGTGGCTCCGGTCACTTCGGTGCCGGGACATCCAACACGTCGTTCGGCACCGACTCGACGGGCGTGCCGTCGGTCACGTTCACCTACGTCGTACCGCCGACGATCGCGATCGGCTCACCGGGCCCCGCCGCGAGTTACACCCAGCACCAAGTCGTCACCTCAGGCTATTCCTGCACGCCGGGTGCGGGCACGACCGTCGCATCGTGCGTCGGTCCCGTCGCCAGTGGGGTCCAGCTCGACACGTCGAGCGTCGGGCAGCACACGTTCACGGTCATCGCGAGTGACGCCGACGGTGGGACGGCCACGGCGAGCGCGACCTACACGGTCACCTCGCCGCCCCCTCCCCCGCCGCCACCGTCCAAGCCCCAGCTGAGCCACATCGGCGACGCCGGCGGACAGTCGCACGCCGGCAAGGCGACGTTCACGTTCACGCTCAACGAGTCCGCGCGGGTGACGTTCACCTTCGTCCGGAAGGTGAGCGGGCGTAAGGTCAAGGGTCACTGTGTGACGCCGACGCGCAAGAATCTGCACAAGCCGAAATGCACGTTCACGCAGTCGAGCAAGGTCACCGTGAGCGGTCGCACCGGGTCGAATACGCTCAACCTGACCGTCAAGAAACTGCCTGCCGGCCACTACACGGTGACGATCACGGCGACCGATACCGCGGGACACGTCTCGGGGCGCACGACGCTCGGCTTCACGGTCAAGCGTTAGCGCGCCGCGGCAAGCTGCGCGCCGAAGTGAGCGAGCGTCGAGCGCAGCGACATCGCCATCGCGCGGCGCACGAACAGCACGTCGACGATCGGCGTGACGATTGACCGGCGCCGGATCCGATACTGGAGCGCGAATTCGACCGTCACCTCATCGTCCCCCGGTGTGAACGAGACGCTCTGGGTCCCGGTGATCGTCTCGTCCTGAACCTCGCTCGTCAGGCCGACGAGCGGCTCATAGGCGACGACCCGCTCGGTGACGCGGCCGCGTCCGGCCGGCCCTGATTCCCACGTGACGACCGATCCGACCGCCGGCCAGTCGCCCTCCACGCCGATGACCTCGGCCAGGCCGTCGATCCACGTGGGCCAGGCAGCGGTGTCATACCAGCAGCGCTCCGCATCGTGGACCGTGCCGGCAAAGGTCTGGATCGCCTGTGCCGTGCTCATCGTGCGGGCGATTATCCCCACTGCGAGGGATACGCAGGCGGCCCATCGAACGGGCGGGTGTAGGGTTCGGGGAGATGACCGAGACGCTGCCGGAGGGTCTGAAGCCATACCCGAACATCTCGTCGAAGGCGTACGAGCATCCGGCCGATCGCGCGGCGACGGCGGCGCTCAAGTCGGTGCCGATGCTCGACACGGTCGTGCGCAAGCTGATCGAGTGGCAGTACGAGCGCGCGCTGCGGCAGATGTACCTGAGCAACTCGGTGCGCGTCGACGAACGCCAGCTGCCGGACCTCTGGTCGCACCACGTCGCGGTCTGCAAGATCCTCGACATGCCGAAGGTCTACGACCTGTACGTCACCGACACGGTCGTCGCCAACGCGATGGTGATCGGCTCCCAGGACCCGATGGTCATCGCGGGCACTCCTCTGCTGGCGCGTCTCGGATCAGGCGAGCAGCGGGCCGTGCTCGCCCACGAGGTCGCGCACATCCTGTCCGACCACGTGCTCTACAAGACCGCACTGGCCATCCTCCTGCGAGCCGGCGGCGGCGTTCCGTTCCCGCTGGCGATTCCGGCCGCCGCGGTCCGGGCCGTGTTGCTCGAGTGGTCGCGGGCGGCCGAGCTGAGCTGCGACCGCGCCGAGGCGCTGGTCGTCCGTGACCCGCGGATCGTGTGTCGGGGCCTGATGGTGCTGGCCGGCGGCATGCGCGCGGATCAGCTCAACCTCGACGCCTTCCTGGCGCAGGCGCGCGACTACGAGGACTGGGACGACCCGGGCGATCGTGTGCGGCGCTTCTTCTACGAGATCAACAGCACGCACCCGTACGCGGTCAGGCGGGTATCGGAGATCATGCGCTGGGTCCAGAGCGGGGAGTACGACCGCATCCAGCGCGGGGACTACATCCGCCGCGGCCACGAGCCGCCGGTGAACACCGAGGCAAGCGCAGCGTTCGATTTCTACGCCGAGCGCTTCCGAGCGATCTTCCGGGACGTCGGGGAGAACGTCACCAAGCTCGGAAACCAGGTCGGCGGTGTGGCCGAACAGGTGGCCGATTGGCTCCGCGCACGCCGCGGCCCGGGGGACGCGGGCGGTTCCGGCGGTCCTGGTGGTTCTGAGGGGACGAGCGGCGGCGGCAGCAGCAGCGGCGAATCCGGTCCCTCGACCGAGCCCGACGCCGAAAACGGCCCAAGCGACGCCGACTGATCGCGCGGTCTCTGGGCCTAAGGTCCCCGATAGGGGACTAAATGCCCATCGACCCATGAACCATCGCGCTGGGTCTCTGGGCCTAAGTGTCGCCATAGCCCCACTCAGGCCCAGAGACCCCCGTGCGCGTCGCCGCAGCCCGCGCCGAGCGCTCGCGCACACGCGCACACGCGCACACGCGCACACGCGCACACGCGCACTCGCGCAGTGAACCTTGACGAGCGACATGAACCGATATATCGTTATCTATCGTGATACCTCATGACATCCCACACTTTGGTGGCGGCGGCCCCGGCGGCCGCGGCCCAGGCGGCGGCCCCGGCGGCCCCGGCGGCCCCGGCGGCCACCGGCAGACACGGCGGTCCCGGGCGCGGGGGCTTCGGTCCTGGTCCCGGGCCAGGTCCCGGGTTCGGCTTCGGCGGCGGCCGAGGCCGGCGGCGCCGCGGCGAGATCCGCGCCGCCCTCCTGATGCTCCTCGCCGACGAGCCCCGCAACGGCTATCAGCTGATGCAGGCGATCGAGGAGCGGACCGGCGGCCGCTGGCGGCCGAGCCCCGGATCGGTCTACCCCACCCTCGCTCAGCTCGAGGACGAAGGGCTGATCCGAGCCACCGAGCGCGACACGAACAAGCTGTTCGAGCTCACCGAGGCGGGCCGCGCCCACGTCGCCGAGCACGAGCCGGACGCGCCGACGTGGGGCGCGTCGGATGACCCGGCGGCGAACGCCTACATGGAGATCCGCTCGCTCATCGCGCAGACGGCACAGGCGGCGATGCAGGTGGCGCAGGTCGGCAGCGAGGACCAGGTGCGCCAGGCCCAGGAGCTCCTCAGCACAACCCGCAGGTCGCTGTACGGGATTCTTGCCGAGGCCGACGATGGGTGAGCGCGCTACGTTTGAGAGGGAGATGCCCTCGCTCGATCACAACGGTCGCGGGCCGCATGAGGTTCCGGCGATTCAGGTCCGTCAGCTCGTCAAACACTTCGACGAGGTCGCGGCGGTGCGCGGCGTCAACTTCGACGTCGCGGCAGGCGAGGTGTTCGGCTTTCTCGGCCCGAACGGCGCCGGCAAGACGACGACCATCAACATGCTGTGCACGCTCACCAAGCCCACCTCCGGCGAGGCCCGCGTGGCCGACCACGACGTCGTCACCGAGCGTGACGACGTGCGGCGCAACATCGGGCTCGTGTTCCAGGACCCGACGCTCGATAACTACCTGACCGGGAAGCAGAATCTGGAGTTGCACGCCGAGCTCTACGGCCTCCAGCGGAGCCTCGTCGGGCCACGGATGCAGCAGGTGCTGGAGATGGTCGGACTGTGGGAGCGGCGTGACTCCGTGGTCGGAACCTACTCCGGCGGCATGCGCCGGCGCCTGGAGATCGCCCGCGGGATGATGCACTCGCCGCGGGTGCTGTTCCTCGACGAGCCGACGATCGGGCTCGACCCGCAGACCCGTCGCTCGATCTGGGAGTACATCCGTGAGCTCAAGGAGCGCGAGGAGATCACGATCTTCATGACGACGCATTACATGGACGAGGCGGAGTGGTGTGACCGCATCGCGATCATGGATAACGGGGAGATCGTCGTGCTCGACACGCCGCAAGCGCTCAAGGCGCAGATCGGCAAGGACCGGATCGTGATCCAGACCGACAATGACGATGCCGCGATCGCGGCGCTCGCCAACCAGTTCGGGATCGAGGCCAAGGTCGCCGAGGGCAACGTCATCTTCGGCGTGCCGAACGGCGAAGAGTTCGTGCCGCGGCTGTTCGCGGAGCTCGGCGTGCCCATCCTCAGCGTCAGCGTCTCTCGACCGACGCTTGACGACGTGTTCATGTCGCACACCGGTTCGACGATCCGTGACGCCGAGGAGGACGCGGCGAAGAACCGCAACCGGATGATGATGCGGATGGTTCATGGAGGCGGCCGATGAGCACGACCACCGACCGCACTGGAGCCGCGGAGGCGCCCCGCCGGGCGCCCGGACCCGTCGTCCGGGTCCACGTTCCCAAGCACAGCCTCGCCTCCGAGCTGCGCGCGATCCGGATCGTGTGGCGCCGTGACCTGATCCGGTTCGTCAACGACCGGGTCCGGATCGTCTCCTCCCTGATCCAGCCGCTGCTGTTCCTGTTCGTGATGGGCTCGGGCCTGCAGCAGCTCTCGCGCGCGAGCACGCACGGTGTCAACCTGAAGACGTTCATCTACCCCGGCATCCTCTGCATCGCGGTGATGTTCACCGCGATGTTCTCGGCCGCCTCGATCGTCTGGGACCGGGAATTCGGGTTCCTGCGCGAGATGATGGTCGCACCGATCCGGCGCAGCTCGATCGTGATCGGCAAGTGCTTCGGCGGCGCGACCGTCGCGAGCACGCAGGGCGTGATCATGATCCTGCTCGCCCCGTTGGTGGGTGTCCCGTACTCGCTGCCGCTCGTCTTCGGGATCTTCGGCCTGCAACTCATTCTCGCATTCTCGATCACCGCGTTCGGCGTCATGGTGGCGGCCCGGATCAAGCAGATGCAGGCGTTCTTCGGGGTGATGCAGATGATCGTGATGCCGATGTTCTTCCTCTCCGGCGCGCTGTTCCCGGTGCAGCACCTGCCGCGCTGGCTCGAAGTCCTCAACCGGCTCGACCCGCTCACATACGCGGTCGATCCGATGCGTCGCCTCGTCTTCAGCCATCTCTCGATCTCGCCGGCCGCCCAGCGCGCGCTGAACCCCGGCGTCACGTGGTTCGGCTGGAAGGTGCCCGCGCTCCTCGAGGTGGCCGTCGTGCTCGGGCTCGGACTCGTGATGCTTGCGATCGCGATCTGGGAGTTCAGTACGTCGGAGTGAGGGCGCCGCTCGGTAGTCCGCCGCGACGCCGGATGCGGGGGCAATCCCGATGTTGCCCCGCCCCGCCCGGCGTAGGGTCGAAGGACCATGCAGAAGATCAAATCCGCGGCGAGCGAGTTCCTCGCCCACAAGCGGGTCGCCGTCACCGGCGTCTCACGGGAACCCAAGGACCACGGCAGCAACGTCGTCTATCGGAGGATGCGGGAGCGCGGCTTCGAGGTGTTCGCGGTCAACCCGAACGCCGCCGAGGTCGAGGGCGACCGGTGCTACCCGAATCTCACCTCGATTCCCGACGGGGTCGAGGCGGTCATCATCGCGACCAAGGCCGAGCGGGCCGAGGAGACGATGCACGAGTGCGCCACGCTCGGGATCAAGCACGTCTGGATGCACCGCGGCCCCGGGCCGGGCAGCGTCTCGGCGGCGGCAACCGACTACGGCCGGGCACACGGGATCACCGTCATCGACGGCGGATGCCCGTGCATGTTCGCGCCGACCGCCGACCCGGGCCATAAGGCGATGCGCGCCGTCCTCACGCTGGCCGGCAACGTCCCGCGGCGCGTCTGAGACGAGAAAGGGCCGCCCCGGCGGAGCGGCCCTTTCGAGCTTCTGGAGAGGAGAGAGCAGCGCTTACGCGTGCGCGGCCGCCGGCTCCTCGACACGCCGCGGGAGCAGCGTCTCACGGGCGATCACCAGCCGCTGGATCTGGGCGGTGCCCTCGTACAGCTGGAGAATCTTGGCGTCACGCATGAGCTTCTCGACCGGGTACTCCTTGATGAAGCCGTAGCCGCCGTAGACCTGGACGGCGTCGGTCGTGATCTCCATCGCGCTGTCGGCGGCGAAGCGCTTCGCGTGGGAGGACTCGAGCGTGTTGCGCCGGCCCTGATCGAGCAGCACAGCGGAGTTCCAGGTCGCGAGCCGGGCCAGGTGCACCTTCGTCGCCATGTCGGCGATGATGAACTGGATGCCCTGGTGCATCGCGATCGGGACGCCGAACTGGACCCGCTCCTTGGAGTACTCGATGGCGAATTCCATTGCGGCACGCGCAACGCCGACCCCCATCGCCGCCACGCCCGGGCGCGTGCGGTCGAGGGTCATCATCGCGATCTTGAATCCCTTGTTCTCCTCACCGACGAGGTGGTTGAGGGGAATCTCGACCTCGGGGAACGTGATCGTCGCAGTGTTCGACGCGCGCTGACCCATCTTGTCCTCGTGCTTGTCGACGACGACGCCGGCATCACGGGGGACGATGAAGCAGGAGATGCCGCGGTGTCCGGCCTCCTTATCGGTCTTGGCGTAGACCGTGTAGTAGTTGGCGTACTCGCCGTTGGTGATGAAGCACTTGGAGCCGTTGATGACCCACTTGTCACCCTTCTTGGTGGCGGTGGTCTTCATTCCGGATACGTCCGAGCCGGCGTCCGGTTCGGTGAGGCAGAAAGAGGCGAGCAGCGGTGCTTCGGCGAGGCGGCCGAGGTAGTCCTTCTTGAGTTCCTCAGACGCGGCGAGCGCGATCGGGGCGGTGGCCAGGCCGTTGCAGGACAGCGAGGTCCCGATGCCGGAGCAACCCCAGGCGATCTCCTCTTCGATGAGGGCGCCGTCGAGATAACCGAGACCCGGACCGCCGTACTCGGCCTGCAGGTGGCTGTTCATCAGGCCGAGCTCCCAGGCCTTGTCGATGATGTCCTGCGGCCAGGTGCCTTCCTTGTCGTACTCCCACGCGACCGGCCGAATCTCCTTTTCGGCGAAGTCGTGGGCCATCTCGCGCATGCTCTTCTGCTCATCAGTGAGCGTGAAATCAACCACGGTGGCTTCTCCTTCAGTGCGTGCGCCGGTGACGTGGAGACTCCGTGCGCAACCCTAGATTGACTAGTCAGTCAACGCTGAAGGGTACCCGAAAAAACAGTCCCCGCAACGGGGTGTCCACGGCGTCGGGACCCGGGAGTCTCCGCAGCGATTGGAGTGGTTTCGCCGACGATCGTGCCCTTGCGGCCCGGGTTCCGCCGGTTTTTGGCAGTGCGCAACACTTAAGGGGCGTGCACGACGCGTTTGCCACCGTCATTTGGATCGTCTGCGGCCTGGGGTTGATCGCCGCTTTTGCCGGGCTGATCTTCAGCGGCAAGACCTGGGAGGAGTACGGCAAGGACCACCTGCTGATGGAGGGTGATGGCGCGCAGGGGCCGAAGGCGGGATCCGCCGCGGCGATGCTCGAGCGCGACAGCGAGATCCGCCAGATGCTGGAGGCCCGCAATGCCCGCCGGCTGCGGCGCGGTGAGGAGCCGATCGACATCGAGCAGGAGCTCGCCCGCCTGACCGCACCGCAGATCGATCCCGAGCTGCGGGGCGAGATCCGCGATCTCGTGCTCGCCCGCAACCATCGCCGGGCACGGGCCGGCAAGGCGCCACTGGACGTCGAGGCCGAGATCGAGCGTCAGATCGCGAGCCTTCGCGACCTCTAACTAACCCCGTCGCGCTGACGCACTCGATAGGCTGCGCGCGATATGGCTGCTAACGCACGCAAATTTGAACTCGAGGACCTGGTCAACCGGCCCGGCACCTACTTCAACCCGCAGACCGAGGTGCTCGTCGTCGTCGACGACTCCCCGGAGCTTGACGCCGAGATCTTCAACATGGAGGAGTACGAGGGCGCCGACTGGGTGCTGATCTCAGACGAGGTTCCGGTCGACGAGAACCGGCGCGACGAGCTGCTCGAGGCGTTCCAGGTCGTTCGCGAGCCAAGCGTGCTCAGCAGCGACGATGAGGACGAAGACGAGGTCGACGAACTCGAGCCTGACGCCGAGGAGGAGTAGGGCTCGGCGGCCGTCGAGCCGCGACTACTTCGAGCTGCCGTTCAGCAGCCCGGCGCACTTCTGCATCTTGGCGACGTCCTGGCCGGCGGCCTGGACGCACTGGATGTAGTTCGTGTTCGGGACCGGCGAGGCCGACGACCCGGTGCTGGAGGACCCGGCACTCGGGGAGCCTGAGCTCGCCGAGCCGCTGCTCGAGGAGCCCGTCAGCCCGCCGCCGGCAGCCGCCAGGAATGACTTCAACTGGGTCGAGAACTCGTTGAACGGCCGGACGTTCGACGGCGCCGAGATCGCCTGCGGCTGGTTGAGATCCGCGTACTGAATGGTCAGACCGATCCGCGCCACGGTGATCCCGCCGAGCGCCGTCGACAGCTGCCCGGACACCGGCACGGTCAGATTGATGACGAGCTTTCGCACCATCTTGTCGTCGGCGCCGGTCCAGACATCGACGCTCGGGTTCTTGATCGCGGCAGCCACCTTGGCACGGGTCGTGGTCGAGAGCTGCGTGGGCAGCTTCGAAGCACCCGTGACGCCCGTGGAGGACGCCTTGGCGAGGAACGTGTTCAGATCACCGAGGAGCGCCGGCACGTTGACGTTCGCCTTGATGTGCTTCGTCGAGGCCCCACCGATCGACTCGGTGCCGACGACCGATGGGTCGACGAGCCAATGGAGCGGGTTAATGCCGAGTTTCGACAGCGAGTTGGTGTTGCCGGACGCGCCCGGGGAGGCCGTGATCGAGGCAAAACTCGACTCCAGCCGCTGGAACGTCGCCGCCGGGAGTTGGTAGCTCGTCCCGCTGAACGTGAGGTAGCCGCTGGTCCCGGTCGAGAGGATTCCCAGCGAGCCGCTGCGTCCGAGCGCGCTGATGCTGATGTTGAAGTTCGAGGCCGGCAGCTTTCCGGTGCCGCGGCTCTGGAACGGCCCACCGAAACTGAGCGTGATCGGATGGGTTGAAGCACTCGATCCCGATGATGCAACGTTCAGACTGAGGCTGAGATTCCCGCTCGTCACCGTGTGCGACTGACCGAAGGTCTGCTTGAGCAGGCTGGCGGCGTCGCCGCCCGACCCGCTGCCGCCGCAGGCGGCCAGCGTGACCGTCACCGCGAGTGCTCCGAGCACACCGCCGATCCGCGCTCCCCTGATCCGTTGGTGCATCTGAAACTTCCTCCTCAGCGGTGGCGTCCGAACCGCAGCGAATCTAGCATCGGGTGCCGTGCGTAGGAGTCGGTTCACCACAGCTCTCATCGGCGTCAGCTGCGCGCTGGCCGCCACGGCGGCGAGCGCGAACGCGGCCCGGGTGATCGTGCTCGAGCGGGACGGCCACGCGGTCGTGAGGAATGACCCGTACCTGACGACCCCGGCAATCACGCCGGCTCCGGCCGCGCACGCACGCCCTCTCGCCGGCGCCGCCGCGGTCAGCCCGCGCGCGCACACCGCCTCGGGGGCCGCCCACGACGTCCTCGCCCGGCTGCGCCGGACGCGGGCGATCTCCGCCGGCGACTACCGGCACTATCTGACAAGCCTCGATCAGGCGGGGCGAGCCGTCACCCACCTGGCCCGGCCGCGGGCGTACGAACTGGGCTCGGTCCTCACCAACATTCACAACATCGCCGCCGCGGGCGCACTCACCGCGCCTCGACTCCCGGCCCTGTTCCTCACGCTCGACAGCAATCTGCGCTGGTGGACCCGCGGACCGCTGCTCGACGCAAGCCAGCGCATCGAGTTCGCGGGGTCCGAGCTCGTGTGGCAGTACTACCCGGACCAGGGGCTCGAGCTCCAGGAGCTCGGGAGCTTCGGGAAGGCAGACGGCTTCTATACCGGCGGCCCCAAGTTGTATCCGCGCATGAAGCACTTGCTGAGCGAGCTCATCCCGCTCGCCGCCCGCCGCGGCGGCGCGCTCGTCTGGGAGTACTACTTCGGCTTTGACGGTGGAGCCCCGCCGTGGACGAGCGCCATGTCTCAGGGCACCGCGCTCGAGGCGCTGACCCGGGCCTACAAGGCGTTTCACGATCGCTATTACCTCAACATCGCGAGCAAGGCACTGCCGATCTTCGGAGTGCGCCCACCGACGGGGGTCTCCGTCCGGACGCCGCGCGGGCTTCGCTACCTGCTCTACTCGTTTGCGCCGAGTCCGAACGTGGCCGTCCTCAACGGATTCCTACAGTCGCTGATCGGGCTCGACGAGTACGCCGAGACGAGCCACAACGCGCGGGCGGAACGCCTCTTCGCGGCTGGCGACGCCGAAGCGCGTTTCGACGTTCCCCACTACGACACCGGTCGCTGGTCGCTGTACCAGCCCGGCGAGCTTTCGAGCTACGACTACCACCAGCTCGTCACGGGCTTTCTCGCAGAGCTGTGCAGCCGAACCCATGCGCGCGTGTATTGCACGACGGCATCGCGGTTTGAGCAGTACCTGAAGCACCCTCCGGTCTAGCGCCCGAGCCCTGCTCGCACCGTCAGGTCGCGAACCCTAGACTCGCGCCGACGATGCGGCCGAGGACGATTCTGTACACGGGCAAGGGAGGCGTCGGCAAGACGTCCGTGGCCGCGTGCACCGGCCGTCGCCTGGCGGCGAGCGGCCTGCGGACGCTCCTCATCTCGACCGACCCGGCCCACAGCCTCGCCGAGGCGCTTGAGACCGAACTGTCCTCAGAACCCGTCGAGGCCGCGCCGCGACTGTGGGGCCAGGAGGTCAAGGCCCAGGAGGAGATGGAGCGCCACTGGTCAGGGGTCCAGGACTGGCTCGGCGAGCTGCTGCTCGAACGCGGTGTCGACCGCATCTCGGCCGAAGAGCTGACCGTGCCGCCGGGGATGGACGAGCTGTTCTCGCTGCTCCGTCTCCAGGCCCAGCATCACAGCGACGAGTGGGACGCGATCGTCGTCGATTGCGCCCCCACCGGCGAGACCCTGCGCCTGCTCTCCTTCCCGGACGTCGCCCGCTGGTGGATCGACAAGGTGTTCCCGATGGAGCGACAGATCCTCGCCGCCGCGCGGCCGATCGCGCGCTCCCTGCTCGACATCCCGCTCCCCAGCCAGGCGGCGTTCGCCGACATTCACCGGCTCTCGCAGAACCTGATCGAGATGAACGAGATCCTTCGTGACAGCACGCGCTCGACGGTGCGGCTGGTGATGAACCCGGACAAGATGGTGATCGGCGAGGCGATGCGGACGTTCACCTACCTGAACCTGTACGGCTATGTCACCGACGCGGTCATCGTCAACCGCGTGTTCCCCGACGAGGTCGGCGAGTACTTCTCGGGCTGGCGGCGCCGGCAGGAGGAGCACCTCGAGCTCGTCCACTCCGCCTTCGCGCCGGTCCCCGTGCTGACCGCGCCGTACTTCGAACAGGAGGTGATCGGCGCCGCCATGCTCGATCGTCTCGCGGGCGAGCTGTTCGACACCGTGCCGCTCGACCCGGCGGCGGTCCTCCACGACACGGTCACCCAGGAGCTCGTCGTGTCCGCCGATGGCGCCCGGCTGCGCCTGAAGTTGCCGTTCGCCAGCAAAGCGGACATCTCGCTGAAGAAGCACGGTCTTGAGCTCATCGTCGGCGTCGACGGTCATAAGCGGACCGTGATGCTGCCCTCTGCCCTGGCGGCATTCTCCCCCACCGGCGCCACCTTTGAGGACGGCGCTCTGGAGGTCACATTCAATGGAGCCGGCAGAAACGCCCGAGCCTGACTCCGCCGGCGAACGCCCGCGGCTGACACCGGAGGATGCCCTCCGGCAGCTGGAGGCGCGGCTCGATCGCGCCTCCGAGGCGGCCGAACGGCTGCTCACGGAGGCCACCGCGCGCGCCGCGTCCGCCGCGTCCGCCGCGTCCGCCAGGGCCTCCGGGAGCGACACCGAGACGCCCGCGGCCGGGTGGCAGGCGCCCGAGAGCGAGTCACCGGGCGGCGGCCGCGATCTCGAGCTGCTGCTCGGGATCGTCCAGTCGGTGCGTGAGCTCATCCCCCCCGAGCTCCAGCGCCGGCTCGCCGAGGCGCTCCGTGAGCTCCTGCTTGCCCTGCGCGCCCTGATCGACTGGTATCTGGAGCGGGTTGAGCGCCGGCGCGCCGAACCGGC
Source organism: uncultured Solirubrobacterales bacterium (assembly GCA_963850335.1). Lineage (GTDB taxonomy): Bacteria > Actinomycetota > Thermoleophilia > Solirubrobacterales > Solirubrobacteraceae > Palsa-465. The sequence goes on along the minus strand of CAWKKY010000020.1, from coordinate 359,580 downwards.
CGAGGTCGAGGACATCCCGATCCAATAGGCCCGAGGCGGAGTCGGCGCTCACGGGGAAGCCGCCCGGGCGACGCTTACAATCGACGCGTGGCCCGTACATGGATCCTGACCGGATCGCCCGAGAACTACGCGGCGACCGCGGATCACGGCTTCACCGTCATCGGGTTGAAGGAACGCAACCGCAACCGAGCGCTCGAGATCGAGCCCGGAGACCGGATCGTCCTCTATCTGACCACGGTGAAGGCGTTCGCGGCGAGCATCCGCATCGACGGCGAACTGTTTGAAGACCGGGAGCGCATCTGGCCGGGCAAACCGGGGAAGCCTGACCCATACCCGTGGCGTTTCCCCACCTCACCGGAATGCGTTCTCGATCGACCGGACTGGATTCCGGCCGAGTCGCTCGCGACCACGCTCGAGCACGTCCGCAAGTGGCCGACCGAGCACTGGACGCTCGCGTTCCAGGGGCAGATCCGACCCGTCTCCGACCATGACGCGCAGGTGCTGATCGACCGACTGACCCAGCGCGCCGCCACCCCGCGATGAGCGAGGGACGGACGGCCAGCGCCACCGCGGCGACCCGCGTCGGCTCGGGCGCGAGCCGGCTCGCGCGCGCCTGGCGGACGATGCCGCACGAGCGTCGTCTCGCCGCCTACGCCTCGATCGGGCTGTTCCTCAGCCTGTTCCTCCCCTGGTACCAGCGTGAGTTCTTCGTGGTGCTGTCCGGCAAGATCCAGCCGGCTTCGGACAGCCAGACCGCCTGGGGCGCGTTCTCGTTCGTCGAGGCCGCCATCCTGCTCGTGGCCGCGGGCGTGCTCGTGCTGCTGTTCCAGCGCGCCGAGGGCAAGGCGTTCCACCTCCCCGGCGGCGACGGCGGCGTCATCACCGCCGCCGGCGTGTGGAGCGCGATCCTCATCATCTGGCGGATCTTCGACAAGCAGGGCGGTGCCGCGCAGGGCCAGAACGCGACGACGTATGGGATCGAGTGGGGCATCTTCGTCGCGCTGGCGATCGCCATCGGGCTCACGTACGCGGGCTCGCGGATCCGCGCCGCCCACCGACCGGAGCCGCCGCTCCCGGGCGAGGACGACCCGGTGCCCGCCCCGCGCGCTCCGATTTCGCCCGCCCCGCCGGCGGACATGCCGGTGCTCGAGGCGCGCGTCGTGTCCGCCCGTCCGGCCGCGCCCACGCCCGTGCCGGCCGATCGGGTCGTGCCGGCCGATCCCGGCCCCGTCGAGTTCGTCCCCTCCGAACCGGCCGAGTTCGTCCCGCGCCGCCGGTCCAATCGACCGTCCAGCGCCCACCCGAGCGGCGACCGGGAGCGCGGATGGCTGACCGCCCGCCCCCAGCACCTTGACGAGAACGCGGACCCCGCGCCGGCGGAGGACATCGACGCGACGCTCCCCGTGGCGCCTGATGACACCGCGGCGACGCTGCCGGCCCGCCGGGGCAAGCGGCCACCGCGCGACGATCAGATGACGATCCCGCTCGAGCACCACGACGACTGAGCGCCGCGCACTTCGGTCAGATGCCCGCCCGCCCTACCGCGAGCCCGGCTGGGCCACAAACGAGAAGTACGCGCTGACGATCCCGATCACCGCAATCCCCGTGATGATCATGGTCCGGGAGCTGATGATGTGGCCGAAAACCCCGATCACCAAGCCGGCCACGAGGAGAGCGACCACGGCGCCGATCGGGGCGGTCGCGGCGGCGAGCAGGAGACTGATCACGCGCGAACCCTATCCTTGAAGGCGATGGCACCCGCCAGTACCCACGAGCCGGCATCCGTCGCCGAGGTCCTCAGCGGCCTCACCGAGGTCGGATATCTCCCCGGCGAGTCGACCGCGCTCGTCGCGTTCCTCGCCACGAAACTCGGCAAGCCGGTGCTCGTCGAGGGTCCGGCCGGAGTCGGCAAGACGGAGTTGGCGAAGGCGCTGTCCAAGTACCTCGGCCGCCGGCTCGTACGACTTCAGTGCTACGAGGGGCTCGACGAGGCCAAGGCCCTGTACGAGTGGAACTACCGCAAGCAGCTGCTGCGGATCCAGACCGAGGCCGATGACGCCGGCTGGCAGCACGTCCAGGACGACATCTTCGGCGAGGAGTTCCTGCTCGAGCGCCCGCTGATGACGGCGATCGCCTCCGAGGATCCGGTGGTGCTCTTGATCGATGAGATCGACAAGACCGATCAGGAGTTCGAGGCGATGCTGCTCGAACTGCTCTCCGACTTCCAGATCAGCATCCCGGAGCTCGGGCGAATCGATGCCAAGACCCACCCGGTCGTGCTGCTCACCTCGAACAACACCCGGGAGCTGACCGAGGCGCTCAAGCGACGTTGCCTGTACCTGTGGCTTGACTACCCCGAGCTCGAGCACGAGCTCGCGATCGTCCGCCTGCATGCTCCCGAGCTCGATGCGACCGTCGCGCGCAAGCTCGTCGAGATCATCAGCCAGGTGCGAGACCTCGACCTGAAGAAGCCGCCGAGCATCGCCGAATCGATCGACTGGGCGCGGGCGCTCGTGCTGCTCGGGGCCGAGGAGATCGACGCGCAGACGTTCAAGGACACGATGAGCGTGATCGTCAAGCACCGCACGGATCTCGACACCGTGGCCGCGCGGGTCGGCGTCAAGCTCGAGCCCGCCGCCGATGCCCGCTCCAGCGCCGCGTAGCGGCTACGCGCCGATCGACGCCGCTCCGCCGCCGGGCGGGTTCGGCGCCCACCTGCTCGAGCTCGCCGAGGAGTTGCGCTCCGAGGGCGTGGCGATCGGGACGAGCGAGATGCTCGACGCCTTCGAGGCGATCGCACATGTCCCGTGGACAAATCAGATCGATTTCAAGGAGGCGCTCGCCGCGACGCTCGCCAAGTCGCCGGATGACCGCCGCCTCTTCGAGCTCGTCTTCGACCGCTTCTTCTTCCGTGCCGCCGAGGCGCAGGCGGCACGCCAGGAGGTCGGCGAGAACGGCGCGGCCGCCGCCGAGGCGGGCGCGCTTGACGCGTCCGACATCAACCTCGACACGCTCCGCCAGCAGATCGCCCAGGCGCTCCGTGACGGCTCCGACGCCGCCATGCGCGACCTCGCTCGGCTGGCGATCGCCGCGTTCGGACGCGGGGAGGGATCGGGCGTGCTCGGCGTCGACGTGCAGCGGATTCGCCGGGCGCTCGGCCTGCGCACCGAGCCCCAGCCCGAGCTGCCCGAGGACGACCCTCGCCGTTCCGGGCTGCCCCGCGACCAGCTGCGCCGGTTCGAGCAGCATCTGCGCCGCGAGCTCGAGCGCGACATGATCGAGCGCACCAAGAGCCTGCCGCCGAAGCGTCCGCTCTCCGAACTCGACCGGGCGCTGCCGAGCGGCCCGATCCAGGATCTCGCGCAGGTTCATCGCGTCGTCTCGCAGCTCAAGCGCCGGCTCGCCACCCAAGGCCACGAGCTCAAGGGGCGCAAGCGCCATGCCCACGTCGACGTGCGCCGCACGATGCGCGCTTCGCTGCAGACCGGCGGCGTGCCGATCGATCTCAAGTACCGCCCACGACGCCCCCGCCGGCCCGAGATCTACGTCCTCTGCGACGTCTCGACGAGCGTCACGAGCGCGAGCACCTTCTTCCTGTCGGTCCTGCACGCCCTCCACGACGCGTTCCGCAAGCTCCGCTCATTCGTGTTCATCGAGCGAATCAGCGAGGTGACCGAAGTGTTCGAGCGCGAGCGTGATTTCCGCGCCGCGAGCGAGGCCGTGTCCCGGGACGCCGGCGTCGCCGACATCTCCGGCTACACCGACTACGGGCGGGTGTGGACCGAGTTCCTGGCGCTGATCGAGGACGAACTCCACCCCCGCGCCACCGTGATCGTGCTCGGCGATGCCCGCACCAACGGCCGCCCGCCGCGGGATGACGTGTTCGCCGCGATCACCGCGCGTGCCGGCCGCACGTTCTGGCTCAATCCCGAGCCGCGGCTGTACTGGAACTACGGCGACAGCGTGATCGCCGCCTACGAGAAGCACTGCGTCGCGTTCGAGTGCTGGCGCACCGACCAGCTCGAGGACTTCGTCAAAGCGCTGACGCAGCCGATCGTGGCCTAGCGTCGACGGTGAGCGACGCCGAGGAGGTGCCGCTCACCACCCTGCTGTCCCGGGCGTGGACCGGACACGCGATCGAGGTTGACAACGCCGTCGAGGCGGCCGCCACTGAGCGGATCCGGTGGCTGTCCGGGATCTCGCTCCCGATGTGGGCGAATGGGCTGCGTCTCATCCCCGACGACGGCACCACCGTTGCCGAACTCCACGCCCGTGCCCAGGCGGCGTGCAACGTGACCGAGGTGCCGCGCACCGCTCTCGAAGGAGGCGATCGCGATGTCAACCGGCTTCTTGACGCGTCGACAGCTCGCCGCCGCCGAGGTGCCGCGCACGATCCGGCGTACGTGGCGCAGACGCGGCGGCCGATCGCCGATCCGACCGGCGCCCTCCCCTGGCACCCGATGGTGCTGCACCGCGGCGGCTGGCCGGACGGCAGCTGACCCGCCGGGGCTTGGCGGAATGTGTACAACTGCTGTACACAATCGGCCAGCCGCTGGGCGCAGGAGCGAGCTCACGCGGGCCCGGCGACGCCGATGAGGTTCCCCTCGGGATCGGAGAAGCGCCCGACGACGAGCGTCCCCGGGACGCCGTCGGGACCGAGCTCGCGGCGTCCGCCGAGCGCTTCGGCCCGAGCGAGCGCCGCCTCGACGTCGTCGACGCCGACGTAGAAGAGCACCCGCGGCTCAAAGCGGTCGCCGCCGCCGACGCCTCCGTTCACAGGTGCCGCGCCGCCGAGCGTGTGCGCATCGACGAACCCGTAGTGGCCCGCTTCGGACACGGCCTCACTCACGGTGTCCCGGACCTCGTACGCCCAGCCGAACAGCTCGGCGTAGTAGCGCCGGAGCCGGTCCGGCTCACGGCCGATGATCTCGAAATGCACGACGGGCTGGCCCATGTGGCTCCTCCCTTTGTTCACGACTGCGGTGGTCGCTCGAGGCTACCCATGTGTGGTTGCAAAAAACAACTTATTTATTGTATTTTTGTCCTATGGCCACCCGCCGCAGCTACGCCGACGCATGCCCGCTGGCGCGCGCGCTTGACGTCGTCGGTGAACGGTGGGCGCTGCTCGTCGTCCGCGAGCTGCGGTTCGGCCCGCGGCGGTTCTCCGACCTGCGCCGCGCCCTGCCGGGCGCGAGCACGAACATGCTCACCGACCGTCTGCGGGAGCTCGCCGAGCATGGCGTCGTGTCCCAGCGGCGGCTGCCGGCGCCCGCTGCTTCGGCCGTGTACGAGCTGACCGAGAACGGCCGGGCGCTGATGCCGGCGCTCGACGCACTCGGCGCCTGGGGCGCGCGCCTGCCGCGCCCGAGCGGCGAGCCGACGCTCAGCGCGGTGTCCGTCCTGTGGTTCCTCCGTGGGTGCCTGCGCGCGCGTCCCACCCCACCGACCGACACCTACCGGATCGAGCTTGACGACGGCGTGTGGACCATCCGCACGGTGTCCGGGCAGACCGAGGTGGAGGCTGGCGAGACCGTCCCCGCCGACGCCGGCCTGCGGACCGACCCGGCGACGCTGGGCGCACTCATCGATGACCCGGCGGCCCTCGACGCGGCGGTCGCCGCCGGGGCGATCGAGATCACCGGCAGTCCGCGCTCAGCGCGCCGCCTGCTCCGGGATGCGCACGCGTCCTCGCGAGCGGCGGCGGCTAGGTCGCGGCCGCGTCGAGCGTCCTCAGCTCGTCGTCGCTGAGCCGCAGCTCGGCGGCGGCGACGTTCTCCTCGAGGTGCCCGACCGAGCCCGTGCCGGGGATCGGCAGCATCACCGGAGACTTCGCGAGCAACCAGGCGAGTGCGACCTGTCCGGCGGTGGCGCCGTGCGCGTGAGCGATCGTGTCGACCGCACCGCCAGGCTGGGCGAGCTTGCCCGAGGCGAGCGGAAACCATGGAATGAACCCGATGCCCTGCTCCTCGCAGTACCGCAGCACGTCCTCGGACCCGCGGTCGGTGAGGTTGTAGCGGTTCTGGACGGTGGCGACCTCGAACACCTGCTGGGCCGCCTGGATCTCCTCGACCGAGACCTCACTCAGTCCGAGGTGGCGGACGAGCCCCTCGTCCTGGAGCGCCTTCAGCTCCCCGAACTGTTCGTCGCGATCCGTGCGCGGGTCGATACGGTGCAGCTGATAGAGGTCGATGGCGTCCACCCTCAGGCGTCGGATCGACATCAGCGCGCACTGGCGCAGGTACTCGCGCCGGCCGACCTCCTTCCAGATGCCCGGGCCGTGACGGGTGAAGCCGCCCTTCGTCGCGACCGTCATCCGGCCGTCGTAGGGCGCGAGCGCCTCAGCGATGTAGTCCTCGCTGTAGTACGGGCCGTAGGAGTCGGCGGTATCGATGAAGTCGACGCCGAGGTCGGGGAGGCGGCGGAGCAGCTCGATCACCTGATCGTGGTCCTTCGCCGGGCCCCAGACTCCGTCGCCGACGATCCGCATCGCGCCGTAGCCAAGCCGGGTTATCGGGATGTCGCCGCCAATCGTGAACCTGCCGGCGGCGGTTGCTGAAATCGATGCCATCCCCTGACTGTAGGACGGGCGCTCAGCGCTGCCAGTGCGCGACCGATCGTCGCCTGAGCAACTCGCGATATTGCTCGGTCGTCCGAGGCAACAGCTCGCCGGTCCCCCAGTCAAGGACGACACCGTAGTGGCGCACGAGATCGAGGGTGTCGAGGTCGCCCGCCCGGAACCGCCCGGCGATCGCCTCGGGATCCTCGTCGAGCTTGGCGGCCCGGGTCTCCCGCTGCTCGGCACGCAACGTCTGTGTGCCGGCGTCGTCGAGCCGATACTCGGCCAGATCCGCGTCGACCTCCTCGACCACCACCCCGTAGTCGATCGCCGCCCGCCGAAGGGTGACGTACCCGTCCTCGACGTCCTCAAGGACGGCCTGCGGGTCGCGCTCGAGCGGGTCGCCGAGGCCGCCGCCGCCGGCGCTCGGACGCTCGAACACGTCCCCTTCGGCCACGGGCACGCCGGAGAAGTTGGCGCCGAGGAAGCGCGCGCGATCGGTTCCGGGATGTAGCCAGACGCCGTGCGGAATCGACGGCAGCCCTCCGGCGATGCCCCAGGTGACGCTGCGCGCCCGGTCGCAGCAGTAGGACATGACGGCGCCCTCGACCTGCGTCAGCGTCCCGCCCTTGCGCACGCCCACACCGCCTCGATGCGTCCCGGGGCCGCCGGAGTCCGGGATGATCTCGTGGCCCGAGGTGAGCACCGGAGTGAGTCGCTCCTGCCCCTCGAGCGGCTGGACCGCAAGCCCCACGCCGAACACCGGCGAGGTGCAGTCCTGGCCGTCGCGGCCCTGGCGCCCGCCCCATCCGCCGGCCATCCAGTCGTACCACATGAAGAACGGCCGGTCCTCACGCCGGGCGTCGCGGCCGCCGACGAGCAGGTACTCGAGGTTGAAGCAGCACGCCATCGCGCGCTCGGGCATCACCTGTGACCAGAGCTCAAAGCCGGCGTTCATGATCTTCTCGTAGGCACCGGAGACCGAGCCCGTCACCGCGATCGGCCAGCCGGCGTTGACGACGGTGCCCTCGTCGCCAACCTCGACGGTGACCGCCCGATAGAAGCCGGAGTTCAGCGGGATCTCGGGGAGGAACGTCTTCGCCGATGCGATCGCGCCGGAGAACGCAGTGCCGGCGCCGGCATTGAGGAAGCTCGCGATCGCCGGGTCCGAGCCGGAGAGGTCGTAGTGCACCTCGTCGCCCGCGATCGTCAGTTTGAGGCGCACCGCGACGAGTCCCTCCTCGCCGTCGGGATCGAGATCGAGGTAGTCGACGGTCTCCCACGTCCCGTCCTCGAGATCGGCGACCCGCGCCCGCGTCAGACGCTCGACGTAGTCCTGCACCCCGGCGAACGCGGCCACGACCGTGTCCTTGCCGTACTTGTCGATCAGCCGGAACAGCTCGGACTCGGCGATCCGCGTCGCCTCGATCTGGGCATGGCAGTCACCGATGATGTCCTCCGGCGAACGTGAGTTGGAGGCGATCATCGCAATCACGTCGTCACGGGTCGTTCCGCGGTCGACAACCCGCACTGGCGGGATCCGGACACCCTCACCGAAGTGGTCGGTCGCGCCGACGTCGAACGAGCCGGGCACCGAACCCCCAACGTCCGCCCAGTGGCCGTTCGCCTGCGCGAGCGCGATCATCTCGCCGTCGGCGAACACGGGGCGAATCAGGCTGACGTCCGGGAAGTGGGTGCCGCCCCGATAGGGATCGTTGACGGCGAACACGTCCCCCTCGTGAATGTCGTCCCCGAAGTCCTCGAGTACCGCCTTGGCCTTCAGATGCAGCGTCCCGACGTGGACCGCGATGTCCTGCGAACCCTGCATGACCGTGTCGCCGTTCGCGTCGCACAGCGCGCACGAGAAGTCACGCGAGTAGATGACGAACGAGTGGCAGGTGCGCAGGATCTGCTCGGCCATCTCGTCGACGACCGTCACGAATGCGTTCTTCAGCACCTCAAGGGTGACGGGATCGAGGGTGCGTTCAGTGGTTGACATGCCTCAGTCCTCCTTGGGGATCGTCATCCGGATCGTTGCCGTGCGGTCGACGGCCGCGTCGACGCCGGGCGGGACAAGCGTCGTCGCGTCGAGTTGCTCCACGATCGCCGGCCCCTGAAACGCCATCCCCGGCGTCAGGTCGTCGCGGGCGTAGACCGGCGTGTCCGCAGGCTCCTCCCGGCCGTCAAACCACACGGGACGAGTCTCGATCGGCGCCGGCAGCGCTGCCTCGGCGTCCTCCTCGTCTTCAGGGAGCTGCAGGTCGGCGGCCGGACCGGTTGCGGTCAACTGCAGGCGGTAGAGCTCGACCGGAGCGTCGTCGCGCCGGTAGGAGTACTCGCGCTCGTGCTCGCGGTGGAACTGCTCGACGGCATCGGACAGCCCGGTGTCGTGCGACACCGAGACCTCGAGCGAGCGCCACTGACCGAGGTAGCGCATCGCGATCGTCCGCTCGAGGCGCACGTCCGCGGGCGCAACCCCCTCGGCCTCGAGCAGACTGCGGCCCTGCTCCTCCATACGGGTGAAGGCGCCGTCGAGCTCGGCCGGATCCGCCTCATCAGCGGCGGCGAGGAACATCTCCGAGAGGTCGTGACGGATGTCGACCATCAGGCAACCGAGGGCCGACCATGCCCCGGGACGCGGCGGGACGAGCACCGTCGGGATGCCCAGCTCCGCCGCGATCGCGGCGCCGTGGAGGGCACCGGCGCCGCCGAAGGCCACGAGCGCGAACTCTCGCGGGTCATACCCGCGCTGGAGGCTGATCAGGCGGACGGCGTTGGCCATATTCGCGTTCGCGACCTCGATGATCGCGGCGGCTGCCTGGGGCAGCTCAAGCCCGAGCGGATCGGCGACCCGGCTCCGGATGGCCTGCTCCGCGGCCTCGCGATCCAGCTCGAGACCGCCACCGGCGAGGCGCGACCCAAGGCGCCCGAGGACGAGATTGGCGTCGGTGTTCGTCGGCTCCGAGCCGCCCTTTCCGTACGCTGCCGGTCCGGGGTCACTACCCGCCGACTGCGGGCCGTTGCGCAGGGACCCGGCAGCGTCGATCGTCGCCAGGGAGCCGCCGCCGGCACCGATGGTCAGCACCTCGATCGACGGGAACACGATCGGGTGCCCGTACTCGACGTACCACTCGTTCGTCGTGCGCAGCTCGCCCGCATGGATGAGCGAGATATCGGTGCTCGTGCCACCCATGTCGAGCCCGATCGCATTCTCAAAACCCGCCGCACGAGCCGTATGGCGAGCCGCGACCGCTCCCGCGGCGATTCCCGAGGCCGCGAGCCGCACGGCGTACTGCTGGACCGCCTCGGCGGTCATGACCCCACCGCCAGAGTGAAGAATGAGGAGATCGCCGGCGTACCCCGCAGCCTTGAGCCGCTCCTCGAGGTCCTTGACGTAGCCGGCGACGAGCGGACTCAGCACAGCGTTGGCGATCGTCGTCGAGAACCGCTCGTGCTCGAACAGCTCCGGCAGGACACTCGCCGAGGTCGACACCCGCACGCCAGGCAGCGCCTTCCTCAGCAGCTCGGCGGCGCGGCGCTCGTTGGCGTCGTTGGCATAGGCATTGATGAAGCACACGGCGACCGTCTCGACCTCGCGCTTGGCCAAGACCCGGGCGACCTCGCGCACCTCCTCCTCGGCGAGCTCCGTGATGACCTGGCCCCGGTGGTCGATGCGCTCGCTGACCTCAAGGCGATCACGACGACGGATGTATGGCCGGGCGTTGTCCTTATACGCGTCCCACAGGTCATCGCGCGTGCCGCGGCCGATCTCGGTGACGTCACGAAAACCGCGGGTCGTGACCATCGCGGCGCGCGGCAGCCGCCGGGTGATGAGCGCGTTGGTGGCGACCGTCGTCCCGTGGCTGAACAGCCCGATGTCCGACAGCTCGGCGCCTGCCTGACCGACACCGTCGAGCACGCCGTCGATCGGGTCGGAGGTCGACGGGACCTTGACGACATCCAGCCGGCCTGAATCGGGATCCAGCAGGCAGACGTCGGTAAATGTCCCGCCGACATCGACGGCGATCACCGGCTTGGTGCGAGTGCTCATCCTTACCTCCCAGGGTCGCGGCCACTCGTCGCTTGCTAGGGAGGGACTGCCCGGCCCGGCCGGGCTTCACTCGCAAGTTCAGCTCGGAATCCCGGGCGGTCCGAGGATCTCGATGCCGTGAGCGGCCGCGAGTTCGACCATCGCGTTCATGTCCGGCGGTGCCGTGGGCGCGGGCGGAATCTCGCGGCGGGCGGCGGGCTCGGAACACGCGCGCATGAAGCCCTCGAAGCCCGCCGGCTCGGTCACGAGCAGGAACCGCGCCTGCTCGGAGCTGACCAGGAACGTGTGCGGGATGTCCCGCGGTCCGTAGACGAACGATCCGGCGGGCGCATTGATCACACGACCACCCACCCAGAACGTCAGCTCCCCATCGATGACGTAGAACCACTCGTCCTCGCGGTGATGGACATGGAGCGGTGAGCCGCTGCCCATCGGCGCCACCTGCTCGATCACGGCGACGCGGCCGGCCGTCGTCTCGCTCGTGGCCTTGAGCAGCCCGAGCGTACCCAGGAACCACAGCGCCTCGCCCTCGCCCGGGCCGAGCGCGATCGGCGCCAGCGCGGCCGGGGCTTCCTCGGTGATGGTGTTGCCGGTACTCATGAATGCCTCCTTGAGAGTTCGATGTGATGCCGACAGCTTGCGCTCGGCGAGCCATCCGCACCATCCCTGACGCACGGGGATCTTTCGTGCACCCCGGTGGACAGGCCCCGCCTGCGCAGGCATACTCGCGTCATGAGTGGGGCGCGCTGGCGGATCGACCACCTGGTCGACGAGCTCACCGTTCTCGCCCGCCGCGGGCTGGCGCGCGAGCAGTTCTACAGCGAGGCCACGGCACGGCTGCGGCGCGTTTTCGACTCTGATGCCGCCTGCTGGCACACGCTGGATCCGCAGACGCGGCTCATTACCAGTGATGCGCCCCACGAGCTGATCAGCTCCGGCGTGTACACCGCGGAGACGGTTGGCGACGCCGGCGCGAAGATGATCGCCAGCGAGTACTTCGTCTCAGACGTCAACACGTTCGCCGAACTCGCCACGCGCCGAGTGCCGGTCGGCATCCTCAGCACGACGACCCGGAACCGCCCGCAGCGCAGCGCCCGCTACCGCGAGCTGCTGGCGCCGTCCGGGATTCCGTTTGAGCTGCGCGCGGCGTTCGTGAGCCGGGGCCGTGTCTGGGGGGCGGTCCATCTCGCGCGCCGCGAGGAAACCGGCGACTTCACCGCACAGGACGCCGAGGCGCTCGCCCGCGTCAGCAGCACGATCGCCGACGGCATTCGCGCCTCGCTGCGCTTCGATGCCGCCCGTGAGGCCCGTGACGGCAGCGCTCCGGGACTGGTCGTGCTCGGGCCCGCAGACGAGATCGAGATGATCACGCCGCCCGCTCGCGCGTTGTTTACGACGATGGCGAACCAGCCCTCAGCAATCGATGAGCCGCCATCGTCGGTTCTCGCCCTCGCGGCGTTTGCCCGCGGCCAGGCGGCCGCCGCGGCGCGCGCCACCGACGCGGTCGCCGTCCCCACTGGCGAGGGGTGGGTGACGCTTCACGCGTCGCTGCCCGCCGGCGGCGCCGACGGACGCGTCGCGATCGTGCTTGAGCGCGCGGCGAGCCCGCAGTCGACGGCCGTCCGGCTCGAGGCCGACGGCGTCACCCCACGAGAGCGTGAGATCGCAGTGCTGCTCGCGCAGGGCCTGACCAACCCGGAGATCGCCGAGGCGCTCGTCCTCTCGCCTTACACGGTGCAGGACCACATCAAGAGCCTGTTTGAGAAGACGGGCGTGTCCTCACGCCAGGAACTCGTGGCCCGCATCTTCCTCGATGACTACATGCCGCGGGTGGTCGGCGGCGCGGCGCTCAGCTCGACCGGCGGCTTCAGGGCATAGCCGAACGCGGGCTACGCCCGCCGCTCACGCCGAGACCAGAAGGCGGTCTCCTGGCGGCCCAGCTCGGTGGCCGGCGCGTCGCCGAACACGAGCTCGCGCATGATCCGGTGCCAGTTCCGGGTCGCCCGGAGCTGGCCGAGGACGGCGAGCACACTCGTTTCGACGCGCCGCAGCCAGATCTCCTCCGGCGGGACCTTCAGCTGGCGCACGAGCCGGAACGCTCCCTCCATCGCCCGCGGGTCGACGAGCGACGCGATCACCGCCCCCACGTAGTCGGGGTCAATCCGCAGCTCGCGGTCGTGCAGATACCAGTCGCCGAGCGCCCGGGCCTGCCTGAGCAGGAGCTCCTGGTCGATCCGCCGCTCGCTGCGCACGTACCCGAGGTCGGACGCCGCGCTCGTGAAGCCGGCAGCGTCGCCGTCCATCGCCGCCGACAGCGCCATCTTCATGTGGGCCTGATCGCCGACCTCCGCGGTGTTGCCGAAGTCCAGAAACGCAATCCGGCCGTCGTCGAGCACGAGGTAGTTGCCCGGGTGAGGGTCGGTGTTGAAGCGACCGAGCATGCGCATCGATCCGAAGAAGAACCGCACGATGATCTCCCCCAGCTCGTTCCGGCGCTCCTGGTCGAACGAGCGGGCCACATCGAAGCGATGACCATCCACCCATTCGCTGACGAGCACGCGTTGGCGAGAGAGGGATGTCACGACGCCCGGCACGTACACGAACGGGTGCCCGCGGTACGCCCGCGCGAACGTCCGCTGCTGCTGGGCCTCGAGTTCGAAGTCGAGCTCCTCAAGGACGCGCTCGCGCAGCTCGGCGGCGACGATCCGCGGGTCGAGCCCCGGGGCGATCGCCTTCCCGAATCCGATCGCCACCGAGGCGAGATCGAGGTCGGACTCCAGCGCGTCGGCGATCTCGGGATATTGGACCTTGACCGCCACTTCGCGGCCGTCCTTGAGTACGCCGCGGTGGACCTGCCCGATCGAGGCGGCGGCCACCGCCTCATGCGAGATCGATTCGAGCACGTCCTCCACCGGCATCTCCCACTCGTGCTCGAGGACGCCGCGGACCTTCTCGAAGCTCATCGAGGGCGCGGCATCACGCAGTTCGGCGAGCTTCTCCTGGTAGATCTCGCGGTACTCCGGCGGCAGGAACTCGACGTCGACGAACGACGCCAGCTGGCCGAGCTTCATCGCGCCACCGCGGAGATTGCCGAGCGTCTTGACCGTGCGATCTGCAAGATCGAGATGGCGTTCTTCGAGCATCTGGCGGGCCTTCTCCGGGTCACGTGCCAGCGACGCGAGCAGCGTCGCCGCGAGGCGAGCGCTGCTCGGGCCAAGCGCAGCCGTCGTGCTCGCGGCACGCCGCGCTTTGCTCGTGGGGATCTCGTCGCCTGTGCGCGCCATCCGCGGATCTCTACGCCCGCCGCGCGGCCGGTTCAGCGGTGCTCAGCGGGCCTCGACGAACTGCGTCGAGATGGTACGGGTGTCGCCGTTGGCGTCGGTGAGGACCCATTTCGCCTGATAGCTACCCACGGCAAGCTCCGGGATCGCAGCCCCTCGGACCGTGCCGACGTTGGCCGAGCGGAACACCGGCCGGCGCTGACCGGCACGGGTGATCGTGAGCGACACGCGTGAGTGGGTGGCGATCGTTGAGCCGTGGGGGCCCGGGATCCCGGTCTGCGCCAACGCGATGAAGTTCCCGTACAGCGTCGCGTTCTGCACCGGGGCCGTCCCGAGGAAGCTCGGCACCTGGGTCCGGGTCTGACCGCCACTGCGGTCATCAGATTCGCTGATCGTCCGGGTGCCCAGCCCGGACGCCCGTCCGGACAGCGGGCAGATCGTGCCCGTGTCGGTGGCGCCGGGCACGCCGATTGAGCTGCTCACGGGCGCGTCGCTGAGCGGGGGTCCGTAGTAGAGCCCGGGCTCGCACCGTCCCGAGCCGATGACTGTCTGGTTGCCGTTGATGTCGACGCGCAGGTGAGCCACGTGCAGCCGGGTGAGGACGCGGCGTGCCCGGTTGGTCAGCGTCAGCAGGTCGCCGCCGCGGATCCCCGGGGAGCCGCGGAAGGCCGCGAAGCGCGCCGATCCGTTCCCGTCCGCGCGCGCGGTCCGTGCCGAGCGACCGCGGGCGCGGGTCAGGACGTAGCGGCCCCCCTGGACGAGCCCCGAGCAGCGGACGGCCTGGGCTCGGAGGTCCGCGGTGCACGTCGGGAAACCCGTGTTCGTCAGCGTCGTCTGCGAGTTCGTCAAGGCGGCGACACTGTTCGGCTCGCCGAGCGGGACCGTCATCGAGATGAGGGCTCCCGGTGGATTCGCCAACGCGACCGCGCGATTGTCCTGGCTGCTCATCGTGAGCGAGGTGCCCGCCCCGAGCGGTTTGGTGTGGACCGTGGCGATGTCGTCGGCGTTCCCGCATTGCTCGATCGGCGGCGCCGTCGCCTTGCCGTCGACGCGGACGGTGAGCACGCCGGTCTGGCCGCACGGGCCGAGCGCAATCGAGCTGCCGCCGACCGCAAAGCCCGCGTCAAGGGCATACCAGCCAGTCCAGCCCGCCTCGGTGAACGGGTTGCCGCCCGCGCCGGTCGCAATCTCGGCAGGCGCCGGCCCCCCGCGGCCGTAGTGCACGACGATCAGGTCGCGATCGTCGCCCACGGCGCTCCGTGAATGGTTGCCCAGCGCGCGCAGCGTCACCCGCCAGTCGCCGCGTCCGTTCGTCGTCCCGGTACCTCCGCCGACGACCTCACCGGCGCGGACGATGAACACTGTCGCCGACACGCCGGCGGTGGCCTTGGCGATGTTGCCAGTGACCGTCGAGCTGAACTGCGTCAGGTTGACCGTCGCCAGCGGGAGCGCCGATTTGGTCGACGCGGACGCCTGTGTGCAGCCCTGGGTCACGTTCGACCACATCCCCTGGAGGAGATACTGATCGCCGTTGATCACCTGGTTGTAGGGAGAGCCATCGGCCGCGTAGCCGATCGGGGTCCCGATCTGCGGGCCGTTCTCACACTTGTCTGCGACCTCAGAGCCGTTGGGGTCCATCCAGCCCACGCCCTCCGGGTCGGTGATCGCCTCGACGGCTTCGTGGGCAACGACGTCGATGGCGGATTCCGCTTCGGGATTGCCCTGCGGATCGCTGCCCGGTGGCGGGTTGAACTCGACCAGCGGGCTCGGAATCGGCGAGTAGATGACCGGGCCATGGCCGACGTTCGAGAGGCTGTGGTAGCCGGCGAAGGCATTCGTCGCGCACGCGCCGGCGGATACGCACTCGTCGACGTTCGGCGCCAAGAACACGAACCACACGTCGTGCAGGCCGCGTCCGGCCGGGTCGTGGGCCTGAATCACGCGATCGAGCTCGTGCTGGAGTTGAAGGTCGGTCACGCAGGTGCCCACTCCGGACGGGGAGACACACTGACTGCGCTTCGCCGGATACGGCGCCGTGTCGTCGATCGAGTCGGTCGCCGGGTCGTAGGCGACCTTGTACTGCCCGCCGCCGCTGCGGTCGGGGTATTGGAGCAGAAGCGAGAACGCGTTGTTCGTCGTCTGACCCGAGTCGTGCGCGACATCGACGAGGAACCGCTTCAGGAGCTGCTCGTAACCTGGGACGGCGCCGCCTGGCGAGCCGGTGAATCCGTAGCCACTCGGGGCCCAGAAGACCGTGTGGATGGTGACTCCACGCATCACAGAGCCGCCGTGGTAGACGACCGGAATCGCGGTTCCGCTCGTCGGATCGGCCTGTCCGTGGGCGGGAATCAGGCCCATGGCACGACCGATCCGGGGACGGAATGCCGGACGCGCGACCGCCGTGGAAACGGCGGTCAGGCCGATGACGAGCAGCGTCACGGCAGGAATGAGACAACGTCGAGCCCGGCTCCCCACGGGTGGCACCCTACCGCGTCAGCGGACGACATGGGTAGCATGCGTTTTTGAGTATTGACAACCCAGGGGGGCTGGCGGGAAAGCCGGCTGAGATAGCGCCCCCAGACAGAACCCGGCGCTGACCCTTCGAACCTGTGGGGTAATGCCCGCGGAGGGAGCAAGTCCATGATCGAGGCTCCTGCCCAGGAGCCTCTCGACCTTGACGAGCGCAGCGGCGTGTCGGTCGAGGTCGTGAGTCGTCAGTTTGGAGAGACCCTTGCCCTGGACGGCGTATCACTGCGCGCCGGCCACGATGAGGTCGTCGCCGTCGTCGGCCCGAGCGGCTGTGGCAAGACAACGCTGCTCGAGCTCATCTGCGGCCTCCAGCGGCCAGATACGGGTCGCGTCCGCGCCGCACCGGCGGCGCTCATGCCCCAGCGCGACCTGTTGCTGCCGTGGAGCACGGCGTTGGACAACGCCGGTCTCGCGCTCCGGGCGCGCGGGGTCTCGCGGGCCCAGGCCCGCGCCGCCGCCGCCCCGTGGTTCGAGCGCTTCGGGCTGACCGGATTCGAACACGCCCGACCGGCGCAGCTGTCCGGCGGTATGCGCCAGCGGGTTTCGTTCCTGCGGACGCTCCTGGCGGGGAAGCCGGTGCTCGCTCTCGATGAGCCGTTTGCGGCGCTCGACGCGATCACCCGCAGCGAGATGCAGGGCTGGCTGGCCCAGGTCCTGGAGTCCGAGCCGCGGACGGTCGTGCTCGTGACCCACGACGTCGAGGAGGCCGTCGTGCTCGCCGACCGGGTGATCGTGTTCTCACCGCGCCCCGGCCGCGTCGTGGCCGAGATCGCGATCGAGCTCCCGCGGCCGCGCCGGCGCGTCGATCCAGCGGTGGTCGAGCTGCGCGAGCAGGCCCTCCAAGCGCTGGGGGTGCGGGCATGAAGCGCTTCGTACTGCCCGCCCTGCTGCTGCTCGCGCTGTTCGGCGTGTGGGAGGTGTACGTCGACCTCGGCGGCGTCGATCCCGACATCCTCCCGCCGCCCCATGCCGTCGCAAGCGCCCTGTACACCGACCGCGGGCTGCTGTGGAGCAACTTCCTGGTGACCGCGCGCGAGGTGCTGCTCGGTCTGCTCGTGACCGCGGTCCTCGGGCTCGCGCTCGCTGTGGCACTGCATTTCTCGCCGACGCTGCGGCGGGCCTTCTATCCGCTGCTCGTGGCCTCGCAGGCGATCCCGTTCCCGGTCCTGGCCCCGATTCTGGTCGTGTGGCTCGGTTTCGGCATCCTGCCGAAGATCATCGTGGTCGCCCTCGTCTCGTTTTTCTCGATCGTCGTCGCAACCCTCGCCGGCTTGGCCGCCGTCGACCCGCAGCTACTCAAGCTGATGCGGACGTTCGATGCCTCCCGGCTGCGGATCTTCCGGCACGTCGAGCTGCCGGCCGCCCTCCCCGGGCTGTTCACCGGGGCGAAGATCGCCGTCGCCGTCTCGGTGATCGGGGCGGTCTTCGCCGAATACAACGGCTCGAACTCGGGACTCGGCTACCTCATTCTCATCTCGATCCCCCAGCTCTTGTCGGCCCGCGCGGTCGCCGCGACGGTCGTGCTTGCCCTGTTCGCGATTGTCCTGTTCGGATTGCTCAGCGTCGCCGAGCGACGCGCGCTGCCGTGGGCCTATGAAGGAGACCTCTCACCATGAAACGACGTTGTCTGATCGCCGTGCTCGCGACGATCTCGGTCCTCGCGCTCGCCGCCTGCGGCGAGAAGCAAGAGGTCGTGTCCGGGTCCGGATCCTCGCATTCGCTGACGCTGATGCTTGATTGGGTCCCGAACGCCGACCACGTCGGGATCTATGAGGCGATGAGCGACGGCGCGTTCGCGCAGGCGGGCCTTAACGTCCACGTCCAGGTGCCGACCGATCCCGCCACGCCGCTGGAGCTGCTCGCCGACGGCAGGGTCGATGCGGCGATCTCCTACGAGCCGGAGCTGATGCTCGCCCGCAACAAGGGCCTGGGGCTCGTGTCGGTCGCGGCGATTGTGCAGAAGCCGCTCACGTCGATCATCTCGCTGCCGCACAAGCACGTCAGCATCACCTCGCCCAGTGGACTCCGCGGCAAGACCGTCGGCTATGCCGGGATCGCCTACCAGCGCGCCTACCTCCAGACGATCCTCTCCGAGGCCGGCGTGTCCGCGAGCCGGGTCAAGGAGATCAACGTCGGCGCCAACCTCGTCCCGGCAATGCTGTCCGGGCGCGTGGACGCGACCCTCGGCGGTTACTGGAACTACGAGGCGATCCAGCTGCGCCAGCACGGCAAGCGCCCGAACGTGATCCCCGTCGACCGCGTCGGGGTGCCGACCTACAACGAGCTCGTGCTCGTCATGCGGCGCAGCACGATCGCCAAGCAGCCGGACATCGTGCGTCGGTTCGTGCAGGCGGTCGGGCGGGGGTACGAAGCCGTCCGCCACGATCCCGCGGCCGGCATCGCCGCACTCGTGCACGCCAACCCGGGCCTCGACGAGAAGCTCCAGACGGCGAGCGTCAAGGCGACCCTCCCGGTGTTCTTTCCCAGTCAGACGGGCAAGCCGTGGGGCTGGCAGGATCCGACCGAGTGGAACACGTACGGGCAATGGATGCTCTCGCACCACCTGATCTCTGACCCGAGCGCGTTCGCCGGGGCGTCGACGAACGAGCTGTTAGCCGGCCAGGGCGTGTAGCCCCCCGCTCGGCTGGGCGCCTGCGCGGTCGAGCACCGCGTGGGCCAGCCGGGTGGCGAGCGCCATGATCGTCAGCTGCGGATTGACGCCGAGCGCGCTGGGAACGACGGATCCGTCGGCGACGTAGACCCCGGCGGCGTCGTGGAGCTCGAGGTCTCCGTCGACGACGCCGTGCGTCGACCGGGCGTCCGCGCGAGCGGTCCCGAGCGGATGGAACGCCATCAGCTTGAGGTCACGACGACGTGCGTTCTCGGCGCGGATACCCGGCGGGAGCGGGAGCAGGATCTCGCGCGCGCCCGCCGCGGCGAACAGCTGCTCGAGCCGTCGTAGACCGGACCGGAATCTCTGTAGGTCCTCGCCGTTCAGGTCATACCGAATCACCGGACGGCCGGCGACGATGCGGACCGAACCCCGGGAGCTGTCGGACACCATCAGGCCGAACTGGGCCAGTCGCCGGTAGTCCCGCATCACCTCGGCGTGGCGGGCGCCGGTGAGCGGCAGCGACATCGCGACGTACGCGGGCGGTCCGGCGATCCCCTCGAGCATGATGCCCTCGGCGGCGAATTCGTCGACGTAGAAGCTCTGCGGCACGCCCCGGGCCATGTCGACGACGTGGTCCATTCGTGCCGCCGCGGCCGTGGCGGGGTGAAGCGACAGGTTGCGTCCCAGCTGCCCGGATCCGGCACCGAGGCCGCTCCGGGTGAGCAGCGCCGGCGTGTGGATCGCGCCGGCCGCGATCACGATGAGCGGTGCCGCCACGTGCAGCGGGCCGTCCGGTGTTCTCGCCTCAACACCTTGCGCCCGCCCGCGGCGAACGACAACGCGGCGGACGCTCGCACCGGTCACCACCTGCCCGCCGGCGGCCCGCAGGCGCGGAACGTAGGTGATGCCGGTGTGCTGCTTGGCGCCGGCCGGACAGCCGAACACGCACACGCCCGAGCCGACGCAGCCGGTCGCGTTGCGTCGCAGATATCCGTGTGACCAGCCGAGCCGCTCAGCGCCGCGCCGCGCCACGGCCGCGTTCTCCCCGGCCAGCTCTGGCGTGACTTCGGCGACCGAGAGGGCGAGCTCGACGCGCTCGAAGTACGGCCGTAGCGCGTCCGCGTCGAACCCCTCGAGGCCGTAGTCGCGCTCCCAACGCTCGAGTACGGCGGGCGGAGTCCGGAAGCAGGTCCCCGAGTTGATGAGCGTCGTCCCACCGACGCCACGCCCCAGCGGCAGCGCGATCGGCGGGTGACCGAGCGTCAACGTCTGCCCGCCGTCGCGGTAGAGCCGCGGGAGCATCTGCGCGGGGCGGGCGCTGAGTGTGGCCGGATCGTGGTCGGGCCCCTGCTCGAGCAGGACGACGTCGAGGCCTCCCTCGGCGAGCTCGGCGGCCGCCACCGCGCCGCCGGCGCCCGCGCCGATGACGCACGCGTCGGCCTGGAGCGTGCGCGGGTTCCTCATCGGCGGGCCTCGCGTGCGGCGACCCCGCGGGCGACGACCGTGTCGGCGTCCCAGCCGAGTTGCCGAGCGAGCGCGGGATCGTCGTAACGGACGAGCGCGAGCATCCCCGCGGCGGCCTGATCGGCCGGCGAGAGCCGGTGCAGAAGCGCGAGGCCGCGGGGACGGCGGGCGAGCGCGAACATCGCCCGCATCCCCGGACGTTGCCATGTCGGGGCGGCGCGAATGAGCTGGTCGAGGGCGTCGGTCATCGCGCGGAGAGCATCCGGAGCTCCTGGGCGCGGGCGAGCTCACCGATCGCCTCGGCCGCGGCGGCGCCCTCACCGGCGGAGATCGCCGTCGCCCCACCCGTGTACAGCGGCGCGAGCGCGCGGCGATCCGCCACGACCGGCGCGAACAGCTCGATGCGCGGAAGGTAGAGCTCCCGCACCGAGTTCATGATCAGCTGAAAGACGAGGTTTCCCGCCGCCTCGACGACGGTCGCCATGTATGACCAGTCGGCGAGCAGCGCGGCCGGATCGTCGGCCGCTCGGGCGACCACGCCCGCCAACTCGGTGAGCTGAGCCGCCTGCTCGTCGCTGCGGCGCTCGGCGGCGAGCCGCGCGGCCTCGGTCAGGAGCAGCCGCCGCGCCTCGAACAGAGCCGTGACCGTCGCCGGATCGACGCTGCCGAGCACGGCGAGGGCCTCGAGCCCGCCCGAGCGCCTCCAGTCAAGTACGCGCATTGCGTCCCCGTGGCGCACCTCGAGGAGCCGAAGCTGCTCGAGGCGGCCAAGCGCCGCGCGGACCGACGCCATGTTGACGCCGAGCTCGGCGGCGAGGGTCCGCTGCGTCGGGAGCCGCTCACCCGGGGCGTAGCGGCCGGTGAGGATCGCGTCGCACAGGGTGGCGAAGACGAGGTCCGGCACGGATGCCCGGGAGATCGGCGCGATCATCGCGCCGCAACTGTATCAGTGTTCGGAACAATTCAGGCAGTGGAAGGGACGACTGCGGTGGAGGGAGCGACTTCGGCGGAGGGGGCGCCAGCGGCGCGCTGGGCGGGTGCGGCGATGGCGAGCTCGCGAACGAGCTCGGCCACGCGGGCGGGGGCGTCGAGCTGCACGAAGGTGCGGGCGCCCTCGACGGTCTCCAGCCGCGCCTGCGGCAGCGTGTCGATGAGCCGCCGGCCGTCGGCGACCTTGAAGAACACGTCGCGGAGGCCCCAGAGGACGATCGCGGGCTTCTCAAACCGGCGCAGACCATCGACCGCGCCGAGCGTGTGCTCGGGTGCGATACCCCGCATCGCGGCAAGCGCATCGCGCCGGACACCGCGCTGGCGGAGCGGCGCCACCCAGGATTGGGCGAGGTCGTCGCGGATCGGGCGGACCGTGAGCGGCGCGAGCTTGAACACGAGCCGGCGCCCCCAACTCGCCCGCCCGAGCGCCGCGGCAGACGCCAGGAGCCCCGGGATACGCCGGAGCGCGGTGAGCGCGGGAGCGAACGCTCGCGGCGGGAAGTGCTCGAACGCGTCGCAGTTGATCAGCAGCAGCTTCCCGATCCGATCGGGGTGACGGGCAACCACGAGCTGGCACAGTGCCCCGCCCGTGTCGTTGCCGACGAGTGTGACGTCGTCGAGGTCCAGCCGCTCGATCAGCTCGGCGATCATCGCGGCGAGCGCGGGCGGGTCGAGCGTCGCGCCGGGGTTCATCGGGATCGTGTGTGACCCCAACGGCAGGTCGGGGACGATCCGGCGCACGTCGCTCCCGAGGAGCGGCGTCACGTCCTCCCACACCCGTCCGTTGACGAGCAGTCCGTGAATGAAGACGACGGCGGGTCCCTCCCCCTCGTCCCGGTAGTTCAGAGTTCCCTGCGTCAGCTGAATCTCGGGCATGTCCGGTTGACCTCGCGGTAGGGTTACATACAGCGTGTACGCATCTTCACATACAGACAGTATGCATGTCAAGACAGGGAGGTCTCACCGCAGATGACCGAGACCGAGGACACGACGTCCCCACCCCCGCCCGCGGCGCCGCGCACGAAGGCGGCCCAGCGTGAGGCGACGCTCGCAGCCCTGATCGCCGCGGCGCGTGCCCTGTTCGCCGAGCGGGGCTACGCCGACGTCGGGACCGAGGAGATCGTCCAGCGCGCGGGCGTGACCCGGGGGGCGCTCTACCACCATTTCAAGGGGGGCAAGGAGGATCTGTTCCGCGCCGTGCTCATCGAGGTGAGCGCGGAAACGACCGCTCGGGTGCTCGCCGCCGCCAACGCCGCCGGCGATCCGTGGGACGAGCTCGTGCGCGGGATCGAGGCATTCCTCGACGCCTCGGCGCTCCCGGAGGTGCAGCGGATCGTGCTCGTCGACGGACCGGCGGTGCTCGGCTGGGACGTGTGGCGAGAGAGCGGCGAGGTCTCGATCCGGCTGACCGAACAGGTGCTCACGGCGGCGATGGATGCCGGCCTGATCGCGCCCGCGCCCGCGCGGCCGCTCGCCCACGTGCTCATCGGCGCGGTCGACGAGGCGGCGATGGTCGTCGCCCGGGCCGACGACCCGGTGGCGGCGCGGGAGGAGATGGGACAGACGATCCGGCGGCTGCTCGAGGGGCTGCGCGCTCCGTCGGCGTAAGCGAGGTTCGATGCTCGTTCACGGCGATGGCTCAGGGACGCTGCTCATCGGCCAGCCGGCCCACGCGTGGGTCTCCGGCCAGCTCGCCCGCGCTTGGGGAAATGAGCAGTTCGGGCCGGTGGCGCCGTACGAGGAGGTGTGCCTTGCCGCCGAGCAACACGACATCGGGATGGCCGCGTGGGATACCTCGCCGACGTTCAACCCGGACACCGGTCTGCCCCACTCCTTCATCGAGATGCCCCTGTCGGTCCATTTGGAGCTCTGGAGCGGCGGCCCGCGGCGGCTGCTGCGCCAGAGCCGGTATGCGGCGCTGCTCGTCTCGATGCACGGGACGCGCCTCTACGGCATGCGCGATCTGTCGCGGAGCGCGCCCGTGGATGCCGAGCTGATCCGGGACTTCCTGGCGTCGCAGCGGCGCTGGCAGGCAGAGCTGATGGCGTCCCTGGGGGCGGACCCGGACGAGATCGCGCGGAACAGCCAGCTCGTGTGGACGTGGGACTACATGTCGCTCGCGGTGTGCCTGGGGTGGCCGCCGTGCGCGGTGGCGGACGTCCCGACCGCGATGGAGCCGGTCACGCTCGAGATGCGTCCGGGCGGGTCCGCCGGGTCGGGCGTGGTCGTCGACCCGTGGCCGTTCCGCGATCCGGGCGGCGTGACGGTCCGCTACGAAGGCCAGCGCCTGACCGAGCCGGTCGACTCCCCCGCCGCGCTGGAGCGCGCCCTCGCGGTCGCCCCGTGGGAGACGCTCGAGGTCGAGTTGACCCCTGGGCCAGGCAACGAAGGGGTGCTGACCCGGTGACAACCCGGGGTCTCTGGGCCTGAGTGGCGCTAGAGCAACACTCAGGCCCAGAGGTCAAGGGCAACCCCGTCAGGCGGCGATCCGGAGCGCCGCGCGGCTCGCGCCGCTGCGCAGCGCGTAGGCCCCCGCCAGCGCGCTCCAGGGCGCGTAGGGGGCGAAGAACGCCTCGACCTGCTCCTCGGTCGCCCGCGCGTACGGCACGCCCGTCAGGAGCCGACCGACGAGCTTGAAGTAGGCGAGGTCCCCAGCGGGCAGCTGATCGACGCGGCCCTGACCCGAGCAGGCAAGCGTCTGGAGCGTCCACGGCCCGATTCCCGGGATCGTCCGCAGTCGCCGCCACCCCGGCTCGGGATCGGGGGCGAGAAGATCGACACGGCCGGACGCGACCTCCCGAGCGCACCGGATGAGCGCGAGCGCCCGGGCCGGGCGAAAGATCCAGCGCGGCCAGCTCGGCCGGCGCGCGGGCGGCGATCACCGCCGCGGTCGGCGCGTCGCGGAGCCCGGAGCGATCGCATCTGCGCCCGTAGCGCGCCGCGAGACGTCGTTGGATCGCGGCTGCCCGCTCGTATTCGATCAGCTGCTCGCACACGGCCCATGTCAATGCTTCAAACGGCTCCGGCCGCGCCGCCAGCCGCAGGCAGGGATCCGCCCGCACCGCCGCACCGATGAGCGGGTCGCGGCGGAAGCGCTCGTGAAACGGCCGCAGGTCCTGGTCGACGCCCAGCGCGACCCGCATCCGCGCGATCCCGTACTCCGCCGCCGCCCGGGTGGGCGCGGTGGCACCGAACAACACCGCGTCCGCCGACGTCTGGGCGACCCGCACGACGACCGGTTGGTCCTCGTTATGGACGAGCCGGTGCAGAACGGCCCCGTGCCGTCGCGTCAGGCGATCGAGCCCGACCGCGGTCGGCAGGCGGAAGTGCCAGCGCGGGCGAACCTCGACCCGCACCTCGGCGGGGGCCGGTGGGGTCACTCCCCAGGCTTGCCGACGAGATGCACGTCGACGAGGAACGTCCGGCTGCCGACGATCGGCAGCATGTTCATCGGTCGTCGTGAGGAGCGCGCCGTCCGACGGGCGCTGCGGCGCTTGACGAGCGCCAGCGTCGCCGCCCCTGCGACAAACCCGGTGGCGGCCGCCGCGGCGGCCTGGACGGCGGGCAGCGCGACCGGCGCTGCGCGCTCGACCGCGCGGACCTCGGCGAGCACGGGAAGACCGTCGACGGTCTCCTCCGGGCCCACTTCCAGTGTCGCCTCCTCGGCGAGATGCGCTTCGTCGCTCATCGGTCTTCCATAGTGACAGCGCAGGCGGTCGACTGCAAAGGGAATGCCGGCGGGCTAGGAATCGCTGCCGTTCAGCAGCTTCTCGTAGACGCGGTAGGTACGGGTGACCCGGCCACCCATGCCCTCCATCGCGCGGTTCATCGACTTGTTGCTTTCCAGGATCCAGCCCATCTCGCCTCCGGTCTGCGGCGTCCGGGCCGCCGAGTCGAAGTGGAGTTCGTAGAACTTGGCCGCGATCCCGGTGTGTTGCCACTCCCGCTTGACGCCGAGGGCGAACACACGAACCCGGTCGATCTTGCGCCGGTACCACAGCGCTTTGGCCCACCCGAAGGGCAGCAACCGGCCGTTGAGATGCTTGAGGACCTGGTTGTAGTCGGGCAGGCTGAGCGCGGCGCCGACCGTCTCGCCGTCCTTCTCGGCGACGAACGCCCAGTTCTCGTCGAGGATCGGCTTGAGGTCCTTGGCGTAGGCCCGGACCTCCTCCTCGGTGAGCGGCACGAAGCCCCAGTTGCGCTCCCATGCGGCGTTGTAGACCTCGAGGAAGCGGTTGATCTCGGCCTCCATGTCCTTCTTGCGCATCGGGCGCACGGTGATCCCGTGCTTGGCCTCGACGTCGCTCGCAACCTTCCAGATCGCCTCGTGCACGCGCGAGCGATCGGAGACCTCGAGGTTCCACATGTAGAGGTCCATCGCCTTGCCGAAGCCGGCGCCCTCGATGAGTCCCGGGTAATACGGGTGCTGCCAGTTGGTAAGGATCGTCGGGAACAGGTCGTAGCCGTCGACGAGGACGCCGCACTCGTCGTTGGTGGTGAAGTCCATCGGGCCGACCATCCGGTCGCGGCCGCGTGCCCGCAGCCACGCCTCGGCGGCATCGAGCAGCGCCTGCGCGGCCTCGGGATCGTTCTCGCACTCGAAGAAGCCGAACATCCCCCAGTCGTGATGCTGGAACTCGTTGAAGTGCCGATCGATGTGCGCGGTGACCCGCCCGACGACGCGGCCGTCGCGTAGAGCGAGGAAATATTCAGCCTCGGCGTGGCGGAAGAACGGGTTCCGATCGCGGTCAAAGAACCGCTTGCGTTCGAACAGCAACGGAGGAACCCAGTTCGGCTCGTTACGATAGAGCCGCCACGGCAGCTTGATGAACGTATTGAGGTCGCTTTTCGATGCGACGGGACGGACTTCGAGCGCCATGCAGGCCGGAACGCTACATGCCCACTTCGATTGACGTCTTTGCGAAGGCCCGGGAGTTCGAGCGACTCGAGCTTCTCCACGCCGCCCAGGAGCACGACATGCTCCCGTACTTCCGCGTGCTCGAGGGCCCGACGCTCCCCGTCGTCGAGATGGAGGGCAAGTCGCGGATCATGCTCGGTTCCAACAACTACCTCGGGCTCACCGGGGACGAGCGGGTCAAGCAGGGTGCGCTCGACGCGCTCAACCAGTACGGCACCGGGCTCACCGGCTCACGGTTCCTCAACGGCACGATTGGCCTGCACCTCACGCTCGAGGCGGAGCTCGCCGAGTGGCTCGGGACCGAGGCCGCACTCGTGTTCACGACCGGTCATCAGGCCAATCTCGGCGCGCTCGGCACGATCCTCGGTCCGTCGGACACGGTGATCGCCGACTCCGGGGATCACGCCTCGATCCTCGACGGCTGCATCCTCTCGCGCGCCAAGCTCCGGGCGTTCCGGCACAACCGCATCGATCGTCTCGAGAAGACGCTCGAGAAGGCGGTGAACGACGGCGGTGGCATCCTCGTCGTTGTCGATGGCGTGTTCTCGATGGAGGGCGACGTCGCGCCGCTGCCCGAAATCGTCGAGCTGTGCGAGCGCTTCGGCGCGCGTCTCATGGTCGACGAGGCCCACGCGCTCGGTGTCCTCGGAGCCCGCGGCGCCGGAACCTCGGAGCTGTTCGGCGTCGAGGACCGAGTCGATCTGCGGATGGCGACGTTCTCAAAGTCGCTCGCCTCGTGCGGCGGCGTCATCGCCGGGCCGGCCGAGGTGATCGACTACCTGCGGATCCAGTCGCGGCCGTTCATGTTCACCGCGGCGGCGGTGCCGGCGGCCGTCGGCGCCGCGCTCGCCGCGGTCCGAATCTGCCGATCGGACGAGGGCCGAGAGTTGTTCGCCCGCGTGCTCGAAAACGCCCGGTATCTCCATCGCGGCCTGAGCGAGCTCGGTCTGCGGGTCGTGCCCCCCACGCGGCTCGCCGACGGGACCGAGGTCCTCACGCCGGTCATCCCGGTGGTCGTCGGCGACGACTGGAACGCCGGCCTGCTGTGGAAGTCGCTCTACGAGCGCGGCGTGTTCGTCAACACCGCCTTGCATCCGGCGGTCCCGCCCGGCGGCGCGCTCCTGCGCACGAGCGTGATGGCGACCCACGATCACGCAACGCTCGATCAGGCGATCGAGATCTTCGCCGCGGCAAAACGGGATTTTGAGGCCGAGCACGGCCCGCTGCCGGGTCCCGCCTGAGCCGCCGCCGCGGACCGTCCCGTGGGACGGGACGGCTCACCTGGTCGATCGAAGTTGTCCAATTCTGCACAAGCGGATCGGCACAGAAAAAACACGCTCCTAGCAGTCGAGCTTGCAAATGTGACCTTGCTGTGACCGAGCCATTCGCGTAGGTTCTCCGAGGTCGAACGGTGGTCGGACCGAGCGGCGCAGGGCCACTCAGAGGGGGGTGGCCGGGGCGTGCGCAGGGACCTCACATAGGCCGCGGGACGGCCGAAACAGCAACACCCATCTGGGCGTGCGCGATCAGTCACGGCTGCCGCGCTCCGGTGCACAATGTCAACGGGAGTCCACTCCCGCGAGTGGACGCTACACGTAGGGAGAGAGACGGCTACATGATGGAGACCGCCACGGCGACGCCAGAGCCGCCGCAACGCCTGCGAGCCTTGGAGCGAGCGAATGAGGTGAGGCTTGCGCGTGCGGACCTGAAGCGACGCATTGCGGAGAAGCAGATTACGGCCGCGGAGGTCATCCTTCGCTGCCCTGGCGAGGCAAGCAGTTGGGCAGTCGCCGACCTGCTGCTGAGCCAACGGCGGTGGGGACGGAGCCGCTGCCGGAAGTTCCTGGGACGGAACCACATCAGTGAGGTGAAGACGATCGGTGCGCTCACCAAGCGCCAGCGGTGGATGCTGGCCGAGCAGCTCGAGTGCACGGACGCGATCGCCGAGATCGAGGCACGGATGCACGACGCGGTGCGCCACGAGGACACGGTGCCGAACGTCGAGCTGGAAGCGGTCACGGAGGCTGAGCTGGAGACCGACACGGACGTCGAGCTGGACACGGTGGCGAACGTCGAGATGACGGAGCGCTACGCGCTCGTCGGAGCCGCCTGAGAATCGTGCCCCAAGGTTGGTCTCGCGTCGACGATCGCGGCGCGGGACCAACCGCCGGGCCCTAGGAGCGTGTCAAAGAAGTTGGGCACGCTCCTAGATCTGGATCCCGATCGGCACGGGGCTGGCGCCGGCGAACAGGAAGAACCAGACGACGAACGCCACGATCGTGAGCCCGGCGCTCACCACGAGCACGCCCTCGAGCACGAAGTGGCCCGGGTCGTTAAGCCCCCGGGCGCGGCAGTTCCTGCGGTAGACGTTGCTGAGCTTCGCGAGGATGCTCGCGATCACCGCGATCGTCGCGATCACGCCGACGAACATCGAGCCGAGGGCAGCCCCGAGCGATGAGGTGGCGCCCTGAATCTGCGAGCCCACCCACAGCCACAGCAGCGGGGTGCCGATCCACAGCACGAGACTGCCGATGAACATGATGAGCACGACGAGGGCCGCGCCCGCTCCCGTCCGCAACATGTCGCGCATCGCGGCTCAGGATAGGTAAGGCGTTACGGGTCGCGCCGGCGCAGGCCGCCGCGACCCCCGGCTAACGGACAACCGGAGGAGAGCTTGACCTCCCACCAGCCCATCAGCATTCCGACGAGGCCGAGCCGGGGTCGCACCTGGTAGACGCCGCACCCCGCCTCGCCGACATCAGCCCGGGCGACACGGTGAAAGCGGTACTTGCCGGGCTCGAGCAGCATCCGCTCGAGGTGCAGTCGATTGGCCTCCTGGCGCTCGGCGCAGGCCGCGATCGTGGCGCGCGCGGCGCGAAGCCGCTCGGTCAGCTCGTCGCGGACCCGTTCGAGCTCGCCCAGGCCGAGCAGACGCGGCTCGGCAGAGCGCGACTCCGGGTGCCCGAGGCCCCCCATCGGCCAGGCGGTGACGAACGCGTCGGCGAGCTCGCGCTCGAGCCGGGCGATCTGCTGGCGCAAGGTCCGCCGGGCGGCACGCTCGCCGACCTCGGGAACCGTCACGCCAGACGCCGGCGATACGCCCTGCAAAGCCCTGATGTCCTGCTCCAGGAGTGCCATCCTCATCCTTTCCCTAGCGGCGGAGCTTACCACCCGTTTAGAGGCTGTCCGCAACCCCACTGGGGTCAGCGTCTCCCGCCGCACGGCTATTGCGCGGAGAGCGTCTCGGCGCATACCCACAGCGCCTCCTCGATGTGAATCGCCGGTACGCCGGCGACGCCGACCGCGAACAACACCGCCCGGGCCGTGCGCGAGGTCACGTCGTGATGGGGCGCAATGTCGCCGAACAGCAGCGCATGGACGCGGGCGCTGTCGGCGACGACGAGCCGCTCAGCGGCGATCGGTATGCCGTGTTCGGCGTCGCCCAGGCGCTCCCCGGAGACGCTCGTGCGAATCCCGAGCCCGCCCGCCTCGACGCGCTCGGCATCGATCGCCCATACCGGCACCCCAGTCTCGATCAGAGCGATCAGGAGCGCGTCGGTGATGAGGTCCTCGGAGCGGAACCCGCCGTAGAGCAGGCGACCGACCACCGCCTCCTCGCTCGGGATGCGGTCGACGTCCGGGTCAAGCCCGATCTGGCGGAAGAACGCCCGGTAGGCGTGGGGTACCGGCTGCGTGCGGAGCGCGACTGCGTTCGCCCCCCGGTAGCGGCTGGCCAGATCGTTCAGGCGACGCTTGACGATGCGCGGGCTATGGCGCCGGCGCGCGACAACGCTCACCCAGTCGAGCCTCAGGCCCGGCAGCTCCGCGCGCACCTCGTCGCTGACGAACCCCTCGGCGGGTGCCAGGTCAAGCTCCTCGGTCATCCTCCGAGGAGCGTACGAACCCGCGCGGCGAGTGCCGCCTGATCGATCCAATGTTCGCCGATCAGACGCTGGGCCACGACCCCGCCTGGCCTCGCGATCTCGACGATCGGGCAGATCTCAACCCCATACAGCGCCCCCACCGATCCTTGGCTGTCGAACGCGACCGGGATCGTCCAGTGTCGCTCGCGGACGAGCTTGGCCGTCTGCTGTTTGGAGGCATTGATGGCGATCGCGGCGAACTCGATCCCGCGTCCCGGGAACTCATGCGCGACGGCCTGGACGGTGTCGACCTGCCGCTTACACGGTCCCGAACCGGTGGCGAAGAATGCGAGCACGAGCGGTGTCCGACCGCAGATGTTGAGCGCCAGCGGATTCGGGTGGGCGGGGTCGCACTTCGGCCGCGGGTTCGCGGGCTTGTCCGGGCCGATGGTGGCCAGCGGCGCGACGAAGTTGTGCAGACGCTGGCCGGCCGGCACGCCGGGACTGACCACGCCGTGCTTGTTGAACTCATAGATCGAGAACGCGATCACCAGAATGAGCCCGAAGATCCCGATCGTCCAGCGGTAGCGCCGGGTGTCGATGATCGCGGGCGGCGCCGCCGGGAGGGGTGCCGTGGACGGCTCCTCCGTGGCGCCGCGGGCGGTGGCCGCGGCGAGATCGGGATCGAGCCGGTGGCGCGGCGGCTCAACCTCCGGCCCTGCGAGCTCCTCCGGTTCTTCCCGCCCCTCGGGCGCCTCCGGCTCCTCCGGCGGGCGCGTCGATCCCTGCTCGCTCACGCGACCTTCGCCGGGCGCCGCAATCGCGGCAGCGCCGGCGCCGCCCGCCTGCTGCGGACGAGTTGCCCGTCCTCGGCGACGACGAGCACGGCGGGCAGGACGAGCAGCACGCCGACGAGCGAGACCGTCAGATCGACGAGCGTCACGAGCCCGAAATCACGGAGCATCGTGATGTTCGAGAATACGAGCACGCCGAATCCGGCGATTGCCGTGATTCCCGAGGCGAGGACCGCGGCGCCGGTCGAGCGGTACGTCCGGGCCATCGCGACCGCCGGCTCGTGTCCGGCCGCCCGTTCCTGCCGGAAGCGCTCGGAGAGCAGCACGCTGAACTCGGTCGAGATCGCGATCACGAGCGCGCCGAGGGTCGCCGACATCGGGTTGAGCGGGATCCCGAGTACGAACAGGATCAACGCCGACCAACCGGTGGCGAGCGCGATCGGTACGAGCGGCACGATCGCTCGCGACGGACGGCGGAAGACCGCGAGCAGCACGAGGCCGACGGCGACCAGTCCCGCGAGCAGCGTGAGCAGACGCCGGCCGGAACTCGAGAGCGCGGCGTTGGCCTGAGCGGCGAGCACCGGCAGGCCGGCGAGCTGCGCGGTGACGCCGGCCGGCGGATGCAGCTGCGAGTTCATGTAGTTGATCACCGCCTGCTGCTTGGCGAGCGGCATCAGCCGGATCCCGAAGGCGAGCGTCGCGTCCCGCTGGTCGCCGGTGATCACGGCCTGGCGGAAGTACGCCGGCACGGCCGCGAGCAGGCTGCGGATCTGATCCTGGCTGAGGGCGGGGCTTCCGGACCCGGCGGAGAACAGATCGGGCAGCGACAGCGCCGGACACAGGGTCGAATGGGCGCAGCCCTTCGTCTCGACGTAGCCGTAATGGGTCATCAGCTGGTTCTCGTACTTCAGCATCCAGCCGACGACGGCCGGCGTGGCGACGTTCTTGGCGTGCACGACGACATCGATCTCACCGGACACCCCGGTGACCTTCTCGAGCGTGCGCAGGTCCTTGAGTGCGGGCATGCTCGACGGAACGAGCTTCGTCACGTCGGACTGGACCGACGTCTGGGTGTCGGCGACCCAGCCGAGCAGCGCGAGCGCGCCGCCGATCGCCAGCACGCGTCCCGGCCGACGGGTCACGGCGGCGATCAGCCGACCGACCTCCATGCGCGGTGGGCGGACGGCCGGCGCTCGAGCCGCAACGCTCGCGCCCGCGTCATGAAGGATCTCCCCGGCACCGCGTATGGCCGCGCCGAGCTTCCCGCGGCCGGCATCGGGCGACGTCGGGCGGCGGCGTTCACCAAGCACGAGCGCCGCCGATCCGGCGGTGAGGGCGCACGCGAGCGCGACGAAGATTCCGACGACGAGGAGCAGACCGAAGCCCCGGACCATCGGCACCGGCGAGAGCAGCAGGATCAGGAAACCGGTTGCCGTCGCCAGGGCGGCGACCGCGATCGTCGGCGCCCCAGCGGCCGCCGCGCGCGTGACGGCCGCGATCCCGGTGCCGGTCTGGGCCCGCGCCTCCTCCACGCGCGACTGGAACTGGACCGCGTAATCGACGGCGAGGCCGATGAGGATCGGCAGCACGGCGATCGACGCCATCGTCAGTGAGCCGCCGACGAGCGACAGGGCGCCGAACGTGATTCCCGCCGCGGCGAGCGCGATCGCCAGCGGCAGCAGTCGCAATCGACTGCGGAACACGATCAGCAGGGTGGCCGCCATCACGAGCAGCGCGGCGATGAGGAGCCCGGCGATCGATCCCGTGATCTGGGAGCTGAGGTCGCCCAGCACGACCGGAGCGCCGGTGACGGTGTAGGTGCCGCCGTACGTGGAGCGGAACATCGGCATGCGCACCGCCTGGCGGATCCAGCTGATCGCCCGCGCCTGCTGGGCGCCGGACAGGTTCGACTTCAACCGGACCTGGATGAGACCCGAGTTCGTGGTCGGGAAGAGATAGGCGAACCGTGACTTCGGCTGGTTCACGCCCCGCGTCTGGTCAAACACGATCTGCGGGATGAATTGCGGGTCGTCGATCCGGGGTGTGCCGTTGATGCCGGAGTTGAGATAGAGCCGCTCGAGTTGTTGAAGCTGGGACTGCTGCTCGAGCGCGGAGGCGGCCTTGCACGCCTTCGTCGCCTGCTTTTGAGAGAGCCCACGGCCGAGCGCGAGCTTGTACGCCGCGTTGCAGGAGCTCTGCACGGCCTGCTGGGCGCCGGTGAGCAGCGTGCGCATCTCGGTGTTAACGGCCGCGACCGCCCGGTTGAGGAACGTCCCCGGGCCATAGACGACCTGCACGGGCTTGGTCTTCATCAACTTGCCGCACGGACTGCTCCAGCCCCCGTAAGGCGCGTGCGCTCCGGGGGGCGCCGGCTGGAAGGACTGGAGCTGCTGACTGGGGACGACGTACTGGCCCGCGAGGCACGCCTCGAGGAAGGTGACGTTGGCCAGGTCCTTCGTCTCGACGAGGTCGGTGAGCGGCTCCTTGATGAGGATGATCACCGCATCCCCACCGAAGTCACGGTGATCGCGGTCGGTGGCCTGAAACGTCGACGAGGACCGCGACACATAGGTGTCGGTCCCGGTCGACGGCTTGAGCCCGAGGGCAAGCAGCGCTCCGGCAAGTGCCAGAGCGAGGACGATCGAGATTGTGATCACGGGGCGCCGTGCGGAGATCCGCGCCAGCCCCTCAAGCCTCTCCTTGACCTGCATGCTCGCCTCAGGCTACCGGCGGCCGCTCCCCGAACGCCCCAGTCGCCCGGAGCGTTCAGGACAGCCGGACCGCTAGTCCATCGTCAACGGTCCCTGCGACTCTCCGGCGAGGAACTGACGGATGAACGGGTTGTCCGAGTTGAGCATGTCCTCGGCCGGACCCGCCTCGACGATCCGTCCGCGCCACAGAACGTTGATGTAGTCGGCGACCCGGCGGGCGCTCATGATGTCGTGGGTGATGACGGCGAACGTCGGCAGGCGCTCCTTCTGCTTGGCCTTCGCCTCGTCCATCATGTCGCGGTGGATCTCGAGGATGAGTTCGCCGAGCAACGCGGTGCGGACGGGGTCCAGGCCGGAGTCCGGCTCGTCGAAGAGGACGATGTCGGGCTCGAGCACGAGTGCCCGGGCGAAGCCGGCGCGCTTGCGCATTCCGCCCGACAGCTCGTTCGGCATCTTGTCCTTGGCGCTGCCGAGGCCGACCTCGTTGAGCCGCCGCATGACGATGTCCCCGATCTCCTCCTCGCCCTTCTCGGTGTGCTGCCGGAGTGGGAACGCGACGTTGTCGAAGAGGTTCATCGAGCCGAACAGGGCACCGTCCTGGAACAGCAGGCCGAACTTCTTGCGCATCTCGAAGAGATCGTCGTCTGGCATGTTCGGCACCGATTCGCCGTGCACGAGGATGTCGCCCTGGTCGGGATAGAGCAGTCCGACCATGTGCTTGATGCACACCGACTTGCCCGTGCCCGAGGGGCCGAGAATCATGGACACCATCCCCTCCGGCAGGCCCATGTTGAGCCCACGGAGAATCCGGGCGCGGCCGAACGCCTTGTAGGTGTCGATGAACTCGACGGCGTCGGGACGACCGGAGGGATAGACCTTGTAGGTGTGCCACTTGTACTCGTCCTCGGAAGCACCCTCGGGGGGTGCCGGGCGCGGCGGCTGCTCGTCGACGACGGACACGCGTGACCCGGAGCCGCCCTCTGAACCGGGAGACCCCGAGCCGTCGCCACCCTGTGCCTGCGTCGCCGCGGCGGCCTGTGCCGCGTCGGCCGGCGCCGCCGTGCTCGCGTGGCCCTGAGGGACGACCGTTTCGGGCGCGTCGTCGTGGTCGTCGTCATGTGACATCCACAGGCTCGAATCCTCGTCCTGGCCGCCGTCAGAGTGCTGGGCCGTCGGCTGGTCGTTGGCATCCGCCTGCGGCTCCTGCTCCGAGTCCTTGTCTTTGCCGCCCCCGAATCCAAACCGACCCATATTCAGCCTCCGATTGGTGCTCGGGGGTTCGCGCCCCAGAAGAGCTGCGTACCGAGCATCCCGATGAGATGTACCGAAACCACGTTGACGACCATTGACTTCGCGGTGGCAGTGCCCACGCCGACGGGGCCACCACTTGCGTTGTAGCCGTAATAGCAGCCGACGAGAACGATGACCGTGGCCATCGCCATCGCCTTTATCAAGCTATATAAGAGATCCGGTGGGTTCTGGAACTGCCAGAAGATGAGGAAGAAGCCCCCGGAGGAGACGTCTCCGATCTGTTGCACGACGACGAGGTAGCTGGCGAGGAAGCCGGCTCCGATCGAGCACAGGTAGACGAACGGCAGCACGAGCCAGGCGGCGAGCAGACGCGTCGCGCACAGGAACGTCATGCCGCTGATGCCCATCACCTCGAGCGCGTCGATCTCGTCGGAGATGCGCATCGAGCCGAGCTCGGCGACGATGCCGGTCCCGACCTTGGCGGCCATCATGTAGCCGAAGCCGTAAGGAACGAGCTCGCGCAGGTCACACCACGCGGAGAACACCCCGGCGTACGCGGGCACGCCGTTCGCTCGGTCGAAGTAGGCGCCCTCGACCCCGCATTCGAGGCCGATGATGAACACGAGGCCCCAGATCACAAGGGTCGAGGAGACGATCAGGATCCCGGACTGGCGCAGCGCCTCGCCGAAGAACCGCAGCACGCGCAGACCGAGAACCTCCCGGACGATCCGGGAGGTGAACTTGACGAGATCGCCGAATGCCTCGATCCAGCCGCGCGGTGTGGCGAGCAGCCCCTCCATCAGCCGGCGCTCACTTGGCCACGGTCGTGATCTCGGGGTGAGTGGCGAGCAGCGTCTGCGTGAACGCGTAGTTGAACGCGAACACGCCCAGGAAGGCGATCACCACCGCCTGGTTGACGGCGCGGCCCACCCCCTCGGCGCCGCCCGAGGCGGTCATCCCCTTGTAACAGCAGACGATCGCGATGATCGCGCCAAAGATCGTTGTCTTGACCACCGACCCCCAGAGGTCGGTCGTCGACGCGTTGTTGAAGAACGTCGCCCAGAACGGCCCCAGTGGCGCATTGTTGACGAGCGTCGCGACGATCCCGCCGAAGATGCCGAACAGCAGCGCGTAGATGTCGAACAGTCCGGTGACGAGCATGAGCGCGAGGAACCGGGGGACGACGAGGTTCTTGACCGGGTCGACGCCGAGCACCTGAAGGGCGTCAAGTTCCTCGCGGATCTTGCGGGCGCCGAGGTCAGCGGTGATCGCGGTGCCGGCGACGCCGGCGAGGACGATCGCGTCCACGAACGGCGCGAACTCCCGGATCGATGCAAGCACGAAGAACCCGCCGAGACGGTCGAGCGCGCCGAACAACACGAGGAAGTTCGCGGCCTGCAGCCCCGGCGCGGCGTACCCGAAGGCGACCGTCGAGATCAGCAGCGGAAACCAGCACAGTTTCATCGCGAACAGGAACTGCCCGACGAACTCGCTGCCGTACGGGTAGGGAGGCCGGATCGCTGATGCGACCGTCTTGCCGGTCAGGATCATCATGTTCCCGACCTCTTCGAGGACGTTCTTCGTCGGCAGGAACGCTCGATCAGCGACTGCTCGAATCAACGGGTCTCTTTCCTCCCAAAGTTTGCGCAGCTGGGAGCGCCGCGCTGTCTCGCGCACAGCCTACGCGAACGTAACGACGAGGACCAACTGAGAACCGACACCGACGGGGGCGAGCCCCCCGCCCGCCGCCGGCGCCGAACCAGCGTTTCGTGCAGGGACGGATGGTATGTTGCGCTCGCCGTGAGACGGAGGAGAAACTGCATCTGCGGGACCGTGGCTGTCGCGGCGCTGTTGGCGCTGGCCGGCTGCGGTGGGCAGGCTCGCCAGGACGCGAACGAGCCGCGCGGGAGGTTTCCGGTCGACGTGACGACGGCCACGTTCCCGACCTTGCAGCGCCTCGCCGAGCACACGCACATGGTGATCGAAGTCCGCAACGACGGGACGAAGATGATCCCCGACATTGCGGTCACGATCGTCGATCCGACGCTCAAGCAACCGACCGCCGCGCAGGCGTTCGGCGCCGACCTCGCTAACGGCGGCCCAACCGCCAACCTCGCGAGCCTCTCGCGGCCAGTGTGGATCATCGATTCCCCACCCGGCCCGTGCCGCTACAGCTGCCGCTCCGGCGGCCCGGGCGGCGCGGTCACCGCGTACGCGAACACATGGGCGCTCGGTCCCCTCAAGCCCGGCGCGACCGCCCGGTTCGTGTGGGGCGTGACCCCGGTCAAGTCCGGCCGGCACGTCGTCCAGTACCAGGTCGCGGCTGGTCTCAACGGTAAGGCCCGCGCGGTGCTCGCGGGCGGCGGCGGCAGGCCCTGGGGCACGTTCAAGGTCACCGTCTCAAGTAAGCCCCAGCAGTCCTACGTGAACGACGCCGGCCAGGTCGTTCCGACGAACTAGGGTCGCGTGGGCTAGCTCTCCGGAGGCTCCCAGAGATTGATCCCGCCCTCGACCGCGAACGTGTCGATGGCGGCGAGCTCGTCCGGATCGAACTCGAGGTTGTCGAGCGCCGCGACGTTCTGCTCGAGCTGCTTGACGCTGCTCGCCCCGAGCAGCGCCGAGGTGACCCGCTCGTCGCGCAGCACCCAGGCGATCGCCATCTGGGCGAGGGTCTGACCCCGGCCCTGCGCAATCTCAGCGAGGCCGCGCACGCGCGCGAGGTTCTCTTCGGTGAGAAGGTCCGCGTCGAAATAGTTGCCGCGCTTGACCCGGGAATCGTCCGGAACGCCGTCGAGATACCGATCGGTCAGCAGCCCTTGGGCGAGCGGCGAGAACACGATCGCCCCGGCCCCCTCACGTCCGAGGACGTCGAGCAGCTCCTCCTCGATCCAGCGGTTGAGCAGCGAATACGAGGGCTGGTGGATGAGCAGCGGCGTCCCGAGCTCACGGAGGATCTCGGCGGCCTCCTCGGTCTTGCGGGGCCCGTAGCTCGAGATCCCGACGTACCGAGCTTTGCCCTGCCGGACGGCCGTATCGAGCGCGCCCATCGTCTCCTCGAGCGGCGTCTCGGGGTCGAGTCGGTGGGAGTAGAAGATGTCGACGTAGTCGAGCCGCATCCGGGTGAGGCTCTGCTCGAGGCTCGCGAGCATGTATTTGCGCGAGCCAAACTCGCCGTACGGGCCGTCCCACATGTCGTAGCCGGCCTTGGTCGAGACCACGATCTCGTCGCGGTAGGGGGCGAAGTCCTCAGAGAAGATCCGGCCGAAGTTGATCTCGGCGCTGCCGTACGGCGGCCCGTAGTTGTTGGCGAGATCGAAGTGCGTGATGCCGAGGTCGAACGCCCGGCGGAGCATCGCCCGGCTATTCATCAGCGGCCGGTCGTCGCCGAAGTTCTGCCACAGCCCGAGGGTGATCGCAGGCAGCTTCAGCCCGCTGCGCCCGGTGCGGCGATAGGGCATGCGCTGATAGCGGTCTTCGGCCGGTACGTAGAGCTGCGCGGCGAGTTCGCGATTCAACGGCACAACCCCAGTATCTCAGCCGCGTCATCCAAGCGCCGGACCGCTCGCCGCACACGGTCGCAACGTGCGCGAGTTAAGCCCGCGGTTTGGACATTTGGATAGTGACCCGATTTCGGGGAGGACCTACATTTGAGCCTCACGCCTCGTCAGAGGCCGGGTCAACGTGCGCCTCAGCCGCCGAGCCGCACAGCATAGGAAGGAACTAGAACGAAAGCATGCCTCGCATTCGCCAGCAGAACGTACTCGCAGCCCAGTGGACGCCGAACGGCGGGGCCCTGGGGGCACCAGACCTGACGGTTGCCGACAACCAGGTCTTCGGCGCCAACGTCTTCAGCACCGCAGTTCAGCGCCAGCGCCTCCCGAAGGACATCTTCCGTCGCCTTCAGCAGACACTCGCGCGCGGGGAGGCCCTCGACACGACACTCGCCGACTCGGTTGCCCTCGCGATGAAGGAGTGGGCGCTCGAGCGTGGCGCCACGCATTACACGCACTGGTTCCAGCCGCTGACCGGCTCGACCGCGGAGAAGCACGACAGCTTCTACGGGCCGACCGGCGAGGGCACGGCGCTCGCCGAGTTCTCCGGCAAGGAGCTGATCCAGGGCGAGCCGGACGCGTCCTCGTTCCCGACCGGCGGGATCCGGGCGACGTTTGAGGCCCGCGGCTACACCGCATGGGATCCGACGAGCCCCGCGTTCATCCTGGAGAACCCGAACGGCGCCCTGCTCTGCATCCCAACCGCCTTCGCATCGTGGACGGGCGAGGCGCTCGACCACAAGATCCCACTGCTGCGGTCGATGGATGCGCTGTCGAAGTCGGCGATGCGCGCGCTGAAGTTGTTCGGCAACTCGAGCGCCGCGCGCGTGTTCACGACCGTCGGGCCGGAGCAGGAGTACTTCCTGATCGACGAGCAGTACTACTTCGAGCGGCCTGACCTGATCACGACCGGTCGCACGCTGTTCGGCGCCAAGCCGCCGAAGGGTCACGAGCTCGACGACCATTACTTCGGGTCGATCCCCGAGCGGATCCTTGCGTGCATGCTCGAGACCGAGCGCGAACTCGCGAAGCTCGGCGTGCCGGTCAAGACACGCCACAACGAGGTTGCCCCGAACCAGTACGAGATCGCGCCGATCTTCGAGAACTCGAACGTCGGCTCCGACCATCAGCAGCTGACCATGCAGGTGATGCAGAACGTCGCCCGCCGCTACGGGCTCATCTGCCTCCTGCACGAGAAGCCGTTCGCCGGGGTCAACGGGTCCGGCAAGCACAACAACTGGTCGATGGGAACCGACACGGGCGAAAACCTGCTCGAGCCCGGCGACACCCCGCACGACAACCTCCAGTTCCTGTTCTTCTGTGCTGCGGTCCTTCAGGCCGTCAACCAGTACCAGGGACTGCTGCGGGCATCGATCGCCTCGCCGGGCCAGGATCACCGCCTCGGCGCCAACGAGGCCCCGCCGGCGATCATCTCGATCTTCCTTGGGGCGGAGCTCGAGAAGGTGTTCGGCGCGATCGAGCGCGGCGAGGCCGGCGAGTCAACGCCGGAGTCGTTCCTCGGCCTCGGCACGCCGGTGCTGCCGCCACTGCCGATGCACGGCGGCGACCGCAACCGGACGAGCCCGTTCGCGTTCACCGGCAACAAGTTCGAGTTCCGCGCCCTCGGCTCGAGCATGTCCCTGTCGCTCCCCAACACGGTGCTGAACACGATCGTCGCCGAGGCGATCGACAGTCTCGCCGAGGAGCTCGAGGACGCGCTCGAGGCCGGTACCGAGCTCGAGGCAGCGCTGCGGCCGATCCTCCAGCGCAGCTACACGGCGAACAAGCGGATCGTGTTCGGCGGCGACAACTACTCCGAGGAGTGGCACGCCGAGGCCGAACAACGTGGTCTGCTCAACCTCCGCCAGACGCCGGACGCGCTGCCGTACCTGGTCGCTGACGAAACGATCACGGTGTTCGACAACTACGGAGTGCTGTCCCAGCGCGAGATCGAGTCACGGTACGAGGTGTCCCTCGAGCAGTACGTGACGAAGCTCAACATCGAGTCGGAGACCGCGGCCTCAATCGCGCGGACGATGCTGCTTCCCGCCGGGGCACGGTATCTCGCCCTGCTCCTCGAGGCGCAGCTGTCCGAGCTCGCGAGCGAGACCTCGGACCTGATCGCCGCGTTCGCGACATCGATCAAGGCCCTCGAGAGCGCGAATCTCGAAGAGAACCAGCCGCACGGCGACCTGCTCGAGCACGCCAAGTACATGCAGAACACGGTCGTCCCCGCGATGGAGGACGTGCGGACCGCGGCGGACAAGCTCGAGAAGAACGTCGCGGACGATCTCTGGCCGCTTCCGAAGTACGCGGAGATCCTGTTCATCAAGTAGCGGCTGGGGCGGGCGATGGGACGCCTGGGAATGTGCGACGCGCCGACGGCGCGGGACGGGACCGTTTGGCAGGTTC
The DNA here is from genome assembly GCA_963850335.1 of uncultured Solirubrobacterales bacterium. Taxonomy (GTDB): domain Bacteria; phylum Actinomycetota; class Thermoleophilia; order Solirubrobacterales; family Solirubrobacteraceae; genus Palsa-465. The sequence goes on along the minus strand of CAWKKY010000020.1, from coordinate 318,595 downwards.
CGCGAGCACATTCCCACGCGCGCCCCATCGCCCGCTTTCGCGGCCGAGGAGCCCTGGCCGGATCACGGGGCCGAGGAGCCCGGGACGCCGTCAGTTGCCGTTGAGGACCTTGCGCAGCTTGATGGCGAAGGCCTCGGGTTGGCCGGCGTAGCCGAACTCGGGGCCGAGGAAGCCGCCGTGGTGGCTTGGGAAGACCGTGGGTCGCTGGCCGAGCAGGTCGGCGGTGGCCTCCGACGTGCGTCCGGTGAAGACGCCCTCTGACTCCTCCCCCACGGCGATCACGACGCGGGTTGACGCCGCGGCGAGCGCCTCGGGGTCGGGGCGGTAGCTGCTGACGGCCCAGGAGCGGTCAGAGAGGAGCGGATCGTCGCGGCGGCCGTCGTCGTCCGCCGGCATCCCAAACGCGGCGGGATCCGCCGGCGGCTGAGCGAAGTAGTCCTCGGTGTACTCGCCCCGCCATGCCGTCATCAGCATGAACGCGGCCATCCCGGCACCCCACCCGCTCGTCTCGTAGGCGTCGCGGACGGCGGCGCGGGCACGCTCCGCCTCGGCCGCGTCAGGGACGACCGGGATCATCGGCGGCTCGTGCGCGACGAGCGTGACCACATCATTGGGGTGGGCGGCCACGAGAGCGAGCGCTGTGATCGCACCGCCACTGCTCGCGAACACGTCGACCGGACCGGCCCCGAGCGACTCGATCACGGCGTGGACATCCTCCGCCTGGACCACCGGGGAGTTGTCAACCCGCCCGTCCTGGCGCGTGCTGCGGCCGAGACCCCGTGGGTCATACGTGATCACGGTGCGGTCGGGAAGGTGCGACGCCAGGGTGGCGAAGCCCGCAGCGGTCATCGGCTGACCGATCATGAACAGGGGCGGCCGTCCATCCGCGGTTGGCAGTGGGCCGTGGATGTCATAGGCGATCGAGGCTTCGCCGGTGTCAAGGGTGTGTGTGGTGGTCATGCCGTGTTGACCGCTCACGCGCGGAGAACTCATCGCTCGGCAGGAACGAGACCCTACCCATCGGCCGATTGAACGATCCACGGGCGGGGAACGTGACGGGGGTGTCCGAACGTCTCGACTGGCAGGGAAGGACGATCGCATGGGACCGGGTCGGCTCGGGTCCGCCAGTCGTGTTCTGTCACGGCACGCCGTTCTCCTCGGAGGTGTGGCGCTCCTACGCGGCGGCGCTGGCCCGTGACCACACGGTCCACACGTGGGACATGCCGGGCTACGGACGCTCCTCGAAGTCGCCCGAGCATCGGGTCGACTTCGGCGCTCAGGCGCAGGCGCTGGTCGCTCTGCTCGAGCACTGGGACCTCGGCAGTCCGCACGTCATCGCCCACGACTTCGGGGGCGCCGTGTCGCTGCGAGCGCACCTCGTCCTCGGGGCGCCGTACGCCTCGTTGATGCTCGTCGACGTGGTCGCGATCCCTCCCAGCGGTTCGCCGTTCTTCCGATTCGTCAAGGAGCACCCGACCGTCCTCGGCGAGCTCCCCGCCGACATCCACGAAGCGATCGTCCGCGCCTACATTCGCGGGGCCACCCACCGCGGGCTGAGCGAGGCGCAGGCCGACCGGCTCGTCGAGCCGTGGCTCGGCGAGGACGGCCAGCCCGCGTTCTACCGGCAGATCGCCGACTACGACGAGACGTTCCTGGAGGAGAACGAGCGGACGCTCGAGCAGCTCGCGATCCCGGTGCGGGTGCTCTGGGGCGGCGCCGACGCGTGGATCCCCGTCGAGACCGGCCGCCGCCTCGCCGGCCTCCTCCCGTCCGCGTCGTTTCGCGTCGTGGACGACGCCGGTCACCTGATGCAGTACGACGCGCCCGTCGCGCTCGCCGATGAGATCCGCTCCTGGCTTGGGGTCGCGGATGGCCGCGCCGCGCGCACTGCTCCATGAACGCTTGAGCAGGCTACGGCGCTCGCCCGCGCACTGATGCGGCGGCGACACGGCTAAAGAGCACGGGCGTCCCGACGTCTACCAGGGGCGGTGAGGCCCCCGCGATGTCAGAACACGGTCACCCCCGGTGGAGCCGGGCCGCAACTTGCAGGGGTTCTGCGGGTTTCGGGCTACGGTGACAAACAGATGACGGAGGACCGCGTAGGGCGCGGTCGCCGTTCGCCGGGGGGTCGGCGGTTCGCAGGATGGCTTCGAGCGCTTGTGCTGGCGTCCGTGATGACGGCTGCCCTGCCCGCGGCCGCGAGCGCGAGTAATCCGCTCGCCGCACGAGGGATGTGGATCTGGGAGATGTCGAGTTCGAATGGCGGCAGCTACTCGTCGATCATCGCGCGCGCTCATCGCAACGGGATCGGCACGCTGCTGATCAAGAGCGGCGATGGCGCGAACTACTGGTCGCAGTTCTCGCGCTCGATGGTGTCGACGATGCATCGCAACGGCCTGAAGGTGTGCGCCTGGCAGTACGTGTACGGCAACAACCCCGCGACCGAGGCGCAGATCGGCGCCGAGGCGGTGAGCAACGGGGCCGACTGCCTGATGATCGACGCGGAAAGCGAGTACGAGGGCAAGTACGTCTCGGCGCAGACCTACATCCGCACGCTGCGCAACCTGATCGGGTCACGGTTCCCGGTGGCGCTCGCCGGTTTCCCGTACGTCGATTACCACCCCGCGTTCCCGTACTCGGTGTTCCTGGGCCCCGGCGGCGCCCAGTACAACGCCCCGCAGATGTACTGGGTCGACATCGGCACGAGCGTCGACCATGTGTACTCGCACACGTACGTGTACAACCGGCTGTACCGGCGCGCGATCTATCCACTGGGCCAGATCTACAACTCACCGTCGGCGGGCGACATCCGGCGCTTCCGCCAGCTCTCCCGCTCCTATGGGGCGCCGAACGTGAGCTGGTGGGACTGGCAGGAGAGCTCGGGGCGCAACTGGTTCGCGCTCTCGCAGCGGATCGCCGGCGTGAGCGGATTCCAGACCGACACCGCCTACGCCAGCCTCGGCCAGGGCGCCCAGGGCGATGCCGTCGTGTGGGCGCAGGAGCACCTCGTCAGCGCCGGCCAGCGGATCAGCGTCGATGGCGGTTACGGCCCGCAGACGGCATCGGCGGTCAAGCGGTTCCAGAGCGCCCACGGGATGAAGGCCGATGGGCTGATCGGGACGTCGACCTGGACGGCGTTGCTGCATTACTCCCCCGTCGCGGTGCGCTGGACGAGTGGCGGGGCGCGGGTCGCACTTGCCGGCGGCGGTGGGGCTCAGCCGGTGCCGAAGTCGGCCAAGCTCCCGGCGAAGGGCAACGAGCTGCCTGGGGCGCCCGGGCGCGGACGACCTCGCTGACCGAGTGGTCGGTGCTGCTGGCGACGAGCGGCAGCGACGGAGACTGATCCATCCTCCGCAGTACTAGACCGTCTAGTTCTCCGGGCAAGGCGGCCGCGCTCTAGTGTCGTGAAGCGGAAGTTCGTGAGCAGCGTCGCGAGTGGCTGGGCGTGGATGACACCGAACTACCGATTCACGACACTAGAGTGCTGCGGACACCCTCACGAACTCTCGAATCGGGACCCTCACGCGAATGGAACACCGACCCCTCGGACGCACCGGCGTCACGGTCAGCCAGCTGTGCCTCGGCGCGATGATGTTCGGCGCCTTCGGCAATCCCGATCACGACGAGTCCGTCCGGATCATCCACTCGGCGCTCGACGCCGGGATCAACTTCATCGACACCGCGGATATGTACTCGAGCGGCGAGTCGGAGGAGATCGTCGGCAAGGCGCTGGCCGGCGCCCGACGCGACAACATCGTGCTCGCGACGAAGGTCGGCCTTCAGCTGGGTGAGGACCCCAACCACCGGGGAACCTCACGGCGCTGGATCACGCGGGCCGTCGAGGACTCGCTGCGACGGCTCGGCACCGACTGGATCGACCTCTACCAGGTCCACCGTCTCGATCCGAGCACCGACGTCGACGAGACGCTCGGCGTTCTGTCCGACCTGGTCCACGCCGGCAAGATCCGCGCCTTCGGTGCATCGAAGGTCCCGGCCTCCCAGATCGTCGAGGCCCAATGGACCGCCGAGCGGCGCGGCCACGAGCGGTTCCGCACCGAGCAGCCGCCCTATTCCCTGCTCGACCGGACTGCCGAGTACGACGTCCTGCCGACGTGCCGGCGCCACGGGATGGGGGTCCTGGTCTACAGCCCGCTGTCCGGCGGCTGGCTCTCAGGCAACTACCGCAAGGGGCGGGACATCCCCGGGCCAGGATCCGCTGCTCGACAGCAGCGGTTCGCCGCCCGCTACGACACGACCCTCCCGGCGAACGCCCTGAAGCTCGACGCCGCAGACGCGCTCGGCGCCCTCGCCGACGAGGCCGGGATCACGCTCATCCAGATGGCGATTGCGTTTGTCACCCGGCATCCCGGGGTCACCTCGGCGATCATCGGGCCGCGGACGATGGCGCATCTCGAGTCCTACCTCGCGGCCGACGGGATTCACCTGTCGGACGACCTGCTTGACCGCATCGACGAGATCGTCCCGCCCGCCGCAACACTCAACCTCGCCGAGACCACGTGGATGGCCCCGGGGCTGAGCGCCGCGGACCGGCGGCGCTGACGCCGCCGGCGGGCAGGCCGCTCGACCGGATCCCTACAGCAACCCGTGGTCACGCGCGTATGAGACGAGCTCCGCGCGCGTCGTGCGGCGCGTCTTCTGCTGGATGTGGGCGCGGTGGGATTCCACCGTGCGCACGCTCAGGTAGAGGTTCGACGCGATCTCGCCGTTCGTGTGGCCGAGCGCGATCAGCCGGAGCACCTCGACCTCGCGGGCGCTGAGATCATCCGGCGGACCGGCGGCGGTGGGCGGCTCCGCGGCGAGCCGGGCGCCGAGCTCGGGGTTGAGGTAGGTCCGGCCCTCGGCGGCCAGCTTGACCGCTTGAACGAGCTCGGAGTCGGCCGCCTCCTTGAGCACGTACCCGGTCGCGCCGGCGCGCAGTGCCTCCCGCGCGAACGCGGGGTCGTTCTGCATCGTCAGCACGACGATCTCGGTGTCGGGGGCATTCGCACGCATCCGCGGGATCGCCGGAAGGCTCGACTCCCCGGGCATGTTGAGGTCAAGGATGAGCACGCGCGGGTGATACGCGCTCAACCGCCGTTCGGTCGTCGGCACGTCCCCCGCCTCGGCGAGCACCTGAAATCCGTCTTCTGCTTCGAGCAGGAGGCGAAGCCCCGCCCGGACGACCTGATGATCGTCCGCGATCACGATCGTGATCGGCGCATTGGGCCCAGTCTCCGCGTGCATCGGCTGCACGATAACGGCCTCACCCCCGTCGCCGTGCAACGCTGTCTGCGGTTCGGCCATCTCGTTCACTGCCGACCTCCTACGGCTCGCGCGAGCGCGAGCCCTGAGTCAATGGTCTCGTCAATCTCAATGGCGCCCTCGGCGAGCGATGGTTTCTCCACCCGATCAGTCAGGTAGGGCCCGAGGTAGCGGCCCGCGACCTTGGCGGGCGGCCACCACAGCGGGCGGGTACTGGCCACGCCACCTTCACCCGACCCCTCCAGGTATCTCGGCTCACGCCCGGTTAGGAGCATGCCGCGGAGGACCGGGCGGAACGGTGACGGAGTGATGTCGACGCCGGCGCGGGCGGCGATCGCCTCGGCCGCGGCGTCGGCCTGCTGAGTGGCCAATCCGCCGTGCTTGACCGGGAAGCTGATGATGTCGCCCGCGGCGTACACGTCGGCCGTCCCACGGACAAGCCCATGCCGGTCGACCGGGATGAATCCGCGGGGGTCGACGGCGAGTCCGGGTAGCGCTGGGCCGCGTAGACGCGGGAGCGTGACGACGACATCCGCGTTGATCCGAACTTTGCCGGGGCGTGCGTGCAGTTCACCCCAGCGGATCTCCTCGGGCAACAGGCCGGCAATGAAATGGACGTTCCGATCCTCCAGCGCTTCGAGAACGGCACCGCTGGCCCGGCCGCCGAACACCGCCAACGGCGCGGGCTCCGGCGTGAGCAGGGTCAGATCGGCCGACGCCCCGCTCGCCCGAAGCCGCTCGGCGGTGAGCAGCGCGAGCTCGTAGAGAGCGAGCGGCCAGCCCGAGTGGGCCGGGACTGCGAAGACGATGTCCGTGACCTCGCCCGCCTCGGCGAGCCGCAACGTGTGACGGAAGCGGCTGACAGCTGCCGGGGCGCCGAACGTCAGGGCACCGTCGATCGCTTCCTCGGCAACCGCGCCGGTTGCGACGACAAGCGCATCGTAGGAGCGCAACGCTCCGCTGGCCAGCGTGACGACATGCTCACGCGTATCAACGCCGGAGATCGCGTCGTTCGTGTGTTCGACGCCGAACTGCTCGGCCAGCTTGCTGAGCTCAACCTTCGCCCCGGCGGTCCCACCGAATGCGGCCGCGACCATCAGCGACCGCCACACGAACGCCCGCTCGGGCGCAATCAGTTCAAGGTCAATGCGCTCGCCGGCCAGTGAGCGGAGCGCGATCAGCGCTTCCAGTGCGGCCACGCCGCCGCCGGCCACGACCACTCGTGGGCACGCTCCCGAACCTGGCTTGAGCCGAGACGACATCTGCCGTCGCACGTTAGGAACGGCCCACCCCCCACAAATCGTGCTGCGCTACGTCACACCATCCGTATGGAGTACGGATTGTGCGCGCTTGCGGCGAAGTACTGAGCCTGATTCCGGCAGGACGCGGATGGAGATCGAGGGGCTCACACGTACGATCGCACGTCTATGACCGAGACTGCACTCTCCTCCTCGACTGGTCGGTCGCCGAGGGTGCTGATTGCGGGCGGAGGAATTGCGGCATTGGAGTCAGCCCTCGCCCTGCGCAAGCTCGCAGGCGATCGCGTCGAGCTCGAGCTGCTGAGCTCTGCCGAGCATTTCATCTACCGGCCACATCAGATTCTCGAGCCGTTCCGGCTCGCCCTCGCCGAGCGCCTCCCGTGGACCGACATCGCCGATGAGCTTCGGCTGAGCCGCGTACCGCACGACGTCAGCGCGATCGATCCCGACGAGAGCGCCGTCCGCACCACGGCGGGACTCTGGCATCCCTACGACGCGCTCATCGTCGCGCTCGGGGCGGTCGCCCATCAGGCGGTTCCCGGCTCGGTGACGATCGGAGCACCCGGCGCGTCCTACGCGCTGCGACGCCTCCTCTCACGAGTTCGCCTCGGAGTCACCCACGACCTCGTGTTCGTCGCGCCGCCCGAATGCTCGTGGACGATCGCCCTCTACGAGCTCGCGCTCCTGAGCGCGGCAGCGGCCACGGAAGCAGGCGTGCGCCCGGAGTTCACGCTGCTGACCGCCGAACCCGAGCCGCTCGCCGTGTTCGGACCCGAGGCGACGGGCATGATGCGCGAGCTGCTCGACCGAGCCGGGGTCGAACTGCATAGCGGCTCCCAGGCGCTTCGCTTCGAACATCGCCGGCTGATCACAGACACCGGTGAGGAGATCGTCGCCGAGGCGGCGATCGCGCTTCCGCAGCTCGGTGGGCCCTCGATCGGCGGGGTGATGACCACGCCGCAGGGGTTCCTGGCCACCGACCGCGACGGACTGGTGCACGGCGAGGCCGCGATCTACGCGGCCGGCGATGTGACGGACGGCGCGATCAAACAGGGCGGGCTCGCCGCCCAGCAGGCCGACGCCGTCGCCCACGCGATTGCGCGCCGGGCCGGCGCCGACGTCCCGATCTGGCAGGAGGCGCCGGTGCTCCGCGCGACGCTGCTCACCGGCGGCCGACCCCGCTACCTGCGCCGGGAACTCGGCAGCGACGGCGAGACGACGACGATCACCGAAATCGCCGAGGACGCCCCCTGGTGGCCGGCGACGAAGGTGGTCGGACGCTACCTCGCGCCCTACCTGGCGACGCGTGCCGCGTCGAGCGAGTCGAGGTACTTCGACAGGTAGCGCCCGACGAGCTTGCTCGACTCGGGCCACAGCGGGGAACTCGAGGCTTCTGAGGTCGCGTCGACTTCCTCACCGAGCCGGGCGCGCAGGTAGCGCGTCTCCCGTCCGCCGTACAGGACCGCCTGAAGAACGGGGACGGTCTGCTCTGGCGGCGGTGCCGCGGTGAGCTGGGCAACGAGGAACGCGGCGATCGCGTCGGCCTGCTGCGTGGCCAGACCGCCCTGCTTAATCGGGTAGTTGGTGACGTCCCCGGCACCGAACACGTGCTCGGCGCCGTCCACGCGGCCGTGACGATCGACCGGCAGGAACCCGTCCTCGTCCTGCGGCAGCCCGTGGATCGCAGGGCCGGAGAGGCGAGGGAGCGCGATCGCCAGATCGACGTCGACGTCATGTTTCCCGGCGATGAGCAGGCGGCCGGGCTCGTGCCGCACCGCGTGGCCGCTGACGAACCGGATGCCGTGCGACTCGAGCAGACTGGCCACCTCGCCGCTCACGCCGGCGCCGAAGGCCGCCAGCGGCCCGCGCTCCGGGCTCACGACGACGAGCGGAACGCCGAAGACCTGACGCTCGCGCAGCCAGGTCGCGGTCTGCAGGGCAAGCTCGTAGAGCGGGAGCGCCCAGCTGTGTCCACCAGGGACGATGAACGCGACGCTGCGGTGATGACCCGCGCGCGAGTCGATCAGCATCTCCTTGAGCCGCGTGGCGTCACGAGCGCCCTGGAACGGCACGGCACCACCAACGGCGGCCGCCATCCGCGCCCCGATCGCGATCACGAGTTCGTCGTAGGACTCGGTCGCCCCAGAGCGGAGCGTGATGATCCGCTCGTCGGTGTCGACGGACGCGAGTGCATCGCGAATGAGTTCGGCGCCCGCGTCGGTCGCAATCTGGGTGAGCGGGTACCGGTGGTCCCGTCCCTCCTGAAACGGGGCGAGCACCTCGTAGGCGCGGACGATGAGCTCTGGGTCGGGAGAGACCAATGTGAGACGCGCAGGCGCGCCCTTCAGCGCGAGCAGTGCCTCGACGGCCGCCGGCCCACCACCGACGACGACCACGCGCGCGGTCGATCTCATGGGCTGATGCTAAGGGTCGGGCGCCGGCTACGCGGTCTGACGGACGGCACGCCCGGAGGGAAGCTCGGCGCAGATCGTCGTTCCGTCCGCCGAGCTCGTGATCTCGAGCCGACCGCCGGTCAGCGCAACCCGCTCGCGCATGCCCGTGAGACCGAACCCCGAGGACGGTGCGCCGGTGTCGAATCCAGCGCCGTCGTCACGGATGAGCACGCGCACCTGCTCGTCATGCTCGACCACCTCGACATCGACGTGATCGGCGTGGGCATGGCGCGCCGCGTTGGTGAGCGATTCCTGGACCAGCCGGTAGATGGCCGTCTCGACGTCCATTTCGAGGCGAGCACCTTTCCGTCCCGATTCGTAGGCGAGCTCGATGTGCGCCTCGAGCTCAAGCCCGTGAAGTGTCCTCACTCGGTCGAACAGTGCTTCGAGCGCGGGCGAGAGGCCAAGCTCGTCAAGCGCCGCCGGCCGGAGCTCGGTGATGAGCGCACGCAGGTTGGCGATCTCCTGCGCGATTTGATCGACGGCGGTCTCGAGCGTCCGGTGGAGCTGATCGACATCGTTATTGCGCCGCGCGGAGGACAACAGCACGCGCAGACCGCCGAGCCCCTGAAGGGTCTCATCGTGCAGCTCGCGCGCCCAACGCCGGCGCTCCTCCTCGGCCGCCCGCAGGGTGCGTCGCAGGCGGTCCTGCTCCACTGACTGAGCGGTCGCCACCGCGGTCGCCGCGCTCGCGGCGGCGGCGAGCAGCAGGCGCTCGTCATCGGCGCGGAACTCGGGGCCACCCTGGCGGTCAAACGCCTCGATCACCCCGAGGCTCGTGCCCCGGAACAGCAGCGGCACGAACATCCCGGACTGCGCCTTGACGCCGAGGTCGCCGAGCGCGAACCGCAGCGAACTGCTCACGTCACTCACCCGTTCCGGGCGTCCGGAACTGACGACCCGGCCGGCGACCGAGCCGGACCTCGCCACTCGGCTACCGACGATCCGTCGCGGGATCTCCCCCGCGGTTGCCGCCACGATGAAGTCATCGCCGTCGATGAGCAGGATCGCGGCCCCCGATGCCTCGACGAGCGCGCGTGAGCGCTTGGCGATGAGCTCGAGCACGCGGTCGAGCTGGGTCTCGCCGCCGACGGCACGGGCGATCTCCGAGGTCGCCTCGAGCGCCCGCACCGACCGTTCAAGCTCAGCCCGGCGGAGTTCGGTGTGCTTGTACAGCCGGGCATTCTCAACCGCGATCGCCGCCCAGGCGGCGAGCACGACCGCGGCTTCCTCGTCGGCGTCGTCGAACTCACCGCCGATCTTGTCGGTGAGATACAGATTCCCCCAGGCCTCGCCGCGGATGAGGATCGGGACACCCAGGAAGCTCGTCATCGCCGGATGTCCCGGAGGGAAGCCGTACGAGCGGATGTGGCTGCCGACGTCGGCGAGCCGAAGCGGCACCGGCTTGGAGATCAGCAGGCCGAGGACACCCCGTCCCCGCGGCAGGTCGCCAATGATGCTGTGAGCGTGCGGATCGATGCCGGCCGTGATGAAGTCGGCCAGGTTCTGCCGCGCGTCATCGAGGACGCCGATCGCGGCGAAGCGCGCGCCGGTGAGCTCTCGAGCGACGTCGAGCAGCCGGGCAAAGACGCCCTCCAGTTCACGTTCGGCAACAACCGATCGCCCTGCCTCAATCAGACGGCGCAGTCGATCCTGGTCCAGCGTCGATGTCACATCACGGCGTGGTGGCATCGGTTCTCATCTCAGTTTCCCCGAGCGCTTCCTACGCGCCGGTAACAAACCACTGTACCGGCCGCGAGGACAGACCAGGGAATCAAATGCCGCGTTCGTCAGATGTTCGAACTCCCATCAATCCTTTATGGACGCTTTGCGGATCGTGGCCATCGTCGTGATCGTTCAGCAGCCATGGACGGGACCGACACTCATAGGATCGCGGTGCTGCTCGTCGAGGACGAGCGGTCGATCGCCGAGCCGTTTGCCAAAGCGCTTGACCGCAGCGGGTTTCGGACGTCGATCGCGGCGTCTGCGGCCGAGGCCCGCGCCCGGTTCTCCGAAGCCGCCCCGGACATCGTGCTGCTCGACCTCTCCCTGCCCGATGGCGACGGACGCGATATCTGCCGGCAACTCCGAGGCGACTCGGACGTGCCGATCATCATGGTCACCGCCAGCGGAAGCATCACCGATCGCGTGGTCGGGCTTGAGCTCGGCGCCGACGACTACATCGTCAAGCCGTTCGCGGTCGGAGAGGTGATCGCGCGGATCCGCGCCGTGCTTCGCCGCGGTCGTGGCCATCTCGGAGGACCGACCGAGGTTCACCTCGGCGAGCTGCGGATCGACGTCGGCGCGCGTCGCGTCTGGTTGGCTGACCGCGAGATCGAGCTGACCCGGAAGGAATTCGACCTGCTCGCTCGCCTGGCCGGTGATGCCGGACGGGTCGTCACGCGCGAGACGCTCATGTCCGACGTGTGGGATCTCAATTGGTTCGGCTCGACGAAGACCCTCGACGTTCACATTGCGTGGCTGCGCCGCAAGCTCGGTGACGACCCGAGTCGGCCGTCGTACATCCATACCGTTCGCGGGGTGGGGTTCCGCCTGGCCGCACATCCGCAGGAGGAGCCGGGCGCCGCGTGACGAGTTTGAGGCTCCGCTTGCTGGCGGCGCTGACATATGTGCTGCTTCTGGCGATCATCGCCCTTGGCGTTCCCCTCGCCGTCAACCTCAGCGCGCGCGTCAATGCGGAGGTCCGGACGCAGGCGCAGGGACAAGCCGACCTCGTGGCGGCGACCGCGGCGGACCTGCTCGCGCCAGCGGACACGGCCAGCCTCCAGCGGCTCGCCAACACCGCCGCGGGCACGATCCGGGGCCGGATCCTGATCGTCGGCGCCGATGGGAACGTGCTCGTCGACAGCGCCGGCCCGGCTCAGATCGGCGCCAGCTACGAGAGCCGACCCGAAATTCAGCGGGCGCTCTCCGGCCACCAGGTGCAGGTGCAGCGCAACTCGAGGACGCTGGGCCAGGAGATCCTTGCCACCGCCGTGCCGATCATTCACGAGGGCCGGGCGGTGGGTGCGGTGCGGATCACGCAGAGCGTCGCGGCGCTTCACAGCGCCGTCCATCGCGTCGAGTTCGGCCTCGGTCTGATCGCCCTGATCGTGCTCGCGCTCGGCCTGCTCGCCGGGTCACTGATCGCGGCGGGCGTCGGGCGTCCGATTCGGCGCCTCGAAGCCGTCGCCCAACGGGTCGCCCACGGTGATCTGACGGCACGGGCGGCGCTCGAGGGCAGCCGCGAGCAGCGCTCCCTCGCCGACTCATTCAACGAGATGACCGATCGGATCTCACGGTTGCTCCGCGCGCAGCGCGACTTCGTGGCCGACGCATCGCACCAGCTCCGAACCCCGCTCACGGGTCTGCGACTGCGGCTTGAGGAAGCGAAGGCGCTGTCCTCGGGGCCGGAGACCCCCGAGCTCGATGCTGCGATCGCGGAAGTCGACCGCCTCGCGCACACGGTCGGACAGCTCCTCGTTCTGAGCCGGGGTGGCGAGCGCCGGACGACGGGAACGACGCTCGATCTCACCGAGCTGGCGCGGACGGCGTCGCAGCGGTTCCAGCCCGAGGCCGAGACGCGGGGGTGCCACCTGGAGTGCGTCGCCAGGCGGTCGACGGCGGCAGCCTGGGCCGCCCGGGCCGATGTCGAGCGGGCACTCGATGCGCTGGTCGAGAATGCGCTGCGCTACTCACCATCCGGGAGCACCGTGCAACTCGACGCCATGCCGGGGCGCCTGGAAGTCCGTGATCGCGGGCCCGGGATCGCGGTCAACGAGCGGGAGCTCGTGTTTGAGCGCTTCCACCGCGGCCGGACGGGACGAGCCGGGCCGGCCGGGAACGGGCTCGGACTATCGATCGCCCGAGAACTCGCCCAAGGCTGGGGTGGCGACGTCGCGGTGACGGATCGTGCCGGCGGCGGAACGGTGGCGTCGATCACGCTGCCGAGCGAACGGCCGACCGACGGCGACCTTGCGGCACCGAGCGCTTTGCCAACGCTTAACTCTGCGACGGCTAGCGTCGGCTGAGTGATGCGCAGCCGCACCGCGCTGTGGACGATCGCGGCCCTCCTCGGGATCGCCGCGACCGCAACCCTCGCCTGGACCGCGAGTCAGATCGCGGGCCAGCGCATCGGCCTTGCCTCTGAGCCGCTGAGCGTCGCCTCAGGGCTCGCCCCCGCCGCTGCGGCGCGACATGCCCCCGCCCGGCGGCGACACCCCCGGACCCCGGCGCACCGCGCGCCGACCACGCACACGGTGACGTTGCCGAGTGCCCCGGCGCCCGTATCGACGACGTCCGCGCCCGTGTCGGGTGCGTCGGGTGCGTCAGGTGCGTCAGGTGCGTCGGGCGCGAGCACCGGCGGCTCGCCGTCGACGGCGTCGGGTTCACCGGCGCCGCAGGCGACGACCGCCGCCTCCGCGCCGGCGGTTACGCACACGCCGTCGCAGGCGACGGCAAGCCACGACGACAACGGCGGCGGCGCGTCATCGGGTGGGAACGGCGGCTCGTCATCCGGCGGCGGATCAGCCGGCGGCGGCCACCGCGACGACTGACGCCGTCCCGGCCCTCGTGGCCTACGGGTAGACCTGAACCGCGCTGTCGACGTCGATCACGCGAATCGCGGTACTCGGGCACGCCTCGGCGGCGGCGAGCAGTTCGTCGTCGGTGCCGGTTCCGATGATCTCCGCGACGTCGCCGAGCGCGAACACGTTCGGGGCGACTGCCACGCAGTCCCCGTGCGCCGCGCAGGCGTCGTCATCGATCTCGATGGTGTAGGTCATGACGGTTCTCCTTGTTCGATCAGGGTGCGTGCCGCGGGTAGGGAACGGCGCCGATCGACGAGCAGCGCGGCGACTGGTCGTCCGGCCTGGGTGAAGGTCGCGGTGAAGTTCCGTGCAGCGGGATCGCCGTCGATCTCGACGTGATCGGCGAGCCGCGCGTGGCCGAGGTACTGGATCCGGATGCCGTACTGATCGGTCCAGAAGCTGGTGAGGGGCGCGGCACCCGGGTCAAGGTCGAGCATCACCTTGGCGGCGCGCGCCCCCTGGCGACCGGCGGCTTCCCAGTGCGAGCCCGGGAGGTGTGCCTGCAAGCGCGGGTCGAACGTGGCGGCGGCATCGCCGGCGGCGAACACGTGCGGCGTTGTCGTCCGTCCGTGGAGATCGACATGGACGCCGCCGTTGCATGACACACCACTGCCGGCAAGCCAGTCGATCTCGGCCTGAGCGCCGACGCCGACGACGACGTGGTCCGGCTCGACCCGACGGCCGTCACTGAGCGTCAGCGCGTGCACGCGGTCGTTTGCGTCCACGCCCTCGACCGTCGCCCCGGTGATCACCGTGACGCCCTCCGCAGCGTGCAGCTCCGCAAACCAGCGCCCGAGTTGCTCGCCGAGGATTCCGTACAACGGCGTTGGAGCCGCCTCGATCATCGTCACCTCGGCGCCGAGCCGGCGTGCGGTGGCGGCCACCTCCTGACCGATGAAGCCGGCGCCGACGATCGCGAGATGAGCGCCATGCGAAATCACGTCGCGCAGCGCTATCGCGTCGTCGACCGTGCGCAGGACGGACACATTCGAGAGACCGTCGAGCATCGGCAGCGTCCGGGGCCGGCTGCCGGTGGCGATCAGTACGCGGTCGTAGCGCAGCCACTCACCGGTGCTCAGCTTGACCCGTCGATCGGCCGGCGACAGCGCGCTCGCCCGGACCCCGAGCAGCAGCTCGACGTCGTGTTCGGCGTACCAGTCGCCGTCTCGGAAGCCCAGGTCGTCGTGATCGCACGTTCCCTGGAGCAGTTCCTTTGAGAGTGGTGGCCGGTCATATGGCCGATAGGTCTCGGCGCACAGCACCCGGATCGGTCCGTCGTAACCACTGCGGCGCAATGTCTCGGCGCATCGCTGGGCGGCCAGGCCGCCGCCGGCGATCACGATCCCATCTGTGTTCGGCGTATTCATGCGCCGAGCGTGGCCGTCGCGCGTAAGGAAACCGTTGGCTGGGCGTGAGAACCCGCTCAGCTTTACCAAGCCTTTGCCCGCGCTTGGCCTGTGCCTCACCCCGTCCTCGCCACAGTGCAGGCCGTCCCACGACTTGGAGGATTTCCGTTGCGCAGGAGACACACACGAAGCGCTGCAGCCATCACGGCCATCGCCGCCGGCGGATTCGCCGTGTACACGCTGCAGCCCTCCGACCAACCAGTCGCGACGCTCGCGGCCCGGAGCCCGGCGGTCGAGTACCGCACACAGGTCATCCGCAGAACGGTGCACGTTGTGCGCCACGAACGCGCCTCACATGAACCGAACCCGCGTGGTGCGGTCGCGACCGGAGGCCGCGGTCCGCATCGTGCGGGCGCTGCGGCGCCACGGACCGGCGCGAGCGGCCACCACTCGGCGGCGGGTGGCTACAGCGGCTCGGCCGGCGCCGGCGGCGCCGTGGCCACCCGCGCGAGCGGCGGTGGCGGCGCCAGCGGGAGCGTCGCATCCGGCTCCGGTGGGAGCGGAGCGAGCGCACCGGTCACAACGCGCTCAAGCGCCTCGCACTCGTCCGGTTCGTCGTCCGCGAGCCACAGCTCAGGCGGATCAAGCGCACCCGTCACGACGCGCACGAGCGCCTCGCACTCGTCCGGTTCGTCGTCCGCGAGCCACAGCTCAGGCGGATCAAGCGCACCGGTCACGACCCGCACCAGCAGCGGCGGCGGCAGCAGTAGCGGCGGCGGCGGCGGCGACCACGGAGATCATGGCGATGGCGGCTCTCAGCACGGCGACTGAGGCGGCGCGCCCGCGGCCCGGAGGGCGTCGTAAGACCTCCGGGCCGGACAGGGTGACCGTCCTCCTCCTCACCATGGCGGCGTTCCTCGGCGTGCTCTCGTTCCTCGCGCGGGAACTGGAGGCGAGTGAGCCCGCAAAGCCCGCGCACCCCGTCGTGGTGATCCGCCGCGTCTACGAGACGCGGGTCGTCACGACGATCCGCGGTGGGTCGGGCGGCGCGACCGGCACGTCGGTGTCCCAGTCGAGTTCGAACTCCGGACCCGTGTCCGCCGCACCCGCGGTGAGCACGCGCTCCTCGTAACGATCATGCACGACGAACTCGATTACACGTTTCACTCGATGGGCAGCGACATCCGGTTCCTGATTGGCCCACGGCTCGCTCCCAGCGCGCTTCGGCCACTCGCCGCGGCCGATCGCGAAAAGGCGTTCGTGCTCGACTTCGCGCATCGCCTGTCGCGGTTCATCCCGGAGAGTGAGCTGTCGGTGTTCAATCGCGATCCGCGGCCCGAGGTCCCGGCGTCACCGCTGCTGCGGGCCGCGGTGGCGGCAGGCCTGTGGGCCGCGGAACGCAGCGGCGGCGTGCTTGACCCGACGCTCGTGCGGGCGCTGGAGCGCACCGGCTACCGTGCCTCGCTCGACGGGACCGAGCCGGCATCGCTCGCGGAAGCACTCGCCGGTGCCCCACCGCGGGCGGCCGCCGCTCCGAATCCGCGTGCGGGCTGGCGGGAGGTCGAGATCGACGACGCGGCGGGGGTCATCAGGCGCCCACCCGGCGTGATGCTCGATACTGGCGGGACGGGGAAGGGACTGTGCGCTGACGCCGTCGCCCACCGCCTCGGAGGGTTCACCCGATTCGTCGTCGATTGTGGCGGCGATATCACGGTCGGCGGCGTCGGCGCGCAACTTCATCCGTACGAGGTCGAGGTCGAGCACCCGCTCACACGCCGTTCGATCGGCACGATCCGGGTTGCCCGCGGCGGGATCGCCACCTCGGGACTGAACGTTCGGATCTGGCGCGAGCCGGACGGCCGGTTCGCGCACCACCTCCTCGATCCGAGCACCGGTCGACCCGCCTGGACCGGGCTCATCGGCGTCACTGCGCTCGGCAACACCGCGCTCGAGGCGGAGACGCTGTCGAAGATCGCGTTGCTCGGCGGCCCGCAGAGCGCTCGCCATGCGCTGGCCGACCGCGGTGGCGTCATCATCCATGACAGTGGCGCGGTTGAGGTGATCGGTCCCGTGACCGGCTCGGTGTCTGAGAACGGCGCCGAGGTGGCGGTCACGCGATGACCCAGAAGGCACCGCTCCACGTCATCTGGTGGCTCGTGAGCCGTGCGTCAGGCATCGTCGCGCTCGTGCTCATCTCGCTGTCGGTGCTGATGGGCCTCGCGATGGCTGCTCGGGCAATCCGCCGCCCCACCATCAAGCGCGCGGTGGCGCGACTGCACGAACATGTCGCGCTCGTCGCAATCCTTGCGATCGTGATTCACGGCGTCGCGCTGCTTGGCGACCACTGGCTGAACCCGGGATGGCGCGGGATCACCGTGCCGTTCGCCCTGTCCTACCGTCCGGCGTTCACCGGCCTCGGGATCATCGCCGGCTACCTGACGGTCCTGCTCGGGCCGAGCTTCTATCTCCGCCGGCGGATCGGCACCAAACGCTGGCGCACGCTGCACCGGGGAACGATCATCATCTGGGTCCTGGCGGTCGTCCACACGCTCGGGGCCGGCTCGGACCGCTCCAAGCTGTGGATGCAATGGATCGTCGTCGCACCGATCGTGCCGCTTGTGTACCTGCTGCTGCTGCGGCTGACGCTATCCGCGCAGCGCACGCAGCGCGTTCAGGATCACGCCCAGGTCAATCACCTCCTGAAGCAGCGCGCCGGCCACCGGGGGCAGCGCGCCCGCCGCGGCGAAGCCCATCGCGATGAGGGACAGGCCCATCCCGATCAGCACGCTCTGCCGCGCGATCGCGAGCGCGCGACGCCCGGCGTGGAGCGCGTCGGCGACCCGGTCGATGCGATCGACGGTGATGACCGCGTCGGCGGTCTCCGACGACACCGTGGCACCGGCCGCGCCGAGCGCGATCCCGATGTCCGCGGCGGCGAGCGCGGGGGCATCGTTGATCCCGTCGCCGACCATCACGACTGGCCGCAGGGCGGCATCCGCACGGATCCGGGTGACGACCTCGAGTTTGTCGGCGGGTGATTGCTCGGCATAGACGCGGTCAACGCCAAGCTCGCGTCCGACCCGCTCGGCCACCGAACGGCGATCGCCGGAAAGCATCGCGACGTGTCGCACGCCTTCGGCGCGAAGGCGATCCACGACCCGCTGGGCATCCGGGCGAAGCTCGTCGGCCATCACGATCAGCCCGGCGACGTGGCCGTCGATCGCGACGAGGACGTGCGCCTCGCCGGAGCCGCGTGTGCCCATAAGCGACGTCGAGGTGATTTCGTCCCGGGCGACCTCATGCTCGTGGAGCAGCGTGCGGCTGCCGACGAGCACCGCGTGTCCTTCGACAGCCCCGGCAATACCAAGGCCCGGCGCTTCGTGGACATCCACGGGCATCGATAGCTCGAGGCCTGCCTCTCCCGCTGCTTCGACGAGCGCGGCGGCCAGGACGTGTGCGGACAGCTGATCGAGCGACGCGGAGAGCCGCAGCAACTCGCCGGCGTCGACGCCTGGCCGCGGGAGCACCTGGCGGACCTCGGGCGTTCCGACGGTCAGCGTGCCCGTTTTGTCGAAGAGCACCGTCCGGGCACGGCCGAGCTTCTCGATGACACCCGCACCCTTGACGATGACTCCGGCGCGCGCCGCCCGGGAGAGTCCGGCGACGAGCGCGATCGGCGCGGCGAGGATCAGCGGGCACGGCGTGGCGACGACGACGACCGCGAGCGCACGGACCGGGTCACCGCTGACGGCCCACGCGGTGCCGGCGACGAGCAACGTGGCGGGCAGGAAGAACCCGGCGTAACGGTCCGCCATCCGAACGAACGGCGCCTGGCTCGACGCGGCCGTCTGCACCAGGGCGACGAGCGCCGCGTACGCGCTCTCGGCCGCGGGGTGGTCGGCTCGCAGCTCGAACGGCGCGCCCGCGTTCGCCGACCCGCTGAGCACTCCCATCCCGCGCGTACGCGTGTCCGGCAGCGGCTCCCCACTCAGCGTGCTCGTGTCGACGACGGCTTCGGCGCTGACGACCGTGCCGTCGACGGGCACGACCTCGCCGGTCCGCACGACGACGACGTCGCCCGTCCGGACCGCGTCGACCGGCACCTCGCGGATCCCGTTCGCATCGCGCAGCTGCGTGTGCTTGGGCGCGCGCTGAACCAGCGCGGTGAGCTCACGTCGCGCCTTGCCGGCGGCGAGCGTCTCGAGCGCCGCGCCGCCGGAGAACATCAAGCCGACGACCGCCCCGGCCAGTTCCTGACCGAGCGCGAGCGCCCCGACCATCGCCACCAGCGCGATCGCGTCGACACCGAGACTGTGGTCGACGACGATGCTGCGCACGACTTCAACAGCCAGCTCGGCGGCGAGCACCGCGACCGCAACGCGCCACACCATCCGGCCCGCGGCTGCTTCCCCGAACGCGGTGAGCACGAAGCCGACGGCAATCGCGCTGATCGCTCCGGCAGCGAGAAGCGGCGCCCGATGCGCGATCAGCCACTCTCCGCGCGAGCGCACCCACTGGAACCGAGGTGTGCGTGCGGCGACGACACTTCTGTCGATCGGAGTCGTGGTGTTCAGGCTGCCGACGCTAGGCCGGAGAGCCCACGTGCACATCGGTGAGAAGTCCGTGACCGCGTCCGCAGTTAACTGCTGTGTACAGTCACGCCAACCGCGGCACCTGCATGTGATCTTGCGTCACTGGGGAATCCAAGCGTGTGTCAGCGCAGACGCGTAAGCTTGCCGCCGGAATTCCGAAGCATTCGAACCAGGAGGAGTCCTCTACATGCCCCCCGCCAAAAAGCCGGCGCCGCGCCGTCGCGCGAGCCCCGCAAAGGCCAAGCCGTCCGCCGGACAGATCACCCGCAAGGAAGTCGAAGCGGCAACCGCGCGGTTTGAAAAGGCACTCGACGAAGCGGCGCAGGCTTTGCAGACGATGCGCACTGACCTCGGCAAGGGCGCGCACGCCGCATACAAGGACATCGCCGCCGCCCTGCGGACGCTGCGCGCCAACGCGAAGAAGAGCAACCGCGCGGTGCTGAAGGACATCGAGAAGCTTGCGAGCTCCGTCACGGCCGCGACGAAGAGCGCCACCCCCGCCGGCCGGAGCCGGACGACAGCCACCAAGGCCACCAAGGCCACGGCGAGCAAGCGCACGACCGCGCGCAGCTCGGCGGCGAAGGCCAAGCCGGCCAAGAGCACCCGCGCGCGCAGCGCGAGCAAGTCGTCGTCGGCGAGCACCGCTCGCAAATCCACAGCCGCGAAGACCACGTCGGCGAAGCGCACGACGGCAAGTCGTTCTCGCGCCGCGGCGAAGTAAAGCGCGGACCTCGGTCGCTCGGTGGCCGCGACCGATGATGTGCCGATTCGCCGCCTGCTCGAGGTCGGACGCGCCCTTGTGTCCGACCTCGACATGCCGGCGATCCTTCAGCGCGTGCTCGCAGCCGCGCGTGAGGTGACCGGCGCACGATACGCAGCGCTCGGCGTGCTGAGCGAGGATCGCGATCGGCTCGAGGCGTTCGTCGTGGACGGCATCGATGACCGGGCCCGCGCCGAGATCGGCGAGGAGCCGCACGGCCGCGGCGTGCTCGGGGTGCTGATCAGCGATCCCCGCCCGCTCCGCCTCGACGACGTCACCAAGCACCCGCGCAGCTACGGCTTCCCGGAGGGGCATCCACACATGCGCGGGTTCCTCGGCGTCCCGCTCATCATCCGCGGACGCGCGTGGGGGAACCTGTATCTCACCGAGAAGGTGGGCGCACCGGCGTTCACCGCCGCCGATGAGGAAGCGGCAGTCATCCTCGCTGACCTTGCCGGCGTGGCGATCGAGAACGCGAGGTTGTACGCGAGCAGCGAGAGCCGGCGACGCGAACTCGAACGGGCGGTCCGCGGGCTGGAGGCGACGCGCGATGTGTCGGTGGCGATTGGTGGCGAGACCGGCTCGGACCGAGTGCTCGAGTTGATCGCCAAGCGCAGCCGGGACCTCGTCGACGCCCGAGCGGTGTTGATCATGCTCTGCGAAGGCCCCGATCTCGTCGTGGCGGCCAGCGCCGGCTATGCAGAGGACGTCCGCGGCTACCGGCTCCCGATCGCGGAGTCGAGCTCCGGTCAGGTCCTCCAGCGCGGGATTCCGGAGCGCATCGCGCAGGTTGGATCGCGGCTGCGGATCGCCCCCGCCGAACTCGGGATTCCGGACGCTCACACGGCGCTGCTCGTGCCGATGCTCCACCGTCGGGCTCCGCTCGGCGTGCTCGCCGCGTTCGACCGAGGCGCGGACAGCGCACCGTTCTCCCTCGGTGACGAGGACCTGCTGCAGACGTTCGCAAGCTCAGCCGCCAACGCGATCGCGATCTCCCGCAGCGTCGAAGCTGACCGGCTTCGTGCGTCGCTCGCCGCCGCCGACGCGGAACGTGGCCGATGGGCGCGCGAACTGCACGACGACACGCTCCAGATCTTCGGGGGGCTGCGCGTGCTCCTCGCGGGGACGCTCCGGCGCGGCGATCCGGCGCGCTACGCGGCCGCGATGAGCGAAGCGGTCGACGGTCTGTCCCAAGGCATCGAGGGGCTCCGCGCGATCATCGCCGATCTGAGGCCGGCGGCCCTCGACGAGATCGGGCTACGGCCGGCGCTTGAAGCGCTCGTCCATCGACGGTCGAACGACACGTTGAAGATCGTCTCCAAGTTTGAGATCCCGGGACGCGGCTTCGGTACTCCGGCCCTCGATCAAGAGCTCGAGACCACGGTCTACCGTCTCGTCCAAGAGGCTCTCACCAACGTGAGCAAACACTCCGGCGCCCGGACGGCGCAGGTCACGGTGACCGCAGGGCCGCGGGCGCTCACCGTCGAGGTACGTGATGACGGTGGCGGCTTTGACCCCGGAGTGGCGACGACCGGCTACGGCCTCGCCGGGATGCGTGAGCGGGTCTACCTCGTCGGCGGGACGCTCGAGGTCAGCTCCGACCCGGCGACCGGGACGACGGTCCGCGCGCGGCTGCCGGTGCGCCCAGCCGCCTCGCGCGCTCACGAGAGACCCAGAGGCACGGCCCGGGGCGTGATCCGCGGGCTCGTGTACACCTGGCCCCGCGCTGCCCGCCGGACGGCCTCCGGCAGTTCTTCGACCGCGGTGTCCTTCAGGACGTAGCCGAGCGCGCCAGCCTGATGGGCCTGGCTCGCGTAGGCGCGACCGTCGTGCATCGTGATCACCACGACGTTCGTCTCCTCGGCCTGGATGCGGATGCGGCGAATGAGGTCGATGCTCGATCCGTTCGGCATCCGCAGGTCGAGCACGAGCACGTCAGGGTGGTGCCCATGGACGTGCGTGATCGCCATGTTGAGGTCAGGTGCCTCGGCCACAACCCGGATCCCGGGTTCACCGTCGAGCAGCTGCCGGAGGCTGCGGCGCATCGACGGATGGTCCTCGGCGAGGACGACATCGACGGTCACCGGGTGAAGATCCGGTGCGGGCTGGGGCGCCGCAAGCGCAACGAGATGTGGGACCGATGGCATGAAGTCACGGTAACCGCCGGCTGGATCACCGGCCACCGGACAAACTTGCCAATCCGATGTGGAGAAGTACGAGACGTCAGGCCGCAGCGGCCACGCGTTGCGGTGCGCTAGAAGAACGGAGTGGCAACCGTACGACGAACGTCGTGCCCTCTCCCGGAACCGTCTCGAAGGTGAGGGTTCCGTGGTGGCGCTCGACGACGAGACTGCGAGACACGGTCAGGCCCTGACCGGTCCCCCGGCCGATCTCCTTCGTCGTGAAGAACGGGTCGAACACGCGATCGGCGATCTCCGCCGGGATCCCGGCGCCGGTGTCGGCGATGCTGATCAGCACGTCCTCCTCCGACGCCTCGGTCCGCACGACAATGCGCCCGCGCTCGTCCGACTGCCCGACGACATCGACGATCGCGTCAGCGGCGTTGATGATGAGGTTGAGGAGCACCTGGTTGAGGTCGCTGCCGTTGCACTCGACGAGCGGGACGTCGCCGAGTTCGGTGACGACGTCGGCCACGTAGCGGTACTCGTTCGTTGCCACGATCAGCGTGTTCTGCACCGCGTCGTTGACGTCGACAAGACTCCGCTCGGGCACCGGCGGGTGCGCAAAGGCGCGCATCGCGCCGACGATCTTCGCCACTCGCTGAATGCCATCGAAGCTGCGGACGAATGCCTCCGGGATGCGGGCTCGCAGGTACTCGATGTCGGCGATCTCCTCCGCCTCCTCGACCCGGCGCACGAGTTCCGGGGTGACGGCGCCCTGCTGCTCGGCGACGAGCAGTTCGGCGTAGGCGTCGAGCACGACCTGGAGATCGGCAAACGCGTTGTCGAGGAACCGGTTCGTGTCGCTGACGAACTGGATCGGCGTATTGATCTCGTGCGCGATGCCCGCCGAGAGCTGACCGACGGCTTCGAGCTTCTGCGCCAAGCGCAGCTCCCGTTCGAGCTCCTTGCGGTCGCTGACATCCCAGATGTGCAGGACGACGGCCCGCCAGCCGGGATGATCCCGCAGGCTGGTGGCGCGCACGACGCAGCTTCGGAGCTCGCCGTCGGCGCGGCGCAGGCGGACCTCGTCCTCCTGCTGGGCCTGCGCCCGACACAGCGCGAGCAGTTTGTCGCGATCGCCATCCTCGACCCAGTCGGTGAGCTCTTGCCCCCTGAGCTGTCCGGGTTCGGTGCCGAGCACGGCTTCAACCGACCCGGCCTCGTACTCGACCGTGCCGTCGTCGGCGACGACGACGATGAGATCGGAGCTGTGTTCGACAAGGGCCTGGAGACGCTCCTCGGCCTCCCGGAGGATGCGCTGCTCACGTTCGGCGAGGGCACGCCGCCGGCCGGTCAGAGCGAACGCGATGATCATGACGACGAGCAGACCGCCGACGACGATCGCGGCAACGAGCGTCACCCGGCGTTCCATCGCGTCGGCCGAGCGGGTCTGGTGAGCGAGGTCGGTCGCGGTCGCGCGGAGGCTCGCCGCCAGGGCGTCGTAGTTCGCGAACACGGCGGTGAGCTGCTGGGTCGGCGCGCTTCCCGGATTGCGCAATGGCAGATCCCGGATGAGCGCCGCGGCGGACGTGCCGAGTGCGGCGGCCGCGGGGACGGCCCGCTGCGTCGACGGGTGAGGCCACGCGCGCACGAGCGCGTTGACATCGGCCGAGAGCTGGCTGCGCAGCCGCGCGATCCGGCTCGCCGCGACCGATTGGACGCGGAGGCCGCCGACGGAGTCCTGAGTGACCGCGACGATTGACTGCGCCTCGATCTGGGCGCGCGGTACGAGCAGCTGCGCGGTCAGGAGCGTGTCCTTGTGGTCGGCGACCGCGATGCCGAGCGCCCGGGTCCCAAACAACGCCGCGAACACCGTCAGCGCGATCAGCACGCTGGTCGTGTTCGCGCGTAGCCGTTCGATGACGCGCTGACGACGGTCTCCCGCCGGCCCGGACTGCGTGTGTGCGGTTGAGTCTTGTTGCATGCGCAAGCCCTGGAAGCGTGTTCGTTCCACCCCCGGTGATCGACCGGCGGCAGGCGGTGCTTGAGCGCGCGAGGACTAAACGGACGGCAATGATTGAGCGCCCGTCGGCAGCGGTCGTCCATCGTGTCCGTCAGGAGAACCTGACGGTCGATCCGGTACGCCAATGCCGACGAGCACGCACAACCGCCGGATCTCGTGAGGTCGCCTGGGTGCCGCGGGAGACGCTGGCAGGGAGACCGACAACCTAGACGGCTCGGAGATCATGGCCCACAAGGTAGGAGCGCGTGGCAATCCCGCCATCCGCAGAGTCTCCGACCACGTCTGTGGTGAAGTACTGAACCCGGAGCGCTCTGCGGATTTCTCCCGATGCGCGACGCTCACGGTGAGTCCAGCGTGTGTAGTCGTGGACGAGCAGCACTCTGAGCCACGCGTTGCGATCCTGGGGCCCGACCCGCTGCTCAGCATCACCATCGAGGCTCGGGGAAACGCGGATGACATTCATGTCCATGGCGCGGGTCAGGGAGTGTGGGCGGCGCGGATGGCCGCGGAACTCGGCGCTCATCCGATCCTGTGCGGGTTCGTTGGCGGCGAGACCGGACGCGTCCTGACACCGCTGCTCGAGGCCATCCCGGGCGAGGTACGCCTGACCCGGACGACGACGGCAAGCGGCAGCTACGTCTCCGACCGCCGCGATGGGGAGCGACGGGTGCTCGCCTATTCGCTGCGTGACCCGCCGCGCCGCCACGAGGTCGACGACCTCGTCGCCGCCACGTGTGCCGCCGCGCTCGGCAGCGAGCTGCTCGTCGTATGCAATCCCTACCCGGCGGAGACCCTGCCAGCGGAGGTGTACGACACCGTCGTCGCAAACGTGCGCGCCGCCGGCGTCCCGGTGATCGTTGACCTCTCGAGCCCCCGGCTCGAGCATGCCGTGGTCCATCGGCCGAACCTCGTCAAGCTCAACGACTGGGAACTGGCGCAGTACGTCAGCGGACCGGTCGACGGGCCGCGTGCCCTCGACGCCGCTCGCCGGCTGATCGAGGCCGGCGCCGGCGCGGTGGCGGTCACGCGCGCCGAGGCCCCCATCCTCGTCGTCCCCGCCGACGGTGCGCCATACGAGATCGTGCCGCCCCCATTCCCGAGCGGTCACCGCGAGGGCTGCGGCGACACCATGGTCGGCGCGATCGCGGCGGCCTGGGCCCGCGGGCTCGGACTGCGCGCATCGCTCGTGCTCGGCGCCGCCGCGGGCGCCGGCAACTTCTTGCGCCACGGGCTGGGCACGGGGCGGCGCGCTGCCGTCGAGGAGCTGGCGCAGCGGGTGCGCACGCGGCCGCTTGAGCCGACCTCCGCCGAGGTCCGCTAGTGGGTCTCCTCGGAGGAGGCCCACTCGTTCCGGTTGGAGCCCACGACCGCCGCTGGCATCCCGAACGGTGGTGTGATCAGCGCTCCGGAGACGATCCCGTGGGGTGCGATCCGCGCGATCCAGTCGCGTTCCTCGGCCGCCGGAGCCACACTCGTCAGCGCGTCAAGCCCGGCCCGGAGCGCCGCGGGCCGCCCCGCGCGTGAGGAGTGCGCGTCGCTGCCGAGCACGTGCACGACGCCCGCTCGGGTGAGCTCGAGCATCCCGTCCCGGGTGGTCGGCTCGGTGAAGTACGCCGCGGTCGCCTGGACGAGCGCACCGTAGGCGATCAGTTGCTGTAGGCGGGCGACCAGGTCGTGTCCGAGATGTCGCTCCGGGTGCGCGATGACGGCGCGGAACCCGAGGTCGAGCAATCGGAGCACGCCGTCCCGGAGTCGATCGTCGAGCGGTCCGGGTGCCGGCTCGAGCAGAATCCATCGCCCTCCCCCGCCGAGCGACACCGCTCGCAGGTCGGCGCGCGTCAGCCCCTCGAGCGCGGTGCTGGCGACTTCGCCCCCGGTGAGGACGGTGAGCCTGATCTCGGCGGCGAGCAGCGCCGCGTTCAGCTCGCCGACGCGGTCGCGCAGCTCGGTGATCCGGACGTCGTGGTCGTGGCGGATGTGCGGCGTCGCACAGACGGTCGTAATGCCGTCGGCCCGCGCCTGCCCGGCCATCCCGAGCGAGTCATCGAGATCCCGCGCGCCGTCGTCGAGGCCCGGCAGGATGTGACAGTGCAGGTCGAGCAGGCGACTGAAGGGTTCAGGGTTTGGCGTCGCGAGCGGCGGGGTCCGCTAGCCGCCGAACTCGGGCTGGGCGGCGATCTTGACGACCGTACGCACGCCGTCGCGGCCATCGACCGAGATCGTCATCGGCGCGAGCAGCGTCCAGCTGTCGACAACGATGCGTTCCGGATGATCGACCATGTGCCGGAGCACGCTCGGCAGACTCGGCCCGCCGCGGGCGACAGCAACCTCGAACACGTCGTCACGCCGGTCGTACGCGACGGCCTGGAGGGCGAGCCTCCGCGCCTCGATCATCGGCGGCTGCGCGCCCTCGATGATCTCGATCGACACGTCCGCGTGCAGCAACTCCTTGCTGACCGCGTCGAGATACTCAGACCACGCCTCATGGGCTAGCTCACGCTGTGCTGTCATGTCGTAACTCCGCATCATGGGTTGGAGCGAAGGTACGCCAGCCCGTCCTGCGCTCCCAGCGTCTTTTGTCCGGGTTCGCATGCGGGGAACTACGAGTTGCCGTCCTCAGCGTGGGCGCGCGAGGCCGCGGAGGTGGAGGCGGCCTCGCCCACGCCAAGAGCATGAGTGCCGAGTAGGTTGAGCGGTCCTCGCTCCGCTGGCCGGTTTGGCGGTCGTTCCGTTTCGGAAATCACTCACGCTCTGTTGACATGCGACAACGTACCGCTGGGCCGAGGCGGCGTGTGTGAGCTACGGCAACTAACCGTGGCGGGTGAGGCGGGGGTGACGCAAGGTTGGTTCCGCTATCCGGAACTCAGCTTGCTCACGCCCCCGGCCCATCCGGTTCCACTTCGATGCGCCGTTTTTCGGCCACGTCGCGCTCGAGGTCGAGCTCCGTTCGAACACCGAGCGCCCGCAACGCCTCGTTCGCATCCTCAAGTCCCCCGGCGTCCATCACCCCGGCAGCCAACGGCCCCGCCGCCTCCATCGACACGGTCACGTCAAGGTAAAACGTCACCGACGCCACCGTGGTCAACTCGAACGATCGTTGTCCACCGCGGATCGTCGCGGTCCCCGACGCACCCCGGAACGCCCGGACGGCCTGGGCGCTCGCCTCGGTCGGGACGAGTCGGATGGCACCCTCGAGCGTCTCGGCAACCCGCGGCGTCAGGCCGCGCGCGCCGCACAGCCCTCCGGCCCCGGCAACGAGCGCGATCCGGTCGAGCACCTCGGCGCTCGTCAACTCGGCGTCGCAGCCGATCCCGAAGATCCCGAGCAACACCGGCCGCCGGGCGCGGACGAGATGCACGCCCGCCGCGAGCATCACCGCATCGCACAGCGGGCTGCGCAGGCCAGGTTCGTCGCCGGCCGCGAGGACATCACCACCGACGTCGACGAACACGAGCTGATCGCAGCCGAGCGCGTCCGCCGCCCCGGCGAGCCCGGAGGCGATCGCGGCGGGCCCAGCCGTAATGTCGACGAGCACCGTCGGATGCCCGAGAAACTCGGCCATCCGCGATTCGGCAAACAGCACGTCGCGGTCGCGTACGCGGGTGCGCGGACCCGCGAGCAGGATCCCCGGGGCGAGCACCTGCGCGTCCGCGATCTCCTCGGCGCGCCGTGGCCCGGGTTCGGGATCGATCGGGCCGCGCTCCCAGGTCACGCCGCCGAGGACCGGATCGGCGCCGTCGTACACGCGCATCAACTCGGCGCTCGCAAGCGCGCCCACAACGTCGCCGCCGCCACCGATCCCGATGACGAGCGGTCGCCGGGCGGCGCGCAGGATCGCCTCGGCATCGGCGGGTGGCTGAGGATGGCTCACGCCGCTTAGTGTCCCGATTGGGAGGTTCGCGTGCAGTCGAGGCGCCCCCGGCGGTGGCGCTCACGCGGTGACTCTGATCGGCCAATCGAGGGTGACGCTCCCCCGCGACGTGTGGACGACCGCCCGGAACCTGAGGGGCTGCCCCACCGAAGCGGGCGGATACACGATCCGGTCATGCCACGTTCCGTGGGTCACCGGATGGATGCGAGGAGTGTCGCGTCCGACGACCTGATCACCGAACACGAATTGGATCTCGACCGTGCCGGACATCGGCCGGCCGCTGGCGTCGGTGACGCGGACCCGGTAGGCCCACTCCTTGCCCTGGCGCGGAGCATGGTCCGCCGCCGCAAGGTTCGCGTGCACCGGGCCTGTACTCACCGAGGAGCTGCCACCGCGCGCCGCCGTCATTGTCGACGTCGAGGTCGTTCCTGGGGTGCTCGAGGCGCGCCCCCCACCACCGCACCCCGCGACCGCGACGCTCAGGACAAGCCCCACCAGTCGGGTGACTCGCCGGACCATGCTGTCAACCTAGACCCCGGCCGGGAGCGTCACATCCGCGCTATCCGCGTGGGTCGCGTGCCGCAGACTACGGACGGGACTCCGCCGTCGTAGTAGGGTCGCAATATCGGTACGGATCCGCAGACAGCGACGCTGGTGACGATCGTGATCGCCGACGACCACACCGTCATGCGCAACGGGCTGCGCCTGCTGCTCGAGGCCGAGCCAGACCTCCATGTCGTGTCCGAGGCAGGCAACATCCAGGCCGTCTTCAGTGTCGTGCGATCGCACCGGCCGACGGTGCTGCTGCTCGACCTCAACATGCCGGGTGGCTCGAGCGTCGAGGCGATCACCCGCCTGCGCCGGATGTCGCCGGGCACAGCGATCGTCGTCCTCACGATGGTCGACGAGCCGGTGTTCATGCGCGAGGCGTATGCGGCCGGCGCGAGTGGCTACGTGCTCAAGGACTCGGCAGCGACCGAACTCGTCAAGGCGATCCGGGCGGCGGCGGCGCGGCCGCCAGAGTCGCCGCGGCGCTAGCCACCTCGCCGCGCAGCTGGTCAAGCACCCCCGCCACCTCGGGACTGAGCGGGGCGCCGGCGTCGAAGCGGACCCCCTCGACGCCGAAGATCAGGACGCGATGGGGCAGCCGGCCGAGACCACGGGCGAGCTCGATCGCGTCGCCGACGCCGATCGTGTGGCTCGAGCTGTGAGAAAAGGCGGCGGGAACCGGGTCCGCGCTCGCGTCGAAGCGATGGACGGTCCCGGCGGCCGCGCCCGAGCGGACCGCATCGACGATCACGACGTTATCGGCGTCGCCCCATAGCTCGAGCAGGCCGATCGCCTCCCCGTCGAACTCCCGGACGGCCACGCCGGGGCCGGGATCAACGGCCCGCGCGATCGCCAGCCCGGCGGCGTCGTCGCCGCGGAACTCGTTGCCAACGCCGATGACGAGGACGTCGCTCAGCGGCGCTCAACGGTGAGGTCGAGGAAGTGAGTCGCGCACGAGATGCAGGGATCGTGGTTTCGGATCGCCTGCTCGCACACGTGGCGCAGCGCGTCGTCGTCCAGGCTCGTGTGGCGCTGCACGACCGCGCGGAGGTCCTCCTCGATCGCCGACTGGTTCTGGGATGTCGGAGGAATGATCCGGGCGTCGAGAATCGTTCCGGCCTCGTCGATCTCGTAGCGGTGGTAGAGCATCCCGCGGGGAGCCTCGGTGGCGCCGTGGCCGACGGCGTTGCGAGGCGTGACCTCGACCGCGGGCGCGTCGGGCGGCTCGTAGGAGTCGAGAATCGCGAGCGCCTCGTCGAACGCCTGCACGAGCTCGACCGAACGGACGACGATGCTCCGGAACGGGTTCGTGCACCGCTCGCCGAGCCCCGCATCCCGAGCCGCGTCCCGGGCCAGCGGCCATAGTTCGCCGGAGGCAAGGTTGTACCGGGATACCGGCCCGCACAGATAGTTGCCGCGGTCGCGCATCTTGGCGTGCAGCGCGTTGGAGTGCTCGACGTGCTCCTCGACGATGTTGGCCCCAAACTGCGCCGGCGCGATGTCGAGCCCACGGTTGGACACGATCCGGCCGAGGTCGATCGGATACCGCCCGGGCTCGCGCAGCGCGACGAGCTCCGGATCCCAGTCAACCTCAGGGAACGTGAAGTTACCCGTCCAGCGGACCGTCTCCAGCGCGATCTCCCGCCCGCGCTCGAGCGCGTCGACGAGCGCGCGGCGCAGCGCGGCCTTCGGGGGCGTGCGGTAAAAGCCGCCCACGCGCAGGTTGACCGGGTGGATCTCACGACCGCCGACGACCGTGACGATCGTGTTCCCGGCTTTCTTCAGCGCGAGCCCCTGCTCGGCGACCGCGGGATGATCCTTCGCCATCTCCAGGAACCCGGGATAGCCGAGGAAGTCCGGTGCGTGCAGGAGGTAGACGTGGAGCCCGAGACTTTCGATCCACTCGCCACAGTAGATGAGCCGACGCAGGTCACGGATCGGGCCCTCGTCGATCGCCACTCCGCAGGCGTCCTCCATCGCTCGGACCGCGCTCATCTGGTACGCGATCGGGCAGATGCCGCAGATCCGCGAGGTGATGTCGGGAGCCTCGGTGAACGCGCGGCCGCGCAGGAACGCCTCAAAGAACCGGGGTGGCTCGTAGATCCGCAACTTGCAGTCGACGACCTCGTCGCCGTCGAGCAGCACGTACATCGCGCCCTCGCCCTCAACCCGAGCCAGGTAATCGGTGCGAATCGTGCGGCGGTTGTCAGTCGTGCTCATGGCGCTGGCTCGTCTCCCGGAATGGTTCGCGCATCGCGTTATAGGTGCGATAGACGCGTACGAGATCGCGGTCCTCGAGCCCGCTCCAGGCGTCGAGAGACAGCGTGTTCGGCGTCTCCATCGGCCCAAAGCAGCCGTAGCAGCCACGGTTGTAGCTCGGGCAGATCGCGCCGCAGCCGGCGTGCGTGACCGGACCGAGGCACGCAGTGCCGTGGGCGACCATGACGCACACGGTGCCGCGACGCTTGCACTCGACACAGACGCTGTGGGCCCGGATCCGCGGACGGCGACGGGCGAGATAGGCGCTGATCACCTCGAGCAGCTGATGCTTGGAGATCGGGCAGCCCTGGAGCTCGTAGTCGACCGGCACGACGCCGCTGATCGGCATCGAGTTCTGAAGCGTGGTGATGTAGTCCGGCGTGGCGTAGACGTGCTGGGTGAACTCGTCCACGTCGGCGAAGTTGCGCAGTGCCTGGATCCCGCCGCTCGTCGCGCACGCGCCGATCGTGATCAGCGTGCGCGAGTTCTCTCGGATCTCCTTGATCGTCTCCACCTCGTGCTGGGTCGTGATCGAGCCCTCGACCAGCGACACGTCATACGGACCGTCGACCGAGGCACTCGTCGCCTCCAGGAAATAGGCGATGTCGAGCTGGCCGGCGACCGTCAGCAGCTCGTCCTCACAATCGAGCAGGCTCAGCTGGCATCCGTCGCAGGAGGAGAACTTCCATACGGCAAGGGTCTGCTTCGCGGCCCGGCTCTCCATCGTCACAGCTCCCGAATCGTCAACCATGGTTCCACCTCCGACCACCGGTACACGGGGCCGTCGCGGCAGACGAGCGACGGCCCGAGCTGGCAATGGCCGCAGTGCCCGATGCCGCACTGCATGTTGCGCTCCATCGACACGTAGAGATGGTCGGGCCGCACGCCGTGAGTCATCAGCCCGGCGACGAGGAACCTCATCATCACCTCGGGACCGCACGACATCGCCACGAGCGCCCCGGCATCGACGCGGGAGGGGCGGATCAGGCGGGTGATGACCCCGACGTGCCCGATCCACTTCGGGGTCGCGCTGTCCACGGTGATCCACGTCTCAAAGCCGCGTTCGGACCAGCCGGCGAGCTCGTCGGTGAACAGAAGCTCGTCGGGCGTCCGGCCACCGTAGAGGAGCGTCAGCCGGCCGTAGCGCTCGCGGCGCGCCAGCATCCGCAGAATCGCGCCCCGCAACGGCGGAAGCCCGATGCCGCCGGCGGCGATGAGCACGTCCGACCCTTCCGCGGCCTCAAGTGGCCACGGCTTGCCGAACGGTCCGCGCACGCTCAGAACCTCGCCGACCTCCGCATCGCAGATCGCCTGGGTCGCCATCCCGACCGCGCGGATCGTGTGGACGAGCCGCTCGGGTTCGTCCGGGTCGCCGCAGATGGAGATCGGGACCTCGCCGGCTCCTCGCGCCGCAAGCATCGTGAACTGCCCGGGTTCGAACGGGAACGGCTCGCCGGAGCTTGCGGCGAGCTCGAGCGTCCACACGTCCTCGGTGTCCTGCCGTTTGGCGGTCACCTCAAACGCCGCGGGCACCATCGGCCCGGGCACGGTGTCAAGCCGAGGCTGGAGCGCGGCCATAGACATCGACCAGCTGCATCCTGGTGCTCTGGAGGCGCTCGATCACGTTCTGGGCGAAACGGCTCATCAGCTGATAGCCGAGCTCGTGGTCGGCCTCGCACTTCCCCCGCAGGCAGGCGCCGTCGAAGGTCGTGACGCTGCACGCCTCGACCGCCCGGCCGTCCATCGCCCATAGGTACGGGGCAAACAGCCACGACCAGCCGACGACGTCGCCGTCATGGAGGGTCTCGATCACGAGTCCGCCGGGGCCCGGACCTTCGAACTCCAGAGCGACCGTGCCGTGGCGGATGATGTAGAAGCGATCGGCTGGCTCCCCCTCACGCAACAGGCGCGTTCCCGCCGGGATACGTTCGTTCCAGGCGCAGCCGGCGATGAACTCGAGGTGCTCTGGCGCCAAGCCCGCAAACGTCGTTGTCTCGGCGATCAGCTGGTCAATCGTGCGCATCGTTCGTACCTCTGTCGGTCTGTCGTATTTCCTCCGCCTCCTCGGTGATGTCGATCCCGACCGGACACCAGGTGATGCAGCGGCCGCAACCGACGCACCCCGAGCTGTCGAACTGGTCCCACCAGGTCGCCAACTTGTGCGTCATCCACTGCCGATACCGCGATCGCGAGGACGTGCGGACCGCGCCCCCGTGGATGTGGCTGTAGTCGACCGTGAAGCAGGAGTCCCATGACTGCTGGCGCTCGACGTGGGATCCGTCGAGGTCGGTGATGTCCTCGACGGTGGTGCAGAAGCACGTCGGGCACACCATCGTGCAGTTGCCGCAGGTGAGGCACCGATCGGCGACCTCGTCCCAGCGCGGGTGCTCGAAGTTGCGGTACAGCAGCTCCTTGATCCCGTCGGTATCAAGCTCGCGCCCCATCTGAGACGCGGTGCGCTCGTGGACCTCGGTCGCGCCGTCCACGTCGTGATCCAGCGCGACGCGGTGGGGCACATCATCGAGGACGTCCTTGCCGCGGGGTGAGCCGACCTGGACGACGAAGTGGTGATCCGCCCCATCGACGATCTCGGTGATCGCGAGATCGAATCCGTCCTCGGCGACCGGTCCGGTGTTCATCGAGACGCAAAAACAGGTGCCGCCGGCCTGCCCGCACTGCACGGCGATAATGAACACGTCGCGGACGCGTGCCTCATCGCCGGGGTCAGGGTGGCGACCGCCGGTGAGCACGTGCCCGAGGATGCCCATCGCGTGCAGCTCACACGAGCGGGCACCGAGGAACGCGAGCCGGGGGGGCTCCTCGGATGGCTCGTCGACCTCCGTCAACGCACCGTTCTCCTCCACACGCGCCCGCCACAGGGTGAGGGTCGAGGGCAGCTGGAACTTCTTGTAGGACTGCGGCCCCACCGCGTAGCCGAAGAGCGCCTCGTCGTCGCGGCGGGTCAACCGGTAGCGGCCTCCGTCCTGCTCGTCGGTCCAGCCCACAGGAAGGTCCTCGACCCTGGTGACCTCGTCGAGGACGATGACCTGGTCCTGGATCGTCGGACCGACGATCGTGTATCCGCGCTCGGTCAGCGCGGTCAACAACGCCCCGAAGTCGCCTCGCTCGATGACGAACGACGCGGTCATCTGGTACTCACTCTACGCGCTGCGGGTTGAACCGGGGAACCGATGTGCCTGCACTCAGACCGAGACAAGCGCCTCAGCCCCGAACAGGAGCGTCAAGTGGTACTTCGTCCACGCCGCCTCAGCCGCGGCGACCGCTCGGTAGTGGCGATCGGCGATCCCGCCGACGCAGATCCGCCGGCTCGTCTCGAGCGGATGGGAGCCGAATAGGTTGACCCGCATGAGCGTCAGCTCCGACGCCTCGACGACCTGCAGGTCGTCCTTCTTCGGCCGGTTGCGTGCGACCGCGGCCTCGACGACGGAGTCCATGAAGCTCAGCTCGTAGTAGACGCCGACCGTCCGCGCCCGCCGTGCCGGGGCCCCGGGCACGGGTCGCTGGATCGACACGGTGAACGTGCGCTCGAGACCAACCTTGTCCGCGAACAGCTTCGAGGCGTGATAGTCGAACCACGCGTTGCCGGCGCTCCGCACGGCCCCGTCCTCCCCGTCTCCGACCCCGATCGTGCAGATCCGACGCGACTCGTCGTATGGGTGCAGGCCGAAGAGCGTCGCCCGCGTCAGCTCCCGATCACCGAGGCGTACGACCTCGATGTCGGTCTCGCTCGGTGGGTTGCGCTCGGCGAAGGCGCCGACGAGGTCCTTGGTGTACTGGAGGTTGTAGGACACCGCGGCCAGATCGAGCGGCTCGCCGGGAACCCGATGGTTGAACGTGGCGGTGTGAAACAGAGGTGTCGTGGCGGGCATATCTACTCAGATGTTCGGCGAGGACGATCCGCACCGAAGCTCACCCACAATCAATCAGTAGCCCAGTGGCGGACCATCGGGTGCGAGTACGGGATCGCCTGCGGGAAACCCGCACCGAGACCCGAGGGTGGCTGATGCGGCGTTCCGAACGGTGCTCTAGGCCGTGGGAACCTGCTGGGTGATGCAGTGGATGTTGCCGCCGCCGAGGAGGATCTCCCGAGCGGGCACGCCGACGAGCTCGCGTCCGGGGAAGCACTCCCGGAGGATCTCCGCCGCCCGCGGGTCGTGGCGCTCGTCGAGCAGCGGGTACACCACGCGGCGGTTCCCGAGGTAGAAGTTGACGTACGACGCCGCCAGCCGGTCGCCCGGACGACGCGGCAACGTGCCTTCGACGGAGTCGACGCCGCCAGCCTCATCCTCGCCGATGAGGATGGGACCCGGCGACGGCAGCGCCACCACCTCGAAGCTGCGGCCCCGGGCGTCCGTGGCGATCTTCAGGCGGGCGATCGCGTCCTGCGAGATCGCGTACTGCGGATCGTCCGGGTCATCGCTGACGGTGAGGGCGATGACCCCGGGCGCCACGAAACACGCGATGTTGTCGATGTGCCCGTCGGTCTCGTCGTTGTAGACACCTTCGCCGAGCCACACGACCTTCTCGGCCCCCAGGTAGGCGAACAGCGCGCGCTCGATCTCCTCCCGGCTGAGGCCCGGGTTGCGATTCGGGTTGAGCAGACACTGCTCGGTGGTGAGCACCGTCCCCTCGCCGTCGACGTGGATCGACCCGCCCTCCAGCACGATCGGGGCGCGGTAGCGGTCGGCTCGCTCGATCTCGAGCACCTTGCGGGCCACCTGATCGTCGCGGTCCCACGGGAAGTACAGACCGCCGTCGAGCCCGCCCCAGGCGTTGAAGCGCCAATCGACGCCGCGGCGGCGACCAGCGTCGTCGATCACGAACGTCGGACCAGAGTCGCGCATCCACGAGTCGTCGGTCGTCATCTCGACCAGACGCACGCCGAGGTCAAGCAGCGTGCGAGCATGCTCGAACTGCGCGGCCGAGACCGCCATCGTCACCGGTTCGCTCGCCGCGATCGCGTTCGCGACCGCGGCGTACGCGGCTTGGGCCGGCTTGGCGCCGAGGCGCCAGTTGTCGGTGCGCTCCGGCCACACCATCCAGCAGCCGTCGTGCGGCTCCCACTCCGCCGGCATGCGGAAGCCGTCCGCGGAGGGGGTGGTCTCGTGTGTCGCACTCATGGGGCGCTCGGCAGTGCCGATGCGGGCGGCGCCGGGGCCTTCGGGGGCTGGGCCGGCCGATGCGGGATCTCCGGCCACATGAAGAAGAGCGCCGTCGCGGCGATCACGAACGTGGCGACCGCGGCGAGCGCACCGACGATCTGGTCCTCACGACCGAGGAATGACGGCAGCTCGCCGTCGCTGGCCGCCTCGGCCACCGCCCGGTTGGCACCCATGCTCCACGTCGTCATATTCGTGAAGTATGTGTAGAGGGCGCCGATGCCGAGCACGTAGACCGCGACCTCGCCGGCTCCGTGGCTCCCGAAGATCGCTTTGAACGTGTCGATGAGCCCCTGCACGAGCGTCAGCTTATGCAGCGAGAGCGAAAGCCGGATGCCGACCGTCGCGAACACGTACAGGAACGCGGTGAGCGCGCCCGAGGTGAAAAACGCCCGGGGGATCTGCTTCTCCGGCTCCTTGATCTCGTCACCCATCGAGGAGACGAGCTCGAAGCCGATCAGCAGGTACACGAGCGGCCCCGTGGGCGGCCCTGAGGCGCCGCCGCGCCTCACGGGCCGCCGGGGTGGCCGTCACCGGTCGGCGCGGCCCGTCGGGGGTTTAGAAGAACCCGAGCGGGTTGGGGTCATACGACACGAGCAGGCACTTCGTCTGCGAGTAGTGGTCGAGCATCATGCGGTGGTTCTCACGACCGACGCCGGAGGTCTTGTAGCCACCGAACGCCGCGTGCGCCGGGTACTGGTGGTAACAGTTGGTCCACACGCGGCCGGCCTTGATCGCCCGGCCCAGGCGGAATGCCCGGCTGCCGTCACGCGTCCACACGCCCGCACCGAGGCCGTACATCGTGTCGTTGGCGATCTCAAGCGCCTCGGCCTCGTCCGCAAACGTCGTCACCGCGAGCACCGGACCGAAGATCTCCTCTTGGAAGACGCGCATCCCGTTGTGCCCCTGGAGGACGGTTGGCTCGAAGTAATAGCCGCCGGCGAGGTGGTCCGGCAGCTCAGGACGCTTGCCGCCAATCAGCACCTTGGCACCCTCCCCCAGCCCGATCTTCACGTAGCTCTCGATCTTCTCGAGTTGCGCGGTGGAGACCTGCGGACCGATCATCGTCTCGCGATCGAGCGGGTCGCCCTGCTTGATCGCCCCGATCCGCGCCAGGCACCGCTCCAGGAACTCTCCGTAGATCGACTCCTGGATGAGCGCCCGGGAGGGACACGTGCATACCTCGCCCTTGTTGAACGCATAGAGCACGAGCCCCTCGATCGCCTTGTCAAGGAACGCGTCGTCGCTCGCCATGACGTCGTCGAAGAAGATGTTCGGCGACTTGCCGCCGAGCTCGGTGGTCGACGGGATCAGGTTCTCGGCCGCATAGGACATGATCAGCCGGCCGGTGACCGTCTCACCGGTGAACGCGATCTTGGCGATGCGCTTGTTCGACGCGAGTGCCCTGCCGATCTCGGCACCGGGACCGTTGACGATATTCAGCACTCCCGCCGGGATCAGGTCCCCGACCACCTCGGCGAACTTCAGGATTGACCAGGGGGTCGGGCTCGCCGGCTTGAGGACCGTGCAGTTGCCGGCCGCGAGCGCCGGCGCGATCTTCCAGGCCGCCATCAGGAGCGGGAAGTTGAACGGGATGATCTGGCCGACGACGCCCAGCGGCTCGTGGAAGTGATACGCGTAGGTGTGCTCGTCGATCTCCGAGATCCGGCCCTCCTCGGCCCGCACGGCGCCGGCGAAGTAGCGGAAATGATCGATCGCCAACGGGATGTCGGCGGCGAGTGTCTCGCGCACCGGCTTGCCGTTCTCATAACTCTCGGCGACCGCCAGCATCTCGAGATTCGCCTCCATCGCATCGGCGACGGCGTCGAGGACGGCGGCTCGGTCGGCGGGCGAGCGCCTGCCCCAACCGTCCTTGGCCGCATGAGCCGCGTCGAGCGCGAGCTCGATGTCGTCCGGGCTCGAGTGGGCGACCTCGCAGAACGGCTCGCCGGTGGACGGCGTGACGTTCTCGCGGTACTCGCGAGTGGTCGGCGGTACCCACTCGCCGCCGATGAAGTTCTCGTAGCGGTCCTCGAGCTCCACGGGGCTGCCGCTGTGCCCCGGCGCTTCATACACGCTGGATTCGACGATGGGCATGGTGTGCTCCTTCGATCAGCACGGGATTGGGCAACACAACTGCATCACCGCCCGGACCGCAGAACATCCGCAGCGCCCCTGCGGGCACGATGCGGGGAAATCCCGGATTGCCATTTCCGGCCGCAAAATCCGTACTCCCCCGCAGCCTCGCGGCGCGCTGCCCGGATGCCGATCGCGGGCGGCGCCAGGAGGATCGGATGATGTTCTCGCGGATCATGATCGGCGTCGATGAGCATTCCGGCGGACGAGACGCGATTGCCCTGGCCTCGGCGCTGCTGGCGAGCGGCGGAGAGCTGACCTTCGTCCACGTCGACACGAGCGACCCGTACGTGCACCGCGGTGTCAGCGCCCTGTACGAACCCCGGGAACGCGAGCAGGCGCTCGCGCGGCTGAAGGCGGCCGCCACCGGCATGCGCACCGAACCGTCGCTGCGGGCGATCAGTTCGACGTCGGTCGGGCGCGGGCTGCACGAACTGGCCGAGCAGTCCGGCGCCGACCTGCTTGTCGTCGGCTCCTCGCGCCGTGGCCTCGCCGGACGGGCTCTGCTCGGTGACGACACGCATGCGGCGCTGAACGGGGCGTCGTGCGCGGTGGCGATCGCCCCGACGGGATACGGGAGCACGGACGGCGTCATCCGCGAAATCGGGGTCGGGTACGACGCCTCGCCGGAGAGCCAGCGAGCGCTCGAGCTCGCCCGTCAGCTCGCGAGCGACCTCGGCGCGCGGCTGTCGGCGTTTCAGGCCGTGTCCGTGCCCGCGTACGTGCTCGGCGGCGGGACGGCCCCGATCGATGCCTCGATCGACGATGTCGTCGCCGAGACCCGCGAGCGGATCTCCGGCCTCGCCGGGGTCGAGCCCCATGCGGCCTACGGGTCGCCGGCAGAGGAACTCACCCTGTTCAGCGCCTCCGTCGATCTCCTGGTGATCGGCTCGCGCGGGTACGGGCCGATCGGACGCATCGTCCACGGCAGCGTGTCGCTCCGGCTGGCCCGGAGCTCCCGCTCACCGCTGCTCGTCCTGCCGCGCGCGGCTGGCTACGAGCCGATTACGGGTTAACCCGGACGAACCGGGGCAGCGCCCCCGGATAAAACACGGAGCAGCCCGGATTAGCGTCTGCGGTGGCAACGACAAAAGGAGGCAGAGATGTCCGCCACCACCCCGCAGAACCCCCACGGCAGCTATCTGATGCCATCGCTCGAGCACGCAACCGTCGCCGATGCGATGCACCCCGGAATCATGACCTGCGAGCCCGACGCATCCGCCACCGAAGTGGCGCGGATGATGGCCGGTCACCACATCCACTGCATGGCGGTGATGGGGATCGAGCGCGGCCACGGCGAGAAGCTCGCCTGGGGCATCATTTCTGACCTTGATCTCCTCCGGGCCGGCACGGCCAAGGGCGCCGAGCTGACCGCCGCGGAAATGGCGCTCGAGCCGATCTTCACCGTTGAGCCGAGCACACCACTGCGCGAGGCCGCCGAGCTCATGGTGACGCACGCCAGTACGCACGCGCTCGTGATTGACACGGCGAAGCAGCGCCCGCTCGGGATGCTCTCGACGCTCGACATCGCCGGGATCATCGCTTGGGGCGAGGCCTGATCGGACCCGCCTCATCGGAATTGTTAATACGTCGTTATTACGGACCAACACTGCTCTGCGGTCCGGATGAAAGCTGCGGCGGAGAGGCATAGCGTCCTGCCGTAAGACCCACGTACATATGCCGCTCGCCCGGCTGCTGCTCTCCTCGCCAGCCGGTTGAAGGAGGTGGAGGATGATCTCCCTCGCGAAGTTCTCTATCCGCCGGCCGAAACTTGCGCTTGCCGGTTGGTTGGTTGCTGCCGGTGTGCTGATCGTCATTGGCTTCGGAGTGGCGAACTCGATGTCGCCGTCGATCACGGTCATCTCCAAGACCGAATCGGGACGCGCGCAGCAACTCGCGAACGCGCAATTCGGCCCCAGCCAGCTCGTTCCGATCCTGCTCGAGGGCCGCAAGCAGACGCTCAACCGCGTCGGGCCACGCATCGTCGTCGCGCTGATGAAGCGGCCGCACACGCGCGTGCTGTCCGCCTGGGATGCGGGCGCCGCCAGCACCGGTCTGCGCCCGAAGCCGACCGCCGCGATGATCGTCGTCTCGGTCGACCGACCGGAGAAGGACGTTGTGAAGTACGACCAGCCGGCAATTGAGCAGCTGGTCAAGCGTCAGATCGGCATCGCCGCGGTGAGGCCGTACATCACCGGCCAGCCGTCGATCGATCGCGCGCTCAAGGACGCGTCAATCAACAACCTGCGCCGTCACGAGCTGATCGCCGCCGCCATCGTCTTTCTGCTGCTGTTGATCGGGCTGCGCGCGCCGCTGGCGGCGCTCCTCGTCACGGTTAAGGCCACCGCGTCGATGCTCGCTGCCTTCGGCGAGATCGCGCTGCTCGGACACTTCATGAGGCTTGATGTGATTGGTGTCGCCGCCGGTTCGATGACCGGCCTGGCGATCGGCGTCGGATTTGGCCTGCTCATCCTCGACCGCTTCCACCGGGAGCAGTTGGCCGACGGCCGAAGCCCGAAGGCCTACGCCGACGCCGCTGCCTTCCAGCTCCAGACGACCGGCCGGGCGGTCCTCATCGGCGGCAGTGGCCTTGTCCTCGCGCTCGCCCTCGTGGCCATCGTCGGACCGACCGACCTGATGGTGTCGGTCGGCGCCGCCGCCCTCACCTCGGCCGCGTTCGCCACCGGCGCCGCGGTCGTCGTGATGCCAGCCGCGCTCGTGCTGTTCGGCCGCCATATCGACGCGCTGAAGTTCGGAGCCCCGCGCTTCCTGCAGCGGGCCTGGTCGTCGCTCGTGGGCGGTGGTAACTGGGTGACCCGGCATGCCGTCTACGCCGGCTTCGCCGCGACCGTCGTGTTGGCCGCGATCGCCGTCCCGGCGCTCGCGATCACGACCGGACCGCCGAGTGTCAAGCAGCTGCCGAAGACATCGTCGGCGCGGATCGCGTTCGAAGAGGTCTCGCGGGTCATGGGACCCGGGTGGCCGACGCCGTACAACATCGTCGTCGTCGCCAACAAGGGAGCGATCACGGCCCCCGCGATGCTGGCCAGCCTCGACCGCCTCCAGTCGCAGATCGCGCGCGATCCCCGGGTCCAGCTTCCGGTCAGCGGGCCGGGGTTGATCAATGCAACCTCGCTCCAGCTCGCGAAGTTCGGGCCCTCGCTCGTCCATTCCGCCGCGGTGTCCAAGCAGAGCAAGAAGGATCTGCTCAAGCTGATCAACGGGCTCGGTCAGGCGGGCGCGGGCTCGGAGCAACTGAAGGCCGGCCTTGAGTCGGCGGTCACCGGCGCGGGCAAGCTGAACACGGGAGCCGGCGCAGCGCACGCCGGATCGGTGGCCCTGCACAACGGGCTGATCACCGCAAGTTCCGGCTCGACACAGATCGCCAATGGGCTGGACACCGCGCTGAGCGGCGCCGAGCAGCTGAAGACCGGCTCCGCGCAGGCGCTGATCGGCTCGAGCCAGCTGCTGCGCGGCGTCACGATGGCCCAGGGCCCGGCGTCCCAGAGCCTCCCCGCGATCAGCACGCTCTCCCACGCCGCGACGAGCACCAGTGGCGCAGCGGCGCTCGCCGAGAGCAGCGCGCAGACGACTGACAGCGAGCTCGCCCAGGTGTCGAGTGCCCTGTCATCGATTCAGAGCACCGACCCGACCGTGAGGTCCGCCGTGGCGACCGCACTGGCTCGGCTCGGCAACGCCCAGGGCGCCGCGGCGCAGACG
This sequence comes from uncultured Solirubrobacterales bacterium, assembly GCA_963850335.1. Classification (GTDB taxonomy): domain Bacteria; phylum Actinomycetota; class Thermoleophilia; order Solirubrobacterales; family Solirubrobacteraceae; genus Palsa-465. Next base: position 276,473 of record CAWKKY010000020.1, on the reverse strand, counting down.
AAGACGGCCACCCACAACGCCGCCGGTCAGGCCGGGATCGCCAAGTACCTCGCCGGCGCGATCAATTACCAGGCGCCTGGATTGCTGGCGGCCATCAACATGCTCCATGACGGCGCGGGCACGCTCGAGTCCGGCATCTCGCAGCTGCGTGATGGCAACGCGCAGCTCGCGGCCGGGATCGACAAGCTCGCGGGCGGCGGCGGACAGCTCCGCGGCGGCCTCGGTCAGCTGACGAGCGGCGCGGGCCAGCTCGAGGCGGGGCTCGCCCTGCTCTCGAGTGGAACCGGGCAGCTCGCCACCGGCCTCCAGCCGGCACCGGCCGGCGCCGGCGCGATCGCGAGCGGTCTCGGGATCATGCAGGCGGCGGTGACGAAGGCTCGCGCCGGGGTCCCGTCGACCAAGGATCTCGAAACCCTGATGAAGCAGTCGCCAGGGATGTTCCGCTCGGGCTACTTCATCCTCGCGGCAGTCGATGGCGCCCGCGGCTCGGACCGCAATGCCGCGACGTTCACGGTCAACCTGACCCACGGCGGAACCGCCGGTCAGATCGTCGTGACCTCGAGGTACGGATCCGGGGATCTGCGCAGCGAGGCGCTCCTGCGGCATCTCGTCGCGATGAGCCAGACCTTCGCCCGGCGCCACGACGCCACGGTGGCGGTCGGTGGTCCGGGCGGCGCCCTGACCGACCTCACGAGCGCGACCACGTCGAAGATCTGGATCGACATCGTCGTCCTGACCGTCGCGATGACGCTGGTGCTCATGCTGGCGCTGCGGTCGCTCGTGCTGCCGATCGTCGCGGTCGCGCTCAACCTGCTGACGGTCGCCGCCGCCTTCGGCGTGATCCAGCTGCTGTTCGGCGGATCGAGTCCGCCCCTCGGCGGCCCCGGGTTCATCGATCCGGTGTCGGTCATCAGCATCTTCACCGTCGCCTTCGGCATCAGCGTCACGTACTCGATCGTGTTGCTCATGCGCACCCGGGAGGCATACGTCGCGGGCGGGAACCCGCGTCAGATCGTCGCCTTCGGACTCCAGCGAACGGCGGCGGCGGCGACCGGATCGGCGCTCGTGATGGTCGGCGCGGTCGCCCCCTTTGCGACGAGCGAACTCATCAACGTCCGTGAACTCGGCGTCGCTGTCGGCGTCGTGATGTTGCTTCACGCGCTGATCGTTCGACCGATGCTGCTGCCGGCTGCCGAAACGGCACTGGGTCGGGTCGGGTGGTGGCCGACGCGTGGCGGCACACCGTCCGAACCACCGACTCGCCCCCACAGGGCGCCTCGTCTCCGGCGGCCGCAACTGCCGCCGCGTCCGCGTCGCCCCCGTATCGCACATCACTAGGAGTTGTGCCCGATGACCCCCCCAGCCACAGCAACAGCCACCGTCCCCCGCACGACGGCGCCGGCGGAGGCGATGCCCCCCTCCGGTCCCCGGACGCTGGGGGACATGGTCCTCAATGCCGCCGAGCACCACACCGGCATCGCGCTCGAGTACGAACGGAACGGACACCGGGTCAGGATTGCCTATCCCGACCTCGGGACGATCGTCACCGAGATCGCCCGCGGGCTGATCGCGCTCGGCATCCAGCAGGGTGACCGAGTCGCGATCCTGGGTGCGACGTCCGCCGAGTGGACGATGGCCGACTACGGCGCCCTGTGTGCCGGCGCGATCGTCACGCCGATCTACCACACCAACTCGGCCGAAGAGTGTGCCTACGTGCTTGCGCACTCCGGCGCTCGGCTCGTGTTCTGCGAGGACGCCGCCCAGGCCGCCAAGATCGCGGCGATCCGCGATCGGTGTCCGGCGCTCAAACAGATCGTGCTGTTCGACGGCGCCGCCGACGGCGCACTGTCGTTGCGACGGTTGCGCAGGCATGCCCGCGATGCCACCGTGAAATCGGTTCACTTCCGGATCCAGGCGACCGACCCGGACGACGTCGCGACGCTCGTGTACACGTCGGGCACGACCGGACCACCGAAAGGGTGCATGCTCACCCATGCGAACTTGCTCGCCGCGACGCGGATGTACGTCGACCAGCTCCGGATCAACGAGACGCACACGATGTACCAGTTCCTGCCGCTTGCGCATGTGCTCGCGCGGGTCGCCCAGGGGGTGGTCATCCGGGCCGGCGCCCGGTCGTGCTACTGGAGCGGCGACGCGAAGAAGATCATCGACGAGCTCGGCGCGTTCTCCCCGACCCACTTCCCGGCCGTGCCGCGGATCTACGAGAAGATCCACGCCACCGCAGTGGGCCGCGCCGCGGATGGGTCGGCGCCCGAGCGCGCGCTGTTCCGCTGGGCGCTCGCCTGTGGCGCCAAGGTCAGCGCCGCGTCACGGGAGGGCCGGCGGCTGTCGCCGCTGACGCGGGCGCAGCATGCCGTCGCCGACCGGATCGTGCTGTCGAAGATCCGGCGCGCGTTCGGGCCCGAGCATCAGCTCGCGCTCGTCGGCGCCGCCCCCGTCTCCCCGCACCTGCTCGAGTTCTTCGAGGCGTGCGGGGTGCGCGTGCTCGAGGGCTACGGCATGACCGAGAGCTGCGCGGCGGCAACCCTCAACACCCGCGACGCGACGCGGTTCGGCACGGTCGGACGCCCGCTGCCCGGCAGCGAGATCAAGATCGCCGACGACGGCGAGATCCTCATGCGAGGCCCGCATGTGTTCAAGGGCTACTACCGCGACGAGGCGGCGACCCGGCAGACGCTCACACCCGACGGGTGGCTGTGCTCCGGCGATCTCGGATCCGTCGGCGCCGATGGCTTCCTGGCCATCACCGGCCGCAAGAAGGATCTGATCATCACCTCGAGCGGCAAGAACATCACGCCGGTCAACATCGAATCGGCGCTCCGAGACGGCCGGTACGTCACCGAGGCCGTCGTCTTCGGCGATAACCGTCAGTACCTCGTGGCGATGCTGACGCTCGACCCGGACGAGACCCGCAAGCTCGCCGAACGACTCGGAATCCCAGCCGATCCGGCGACCATCGCCGTCGACCCGGGCGTGCGGGCAGAGATCCAACAGGAGGTCGACGCGGTCAACGCACATCTCGCGCGGATTGAGCAGATCAAGCGATTCGCGATCCTCGATCACGACCTCACCCAGGCCGGTGGCGAACTCACCCCGACGCTCAAGGTCAAGCGCGCGACCGTGTATGAGAAGTACGCCGAGGTGTTCGACGGCCTCTACGCGGAAGGGAGGACGTTGTGAGCACAAGGTTCTCGAGCGCCGACGCCGCCTGGCTGCACATGGATCGGCCGAGCAACCTGATGGTCATCAACTCGGTGTTGCTGTTCGACGAGCCGGTCGACCTCAGTCGCGTCCGCGAAATCATCCAGCGGCGGCTCGTCGACGCCTACCCGCGCTTCCGGCAGCGTGCCGTCGAGAGCCGGCTCCCGTTACGGACCCCGACGTGGGAGGACGACCCGGACTTCGGCCTCGAACATCACGTGCACCACGTCGCGCTCCCCGCGCCCGGCGATGACGCCGCTCTCCAGGAGTTCATCGGCGACCTGATGACGATGCCGCTGGACCGCAACCGGCCGCTGTGGCACATGTACATGGTCGATGGTTACGGGGACGGCGCGGCGATCATCTGCCGGTTGCATCACTGCATCGCCGACGGGATTGCGCTTGCGCGCGTGATGCTGTCGCTGACCGATGCCGCCCCCGATGGCGACGTCGCGCCTCCCGCTGTCCGCAACCTTCGTAGCAGCGGCGGCGGATCGCTCGCTGACTCCGTCCGCGACGCGATCGGTGACCTCGCGCGGTTCGGCGTCTCCGCAGCCCGTCAGGGGACGCAGATCGCCACCTCGCCGTCGCACGTGGCCCGGCTGGCGGGCGCAATCGCCCGCGACGGCGGGACGGCGGTGCGCCTGCTGCTCACCCCGTCGGACGCGGCAACCGCGATCAAGGGCGACCCGGGGATCAGCCGCTCCGTCGCCTGGACCGACCCGATCCCGCTTTCGTCAGTCAAGCGGATCGCCCACTCCCACCATGCGACGGTCAACGACGTGTTGCTCGCCACGGTGACCGGCGCGCTGCGGCACTACCTTCAGGATCGCGGCGGACCGGTCGCGGAGATCCAGGCGATGGTGCCGTTCAACCTGCGTCCGCTCGATCAACCGGTCCCCCACCAGCTCGGCAATCGGTTCGGCCTCGTGTTCCTGCCACTGCCGGTCGGTACGAGCGGGAGCTACCGGCGTCTGCTCGAGGTCCAGCACCGCATGCAGGAGATCAAGGACAGCCGTGACGGCGCCGTCTCCTACGGGCTGCTGAGCCTGACCGGACTCGCGCCCGAGCCGCTCGAGCGCCGAATCATCGACATGTTCACGGCCAAGACCACCGCCGTCATGACGAACGTCCCGGGACCGCCCGAACCGGTGTATGTCGCCGGCACCCCGGTCCGGACCGTCCTGGTCTGGGCCCCAACTTCGGGACACATGGGCATGAGCGTCAGCATCTTCAGTTATCGCGGCGAGGTGACCGTCGGGCTGATGGTCGACGCGGCCCTCGTCCCGGACCCCGATCACATCGCCGGACGGATGACACAAGAACTCGAGGCTCTGCGGCCGACGCGGAGGTCCCCGCGGCGCCTGCCCGAGCCTCGGCAACGCACACCCTCCGGGAGGAAGGAGCGCTCAGATGCATAGGGCACCGCTTGCATCGATCGTTCTCGTCGCCGCGCTGCTCGTCCCCGCGGGCGTCGGACTGGCGACGGCGAGCTTCAACCAGGTGGCGACGATTGCCGTCACCGACCACCACGCCGGCGCCGCCCGCGCCGGCGCCTCGGTCGGTCTGAGTGTCCGGATCGTCTCGACCGATGCCGGAGTGCCCGGTAGCGGCAAGCCGAAGGCGGCGAAGCAGATCGCGATGGCGTTCCCGGCGCGGCACCCACTTCAACCTGCGGAGCTCGCGTCACGACGGCATGCGGTCTGAGCGACGCCGCAGATCGCCAGAACGCGTTCGGCCCGATGTGCCCGGACGCGAGCGAGGTCGGGAGTCGGCACCGGTCTGCATCAATACGAACCCGAGGGGCATCGCGCTGACGAGGATCAAGCCGCCGATGGTGGCGACGGCCCGGGCGAAGGCCCACGTCTACGTGCACAGCGGTCGCAGCATCGATCATCGTGCTGTACCTGAACACGTTCGACTATCCCGGCGTCGAGCCCCTCATCCTTCACGGGCATGCGTCCGGCAGCAGCCTCACGCTCGATCCGTCCCAAGACGCTTTCTGCGGCAAGATGAAGAAGCCAGAAGTTCGACTGGCGTCACCGCCGTGATCGTCTCGCTGAAGCTGCCGTCACACCGACCGGCTCCGGCGTGCACGTCCCTCATCCGCGCGGGACGCTGCGAGCCGGGCGGTTTGTCGTCACCTCTCACTTCACGTATTTCGATCACACTCGGCTGGCGGTGCGCAGCACGTCGAGATGCTCGCCCTGAGCGTCGGCGGCCCGTGTCTCTGATCTGGCCGCGTTAACAGGATGCGCTCAAGTACGGCCGCGGCACTGGCCTAAGCTGTCGGTACATGGGTCGCCCAGGACTGGCAGCGGACGAAGTTCGCCTGATGGACGCGTACTGGCGCGCCGCGAACTATCTGTCCGTCGGTCAGATCTACCTGCTCGCCAATCCGCTGCTCCGGGAGCCGCTCTCGGCCGAGCACATCAAGCCGCGGCTGCTCGGCCACTGGGGCACCACCCCGGGGCTGAACTTCCTCTACGTCCACATGAACCGGGCGATCCGCGCCAGGGATCTCGACGCAATCTTCATCACCGGACCCGGCCATGGCGGCCCCGGACTCGTCGCCAATACCTACCTCGAGGGGACCTACACCGAGGTCTACCCTCGAATCGGCCACGACGAGGAGGGGCTCAGGCGACTGTTCCGCCAGTTCTCGTTCCCCGGCGGCATCCCCAGCCACGTCGCGCCTGAGACGCCGGGATCGATCAATGAAGGCGGAGAGCTCGGGTACTCGCTCGTGCACGCCTACGGCGCCGTGTTCGACAACCCGGATCTGGTCGCCGTCTGTGTCGTCGGCGACGGCGAGGCCGAGACGGGACCGCTCGCGGCGAGCTGGCACTCGAATAAGTTCCTCAACCCGGCCCAGGACGGTGCGGTGCTGCCGATCCTCCATCTCAACGGGTACAAGATCGCCAACCCGACGGTCCTCGCCCGGATCCCGGAGGACGAGCTGCGCCGGTTGTTCGAGGGGTATGGCTACGCGCCGCGGTTCGTGACCGGGTCCGACCCGGACACCATGCACGAGCAGATGGCGGCGACGCTTGACGACGTCCTCGACGAGATCGCGGCGATCCAGGCGGGATTCCGCGACGGCGATGCCGGTGGCGGCAACGCCGCCGGCGGCGCGGAGTTCGAGCGTCCGCGCTGGCCGATGATCGTCCTGCGCACGCCCAAGGGATGGACCGGACCCAAGGAGGTCGACGGCCTGCCCGCCGAGGGGAGCTTCCGCTCGCATCAGGTGCCGCTCTCGAACGTCCGCCAGAATCCCGAGCATCTCGCGCAGCTCGAAACGTGGCTTCGCTCCTACCGCCCCGAGGAGCTGTTCGATGCCGACGGGGCTCTCATCGGCGAGCTCTCCGCGCTCGCGCCGACCGGCGAGCGACGGATGGGCGCAAACCCTCACGCCAACGGTGGCCTGCTGCTGCACGCGCTTGAACTACCGGACTTCCGTGAGTACGCGGTCGACGTCCCGTCACCCGCGAGCAAGACGAGCGAGGCGACGAAGGTGCTCGGCATCTGGCTGCGTGACGTCGTTCGCCTCAACGAGGACCGCTTCCGGATCATGGGACCGGACGAGACCGCTTCTAACCGGCTGTCCCCCGTGTTCGAGGTCACAAATCGCCGCTGGGAGGCCGAGACGCTTGCCAGCGACGACCACCTGGCGCCGGACGGCCGCGTGATGGAGGTGCTCAGCGAGCACCTGTGCCAGGGCTGGCTCGAGGGCTACCTGCTCACGGGTCGCCACGGGCTGTTCAACTGCTACGAGGCATTCATCCACATCGTCGACGCGATGTTCAACCAGCACGCCAAGTGGCTCAAGGTCACGCGCGGGATCGAATGGCGCCGGCCGATCGCGTCGTTCAACTACCTGCTCTCCTCGCACGTCTGGCGCCAGGACCACAACGGTTTCTCTCATCAGGACCCGGGCTTCATCGACCACGTCACCAACAAGAAGGCCGAGGTGGTGCGGGTCTATCTGCCACCGGACGCCAACTGCCTGCTCTCGGTTGCCGACCACTGCCTGCGCTCCCGGGACTACGTCAACGTGATCGTCGCCGGCAAACAGCCCGCGCTCGACTACTTGACGATGGATGAGGCGATCGCCCACTGCACGCGCGGCATCGGCATCTGGAGCTGGGCCTCGAACGAGGGCGACGAGGAACCGGACGTCGTGCTCGCCTGCGCCGGGGACATCCCGACGCTGGAGACCGTCGCCGCCGCGGCGTTCCTGCGCCGGCGGCTGCCCGAGTTGAAGGTGCGGGTCATCAACGTCGTCGATCTGATGCGCCTCCAGCCTGAGACCGAGCATCCCCACGGACTCTCCGAGCGAGAGTTCGACGCGCTGTTCACCAAGGGCCAGCCGGTGATCTTTGCCTACCACGGCTATCCGTGGCTCATCCACCGCCTCACCTACCGGCGGACGAACCACCCCAACATTCACGTCCGCGGCTACAAGGAAGAGGGCACCACGACGACGCCGTTCGACATGGTGATGCTCAACGACCTCGATCGCTACCACCTCGTGCTCGACGTGATCGACCGCGTCCCCGGGCTCGGTGAGCGGCTCGCCCCACTCCGCCAGGAGATGGTCGACGCCCGCCTGCACGCCCGGGCCTACACGCGTGAGTTCGGCGATGACCTCCCGGAGGTGCGCGACTGGACCTGGCCCGGCGCCGAGCCGGCGCCGACGGGCCGAGCCGATCCGGTGCCACCGGCCGGGTAATGGATCCTGCTCGCTAGCGTCTGGTGGCCGTGCGAGTGCTCGTCGTCAACGCGGGGTCGAGCACGGTCAAGCTCCGGCTGCTCGACGACGACGACACGCTCCTCGGGGAATGCGAGCTTGCGGCGCCGCAGTCTCAGGTGGACCCGGACGCGTTGCGGCAAGCGCTCGACGACGATGGCCTCGGGGCCGCCGACGCGGTCGGGCACCGGATCGTCCACGGCGGCGAGCGGTTCCGCGATGCCGTCCGAATCGACGACGACGTCGTCGCCGAACTGAACGCGCTGACCGACCTCGCGCCGCTGCACCAGCCGAAGTCCCTCGCCGCGCTCACCGCCGTCTCGGACGCCCTGCCCGACCGACCGGCCGTCGCGTGCTTCGACACCGCGTTTCACGCGACGCTGCCATCGGCGGCGTTCACCTACGCGCTGCCTGCGGCGTGGCGGGAACGCTGGGGACTCCGCCGCTACGGGTTTCACGGCCTCTCCCACGCATGGATCGCACGCCGGACCGCCGAGCTCACTGACCACTTGGCCGTCCGGATCGTGAGTTGCCATCTCGGCGCCGGCGCGTCGCTGTGTGCGATCCGTGACGGGGCGTCGGTTGACACGACGATGGGCTTCACCCCGCTGGAGGGGCTCGTGATGGCGACCCGCTCAGGCAGCGTCGATCCGGGCATGCTCCTGTGGCTCCTCGAGCACGAGGCCGTGAGCGAACGTGCACTCGCCGAGGCGCTCGAACACGCGAGCGGCCTGCTCGGACTGGCGGGCACCGCCGACATGCGAGTCGTGATCGAGCGCGCGGGCGCCGGCGACGCGGTGGCCGGGCTGGCCCTCGAGGTCTACCTCCACCGCCTGCGGGCGGAGATCGCGGCCATGACCGCCGCCCTCGGAGGCCTCGACGCACTTGTGTTCACCGGCGGCGTCGGCGAACGCGCTCCTGCCGTCCGAGCGGGGGCGTGCGACGGCCTCGGGTATCTCGGGGTGGGGATCGATCCGACATCGAACGACAGCGCGTCGGGTTCGTCCGACGTCGACGTGTCGACGCCGGGCGCCGCGGTCCGCACCTTCGTGATCCACGCCCGGGAGGACCTGGAGATCGCGACGTCGGTGCGGAGGGTGCTGGGCGACTGAGCCGCTGGATGCGGCGCGGTGGCCGCCGCCGCGCACTCCCGGCTCAGTGTTCGTGGCCGAGAGACGCCGCGAGCGCGCTGACGACGAGCAGCGGGATCGCGACCCATTTGGCAATGCGAGCGATCGCTGCATCATCGACCGCGAACCGCGCCGGCAACCACCCGAGCAGGGCCGCGGCGATGCCGAACATCGCGAGTTCGTTGAGCGTCGCCATCACGTCGTGCCATCCGGCCGCCTCGGGTTGCCACGGAGTACAGCGGCACCCAAGCGCAGGCGATCGCGAAGTACGTCTCAAGCGTCGCCGGCACGAAGTAGCGCCGCGCTCGACGGCTGCGGGTTTTCCGCAGACAAATATGTAACTGGCAACGGATGGCATTGGCGGGCCGTCAACGTACCTTCGGCACACCCAAACAAGGTCCGGAGGCACGGCATGGCAACCGCTTCTCAGTCGCATCACTCAACCCCACTGCACAAGCGCGTGACGCGCCTGGTCGGCGCCGACGTTCGGCTGCTGTACGGGTTCGCTGTCCCCATCTTCGCCACCGTCGGCTTCATCATCGCGTTCGCCGTCAGCGGACAGGGTTGGATGATCGGAGCGGTTGGCGTCTTCATGTGCATTGCGCTGGCCGTCGTCGTATTCGGCATCCTCGGGATGCTCGACGAGCCCGACGACCAGCAGACGGACTAGCGGTCGTGGGTTTGAAGGGGACATAACAGCGCAGGTCGAAGTCGGCGGTGCTCAATAACCAGCGCCGACCCTGGGGGCCTCGATGGACGCCGACCTCGACCTGCTGCTGATCTACGTGTTCTGCATCGCTGACGATCTCCTGCCTGCGAAGACCGTCAACCACAAACGAAGTCTGACCGACGCGGAAGTCGTCACGCTCGCGGTCGCACAGTCGATCATGGGGATCCCCAGCGACCATCGGTTCATCAGGACGGCGATCACCCGCCTGGGGCATCTGTTCCCCGGCCTGACCCAACGCTCCGGCTTCTACCGCCGCCGCGATCGGCTGGCCAGCACCATCGAGGCGCTGATCGCAGCGTTCGCGTGCCTGAGCCCCGGCTGGGAGGACAACGTGCTGCTTGTCGATTCCACCCCGGTCGAATGCGCCCGCTCGCGCGAGACCGTCACCCGCGCCGGCAGTTCCTCGCTTGATGACCCGCTCGCCAACGCCGCCGATTACGGCTACACGGGTTCGTCGACGAGAGCGTCTTGGCGAGCTGCCCGTCGATCCCGAGCCGCATCAGCGTCAGCGTGTCCTCGAGGCCCTCGCGGAGCGACGCGGCGGCGTCGGGCCACGTGCGGTCGAGCTCTGAGGCGAGCAGCTCGAGCCGCTCACGAGCGAGGTGATGGTCACTCAGCGCCCAGGCGCCGCGGACCCGGTGAAGGATCTGCGGCCGGTCGCGCTCGGGCAGCAGGTCAGTGATGTTCCTCTCCTTGTGACGGTGGCACCGATGCACGAGCGCGTGCTCGCCGAACACGTCCTTGATCCCGCGGCGCAGGGCCTTCCCACCATCGATGACAAAGAGGATCGCCTGCTCAGGGTCGAGGCCGCGGTCGACGAGATCGGCGAGCAGCATCGAGACCAGCGTCGCGTTCTCCGTGCTCCCTTCCCACAGCCCGAGCGGGATCTTCACGCCCTCGGTCGAGATCCCGAGCGCGACCACATGGGTGCGCTCGGCGATCTCGAGGCCGTCGAGCATCATCACCGCCAGGCGCACGTCAGACAGAGAACGGCTCATCAGCTCGCCCAGCGCGGTGCGGGTCCGCTCGATGAACAGCTCGGACACCGTCGACTTGCCCGTCGCGGTGCTGTTCTGCTCGACCTCCTCGCCGACCGGCTCGCCCACCTGCGCGTACTTGCGGGTCGAGACGCCGGCGAGCACCCGATCCATCACCGCCCGCGTCAGCGGGTCGCGATCAGCGAAGTACTCGTAGCTCTGGACGGGCAGCTCGTGCTCGTCATCGGCCGTGCGCATCCGAGGACGGCTGACCGCAACGCGCCGACCGCCCAACGTCATCGACCCATCCTCGTGACCGTGACGCTTCGCCGTCCGGTCCCGGTTCTGCTTGTGCTTCGGGCCCACAACCTCATCGACCTCGCGCTCCATGAGGTCGTGCACGACGCGCAGGCCGAGACCCACGCTCAGTGCGAGCAGTCCGTCCCTCGCCGCGCCGACGAGCTCGCCGAGCGATCTCATATCCGGGCGGGCGAACCGTCAGCCGGGGAACCGTCAGCCGGCGGCGGCCTCGAGCTGGGCGCGCATCGCCTCGGCGAGCGCGTGCATCCCGGACATCGGGCGCACCATCACCGTGAAGTCGTCAATCATGCCGTCCGCGCGGGTGTGGAGGAAGTCGCAGCCGTGGACCTCGCGGTCGCCGACGCGAGCGCGGAACACGAGCGCGTGGTCAGCGGCGCCCTCGGCGCCGATCTCCGTCTCGTAACGGAAGTCCTCGAACACTTCAAAGACGGCGGTGAGGATCGCCGCGACGGCGTCTCGGCCCTCGTAGGGCTTGTAGACGACCGGGCTGCGGAACACGATGTCGTCGGCGAGCTGGCCGAGCGCGGCGTCGAGGTCGCCAGCTTCAACTGCGGCGCGGAAAGGGTGCATGGCGCCATCCTCCCACAACCGCGGTGCACGTGGCCGGTGTGTGGTCGGCGCCGCGCTGGCGGATTGGGTCCGCTACGCGAACAGCCGAGGATCGGCCGTCGCGATGCCGTGCACGCCGAGCGCCTGGAGACCGTGGATCGTCCGCCGTTCGTTCACCGTCCAGGCGTAGAGGAGCGCGTCGCGGCTTGCGACTTCGTCGACGAGGTGCGCGTCGACGAGCCGATGCTGTGCCATCAGCGCATCCCAACGTCGCGCCGCGAGTCCGTCGAGCACATGCGCTCGCCAGTCCCCCCACCGATGGCTGAAGCGGGCGATCCGCCCGCCGATCGAGATTCCCGTCCGGGCGCGGGGATCGACCGCCCGAACTCGATCGAGCACCGAGGCCACCTGGCTGCAGATGAGCGTGCGCTGGAGCAGGCCGGCGTGAGCAAGCGCGTCGAGCACGCGGCCCTCACAGCCGCCGTGCTTGAGGTCGAGATTGAGGCCGATCCCGGAAAAACGCCGTGAGGAGAGGTGCGCCAGGGCATCGCGCAGGCGGAGGTTCGTGCGGTGGTGGGCATCGAAGATCGTATGAGCGAGCACGAGCTCACCGCGCCACGCGCGCACGTCGAACTCGACCATGTCGATCCCGACCTCCGCCGCCGCGTCAAATGACTCGAGCGTGTTGGCACGGGCGAGCGCGCTCGCGCCGCCGTGCCCGATCCGTTCGCACCGCGAGTTCACGGGCAGCACGATGACAGGTTTGTGCGGTCCCCGCCAGCGCCGCAGACGTCACACCTTGACGTCGGAGACCGCGGGGCTGGTCAGATGCTCGATCAGGCCGTAGTAGTGCATCAGGCTGTACGGGCCGAGGAAATGGTCGCGGACACGTTGCTTCGCCGCCGCGCCTATTGCCTGGGCGTATTCGGTGTCGGTCAGCAGTTGGGTGACGGCCTCGCCGTAGGCACTGAGATCGTGCGGGTCCGCGATGAGCACGCCGGACTGTCCACTCTCAATCTGGTCTTGGATGCCACCAACGCGACTGCCGACGACCGGCCGGCCCTTCCACATCGCCTCGGCCACGGTCAGCCCGAACCCCTCGGCGAGGCTCTTCTGGATGACGACCTCTGCGTGGCGCTGGATGGCGTTGACGATCGCTGCGTTCTCCTCGATGTCGGCCATCGGCAGCGACGCCAGATGCACCCGTCGGCGCATTTCGTCTGGAAGGGCAGCCCAGGTCTCGTTCACGGCGGCGAGAATGCCGGCGCCCTCAGGGTCGTCGGCGACCGACTCGGTCGACGGCCCGGCGAGCATGAGATGCGCGTCGACGTGCGGCGCGACGTGATCGACGAAACCGGTGATCACGCCCACCGGATCCTTGAGCCGGTCCCAGCGGGAGACCTGAACCACGACGCGGTCATCGGGACGGAGTGGCTCGACCTCGACCATCTGGGCCTGCCGGTCGACGCGGCCCGGAGTCCCGTCGGAGCGAGTGAACAACGGGTCGACGTCCGTTTCGCCGGCGACGATCCCCGCGCTGACGAGAATCGCAAGCGTCTGCTCAGTCGTCTGGTCGGCGTTCTTGGGGTTGAAGGCGTCAACGGTCGGCTGGATCACTGAGATCTTGTCGCGGTCGAGTCCCTCCCAGGCGAAGGTCTCCCGCGAGAACACGTAGGCGTCGGCCCGTTCGACGTACGGGCGCAGGAAATCCCACGCCTGACGGGCGTTTTGATTCGGGCGGTCAAGCCCGACGTGGCAGCGCCAGACGACCAGCGCTCCGGTCTCGCTCACGGCGTCGACGAGCCCCGCGGTCTGCGGGTCGTGGAGGATGACGATGTCCTGCGGGGCGACGAGTTCGGCGAACTCGCGCGCGTTGTCGGCCAGCGTGTCCTCGTAGATCTTGTGTTCGGCAGGCCCGAGCGGACCTCCGTCGCCGTCAAACCCGTGGAGATGATTGTGGATCCGCTTGGTCAGGGTGAAGAAGTCGGGCTGGCCTGAGACGACGACCCAGCGCGCGTCGACGTCCGCTCCCCGGGAGTAGCCGAGCAGCGGCCGGAGCAGCTCGACGACGCCGCCGCCCTTGGCCGTCGAGTTGACGTTCCAGATGACCCGGCCGCGCAACTCCGCGGCGGCGTGCTCGATGAGGTCGAGCAACTGCTCATATTGCGCCGGCGCGAGGACGGACCCAAATCGGTAGGGATCCATCGCCTCGACGGGCACGTGTTCGATCGCTCCCATGCTGTCTCCTTAATCCCTGTGTGGTCTGTAGCTTCGGTGTAACCAGAGGTTCGCGCTAGGGCACCAGCCACTGATTCGGCTGCGGGGAAACCCCGGCTCGCTGCGGACTTTTCCCGATGTCCGTCCCGGTCGCCAATGTCAGCCTGACACGCATGGCAATCGCAATTGACGACCCGGCCGCCGGCGCGTCAGACGAGTGGACAGCACGACTTGACGAGTTCGTCGCCCGCGCTCAGACCGCCGCCGCGGCGTTCCGTGAACTCGACCAGGAGGCAGTCGATCGAATCGTGTGGGCGATGACCGTCGCCGGACTTGAGCACGCGGTCGAACTCGCCGAGCTCGCGATGGAGGAAACCCATTTCGGTGTCCTCGAGGACAAAGTCCTCAAGAACTACATCGCCACCGAGTTCCTGTACGACTACCTCAAGGACAAGAAGTCAGTCGGCGTGATCGACGTCGACCGCGAACATGCCATCGAGTACATCGCCGAACCGATCGGAGTCGTGCTGGCGCTGACGCCGATCACGAACCCCACGTCGACGACCCTGTTCAAGTCAATCGTCTGCGCGAAGACCCGCAACGCGGTGATCTTCCGCCCGTCCTTCAATGCCCAGCGCTGCTCGCTGCGCGCGGCCGAGATCCTCCAGCAGGCCGGCGAGGCCGCTGGGCTGCCGCCGAACACGATCCAGGTGGTGCCCGACGCGACACTCGACGTCTCCCAGTTCCTCTTCCACCATCCGGGCGTCGACTTCATCTGGACGACCGGCGGCCCGGGCGCCGTCAAGGCGACGAACGAGGCCGGCAAGCCATGCATGGGCGTCGGTCCCGGCAACGCCCCGGTGTACATCCATCGCAGCGCCGACGTTCAGATGGCCGTCGTCGACATCCTCGTCTCCAAGACGTTCGACTCGTCCGTGATCTGCCCAGCCGAGCAGACCGCCGTGATCGACGCGCCGATCTACGACGATGTCATCGACGAGTTCCAGCGGATGGGCGCGCGACTCCTGACCACTGAGGAGACCGATGCGCTGGCGGCGCAGTCATTCACCCCTGAGGGCAAGGTCCAGATGCAGGTCCTCGGGCAGTCCTGCGCCAACCTCGGCAACATCGCCGGGTTCAAGGTCGACGAGGAGACCAAGGTCCTGCTCGCTCCGCTACCGAGCGACCTCGGCGAGTTCGAGCGCCACCCGCTCATCGCCGAGAAACTGATGCCGGTCCTCGGAGTCGTCAAGTCGCCCGACACCAAGCATGGCATCCGGGCCTGCGAGCTCGTCACCGAGCACCTCGGTCTCGGCCACACCTCGGCGGTGTACGCGGTGGATGACGACGTGATCCGGATGTTCTCGCTCGCCATCCGCACCGGCCGGATCCTCGTCAACGCCCCGACGGCCGTCGGCGCGCTCGGCGGCGTCTACAACTCGATGAGGCCCACCTTCTCGCTGGGCTGCGGCACCTGGGGGGGCTCGACCACGACCGAGAACGTGAACTACACGAACCTGCTGAACATCAAGACCGTGTCACGCCGCCAGACCCCGCCCCAGTGGTTCCGCGTCCCCGCCGATACGTACTTCAATCCCGGAGCGCTCGAGAATCTCCTACAGGTCGAGACCCGCAACCCATTGATCGTCACCGACGCACTGAGTGAGGGCCGCGGGATCGTCGACGAGATCCGCAACCACCTGCCCGCGGACGCGGTCGTGCACGTGTTCTCCAACGTCGAGCCGGAGCCGACGGAGGAGCAGATCCGCGCCGGCGTGGCCGAGTTGACCCGGGTCGCGGCTGACGCGATCATCGCTGTCGGCGGCGGTTCGGTGCTCGACGCGGCGAAGGCGATGCGCCTGTTCCACGAGAACCCGCAGCTCAACGTGCACGAACTGTCGCTGCCGTTCCTCGATGCGCGCAAGCGGATCGCGGCGTTCCCGCAACTCGCCCACAAGATCAAGCTCATCGCGGTCCCGACGACTTCCGGCACCGGCTCGG
The DNA here is from genome assembly GCA_963850335.1 of uncultured Solirubrobacterales bacterium. Classification (GTDB taxonomy): domain Bacteria; phylum Actinomycetota; class Thermoleophilia; order Solirubrobacterales; family Solirubrobacteraceae; genus Palsa-465. The sequence continues at coordinate 260,576 of CAWKKY010000020.1, read as the reverse complement.
AGGTCTCACCGGCGGCGGTGCTGACCTCCAAGGACCACAAGAAGGTGACGCTCGTCGACTACTCGCTGGTGCCGGACATGGCGATCGTCGACCCGATGCTCACCGTCACGATGCCGCAGACGCTGACCGCGGACACCGGGATCGACGCGCTCACCCATGCACTCGAGGCCGGCGTCTCGATCTTCGCCTCGCCGTACACGGACGCGTTCTGCGCACAGGCGATCCGGCTGATCTTCGAGTTCCTCCCCCGGGCATACGAGAACGGCTCGGACATCGAGGCGCGCAGCGCGATGTCGAACGCTGCGACGATCGCCGGTCTCGCGTTTTCGAACGCCTTCCTCGGGATCAACCACGCGCTCGCCCACGCCGTCGGGGCACGCTTCGGGATCGCCCACGGCCGCGCGAATGCGATCTTCCTGCCGCACGTGCTTCGCTACAACGCGTCGCTCCCGAGCAAGTTCATGCCGTCCCCCGGCTACACCCACTACGTCGCGCCGGAGAAGTACGCGCAGGTGGCGTGGGTCGTCGGACTGGGCGGCAAGACCGAGGATCGGCGCCGCGAGAAGCTGTTCGAGCGGGTCGACGAGCTGCTGGCGACGGTCGGCATGCCGCGGACGTTCGCGGCTGCAGGCGTGCCCAAGGACGAATGGGACGCGGCCGTGCCTGACCTGGCCCGGACGGCGTTCATGGATCCGAGCATTCGCACGAACCCACGGATCCCGATGGTCAAGGAGATCATCGAGTTGCTCCAGGCCGGCTACGGCTCATGAGCGCGACCAAGATCGACCTCAAGCGGGAGCTGCATGAGCTCTACACCGCCCGGCGCAAGCCCGCGATCATTGACGTGCCCGAGCTGAAGTTCCTGATGATCGACGGTCACGGCGACCCGAACACGAGCGCCGACTATGGCCATGCGGTCGAGGCCCTGTACTCCGTCGCCTACACGCTCAAGTTCACGCTCAAGAAGGACGGGTCACTTGACTTCCCGGTGATGCCGCTCGAGGGGCTGTGGTGGGCGGACGAGACGGACGACTTCGTCCGCGGCCGTAAGGCAGCGTGGAACTGGACCGCGATGCTGCTCCAGCCCGACGTCGTCACCGATGAGCTCGTCGCCGACGCGACCGAGGCGGCATCCCGCAAGCGCTCGCTCCCCGCCGCCGCGCTGCTCCAACTCGAGTCGTTCGCTGAAGGCCTCAGCGCGCAGGTCCTGCACGTCGGCCCATACGCGGATGAGGGACCATCGATCACCGGCCTGCACGCCTTCATCGCCGAGGAGGGCTACGTCCGCCGCGGCAAGCATCACGAGATCTATCTCGGCGATCCGCGCCGGTCGGCGCCGGACCGGCTGCGGACGATCGTCCGCCAGCCGATCGGGCACTAGCCGACGAGCCGGTCGGAGAGCTCGTGCAGGCGACGGCGGGCGCCTGAGTCGTACGCCTGCGGATCGGCCCGCGCCTCACGCAGACCGTTGAAGTAGCGCCCGGTGAGCGCCTCTGGGTCTGGGTCGGTGACGAGCCGCGCGGTCGCCTCCACCCCCTCCTCGATCGTGCTCGCCCCGCTGCCCCGCGCGTGCAGCACCATCGTCGTCGGCATGAACGTCGCCGGGTGAAGGCACGTGACGCTCACCCCGCTACCGGTGAGTTCGTCAGCCAGGTCGAACGTGAACATCACCTGCGCGAGCTTGCTCTGGCAGTACGCCCGCCCGGGGTCATAGGTGCGATCGAGCATCACATCGTCGAAGTCGATCTCCTCCTGACCGGCCGAGGCGACGTTGACGATCCGGGACGGCGCTGACGCGCGGAGGAGCGGCAGCAGCTCGCGGCTCAGCAGATAGCCGCTCAGGTAGTTGACGGCGAAGCGCAGCTCGTAGCCGTCGGCGGACTCCATGCGTGCGCCGTCCCCCGGCAGCGTCGTGCCGATGCCGGCGTTGTTGACGAGCACGTCGAGGTCGTCGTGGTCCTTGCGGATGCGGGCCGCGAGGTCGCGGACGTCCGCGAGCGAAGCGAAGTCGGCGAGATAGAGCGTCGCGACGTCCGGACCGAGCTCAGCGACGAGCTGTTCGCCGTGCGCCTGGTCGCGGCCGTGGACGAGCACGGTCGCGCCGTCGGCGGCGAGCCTCTGCGCCAGCCCCCGGCCGTGGCCGTCGGTCGCGCCGGTGATCAGGACCTTCATGTGAGGACGGTGTCAGCGATCTCGCGTGGTTCGGCGGCGTCGATCTCGACCGCGCCCTTCACGACGACCCCGGCGCGGAAGGTGACGTCGCCGTGGACGACGAATCGTTCGGCCTCACGGAGTGACGGCGCCCCGTCCGGGAAGCGGCGCTCGAACTCGTCGAGCAGCTTGTAGTACGTGCTGTCGAGCTCGACATAGGGCAGCGGGCCCTGCGCCTCGACCAGCATCTCGTCACTGAGCCGGTACACGTCGGAGCGGAGGACGAGGAGGTCGTCGGTCGTCTTCACGGGAACGAACCGGGTCCGCGGGACGCACAAGAGGCTCGCGCCCGTGAAGCTGCCGATCGCGGCTCCCATCGCGCTCTCAAGCTGGAGCACCGGCGTCGAGCTCGAGTCCCGCGGGTCGACCGTCTTGCGGTTGACGATCAGGGGCAGCTCGAGCACGCCGCCGGAACGGTTGAGGGTGTCCTCGAGCGCTCGGAGGTCGACCCACAGGTTGTTCGTGTTGTAGTAGCGCCAGTGGCGGTAGTCACGGAACGACTCCTCGTCCTCCTTCGGCGTCTGGGCCGTCTCGCGCAGGATCAACTGCCCGTCGGCCTTCCGCCGGGCGATGTGCCCGCCTTTGCGTTCGGCCTCCGTCCCCTCGACGACCTCCATCAGGAACGGGATCTCGTGGCCGGCGATGTGCTCGGCGATGCGCGGATCCAGGGTCGCACCGGTGTTGTCCGAGTTGGAGATCATCGCGTAGTGAAAACCCCGCGCGAGCAGTTCGTCGAGCAGGCCGGATCCCTTGAGCGAGCTGTACACGTCGCCGTGGCCGGGCGGGCACCACTCGAGCGGCGGCTGTTTGGGCCACGTGACCGGCGCGAGCGACTCAGCGTCGAGCTTCGGAATCATGCTCTGGAGAAAGTCCGTGGGAAGTTCGTCAACGGCGAGATCCGGGTGCTTGGCGAGCGCCTCGAGTGTCGGCGCCCGGGTGGTCTCGCTATCCATCAGTACGAGCGGAAGATCGATGCCGAAGCGACGGCGGAGTGCGAGCGTCTGACCGACGATGACGTCCAAGAAGCTCTGCCCCTCCCGCGCTTCGAGCAGTGACTTCGGCTGCTGGAGGCCCATCGAGGTGGCCAGACCACCGTTGAGCTTGATCATCGCGAAACGCTTCAGCGTGTCGGGGCTGTCCGGTGCGGGAAGCTCCTCGAGTGCGGGAACGTCCTGGGCCGGCTCCAGGTCGGCGGTGCGAATCGTTCCCGATTCGCCGGCGCGCAAGCGCTCGTAGGCGCTCCGGAAGCTCCGGATCGCCTGGTCCGACTGGCCGTCGGACCGCATCTTGTCTTCTGCGGCTGTGAGTCCTGATTCGGTCATGTCAGCTCATTCTCCCCGTTCCGCGCGTCGAACAACTTGAAAGGATGTGAACCATGGAGAAACGAATGATGGAGCGCCTTGGCCGGGACGTGAGCGTTGTCGGTCTGGGCACCTGGCAGCTCGGCGCGGACTGGGGCGATGTCGCCCCTGAGGACGCGGCCCAAACGCTGGAGGCCGGGGTCGACGCCGGCATCACCTTCTTCGACACCGCCGACGTCTACGGCGACGGCCGCAGCGAGCAGTTCTGCGGTGAACTGCACCGCCGTCACCCGGACGTGTTCGTGGCGACGAAGATGGGACGCCGCGTCGACCAGGTGACCGAGAACTACCACCGCGACGCATTCCTCGCCTGGAACGACCGTTCGCGAGAGAACCTGGGGATGTCCCCGCTCGACCTCGTCCAGCTGCACTGCCCGCCGGACGGCGTGTATGCGAGCGACGCCGTGTTCGAGGCGCTCGACGAGATGGTCAGCTCCGGGCGGATCGCCGCCTACGGGGTCTCGGTCGAGACCTGCGCCCAGGCGCTGAGCGCCATCGCCCGCCCCGGCGTCGCCTCGGTGCAGATCATCCTCAACTGCTTTCGGTTGAAGCCGCTAGAGGAGGTGCTGCCAGCGGCGCGCGCGGCCGGAGTCGGGATCATCGCCCGGGTGCCGCTGGCATCGGGACTGCTGTCCGGGCGCTACGACGAGACCACGACGTTCGCCGCCGATGACCACCGCACCTACAACCGATCCGGCGAGTCGTTCGACGTCGGCGAGACGTTCTCAGGGGTTCCCTTCGAGGTCGGGGTCGCGGCCGCTCGGGAGCTTTCGTCATTGGTTGGTGAGGGCGCCTCACTGGCGCAGTTCGCGTTGCGGTGGGTGATTGATCAGCCGGGCGTGAGCACGGTCATCCCAGGCGCCCGCAATCCTGACCAGGTGCGCGCGAATGCCTTTGCCGCGTCGGTGCCGCCCTTGACTGCCGCGCAGCTTGACGGCGTGCGGGACGTGTACGACCGGCTGATCCGGGAGCACGTGCACGATCGGTGGTGAGCGTCCCGGTGTTGCTGCCTGAACTCCAGCCATCGGCTCCGACCGGCGAAACGGCGCATCGAAGAGGCGGCTGACTGGGCGTGGTCCGGGGTGAGACGGGTCGTCCCGACTCTCACCCGCCCGTCGCCGATCGCCGAAAACGCCGGTCAACGCCGGCCGGAATCGCCGAAACGCATGAGAGCGCCGGCGAAATCGCCGAAGCGCATGTCAGCGCCGGCCGATCTCGCCGCTTTCTTGCGTCTCAGCCGAACATCCGCCAGAACGCAAGAAAGCTCCGGGAATCGCCGCCGCTGCCATGCGTTTTGGTCGCGGCGGGGGGCGCTGTCATGCGTTTTGGTCGCGCGGGTCCTCGCTGCACACTCGAACGACCGCTGCGCTACGTCGAAGCGGGCTCCGCAGCGGCCGAAGCGGGCTCCGCAGCGGCCGAAGCGGCAGACGCAGCAGCCGCAACCGATGCATGCCGCCGTTCCACCTCGGCCCGCACAACCGGCGCGACCTCGGTCCCGAACAGCTCGATCGCTCGCATCACGTCCGCATGCGCGACCGCGCCGACGCTGATCTGCGCCAGGTAGCGGTCATGGCCGAACAGCTCGTGTTCCCAGAGCAGCTTCTCGGCCACCTGCTCGGGGGTGCCGACGGCGAGCGCGCCGCGCGGGGAGCGCAGAGCGTCGTACTGCTCGCGCCCGGCCGGGGGCCAGCCGCGCTCGCGGCCGATCCGGTTCATCATCGCGAGGTATGACTGGGCGAACGCGCGGTTGGCGTCGGCCTCGGTCCCGGCGAGGAACGCGTGCGTATTGATGGCCACGCGCGCGTCGCCCAGATCGTGTCCGGCCGCGGCGAACGCCTGACGGTAGAGATCGACGAGCGGGGCGAAACGCTCCGGGCTCCCGCCGATGATCGCGATCGTCAATGGCAGCCCGAGGGTGCCGGCACGGACGACCGACTGCGGCGTGCCGCCGACCGCGATCCATACCGGCAGCGGGTCCTGGATCGGCCGCGGCCACACGATCGCGTTCTCCAGCCCGGCGCGGTGCCGTCCGGACCACGTCACCCGCTCGGAGCCGCGGATCGCCAACAGCAGATCGAGCTTCTCGGCGAACAGTTCGTCGTAGTCGTCGAGGTCGTAGCCGAACAGCGGGAACGACTCAACGAACGAACCCCGACCGGCCATGATCTCCGCACGACCGCCGCTCAGGAGGTCGACTTCGGCGAACTGCTGGAACACCCGCACCGGGTCATCCGAGCTGAGCACGGTGACCGCGCTCGACAACCGGATCCGTTCCGTCTTGACCGCGATCGCCGCGAGCGCCACCTGGGGCGAGGAGATGAGGAAGTCCGGCCGGTGGTGCTCGCCGATCGCGAACACATCGAGGCCGACCTGGTCGGCGAGGATCGCTTCTTCAAGCAGATCCCGCATCCGCTGCTCCGGGCTGACACCCGAGCTGAGGTCGGCGAAGGTTGCGACACCAAGTTCCATGACCGCGAGCTTAGCAGGTAGTTGTGGACGCAACTGTCAGCGCCCGCAGGTCATCAGGTCGACCGCCTCATCGAGCACGCCCTGGCTCTCGAGGAAGTCGATCGTCGTGTAGCGAGCGCGCAGTCGGCTCGCGTAGTGGAAGGTCGCCCGCAGCGTCTCGGCATCCACCCCGAGCCAGCCCGGGGTGTCCGGGATCCCCGCCGTGCGCAGCCCGGCCCGGACATCGCCGAACAGCGCGAGCGTCGGCGCAATCCCGGCGCGGACAGCCTCCCACTCGGCATCGTCGGCCGGCCACGACTCCGGCACCTCAGACAGCATCCGCTGCTTCTCCGCGACCGCGGCCCGCAGGTCGTCCGTCGGGTCGCCGAGCCATGCCCGGGCGTCCGCCGAGAGCGGGTCCGCAGGCGCCACCGGCCGACGGAGGCCCGCCGGAGGACCGACTCTCGCCGGACGACCGAGGCCGGCCGGAGGATCGAGCCCCACCTCGGGCCCGCCGAACGCGTACTCCTGAAGGCGCATCGCGAACCCGGTCGCGTACCCCGTCTGGAGCCCGTGCGAGGCGTGGGCCCGCCGCCCATGCGCCGCCAGCAGATCCCAGAAATGCGACGCGTGGTGCTCGCACCCGCTCGCCGGCCGGGTGTTGCCGGCAAGCGTGATCGCAACCCCGGACTCGATCAGGCCCTCGAGCAGCCCCGAGGCTCCATCGACGTCGCCGGCCAGGACGTCGGCCGTCGCGCTCTGCCGCGAAGCGCAGCGGTCCGAGCACCCGGTCGGCAACCGCAACCGGGAACGGCTCGCCGTAGAGCAGATGGGCGGCCAGCCAATCGACCCGCGCGGTGACCTTTGCGAGCAGATCGCCGATCCCGGCGCGGGTCAGGTCGATTGGCGCCGCGGCGATGATCGCCGGATCGGCGTAGATCCCCACGGGCGCGCGTGCCGGCGATGTGACTTTCAGCCCGGCGATCTGCATCGCCGCCGCCGCCGACGCGTACCCGTCCATCGACGCGGCGGTCGGCACGCTGACGAAATCGCAGTCGGTGTCATGCGCGGCGTAGCGCACGATGTCGGTGAGCACCCCGGAGCCGACGACCACCGGCCGTCGATCGCCGATCTGCTCCTTGACCGCGGCCGCCTCCTCGAGTCCCGCGAGGAGGCCGTCGCGCCGGTCGAACACGTGCTCGCGCACCGCGATCCCGGCGTCGCGCAGCGCGCCCACAACGACCTCCCCTGCCGCCTCTCGGGTGTTCAGGTCCGAGACGACGAGCGCCCCCGCCCACCGCTCTGACCCCGCCACCGCGGCGAGTCGCTCGATCGCGTCCGCCGCGAGGACGACCTCGATCTCCGGCTCGGTCACCGCTGGCCGTAGTACGCCTGCGGCCCGTGCTTGCGCATGAAGTGCTTGTCACGCACAAACCCGTCAAGCAGCGGCGGCTCCTGCTCGAGGACGCTCGTGAGCAACGCCATCTTCGCCACCTCCTCGAGCGTCACCGCCGTCTCGACCGCACCCGCCGGGGAGCGTCCCCAGCAGAACGGCGCGTGACCACGGACGAGGACGCACGGGACCTCCGCGGCGCCGCGCGCTCCGATCGCCTCGATCACCGCATCACCGGTCGAGCCCTCGTAATCGCGGTCGACCTCCTCTGGAGTGAGGCCGCGGGTGACGGGGACCGGGCAGGCGCAGAGGTCAGCGTGGGTGGTGCCGAGGAGCGGGATCTCGCGCCCGGCCTGGGCCCATGAGGTGGCCCACGTCGAGTGAGTGTGAACGACGCCGCCGATCTCCTCGAAGGCGCGGTACAGCGCGACGTGCGTCGGCGTATCGGTCGACGGGCGACGCTCACCCTCGACGACCTCGCCGGTCTCGAGCGAGACGAGCACGATGTCCTCCGCCGACATCGCGTCGTAGGACACGCCCGACGGCTTGATCGCGATCAGCCCGGCCTCTCGGTCCACCCCGGATGCGTTGCCCCAGGTCAGCGTGACGAGCCCGTGCGTGGGGAGCGCGAGGTTCGCCGCCAGCACGTCCTGGCGGAGCTCATCCAGCATCGGCGCTAAATCTCCACGTAGTCGAGATCGAGCAACTCGGCGAACCGCCGCCAGCGCCGGACGTGATCCCCGAGGTTGAGCGCGAAGTGGTGCGGGGCCCCGAGGCGGAGCCACTCGTCCATGAACGTCTCCATCCCACGCTCGGGCCGGAAGTGGAAGTAATGCATCTCGACCTTGGGGAGCTCTGGCGTGTCGAGCACCTCGCCGATGCCGACGACGAGCCGGAAGATCTCGCCCTCGATCGGCACAAGTGCGGCGGTCGTCGCGATCCCCGGTTCGGCAGAGAACACCGGCGTCGGCGGATTGTCCAGCCGGCCGATCCCGAGCGGGCGGTCGATCAGCTTCACCGGCCGGTCCTTGCGCGCGATCTTCCAGTTGCCCTCGCCCATGTGGCTGATGAGCACCGAATCAAGCTCCCAGTCCATCGCGTACATCTCGCTGAAGTGGGCGTTGCCGATCATCGTCTGGGCGGCGCACATGAGCGTCGTCGTGTTCGTATCGCCCTCGGCGGCAAATCCGTAGCCGTCGGCCATGAGGTCCGAGGCGGCGAGCAGCGGCAGCTGGCGGAAGCGGCCGTCGTTGCCGAACGCATCGAAGTGGAACGAGAACCCGTCGTAGCCGCCGTCCTCGATCATCGCGCGAATAGCGACCTCGAGCCGGGCGGCGTACTCGTGGTTCTCCCGCGGAAGGTTGTCAGCGACCTCCATCTCCGCGGCGTGTCGCGCCATCACCGCCTGGACGGCATCGTCGGTGGCGGCGTCCATCCGCTTGGACAGCGGCCCCATGTCCTCGGTGAAGACCTCCGGCCCGAGCCGGCGCAGCAGCGCCGGCGGGTCATACCGGATGTCTCCCATCCCGTTCATCCAGTTGCCGAGGAGGGCGATCTTCGATTGACGCAGCCGCGTGATCGTCTGCGCCGCCCGCGCCCAGTCCTCGAACGCCGAGGCAAACTCCTCGGAGCGCCAGTCGCCGGTGATCACCGAGAACGGGATGCCGGCGCGGACGATCGCGTTCGCCTGATCCTGGGCACCATGGATCCCCTGGTTGTAGGTCAGGTCCGACATGTCCCACGCGGCGGTGACCGAGCGCTCGGGCTGGATGTTCGCGAGCATCAGCGGGACGGGCAGTTCCATGAGCGCGCGGACGCTCCGCATCGCCGGCCCGTAGGTGAGCATCACGATCGCGATCCCGTCGACGCCGTCGGCGACGAACGCCCGGGAGATCGACTCGATGTCTGCGCGCGTGCGGGCGGGCCGCGGGAAAAGGACCTCGGCGACCCCGGACAACTGCTTGGCCACGTTGGTCGCGTACTCGGCCTGGTGGTCGGTGATCCCGGGGATCATGTCGTCGTAGAGCTCCTGCATGATTCCGAGCAGACCGATCTTCGGGTGGCGCTGGGCGTGACTCACGGGGCCCTCCTCTGGTTCGTGCGGATGCGCTTGAGGCCGTGCAGCAGTTCCGCCTGGGTGCGACCGAATGTCTCGTACACCTCCCGATAGATGGCGTACACGTCGTCGTAGACCGCCTGGGCCGAGCGGTCCGGCGTGTAGGTCCGTGCCGTCCCGGGGCGCGTCGCGGCAATCGCCGCGCCGATGTCGTCGAAGGCTCCCGCGGCAACCGCGCCGAACAGCGCCGAGCCGCGCGCCGGCACCTCGGTCGACGACGGCACGTGGACCGGCCGACCGCTCGTGTCGGCGAGCAGCTGCATGATCAGCGGACTACGCTCGGCGATCCCACCACAGGCGACGATCTCGTTCAGCTCGATCCCGTGCTCGGTGAAGTTGTCCATGATCCGTCGGTTGCCGAGCGCGATCGCCTCGAGCAGTGCGCGGTAGATCTCTGCCTGCGTGGAGTGCAACGTCAGTCCGGCGATGACGCCGGTGAGTCCGGCATCCGCGAGGATCGAACGGTTGCCGTTCCACCAGTCGAGCGCGAGCAGTCCGGTCTCCCCCGGCGCGAGTCGAGCCGCTTCGCCCTCGAGCGCCCGGTAGTCGCCGGCGAACGTGTCGACATACCAGGCGAGCATGTCGCCGGCCGCGGCCGACCCGGCCTCGTAGCCGTACAGCCCGGGGAGGATCCCGTCGCGCAGAACCCCGGTGATCCCGGGAAGACGGACCTCACGGGCGTCGACGACCATGTCGCAGATCGACGTCCCGACGACCATCACGAACGCTCCGGCCCGCTCGACACCGGCGCCGGGAACGGAGACGAACGAGTCGACGTTGCCGACCGCAACCGCGACCGACTCCGGGAGCCCGAGCCGCGACGCCGCCTCCGGGCGCAGCGTCCCGGCGCGCGTCGCAAGCGGCGCGAAGGTCGTGCCGAGCTTCTCCTGCGGACGGTCGAACCCCGGATACGCCGCGGCGAAGTAGTCAGCCGACGGCAGCCCCTCATCAGGTGACCACATCGCCTTATAGCCGGCGGTACAGCTCTGCCGGCACTCGCGCCCGGTCAGCCACCACACGAGCCAATCGGTGGCCTCGATGAACGCCGAGCACGCCTCGTAGACATCGCGGTCTTCGAGCCACACCTCAATCAGCTTGGGGTAGTACCACTCCGAAGAGATCCGGCCGCCGTAGCGAGCGAGGAAGTCCTCGCCGCGGTCGAGCGCGACGTCGTTGAGTCGATCGGCGACCGGCTGCGCGGCATGGTGCTTCCACAGCTTCGGCCACGCGTGCGGGCGCTCCCGCCACGCGTCGAGCTTGGCCAACGGCACACCGTCCTCGCGCACCGGGAGCACGGTGCACGACGTCACGTCGAGTCCGATCCCGACGACGTCCGATGCGGCAACCCCTGCCTCGGAGAGAACCTGCGGGATCGCCGTCTCGAGCACGGTCACCCAGTCATCGGGATCCTGGAGCGCCCAGTCCGGCCCCAACCGCTCGTCGGTGCCGGGCAGCGTGCGGTCGATCACCGCGCTCGGATACGGGACGACGCTGACCCCACGCTCCTCACCGGTCTCCAGGTCCAGGAGAAGGGCCCGCCCAGATTCGGTACCGAAGTCGACGCCGATCGCGGCGCGCATTACGCGGCGTCGCCGCTCGCCTGAGCGGCGCCCGCTCCCTCAGCCATCGCGGCCTGCCGAGCGCGGCGGTACTCCTCCACGACGATCTCGTTGAGCTCGTCGACGCTCGTCTCGTTCGTCGGCTTGTCGAGGGCGATCACTCCGTCCTGGATCAGGCTGACGCGATCGCAGGCCTGGAACACATGGACGTAGTTGTGAAGAATCATGATGATCGAGAGGTTGCCTTCCGCCTTCAGCCGTGCGATCAGATCGAGGATCAGGGCCCCTTCCTTCGCGCCCATCGCCGCAAGCGGCTCGTCGAGCAGGATCACGTCAGCGCTGCCGGAGATCGTCCGCGCGACCGCGATCGCCTGCCGCTGGCCTCCGGACAGACGCGCGACCGGCACGTCAAGCCGCGGGATGTTGATCCCGGTCTCCTCCAGTGCCTTTGCGGCAGCTTTCCGCATCTTCCGGTTCGCGAGGAACGGGATCGGCTTCATGACCTCTTCGCGGCGCAGGAACAGGTTGTGGTAGACGCTGAGCTCGTCGATCAGCGCGAGGTCCTGGTACACGGTGTCGATGCCGTGTGCGCGCGCGTCGAGCACGCTCTTCGGCGCATACGTCTCGCCCTTCAGCCACATCGAGCCCGAGTCCGCCTTCTGAAACCCGGACAGAATCTTGATCAGCGTCGACTTGCCGGCACCGTTGTCGCCGAGCAGCCCAAGGACCTCTCCCTTGCGCAGATGGATGTTGATGTCTCGGAGCGCGCTGATCGGCCCGAAGCTCTTCTTGACATGCTCGACACGGAGGACGTCATCCTCGGCCGACCTCGGCCCGACGATCTTTTCGATGGGCGCGTTAGCGTCGTCAGCCACGGCCTGACCCCGTCCGCACGCGGGACACGTACGTGTTGAACGCCATCGCGATCAGCAGCGCGATGCCGAGATAGAACAGGAAATAGTTCGCGCTGACGCCCTTGATGTTCAGGCCGTCACGCAGGATCCCCAGGAACAGGGCACCGATGAACGCGCCAACCACGGTGCCCGAGCCGCCCTGGAGCAGCGTGCCGCCGACGACCGCGGCGGAGATCGCTTGAAACAGGATGTCGTTCGAGCCCGAGGGATCCGGCGTCGTCGTCGAGGCGCGAACGGCCTCCAGGACCCCGACGAACCCGGCGAGCAGGGCGCACATCGCGAAGTTGCGCGTCAGCACGACGCGCGTGCGAACGCCGGCCTCGGACGCGCCGAGCCGGTTGCCGCCGACGGCGACCGTATAGATGCCCCAACGCGTCAGCGAGAGCAGTATCTGAAGGATGATGACGATGCCGATGGCCCAGAACAGCTCGGAGTAGGTCCCGCCCCCGAAGATCTGGGCGAACGTCCCGACCTTCACGACCGAGGTGCCCGGGGTTGTGACCTGCGTCGCGTGGGAAATGATCAACGTCAAGCCGTCGAGCGTGAACAACGTCCCGAGGGTGGCCACAAACGACGAGATCCCGACGACGGAGACGACGATCCCGTTGAAGACGCCGATCAGCGTCGCCACGACGAGCGACAAGATCAGCGCCGGGATCAACGCGAACCCCGCCTCGGCGTTCAACTTGTAGAAGACGAACGGCGTGAACAGGTAGACGGCGCCGATCGACAGGTCGATCTCGCCGTTGATCATCACGAACACCTCGCCGGCGGCCAGGATCGCGAACGGCGCAAAGTACGGCAGCAGCGCCTTCAGCCCGTCGGCGGTGAGGAATCGATCCGTGCTCGTGGCGAAGTAGATGAACGTGATCAGTGTGACCACGATGATGCTGCCTTCGCGCAGCGTCAAAAACCGCTGCCCGAGGCTGAGCGCCCCACCGCGCTGGGCCGCTTTCGCTGGGCCCTGCGGTGAGGCGCTTGCCGGAGGTGTGCTGTCAGATGCGACAGCCATTGACTACCGGTGATTCGCTCGGATCGTGAATCGCACTTATGCCTTCTGGACGCCGGCGGCCGAGGAAGTGCCCTCGTACCGGCTCTTGGTGCTGTTGTACGGCGCGACGGTCGTCGCGTCAAGGAACTTCAGACCCGTGTTGACGTCGGCGATGCCGGTCAGGGTCTGCGAGACCTTGTACATGTACAGCTGCAGGATCGGCAGGAAGCCCTGCAGATAGGGCTGCTGGTCGATCGTGAACTGCATGTAGCCGGCGGCCAGCGTCTGCTGGGTGACCGGCGTCAGGTCATAACCGCCGCCCTTGACCTTGCCCTTCAGGCCGTGCTTCTGAATTGACTGGCCGATGGACTGGGTGCTTCCCCCGTCCACGGCAAAGAAACCCTTGTAGCTCGGGTTCGCCGTGATGAACGAGTCGACAGTCGAGAGCTCCTGGGTCAGGGCCGCGCCGGTGGCGACGACCTTTGTCTTGATTCCCGGGTGCTTCTTCAGCGTGTCCTGTGCGCCGTCGATGCGCGGCTGGATGTTCAGCGCGCCCGGAGTGGCGATGAACAGACCCACGCTCCCGGAGGGAACGAGCGTCGCGATGTGCGCGCCCATCTCCTGGCCGGACACGAACAGATCCTGGCCGATGTATGCGAGGCGCGCGTTGCCAGCCGCGTCCGCGTTGTATGCGACGACCGGGATCTTCGCCGCCAGTGCCTTGTCAACCGGTGAGTTGAAGGCCTTCAGGTCGACCAGCGAAATCGCGATTCCGTCGACCCCGGCGCTGACCGCGCTGTTGAACGCGTTCACCATCTCGCCGACGTTCGCCGTCTGCGAGCCGGTCCACTGATAGGAGCAGCCAAGCAACTTGCACGCGTCGGCGGCGCCGTTCTGGGTCGGCGTGAAGAACGGGTTCGTCGTCACGTGGTTGACGAATGTGAACTTGTAGCTCGCGCTGGAGCCGAAGATGCTCGCGGCGTTGCTTCCGCCGCTCGCGGCACTGGCCGTCGAACTCGAGCTACTGCTGCTACCACCGCACGCCGCGAGGATCGTCGCCGCGATACCGGCTGCGCCACCGCTCAGTGCGGTACGGCGGGTTAGCTGCCGCCAACGCTTGCCGGGGGTGTCCTCCTCCTTGCGCTCGTCGTACTCCAGACGCTCAACAGCGTCGTCCAAGATGTCTGACATTTGCGCTCCTCCTCTTAACCGTCGGACCGGCCCTGTCCGAAACCTCTCAGACCAGGCGGGTCGTGTCTACTCACATTAACCGGGCATCAACGATTCCACGCCCGGAATGAGCCGTCATGCGCGCAAAGCCGCCGCGAACGCGGGTAATTACTACGGTTAAGTAGCTGTTCCTCCCCGCTGCAGCGACGATCATCTTGCACGCCGTTCCTCTCCTCTCGGGCGGCGCGATGTTAACGATCACATGACCTGCGTGTCAATGGTCGCGTTCAACTCGCCGGCGAGGCGGTGCTCGAGCGCACGATCAGCTCCGGGGCGATCGGCGGTCCGGACTCGAGTCGCTCGCCGGCCTCCATCGTCGCGAGCAGCAGTCGGACGCCGCGGGTCCCCAGCTCGTCGAAGTCCTGACGAACCGTCGTGAGCGGTGGCGTGAAGAACGGGGCTTCGGGGATGTCGTCGAAGCCGACGATGCTGACGTCGCCCGGGATGCTGCGGCTTGCCTCATGCATGGCGCGGACCACGCCGAGGGCCATCTGATCGTTGGCCACGAAGATCGCGCCGACGGTGCGGTCAGCGCTCAACTGCCGTCCGAGCTCGTACCCGGAGCTCGCGCTCCAGTCCCCCTCCAGCGAGGGCGGCGCCTCGATCGACGCCTCGGCGAGGGTCCGGCGCCAGCCGTCGAGCCGTTGACGTGCCTCGACGAACTCGGACGGGCCGGCGAGGTGCCACACCGTCTGGTGCCCGAGCTCGAGAAGGTGGCGGGTCGCCAGCGCCGCGCCGGCGTGCTGATCGACGGCGACGACCGGGATCAATGCGTCGGGCCCGGCCTCGACCGCCACGAGCGGGACGCCACCGGGGAGGTCGGGCAACGCGTCCGCGCCCTCGCGCAGCGGTGTGATGACGAGGATTCCGTCGACGCCGTGAACCCGCAGCCGCTCCACGGCGTCGGCGATCGAGTCGCGATTGAGTGCCTTGAGGCTGGCGACGATGATGAAGTAGCCGGCCTCGTGGGCGGCGCGCTCGATCCCGAACAAGGTGGACGCCGGTCCGTACAGCGTCGTGTCGAAGCTGACCACGCCGAGCGTGTGGGTACGTCCGGTCACGAGCGCCCGGGCGACTGAGTTCGGGTAGTAGTCGAGCTCGCGCATCGCGGCGATCACCCGCTCTCGCGTGTCCTCGCGGACGTGCGGACTCCCGTTGATGACGCGGGACACGGTCTGATGCGAGACGCCCGCCAGCCGTCCGACATCCGCCATCACGACGTTGCGGCGGCGGGGCGGAACTCTCTCCTCTGGTGAGGTCACTCGCGTATCCGATCCGAGAGGGTGGGCCGCGCCCTGCCGTTGCGCAGCCGCGGCCATGTTAACGCTCACGCGGCGCGACCGCGCTGTAGCGTTCCGCGAATGACCAGTTGCGGCGTGGCACTGTGGACGTGAGCGAACACGACTGTCTCGTCGGCCTCGACGTCGGCACCTCCGGCGTCAAGGGCGTCGCGATCGACCCCGACGGGACCGTGCTCGCCCTGGCCGAGGCCGAGTATCCCCTCTCAACGCCGCACCCGGGATGGGCGGAGCAGAACCCCGAGGACTGGTGGGCGGCGAGCGAGCGTGTCCTCGATCAACTCCGCGCGGGCGCCGGCGCGCCCGCCGGCATCGGGCTCTCCGGTCAGATGCACGGACTCGTCGCCCTCGATGAGGCCGACCGGGCGCTCCGCCCGGCGATCCTGTGGAACGACCAGCGGACCGCGGCGCAATGCGAGGAGATCGAGCGCACGATCGGGCTTGAACGGCTGATCTCGCTGACCGGCAACCGCGCGCTCACCGGGTTCACGGCGCCCAAACTGCTCTGGCTGCGCGAGCACGAGCCCGATGTCTACGGCCGGATCGCCCGGATCGCGCTCCCCAAGGACTACGTGCGGCTGCGCCTGTGCGGCGCCCACGCGACCGACGTCGCGGACGCGTCCGGAACGCTGCTGCTCGATGTCGCTCACCGGCGCTGGAGCGACGAGGTGCTCGACGCCCTCGGCCTCGACGCCGCCTGGTTGCCGCCGGTGCTGGAGAGCCCCGAGGTATCGGGAGAAACCACCGACGGCGTGCCCGTCGCCGCCGGCGCCGGTGATCAGGCGGCCGGGGCGCTCGGAGTCGGAGTCGACCGCCCGGGTCCGTTGTCCGTCGTGCTCGGGACCTCGGGGGTCGTGTTCGCCGCGCTCGATGCGTTCGCCGCCGACGCCGAGGCACGGGTGCACGCGTTCTGCCACGCCGTCCCGGGGGCGTGGCACGCCATGGGGGTAATGCTCTCGGCCGCCGGGAGCCTGCGCTGGCTGCGGGACACGGTGGCCGCGGGGGTTGGGTACGAGGCGCTCGTCGCCGAGGCCGCGCAATGGCCACCGGGGACCGAGGGGCTGCTGTTCGCGCCCTACCTCGCGGGCGAGCGGACGCCGCACGCGGATCCAGACGCGCGCGGCGCGTTCACCGGCCTCAGCGTTCGCCACGACCGGGGCGCGCTCGTCCGCGCGGTGCTCGAGGGTGTCGCGTACGGGCTGCGTGACTCACTCGACCTGATCGATGACCTCGCCGGCGGGTCCGTCGAGCTCGGCCGGGTGTCCGGTGGCGGGGCCCGCAGCACCGAATGGCTCAGGATCGTCGCGAGCGTGCTTGAACTCCCGCTGGAGCGGGTGGCCGTCGACGAGGGCGCGGCGTTCGGAGCGGCGATCCTCGGAGGTGTCGCCGCGGGCACGTGGGACGACGTCCATGCCGCGGTCGCGGCGACGGTGCGCCCGCGGGAGCGCATCGAGCCGGTGCCTGAATGGGTCGAGGTCTACCGCGAGCGACGCGAGCGGTTTGAGGCCATCTACCCGGCGCTCCGGGCGATCCGGTAGCGCGGCCCTCTAGAGCCCGGCGCCGAATTCGGGGTGCGCGAACGCGACCTCGCCGCGGAGCAGCGTCCCGGCGACGAGCGGGACGCCGGGTCGGTACACGAGATGCGCATAGGACGGCGCGGCGAGGATCACCGCGTCGGCGTAGGCCCCGGGTGCGAGGTGGCCACGGTCGCGCTCGCAGCGCAGCGCACGGGCGCCCCCGAGCGTCGCGGCGAGGACCGCCTCCTCGAGGCTCATCCGCATCTCGCGGACCGCGAGGGCGATGCAGAAGCTCATCGAGGTGGTGTAGCTCGACCCGGGGTTGCAGTTCGTCGCGAGCGCGACCGTGGCGCCCGCGTCGAGCAGCCGCCGCGCGTCGGGGTAGGGCTGGCGGGTCGAGAAGTCGGTCGCGGGCAGCAACGTCGCCACCGTGCCCGAGGACGCGAGCGCGTCGATATCCGCCGTTGAGAGGTGCGTGCAGTGGTCGGCCGATGCCGCCCCCATCTCGACCGCCACCTGCACGCCCGGCCCGCGCCCGAGCTGGTTGGCGTGGACGCGCAGGCCGAGCCCGGCATCGCGCCCGGCGGCAAGCACCTGGCGTGATTGATCGCCATCGAACGCGCCGCGTTCGCAGAACACGTCAATCCACCGGGCAAACGGCCGACAGGCATCGAGCATCGCACCGCACACGAGTGCGACGTACTCATCGGCTCGGTGGTCGAACTCGGGCGGCAGCAGATGGGCGCCGAGAAACGTGACGTCCTCGGTCAGCTCCGAGGCGATCCGGCAGATCCGCCGCTCGCCGTCGACGTCGAGCGCGTACCCCGATTTGATCTCGAGGTGGGTGATGCCGGCGCGCAGCGCCTCGCGCCGGCGGGCGGCGGCGAGCTCCCGCAACTCATCTTCACTCGCCGCACGGGTGCTCGCGACGGTCGCGCGGATGCCGCCGGCGGCGTACGGCGCGCCCGCCATCCGCGCCGCGAACTCCTCGGCTCGGTCGCCGGCGAACACGAGGTGTGTGTGACTGTCGACGAAGCCCGGGATGACGCAGCGCCCGTCGGCATCGATCCGCTCGTCCGCCCTGGCGCCGGCCG
This sequence comes from uncultured Solirubrobacterales bacterium, assembly GCA_963850335.1. Lineage (GTDB taxonomy): Bacteria > Actinomycetota > Thermoleophilia > Solirubrobacterales > Solirubrobacteraceae > Palsa-465. The sequence goes on along the minus strand of CAWKKY010000020.1, from coordinate 242,444 downwards.
CGGCGATCTCGACGACGCGCCCGTTCTCGATCACGAGCGCCGCGTTGCGCAGGGTGCCAAGCGGGCCCTCGCCGAGCGCCGGATCGTTGGTCACGAGCAGCCCGATGTTGTCGAGCACCCGCGAGCTCATCCACCGACTCCGTCGATCGCCTCGTGCAGCTCCCGGGCGACGTCGAGGCTGACGTGCTGTCCGTCGCGGACGACAAAGCTCCCGCCAACGATGACGTCACGAACGTCGGCCGCGGCGCCGGCGAACACCAGAGCATCGATCAGCTGCGCGGCGGGCGTTCCGGCGAGCCGGACCCCGTCGAGGTCGATGGTGACGAGGTCGGCGAGCGCGCCCGCGCGGAGCATCCCGCCCTCGGGCCAGCCGACGCTCGCGTACCCGCCGGCCGTGGCGGCGAACAGCAACTCGTCTCCGGCGTGGCGCCCGCGCTCGCCGCTCACGAGCCGTTCGTCGAGCTCAACCGCGCGCGCCTCCTCAAGCGGCTCGATGATCGCGTTGGAGTCGCTGCCGAGCGCGAGCGCGGCGCCGGCGGCGCGCAGTCGCGCCGCGGGTCCGACGCCGTCGGCGAGGTCACGTTCGGTCGTCGGGCACAGGCAGCAGCACGCCCCGGCGCCGCCGAGCGCGGCCGTGTCGGCGTCGGTGACATGAGTGGCGTGGATCGCGGTGAAGCGCCCGCTCACCGCTCCGGCACCGGCGAGTACGGCGGTCGGCGTGTCGCCATACGCCGCCTGACAGGCGTCGTTCTCGGCCGGCTGCTCGGACACGTGCGCGTGCAGCGGCGCTCCGCGGCCGTGAGCCCAGGCGGCCACGACCGTGGCGCTGCCGGGGTCGACGGCGCGGATGCTGTGGATGGCGGCGCCGATCCGGGCGTGCGGTCGCTCCTGCAGCGCGCTCACCCGCTCAGCCCAGCGCTCCGCGTCACCGTCGCTGAAGCGCGCCTGGGCGACGTCCGGCGCGCGGCCGATCCCGCCGTGGAGGTAACAGGTGTCGATCAGGGTCATCCGGACCCCGGCTTCCAATGCTCCCTCGATCGCGGCTACGCCCATCGCGTTCGGATCATCGTATGGCTTTCCACCGTCGCGGTGATGGACGTAGTGGAACTCGCCGACGACGGTGATCCCGGCGAGCGCCATTTCGGCGTAGGTCGCACGGGCGAGCGCACGCATCGAGTCGGGATCGACCGCGGTGGCGAGCGTGTACATCTGCTCGCGCCAGGTCCAGAACGAGCCGCGCCCGGCCCTCTGAGTCCGGCCCCGCAGGGCACGCTGGAAGACGTGGGAGTGAGCGTTGGCCAGGCCGGGGATGACGAGGCCGCGGAGCACCTGCGCTCCGTCCGGCGCCTGCGTGACGCTTGTCTGCACGGCGTCGATCCGCTCACCGGTCACCTCGATCAGCACGCCGCGGTGAACGTCAGCGCCGCCGAGCCACGCCCGCTCACACCAGAAGCGGCTCATCGAGACTCCTCCGCGCCGGCCGCGTACGGCGCGATCCGGCGCAGGAACGCCGCCGCGTGATGGCGCTCAAACTGCTCCCAGGTGCTGAACGTCCGCGGGTCGGTGACGCGGTCGAGGAACAGGACGCCGTCGAGGTGGTCGACCTCGTGCTGGAACGTGCCCGCGGTGAGGCCGTGCACGTCGACGCTGTGACGCTCGCCGTCGCGGTCGAAGAAATGGACGCGGACGTCGACGGCGCGCTCGACGTCGCCGCGCAGGTCGGGCACCGAGAGGCATCCCTCGTTGATGAGCAGTCGCTCGTGGGAGAGGACCTCGATCTCCGGGTTGACGATCACGGTCAGCGGCACGCGTGGCTTGTACGCGTAACGGGTGTGCTCGTCGACCTCGACGATCGCGATCCGCTTGGCCACCGACACCTGGGTGGCGGCGAGGCCGGCGCCACCGGCCGCCCGCTTGGTCTCGATCAGGTCGTCGATCAGCTGCTGGATCTCCGCCGTCGCAAGCTCGCCCGGACTGACCTCGTCGGCCCGCTCGCGGAGCACCGGGTCCCCGACGGTTGCGATCTGCAGGCGACTCACGAGCCCAACATCGGGATCTGCACGCCGCGCTGGTGCGCGACCTCGATCGCCCGGTCGTAGCCGGCGTCCGCGTGGCGCATGACGCCGGTCCCGGGGTCGCTCGTGAGCACCCGCTCAAGCTTCGCCGCTGCGAGCTCGGTGCCGTCGGCGACGCACACCATGCCGGCGTGGATCGAGCGGCCGATCCCCACCCCGCCGCCGTGGTGGATCGACACCCACGTCGCTCCGGACGCCGTGTTGACGAGCGCGTTGAGCAGCGGCCAGTCGGCGATCGCGTCCGACTCGTCCGCCATCCCCTCGGTCTCGCGGTAGGGAGAGGCGACCGACCCAGAGTCAAGGTGGTCGCGGCCGATGACGATCGGCGCGCTGAGTTCGCCGCGGCGCACCATGTCGTTGAAGCGCAGCCCGAGACGGGCGCGTTCGCCGTACCCCAGCCAGCAGATGCGGGCCGGCAGTCCCTGGAACGCGATCCGCTCCGACGCGTGATGGATCCACCGGGCGAGCGGCTCGTCGTCTGGAAACTCCGCGAGCACGGCCCTGTCGGTCGCCGCGATGTCCGCCGGATCGCCGGACAGCGCCACCCAGCGGAACGGGCCGCGGCCTTCGCAGAACAGCGGGCGGACATAGGCGGGGACGAATCCGGGGTAGGCGAACGCCCGCTCGAAGCCGCCAAGCCGGGCCTCGGCGCGCAGGCTGTTGCCGTAGTCGAACACCTCACTGCCGGCGTCGAGGAAGCCGACCATCGCGGCGCAGTGGGCGGCGATCGCGGCGCGCGAGCGACGGATGTACTCCTCCGGGTCATTCGCCCGGAGCTCGTCGGCCTCGGCGAGCGTCATGCGGTTCGGGATGTAGCCACCCAGCGGATCGTGCGCGCTCGTCTGGTCGGTGACGATCTCGGCCTCGAACCCCTGGGCCAGGAGTGCCGGCAGGACATCCGCGGCGTTGCCCTCGAGCCCAACTGACAGCGCCCGACGCTCGGTCTGCGCCGCGCGGCAGCGTCGGATCGCATCGTCGAGGTCGTCGGCGACCTCGTCGAGGTAGCGCGTCCGCAGGCGCCGCTCGATGTGCTCGCGGTTCACTTCCACGCACAGCGCAACCCCGCCGTTCATCGTCACCGCCAGCGGCTGCGCGCCGCCCATCCCGCCGAGCCCGGCGGTGAGCGTGATCGTGCCGGCGAGCGATCCGCCGTGGCGGCGGCGGGCGATCTCGGCGAAGCATTCGTACGTCCCCTGGACGATGCCCTGGCTCCCGATGTAGATCCACGAACCCGCGGTCATCTGCCCGTACATCGTCAATCCGAGCGCCTCAAGCCGGCGGAACTCGTCCCAGTTCGCCCATTCCGGCACCAGGTTCGAGTTCGCGATGAGCACCCGGGGCGACCATTCGTGCGTCCGGAAGACGCCGACCGGCTTGCCCGACTGAACGAGCAGCGTCTCGTCGTCGTCGAGTCGCTTGAGCGTGCGCACAATCGCGTCGAACGCCTCCCATGACCGGGCCGCGCGTCCCGTGCCGCCGTACACGACAAGCTCGTTCGGGTTCTCCGCGACGTCCGGGTCGAGGTTGTTCATCAGCATCCGCATCGCCGCCTCCTGCGACCAGCCACGGCATGAGAGCTCGGTTCCGCGGGGGGCTCTGATCGTCCTCATCGCAGCGCTCCGATCTGGGTGTGAACCGCGTCGAGCAGTGCCCCGGAGCGGATCAGCTCCTCGGCCGCCGCGAGCTCGGGCGCCAGGAACCGGTCGGGACCGGGGCCGGGGACGCGCTCGCGGGTGAGCGCGAGGGCGGCCTCCGTCCCGCGCGCGGGGGCGAGCGGCGCCCGGAGGTCGAGCCCGCGAGCCGCGGTCACGAGCTCGACGGCGAGGATCCGCCGCAGGTTGTCGACCGCCGTGCGGAGCTTGCGGGCCGCGCCCCAGCCCATCGACACGTGGTCCTCCTGCATCGCGCTCGTGGGGATCGAATCGACGCTCGCCGGGGTCGCCAGGCGACGACTCTCGGCCACGAGCGCCGCCTGCGCGTAGTGGGAGAGCATCAACCCGGAGTTGACGCCGGCGTCCTCGGCGAGGAACGCGGGCAGGCCCTGCGAGCGTGATGCGTCGAGCAGCCGGTCGGTCCGCCGCTCGGCGATCGAGCCAACCGCGGCGATCGCGACGGCGAGGAAGTCGCAGGCGAACGCGAGGGGCGCACCGTGGAAGTTCCCGCAGGACTCGACACGACCGTCGGGCAGCACCATCGGGTTGTCGATCGCGGCGCGCAGTTCGTGCTCGGCCGTGGTCCGCGCGTGGACGAGCGTGTCCCGGGCGGCGCCGTTGACCTGCGGAGCGCAGCGCAGTGAGTAGGCGTCCTGGACCCGGGGGTCGCCGTGACGATGGCTGGCCACGATCTCCGATCCGGCGAGCAGGGTGAACAGGTTCTCGGCGCTGGCCGCCTGGCCGGGCTGGGGGCGAAGCCCGACGAGGTCAGGCGCGAATGCCCGGTCGGTGCCGAGCAGAGCCTCGACCGACATCGCCGCGGTGATGTCGGCGACGCGGAGCAGATGCTCCAGATCGGCACACGCGAGCACGAGCATCCCGAGCATCCCGTCGGTGCCGTTGATCAGCGCCAGGCCCTCCTTGGCGCCGAGCTCGAGCGGTGTGATCTGGGCGTCGGCGAGGGCGTCCGCGGCGGGCATGCGTCTCGCGGCCTCGGGCTCGGCCTCGGCATCGACATCGACGTCGCCTTCGCCGATGAGCGCGAGCGCGCAGTGGGCGAGCGGAGCGAGATCGCCGCTCGCCCCGAGCGAGCCGTACTCCGGTACGACCGGCGTGATGCCGGCGTTGAGGAGCTCCACGATCGTCCCGGCGACGACCGGCCGCGTGCCGGACCACCCCATGGCGAGCGTGCGGGCGCGGAGCAACATCATCGCGCGGACGACCTCGCGCTCGACCGGCGGACCCATCCCGGACGCGTGCGAGCGGACAAGCGCCTTCTGGAGCTCCGCCCGGCGCTCGGCGGGGACCCGGACCCGGGCGAGCGATCCGAACCCGGTGGAGACGCCGTACACCGGCTCCTCCACATGGTCAAGCGCGGCGACGACGTCGGCCGCGCGCTGCATCGCGGCGGTCGCTTCGTCGGTGATGCTCACGCGCGCGTCGGCGCGGGCGACGGCGACGACCTCGTCGGCGGTCAGGCCGTCAGGTCTCAGGGTGACGTCGTGGGCTTCGGTCGTCGGCATCTCGGTTGCGTCTGACGATAACGCTCTCGTTCGCATGTCGGCGATCGACGGAAAGGCGCTTCGAGAGGCTGGGGATCGGCGCGTTCGGGGGGAGTTACGCAAGGTTTTCGCCGGAGAGCGGCGGGGATCTTGCATAAACCGCTCGCGAGTTCGAATAACGCAAGCAAAGTTCCGCTATCCGGAACCTACCTTGCTTAAGCCCTCGGCCTGTCCCGCTTCCCTTCGATGCGCCGTTTCCGGCAACTGAGCGCGTTCTTGACAGCGAGAACCCGTAAGCCTAAACTAACCGTTAGTGACAACTTACGCCGATTCGCTGACCGCCCTCGCCGATTCCACCCGGCGGACGATCTTCGAGCACATCGCCGAGCGTCCGAGCGCGGTCGGCGAGCTCGCCGACCAGCTGCCGGTGACCCGCCCGGCCGTCTCGCAGCATCTCAAGGTGCTCAAGGACGCCGGGCTCGTCCTCGACCGCAAGGACGGCACCCGGCGGATCTATGCGCTCAACCCGACGGGACTCGAGGAGCTCCGCACGTACCTCGACGAGTTCTGGCGCCGTTCCCTGGTCGCCTTCAAGGCGGCGGCCGAACACCAACCCGAGGAGGTCTCATGACCATGCAGGCAGGCCCCGTCCCAGCGACGTCAGTGACACGCCAGATCACCGTCGAGGCACCGATCGAACGGGCCTTCGACGTGTTCACCGCCGGCATCGGGACGTGGTGGAACCCGGACCATCACATCCTCCAGGCGGAACTGAAAGAGATGGTGTTCGAGCCGTTCGCAGGCGGGCACATCATCGATCGTGGGGTCGACGGGACCGAGTGCCGGTGGGCGCGCGTCCTGACGTATGACCCGCCGAGCCGGGTCGTCTTCAGCTGGGACATCTCGCTTGCTTGGCAGCTCGAGACCGACCCCGCGAAGACGAGCGAGGTCGAGGTCCGCTTCCAGTCGACCGGGCCCGACCGGACCGACGTCACGCTTGAGCACCGCCACATCGACCGGCACGGCGACGGCTGGGAACAGATGGCGGCCGCGGTGGGTTCCGGGTGGGACCTTACGGCGTACGCGCGAGCAGCTGCTGCGCCGGCGGCGGCGGCGGGCTGAGCGCCCGCACCACCGGCGGCGCACCAAGCGCCAGCGCCACGGGCGCCGGCATCGGCACTTCCACTGGAACGACCCTCGGGCTCGTCGCCGCCAGCAACCGTGGCGGGCCGAGCGGCGGGTCCGACAACACGACGATCACAAACGGCGCCTCGACTCGCCACCATCCGGCGGCCGAGGGGCCGTCGTGCCAGTCGACGCGGACCCCGCGCCAGCCGTCATCGGCGGCACCGTCATCGGCGTCGTCCTCGACCCCATCCAATGACACCAGCGCCTGGCGAACGTTGAGCCGTAGCCCCTCGCGGAGCACCTTTGTGCCGGCCTCCTTCGCGCTCCAGATCGCGTTGGCGAGCAGCGTGTAGCCGTCCACCGGATTGTCTGTGACGAGCCGCTGCTCGGCCGGAGCCAACCACTCGCGCACGAACGCACCACTGCGCGGCTCGATCAGCTCGAGGTCACATCCGACGTCGGCGGAAGCCGGCCCGACCACGGCGAGCGCTCTCCCGGCCCGATGCGAGATCGACAGCGACACCGGCAACGGTGACCCATCGAGCCATGCCTCGGGACCGCCGTCCGGTGCCCGGAGAGCCGCGACACGCTCAGGCTCGATTCCGAGCCAGGCGCCCACGGCGCACTTCGCGGTCCATCGCCCGAGCCGCCAGTCAGCCCGGCGTCGCCGCAGCCGCAGGCCGTGCTGCACGCGGCGCTCGGGCCCGCACAACCAGTCGTCGCCGGCCGGGACCTCAGCGGCGTGTCGGCTCAGCCATCCCGAGGCGACCATTGCTCGCTCCTCTATCGGCGTCGGCGGGCTCAAACCGACGGATTCCTCGCTCGACGGCATCGATCAGGAAGCCGCGCAGGGCCGGCGACGAGATGATCGTGCTCACCGAGCCGACCTTGACGGCCCGCTCCACGCTGTGGATCTGGTCAAACCGCTCGGCAAACGCTCCGCGCTTCTGGGCGAGCACCTCATCCCACGCCCCGCGGCGCTCGGAGCGCAGCGCCTGACGGGCAGGACCCTCGGCGGCGGCGATCCGCGCGTCGAGTTCGGTGATGCGGGGATCCTCCCGCGCCGCCTGTTCGACCTCCCGCGCGAACACGACGGCGGCAGCGGGGCCCCCGCCGATCACCGAGGCGTGCGCACCCTCCAGGGCGACGGTCTCCAAGTTGGGGTTGAGCTTTGACGAGAACACGACGAAGGCGCCACCGTGGAAGCGCGAGATCACGCAGAACACGATCGGTCCGTCGAAGTTGACGACCGCGCGCCCGATCTCGGCGCCGAACTCGAGCTGGGTCTCGCGCATCGACTCGGGTGAGCCGTCGAAGCCGGCGAGGGTGGCAAGCACGACGAGCGGTCGTCGTCCGCCGGCCGCGTTGATCGCGCGGGCGATCTTCTTTGCCGAGCGCGGGAACAGCGTGCCGGACGTCCAGACCTCCGGTCCGTCGGCCGGCAGCGGCCCGTGGCGTGGCACGGGCTTGGATTCGATCCCGATCAGCGACACCGGCCGCCCTCCGAGATGAGCGTCCCAGACCACGCCGGTCTCGGCGGCACGCATTCGCGCCCAGCGCTCGAGGGGCGCGTGATCGCTGTCGATCACGGCGCGCATCACCGAGCGGATGTCGAACGCCTTCTTGCGCCCGGGGTTCGTCTCGTCGGAGAAGATGTCTCCGACCCGCGCCAGACCCGAGCCGGGATCGTTGTGCTCGGACTCGCCGATGTCCCGGCCGGCCGGATCCGACGTGCTCGCCGGCCGTGGGAAGCGCTCGCCCGGCGCGACATAGGTGTGGTCGTAGTAGGCCAGCAGCAGCCGGCACGCCGCCGCCAGGTCGCGCGCCCAGTACTGGGCCTGGCCGTTCGGGCCCATGATCCGGTCGTAGCCGCCGATCCCGAAGTTGTCCTCGGCGGAGACGCCGCCGGAATGGTCCAGCGCCTGCTTACCGGTCAGCACCATCGCGCTCTCCGGCGTCATGATCAGCGCGCCGCGGGTGTGCATGAGCATCGTCGATTCGGCGTTCCAGTACGGCTGGGCGCCGACGTTGATCCCCGCGACGACGACGTTGATCTCGCCCCCGGCCTGGGTGAACACGATGATCCGCCGCAGCACGGCCGCAACCCAGTCCATCGTCTCGGTGCCGCTGTCCATCGCGATCTTGGCGCCGGCAGACAGCGCGAACCATTCGAGCGGCACGCCGAGCTCCTCGGCGAGATCGATCGCGGCGTTGATCCGCCGACACTCGGGCTCGGCCAGCGAGCCGAGCGCCCGCGTTGGATCGCCGAGCAGGATCACCCGCTGCATCCCCTCCGGGTAGCGCTCGGTGAAGTTCGTGACCGTACCCACGACGATCCCACTCGGGTTGGTCGCGGGCGGACGATCGACCGGCTCAAGCCGTCCATCTGCGGTCAGTTCGTGTTCGACGAACTCGCCCCGAGGGTGGCTTGAGGTCGCGCGCGGCGGAGCGATCAGCTTGACGATCTCGCTCGGGTGAAGCGTGCCGCGACGACGAGCCGAGATGATCCGCCGAGCGCTCTCGTCCAGCGTCTGAATCGGCTGCGACGGCGGATCGTCGACCTCGACACGGACCTCATGCGGCGTCGGCATATAGAAGCGGAGCACCCGTCGGCGGATCTCCCCGTTGGTCTCGCGCAGTCGGCCCTGGAGCAGGATGACCTCGATCCCGAGACCGGCCGTGAGCGGGACCAGGACCTGGATGAAGCGCCGGAGCTCGTCCGGGCTCGGCTCCATCACGGGCCACACGTGGAGCAGGACGCGGTTCCAGAGCGGTCGGCGATTGACCGGGCGATGGGCCTGGTACGTGCGCAACGTGCTGAATGTGCGGACGAGCATCTGCTCGAGTTCGGGCAGGCCGACGACCTCACCCTGCTCGTCACGGACGCGGGTCACGTCGCGCACCTCGCCGAGCACGAACAGGCGCTCGTCCTTGGGATTGGCGCGCGCGACGCCGTGGAACGCGTAGATGTCCTCCGAGGACGGGAGCCGTTCGAGGTCGAACTCGTTGAGCCGGGACACGTGCAGCCGGTGGCCCATCATCGGGTGCAGACCGCGGAGCAGCTCGTCCTCGGCGAGGTCGCCTTCTCCGTCCGGCCGGAAGGTGAACAGATCGATCGCCGACATCCCGCGGCCGCGTCGCGGCTCCGCGATCGCGGCGACGATCCGGTGCAGGGCAGGCGGCACGCGAATGCCCTTGTAGGTGTCGGTGAGCATCGCCGCGAGTTCCTCATGCGACGGTGCCGGACCGGCGTGCTCGGCGTACAGGTCGAGCACGGCGACTTCGCCGGCCGGAACCCTCGCCGCCCATTCGGCGAACGCGCGCGCGGCCGAGCCGATCTCGTTCACCTCAACATAGGCGGCAAGGATGTGGCGGCGGGCGTCCTGGAACTGGTAGCGGCCGGCGATGAAGCGATGCCCGCCGAGCTCGATCTCCGTGAAGCCCTCGAGTGAGCGATCGCGGTAGTACCGACGCGCCATTGCCTCGACGAGGAGGTCGCGGACGGGCCCCTCGTTGTGGCGCATCGCCATCGTGAGCCGAGTCGCCAGGGGCCGCGGGCAGTTGACGATCGCCTCGATGTGGCGCTCTCGGTCCGAGCGCGAGGGATCTTCGATCAAGGCGGCGACGTGCTGCTCCATCTCGGCATACACCCGCTCGGTCGCGGCCGCGATGACGGGCTCGTCGTAGTAGCGGCGCCGCACCTCACGGGCGAGGTCGGCGACGTTCGGATCCCGGCCCTCGAGCGCGTTGATGAGCCGATCGAGCGCCTCGCGGAAATCGTCGCCAACGTGACCGATCAACTGCTCGGCCTCCTCCAGACGACGATCGAGAATGGCAAGGACGGCGCGGCGCGCAGCGTCGGCGCGCTTGTGGGAGAGGAACAGTCGGTAGGAGGCATCCTCCAGCGCCGGGGTGCGCTGCAGGCTGTTGATGCCGTAGTAGGCGAGGGCCCGTCGCAGCTGAGCGATGAACGTGTCGGGGAGGCCCTCGCTCTCCGCGTCCAACGAGCGCAGCCATGCGTAGAGCAGCTCCTGGGGACCCTGGACGAGCTCGGGATCGACGCCCTCATCCCGGGGGAGCGGGCTCGAGAGCACGCCAATGTCGGCGAACATCCGCAGCAACCGGTGCTCGCCGGGGACAACCGCCGGGTCGCGGGAGAGCAGGTCGGCGCACAGGCCGTGGAGATCGGCGATCGCGCGGTCGACCTCGGCTTCACTGATGTCGTAGCCGCGCACGAGCCACTCCATCCGCTGGAGGTTCTCGTGGCACCGCTCGTCGGTCGACGGATCCGGCACGGCGGCAAGTTCTCCGAACGACAGGCGGTCTCCCGACGGGGTCGCAGCCTGTTCGTCGAGTGACTCAAGCGCGAGCAACGGCGTCTGCGCGCTGACGTGCACGTTCTCGCCGACGAACACCTCCCTGACGCGACCCCGGAAGGGCGCGACGAGCGAGGACTCCATCTTCATCGCCTCGACCACCACGACGACGTCGCCGCCGTCGACGACATCCCCCTCGGCGACCGGGATCGACACGACGACCGCCGGTGCGAGGCTGCGCACGACACCGCCGTCGTCACGGGCGATCCGGTGGGGAACTCCGTTGACCTCGACGAGGACGTCGTGCTCCTGCTTGGAGCTCAACGTTCGGTAGCTGCGGCCGGGCAGCAGCAGCCGGCGCTCGTGCGGACCGATCCGCCGCGCTTCGAGCTCCATCTGGTGGCCATCGATCGCCACGCGATAGCGCTCAGGGGCAGTGTGCGCAACGGTCAGGCGATATGACTGACCGCGGTGGCGCAGCTCGTAGCTCCGGCTCAGCGCCGCACTCGCCTGCGGGCGTCCACGTCGCGCGTACGCGTAGAAGCGGGCTCGGTCGGCTGCGAGGTCCTCATCGGCGAGCTCGATCGCTGCCTGCACGAGCGCGACGTCAGCGTGGCGAATGGGCGTTGCCTCGCCGCTCAGATAGAACCGGTCAAGCCACGCTGTGTCGACGTTACCGGCACGCACCTCGGGTCGATCGAGCAACTCGAGCAGCACCCCCTGATTCGTCGTACCCCCGTCGACCACGACGAGCGTGTCCGAGAGCCCGCGGCGCAAGCGTGAGAGCGCCTCGCCGCGGTCGCGGCCCCACGCGATCACCTTGCCGATCATGGGGTCGAACTCCGGCGGGATCACATCGCCTTCGGCCACGCCGGTATCAACCCGGAGTCCAGGCCCAGTCGGCAGGCGGAGCACGGACAGACGACCGGACGGGGGCGCGACACCGAAGGCCAGCTCCTCCGCGCGCAGCCGAGCCTCTACCGCGTGCCCGACCGCGGGCGGCGGATCGCCCTCGAGCCGGCCACCGGCGGCAACCTGCAGCTGCAGCTTGACGAGATCGAGGCCGGTCACGGCCTCGGTGACGGGATGTTCGGCTCCAAGACGGGCGGCCATCTCCAGGAACGTGAAGCGACGTTCGGACGGCTCGTAGAGGAACTCGACCGTGCCCGCGTTCCGGTATCCGGCCCGGAGCACAACCCGGCGTGCTGCGTCCGTGATCTCGGTCTCCTGCGCGGCGGTCAGGGCCGGGCTGGCGGACTCCTCGAGCACCTTCTGGTTGTGCCGCTGATAGGAGCAGTCACGGACTCCGACGGCCCATGCGTGGCCATAGCCGTCAGCGACGATCTGCACCTCGATATGGCGTGCGCCGGTGATGAGCTTCTCCATCAGCACGGCGTCGCTGCCGGATGACTGTGCCGCCTCGGCCCGTGCGCTCTCGAACGCGACGGCGAGGCCGTCTGCGTCATCGACGCGTTGCAGGCCGCGGCTCGCTTCGCCGGTGGAGGGCTTGATCATGACCGGGAACCCGATCCGGTTCGCATGGGCAACCGCATCGTCGTAGCTCGTTACGGGGCCCTCGCTCCAAGGCGCGACCGGCACGCCGCATGCTTCCGCGAGGCGCTTGGCCGCGATCTTGTCGCCCACGAGGCGCATGACCGCCGGATCCGGACCGATGAACATGATCCCGAGCCGCGCACACAGTTCCGCGAACTCCGGCTGCTCGGCGACGAGCCCCCACCCGACCCAGGCGGCATCCGCGCGGGTCTGGATCAGCGCTCGCTCGAGGGCGACGTGGTCGAGGTAGCCGCTGCGCTCGCCATCTTTACGGATGGCCGACCCGAGCGAGGCCGCCTCGTCCGCGTGCCGGACGAACATCGCGTCCCGCTCCCCCTCGGTGTAGAGCGCGATCAGCCGGATCGGCTGCTCACGCTGTTCGTTGAGCTCGCGCACGGCATGGATCAGACGCATCGCCGGCTCGCCGCGATTGACGATCGCCAGCCGTGAGAACCCGGTATCCATGTCAGCGCCTCACGCGCTGCTCAGGCCGGATCGAATCGGCGCGAGCGCGTCCGCCGCGAGCTCACCGGGGATCGCGATCGTCCGGTAGCCCTCGAGCTTCACCCGCACGCGGCCGCCTTCGTCGATGATCTCGGCGTCCGCCCCGCCACCTTCCTGCGGGGTCACGACGGCCCACAGCCGGCTCGGCTTCTTGGCCGATGCGTAGCGGACGACTCGATCGACGTGGGTCGGCAGTGCCATCCGACCCTTCGAGGCAAGCTCCCACACGCCGGCGGTCTGGAAGCAGAGCTCGATCAGCCGCGGGGCGATCTCGGTCGTCTGGCTCGCCGGCTCGTGGTTGGCCGGCAGCTCGCCGGCGAACCGCCCGACGAGTTGACCGTTGTCTCGCCACGCCTGATCAAGCACCTGATACGCGGGACCGTGGAAGTAAACGCCGTAGACCGCGTCGTGACCGACACCGGCACCGTCCTGATCGGCTGGGCGCGAGCGGGCCTTTGGCGCCGCAGCCGCCTTGCGAGCCAGCCGAGCACGACCGACGAAGTGCCGCGTCTCCTGCTCACCCTGTCCGCGTAGGTCGCGGCGGCCAATGAGCTCGCAGTCAGCGAGCAGCGTCCCCTCGCCTCCATCGGTGAGGGTCGCGCGGAGGATCACCGCTCGGGGCTCATCCCGGTAGAACTTGAACGGCGCGAGCAGATCGACGTCGGTCAGCTCGACGACGCGGAACCCGGGCACGAGCGCCGCGGCCGCCTCGGCGAATCCCTCCATCCCCATCACGCCGGGGAGCACAGGGGTTCCATCAATGCGGTGATCAAACAGAAACGGCTGACGGGTCGGGTCAAGCTCGGTCACGACCGTGACCTGACCATGCGCGGTGAAGCTCTCGATCCGGCCCGTCATCGGCCCGGGCTGGACCGCGCACGCGGCGGTCGCCCGCTCGGGATCGAGGCCGCCGCTGGGATGACGTTCTGCCTCGAGGACCCCGAGCGTGCCAGCCTCGACGACCTCGCCACCCGTTCCGGCCGCCGTCAGCTCGCGGCGGACCACGGGCACGCCGACATCGGCGGGCAGCATGTCGATGCCGGCCACCTCCATCATCTTCGGGATCGAGCCGCGGCTCGCCATCCCGATGCCCGCCCACGCAGTCCAGTCGATCGCGACCCCGCGCGTGTCACCGCGACGCATGTGCGACGTGCTCTTGCACAGCAGGTCATTGGCCGCGGAGTAGTCGGTCTGGCCGCCGTTGCCGAAGCGGCCCGCGATCGAGCTGAACACGATCGCCGCACTCGGCTGCTGGGCGCCGAACCCCGCGAGCAGGTTGAGCCACCCGTGGGCCTTGACGTCGAACACGAGGTCGTATTCCGACTGTGGCTTGTCGGGCAGGAAGTGGCTGATCTCGAGCCCGGCCGCATGGAGGACGACGTCGACCTTCCCGCTTTCCTTGAGCGCAGCCGTGACCGCCGTCCCGACCGCCTTGGCGTCGGTGAGGTCGACCTGGTGCCAGTGCGCGGTGCCACCGGCACGCTCGATCGCTTCGATCGCGTCGAGCGCGGCACGGCCCCGCTCGATCCGGGCGAGATCGCGCTCGACAAGCTTCGGCGTCGGCCGCTCGCCGCGCTCGCGCATCCGATCCGCCAGTTCGCGCGCCAGTCCATCGCGGTCGCTCGCAAAGCGCGCTAGGTCGGCGTCGTCACGATCCGGCTCGGGGACAAGGTCGACGAGATGGAAGGTGCCGCCGGATGCGGCGGCGAGATCGATGACGATCGCGGAGACGATGCTTCCGGCAGCGCCGGTCACCATGAACACGGTGTCCCGGTCGGGCTCGCGACCGGCGTCGTGATCAGCCTCGCGCTCCACGAGCGCGACCGTCCAGCGCAGATCGTCGGCATACCCGATCTCGACCGCTCCCGGGTCAAGCGCCGTCTCGTCGAGCAGCGTCTGCGCGACGACGGCCGCGTCGGCCTGATCCTCGCTGCCGAAGTCGACAGCCTTGATGACGGTGTCTGCGCGCTCACGACCGAGCGCCTTGGTGAACCCGGTGACCGCGCCACCAAGGATGCCGAGTGAGCCGGCCTCGTCATAACCGTGGCGCCCGCCGAGGCGGGTCGCGCTGACCAGGAACGTCGGCTCCGGCAGCGCGCGCATTGTGGCCGCCAGCAACTTCACGCGGACGTGCAGCGCGTCGCGGCGAGCCGCCGGTGAGAGCTTGGTGACAGGTCCCTCGAGATCGAGCCCGGACAGCCAGAACACACCGTCGATCGGACCGGACTCGGTCCACTTGGCAAGCTGGGTCTCGAGCGCGGCGACGGTCGCCGTGCGCTTGAGGGTCAGGACGTCGGCGCCGACCTCGGCCAACTTCGCGGTGAGCACGTCGACGACACCGCCCTCGTCGGGCATGACCACGATCCGGCTCCCCGCACCGATCGTGACCCCGGTACCCAGACACAGATCGAGCGACGGTCGCGGCACCGGCACGGGGACGCGCCGGGGAAAGCCCTCGGCGTCGGTCGAGGCCTCCGGCTCTCCGGGCGCTACGGGGGCAGTCTCCGGTTCGGGCGGCGCTGCGGGAGTCGCCGCCTCGGCGGGCGCGGGCATGCGGTCGAGAACAAAGCCCACGACGTGGTTGAGCGTCGGGTAGTCCCGCAGCTTCAGTTCGTCGTCGCGCTCGATCCCGTAGCTCTCACGAATCCTCGCGAACACCTCGGCCTGCTTGACCGTGTCGATCCCCAGGTCGGCCTCGAGATCCAGGTCCATGTCGAGCAGGTCGGTCGGATACCCCGTCTGCTCAGCGACAACCTCCAACACCCGAGCCTCAATCGAGCCGTCGGCAATCACCGGCGCTGCGACGGGCACGGGCACGGGCTCGGGCTCGGCCTCGGCCGCGGGTGCGGGAACGGGTGCGGCAGGCGCCGCCACAGCTGCCGCCGCACCCGGAGCGCGATCGCGCACGAACCCGACAACATGATTCAACGTCGGGTAGTCCCGCAACTTCAACGCGTCATCGCGCTCAATCCCATAGGACTCGCGAATCGACGCAAACACCTCCGCCTGCTTGACCGTGTCAATCCCCAGATCCGCCTCGAGATCCAGATCCATATCCAGCAGATCCGTCGGATACCCCGTCTGCTCAGCGACAACCTCCAACACCCGAGCCTCAATCGAGCCGTCGGCAATCACCGGCGCTGCGACGGGCACGGGCTCGGCCTCGGCCTCGGCCGCGGGTGCGGGAACGGGTGCGGCAGGCGCCGCCACAGCTGCCGCCGCACCCGGAGCGCGATCGCGCACGAACCCGACAACATGATTCAACGTCGGGTAGTCCCGCAACTTCAACGCGTCATCGCGCTCAATCCCATAGGACTCGCGAATCGACGCAAACACCTCCGCCTGCTTGACCGTGTCAATCCCCAGATCCGCCTCAAGATCCAGATCCATATCCAGCAGATCCGTCGGATACCCCGTCTGCTCAGCGACAACCTCCAACACCCGAGCCTCAATCGAGCCGTCGGCAATCACCGGCGCTGGCACGGGTGCAGGGGCGACGACGACAGGCTCGGGCTCGACGACCGGCGCCGGGACGGCGACGATCGGCTCCGGCGGGGCGACGATCGGCTCCGGCGGGACTGCCACCGGGCGGGCGGCGCCATTCCGCGCGCCCTGATCGACGACCCGCAAACGGTGCTGTGAGACCTCGAGCCGCGGGGTCTCCTGCTGACTCGCGGCCTTGAGCCACCGCCCCCACGCCTCCGGGTCGACGACCCGGTAGCTGTAGCCAAGTTCGTTGACGGCGCGGCGCCGGCCATCGGCGGTCGGCACCCACCGCATCAGGAGCATCACGATCTGCGAGCCGAAGCCCGCGGCGAGCCGCAGCGCGTATCGGACCGGGTACGCGCCACCCTGGCTGAGGTTGAGCACGCCAAGCTCCGGATCGGGGTCACGGAAGTTCGGCACCGGCGGGACAACCCCGGTCTCCAGTGACTTGACCGCCATCACGTCCTCAAGTCCGACGCCCATCGGATGCCCGGTGTACCCCTTGGTGTTCGCGATCACGATCTGATCGGCCGCACCGCCGAACACCTGGCGAAGGGCATGGATCTCGGCGGCGGCGCTGCCGCCCCGGGCGGGCGTGTAGGTCTCGTGCGAGACGAAGAGCGTCTCGCCGGCGATCTGCGACCGCGCCACGCCGCGCGCCTCGGCCTGGGAAATGAGCGTCTCCATCACGGCGGAGATGTGGCCGACGTCAAGCCGCGTTCCATGGAACGCCGAGTTCGCGACCACCGACCCGAGCACCTCACAGATCGGGCCCAGACCGCGCTCGCGGGCCGCCTCGGCGCTCTCGACGACGAGCGCGGCCGCGCCCATGCCGATCAGCATGCCGTGCCGCCGCTGATCGAACGGCAATGCCGCCTCCTCGACGATCTCGTCCGTGGCGGCCGCGCCGGACGCAAGGAACCCCGCGCCGATCCACGGCATCATCGTGTCGGATGTCGCGTCGTCGGCGGCGACGATGAGCACGCGCTTGCACCGCCCGGCGTTGATCCAGTCCTCGGCGAGCGCGACCGCCTGGGTCGTGCTCGCGCACGCGGCGTTGATCTGGGTGTTCGGGCCCCGAGCGCCGATCATCTCGGCGAGCTGGGAATGACCCATCGACAGGATCCGGAACAGGAACCGGCGATCGAACGTGTACGGCTCGGCCTCAAGCTGGGCGCTGAGATCGTGAATCCGCCGCTCGACCTCGGCGAGGACGACCGTGTCGGTGCCCTCGTGGTCGAGCATCCGGGCCTTGAGCGACTCGAGCGCGGCGAGCCGCTCGCGGCGCATCTTGTCGGTGGTGTACCGCGAGACCTCGTCCGTCATCTCCTCGAGCCCTGGGAACGATGAGGCGAAGATCACGCCGGTGTCGTCCCGGATCGTGTCCGGCAGCGACCACCGGTCGGGCAGCTGTGTGCCCGTGGTCGTCGTCTTGTACCGGAGCACGAGCGGGATGCCGGCGTCGCGCAGGGCGTCGATCCCGGCGGCGATCGCCATCTGCGTGTCGCGGCCGAGCGCAGCGACTCGGTCGGCGTCGACCCCGAACTCCTCGCCGAGGTCGAACAGGCCGGCTCGAGCGGCGAGCTTGATGACCGCGTCAAGCCGGTCGATCGTCTCGAACGACGCACCGCCTTCATCGCTCTTCACCAGCCGGGTGATGTGCTTGTCGAGCATCTCGCGCCGCATCCGTCCGGGGAGCACGTCAATGCCCTGTTCGCCGGCGAGCAGGCGAGCGATGTTGCCGTCGTCGAACAGGCGGTCGGCACCGGGAAGACCGAGCGCTGCGCCGGTGATCACGACCGGATCCGCAACGCGGTGACGGCCGTTCTCGGACGTCGCTCCCGAGCTCGTGGGCTGGGGCGCGGCCGGCGGCAGAGGCGCGGGCGGCGGCTGGACGGGACGGGCCGCGGCGCTGCCTCGCGGCTGCGCAGTGGCACCGCTCTTCAGCTCGACCGCGGCACGCGTATCGGGTTCGCGTCCGGCGCCGAGGCCGGAGGCCCACAGGCCACACAGGGCGCCGTTGAACGACGCGACGTCGCCGGCCTTGGGATGGTTCGTGGCGAGGCTCATCACCGCGTCGTCGCCGAGCACGTCGGACGCGAAGCCCTGAAGCGCGTGCTTGGGACCAACCTCGACGAACACGCGAGCGCCCGCGTCGTACAGGGTGCGCAGACCCTTGACGAACTGCACGGGCGAGGCGACCTGGCGCGAGAGCATCTCCACCATTTGCGCCGCGACGTCACCGTCCGTCGGATAGAACTCCCCGTCGACGTTGGCCACGACCGGCAGCGTCGGCGTGTGCAGACCGAGCCGCTTGAGCGTCGTGGCGAGCGGAACGCTGACCGACGCAACGATCTCGGTGTGGAACGCATGACTGACCGGGAGCGGGATCGCGGTGTGACCCCGGCGCTGGAGCTCGGCGATGGCCTGCTGGACCGCGTCCGTGGCGCCACCGATCACGACCTGGTGGGTCGAGTTGATGTTCGCCAGGACGACGTAGCCGTCGATCGCCACGACGAGCTCCTGCACCTCCTCGAGCGGCGCGATCGCGGCCGCCATCATGCCCGGATCGGGGACGTCGAGGTGAGCCATCTCGCGACCCCGCGCGCTCACGGCTTCGATCGCATGCTCGAACGACATCGCGCCGGCGCCCACGAGCGCGCCGTATTCGCCGACGGAATGTCCCATGACCATGTCCGGGGCAATGCCGTACTCGGCGAGCAGGCGGGTCAATGCGACATCGACGGTGATCACGGCCGGCTGGGTGATCTCCGTGCGGCGGAGCTCCTCCTCGGCGCGTGCGACCGCCGCCGGGTCGTCGCGGTCAGCGAAGATGATGTCCGAGAGCCGGCGCCCCTCGAGCAGCGGCGCCATGATCTCGTCCGCCTGCTCGAACACGGCCGCCACCACGGGCTCTCGGTCACGGATGTCGGCGAGCATGTTCGCGTATTGCGAGCCCTGCCCGGTGTAGAGGAACGCCACCTTGCCGGGTGCTCCGCTGACGCGGTAGATGCCCCGCCCCCGCACGGCCGGCCAGGCCTTGTCGTTACCGGACCCCAGCAGCCGCAGCGCCATTTCCGCCTTGGTGATGAGGTCCTCACCGTGGGCGTAGTCAATGGCGATCCGCTCCGGCGCGCGCAGCGTCGCAGCGTTCGGCGCCGCGGGGTCGAGGTGGCGACCCTGACGCGCCTCGGCGAGCGCGGTCCGCAGCTCGTTGGCGAGCGCCTCAGCGGTGTCGGCGCCGAGGACGAGGGAGCCGCGCAGCGGCGGCTTGGTCGCCGGATCCACCGACACGGCGGTCGCGGTCGCTCGCGTGCTGCTCGCCGGCACCGCGACGGAGGTCCGCCGGCCGTTGCCGCCCGGCGCGCGTCCGGGGACGTACTCCTCCAGCACGAGGTGGAAGTTCGTGCCGCCGAAGCCAAATGCGCTCACGCCGGCGACGCGCGTGTGATCAGCGGCAATGTCCCAGTCCCGCAGTTCGGTGTTCACCGCGAACGGCGAAACGCTCCAGTCGAGGTTCGGGTTCGGGCGCTCGAAGTTGATGCTCGGCGGCAGCAGCTTGTGGTGCAGCGACAGGGTCGCTTTGAGCAGCCCGGCGGCGCCGGCGGCGGCCTTGAGGTGCCCGATGTTCGACTTGACCGATCCGAGCGCGATCGACCCGGGAGTGATCTGCGAACCAGAGAACGCATCCGACAGCGCGCCGAGTTCGACGGCGTCGCCGACCCGGGTCGAGGTGCCGTGGCCTTCGATCAGGGAGCAATCCGCCGGCGATAGCCCGGCGTTCTGCCAGGCCCGCTCGACGGCGAAGCGCTGGCCCACGGGGTTGGGCGCGGTGATGCCCTTCCCCCTGCCGTCGCTCGCACTCCCGACTCCGCGGACGACCGCGTAGATCTTGTCCTCGTCATGCACGGCGTCGGCCAGTCGCTTGACGACGAACAACGCCCCGCCTTCGCCCATCACGAAGCCGTCAGCGCCGTCGGCGTAGGGCCGCGTGCCGGTCGGCGAGAGGGCACCGATGGCGCAGAACTTGACGAACGAGTTCACGCCCATGTTGCGGTCGATGCCGCCGGTGATCGCGACGTCGAACTCGTGCGTGAGCAGACCGTCGACGGTGGCGTCCATCGCCGCGAGCGCCGACGCGCAGGCGGCGTCGGTCGTGAAATTCGGGCCGTGGAGGTTGAACAGGTTCGCGACGCGGCCGGCGATGCAGTTCCCAAGCTCGCCCGGCATCGTGTCCTCGGTGATGCCCGGGAGCCAGTCCTCGAACCGGGCACGCAACTGCTGCTCGATCGTCGCGCGGACGTCCGCGGGCAGGGCGGCGAAGCTGTCCGTGCGCTCAAGCTCCTGCGCCAGCGACGGAAACATGATCCGCAGCGTCGTCAGATAGTGCCGCTCTCCGGACATCGCGTTGCCGATGATCACGGCGGTGCGGTCGAGATCGAGTGCGCGTGCCGGCCACCCGGCGTCCATCAGCGCCATGCGCGTGCACGCCACCGCCCACTTGTGGGCGTCGTCCATGGCTTCGGACACCTTCGGCGGGATCGGCAGTTTCCAGGCGAGTGGGCTCCAGTCCCAGTCGCGCACCCAGCCGCCGATCGTGGAGTACGTCTTCTCCGAGGCCTTCGGGTCCGGGTCGTAGTACAGCGCCGGTTCCCACCGCGCCGGGTCGACCTCGCTGATCGAGGACACGCCGCCGGTGATGTTGCGCCAGAAGGTGTCTGCGTCGGGGGCATCGGGGAGGATCGCGCCGACGCCAACGATTGCGACGGCGTGCTCGAGCGGATCAGTCATTTCTTCTCAGCTTCCTTCTGGTTCTCGTCGGTGTCCTCACGCCCGCATCCGCCCATATACGCCGGTCGTCACTTCCGCCATGTCCGCGAGGAGGCCACCCTGTGCGCGATAGATCGCCGCGATCCCGAGGCGCTGCTCGAGGTCGCCGACGGTTCCCCCATCGGCGCCCGCCACCCAGCGGATTGATTCCGTGGCGACCCGCAGCGCGACGTTGCGGGCGTTGACGCGGCTCGCGGCCGCGAGAGCAACCGGCTTGAGGCGCTTCGACGCCTTCTCGGGCAACTGTTTGGCGCCCGCCCGGTGAGCGCGGCGAGCGAACGCCGCCGATCCTTCGGTGAGCGCGATCAACTCGCCGAGCCGCATCAGGATGTGCTGGCTGCGCGTCAGCTTCCCCTGGCGAGCCTGCTCGAGCGCCTCCGCGAGCGCGTGGTGGGCAAGTGCGGCGACATCCGCGCCGACGGCCGGGTTCTCGGCATGCAGACCCTCGAGCTCGCGGGCTCGGTCGTGGTAATAGCTGCCGCCCGACTTGAGGTGCTCCTGCCAGCGGCCGCGAGCGATCGTGATCTCCATGATCTCCGAGGTGCCCTCGTAGATCCGGGTGATCCGAACGTCCCGCTTGATCTTCTCGACCATGTAGTCGTGGGTGTAGCCGTAGCCGCCGTGCGCCTGAATCGCGGCGTCGGCAGCCGCGTCGCCCGCCTCGGTGGCGAGAAACTTGGCGACCGCGCCCTCGATCTGGAGCTCGCCCTCGCCGGAATCGATCCGCTCGGCGGTCTCCTCGATCGCGGCTCGGGCGGCCTCGAGCGCAATCGCGTGCGGGACGATCAGCTTGTGCGTGTAGCCCTGCTTCTCGCTGAGCGGGCTGCCGGCCTGGGTGCGCTTCTTCGAATACGGGATCGCCCGGTCAAGCGCGGACCAGCCGGCGCCCAGGCCGAACGCGGCCACCATCAGCCGCGTGTAACCGAACACCTTCTGCGCCTGGACGAGCCCCTGGCCCTCGATGCCGCCGATCAGCCGGTCGGCATCGACATACACGTTGTTGAGGAACAGCGCGGCGGTGTTGCTCAGCCGGATGCCGTGCTTGTCCTCATGGTGGCCATGGGTGAAGCCCTCCACGCCAGCCTCGACCACGAACCAGCTGGGACCGCCGGGCGTCATCGCGAGGATCGTGTAGAGGTCAGCGACGCCGCCGTTGGAGATCCACTGCTTGGCGCCGCTGATCCGGTAGCCGGTCACCGACCCGTTGTCGGATACAGGCTCGGCCACCGTCTTGAGCGCACCGAGGTCGCTGCCGGCCTCCGGCTCAGTGGCACCGTAGGCGAACAGCGCGCCGTCCTTCGCAATCTGCCCCATGTACAACGCCTTCTGCTCCTCGGTGCCACCGACCCGGATCGGGTCGCTGCCGAGGAACGTGGCGAGCTCGGACGTGGCGAGACCGAGATCGATCGCGGCCATGCGCTCGCAGATCCGGTAGACATCGAACGCGCCGCCACCCATCCCTCCGTATTCGAACGGCACGAACAGCAACTGGATCCCGAGCTCTTCGCCAGAGGACATCCGCCGCACGATCTCGGCCGGAAATTCATCGCGCTCGTCAAGCTCGATCAGGAGCGAGTCGGGCAGCTCGCGGGCCGCGAACTCGTCGATTGACCTCAGCGCAACCTTGAGCGTGTCGGGGTTGAGCGCGTTGGCCATCTTCCCTTCTCCTTCTCCTTGTGGCGGACTGGTTTCAGCGTCCCAAGAGACATACGTGGTGCCATCGGCCTGTAGCCGCGAGATGGCATCGGACAACTACGGAGAGGGCGAGGGGAACTGCACGGAAGCGATCCCCCCCGGCGCGGCATAACGTCGCCACACGGCGCTTTTCAGCACCGCGCCGACACACCGTCACCGAGTAGTGAAGAGAGCGAGCGAATGAACATCGCGGTCGTCTTACGACTCATGCCGAGTCTGGGCGACGAACTCGAGGTCGACGACACGGAAGTGGACATCGACCGCGAGATCGTCGAGATGGTGATCAACGAATTTGACGAGCAGGCGCTCGAGGAGGCCGTGCTCATCAAGGAGGCGACGGGAGCGACGGTCACCGCGCTCGCCCTCGCCGCCGACGGTGCCGAGCAGGCACTCCGTGTCGCCTACGCCCGCGGCGCCGACCGAGTCGTACTCGTCGACGCCGGCGATGTCGAGCCCTACGACACGCGCACCGCCTCGCAGGCGTTCGCGCAGGCGCTGACGCAGCTCGGTGTGGACCTCGTCCTGACGGGTGTGCAGACGCCGTATGACGTGTTCGGGCAGGCGGCGCCATACCTCGCCGCCGAACTCGGCTGGCCGCAGGCGAACGTCGTCGTCGGGACGACGGTCACCGACGGCGCCGCCCGGGTCGTGCAGGAATACACGGGCGGACGCCTCGCGGTCCTCGCGCTCACGCTGCCGGCCGTCGTCGGCGTCCAGTCGGCGAGCAGCCCGCCGCGTTACGTGTCCATGGCGCGGTTGCGCCAGGCAATGTCAGAGGCCTCCGCCGAGACGATCAGCGCGGCCGTCGAGCGTCCGGCGGCGACACCAAAGATCACCGCCCTGGCGCGGCCGGAGCGAACCGGGAGCGCGACCATGCTCGAGGGAGACGCGGAAGCGGTCGCAGAGAAGATCGCGGCGCTGCTGCGTGAGAGAGGAGCTCTGGTGGGCTGATGGGCGACGTACTGGTCTACATCGAAGAATCGTCGATCGACGAGGGTCGGGCCGCCCGCCTGCTCGGCTGGGCACGGCCGCTGGCGACAGCGAGTGGCGGTTCGCTCGTCGCGCTCGTTGCGAGTGCCGACGCGGTCGCCGCGAATCGGCTGCCCGCCGCGGACGTTGTGCTGAGCGCCCAGCATCCGGCGCTCTCCCCGTACCTTCCGGAAGCGCATCAGGCCGTACTCGGCGCCGCCATCGCGGCGCGGACTCCGGACGCCGTCGTGGTTGAGAACACGACCTCGGGCTGGGATCTCGGAGCGGCGAGCGCGATCAGCGCCGGACTGCCGTTCGTTGGCTCCTGCGAGGAGGTCTCGATCTCTGGCGCCACGGCCACGACGACGAGCGGCGTCTACGCCGGACAGCTCGTCGCGAGCACCGAAACGCCTCTCCCGGCGGTGTTCGGGGTGACCTCGACAGCGCTGCACGACGAAGCCACTCCGGTCGGCCGCGGCGAGCTCGAGACGCTTCCGACCCCTACCGCGCTCGACAGCCTGAGGACGACGTTCGTCGAAGCGATCATCCCGTCCGATGAAGGTGTCGACCTGACCAAGGCCGAGCTGATCGTGTGCGTCGGACGCGGCATCGGCGGTGCCGACAACATCCCAATCGCCGAGGAGCTCGCCGAGGCGCTGGGCGCCGAGCTCGCCGCCTCACGTCCGGTCATCGATTCCGGCTGGCTGCCGAAGGTTCGTCAGATCGGCAAGTCCGGAGCCCATGTGAGCCCGAAGCTGTACCTCAGCCTCGGTGTCTCGGGCGCCCCCGAGCACATCGAGGGCATGCAGGGCGCCGAGTTGATCGTCGCCGTCAATAAGGACCCGAGCGCCGCGATCTTCAACATCGCGCACTACGGAGTCGTCGCTGATCTGTTCGACATCGTCGACGAGCTGACCGCCGCGGTCGGCGGCTGACGTGATCCGCCGGCCGTGACACCAGGGAGGCGAAGGCCATGAGCCACGTCGTGTTTCCAGTCGTGTGCGCACTCGCGCTCGTCGTCTTTGGCGCGATCATCACGCTCCGGCTCCGGCTCCTCCTCCGCGCTCAGCCGGCGGCGCGCTTCGATCACCTCGGAACGCGCGTCAAGCGGATGATGGTCGACGGGATCGGCCAGCGGAAGTTCCTCAGCGGCGAGCAGCCGGCGGGGATCATGCACGCGCTCATCTTCTGGGGCTTCGTCGTGCTCATGCTCCAGGTGGTCACCCTGTTCGGCCGGGCACTGGACTCAGGTTGGAACATCCCCGGCTTCGGGCCCGATCAGCTGCTCGGACCGCCGTTCTTCATTCTGCGCGACGTGCTCGAGGCGGTCGTGATCGTCGGCTGCGCGTACATGCTGTACCGCCGGCTGATCGCCCACACGCCACGCCTGTTCGGCGTCGAGCCCGCCGAGCGGCGCTACCACGACGCGCCGCATTGGGAGGCGAACCTGATCCTCGTCTTCATCCTCCTGATCATGCTCGGGGGGCTGGTCTACGACGCCGGGTACCTCGTCGCCAACAACATCCACGGCAACGAGCGTGACTTCGCGCCGCTGACCGCTGCGGTCGCGGCGGCGATGGGCGGCCTGAGCCGCTCGGCCGCGCACACCGTCAGCGAGGTCGGGTGGTGGACCCACTGCGTGATCATCCTCGTCTTCCTCAACCTGCTGCCGCTGTCCAAGCACTTCCACATCATTACCGCGCTCCCGAACGTGTTCTTCTCCAAGTTGGCGCCCGCGAGCGTCGAGCGCCCGCTGGCGATCACCCACATCCCGGCCGCCGGCGTGTCCGCGCTCTCGCCGCCGCCCAAGGGGCAGGTCGGGGTCGCGTCGCTCACCGACCTCAGCTGGAAGCAGGTGCTCGATTCCTTCACCTGCACCGAGTGCGGACGCTGCAGTGCGGTGTGCCCCGCCGCGGCGAGCGGCTCCCCGCTCGCGCCCCGGCAGCTGATTCTCGACCTCCGCGACCAGCTGTATCACCCGTCGTCGAATGGGACCCAGCCACCCCATCCGCCGATCGCCGAGGACGTGCTGTGGGCGTGCACCTCGTGCATGGCGTGCGTCGAGGCCTGCCCGGTGGGGATCGAGCATGTGCCGACGATCGTCGACATGCGCCGCTCGCTCGTCGATGAGGGGCGGATGGACTCGCTGCTCCAGCAGACGCTTCAGAAGTACGCCACCCAGGGCAACTCGTACGGGAAGTCCTCACGGATGCGCGCCCGGTGGGCCAAGCCGCTTGACTTCAAGATCCCGGATGCCCGCAAGGAGCCGGTCGAGTACGTGTGGTTCGTCGGCGACTTCGCATCCTTCGACGAGCGCGTGCAGCGCGCCTCCCAGGCGGTCGCCCGCATCCTCCACGACGCCGGCGTGTCGTTCGGTCTGCTCTACGAGGGCGAGCGCAACGCCGGTAACGACGTGCGCCGGATCGGCGAGGAAGGGCTCTTCGAGATGCTCGTCGAGCAGAACATGAGCGCGCTCGCAGAGGCCGACTACCAGGCGATCTTCACCACCGATCCGCACTCGCTCAACACGCTGCGCAACGAGTATCCCCAGTACGGGCTCGACAAGCCGGTCTACCACTACACCGAGTTGTTCGCCGACCTCGTCGCCCGGGGCGTCATCTCGATCCGCACCCCGTTCACGGGTACGCGCGTCACCTATCACGACCCCTGTTACCTCGCTCGGTACAACCGCGTGACCGAGGCGCCGCGCCAGCTGATCGAGGCGATCGGCGCCGACCTGGTCGAGATGCCGCGGCACGGCACGGACACGTTCTGCTGTGGCGCCGGCGGCGGCCGGATCTGGATGTCCGACGACGAGCAGGACGGCGAGCGCCCGAGCGAGCAGCGGATCCGAGAGGCCCAGACGCTGGGTCACCTTGACTATTTCCTGGTCAGCTGCCCCAAGGATCTCGCGATGTACTCCGACGCCGCCAAGACGGTCGGCGCCGAATTTGAGGTCACCGAGCTGACCCTGCTCGTCGAGCGCGCACTCGCGGATGCTGAGGCCGTGCCCGCCGAACTCGAGGCGACCGTCGCTCCGTCCAGCTGACTGGACGCCGGCTCATGTCCTCAGCGGCGCGCGCCGAAATTCGAACCAGATGACGCGGGAGGCGCCGGCACGGATGCCGGGCTTCCGCGTTGTCACTTCCTCAGCCCCGCTCCCGGTCCCGGCGTCACGATGATTGCCCCGTCCGGCGGCGTCGCGCCCGGCGCGAGCAGCCCCAGCACGTTCCCACCGAAGCCCCCGCCGACGATTCGCGCCCCGATCGCGCCGGCATCCTTGAGGCGATCGACGGCCGCCTCGACAGCCGGGGTTGAGATCGCATAGTCATCGCGGAGACTCCGATGCGAGGCGTCGAGCAGGGCGCCGACGCGCTCGAGGTCACCTTCGGCGAGCGCCTCGACGGTCGCCTCCACCCGGGCGTTCTCAGTGACGACGTGCCGCGCTCGCTCCCGCAACGGAGATGGGAGCCGCTCGACCGCCTCCTCGGTGGCATCCCGCAGGGTGTCCAGGCCGAGTTCCTGGCACGCCGCGGCGCATTCCGCGCGGCGCTGGTTGTACCCCGACGCGGCGTTGGCATGCTGCTCGCCGGAGTCGAGCGTGACGAGCGTGAAGTCGCCGAGCGCCAGCGGCACCGGCTCGACGGACAGGGCCAGGAAGTCGATCCGCAGCGCGTGGTCGGTCTCACCGAACAACGAGGCGAGCTGGTCGAGCAGACCGGTCCGCGCGCCGACCCATTGGTTCTCGATCCGCGAGCACAACTGCGCGAGCGCGATCCGGTCCGGCTCCGGTGTATCGGCGAGCGCCAGCAGCGCGAGCGTGAGCGCGACCTCGAGCGCAGCCGATGACGACAGGCCACCGCCGCGCGGCACCGTCCCGCTGATGTGCAGCTGTGCGCCGCGCACCGGCACCCCCGCCTGGGCGAGCTCCCCCACCGCGCCCCGTACGAACGCTCGCCACCCGGGCGCATTGGGCGGCGACTGAACCGAGAAGCCGTCGCGCTCGCCGAAGTCCGCCGCCTCGGCCTCGATGCGCGGCTCGTCGAGCGCGTCGGCGACGACCGTGACGCCCTCGCTGATCGCGAACGGCAGCGCCAGCCCTCCGTTGTAGTCGGTGTGCTCGCCGATCAGGTTGGCGCGGCCGGGAGCGAAGGCAATCACGTGGTCTGGCACGGTCTTCGTTTAGTGTCCGTGGTCGATGTCGGTCAAGTGGGGAATCATCTCGACTGCGCGGATCAACCGCCACTTCCTGGCGGGCGCCCGCCAATCGAGCGACCTCGAGATCCTCGCCGTCGCGAGTCGCACGCAAACGTCAGCCGAGGAGTACGCGCGGGCGCAAGAGATCCCGCGAGCCTACGGTACCTACGACGCGCTGCTCGCCGATCCGGACGTTGAGGCCGTCTACATCCCGCTCCCGAACTCGCTCCACGTCGGCTGGAGCATCCGGGCGCTCGAGGCCGGCAAGCACGTGTTGTGCGAGAAGCCGCTGAGCCGTCACCCCGCCGAGATCGAGCGGGCGTTCGACGTGGCGGACCGCCAGGACCGGCTCCTGATGGAGGGGTTCATGTACCGGCACAACCCGCAGACCCTGCGCGTGAAGGAACTCGTCCGGTCCGGCGCGATCGGGCAGCTGCGGATGATCCGAGCCTCGTTCAGCTTCCCCCTCACCCATGAGGGGGATGTCCGGATGGAGACGGAGCTCGACGGTGGCGGGCTGATGGACGTCGGCTGCTACTGCGTCAGCGGCGTCCGCTGGCTGGCCGGCGAACCCGAGCAGGTGACCGCCCAGCAGACCCTCGGCGGCGCCGGCGTCGACGTCACCCTGGCGGGCACGCTCCGCTTCGCCGACGACGTCCTCGCCCACTTCGACTGCGGATTCGCGCTCGCCAACCGCCACGACCTCGAGGTCACCGGTGACGAGGGCTCCCTGGTCATCGCCGACCCCTGGCACTGCCGCAAGCCGGGGATCCAGCTCCGTCGCAACGGCGAGGACGACGAGTGGATCGGTTCCCCGCCGGTCGATTCCTACCAGCTCGAGGCCGAGAACCTGTCGGCCGCGATCCGCGGCGAGGCGCCGCCGCTGCTCGGGCGCGAGGACGCGCTTGGGCAGGCGCGAACGATTGAGGCGCTGTACCGGGCCGCGGACACCGGACAGACGGTCACGCTCGGCTGAGCGGCTGGGGCGCTCGCCCAGGGGCGCTTGGCGGATTGTGTACATCAGTTGTACACAAGGCGCCAAAGGGTCCTGGGATGACGGTCGAACCCCCACCTTCTCGGTGCAAATCGGTCCCATCGAATGCCGCCGCCCCGCGGACACACCGCGTCCGGGGCGACGCGCCGCTAAGCGCCGGTGAACGCCGGCGGGCGCTTCTGGCCGAACGCCATCACGCCCTCCATGAAGTCCTTGGAGCGCCCGAGAGCGTGCTGGAGCTCTGATTCGAGTTCGAGCTGACCGTCGAGGTCGCCGTAGATGGAGCGGTTGAGCGCCTCCTTGGTGCCGGCGTACGACCGCGTGGGGCCGGCGGCGAGCTTTTCGATCAGCGCGTTCGCTTCGGACATCAGCGAAGCGTCGGGGTACACCCAGTTGACGAGTCCCCACTCGAGCGCCTGGGGGGCCGTGACGCGCTCACCGAGAAGGGCCATCTGGAACGCCCGGGCCTTGCCCACGGAGGGTGGGACGAAGGCGGTCGAACCACCGTCAGGCATGAGGCCGATGTTGACGAAGGCGAGGCCAAGGAAGGCCGACTCGGCAGCGAGCACGAGGTCGCAGGCGAGCGCGAGCGAACAGCCAATGCCGACCGCGGGCCCATTGATGGCAGCGACGACGGGCTTCGGGAGTCGGCGCACGCCGGTGATCACCGGGTGGTAGATGTCATTGAGCTCGTGCCGGATGTCGGGCATGCCGTCCTCGGCGGGCTCGAACCCGGCCTTGAGGTCAGCGCCCGAGGAGAACCCGCGGCCGGCGCCGGTGATGAGCACGGCACGGACGGAGTCGTCCGCAGCCTCACCCGCGATCACCTGCTTCAGGTCGCGGCCGAACTGCGCGGTCCATGCGTTGAGCGATTCGGGACGGTTCAGCGTCAGCCGGCCGACCCCACCGTCCTGCTCCCAGATGACTGTCTCGTAGCTCACCCTTGGCCTCCTCGACGTTTTCGGCAGAGTATCACTCTGGAGTGTTGCTCTGCGGCCGAGGCCGCCGGCTGCGGATCCGCGCCGCCAACCGCCGAACCCGGGACGGCGCCGCCTCCGCCTGGGCGTCCCCCGGCGGTGGCCAGGGTAGGGCGCCGCGATCAAGCCGGCCGGCCTCGTCCGTCGGCAGGGCATCAAGCCGGACGATCCGGGCGGCGATGCCGCGCGGCAGGTGCTCCGCCATCGCAGCGCGGACCTCGGCGCTGTCGGCATCGCCGACGACGTAGCCGACGAGCACCGCCTCCCCAGCACCGGCTGGTCGCACGGTTGCGGCCGCGGCGCTGACGCCGGCCGCCGCCCGCAACTGCCCTTCGACGGTGGGCACGACGCTCACCCGGCGAGCCGCCAGCCAGGTCCCGAGCGCGCCGCCACCACGCGCGAGCGGGCTCGGAGCCGGGACGAGCACGGCACCGCTGCGCCATGTGAGCCACATCTCCTCGCACGAGACGGGATTGCCGACCGATACCGCGGCGAGCACCCGATCGTGCTCGGTCACGTTCCACAGCCCGGCCTCGGCGTCGACGAACGCGGCGGCGACCCGGTGGGTCACGGCGACGCCGGTCCACGCGCCGGTCGACGCGCCGCTCGACGCGCCGGTCGACGCGCCGCTCGAACCGAGGGCGAAGATCACCCACGCGTCATCGTCGGCGTCCACGGTGCGGCGCACGCCGCCGGGCGCCCGCAGCCGCGTGATGCTGAGGTCGGCGCCGACGACCGCCGCCGCCTCGGCCTGCTCCCAGATCGTGCCCGCCTGCGCGGGCGGATCGTCAGCGTCGACCGGCACGTACGCCGCGCCGGCGTGCAGGACGCCGAGAATCGCCACGTACAGATCGACGGTGCCGCCGGGGACGTGAACACCGACACGATCGCCCGGACCGATGCCAAACCGGCGGAGCCGCCCGGCCAGTGCCCGGACGGCGTCAGAGAGTTCGGCATAGGTCAGCTGCGCGTCGTCGGTGTCGATCGCCAGGCGATCCGGCGAGCTCGCCACGGTGTCTCGGAAGATTTCCAGCAGGGTGCGGGCCGGCGATGCCGACGGGGCGTTCCCATGGGAATCCGCCAGCGACTCGAAGCACCCATCATCGGGTGGCGACTTGATCACTCGGCGCGCGTCCAATCTCCCGGCCATCGGGTTCGTGGTGGTCCAAACGAGGAGCGGCCAGGACTTCCGGGTCCGGCCACCATGGAGCTTGGCGGCTCAGCTACCGGTCGCGGTGGCCCGGGAGATAAGGGTTCGTTGTCCTCGCGGCGGGGTCTTGCGATCGCGTTGCGGGAGGGTTGATCGGATGTTGCGGTTCGATGAGGGACCTCAGATGAGGCCCGGGCGCCGCCCCATCAACCGGCGCGGCGCCCGGCACAAATCACGCGGCGGTTCTGACCGGCGCGACCACCCGCTCGGCGAGCTCGACGAGGCGGCTGGAGTAGCCCCACTCGTTGTCGTACCAGGAGACGACCTTCACCTGGGTGCCGTCGACGACGGTCGTCAGGCCGGCATCGAACACCGACGAATATGACGAGCCGACGATGTCGGTGGACACGATCGGGTCTTCGGTGTAGGCGAGGATGCCGCGCCACGGACCCTGATCGGCGACGCGGGCGACCGCCTCGTTGACCTCCTCCCGGCTCGTCGCCCGCTCGGACTCGATCGTGAGATCGACGAGCGAGCCGGTCGGCGTCGGCACCCGGACCGCAAAGCCGTTGAGCCGGCCCGCGAGCTCGGGGATGACGAGCCCGACGGCCTTCGCAGCGCCCGTCGAGGTCGGGATGATGTTGATCGCCGCCGAGCGCGCCCGACGCAGGTCGCTGTGCGGCCCGTCGAGCAGGTTCTGGTCCGACGTATAGGCGTGCACCGTCGTCATCAGGCCGTGGCGGATGCCGATCGTCTCGTGCAGCACCTTGGCGACCGGCGCCAGGCAGTTCGTGGTGCAGGACGCGTTCGAGATGACGTGGTGGCGCTCGGGGTCATAGACCTCGTCGAAGTTGACGCCGAGGACCACCGTCGCGTCCGGCGGCTCAGAACCTTTGGTCGGCGCGGAGATGAGCACCTTCTTGGCACCGGCCTCGAGATGCTGCGCGGCGGCGGACCGCGTCCGCAGCGCCCCGGTCGACTCGATCACCACGTCGACGCCCAGCTCCTTCCAGGGCAGGGCGAGCGGATCGCGCTCGGCGAGCGCGCGGATGTGACTCTCGCCGACGACGAGGCCACCGTTGCCGGCCGCGACGTCGCCGGGGAAGCGCCCAAACACGGAGTCGTACTTCAAGAGCTGCGCGAGCGTCCCAGCCTCCATCAGGTCATTGACCGCGACGACTTCAATGTCGGCCCCGTTCGCGTGCGCGGCGCGCAGGAAGCAACGGCCGATGCGGCCAAAACCGTTGATGGCTACTCGTACTGACATCAGATCCTCATTTCGTGGGGTGTTTCCATCGGCGGGGGCACAAGTGACCGGAGCTCCTCGAGCTCTGCCTCGATCCCGTAGGCCAGGACGTCGAGATCCGGGGTCGTGCGGGAGTCGGCGCACACGCCGAAGATGACGGCGCCGTTGTAGGAGAAGACCCCGATTCCGACCGTGTGTTCAGCCGCCAGCGGGACGATCGGGAGCACCTCATGCAGCCGAGCGCCGAACGCATAGAGCGGCTCTTGGTGGCCCGGCACGCTCGTGATCGTCACGTTGAACAGGCGCCGGGCGAAGGCGGTCCGGGCAAGCGCTGCGTGGACGACGACCGGCGGGGCGAGCGCCGCGACATCGATCACGGCGTCAGCCGTCGCCGAGCCGCCGGCCACCTTCAGCCGCCGCGTCGAGGTCGCGATCTTCCGCAGCCGCTTCGTCGCGTCGGCTTCCTGGACCGGAAGGTCGACGAACAGCGAGGTGACCTTGTTGCCGAGCGGCTCCGCCACCGTGATGTCCCTGACGTTCATCGGGACCATCGCCCGCAGGCCGCGCTGCGGCAGCGTCTCCCCGCGGGCCTCGAGCAGTCGGCGCAGGCCGCCGGCGCAGGCCGCGAGGACGACGTCGTTGACCGAACCCCCGAGCGTCTGGCGCACCGCGTTCAGTTCGCACAGCGGCACGCGTACGATCGCGTATCGGCGCGACGAGCCGATCGGCACATTCAGCGAAGTGCGCGGAGCGCCGGAGATCTCCTCACGAACGAGCGCGGCGACGGCCACCGAGCGCTCAAACGCCTCCGTCGGATGCAGCGCCGCGCGCACGCCGGCGCTCGCCGCGCGCAGCCCGGCGCTCGTCGCCTGCACCATCGCCTCCGGCGGGTTCAGCCACGTCGGCGTCCCGTCCGGGGCGGCGCCCTCGTCGGACACCGCGGTGGATTCGGGGTCCGGCTCGGTATCGAGCAGCGCGTCGGTCATCGCCACGGAGCCGACGCCGTCGACCAGGCAGTGGTGCACCTTGAGACCGAGCGCCCACCGTCCATGCGCGAGGCCCTCGATCAGCACGAGCTCCCACAGGGGACGGGTGCGGTCGAGCGGATGAGAGAAGAACTCCGCCGCCCAGTCGCACAGCTGGCCGTCATCGCCCGGGGCGGGCAGGGCGATGTGGGAGACGTGGTTGGCGACGTCGAAGTGCTCGTCCCCGATCCACTGCGGCCAGGACCAGGCGGGAACGTGCGGGCTCGACAGGCGCTGCGTGTAGCGGGGCAGTGCGGCCAGACGGCGGCTCAGTCGCGCGCGCAGATCCTCCAGGGTTGGCGGCCCCGCTGGGAGTGGATCGAACACCATCGTCGGGCCGATGCTCATCAGCGCGCCGTCCTCCAGGTCCTCCAGCTCCAGAAAGGTCGCGTCGAGCGCAGTCAGCCTCTCTGCCATGCATCCGAACTTAGAGTTGGCCGGATCCGATGCCATCAGGGGCGAACGCCCCCGCACGTCCGTATTTGGCCGCGAGGCCCGGCCGTCGGTCAGGGTGCTTACTTACGCGTCGAGCGACGGCATTGGCGCCGCCGGCGGCGCGTCCTGAATCCGGACACGGGCATCGACGATGACGGCGCCCTGCGGCGTGGCGATCAGCGGGTTGAGATCGAGCTCGACGATCTCCGGATGTTCCTCGACCATCGCGCTGACGCGGAGCAGGACATCCTCGATCGCCCGGGTGTCGCAGTGGGGCGCGCCGCGGTAGCCGTCAAGCAGCGGGAAGGTCTTCAGCGAGCGCAGCATCTCGTGGGCGTCGACGTCCGTGACCGGGGTGATCCGCACTGCCACGTCCTTGATCACCTCCGCTGTGGTGCCGCCGGCGCCGCAGGCGAGCACCGGACCGAAGCTCCGATCGTTCACGACCCCGACGATCAGCTCCGGACCGGTCGGCGCCATCGGCTGCACGACGAGGCCCGCGAGCTCATGTCCCGCCTGGGTGACGGCGCCGTCAATCTCGAGCGCGGCCGCTCGAACCGCGTCGGCGCCCAACAGGTCGAGCCTGACGCCGCCGGCATCGCTCTTGTACACGAGCCCCTCGGCACTCGCCTTCAGCGCCACGGGCCGCCCGAGTGCCGCGGCCGCAGCCACGGCCTCGTCGACGCTGGTTACGACCTCGGTCTCGATCAGCGGGATGCCGTAGCAACGCAGCAGCTCGTTGACGCGCCCTGTGGTGAGCCATCCACCGCCGTGGGCAAGCTCGTGGGTGATGATGGCGGCGGCCTCTGGGGGATGCACGCCGTGAAGATCGGCAAGCTTGCCGGCTGGACGTGAGCGCCAACGGCCATGACGGGCGGCGAGAGCAATCGCCCGGGCGCCGTCCTCCGGGAACTCGAAGGCGGGTACCGAGATCTCGTCGCCCGCGAGTTCGGCGGGCGCCCCTTCGCTCGTCATGAACACCGCGGCGATCGTCACCTCGGGGCAGCGCGTCGCCGCCTGCCGGATCCCGACGGCGACATCGGCGGCCTGGGTGACCAAGGGCGGCACGAAGATGGTCAGGACGGCGTCGCAGGAGTCGCTCTCGGCAAGCACCTCGATGACCCGCCGGTAGTCATTGCCGGAGGCGGTCGAGATCATGTTGATGGGGTTGATGAAGGACGCGGCCGCCGGGAGGAATGCGGCGAGCTTCGCCTGAACCTCAGGCGAGAGCTCCGGCACGTCGACGCCGTTGGCCTGACAGGCGTCGGCGCACATGATCCCCGGGCCCCTGCCGTTGGTCACGATCGCGACGCGGTCCCCGCCCGGGATCGGCTGTTTGGTGAGCAACGAGGCGACGTTGAACAGCTCGTGCAGTGAGTCGGTGCGGATCACCCCCGCCTGGTCGAACAGCGCGTCGACGGTGACGTCAGAGGCGGAGAGCAGCGCCCCGATATGGGACGAGGTGGTGCGCGCGCCGGCCGCTGAGCGGCCGCTCTTGACCGCGAGGATCGGCTTCTTGCGGGCAATCCGGGGGGCGACGCGGGCGAACTTGCGCGGGTTACCGAACGACTCGAGGTAGAGCAGTCCGACCTCGGTGTTCGGGTCCTGCTCCCAGTACTGGAGGAAATCGTTGCCCGACAAGTCCGCCTTGTTGCCGACCGAGACGAACGACGAGAGGCCGAGCCCGAGCCGGGATGCCGCCTCGATGATCGCGATCCCGAGTCCGCCGCTCTGCGAGAGGAAGCCGATCGGGCCGGCCGTCGCGCGGTGAGGCGCGAAGGTGGCGTTGAGCCGCACGTTCGCGTCGGTGTTGAGCACGCCGAGGCAGTTCGGCCCGATCAGCCGGATGCCCGCGCCGCGGCACACCTCGAGCAGTTCCTGCTGGCGCGCGGCCCCCTCATCCCCCGCCTCGGCGAAGCCCATGGAGATGACGAGCAGCGCCCGCACGCCCGCCGCGGCACAGTCGCGGGCGACCTCGACGACGGATTCCGCCGGCACGACGACGACCGCCAGCTCCACCTGAACCGGAATGTCGGTGACCGCGTTGTACGCCGGAAGCGACTGGACGACATCGGCGTGCGGGTTGACCGCGTAGACGACCCCCTCGAACTCAGAGGAGAGAAGGTTGCGCAGCACCTCGGCGCCCACGGTTCCCCGCCGACGGGAGGCGCCGATGACGGCGACCGACTTGGGCTCCAGAAAGCTCTTGACGGCGGCGACCGCGGCCATCCGCTCGCGCTCCTCGAATCGCTCCTTGGCGACATCGGAGAGCGAGGTGGGGAACTCGATCGCGATCGCGTCGGGCGTCGAGTGCAGGTCGACCGGGAAGCCGCTCTCTCGGAACACGTCGATCATCCGGTGGTTGTGCGGCAGCACCTCGGCCGTGAAGGTGAGGATGTCGTGCATCTGGGCGATGCTGGCGAGGTGGGCGAGCAGAATCGTGGCGATCCCGTGCCCCTGCCACGAGTCGGCGACGAGGAACGCGACCTCGGCTCGGTCATCGCCGGTGCGGATGTAGGCGGCGTGGGCGATGATCGACTCGCCACTGACCGCGACGAGCGCGAACCGGTCCGCGTAATCGACGTCGACTGACCATTTCGTCACCCAGGCGAGCGACGGGGCCCCGAAGAAGCGGAACCCGATCGACTCCGGCGAGAGCGCCTCGAGGAACTCGCGGATCGGCGGCTGGTCATCGGCGCGGACCGGGCGGACGCGAACCGTCGACCCATCACGCAGCACAACGTCTGCCTCCCGCTCGCGCGGATACGTCGGGCTCACGCTCATGTGGCTAGTGTCGGGCTGTAAGGGGATCACCCCATCGGGTGTTGCTACGGATTAAGATCGCGTGCCCCTTGCGGATATGCCCCAGCGGGGACGCCCCTACCCTCTCCTCCATGGGGCTCACCGCGGTCGCCCGAAGCGAACATGGAGCACTGAGGGCGTCAGTTGATGTCAACGGTCGTCACGTTATCGTGACGGACGAGCCAGCCCATTTGGGAGGAACTGATCTCGGGCCGGCCCCACACGAGTTGTTGCCCGCGGCGCTCGCCTCGTGCATCGCGACGATGATCTCGATGTACGCGCGGACGAAGGGCTGGACGCTCGCCGAGGTCGAGGTCACCGTCGACTACGACCCGGAGGCGGTCCCCCGTCACTGCACCATCGATGTCCACCTCCCGGAGTCACTGACACCTGACCAGGTGAAACGGCTCAACCGGGTCGCCAGCACGTGCCCGTTCCGCCGCGCCCTCGAGACCGGGTTTGAGTTCGACGAACGGATTCTGCTCGACCGGCCCGACGCCCCGCGCGAAGCTGCCTAGCTCCAGTCGGCCCGCGGATACAGTCACAGCTGCCCGTGGCCGAATCCGACGACGCCGGTGTCCTGCCCTGCGACGCACGTCTCCGTGCCGCGTTGGAGCGGGAGTTCGGCGCGGCGGTCGAGGTGCGCGAGACCCACATCTCGGTCGTGTTCCTCGTCGGCGACCGCGCGCTGAAGCGCAAGAAGCCGATCGTGCTGCCGTTCCTTGACTACGGCACTCCGGCTCGGCGGCGGGCGATGTGCGAGGCGGAAGTTCGGCTCAACCGCCGGCTCGCGCCCGATGTCTATCTCGGCGTGCGCGGCGTTTCGCGGGACGGCGGAATGATGGCCGCTGGCGACCCTCGAGCGGTCGACTACGTCGTCGAGATGCGCCGCTACGACGACGCTGCGACCCTGGCGGCGACGCTCGAGCGCGGCGAACTGCGTCCGGCGCAGATCGTCGAAGTCGCCCGGCGCCTGGAGCGGTTTCACGCCGGCTGTGCTCCGCGGCCCGCCACCGGCGCCCGGTGGATCGAGCTCGAGGTGATGCGCAACCTCCAGGAACTGCTGGAGCTCGCCGAGTTGCGAGCCGAGCGGACGCGGATCCACGCGCTCGGGCATTTCATCTCCGCGTTCGCCCGGGCCCACGAGGAACTGTTCGAAGCGCGCGCTCGAGCGGGCCTGGTGCGGGAGTGTCACGGCGATCTGCGGGCCGAGCATGTCGTGCTCGAGCCGGATGCGATGAGCGTTGTCGACTGCGTCGAGTTCGACCTCACCCTCCGGACGTTGGATGTGGCTGACGATCTCGCGTTCCTCGTCATGGACCTGACCGCGCTCGGTGGTGAGCGGTTCGCCGACGTGCTCTTCGCCGAGTACCGCGCGGCCGGCGGCGACACGGGACCCGACGCGCTCGTCGCGTTCTTCGCGGCCCACCGCGCGCTCGTTCGCGCCAAGGTGCTCCTCGTCAGGGCGGGCCAGCATCCGCCCGGCTCCGCGGAGCACGGTCACGCCGAGGCGCAGGCGAGAGAGCTCATCGCGCTCGCCGAGCGGTTCGCCTGGCGCGCCCGCCTCCCCCTCGTGATCGTCGTCTGCGGCGTGCCCGCGAGCGGCAAATCGACCCTGGCGGCGGCGCTCGCGGAGGCGTCGGGTCTTCCGCGCCTCAGTTCCGATCTCGTGCGCAAGGCACAGGCCGGAGTGGCACCGACGGCGCGTGCGCCCGCGCCGGTCTACGACGAGGCGATCAGTCGCGCCACCTACGCCGAACTCGGTCACCGAGCGCGGCGCGCGGCCCAGCGAGACGGCGGCGCGATCGTCGACGCGACGTTCCGTCGTCACGCCGACCGCCAGGCGTTCGCCGACGCATTCGATGACGCGGCGCCAACCATGTTCGTGGAGTGCGTCGCGTCGCTCGCCGTCCTACGCCAACGAGCCGCCCGGCGCGACCGTGATCCCCGGCGCGTGTCCGACGCCTCGCTCGAGGTGGTGCTCCGCGAAGCGCAGCGCTGGGAGGCACTTGACGAGGTTCCCGCGGAGCGGCATCTGATGGTGCGCAGCGATCGGCCGGTCGGCCCGATCCTCCAGGACCTGGCCGACCTGCTCGATCGCCGCCTCAGTTCTTAGTCGGCTGGACGCGGCACGACGAGCACGGGGCAAGTCGCTCCGTGCAGGAGCGCCTCACCGGTGCTGCCGAGCAGCAGCCGCGCCACCGGACCCCATCGGCGCGAGCCGATGATGATCAGGTCAGCGTCGTGTCCGACCTCCATCAGGACCGCCGCGGGCCGCCCACGCCGCACCTCGGCCCGAGCCTGCACCCCGAGACTGCGGGTCGCAGCGCCCAGGTGCACGCCGAGCGCCTCGGTCGCCGACTCAACCACCTTCTCCCAGTCGGCGTTCGCGCCCGCGCTGCCGATCGCCTCCCAGCCGAGCGCCGGGACGATGACCGCGCCGGTGCCGAGCCGGGACCAGCCGAAGGGGCGCGCCCGGTCATCGACGACACCGCAGACGACGAGTTCGCCGCCCGCCGCGGCGGCGATGCCCGCGCCCAGGGCGAGCGCCTCGGTTGCCTCCGGTCCGCCGTCATAGCCGACGGCGATGCGCTTGATCTCATGTGCCTGGCTGCGATAGCCGCGCGGAGCGACAACCAGCGCACACTCGGCGTCATGCAGCAGCTGCCGGGTGCAGCGGCCGATCATGACCTCGTTCTCGTGTCCATGGCGACTCGAACCGACGACGAGCAGGTCACGGTGTTCACGGCGGATGATCCGCTCGAGGCCGCGCGCGACGAACAGGTCGCTCTCGACGACCACCCGCGCCCCAGGCGCCAATTCGTCCCGCACGTTGTGGGTCGCCTTCTCGGCGTCCTTGCGCAGGGCACCGAGGTTCATCTCCTCCGGCAGGACGACCAGCGGATCGAGGATCACCGCCGCGAGCAGCAGGTCCGCCCCGGTCGCGGTTGCCAGCGCCGAGCCGAGCGCCGCAGCGTCCCGGCCTTCGTCGAAGCCGTCCACGCCGACGGCGATGTGGGAGAAGCTCCGACGCTCCTCACTGGCGGCGGCGTGTGGATGCTGAGTCGCAGTGGACATGTGGAACTCCTTACTCATCTTGTGGCCTGGTGCAGATCGAATGTCATCGCGCTGCCCCCGTCATCCCCGACGACGCGGGTCCCGGCGCGACCGTCCAGGATTGCGCCCGCATCGGCGAGCGCACCGATCGCGGCGAACCCGCCCTGTCCGGCGGCGAACCGGGCGGCGGCCGTCGCCTTCGGACCCATTGATCCGGTGGGCAAGCCGAGGGCGGTCAGCTCGCCGACGGTCACCGATCGCAGTTCACGGGCCGACGGCGTCCCCCATCCGGTCTGAATCCCGGAAACATCGGTCAACAGCAGAAGCGCATCGGCACCCAACTCCATGGCGAGCATCGCCGCCGCGAGGTCCTTATCGATGACGGCCTCGACGCCGTGCAATCCGCCGCGCTCATCGATCACGACCGGTACGCCACCGCCCCCCACGCAGACGACGATCAGGTCGGCGGCGATCAGCGTCG
The DNA here is from genome assembly GCA_963850335.1 of uncultured Solirubrobacterales bacterium. Taxonomy (GTDB): domain Bacteria; phylum Actinomycetota; class Thermoleophilia; order Solirubrobacterales; family Solirubrobacteraceae; genus Palsa-465. The sequence continues at coordinate 202,369 of CAWKKY010000020.1, read as the reverse complement.
CGATCGCCTCGAGCTCGACGATCCGCTGGGGTTCGGGCGACGGCACGACGCGACGCCATTTGGCTCCATCGGCAGCGACCTGCCAGCCGCGCGCGGCGGCGAGCGCTTCGGCCTCGGCGCGCTCATAGACGGGCCCAACGAACTTCGTGGGGTTGGTGAACGCAGGATCAGCCGGGTCGACGATGACCTGAGTCAGCAGTGTCGCTGCGCGGCCGTACCCAAGGTGGTTCTCGAGCCCCTGTTCGAGGAGATAGCCGATCATCCCCTCGGACTCCGCGCCGAGGACGTCGAGCGGGTACGGGGTCACGTCAGGGTACGCCTCGGACTGCAGCGCCAGCAGCCCAACCTGCGGGCCGTTGCCATGGGTGACGATGAGTTGGTGCTCGTTCGCGATCTCGACGAGGGCCTGCACCGCGACGTCGATGTTGCGACGCTGTGACTCGGCATCCGCCGGTTCACCGCGGCGGAGCAATGCGTTCCCCCCGAGTGCTGCGACGACGAGCATCGTGTCTCCGTTCCCTAGCTGCGGCTGAGCGCGTCGCGCTCGATTGGGCAGGACATGCAGCGAGGCCCGCCACGGCCGCGGCCGAGCTCGGCGCCGGCAATCGTGATGACCTCGATCCCGGCGTGGCGCAGCCGGGTGTTGGTGTCGACGTTGCGTTCGTAGGCGACGACGACGCCCGGCGCGAGCGCGAGCACGTTGTTGCCGTCGTCCCACTGTTCGCGCTGCGACTCGTAGCGGTCGCCGCCGGTTTCGAACAGCCGCAGTCCATCGACCTCGAGAGCGCGAGCGACCGCGCCGAACAGATCTTCCTCGCGCTCGACGGTGACGCCACCGTCCCCGGGACGCAGGCTGTAGCCGACGAGCGTGCTGCGCAGCTCCGGGTAGATCGTGAACGCGTCGTGATCCACCATCGTCATCACCGTGTCGAGATGCATGCTCGAGCGCTGCGCCGGGAGCACGACCGCGATCACCTGCGAGGCGGCTCCGGCGTCGAACAGCCGCGCCGCGTAGTGCTCGACGGCGGCCGGACGCGTGCGTTCGCCCATGCCGATGAGCACGCAGCCGTTGCCGATGACGAGGATGTCGCCGCCCTCCAGGTTGACGGGACCGCCGAACTCGTCGCTCCACACATGGTGGGGAGCCGCTGCGAACAGTGGGTGGGAGCGGTAGATCGCATCCAGGTGGATTGATTCACCCCGCCGCGCCGGCATCGCCATCGCGTGGATCGAGACGCCGTCATAGACCCACGCGGACGTGTCGCGGGTGAAGAGATGGTTCGGCAGCGGCGCCAGCACGAACGTGTCGAGCTCGGCGACGCGCGCCGGAAGGGCGTCGGTTCTGAACGGCAGCTCGGTGAACGCGATTCCACCGATCAGCCAGCGGGCCAGCTCGTGAGCGTCGAGCGACGCGAGCCACTCTCGCACGGCCGGTCCGAGACGTGGCCCGAGGGACGCCGCCGCGATCGTCTGGACCAGCACGGATTCCCGGGCCGCGTCGATCTCGAGGGTCTCGGCGAGCAGGTCGTGGAGGTAGAGCACCTCAACTCCGCGCTCGACGAGGGCGTCGGCGAACGCGTCATGCTCCTGACGCGCGCGTCTGACCCACAGGACGTCATCGAACAACAGCCCGTCCTTATTCGTCGGCGTGAGCCGACGCAGCTCGAGGTCGGGGCGGTGCAGAACCACCCGCCGCAGCACGCCGACCTCTGACCCGACGTACAGCCGCGGCTCAGCCTGGCGGGCGGCACCCGCCGAAGCCGGCGCCGTCGTCGTATCGGTGGCCGCGGTGAGCATGATGCACTCCTTACAGTCAGTGGCGCAGCTTCTTCCGCAGGTGCGGCGTCATGGTTGTATGGCCAAATCGTCCTCCCGAACTGCGGATTCGCCATCGGCGCAGACCACGCCGCAACGTACGCGCTGACTACCGATCGGCGCTTCTTCTAACTACTGCACGGGTCAGCGCCGACGCAGGCCGGACCACGCGTGGCGGTCGGCCTGGCGCGCCGCCGGGAGCGGTCCGCCAACGTCCTCGGCGGCCTCCAGGCATTTGAGTGCGAAGTCGTAGGAGCCGCGCTTGGCGTTCGCGTCGGCGAGCTCGAGCAGGAGTTCCACGGCCTCGTGCTCGTCTTCGGCGGCGTCCACGTCGGACTGCGGCTCATCGCCGACGTACCGGTCGACGAGTTCCTCGTGATCGAGCAGACCCGCGTGGCCGGACTCGGCGAGGTATCCCGAGAGATACCGACCCGCGATCTTGCTCGGCGGCCACCACAGCGGCTGGAACGACACCTCGGTTTCGCCGGCGACGGCGCGCAGATACCGCGGCTCGGAGCCCGTGAGCAGCATGCCGCGCAGGACCGGGCGGAACGGCTCAGCGTGATCGGCGACGCCGAGCGCGGCGGCGATCGCCGACGCGGCGGCATCCGCTTGCTGAGCGGCGATCCCACCCTGCTTGATCGGAAACGCGGTGCCGTCCCCGGCCGCCCACACGCCGTCAACATCCCTGACCGCGCAGTGCCCGTCGATCGGGATGAAGCCATGCTCGTCCTGAGGAAGCCCGTGAAGGCGGGGACCGTCGAGCCCGGGGAGGGCGATGACCGCGTCCGCGCGGTACGGGTGGGCGCCCCGGAGGGCGACGCGTTGTCCGTCGAATCCGCGCGCCACGCGACCGGTGAGCAATTTGATCCCGGCGTCCGCGAGCAGTTCCTCGACGGCGTCCGAAACCTCGGCTCCGAATGCCTCGAGTGGCCGTGACTCGTGCGTGAGCACCGAGATCTCCAACCCGTCGATCTCGCGCTCGGCGGCCCATGCCGCGGTGAACAGCGCCAGTTCGTACAGCGGGAGCAGCCAGGCGGCCGGCGCCGGCGCCGCGAACGCGAGCCGGGTGACGACGCCGCGCTCGACGTCCCCCATCACGGCCTGGAGCGCCGGGCGATCGCCGCCACCACCGAACGTGAGCCCTCCCTCGACGGCGGGCCACTGGCGGGCGCCAACCGCGACGATCAGGAAGTCGTAGGGCAATGTCTCGCCCTCGCTCGTCCGCACGGTGCACGCCGACGCGTCGACGGCGGTCACCGAGGCAAGCCGCAGATGCGCATCGTGCTCGGTCGTGATCGCGGCCAGGTCGAGCCGGCGCACCTCACCGAGCCCGAACGGCTCGGCGACCGCGATCGGCCGGTAGCAAAACTCTGGCTCGGCGCTGATGACCTCGATCTCGACCGTTCCACCGAGTTGCGCCCGGAGCGCGAGCAGCGCTTCGAGTCCCGCGACGCCGCCTCCGGCGATGATGATCTTCGAGCGATGATGCACCCCTTGCAGCCTGGTCACGGAGCCAGCGTAGGACTCGTTTCGGGCCGCGATCACCGGACCGACTACCCGGGCCGTCGCGTAGTTCTCCACAGCCCCGGTCCCAATAGGCTTGTCCCGCGTGCTCTTCTATCACCACCCCTCATCGCTTGAGCACGATCCACGCCTGTTGGCCCCGGAGCACCCCGATACGCCCGAGCGCATCGAGGCGGTGCAGACGGCGATGGGACAGGCGGGCTGGCCCGGGTGCACGCGCCGCCGGGCGCCAGAGGCGACCGAGGCCGAACTCGGGCTCATCCACACCCCGGAACACATCGCATTCATCCGAGATCTGTGCCTGAAGGGCGGTGGCCAGATCGATTCCGACACGTTCGTCGGCGAGCCGTCCTATCACGCGGCTCTGCACGCGGTCGGTGGCGCCTGCGCGATGACCCGGGCGCTGCTCGCCGGCGAGGACGACCGCGGGTTTTGCGCCGTGCGCCCGTCGGGCCATCATGCGCTCGCCGACGGGGCGATGGGCTTTTGCCTGTTCAACAACGTCGCGATCGCTGCCGAGCTGGCGGTCCGGGAGCTCGGCTGCAAACGGGTCATGATCATTGACTGGGACGTCCACCACGGCAACGGCACCGCGGAGGTGTTCCGCCGGCGCGGGGACGTCGTGTTCGCGAGCATCCACCAGGGCGGCCTGTTCCCGGGCACCGGCGCGCTCGGCGACGCCGGCGCCGGTGACGGGCTCGGCTACACGATCAACGTGCCGGTGTCCGCCGGGGCCGACGAGGAGGTCTGGCTGTCGCTGATCGAGTACGTCGTCATCCCCGTGCTGCTCGAATACGCCCCGCAGCTCGTCCTCATCTCGGCCGGTTACGACGGGCACCGGGACGATCCGCTCGGGGACTGCCGGCTGGATGAGCAGTCGTTTGCCGAGATGGCGCGCCACGTCCGCGACGCCGCCCGTCAGGTCGGCGCGCCGGTCGGAGCGGTCCTCGAGGGCGGCTATGACCCACCGGCGCTCGCGCGCTCAGTGGTAGCGACGATCAGGGCCCTTGGCGGCGAGGGCGAGGCGAACTCGATCGCTCCCGACCCGGTCCTGACCTCACGCGTGTCGGCACACGTCGGTCATTACTGGACGCTGTGAGGCTGCGGCGCGGGTTGACGCGACGGCCTTCATAAGAGGCGGTCTGACAGCCGGGTGTGCGCCCGGGCTTGCTTTTGCCGATTGACCCGGAAGACTTTAAGGAGCGATGACGCCCGGATCCCCGCAGGTCGATGTGAAGATGCCCGAGCCCGGCCACGGTCAGATCGTGCTCCGACCGACCGGCTCGGTCGTCGCACCCTCAGAGCAGCTCCGCAATCTCAATCGCCTGAGCGACCCGGCGCTGTCCGAGCTCAGCCTCGAGGCCCTGCTCGAAGAACTGCTCGAGCGGGTTCGCGAGACCCTCAGCGTCGACACCGTGGCGATCCTCCTCCATGACGCGGCGACCGACGAACTCGTCGCCCGCGCCGCCAATGGCATCGAGGAGGAGGTCGAGCAGGGAGTGCGGATCCCGCTCGGCCAGGGCTTCGCCGGGCGGATCGCCGCCGAGCGCGTCGCCATTTTCATCGCCGACGTCGACCATGCGGACATCCTCAACCCGATCCTGCGGGAGAAGGGGATCCGCTCGTTGCTCGGGGTTCCGCTGATCGTCGAGGGGGAACTCGTCGGCGTGCTTCATGTCGGTTCGGTCACCCCGCGCACGTTTGGGCAGAAGGATGTCGCCGTGCTCCAGCTCGCGGCCGCCCGGGCCGCCCCGGCCATCGAGCGGGCCGCGCTGGTCGCCGAACTTGAGCGCGAGCACGAGGTTGCCCTCCTGCTCCAGCGGAGCCTGCTCCCGCGCCAGCTTCCGAGAATTGCGGGCGTCTCGGTAGCCGCCCGGTACCTCGCCGCTCGCGCGGAGGTCGGCGGCGACTGGTACGACGTGATCGAGCTGCCGCGGGGGCTGATGGGCATCGCGATCGGTGACGTCGTCGGTCACGGGATTCAGGCGGCGGCGCTGATGGGCCAGATGCGCACCGCCCTGCGGGCCTACGCCCAGGAGGGCCACGGCGCCGGGCGCACGCTCGAGCTCGTCGATCGTTACGTTCAAAGCACCGGGATGGGATCGATGGCGACCGCCGCCTATGGCGTGTTCGACCCCGATACCGGCGTGCTGCGCTTCGCCAACGCCGGACACGTCCCGCCGGTGATCGTGGCCGGCGAGCGGACCCGGCTGTTGGAGGTTCCTCCATGTGCACCACTCGGCGCCTATCCGTACGGCAACTGCCACGAGCACGAGCTGCGGCTCGAGGCCGACGAGCTGCTCGTCATGTACACCGACGGACTTGTCGAACGGCGCGGCCAACCGCTGAATGACGGGCTCGACGAGCTGCTCGAGGTACTCGCCGGGGTGGGATCGGCCGAGGAGGCGTGCCTGGCCGCGATCCGATCGCTCGGCCTCGCCTCCGAGGGCCCCCGCGACGACATCGCGATCGTCGCGCTACACAACCAGCCGATCCCGGCAGAGCTCGAGCTCGAGTTGCCCGCGGTGCCGAGCGTCCTCGCTCATGTGCGGCGCCTGATCCGCCGCTGGCTGCGGGACCGCGGCGCCAGCAGCAGCGAGATCGTCGAAATCACGATGGCGGTCAGTGAGGCATGCGCGAACGCGGTTGAACACGCATACTCACCGGCACCGCATGTGTTTCGGGTACAGGCGCGGATCGAGGGTGACGAGGTGGTCGTGGGCGTCCGGGACACCGGACGGTGGCGGGCGCCGCGCGGGCGCAACCGCGGTCGCGGCCTGACGATCATCGAGGCCGCCATGGATGCTGTGCGTGTGTCTTCAACCGCCGAGGGAACCGAGATCGTGATGCGACGGACATTCGGACGATGAGGCTCGCCGATCTGCATTTCAGCACGCGTGACGATTACGTCGTCGCGGCCGTTGTCGGCGAGATCGACATGTCCAACGCCGACGAGCTCGTCCGGGCGCTCGCCGATGAGACCCCCAATGACGCGCACGGACTCGTGGTCGATCTCAGTCGGATCGACTATCTCGACAGCGCCGGCATCCATCTGCTCTATCGGCTGCGAGAAAGCGTCAGTGCCCGCGGGCTGCGCCTCGCGATCGTCGTCCCCAAGGACTCACCGGTGTTCGACGCGCTGCGCCTGGCGGGGATCGAGCGTCACCTCGACGTGCTGGAAACGGTCGATGCGGCGTTCGCCCCGACCGAGCCCCGCGGTCAGACGGCCTGAGTGCGCTGTTCGAGGTAGGGCGCGAGGTAACGCGCGACGATCTTGGTCTGCCCCTGGGTCTGCGGTTCGTCGCTGATCGATGAGGTGAAGCCGTGACCTCCGGTGATCTCGGCGCTGAGATACAGCGGCTTGCCGCCGGTGAGGAGCGTCCCGTGGACGACGGGCTCGAACGGAGACGCCGTCACCGGCGCGCCGAGTTCGGCAGCAATCGCCCGCGCCGCCGTGTCCGCCTGCTGGGAGGCGAGGCCCCCGAACTTCACGGCGAAGTCGATCGCGTCGCCGGCGGCGTACTCGTGCTCGAGCCCGTGGACCCGGCAATACTCGTCGACCGGAATGAAACCGTTCTCGGCCTCCGGAAGGCCGGGCAGCGCCGGACCAATGAGCTCGGGCAGCGCGATCACCCGATCGACGGTGAGGGTCCGCTCGCCGGGGCTGATCTCGATCTGGCCGGTACTCGGGATCTCGCAGTAGGCCGAGGTGATGACGTCGATTCCGTGCTCGTCGAGCAGCGCCTCGACGGTCCGGCTGGCGCCGTCACCGAAGAGCGTGAGTGGCGCATCCTCGGGCGTGAGGATCGTGATCTCCATCTCGATGTTCGAGTCGCGGGCCCGGGTGGCGGTCATCAGCGCGAGTTCATAGCCGGGAAGCTGCCAGGGCATGCGTGGCGGCACGACGATCGCCAGCCGCTTGACGTAGCCCCCCTCGACATCCTGGATCAGCCCGTGCAGCAGGTCGTCGATGCGACGGTCATCGATCGTGATGGCGTTCTCGTAACGCGGCTGGATGGTGGCTCCGAGCGCGACGACGAGGGCGTCGTAGCGATGTTCGCCGCCGGCGCCGGTACGCACCGTCCGCGCGTCGGGATCGACCGACACGAGCACGTCGTCGATCCGGCGCGCCCCCGTGTCGGCGAGGATCCGCTCGAGCGGGAACCGGTTCGCGACGCCATAGGAGAACGGCTCGCGGACGGTCATCGGCCGGTAGACGAACTCGGAGTTCGGCGCGAGCAGGGTGAGATTTGCGCGGTCGCCGGCGAGATCGCGCAGCGCGAGCAGCGCCTCGAGCGCGGCGACACCGCCACCGGCGATCAGGACCTCGGACGGTGCGGACTGGGCGGGGTCGGTTGTCATAGGTTGAGACTCTAGCTTTCCCGTCAGCACCAAATCGTTACCGGTTCGTACTCTGCAGCGATGAAACCCGACGCGCCCCGTGATCTGACCTTCGATGAGGAACTGCTGCTCTGGCTCGGCGATGAGCCCGCGAGCGAACGAGAGGCGGAGACCCGACGGATCCGCGAGATCGCGAGCGAGTTCGCCATGGGGTTCTCGCGGCTGTCGCACGCCGGTCCCGCCGTGACCGTGTTCGGATCGGCCCGGATCGCGCCCGAGCACCGGGACTACGCCCTGACCCGCGCGGTCGCCGCCGCGCTCGGCCGCAGCGGCTACGCGATCATCACCGGCGGTGGCGGCGGGCTGATGGAGGCTGCCAACCGCGGCGCCCGTGACGCGGGAGCCCTGTCGATCGGCTGCAACATCGAGCTTCCTCGCGAGCAGACCGAGAACCCCTACCTCGACGTCTCGCTGCGCTTCCGCCATTTCTTTGCCCGCAAGGTGATGTTCGTGCGCTACGCGAGCGCGTTCGTGATCGCCCCCGGCGGATTCGGGACGCTCGATGAGCTCTTCGAGTCGCTGACGCTCATCCAGACGCGGACGATCCGCCACTTCCCGGTGATCCTCGTCGGCGACGGAACCTGGGACGGGCTGTTCGAGTGGCTCGAGGCGAGCGTGCTGTCCGCCGGCCGGATCGGTTCCGACGACCTCGCGCTCCTGCACCGGACCTCCGACCCAGACGAGGTCGTGGCGATCGTCGCCGGCGCCGTGCGCCAACAACTCGAGCAGCGTGAGCTGCGCGAGCAACGTGCCGAGGGCCATCCGTAGTTTCCCCGCCAGCTTCGGTGGGGCGAAACGGATGCGTTTTGGGGAAATGACGGCGAACCTACGGCCATGCAGCGCATCCCACGTACGGACCTACCGCGGACTCAGCACCGAGTCCTGGTGGAACGGATCGTCTCGATGCAAGGAGCGATGACGAAGTCCCTGCGTTCCGAGCACCCCCACGTGCGTCGTGCGCTCGCCCTGGTACGCGACGAAGAGCGCGCTCTGCGGGCGAAGCTGCACCCTGACGCAGTCCTACATCGAGCGGGGAGGAAATCTGATGTCCTTTGATCTGAGACAAGTGCGTGTGGGCGACTGCATGCATCACGGCATCCTCAGCTGCGACCGCAGCGCGCCACTCGACGAGGTCGCAGCGATCATGGCCAAGCACCGCGTCCACGCGGTCGCCATCACGAACGGCGACGGCCGGCGGATCGTTGCCGTGGTGTCTGACATCGACGTCGTCGTGGCGGCGGCCAACGGCAACGCGCCATCCGCACTCGAGGTCGCGGCCACCGAGCCGCTCTCGGTCTCAGCCAGTGAGTCCGTCCAGCACGCGGCCCAGTTGATGTCCGAGCACGGGGTCTCACACCTCGTCGTGCTCGATGCGGCGAACGGTCATCCGTCGGGGATCCTCTCGACGCTCGACGTCGCCGCGCTGTACGCCAACAGGAACGGGGATCCGGCATGAGCGCGGACACGATGATTCTCATCTGCTACGACGGATCGCCAGATTCCCGCTCTGCGATCGCGCATGCCGCCGAGTTGATGGAAGGACACCCGACGACCGTGCTCACCGTCTGGGAGCCGTTCGTCGACGTCCTCGCGCGGACTCCGTCCGGCTTTGGCCTGGCGCCAGGAATGGTCAACCTCGACGAGATCGACGACGCGTCCTACCAGAGCGCGCTCGACCGCGCTCGTGAGGGCGCCGCGCTCGCCAGCGAGTCCGGACTGCGCGCGCAGCCGCGGACCCGAGCGCTGCACACGACGATCTCCGCCGCGATCCTCGCCGAGGCCGACGAGATCGACGCCGGGGCGATCGTGATGGGCTCCCGCGGGCTCACCGGACTGAAGTCGCTCCTGATGGGCAGCGTCTCCCATGCCCTGTTGCAACACGCGGATCGGACGGTGATTGTCGTGCCCTCGCCGAAGGTGGCCGAGGCCCGTCACCACGACGTCCGCACCGAGCGCCCGCAGCACGCGACCCAGCGATAGGTCGCGGGTAGCATGGGACCCGTGCGGGCAATCCGCGATGGCCTCACCCATGCCGTTCTCGGCGCGCTCGGGCTCATGTTCGGCGCGCTCGGCGCGGTCGCGATGACGATCGCGGCGATCGTCCCTGCGACACTCGGGCTATTGGCGTTCCTCCTCTCCCCGATCCGCGCACTCGTCGATCGTCTGCGCGTGTAGCGGCCGGGAGGTCAGCACCATGAGCCACGCCCCGCAGGTCAGCGTCCCACCGGACTCCGAGGGCTGGCCGAGCGGCACGCAACGGCCGCGGATGGAGGGGCGCGTCGTCTTCATCACGGGCGGGACACGGGGGATCGGCGCCGCGATCGCGCGCAGCTTCGCCGAGCAGGGCGCGGTCGTCGCGGCCGGCTACAGCCGTGACCGCGACAACGCCCAACACCTGCTCGGGCAACTCGAGCGGCACGGCATCGAGGCGAGCCTGCACCAGGGGAACATCGGCCAGGCCAACTACGCGGCGTCCAAGTCCGGACTGTTCGGCCTGACCAAGTCCTTCGCGCGGGAGGCCTGTCACCAATTGCAGCGCGCGGGCAAGCTGACCGAGGACTCGATCGGTCTGACGGTGAATGCCGTCGCACCCGGGTTCATCACCACCGAGATGCTCGATCAGGTCCCCGAGGCGGTGCTCGACAAGATCCGGGCTCGGATCCCCGTCGGCCGTCTCGGCCGGCCCGATGAGATCGCGCGCATCGTACATTTCCTTGCCTCGGACCATTCGTCCTTCATCACCGGCGCGGTGTGGGACGCCAACGGCGGCCAGGACATGTAGCGCAGGTCTATCCTCAGTCGCATGGCACCGCACGCGCCCTCGTCGTTAGGCGAGATCATCCGACAACAGCGTGAACTCGGCGAGATGTCGATGCGCCAGTTCGCGGATGTCGCCGGCATCTCAAACGCCTACCTGTCTCAGATCGAGCGGGGCGTGCGGGCGCCCTCGGAGGCAGTGCTCGACGGGATCGCGGGTGCCCTGCGGGTTTCCGCCGACACGCTGTACCGACAGGCAGGAGTGGCAGCACCTGGCGACCCAGACCCCGCGGTACTTGAAGCGATCGGATCAGACGAACGTCTCACGAGACGCCAGCGCACGGCACTACGTGAGGTGTACGAGGCCTTCGTCGCCGCCAACCAAAGGACACCACCCGCCCGCCGAAGGGGGAGGTCGAAGTCATGACCGATCGTCCGCTCGAGGGGCGCGCCGCGCTCGTCACCGGGGCCGCAAGCGGGATCGGCCGAGCCGTCGCCGCGCGGCTCGAGCAGGAGGGAATGAGCGTGCTCGCGGTCGACCTGCGGCCGGACGATGATGGGCCCGGGGTTCCGTTCGAAGCGGACCTCACCGACCCGGATGCCAACGCGCGCGCCGTCGCCGCCGCGCTCGATCGGTTCGGGCGGCTTGACGTCGTCGTGCCGAACGCCGGCGTCCAACACGTGTCCCCGATCGACGAGTTCCCGGACGAGCGCTGGCAGACGATCGTGGGTCTGCTGTTGAGCAGCCCGTTCTACCTCGCCAAGCACGCCTGGCCCGCCCTGCGCGAGGCGGACAGCGGCCGATTCATCGCCATCGCATCGGTCCACGGCCTCGTCGCCTCGCCGTACAAGGCCGCGTACGTGTCGGCCAAGCACGGCGTCATGGGCCTGATCAAGACGCTCGCGCTCGAGGGGGCCGGTGATGGGATCAGCGCGGTCGCCGTGTGTCCGGGCTACGTGCGCACACCGCTCGTCGAGAAGCAGATCGCCGATCAGGCCCGGGTCCACGGTCTCTCCGAGGACGACGTGCTCGAGCAGGTGATCCTCGCCCCACACGCGGTCAAGCAGCTGATCGAGCCGGACGAGGTCGCGGCCGTCGTGGCGTTCCTCGCCGGCCCCACCGGCCGAGCGTTCACCGGCGTGCCGGTGACGATGGACTACGGCTGGACCTCGCGCTGAGCTCGCGCCAGCCGGCCGGCCCCCGGTCGGTGCCCGGCGGCTGGGTAGCGTTGTCCCGGTGACACCGCTGCACGCACTCGCCATTTTCGGCGCCGGAATCGCCGCCGGGACGATCAACACCGTCGTCGGCAGCGGTACCCTGATCACGTTCCCGGTCCTGCTCGGCTTCGGCTACCCACCGGTGACCGCGAACGTCTCCAACACGATCGGTCTCGTCCCCGGCTCGGCTTCAGGCGCCGTCGGCTACCGCCGTGAACTGCGCGGCCAGGGCCGCCGGACGATCCCGCTCGCGGCCGCCTCGGCGCTCGGCGGCATCGTCGGCGCGACCCTGCTGCTCACGCTGCCGGCGTCGGCGTTCAAGGCGATCGTGCCCGCCTTCATCGCGGTCGCGCTGCTGCTCATCATCTTCCAGCCGCAGCTGTCCCGAGTGCTGGCCCATCACCGCCGACCGGCTCACGCCCGCGCCGGCCCCACGGCGACGCTCGGCGTGTTCGCCAGCGGCATCTACGGCGGCTATTTTGGCGCCGCCCAGGGGATCCTGCTGCTCTCGATCCTCGGCCTCGCCCTCGACGACGATCTCCAGCGCATCAACGCGCTCAAGGTCGTGCTCGCCGGGCTGGTGAACGCCGTCGCCGCAGTCATCTTCGCGTTCGCCGCCCACGTCGCGTGGCTCGCCGCGCTGCTGATCGCAGTCGGCTCGACGATCGGCGGCGTGATCGGAGCGCGGGCGGGGCGGCGGCTTCCCGCGGTGGCACTGCGAGGGGTGATCGTGGTCGTCGGGATCGTCGCGATCGTACGACTCGTTTCCTAGCGTCTAGCCGGGTCGCCGGCTCTCGACAGCGGCGGCGCGACGACCAGAAACGCATGACAGCGCGGGCGGTCCTCAGGGCTTTCTTGACGTTCGGGTCGAGTGTTCGCCCAAACGCATGACAGCGCCGCGGTGTGGCGTCGCTCACGTCCGTTTCGGCCATTCCGGACCCGCTCCCATGCGAAATCGTCGTACCTGCCCCGGCGGCGGACTCCAACCACAAGTCCAGCGCCGAGGCAGACGTATGAGCGGAAGGGCTACGAGTGGGCGCGGACCTTCGCGAGCAACTGCGGCCAGTGCTCGCCCAGTGCCTCGTGGCCCATGAACAGGCCGAGATGCCCTCCGGATGTGACGTCGCGGTAGATCTCCTCCTCCGGGGTGGAGGCGAGTGCTGCGATCGCGAACACCTGATCCGGTGGAGTGATGTGGTCACCGGCCCCGGCGAGCAGTTGCAGCGGCATCGTGAGGTTCGCCAGGTTCACGTGTTTTCCGCGGATCCGCATCGACCCGCTGACGAGGGCGTTGTCGCGGAACAGGTTCTGGACGATCCACAGGTAGAAGCTGCCGGGGATGTCCTGCGTGTGCTTGAACCAGTCCTCGAACTCGGCGTATCGGGCGAGGTAGGCCGGGTCGTCGAGATGCTGGAACAGGTCAAACTGCCGGCTGATCTCAGAGCTCGGCTGGATCAGCATGAAACCGGAGAGCATGTGCTCGCCCTTGAGCACGCCGCCGTCCATCGCGACGAGCGTCTCGTAGAACGCGAGATCGCCGCCTGGGGCGAGATGCTGGATCACCTCGTGGATGATCGGCTCGCCGGCGTGGAAGTCGATCGGCGCGCCCGCCAGCGTCAGGGTGTTGATGCGCTCGGGATGCAGTGCGGCGTAGATCGTCGCCAGCCAGCCGCCCTGGCAGTCGCCGATCAGATTGACGCGGCCGCCGCAGTGCTCGACCGCCATATCGATGACGTCGAGGTAGTCGTCGATCGTGGCGTGCTTGGTCTCGTCGGTCGCCCCCTTCCAGTCGAGCGAGAACGCCCGCCCGAGCCCCGCGGCCATGATCGCGCCGATCTGGCTCTGGTCCTTGGAGTAGTCGACGATGCACGAGTCGTGGCCCGCCTGGGGCGGCAGCACGAGGGTGGGCACGACTTTCCGTGATGTCCCGCGGCGTGTGAAGTCACGCAGCCGCGCAACCGGGGCGTCAAACACGACGGTGTTCGGCAGAGTCCAGCCCGGCGACTCTCGGACGGAGATCACTTCGAGCCACCGCGGGATGTCGAACGGCCCGGGCGGCCGGGTGAGCATTGTCGTCCACATGTTGGCGGCCCCATTGGCCGCAACAGCCCAGCCCTCGAACCAGCTGTCAAGCAGGCTCGAGGCGCCGGGCTGCGCCTCGACGGTCATTTACTTGAGGAGACTGCGAGCGGTGGTCGTGTACGAGTTCGAAAGCTCGCGCGCGAACTCCGTCTGCGCCTCGATCATGCTCTTCAGCCACTCCTGCTGCGTCATGCCGGCGACCTTGAGTTCAAGCTCGATCGCACGGTCAACGGCCTTCTCATAGCTGTCGAGATACGCGTTTCCGGCCTTCCGGGCATACGACGTGAATTGGTCGCTGGACTCCCGGAGCTGCTCAAAGGCGGTGTCAAACGGCGCAGCCCCGTTGTGCTTTGTCGAAGTTGCCATGTGGACTCCTCGTGTGATTGGGTGTGCTTGCAGTTTAGCGCCATGCTTGCAAAGTTGCAAGCACCTTGCAGCTCACACCCGGACACCGATCGCGTCGCGGAGCGCGCCGACGAATGCGTCGACATCCGCGGCGGTCGTGTCCCACGAGCACATCCAGCGGACCTCGTTGCTCGCCTCGTCCCACACGTAGAACGCGTAGCGCTCCTGAAGCGCCGCCGTCACCGCCGGGTCCACCCGCGCGAACACGACGTTTGTCTCCACGGGGTGGGTGATCGTCACCTCCGGGGTCGCCGTCACGGCCTCGGCGAGCCGAGCCGCCATCGTATTCGCCTGCGACGCGCAGCGACGCCACAGATCATCGGTGAGCAGGGCATCGAACTGGGCGGCGAGGAAGCGCATCTTGGAGGCGAGCTGGAGCGTCTGCTTGCGCAGATACGCGAACCCATCAGCCAGCGGCGGACGCAGGACGACCACCGCCTCAGCACCGAGCAGCCCGTTCTTGGTGCCGCCGAAGGAGACGATGTCCGCGCCGATGTCGGTCGTGATCGCCCGCAGCGGCACCCCGAGGGCGGCCGCCGCGTTGCTCAGCCGGGCGCCGTCGATGTGCAGCAGGAGTCCGGCACCGTGCGCGAGGTCGGCGAGCGCTCGCATCTCGTCCGGCGTGTACAACGCCCCGAGCTCGGTGCACTGCGTGATCGAGACAACCCGTGGCTGGACCGCGTGCTCGTCGCCGATGCGGGCAATCCTCCTGGCCACGAGCTCCGGGGTCAGCTTGCCGTTCTCGGCGGGCACGGTGAGCAGCTTGACTCCGGCGATCGCCTCCGGCGCACCGCACTCGTCGACGTTCATGTGACCGCTCTCGGCGCAGATCACCGCCTCCCACGGCCGGCACGCGGCACGCATCGACAGCACGTTGGCGGCGCTTCCGTTGAACACGAAGAACGCCCGCGCCTCCGGACCGAAGTGATCGCGGAACCGCGTCTCGACCCGCTGCGTGTAGTCGTCGTGGCCGTAGCCGAAGGCATGTCCGACGTTGACGCGGGCGATCGCCGCCAGCACGTCGGGGTGGACGGTGGCGGAGTTGTCTGAGGCGAAGCCGCGCTCGCTCACACGGCGAGCTTAGTGCGCAGCGACGAGTAGAAGATCGACAGCGGGAACTCGTCGGCCAGCACGAGATCGACGTATGGCCGCGGATCCTCAAGGTCGGTGAAGTCCCGGGCGCCGGCGCTCCACTTCGAGCCGACCGCGGGCGCGACGTTCGCCGCTACGAGGTCATGCGCCGCCGTCCAGTGCTGGAGCTTCGTGCGATCGATCCCGGTCCGGTAGAGCTCGTACACCTCGGCATGGAGCGCCGCGACGCCCTCGCCGACCCGGTCCCACTCGATCGTCAGCCGGTTGTCGGTCCAGTGCAGGTAGTCGTGCTTGTGCAGGTAGGCGAACAGCAGTTGCCCGCCGAGCCCGTCGTAGTTGCGCACCCGGGGACCGGTGATCGGGAAGCGGATCAGGCGGTCGAGCAGGATCGCGTACTGCACGTAGCGGGCGAAGCTGACCCCGGAGGACTCAAGCGCCTGGGCCTGAGTGAACGCGGTGAGGTCGCACCGAAGCTCCTCGAGCGAGTACATCCAGTACGGCGCCCGCTGGCGGATCATGAACGGGTCGAACGGCAGGTCGCCGTGGCTGTGAGCCCGGTCGTGAATGAGGTCCCACAGGATGTACGCCTGCTGAGCGACCTCCGGGGTCGAAAGCATCCGGGCGGCGTCCGGCGGCAGGTTGAGCGACAGCAGATCGCTGGCCGCGCCGGCGACGCGGCGCAGCCGCTCGGCCTCCCGGTCGCAGAAGATCGCACCGAAGTGGTTCGGCGGACGGTCCGCCACTGACACCGTCTCCGGGAACAGCACCGCGCATTCGCTGTGGTAGCCGTCGGTGCAGTCGATGAGTTCGACCGGGACGTACGCCCTGTTGTCGTACCGGGTCCGTTCAAGCTCGGCGATCCAGTCCGGCCACGGCACCCGGACGAGCAGCGCCTCGAAGCAGGTGTCGCGGGAGCCGTTCTGCTTGTACATCGGGAACACGACGAGATGCTCGACGCCGTCGCGGCGGTGCTGATCGGGGCGGAATGCATCGAGGGCCCGTGTGAAATCGGGCTTCGCGAAGCCGCTCGCCCGCCAGGCGTGCAGGTCCTCGATGACGGCCGTCAGGTACTCACGGTCATGCGGGAAGTAGGAGGCGAGACGCTCGATCGCCGGAATGATCCGCTCGAGGTGCACCGCCGCGGCGCCCGCGTCGGCGCCGGCCTCGGCATCGAGCGCGCCGTCCGCAGCCTGGAGCCGTGCCAGTGCGTTGACCTCATCGCGGAGCTCGGTCCACGCGGGGTCGGCCGCCGGCCCGTCACACCGCGCGGTGTCCACGGGCGCCTGCGGGCGCGCGAGCCAATGCATGATGTTGAGCCATAGGGCGCGGTGGTCGAGGTCACCGAGGCAATCGTCTCCGAACAGGTCGGAGTCGCCGAGCACGACGATCCGTCCGTCGCCGTGGTCGGCGGCGACGATCAGCGGTGCGCCCGGCGTCGAGGCCGTCGCATGGGTCCGCGCGAGGACGCGCGCGCCGTTCGTCGAGCTGACCGTCGTCGTGCGATAGAGGCACGCCTGGTTGACGCGTGCGAGCAGGTCGCCGCCACGTCCTCGTCCGCCGTCCTCGAGCGCTGCGAGGACCCAGCTCGGGGCGCCGCCGTAGTGGTGCTCGTAGTCCTGCACGGTGTCGTTCTCCAGGTGCAGCCCGAAGCGCTCGAGGAGCTCGTTGAGGTTGTTGCCGTACTTCTCCTGCTCGGTCTCGCCGAGGACGACGAGGCCGCCACCGTTCCGCACGAAGTGCTCGACCGCATCGAGCTCCTCGCCGGACAGGCGCGGGGACCCGGTGCCGGTCGTCCGCTCCCAGGCGACGTCGGACGGGTGGGCGAGCACGAGCACCTCACAGGCGGCGAGGGCGTCCGCGGTCAGAGGACCGGTCGTGTTCGAGGCCACACTGAAACCGTCGGCGGTGAGGGCGTCGGCAGCGAGCGCGTAGGAGCAATCACCCGGGTGGGCCGGCTGCATCGTCGCCGCCAGCTCGGGCCGGATCGTCCACGCCTCGCTGTGCGCCTCGTCGAAAAGCACGTTGGCGAGCGTCATGACATTCAGCGTATCGGCGCCTTCGGCGTCTGTCGATGCCGAAAGCAATGTAATCTGCGCAAGAATCTAAAGTATGGATGCGGTTGATCGACAGATTCTTGCGTCACTCGTCGAAGACGGGCGACGTACGTACGACGAGATCGCCCGTCAGGTCGCACTCTCCGCGCCGGCGGTCAAACGACGGGTCGACAAGCTCCGCGCATCCGGGGCGCTCCGGGGCTTCACGGCGGTCGTCGACCACGCCGCGCTCGGCGATCAGACGGAGGCGCTGATCGAGTTGTTCTTCGCCCCCGGCACGACGCTCGACGCGGTCGCGGCGACGCTCCGCCGCCATCCCGAGGTGGTCGAGGCCTGGAGCGTCACCGGCGAGGCGGACGCGATCGCCCGCGTCCGCACGCAGGACAACGCCGACCTCGAGCGGGTGATCATCGACCTGCAGCGCGACGGGCTCGTCGAGCGCACCCGCTCTCAGGTCGTGCTCTCACGGCTCGTCGCACGCTAGGAACGCGGCCGGGCCGAGCCCGCAGCCGCCGCCATCGGCGAACCTTGCCACGGTCGTGTCAAGGTTCGATACCATCGTCGGAATGCGCGATCTCCTCTCTGCCCTACGTGAGCGCGTCGTCGTCTATGACGGCGGCATGGGCGCCACGCTCGAGATGTTCGACCTCAGCCTCGAAGACGACTACGGCCTGCCGGGCCGCTGCCACGAGGTGCTGGTGCTCAACCGGCCCGACGTCATCGAGGGCGTCCACACATCGATGCTCGATGCCGGCGCGATCGTGCTCGAGACCGACACCTTCCAGGCGTCACGGCTGAAGCTCGGCGAGTGGGGGCTCGCGGACCACACCGAGGAGATCAACCTCAGGGCGGCCGAGATCGCCCGCAAGGCGGCCGGCGAGCACCGGTTCGTCGCCGGCTCGATCGGGCCGACCGGTTACCTGCCGGCGAGCGATGATCCGACGCTCGGCCAGATCACGTTCCGCGAGCTCGTCACCGTGTTCGCCGAGCAGGCGCGCAGCCTCGTGACGGGCGGCGTCGACCTGATCATCATTGAGACCGCCCAGGACATCCTGGAGGTCAAGGCCGCGATCTTCGGCGCCCGGGAGGCGTTCAAGGACACGGGCCGCACCCTCCCGATCCAGTGCAGCGTGTCGCTGCTGCCCAACGGCGGCAAGATGCTCCTCGGCACCGACATCAGCGCGGTGCTGGCCACGCTTGAGGGACTCGACGTCGACATCATTGGTCTCAACTGCTCGACCGGCCCTGAGGACATGCGTGACGCGATCCGCTTCCTGGGGGAGTTTTCGAGCAAGCCGATCCACTGCATTCCGAACGCCGGGCTGCCGCTGCAGGGGCCGAACGGCGAGACGATCTTCCCGGAGGAGCCCGAGCCGCTCGCCGCGGTGCTCGGGGAGTTCGTCGAGCGCTACGGCGTCGGGATCGTCGGCGGCTGCTGCGGCACGACCCCGGATCACATCCGCGCGATCGCCGAGCGAGTCAAGGATCACGTGCCGAGCGAACGTCCCGCGCCCCGCCCGCAGCACGTCAGCTCGATGATCGCCGCCACGCCGCTGGTCCAGGACCCGCGCCCGACGCTCGTCGGCGAACGCGTCAACTCCCAGGGCTCGCGCAAGGCCAAGGAGATGCTCCTCTCCGACGACTACGACGGCCTCGTCACCGTCGCCGAGGACCAGGTGACCGGCGGAGCCCACGTGCTCGACGTCTGCGTCGCGCTCACCGAGCGCCAGGACGAGGGCGAGCAGATGCGCCAGGTCGTCAAGCGCGTCAGCCTCACCCAGCCCGCCCCGATCCAGGTCGACTCCACCGAGCCCGACGTGATCGAGACGGCGCTCGAGCAGATCCCCGGACGCGCGATTGTCAACTCGATCAACCTCGAGGCCGGGCGCGACAAGCTCGACCGGGTCGTGCCGATCGCCAAGGCCCACGGCGCGGCGCTGATCGCGCTGACCATCGATGAGGTTGGGATGGCGAAGACGCGTCAGCGAAAGGTCGAGATCGCCGAGCGGCTCGTCGAGCTGTGCTGTGATGAGCACGGCCTCGATCGTGAGGCGCTCATCTTCGACTGCCTCACGTTCACGCTCACGACCGGCGATGACGAGTGGAAGCCGAGCGCCGTGGAGACGATCGAGGGGATCCGCGAGATCAAGCGGCAGATCCCCGGCGTGAAGACCTCGCTCGGGGTCAGCAATGTCTCCTTCGGCGTGGGCCTGCCCGCTCGCAGCGTGCTCAACAGCGTGTTCCTGCACCACTGCGTCGAGGCGGGACTTGACCTCGCGATGGTCAACCCGAACCACATCACGCCGTACGGTGAGATCTCGACCGATGAGCGCGAGCTCGCCGACGACCTCGTGTTCAACCGGCGCGAGGACGCGCTCGAGCGGTTCATCGCCCACTTCGAGGCCAAGGGCCCCGAAGAGGAGACGATGAAGGAGGATCCGACCGCCGGGATGGAGCCCGAGGAGGCGCTCCACTTCCACATCCTGCGGCGCAAGAAGGATGGCGTTGAGGAGTGGATCGACCGCAGCGTCGAGAAGATCGGCGCCGTCCCCACGCTCAACACCGTGCTGCTGCCGGCGATGAAGGAGGTCGGCGACAAGTTCGGCGCCGGCGAACTGATCCTGCCGTTCGTGCTCCAGTCGGCCGAGGTGATGAAGCGCGCCGTGGCCCGGCTCGAGAAGTACCTCGACAAGATCGAGGGCTACACGAAGGGAACGGTCGTGGTCGCCACCGTGTTCGGCGACGTCCACGACATCGGCAAGTCGCTCGTCAACACGATCCTCACCAACAACGGCTACACCGTCGTCGACCTCGGCAAGCAGGTCCCGATCTCGACGATTCTCGACGCCGCGGTCGAGCACAAGGCGACGGCGATCGGGCTGAGCGCGCTGCTCGTCTCGACCTCAAAGCAGATGCCGGCCTGCATCCAGGAGCTCCACCAGCGCGGCCTTGACTTCCCGGTGCTCGTTGGAGGCGCTGCGATCAACCGGAACTTCGGTCTGCGGATCCTGTATCCGAACGGCACCGAGTCCGACGAGATCTACGAGCCCGGCGTGTACTACTGCAAGGACGCGTTTGAGGGGCTCGCGAAGATGGATCAGATCATCGATGCCGACGCGCGTGAGGCCCTGGTGACGAAGACGCGCGACGCCGCCCGCAAGCTGCGTGAGGCCCCCGCGAAGCCGACCGAGAATCTCCCGCCGACCGACGACGCCTCGGTGCGTTCCGCGGTGAGCACCGAGAACGCGATCCCCGAGCCCCCGTTCTGGGGCGCGCGCGAGCTCGAGATCCCGATGGATGAGGTCTACCGCCACCTCGACACCCACGTGTTGTTCAAGCTTCATTGGGGCGGACGGGGCGTGAAGGGCGAGGAGTGGGAGAAGCTCCTGCGTGAGGACTTCCAGCCCCGGCTCGAGCGGATGTGGCGCGAACAGACCTACCTGCACCCGCGGGCGCTGCTCGGCTACTTCCCGTGCAATTCCGATGGCAACGAGCTGATCATCTGGGATCCGGAGGGGTTCGATCCCGCCCATCCCCGGGAACTCGACCGTCTCGTCTTCCCGCGGCAGCCGAAGCACGACCGGATCTGCCTCGCCGACTTCTATCGGCCGGTCGGGTCCGGTGAAACCGACGTGGTCGCGCTCCAGGCGGTGACCGCCGGCGAAGAGGTCACCGAGCTGATGGCGAAGCTCGAGGCCGACGGTGAGTTCGCCGAGCAGTTGTTCGTTCACGGGCTCGGCGTGCAAACCGCCGAGGGCATGGCGGAGTGGCTCCATGCCCGCGTCCGGAGCGACCTCGGCCTGACCTCGACCCAGGGTCGTCGCTACAGCTGGGGCTATCCCGCCTGCCCGGAGCAGTCCGAGCACGAGAAGGTGTTCCGGCTGCTCGACGCCCCGTCGATCGGGCTGCGGTTGTCCGGCGGCTACGCGGTCGAGCCCGAGCAGTCGACGCTCGCGATCGTCGCTCATCATCCGCAGGCGGTGTACTTCGGGATGAAGTCGGGCTTCCTGCCGAAGACCGACAAGCAGGCGGCAGACGAACTGATCGCGGGCAGCGACCGCGACCCGACCCGCCTGGCCACGCTGCCGGACTCCGATCCGGTGACCGCGGGCTCCGCGGACTCGTCCCCGGAGGACGAGCCCGCGATGGCCGAAGCCTGAGCCGAACCGACGGCCGCCCGGCGGCGACGCGGCCGCCGGCTAAGCGGGTCGCCGGCTAAGCGGTCGCCGTCGCGGACGCGCGGCCGCGTTGGCTGCTCGCCGGCGTCTCCTCCGCGGTGAGCGGCTTGGCGATGTTCTCCAGAGTCTGGCCCTCGGCCTTGACCCCGAAGATGATCTCGATCACGCCGCCGATGAGCATCATCACTGCGCCGAGCAGAAGTGCGATCTGCGCCTGGCCGAAGTCGCCCGATTTGATCAGCCGGCTGAACACGAGCGGGCCGATGATCCCGCCGATCCCGGTGCCGACGGCGTAGAAGACCGAGATGCACAGGGCCCGGGTCTCCATCGGGAACACCTCTGACACCGTCAGATAGGCGGCGCTCGCGCCGGCCGAGGCGAAGAAGAACACGATCGTCAGGGCGATCGTCACGCCCGTGGCGTCGAGGCTGTGGTTCTTGAACAGGATCGACATGATCACGAGCAGCCCGCCCGAGACGATGTACGTGCCGGCGATCATCGGCTTGCGGCCGAGCGTGTCGAAGAAGCGGCCGAGCACGAGCGGCCCGGCCAGGTTGCCGACGGCGAACACGACGAGGTAATACGGAACGTCGCCACTCGACACCTTGAAGTAGGTGCCGAGAAAGTCACCGAGGCCGAACAGGATCGAGTTGTAGAGAAACGCCTGGCCGATGAACAGCCCGAGCCCGAGCACGGTGCGCCGCGGGTACAGCGTCAGCACCGACTTGACGGTGAGCGACAGCGGGATCGACCGACGCTGGCGCACCGTCATCTCCCCCTCCGGCTCGGGCAGATCCTTGCCGGTCGACTCGCGGACCTGCCGCTCGATGTCGGCGACGATCTCCTCTGCCTCCTTCTCCCGGCCGTGGATGAACAGCCACCGCGGGCTCTCGGGGACGCTCCGGCGCACGATCAGGATCCCGAGTCCGAGGATCGCGCCGAGGCCGAAGCACAGGCGCCAGCCGACGTTGACGGCGAAGATGCTCGTGTTGAGCGCGAGCACCGCGAGGAGCGCGCCCGCGGCCGCCCCTCCCCAGTAGGAGCCGTTGATCGCGATGTCGACGCCACCGCGTTTCTTGGCTGGAATCAGCTCGTCGATGGCGGAGTTGATCGCGCTGTACTCGCCGCCGATCCCGAAACCGGTGAAGAAGCGGCACACGTAGAACCACAGCGGCGAGAACGAGAATGCCGTGAGCGTCGTCGCGAGCAGATAGACGCCGAGCGTGATCATGAACAGCTTCTTGCGGCCGAAGCGGTCGGTGAGCTGCCCGAAGAAGAGCGCGCCGACGCAGGCGCCGGCGACGTACAGCGACGCGGCGAGTCCGGACACGTTCGAGGCGGCAATCCCGACCCCGGCACCCTTTTCGCCGAGTCGACCCGAGATGCCACCGACAATCGTCACCTCGAGGCCGTCGAGAATCCAGACGGTGCCGAGGCCGATGATCACCTTCCAGTGCCACCGTGACCACGGAAGGCGGTCAAGCCGTGCCGGGATCTGCGTCCGGATCGTCCCAGTCTGAACGTTGCTGCTCATGTTCCCTCCTCCATGACTCGCGCCGTGGCCCGACGCGGAGGAGGGCTACCCGGAGGTGCCGCGGATCACACGTTCACGCCGCGGGACGGAGCGCCTCGAGCTCGCGACTCTCGGCGAGCTCGGAGAGGGCGCGGCGCTCGATCCGACGCACCGCATCCTGGGAAATTCCGAGCCGGCGGCCGGTTTCGGTGAGCGGGGTCGGATCATCACCGTTGATCCCGTAGCGGAGCTTCACGACCTCCCGCTCGCGCTCGGGCAACCGCTCGAGCGCACGGCGCAGTGCATCGCCCCGGAGTGAGATCTCAACCTCCTCCTCGGGACCGCGCTCATCGCTTGGGAGCAGCGCACCGAGTGAGGTGTCCTCCTCCTCGCCAACCGGGCGGTCGAGGCTCGTGACGACGCGCGCCGCCTCGCGGGTCTCGCGGACCTCACGGACCTCGAGCTCGGCTGCCTCAGCGATCTCCTCGTCGGTCGGCTCGCGGCCGAGCTTGCTCGTCAGCTCCTGGGCGACCCGCCCGATCTTGCGCTCGCGCTGGCCGATGTGGACCGGGATGCGGATCGTCCGCGCGCGGTTGGCGATCGCGCGCTGGATGGCCTCGCGGATCCAGAAGGTCGCGTACGTCGAGAACTTGAAGCCCTTGCGGTAGTCGAACTTCTCGGTGGCGCGGATCAGCCCGAGGATCCCCTCCTGGATGAGGTCGAGCAGCGGCATGTCATTGCCCTGATACTTGCGTGCGTTGGAGATGACCAGCCGGAGGTTCGAGTTGACGAGCCGCTCCTTGGCCGCGAGATCGCCGCGCTCGATCCGCTGCGCGAGCTCGGTCTCCTCGTCACGGGTGAGCAGCGGGTGGCGGCGCACCTCCTGGAGGAACAGCGACATCGCGTCGGTCGTCTGCACCGCGAGCTCGCCGTTGGCGTACTGCGCCCGGTCGGTCGCCGCGCGCCCGCAGTCATCTCGGACCTCGAGGCCGCGCTCCTCGAGCTGATCCTGGATCGCCTGCGCGTCGTCCTCACTCAGCTCGGACTCCTGGACGACATCGCTGAGGTCCGACAGGGTGACGCACCGCGCCTCGCGCGCCTCGGCACGGGCGACGAGCTCCTCGACCAGTTCCTGTATCGGATCAGAACTCATACGTAGACGCTACCCGGTTCGGGGGCCTCAGCACCAGGGAGCGTTGTAATGATGCTGCACAAGACCGTTATTCGCGACCTTCGTGGAACACGCCGAGCACGTTCCCCGCCGGGTCCCGAAACGTGGCAATCGCCTCGACCGGCTTCTGGAGCGTGGCCGGCATGACGATCTCGCCCCCGTGGCGCTCGATCGCGTCAAGCGCGGTCGGCACGTCATCGACCCGGATGTAGATGAGCAGGCCCGGCTCCCCCGCCGGTGGGTGACCGGTCACCCACATCCCGCTGATGTGGCCGGACGTGTCGTCAAAGGCGGTTGCGCCGTCGTCCCGATGCCGGATCTCCCAGCCGAAGACCGCTTCGTAGAACGCCGCCGAGCGCCCCGGATCGTCGGACGGGATCTGCAGGTACCGCACTTCGCCACGAGCCATCTGCTCACCTCGGTTCTGGTTGGTTGTCTGCCTGGCGACCGATGAGACCATCGATGAGCGCCGCCAGACCAATGTCATAGGCGTCCCGCTCGCGCGCCCGAGCCCACTCGCCGGCGACCGCGGCGAGCGCGGGCAGCTCGTCCGGGTCGACGCTCGTCAGCACCGAGATGACAAACGGCATCCGCCCGAGCGCGGCCGTCCGGGCCACCCCCTGCCGGATCAGCAGCTCGCCGACCGTGAACTGCCAGATCGCCCGGTAACCGTCCGCCGCCTCGGCCGGCGAGAGCCCGCACGTCATCAATCCGGCAACGATCTCCTCGACGATCCACAGGATCGAGGGCGCGATGAGGTCGCCCTGGGCGAGCACCTCGACAACCCAGGCGTGCTCGGCGAGCCCATCGTGCATCGCCCGGCACACCTGGTGCAGGCGCTCGCGCGGGTCGCGTGCGAGCGCGGGACGCGGCACCTCACGCGCGAGCGCGTCGAGCAGGAGCACGAGCAGTTCGTCCTTATCGCGGACGTGGCGATAGATCGCCATCGGAGAGCTGCCGAGCTCCGTCGCGACGCGCCGCATCGAGAGCGCGTCGATCCCGTCGCGCTCGACGATCTCGCGGGCCGCCGCCACGACCGCCGCGCGGGTGAAGCGGGGCGGCCGACCGCGGCGGCGTGGCGATGGCGCGGACTCGGAGTCGGTGTCGGGCTCGGTGTCGGGCTCGGGCGTAGGGGTCACCCAGCGGGATTATCGCCCGCCGTCGCCGACGAGACCTCAACGGGCGCGGGCGCCGGGCGGTAGGTCCCAAAGCTCCACACGTTGCCCTCGGGGTCCCGCGCAGTGAAGTCCCGCGAGCCATAGTCGGTGTCGTACGGCTCGGCCACGATGTCGGCGCCGCCGGCGCGTGCGCGCTCGCACGCGGCATCGGCATCGTCAACGGCGACATACATCCAACCCTCTCCGGCCTTGCGTCCCCGCAGTGCATCGTCGCGGTCGGACCCGAGCATCAGGATGCTCGGACCGAACGCCAGCTCGGCGTGGGCCACTTTGCCGGCCGGATCCTCGTAGACGTTCAGCCGCCGAAAGCCGAACGCGTTCTCCAGAAAGTCGATCGCCGCGGGCGCGTCGGCGTAGCGCAGCGTCGGGTACAGCGTGGGTGCCTCGGTCGTCATCTCCTGCCTCCGGGGTTGTTTGTGTACGCGTACGCAAATGGTAGATCGAGGTCGCCTGACTGTCAAGCCACGACGACGAACCGCGCGATCTGATCACGCGACGCAAGATAGGTTCCGGATAGCGGAACCTTCCTTGCACGGGATGCGGCGAAGCGACCAGCCGCGACCCGGGCGCGGCGCTTAGCTCTCGGTGGTGACCGTCTCGGGGACCCGGCGGGTGCCGGGTCGTGGCGCGCGGGCTGGGCGAGTCGGACGGGCCGGGAGTTTGACCGGCGCCGCGTGCATCGCGCGCAGCCGGACCTCACGCCAGGACATGCCCTCCTTGAGCAGGGCCGGCATGCCCATCAGGACGGCGGTCGCGACCTCGACGGCCTGCAGGATGACGCCGTAGGCGACGGCGTCGGCGACCCCGACGTGCCAGCCCGTGTGGAGCACCGCGACGCAGGCGGCCTGGAAGACACCGAGGTTCGCCGGGGTCGCCGGGAGGACGGCGGTGATGTTGACCGCGAAGAGGACCGCGGCCGCCGCCGCGATCCCCGCCTGATGGTTAAGGCCGAGCGCGACGAGCAGCAGGTAGCACGACATCCACTGAAGGCCCCAGGCCCCGAGCTGTGCCAGGGCCGCGATCGCGCCGAGCTTCGGCCGCCGGAACACGACGAGTCCGGCTCGGACGCGAGCCAGCGCGCCGCGGGCGCGGGCGAGGAGTTCGTTCAGGCGGGAGAACCGGCCACCGACGCCCCGAGCCCCGACGTGGAGCACCACCGGCGCGAGCAGCACGATGATCAGCAGGGTCGCCGGTGCGATCGCCGCGAACAGCAGTGCGTTCTGGTGCCCGCTGAACAGGTCGACCGAGGAGAACATGACCGCACCGAGGATCGCGAGCGCGAGGATGTTGAGCAGCGTCTGGGAGACGAGCGTCCCGAGCACGACCGGCAGGTTTTCCCGGGGCCGGCCGGTGCGGCGCGCGACGACGAGCGCGCGGGACGGCTCGCCGAGCCGGGCCGGCAGGGTCGAGGACATCAGCACGCCGATGAACGTGCCCTGCATCGCATCGGAGAGCCGTACCCGGGCACGCGGGAGGGCGGCACGGAGGATCGCGTGCCACGAGAAGGCGCGCAGGACCATGGCGCCGCACATGACGCCGAGGCCGAGCAACACGAAGGTCGGGCTTGAGTTGATGAGCGCGGTGGCGATGTTCGGGATGCCGATCTTCTGCAGGGCGAGCCAGGCGAGCACGAGCCCACCGATCGAGATGGCGGCCAGCGCGAGCCGGCGGGCCATCGCGAGGACCGGGTTGCGACGGCGCTCGAGCTTCGGTTCCAGAGACGGCAGCCGCCGTGCACGAACCTTGGGCCCCAGGTCGGCCGGACGCGCACCGATGGCGACGGCCACACGCTGGAGCCCGGGCGCCGGAGCCGGCATCGCGATCGCGTCCTCGTAGGCCGACATCACCTGCTCGGCGACCCGCGGCCATGCGAACCGCCCGACGTCGGCGGCCGCCGCCTGCGCCATTTCGGCGCGGCGCTGCGGTTCGTCGTAGAGGTCACGCAGCGCCTCCGCGAGCGCCTGGGCGTCGGCGACCGGAACGAGCAGGCCGTCGACCCCGTCGCGAACGACGTCGCGGTAGCCGGCGATGTCCGAGGCCACAACCGGCGTGCCGGCGGCGAACGCCTCGGTCAGGACCATGCCGAAGCTCTCGCCACCGAGTGACGGTGCACACAGGACGTCGGCCTCCTCGAGCACACGCTGTTTGGTGTCCTCGTCGACCTTGCCGAGCGCGCGCACGCCGCGAGGGTCGAGCATCATCGGTGCGATCTCGTGCTCGGTGGGCCCGATCACGGTGAGCTCGGTGGGGATGTGCTCGCGCAGTGCCTCGAAAGCGCGTAGCAGCAGTGGCAGCCCCTTGCGCTCGACGGCCTGACCGACAAAGGCGATCTTCAGCTTCTCATCGACCGGCCGGAGCGCCGCGAGCGCGGCGCGTTCGGGATCGACGTGCACGCCGTTGGGGATGACGCGGTAACGGCCGCCGAACCAGCGTCGGCCGGTCCAGGCGGCGGCCTCGGAGACGGCGATCCGGACATGGAGGTGGTTGAGCACGCGTCGGGCGCCCAACACGTTCCCGATCGTGTTCGGCAGGCGCTTGTTCGAATACGAATGGAAGGTGCCGACGAGCGGGAGCCGGATCGAGTCGGCGGCCACCCAGCCGAGCATCGGCGCGACCGGCTCATGCACGTGCACGACGTCAAAGCCGCCGGTGCGCAGTTCGCGCTGAAGGGTGGCGATGCCGTGCGGCGTGATCGAGAGGTTCGAGACCGCGCCGTTGGCCTTGAAGCCGACGGTCCGCCCGAGCGAGATGACGTAGTCGGGCAACTCGACCGACTGGGGGCGCGCACCGCGGTGTAAGGCCGTGCTGAAGCGACCCGGGGGGTCGAACGGCGCGAGGACCCGGACGTAGTGTCCGTCTTCAAGGAAGCGCTCGGCGAGCGCTCCAATGTGCCTCGTCACGCCACCCGGATAGGACCAGGAGTACGGCGAAACCAGCGCGATGCGCATTCCCATCATGCTAGCTCCTAACCCAGCGGGTGCGCAGAGTTTCGCGCGCGAGGGCGCCCCTGGCGGCTCGCCTATCATTCCGCACATGCCCGCACGCCATTTCGTGAAGTTCACTTTCCTGCAGGTCGACCCGGCGTGGCGCCGGCTCGACGACGAGCAGCGCGCGGCCGACAAGCGCGAATTTCTCGCTGCCTGCGAGGATTTCGCCGACGGTCATCTGCTGCGCACCTTCTCCCTCGTCGGGACCCGCGGCGACGCGGACCTGCTGCTGCTGAGCCAGGCTCAGAACCTCGAGCGGATCCACGAGTTCCACGTGGTCCTCAACCAGAGCGGGCTGATGAAGTGGTGCACGATTCCGTACTCGTATCTGGCGATGACCAAGCCCTCCGAGTACTCCAACGAGTCACGCCTTGAAGTTCGACCCGGGCACAGCAAATACCTGTTCGTCTACCCCTTCGTCAAGACACGTGCCTGGTACACGGTCTCGCCGGAGGAACGCTGGCGGATCATGCAGGAGCACATCAACGTCGGCCGAGAGTTCCCGTCCATCGATCTCAACACGAGCTACTCGTTCGGGCTTGACGACCAGGAGTTCGTCGTCGCCTTCGAGACCGACAATCCGGGCGACTTCCTCGACCTTGTGCAGCGGTTGCGCACGACCGAGTCGAGCTCGTACACGCTCCGCGACACCCCCACCTTCACGTGCATCCAGTGCTCCGTGGAACGTGCCCTCGGCGCGCTTGACGGCGCCGCGCTCGCGCTGAGCGCCGGCTAAGCGCCTCCGGCCGGTGAGCACCGAATCCACCGCGCTCGCCCAGGACTTCGAACAGGTCCGCGACATCACGGTGATCGGCGCCGGGCCGGTCGGGTTGTGCACCGCGTTCTGGGCGGGGATGCGGGAGGCGGACGCGCGGATCATCGACTCGCTCGGGGAACTGGGTGGGCAGCTGACGACGTTGTACCCGGAGAAGTGGATCTTCGACGTCCCCGGACACGCCAAGGTGCTCGCCAAGGACCTCGTCGAGATGCTCCGGCGCCAGGCGCTCGAGCAGTTCGACGTTCCCGTCCACCTCGCCACGACCGCCGAGACGATCAGCTTCCGGGACGACCTCGTCGTGCTTCACACCGATCGCGGCGATCTCCGCTCGCGGGCCGTGATCATCGCCGGAGGCCACGGCGCGTTTGAGCCGAAGAGACTGCCCGGCTACGACATGACGCCGTGGGAGGGCCGCGGCGCGCACTACCTCGTCGGGGAGAAGGCGATGTTCGAAGGCAAGCGGGTGATGATCGTCGGGGGCGGCGACTCGGCCTGTGATTGGGTCATCAACTTGCTGGACACGGCGAGCGAGATCAGCCTCGTTCACCGGCGTGCGGGTTTTCGCGCCCACGAGCTCACCGTCGGCCAGGTGCTCGAGGCAGCCGATCGGGGCGACATCTCGATGTACATGCCGTTTCAGATCCGCGAGGTCTACGGCGACGGCACGGTCGAGGGCGTGCGGCTGTTCCAAACCGACGACGAGGCCCACGAGGTCGAGATCGAGGTCGACGCGATCCTGCTCCAGCTCGGCTTCAAGACCGCGCTTGGCCCGCTGCGGGACTGGGGCTTTGAGATCCGCAAGGGCGGCCTCGTCGTCGACCCGGTGATGAAGACGTCGCTGCCAAAGGTCTGGGCCTGTGGCGACATCACCGCCTTCGAGGGCAAGCTGAAGCTGATCGCGACCGGGTTCGCCGAGTCGGCGATCGCCGTCGCCCAGGCCGTGCACACGATCCGGCCGGAGGTCAGGATCCAGCCCCAGTACTCCACGAACACCGGCGTTCCGGGCGTCGTTGCCGGCCAGCCGTAGACAACGCACCCCGGCCGAGGATCCCGCGGTCGCGGCGCTCCGGGCGGCGGACCCGGTCCTGGCCCGCGTCATCGACGCCGTCGGGCCGGACGGGCTGGGAGACGCCCGCGCCGGTCGGCCGAGCGACCACTACGGCGCGCTCGTCCGCTCGATCGTCGGCCAGCAGCTCTCGACCACGGCTGCCCGCGCGATCTACGGACGACTGAGCGACCGTTTCGGGGGGCGAGCGCCGACGCCGGAGGAGGTGCTCGCTGACGATCCTGACGCGCTCCGGGTCGCCGCCGGCCTGAGCCACGCCAAGACGCGGTACCTGCGCTCCTTGGCCGAGCACGTCCGCGACGGCTCACTTGATCTCGAGCATCTCGGCACACTTCCCGACGACGACGTGATCGCAGAGCTCACCGCCGTCAAGGGCATCGGGATGTGGAGCGCCCAGGTATTCCTGATGTTCCACCTCCAGCGCCCCGACGTCGTCGCCGTCGGCGATCTCGGGATCCGGCGTGCCGTGATGATCCACTACGACCTGGAATCGCTCCCGGACGCCGCCACGGTGGAACGGATCGCCGAGCCGTGGCGACCGCACCGGACACTCGCGTGTCGCTACCTGTGGCGCTCGCTTGAGGCCACGCCGGTCTGACAACAGCGCCGGTGACTGAAGCGTGGTCGCTCGCTGCCGATAGACACGGTCATGCAATTCACCCGGATCGCGGCCGCGGGCGCCGCGCTGGCGACCTGCGTGGCGGCCACGGTCGCCCAGGCAGCCGCACCGTCGCACACACCATCCACTGGCCGCATCCTCGTGTAGACGAACGGTCTGTCGCTGCGGATCTGGGATCCGATCAACGGCGTGCACCAGATCGATGACGGCGTCGCCTCCGGCGGGTCGCCGTCGCTGACGAGCGACGGACGGTTCGTGGCCTACGCGAAGAACGACGGGCACGGTTGCTACGTCATCCACCTGTGGGACACGCACCTGCGCAAACGGGTCAGGTCACTCAGCGGACTCGCCGATCCGGGCCAGTGCAACGACAGCACGCACATCTCGCCCGACGCCAAGTTCATCACCTGGGCCTCCAGCGGCCAGGCGCCCGGCGACGGCTCGGACGTCTATCTCTATGACATCGCCACGGCGCATCGCGTCGCGCTGCCAACCGTCATCAACGGCGGCTTTGAGACGTCACCGTCAATCGCCCGGACCGCGGACGGCCACTACCTGCTGGCCTTCGTCCACGAGAACACGAACCACTTTGATCAGGTGTTCCTCGCCGATCTCGGAACCGACCCACCGACGACGGCCGCCGCCGCGACCCTGCTGGCGACGCCGGGGCTGCCGGTGCCGGACGGGCCGCGCACCGCGCAGGAGCAGGCGAACATCTCAGCCGACGGCTCGACGGTCGCCTATGTGACCGGCCCCGATCTCGGCCAGCGAGTCTCGATCTACGATCGCCGATCCTCAACCGCGGTCACGCCGAGCGTGCTCGCCGGTCCGCAGTATCAGGTTGAGCCATCGGTCTCGGCGACCGGCCGGTACGTCGTCGTCGATCGTCAGCGGGCCAGCGACCTCGTCGCGCACCTGTGGGTGTTCGACCGTCAGACCGGCGCGCTCTCCCCCGCTTCCCCGACCTGGACCGGCAGCGGCGAGGACCAGCCGGCGATCGCCGACCCGGCGCCCCTTGTGGACGTCACGCCTCCGGTGCTGAAGCTTCAGTGCCGCCGTCAGCAAACGGTGATCTCATGCACGCTCAAGGTGAACGAGCCGATCACCGGCACCGCGGTCCTCGGGCGCCAGCGTCACACCATCGCTCGCCGGAAGCTGGCGGCGGCCACGCCTCGGGTGCTGCGGATCACGTTGGGACTCGGCCGCGCCAAGCCGAACCATCTCTCCGTCACCGCAGCCGTCAAGGACAGCTCGGGCAATCGCACGTCGGCAAGCGTCCGTATCCGCTGAACCCAGCGGCGCGAACGGCCTGGTTAGACCGCGGAGACTTCCTCTTCCTCGGCGACCCGGAACGACGATCCGCAGCCGCAGGCCGCGATCACGTTCGGGTTCTCGACCTTGAAGCCGGCGCCCTGGAGCCCGTCAACGAAGTCGATCACCGAGCCCTTCACATAGGGGAGGCTCGGACGGTCGACGAGGAGGCGAATGCCCTTATCCTCGAAGACGGTGTCCTCGTCCCGCTGCTCATCGAAGGCGAGCGCGTACTGGAAGCCCGAGCACCCACCGCCGCGGACTCCGACCCGCAGTCCGGCGGACTCGTTGGCGGTCCCCTGAGACGAGAGGAACTCGCGGACCTTCTCTGCGCCCTTATCAGTCAGAGTGATCATTGCTTCATTCAGTATAGCGACAGCATCTCGCTACGCTTGAGGGGATGTCGGTAACCCCTGAGGAGCTTAAGGGTCGGATCGAGGCGGGGATCCCAGGCGCGCGCGCCGAGGTGAGCGGGGACGGGCATCACTTCAACGCCACGGTCTCGTCTCCGGCTTTCCAGGGTCTGACCCGGATCGCCCAGCACCGGCTCGTCTACGACGTGTTCGGAGCGGAGATCGGTGGACGAATCCATGCTCTTTCGATTCAGACACAAGCTTCCGAAAGCGAGGACAACACATGAGCGACAACCCGATGCGCGACGCCATCCAAGGCGCCATCGACGAGAACCCGGTGATCCTGTTCATGAAGGGCAACCCGGATCAGCCGGCGTGTGGCTTCTCCGCCCGGACGGTCGCCGTCCTGCAGTCGCTCGGTCAGCCGTTCGCGGCCGTCGACATCCTGCCCGACCCGCGGATTCGCCAGGAGCTCTCCGAGCTGTCGAACTGGCCGACGATCCCGCAGCTGTTCATCAACGGCGAGCTGGTCGGCGGCTGCGACATCGTGATGGAGATGTACCAGTCGGGCGAGCTCCAGGACGCGCTCGGCCTCGAGGCCGAGCCGGAGACCGAGGCCCCGGAGACCCGTAGCGCCGAGGCGCCGCCGCTCTCGATCGAGAATCGGCTCTAGTCCTCACACGGTCACCTCAGCGCGGTTCAGCGCCGCGGCACCGCGGTCACTTCGACACGCGGAAGACAAGCCTGGCCTGACCGGCCACGAGCAGGCTCGGGTCACGGAACGCATGGTGTGACTTACGCCGCCCGAAGCGGACGACGAGCCCGTCATAGTGCCCGACGCCCGCGAACTGGCGGCGGAGCGCTCCGATCGTCTCGATCCCTCCACCTGACCCGCCCGACCCAGAACTGCTGCCGCCGAACAGCGCCGAGATGAGGGCGTTGGCGAGGGCGTCCGCGCTCGCGGTTGAGTTGGCGGCGCTGATCCGCGCGGCCAGGCGACCGCGCGTCCCCGCCGGGATGCGTACGCGCAAGGAGATCGTCTGCAGACCCGCCCGGTACCGACGCACGGTCAGGCGGACGGGCACGAGCTGTCCGGCCCGCACGCGGCGGGGCGCGTGCCCGGAGACGATCGTCGCCTCCTTCAGTCCGCGCTCGGCGTCAAGTGTGACGCCGACGTGGGTGACGTGGAGCTGACCGAATGACTCCGCGTCGAGGAGGGCGAACGCGCTGGTCGCGTCGGTCGAGGAGAGCAGTGCCACCATCGGCGGCAGAGAGCTGGTGCCGCCCGAGGCCGGCGTGCTGACGTAGCGGTTACAGAACCGAAGCGGAATCCGGAACTCGCGCAGACTCACCGTCAGGCACATACGGCCGGTCTCGTTGGCGGGAGTCCCGTTATAGATCGCCGTCGCCGCCTGGGCGATGGCGACCGGCGCCGCTGTGCTCACCAGCGCGGACCCGGTCGGGTTGCCGATGTCCGTCTCGTCGGCCACATCGGTGTGCAGTGTGAGCCGGCGCCCGGTGTCAAGGTCATGCGCGGTCACGTCGACCGGGACCGTCCGGGGACCGGCGCCGACACCGCCGATGATCGCGTTGGGAGTGTCGCTCGTCAGGGTACCCAGCACATGTCCGGGCACGGCGAGCTTGTAGCTCGTGGCGGCGACCCCATCGGGGACGTTGACCACGTAGTAGACGTAGGCATCGCCGAGCATCAGCGACCGTCGTCCGACCCCGTCGAGCGGGTGGCCAAAGGCGTAGACGGTGTTGCCGTCCCGGTAGGTGACGGTCCCGACGGCGCCGATCGTGACCCCGCCCGTGGCGTACATCGTCGAGACCGACGCGCCGGGCACGAGGCTCTGAGGTCCGAACGCGACGCGCGGCGTCGCGGGCGCGGCGAGGATCGTGCGGCCGACACGCTGACCGGCTTTCGCCACGAGCGTCGTCAGCGCCGGCGACAGACCTCCGACCATGAGGGGACCGAGCAGCGGGCGGCCGCGGATCGACAGCCGGGGCGCTCCCGACGGCGGCGCCACCGGCTCGCCGAGCATCTGCTCGATCGGGGTGGCAAGCGCCACCTTGTTGCCGTACTCGCCGACCGTCTCCGAGACCGCTCCGATTGTCCGTAGCGTCCCGGTGCCGTCATCGCACAGAACCGGTGATCCGGAGAAGCCCTCGGCGACGCCGGTGCGCTCAACGGCTGGGCCGGAGACGCTGATCAGGATCCGGGGACCCTCGGTGGCGTCCTGGACGACGTCGATCACATGGACTCCGAACGACGTGATCGTGGTGCCCTGGACGACCGTCTCGCCAATGCAGTCCATGCCCGGATGAACCTGAGCGAGCGGCATGATCGGCCCACCCGCCGCCTGTGCGGAGCCGGCCCAGACGAGCGTCCCGCCAAGAGCGGCCAGGAGTAGATGTCGCAGGCGCACGCTGATAGACCCCCAGGGCCGCCCGACGGTACCGGCCGGCGTGCGGACGATAGCTCACCGCGACGCCGGTTAGCATCGTCCACATGGCCACCCTCCGCCCGGCCGCCAGCCAGGTGATCGCGCTGCGCTACGCGGACGGGACCGTGTGGGCGCTCGACCAGACGGTGTTGCCGTTCGAGGAACAGGAGCTCGCGCTGCGGACGGCCGACGACGTCGCCGCCGCGATCCGCCGGCTCTCGATCCGGGGTGCTCCGCTGATTGGCGTGGCCGCCGCCTACGGCGTCGCGCTCGCCGTCGCGGCGGATCCGACAGACGCTGGACTCGACGCCGCCTGCACCGTTCTCCGCGCCGCCCGCCCCACCGCGGTCAACCTCGCCTGGGCGGTCGACCGGGTCCGCGATGCGGTGCTGGCGCGTGGTCCCCAGGCTGCCCTGCTCGAGGCCGAGCGGATCCACGACGAGGAGCTCGCCGCGAGCCGCGCCATGGGCGACGCCGGCGCCGATCTGCTCGCCGGCGTGAACCGGGTGCTCACCCACTGCAACACCGGCGCGCTCGCGGCACCCGGCGACGGCACCGCGCTGTCCGTGGTGGCGGCGCTCGCCCGGCGGGGGACGCTGACAGGAGTCATCGCCACCGAGTCTCGCCCGTTACTCCAGGGCGCCCGGCTGACGGTCTGGGAGCTGCGGGCGCTCGGGATCGCGCATGAGCTGATCGTCGACTCGGCCGCCGCCGGGTTGATCGCGGGAGGAGCGGTCGACGCGGTCGTGCTCGGGGCCGACCGGATCGCGGCCAACGGTGACGTCGCCAACAAGGTCGGCACGTTCTCGCACGCACTCGCGGCGCGTCACGCCGGCATCCCATTCGTCGTCGTCGCGCCGACATCGACGATCGATCCGGATTGCCCGAGCGGCGCGCAGATCACGATCGAGGAGCGCGCGGCCGAGGAGGTCACGGAGCTCGGTGGCCGACGGCTGGCGATGGCCGGCACGCCGGTGCGCAACCCCGCGTTCGACGTGACGCCGAGCGCGCTCATCACCGCGATCGTCACCGAGCGCGGTGTCGCCCAGCCGCCAACCCGGGAGTCGATCGCGGCGCTCGCCTCGACGCCGGCGTAGCGCTGCGCGAGGCTCGGGCGGACCGGCTACCCCGGGGTCGCGGCACGCTCGCGGCGGTACGCGAGGTGCTCGACGATCCGGCGGGAGTCGCAGATCGCATCCCCCTCGATGACGAGCACGGGGACCCGGCGCTGGCCGGTCAGGGCCTCGACCTCAGGCCGGCGGGAGCGACGCTGGGGGACGGCGACCTCATCGAAGGGCACGCCGTCGCGCCGGAGCGCACGGGCGACTTTGCCGCACGGACACAGCCAGTCGGTCGGGGTTGTGCAGCGGTAGAGGATCGCCATCGGAGTCGGGCGGCGGGCGGGTCTCGCTCACCGCGCACCGAGTCTAGAGGTGGCCCACTGGTAGGGTCCGCGCCGGATGCCCGTCGCGATCGTCTCCGACACGTGTCACTACCTGACGCCCGAGCTCGTCGCTGAACACGAGATCCACCTCGTCAGCCTGTACGTGCACATGAACGACGACACGGTGCGCGAAAGCGACGTCACGAGCTACGACGACTACTACGAACGGTTGCGGACGGCGACCGACATGCCGACCACCTCCCAGCCATCGATCGGCGACTTCCTAGCCGTGTACGAGCCGCTGCTCGCTGCCGGCCACGACATCGTCTCGGTCCACCTCGCGGGCGGGATGTCCGGCACCGTACGCTCGGCCGAGCAGGCGCGCGAGCAACTCGGCGATCAGGCCGATCGCGTGCAGGTCGTCGATTCGGCGAGTGCGTGCGGCGGTGAGGGCCTCGTCGTGCTTGCGGCGGCCGCCGCGGCCCGGTCCGGCGCCGACGTCGCCACCGTGGCTGAGCACACCCGTCAGGCCCGCAAGCAGCTGAAGCTGTGGTTCGCGATCGACACGCTCGAGTACCTTCGGCGCGGCGGTCGGATCGCCGGCGCCCAGGCATGGCTCGGATCCGCCCTGCGGATCAAGCCGATTCTCACCGTGGAGTCGGAGATCACGCCCGTCGAACGAGTGCGGACCTCGCGCCGCGCGTTCGAGCGAATGGTCGATCTGCTCTCCTCATGTCGCGACGACGGCGCCGATGCCTACATGGTCCAGCACATCCAGGCGCCCGAGGAAGCCGAAAAGCTCGCCGACCGCGGCCGAGAGATCTTCGGCCACGGACCGGTCGTCATTTCGGAGATTGGACCGGTGATCGGGACCCACGTCGGGCCGGGTCTCCTCGGGACGGGCGGCGTTCCGAGCAGCTTTTTGTCACCTGAACCGTGAAATCTTTCGCCAGCTCGCGTCTCATCCGTGTGACGGAGCACAAGTTTGGGTACGAAGCTCCACGATTTCTGCGTCTCCGGCGCAGAACTCCGGCCTTCACTCGATCATGCTGGCGGATACGCGCTTTTGTACGCCAGCGGGAGAGGCGTTATGGACCTGGTTTTGGTAGCCGCAGTAGCAATATGGGTGTGGATGACGATCGTGGCGATCGCCGTCGGGATGTGCCGCGTGGCGGCGCGCGCGGAGGCACGGGAAGGCGGCAACGTCGCGGAAGGCGGCAACGTCGCTGTGCGCCCCGGCAGCGATTCCTCACGGCTCGGTCGCGCCGGCGTCCCGGCTGTGTAGCGGCTGCTACTTCTTTTTCTTCTTGTTCCGGCGACGGCCGATCGTGAGCGCCCCGAGCGCCGCGATACCGCCGCCGAGCACGAACCCGGCGACGCCGGCGCCGATCATCACCTGCTGCTGATGGCTCCGCAGCGGCGCCCGCCAGTCAGTGAGCCGGACGACCTCGACCCGTAGCTTCTCGATCGAGGTCCCGAGATGCTGGCGGTTCTGCTCGATCGAGGCGCGGATCTCCTCGGGCGACCGTGTCGGAGCCTGCGGCATCAGACGCGGGCTCCCGGCTTCGCGCTGACCGTCTCCTTGATCAGCTTCGCCTCCTCGATCGCCATCGTCGGGGCGGGCGCGCCGACCTTCAGCAGGCTGCGGGCGAACAGGAACGCGCCCACGGCGGCGATCACGAGGATCACGAGCACAATCAGGAACCCGAGCCAGATGCTCCCGATCAGTGAGTTGAGTCCCCAGGCCAGCGTCAGGAGCAGGAAGACCACGGCGAACACGCCGAACACCGCTCCGGCCGCCACCGCGGCGGCACCCCGGGCGATGCTCGTGAGCTTCGTCGTCATCTCCGCCTTGGCGAGTTCGATCTCCTCGCGGACGAGCACCGTCATCCGCTCGGAGACCTCGGTCACCGCCTGGGCGAAGTTCTCTCCTGGGGGATTGCTATTTGGCAAGGCGCTTGAGGATGAGGGCAAGGACAAGGCC
Organism: uncultured Solirubrobacterales bacterium; assembly: GCA_963850335.1. Lineage (GTDB taxonomy): Bacteria > Actinomycetota > Thermoleophilia > Solirubrobacterales > Solirubrobacteraceae > Palsa-465. The sequence continues at coordinate 164,049 of CAWKKY010000020.1, read as the reverse complement.
GCCGGCGAACGCGGCGGCGATCGGAATCTCTGGCCGCGCGCTGGCGGCGGCCTCGCTTGACGGCCCGGCGGTCCCGAACTCGGCCGCGGGCAGCGGTTCCGGCGGTGTCGGCGCGGGCGGCGGTCCCGGGGCGGGCGGCGGTCCCGGCGGCGGCGGAGATATCGGCGCGGGCGGCGGCACCGGCTCCTCGGCGGTCAACGGCTCCGTCGGCGGCGCCGGGGGCGGGGGCGTGGCGGCCGGCGGGGTCACGGCGGTCGGCGGCTCAGCCGGCATCGGCGGATCCGTGACCGGGGCCGGCTGATCGGCCTCGGGCACGGGCGGCGTCAGTGGGACCTGCGCCTCAACCGTGGCGTCGGAGTCGTCAGGAGTCTGCGGCTGGTCGGTCACTCGGGCGGTTCTTCCCCAAACACGCGTCGCCATATCAGGCTAGCCGCACGAGTTGCGGCGATGCTGGCGAGCGCGCCCGTCCCGGCGAGAAGCCCGGACCAGAGCAGACGCTTCATAAGCGGACTCTCGGTCATCGGGTGGGCATTCAATCAGACTTCGAGGCCGCGACAGATCGTGTCGACGATCAGCGACTTCGCCTGCTCGAGCTCCTCGTCGCTGACAGCCTGGCTATCGAAGATCCAACCGGTCAGCACCTGCTCGACCAGACCGTAGAACGCGAGCGCCGCAAACTCGGGCGTGACCTCACGGCGGAACAGTCCCGCCTCCTGCGCCTCGGCGACGATCTGGGCGATCTGTTCATAGGCCTCGCGAATCTTCACCAGGTGGGTGCGCCCGAACGTATTCGCGGCGCGCGTGACCTCGACGATGATCACCTTCATCAGGTCCGGGTCGTGTCGATAGGACTCGACGATGAAGGTCGCGATCGTGCGCAGCTTGTCCTGGGGCGCCCGGTCCGAGGCGTCGGTTTCCGCGATCGCCGCGAGCATCACGTCCCAGCGGTCGAGGAACAGGGTGTCGAGGATCTCCTCCTTCGAGGAGAAGTAGTGGTACACGAGGCCGTAGGCGACTCCGGCCTCGTCGGCGATGTCCGAGACGCGGCACGTGTGAAAGCCCTGCCGCGCGAACACGCGCACGGCGGCCTCGAGGATCACCCGGCGCTTGTCAACCGCAGCGGTGGCCATCAGGCGTACACCTCGGCCCGCCGGTGGCGGAGCGACGGCAGACGACGGCGGATGTCCGCGAGCTGCTCGAAGTCGAGTTCGGCCACGATCGCCACTTCGGCGTCGGGGGCGGTGGCGAGCACGAGCCCCCAGGGATCGACGAGCATCGAGCGCCCGCCGGCGCGATTGCCGGCGCCGTCGGTCCCGACCTGGTTGGCCGCAACCACGAAGCTCTGGTTCTCGATCGCCCGGGCCCGCAGGAGGATCTCCCAGTGATCGCGCGTCGTCGCGAGCGTGAACGCGGCCGGCACCGAGATCACCTCGCTGCCACGGGCGGACAGGGCCTGGTAGAGCTCGGGGAAGCGCAGGTCGTAGCACACCGTCATGCCCACAGTGCGGCCGTTCGCGAGCGCAGAGACGACCGGCGCGTCCCCTGCCTGCTCGTTCGCGGACTCCGTGTACTTCACGCCGTCGACCTCGACGTCAAACATGTGGATCTTGCGGTAGACCGCGGCGATCTCGCCCTCGCGGTCGATGTGGACGCTCGTGTTCGACGTCTTCTCCTGGTCTGCCACCCGTTCGACGATCGAGCCGGCGATCAGGTCGATCCCGAGCTCGCGCGCCGTCTGCCGCGCCCACGTGATGGCGCGCCCGTCGAGCGGCTCCGCCGCGGCCCGCATCGCCTCCGGCCGGCCGAGCACGGTCCACTTCTCGGGGAGGGCGACGAGCTCGGCGCCGCGCGACGCCGCGTCACGGACGAGACGGTCCGCAGTCTCGAGGTTCCGGTCGGTGTCTTCAGTGGCGTTGAGCTGGACGGCGGCGGCGCGCAGTGGGTGCCTCCCGGCGCTTGATTGATTAGTCAGTCAGTCGCCTTTGGAGCAAGAATACCGCGCGCTCTGCACCGGTGACCCCCCTCAGGCTCATCGTCAGGGAGTATGTCCACCGATCCGATGAGTCAAGCGCATCCGTATCGCGGCCGGTTTGGCGAACCACGCCCACCGGCGTGGCGCGCGCTGCCGCTGCCCCCGGCACCCATGCCCTCCCATGACGGCGCCCGTCCGCTCAAGACGTGGCGATACGTCGGTGTGTACGGACCAGAACTGATGCTGTGCCTCGGCGCGGTCCGCATCGGGCGGGCGCGGCAGACGTTCTGGGCGGTGTGGGACCGCGCCCGGGGCCGGCTGCTCGAGCGCACGTCGCTTGGCCGCGGCGCGCTCGACCTCGGACCCGGCGTGTGCCGGCTGCGAGACCGCGACGTGCAGATCGACCTCGAGCTCGACGAGGAACCAGGAATCGAGTCGGTGTGCCCGAGCGGCGCGAGCTATGGCTGGACGCGCAAGCAGGGCGGCATCCGCGCCCGCGGGACGGCGATGATCGACGGTCAGCCACGGTCGATCGACGGACGGGCCGTGATCGACGACACCGCGGCCTACTACGAGCGACACACGCGCTGGCACTGGTCGGCGGGGGTCGGACTCGCCCGTGACGGGCGGGCAGTGGCGTGGAACCTCGTCGCGGGGGTCAACGATCCACCGGAGCACAGCGAGCGCACGGTGTGGGTCGACGGCGTGGCGCAGGAGGCGCCACCGTGCACGTTCGCCGCCGACCTGAGCGCGGTCGATGGGCTCCGGTTCGCAGCCGAGGCGACGCGGGAGCGCCGCGAGAACCTACTGCTGCTGCGGAGCTTCTACCGCCAACCCTTCGGGACGTTCTCAGGTGCGCTCGGAGGCGACGTGGTGCTCGCCGAGGGCTACGGGGTCATGGAGGAGCACGACGTCCGCTGGTGAGGGCCTCGGGACGCTAGTGTCGTGAAGCGGAAGTTCGTGAGCAGCGTCGCGAGTGGCTGGGCGTGGATGACGGATGGGGATGATCCAAGTCGTACTGGTGGTACGGCGGGATCATCCCCATTCGTCAGGCGCGTCCAGACGCCGCGAGGCTGCCACCGAACTAACGATTCACGACACTAGGACTGCTCGGCGTGGCGCTGGCGGCGGAGCGCGGCGAGCAGCAGCTTTGAGTGCATCGCCCCGATCAGATCGCGGAGCGGCGCGGCGCCCGAGGCGATGATCTCGACGGCGCGGTCGACGTCGACGCGTCCGGCGAGCCGCTCGAGCAGGACCCGGACCTCCTCCTCGACGAGCGGCCCGAGTGCCTCCTGGTAGCGCAGGGTGTCGTACACCGTGAACCCGATCTCCTCCTCGTAACCACCGGCTCGGAACCGCGAGATGGCCTCGATGATCGCCACGTCGTCGGCGTCGTAGCCGCGGCTTGTCGGCGTCAGCACGCCGATCTCCTCCAGGCGGACGAGCACGTTGGCGGGGACGTCGTAGGTCTCGCGAACCCGGGTCCGCGACGTGCGGCCGCTCTCCCGGGCGGCGATCGCCTGGTCGAGGATCCGGTCCTCGAGCTCGATCAGCCGCGCCGCGCGTTCCGGGTCGGACGCCATCACCTCGCGGATGATGCGCAGCGGCATGAACCGCTCCTCCTGAAGGCGCTTGATCAGCCGCACCCGGTCGACGAACTCGACCGGGTAGTACGCCATGTTCCGGGACGTGCGCACGACCTGCTCGTCGGCCCCGAGCAGGCCCTCCCGCAGGTAGTGCTTGATCGTCCCGGTGCTGACTCCGGAGCGCTCGGCGAGCTCGGACATCTTGAGCATGCCGTCGCTGAGCGCGGTCATGTGCTCAGAAATGAGCCGCGGACCGAGCCCGCCGGTCCCGCGACGGCGCCCGCCTCGTGCAGCGCCGCGATCTCCTCGTCGCTGAACCCGGCCGCCGCCAGGACCTCACTCGTGTGCTCACCGAGCCCGGGACCCGGCGCCCGGACCGGGTCCGCGGGCGTCCGGCTCAGCTTGACCGGCGCCCCGAGTAGCTTCACCGGCTCCGCGGCCCCGGGCTGATCAAGCTCGACGACCATCTCGCGAGCGGCCACGAGCTCGGAGCCGAGCGCCTCGTCGAGCTCGAGCACGGGCTCGAGGCAGCAGTCGTGCTCGGAAGCGAACTCGCGCCATTGCTCCCGGGTGCGCGAGGCGAAGATCTCGGTGACGGCGCGATGCGTGTCCGAGCCGGGCGGGTCGAACGCGTGGTCGACGAGATCCTCCCGGCCGACCCCGAGGCACCAGGCGCGCCAGAACTTCGGCTCGAGCGCGCCGAGCGTGACGTAGCCGTCCGAGCACGCGTACGGCCGGTAGCAGGTGAGTGAGCCGGCGAGCTGGAGCTGCCCGCGCCGGGGCGCCCGGCCGGTCCCGAAGTACTCGGCGGCGACAAGTGCCAACCAGGACAGGGAGCCATCGAACATCGAGCTGTCGACGAACTGCCCCTCGCCCGAGCGCTCGCGTTCGCGCAGCGCGATCATGATCCCGAGCGCGCCCATCAGACCGCCTCCACCGAGATCGGCGATCTGCCCCGCCGCCTGGACCGGCGGACCGTCGGCGTCGCCGGTGAGACCGAGGACCCCGTTGAGGCCGAGGTAGTTCATGTCGTGACCGGAGCGGTCGCGGTTCGGCCCGTCCTGGCCGTAGCCGGTGATCGCGCAGTAGACGAGCCGCGGGTTGACGGCGCGCAGCGTCTCATAGCCGACCCCGAGCCGGTCGAGCACGCCTGGGCGGAAGGACTCGAGCAGCACGTCGGCGTCTTTGACGAGCCGGAGGAGAACCGCCTTGCCCTGCTCGTGCTTCAGATCGATCCGGATCGAACGCTTGGCCCGGTTGAGCGCAAGGAACAGCGCACCCTTGGCCGTGTCCTCCGCGCCCTCGTAGTAGGGCGGGGACCAGCGAACGTAGTCGCCCATCCCGGTGTCCTCGACCTTGACCACATCGGCGCCGAAGTCGGCGAGCAGCATCGAGCAGAACCCGCCGGGGAGCAGCCGGCTGAGGTCGAGGACCTTGAGGCCGTCGAGCGGAAGCGCGGCGCTCATGACTGCACGGGGGTCTTGATCCCGAGCAGCGCCCGGGCTTCGGCGACGGTCGCCGGCCGGCGCCCCGCGTCCTCGGTCATCTGCCGGGCCTTGGCGATGAGATCGCCGTTTGAGCGCGCCATCGTCCCGTCCGGGAGGTAGAAGTTGTCCTCGAGTCCGACGCGGATCGAGCCACCGAGCGTGAGTGCGGAGGCGACGAGCATCCACTGCTCGCGGCCGATCCCGATCACGCCCCAGTGATGCTTTCCGGTGGGCATGTTCTGCGCCATCGCGGCGACGTTGAACGCGCTGGCGGGGACGCCTCCGACGACGCCCATGACGAAATCCGCGTGCAGCGGCGCCTCGAGCAGGCCCATGTCGACGAGCGGGGTGAGCGAGCCGACGTGGCCGACGTCGAAGCACTCGTGCTCGGGCTTGATGTCGAGCCTGCGCATCGCCTCGATCAGTTCGATGATCTCCTCGAAGGGGTTCTCGAACACGAACTTGAACACGAAGTCCTTGCGCTTGCGCGAGTACTTGGCGTAGTTGAGCGAGCCCATGTTGAGCGCGGCTACCTCGGGTCGGCCGGCCTCGAGGTAGGCGACCCGCTTCTCGACCGGCACTCCGATCGTCCCGGTGGAGAAGTTGATGATCGCGCCGTCGCCGACCTCGGAGCGGATCGCCTCCTTGATCGCGACGAAGTCCTCGATCTCATATGACGGCGTCCCGTCAGGCCTCCGGGCGTGGATGTGGATGTGGACGCCGCCCTCGTCGACGATCCGGCGCGCCTCGGCGGCGTACTCGTCCGGCGTGTACGGGATCGCCGGGCACTGATCGCGGTTGGCGATCGCGCCGGAGATCGCGCAGGTGATGACGACGGGGTCTTGAAGACTCAAACCGGAACCACTCCGCTCTTCTTGTAGGGGCGCTCGACCTTTTTGTTCTGGGCCATCTCGAGGCCGTTGCAGATCGTCGCCCGGGTCTCGCGCGGGTCGATCACGTCGTCGATCATGTCGTTGCCCGCGGCGACGTAGACGTCGATGATCTTGCGAAAGTTCTCGATCAGTTCCTGGCGCTTGGCCGCGGGATCCTCGGCCTCCTGCACCTGCTTGCGGAAGATGATCTCGACCGCACCCTCGGCCCCCATGACGCTGATCTCGGCACTCGGCCAGGCGACGATCAGGTCCGGCTCGTAGGCGCGCCCGCACATGACGTAGTAGCCCGCGCCGTACGCTTTGCGGAGCACGACGGTGATCTTCGGCACGGTCGCGTTCGCGGTCGCGTACAGCATCTTCGCCCCGTGGCGGATGATCCCGGCCTCCTCGACCTTCGACCCGACCATGAAGCCGGGGACGTCCATCAGGAACACGAGCGGGATCCCGTATGCGTTGCAGAGGTTGATGAACCGCGCCGCCTTGTCGGCGGAGTCGTTGTCCAGGATCCCGCCGAGCTGCTTGGGCTGATTGGCGACGATCCCGGCCGGCCGGCCGCCGAAGCGCGCCAGGCAGGTGATGATCGTCTTCGCCCACTGGGGCTTGAGATCGAAGTACTCGCCGTCGTCGACGATCCGCCGGATCACGTCGTACATGTCGTAGGGCTTGCGGTTGGACGGCGGCAGCACGTCGAGCAGCGCCTCGTCGGCGCGGTCGACGGGGTCGGTCGTCGGCTTCGTCGGTGGCTCCTGCTCGCAGTTCTGCGGGAAGTAGCTGAGGTATTGCTTGATCCGCTCGATGCACTCGGGGTCGTCGGCGACCTCGAGGTCCCCCACCCCCGACTTGCGACAGTGCACGCGGGAGCCGCCGAGCTGCTCCTGGGTGACGTCCTCGCCGACCGCGGCGCGCACGAGGTGCGGTCCGGCGAGCGCCATCGAGCCGCGGCCCTTGACCATCGGCACGAAGTCGGCGAGGCCAGGGATGTAGGCGGTGCCGGCCGCGCACGGCCCCATCAGCGCCGCGACCTGAGGGATGACGCCGCTCATCACGACCTCCTCCCGGAACAGATGGCCGCTGCCGGCGAACAGGCTGCCGACCGCCTCCTGGATCCGGGCGCCGGCCGAGTCCAACAGCCATACGAGCGGGATCCGCTTGGTCAGCGCGAGCTCGCGCAGACGGGTGACCTTCAGCTCGCCGGTCATCCCCATCGAGCCGGCCATCACCGTGAAGTCATAGGCGGCGACGGCGACGAGCCGGCCGTCGACCTTGCCGTAGCCGGTGATGACGCCGTCGGCGGGCGCGTTCTTGCCCTCCATCGCGCGTTGGGAGAAGTGGGGGCGGCCGTGGATCCCGAGCTCGACGAACGTCCCCTCGTCGATCAGCAGCGCCAGCCGCTCACGGGCGGTCAGCTTCTCCTGTTCGTGCTGACGGGCAATCTTCTCCTCACCACCGCCGAGCCGGATCTGCTCGCGGCGAGAGGCGAGATCCTCGGCGAGTGGTCGCAGCAGGCTGCTGATGGGTGCGTCGGTGGCCATAGTAGGAAGTGGAACGTCCTACTTTTCACTCTGTCAGGTTTGCGGGTGGGCCGTCAAGAGCACCCGAGCGCGGTTCAGCGCGGCAGCGCCTGCCAGTCCAACTGGGAGAACCCGATATCGCTGCCGGGGTGGTCGGTGTAGAGCTTGTGCAGCCCGCGGCCGTTCCGGTGCACGGTGTAGATCGTCGTCGTGCTGTCGTTGGTGTCGCAGCGAGGGCAGCTCGCGAAGGCGATCGAGGACCCGTCCGGCGACCAGGCGGGCGTGAACAATGTGCCGGACCTGAGCGTCAGGCGGTGGCTGTCGTTCGTCCGGGCGGTGACGAGGTCGCGACCGTGGATGAGCGAGATGTAGGCGATCGTCTTGCCGCCGGGCGCCCAGGACGGCTGCTCGGCGTTGCGCGCGATGCGGTGCGCCGCGGTCCCGTCGGCATTCGCGATCCAGAGATCGCTGCCACGCTCAAACAGGATCTGCTTCCCGTTCGGAGAGACGGCGGCATGGGCGCAATCGCATGCGATCAGGCGGCTCAGCGAGGCTCCGCCCGATGTCGCCGTGAACAGCCCGAGCGCCCCGTCGGGGCTGGCAATCGAGAACAGGAGCTTGTGGGCGCCGGGGAACCACGTCGGATCCTGATCTTCTTCCTCGTCGAGCCCGCCCTTGAGCAGCGGAAGCTGGACCGCCTTGCGGGTGGCGATGGTGAGGATCGAGAGCTGGGTGTTGCTGACGCCGCGATCGAGGAACGTCGTGCCGTCGAAGGCGGCGAGCTTTCCGTCGGAGGACAGACTGAGGCCGTTGATGAAGTCGGGGCAGTCCGCCGGGCTGCACGTGAACAGCACCCGGACGGCGCCGGTGGTGGGGTCGATTGCGCGCACGAACGGTCGGCTGTGGTCATCGAACGCGGCGATGATCGCGCCGGTCCGGCCAGGGAACGTGGCGCCGGCGGGCGCCGCTCCGGCCCCGAGCGCGATCAGCGCACAACTCGCCCCGATCATTGCCGCCGCGGTTCGCCTCATGCCCAACCCCCCCGTTCTTGAACTATCGACCCGTCCACTCCGGCGGGCGCTTCTCGAAGAACGCCTTGACGCCCTCCTGAATGTCTTCGGTCGAGAACGCGATTGTGAGTTGTGAGCGCAGGAAGTCAAGGGCGTCGAGGAACGCCATGTCCTGCTGGCGGAACATCGCGTCCTTCCCGAGCTTCATCAGCACAGGCGACTTGCCCGCGAGCTTCTCCGCCCACTCGGACACCGCCGCGTCGAACTCCCCGGCGGCGACGACGCGGTTGACGATCCCGATCCGCTCCGCCTCCTCGGCCGAGATCTGCTCGCCGAGGAGCAGGAGCTCGTTCGTCTTCTTGCGCGGAACGTTGCGATAGATGAGCGCCATGATCATGAACGGGAACACGCCGACGTTGATCTCGGGCGTCCCGAACCGGGCGCCCTGCTTGGCCACGATCAGGTCGCAGGCCAGGGCGAGTCCGAGCGCGCCGGCGAGCACGTGGCCGTTGGCGGCGCAGATCGAGGGCTTGCCGAGTTCGCCGAGCGCCCGGAACACGCTCGGGAACAGGTCGGTGCCGAAATGCTTGTGGACGAGCGGCACGTCGGCCGCGAAGCCGGCGAGATTGCCGCCGCTCGAGAACACCTTCTCGTGGGTCGAGGTGAGCACGACGCAGCGCGCCGCGGGATCGGCACGCGCCTCGGCGAGCGCGGCGGCGAGATCGCTCAGCAGTTCGTTGGAGAGCGCGTTGCGGGTGTCGGGCTGGTCGAGGGCGATCGTCGCCACGCCGGCGTCCGAGACCTCGTAGCGGAGGGTTGCGTAGGACATGGCGGCGAAGCCTACGCCGCGCCCGTTCCGAACGCGTGGAAAGTAAGAAGTCCTACTGTTTACTTTTTGAGGCCTGCTCGGTACGGTGCTCCGCATGACCACGACCGCCGATGTCCTCAAGCCAGACTTCGCCGCCCAGCGCAAGCACTTCATCTTCACCGACGAGCACGAGCAGCTGCGCGACTCGATCCGCCGCTTCGTGGTCAAGGAGCTCCAGCCCCACTCCGAGGAGTGGGAGGAGACCACGTTCCCGGACTGGGTGTTCGAGCGGATGGGCGAGCTCGGCTTCCTCGGGCTGGACAAGCCGACGGCGTACGGCGGACAGGGTGGGGACTACTACTCGAGCCTCGTGCTCGCCGAGGAGATCGTCCACGCCCACTCCGGCGGCCTGGCGATGGGCCTCGCCGTGCAGACCGACATGGCGATGCCGCCGATCCTCGCGTTCGGGACCGAGGAGCAGAAGCAGGAGTGGGCGGCGCCGGCGATCGCCGGGAAGAAGATCCTCTGCCTCGGGATCACCGAGCCGGACGCGGGCTCGGACGTCTCGGGGATCAAGACCCGCGCCGTCCGCGACGAGGCGACCGGGGACTACGTCATCAATGGCTCCAAGACGTACATCACCAACGGCCACCGAGCGCACGTGATCGTGCTCGTCACGAAGACCGATCCGGACGTCGGCTACGACGGATTCACGCTGTTCCTCGTGCCGATGGACGCGCCGGGCGTAATCCGGGAAAAGCGCCTCCAGAAGCTCGGGATGCACGCTTCGGACACCGCGCTGCTCGCCTTCCAGGACGTCCGCGTGCCGGAGTCGGCGGTGCTCGGTCAGGTCGGCAAGGGCTTCTACCACATCATGTGGGAGCTCCAGGGCGAGCGGCTGATCGGCGCCGCGGGCTGCGTCGCCGGAGCCCAGAACTGCTTCGACCGCACGCTTCAGTACGCGCGCGAGCGCCAGGCATTCGGACGATCGATCGGGCACTTCCAGGTCATCCGGCACAAATTCGCCGAGATGGCGACCAAGATCGAGACCGCCCGCCAGCTCGTCTACACGACCGCCTGGCGCTTCCAGAACGGCGAGTACCCGGTCCGGGAGATCTCGATGGCCAAGCTCTACGCCGCCCGCATCGCCTGCGAGGTCGCCGACGAGTGCATCCAGATCCACGGCGGTGCCGGCTACATGAAGGAGTACGGCGTCGAGCGGGTGTGGCGTGACATGCGCCTGAACCGGATCGGGGCCGGGACGGACGAGATCATGCTCGACGTGATCGGGCGGTCCTACGGGCTGTAGGCCGGTCTTGAGTCCGGCCCCGGGTGGTCGGTGAGCCCCAGGGCGTGTGGCCGGTTGCAAACTCGGGGCGCTAGGCCGGCGACCGACGAACGGCGGCATCGAGGAGGTGGGGATGGGACCCGCGGCCGGTGTGGACCCGCGGCCGGTTGTGGACCCGCGGCCGGTTGTGGACCCGCGGCCGGTTGTGGACCCGCGGCCGGGAGCGACGGGGAATAATTCGCCCCGACCGGTTCGCCGCTTGGTTTGGGGCGCGAAATGCCCCGTGAGCGGGAATCCTTCGACCGAACACGTCGAGCCGGGGCGTTTTGGCGTGAAATTCCCCCGCGGCGAGTCCGACGCTCCCGAGGACACGGCCGAACCGGGCCCACCGCCCGGCCCGTCCCCCTCCCTCCTCGATGCGCCGTTCGCCGGTCAGCAACAACCGCAACCCGGCTCAAGACATCGATGAACCCGGCGAAAACCCGGTGAGGGAACCCGGGTAAATGCCGCTAGGCGGCCGCCGAGGTAGCGGCTATCGTTCGCCCCACCAAATTGGGGCATTCACGAAGGGGAGTGTGTCGATGGAAGGGGCGATTTCAGGCCTATCAGGAGCGGATGTCGGGTCCGCCGGAGGCGCGGCACCGCTGCGTCCGCTCGGCGTCGGCGAAACGCTCGATGTGGCCATCAAGCTGTACCGACGGAACGCGACCACGCTGTGGACGATCGTCGCGCTCGTCGTCATCCCACTGCAGATCCTCGATGTGATCGTCCGTCGGGCGTCGCTCCCGAGCGACGTGTTCCTGTCGAATGGGACGCTGTACTCGTTCTCCGGGCAGGGGACCGGGTCGGTCATCGTCGTGCTCCTCGCGAGCTTCCTGGTGGCGGTCGCGACCTATATCGCCACGGGCGCCGTGTTCGAGGCGCTGATCAGCGCGTACCTCGGCCGTCCGACGACGTGGCGCTCGTCGCTCGCGCACGCCCAGACACGAGCAGCATCGCTCATCTGGCTGGCCGTGCTGACGACCGTGTTCGTGATGATCGGATTCATCCTGCTCGTGCTGCCGGGCATCTGGCTGCTCGTCGCGATCTCGGTCGCCGTCCCCGCGCTCATGTTCGAGGGCGTCGGCGGATTCGCGGCGATGAAGCGCTCGATGGAGCTCGTCGACGGGCGCTGGTGGGCGACGCTCGGCCGTCTGCTCGCCGCGTACGTGCTGCTGTTCGCGGTGCTGTTTGGCATCACCGCCCTCGCCGGCGCGATCGCGAGCGGTGTCACGCTCCACAACGTCACGCTGTACGTGGTGCTCGGCGGGGTGCTCAACGTGATCGCGAGCATCCTGATCGCGCCGTTCGTGGCGGCGGTTCTGACCGTCATCTACATCGACCTGCGCGTCCGCAAGGAGGCGCTTGACATCGAGCTCGTCGCCCGGGAGTTCTCGGGACCGGGAAGCACCGTGCCCGCTGGGTCCCCCGTGGCGCCGGCGGGGTCGGCCTACCCCACGGCACCGACGGCGCCGAGCGTCGCGCCTCCCGGTGACGTGACCGCGACCGACCCGATCAACCGGACCCCGCCGAGCGAGCCCACCTGGCCACCCGCTGGATGATCGCTCGCGCCGGCGCCCTCGCGCTGGCATGTTTGTGGCTGTTCCTCGCCCCGGCCTCGGCCGGGGCGACGAACGTTACGGACGCGCAGTTGCGCGCGTTGGCGGCGCAGGCGTCAACCGGCGAGGGGTCGGCGCTCGCCCAACTGCGCGCCGTCGATGCGGTCGACGGACAGCCGGCGGACATCAGCGGCGCGCTGGACACCTCAGACCCGGCGGCGCTCCGGTCACGGCTGCGGGCGCTCGCCACCCCCGCCTCGGGCGCCGCCCCGAATCCGGGCCAGGCCCAGGCGTCGGCCGCCTCGGTGCTCCACCAGCGCCAGTACGGACGCGCCCCGCTCCCGGACCCGATCGGTACCGCGTTCAACAAGGTCGGCCACTTTCTCGCCAAGCTGGCGTCGAACGCTCCCGGGGGGCCGGTCGTGTTCTGGCTCGTGCTCGCAGTGCTCGTGCTCGCGGGTGCCGGGTTCGGCGCCCGGCGGATGATGCGACGGCTTGACCGCACAACACGAACCTCCCGCATGTACGAAGGCGGCGTCGCGGAGAGCCCAGACGCACTCATGCGAGCGGCGGCCGCGGCCGAGGGCCGTGGCGCCTTCGGCGAGGCGATCCGCCTGCGCTTTCAGGCCGGCCTGGTGACGCTCGGCGAGCGCGGGCGGCTTGACTACCGGCCGTCGTTGCTCACCGGGGAGGCTCGGCGGACCCTGCATTCCGAGACGTTCGACGATCTCGCCGCGCATTTTGAACAGGTGGCCTATGCCGACGCTCCCGCCGACGCCGAGCAGGCGGCTGCCGCCCGGGACGGCTGGGATACGGTGCTCACCACGAAGGAGCGGCCGTGAGACGCCGTGTGGCGAAGGTGGTCGCGTTCACGTTGATCGGGCTCGCGATTCTGGCCATGGTGGTCAACGAGTTCACGCCCCACTCGGGTGGGACCGGGTCGTCGTCCTATGCCACCGCGAGCGACGGGCTCGCCGGGTATGCCGCCCTGTTGATGAAATCCGGCCATCCCGTGAGCCGCCTGCGCACTCCTCCCTGGCATGCCGACCTTGATCCCCATACGACCGTGGTGATGCTCGATCCCAATGTCGTGCTCGGCAAGGATGTCGCCGCACTGCGCTCGTTCGTCGAGGCCGGCGGGCGGCTCATCACCGGCGGGAACGCCCCGGAAGCGTGGCTGGACGAGTTGCTGGGCAATGGTCCAGATTGGGCCGCCAAGGCGCCGTCGGGCGCACGTACCCTCGTCCCCGTGCCCGAGACCGCCGGCGTGCAGTTCGTCGACTCCGACGGCGTCGGCGCGTTCACCCAGGCCGGCTCGACGCTGCCCGTCCTCGGCGACGCGCACCAGGCGCTCGCGACCGTCGTGGGTCTCGGCGCCGGCCGGGTCGTGCTGCTCGCGGATTCCTCGCCGCTTCAGAACCACCTGCTCGCGCAGGCCGACGACGCGGCGTTCGGTCTCGCGATCGCCGGTGCACCGGGCCGCCCGGTCAGCTTCGAGGAGGCGGTGCACGGCTACGGCGAGGCCCGCGGCCTCGCGGCCCTGCCGACCCGCTGGAAGTGGGCGCTCGGCGGACTCCTGCTTGCCGCCCTCGTCGCGGTCGCGGCGCGGTTCCGCCGCCTCGGGCCGCCGGAGCCAACGCCGGTCGAGCCCCAGCCGCCGCGGCGCGCCCACGTCGACGCGCTCGCCTCGGCCCTCTCCCGGACGGGACGCCCCGCCCAGGCCGCCGAGCCCGTTCAGGCGCAGGCGCGGACCCTGGTCTTAACCCGTGCGCGACTGACGCACGGCGCCGACGAGGCACAGATCCGCGCCGCCGGCGAGCGGCTCGGCCTCGACGAGGACGAAGCCCGCGCGGTCGCCGCGCCGACGCTCTACGAAGCGGATGTGATCCCGGCCGGCCGGGCGCTGGCCAAGCTCTCAAGGGAGGTGCGGTGAACGATCTGATCGAGCGAGTCCGGGCGGAACTCCATGACGTCGTGGTCGGCCAGGACGAGGTGATCGAGTTGATGTTGAGCGCGCTGGTGCTCGGCGGCCACGTGCTGCTTCAGGGCGTGCCGGGGGTCGCCAAGAGCCTGCTCGCGAACGCGTTCGCGCGGACGGTCGGCGGCAGCTACCGCCGCGTGCAGTTCACGCCGGACATGCTCCCGTCTGACCTCACGGGCACGATGACGCTCCGTGGCGGCGAGCTTGTGTTCCGGCCCGGACCGGTGTTCGCGAGCGTCCTGCTGGCCGACGAGATCAATCGGACGCCGCCGAAGACGCAGTCGGCGCTGCTCGAGGCGATGCAGGAGCGTCAGGTCTCGGTCGACGGGTCCCCGCATCCACTGCCGGATCCGTTCCTCGTCGTCGCGACCCAGAACCCGATCGAGTACGAGGGCACCTATCCCCTTCCCGAGGCCCAGCTCGACCGGTTCCTGTTCCAGGCCGAGGTCGGCTACCCGGATGAGGCCCAGGAGCGCACCGTGCTCGGACTCGCCCGCCACGGCGTCGGCTCGCCATCACTCGACGGGATCGCTCCCGTGCTCGATGCCGCCGAGCTCATGAGCGCCCGGTCGCTCGTGGACGCGACGAACGTGACCGACGAGGTGACCGGCTATGTCGTCGCACTCGTCCGAGCAACCCGCGCGCTCCCGAGCGTCTCGCTCGGGGCCAGTCCGCGCGCTGCCGTACACCTCCTCGCCGCAGCGAAGGCGCGAGCGCGTCTCGCCGGTCGCGATTACGTGATCCCGGACGATGTCGCCTCGATGGCGCTCCCGGTCCTCCGGCATCGGCTCGTGCTCACGCCGGAGGCCGAGCTTGAGCGCTTCGGCACCGCCGAGGCGATCAGCAGCGCGCTCGCCGCGGTCCCGGTCCCGCGGTGAGTCGGACGTGAGCCCGACGCCGCGCGCCGCGATCGCTCTCGCGGTGCTTGCCCTCGCCGCGCTCGTGCTCCCCCTCGGGCTCGTCGCGGTCGCCGCCGTGGTCCTGCTCGCCGCGGTCGCGTTCGACGCGTGGACGGTGCGGGCCCAGCCGAACGTCCGCCGCGCGGTGCCGCAGATCATCTCGCGCGGCCTGCCGGTGCGGCTCGCGGTCGCCGCCGCGGTCCCCGCCGCGCGCGCGGTCGCGCTGCGCCAGGCGACTCCCGCCGGCGTCGTGTTGACGCCGAGTGCCGGTACCGACGCGATCGACGGCGAGCTGATCGCCACCGATCGTGGCCGCCACGTTCTGCCGGAGGTCGGCTGCCGCGCCGAGGGGCCGCTGCGTCTCGCCGCCGCCTACCGCCGCGGAGGTGGAACCGCCGAGCTGCTCGTCTACCCCGACCTCGTCACCGCGCGGCGCCTTGCGCTCGCCGCGCGCGAGGGGCGGTTGCTCGACTCCCGCAATCGGACGCGGGGGCCGCTCGGGCTCGGCACCGACTTTGAGTCGGTGCGGGAGTGGACGCCGGACGACGACGTCCGCCGCATCAACTGGGCGGCGACCGAGCGCACCGGTCGCCCGATGACCAACCAGTACCGGCTCGAGCAGTCGCGTGAGCTCCAGTTCATGGTTGACGCCGGCCGTCTGATGGCCGCACCGCTCGGGGACCGCAACCGGCTTGACGTCGCCCTCGACGCGGTCACTGCCGTCGGGCTGACCGCGGACGAGCTCGGCGACCACTGCGGCGTTATCGCGTTCGACTCCGAGGTGCGCGTCCAGATGCGTCCGCGCCGCGCGGGCGGCCAGGACATCGTGCGGGCGCTGTTCGATCTGCAGCCACGGCTGCGCGACAGCGACTACGAGCTCGCGTTTCGCCGGATCGCCGGGGGGAGGCGGGCGCTCGTGCTCATCCTCTGCGACCTGTTCGACGACGCCGCCGCGCGGGCGCTGATCGACGCCGTGCCGGTGCTCGCCCGCCGCCACGCGGTGCTCGTCGCGAGCGTGCTCGACCCCGATCTCGAGGCGCTCGTCCGTACCGACCCCGTCGACGAGCGGGACGTGCTCACCGCCGCCGCGGCGACGGATCTGCTCGCTGCCCGCGCTCGAGCGGCTCAGCTGCTGCGCCGCAGTGGAGCCCAAATCGTGCAGGCGCCACCGGAGCGGTTCTCGGTCGCATGCGTGCGGGCGTACCTGACGGCCAAGGCACGGCTCCGGCTCTAGCCGCGGCCGAGGAAGGCGACGCACAGCCAGTAGGGCGCCGCCAATCCGATCCCGACGGCGAGCGCGGGCACCAGCGCCAGGTGATGGGGCGTCACGAAGCCCTCGACGAGTCCGGCGAGTACGAGCCAGGGCGCCGTCGCGAGGACGAGCACCACGGCTCGGGGGGCCTCGGCGGCGAGTGCATCGAGCCGGCGGCGGTTGCCGGGCTCGACGAGCGTCCACCCCATCCGCATGCCCGCGGCGGCGCTCACCACGATGCATGAGAGCTCGAGCATCCCGTGCGGGACGATCAGCTCGATCACGTCGGTGGCATGCGAGGTGGCCGACGCGATGCCGGCGACCGCGCCGAGGATGAGCCCGTTGTAGAGCAGCGAGAACGCCGGAAGGATCCCGAACACGATTCCGCTGGCGAACGAGGTGAACGTGACCCCGATGTTGTTGGTGAAGATCGACACCGACAGCGCCGCCGCCTGGCCCGCCGCCAGCCCGATCGCCCGGTGCGGTCCGCCGCCGCCACCCGCGAGCGAGCCCGGCACGACGCCCGCGGCCGCCCCGGGATCGTGGAGGGCCCACACCGTCGCCAGCGCCGCCGAGCCGAGCAGTAGCACCCACGCAAACAGGATCACCCGCCCGCGTTCGCGGACCGCCTGCCAGTACCCCGCCCGCAGGTAGCTGCCAGGCGAGGCGCGGGCCGGGGGCACCGCATAGAGGGTGGCGCGCGCCCGGTTGACGAGCTCCTCGAGCGCCCGCACCGTGGGGTCCGTCGGCGACGCGCGACGGCCTCGCGCAAGGTCGGCGACGGCCGCGCGGTAGAGCGCCCCGAGCCGGTGGACCCCATCGGGACCGAGCCGCTCGGGCCGCCCTTTCGCGCGCCGGACGAGGCCGTCGAGCTCACCCCATGACGGCTCGCGCGCGCGGATGAAGCTGTCAAGGTTCACGGAGAGATGGAGTATGAGGATCGGATCACGATCTGGGCCCCGGAGGGCTTGGCGCTCGACTACACGCTGGCCGGCCTCGGGTCGCGGTTTCTCGCCGACCTCGTCGACGTCGCGATCCGGGTCATCGTGCTCGGCGCGGTGCTCGCGATCCTCGAGATCGCGGGAGCGCCGTCGACGGTCGTGCTGATCGTGTTCGTCGTCGGGGTCTTCCTCGCGCTGTTCGCCTACGACATCGCGTTCGAAGTGTGGGCCGCGGGTCGGACGCCCGGCAAGCGGTGGAACGGGCTCCGGGTGCTGATGGCCAACGGCCAGCCGGTGACGTTCGGCCCCAGCGCGGTACGCAACCTCATGCGCGTGATCGACATCTGGGCGACCGCGATGGTGGTCGGCTCGGTGTCGATCATCGTCACGCCGCGCAACCAGCGGCTCGGCGACCTCGCCGGCGGGACGATCGTCGTCCGCGAGCGCCGCGCCGGGGCCATCCGCTTCGGACGCACGGCGCATGGTTCCTCTGCACCACCGGCGCCGGCGACTGCGGGCCGGTCGACCACGGACCCGTCGGCCACGCCGGGGTCGACGACGGATCCATGGGCCGCGGAGCGCCCAGTCGTGCCCGCCGGGATCGATGTCACCGCGATCACGGCGTCCGAGCTCGCGACCGTGCGTGACTTTCTCGCCCGGCGTGACCGACTCTCCCGCGACGCGCGGGCGCGTGTTGCCGACACGCTCGCCGGGACCCTGTCGCCGAAGGTCGGGGGGCTCCCGCCCGGGAGGATGAACGCGGAGCGCCTGCTCGAGACGATCGCTGCGGCGAAGGCGGCCAGCGGTTACGGTTCCGCTTCCCGATCATGACCGCCACCGATCTCGCCACCAAAGCCGGCGCCGGCACCTCGTCCGCGCGGCGCCCGATCCCGCCCTTCACCGCCGAGCACGAGGAGTTCCGCCTGGCCGTCCGCCGGTTCGTGCAGACCGAGCTCCGGCCCCACGCGCGGGAATGGGAGGACGCGCGCTGGTTCCCGAACGAGGTCTTCGGCCGGCTCGCCGAACTCGGCTACATCGGGCTCAAGTTCCCGACCGAGTACGGCGGTGACAACGACCCGGTAGCGGACGCGGTGTTCGTCGAGGAGATCGCCTGGTGCGGCTCCGGCGGGGTCGCCGCCGGCATTGGAGCCCACGGCGGAATCGCGATGCCCCCGATCTGGAAGTTCGGCAGCGAGGACCAGAAGCGGCGCTACCTCGTCCCCGGGATCCGCGGCGAGACGATCGGCGCGCTGGCGATCACCGAGCCGGACGCCGGCTCCGACGTCGCCTCGATCCGCACCCATGCGCGCCGGGTCGATGGTGGCTACGTCGTCAACGGCTCCAAGCTGTTCATCACCGGCGGCGTACGCGCCAACTTCCTCGTCACCGCGGTCAAGACCACGCAGGCGGGCGGCCATCGCGGGCTGTCGTTTCTCATCATCGACCGCGGGCCCGGTGTCGAGTCGAGCCCCATCGAGAAGCTCGGCTGGCACGCGTCCGATACCGCGCACATCACCTTTGACGACGTGTTCGTGCCCGAGGAGAACCTGCTCGGCGAGGAGAACGCGGGCTTCTATCTGATCATGGCCAACTTCCAGTGGGAGCGGCTGCTGATGGCGCTTGGCGCCGTCGGCGCGATGAACGTCGCGTTCGAGAACACACTCCGGTTCGCACTCGAGCGCCGGGCGTTCGGCAAGGCGATCGGCCACCACCAGGTGATCCGGCACAAGCTCGCCGAGGTTGCGCTCACGGTTGAGGCAGGCCGAGACGTGACCTACGCGGCGCTGCGCCGGTACGTCGCCGGCGAGGACGCCGTCCGGGATGTCACGATCGCCAAGCTGGCGACCCAGCGCGCCGCCTTCGACGTGATGGACACGTGCCTCCAGATCCACGGGGGTGCGGGGTACATGGTCGAGTACGACATCGAGCGCGCCGCGCGCGATGCCCGGCTCGGCCCGATCGGGGGCGGAACCGACGAGATCATGAAGGAGATCCTCGGCCGATCGCTCGGACTCTGACGCCACGCCGGGTGCGGCTTGTGGATAAAGTGCCGCCCGCACATGGAGCTCCGTAGGGCGGAGTTCCCTATCAGGGGAGACGGGACGGATGCAGTTAACCGTCAGAGCGAGCAATGGTGCCGCCGTACTCGTGTGGCAACGGTTCGACTCGTACTACGCACGGAGAGCGGATACCACCGATGACCCCGAGGTCTGCCTCGGCGTTGATCTCTTCGAGGTCATTGCCGAACTCGCCGGGCTTGACCTCGAGGACCGCGGCCAGGCCGCTGAGGCGGTCCGGCTGGCCGACGACGCCCGCCGCAGCCTGACCGGCGGGCACGCGCAGGACGACGAAGTCCGCGGCGAGGAGCAGGAGCCCGAGCGCCGCTACAGCTAACGTCCGCACGACATGGACTCCGTTCGTGGCCAGTTGCTGATCGCCGGGCCCTCGCTGTTGGACCCGAACTTCTGGCGCACGGTCGTCCTCGTCGTCGAGCACACCGACGACGGCGCACTCGGGCTCGTCCTCAACCGTCCGTCCGAGACGACCGTCGGCGAGGCGGTGTCGCAACTCGACGAGCTCGTGGACCCCGCGGACCAGCTGTTCGTCGGCGGTCCCGTGCAGCCGTCGGCGGTGATCGTGCTCGCGGAGTTCGAGGACCCGGGCGACGCGGCGCTGATCGCCTTCGCGGACATCGGCGTTCTGGCGACCGGCGCCTCGCTCGAGGACGCCGTTGCCGAGGTGCGCAGCGGCCGCGCGTTCGTCGGGCATTCGGGCTGGGGCCCGGGCCAGCTCGACGCCGAGCTCGAGCGCGGCGACTGGATTCTTGAGCCGGCGCGCCGAGACGACGCGTTCTCGGTCGAACCGGACGAGCTGTGGGCCAAGGTGCTGACTCGGAAGGGCGGCAGTTACGCGCTCATCGCGCGGATGCCGGCCGATCCGTCGGTCAACTAACTCGTCGGCGCGGCAACTACGATCCGGGGCATCGCCCAGGATCACGATCACGGACAGGCACACGGTCCCGCTCACAGCCACGCCCACGCCCACGCGCATGGTCGTGACGCCGAGCGCGGCGCGCTGCGGATTGCGCTCGCGCTGATCCTCGCGTTCATGGTCGCCGAGGTGACGGCCGCCGTTCTCGCGTCCTCGCTGGCGCTGCTCTCAGACGCCGCCCACATGCTCACCGACGCGGCCGCGCTCGCGCTCTCACTCGCCGCCGCCCGCCTCGCCTCGCGCCCGGCTCACGGCGCGATGACCTTTGGCCTCGGCCGTGCCGAGATCCTCAGCGCCCAGGCCAACGGGGTCACACTGCTCGTGCTGTCGCTGCTGATCATCTACGACGCGATCGCCCGCCTCGTCTCGCCCCCAAAGGTGCACGGCGGGATCGTGGTCGTGGTCGCGATCGTGGGGATCGCGGTCAACCTCGCGGCAGTCCGCATCCTCAGGCCGAAGGGCGGCGAGCGCAGCCTCAACGTCGAGGGGTCCTACAAGCACATCCTCACCGATCTGTTCGGCTTCATCGCCACCGCGATCGCCGGCGTGATCGTGCTCGTCGCGGGCTTTTCCCGCGCGGATCCGATTGCGTCGCTGGTGATCGCCGCGCTGATGCTCCACGCCGCCTATGGGCTACTGATCGCGTCCGGCCGGATCTTCATGGAGGCGGCGCCGTCCGGGATCGACCCGACCGAGATCGGCAACACCCTCGCCGCTCAACCGGGCGTCGTCGAGGTGCACGATCTCCACGTGTGGGAGGTCACCTCGGGCTTCCCAGCTCTGTCGGCGCACATCGTCGTCCGCTCGGGCGACGACTGTCACGGGCGGCGCCGCGAGTTGCAGCGACTGCTCGAAGCGCGCTTCGAGATCCATCACACCACGCTCCAGGTCGACCACGAGCACGCCGCCCAGCCGCCGATTCAGATCGAGGTCTCGCGGGGACGCGCCGGGGTAGACTCGGCGCATGAGGGTGGTGAAGCCGGGACCTGATCGCGAGGTCCCCCGAGGCGTCGTCGGCGGGTCGGAGATCTCTGAAGCAACGGCCGGCGCCCAGCACATCTACATGGCGGTGTTCCGGGTACCGCCCGGGGCCCGGTCACGACCGCACTACCACGAGGGCTGCGAGAGCGCGGTGTTCATGCTCTCGGGACGGCTCCGCGTCAAATGGGGCGATCAACTCGAGCAGGAGGTGACGCTCGAGCCGCGCGATCTCGTCTACGTGCCCCCGCGCGAGACCCACGTCCTCGAGAACGTGTCCGATACCGAGCCCGCCGAGTACGTCGTGGCGCGGGATTCGTCGCACGAGGACGCCGTCGTCGTCCCCTGGGCCGAGCAATGAGCCAGGTCGAGGACCACCTGATTGGCGCCGGTGGCCGGCGGATCTTCTGGCAGGCGTGGCTGCCCGAGGACGCGCCCCGGGCGGTGGTCGTCGTCGCCCACGGTGCGAGCGAGCACAGCGGGCGCTATGCGCATGTCGCCGCGCGGCTGACCGCGGACAAGTACGCCGTGTACGCGATCGAGCACCGCGGTCATGGGCGCTCCGATGGTCAGCGGGCGCTCATCGATCGGCTTGACAACGCGGTCGCCGACCTCGACGCGCTCGTGACGATCGCCGTCGAGCGTCACCCCGGCGCGCCCGTGTTCCTGCTCGGCCACAGCATGGGCGGCGCGATCGCGGTTCGCTACGCGGTCCTGCACAACGACCGGCTCGCCGGCCTGTTGCTCTCAGGGCCGCTCGCCGCGCTCGAAGCGGCTCCGGCGCCGCAGCGGATCGCCGCCCGCGTGCTGTCGGTGCTCACCCCGGGCCTCCCGGTCGTGGCTATCGACGCGACGCTTGTCAGTCGCGACCCGGAGGTCGTGCGCACATACACGTCAGATCCGCTCGTCTACCACGGCAAGCTGCCCGCGCGCACGGTCACCGAGCTCGCGGCGGCGATCGACGCGTTCGGAGAGCAGGCGCCGAGGATCACCGTCCCGACGCTGATCATGTACGGCACCGCCGACGCCCTCTGCCCGCCCGCCGGCAGTCTCATGCTCAACGAGCGGATCGGCGCCGCGGACAAGACGCTCAAGGCGTATGACGGGCTGTACCACGAGATCTTCAACGAGCCCGAGCAGGACCAGGTGCTCGACGACATGTGCGCCTGGTTGGCGGCTCACGTGGCCGTCTCCGTGTAGAAGGCCCCAGCCGGATTCCATGGACGGCCCGGGCTCGGTAGTGCTCGGGACGTGCTCGGTACGCGCTTCGCGCCCCGTGCGTGGTCCGCACCCTTCCTCCTCCCCCCTCTTGAATGAACGTTCAATTTAGTGTCGGGTTCGCTGCGTGAGGACCAGCACGAAATCCCACGCGGTGGCGTTCACGGGGACGCGTGGGAGATCGTGCTGCTCTGAGCGGGACGATCTCCCGTTCGATTCCGCGGGGTATGCCGCGTGGGAGATCGTGCTGGTCCGGCCGACCACGAATTCCCGCGCGATCGCGCGGGGGCGGTGCGCGGGAATCTGGTGTCGCCTGGGGTACCTGAATGCCCGCGCGTCGTCGTGACGCGCAGCGCGTGGGAGATCGTTGCGACCCACGCCCACGCCCACGCCCGCCCACCGAACTGCGGCGACATAGCTCAGCGCTCAGTCGATGATGCGGATCTGGCCGTCGTCGAGGACGATGACGCCACCGTCGGGCAGCCACCGGGCTGCGCCGTCGGGTCCGCTGAGGAGGGCCGCCTTGCTTCGGGCCTCTGCCGCCGTCGCGGTCGGGGCAATCGCCGTTACCTGAACGACCCCGGTGAACGCCGGCAGGCCAGTGCCCGGGTCGAGCAGGTGGTGGGCCGGCGAGCCGTCCGGTCCGAGCCAGCTGCGCTTGCCGATCCCGCTCGTCGCGACGCCGCCCCTGCTCAGCTCGAAGGTGTGGATGATGTCGGAGCTGAACGGACTCGCGACGTGGACGGCACGGACGATCCCGGCCGCGCCGCCGAGCCGCAGGTCACCCGCGCACTCGACCACGTACGCGTCGTGGGGGGCGAGGGACACCCCGAGCTCATCGGCGAACACGCCCTTGGCGATGCCGCCCGGATCGAGCCGGACGCCCGGCGGCCGGGACACCGTCCCGCCGCGGCGGTCGGCGACGACGTGCCGCCAGCGGGCGTCAGGGTGGGGCGTTGCCGGCGCGCGCGGAGGTCCGTCGAGCAGCGCCTGGGTGAGGGGCAGCCCGGGTCCGTCAAGGTGGCCGGCGTAGCCCGCCTGCTCGATCTCGGTCACGAGCGTCGGGTCGACGAGCCCGCCGGTGTCCGTCGCCGCCGTGACCGCCGCGCCGATCACGCGGCGCATCATCGGCGACACCGACACCGTGGGATGTGGATTGGCGTTCAGCTGGGAGAGCTCGCTGTCATCTCGGAAACGCGAGAACTGCGTGTGCCACTCGAGGAGGCGGGTGCGGGAGCCGATGGCATCGGCCCCTGCCCGCGCCGGCTGCGCCGCGTCGGTGACGATCACGGTGCATGTCGAGCCGAAGCACTCAAACGTCAGGCGCTGCTCGGCAATCGGAGCGAGCGTGGTCATGACTGCTGCGTGGTCACGCTGCTGGCGCTCGACGAACCGGTGGAACCCGTCGTGCCCGCCGAACCGGTTGAGCCAGTCGTGCCGGTGGACCCGGTCGAGCCAGTCGTGCCGGTGGACCCGGTGGACCCGGTTGAGCCCGACGTGCTGGTGACTGGGCTGCTCGTTGTGCCGGAGCTGGACTTGGACGCGACCTGCGCCGTCGTCGCCGTTGTGTGCGAGGCGAGCGCGGGATCTCGGCCTGAGATCAGCACGACCGCGATCCACATCCAGGTGGCGACGAACAGCGCGACCGCGCCGGCGATCGCCCGGCGGCGGATGGACCGCGTCCGGGCGGCTCGCGCATGGCGTATCGCGTGGGGGTTGGGTGAGTTCATGCCGATGAGATTGACGGCACGACCTACGAGAGGCGTGAGGGAGAGGTAAGACGCGCGTAGGAGCCGCGGCGCGCGCCGAAGAGGACTCAGCGAGCCCCGAGGTCGAACCGGGCGCCGCTGTAGTAGTCGCCGGCCCCCGACACGATGAAGGCCACGAGCACCGCCAGATCCGACTCCCGGGTGCCCGCACGCGGCGTCAGCGCGGTCGCGGTGATGCCATACCGCGCCCATTCCGTCGAGAGTGTGCGCGCCAGGTTCTCGATCGCCGCCCGAGCCGCGTCGGCGTAGGCGCCGGCGCCGTCCTCGGGGGCAATCAGCACCACCTTCCCGCCATCACCGGACGGGATCAACGACGCGTTGGCGGCGCTCGCGATCTGCTCCCACAGCGTCTCGAGGGCCGCGAGCAATGCGTTCTGTCCGCCACCGGCGAAGTCCGCTCGCGCGTCGTGGACAAGCGCATCGAGAGCGCCGCCGGGCTCGCCACCCCCCGCGCCACCGGCGTCCACGACCTCGGCGCCGAGCGCTTCCAGCGCCTCGCGCAGATCCGCGGCCGTGTTCGTCGCCACGATCCGGCCGGCCAGCAGGTTGTCACGCAGAATCGCCATCGCGCGTAGACGGTATAGGGTCCGCGATCCATGCCGCTCGCCACCGAGCCCAAGCCGGCGGACTTCCCGCTTGAGGGCGGCCGCGCCGGCGCGGCGGTCCGCCTGCACCCGCTCCTCACCGCCGAGCTCCGTGCGCCCGGCGCATTCACCGACCGACCGGACGGCCGCCTGGCGCTGCCCAAGATCGCGGCGCAGTTCCTCGGGCCCCGAGGCGGCTGGCAGTGGCTGCCGGTCCCCGCGTTCCTTGTCGAGCACCCGAGTGCCGGTGCGTTGGTGATCGACACCGGCCTCCACCCGAGTTGCGTCAACGACGTGTCCGGCAACATGGGGCGGGCCGCCAGGTTCGTGTACCTCCCCCGGATGGAGCACGACCAGGCGCTCCGCGTCCAGCTGCCGGCTCGCGGGGTCGAGCTCGCGGATGTGCGGGTCGTGGTCATGACCCACCTCCATGTCGACCATGCGAGCGCCGTCTCCGAATTCCCCGACGCCACGTTTCTCGTCGATCGCCGTGAATGGGCGGCCGCTGAGGCGGGTGGCTTCCGGGACGGCTACCACCACCGCCAGTTCGACCACGCCTTCGACTGGCGAACCGTCGACTACGAATCCGAGGCGGTCGAGTCGTTCGCCGGCTTCGCCCGATCCTTCGATGTCTTCGGCGACGGGTCGGTCCGACTCGTCTCGACACCTGGCCACACGCCTGGGCACCAGTCCGTCGTGCTCCGCTGCGCGCACGGAGAGGTACTCGTCGTCGGGGACGCGGCCTACACGGAGGCGGAACTCCGGGGCGAGGCGCGGCCGCTCCTCGTCGGGGACGGCCACCTGCATCGCCGCTCGCTGCGCGAGATCGCCGACTACCGCCGCCAGACGCCGGACGCGCTGCTCATTCCCGGTCACGATCCCGGCTTCTGGCCAACCCTTGACACGGAGTACTAGTGTCCCCGGTGAGGCTCGACTCGGAGGAAGAGGATGGATTCATACGCACACGGCACGTTCGACCGGCCGCTGCTCGGCGAGACGATCGGCCAGAACCTTGACCGAACGATCGCCCGCGTGCCCGATGCCCCGGCGCTCATCTCCTGCCATCAGGAACTGCGCTACACCTACGCCGAGTTCGGCGAGGCGGTTGACCGGCTCGCGAGCGCGCTGCTGACGCACGGGCTCGCCCACGGTGACCGGGTCGGGGTGTGGAGCGCGAACCGGGCGGAGTGGGCACTGACGCAGTACGCCACGGCGAAGATCGGTGTCATCCTCGTCAACATCAACCCCGCCTACCGGCTCCACGAGCTCGAGTATGCGCTCGCTCAGTCCGGCT
Organism: uncultured Solirubrobacterales bacterium; assembly: GCA_963850335.1. Classification (GTDB taxonomy): domain Bacteria; phylum Actinomycetota; class Thermoleophilia; order Solirubrobacterales; family Solirubrobacteraceae; genus Palsa-465. Next base: position 137,989 of record CAWKKY010000020.1, on the reverse strand, counting down.
GCCGCTGGTTGTGCGCGGCGCCCGAACTGAAGGGCTCGAGCTTCGTCGAGATGGCCGCCGCCGTGCGCCCCAATCTGCCGTCGCTCGAGCGGTCGGTGTTCTTCGGCACCGAGGAATGGTCCGAGCTTGCGGCGCATCCCGTCGATGCCGACGCCCTCGCGGACCGTGTCGCCGGGCTCGATTTCGACGACCCAATCAACATCCAGTACACGAGCGGCACGACCGGCTTTCCCAAGGGGGCGACGCTCACCCACCACAACATCCTCAACAACGCCCACTTCGTCGCCGGTCTGCTCGACTACACCGAGGCCGATCGCGTGTGCCTTCCGGTGCCGCTGTATCACTGCTTTGGGATGGTGATGGGCAACCTCGGCGCCACGAACTACGGCGCCGCCATGGTCTATCCGGCGGAGACGTTCGACCCGGAGGCGACGCTCCGCGCCTGCGCCGAGGAGCGTTGTACGAGCCTCTACGGCGTGCCAACGATGTTCATCGCGCAGCTCGAGCATCCGAAGTTCAGCGAGTTCGATCTCAGCTCACTGCGGACCGGCATCATGGCCGGCTCACCGTGCCCAACCGAGGTCATGAAGCGCGTGGAGAGTGACATGGGCATCAAGGAGATCTCGATCGCGTTCGGGATGACCGAGACCTCGCCGGTCACCACCCAGGTGCGCATCGGAGAGACGCTGGAGAATCGCTGCGCGACCGTCGGACAGGTCATGCCCCACGCCGAGATCAAGATCGTCGACCCGTCGACCGGCCGGATCCAGTCCCGCGGTGAGCCGGGCGAGTTCCTCGCCCGTGGCTACATGGTGATGCGCGGGTATTGGAACGATCCGGAACGGACTGCCGACGCGATCGACGCCGGCCGCTGGATGCACACCGGAGACCTCGCGACGATGGATGAGCACGGCTACGTGCGCATCGTCGGCCGGATCAAGGACATGATCATCCGCGGCGGCGAGAACGTCTATCCGCGGGAGATCGAGGAGTTCCTCTACACCCATCCCGAGATCGCCGATGTCCAAGTGATCGGTGTCCCCGACGAGCGTTACGGCGAGGAGCTGATGGCGTGGGTGGTGGCCCGCCCCGGCGCCAGTCTCACCGAGGACGCGCTGCGCGACTACTGCCGTGGCCAGATCGCCCACTTCAAGATCCCGCGCTACGTGAAGTTCGTCGACGGCTTCCCGATGACCGTCACCGGCAAGGTCCAGAAGTTCAAGATGCGCGAGTCGGCGATCGACGACCTCGGGCTCGGTCAGGCCGCCGCGATCGTCACCGCGTAGAGGATCGCCCCACCGGCGTTCGCTCGTCTACGAGCTCGCGACGGTCGCGCTGGCGCGGCGACCCCGCGCGCGAGACGCCTCCAGCGCACCCTTGTGACCGACTCGTTCGAGCTCGTCGTGGAGCTCGCGGATCTGGGCGAAGATGTAGTCGGCCGCCTCCTGCTGCTGCTCGCGAGTCGTGCTCGGCACGACGTCAAACCGGAACGGCCGTCCGTACTGAATCGTGACCTTGGGGAAGCGGCCCTTCTTGAAGTTGCGGACCTGGTGTGAGCCGAGGATCGCGACCGGCACGACCGGCGCGCCGGACTCGATCGCGAGGCGACCGATGCCGGGGCGGGCCTTGTCGGCGAGCTTGCCGCTGCGCGAGCGACCGCCCTCGCAGTACATGACCACCGCACCGCCGCGCTCGAGGATCTTGAACGAGCTCGTAAACGCCTCCTCGTCCTGGTGACCTCGGCGCACGGGGAACACGCCCCCATGGCTGAAGATCCACGTCAGCGGGCCGCCGGTGAACAGCTGCGACTTGCCCATGAACTGCACCCGGCGGCGGATGAACGCGCCGGTAAAGAAGTGGTCCATGAACGAGGCATGATTGGGGGCGAGGATGAGCGGTCCGTTTGGCACGTTCTCGCTCCCGAAGCCGCGTGCGCGGAAGCACACGAGCGCGTTGAGCACGGTGACCGCGCGGACGCCCTCGTAGATCGGCTCGGGCGCGTGGTCGCGCACGCGCGCGTGGAACTGGTCGAAATACTCCTTCGGGCGGGAGTCCTTATAGACCTGCGGTTTGATCTCGACGTCGGCCATTTGCCTGCGAAGTCATACCCCATGGGGGCCGGTCGGTGACGGGCGGTCACCAACGCGCCGGCCCCCGGCATCCGGTCAGCCGTTCAGCGGCAGCACGAGCGCCGGGGCTTCGATCTGGTGCTCCTCGCTGATCGCGACCACGCCGGTCCCCACAGCGAAGAACTCGATCACGTGGCTCCCCCACCCGTGACTCTTCTCGACGATCCGCGCCCCGACAATCCCGCCCGCCTGGAGTTCGTCGGCCTCCGACTGCATCCGGCCCATCGCGAGCTCGCGAGCTTCGTAGAGCGCCTGGGTGTAGTTCGGCATCTCCTGGTTGCGCCCGATCTGCTTCCAGGCGGCACGGAGCCCCTGGTGAGCGACGTGGTAGACGCAGTTGCCCATCACGAGCCCGACGGGGCGATAGCCGGAGCGCAGCAGCGTCGCGAAGTCCTGGCCGCTCAGGTCGCTGGTGAAGGGTCGCCCGTTGGGCGCGCGATGGAGCTCACCGCCGCGGTGCCTCACCGCTGTCCCGACCGCGATGAACTCGGCGAGCTCGGCACCCCACTCGTAGCGGCCGATCTCGAGCCGGACGCCGACGACGCCGTCGGCGCCGAGCTGGTCGGCCTCCTCCTCCATCCGCGTCATGGCGAGCTCCCGCGCGTGGTACATCGCCTGAGTGAGGACGGCCATCTCCTGGTTCCGGCTCCAGTTCGCCTGCTGGAACCCGATGTGGTAGATCGAGCTCCCCAGGACGAGCCCGAGCGGCTCAAATCCGGACTGCTTGACGAGCAGGAACTCGTTGATCGAGAGATCGCTCGTGAAGAACCCCCGCGCGACCTCCTGCCGCATCCGCTCGATCCGCTCGCGACCTGACTCGGGGATGCCGGCGAGCGAGCCGGCCTGATACGCGGCCGCGTGCGGCGCGTCGGCCGCGGGCACGTCCTGGACCGCGCTCGGCGGCTCGTCGGCGGCGGGCGGCTCGGGTGATGGCTGTGGCTGTGGCTGCTGCTCGTCGCTGTCGTCGCGGTTGAAGAAGCCCATGGTCTCTCTCGCTTTGGTGGTCGGTTTCGTATTTGCGGAAGTGGCCACTTAGTTGGTCAGCAGGCGCTCGAGCGCCTGACGGGTCTGTTCGCTGCGCTCGGCCTCCGCGGCCATCGCAGTGCTCAGGGCAGCCATCCAGGTCGCCGAGTCGAGCGTCTCGCGCTTGAGCACGATCCCGCCCGACTGGCGCGCGCGCCGCCACTCGATCGCCTCGCCCGCGCCGCGAGCCAACTCCAGCCGCTCGTCGCCCGCCTCGACGGCAATCGCGGTGACCTGCTTGGGGCCGAACAGCCCGCTCCGGGCGCGCTTGACGCTCACACGTCCCGGCAGCGCCTCCTCAAGCTTGGCGGCGAGACCTTCGACGAACGCACCGGTGTCGGCCGCATCCGCCCGGAGCGACGCGGCCAGCAGATCGATATCGACTGCTTCGCCCTCCACTCGCCGGAGCCTACCGCGTCGACATCTCGGCGCTGCCGGATCGCCGTCAGAGCCCGCCGCGGCCGACGATGAATGCTCCCACCGCAAGGCCGACGATCAGCAGCACCATCGGCAGCTGGAGCCGCAGCATCCCGCCACGGGTCGGCCGCCGGCGGGCCCATTCTCGCCTTGAGCACGAGCTGATAAATACTTTCGAGCCGTCCATCTCTCACCCTCGCGCGGATCGAAACCGCAGAACGGTCAATAGTCAAGCGGGCCCGGCGGACAGATCCCGGAAATAGGCACAATCTCCGCGACAGGTCACGCACGGTGAGCGGGACCGCGACTCGGGACTGGAGAACTCATGATCGTTATCTCCGTGCTGGTCCGTCGGCTTCAGGAAGGCAAGACCTACGAGGACTTCCGGGAGGCGTGGCTCCCGGACCAGGGGTTCGGGTTTCCGACGCGCGTCGTCAGCGCCATCCGCGCCGATGACGAGCGGGAGGTGATCACCCTCGGCTTCAGCGAAATCGACGAGTCCGAGGCCGAGGCCCAGCTCGCCCAGATCGCTCCCCAGGAGCAGCGCCGCCATGACCGGATCGACGACATCGTGGAGCCGGAGATGACCCGTCACTTCTACGTGCAGGTCGCCGAAGACGACTTCAGCTGACCGCCCCCGGCCGTCCGTGTTGCGCCCTCACTATTCTCCGCCCTTCAGCGAGCGAGCACAGGAGGATTCGTTGCCCGAGGTCGAGGCCCATATCACGGGCACCGTCTGGAAGATCGAGGTTGAGGTCGGCGACAGCGTCGAGGAGGGCGACACGGTCGTCATCCTCGAGTCGATGAAGATGGAGATGCCGGTCGAAGCCGAGGATCCCGGTGTCGTCAAGGAGATCATCTGCGAAGAGGGACAGTCAGTGACGGAGGGCGACACGCTCGTTGTCCTCGACTGACGCCCCTACTGAAACGGGGCCGCAGTCCGGGCGTCTGCTCGTCGACGAGCCCGCCCCGGGAGTCACGCGCCTGACCATCTCCAATCCGGGCAAGCGGGGTGCGCTTGACCACGCGATCCTCGACGCGCTCGCGTCGCTGCTGCCGCAGCTCGAGGCCCGCTGCGTGCTGATCACCGGCGAGGGCCGAATGTTCTCCGCCGGCTACGACATCGGCGACCTGGGCGACTCGCTGCTCGCCGAGGAGGCCGAGAAGCTCGTCGCCCACCCGTTCACCGAGGCGATCGAGGCGATCGAGGCGTACCCGTATCCGACGCTCGCCGCGCTCAACGGTCACGCGATCGGCGGCGGGCTCGAGCTCGCGATCTCCTGCGACCTGCGGATGGCGTCGTCGACCATCTCGCTCGGGATGCCGCCGGCCAAGCTCGGGCTCATCTACTCGCACACCGGCATCCGCAAGTTCATCGACACGATCGGTGTCGCCCGCACGCGGGAGCTGTTCCTCGGCAGCCGCCGGATCGACGCCCGGGCCGCCTTCACCTGGGGCCTCGTCAATGCGGTCGTCGACCATGACGATCTCGCCGACGACGCGCTGCGGTGGGCGACCGAGATCGCGGGCTACGCGCCGCTCGCCCAGCTCGGCAACAAGCGAGTGATCCGCGAGGTGCTCGATGCTCACGTCGAGCTCGCACCCGGGGTCGAGCAGGAGCTGATCGAGCTCCGGCAATCCTGCTTCTCATCCGAGGATTTCCGGGAGGGCGTCCGGGCGTTCACGGAGAAGCGGCCGCCGGAGTGGCACGGCCGGTAGGGCGCTCGCCCGGGGCGGCTGCGGGCTCGGTTCCGTTGGTGAAGATCAGCGGAACGGCGCACGGAGTGAGGCCGGAGCGGCCTCCCCGGGGGGCTCTGGGCATTAGGTGCCCTATAGGGGACCTAATGCCCAGAGGTCCGCGCTGCGGTCGGTCAACCCGGCTCACCACGCGCACGTTTATCGCCGGATCGCCGCGAAGGTGCCGGTCGGACCCGTCCGCACCACCCCTTAAGGTGCCGCGCCAATGCCTCCTCTCATCACGCACGCCGAGGCACTGCGCCTCGGCGAACTCGAAGACCACGCCGAGATCGCCGCCCTCGTCGAGCGCGCCTGGACGGTGCGCGTCGAGCGGTTTGCCGACTCGACCGACATGTGCTCGCTCGTCAATGCCAAGTCCGGCGGCTGCGCCGAGGACTGCGGATTCTGCGCGCAGTCCAAGTACGCGGACGCTGACACGCCGCTGCACGCGATGATGGAGCCCGGTCAGATCCTTGAGCACGCCCGCGCCGCCGAGGCCGCCGGGGCCCACCGCTTCTGCATGGTGACCCAGGGCCAGGGGCTTTCGAAGCGGGACTTTGAGAAGGTGCTCACGGGGGCGAGGCTCGTCGCCGAGCACACGAACCTCAAGCGGTGCGTGTCCGTCGGCCATCTCTCCGCCGAGCGGGCGAAGGCGCTCAAGCAGGCCGGGATCCAGCGCGTGCATCACAACGTTGAGACCGCCGCCTCGTATTACCCGGAGGTGTCGAGCACCGTCCGCTACGACGGACGGCTGCGGACGATCGACGCCGTCCGCGACGCCGGTCTCGAGACGTGCGTCGGGGGCATCCTCAACCTCGGGGAGACGCGTGAGCAGCGGGTCGAGATGGCGTTCGAGCTTGCCGCGATCAATCCGACGAGCGTCCCCATCAACCTGCTCAACCCGCGTCCGGGCACGAAGTTCGGTGACCGCGACCTGATGGACCCGTGGGAGGTCGTGAAGTGGATCGCGATCTTCCGGCTGATCCTTCCGGAGGCGCTGTTCCGTCTCTGCGGCGGCCGCGTCGAGAACCTCGGTGAACTCCAGGCGACGGCGGTCAAGGCCGGCCTTAACGGGGTGATGATGGGGAACTTCCTGACGACGCTCGGGAACACGCCGGAGGAGGACCGCTCGATGTTCGAGGAACTCGGTCTCAACGTCGCCCGTCAGACCGACAACGGCGTCAACCCGCGGCCCGACAACCGCACCGGCTGGCTCGACGGTGACACGCCGGACCTCGTCGGACAAGCGCTCGACGCGCCACCCGCCGGGTCCGACGCACCCGGCGGGCTCGACGTCCGCCTCTGGGATCCGGCGGAGCAACTGCGCTTCTCCCGCAAGCGGCAGGTGCCACCCCGGCCCGACGGCGCCCCCAACACGGGACAGGGCCGAATGACGCGTGAGGCCCGGGTCCGCGAGCAGCATTCCGCAGCCTGATGATCGAGATCGAGGCCCGGCTCAGCGAGCTCAAGGCTCTCGGCCTGCACCGGCGGACTCGATTGATCAGCGGGCCGCAGGGCCCGCACGTCCTGCTCGACGGCAAGCCCGTCCTGCTCCTGTGCTCGAACAACTACCTCGGCCTCGCCGATCATCCGCAGGTGCGCCACGCCGCGGCGGATGCGGCCACGCGCTGGGGCGTCGGCTCCGGCGCCTCCCGGCTCGTGTCGGGGACGATGACGATTCATCGCCGTCTGGAGGAGCGCCTCGCCGACTTCAAGCGCCGGGAGGCGGCACTCCTGTTCGGCTCGGGCTACCTCGCCAACTGCGGCGTGGTCGCCGCGCTCGCACGACCGGGTGATGTCGTCTTCTCCGATGCGCTCAACCACGCCTCGATCATCGACGGCTGCCGACTCTCCCGGGCCGACGTGTTCGTGTATGACCACTGCGACGTCGAGCACCTCGAGTGGGGGATCGAGCGGGCCGAGGGCCGGGGCGCTCTGATCGTCACCGACGGCGTGTTCTCGATGGACGGCGACGTCGCGCCGCTGCCCGAGATCGTCGAGCTCGCCCGCCGCCATTCGCTGAGGGTCGTCGTCGACGAGGCGCACGGGACGGGCGCGTTGGGGCCGGGTGGCCGCGGCGCGGCCGCGGAAGCCGGGGTCGAGGACGAGATCGACGTCATCGTCGGCACGCTCGGTAAGGCCCTCGGCTCCTATGGTGCGTTCGTCGCGTGCGACCGCGTGATGGCGCGCTATCTCGTCAACGCCGCGCGGACGTTCATCTTCTCGACAGCGCTGCCGCCCCCGGCGGTCGCCGCCGCCCAGTCGGCACTCGAGCTCCTCCAGGAACGCCCCGAGCGCGTCACCCGCCTCCAGGCGAACGCCGCCGCACTCCGCTCCGCCCTGCACAGCGAGGGATTTGACGTCAGCGGCTCGCGGACGCAGATCGTCCCGCTCGTCATCGGCCAGGCCGACGTCGCGATGCGCATCTGCGAGGCGGCGCTCGGCAACGGCGTGTTCGCTCAGGCGATCCGGCCTCCGACCGTGCCGGCCGGAACCTCACGCCTGCGGATCGCCGTCATGGCGACCCACAAGGAGCAGGAGCTGCGAGCCGCCGCGCGGATCCTCGGTCAGGCCGCGCGGGCCACCGGAGCGGCCGCCCCCGCCCCGGCGCGCCGTCCGCGCCAGCGGGCGTTCGACATCGAAGCCGAGCCCGAGCCCGCCCGCGCCGCCTAGGCATGCCGGGACTCGCAGCTCCAGGCCTGCTGATCACCGGCACCGACACGGGCGTCGGCAAGTCCGTCCTCGCGGGTGCGGTCGTCGCCCGGCTGCGCAGCGCCGGCGTCGACGTCCGCGCGCTCAAGCCGGTGATCACCGGCCTCGAGGATCCGCCCGACCCCGACTGGCCTCCGGACCACGTGCTGCTCGCGCGGGCCGCCGGCTGCCGGCCGGAGCAGGTGGTCGTCAGCACCTACGGTCCGGCCGTGTCACCCCATTTCGCCGCCGAGCTGGCGGGCGTGCCCGTCGACCCGGCGGCGATCATCGCGCGTGCGGAGGCGCTCGCCGGGGACGGGGAGATGCTCATCGTGGAGGGCGTCGGCGGCTTGCTCGTCCCGATCGCAGAGGGATTCGACGTCCGTGGGCTCGCGGTCGCGCTGGGGCTGCCGGTCCTGATCGCCGCCCGGCCTGGCCTCGGGACGATCAACCACACGCTGCTCACGCTCGAGGTGGCGCGAGCCGCGGACCTGACGATCGCCGCCGTGGTGCTCACCCCGTGGCCCGAGCACCCGACGGCGATGGAGCAGTCCAATCGCGAGACGATCGCGCGGCTTGGCGAGGTCGACGTGTGGACCCTCCCCGAGATCGCCTCGGCCGCGCCCGAGGCGCTCGCCGCGGCCGGAGCCGCCCTCCCGCTCGGGTCGCTACCGTCGCTCGCGTGGCCCGCCGCCGTGTCGTGAACCTCGCCGCCTGGCGGCATGCGTGGCGTGAGGCGGCCTATCGGGTCCGCGGGGTGTGGGCCGAGTTCGTCGACTGGTTGCGCTCGGCGTAGGCGGCCTTCGCGCGGCACCGGTCGACACCCGCCGCGCACCCCGGTTCCGACCGAACCGGGAGCTACGTTGCTCGCCATGCGCCCCACCGAAGATCTCGCCCGCGCGGACCGGCAACACATCTGGCATCCGTTCACCCAGCAGCAGGGCTGGGCCGAAGAGGAGCCCCCGCTCGTCATCGACCACGCCGACGGCACAACGCTGTTCGACACCGAGGGCAACGCCTACATCGACGGCGTCTCGTCGCTGTGGTGCAACGTCCACGGGCATCGCCACCCGGCGCTCAATGAGGCGATCCGGCGGCAACTCGATCGCGTCGCCCACTCGACGATGCTCGGCCTCTCGCACGAGCCGGCGATCGAGCTCGCCGAACGGCTCGTCGCGATCGCTCCGCCCGGTCTCACGCGCGTGTTCTATTCGGACAGCGGCTCGACCGCCGTCGAGGTGTCGCTGAAGATGGCGTTCCAGTGGTGGGCGCAGCAGGGCGAGCCGCAGCGCACGCAGTTCATCTGCCTGGAGAACGCGTATCACGGGGACACGCTTGGAGCGGTGTCGGTCGGTGGTATCGACCTGTTCCACTCCGTTTACCGGCCGCTGCTGTTTGACACCACTGCCGCCCGCGCGGGTGATGCCGCGCACCTCGCGAGCCTGCTCGCCGAGCGGGGCGAGACGGTTGCCGCGGTGATCGTCGAACCGCTTGTCCAGGGCGCCGCGGGCATGCTCATGCAGCCGGACGGCTATCTGCGACGGGTCCGTGAGCTGTGCGACGAACACGGCGTGCTGCTTATCTGCGACGAGGTCGCGACCGGGTTCGGTCGGACCGGCCGGATGTTCGCCTGCGAGCACGAGGACGTCGTTCCGGATTTGCTGTGCGTCGGGAAAGGGATCACCGGCGGCTACCTCCCGCTCGCCGCGACGCTCGCCACCGAACGACTCTATGAGGGCTTCCTCGGCCGTCACGAGGACTACCGGAGCTTCTTCCACGGCCACACCTACACCGGAAACCCACTCGGCTGCGCCGCCGGGATCGCCACGCTCGAGACGTTCGAGCGCGAGCGCACGATCGAGCAGCTCGCGCCGAAGATCGAGCTCCTGACCCGGCTGCTCGCGCACGAGATCGCTCCGCTCCCGGGGGTGGCCGAGGTCCGCCAGCGGGGGTTCATGGTCGGGATCGAACTCGCCGAGCGACCGGCGAGCGACCGGGCCGGGCATCACGTCACGCTCGCCGCGCGCCGACGCGGCGCGATCATCCGCCCGCTCGGCGACGTCGTCGTGCTGATGCCGCCGCTCGCCATCACCGAGGCGGAGCTGCGGCGGCTCGTGGCGATCACCGCCGGGGCGATCGCCGACGTCGGCGCGCAGGATCTCCGCGCGGCGGCCTGAGCGACCCCGGCGGCCTGAGCGACCCCGGCGGCCTGAGCGACCCGATAGCCCGCGGCGCCTCCCCGCCGCCGGCCCAAACCAGCGGCGAGGAGGCCACTCGCGGCCGCCCGGTGTCACGGCACCGCGACGGAGATCGCCGGCTCGCGCCGGCTGCGGCAGCGCCGCTCGGGGAGGGTTCAGTCGCCTCCGCCCGAGTCGTCGACACTCTCGGCGACCTGCTGGTCGCCTGACTGGTGGTAGGTGACATCGACCTGGTCGCCGACCGCGACCCCGTCAAACACGGCGTCGCTCGGGTCGGCCACGAACGTCACCGCGTCGCCCGTCTGATCATCGGTGATCGTCATGCTCCGGCCGGAGACCTCGGTCACGGTTCCGGTCGAGTCCTGCTCGACCCACTCGACGTCGTCGGCGCTGTAGGTGCCGTCGCCGTTGTCGTAGTAGGTCACGTCGACGACATCGCCAACCTGGTAGCCGTCGGTGATGTCGCTTGAATCGACGCCGAAGGTCATCGTGCCCTGGTCCGCGGTGGCGACGGTCACGCTGTCGCCGGACACCTGGGTGATCGTCCCGACGACGTCCTGGTCGTCGCTGTTGTCCGCGCAGTCACCGTTGGCGGAGCTGCCGGTCGAATTGACGTGGTCGGCGATGAGCATCCCTGCGTCCTGGTGGTAGGAGACGTCGAGGGTGTCGCACACGTTCAGCCCGAGCTGCGCCAGCCGTCCGGCGGCCATATGGAGCCGCAGGTCCGACCCGTCGTCGGTCGTCAGGACGAACGCGTCGTTGTCGACCTCGGTCACCGTTCCGCTCGCCGTCTGCTCGCCGCCCGCCACCGGGTCGGACCGGCCCGGGAACGAGATCGTGATCGTCACGTTCTGACCCTCGACGGTCTCGCTGATGAGCACCATCACGCCGGGCTGAAGACCCTGGATGTTGATCGTCACGTTGGCGACCCCGGCCCGCACCGATCCCGACCGCGCGGCATGCGCCCGGCGCGTGGTCGCCTTCGCCTTCGCCTTTGCATGGCGGACCTGCTTGGCCGAGAACGTCACCTTCTTGCCGTCGGCGAGCCGGAGCACGAGCCCGTGCTGGTTCGACTTCACAACGCGCCCGAGAAACGCGACGCTCCAGGACTTCTGCCCTGAGACCTTGACAGCGCTGATCGCCTTTCCGGTGCGGTGGAAGCTGATCTTGCTGCCGGCGTGGAGCCGGGGCAGGTGGCCGCGGTAGCCAAACGCGTGCACCACGTGCGACGCGTCAACGACCTGGACCGTGTGGTGCTTGGCGTCGACCGACAGCACCACGCCGTGTCCGGAGGCCGCCACGGCACTCGCAGGGAGCGCCAGCATCGCCAACGCGGTGACGAAGGAGAGACGTTTCATCAAAGCCATCCTTGGAATGAGACGGCGAGCTCCGTGCTCTAGCGCCCGGCACCGCTCGCAGATTTACGCTTTTACGCTTGCACGACGAGTCAACGGCCGCGGCGGGGCGCCCGCGGAGGTTTCGCGGCCACGCTCGACGGATGTCCAGAGCGGTCAGTGTTCGGACAGGGTGACGTCAGTCGTCGTACGGCGTGAAGTCGCGCTTGCGTGCCCCGCAGACGGGACAGAACCACGTCTCCGGGATGTCCTCGAATGCCGTGCCAGGCGGAATCCCGCCGTCGGGATCGCCGTCTTCCGGGTCATAGATGAACCCGCAGGATTCGCACATCCACTTCACAGGCCAAGCGTATCGCCGGGCCCCGCTCGGGCGCGGTCACGTCCCCACGCCAGCCGATCCCACCGCCCGCGCGGTAGGGTCGCGTCATGGAGATCGACCGTCCCGGGCCAGGGGAGGAGCTCAACCGCGGCGAGGAGACCGTTCCCCGGCCGGCGGCGACGGTGATCCTGCTCCGCGGCGGCGCGGACGCGCTTGAGGTCCTGCTCGTCCGGCGCAACCCGGACGCGCGCTTCATGGGCGGCGCCTGGGTCTTCCCCGGCGGCGCGGTCGACCGCCACGAGGGTGACGGCCAGCCCGCGCTGCGTGCCGCCGGCGTCCGGGAGCTTGAGGAGGAGGCCGGCATCCGGCTCGACGACGCCGCCACGCTCGTCCCGTTCTCGCGCTGGATCACACCCGCCGAGGTCAAGATCCGCTTTGACACCTGGTTCTATCTCGCGCCCGCCCCGCCGGACGCGACCCCCACCCCGGACGGCTCGGAGATCGTCGACTCGTGCTGGCGCTCCCCCAGCGACGCGCTCGCTGCCTACCGCAGCGGTGAGCTGTTCATGGTCTTCCCGACGATCAAGCACCTCGAGCAGCTCTCGGGCTTCGCGTCTGCGGCCGAGCTGCTCGCCCACGCCCGGGGTCGCGACGTACGGCCGGTGCAACCCCGGGTCGTGATGGCCGGCGAGACCGCCCGGATCCTGCTTCCCGGCGAGCCGGGCTACGACGAATAGCCCCGGCTACCCGGCGCCGGCGCGGCCGGGACCGGCGCGGGACGGTTATGCTCGCGGCCGTGACGCAGTCACTCCCGCCCGAGGTCCAGGACGTCTTTGCGCGGTTCATCGCGACCGAGCTGACGACGATCGACGGCCGCGGCCAACCGATCACCTGGCCGGTGACGCCCTACTACCGCGCGGGCGGCCCGTGCATCGACGTCACGACCGGCCTCGGCTATCCGAAGAAGGCCAACGATGCCCGGGCAAATCCGCTCGTCTCGTTGCTGTTCTCCGAGCCGAACGGCAGTGGCCTCACCGGTGCCCCGATGGTCCTCGTGCAGGGCACGGCGGAGGTCGACGATCATGATCTCGACGCCAACCGGGAGCGGTACGGGCGAGAGTCCATCGAGAAGCTGCCGGGCACCGCCAAGCTCCAACCGCCGGAGCCGCTCAAGCGCTTCCTCGGCTGGTACTACACCCGGATCTACATCCACGTCCGGCCCGAGCGGGTGTACGTGTGGCGCGGCGCGGACATCGCGACCGAACCGGAGCTGTTCGACTCCCACATGGAGGAGGTCCGCTCCGGCCATTCCGAGGAGCCCCAGCGCTTCCATGCCGCACCCGAGGGCGGCGTCACAGCGTGGGACCCGCGGATCCACGAACTCGGCACGCGCTACCCGACGGCGGTCCTCTCGTTCGTCTCGCCCGACGGGTTTCCCTTCGCGGTGCGCGTCCCGATCCACGTCGACGGCGCGAACCGCTGGATTCGGATCGACACGGCGCCGGACACCGTGCCGCTCCAGGCTGGGCTCGCGTGCCTGACCGCACACGTCCACGCCCCGGACTTCACCTGGCAGCACAACTTCCAGGTCCGCGGCGACCTCGTCGAGCTCGAGGGCGGCTGGGCGCTGCGCCCCCACAAGCTGGTCGGCGGCATGGAGATCCCCCAGAGCCGGCTCGAGGTGATCCGCGCGAACGCCAAGAAGGCGCGCCGCTATCACCGGACGGCGAAACAGGAGCTCGCCAAGCGCGGACGCTGATGCCGCCGGCAGCCGATCGTCTGACCGTCGCGATCACGGGCCCAACCGGTGATATCGGCCGCTCGCTGCTCCGGGCGCTCGACCGCAGCCGCGACGTCGGACGCGTCGTCGCGATGGCACGACGCGATTTCGATCCCGCCGCGCAGGGGCTGAAGAAGACCGAGTACCGCCGCGGTGACGTGCTCGATCGCGATGCGCTGACGTCGCTGTTCGACGGCGCGGACGTCGTCGTGCACCTCGCGTTCATCATCATGGGCGGGCGCAAGGAGACCGAGAGCATCAATCTCGAGGGGTCGCGCAACGTGTTCGACGCCGCGGTCGCCGCGGGCGTCCGCCGGCTCGTCTATGCCTCATCGGTGGCCGCCTACGGCTTTCACGCCGACAATCCGGAGCTCCTGACCGAGGACATCGAGCCGCGGGGCACCGACCGCCACTACTACTCGGCCCAGAAGGCGGCACTCGAGTCTGTGCTCAGCGAGGTCGTCGGCGACACCGAGGTCGAGTCCTACGTGTTCCGCCCATGCATCGTCGCCGGTCCGGACGCGCTGCTGCTGCTCGAGAACATCCCCTACATCGCGCTGTCGGATCGGATGCCGGGACCGATCCTCCGCGCGCTCGAGTTCATGCCCGCGCTCAAGCCCGTCCTCCCCGATCCCGGCGTCCCCTTCCAGCTCGTTCACCACGACGACGTCGCGACCGCATTCCGCGCGGCGATTCTCGGGCGCGGGACGCCCGGCGTCTACAACCTCGCGGGCACGGGCGAGCTGACGATGTCCGACGTCGCCGACGCGCTCGGCTGGTACAGCGTGCCGCTCCCCGACTTCGCGCTCGGCGCCGCGGCCGAGGTCGTGGCGCGCCTCCCGTTCGTCCCCGCCGAGGCGCAGTGGATCGAAAGCTTCCGCAGCCCGGTGCTCATGGACACGAGCAAGACCCGCCGCGAGCTGCGCTGGCGACCGCAACACGATGCCCGCTCGACGCTCCAGGCGATGGTCGATGGCGCCCGGGCCGAGCAGCTCATCCGGTGACCGCGTAGGCTTGGACCATGTCTGACGACGAGAAGACCCCAGAGGAGCATCCGGGCTTTCACTCCCGCTCGGCCGACGCTGCCGGCGCGCGCTACGGCGAAACCCACCCGGAGGCCGATCCGGAGCATCCCGCTCCATCCCACGTGCCCGAACCCGACGACGAGGTGCCGAACCGTCACTCCGCGAGCGCCGAGGCGGCGAGCGTGAAGTGGCACGAGGCGCATCCGGACGAGGATTAGTTCCGCAGAGGGGCGCGCGTTCCGGCCGGACCAAAACGCATGTGAGCGCGGAGGGATCCTGGCGCTTTCTTACGTTCTGGCGGCTGTTCGACCCAAACGCAAGAAAGCGGCGAGATCGGCGGGCGCTCACCTACGCTTCGGCGGTTCCGTGCGCGCTCACGTGCGTTTCGGCGATTCCAGCGGCGCTTCCATGCGAAACCGTCGTCCCCGAAAGAGGCGCCGGGCGCTCCTGGGCGCGCCTCCACGACGGACGCCTCAGGCGCCGCCCCAGGCCACGACGAGGTCGGTCAGGACGCCGATCATGAACCCGGCGCTGACCATCAGCAGGCCGAGCTCGCGGTGGCCGTAGCGGCGCATGCCGTTCCAGACCTCGCCGATCACGTAGAGGATCGCGCCGCCCGCCACCGCGTAGAAGACGAGCTCGAGCGGATGTGAGGTGACGGCGTAGCCGACGATCGAGCCGAGGAAGGTGGGGCCGCCGCCGATCAGTCCGGCGAGGCCGAGCCAGCGCCAGGACGGTTTGACGTCGCCGAGGGGTCCGACGATGCCGAAACCCTCGGTCGCGTTGTGCAGGGCGAAGCCGATGATGAGCACGGTGGCGAGCGAGATCGCGCCCGCGCGCGCGGAGACGCCGATCGCGAGGCCCTCGGCGAAGTTGTGGACGCCGATCGCGGCGGCGATCGT
This sequence comes from uncultured Solirubrobacterales bacterium, assembly GCA_963850335.1. Taxonomy (GTDB): domain Bacteria; phylum Actinomycetota; class Thermoleophilia; order Solirubrobacterales; family Solirubrobacteraceae; genus Palsa-465. The sequence continues at coordinate 122,413 of CAWKKY010000020.1, read as the reverse complement.
CAGCCCGGTCCGCAGCGCCCGGCGACGCGAGGCGTCGATCGCCAACGCGTCGGCGTCGGACACGCTGAGCGCGGCGGCGTCGGCACCGCCGGCGATCGGCGGGGTGCGAGCGCTGAGCGGGCGCAGGCTGCGCTCGACCACCGCAAGCCCGGCGCTGCCGGCGGCGAAGCCGGCTCCAAGCAGCACCACGAGCCAGATGAGATACCCGGCGGACTGGTGATGGGCCTTCACCGCGGTGAGCGTGTCGTCGATGATCGACAGCCCGTGGGAGAGCACGTCGACGAAAATGAACGCGAGCACCCCGACGGAGAACATCGCGAGCGCGACCCGCGTCCGACTGCTGAGCAACTGGAGCCGGCCCACCGGGAGCCCGAGGTAGATCGTGAAGCCGGCGAGCGCGCCGAGGAGGACTGTCTGAGCGAAGGACACGGGTACGAGTTAGGGACGCCTAAGGGGCCGAGCGCGGCAATCTACCACGTTAGGTACCCCTAAGTCCAAGTGGTGTACTCGGGATTACGGTCCGGGCAGGGCACGGATCCTGCGCCCGTGGTTTGCCGACCGATGCCCGCCCGAGCAACTACGTGTCGGAGTTGAAGTCCGGCAGCCCGAGGCTCTGGAGCCAGTTGTTCACGGTGATGTTCAGCTGCGTGAACTCGCCGGTCCAGATGAGGATCCCCATCCCGATCAGGACGACGCCGCCGGCGCCGATCACGAGCGGGTAGTGGCGCCGGACGACCTTCAGCGCTGCGGTCGCCTTGCCGAACGCCAGGCTCGTGATGAGGAAGGGGACGCCCAGTCCGGCGCAGTACACCGCGAGCAGGAACGCCCCGTGTGCAGCGGAGCCCGAGGTGCCCGCAGCGGTGACGATCGCGCCGAGCGTCGGACCCGTGCACGGCGTCCACGCGAGCGCGAAGGCGGCGCCGGCGATGACCGGGCCACCACGCCCGGCTCGTTGCATCAGCGCGTCGATATGCCATTCACGGGCGACGCGCGGGATGAACGGCGCGGCGACGAACAGGACGCCCATGAGGATGATGATCGCGCCGGAGACCTTTTGCGCGGCCGGGCCGGTGAGCGCGCCGTGGAGCGCCTGCTGGCCGAGCAGCCCGAGCGCGATGAAGATGACCGAGAAGCTCGCGACAAACGCCAGGCTCGGGCCGATCACCCGGCGCGCCCGGATCTCGTCGGGCGCCACCCCGGCGACGGCGGAGATATAGCCAGGCACGAGCGGCAGCACGCACGGGGAGAGGAAGGAGATCAGCCCCGCTCCGAACGCCACCGGAATACCGATCCCAGAGGCAGGGTCCATCGCGTCTCATTATGCCCGGGGGCCGCATGCGGCCCCCGGCCGGGCGGCGCATGCGCCGCCCGGGGCCCGGCCGCATGCGGCCGGGCCTACCTCCCGAGAAGCATCGCGATCCCCTGACCGCCACCGATACAGAGCGTCACGAGCCCGAGTTCGTGGTCGCCCCGCTCCATCTCGTCGAGGATCTTCGCCGTGAGCGCGGCGCCGGTGGCGCCGATCGGGTGGCCGAGCGCGATCGCGCCGCCGTTGGGGTTGACCTTCGCCTCGTCGAGGCCGAGGTCGTCGATCACGGCGAGTGCCTGGGCGGCGAACGCCTCATTGAGCTCGATCACGCCGATCTCGTCGAGCGAGCGACCGGAGCGCTCGAGCACCTTGCGGACCGCCGGCACCGGCCCGATCCCCATGATCGCCGGGTCGACGCCGCACGACGCGTAGGCGAGGATCCGCGCGCGGACCGGCGCCCCGAGCTCAGCGGCCCGGGCGGCGTCCATGAGGAGCACCGCGGCACCGGCGTCGTTCATCCCGGACGCGTTACCGGCGGTCACGGTCCCGTCCTTCTTGAACACCGGCTTGAGCTTCGCCATCCCCTCGGCGGAGGCGTCCTCGCGGATGTGCTCGTCGCGAGTGAACTCGACGGTGTCGCGCTTGACCTTGATCGGCACCGGGACGATCTGGTCGTCGAAGCGGCCCTCGGCCCGGGCGGCCGCGGCCCGGCGGTGAGACTCGACCGCGAACGTGTCCTGGCGCTCCCGAGAGATCCCGTTCTTCTCGGCGACGTTCTCGGCGGTGACGCCCATCAGGATCGAGTGAAACGGGTCGGTGAGGCCGCCCATCACGGGATCGACGAGCTCCGCCTCACCCATCCGGGCGCCCCAACGCGCGCTCGGCATCCAGTAGGGGCCGCGGCTCATGGACTCGGCCCCGCCGGCGAGCGCCACCGACGCCTCACCGGTCTGGATCGACTGGCAGGCGGAGACGATCGCCTGCACACCGGTGCCGCACAGCCGGTTGACGGTGTAGGCCGGGACCTCCTTGGGCACGCCGGCCTTCATCCCGACGACGCGGCCCATGTACATATCGCCCGGCTCGGTGTGGATGACGTTGCCGAAGACGACGTGATCGATCTGCTCGGGCTCCACACCGGCGCGCTCGATGGCCGCGATCGCGGCCGCAGCGCCAAGGTCGCTCGGCGTCACGCCGGCAAGGCCCTTGCCATAGGAGCCGATCGCGGTGCGAGCGGCCGAAGTGATAACGACGTCGGTCATTGTTGTCCTTTCAGGCGGTTTGGCGCGCACAAGGGGCTGAGTAGTATCCCCGCATCTGGCGGCAACCCCCGTGCCGCCTGGCGCGCGCGAACCAATTGAGGGAGTTCCGATGAGTGATTACGCGGTTGTCGATCCCGCCACGGGAGAGACGGTCAAGGAGTATCCGACGATCAGCGACGACGCGCTGCGCGACGCGATCGGGCGCGCGCAGCAGGCCCACGCCGAGTGGGCTCAGACGACCACCGTGGCCGAGCGGGCGGCCCTCGTGCGCCGCGTCGGCGACCTGCACGTCGAGCGGCGGGAGCAGCTCGCCGAGATCATCATCCGCGAGATGGGCAAGCCGCTCGAGCAGGCCCTCGGCGAGGTCGACTTCTGCAAGGACATCTACGACTTCTACGCCGACAACGGCGAGGCGCTGCTCGCCGATGAGCCGATCGCGCTCAACGGCGGCGACGGCTCGGCGTTCATCCGACGCAGCTCGTTCGGCGTGCTGCTCGGGATCATGCCCTGGAACTTCCCGTATTACCAGGTGGCGCGGTTCGCGGGGCCCAACCTCGTGATCGGCAACACGATCCTGCTCAAGCACGCGCCGCAGTGCCCGGAGTCGGCCGCGGCGATCGAGCAGATCTACCGCGACGCCGGATTCCCCGAGGGCGCGTACATCAACATCTATGCGACCAACGACCAGATCGAGTGGGTGATCGCGGATCCCCGCGTGCGCGGGGTCTCGCTGACCGGCTCCGAGCGCGCCGGCGCCGCCGTCGCTCAGGTCGCCGGGCGCAACCTCAAGAAGGTCGTGCTCGAGCTCGGTGGCTCCGATCCGTTCATCCTGCTCAGCACCGATGACCTCGACGGCGTGGTCGAGAACGCGGTCGCCGCGCGGCTCGACAACACCGGCCAGAGCTGCAATGCGGCGAAGCGGTTCATCGTCGCCGACGAGCTGTATGAGCCGTTCCTGGAGAAGTTCTCCGCGGCGATGACCGAGGTCGAGCCCGGGGACCCCAGCTCGGCTGAGACGGCAATCGGGCCGCTCTCCTCGAAAACAGCCGCCGAGCGCCTCGCCGAGCAGATCCAGCGGGCCGTCGACGGCGGCGCGAAGCTCATCGGGGGCGGCCGCGAGGGCAATTTCTTCAAGCCTGCGGTGATGACCGAGATCACGAAGGAGAACCCTGCCCGGTACGAGGAGTTCTTCGGACCGATCGCGCAGGTCTACCGCGTCTCCTCCGAGGACGAGGCCGTGGCGCTCGCCAACGACACTCCATTCGGCCTTGGCTCGTACGTGATGACGACCGATCAGGACCAGGCCGCCCGGGTGGCGGACAAGATCGACGCCGGCATGGTGTTCATCAACGTCGTCGGCGCCGATGCCGCCGAGCTGCCGTTCGGAGGCGTCAAGCGGTCCGGATTCGGACGTGAGCTCGGACGGTTCGGAGCCGACGAGTTCGTCAACAAGAAGCTCGTCCGCATCGGCTGAGCCCGGCGCGCCCCTGCGACGGCGCATCCATTGTCCGGGCACGGCCTCGATTTCCGGGAGGCGAGCGAGTAACTTCCCGGGGGGGCGCTCGTTAGAGTGCCCCCATAGGGATTCACGTGGAAGCCTCCGCTCTCCAAGCCCCCGCCAGTCTCTCGCGATCGAGGATTTCCCTCGGCGCATCGCTGCTTCGTCTGCGGTCAGATGAGCAGCTCGTCGAGCTGTTCCGAGCGGGACACGACGAGGCCTTCCGGATCATCCACGATCGCTACCGCGCGCGGCTCTTCGCGTACACCCGGCAGATGCTGCCGGGCTCACGCCAGGACGCCGAAGACGCGCTTCAGGACGTGTTCGTCCGCGCCTACGCCGGCCTGCGGGCCAACGATCGGGACCTCGCCCTGCGGGCGTGGCTCTATCGGGTCGCCCACAACCGCTGCGTCGATGAACTGAGGCGTCCGGCCCCACCGGCACCGGAGCTGATCGAGCTCGTCCGGGCGCCGGTCCAGGATCCGATCGCCGAAGCGGAGCGGCGCGAATCGCTGCGCCGGCTCGTCGACGATGTCCGCCGCCTGCCCGAGCAGCAGCGGTCGGCGCTGCTGATGCGCGAGCTCGCCGGGATGAGCTACGTCGAGCTCGCCGCCGCGCTCGTCGTCTCGATCCCGGCGGTCAAATCGCTGCTCGTACGGGCCCGGGTGAGCCTGGCCGCGGCGGCCGAGGCCCGCGATACCGCCTGTTCGGATATCCGCGACGAGCTGATCCTTGCCCACGACCGCCGCGTCCGACCGAACGCAATGGCGCGGCGCCATCTGCGCGACTGCGCCGGCTGCCGCGAGTTCCGGACCGAGATCCGCAGCGTGAGCCGCCAGTTCGCCGCGCTCGTCCCCGGGCTCGGGCCGATGGCGCTGCTCGCGAACGCGCTGGGGATCGGAGGCGGCGCCGGGGGCAGCGCGGCCGCGGGCGGCAGCGCCGCAGTTGCCGGAACCGGCGGTGCGTTCGCGGCATCCGGAGTACTCGGGACCGGGATCAGCCATGTCGCGACCCTCCTCGCCGCGGCTGTCGTCACCACCGGCGGCGCGATCGAGCTCCAGAGCACGCTCGGCGGACCGGCGCAGCACCCGACGCATCACCGCACCCACGCGGCGGCCACCAACTTTGGATCCAGTCTCGGAGCCGCGGCGAAGGCCAGCCTGCTCGCGGTGTCAACGCACAGCGCCCAGTCGCAGGCGGCGGCGAGCGCGTCGACACAGGCGAGCGCGGCGGTCGCGCCGGCAGCAGCCGCTTCCGCGCCCGCAGCGACGTCGGCGAGCGCGGCTCCGCGTCCGGCGATTGAGCACGCCAAGCGCTCGGTGACCCGCAACGCCAAACAGCTCGCGATCGACAACGGCGCGGCGTCCGCCGCCGCGGCGGCGGCAACCGGGCTCGACACGCTTCCACCTGCGGACAGCTCTCAGACCGGGAGCACGACCTCCTCGACGCCGACGTCGTCGACGTCATCCGCGGGGTCGGGCACCGCGGCCGGCTCATCGTCGACGACCGGTTCCACGACGACCTCGACCGGCGGCGACACGTCGGCGACGACCGGAGAGTCAAGCAGCGGAAGCACCGCCTCCTCGCCGTCGACACCAACCAGCTCGGGCGGCGTGCCGTCGAGCAGCGGCGCCCCGGCCACGAACGTCACCAGCAGCGGACCCACGACGTCACCCGACCACTAGTGGTCGCCCGCCGGTGACTGCGCGGATCGAGCGCTACCTCGAGCAACTCGACCACGAACAGGTGCTGCTCCGCCGTGGCCCCCGCTCCGGGTTGCTGACGATCGTCGCCGTCCACTCGACGACCCGCGGCCCGTCACTCGGCGGCTGCCGGATGTGGGAGTACGGAGACTCGCGGGCGGCGCTGCGCGATGCGCTGCGGCTCTCCCGGGCGATGACCTACAAGGCGGCGGTCGCCGACCTCCCGCTCGGCGGCGGCAAGGGCGTGATCATGCTCAGGGCCGGGCACCACTTGCCGGCGCGTCGCCGTCACGACGCCCTGCTCGATTTCGCCGACACGGTCGACGCCGTGCAGGGCCACTACGTCACCGCCGAGGATGTCGGGACCTCGAGCCGCGACATGCACGTGATCGCCGAACAGACCCGTCACGTCGCCGGCTTGGCCCGCCGGCGGGGCGGCTCCGGCGACCCGAGCCCGTTCACGGCGCTCGGTGTCGAGACGGCGATCCGGGCGGCATGCGAGCGGAGATTCGGGTCGTCCTCGCTCAAGGGCCGAACCGTGTGCGTGATCGGGCTCGGGCACGTCGGATCACGGGTGGCCCGCCGCTGCGCCCGAGCCGGCGCGCGCCTGTTCATCTCCGATCTCGACCGCTCGAAACACGAGCTCGCGGATCAGCTCGGCGCCCGCTGGCTGACCCCCGCACGCGCTCTGTTCGCCGACGTCGACGTGCTCGTGCCGTGCGCGCTCGGCGGCGTCTTCGACGACCTGACCGTGCCCAAGCTCCGCACGCCGGTGATCGCCGGGGCGGCCAACAACCAGCTCGCCGAGGAGGGCATCGCCAAGGTGCTCTCAAGCCGCGGGATCCTGTGGGCGCCTGACTTCGTCACCAACGCCGGCGGCCTGATCAACATCGCGGTCGAGTTGCGCCCGGAGGGCTACTCCCCGGCGGTCGCACGCCGGCGCGTGCGCGGGATCGGCGACACGCTGGCGTCGATCTTCGATGCCTCGGCCGAAAACGGGACGACGCCGCTGACCGAGGCGATGGCGCTCGCGAAGCGCCGGCTCGAGCCCGTGTAGCCACCGCCCGGTGTCGGCCCGTGTGGCCGTTCGGACTAGGCGTGCGTGGCGTGGCGTGGCGTGCGGCGACTTGTCCGTGCGGCCGCGGTCACATACCGGCGGAACGGCGCATCGACGGGAAGCGGGACCGGCCCCGGGGAGGGGCGGACCCGGCGGACCCGGCGGACCCGGCGGACCCGGCGGACCCGGCAACGAAAATGCATGAGAGCGCCCGCCGCGTGACCAAAACGCATGACAGCGCGCTCGCTTTCCGGCGCTTTCTTGCGTTCCGGCGGCTGTTCGACCCAAACGCACGAGAGCGACGAGATCGGCCGCCGCTCACATGCGTTTTGGCGATCCGGGCGGCGCTGACATGCGAAATCGTCGCCCCGCGGCGCCGAACCGCCGGCCGCGACCTCGGCAGCCGCAGCCTTACCCCCAGCCGGAGGGCCGCTCGACCCCGTCCGGCAGCCGCCCCTCATCCTCGAGCTTGTCGAGGTGGGCGGCGAGGGTGACCGCGGCGGCCGGACGCAGCGCCGCCGGGGCGTCGTCCCAGACCGCGTCGAGCAGTTCGTCGACGGTGCGCCGACCGTCCGCGAGGGCCGCCACGACACGGCGCTCGCGGTCAAGCCGGTGGGCGATGTAGGCGTCGAGCTTTGCCCCGACGTTCTGCACCGGAGGGCCGTGTCCGGGCGCAATCACCACCGGCGCGCGCTCGCGCAGGCGCTGCAATGCGGCCAGATAGCCGGCGAGCGCGCCCGGATCCGGATAGATGAACACGCTGCCCTCGCCGAGCACTGCGTCTCCGGTGAGCGCGACGCCGTCGACGAGGTAGGCGAGGTGATCGGGCGCGTGGCCGGGCGTGCGCATCGCGCGGAGCGGGCCAAACGCGTCGTCGTCGGCGAGCAACACGTCGACGGCCCCGCGGGACGCGGCGAGTCGGGCGTCCGGGAAGCGCTCGCGGAGGGCCGGCACCGCCTCGGCATGATCGGCGTGGTCGTGGGTGAGCGCGATCCCGCCAAGGCCGCCCCGGGCGCGGACTTCGGCCTCGAGGGCGTCGAGATGATCGGGCAGTGCGGGACCGGGATCGACGAGCCAGGCCGGGTCGCGGCGCACGATCCATGTATTCGTCCCGGACAGGGTGAACGGGCTTGGGTTCGCGGCGCGAATCCCGACGACGTCATGTTCGGCGAGCTCGACTCGGGTCATTCGGATATCAGGATGGCAGGCGCGGAAAGCGGGAGGTTTCGCTGCGCGGTCACGTCGCATTTTCCGATGAGACGGACGTCTGTCCGATTGTTGCGGCGCAGCCCGTTGGTTAGGCTGCGCCGCCATGGCCGTCGAGATCGTGTTCGCCACCGGGACGAGTGTGAAGGTGACCGCCGGGCTGGACGAGGTCCGCGATGCCGTCGCCGCCCGGGTCCAGATCGACACCCAGCGCTTCGCGGGATTCCGCGGCGAGGAGGCGGTCGGCGCCGAACGGGTGATCGTCAGCGGCGCCGCGATCGCCTACGCGATCGAGATCCCCGGAAGCTGAGGCATCGTCGGGGCTGAGGCCGGGTCGCGGGCTCAGACCGCGAGGCTCAGTGCGCACTCGTGCAGCCGCGCTGCCGCGGACACGGCGTCGTGATGAGCCACGCTCTGGAGGTCCCGGGCGGCCTCACCGATCGTCGCGAATTCGCCGAGGCGGGCGCGGGCGTCGCCGACCTGCCGCTCGACGTCGGAGAACAGCGTCGAGATCGAGCCGGCATCGGGGACGCTTGCGAGCTCAACGCGGCCGTTGAGGGAGAGCCGCGCGAGGCGGCTGATGCCGTTACCGACCTGGGTCACGTACGAGAACACCTCGCTGAGACGCTGGGCGACTGACCCAAAGGACGCAAACGTCCGCTCGCTTCCCCGGCTCAACGCGTCGGTGAGCGCGAGCATGCTCGGGGCGTGCGTCGCCGTGAGCTCGGGTGAACCGGCAATCTGATGGGCGAATACCGCCACCATCTCGGCCTGGATCGCGCTGATCGACAACTCGAACGCCATCTCGTCGAGGTCGCGGACGGCCGCGCCGGCGCGTTCGGCGACGCTGGCAACAAGCGGCGAGGTGGCCTGGGACTGCTCGGTCAGCAGCCGGGCAACGGCGTCGAGCGCGGCACCGTGCTCGCCGAGACGACTGGCCCCGATCTGAGCGTTGACGGCGTACAGCCGGACGTCGTCACCCATCTCACGTAGATACTGAGAGTGCTCACCGAGCGTGCGCCCGAGGGCCGCGTACCGCGACAGATCACCGACGAGCGATCCCAGGAACTCGCTCAGCGTCCCGTAGGCATCGAGAATCTCCGGCACGCCGGCCGGCGCCCCCACGGGCACGGTCGCCAGCCGCCGGCGATGCTCGTCGGGCAGGCGTGCCGCACGGGCGGCGACCTCGGCGGGGAGCGCGTGGCGCATGAACGCCCCGTAGTCCTCGAAGCCGGCCGTGGGCAGGATCTCCCCCAGCCGCGCCGCGCCTGCCGCGATCGACGGCTTACGTTGTCGGACGTCATCACCCTCGACCGCCTGCTCGACGGCGAGCAGCTCCGCATAGATCGATTTGGCGGCGGTGAACAGCTCAGTCGTCGGGGGCACACGGACGGACAGATATCCGCCGGGCACCGGAACGACGGTGCCCATCACCCAGTAGAACGCTCCGTCAGCGGTGCGGTTCTTGACGTACGCCGCGATCGGATCCCCGCGGCCGATCGTGTCCCACAGCAGCCAGAAGACGGAGCGCGGCATGTCGGAGTGGCGCAGGATGTTGTGGTTGGCGCCGACGAGCACGTCGAGCGGATAGCCGCTCGCGCGCTCGAACACGTCGTTGCCCGCGGTGAGGATGCCCTTGTTGTCCGTCGTGGAGAAGAACACATCGTCGTCGCGCAACTGACGTTCGACGTCGCGCTCAGCCACCTTCGTCCTCCGCGGATCTGGCACTCCGGGAGCCTGCTCACCGTCCGGTCCGTGGTTCACAACCGTTGGATCGGCGCCGGTGGGCGCCGCTTGACCGGCAGCGCCATTGCGCAACGCGTTCGCAACCTTCGACCGCGCTGGCCGCGTGAGGCCCCGCGGCCGCCGGCGCCCTGCTGCCGTGCTCCCGCGCGGCGACGTTCACCGGCGCGGCGACGACGCTGAGGCTGCCCGCGGGGAGCGCCGGGAGGATCCGGGTCGCCGTCGTTCGCCGGCGGCACCGGTAGTTCGTTCCGCCGCCCGGGACGGGGGCTACGCACCGGGACGCGGCGCAGCGGACCGGCGAAAACGGCGAAACGGCGAAACGGCGAAACGGCGAAACGGCGAAACGACAGGGTCGTTGGACCGGCCGGCTCGCTGCGAGTCCGGAAGGGAATTTCTCGCCAAACCCGGTCGGCGATATGGATCCGGGCGCGAAGCGCCCCGTGAGAGGGAGGAACGCGCCCGGATGCGGATGGCGGCGGCGATTTGGCGCGATATTCCGGTGCGGCGCGGCCGCGGCCGCGAGCCAGACCGTCCAGCCTTGTGCGGATTCGGTCAAAGCCTCGGCCCGGCTGCCGATTACCGCACCAAAGATTCTCTTACAGGAGCAGCGGTGTGAGACGCCGGACAGGTGACGAGGGTGAAGATCAGTGGACCGGAGGATGGCTCTGTCCAACCCGTGCCGACCGCCTCCGCTTGGTCGAGATGAACCAATCCGTGCGCCGGGCGCGGATCCTCGTCGGCCTCATATGCGGTGTGGGCGTCGCCGCGCTGTCGCCCTGGATCGGGCTCGTGCCCCTCGCCCTGTTCGCGGTCGCCCCCGGGCCGCTCTTGATCCTCGACCGGCTGCTCGCGCGCTCGGGCCGCCCCGAGCGGCTGATCGCCAGCTCGCTCATCCTTCACACGACGTTGATCCTCGCCGGAGTGGCGCTCACCGGTGGGGTGCGCAGCCCGATCCTTCCCTGGGTGGCGATCCCGGTCGTGACCGCGGCCGCGCGCTTCCGCCTGCGTGTCTTCCTCGTTGGCGCCGCGCTCGCGTTCCTCGGGCTGATCACCGCGGTGGCGATCGGCTCGCCATCCGGCGCGATCCACGATCCGGCGCCGCTGATCGGGACGGGTGTGCTGCTCGCCGCCCTCGTCGTCGTTCAGCAGCCGCTGCTCGGGGCCGAGATCCGGTGGCGCGAGGATGCCGTCCTCGATCCGCTCACCGGACTGCTCAATCGCCAGGGGCTCCATCGACGCTTTCGCGAGGTCGCCGAGCAGGCGAGGCTGACACAGCGCCCGGTCGCGCTCGTCCTGTTCGACCTCGACCGGTTCAAGGACCTCAACGACGCCCACGGCCACGCGCGCGGGGACGCGGTGCTCAAGGACGTCGCGTACGTGCTCCGCAAAGAGCTGCGGACATTCGAGCTCCTGTACCGGATCGGCGGCGAGGAGTTGCTGCTCGTCCTCCCCGGCGCCGATCTCGCCGCGGCGTGTCAGGTCGCCGAGTCCGCCCGCGGCGCGATCGCGGACTCCCACCCGGGCGGCCTCCAGGTGACCGCATCGTTCGGGGTCTGTAGCTCAACCGGACCGGGCGTCGACTTCGACACGATGTTCCAATCCGCTGACGTGGCGCTGTACGAGGCCAAGCGCCGTGGCCGCAACCGTGTCGCCTACGGTGCCACGACCGAGACCACGCCCACGGTGATCGCCGCGTGAGCGGCCGCCGCGAAACCGCACCGCTCGTCGTGAAACCGTGATGTAGCTGCCGTGAAACCGGCGGGACGTAGCGTCCTACGGGCAATGATTCCGCCAGCACAGGGAGCTACGACATGACAACGACACCGGCTGTCGAGGCCGTCGGCCTGGTCAAGGCCTTCGGCACCTTCCGCGCCGTCGACGGGATCGATCTGGGCGTCGGCCAGGGAGAGATCTTCGGCGTCCTCGGACCGAACGGCGCCGGCAAGACGACGATGCTGCGGATGCTCGCGACGATGCTGCCGATCGACGCCGGGACGGCCGGATCTTCGGCGTTGACGTCGCCCGTGAGCCCCACCGCATTCGTCAGCTCGTCGGCGTCACCGGACAGTATGCGTCGGTCGACGAGAACCTCACCGCCCGCGAGAACCTGTGGCTGTTCGGACGGCTCCAGGGCCTGCGGTCCTCGGTGGCGAACGCCACCGCCCGGCGGCTGCTCGAGCAGTTCGGCCTCGAGGAGGCCGCCGAGAAGCCGATCGCGCAGTTCTCGGGCGGGATGCGCCGCCGCCTCGATCTGGCGGCAAGCCTGATCACGCGGCCACCGCTGATCTTCCTCGATGAGCCGACGACCGGTCTGGACCCGCGGACCCGCGGCCAAATGTGGGACACGATCCGAGACCTCGTCGCTGACGGTTGCACGGTGTTGCTCACCACCCAGTACCTCGACGAGGCCGATCAACTCGCCGACCGGATCGCGGTGATCGACCGCGGCCACAAGGTGGCCGAGGGCACCCCGGACGAGCTCAAGAGCTCGGTCGGCAATTCCACCCTGCAGCTCCAGCTCGCGGCGGACGCCGATGAGGCGCTGGCGCTCCCGCTGGTCGGTCGCGTCGTCGGCGAGGCGCCGATGATGTCGCCCGAGTCCGGTCGCATGAGCGTCCCACTCGACACGGCCGACCAGGCCGCCGACGTCTTGATCGCGCTCCGCCAGGCCGATATCGGGATCGCCTCAGTGAGCGTGATCACGCCGACGCTCGACGAGGTGTTCCTCGCGATCACCGGACACGACACCACCGACTCCGAGTACGCCGCTGACGTCGGCGCACAGACGAGCACCGACGACTCCCTCCTGGAGGTCCACTGATGAGCACGATCACTCTCGAGCCCGTACCGGTGACCGCGGGGCTGCATCAGCCGACGGTCGACCCTGCCGCCGCCGTCGCGGCCGCCCGCTCCCGCACGAGTCTCGGCGAGACGCTGAGCCAAACGCTGTCGATGGCCTGGCGCTCGCTGAAGAAGATGCGGCGCAACCCCGAGCAATTCTTCGACGTCACGCTTCAGCCGCTGCTGTTCACGGCGATGTTCGCCTACATCTTCGGCGGCGCGATCTCTGGAAATGTCCAGCGGTATCTGCCGCTGATGATCCCCGGCATCGTCGCGCAGACGGTTCTCACCACCTGCATGTCGACCGGCGTGCAGCTACGCGAGGACATGGAGAAGGGCGTCTTCGACCGCTTCAAGTCCCTGCCGATCGCGCGGATCGCGCCGCTCGCGGGGCCGATGGTGGCCGACCTTGTGCGCTACCTGATCGCGGCCACGCTGACGTTCGCGATGGGCATGGTGATTGGATATCGCCCGGCCGGCGGCGTCTTCGGCGTCCTTGGCGCGATCGTGCTTGCGGTGTTCACGGGGTGGGCGATCGCGTGGATCTTCACCTGGATCGGGACGGTCGCCCGCAGCGCGCAGAGCGTGCAGGGCATGTCGATGATGATCCTGTTCCCGCTGACGTTCCTCTCCAACGCGTTCGTGCCGGTGCGGACGCTGCCGAGCGGCTTGGCGACGTTCGTGAGGATCAACCCGGTGTCCCATCTCGTCTCGGCCACTCGCGATCTCGCCAACCACGGCGCGATCACCGGCGAGGTCGGCTTGACGCTGCTCGCCGGTGGCGTCGTGATCGCCGTATTCGCGCCGCTCGCGGTGCGCCGCTACAAGCGCCACCTCTAGCACCGGCCGCTTTCAGCCGGGCAGCTGCTCGACCACTTGGCCGGCTTCCCCCAGGAGGTCGGCCGGCCGGCGGTCGCCGTATTCGGCACGCAACTCCGCCATCCGGCCCGGCAGCGCGGCCCCCGCGCGCGCCGAGATGCGCTCCCAGCTCATCGTCGGGATCGCGCGGTTGTAGGCGAACCGATCCGCGAGCGCAAGCAGCCGCAGTGCGTCGTCGGCCGGCGCCGCGTCGCGGAGTAGCGCCCACGTGCCGACCGCGAACAGGAGAAGTCCGGCGACCGGGTAGTCGAGGTGCGCGTGGTAGTCGACGTTGGCGTCAGTCGATTTGAGCGCCCGGATCGCGCACTCGCGACATGATCCGAACAGCGCGGCCCCGTGGTTCTCATCATCCGTCTCGGCGTAGTAGGCGTGCGCGGCGAGCGCCGTCGATTCTCCAAACAGCGCCCAAGGTTCCAGGCCGGTCCGGGGAATGCCGGGCAACTCGAGCTCACGCAGGCGCGCGGCGCCGTCTCGGTAGATGCGCAACCCGGCGCTGTGCTCCCCGCGGGCGAGTGCGAGTTCGGCACGGCCAATCTGGTGCACGGCGAGGCCGCCAAGGACCGATCGGCTGTCCTGCAGCCGCTCGATCCCAGCCATTCGGTCGAGCTCAGCTTCGGCGTCGGAGAGACGCCCCTCGGCGATCCGGCACAGCACGATGAGCGAGCGCAGCTGGATCTCGTCGTCCGTGGCGCCGAGCCGCTCCATCACCGGCAGGGCCGCGTGGGCGTGATCGCTCGCCGCGATCGGGTCGCCGAGATGCATGGTCAGCTGCGCGAGCTGGGTGTGGAGGATCGCCGAGGACCACACTCCGTCGCGCTCGCTGACGAGCGTGAGCGCCCGCTCCGAGGCACGGATCGCGCCCGCGGGATCGCCCCCGTTCTCGAGAACGTGACTCAGCCAGTTCCGCGCGGTCAGGGCGGTCTCGCGCTCAGCGGCGTTGGCAAGACGCTCAAGCTCCGTGCGAAACGCCTCCGCGTCCGCCGGGTCGTAGGACAGCATCACGCGGACGAGACCCGCGAAGTGGGCGTTGTCATCGTCGCCGGGCCCGAGCCGGAGCAGCAGTGCTCGCAGCGGGCCGATTCGCTCCTCACCGGCAATCGACGCGTTGCTGAGGACGATCGCCATCGCCGCCCGCGTCACGTTCTCAAGCTCTCTGGGTGGCTCCCAGCCCCGCACCGTGTCGGCCACCGCGCCGACGAGCGAGACAAGCCGGGCGTGCTCGCCGCGGATCGCCCAGAATGCGCCGAGCGATGCGAGCAGTTCGACCATTGCTCCTCGTTCGCCGTCGGCGATCGTCGCGCGCAGCTCATCGGCGAGGTTGACCTCCTCGGCGCCCAGGGCATCGATCGCCGCCACCTGGCCGGAACTCGCGAGCGCCGCGCCGTACCGCGAGGCGTAGCTGACCGCCCACCGGCGCTGGGCCGCCCGGGCCTCAGCGTCGTCCCCGGCCGCCACGAGTTGGATCCGACCGAACTCGCGAACTGTCTCGAGCATCCGGTAGCGGACGCCGGCGGTGGTCTCACGCACGCTGAGCAGCGATTGGTCGACGAGGCCCTGGACCGAGTCGATCGCCGACGTCCCCAGCACGGCGTCGGCCGAGTCGAGCGTGAACCCGTCGTTGAACAGGCATAGCTGCCGCAGCGCACGTCGCTGGACGGCATCAAGCAGGTTCCACGACCAGTCGATCACCGCGAGAAGCGTCTGATGGCGGTCCGGAGCGCTGCGGTCGCCACCGCGCAGCAGCGTAAACCGGTCCTCAAGCCGTCGGTCGATCTCCTCGAGCGCCATCGCGCGGACCTTTGCGGCCGCCAGCTCAATCGCCAGCGGCAGCCCGTCCAGCCGCTCGACGATGCGCCTCACGACGGCCGCGTCGAGGCGGACGTCGGCTCGTGCGGCAAGCGCGCGCTCGCGGAACAGTTGAGCCGCCTCGGGCGCCCCGAGCTCGCCGAGCAGGTAGACATGTTCGGAGGCGATCGCCAACGGCGAGCGGCTCGTGGTGAGGATGCGGAGGTCAGCCGTCGTCGAGACGAGGAACGCGACGAGCTCGGCCACCGCCTCGACGAGGTGCTCGCAGTTGTCGAGCACGAGCAGGCTCGGCGACTGCCCGAGACGTTGGGCGATGCGCGCCCGCAGGTTAGCCCGCTGCTCCGGAGTCAGTGCCCGCCGGCTGTGATCGAGTCGCGGACGCCGAGCGCCGATCCGACCTCGGCGACGACGTCCTCCGGAGCGCTCACACCGACAAGCTCGACGACGTGGACCGCCGGAAACGTCGTGTCGCGGGCGACGACATGGGCGAGCCGCGTCTTGCCGAGCCCGCCGGGACCCACGATCGAGACGACCCGGGTTGCGTGCATCAGGGCGATCAGCCGTTTCAGGTCGCTGTCACGCCCGACGAGCGTGCTCGCGTCGTAGCGGATGCCGCTGCGCACCGGCTCGTCGAGGACGAGCAGGCCCCGGTGCACGCCTTGCAGCAGCTCACCTGGGTTGGACCCGACCCGATCGCGCAGATCGCGGCGGTAACGCTCGTAGCGCTCGAGCGCCGTGCCGGCCCGCGCACCACGGCCTCGCTGCGCAGCAGGTCCGCGAGGACCGATTCGTCGTCTCCGCGGGCGGCGTGCGCCGCCTCGAGCGCGGGCAGCGCCTCGGCGTGGCCGCCGCTTCGACTCAACGCCTGGGCGAGGATGACCCGCGCCGCGGAGACCTCGGCGGCGGCAGCATCACGGAGGTCGCGCAGCGGACCGGCGTCCTCGTCGCTGACGCCGCGAGACCGTCGGTGAGGGCGAGAGCTTCTGTCGCGAGCTCGGCCGACCGCGGCGCATCGTCCTCGAGCGCTGCCCGGGCCGATCGCATCAGGCCTGCCAGCCGCACGCAGTCGACCTCGGCCGGCGTGATCCCAAGCCGGTAACCCACCCCGTCCCGGACGACCGCATCCGGACCGCAGGCGCTGCGCGTCCGCGACACGAGCACCTGGAGGCTCTTGGCCCCGTTGGCCGGTTCCGCCGAGCCCCAGATCTGCTCGATCAGTTCCTCCGCGCGCACCTCGGCCTCCGCTCGCGGCGAGCGCGGCCAGGAGCGCCTGCGGACGCTCACCAGCGACGACCTTCCCCCGCCAGCGCACGTCGTCGAGGAGCGTCAGGGCGACGGTCACACCGTCAGTCTAAGAAGCGGATCCGGTGCCGCGGTGGGTCACTGATCACCGCGTTCCGCCTCCTCTTTGGCGCGGTAGAGCGCCTGCTCCCGTGCCCAGGCTTCCTCCGATGGCGTGGTGGCCTCGGCTATGTACTCCGGCGTGGGCTCATGCTCCGGACCCCCAGCCGCGACGTCCTCAGGCAATCTGCCGAACGATCGCACCTGCATCTTGCCGTCTGCGACGCGACTCCAAGGAGCCCGATCCGACGTCCGCTTCAACCACTTGAACATAACGGGATCATAGGCCGCATCTGAGAACCGAAACGATGAAGTTTGAGCTCGGTCCTTCCGACTTCAAACGCCGAGGTTGCCGACACCCGCGGCGTTCAGCCTGGCGGCGGGCTCTTCTCGCTCTCATCACTGCGCGCGAGCGCCACGACCTCGCGCCGCAGTCCGATGTCCGGACCTCCGATGAGCTCCCAGGCGCGCGCGATTCCGACGAGGAAGCAGACGATCACCAGGATCGCGATCGTCTTGGCGGGGCCGGCATCGTGGGGGTGGGAATGGAGGTTGACCGCTGCGATCAGCTGGAGCACGAACACCGTGCCGAGGCCGAGCACAAACAGCGTGTCGCGCGCATCACTCCGGCGCAGTCCGCGGACCCGGATGAGCGACAGCAGCGAGGCGACGACAAACATCAGCCCGACAATGGCCACGGCGAATGAGGCCGGCCCGAGGTTATGCCCAGGCACGAGTGCGAACAGCGAGACCGCCAGCGCGTTCGTGAACGAGGTCAGGGCCGCCGATGCCCGGACGCGGTGAATCTGCGTCTCCCCCGCCTCCTCAAGGCGCTCCTGCGCGACCGAGATCGCGACGAACAACAACCCGATCAGCGCACCGGCGACCCCGGCGCTGGCGAGAAAGAAGTCGTGCAGACTGTCCGGCGTCACGCCCGCATCGCTGACGCAGGCTACGCGATCCGCTCACCGGAGCATCCGCGTGACCTCCTAACGTGAAGGTGTGCGCGCAGGAGCGTTGATCCTCGCTCTCGCCGCCGCCGGTCCGCTCGCGGGCTGTGCGCAGGAGAGCTCCGCATCATCGTCGTCGTCGACGACGACTCGGTCGTCCGCGTCCGCCCCCCATCACCGGGGACGACACCGCGCCGGGCATCCGCGCCATCGACGGGCCACCGTCGTGGCGACGCCCGCCCGCTCCGGCGCCGGCGCCGGCCTGGCCGTCTCACACGCGAGCCCGACGGTCATCCAGCCCCAGCCCGCGGCCGGCTCCTGCCACGCCCGGGGGCATGGTCGGTACTCGTCACCCGACCCGCGCTGCACCCCCGGCGCGACCAACCCCGCGGTGACCCAGGCGACGATCGGGCGCACGATCTGCGTGAGCGGGTGGACGAAGCGGGTGCGGCCGCCGGAGCGGATCACCGAGCCGGAGAAGCTGGCGAACATGCGCGCGTACGGCGACGTCGACTCACCCCACGACTACGAATACGACCATCTTGTGTCGCTCGAACTCGGAGGCGCACTCAACGACGCCCGGAACCTATGGCCGGAGCCCGGCGCCTCGCCGAACCCCAAGGACTCGGTCGAGCGCGAGTTGCACACGCTCGTGTGTGACGGTGAGATGCGGTTGTCCCGCGCGCAGCACATCATCGCCACCGGATGGGTGGCGTGGGCGCGCCAGCATGCAAGCGGCGGCTCGGCATCGTCGTCCTCAGGGCCCTCACGGCCGCCCTCGCCAGCGGCACCCGCGGGGCAGGCCTCGCCCGGCTCATCCGCGGGTCCCAACAAGCCGATTTCAGAAATCAATTGCTCTGACTTTCCCACCCACGCCGCCGCGCAGCAGTGGTTCCAAGCGCACGGCGGCTCGGCCACGAACGACGTCGCCGGCCTGGACGGCAACCACGATGGACAGGCGTGCACGTCGCTGCCCTGACGAGCAGAACGGGCCGTCACCCAGCCGCAAATAGCATGTACGCCATGTCGGGTGCGCCGGGACGGTTGCCAGGTTGATCGCCGAGGGCGACGCGCGTGCGTTCTGGCTCCGCGCGCCCGGTGTCGGAGAGATCCGGCCGGTCGTGCTGCCCACGCCGGGGCGGGAGGACGTGCTGGTACGGGCCCTCTGTTCCGGAGTCAGCCGCGGCACCGAGACACTGGTGTTCCGTGGTGGCGTCCCGGCGTCGCAGCACGGTGTGATGCGGGCCCCCTTTCAGGAGGGCAATTTCCCCGCCCCGGTCAAGTACGGCTACCTCAGTGTCGGCTCGGTCGAGCGCGGACCGGATGCGTTGCGCGGCCGCACCGTCTTCTGTCTCTACCCGCATCAGACCGCGTATGTGGTCCCGGCCGACGCGGTGATGGTGGTGCCGGAGGATGTACCGCCGGCACGGGCCGTGCTCGCGGGGACGGTCGAGACCGCGGTCAACGCCCTCTGGGACGCGGCACCGCTGCTCGGCGACCGGATCACCGTCGTCGGCGCCGGCATGGTCGGCTGCTGCGTCGCCCGCCTGCTGAGTCGGTTCCCGGCCGCCCACGTGACGCTCGTCGACGTGGACCGGGGCCGAGCCGCGGTCGCGGCCGCGCTCGGTGTCGAGTTCGCCCTCCCCGCCGACGCGGACGGCGATCGCGACCTCGTCCTGCACGCGAGCGCCACGTCGGCCGGGCTTCAGCAGTCGCTCGATCTGCTCGCGCCCGAGGGCACCGTCATCGATCTCAGCTGGTACGGCGACAGTGAGGTTCGGCTGTCGCTGGGCGGTGCCTTTCATGCCGGTCGCCTTGGCATCCGCGCGAGTCAGGTCGGCACCGTCTCCCCCGCCCGTCGCGGACGCCGCACCACAGCCGACCGGCTCGCGCTCGCACTCTCGCTTCTGCGCGATCCCGCGTTCGACGCCCTCCTCACCGGACGGTCCCGCTTCGATGAACTGCCCGACGTGATGGCCCGGCTGGCCGATGGGAGCCTCCCGGCGCTCTGTCACACGATCGCCTACGAGGAGGAGTAGAGCCGTGTTCAGCGTGACCGTGCGCGATCACATGATGATCGCCCACAGCTTCGAGGGCGAGGTGTTCGGGCCCGCGCAGCGCCTGCACGGCGCCACCTACGTCGTCGACGCCACGTTCCGCCGGGCGGCGCTTGACGCCGACAACCTCGTCGTCGACATCGGGCGGGCGTCCGACACGCTCCACGCCGTCCTCGCCGAGCTCACCTACCGCAACCTGGATGACGAACCGGCCTTCGCGGGGGTGAACACGTCGACCGAACTGCTCGCCCAGGTAATTGCAGATCGGCTCGCCGACCGGGTGCACGCCGGCGACCTCGGTGACGGCGCTCGCGACCTGGACGGCCTGATCATCACGCTGCATGAATCACACGTCGCCTGGGCAAGTTACGAGCGGCCGTTGTGAGCACGGTCCATGTCGTCGTCCCCGACGGCATCGACAATCCGGCTCGCCCGAGCGGCGGCAACGTCTATGACCGCCGTATCTGCGGTGCACTCGCGGCGCTCGGGGTCTCGATGCGTGAGCACGCGGTGGCGGGCGCCTGGCCACGAGCGGACGCGGTGTCGGTGGCCGCCCTCGGCGACGTCATTGATCAGATCCCGGATGACCACGTCGTTTTGATCGATGGGCTGATCGCTTCGACCGCAGCGGATGTGCTGGTGCCCCACGCGCGCCGGCTTCACCTCGTGGTGCTCGTCCACATGCCGCTCGGCGACCGCCCGGCCGACGACACTGCCCGACCGCGAGAAGGCGCGGTCCTCGCCACCGCGGCGGCGATCATCACCACGAGCGCGTGGGCCCGGGCGCGGCTGCTCGAGCTGTATCGGCTGCCCGGTGATCGGATCCACGTCGCGGCGCCCGGGGTCGACACCGCTGCCCTCGCGCACGGCACCGAGAACGGCGACGCCCTTCTGTGCGTCGCGGCGGTGATCTTCGACAAGGGTCACGACGTGCTGCTCGATGCGCTGGCCGCGATCTCCGAGCTGTCGTGGCGATGTGCGTGCGTCGGCAGTTTGGAACGCGAGCCGGCGTTCGTCAGGCGCCTACGTCGCCACGCGGAGGTGGCGGGGCTGGGCGAGCGCGTGTCGTTCCGCGGACCGATGACCGGGGCCGAGCTCGACCACAGCTACACCGGTGCGGACGTGCTCGTGCTCGCCTCGCGCGCCGAGACGTACGGCATGGTCGTCACCGAGGCGCTCGCCCGCGGTCTCCCGGTCATCGCTGCCGACGTCGGGGGCCTCGCTGAGGCCCTCGGTCACGGTGCTGACGGCGGCCGGCCGGGGGTATTGGTCCAACCGGACGATGCCGCCGCGCTTGCCGACGCAATCCGGTCCTGGCTCACCGACGCGCACCTGAGAGCGCAACTGCGCCGGGCCGCCCGCGAGCGGCGTGCCTCGCTGTCCGGATGGTCGACCACGGCGTCCGTCATCGCCGAAGTTCTCGCGGGCGCCGCAGCCCGAGCCGGAAGCGGCGCCGGACCATGACCGCTCCCCCCGTCCGGGTCAGCCGGGAATGGCTCGCCCTCCGGGAGCCCGCTGACGCAGCGGCCCGCGCGCGTGAGCTGGTCGAACGGCTACGACGAGTGGTCCCGGCGAACGAGCCGCTGGAGATGCACGACCTCGGTGGCGGCACCGGCGCCATGGGTCGCTGGCTCGCGCCGCTCCTGCCCGGCCCGCAGCACTGGATCGTCCATGACCGGGACCGTGATCTGCTGGAGCTCGCCGTCACCGAGCTCCCCGGCCCGGCGGCCGACGGGGAAGGGGTCACAGTTGAGATACGGCACTCGGACATCACCAAGGTCCCCCCGGGTGACCTTGCCGCTGCCACGCTCATCACCGCCTCGGCGCTGCTCGACATGCTGACCGAGGACGAGCTCACCGACCTCGTCACTGGCTGTGTCGCGCCCGGGTGCCCGGTGCTCATCACGCTGTCGGTCGTGGGACATGTCGAGTTGCACCCGGCGGAGCCGCTGGACCGCCGCGTGGCCGCCGCGTTCGACGCCCACCAACGCCGCCCGACACCGCGTGGCCGGTTGCTCGGTCCCGACGCTGTCGCGCGGGCCGTCGACCAATTCAGCCGGCGCGGGAGCGAAGTCCTCTTCCGCTCAAGCCCGTGGCGGCTCGGCGCGTCCGACGCCGATCTGGCCGTCGAGTGGTTCGTCGGGTGGGTGCGGGCGGCGCGCGAACAGGAGCCCGGACTGGCAGACGAGATCAGCGGCTATGAGGACCGGCGTCTGGCACAGGCCGCCGCCGGGCAGTTCGCGGTGATGGTGGACCACGCCGACCTGCTCGTCCTCCCCACCGACACCCGGTGACGCGGGACACTAAGTGGTGCCGAAGCGGTCCGAGAGCGCGTAGCGCAGCAGCACCACGTCGCCGATCTGGCGAACGTCGGCGAGCGTCGCTCGTCGCCCCGCATTCCACGGGAAGCGACCGTCGCTCACGAACCGGGTGGCCCGGGAGTCGCCGACAAAGAACGGAGCGACGACGAGTTGGAGCTCGTCGACGAGGTTGTTGGTCAAGAACTGGGTGTGCACGTTGCCGCCCCCCTCGACCATGAGCCGGTGCACGCCGCGCTCGCCGAGATCTTCGGTGAGCCGGCCCATCTTGACCCGCTCGCCCCCGTCGACCACGGTCGCCAAAGTGCCGAGGCGCAAGCGGGCATCGGGGACCCCCGGGGTCGCGCAGTACACGAGCTTCTCGATCTCGCCGGTGGTGAAGAAGTCGGCGCGCGGGTCCAACCCGACCCGCTCGGTGACGGTGACCTTGATCGGCGAGGGCGGAAGCCCTCGCGCGGTCCGCTCCTCGCGGCGGTGTTGTGAACGCACGAGCAGCCGCGGGTTGTCGACCCGGACGGTGGCGGCGCCCACCAGAATCGCGTCGCAGGAGGCGCGGACCGAGTCGACCCGGTCAAAGTCCGCCTCGTTGGAGAGCTCAAGGCGCCGCGGCGATGCGCTGCCGAGGTAGCCGTCGATCGACATGCCGCAGCTCAACAGGATGTACGGACGGTCAGGCATGGACGGGTCGCTCGCGCAGCGGCGATTCGGTGCGCTGCGGAAGCCGTGTCCGGCGGAACCATCCGACGACGAGCACGGCGACGCCGGGAAGGCTGGCGACGAACACCATGACCCCGTACACCACCGCCGTCTCGACCCCTTGCTGGGCGCCGAGGCCGGCGGCGCCGAACGCCCACGCGGTCACGCCCTCGCGCGGGCCCCAGCCAGCAGCGCTCGGCAGCACCATGGCCATCATCACGAGCAAGGCTATCGGGAGCAACTGGGTCGGTGTGACCGTGTTGCCGGCTGTCCGGGCCGCGATCAGGAAGCTGAGCGCGTGGCCGGCGACGACGAGCGTCGATGCGAGGGCGATCCCAAGCCACGCGTGCGCGGTGAGCCGCGGGACCCGGGTGTCACGCGCCGTGGCGACGAGCACGGCGGCGATCGCCACGAGGACAACCGCGAGCGCGACCAACGGCATCGACGCCCGCACGGGTGAGGGCAGGGCGAGCAGCACGATGAGCGTGATCACGACCTGGACGGCCTGCCCGGCGAAGCGCTCCCAGACGACCGCCCGCAGCGCGCCGCCGACGTCGCGCACGTCGCGACCGTGGGTGACCCCCCGGTGGACGTCGCCGACGACTCCACCCGGCAGGGTGACGTTGAGGAACTGCGAGCGGTAGTACGCCGCCACCGCTCCCGGCAGGGACAGCGAAATGCCGAACCCGCGGGCCACGATCGTCCACCGCCACGCACAGCACACCGTCGTGAGCAGCGCGATGCCCGCGGCGGCCGCCAGCGCCCGGGCGTCGACCGAGCGCACGCCATCGAGGAAGGGGCCGGTGCCGAGGCGCCATACGAGGATCGCGAGCGTCAGGACTGAGCCGATGAGGCGAGCCCATCTCCACGCAGTCCGGCTCATCCGAGCACCCCCGCGACCCGTGGCCGCTTCGACGCGGCGGTCCGGGACGTCGTCCGGAACCGCCGCTCGAACACCGACGCAAACCCGCGCGCAAACAGAATCGTCAGCGGGAGCACAAGGGCGAGTGAGACGACAAACGCCGGCACCCCCGGATGGACGCGACCGGCCACGATCCTCTCGGAGACGATGGCGACGATCGGAGCGTGGGTGAGGTACAGGCTGTAGGAGGAGTCGCCGAGGGCTCGAAGGGGCCGGGCGTCGAGCCATCGCTGCAGCCGCGCGGCGTGGCCGGTGGCGAGTCCGGCGAGCAGGCAGGCGATCGCCGGACCGAGTGCGAGGTCGACCCAGAAGAGGTGGCCGAGCGTCCACACCGAGCCCTGCGACCAGACCGCGGCGAGGACCGGGGCGGCGGCGCCGAGGGCCAGCCAGCCCCACGGCCAGGACCGGCGAGCGCTGCCGGCGCGCACGATGCCGGCGGTGGCGATGCCGAGCGCAAACAGGGCCGCCAGGTCGGGCGGGGACTGAACGACGAACGTGTCCAGGCGTGCCACGTGCGGGCCGACGATGCCGATCGTCGCGACGACGACCGTCACCATCGCCACCATCGCGATCGCCCCCCGGCGGCGCACCATCACCAGCAACAGTGGGAACGCGATGTACAGCTGCGCCTCGACCGCCATCGACCAGAACGCTCGGTTGGGGCTGGGCGCACCGACGAGGTTCTGCACCAGCACGCCGTTGACGAGGACCGACCTCAGACCGGGAACCCCCTGCCCGGGCTGCGGGATGACGAGCCACGCCACGACCAGGCTGAAGGCAAGCGCGGCCCAGTAGGCCGGCAGGATCCGCCGCGCGCGCCGGCGGGCGAAGTCCAGCACTCCGTCAAGCCGCCAGCCATGGCGGGCCGGCGACAGCGCGAGCGAGAAGCCGGAGACGACGATGAACACGACCACCGCGAAGCGCCCGTAGATGAACCACGCGGCCCAGACCGGTGCATGGTCCACCGGGTAGCCGGGGAACGCGCGCAGGAACACGTGGTTGATGACGACGAACACCGCGGCCAGGCCCCGGATTCCGTCGAGGCCGGCCAGCCGCTGTTGCGGACGGACGGCGCGTGCGGGTCGCGCAGCCACGGTGGTTACCGCGTCGCCGCGGGAGAGTCGAAGGCGGCGAGGAAGCGGTTGCGGAAGGCGCTCATCGGCCACGCCGGCGCGGTCGGGCTCGGCTGCAGGCCCGCGCCCCAGCCCCAGCTTCCGATCTGCCCCAGGACCTTCGGGTCGTGGGCGATGATCGAGATCGGCACATCGTGACTCGCGGTCTGCCCGCTCACGATCGGCAACGGCTGCTCGTCACCGACCACGACGAGCACGAGGTTCCGCTTGCCGAAGTGCTGGACGAACGAGATCAGGCTGTTCAGCGAATACTCGATCGACCGGCCATACGCGGCCTTGACGCGCGTGGGGTTGCTCCAGAACGCCCCTGTATCGTGCTCCATCGGAGTGTGGTTGAACACCGAGCCGTCGCCGACCTTGCTCCACGGGATCTGCTCAGGGATGCGGTTCCACGGCATGTGGCTCGAGACCGTGTCGACCTCTGCGAACAGCGGCCGGCGGTGAGGCTTGCCGAGTTCGCGGCGCTGCAGGGACGAGTACATGTACTGGTCGGGCATCGGCGCATACGTGAACATGGGGCCGCGGTACCCGACGTTGCGCCGGTCGTAGATCTTGTCGTAGTGGTAGAACGACGATCCGGCAGGCCAGGCGCGGTCGTCGGCAGGCGAATCGACGATCGTCCGCCATCCGGCACGCTGGAACGCGCTGCTCAAGTTGAACCGGTTGGTCGCGACGAGTTGGTCGTAGCGCTGCTGAGTGTTCGCCCAGACGCCCGCCTGCAGGGTGGAGTGCGCCAACCAGCTGACGCCGCCGAACGTCGAGGACGTGAGGAACGAGCTCCGAGCGGAGAACCCGGCGGCCCGCAGAGTGTTCGTCCCCCGACGCAGGAGCGCGTCAACTGCTGGCGAGAAGGACGATCCCTGGACCGTGACCTTGCCGTAGGACTCGACGAACACGAGGAGTACGTCCTTGCCGCGCAGGCCTGTCAGCAGTTGGTTCGCAGGCGTGTCTCGAAACGCGTCGTGCTTGATCTCGTTCGCGAACACCGCTTGATCGTGGATGTCGGCCTGCACCGCGCGCACCTGGTCGACCACGAGGCCGGCCGACAGCGTGGACGCGATCGGCGTGTGGGAGATGAGCTGCGCACCGAACAGCCAGCAAAGAAGCCAGGCGGCAGCGAGTCCGGTCACCACCCGCGCGGACCACCGGCGGTTTCCGGCCGCGACGCCAGTCACGCGGAACACCGCAACGGTGGCCACGACAATGAGCGTGACGGTGAGCACGATCACGGCGCCGACGATCAGATTCGCCTCCGACCGGCCGATCGCGGCGCGCAGCGTCTCGATCCCGATGCCGACGTTGCTCGAGTCCCCGATCGGGTCGAACGGCCGGCTGAACGTCATGAAGAACCCGTAGTTGAGGATCTTGAGGATGACCAGCAGAGCGAGGAGCGGCCCGGCCGCCGCAGCGAGGATGCGTCGCGCCCTCAGGGGGAGAACGAGCGCCAGGGCGACGAGGACGATGCCCTCGAGCGGAATTCGCAGGAAGCCGCTCGGGTTGAGATACCGCGGCTGGTCGGGCGCCACGAGGGCGAGCCACACAAGTAGCCCGGCGGCGATCGTGAACGTAACGGCGACGGCCTTTCGCCGACGTCCGGCGTTACCGTCCGGGGGGATGGCGGGGGTCGGGCCGGTGCCGCGGGCGGGGGACGGCGCCAGCCGGTGGCTGCGCAACCACCACACATCCCGGCCGAACGACTCGGCGAGCAGGATGAGGGCGACGAGGAGCGCGCCACTGCTGATCGCCAGCGGCAGAACGCCCGACACCGCGATCGTGAGCACGACGCCCTGCGTCGCGGCAACGACCTTGCGCCAGTAGCGCGCCGGCAGCGGCGCACGCAACCACGGTTGCGAGAGGCCGCCGATCAGAAACAGGTACCGCGCCGCCCCGATCGTGAGCACCCAGGCTCCGACCGAGCGGGCAACGTACACGCTGAGCACAAGGATCAGGAACGCGTCGACCTCGCCGTCGAAGCGCGCGCCGAGGATGCCCGTCGTGCGCGTCCGCCGCGCGACCCATCCGTCAACGGCGTCGAGCGCGAGCGCGCCGGCCGAGAGCGACACAAGCAAAGTGACCGGCGCGGGGTGACCGAACGAGTCGGCGACGAGCGCCGCGACACCGACCGCGAGCGTCGCCCGCGCCAGCGTGACCCAGTCGGCGGGGCTCAGCCGACTGGCGCGGTAGTGCGAGAGGCCACCCGCGAGCGCCGCATTCGTGATCACGCCGCACGCGACCCCGACGATCCAACCCGCGGGGCTCAGACCAGCGCCGCCGAGCCCGACCGCGGCGGCCAGTCCGGCGATCAACAGCACCTGGGCAATCAGGCCGGTCAGAGGGGCGTTGTGAGCAACTCGCATGCCAACCATGACGCCCGCGCCGCCTCAAGCCTTCCCGGCGGCGGGCTGGGATCCTATGCCGCGTGCATCAAACGCCGACACGGTTGTGAGGCAGGACGAGCGTGCTCCGTTCACGCAGGCCCTCGAGCGGGCCCGCGTCGCGGCGTATCCCCCCGGTGAGTTCATCGAGCAGGAGAGTTTCATGCGCGCCGGAGAGATTCGTGTTCTGGCGCTCCGCGCGGGTATCGGACCCGACGTCTCGGTGCTCGACCTCTGCTGCGGCGTCGGAGGGCCGGGCCGGTTCATCACTCGCGAGTTGGGCTGCTCGTATCTGGGCGTGGACCTCAGCGCGAGCGCGATCACGATCGCCCGTGAGCGCGCCCGCGAGTTGCCGTGTCGCTTTGAGGTCCGTCGGGTTCCGCCGGTTCCTCGGAAGCCGTCCGAAGTCGTGCTCCTGCTCGAGACGATGCTGGCGTTTCCCGACAAGGATGTCCTCGTTCAGGAGGTGGCGCGGGCGCTCCCGACCGGCGGCCGCTTTGCCTTCACGATCGAGGCGGGGCTGCCGCTCACCGACGCCGAGCGCGAGCGGATGCCCGACGCCGACACGGTGTGGCTCACCCCGCTGGAGGAGCTGCTCGCGTACGCGGAGTCGGCCGGGTTGACCGTGCGCTGGCAGGCCGACTGGAGCGCCTCGCACGGTGAGATGGCGGATGCCTTGCTCGCCGCGTTCACCGCCGATGCCGCGAACATCACCGCGGAGATCGGCCGGCAGGCCCTCGACGAGCTGCTCGCCGCCCATCGGCTCTGGAGCGACTGGCTCCGAGACGGTCGGGTTCGCAAGATCGCCGTCGTGGCGGAGAAGACCTGACGTGCCCGGGGACGCCGCACCCCCTCCTCACCCTCCTTTGAATGAACGTTCAATTTAGTGTCGGGTCTGTTGCGTGAGAACCGGCACAATCTCCCGCGCTGGTGGCGTTATGGGAGGTGTGGGAGATCGGGCTGCTGTGAGCGGCATGATCTCCCGTTCGGTTCCACATGTCGTACCGCGTCAGAGTTTCTGCTGGTCGGCGACCATGAATTCCCACGCGATCGCGCCCGAGCGGGCGCGAGGGAATCTGCTGTCGTCTGAGGTACACGCACTCCCGCGTGTCGGCGCTGCGCGCGGCGCGCGGGAGATCGTGGTCGCGGACCCGCCAACCGGAGCGGACTCGGCGGACCGACAGACCCCTGGCGCCCGGCTCGCTCGTCGATCACCAATCAGTTGCGGAGCAGACCCTCCGCGCGGGCCCACACGACGGTCTTTTCCAGCGTCTCCCGAGGCTCCGTGTACTCCAACCCAAGGTCTCGGTGGGCACGGGATCCGTCGTAGCGGTGACCGTGCAGAAGCGTGCGCACCATCTCGCGGCAGATCGGCGGCCGGCGTCCGGCGATCCGGAATCCTCGCTCGGCGACGGCGGCGCCCACCTTGGCCACCGGGGGCGGCAAGAGTCGCGGGTGCCGCTGCACTCCGGCAACCTCGGCCGCGAGCCCGAGTGCCTCTGCGATCGGGAAGGCCATGCCGTTGAGCAGATAGCGCTCGCCCGGCACGCCACGCTCGGCCGCGAGCAGATGCCCGGTGACGCAGTCGTCGATGTCGACGAGGCTGATGTTCGTCGGGACGAACACCTTCAAGCGGCCGTCGAGGAACGCGAGCAGAAATCGCGCCGTCCCGCCGCTTCGCCCCGGGCCCTGCACCGAGGACGGGTTGACGCAGACGAGATCCTGTCCGACCTCGCGCGCCGCGGCCAGCGCCGCCCGCTCGCCCTCGGTCTTCGTGCGCTCGTACGTCGAGAGGTACCACCCGCGATGCGGCGTCGTCTCGGTGCCGACCGTGCCGGTCGGTTCACCGACCGTTGCCGCCGACGAGGTGTGGACCAGTCGGCCGACGCCCGCGCGCGCGGCGGCTCGAACGGCGGCCGCGGCACCACCGACGTTCAACCGCTGCATCTCCGTCGGATCCTCGACGCACAACGAGTTGATCCCGGCGACGTGAAACGCGAGCGCGCAGCCCTCCATCCCGGCGGCGAGCGCCGCCTCGTCGAACGCCTCGCCGCGCACGACGCTCACCCCGCGAGCGTCGAGCGTACGCGCGGATGCGTCCGATCGTGCGAGCGCGACGACCTCGTCGCCTCGATCGAGCAGCCGGGTGAGCAGCGCCGTGCCGATCACGCCCGTGCCCCCAGAGATGAATACACGGGTCATTGGCGCCGCGGAGCTTATCGAGTGTCTGGCCAGGCACCGGCGGGAAGACGGAACTACGATTAGCGCAGTCGATGTTGCCCCTCCGATTCCAGCCCGACCCGTTCCGGCCGAGCGTTCGGATGACCGACGATCTGCGCGGGCACCCGGTCGTGAAGACGCTCCTGCGCCGCCGCGCCGAACGCTCGCGTCCGGGCGAGCGCAACGATGGCGACCGCGTCGCCCTGGTGATCGAAGGTGGCGGCATGCGCGGCGTCGTCTCCGCGGGCATGACCGCCGCGATCGAGCAGCTCGGCCTGCGCGACGCGTTCGACGAGGTCCACGGCGCCTCGGCGGGGGCCTTCAACGCGGCATTTCTGCTCGCGGGGCAGGCGGCGTATCTGACGACGCTCTATCAACACGGCTTCGGCGACCCCCAGTTCGTGAGCGCTCTCCGTGCTCTGCGCGGGGGACCCGCGTTCGACATGGACTACGTGATCGAGCGCGTCTGGAGGCACGACCGGCCGTTGCGCTTCGAGGCCCTCCGCTCGTCCGGCATCACGTTGCACTGCACGGCGACCGACGCCGAGAAGGCGACGATCGTCGACCTCACCGATCTGAGCACCGACGCCGACATCCGGCTTGCGTTGCGTGCGTCCGGTCGGCTGCCGTGGCTCGCTGGGCCTCCGGTGAGCTTCCGCGGGATGCGTCTGCTCGATGCGACGCTTGCCGAAGCGATCCCAGTCGGCGCCGCGCGTCGCAGCGCGACGCACATGCTCGTGCTCCAGACGCGGCCTCACGGCGTGCCGCACACTCCCCTGTCATCACTCATCGCGAACCTGACCGATCGCTACCTGCGACGGATCAACCCGGCGCTCGTGGAACTGCGGCGCACCCGCTCACCGCGCTACGACGCACTCACCGCCGAACTCTCCGAGCAGGCGTCCGATTCCGAGCGGGTCCCGGCCGTGTGCGTCATCCGCCCGCCGGCGGGAGCGGTGCTCGCCGGTCAGATGGAACACCGACCGCTCGTGCTGGGCCAGGCCGGCTGTGAAGGGATGCGAGCGGCCTGGATGGCGTTGACGGGCGAGGATCCCGAATTGATCTCCGCGCTGCGTGCCTACCCCGCCCGAAACGCCGACTCCGGCGCCGAGCTCATCCTTGGCCACGTCCCCGGCGCGTAGCTTTTCTCCCCGGCGGACGGGTATAACAGCGGCATGGAGTGGGTGCGAGAGCTCGGAACGAGCGGCATTCCGACGAGCGCGGTCGCGCTCGGACTCGCCGCGCTTGGTCGGCCCGGGTATCTCAATCTCGGCCACGGCCACGACTTCGAAGATCGGTCCGTCGCGGCGCTCGAAGAACGGACTCACGAGGTCCTGGACGCGGCCCGCGACGCGGGCGTGCGGCACATCGATGCCGCCCGGTCCTACGGCCGGGCCGAGGAGTTCCTCAGCTCGTGGCTGCGCACGCGGTCGATCGAACCGGGTGCGCTCACGGTGAGTTCAAAGTGGGGATACACGTATACGGCGAACTGGCGGATCGACGCCGACCCGCCCGAGGTGAAGGAGCTGACGGCCGAGACGCTGCGCCGGCAGCTGGACGAGACCCGCAGCCTGCTCGGACCGTATCTGTCGCTCTATCAGATCCATTCGGCAACGCTCTCAAGCGGTGTGCTCGACGACGAAGCGGTGCTCGGAGAGCTTGCTGAGCTCCGCCGCTCCGGCGTCGCCGTCGGCGCGAGCGTCAGTGGAGCCGAGCAGAGCGCGACGATCGCCCGTCTCGTGGATCTCGGCTGCTTCGACACGGTTCAGGCGACCTGGAATCTGCTCGAGCGCTCGGCGGGCGATGCACTCCGCAGCGCCCACGATGCGGGCCTCGGCGTGATCGTCAAGGAGGCGCTTGCGAACGGGCGGCTCACGCCCCGGGGTGGGATCGCACCACTCGCGCGCGCGGCGGCCCGCCTCGGGATCGCTGAGGATGCGCTGGCGATCGCGGGCGTCCTCGCGCGGCCATGGGTCGACACCGTGCTCAGCGGCGCGGCCACGGTTGAGCAGCTCCAGAGCAACATCCGCGCGCGTGAGGTCGTCTGGGACGAGGAGCTCGAGGCGGAGTTGCAGTCGTTGAGGACGCCGACCGCCGAATATTGGGACGCGCGCTCCGAGCTCGCGTGGACGTAGGACGTCGATGAGCGGCAATTGTCAATCGGTCTCCGTAACGTTTGATACACAGCGGGGTTCCTTGGGCGTGCTTCCGGTCAAACGGGACAACTCGCTGCCGGCGCGAGCGAAACGCGGCGCCCGGCGGGCGCGAGCGCGCGCGCCGCGCTGGCTGCCCATGGTGCGCCATGAGACGAAACCGGAGCGGCTGAAGCGGCGCGCCCAGGAGTTGCTTCCGTCAGCTCGGAGCCTCGACACCCCGTGGGCGCGGTCCAAGCCGGCGGTCGCCACGCGCGAGGCGGTTCTCGGCTTCGTGCTCCGGCCGCTTCTCAACCGCTACACGCGGCGGCGAACGAGCGGGCGCGACAAGCTCGCACGGATGAAGGCGCCGGTGATCCTCGTCGCCAACCACGTCAGCCACCTCGACACGCCGGTCATTCTCGCGGCCCTGCCGCGTCGCTTTCGCAAGCGCACGGTGGTCGCCGCCGCGGCCGACTACTTCTACCGCAACCGGATCATTGCGTTCGCCGTCTCGCTCGTCTTCAACACGGTTCCGATGGATCGCAAGGGCGGCGGCCTCGGCAAGGAGTCCTCCGGTCACGTCGACGAGTTGCTTGACCGAGGATGGAACCTGCTGCTGTTCCCGGAAGGCACTCGGTCGCGCCACGGCGGCCAGGGCAAGCTACGCCGCGGCGCGGCCGTCCTCGCCGCGCGGCACCACGTGCAGATCATTCCGATCCGTGTCACCGGAACGCGCGCTGCGATGCCGCCGGGGCGGTTCTGGCCGGCGCGTCTGCGTGGCAAGAGCGGCGCCCAGCGTCATTCGGTCGATGTCTGCTTCGGCGACCCAATCGCGGCCGACGGGAACTCCCGCGATGTTCTGCGGACCGTCGAACACTTCTTTAAGGGCGACACCGAGTTCGAGGGGACAGAGGAGACCCTCGCCCGGAGTCACCTCACCGACTGAACCGGCGGCGGACTCGTCGGCAACGCCGACAGGTCGTAATCGTCGTCGTCGTCGATCCAGTCCACCGCTCGCGCGACGGCCTTCTTCCATTTGCGGTAGCCCCGCTCACGTTGCAGCGGCTCCATCTGAGGCCGCCATTCGGCCGCCTTGTGCCAGTTGTCGGTGAGGGCATCGAGGTCGGGCCAAACACCGACGGCGAGGCCGGCAGCGTAGGCGGCGCCGAGCGACACGGTTTCAGCAACGTGCGGCCGAATGACGGGGACGTCGAGGACGTCGGCGACGAACCGCATGAGGGTGTTGTTGGCGGTCATGCCGCCGTCGACGCGCAGCTCGGCCAGCCCGCGTCCGTAGTCGGCCTCCATGGCCTCGACGACTTCACGCGTCTGCCACGCCGACGCCTCCAGCACCGCGCGGGCGAGATGGCCCTTGTTGATATAGCCGGTGAGACCCGTGATCACGCCGCGCGCGTCGCTGCGCCAGTGGGGTGCGAACAGACCAGAGAATGCGGGGACGAAGTAGCACCCGCCGTTGTCCTCCACCGTCAGCGCGAGCGTCTCGATCTCCGCCGCACTCCCGATCAGCCCGATGTTGTCGCGGAACCACTGCACGAGCGCGCCGGTGACCGCGATCGAGCCCTCGAGCGCGTACGTCGGCGGGCTCGAGCCGAGCTGGTAGCCGAGCGTCGTCAGCAGCCCGAATTGCGAAACGATCGGACGTTCTCCCGTGTTGAGCAACAGGAAGCTTCCGGTGCCATAGGTGCACTTCGCGTCCCCCGGTGCAAAGCACGTCTGTCCGATGAGGGCCGCATGCTGGTCACCGAGGACCGAGGCGACCGGCACTCCCGGGAGCACCGTGCCCGCCTCTCCGTAGATCTCTGACGACGATCTGATCTCGGGGAGTATCGCCCGCGGCACGCCGACCATGGAGAGGAGCTCGTCGTCCCAGCTCAGCGTCTCGATGTTCATCATCAGCGTCCGGCTGGCGTTCGTCACGTCCGTGACGTGGATGCCGCACAAATTCCAGATGAGCCAGGAGTCCATCGTGCCGAACAGCACCTCGCCGGCTTCGGCACGCTCGCTGAGCCCCTCGACGTGGTCGAGCAGCCACCTCACCTTGGGACCGGAGAAATACGTCGAGACCGGGAGCCCGGTCCTCTCGCGGAACGGCTCATGGCCGTATTCGTCGATGAGGCCTCGGCACAACCGGTCGGTGCGAGTGTCCTCCCAGTTGATCGCGTTGCACACTGGCGCTCCGGTCGTCCGATCCCACAAGACGGTGGTCTCGCGCTGATTGGCGATACCGAGCGCGCTGAGGTCGCCTGGGGAGAGCCGAGCCTCCTGGAGCGCTTCCGCGACGACCGTGACGACATTGCGCCAGATCTCGGCGGGGTCGTGCTCGACCCACCCAGGCATCGGATAGTGATGCCGATGCTCCTTCTGAGCGATCGCCACGGTCCGGGCGTGCTCATCGAACACCAGGCAGCGCGACGAAGCGGTGCCTTGGTCAATCGCTACGACGTAGCGTCCACTCACCGGGGCCTCTCTCCTGATTCCGGGGCTGGAATCGACCTTCGCGAGGTTACTTTACAACCCATTGCTCAGAGTGCGTAGTTAATCCTGTCACCGCCGGGCACAGATGCCGGAGTCACGCCGGTCCGTTTCTGGCCCACACATTCGCCGCCCGGGTGAGCGTCTTCTTCGGGCGGAGCGCGGGCTGAAGGACGGCGCCGTGCTCCAACGCAGCCGCCTTCAGCGACCGGTGCGGGATCACCGGCACCCCCACCCGTTCGGCCGCGTCGACGACCGCGCGGCGCTTGCGCCCACGTGAGAGTGGCAGCTCGAAGGCGACGATCCGCGCATGCTCGCCACGCAGTCCGTACATGTGCGCCTCGATGCGACCCCAGAGCACAGCGGCGCCCCCGATCAGGTCCGGCGTCGCCGTCGAGGCCGTTCTGGGACACGGGTCGTAGTAGGCGTACACCCCGCAGGTGCAGTCCTTCGCCGGCACCTCCGCGTGGCCCCGGTGACAGAAGGCCGTAATGCTGCCATCCGGCCATGGGGCGCCGTCGTACACCGAGATCGGCTCGCCATCGACGATGCGCCACTGCCGAAAGCCGATGATCGGGATGATCAGATCTGGCGTGCGTGAGCCGGCGCGCGCAGAAGCGTTCATGGCGTGGGAGCCGGCTCGGTGCGCTCGGGCGACGGGTCGGTGCGCTCCGGCGGGGGCGAAGGTTCGATCTCCGGTGGAGCGGGCGCCGTCGCCGGCACCTGTAACGGCTCCACCGTGAAGGTCCGAGACGGCCCGTCGAGCGAACCGACGAGACGTCGGGGTGCGGTCTGTCCGTGCACGGTGGTCCTCCTACATCACGGCTGGGGGCGTCGCCGACGAACGCCGCCGACCCGATCCGGACGCTGGGCCTGGGCGTCAGCCGGTCTCAGTGAAAGACTAGTGCTCGTGTCGCCGCTGTTTGGAAGAAATCCTGAGAAGGCCGAGCGCAAGGCCGCGGCCAAGCGGGAGGTCGAGCGCCTCCGTGCACTGAGCGTCGACGAGCTCGCCGTCGCGCTGATGCCCGGGTTGGGTCCGGACGGTCCCACGAAGGGGACGAGCATTCGGGTTCAGCAGCTCTGCGAGTATCTGCTGGGAGACTTCCACGGTACCGGGCGCTCCGCCGCGATGGACCTTCTCGCCCCGGTGCGCCGGGCGCTTCAGCTGCTCGACGGAGCCGGCCTCGTCGCTCCGATCTCCGTCCAGCGCGATCCCGTCTGGCGGATCACGCCCCTCGGCGAGGTCGCCCTCGCCGAGGGAACCGTGCGGCAGCGTGTGACGCGGCAAACGTAGGACCGTGGGACCGCGGAACTACGCGTTCTCGTCGCTGAAGCTGCCGTGGACATGCTTCTCGGGATCCTCCTCACCGAGCTCCTCCTGGCCCTCACTGAAGCGACCGACGTGCTCTTCGTCTTCGTCGGGGTGCGCCGCCGGATCCGCCTGCCCTTCAGCGAAGGTACCCACCTCTTCGTCCTCGGGGTGCGCCGCCGGATCCGCCTGCCCCTCGGCGAAACCGCCTTCGGGCTGTTCGGGGTCAGTTGACGGCTTGGGCGCTTCGGACATCTGGTCCTCCTTCGTTGGGGTTACCGCAATCGATCGTCAACGGTCGGTACATCGTATGGCGCGTGTAGCGGATGCCACTTTCACCGGGGTTCGCCCGTTGGCGGGGGCGAGGCCCTACCACGGGATCGCCCCGAGCTCGCGTGAGACGGCTCGGGCGCCCTCGCGAACGTAGGCGAGCAGATCCCCCCGCGGCTGGCGTGCCGCGAGCAGTCGCTCGGGCGGGCCGAAGATTCCCATGGCGCCGACGGTCAGGCCACGTCGATCTTGGATCGGCGCAGCGTAGGAGACCTGACCGGGCTCGAGCTCGCCGATGTCCGCCGCCCACCCCTGGGCCTGTACGCGGGCCAACTCTCGCTCGAGCTGGTCGGGGTCGGTGATCGTCGCGTGGGTGAACTCCTCGAGTCCTGCGGCGATGACCTCCGAGGCGACGTACGGGTGGTGCGCGAGCAGCACCTTGCCGAGCGCCGTCGCATGGGCGGGGAGCAACGTGCCGACTTCGAGGGTCTGGAAGGTGTTATCGGGGCGGAACACGTGATGCACGATCAGGACGCGCTCGTCGTGCAGCGTCCCGATCCGCACCGCCTCGCCGCTGCGGGTCGCCAGCGCGTCGGACCAGTTCAGGGCGCGCGTGCGCAACTCGTTGCCGTCGAGGTAGCTCGATCCCATGTGCAGGAGCGCGGCGCCGAGGCGGTATTTGCCGCTGTCTGGATCCTGCTCGACGAAGCCAACGCTCTGCAGCGTCCGCAGCAGCCCGTGGACGGTCCCCTTCGAGAGTTCCATCTCGCCGGCGATGTCCACGACCCCGAGCACGCGGTTGCGCCCCGACAGTAGTCGCAGGATCGTCGCGGCCCTCTCTATCGACTGAATGTTGCCTGGCAACTCCGCATCGCCGCGCGCCCGGGGGCGCAATCGGCGCTCCGACGGTCCCAAAAAGTTGCAGAACCGTAATTGTCATTTCGAACTGGGACAGACAATGCCAACTTAGTTTGACATTGTCGAACCGCGAGGAATAGGATCACCCGGTCCACAACTTTCATTTCAGGAGGGAGACCGGCATTGGACGCATTAGCAGCAGTCGTAGTCCATATACATTTCCCGCACTTAGGCATCCTCCCGTCGGAGATCATCGGGACAGGTATCCTGATTCTTCTCGGCGACGGCGTGGTGGCAGCAGTGTTGCTGGCCAAGTCGAAGGCGGAGAACTCTGGCTGGATCGTCATCACCTTCGGGTGGGGCATGGCGGTCATGGTGGCCGTCTATTGCGTCGGCTTCTTCAGCGGCGCGCACCTCAACCCGGCGGTCACGCTGGGTCTGTGGATCCACGGGTCGATCACTGGGTCGATGGCGTGGAAGTACTTCCTCGGGGAGATGATCGGCGCCATGATCGGCGCGTTCCTCGTCTACCTCACGTACTACCTCCACTGGAAAGACACGGAGGATCCAGGGTTGAAGCTGGCCGTGTTCTCGACCGGTCCTGCGATCCGCAACTACGCGTGGAACCTGATCACCGAGATCATCGGCACATTCGTGCTGGTCTTCGGCGTTCTGGCCATCACCGCCCCGTGGAACCCGCTGGCATCGGTGGACCTGGCACCACTGCTGATCGGCTTGCTGGTGTTCGCCATCGGCCTGTCGCTCGGCGGACCGACCGGTTACGCGATCAACCCGGCGCGCGACCTGGGACCGCGGATCATGCACGCGATCCTGCCGATCCCTGGAAAGGGAACGTCCGATTGGGCGTACTCGTGGGTGCCGGTCATCGGGCCGCTCATCGGCGGCGCGATCGCGGCGATCTTCTTCGACGCCGTCTTTGGCAGCGCCCCGCTGTGAGGCGATAGCGATGAAGAAACTCATCAACGCGCCTGACGATGTCGTTCAAGAGTCTCTCCGTGGTGTTGAGGCTGCGCACGGCGATCGTCTCCGCGTCAACTACGACCCGGCATATGTCGTCAGAGCCGACGCGCCCGTAAAGGGGAAGGTCGGCCTTGTCTCGGGGGGTGGCTCCGGCCACGAACCGATGCACGGTGGATTCGTCGGTCCGGGCATGCTGGATGCAGCATGCCCGGGAGAGGTGTTCACCTCGCCAACCCCCGACCAGATGCAGGCGGCCACCCAGGCCGTCGACGGTGGCGCCGGGGTTCTTCACATCGTCAAGAACTACACGGGCGACGTGATGAACTTCGACATGGCTGCCGATCTGACGAGGAGCGACGGTGTCGAGGTCGAGGCGGTCGTGACCAACGACGATGTCGCGGTCGAGGACTCGCTGTACACCGCCGGCCGTCGTGGCGTCGGGATCACCGTTGTGCTCGAGAAGATCTGCGGCGGAGCGGCCGAGGACCGGCGCTCACTGAAGGACGTCGCCGATCTGGCGCGACGGGTCAACGCCAACGGCCGCTCGATGGGCATGGCGTTGACTCCGTGCATCACCCCGGCGTCAGGCTCGCCGAGCTTTGAGCTCGCCGAGGATGAGGTCGAGATCGGGATCGGGATCCACGGCGAACCGGGACGCTTCCGCGAGAAGATCGGTCCGGCATCGCAGATCGCCGAGCGGCTCGTGACGCCGATCGTCGAGGATCTCCC
Source organism: uncultured Solirubrobacterales bacterium (assembly GCA_963850335.1). Lineage (GTDB taxonomy): Bacteria > Actinomycetota > Thermoleophilia > Solirubrobacterales > Solirubrobacteraceae > Palsa-465. The sequence continues at coordinate 84,319 of CAWKKY010000020.1, read as the reverse complement.
GTTCAGCTCCGGTGACAGCGTGCTCGCGTTTGTCAACGGGATGGGCGGAACCCCGCTGATCGAGCTGTACGTGATGTACAACGAGGTCAACAAGCTGCTCGGCGGCCACGGCATCAAGATCGAGCGCAACCTGATCGGCAACTACATCACCTCCCTGGAGATGCAGGGTTGCTCGATCACGCTGCTGAAGCTCGACGATGAGATGACCCGGTATTGGGATGCTCCGGTCAACACGCCCGGACTCCGCTGGGGCGTTTGATTGCCGGTTAACCGAGACACGGTCAGCGACTGGATGTCGCGTTTCGCCGCGTCGATGTCCGAGCATCGCGAGGAACTCGTGCGGCTCGATACGGCGATCGGCGATGGCGATCACGGGACGAACATGGATCGCGGGATGCGCAAAGCAATCGAGAAGCTCGGGCAAGCCGAGCAGGCGGATCCCGCGACCGTCCTGAAGACCGTAGCGATGGCGCTCATTTCGAGTGTCGGGGGAGCAGCGGGGCCGTTGTACGGCACGCTGCTCCTCCAGATGTCAACCGCGATCGTGGGCCAAGACGAGGTCGATCTCGAGGGGTACACCGCGGCGTGGCGCAAAGGCATCGAAGGCGTACGGGCACGCGGGAAGGCCGAGCCCGGAGACAAGACGATGGTCGACGCGCTGCTCCCTGCGTTGGCGGCGCTCGAGGGAGCGTCCACCCTGGATGAGGGGCTCCGGGATGCGGCGAACGCGGCTCAGCAGGGCATGCGGGACACGATCCCGTTGGTTGCCCGAAAGGGCCGCGCGAGCTACCTCGGAGAGCGCAGCAAGGATCACCAGGATCCGGGCGCGACGTCCACCTATTACCTCTGCCAGACCGCGGCTGAGGCATTGGCAAGTTAAAGGAGAGAATCCGCATGGCTGATTACGTGGCAGCGCTCGATCAGGGCACGACGAGTACGAGGTGCATGGTGTTCGATCACGGCGGAAACGTCGTGGCGGTCGAGCAGCTCGAGCACGAGCAGATTTACCCGAAGCCCGGTTGGGTCGAGCACGACCCGAAGGAGATCTGGCAGCGCGCGCGTCAGGTGATGGACGCTGCCTGTCAGAAGGCCGGCGGCACGATCAAGGCGCTGGGGATCACCAACCAGCGTGAGACGGCCGTCGTCTGGGACCGGAACACGGGCGAGCCGGTGTTCAACGCCATCGTCTGGCAGGACACCCGCACCGACAAGATCTGCGATGAGCTGATGAAGGACGGAGGCCAGGACCGCTTCCGGACGAAGAACGGCCTGCCGATCGCGACGTACTTCTCCGGGCCGAAGGTGCGCTGGATCCTCGAGAACGTCGACGGCGCCGCGGCGAAGGCGGACGCCGGCGATCTGTGTTTCGGCAACATTGATACCTGGTGCATCTGGAACCTCACGGGTGGCACGAACGGCGGTCTGCACATCACCGATGTGTCGAACGCGAGTCGCACGATGCTGATGGACCTTGAGACGCTCGATTGGGATGAGGAGCTGCTGAGCACCATCGGCGTTCCCCGCTCGATGCTTCCTGAGATCCGGCCGTCGAGCGCGGTCTACGGTGAAGTCACCTCCGGGGCGCTCAAGGGCATCCCGGTCGCCGGCGATCTCGGCGACCAGCAGGCTGCGACGTTCGGACAGGCCTGCTACGCGCCGGGCGAAGCGAAGAACACCTACGGGACGGGCAACTTCCTGTTGCTCAACACCGGTAACGAGGCCGTGCAGTCCAAGAACGGACTGATCACGACGGTCGGCTACAAGATCGGCGATCAGCCTGCTGTCTACTGTCTCGAGGGGTCGATCGCGATCACGGGCGCACTCGTGCAGTGGCTGCGCGACAACCTCAAGATGATCCGCACCGCTCCAGAGGTCGAGGATCTCGCCAAGACGGTGGAGGACAACGGCGGGTGCTACATCGTGCCGGCGTTCTCCGGGTTGTTTGCGCCGTATTGGAAGTCGAGCGCCCGCGGTGTGTTCGCGGGTCTGACCCGCTACGTGACCGCGGGTCACATCGCCCGGGCCACGCTCGAGGCGACGGCGTTCCAGAGCCGTGAGGTGTCGGACGCGATGAACGCCGACTCCGGTGTCGACCTCGAATCACTCAAGGTCGACGGCGGCATGGTCGGCAACGAGACGCTCATGCAGTTCCAGGCGGACATCCTGGGCGTCCCGGTGATCCGCCCGAAGGTCGCGGAGACGACCGCCCTCGGTGCCGCCTACGCGGCCGGTCTCGCAACCGGCGTCTGGGCCAGCGAGGACGACCTCCGCAACAACTGGGCGGAGGACAAGCGCTGGGAGCCGAAGATGGACTCCGACGCTCGCGACACGGCGTACCACTTCTGGAAGAAGGCCGTTGAGCGGACGTTCGACTGGGCGGAGTAGCCGCCTTCAGATCGGAGGGGTGCCGGCCCAGGCGCGAGCCGGCACCCTCCGGTCCGACCATGGCACCAGAGTAAGCTGACGCAGTGGACACGCTCAGAACCGAGGTTTTGGTGATCGGTGGCGGCGCCACCGGCACCGGCGTGGCATGGGACGCCGCGCTTCGCGGGTTCGACGTCGTGCTCGTCGACCGCAGCGATCTCGCGACCGGGACCAGTGGGCGCTTTCACGGACTTCTGCACTCCGGAGGTCGCTACGCCGTCAAGGATCCATCGGCGGCCGAGGAATGCGCCGGGGAGAACCCCATCTTCCGACGTGTCGCCGCTGACAGCGTCGAGGACACGGGCGGGTTCTTCGTCACCACCCCCTTTGATGACCCCGCGTACGCGGACAAGTTCGCCGAGGGCTGCCGGAACACCGGCATTCCGTGTGAGGAAGTCGATCCGGCGACCGCGCTCCGTGAAGAGCCACGGCTGAATCCCAAAATCTCACGCGCGTTCCGCGTCCCGGACGGGAGCATCGACGTGTGGAAACTCGTCTGGGGGCTCGCGCGGGGCGCGCAGGAGCACGGCGCCCGCGTCCTGCCGTACCACGAGGTCATCGCAGTGCGGCGAGACGGCGATACCGTCGTCGGCGTCCGGGTCCGCAACAACCGCACGCAGGATGAGTTCGAAATCGAGGCCGCGGTCACCGTGAGCGCCGCGGGCGCCTGGACCGCCAAGATCGCCGAGATGGCCGGGATCGAGGGCGTCCACGTGCGGCCCGGGCGAGGGATCATGATCGCGATGAACCACCGGCTCGTGAACACGGTCATCAATCGCTGCCAGATGCCGACCGACGGCGACATCATCGTCCCGATCCGGACCGTCAGCGTGATCGGAACGACCGACGAGAGCACCGACGACCCGGATGATCACACCATCCGCCAGTCCGAGGTCGATGCGATGCTCGCGGACGGCGAGCAGCTCGTTCCCGGTTTCAAGCAGGCGCGCGCGCTGCGCGTGTGGAGTGGTGTGCGCCCGCTGTTCGAAGACGCCAAGGAGAGCGCGGGGACCGAGGACACTCGCGACGTCACCCGCAAGCACGCGATGCTCGACCACCGCGAGCGCGACGGCGTCGACGGGCTGCTCACGATCACCGGCGGCAAGCTCACGACCTATCGGCTGATGGCCAAGGACACGGTCGACGCCGTCTGCCGCCACCTCGGGGTTGACCGGCCATGCACGACTGCGACGGTGGCGCTGCCCGGGTCCGAGGGCGGCAACGAGATCCATGTCGGGGATCGCCTCGGTATGCGCGAACGCCACCTCCTGGACGACCAGCTCGTCTGCGAATGCGAGCTCATCTCGCGGGGGCGTCTTGAGGAAGTCATTCATCGTCGCGGGACGACGAACCTCGACGACATCCGCCGTCAGTTGCGCCTCGGCATGGGCCCCTGCCAGGGCGGCTTCTGCATCTATCGCGCCACCGGAATCCTTCATAGCCACGACGGAATCGAGACCGAGCAGGCCAACCAGGCGCTCCGCGATTACGTCGCCGAACGGTGGAAGGGCGTCTGGCCGATTCTGTACGGAGACCAGCTGCGTCAGGCGCGGCTCGACGACTGGATCTTCCAGGGCGTGCTCGACGTGGGGCATCTGCCGTGAGCGCCTCGCTGCATTACGACGTGGTCGTGCTCGGCTGCGGCGTCGCCGGTCTGAGTGCCGCCGTGCAGTTGGCCGAGGGCGGTGCGCGGGTATGCGTGCTGGCCAAGGGCGTCGGCTCTACGCATCTGGCACCTGGCACGATCGACGTCCTCGGCCACGATCCCGAGCTCGTGGAGGAGCCGCGGTCCGCGCTCTCCGAGTTCGTGGCGCGCCCACCCAGACCATCCCTACGCGATCGTCGGTCCCGACGCCATCGAGCCGGCGCTCGAATGGTTCTCCAGCCGCATCGAGCAGGGTCCGCAGCCCGGTTACCGCTACGTCGGGAGCCTCGAGCGCAACCACCTGCTCCCAACGGCACTCGGCGCGATCCGGCCCTCCGCACTCGTCCCCGAGACGATGGTCGACGGAGACGCGCGGTCGGACGCGCCGGTCTGTGTGGTGGGGATCCGAGCGATGCGTGACTTTCATGCATCACTCTGTGCCGGGAACCTTCGGCGGGCCGGCATTCCCAGCCGGGGCATCGAACTCGATCTCGATGTCGGCCGGGTCGAGACCAACGCACTCGGACTCGCCCGCCGGCTCGACGATCCGAGGGCGCGAGCTGCGTTCGCCTCCCAGCTCGCCATGCTGCTGGCACCCGAGGAGCGCGTGGCCCTGCCGGCGGTGCTCGGGCTGCGTGATCCCCACGGCGCCTGGTCGGACCTGCGCGACCGGCTCGGGCGTCCCGTGTTCGAGGTCCCGACGCTGCCGCCGAGCGTCCCGGGCATGCGGGTCTACAACGCGCTGCTGGCAGCGCTCCGCGCGGCCGGCGGGCGGTTCATCCTCGGCGCCGAGGTGGTCGGGGTCGAGCGAGAGGGCGAACGCGTGAGCGCCGTCCGGGCCCACACAAGTGGCCGGGACACGATCTTCGGCGCGCGGTGGGTCGTGATGGCGACCGGTGGGTTCGTGTCAGGCGCCATCGACCTCGGATCTGATTGGGAGGCCCGTGAACGGGTGCTCGGCCTCCCGCTGCACGGCATGCCGGCGGTGGGAGAGCCGCGGTTCTCGGCGGACTACCTTGGCGAGCACCCGATCTCGCGGGCTGGTGTGGCGGTCGACCGTTCGCTGCGTGCCCAGGGCACCGAGAACGTGTTCGTGGCCGGCGCCGCGCTGGCGGGAGCGATCCCCTGGCAGGAGGGCTCGGGCGAGGGGATCGCCCTCTCAACCGGGAGCGCCGTCGCACGGTCGGTGCTCGAACTCGAAGCGACAGCGACGGCGACAACGGCATGATCGAAGACCTGTTCCACGAGGAGCTGCGCAACTCCCTCGACCATTGCGTGAAATGCACGATCTGCGAGACGGCATGTCCCGTCGCCAGCGTGACCCCGCTATTCCCCGGGCCGAAGTATGCCGGCCCTCAGGCCGAGCGGTTCCGCACGACCCTTCAAGACGCCGACGAGTCGTCGGTCGACTATTGCTCCAGCTGCGGGCTGTGCACGATGTCGTGCCCGCAAGGAGTGAAGATTGCCGAGCTCAACGCCCACGCCCGCTACCGCGTCAAGCAGCGCAAGGGCGTCCCGCTGCGGGATCGCATCATCACGCGGCCGACGGTGCTCGGTCGCCTCGGAACGCCGGTGGCGCCGCTCGCGAACGCGATGCTCAAGCTGCGCCCTGCGCGTGTGCTGGCCGAGCGGACGCTCGGGATCCATCGGGACGCCCCGGTGCCGAAGTTCGCCGGCCGTCGGTTCCGCACATGGGCGCGCAAGCATGCGAGCCCGAGCGCCACCAAGCGGGTCGTCTACTTCCACGGGTGCGGAACCGAGTACTACGAGCCCGACGGTGGCGAGAAGGTTGTCGCCGTCCTCGAGCACAACGGCTACCACGTCGAGATTCCGGATCAGGGTTGCTGCGGCCTGCCGCTGCAGTCGAGTGGCCTGTTTGAGGACGCGCGGAAGTACGTCCTGAAACTGGCCCGTGCCCTGGCTCCCCACGCCCGTGACGGGACGTTGATCGTCGGCAACTCGACGAGCTGCACGCTGATGCTCAAGCGCGAAGCCCGCGAGATTCTCGGTCTCGAGAGCGATCCCGACCTCGAGCTCGTCAGCCGTCAGACCTTCGACATCTGCGAACTGCTGCTCGAGCTTCATGATCGAGGGGAGCTGAAGACAGACTTCCAGCCGGTCAACGAAACCGTTGCCTACCACGCGCCCTGCCAGCAGCAGGGCCACTGGGTCGGCAAGCCGGCGCTCGAGTTGCTCGCCCTGATCCCCGGTCTCGACGTCCGCGAGCTCGACGCTCGGTGCTGCGGCATCGCCGGAACCTATGGTCTCAAGCGCGAGAAGTACCAGATCGCGATGGACGTCGGCGCCGACCTGTTCAACCAGGTGGAGGCGTCGGGAGCGCACCGCGTCGCGTGTGACAGCGAAACGTGTCGGTGGATGATCGAGCACGGCACCCAGCGACCCTCCATGCATCCGATCGAGCTTCTCCACCAGGCGTACCGCCTCTAAGCGTGGTCGGAATCGTCGTCGTCTCGCACAGCGCGTCGCTGGCCGATGGCGTTGTGGAGCTGGCACGGCAGATGGGCGGGGAGGATCTCGCGATCGAGGCCGCCGGTGGGCTCGAGGACGGGTCGATCGGGACCGACGTCGAGCGCGTGCGGATGGCGATCGAACGGGCGATGTCCGATGACGGTGTGCTCGTCCTGATGGATCTCGGCAGCGCCTTGATGAGCGCCGAGATGGCGGTCGAGTTCCTCGACGGAAATGGCAAGGTGACGCTTAGCGAGGCGCCGTTCGTCGAGGGAGCGGTCGCGGCGGCGGTCGCGGCGCGTGGAGGTCTCTCGCTTGAGGAGGTGCAGGCCGAGGCCCGGCGGGCGATCGGGATGAAAGAGGCCCAGCTTGCCGCCGACAGCACGCCGACACCCGACAGCACGCCGACATCCGACGGCACGCCGACATCCGACGGCACGGCAGCTCTCGAAGCGCCGCCGGCTGAGGACACACGTCAGGCTCGGATTGCCGTACGCAATGAGATCGGGCTTCACGCCCGCCCCGCCGCACTCGTCGCCGAACTCGCCGGGCGCTTCGATGCGGATCTGCGACTCGCCAAGCAGGGCGGACCCGGTCCGGTGAGTGCGCGCAGCCTGACTGGGCTGATGACGCTCGTCGCCCGCCAGGGCGACGAGCTCATCGCGACGGCATCGGGCCCGCAGGCGGCCGAAGCGCTCACCGCGCTGGAGGAGCTGGCTGATCAGGGCTTTGGCGACGGCGTTGGCACTCGGTCTGGCGCGGCCGCCCCAGCGGCGACATCGACCGGATCAACGTCTGCTCCGGCGCCGCCCTCAGCGCAGCGTGTCTCTGAGCCCGAGGCCGGCTCCCTGTTACGCGGCATCGCCGCGTCGACGGGACTCGCCCTCGGTCCCGTTCGGCGCTTCGGAGCGGAACTCGACGCCCCGACCGACCGGCCGTCGCAGGGAGCCTCGGCGGAATGGGACCGGCTGGAGTCCGCCCGCCGGACCGCGCGGGTCGCGGTCGAGCGCGACCGCGACGATCTCGCCCGACGCACCACCGCCGGCGATGCCGCGATCCTGACCGCCCATCTCGCCCTGCTCGATGACGAGGCGCTCATCGATGGCGCCCGGGCGCAGATCGATGCGGGTGACGCGGCGGAGATGGCCTGGTACCGAGCGACCGAGCAGACCGCCCAGTCGTGGCGGGCGCTTGACGACGAGCTCATGCGTGAGCGAGCGACGGACGTCGAAGACGTCGGCCGGCGAGTTCTCGCCGCGTTGTCAGGGGGCGAACCGGGAGCCCGCATCGCCGACGAGGGGATCCTGGTTGTGGCCGAGCTCACCCCGGCGGACGCGGCGGCGCTCGACACCGACCTCGTCCACGGGATCGCGGCCGCTCACGGAACCGCGACGGCCCACGCCGCGATCTTGGCCCGGGCACTGGGGATCCCGGCGGTCGTCGGTCTCAGCGACTCGCTTCTCGCCATCGCCGAGGGCACGCCGCTGCTGCTCGACGGCGAAGCGGGCACCGTGCTCGTCGCCCCCGACCCAGCGCTCGCAGAGCGAGCCGAACGGGAACGGGCGCTCGCGCTGCAGCGCCGCGAACGTGCGCAGGAGCATGCGTCCGAGGCAGCGGTGACCCGCGATGGCGCCACGATCGAGGTCGCGGCGAACCTTGGCGGCGCGGGCGGCGCCGCGCAGGCCGTGGCCCTCGGCGCCGATGGCGTCGGCCTCCTGCGGACCGAGTTCCTGTTCCTCGATCGAGCGGAGATCCCGAGCGAGGACGAGCAGGCCGACACCCTCTCCGAGATCGCGGCGACCCTCGACGGACGGCCGCTGATCGTGCGCACGCTCGACGTCGGCGCCGACAAGCCCCTGCTGGCGATCCCGATGCCCGCCGAGCAGAACCCGTTTCTCGGGACCCGCGGAATCCGCCTCTCGCTCGCGCATCCAGAGCTGCTGGCGACCCAGCTGCGGGCGATCCTGCGCGTCGCGGCGGAGCACCCGCTCAAGGTGATGTTCCCGATGGTCGCGACGGCGGCGGAGCTCGACGCTGCACTCGCGGCGGTCGCCGAGGCGCGGACCGCGACCGGCGTGCAGGCCGAGATCGAGGTCGGGATCATGATCGAGGTTCCGGCGGCGGCATTGCAGTCCGAGTTGCTCGCCCGCTCCGCGGACTTCTTCTCGATCGGCACGAACGATCTCACGCAATATGCGATGGCTGCCGAGCGCGGAAACGAACAGGTTGGCGGGCTGCTGTCAGGTCCTCAACCCGCGGTTCTGAAGCTGGTGGCCGAAACCGTCGCGGGAGCGTCGGCCCACGGACGCTGGGTCGGCGTCTGCGGCGAGCTCGCCGGTGACCCCGCAGCGGCCCTGCTGTTCGCCGGCCTTGGAGTCCGCGAACTGAGCATGGCGCCGCCCCTGATCGCCGAGGTCAAGCAGGCCCTTCGGTCGGTCTCACTCGCCGATGCCAAAATGGCCGCACAGCGCGCCCTCGACGCCCGCGATGCCGCGCAGGCGCGGGAATTTGCGGCCGATCTTCTCCCCTAACCCCACTGGTACGATCGTCGGCATTGTGGAGGCTGGTGCGCTGAGGACAGCGACAAAGGGCAGCGCGCGGGCCAGCGCTTTGATCATGGCCGGGACGAGCCTTCGGATCGTCGCGACGCCGGTCGTGATGGGTCTCGTCCTCAACCACTCCTGGACGGCCGCCGCGGTTGTGTTCCTCGTCGTCGCCAGCACCGACTGGTTCGACGGCCGCCTGGCGCGGCGGTGGAACGTGAGCTCGCGGCTGGGGTCGTTTCTGGACACGACCGCCGACAAGCTGCTGATCACCGGCGTGCTCGTGGCCCTGGTGGAGGTCCATCGGGCCTCACCGTGGCTGTCCTTCGTGATCATCGGGCGCGAGATGTCGCTGCTCGGTCTTCGCGCCGCGGTCGCGGTTCAGGGCAGCCACCTTGAGCCGTCGAGGCTCGGGAAGTGGAAGGCCACGGTTCAGTTCGTGGCGGTCGCGATCGTGATCCTGAGGCCGAACGTCATGATCGCCGATGCGTACCTCGATCAGTGGCTGCTCGGTGTCGCCGCGCTCGTGAGCGTCTGGTCAGGGGTCGACTACTTCGTGCGCTTCTCGGCGACCTTCCGCGGTCCCGAGTAGGGCTGCGAGATCACGACGACCGCCGCCTTCGGCTCGGGTAGGTGGCGAGGCCCCACGCGCTCCGAGCGGAGGTCCTATCCATGCGGTGGAGGCGGACCGTCAGGTGGATGCGGACCGCCGGGTGGGGGCGGACCGCCCGGTGGGGGCGGCGGGATCGTCGCCAGTTCCGGCGCGGTGTCGGGCCAGATCAGGAGAACGCGGCAGGGGGCGTGGTCAATGACGAACCGCGTTGCCGGGCCGAGGCTCCGCGGCCCGAGGCGCTCGCGGTCGCCGTCGCGGGCGAGGACGAGGATGTCCATCCCTTCGGCGGCCGCCACGACCTCGCGTTCGACACGGCCGCGGCGGGCCTGGGTCGTGGCCGCACGCCCGAGCCGCGTCTGCGCCTCGGCGAGGAGTTCGGCGGCGGCGTGCTCGGAGATCTCCCGCATGCTCTCGGCGGGTGGCGGCGGCGCGTGCCGTCCCAGCAGGCCGCGGCGGGCGGCACGGGCGACCGTTTCAGGCTCGGTGTTCGCCACGTGCAGCAACGTGATCTCCGCATCGCCCGGCAGGAATTCCGCCGCCTCCGCGACCGTGACCTCCCAGGTGTCCTCGTTGATCCAGACGAGCGCTCGCATGGCAGCCTCAGACCTTCAACGCTAACCATAGGAGCCCGGTCGCGGCAACGAGCGCTGCCGGCACGGTCAACGCGCCCAGCCGAAGGAACTCGCTCAGCTCGACGTCGGCATCCTCGGCGCGCAGGACGCGTCGCCACAGCAGCGTCGCCAACGATCCCACGTAGGTGAGATTGGGGCCGACGTTGACGCCGATCAGCGTCGCGAGCGCGGGTCCGACGCCCGCCGCGGCGGTCACGGGAACGAGCATCAGGGTCGCCGGGAGGTTGTTCACGAGGTTCGCGAGGATCGCGCTCAGCGCCGCGATCGCGAGCAGGTCGGCAAGCGACGCGCCGGTCGGCACGACGGCGCGCACGGCCGAATCCAACCCATTGACGCTTGCTGCCTGCACGATCACCCCGAGCCCGAGCACGAAGATGAGAAATCCCGGCTCGGCGGCCCGGGCGAGCGCTACCGGGGTGGTCGTCCTGCGAGCGAGTGCGGGGACACTGAACGCCGCGGCACCCGCCGCCGCGAACCACACGGCGTCGATCCCCACCACCGAGCTCAGGGCGAACCCGACAAGCGTGAACGAGAGCACCGACACCGCGAACTTCGGTAGCTCGGGGCGTGCCGGCCGGGTACCCACGGGGCGCGGACGCCCCAGATCGACGGCAAAGAACCGCCTGAACACCACCCATTCCACACCGACCGCCGCGACCGTCGGTAACACCATCAGGGCGCCGAAATGCAGGAACGACAGCTTGCTGGCGTGGAACGCGAGGAGATTGGTCAGATTCGAGACCGGCAACAGCAACGACGCCGAGTTCGCCAAGTGCGCGCACGCGTACACGTGGGGCTTCGCGCTCGTGCGCATCCGCGCCGCGGTCGCGAAGACGACCGGCGTCAGCAGCACGATCGTGGCGTCGAGGCTGAGCACGGCCGTGATCGCCGCCGCGATCAGAAATACGAACGTCAGCAGCCGCTGCGGGCTCCCCGCCGAGCCGCGGGCCATGACCGCGCCCATCGCGTCGAACAGGCCCTCGCGCCGGCACCCGTCCGCGATCAGCAGCATCGCCGCGAGGAAGCCGACCGTCGGGCCCAGCGCGCGGAGCGCGTGGCCCGCCCCCGATAGCCCGATCGCACCGACGATCACGAGCAGCACCGCACCGGCACTGGCAGCGACCGCTTCCGAGAGATACGGCGGGCGGGTCACCGCGACGGTCAGTGTGGCCGCCAGGACCACCAGTGCCCCCGCGCACGCGAGACCGTTGCTCACGCCGGCAACTCAGTGCACCGCGATCTCGGCGCCGAGCGAGAACGGCGGAACGAGGTCCAGGCGGTCGCCGCTCCAGAAGCGCCCCGGGTCGTACCAGCTGGCCGCCCGGTGGCTGGGTAGCAGGCCCATGTGCTGATAGGTCGTCGCCACGAGTTCCGCGCAATACACCGTCTCGAGCGAGGACGTGCGCCGGATGCGACCCCGGACCCACTGCCTGATCAAGCCGAGCGTGGTGGGGAACGCGCGGCCGTCGTAGCGGTCGATGACCTCCATCACCCGGTCATCGTGATGACGCTCGATCGTCCCACTCAACTGCCGGACCCATGCGCGCTGCTGGTACCGGTCATTCCAGGTGACGACGGCGTCTCGCAGGTGGTGCAGCTGAACGCCGCGCTGACGCTCACCGGTCCAGACGTCCGGTAGCGAGCGGCCGAGCTCGGCATGCCAGAGCAGCGGGGGAAGGTCGTCGATCGCGACGACCATTCCGACATGGTTGACCGGGCTGTTGGTCACGGCTCGGATCGCCACGTCCGCGGCGGAGCGGCCGCGGAACAACCAAATATCGCCGGTCGAGGCCATATCGATGGCCTCATCGAGCGTCACCATCGAACCTTTCACCGAACTAACCTATGTGAGCGGTGCGCGTGTCGTGGAAGATCATCGGTCTCGCCGGCCTTGCCGGTGTTGCGGCGACGGGCGTGATCGTCGCCCGCAAGCGCCGAGTACAGCATGACTACGACTCCGACGAGTTGCGTCAACGGCTGCACGAGCGGTTGGCCGAAGTCAGCACCCGGAGCTGAACTGTGCGGGGTTCTACCGCCGAGGTCCGCGCGACTCCTGCGGATGTTCGCGCCACATCCTCGACGTAGCGTGGAGATCATCCTCGGCGCTCGGTGGCCGGGTGTGCCGTTGGCGGCGCTCGCCGGCGCGGCGACCGGGGCGAGGCGATTGCCATGGACCCGCCGAACGCACGCAGCTCTCGACGAATCGTCGCCCTCGGGGTTACGCTCGCGCTGACCGCAGGCGCGTTGGCGGGATGCGGATCCAGTGGGGCGCCGGACTCACCCGCGGGCACGATCACGACGTTTCTGAATGCCGCGGCCGCCGGCGACGGGGCGACCGCCTGCGCTCAGCTTTCGACTCAGGCCCAGGCGCAGGTCGTCCAGGGAGCCTCGTGCGAGCAGGGGATCAAGCTCGGCTCGGCCGCCTACGGCTCGATCATCAAGCGGATCACGATCATCGGGCTCAAGCGTCAGGGCAACTCCGCATCCGGCACGGCCGCGGTGGGCAGCCAGCCGACCGCGACCTTCCAGCTCACCAGGGCGAATGGCAGGTGGAGGATCGTCGCCGAGCACCGCGTCGGCGCTCCGACGCAGAGCTCTGCTCCTCCGTCCGCATCGACGGTCGCGCGTTGCCTCACCCGAGCCTTCGGGGCGATCGAGAACTTCGGCTCAGACAGCACCGGGGGCGTCCCCCACGTCGTGCTCGCGGTCGACCTCAACCGGCGCACTGTCGCCGAGGTCAACGTGTTCGGCTCATCAGCGACGGCCGACTCCGCCTATCCCGCGATCAAGGCCCGGGAGGGTGCTCGGAAGACCACGCTCGCCGGAAACCTCGTGATCGTCTCCTTCGGGACGATCTCCCTCGCCAGGCAGCACGCGATCGAGCAGTGCGGATGACGGTGCCCGGATGACGCGCGGCGCATGAGTGCCGTCTCGTCGTCGCCTTGACTTGTGATGAACTGGATGGCGATGACGCGCTGGATGCCATGGGATCCCAATCACCGGACGCTCGGAACCGCACGGAACCTGATCACCGGCTTCCAGTACTTCAACGGCGACCGCTGGGGACGGACCGTCGATGCCGTTCCGGGTCCGGACGGCGCGCTGTACGTGAGCGACGACGCTGCCGGAGCGATCTACCGCTTCGTGCCGTAAGCCTGCAGCGACGATCCCACGGCGCCGGGGAGCGGGACGATGCCCTAGTCAGTGTCGCTTCACGACACTAGGCGGACTGCACGAGGTGACGCTCGAACGCCCAGACGGTCGCAGCACTCCGGGTTCGCACGCCCGTCTTGTCGAAGATGTGTTGGACATGGTGGCCCGCCGTCTTGGCGGAGATGCCGAGGCTCTCGGCGATCTCCTTGTTGGTCTTTCCCGCGGCGAGCGCGAGCAGCACTTCAAGCTCGCGGTCGGTGAGGCCCGCCGGCAGCTCACGCGGTCGTTTCGCCACGCGGTGTCCGGCCGCGGCGAGCACAGCGTCGACCGCCTGCGGGCACAGGCGGCCCTCGGCTGCCTCACGCAGCAGCTCGGCCTCGGCACCGGCGGCGTCGAGCGCTGGTCGGTGCGGCCGCCGCTCTCGCATCGCCTGGTAGCAGTCGGCGGCCGCGAGAATTCGCGCCGCCCGGCCGAGTCCCGGCGCCTGCGTTTTGCGGTGGTAGCCAGCGCCGTCGAGCCGCTCATGGTGGCCACCCGCCAGCTCGCCGATCGACGCCAGTGCGGGCGCGTGGGCAAACGAGCGCTCCGTGAAGTACGGGTGCAGCTGTACCCGCTCCCAGTCCGTGAGACCGAAAGGTCCCGGCTTCTCCCAGATTGCGTTCGAGACCGCGACTCGGCCGAGGTCGAGCGCCAGCGCGGCGCGGCGCACGGTGATCACCTCATCCTCCGGGAGACCGAGGCGCCAGGCGGCCGCCTCAGCGAGCTGAGAGGTGCCCTCAGCGTGTCCGCGCAGCCAGTACGACTTGAGGTCGGTGAACGTTCCGACCACGCGGAACGCGGCGTCAATCTCGTCACCGGTCATCCACCGCTGGGGCGGTGGCTCGGCACCGATCGCCTGCTCCCAGATCAGCGCATCGTCGAGCCCGTCAAGCAGCTCGGCGAAGTGCTCAGTCGCGAGGGCGGCAAGACGCGGGTCGTAGGCGCCCCCCGCGCGCCGCGCGATCACGTCAGCCGCCCGACCGGGGCCCCCGGCCGACAGGAAGACCGAGATGTCGCGCGCGACATGGAGCACCCGGGCCGGTCGCCCAATCGCCTCCCCCGCGGCCGCGCCGGGGAAGCCATTCCCGTCCCAGCGCTCGAAGGCGAACGCCAGATTCGCGATCACACCGGGCCCGAAGCCGAGCCAGCCGGCGAACCGCTGTGCGACCTCGCAGTGCAGGGCGAACGTCGAGCGCGCGATCTCGAGCGCGTTCTCGAGGGCATGGGCGACCATCGCCTCGCGGACCTCGGGCGGTCGTCCTTGTCCCACGACGTCCCTGAGGAACGCACCCACCTCCTCGGGGTTGCCCCCGTCGACGAGCGCGAACTTGGCGCGAGGCTCGATGTCGTCCCCGAAGAGCTCCGTCTGCTCCGTCGCGTCCGACGTGCAGCCGAACGAGTGCAGCAGTGAGACGTAGTAGGCGTCCACCAGCTCCGGCGGCGAGAGTTGCGCGAGCTCGCCGAGGCGGACGGCGAGGATCGCCGTCCTCAGTGCGTGCTCGAGCGGCTGACCGGTGCCAAGGTCGGTCGCGATCGACATCGCGCCGACCACCTCCGCCGCGCGCACGGGCGCCGCGTTCTCCTGCGCCCGCGCGGCGTACTGGCTTCGGCCCTCGGATGCCACGGGGAGATCCTATGCGCCGAGACACCCTCGGTGTGACGCGTATGCCCACCACGGGCATGGAGGAGCCACCGCGCGGGCGGCTCCCCCTCCCTCGGCGTCCGTGTCTAGGCCATTGCCCCAACGTGTTCGTTCGGGTCGATCGCCCCGAGGCTCTCGACGACCTCGAGGGTCCCGTCGAGCATCTGAGCGATGTACATGTTCAACTGCACGTGGTGCTGGCCGGGCACCATCTCGGCCGGGCCGCCCGGGCCCCTGGCGATCGACGCGTGGTCAAGCGCCGCGACCACGGCCGCCTGATCGAGCGAGTCGGCTTCGGTGACGGCGGCCTCCCACAGCTTGAGGCCGCGGTACATGCCCGTGCACCCACTCCCGCCGCTGAACTGGGGGCCCTGCGGGAAGCGCGCGTTGTAGCGGCCGAGCAGCTCCGTGCTGAACGGGTCACTCAGCGACTGGTAGTAGTCCATACACGCGTACATGCCCTCGACGTGCTCACCCGGCAGGACGGCGGCGAGGTTCTCATCGAAGTACGTCGTGACGACTCGACCACCGCGCCCGGCGAATCCGGAGTCGCAGAGCGTCTCGAAGAACGGGATGCACCCGGGCGGCACCGTCGTATTGAACACCACGTCCGCGCCGCTGGCGGTGATCCTGTCGACCGTCTCACCCCAGTCGGCGTGATCGAGCGAGAAGTACTCCTCCCCGACAATCTCGCCGCCGTTGGCCGAGGCGACCTCGTGGACCTTCCGGTTCATCACGTGCGGCCAGATGTAGTCCGCCGAGGGCAGGTAGAACGTCCGAGCCCCGGTGTGCTGCATGACCCACGAGAGGAGCGGCTCGACCTGCTGGGCGGGAACGGCGCCGGTGCAGAACAGGAGCGGGTGGTACTCCTGCCCCTCGTACTGCTCGGGGTAGATGTAGAGCGTCTCGCCCTCCAGCACCGCCTGGTCCTTGATGGCCTCCCGGGTCGAGCTGAAGATGCCGCCCAGGATGACCGCCACGTGATCCTGCTGGACGAGCTTGGTGGCGGCGGCCGCCGCCTTCGCGTCGTCGGTGGCGCTGTCCTCGATGAGCAGTTCGACGGGCCGGCCGAGCAGCCCGCCCCCCGCATTGATCTCGCCCACCACCAGCGCCGCGGTGTTCGCCTGGGCGCCGCCCATGATCGACAGGGCGCCCGTCTGGTCGGCGATCACACCGATCTTGATTGCGTCTTGCATGACCTCGCTCCTAGGCCTCGCAGCGGCTGCCGAGTTCTGCGACCTGCGGCCGACCCTTGTGACCGGCCTCCTGCATGATCCCTGGGACCTCGGGATCGGAGGCGAAGTTCTGCCAGCCGTCGAGATCCCAGTCGAAGATCACCCAGACCCGGTCGGACTCGTTGGGGTCACGGAACACGAGCGCACCCTTTGAGCCGTGCTGCCTGCGCTTCTCGGCGCCCTTGGTCGAGAAGACACTGTTGAAGCGATCGAATTCCTCGACCGTGGTTGTTGCCAGGAGCATCCTGGTCCTCCTCTGTGTTTCCGGCGTCTCCGACGGCGCCGACGTTGGAGCGAGTATCTGGTCGAGGGTGCTCCGGACACATCGGGCAAATGCCCTATGGCTATGGTCGGATCTCGCGCGTGCTCAGGGGAGGCGGGTGAAGCGCAGCAGGACGTCCGTCCTGCCTTTGTCCGTGTAGCGGCCGCCGAGGCTGCCAAATGCGCTCTGGAGGGTCTGCTCTGGGTCGGTCACTTCGCCGGAGGTCATGTTGACGAGGACCGTCCGATGATGGGCCCAGATCTGGAGGTCCTCGGCGCAGGGCTGCCGGACGTTGCAGATGGCCGGGAATGGGCTGAGGACGAAATCCACCTTGGGGATGTCGGGGAACTGGTGCGCCAGATCGAGGAGACCGGACGTATAGGCGGTGTACCCGCAGTCCCCGGAGACGGTCGGGACATGGTTGTCGTTTCCGAGGTTGCGCAGCGCAAACGTATTGCCCTCGACCTTGAACGCCCAATCCTCACGCGTCCCCCACTTCTGCGGACAGTGCGCGTTGGCGATATCCGTGGTGCCCTTCAACTGCTTCTTCAGCTTGGCGAGCAACGTCTTGCATACGCTGACCGACGTCGGCACCTTTGGATACGCGGGCGTGATCTCGATGGGGCCGCTCGCCCTGCGTTTGACCGACACGACGGTTGTGATGTCGGTGTCGGTGAAGGCACGCGTGAACGACCAGCCTTTCTCGGTGCGCTTGAGCGCGAACGTCACGCCCTTCCCCCGGAGATAGGTCGCCTTCTCGGTCACCGTGCCGTCGAGCTTGATGTTGCAGAGCGAATCATTCCCCGAGAGGTGGAAGCTGCGCTCGGCGGTCGAGGTTCCCTCGATGATCACCCTGAAGTGCACGATCCGAGCCGTCGAGCGAGTCGCCGACGCGGCCGGCAATGCCGCAGCGCCCGCCAGTAACACGACACCTACGCACGCCAGAATGATGGACGCTCGTCGCACGACTTACTCCCCGGTGAACGACCTGCCGTCGCGACTTTAGTGCCTTCAACGGCGCGTGGGCAGATTTCCCTTCGCGTCAGCGAACGGCGATCAGGTCGACGACGAAGACCAGGGTTTCGTCCGGTCCGATCGCGCGGCCAGCCCCACGCTTGCCGTACGCGAGCATCGGCGGGATCGTGATCCGCCGACGACCGCCGACCTTCATTCCGGCCACGCCTTGATCCCAGCCGGCGATGACCTGGCCCTTACCCAGACCGAACTTGAACGTGCTGCCCCGGTCCCACGACGCGTCGAACTGCTCTCCGGTCTTCCAAGAGACGCCGACGTAGTGCACCTCGACGACGCGCCCCGCGACCGCCTCTTCACCGTCTCCGACGACGATGTCCTCAATCTCCAGCTGATAGGACGGGGCCTGATCGGACGGCACCGCGACATCCGGCTTCTCACCTGTCGCCATGACCCCCACCCTATCGGTCCGCGCGTCTGCATCGTCAGGCGCCCCTGACCGTACGATCTCGGTATGGAAGTCCCCGCCGAAGGTCGGGGGGATCATCGATTGGCTCGAAGCCGGCCTCTGACCGGCGGCATCGGCCGAACCGCGGTCGTGGCGTGGACCGGTGCGGCATGCTGTGAGCATGACGTTGGATACCGAGGATCGGATCGCGATCTACGAGCTGATCGCCCTGCACGGTCACCTCATCGATGACGGTGCGTTTGACCGACTCGATGAGGTGTTCACCGAGGACTTCGTCTACGACCTCAGCCCGCTTGGTTACGGTGAGCTCTTAGGCCGCGACGCCCTCGTGGAGGCGTCTCTCGCGCTTGGTGACGAGAACCCGCTCGCTCACCACGCCACCAATTCCCTGATCGCCACGGCTTCGGCGGACGCGGCGACGGTCCGCTCGAAAGGGATCGGGATCCGGGCCGACGGCACCAGCGGCAGCGTGATCTACGAAGACCGGGTCGTGAACACATCGACGGGATGGCGGATCGCCCGCCGCACCGTGATTCCCCGCATCCGTCCGCTCCACCGCTACGCACCCGAGGACGCGTCGTAATCCCGGCCGGCGCCCCCAGCGCGCGTCGTCGATGACGGCGCTCTACTTGCGCGCTTTGTCGCGACCCTGAAGGCGCTCGTTGTTCGCCTGGGCGCTCCAGCGGCGCGGCCCGACCGGACCGCTCCCGGGCCTGCCACGGCCGATCGAGCCGACGAACAACATCGTTCTCCGCGCCGGACCGGACGATGCTCCTCCCGGCGCGTCGAGCCGTTCGTTGGATCCGGACAACGTCCACCGGTGGGGCCAGATCCGCGACAACCGATCGGCCAGGGCCTGGAGTGAGATACCGGGCGACGACAAGGCCGACATCACGATAACGGTCTGGGTCAGCTCCCGCGAATATAGTGGCCCGGGACGGTGTCTGATAGCAGCGGCGTGCTCTCGCGTGTCCCGAAGATTTCCTCGGAACCGATGACCCCGCGTCGCATCGAGAACCGAGGCGGGCTGTGAATGAGAGCGAGCGCGCGTTGCCGGGGCCTGATGAGCAGGCCTCGGTTTTGCGTGGGTTGCTCGAGGCGGCGGTCCAAGCGATCGTCGTCGTCGACGAGCGCGGGGAGATCGTGCTTGTCAACCCGGCCGCGGAGGCGCTGTTTGCCTACAGCCATGGGGAGCTGATCGGCGAGCCAGTGGAGGTACTCGTTCCGGAGCGGTTCCGCGACAGTCACGGCGGGCAGCGTCGGCGATGCGCGTCGGGAGGACTCACTCGTCGGATGGGCGCCGGGCTCGATCTGGTCGCGTGCCGCAAGGATGGAACAGAGTTTCCGGCTGAGATCGGTCTCAGCCGGATCCAGACGGCCGGTGGGGTGTTGATCTCGGCGGCGATCAGCGATATCAGCGAGCGCAAGGCCGCGGAGGTCGAGCTCGCTCAGCTGGCGGCGATCGTTGAGTCCTCCGATGACGCGATCATCGGCAAGACGCTGGAGGGGACGATCACGAGCTGGAACCCTGCCGCCGAACGGATCTATGGCTACGCGCAGGCGGAGGTCGTCGGCCGGCACATCTCCGTGCTCTTTCCGACGGGCGAGCAGGCGGACGAGCTCGCGCCGATCCTCGCCCGGGTCGCCATGGGCGAGCGGGCTGATCATTTCGAGACCACCCGACGGCGCAAGGACGGCGTGGTGATCGATGTGTCGGTGACGATCTCCCCGATCCGTAACCGCCGGGGCGAGGTGACGGGGGCCTCGACCGTCGCACGGGACATCACCGAACAAAGGCGCGCGGCGGACGCGCTGGCGGAGGCCGAGGAGCGCTTCCGCGGTGCGTTCGAGGAAGCGCCGACCGGAATGGTGATGCTCACCACCCAGCTCCGTGTCCTTCGGGTCAACGAGGCGATGTGCCAGCTTCTCGGTCGAGACTCTCGCGAGGTGGTAGGCCGGTCGATCCTCGACTTCACGCATGAAGACGACGCGAGGCGCAGCATTGAGTGGACCGGCTCCAGGTCCGGCGGAGACGCGCTCGCGCCGCTGATCAAGCGCTACGTGCGCCCGGACGGCTCGACCGTTGAGGCGCAGGTGACGACGGCCGTCATCGAGCGGGAGAGCTCCGAGCCCTACCTGTTGTCCCAGGTCCAGGATGTCACCGAGCCACGGCGCGCTGAGCGCCAGAAGGAGGTGATCGCCGATCTTGGCCGCCGCGCTGCGTGGGGCGCCGACGTGATCGTGTTGATCGGCGAGGCGATGCGGCTGGTCCGCGGGATTCTCGGTACGACGAACTGCGTCACGACCCGCCGGTCCGCCGGTGGCGAGGTGCGGGTCGTCGCGGCGGACGGCGACTGTCACGGATTCACCGTCGGCCCGGCGGAGCGCTCGCGGACCAACCACACCCTGCAGGTCGCGGAGCCCGTCCTGAGCGACGACCTGTCCCTCGAGACCCGATTCTCGGTGCCCACGGTCGCGCTCGAGAACGGCATGCGCCGGGGTCTCAGCGTGCCCGTTCCCGAACGCTCAGGGGGCCGCCACGTGATCGTCGCGCACGGGCCGGCGACGTTGCGTCCGTTCACGATGAACGACGTACGGTTCGTGGAGGCCGTGGCTCACGTGATCGGCGGCGCGCTGGACCGAGCGGCGACCGAGGACGAATTGCGCCGTCGCGCGCTGGAGGATCCTCTCACCGGTCTCGCGAACCGCGCGCTGCTGGCAAGCCAGCTCGCCACCGAGCTCCGCCACGCCCGGCGGCGCGGGGAACGCGTGTGCGTGCTGATGCTCGACGTCGACCGCTTCAAGGACATCAACGACACCCTGGGGCACAGCGCTGGCGATGCGCTGCTGCGCAAGCTCGCCGCCAGGTTGACCGGCTGCGTTCGGGAGGAGGATCTGGTCGCCCGCCCCGGCGGCGACGAGTTCACCGTCGTCTGCAGCCGAGCGGCGAATGATCGTGCGATCGCCGAGGTCGCCAAGCGACTCGTGGACGCAGCCGTCAAGCCGTTCCAAATCGACGGGGGCGAAGTGTTCATGACCGCCAGCGTCGGAGTCGCCGTCAGCGAACACGGCAGCGAGAGTCCTGAAGAGCTGCTGCGCGACGCAGACGCGGCGATGTACCGCGCCAAGAACCTCGGCGGCGGCCGCTTTGAGCTCTTCGACCCGACACTCCGCCAGCACCTCGTGCAACGGATGACGATCGAAGGCGATCTCCGCCACGCAGTCACGCGCGAGCAACTCGAACTGCACTATCAACCAATCGTCGACCTTTCCGACGAGCGACTGGTGGGTTTCGAGGCGCTGTTGCGCTGGCGTCACCCCGACCGCGGGCTGATCACGCCCGACCAGTTCATCCAGATCGCCGAAGACACCAGGTTGATCCTGCCGATCGGTAGCTGGGTGCTGCACGAGGCCTGCGCCCAGCTCGCGCGCTGGCCGAACGAGATCCAACTCTCCGCCAACCTCTCGGCGTTGCAGATCACGCCAGAGCTCGTACTCGAGGTCCAGGACCACCTCGCTGAGCACCACCTCGACGCCAGTCGATTGGTGCTCGAGATCACCGAGAGCCTCGTGCTCGACCCGAGCGTCAAACCCGTCGTCAGCAGCCTACGGTCACTCGGAGTCCAACTCGCGCTCGATGACTTCGGCACCGGCTACTCATCGCTCGGCAGCCTCCAGCGATTCCCACTTGACGTCCTCAAACTCGACCGCGCGCTGATCAGCTCGCTCTCCGAAAGCACCGGCACCGCGATCGTCCGCGCCGCCATCGAATTGGGCAAAGCGCTCGACGTCCGCGTGATCGCGGAAGGCATCGAAACCCGATCACAGCTCGACACACTCCGCCAACTCGGCTGCCCGCTCGGACAAGGCTTCCTGTTCGCACGACCACTGCCACTCGACCAAGCACTCCAGCTTCTGAACGGACGCACCGACCCCCCGCAGCTGTAGGCTCGCGGTCGAGCCGATGACGTTCCCGCTAAACGCCCTGTGGACCGGGGAGGCGCTGATCCGCCTCGAGCCCTGCGAGCGCGCGATCAGCACGTGGGGCGTCACTCGCGAGCGCAAGTGGGCCGACCGCTGAGCGCGGCCCCCGACCCCACTGGCCCAAGCGCGGGGAGAGTCGTGATCGCTCGCACGCTCCCCGCCGCGGGCGTCGCCCTGCTCCGGGACCGGTTTACCGTCGAGGAGGGCGGCGATCGGCCGCATCAAGGGTGGCTGGCGACGCACGTGCCCGGCGCTGCGGCGATCGTCGCGGACCCGTCGGTCACGGTCGACGTGGCGCTGCTGGACGCGGCCGGCGCGACGCTCAAGGTCGTGTCGAACTTCGGCGTCGGCTTCGACAATCTCGATCTCGACGCGATGCGGGCGCGTGGCGTGCGGGCGACGAACACGCCGGACGTGCTCACGGATTCGACCGCGGAGCTCGCGGTCGCGCTGATGCTTGCAGCCGGCCGGCGGGTCGCCGAAGGCGACGCGCTCGTCCGCCGGGGCGAATGGGCGGGATGGGGGGCCGATGAGTTCCTCGGGCGCGACCTCGCGGGCGCGACGGTCGGGCTGATCGGGTTCGGACGCATCGGCCGGCGCGTCGCGCAGCTCCTGGCGGGCTTCGACGTGCGTCTGCGGTTCCATTCGCGCGGCGGTTCGCCGGGCCGGCTCGGCGCCGAGCAGTGCGAGCTGTCCGAGCTGCTCGCCGGGTCGGACTTCGTCAGCCTCCATGTACCGCTGACGCCGTCGACGAGGCACCTGATCGACGCAGCCGCACTTGCGCTGATGAAGCCCGGGGCGATCCTGGTGAACACCAGTCGCGGCGCCGTCGTGGACACGCCGGCGCTCGTCGATGCGCTCCGCGCCGGGCGACTGGCGGCGGCGGGACTCGACGTCTACGAGGATGAACCACACGTGCCGGCCGAACTGTGCGGCCTGACCAACACGGTGCTCCTGCCGCACGTCGGATCGGCGACCGTCGCGACGAGAGAGGCAATGGCCCGGCTGTGTGCGGACAACGTGATCGCCGTGCTCGATGGGCGTGAGCCGCCGACGCCGCTCTGGTCTGAGGATCGGTGAAGCGAGGTGAGGAGCCGGTGGTGCTCGGGGTCGACGTCGGCACGACCGCCGTCAAGGTCGGGGCCTTCGACGCGCTCGGGCGTGCGCTCGCCGGCGCCACTGCCGGGTACCGGCTGTACGAGCCGCAGCCCGGCTTCGCAGAGCAGGATCCGGACGAGCTCGTCACTGCAACGCTCGCCGCGATCGGCGAGGCCGTGTCGCGCGCGCACGCCCGCGGCGCGCGGATCGCCGGTGTGTGCGTCAGCGCCGCGATGCACGGGTTGGCGGCTCTCGATGCCCGCGACCGCCCGCTGTGCAGGGTGGTCACGTGGGCCGACACGCGCGCGTCGACAGAGGCCGAGCGGCTGGCCGCCGAGCATCCGGAGCTCCACGAGCGCACCGGCTCGCCGTTGCACGCGATGTCGCCGCTCGCGAAGCTCGTGTGGTTTCGCGCCCATGACCGTTCGGTGTACGACGCCGCGAGGCGCTGGGTGGGAGTGAAGGAGCTGATCATCGCCCGGCTCACCGGCGAGTGGCTGGTCGACCATTCGTGCGCCTCGGCCAGCGGTCTGCTCGCCCTGGCGACGCTGCGCTGGGACGCCGAAGCCCTCGCGCTCGCGGCCGTGGCGCCGGAGCGGCTCTGCACCCCGGTCGTGCCAACCCTGAAGCTGGCGCTCACACCTGACAGCGCCAGGGCCACCGGGCTTTCGGCCGATACACCGCTGGTGATCGGAGCAGCGGACGGACCGCTTGCCAACCTGGGGCTCGGCGCCGTCCCAGAGGGGATTCTTGCGTGCTCGATCGGAACCAGCGGCGCCATGCGGCTGATGGTGCGCCGCGCGGGCGTCGATCGCGACCACCGCCTCTTCTGCTACGCGTTCGTCCCCGATCGCTGGCTCGTCGGCGGCGCGATCAACAACGGCGGCTCGGTGCTCGAATGGCTCGGGCGGCTGCTCCGCGAGCCCGAGCCCGATCGGTTGCTCGCCGAGGCAGCAGCGGTGCCGGCGGGCAGCGATGGCCTCGTCATGCTGCCCTACCTCCTCGGGGAGCGGGCGCCCTATTGGAGCGCGCTGCCGCAGGGCGCGTACGTCGGACTGAGCCACTCTCACGGTGCGGGTCACCTCGTGCGCGCCGCGCTTGAAGGCGTCTGCCAGCAGCTGGCGCTCGTCCTCGACTCGATCCGCGCCGCCGGGCACGAAGTGCGCGAGGTGCGTGCCACCGGCGGCTTCGCCCGCAGCCCGCTCTGGCGCCAGCTGCTGTGCGACGTGCTCGGTATGCCGGTGGGATTCGGCGAACGCGAGCAAGGGGCCGCGCTCGGCGCCGCCTTGTTCGGGCTGCACGCGCTCGGCGCGATCGGTTCGATCGACGATGCAGCCGGAAAGGCGGGCGTCCTGGAGACGGCGAACCCGAATCCGTCTGCCGTCGCGGTCTATGAGCGCCAGCGCCCGGGGTTCAGCAGCCTCTACTCCGAGTTGGAACCGGCCTTCCGGCGGTCTCGCGCGGCGGGAGCCGAGCCGGATGGGCGTCAGACGATCGCACGGCCGGCGCCATGACCTACGCCAAGCCTTCGAGGAGGTGTTTGCGATGACCCAAGCCGATACCGGCGACGCGCACGTCAGCGCCGAGCAGTTCCAGGTGCTGTTCCGGTCACTGACCGTCTGGGGCAACTGGGGCGAGGACGACGAGCGTGGAGCGCTTCGACATCTCACCCCTGAGCGAGTGGCGGCAGCCGCACGGCTCGTGCGCGAGGGTGTTGGAGTGACGATGAGCCTGCCCCTGAACACCGAGTCCGGCGTCCACAACCCCCATCCAGCCGTCCATTACATGACGGCCTCCAGCGGCGCCGACATCGGCTCCGGGTCTTTGCACTTCCTGAAGGACTACGTCGGCGTCGACTATCACAACGACGGCCACACGCACATCGACGCCTTGTGCCACATCGCCTACGACGGCTTCCTCTACAACGGCAGGCCGGAGGGCGCAGTGACGACCGACGGAGCCCCGGTCAACGCGATCGGCGTGCTCAAGGACGGGCTGATCGGACGCGGCGTGTTACTCGACATCCCCCGCCTTCGCGGCGTGCGGTGGCTTGAACCGGGCGAGCACGTCATGCGCGGAGATCTTGAGGCGGCCGAGCGCGAACAAGGCGTCGAGGTCCGCGCGGGGGACATCCTGCTCGTGAACACGGGCCATGCCCGGCGTCTGGGCGAGCTCGGGCCGTGGGACACGGCACACGCCAAGTCGGGGTTACATCCCACGGCAATGCCGTTTCTCGCCGACCGGCAGGTGGCAGCCCTGGGCTCGGACGGGAACAGCGACACGGCGCCGAGCAGTACCGAAGGTGTGGACTTCCCGATCCACGTTCTCGCGATCAACGCGATGGGGATTCACCTGCTCGACTACCTCCAGTTCGAGGACCTGCGGGCAGCGTGTGAGCCGAGCGGACGGTGGGAGTTCCTGTTCATGGCCGCGCCCCTGCGCATCACCGGCGGCACCGGGTCGCCGATCAATCCGATCGCGCTGTTCTGAGCGGTAGCGGAGCCGCAGCTCCAGCGTCCGAGGTGGCGCCGTCGGCCACGCGCGAGATTCCCGCCTCGCCGTCCAACAGGGCCATCTTGATATCGGGGCGCCCGGATTTGAACCGGGGACCTCACCGACCCGAATCATGGGAGAAGTCCGAGCTCGCGCCCCGCTCCAAGTACCGAACAGGCTGCGACGACGCTCGCAGTCGGCCACGCGACCCACCGGGTCACCAAGTACGATTTCTCGACGGTCGCGAGTGTCCCGGCACGCGCCGCTTCGAGGGCGTCGGCTGGTGATGAGGACGTGCACCGACCACGTCGATCGCGAGCTGACCGGTCAGCCGAATGCTGCCCGTGCGTTTCCCGGGCCCCGGCGGTTGGGAATCCAAAGCCAACATGCCTCGTCAGCCTCTCACCATCACCACCGACGGCCGACCGCGCATCGTCCGCGACCACGTGACGACCATGTACAACGGCCGCTCGACGGACGCAAAGTCGACCCTTGGGAGCACCCGTCCGTGGCCGATCACGGCCCAGACGACCGGGTAGGCGCTCGGCTCACGTGCTGCGGCGCGTTCTCGAGCAAGCCACGACTCAGGTGTGGGGCTCCGAGACCCTCCTTGGAGCGTGCAGCAGACTGGACCGTTCATGGCGCATGATGGCGAGGTGAACGGCTCACGGCAGCGTTACGGAATGCTCCTCATCGCGCTCGGTGCCACGTTCTGCTTCGAGGGCATCGTTGAGCCCGGCGATCTTCAGCGGACGGTCGCGACCGTCCTGATCGGTGCCTCGCTGATGCTCGCGCTGTACGCCGCCGAGCTCCCTGCGCGGCGCCTGCGCGTCGCAGGCGCGGTCATTCTCACGATCGTGGCGGTGGTGGTGACCGCGTCCTTGGCCGGGAAGAGCACGACGGTTGCTGGCGTGGCCGCCATTGCCAACGGGTTGATGATCGCTGTCGCGCCCCCAGCCGTTGTGACCGGGATCGTGCGCAACCTCCGCGAGCGGGGCACCGTGACCGTCACGGTGGTCGCAGGCGTCCTCTGCCTCTACCTGCTATTGGGCTTGTTCTTCGCCTTCACGTATACCGCCGTCCAAAATCTGGGTGGCGCTCCTTTCTTCGCCAACGGTGAAGCAGCTAGCTCGGCGCGATCGATCTACTTCAGCTTCGTGACGATGACGACGGTGGGGTACGGGGACTTGACCGCCCGCACCAATCTCGGACACACGATTGCGGTGACCGAGGCGCTGCTCGGTCAGATCTACCTGGTGACGGTTGTCGCAGCGATCGTCAGCCGTCTCGTCCCGCGCAGGGTGCAGGCCCGATAGTCCTTGGGCGAATCAGCCATATCGGCCGATGCGCCAGCCGAAATATCCGACTACGTTGGCCCGAGAGTGACAGAACTGTTTGCTGGCGCCCGACAGTTAGCGGCGAGCCGCCAACGCCATGAGAACACCTGTGTGGCGAATTGTCGGCGGCGAAGAGGACACCCTTTGCGCCGCGCGCCACTTCCCAATCCGGAGGTTGATGATGGATCAGACATTAGTCGAGCAGCTCGAGGCCGAAGAGTCGATGTTCGTGCAGACCGCGCAGGGGCTCGAGAGCGCGGGCGACACCCTGACGCTGCGAGGGATAACGCCGTCGACGCTCTACTTCTCGGACCGCCCCCAGCGGATCGTTGGGCACATGACGACCACCGATTTCGTTGATCTGTGGGGCGCCGGAGCGAACAGTTTCGAGGCCGATCCGCCGAATGCCGTGCTCGCGTTCCTCGAGCCCGGCGCGGACGCGCCCGAGGATGCGGTGATCGTGATCAAGGAGCCGCGGCTCGCCGCCGGCGAGCTTTCCTACTCAATCGAGGTGCTCGAGGGATCGGTCCCGGCGAGTACCGGACCGGTCACGCTGTTCATCGACCCGTTCGGACGGCCGCTGTCGCCCGTCTCCGTGTGTGGGGTGCGTCGGCGCGAGCGGCGACGGACGCGGCGACGGATGTAGCGCCGCTCGGCGGGAGGCCCCAAGCACGAATGAGAAGAGAAACAACCGGAATCACACGACAATGCATGATGGACCGGGCGATCAGTGAGGGCTCGGGCCGACTGCGAAGGCGGTGGATCACATGACAATCCTCTGGATTGTGTTGGGCATCATTTACGTGGCGTGCTGGATCTATTTCGGGCTCACCACGTTCCGCAAAGGCCACTATTGGATGTTCTGGCTCGGATTCTTCCTTCCGATCCTCTGGATCGTTGGTGCATTGATCGCCCCGACTCCACGCGCTGCCGGAGCTGCATAGAGCCGCCCCGCACTCATCAAAGAGCGTCGTTGCTTGAACCCACGTTGCTCGGGCGATCAGCGTTCCGCCGGCCTCATGGGCGGGTCTGATCGGTGCACACGCCTGGGCGTCGAGACCGTTGTATTACTGCGCCTCGTCCTCCGCGTCGAGCTCTTCTTCGAGCACGGCGACGACGATCCCCAGCGCCTCGGCGATGTTGAGGGCGGCGTCGATCGTGCGCGGGGTGCCAATGATTGGAGCAACGGCGATCAGGATGTCCTGGATCTGCTCGACAGTGACACCTGCGTCCACCGCCGGGCCAACGTGGAGGAGATATGACGCTGCGGGCGCACCGACGGCCGCCAAGGCTGCGATCCGTGTGGCAACGAGCGAATTCTCATCCAGTCCACACCGTGCGACGGACTCGGCGGTCATTGCGGCCAGTGTGTCTAGGACAGGTGTTCCGGGCGATACGTCTGACATGGAGTTCCCTTGGATTGCGGGCTGGGTTATTCCGATGATCGTTACCGGGGTCGGCTGTCGCATCACCCGGACCAGATGAACTTCACGGCAGCATCACATCAGCCATCACGCGGCCGCTGCCGAACGCTCCGACGCACGGGCAGGAGGCCCGCACTCTCAGCGAACCTCACTGCCTCGGCCCTTTTTGTAGCCCCGAGCTTCTTGTAGATGTTCTGGACATGCGTCTTCACCGTCGGGCGAGCGATCCCGAGCTGGCTGCCGATGTCAGCGAGCGTTTGATACGTCGTGAGGAGCGTCAGGACGCGTGACTCGGCTGGCGTGAGCGAAACGCGCTTGCGGGACTCGTTCTTGTTGGGCGGCTTCGGCTGGCTGGCGATCGTGCGCTCACGGTACGCCGCGAGCTGGTGATTGGCTATCGGCCACTTTGGCCGAACGCGTGCGACATGGCTACCGGGCGAGCTCTTGCCACCAGTCGGGGTCCGGTCGGAACGGCGCGGCCGGCAGGCCGGTGGCATCGGTCTCACACCGGTAGACGAGCCCGGCGGCGGGGTCGGCGCGGCGCTGCTCGTCGGTCCAGCCCTCGGTCGCGGTGGTGACGAAGAGCCGGTTCAGGCCGGGTCCGCCGAACGCGCAGCACGTGCATTCACTGGCGGGGATGGGGTACGCCTTGCGGAGCGAGCCGTCGGGGGCGTAGCGGTTGACCCGTGCACCGCCGTAGATCGCCACCCACAGGTCGCCGGCTGCGTCCACCGTCATCCCGTCTGGTGCCCCGACGTCTTCGGGGACGGTGACCAGGATCCGGCCATTGGAGATGGTTCCGCCGTCGGGGTCGAACTCGAACGCGTGGATCACCCGCGGGCCGCTGTCGACCAGGTACATCGTCAGGCCGTCGGTGCTCCAGCTGATTCCGTTGGAGATCGTGAGATCGCTGAGCATCTGCTCGGTGCGGCCGGTCCGGTCGAGCCGGTAGAGCGCGCCGCCTCCCTCGTGATGGTCGTCGGCCAGCGTCCCGCCCCAGAACCGGCCCTGGGGGTCGCAGGCGCCGTCGTTCATCCGGGTCCCGGCGGGGGAGAGCTCGGCGATGGTCCGGTGGGTGCCGTCGGGCGCGAGGTAGGCGAAGCCTCGCCCGGCGCCGAGCAGCCAGCCACCGTCGCCCTCGATCGGCGCGATCATGCCGACGGTCCATGGCAGCTCGTAGACATGGGTGCGCTCGAGCGAACCGTCGTCTTGGACCTGGCCGCGGGCGACGTGGCCGGCGAGGATGTCGACCGCCAGGATCTCGCCGCGGCGGGCGTCCCAGCGAACGCCCTCACCGAGCTCGTTCTGCTTGGTAGAGCAGGCGACAGCGCCGCCATTCTGCGCACGGTCACTGATCCCCATCGTCAGGCTCCGAAGTCCACGACGACCTTGATGTCGTCCGGGCTGCGCTTGAGCGCGTCGGCGATGTTCTGAGGCGGTACGCGACGCGTGATCAGCCGGGCCAACCAGGCCTGGTCGGCGGCGGCGAGCGCCTCGGCCGCGCGGTAGAAGTGCCGGCGGTTGGCGTTGACCGAGCCGATGACCACGTTGTTGGCCAGAACCAGCGCTTTGGCCACGTCGGCGGGTAGGAGCCCGCTGGCCTGCCCACCCCCGCCCACGCCCGTGAGGCAGACGACCCCGCCGGCACCGACCGCGCGGATCGAGTCGATGATCACCGAGCCGACGCCGGTGCACTCGATGATGACATCGGGGGCGAAGCCGATGTCGGCGATCGCCCCGGAGTGGTAGGTCGCGCCGACGTCGTGCACGAGTTGTGGCTTGGCGCCTTCGGTGACGCGGTCCAGGACGTGGACGTCGAGATCGTGCTGGACGGCGATCATGGCGGCGAGCATGCCGATCGGGCCGGCTCCGGTGATGAGCACCTGATGCGGCACCCAGAACGCGCGCGCTCGCATCACCGAGACCAGCTCCCAGGCCTTGGCCACGACGGTGGTCGGCTCGAGCAGCACGGCGTGAAGGCCGAGTGACGGGTCCATCTTGGTGTAGAAGCCCGGCTCGATCCGCCAGCGCTCGGACATGAACCCGTCGATCTGTTTGATGCCCCGCTCGGTGTACTGGCCGTTGCGGCACATGTCCCACTCCCCGACGGCGCAGTTGGGGCATGGCACGGGGTCGGGTCGGCGAACGATCCCGACGATCAGGTCGCCTTTCTGCAGGTTGCCCGCGTTGGGGCCGGGGTCGAGGACTCGTCCCAGCGACTCGTGTCCGAGGATCAGTCGCTCGCGCCCGGGCGGCGCCCAGCCGTAGGCGCCGGAGGTGATCTCCTCGTCGGTTCCGCAGATGCCGACGGCGACCGCTTCGACCAGGATGGATCCGGTGCTCTCATCCGGTTCGGGGACGTCCTCGTAGCGAACGGATCCGGCAACTCCCGGCCGAACTGTGACGGCCTTCATGCTTCCTCCTCAAATATCCTGGTTCGTTGCCGGGTTGGCGCGAATCGCCGGAATCACCGTGAGTTGATCTGCCGGTCGTGGGAGACGCGGCACTGCCCCTCGGCCGGCGGCGCTTTCTGCGGGGCGGTCGGCCCGTAGCCGTGCGCATGACGGACAGAGCTCGCGGTCAAGGAGCGCCGCCATGTGATCGGGCAGGCGGTTGCGGATGAACTGCCGGTGCGCTGGCGTCTGTGTCGGCGCCCCGCATTCGCTGCAGGCCAGCAGCGGCTGTTCGCACACGACGGTTCCGGTGATGATCGTGCGCCGCAGAAGGTCCGGCGCGCCGTCGCCGAGCGTGCCGCCGGCGAACAGGCCGAGCTCATCCTCGATGCTGATGGCGCCGGTCGGGCAGACCTGGCTGCAGGCGCCGCAGCCGATGCACAGCTCGGCTGGGCGGGTGAAGTCGAAGTAGGCGACGCGGCCGGCGTCGGTGTCAGCCATGCGCAGCGCGTCGACGCCCATCTCGCTGCAGGCGGCCATGCACAGACCGCAGCCGATGCAGACGTCGCAGCGCAGGCAGCGGCGCGCCTCGTCGTGCGCCATCGCGTCGGTTAGCCCCTCCTCGATCTGGACGTAGTTGCCTTGGCCGAGGACTTCTTCGACGGTCCTCTCGGGCATCATGGCCCGAGCGAGATGGGTGCGCTCATCCGCCGTGACCGGCAGGGGAACGACGTCGGCTCGGCGCACCGCCGTGCCGGTGGCAGGGTCCATCGCCGTCCCGCGCAGCCAGGCATCGATCGCGCTGGCGGCGATCTTCCCGGAGCGGATGGCCTCCACGACCGTCCGCGGGCCGTGTTCCACGTCGCCCCCGGCGTAGACGCCTGGCACCTTGGTCATCAGGGTTTTCGGGTCGGTGAGGATGAAGCCGTGGGTCGTCTCGACCGGGCTGCCGTCGAGGATCGTCAGGTCGGTCCCCTGACCGGTGGCGAGGATCACGTGGTCGCCGTCGAGCGTCAGCAGGCGGGCGGCGTCGAACTTCGGATCGAATTTTCCGGTCTCGTCGTGGACCTGCTCGCAGAACTGGAAGGTCGTCTCGCCGTCCTCCCCGATGCTGACCGGGCCCCACCCGGGGTGCAGCTGCACGCCTTCTCCGACGGCGTTCTCGATCTCGTGGGGGCTGGCCGGCATCTCGCGGCGGTTCTCCAGCGAGACCATGTCGACGTGCGTCGCGCCTTGGCGCAGGGCGGTTAGGGCGACGTCGATCGCGACGTTGCCGCCGCCGACGACGATGACCCGCGGCCCGACCCGGACCGACTCGCCGCTGCGCACGTCCCGCAGGAAATCGATGCCGCCGAGCACGAAGGACTGATGGACACCCTCGATCGGGATCAGGCGCGAGCGCTGGGTTCCCAGGCCGAGGAACACGGCGTCGTAGTTCTTGCGGAAGGCGTCGAGGCTTCCGACCTCCGCGCTCGTGCGGATCGTGATTCCGAGTACCCGGATCTCATCGAGCTCCTGGTCGAGCAGGTCGGGCGGCAGGCGGTAGGCCGGAATGCCGTAGCGCAGCATGCCGCCGGCCTTCTCCTGCTCCTCGAGGATCTCGACCTCGTGACCGAACGTCCGCAGGTAGTAGGCAGCAGTGAGACCGGCGGGACCGGAGCCGACGATCCCGACCCGCTTGCCGCTGTCCGGCGCGATCTCGGGCTTGGGGTAGCCGCCATCGGCGAGGCAGTGCTCGGCCGCCTTGGCCTTCATCGGCCGGATGAACACGGCGCCGTTGCTGCCGCCGCGAACGCAGGCCGATTCGCACGGCGCCGGGCAGACCAGGCCACAGGTCAGCGGTAACGGGTTATCGCGCCTAATGACGTCGATCGCCGCCCGGTAGTCGCCGTGACCGATATGCGCGATGAAGCTCGGGATGTCGATGTTGGCCGGACACGTGCCGTGACAGGGTGCGGCCTGGTGCTCGAAGCACAGTCCTTCCGGGCAGGACTCGCGCCGGGCGTGACTCTCCCACTGCTCGCGGTAGTAGCGCAGCGAGCTGCCCAGCGGCCACGCCGCCGCCAGCCCCTGCGCGCCCAGCTCGAGCACGACTTCGTCGAGCGCGCGGAGATGAGCGGCGTCACCGCGGCCGAGCGTCAGCTCGGCCACCAGGCGCCCGGCGCGGGCGAGCAGGGGCCGCACCGGATCGCCCTCGGCGTTGTCGGCGAGCTGCCAATGGCGGTAGAGCGCGCGGCGCGTCTGGCGCAGAAGGCACGCCCCCTCGGCCATCACCATCAACGTGGCCGGCACCGGCGCGACGCCGCCGGAGGCGAGCGACAGCGGTCGGCACGAGACGTCGGCCGCGGACAGTGGTAGGAACCCGCCCAGGCCGTCGTCGAAGACGAGCACCGGGTCCTGACCCTGGACCTCAACGCCACCATCCCAGCCGTCGATCTGCGCCCGCAGGCTTTGTGCATGGGCAAGTTCGACCAGGCCGCGCTGTTTGATGCCGCGCCGCAGCGTCAGCAACGACGCGTCGAGACCCGACGCGCCGGCGAACAGCAGCGCGATCCGACACCAGGTCTCAGGCGTGTGGATGAGCCGCGAGGCGTCGGCGCCCGGTTGCTCGGTCCACGGATCGGGGTGGCTGTCGCGCTGCACCTCGAGCTGCATGCGAGGCGTGGTGACGTGGGCGAGCGAACGGATCGCGTCGACGGCGTTCATAAGCGCGCCTTCGTGACCGGTCAGCTCGGCCGGAAGGCGCAGCTGGACCCTGCGGCTGTCGCGCAGGCCAGCGGCGATCAACACCCCCTCGACGAGCAATCGCGGAGCGCCATCGAGAACGGCGGCCGTGCCGCGGGCGCGCACATCGAGGTCGGTCGCATCGATCACCAGCACCGAGCGCCCGCGGCCGCGAAGAAACCGCCGCCAAGCAAGATAGACCGGGTCGCCCGCACCGCTGCTCTCCGCAAGGCCCGACTCCTGCAGTCGCTGCAACCGCTCCAGCGGCGCCAGCTCCCGGGCCTGCGCGAGGCCCGGCAACACGCCGTCGAGCGTCGGCGGCGTCACCCCCGCCACGGCCGCGGCGCGCTCGTCAAGCCAACTCGGCAGCGTCCCAACCACGCTCATGGCGAGCTGTCATCGCCGCCCGGCGGCTCGGCGAGGAGCTGACGGGCATACCGCTCTCGCCGCGGGTCCGGCAGCTCATTGGCCTCACCGAAGGACAGGCAGCCGGTCACGCACTTGGTCACACAGGCAGGCTGCAGCCCGGCGTCGACCCGGTCCATGCAGTAATCGCACTTGACCACCTTGTTCGTCGCCGGGTCCCACTGCGGAGTGCCCCACGGACAGGCCGCGATACAGCTCTTGCAGCCGATGCAGAGACTGTCCTCGACAAACACGATCCCGTCCTTCTCCCGCTTCTGCATCGCGCCGGTCGGACACGCCCGCACGCACCACGGATCCTCGCAGTGAAAGCACGGCATGAACACGAAGTGCGACCGAGGCAGACCGTCGACCTCGACCGGATCCAGCGCGATGACCCGGCACGGATCCGGACCGGGACCCAGCTGCTTGTTGGTCTTGCAATGGACCTCGCACGCCAGGCAACCGATGCAGTTCGCCTCGTCGTGGCGAAGCTCGTACTTGCTCATGCGGCAACTCCTTCCACTGTCCGACGCTTCACCCGCACGACCGTCTCGGTCAGCGCAGCGCCACCCCCGGCGGGATCGAAATCATCGAGCTTGCCGTGCTGCAGGCGCTGGTCCGCGACGCCCAGGCCGAGCGCGCGCGTGGCGAGCGGCACCGTGGCGCCGTAGCCGTGCAACATGAACACCGCCTCCGGATGGATCCAGCGCGTGACCTTCGCCGGCAGACAGCCGGTGTAACGGCCACCGCCGCTGACCTCCACCTCGTCGCCATCGGCGATCCCGAGCGCCGCAGCACGGTTCGGGTGGATCCACAACACCTGCTTGGGCGCTCGCTCGTTGAGCAACGGGTTGTTGAGCGACTGGCCCTGCGCGAGCGTCGCCGTCTTCGCGAACAGCAGCGTGAACCGATCGCCCGTCGGCGCCTCATTGGGCACGTACGCTGGCAGGCTCTCCAGCCCAGCCTCCTTGAGGACTGCGCTCTCGATCTCGATCTTGCCCGACGGCGTCGGGAAGCTGAGCTCATCGCGCGGGATCAACGTCGGCGCCGCCGCCAAGCCGACCATGCCGGCCTGCCGCATCTCCGAGACAGTCACGCCGGTGCCGTCGAGCTGGTAGTTCCACAGCTCCTCGATCGTGTCGAAGTCAAGCGCCTGCTTGATCCCCATCCGGTGCAGGATCTCGCGGAAGATCCACCACGCCGGACGGCTGTCAAAGCGCGGCGCGATCGCCTGGTCACGCATCGCGAAGACCGGCACCGGCCCGTTCATCTGAGACAGGATGTTCGCCCGCTCCAGGTAGGTCGACTCGGGGAGGATCACGTCGGCGTACCAGCCCATCTCCGAGTAGCGGACATCGATCGAGACGAGCAAGTTCAATTTCTCGATCGCCCGCTGCGCCGCCTCCGGATCGGGCAGGCCGGTGAACGGGTCATGGCGATAAGCGAAATACGCGCCGATCCCGTATGGCTGTTCGGTCTCCATCGCGGCGAACGCCCGGTGCACCACGCCGGTCGCCGGATCCCACTGCGGCTGCTCACCGCCGGCACCATCCACCCGCGGCTCCTTGACCTCCGGCACCCGGTCTGCCAGATGGTTGAGGCCCGTGCGGCCGTAGTGCTCTGGCGCCTTCCCGAGCACGCATCCGCCCGGAAGCTCGATGTTGCCCATCAGCGCGTTCAGGATCAGCGCCGACCGGCTCACGTAAAACGACTGCCTATGACGAGCCGACATCCACCCCGGATGGAAGATCACATGTGGCGCGTCCGCCGCGATCTCGGTCACGAACGTGCGCAGCTCGCCGGCCGAGACTCCGGTGTGCGGCTCCTGCCACTCAGGCGTCGTGCCCTCGACCGCCTCCCGCAGAGAATCCAGGCCCGAGACGAAACGGCCGACGAAGTCCTTGTCATAGAGCTCTTGCTCCAGGACCTCATGGATGATCGCGAGGTTCAGCGCATAGTCGCTCTTCGGTCGCACCTGCCAGTAGCGGGTCGCCTTGGTTGCCGTGATCGTCGCGCGCGGATCGATGTACGTACAGCGCATCCCCCTCGACACCGCTCCCATGAACGCCTTGGCCTCCCTGACCATCAGCGATTCGACAACGTTGCGGCCGTACAGGACGAGATGCTTGCAATGCTGCAAATCGAACATCAGCTCAGCAACGCCGAAGCCGTAGATCGAACGCATCGCGTTATGGACATTGCCGGCGCAGGCGGCATCGTGATTGAAGTAGTTCGGCGAACCGAGCGCCTTGACGAACGTCTTGGTCAAATCGACGAACGGGCCGCCGCGATCAGACAGCGCGACCCCGCGGCCGCCGAAGACGTCGATCGTCTCTTTAAGCTTCCCCGCGATGTAATCAAGCGCCTCATCCCAGGACGCCCGCCGCCATTGACCGCCGCCACGCTCCCCCGCGCGGATCAGCGGCGTCTGCGGCCGCTCGTCGTCGGACTCGAGGAATAACCCCGCCGCCCCCTTCGCGCACAGGCTGGCGCCGAGGGTGGGGTCGTGCGTGTTGCCCTGCAACCAGGTCACCCGGCCGTCCTCGACCGTCACCTCCATCGGGCAACGCACCGCACACATGCCACACATGCTGTACACCGTCCGTCGGCCCGGGGTCTCGATACCGCTGACGTTTGGTGCTGCGGGAGAGCTCATCGCAACTCGTCAACTCTGATCCCGGCCATGCCTTGCCTCCGATCTGCGGCGCGACAACGTGCAGCACCAATTGCCGACACCTAAACGCCACGAGCGCTGTCGCGGACTCCACGTATCTGCGTAACCGAGACCCAGAGTCGCACGCGCCGTCGCCACCCCGCATCGGCCACAAAGGATGAATGCGGACGCCGCGAACCCGCTTCGCCGGAGCGGAACCGGGGTTCCACATGGGCCGGGTAGCCGTTTGCTCGCACCCGTGGGCTGCCGAGCCGAACTCTGATACGTCGTCACGCACCCTGGACCCTGGCCAGCGGCCGAGAGGCTCGGCAACATCTGGTTCACATCATTTCGCCCGATTTGGCCGATGTCGGCAGCGCCTACCGGGGGTGATACTGGGAGGTGACGCGCCCGCGTCTCCATCCCGATGACCGGCGAAAGGGAATGAGCTCATGAGCGATGCACGAAACACCGACGGCGCGCCCATGCAGACCCCCGAGCATAAGCGGCTGGAGGAGGCGCGCACGGGAGCGGTTCCGTGGAAGGCGTGGGGCCCATATCTGAGCGAGCGTCAGTGGGGGACGGTGCGTGAGGACTACAGCCAGGGGGGCGACGCCTGGAGCTATTTCCCTCACGAGCAGGCGCGGTCGCGTGCGTACCGGTGGGGTGAGGACGGGATCGCCGGGATCTGCGACGAGCAGCAGCGGCTGTGCCTGTCGCTGGCGTTGTGGAACGGCGCGGACGCGATCCTCAAGGAGCGGATGTTCGGCCTGACCAATAGCGAGGGCAACCACGGCGAGGACGTCAAGGAGTACTGGTTCTACCTGGACAGCACGCCGACGCACTCCTATCTGAAGTGTCAGTACAAGTATCCGCAGCGCGAGTTTCCGTACAACGACCTCGTCTCAACCAACGGCAGTCGGAGCAAGCAGGAGATGGAGTACGAGCTGCTGGACACCGGGATCTTCGACGAGGACCGTTATTTCGACGTCATCGTGGAGTACGCCAAGGCCGGTCCGGATGACATCTTGATGCTGGTCACGGCGTACAACCGCGGGCCGGACGCCGCGACCCTGCATCTGCTGCCGACGCTGTGGTTTCGCAACACGTGGTCGTGGGGCGACGATGTCCCCAAGCCGACGCTGACGTCCGCCGACGGCGAGACCGGGGTCGCTGCGGCGCGTGCCTCCCATGCGGAGTTGGGTGAGTGGGTGCTGCGCGCCGACGCGTCGGCGCAGTTGCTGTTTTGTGAGAACGAGACCAACAACGAGCGGCTGTTCGGAACGCCGAACCCATCACCATATGTGAAAGACGCGATCAACGAGTTCGTTGTGAACGGGGCGGCCGGGGCGGTCAACCCGGAGCGGACGGGGACGAAGGTCGCCGCCGATCACGTGCTGCAGGTGCCGGCGGGGGGCAGCGCGTCGATTCGTGTGCGCTTGACGGCGTCGGGTGGCTCGCAGGCGGACGTGCCGGGCAAGGGAAAGCCGCTGGGCAAGGCTTTCGATCGCGTGTTCGAAGCGCGGCGTCAGGAGGCGGATCAGTTCTATGCGACGGTCATTCCCCCGACGCTGCGAGAAGACGGGGCAATGGTGATGCGCCAGGCGCTGGCGGGGCTGTTGTGGGGCAAGCAGTACTACGGGTACAACGTGCACCGGTGGTTGCGCGAGCACGGCGTCGATCCGTGGGGCTCCAATCCCGCTGCCAGCGGCATGCGCAATGTTCCGTGGTTTCACATGGTCGCGGGCGATGTGATCTCGATGCCGGACAAGTGGGAGTATCCGTGGTTCGCGGCGTGGGATCTGGCATTTCACTGCGCGCCGTTGTCGCTGGTCGACGTCGATTTCGCCAAGGCGCAGGTCGAGCTGCTGCTCAGCACCCGGTATTTGCATCCCAACGGCCAGATCCCGGCGTACGAGTGGAACTTCAGTGACGTCAACCCTCCGGTGACGGCGTGGGCGGCGCTGTACGTGTACGAGCGCGAGGCCGAGATCCGTGGCAAGGGCGACCGCGAATTCTTGGCGCGGGTGTTCGACCGGCTGCTGACGAACTTCACCTGGTGGGTCAATCGCAAGGACGCCGATGACCGCAACCTGTTCCAGGGCGGGTTCCTCGGGCTGGACAACATCGGGATCTTCGACCGCTCGGCGCCGCTGCCTGGCGGCGGCACGCTCGAGCAGGCGGACGGCACGTCGTGGATGGCGCTGTACTGCCAATGGATGCTTCAGATCGCGGCGGAGCTCGCCAAACGCGATCCCGCCTACGCGGACATGGCGCTGAAGTTCGCGACCCATTTCGAGTGGATCTCGATCGCGATGAACCCCCCGGACGCCGACACCGTCAACTGGGACGATCACGACGGCTTCTACTACGACGTGATGCGGATGCCCGACGGGGCCGCGATCCAGCTCAAGGTCCGCTCGCTCGTCGGGCTGCTTCCGATGTGCGCCGCGACCGTGTTCGACGGCAAGCTGCTCAAGCGCTACCCGATGTTGATGGAGCGCGCCCAGGAGTTCGTTCGCGACTTCTCCGACGCGCTGCCGTCGTTGGCGCACCTCCCCGGTCCCAACCCGGACGGCCGGCGGATCATGTCGCTCGTCGACGAGCCGCGGCTGCGGCGGATCCTCTCGGCGATGCTCGACGAGGACGAGTTCCTCGGCCCGCACGGGATCCGTGGGATCTCCCGCCGCCATCTCGAACAGCCGTGCATCTTCGACTGGGGCGGACAGGAGTACAACGTCACCTACCTCCCGGCCGAGTCCGACACCGGCATGTTCGGCGGTAACTCCAACTGGCGCGGCCCGGTCTGGTTCCCGATGAACGTGGTCATCCTGCGGGGACTCGCGCAGCTGCACCGCTACTACGGCGACGAGCTCAAGGTCGAGTGCCCGACCGGCTCCGGGCATCAGATGAACCTGCTCGAGGTGGCCAGCGAGATCGCCACGCGCCTGGCCACGACGTTCACCGAGGATGAGCACGGACGCCGGCCGGTGTTCGGCGGAATCGAGAAGTTCCAGACCGACCCGCACTGGCACGACCTGATCCCGTTTCACGAGTACTTCCACGGCGACAACGGCGCCGGCATCGGCGCCAGCCACCAGACCGGCTGGACCGGCACCGTCGCCCTTCTCTTCATGCAGGCCGGTGCCCTGCACTCCACGCCGGGAGCGGCCGCCGCGGTGGCCGACTGAGTACCCGGCGATGCACCTCCCCCCGTCCGGCTCGCGCCAACTCGCGTTCCGCGTCTATCCAAAGCTCAAGGAGCCACCTGATGTCTGTTAGGACCGCAAGCCCGCCGCTCGAATCTCCCGCCGTGGCGCCGCCGCTCGGCGCCCATCACAACGGTGACGGCGCGAGCTTTGCCCTGTACAGCAGCGCGGCGGACGGGGTCGAGTTGTGCCTGTTTGATGATTCGGACGCGGAGACGCGCTGGAGCTTGCAGCAGGGCGACGGGTACGTGTGGCAGGGCTACCTTCCGGGCGCCCGGCCGGGCCAGCGCTACGGATACCGTGTGCACGGTCCGTGGGATCCGTCGTCGGGTTCGCGCTGCAACCCGGCGAAGCTGCTGCTCGACCCGTACGCTCGCGCGGTCGCGGGTGAGGTGCGCTGGGATCCCGCGGTCTACGGTCACGCGCCTGATGACCCGAACCAGCCGGACGGCCGCGACTCCGCACCGTACGTGCCGCGCTCGGTCCTCGTCACCTCGGACTTCGACTGGGGATCTGATCGGCGTCCAGCCCGGGCGATGGCCGACTCGATCTTCTACGAGGTGCACGTCAAGGGCTTCACGATGCTGAACCCCGATGTCCCCGAGAAGCTGCGGGGCACCTACGCGGGGATGGCGCATCCGGCCGCCGTGAAGCACCTGCAGCGGCTCGGCGTGACCGCGGTGGAGCTGCTTCCCGTGCACGAGTTCGTCCACGATGCGCAACTCGTACAGCGGGGGCTGCGCAACTACTGGGGCTACCAGTCGATCGGTTACTTCGCGCCGCATAACGGCTACGCCTCAGCGGGGGACGGCGGGCAGGTCGACGAGTTCCGGCGCATGGTCCGCGACCTGCACGCCGCCGGGCTTGAGGTGATCATCGACGTGGTGTTCAACCACACCGCGGAGGGCAGCGAATCCGGGCCGACGCTGTCCTTCCGGGGGATCGACAACGCGGCCTACTACCGGCTTCAGGACGACCGCTCCCACTACGTCGATGACACCGGGTGCGGCAACACACTCGACCTGTATCTCCCGCAAGCGCTGCGCCTCGTGATGGACTCGCTGCGCTACTGGGTGCAGGAGATGCACGTGGACGGCTTCCGCTTCGACCTCGCGGCCAGCCTTGCGCGCGCGGAGAGCGACTTCTCCCCCTACTCCACATTCCTGGAGGCGGTCAGCCAAGACCCTGTCCTCGCGCAGGCCAAGCTGATCGCCGAGCCGTGGGACATCGGCGCCTACGACGTCGGACAGTTTCCCGCCGGCTGGAGCGAATGGAACGGCAAGTACCGCGACACCGTCCGCGACTTCTGGCGCAGCACCGAGGGGACGCTCCCCGACCTCGCGACGCGCATCAGCGGCTCCCGAGACCTCTACGGTCACGGCGGCCGTCGCCCCACCGCCTCGGTGAACATCATCACCGTCCACGACGGCTTCACCATCGCCGACCTCGTCAGCTACAACACCAAGCACAACGAGAGCAACGGCGAGGACAACCACGACGGAACCGACGACAACCGCAGCTGGAACTGCGGGGCGGAGGGACCTACCGACGACCCCGCGATCCTCGAGCTGCGCGCGCGACAGCAGCGCAACCTGATCGCCACCCTGATGCTCTCAGAAGGCGTTCCCCTCCTGCTCGGCGGTGACGAGTTCGCCCGCAGCCAGCAGGGCAACAACAACGCGTACTGCCACGACGACGAGCTCACCTGGTTCGACTGGAACGCAGTCGCAAAGAACACCGACCTCGTCGACTTCACCGCCCGCCTGTGCCGCCTTCGCGAAGAGCATCCGGTGTTCCGCCGGCGCCAGTTCCTCACCGGCACACCAGCGCCCCAGACCGGACGTGACGACCTCGACTGGTACCGCCCCGACGGCATCGCGATGACCCCGCAAGACTGGGGCGAGTCCTACGCGAGAGCCGTCACCATGGCCCTGAGCGGCGCCACCGGCGACGACGCCCACCCCGATGACCCCTTCCTCGTGATGCTCAACGCCTGGTGGGAACCGATCGACTTCAGCATTCCCCCGCCGCTCGGCGGGCTCGCCTGGCAGATCGAGATCGACACGAACGACCCGACTGCGGCCGGCCGCGCCGTCGACCCCTCGACCGCCGTCACGCTGACCGGACGCTCGCTGATGCTGCTACACGGCACACAGCCCGCGAACTGACACGCAAGGTCGCGCTCGTGCGCCTTGGCGTTGTCGTCGCGTCGCTGACGCGAACGCGAACGCCTGCGGTGCGTCTGGCACCAGCAAAAACTACGTAGAACCCATCCCGAAAACCGCGATGCGCCGGCCCGGCGTACGACGTCGAATGCTGGGCGCGCGATCGCACCCGGGTCCTCAGCTCAATGGCAAGCCTCGGTCGCCGACGGCGCTGCTGCGAGTCCTGCTGAAAGTCGACCGAGGGTCGCCGCCGACGTCGGACACGAGTGGTGCCATGCCACCGAGAAACGCCGGCGGCCTTCGCTGGGGTCGTCGCGGCTCGCGCTGGTCGACTCGACCGACTGGCTTCGCACCGAGATATCGGCCATTTAGGCCGATGACGGATCACCCGGCCCCCACGTACCGTGACAACACTATCGCTAAGCAGCCGAATCCGCCCCCGAAGACAACGTCGGAAAAGACGCTATCCCTGACGCCGACCGAGACCCGCGTCCTCGCCCTCCTACCGACCTATCGAACGCTCGCCGCGATCGGAACCCAGCTCGGCATCGGCCGTCCCACCGTGAAGACCCACGTCGCGAGCATCTACAAGAAACTCGGGGCCACCAAGCGAGCCGAGGCCATGAAGCTGGCCGAGACCGCAGGCCTCCTGCCGCGCCCGCGGACCGAGGTCGCAACGAGCTCGGCCCGGCCGTCCCTACGTGACAACGCACGTCCAGAACCTCACAAGAACCCCGCATGACCTACCGCGACGATTCACGATGACCGGCTCTGAGCCGAGCAATGCGGCCACCGGCGACCATGGCACTGGCGCAGCGCCGCGTTCGGGTGCTGAGCCGGTGGGAGGAAGGGTGCATCGCTTCGTGGTTCCGGGGCTGCTGGTGCGCCCGTCCAGCCACCGAGATACGGAAGGTGCTGGCGCCGACGTTGCGCGACAGCCCCGCGGTCGCCTACTCCACCGTCGGCGGCGCACTGTTGCTGCTGGTGCTGATCGGTCCCACAGCGGCCTTCCGGAAGATCGCGTGGATTCTGCTGTTCGCCGTGCTGCTCGCCTACGGCGTCACGATGCTCCGACGCCAGACCGCGCTCGAGTTCCCCGGAATCCAGCCCGGCCAAGCGCTTCGCGACTTCCGAGACCAGCGAGCCCAAGCCCACGCGCGCAAGGCGGCATCCGCAGCCCACCAGCACACAGACGCGACGTTCGCTGCAGCCCCGGCGATCCCCACCGGGTCTCGCCACGTCAGTGGGCATGTCGAGACGCTGGAGCGACTGGCGGCGCTCAGAGCCACCGGCGCGATCACCGACGAGGAGTTCGCAGCCGAGAAGACGCACGTCATGAACAACGGCACCTGACAAGAGGAAGGCGATGGCGATGACGACGAGTAGCCCCCAGAAGAACGGGACCGAGGCGCAGCGCAGAAAGACCGCGGCGGCCAAGAAGCCGGGCGCGGCGGTGCCGCATCTGACGGTGGCCGAGCGGGTTGCGCGTGGTAAGGCGGCACGCAACGAGGTGCCGCGCGCCCGCCACGCGTTGTTTGAGCCGCTCGCGACTCGCGCCGATCCGGTCGAGCTGCTGGAGAGTCAGGCGAAGAGTCGGGTGCCGGAGCTGGTGCCGATCCGATACGGGCGGATGTTGGTCTCGCCGTTTACGTTTTATCGCGGGGCGGCGCTGCTCATGGCCAATGACCTGGAGGCGACGCCACGGTCGGGACTAAACGCGCAGTGCTGCGGAGATGCGCACCTGTCGAACTTCGGAGTCTTCGCCTCGCCAGAGCGCAAGCTCGTGTTCGACGTCAACGACTTCGACGAGACCCTACCCGGGCCGTGGGAGTGGGACGTCAAGCGCCTGGCCGTCAGCATGCTGATCGCCGCGCGCTCCAACGGCTTCAAGGCCAAGGAGCAGGACCAGATCGTGCTCGACACGGTCGGCCGGTACCGCACCGCGATGACTGAGTTCGCCGGAATGAACAACCTGGAAGTCTGGTACTCGCACCTCGACATCGAGAACGTGCTCCAGGACTACGCCTCGCAGTTCAAGCCCAAGGC
This sequence comes from uncultured Solirubrobacterales bacterium, assembly GCA_963850335.1. GTDB lineage: Bacteria > Actinomycetota > Thermoleophilia > Solirubrobacterales > Solirubrobacteraceae > Palsa-465. The sequence continues at coordinate 40,290 of CAWKKY010000020.1, read as the reverse complement.
GGTCAAGCGGACGGAGAAGACGCTCGCGAAGGCTCGCACCAAGGACAGCATGACGGCGTTCTCGAAGCTGACTCACGTCGTTGACGGGAAGGCACGAATCGTTGATCAGTCGCCGCTGATCGTGCCGATGGAGCAGCTCGCGGCGGGCGGAGACCGCGATGAGATAGTCGAGGGGCTTCACCAGCTACTGCGTGACTATCGTGGGACGCTCGAGTTCGACCGCCGGGTGCTGCTCGAGGCGTTCGAGCTGAGCGACCTCGCGCGTAAGGTGGTCGGAGTCGGGAGCGTGGGCACCCGCGCGTATATCGCGTTGATGCTCGGCCGCGACGGCCAGGACCCGCTGTTTTTGCAGATGAAAGAGGCCGAAGCGTCCGTGCTGGAACGGTTCCTCGGCCCGAGCGAGTTCACAAACCACGGCGAGCGGGTGGTCGTCGGACAACGGTTGATGCAAGCCAGCAGCGACATCTTCCTCGGCTGGCTGCATGTCGACACCGGGCTTGACGGCAAACCTCGCGACTTCTACGCCCGGCAGCTGAAGGACTGGAAGGGGTCCGCCGAGATCGAGCAGATGGTCCCCAAGGGCATGGCCACCTACGGGAACCTCTGCGGCTGGACGCTCGCCCGCGCCCACGCGCGCAGCGGCGACCGGATCGCGATCGCCGCCTACCTCGGCAACGGCGACAGCTTCGACCGCGCGATCGTCGAGTTCTCCAAGGCCTACGCCGACCAGAACGAACGCGACTACCATGCCCTGAGCGAGGCTGTGAACTCGGGCAAGATCACGGCGCAAACGGGGCTCTGACACACATGTCCACCGGTCTCGCAGGCACCACGTTCTTTGACAAGCGTGGGCGCAGGGGTTCCAGCTTGTCCGGGCCGGCTCCGGCGCGGCAGCCGACTGCCGAAAGGCCGACAACCCAAGGTCCTGCGTCACACGTCACGAGAAGGGACGTAACCCATGTCACATTCATCGATACCACGCGAGCAGACCGGCCTCTGGTGGCTGCCGCTGTCACTCGGTGTGCTCAGCATCATTGCCGGAATCATCGTCCTCGCAAAGCCGAGCAATAGTCTCGCAACCCTGGCGGTGGTTGCGGGCATCTTCGTGCTCGTGGACGGCATCGCTGAGCTGTGCGCCTCGATCATCGGCAGTACCGAGAACAGAGGACTGATGGCGGTCCTCGGGGTGCTGAACCTGATCGTCGGGGTTGTGCTGATCCGCCACCCCGTCGGCGGCGTCACGTTCGTCGTCGTGATCATCGGGGTGTGGCTGATCGCGATCGGAGCCGTCCGCTTCGTTCTGTCCTTCGCGGCCGAGGGCCACCGGTTGTGGAGGCTCATCGTCGCCGTGGTCGAGGTGATCGCCGGGATCGTGATCATCTCCACTCCCCACATCGGCTTCGCCACCCTCGCGCTGCTGATCGGCTTCGCATTCATCGTCAACGGCGTGAGCATGTTCCTGCTCGGCATCGCGATGCACGCGGTCAAACGGGGCACGGGCGAAACACCGAGTCAGTCCGCCCTCGCCGGCTCGTAGCTGGCCGTCCGCCAGCCGAAGAGGACGAGCGAGTGAATTCTGGGCTAGCGATCGTCGGTCTCACGCTGCTGCTCGTCGCGACGGTGTCGCGGCGTCTCTCAAGCACGCCAGTCACGCCGGCGATGGTGGTGACCGCGGTCGGCGTGCTCGTCGGGCCACTGCTGCTCGATGACCTCTCTGTGCGTCCCACGAGCTCGACCGTGCGGACGTTGGCCGAGGCGACGCTCGCGGTGGTGCTGTTCTCGGACTCCTCGCGCATCGATCTGCGCGCGCTGCGGCATGAGGCTTCGATGCCAGTGCGTCTGCTCGGCGTAGGTCTGCCACTGACGGTCGTGCTCGGCGGACTGGTCGCGGTGCTCCTGTTCGGGTCGTTCTCCCTCAGCGAGGCGGTCATCCTCGGAGTGATCCTCGCGCCGACCGACGCCGGGCTTGGCAGTGCGGTCGTCACGGACTCGAGACTTCCGCAGGTTGTGCGTCAGTCGCTCAACGTCGAGAGCGGCCTCAACGACGGGATCTGCGTTCCCCTGCTGCTGATCGCGCTGGCGACCGTCTCGGGGGCCGGCGGCGAATCGCACCCGCTGCGCGTGGTGGCCGAGCAGATCGGCTACGGACTACTCGGCGGCGTCGCCGCCGGCGTCCTCGCCGCCGTGGTCGTGAACACGGCCGAAGGACGGCATCTCATTGACGACGCCTGGCGGCAGATCATCCCGGTCGCCGCCGCGGTCCTTGCGTACGGGATCGCGGTCGACTTGGGGGGGTCGGGGTTCATCGCCGCGTTCGTGGCAGGATCGCTGTTCGGCCTGATCGCCCGCGAGAACCTGGCATCGATGATGCGCTTCACCGAGGAGACCGGGTCGGTCCTCGACAGCGTCACGTTCCTCGTCTTCGGCGCCGTGCTGCTCGGCCCGGTGCTCGAGCACGTCAGCTGGCAAATCGCACTGTATGCCGTGCTCAGCTTGACGATCGTTCGGATGCTGCCCGTCGCAATCTCGCTGTGGGGCACCCACGCGCTCGGTCCGACAGTGGCATTCATGGGCTGGTTCGGCCCCCGCGGGCTCGCATCGATCGTGTTCGCCGTGATGGTCGAGGATGCTCATCTCGCCCACGCCGGAACGATCGTCGCAGCCACCTACCTGACCGTCGGCCTCTCGGTGCTCGTGCACGGACTCTCGGCAGCGCCACTGGTGAGCCGTTACGCCAACTGGTACCGAACCGCCGCGGACAAGCACCCTCCCGCGGTGGAGAGCCAACCGATGCACGAGCACCGAAGCCGTGGGCCCGCCACGCTACCGAGCAGCTGACCGTCGAACACCGTCCACGCCGACGGTCCCACCGGAGTGCGTCACCACGCCAGCCGCCTGGTCGCAACAGCGTCGCGACGCCGAGCTCGACCGGCTCGTCGCACCTGCGGTCACCGGGACTCGCCGCGACGGCGCAACCACCGGCATCGCACGCGCGAAGCCGAGCAAGCCGCGAGCTCACACCATCCCGGCCCGTTCGCAGTCGCCGGTGGAGCCGCAGCGTCTGGAGCTGAAACGAGCGTGCGTCAGGCGACCGTCCCATCGGGCGCCTGGGTGCATTGATGCTCCGATCGGGGTGATCCGCCGAGCCGAGCCGCGTGCCAGCCAGGGCATCGCCCGGCCGGCGGCTGCTGAGCACTGGCGCGCGCAGCCGCGAGAACCTGCCGGTACGGTGGGCAACGTATGAGCTATGAGCATGTGGTCTCGGAGATCGTCAAGGTCGTTGAAGCGGTCGGCGCCGGCATCATGGTCATCGGCGGGTTCGGTTCGTTTGTCGTGTTCGCCTTCCGCGCCCGTCGTGTCCAGACGGCGCAGGGGTCCTACGACGAACTACGGCGGAACCTGGGCCGCTCCATCCTGCTGGGCCTCGAGGTCCTGATCGTCGCCGACATCGTCCGCACGATCATCGTCGACTCCACCATCGAGAGCGTCGCGGTCCTGGGGATCATCGTTGTTATCCGGATCCTCCTCAGCTTCGCGCTCGAGGTCGAGATAGACGGCATCTGGCCGTGGCGCCGCTGGCATTTATCCCAAAGCCCGAACGCCAAAGCACCGCCCGAGAACCCGTAGGCGTCGGCGACAACGAAGCCAGCCGTCGGGCGCTATTCATTCCGATCATCGAACAGTGGTCAGCCGTACCAGTCAGTAAGCCCCCAGTTGCACGTCCGCTGAACCTGTCTCACGCGGGGCGGAATAGACGCACTCGAGCTGGTAGGCGCTGCGGTGGGAAACGGCGATCAATTCGAGAGCTTTCAGCCGTTCACGGATCTCGTCGCGCTCCTGAAGGCGTTCGTGGTCGGCGGCGGAGCGCATCGTTGAGTAAGAGATCACCTTGGTGCCATCGAGGCTGGTGTGAATGCGCCCATCGACGAACCCGTCGATGAGTCGCGTCTGCTCCAAGAGCTCGCGCAGCGCGTCGACCACCTCCCGCTGGCGTCCGGGAGGGACCTCCCACATGTCCATGATGACCGACTCCGGCTCTTTGGCTGACATCACAGCACTTCCTTTCTGATCGGCTGGCGAGACGGCACCGGGTGTGAATCACGACCCGCTGTTTCGGCTTCGGCGTGAGTCCCGGTGACCGGCGTGTGGGACAGGCGGTTGAGCTCCGCGTCAAGAAGGGCGACGAGGTCGCTGTTCCCCGCAACGCGGCGGAGCATCTTGAGGCTCGCCCGATAATGGGCGAGTTTGATCCGGGTCGTGGTTTCGTCAAGGCTCGCGGTTGGCAGGAGCATGAGTTCGCGGACTTTGGAGATCTTGTCCGCGGTGAAGATCGCGACCGTGTTGGGGCCGGCGTGCGCTATCCGGTCGCGCAACTCGCGCTTGCGCGGCTCGTATTCGTCAATCGATGGATTGTCTGAGACGGACTCGACGAGCCTGGCAACAGAGGCTCCGAACCGCCGCTGAAGCTCCGCGCCGGTAGTTTGGGTCTTCTCGAGCAGGTCATGGAGCAATCCGGCGGCGATGACCTCGTCCGGCTGTCCATCGGTGTGCAGTAGCGAACCGACCTCGATTGGATGGATGATGAAGGGCGTGCGGTCGATCTCCCGGGACTGATCCGCGTGGCGGGCAGAGGCGAACTCGAGCGCGGCCTGCACGAGTCGCAGTCCCGCGAACGAGAGTGTGGTGCGTTGGGATCGCGCGTTGGTGCTGTCCGAGACCGCTGGATGCCGTGGAACCGCCATCACTTGTGGAGTCAAATTCGAGGGATGGTCGCTGGCCGCGCTCGTGGAGCCGTCATTCCAATCGGGTCGCTCGAATGGACGCTGACGCGGACTGCGACCCTGCCTGCGGCGTGACGGGCCCGAGCGTTGGCGGAGGCATTCTCCGCGGCGTGGCCGCATCGTTCTGGTCGGCGTTGCACTCGGCGAAGTCGGCCAGCGCCTGGCCGGGCGCTTCGCTCGGGGCCGATGGCGGTTTCGTCTTGTGAGGCGAGCGTGTTCCCTATCCCGTGGCTGTTGTGGGTTTCGTCTGAGCGCCGGGTTGCACGGTCGGGATCCCGCGGGTGAACGGGAGCGCGATGAGCGCCAGCAGCGCGAGGATCGCCTCCGAGGCGCGCAACCCGTCGATCTGGCTTTGCTTGTTGACCTTGATGATCTCGTTGGCGGTCGCGGACGGCACGTTTGCCTTGGAGAGCGCGGCCTTGACGTCGGCCTCGGACATGAACGGCACCCCGCTCGCAAGCTGGGTGTTTGCCTTCGAGACGACGCTCGAGGGAACGTTCGGGTTGTTCTGGATGCCGGTGAAGAACGCCGCGGTCATCGCGGAGATGAGCACAGCACCTGCGAGCGCGGTGCCGATCGACGCGCCGAGCTGGGTGCCGGTGTTCTGGAGTCCGCCGACCTCACCGCTCTTCTCGTCGGGCTCCGCCGAGACGGTCACGGCGCCGAGCTGCGACGCCATCGCTCCGAGGCCGGCCCCGGCGAGCAGCAGCGGCCAGGTGACGATCTCCGGGCCGACGCCGACATCGAGCAACGCGACGAGCAGCACGAGCCCCGCGAACAGCAGCAGGAAGCCAACACGAACGACTCGCCGGGGGTTCGCGTTGGGACGCAGCCTGGGGACGCCAATAGCGAACACGAGGAGGGAGAGTGAGAGTGGCAGCAGCCGGACGCCGGTTTGGACCGCCGAGATTCCGAGCGCGACCGACAGGAACAGCGCGACGGTGAAGAAGATGCCGGCCTGGATCAGGAACATGAAGAGGAATGACATGACCCCGCTACGCAGCTGGAGGTTGCGCAGCATCGCGGGCTCGACCAACACGCCCGCTCCCCGCTTGACCCGCCGGCCCTCCCACCACACGAACCCGACGAGCACCAAGCCCCCGGCGAAGATCAGCCAGATCACAGGGGAGAGTCCGAGCCACTGCGGAGCGTCGGGCTTCGCTCTCACCAAGCCCCAAGTGCCCGACTTCAGGATCCCAAACACGATCGCTCCGAGTCCCAGCGCGGACAAGGTCGTGCCCACCAGGTCCATCCGGGCCCCATCCTCGGCCGGCGTGTCGTTCATGCGGCGAGCCAGGACGAGGATCACGAGCACGATCAGCACCTCCCCGACGAACACCCATCGCCACGATGCGTAGGTGGTGAAGAGACCGCCAATCAGCGGCCCGAGTGCCGCGGCGATCGCCGCGGAAGCAGCGACCAGGCCGTACGCCCGCGGCCGCTCTGGCTTGGCGAAGTTCGACGCCACGAGCGCGACGATCGCGGGCATGATCAGCACAGCCCCCAAGCCCTCAAGGAACGACCAGCCGAACATGAGCACCGCCAGGCTATGCGACAGCGCGGTGGTCAATGAGCCGCAGGCGTAGATAACGCATCCGATCGCGAACGCGCGCTTGCGCCCGATCATCTGACCGATCTTCCCGCCGGTGATCATCAGCGACGCCATCACCAGCGTGTACAGCGTGATCGCTGTCTGGATCCCGGTCACCGTCGTTCCCACATCCTTGGCGACCGTCGCGATCGCCGTGTTCATAACCGTCGTGTCCAGCGCCATCACGAACTGCCCGGCCGCCAGCGTGATCAGAGCGATCTTCGCCGCGCCCGCGACCTTCGCCGAGGCCCCAGCCCCTGCGGACGGTTGGGCGTGCGCGTGGGAACTCATCTCCGCACCCGGTCCAATGTCAGGACGCCTGGCTTGGCTCGCCTCAGCGAGGGAGTCTTGTGGAACTCATTTGGGATGGGCGGCATCGGCTGACTGGTGATCGTGCCGTCACGGTACTTCGCGGACGGACGTCTCGCTATCGGCCACTTTGGCTGATAACGCCGTGCGAACCCAGGCTCGCATCCGTCCGCAGACTCTCTGCGGTTTTTCTCGGATGTCGCGCCCATCTCGCCCAGATATCGTCGGCCTGTCCATTTGGTGGGCACCGAGACGTGGCATCTCCCGATGCGGCCGACCGGCTTTGTCAAGCGTCAGGTACTGGAATCTGGTTCGGGCGAGGGAGCTACCGACATGACCGAAGGGTTGGCGCAGTCGCGCGCCGCGGTGAGCGCGATACGCGCGTGTGCCGTCGAGAAAGCTCAGCGTCCAATGCGCGCTGGGTGTGGAAGGCTGAGCGATGAGTAGCCTTGCGCCTCCCAGGACGAGGCCGCTGCCGTCTGGGACGACACGTCGAGTTCCGACCGTCCCGCCCTGGGTCGTCCCCCGAGCTCGCCTCTCCGGGTTGCAGGAGGCGGCCGAGCTCAGCCGGATAGTGCTCGTTTCCGCGCCGGCGGGATACGGGAAATCGATTCTTGCCGCGCAATGGAGTGAGCTGGATCCGCGGCCGAGAGGGTGGGTCCAGCTCGGCCTCAACGACAACGACCCGGTGGTGCTGCTCGGGCACGTCATGGCGGCTCTTGAACGCACTGGCCCGGTCTGTGACGAGCTCCTTGAGGAGCTATCACGACGCGTGCCCAGGATCGATGAGGTCGCCTTCCCACTCCTCGCCGCCGACTTGGGCGAGCGCGATCCGTTCGTGCTGGTGCTGGATGACGTGCATGTCATCACGGCTCAGAAGAGCCGCGCGATTCTCGCGTGGCTCGTCGAGCAGGTTCGATCCTGCTGTCAGTTGGTGTTGGTCACGCGCGGCGATCCGGGGGTGCCCATCGGCCGGCTCCGCGCAACTGGGGATCTGATCGAGATCGGCACGGCCACTCTTGAGCTGGACCCCATGGAGGCCCGCGAGGTTGCAGGGAGCCGGGGACTGGCTTTGTCCGAGTCGGCGGCCGGGGCCCTGTGCGAACGCACAGAAGGCTGGGCCGCGGCGATTGCACTCGCCGCGCTGGCGCTGGCCGGTCGTGACGATGCCGCAGCCATGGCTGCCGGACTGTCCGGGGATCAGCAGCAGATCGCCGAATACCTTCTGGAAGAGGTACTCGAGCGCCAGCCGGATCACCTCAAGTGTTTCCTGCTCGGGACCTCGATCGTCGATCACATGACCGCGCCGTTGTGCGATGCCGTGCTCGGAACCCACGATGCGGCTGCCTCGCTTGAGGAGCTCGCGCACTCCAAGGCGTTCCTCGTCTCGCTCGACGATCGCCGCGAGTGGTATCGCTACCACCATCTCTTCCGCGATCTCCTCCGCGCGGAGCTCGACCGTCGGCAACCGCAGCTGCTGCCCGTGTACCTGCGACGGGCGGCACATTGGTACGAGGAGCACGGATTGCTCGCAGAGGCGTTCGCGTTCGCGCACGAGGCCGGCGATCTCGCTCACGCCGGTCGAATCGCGCTTGCGTGTCGCGACGAATTTGCGAGCCGCGGTCAGATTGAGTCGCTGCGGCTCTGGCTCGACCGCTGTACCGACACGGAGATCGCGTCAGACCCGCATCTCTCGATCGCGGCCTCGTGGATCTTCGGGTATCTCGGCGACGCAGCCCGGGCGAGGAGGTACTTAGCTGCGGCGGAGCAGGGTTCGCTGGGGTTGGCATCCGCCGATGGGTCAGTTTCGTTGCGCTCGGCTCTCGGGCAACTCCGAAGCGCCTTGGCTCCGGACGGCATCCCGCAGATGCTGCACGATGCGGAGCTCGCCGTCGCAGGCGAGACGAAGATGGGCGCCGAGTGCCCTCTCAACAGCCGCTGCTCCATGGGTGCCGCGTACCTACTCCTGGGCCAGCCGCAGCAGGCAGTCTCCGTACTGCGGGAGTCACTCGCACTATCGGGAGATCGACCCGATCTCACCCATACTCGCGTCTTCGCCCTCGGCTACCTCGTCTTCGCGGCAGCCGAGCTGGGCAATCGGCGAGATGCGCAACGATGGGCCGTCGAAGCAAGCTGGCTGGTCGCTCAGCAGCACCTCCACGACACGATCTACGGCGCCATCGCACACACCGCAGCCGCGCTCACGCACAACCAACGCGGTGACCAGGCCGAGGCCGGGCGCCAGCTGGAGAACGTCCGGCGGCTCCGCCCACTGCTTCGTGTCGGCCCGTGGCTCAACGCTGATCTCGCGTTGCGTTGCGCTGATATCAGCCTCGACATCGGTGACGTCGCGGGCGCCCTCGAACTCGCGCAGGTCGCGGGCGACGCGCTTCACGGATTTCGCGACGCCGGAACGCTTCCGGACCGGCTGCAGCGCCTCGAACGGCGCATCGGGCAGGGACAGGACTATGGACTCACCCCCGCCGAGCTTCGACTCATCGCCTTCCTGCGGACGCATCTCTCCCTCCAGGAGATCGCCGATCGTCTGCACCTCGCTCGCCCCACCGTCAAGACGCACGTCGCGTCGATCTACGTCAAGCTCGGGGTCACAGGCCGATCCGACGCCGTCGAAGTCATTGAGCAGGTCGGGCTCGAATCGACTGAAGCCAAGGTGACGATGCCAGTTCCAGATCTGGACGGGCGTGACGATGCCGCATGGCAAATGGCTGGCGGTTCAGCCGGTGGATTGCGGGTCGTCCGAAGGTGACGCATCCCCGATGCGTCGGCGGCCGGCCGAGACCTCGGGGCTTGTGGGCGCCGATGGTGCACAGTTCAGCCTTTTTGGCTGATGTGGTCTTGGGGCTGCGGGCATAGGTTGGGGTGACGGGCGGCGGTGGCCCCGCATCGTCGGACAACGTTCCGACGGGCATTGCCTGCTGCCTGTCGTTGGCGTCGAGAGAACGAACGGAAAGGGAGTAGTGCGATGAGTAAAGAGAATCCGGTGTTTGTGTATGCGGCGGTGTATGCGAATCGTGATGACGCCGACGCGGACTACGACACGCTGCTCGACCTACATTCTGCCGATCTGGTCGGCACGTATGACGTCGCGCTCGTGTACAAGGACGACGAGGGCAAGGTGCACGTGACCAAGCATGAGAAGCCCACCCAACACGGCGCCTGGACCGGTGCCGCCGTCGGCGCGCTCGTGGGGATCATCTTCCCGCCGTCGATCATCGGCGCGGCGCTCGTCGGCGCCGCTGCGGGGGGCGGGATCGGGCATGCAATGGGTGGTATCTCACGCGGCGATGCCAAGGAGCTCGGTGACTACCTCGACACCGGCCAGGCCGCGCTCGTCGTGATCGGCGAGTCACGCCTTCAAGAGCAGCTCGATAAGGCGCTCACACGCGCGGAGAAAAGCCAAGAGCAAGAAATCCAAGCCGACGGCAAGGAGCTCGCGAAGGAACTCAACGCACTGCCCACCTAGGAGCACCGGCGACCTCGTCCGCGCGCTCTCACACCGCCGTTGGCTTGGCAAGCGTGAGAGCGCCAGGACGGGATGAAGCCTGGTGGACCCCGGCGGGTCGACTGCCTCACCAAAAGCAGCCACAGCAGCAACCGGGGTACAGGAACGGATGAGTCAGCTGAAGAAAGTGTTCGAAGTCAACTGGCAGGGATTCAACCTGCGCAGAGGCGCCGTGTTGGCAGTCGTGCTCGGGCTGCTGCTCATCGTGGGCGTCCTCCCTGACGAGCGGAGGTACTTCCTGAGCGCGATCTTCGGGGCGCTGTTCCTGGCGATCGGCGACCCCGGCGGTGACTACGGTCCACGGGTGCGTGCGATGGCGCTCATGGCCGGAGCCGGTGCGCTGCTGACGGCCGTGGGGTTCGGCATCGGCGGCGGTCCGTGGGAGTTCGTCGTGCTGGCCGCTTTCGTGGTCACGTCGCTGGGCGGACTGGCGGTGACGTACGGCTTGCACAGATTCGTCGCCGCGTATCTGCTCAACATCTGGTTTATCATCGCCCTCGGCCTCCCGACGCTCCTCTCCTTCGGCCTTCCGCGCGCCTTCCACTCCGGCTTAATCCACACCGAACCGTGGAAGCAGGCGCTCGCCTGGCTCACCGGATCGGCGCTGTGGGTTGCGTACACGTTCATCATGTGGCTGGCGCGCGGGCGGGTCACGGCGCCCCAGCCGGTCGCCGAGATCCCCGGGGACATCTCACCGAGGCCGCTCAGCCGGCCACTCGTCCTGTTCGCGGTGATCCGGGCCGTCGCAGTGTCGAGCGCCGTCGCGATCGCCTTTGGGCTGCAGCTGCCCAACGCCTACTGGATGCCGTTCGCCGTCATCATCGCCATCAAGCCCGACCTGCAGCAGTCGACGTTCATTGCCGTGCAGCGCGTCGCGGGGACGATTCTGGGCGCCGGCGTGGCTGCGCTCATCCTGCTCGCGGTCGACAACAGAACCGCCCTTGAGGTGATCATCGTCGTCCTGTTCGCGGTGGCCGCGTCGATCCGCTTCGTCAACTACGCCTGGTACACCGCTGCGATGGCCGCGGCCCTCCTGACCGCCATGGACGTGCCCCACCCGTCGAGCCTTGCTGATGAGGGACGCCGGATCCTGTTCACGTTCGCCGGCGTCGGGATCGCCGTCATTGTCATGTTCCTGGCGGACCGACTGAAAACGCGCGCCGCCGCAGCAGCGCCAAAATCACCACAAGCCAGCACCGCCTGACGCTGGGCGGTAGGCGAGGGAAGGAACGGCATGGCCACCACCACTCCAGGTAAACGGACGACCGCGGCGGTACGCGGGACATCGGCGGCGCGGAACGAGTCTGAGCCCGCGCCCGCCCGGCATTTGTCGGTCGCTGAACGGGTTGCGCGGGGAAAGACGGCGCGCAGTGAGGTGCCGCGGGCGGATCACGCGAAGTTTGAGCCGCCTGCGAGTCGGGCTGATCCGGTCGCGTTGTTGGAGCGTCAGGCGACGACGCGCGTACCGGAGCTAGTGCCGATCCGCTATGGGCGCATGCTCGTCTCACCGTTCACGTTCTATCGCGGCGCGGCGCTGATCATGGCCGAGGACCTCGCGTCGACGCCGCGCTCAGGGCTGGGCGTGCAGTGCTGCGGTGATGCGCACCTTTCGAACTTCGGGGTGTTCGCCTCTCCGGAGCGACGCTTGGTGTTCGATGTCAACGACTTCGATGAAACGCTTCCGGGTCCGTGGGAGTGGGATGTCAAGCGGCTCGCCGTGAGCATGCTGATCGCGGCACGCGCCAACGGCTTCCGCGCTAAGGAGCAGGAGCGAATCGTGCTTGACACGGTCGGCCAGTACCGCACGGCGATGGCCAACTTCGCCGGCATGAAAGACCTCGAGATCTGGTACTCGCATCTGGACGTCGAGAGCGCGATCGAGGAGTTCGGATCGCAGTTCAAGCCGAAGATGGTCAAGCGGGTCGGGAAGCAGGTCGCGAAGGCGCGGACGAAGGACAGCATGGCGGCGTTCTCGAAGCTGACCGAAGTCGTCGACGGGAAGGCGCGGATCATCGATCAGTCGCCGCTGATCGTGCCGATCGGGCAGCTCGCGCAGGGCGCCGAGGGCGATGAGTTGTTCGAAAGCCTCCGCGGGTTGTTGCGCGGCTACCGCGATTCGCTCGAGTTCGACCGGCGGGTCCTGTCGGAGAAGTTCGAGTTGGCCGACTTCGCGCGCAAGGTGGTCGGGGTCGGAAGCGTCGGCACGCGCGCGTGGATCGCGCTGCTGCTTGGCCGCGACGGCCGAGGACCCGCTGTTCCTGCAGATCAAGGAGGCCGAAGCGTCGGTGCTGGAAGAGTTCCTCGACCCGAGCGAGTTCTCAAACCACGGCGAGCGAGTCGTCGTCGGCCAGCGACTGATGCAGGCCGCCAGTGACATCTTCCTCGGCTGGCTGCATGTCGAGTCCGGGCTCGACGGCAAGCCTCGCGACTTCTACGTCCGCCAGCTGAAGGACTGGAAGGGCTCGGCGGAGATCGAGCAGATGGTCCCTCGCGCGATGGCCACGTACGGCAAGCTGTGCGGCTGGACGCTCGCCCGCGCGCACGCGCGCAGCGGCGACGCGATCGCGATCGCCGCGTATCTCGGTAGTGGCGACAGCTTCGACCGTGCGATCGTCGAGTTCTCCAAAGCCTATGCCGAGCAAAATGACCGCGACTATCAGGCACTCGCAGCGGCCGTCAAATCCGGCAGGATCACTGCCACGATGGGCCTCTAACGGCGGGTGGGGCCTCTAACGGCGGGTGGCGATCACGGTGGTCGCGATCACGAGTGAGAGCGCGACGAGGGCGCCGATGGCGGTGAACGGAGTGATGCCGGTCCGCTGGCGCTCTTGGTCGACGAACGCGATGAACGCGATCGGGATCGCCACGGACAGAACCAGCAGCGTTGTGCGGAGGATCCGGCGCTTGTTCTGTCCGGGGTCCTTGCGCTGTTTGGCGGCCGCGATCGCCGCTTGTGCGCTCTCGGGCTCCTCCTCGTAGAAGATCAGCGCCCGTCGCCCGAGGGCTCGTGCGCTGCTGTCGCAGCCCCAGGCCATGGCGAGCATGAAGCTGAGCGGGAACACCCAGGTGATCACCCACACGGTCACTCCGACGAGGGCGCCGATTGCCGTCTTCACCCATGGATGGGCCCCCTCTTTGCGCTGGTCGGAGGGGGCGGAGAGAAACCCGCCATAAATCAACAGCACGTAGACGCTTCGGACCCAGGTACGCCACGGACGTCGCGCGGCGGGCTTCTCGGGCAGGGGTGCATCTCGCACCGGCAACAGTGCCGAACGGGCGGCGTCGACCGTCGGGTGCACACCGCGCAGCGCCAGCATCTCGGCGGCCGTCTCGAGGTCCCGCGGGTCGCGGTCGTACAACGCTGCCGTTCGCAGCAGCATCCGCGCCTCCTGCCGGAGGTACATCAGATAGCCGGGGACCAATGCGATCAGGAACGGCGTTCCGGCGACCGCTCCGTCGATCGCCGCGACCTTCGCGCTATCAGTGCGCAACTGCTCGGCGATGATCGCGCGCGGAACCCCCTCCCGCTCCCCGCGCACGCGTCGCGCCCACTCCAGGGATGGCTCGCCGAGATTTCGCGTGCTGAACAGCGCGATGCGCTCGGCGACATGCTCAGGGTCACGGTAGACAATGACCGCCAGTCGCCGCCCGTCTGACAGCGTGCGCCTGAACAGTCCTCTCGCGCGCGGCGTCGGGGCGCTGTCCGGCGAGCTGTCGCCCGTCGGGGGCATGCCGGCCTGGGCGAGATCGCTGGGTCCCGCGGTCGGCGGAACGTTTGGATCGCTGGAATGAGTGCTCATGTGTGAACCGCCGCTCCTCGCTGAGCGCCTGCCATGGCAGTGGGAACGGCTGTTACCACTTGGGCCAGTTGCCCTGCAGATGGGGGCCGAACGGCGGTGCGCGTCACGGTCTCGTGAACTCCAGCAGCAGCGACTCGACTCGCTCGAGCCGCGCGGCGATCTGTCCAAGCTGCGGGTCCCGGGGTGCTTCCGCCGCCGGTTCGTCGGCCGGCTCTCCCGATTCCTGTTCGCGCTGCGCCCGGGTCACGAAGGTCGAGGTGATCGCTGCGGTGACGATCGCGAGAAACGCGATCCCCTCGAGCATGACCAACGCGCCGACGATCTTGCCGGCCGCATCCTTCGGCGTCACGTCCCCGTAGCCGACTGTGGTGACCGTCTGCAGCGACCACCACATGCCCTCCCAGATACTCGAGTATTCGCGATGGTCGATCACCCTGATCGCGATCCCGCCTGCGACCACGGCGATGAACGTCGCGGCCACGATCACGCTCGCGGCGTTCCGGACCGAGATCGGCTCGCGGAGAAAGCGGTTCATCCGGCGCTCGATCGTCCTCGGCCGTCGCTTTCCGGCCACGTCACAATCTCCGGGCTGGCACGCGCGGTGAGCGACGGATGATCAGAACACGTGGCATCACGATCGGCTGCCGGACCGTCTTTGGACGACACGACTCAGCATCGAAACCGCCCGCTGACCTGTCAGCTGCACTTCGAGCTGGTGGCATCCGTGAAGCTCTTGACCGAACTGACGACGCTGGCAGCACCGGTCGCGATTCCGGCGATCTGTGTCGCCGAAGGACTCGACGGGAGCGCCTTCACCGTGCTCTGAAGCGAGTCGACCGACGTCTTGACGGCGCTGGTCTCACTCGGGAAGTCGCTCTTGGCAGAGCTGACAACCGAGTTCGCATCGCTCACGATCGTGTTGATCTGTGACTTCAGGCCGCTGACGCCGCTGCTGGTGGCGACGCTCGGCAGATTCTTCACTGAGTTCTCGAGTTTGGTGCGATCAGAGCAGTAGGCCGGCTTGCTGCTGCCACAACCGGCGACGGCGACCAGCGTGCCGACGGCCACGATCGCGGCCGCGGTGCGCATCGCCGCGCGACCCGGGGGACGCCTCGATGTTCCTACTCGTTTGCTGAGTTCCATGGCATCAGGCTAAGCCGCCGGCACGGGCAGCACATCGGCCAAAAAGGATGAGTTCGCCCATTCACCCACGGCCGGTCTTCGCCGTCACCGGGCGAAGCGGGACCGGCGAGCAACCCGGCAGTCGGCGAGCGCCGGCGCATGAAGGTCTCGAAGAAACGGCCGGTCCACCTGGACAGTGCTGAGCAGATCGCGATCCTGCTCGAGGCCGCCGGCGATCTCGATCGCGGTGACAACGTGGTCGAAGTCCAGGGTCGCCGTGGCAAGACCTGGACCCAGCGACCGGCGCTCCAGACGACGGGCCGGCGCGCGGCCTTCGCGACGTTGCTGCTTGGCGGCGGACGAGCCTCGGCAACCGGGGCCATGCTGTGGCGCGACATCGACCTCGCGAACGCGCGCTTCGAGGTCGGCCGCGACAAGACAGACGCCGGGATGCGCGAGGTCGACATGCTCCCGCTGCTGCGCGAGATCCTGACCGAGCACAAGGCAGCAAGCGAGAAGACCGCCCCAGACGATCCGGTCTTTGTCACCTCCACCGGCACCGCTCGCTCGCGGCACAACCTGCGCCAGAACGTCGTCGACCCGGTGGTGAACCGAGCGAACCGGCTCATCGAAGAGCGCGGCCTGCAGCCCCTGCCACTCGGCGTCAGCCCGCACAAGTTGCGGCAAGACTTTCGTCGGATCGAAGCGAACACCCTTGCCCACGCGCAACCCGTCGCACGCCTCATCTTCACCACCGACCGACAGTTCCCACGGGGCGACCCCGCAACCCTCGGCCGGCTCGTCAGCGCACTCGACGCGCTACTCGCCGCCAATCCCGACCTGGCGACGGCGCTGTTCCTCAAACCCGCACCCCCCGAATAACCACGAGCCGCGGCGTCTCAGGGCCAGCCGACCAGACGGACCCGAACGCCAACGTTCACGAAGACCCACGTGCGCGCTTGCTGCACCGAGCAGGATCTGAACCCCGGCGGTTTGCTCAGACCCCGCGTTGCCGGCGGAGCAGGGCGCGTACCGACACCGATCCGAGGGTGACGCCGCCCCGCTCCTGCGCAAAGCGGATGCGCCGGCAGAGCGGACGCGTCAACTAGCTTGTGACCGCAATTTGCAATCGTCTCGGTGCATAGGCGGTCCGCTGCTCGACAGGGCCGTGATCAAGGAGGTTGATCCAGATCGGGTGCGCCGGTCGCGGCTACTCGTTCCGCCCGGCCAACCGGAGTGCTCAGCTGATCTCCGCGCTTTGATCAGATGCCACCGCGGATGACGACGTGCTCTGAGCGCCAGCAGGACTCGCCGGCGTGGCAGCGCCGCATCGCCGCCAGCTGTGAATGCAACGACAGAAGCTGGGACGCGGCGAGGCGTCCGGCGATGTTGTGCAGTTCGAACGGATCGGTTCTTCAGGTCGTAGAACTCGCGCTCTCCGTCGATGTACTCGACGTAGAGGAACCGTGGCGTTCGCATCGCTTCGTAGCTGGTCGGGCTCCCGCTCGCCGATTGCTGGAAGTCCGGATCGAGCACCGGCAGGAGAGAGCCGTGGTGCTCGATCAGGATCGCGTTGCGCCACGCCCGAGGACGTCGACCGCGGAGGAGTCCAAGCAGGCTGTGACCATCGCCCGCGAGGTGCGTCCGGCCGATCGCCGCGAAGGTCTCGGCGAGGTCCGTGTTCTCCGCCATCGCCGGCGTTCCGCGTCCTCTCGGCACCCCGGGACCAACGACGACGAGCGGGACGTGGATGTCTGTGTCGAACGCGGTCAGTTTGCCCGGCATCAGGCGGTACTCGCCCGTGTGCAGCCCGTTGTCGGAGCTGAAGATCAGATATGTGCGCTTCGCCAGTCGGCGAGCTCGCAGCGCTGCCTCGACCCGGCCGATCATGCGGTCCACTGCCTCGACTGACTGCGCCCGCCGTCGAAACACTCTGTTGATCTTGGCTTCTCGGCTGCGGGTCAGGCGTGGGCGGCCAGCGAGCCATCGCGGTGCATGCGAGGGCAGGACGTCGAAGCTCGGCGGGCGCGGCGCTCGCAACCCGGGGAAGTCGTGGACGTTGCGAGGCGCTGGCACGTAGGGGTGGTGCGGTGCGAACGTGGCCAGCTCCAGGAAGAACGGCTTGTGGCGTCGTGCCGCGCGCGAGATGAATTGAGTCCCCCTGCGGGTCAACACGTCCGTCAGGTAGTCCGACGGGCGATGACGGAATGTCCTCACGGAGCCGTTCTCGTTGAGCTGGTAGTCGAACTCGGGGTATCCCCACCCCGATGCGTCCCAAGCGGTCCATCCCGGCGGGACGTAGCTCTGGGGAAGACGGGCATTGCTCGCGCCGTCGCCCTGGGTACCCGGACGGCCCATGTAGCCATTGAGGTACTTGCCCATCAGCGCGGTGAGATAGCCCGCCCGCTGCAGAGCGACAGCAAACGTGCGCTGCTGCTCGCCGCGCGTGTAGAAGGCGTCAAATCCGCCGTGGCGGCCGTAGTTGCCATACACGCCGGTGTCGTGGGGGAAGTTGCCGGTGAGGATCGTCGCTCGGGACGGGCAGCAGAGCGAGTCGGAGACGAAGTAGTTGCGGAACGTCAGCCCGTCGCGCTCCATCGCACGCACGTGCGGCATGAACCGGAGCAGGTTCATCGACAGATCGTCGGTCAGGACGAACACGATATTCGCCCCGCGAGGGAGAGCATCACCGTGCCTTCCGCTGGGGTAACGCGGGATGCTGGACACGCTTGGCAACCGTTCGGTGCGCTCGTGCTTCGTAACCGACCCGCCGCCGCAGCCGCCGACGAGCAGTGCAAACGTCGCGGCGAGCGCGCAGATGCTCCGGCGCAGACGGGAACAACTCAGAACCTGCTGCACGGGACCTCCTCAGAGCCTTCCTCCCGGCCAGAGGCCGAGGAGGCCGGGCGGCACCCGCGCAGCGAGATTTGAGAGCCGGGCGTGGTCAGCCGGCTGCAAGCACCTTTCGCAGAATCGATCCGCGGCCCAAGCTTGCCAGACACGAGTAGGTGACGGAAAAGAGTACGCCGGCACCGTGCTCTTCCAGGTTGATAATTGTGCTGACCAGTTTGCTCGGGGATGTTGGCGCACGATTCGGGGGTGATGAGCAGGAAATGGGGCAGATCCACGCGCTCGACGATCAGCACGCGCCTGCGCTCCGGCCGAGCGTCCCGCGACGCCGTCCTGAGGGGCGTCGTTCCGGGAATTGACCTAGCGGGTTCGGAGCCGGGCT
Source organism: uncultured Solirubrobacterales bacterium (assembly GCA_963850335.1). Classification (GTDB taxonomy): domain Bacteria; phylum Actinomycetota; class Thermoleophilia; order Solirubrobacterales; family Solirubrobacteraceae; genus Palsa-465. The sequence goes on along the minus strand of CAWKKY010000020.1, from coordinate 21,932 downwards.
ACCTTGGCGACGCCGATGACGTGGCCCTTTCGGTCCAACGCTCGGATCTTGAAGAACCGGCCGCCGGGCACGCTGATCGATGTCTCGAAGCCCGCGCGCCTCGTCCGGTTGACCGCCCGCAGGTGTCGCGGGTTGGGACCGGCCAGCACTTGCCAGCTCGCCACGTTCGTCGCCCCGTTCCAGCTCGCATAGACCGTGATCCGCCCGCGGACGCGGCGCGCCGCTAGGCGCGGGCGGTAGAACGGGGTCGCGCTCCAGCGCTGCAGGTACACGCGGTAGGAGATGTCCGGGTTGGGATAGCGCGCGTCGAACAGCAGCTTCCCGTGCGAGTTGTACTCGGAGAACCATGGCTGCTGGCCCCACCCGATCATGACGTTGCCGCCGGGAACGACCTGGACGCTGCCCTGGCTGCCGACCTCCAGACCGTGATGGGTGATCGCTCGCTGCACCGTCGCTGTGCGGGTGGCCATGTTCAGCTTTAAGAACAACCCTCGCCCAGGACCATTCGCCTGCGGTCCCGACGCGGGACAGCACCCGTCATCGAAGACGCTGATCACATCGTTCGGCAGGAACCGCGAGTGGTGCTGCCAGGAGAACGCCGCTCCGGATCCGAGCTTGAAGTCGCTCTTCTTCCCCGCGAGGCGCCAGTCGATGTTCCCGGTCGCCCGGTCCACCTGGTACAGCGCCCAGGTGTTGCGCAGCGAGATCAGCAGCTTGCCGCGGTGACTCGGGTCGATGGCATTGAGGTGATACGGATCAAACACATTTTCGCTGCTCACCTTCGCATACGACTCAGCCGGCGACACGTGCGCGAGCGCGTCCCACTGCCAGACGAGCGCGCCAGTCCTGACGTTGTACTCCTGCACGGCCGTGTCGATCAGCGTGCCATTCGGCTTGCCGCCATATGGGGTGAGGTCGTAGCGCACGTTCTTGTAGGAAGTCACCAGCGCGTTCTCGCCCTCGATCAGGAACTCGTGTGGACTCAGCACCCATCCGTCGGTGCCGTGCAGGCGCTTGATCGTGCGGTAGTGGTTATCGACGATCGTCACGACCCCCGACTTCGCGAACAGCGGACCGTTGCTCGGCGCGACCACGCCCTGCCACCAGGTGAGCACCGGCCGCCCCTGGTATCTCTGGGCGAGGAGGTTCAACGACAGATCCTTGGTCGGCACGTGCCGTACCCAGACGGGCTGCAGATGCCGATCGAAGATCACCGGGCCCCCTCGCCCGACCATGCGCTGCTGGAGGGCCAGACTCTTCGACGTGTCGGTCATGAAGTACCCGGCCGCGAGGCCCTCCCGCGTCGGCGTGTCGGTCTCGAGCTTCGGCGGACGCAGCGACGGCTCGGACACGAAGCTGAACGCACCCTCCGTCGTGTACGCACCGACTGGAGCCGACCCGTTCGCGGCTCCCACGGAGACCGCGAGCGCACACGCGGCCGCCATCCCGACAACGGCTGTTCTGCTCCTTCGCCCGGCTCGTCTCACATCGCTCCTTTCGTGGGTACCACAGGGTGGCCGCGGCGCCTGGATCGTCGGCCGGGCTGCCTGGCGTGGATCAATAGCCGCCAAACGGGGGCGGGTTCTGGTAGCCGTGCGACTCCAGTGTGATCTTCCGCGACCGCGTTGCCTTGCGGTTGTGACCGTCACGACTGGCGGCGATCGCCAGCGGAGAGAGCTTGCCGCGCTTGATCAGCTTCTGCCCTTCGCCGTTGAGGTTGAGCTTCACCTTGCTCGTCTTGCCCGAGCCGATCGAGAACTTGGCCGAGCCAAGCCACTGAAACTTCCCCGCCACCCTCTGCGCGGTCTTCAGCGACAACCTCCCGCTGCAGCTCCGAAACGCGCTCCGCGGACAGCTCACCTTGACCATCACCGTCTTATCGCCCTTCGCCGCCGAGTCGGTCTGCCCTAGCACGCTCGCGCCGGAGAAGCTCGCAGCGGCGGCGCCCGCCGGCGCGCCGGCGAACGCAATCGCGGCGATTCCAATCGCGGCGTGTGCTCTGGTGGATTTCATGCGTTCCGCTCCTTTCGAAGTTGAGATCGTCCCCGGACCCGTTGGTCCCAAAACCGCCCGCCGGAACGAAGTTGCGGGCCGGCCCCGACCCGGTCTCTTTCTCGCCCACCGATGGTTCGCCCAAGCTAATGCACGGTCGTCACCGGCGAGGACCTCAGGACATGTCCCGCACTGTCCAGCGCCTGGACCTCGACATACGCCGAGCGCCGGATCCGGATCGTGGTCTCGAACCCGCGGCGCGGGGCTTGCGTTGCGGCGCCCATCGAGCTCGTGCTCGAGCCGGCCAGGACACGCCACGTGTGGGTCCTCGTGTCGCCGTTCCAGCTCACCCAGACGGTCGTCTGACGGCCGCCGCTTGCCGCAGCGACCCGCGGCTGCGTCTGCGGGTAGCCGTTGAACCGGAAGCGGTACGCGCGGTAGCTGGCGTTCACATCCTTGAACCGCGCATCGAAAATCTGCTGATGATGCGAGTTGTATTCGCTGAAATACGGCTGCTGCCCCCACCCCACGAATGCGTCACCGTTCGACAGTTCCTGCACGCTGCCGCCGAACTGCGACAGCAGCGACGGGCTGTGGTCAAGCTCGCCAACGTTGCCGACGGAGTGCCTCGCGCCGTTGAGGCCCAGCCAAAGCGCGCGCGACTGGCTGTGCACGTTGTAGAGCCCGGCGCCATTGTCAAACACTGTCATCTCGCCATCGCTTGTCCCGCGGATCACGCCGTCATGCTGGAAGGCCGGCCCCGCGCCGGAGCCGAGCCTGAAGCTCGAATGCTTGCCACCGAGCGTCCAGATCACATGTCCGGTGCTGCGATCGATCTTGTAGATCGCCGAGGTGGAGCGCGCGCTGATGACCAGATTGCCGTCCCCATCCTGTTGGATCGAGTTGAGATGAAAGAAGTCGAAGGGATGCCGCGGCCCCGGAACATGGGTATAGGACTGGCTCAGCGGGATGTGATCGAGACTGTCCCATTGGAACAGCACCAGACCCGTCGGGATGTCGATCTCCTGCACCACCGAGTCGTACACGGAAGCGTTCTTGGACCCGTGGACCGACGACGCATCCCAGTGCACGGGATATTCCGCAGCGACGAGCGCTGTCCCTTGCGGAGTGAGCGTAAAGTCGTGCAGATCGGCAGTGAGGCCGTTGCCGGCGCGAACGGCGGCGATCTGGTGATACGAGGTGTCGTCGATGACGTCGACACCAGAGCCGACCCCCGCGCCGAACGTGCCCTCCCACCAGGTGAGAACAGGCTTCCCACCGAAGGTCTGCAGCCGGAAGTCGCTCGTCATGTGGTACTTCGGCACGGCCTTGAACCACACCGGAACGCCGTACGAGTCGAGGATCTCCACTCCGTTCTGGACGGGGCCGTACCACGGCGTCACGAAGATGTAGCCGCGCGCCGTATGCGATGACTGCCGCTTGACGCTCACGGCGACCGGGTTGATCTGCGGGTAGGAACGGAAATGCCAGACGTCGCCGCGCACCCGGCTCGATGGCCTGAACGGCAGCCACGGAATCTTCCCGTCGGGCGCCGAGACGGTGAAGTGGAACGTGCCGTTCTTCCCGCCGACAACGTTGAGCTGGGTCGCGACCGTCACCACCTCTCCCGACTGGAACGGTTTGTCCGGGACGAAGCTTCCGCCCCGGTTATCAGAATGGCTCAGCAACCTCCCGCTGTGCGCGCCGGTCTTCGAGCCGGTCACGACGATCGAGCCAACCTGGGCCGTCGGAACCCCTCGGAACGAGATCTGCGTGCGCGGATGCGCCAGACGACTGCCGTTGATCGGGTACACGCTGACCGGCGCGTTCGCCGCTCGCGAGCTGCCCGCATGCGCGAAGATCGACAGCATGGCCCCACCAGCCAGCGCCAACATCACGACCAAGCACCGCCGCCGGGAATATGACGTCATCCCATTCCTCCGCAGTCGCCAAACTCCATACGGTCCCACCGTCGCAAAACACCGCCATACGGCGGAAGTTGCTGTACCCGCCACCGACCATTACTACACACACGCGCTCGTCGTCGCGGCACCCGAGCATGTCGCGGTCGCCGAGCGCTCGGTGATCGAAACGAGCCTTACTTCGCTGCGCCCGATTGTGCCTGGGCGGCGTAGATCGTCGGCGAGATCGTGCGCTCCCTCATCGGCGTCGACGAGCGGCTCCGCCGTCTCCAGCGCGAGCCGCTCAACCGCACGGCGAGTCGCTTCCTCCGCGCATCGGCCGCTCAGGCGCTCGTTCGCGACCATCATCGTCGGCCCGAGGTCAGCTCACGGTATGCGGGGACGTCAGCGGCCCCAGTCCTGGGCACGTGGCGCCCAAGCGAGCCCGATCCTGACCGAACACAAGGCAGCGAGCGAGGAGACCGCGCCAGACATCCGGTCTCTGTCACCTCCACCGGCACCGTCGCTCGCGGCACAACTTGCGCCAGGACGTCGTCGAGCCGGCGGTAAACCGGGCGAACCGACTCATCGGACAGCGCGGCCTGCAGCCCTGCCGATCGGCATCACCCCGCAGACGTTGCGGCACACGTTCGCCTCGATCCTCGTCGGGATCGGCGAGGACGCGACCTACGTGATGCAGCAGCTCGGCCACACCGACCCGGCCTCCACGCTGCGGGTCTTCGCCCGCGCGATGCGCCGCAGCGGTCAGGAGCGCGAGCAGCTCAAGGCGCTCGCCGAAGGCCGCGATTGGGCACAACCGGCTGAATCGACGTCCGCGGCAGTCGAGCACGACACCGACGGAGACGCAGGAAATCGTTGTTAGCAGGGCTTTCCATATATCGTCGCGCCCGGATTTGAACCGGGACTCCACCGACGCCGTCGTGTCGGGTCGGCGGGAGGCGCCAACGGCCGCACGGCCTGCCGTTCGAGGCCATCGATGCACGAACGTCTCCTGCAGAGGATCGACGACCGAGAACGCGGCCGGACAGCATGCGGATTTGCGGGGATTGGGCACAGAAACGCCCTCTGTGCCCAATCATCGACCGCGCGTATTCGTCTCACGCGTCAGCCGGCAGAAGCCGGAACGCCTTCCCGCCAGCCAGGGGTCGCACGGCGCGGAAATGCCGCTCGTCGAGCGTGGCAATGCCGATCGTGCCAAGCCGCTCAGCGAGAGCGACCAGCGAGGCGTCCGCAAGCCCGAGGCCGGTGTCGGCGTACCGCTCGGCGATCTTGACCACGGCGGCGATCGCGCCCGGCCACCATTCGACAAGGTAAGCGCCGACGGCGAGGTCCCGGTGAAGCGCTCGCCGCGCCGTCGGCCCACCGCGAGCTCCGACGAGGTGATCGATCTCGGCGATGATCAGCGGCGTCGTGGAGAGATCGTCGTGTGTGCGATCGAGCCACGCAGCGACGGTCGCGTGATAGTCATCCGCAGCGTTCATGTAGGCGACGACGATCGACGTGTCAACGACGATCACTGCTCGCCGAAACCTGACCCGGCAAGGTGCTCGTCGGCACGCGACGCGAGGTCGGCAGGACCGCGGAACGCCCCGCGCGCCTGAGGCTTGACCCCGAGCGAGCGGCCAGCCGCCTCGCGGAGCGCCTTCCGGATCAGTTCCGCTTTGGTCGTTCCCTCGGCGGCAGCGCGTCGCGCGAGCGCGACGTCGACGTCGGGCTCGATGTAGATGCTTGTCTTCTTCACCAGACCTCATTCTACCACCTACCACCCGCCACCTGTGTTTGAGCTCGACAGTTGGCGAGAGACTCGCAACGAGCGCGGTGCGCGGACCCTTCGATCGCCTCGATCGCCGTTGACCTGTCATCTACACTTCACTACATGAGTAGCGAAGCGATCCGAATCGAGTCCGAGACGCTGAACGCGCTGCGCGACCGAAGCGCGCAGAGCGGCGAGCCGATCGTACGACTGGCCCAACGCTACATCGGCGAAGGCATGCGACTCGACCGGCATCCCGGCATCGTCTTCCGCGACGGGCCAGCAGGCCGCCGAGCAGTCGTGATCGGCGGACCCGACGTGTGGGAGGTGATCGCCGCCGCACGGCGCGCACCCGAGCGTGGCGAGAAACTCGTTCGCGCACTCGCCGAGCGGATCGGCGTGCCAGCCGAGAAGATCCGGATCGCGGTGCGCTATTACGGCGAGTACCCGGACGAGATCGACCGGTTCATCACGGCCAACGAGCAGGAGGCCGAGCAACTCGAGCGCGCGCTCGAGAACGAGCAGCGCCTGCTCGGATGAAGCTCCTGCTCGACGAGATGTACACGCCAACCATCGCGGAACAACTCCGGGCGCGAGGCCACGATGCCGCCTCGATCCACGACCCCGAATACCGCCACCTTGAAGGAGAGCCCGACGACGAGGTGTGGGCAGCCGCCATCGCCGACGACAGAGCGCTCGTCTCCGAGAACGTCCAGGACTTTCGTCGGATCGAAGCGAACACCCTTGCCCACGCGCAACCCGTCGCACGCCTCATCTTCACCACCGACCGACAGTTCCCACGGGGCGACCCCGCAACCCTCGGCCGGCTCGTCAGCGCACTCGACGCGCTACTCGCCGCCAATCCCGACCTGGCGACGGCGCTGTTCCTCAAACCCGCACCCCCCGAATAACCACGAGCCGCGGCGTCTCAGGGCCAGCCGACCAGACGGACCCGAACGCCAACGTCCACGAAGACCCCGTGCGCGCTTGCTGCACCGAGCAGGATCTGAACCCCGGCGGTTTGCTCAGACCCCGCGTTGCCGGCGGAGCAGGGCGCGTACCGACACCGATCCGAGGGTGACGCCGCCCTGCTGTCCGCGCAAGGCAGGCTCTGCGGGCAGTTGTTGACGTGCTCGTAGCCGGAGGAGAGCAGGACTGTCTAGTCGGTGCAGGGTGCCTGTGGTCCAGGTTCGAGCCGGTCGACGACCTGGCGTACCGGAGGAGCGGCATCGTCGGCTGTCAGGTTCCTCGCGCGGTACGTGTCTAGGAGGTATGCATGTCACCTATCTCGGTATTACGATTCTGGCGGCGATTGCGAACGGCTACGCCGCCTCGTTGAACTTCGTCGGCGCCGAGTCGGTCAAGGTGGTCGCTGACCGGGTACAGGTTTCCCGACGATGGATGTTCCCGCTAGGCACGCTGTTGGCCTCCGGCGCGATCGGCCTTCTAACGGGCTTGGCCGTACCGGCGTTGGGGACGGCGGCGGCGATCGGCCTCGTCGGGTACTTCATCTGCGCCGTGACAGCTCACTTACGAGTCCGCGACCGTCAGATCGGAGGAGCTGTGTTCTTCTTGGTCCTGGCGGCGGCGGCTCTGGTCACGAGCGTCGGCTATCACAACCACTGGTGACCGATTGATCCCCGGAGCGCGGAGCTGATGATGGAGGAGCGCGAGTGGTTAACCGATCGGTTCGAGCAGCACAGACCGCATCTCCGCGCGGTCGCCTACCGGATGCTCGGATCGGTCAGCGAATCCGACGATGCCCTTCAGGAGGCGTGGGTGCGGATTCGCGATCAGGATCCCGCGACCGTTGAGAACATGCAGGCCTGGCTGACGACGGTCGTCGGGCGGGTGTGTCTGAACATGCTGCGCTCGCGCCGAGCGCGACGCGAGGAGGTGCACGTCCCGGATCTGGTAGTCGGCTTCGAGGCCGAAGACCTCGAACACGAGACGCTGCTGGCCGAGTCCGTTGGTCTGGCGCTGCTGGTGGTGCTCGACGCGCTCACCCCCGCCGAGCGACTTGCGTTCGTGCTGCACGACGTGTTCGGCGTGCCGTTCGCCGACATCGCCGCCGCTCTGGATCGCTCCGAAGCGGCGGCCCAGCAACTCGCCAGCCGCGCCCGCCGACGCCTGCGCAACTCGCCGGAGCCCGACCGTGACCTCTCGCGTCAGCGACGCGTCGTCGATGCGTTCTTCGCCGCCTCGCGCGATGGCAACTTCGATGCCCTTCTGGAACTGCTCGACCCCGACGTCGAACTGAGGATCGACGGCGGCGTCCTGCGCGCAGAGGCCTCGCTTGTGCTGCACGGCGCGGACGCCGTGGCCACGCACACGGCCACCTACACGAAGCTCTACCCGTTCGTCAGACCAGCGCTCGTGAACGGCGCAGCCGGGGCAGTGGTTGCACCGCACGGCCGCGTGTTCTCGGTGATGGCCTTCACCGTCACGAAGGGGAGGATCGCCCAGATCGATGTTCTTCTCGACCCGCAGCGTCTGGAGCAGCTCGATCTCAGTATCCCGCCGATCGCAGACCAACGCCGCTGAGCTCAAACGAGCTATCCCCGCAAGGCAGGTGCGCGGCGGGCGACGCCGAGATGCTCGTCGCGCCACAAAGCGGGTCCCGTGGGCCTTGGGGTCTGGGGTTCTGACCGTTTTCAGCCGGCACGCTCGTTGTCAGCCGACGCGGTCGGTGGCTCAGGCGGTTGCTGCGAGGGCGGCGGTCGCGGTACAGGCCGGGGCTGCGACATGAGGCTGACCGGCCACAGCGCGGAGCGGGGCGTAAGACGGGGACGCCGGCGGGCCCTTCGGTCCTGATCCCGACACCGAGCGCTGGAGGCGGGACGCTTTGCGTCGAGTTCGCGCCGCTAACGAGCGGAGTCGTCCAGCATCTTCAACGCCGTCTCCACGCCCTGATCGAGAAGCCGATCGGAGAGGTCGCGGTCGGTCAGTGCCCTGGCGAGCTGCAGGGTGCCGACCATCAGCCCGAGGACCGTGAGCGCGTCCGCCCGGGCGGCCTCAATGTCGGTCGGGTCCAGGCGCGAGACGATGTCGTCGATCTCAACCATCAGTTCGTCGGTGAAGACTTGCCGGGTGGCGGCGGGGCGGCGGGCGATCTCGTCGAGCAGCGCAGCCGATGGGCAGCCGTCGGCGCACTGGTCGCGGTGCTCGGGGGAAAGGTAGGAGCGGATGAACGCTTCGAGTCCCGCCCGGTCTGCGGGCTGGGCGTCGAGGCTTTTGCGTTGGGCGCGCAGCTGGTCGGCGAGGACGTTCGCGACAAGGTCCTCCTTGGAGGCGAAGTGCGCGTAGAAGGCGCCGTTGGTCAGGCCCGCGTCGGACATAACGGCCGCCACGCCGGCGCCATCGATGCCGTCCTGCTTGAAGCGCCGCCCGGCCGCTTCGAGGATGCGCTTTCTGGTGGCCTGCTTCTGGTCTTTGCCGTATCGCATCGCGAACCTCTCTCGTCGAACTGGTCTCGAGCATGCAGTGGGCCCTGTCACGCAGGGGGCCTGACCCGTCGGCCGTCAATCGGCGGGCTCGCACGCAACTCGCTATTGCATTATAGTCGTACGATGATATTATGCTCGTAATTCAACCACGGCAAGGAGCAGACCATGGCAGCCAAGACAGACCGAGTAGCGCTGGTGACGGGAGCATCGTCCGGAATCGGGGAGGCCGCCGCACGCGCCCTCGTCGGGGCTGGGTTCACCGTGTACGGAACGAGCCGCAGAGCGACCCCGGGCGAGACGCGCGGGGAAGTGGTGTTCCTGCCACTCGACGTCACCGACGATGAGTCGGTGGCCGACGCCGTACGCGAGGTGCTCGACCGCTCCGGCCGCATCGACGTGCTGGTCAACAACGCCGGTCTCGGTGTCGCCGGCGCTGCCGAGGAGAGCTCCCTGGAGCAGGCACGCGCGCTGTTTGAGACCAACCTCTTCGGCTCGATCCGCATGACCCGCGCCGTTCTGCCGCAGATGCGCGAGCAGCGCAGCGGAAGGATCATCAACGTCAGCTCGATCGTCGGTCTCATTCCCGTCCCCTACATGGCGTTGTACGCGTCGAGCAAACACGCTCTGGAGGGCTACTCCGAGTCGATCGACCACGAGGTGCGCGAGCACGGAGTCCGCGTCCTGCTGGTCGAGCCCGGGTTCACCAAGACCTCCTTCGACGCGAATCTCGCGGCCGCAGACACCCCGCTTCCGGTCTACGCCCAACAACGCAAGATCGTCGACGCCGGGCTTGCCGACGCCCTGAAGGCAGGCGACGCACCATCGATCGTCGCCCACGCCATCGTCGCCGCCGCCACCGACGAACGCCCGAAGCTCAGATACCCGGCCGGCAAGACCGCCCGCCGCGTGAGCAAGGCGCGCCGCTACGCGCCCACCACCATCTTCGACAAGCAGATCCGCAAGCTCAACCAACTGCCCGCCTGACCGGGATCAGGCCTGCGCGAAGTTCCGAGACAGGCCCTCGGCGAGGTAACTCGACACCAACCGCGGCCTCCTCAAGGGCCGAGCTCTGTCCCAGGAGGACTGACCTATGACCGCAACGATCTCTGCATGGAAAGACGCGCCGACCCACACCCTCGACGTCGGTGGCACGTCGTTCGCCTACCGGCAGCTGGGCCCGCGCGGGGGAACCCCGCTCGTGTTCCTGCACCACTTCACGGCCGTCTTGGACGACTGGGATCCCCGGGTGATCGACCCGATCGCCGAGCAGCGCCACGTCATCACCTTCGACAACCGCGGGATCGGCGGCTCCGGCGGCAAGGTGCCGCACACGATCGCCGCCATGGCCGCCGACGCTGCCGCGTTCATCCGGACGCTGGGCCACGACCACATCGACCTGCTCGGCTTCTCACTCGGCGGAGCCGTGGCGCAAGACGTCACCCTGCGGAACCCGGACTTGGTCCGGCGGCTGATTCTCACCGGCACCGGGCATCGCGGCGGCGGCGGGCCTGACCAAGATGCCGCTGATCGTCGGCAGGGCCTACACCAAGGCTGCGCTGACACGCCTGGACCCGCGGCAGTTCCTGTTCTTCAACCGAAACGCGGTCGGCAAGCAGGCCGGGACCGAGTACATCGCGCGTTTGCGTGAGCGCACGGCCGATCGCGACAAGCCGATCTCTCATCAGGCCCGGATCGCGCAACTGCTGGCGATCCGCGAAGCCGGTCTCGGCGAGCCGCACGACCTGTCGCGGATCACGCAGCCCACGTTTGTGGCCAATGGCGACAACGACGTCATGGTCGCCTCGAGTCAGTCCCGCGCGCTGGCCGAACGGATCCCGAACAGCAAGCTCGAGATCTACCCGGACTCCGGGCACGGCGGAATCTTCCAGTACCACGAACGGTTCGTCCCCGCGGTCCTGGAGTTCCTCGACGCTGAGGACCCGATCCTCCGCGCCGGAGGCGGCACGGGCAACGCCGTCATCACCATCCAGGAGGCGCGATGAGGCTCGACCTGCCCGGCAAGACCGTCGCGATCACCGGCGCGGGCGGCGGCCTCGGTGCTGGCCTGGCCCGCGCCCTGCGTGCCCACGGCGCCAACGTCGCCCTGCTCGACCTGACCGCTGAGGGCATCAAGGCCCAAGCCGCCCAGCTGGGCGGCGAGCGCTATGCCCGGGGATGGGCCGTCGACGTCCGCGACTTCGACGCCCAGCAGCAGATCTTCGGCGAGGTCGCCGAGCACTTCGGCGCGATCGACGTCGTCATCGCCAGCGCCGGGGTCCTCGGCCCGCTACAGACGATCGGGCCGACTGCTCCTGCCGATTGGGATCGCGTGATCGACATCAACCTGAACGGAGCGTGGCGAACGCTGAAGGCCGCGGCCCCGCATGTGCAGGCAACCGGCGGGCACCTCGTCGTGGTCTCGTCGATGATCGCCTACATCCACCCGCCGCTGCTGGCCAGTTACGCGGCAAGCAAAGCCGGCGTCGCGGCGATGACCGACGTGGTGCGCCTCGAGATGCGAGCGGCTGGCGTCACCGTCGGCAGCGTCCACCCGGTCATCTTCCGCACCGCGATGATCGGCAACGCTCTGTCCAGCCCCGCCGCCGTCGAGCTCGTCAACGACTTCACCGGAGCATTCAAGACCGTCGAGCTCGACACCGTCGTCGACGCGATCGTTCGCGGCATCGAACACCGCGCCAAACGCACCGTCGTCCCGCGCCAACACGGCCCCGCCGCGCTCATCCCGGGCCTGGCTCAGGCGGCCATCGAACGGCTTCTGTTTCGTCCCCGCACCATCGCCCGCGCCATCCATCTGGGCTCCGAGCCGACGAGCTGACCAACCACTCCACCGACCGCAGAGGACTCATGAGCACTATCGCCGACACGACCACCACGACCACGACGCTGGCCACGCCTCTGACCCTCCCCAACGGCGCCAGCGTCAAGAACCGCCTGGTCAAGGCCGCGATGAGTGAGCAACTCGCGGGCCCCGCGAACCAGCCGACCGCCGAACTCGCGCGCGTCTACCGCCGCTGGGCCCACGGCGGCGCCGGGTTCATCATCACCGGCAACGTCATGATCGACCGGCGCTCGATCGGCGAGCCGCTCAACGTCGTCGTCGAAGACGACCGCGACCTCGAACCACTGCAACACTGGGCGGCCGCCGCCAAGAGCAACGGCGCCACCGCGCTCGTCCAGATCAACCACCCCGGTCGCCAGACCCCCGCCGGCCTCTCCGAACTAGTCGTCGCCCCCAGCGCCGTCCAACTCGACATGGGCCCCGCATTCGCCATGCCGCGCGCCTTGACCGCCGAGGAGATCGTCGATCTGATCGCACGCTTCGCCCGGACCGCGCGGACCGTCGTCGCGGCCGGCTTCGACGGCGTCCAGATCCACGCCGCCCACGGTTACCTCATCAATCAGTTCCTCTCGCCGCTCACCAACCGCCGCGACGACGACTGGGGCGGTGACCCCGAGCGGCGCCGCCGGTTTCTGCTCGAGGTCACCCGAGCCGTGCGCGCGGCAATCGGCCCCGACAAGATCCTCGCGATCAAGCTCAACTCCGCAGACTTCCAGCGCGGCGGTTTCACCGAGAACGAGTCGCTCGCCGTCATCGAACACCTCGACCGGGAGAACCTCGACCTGCTCGAGATCTCCGGAGGAACCTACGAATCTCCGGCCATGAGCGACGGCGGCACGTCCGAGCGCACTCGGCGGCGCGAGGCGTTCTTCCTTGATTTCGCGGACCGTGTCCGCGCTGTCACCACCCTTCCCCTGATGGTCACCGGTGGGTTCCGCACCGGGACCGGCATGACGGACGCCATCACCAGCGGCGCCGCCGATCTCATTGGTCTCGCCCGGCCGCTCGCCCTCCAGCCCGAGCTGCCGACTGCGCTTCTGGCCTCCCCGGGCACCGGCCGCTCAGATTTCGAGCTCAAAAAGATCGGCATCAAGAAGCTCGACTCCATCGCCGACCTCTGGTGGACCCAGCACCAGGTCCAACGCCTCGGCGCCGGCAAAGACCCCGACCCCACCTACGGCCCCCGCCGCGCCGTGCTCCACGCGCTGGGGCGCGACGGACGCAACATCCTGCGCCGCCGCCGCGGCATCTAGGACGAATACGACCATGGCGGACTTCCTGACCATCGACGTCTACCGCGACCCGATACGTGAGACTCCGGCGCGGCGGCGATCGATCCGCGCCGCACTCGCCGCCCGCCCGGAGGGGCTGCGAGCGCACACGATCAACTACGCCAACACCGGCACGTTCACCCTGATCCCCCGGCACGTGGGCACCTGCCTGCTGCTGGCCTGGGAGTCACGCGACGCGGCACACACCGCCTGGCATGGCAAGCTCGGCGCCGCGATCGGACATGCCGGTGACTACCGCATGGACGGCGAGGTCGCCCGTGCCCGGACCGAGCACGGCGACGATCACTGGCACGGCTGGCGCCCGTCCGACGACGAGGCCGCACCGATCGCCAAAGACGAGCCAATGGTCGTGCTGGTCCACGGGATCGTTCATCCCCGCCACCTGACGACCTTCCTGCGCGACAACCTTCACGCCGCCAGTCGCGCTCGCCACCACCCCGGCCATCGCGGCAGCATCGACGTCCACGCGAAGCCGCCATTCGAGAACACGTCGATCAGCATCTGGAGCAGTCGCAGATCAGCGCAGGACTTCGCCTATCAACCCGGGGGCCATGCGCCCGCCATGAAACGCGCTCGAGAGTCGGGCACCCATCGAACCGGCGTCTACTTACAGGTCCGGCCGCTGGCCAGCACCGGCAACCTCGGCATCGACGAGCCGGCTCTCCCCGACCTTCCCGACACCGGCCGCTGAACGCCTCTCGCCGCGCGCGCCGCCGGCCGGGGGCATGGGGGCCGCTGGGTATCGCCGGCGGACGAGAGCGAGTGCTTCAAGCTCGGCGGCGAGTCCCCTGCTGCTCGCCAACAGCAGGGCGCATGACGCCCCGCCTCGTTTGCGGCTTCTGCGGTCACAAGCACACCGCAAACAGGAGCGTGAAAAGTGCCGATTTGCAGGTAAAAATCGGGGCGCCCGGATTTGAACCGGGGACCTCACCGACCCGAATAGCGCACGCAACCATGCATCTCCCAAGTGTTTTCCCTGCAAAAGCCGAACTTTGCGTGATCGGCCAGGTCATCGCAGAAGCTCAGATTTCGCGGTCGATTTCCAGCGATTGGGCACACAAATCGGCTGTGTGCCCAATCGGCTCGGGACCCGATCACTGGAGCCAGTGGATGAAGCTCTCGTACGGCGACTCGCCCAAGATCAGTTCCTCGAGCGACTTCACAAGCGGTCCTATCGACCCGGGCCCCTGAGGGAACCGGCGCGGGTTGAGAATGACGATCCCGTTGTGGCTGCGGTCTCGTCCGCGGTAACGTCGATCGAGCTCTAGGAAGTCGTCGCGGTTGTACGTCACGATGGCCCGCTCCGTTTCCTGCGCGTACTCGAACAGGTTCTCGTCGGTAAGTCCTCGAAGCTCCCGACGCTCGCTGACCGCTTCGACATCGCGCTCGCGAGCCCGAAGCTGCTCCGCCACCACCGCGGAGACCATCTCGTCGAGCAGCAGCTTCACCGCGTGAGACTCTGCTCACTCCAGCGCCGCTCCGCGGCCTCTGCCTCCTCTACGTTCAGACGGATCCGCTCGTCGATCTCGGCTGAGTAGTCGCTGTAGTAGCCGACGGCGTCTCGGACCTGGCGAACGGTCAGGCCCGACCACTCGGAGGTCGCTTGCACCGCCTCGTCTCCCTCGAGCGCAGTTGACCGCAAGGCGCTCATCACCTCCCACACATCGGGACCGGCAGCGAGTCCGGCGCGCCGGCCCGTCGGGCCATCACGGAACACGATTCCCGGGTGGTCGTCCATCCGCATCCCTTCATCGATGTAGCGCTCCGCGAGACGCGACTTGTTCAAGCCCGCACGCGCCCCGCGACGCTCGAGACGATCAACGACGCCCGCGTCCAGGCGAGCTGAAAACTGCCGTGCCGACATGAAACGCATCGTAACGCATCGTCCGACACCGCGACTCCCAGTCGCTGCGCCGACCGCGCTTCCCGCGCGTTCCAGGGAAGAGGTGCCGAGCTTGCACGATGCTCCTGGTGGAAGCAGAGCAGGGTTCACGGGCGCTACTGGATCGCGTCTGAAGAAGCCAAGCCAACGGCGTGGCCTTCGGCGACGAGACCGCGGCGCGAGGCGAGTAACCCGTTGATGAGCAGCTCGCCAGGAGGAGCGGTGGGCCTCAGGGCTAGGTGGCGGCGTGCGAATCCATGATCGCGGCCGCGCGTGGCTCGAACGCGCCGTAGCCATGATCACGTGAGAGCTCGAGCGCGCGGGAAGCGTGCTCGCGGGCGCGGTCGAGCTGGCCTCGCTCGGCAAGCGCCTCCGCCCAGCCGAGCTCGGACCGGGCCTCCCCCACGCGCATGCCGTGCCGGTGATGGAACTCGCAGGCGAACGCGAAGTCCGCGTCGGCGCGCTCGTGGCGGCCAAGGGTCGCGGCGAGCATCGCGGTGTACGTGCGCGCGTGTCCGAAGCTGACGCCGGGGTTCGAGATGAACTGGTCGGCGTACGGCTCGATCAGCTCATACAGCATCGCGGCGGCTTCGATGGAACGCGTCTGCGCGGCCGTGTCCGCGTACAGGGCCAGGCCGATCATGCGATTCTGGTCATAGCGGAGGCGTCTGAAGTGCTCCGCGGTGGCGCGAGCAAGGACCTCCGCGGCTTCTGGGCGGCGGTTGACGAGGCACAACGTGTAGGCGAGCGCCGCCTCCCAGGGTACGCCCGGGTACTCGGTCACCATCCGCTCGATCAGCTCGATCACCTCGGCGCCTCGGCCCTGGACCATGCGATTCGCGACGATTGTGGTTCCGTAGTTCATCGCGGCGTCGGGTTGACCCGCGTCCTGTCCGAATGCGAGCGCCCGTTCGGCCTGCCGCTCGCCGGCCTCCAAGTCGCCGTGCATGCACACCACCCCGGCGGCGAGGAAGCCCGCGTTCCACCTCTGGGTCGGCTGCTGTGTCTGCTCGGCGATCGCCTGAAGACGCTCGAACGCCGCGTGCGCCCACCCAAAATCGCACAGCTCGATCGCCGTATTCATCTCCCTGACCCTGGCGGTGAACTCGAAGTGCAGATCCCCCACCTGCGCGATCAGCGCGCTCAGCTCGCGAACTCGCTCGGACCGTGTGGCCAGCGTGTCCGGCGCCCAGATGGCGTAGCAGGAGCTTTCGAGCACGGCCGCGAGCGTCCGCGGATCGGACGCCTGGCGGGCGAGCGCGATCGCCTCCTCGGCCAGCGCTCGGCGCCGGGCGTGCTCCGGTTCGAACGCCAGCTCCTTGGCCAGCAGCGCCAGCAGCCGCGCGTGGCGGGCCGGCTGCAGCGGGTCGTCGAGCTCGAGCGCCCGCTCGATCGCCGCGACCCGCTCCGGATCGACGTCGCCGAATCTGCTCACCCAACCGCGGCTGTTTGCGAGCGTCGCACGCGCGGCGAGGTCGGCATCTCTCAGTTCTGCTGCGATTCCCGCCGCCTCCAGCAACGTCTCGCGGTAGGCCGGCACGCCCGTCTGCCGCTGCGCCTCACCCAGCCCGATCAGCGCCTCGCACCGGTCAGCGCTCGCGACCGAACCAAGCATCTCAAGAGCCTCGCCGAACAGCTTTGCGGCCTCACTCGGAGCGAGGCTCTCGAGCGCACGCCGCCCAGCCCGCAGCGAGTAGTCGGCCGCTCTACGCCTGTCGACCGACACCGTGGCCAGCCGCCAGTGCAGCGCCAGCTCGCCCAGATGCTCGTCAGAATCGATGCCGTACAGCTGTTCGATCGCCTCGGCGACCCGGTGGTGGGCCCGTGCTCGGCGAGTCCCACCCAGCCCCTGGTACAAGGTGTGATTGATCAGCGCGTGCTCGAAGTCGAACCGTCCGACGACATCGGTCGACTCACGCAGCAGCGAGGCCTGGACCGCGGTTTCGAGCACGTCGAGCAGCCGGGCCCCGCTCATCGAAACCAGCTGCGCGAGCAACTCGACGTCGAATGAGCGCCCGATCACGGCCGCGATTCTCAGTGCCTCCCGGGCGTGCTCGCCGAGTCGGTCGATTCGGTGCTCGATGACCTCGCGGACGCTCTCCGGCAGGCTGCTCAGCGCCGCCTCCTCGACGCTCCAACGACGTGCCGTCTCGTCGAACGTGATCGCGCCGGACTCGATCAGGTTGCGCAGGATCTCGCCGACGAAGAATGGGTTGCCCCCGGTCTCGGTCGTGAGTCCACCCGCGAGCGCCAGACCGTCGGCATCGAGCTCGTGGCCCGCTGCGGCAGCCATCAGCTCCGCAACCTCGTCCGCTCCTAGCCCGCTCAACCGGATCCGCTCCACGCCCTCGCTCCGCCACAGATCCGCGAGCACGCCGGTCAGCGGGTGATCCCTGCTCAGGTCCGAGTCGCGATAGGTGACGATCACCATCAACGCGCCCTGCTCGGCCGCTCCGACCACGTGCCTGAGCAGCGCGACCGACTGCCCGTCGGCCCAGTGGAAGTCATCGAGCACCACGCACAACGGCTGCGAGCGCGCGATCGCGAGCAGCAGCTCTCCGACAGCCTTGAACAGCAGGAAGCGCTCGGTCTCCGGATCAGTGGACTGCGGCGCGGGCGCATCCGGCACCCGGCGCGCGAGATTGCGCGCCAGCCGGCCGACCTCGCCACCGTGCGCCGCAACATATGCAGCGAGCAAGTCGCCCGGCGCATGCTCGACCAGCTGCGAGCAGACCTCGATCCAAGGCTCATACGCCGCCGCGACATCCTCGCTGCACGCACCCCAGCACACCGCGAACCCCTCGGCATCCGCGCGCAGCGCCGCATACGAAGCCAGCCGGGTCTTCCCGATCCCGGGCTCACCGGACAGAAGCACCGCCTGTCGTACGCCCGTGCGCGCCTGCGCGCGCGACTGCTCCAGCAGCGCCCGTTCGTCGACGCGGCCGACATACGCGACTCGCGGCACCGTCCGCAGCGCCGCCGGCACCGGCCACCCTCCGACGTGGATCCCGGACTCGTCCGCCAGCGGCTCCCAAACGACCGCGAAAGCCTCCATCGGCTCCGCAATCCCCTTCAACTCCAGCTCGCCGAACGACTCAAACCGCGCGCCGTCAACCCGGCCCGCCAGCAACCTCGTCGCCGGCGAGACGAGGATCCCGTCCGCCGGCGCCTTGTCGCACAACCGTGACGCCTCGATCGCCGGCATCCCGAAGTAATCCCCGTCCTTCACCGTCGACTCGCCCGTCCCCAACCCGATCCGCACACGCAACCGCTGCTCCGCCCCCCGATATCGCCGCTCGAACAGCTGCTGGGTCAACACCGCACAACCAACCGCCGCCGACGCCGACGTGAACGCGACCATCAACCCATCACCCGTGTTCTTGAACTCCCGACCCCCGGACGCGTCGATCGCCTCCCGCAGCAGACCGAAGAACTCCTCCCGCAGCGCATCCGCTCGCACCGGGCCGACAGATGTCGCCATCCGCGTCGAGCCGACCAGATCCACGAGATAGATCGTCGCCAGCTCGACAGTCTCAGCAGCCATCCGGCCCCCAGTGCAGCGCTTCCAGTCCCGGGCCAGTCTATCGGCGGGCACCCAATTCTGGGTGGTTACACAGCCCACAACTGGGTGGATGACCGGCTCCGCATCTTCGACGCTCCACGGCATCGCAAAACCATTTCACGGGGGGATCCGATGAACGCTCAGTTGACACACCTTCACGCCCAGCAGTACATCGCGGACCTGCAGCGACAGGCAGACCACGCGCGACTCGCGGCCACGACGGACACCGAGCCGGCCAAGCCCCGCCGAACGTCAGCGCCCCGGCGCTGGCTCGTGCTGACGCTGGTGACCGATCGCCGCCGCGCCTGACCCCGACCGTCGACCAGCGGCCAGTCGGGCGGCCCGTCGGATCTACGAGCTGCGGTGGCGCAGCGCATCGATGTCGCGAACGACGATCCGCTTGCGTTGCGTCTGGATCCGGCCCAGCTCGCGGAGCGTCTGCAACGCCTTGGCGACACCCGCGTGCGACGCGCCGGTCCAGGCACCGAGCTCCTCCTGAGTGAGCGGCAGGCTGATGATGATCGTCCCCTCCGGCGTGAGCTCCCCGTAACGCTCGCACAGCTCAACGAGACGGGCGGCCAGCCGACCGACGGTGTCGAGCTCACGGAACTGCACGCGCTTGCGTGACGCGTCGCGGAAGCGCGCGCTGAGCGTCCGCAGGATCACTAGCGCGACCCGCGGCCGCTCCTCGAGATAGCGCCCGAACACCCCCGCCGCGACCGCGAGGACTTCGATCGGCTCCAACGTGGTGACCGTGCTGAGCCGGGGCTGGTCGTCGAGGAACGACAGCTCGCCGAGGATCTCGCCCGGCCCGCGGACGCTGAGCAGCGTCTCCTGCCCATCATCGCCCGTGGTCGTGACCTTCACCCGCCCGGCGAGCACGACCATCACCCGGTCGCCCGGTTCGCCCTCATACATCAGCACCGCCTCGCGTGCCACCGTCCTGCGGTGACCGCGAGCCTGCAGAGCCGCCCAATCCTCCGGCTCCAGCAGGGCTGCGAAGCTCCCAGGTTTCAGCGATGCTCCACTGTCGGTCAGCGCGCTCACCGGTCCGATTCTCGCCGCCAGGCCCCCCGCTGACAAGCCGCGCAGACCCGATGCAGCCACAAGTGGACGCTCGGATCACCCAGAACTGGGTGGAGGCCAACTTCCCCGTTCTGGACCATGCACTTCACGGACTGTCCGCTAACCAACCAAGCAGGTTTGTGTGTACCTAACGAAGGGGTTTCTCATGTCACTACTCGAAACGGCTGCCCACGGCGCCGGGCAGGCTCCTCCAACCGTTCTCCGCTCCCGTTACGTGCAACTCCGAACACTCCTTGCGATCGCGACCACCGCCATCGCAGGACTAACCGCCGCCCTCGTCCTAGTCGCCACCACCAACAGCAACCTCGGCACCCCAACTGTTGCCGCCGCCGCGAAACCGCTGACGAGTCGGGTCAGCCCCGCCGCTGAGTTGGGAGCGAAGCTGGATCACAGTGGGCGGCGCGATTCGCTCGCATCGGCTGAGTTGGGTGCCAGGCTGGATCACAGTGGGCGCCTCCACCGTCTCGCCACGCGGTGAATCGGCACCCGACAAATATCTACCCGAGAACGGAATCTCTCGACGACGCACTCGGATTGGTTGGACGACGAGCAGCAGCTCCACGACGGCCGAGCCACACCTGCTCCGGCGGGATGCGGAAGAGTTCGCGTGATCGCCGGATACCCACGCCAACATAAAAGCAGGGCGAGGTTCCATCCGACCCGAAAGACACGCAACTCGCCTCAGGTCCCGTCGCGCCGGCCCTCACGGTCGAGTACTCGCGCAGATCGACATCGTCGCCCCGTTTGGGCACCCATTGGGCACAGAGCGAGCCGCTGCCTCCGGGCGCAGTTCCGCGAACCCATCGATTAGCAGGGATTATCTGACGGAGAGCCCTGCGTGACCAGTGCACCGGGCCGAACCGGACGGAGGGACGCCCCACTTGGCCTGAGCTGCCCGACATGCAGGCATTTCCCAAGCGGGCTGGGCTGGACCCGGGGACCGCATTTGTCATCTGCGGTGCCCGGTGCGCTACAAAACCGAGCAAGAAAAACCCCGCATTTGCGGGGCTTTTATCGGGGCGCCCGGATTTGAACCGGGGACCTCACCGACCCGAATAACGCGCGCATCCACGCCCGGCTGGCAGGAAATACCTGCAAACCGGGCCTTTTGCTGACGGGTCGCGAGCCACCTCAGACGCCTGATATAGCCGCGGATTACCGGGGATTGGGCACAGAACTGCGCTCTGTGCCCAATCACGAAATCATCGACTTCGCCGGACTCCGCGGCGGTCGCTGCAAGCAGACGGGCCGCGCTCTCGTTGCGCCACTACGTGTACACCTCCTCGCTGCTGCGCGGACCTTTCGATCGCCGTTGAACCGTCATCTACACTTCACTACATGAGTAGCGAAGCGATCCGAATCGAGTCCGAGACGCTGAACGCGCTGCGCGACCGAAGCGCGCAGAGCGGCGAGCCGATCGTACGACTGGCCCAGCGCTACATCGGCGAAGGCATGCAGCTCGACCGGCATCCCGGCATCGTCTTCCGCGATGGGCCATCGGGCCGCCGAGCAGTCGTGATCGGCGGACCCGACGTGTGGGAGGTGATCGCCGCCGCACGGCGCGCACCCGAGCGTGGCGAGAAACTCGTTCGCGCACTCGCCGAGCGGATCGGCGTGCCGGCCGAGAAGATCCGGATCGCGGTGCGCTATTACGGCGAGTACCCGGACGAGATCGACCGGTTCATCACGGCCAACGAGCAGGAGGCCGAGCAACTCGAGCGCGCGCTCGAGAACGAGCAGCGCCTGCTCGGATGAAGCTCCTGCTCGACGAGATGTACACGCCAACCATCGCGGAACAGCTTCGGGCGCGAGGCCACGATGCCGCCTCGATCCACGACCCCGAATACCGCTACCTTGAAGGAGAGCCCGACGACGAGGTGTGGGCAGCCGCGATCGCCGACGACAGAGCGCTCGTGTCCGAGAACGTTCAAGACTTTCGCCGGATCGAAGCGAACACCCTTGCCCACTCGCAACCCGTCGCACGCCTCATCTTCACCACCGACCGACAGTTCCCACGGGGCGACCCCGCAACCCTCGGCCGGCTCGTCAGCGCACTCGACGGGCTGCTCGCCGCCAATCCCGACCTGGCGACGGCGCTGTTCCTCAAACCCGCACCCCCCGAATAACACTCCCTGCC
>CAWKKY010000019.1:0-265360 GCA_963850335.1 uncultured Solirubrobacterales bacterium | reverse complement strand
GCGATCAGGGCCCTGGTCGGCGTCGGCCGTGGAAGGGGCAAGCCGGCGCCCAGCGCACGTCATACGGGAGCGCGGTGTTGGTGCTGGCTGCGCTGGTTCTGGTGGCTGGCTGCGGCGCCACGCACAGCCGTTCGCCGGACGCCGGGATCCCGCGAGCGCTCTTGGCAGAGGCGCGTCCGATCGGTCACGGGTCACGTTTTCATCCGCCCGCCGCCGGTCCGGTCATCGGCCGGTGCGCCCGCGGGCTCGGTCCCCGCTACGGAGTCCATGTCGAAGTATTTGCTGGGAATCGGGTCGTGCTGATTCCGGCGGGGATTGGAACCCGTCCACCGCGCGCCCTGTCCGCCGGACGGATCTCCGCCGCGGGTTGCTATGGGGACGTGGTGACTGTTGAGCCGACCGGGGTGGTGCTGGTCCGTCCCGGAGCGCGCCTGCTCACAGCCGATCTGTTTCGTGCCTGGGGGCAGCCGCTGTCAGCTCGGCGGTTGCTGTCGTTTCGAGCGTCCCCTGGTGCGCGTGTCGCGGTGTTTGTCGGGGGGCGGCGCTGGCGTGGGCGACCCGGGCGCGTTCCGTTGGTGAGGCATGCGGAGATCGTGCTGGAGGTTGGGCCGTTCGTCCCGCCCCACTCGTCGTACACGTTCCCGCCTGGCGCCTGAACACAGTGCGCTCGACCGGCCGCCGCGCCCGGGTCAGTGTTTGTGCCGGCGAGTGAACCCGGGTCGAGGTGCACTTCCGTGACGTAGGGATCAGAATGCACGTCATGGCCCTGGGGGCGATCCGCTGATGGCTGGAGCGATCCTGAGCCGGCCGTCGCCCGACGCGGCCGACAGCTCGCGCCGCTGGCGCTCGCGGATTGCCGTCCTGGGCGGCCGCGGGGGTCCGGTGGTGCTGTTGGCCGTGGCCGCGAGTCTGTTCGCGTTCGTGAGCGGGGCGCGGGCCGATGGCGATCCCGCGAGCGACTACCTCGTCTCCGGGCAGGTGTTCGTGTCCTCACAGCAGGGCGTGGAGTCGTCTGCGCAGCGGGAGTTGCTCGCGACGGTCGGCGCTGCGAACCGCGCGGGGTTCGCGATCCGGGTCGCGATCATCTCCAGTGACTACGACTTGGGGTCGATCACTGCGCTGTGGCGAAAGCCGGCGCTGTATGCCCGATTCCTCGGGCTCGAGCTGGCGCCGGCCTACCGGGGTCGGCTGCTCGTGGTGATGCCGAATGGCTTTGGCCTGAGCTGGCAGGGGCATCCAGCAGGACACGAGCAACAGGTGCTTGCGAACGTCCCGACTGCAGCGGGGGAGGCGGGGTTGCTGAGCGCGGCGCAGATGGCGGTTCGCCGGCTTGCGGCTGCTGAGGGAATCGCCGCCGTATCGGCGAGAGCGGCGTCGGTGCATCCCGCAGGCGCGAACGGCAACGGCAGCGTGTCGGCTACGACGGTCGCGGCGGCCGTGGCCGCGTTGGCCGTCCTGGCCGGCGGCCTGCTCGTCCTGGCGCGCCGGCAGGCCGCTCGGATGAGCACAGCGGGCACGCAGCGCCGCGCGTCGACCCGGCCCATGGGCCGTGTGCCGCTGGGCGTGGCAGTGCCGGGATGCGCGGCTCTGTGCGCGGTGGCGGTGGGTGCTCCGATTCTTATCCTGCGTGGCACGCGGCATCGCTCCGGACCGTCGGCTGCCCAACTTGCGTCGGTCGTCACGCCGCCGCCGGTCAGCTGGCCGGCGGGTCGCAGGCAAGCGCCGGATTTCGGGTTGCGCGATCAGGACGGCCACCCGGTCTCCGTCGCGGCCTATCGCGGCCGGCGGGTGATCGTGACGTTCATCGATCCTCTGTGCCGGAATCTGTGCCCGCTCGAGGCCAAGGTGCTCAACGACGCGGTCGGCAGGATCCCTGCGCGCGATCGGCCCGTGATCCTGGCGGTCAGCGTCGATGCCTACGGCGGGGCTGACCGGCGCGCGAACCTCGTGCGCGATGTCCGCAAGTGGGAGCTCCTTCCGCAGTGGCGATGGGCCGTCGGCCCGCCGGCGCAGCTCGCTGCGGTCTGGGGGCGCTACCAGGTCGGCGTCAAGATCACGACGAAGCGGATCGCCGGGACGACAATCCACTACGTCACGCACACCGAAGCGGCGTTCATCCTCGACGCGAGCGGCCACGAGCGCGCGCTGTTCCTGTGGCCGTTCTATCCACAAGATGTCGAGCGGACACTTCACCAGCTCGCTTGACATTGCAGGAGCGAGCAGGTGGGTGCCCCTGCTGGCGGGCTCGCGCACCAGGATGCTGCGGTGGGGCGTGGTCATGCTGGCCTCGCTCGCGGTGCCGGCGGCGGCCGGCGCGCATCTGCGCTCGGGCACGGTCGCGGTCGACTATCGCGCCAGTGTTCTGCAGTCGCGCACGTTGGCGTATGCGGCGCGGATCTTCCAAAGCGACCGTGCGATCGGCCTCACGATCAACCCCGGCCATGACGTCGTGCTCGTCGGGTATCTCGGGGAGCCCGTGTTCAGGCTCGATGCGGCGGGCCTGTGGGTCAACGCTGCGTCTCCGACCGCGGTCGTCGTTCGTCTGATCAGCAGATCGCGCCGGGTCGTGGCGCAGACCCCCCAGTGGCGGCTGCAGAAGGCAACGCGTTCGGTGGTGTGGCAGGACGCCCGCGCGCAGGGACTGCCGGCGGGCGTGCGCCGCGGCGTGTGGAGCGTTCCGCTGATCGTCGACGGGCACCGATCGCCCCTTAGGGGCGAGCTGCAGCGTTTCCCCGCTCCCGCGCTGTGGCCGTGGTTGTGCGTGCTGGCGGTCGTGGTGGCGAGCGGTGCGGCGCCGCTGCTGCTCGGTCGTCGCGAGTTGGCCGGCGTCGCTGCGACTGGCTTCGCGCTGGCGGCGTCTGCCGCGTCGATTCTGGTCTTGATCGCATTCGCGCTCGACGCGTATGCCTCGCCGGGCACGTGGATCGAGGGTTTCGATGCGGTCGCGTTCCTCGGTGTCGGGATCTGGGTGCTGTTCCGCGGACCCGAGCGCTGGCGGATCGCCGGCGTGGTCGGCGTCGGTCTCGTCGCGCTCGCCGTCGGCCTGCTCGAGGGGGCCGTGTTCGTCCATCCGATCGTGCTCGCGCTCCTGCCCGCGGTCGCGGTCCGCCTCGCGTGTGTCGTTGCGATCGGCGCGGGTCTGGGTGCCGTCGCGCTCGGCGCGTTCGTCTACGCCGAGACTGAGATGCCGTGGGCCGGCAGACCGGGCGAGCCAAAGCTGCCCACGGGCTCGGCGCCAGCGCCGCCTTCTGAGCCGGATCGCGCGGCCGGCCCCCGCTCTGGGCTTGGGCGGTATCGTGCCGGTTGATGCGCGCGGGTGCTGATCGTCGAGCGGTGATCCGCTCTGTTGCCCGGATCGCCGTCGTTCCGGCGTGCGCGTTGGCCGTGCACCAGCTGCGCTTCTGGCTGGCGTTCGGCTCGGGCGCGAATGTCGAGCTCGCGCGGCAGGGGCACGCGTATCTGCATTCGCTGGTGCCGTGGATCGTGCTGCTGCTCGGCGTCGCCGTCGGCGCGTTTCTGTGGGCGCTCGGACGGGCGCTCGGCGGCCAGCGCTCGCTGCCGCGCTACACGCTGTCGCTGGCGGCGCTGTGGCTGGTGTGCACGGTCTGCCTGGTGGCGATCTATGTCAGCCAGGAGCTGCTCGAGGGTCTGTTCGCCACCGGCCATCCGGCCGGCCTGGCGGGCGTGTTCGGGTACGGCGGCTGGTGGTCGATCCCCGCCGCGCTGTGCGTCGGCCTGGTACTCGCGGCGGTGCTGCACGGAGCCCGCTGGGTGCTCGAGGAGATCGCGCAGCGCCGCGAACGTCCGGCGCACCCCCACACGTCCGGCCGTGCCCTGCCCCGACGTCCTTTCGCTGTGTTCGTTGGCCGGCTCTCGCCGTTGGCGGAGGGCTGGTCGGACCGCGGGCCGCCGCGCTAGCGCTCAGCTCCCGCCGTTAGCCGATCGTCGATCGCCAAGCCCGGACCTCGACGGTCGATGCCGCGGCGACCTTCCCGCGGATCAAGAACCGTCGCCCGTTGCGCTGAGATCGCCCAGATCCCGCCGACGAACGGCGACATCGCCGACTCACCCCGTTCTCACGGGGCGATCGGGGATGCAGCCGCAGGTCCCCTGAGCCACAACGTATGCCGCCTGCCCGCGTTCACGGGCCGGCGCGCTGGTCCCGTTTACGACACAGGAGAAGACATCAAGTGAACAGTCCAATCGCGGTGCTGCGCCGCTCGTTGCTGGGCGCCGGCGCGGCTGCGCTGATGCTCCCGGCGCTCGCGTCCGCGCACGCGGAGGTCAGCCCGAAGGTTTCGCTGTCGGGCAAGCTGCAGCTCTACAGCCTCGCGGTCCCGACCGAGAAGGAAGGTCTCACCACGACCAAGATCGTGATGACCGTCCCGTCCGGGTTCGGGATCGACTCGTTCGCTCCGCCCCCGCCGGGCTGGACCCAGCAGCTCCAGCAGACCGGATCAGGCGACAGCGCGGTGATCACGAAGGTCACCTGGACCGGCGGCAAGACGCCGACCGGCGAGGACTCGCTGTTTCAGTTCCTCGCCCAGCCCGCGTCAGCGAAGACGTACACGTTCCAGGTGCAGCAGACCTACTCGGACGGGTCGATCGTCAACTGGGCCGGCCCGGAATCCTCAGACGCGCCCGCACCGACGATCGAGGCCTCAAGCTCGGTCGGCGGCGGTGGCAGCTCGACGCTGTCGATCATCGCGCTCGTGGTCGGCCTGCTCGGCCTGCTCGCCGGCGCATTTGCGCTGCTCGGCGGCTCGCGGGGGCGCTCGCTGGCATGAGCCGGCGGGGGCGGATCATCCTCGCGCTCGCCGCGGCCCTCGCGCTCGCCGCGGCGCTGCCGGGCGCCGCGTCGGCGCACGCGTACCTGATCAGGACGGTGCCCGCGGCGAGCGGCGTGCTGGATGTTCCGCCCCCGAACGTGCAACTGACCTTCGACGAGGCGGTCGAGCCGCGGTTCGCGATCGTCTCGGTGACCGATGCCTCCGGCCGGCAGCAGACGACCGGTCCGGTTCGGCGCTCGCCGGCGAATCCGGACACGCTCGTGGTGCCGCTGCGGGCGCATCTGCCGGAGGGCTGGTATCTGATCTACTGGCGCGCGATCTCGGTCGACGGGCACCCCGTCCAGGGAGCGTTCACGTATGCGGTCGGTCCGAACCCGGGGCCGGCGCCGCAGTTCCCGGTGCCGAGCATCTCGGCGACGGCGACCGCCCCGCGGGTGCTGATCCCGCGCTGGGTGATGTTCTTCTCGGTGATGGCCGCGATCGGGCTGTTCGTGCTGCGAATGCTGATCGCGCGCCCGCTCGTCAGACGCGTGCCCGGAACGACCCTGCACGGGCTATCTGTGGCGTTCGTCGCGACGTCCGTGGTCGGCGTGATCGCGATCCCGGTGTACCTGGACTTCTCGACCGCGAACGATTCGCTGCGCTCGGTGTTCGACGTCACCGCGCTTGTGCCGCTGTTCCGGGTAACCGCGTTCGGGCGGGCGATCCTCGATCTCGGGATCTGCTTCGCGTTGTTCTGCGTCGCGGCATGGATCGCCCTGTGGCTCGACCGTCCCGAGCGCGAGCATCGCTCACTCGCCGAGCTCATCGCCACCGCGGGAGCGCTGCTGGCCGCCGCCGCGGCGCTGATCGTGCCCGGCGCCGCCGGCCACGCCGCCCAGACCTCCCCGCGCGGGCTGACGCTCGCGTTCGACTGGCTGCACCTGGCTGCGGGGTCGGTCTGGTTCGGCGGGTTGATCGGGCTGCTCGTGCTGTGGTCGAGCCTTACGGCGAGCGAGCGCGTCGGCGCGCTCTCCCACGTGGTGCCGCGCTTCTCGAAGGTTGCGCTCGGGTCGGTCGCGCTGCTCGCCGCCGCGGGGATCGGCGAGACGATCAATCATCTGCCGGCCGTCAACGCCCTGTGGGAGACCGGGTTCGGCCAAGCGATCCTGGTGAAGACCGGTCTCCTCGTCGCGGCACTCGCGCTCGCGGCCGGCAACCTGCTGCGCTCCACCCCGCGGCTGGCGGCGAGCCGCGAGCAGCCGGAGCTCGGCACCGGGCCCGCCCGGCTGCTCCGAACGCTGGTCAGCGGCGAGGCGGTGCTGATCGCCGGCGCGATCTTCGCCGCCGCGGTCCTCTCCAGCCTCGCGCCGCCGCCGCCCGCGTTCGCGCTCGAGAACTCCGCGGTCGCGAGAGTCGGACCGGGCCGCGTCCTCCGAACCGTCAGCCGCGCGGGATACGAGCTGCAGGTACTCGTCTCGCCGAACAAGGCCGCCGCACCCGACGCGTTCGCGCTGCGCATCACCAAAAACGGCCAGCCGGTACGTGGCGCGACCGTGACCCTGACCTTCAACCACCTGGAGATGCAGATGCCCCAGCAGGAATACCAGCTCAGCGAAACCCAGCCCGGCGTGTACTCCCGCCACGCGCCGGCGCTGGTGATGGTCGGGCGGTGGGGGTTGAGCTTCCAGATCACGCCCAAGGGCGCTCCGCCGTTCACCGCGCTGATCGTCGACCAGGCCAACGGATGAAGGAGAACGTGGTGCACCCCCAGCATGCCGATACTCGCGGGTCCCAGCGACCCCGGCCCACACGTCAGCGACCCCACGCGCTCACCGCGGCGGCGCTGATCGCGGCGCTCTGCCTACTCGCCGGATGCGGTGGCTCGAGCAGCACGGTGAGCGCGCCGCGGATCGCGCCGGCGAAGACCTACAGCCTCGCCGCCTTCCAGCCCGCCGCGCCGGTCACCGCGGGTCGCGCGACGAAGATCTCGTTCACGATCCACGACCCGTCGGGCGCGCCGCTGACCCAGTACCGGACGTGCTGCGATCCGCACGCCGGCGTCGATCTCATCGTCGTGCGCAGCGACGACAGCCACGTGCAGTACGACGATTCCGACATCGCGCCCGACGGCACGGTCACCCAGCCGATCACCTTCCCGACACCCGGCCGCTACCGGATCATCATCGACGCCTACCCGAAGCAGACCGCGCCGAACGCGCCGATCAACTTCCAGCTGTTCACCTGGGTGACCGTCCGCGGCAGCTACCACCCCCGCCCCGTGCCGCCCTACAGCGCCAGCGAGGTGATCGACGGCTACCACTTCCAGATCCAGGGCCATCCGAAGCTCAAGGCGATCGAGGCGAACTTCCTCACCATCAAGGTGACCGACCCCGCCGGGCACAAGGCCGTGTTCGGCACCTGGCGCGGCGCGCTCGCGCACGCGATCTTCATCCACGACCGCTCGCTTGACTACTTCCACACCCACGTGTGCAGCCCCGGGGCGCGCTACTGCAGCTCGGCGCTCGGCGCGACCCGGGTGAGCGGCAGCTCGAGCGCGCCCGGAGAGCTGAAAGTCGGCGTCCTGCTCCCCGAACCGGGCACCTGGCGCCTGTTCCTGCTCACCTACATTAACGGCCGGCACATCACCGCGCCGTTCACGCTCAACGCCCGCTCATGAGCACCGGCGAGCGTCACACCCCGTCCAATGCTGACCAGAGAACACGTGGCGGCGTCACCGTCCGGCTGCTCGCCGCGCTCCTCGCGCTGGGCGCCGGCGCGGGCGCAGTGATCGTCGCGATCCTGCTCGTACGCAGCGTCCTCGGGTAGCTCGATGCGACCGCGCGCGCTCGCCCTCACGCTCCTCGCCATCTTTGCGGCATCCGCGTCGGTCGCGCGGGCGGACGGCGATCCCGGCAGCGACGTGCTCGCCTACCAGCGGCTGTTCCTCGCCACCGACGCCGGCGTGTCCGTACCCCAGCAGGCACGGCTCGGTGACCTCCTACGGCGAGCGAACCAGGCCGGACTGCCGGTCAGGGTCGCGATCATCGCGAGCCGCAGCGACCTTGGCGCGATCACCGGGCTGTGGCGCAAGCCGCGTGCCTACGCACGCTTTCTCGGGATCGAGCTGTCGCTGGCCTACAAGGGCCGCCTGCTCGTCGTGATGCCCAACGGGTTCGGCGTCAACTGGCCCGGACACGCAACGACGCCCGCCTACCGAGCACTGCGCCCCATCCACATCACGCCCACCGGCGCGGGCATGGCGACCGCGGCCGCGACAGCGCTCCGCTCACTGGCAAACGCCGCGCACATCACAATCTCCGGCCGGACATCGGACGCAGGACCGGCACCCGCAGGGGCGCGCGGGCCGGGCGCCCGGAGCGCCGCCCGACCGAACGCTACCGACGGCGTCGTTGGCCTCGCGGCCGTGCTGGCGGCTCTCGCAGCCGGCGCGCTCGGCCTCCTGCTGCGGGTCCGCAGGCGACGACGCAGTCACGCTCGACCGACCACACCCCGAGCGCCGTCGTACACTGCCCGCCGCGCGGCGCGGCGGTCACTGCGCTCGCCGGCCGCTCTGGCCGCCGTCGGCGTCGTGGCTCTGGCAGCGGTGGCCCTCGGCGTGATCAGTGGATCGACGACCGCGCGCAGCGACGCGCTCGCGACCAACCCGAACCTCGACCCCGGCACCCGGCTCACCGGGTCCGCCCCGGAGTTCACCCTGAGCGACGAGTTCGGCCGGCCCGTGTCGCTCCGATCGTTCCGCAGCAAGGTCGTGATCCTGGCGTTCAACGACTCGGAATGCACGACGATCTGCCCGCTGACCACGAGCGCGATGCTCGACGCCAAGGCGATGCTCGGCAGCGCCGGCCGACAGGTCCAGTTACTCGGGATCGACGCCAACCCCAAGGCGACCGCGCTCGCCGACGTGCTCTCCTACTCCCAGCTGCACGGGATGCTCGGCCAGTGGCACTTCCTCACCGGGTCGCTGCCGCAGCTGCGGCGGGTGTGGAAGGCCTACAGCATCGGCGTGGACATCAGCCGGCGCCTGATCGACCACACCCCGGCGCTGTTCGTGATCGACACCCACGGCCGGCTCGCCAGGCTCTACATCACCCAGCAGTCCTACGCCGCCGTCGACCAGTTCGGCCAACTGCTCGCGCAAGAGACCTCGCGCCTGCTCCCCGACCACCCCCCGGTCAACTCACACCTCTCCTACACGAAGATCCCCGGGATCCCCCCCAGCGCACCCGTCACGCTAGCCCGCTCCGGCGGGGGATCGGTCAGCCTCGGACCCGGCCCCACGCCGCGCCTGCTGCTGTTCTTCGCCACCTGGAACCAGCAGAGCAGCGGACTCGCCGGGCAGCTCGACGCGCTCGACCGCTACCAGACCGCCGCCGCCTCCTCGAAGCTGCCACCGCTGACCGCCGTCGACGAGGCGAGCGTCGAGCCAAGCGCCTCAACGCTCCCCGCCTTCCTGCGCGGCCTCCCGCACCCGCTCGCCTACCCGGTCGCGATCGACCGCGGCGGCCGCCTCGCCGACGGGTACGGCGTCCAAGGCGAACCATGGCTCGTGCTCACCTCACCCACGGGCCGAATCCTCTGGTACTGGCAGGTCTCAACCTCCGGCTGGCTCAGCGCTCGTGAGCTCACCCAGCACGTCCGAAACGCGCTCGCACGCGCACCAAAGCCTCCCGACACACTCGCCGGCGCCTCGCGGCAACTGGCGGGCTCACCGGCGCCGCTCGCGGCGCTTCACCAGCAAGCCTCGCGCCTGCTCGGCAGCCAGCAAGCACTCACCGCGCGGATCCACGCGCTGCGCGGCTATCCGATCGTGATCAACGCCTGGGCCTCCTGGTGCACCCCGTGCCGCTCGGAGTTCGGGCTGTTCGCCTCCGCCGCGGCCCGCGACGGCCGCCGCGTCGCGTTCCTCGGCGCCGACACAGGCGACTCCACCGCCGACGCACAGGCATTCCTCACACAGCACCACGTCAGCTACCCCAGCTACCAAACGAACACGAGCGACCTCCGCTCGCTCGCTGTCATCGAGGGACTCCCGACCACGATCTTCATCAACCGCGCCGGCAAGGTCGCCTACGTCCACACCGGCCAATACGACGCCCAAGGCAGCCTCGACGCCGACATCGCCAGCCACGCGAACGGAAGCTGACCATCACCGTGAGGCCAGGACACAAAGCAACGACCTCGCCCGCGCCGCCCAAACTCGCCGCCGCAGCAGACAGCCGATCCGAAACGCAGCGAACGCCGCGACCACCAGTCCGAGCCCAGGCAGCGGTCCTGCACGATCCGCCACTAAAACACGCTTCGCTGGCCCCGCGCGCATCCGGACGGCGAACCGCGCAGACTCGCTTGCGGCGGAAAGAGCGCGTCGCGGGTGATCGCTTTCGTCATGACGACCCCGGCCACCTCATCCGGCTGCGGCTCAGCCAGATCGCGCCTGACCGAAGCTGCAAACCGAGTACTGCTTTCCGTGGACGGCAGCAACCGCTCCGGCTTCTCGCGCAAAGCAGGCGTCGACCAGGCCGGAGCGGGCACCTGCCGCTCCGGCGCTTCTTTTTCGCATATCGCGCCTAGCATGCGTCCCCCACTGACGATGAAAGGAGGAGGCCGATGATCACCCTGAACGTGCTTTATCCGAACCCAGACGGCGCGACGTTCGACATGAACTACTACCTCACGTCGCACGTCCCGATGTTGAAGCGCATGTTTGGGAGCGCCCTGAAGGGTTGCATCGTGGAGCAGGGGCTCGGCGGCCGTGATCCCGGCACGAAGGCGGAGTTCGCAGTGCTGTGCCATCTGCGCTTCGATTCCGTCGAGTCGTACCAGCAGGCGATCGGCCCGGTCGCCGGGCAGATCCGGAACGACGTGGCGAACTATGCGAGCGAAGCGCCGATCATCCAGCTCAGCGACGTGATAGTCGCGTCCTGATCAGCTTTTGAGAGTTCGGGCTGGCACCTGCCGGCGCTCTACGAGACGAGCGTGATCGTGGCCCTGGGTCTCGTGATCCTTGGCGTGGCCATATGGCGCCCCGCGGCGACGAACTGAGGCCCGCCCCGCCCCGCCCCGTCTGCTGCTGGAGCGCGCCGATGCGCTCGGACGCCTGGGCCTTGGCCAGGTCGGCCAGCGGGGCCTCCGCGCCGGCCCCGCAGCTGAAGGTCTCGATGATGGACGCCTGCGCGCCGGTCATCGGCTCGTCGCCGGTGGCCAGTCAAGCCGGCTACCGCTTGTCGTCCATTCCGACAGCGTGCCGCCGTCGTGATCTCTCCTCCGCAGTCCCAAGAGTGCCCGATGACGCTGGGGTGCGGCTCGCAATCGGCCGAAGTCGGGCGGGGATCCGACGCCGACTAGGCTGTGGCGAATCCGGCGTCTCGCTGCCCGGTGAAGGAATCGATGATCGACGCAGAGGAGGAAGGTTGAGTCCCACGATGGATGCGGCCCCGCGGAAGGTCGGTATCGGCCTCACGACGGCCGCCGACCAGCTCCAGAAGTCGTTCCCGCCGACAGCGCCCGTGCAGCCGCTCCCGGCCGGTCAGGGCGGGCGCTCCCGGGCGAGGGATCTCGGTGTCAAGGAGAACAAGCCGCTCACGTTCTTCGTTGTCGGCGACCACGGCGGCATCAGCGACCCGACGCCGCAGAACGCCGTCACGCTCGCGATGGAGGCGCAGCCGGCGCCGTCGTTCGTCTACAGCGTCGGCGACGTCGTCTACTTCAACGCCGACGCTGCGGAGTGGACGCCGCAGTTCTACGAAGCCTACGCGCACCTAGCCGTGCCGTTCCTGAGCATCCCCGGCAACCACGACGGCGACACGACCGACGACCCGACCCGAAAGCCGCTCGATACGTGGATGGCGAACTTCTGCGCCGCGGCGCCCGCGCTGCCGGTCGGCAGCGAGGAGTATGAGCGGGACGTGCAGACGCAACCCTATTGCGACTGGACGCTTCAGTGCGCGGCGGTCACGATCGTCGGCCTGTACACGAACGTGCCCTCGGGCGGGCATCTGGAGAAGTCGCAGATCGACTGGCTGACCGGCGAGCTGAAGGCTGCAGATCCGAAGCTGCCGCTGATCGTCACGCTGCATCACCCGCCCTACAGCGTCGATGCCCACCACGGCGGATCGCAGAAGATGGGAGCTGCACTCGACTCAGCGTTCACGGCCTCGGGGCGCCTGCCGCAGCTTGTGATCTCCGGTCACGTCCACGACTATCAGCGCTTCATCCGGACGAACCTCGCGCAGCCGATCCCCTACATCGTGATTGGGAACTCGGGCTACCACAACCTGCACAAGCTCGCCCCCGGCTCCAACCCCGGTGAGCAGCTCGCACCCGGCGTGACCTTCGAGTACGGCGACGACTCGGAGTACGGCTTCCTGAAGCTGACCGTCCAGGACGGCAAGATCAGCGGCGAGTACGTCGGCGTCACGCCCGGCGTGACGTCCAACGCCCCGCCGAAGATCTCGCCCGGCAAGGACAAGTTCTGAGGCC
The DNA here is from genome assembly GCA_963850335.1 of uncultured Solirubrobacterales bacterium. Taxonomy (GTDB): domain Bacteria; phylum Actinomycetota; class Thermoleophilia; order Solirubrobacterales; family Solirubrobacteraceae; genus Palsa-465. Next base: position 253,091 of record CAWKKY010000019.1, on the reverse strand, counting down.
AATGCGGCGCCCCGACGAAGCCGGGACGAGGTCGATATTGAAGCCGCGCGGAACCTGCGCTTTTGGCAAGTCGCCAGTCCACCGGCATGGTCCAGGTGAAGGTGACTCAGCACGATGTGACGCACATCGCTCTGGTGAACCCGGGACGCCGGACGTGCGCGATCGCGTTTGCCTGGGATCGCGCAGCGGTCACGAGTAGAGCAGCCACAGCGGGCCGAGAGGGCGCCGCGGCCGTGCGAGGTCGGCTGTTCCATGTCCGGTGTCGATGAGGACCAGCCCATCCTCACGCCCAAGCAGCAGGCAGTGGCACACCAGGCTGGCGGTCCGCATTACGCCCCGGCGCCCGTCCCAGAAGCGCCCGCCCGGGTGGCAAATGGTGGCGCAGTTCACGTGGTGGACCCGCGCGGGATTTCCCAACCTACGCCGGGCGCAGCGACCGCCAGGGTTCCTCGTCTGAGACGTCGACGAGGACGTATCCGGTCTCCCCGCCCAGTGAGGGCGCGATCACCACTTGCAGCAGCGCCGGCACCTCTCCGCGGTTGAACGATGCGTGGATCACGCCCGGCTCGAGGAACACCGAGTCGCCCGAGGCGAGCAGGCGCGACTCCTCCTCGATGAACTGCACGATCTCCCCCGACTGGACGATGATCATCTCCTCCTGTCCGGGATGGCGGTGGAAGTCGTGACCGCCCCCGGGTTCGAGCACGACGTCCATGACGACGAGCTGGCGCGCGCCGCTTTCGGGAATGAGCCGCCACCCGATGGTGCCCCAGTCGAACTCTTCCTTCCGGACCGAGTCGCGCATCACGAACGTGCTCATCGCTGCGCCTCACCGACGGCGAGCGCCTTGAAGCGCCGCATGTTTTCGGTCATTGCCACCTCAGTTGGGAGTCGCTCCATCGAGCTGGCCCCGAAGAAGCCGGCGACGCCCTCCGTCCGTTCGAGCACGTAGGCCGCGTCGTCCGGTTCGGCGATCGGGCCGCCGTGACACAGGACAAGGATCTCTGGATTGACGCGCTTCGCCGCGTCGTGCATCGCCTGAATCATCCCGACGCAGTCGTCGAGGGTCTTCGCCGTCTCCGCCCCGATGGCCCCGCCCGTGGTCAGGCCCATGTGGGGGACGAGCACGTCCGCTCCCGCCTGGGCCATCGCCGTCGCCTGCTCGGGATCGAACACGTACGGCGCGGTCAACTGATCCTGCTCGTGCGCCGCGCGGATCATGTCAACCTCGTGCCCAAATCCCATACCGGTCTCCTCGAGGTTGGCGCGGAAGGTTCCGTCGATGAGCCCGACCGTGGGGAAGTTCTGCACGCCGCTGAACCCGATCTGGCGGATTTCCTGAAGGAACACTGGCATCAGCCGAAACGGGTCGGTGCCGCACACCCCGGCGAGGACCGGCGTCTCGCGCACGACAGGCAGCACCTCACGGGCCATGTCGACAACGATCGCGTTGGCATCGCCGTACGGGAGCAGTCCCGCCAGCGACCCGCGCCCGCCCATCCGGAAACGGCCCGAGTTGTAGATGATGATGAGGTCGGCACCGCCGGCCTCGGCGCACTTGGCCGATAGCCCGGTGCCCGCACCCGCTCCGATGATCGGCTGCCGATTCTCGACCTGCGCCCGCAGCCGGGCCAGCGCATCCGCCCGATTCATTTCGTCGCCTCCGTCACCAGCTCGTGCAGACGGTTCACCATCGCCTCCGCGAACCGCTCATCGTTGATGTCCATGTCCAGCTCGTGCACCTCCACGCTCCCGTCGAGTGTCTCCCGGATGCCCTCGATCAGCGCCCGGTCAGCTTCCGGGTCGTGGAACGGTTGGCCCTCGACGTCGATCGCCGACACTCCACGGAGGGGCATGAACAGGATCGTCGGGCCGCGCGCCCCCGACAGCTTGCGCCCGATTCTCCGTCCCAGCTCGGCGCATTCCTCTGGCGTCGTACGCATCAGCGTGACCGTCGGGTTGTGCACGTAGAGCTGGCGCCGCTCGAACTGCTCCGGGACGGTGTCTCGCGGGCCGAAGTTGACCATGTCAAGCGCGCCGAGCGAGACGACTTGGGGAATGCCCGCCCGCCCCGCCGCCTCGAGCCGGTCCGGTCCCGCCGAGAGCACGCCGCCCACCAAATCGTCGGCGAGCTCGGTCGTCGTGCTGTCGAGCACACCGTCGAGGTAACCGTCGGCCGCCAGCACCTCCATCGACTGCCCGCCGGTGCCGGTGGCGTGGAAGACGAGCACCTCGTAGCCGAGCTCGTCGAGCAACTCGCGGGCGCGGGTGACGCACGGCGTGGTGACGCCGAACATCGTTGCCGCGATTACCTTGCGGCGTGCGAGCTCCGGTGCCTGGGCGCCCACCATGCCCGCGATCGCGCCGGCCGCGTTGGTCATGATCCGTGCGGAGATCGAGTTGACGCCGGCGACGTCGACAACCGAGGGCATCATCGTCACGTCGGTCGCGCCGACGTAGGGTCGCGTGTCGCCCGCCGCCATCGTCGAGACCATCAGCTTCGGGACGCCGACGGGCAGCGCGCGCATCGCAGCGGTCGCGATGGACGAGCCGCCGGAGCCGCCGAGCGCGAGGATCCCGTCAAAGCGGCCCTCGTCGAACAGCCGCCGCAGGACCACCGGCGCACCCCGCGCCATCGCCTCCACCGCAGCCCCGCGATCCCCCGCCGCCGCCAGTTCCGCGATCCGCGCTCCGCCCGCCTCGGCGACCGCGTCGCGGGCGACGTCGGGCTCCACGCCGACCGGGTCGTTGATTCCCGTGTCGACGAGCAGTACCGCTACGTTGCGCTCGCGCAACCGGTCCCGGACGAACGCGTACTCGTGGCCCTTGGTGTCGAAGGTCCCGAGCAACAGCACGGTTCCCGCCATGTCGACCCTACCTCCTCACAGTCACGTCACCCGACCGGAGCATTGACCGGCCGCTCACTCCAAGGCTACCCAGATGGGCGGGACGCGGTGAGTCATCTCAGCACCGCTGCGACGACCCGCGCGGGTTCCGGGCCTACCGGCCGAGGTCGAGGACGGGCGCGGCCGGTCGCTGGAGTTGTTGGTGCTTGAACACCGACGCCTCAGGACAGCCCGAGCACGGCCACGGATGGGGTGGCCGGCCCTTCCTCGGACAAACTGGACGCATCTGGTTCCACGCGCTCATCAAGGAAAGCGCGCCGGTCGGCCGGTCGGCAACTGCGCCTGGGCGTGTCAAATTCTTACCGCTCAGTGCTTTACGCGCTGCGCCAGCGTGTGAGGTGACTGCGCAAGGATCAGCGCGGCGGCGCCGAGCACCTCGGCCCGCGGCCCGAGTGCTCCCGCCGCCACGCGGACGGACGTGGACGCCGGCGTGACGCAACTGCGGGCGATCGCCTCACGGATCGGCTCGAGGATCACCTGTCCAGCCGCGGCAAGCTCACCGCCAAACAGGAGCAGCTGGGGGTTGAGGATGTTGACGAGCGCGGCGAGGACCGCGCCGACCGCCGCGCCTGCGTCGGCGACAGCTCGCCGGGCGCCCCGATGGTCTGTCGCGACCAGCTCGAGCAGCATCGGGATTGAGACAGGCCGGTTCATGCTGCGCTCGAGCAGCGCCGCGACCGCGACCGGGCTGGCGATCGTCTCCAGACATCCGCGGTTGCCACAGCGACAGATCGGTCCCTGCGGGTCGCTGAGGACGTGCCCGATCTCGCCTGCGACGCCGAGTGATCCGTGATATGGCCGGCCGGACAGGATGATGCCGGCGCCGATCCCGGCTGACAGCCGGACATAGACGAGATCGTCGACGCCGCGGCCGGCGCCGTAGAGCTTCTCGCCGAGTGCGCCCGCGTTGGCGTCGTTCTCGATCTGCACGGGGATGCCGAGGCGTGCCTCCATTTCGGCGGCCGGCCTGATGCCATGCCAGCCGGGGAGGATCCCGTCCGTCTCGAGCTCACCGGTCGCTCGGTTGATCGGCGCGGCAAGGTCCATGCCCACGCCCAGTAGGCGATCGCCCTCGATGCCGGCGCTGGACAGCGACTCGCGCACGAGCTCCTCGGCGAGATCGAGGCTCTGGGTCGGGGCGTGGTCGACCTCGGCGGGTGAGAAATCGTCGACGATCGACTGGCCGGAGAGGTCGCAAATGGCGACGCGGATGTGCTGGTGACCAAAGTCGAGGCCGACGGCGAACGCGGCGTCTGAGACCAGTGAGAACAGCATCGGAGGACGGCCCGTGTTGCGCGGCCGATCGCTGTCGGGGCCGGCGTGCTCCTCGACGATCCCGGCGCTGAGGAGCTCATCGATGACGGTCGAGACAGTCTGCCGTGCGAGTCCCGTGCGCCGCGTCAGCTCGGCCCGGCTGGTCGCGGGATGGCGGTAGATCGTCTCGATCAGGCGCAGCCGGTTGAGCCGGCGCACGCTGAGCGGGCTGGGGCCCGGAGTCATGTGCGCATCGCTCCGGGGATCCTACTGTCGCACGTTTTGTAAGAAGCTCGCCGCTATCGGGCTATGCGTGCGGGGATTGGCACGTCGATTTTCGTCTGAAATGACGGCAGCAAGCGAGTTTGTTCGTTGGCGGACATTGACTTCTGCCTAATCGCGGCGTAGAAGTCGCTTGGTCGGTTTAACGGCTGACCGCTCGGAGGAAGGGACAGGGAGCATGCAGGCAGGTGCGTGGATCCGCGCGAGGAACTCGCGGAAGCGTCCAGACGCCGTGAACGAAGCCTCGGGGTGCGCTGAGGGATCGCCATCCAGAGGAGCAGAGCATGAGTGAGGACAACAGCCGGAGCACCGCGCGACGTGGGCTGCGGATGCCGAGACGGTTCAGGTATCGGTCGCTCGTGGCGATGGCCGTCGTTGCGCTCGTATCCGCGCTCGCCGGTGCGCTGCTGTTCGCTCTCCCCGTTGAAGCGCACAGCTCCAAGGCCCACTCGAGTGACCCGATCTACCTCAGCACCCATTACACGTACGCCGAGCGTGCCGCCGACCTCGTCTCGCGGCTGACGCCGACGCAGCGTTCCTCGCAGCTCGTCTCGAGCCAGGCGCCCGCGATATCAACGTCAGCGAACTCGCTGCTGAGGGACACGTTCGGCGGTCAGACGACGCTTGCCGCACCCGCGAGCGCGGGTGACACGAACCTCAAGCTCGCGAGCCAGGGCGGCGTGACGCCCGGCGCGAAGCTGACAATCGACCCGGGCGGCACGACCGAGACAGTGACAGTCACCGCTGTCGGTAGTGCTCCGTCCCAGTTCGCACCGACGCTCGTCGTCGCGGCGAACCCGGGAGACACGAACATCAAGGTGAACTTCACGTTCGGCATGAGCGCCGGTGACATCGTGAGCATCGACAGCGGCACCAACGTTGAATTCACGACGATCCAGACCGTCGGTAGTGCGGGCGCAGGCGGTACCGGGATCACGCTGTCGGCACCGCTGAAGCTCGCGCACGCGGTGGGCACGCCTGCGCTCGACCTCGGCTCTGGCGTCACCGTCACCCCGGCGCTGACGAGCGCTCACGGGTCCGGAGCGTCGGTGAACATCTCCGTGGGGCTTCCCGCCTACGGCTGGTGGAACGAGGCGCTCCACGGCATCAACGCCGAATCGCTGAACCCATCGGGCAACGCGGTGACGCTGACGAACACGACCTCGTACCCGATCGATCTCTCGCGCGGCTCGAGCTGGGATCCGAACCTGACCTACGAGGTGGCAAAAGCCGAGTCAGACGAGGCACGGGAGATCGTGCGCAACAACAAGTTCGATCTCGACTTCTACTCGCCGACAATCAACCTCGGGCGTGACCCGCGCTGGGGTCGCAACGACGAGTCCTACGGAGAGGACCCGCTGCTCGAGGCGAAGGTCGCCAGCCAGTTCGTTGACGGCATGGAGGGCAAGAACCAGACCGGCGGGCTGCTGCCGGAGGGACACGGCTTCTACAAGGCGACAACCACGCTCAAGCACTACGCAATGAACAACACCGAGGGCACCTCGAACACGGACCCGAACGGCCGCCTGAACGGCTCCTCGAACGCGGATGACCGCACGATCCGTGAGTACTACACGATGCCGTTCCGCAAGATCGTGCAGGCGTCGCAGAACGGCGCGGTCATGAGCTCCTATAACGAGATCAATGGGGTGCCTTCGGCTGCCAACACCTATCTCAACGACACCCTGATGCGCGAGACGTTCGGCCTGCAGGGCTACTTCACCGGGGACTGCGACGCCGTCAACCAGGTGAACACTCGCCACCACTGGCAGCCCGACGGCTTTGGGCACGTTGCGACGGTCGTCGAGCAGTTCGCGTTCACGCTCGCGTCGGGTGAGGACGCGGAGTGCAACGCCGGTTACAGCGGCAGCGGTAGCTACCGCGGCCCGACGGCGCCGAGCACAACCCAGGGCGGGTTGATGAATGCGCTCGGAATGCACATCCCGACGCAGACCGGGCAGGCCACGGTCAACGACCTTGATGTCTCAGCGACGCGCCTGTTCACGAACCGGATGAAGCTCGGCGAGTTCAACCCTGACTCCACGGTGCCGTGGCTGACCCAGGCGCAGGCTCGCGTCAGGAGCTACGGCGTCTACCCGTGGGTCAGCTCCGCCGCCAACAACGCCGAGACGGAGACTCCGAGCCGGCTGGCGCTCGCTCGCAAGGCCGGCGACGCGTCGCTTGTGCTGCTGAAGAATGCGCCGATCACCCGCAAGGACGGTTCGACGGGGAAACTGCTGCCCCTGACGGTGCCCAAGACGGGCACCTTCAAGGTGCTCGTGCTGGGCTACTACGCCAACAACCCGAACTTCTACCTGGGCGGCTACTCGTCGATTCAGAGCGCGGCCGGGCAGGCCAACGAAGTCACGCCGTACGCGGGCATTAAGTCCGCCATCCAGGCCATCAATCCCGCAGCGCAGGTCGACTACATGAGGGGCTTCACCGACACCGGTACGAACGCCGGCAATTGCTGCGGGACGATCGATCCGGCCGCGGTGTCGGCGGCTCGTGGCTACGACTACGTGATCGTGTACGCAGGCATGGACTCGAGCGCATCGGCGGGCACGACCGGTACCGAGGATCGCGACCGAACATCGCTGGCGCTGCCGGGGCAGGAGAGCCAACTGATCAGCCAGACCGACGCCGCGAACCCAAACACAGTCGCGGTGATGGAAACGATCGGCCCGCAGGACGTGACCGGGTTTGAGCCGAGCACCCCCGCGATCGTGTGGAGCTCGTACAACGGGATGCGCAAGGGCGAGTCGGTGGCCGATGTGCTGCTCGGCGACTACAACCCGAGCGGGCGTACACCCGAGACGTGGTACCGGTCGGTCAACGACATCCCGAGCATCTATAGCTACGCGATTCGCCCGGCCGGCCCAAGCGGCCGGACCTACATGTACTACACCGGCCCAGTCTCCTACCCGTTCGGGTATGGCCTGAGCTACACGACGTTCCACTTCTCTCACCAGCGGATCTCCGAGAGCAATCCGACCGCCGACGACACGATCAACGTGAGCGTCGACGTGACGAACACGGGCTCGCGCGACGGCAATGAGATCGTGCAGATGTACGTCACCACGCCGCACGCGGATCCCTCACTGCAGCGACCGATCAAGCGACTGGAGGGCTTCCAGAAGGTGTTCCTGGCCGCCGGCCAGACGAAGATCGTGAGCCTCCCGATCAAGATCGCCGACCTCGCCTTCTACAACGAAGCCGACAAGCGCTTCGAGGTCGACTCCGGCGCGTACGGGATCCAGATCTCGACCTCCAGCGCCGACAGCGACATTCAGACGCAGGGGACGATCAACGTCCACGGCAAGCTAACGCAAAAGCCAAGCGCCCTCTCGGCCCAGCCGCGGATCTCACGCGCCGACACCGCGAGCGGCATCTCGCAGCGGGTCATGTTCCCTGAAGGCGTCAAGATCGATCCGGGCCTGACCCTGGCGATGAACGACGACTCGCTGTACGGGTGGATCGCGCCCGGTCAGAGCAAGCCGCTCCCGCCCGGGACGAGGCTCAGCTACAGCAGCGACCGGCCGGGCGTCGTATCCGTCGACCACAGGGGATTCATCCGAACCGTCTCCAATGGCGCCGCCACGGTCACGGCGACCGCCACCTACCACGGCGCGAGCGCGTCCACCACGTTCGTAGTGCGCGTCGTCTCTGACCTCAGCGATCTCAGGGTCGGCCGCGTGACGGTCGCGCACTTCCGGCCCGAGGTGTTCAACTACGACGTGACTCTCCCGCCCGGCGCCACGCACACGCCGCGGGTCACAGCCAGCGCGCGCACGGGCACGGTGCACGTCACCCAGGCCACAAGCGTTCCGGGCGTGGCGAGCGTCACCTCCACCGGGCCGGACGGAATCATCGCGACGTATACGGTCAACTTCGCGCCGGCGGCAAGCAGCGATGAGTTCAACGGCGGGACGCTCGACTCGAAGTGGACGGTGGTCCGCCCCGACCCGGCGAACCTGACCGTCGGCGGCGGCACGCTCACGATCAAGCCAGAGGCCGGCGACCTGGTGACGACGACCAACAATGCAAAGAACCTGGTGCTGCAGCCGGCACTCGGGCACTGGACGATGACGTCGAAGCTGACATTCAGCGCCGCGCCGAATGCCCCGAACCAACAGGGCGGGATCATCGCCTACCAGGATGACGACAACTACCTGAAGTTCGATCTCGAAGCCGCCTCCGCGACCGACCTCGAGCTGAGAACCTCGCTCGAGGACAGCCTCCAGACCAACCCCGCCGTGAGCAGCAATCCGATCCAGGTCAACCAGACGCTCAACAGCACCGCCATGAACGGCATCCTGCCTACCAACAACACGATCTGGCTGCGCATGACCAAGCACGGCTACACCTACGCCACGTCCTATTCGGTCGACGGGAGCACCTGGGTTCCCGTGTGGTCGACCGGGGCGACGCTCAGCAACCTCAAGATCGGGCTGTTCGCGTTCGGCGGCGCGGCGACGACCGGACCAGCGATGGCGTTTGACTACTTCCACGTAGCGGGCGGGTGAGCGACAGGTTCCGCACTTGCGAGTTCACTCCACGGCCAGCTTGTCGCCACAGCGCTCATCAATTCGGACCTCTCGGCCGCGCGAGCTTGTGAGGTACGGTCAGTGGGAGCTGGCTTATGCTCGCCTGCTGCAGACCGCGCGCCGACGCGAAGGGTCACCAGGCGCAGCCGCCCGCAGCAGGGCAGCTGACTACCGTTTGTGGACAGGAGCACGCGCCAGGGCGCCCGGCGCAGCGGCGGATCGGCCGGGTACTGCTCGCCCTTATTCCGTGGCGCGCGACCTCGGTGATAACCCGGCATGGTCGCCGGTGAGCGACGGTGACCGGCAACGTCCAGCAGCACGGATTCCATGAATCCTCCCTTCGTGGGACCGTTGACTGAGCCCTGCTATGCGAACCGAACTGCGACCCTGGTGTCCGCGCGAAGGAGGGGAGTCTGTAATACGCACGAGATGCGCGTCGACGAGCGAGAGCAGGTCTCAGTCGGTCGCCGCGAGCAGCATCAGGCACGGCTGGTTCACTCCTGGAGGAGCAGCGTGGCGACGGCGGGCGACCTGGCTGCTCCTTGCGGACAAAGGAGTCACGACGCCCGCGCTGGCTCCCGGCCACGCCCAGACACGAATCAGGTCCGACCCCGGATCCGCTCGTCACTTGTTGATGCGGCCGAAGCGCATCCGGCAGGACAGGAGCCGTTCGGCCTTAGCCGTGGCGAGTTGGAGCAATGGCGGCTGGCCTTGGGTGGTCTCGTACATGGCCGCACCACGCCGGCCATCGCTAGCCACCGCGAGCGTGTGATAGCCGGAGAAGTCTCCACGGTGACCGAAGACTCCACATCCGCCAGCCCAGCTGTAGTGGACCAGACCGTAACCGTAGGTACCCAGGATTCCGAGTCGCGCCAAACCCGCGTACGAGCCTGGCGTGGGTGCCTTCATCTGTCGCAGCAGGGACGGTGTGACGAGGCGGCCTCCTAACAATGCACTCATGAAGCTCGCTAGATCCCCGTCTGTTGACACGATCCCGCCCGCACCCCAAGCGACCGTGGGACTCGTCCGGGTCACGTCCAACGGCCAGCTTCCTGGATCCAGCACCTCATAGCCGCGGCTGTAAGGCCGGGGCATCGAGATCGTGGCCGAAAACCGAGTGTGGCTCATCTGGAGGGGCCTGAAGATCCGACGCTGGTATTCGGCGGCCAGCGAGTGGCCCGTGACCCGTTCGATGATCATTCCAAGCAAGACGTACCCCGTATTGGAGTAGGACCAGCCCTGACCCGGCGGAAACAACTCCCCGGCGCCAGCGCCGATCTTGACAAGCTGTTGCTCGCTCCAATATCGCCGCATGTCCGCGCCGCGCGGATCGCAGAGCGTGCTCGTGGGCGGAACCGCGCAGTAGTCGGCGAGTCCACTGGTCTGGTTGAGCAGCTGGCGGACAGTGACATTCGGAACCAGGTCCGAAAACCACCGTTGGGCCGAATCGCCAAGGCGAAGCTTGCCCTGGCCCGCCAGCTGCAGCACGACCGTCGCGGTGAACGTCTTCGTGACGCTACCGACACGCGCGGCGTCAAATGACGAGATCCGTGTGCCGCGGCGAACGTCGCCCAGGCCCACCGCATAACGCTCCACGCCACTCGGCCCGCGAATGACCGCAGTGACACCAGGAGCGCCCGCTGCCACCATTTGGACCAAGGCGTCCCTCACGGCCACACGACTCGGTGCATCGGCCGCACCCGCCGAGGAGCAAACGAACGCAAGCAACGCCCAAGACGCCGCGACCATCCCAACTCTGCGCACGCGCGAAGCACCATCGATACGTATGAACTGACGCCGCGTCGTGCCCATCGGGCACCCCCAATGCACTAATGCCCGAGCAAGCAGCCCCCCGGCCAGCCCATCCGTGCGATGAGATTCGAGCATACGAGAGTTCGCAAGCCACGACAAGCTGCCCTCAGTCCGTTGGTCCGCTCGCACCATCAAGTGACACGCGACCCGACCCGCCGGTGCAGCGAGTGAAGCGCCGGACACCGCTCGACCCTGCGCGTTGTAGTTCAGCGTGCCGTTGGACAACGGCCCGCCATCGAGCGAGTAGCTGGTGTTCGGCGCGGCGGTGACGTTGAACGTGTCGCCGGCGATGCCGCCGCTGACCGCGAGCGCGCCGGTCGTATACGGGATCGAAAAACCCGACCCGTCGGCGAACGAGGCCGGAGTGATCGTCCACGCGCGCGGGATCGCGCCACCGTTGATCAGCGATAGCACCGGGGCGCTTAATGCGCCGGCGGAGGTCCGGGTCAGGCCACCCGCAGTTTCCAGCGTCAGGCCGACCGGCTCGGAGATCGGCTCCGTGACGAAGAGCTGTCCCGCGTTCGGGCTCCCGATCGTCACATCGCTGGCGGTGATCGCCGCCAGGTCCGCGCCCAGCAAGCTCAGCTCATGATTCACGGTATCGCCGAGATCGATCGCCTGACCCGCGGAGAATGGTGTCAGCGTGACCGCGCCGCCTGCGTGGATCGAACCGCCGGCCAGGGCCATGCTGTCCGCGGTCAAGGTCACGTTCTGGCCCGTAAGGGAGCCGCCGCCGCTCAGCGAGACCGTGCTGGCGCCCTGGCGCGAGGTCACCGTGACGTTCGACGAGCTCCCCGCCGAAACGGCGCCGTTGACGAGCACCGCGCCGGCGGCGTCGACGAGCGTGACGTCCTGGGTCGCCGATACGGCGCCAACGTTCAGCGCGTCCACGCTGTCGTCGTTGAAAACCACCGGCCCTCCGGCGGCGTGAGCCGAGAACCCGCCGACGAGGTTGCCCGGGTTGGCGAGCATGATCTGGCCGGCTGCGGCTGCCGTCAGACTCGCTTGACCGAGCACGATTGGGCCGAGCTCGTTGACCTCATCGGTCGTGCTTGTGAGGCTGAGCTGGACGCCGGACAGGATCGCCTGGTGGACGAGCAGTTCGCCGCTGGAGCTGACCGCGAGCGAGGCCATGCCGGTTTCCGGCTGGTCGACGTCGAGCCTGACGCTGTCGCCCGGCTGGGTGGCTTTGATCGTGACATTCGTCTTGTTCGCGATGGTGACCCTCGTCCGGTCAGGTCTTGGGTTGGTTGGTCTCACCTCCGTGAGATACCGGGCCCCCAAATCTAGTTCCTATTGGGCGAGTGAGTCGATCCAGCGCTCGAGGCGGCGTGCCTCGCGGGTCATGAGCTCCGGATCGCGGAATGTGTTCGTGAGGAGCGCGATTCCCTCGTAGGAGGCGATCATCGCGACCGCGAGGTCGCGGGCGTCGCGTCGGCCCATGAGCCGGAATTGCTGCTCGGCCCAGTCGATCGGGAGCCGAAGCAGCTGTGCCGCGGTCCGGTCGAGGCCGTCGGTGCGTTTGTCCAGCTCCGAGCAGAGGCTCCCGAGCGGGCAGCCGTAGCGGGCAGCCAGCTCGCCCTGGTCGGTGAGCGCGCGGAGCAGCGCCTTGAGCCGGGACTGGGGCGTTCGATGGCGCTCGAGCGAGTTGAGCATTGTCTGGACGTCGTGCGTGTGGCCGGCGATCGCCGCCTCGACGAGCTCGTCCTTGGTCTTGAAGTAGTAATAGACGTTGCCGACCGGGACATCGGCTGCCCGCGCAACGTCGGCGATTGTTGTCGTCTCGACGCCCTGCTGATGGATCAGCTCGCGCGCGCCGGCGACCAGACGTTCGCGTTTGCCCTGCTCCTGCCGTGGCGGTGAGTTAGCCATCTCACCCAAGATAGCGCGTTTGGTACGTTAAGTTAGCTAACTAACTTAGGAGCTTCGGGATGTCATCGATGCGAGTACGTGCGAGTTCTGTTCAGCCGTCGGCATTGCGCACGCGGTTAGGCGTGCTGACGCTGCTCTTGCTCTGCGGGATTCAGTTCATGGACGTGGCCGACACGTCGATCGTCAACGTCGCGCTGCCGTCGATTCAGCACGACCTGCACTTCTCCCAGCAGAACCTGCAGTGGGTCGCCAGCGGCTACCTCCTCACCTACGGAGGCTTCCTGCTGCTTGGCGGTCGGGCAGCGGATCTGCTGGGACGCCGGCGGGTTCTCGTCACCGGACTAGTCTGGTTCGCGGTCTGCTCGCTCGCCGGTGGCGTCGCGCACAGCCAGGGTCTCTTGATCAGCGCTCGCATCGCGCAGGGCATCGGCGCCGCAATCATGGCCCCCGCAGCGCTCTCGATTCTCACAACAACGTTCACGGAGGGCAAAGATCGCAACACGGCGCTCGGCATCTGGGGAGGCATCTCCGCGATCGGAGCCGCCGTCGGCGTCTCCCTCGGGGGGCTCCTTGCCGAAGGTCCCGGCTGGCGCTGGGTGCTGTTCGTCAACCTGCCGATCGTCGCGCTGTCGCTGCTGGCCACGTTCCGACTGCTGCCCGCCGACCAGCACAACCGCGCACCCCGGAGCGAGTTCGACCTCCAAGGGGCTCTCCTGGGAACAGGCGGCGTGACGCTGCTCGTGTTCGCACTCATCCGGGCACCCCTGATCGGCTGGGGGTCCGCGCAGACAATCCTGGAGCTCGCAGGCGCCGCCGCGCTTCTGGCGGCGTTCGTCGTGAACGAGACCCGCCACCCTCATCCCCTGTTCCCCTTCTCGATCTTCCGTGTGAAAGGTCTCGTCGCCGCCGACGTCACCCAGTTGGTTGCGTTCGCGGGCTTTCTGACGATGTTCTTCTTCGTCACGCTGTACATGCAGGACGTGCTGCGGTTCTCGCCGATCCAGGCCGGCGTCGCCTACCTCCCGGTCACCGCCGCGTTCGGGATCTCGGCGGGCATCGGCACTCAACTCATCACCCGGATCGGAACCCGCCCGGTGATCGTCGGCGGCGCACTGATCGCCGCCGCCGGCATCTACTGGCTCTCCCGCGTCCCGGTCCACGGCACATACGCGGCCAACGTACTCCCCGGCCTGCTCACGATGCCGCTCGGCGCCGGCGCCGTGTTCGTCGGCGTGACCATCGCCGCCAACGCCGGCGTCCCAGCACAACAGGCCGGATTTGCCGCCGCGCTACTCAACGCCGCCCGACAAGTCGGCAGCGCTCTTGGCCTGGCGATCTTCTCAGCGATCGCCACCAGCCGCACGCACCACCTACTCATCATCCACACACCAAAGGCTGCCGCCCTGACCTCCGGCTACCAACGCGCGCTCCTCGTCTCCAGCATCTTCGTGCTTGCCGCCGCGATCATCGCCCTGCGCTCCAGCGACACCCGCGAACCCGCCACCACCCCCCCAATCCCAGTCGAACTCGCAACCGACCCCGCCACCCAATGAGTCACACCACGGATCAAGATCAGGACGTAGCGGCTGACCCCTCTCGCGGCCACACGCGCCGGCCGCTAACCCAGCGGGAGCGCATGCGGGTGGTTCACGAGCGAGTCAAGCCCAAGGCGCAGCTCGAGCGACTGGTGGGCAGTGGAATCTGCTGCGCCAAGTCGCGGTCGCCCAAGCGGGCGACCGCCGTTGGGGTGCTGACGCCGAGGCGGAGCTGCGGCTAGCTGAACCGGTAGGTGGCGCGGAATCTGACCGACCGTCTGGGTGGCCGTCCGATCCGGCGGGGTCGCGACAGTGCCCGACTCTTCGCACACGCCGGGGGCGATTCGCCGGCACGCGATGCCGGCCCACGGACCAGAGCCTCGCCCGCCCTGAGCCGCGGGAACAAGGATCACCGTCCCCAGGAAAACCCCGACCAGCACCGCCCACCGGTTCGGCCCCATGTCACATGCAGACGCTACTCCGCCGAACCGACTGAGGCAACCGCGACTGCTCACCCAACCAACGACGGCAGTGAGCGTCGTTCGGAACTACCTCTCGGGGCTGTTCGCGCGCTTTCGGCGTTTTCATGAGCCGGCGGCGTCGCGGCACGTGGCTACCGGATCCACTACGCGCCGACGCGGTACCAGCGCTTTGCGGTGTCTGCGAATAGCGCGTCACGGGCGCCATCGTTGAGATCAGAGAAGATGTCTCGGTAGGCGTCGTAAAGCCGACCGAAGCCGGACCGCAGGCGCTCGATTGGCATGTCGGACCCGAGCATGCAGCGTTCCGGTCCGAACGTATCGGTCGCCGCGCGCAGCCATGGGCGCACGCGGTCGGTCGTCCAGTCGCCGAAGATCGTCCCGATCGCATCGATGCGTGTGGCGGTGTTGGACGCCGCAGCGATCGCAGACAGCCGCGCGCGGTGGGTATCGAGCTCATCCTCGCTCGGATTCTCTGGCCAGCCGAAGTGGTCGACCACGATCCGCAACGCCGGCAGCGCGCGGGCGAGGTCCGCGACAACGTCGAGCTGGTCGCCAATCGCCTCGAGCGTCGCCACCAGCTCGTGCTTGGCGAGTAGCTCGAGGTTCGCCATCGCGCGTTCATCATCGAGCAGCGGCCGGTCGGCTGCCCCTTGTGCCAGCGCCGGCAGCAGCCGCACGCGCACGCTGCTGGCCAGCGGCAGGGCGCAGAAGCGCTCGACCAGCTCCGCGAAGCCCTCGGCAGCCGGATCGCCAAGCGTCACCAGCGCGCCCGGCACATCCAGCTCCTCACATTGCCGCTGAACCCACGCGGCAGCTGCGATCGGATCCTCGGCGCCGGCGTCGGACCACACGATGCCGCCTACCTCGTGTCCGGCGACCTCGCGCACATAGTCGGCCAGCGTATAGCTGCCGGGCAGCGAGTCGTAGTTGCCAATCATGTCGCGGACCAGGGTGCGGTCCGTCAGCCAAAAGATCGGATTCGATGCCTGGTCCCACAGGTGGACGTTGCAGTCGACGAGTGGCGCCACACCGCGACCATAACCTCCTCATCGTCGGCGCGCCAGCACGCACGTCACATCAGCGATCAGCCCCACTGGGACGCCGCTGCCGTCTCAGCCCGAGGAGCCACGGAGGCGTCGAGGGGTTTGTGCGTCGCCGGGGGCTGGTGGCGTTGCTGGCCGGCGGGATGTGGGCCGTGTCGTTGGTCGCAGCGGGCGCAGCCGGGTCGCGTCCGGGGACGGCGCGGCGCGGGCCGAGTCGGCCGGACAGCATAGGTGGAGGCAGCGATGTGGCCGATCCGCGGAAAGTTCGCGCCAGATCTGAAGCAGGAGCACCGGCTCCCGCTCGGGTGACCCGACGCGCGCGGCGAAACTCAGCGACGTTCGCCGACGGCCACGTACTCTCGGTCGAGCGCGCCTGTGTACAGCTGACGCGGCCTGAACGTCGTCTGCTCGGGGTCCCTCACCATCTCGACCCACTGCGCGAGCCACCCAGCGCTGCGGGCGAGCGCGAACATCACCGGGAACATCGGCGGCCCGATGCCGAGCGCCTGGTAGGTGAGGCCGGAGTACAGATCGAGGTTGGGATACAACTGGCGGGAGGTGAAGTACTCGTCGCCCAGCACTTGCTGTTCGAGCTCCTCGGCGATCGCGAACAACGGGTCGAGCGGGCGGTGCTCGTATAGCTGCTCAAGCTGCCGGCGGAGCACGCGCGCCCTCGGGTCATACGTCTTGTAGACCCAATGGCCGAAGCCCAGCAGCCGTTCGTTCGCTGACTTGACGCGCGTCAGGAACTCCGGTACCTGACTGGGCGATCCGATCCCCCTCAGCATCGTGAGCACCCCTTGAGCCGCTCCCCCACGCATCGGCCCCGACAGCGCGGTGACGCCCGCGGCGACGGCCGCGTACGGATTCACGTGCGTGGACCCGACGGCGCGCACGGCGGTCGTGGAAGCGTTTTGCTCGTGATCGGCATGCAGCATCAGCAGCACGTCCAGCGCGCGCTCGGCCACCGGGTCCGGCGTGAAGCGAAGCTCGCTCATGCGGAACATCATTGACAGCAGGTTCCCCGTATAGCTGAGGTGGTCCTCGGGGTGCACGTACGGCAGCCCCTGCATGTGGCGGTAGGAGAAGGCCGCCAATGTGGGCAACTTCGCCAGCAGCCGGACCACCTGTAGCTCCCGGGCCTCGTCGTCGAACACCTGGTCGGCGTCTGTATAGAAGCTGGAGAGTGCACCGACCGACGCGGCCAGCATCGCGATCGGGGGCGCGTCATACCTGAATCCCTCGATGAAGCCCTTGACATTCTCGTGGACGAAGTTGCGGGTGCCGATCTCGTGCAGCCACGACTCGTACTGCCCCGTCGTGGGCAACTCGCCGTTGATCAGCAGATACGCCAGCTCGAGGAAGTTCGAGCGCTCGCACAGCGCCTCGATCCGATAGCCGCGGTGCTGGAGGATCCCGGCCTCCCCATCGATGTGCGTGATCGCGCTGCGACAGACGGCCGTGCTCGTGAGGCCTGGGTCGTAGAGCGCGAGCCCGCTCGCCTGACGTCCTAGCTCAGAGCCGCGGATCGCACCGCCGTCGATCGGCAGCTCGAACGACTCCCCGGTGCGGTTGTCGATCACAGTCAGCGTGTTCTGGCTCGCCAATCCACCGGCCCGCGACCCCGATCGCTTCTCCTCCTGCCCAATCTTTCCCGCACTCATGCGCTGCTCCACTCGCCGTTGGTCACATCACGCCCTTCACGATCGCACACCGGGCATTCGGACCGCGGACAAGGGACGTGCGATGCGTCGTTGTCGGTTCATCGAAGATGGGCTCCAGGCGCTCACCGCCCTCATCGGCGGTGCTAGTGTCGTGAATCGTTAGTTCGGTGGCAGCCTCGCGGCGTCTGGACGCGCCTGACGAATGGGGATGATCCCGCCGTACCACCAGTACGACTTGGTTCATCCCCATCCGTCATCCACGCCCAGCCACTCGCGACGCTGCTCACGAACTTCCGCTTCACGACACTAGCGCCTGACGACCAGCCTGGTCCTGATCGTCAGCTTCGTTGCGCGCCCGGTTGCATCGACGAGGCTGACGCCTGTCGTCAGCACGAGCTTCAGGCGCCGGGCGGTGTGCTTGCCCGCTTTGCGCCTCGGGTGAACCCGCCGGTGCAGCGTGGCGCTCTCGCGCAGCGTCGGCCAGCGGAGCGTGAGTGAGGCTTTGCTGAGTGGCGCCGTCAGATTGATCGTGAGCTTGCCGTTCCTGACGGTCGCAGCGCGCACTCTCCCGGCCCCCATGAGCGCGTCACGGCGGAGCTTTCGGGCCGCGACAGTGATTCCCCGCGGGAGGCTGATCGTGAGCGATCTGACCGGCGGTGCGTTGGTGCCGGCGAGCAGCGTGAATCCCAACTTCGGCCGTTGCGTGATCAGACCGCTCAGAGCTGCCCGCTGCAGGCGCGGCTTCCCAGGTCGCAGGAGATGCTCGGTGACCTGGCTCGGCACCGTGAAGACGTCGAGATTGGTCTGATTGCTGGTCTCGATGATCTGCCCCCCGGCGAAGAGCATGGATCCAGTGAGGGCGAGCCCAATCTCCCCCTCATAGTCACTCCGCGCCGCGACGAATTCCGGGGCCGCCAACGTCCCTGCCCAGCCCGCCGTCGGCCGGGAGAAGAGCCACACCCCGCCGCGGCACGGGCAGGCGTCGTACTTAGCGGGAGGCACATATCCCGCGACGGCGACGGTATCGCCGTCGATCGCCAGCTCACTCGCGGACACGCCGGGGACCTGCAGTCGTCCGGCCGGGTGAACGGTGCCGGCCCACCCGTGCGCCGGCTCGCGGTAGATCTTGACGGTGGCATCGGTGTAGTCGGGTGTCAGCGCAGCGCGTGCCGGAACCGCGGCGCCCCAACCAGCGGCCGGTTCCGCATAGACGTACGCCTGGTTGAGCGCCGCAATCGTCCTCCCGGAGATGACGCCATTCACGACGATGTTGCCGCCGTCGATGCTGATCGACTGCGGATACGCGGTGTTCGGGAACGCCAGCCGCGCCGTCTCGCTGATCTGTCCTGACCATCCCCCGGGGGGCTCCGTGAATACGTACAGGTATGTCTGACTGTTGACGAATCCTGCTGCCACGATCGTTCGACCGTCAACGGCCGGCGCCATCAGCGATGCGCCGTCGGAGGCAACCAGGTTCCCGGCCGGGTTGTGCTGACCGGACCAACCCGCCGCCGGCTCGGCGAACACGTCGAGGCGTGGGGTGTTCGGGAGGGTGCCGGAGACCGGATAGGCCGACGCGGCGACGATCGATCCGGAGATCGCAAGCGGACCCAAGTGCGTCCCGGGATCAACCAGTGTGCCGACCGGCGCGGCGCTCGACCAGCCTTGAGACGGTCGGCTGAAGACATAGGCGGCACCGGACCCGGCCGACCCAGACGCGAGCGCATCCGCAACCGCCGTCGAACCCGAAACCGCGACCCGGGAGAAGCTCATTGATTCAGGGTCTCCCGATGGCGCCAGCGTCGCTGACGGCGGGCCGGTCGTCCAGCCGGTTGATGGCTTGCCATAGACATCCTCGCTCCCGACCGGAGCCCCACCCGGGTCGGACAGCTTTGCCGTCTCGTTGACAATGCCTGACCATCCTGCCGCCGGCTGCGTGAACACATACACCGAGCCAGTCGCGATCAGGGTCTGGTCAGAGACCGCCTCCAACCGACCCGCAAACACAGTCGGCCCCGAGATCACCGGCGTTCCAAGGCCGCCACTGTCGGAACTCATGAGCGCGCCCGACTCGTGCTCGGTCCCCGACCACCCGCCAGCCGGTTTGGTGAAGACGAAGTCAGCCGGCTGGGTTTCGGTGGCACCTTGCGCACCAGGCACGAGGATTGTGTCGCCTGAGATCGCCAGTTGCGGTGTTTTCCCGGTGGTGAATGGGAAGGAGACCGATGCGAGCTGCGATCCGGCCGTGATCGTTCCGTCGCGTGGCGCAAGCCTTGCGGCCTGGGTCTCGCTCCTCCACCCTCCCGAGGGCTCCGTGAAGACGTACACGGCGCCCGGGCTGCTCCCGGGAGCAACCGGCACCGCGGCCGCGATTATGGATCCCGAGATGGCCACGGAGGCTCCGAATGACGCCGTGTCAGGCGACGCGGAGGTGACGGCGGTGACGTCCGATCCGGTGAGCTTCGCGCTCTCGTGGACCGTCCCCGCCCATCCGGCCGCCGGCTCGCTGAATGCGTACACGGCGCCCGGGGAATGCGATCCCACCTTCGCCACCGGCGCACCGACCACGATCGTCGTCCCGGAAGCCGCAATTGAGGAACCGAATTCGTCCCCGTGACTGCCATCAGAAGCCGTCAGCTTGGCAGTCTCGTGCACGACCCCCGACCACCCGCCTTGCGGCTCGGTGAACACGTAGACAACACCGGGGGCCTGGCCGACCGATCCCCGCGCCACGATTTCCTGCCCGGATACGACCGGATCGTCGAGGGCGACACCTTCGGAGCTGGACAGCACGGCGGTCTCGTGCACATCACCGCTCCAGCCGCCGCCAGGGGGCGCGAACACATCCAGATTGCCTCTGCTGTCGCCTGCGACAACGTCGGGTCCTGCTGTCACCACGGTTTTGCCCAAACCGTCACCCGCCTGCGCGTGTGACGCGGTGAGGACCGCCGTCTCGGTCCGGGATCCGGACCACCCTGCGGCGGGCTCGGCGTACACGAAGATGGCTCCCTGAGCCTGCGCGGTCAGGGTCGTGTCCGGGGCCCCGACAAACACGTTGCTGCCAATCACAGCGGCCGGCCCGAGCGTCTCGCCTGTCTGAGCCGGCACAAGCGCGCCCAGCGGCGTGGCGGTCGCGCCGGCGGCGGTCGCCGTGATGAGGCACACAACGAACGCGGCAATTGCCGCGACACCCCTGACCAGCCGACTCCCGCCACCCCCCAAAGCTCCGTCCATACTCATCCAAACGCGCCGCACCGCTAAAAGTTGCTCGTCCGTCAGGGACCAGATCGTGTGAAGGTGGCAAGACCGGTGAGCGCGTTGACCGTACGCGCGGTCGCTCAGCTCCGTAGTTGCAGCGCGCGTCGCGCGGCCGAGTACGCATCGGTTTCCCCCGTCGTTGCCGATTCTCACCGCATGGCTGCGACCTATGTATGCAGGCGTCGGCGTCCGCATCCTTCGGCGTGGCCGGGCGGGATTCTCGTCAGCGCGTTGGTCGGATACGTCGTCTTCTACGTGAGCTGGCAGCTCTTCGATTGGATTCCGGGCAACCGCGCGGTCGTCGGCGGCATCCTCCAGAACCCGACCGCACTGATCGCTGTTGTGCTCGCGTGGAGGGCGTCGCTCCGACCGACCGCCCCGGACCACTTCGCGTTGGCCTGGCGTCTGATCGCCGTCGGGATCCTCGGGCAGATCGCCGGATCGGTGACGACGATCCTCTATGCGCTCGCCGGACAGACGCCATATCCGTCCCTCGCCGACCCGCTGTTCCTGCTTTTCTACCCGTGCGTGCTCGCCGGGCTCCTGCTGATGCCCACGACAGCACGCAAGCGCTCAGAGTGGCTGCGCCTCGGGCTCGACCTCGCCGCCACCGCGCTCGGGGGCGCAATGATCATCTCCTACCTCATCGTGGGGCCGACGGCGCGAGCGGGTGGGCAAGGGCCGGTTCAGATGGCGTTCTCGATCGCATACCCGGTCGGCGACATGATCGTGATCGCAGGCGTGGCATCGCTGCTCCTCCGGGGAGTGTCTCGGACGATGCGCAGCGCGCTGTGGTACCTCACCGGGGGTCTGTGCCTGTTCGTCGTCGGCGACGTGATCTATGCCTACGTGACGCTCCACGGGCTCTTCCAGAACGGCGACCTCCTGGATACAACGTACGTTGTCGCGTTCGCCCTGTTCGCGCTCGCCGCCGCGCGCGCACGCTCCGAGAGCGGCGGGACGATCGCGCCGAGTCGAAGCGAGGCGCGCGTGAGCTGGCTGCCGACCTTCGGCGCGGGCGCCGGCGTCATCGTGCTGCTCATCTGGGGCTACGGGCAAGGCGTCGGCGCGTTCCTCAGCGTGGTCATACCCGCGGCCGGGCTCTTTGCGCTGGTGAGCGCTCGACAGCTCGCCGCGCAACGCTCGCTCGTGGTTGCGCAGCAACAGTTGCAGGCGGCCCACCACGATCTCGAGAGGTCCTACGAGGCTGAGAAGGCCGCCGCGGCTGCCCGCGAGCGGATGGAGATCGAACTGCGCCTCGCGCAAAAACTCGAAGCGATCGGCCAGCTCGCGGCGGGCGTGGCGCACGAGATCAACACGCCGATCCAGTACATCGGAGACTCGACGCGATTCCTCAAAGGCGCCGTCGACGACCTGCTGACCCTTACGAACGTCTACCACGACCTGCTCGACAGCCAGGAACCGATCGACCGAGACCATCGACGGCGACTCGCGCATGAAGCCGAGGAGAACAGCGATCTCGGCTATCTACAGGAACGCGTGCCGGTCGCTTTCGAGCGCGCGCTGGAGGGCATCGAGCGTGTCTCGACGATCGTCACCGCAATGCGCGCCTTCGCCCACCCCTCCACGGAGCGATCGCCTACAAACGTCAACGACGCGATCCAAACGACGTTGACCGTCGCGCACAACGAGTACAAATATGTCGCCGACGTCGACCTCGACCTGGGAGATGTCCCGCCCGTCATCGCGAACGCAGGCGACCTGAACCAGGTGTTCCTCAACCTGATCGTCAACGCGGCCCACGCGATCGAATCGCGCGCCGACGATCCGCCGGACAGAGCCACGATCGCGATCAGCACGCGATCCGAGGAACGCAACGTTCTCATCACCGTCAGCGACAGTGGCTGCGGCATTCCGCCGGACATCGCCGATCGCATCTTCGATCCCTTCTTCACCACCAAGCCCGTCGGTCGCGGGACCGGACAGGGACTCGCGATCGCCCACGCGATCATCGTGGAGCGATACCACGGCACGATCAGCTTTGACCCTCGCCCCGGCGGTGGTACGACGTTCCGCGTCGCGCTCCCACTCGACGAGGTGCCAGCGGAACACGCCCAGCTCGATCCGGCCATCTAGCGCAGTGACGTTCGTCTCATCGTTGGCCCGGCGCGGCCGATCAATGGGGAGAGCGGGTACGCATTCGTGAGCACATTCGACGCCGTGACAAGAACATCGGTCGCCAAAGCCTTGATCATCCTGCTGGCGGCGGCAGCGGCGCTCGCCGGCGCCCCGGGCGCACGCGCCGAGGGCACGAACCTCGCGACCGCATATCAGCTGGACGCGGCACACGACGGGTACCAGACCGCGTCGCTCGCCACCCCCCTCGCGAAGGCCTGGTCCGTCACGCTGCCGGGCCCGGTGTCCTACCCGTTGATCGTCAACGGGACCGTGTACGTCACCGCTCGCAATGCCGGATCGGGCACGAGCCTGTACGCGATCAACCAGGCGACCGGCACGACGCTCTGGTCGCACCAACTCGGAGGCAGCTACGCCTGGTCCGCGCTCGCCTATGACGGTGGGCAGGTCTTCACGGTCAACAACAGCGGACTGCTGAGCGCGTTCGACGCCGCTTCGGGTCAGACGAACTGGGCGACCAGCCTGCCCGGATCCGATTTCACCAGCGCGCCCACTGCCACAAACGGTGACGTGTACGTCGGGGGCGACGGCGTCGTCGGAGGCGGCGGTGCCCTCTTCGCCGTCACGCAGGCAACCGGCCAGCTCGTGTGGACCGCTCCGGTCGAGAACGGCGACGACAGCTCCCCCGCCGCTGACGCGACCGGCGTCTACGTCACTTACGCCTGCGGCCAGGACTACGATTTCGACCCGTTCAGCGGACACCTGATCTGGCATCACACCGCGCCCTGCGAAGGCGGCGGCGGCAAGACGCCCGCGCTTGCCAATGGCAACGTGTACGGGCGCGACTTTGGCGGGAATCTCATCCTCGCCTCGGACTCTGGACAGCCCCAGGGATCATTCAGTTCCACCCCGATCCCCGCCGTCGGTGGCGGCCAGGCGTTCACGGTAGACGGTGGCGCGCTCACCGCCGTGAGCCAATCCGGACTCGGAACCACGGCCTGGACGTTCACCGGGGACTCACATCTCGACACTGCGCCGTTGCTTGTCGGCGACCTCGTGTTCGAGGGCTCATCGAGCGGCGAGATCTACGCCGTCGATGACGCGACCGGGACGAGCGTGTGGTCGGCGAACGTCGGCGCGGCGATCTCGGGGCCCGACGAACAGAACGTCAGCCAACCGCTCACCGGGCTTGCCGCCGGAGAAGGGACATTGATCGTTCCGGCCGCGAGCACGCTCACGGCCTATGCGAGCGCGAGCGCCCCCGCAGGCCCGCCGGACAACACTCAGGCGCCAGCGGTTCTCGGGACGCCCGCCATCGGGCGGCCGGTCAGCGCAGACGTCGGTCAATGGTCCCCGCAGGCCACCAGCTACACCTACCAGTGGCAGCGATGCGACGGAGCCGGCGACGCGTGCACGCCGATCGCGGGTGCGACGAACGAGGCGTATACGCCCGCCGACGCCGACCTTGGCGCCACGCTGAAGGTGACCGTCACCGCAACCAACGCCAGCGGCACCGGTGCACCGGTCAGCTCCGCGGCGTCCGCCGCTGTCATCGCCGAGGGGCCCACGAACACCTCGGTGCCGTCGATCACCGGCATCACCACGGTCGGTCAGACGCTCACGGCGAACCCCGGCACGTGGACGCCGGCCGCGACGCGGTACAGCTACCAGTGGTTCTCGTGCGCCCCGAGCATCGCGTGCGCCCAGATCACCGGGGCCAGCGGGTCGAGCTTCACGCTCACCTCGAACGAAGCCTCCAAGCGGATCGAGTTGGAGGTCACCGCCTTCGACTCAGCCGGTGGGTCGGTTCCCGTGTTCTCCTCGCAGACCACGCCGGTCAACTCCGCGGGCGGAGGCACGCCGGTGGCCACTCGGATCGCGCTGAAGTCCTCGAAGAACCCGGCGGGGGTCGACGACACGATCGTGTTCACCGCGACGATCAGTCCGTCTGTCAATGGCGGCACGGTCTCCTTCACCGAGAATCGCCTGCCCTTGACCGGCTGCACGTCGGGGCGGCTCAACGCGGCGACGCTCCGCGTGACCTGCACGGTCGTCGCGGCGAAAGCGGCCACGCTGATCATCGGTGCGAGCTACTCCGGCGACGGCTCGTATGTTGGCTCCGCGGCGACGCTCACCCAGGTGATCAAATCGGAGGTCCTGCCGTCGCGCGAGAGCGTCGGGCGAAGGAAGGGCGCGAGAACGACCAGAGGGCACCCCGACTTCTCCCTCGTTCTGATGGCGGTCCGAACGCACAACGTGCCGCACCGGTACCGCTTCGCCGCAGAGAACGTCACCTGCGTGGGCGGCGCCGACGGCGTGCAGATCACGATCGGCACGTCAACGGTGACGGTCCCGTGCAGGGCCAGCCTCGCACTCGCGTCACGTCAGGTGGCCGCGCGCCACACCTACCAGATCACGGCGCGCGCGGTCCGCTACGACAAGCGCCGTCGGATCATCGCTCGTGGCCGGGTGTACAGGCTGTCGCTGTCCGTGCCGGGCGACGACGCCACCTGGGTTCAGATTTCCGGGCTTGAAGGTCCGTAGGCACCGGGCCGCACATCGTGATCCCCCCGTCGCTCGTAGACTGCGGGCAATGTCGGCCGCGGAAGTTGACGAGTACCTGCGCGGCGTCGAAGAGCCGAAGCGCAGCACGCTTCAGGGACTTCGGCGCACGATCCTCGAGATCCTCCCGGACGCTGAGGAGGTGATCTCGTACCGTGTTCCCGCCTTCCGCGTTGGCGGCCAGACGGTTGCCGGCTTTGCCGCGTTCAAGGATCACCTGAGTTACCTCCCCTTCAGCGGCTCGGTTCTGGGGCAGCTCGCCGATGAGCTCCAGGGCTACACGATGACCAAGAGTTCGTTGCACTTCCCGGTTGACCGTCCGCTCCCCAAGTCACTCGTGCACAAGCTGATCGCGGTGCGTCTCGGGCTGGGCGGCGAGCGATCGAAACGCTAGGCGCGGGCGATTCACTCGTCGACGTCGACCGGCGGCAGGTCCCGCACCTCGTCCTTCGTGAGGTTGAGACGGACGCCGTCCTCGATGTGGCTCACGGCGCCGATTGGGATCGCCACCGTCTTCGCGCCCCAGAGGTGCCCTTCGTGGAGCAGAAAATGGGTGACGTGGTGGTCTGCCGGATCGATCACGAGCCCTCTGACCTGGCCGATCTGGCCGTCCGTGGCGTGGACGTGCTCGCCCCTGCGCACCGCCACTTCGCCGACTGGGACGCGATCGTGGAGTTTCACGCGAGCACTGATGTGATGTTGAGGCGTACCGGCGAAGCCGGCAGCGTCGGTGCGCAGTCCGTAATAGGGCAGCGCCACCACGTTCTCTGACGGGTAGTCGGGATGGTCGGCCTCGCCCAGCAGCTGCGTGTCTTCAGCCAGTTCGAAGACCTCGAACTGGGGCTTGGTGCATTTCAGCCGGATGACCCCGCCCTCGGTGGACTCCACAGACTCCACCGGCACAAGCCGACCTCGGCTGTGTCGATCCGTCGGCTCCACGGCCAGATGCGTGATCGCCCGCGCCACGGGATCCACCACGACGCGGCTGAGATGTCCGCACACGCCATCACGGCACGCGACCTCACTTCCAATATCGAATTCGGCCGTTCCGCTCATCGACGCTTCCTCCTGAGGACCGGGCTTGCAGGCATGTTCAGCGTGTGCGACCAGACTATTCCTCAGACCCTTCCCGCGGAAGGGCCTCCCTCTCACCGACGGCAGCTATGCGGGCGTGAGCCGCTTCGCGAGCCGCGCCCCGGCCGCGCGCTCGGGCACGGCGAGCGCCTCGAGTGCCGACTCGATGTCCGGCAGCGCGTACACCGATCCCCCGTGCGCGAGCAGCAGGAAGCGGTCAAGTCGGCGCAGGAACGCGCGGTCGTGTGAGACCGCGACCACCGTGCCGATGAACGACTCGAGTGCCGCCTCCAGCGCTTCGGAGGAATCAATATCGAGGTTGTCGGTGGGCTCGTCGAGCAGCAGCAGATTGTGGCCCTCGATCTCGAGGCACAGGACCTCCAGCCGGGCCTTCTGACCGCCGGACAGCGTGTCGGTCGTGCGGTGGGCCGCGTCCTGGATCCGATAGCGCGCGAGCGCCCGCATCGACGGCTCGACGGCGCCGAGCCGCTCGCGCACGACGTCGAGGAGCACCCGGCCCTCGAGATCGGCGCGCGTGTTGAGCTGCGTGAACAGCCCGGGCGATACGCGGTTGCCGATCCGCAACTCACCGTCGTGGGCGACGGGCTCGCCTGCGAGCAGGCGAATCAGGTGTGTCTTGCCCGAGCCGTTCGGGCCGATGAGTCCGACCCGCTCGCCGAAATGGATCTCGTCCTCGAACGGGCGCACGAGTCCGTCGATCGCGACGTCGCGAAGGGCCACGACAATGCGGGCCGAATCCGCGCCCCGGATGCGGACCTGGATCTGCTGGTCGGTGACGGGGGCCGGCGGCGGCCCGGCGTCGACGAACCGGCGCCAGCGCGTCTCCGCGGCATCCGCGCGCTTGGCCAGCGCGTCGGACATCGCGGCCCGCTGTTTCATCGTCTTGTAGATGTGGAACAGCCGGCGCTCCTCGCGCCTCCACTGCTCCAACCGGTCGCCGAGCAGCTCTTGGCGCCGCTCCCGCGCCTCCGGGTAGGTCCGGTACGAGCCGCCGTGCGTCCACGTGCCGTTGGCCTCAAGCGTGAGGATCGCGGTCGCGGCGGCGCCGAGCAGGTCCCGGTCGTGGCTGATGAGCACGATCGTCTTGGTGGAAGCGGCGATCCGCGACTCGAGCTCGAGCTTCGCCGGGACATCGAGGAAGTTGTCGGGTTCGTCGAGCAGCAGTACCGCGGCGTCGCTCTCAAACAGCACGTCGAGCACAAGCCGTTTGCGCTCCCCGCCCGAGAGGGCGGCGGTCGCGCGCGGCCCGACCTCATCAAGCCCGGCGCGGACGAGCCGCCGGCACGACGCGTCCCACTTGCCCTCGAGCTCATAGCCACCGAGCTGTGACCAGTCACCGATCGCCTCGCCGAGCCGCATCCCGGCTCCGGCTGGGTCGGCGCCGCCGGCCAACTCGCGCTCGGCCGTGAGCATCCGCCGGCCCGCGTCGCGTAATCGTGCGGGGGCAGCCGCCAGCAACAGCTCGCGTACCGTGAGCTCGTCGCCGCGCACGCCGACGTCCTGCGGCATGTACGCGAACGTGCCGATATCGACATCGCCCTCGTCGGCGGGCAGCTCGCCCGCGAGCACCCGGAACAGCGTCGACTTCCCGACACCGTTTGCGCCGACGAGCCCCACGTGCTCTCCCGGCGTGATCTTGAACGACACCTCGGCGAACAGCCGGTCGCCGCCGGGATGGGCGTACGCGAGGTTGGAGACGACGACATGCGACATGGTCTGTTTCAGCCTAACTCGACGGTAGCCTTGTCGACGTGACTGCCGTTGCCGGCGCGAAAGATCTGACATCGCGCGAGCCGCATCCGCTTGATGCGGAACTCGACGGGTATGCCTGGATCCCGCGCATGCTCGACAAGGCTCGAGCGACGCTCGCCGGCACGAATGGCACCTACATGTTCGGCTGCCCGGTGGACCACACGTGCATGGCGCGCCTGGGTGTGACCCCGGAGCTCGTGCTCGAGCTCGCCGGCCGCTTCCCGGAGGACCGTGACGTCCTGGACGCGCTTCGGCGCCGGGGGATTCCGTCGGCGCGCGAGGCATGGTTCGACGGGCCGGCCGTGGAGGACGAACTGCAGGAGCAGGATCTCTACGTGCGCGTTCGGCGCCCCGAGCAGCTTCCGGTCGTCGACGGCGGCACGGTCTTCGCGGGGAGCGAGCACGGCGCGCGGGTCAGCGTGATGTTCCTCGCGCTCCCGCCTGGAACGGGTCAGCCGGTCCACTCGCATCCGACCGAAGAAGCCCTGGTCGCGGTCGCAGGCCAGGCCACAATCTTCCTCGGCCGCCACCAGGCGAGACTCATCCGCGCCCGAGAACTCGCGCGGGTGCCGGCGGACGTCAAGCACCGGCTCGAAAACCGCAGCGCGGCACCGTTCGAGTGCGTGCTCGCATACGGGAGCGACGTGATCGAGACGATCGCCGCCAACGGCCGGTTGACCTAAAACCGGCCCGTTGGGCTAGCTCAAGTCCGTCGGTCATCGGACGATCCCCGGGGTGTGAGTCTTCGCCGTTTGAAGGACTCGGAACCGGAGTCCGCTGCCACCGAACCGGTCGTGCGGGAAAGCACCCCAGACGCAGCCATCGACGCTGTCGCCGCGATCCTGCGCGTGCTCGAGGAGACG
Organism: uncultured Solirubrobacterales bacterium; assembly: GCA_963850335.1. Taxonomy (GTDB): domain Bacteria; phylum Actinomycetota; class Thermoleophilia; order Solirubrobacterales; family Solirubrobacteraceae; genus Palsa-465. Next base: position 224,067 of record CAWKKY010000019.1, on the reverse strand, counting down.
GCCGCACGGGACTCCGAGGCCGCGAGCCGGCTCAAGGCGTGGGCTCGTCACATCCTTGTCCTGGCCCCGCCACCCGGATCAGAAGACGCCGTCTGCCTCAGCCGCGATTGGCCGGGTCTCAGCAAGCACGTCGTCGCCTACGTGCGCGACGACCATGCTGCCGCATCGCGCTCGATTGGCGATCTCCAGCAGGCGGTGTGGCTGGTGATCGAGCGTCTCTCGCAGGCCGTCATGGGCGACGCTGCCTCGGACGCCTACGCCGCGAGCCAGCTCAAGCGGCTTCGTGCAGCGGCTGACCGCTCCGCGGAGGACCTGAAGACGACGGCGCTCGAGACCGTCCAGCGACTCTCGGAGATCATCGATGAGAGGAGCACGCGACAGCTCGAGCTCGCGCGTGAGCTCGGACAGCGTGTCGACGTGCTCAAGGTCGAGCTCGAGGACACCCGCCGGGAGGCGGACATCGACCCGCTCACAAAGCTCGGGAACCGGGGCGTGCTGCAGCGCGAGCTTCCCCGCGCGGTCCACGTGCGCACGCTGGTCGACGAGCCGGCCTGTCTCGTGATGGTCGATATCGACCACTTCAAGCAGCTCAACGATGAGCACGGGCATATGACTGGCGATATCGCGCTCAAGGCGATCGCGAGCGCTCTCGTCCGCAGCTTCCCGCGGCGCTCGGATGTCCTGACACGATTCGGTGGAGACGAGTTCGCCGTGATCCTCCACGATGCAGCGGCCGCCGACGGCAGCCGGCTTGCGGATCGATTCCTCGCGGCGGTGCGAGAGCTCGAAGTGTCCGGGCCTCGCGATCCCGTGAAGGTGACGGTGAGCGCTGGCGTCGCCGAGGCGCTCCCCGGCGAGCCAACGGACAGCTGGGTCGCCCGCGCCGACCGCGCTCTCTACGAGGCGAAGGCCGAAGGGCGCGACCGCATCGCCATTGCCGCCGACGAGTTGGTGGAACGCTCGTTGGCCGCTTCGTAGGGCTCGGCTGCAGGCGGCCGGCCCCGATTGCTTGACTGACGCGATGGGCGCACCGCGTGAAGTGACTGTCATTGGCGCCGGCGTGATCGGGCTGACGTGCGCGCACGCTCTGCACGAGGCGGACTATCGGGTCACCGTCATCGCTGCAGACCAACCGCGCGTCTCTGACGTCGCCGGCGGCCTCTGGCTTCCCTACGCTGCCGGGGACAGCGCCGAGGTGATGCGGTGGGCGCTCCAGACACTCACATGGCTTGAGGCCCGCGGCTTTCCGGCCCGGGAGTACCTGCACTTGCAGGCCACTCGGCCGTGGTGGCTGGATGCCCTCCCCGGTGATCGTGTGCGCCACGCGCGAGCGGACGAGTTGCCGGCGGGCTATGACCACGGATGGCGCTTGCGCGTGCCGCTGGTCGAGATGCCCGCCCACCTGAAGGCGCTCGAGCCGAGACGCCCCGTGCGCCGGGCGGTGACCTCGCTGGCCGAGATCGGCGGCTTGGTGGTCAACTGCACCGGGTTGGCTGCCCGCGAGCTGGCGGCCGATCCGGCGGTCAGCGCCGCGCGTGGCCAGGTCGTGCACGTCAACACCCTGGCCGGCGTGCCCTGCGTGTGCGACGAGGACGAGATGATCTATGTCCTGCCGCGTAAGGACCGCACGATCGTGGGTGGCTCCTATCAACCGGGCAATGAGCACGATCTTGTCGATCCCGAGGAGACGGAGTCGCTCCTCGCTCGCGCCCGACGGCTCGTACCGCGACTCGCCGATGCGAAGGTCCTCGATGTTCGTGTCGGCCTGCGCCCCGTCCGGGCGGGCGGCCCGCGCGTCGAACGTGTTGGCGATGTGATCCATTGCTACGGCCACGGTGGCGCCGGGGTGACCCTCTCCTGGGGCTGTGCGCGACGAGTCGTCGAACTGGCAGCCGGGTAGGACGAACGAGCGCTAGTGTGTGAAGGGAAGTTCGTGAGCAGTGTCGCGAGTGGCTGGGCGTGGATGACGGATGGGGATGATCCAGTCGTACTGGTGGTACGGCGGGATCATCCCCATCGTCAGGCGCGTCCAGACGCCGCGAGGCTGCCACCGAACTAACGATTCACGACACTGAGAGGTATCCCAGCTTCCGCGCATCCTCGGTCAGTTGCTCACGGAAGCTTGGATGCGCGATGGCGATGAGGCGCTGGATCGCGGTGATCAGAGAGCATCTCGAGTACGAAACGGAATCATCTGGTGAAGCCGCACGTCCTCCAACACGTCAGAGCCGGCTTCGAGCGCGTCGAGGACGCCGACGGCCTCACCGTTCGCGGCGCCGACGATGACGTCGTGGCAGATGCGATGTGGCTCAGCACGGCCTCGGCCGCACAGCGTTTGGCGACGAGTTCCTTCGCGATCGATCCCTGCGTCATCGGGCCTCCATTCGACACGGTGGGCCGTCTGCTCGTTCCGTCGCGTACAGGCGAGCCGCGAATCGGCCCGCCGGGTGCGCGCGGAGGCGCTGGACCTCGGTCGCCATCGCCGTCGGCATGAGCTCCATGGGTGGCAGTGGAGAGCCGTAGCCGGCGGGCACCAGCACCGGCGCGGTGAGTGCGGCGAACGTGAGGTCGGCGGCGGTGAAGCGGTCGCCGAGCAGGAATGGCCGCTGATCCGAGATGCGCGCCGCGATCTCGTCGAACACCGCATCGATGCGAGTGAGAGCCGCAGCGGCAGCCGTCCCGTCCACGCCGAGGTAGCGGCGCACGGCTAACGTGATCAGGGGGCCGCCGGCGCGGAATGCGAGGCGCTCACCGCGGGGAACGCCAGTGAGCACCCACGGTGCCATCTCGCGGACGATCGGCAGGGTCTGCTCATACATCCACAGTCGCCCATCGGGCCCCAGGCCGTCGTCGAGCCACCCCTCCAGGGCAGCGGCCTCGTCGCCGAGTGCCCCGCTCGGATACAGGCACCGGTCCGGATCGGTGCGACCGTCGGCCCAACGCAGGATGGCGCTGGACTCGGGCAGGACCTCGCCGCTGTCGGTCACAAGAACGGGCACGGTTCGCCCCCCACCTGCCCGCCGCGCGGCTGCGACGTGGAGCACCTGGACGTGCCGACGTTCCACGTACTCGACCCCGGCGCGGTCAAGCGCCCAGCGCGCTTTCTCGCAGAAGTGACTGATTCCGATCGTCACGAGCTGGTGATGCCGCGTCGGACTCACAACTTGGCCGCGAGCAGGCCGGCGGCGAGCAGGACAACCGCGATCCACAGCGCGGACAGGCCGCCTTCGAGCGGTGCGGCGACGCTGGCCTTGGTCAACGCCACCGTGGTGCCATCCGTGAGCGTTTGTTCCCCCGTGATCGTCGCCGTACGGCGACGCAGTTCTCGCACCGGTGTACTCAGCCGGCGCTGAGCGACACTGAGCACGCAGCAGCCGGCGGCCACCAGCACGCCCGTGGCATCGATCGTGAGGGTCTGCGCGAAGTACCCGATGAAGGCCGGGAAGCCACCCCAGGCGATCGCGAACCACAGGTCGGTGTGGAGTCGGCCCCCGGCGAGCTCGAGGTTGTAGCCGAGCACGAGCACGGTTCCGATCGCGATTGCCGGCACAAGCCACAGCGAGACGACGATCGCACCCGCGACGCCGATCCCAACCGCCCCGACGAGCCCGACGACGGCCAGTCCGATGAGCGTCCGACGCCGCAGCCTCGTCCCGAGCGGGCGGCCGATGAGTTCGTCGAGCGCGTGGGCACTCACCCCGACCGCCAGGAAGAACGCGCCGAGCGTCGCGATCAGCCGACCGACGTGAACCGTCGGTGCCGCGGCCGCGCCCAACACGACGTAGCTGAGATGCCAGGCCGTGTACGGCGGGTGAAGCAGCGTGACCAGGTCGCGCCAGCCCCCACTCTCCAACGCGTAGAAAGCGGGCCGGTCGAGCTTACGGCGCTCGGTGTCCATCCTTGACACCAGACATCACGATGCCCGCGCCGAAGCTCATCCGCTTCAGGCGAACATTCCCGATGCCGGCTCGCCTCCACAGTCCGACCGGGTCCGGCTCGACCTCGTAGAGCTCCTCGATGTTCGGCCCCAGGAAACGTCCGACCTCGACCCACGCCGGAGACACGAGGCGACCGAGCAAGGGTAGGCCGACGCGGGTGTGGACGCGCCACAGTGCACGCAGCCTCGCCCGGGGCGGGACGCCGAACTCGACCATCCCGATGCGACCGCCCGGCTTCACGACCCGCGCGAGCTCACGCATCGTCCCGGCGCGATCGTCGACGTAGCGCAGCAGGTAGGTGAACGTGAGCGCGTCGAATTCCCCGTCGGCGAACGGAAGCCGCTCGGCCTCGCCGCGGACGAGGCGGACCCGCGCAGCGAGCCCGGGATCCGTGTCGACGCGGGCTCGGGCCTCGGCCAGCATCGCCTCGCTCTGGTCGAGCCCGACAACCTCGCACGCCGAGTGGGACGCCAGTGCCGCCGCCACCATTCCGGTGCCGGTCGCAACATCGAGCACCCGCTCGCCGGGCTGCGGGTCGACGGCCCACACGAGCGCGCGGCGCCAGCGCGGATCCTGGCCGAAACTGAGCAGGGCGCCCATGCGGTCGTAGTGCCGCGGCAGGCCCTGGAACAGCTCGAGCGAATGGACCTTGCGGGCGGAGGGGCTTTCAGCGGTCATCACTGAACGAATTGTGACGGTGTCCGCCGCGGGAGGCGCCCGCGCCGTCCGTTCACCGCCGAATTCAGGCCCAACCGTTCGTCACACGCCCGCCCCGCTCGAATGGTGCTCGATCGCCGCGATCAGCTGATCGATGACCCGCAGATCGTGCTCGCCGTGGAAGGCGATCCGGTCGCGCGGCCAGCGATCGCGGCCCTCTCCGTCTTGCTCGTGCAACCAGTGAACGACCGCTGAGGCCTCCGTGGGGGCGTTGAAGGAAAGTGTCTGCACCGGGAACTCATCGAGGAGCGCGATCGTCTCGCCGGCGGTCCGAACCTGGATCCAGCCTTCCGGAGCTTGGCGCGCGTGAAGGTCGGGATCGATCCACAAAGAGATCTCCTCACTGCGCCCTGCGTCATCGCGCGCGACGAGCCAGGCCAGCTCGCTCACGGCGCGCAGCAGGTCTTCGGTGAGCGGCCCCGGACGGCGCGCCTCGAAGAACGCGAGCAGCCCGCCGTAGTACGAGAGCTGCTCACGCGCGGTCTTCTGCGTGAACCGATCCCACAGCGCGTGCCCCTCCTCGCGGTAATCGCGCACGATCGAGCGGGCGTTGTGGACCTTGTCCGCGAGCGCAACCCGGAGGATCGCGTCATCTTCGATCTCGGGCAGATGCGACAGATAGCGACGCTTTCTCTCGATCCAGGTCTCCTGCACCGCCGCCTCGACGGTGTCCGAGCACGCCTCCACGATCGCCGCAACCCGCGGCCCGAAGGAGTGCTCGATCCGCTCGAGCATCGGCCGACCGCCGCCGTCCTCAACCGCGTCGTGCAACATCGCCGCGATCGCCTGATCCTCGTCGCCGCCATCCTCGATCACGAGCCCGGTGACCACGAGCAGATGCGCGAGATACGGGATCTCGGTACCGCTCCGGCGCACGTGCCCGTGCACCTCCTGCGCGAGCGCCACCGCGGCCAAGAACCGCTCCGTCAACGCCGGCGGCGTCGTCCCGATACGGGCGACGGCCGCCCCGGGTCTCGGCGACGCGAGCTCACCCTCTCCCCCCAATGCTCCGGTGATCCGTTCCATCGCTACCACGACTCCTGTCGGTCAACAAACAAAGGGGAGTACCGATCCTGCTCCCGCGCCGCCGACCGCGCATCCGGAAAAAACCCGCACCGCCATCCGCACGACTTCCACTTGTTCACAACTGCCGCGGAGTTGTGAACGCCATGTGAAGGGGTTCGGCCGGCGGGTTGCCATGCGGCATGCTTGCGACGCCTGTTGGTCCAGGTGTCCGAAGCGTTCTGACAGAAAGGTCTCGCTGAGTGATTGATGAGTTTGTCTCCAGCGGGCAACTCCCGCCCGCTGAGATGGTGCGAGCACTGGTCGACGAAGCGCACGTCCGTTGCCGGTCACAGACCGGAGGGGTGAACTCACAGGTGTATCCGGAACTGGCGGCGGCCCGAGGCGACCTCTTCGGTCTCTGCGTCTGCGGGACCGCCGGCGCGACTTATGCAGCCGGCGATGCGGATATCGAGTTCGCGATCATGAGTGTCTCCAAGCCGTTCGTCTTCGCGCTCGTGTGCCAGTCCCTCGGCGCGGAGGACGCTCGCGCCCGCCTCGGAGTCAACGGCACAGGCCTGCCGTTCAACTCGCTGGAGGCAGTCGAGCGCAGCAGGGACGGACGGACCAACCCGATGGTGAATCCCGGAGCGATCGCCGCGACCAGCCTCGTCCCGGGCGCAACCGCGGCGGACAAGTGGCGTGCGATCCATGGTGGGCTGTCCAGATTTGCCGGCCACGAGCTTTCCCTCAACACCGACGTATATGACTCGGCATTGAGAACCAATCAACAAAACCGAGACATCGCCGCGGTCCTAGCTCGCCGTGGCCGGATCTATTGCGACCCCGCCGAGGCGATCGATCTGTACAGCCGGCAATGCTCGCTGAACGTCAGCGCCACTGACCTTGCGGTGATGGGAGCAACCCTCGCCGACGGCGGCGTGAACCCGCTGACCAGGGAGCGGATCATCGACCAGGACGTTTGCCGGTACACGCTCGCCGTGATGACCACTGCCGGGCTCTACGAGGCCTCCGGCGATTGGCTGTACGACGTGGGCCTGCCGGGCAAGAGCGGAATCGGTGGCGGAATCGTCACCGTCTCGCCTGGCAAGGGCGGCCTGGGCACGTTTGCCCCACCGCTTGATCCTGCGGGAAACAGCGTCAAGGGACACGTCGCCGCCAGATTCCTCTCGCGACGTCTGGGGCTTGACCTGTTCGCGTCCAGACCCGAGGAGTGACCGTCTACCGCCGATCGAACCCCTTCCCCCAGCTCGACGCATGACCAAGAGGCGTTGTCTGCTGCTGCCCGCCGCCCCCTCGTTGCCGTCGTTGCTTCTCGCGACAGCGGTTCGGTCTCGGGGGACCCGGGAGGACCTACGGACCGCGCTCTCGTCCGCCTGAGCACTATGCTCCCGTGCGGGCGACACGATGGAAGGGGCGCGATGTTGGGGTTGTGCGGTGGTGCACGACGTTTGCCGCTGCTGGCAGTGGCAATGACGATGGCGAGTGTGATGGCGAGCGGGATGGCGGCAGCGCCCGCGGGTGCCGCGGTGGCGCGCACGGATGCTCAGGGTCCAGCGAAGCCGCCGGGCATCAGCTGCAAGGGGTTCACGATCCAACGGAACGACGGGTCCGGGGTCACGACCCTGTATCGCTTCACGGGCGTGCGGGCCGTCCGGGTCTCGTGCGACACGGTCCGGCGGGTCCTGCGCGATGACCTGACCGGCTCGGGACGTCCCCTCGGTCCGAGCGCGAGCGTCGACGGCTGGACGGTTGGTTTCAGCGCGGGCGCCACGGGCTCCCGCGGGCGCGCGCAGTTCCACGCCGCGTACACCGTCGCCGCGCTGGGCTAGCCGGACCACCCGCCGTCGTGCCGCCCGCCCGGGTAGGGTGCGGACGATGCCCAGCGGGGGGACGGATCGACGAGCGCCGAGTCCTTCCGGCTTCCGGCTCGGGCTGCTGCTGATCGTCGTCGGCGCCGTCGCCATCCGGGTGATCTACACGGCCGCATGGGCGCCGTGGCCACCCCACGGCATCACCGACGAGTTCTATTACTCGGGCGTGCCGGTGCTGCTCGCGCACGGCCATGGGTTCGTCAACCCGACGGGTCTGTTCACGGGCCATTTCATCGCGACCGCGGGCCATCCGCCGTTCTACAGCCTCGTGCTCGCCGGCTTGGCGAAGCTCGGCGGGACCGGCGAGGAGGCGCAGCGGCTCCTCGGGTCCCTCTTGGGCGCCGTCACCGTCGCCACCGTCGGCGTCCTCGGACGAGAGGTCGGAGACGACTCGACCGGGCTGCTGGCCGCCGGCCTCGCCGCCATCTACCCGATCCTCATCGGTGCCGACGGGGCTCTCATGAGCGAGTCGCTCTACGGGATGCTCACCGCGCTCTCGCTGCTCGGGACCTGGCTCGTCGTCAAGCGCCCGAACGCGGGGCGCGCCGCGGCACTCGGCGTGGCCCTCGGGCTCGCCGCGCTCACGCGCGGAGAGGGCGTGGCACTGTTCGTGCTCACCCTTCTCTATCTCGCATTCGCGATCCGGCGGGTGGTCCCGCTGGCTGTCATCGGAGCGTGCTTCATCGTCGTGCTCGCGCCGTGGACGATCCGCAACGCGGTCGTGTTCCATCGCTTCGTGCCGATCGCCAACGACTCGGGATCGGTCGTGGCGGGCGCGAACTGCCACTCGACCTACTACGGGTCCGAGATCGGCGGCTGGGACATCCGCTGCGTCCACCCGTACCCGGGCAACGAGGCCCAGGTCTCCAGCCAGCAATCCGACGCGGGGGTCCGCTACGCGCGCGATCACCTCCTCCGGTTGCCGCTCGTGATGGTCGTGCGCTGGCTGCGCGTATGGAGCCTCTACGCACCCGGATCGGTGCCGGAGGGCCGCTCCGGCGCACTTCAGGATCTCGGCGTGCTCATGTACTACGCGCTGCTGATCCCGGCGGCGTTCGGCGTGATCGCGCTTCGCCGACGCCGCCAGCCCGTCGGCATCTTGGTGATCCCGTTCATCGTCGTCTCGTTGACGGCGATCCTGACCTTCGGGTTCGTCCGGTTCCGCGAGCCGGCCGACATCGCGCTCGTCATCCTCGCCGCCCCCGGCCTCCAGGATCTCGCGCGACGCGTCAAGGAGCGCCGGGCCGCGGGTCGGCCGCGAACTCAGGCGCGGCCGGCGGCCTGATCAGACGCCCCGGCTACTTGTTGCGATTCGGGTTGCCCTTGCAGCCCGTGGTGCGGGTGAGCACGCAGTAACTCGAGCGCGGGACGTTGTTGGCGTCGACGAGACCTGAGTCCCACTGGACTCTGCCGGTCGGCGACGGCGGCAGAGCTCGGAACTCGTACCAGAAGAGCTCGGTGATCTTGACGTTCTTGTAGCTGCCGTTCGTCGCCAGATGGCTCTTGAAGTCGGTCGCACCCGCGGCTTGAGCTTTGGCGTTGCCGTCGACGCACTGGCCAAGACCCGTCAACCCACGCATGTGGTTGGTCCCGTACTGGCAGCCGTGCTTCTTGTTCGACCCACCGGTCGCGGGCAACTTGGCGAACTCAGACAGGTAGACGCCCGATTCGGTGATCCAGATCTCGAACCTGCCCCCGTACTTCTTCTGGAGGTACATCGAGAAGCCGTGCGAGAGATCGGCGCCGTTGGATGTGGGGTCGATGTAATCGTGGTAGGACAGGACGCCGGGACGCACCCGCAGATCCTTGATCAGCTCCTGCAGATACCCGTAGGCGTACGTGCCCGGCCGCGTCACGGCGAGCGCGGCGACCTTGCCGCCGGCGTGGGCGGATTTGACGTCGCGGCTGAGCTCCACGTACAGGTTGGCGGCCTCGAGCGGCCCGCACTGATTCTTGACCGCCGGGGCGCACAGCGTCGTGTAGCGACCGCGGCACTGGCTGCTCGTGCTGTTGCATGCGCCCTTGAGGGTCCCGTTGTAGGACTTACGGGCGTCGGGCTCGTTGAAGGCCTCCCAATCCGCCGTGCGGCCGTGACCGGCGCTCTGCTCGGTGTGGACGGCCTTGATCAACGCCTGGACGCCGCAGCGATAGCTCTGGCCGGCCGTTGTCAGCTTGTAGTGGTGCCCATCCCAGTACATCGGGATCGGCCAGATCGGGTCGCGGGCGTTGGCCGGCTTGGGGATCTGGAAACCGTCGATGATCGTGATCAGCGGGGTCAGCCCGTCGGCCCGCGCGACCTGGAGCTCGGAGCGCAGGATCTTCCATCCGTAGGCGGGGGGCTTGAGCCCGTGGCCGTCATCGCCGCCCTTGGTGAAGGCACTGCTCGCCTGGCATTGGTGGGTGGACGGGTTGTAATCGGACAGCAGGTTGTAGGCGGCGTTGAGTCTCACGTAGCGAAGCGGCATGCGCTTGAGGAGGACCGCGAACGCCGAATTCGTCGTGAGGTTGCCGATTCCCGTGGCCCATTGAGTGCAGAACGTCGGACCCCACACGGTGCAGGCGCCGGTCGGCTCAGACCAGCCGAAATTGACCGCGCCAGCAGGCCCGGCGGCGGCGGCCAGCGTCAGTGCGCTCACGGCGAGCGCGATATAGCCCCTGATCAAAGTTCGCATTCGTCTCGGCACGCGACCGGAGGTCGCAGCAGTGCATGGTAGGGGGCGCTGCCGCCCGGCGCGCCGCTTCCGCGGCTCGGACCCAGCCTGCGCCTGAAATCCGCCCACCCTGAATCCGCCGGTTCGACGCGTAGGCTTCCTGGATATGACCGGAACGATCACTCCTGGCACGCGTCGCTGGACGGACGCGCGCATCGAAAATGACCTCCGAGCCGCCATCAGCGAGCTTGGCCAATTCCCGAACCGTGCTCAGCTCGTCGCGCTCGGCCGACGCAGCCTGTGGGACGCGATGCGCCGCACCGGCGGGATCGAGCACTGGCAGGACCGTGTGGCTCTGGACGACCTCCCCACCTCGGAACAGATTGCCGAGCGCGCGTACCAGCTCTACGAGGCCGGTGCGGACGGTGACAGCGTTGCCCACTGGCTCGCCGCCGAGCGCGAGCTCGCCGTCTGACCCCGCACTTCCTCAGCTCACAGACCCCCGGGGTGACCGGGTCATTGTTTAGGATCCCGCTGGGCCGGGGCGATCGTTCGACGAGGAGGGTTCTAGATTGACCAGACTGTTTCGTCCGCTGCTGCTGGCACTCGTCGCCGCCTCCGTGCTCGCGTTTGCCGGAGCCACATCGGCGAACACCCCCCGCGCCCACGCCGCCGGCACCTGTAGTGTCGGAAGTGGCCGGGGCTACGGCTACTCGTATCTGACCTGGCTTTGGACGTACAAGGTCAGCTGCGCGACCGGCCGGAGCGTGGCCAAGTCGCACGGGCGCGCACACGGCTGGAGTTGCCACCGCCGGATTCTGGACAAGTCGCGCACGCAGTACGACGCGAAGTGGTCGTGCACGGCGTCGCACAAGCGCCAGGTCCAGTGGACCTACACGGAGAACACCTGATCAGCTGACACGGCACATCGGTTGGCGCGCCGGAGCCACGCCCCGGCGCGTCAGCGGGTGAAGTCCCGATCGATGGCGGCGAGCACGAGCTGCTCGGCGAGCGCCGACCCGGCGTCGTTGAGGTGAATGCCGTCGGACTGGCGCACGAGCGTCGGCTGGCCGCCAATCGTCATCTCATCTCGGTACCGATTGCCGGGGGTGAACGTCGGCACGGTGTCGATCACCCGGACCTGGGCAATCCAGGGTTCGGCGGCAACCTTGATCGCTGCATTGACGACAAGCGCGATCTGCTGGCGGGCCGCCTCACGTGGTGTCGGCAAGGTCAGCCAATAGATCCGGGCCGCGCCCGCCTGGCGATAGGTGGCCATCATCCGGCGCACCCGGGTCGCGTAGATCGCCGTCCACTCCGGTCCGCAGCAATCAACGCCCCGGCCGTCCGGGCCGGGCATCGAGAAGCCGTCGTTGGCCCCGATGAACACGACGACAGCGTCGGGATGGTCCTGCTGCACCTGGGTCGTGGCGAGCCGGCCCCAGTCGACGAGGATGCTCTTGGAGATGCCGGTGCCGATGTGCGGGTCACGGATGACGTGCACTCCCTGGGGAGCCAGCGTCCGCGCGAGGTCTTGATCGAGCGGCTGGGACATCGAGTCGCCGGTCACCAGCAGCGTGTGGAGCGGGCGCCGCGCCGGCGGGCGCACACCGATCTCGGACGGCGTGAATGCATCCGGCGTCACCGGCGCGATCACCGAACCGCCGGTCGTCGTGCGCGTGCTGACGAACGATCCCGACTGTGACAGCGGGGAGTCCGGCGAGAGCCACGCGGTCAGCGTGTGCGTCGCCGAGTGAAACGGCAGCTGGTTGGCGATCCAGGCGGTCGGGCGTCCGATCGCGAGCACGACGTCGCGGCCGAGCCCCGGGGACATCTCCTCCCCGGCCTTCTTCACCGCGCCGCCGGCGCATGCAAGCAGGATCAGCGCGGTGATCCCGATCGCCAGGAGCCCGTCCCGTGCCGAGAACCGGCGGGCGCCCTCCTCATCGAAGCGCTCCATCAGGTTGTCGTCGGCGTGCTTGGGTCGGATCACGGGCATGAGCAGATGTCGGTTCGGCCGCTCAGAAGCGGAAGTAGATGAACGGAGGCACGCCCTGGCTGGGCACGGTGGCGGCGACGAACAGGATGATGACTCCCAGAGCGGCGCCGAGCACGGCGGGACTGAGCCGACCGAGCCGCGCCTGCCAGTCCTCGGTCGAGCGGTCCGGCAGCAACTGGAGCCCGATCACGAGCCCGACGGCGATCAGCACCGGCGCCGTCCACAGCGTCGGCGCGCCGAACGAGCCGAGTCGCTTCAGGAACGTCCACACGTCCGCCATCGACTGGGCGCGGAAGATGATCCACCCGAGCACGACGAGGTTGAACGTCACGAACCACCGCAGCCAGGCGGGCGTCTTGATTCGGCCGGCGAGCGCGTGCTCGATCACGAGCATCGTCCCGTGATACGCGCCCCAGATGACGAACGTCCATGCGGCGCCGTGCCACAGCCCGCCGAGCACCATCGTGATCATCAGGTTGCGGTAGGTCTTCGCGCGGCCGCCGCGACTCCCGCCCAGCGGGATGTAGAGAAAGTCACGGAGAAACCGGGACAGCGTCATGTGCCACCGCCGCCAGAAGTCGCGGAAGCCGGTCGCCCGGTACGGACTGTTGAAGTTCTGCGGGAACACAAACCCCATCAGCAGCGCGAGCCCGATCGCGATGTCCGTGTACCCCGAGAAGTCGCAGTAGATCTGCGCGGCGTACGCGTAGGCGGCGATCAGCACATCCGGTGCGTGGTACCCCTGCGGCACCGCGAACACGGGGTCGACCACGGTCCGGCCGAGGTAGTCGGCGATCATCACTTTCTTCACCAGCCCGAGCGCGATCAGCGTGATCCCGGCGCTCACCGCCACCCGCTCAGGGTCACGGGGGGTCGCGAGCTGCGGCAGGAACTCGCGCGCGCGGACGATCGGGCCCGCAATGAGGTGCGGGAAGAAGCTGAGGTAGATCGCGACGTCGATGAGCGCCGCCGGTTCAATCAGCCGGCGTTTGACATCGACGGTGTAGGAGATCGCCTGGAAGGTGAAGAAGCTGACCCCGACGGGCAGCGCGATCGTCAATAGGGGGAGCGGCATCCCGAGCCCGACGTCGTGGAGGACACGGGCGCAGGACTGGGCGAAGAACGAGTAGTACTTGAAGGCGCCCAGCGCGGCGAGGTTCCCCGTGACCGCGACGGCGGTCAGCCGCTTGCGGGTGCGCTCGTCCTCGGAGCGATAGATCAGCTGCGCCGCAACGTGATTCCACACCGTCACCCCGGCCAGCAGCAGGCAGAACAGTGGGTTCGCCGCCGCGTAGAAGATGTAGCTCGCGATGACGATGAACGGCTTCCACACCGGCGGGCGGCTCATCAGCGCCCACGACAGCGCGAGCACGATCGGGAAGAAGATCGCGAACTGGATGGTCGGGAACAGCATCGAGCAGGAGCGATCCCGGGCGTCACCTGGCATGCCGTCCCGGGGATCCGGCAGAGTATCTGCATCGTGGTGGACGGACGTCGCCTCAGGGGGCTGTGTCTTTTGCTCGCGCCGGCGGTCGTGGCCGCGGGCCTGGCGGCCGCCGCGCTCGGGGCTGCGCTGCCCGTGATGCCTGCGGCGGCCGCGGCGGCCGCGTCGCCGACCGCACACCGGGCGGGGTGCGGCGGGGTCCAGACCTCCTACCCGCGTCACCGCCACGGCCACGACCGTCCGCCGCTGGCGATCGGCGACTCGACGATGCTGCTCGCGCTCGATCGCCTCGCCGCGATCGGCTACGAGGCGAACGCCCATGGGTGCCGGGAGTTCGGTGAGGCCCTGGCGCTGATCGAGGCCCGACGCGCCGCTGGCACGCTCCCGCACATGGTCGTCGTCGCGCTCGGTGCCGACGGGCAGGTCAGCCGCGCCGACATCGGCAGGACACTCGGGCTGCTCTGCTGCACGCATCTGCTCGTGCTCGTCACCCCACGTGAGCTCGGCGGCGGCTCAGGTCAGGACGCGGCCACCGTCCGCGAGGAGGTCGCCCGGCACCGCAACCGTGCGCTCCTGCTCGACTGGGTGAAGTACAGCGCCGGACACGGTGATTGGTTCCAGCCCGATGGGATCCACCTGACCACTTCCGGAGCGATCGCGTTCACTCACCTGCTGGCGCGGGCGCTGCCGCACGCGTACCCGGTCACCTGGGAGCGCTCGCGGCCGGGCGACTCGGAGTATCCGAGTTATTGGTCGCACCGCTCGGGCGGCGACCGGGGGGCGGCCGTGCCGACGGGGACGTCCGTGCGGACGCGGACGTCGGTGCCGACGCGGACGTCCGTGGCGACGCTGCGTTTGCGCACGAGCCTCACCCATGCTGGCTACGTCGGCGTGACGATCTCGGGTCCGCCGGGCGCCCAGGTCAAGCTCGCCGAGCGCCACGCCGGGCGCGAGCAGACGCTCGCCACAGTCACCCTGGCCTCCTCCAAGCCCACGCAGCTACCGCACGCCCTCACCTGGCGGTGCGACCAGCGCGAGCGCGATCTCGTCGCCCAGACCGTGCCCGGCACGCCCTCCGGCTCGACCCCGCCCCCGACGCCCGTACCGGTACCCGTGCCATCGCTGACGGCCACCGCCACCGTGCAGACGCCGTCGTGCGCGCATCGTCTCGCCGTGAGGATCGATCCGCGGGCCCGCGTCGCCCATCACCTCACGGTCCGGCTGCGTGACCGCTGGTCGCTCGGCGGCCTGAGGGTGCGCATCTGCGTTTCGCCGCCCGGGGCGCGATCGGCGTGCCGGCCGTGGTGGCTGCACACCGGTCACCCGCGGCGGATCATCGATCTCGAGACGCCGCGGCCGGGCGGCTGGGAGGTGAGTGTCCGCGATGCCTACTCCAGCTCGAGCCGGCGCCTCGTGTGGGCCGAGCACGCGAGCGGGCGACTCCGGCTCTACGCCGCAGGCGACTCCGAGATGCAGATCCTCGACGATTTCCTGCGCGCTGACCTCGCGCCGCACGGCGTCGGCGTGCGGGAGGACGCGCGGATCTCGACCGGGCTCACGAAGCCGTTCTTCTTCGACTGGCAGGCCCAGGCTCGCGCCCAGGCGAGGAGCTTCCAGCCCGATGTGAGCGTTGTGTTCATGGGCGCCAACGACGGCTTCTCCTCCCCGGGCGCCCACGGCCAGATCCTCTGCTGCGCGTATCCCTGGAGCACCGGATACGCGCGGCTCACCGCCCAGATGATGCGCAGCCTGCTCCGCGGCAGCGCCGGACGCGTCTACTGGTTCACCCTGCCCGCGCCCGTCCCCGGCCAGTACAGCGGCCTCTTCTCCGCGGTCAACGCCGGCATCCGCCAGGCCGCACGCGAGTTCCGCGGCCGCGTGTCACTGATCGATGCCAACGCGTTCTTCACGCCCGGCAACCGGTATCGCGACTACATGACCTACCACGGTCACGGCTTCGTCATCCACGAACCGGACGGCGTCCACCTGTCCACCTCCGCCGACGCGGTGGCCAACCAGCTCGTCATCAACCAGATGCGGGCTGACCACGTCATCCGCTGAGGGTCGATGTGGAATAAGTGCCCTATAGGGGACTGGAGGCCCATCGACCCCGCGGACCTCTCGCAGGTCGGCGGGCTCGGTCAGCTCATCCAGGCCGGGGTCTCGTAGGCGCGCGGCTCGCCGGGGGCGGTGACGACGGCATCGCCGAAGCCACACACGAGCGCGGTGACATCCGACTCGGCGGCGACGCCGCGGACGACTGCCTCGGGGACGACGACGGTGTCGCCCGGCGCGAGCCGGACGGCGTCGCGATCGATCTCGATCGCCAGCCGTCCGGCAATGACGTGCCAGATCTGTTCTGAGTCGACGATCTGACGCGGCTCACGCTGGCCACGGGCCATCTCGACCCGCCACATGCTGAGCGCCCGCGCCTCACCCTGGGTAGGTGATGCAAGCGTCGTCATCACTCCGTGCGGAGTGCGGACGCGCCGGCCTGAGTCGGCACGGATGGGCTGCGTGGGCATGGGCGCTCCTGTCCATGGAGTGGGTCGGGACGTTGGGTGTGCCGCCGGCGACGCTGGGTCCGCGCCGTCCGCGACTCACGGAGGTGGTCGGCCGTCCTTGCCCGACCGAGTTCGAGCATGAGTTGTGGATGCATGCTGTGACGATCCCGCCAGTCGGCCGTGATCGCATCGGCATGGCCACCGGCGTACCCGCCGGTCATACGCGTTGGGTGTCGCGCCGGTAGACGAATGCCGCGAGCACGGTGAGCGCCGCGGTCCAGCCGAGCACGACGATCCATCCGGTCGTGGTCCAGCCGTGTCCGTGAAGTGGCACCCGCCCGGCCTGGACGAGCCAGTACGACGGAAGCACCTGCCCGACGTCGTGGAGGAACCCGTGGGTCACCGGGAACCAGCTGCCGCTGACGAGCGCGAGGAGCGACACCATCCCGCCGAGCGCCGGGCCGAGCGCGTCGACGTTCAACAGATGGCCGAGCGCGATCCCGAGCGCCGCGAAGGGCAGCAGCCCGAGCACGATCAACCCGGTCATCGCGAGCCAGTCCCCCGCCCCGAGGGTGACCCCGAGGATCGTGCCGGCGAGATACAGCGAGACGAGGCTCAGCGCGGCCATTGCGTAGGCGGCGATCACCTTCGAGCGCAGGTACGCGGGCGCGGTGAGCGGCGTGATGCGCAGCTGGCGTGTCCATCCGATCTGGCGCTCCCAGGCGATGCGGGCGCCGGTGGACAGCATCGAGGTCATCGTGCCGAACGACGCCATCCCGACCATGTAGTAGAGCGGCAGCGAGATGCCCGTGCCGGAGTAGTCGTGCAGGCTGCGGTTCGGCGCCGCGATGATCAGGTAGAGGGCCAGCGGGAACCCGAGCGAGAAGATGAAGAACCGCCGGTTGCGGAACACCCTCACGAGCTCGTAACGGGTGTAGGTCAGGCTCGTCATGACGTTGCCTCCATAAGGTCGGCGCGGCTGGATGGGGCATCGGTGGTGAGCTGAAGGAATGCCTCCTCGAGCCCGGCGCCCGTGATCTCGACATCCCGCGCGGCGGCGTATCGATCGAAGAGCGCCCGGGCGGCCCGGTCGGAGTCCGAGCAGACGAGGATCACGGTCTCGCCGTGACGGTCGGCCGAGCGCACGCCGGGCAGCGCCGCGAGCTCGCCTAACGGCACGAGCGGCAGCGTCGCCCGGATGTTCCGGGTCCCGACCCGCGCCTTGATCTCGCTCGTCGGGCCGTCGGCAACGACGCGACCATGTGCCATCAGGACGACGCGGTCGGCGTTGGCGTCCGCCTCCTCGAGGTAGTGCGTCGCGAACAGGACGGTCCGCCCCTGCGCGGCGAACGTCCGCATCGCGTCCCAGAACGACTGGCGGGCGGCGACGTCCATCGCCACGGTCGGCTCGTCGAGGACGAGCAGCTGCGGGTCACTCGTGACGGCGAGAGCGAAGCGGAGCCGCTGGGCCTGGCCGCCGGAGAGCTTTTGGGTGCGCCGCTCGGCGACGTCCTCGAGCCCGGCGAGCGCGAGTACCCGGTCGACCGCGAGCGGTCGGGGGTAGACGGAGGCGATCATCGCGATCAGCTCGCGGACGGAGACGTCCCGGATCGGCTCGCCAGACTGGAGCATCGCGCCGACGTCGCCGCGTCGAACCGAGTCGCTGGGCGGCCGACCGAGGATCGCGACCGTCCCGGCGTCTGGCCGAACCAGTCCGAGCAACATGTCGATCGTGGTTGATTTCCCGGCACCGTTGGGACCGAGCAGGGCGACAACCTGACCGCGCGCGATCGACAGATCGACGCCGCGGACCGCCCGCACCGGACCCGTTCGGCTCGGCCACGACTTGATGAGCCCCCGCAGCGTGACGAGTTGCGGGTCGTCGTGCCGTGCCTCACGCGATTGCCGGCGCGTCGCCGTCGTACTCATGAGTCTCCTTTCGCAGAACCCGCCGGACCTGGTCCCGACGGGTGCGATCAGACTGCCGCGGGCGGCCCGGGCTCGCGACGGCGAGATCGCCGGTGTCGCTCGCCGGTGTCGCTCGCCGGTGTTGCTCGCCGGTCAGGCCGCGAGCGGCTCGCCGAGCGACATCCCCGCCAGCTCGGCCCGGGAGCTGATCCCGAGCTTCACGAACACCTTGCGGAGGTGGTAGTCGATGGTGCGGGGACTGAGGAACAGCTGGGCGGCGATCTCGGGATTGGTCATGCCGGTCGCGACGAGCCGAGCGATCTGGAGCTCCTGCGGGGTGAGCTGGTCGCGCGTGGAGGGATCCCGGCGCCGTGCGGTCTCTCCGCTGGCGCGCAGCTCGTGCTGGGCCCGCGCCGCCCACGGGGCGACCGACATGTCGCGGAACAACTCGAGCGCGATCCGCAGGTGCGGGCGGGCATCGGCGCGGCGTCGATGACGCCGCAGCCATTCGCCGTAGAGCTGCTCGGTCCGCGCCCGATCAAACGGCGACAGGCTCGGAGCGAGCCGCACCGCCTCGGCGTAGTGCTCCTCGGCCCCGTCCTCATCGAGGAGCGCTCGGCAGCGGGCGAGCAGCGAGCTCCGGGCGGGCGTCGGGACGGCTTGCACCCAGCGCTCGAAGCGCTCCCGATGCTCGGTGACCTCGCCGACCCGGTCTGTGCGGACGGCGGCCTCGACCGCGTCTGGCACGCCGAGCGCGAAGTTCGGATCGGATTCCGGCCGGGTCGCGGCGAGCATCGGCAGGAAGTGATCGAGCGCCGGACCGGGGCGGCCGAGTCCCAGCTCAAGCACCGCGCGCGCCGTCGCGATGTTGTTCGTCACCGTGCGAGCGCCGCTGCGCGCGACGAGGCCCTCAAGCGCCGCCGTGCGTTCCTCGACACTCGCCTCCTCGCCCCGGAACGCATCGAGCACGACGAGGTAGGAGAGATTCATGCTCGCCGCCCATGTCTGGCCGACATCGAGCGCGAGCCGCCACCCCTCCTCCGCCGCCGAATACGAGAGGTCAAACCGTCCGGTCCAGACCAGCTCGCGGGCCTGTGCCTGGAGTGCGAGCGGCAGCAGACTGACGAGCGCTTGGCGGCGCACGACGTCGACCACACGGGTGACCATCGCGAGCCCGTCCGCGGTGATCCCGTGGCGCCCGGCGGTGATCGCCGCGCCGAGCAGGCAGTTGGGGTCATTGAGACGCTCGGCGATCTCGACGGCCTCGGCGGCGTGGGCCGCACCTTGCGGATGGTCGCCGGACAGGCTTGACGCGTAGGCCCCGATAGCGGCCGCGAGGTAGCGGTCGCGCTCGCTGGTGGTTGGGAGCTCCGCAGCGTGCAACCCAAACCCGATCGCCGCGTCGTACTGGCCGGCGTACCCGGCCATCGTCGCAGCATGATGGAGGATCTCGAGCGTCAGCGATGGATCGTCGCTGAGGCTCGCTGCCTGCTGCAGTGTCTGCACGGCGCGCCCGAGCGAGCCGCTGCGGCCCTCGATGACGCCGCCGAGATGCAGCAGTCTTGCCCGCTGGTCGCCGTCGGTGGACGGCAGCGCCCGGTGCACGAGCTCCTGCCCGCGGCCGGCCTGCCCGGCGTGCCACGCCGCCGCCGCCGCCGCGGCCAGGCGCCCGCTGCGGTGGCGCGCGTCCTCGCTGAGGTCGGCCGCGCGCTCAAACGCGCTGGCCGCCGACGCGTGACCGCCTCGACGCTCGGACTGCCGGGCGAACGCCTCGAGCGCCGCCGCGAGCTCCTCGCTGCTCGTGTCGGTCGCCATCGTGCGATGCCAGAGGGAGCGGTCGGCCTGGCCCTGGGCGGCGAGCACCCCGGCGAGCGCCGCGTGGACGCGCTGCCGCCCCGCGCGTGTGGCGGACTCGTAGATCGCCGTGCGGATCAGCGGATGGGCGAAGGTGATGACCTCGTCCCGGGTCGAGAGGAGACCGGCGTGCTCGGCCGGATCGAGCGCCTCTGCGCCGAGGTTCAGCTCCGCGGCGGCCGCGGTGAGGACGCGCGGCTCGCCGGTGTCGTCGGCCGCGGCGAGGAGCAGCAGTTCCCGGGTGTCCGGCGGCAGTCGGTGGACCCGGTCGACGTAGGTCGTGCGCAGACGCAGCGTCAGCGGAAGCGCCTCCGGGAGCGGGCTGCGCCCCGCGAGCTGCGCCTCGGAGAGCGCGGTGGGGAGCTCGAGCAGCGCGAGTGCGTTGCCCGCCGACTCCTCAAGCAGCCGGTCGCGGACGTGGGCCACCGCGTTCGGCGCCGAGGTCGCGAGGATCCTCACGCCCGCCTGACGGTCAAGCGGACCGATATCTCGCGCGTCGAGCCCGGGGGCGTCGAACCGTCGGACTTCCCCCTCCCGGGCCGCGAACAGGATCACGATCCCCTCGGCTCCGAGACGCCGGGCGGCGAACACGAGCGCGTCTGCCGACGCTGCGTCGAGCCATTGGGCGTCGTCGATCAGACACACGAGCGGGCCACGTTCGGCCGCTGCCGCGAGCAGCGACAGCACCCCGGCGGAGATCAGGAATCGGTCGGCCGCGCCGGCGGGTTCGAGCCCGAGCGCCGCGCCGAGCGCCCGCCGCTGCGGCTCAGGGACCCGCTCGAGGTCGGCAAGGACCGGTCGCAGAAGTCCATGCAGGCCGGCGAAATCAAGCGTCGACTCGGCCTCCACCCCGGTGACCGCGAGCGTCGCGAGGCCCTCGGCGCGTTCGGCGGCGTACCTCAGCAGCGCGCTCTTGCCCGTCCCCGCCTCGCCGCGGAGCACCAGGGCGGCGCTCTCGCTGCGGGCGGCGCCGGCGAGGAGCTCATCGACGGTGCCGCACTCTCGATCTCGACCCACGAGCACGTCTGAAACGTTCCCACCGCCCTGCGGGACGTAACCGACATCGCATCTTCGCCGCGCCCACACGGTCGATCAGAATTCAGACAACCGGGAGCGTCCGTTCGTGCGTCGGCCATACTAGGCTCGCTTCAGGCTCATCGATTTGGGGCGCGAGGCGATGGGCCTACGACGCATGACCGCAACAGACACCTCACCGGTCTGCCGACCGATTGACGCGCGCGTCCGCCGCGTGCTTGCCGCCGTGCTCTGCAGCGCCCTTGCCGGGCTCGCGCTGCTCTGCACCTCGGCGCCAGCCGGCGCGGTTGTGCCGACGGTCACGTTCACCGTGAAATCGGGGGTCCGGCCGATTCCGGACGACTTCTTCGGCCTGTCGATCGAGATGGACAAGCTCACCGCGTTTGCCAATGCCGGCCTGCCGTTGGATCGCATGCTGTCGATCCTGCGCCCCGGCAACGGCCAGCCGCTGCAGCTGCGGCTCGGCGGCCGCTCGGCCGATGCCGCCGTGTGGGGTGCGCACCCCACGACGCTGCCCCATTGGGTGACGTTCCTCGATACGGCGTGGATGAGCGACCTCGTCGATCTCGTCGAGCGCGACAACCTTCGGATCGAGCTCACGGTCAATCTCGTGGCCCACTCCCCCACGATGGCAGTCGCGTTGGCCGAGGCGGCCGAGCACGCGCTCCCCCGCGGGACGCTCGCCGGCCTCGCGATCGGGAACGAGCCCGACCTCTATCGGCTCCAGCCCCGCCTTGAGGCGGAGCGGCTCACGAGCACGACCAAGAGCACCGCAGAGCACTGGACGCACGGATATGACGTCGACACCTACGTCGACGACTTCCGCAGCTACGCGCGCACGATCACCAAGCACCTGCGAGGGATCCCGCTCGCCGGGCCCGAGCTCACCTATCCGAGTGTCGCGTGGCCCCAGAAGCTCGTGACACTCGGTTCCCTGCGACCCGCGAGCTTCTCCTTCCACCGTTACGCGACCGCGACCTGCAACAGCAAGCAGCGCCGGGCGGTCCCGGATGCCGCGGCGTTCCTTGAGAACCGGTTCTCGGGCGGCCTCGCCCGCACCCTGTACGGCGATCTTCGCTTCGCCGCCACCAACCAGACGCCGATTCGCGTCAGCGAGATGAACTCGTTCACGTGCGGCGGACGGGCCTCGCTCGCGGCGTCGTTCGCGACGGCGCTGTGGGCCCCGGACGCTCTGTTCGAGATGGCGAGCGTCGGTGTCACCGGCGTCAACTGGCACATCCGCCCGGAGCTCCCGAACGCGCCGTTCGCCCTCAACGCCGTGCACAGCGTGACCACCCGTCCCGAGGCCACGCCGGGTGTGACCGCCCATCCCGAGGCCTACGGGCTCGCGGCGTTCTCGCGGATGCTCGGCCCCAAGGCCGAACTGCTGCGCGTCAAGAGCGACGCCCCGGATCCCGAGGCGATCAAGGGCTGGGCCGTGTCCTCATCGCACGGGACGATGCTGCTCGAGATCAACAAGAGCGCCCAGCCCGTTCTCACGCTCGTCCACTCGCTGCGCTCGCGCGACGCCACCGTCAGCCGGCTGCTCGGACCGTCCCCCGCCGCCGAGACCGGCGAGACCCTCGCGGGTCAGACGATCGGCGAGGACGGCCGCTGGCACGGTGAGCGCACGACCACCGACGTCGCTGCGGTGCGCGGGCTCTACCCGATCCGGCTTCCTGCCTACAGCGCCGCACTGATCAAGCTGTAGCGGGTTAGGATCAAGTCGCGGCGCGGGCTGCCGCTGGACAACCACATGGGGCGTTTGACGACATCTCGGCCGGGTCGAGTGGCGCTGGCCGCGGCGCTGTTGTTGCTCGTCGTCGCGCCGGCGGCACTGGCCAGCTCGGCGGCGGGGCGCAAACCGCGGGCCGACCTCGACGCGACGGTCGGCTTCGGCGTCGTCGGCCGCGCCGTCCCGAACATGTTCATCGGGCTCTCGATGGAGACGAGCGACCTCGCGCGCTACGAAACGTTCCCGGCGTTCCCGCGCTTTCTCGCGAGTCTCGCCACGCCGGAGGCCGGGTCCGTGACCCTGCGCATCGGCGGCCAGAGCGCCGACAGCAGCTGGGAGCAACCTGGGCTCGCCGCGACCGGTGGCTATACGCTCGATGCGGCATGGTTCGACGCGCTGCGCCGCCTCGCCGACGCGGTGCCGCTCCGCGTCCTGTTCGACCTGAACCTTGCGGTCCGCTCCCCGACGATCGCCGCTGAGGAGGCGCATGACGTGCTCGCGGCGCTGCCGAAGGGCGATATTGCCGGCTTTGAGGTCGGCAACGAGCCGGACCTGTACTCGCGTGGGTACCTCGGATTCCTCAGGCCGGGGCCGGGTTACCCGGCGTGGGCGCTCAGCTACACGCCGGTCGACTATGCGCATGACTTCGCCGCCTACGCCGCTGCGGTGCACAAGGTCGTGCCGAAGGTTCCGATCGCCGGGCCGGCCACGGCGTTTCCCGGTAGTGCGTGGTGGGCCGACCTGCCGACACACGGCCGGTCACGACTCGGGATGGTCACCGTCCACCGCTATCCGCTGTCCGCCTGCACCGGGACACCCACGCTCCGCGGACTCGTCTCGGACCCGAGTCTTGCCGGCTTCAGCGACAGTGTGCTTGAGGAGGCCGCCAGCGCCCACGAGCGTGGCCTGCCGTTGCGGGTGACCGAGGCCAATTCCGCCTCGTGTGGCGGTCTCGCCGGCGTCAACAACACGTTCGCGAGCGCGCTATGGGCACCCAATGCCCTGCTCGGACTGATGTGGGCGGGTGCCGACGGAGTCGATATTCACACCCGCGTGGACGCGATCAACACCCCGCTCCAGGGTCGACCGTCGCTCGCGGCCCGGCCGCTGCTCTACGGGCTCATCCTCCTCGCTCGCATGTTCGAACCGGGCGCCCACCTCCAGGACACGATTCGCCACGGGGGCCCGGGACTCTCGACCTGGGCGGTCCGCTTCGGTGACGGATCACAGCGCGTGTTGCTCGTCAACCGATCGGGAACCGGGACGAGCGTCGGGGTGCTGACGAACCACATTGCCGACACCCACACGATCGCGCTGCGCGCTCCGTCGCTCGGTGCCACCTCCGGCGTGACCCTCGACGGCCAGTCGCTGAACGCCGACGGCCGCTGGCAGGGTCGGAGCACGAGCACCGTCGTGCCATCCCACGCCGGCACCTACCGGGTGGGCGTCCCGCCCTACAGCGCCCTGCTCCTGCTCATCCCGGCCCGCTGAGGTGAACGCGGGACACGGCGTGCCCGGGCTCAGAAGCCCGAGGCGCACGCCGTCGACACGGACCCTCGCAACAGCGCGACGCCGGTCAGCCAACCGTTGACGTCGGTGCTCTGCACCCGAAGTGATCCGAGCTCGCGCTCGAGCTGCGGGAGGCACTGCCCGAGCCGGGAGAGCTCGGCGTGCAGCAGGTTGAGGTCGGCCGCCGACGCGGTCATGTTCGAAGCGTCCCGCAGGGCGGCGAGCGCGGAATGGATCATCCGCTCGGCCGCAGCCCGACGGTGGCGCTCAACCGTGAGCGCGCGGCGCTCGGCGCGCACCTGGCTCTCGAGCGCGCCCACTCGCTGCGTCAACGCGGTCACCTCGCTGTGCAACTGTGTGGTCGGCGTCTCGTTGATGAACGCGAGCAGGCCGACGACAATCGCGATCACGCTCACGCTCACGAGGACTGGGACCAGCCAGTTCAGCTCACGGCGTGCCGATCCCGCCTGCGAGGCAAGTGGTGGTCGGTCGATGAGGGTGACGCCCACGTGCGCACCTCCATGCGCGCCCGGATGACGATGCTGGACTCAGCTTCCCGCGGTCGGCCGCACCGCGCATCCGTGGAAAGGTGCGCCGGCGCGGTGGCGGACTACGAGGCACCCCGGCGGCAGAGCGTGAGCCCGCGGGTCGATGGGTAGCTCGTCGGAGGGACCTGAACTGGAGACGAGAGGGAGTAGAGATGACAGCGCCGATCGAGGACGTCAGCACCCTGCCCGGCAAGAAAGTGACCGATCAGGAGCAGAACCCGATCGGCAAGATCAAGGAGATCTATGCGATCGGCGGCGACGGCGACGCAATGTGGGTGAGCGTCGAGGCCAAGTTTGGGATGGGCGATAAGCGCACGGTGCTCATCCCCCTCGCCCGGCTCAAGGACGAGAACGGGGAACTGCGGGTCCCCTACAGCAAGGATCACATCGGCAACACGCCGAAGCTCGACGACGCCGACACCATCTCGCCCGAGTGCGACCGCGCCCTGCGCGACCACTACGGGATTGACCGTGCCGATCAGGAACTCCGCGCGGACAACGACTCGTACGCGACGCTCGTCACCGAGGACAGCGAAGGGACGGCGGAGCGCGTCGAGGATCCCACTTCGCTCCAGACGCCGAACGCCGACAAGATCAGTGACGAGACGCGGGAACGCCTCCAGAACCCCGGCGACAAGGAGACGCGGGACGTCGACGCCGGCGCACTCGCCGACGAGAACGCGGCGCACGAGAAGAACGGAAGCCAGGATGACGGCGAGAACGACACCGAGTCATCCAAAATGCAAGCGTTCGGTCACGACGACTGACGGGGGCGTGGCGCTGCCACAATCAGCGCCTCATGGAAGACGAGTCGGTGCACGCGCGTCCGCGGGCTGCTGGGCAACTGCTGACCAAATCCGAACTCACGGCACGGCGTACGGCGTCGCGACGGCGTCGCGCCCACCGCCAGCGCCGCAACGCGGGTGTGATCGCCGCGGCGGTCATCGCGGCCGGCACGGTGTTCGCCGTGACCTCGGGCGGGAGCACACCGGCCGCCCACGAGGCGCAGCCGATCGTCGCCGCGACGCCCGCTCCGCCGGCACGGCCGGCGACGACCGCGGCCACGCGGGCGACGACCACCACCGCGCACGCGCCAACGAAATCGACGACGTCGAAGCGTGTCCGCGCAGAGCACGCCGCGCCACCCGCGAGCGCGGCGTCGATCAATCACGTGCTCCGGTACACGTCGTATGTGCAGCTCGCCGGCCACCGGCGGCGCGAGGTCGCCCTCACGTTCGACGACGGGCCGAGCCCCTATACGCACGACGTGCTCCGCATCCTGCACCGCATGCACGTCCACGCAACGTTCTTCGTCGTCGGTCGCGAGGTGGCGATGTATAAGCGACTCGTCGCCGACGAGTACCGAGCCGGCAATAACGTCGGCGATCACACGATGAGCCATCCGCCGCTCGATCAGCTCTCGGCTGCCGCCCAGACCGAGCAGATCGACGGCGATGCCCGGTTGATCAAGGCCGCGGGCGCGCCCGCTCCGCGACTGATGCGCCCGCCCTACGGATCGTTCAACACGACGACCCTCCAGGTCCTCCGCGCGCGGCGACTGCTGATGGTGCTCTGGAGCGTTGACACAAAGGACTACTCGCGCCCGGGGGCCGATCGGATTGTCTACACCGCGGTCAGCGGCGCGGAGCCGGGCGGGATCATCCTGATGCACGACGGTGGTGGCGAGCGCAGCGAAACGGTCGCCGCGCTGCCGCGCATCATCACCCGGCTGCGCCAGCGCCACTACACCCTCGTCACGCTCTCGCAGCTCGTCAAGGACGATCCGCCACCGCGCCACCAGCCGGCGCCGCACTCACTGTCCGGCGGGGTATGAGGCACCGCGGCACCGCAGGCGACGTCAAACGACGCACTGCTCCCGGGCGTAGGCGCTGACCTCGGCCCGGGTGCACCGATGGATCTTGTGCTGGAGGTGTGAGCGGTGGGCTTCGACGGTTCGGATGCTCAGATGGAGCTCCTCCCCGATCTGCGGGTTCGTATAGCCGAGCGCGACCAGCTTGAGCACCTCGAGTTCGCGGGGAGACAGTCCCTCCGCCTCGCCGGGACCAACCTCGGGCTCGCAGACGACGCGCGCGGCGAGTTCAGGATCGAGATACACGTGACCGGCATGAGCCGCACGGACCGCCTCGACGAGCTCTGTATCGGCCGCCTCTTTGAGCGCGAATCCGACTGCGCCGGCCCGCAGCGCCTCACGCGCGGCCTGTGGCGACTCATCCATCGTCAGGATCACGATGCGCGTCGTCGGAGAGATGCGAAGGATCGCCGGGATCGCCGCGAACGTGGAGCCGTCGGGCATATGAAGATCGAGCACGAGGACGTCGGGCTTGTAGGCGAGCACCTTTCGAGCCGTCGCCGCCAGGTCCGCAGCCTCGCCAATGAGGGTGAAGCCGGGCTCGGCCTCAAGCACGAATCTGAGCGCTGCGCGCACGATCGCCTGGTCATCTGCCAACACGATCGTGATGACATCACCCCTGCCAACGTCACCCGCACCGACGACGTCAGCGTTCATTGCATTCACGCTCCCAGATGGGACATCGCGGTTCGACACCGCGCCTGCGTTCACGGTAGCTCGGGACCGCACACCTCACATCGGGAATCCCGGGCAACCGGACCCGTAGTTCCTGCTGATCCAGTGAAAACGTCGTGACGTCTGTAACTTTCCTACCCACGTGATGGCACCTGACGATCACCTCTCGAGCGACCCGGTCCTCAGCGAGCAGGCGGCGTACGACGAGGGACGGATCACGTGGGCTGGCTTGAGCGGCTGATCGACCGCGGGACGAGCGCTGCCGCGGATCGCGCCCGAGCGATACCACGGCTCCGGGAGCTTGAGCGCCATGCGCGGCTCGCGGCACCGGTCATCGCCGCGACCGAACTCCTCGCCCGCTCACGCCTCGATGAGGAGACCGCGGCGAGGCGGCTGCGGACACGCCTGAACGACCCCGATGCCACTCGGTTCGCGTTGGAGGGACTCCGGAGAACCCGCGAGGACGTGTTCGGCGATCGCGCGTTTCGGCTGCTCTACGCAGCCGCCAACGACACCGCTGTCCCACCGGTCGATCCCACGATGAAGGAGGCGTTCCAGGCACAGGAGCGGCTCGCGCATCTTCCGCTCAGGGAGGCGTTCGCGTCGCTGGCGGAGCGCGCGCCGGAACTGGGCGACATCGCGGCGCAGATCGTGAACCGACGCACGGAGGACGGCGAGCAGAGTCAGTCCGCCCACGACCGTCTGGACGATGTGTTCAACGCGTCGGCTGTCCGGCGCGATCCGCTGCTCGGGAGCGCCGTTGCGCGCGACATCGCGGAGCGCTATGTGGGCGTCCTCGCGGGCGCGCCTGAGCGTCAGGGCGAGCTCGGCTCACCGCTCGTCGACGACCGCGACGTCCCGGTCTGACCGAGGCCCGGCGGTCAGCTCTGGGCGGCGACCGGCTCAGCGGTGGTCACTGTCTTCGGGCGGGATGCGGTGATGGCGATCGCACTCACAACGCCGAGAACGGCGAACCCAGCGCTCGTCCAGAGCGCCGGCTGGAACCCCGCTGTGACCGCGGCGGGACTGCCGAGGTGGCCATGGGCTGTGAAGACGGCGCTTGCGATCGCGAGCACGAACACCGTACCGAGGCGCTGCGACATGTAGTTGATCCCCGCCGCCTTGCCCATCTCCTCCGGGGCGACCGCGTCCAGAACAGTCGTGGGCACCGTCGGCAGCGCCATGGAGACACCGACCCCGGCGACGAGCAGGGCAATGCCGAGCTCGATCCAGCTCGTGGCGAGCGAGCCGCGGGCGGCGACCCAGACGAAGCCGAGCGCCTGCAACGTGAGACCGACGATGGTGATCCGTCGGCGTCCGATTCGATCGGAGAGGCCGCCCGCGAGCGGCGAGATGAACATCGGCGTGGCGAAGAACGGCAGCAGGCGCAGTCCGGTGCCGAGCGGGGAGTAGCCCCGCGCGAGCTGGAACTCCTGCGTGAGGAAGAAGCCGGTGGCGAATGTCGCGCCGTGGAGGAAGAACGTCGTGAGGTTGCCAAGCGCGAACTCACGCCGCGTGAACAGCCGCAGCGGCACCATTGGCTCGGGAGCCCGGTGCTCCCACCAGAGGAACGCGGCAAGCAGCAGCGAGCCCGCGACCAGAGAAGTGATGATCTCAGGGCTTCCCCAGCCGACGTCGCCGGAGCGGGTGAGCGCCCAGACGAGCGCGACGACACCGGCCGTGACGAGCGTGACCCCGACGAGGTCGAGCCGCGCCGGTGCACCACGGCTCTCCGGCAGGAGTCGCTGGCCAAGGACAACCGCCGTAAGCCCCACTGGGACGTTGATCCAAAAGATCCAGTGCCAGTCGATTGCCTCGGTGATCACTCCACCGACGATCGGTCCGAGGGCGACGGCGAGACCGGCGAGACCACCGTAGACGCCGACGATCATGCCCCGCCTCTCAGGCGGGAAGGCCGTCGTCAGGATCGTGAGGCTGAGCGGCAGCACGACGGCCGCGCCGAGGCCCTGCACCGTGCGCGCAGCGATCAGTTCGCCCACGCTGGGGGCGAGCGGCGCAAACCGCCGAGGCAAGCGTGAACAGGACGAGGCCGCAGTTGAACACCCGCCGGCGGCCGAAGCGGTCGCCGAGCGCGGCCGCCGTGATGATCCCGGCGGCGAAGGCAATGCCGTAGGCGTTGACCGTCCACTGCAGCGCGGAGACGCCGACGTGCAGATCCCGTTGCATGCGCGGCAGCGCCGTGATCACGACGAGCGAATCGAGGACGACCATGAAATAGGCCGTCGAGGTGAGGCCCACCACCCAGCCGAGGCGGCGATGCTGTACCGGTGCGTCTGGCATTGATGCTCCTTCGGTCGCGGCCGGCTCGGTGTCCGGTTCTGCCTGGGTGACGAAGCGACCTGCGCCAGACGGACAGGAAGCTGCGAAGAACCGACCGACCGTCAACCCACTCGCGTCGAAAGTCGCTCGTAACTCGGCTCGGCGCCGTCGACGGCGTGTACGGCGGCCCCTGCCGCGACCGTGATCGCCCACAGCAATCCGCCGGTGACGATGAGCGCGACGCGCGGTCCCCCGAGGGCGACGAACGCCGGCACGAGTCCTGACCCGATCGCGAGCGCGAACATCGACGCGCCCTCGAGTAGGCCGAACACCTCACCGCGGGCGGCATCGGGAGCGACCCGGATCAGGATCGTGCGACCGGAGGTATCGAGCAGGCTCCGCGCCGACCCAGCCGCCGCGAGCAGCAGGAACGCCCCGGCGGCGGTCGGCCACACGCCGAGGATCGCGAGCGCCGAGCCCCATACAAGCGCGGCGACGCTCAGCGGGCCCGCGAGCCGATGGCGCCCGATGAGCCACACCGCGCCGGCGGACCCGATCACGCCCCCGGCTCCGAAGGCGGCGGTCAGGTAACCGGCGCCCGAGGCGCCGAGGCCGAGTTCGGAGATCGCAAGCACGACGAGCAGCACGTCGAGCGCGCCGATCACGAGGTACTGCGTCGCGACGAGCACGACGAGCGGGACGAGCCGTCCATGGTCCCGCAGCAGCGCGGCGACACTCCGCGAGGCGTCACGCCGCGGCCGCGACCTGGCCGCGCCGATCACGGCGGGCTCGGCGGGCCCGGCGGGCTCGGCGCCAAACGCGCGGGTGATCAGGAGCGCGGCGACGATCATCGCGACCGCGAAGCAGCCGATCGCCGCGGGCGGCCCGTCGATCGCGATGAGCACTCCGGCGAGGGCGGGTCCGATGAGCACCGATGCGCTCTCGACCCACCCTGACAGCACGGTGAGCGCCGTGATCGCCTCGGCCTCGGTCGCGAGACGCGGGATCATCGCGGCATGCGCGGGCCGGGTCGCGGTGACCGCGCAGGCGGCGATGGCCGCGGTGGCGTAGACGGTTGCCGCCGGGGCGTCGGTGAACAGCAGGGCGGCCGTCGCCCCATAGGCTCCCGCCTGCGCCCAATAGCCACGGCGCAGCGCGCTCGCCGGGCCGTGACGCTCGATGGCCCGTGCCGCGAATGGCGCCACCAGCGCCGCCGGAACGAGCTGACACACGGCGACGAGCGCCGACTCGGTCGCTCCGCCGCGCTCGTAGGCGTAGACGAGGATCGCGACCCAATCGCCGTACTCAGCCATCGAAAAGGCCGCGAACGCCATCTCCAGCGATCTGACGCCCTGCCCGCGCGCAGCGCGGCCGAGGATCGTCACGCGGTGGCTCATGCGGCGATCGAATCCGTCACCGGGGCAGATGCGAACCAGTCGAGCGTCCCTTCGACATCGCCGGGTCCGCTCGTGTGGTTCATGACGCACAGGCGGATCGCGTAGCGGCCGTCGAGCCGCGTCGAAGAGACCAGGCCCTGGCCGGAAGCTTCGAAACGGGCGACGAGCTCGGCGTTGATCCGCTCGAGCGCGGCCTCATCGTCGACGTCTCGCGGGTGGCGCCGGAAGCAGACGACCCCGAGCACGGCCGGGCTGAGGACCTCGAGCGAGGACTGGTGCTCGATCTGATGCTGCGCGGCGCGGGCGAGGTCGAGGGCGCGGTCGATCGCCTCTCGGAACGCGGCGACGCCGAAGTAGCTGAGCGAGAGCCATACCTTGAGCGCCCGCGCGCCGCGCGTGAGTTGAAGGCCACGGTCGCAGAAGTCGATCTCGCCGCCGCGGTAGTCGTCGAGGTAGTCGGGCGCGATCGCGAACGCCCGCTCGAGCAGGCCGGGGTGGCGGACGAGTACGCAGCCACACTCGATCGGCTGGTACAGCCACTTGTGCGGATCGAGCGTGACCGAGTCGGCGAGCTCGAGTCCGCGCAGCAGCACGCTCCCGCGGTCGGTCAGCGCCGCGAACCCGCCATACGCGGCATCGACGTGAAGCCACAACCCGTGCTCCCTGCAGATCGCCGCGATCTCGGTGAGCGGATCGATCGCCCCGGTGTTCGTCGCGCCCGCGTTGGCGGCGACGATCAGCGGCCGCAGGCCGGCGCGCTGATCCTCGGCGATCGCCCGCGAGAGGGTGTCGGGGCGCATCCGGTATCCGCCGTCGGTCGGGATGCTGCGGATCCGATCGGGCGAGAACCCAAGCAGCCGGGCCGCCCGCACGACCGAGGAGTGCGTCTGATCTGAGGCATAGACGACGGCATCGGCGCTGCCCGCGCCGACGAGCGACTCGCGGGCACATGCGAGCCCGGTCACGTTGGCCGCCGAGCCGCCGCTCACGAGCACGCCGGCGGCGTCGGCCGGGTAGCCGATCCAGTGCTTGAACCAGTCGAGCACGACCGACTCGAGGTGACTCGGTCCGGCCGCCGAGCTCCAGCTGCCCGCGTCGATGTCGAGCGCGCTGGCGATCAGATCCCCGAGCGCTCCCGGGAACGTGCTCGAGGCCGGGATGAACGCGAAGTACCGTGGGTGCGCGAGCCGGCTCATCGGCGCCAGCACCCCCGCGTCGAGCTCGCGCAGGAGGTCGCTCCAGAGGCGCGGTCGCTCGGGGACCGTCGCATCGATTCGGTCGGTGAGTTCGCTCGGCGTCGCCCGGCGCATCGCCACCATCTCCGGATCGACGAGCTGATCGACGATCAGGTCGACGGTGCTATGGGCGAGCGCCCGCATCTGCGCCGGCGTGAGTGCCAGCGGATCACGTTCGAGCCCACGCGTGTTGTCACCGGACGCCCCGGCCTCGGCACCCAACGTTCCCGTATCGAACATCGCCCCCACGTTGTCCATGGGTCCAGACTCCCGCGCCGCGGGCGACCGCCGGCGTGACATTTACCCGTGTGCGCGACGTCACTCAGCCACTTTGGGCTGAGCGAGAACTTCGGCGTTTTTCGTTCCGCGCCCCGGAACCAAAACGCGAACGTTCCTGCGGCGTTCGAGCGACGCTCAGGGGCGACCCGCGTGCGGCACATCAACCTCGACGGTGAGGAGCTGCCCAGTCCGCTCACCGTCGCGCGTGCTCGCCATGCCCTCCCACTTCCGTGCGACGATGAACAACGTCGTCCCGGTCTCGCCGCCGAGCATGCAGGCAAAGCATCCGCGATCGTGGGTGATCGTCTCGAGCACCTCGCCGCCCTCGCGGACGCGGACACAGCGCCGATTGGGCACGTCGGCGTACCAGACGGCACCCTCGGCATCGAGGCAGATGCCGTCCGGCGCGGCGCCCTCTCCGAGGTCCGCCCAGATCCTCCGGTCCGACAGACTGCCATCCGGGGCGATGGTGAACGCGGTCAGGCAGCGGCCGTAGGACTCGGCGACGATCAGCGTCGAGCCGTCCTCGGTGATCGCCATTCCGTTGCCGAACGCGATCCCGTCGGCGACCTGGCGCGCGGTTCCGTCCGGCGTGATGACCGCGATCGTGCCCGGGGCGGGCGGCTCGCCGGCCATCATGTTGAAGCCGCCCCCGTCGACGAACACCTGACCGCGGGCATCGATGACGATTTCGTTGTTCGGCGGGTTTGCGCCGAGATCGCTGAGATCGGCGTAGGGGCCAAGGGTGCCGTCGTCCTGGAGGGTGAGCAGCGCGTTGTCCCGTGCGGAGACGATGAGCAGCCGGCCGTCAGGGAGCCAGTCAATCGAAAACGGAAACGAGCGAACGTTGGTGATCAGCTCGGCCTGTCCCCCGGGATCGACAGCGATCAGTTCCTCGGCGGCCCAGTCGCAGAACCACAGCCGTCCGTCGTGCCAGCGCGGCGACTCGCCGAACGCGATCCCATCGAGGAGGACGCGGGGGGCGGGTCGGGGTGTGTGACGGTCGGGCATCGGCGGCTGGGGCATCGGGCACTCAGACGTGCGGCGACGGTGAGCCGTCGATCGTCTCGTAGGTGGCGATCATGACGCCCTTCGTCGTGACGGCCGAGTCGCGAAGCCGCAGCGATTGTGGCGCGACGCCGTCACCGAACAGCCGCTGGCCGCGTCCGAGCACGACGGGGTGGATCGGCAGCACCCACTCATCGACCAGATTGCGCGTCATCAGCGTGGCAATGAGTTTCCCGCTGCCGAGGATCGAGAGGTGGCCGCTCCGCGTCGCCTTCAGTTCCGCGACCGCGTCGCAGACATCACCAGTGAGCAGGATCGAGTTCTCCCACGGCAGCGGCTCACTCAGAGTCGTCGACGCGACGTACTTCGTCCGCTTGTCCAGCACCTCGGTGAAGGGATTGCCGTCCGTCTGGCCATGCCACACCCGATACATCTTTTCGTACGTCCACCGCCCAAACAGCATTGCGCCGTCCGACGCCATCCCTCGCCCCATCACCTCGGCCATCACCGAGTCCTGGTTGGCCGCCGCCCAGCCGCCGAACTCGAACCCATCGCGAGTGTCCTCATCCGCCCCGGCCGGCGACTGCATCACTCCATCCAGCGTCACGTGATTGGTCACAACCACCTTCGCCATGGGCTTCCTCTCCGTTTCTGCTGCGTGTTCAGAACTAGACCGTATAGTACTGCGTGGTGAACTGGACCGTCCAGTACTGTGGCTGGTCCAGGAACGCGTTGGTGCCCGGCGACGCCACCCATCCAGGAATCCGTATGGACTGGACCGTCTAGTACTCTGGCGGCGATGACTGAGGTGGTGCCGGAGATCGATCTGGATGAGGGCCGGTCGGCGCGGAAGCGGCGGGCGATCCTGGAGGCGGCGACGGTGCTGTTCCTGGAGAACGGGTACCGCGGCACGAGCATGGATCAGATCGCGCGGGTCGCGCGGGTGTCGAAGCAGACGGTGTACAAGCACTTCTCCGACAAGGAGGCGCTGTTCAACGCGATCGTGACCGCGACGGTGAACGAGGCGAGCGATACGGTCGCGGCCGGGGTGCATGACCTCCAGGACAGTGGCGATTTGGCCGCCGACCTCCGGGGGCTCGCGCGGCGGGAGCTCGAGTTGGTGATGCAGCCGCGGATTCTTCAGCTGCGGCGGCTGGTCACGTCCGAGGCGGCGCGGTTTCCGTCGCTCGGGCAGATGTTCTACGAGCGCGGCCCCGGTCGCACGATGGCCGAACTGGCGGCGGTGTTCGAGCGGCTCGCCGACCGTGGCCGGCTCCGCATCGATGACCCGCTGGTCGCCGCGGCGCACTTCAACTGGCTCGTGATGTCGGTCCCCCTCAACCGCGCGATGCTGCTCGGCGTTGACGCGCCGCTCTCGGCGGATGAGCTCACGCGCCATGCGCATGACGGCGTCACCGTGTTCCTGGCCGCCTATGGCCCAGCGCCGGAGCCCACCCCGCGCGGGTGAGGGACCGCCGCCGGATCCGGACGACGGTGCCGAGAAGAAAATGGGGGGTGTGCCGGCGGGCGGGCGCGCCAGGCGAGGCTGCCAACCCGGGGAACGCGCCAGCACGCCCCAATGACAGCCTCGTCGTCCGGGGACCGAACGACAAATCGCCTGTAGGAAACTCAGCGTTTGATCGACGCAACCGTGCGCAAAGGCACGGCGATGGCATCATCCGCGCGATGGCGACGCCGTCCATTCCCGCCGGGCGCGGCCGCCTGGCACTGCTCGCGCTGATCGCGATGTGCGCGCTGCCGGGCTGCGGTGCGAGCGCCAAGCAGCTTCCGGCGCAGACCCGTCCGGCGCCCCGAATCGCGATCCGCGCGGCTCACATCGCGGTCATCGTGATGGAGAACGAGGAGTACGGCGACATCGTCGGGTCCGCCTCAACGCCGTACATCAACCGGCTCGCGGACACGTACGCGCTCGCCCGGCAGATGTACGCGATCCGCCACCCGTCGCTGCCCAACTACCTCGCGCTGACCGGTGGCTCGACGTTCGGGATCGACAGCGACTGCACCGACTGCAGCGTCCCGGGAAGCGGCGTCGCCGGACAGCTGATGGCCAAGGGACTCACCTGGAAGGGCTACATGGAGGATCTCCCCCACCCATGCTTCACCGGCGCCGGCGCCGGCGACTACGCCAAGAAGCACGACCCGTTCGTCTACTACCGGGGGATCGTGCAGAGCCCGCACGCCTGCCGGAACGTCGTGCCGCTCGGGCAGCTGGCGAGCGACGAGCACGCCGGTCGTCTGCCGACGCTCAGCTGGATCACGCCGAACCTGTGTCATGACATGCACGACTGCGACCCGTCCGTCGGAGACCGCTTTCTGCGCACGGCCGTGCCACCGCTCCTGCGCGCCCTCGGTCCGCGGGGACTCCTCGTGCTCACGTTCGACGAGGGGTCGAGCGACAACGGCTGCTGCCGGCTCGCGTCCGGTGGCCACATCGTGACGATCCTCGCCGGAGGCCTCGCCCGCCACGGGGCACGGCTGGCAACGCCGGTCGATCACTACTCGACGCTTCAGGCGATCGAAGATCTGACCGGGGTCCCGCGGATCGGCGGGGCGGCATGCGGGTGCACGCCGTCGCTCCGGCCACTACTGGCAGGCCCGCGACGCGCAAGCGGATAGTCTCGCGACCGCGCATGAAGAGGAGATCGCTCGGTGCGATCGCGGTCGGATGGGTGATCGCGACGCTCACCGCCACCGGTATCGCCCACGCGGCGCCGACGCCGCCGCTGTCCCACGCCGGCCGGTGGATCACCGACGCCGCGGGGCGGGTCGTGATCGTCCACGGGATCAACATGGTCGACAAGCTGCCTCCGTATTACCCGGCCAAGGCGGGGTTCGGCGATGACGACGCGGCGTTCCTCGCGCGGATTGGCTTCAACGCCGTGCGCGTCGGGATCATCTGGAAGGCACTCGAGCCGTCGCCCGGTCACTACAACGCCGCGTACGTGGCTCAGATCGCCAAGACGGTGCGGACGCTCGCGCGTCACGGCGTGCTCTCGCTGCTCGACTTTCATCAGGACCTGTACAACGAGCGGTTCCAGGGCGAGGGCGCGCCCGACTGGGCGGTTCAGGACGGCGGACTGCCGAACCAACCCCAGGCGGGCTTCCCGACGAACTATCTGGAGAACCACGCCCTGGAGCACGCGTTCGATCGGTTCTGGGCAAACGCGTCCGGGCCCGGCGGTGTCGGGCTCGCGGACCGCTTCGCGGCCGCGTGGGCCCACGTTGCCGCCGGCTTCGAGCGGACGCCGTCAGTGCTCGGCTACGAGCTCTTCAACGAGCCGTGGCCCGGAACCACGTGGTCGCTGTGCGCCGCGCTCGCCGGCTGCCCGGCGTTCGACTCACAGCTCCGGGCGTTCTACAAGCGCGTGTTCTCGCGGGTGCGGACGGTCGACCGCCGGACGCTCGTCTGGTACGAGCCGAACGTGCTCTTCAACGGCGGTCCGAACACTCACCTCGGGCCGATCGGTGACCCGCGCGCCGGCTTTGCCTTCCACGACTACTGCCTGAGCGAGCCGACCTCCGGTCCCTCAGTCGCCTGCACCAAATCCGATGACTCGGTGTTCACCCATGCCGTCGCCCACTCGGCGCAGACGCACGATGCGGTGATGGAGACCGAGTTCGGCGCGACCAATGACATCCCGTACCTCGACGAGATGGTCGCGCGGGCCGATCGGTTCATGGTCCCGTGGCTCGAGTGGGCGTACTGCGGTTGCTCTGACCCGACGACGTCGGGTCCCGGCAACAAGCAGGCGATCGTGATCAACCCGGCGAAGCCCCCGGTGGGCGCGAATCTCGAGCTGCCGACGCTCCGCGCACTCGTCGAGCCGTATCCGCAGGTGATCGCGGGGACGCCGTGGGGATGGAGCTTCTCCCGCGCGGCGCGGAGCTTCCGCCTGCGCTACTCCACGGTGCGCGCGGGGACCCGATCGCGCTTTCGGTCCGGCGCGATCACCGAGATCGCCGCGCCCGGACTCGTGTACGGCGGGCGGTACTTCGTCTCCGTCGAGGGCGGCTATGCGGTCTCGCGGCGCGGAGCCTCAACGCTGCGGATCGCTTCGTGCCGGTACGCCAGGACGGTGACGGTCACGCTGACGCCGGGCCGAGGCACGGCCGCGGCGTGCCGCGGGCCCCGACGCTAACGGGCGCCGGCGACGGACTCCTCGGCGGCCTCCTCGCCGAGCGTCTGGGTCGGACCGAAGCCGATCCGCATGAGCGCGCCACCGTCGGGCGCGTTACCCGCCTGGACGAACCCGCCGTGCGCCTCGGCGGCCTGCCGGACGATCGCGAGCCCGAGCCCGGAGCCCGGCTTCGAGCGCGCGTCGCGAGCGCGGTGGAAGCGATCGAACACGAACGGAAGGTCCTCCTCGTGGAACCCCGGGCCGTGGTCGCGAATGATCACCGTGCCGTCCTTGAGCGTCGCCTCGATCAGGCCGTCGGGCGGGCTCCACTTCATCGCGTTGTCGAGCAGGTTGGTGACGGCGCGCGCGATCCGGTCCGGTTCGCCACGGACGAGTGTCGGCTCGATCGATGACTGAATCCGCAGCTGGGGCGCGCGGCGACGCACTCGGTCGAGTGCCTGCGAGAGCACGTGGTCGAGCCGGACGTCCCCGAGTTCGCCGCTTGGCTTCGAGCCCCGGGCGAGCTCGACGACATCGCCGACGAGTCCGGTCAGCTCGTCGAGCTCGTCGATCATGTCGGCGCGGAGCGCCGCGCGGTCTTCGGCGGAGAGCAGCGATTCGTCACGCATCAGCTGGAGGTTCGCGCGGATCGACGCGATCGGCGTGCGGAGCTCGTGTGAGGCGTCGGCGACGAGGTTGCGCTGCGAGGCCATCGCCTGCTCGAGCGCGTCGAGCGTCGTGTTGAAGGTCCGGCCGAGCCGGGCGAGCTCATCGTGGCCGCGGACGTCGAGGCGGTCGTGCTCGATCCGTTCCGGGTTGGCGGCGATCACCTCCGTCTGCCGGGTGAAGCGAGCGATCGGCGCGAGCGCCGTCCGCGCGACGAGGACTCCGAGCAGGGCAGCGAGCGCGATCCCGGCGAGACAGATGATGACGAGCAGAATCAACTGGTTGTGCAGGGCGTTGTCGATCTCGGTGAGCGGCAATGCGATCGCGAGCGCGCCGCGACCGCCGATGCCGGTGACGAACACCCGGAGGTGGGT
Source organism: uncultured Solirubrobacterales bacterium (assembly GCA_963850335.1). GTDB lineage: Bacteria > Actinomycetota > Thermoleophilia > Solirubrobacterales > Solirubrobacteraceae > Palsa-465. The sequence continues at coordinate 185,405 of CAWKKY010000019.1, read as the reverse complement.
TCCGGAGGTCGTCACATCGGTGTAGTAGCTGCCGGTGCCGGATTTGGCGAGCGCCCGCATCTGGGCGTCGGTCGGGATCCGATAGGTCTGGGTGGGCGGAACGTACGTCTTGCCGTTCGTGTAGATGACGGTGATGATTCCGGCGGCGCCGCCAAACCCGGGACCGCGACCGTCGATCCGCAGGCCCTCATCGCCGACGCCGACAGGCTCTCCCGAGCCGCTGGTCGGGTCACCGCCGAAGATGAACTGGCCGCCACCGCCGGTTGGGGCGTTGGGGCCGCCCGGGCCATGGTGCAGGACGTCGTTGCTCAGCTGCCGGAGCTGATTGTCGACCTGCCCGGTCAACTGCGAGCGGGTGCCCGCGTAGGCGGAGAACGCGACAGCGATCACCGCGATCGCGACCGCCACGCCGGCGGCGAGCACCATCCGTGAGCGGAGGCTCACCCGCCCGGCTCCCGCAGCGCGTACCCGACGCCGCGGACCGTGTGAATCTCAGAGGTCGCTCCGGCGTCCTCGAGTTTGCGGCGCAGGTATCCGATGTAGACCCGCAGCGCGTTCGAGGTCGGGCCAAAGTCATATCCCCAGACCCGGTCGTAGATCGTGCTGTGCGGAAGCACCCGGCGCGGGTTGAGCATGAGCAGTTCGAGCAGCTGGTACTCGGTCCGCGTCAGCTCGACGAACTCTTCGCCGACGACGACGCCGTGGCGAGCGGAGTCGAGCTTCAGCTCGCTGAACGAGAGGCCGCCCTGGCCGTCGCCGTCCGCCCCGGCGCGGCGCAGCAGAGCCCGGATGCGAGCCTTCAGCTCGTCGATGTCGAAGGGCTTGACCAGGTAGTCGTCGGCGCCCGCGTCGAGGCCGTCGATCCGGTCCGAGACGGCGTCGCGGGCGGTGAGCATCAGCACCGGGACCCGGTTGCCCTCGCGACGCAGCAGACGACAGACCTCGAGGCCGTCGATGTCCGGCAGCCCGATGTCGAGGACGACGGCGTCGGGGACCGCGGCCGCGACCTCGCTGAGCGCGCCGGATCCGCTCTCGGTGAGCCGCACCTCGTAGCCGGCGAGCTCAAGGGAGCGGCGGAGCACGTCGCGCAGCGCCCGGTCATCGTCGACGACGAGAAGTCTCATGCCGTCATTGTGGCCTGTACGCAGGCGGTTTGGCGGGTTTCATACGAAGCTCCTACGCGGCGCGGTCGCGCAGCGCGGCGGCGAGGATCCCGTTGATGAACCCGGGCGCCTCCGCGCCGCAGAATCGCTTTGCGATCTCGACGGCCTCGTTGATCGCGCCCTCCGCCGGGATCACCTGGTCGCCCGGCAGGTCCTCGGGGTAGAGCATCTCGGCGAGACCGGTGCGGAGAATCGAGCGCTCGAGCGGGGCGATCCGGTCAAGCGACCAGCCGTGGGCGTGCTTGGCGATGAGCTCGTCGAGCTCGGGCTGGTGGGTGCGCACGAGGCAGGCGAGCTCCTTGGTGAACCCGTGGACGTCCCGGGGAAATGTCTCCTCGAGGGGGCGGTTCAGAAGATCGCTCTGATACAGCGCCCAGACCGCGGCCCGGCGCTGATCGCTCCTACGCACGCGAGACGTACTCGCCGGAGCGAGTGTCCACCCGGACGACGTCCCCGATGTTGACGAATAGCGGCACCTGGATCCGCGCGCCCGTCTCGAGCGTCGCCGGCTTGTTACCGCCGCCCGACGCGGTGTCGCCACGCAGGCCGGGCTCGGTCTCGGTGACCGCGAGGTCCATCGCGCTCGGCAGCTGGACGTCGGCGGGCGAGTTGTCGATGTAGAGCACCTCGACCTCCTCGGATTCCTTCATCCAGCGCAGCGGTTCGGCGAGCGTCGTCTCCGGGATCGTCAGCTGCTCGTAGCTCTCGGAGTCCATGAAGTGGGCGTCGGTCCCGTCCTTGTAGAGGAACTGCATCCGGCGCACCTCAGTCCGGACGGCGCGGAACTTCTCGCCGGCGCGGAACGTCCGGTCAATCACGTTGCCGTCGCTCGCCCGGCGCAGCTTGGTGCGCACGAACGCGCCGCCCTTGCCGGGCTTGACGTGCTGGAACTCGACGATCTTGAAGATCGTGCCCTCGACGTCGATGTGGTTACCGTTGCGAAATTGATTCGTGCTGATCATGCCGGTGGGCCAGTGTAGACGGCCGCGGCGGAGAGCCGACGGCGGGCCGGGCATGCGGCGCTGCTGACCCCGCAGGCGCGTCAGCCGACGACCCGGAGGGGCGTCAGCCGACGATCCGCAGATCCTTGGGCAGGCCCGTGAGGATGTCGCAGCCGCCCTCGGTGACGACGACGAGGTCCTCGATTCGGACGCCGAGGTCCCCGGGGAGGTAGACCCCGGGCTCGACCGACACGACATTGCCGGCGACGAGCGTGTCGTCGGAGCGCTGGGAGAGCCGGGGAGCCTCGTGGACCTCGATTCCGACACCGTGGCCGAGCCCATGACCGTAGTGCTCGCCGTGGCCCGCGTCCTCGATCACGCGGCGGGCGACCCCATCGACCTCGCGGCCGTGGCGGCCCGCGGCGACGCCCTCGAGCCCGGCGAGTTGGGCCGCGCGGACGAGCGCGTAGATCTCCTGGGCGTGCTCGGAGACCGGGCCGGTGGCGACGGTCCGGGTGCAGTCCGAGCAGTAGCCGTCGAGCTCGGCGCCCCAATCGATCACGACAAGCTGATCGGGCGCGATCACGACGTCACGGGGCACGGCGTGAGGCAGCGCGCCGTGGGGGCCGGCGGCGATGATCGTGTCGAAGCTCGGCCGCGTCGCTCCGAGCTCGCGCATCGCGGTCTCGAGCGCGAGCGCAACGTCGCGCTCGGTGCGTCCGACGAGGCCGTCGGCGAGCACCTGCTCAAGCGCGGCATCGGCAAGCCGGCACGCGGCTCGGATCGCGGCCACCTCGTCGGCGTCCTTGACCGCGCGGAGCCGCTCGACGAGGCCCTCGGTCCCCACGAGCGAGACCCGCTCATCGAGCAGACCACGCAGCCGGTTGTGCGTCCTGACGGAGACGTGGGCCTCCTCGAAGCCGAGCCGAACGGGCCCATCGGGGAGGACGTCGGCGACCGCGTCAAGGAGATCCTGCGGCGCCTGTTGGCGCTCGAACGACGGATCGACCTGCTCGGCGGCCTGCTCGACGTAGCGAAAATCGGTGATGAACGTGCGGGTCTCCGGCCCGACGAGGGCAAGTCCATTGGAACCGCTGTAGCCGGTCAGGTAGCGGACGTTGGCGAGATTGGTGACGAGCTGCATGTCGATCCCAGCGTCGGGCAGCGCGGAAACGAGGCGGTCGCTGCGCGCCTTCATGACGGCAGCTCCGCTTTGATCAGCTGAAGCGCGGTCCGGTAACCCGCCGGACCCTCGCCGGCGACGCGACCGGCACAGAGCTCGCGGATGACGCTGTGGCGGCGCCATTCCTCACGCGAGTCGACGTCGGACAGATGAACCTCGATCGCCGGGAGGCCGGTCAGTTCGAGCGCATCCCGGATCGCGTAGGAGTAATGGGTCCACGCGCCGGGGTTGAGGATGATCCCGTCGGCCATCCCGGCCAGGCGGTGCAGGTGCTCCACGAACTCTCCCTCGTGGTTGGTCTGAAAGAAGATGACCTCGAGTTCGAGCTCGTGGGCCATCTGACGGATCTGGAGCTCGAGCTCGTCGAACGAGAGCCCCCCGTAGATCTCTGGGTTACGACGGCCGAGCTGGTCAAGGTTGACCCCGTGCATCACCTCGATGCGGTTGTAGGCGCTCGTCGTCACGGCGACAACTCTCGCACGGCGGAGATGAGATCGCGAGCCGACACCACCTGGCCCGGAGTCGCCGCTCCGGGCTCCCGGAGGAGCACGAATGGGACCGGCCCCTCCCCCAGGCGCTTCTTGTCACGCTGGGTCGCCATCACGACGGCATCCGGGTCGGTCCCGTCGAGCGTCGTCGGCAGGCCCTGAGCCGTGAGCAGGGCCTCGACCTCCTCGCGCAGCTCCGACGCCCCGGAGAGTCGCAACGCCGCGAGCAGTCCGAGGGCGACCGCCTCACCATGCCGATATTGGGCGTATCCGGTCGTGGTCTCGATCGCGTGCCCGACGGTGTGCCCGAGGTTGAGGACCTGGCGCACGCCGCTGTCCCGTTCGTCCTGGGCGACGATCCGGAGCTTGCACCGCGCGCAGTCGACAATCACCGTCGGATCGTCCGGTGCCGCCCCGTCGCGCACTCGTTCCCACAGCGCACCGCCGGCGATCAGCGCCGTCTTGACGACCTCGGCGTATCCGGCGGCCAACTCCTCGGGCGCGAGCGAGCCGAGCGTCGCCGTGTCGACGATCACGGCGGACGGTTGGTGGTAGGCGCCGACGTAGTTCTTCGCCTCCGCGAGGTCGACGCCAGTCTTGCCGCCATAGGCCGAGTCGACCTGCGCGACGAGCGTCGTCGGGACCTGGACGAAGCGGACGCCGCGCTGATAGGTGGCCGCGCAGAATCCCGCGAGATCGCCGACGACGCCACCGCCGAGCGCGACGATCACGTCCTCCCGGGTCATCCCACCGCGGGCGAGCTCGGTCCACACGATCTCAGCGTGGGCGATCGTCTTTGACTGCTCGCCGGGCATGATCGAGACGCGCCCGTCGAGGGGCTCGAGCGCGTCGCCGTAGAGATGCCCGACGCGCCCGTCGGTCACCAGAAAGCGGCGCCCGGGCACGACCGATGTCGGCCAGAAGCCGAGGAGCCCCGCACCCATGAACACCGGGTAGTCGCCCGAGGCGCTTGCCGCCCACAGGAGCGTCGCGTCCTCGGGTGAGGTGTCGATCGCTCTGAGGACGGGCCCGACCTCATCGGTGCGCAGCGCGGGAACGATCGCGTCGGCGACCGACGCGTAGAGTGGCTCGCGTTCGGCGTAGAGCGCCGCGAACGCCCCCCGGTCGCGCGCCAGCGGCCGGTCGCTGGCGTGGGCCCGCTCCCACGCGGTGTCGAGATCGACGTCGACCCACAACACCCGGTGCTCGGAGAGCGCGTCGCGGACCGCCTCGGATCCGACCGCGCCACCACCCAGGGAGAGAACGGCGGGCCCCGCGGCAAGCAACTCGAGCGTCACCCGCTCCTCGACCTCGCGAAAGTGCGCCTCGCCGTCCTCGGCGAACACCGCCGAGATCGGCTTGCCGACCCGCTCCTCGATCACCGCGTCGACATCGACCGCCTCCACGTCGAGAGTGGCGGCGGCGCTGCGGGCGGCGGTCGACTTCCCGGCGCCCATGAAGCCGACGCAGACGAGGGCCGGCGTCAACCGCCCCTCCAGGCGATCCGTTCCTGATACGCCGCGAGCGCGGCGCGCACGTCGTCGATGTGATCGCCCCCGAACTTCCGCCGGTAGGCGTCGGCGAGCACGAACGCGACCATCGCCTCGCCGACGACGCCGGCGGCCGGCACGGTGCACGAATCGGTTCGCTCCCGGAGCGCCTGCGCGGGCTCGTGGGTGGCGATGTCAACGGAGCGCAGAGGCTTCGTCAAGGTCGGGAGCGGCTTCATCGAGCCGCGGACGATGAGGGGATCGCCGGTGGTCATTCCACCCTCGACTCCCCCGGCCCGATTCGTCTCTCGGTAGTACCCGCGGTCCGGATCGTAGAAAATCTCATCGTGGGCCTGGGATCCAGGCAGGCCCGCAACTTCAAACCCGTCGCCGATGGCGACGGCCTTGATCGCCTGTATCGAGAGCATCGCCTGCGCGAGGCGGCCGTCGAGGCGCTCCTCCCAGGACACGTGCGAACCGAGGCCGGGGACGAGGCCGAACACGCGGACCTCGAACACGCCGCCGAGCGACTCGTTGGCTTTGCGCAGCTTGTCGATCTCGGCGACCATCGCGCGGCTCGCGTCCGGGTCAAGGCACCGGACCGGCGACTCGTCGACCGCCGCGAAGTCCGCCGGCGTGAGGTGATCGCTCCGCGGTGCGCTCACGCTCGTGATCTGGAGCACGTGCGAGAACACCTCAACGCCGAGCGCCCGCAGGAACGCCTTGGCGATCGCACCGCCGGCGACCCGCGCCGCGGTCTCCCGGGCGCTCGCGCGCTCGAGGATGTCGCGGACGTCACTGAGGCCGTACTTCTGGGTGCCGACGAGGTCGGCGTGGCCGGGTCGCGGCAGATGCACTTCCTTGAGCTCAGCGTCGACCGGCCACGGGTTCATCCGCTCTTCCCAGTTGGCGTAGTCGCGGTTGACGACGCTCATCGCGATCGGGCCCCCGAGCGTGTGGCCGTGACGCACACCGGCCGTGACCTCGGCCTGGTCACGCTCGATCTTCATCCGGCCGCCGCGCCCGTGGCCGAGCTGGCGGCGGGCAAGATCGCGGTTGATCGCCTCGCGGTCGAGCGTCAGCCCGGCCGGCAGGCCTTCGATGATGCAGGTGAGACCCGGGCCGTGAGACTCGCCGGCGGTGATGAGGTTGAGCGCCATCGGCGCCCTAGATTAGACGGGAGGGTTGGCGCTCGCGTCTCAGTAACTGCCCGCGGCGTCGATCGTCGCGTGGTCACCACTGGAGCCGGTCAGCGACAGGCGAACCGTCAGCTTCAGGTGGCGGAGCCGCCCGAGCTTCTGGGTCATGGCTCGGGAGAGCCGCAGGTGCAGCTTGACCGTGCCGTTCTTGATACCGGAGACGGTGCCCTGGCCGATCACGACGGTGTTGCTGCGGCCCGTCCGGATGCGCGCCCGCTTGGCATCCTTCTTGGAGATCCAGATCTTGGTCAGTCCGGCGGCCGCCTCGTTGGACGTGATCCGCATCGCGATGCCCGAGCGGAGAATCGTTCGGTAGCCCTGCGGGATGAGGGCGAGGCGCGCGCTCAGCTTCGACTTGTGCGTCGGGCCGGTGTTCGGCGGAGGGGTCGTCCCGCCACTGCCGAGGACGGTGACCTGCTGGGAGACGTTCGAGCTGTAGCCGCCGCGATCGGTCACGGTCAGCTTGACCGTGTAGACGCCGCCCTTGGCGAACTGGTGAATGACGCTCGCGCCGGTGCGGCTGGTCCCATCGCCGAAGTTCCACTGGTAGTTGGCCTGCGGGATGAGCAGCGTCGATCTCGTCACGGAGCCATCGAAGGCGACGATGTCGCCTGCGTCGATGGGGCTCGGCACGACGAACGCCGGGGCGAGGTCGTTGATCGGAGCGCACCTCGGTGCGTTTGGATCGCTGACGATCGCGCCGCCGTTGTTGAACTCGCGCTGGAGCCAGTAGGGGTTCTGCCCGCTCGCGCCGACCGTCACCTCGTCAAGCGCCTTCGGGAACCCGACGCAGCCGTTGTCGTTGACCTCCGAACCGTCGAGGGCATACCAGGCGTTCAGCCCGGGGTCGGTGATGGCGGCGATTTGTCCCTGACTGAGTGGACTGACCAACCGTTGGGCGGCCTCGATCGCGTACTCGACCGTGGAGACGTCGTCGTTCCACGCCGGCACGCCGGGGTCGTCGCAGGCCGTCTTCGCGGTCCAGGGTGCGACGACGTAGGACACCAGGGTGCCGCCGACACTCGTCTGAGCATGGTAGGAGCAGAACTGGGCGGTGGAGACGCCGTTGGCCGAGCAGATCGTGCCGGCGCTGTCCAGACAGTCGACGACACCGGGCGGTGTCCGCAGCACGATCAGCGGCGTGTACCCGCTCTGAAGGTGCGCGGCCGTATCGAGTCCCATGTCGCTGACCATCTGCGAGACCTCGGACCGGATCTGGTCATCGGTGATGCAGTACCCGTTGGCGTTCGGACCCCAGGCACCGCTCGGGTCCTGCCAGAAATAGTTGATGCCGCTGACCGGGCAGTCACTGCCAAAGTCGTTGTGGCCGGGGCCGGTTGCGATCGCGCTCGCGAACTTGCACGAGGACCCGCCGGGCTGGCCGAAGTCGATGCATGCCCCGCCATAGAGTGCCTTGTAACGAGCGGGACCACCGCCGTCGTGGTACTGACTGGTGAGCGAGTACTGCGAGGTCAGCGTCGGACTGCCGTTCGGTGCCCCGCTGCCGTCGGCGACGTCCTTGAGGAACTGCTCGACGTAGTTGCGCGAGGTCTGCCAATCGAGCCGGTGCGGATCCCAGGTGACCGCGAAGGTCTCGTTCTGGTGCATGACCGGACCGCCGTTCCAGCACAGGCCGCCGCTCTGAAGGATGAAGTCCGAGGCCAGCCAGGGGTCGGTGCACGGCGCGCTCGCCGTGACCGTGGTGATCCCGGCCGTCGTCAGCGTGCTCCGCGTGCCGGGCACGAGGGCGACGCCGTATCGCCCGGAGGCGCCCATATCGATCACGACGGCCCCAGCGCTCGCCGCGCCGAGCAATGAAATGACGAAAAACGTCAATGCGATCAGCATCATGCGCCGCATCAGCTTCCCCCTGCTGTCAGGTTGCGTTGGTCGACGACCGCGCCGACGCTCGGCTCATACGGGAACAGCGAGAGCGCGTCGTAGTGCAAGGACCTGAGCAGCTTCTGCCCGGTCTTTGACACCTGGCGGCGGACGCGTCCTGCGTCCGCGGCTGACTTGTGCGAGGTCGTGGAGATGCCGGTGACGGCAAAGTCGGAGACGTGGCTCGGGCCGGTTGCGCCCTTCACGTACAGGCTCTCGATCTGGTTCGGCGCCAGCGAGATGATCTGGCAGTCGATCCGTCCGGGCAGACACTTGGCGGGTCCGCTGAGGATCGTGCCCGGCCGGACCACGAACAGGACTTCGGATCCACCCTTGAGTACGCCGAGCTCGATCAGCAGCGGCTGCTGGTCGGATGGGAGCGGGGTGAGGCGCTCGACCGGTGCGATCGTGTTGAGGCCGCCGGACGGCTTCGTGATCGCGATCGTCACGCTGTAGGACTCGGTCGGGGTCAGCCCCTCGGGCACCACCTGCGTCGTCGTCGTGGTGGATTGCGTGGTGGTGGTGGACGAGCCGGTGTTCCCGGTCGTGCCACCACCACCAGCGTTACTCCCGGAACCCGAGCTGGAGCCATGGGAACCGGTGGTGCTCGTGGTACCACCGGAGCTGCTCGAGACGGAAGTGCTCGTCGCCGAGGTCGACGTCGTGCTCGTGGTGCTCGTCTGCTGGGTGAACGGATCGCGTCCCGGGCCAGGCAGGTGCGAAAACTGAGGTGTGCTGCTGAGTTCGACCACCGGCAGCCCGGAGATCGGAGACGTGACGGTGGCTCCGGCACCGGTGGCCGCGATCGCGGACTCGGGCTTCGGCGCGGGCTTGGCGAGCAGCACCGGGACCGCGATGAGCGCGCCAAGGAGAACGACCACGACGGGCCAGAGTCGCTTCTCGCGCAGGTCGTTGATCAGTGGCTGCAGAACGTTCATCGAATCGGGGAGGTGAGGACAGCCGCCGGGGTGGTGGTGCCGGAGCTTGAGGTGGAGGCGGTCTCGCTCGTCGAGCCGCTCGAGCCGGTCGACGGGCCGTTGGCGGTCGCACCCACCATCACGCCCTGTGAGGCCGGCACCAGGTAGGCGGTGGCGGAGATCGTCGCGGTGATCTGCGGGAAGCCGGCGGGACCGGGTCCGAGGCTGATCGCGTTGAGCGAGAGCAGCCGCCCGCTGACCGCCACCCTGCTGTTCCTGACGATGACGAACCGCTGGACTCGGCCGAGGAAGCTCGACAGATGGAAGAAGTTCCCGTTGAACGTGAACGTGAACGACTCGATCGGGAAGCCGGCCGGTCCGACGGCGGCGCCGGGCGGCAGCGATGCCGTGACCGCCTGGGTGGTCGATGCCGTCGGGACAGCCGCGCTGGCGCCACTCGAGTCGGCACTCACGTTGAGCGTGCGAAAGTCGACGTGGTCGGTGGTAGCGGCGTTCTGGAGCTGCAGGATCATCGACGGCACGTTGTCGTCGCCGGGAACGGCCTCGCCAAGGCGGGCCAACTCCGTGTACTTGCTCCCGAACGAGCTCTTGGCGGCGAGCCCAGCCTGGACCTGCTGCTGGGCGGTCAGGAGTTGAGTCTGGGCGGTCTTGAGCTGGTCGCCGAGCTTGGACGCCTCGGAGCGCTTGGGCCCGATCACGAGCAGCCAGACGCCGATGATTGCCGCCGCGGCGACGACAATCATCAGGACCATGCGGTCCCGCGGGGTCAGTGCGCGCAACGCGTTCACTTGGAGCCTCCCGATGACGTCGAGGTCACGGGCTGGGCGCTGTTCGACGCGCTGGCCGTCGGTGTCGTCGACGCAGACGACGTGGTCGAGGTCGATGTGGTTGTTGTGCTCGTCGTGGTGGCGCCGGTGGTCCCGCTCGCGTCCGACTGGCCTGGGAGCGGCTGGAAGAAGATGACGAGATCGAACGTCGGCCAATTCGCCGGGCATCCGGCGGAGGCGGATCCGGAGGATGCGCTCGTGACCGCGGCGCCGGCTCCGCCGCTGGCCGGCTTCACCGAGTCGGCGAGCGTGACGCGCTGGACACCGTTGATGACTCGCAGCCGGGACATCAGCCGCGCGACGTCGTCCTGGGTGGCGGTGCAGCCCTTCATCTCAAACGCGGGGGCGTTGATCGAGCTGCGCAGCGAGCCGGTCCCGACCACCGAGCCGCCGCTGCTGCCTGAGCCGTTGACCGAGGCGCTCGGCGACACGGTCCCGAGCAGCGACTGCAGCGACGTGTTTGCCGGCACGACCTTGGAGAGGTCGTAGAGCGCTGCGTTCCAGTCAAAGCGCTGGGATGCGATCTGGCGCACGGTCGCCTCCCGGCTGGCGGCGACCTTGTTGAAGTTGACGTAGTTGGTGAGCCGCGCGGCCGCCGCCTGGGCCGCCGTCACCTGGGTCTGCACCGCGGCGATCTTCGCCTTGCGGTCCTTAATCGTGTTCGAGGTGAGCACGTAGACCGTCACGTATGCGAGGGCGATCACGAGCACGCCGATAAGGGCGACGCCGGGGCCGCGTGGCGCGGTGGCCGCGGCGCGCGCGCCGGTGCGCTTGCTGTCAGTCGGGATGAGGTTGACGGCTTTCATACCACCGCTTCCTCGATCGTCAGACCGGCGGCAACCGCGAAGCGGCCGGCGTCGACGCCGTCAAACGCGCCCGGCTTGGCCTCGTCGATGTGCCCCACCTCGACCGGAAGTCCAATCTGCTCACTGAGCATCTCGTCGAATCCGGGGATCGCGACCGCCGGTCCAGTGAGCACCGCGTGCTCGACGTTACCGGCGCCCTCCTGCATGACGTGGTAGTCGATCGAGTTGCGGACGTCGTCGGCGATCCGGCGCACGCCGTCGGTAAGCACCGCCCGGGCCTCGACGAGAATCTCGGGATCGCCGTCAAGGTCGTCGAGCGGGGTCACGAGGCCGACGTACTTCAGCCAGCCGTGAGCGTGCTCGAGGGTCAGTCCGCGGCGCTCGGCGAGGTCGGTCGCCATCGACTCGGTCCCGTTCGTCGTCACGCGGGTGAAGAGGCAGACGGTGCCGACCGCGACCGCGAGATTGCTCACGCCGCCGACGTTCATGTAGAGCGTCGGCTCGGGGCGCTCAGAGCTGTGGAGCGCGCGGATCATCGCGAACGCGGAGAGGTCGATGCCGTGGGGGCGCAGACCGGCTCGCCGCACGGCTTCGAGCACACGGTCGATCATGTCCCGTCGCGCGGCGACGAGCACCACCCGGGTCCGCGGCCCGTCGGGCGTCTCGACGATCCCGAGCGCATGATGCTCGAGCACCGCCTGCTCGAGCGGCATCGGAATGTGCTCCTGCGCCTGGAAGCGAGCCGCCGAGGCGATGTCCTTCGCGTCCTTGAGCGGCGGAAGGTCGAGCGTGCGCATGACGATCCGCGGGTTCGCGACCCCGATCCGCACGCGCTTGGCGAGCTTGTGCTCGGCGAACATCCCCTTCAGCGCCTCGGCGAGCGTGTCAACGTCGACGACCTCGCCGTCGCGGACGACGCCCGGCGCGAGCGCCACCGTCGCGGCGCGTTCCACCGCAACTCCCCGAGCGCCGCTCTGCACAGCAGCGACGTACCCGGGTTCGATGTCGAGTCCGACAACGTTCTTACCCGTGTTTCCCATGGCTAGTAAGAGAAATCGGCAGGGACCCCGGTGAGTTTGAGCCGACTTCGGCGACGCACTAGACAAGACGGTCGCCGCGCGGGGTCGGTCGAGCCGATTTCAGACCGGAGCCAACCGGCGTGCCGGAGGCTCGTCGGCGGCGGCCGCGCCGCGTTCCGGGCGTGAATCGGCCGCGTCTGGGACAGACTCGGGCTGAGCTGGCGCCAGCGACGCCACGAACACGTACGGCAGGAACCAGACCGCGTAGTAGTAGAACCAGTGCGTCGAGGGCAACTCGATCGCGAGGGTCACCGCCGCGGCCAGGGCGCAGATCTCGGGCAGCGAACGGCGTCGCGGCAGCAACGCCACGGCGACGGCAAGGCCGACCGCCAGCAGTTCGAGCACGACCTTCACCGGATCAAGCCCCGGGTGCAGCGACCAGGCCGCGAACACGTCGGTGCGGTGCAGCTGATAGCCGATCGTGTGGTCGTAGAGCAGGCCGAGGCCGCCGCCCGGGAGGACGAGCAGCACCGCCACACCGACCGCGACCGCAAAGCCGGCGGCGCAGGCCGTCAGCGCCCGCCGTGAGCGTTCGTAGCCCGCCGCGTAGAGCGGCAGGAGCCCGACCGCGAGGAACTTGGCGCCGGCACTGAGGCCGAGCAGCGCACCGCGCCCGGCCGGCGATCGCCACGCGAGCAAGCTGAGGACGGCGAGCATCGCCACGAGCCCGTCGTTGGTGTGCATGACGAGGCCGAGCAGCGTGAACGGACACGCCGCCCATGCCCAGCCCAGGAGCACGCCGAGACGACGGCCGGCCGCCCCGGACGCGAGCCGCCGCCCGAGGAGCACAAGGCCGACGATCGTGACGAGATCGAAAGCGACCGCGGCCGCGTGGGCCGCGGGCAGCGAATCCCACGCCCCGTGCCACGGGAGCGCGAGCTCGAACGGCGCGTAGGCGAGATACATGATCGGCCCATAGGTGTCGCTGTGCGCGGCGGCGGCGAAGTACAGGCTCTGACCATGGACGAGGCGATGCGCGCCGATCACCGACGCATAGCCGACGTCGATGACCCCGTCGGCGGCGAGACTGAGCGCGACGCGTGCGATCACGAGCACGAGCAGCCCACCCCAGAGGACGCGGTCGGAGAGAAGGCCCTCGGCGAGCGCGGGCAGCCGGGCGGTCGGCCGCCGCAGGCCGAGGAAGAGCATTCGCCCGAGCAACGCGATCAGGGGCGGGTAGATGAGCCACACCGCTGCCTCGAGGTGCGCGTGGATGAACAAGACGTAGGAGACGAGCAGCGACAGCACGAGGAGCGCGTCGAGCTGCACGAGCCGCCGCAGGCGACGGGGATCAAGAAACGGAACGAGGAACAGCAACGAGAACGGGACGAGCACCCACAGGGAGCTGAAGAGCGGCGCGAAGTGGCCGCGGGCGTAGACAGCCCGGGCGAGTGGACCGGTCCACACCGCGGCGACGTGCCCCGCCGGGGAGATATCGACCTCGGCAACGAGCTCGCCCTGATAGGAGAAGTCGACATACCAGCGCCGACCCGCCCAGACGAACACCTGGATGTCGAGCGGGTGCTCGCGGCGATGCAGCGCCTGCATCGTCGGCGTCGCCTCGGCCGCGGCGGTTGCCTGACCCGCGTCGGCGGTGAAGCCAGGGGGCCGCGTCGTCACCGCGTACACGGGCGCCAGCGGCTCCCCGACACCGGTCGCCGCGTGGGCGGGAGTGGCCGCGTGGGCGCCGGCGGCGCCTGGCCCCGCGAGCAGGGCGACAGCGAGCGTGAGAGTGGCGAGGCGTCGGCGCATGGTCTCGGCCGGGGCGGCTATCCCATCGTGTGGAGGTACCAGTGGACGATCTGGGGGCCGAACAGCACGGCGATGACGCCGCCGATGGCGAGGAACGGGCCAAACGGAACGGCGGTCTTGCGTCCGTCCTGAACGCCGACGCGCGCCATCACGGCGACGCCGAAGAGGGTTGCGATGAGCGTGCCGAGGATCACCGCGACCGCGACCGAGCGTCCAAGGTAGAGCCCCATCACCGCGGCGAGCTTGACGTCTCCCATCCCCATGCCCTGGGGGTAGACGAGCGCGAAGAACAGCAAGAACCCACCGGCGGCGGCGCCGGCGATCAGCTGCTCGGGGACACCCGACGGGTTCATCAGGAGACCGATCACGACCGCGAGCACGGCAGCGGGGACGGTGATCTTGTTCGGGATGATCCGTTCGTCGAAGTCGATCAGGGCGACCGGGATGAGGATCGCCACGAGCACGAGGCCGAGAACGCGCTCGGCCCACGTGTGCTTGACGAGCACGACGGCGACGGCGAGCGCCGCGCTCGTCAGCTCGACCATCGGATACCGAGCGCTGATCGGCTCGTGGCACTGGCGACAACGCCCGCGGAGCATCACCCAGCTGAGCACGGGCACGTTGTCGTAGGCGCGCACCGGGTTGCCGCATCTCGGACAGTGCGATCCGGGCACAGAGAGCGACTCGCCCCGCGGGAGGCGATAGACGACGACGTTGAGGAACGAGCCGATGGTGAGGCCTCCCACCATCGCGAGGAGGATCACCATCATGCCGGTACTCCTGACGTGAGGGGCGGCAGCGGTCGGGTGTTCTCGACGGCACCGGTCGGGAGCAGCCGGATCCGCCGGTGACAGGCTTCACGCGCGAGATAGGCGCCGAGCGCCAGCACGAAGGTGATCGTCAGGGCGCTGATCGTGGCCGGCGAGGCGTGGAGCCGGGCTCCGAAGAGCAGCGTCCCCGCCAGCGCCACCGCGGCCGTCACGAGCGGTACGCGGCCGCGTTCGACCACCTCCCAGGCGGCGAGCGGGACGAGCGTCGCGACGAGGTTGTACTCGAGCGGGAGCGGGTCGACAGCACAGCGGATGAGACCGAACAGGGCAAGGAGCGCCAGCGGGTCAAGCTGGCGCCCGCGGCGCCGAGCGCGGACGGCGAGGAGCGCGACGACGGCGAGTGCGAGGACGAGCGCGAGCATCGCGGCGACCGAGCGGTCGAGCCCGAGCGGGAGGCGATGATCGGTGAGGACCGCGCCGGGTGCGCCACCCAGGGCACGGCCGAGCGGCCACCAGAGACTCAAGGGGTTGACGAGATGCGACGATCCCACTCCAGAACCAGCATCGGCAAATCCCCCGGGATTCGCGAGTGGCAGGATCACGAGGAACGGTACGGCGACGAGGCCCGCGGTGACGAGCGTGCGCAGGCGCCGCTCGGAGACGGCGATCGCGACCGGAGCGGCCGCGAGCAACGCCCAGGGCTTTGTGCCGATGGCGAGTCCGAGGAGGACGGCGGCGGCCAGGGGCCGGTCGGCGAGCGCGGCGAGCACCGCCGCGGTCGCGAGCGTGATCGCGAGCACCTCCTCCGGGTGTCCAACCGTGACCGCGTCGATCGTGGCGGGACCGGCGATCATGAGCACCGCGGCGACGATCAGCGCCGCCCGGTGGCCCCGGTACGCCGCGGGAACCGTCACGAGCGTGGCGCAGAGCAACGCGAGCGGAAGCAGACAGACGAGCGCTCCGAGGCGATAGGCGAGCAACCCGGTCGCCCCCGAGAGCGAGGCGACGAGGACGACCGGCTCACGCAGGATGAGCGACACGAGACCCATCAGCGGCTGGTGGGCGACGGCGGCCGCGAGGTGGCCGTGGGCGACCGCGTTCAGAAACGGCGCCGCGTTGTCGCCGGCCACCGGCGCGCCGAGGACGTAGTCGCCGCTTCCGGCCGTCGAGAACACGATGAGCGCAGCAGCCACGCCGAACGCCAGACCGGCGGCGAGCAGCAGAAGACGGTGCGTGCGAGGAGTCACGTTGCAGTTATCGGCCGCGTGCGGCCGGGCATGAGCGCGGGCCGAGCAGCGCGGAGTTCCCGTGCGAGCAGGCACGCCACGCCGATGCTGGTGACGATGTAGGCCACGTTCGTCACCTCCGGGGCGACGTACTGCGGGAGGCGGTCGAGCACGATGAACGCCAGTGCCGTGCCGCTCAGGCCGGTGACGGGGATGCTCCGTCCCTCCAAGGCGTCAAGCGTGATGAGGGTGAGGAGCAGCGGCAGGTGGTAGTAGGCCGCCGACCCCGGGTCGAGAGCGCAGCGCAGCAGCAGGGCAAGGGCGCAGGCGACGAGCAGCTCGCGTGGCTCGGGGCGGCCGCGCGCGCGCCACAGCACGAACAGCGGTAGTCCCAGCCCGATAAGGATGATCAGCGGGTGCGAGAGCGAGGTCTCGATCGGCAGGATCTGGTGCGCGATGAACGGTGGTCGCCCGCCGTTGATGTCGCTGATGTGAACCCGGCCGATCGGCGAGAACGGATACAGCCACGTGAACACGGTGACGATCGGCTGCGGCGCCGAGATGTAGTGCAGGACGTGGCGGAAGGACGCAAAGTTCCCGACGATCATCGGGACGCTGGCGAGCGCGGCGACGCCGAGCGCCGCCACGCCGGCGCGTACGCGGTCACGTCCCAGGATGAGCAGGATCGGGAGCAGCATGATCAACGCCCATTGCTTGCTGGCGATCGCCAGACCCGCCAGTAGGCCGGCGGCGAGTGAGCGGTCCTCAAGCGCGGCGATCACGGCGCCGGTGGCGAGCGCCGCGGTGAGGATCTCCTCTGGATGTCCCCAGTAGAGCGCGTCAGCGACGAGCGGGTTCAGCAGGACGATGCCGAGGATCAGCACCTGGGCGAGGCGTCCGGCGCCCTGGCGAGTGGCGAACCGCGCGAGCCACAGCGCGACGAGCGCCAACGGAATCAGGCAGGCGAGCGAACCCCAGCGGTACAGGCCGTGCGCGCCATCCCCGAACGCAACGCCGATCGCGGCGAACGGAACGCGCAGATACAGCGACAGCGGACCCATCGCAGCCTGGTGGGCGAAGAAACCGGAGAGGCTGCCGTGCGCGCCCGCGGTGATCGCCGGCCCCGCGTCACGCGGGTAGTCGCCGAGGTCGACCGCATGCAGCGTGGTGACCACCACCGTCACCGCCGCCGCGGCGGCGCCGAACAGAAGTTCCGTCCTCCTCGACGGTGTGTGCTGGTGACCGTGGCTGGGCATCGATCGTCCGCGGGGCTCAATAGGGAGTATCGGGCGACCACGTGCCGCGCTTAAACGGAAGAACCGGGGCGCCCGTAGGCGCCCCGTTCACCGTAGACCCGGGATTGGAGCGGTTACCACTTGTTGGCGACGCAGCCGCCCGGGCTGCCTGCGCCGCGACGAAATTTGTGAAACACGGATCCTCCCTGCGGAGATCCTGCTGGCCTAGTGACGTGGCGAAACGGAAACGGGGGCGCCCCGGAGGGCACCCCCATTCACCGTAAACCCGGGATTCAAGCGATTACCACTTGTTGGCGACGCAGCCGCCCGGGCTACCTGCGCCGGTACCGGTGGTGCAGGTACGAGACACGGTGCCGTCCGAGTTACGGGTGATCGTGAAGGCATCGCCCGTAGCGTTCGACGTCGAGATGACCTGGTAGGTGTTGGCGCCCACGGTGCCGACGGACAGCGTTGCCGACGAGGTGTCGCCAAGCGTGCTCTCAGTGGCCTTCAGGGCGGACAGACTCACGGTCGCGTAGCTTCCGTTGTTATCAGTCGCCAGCGTCTCCGCTGCGGTCTGGCCCGTGCGGGCCTGGGACTTGGCGGCGGCGTCGTTTGCCTTACCCTTCTGATTGAGGAAAGACGGGATCGCGATCGCGGCCAGGATGCCGATGATCAGGATCACGACGAGGAGCTCGATCAGGGTAAAACCCTTTTCTTCCTCCGCGCGACGACGTAGCTTATGAAGCATGGATCCTCCCGGGATCTTTTGGTGTATTTACACTTCGCCAGATTCCGCGAGGCAATGCCCGGTGCTTCCCTCTGGCATTCCCTATATCGACTGTCGAGGACGTGTGACTTAGCGCGGTTGGACGAACGGATGAACCGGCGCTACCACTTTCCGCCCGCGCACCCGCTCCCCGTGGACGGCAACGCTTGGACGCATGTCCGTGTCACGGTGCCATCCGACGCGCGGTGAATCGTGAATGTGGTGCCGTCCGACGACAGCGATGTGACGCTGAATCCCTTGTTCCCCGGATCCGGACTCGCGGTGACGAGCGTCGCGTTCGTCGTATCGCGAAGCGTTGGCTCGAGCGCCTGAACGGCGCTGACGCTGACGGTCGCGTAGCTGTTGTTGTCGACGGCGAGCGCCTCGGCAGCGGTCTCCGCCGTCCGGGCCTGCGCCTTGGCGGTCGCGTCGTTGGCCTTCCCCGTCTGGCTGAGGAACGTCGGGATCGCGATCGCAGCGAGCAGACCGACGATCATGATCACGACGACCAGCTCGATCAGGGTGAAGGCGCTCTCATCCTGCATCCGTCCTGTACTCACGCGACGCATCGTTCTCCATACGACCGGTTGGCTGGCAGTTGGCAGGACGAACCCACCTCCTCGACCTGGTCATCGGCCGCCACACCTGAAATTGAGGCGCTGCGCGTCGCCGGCGCGTGCAGACGATCTACGTGTCGTCGTCGGGCGGCGGTGCGGCCGCCTCGGCGGGGCCGGCCTCCTGCGCGTCACGTCCAGCGTGAAACTCGCCGTCTCCCCCACACCACGGGCACGTGACCTCGTGCGGATTGCCGCCAAGGCCGGAGGTGAGACGTCCGGTGCCGCGGCACGCCGTGCACGTGGCCCGGTCGCCGTCGCCAGAGCCGGTGCTCATGCGGTTGCCTGCGCGTGGCGAACGGCGATCAGCACGCCGTCGCCGACGGGCGTCACGGTGCCGGTCAGCCGCTCATCGGTCAGCAGGCGCTCGTTGAACGCCCGCAGTCCCGCAACCTGCTCGTCGCTCCACGCGCCGTTGCCCCGCCCCTCGGCGACGGTTCCGGACGCAAGGACGTTGTCGACGGCGAGCACGCCGCCAGGTCCGAGCAGCGGCAGCAGCGCATCGAGGTAATCGCCGTATTGCGCCTTGACGCCGTCGATGAACGCCAAGTCGAACGGCCCCTCAAGGCCGTCGAGGCCGGCCCGGGCGTCCTCGAGCCGGAGGTCGGCTCGATCGAGGAGGCCCGCGCGTTCGAGATACCCGCGGGCAGCCGCATGCCGCTCGGGATCGATCTCGAAGGACACGATCATGCCGTCGGCGGGCAGCGCGCGAGCGAGGTAGAGCGTCGAGACGCCGATCGCCGTGCCGACCTCGACGATCCGACGCGCCCCTCGGGCGAGCGCGAGGATCTGGAGCAGGATGCCCGTCTCCGGGACGACAATCGGCACGCCGTCGCGCTCGCCGTGGGCCTCCATCTCCGCAAGCAGCGGATCGGGCTCAGGACGCGACGCTGCGAGATATGTCTGGACCGAGTCGGTGACGATCACGAGAGTGCACGATACCCATCTGTGCGCCGAGGACGACCGCTGCCAGGTAGCCGACGAGAGGGATCACGAGCACCATGTAGGCGAGGAACTGCGCCGTCAGGCTCCCCGTGCCGGACACCGTGTGAAAGACCAGGTAGAAGCCGCCGAGGCTGGCCAGCGACAGCAGCGGTGCGCCCCGCACCCGTGCCTCCCAGGCAGTGAGCGCCAGCACGAACGGGACCTGGTAGTAGACGTGATTGCTCGGATCGAGCACACAGCGCAGCAGGAACAGGAGCGCGAGCAGGGCGAGCGCGTCGTCAACCGTTCGCTCCCGTCGCCGGGCGATCGGCACCGCGAGCGGCACCGCGGCGAGCACCACCAGGGTCCGGGCGTGCGCACCGACGAACGCAGGCGGCGAATACCAGGGCGTCGTTCCGGGGGCGAGGTGAAGACGGGCGAGCGGCCACCACAGATCCTGCGGATGCGCGACGACGGCGCTGCTCGATGTGAGCAGGCTATGGCGGAAATTGCTCGGACTCCCGACGAGGGTCGCCGCCGTCCAGCCGCCCGCGATCAGGCCGGCGATCGCAAGGAGACGGATGCGGCCGCCCGGGGCGGCGAGGAGCGCCGGGAGGACGGCGAGCACACCCCACGGCTTGTTGATGATCGCCAGCCCGAGCACCACACCCGCGAGCTCGTGGTGGCCACTCGCGGCGAGCAGCACGGA
Source organism: uncultured Solirubrobacterales bacterium (assembly GCA_963850335.1). Classification (GTDB taxonomy): domain Bacteria; phylum Actinomycetota; class Thermoleophilia; order Solirubrobacterales; family Solirubrobacteraceae; genus Palsa-465. The sequence continues at coordinate 165,411 of CAWKKY010000019.1, read as the reverse complement.
GCCGACGCACAGCGCGGCCCCGAGCGACTCCTCAGGGTGACCGAAGAAGATCGCGTCGAGCACCGCCGGCGTCAGCAGGAACAGCGCCACGACTACGGCGCGCGCGAGCGGCGGCCGTCCCGCCTCCCGCATCGTGCGCACGAGCGGCAGCGCGACGGCCACGGTCGCAAGCACACACGCGAGCGCGCCGAAACGGAAGATCGCGTGCTGACCGCCAACGAGTTCCTTACCGAGAAAGGCGAACGGGGCCCGCAGCAGCACCGATCCACCGGCACCGTCGGTCGGAAGCAGGGCGAAGAACGCGTGGACGTGGCCACCGAGCAGCGCGTTCATCGACGGCGCGAACCAGAAGCCGTAGTCGCCCATCACCTGGGTGCGGAAACCAAGCCACGCGACCCAGATCGCCGCAAGCACGACGACGACGCCGCCCAGGATGAGGCGGGCAGCGTGCATCCGGCCTGCGTGCGTCGATGGCACATCGGTCGTTTCGGCCAGAGCGGCCCGTTCCATGAGCTGCGTGGATCCGGGAAAACCCGTGTGTCCAGTCCGTGGAAGGGCACGAGACTCGTCCGCTGGCTACGGATGCGCGAAATGCCGAGGCAGTTGACGCTTCAAATTGTTCGTGGACCAACTCGCCCTCAGGAGGCGTCTGCATGGCAACTGAAACCGCTCAACCCCCGGAAACCAACGGCCGTACCCCGTCCTCTGATGAGGGCGAGGCCGGCAGCTCAAAGGCGTGGCATGAATGGCTCGCCGTCGGCGTCGGCCTCACCGGCCTGCTCTCGATCGCGGCGATCATCGTGTCCGTCGTGGCCCTGTCGTCGAAGAACCCGACCACCGGCCCGCGCACGGTCACGATCCAGTCCTCGGCCCCGGCGAGCTCGGTTCCCGCGGTCGCTCCGCTGGCCGTGAAGATGAGCGTCAAGTCCGATACCCAGCACGGTAAGAAGGGCCCCGACGGCCAGTGGCACGACGCCATCCAAGGCGGCAACCTCACCGTCAAGGCCGGACAGACCGTGACCGTGACCGTCGCCAACTACGACGACGCACCGCACTCGTATACGGCGCCGGATCTCAATCTCAACGCGAAGCTCCTCGGCGCCTCAAAGACAGGGCCAACGGTGACGAAGTTCACCTTCAAGGCGCCGACGAAGGCCGGCACCTACCAGTGGTTCTGCGCCTACCCGTGTGACCCGTGGGCGATGACTCACGACGGCTACATGCGCGGGCACATCACCGTCACCGCGTAACCACCGTTTCGTTTGTGCGGTCTGCTCGTCGCCCCGGCTTCTACCGGGCGGCGAGCATCACCGCGCTGTAGCCGGGCACCTTCGTCACGTACAGACCTGAGGTGCCGCGCGGGACCGAGACGGCCGACGCGGCGCCGTGCCACAGGCCGTCTGAGCCGAGCGTCTGCCCACCGAGCGTCAGTCCCGAGGTGGCGGTCGCTCCCGGCGCCCGCAGCGCTTCGGAGATCGCCGCCGAATGGGTCGGGAGTCCGACGCCGACGGTCAGCCGGTTGCGCGACTTGTTGATGAGCAGCGCGCGCGTTGATCCGTCCTGAGCCTGGACGACCCAGGCCGAGAGGGCGAGCGCCGCCGAGGAGTGCACGGTCGTCTGCAGCAAGCGGGCACCGGGCCCGAGCATCCGTGCGAATGTGACGAGCCCGTAGAACAGCGGACGCGCCTGAAGGGACGGCACGCCGTCGAGCGGCGTGTTCGGCGTCTTCCACCGGCTGTGGACATTGACGCCGTCGACGCCGGCCGCGAGCAGGCTGAAGAGCGCATCCGGCGCCCACAGCGCGGTGGCAAACGTGTCCGTCGCGCCGGCGTGACCGGTGCACGACGCCGAGCCGAGCTCGGTGATCCGCAGCGGCAGGTGGCGGCGATGGGCGAGCGCCAGCGAGGCGCCGACGCTCTGGGCCAAGCCGGTTGAGGCGGCGGCGCTGAGGAAGCCGGCGGACGTCGGGTATTGCGGTGTGTTCGGCGGGCCGCAGGCGGCGAACGGATAGCGGTGCACGCTCACGAGCGCGAGCTTGCCGCGGCCGGTCGGCAGCCCGTTCCACCACGTCGTGCTCGGATCGGCCGAAGCCGGGCCGGCAAGCCTGATGCTGGGTTCGCTCGAGCGAACCGCGGCCGCGTAGGCATTGAACTGAGACACGTACGACTGTGGCGTGTACTTGAACGCCCAGCCAAACACTCCCGGGTTCTGGTAGCGGACCTTGCGGATCCCGACGACCCCGAACCGGAACAGGTCCGGCTCGTTCCCGACCTCAAATGCCTGGACCGACCCGGCCGGGAGCGCGCCGACGGTGTCGCGGGCCATCTGCGCCGCCTGCACGGTCGAGCGGACCGCGAGGTTGAGGTCGACGATCACCCGGAGGTGGACCCTGGTGATCAGGTTGGAGAGCTGCGCGTACCACGTCGGGGTCAGGAGGTACGACCACCCCGGCAGCTTCTGTGACGCCGACAGGTAGGTGTTGTCCGCGCTCTCGCCGCCGATTCGCAGCGAGAGCGGACCCGTGCCCGGTGTCTCGAGCTGACCGAGGAACGTCGCGAAGGCAGGCAGGCGCTCGTAGCGAGCGAGCTCGTCGAACTCGATCGAGAGCCCGAGGAACGAGGTCGGGATCGAGCGCAACGTCGAGCCGACCGAGACGGTGGCGTTTGGCGCCGGCGTGGCGGACGCCGCTCGGGGTGTCGACGCCGCTCGGGGTGTCGACGCCGCTCGGGCGGCGGGCCCGAGGAGAGCGCCGAACAGCAGCGTGATGAGCAGCACGCGACCGGGAGTGATGGCAGCGTGCTGTCGTGGCGGTTGGAGACGAATAGGTAGAGCCCTCAGTGCGCGAGTCCCAAGCGCCCTCATGTTGGCGAATCTGTCGGCCGGACGCGTCCAGATCCCGCTGCTACGGAGCGCTCAGCAGCCGCACGGCGAGAATCGCGATGTCGTCCCGCGGCGCCTGTTCGCGTCCGGAGACGGCTCGAGAGTAGAGCCGATCGACGAGCTCCTGCGGATCGCCGGACGGTCCGCCGGCGAGGTTGGCGGCGAGGTCCTCCGGCGTGAGCTCGCGCTCCGGAGCGCTCGCCTCCAAGAGACCGTCCGTGTACAGGACCAGGGTGCTCTGTGGCGTGAACGTGACGTGCTCCGAGGTGTAGGCCGCGCCGTCGAACACGCCGAGGAGCTGACCCGTGGAGTTGATCACCTCGGCCCGGCCGTCGGCCCCGAGCAGCAGCGGCGGCGGGTGGCCGGCGATGCTCAGCTCGAGCCGGGCGGCACACGGATTGCGCAGGTCCAGACGAGCACACGCGACCGTGCAGAAGCGGCCGTCGGAGCGCTGAGAGAGGATCGCCTCGTTGAGGACCGCGAGCAGCTGGTCGGGCCGGCTGTCGTGCCGCGCCTCGGCGCGCAGCGTGTAGCGGGCGAGCCCGGTGAGCGCGGCCGCGTCCGGGCCCTTCCCGGCGACGTCGCCGACGATCAGCAGCCACTGGTCATCGTCGAGCGGAATGACGTCGTAGAAGTCGCCCCCGACCTCGGAGTGGAGCAGCGGCGTCGGCGCGTAGCGATGGCCGAGCGCGACGCCGGGAATCGTGGGGAGATGAGCGGGCAGCAGGCTGCGGGTGAGTGTCTGGGCGGTCGTGTGCTCACGCTCGTAGAGCCCGGCGCGCTCCAACGCCTGCGCGCAGAGCCGGGCGATCGTCTCCAACAGGGCCCGGTCGTCGGCTTCGAACGGGTGGGCTTCTGGGCTCGAGAGCCCGATCGTCCCCAGCGGACCGCGGTTCGAGAGGATCGGGAGCACGGCGCCCGCCTCGTTGCCCGCCTCCTGATAGGCCTCCGCGTGGTCAGGATAGAGGCGGGCCTGCTCCTCGGCGGTCGAGAAGTAGCGGGGCCGACCGTCACGCATCGCGTCGGGCCCGGGCGAGAGGGCATCGACGGCGACACGCCCGAATTGCTCCCGCGCGGAGTCGTCGTAGCCGATGCTGGCGCGCCATTCCAGCACACCGCCGTCGGCCGATAGGAACGCGACGCACCCGCGCGGGATGTCGACCGCGGCGGTCGCCTCGCGGACCAGCACTTCCGCGACATCGGTGACGCTGAGCGCCCCGGTCAGCGCCGCGGTGACGCGTTGCAGGCGGGCCACTCGGTCGGCAGCTCGCCGCTCGCGCTCCAGCAGCTGCTCCCGGTCCCGGTCGGCCTGCTTCTCCGCGGTGATGTCGACGACCATCGCACTCACCCCGAGCAGCTCCCCGCCCCGGTCGCGGACCGGCCAATAGCTGACGCGGTAGGTGGCGCCGTCCCATGGCGGCGGTCCGGTCTGCTCGTGGTCGCTGAGCGGCGTACCACCGTCCCGGACCGAGGCGATCAGCTGCGCCGTGCCCGCCGCCTGCTCCCCGAACAGCTCGAGCATCGTGTGCCCGATGTGCGCTTCGACGGGCAGCCCGTTGATCGCCGCCAGCGCGTCGTTGACGTGCAGGTACCGAAGCTCACGGTCGAAGAACGCCAGACCGACCTCGCTCTGCGCGACGAGCGCCTCGAGGACGGTGACGTCCTGGCCGGCCGCGCGCTCGAGTTCGCGCAGTCGCTGGCGCGACTCGTGCTCGGCACGCATGAGGCTCGTGATGTCATCGAACGACGCGAGGACCTGAAACGGCGGACCCTCCGCCCGTCCGATGGTGCGCGTGTTGACCGACAGCCAGCGCAGCTTCCCGTCCGGCGATCGCATGCCCATGACCACGTCGCTCTGCGGCTCTCCAGTCAACCGGGTGACCTCCGCCGGTCGCTGCTCGGCCGCGAACTCCGTGCCGTCCTCACGGACCATCCGCCACCGCGCATCGGCCGCGGCCGCCCCGGCGGCCTCCTCAGCCGGCATCCCGATCATCCGCGCCGCCGCCGGATTCGTCTGCACGTTGCGACCCTGCTCATCGAACACCACGACGCCCTCGGCGAGCGTCTCGACGACGAGCCGATGTCGCTCCTCGGCCTCGGCGAGCGCCAGCTGGACCCGCCGCGATTCGGTGATGTCGGAGTTGAGCTCGATGATCGCCCGCGCCTCGCCGCCCGGCCCTTGCTCGAGCGCCTGGCGTGAGGAGACGAGAATCCGCCGACCATCACGGCAGGTGTGCCACAGCTCGCCCTCCCACCGCCCCTGCTCGCGGAGCGCGGCGTCGACCGCCGCCCGGGTCTCCGGGAACTCGGTGCGCAGGAGTTCGTGGCTCACCTGCCCGAGCGCGACGGAGGCCGGGTAGCCATAGACCTGCTCGGCCTCCTCGTTCCAGTAAGCCACCGTGCTGCGCTCGGCGTCGCGGACGATGATCGCGTCGTGCGCACGGTCCATCAGCCGGCCGCGCTGCTCGAGCTGGGCGATCAACCGCCGGCGCTCGGTGATGTCCTCGATCTGGGAGACGAAGACGAGCGGGGCTCCCTCGGCGTCGCGTACGAGCGACACGGACAGGCTGGCCCAGACGATGTCGCCGTCCTTGCGGATGTAGCGCTTGTCCATCCGGTAGCCCCGCCGCGCGCCGACGAGCGTCTGTTTGACGTACGCGAGGTCTGACTCGAGGTCGTCGGGATGGGTGATGTCCTGGAAGTGTCCGCCCAGGAGCTCCTCGGCGGTGTAGCCGGTGAGCTCGCACAACGACCGGTTGACCCGCAGCCACTGGCCGTCGGCGTCGACGAGCGCGACCCCGATCGGCGCTTCGTCAAACGCGAGCCGGAACGCGTCCGGCGGCTCGGCTCCGATTCCACGGCTCGATTCGGCCATGTGTGCCACCTATGACCTCGCCCGGATAAGGCGGTCAATGAACGGCAAAGACATTCTTCCGGTCCAACCTGACAAGAGCCCCTCCCGACGATACCGATCGGTGCTTGCGCAGCCTATGCCAGGAAACGGATGAGCGGGCCCGGTTCGGCGAGAATGGGCTCGCCCGGCACCCGTCAACGTTGGTTTCTAACGTCGCATGGCGATGATTCAGTCTTGCGTTTCCAGTCCTTTGGGTTCGAAGGACAACGTGATCACGACCGAGAAGGAGGCCTTCGTGCAGTTCAGGGCCGCGCTTCAACTTGACGGCAAGACCGCCACCGGTGTCCAGGTTCCGGACGACATCGTCGCCGCGCTCGGCGGCGGCAACCGACCCCGCGTGCGTGTGACGCTGCGCGGCTACAGCTACCAGACGACCGTCGCTCGGATGCGCGGCGAGTTCAAGTTTCCGGTCAGCGCCGAGGTCCGCGAGCGCGGCGACGTCTCCGCCGGAGATGAACTCGAGGTCACGATCGAGCTTGACGACGCGCCTCGGGAGCTGACGATCCCCGCCGAGCTTGCGGCGGCGCTGAGCGCCGAGCCGGCCGCTGAGAAGGCGTTCGCGGCTCTCTCGTTCAGCAATCGCAAGCGCCACGTGCTCGCCGTTGAGGGCGCCAAGACGCCCGAGACCCGTGATCGGCGCATTGCGAAGGTCCTGAGCGAGCTGACATGAGCGGCGCTGGGGGCGGCGGGGGCGGCGGGGGCGCTCCGGCCGACGGGGTCGCTGGGCGGGATCCGCGGGTCGATCGGTACGTCGCCGGGCTGCCCGAGTGGCAGCATCGGCTGTGTGAGCAGCTGCGCGAGCTCATCCACGCCGCCGACCCGGAGATCAGTGAGACGGTCAAGCGCAAGGTGCTGCCGTACTTCGTGCTCGAGGGGAACGTCTGTGCGCTGCTTGCCGCGAAGGACCATGTCAACCTGTTCCTCTACGACGGCGCGATCGTGCCCGATCCCGACGGGATCATCACCTCAGGTCACGACAACAAAACGGCGCGGATGATCGCGTTCTACGAAGGCGATCCGGTTCCGGTGCCCGCGCTGACCACGATGCTGCGGCAGATCGCCGACAACAACCGCGCCGGGGGTTGGCGGAAGCTCAAGGCGCAGCGCTGAGGCGCGCGGCCCTCGGGCCGGCGGCGCCGCCGAAGCCGCGAGTGGGTTTCGGCGAGGCTCGATTATGCTGGGAGTCCAGCGTTATGAGCGTCACCATGTACGTCAAACCCGGATGCCCCTACTGCCAGGCGGCGCGGGACCATCTCGCCTCGGAACACGAGACCGTCGAGGAACGTGACGCCACGACGAGCGCGGCCTGGAAGGCCGAGCTGATGAGCCACACGAACAACCGCGGGATCGTCCCCACGATCCTCTGGGACGACGGGCGCAAGCAGGTCGGCTTCCCGCCCGGCCGCGGCTGATCCGTGCACTAGCGGTCGGTCGACCGCTGGGGTTGGGCCAACCGGCGGGGCGCCCACTGCGGTTAGGCCGCCCGGCGGGGCGCCCGCGAAATTGGGTTTGGGCGTTTGGTGGAACTATTCACCCAAAGTCCCATAACCAACCTGGCGGGCGGCCGAGGTCGATGCGTTCAGCCGAACGCCGCGACCGAGACCGGCTGCCAAGCGTTCCACGTCGCCAGACGCGATTCGTAGTCGGCCGTCGCGGTCGCGAGCGGCGCCCGGCCGAGGAAGATCCGCAGCGGCGGCTCCGGAGCGTCGACGACCGTGAGCATCGCGTTCCGGGTGGCGTGCGGATCCCCGACGTCCCAGCTTGCCGGGGCCGCCTCGCGCACGGCGTCATAAGCCGGATTGCGCACGCTGTGGGAACCGGCGTCCAACCAGCCGGTGCTGTACGGGCCCGGTTCGATCAACGTGACTTTGATGCCGAAGCTCGCGACCTCCTGGGCGAGCGACTGGGTCAGACCCTCGAGCGCCCATTTGGAGGCGTGGTAGGCGCCGAGTCCGGGGTACGCGATGACCCCGCCCTCGCTCGTGTTCTGGAGGATGTGCCCGGACCTCTGTCGGCGCATGATCGGCAGGGCAGCCTGGGTGACCCAGAGTGCGCCGAAGAAGTTCGTCTCCAGCTGATCGCGGACGTCGGCTTCGCTCAGTTCCTCGACCATGCCGAAGTGTCCGTAGCCGGCGTTGTTGACGACGATGTCCAAAGCGCCGAAACGCTCGGCGGTCTGCGTGACGACCGCGAACGCGCGACGTCGATCGGTCACGTCGAGCGTGATTGGGAGGATGCGCTCGCCGTAGCGCTCGACGAGCGGAGCAAGCCGGCCGGTGTCGCCGCGGACGGCGGCGGCGACGTTGTCACCGCGCTCAAGCGCAGCCTCGGTCCATTCGCGGCCGAGTCCCGAGGCCGCGCCGGTGATGAGCCATGTTCGTATCTGTGTCATGGGTTCAACCTACCCACCCGGAGCCATCACATCCACGAGTATCTCTGACCGATGACATCGCAATTACGCATGGCTCGCGGTAGGCTCCTGACGGTGTCCGAACTGACGGTGACCGGGATGCGCGTCGTGAGCACGGTGGCGGCGCACGGATCGTTCACGGCGGCCGCGCACACGCTCGGCTACACCCAGTCGGCGGTCTCGCGCCAGGTGAGCCTGATGGAGGACGCGGTCGGCGCCGAGCTGTTTGACCGCCTGCCCCGCGGGGTGCGACCGACGGCGCGCGGCATCGTGCTGCTGCGCCACGTCGATGCAATTCTCGGTCGCGTCGAGGCCGCGACGCTGGAACTGCGAAGCCTCGACGACGCGATCGCGGGACGACTCGTGCTCGGCGCCTTCCCGACGGCGCTCGCGTCGTTGGTCCCGCGCGCGATCGCGCGGGTCCGCGAGAACCACCCGGCGATCACCGTGGAGTTGCGTGAGGGCGGAACCGTCGCGCAGCTGCGTCGGCTCCGGGCCGGCCGGATCGCGGTCGCCGTCATCGCCACCGGGGGCGGTCTCGACTACGACCTCGCCGATCTCGAGGTCGATCACCTCGTCGACGGGACACCGCGCGTCGCCGTCGCGGAGACCCATCGGCTCGCGCGACGCGGCTGGGTGAACGTCGCGGAGTTGCGCGACGAGCCCTGGATCGTCGGCGAGTCAGGCGAGGGCGGCCCGGAGTTCGGACCGTGGCCCACGCTCGATCACGAGGCCACGATCGCCTACGCGCTGCGCGCCTGGCCGGCGAGACTGGGACTCGTCGCTGCCGGCCTGGGGATCGCCGTGATCCCCTCGCTCATTGCCGACTTCCTCCCGCCCGGCGTGTGCGCCATTCGCGTCGAAGATCCGCGTCCGCTCCACCGCGAGGTCCTCGCGGCAACCTTGCCTGGTCGCTCATCGGGAGCGCAGGCGTTGATTGAGGCGCTCCGGGCGGCGGCGACCATGAAGGACAACCGCCTGGGCGAGGAAGCGCCTGGCCCCACCCGGTGAACCCGGCTGCTCCGGCTCCGGCTGGCGAAGGCGGTCAGACGGATGTGCGGAAACGCCGCTGATCGGCCCGCGGGGTGTCGAGCCCGCTCGGGCTTCCGAAGGGCCGCACGCCGCCGAGCTCGCCACGTCCGGTCCCGCATGCGCCGGCGCGGTCGCGCTGTGAGGCGCGGTAGGCCCGGGCGAAGCCGCCGCCCATGCCACGGGCGAGGGTGCGATAGCTGGCGGTTGAATCAAGATCCTGGATGAACATGGCGGTCTCCTCGTGAATCGGTCCGGGTTACGGGATTCATCCTCCGCCCGGACCGCGCTCCCCGCCAGCCACCCTAGGGGTGGACCCGAGCCACCCCCCGGAGCCGAACGCCAGGCGTGGCTCCTGAGTTCGGCTCGTGGCGCGGTGGTTCGCCGTAGCCGCGGCAGGAACACCCTCGTCGGCCGCGTATACACCCGTACCGATGCAACTCGCGTTCCGTCGTCTCATTACCGTCCTCGAGGCCGACTCCCCGTCAGCGGGCGTCTTCGCCTACTGCGCGGCGTTCGGTTCCGCGTGCGCACTCGCCGTCGTGGCCAGCGTGTTCGGCGTCCCACTCGGCACGACCATGACGGTTCTCATGCTCATCATGGGAGCCGTCCTCCTGTTCCTCGCCGCGTGCGCGTATGAGGCGGCGTCTCGCGAGGACCAATCCCGGAACCGAGCGGCTACCAAGCGCGGGGCCGCAAGACGGCCTTCCGATCGAGCCGCACCGCTCGGTCCGCCGCCACCCACACGCACCGAAACACGGACTCGTCTCGCCAGCCGCCGTGCCGCAGGACCCGCTCGACTAGCTGTGCCCTCGGGTGAGCGGCATGAGCAGCAGCGCGACGGCGCGTAGTAGCGGCCAGGGCGGGCTCACAGGTCGGATCTCGTCTCCGAATCGCTGGACGAGCCTCGTCAGCGGGACTAGCTTTGGCATTCCGCTGGCGCGGAGCTGATCGTTCTGGGCGAGCGTGAACAGGGTCTCGAAGAAGCTGGCGGTGTTGAGCGCGGGGCGAAAGAACTGGTGGGCGTGAGCGTCATCGTCGCTCTCGTTCCAGAATCGGTGCGGGGTCCCGGCCGGGATGGCAACTTCATCGCCGGGTGCGAGTTCGTGTCGGCGACCGTCGACCTCGAAGACAAGCCGTCCTGACACGACCTGGCAACCGCTCTGCTGGTGGGGGTGGACGTGAAGTGGCTCACGTTCATCGGCCGGGGGAATACACGTGTCGATCACCAGTTCGTGGTCGCACATGCTCGTGAAGCGCATGCGCTGACCGGTGCGCGGATTCTCGATCTCCTGGCCCTCGTGCGGCATCTTCGCCCCTTCCTCGCTATTACTACGGTAACCGAAGCTTCGGGTACCTTAGCATTCGCCCGATGAATGAGTCAAGGCAGGTCACGGAGCGCCTCCGAATCGGGCAGCTGTTGGTCAACCTCATGCGCCTGTTCCGGGCCGAACTCGCAGAGCGCGGCGGAGGAATCTCCGGCGTCGAGGGCGTCCGACCCGCCCACTTGCAGGTCTTCGGGGTCATCAAGGCCGGCGGTTCGAGGCTGACCGAGCTCGCAGCGGGGGCCGGAATATCGCTCTCGGCAATGGCCGAGCTCGTCGACGACTTGCACGCCCTCGGCTACGTCGAACGCCGGCCCGATCCTGACGACGGCCGTGCGAAGCTTGTCTGCCTCACCGAACCAGGCTGGCGGGCAGTCAGATCGGGCCGGGCGATCATCCAGCAGATCGAAGCCGACTGGGCGACGCTCATCGGCCCAGACCACTTCGAAGGGCTCTGCCTGACCATGCAGGAGCTGCTCGACTCACTCGACCCGCGCGTGCGCGAGGGCTACACCACGCCGCCCCATGAGGCCTCCGGCACAAGCTGAGCGGGTGTGGGAGCCTGCCCGGAGCCGCGGTCAGGCCAAGGAGCGTGCGGCTGTCCCGACGATCCTCGGGCGTACCGTCGGCAACGCGCGCGGCTGGCGGCCACGCTCGAGCCGGAGCAACTCGAGCTCTGAGCGCTCGAGCAGCTGCTCGGTGCGCCGGTTCGGGTGGCAACCTGCAGCGAGGTAACGGTGTGGGAGTTCCACGAGATCCTGAAAGCGTCCGAGGGGTGTCCCCTCACCGGCGTGGACGTGTTCGAAAAAGAGGTAGCGCCCGCCCGGTCTCAGCAGACGATGAATCTCCCTGAGCGCGAGCGCGGGATCTGGAGTCGTGCACAAGACGTAGGTGGCCACGATCGTGTCGAAGCTCGCGTCCTCGAACGGAAGCGACTCGGCGCCTGCGCAGAGGAGGTTCACCGACCCGCACCTCAGCCGCTCCTTGGTCAGCTCGGACGCGAGATGCTTGAGCATGTGCGGACTGGGTTCGGTGATCACGAGCTCGGTGACCTTCGCGGTGTAGTGCACCAAGTTGATGCCGCCGCCGGCCCCGAGTTCAAGCGTGCGGCCCTCGGCCTGCGAGATCAGCGCCGCCCGCGTGTCCCGCTGTCCTGCGTTCTCTGCGAGGGCCAGTACGCGCGGGTAGTAGAACGCGAACAGGCGCTCGTTGAATCCCCACGGATCGCGCACGATCCAGAACGTACACGAAGCCAAGGCTGGGCTCCGCGACGCGTGGCTGGTGGGCAAGCAAGCCGCCCCGACTGCGAGTGTCTACGCTCCTTTGATGCCGGTTCGCCCGCAGCCCCTGCTCGTCGTAGCCGACGTTCAGCGTGCCAGCCGTTGGTATCAGCAGGTGCTGAACGCTGCCAGTGGCCACGGCGGCGACGAGTATGAGCGAGTGCTCGTGGACGGCTCAATGGTTCTCCAGCTCCACGCTCGCGAGGCCGCGCACCACCACGGCGTTATTGCCATTCCTGACGTACCGGTTGGCAACGGGGTCGCGGTCTGGTTCGAGGCCGACGACTTTGACGCGGTCGTCCGGCGTAGCCGCGACGCCGGGGCCGAGGTGGTGACCGACGTACACGTCAATCCGAACGCCGGCCACCGAGAGTTGTGGCTGCGTGATCCGGATGGCTACCTCGTCGTCTTCGCCGAAGCGGCTTGACCTGCGCGTCCGGTGGAGTAGCCCCGACCACCGGACCGGCTGGTTCGTCTCATGCGGTCGCTTGAGCGCGGCGGCAGCCCCAGCATGCCGCTGGTCCGGACACGTGCCCCGGATCAGCAGTTGTCGGTCAGCGCGACCTGATAGGTAACGCCGGGCGCGACCCCGTGTCACTGTTACGGCTTGAACGAAAGCCCCCGCTGGTCGAGTGCCCTGGCGAGCGTTGTCACCGCTGTCGGACCGATCCCATGCCAGTTGGCGAGCTCGGACTTCGTCACGCGCGCGAGGTCGTCGAGTCGCCGGATCCCCGCGGCGCTGAGCGCACGCTGGGCGGGAGCCGACAGCTTCGGAAAGTCACTGTCGTTTTCGGTCTGCAATTGGGTTCCTCCAGTCGAGCGATCTCAGTCGGCACCGCTTGTGACCGGCTGCGTCCGGCAGACTCATCGCGGGTTTGCGCAGGTCGTGCGCGCGTCGTCATCCATGTCGAGTCGGCTCGCCGACGCGGAGCGCGTCGCCACCGGTCGTTCCTCGCTACGGGCAACGTGTCGTTCGACGCCAAAGAGGCGGACCTGGCTGACGTCCTCAGCAGGGTCGAAATGACCATCGCCGAGGTCATCCACCGCCGTGAGCCGGTCTTTGTGCGCAGCCTGTCGCACTTGACCGCCCTCGTTGCACGCAGACCGTTCGCCGCATTCGATGCGGTCGACGTTCATGAGCGGTGCGTGACCTTCCTGCCCGTCGGACAGGCGTGGACGCAACCCCTTCCGTTCTCCGGGAACCGCAATGCCGAAGTTCAGCTCCAACCTGCGGTGATGCTCGAACTCTGGCGTTGTACCGCCACCCCTCGGCGGTGAATCTCCATCGTTCGCCCGACATCCGTCGCTCACGCATCGGGCAACACCCAGCGCTGCCGGTGACCGATCAACCCGGCACCGGACTCTCGCGGTCCACCGCCGGCGAGCGGCGGTGGGATACGCCCGTCCGATGGCGTGAAAATCGTGTCCTGGCGGAACTTCGGCATCTGACAGGCACATCCGCCTGCGAATCGCCGAAGATCGGCCGACCCGATCATTCCGGCAGCGAGGCGACGCTCCCCGACCTAAGTCGAATGACGATGGCCACGCACACGGCAAGGATGGTTGACATGCAAGTAGTTACTTGCCTATCATTTGCCGCATGGGCGACGTCTTCAAGGCGTTGGCCGATCCGACCCGCAGGCGGATCCTCGACGAATTGACCGAGCGCGACGGACAGACGTTGTTTGAGATCTGCTCGCGGCTGGCGACCAAGCATCACCTCGGCTCCTCGCGCCAGGCGATCTCGCAACACCTCGAGGTGCTGGAAGCCGCGGGCCTGATCCAGGCCACCCGCGAGGGCCGCTTCAAGTTTCACTACCTCAACACCCAACCCCTTGAGCACATCGCGGACCGATGGCTCACGCCCGGCTCGCAGGAGGCCAAATGAGAATCCACCTGTCCAGCATCCCCGTCGACGACCAGGACAAGGCGCTGCGCTTCTACACCGGAGTGCTCGGCTTCGAAAAGAAGACGGAGATCCCGCTCGGTGAGCATCGCTGGCTGACGGTCGTCTCACCCGACGAGCCCGACGGAACGGAGCTCGTGCTCGAGCCGGATTCCCATCCAGCAGTCAAGCCGTTCAAAGCGGCGCTCGTCAGCGACGGCATCCCGTACACGTCATTTGCCGTCAGCGACATCGCCGCCGAGTTCGACCGGCTGCGAGCACTCGGCGTGAGATTTACGCAGGAACCGGTCGCGATGGGTCCGGTGAGCACGGCCGTGTTCGACGACACCTGCGGCAACCTCATCCAGATCGCCCAGCGGGTCTAAGCGCGCTCGAGGCCGAGCCTCGACAGGCTGGAGGCGACGGCTACGACGAAGCCGCTGTCCTGCTCTCGCCGGCAACCGTGAGGCGACGTGCACGGCCGGCGCGTGTGGCCCCTGGGCGTCTCGCGCCTAGCGGATCGAGTTGTAGACGTTGAACAGCGGTAGGTACATCGAGACGACGATCACGCCGACGATGCCGCCGACGAGAATGATCATCGCCGGCTCCATGATCGAGGTGAGGGACTTGACGGCCGTCTCGACCTCGTCCTCGTAGAAGTCGGCGATCTTGGCGAGCATCGAGTCAAGCGCGCCTGTCTCTTCGCCGACGCCGATCATGTGCGGGACCATCACCGGGAAGGCGCTGGACTTGCGGAGCGGCTCGGCGATCGAGCCGCCGGACTTGACGGAGGTGATCACGTCGTCCATGGCGCGCTCGATCACGGCGTTGCCGGCCGTCTTGCCCGTGATCTCAAGCGCCTGGATGATCGGCACACCGGCAGAGGTGAGGGCCGAGAACGTGCGGGACCAGCGGGCGATGCAGACCTTCTGGACGACGTCGCCGATCTTCATCGGGATGCGCAGCTTGAACGCGTCCCAGTGTGGGCGCCCCCACTTCGAGTTCTTGAAATAGAGAAAGCCGCCGACGGTGCCGACGACGAAGAAGATGAGCACGTACCAGCGGTGGGTGAGCAGGTCGGAGAAGCCGACCATGACCTTGGTCAGCCCCGGCAGGTTGCCGTGGAACTCCTTGAACACCTTCTCGAACACGGGGATGAGGAAGGCGACGAGGGCGAGCATCACGGTGAGCGCGAAGGTGATGACGAGGATCGGGTAGATCATCGCCGAGCGAATCTGGCGCCTCAGTGACGCGTCCTTCTCGAGCTGGTCGGCGGTCCGGAGCAATGCCTGCTCGAGCACCCCGCCCGTTTCCCCGGCGCGTACCATCGCGACGTACAGCGTCGAGAACACCTTGGGATGGCGCTCGAGCGCGTCGGAGAACAACAGGCCGGCCTCGACGTCATGACGGACCGCGGTGAACGTGTCCCGCAGCAGCTTTGACTTGGTCTGGTTCTCAAGGACGTACAGCGTGCGCAGGATCGTCATCCCGGAGGTGACCATCGTCGAGAGCTGGCGGGTGGCGATCGCGAGGTCGGACGCTGAGACCCGCGCCATGATGTCGACGTTCAGCTCCTTGGAGCGGTACTTCGACGCAATGTCGATGACGATCAGGCCGCGCTCTTTGAGCTGATCGGCGACGTCCTGCTTGGAGTTGGCCTCGACCTCTCCCCCGGCGGGCACGCCGGCGAGATCCATGGCTTTGAAGACGAAGGTGGCCATGACGCAGCTCCTACGCGACCCTCATCCCGCTGCCGTTGAGTCCACCGGCCGGCGCGGGCATGCCGCCGGAGATCAGGCGCTTGAATTCCTCGACCGAGTGGGCTCGTGACTCGGCGAGCTGACGGGTGATCTTGCCCGCACGCACGAGTTGGGCGAGCGAGGCGTCCATCGTCTGCATGCCGTGCTGACCGCCGGTCTGGAGCACCGAGTAGATCTGGTGGCTCTTCGCCTCACGGATGAGGTTGCGCACGGCGGGCGTCGGCACGAGCACCTCGACGGCGCAGCAGCGGCCGGAGCCGTCGGCGGTCGGCAGCAACGTCTGGGTCATGATCCCCTGGAGCGCGACCGAGAGCTGGGCCCGGATCTGCCCCTGCTGGGCGGAGGGGAACACGTCGATGATGCGGTCGATCGTCTGTGGGGTGTCCTGGGTGTGCAGCGTCGCGAACACGAGGTGGCCGGTCTCCGCCGCCGTGATCGCGGTTCCGATCGTCTCGAGGTCGCGCATCTCGCCGACGAGGATGACGTCGGGATCCTGACGGAGGGCCGCTTTGAGCGCCTCGGCGAAACTCGTTGCGTCGGCGCCGAGTTCGCGCTGGTTGACCATGCACTTCTTGTGGTTGTGCAGGAACTCGATCGGGTCCTCGATCGTCATGATGTGCTCTTCGCGGCTGGCGTTGATCACATCGATCAAGCTCGCGAGCGTCGTCGATTTGCCCGAGCCGGTCGGCCCGGTGACGAGCACGAGCCCCCTCGGCTTGTTGGCGAAATCAGCGACGACTGCCGGCAGCCCGAGCGTCTCCAGCGGAGCGATCTCAAACGGGATCAGGCGGAAGGCGGCGCCGAGTGCGGAGCGCTGGAAGTAGGCGTTGACGCGGAAGCGGGCTGCACCGGGGATCTGGTAGGCGAAGTCGAGCTGCCAGTTGTTCTCAAGCTTCTGCCGCTGCGCATTGGAGAGGATCGAGTAGACGATCTCCCGCGTGTCCGTCGGCGTGAGGACGGGATAGCCCTCCAACGGTGTCAGGCGGCCGCGGACACGGATCATCGGCGGCGCACCGGCCGTGAGATGCAGGTCCGAGGCTCGCCGCTCGACGACTTCGAGCAGCACCTCGGCGAAATCAAGTTCCATTCAGTGCTCCGTTCCGCGGGCGAACGATTCCCATAGCGCCCTTAGTAATCGGCAGATCAGTGAGAACCCGTTACGCGGGAGATCTCAGCCATGGACGTGAGTCCAGCTTTGACCTTGTCGAGACCGTCCTCGCGCAGGCGCCGCATGCCCTCCCGGAGGGCGACCGCATTGATCTGATCGGCCGAGGCGCGCTGGAGCGTGAGCTCGCGAATCTCCTCGGACAGATTCATCACTTCGTAGAGTCCGAGCCGCCCGCGATAGCCCATCTGCCCGCAGCGCACACACCCGACGGGCTCGTAGGCCTCCATGTCGAACTGAGCGTGAAAACCATGGTCTCGCAGGATCTCGGCGGAGATGATCGTCCGCTTCTTGCAGTGCGGGCAGAGTGTCCGGGCGAGGCGCTGGGCAACGACGCAGTCGAGCGCGGAGGCGACCAGGAACGGCTCGATTCCCATCTCGATCAGCCGGGTGATCGCCGACGCGGCGTCGTTGGTGTGCAGGGTCGAGAGCACCATGTGGCCGGTGAGCGCGCCCTCGATCGCGATCTGGGCCGTGTCTCGGTCGCGGATCTCGCCGACCATCAGGATGTCCGGGTCGGCACGCATCATCGAGCGCAGTCCCTGCGCGAAGCCGAGGCCGGCCTTCGGGTTGACCTGAACCTGTGTGATCCCGGCGATCTGGTACTCGACCGGGTCCTCGATCGTGATGATGTTCTTCTCAGGTGTGTTGAGCTCGAGCAGCGCACCGTAGAGCGAGGTGGACTTGCCCGAACCGGTCGGCCCGGTGACGAGCACGGCGCCGTGGGCGCGGTTGAACGCACGCCGGAAGCGGTCGAGCTCGGGCTTCTGCATCCCCATCTTGTCGAGCTCGAGCCGGATGTTGTCCCGGTCGAGGATGCGGAGCACGACCGACTCTCCGTGGACGCTCGGGATCGTGACTGCGCGGATATCGATGTGGCGCCCGTCGACGGTCAGCCCGACGCGGCCATCCTGGGGAATCCGACGCTCCGAGATGTCGAGGTCGGCCATGATCTTGATGCGCGAGACGACGCCCGCGACCATCCGTTTCGGCACCCGGGTCTGCTCGCTGAGCACGCCGTCGATGCGCATCCGCACCCGCAACTCAGCGCTTGAGCGACCGGTCTCGTCGGCCTGTGGTTCGAAGTGGATGTCCGACGCGCCGCGGTCGGTCGCCTCGGCGATGATCGAATGAACGAGCTTGATGACCGGCGCGTCGTCAGCGGACTCGCGCAGGTCGACGATCTCCATCGGGCCGGCGTCGTCCTCGCCCTCCTCAACCGCTTCCTGGACCGCGTCCTCAAAGCGGTTCATCCGCGCGATCAGCGCGGCAATGTCCTCCCCGGAGGCGACGGCAGGCTTGACGTCCATCCGTGTGAGCAGCGCGACATCGTCGACGGCCAGGACGTTCGCCGGGTCGGACATCGCCAGCAGGACCGTGCGCTCATCGACGAACGACACCGGCACCGCGGAGTACCGTTTTGCCGCCGATGCGCTCAGCAGGTTGACGGCGGCCATGTCGACCTTGAAGACGCCGAGGTCGAGGTGGTCAAGGCCGTAGCGCTCGGCGATCGCGTGTGAGAGCTGCTCGGAGGTGATGGCGCGCTCGTCAAGGAGGACGCGCTCGGGCGGGATGCCGGCCGAGCGGGCTTCTTCGATCGCCTGCTGGGCCCGCTCACGGTCGGTGAAGCCGAGCTCGACGATCACGTCGGTGAGGAACCGGCCTGAGCCGCCGCGCCGCCGCGGTGGGGTGATGCCGTCGCGGAGCTCGTGCGCGGGTTCGTCAGAATCAACCGCGCGCAGACGCGGCGCGGGCTCCATCAGTGCCCCCGGGCAGCGGCCCGCATCAGCTCGGTTGGAGCGGGTCTGGAGGTGAATTGCTGGAAGGCGAGCGCGCCTTGGGCCACGAGGAGTTCAAACCCGTCGACCACGGGGATCGAGCGCGCTCGTGCGGCCCGCACAAGCGCGGTGCCCGCATGAGCGGGCTTCGTGTACACGAAATCCACCACGCACTCGTAC
This sequence comes from uncultured Solirubrobacterales bacterium, assembly GCA_963850335.1. Taxonomy (GTDB): domain Bacteria; phylum Actinomycetota; class Thermoleophilia; order Solirubrobacterales; family Solirubrobacteraceae; genus Palsa-465. Next base: position 146,805 of record CAWKKY010000019.1, on the reverse strand, counting down.
CTATCGAGCTCATCGGCGGTCACCGGTACATGTTTGAACGTCGAGTCCCCTACGTCCAGCCCACTGGACGTACAGTGGATGAGGAGATCCGCCGGCGGGGCATCTTGCACGGGAATTCCGCCCAGCTCGTTGCACAAGCGCTCCGCACGGGCGGCGGTGCGATTCCATACGAAGACGGTGTCCGCCCCGGCATCGATGAGCGCCCACAGGGCGGCGCGGGCACTCCCCCCCGCCCCGAGGACGAGCGCCCGGCGGCCGGCGACCGGGAACGGCAGCGACGCGATCATCCCCGGCGCATCGGTGTTATCGGCAAAGATCGCGCCATCGGACTCAAACCGGAGCGTGTTGGCGGCGCCGATCGCCCGCGCTCGCTCGGTCGGCACGGTCGCCACGGCGAGCGCCGCGTGCTTGTGCGGAATCGTCACGTTCGCCCCGCGGAAGCCGGCGCCGGGGAGTGCCGACACGGTCTCCATGAACAGCGCGGGCGGTACCGGCAGCAGCTGGTAGCGCCACTGCTCGAGCCCGACGGCGGCGAGCGCCGCGTTCTGCATTGCCGGCGAGCGACTGTGCGCGACCGGCCAGCCGAGAACGCCGAGGCGGGTGGGCTCCGGGGGCATCGTCCGCGCGGTCGCTCAGCAGTGCGTCGGCGAGCGGCCACCCCGGGCGGCGCGCGCGGATTGGTACTGCTGCTGGTCGTGCAGGAACTGCTGGTAGTTGCTGCTGAACACGGACTCCCCACAGGTCCCCGGCCGCACGACGAAGAACAGGTACTTGGTCTGGGCTGGGTGGGCCGCGGCCTGGATCGCGGCCATCCCGGGATTACTGATCGGCGTCGGGGGCAGGCCCTTGTGAATCCGCGTGTTGTACGGCGACGAGGAGCTGAGCTCGGACACGGTCAGTGGCTTGGTGTAGTTGCCGGTCGCGTAGCGGGTCGTCGCGTCGATCTGGAGCGGCATCCCGGCCTTGAGACGGTTGTAGATGACCGAGGCGACGAGCGGCCGGTCGTGCGCCGTGCCCGCCTCAGACTCGACCATCGAAGCGATGGTGAGCACGTCATACGGCGTCAGGTGCTTGCTGCGGGCGTAGCTGAAGTTGACCTTGGCGTACTGCTTGCGGAATTCCTTGAGCTGATCGGCGACGAGGCCCGAGACCTTGATCGGATCGCGCAGCTGATAGGTCGACGGGAACAGGAAGCCCTCCAGCGAGGGCGTGTCGCGCGGGGCGCCGTACGCCGTCGGCTTGAGCAGCGGCGAGTGCCGGGTCTCGGCGACGTAATTGCCGCGGATCCCCTGGGCGTGCAGCAGGACGCCGATCTGGCGCCGGGTTCGTCCCTCGGTGAGTGTCAGTTCGCTCACCTTGGCCGCGGGCGGCGGCGTCGTCAGGATCGTGAGGACATCGCTGTAGCTCATGCCCTCCTTGAGGTGATACGTCCCGGAGCGCAGGTCGCTGCGCTTGCCGGCGAGCGTCGCTCGAAGCTCGAAGAAGAAGCCGGAGGAGATGACGCCGTCGTGGGAGAGAAGATCGCCGACCTGGCTCGAGCTGGCGTGTGCCGGGATCCGCACGGTCACGCGGCCGTGGCCCGACCCGTGAAACGGCTGGAACAGCTGGACGAGGAACCAGATGAACGCGGCGGCGGCAAGGATCGCGAGTAGAGCGACACCGCGGCCCATATGCAGGCGGCGACGGCCACCGGATCCTCGCGGCGGGCGCGCCGGGCGACGCTTGCGGCGGATCGGGAGGTTGCGCCGCCCCCGCTCGAGGCCCGTGACGCGCCGGGTCCCGGCGGGCGCATCGCCGCCGTCCTCGTCATAGACCTCGCCGTCAAGTGGAAGCTCATCCACGGTGTCCCCACGACCGTACTCGTCCTCGTCGGCCTGGTGGTCAAATCCGGCCGGGCCGGCAGCGCGCGAGAGAACGGCCTCGGGCTCCCACGCGTGCTGCGGAGCGGGCGTCCGCTCGGGCGCCGGGGTCGGTTGCGATGCCGGGGTCAGGTGAGGCGCCGGTGTCGGATCGGCATCCGCTGCGGGTTCCGGGGCGCCGGGCGCAGACTGGTCACGCATCGCGCGCCGGCGCTCGCGCTCCAGCCGCGCCGCCTCGCGCTCCTCGGGCGAGCGCCCGCTCACGACGCACCTCCGGCACGAGACTGGGTGGCGAGCCAGCCCTCGAGCAGGTGAGCCGCCGCCCGTGAGTCCTCGCTCGCGGAGCCGCCCGAGCGCTCGGCGAGCCGCGTCGTGAAGCGCTCGTCGTAGAGCTCGACCGGGACCGAGAGCTCTGACTGGAGGCGCTCGGCAAACGCGCGTGTCTCCGTCGTCTGCGCCGAGTCGCCACCGGACAGTGACAGTGGCAGGCCGACGACGACGCGTTCGGCGCCGAGCTCGGCGATGAGAGCGCGCAGCCGTCCGCGGCCGCGCCGCGTATTTGGCGCCAGCACAGGGTCGATCGGGGTCGCCAGGATCCCGGTCGGGTCGCTGACGGCACAGCCGCATCGCGCACTGCCGTAGTCGAGCGCGAGCACCCGCATGACCTTAGCGGTTACTCCTTCCTCGCCAGACCACTACGCGTTGAGGATCGACTCGATCGCTTGCCGGGCGGCGTTGATGGCGTCGGGCAGCTTGGCGGGGTCTTTGCCGCCGGCCCGGGCGAGCGTGTCGCGCCCGCCACCGCCGCCGCCGACCACACCCGCGGCCACCTTGACGATCTCACCCGCGCGCACACCCCGCTCGACGAGCGCCGGAGCCACCGTGGCGACGAGGTCAACCCGCCCGTCGCCGGCGCTCCCCAGCACGATCGCGGCGTCGCCGAGCTTCGCCTTCAGTCGATCCGCGAGGTCGAGCAGCGCCTGACTGTCGACACCTTCGACCGCCGCCGTGAGCACGCGGGCACCGTCGTGATCGGCAGCCGCCGCGAGCAGCGCATCGACGTCGATGGCGCCGTTGCCCGCCCCGCCCGCGCCGCCGCGCTTCGCCGCCTTCTCGAGCTCTCGCACTCGGGAGCGGAGCTCGCTGACCGCGTCGGGCACCCGCTCCGGAGGCACGCGGAGCGTCTCGGCAGCGAGGCCGAGCGCCGCGTCGTGACGACGCATGTACTCGACCCCGTCGGGGCCGGTGAGGGCCTCGATCCGCCGGACGTTCGCGGCGCTCGAGGTCTCGCTCGTGATCTTGAACAGGCCGATCTCGGAGGTGCTGCGCACATGGGTGCCACCGCACAGCTCGCGGGAGAACGTCCCGTCCCCCACCTCGACCATCCGGACGACGTCGCCGTACTTCTCTCCGAACAGCGCCATCGCGCCGAGGCGCTTGGCCTCGGTCAGGGTCGTCGTCAGCGCGTGGACCGGATGGTTCTCGCCGATCCACTGGTTGACCTGGTCCTCGACCCACTGCACGTCCGCGGAGCTCAGGCCGCTGCCGTGCGTGAAGTCGAAGCGCAGCTTGTCCGGCCCGACGTAGGACCCGGCCTGGTGGACGTGCGAGCCGAGCCGCTGGCGGAGCGCGGCATGGAGCAGGTGTGTCGCGGTGTGATTGCACTCGGTCGCGTGGCGGGTCCTGCGATCGACGACGGCGTGGACGCGCTCGCCCGGCGCGAGCTCCCCGCGCTCGGGCACAAGCGTCAGCACCTGGTCATCGCCGAGGCGGACGACGTCCTCGACGCGGGCGCGGCAGTCGCCGTCGGCGCACTCGATGTAGCCCGAATCGGCGATCTGGCCGCCGCCGGTCGGATAGAAGGGCGATTCGACGAGCTTGACGAGCACACGTCCGTTGTCGCGCTCGACGGCGCCGACCGTCGTCTCGCGCTCGGTCGTCTCGTACCCGACGAAGTCGGTCGCAAAGCCGCTCGTGCTCGAAAACTGCATCGCGCGCTCGCGCGCATCCTCGGTGCCGGTCCCGCGGGCGCCGCCACGGCGGGCGCGATCGCGCTGCTCCTCCATCAGTGACTCGAAGCCGGTCTCGTCGACGCCGAGACCCTGCTCGGCCGCAAGCTCCCGGGTGAGGTCAATCGGGAAGCCATAGGTGTCGTGGAGCAGGAACGCGTTCTCGCCGCCGATGCCCTCGGCGCCGGACTCCTGGGCCCGGGCGATGAGATCGTCGAGCAGCTTCGTCCCCTGGGCGAGGGTCCGGCCGAAGCCCTCCTCCTCGGAGCTCAGCCAGGTGTGGATCGCGTCCTGGTGCGCGGTCAGCTCGGGATAGCCCGACCCCATCAGCTCGGTGACGCGCTCGGAATACGTCCGCAGGAACCCGGGGTCGAGGCCGAGCGTGTGGCTGCCCTGGAGGATCGCGCGGCGCATGATCCGCCGCAGCACGTAGCCGCGATCCTCATTCGAGGGCACGACGCCGTCGGCGAGCAGGAACGTCATCGCTCGGCTGTGGTCGGCGAGGATCCGCAGCGCCCGGTCGGTATCGAACTCCTTCCCGTAGGCGCCGGCCGGAGAGCTCCTCGCCGAGCTCGATCAGCGGCGCGAACTGATCGGTCTCGAACACGGTCTGCTTGTCCTGGAGCATCGCTGCCATCCGGTTGAGGCCCATGCCCGTGTCGATGTTCTGGGCCGGGAGCGGGGTCAGGACGTTGACCGGGTTCTGGTCGAACTGCATGAACACAAGGTTCCAGTACTCCATGAACCGCTCGTTGTCTTCGCCCGGGAGGTCGTCCGGCTTGCCGAACTCGACGCCTCGGTCGATGTACAGCTCCGAACAGGGGCCGCACGGGCCCGTCGGACCGGCCTGCCAGAAGTTCTCCGAACGGGGGCACTCGACGATCCGCTCGCGCGGGACCCCGACCTCCAGCCACGCCTCGATCGCGTCCTCGTCCGGACCGAGCCCGAGTTCGTCGTCGCCGGCGAACACCGTGATCCAGATGTCCTCGAACTTGAAGCCGAAGCCCTCCCGGGAGAGGTCCCAGGCGAACCGGACCGCCTCCCGCTTGAAGTAGTCGCCGAACGAGAAGTTGCCGAGCATCTCGAAGAACGTGAGGTGCCGGGTGGTCGTGCCGATGATGTCGATATCCGCGGTCCGAAACGTCTTCTGACACGTCGTCACGCGGGGATGCGGCGGTCGCTCCTGGCCGAGGAAGTACGGCTTGAGCGGATGCATCCCGGCGACGGTGAAGAGCGCCGATGGATCGTGCTCGGCCGGGATGAGCGATCCCGAGGGCAGGCGCCTGTGATCGTGCTGCTCAAAGAACTCTAGGAATGTGCGCCGGATCTCGTCGGAGGTCATCGGTCTGGGAGTGTAGGCACCCGCCCGCGCCCGGGAAACGTGACCGGCAGCTCAGCGCAGGTAGGCGATCGACGTCCCGTAGGTCGTGTAGCTGCGATAGCGGCCGCGCAGCCAGAGCACCCCGAGCCGTCCATGCGTCCATCCGCGGGGAACGATCGGTCGGACGTTGTCAGCGCCGTTGGCGGCGACGACGGTGTGCTGCCAGGTGTGGCCGTGATCGGTGGTCGTCCACTTTTCCAGCTCGAAGTGCCCGTTGACCTTCCGAGACAGGAACAGGGTCGCTGGGTGAGCATGGTCGAGCGCGATCCCTCCGGAGTACTGCTGCTCAATCGTGCCCGGGCTGATCGAGGGCCCGCCATCAGTGAGGAAATGGGAGACCCACCGGGTGCCGTTCCAGCGCGCATACCAGTACAAGTGCTGCGTCGGCTTGGGGAACGTCGCATAGACGATCACGGGCTGACCGGTCGAGCCAAGGGCGACGTCCCAGACCCAAGCGGAGATTTTGGTCTGGCTCGCGTCGTAGACGAGCTGTCCCTGCTGGGGCGAGATCGGCGCACGCGCCAGCGACCGGATCCGCCGTCCTCCGGCTGTCCACAGCGCGCCGTGGTGGTAGTTGACGTAGTAGACGCTTGTGAGCGTCTCCCGTGGGTGCCCGTTCGTGTACGCGAACCCGATCGTGTCGCGCCCGTTGGAGTCGACCTTGACGTACGGTCGCTGGCCGTGGTCGGCGATCAGCCGCTGAACGCGGCCCCAGTGGCCGGTGGGCGTGCGGGTAACCATGTCCGTGCTCCAGTCTTCCCCCCGCGCGAACAGGTACAGCCGGTTGCCTTCGGCCGACAGCGACACCGGATTCGGGTAGGTAAAGCCACGTTGGCCGTAGCTGCGCGAGGGGACGTCCTGCACCGGACCCCACCTCGAGATGTCCTCCGGCTCGAGCGTCGTGCGGTAGTGCATCTCGGCGCCGTTGTGCCCTGAAAAGAACACCGTGATTCGCTTGTCCGGCTCGACGAACAGCGACGGGCTGCTGTGGTCGTCCGGGTACAAATGTCCCACGACTGTGGTGCGGAACACGCCGACGGTCGTGCCGTAGGAGGCCACGGTGATGGCGCCGGTCGGGCTGATCCAGCCAGCGAGGACCTGGTCAAACCGCCCCCGCACGTGGACGGCGCGGGGATCCCCGAACCAACACCACGAGCCCGGCGCGATGACCGCGATCCGCGCGCTCGGCGGAGCCGCGCGCGCAGGCTGACCGTGCTCTGCCCAGGCGACGGCCAGCGCGAGCACGACGGCAATGCCCCCGATCAGAAGGCCCCTGAACCTCACGATCGCGGGGGAGTCTATCCGCGGGCGCCGCCGGAGATCGTGCCCCAACCGACGATCAGGTCGCCGTCAAGCAGGCATGCAAGCTGTCCGGGCGCCGGTCCCTCGACGCCATCGGGCAGCGTCAGGGTGATCTCGCGGTGGCGTCCGGAGCCGTGTCCCCCATCGATCTCCGCGCGCAGCGGCACCGAGTGGTAGCGCAGCCTCACTCGGTCGACCCGGCTGCCATCGCGGTGCAGGCGGACGCCTCGCAGCGCCACCCGCCTCGCGGCGAGCGCCGTGCGCGGTCCGACGACGACGCGGTTGTGCTCGGCATCCTTCTCGAGCACGTACAGCGGCTCGCCTTGTGACACACCGATCCCGCGCCGCTGCCCGACCGTGAACAGGTGCTGGCCAGGATGGGTGCCGAGGACTCGCCCATCACGGTCGACGATCTCCCCGGCGCGCTCGTCGAGCCCACCGTGGCGGGCGAGAAACCGGCCCCGCGTCGTGCCGGCGATGAAGCAGAGATCCTGCGAGTCAACCTTGCTCGCCACCGACAGACCGGCCTCGGCGGCGATCCGGCGCACCTCCGGCTTGGTCAACGCGCCGAGCGGGAACCGCATCCGCGCGAGGCTCGCCGGATCCAGCGCGGCGAGCATGTAGGTCTGGTCCTTCGCCGGGTCGGCGGCGATGCGCAGCAGCGGCCCCGCGGCGTCCTCTGCATCCGCGATCCGCGCGTAGTGGCCGGTCGCCAGGTGCGCGGCCCCGAGTCGCTCAGCGAGCTCGAGCATCGCGTCGAGCCGCACGTGGCCGTTGCAGCCCACGCACGGGTTCGGGGTTTCCCCCGCCGCATAGCCGGCGATGAACGGCTCAACGACCCCCGCCCGGAACTCATCCCGGAGGTCGATTGTGAAGTGCGGAAGGCCCATCGAGTGGGCGAGGGATCGTGCCTGGGCGACCGCCGAGGAGGAGCAGCAGCTTCGCTCGGCGTCGTTCTCCGGATCGGCCCACAGCTCAAGGGTGACCGCGACCGTCTCACTGTCCCGGGCACAGAGCAGCGCGACGACCGAGCTGTCGACGCCGCCGCTCATAGCGACGAGCGTGCGCGCGCCGTGCGCCGGGGGCCCCAGCTCCGCGCCGCCGCGTGCCGCCGCCCCAAGCGCCCGGGCGAGCGCGTCGGCGGCGAGCTCTGCGGCATGGAGCTTGGCCGTGCTGAGGCCACCGAGTTCCTCGGCGATCGCCGCGGACCCGATCCGCGCCGCGTCGAGCAGGCCCAGGCCGCGGACGAGCGTCACCGCCGCGCTGCCGGCCGCCGTCGCGGCACCGCACCCCTCGGCGTCAAATCCGGCATCGATGATCCGCTGACCGTCGGTGGCGAGCGAGAAGCTGATGCGATCGCAGCAGGAACCGCCGTCGGCGGTGATCGTGAAGTCGCCGTCCGGCACGCGCCGGTGGCCCTGAGGGGAGGTCAGGTGATGCTCAAACGCAAGTGCGTCCACCCGCGCGAGGATAGAGCCGCGTCACTTCGGCTTGACTGACAGCGCGTCGACGATCCGCTGCTCGATCTCGAATTGTGCGGCGAACCCCAGAATCGTCCGCGCGTGCCACGAGGGATCGATGATCACGAGCGTCGGCGATTCGGTGACCGGCACCTGGTACGTGATCACCGGGTAGAGCGCAAGTTCGCGGAGCGGGATCGACAGCTTGACCACCCGGCCGCCGTGAGTCGAGATCGTGGCCAGCTCCCGCTTGACGGCGCGGTCATCCGCGGCGCGGTAGTTGTAGAACAACGCCGCGACGACTTTGTGGGCGTGCAGGGCATTAACGACCGTGGCCTCCCGCACCGCCGCGGCTGCAGCATCGCGCCGCTTGGCGGTGGCTGCCGCGCGCGCTCTGGCGGCCGCAAGGCCGGCCTGCGTCGCCTGAGTCGCCTCTGTCGGCTTCGTCGGCTTCGTCGGTGACGTCGCTGACGCGGGCTTCGTCGGTGACAGCGTCGACGCGGTTGTCGGCGTCGTGTTCGGCGTGCTCGGGGTCGTCGCGACGGTGCCGCCGTGCGCGACGCTCGCGGCGTTGGACTGCGCGACGGCAGCGTGCGCCTTATCGACGGCCGATTGCAACGGGGCTTTGCTCCCTGAGCCGTTGCCGGATGTCTGCGGTTTGAGCGCGACGATCCACAGCGCGAAAAACGCGACGGTGCCGACCAGCAAGGCGATCAACGGGCGCGATACGTGTGGCATCACCATCATGATCGGCTCCTCGGCCCCAGATCCTGAGCCGAGTTGCTCGCGACGGACGCGTTAAGCGAGGCGCAGGCCGAGCTCGCGGAGCTGCTGCGGGTCGACCGGCGCGGGTGCTCCGGTCAGCGGATCGGCTCCACTTGCGGCCTTCGGGAACGCGATCACCTCACGGATCGAGTCGATCCCGGCGAGCGCGGTGACGATCCGGTCGAGGCCCATCGCGATCCCACCGTGCGGGGGCGCGCCGTAGCGCAGCGCGTCGAGCAGGAAGCCGAACCGGGCCTGTGCCTCCTCCTCGCTGATCCCGAGCAGCTCGAACACCTTCTGTTGGACAGCTCGCTCGTGGATACGGATCGACCCACCGCCGATCTCGGTGCCGTCGAGCACGAGGTCGTACGCGCGGGAAGTGAGGCTCCCCGGATCGTCAAGGTTGCCGGTCGGCGCGGTGAACGGATGGTGGGCGGCGTCCCAGCGGCTCTCGTCGGCGTTCCAGAAGAACGCGGGGAACTCCACGACCCAGAGGATGTCGTGGCGCCCGGCCGGGATCAGGTCAAAGCGCCGGGCGATCTCCATTCGCAGCGCGCTCAGCGCCTGGCCCGCGGTCGTCAGCTCGTCGGCGACGATCAGCAGCAGGTCGCCCGGATGCGCCTCGAGACGGGTCTTGATCGCCTCGATCTCGGTCTCGGAGAGGAACTTTGCGATCGGCGAGCGCAGGCTGCCGTCCTGCAGGACGAACATCCACACCAGGCCTTTGGCCCCGTGCTGCTTGGCGAGCTCGGTGAGCGCGTCGAGCTCGGAACGCGGCAGCTCCCGCGGGCCGGCGTTGATCCCGCGCACCACGCCGCCAGACGCGAGCGCGCCCTTGAACACCTGGAACTCCGACTGCGCGAGCGGCTCGCCGAGGTCCTTCAGCTCGAGGCCGAAGCGGGTGTCGGGTCGGTCGATGCCGTACCGCGAGACGGCCTCGGCGAACGTCATCCGCGGCCACGGCGGAGCGGAGACGTCGAAGCCCTCGCGCTCGAACACCGCGCCCATCACCGCCTCCATCGTCTCGATCACGTCGTCCTCGGTGACGAACGACATCTCGACGTCGAGCTGGGTGAACTCGGGCTGGCGGTCGGCGCGCGTGTCCTCGTCCCGGAAGCAGCGGGCGATCTGGTAGTAGCGCTCGAAACCGCCGATCATCAGCAGCTGCTTGAACAGCTGCGGCGATTGCGGCAGCGCGTAGAACGAACCCGGCTGGATCCGGGCCGGCACGAGGTAGTCCCGGGCGCCCTCCGGCGTCGACCGGGTCAGATACGGGGTCTCGATCTCCAGGAAGTCCTGGTCATTCAGGACCTCGCGCATGGTCGCGGTGACGCGGTGGCGGGTCGCGAGCCGGTGCTGCATCTCGGCGCGGCGCAGGTCGAGCGCTCGGTGGCGCAGGCGGAGGTTCTCATCGACTGCGTCGCCCTCGTCGAGCGGGAACGGCGGCGTGTCGGCGTCGGCGAGAATCTCGGCCTCGGAAACGGCGACCTCGATCTCGCCGGTCGGCAGGTTCGGATTGATGTTCGCCGCGTCCCGACGGGTGACGGTGCCCGCGGCGCTGAGAACATCCTCCGAGCGCAGCCGATGGGCGAGTTCGTGCGCGGTCCCCGAACTGTCCGGGTGAAAGACGAGTTGCACGATCCCCGAGCGGTCCCGGAGGTCGATGAAGATGAGACCGCCGTGGTCACGGCGACGGTGGACCCAGCCGGCGACGCGGGCTTGCGTGCCCGCCCGCTCGGCGGTCAGCTGGCCGGCCCAGGCGTCTCGGTATTCGTTTGGGCGCGGTGCATGCTGCATTACAGGCGGTCTCCGCGGAGGATGGTGGGGATTACGTTCTGCACGTCGATCTCGCGCTGCTCGCCGGTCTGCATGTCCTTGAGGCTCGCCGTCGACGGGCTTTCGACAATGGCAACGTAGCGGGCGCCGACACGATCGGCCTGCTTGAGCTGCCCCTTGAGCGAGCGGCCGGCGAGCTCGAGTTGGGCGGTCAGGCCGGCGCGCCGGGCGCCGTGAGCGAGCTCGAACGCGGTCCGGCCGCTGGCCTGATCGTGTGTCGGCAGCGCGACAAACATGTCGACGGGCTGAGGCGCGATGGGGAGTTCGCCGGCCGCGAGCAGCATCCGCTCGACGCCGGCCGCCCACCCGGAGGCGGGCGTCGGAGGCCCGCCGAGCTGCTCGATCAGCCCGTCGTAGCGACCCCCGCCGCCGACGCCGGACTGGGCACCGAGCGCGTCGCTCGTGAACTCGAAGAGGGTGCGGGTGTAGTAGTCGAGACCGCGCACGAGCGTCGGGTCAAGTTCGTAGCGCTGGCCGGCGTCGTCGAGCAACGTCTTGACCTGTTCAAAGTGGGCGGCGTCCTCCTCGGTGAGCCGCTCGAGCAGCGTCGGCGCGGACCGCATGACTTCCTGGGTCCCCGGATCGCTGGCGTCGAACGCACGCATCGGATTGAGGTCGATGCGCGCGCGCACCTCCTCACTGAGCCTGTCCTCGTGCTCGCGCAGGTAGCCGCGGAGCTCCTCGCGGTAGGCCGCCCGGGTCTCGGGGGTGCCGAGGCTCGAGAGTCGCAGTCGCACGTCCTTGACGCTGAGCGCGTCGAGCAACTCGGCGAGCAGCACGATCAGCTCGGCGTCGGTCTCCGGGCCGGCGGCGCCGATCGCCTCGGCGCCGACCTGCCAGAACTGGCGGTAGCGGCCGCGCTGGGGCGCCTCGGCGCGAAAGAAGCTCGAGAGGTACCAGAACTTCACCGGCTGCGGGAGCTTGTGCATGCCGTGCTCGATGTAGGCGCGGCACACCGGGGCGGTGCCCTCGGGCCGGAGCGTCAGCGAGCGGCCGCCGCCGTCGTCGAACGTGTACATCTCCTTCTGCACGATGTCGGTGGCCTCCCCCACCCCGCGCGAGAACAGCTCCGTCGCCTCGAACGTGGGCGTCTCGATCCGACGGTATCCGGCAGCGCCGAGGATCCGCTTCGCCTGCGCCTCGAGGTAGTCACGGCGCGCCGCGTCCTCGGGGAGCACGTCGAACGTGCCGCGAGGTGCCTGAATCACTGGTTCAGGGACAGCTCGCGCAAGAACGGGTTGCTCGCGCGCTCGCGTTCGAGCGTCGTGAGTCCCATGTGCCCGGGGTACACCGTCGTCTCCGGTGGATAGCGGTCGACCAACGTCTCGATCGAGCTGAGGAGCGTCGGCCAGTCGCCGCCGGGGAGGTCGACGCGCCCCACCGAGCCCTGGAACAGGACGTCGCCGGAGAACAGGGCGTTCTCTCCGCGAGGCGCGTAGGTCACGTGCCCGGGGCTGTGACCCGGCGTGAAGATCACGTCGATCGTCAGCCCGGCGAGCTCGAGCGTCTCCCCGCCCGCGACGGTGTGGTCGGCTTCGTAGCTCTCGAACGGGCCGAAGCCGGGCCAGGGGACGAAGTCCATGATGTTCGCGAGCACGCGGGTCTCGAGCTCGGGGCAGTACACCGGCGCACCGGTCGCCTTGGCGACGGGTGCCACCGCGCCGACGTGGTCGAAGTGGGTGTGCGTGAGCAGAATCGCGTCGAGATGTTTGATGCCGAGTGCGTCGATCGCGGCCAGCAGCTTGTCGGCCTCGTCACCGGGGTCGATGATCAACCCATGATCGGAGTCCTTGACGCGCACGATGAAGCTGTTCTCCTGCACCGGACCGACGGTGAACATGCGAACGTCGATCATCGATTCGCCTCGTTCTTGCGCTGGCGCCGGCGCCAGAGGGCCATTTCGAGGTAGTAACCGGCCGGTACGTAGAGCGCGAGCGCGAGCAACGCGAACACGATCGATGCGGTGACGCGGTTCTTCCCGTGCGTCGTCACGAGCAGGAAGATGAACATGATCACCGCGGCGAACCCGGCGCGCGTCAATGACGACTTCCACGTCGGCTTCTGGTTCTGGCGCCGCTGACGCGAGGTGGCGCGCTGCTGTTTCTTGCGCTCTTCAGCGGTTGGCGGCCGACCGGTCCGGCCGCGGTTGGTCACGGTCCCGGCGGCGGTACCCCGGTGCTTCGTCCGCCGCTTGCGCTTCGTCTGAGCCATGGTGCTTGGAGCTTAGCCTCTCAGCCGACCAGCGCGTCCTCGATCAGGCGCCGATTGCGGACATGGAGATCACGTGGGAAGTCCGCGAACGCAGCCGCCGGCGCGAGTCCGACGAGCTCGCACTCGAGTGGCTCGGCGTATTTCGCGATCGCCTCGACGAGGCGACGCAGCGGCATGGCACGGTGATCCTCGACGTTGGTCGAGACCTGCGCGACTCCCCGGTGCTCGAGCCACAGGCCGATCGCCCGCACGCCGGGCAGGCCGTCCGCGCCCCCCTCGCGGATGAGAGCCGCGATGCGCTTGGCGTCCTCGACCGTCGCCGGCGGCGCGAGCTCGACGTTGAAGGCGACGAGCGGCGGGCGGGCGCCAACGAGCACCGCGCCGGCGGTGGGATGCAGCTCAGATGGCCCGAAGTCGGCTCGCAACTCGCCGTCTGCGATCCGCTGGCGCAGCGCCGCCGGGCCGCCCCGACGCAGCTCGGCCCGAGTACGGCCATCCGCGAGGATTCCGTACAGGAACACCGGGAGCTTCAACTCCTCACCAAGCCGATCGCCGAGCACGAGCGCCTCTGCGCACGCCGCCCCGCGATCCTCATCGCAGAGGAACACGATCGGGGCGACGTCAAGGGCGCCGATGCGCGGATGGATGCCGTCGTGGGCACTGATGTCGATCGTCGCGACCGCCATGTGGGCGGCCGCGGTGACCGCGGGCGCGAGCTCTCCGGGCGCACCGGCAACCGTGAACACCGTGCGGTGGTGATCGGGATCCGAATGGATGCCGAGGACCGGAAGCCCGAACGTCGGCGCGATCGCCTCGATGACGGCACGGTCCCTCCCCTCGGAGACGTTGGGGACGGTCAGAAGCGTGGTCACGGCGAGGCGGATCATAGGAGCCGCAGGGTCTGAGTACCGAGGCCGGTCCTCCCATATGATCGCGGCGTGTCTGACCCGCTCACAGAGCTCACGGAGTTTCTGCGCATCCCGTCGATCAGCGCCGATCCGGAGCACCGCGCGGACGTGCTGCGCGCCGGCGAGTGGGTGTGCGAGTTCATCCGCGGCGGCGGCGGAGATGCCGAACTCGTCGACTGGCACGGTCAGCCCCTGGCGGTCGGTGAGCTGCGGGCGTCCTCGGATCCGGAGAACGCCCCGACGGTCCTCTGCTACGGCCACTTCGATGTCCAACCCCCGGATCCGCTCGAGCTGTGGGAGTCAGCGCCGTTTGAGCCGGAGCTTCGCGGCGACTACCTGTACGCCCGCGGTGCCGCCGACGACAAAGGACCGCTCTACGCGCTGCTCCGCGGCGCGCGGGAGCTCGCCGAGGCCGGCGAGCTGCCGGTCAACGTCCGCTTCGCGTGTGATGGCGAGGAGGAGACCGGCGGGCACTCGATCGTCGAGTTCATCGAAACAGACGAGCGCGGCGCCGACGTCGCCGTGATCTTCGATGCCGTGATGATCGGTCGCGGCCTGCCGTGCTTCGGCGTTGCCGCGCGCGGCGTGGCCTATTTCCACGTGACGCTCCGGACCGGCGCGCGGGACCTGCACTCAGGATTGTTCGGCGGGGTCGCCCTCAACGCCGCGCACGTGCTCACCCGCGCGCTCGGCACGGTGCTCGCCGTCGATGGTCGTCTGGTTGAGCCACTGCGGGCCGGGATCCTCCCGCCGACACCGGAGGAGCTGGAGACCTGGCGGAGCCTGCCGGCCGGCGCCGACGCGCTCGCCGAGCAGGGTGCGCTTCCGATGGATCCGCGCGCCGCCGACGAGTTCTACCTGCGGACGTTGGCGGAGCCGTCGCTCGACATCAACGGGATCGAGAGCGGCTCGCCGCACCTGATCAAGACGGTGCTTCCAGTCCAGGCGGTGGCGAACGTGTCGATTCGGCTCGCCCCCGGCCAGGACGTGACGGAGATCATCGCTGCGTTCACCCAGCTCCTGCGCGACGCGGTGCCGCAGGGCACCGAGCTTGAGGTGGAGTTGCTGTCCTCGGCAGCGCCCGCGACGGTCCCGCCCGGCACCCGGGCGGTGACGCTCGGGCTGGACGCCTTTGAGCGGGTGTTCGGCGTGCGCCCTCCGTCGATTCGCTTCGGCGGAACGCTCCCGATCATGTCCGTGCTCACCGAGCGAGGGATCCCGACCATCGTCACCGGCCTCGCGCTCCCGGACGCGAACATCCATTCGCCGAACGAGCGCCTGCTCGCCGAGTACGTGCCTCAGGGGATCGCAACGGCCCGCGAGCTGTTCCGCGAGCTGGGGCGGCTCAACCCGTCCGCTTGAACTCGACGACGCCGTGCCAGCTGAAGTCGTCCTTGAGACAGCCGTCGTCCGCGAAGCATGTGTCGCGGTGCGCCGGCGCGTAGTGGCCGGGGCTGATCCGAACCTTGAAGTAGTGACCAACCCGGAGTGACTCGAGTGTCGCGACCTTGACCGGGAAGCTCGCCTTGAGTTGGCTCGGGACGTCGAACTCGGGCAGCAGGAGCTGGGCGTCGTTGAATTGGATCGCGCAGCTGCCGCTGGTGAAGCCCCAGCCACCTGAGAAGCCCTTGCCCGTGAACCCGGCGAACCCACCGACGGCCCCCACCTTGGCGCGCGAGCTGCCGCCCTTCGGAGCGCCCGACAGGTCGAACGCCGCTTCGTGACCCGGCTGCGGGTCGGATTCGCCCTTGCAGTTGGCGATGCCTGGCTGGCAGCCGGTGTCGCTCAACGTGACCGTCGACTCGTTGCTGGCGAGCGAGGATTGATGGGCCTCAGCTTTGGCCGGAACCCCGTCGAGCCGGTGCGAGGTGAACACCAGCACGGGCAGCTCGTAATGCGTGACCCAGGAGAAGTGCGTCGTCTCGTTGCGGACCTCGGTCACATCTCCGCACTCGGGCGACGTCAGCGACTTGATCCGGCTGGTGATCGTCCCGGCGCCGCTGTAGGTCACCTCGAAGCGTTCGCCATGAGCCGAGGCGATCGCTGCCGACCACGCACTCAGCACGATCAAGCCCACGAGAACTGCCCCGATCCGCGCCCGCATGGGCGGCACCATAAGCAAGCGGTGATTAGCGCCGGGTTATGTCTGCCAGGCCGCACGATCCGACGGCCGGGAGCGGAAACGTCTCCTGCGGCATGATTGCCCGTCGATGGGACATCTCGACCTCCCGACGTTGCAAGCCGGCCTCGCGGACGTTCGCCAGTCGCCGCTCGATGGCGGACGTATCGAGCTCGTCGTGAAGCGCCCGGCCGACGATCAACGCGAGGTGCTCGCACAGGCCGAACTGAGCACCGACACGGGCCTCGTCGGAGACAAGTGGAAGACCGTGTACAAGGGCACGGGACCGAACCCGGAGGCACAGCTGACGCTCATGAACGCGCGCGCCGCCGCCCTCGTGGCGGGCGGTGCCGAGCACGGCGGTCTCGCGGGAGATCAGCTCTACGTCGATCTCGACCTCAGTTGCGAGAACCTTCCGCCCGGCACGCGCC
The DNA here is from genome assembly GCA_963850335.1 of uncultured Solirubrobacterales bacterium. Lineage (GTDB taxonomy): Bacteria > Actinomycetota > Thermoleophilia > Solirubrobacterales > Solirubrobacteraceae > Palsa-465. The sequence continues at coordinate 130,524 of CAWKKY010000019.1, read as the reverse complement.
TGACAATCGGTTCGGCGGTGATCGAGGTGACCGCGGTGCCTCACACCGGATGCGGAAAGTTCGTCCGCCGCTTCGGAGTCGACGCGATGAAGTTCGTCAACTCGGCGGAGGGGCGCAAGCTGAACCTCCGTGGCATCAACGCGAAGGTGATCGTCGGCGGCATCGTGCGTCCGGGCGACACGATCACGAAGGCGTGACCGTCGGCCACGCGAGCTGAGCCCTAGTCGAGAACGTAGGCGCCGTTGTCGAGGACGGTCGTTGAGCCGATCGTGAGCGTCGCCTCAGTCGTGACGACGTCGAGATGGATCGGCACGGAGACGGTGCCCCCGATGCCGGCGCTCGCGCCGAACGCGACGTGCACCGTGCCGAGGATCTTCTCGTCCTCGAGCACGAGCCCGGTGATCCGCGCCATCTCGTTGGTGCCGATCCCGAGCTCCGCCAGGTTGCATCCAAGTTCGCCGTGCTCCCGCAGCCGGTCGATGAACTCAGGTCCGACGCCGCCCTGGGCGTCAACGAGCCGGCCGCCTGCCAGCGTCAGCGTCACCGGTTCTTCCGAGATGCCGATCGAGCCGAGGCTGCGGACGACGATCTGGCCCTCCCCGCCGACCGGCGCGGTGAATGCCTCGCCGCAGGGAAGGTTGCCGAAGGCCGCGGGCGCGCTGAGGTTGCCGTTGTCCGAAATCCCGGGCCGGCCGCCAAACGTGATCGTCAGGTCGGTGCCGTCCGGCGAGGTGACGTGCGCCGTGTCGTTCGCATCGAGGAGCGCGGCGACCGCGTCGGAGCGGGCAGCCATCAGGTCGAAGTCGACCGCCATCACGCGCGCCAGCATGTCCTCGGTCACGCCGGGCATCGTCGCCCCGCGGATCCCGGCGTCGGTGGCGCGCTTGCGCGCGGGCGTATGACTGATCGAGCGCGTCGTCGGCGCGATGTAGACGTCGCAGCCCATCAGCGCGGCGGCGATCGGGCGGGCGGGGTCGGTGCCGTCGGTCGCCCGCTCGTCCATGAGTGCGAGCACGGCGTCCGCGCCGACCGCGTGAGCCTCGACGCGCAGCGCCTCGCCGATCGCGCGCGTGGCGTCGTCGACGATGACGAGGACGTCCTCGCCCTCCTTGACGGCAAGACAGCGGCGGATGACGGTGCTGACAGCGGGACCGAGATCGGGCATCGGGGGATCATAGGAGGCGCGGGTGCGTACGCATGTCGTACGTAGCTCGGTCTCGCGTGGCTGACCGTACAATTCCGACGCGATGCAGTTGGGGCGATTGCTGGCCATTGGAGTGGGCGCGTTGCTTGCGCTGCCGGCGTCGGCGTCGGCGGTCTCGTTCGGGCTGCCGCTCGGGACGGCACCGTTCAACGTGGCTCCGTCCTACCCATATGACTGTTCCGTCGTCTACAACCCGTTCCTCGGTCAGCCCGTGACCCTTCCCGATCCGAGCGGCACGCGGGCGGCGAGCTCGTGCATTTGGGCGCATGTCCCGACACCGGCCGAGATCCAGGCCGCGCATGGCCGTAACATCTCGCTCGAGCCGCCGGGGACCGGCACCGTGACCCAGGTGAAGGTCGCAGTCGGAGCACACACAGGACCGATGCAGGTCGTCGTCATGCGGGCGCTGTATTCGAACACCGCGACACCGGGGCGCCCGAACGATGCGTGCTGTTTCCCGACCGCCCGCAGCCAGACGTTTACGCCGCGGGCGAACGCGGTCACGACGGTCAACGTCGACTTGCCGGTGAAGGAGGACGCCACGCCGCCAGCCGGCGATCTCTCAACGATCGCCGACTTCGACACGATCGCCCTTGCCGTGCTCCAGCCCGGCGTGCCGGTGCCGCTCTATTACACGGGCGACTCCAGCCAGCCCGCCGACTTCCTCTGGAACACGGCGACGCCGAGCACCTCGGTTCCGGGGTTCACTTCGGACACCGGCGGGTTCTTCGTCGCCCTCGGTGCCGAGTGGACGGCCGGCGGCGGAGGCGGATCGGGCGGTCCGGTCGGGCTACCGAGAGGCGACGTCCGGGTGCGCAACGGCAACGCCCAGGTGCCGCTGCGCTGCCTCACGAACGCACAGTGCGCCGGTCAGCTGCTCCTCCAAAACGGCGCCGCGACAACGGCTCGCGACACGATCGGTACGGCCGCGGGCCGGGCGTTCGCGGCGCGCGTCGCCACCTACGGCACCGCCGCCTTCACGATCTCCAAGGGCAAGCGCCAGACGATCGCCGTTCAGCTCAATTCCGCAGGCCGGCGCCTCCTCCGCGCGCACAGCTCGGTGAAGGTCTGGGCGAACGTCCGGCTGAAGCGCGGCGCCATCCGGACGATGGCCGCACGAGTGACGCTCAAGCGCTGAGGACGGTCACCGGCGCGCCCGAGCTCGCACGACGCCGATCCTGGTTTGGAGCCGATAGCCTTGGATCGTCCCCGCCGGAGTAGCTCAGTCGGTTAGAGCAGCGGAATCATAATCCGCGTGTCGGGGGTTCGAGTCCCTCCTCCGGCATCCCAGATTTCATCGGTAATCCCCGCTATATCTCGGTTTTCTCGGCCTTCGGCTCGCTCAACGTCGGTGCCGCACGAACCCCTACAAACGGCAACGCGCCTGACAGTCCTGTCCACATTCCTGTCCATATTTCCTGGTCTCAGACGTCCCCAACCTCCGAGGCGAGATAAGCATCGAGTTTCTGGCGCGCCGTTGTGCCCCGCGGGACCGGCAGGTTCTTGATGTACCGGCCCGGTGTCACGAGGTCCGCGTGGCCGAGGTACTCCTGAATCTGCTTGAGGTTGTAGCCGGCGGCCATCAGGAAGCTCGCGTACGTGTGCCGGGCCTCGTGTAGCGTCACCCGCGCCAGACGCGCCTGCGCCCAGGCCCGGTCCGCGCGCGACTGCCATTTCCCCGAATCGACCGAGCGGACAACGATCGGCCCCCTGGCGGGCCGGCCGCGGCGGATCCATTCCTCGCGCAGGATCTTCTTCAGCGGGCCGACCATCGGGACCCGCGACCCTCCCCCGCGTCGCTCTTGGACGCGTCGACCATGATCTCGTCGGCCTCCCAGAACACGTGCTCCCATTGCGAGCGCCCGATCTCCCCGCGGCGCATCCCCGTGTAGAAAGCGAGCGCCCACCCCGGCCGGTCGCTGACGACAACGGCGTTGCGGCTTCCGGGCGTCTTGTAGAGCTCGCCCCGGCGCACCTTGCCGACCAGAGCGTCGCTGACCTCGAACCGTCGCGCGAGCGCCGATGCGCTCTCGCCCGAGGCGCGGATCACAAGCACGTCTTCCCATCTGAGCGCGCCCGAGCCGCTGGCCACCGGCAGCGCCTGGATCAGCTTCGCTGCCTCATCGGCCGTCGCGACCCGCTCACGGACCTTGCCGTCGTTCGCCGGCATCGCGACCTCACGCGTCGGGTCGCTCGGGACGAGCCGCCGGTTCGCCCGCCTCGCATAGGCATACACGTGCCGGATCACCGCGAGGTAGGTGGCGATCCGATCTTCTGGCTCGGTCGCTACTACAGCGCGGCCGAGCGCGATGACTTGGACCTCGTCACCACGCTGATGACGGTCGCCAACCGCTCAGCCAACACCTTCGACGCCCTGCTCGCCCGGCTGCGCGGGCGCCCGGTCCCCGGAAGCCGTCTGCTCGACGAGCTCCTAATCGCCACGGGCGTTGCAGTGTCGGTTCCGCCTGTAGCGGGATACCTTGCACTCACGCGCCACAGGCGCCAGCACTGAATCGCCCGTCCGACTGCGCCACGCTCGAAGCGTCCAGGCCAGCACCAGCCGTCCATCATCCTGTGTTCGCGCGGCTGTGGTCGCTAATGAGCCGGGACGAGCCCCCGGACATACGCGGTCGAGGCGGCCATCGCAACCGTGGCAACCCGATCGCGCGAGCTCGGCCGCGACGGCGACTCCTACTGGCCGATAGGAGCAGCGCGCGATTCGGCGGTCGGTGCCCTTCGTCGTGACCTTGCGACCAGCGTCGATGCCCCGCGCGGACTGCTGCTTCGATCAGGGCGCTAGCACGAAAGCTGCAAGCACCCGACGCGCGTTGGTGGCGAACAGGAGGTGCCAGCTTGCTCGGAGCGCGCGCTCCTGCTTCCAATGAGGCGCGGGAATCAGCCTCGACGTCGGCGAGACGCGCGAGTTCGTTCCGAAGCGCATTGATTCCGCCCCGACCGGACGCTGATGCTCCGCTGCGGATGCGGCACAACTGGGTGCTCGCAAGATCGCGGTGGATCGGTCCGTGAGCTGACGCGGTGGCGTTAGCCGAACGCCGGCGGACGAGCAAGCGGCGTGGCCAGCTCACTTCCGCAATGCTGGCGATCGAGGCGTCTCGCGGGTCGGCACGAGAGGACTGCTCCTCGGCCTCACAAGCAGCCATCTGCCCGAACGCTGCTGGGAGGCGACGGTCCGTCGTGTGGAGACGGCTGTCACTCGGCGCGCCCTCAATCTGGGCCAGTGTCACTGGGCGCATTGGCCTCGTGTCCGGGGCGTTTTCCCGGTCTGGCCGCGGCGGCGCTTGCGGTGCGCTGTGTGGCAGTCGCTCAGCTGACGAAGAATTGTTGGTAGAGGAGAAAGATGTTGAGGGCGCTGATGATGGCCGCGAGCGTCCAGGCGATGATCGTGGTGGCGCGGCGGTTGACGTGGACGCCCATGACGTCGCGGCGGCTGGTGAGCATCACGAGTGGTATGAGCGCGAACGGGATGCCGAAGGAGAGCACGACTTGGCTGAGGACGAGCGCGGTGGTGGGGTTGACGCCGGCTGCGAGGACGGCGATCGCGGGGATCATCGTGATCGCGCGGCGCACGAGAACCCCGATGCGGACGTTGATGAAGCCGGCCATCACGACCTGCCCGGCGTAGGTGCCGACGCTGGAGGAGGAGGCGCCGGAGGCGAGCAGCGCGACCGCGAACGCGATCGCGGCGCCGCCGCCGACAAGGTGGCCGAACTGGGTGTGGGCGTCCTGGATCGTGCTCAGCCCGGAGAGCGCCGGGGTGTGGAACAGCTTCGCGGCGACGGCGAGCATCGCCATGTTCACCAGGCCTGCGAGCCCGAGGGCGATGATCACGTCGAGTCGCTCGAAGCGCAGCACGCGGCCGCGCTCTTTGTCGTCGCGGACCGGCATCCGACCGTTGGTCAGCGCGGAGTGCAGGTAGATCGCGTGTGGCATGACGGTCGCGCCGATGATGCCCACTGCGAGGTAGAGAGAGTCGGAGCCGCGCAGGTCGGGCAGCAGGCCGCGCATCGAGCCGTGCCACGGAGGGTCCGATCCGCAGCGTCTCATAGAGGAAGCCGGCGAAGATGATCCCGAGTAGCGCGCTGATCGCGAGCTCAAAGCGGCGGAAGCCGCGTCTCTGGAGCTCGAGGATCGCGAACGCGATCACGCCGGTGATCAGACCGGCGGGCAGCAGCGGCACGCCGAACAGCAGGTTCAGCCCGAGCGCGGCGCCGAGGAACTCGGCGATGTCGGTCGACATCGCCATCAGCTCGGCCTGGATCCACATGCCCCACGTGACCGCGCGCGGGAACCGCTGTCGGACCACCTCAGGCAGGTTGTGGTCGGTGACGATCCCGAGCTTCGCCGAGAGGTACTGGATCAGCATCGCCATCAGGTTCGCCGCCAGCACGACCCACAAGAGCAGGTAGCCGAACTTCGCGCCGCCCTGCACGTTGGTCGCGAAATTCCCCGGATCCACATACGCGATCGAGGCCACGAACGCGGGGCCGAGCATCGTCAGCGTCGCTCGCACCCGGCCGCGCGCGAGTAGACGCTCGAGCGCGCTCTCCTCGAGTACCTCGCCGAGCGGGAGTGTCTGGCCGGCAGCGCGGCGCCCTCGAGCGCGGGAATCGGCGGGCCCGGCGGCGGGGTCACCGCTCGTCCCTGTCGGTCTCGATCCGCATCGCGCGTGCCAGCTCGCCGCCGATCGGATGCTCGCGCTCGCCGAAGCGCACGAACACCGGCCCGCCGAACGGCTGGCGATCGACGACCTCGAGAAGCGTGTGCAGCGTGATCCCACTCTCGGCCAGGTAGCGCAGCATCTCCGGGTCGGAGTCCGACACCCGCACGAAACGTCCCGCGGCACCCACCGGCAACTCGTCGAGGCTGCGTGTCGGGCGCTCGTCGATCTCAAACTCGGGTGTGGGGATCGGATCGCCGTGCGGGTCGACCGCCGGGTCGCCCAGCCGCGCCGCGATCAGCTGCTCGAGCTCCTCGGAGAGCACGTGCTCGAGCACCTCGGCCTCGGCATGCACCCGATCCCAGGACATCCCGAGCTCCCGGGCGAGAAACAGCTCGAGCAGGCGGTGATGGCGCAGCACCTCCAACGCCACACGCCGCCCCTCGTCGGTCAACCGCACACCGTGATACGGCTCGTGCTCGACGATCCCGACCTCCGTCAGCTTGCGCACCATCCCCGACACCGACGCCGGCGTCACCCCGAGCCGCGCCGCGAGATCATTCGTCGACACAGCCGAGCCGGCGCGAGTCTCAAGCGCATACACCGCCTTCGCGTAGTCCTGCACCGAAGCCGAAAGAAAATGTTGCGACGACATTCAACGGAAATTGTGGCATGCCTAATATTTCTTGTCAATGTGCCGAAATTGCCGCTCGTCCGAACAGCCAAGGGGGTCGGGCCGCGGTTCAGCTGGCGACACACGCAGACTCTCGTCGCAACGCGCGTTAGGATGAGCGCATGTCCGATGAGAGCATGTCCGATGAGCGATGCGACCTGCTCTGCCTCGACCTTCCGCGCGCAGAGACCATCCGCCAGCACCTCAACGAGGCGGCGATCGTCGACGCGGCCGCGCGCGCCAAGGCGCTGGGTGACCCCACGCGACTGACGATCGCCGTGGCCTTACGCGAAGGCGCGGAGTTGTGCGTCTGTGACCTGGCATGGATCACGGGACGTGCCGAGAACCTCGTCGGTCACCACCTGCGCACGCTACGCGCCACCGGTCTGGCGAGCTCGCGGCGCGAGCACAAGATCGTCTTCTACGCCCTCACCGAACCCGGCCGACGACTGCTCGACGCGCACCTCGCGCTCGCCGAGGCCGGGCAGTGAGCCCCCCGGCACTCGAGCTTCCCACCCTCACCGCGCCGGCCGCCACCGCGCCGCTTCCAGAGCGGGCTCGAGCCGGCCGAGCGCGACCAACTGATCCGACGCGCCAAGGCGCTCTCCTGGCTCTCACTCGCCTACATGACCGCGGAAGGCGCGATCGCGATCACCGCCGCGACCCTCGCCGGCTCCGTCGCGCTGCTCGGATTCGGGCTTGACTCCGCGATCGAGGCCCTCGCATCGGTGATCGTCATCTGGCGCTTCACCGGCACCCGCCGACTCTCCGAGCACGCCGAGCAACGCGCACAACGACTCGTTGCGATCACATTCTTCCTGCTCGCCCCCTACATCGCCCAGGACGCCATCCGCACACTCGCAAACGGCGAACATCCCCACACCAGCTGGCTCGGCATCGGCCTCTCGATCTCCAGCATCATCGTCATGCCGTTACTCGGCAAAACCAAACAACGGATCGGCGAACGTCTGCGCTCAGGCGCGACCGCCGGCGAGGGCACCCAAAACATGCTCTGCGCCTACCTCGCCGCCGGCGTCCTTGCGAGCCTCGCGCTCAACGCCGCCTTCGGCCTCTGGTGGGCCGACCCCGCCGTCGCGCTCGGCATCGCCGCCCTCGCTCTCCACGAAGGACGCGAGACCTGGCGCGGCGAAGGCTGCTGCGCCACCCCACCGATCCCCGGCGAACCACACAACACCTGCCACGACAACTGCTGCAGCTGAACGAAGTGCGGCAGACAATCACCAACAGCTGACCACGAACGAGCCACATCTTGCGTTCGGCAGAGCCCGGACGCGGCGAGCCCCGAACGGCACCCAAACGAGATGCCAGGCTGAGCGAACTCGAAAACCTCGGCTTTCCGCCCCCGCGATGGACCTCCGCTCTACGAGTTTCTGCCCGCCAAACACGGTAGGCGGCTCGCCCACTGGCTTGCGCCGATGTGGCGGCAATTCGCGGCGCACTCGACATCTCAGATCCGAACTACGTTGCAGATTCGAAACCACGGATCCAAACTACGGTTCATATTCGACACCAGCCTGAGCGGCAGCACCGCCGCGGCCGCCACGAGGTCATCGGCGCAAGCACCGCGGCCGACACCGAGCCCCCGACCGAGTCGCGGCATATGCTGCACGGGGAGAAGATGGGCACATCGGACGCAGAGATTGGACCGACGATCACCGCCGTCCTCGAGCGCGGCCCGCTGGCAGGCCGGCGCATCGACGTCGACGTGGTGGAAGGCCGGCCGCCAAAAACGATCGACGTGCCGGCCGACGACGGGAGCACGTGTCGGTACTGCCTCGAGGACTGGACCCAGACCGGTCCGTCCGCCAGATACACGTTCTTGTACCTCGTATAGCCGTTCTGACGCTCCTGGTTGGGAGCGGCACTGCAGTCGTGCTCGCCGACGCCGCCCATGCTCTCGGAGTTCGAGGGCAGTCGGATGCTCTGTGAGAAGCAGGCTCAACTAGGAGGTCTCGGCCGTTCGCGAGGGACACACACAGCTGAGCGCCACGCACGTCAGCTCGTGGCGAAGGCGAGCGATGCGAGTGAGGCGAACAACGGCCACCTGCGGCCCTCCTCAAGCCCAGCGCCGAGAAACTCAAGACCATCGGGGCCTGCCTCAAAGGCACGGACGACCGCGGGCGCAATCCGGAGCGTGTCAAGCATCCGGACATCGGCGATCTCCTCATCGAGCTTGACCCGGCCACTGCCGGCGAGAATCACGTACACCTCCTCAGCGCGTGCATGCCTGTTCGATCGAGCAACGGTCAGCGGACGGGTGGATGGCGAGGACTCCTCGCCCCAGGTAGTCCTCGACTGTGGCGCGCGCCGTTGGTGGCGGGACATCAGCGGTTGCACCGCGGCGGTGGCGGGCGGCCTTTGGGAATCCTGAGCGCCGTCGGCAGGGCCAAGGCCAGGATCAGGTCGCCGCGCAGCTTGAGCTTGCCCGCGATCAGCAGTCGCTGGGGGCTCGCAGTTCCGCCGACCAGTCGCAGGAACGCGACCGGTTCCAGCTCGAGCGTCAACGTCGGCGCGGGTCCCGTGCCTCTCGATGCCCTGGCGCGGCCGTTGATGAGCGTGATCTGGTAGCGGTTGATCGCGCCGTCTCGCCGTCCGGTAATCCGGAACTCCACGACCGCGTCGACACGAGCGTCTGGCTGTGCGCGCTGAGCGATCGTGCGGAAGATCTGCCACAACAGGACACCGCCAAGCCAGCCGGACACGACCGACTCGAGTCTCCGCTGCGACGAGCTCCTCACCCACCACGCAAGCGACTCGGCCTTCAGTTCAGCAAACCAGCGCCGGCGATGCTGCTGATTGCCTCGATTCGGTCTGGGCCACCCGCCATCGTCCGCGCGTACTCGCGGCCGCGAGCGATGCCCAGTCGAACACGGCCGGCGCTGGGGACGCGTCCCACTGTGGTGGTGACGCGCTCCGTTGCGCCGGCTGTGGGTGGTCGATGATCTACGAGACGGCGTGGGGCTTTGCTCCGTCGTGGCTGCTCAACGACGTGGCGGCGCTGTCGATGACTTTGCGCGCGAAGTCGTTCACTGTGTGGACCAGTCGGTCGGCCATCTCGAAGCCCGACTCGGTGATCTTCTTGGCCACGTCGGAGGTGCTCGCGACTTCTTGCGGCAACGCCTCCTCGATGGTGATCACGAACTGGCCGACCGCTTCCAGCGCGGCCCGCTCACTCGCCTCAAGCGACTTGAGCACCCCGTCAGACAGCTCGGCGCTCCGATCAACCACGATCGCAAGGCGAGCCTCCGGGGTGCCGCGGCGATGGGTCGTTGGCGCCTTTGCAACCGGGCGATGTTTGGTGGCGGTCTCAGCCATCTGGTGCTCCTTTCGAACGTGTGTTCGTATCCTGTAAGCAATACACCTTCCGCGGGCGCGTGTTACCGCAAGACCCCCGACCACGTCCGAATTGGCCACATACGGCCTGACACGCGAGCTGTTGTGCTAAGCCCATGCCGCTGCCGAAGACCTTCCGCGGCTCCGTCGGCCCACCAACCGAGCCAGCGAGCCTGCCGTCGAGACACGCGCAACGACAATCGCGTGCGGCTAAATCGCGAGGCCTCGCCACCCGCGCGACGTGTGCGCCGCTAGCCCGTTTCCATCCCGGCGCCTTGCAGCGCCGGCCGTGCGGACGTCCGCATCCGGGTAAGTACACGGCTCGAGACCGGTGTCACCTCCGGGTGCAGGCCGCCGTTGGCGTCGCTGGCGGCCCGCCACGCCTCGGTGCGGCGCGCGAGCTCGTTCGCGTCGTCGAGTTCGAGGCAGTCCATGCGGTCCGCATTGATGTCGATCACGATCGCGTCGCCGTCCTCGATCAACGCGATCGGGCCGCCGAGGAACGCCTCGGGGGAGACGTGACCGATCACCAGCCCGACCGACCCGCCTGAGAAGCGCGCGTCCGTCATCAGCGCGATCGTGATGTTCCGCTGTCGGCACAGGGCCGTGATGCGCGAAGTCGGGTCGAGCAGCTCCGGCATTCCGGGCGCCCCACGCGGACCCTCGTAGCGGATCACGACCATATCGTGATCGGCGAACGAGTCGGGGTCCTGCTCGAGCGCCGCGACCAGCTGGCGCTCGCCGTTGAAGGTGCGCGCGCGGCCGCGGAACACGCCGTCCTTCAGTCCGCCCTCGATACCGGCGATCTTCAGCACCGCGCCGCCGTCGGGCGCCAGGTTGCCGCGGAGCAGCCGCAGCCCGCCAGTGGCCTTGTACGGCTTGGCGACGGGATGGATGACGTCCCCGTCCGGTGCCGGCGGATCGAGCCGGCGAACCTGCTCGCCGAGCGTCTCGCCGGTGCAGGTGAGCGCCTCGCCGTCGAGCAGGCCGGCCTCGAGCAGCTCTTTGACGATCACCTGCAGACTGCCCTTGGCGTCGATGTCGACCATCGAGTAGAAGCCGAAGGGGCGCAGGTTGACGAGCACCGGCAGTCGGCGTGAGAGGGCGTTGAACTCGCTCTGGCTCATAACGTCCCGCCAGAGGTCGAACCCCGCGGCACGAGCGATCTCGACGCTGTGCAGCACAACGTTTGTCGATCCGCCCATCGCGATCGTGACCGTCAGGGCGTTGCGCAGCGACGTCGGCGTGACGATGTCGCGCGGAGTGATACCGGCGTCGGTCATCGCGATCAGACAGTCGATCAGCTGGTCGGGGAACTCCTTCAGGCGACGAGGATCGTCCGAGGGCGGCGCGACCATCTGCAGCGGCTCCATACCGAGCAGCGCGATGAACGTCTGCATCGTGTTATAGGTGAACATGCCGCCGCAGCTGCCCTGGCCCGGGCAGCCATGCAACGCGACGCGCGTGCGGGTGGCCGGATCAGGGTCCGCGGCAACCTGAAAGCCGGTGATGATGTCGATCCGCTCGCCCGTCTGCGGGTCGGTACCCGGCCTAATCGATCCGTCAGACATGAGGACGGCGGGGGCGTTGTGCTCGAGGATCGCGGCCAGCGTCCCGACCGGCGGCTTGTCGCACGCGACGACCGCGATCAGCCCCGCCATGCTGTTCGCGTTCAGATGCAGATCGATGCTCTCGTTCACGAGCTCGCGTCCGATCAACGAGAAGCGCATACCCGGGGTGCCGTTGAGCTGCCCGTCCGAGACGCCGATCGTGTACGCCGGAGCGATCAGCCGCACCGCCAGGTCGTCCCTGCGCACCCGCTCTGACAGTGCGGTCTGGACGGCCGCGACCTTCCCGAGTACGCCGACGTAGCACTGGCTGTCACCAAGACTCCCCGTGACTCCCCACACGGGATCGTGAACCTTCGCAACATCCTCGCCGAGGAAGCGCGCCGTCCCCACCAGCTGGACGTCCCGGCCGGGGTTCCCGGACTCAAAGGCGTTACTGCTCACCGCCGAGCATTCTAGGTAGCCGCAACGGCTCACCATCGCTTTGTGCAGCACGTCGACGCGGTGGCCGCTCGGTGTTTGCGGGGCTTTCCCAGTGCGCCCGAGAAGACTCGAACTTCCACGGACCATACGGTCCACAAGGCCCTCAACCTTGTACCGGTCGTGTCGATGCTTGTACGGGCGTCCAGAGCGTCCACATCGTGCGGGTTCGTGGACGTATTGGACGTCGTGGACGCACTGGATGTTGCCACGAGTGTTGCCGCAAGCCGGGCAATGCGGGCCGTCGGTCTCCGGCAGAACGCTCGCGGTGCGCGGCTGCAAACGCGCAACCGACTTGCGTCGGGTTCGGGGCCGCCCGAGCCGAACAGCGACGCGATGATCTCTTTCCGCTCCCTCGGCCTTGCAGCGTCGACGAAGCGCATACGCTTGTGTCTCCGAGGAGCGAAAGCAAGTGGTTCCGCTGAGCAACGGCGCAGGAGCCCGAGCCCCGGCCCGCCGGGGTGCGAAGACAGCTGACGACGAGCGGGCGATCCGTGTGGAGTTGCGTCGCTTTCTTGTCGGACGCAGCGAATGGCCAACGTACCGAGAGTTCCAGCGAGCAGGGCTCAAGGGCCTGCGTGACAAGATCACGCGCGTCGGGGGCGCAGAGCGCTGGGCAAGCGAAATGGGCGTGCCCTACGTCAGGCATCCTCCCGGGTATGAGCCAGTCTGGACTGAGCAGCGGATTCGGCGCGACCTAACCGACTATCTCGCCGGTTGCGAGGAATGGCCTCCCCGCGACCAGTTCGAGCGGGATGGCTTGACGGCGCTGCGCAACGCGGTCAACCGGACCGGTGGCGCGGACCGGTGGGCGGCGGAGTTCGGGCTCCGGCGGCGCGATCGGCTGTCCGGAAGCGGTCGCGGTTGGACTCCGGAGACCACTGAGGCGACGCTCCGTGAGCTCATCGGCGACAGCCCCGTGTGGCCCACCAGCCGCGAGTTTGCGCGCGCCGGCCTCTCCTCGATGCTCAACTCGATCTACCGACATGAAGGCCGCGCCTTTTGGGCACGCCGCTTAGGCGTGCGCATCCGGGAAGCGTCTCCCGCCCCGGATCGCCTGGTGTGGACGGAAGCCCGCATCCGTGCGGAGCTCGACGAGTTCTGTGCCGCCCGTGACCGCTGGCCGCCGGAGAGCGAGTTCATCGCTGCGGGTCGGCGGGCGTTGTACAGCGCGGCAAGCCGGAACGGCGGCGTTGGTTACTGGGCTGCGCAGCTCGGTTTGACTCGTGGACGACGGGAGAACTGATGGCTCAGCCGGGTCGCGTAGGGTTGAGGTCCGAGTCCAACACGCATCCCGCAGACGGAGTCAGTGATGAGCGCAATCGAGCACGTCCACGCCCGGCAGATCTTTGACAGCCGAGGCAACCCAACCGTCGAGGTTGACGTCCGTCTCAACTCAGGGGCCTTCGGCCGCGCGGCCGTCCCCTCCGGCGCGTCGACGGGCACGCGCGAGGCACTCGAGCTGAGGGACAAGGGAAAGGCGTTCGGAGGCAAGGCCGTGACGCAGGCCGTGGCGAATGTCAATGGCGAGCTCGCCGAGCATGTCCGCGGTATGGATGCCGATGATCAGCGCGCGCTCGACGAGGCGATGATCACGCTCGACGGGGCCCAGGGCAAATCACGCCTGGGCGCCAATGCGATCCTCGGGATTTCGATGGCCGCGGCCCGCGCGGCGGCGATCGACGACGGACAACCGCTTTGGCGCTACCTCGGCGGCGCCGACGCCAACCTGTTGCCGGTCCCGTGCATGAACGTTCTGAACGGCGGCGTGCACGCCGACAACCCAGTTGACTTTCAAGAGTTCATGATCGCTCCGCTTGGCGCGAGGTCGTTCGCGCACGCGATGCAGGTTGGTTCCGAGGTGTACCACGAGCTGCAGCGGACGTTGAGGAGCCGCGGGCTCGGCACGGCCGTCGGGGACGAAGGCGGATTCGCGCCGGCGCTGGATTCAAACGAGGCGCCGCTCGAGCTGCTCATGTCATCGATCCAGAGCGCCGGCTACAAGCCCGGGGAGGACGTCGCGCTATGCCTCGACCCGGCCGCAAGCGAGTTCTTCAAGGACGGCAACTACGAGCTCGCCGGCGAGGGAAGAACCGTCTCCTCAGACGAAATGGTCGATTACTGGGCCACGATCCCCAGCCGCTTCCCGGTGCTGTTCCTCGAGGATGGTATGGCGGAGGGGGACTGGGACGGGTGGCGCAAGCTCACTGACCGCGTCGGTAAAGACGTTCAGCTCGTTGGTGACGACATCTTCGTCACCAACCCGGCGATCTTGCGCGAGGGGATCGAGCGCGGCATCGCAAACTCGATCCTGATCAAGCTCAACCAGATCGGCACCGTGACCGAGACGCTGGACACGATCAAGATCGCCCGAGACGCCGGTTACCGTGCGGTCATCTCGCACCGCTCCGGCGAGACCGAGGACAGCTTCATTGCGGATTTCGTCGTTGGCACCGGAGTCGGGCAGATCAAGACGGGTGCCCCCGCGCGCTCTGAGCGAGTCGCGAAGTACAACCAGCTCCTGCGAATCGAGGAGGAGCTCGGCGCCGACGCACGGTACGCCGGCGGCGACACCGTCCGTCTCGGCTGACATCGCCGCCCGCGTTATCGCGCTTGGGGCGCGGGTAGACTCCGATGTAAGCGATGAGGCTCGCTGCCGCGCGTCCGCGCGGGAACCGCAACTGCACGCTGATGGCCTCTGTCCCGTTGTCAGAGCCCTGGAGGTCTGAGCATGAGGCTGCGCGTGCAACACCGAGTGAGGGATTCGCCGGCGAAGGCTCGGGGTGATTCACGGCCGGCGGGCCGAGCGTCGCCGCGCTGCGTCCTTGCGTCCGGCTTCGTCAGGGGTTGAGGCGGCCACGGTGATCGGGTGCTCGCCGGGCGCCAACGGCTGCGCCGCAGGTGGTGCGTCGTGACGATGACGGTCCCCATACCCGGACGTGGCGATCTGCTGCTCGATCACCTTCTGCTCGACGTCAATGGCACCCTCACCAGCCGTGGCAGCCTGCTCGGTGGCGTCGAGACTCGCGTCGCCCAGCTCCGCGCGACGCTCAAGGTCCACCTCGTTTCCGCCGACACGTTCGGCACGCTCGACGAGATCGCCGAGTTGCTCGGTGTCCGTGCCGTACGGGCGGCATCGGGAGGAGAAAAGCTCGCACAGCTGGACGAGCTTGGACGAACGCGCTGCGCCGTCGTCGGCAACGGCGCCAACGACGTACTCGTGCTTGAGGCCGCCGCGCTCGGGGTCGCCGTGATCGGCGCCGAGGGCGCCAGCTCGGCGGCCATGCGTTCAGCCGATGTCGTCTGCACATCCGTGCACGACGCGCTTGATCTGCTGCTCGATCACCGAACACTCGTGGCAACTCTCCGGGCCTAGCTGATGGCGCTTCAACGATGACTCGGGCGTGCTGGCCGTACATGGTGGGCCAATGCCCATGGTGCATGTACTTTCGGGACGCCGCGCTGACCGTTGATGACGCTGGGCACGAAATCGTCGGGTTCTGCCGCAATCCGCGTATCAGAACACAGTTGTCTCGACCCCAGGTGAACGGCTCGGAACCTGACCGCTGCCCCGGTTACATCAGGTCGACGACCTCGTCGGGCGAACGGGCGGCACACGGTGAATGCAACCCGCTTCACTGATAGGGACGGGGGTGAGCCCACCGGGACGAAACCACGACGGTAGTAAGATCGGCGGCGGCGATGAGGCCCGCCTGAAACTGCCGAGCGGCTGATGGCTTCTACCGAATACGGAACGGTGGAAGCTGAAGATGTCGCCAGATCGCGGGGCCACGCCGCAGTTTCAGAGCATCCTCTTCGAGCGCGCGGTGAGGGATCGCCCGGTCGATGAGCCGGATTGCTTCGGCGACTTACGCCTCGACCAGATCGTCGCCTCGGTGATCGCCGGCCGCGAGCACTACGCCCTCGCCGAATACTTCTACCACCCCCTGCGCGATCCCGAGGATGTTCGGTACCGCCACGACGTGCTCGGCGACCTGGAACACGACGGGGTACGGGACGCGGTCGCCCAGTTCGTGAAGGGCATGCGGACGGTGCGAGCAGATCTGGCCTTTGTGCAGCGGAGCCCGTACCCACGCGAACAGGAGCGATGGTTCCTCGAGTCCGCCGCTCGCTACTGCCGGACGGTCGTCTCGCTGACGGAGGCGCTCGGTGAGCTGACGCTGGGCGCCTCCGGCTTCCGCGCGCTACGCAGCTACCTCGGAGGTTACATCGCGTCCGCGGACTTCCGGTCGCTGGTCAATGAGACGCGCGAGCTGGCAGATGAGCTGGCCACGATCCGCTACGCGGTCCACATCAAGGGAGGCCGTATCCGCGTCAGCAGATACGAGGATGAGCCGGACATGAGCGCGGAGGTGCAGCAGACCTTCGCGAAGTTCCACCGCGATGCGCGCACAGATTATCGGGTGCGCTTTCCCGATCAGCCCGGCATGAATCACGTCGAGGCGCGGATCGCAGAGTTCGTCGGCCGGCTGTTTCCAGACACGTTTCAACGACTCGAGCACTACTGCACCCATCACCGTCAATACCGCGATCAGACGATCGTGCGTTTCGATCGAGAGGTCCAGTTCTATCTCGCGTACTTGGAATACATCGAGCCGCTGCGGTCTGCCGGGCTCGCGTTCACGTATCCCCAGATCTCCGAGGACAACAGCGAGGTGAGTGTGCTCGAGACGTTCGACTTGGCGCTTGCTCACGGACTGCCGAGCGACAGAGCCAGGATCGTGACAAACGACTTGTGCCTCACCAACCCAGAGCGGATTCTCGTTGTCAGCGGCCCGAACAACGGGGGCAAGACGACATTCGCCCGAATGTTCGGTCAGCTGCACTACCTCGCGAGTCTCGGACTGCCCGTCCCGGGCAGTCAGGCGCGTCTCCCACTCCCCGATCGGATCTTCACGCACTTCGAGCGGGAGGAGACGATCGAAACGCTCCGCGGCAAGTTCGAGGACGAACTCGTCCGAATCCGGGAGATCCTCGCGCAAGCAACAGGCGACAGCGTGCTGATCATGAACGAGAGCTTCGGCTCGACCGCACTCCGCGACGCCGTCGAGGTCGGCACGAGGGTGGTCCGCCGGATCGTCGAGCTCGACGCGCTGTGTGTGTTCGTCACCTTTATCGATGAGCTGGCCTCGCTGGGCGAAACCACCGTCAGCATGATGAGCACGGTCGAGCCCGAAGACCCGGCACGCCGCACGTACAAAATCGTGCGCAAGCCGGCCGACGGGTTGGCATACGCGATGGCGATTGCTGACAAGTACGCGCTGGGATACGAGTCGCTCCGGCGGCGCGTGGTGACGTCATGAAGGCGTATCTCATGCATCTCGATCGCGATTTCGACCCTGATCGCAAGCTGCCTGACAATCACGAGGCGCTGGCACAGGACCTTGAGCTGAACGTGCTCCTAGGCGCGATGTCCGCCGGCGATGCACTCCTTTACGAGGTCGCGAAGCGTGCGCTACTCGGCTGTCTCCAGGACCCAGGGGACATCGTCTACCGCCAGGAAATCCTGGCCGACTGCCTAGAGCACCCATCGATCGTGCGCGATTTATACGCCCTCGCCGGCGACGCGCTCGCCGCCGAGAAAACGGTGTGGGGCGGTATTTATCGGGACTCGCCGCGGTCATTGCTGACGACGTCCGTGGCCAAGATGGAGCTGCTGGTCGGCTTCTTGCGCCGCCTGCGGGAGATGACGGACGCGTGTGCCGACGCCTTCTCATCATCGGGGTTCAGCCGGTTCTTCACGATGATCGCCGATGAGCTCGACGGGCCGTATTTCGAGCTCATCGAAGGTCAGCTTCGAGACCTCAGCTTCAAATCCGGCGTGCTGCACAGCGCGCGGTTGGCGGCCGGAAACAAGGGTGCCGCCTACGTACTCCGCCGGCCTCGGCAGCAGAACTGGCTCGAGCGGATGTTCGACCGGTCCGCGTACAGCTTCACCCTGCCAGAGCGCGACGACAGCGGATTCCGCGCGCTCCGGCGAATTGAGGATGAGGGGGCCAACCTCGCCGCCAACGCGCTCACCCAATCCGTCGACCATGTCCACAGCTTCTTCCTCATGCTCAGGATCGAGGTCGGCTTCTACGTCGCATGCCTGAACCTCGCCACTCAAGTCGCGGACAAACCCGAGTCGATGACGTTTCCGGTCGCCGTCGTAGGTGACGCGACCGCTCTTGCCGCCGAGGGCCTTTATGACCTCTCCCTCTCACTGTCGATTCCCTCCGGAGTCGTCGGCAACGACATCGCCGCAGATGGGAAGACGCTGCTCATGGTCACTGGAGCCAACCAAGGCGGCAAGTCGACCTTCCTGCGCAGCCTCGGGCTCGCGCAGCTGATGATGCAGGCCGGCATGTTCGTGGCTGCCGCATCGTTCAGGGCGAACGTCTGCGACGGGCTGTTCACCCACTTCAAGCGCGAAGAGGACGAGGCGCTGGAGAGCGGCAAGCTCGACGAAGAGCTGGCACGAATGAGCGACATCGCTGACCACCTCACGCCTAACAGCATGCTGCTGTGCAACGAATCATTCGCGTCAACCAACGAACGCGAGGGATCCGCGATCGCGCGACAGATCATCCGCGCCCTGATCGCCGAGGGCGTGAAGGTGGTCGTGGTGACGCACATGTTCGACCTGGCCAGCGGGTTTCATCGCGACGCGCTCGATAACGCGCTGTTCCTCCGCGCCGAGCGCGGGCGCAACGGCGCGCGCCCGTTCAAGCTCATCGAGGGCGAGCCGCTTCCGACAAGCTACGGCCACGATTCGTACCAGAAGGTTTTCGGAGGAGATCTATCGGCTGCCCTGTCGGAGCCAGACGGTATGCTCCAGACAGAGCGATGAGGCTCGCTCCGATCGCGGCGGTTGCCGCTGATGGCCTCTACCAGACGAGACACACGATCGTTGTGGAGGTCCGGTGGAGCCAACAACTGCTGGTCGGTCTGACGCGCCGGGCCCGGCCTTGCCTTCTGCGGCCAGAGTCGCGGAGACCCGCTCCGCGATGTTGGCCTGGCTCGACGAGCTGCTGTCACTTGGCGCCGGCCTTGTCGACGAATCCGCGCATCGCAACCTGGGGGCGGCCCGGACACGAGTCGCCGAGGACCGGTTCAATCTCGTGGTGCTCGGCGAGTTCAAGCGTGGCAAGAGCACACTGATCAACGCGCTCCTGGAGCGCGACATCCTGCCGGTCGGGGTCGTGCCGCTCACCTCGGTGGTGACGGCGATCGGTTCGGGTGATAGGGACCGACTCGTTGTCCGCTACCTCGACGGTGACGAGCAGGAACAGCCTTTCGACCGGCTCGCCGAGTTCGTCACGGAGGCGCGCAACCCGGGTAACCGCCTCGGGGTGGATCTCGCTCGAATCGAACTCGATCATGTGTTGCTGCGGGCTGGGCTGGAACTGATTGACACGCCCGGGATCGGCTCGATCCATCAGCACAACACCAACGTCGCCCGCGGGTTCATGCCGATGGTCGACGCGGCGGTGTGCGTGCTCGACGCTGGGCAGCCGCTTTCAGAGAGTGAGCGTGGGCTGTTGCGTGAGGCGGCGACGCGCGTTCCGCGAGTACTCATCGTGATCAACAAGATTGATCACCTGGGCCCGGACGATCGGCAGGTCGCCGTGGACTTCGTCCGGTCGGCGTTGCAGGACCTTCTTGGAGAGACCGAGCCCGAGCTGTTCGCGGTCAGTGCGCGCACGCGCGAGGGCGTCGGCCCGCTACTGCATCGATTGCGTGCACTCGCAGCGGGAGAGCGGGAGTGGCTGCTTCTGCGCTCGGTGGCTGCTGTCGGGCGCATCGTCGCGTCGGAGACAGCCCTGGCCGCACGCTTTGAGTCCCACGCGATCGAGCTTCCGTTGAAAGAGCTGGCATCGCGCGCCCGCCAATTCGAGGAGCGCATTGGGGAGCTGAGGACAGCGAGCACGGAAGCGGCTGACCTGCTCCAGCAAGGAATCGGGCGGGCGGTCGAACGGGATGTCAACCAACCGCTGATGGAGTACGCCCGCCAGGAGGCGCCTCGCCTGCGTGAAGCCCTCCGCCACCACGCTGACCAGTTGAGCGGCAGATCTCCCCGCGAGCTTTCCGAGGAGCTCGAGCGCTGGATCGAAGAGACGGTTCGAGCCGAGTTCGAGCAGCTGGTGCCGCGCTTTGAACGAGTGATCGCCGGTCAACTGACCGAATCGGAACGTGGCTACGCCAATCGCATCGAGCGGATCCTCGAGGAGGTCCAAGACATCGCGCAGGATGTGTTCGGGGCCCGCGCCCGCGATGCGCTGCCCGATACGGGCCTGCGCGCGCCGTCGCGATTCTCGTTCAAGCTCACGGACGCGGAACACGCGCTCGACATCATCGTCGGCTTCGGGCGGACGATCACTCCGGGAGCCCTCGGGCGGCGGCTCGTGCTCCATGACGCCGACCAACGTCTCATCGAGATGGCCGACCGGCACGCCGGCCGGCTGCGCTCGGAGCTCTCCGCTCGCATCTTCGAGGCGGTAGCGCAGTACCGTCGCGAGCTGGCGGGCGCCGTGGATGAGGCGATCGAAAGCATCCGCCGCGCGATCACGCGCGCCAGCGAAGACCGCCGGCAGGGAGAGGACCGTGCCCGTACGCGGATCGATCAGCTGGCGCATACCGCTCACCGTTGCGCGCAACTCGAAGCCACGCTGAGCGGCTGGCTCGCCGCGCCCGCAGACGCGCCGATCACCGCGCAGCAAACGAGCACCCGTTTCCGATCCGACCAGGCGCGTGACGGCGCGTGAGCGCCCAACGCGACTCGAGGCGGATCCAGTCTTTGGAGCGCGCCGCCGCAATTCTGCGGTCGATGTCGGACAGCCGGAGCTCGATCGGGGTTGTGGAGCTGGCGCGGCTGCTTGAGCTGCCGAAAGGGACAGTCCACGGCCTGCTGCGAACGCTGCAACGGGAGGGGTTTGTCGAGCAGGACGCAGCGTCGGGGCGATACCGGCTGGGGGCAACGCTGCTCGCGCTCGGCACCCAATACCTCGCGGCAAGCCCGCTGCGGAGCGCCACCCTGAATGCCGCCCAAGCCCTCGCGAGCAGGACCGGCGAGAGTGTCCGCGTCGGAGCGCTCTACGAAGGACGCGTCCTGATCGTGCACCACGTGTTGAGAGCGGACATCGGCCGCGCCGCGCTCGATGTCGGCGAGCTTCTGCCCCTACACGCAACATCGCTCGGCAAGGCACTTCTCGTCCATCACAGAGATCTCGTTCCCCCACCGGTCGCGGGAGCGCTGCAACGCTTCACACCCGCGACGATCACCGACGTCTCATGCCTTGAGCGAGAGCTCGACATGGTCGCCGGGCGCGGCTGGGCGAGCGAGCTCGGAGAGCTCATACCCGACGCTGCGTCGATCGCCGTCCCGATCGCGCCGAGTGATGCCACCGAACCGGGTGCGATCGGCATCGAAGGACCGATCGAGCGCCTCTTCGAGCACCACACCCCGCGCAGCGACCTGCTCAACGCCACCGTGGAGAGCGCCCGCATGGTCTCTCGAGAGCTCGGGGTCACACCGTGGTCGTGACTGAACCGCGCCAGGGCATTCCGATATGTTGTCGGCACGCCAGATGGAGTCCTGGCGGGAGCGACGCTCCCGAACCGCCCACCAGAAAAAGGGCTGATGGCACCTTTCGCAGAATCGAATCACGCGAAAGGAGCTTGTCGGCATAGTGCCTACGCTGCCGGACTGGGCTGTTCAGGTCCTCCAGGTCGTCACGATCCTGGCGCTGGCGCCGCTGATCAGTGGTCTGATCGCGCGCGCCGAGGCGCGCATCCAGCAGCGGCAGGGACCCCGGATCCTGCAGCCGTACTTCGACATCTGGAAGCTGCTGCGCAAGGAGACCGTGCTGCCAGAGCCCGCCGGGCCGCTGTTTCGCCTGGCCCCGTACGTGAGCTTCGCCGGGTACGCGACGGTGCCGCTGCTGATCCCCGTGCTCACCAGTTACGGGCTGCCGCTCGGATACATGGGCGACATCCTGGGCGGCGGACTCATCCTGGGGATGGCGAGCTTTGTGATCTCGATCGCGGCGATCGACAGCGGCAGCCCGTACGCGCAGCTCGGGTCCAGCCGCCTGCGGTCGTTCGGCGCTCTCAACGAACCGACGGTCATCTTCGTGATTTTCGTCGTCGCGCTCACAACCCATACCGATCTGCCCTATGTGTTGGGGGCGACGTTACGCGGCTCAGCGGTGGAGGTCGTGCGCCCGAGTCACCTCCTGATCGTGGCGGCCTTCTTCATGCTCGTGCTGACGGAAACGGGCCGGATCCCGGTCGAGAACCACGGCGGCACGCTCGAGTTCGGACAGATCGAGGAGGCCCGCGTCACCGAGCACTCGGGACCGGGGCTCGCGTTCCTGCGCTGGGGCTCCGCGGTCAAGCAACTGGTGCTGTACACGATCTTCGCCAACGTGCTGGTCGTGCCGTGGGGCCTCGCCGCCGACGGTCGCCTCGATCACGTACTCGCGGCCATCGGCTGGCTGTTCGTGAAAGCCGTCGGGATCGGTCTCGTCGTCGTCGTGATCGAGTGCAGCTTCGCGAAGTTGCGGCTGTACAAGATCCCCGAGTTCACCGTCGGGAGCTTCCTCCTTGCGGTGCTGGCCGTGGTGATGTTCCTGTTCCAGCCGTCGTTCGGCGCTGCGCGGCTGAGCGTGTTCGGGGCCGCGGCGACGATCGCGGCGGTGCTCGTCCTGCTGATTGAGCTGACGATGCTCCGCGCCCAGGACGTATGGGAGCAACTGCGGCTGTATTCCGTGGGGTCCCTGGTGGTCGCCGCACTGGCGATCGCCACGGCGGCGAGCGGTCACGGCAGCAGCTCGCTGTACGTGCTGGCAGCGGCGACGATTGCGCTGAAGTCGCTCCTGTTCCCACTCGGGATCAGGTTCGTGTTGCGCAATCTCGAAGCCGATCCGCGCGTTCCGTCGACGATCGGGGTGGCGTCCTCAATCCTCATCGCGGTCGTGCTGAGCGCGTTCGCATTCGTGGCGCTGCGGCCGGTGCACATCGGCGGGGTGGCGGCGCTGCCGCTCGAGGCCCTTCCGGTCGCGGTCAGTGGGGTGCTGGTCGCGTTTGTGCTGATGGTGGTGCGCCCGTACGCCCCGTCGCAGCTGCTTGGGTTCCTCGTGCTGGAGAACGCGGTGTCGGTGGCGAGCCTGGTGATCGCCGCCGGGCTGCCGATCATCCTGGCACTGCTGCTGCTGTTCGACGTGCTGATCGGCGTGCTGGTGTTCGTGGTGCTCGTTCAGTACCTGGCGGTCTCCCGCACTGCCGTCCGGACCGACGTGCTCAACAGGTTGACCGGATGAGCTGGGCGCTCTACGCGCTCATCGCTATCCCCCTCGCCGCGACGCTGGTCAGCGCGCTCGTGTCGTGGCGCGTCGCCCGCGTGGTGACGGTGGCGGCCGGCGCAGTCAGCCTCGCACTCGCGATCGCTCTCGCCTTTGAGGTGGAGCACGGAGGCACGGTCAGGGCGGCTGGCGGGTGGCTCCTGCTCGATTCGCTTGGCGCGGTCTTCCTCATCACGGTCGGGTTCTTGTATGCGGTGGCGGGCGTGTTCTCGATCGGCTACCTGCACGCCAACGAGCGCACGGCGAGCTTCGCCGGGTTCGCCCGGCGGTACTTCGCGTTTGTGAACCTGTTCGGCTGGACGATGCTGCTCGTGCCACTCGCCAGTGACTTCGGGACGCTGTGGGTTGCCGTGGAGCTGACGACGATCGTCTCGGCGCTGCTGGTCGCGATCGACCGGACGGACGCCGCGCTCGAGGCCTCCTGGAAGTACGTGCTGATTGCCTCCTGCGGCCTGGGGATCGCGCTGCTGGCGATCATCATCCTGTACGCGACCGGCACCGGTGCGCTCGGCGACTCATACATCCCACGCTTCGGACGGTTCATCGCGCACGGATCCTCGTTATCTGGTGATGCCGTGCGACTCTCGTTCGTGCTCGCGGTTGTCGGATTCGGCACCAAGGTCGGCTTCGTCCCGACGCACACGTGGCTCCCCGACGCGCACTCCGAGGCGCCGGCGCCCGTCTCAGCGCTGCTCTCGGGCGCGCTGTTGGCGAGTGCGTTCTACGCGATCCTGCGCTTCTTCCAGGTCGCTGTTGGGGCCGGCGAGCGCACGTTTGCCGAACACGTTTTGATCGTGTTCGGCGCCCTGTCGCTGATCGCCGCGAGCCTGTTCGTGCTGCGCCAGCGGAACTTCAAACGGCTGCTCGCATATTCCTCGATCGAGCACATGGGCGTGATCGCGCTCGGCATCGGGTTCGGCGCGCCACTCGCCGTCGCAGGCGCGCTGTTGCACGTGATCACGCACGCGTCGGCCAAGGGGCTCGCGTTCTTCGGCGCCGGGTCGCTGCTCCGCGGATACGACACCAAGGAGGTCGAGGAAGTCACCGACGCGGGGCGGGTGATGCCCTGGAGCGGGCCGATGTTCCTCGCCGCGGCGCTGGCACTGTGCGGCCTGCCGCTCTCGGGCGTGTTCCGCAGCGAGTTTCAGATCGTCTCCGGCGGGTTCGCCAAGCCGCAATACGTCGGCGTCTCACTGCTGGTGGTGTTCGTCAACGTGGCGTTCTTCGGCGTGCTCTGGCACGCCGGTCGCATGGTGCTGAGCCGCCCCGAGCAGACCCCCGAGGACCGCATCGTCACTCGGGGCCGTGGTGAGCAGAGCGCCTGGATGATCGGCGCGATGCTCGCCTGCCTGTTCGTGGTCGTCGCGATCGGCCTTCATCTTCCGTCCGCCCTCTCGACGCTGATCCACCACGCCGGACAGCTGCTCTCCACTCCGGGCCGATGAGCTTCGCCGAGCAACAGACCGAGCTCCCCGATTACCTGCCGCCGCACCTCGGCGGGGTCAGGGAGGCCGGGCCGTCCGGCGAAGTCCGGATCCGGGTCACGCCACTCGCGTTCGCACGGGCCAGCCAACTGCTTCACCGCGCCGGTGCCCGCTTCATCACGGTGCTGCTCGGTGACGCCCCCGAGCCGTCGATCATCGGGGCATTCGCGATGCGCGGCGATCTTGTCGTCCTGCGCGCGCCGACCCCGCCCGAGCAGCCCGCGACCTACAGCGCGCTGGGGCAATGGTGGGCAGCCGCACGATGGACAGAGCAGGAACTGGCCGACCGATACGGTGCGCGGCTGCTCGGAATGATCGAGATTCCGTATCTGAGGCACCCGGATCCAGATGCCCTCGATCACGCCGTGAGAGGGCTCGACGTGTTCTCACTCCCCTTCGGTCCGGTGCGCTCGGGGGTGTTCGAGGCGATCCAGTTCCTGATCGAGACCGGCGGCGAGGACGTCACGCGGGTCAGGACGCGCCCGTTCTTCAAGCACCGCGGGCTCGAGCAGCGCGTCGTCGGGATGAGGCCAAGTGAGGCGGTGCATGTGGCCGAGCGGATTGCGGGGGTGTCGAGCGTCGCCCACGCGCTCGCGTTCTCCCAGGCGGTCGAGCGGGCTCTCGGCGTGGAGCCGCCCGCGCGGGCAGAGCGGTGGCGGGCGATCCACGCCGAGCTCGAGCGAATGGCCAACCACCTCGACGTGATCGCCAAGCAGGCCGAGACGACCGCCCTGTCGGTCGGCCAGGCCCGCTTTCAAATCCTCAAGGAACAGGTCATGCGCCTCCGCGCTCGGCTGACCGGCAACCGGTTCGCTCGGGGGACGCTGATCCCCGGCGGAGTGCGCGCCGAGTGCTACCTCACACCCGCAGAACTGCTCACGGGACTCGATGCGATCGAGCGGGAACTGACGCGCGACCGCAAGCTGTTCCTCGGCACGGCCTCGATGACCGACCGGCTGATCGGTTCCGGGCGTCTGCCGCGCGCGGTCGTGGAGGAATACTGCGCGGTCGGCCCACTGGCGCGCGGGTCGGGGCTGTCGATCGACGCCCGCCACGAACGCCCCTACGGCGAATACCGCCGGCTGGGCCTCGAAGTCGTCACCCGCCGCGAAGGGGACGCGATGGCCCGCGTCCTCGTCCGCTTCGGAGAGCTCAGCGAGTCACTGCGGATCCTCCGCCAGGCCATCGAGCATCTCACCAGCGGCAACGGCGAGCTCGCGACTCCGCTGCCGGCCGGCGCGAGCGGCGCCGCGTTCGGGTGGGCGGAAGCGGCACAGGGCGAGCTCGTGATCTGGGTCGAGGTTCGCAATGGACTCATCCACGCGATGCGCGTCAGCTCCCCGTCATTTCGTAACTGGCCACTGTTCGACCACGCGTTTCCGAAGGACGTGCTCACAGACTTTGCGTTCATCGAGCACAGCTTTGGCCTCACTGCAGCAGGGGCGGATCGCTGATGCTCGCCTGGATCCCACGCGGAATCTTGAGCGGCAGGATCACCACCCGCTACCCCAAGGTGCCCGAGGCTCCGCCCACCGGGTACCGGGGTCAAATCGAGGTCCTTCAGACTGAGGACGCTGATCGCGAGCTCGAGCGATGCTGCCCGACCGGCGCGATCACGGTCAACCCCGGCGGCGACATCCGCCTTGACCGTGGCCGCTGCATCCACTGCGGGGAATGCGTGCATGCAGCGCCGGAACGGTTCATGTTCAGCGAGCGCTATGAGACCGCGACCCGCACACGCGAGCACCTGGTCGTGGGAGCGGCTGAGGACACTGATCCACAGCCAGCCCGCCGCGCCCTCGCGGCCCAGGCCCGCGCGCTCGGCCGCTCGATCCACGTACGGCACATCGACACCGGGTCTGACGGCTCCGAAGAGTGGGAGATCCAGGCGCTGTGGAACCCCTACTACGACATCCAGCGACTCGGCTTCTTCCTCACCGCCGCGCCGCGGCACGCCGACATCCTGCTCGCCACCGGCGTCATAACCGACCCGATGCGCGCGCCCTTGGAGCGCACCTGGGCGATCATGCCCGAACCGAAGGCGCTCATCGCCGTCGGCACCGATGCGTGCTCCGGCGGGCTCGCCGCCGCCACCAGCACCAGCTCTGGCGGCATCGATTCGGTGCTTCCCGTCGACGTCTACATCCCCGGCTCGCCACCATCGCCGATCGCGCTGTTGCACGGTCTGCTGCTCGCCGTCGGGCGGCTCGGCGGGGACGACGTCCGATGACGGTCCTGTTCGCGATCGCGATGTCCCTGCTCCTCCTGGCGCCGTTCGTATCTGCGGTGACCGAGCGCGGTGCCGCCGCGGCAAGCGCAACCGGCGGTGTGCTGCTCGTGATCGTCGGGCTCGCCGCGGCACTCGGCAACGCAAATCCGGTGCTCGATCTCGGCGGCTGGTTGGGCTTCGGCAGATCGGCGCTCCGAGCCGACCCGCTCGCAGGCGTGTTCCTCGCCCTCAGCGGCGTCACCACCGCGGCGACCGGCCTGGCAGCGCTCGAGCGCCCGCCCGGAAAATGGCTCACGGCGCTGGGCAGCGTGCTCGTACTTGCTGTCACCGTCGCGATCGGCAGCGACAACGCATTTCTGTTCTTCCTCGCCTGGGAGACCCTCACCGTCTGCATCTACCTGATTGCCAGCAGCGACGCCGGACGACCCGGTCAGCTGCTCCAGGGCTACCTCACCGCCGGGCTGACGAAGCTCGGTGGCGCCGCCCTGCTGGCCGCCTTCGCGCTGCTCTACGCCCACACCCACAGCTTCTCGCTTGAGATCTGGGCTCACGCGAGCCTGTCGGCGGGGACGCGCGGCCTGCTGTTCGCGCTGCTGCTGTTCGCGTTCGGGACCAAGATCGGGGTCGTCCCGGTACATGGGGCGCTGCCCTCCGGGTACGGGGCCTCGCCCCGGCTCGGCGCGGCCTGGCTGTCGGTCGCCCTCGCCGCCGGCTTCTACGGACTGTGGCGATTCGTATTCGACATCGCCGGACCGCTTCCCACCTGGTGCGGCGACGCCACGCTGATCCTGGGTGCAATCACCGCCGTCGCGGGGATCGCCTATGCCATCACCCAGGACGACCTCCGACGCTTCCTCGGCTACTCCACCGTCGAGCAGGCCGGAATCGTGCTGCTCGGTTTCGGCGTCGCGCTGCTCGGCCAGACCAATCACAACAGCCATCTCGCCGCGGCCGGCCTCCTCGCCGCGACGCTCCAGGTGTGTGCTGCCAGTCTCGCCAAGACGCTCGCGCTGATTGGGATTGACCGCGTTGAGCAGGCCACCGGCCAGCGAACCATCGATCCGCTCGGCGGCCTCGCCCGCCGGATGCCGCTGTGCACCGCCGGCGTCGGCATCGCCGCGTTCACGCTCGCCGCGATCCCGCCGCTCGGCGGGTTCGTCAGCGAGTGGTTCACCTTCGAAGCGCTGCTCCAAGGCTTCCGGATGCCGACGCTGCTCTCGCAGCTGCTTTGCGCGCTGGCCGCCGCCGCACTCGCCTTCACCGCCGGCCTGGCCCTCCTGGCCTTCGCCAAGTACTTCGGATTCATCTTCCTCGCACGGGCCCGCACGGCGATCACCACAGGCACCGAGACGGTCGGCCGCTCGGCCAGCATCATCGGGCTCGGCACGATCATGCTGTTCCTCGGTGCCGCCGCACCGTGGGAGATCCACGCCATCAGCTCCGGCCTGCAGCCACTGCTCGGCTTCGACGCCGCCGATGTCGTGATCAGTCACCCGCTCGTGCTCGGGCCGGTGTTCGAGAAGTTCTCCGTGCTCGCCCCGACATGGCTGATGATCGTCATTCCCGCCTACGCCACCGTCGCGCTCCTGATCGCCCTCGCGCAACGCCCACGCGGCGCCCGTCGCGCACCCGTATGGGTCACCGGCAGCGGCGCCGAACTCACCGCCGTCCAATACCGGCCATCGGCCTACTCCAACCCGATGCGCGTCATCCTCCGCGGCCCGCTCGGCTACCGCAGCCGACTCGTCACCAGCACCGACGGCGACGGCGACGAGCGACCCGTGCTCCAGCGCACCGTCGTCCTCGCCGTCGACCGCTTCCTCTACCAGCCCATCACCCAGCTGACGCTCGCCCTCGCAGGCCGCGTCCGCCGCATCCAATCCGGCCGCCTGTCCTCCTACCTGCTCTACATGCTCATGACCCTGATCCTCGCCCTCGCCCTGATCCCCATCCTGCGCTGATGTTCCAACGCTTCCTGCTCGCCTGGGACGGCTCGGCGATCGCGCTCCGCGCGCTCGACGTCGCCATCGACATCACCCGCCGCTACGACGGCGAACTGATCGCCGTCTCCATCGCCCACACCCCCGCGCATGCCGAGACGACCGCAGACCGCGAAGAATCCTTCCAAGCCGCCTACCGATACCTGCGGGAGAGCTTCGACGAAGTTCGCGACCGCGCCGATCGCGCCGGCGTCACAATCGAACACCAGATCATCGACGGCGACCACGCCGCCCGCGCCCTGATGGACCACGCCCACCAACACGGCTTCGACCTGATCATCTGCGGCCAACACCACAGCCGCCGCGCCGGCCGACTCCTCCTGCACGGCGTCGCCGAGGACCTCGTCCAAGCCGCCACCATCCCCGTTCTCGTGATCGGCGAACCAACTGAATGAGCCGCACGACCCGCCGGCTAACCGACGACGAGCGCAAGCAATTCGTCATCGCCGAAACGGTGTGCGCCGCAGTCATGATCGCGCTCGGGCTCACGGCCACAGCCGTGCTGCACACCCCGGTCTTTGGGGCCGTTCTGCTGCTCTTTGCCGGCGTGGCGCTGGGGCACGCGCTTGCCATCACCCTCGGGTTCGCGCATGCGCCAGGCGATTACCAGCACCCGCGCCGACGCCGATAACCATCAGAGTCTGCAAACTAAGCGCCTACGCCTGCCGCCTGCAGGCCGCCGGTATCCTTCCTGGAGGCGATGAAGCTCGCCTTTGGTCGCGCCTGCCGGCGCTGATGGCTTCTACGGCTTGCCCCGAAACCGGGCCGCAGCGACACCGCTCTCCAGGAGGTGATCACGACGAAGCCGCTCCGCACCACGCGGACCCACCGGTCACGAGTGTCCTGCCTGGCTCCGAGCCGCCGTGCAGGTCCACCGCCATGGCTTCGAAAGGCCCATGCCCGCTAACCGATCATGTGTAAGTACGGTACGGACTCAGCTGAGCCTTCCCAACTTCGCCAACACCGAGTCGAGCGGGCGTGACTGAAACGTCCAGCGAGATGACACTCGACGATGTCGCGGTCCGCGCCCAACGGATCGTCGACGAGATCGAGCGAGCCGTCGTCGGCAAGCGCGAGGCGCTGGAGCTGGCGCTAACGGCGTTGCTCGCGGACGGCCATGTGCTGATCGAGGATTACCCCGGTCTCGCGAAGACGCTGATCGCGCGGTGTGTCGCGACGGTGACCGGCACACGATTCTCGCGGGTCCAGTTCACGCCCGACCTGATGCCGTCGGACGTCACCGGCGCGTCGATCTTCAACCAGCGCACAGCGGAATTCGAGTTCCGCCCGGGACCGGTGTTCACGAACGTGCTGCTCGCGGACGAGATCAACCGTGCCCCCCCGAAAACGCAGGCGGCGCTGCTCGAGGCGATGCAGGAACGGCAGGTCACGACCGACGAGCACACGCGCCCGCTCGAGCGGCCCTTCGTCGTTCTCGCTACGCAAAACCCGATCGAGTACGAGGGCACCTACCCGTTGCCGGAGGCGCAGCTCGACCGATTCCTGATCAGGATGCGCGTCGGCTATCCCTCCGCCGACGGCGAATGGGAGATGCTCGAGCGGCGCCTCGAGCGGCGAGAGGACGAGCCCGAGCTCACCGCCGTCGTCCAGCGTGAGGAACTCCTGGCGATGCAGCTCGCGATCGAAACGGTGTACGTCTCCGAGAGTGTCGGCCGTTACATGGTCGCGCTCGTCGGCGCAACCCGGGCCAGCCCGAGCGTCCAAGTGGGCGCGAGCCCCCGCGGGACACTCGCGTTGATGAAGCTCGCCCGGGTAACTGCGGCCCTCGACGGTCGCGACTTCGTGCTGCCCGACGACGTCAAGGCGGTGGCGGTACCCGCGCTCGCGCACCGGCTGGCACTGCGGCCGGAAATGTGGATCCAACAAGTGCAGGCCGAGGACGTCGTCCGCGAGTGCCTCGCGTCCGTGCCCGTGCCCACGACGGAGGTCGAACCTGGCACCCGGGCACCGTTAGACTGAGCGCAAGCGATGAGGCTCGCTGCCGCGCCACCCGCGGAAACCGCCGACTGCGCTGATGGCCTCTGGTGTCCGGTCGTTTGATAGTTGGAGGTCCGAGTTGAGACTTCGCTTGCGATCACGAGCCAGCGATACGCCAGAGACCCCGCGTCCCGGCCGACGTGCGGTCCACCGCCAACCGCCGCCGAGCGTCGTCACGACCTGGCTGCGACAGGGGCTGCGCAGCGGCATCTGCCCGCTCTGCCGCGTCGCCCACAAGGCTGACCGTGAGTACATC
Source organism: uncultured Solirubrobacterales bacterium (assembly GCA_963850335.1). Taxonomy (GTDB): domain Bacteria; phylum Actinomycetota; class Thermoleophilia; order Solirubrobacterales; family Solirubrobacteraceae; genus Palsa-465. The sequence continues at coordinate 99,233 of CAWKKY010000019.1, read as the reverse complement.
TGGCACTTCTTCGACGAGGGCGCGAACGATGGCGACGTCATCGACACCGTGCGCCGCTCGTTCGGATTCTGCGCAGAGCACATCGAAATGCTCCGTCGGATCGAGATGGACGGAATGAAGTCGACGCTTGCGATCAGCACGGTGTTCACCGACACGTTGGCGGGGATCGTCGGTGACCTTGACTCGATGAGCGTGGATGCTCGGTTTCACCGGGAACCGTGCCCGGCGTGTGCGAACCGCGACGAACGCCTTCGTGCCAACGTCCGATACCTGTTGGATGTGCTCGCGACGAGTCCGGGTCACCGCGAGACCTTCGAGGCATCCCCCGGCCTCTGCTTTGAGCACTTCGAGTTGGTCTGGGCACTCGCACAGGCGCGTGAGGATCGTGAGCTGATTCTCAGCGTTCAACGCAAGGCCGCACGCGCCCTCCTGAACGACTTGCAGGACCACGTGCGGAAGCACGACCAGAAGTTCCGCGACGAACCGAAGGGCGCAGAGCGCGACTCGTGGCAACGGGCGATCTTCATGACCGCAGGCTGGCCGCCACCGGCCGAGTCCGCGGCGGAGCCGGAGAGGCGCATATGAGAGTGATCGCGCGAGCGGTGATCATGCGCGACGACAAGCTGCTCGTCTCGCACGAGCGTCGGCGCGGACGCGAGCACGTCCTGCTTCCAGGAGGCCACGTGGAAGACGGAGAATCGATCACCGAGGCGCTGATCCGCGAACTCGGCGAGGAGACCGGGTTGGAGATCATCCCCGAACGACTGCTGTACATCGCAGAGGTGGTGGGAGCGTACGGCGCGCACGATCTGAACCTCGTGTGGCTGGCACAGCTTGGTCAGCCCGACGCTGCCATCGACGACCGGGCGCTCGTCGCCCTCGACTCCGCAGCCGCGCAAGCGATGAGGCCACCGATCCTCGAGCAGATCGTGGCCGACGCTCAGAACGGGTGGCCCGAGGAGCCCAGATGGCTCGGCAACATCCGCCGCCCAGCACTCGACTGATCGTCGCCTTCTGGCTGATGGCCTCTGGGATGTTGAGTTCCACGACGGAGGTTTGACGGGTGGAACCGACCGAGACAGCCGCAAGCGGACAGCCATGCCGCCCGAATAGCGGACGGCGACCGGTGCGGTGGCTCACGCGCGGGGTCGGCAGTGTCGGGCTCGCGAGCTTCTTCAGCGACTCCGGCCATGAGATCACCACGTCGCTCTTACCGAGCTTCGTGACCGTGACACTACGGTCTTCCGCCGGCGCCCTCGGCGTGATCGAAGGCATCAGCGATGCGCTGACGGGCGTCGCGAAGGTAGTGGCGGGGCCGCTGGCGAATGATGAGCGCCGGCGACTGCGGATGGCGTCCGGGGGGTACTTAGTGACGGCGGCCGCGACCGGCGCGCTGGGGCTCGCGATCACGGTGTGGCAGGCTGGATTGCTGCGGGCGAGCGCGTGGCTCGCGCGAGGGGTCCGCTCGCCGGCGCGCGACGCGATGCTGGCCTCGCTGGCCCCCCGGGAGGCGTACGGCCGCGCCTTCGGGCTCGAGCGCGCCGGCGACAACCTTGGCGCTGTCGCCGGGCCGTTGCTGGCGGCGGGCCTGGTCGCGTGGCTGGGGATCAGGCCCGCGCTCTACATGGCTGCGATCCCGGGGGTGTTCGCCGCGATCGCGATCACCGTCGCGGCGGCGGAGGCGCGTAAGCATCACGACCCGGTCAAACGTCGCTTCCAGCTGCAGCTCTCCGCGCTGCGGCAGGCCGGTCTGTGGAGACCATTGCTCCCGATCGCCGCGTTCGAGCTCGGAAACATGGCCACCACGCTGCTCATCCTCCGCGCCACCGGGCTGCTGCACGCGCACGGCAGATCGGTCGCAGCGGCAACCTCGCTCGCGGTGCTGATCTACGCGGTACACAATTTGTTTGCGGCGGTCGTGGCCTACGCCGGAGGGCACTGGATCGATCGCGCCGGGCCCCGGGTCGCATTCGCGAGCGGCGCCGCGCTGTACGTAGCCGCGTATCTGCTGTTCGCTTTGACCTCGGGCGGCTGGCCGTTGCTCATCGTCGCCTTCCTGCTCGCCGGCAGCGGGATCGGGCTTGCCGAGACCGCCGAATCCGCGCTCGTGGCGCGGCTACTGCCAGACCACCTGCGAGGGAGCGGCTTCGGTCTGCTCGGGGGCGTGCAGTCATTCGGCGATTTCGCATCCTCGGCTGCGGTCGGCTTGCTGTGGACCACCGTCTCGCCGACCGCGGGCTTCCTCTACGCAGCCGGGTGGATGCTCATCGCCGTCGCCGCCACGACCAGACCCGGAGCGATCGCAGACTGATGCCGGGTCAGGGGAGTTGGCCGTATTTCCCCACACAGTGTCCGCGCTGCCACTACGTCCAGGAGGTCAAGCCCACCTTCGTCGACGACTCGGGCTATGAGATCGTCGGCTTCTGCCGACACCCGCGGATTGCCATGGAGCTTTTCCACCCGGTCCGGCGAGAGCCCGGTGAATCGGACCGGTGCCCGCTGTTCATCACGCAGACGCGTGCACCGTGAAGTGGCTGTCAAGCGAGAGCCCGCTGCGCCACGGCCCGAACCATGAACGACTCGCAGTGCACGAGCTGCTCGAGCCATTCCCGCAGTTCGTCGCGACCGGCGATCGCAACGGCGGCTTGAAGAGCAGCGACCGCGAGAAACGGGTCTCGAACCTCCTCAACGACCTTGCGTAGCGCCGGAAGCGCCGAGCGAAAACCACGAGTCCCCAGAGTCTTCGCGGCAAGCACGGCTCGGTCGCCGTCGGGATGACCGAGCGCCCACACCAGGCGGTCGTCAAAGGACAGCCCGGGCGGCCCCTGAACCGGACAGCCGCACCGAACGCACGCACCGTCTTGCCGCGGATTTATGGCGTAGCAGGAGAAGCACCAGTACATGACGTGGCCTGGCGCGTCACCATGCCTGATCTCGTGATGGTCATTCTCGGGTCGATCCGTCTGTCGCGGGATTGGCGTCAACGCCCGTCTCCAACCGTTTCCGGGCGTAATGTGCGATCGCGCCGAACGCCACCGCTACCGCGATCGCACCGATCCCGGTGAATATGACCGAGCGCCCCGGCGCGACGGTGACCGCAATCGCTGCGCCGGCAGCGACGCAGGCACCGACCGCCGCCACCGCCAGAACCGCGGTCACCCAAGCGGTGATGACGCCCGGCCCGATCGCATCGATGTCACGGAGCTCAATCGAGCGCCACGCCAACTCCTCGACCAGCAGCAAGCCGGCGCCATAAAGCGGAGCCAGCATCAGCCTGGCGTCTTGACGTAGGAGCAGCATGGCGCCGAGCAGCGCCACGCCACAGTGCACCGGCGTCGGCGACCGGAACGCAGGGCCGAGAATAACGAGGAACGCCGCTGCCCCGGCACCGACCCAGGCCAGCGAGCGGGACGCGCCGGCGTCGGTGGCCACGAGCGCACCCAGACCGATCGCGACCGCGACCGCGACCGCAGCGCTGCTCAGGCGCGCAGCGCGTGCCCGGCGGAGCGACGGAATGCGTTCACCCCCTCGAGGGCTGCCTCGAGCGGCTCGTAGCCCTCCCACACCGCCACGCCGATTCCCAGCGCCTGCAGCCGGGCGCGCAGCACCTCCCGCTCCAGTCCCCACAGTGTGTAGGCGGCCGCTTCGGACGGCCTCGCGCCTGCGACCACATGCGCGAGTGGAGACACCTCGATCACGGTCACGTCAGCCCCGCGCGTCCGGAGGTCGGTGACGAGTCCGATCGACCGCTCATCGAGCAGGGGCGTGATCGCGAGGATCAGCGCCCCCGGCGGGAGCACGCGCCGCGGGATGCTGTCAACCGCGCGCCACGCGTAGCTGAAAGCAATCTCGCTGGCCATTAGCGCGTCGATGATTCGGTACAGCTGGGTCGTGCCGAACGCCGGCTGCAGCCACTGCAGTCTTCCGCCGAAGTCCACCAGCGCCACTCGGTCGCGCCGCGACAGGTGTGCCCTGGCCAGCGACGTAGCTGCGCGAACGGCGGCATCGAGCGTTCCGCTCGCGCCGTCATGCGCCTCCGCGAAGGTGTCGAGCAGCAGCACGACATCACTTGAATGCTCGGGGTGGCGCTCGGTTACATACAGCGCCCCGCGGCGCGCCGTTGCGCGCCAGTTGACGTGCCGTGACCGGTCGCCGAGCGCAAACGGGCGGATGTCGGCGAACTCGATCCCGTCGCCTCGCGTGCGCGCGACATGGGCGCCCAAGAATGGTTGGGTGCGCAGCGGTGCGACCAGCGCCCGCAGCCGCTGCTCGCGGGGAAACACGCGCATCGACAGCCGACCAGCAACGCGTCCTGACCAGCTCGTCATCCCGAGCGGATCTCGGGCCCGAAGGACCAGCGGTCCGACGGCGTGTGCTCCCCAACGCACCGGGGTTGCGTTGAACTGCACTTCGGTCTCCTCACCGGGCGCGAGCCGCAGCAACACGTGGCCGTCAGGCTCGAGCGTGAGCTTCGCAGTACGCACAAGCGCGAGCTCGAGTTCCACAGCTGAGACGCCCTCGTTGTGTAAGACGGCCGTCACACGGGTCGTTTCACCCTCGAGCAGCCGATCGCGCTCCAGCGCGAGCTTGCCGACGACCCGCGGCTCGTCCGCCAGCACGAGCCCGATGGCAACGAGCAGCAGGTACGGTGCGGCGAGCACGGCAAGCTCGGCTCGCCCGCTGGCGAGGCCAGCGACCGCCCCTGCGCCGGCAACGGCGAGGAGGCCAGCCAGTCGAGCTGACGGTGAGCGTCTCATAACCGCTCAAGCACCTCGAGCATCGCGCTCAATTCGGCCGAGGCCACCCCCGGGCCGTGCCTGTCCTCGGGGAACGGGCGGCCTGGACGCACGAGCTCCCATAGCCGCTCCCCGAGAACGTCCCGGCCGGCGGCATCGGATAGGCGCTCCAGCGTCTGGCCGCGGGTGGCGAGCCGCTGCGATGCGATCTCGGCCAGCAACGGCCGCAGATAGGCATGCACCTGCAGCGCGCTCGAGCTCGACATGCTGGTCAGCCGCTCGAGCCGCACGAGCTGCTGAGGCGGTGCCGGTTGCCGGGCCGGGACGCGCCCTCGGGTGCGCGTGGTGCCCTCGGGCAACAGCGCCAGACAGGCGACGACTGCGATGGCCGCACAAGTGACGAGCGCGATCTCCGTGAGCAGCGTCACCCGGCGCTCGCCACCTCAAGTCGAGCACGTAGCGAGCCGAGCGCTGAGAGGGCGAGCGTGCGCAGGCGCTCCGGAATCGGGTGGGTACTGAACCGCGCCTCCTCGAACAGGCCGGTCAGGGTGCTGGCGTGAGGCTCTACGCCGCTGGCAACCACCAGGACCCGCTGTAGGTACTCGCGTGGCGCCTCCGCGCGCGAGCGGGCGATCCCGCGTTCGGCGAGCGTTCGCTCCATTGCGGCATAGGCCGCGATCAGCGCGCTGCGCGGATCGGCCGAGCGGTCTAGCGCCCCGATCGCCGCATCCACCGCGTCGCGCGCCGCGCCCTGCTCCGACGATGTCGCGTCGGGCTCGGCTCGCCGCAGCACCACCAGCAATGCGCCGACGACCGCGACGAACACGATCGCAAGCGCCGCCCACGGAAGCCACCCAGGGACGACGAACTCTGAGCTCCCACCCGCGGACCGCGCCGGAGCGGTTGGGACTGGACGGAAGCTGCCGCCCACGCCGAGCCGGGGAACGTGGTTGACCGATCGTGTGCCCAGCACCGCCCCGGCAATGAGCGCCGCGCCCAGCGCGAAGGGCAGCATCACCGCCAGCAGCTTCCAGATCCAGTGCACGCGGAGCACTTCGGGCCCGTACTCCGGATCGTCGTCGCCCGTGCGCCGGCGCCTCGGCCAGCTCACCATCGCGACCGCGGTGAGCCCGACGATCCCAGCTCCCGCGAGCAGCATGAGCAGCGCCGTCACCGGCGCACGCGCAGAGGCCGCGTCGACGGGCGTCGACCGAGAGAGCGGGCCGCGACTCGCCATCGCGATCAACGCAATCCCAGCGCTCAGTCCAAGCGCCGCGACCGCCGCGCGCGCCCATCTCCTCGACCTTTGCGTCTGGAGCATGGCCTGGCTTCAGTCCATCGTGAGCGGGCCCTGTGACTCACCGGAGAGGAACTGGCGGATGAACGGGTTCTCGGAGTTGAGCATGTCCTCCGAGGGGCCCGCCTCGACGATCCGTCCCTTCCAGAGCACGTTGATGTAGTCGGCCACCCGCCGAGCACTCATGATGTCGTGGGTAATCACGCAGAACGTGGGCAGGTGCTCCTTCTTCTTGGCCTTCGCCTCGTCCATCATGTCGCGGTGGATCTCAAGGATCAGCTCGCCCAACAACGCCGTCCGGACCGGATCAAGGCCGGAGTCCGGCTCATCGAACAACAGGATGTCCGGCTCGAGCACCAACGCGCGGGCGAATCCGGCGCGCTTGCGCATCCCACCCGAGAGCTCATTAGGCATCAGGTTGCGCGCGCTTCCCAGGCCCACCTCATTCAGGCGGCGCATGACGATGTCCTCGATCTCGTCCTCGCTCTTCTCGGTGTGCTGACGCAGCGGGAACGCGACGTTGTCAAAGATGCCCATTGAGCCGAAGAGGGCCCCGTCCTGGAACAGAAGCCCGAACTTCTTGCGCATATCGAACAGCTGATCATCCGGCATGTTCGGCACCGACTCACCATGCACCAGCACGTCGCCCTGGTCCGGATAGAGCAGACCCACCATGTGCTTGATGCACACCGACTTGCCGGTGCCCGACGGCCCAATGATCATCGACACCATCCCCTCGGGCAGACCCATGTTCAACCCCCGCAGGATCCGGTTGCGCCCAAACGCCTTGTACGTGTCGATGAACTCGACCGCATCCGGACGCCCCGACGGATACACCCGGTAGGTATGCCACTTGTACTCATCGTCCGAGGCGCCCGACGGCGGCGCAGGCCGGGGCGGCTGCTCGTCAACCACGGTCACGTGCGACGCGGATCCGGAGGCGCCACGCCCACTGTGTTCCGAGGCCGGTTTCGAGGTGGTGGCCTGCTCCTCGGGGGCCTTCGGTTCGACGGCCTCGCGAGTGTCCGAGCTGCCCGGGCCGTCTGGCGGCAACGGCGGCGGCAATGGCGAGTCGTCGCTCAGGCGCAGCGGAGCAGGGACACCGCCGTCCGACCCACCCGTCGACGCGGCGGACGCGTCCCCGGGCCCTGGAGCCGACTGCGCCGGTGGAATCGATGTCCGCTCCTTCTGGCTCCGTTTGCCGAACAAATCTCCTAAGCCGAAGTCCCGCATTGTCAGCCTCCGATTGGTGCTTCCGAGCTCGGACGCCTATGGGAGCTGCCGTTCGAGCGTTCGATGAGATATGCGTCGTGTAGACACGGCGCTTGGTTCTGGAGTCCGTGCCACGCCCAGTCCCGCAGCTTTGCCGGCGCGTCCGTCGCAGCGCGCTGTCGCACGCCAAGGCGGCCGCTCGGCTGCGACTGCGAGCGGGGTTCATGTCGCCGACGGAGTCCGATTCCGATCGATCCCCACGCGCGCTCGATCCGAGTCGCTCGGCGAGCACGCTGAAAAGCCGGCCCTGGCTCGCCGGCGTTTGACGACCGAAGCGCCATCCGCGGCAAATGTCGAGCCACGTCCCGAGAGATGAATTTTTGCCATCAGCTTCCACCGAACTCCTTCGCGGTAGAAGCCATTAGCCGTCCCCGGCAGTTTAGGCGGGCCTCATCGCCTGCTCTAGATCCTAGCGCCCTACCGCAAAGCGCCTTGGTGCCTCGCCCGGAACCGCGTGCGGCGCTGATGAGCTGTGCGGCCGGTGATGTCCACGCCGACGGACACCATTGATGCAGTGTTTCTTGCCACCGCGAGACGTCGACACCGGACTACGCGGCTGGCTCGGCCCCGGGGCCGCGGGTCAATGCGGCCGACACAGTTACTCAGTCGCTTTCACTGGCGACCCGCAGCGACGTATCGAGCCTGCACATGCGCAGGCCGTGTGGGCGCCGGGTGAATACTGACCCACGTGCGCCGGTCCAAAAGTGACCCACCCGGTGCGGGGCTGGGTTCGTCCGGCCGGGTGCGGACCCTCGTCTCATCTTCAGCGATTGGGCCAGGAGGAAGGCGTGTGGTCGGCGTGGAGCAGTGGGCGGAGATCCGGCGGCTGTATCGGACGGGTCGAGCGGCTCTCGATTCGGGAGATCAGCAAGCGGACGGGGTTGCATCGCAAGACGATCCGGCGGGCGCTCGCGACCGACACGCCGCCGAAGTCCTCCCGGTTGCCGGCGAGGTCGAAGCTCGATGTGTTCAGGGAGTGGATCTGCGAGCAGCTGCGGGAGGATCCGTCGATCCCGTCGCAGCGGTTGCGGGAGATGGCATGTGAGCTGGGGTATGCGGGCGGCAAGACGATCTTCGATGACCATGTTCGTGAAGTCCGGCCTCGGTTTGCGCGACGCCGCACGTTCCAGCGGACGGTCTGTCGGCCTGGGGAGTTCGCGGCCGTCCAGACTGCGCTGTCAAGAGCGTGTGCGCAGGGACGACCTGGCGGTGCGGATGATCGCTCCGGTCCAGACTGATCGCCGGCGCGTTGATCTTCTCCAAGGAGGCGCCGGCGCGGGCTGCTCTTGATCCTGCCCTGCCCCGATCGGCTATTCCATACCGAGGTACTACCGCCACAACCGCGAGCGCCCAGTGACCATGTGCCGATGAGCTCCGCCGCTTAGTTGCGAAGACCCGGTCCCGGCCTATGACGCCGCACCCGCCTGGCCATTGGCCAGCCCGAGTACTCCGCTGTCATTGGCGTCGCCACGCCGCATAGAACGCGCACTTCGTGCTCGCGGCGGATCGCCGACCGGCGCACACATCGTCGCCGAGTTCGACGACAACTGTCACGCCTGCCGCTGAGACCTCGACCCAGACCGTCCAGCCCAGCACCGTCGTCCAGCAGCCCACAGCGGCGTCGGCCGCGGACACGACGACTGGCTCCGGATCAAGCGCGACCCCCCGGTCCGGGCAGCCGCCCCCCGTTTGCGACCAACGGAACACTTGGACCGGCGTGAGTACCTGTTGAGCCAAGTCCTCGGTATCTCGCGGCGCGGCTTTCGGCGCAGTGATTCACACGATGAGGTCTGCGCCTTCAGCGCCGCCATCTCGCGCTGGCGGCCGAGCAGCACCGGATCGTCGCCCAGCGGCCGCGCGAGCGTCATCCGCACCGCCTGCCGAGCGCCCGCCGAGAGCGTCACCTTCACCCCTGCGCTCTTCAGGCTGCGCAGCTCGCCGAGCGCCTGCTCGGCGACCACGCCGCGGGTGCTGGCCGAGACACCGTCGGAGCTGGTGATCGTGAGCACCCCGGGCCGACCTTTCATCCGCCCCGACGCGGACGGTGTCCTTCAAATGGCCGGCCGCCTCGCTCGAGAGCAGCAAAGGGAGCCCCGCGTCGACGCCGGTCTGTACCGCCTCGCCGAGGTCCATCACCGCGCTCGGATGCGCGTACCGCTCCTTGTGCGGCGCCGAGCCAAGCCGCCGCTGCGAGAACCCACGAGCCCCGAACGTGAGGACCCGCAACTCGAGCTCCGCGGTCGTGACGCCGTTGGCGCCCACATACGAGCGGCGATGGACCGCGAGCCGGCCCCACCGATCACCCTTCTCGCGCGGCACCCCCGGGCTGATCGCCGCCCGCAACTCGCGCGAGAGCTCCTGCGCGAGCTGGCTCGCCGAGTCCAGACACTGCCTCGGCCCGGCGTGCAACGTGTGGACGTTCAGCCGCTCAAGCAACGCGTCGCGCTGAACGAACGGCACCACCGCGCAGCGTAAGTCGCGCTCCAGCCGTCCGCCGAGCTCCGCGATCAACCGGATCGTCTCGAGCGCGAGCACCGGCACCAGCTGCCACCCGTCGCCTGGCCCGAACGCCGGCACCACGAACACGCCAACCGGACGCTCAACGCAGCCGACCGGCCCCAGCTGCTCACCGGCCAGCGCGAGCCACGTCGCCGAGCCGATCCGCCAGCAACGCAGATCCACGGCGTCGAACTCGCCGGGGTGCGCGAGCACCCACCGCGACAGATCATCCACCCGGCCCTCCTGAAGGCCGAGGCGGCCGGCGAGGACGCACCGCTGATCGATCGGATACGCCCAGACCGTGGGGTCGTCGAGGTTGACTGGCAAGCTCTCGTGCGCTCGGTCCAACGCCTCGTCCAGGTAGCTCGCCGGGACCGTGACCGCGCTCCAATGCAGTCCGGCGTCACGATCGGCGAGGGCCTGCCCGTCGATCAGCACAGCGACCGCAGCGGACGTGAGTCGCGTCGCGCTCACCTTCCCGTGGCCGTGGCGGTGCAGCACCGCCTGGGCGTGCGCGTCGCGGCTGCGCCAGACATCCCGACGCGGACGCGTCGCGCGTCACCGCGCCGATCGGCGCGGGGCCGCCTTCTGGCTGCTCAGGCAGCCAGCGAGCCGGGGACGGGCTGCAGCCCGTCCCAGGTGAGAGTGCGAGATGGGGCCTCGGTGAGTCGCCGGGCGCACTCGGCGAGCTGGGTGATTACTCGGCTCTGTGGTCGGCGGTGCGTCGCCGGCGCCGCGTCGCTCTGCCCGTGAATGCCACTCGGCTGCGGCCGCGTCTACTGCCCGGCGAGCAGCGCGGCGACGTCGGCCTGATCGTTCAGGCCGTGACGCGCCTCCTCGTCGAGATCAGGTGCTCGCGCGAGCAGACCGCGGTGCGGACGTTCTTGCGTCGGCCACCGCTTGTTACGCCCCGGCAGTGGCGGTCGGGGGTGAGATGTCGCCGGTCACTGCTTGAGCAGGCCGACACCGCCGAGCACGGCGAGGAGCCCGCCGACCAACAGCAGGAGGCCCGCGAGCACGACCGGCCAGCGCCGCTGCAGCCAATCGCCGCCCGCGGTCAACCAACGATCCGCATGCTCGCCACCGAACAACAGGACCGCAGTGATCGCAAGCAGCGGCAGCACAAACGCGACGTTGTAGAGCGCCAGCATGGCGATCTTTTCCACGGCGCTGGAATTGGTTGCCGCGGTGGCCGCGATCACCGCGAAGTACGGTGCCGCGGTCGGCAGCTCAATGGCCGCAATCGTTGCACCGGCGACGAATGCGGAGCCGCTCGCGCCGCGACGTCCCGGCAGCTCCCGACGCGCCAACTTGCGACGGCCTGACCACAGACCGACCGCGACCGCGAGGAGGCCGATTCCGGCGATGAGCTCGATGATGTGTCGCACCGTCCCCTGAGGCCGAGGCACAAGGTCGAGCAGCAGCCTGCCGGGCCCGATCGTCAGGATCACGCCCCCGGCGAACGTCACCACGAACACCCCGACCGTGAACTCGAGGACGCGACGCACGCGTTTGGCCCCGGTGGCCAGCAACAGTGCCGGCCCCACCGTGCTGGGGTTCAGCGAGTCGGCCAGCCCGACCGAGAGCGCGACCCCGACACGCCGCAGCATCATCGGAGGACTCCAGGCCGGGCCGCGGCTTGTCGCGTACGGCTCCTCATCGCTGTCCGACACTACGACGCCGGCGCGGCGGCCCGGTCACCCGATGCGGGTGATTGCGAGCCCTGAGCTGTAAGCGTCAGAACGTGCCGATCCGTCCCTGTCGGCAACGCGAACCTCGCCGCCGCGCAGCACCTCGATCGACCCTGCCGGGTCGGGCAGCGTCACCCCGGGCGCTGGCGGATCTGCGTCAGGCCTGCCATCTGCGCGCACATCCGGTGCACACGCTCGAGTCGCTCGCTGGTGGTTCAGCTGACGGTCGCGTGCGCGACGCGCGGGTTTCCCGGCCTCCTAACTCGGCAACCGCACCTCGCGTGGGTCACCGCGCGTCGGTCTCACAGCGTCTCGTTTCCAGGCCTGGTGTTTGCCTCCGTCATGCCGCCAAGCGGTTTTCCGCCTGCACGAGTCCTGCCTCGGCGAGGAACCGCGACGGGCCGCCGGTCGGTCGCCGGCTGCGCTCGGCGACGTGGGTGATCAGCAGCCGGTCCTTAGCGCGCGTGGCGGCGACGTAGAAGAGGCGTCGCTCCTCGGCCAGTCGCTCGGGATCGGGCGAGGCGATCGCGCGCCACGACGGCAGCAGCTCCTCCTCGCAGCCGAGCAGCGCCACCGCCTGGGCTTCGGTGCCCTTGGCGCGATGGATCGTCGAGACCGTGATCCGCCGGTCGGTGGCGGCATCGACCTCCTGTGAGTGCAGACGAGCGGCCTGCTCAAGGAAGCCGGTGAGCGTGGCGCGCTCGTCGTGCGCGTCGTGGGTCCGCGCGGCGCGGCACAGCGAGCGCAGATCCTCGAGGACGCGCTCGGCGTCGCGGCGGCGATCGGGGTCGGGGGTGTGGTCGCGCTCGTGCTGGTAGTGGCGGACCAGCCCGTCCGGCATGGTCACGGTCGCGATCACGGCGTGGCCGATCGATCGTCCGGCGGCGAGCTCGGTTCGGATCTGCTCGAGCGCCGTGCCGAACTCGACCAGCCGCACGCGCGCGGCTTGGGTGCGGATGCCGTCGTGCTCGCCGGCGCGGGCGCACGCCGAGATCAGATCACCGCGGTGGTGCTCGCGCGCCCAGGCGACGAGCTTGGTGACGGTGGCGGCGCCGATCCCACGGCGGGGAGAGCCGACCGCCCGGCGGAACGCCTGGGCGTCCACCGGGTTCTCGAGCAGGGTGAGGTAGGCGAGTGCGTCGCGGACCTCCGCGCGCTCGTAGAGCCCGAGCGAGCCGAGCACGCGGTGCGGGATCCCGGCGCGCGCGAGCGCCCGCTGCAGCGGCTCGGTCGCGTACCCGGTCCGGGCGAGCACGAGAATTTCGCCGGGCGGGGTACCTGCAGCGAGCGCGTCGGCGATCTGGGCTGTGATCCAGTTCGCTTCGGCGTATTCGTTCGGAAAGGCCCGGACCCGCACCTGGCCGCCGGGCCCCCGCATCGCGATCAGCGCCTTCGCGGCGCGTCGCTCGTTGTGCGCCACGCAGCCCGCGGCCGCGTGAAGGATCTCCGCGCGCGAGCGGAAGTTCCGCCCGAGCACGACCTGCGCGCTCTGCGGGTGGCGATCTGCGAATCCGAGCAGGTGTTGTGGGTCGGCGTGCCGCCAGCCGTGGATCAGCTGGTCATCGTCGCCGCACACGCACACGTTCCCGTCCGGGCCGGCGAGCAGGTCGACGAGCGTTACCTGCGCGTGGCTGGTGTCCTGGAACTCGTCAGCCAGGATCCACCGCCATCGCTGTCGCAGCCACGCGAGCCGGTGGGGGTGCTCTGAGATCAAGCGCACCGCACACGCGAGCAGGTCGTCGAAGTCGAACGCATTGCAGCGCCGCAGCTCGCGCTCGCTCTCGCGCCACACCGCGGCAATCAGCGCCGCCCCCGGATTTCGCACGGAGCTCTCGTATGCGTCCGCGGTCAGCAGCGAGTTCTTCGCGCGCGAGATCTTGGCGAGCACCTCGGCGCTCGCCGGCTGGCCGTAGTCGGCCAAAGCCCGCTGGATCTCCCCGCGCTTGGCGTCGGAGAGGAGCCAGTCGATCACCCGGCGCATGTCCCCCTGGTCGTAGATCGTGTAGCGCTCGGTACGCCCGAACACGCCCGCGTGCTCACGCAACAGCCGCGCGCACACGGAGTGAAACGTCGCCGCCGTCACCGCGCGCGCGACGGTCTCGCCGAGCAGGTCGGCGAGCCGAAGTCGCAGCTCGCCGGCGGCGCGGACGCTGAACGTGACCGCGAGGATCTCCGACGGCTGCGCGCGCCCGCTCGCGAGCAGGTACGCGGCGCGGTGGGTCAGCGTGCGGGTCTTACCGGCCCCGGGCCCGGCCAGCAACAACAGCGGGCCGGAACCGAACGTGACGGCTTGCGCCTGCTCGGGGGTCAACCCCACGAGCAGACGCTCGGTCCCGGGCCGCGCGTTGTCTCGCGCCCCCAGGTGTGGGTCGGTCATGGATGACCTCCTTCAATCGAAAGGGTTGAGTGACGGCACTCCCTCCGGGGAGGGCCGGTCAGCAGTGCCGCGCGAGCGCCCGCCTACGCGGGAGCTAGGTGACGCCAGCCCGCCGCTCCACGCGCTTCCCGGAGCGCATCCTCGGCGACGCGCGGCGCGCTCTCCGGGTCACTGCGGCGCGGGTCGGGCCCGAGGACGTCGGCCGCGACCTTCTCGGCGCGGGCGTGTCCGCAGCATCGTCGCGGGGCTGCTCGTCGCCTCTCCAGTGGACGCGAGCTCGCCGAGAACCGCTGCCGTCGCGGCGGCGTCCGGCATCACGCAGGCGGCTAGTCCCGGCGCCGCCGTTGCGATAGCAGCGCTCGTACCGGCGGATGGGGTGCTCACGATGTGTCACTTGCGGCCTGGCCGGCTGCTCGTGTTCATCGTTCCGTGGCCGCGATCGCCTCGCGATCGCGGGTTTGATCTGTTCGAGGTCGAGTGGCCGATCGCCTGGTCACAGTCGCGCTCGCCGGCGTGGACCCGCATCGCGGGGGTGGTCGCCCTCGCGATCCTTGACACTCGACCGCGCCGCCTCAGCTGCCGGTCTAACGGCACGTCCTCGGCCGCATCCCTCAAGCCACCAGTGGACCCCAAAGCGAGAGCGGCCGCGGGTCCCAATCGCCGCTTACGGGGGTGAGGCCGGCCCGGGGCGCTCCGCGTCGCACGCCGGCCAATCAGTCCGAGTGGACGAGCGAGGCCCCAGCCCGGTCGCGGCGACCATGCTGCTCCCGTTAGCCGGGCGTGTGGTCCTGACCCGTCGCCGCCCCGTCACGGACGAGCTGCCACCGGTGCCGCTCGTCACGGTGCGCGAGAGATGAAATGGACTCCCTCCAGCCCCTCGAGCGAAAAGCCCTCGGCGGCGCCTGAGGAGACGTCGATCAGGAACCGCGGCTTTCCCCAGCGTGCGTACTGATCAGAGTCGATGTAGAACGGCGCTCCTCCGATGTCCCCCAGGCGCAGATCGTGGGGCCCGGCCGGAAGCTCGCCTTCCTTCAGACAGATTGGCGAGGTGCCATCGCAGCACCCCCCCGACTGGAAGAACATCAGCGGCCCCTGGGTGGCCTCGAGGCGATGAATCACCTCGAGGGCCGCCGGGGTTGCCGTTACCGCCGACTCCGACTCTGGAGCTGCCTCCGAGGGCGGGTCCATGATCAGAAGAAACCCATGGGCTTGGGGTCGTAGCTGACGAGCAGACACTTCGTCTGCGAGTAGTGGTCGAGCATCATGCGGTGGTTCTCGCGGCCGACGCCGGAGCTCTTGTAGCCGCCGAACGCGGCGTGAGCCGGGTAGTGGTGATAGCAGTTGGTCCACACGCGCCCGGCCTTGATCGCGCGGCCCATCCGGAACGCCCGGCTACCGTCACGGGTCCACACGCCGGCACCGAGGCCGTACATCGTGTCGTTAGCGATCTCCAGCGCCTCGGCCTCGTCCTTGAACGTCGTCACCGCGAGCACCGGCCCGAAGATCTCCTCCTGAAAAACCCGCATCTTGTTGTGGCCCTTCAGCACGGTCGGCTCGAAGTAGTAGCCACCGGCCAGGTAGTCATCCAGCGCGGGCCGGTGCCCGCCGATCAGCACCTCGGCTCCCTCGTCACGCCCGATCTTGACATAGCTCTCGATCTTCTCAAGCTGGGCCACGGAGACCTGCGGGCCGATCATCGTCTCGCGATCGAGCGGGTCGCCCTGCTTGATCACACGGATCCGCTCCAGGCAGCGCTCCATGAACGCGTCGTAGATCGACTCGTGAATCAGCGCCCGCGACGGACACGTGCAGACCTCACCCTTGTTGAACGCGTAGAGCACGAGCCCTTCGATCGCCTTGTCGAGGAACGCATCGTCGGCCGCCATCACATCCTCGAAGAAGATGTTCGGCGATTTGCCACCGAGCTCGGTCGTCGACGGGATCAGGTTCTGCGCCGCATAGGACATGATCAGTCGGCCCGTCACCGTCTCACCGGTGAACGCCACCTTCGCGATCCGCTTGTTCGACGCGAGCGCCTTGCCGATCTCCGCGCCCGGACCGTTGACGATGTTCAGCACCCCCGGCGGGAGGATCTCGGCGATCACCTCGGCGAGCTTGAGCAGCGACCACGGGGTCGGGCTTGCCGGCTTGATCACCGTGCAGTTCCCAGCCGCGAGCGCCGGCGCGATCTTCCACGCGGCCATCAGGATCGGAAAGTTGAACGGGATGATCTGACCGACGACACCGAGCGGCTCCTGGAAGTGATAGGCGTAGGTCTGATCGTCGATCTCCGAGATCCGGCCCTCCTCGGCGCGGATTGCGCCGGCGAAATACCGGAAGTGGTCGGCCGCGAGCGGGATGTCCGCGGCGAGCGTCTCGCGCACCGGCTTGCCGTTCTCATAGCTCTCCGCAACGGCCAGCATCTCGAGGTTCTCCTCGATCGCGTCCGCAACAGCGTTCAGCACCGCGGCGCGGTCGGCCGGCGAGCGACCGCCCCAGTCATCCTTGGCGGCGTGCGCGGCATCGAGCGCGAGCTCGATGTCCTGCGCGCCCGAATACGCGACCTCACAGAACGGCTCGCCCGTCGACGGCGTCAGGTTCTCTCGGTACTCGCCCGTCGTCGGGGCGATCCACGCTCCGCCGATGAAGTTCCCGTAGCGCTCCTTGAGCTCTACTGGGCTGCCGGACTCGCCCGGCGCGGCATAAGCGGTTGACTCGACAGTCGACATCATCGGCTCCTTGGAAGAACGGCAGGTTCGCCCGAACAGGAAAGACGTCGTGCTTGCCCGAGCAGGTAATGCACGGGCCCCGCAGTCGCAACCGATGCCCCACTCCCCGCCTCGCGGCGCTTCGCGCTCCGGTGGCTGTCGGGTGAGGCCGAGGAATGCCGGCCGCAGGGCCAGCTCACTTCCAGACAGTACTCGCGTTCAACGCCCTTGTGTGAGCGCGGGCGCGCGACTTAATAAACCCGGATCGTGCGTTGATCGGGCGATCGCCGGAATGTGGGCGAGGGGACGGTCGTCGCGTACAGGCGGCAGGACGCGGATGTCCGGAAACACGTGGAACTCCTCCGAGGAGCGAGCCGGCGATTCTCGCTGCGTGACGCTTCGCGTGTGATGTCAGCGGAGCGTGTCGAGCACGTCGATCACTCGCGCGGGCTGCGTATCCGGGTTCACGAACGCCAGGCGCAGCACCGTGCGGTCACGCCACGTGGTCGGCACGCACAGGATCACCCCGTCCTTCGCCAGTCTGTTTGACCACACCGCGTACCGGTCGTCGTCCCAGCCCGGGCGCTCGAACAGGAGCACCGAGAGCTCCGGCTCACAGACGAGGTGGACGTGATCGGTGGCCCGGATCGCGTCGGCGACCGTGCGCGTGGTCTCGAGCGTCCGCTCGATCGCGGCGACGTACCGGTCGGTGCCGTGGGTGGCAAGGCTGAACCAGAACGGCAGCCCGCGCGCGCGCCGCGACAAATGGATCGCGAGGTCCGACGGGTTCCCGGCCTCACGGTCGATCTGCTCGAGATACCCCGCAGCCTGCGAGTGCGCGGCGCGCGCACACGCAGGATCACGGTAGACCAGCGCACAACAGTCATACGGGGCGAACAGCCACTTGTGCGGATCGACGATGAAACTGTCCGCACGCTCGACCCCGTCAAAGCGCCACCGGACGCTGGGCGCAGCGAGCGCCGCACCCCCGTAGGCGCCGTCCACGTGCAACCACACGCCATGCTCGGCACACACGCCGGCCACGCCCGCCAAATCATCCACAAGCCCCGCGTTCGTCGTGCCAGCGCACGCCACCACCGCAAAGACGTCCTCGGACCCGTCCGACAGTGCCGCCGCCAGCCCTTCGCCGGTGAGGTGACCGCGCGCGTCCTCAGGCACCTCGAGGATCCCGACATCCAGCACGCGCGCAGCAAGCCGGATCGACGAATGCACATCAGCGGTGCACGCCAGCCGCCAACCACCCGGCGGCCGCCCGCCGCGGCGGGCCAGAGCGGCGTGGCGCGCCGCGGCGAGGGCGGAGAGGTTCCCGACTGTCCCCCCGGCGACAAAGCAGCCCGCGGCGCTCGACGGCCAACCGAGCAACTCGATGATCCACCCCAACGCCTCGTTCTCAGCGTGGATCGCGCCCGCCCCGGCCTCCCAGATCCCGGCGAACACATTCGCCGCGCTGGTCACAAGATCGAACGCCACCGCCGCACGCGTCGGCGCCGACGGGATATACGCGAGATTCATCGGATCATCCTGCGAACGCGTCGCCGGCAACAGGACCTCGCGAAACACACGCAACGCCTCGGCACCCCCGATCCCCGCCGGCGTCACGGTACGACCAGCCGCCGCCTCAAGCTCCGACTCCGAACGCGCCGTCGTCTTCGAGTCCGTCGGCCGCGCCACCCGGCGAGCCGCCCACTCCACCAAAACCCGGACCAGCTCAGTCTCATCGCCCCACACCTCGTGAACCACCCCACCATGATGCCAGCACGCTCGCGCCCATCCACCCCCGATCAACCCCGCGACACGGGGCGATCGCGCCTGCCCATGACGCCCGCATCGACAGCCAGTCGGTGCGGCCTGAGCGTGACGCTGCGCCGTCCGCCGGCGATCGGACAGGTCCAGACCTGCTCGGCGAGCGGCGGCACCTCGCCGCGACCGAGCAGCAACCGCACGAGCATCCGTGCCTCGTCAAGCGGCAGTGGCGGGCTCTCGTAGCCGACGTCGCCACGACCGGCGAGCGTGGGTTGATCGTGTCCCTGACGTGGACGACGACGACCTCGACAACCGGCGCGACACCGGAGCCGTTGGCGTTCGTTGTGCCGGTCATGACGCGGGCCTGAGTGCTTCGAGGACGCGTCCGTTCTGGGCGCGGCTCCTGCGCCAGATCCCGAGCACCTCGCGCGCCCCGACGTGGTGGTAGGTGACGCGCCGGCGGTAGGTGACGCGCCGGTCGATCGGGTCGACCTCGAGCTCGCGCTCGTGGCGCTCGATCACGATTGCGTAGAACACGCGGCCCATCCGGTCGCAGAGCACGATGTCCCCGCTCTTCACCGCTCCGAGGGTCATCGCGCGTCCTCCCTGACCCAGAGGCCGTGTTCGTGCCCTCGGCGGGCCTCCTCCCTGACCTCGGCGAACTCGACCTCGCACAGGGCGAGCCCCTCGGCCGCTTTGAACAACGCGTATGACAGCTTCTCGCTTGCGTACGTCGGCTCTGGGCCGTTCAGCTGGACCCGCTGCGCCATGTCGGCGATCGCGTCGGCGGCGCCCATCAGCTCCTCCCCGACGTCTGATCGTGGTCTGAGGCGCGTGACGCGCCCGTTTCGTGCGCTCATCGCTCCTCACTCCTTTTCGCTGGTTGTGCTTGGTCGGCCGATCGCGCCCGCATCGCGGACCCTCAGTGCTCTGCGCGATCGCGCGCAGGCGCCTCGCCAGACTCCGATGCGGACGCGCCGCGATCGACCCTCGGCGTGCCGTTCTCACCGGCGGCCCCGGATTCGTTGCCGTTGGCGGCGAGCAGCGGCGCGAGCAGCTCGAGCAGCTCATCGGTCGCCTGCACGGCGCGACCAACCAACGCCCAGCCCGTCCTTCGAGCGAGAAGCGCAACCGGTATGGCGCAACACCGCCATCGTCGACGCTCGCCGTTGCCACCACGAACCCGGGCGCCGTCCCGACCACTCCCAGCGACACCACCCGCGGGCGTCGACCGCGCTGAGCCGGAGTGACCAGCACACGCTCGCGGACCAGCGCGCTCTCGAGCGCGGGAGCGGCCACCCTCACCGACCCTGCGCTCGCCCGCCCGTAGGCGAACCGCAGATACGAGCGCAGAAACCGATCGGCGACCCGAGCGGCCCGGTGCAGCCGGGTCGACGACACCGGCCGCACGGTCGGCGGCAACCGCCGCTCGGGAGCGGACTTCGCCGGTGCGGGCGAGGCGGCTGTCGGCTTCCGGGCGTGAGCGCCCGGAGGTGGCTCGAGCGTGACTGCTATGAGCGCTGTCGCGAGCCCAAGCGCCGCGACAGCGGCCACGACCGCGCGGCGAAAGCGCGGTGTGCGGCGCTCGAGGGCGGCAATAAGCCAAGCGGCCATGACTCACGACTAGGTATGGCCTCGGGCCGGCCGACTCCCCACTCCTGGTACCTGCTGGGCCTTCTGAGCTACAGCAGCGCTGGCTTCACGTCATGCTCCCTGGCCGAGCGATGAACGACCTCACCTCGGCATACCGTCAGCTTGCGCGTCCTTGGACGCACCACGAACTCGCGGAGTACTACGACGCGGCCACCCGCGGTGATCGGCGCGAACCGGATCCGCAGATCAGCCGGCCAATCGCCTTGCTGGCGACCGCCATTCCCCCATGCACCAGCCTCAGCGTCGCGATCCATGTGATCCACGTGCTGCCGCCGGTCGGAGCCTCCGGACTCGTGGACCGATTGCTCGAGCACGAGGAGAGAAGCAGCGCGCTCGCCCTCCGAAGTTGTCACCACACGCTCGAGCTCGACGGCCGAACCCACGACTACGCCGCCGACGAGTGGCTGCCGGCCGTCTACGACATCGCCGCAACACTCCTCAACGCGGCGCGTCTGGACCGCGAGCCCCCCTCTTTCGTCGAGCACGCCGAGCAGGCAGTCAGCTGGCTCTCACGTGCGCTCGTCGAACTTGACCAAGACGCGCCCGACGCCGCAGCGGCGATCGTCGACGGGCTGGGGCGCATGCTCGCGCTGCATATCTTCGCTGGCGCTGCCCGCAAGCGAGGGGACGACGTCGAGGGGTAGTCCTACTTGAGGCGTAGCCGCGGGCACTCGGTGACCCGGATCGACTGGCTCGAACATTCCACGACGGAGTTCATCAACCTGCGCTCCCTACCCGAGTCTCGTCCGCTGCGGCGGGGATATTGAGCAGTTCTGCGTCGGCACGCAGCACCCCAAGGTCAGTCAGCAGTGCCTTGACGCGGTACTCGATGTCGGCGCGGACACGGCGGACCTCGGTCTCCGGAGCGCCGATTGGGTCCCCGATGCGCCAGTCCTCATGGCGAACGCCGCCCGGGATCTCGATGACCCCGACGCTGTGGCCCATCGTCACGATCACGTCGGCCGCGCGCAGCACCTCATCGGTGACCGGACGAGCGAAGTCTTCATCGGGATCGATCCCGAGCTCGCCGATCGCGGCGCGCACGCCGGGATCGATCTCGGCGCGCGCCGCGGTTCCCGCAGAATGGACCGACACCCTCCGCTCGGACATCAAGGTCGTCAGCGCCGATGCGATGTGTCCGCGTCCGCCTCCGCTCAGGCTGACGAACACGACGTCCCAGGCGCCCGCGGCGTCATCAGCTCGGGAACGCAAGATCGCGTCGAGCCGCTCACGCGTAAATCGGTACGCCATGAGCGGAACGAACTCGAAGACCGTCGCGGATGCGAGGACTCGCTCCACCGAGTCGCTCATGACCTGCTCGATCTGCGAACGCTCGAATTGTCCGGCGAATTCAGAGCAGAGGTCTCCCACCATCCGCTCGGTCTGGCGCTCCATGTTTGGGTCCAGAGACATGTTCCGGAGGACCTCTCCTGCTCGGTGTTGGCAGCACGGCGTTGCACGGTTGCGTCCGGCGACACCCTGACCGCGGCTAGTCAAACTCTCGTCATCATTCCAGCGCATCTCGGTCCATAGGTCAAAGACGAGCACCGGATAGAATCCATCCGCATTACCTATGGATGAACGACGCCTGCGCTATTTCCTCACGGTGGTGGAGGAAGGCGGCGTCACCGCGGCGGCGCGACGCCTCCACCTCGCCCAGCCATCGCTCTCGCAGGCCGTTCACGCGCTTGAGTCGGAGCTCGGCGTGCAGCTGTTTCACCGAGTCGGGCGCGGCCTGCGCCTCTCCGCGGCCGGAGAAGCGCTCGTCGGGCCCGCCCGCAGGGTGTTGCGAGCGAACGACGAGGCGCGGAACGCGATCACGGATGTGATCGAATTGACCACCGGGACGCTCGAGATCGCCGCTCTACCCACGCTCGCGGTGGATCCGATGGCACCACTGATCGGCAGTTTCCGAGACGAGCACCCAGGCATCCAGGTACAAGTACTCGAACCGGAGAGCGCGGACGGGGTCCGGGCCCTCGTCCGCGACGGCGCCTGCGAGCTCGGTGCGACGCACTTGCCAGTCGCTGGAGAACAGCTGACCTCACACGCCCTCGGCGAGCAGGAGCTGGTGTTCATCTTTCCTCCAGATTCCGCACCGGCGGGTGGGCGTTCGCTCAGAACGAGCGAGTTGGCCAAGAGCCCACTCGTCGTCAGTCCGCCCGGCACGTCGACGCGCATACTGCTCGAAGAAGCGCTGGCCGCGGTCGGGGTTTCTCCGCAGATCGCGGTGCAGACGGCGGCGCGTGAGGCGATCGTTCCGCTCGTACTCGCCGGCGCGGGCGCCGCGTTGTTGCCGGCCCGCCTGGCCGACGAGGCGACGCGACGGGGGGCGGTCAGCCGGCGCGCACGACCTGCGATCACGCGCAAAGTCGGTCTCATCCACCGCCAAGCGCCCCTCTCGGCAGCGGCCCGCGCATTCCTCGAACTCGCTACGACCGCCAGCAGCCGGGCGCGAGGCTGACGCCGTGTCCGCGGCCGACGGCTGCGTAACTGCGTAGGGGCCACTGATCGCCCAGCGGCCAGTCGTGCAGCCGCGGTTCAGGAGCCCTCTGCCACCGGTCGTGTCAACGGCCCGATCGACCGCTAATCCGGAGCGCGAACCATTACGAGAACCACCGTGACGGTGAACGCGATCTGAGCGACGGTCATGCCGGTCGCCAGATTTGAGACCGCGGTGACGACCGCGCACGTAATCGCGAAAACGGCACCGAACAGGGCGAGTTGGCGCCACCACCCAGTCAGCTGCACACGCTTTCGGTCCGCCGACGGTCGGGTTTGACTCCGTTGGGCCACGCGTCCAGAGGGTAACGCTCGTCGGCCGCGGCGCCCGGAGGCCCGCCGCTGCTGAGGATTGACCTGGCGGCGTCGTTGCGAGGAGTCAGCTCGCCAGTCCTGCCCTCGCGAGCCAGCTTGCCTTGACTGTGCGGATGCGCCCGCGTTCCTGACTGCCTGGACCGCGGAGACAGTCGCCGCTCAGGCCGTCAGAGGAGAGGCGAGAGCGCGCTTTGCGTAGTTGCGACGGACCGGCATCCGTGCCTGTCCACACTCTTTGCCAAACGCGTCCGCTCAGGGCTCAAACGGGGCTACTGTATTGACGAGTATCAATAGAACAGGCCCCAGATGTCGACCTCCGCAGCCTCAGCTCAACTCCCCGCCGCGCGCTCGCACCGCTGGCGTTCGCTGCTGAGGTTGACCGGCGGCGCGCTG
The DNA here is from genome assembly GCA_963850335.1 of uncultured Solirubrobacterales bacterium. Lineage (GTDB taxonomy): Bacteria > Actinomycetota > Thermoleophilia > Solirubrobacterales > Solirubrobacteraceae > Palsa-465. Next base: position 76,026 of record CAWKKY010000019.1, on the reverse strand, counting down.
GCGCTGGTGGCATTGCTGGACGTGGGCATCAAGGCGCTGGCGCCGCTGTGGGACTGGCTGCTCGGCAGCGTCGTCGGGCTTGATCTGAACGCTCGCGTCGGCAGCTCTGTGCGGTTCTTCTTCTACGACACGAGCAAGATTGTGCTGCTGCTGGCCGGCATCGTGTTCGCGGTCGCGGTGCTGCGTTCGTTCATGTCGGTCGAGCGCACCCGGGCACTTCTCGGCGGCAAGCGCGAGGGGGTCGGCAACGTGCTCGCGGCCACGCTCGGGGTCGCCACCCCGTTCTGTTCGTGCTCCGCGGTGCCGGCGTTCATCGGCTTCGTCTCGGCCGGCGTGCCGCTCGGCGTGACCCTGTCCTTCCTCATCGCCAGCCCACTGGTCAACGAGGTTGCTGTCGTGATGCTGTTCGGCATGTTCGGGTTCACGGTCGCCGCCGTCTACATCGCCTCGGGTGTCCTCATTGCGATTACCGCCGGAGTCGTGCTCGGCCGGATGCGGCTAGAGCGCTACGTCGACCCGTTCGTGTTCGAGACCAACATGCCGACGTGTGCCGACCCGGCGGCGGGAGTGCAGTGGTCTGAGCGTCTTGCGTACGCCCGCGGGGAGGTGCGCAGCATCCTCGGACGGGTCTGGCCCTATCTCCTGGTCGGCATCGCACTCGGCGCCCTGATCCACGGCTGGGTTCCTGCCGACGCGCTCGCGTCGATCGCCGGCAAGAACAATCCGTTCGCGGTGCCGATCGCGGTGCTGATCGGGGTGCCGCTGTATTCCAACGCCGCGGGCGTCTTGCCGCTCGTCGCGGCCCTGCACGCCAAAGGCATGGCGATGGGCACCGTGCTCGCGTTCATGATGGCGGTCACAGCGCTGTCGCTGCCGGAAATGATTCTGCTGCGGCGCGTGCTGAAAGTACGACTGATCGCGATCTGGGCCGCCGTCCTGACCGTGTCGATCGTCTTCACCGGGCTGCTCTTCAACTTCATCCTCTGAATCCAACCGGGAGAACGTCCATGTCCACCCAAACCACCACCACGATTCAAGTCCTCGGCCCCGGCTGCAAACGCTGCGAAGCACTCGCCGACGTCACCCACCAGGCCGTCGCTGAACTCGGTCTTGACGCCACCGTCGAGAAGGTCACCGACTACGCGCAGATGGCGACCCTCGGCGTGATGAGCACCCCGGCGCTCGCCGTCAACGGCACGCTCGTCATGTCCGGCAGCGTCCCCGATGTCGAGCACGTCAAACGCCTGCTCGCCCCAGCCGCGTGATGCCCGCGGAGCTCAAGACGAGTCCCCGCCGCAAACTCGCCGCCGGCGAGCGACGCGTCGCCACACCCGCACGCGCGGCGATCAGCACGGCGCAAGCGCAGCGACTGGCGCAGCTCGCCAAGGCGTTGGCCGACCCGGTGCGCATTCAGCTGCTCGACGTGCTCGGCAGGCACCGCGAGCCGTTGTGCCCGTGCGAGCTGCTGCCGCTGTTCGAGGTCTCCCAGCCGACACTCGCGCACCACCTCAAGGTGCTGCGAGAGGCCGGCGTCATCAGCTGCCACAAGCAAGGCCTGTTCGCCTACTACCAGCTCATCCCCGAGGCCCTGGACGACCTCGCACACCACCTCAGCGCCAAGGAACGAACATGACCCTGATCGCCTCCGCTCACTCCATTGGCGACACGCTGCGCCAGGATGTCCTCATCGACGGGCGCCACAGCCTCACCACCGACGAGCCACCGCGTCTCGGCGGCACCGACCGCGGGCCGGCACCGCACGAGCTGCTCCCAGCGGCACTAGCGGCCTGCATCGCGACCACCATCCGCACCTATGCACGAACCAAGGGCTGGACGGTCGGGGAGCTCAGTGTCGATGTCGTCTATGAGAACGCCTCCACGCCGCGAAGCTTCGACGTCACCATCCGCCTGCCCGACGACCTCTCCGACGAACAGGTCCGTCGCATCATGCGCGCCGCCGAAACCTGCCCCGTCAGACGCGCCATCGAGGCCGGCATGACCTTCGACGAGCACCTCCCTGACGACCACCTCCGCGCCGCCTAGACATGGGGCCAGAGCACAATCTGGCTACGGCCGGAGAAGGCAGTGAGATGAGCAAGCAAGCCACGAAGAAGCCCGCAGGCAAGAGGACTGGCGCTCCGCCACTGAGGGCCGACGCAGCGAAGCGCCGGAAGCGGGTCGCGACCGGGCTGGTGCTCGCGCTGGTCGTCGTCGGCGCCGGAATCCTCGCCGCCGGGTGCGGCAGCCATTCCGCCACGAACACGACCTCGACCGCCTCGCAGCCCACAATCGCTCAACCAACGGCTGCGGCAAGCGCGATCGCTGATGTGGCGGCGGGACGCGCAACTTTGATCGACGTCCGCACGCCCGCCGAGTTCGCCGCCGGCCACGCCAAGGGGGCCATCAACTTCGACGTGACGAAGATGGAGGCCGGTCGACTGCCCGCGGTAGCCAAAAACGCGACAATCTACGTGTACTGCCGAACGGGAGTCCGGGCAGCGATGGCTCAGGCGCTCCTCCAGCACTCCGGTTACAGCGATGTCAGCAGTATCGGCGGCCTGAAGGATTGGGTTGCCGCTGGCGGACCGACCGCCTAACGAGCTTCAAAGCGCGCGACGGCCTCTCCACGCCCTGACGGCAGCGCGCCGTCGAGCTGACGCCTGCTGGCGCTTTCAGCGATCAACCGCCTCGAACAGCCAACGCGCACGAAGTGCGGTGTGCCCGTCGATCTCCACAGTGCCTCCACATCCCCTCCACGGGCTCTCGATTCGCGCGGGGTTTCATATGACCTCATCACGAATCGCCGAAGGAGATTGTCATGAACAAGAAGAGCAAACTCATTCTCGCGGCTCTCGGCGCCACGGTGGCAGCTCTCACCTTCGCCGTTGTCAGCGAGGCAGGCAGCCCCGGTCACGTCGGCGCCTGGCAACCGGGCGCAAACACCGGCCAGATGAGGGCCGGTCATGGCTACGGGGCCGGCGGAGGCGCCGGGCCTGGTACCCAGATGAAGGCCCGGCAGAGTGCCGGTCGAGGAGCAAACCCCGGCGCGGGCATGCGGGCCGGCGACACCGGCACCGTGCGTCTGACCGCGACTGAAGCCTCCGGGCTGCAGTACATGGTCGAAGAGGAGAAGCTCGCGCACGACGTGTACACAGTGCTCGCCGACCGATACCCTGACGCGCCGTTTGCGGTGATCGCGCAGAGCGAGCAGCGCCATCAAGCCGCGATCGAACGTCAGATCACCCGGGCCGGCTTGACCGATCCGACCTCAACTCGCGCCGCCGGCGTGTTCGAGAACCCCGACCTGCAACGTCTCTACAACACGCTGGTCAACCGCGGAACGACCTCTCGCGCCGCAGCGCTCCAGGTCGGAGCCCTGATCGAGAGGACCGACATCGCCGACCTCCAGGCACGGTCCAGCGTCACCAGAGATGCAGCGATCAAGCGTGTGTACAGCCACCTCGCGCAGGCCTCAGAACAACACCTGCGGATCTTCGTGACCAACACCGCGCACGCGGCGTGAGCGAGCGCACGTGCCGGGCGAGCGTCGATTCGGCATGACCAACCAGTAAGCCGCCGCCCGGCGAAACCCCGCCGTGGCGGCGGTTGCCACACAACCCGGAGTCCCACGGCACACGGATTCCCGAGGCGTGGAGCCCCGAAGACGCATCACCTCGGGCGGAGCCCACTGTCGGGATCGCCGCCGACTGCTCTGGTCGCGGACTCCCTCGCGCTGCCCGCCTCCCCCAGCCGCACGGCGAGGCCCATCTTGTCGAGCATGTGTCTCATACCATCGCCCATGTGATGTGCGACCACCGCTTCGACCTCGTGGTCGCGCAGGAACCGCGCGACACGCGCGTGGTGCGAGCCCTCACTACCGGAGTCGTGGAGGCTGTCCCAGCCGACGTCGAACTCCTGCCAGTTCTCGATTCCGCGTTCTCCTACCGTCGCGATCGCGACCCGATGTGCCCGCCCCCAGCGCGGGTCGACCAGACCTTCCGGGGTGACGGGAACGCAGACGACCATCTTCTAGCGAGGCTCCCTGCTTTCGGTATTGCCGACCTCGCGCGCATGCTACTCGGCCATAGTAGGCGCGGCTCTCGTCCGCGTGACATGTGGGTTCTCCGGGACGTAACGCCGGGGAGCTACCGATGGCTGCAAGCAGCGATCGAACTATCGTCGTAAGCAAACCCATCTGGGTGACAGAACGCAACGAAAGCTGGCGACGATGTCTGATTCATCTCATCCCAGGAAGCGGTGGATCGACACCTGGCTTCACTCCGACCTGATCGGGTTTCCAGTCACGCTCGCAGCGGTCGCAATCGCGGCAATCAGCTTCGGACTCTTTGTTGTCATCGGCGGGGCTGGCGGTCTGTTCGTGGGCAAGCTGTTGTTCATCTTCGGCCTCGGTGGACTCCTCGGATTGATTCTGTTGCTCGAGGGTCGGCGCGGGGACACGACGGTGGCCGTCGCCACCGCGGCGCCGGCGAGCGATGGGCGAGACCGCGTTCTCGTCGTTGCCAATGAGGGACTTGAAAGCGCTGCGCTGTGCAAGGAGGTCTGCGCGCGCGGGGACGGGGGCGGAGTCGAGACGATGATCGTCGCGCCGGTCGTCGCATCCTCTGCGCTGCGAGCGTTGGCGGACGATGTCGACGGGGAGCTGCACCAGGCGCAGGATCGAGTTGATGTGGCGATCGAGGTTCTCCGGCGCGCCGGGGTCCACGCAACGGGTCACGTTGACATCGGCGACCCAATGAGATGCCTGATCGATGGCCTGCGGGAGTTTCCTGCGACCGAGGTGCTGATGATCGAAGGTGGCGAGCATGGTTGGAGGCGCGCGGATCGGTTTGCCGAGCGCGTTCGCACCGAGATGTCGCTCGCTGTCCAGGAGATCGCCGCCGGCGAGCGCGCGAACTAGACAACACGGTCGCGCGCCGGCGGCTTTCACGGGCTTGAATCGCCGGAGGGCAGGTGTGTCTGCGTTCGGCGACGCGAATGCGAGCCGTTCCGCCCAACTCCACACCGTCTCCACACGCCCGATGTCGGGACTCCACGTCTCATGACCAGGATGACGGGCATCAGTTGTCCGACCGAAGGAGACCGGAGATGCGCAAACGAACCGTCAAGATCATCCTCGCCGCGGTGGCCGTCACTGCGGTGCTCGGCGTTGCTGTCGCCGCGGCGGCGACAAGTCAGTCGAGCTGGACCGGCGGGCGGGGACCGCAAATGACGAATATCGAAAGAACGACACGGAACGGCGACGGCCGTCACGTGCGTGCACGTGACGGCACTGGCCCACGTCACTCGCAGGTGCGAGCCGGCGCAGGGCAGGGTGCGGGCGCCCGCGACGGGACGGGCCCGCGACACGACCAGAGGGCTGCGGGCGCCGGGAACCGCTCGGATTGTCCGTATCGGAGCTGAGTGACTGCTCCGGTCGAGGTAACGGAGGGGTCCGCCGGCCACGGACCCCTCGCACACATCCCTGCTGAGCGGGAGGATGACGTCCATGACATCGCTCGTGTTGATCGTTGAGGACGAGCAGAAGATCCGCGATCTCGTTCGCCGCTACCTGGAGCGGGAGGGCTACGTCGTGCTCAGCACCGGATCGGGGGCGGAGGCGATCACGATCGCGGCGGACGCTCGTCCGGATCTGGTGGTCCTGGATCTGGGTCTCCCGGATGTGTCGGGAACCGAGGTGGCGCGAGAGGTGCGCGCGGTCGCGGACATTCCAATCGTGATGCTGACTGCGCGGTCAGATGAGGAGGACCGGATCGCCGGGCTCGAGCTGGGAGCAGACGACTACGTCACCAAACCATTCAGTCCGCGCGAGCTCGTGCTGCGTGTTCGTGCGGTGCTCCACCGCCGGAGCGGTGCTCCAGCGGTTGGACCAGTGTCGTACGGCAACGGAGTGCTGCGGATCGACGAGGACCGCCATGAGCTGATCGTGGAAGAGGAACTCGTCGAGTTGACTCCGACCGAATGGGGGCTTCTGACCACGCTGGCGAGGACGCCCGGGCGCGTGTACTCCCGCTATGAGTTGATCAACAGTGTGCGCGGCTATGAGTTCGAAGGCTATGAACGCACGATCGACTCGCACGTCAAGAACCTCAGGCGCAAGATCGAGCGCGACCCGCAGACGCCGAAGCTGATTGAGACCGTGCTCGGCGTGGGGTACCGCTTGGGCATCCGAGCCGATGTCTGAGCCAGAACGCACCGGTTCGCTGCGGGTGCGGCTGGCGCTCGCGTTTGTCGTCGTTGGTGTGACGGCTGTCGCTGTGCTTGCCGCCGTGATCCTGCTGACGACCCGCAACGAGACCAGCAAGTTGAGCGCCACCGATCGTGCAGCCACCGCAAACGACGCCGCCATGGCGCTTGCAGTCGCGTACCGCAGGACGGGGTCGTGGGCCACCGCTGATCTTGCCCCGGCTCAGGTCGTGGCGCGCGACGCAGACGCGGTGCTCTCGCTTCGCACCGCCGACGGACAGACGGTCATCGCCGGCCCGGTGCGCGGAAGAGGCAACGGCCACGGGTCCGGCCCGATCGTCCTCACACGGGCTGTCAAGGTCGACGGCCAGAGTGTCGGCGTCGCGGACGTTCGATTCCCGGCCAGACTAAGCCGGGCACAGAGTGTGCTTCGCGACAAGCTGTTCGGAGCGGTGCTGCTCGGCTCGGCGCTGGCGGTCGCGATCGCCCTGCTCGTCGCCGCTGTCGTGGCACGGACGGTGACGGCCCCGCTGCATCGCGTCGTAGCGGCCGCGAGACGGCTCCAGGCCGGCGATCTTGGGGCTCGAGCCGAGGCACAGGACGCTCCGGGCGAACTCGGTGAGCTGTCCCGCGCGTTCGACGGGATGGCTCATACGTTGGAACGTGAACGGAGCTCGCGGCGGCGCATGATCAGCGACCTGACCCACGAGGTCCGGACTCCGATCGCGATCCTGCAAGGGAATCTCGAGGAGCTCGTCGACGAGGTCGAGCAGCCCACGCCGAAGCGCCTGTCCTCCCTACACGAAGAGGTGCTCCGGCTCGGCGCGCTGGTCGAGGATCTCGATGCCTTGGCTCACGCCGATGTGCCGGTGGCGGTGATCGATCGCGCACCGGTGGAGCTCACCGCCTTGACTCGCGCTCAGATCGAGGCGCTCCGGCCCCATCTGGACGCCAAGGCGCTGCAACTCGATGCACGACTCGCTCCCGCGACCGTCGTGGGAGATCGCACCCGGCTCGGACAACTCGTCGCGAATCTCTTGAGCAACGCGGTCAAGTTCACTCCGGCGGGCGGCCGGATCGAGGTCGTGACGGATGCGTCGGACGGATCTGCGCGCCTCTCGGTTGCCGACAGCGGTCCCGGGGTTCCCATGGACGAGCGGCACCGCGTGTTTGAACGGTTCTGGCGCGGGAGCTCGGCCCGCGGAATCTCCGGACGCGGGATCGGGCTCGCCGTGGCAGCCGAGATCGTCCGCGCGCACGGCGGAGGGATCGAAGTGGGAGACGCAGATGGCGGCGGTGCACGGTTCGTCGTGACCCTGCCCGCGCCGTGACATGCGCGCTGAGCTTGAGAAGCGACCGACGTGCCGCTCGCATCCGCGGCGCGCGAGCCGTTAGGCCGGGCGCTCCTGTTCCACGGGCAGTCCGGCGGCCTGCCAGGCGGGCCAGCCGCCGGCTATTTCTGCTGCCCCGCGCCACGCTGTGAGCTTTGAGCGGTTTGCGTGCTGGCAGAGGTAGATCGTGGTGTGGCCGCCGGGCCAGACGAGGTGGCGAGTCAGCGAGACTCGCGGCGTGCCGGGCGGCCAGCCGTAGCGGCGGCGTTCAAGCTGGGTTCGTAGGTCGAGCAGCCGCGCCTTGCCTTGCTGGGCGTGTTCCCAGGCCTGTTCTGGTGAGATGCTGTTGACGTGCCGAACCGCTCTCATGAGAGGTCGAGTGTGTGCGGCCGCTATCGCGCCGGCATGGTCTGTTGCAGCAATGCGCCGAGCTCGTCCACCTGTCGTCGGACATCTCCGCAGACCTGTTCGCAGAGTTCGAAGACGCCCTGATCGGCGATCGAGTAGCGAGCGTGGTTGCCGTCCTTGGTGCGGGTGACCATGCCGGCGTTGTGCAGGATTCCGAGGTGCTTCGAGATGTTCTGCTGGCTGGCGCCGAGCGCTGCTTGGAGTTCGCCGACGGTGGCGTCCCCTTCGCGAAGGCGGTCGAGGAGCTTGATGCGCATCGGCTCGGCGAGCACCCGAAAGCGCTGGGCGATCACGTCCACGAGCGGGTCGGCCAGCGGATGCGAGAACGGTTGCTGAGCTGACATCGCTACATCGTAGCACAAGCATATAGTTGTGAAGGTGGTACAGTGGTGCAATGATCGCGGAACTCTCTCGGCTGGCGCGGCGCTCGGATCCAGAGCGCGTGCCGCGCGCGGTCGAGGGCGAGCCGGGGATCTTCGCCGTCGACGCGACCTGGGGTGTGATCCAGCCGATCAGCCTCGCTCCTGGGGTTCGGACGGTCGGTGAGCTCGAGGTGATCGAGCATCTGCGCGCTGGGTGGCCGATCCTTGACTGCCGGCTGCCGGTGTACGTCGAGCGCGGCACGATCCCTGGGGCGCTCAACATCCCGCACGGCGAGATCGTCGAGCGCATCGCCGAGCTCGATCCCGTGGACCCGACGGTCGTGTTCTGCAACGGCCCGCAGTGCACGGCGACCGCGCAGGCGATCGACGCGCTGATCGCGGCCGGGTGGCCGGCGGAGCGGCTGCTCTATTACCGCGGCGGGATCCACGACTGGGTGACGCTCGGTCTGCCGCTCGCGCCGCCGGAAAGCTGACGCCGGGCCGCGGCGTCTGGCGCCCATTGCCACCACCCCTGGGCTCGCCTTCGCCGCCCCACGATGAGGTACACAACTGCACCGGCGTGCGGTTGACAGGCCGGAGCAGTCTCGCTACAGTGCGATACACAAACGTACAGTTGTGTAGATGACTCCCGTGGGTCATTGCCGTTCAGACCTCAAACCGCAACCGGAAACCATGAGCAACATCGAAACCCTCACTGACGACACCATCACCGACGCGCTCAGGCAGCCGGGAATCCTCGTGATCGATTTCTGGGCTCCGTGGTGCGGGCCGTGCCGGGCGATGACGCCGCAGTTTGAGCGCGCAGCGGACATGCGGCCCAACTACCGGTTCGCGAAGGTCAACGTCGACGAGCAACCGACAATCGCGAGCGCCTTCGAGGTGCGGTCGATCCCGACGCTCGTCGTGATCAGCGATGGCGCTCTGATCGGCGCCTACCCGGGCGTCGTCGGCGCCGAGCCGCTCGTCGGAGCGCTTGACCAGCTGGCACCGACCCCTGAACCCGAAACCGTGCTCCAGGAGGAGACAGCCCGATGAGTAGCCAACCCCGGTCCCCGTCGCGCTGGCCGCTGGAGCGCGTCCTGTTCGCGCTCGCCGGAACGATGACGCTGGTGGCTGCAGCACTCGGCGCGTTGGTGTCGAAATGGTTCCTGCTGCTAGCCGTCCTCGTCGGCGTGAACCAGTGGCTGTACGTCCTCTTCGGCGCCTGTCCCGCGTCGATCGTCCTCCGCCGTACCTGCCGGCTGCGATCGGCGATCTATCCCAACCCCACTGACAACCACGAGCCAGCGCCGACTGCTCGTGAGGAGGTGACGGTCTAATGACCGTGCTCGACACGAAGACGCCGCCGCTGGAAGCGCCCGGTCCTGAGCCGCATGCTGTGGAGGTCGGGCCGATCGGCCGTCTGGGCCACTACACCGCGACCCACTTCCGGACCGTGCTGACCGCCTGGCTGGTGATCGCCGTGGTGCTGGGATTCTTCGCGCCGCGCGTCGAGACGGCGCTCTCGGGTGCCGGCTGGGAGACCACCGGCTCGCAATCGGTCCAGGCCCGGCAGTTGATCGACAAGAACTTCAAGGGCATGTCGAGCTACGGCCTGATGACCGTGCTCTACTCGCCGACCCAGACTGTGAGCAGCCCGGCGTTCGCGGCCGCGGTCACCCACGTTGAGCGCACGCTGCGCGCCGACGGCGCGGTCAGCACCGTGATCGCGCCCGCCGCCGGCGTGTCCATCTCCCGCGATGGGCACACCGCGATCGTGCAGGCCGGCGCCGCGCGTAATGCGAACGCGATGGTCGTCGCGGCGGACCGCCTGAAGGGCAAGCTCGCCGCGCTGTCGGGCGCCGGCGTGCAGGTCCATCTGACCGGCGCCTCCGCGATGTGGTCTGACTTCAACGCGGCGAACCGCTCCGCGATGCTGAAGTCAGAAGTGGTCTCATGGCCGGTCACCCTCGTGATCCTGCTGCTCGCGTTCGGCTCGCTCGTCGCCGCCGGGCTGCCGTTGATGCTGACGATGGTCGGGCTGATGGCCGCCGCCGGATCGCTGTACCTGACCACGAAGATCATGCCGGTCTCGATCTGGGCGATGAACTTCGCGCTCATGTTCGCGCTCGCGCTCGGAATCGACTACGCCCTGTTCATCGTCCACCGCTTCCGCGGCGCGTTCTTCGGCTCCCATTTCTCTGCCGAGGAGGCCACGGCAGTCACGATGGACACCGCCGGCAAGGCCGTCCTGTTCTCAGGTGTCACGGTCCTGATCTCGCTCTCGGCGGTGATGCTCGTCCCGAGCCCCGCGTTCCGCTCGATGAGCCTCGGGATCATGCTCGCCGTGCTGTTCGTGCTCGCCGCGACGCTCACCTTGCTACCCGCCGTGCTCGCGAAACTCGGCCCCAGGGTCGACAAGCTCGCGCTGCCGTGGGCTCACTCGGGCGAGCACCGCTCCGCGACGATTCGCCGCCTGGGGAGAACGGCTCTGGAAGCGGCCGCTCGCCTACGGGGCGATCGCGCTCGCAATCCTCATCGCACTCGCGATCCCAGTCACCCAACTGAAGACCGCGATGCCGTCGATCAAGGTCGTCCCCACATCCGACAGCTCCCGCATCGGCTACCAGCAGGTGCAGGCCGCGATGGGACCCGGCTCCACCGGCCCACTGCAGGTCATCACACCCGCGAACCAGGCTATCCAAGCCGCCCAGGTCGCCAAGCAGGATCCGGGCGTCGCGGCCGTGATGCCGGCCCAAACGTCGGGCGGCTACGCGCTGATCACGGCGGTCCCCAAACAGGACCCGTCCAACCCGGCCGTCGGCCAGACAATCGACCGACTCCGTGCAAGGCTCCCATCCGGTTCGTTGATCGGCGGCGCCGTCGCCGAGAACCATGACCTCCAGAACGCGCTGTCGGCCAAGACCCCGCTCGTGATCGGCGTCGTCCTCGGGCTCGGGTTCCTGCTGCTGCTGATCGCACTGCAAGCACCGCTGCTCGCCGCTGTCGGCGTGCTCACCAACCTGCTCGCAACAGGCGCTGCGTTCGGTGTCGCCAAGCTCGTCTTCCAGAACGGCGACCTGCACTCGGTGCTCGGCTTCCAGCCGCAGGGCTTCCTCGACGCCTGGGGGCCGGTGTTCTTCTTCGCGATGATCTTCGCGATCTCGATGGACTACACCGTGTTCCTGCTCTCAAGCGCCAAAGAACACTGGGACCGCACCCACGACCCCAAAGAAGCGATGATCGGCGGGCTCGCACACTCCGGCCGCGTCATCTTCGCCGCCGGTGCCGTGATGGTCGCTGTGTTCTTCACGTTCGCGCTCTCGGGCCCGCTACCACCAAAGGAGATGGGCATCATCCTCGGCGTCGCAGTGCTCCTCGACGCCGCCCTCGTCCGGCTGCTGCTGCTGCCCGTGCTGCTCCGCCTGATGGGCAAATGGGCGTGGTATCTCCCCCGCTGGGCACGTCGTGTGCTCCCCGAGGTCTCCTTCGGACACTCCTGAGCGGCAGCCACAGCGACAAAGTTCAGGCCAGCCTGGGCGCTAGAAGCGCCCAGGCCGAGCTCCCACTCTCACCAACCCTGCTCACTGCGAGCATGAGCCTTCAGGAGGTTCGATGCTGTTCTCTCGCTCGAAGTCGCTCACCCCAACCGATGCCGCGACCGCCATGGCCCGCGGCGAGCTTCAGCTCATCGATGTCCGCGAAGCTGCAGAGCTGAGCGGCGCCCGGATCGACGGCGCGCGGCACATCCCGCTCAGAGCCAGCTATCCCCAAGCTCGGCGAGCTCGACCGCGATCGCCCGGTCGCCTTCCTCTGCCGTCGGCAGCCGAAGCGCAATCGCTACCCGTTCGGCCACGAAAGCCGGGCTTGACGCCGCCAACATCAAGGGCGGCATCGGCGCGTGGATGCGAGCCGGGCTGCCGACGAGCTCGACGCAATCCCAGAAACGCCGATGACCGCCCAATCAGGGTCCTCGGATACGAACCCGGGATGACCACCACGACTGACGGACCCCTGATCAAGGTTTGATCAAGCTTTCTCGGACGTGTCCGGGATCCGCTGCCGTGTCGATGCGTGCCGCGGCGCTGAAGAGACGTGCGGGCGAGGATCAGGGAGCCGGCCGCGAGCGGCAGCAGGAACGAGATTCCGCGGTACACGAGTGTGCCTGCGATCGCGGCGTCCAGCGGAGCGCCGAAGTAGTGGAGCACCGCCGGAATCGCTGCCTCGACCGCCCCGATGCCACCTGGAAGGAGCGGCAGCGAGGCGATGACGATCCCCGCGACGTAGGCGAGCAGAACGACGTCCGCGTCGAGCTGGACGCCGGCAGCCGCCAGCGCGAGCCACAGGCATGTCGCGTCCGCCAGCCATGATCCGGCCGCGAGCACCACGAGCACGATGCGGTTGCGTCGCGACCCGACCGTGGCCTTTGCCTCGGCGTGCCACGTGTCCGCGCCGGCGCGCGTCACATCCGCCGGCGGACGCGGACGGGTCACCCGCAGCCGAGCGAATAGTTGGGCCGTGTGCTCGGCCGTCGTCGGTCGGGCGGCCAGCGCGGCACTGATCGCGAGCGCGGCGATCAGGCCGACGGCAGCCAACCACCACAGTCCTGTTTCGCGAACACCGGGATGCTGGCGTGCGAACGCGACGAGGAAAGCGATTGCTCCGACGCCAAGCAGGGTCCGAACGTTGAACCACATGGTGAATGCGAGGACGAACCGCGTGTGGCGAGGTGACAGACCATCGCGACGGAGTTCCGCGGCGGCAAGCAGTGCTCCGGGAGCTGGCGATCCCGGGAGCACGTTGCCAACACCGAATAGCAGCAGATCGGCCCGCGCTGCCTGCCAGACCGAGATCTCCCGCGAGGCAAGCCGGCGCATGTGAAGTGCGAGGAGCGCGTAGCCCCCGACCGTCGCCACGGCTGCTGCGAACATCCATCCCGGGGAGACACGATCGAGCGCGGCGAGCACGTCGGCGACTCCGCCCGAGAGCGACAGAACAGCGAGCAGGGCCCCGACGGCCACTATCGCCCCGAGTGCAAACGAAATCGCGCGCGACCATCGCCGAGGCGTCTGCCCGGAGGCAGGCGGTCTCATCTTTGCGCCCGATGCCGCACGCCGGCGGGCGACGCCATCTGGTCGCCCAGGGCAACCGAGACATACATCGCAAGATCGTCTCTCCGCTTGCTCGTGACTGCATCGGGAATATGCACAGCGGGTGCCAGTAGAAACTACTCTACAACTATTTAGCTGTCTACTTGTATGATGCGAAGTGCAGCGATCACTCACCCAACTCCGCGGCGTCCGCTTGGAACGCTGCACCGGAGGGAGCTCTATGAGCAAGAACATGAACATCCTTGACCGCCGCGTGCGAACCTTCCTGGTCGCCCCCGCCGCCGTCCTGATTGGGATCCTGATCGGTCCCGGATCCATCGGCTCGATCGTGCTCTACGCGATCGCCGCGATCATGCTCGCGACCAGTGCTGTCGGCTATTGCCCGCTGTACTCCGTGTTCGGTCGGGGCACCCAGGGCAAGCCGCCGATCGCACACTGAGGCGACCGGACCCGAGAGTTGAAGCGTCGCGGCGACCGTGCAGCGATAGGAGCGTGCAGACATGGCACCACCCGTCCGTTATCGAGAGTTTCGCTTTCCGGTCGAGATCGACTGGGACGCCGGCAAGCGGACGGTCGCGCGTGTCGACGGCAAGCCGCCGGTGCGGATCGCGACTCCGCCCGAGTTTCGGGGTACCGACCCGCATATGTGGAGTCCGGAGGACGCGCTCGTGGCGGCGGCCGGATCCTGCCTGGCGGTAACGATCGCCGCTCTCGCCGAACGGGAGCACTTTCCGCTGCGGGGGTTGTCGGTCAATGCTGACGGCATCGTTGGGCGCCGGCCCGACGACCGGTTCGGGTTCGTGCGGATCGAGCAGACCGTCGAGGTGACGACCGAGGCCGATCACGAGGACGCAGCGCGGGCACTCGTCGCCAAAGCTGAAGACGGCTGTCTCGTCACCGTCTCGCTCGACGTGCCGGTACAGACGACCGTCAACGTCCGTGCAGTGATCGAGGCCTCATAGGATGGCGTCCGGTATGGATAGCGCAAGTTGGGATCGTCGCTACGAGGGCAGTGAACTCGTCTGGACTGCCGAGCCGAACCGCTTCCTGGTGGCTGAGACCGAAGCGCTCGCGCCGGGCCGCGCGCTCGATCTTGCCTGCGGGGAGGGACGTAACGCGGTCTGGCTCGCCGAGCGCGGGTGGCAGGCCGCCGGCGTTGACTTCTCCGAGGTCGGACTGCGCAAGGCTCGTGAGCTCGCCGGCGCGCGCGGCGTGAGAGTGGAGTGGGTCGCCGCGGATCTCATCGACTACCGCCCCGACCCGAAGGCGTTTGACCTCGTGATCGTGTTCTACCTCCAGGTTCCGGCCGCAGACCGGCGGGCGATCCTCCAAGCAGCCGTCGACGCCGTCGCACCGGGCGGCACGCTTCTCGTGGTCGCGCACGACAGCAGCAATCTCCAGCACGGACATGGCGGCCCGCAGGACCCGGCCCGGCTCTACACCGCGGACGACGTCGTTACCGACATCGGCGGAAGCGGGCTGCACATCGAGCGGGCCGAGCGCGTGGAACGCCCCGTACAAACGCCCGATGGGGAGCGCATCGCGCTCGACGCGCTGCTCCGCGCCCGCCGGCCCGAGTGACCGCAACGAGTGGCTCGGATGACCGACACCGCCGAAAATCATGTGCGTCGCTGGCGACCGAACACAACCGCTTGAGGACGCAAGAGCCGCGTTCGTCGGCCGGTACCCCGGATACGCCGACACGGTCAGTCTCGACGAGGTTCGCCGGACCGAGTTCGCGCGGCTTGATGACGGTGGCCATGCGTACCTCGACTACACCGGCGGCGGTCTCTACGCGACCTCGCAGCTGCGCGAGCACGTGCGGCTGCTGGAGGCGGGCGTCTACGGCAATCCACATTCGGTCAACCCCACCTCGGCCGCCAGCACCGAACTCGTCGAGCGGGCCCGCGCCTCCGTGCTCAGCTTCTTCCGGGCGTCAGCGGAGGAATACGTCGCGATCTTCACCCCTAACGCGACGGGCGCTCTGCGCCTCGTCGGCGAGGCGTATCCGTTCCATCCCGGAGACCGGTTCCTGCTCACCTTCGATAACCACAACTCGGTCAACGGGATCCGCGAGTTCGCCCGCGCGCGCGGCGCCGAGACCACCTACCTGCCGAGCGTCCCGCCTGATCTGCGCGTCGACGAGGAGCTGTTGCCGCGCTACCTCACCGACACCGCGGGCGATCATCACAACCTGTTCGCCTACCCCGCGCAGTCGAACTTCTCCGGCGTGCACCACCCCATGGAATGGATCGCGCTGGCGCAATCGCACGGCTGGGACGTGCTGCTCGACGCCGCCGCCTACGTTCCCACCAACCGGCTGGACCTGAGCCGCTGGCGTCCTGACTTCGTCGCCCTCTCGTTCTACAAGATGTTCGGCTGGCCAACCGGAATCGGCTGTCTGCTCGCCCGCCGCGACACGCTCGCCAAGCTCGAGCGACCGTGGTTCTCCGGTGGGACGATCGTCGCCGCGTTCGTCCAGCGCGAGTACTACCAGTCCGCCCCCGGCGCCGCGCACTTCGAGGACGGCACCGTGAACTACCTCAACCTCCCGGCAGTGGAGATCGGACTTCGGTTCCTGGACCGCATCGGGATCGAGACGATCCACACCCGCGTCAACGCGCTCGGTGCCGGGCTGCTCGACGCGCTCGGCTCACTCACACACACCGACGGGTCCCCCGCCGCGACCGTCTACGGACCGCGATCCTGGCATCGGCGCGGCGCGACGATCGCGTTCAACTTCCTGCACCCCGACGGCCAGGTGGTCGACGAGCGCTATGTCGACCGCGTCGCACGCCGACACAACGTCTCGCTGCGTACGGGATGCTTCTGCAATCCCGGCGCCGGCGAAGTCGCGTTCACGATCTCCCGCGAGACGCTCCTCGGGGGCGAATTTGGCGAGGGCATGACCCTCGATGACTACATCCCCCAGCTCGGCCTTCCCTCCGGCGGAGCGATCCGCGCATCACTCGGGCTCGCCTCCAACTACCACGACCTGTACCGGTTCACCCAATTCGCTGACGCGTTCGTCGACGTGACCGAGGTCCCGGACGATCTACCGCCGCGGATCAGCTGCTGACCGCGGACAGCGGTTCGGGCACTACTGCGACGGGCGGGCGGCCAGGACGGCGTCGCGGATTGCGGCGGCAGTCACGTGCGCGGCAAGCGCGCCGATGGCGGTCAGCCGCCACGACGCAACCAAACCTGGTGCGGCTGGCGGCGCGGATCCCGACGCGATGCAGAACACGACATCGCCGTCCACCGCTGTGAACGCGGGGTCAACCGCACGCGCGATCCCAGCACTTGCCATCCGCGCAAGGATCGCGCAGCTGCGTTTGTCGAGCGAAGCGTCGGTACACACGCACACCAGCGTCGTGTTACCGACGACGCGCTCCGACAGCAGCTCCGCCGATGCCGGCATCTCCGCGAGCAGATCCATGGTCCTGACCAGCTCGCCGCGTTCGCCGCGCGGCGCGCCGAGCAGCTCACCGTCGCAACCGATCACATCCCCGAACGCATTGGCGACCGCGATCGCTGCGACGACCTCTCCGCCGGGGACCGTGCTCGTCGCATAGCCCACTCCGCCACGGGTCGCGTGCTCGCGGCCGCGGAGCTTGCCCACCATGGCGCCCGTGCCGGCGCCGAGCGCACCGCGCTCCGGAACGCCGCCGCGTGCGTGCTCACACGCCGCATAGCCCTGCTCCGGTCCGGGCCGCGCTCCCGAGTCTCCTTCAACGAGGTCGTAGACAACGGCGGCGGGAACAAGGGGCACGACGCCTGCCGGGGTTGGTCGTCCGCGTCCGCGCTCTTCAAGCCACCGCGACACTCCGTCCGCGGCCGCCAGACCGAATGCACTCCCGCCGGTCAGCAGCACCGCGTCGGGCCCCTCGGAGCTCGCCAGCGCGGAGAGCGACTCGATCTCGCGGGTGCCGGTGCCGCCGCCGCGGACGTCGACGCCGCCCCGTGCTCCCGGCGGCGCGATCACGACCGTGCACCCGGTCCTGCCCTCGGCATCGGTCCAGTGTCCGAGTGCGAAGCCATCAGGGAGTGGCAACGGGTCGTTCAGCACGCTACGCGAGGCGAGGCTCGCCGCGAACGAACCGGGCCGAATTGACGATCACGTGGAAGCTCGCGCATACCGCCGATGCGACGCACCAATAGCACACCGCATGGATCACGCTCAGCTCCAGGTATGTGAGCACGGCGCTCGCACCGACTGCAACCACGGTAAACACCATGCCCGCAGTCCGCGCCCGCTGGCCCGGCAAGCAAGCGGAGACGAACAACAGCGCGTAGCCCGCAAGTCCGAACAGCGGCAATGGGATGCCTGCGAGATGCGCATAGCTCGAGTGCTGCACCGTGACGCAGCCCGTGGATCCGCCGAAACACGCCGGCGGGATATCTTGCAGGTAGACAGTTGTGAGGTACGCAGCGATTGCGAATCCGGTCAGGCTGAGCGCGCGCGAGAGCCACGTGAGTTTGTCGGCTCGCAGCATGCCCGACCAGCTGAAGTGAGTTCCGAGCAGACTCGAGACAAGCGTGGGGTTCGCGGCTGTCATCGGCATCCACCAACTAGATCGGCGCCCGCCGCACCGCGCTTGATGGGTCGCGGCGAGTCAGTCGGCTCCGCTCGGGCCTGGAGTCTCGTCGTGGTCGCTCATCATCGCGTACAGCTTGGTGACGATCAGTGCAAGTCCGGCGAGCTCGCACACGACGACGACGCCGACGACCCACTTCGCCGGGTGCAGGGCGAGCACGATGATCAGTCCGACGATCATCGCGATGGGAACTCCGATCCCGTAGATGAGCCGCAAGTCGGCGCCGAGCATCCGCGTCATCGACGCGTCGAAACCTGGGGTCAAGGAGCGGTCAGGGTCGGCGGGCGCGGGCGGGGGTGCCATGTCAGTCTCCAAGCGTCGATTGAGGGAAAAATGAAGGGAGCGGTCGCGTCACGCGACCGACTTGATTGCTTGCTGGAGCTGGCTGTAGCTCGGCACCGTCGCCGGCACCTGCGCTGTCCCACGAGGGCCGTGAAAGATCAGTGTTGGCGTACCTCGAACGGCGGCCGCGGTCGCTGACTGCGTGTCAGCCTGCAGCTCGGCGGTGAGCGACGGAGCGTTACGGGCGCTGCGCCAGGAAGGGATGTTCAGCGAAGAAACCTGGCCCGCCAGCCCGGCGAGGTATTGCTCGGTGACGTAGCTGGTGCCTTCGGTGCCCTGCTGGCGGTAGAAGAGCTCGACGTAGTTCCAGAAGAGGGACTGCCGCCCGGCGGCGAGAGCTGCGACCTGCTGAGCCTGGAACGTTTGCGGATCGCGCGTCGCAGTCTGGAAGGCTCGGTAGACGACCTTCACCTTGCCCGCCCGCACGTCGTTAGCGACCAATTTCGGGAAGCCGCTGCGGAGTGTGAACTCTGCGCAGACCGGGCATTGCAGGTCGCTGTAATAGGTCAGCGTCACCGGTGCCCTCGGATTACCCAACGTCACCCCCGACTGCGGAATACCCGCGAGCAACTGCCTGACCTGCGCGACGAGCGCCGTCTCACCATTCCCGTTGCTCAGCCCGGTCGAGCCGCTGGTGCCACCCGCGCCCGCGATCGCGACCACAACCACCACGACTGCCGTGAGCGCGACCCCGCCAAGTGTGTACAGGCGTCGCCGGCGGCGCGTCCGCTCGGCGGCCGCCTGCTCGTCCGCGAGACGCCGAGTACGCGCTTCTTGTTTGTGCTCAGCGCGCGATGCCATCGCGCGCCGCCGGCAGCAAAGAGTCGTTCATCGCTCTCGACGGTAGACCCGGCGGGTCGCGCAGCTATCCGCGGAAACCACCCGAGACCCGTGAGCAGAAATCACGCGGCTGCCGCCTCACATGCGTTCGGGCAACGCTGTCATGTCCGGATTTCTACTGCACCATTGAGTAGTTGTGCCGGATGTGCCGACGGCGTCGGTCGCCGACACTGGTCTAAACAGGAGGTTTTGGATGCTCGACGAGCAGCAGGACACCAGCAGGGCGGTCCTCAACGAGGAGGACATCCGGCGCATCGTTCGCTCCGAGCTCGAGCGCTCCGGGCAGCACGAGTCGGCAGCAACAAGAGCCGCATTCATCGCATCGAAGGGCACGCTCGACTGGGCGTACCCGCCGCTGATCTTGGCGACCACCGCCGCCGCGTCGGGCATGGAGGCATCGATCTTCTTCACCTTCTATGGCCTGAACATCATCCACAAGGACTTCGAGCGGCTGCTCAAGGTCGCCCCGCTGGGAAACCCGGCGATGCCGATGCCCGTCCCGATGCCAAACCTCGTGCTCGGACTGCCGGGGATGGGCCCGATGGCGACCAAGATGATGAAGACGAAATTCCGGGACAAGAACGTCGCGGGAATCGGTGAGCTGCTCGAGGCAGCGCGGGATCTGGATGTTCGCCTGATCGCGTGCCAGATGACGCTCGACGTCTTCGGCTATGCGCAGGACGACTTCATCGACGGTGTCGAGTTCGCGGGCGCGGCGGCGTATCTGGCCGAAGCCCGGCAGGCGCACGTGACCCTCTTTGTCTAGGAGAAGCGAATGACTGAGCCAGAGATCCATGAAGCCCAGGTGCTGGACGCGAGTCGGCTGTCCTGCCCGATGCCGGTGATCAAGGCGGCGAAGGCGATGAAGGCTCTGGAGCCAGGGCAGGTGCTGAAGATCCTCGCGACCGACCGCGGCTCGGCCGCGGATGTCCCCGCGTGGGCGAGCAGCACCGGCAACACGCTGCTCAATTGGCACGAGGAGGGCGACACGCTCGTCTTCTACGTGCAGAAAAAGCAGGCGTAGAACCATGGCCGCCGCGGAGAAACTCGTCGTGATGGTTACCCACGGGCCAGACGAGCCCGAGCTCGCGATGATCCCGTTCGCGATGGCGGGCGCCGCAATCGCGTCGGACGTCGAGGTCGTCATGGGCTTTCAGGCCGATGGCTGCCTCCTGGTCAAAAAGGGCATCGCCGAGACCATCGACGTACCGGACTTCGCGCCGCTCAGCGAACTGCTCCCAACGATCCAGGAGCTCGGCGGCCAGATCCTTGTCTGCTCGCCGTCCATCAAGAGCCGGGGACTGACCCAAAACGACCTCGTCGAGGGCGCCGAGATCGTCGCCGCCGCACGGTTTGTCGCTGAGATCACGTCCGCCACCAACGCCCTTGTCTACTAGGAGAAGAAGAACGCATGACCACCGTGCTCACCGACACCGATATCAGCGAACTGCACGCGGCGAAGACGATCGACGCTCGCGGGGCCGCGTGCCCAGGCCCGTTGCTCGAGGCAAAGAAGGCGATGGGTAGCGTGCCGGTCGGCGACGTGCTCGAATTGTGGTCGAGCGACTCGCAGACGAAGAACGACGTCTCCGCATGGTCGGGGAAGGTCGGTCACGAGTTCCTCGGCGTCGCGGACGCGAGCGGCTACGAGCGCGTGTTCATCCGCCGGCAGAAGTAGAGATGGACGCGCTCGAGCTCACGACGGACGCCGCTGCTTGGCGCTCAGGTCACCGCGCGTGCTCGTGTTCTCGACGAACGGGATCTCCGACCCAGGGATCGACCTGGCCGGAAGCTCCCACATGCACTACTCACCGAACGTCGTCGTGGTCAGCGTTCCGTGTACGAGCGGGATCAGGCCGAGCTGGATCCTGTACGCGCTCGAGCAGGGCTTCGACGGCGTGTTCGTCGCCTCCGACGGCGACGAGTGCGCGTACCTGCCGGACTGCAGCCAACGGTCCTCGCGGATCGTCGGCGAGGCGCAGGCGTTGATGAGCGAGCGTGGGATCGACGGGCGCCGGCTGAAGATGGCGGCGATCTGCTCGGTCTGTGCGGCCCCGTACACCAAGCACGTGCGTGAGTTCACGCAGGCACTCGCGCAGCTGGAGGGGTGAGCGATGGACTACGACGCGCTCATCGTCGGCAGCGGGATCGGCGGGATGGAGTCGGCGCTCAAACTTGGCGACATGGGCTACAAGGTCCTGGTGGTCGAGAAGGAGCCGAGCGTCGGCGGCAAGATGATTCTGCTCAGCAAGGTCTTTCCGACGCTCGACTGCGCGAGCTGCATCTCGACGCCGAAGATGGCCGCCACGATCCATCACCCCAACGTCACGGTGCTCACGGGTTCAGAGGTGAACGAGATCGTCCGTGACGGTGACGGCGGCTTCCACGCGATCGTTGAGCGTAGGCCCAGCTTCGTCGATGAGGCGTTGTGCACGGGCTGCCGGCAGTGCGAGCTCGCGTGCACGGTTGCCGTGCCTGACCAGTTCAACGGCGAGATGGTCTCGCGCCGGGCCGCGTACATCGCCTTCCCTCAGGCGGTGCCCCAGAAGGCGCTGATCGAGCGTGCCGGGACCTCGCCGTGCACGTTCGACTGCCC
The DNA here is from genome assembly GCA_963850335.1 of uncultured Solirubrobacterales bacterium. Taxonomy (GTDB): domain Bacteria; phylum Actinomycetota; class Thermoleophilia; order Solirubrobacterales; family Solirubrobacteraceae; genus Palsa-465. The sequence continues at coordinate 54,234 of CAWKKY010000019.1, read as the reverse complement.
CGCGGGCATCAAGGCGCACGGCTACGTGTCGCTGGTCCGCAGCGGCGAGTACGAGAAAGCGTTCGACCTCGTGCTCGAGGCGACCCCGCTCGTCGGCAGCCTCGGCCGCGCCTGCTATGCGCCCTGCGAGGGCGCGTGCACCCGCGGCGAGCTCGAGGGTTCGGTACCGATCCGCCGCCTGAAGCGGTTCGTCGCCGACCGGCATTACGCGCTGCCCGAGCCGCCGCCCGTGGCGCCCCTGCCCGCGAGCGGCAAGCGCGTCGCGATCGTCGGTTCCGGCCCTGCCGGCCTCACTGCCGCCTGGCTGCTGGCGCGCGGCGGCCACCGGGTCAAGATCTTCGAGGCGGCCCCCGAACCTGGAGGCGCACTCCGGCTCGCGATCCCGTCGTATCGGCTGCCCGCTGAAATCGTCGAGCGCGACGTCGCGAACGTGATGGCGATCGGCGTCGAGATCGCCACGAACACGCGCGTCGAGGATCTCGAAGGCCTCAGGCGGGACGGTTATGACGCCGTTCTCGTCGCCACCGGAACGCCGAACGCGGCCACATTGCACGTGTCCGGTGAACAGCTCGACGGTGTCTCGAGCGCGCTTGCTTTCCTGCGCGCGATCAAGCTCGGCGAGCCCCCGAACCTGAGCGGCAAGACCGTGGTCGTGGTCGGCGGCGGGAATGTCGCGATCGACGCGGCCCGCAGCGCCCGACGTCTGGGTGCCGCGGCGGTCCACATGGTCTCGCTTGAGCGCCGGGGGGAGATGCCGGCCTACGACTGGGAGATCGAGGAGGCGCTGAGCGAGGGCGTGCAGCTGCACGATCGCTGGGGGATCGCGGGATTCGAAGGCGACGCGAGCGTCCGCTCGGTCGCGATCAAGCGCTGCATGTCGGTGTTCGACCTCGACGGCCGCTTCAGCCCCCGTTACGACGACAGTGTCGTCGAGCAGCTGAGCTGCGATGTCGCGATCGTGGCGGTGGGGATGGGCGCCGACACCGGTGCGTTCCCGGAACTGGCGCCCGACGGCGCCCGAACGGTCCGCACCGACTCGGAAACCCTGCAGACGTCGATTGACTGGGTCTTCGCTGCCGGCGATGCGGTCACGGGCCCGGCGATGATCACCGACGCGGTTGGACAGGGTCGCCGCGCGGCCCACATGATCGATCGCTTCTTGCAGGGCCGGCCCCTCGACGGCTTCGACGCGCCGCTTCCGGTTGTCGAGCACGCCGACATCCTGGCTCGCCAGCACGGTTACGCCCGCCGCGAGCCGCTCCAGGGTGCGCTGCGCGCTGCGGCCACACCATCGGATTTCGCCGAACTTGAGCCGCCCCTGAGCGAGGCGGATGCCCGCGCCGCCGCCGGTCGCTGCCTGGACTGCGGGGTGTGCTCGGAGTGCCACGAGTGCATCGCTGCCTGTCCCGCCGACGCGATCGATCTCGACATGCGCACCGAGACGATGAACGTCGACGTCGGGTCAGTGATCGTCTCGACTGGGTACGCCCTGTTCCCGGCCGACGCCAAGCCGCAGTACGGCTACGGCACCTTCAAGAACGTCATCACGGGGACGCAGATGGAGCGACTGCTCGCCCCGACGAGGCCCTACAACACGGTGCTGCGGCCGGGCGACGGCAGAGTGCCGGAGCGGATCGCGTACGTGATGTGCACCGGCTCGCGCGATCAGACGGTCGGCAACCCGCTGTGCTCGAAGTTCTGCTGCATGTATTCGATCAAGCAGAACCAGCTGATCATGGGCGCGCTACCGCTCGCCGATGTGACCGTTCATTACATCGACATCCGCGCCGTCGGCAAGGGGTACGACGAGTTCTTCGAACAGGCCAAGGCGATGGGCGCCAACTACATCAAGGGTCGTGTCGCGGGGATCACCGAGACGCCCGAGAAGAACCTGGTCCTGCGCTACGAGGACATCGACAACGGCGGCGTCATTGCCGAGGCCGAGTACGACCTCGTCGTGCTCGCCGTCGGCGTGCTGCCCAACCGCGATGCGTCTCGCCTCTTCAAGGTCGAAGAGCTGGCACTCGATGACCAGGAATACGTCGACGAGATCGATGAGGACGCCAACCCGGCCCGGACGAGTATCCCCGGCGTGTTCGTCGCCGGCGCGGCGTCCGGCCCGCAGGGACATCCCGGAGTCGATCCTTCACGCCGGCGCGGCCGTCGCTCAGGCAGCCGCCCACATCGACCGCAGAACGGTGACGGCATGAGCGAGCGGCGAATCGGCGTCTACGTCTGCCATTGCGGCGGCAACATCTCCGACTATGTCGACGTCGACGAGGTCATCAACGCGGTCGGCGACGACCCCGCCGTCGTCGTCGCCAAGAGCACCATGTTCACGTGCTCGGACGCCACCCAGCAGGAGATCGAAGCCGACATCCGCGACCAACAGCTCGACGGCCTTGTCGTGGCCTCCTGCTCGCCCAAGCTTCACACCGAGACGTTCCGCGAGGTCGCGCGCCGCGCCGGTCTGAATCCCTACGAGTACACGCAGGTCAACATCCGCGAGCAGTGCTCCTGGACGCACACCGACGACCGTGACGGTGCCACGAGCAAGGCCATCAGCCTGGTGCGCGCCGGGATCGCCCGGACGCGGTTGACCGAGCCGCTGGAGCCGACGACCGTGCAGACGACACCCCGCGCGCTCGTGATCGGCGGCGGCGTCGCCGGGATGCGCGCCGCCATCGGCCTCGCCGACGTCGGCCTCGCCGTGTTCCTCGTCGAGCGCGCCGAACAGCTCGGTGGACGGGTGGGCGAGCTCGGCACGCTGTATCCGCACGGCACCAGCGGCCGCGCACTTGTCGCCCGCCTGCGCCGGCAGATTCGAGAGCGCCCCGAGATCGTCGTCTTCACCGGGGCTGAGGTGACGGCCAAGGCGGGCACCTTCGGCAACTATCGAGCGGTCATCCGCGTCGGCGAGGAATCGATCCACGTCGAGATCGGACAGATCGTCGTGACGACCGGCTTTGACAGCTACGAGCCGAACGCGGGCGAATACGGATACGGGATCCCGGGGGTGCTCACGCTTTCGGAGTTCCGACGGATGCTCGACGAGGGCGACGGCCAACTCGTTCTCGACGGCAAGCCGGTCGCGAGCGTCGCCTACATCTACTGCGTCGGCAGCCGCTGCGACGAGCACGCCTACTGCTCGCGCTTCTGCTGCAGCGCCGCGGTCCACGCCTCGCTGCTCGCCGCCGACCGGGTGCCGGAAGCGCATCAGTATCACCTGTACCGCGACCTGCGCACGTACGGCAAGAACGAGCTGATGGTGAACGAGTCCCGACGGCGCGGCTCGCTGTACCTGAAGTTCGCCGATGACGATCCTCCCGAGGTCACTCGCGAGGACGGTCGGTTGGCGGTCACGGTTCGTGACCAGCTCACCGACGGTGAGGAGCTGACCATCGAGGCCGATCTCGTTGTGCTCGTCACCGGAATGGTGCCGCGGAGCAACGATCGCCTGATCAAGACGCTCAAGCTGCCGGTGGGTGGGGACGGGTTCTTCAATGAGATCCATCCGAAGCTGCGCCCCGTCGAGACTGTCGTTGACGGTGTTCTGATCGCCGGCGCCTGCCAGGGCCCGAAGACCGTCGCCGAGAGCGTCACCTCCAGCCTCGCCGCGGTCGCCCAGACGGCCGCCGTGCTCAAGCGCGGAGTCGCCGAGCTGGATCCGCAGGTCGCGACCGTCCACGCCGGCGCCTGCACAGGCTGCGGGGCGTGTGTCGAGACGTGCCCATTCGGCGCGATCTCACTGGTGGAGCAGGATGGTGCCGAGATCGCGACGATCGACGCGGCGGGCTGCAAGGGATGCGGCGCCTGCGCGCCGGTCTGCTCCGAGGATGCGATCGACCTCCAGGGCTACACGGACGCGCAGGTACGAGCGATGATCGACGGTCTCCTCGCCGGAGCAGCGACATGAGCCGCGACGTGCGCGAGATCATCCGCGAGGAGCCGCTGCGAAGGGGACGGCTCCTCGAACTGCTGCAGGACAAGCCGCTGACCATCCCCGAGCTCGCGTCGGTCGCCGGGCATCCGGACGATGAGGTGATGATCTGGATCATGGGCCTGCGCAAGTACGGCTATGTCGCCGAGCAACCGGGTGTCAGCGACGACGGCTATTACCGCTACGCGGCGGTGAAACGCACATGAGCGCGGTCGTCAACCCAGCTCTGGCGGACACGCTGCGAGACCTCGGCGCCTTTGATCCCGAGGTGTGCATGAACTGTGGCGTCTGCACCGCGACGTGCCCACTCGGGATCCGGGTGTTGCCGCGGCATCTGCTGCGCTACGCCGCACTCGGAATCGAGGAGCGACTCCGGGCCGAGACGGAAGCCGTGTTCTCGTGCCTGCTCTGTCGCGCGTGTGAGGAGAGCTGCCCAGCCGGCGTGCATATCACCGAAAACATCCGCGTCATGCGTCGCTGGCTGCTCGAGGAACGGTCCTGATGTCCCTGCCGATGCGCGATGTGGTGGGAATTCTCGGGGACAACCTGCGTCTGCGCGGGTCGGTCCTGCCGATCTCGGCGAGAAAGGCGACACGCTGGACTGAAGGGCTGGAGCTCCCCCGTGGTGGCGACACGGTCCTGTACACGGGCCAGATGTACCAGCTGATCCCGTACATCGAACGCCTCGTCGGAGCCGAGCAGCGCCTCGGCGACTCGCCGCTCGCGCGGTTCTCAGGACTGGGGCGGCGCGTCAATCGAGTCGTCAACATCTCAGCGTTCATGGGCCGGCCATCGAAGCAGGAGTGTGCGAAGTACGACAGCGTTCCACGTCGGGTCGTCCGCCTCCTGCGCGACGCGGGCATCGAGTTCGGCTGCCTGTATGAAGACGACCTGTACTCGGGAGCGCTCGCTCACGACCTCGGGCTCGACGAGCTCGTCACCGTGCACGCTCGGCGTGTGCGCGAGAACCTTCGTCAGCACGGCGTGAAGAACGTGATCACCATCGATCCGCACACGACGAACATGCTCCGCACCGTGTACCCAGCCCTCCTCGACAACTATGACGTGACGGTCCGCAGCTACCTCGAGGTGCTCGCCGATCACGAGCAACCGGCAACGACCGAGTCGATCGGGCAGATCGCGCTCCACGACTCCTGCGTGTACGCACGCCACGAGGGCATCGTCGAGGAACCCCGCACGCTCCTCGCGGGCGCCGGGCTCCGAGTGCTCGAACCCCGCAACGCGGGACGATTCACATGGTGCTGCGGTGGACCGGCGGAATCGCTCTATCCGGACAAGGCGCTGGCAACGGCGCGCAAGCGCGTCGAGCAGGTGCATGCCGTCTCGACAGAGTGCGTCACGATGTGCCCGCTGTGTCTCGTGAACCTGTCTAAGGCGGCCGGCGGGACGGTGCGGTTCCGTGACATTTCCGAGGTCCTGATCGAGGCGCACGAGCGCCGCGCGTCCGACTCGGTCAGCAATCCGTAGAGACTCCGGCCACCGCATGGTGGTGTGTGCGGATGTGGCACTGACGGCGGAGGGCGATACTCCCCACTGGTATCACTGTTACCCCCCCAGGGTATCGATCGCGAAGGAGTTCGACATGCCAGAGACAGCGACGTATCGCGTCCCCGGAATGAGTTGCGAGCACTGCGAGACGGCCGTACGCGAGGAGCTCACCGCGATCGCAACGGTCGACTCGGTCACGGTCGACCTTGAGTCGAAGATCGTGCAGGTGACGGGCGAATCGCTGGACGACGCGGCGCTGCGATCGGCGATCACCGAGGCCGGCTACGAGGCGGACTGAGGCCAATGGGAACAGTTGCGCAGAACTCCGATCGCGTCGAGTTGGCGATCGAGGGAATGACGTGCGCGTCGTGCGCGGCGCGGATCGAGAAGCGGCTGAACCGCCTTGATGGGGTGGAGGCCTCGGTCAACTACGCCAGCGAGCACGCGGCCGTCTGCTTTGACCAGAGGCAGGTGTCCGTCCCGGACCTGATCGCAGCCGTCGAGGGCGCCGGCTATCACGCGGCACTGCCGCAGGAGGCGCTCGGTGAGGATGACCCGGCCGCGCAGTTGCGGTTCCGGCTGCTCGTCGCGGCGGTGGTGTCGGTGCCCCTGGTCCTGATGGCCATGGTGCCGGCGGTGCGGTTCTCCGGGTGGGAGTGGGTCTCTTTTGGGCTGGCGACACCGGTCGTGTTCTGGTGCGGGTGGCCGTTTCACCGCGCCGCGGTGCTGAATGCGCGACACCTCGTGGCCACGATGGACACGCTGATCTCGATCGGCACGATCTCCGCCTGGACGTGGTCGACGGTCGTGCTGTTCGCCGGGCTCAGCGAGGACACCTACTTCGAGTCGGCGGCGATGATCACGGCATTGATCCTGCTCGGGCGCTTCTTCGAGGCGCGGGCCAAGCGCCGCTCCGGAGAGGCGATCCGCGCGCTGCTGGAGCTCGGCGCTAAGGAGGCGCGGGTGCTCCGTGACGGCCGGGAGGTCCGGGTCGCAGTCGACCAGCTTCGTGTCGGCGATCTGTTCGTGGTGCGACCTGGCGAGAAGATCGCCACCGACGGGATCGTCGAGAGCGGTGAATCGGCGGTCGATGCGTCGATTCTCACCGGCGAGTCCGTACCGGTCGAGGTTGGGGTCGGCGACGAGGTCGCAGGGGCGACGATCAACGCCTCCGGCCGGCTCGTGGTGAGGGCCAGCCGTGTCGGATCAGACACGGCGCTGGCGCAGATCTCCCGGCTGGTGGCGAATGCCCAGGCGGGCAAGGCGCGCGTGCAACGCCTCGCGGACCGCATCTCCGGAGTGTTCGTACCGGTGGTGCTCGCCCTCTCCATGCTCACCCTCGCCGGATGGCTGGTGGCGGGCGGCAGCGCCGCAACGGCGTTCTCCGCGTCAGTCGCCGTCCTGATCATTGCCTGCCCGTGTGCGCTGGGTCTCGCGACGCCGACTGCTCTCATGGTCGGAAGCGGACGAGGGGCCCAGCTCGGGATCCTTATCAGGGGACCGGAGACGCTCGAGCAGACCCGAGCGATCACGACGATCGCGCTCGACAAGACGGGCACGATCACCGAGGGGCGAATGCAGGTTGCGGCGCTCATCGTTGCCGACGCCGTCGCCGAAGATGAACTGTTGAAGTTCGCCGCCGCGGTCGAGGATGCAAGCGAGCATCCGATCGGGCGGGCGATCGCCGAGCGCGGGCGTGAGCGGTTCGGCTCGTTGCGAGCCGTCGACCGTTTCGACAGCCGAGCCGGCTTCGGCGTCCGGGCGCGTGTCGAGGGACGCGATGTTGTCGTCGGCCGGATCGCGTTTCTCTCCGAGTGGGAGATCGCGCTCCCGCTCGAGCTATCCGCACGGAACGAGCATCTGGAGGCGACCGGCGTGACGGTGATCGCGGTCGGATGGGACGGCCGCGCGCGCGGTCTCATCGCGGTCACCGATCGGATCAAGCCGAGCAGCCGCGAGGCGATAGCGGACCTGCGGCGCCTCGGGATCGAGCCGGTACTCATGACGGGCGACAACGAGCGTGCCGCGGTCGCCGTGGCCGAGCAGGTCGGGATCACACGCGTGCTCGCCGGTGTCCTTCCTGACGGCAAGGCCGCGGAGATCAGCCGACTGCAGCACGCCGGCGAGGTCGTCGCGATGGTCGGAGACGGCGTCAACGATGCGCCGGCACTCGCACAGGCGGACCTGGGCCTGGCGATCGGAACCGGCGCCGACGTGGCCATCGAGGCCTCGGACCTCACACTCGTCTCAGGGGATCTGCGCGCGGCGAGCGACGCGATCAGGCTCGCGCGACGGACTCTCCGCACGATCAAGGCAAACCTGTTCTGGGCATTCGCCTACAACGTCGCCGCGATCCCACTCGCGATCAGCGGCCTGCTCAACCCGATGATCGCTGCTGGTGCGATGTCGTTCTCAAGCGTGTTTGTCGTCACCAACTCGCTGCGCCTGCGGCGCTTTCACTCGACGCGGGAGACCGCCGATGACTGATACCACCGAAGCGCCGACGTTCGGCTACACCGCCGACAAGGACGCGCTGATCAAGCGCCTGCACCGGATCGAGGGGCAGGTGCGCGGGGTTGAGCGGATGGTGACTGAGGACCGCTACTGCATCGACATCCTCACCCAGATCGCGGCGGTCCAGACGGCGATGGAGGCCGTCGCGTTCAAGATCCTCGAAGACCACGTCAACCATTGCGTCGCCGGGGCCCTTGCTTCCGGCGACGAGCAACAGGCGGCCGAGAAGAGCCGCGAGCTGCTCGACGCGGTCCAGCGCTTCAGCCGCACCCGCTGACGTGAGCCGCCGGCTCCTCCAACGCTTACGGGGCACGGTTGCCGCTTCGTGATGCTGGGTGCGTAGAGAAACGGAACGTTCAGTTTCGATATATTGGAGCGGCCGAGAACATTTCGAGTGCCGGGAGCGACAAATGCAGCTGAAGACGACGATGCTGGGAAACACGGGGCTTGAGATCACCCGACTCGGAGTCGGCGCCTGGGCGATCGGGGGCGGTGGCTGGGAGTTCGGTTGGGGCCCGCAGGAGGACGAGGAGTCGATCGCCGCGATTCACCGAGCGCTCGAGCGGGGCGTCAACTGGATCGACACGGCGGCCGCCTACGGCTTCGGTCGCTCCGAGGAGGTCATCGGACGTGCGCTGCGCGACCTTCCCGCGGCGGAGCGGCCGCTCATCTTCACGAAATGCTCGCTACTCGAGGGGCCGGGCCGACGCGTCGTGCACAACCTGAAGCGCGATTCGGTGCTGCGCGAGGCGGAGGCGAGCCTCGAGCGGCTCGGTGTGGACGCGATTGACCTCTACCAGATCCACTGGCCGAATCCCGAGCCGGACATCGACGAGGGCTTCTCAGCGCTCGTCGAGCTCAAGGAGCGTGGTCTCGTTCGCCATATCGGCGTCTCGAACTTCGACGTCGAGCAGCTGCGCCGGCTCGCGGAGATCGCGCCCGTCGAGACGCTCCAGCCCCAGTACTCGCTGATCGAACGCGACGTCGAGTCCGAGCTGCTGCCGTACGCCGAGGAGCACGGGATCGGCGTGATCGTGTACTCGCCGATGGGGTCGGGCATGCTCAGCGGCGGGATGACCCGCGAGCGGATCGCGGGCCTGCCCGACGACGACTGGCGCACGACCGATCCACGCTTCCAGGAGCCGCTGCTGTCCGAGCACCTCGCCCGCGTCGACCGAATCCGTCGGGTCGCCGAGCGCCACGACACCACCCCCGGAGCGGTCGCCGTCGCCTGGACGCTCCGCAACTCCGCCGTCGATGGAGCGATCGTCGGCTTCCGGCGGCCCGACCAGGTCGACCCGATCCTCCCGGCCGCTGACCTCGACCTCACCGACGAGGACCTCGTGACGATCCTCGGCGACGACCGCTGACGGCTGCGCGCCGGTGCCTGCGGAGGACCGACCTCGGCTCCGGCAGCCGGGGCGCCCGCGCAGTGAGAGAGCGCGACGGGCGATTCTGGCGGCCGCCGCCGAGCTGCTGCTTGTCGACGGGCTGGGCGCTACCAGCATGGACGCCGTCGCCGAGCAGGCTGGCGTCAGCAAAGCGACGATCTACCGCTGGTGGCCGACCAAGGAGGCGCTCGCGCTCGACGCGATCTACGACGCCTGGTCGGCGGATGTCGGAACGGCACCGGATACCGGCGCGTTACGGAGCGACCTCCTAGCGCTGCTGGGACCGTGGGTGGGGCGGGTGACGCGGCGGCCGTATGCCCGTGTTGTCGCCGCGCTGCTCAGTGCCGCGCGCAATGATCCGGCATTCGCCGAACGGTACGTCAGCCGGTTCGTCGAGCCCCGGCGCGAGCCGATGCGGCGACTGTTTGGAAGGGCGATCGAGCGCGGGGAGGTGTCGTCTGACCTGCCGGTCGAGTCGGCGATCGACCTGGTCTGGGGCCCCCTTTACCACCGCCTGCTGCACGGGCATGCGCCACTCGACGACCGGTTCCTGCGCGACGTCGTCGACCTCGCCCTCGACGGGATCGCGCGATCCAGCGATCGATCACGACGAGCGGGCTGACGCGCCGCTCCCGCTCGGCCCACGGCTCGCCTGACGCACGGTGGCACCCAACGTCCCTACTTGCCGTGTTTGGCTTTGTGGCCGCGGCGCATGATGTCGAGCATCTTCAGGTTGATGACCGCGAACCGCCAGGCCTGCCAGGGCACGAACGTCCGCAGGAACACGGTGAACCTCGTCGGCTTGGTGACGTAGCGGCTCTTCTCGTCGGGCATCGGGCTACTCCGGGATCAGGCGCCAGCCGGGGCGCAGGCGCGCCTTGTGGAGGAACAGGTGGTGAAGCAGGATCTTGATCCAGTGGCCCGCCAGGCCAATCTCACCGAACGTCAGGTCGAGGTCGCGGCCGTACTCGGGATAGCGCTCATAGTCAGGCACAATCGGAAACACGGTCATCGACGCGGCCGTGCCCCGCAACGGATTGGCGCCGGCAGACGCGACACACGCGGCGCCCATCTCGGCCATCGACGCCGTGTGAGTCGGCGCCCCGGCGCCGCGGATCATGTCGACGATGCTCGCCGCAACCGCCTTGCCGATCGTCGCCGACGGCATCCCGGTCCGCGGCGGCGCGGGGGCGATCACGGTCCCCCGTGGGCTCTTATGGGGAACGGAGATCGCGTGCGGAGGCGCAAACGCGATCCCGGCCGCGAACACATTTGCGTAGTCAGGCGACTGGTAGGTGCGCGGCCAATCGGTCGAACGCCATTGCTCATACGCCTTGGGGGTGTAGTCGGCGTCGACCCGCATGAACTCGTTCGGGAGGAACAGGCGGTCGGTGATGTCCGCTCCGTCATGGCCGAAGGCTTTCAGTCCGACGCCTGAGAACGGCGGCAGCAGCATCGCGAAGTCGAACGCCTGCTCCCCCTCGGACCCGTCCACGGTCTCGTAGAGAACGCGCTCGGGCTCGACCTTGCTGACGTGCGCGCGCGTGATCCAATCAATCCCCCGCTCGGCGAACAGGGACGCGTTGAAGATGCTGCTCGGCGTGACATAGCCGGCCCGCTTGAGGTGCATCCCCCCCATGCCGAAGTCACCAAGCTCGTACTCGTTCGTGATCCAGATGATCTCAGCGCGATCGCGCACGCCCCGCTTGCGCAGCTCAAACTCGAGGTTGACGACGTACTCAAGCGCCGCCCCCTCACACGTGCAGGTCCCGTGACCGACGCCGACGAGGAACCGGCGCCTCTCACCCCGTCGCATCCGCTCGACCTCCTCATCGAGCGCCGCCGCCGCCTGGGCAGCGTGCCCTGGAAGGCAGACCGACAGGCTGTTGCCACCGTCCGGTCCGAGACCCTCCGTCTTGTCAAAGCGCAACGCCGGACCGGTCGCGTTGATCAAAAAGTCGTAGGACACCTTCACGTCGGTCCCGTTGGCGGCCTCGGCGGTGACGTACGGGGTGCGGTTGTCCGGGTCACCTTCCGGATGGATCTCCCGTGCGGAGGCCTGCACGAACTCGATCCCAGCGCGCTCATACAGAGGCGCCAGCGGGAACGTCACCTGCGTCGGCTTCATCAGCCCGACCCCGACCCAGATATTCGACGGAACCCAGTTGTAATCCGGCCTCGGGGAAACCACGGTCACACTGTCACCGCGACCGAGCCAGCTGCGCGCAAACGTCGCGGCAGTATGACCGGCAATCCCCGCCCCCAGAACGACGACCCGGCTCACGCCGAGCACCGCGCCGGGAGCATCGTGCAGCCCAAGCGGCACAGTCATCGGTCCCTCGTTGAGCCCAACCTGGACCAGCATCCGCATCGTTGATGTAACGCTAGTCACGCCTGCCGAAGCAGCATCAGGAATAACTACCGGTTCGGCTCGCTGACTTTCCACCCTTCTCTCCTCAATTGCGAGCAGTTCGCGTCGTGTCTCCATCGACCCCCGGGGTGGGATTTGCTTCCCGGTTCGGGTCAGCACGGTCGGCTGGGCGGTTGCGATGCTCGACGGAACCGCCGCTGTGGATGCCGACAGCTGCGTGGTCATCTACAAGCGCGAGAAGACCGCCGGGAACCGTTCGTGCACGGGATGACGGACAGCATCTGGACCTCGGCGCGGGACGTCCCGGCCGTCGCGCTGCTCGACTTCGAGGCGGTGATGCAGCCTGCGCTAGAAGTGGATTGAGGTTGCGAAATCTCGCCGGCGCCATCGGACCCGACGAGGGACACGCGCGCGGCGGGATGAACGGTCAGGCGGTCCGGCGCGCGGCGGGATGAATGTCAGGCCGCGCCGCGGCGCTCGTCGCCTGGGTTCCGACGCGGGAACCGCATGCTGACGATGGTGCCGCCCCCGGGCGTTCGGTGATGTGCGCGGTTTCAGCGGCCTGGTCGATGACGCGTAGTCCGTATCCGAGGCCCGGTTGGGGGGATGGGGTCTGGTGACCGCATCCGTCGTCCTCGACGACGATGACGATGTGTCCGTCGTTCGCGTCAGCGGCGACGCGAACCTCGCCGGGGTACTCGTCGCGGTACGCGTGGCGGATGACGTTGGTCACCGCCTCGGAGACGGCGAGGCTAACCGCGTCGACGGTGTCGGGGTCGACGTCGTGGCGCAGGGCGAAGTCCGCGAGCGCGTGACGTGCTCGCGCGGCCGTGTCGGTCTCGAGGCCGTACGTGGTGCTGAACGTGTGCGTCTCGCCCACTGTCGCCGCGCACCCTACTCGCTGGTCTCGTCGCGCATCGATGACGGCGCCGCGTCCGTCCGTTGCCCCGGCTGACGCGGAGTCCCGCCGCCCGTCGGGGCCTGCGGCGTGCTCATCGATCGGCTCCGTTTCCCGCGTAGGTAACTCTGCACTGCGTGACGCGTGGATTAGCGCCGCGCGGCGGTGCCGAGCGCTCCAAACATGCCGTGCCTCCGCAGCATATCCACCGTCGCCTCGACGGAGAGATCGAGTGCCTGTACTGGCAGGCGCAACTCGGCAGCGGATGGAGGCTCGTAGGGCGCATCGATCCCGGTCAACTCCCGGAGCTCACCGCGCGCCGCACGGGCATACAGGCCCTTCGGGTCCCGGCGCCGACAGAGATCCAGCGGCGTGTCGAGGAAGACCTCCGCGAACGGCACCCCCAGGCCTCGGTGAAGCTCCCTCGCCATCCGCCGGTCCGCCGCGTACGGGCTGATGAGCGACACGATGGCGATCCACCCGCTGTGGGCACGGTCGGCGGCCATTTCCGCAACCCGTCGGGCCATCTCGGCCCGACCGTCGCGAGTGAAACCAAGATCGCTGCAGACGCACCCGCGCAGTTCGTCGCCGTCGAAGACCGTCACCTGGTGCCCGAGCCGCGACAGCTCGGCGGCGACGGCAGAGGCGAGCGTCGACTTGCCGGCGGCCGGCAGCCCCGTCAGCCAGACGGTGCCTCCGGGTCGAGGAGCCGTCAGCACGGCGGTGGGAGTCGCGCGCGCAGGCGCCTTAGCGATCGGAGGATGGCGCGAAGCGGTGCGGTGAGACGCCAGCTCGCCGATGTCTGAATCTCGGAGAGCCAATGCTCGGCCTGCCGGTGCGCGAGACGTGCCTCATCGCGCGCCGCTTCCGCCTCCCCCGTGCGTCCCCGCTCCCCTTCTAGCTGCTGGGCCAGCCGATCGCGAACGAGCTCGGCCTCCTCCGCCCGCTGCGATTCGTTCGCCGCGTTCCCCTCGAGGTCTCCCACCCGCCGCTCGGTCTCCACCCGTCGCGACTCGGCGCGGGTGAGGGCGAAGGCGTGCTCGCCCTCGCGCGTCAGCTCCTCGGGCATGGTGAGGCGCTGAGTGCCCGCGGGTAGCGCCTCGAGATATGACCACAGGTCGCGCTGATGGCCGGTGAGGTGATCGTCAAGGGAACTGGCTTGGGCGCGGTTTCGGTACAGCTCGGGATTGATCGCCCGCGCCGCGAGGCCGGGGTCGACTCGACGCGCACAGTCATCGGCAAGCTCCAGAGCGACGGACTCGACGAGCCCGCTCACCGCTTCACGCGAACCCACCAGCCACGAGTACGGGGCAACGGTGACGTCTCGGTCCCGGAGGTACCGGAGTACCCGAGCCATATGGAGCTCCCAGCTCGCGAGCGCGAGAGCGATCGGCGTTCCGTCTCGCGTGGCCAATGAGAAGGCGATCTCCACCGGGTTGCGCACCGCGAGCACCGGATGGAGCTCCCCCACGATCAGCGGCTCCCAGACCTCGAGGAGAACGCCGATCCGCGGATCCTTGATCGCGAGAGGCGCACCGCCACCGTCTCGCCTCAGCCGCGCCAAAGCGTCCCCCAGCGCGAGGCGCGCATCGGCGGCCGCCGCGACCTGTGCCTCGCGCGCCGGAGGCACGAACCAACTGGCGTCGGTGCGCTCGAGGATCGCCTCGTTGATCCGGTAGATCCCGAGATTCTCGTAATACCCGACCGGATTGCTCGGGTCCGGCACCATCAGCTCCCCTTCGGCGCCAGCGTAGAACCCGGCCGCGACGAGCCCACGGGTGATCGCGCTCGTCCCGCTGCGTCCCATCCCGAGCACCACGGCGCCAATGCACATCCGTGAGCCCGCTCCGATTGGTCTCGGGTCAGTCCACATCGCAACTCATACCATCACACCGCACGCCGCGGCAACGCGCCCCCCTGTTCTGCGGCCGGCGACGTTCGCGCGTCGCGCCGGAGGGCTGCCGTACTCGCGGGCGGGATGTGCCGTCTCCGACGAATGCCCCGTGAGGCGCTCTTTAGAGCTCGACTTGGGATCCGAGGAGCAGGGTGCGATCGCTCGGTAGCCCAAAGTGGTCGATCGGGCTGGACGCGTTGCGGGCCATCGCGATGAACAGGCTCTTGCGCCAGCGCTTGATGACGGGCGCGGTCGTGGGGGTGATCGCGATCCGCGAGACAAAGTAGGACGCGTGCTCGAGGTCGAGGTTGCGCTCAAGCAAGCCCTGCTTGCGTGCGAGCGCGAGCGCGTCGGGGACGCTGAGCGCATCGTGGTAGCCGATCCGCGTGGTCAGGTGAAAGACTTTGAACATTCCGTGGCCGAGCACCTCGACGGCGCACCGGTCGAACGGCTCCACATGCGGGATGCTGACGGTGTCGACGGAGACGATCACGACCTTCTCGTGGAGCGTATGCGTGTACTGCACGTCAGCGCGCATCGCCAACGGCGTGGTCTGCTGGTCGCGGCAGAGGAACACCAGCATTTGATTGACACGACGATCATCAGCGCCCAGAAGATCAGCGACACCACGCCATACGCCCCGGCGGGTGTGATGTGCGCCGTAGCCCTGTAAGAGCCGAAGATGACCTGTTCGGTGTACAGCGGGCTTGTGCCGATGTCCCCGTACTGCGCGATCCACACACGTGCATCGCGCACGCGTTCGGGCTGATGGTGCTCACGCTCACGGGCGACCAAGTCGCCGAGATCACCGGGTTCGCGGACACCGTCGTCTTCGGACTGTTCGGGCTTCCGAGAACGCTGCCGCTGTAGCCGGATGGCCTACGACGAGCGACTCGCCGGCCGCGTGCGCCAACTCCTCGGCGAGCTGACCGACGTCAGCGAACGACGTATGTTCGGCGGGCTGACGTTCATGGTCGGTGGACACATGTGCTGCGGGATCAACAGTGATGAGCTGATCCTCCGACTCGGGCCCGACGCAGAAGAAACTGCCCTGAGAGCACCGCATGCCCGCCCGATGGACTTCACCCGCCGCCCGAGGCGCGGCTTCGTCACGATCTCGCCAGACGGGCTCAGGGGCAAGAGCCTCGACCGCTGGGTCGCGCAGGCCGTCGCGCACGCCGAGTCCCTCCCACGTAAGGCTAGCTTAGTCTTGCCCCTGAAAAACTCGTGACTGTCCGGAAACGAAACGGCCGCGGAGTGATCTCGCGCGGCCGGTTCGTAGTGAGTGGGCTCAGGTCGAGCTCGGGTTCAGTGTTTCATCGGGTTCGGACGGCGAGGGTGTCAGCGTTGTAGGTGAGCGCTCGCCCAGCCGCCCCAGATCTGGTGGCCGTTGTCGCCTTTGAGGCGTGATCGGTTCATGCCGTAGCCGCGTTTGAGGTGGCTGATCCGGCCTTCGGCGCCCGTGCTGTAGCGCTGTCGGCGTCGTCGGGTGCGCTTGGAGCCGGTCTCTTGGCGGCCAGTGATGTGCATCGGTGTTCGGCGATGCCGTCGAGCGCGGTGTTGGTCGTTTTCGGCATGAACCCGCCGTCTAGCTTGATCTCGTTGAGCTTGATCGTTGAGGTCCTTGAGCTCGGCTGTCGGTGTCGGGCAGCAGCGTGTCCTCGGTCGGGTTGCCGATCTGTCTTCTTGGGCGAAGGATGAATCCGCGCGCGCCGCGCTGGGTGTTAGCCGTTGATCTCGCACAGCTGATCGACGTACCCGAACTCGTTCTGCTTCCCGAGCTTGCCTTTGCGGATCTGTCGGGCGTCCGGGTCCCAGAGCGAGATCAGCCTGTCCTTGATCTGCTCCCCGTTGACGCGCTGTCGGATCTGCGAGTCTGACTTTCTCGCAACGGTCCGCGAGGTCCTCCAACGCCGAGGCCGCCTTCAGCTTCGCCCTCGCACCACTACCTCTTTCTCTTCTGCGAGCGGTCGCTGCGAGCTTGCGTGCCTCCTTGATCGATGCTCTCTAGCAGCTGCCCTGTCTGCTCTGTCATCTCTAGCACCTCTCGCTTAGCCTCGCCGGAGCAGCGGCTTATCGTGCGCGTCAACGCCCTGAGCTTTCGACCCATCGACCTCGTGTTCGATCCCGGACCTCGGTGCGCTTCTCGTCGACCCGCGCGGCGAGCTTGCGTCCCTCGCGAGCCAACGCCTTGACCCCATCCGCGGCGAGCCCGGCGTCTGTCGGCCAGCGTACATCCGCCTCCACAACTGTCTAGTCTATCCTCGCCGCCCGCTGCCTTTACCTCTTCTCCCGCCTGTCCTTTGTCTATCAACCCTCTCGTTATCTCTTGCACTACCTCCGCACCTAGCCTTCTAGTCAGTTTCCGCACAGTCTACTCGTCTTGCACCCTGTCTCTCACCCCTATCCTGCAGAAGCGGCGCAGATCTATCTAGTCCGACACCTCCTCGCATCAGCGTCTCGTACCCCCATCCCTGAGCGATGCTTGATCACCATCAACCGCACGTAGGTCTCCATCGCGATCGTCGGGCGACCCCGCCCCGCCTGTCGTCCAGCCTCTGCCAGTAGCCGCTCCCACCGCACCGCGATCGGCGCCAGCAACGCCTGGTCGCCCAGCAGCTGGTCCAGCGTCTGGAGATCGTCGGGCAGCGCCTTGACCTCCGCCGGCAGGATCTCGTCCCACAACGACTCCGCGCCGGCCGCTTGCATCCTCAGCACACGCACCCCCAAGATCGATCATCAACCAGCTCATTTGCAGGTAAATCATCTCTCTCGGGGCGGACGGAACCGATCATCAGCCGAGCGTTTTCCGACCGGCTCGGATGCGACTCTCAGGCCAGGCTATCCAGAGGAGAAACCCAGTGCCCGTACCCTGACGCTACCAGCCCTGCCAGTGCGGCTCCGCCCGCTAGACCAAGCACTGCTGCTTCTAGCGCCTCTTCCCTTCATAGTAGCAACTCGCCCGCGCGCACGTCGCCCAGCTCGTCCACCATACGGTCTACTAGCTCCACTGCCTCTCCGACCGCGCGCTGTACCACCTCGCCGACGAACTGATGTATCTCCCCGCCCTCGATCTCTCGCTGCTGGTCACACTCCCGCAATCTGATCTGCCCTGACCTCTAGCTACTGCGCGAAGCGATCGAACACGACGATCCCGAGTGTGGCTGTGACGCACTGACCGCCGTCCTCTAGCAGATCGACACCCCCCAACAACGCGCCCAGCTCGCCGACGCGATCATCCGACTCCGCTACCAAGGCCGGATCAGCCGCCGCCAAGCCGCCTACGCGCTGCTGAACCTCCACAGCAAGAGCAACCGCTTCATCGCAGCCAGCCTGCTCGAAGCCGTCGCCGTTCACACCGTCGTCAAACGCACCCCCGGCGGCCTCTAGATCGCCGCCTGACCCATCCGTTTATCCTGTGGAAGTAGCTTAGCTACTTGCCGCGGATAAACCCTTGATGGTCGAACGAAACGGCCGCGGAGTGAACTCGCGCGGCCGCTTCGTAGTAAGTGGGTTTTGCTCTTGCTGGAGCGGTTGGGAGTGTTTCACCGCTCCCGGACGGCGAGCGTGTCGGCGTTGTAGGCCAGGATTGCCCATCCGGTCCAGATCTGGCGGCCTTCGTCGCCTTTGAAGCGCGATCGGTCCATCCCGTAGCCGCGTTTGAGGTGGCTGATCCGGCCTTCGGCGCCGGTTCGGTAGCGCCGCAACCGTCGCTGGGTGCGCTCGACTGCCGGGTTCCTGGCGGCCAGCGATGAACACCCGCTCGGGGTTCAGGCCGTGTTCTTCGAGCGCGTGGCGGGTCGGGCCTGGCGTTGAACCCGCCATCCAGCGCGATCTCGCGGGGTCGGATCCCGAGCCGGGTCAGCTCGCTGATCGTGTCGGGCAGCAGCGTGTCCTCGGCCGGGTTCCCGAGCTCGCGTCGAGGCCGGCACGATCAATCCCCGCGCGCCGCGGCGGGTGTGCTCGGTCACCTCCGCAGATCTGACTCACGTACCCGAACTCGTTCGGCTTGCCGAGCTTGCCCTTGCGGATCGGGCGGGCGTCCGGGTCCGCGATCGACACCAGCCGGTCCGTGATCGGCTCGCCCGCCACGCGCTGGCGGATCTGGGTGGCGACCTTCTCGCAGCGATCCGCCAGCTCCTCCAGCTCGCGCCGCTACTCGGCGCTTCGCTGCAGCGCCACGCCCAACGTGCCCGACGCCTGGCGACCGCGGCGAGCCTTCGCGCTTCCTTGACCGAGCGCTCCAACAGCTCGCCGGTCTGCTCGGTCAGCGCCAGCACCTCGGCCTTCGCCTCGCCCGGAACGGCGGCGGATCGTGCGCGTCATCGCCCGGAGCTTGCGGCCCATCGACCGCGACCGATCCCGCACCCGAGCCTTCCGCTCCTTCACCAGCGTCGGCGAGCTTCTTGCCCTCGCGCGCGAGCACCTTCACCCCGTGCGACGCCAGATCCGCGTCGGTCGGGTAGTGCACGTCCGCCTCCACGACCGTCGAGTCGATCCTGACCGCCCGCGGGCGAAACCGCTTCTCCCGCAATCGCCTTCTCGATCAACGAACGCGTCAAGCTCCGACATCGTCTCCGCACCGATCCGACGCGTCAGCTTGCGGACCGTCGACTCGTCCGGCACCCGCTCCCACGAGACTGATCCGGCAGAACCGGCGCAGATGGATCGAGTCCGACACCTCCGCCACCAACATCCGGTACCCCCACCGATAGCGCTGGCCTTGAGCACCATCAACCGGACGTAGGTCTCCATCGCGATCGTCGGTCGCCCATCGCGTCAACACCGCCCGCCCGCTGTCCACGACTTCCTCGCGCCAACGCTCCACGCAGCACCATCATCAACTCCGGATCGCTCAGCACCCTGTCCAGCTCTGCCAGATCCGTCGGCAACTCCTTGCACCTCGACCGGCAACGCCTCGTCCCACAGACACTCCGGCCTGCGGCGCCCACAGCGTCAACACGGACACCTCCACTATCGACCAGAAACCCGCTCAGTTAGCAGGGAATTCTCCTTGTCCGGTCGGACGGAATAGCCGGGTGCTCAGAGCGTCCACCTTTTCCTCGGGAAGTAGCTAAGTCGAACCACCCAGGTGGATTGGCTATGTGGGCAGCGACCCGCAACTCGGCGACGAGCAGGTCGGTGGTGGATACTGCTCCGCTGCAGCTTTGCGCGAAGCGGTTGATTCTGAATCCTTTTGGGTCGTGCGTGTCGAAGGCACATATGGCTTTGAATCCGATCGCGCGGCATGGCAAGCGCTGCCGCGAGGCGCGCGCACAGATGTCCGATGATCTCGACGGTGATCTCCGCCGACGTGGCTGCCGGCGTGGAGCGTCACGCCCGCTGGTGCCCCAATTGTGGTCGCATGCTTCGCAACTCGCGGCACACGGTGGCCAGCCTCGCGGCGCTGCGCGACCTTTCAGTCCCCGGCGAGCGATCGCCCGGCAGCCGGTAGCTACTTGACGTAGCCGCTCTTGAAGTAGCCATCGAGGTCGCCTCGGAGTGCCATGCATCCGCGGTGAACTCGGCTCTTGAGCGCGCGCTCGCTGATACCCGAGGATCTCGGCTGCCTCGGCAGTCGACAGCCCCTCGACGTCGCGGAGCGTGACGGCCGTTCGGGTAGTCCAGCGGGAGCTCTCCGTGCGCCGTATCGATCGCAGCGAGGAACTCGCGGGACTCGAACAGCGCATCGGGCTGGTCGCCCCAGCCGGCAATCCGTTCGCCACCTGGTCGTTGAGCTCCAGCATCTCGGGGCGGGGGCGCAGCGAGTTGCCCGCCTCGTTGATTCCAATCCGTGTCAGCGAGGTGCATAACCGCGAGCGGCCCTCGAACCGCGCGATGTTCAGCCGCCGCGGGTCAGTGCCTCTTGCAGCGCATCGTGGGGCGGTGTCGTAGTCGCGGGGCCGGGCGGCTGTCAGAGCGCGATCGTGGTGCCGACCGTGCTCATCACAAACGCGTCCGGGAACCGCGTGGCGAGGTGATGGCAAGCCTTCCACCCGGTGCAGTGGGCGGGCACCAGCAGCGACGGGGCCAGCTCCGCGAGCGCGTCGACAGTCGGGCCGATGATCCGCTCGAACATTGGGCCGCTGAGATGAAACCCGCCGATGACCGCCGCAACCCGATCCTCTCCGGTCAGCCGACGCGCGTACCGGACGGTGTTGACGATGCCCGCGTGACCGCAGCCGCTCAGAACCACCAGCCCGCGCTCGCCGAGACTCACCACCAGCGCCTGATCATCGAGGATCATCGGATCCGGCTGCCAGCTCCCATCGCGCAGCGCCTGATGACCCTGAAATCCCGTCTCGAACCCGGTCGTGCGGTCGACCTCCCCGGTGATCAGCACCGCGCCGTCGAGCAGGAACGACGGCTGGCGCTCCTCCACAATCGCGAATCCCATCTCCTGCAACGCGCCGCGACTGGTGGAGGGAAACTCGGCCGGCTCAAGCCCCGGGAAGCTGACCCGGCGTCGGCTCCAGAACTCCGGATGGATCATCACCGGCAGCCCAGTCCGGCCCAGCACCCGAACCAGCCCCTCCATCCCCGTCACGTGGTCCCAGTGACCGTGGCTGAGCACGATCACCTCCACGCCAGCCGGATCGATCCCCAGCCGGCGCATGTTCTCCACCATCCCGTTCGTTGACACCCCGGTATCGAACAACAGCGTGCGCTCGCGACCGGCCTTCTCGATCCGCACCAGCGCCGAGAAACCTGGCTCGGCGATCAGCGCGTCCGGCACGCCCGTCTCGGGACTCACACGCGCCCGGGCTGTTGGCAGACCACCCAGCAACGCCTTCGGCCAGTTCATTCGCACGACGGTGTCCCGGTCAACAAGCAGCGGGTCGGTCACGTTGTCCATCAGGATCGTGATCTCCACCCGATCCACCGGCTCAAGCCGAATACCGCTCATCGCTGCCTCCTTTTCTCTCACCCCGAAAGGATCCTCGCAGCACTCTACGGTCCCGCCATCAGGCCGTCGACTGCGCCGCTCGCTCGACGGACCGCCCGCCCTGCCGCGCCCTACGCACGCCGGGCGCTTCGTTGAGCCGGCGAGTTCAGGACGGCCCCAGGCGGGATCCCCTGGCCCGCTGAGGACCGTCATCCGACCGGCCTGCTCATGTGTTCGAGCTGGTCTTAGCACGGCACGGATTCGGTGCGCGCGTTCCTTTTGCTTAGCTCTGAAGGGCATGGGGCACCGTGAGGAAGCTCGCCAGCGCGATCCGTACGCACAGAACGTGTCCGCCGGCGCGCAGCCGACGGCGAGGCGGGTTGACGGCGTGAACGACTGGGTCGTCATCGGTCGGCGCTTCAATGGCCCGCCGAACTCCGCCAACGGGGGCTACACGTGTGGTCTCGCAGGCCTTGAGGTCAAGGCGCCCGCGGTACGCGTGTCGCTGCGCCAGCCGCCACCCTTGGACGTGCCGCTACTACGCCGCCGCGAACACGACGGCTCTGTTTCGCTGCTCAACGGCGACGACGTCATCGCCACGGCGGTGCCCGCCGCCGTACAGGCGCACGCTCCGCCGGCGCCGACGATCGAGGAGGCCGAGATCGCGACGCAGAGGTACATCGGCTTCGCGCATCACCGCTTCCCGACGTGCTTCGTCTGCGGGACAGCGCGCAGCGACGGCTTGCGGATCTACGCCGGCAGAGTCGAGGACAGCCCCCTCATCGCCTCCCCGTGGACGCCGGAGTCCGACGATCCGGTGCTTGCGTGGGCAGTGCTCGACTGCCCAAGCGCGTACGCGATCGAGTCTGTCGACCACCGCACTCAGATCGTGGTCCTCGCCTCGCTCACCGTCGAGCTCCGCGAGCGCCCGCGGGCCGGAGAGCGGCACGTCGTCGCCGCATGGCCAGTCGCCAACGACGGCCGGAAGCACCACTCCGCTTCTGCGCTCTACGATGCGACGGGACGCGTCCTCGCCGTCGCCGACGCCCTCTGGATCGAGCTGCGAGACCCCGCCGCTTTCGGCCAATGAGCCGTCCGACATGGCGGATCGCACGAACGGCACGCTCCCACGCCCCCGGGGACGGGAGCTGCCGCGCCGACAGTGTGTGTGGGAGGCGCTCGACATCCAGTCGACCGGCGGCATCAATGGCCGCGACGCGGTCATCGAGGAGTAGGGTGAACCGATGGGAAGGCACGCAGGCACCGTGCTTTACGTACTCGGGCTGGCGGCCGTCGTGGTTGGCGTGGACGTCTTGTTCTTCAGGCATCGATTCTGGGAGCGCCTGATGGTCAACGTCGGAATTGTCCTCGTGTTCGCGGCGTTCTTTCTGAGATTCCTGAAGCGAGCGTGAACGCCGACGCTTCCGGTGCATGCAACCCACGACAACGCTACTCGGAGCTCCGCCGGCCACAGCGCGCGGGCTGCGGGGAGCCGGCGCCTTCCGGTAGCACCCGCGGCGAGCACTGCCGGGGACGCTTTGTGCTCCTGGCGAATACGGGCTCTTGGATCGCGCCGCGAGCCCTGCCTTTGCGCTGGCACAGGCACTTGCCGCCCACGGCGTTCGCGTGGCTCCCTGATTTTCGGATCTTGTCCGGGATCTGACGAAGCGTCGGGCCCGCGCGCCAGATTTGGTAACGCGAGCGATTGGTCTTAGCTCTTGTCTGGCGTATGGCTTTGACGATGAATCAGCTTGCGGCAGTCGTTGAGGCGGCGCGACGCGGGGATGCCGACGCGTGGGCGGCTTTGGTGCAGCGCTTCGAGGACTTCGCCATGGCTGTGGCGCTGGGGCGCGGCGGGGATTGGGATGGCGCGCGGGATGTGGCGCAGGACGCGTTCCTGCTCGCGGTGGCGCGGTTTGACGAGTTGAGCGATCCGGCGGCGTTGCCGGGGTGGTTCGCGGCGCTCGTGCGAACGGCGTCCTCGCGGCGGCCGCGCGACGCCGCGCCGATCCAGTCCGTGACGTCGGCGGCGAGGATGTCGAAGTGGCTGCCGCCGTTCCTAGCATCGGTTCCGGTCGCGCGCCGTCGTAGAGCGATGCGCCGGGCAAGGCTGTCTGGTACTGGCGGAAGTGGAGGAGCGAGTTGTCACCGTAGTTCCGGATGTACGGGTCAGAACCCCAGCCCCAGAAGTGCGCGGCATCGAGCCCCGCGCCGACGTCCTGGTGGATCTTCCAGCCCACTCAGGCGGACTGCAAGCGCTCGGGGGTACGTCCCCCAGATGTGCCCGATTCATCGTTGGCGATCACGGGATCGCCACCCGAGCCGTCGTTGCCGTGCAGCCCCGTCCTCATGTGGTAGCGGTTCGGATCGGTCGGCTGAGCATCGCGCAGGCCCGCCCAGCGCGCGGGTCGATTGAGCGCCGTGGACGTGTGATCGACCTGTCGAACGTGAGTAGTTAGCAGGAGAGCGGCTTGGCCGTGCGGAGCGCCCGGGCCCAGCTCTGCAGCTCCGACTCGGGGTACGCGGCGAATCCTTTGAAGCTCTTCGGGTTGGCCGCACGCGGCCAGAGTTCGAGCGATTCGGCGTGATACGTGACGGCGACGTTGATCGCCTGGCATCCGCCGAAGTTGTCGGGCGGCCCGGTCTGGAGGTCGACCGGCGTGTGACGCTTGGCGTAGAGCGCCGTGATCTCGGCGTACACGGATGCGCTGCGTGAGGTCGTGGGAGCGGTGGCGGTGAAGGCGTGATTGCTGAGGATGCACGTTCGCCCTGTCGTGCGGCGCAGGTCAGCGCAGGTCGCCATCACGTGGTTGGTGAACGTCGGGTCGGGCGTGCCGGCCGCCTTGCCAGGCGTGTATGACACGAATGGGTTGAACGCGTAATCAATCGAGGTGTGCTTCCAGCCCGAGTAGTCAGAAACCGCGCCCTGCAGGCAGCGCTGTTGGGCCGCACTCGACCAACCGGCGGCGAACAGCTCCGTGTGTAGAGGCAGACTGGGAGACTGCACGAACGGTTCTGCCGTGAGTGTCGCGCACGATGAGACGGCCACCGAACGGATCAGTGAGTTGCCGTCGTAGCGGCTGGCGAGCGCGTGCAGGAAGCTCGACCAGGCGGACCGATACGCCGGGGTCCACCAGCGGCCGGTGGTGCCGGCGGCCGATGGGGTCGAGAACGTGACCGGCGGCTTACCGCCAAGTGTCTTGGCCCAATCGGGCGCGGTAAAGCCGCCCCATAGGCGGAGCTTGACCGAAAGGCGCTGGCCCGGGTGTGCGCCGTTGTACGCGAGCACGGCGGCCAGCGACTGGCGCAGCGGCGTCAGGTTCAGGTGCCCGCGGCGGGGTTGGAGCTGGGCCCATGTCTCGTTGACCACAATCCCCGAGAAGGCCCTGGCGTATGGCGCGACCTCGCGCGGGTTCACAGTCGGGAACGGCTGCCGAAGGATGTACGGGGCCTGCGAGCTCTTGTCGATCAGCCCGAGAATCTGAGGCTTGGCTGACGGTCGCTGTGCGACCGCTGCCGCGGCGACGCCGCTACCCAGAAGACCGGCGGTGAGCGCCGCGGCGAGCGCCCTCCGAGCCGCCGCTGAACGCCAAGGCGAGTTGTGCATGCTCATACGAACACTCGCGTTCCGGCCTAGTTGCTACGCCGCGACATATTTGGGCGACCCGCTACTGCTCCAGCAAGCAAGTGAAGCGCTCGGTCCTCCCCATCCGGGCAGTGCTCCGATCGGCTCAATGAGCCGGGCGCCAGGATCGGTCCGGCGGCGGAGGTTTGCGTGTACCCATTCTCGGAACGCAGGCCCGTCGGCGTGGTCGGTCGCGGCGGCGGACGGTCGACCTCGCGCCGAGCCTCGCTGATGTGATGTGCATGTGCTGGCCGGGCGCTGGCGAGACGGCTGCATTGTTGCGAGCGCGGTATTCAGCGTGGGCGTGGTCGACGCGATCGAGTGCGTTTAGATCCGGTTGGCTCTGACGGGGTGATTGGCCCCTCGCCGGCTCCGTGGTCGTCGCGGAGCAGGAGTCATCGCTCGCGTCTGGAGTGCCGGCGCAGCGCGATCGCGGGCAGCGGGAGGTGAGACCCGTCAGGGGTGGGCATCGCTGCTGACCAGCACGCCTGTGCGTTGTGACAGTTCTTGAGGTGCGTGAGGATTGTATGCAGCTGCGCTTTCTGGGTCTTCGTCAGCGCGCTCGCCGCGTTGTGAAGTTCGAACGGATCATTGTTCAGGTTGTAGTACTCGAGCTCGTGGGCGGGGTTCGCATACTCGACGTAGACGGAGTTCACGGGCCCCGTGAATCCGTTGAGGTGCGCCCTCACGATCCGGATCGCTTCGTAGGTCGTGGGACTGACGCCGTCCTCGACATCCGGGTCGTTGGGGTCCTTCCGGCTCACGTGCTTGTGCTCAATCAGCGCGACGGTCCGCCACGCGGGGCGCGTCTTGCCGGGGTGCAGCAGTGGGAGCAGACTGCGGCCGTCCACCGGGTTGTGAGGAGCGGCGCCGGCGATCGCGACGAATGTCGGATAGAGGTCGACGTTTTGTGCGACCTGCGGAACGAGTGTGCCGGTGGGCACACCGGGACCTGCGATGATCAGGGGAACGCGGATGTCGGTCTCAAACGCGGTCTGCTTGCCATGGAATAGCCGGTGCTGGCCCAGGTGGTAGCCGTTGTCAGAGCTGAAGACGATGTAGGTGTTGTGTGCCTGGTGATCACGCACCAGCGTCGCCTGGAGATTCGCCAGCAGCTTGTCGACGGCCTCGACCGATTGCGCGCGCATGCGGTATGCCTTGTCGATCGAGGCCACCTGAGATGCGGTCAGTGCGCTGTGCTGGTGCTGGGCCAGCCATGTCGGCGGGTTCGTGGTGGCGCCGTTGAATGACGGGTCGCGCGGCTCGGTGAGCCGTGGGAAGTCGCACGCGTTGCGGGGCGCCGGGATATACGGCGAGTGCGGCGCGAACGTCGCGACCTCGAGCGCGAACGGCTTGCCATGGCGGTCGTTGATGAACGCCCGGGCGGCCAAGCCGAGGACATCGACACCGTAGTTGTCTGGGCGGCCGGTCACCCCGCAGCGTCCGGTCGGGCCGCCGTAGGACACGACCTTCCCGTTGAGGTTCATCGAGTAGTTGAACTCCTGGTAGCCGTTGCTGACGACATGCCAGTCCGACCAGCCGGGCGCAACCGGGGCCGTGGCCGGGGTCATCGTCGGCTTGCCGTACCCGTTCAGATACTTGCCCATCATCGCGGTCGCGTATCCATGCGGCTGGATCGCCACCGCAAACGTGCGGCGGTACAGATGCTCGGCCTGGAATTTCTTGAAGCCTCCGTCTTTCCCGACGTTCGCGACGACCTTCGTGTCGTGCGGGAACAGGCCGGTGAAGATCGTCGAGCGAGACGGACAGCACAGAGAGTCAGCGACGTAATAGTGAGTGAACGTCTCACCACGTTTCTCCAGCGCAACGATGTGCGGCGCGAACCGGCGGTTGATCAGGTTCCAGGAGAGGTCGTCGGTCAGGATGAAGACGATGTTCGGCTTGGACGCCGTGACGGTCGTGGCGGCGCGCGATTTGTCTCCGGACCCAAACGTCAGCGCACCAGCGATCACTCCGATGATCACGACGATCCCGATCGCGGCGCTCAGACGACGAACCATGTGTCTACCTCCGAACCTTCGAACCTGTCATGTGCCAGCCAGACGTCGCGATCCACGCCGTGCCGTCTGCGGGATAGAAGTTGCAGTCGTAGCCGCCGTAGTAGATCCGATGGTCACCGAACGGAGATCGAGCGATCGTCCGGATCGAGACGAGCGCCTGGCCGGAGCGGACGGGCGTCGTGATCGTGCCGCTGGGCGTGAACTGGGCGCCGCTCAGGCAGCGCAAGACGTAGGTCGGCGACGAGGGCCGATCCGTACGCACCGCAAAGCAGGCGCTGCCATCGAAGGACTTGCCCGGCTGGCAGGTTCGCGTCGCTGGACACGTACCGGCGTAGTTCCACTCGAGCCCAAACAGCTCTTGACTGACGGCGCCGAGCTTCATCGTCGCGAAGTTGTTGTAGGCCGCGATCACGTAGTGGACCGCTCCGCGGCCAGACGCCGGCACGTCCGTGCCCTGCACGGCGAGCATCGTCCGGATCGCCGGAATTGGGTTGAACTCCAGGTGTGCCACCAGCGAGCGCACGCCCGTTAGATGTCCCCGCGGCAAAAGGTCGAATCGGAAAACCTGGCCGTTTCCCTCGGTTGAGACGAGCAGCGAAGGTGAGTCGTGGTGTGTCGTGCACGTCAAACCACGCAGGCCGCTGTTATGCGCTCCGACTGGCGGCGCTTGGTAGACGAGCACCCAGCGAGCGACACCGCGCGCAAGCACCCCATCGTTGCGGCGGAACAGCTTCGTGTTGATCGACGCATACAGCGCGCCGGCGCAGTCAGCGAACCCGGTGACCTTCTGCGTCTTCAGCCCTGGAGAGCTGGGTGGCGCGACAGCCAACTCCGGCACCGGGTCAAAGATGAGCGTGCGCCTTGTGCGCGACCAGGTCCCACGCAGAATCCCGGTCGGCGCGACCCCGGCGTAGACAGCCCACTCGCCACCCGACTCGTGCGCCCCGAACGCGCGCACGTCGTCGGCCACGGAGGGCAGCGCGTACGAGTCCCGGCGCGTAAACGACGATGCCCGATCAACCAGCCACTGAAGGCGCGAGCGACCATCGACGATCGCCTGCGTTATCAGGAGCGAGTGTCCCCTCCCGGCACCCTGATCACTCGGGATCGGGAAGGACCCAAGCGCTTGAACCCGGAGCGACTGCGTCCGCTCGAACACACGCCACGGGCTTGCGGCCGAGTTCTTCACCAGAACTTGACCCGCAGCTCGCGGCCCTGGGTACTCCCACTGGTCCGTCGCCGCGAACAGCCGTCCCGCATGCGCCACGAGCGCCATCGTCTCGGTGTCATGCGCCACACGGGACCGGGAGTCGCTCGTCAAACGTTGTCGTACCGCAGGAACGTCGATCCCGCTCGCCGAGACGGTGCTCGCAACGGTCGGAGCAGCCCCACACGCGCAGGCAAAGCATGCGGCGACGAGCCCGGCCCGCGCGAGACGCTGGCCGAGAGCGCCTCTTCGCCGCGTCGGTTGTGGCACGGCTCAAGTGTCCGACACCGCTCCTAGAATGTCAACCGCGGTTGTCAATTGGCCCCTATGAGCTCAACGGTCCCCGAACCTAGCCCTGATCAGCCGGGCGAACCCCCCGACCGGATTCGGCTCGGCCGCCTCTTGCGGCAAGCGTGGGTCGGGTATCAGCGCCGCCTCGACCAGGAAATGGCCGACGCCGGCTTCGCAGATCGCGGCTTCCCCGACGGACGCGTCCTGCGCATCTGCTCGCAAGCCGGAGCGACAACGATCGCCCAGATCGGGCGCGAGCTGACAATCACGCGCCAAGGCGCCGCCAAGATCGTGACCAGGCTCCGCGACCGCGGATACGTCACGGTCGAGGCTTCAGCGACCAATGGTCGCGAGAAGACGGTAAGGCTCACCGCTCGAGCGCTCGAATATCTCCAGGCGCAACAACAGGCGGCACGGCGGATCGAGCACCAGGCGATGACAGAGATCGGAACGGAGGACTTCGAAAGCATCAGCCGGCTGCTGCACGCCCTCGGAGGTGAGGAGCAGCCGCGGATGCTCGACTACCTCCGCCGATCTGCCGACCTCGACGTGGAGGACTGACGCAGGTCAAGGAGCCATCGCGGTCAGACCAGGCCGACCTATGCGCCGTCCCCGAGCCTGACGATGCCGCCGATGACGCCGAGGTAGAGGCTGTGGTCCGGGCCGATGGCGATGCCGGCGTAGTTGTTGTTGAACAGCAGGCCGCTGCCCGCGTAGCGGGTCCAGGCGGTCTTGCCGGTCTTTGCGTTGATCGCCGCCCAGTACCACGGCTGCTCGCCGGCGGGTGCGGGGACTCGCTCATAGGTGTAGATCAGCCCGGTCTTCGTCGAGAGCTTCGGCACGACGGTCGGCGAGCTGACGCGGGTGTTCGTCCACACCCGCCTGCAGCCGGTTCCCTGTGCGTTGACGTCGACGCGCGCAAATCCGCCGGTCGTCTGGGCGCCTCCGGTGGCGCCGAACGGGTTCTGGTAGCCGTAGTTGTTCTCGACGAACAGGGAGCGGCCTGAGCCGATGAGTGAGTTCTCGGTGTCGCTCGCGCCCTTTGAGAAGACCGGGACCGTGCAGACAACGCGCTTCTGCCCACGCGGCAGTCGGTTCGCGGTCCGGTAGACGACGACGTCCATGGGGTCGGCGTTGTCGGTGATCGCGACATAGCCGCCGGTCATGATCGTCGGCGTGGTGCCCGATCCGGCGTCGACCTGGCCGGGCTTGTGGATGCCGGAATTGCGGTAGGTGACCTTCCAATCGATGTGCGGGCGCCCGCCTTCGTCGCTGAAGCGGTACATGCGCTTGTCCGAGACGATGTAGATCGCGCCGCGGTCAACCGCAAACGAGTTTTCGATTTCTTCGCCGGTGCGCAGCACCCGGACCTTGCGCGTCTGCGTGTTCAGAATCCCGACCTTGCCGTCCTGCTTGGAGACGAACCACACGTGGCCTTGGAAGTCCGGCAGCGCGGACGTCACTCGCTCACTGCCGGTCAGCACCTTCGTGAGGTCGTAGTCGCGGACCTTCGAGAGGCGCGTCCCGCCGGCGCTCTGCGCGAGCACGACCAAGTGGCTGTTCTTCGTCGCGCTCCAGACGCGGTTCTGCTTGTCAAGGAAGAAGTAGCCGCCGCCGGTGAAGTTCTGGAAGGCGGTCGGGCCGGTGGGGTTCGGCGCGCCGAGCACGAAGCTCGCTTTCATCTGCAGGGTCTCCGAGTCGATCACGCGGGCACTGACCGGGTTGGTGATCGAGGGACAGACGCTGAGGATCCGTCGGGCCGAGTCGAAGGTCAGCGAACCGCAGAGCGCGGCCGGCATCGCGCTCGAGGAGGCCCGCAGGTTCTTCCCCAGCGGTCCGGGTCGGTTGTAGGCGTCGGTCATCCACGGATCGTTGTGGAGATTGTTATTCGGGTTGGGGGCCATGGCCGGGTTCGTCGGCGCGGTCGTTGACGGGAACGGCCGGGCCGCCACGGCCGAGCCGGTTGAGCGCGGAAGCGAGGTCGGCGACGGGTCGGCGATCGGAGCGGCACTCGCGGTGGCTGCGCTCGTGAGCGCGAGCGCGAGGACCGTCGGGGCAAGGAGACGATGGCGATGGGAGCGAGGCATGCGTCGACCCTACCGGACTTATTTACGATTTGTCAAGTTGTGAGATGTCCAAATAGTAGCTAGGATCCGACACGGAGACCCCGTGGCCGCACCCCGCCCCTCCCGCCGCCTCTCACCCGCCAAGCGCCGCGAGCAGCTCGTGCGCAGCGCCATGGAGGTGCTCGCGCGCTCGGGGTACGAGGGCCTGACGTTTGATGCCGTCGCCGACGACGCCGGCGTGACTCGCAACCTGCTCTACCACTACTTCCCGGGGGGCGTGCCCGAGCTCTTCCGAGCCGCCTCCGAACTCGCAGGACACGATCTCACCGGCGGTTGGACCGTCGACGCGCGGCTGCCGCTCGAGGAGCGGCGGGCCCGCAACTTCGCCGCGATGATGCGCCACGCCGCCGAACCGTCACCAGCCTGGATAGTCAGCCGGATCAGCGCCGCATCCGCCGACCCCGTCGTGCTTGAGATCCGCGGGCGGTTCATCGGTGTCGTCGTGGAGGCGATGTCCCTCAACGCCTTCGGCACGCCCTCGCCCACCCCGCTCCAGCGCGCCGCGCTCGAGGCCTACATCGCGTTCGCTGAGTCCCTGCTCGACTCGCGCCGCAGGCGCGACCTCGGCGACGAGCAGGTCCCCAACCTCCTGCTACGGATGCTTGACGCCACGGTCGCAGCAACGGCCTGAGACGGCCGCGACCCCGCGCTCACCCCCGGTGCACGCCGTCGTCGGATCCGATCGAGCCGGCGCTGGTCGTTACCACGGTGTCTTGGTCAGTTCCGTGTCCGGCAGCCGGCGAAGCTCCCGACATGGCCCCCACCGGCGTAAACGTCGGGGATCGCCACGACGGCCTGGTCTTGTCTCGATCCCGACCACATTCCGGTTCGCAAGATCGCGACCGAGTCCGATGTCCGCGGCCCTGCGAGCACACCGAATGCCGCAGCCGCCAGCCCTCGGCCCGCAGCGGCGTGAGTGCACTCGGGCCCGCCACCGCGAGGCCGTCAGAGCGGGTGACTGCCGGAGCCATCGCCAGCACCGGGATCAGCGCTCCTGCCGGCTCCGACGACCACCAACCTCGCGCATCTCAACACCGAGGGTTCGGACCCCAGCCCACCCCCTCCAGGCGACCCGGCGCCAGGGACGAGGACCGGCATCGTTCTTGACGGCCTGCCCCCAATCCTGCCCCCAAAGGCCCTTTTGGCTTCCTCAAAAGTATCTCTTTGCAGGAAGAAAGCGAGTACCGCTACCGGGATTCGAACGAGGTAGCGGCTGTTGCTCTCCGGACGTCAATCCGCATGACAAGTGTGTCCACATTCATGTCCACGTTTCGGCCGTGAGAGCCCTTATAGTCAGCGTTCAAGCCGGATTTCAGGCAACTACACGCGGAATCATAATCCGCGTGTCGGGGGTTCGAGTCCCTCCTCCGGCATTTGGTTTTTCCCTGTAAATAGGCACGTTTTTGTTGACGGGCGTTGCTTACGCGGGGTGAGGCTCCCCAAAGGCTCCCCAAACACACGGAGGGCTCCCCAAGCTTCGTCGGGGAGCCCTGGTTAGCGTTGAGGTCAGGTCAGGCTGCCGGCCGGATCGGCACGACAGCACCGAGCTGCTCGTCCACGAGCGCGCCGAGACGCTTGGCCGCGTCGGGCTGCGGCGCGTAATGGACGTACTTCCTCGTCGTGGCGATGTCGGAGTGGCCCATCCACGTCTGCACGTCGGTGATCGGAAATGCGCGCACGGCCATCGTGCCGAACGAGGCGGAGGTCGTGGAATCTCAGCTCCCTGAGTCCAGCCGCGCGCTGCGCGACCTTGTACCGCCGGTACAGAGCCGAGCGGTCGATCCACTTGCCGACGACGTGGACGAACACGAGGTCGTCGTCGGCAGCGAAGTAGTCGCGACGGCGGAGAGCCACGAGCACCGCGGCCACCTGCGGCATCAACGGAACCGAGCGGACCTTGTAGGACTTCGGCAACTGTTCCCCGCCCTCGTCGGTGTAGCCACGTTCGACGTGAACGAGCGAGTCGGCGAAGTCGACGGAGCGCCAGCGGAGGTTGCGAAGCTCGCTGGCGCGCAGCCCGGTGAAGGCGGCGGTGATCAAGATCGCGGCGTCCTGCTCGGAGCCGGCGTGCTCGGCGAGGCGCTGTACTTCGTCGGGCCGATAGAAGCTGATCGCGCGAGGTGGCTCTGCGACTCCTCGTCCACTGAAAGCCCGCGGCTGGGGATTCCTCAAGGCCGTAGTTGCGGACCGCCAGCGCGAACATGCCCCCTCACGATCGCGCGCTGTTGATTCATCGTCCCGGCGGCCAGGCCTCGTTTGGCGAGTCGCGTTCGATAGGCGGCGACCTCCTCCCGCATGATCGTGCCGATGGGCCGCTCGCCCCACTCCTGGCGGAGGTCCCGGTTGACGATGTTGCGGTACGAGCGCAGGGTCGATGCGCGAAAGTCGCCCGCCTCGATGCGCGCCTCGAGGCTGGCGATATACGCGTCGGCGACGGTGCCGAAATTGACGCCGCCGGCGGCGGTCATGCTGGCGCCTTCGCGCTCGAGAAAGCGCCGGAGCTCGCGTTCTGCGTCGGCGCGGGTCAGGTAGCCGTGACGCGGACGGCTGCGCTTAGTCCACGCCTTTCCGATCACCTTGCCGAGTCCTTGCCTGCGAGCCGGTAGCGACCCACCCACACCGGCTCGCGTCGTTTGCGCCCTTTGTGCTCGGTCGACAGCCGCACGGACGCGCTCTCGTAGCTCTTAGTTTGCATCGGGACTTCGTGTCCTGATGCCGAGCTCCGGGGCGTTCGCGCGCCGCCGGAGCGATTTACCGGAAGCTCCTCGACTGCCAATCGAGGGGCTTCCGCCTGTCGTCGCGATCCTACGCCCGCGGGACGTCGGGTCGGCGGCGATCAGGCAGCACGTTCGCGCTCGGCGAGCCACGCCTCGATCGCGTCGAGCCGGTAGCGGTAGTAGCGGCCGAGCCTGACCGTTGGGATCTGGCCGGCGCGCGACTGGCGATAGATCCATCCGGGCTTGACCCCGAGCCGCGCGGCGATCTCGCCGGCCGTCATCAGCGCACCCGCGCCTCGGTCAACCGCGCCGCTGCGGCCGTCGGTCGGACTCGGCCCTGCCCCTGGGTGACGTCGTCCTGGCAGGCCTGACATGGTGCACGTAAGATATCACTACGCTCTGCTATAAAGCTACAAAGATTGTTATCGACTCTTGTTGGATTCCCCGGTCCGTTCCGCCGAGTAGCTTGGTCTTGCGATGGCTGACGAGCGATACCTGACTCCGGCGCAGGTCGCCGCCGAGTTGCAGGTCACGGTCGTGACCGTGCGCCGTTGGATCGCGAACGGTGAGCTGCGGGCGTCGAAGGCGGGGCCGCGCAAGTGGATGATCCGCCGCTCGGATCTCGCCGAGTTCCTCTCCGGCGCCGCTCCGGACGACGGCGTCGAGGCTTCGGAGGATCCGTCGTTCAAGGCGTATCTGGTGGTGCCCGGTGAGCGTTGAGTTGGCGAACGAGCAGCTGGAGCTGGCGGAGGGTCGGTGGGAGTCGGCGGTCGGCGAACATGCGCAGCCGCCCCCGGATGCCGGGTTCGCGCGGCGGCTTCGGGCGCTCGCTGATGCGGCCGCGCAAGAGCAGGCGGCATACGGGTATGCGGCCGATGAAGGGTTCGGGTGGCGGCCCGGTCCGGCGTGGCTTCCACCCCGGGAGCTGCGTCCCGCGCCGTGGCGCGACTCGCTGGCGCCGGCGGAGGTGTGGGAGCGGTTCGATGTCGCGCTCGAGGGACTGTCGCGCGCGCGGACCGGGCTCAGTGTGATCGCGATCTCGCACGCGTTCGGGGAGCTGTCCGCGGCCGCTTTCGAGCTCGCCGACGCGGTCGACCGGAACCGCCGCGGCTCACGCACCGCCCGCGCTGGCTGAGCCGGCTGCGGCGCTGCCCTGTCCGCGCCGCGCGTCCTCGCACACGGCACTGAGCAGCTCGATCCGCAGCTGGCCCGGGCGGGATT
Organism: uncultured Solirubrobacterales bacterium; assembly: GCA_963850335.1. GTDB lineage: Bacteria > Actinomycetota > Thermoleophilia > Solirubrobacterales > Solirubrobacteraceae > Palsa-465. The sequence goes on along the minus strand of CAWKKY010000019.1, from coordinate 19,623 downwards.
CCGATCTCGGCGGCGAGGTCGTGGACGCGATCGGCGCGCGCCTGGCTGCCGCACACGTAGACGACGCCGCCGATCTCACGCACGGCGATCCAGCCGCGATACCTGGTCCGGATCGCGTGCAGCCGAGCGACGCTCTTGCGCTCAAGCTCAACCTCGACAGGTATCAGTCCCGCAGGAGCGCGGAGAGTGAGATCCGGCCGGTGCCCGGCACGCCGCAGACCGCCCCGGGAACTCCAGGACACGGTGCGCTTGAGTCGCGAATCAGCCAGTACCTCGCGCGGTCCCTGCCACTGTTGTGCGCCGCGGACGGTCAGCCAGGCGGCCGTCCACGCGCACGCGCGGTCATGCGCCCAGAACGTCGGCTCCGGCGCCGCCGGCGCCGACACCGCCAGCGCGGTCATCCGCACGCCCCGCCGCGTCGCGACGAGCAGCGAACCGTCGCACCCGCGCCCTCTCCATCCACCCACATGTAGTCGAGTATCTGATGCCGAGCCGGACCACCCGAACGGAACACGTGGAGGGCGGGTGGTCCGGCTCGGCAGCCCACCACCCCACCCCGCGAAACCCCAGCAACCACGGGCGCGGGGGCGGGCCGAGGTCCATCCCAAACCCCGCACCATCGCGGAGCAGAAAGATCGGGACTTTGCGGATGACTGCACCCGACAACAGACGATAAGCATCCAGAGCACGGTAACCCCGCACCGGACGCCACAGACCGCGTCGAATGGTCTCGACTGCCCATCGTCGAGTCCGCCGCGCACACGGAGAAGACACCCACGGTCGGGGGGCTCCGCGCCCCAACCTCCCTGCCATCAAGCGCGGTCGGACGGCGCCCGTCAAGCAGCACCGACCACGCCGGCACGACCACGGCGACCCGCGACCCTCCGCGAGGCACCAAGGTGCTGCTTGACGGCGCCGGTCGACCGCGCTACCGCGGCACCGAGCATGGAGTTCGCCGTCTGTCGGGCCGCGAATCCGACGGAGCCCTCGCTTCTCCTGTTAGACCGAAGCGGCAGTGCGGGCCGTACTTGCAAACAGGCTTCATGTGACTAGAATACTGGTCATGTCAGAGACAATGTCGCTTGCGGCTGTGAAGGCGAGATTTTCGGAGTTGGTCGATCGCGTCGAGCGCCAACAGGATCGCGTCGTCGTCACCCGTAACGGGAAGCCAGCGGCGGTGCTGATCAGTGCCGAGGACCTCGAGAGCCTTGAGGAGACCCTGGCGGTGATGTCCGACCGCTCCATCGCCTCACAGATCCGGGAGAGCCGAAAGGCGATCGCTGCGGGTGAGAGCGGCGCCGGGATTGACGAGCTGCGGGCTGATCTCGCCCAGCGCCGAACCAATCGACAGTGAGCGAACCGCTCTGGCGGGTCGTCGTGATGGCGCCGGCCCGCCGCGAGTTCGACCGCCTGCCGATCTCGGTTGCCGCCGCCGTGCTGGAGACACTTGATGCGATCGCTGAGAATCCTCGGCGGCTTGGAAAGCCGTTGATGCTCGAACACGAGGGACGGTTCTCCGCGCGGCGAGGGCCCTACCGAATCATCTACGAGCTCGACGAGCCGCAGCGCGTCGTCCGGGTACTGGCCATCGGCCACCGTCGCAACGTCTACCGGCGACGCTGACGCAATGATCGGTAAGGGGGCGCAGAATTGGTCCGCGTAAGCGGTCGACCCAATGTCGGCCTGCGCTGGGCTGAAGGCTGCGAGAATGGCGGTGAAGTCAGCTTCGACGTAGGAGGCGGTACGTGCGCATTGTGGAACGTCGGACGGCGATTGCGATGGTTGTGCTGGGCGTAGCGATCGCTGCGGGAGTGGCGTCAGTCCTAATGGGCCGTGCGGTTTCCGCGGCGCACGCCAACGTCGGGCTTCAGGCATACCCGAAGTGCCCGACCCATGATCGGCGTCTCCTCGTAAGCACGACTGTCGGCGCGGACGCCACACTGGCGCCGCAAGGTGCCCAGAAGGTGCTCCTGTGCCGCTACAGCGGGCTCGGGCATACGCCCGCTGGCCCGAAATCGCTCGCCCTGATCGCGCAGCACCTGCTCGGCAACGCAACGACCGTCGGCGGACTGGCGGCCCGCCTCAACTCGCTGCCGACCTCCTCCGGAGCGTTCCATTGTCCGGCCGACACCGGCGCCGCGATCATCGCGTTCTTCCGCTACGGATCGACGGCAAAGGCCGACGACCCCATCACGGTCCACCTGCAGGGCTGCTCGAACGTCACCAACGGCCAGGTCACGCGAAGCGCCGGCACGACAGCGTTCGGGCGCCGACTCGTGCACTCGCTCACGTTCCTGACCCGCGCCGCCGCCTACGAGGTCCGCTCTTACAGCCTGCTCACGCACTGCGGGATCACTTGGGCGCGGATCCGCGGAAGGTTCTGGAAGGCAGACCACCCGCTTTCTGACGGACACGGAAATCCTCCCGCCGGATGGGGCAACCCATATCAGTCGGGCACGCTGACATTCACGAGCGAACGCACCGCGGTCTTCGCCTCGCCCGCCGGAAAGGTGAGGTTCCATCGCACATCGCGGACGCGCCCTCCTCTCACCTGCTCCTGAGTCGACCGCTTCCCGATTGATCGATTCCCGACAGCGGCTCGGTGCTCCTCACTACGACTTACGGCAGCGTCCAACGATTAACAACCATCGAGGACCGCAGCGTCGGGGTCGCGTTCTTCGACCGGTCCCGCATCGCGCCGCCACGCTCCGGATCCACGGCGGCAGCTACCGCATCCGCCGCCACCCGCGTTGAGCACGATCAATTCTCGGTCCGCCAGGGGCGCGCTCTGGCGACCTCTGCCACTTCGGCCTCCGGCGCCGGTCTGATTCCAAGCTTCGGAAAGATCTCCTTGAAGCTGTAGAACGACTGAAGGCCGAGCTGCGTTTGGATATACGGCAACGGCCATTGCTCGACGATCAGTTCGGCAGTCAGCGTCACCCTGAACGCACCGGGATGCAGTCGCTTTCCGAGGACCTCAACGCCCAACTCTCGTAGCGATCGCCGGGCATCGACGTCTGACCGAGCTGTACCAGCCGTCTTTCCTCGCAGCACGCAGCAGACGTGGTCGCCGGGGAACGAGTCTCGTACCTCAAGCCATTCGCGCAATATGCCGCACACCGTCTCGTCAAGGGCGAGCGTGCGCGCCGTCAGACGCGTCGGCAGAACTCGGGCCACTCCCTGGCCCTCGGTCAGATCAACGTGGGCACGTGTCAAGGCAAGGGCTTCGGATGCCTCCCCGGTCCGGTAGAGAAGAACGATGTACGCCCTGAGTCGCAGGCCCCAGGGTGTCGTTGGGCACGCGTCGAGCAAGCGAGAGATCTCGTCGGGGACGAACATCTCTGGCGGCAGGGTCTTGCCCTTGTTGCTAGGTGTCGCGCCCGCCTCAGTCATAGGGCCGGAGTCTCAGAGCGGGGCGAGTCCAGGTCGCTAACGGCAAGAGAGGTGTGTTGAGGCGAGCAGCGACAGGGATCTCTCGCCACGCGGCCGCGTGGAAGCCGGCCACGACCTTCGCGGCGTCGACGTGTTCCACGAAGCGCGACAGCGATCCCAACGTCGTGCGACAGCTGCATAACGGGCCATCCTCGCGTCAGCTCGGACGTCGGAGCCTCGCGGTAGTTGAGGTGCGCAACCAGTGCTCCGAATCGATCGACCCCGGCCTGACCACGGAGAGCTCGTTGATACGTCTGCGCCAACCAGCGGCCAGGATCTCCAACGATTCGAGGCCACCGGTCATTCGGCGAGAAATAGTGAAGGGCCCAAGCATCGTGGCGACGACGCTCGTTGTCGCTTGCCTTCTTGGTGAAGAAGAAATCAGCGAGGCCTCGCGTATGCAACGCGAACGACTCGACCATCGCGGTTTCGGTCTCCCACGAGGGTGCCTCCTCGAAGCCGAGCCGGATACGCGCCAAGCGTCGCGAGAGGGCGAAGTAGAGCTGGATGCTGTGTAACAGGCGCTCCGAGAAGATCTGAAGGTCCGCGTCAGGAATTTGACGCGTAACGGTCGAGCTGGAGTTCATCAATGAAAGGTGCACGCCGACCGTCGGACGGTTACACCTGTCCGCGGCGCAGGCTGAGTAGGCGCGAACGCACCCCCCGTCTACGCCATCACGGACACGTTCGGCAGCCCCTCGGACGTGGGTTCGCCGCATGCCGTAACAGCCCTTGCCGAACGCGTTCAACCGCCGCGACCGGACACGGCGTTAACCAAGCCTCCGTCAGCACGGGTCGCGGCTGGCGAACGTCGAGCGGAGCCTGTAGCCGTCTGCGGGATCTACTCCGGTCCGCCGGAATCCGCCTCGCGGAGGTACGCCTGATCCTTCGGCCGATTCGCAGCGCGCTTCGACGCGTGGATGTCGTCGAGTGACGCGACGAGAACCGTGACGACAGTGCCGGCGACCCTTCTCTGGGCCGCGCCACGCGCGAGCTCGCGGTACCCGCCGGGGAACCCGCTGGGCGTGAACGTCACATCGAGCTGGCCGTGACGCGTCGCAAGATTCCAGACGCTCGGCGCAGGCGCCGGCGCCGAGCTGTCTTGAGCGGTTCCGGCCGTATCTGGAGGCGCGGTTCGAGGACGACCCGCACGTCGACGCGACCGTGCTGCATCGTGAGCTCGCTCGATGCCGGGTTTGATCGGTCCTATCCGACGCTGGTGCGGGAGTTGCGCCGGCTGGAGCTGCGGCCGGTGTGCCTGGTTTGCCAGCAGCGATCTGGCCGGGCGCCGACGGTGGAGATCGAGCACCCGCCCGGGGAGGAGATCCAGTGGGACTGGCTCGAGCTGCATGACACGCCGTGGGGCGAGCCGACGTTCGTGCTGGTCGGCGCGCTGTCGCACTCGGGCCGGTTCCGGGCGGTGCTCTGCGAGCAGATGACCTTCGGGCACCTTGCCGAGGCGGCCCACACGATCCTCGTCGGGCTGGGCGGCAGCGCCTCGGGTGTGGCGGACCGACCGGATGGCCACGATCGTTGTGCCCGGCACCGACCGGTTGACGGTCGATGCGGCGAACCTCGCCAAGCACTACGGCGTCGAGATCGCGGTCTGCCCGCCTCGGCGCGCGCAGCGCAAGGGCGTGGTCGAGAAGGCCATCCAGTACCTGACCCGCTCGTGGTGGCGCACCGCCCGCGTGAGCTCACCGGCCGAGGCGCAGACGTCGCTTGACCGCTGGAGCGTCGAGGTCGCCGACCAGCGGGCGCGTCCTGGCGGCACGGTCGGCGAGATCGGCGTCGCCGAGCCGCTCCGAGTGCTGCCGGCGCTCGCCTACCCGGCCGTGATCACGGTCACCCGCTCGGGCGTCCCGGTCAGCGCTGGTGGCACTCGACGGCAACCGCTACAGCGTCCCACCTCCAGCAGGCCGGACGGACCGTGACCGTGCTCGGACTGCGTCGGCGACCCGATGATCCGGATCGTCTCCGCAGCCGGGGAGGTCGTCGCGGCCCATCACCGCGCACCGGCCGGCGCCGGCAGACGATCCGCACCAGCGAGCACGCCGCCCTGCTTCTAGAAGGCGGTACTCGCCGCGTTCACCACCGATCACGGCTGCCGACGCAAGGCCAACCGGCCGCCCGGCCCTCAGGCGCCGCCGAGCTCGCCAGGCTCGCCGGCCACGAACAACCGCCCGGCCAGGTGGTCAGCCTCACCGACTACCAGCAACTCGCCGCGCGACCACGGCGGTCGCACGATGAGCGGCGCTGACACGCTCTACCAGCAGGTCCGCGAGCACCTCCACACCCTCGGGCTCGTCGGCGCGGCCGACCGACTCGCACCCGCGCTCGAAGCCGCCGACCGTGACAGCGGGCTACACCGAGTTCCTGCACGAGATGCTGACCCACGAGGTCGCCGCCCTGCACCAGCGGCGCCTCGCCGGCCGGCTGCGGTTCGCCAAGCTCCCGGCGCGCAAAACGCTCGAGCAGTTCGACTTCGCCGCCCAACCCTCGCTCGATCGCCGGTTGATCGACGACCTCGCCACACTCAGGTTCGTCGAGGAGAAGGCCAACGTGCTCCTCATCTGCCCACGCCGCCAGCAAGCTCCGCGGCGTGAAGTAGTCCAGCGGCAGCGGCACCCATGCGGTCGTGTCCGCCGGGTCACGAGCCGACAGTCGAGTCCGTTCAGCGCAGCCGCAAGCCGCTCAAGATTCGCCTGGTCGGCGTCCGGTGTCACGTCGACGTCCTGGGTATCGAACCGCCGGCCGTGGGACTGAATCGCGGCTCCCCCGATCAGCACGAACGCCACGTCGTGGCGGATCAACTCCTCGAGCAGCGCCTCGCGCTCGGGGTCAGTCGCAGCTCCTAAGCCACCGGGGTCTGGCGCATCACCCACGCCTCGATCTTCTCCTCGGCCGTTCGATCGTCACGTCGCGACTTATCTACGCGCGAGCGCTCGACGTCGAGCACCGCCTGGTACGCGAGCGCTTGGCGACGCGCCGCGGGGGCACCGGACGCCTCGGCGATACGCAGCAGGTCAAGCAACCCAGCCACACGCACCTCGGAGGAGCGCCCGACCTTGATGACTTCCGCTCCCCGAGCGAGGTCACCAAAGCCGAACGTCCCCGCCGGCATCTCATCGACGGTCAGCCGGACACCCCCAGCCAGCACGTAACCGTTCTCGACCTCGCGGGCGCCTAGCGACACGCGGACTGCATCGATGTCCGCCGGACCGGAGCACACCTCAATCTCCGCCGCGCTCAACACGAGTGGCCATCCATGCAACGCGCCAGCGACCTCGCCGATGGCCATCACCGACGAACCGGCGGCAGCGAGCAGCTCGAGCGCGTCGCCAATATCCGGCGCTCCCGCCGGAGCCAACCGCCTCACGCGGTCGACCGGCTCCAGCTCGAGCGCCGTCGCGATCTGCGGCCACCACGACCGATCCTCGACCGCGAGGTGCGCATCGAGTTGCAGCCCGCAGGCGCTTGCCACCGGATCGAGACCCTCGAGCGATATCTGGCGATCGCCCCGCTCCCAGCGCGCGATCGTCGCCTGCCGGCACCCCAGCCGTTCTGCCAGCTCCCGCTGAGTCAGGCCGGCGCGCCGCCTGGCCATCAAGACGTAGTCTCCACCGCGCATACCAAAATGGTATCAAGCTACATGGGCGTAATCCGCGCGTCGGGGATTCGAGTCCCTCCTCCGGCGATTGGCACGACAGCGCCGATCTGCTCGTCCACGCACGGCAAGGCCACCTCCGCTTGTTGGTCTGATCAGAACGTGAGCCGGGGCGCATGAACGAGATCGCCGATGACGCCGCCTCGTGCTCGCGGTGGGACGTGCTCGTTGCCAGCCGTTTGAAGGTGGCTGCCGACGGCGTCGAGCTCCTCGGGGGTGAGGATCGCTTCGATCCGCCCGAAGACCGTTCGCTCTTCGTAGCGAATGTGCTCACTGAGCAACTTGCCGAGCTCGTTGAGGACTTCGGGTGTGGTGTCGGGCGTGCGCTCGAGCTCGGCGATTCGGCGACGGAGGTCGGCGTGCTCGGCCAGGATGCGCTGGATGCCAGCGTCATCTGCACCGGCGTTTCGCCAAGGCCGGGAGGAGCAGTTCCTCTTCGAGGTCAACGTCCGAGGAGCATGCGCGCCTGGCCTTGAAATGCGCGCCAGTTTCGCTCCCACGCGCCGTCCCGTGGGGTCACATGCGCGAACCGTGAGACGAGGTCAACCAGCGAGCGCTCCAACGCAAGACCCCGCTGCGCCCGCGCGCGCACGGTCTCGAACGCGCTCGCCTCCACCCACTCCAGCGGGCGCCAGACACAGACACCGATACATGGCTGGCTGGCGTCAAGTCCGCCGCAGTCCGGACAACGCCAAACTGTCGTCGCTTCGGCAGACCACGCCCCGCCGTCAAGCGCCTCAGGGGTCAGGTGCCCGGCTGCCCGCAGAACGACTCGTCCGCGTTCCTGTGCCGACTCGTAGCGATCCCTCCACTCGGGCGGCCGCGGCCCCGAGCTCGCCAACTCCTCGACGACCGGCACGAGGCGTGCGATCCGGATCCGACATGCCGCGGCCGCATCCGCCAACTCGTCGTACTCGGCACTGCTGACGAGGTCCAGCCTGCGCTCTCTGCAGACCCCCGGGCAGCCCTCGAACTCCCGCATCGACCCGCACCCGACACAGGTAGGAATCGCGAGGCGTGCGGGATCCACCACCCCAATCTAGTGTCAGCGCGCGAGCCCGGGCTGCGTTGCCTAACGGCGATGGGCTCGGCAGCGTCGGGGGCGGCGCGGCACACGACTTGATTCCAACTTTTCGCGTAGCCCGCGGATGAGTGCCATAGCCCAGTGCGCGGCACGATTGTTCCACCAGGCCAGCGGCTGCTGCTTGACGACAGCGCACGGCTCCGTACAATCGTCCGTACATGACATCATCTGCATCGACGCGGTTCGAGCTTCGAATCCGTCCCGAATCGAAGCAGCGGATCGAGCACGCCGCGAACCTCGTTCACGAATCGACGAGCGATTTCGTGCGCGCCGCAGCCGAGCAGCGCGCAGACGAGGTTCTGCTCGAGCACGACGCGGTGACCATCGTTCCGGCGGACTACTTCGACCGGCTGATCTCGGCGCTCGACGACCCGCCGCTCGCCAACCCCGCGCTGGCACGCGCGGCCAAACGGGCGCGCCGCTCGGTGCGGCGATAGCCGGCGCACCGTACCTCTCCGAACCACTCCGCGAGGCTCATCGCCTCGACGCGTTCGCGAGCGGGCGCGCCGACCTCGACCGCTGGCTGCGCGACCACGCCCTCGCCTCGCAAGCGCGGCGGACCGCGCGCACTTTCGTGTGGCATCGCGACGACCTCGCCGTCGTCGCCTACTACGCGCTCACGGCGCATCTGCTCCAGCGCGAGGAGCTCCCCCGCTCCCTGGGCCGCGGAGGCCCGCGGCAGGTACCCGCGGTTCTGCTCGCACGCCTGGCACTGGACGAGTCACTTCAGGGCAAGGGTCTCGGCGGAGCGTTGCTCGCTGAGGCCCTGCAACGCATCGTCGCAGCGACAGAGACCGTTGCAGCTCGGTTCGTGGTCGTCGACGCGACCGACGACACCGCCGCCGCCTTCTACACCTACCACGGGTTCCGCCCGGTCCCTGAAACCCGACGGCTCGTGCAAAAGCTCAGCGACGTCGAGGCGGCGCTGAGCCGATGAGACACCCCGGCTCCGCGCACCTGCGCTGAGCCCGCCGTAGGGCTCCCCAAAGGCTCCCCGAACCACCGAGTGCCGCTTGGTTCTCGACGGCAAGGCGCTGCGCCCGCGTCGCTCACTCGCGAGAAGTGGCGTCCGCGAGGGCGACACGCTCGACCTGGTCGCCGCCAAGACCGTCTCCCGCCGCTCGCGCCTCCCCACCCGGCGCCATCAGGCGATCGCGAGACTCGGCGGCCGGACACGGCTGCGGGCCAAGAGTCGCGACGCGAGAAACTTGCGGCCGCCCGAGTCGTGAGTGAGCCCGACTCCGCGTTGCCGCGGACCGCGGTCTCATAAAGCAGCTCTGGCCCGCTCACCGAGTTGGAGCGTTCGCTCCGCGAGGTGGGCGTCGAGGCGCGATTTCACCCATCGGTGACTATCCGATGGCGGTGCCGAACAGGCGCCCGACGCTGTAGGTGAAGGCCAGGCCGAGCGCTCCGCCGATGACCAGCCGCAGCACGGCGCGGCGGACGTTGCTGCCGCCGAGGCGCGCGCTCAGGGCACCCGTCAGAGCGAGCGCGACCAGGACGGTGGCGAAAGTCAACGGGACCCGTATGCCGGCCGCGGGGAGGAGGATGGCCAGCATCGGCAGCAGCGCACCGGATATGAACGACAGCGCTGACGCGCTGGCGGCCTGGCCAGGGCTCGGAATGTCGGCGGGGTCGATGTGCAGCTCGGCGTCAAGGTGGGCGGCGAGAGCGCCACGCGCAGTGAGCTCGGCGGCGACGGTACGCGCGGTCGCCGCGGACAGGCCCTTGGCTTCATACAGGGCGGTCAGCTCGGTCAGTTCCGTCTCCGGGGCGTCAGCGAGTTCCCGCTGCTCCTGTTCGATCTGCGCGTGCTCGCTGTCGCGCTGGCTGGAGACCGAGACGTACTCACCGAGCGCCATTGACACGGCGCCGCCGACCAGCCCGGCCAGGCCGGCGGTGAAGATCGGGCCGCGCGCGGTCGTGGCCCCTGCCACCCCGATGACGATGCCCGCCACCGACACGATCCCGTCGTTGGCCCCCAGCACCCCGGCCCGCAACCAGTTCAACCGGCCCGCGGTGCCCCCGGAATGCGGCTCCCGGGGATGGGTCGTCCGCCCGTCCTCCGCCGCCTGGACCTGAGCAGCAGAGGGTGTTGCGTCGTCAGCGCTCATGCTCCCGCAGTACTGTAACCGCGGTCCGGTGCAGCTCGGACGCCCTTTGCGCGGCCGCCGGCGACCACGGGTTGCGTGCCGCTCGCGGGGAGCTTCAATGACGTACCCGGCCCGACGGCGGCCTGCGACCTCGCCGATCACGATCACGATCACCGACGAACCGGCAGCAGCGGCGAGATGCTCGAGCGCATCTCCGACATCCGGCGATCCGATCGGAGTCAGCGGCCGCACGCGCTCGATCGGCTCCAGCTCGAGCGCGGTCGCGATCTGCGGCCACCCTTTCGCTGACCTGGACCTCGCGCCGCAGGTCTCCAACCACCGCGAGAAAGCGCCGCGACTGCTCGAAGGCGTGAGCGCGTTGGGCTCGTGGTTTGCCGGTATCGAGTCGCGCGACAGCTTCCGGCACACCAGCTACGCGGCCTGAGCTCAGACCGCGGATCCAACAATGGGACCGCGCCCACGGCCCAGCAGTGTGCACGCGGAGGTCGCAGCCGCGACGTTTCGGCTGCTATCGCATCGGCCGTGACCGAGAGCGGGCCACCTCGGACTACACGAAATCTGTACGCCGGCACCGTCAATCTGCACGTCGCCGACACATTTCCCGAGGAGGCTTGAAGTCCATACCGGACGTCTTTGAAGGAGCAACAATGCGACTGTTGAGCACCCACGAAGCCGGGCATTCGGTGTCCGCCGTGCGAAACCACCCGACCGGCCGCGGACGATGACGGCCGCGGCCTGCAGAGAACTGAGGACGCTGATGCCGACGGCTGAGCGCGACCGGTGAGCCCGCCGGAGTTGCTAACGGAGGTCGAGTTCGCAGTGATGACAGGTCGGGACCTTGCGCAAGTCGAGGCCGAGATCATCGCGCCCTCGGGACTCGACGAGGAATCGCAGTCGGCCGTCTGGCTCTACGCGTGGGCTACGGCAGAGCTTGCGCCGCGGAAAGAGTTCGTCCTGCCGTGCGGATGAGCCGGACACCACCGTCTCGGGGGTTGTGACCGCTGGTAGGCTGGCGCCCCAATGGCTAGGAGGACCATCGGGGTTCTGGTTACGCTCGCTGCAATAGCGGGGTCGCCGGCTGTCGGCGTCGCTGCAATCAAGAGCAAGGAATCCGGGGTTCGGTTGACGTCGAAGACGGTCACGGTCAGCCGCGCGACGGTCCGCAAGAACCTCATCGGGATCTCAGCGGACGGGATCTTCAAGTTCAAGCATGCCGCGGGTGCCCTGGCGAGGCTGAAGGCCGGCAAGGTGATGCTGCTCCAGGGCTCCGATGCGCTGATCATCACCCGGATCGCGCACAGCCATGGCAATCTCCTTGTGCACACCAAGCCCGCTGCGCTGACGGATGTCATCTCGAAGGGGCAGATCAGTTTCTCCGGGGCGCCAAACTTCCACCATGCTGTGCTCAGCAAGATCGTCGCGCCCCCGAGCGCCAAGGCCTCGGCTGACTTCGCGGCGCCGAGCTATCCGTATGTCGGCAGCCCGCCGAGTCTGACGAGAGCCTTCGCTGCCGCGGCGCCGGCCTTCTCAGCCCAGGGCGCCACGTCCACGTTCGGCTACTCGCTGACGTTCACGCCGACGACCCCCACTCGTCTGGACATCTCGGGCACGCTCTGTTACCTGTCGTTCTCGGTCTGCGGCAACGGACCGGCAACCGGGATCTCGGCCGAGGTCAACCTGTCCGGATACATCGACGCCGGCGACACCTCTGGCGGGATCACTCTCAACGGGGGAGCCGTCACCCACACGAGCATCTCGATCAAGAGTCTGGTCGAACACGCGCACATCACGTACACCGTCGCGCGAGGCGATGGGTCGGCCTCGGGCGGCGACCCGCCGGTGTTCCACGTGCCGATCGGGCTTGACTACACGATCCCGGGAGAGATCCCGATCTACCTCAAGCTGCAGGTCGGACTGCTGGTCAAGCTCGGAGTGTCGTCCAAGAACGCGGTGATCCACGGGGGCGTGGACGTCAACACCAAAGGCTCGGACACGATCACCCAGAACGGGAAGAGCACGACCGGCTCGGAAACCGGCGACAGCATCAGCGGGTCGATCCTGACCCAGAGCGATGGTGGGGTGCCCCCCTCAGAATCGCTCGCCCCCTCCGGCGTCGTCGTCGCGGTCCAACTCCCCAAGCTTGGCGTCGGTCTCGGTTTCACCTCGGCCAATGCGATCGGCTATGTCGACCTCGTGAGCTCCATCGGGCAGACGGTCGGCGGGTCGCTCGCCGGAATGCTCTGCTCCAGCTACGACGTGGACATCACGGTCGGCGCCGGTCTCGAGGCACAGGTCGGTCTCGGCAAGCTCGGACTCAGTCTCGCGAGCCCCAAGAAGATCCTCTATGAGAAGAAGGGGCAGACCCACGACCCGGGCTGCCCGCAGGTCTGAAACCAGAACCGCTCTGCCGGGGCCCGCGAATGGCGGTGATGTGCATCGGCCTCTACGTCATGCTCAAGGGCCGCGGCTGGATCTAGGGCCGGCTGAGCGCCAGAGTCATCGTCGCGTGAGCGCTGGTGCGCGCGCCGATCGCGTGAGTGCCGCGCGACACGCCGCGACGTGCCGCGGATCCTTGACTGCGTCCGTACGAAATCTGTACGTCCCAATGGCCGATCTGTACGTCTCCGCGACACCTGAGATCTAGGCTGAAACAGTCAATTCAATCGGTGCGAGTGACACACCCCGCACCCGCAGTAGCGCTCATCAGGAGTGTGTTGAACATGCCAGCAATTGCAGATCCCTACGCATCGCAGTACGGCACCGCCGCCCCGAGTGGCGACGCGGCCCGACGGCTCCACGCGCGCTTTCTCATGGCGCTGCAGCGGAGCGAGCTCACCCGCGTGTTGGCCGAAGGCGCCGACCCGGCAGCGAGCCCCCAGCTTGCCCTCCGAGCAGAGCAACTGACGAGCACGCGGAACCGGCGCGTGCTCGCGCGAGCGATGCGCCGCACGATCGACGAAGCGCATCGACCGCCGCTGGCGCGTTCGCGCGTGGTGATCATCCGCCGCGGCGCAGTGCTCGATGCCGAAGGCGCGATCAGGACGATGATCGCCCGGCTCACGAGCCCGCACCCGGTTCAGGCGCAGGGCATGGCGATGGCCGAACGGATCCTCACGAACGCGGACGCCAGCCCGCTCTACAACCCAGCAGAGCGAGGAACGCTCGAGCGGCAGATCGCGGCTGCGACGGCGACGATGGACCCTGTGGACCGCTCGCAGTCCCACGAGTTTCTCCTGGCACGATGATGCACCGACGGCACTTTCCCGTCCCTTCGGACAGTCACGCTCTCGGACAGTGGTCCTTGACGCTTCCCCGATGGGCGACACCTCCACCGTCCGCAGATCCGCGCTCGGCGGCGCGCGGCATTGGAGACCGCCGTCGCCGGCCCCGCGGTGTCGGCGACGCTGATGTCCGCAACTCCCGCGGCTAGGGGCGTCACGTGTCCCTAGATGTGATCACCGCCCACGACCTTCCTTCCCCCCGACAAGCGGCGTCCGCGCAGTTCAGTGCGCGGATCCGTGCTCGTCTTCATCGCCGCGTCATCGACCGCGAGATCGCGGCGGGGGCGATCATCGATGTGGACCCGGCCAGGGCGCTGCGAGCCCGGCAGCTGACGAGCGCGACGGAACGACGGTGCGTGGCAACGTCGCTCCGGAACATCCTTGAGGCGGCGGACGAGCGTCACGCAGATCCGGCTTCGCCCGTGAGACTGAACCACGCGGACGTGCTCGCCGCGCGGCACGGGATCGTGGCCCTGATCGAGGAATTACGGAGCGAGCAGACGGTCACAGCCCGCGGCGTCGCGCTCGCTCGGCTGCTGACGGTCGAGCGGAGCAGCCCGATGCTGTGCGAAGGCTCCCAGCGCACCGTGCAACACGCAGTGGCCGAAGCGCTCTCCGCGCTCTAGGCACGATCGCAGTCGGCCGCGCTCCAAGCGCACTGTATGCAGGCCGCTGCCGGCAGCAACTCAGGCGCGCTCTCGTCCTGCGGAGCGTTACGATGGACGTCAGGTGAGCCGGGAAGCCTGGTCGGCGCAGTCAAACCCGTGCCCGCGTGCCGCCGACCACCCCTCACCTCCCATGACCTCTCTCGTTGCGCTGCGCTCCGACTGGCGCCGAGAGGCGCTACGGACGAACCTCTGGCTCGTCCCATCGATCGAAGTCATCGCCGCCGTGGCGCTGTACTTCGCCACGCACGCGCTCGATAAGACCGCGTTCCCCGGCGGCCTGGGCCTTCCATCATGGATCACGTTTGGCACCGCCGACGCCGCGCGTCAGATCCTCACGACGCTCGCCGCGGCGGTCATCACCGTCGTCGGCGTCGTGTTCTCGATCACGATCGTGACGCTGACGCTGGCCTCGACTCAGTTCGGTCCCCGGATGCTCCGGAACTTCATCCGGGATCGCGGCACGCAGATCACCCTCGGCACATTCGTCGCGACGTTTGTCTACGCGACGCTGGTGCTGATCTCGATCGGCCCGGCGAGCCACGGGAGGAACTTCGTTCCCCACCTCTCGATCACCATCGCCGTCGGACTCGTCACCGTGTGCATGGGCGTCCTCATCTATTTCATCCATCACATCGCGATGTCGATCCAGCTGCCGCACGTGATCGCCAGCATTGCCAAGGACCTGTCCCGCGCGATCGATGCCGAGTCGGGCGACAACGAGGCAACGCTGGAGGCCGGACCCTCTGTCGCGGAACTTCTGCGCCGGATGCATGATGCCGGCGGCACCGTGGCGGCTCCGTCGAGCGGCTACCTCCAGTTCATCCAGCACGAGACACTGATCGGACTGGCAGCCGAGAAGGGTGCCGTCATCAGGCTTCTGTCCCGGCCCGGTCACTTCGTGGTCGGCGGCCATCCGCTTGCAGCCGTCTGGCCTCCAGGAGCGAGTGACGGGGTGAGCCGCGCGCTGCGAGTCGCTCACATCACCGGCCCGAGCCGCACCCTGGCTCAGGATCTCGCGCTCGCGGTTGATCAGCTCGTCGAGATCGCGATCAGAGCACTCTCGCCCGCGGTGAACGACACCTTCACCGCGCTGACGTGCATCGACTGGCTCGGGGAGAGCCTGTGCAAGGTCACTCTCCGCTGGCAACCATCGCGCGTCCTCCGTGACAGCCACGGTTATGTCCGCGTGATCACCGCCCATGTCAGCTATCAGCGACTCGTCGAGCGCGCCTTCGAGAAGATCCGGCAAGCCAGCCGCGGCATGCCGGCCGTCCAGATCCGTCAACTCGAAGCGCTCACCAAGATCGTCGATCACACTACGACCGCGGAGCAGCGCGAGCTCCTCCTCGCACAGGCGGCGATGATCCGTCGGGTGAGCGAGGAATCCGTCCCAGAACCCGCCGACCGCGCCGACGTCCAGCGTGAATACCAGCAGGTTCTCGACGCGGCCCAATCCAAAGCCGACGGCGTCACCGGCTCGAATCATGGTCCTCCCCGATCACCCTCGGAATCGCTCGGCTCGTGTGGATGACGGAATCCTGTCTAGTTCACGGGTCGGCGGTTGTACAGGTGCCTGGCCCAGAGGTAGCTGGCGGCGGCGATCGCGAGCGCCCATGCGATCGCCTTGACGCCGCTGCTGCCGACGTGTTGGTCGGCGAGCAGGCTCCGCACGGTGTTGGTGATCGACGTGAACGGCTGGTTCTCGGCGAACCAGCGCAGGCCGGAGGGCATCGAGTGCACAGGCACGAAACCGCTCCCGAAGAACACGAGCAGGATCAGGAACATCGGCATGTTGCTTGCCGTCTCGACGCTCTTGGCGGCCAATCCGAAGGCCACGGATAGCCAGATCAGCGCGAGAGCGAGCAGCATCAGCAGGCCGAGCGCAGCGAGCCACCTGAGCGGGCTGGCGGCGGAGTCATAGCCGACGAGGAGCGCCACGGGGATGACGACCGCGAGGCTGATGAGGGTCAGGATGAGGCTGCTCAAGACGTGACCGGCGAGCACCGCCGGTCGCCAGATGCGCATCGTCTTGAAGCGGGCGATGATCCCCTCGGTCATGTCCTTGGCCACGGAGATGGCGGTGGTGTTGGCGGCGCCCACGACCGCGAACAGGAGCATCCCCGGGGTCAGGAAGTTGACGTACGCGCCGCGCCCCCCGCCCGGCGTGATGCCGTTACCGAGCGTGCCGCCGAACACGTACACGAACAGCAGCAGGAACACGACGGGCCCCAAGATCGGGAACAGCGAGAGGCCGGGGTAGCGCTGGAGGTGGCGCAGGTCGCGCCGCAGCATCGTGGTCGAATCACGTATGGCGTAGGTGGTGGTCATCGGTAGAGCTCCGGTTCTGCACTCGACTGCACCGCGTGAGCGTCTCGGCCGGTGAGCGCGAAGAACACGTCGTCGAGATCGGGGGTGTGAATGGCGAGATCGACGACATCGACACCGGCCTCGTCCAGGTCGCGCAGAACACGACGCAGGGTGGCGACGTTGCCGTCGGTGGGGATCTGCAAGCTCGGGGAGTCCCGGCCGGTTACCGCCATTCCCAACGCGTCGCCGGCCCTGAGTTGCGCGGCGGTGTCGGCGAAGTGGATGTCGATGCGCCCGCCGGGGATCTGCTGCTTGAGCTCCTGCGCGGTGCCCTCGGCGACCAGCCGTCCGCGGTCGAGGATCGCCACCCGGTCGGCGAGCTTGTCGGCCTCGTCGAGGTACTGCGTGGTCAGGAACACCGTGGTGCCGTCGTGGACGAGATTGCCCACGATCGCCCATACCGTGCGGCGGCTGCGCGGATCAAGGCCGGTCGTCGGCTCGTCGAGGAAGATGACCTGTGGCGCGCCGATCAACGTCATCGCCAGGTCGAGTCGGCGCCGCATCCCCCCCGAGTACGTCATCGCCATCCGGTCGGCGGCGTCCGTCAACTCGAACCTTTCGAGCAGCTCGTCAACGCGCTTGCCCGCAGGCCCGCGATCGAGGTGGTGCAGGTCGGCCATCAGCGCCAGGTTCTCTCGGCCTGTCAGCAGTTCGTCGATGGCCGAGAACTGACCGGTCACACCGATCGCGTCGCGGACCGCGTCGGACTCGCGCCTGACGTCGTGTCCGGCAACCCGGATCGTGCCGTGATCTGCTTCGAGCAGGGTCGCGAGGATCCGCACCATCGTCGTCTTGCCCGCTCCGTTGGGTCCCAGCAGCGCGAACACGCTGCCCGCCTCGACGGCGAGCTCAAGTCCGTCGAGGACGACGTTATCGCCGAAGGACTTGCGCACGCCGACGGCACTGATCGCCAGTGACGATTGATCTGTCATGACTTTCCTTCTCATCGGTGTTCGGTATTGACGTGGTTGCCGTCGGCCTCAGCCCTGATGAGCCAGTTCGCCTGAGATGGGGGGCTGGTCCTCGCGGCGGATCGTGATATCCCCGAATCCCGTTCTCGCTCGTACTTCAACCTGTTCGTCGCCCGACCCGGGGCCCTCGGTGGCGTCGAGGCCGTTGTGCACGTGGCCGTAGCGCGTGTCGAGATCGAGCCAGGCGGCGACTCCGGCGGCGATCCCAACCTCGACCTTCCCGTTGGCGGTCTCCGCGACAAGCGACCCGCCGTGGATGCTCCCGACACGGATATGCCCGTTGGCGGTCTTGGCGACGACCGAGCTGTGCGCGTGCTCGACGTCGATGTCCCCGTTTGCCGATTTGACTCGCAGATCGCCGCCGACCTCGCCGATCTGGGTGTCGCCGTTGGCGTTCTTGATCACCGCCGAGCCGTCGATCTCGCCGGCGCGCACGTCGCCCGTCGCGGTCGTCAGCTCGGCGTCCCCGCTCGCCCGCTCGAGTCTGATGTCGCCGGCTGTTGCCAGCTTCACCTGCGCGACCCGATCGACGCTGATCTGGCCGGCGCTGGTCTTCAGCTCGCAGCGCCCGAGCGAACCGGTCAGGCGAAAGCCGCCGGCCGCCGTGCGGCCGGTCAGATCCGAACCTGCGGGAAGCTCGACGTCGACATCGATCGAGCCGCCGTCACTGGACGGGCTCAACTCGCGCAGCCGGCGCGGTGTCTTGACCAGCAGCCTGCCGTCGGCGTACTCAACGCGCGTCTGCTCGGCGGCGGTGACGTCGGCTCGCCTCGACGAGTCGCTCGGCCGCACGTGAACGGTCGTGTCCGCGCGCTCCCCGGCGGTGACGCGGACATCGGCCACGCGCAACTCGAGCACGACTGAAATGGGTTGTGGGGTTTCGAAGTGAGACATGTCCTTGGTCCTGTGAATCGTTGGTTGTCAATCAGTCCGTTCTGCGCTGGCCGCTGCGGCACTCAGCGCCCCCAGCCGGTGTAGCGCTGGCCCGAGCGGGCGGTCCGTTGCGCGCGCTGCGGCCTGGGCTGACCGCGATCGACGGCCGCGGCAACCGCGCGCACGAGCCACGCGTTGGTCGACAACCCCTCGCGGTCGGCGCTCTGGTCGACCTGACTCTTGAGCTGGTCCGGCAGCCGCAGGTTGATCCGCGCAGTGGCTCCCTCTCCGACGGCGGCGGCTGCTGCGGCACTCGTGGCCTGCCCCCCGGTGAGTTCCCGACTATCGGTCGGCTCGCCGGCGATATCGGCCGGCGGCACCGTTATTACGAACTCCGGCTCGCTCCCGCGCAGGCGCAGCTCGACCGAGCCAGGTGCCAGCTCGCTTGTGATCTCGGCCGCCGCCGCCGAGAGCGCATCCAGCAGCGTCAGTCGCACGGCGGATTCCAGCGCGGCCGTCAGCCGCTGCGCGAGCGCCCGCGTCTCCTCGTTCCCGGCCGAGGCCGCCACCGCCAGCTGCTCGCGCAGTCTGTCGACATACGTTTCAAGTTCCATGGCATCAGTCTGGCATCATTTTGACACCATGTCAAGTGCCTAATCAACACCACAGTGGCATCGACCGCTGATTTTCTCGACGCGACGCCTCCACCGGTCGCGCCGGTCCGGTGGCCGCCTCGCTGGAATGTGGATCGCGCGACGAACCCACTCGTGGACCCCGGGGCTTGAAACGTCCCCTCACCGGCCTACCGCAGAGCCGGACCCGCTATCGATACGGAGGGACGGCATGGCCGACACGGTTACGCAGACAGACACGGTCACGAAGGGGTTGCTCGTGCGCATCGAGGCCAACCCGGGGCGCGAGGCGGACGTCGAGACATTCCTCAACGGCGGCCTGGAACTCGTGCTGGAGGAGCCGGCGACGACCGCCTGGTTCGCGATCCGGCTGGGTCCCTCGAACTACGGGATTTTCGACGTCTTCCCCGACGACGACGGCCGTGACGCCCACCTCAACGGCCAGGTCGCAGCGGCATTGATGGAGAACGCCGGCGAGCTCTACGGTCGGCCGACGCTGGAGAAGCTCGACGTCCTGGCCTCCAAGCTGCCCGG
>CAWKKY010000018.1:0-35660 GCA_963850335.1 uncultured Solirubrobacterales bacterium | reverse complement strand
ATGTACCACATCTGACGCGCGCCAACCGGAGGGCGCGGCGCCGCCGGATCAGTTGCCGGAGCGGACGGCCTGTCCGAGTGCGGCGGCGCTCTGGATGAGTGCCTGTGTGTCGGACTTGATCTGCGTGTTCGCGGACTGCAGCGCCGCCGTGTTCGTTTGCTCGAACGCCGTCTTGGCCGTCTCCAGGTCGCCGCCGAGCTGCTTGACCCGCTTGACGAGATCGTCCTGCTCTCCCTGGGCATCAGCCGGGGGGAGAGCTTCGCCAGCTGGGTGGCGAAAGTGCTGTTGGCGCTCCGGAACGTCTCGACGACCGCGACGACCCTGGCCTTGTCCTGCGCGCTCACGGCGTTCACGAAGTCGGTCTGGAACGTGGCCGCGGCCTTCTGCCATGGCCTGACCAGCGGCATCAGTTCCTCGACGTAGGTCGTGGCGTCGGTCCCGGTGCCGAACGCGAACGTGTCCGTCGTCGAAGTCTGCGGCGCATTGGTTGTCGCTGCGCTCGGCGCGCCCCCGTCGCCGCCCGAGCCACCGCAGCCGGCTACCGCCAGCACCGCTGCGCACACGATCGAACCCGCCGCGCTCCGCCCCAGCGCAGGCAACGACCGACGACATCCTGTGACACCCCTCACCACGTCATACCCCTTTGTCAAATGATACCCAGCCGCGGCGGAGGGTAGCGATTCAAGGCTTGGTCCAGCCCTTGCGCTGGAAGTAAAAGAGGAGCGCGACACACGTGGCGACCATGCTCCCGACACCCACCACCCAAAAGGTCCAGTCGGCCCGGATGAGGTTGGTGACCAGGTAGCTGAAGTTCATCCCGAAGAACCCGGTGATGAACGACAGCGGCAGGAACACGGTCGCGATCACGGTGAGCTGCTTCATCACGTCGTTCTGGCGGTTCGAGACCGTCGAGAGGTAGAGATCGGTGGCCCCGGAGAGGAGATCGCGGTAGGAGTCGATCAGGTCGCTGATCCGGATCAGGTGGTCATAGACATCACGGAAGTAGTCGCGCTCGTCGAGCGTGAGCCCCGGCAGCTCGGCGATCTGGTCGACCGAGCGGGCGAACAGATCGCGTTGTGGCGTGATCACCTTCCGCATCGTCACGAGCTCACGCTTGAGCGCGAACAGCCGCTGCAGCGCCGACTCGGTCGGGGTGGCGACGATCGAGGTCTCGAGCGTGTCGATCTCGTCATCCATGTCGCTGAGCAGCGGGAAGAAGCTGTCGGTCAGCGTGTCGAGGACGCGATAGATGAGGAACTGCTCGGAGTGGAGCACCCGTCCGTTCAACGCCTCGCGCTGGCGCTCGAGCGGGGGCAGCGGTTCCCGGTGGACGGTGACCAGGAAGCGGCCGGAGATATACATGTGGACCTCGCGCAGCGGGCCTGCCCCGGCAGGGTGATCATCGGAGGTTCCGTAGTAGACGAGAAACACGTAGTCGTCGTAGTCGTCGAGCTTCGGTCGCTGACCGAACTCCTCGGTGTCCTGGAGCGCGAGCGGATGGAACTTGAAGATGCGCCGCAGCTGGTCCAGATCGTCTCGGTTCGGCGCGGTGAGGTCGAGCCAGAAGAACTGGTCAGACTCAAGATGGGCGCGGATCTGTTTCTCATCGATTGTGTTCAGACTCGGCACCACGCACCGGTGTCCCGCCGCCTCACCGGGTGCCGCGTCAACGGACTTGCCTACCGGCATCGCTGTCTCCTTGAGTGGATAGGGCCATCGGCCGACCATTGTCCTGTGCGATACGGTCGCGTTCAGAACTCAGGAAAGGGCCAATAGTGTTCGGGAGCAAGAAGAAGAACATCCTGATGAACGGGGTGTCCGCGCCGGCGACGATCAATCGGATCGAGGGCACCGGCGTCATCGTCAACGGCAAGCCTCGGATCAAGCTCGCCCTCACCGTGCAACCGAACGGACAGCTGCCGTTCGACATTGAGAAGGCGATGAACGCCCCGCCCTGGGCGATGCCGCAGATCGGTCATCAGATCTGGGTCAAGTACGACCCCAACGACACGAGCCGGGTCGAGATCGACCAGGCGAAGAACGACGAGATGACGGCTGCCGCGTCCGCGCAAGTGATGCCTGCGGCCATGCCCGGCGGCAACCCCGTGGTGAGCACGACCTTCACGGCGACGGTGCCGGGTGGTCAGACGGTGATCGACGCGCGCAACGTGCCCGGCCTCCGGCAGGAGCTGCTCCAGGCCGTCGCCGACATGCAGGCCGGCGGCAACCCGGCCGAGCTGCAGGAGGCGATCGCCAAGGCGATGGCGCAGGGGCAGGCCGTGAACCTGCCGCCGGGGACAGTCGTTCCCGGGGCGCCGGCCGCCGCGCCCGACCCGATCGAGCAGCTTGAGAAACTCAACGAACTGCGCAAGTCCGGCGCGCTGACCCAGGCCGAATTTGACGCCCAGAAGGCGAAGATTCTCGGTGAGACGTAGAGTCGGCGCCTGGATGGCGCGAATCCCGATCAACATTGCGGATCTCGTCGGTCGCACCCCGATTGTGCAAGTGACGCGCATCTGCCCCGAGTTCGAGGGGCAGCTGATCGTCAAGCTCGAGGCGTTCAATCCCGGCGGCAGCGTCAAGGACCGGATCGGCGTCGCGATGATCGAGGCGGCCGAACGGGAGGGGAGGATCGAACCCGGGCGGACGACGATCGTCGAAGCGACGAGTGGCAACACCGGAATCGCGCTCGCGTTCGTGTGCGCGGCCAAGGGCTACGAGCTCGTGTTGACCATGCCCCAGGGGATGAGTCGCGAGCGCGAGGGACTGCTGCGCCTCTACGGCGCCCGGGTCGAGATGACCGAATCGCTCGGCGGCATGAACGAGGCGGTCGACGCCGCCCGCGCGCTCGCCGACGATGGTGACGTTTTCCTGCCAGATCAGTTCTCAAATCCCGCGAACCCGGACATGCACCGTCGCACGACGGGGCCCGAGATTCTCGACGCGCTCGATGACCAGGTGGATATCTTCGTCGCCGGCGTCGGCACCGGCGGCACGATCACCGGGGCGGGGGAGGCGATCAAGGCGCGCTGCCCGAGCGCGCGGATCGTCGCTGTCGAGCCGAGCGCCTCCCCGGTTATTTCCGGTGGCCGTCCCGGCCCTCACAAGATCCAGGGCATCGGCGCGGGCTTCATCCCCGACGTGCTCAACCGCGAGCTGCTCGACGAGATCATGCCGATCGACGACGAGGTCGCGATCGAGACCGCACGCCGGCTGGCCCGCAGCGACGGGGTCCTCACCGGCATGTCCGGCGGGGCGGCGGTCGCGGCGGCGCTCGCGCTCGCTCAGCGGCCGGAGAACCGCCGCGCGCGGATCGTCACCGTGCTTCCGGACTCCGGGGAACGCTACGTCTCAACGCCGTTCTTCGCCCCCTGACACCGAGCTCGGAGGGCGCGGCGTGACGCGCGACCGCCGGGTGGTGGTCGTCGGTGCCGGCTGTTCGGGACTCGTATGCGCGATCCATCTCGCCCGGGCAGGTCTCTCGGTCACCGTGGTCGAGCACGCTCCCGCGCCCGGCGGGGGTGCCACGAGCGCTGAGGCGACGTTGCCCGGGTTCGTCCATGATCACTGCGCCGGATTCAACCCGATGACCGTGGCGTCGCCGGCCATGCGCGAGCTCGATCTCGAGGCCGAGGGCGTTCGGTGGATCAGCCCGAGCGCGGTCATGGCTCATCCGTTCGAGGATGGGACCGCGATCGTGTTGCATCGCGATCTCGAGGCGACGGTCTCGTCGTTGGAAGCGGCGCATCCGGGAGCCGGTGGAGAGTGGCGGAAGCTGATCGCTCAGTATCTGCCGTTGGCCCAGCGTCTGGTGGAGACGATCCTCGGGCCGCTGCCGCCGGTGCGGCATACGGTCGCGCTGGCGGCGGCGTTGCGCCGCGACGCGCTGCTGCTGGCTCGGCGCATGACGGGCTCGGTTGAGGCGTTTGGTCTCGACGTGTTTGGAGGTGCCACTCGTCCGACTGCGTGGTTCTCTGGCTCGGCCCAGCATTCCGGCCTTCCGCCGTCGACGGCCGGCAGCGGGGCTTTCGGGTTTCTGCTCCAGCTTCTCGGCCATTCCCACGGGTGGCCGTTCCCGGCCGGCGGTCAGGGTCGGATCATCGATGCCCTCGTGGCGATCGCGACCCGCGCCGGTGTGCTGATCCGCTGCAACGCACCGGCCCAACGCATTCTGGTGCGGAGCGGACGCGTCGCCGGGGTACGGCTGCGCAGCGGCGAAGAGTTGGCCGCGCGGGACGTGGTGACCACGATCAGCGCGGCACCGCTCGCCGACATGCTTCCTGACGACGCGCTGCCTCAGCGCCTGTTGCGACGTTTGCGCATATGGCGGTATTCGACTGCGGCGTTCAAGGTCGACTATGCGCTGGCGAGCCCGGTGCCCTGGACGGCGGGGGCGGCGCGACAGGCGGCGGTCGTGCACGTCGGTGGTGAGCTGTCTGACCTGGCCGCGGCTGCGGACGCGGGGCAACGCGGCGTCGTTCCGGACCGGCCGGCGCTCGTGGTGGGCCAGCACACACCGCTGGATCCCTCGCGGGCGCCTGAGGGCAAGCACACCCTCTACTGCTACGGGCATGTCCCGGCTCGCTATCAGTGCTCCGATGAGGACATCGCCGATCTGATCGAGGCCCAGCTCGAACGCTTTGCTCCCGGCTTCTCCGACGTGGTGATGGCGCGGGCGTGGCGCAGTCCTGCGCAGACCGAGGCGCAGAACCCGAGCCTCGTGGGTGGAGACCTCGGTGGCGGAACCTATGAGCTTGACCAGCAGCTGATCTTTCGCCCAGCGCCGGAGCTGTGTCGCTACCGAACCCCATTGCCAGGCCTGTACGTCAGCGGGGCATCGGTGCACCCCGGCGGCTCGGTTCAGGGGATGGGGGGTCGCTCGGCGGCGCGCGCGCTGCTCTCAGACCGCAGGCTGCGGCCGTGGCGGTCCTGACGGAGCGCCACCGAGATCAGCGGAGACACAAAACTTCATTTCCGATAGCTAGTCTTTGATCGAGATGCTCGGCCTGGGCCTCATCTCACGCACGGCCGCGGAGATCCGGCAGGACGTCGGCGCCGCGCAGACGCGCGACCCCGCCGCACGCGACGTCGGCTCGCTCGAGATCCTCATGCTGTGGCCGGGCGTCCACGCGCTGCTCGCCCACCGCGTCGCGCACGCTCTGCATAGCGTCGGGGTACCGATCCTGCCGCGGCTGATCGCGACGATCGCGCGTTCGATCACGGGAATCGAGATCCACCCCGCGGCGACGGTCGGTCGCGGCTTCTTCATCGACCACGGGATGGGGGTCGTCGTCGGGGAGACGGCCGAGATCGGCGACGACGTGACGCTCTACCAGGGAGTGACGCTCGGCGGCACCGGCTTTGCCACCGGCAAGCGTCACCCGACCGTCCAGGACAACGTGACGATCGGCTCTGGCGCCAAACTGCTCGGCCCGATCACCGTCGGCCACGGCTCCAAGATCGGTGCCAATAGCGTCGTCATCCACGACGTTCCGCCGAACTCGACCGTCGTCGGCAACCCCGGCCATCCGGTCCGGATCGAGGGCCGCCGGCCCGAGGGACCCGACGCCGACTGGGTCCACCTGCCCGACCCGATCGCCGACGCGATCAAGGGCCTCTCCAGCCGGATCGCCGCGCTCGAGCAGGCCGACAGCCCGACCGCCGAGGAGTCCGCCGGGGCCGAGATTCGGCCCCTCCGTGCCCGGGGCGTCGGCCCCAATCCCGCCGGCGGCTAAGAGCCCAGATCGTCCGTCCGGGTTGGGCTCGGCGCACGTGCAGGAAGCGTCAGCGATGCCATGTCATGAGCGCGTTCGAACAGAATCGCCAGTTTTTGTGCAAGGTCAGTAGAGTCGCCTGACGAGCTGGGTGGAGGGACCGTTTCGGAAGGAGTTCAGGGGTGATGGGGCGTCGGACACGAGGCATGCGGGCACGGGCAACCGTGATTCTCGCCGCGGCCACGGTGGTACTCGCGGGTGTGGCGATCGTGAGCGGGATCGTCGGCTTCGGTGGGGCCGGAGCCACGAGTGCGCGGGCCGCGTCGCCCCCGACGCCCGCTCTCCCCGCTGGGTTCCAGGACACCGTCGCGCTCAGCGGACTCGACGCGCCGACCGCCGTCCGCTTCTCGCCTGACGGGCGGATCTTCGTCGCCGAGGAGGCCGGTGTCGTGAAGGAGTACGACAGCCTCACCGACCCTACTCCGACGACGGTGGTCGACCTCAGCGCAGACGTCAACAGCTTTGGGGACCGTGGGATCCTCGGCATGACGCTCGATCCCGGCTTTCCTTCAAAGCCGTACCTCTACCTCCTCTACACCCGTGATGCTCCGCCGGCCGGGACCGTCCTGCCGTACTGGGACGGCACGGGCGCGCCGTACTGGAACGACGCCTGTCCGCCCGCCAGCGACCCCAACAACCCGTTGCTCGAGGCGGAATACGGATGCGTCGTGAGCGGCAAGCTGGTCCGGATCACGGTGGGAACGAACTCGACGATGGTCGGCGCCCAGACGCTGATCCAGGATCAGTGGTGCCAGCAGTTCACCAGTCACTCAATCGGCGACCTGCAATTCGGCGCCGACGGGATGCTCTACGCGTCCTCCGGAGAGGGCTCGAACTTTGAGGCCGCCGACTGGGGCCAATTCAGCACGGATGTGCCGAACAGCACCGACACGGTCTCCAACCCCTGCGGTGATCCGCCCGAGCCGGTGGGGACGCCCGACGCCAAGCCGACGGCCGAGGGCGGGGCGTTGCGTGCGCAGAGCCCGCGCCGGACCGATGGCCCGGCGGTCCTGAGCGGCACGGTGATCCGTGTTGATCCGGCCACCGGCGCCGGCGTCCCCGGCAACCCGTACTACAGCTCGTCGGATCCGAACAAGCAGCGGATCGTGGCCTACGGGCTTCGGAATCCGTTCCGCTTCACGTTCCGCCCCGGGACGAACGAGCTGTGGATCGGGGACGTCGGACTGATCACGTGGGAAGAGATCGACCGCGACACGAACGTCGGGGTAGCCGCCAACTACGGGTGGCCCTGTTACGAGGGGCCTGACGTCGAAACCACGTTCAACTTCGCCGACGCGAATCTCTGTAGTTCGTTGACGCAGGACCAGACCGTCGCGCCGTACTACGTCTATCAGCACAAGGTGAGCGTCGTCCCGGGGGATGGGTGCAAGACCTCGAGCTCATCCATCTCGGGCGTGTCGTTCTATGACTCCGCCCAGGGGAATTACCCGTACGCCTATCACGGCTCGTTGTTCTTCACCGACCACTCACGCAACTGCATTTGGGTCATGCCGCGGGGCGCCGACGGGCTGCCTGACCCGACGAACGTCGCGACGTTCGTCACCTCTGCCGGTCACCCAGTCGATCTCCAGACCGGCCCGGGCGGCGATCTCTTCTACGTCGACATCGACGACGGCCAGGTCCATCGGATCACGTACACGCCCCCGGCGGTCGGGTCATGCCCAGCAGGGTCGTACGACGCTCAGTACTTCAACAACACGCAGCTCTCAGGCCAGCCGACGCTCGAGCGCTGCGATCAGAACGTCGGTGGATGGGGGGCGTCAGGACCCGATCCCTCGATCAATCCGGACAACTTCTCCGTTCGCTACAGCGGCTCCTTCGACTTCTCCGCAGGCGAGTACCAGTTCACCGCGACCGCTACCGATGGCATCCGTGTGCTTGTGGATGGCTCGCCGGTGATCGACGAGTTCATCGATGAGCCGGCGACGACGTACCAGGCCACCACGCAGTTGAGCGCCGGGGCGCACCAGATCACGGTCGAGTACTACCACCGATCCGGGTCCGCGCAGGCTTCGGTCGGCTGGCAACCGTTCACGTCGACGTCAACGTCCACAACGACGTCGAGCTCCACAACGACCTTCGGCTCCACAACGACGTCCAGCTCGACAACGACGTCGACGACATCAACCCCGCCACCGAAACCCACGCCCAAGCCGGTGCAGCTCGCCAAGCTCGCGTTCCCGAGCGTGCTCTCGGTCCACGGCCACACGGCGACGTTCCGCCTGCGGTGCGTCGGATCTCAGCGCTGCACGGGCTCACTGCTCATCCAGCGCCGCGTCGCCGTCATCCGCAAGCATCGGCGGGTCTACGTCACCGTCACCCTCGCGAGCGGGCGGATCTCGATCCCCGCCAACGCGACCCGCTCGGTGACCGTCACGCTGTCGAGCCTGGGGCGGGAGACGTTCGCCAAGAAGGGCTCGCTCGGCGCCTGGGCGACGGTGACCCTTTCCGGCCAGCGCGCCCACAGCGTCCGGATCACCGCGAAGCGCTGAACCGACCCAGCGTCGATCAGTTGACCGGCTGGACAGTCACGAGATCGTTGATGATCGCCAGGTCGGCGACGTCCGCGGTCAATAACGCGACGCCGTGAACGTTGGCTGTGGCGGCGATCGCGAGATCGATCGCTCGGCGCCGGGGCTGTCCGCCGCGCTCGGACACCGCGGCAGCAAGCCGTCCCCACTCCCGGGCGACGGCGGCATCGACGGGAAGCGGATCGAAGGTCGCTTCCACGACCCCGAGTCTCTGGGCCCTGCGTGCACGTTCGTCGGGATCGGACGCGATCAGCGTGCCGAAGTGGAGCTCTGCAAGAGACGCCACGCTGATCGCAGCCTCCAGTCCATGGAGGTTGTCGGCGTCGGCGCCGATCAATACTGAGGTATCAATGACGACCCGGCTCACGCGAACGGATCGTTGAGAGCACCGGGGAACCGCGCAAGGTCCTCGCGCAGTGTCCTCGGAGCGGGAGTTTCGAACACCGCCCGGAGCGGTGGCCCGGTGACCCAGCGTCGCTTGACCGCAGGACCCAACTGCGCCACGGGCCGACCGGCGACCGTGATCGTGAACTCTTCACCCGCCTCAGCGCGCCGGAGCACATCGGCGACGTTGTTGCGCAATTCCTTTTGCGGGATCGTCGTCATCCTCCGAAGGTAGCAGTTCTGCTACCAGCGATCCGCGGCGGTGCCGCAGAGCTAGTGCGGGGCTTCCTCAGGCGAGTGCGCGGAGACCGTGGGGATGACCTCGTCGTGCGCCTCTGAGGGTGCGATGTTCTGCCGCCCCCGGACGAGGTAGAGCGGTCTACCCTTGACCTCGTCGTAGATCCGCCCGACGTACTCGCCGATGATCCCGATCGCGATCAGCTGGATCCCGCCGAGCAGCAGGATGGCGATCGTGATCGAGCCGAAGCCCGGCAGATAGGAGCCGGTGATGCGCAGCACGATGACGACCGGGATCGCGATGAACGCGAGCGTCGAGATGACGAATCCGAGCAGCGTCGCGAGCTGGAGCGGCCGGTGTGAGAACGACGAGATCGCGTCGAGCGAGAAGCGGAGCATCTTCGAGAGTGTGTACTTCGTCTCGCCGGCGTAGCGCGGGTCCCGCTTGTAGGGGACCGCGGCTTGGGTGTAGCCGACCCAAACGGTCATGCCGCGCAGGAAGCGGTTGCGCTCCCGCATCGCCAACAGGGCGTCGAGCGCACGCCGGTCGAGCAGGCGGAAGTCGCCGGAGTTGTGCTGGAGCTCGACCTGGGCGAGCTTGTCGAAGAGCTTGTAGAACCATCGCGCGGTGCTCAGCTTGAACCGCGATTCGCCCTCACGTTGTTCGCGGACCGCGTAGATGACGTCGCAGCCGGCGCGCCAGTGATCGAGCATCCGGGCGATGAGCTCGGGCGGATCCTGGAGGTCGGCGTCGAGCATCACGACGGCATCGCCGCGGGCGTGATCCAGCCCGGCGGTGAGCGCCGTCTGGTGACCGAAGTTGCGTGACAGGTAGACCACGCGGACGCGTGGATCGTTCGTCGCGAGCTGGTCAAGCGAGGCCGGCGAGCCGTCGTTCGAGCCGTCGTCGACGAGCACGAGCTCGAAGTTGACGCCCTCGAGCGCAGAGCAGACCCGCGCGTAGAACTCCTGGATCGTCGCCTCTTCGTTGTAAACCGGCGCGACGACGCTGAGAAGGGTGAGACTGCGGGGCGCTCCCTGGGTGGTCAGCGGAGCGCTCATGTGGACATGGTACGGGGAAACGGGGCGGCTAGAGGCCGAGGCCGGAGCTGTGCGGGATATAGCCAAGCAACTGAATCCCCTGCACAACCGCCGTGACCCAGAGCGCGGTTCGCCACAACCGGCGGTCGGTTCCGAGCGCGACGAACGGCATCATCCACGCGACGTACCACGGCAGCATCGAGCTCGCGGTGATGATCAGGGCGACGCCGACCCAGCCGGCGCCGTCGATCCAGTCCATTTCGCCCCGCCAGACCTTGCGCATCAGCCACAGATAGGCGACGACGAAACCGGCACCGAGCACAAGCCCGGCGGCATGACCGACGGTGCCGAGGCCCAGGCGCGTGGAGATGAATCCAGGGATGGAGTGCCAGTCGCCCTCGCTCTGGGTCTTCTGGAGGGTTCCCAGGAGGTGGAGCGGCCCACTGCCGAACAGCGCGGACGCGAGGATCGCGATCGCCAGCGTCGCGCCGGTGGCCCCGATCACGATGTCCCGGCGTCGACGGGTCGCGCCGAGGCGCCCGCCGGAGGCGATCGCGAACGGCAGGAACAACCCCGCGGTGAGCTTGATCCCGGCGCCGATGACGATCAGCGCCCCGCCCGCGCGATCCCGATGCTGGAGCACTGCGACCACGCCTCCCATGAGCAGCGCGAGCATCAGCAAGTCGTTGTGCCCGCCGCCGACGCCGTAGACGACGATCAGCGGGTTGAGTCCGACGAGCGCTGCGGCTTTGACCGGGTTGACCCCGCGCAGCCGAGCGGCGTTCCAGACGAGGGCAACCGTGGCGAGGCTTGCGATTGCGGCGATCGCCTTGTACGCGAGCGCGCTCGCTGCGATCGAGAGGGGCGCGAGCACGTAGCTGAAGGCGGTGAACACCGGGCCGTACGCACTCGGGGTATTGATCCACTTGGCGCCGATGAACGGGTACAGCGGGTCAAGGGCCATCACGTGCGGCCCGTGGGTGAACGGGTTCGCGCCGTAGATCGACCACATCTTTGCGTACGCCTGATAGCTGAAGACGTCGGTCGAGAGCAGCGGCGGCGCGAGCAGCATCAGCGCGTGGAAGCCGGCGATCGTCATCAGCACGGCGCGGGCTGACATCCCGTCGGCCGCGCGCACGGCGAGGGCGTAGGAGGCGAACATCAGCGTCATGACCCCGATCAGCCACCCGACATGCAGGTTGAGGCTGGCCCCGCCGAACGGGCCGGCAAGCCACCTGGGAACCGGACGGACCGACTCGGGGAGGAGGCTGTCGGTGTGCGCGGCGGCGATCGCCACGAGCAGTCCGGTCACGAGCACGCCGACGAGCCCGGCCTGCCCGAGGCGGATGCGTGTCGACGTCCCCCGCCGAAGGGCGGGAGTTGTCGGGGCGCCGCGAGTGGTGAGGTCGTAAGCGCCGGTCTGAGGCGTAGCGCCTAGCGGACTGCGGACGCTCATCGACTTGAGGATGCCCGCTGGGCAATCGCTTGCGGTTTGGCCAACATTGGGATTGTGTTAGGACGCGTCAGACGGCGGCATCGGCGGCCGGACGCGACCGCCGAGCGTGCTCGATCGCCACGCGCGCGCTCCGGCGCAGACGGGGCACGACCAGCATCGCCTCGAACGCAATGCGAGGCGACATCTTGCTCGTTCCCTCGGTCCGGTCCCGAAACACGATCGGGACCTCTCTGACCGTGAATCCGGCCAAAAGTGCGCGGTACGTGACCTCGATCTGAAAAACGTAGCCCTCGGCGCGGACGCTCTCGAGGTCGATCGCCTCGAGCACCTCGCGCCGGATGCACTTGAAGCCACCCGTGAGGTCATGGACGTTGACGCGCAGGATGAGCCGCGCATAGACGCCGCCGCCGCGGCTGACGAGGCGACGCAGCAGGCCCCAGTCCTGGACCCCGCCGCCTTCGACGTATCGGGACCCGAGAACCAAGTCCGCTTCCTGCGCCGCCGCGAGCATGTCCCCGAGATAGCGAGGGTCGTGCGAGAAGTCGGCGTCCATCTCCATGATGAAGCCGGCGCCCCCCTTGAGCGCCCGGTCAAAGCCGGCGAG
This sequence comes from uncultured Solirubrobacterales bacterium, assembly GCA_963850335.1. Taxonomy (GTDB): domain Bacteria; phylum Actinomycetota; class Thermoleophilia; order Solirubrobacterales; family Solirubrobacteraceae; genus Palsa-465. Next base: position 23,612 of record CAWKKY010000018.1, on the reverse strand, counting down.
ATAGGCCTGCCCGAGGCCGTCCTTCGCCTGGCGGTGAAGGACCTCGACGGTGTCGAGCTCCTCCGCCAATCGGTCAGCGATCTCGCCCGTTCCGTCGGGCGAGCCGTCGTCAACGACTAGAATTCGGAACTCGGTGCCGGCCACGCGCTGCAGTTCGTTCGCAGTTGCGCGCACGATCCGCTCCACGTTGGCCGCCTCGTTATAGGTTGGAATGACCACCCAAACCGGCGCATTCATGGCCCCGGGAGGGTAGTCGTACGGGGCCCGGACCGGGGTGGACGTACTCAGGGAGGTGGTTGTGACCTGAGTCACGAACTACAAATGACCGACCGAAGCGGCATCATGCGCCCAAGGAACTTGTATGGACGACAGCATCTCGACACTGCGTAGGCAGCCTGGCGCGCCGGGCTCCCGACCGACGCAGCGCCGCTCCGCCAAACGTCGCGTCCAGCCCCATCACCGCCGCCGGCGCCTTGTCGCGCTCGTCGTGTTCGCCGTGCTCGTGCTCGTGATCGGTATCGCCGTCGGCTCCGGCGGGAGCTCAACGCCGCCGGTCGCGCACGCGAGTGCGCACGTGAGCACCGGCTACTTCACCCGGATCGGGACACTCGCGGGGACTGGAGCGGGCTCGTTTGCGGCGAGTGAGAAGGCAGCCGAGAACGCCGCGGTCACAAAGACGCTCGCCTACACGCCGTATGTCGTGGTTGCCGGCGCGCAACACAGTGAGTTAGCACTCACCTTCGACGACGGTCCCGGGCCCGTACACGCCCCAGTTCGTCTCCTTGCTCAAGCAGTACCACGTCCCGGCGACTTTCTTCGAGGTCGGGATCGCCGAGTCGGACTTCCACGTTGGCACGACCGCTAGATCGCCCAGGCCGGGTTCCCAATCGGCGATCACACCTTCAACCACTACGCGATGTCGCACCTAACGGCCGCCGATCAGCAGACTCAGCTCAACGAGCAGATCGCGGCGACAAGCCGCTATGGCGTGCCATATCCTCGTCTGTTCCGCCCGCCGTACGGCCTCTGGGATCAGACGACCCTCAGCATCCTCAAGCAGATGCACATGCTGATGGTGCTATGGACCGTCGACACGAACGACTACCAGTTGCCGGGCGTCGATTCGATCATCCACACGGTCGTGTCCGGGGCCCGTCCGGGCGCGATCATCCTCATGCACGACGCCGGCGGCAACCGCGCGGAGACACTCGCGGCACTGCCGACCATCATCAAGGAGCTCCGGGCGAAGGGGTACACGATGGTCACCGTCCCGAAGCTACTCCTCGATAATCCGGCGCCGGCGAACCAGAACATGAACTCGATCGCCGGTTCCGGCGGGTAGTCGGACCGGCTCAGAGCCGATCGAGCAGCCCGCGGAGCGCCCGGCGCTGCGCAGGGGTGAGCAACTCGTCCTCCATGCGGTGAATGTCGCGCTGAACGGCGTCGACGTGGGCGCGACCCTTGCGGCTCAGCTTCACGATCCGGGCGCGGCGATCCTCCGGCGCCGGCTCGCGCGTGATCAGCCCGCGCTGCTGGAGGCCGTCGAGCAGGGTGATCAAGCGCGTCTTGTCGTAACGGATCGCCTGGGCGAGCTCGAGTTGGGTCTGCGCGGGCGCGACGCGCAGCCGCAGCAGGGCGACGTACTCCCACATCGTCACCCCGTGCCTGTCGAGCAGCGGTTGCTCGAGCTCGACCATTCGCCGCGTTGCGCGCGCGAGCTGCGCGCCGAGATCCTCACGCTCGGACATTTGACAGATGATACGCAAATATTGATAATAAGCGCATGCATACTGATTAGCCGAGCCGAGACCCGCTCGATCGCGATCGACGCCGCGCCGCGGGCCGTCCACGCATATCTCGCCGATGCCCGCAACCTTCCGACCTGGGCTCCGCAGTTCGCTCCGCGGATCCGTCCTGACGGGGACAGCTGGCGCGTCACTGCGGACGGCGGTGAGTTCAACATCGTCGTACTCGCCGAACCGAGCTCACATTCGGTCGATGTCGTGTCCGCCGCCGACCACAGCTCGTGGACTGTTCGCACGGGTGCTGCCAAACGCCGGCGGCAGCGAGCTGGTGTTCACACTCATGTTCTCGCCGGACACGCCCGAGGGAGCGATCTCGGCGCAGCTCACCACGCTCGACTCCGAGCTGAGCGCTGTCCGCGACGCCGTCGGCGGCTAGTGTCTCGATTCGACGGAACTACCCGGCGCACATGAGCTCCGCGCCGGCCCAATCGCCGTTGTCGTGCCCGTTCCCATCGCCGGCGTCGCCGACATTGAGCGTCAGTTGGGAGACTCCGGTGACGTTGGCGGTCAGGTGCTGTGCGGCCTGTCCGCCGCGCATCACGCCGGTGGTCGCGACCTGAGCGCCGTCGGCGAGCACGCTGAATGTGACGCTGCCTTTCCCGCCGGCCGAGTCGTCGACGCCGACGTCGCTTGAGAACGTCGTGCATCCAGCGGGCACCGCGATGACGACGCTGCTCACCGCGTTCGTGCCGAGGCCCGTGGCGTACGTGACCCCGTGGATCGTGAGCGGGCTACCGTCGTTCGCATTCGGGCCACCGACGTTCATGTCGCGCTCGACCGGGCCGTAGCCGTTGGCCGCTGACACGAAGGGCAGGTCGCTGATGTAGACGAGCCCCTTCGGGATGACCGATAGCTGGTACGAGGCCCCGGTCGATCCGGTCGTCGCTCCCTGCTGGTAGCTGACCCGCGTCGCGACGGCGTAATTGCCCTGCGGCGCGTCGTCGGGAATCGTCACCTTCCAACTGACCGCCTGCGATGCGCCCGGCGCCAGCGTGCCGATCGTCGCGGGGCTCGACGGGGTCGCCGTCCATCCGGCGGGGAGATCGAGCGTCGCGCTCACGTTGTGCGCCGTCGGCCCGCTGAGATTCGCGACCGTGCCGCTCACGGTGAACGTGTCGCCGCCCCGGGCGGGACTGGCCGCGTCGCCCGTGAACCCCTCCATCGCCACCTCGCCCGGAGACGTCGGACGACCCCAAACGGCTGCATTCCAACTCGGGGCGCGGTCGAGGTGAACCGGAACTCCGCCGCGGACCGTCCCGAGATCCGTGAGCGCAACCTTCTCAAGCCCGTTGCCCGCGCCGCCGGCGCTCGTCACGGCGATGGCGAGCGTGTTGCGTCCGCTCGGATCGAGGACGCCGTTCGGAACGACGAACGTGTGCTGCGGACCGACGTTGGCGACGTACTGGCCCATGTTCCACCCGTTGACGAAGATGAGCGCTCGATAGTCGCCCCGTGACTGCGGCGTCGATGGATCGCCGATCGTGACGCCGATCGACGCGTCGTCCACCCGTGGGAGGTGCAGGTCGAACGTCGTGCGGTACCAGGCGGTGCCCGACAGCGCCGACGGCGCCGGCACGGTCGTCGTCATCCAGTCGCCGTCGGGATAGCCCGGCAGGTACCAGCCGTGGCGCTCACCGTAGAGACCGCCGTTGTTCTCGACACCGCGGAGCGGATCGGCGATGTCCTCGCCGCCGAGGTTGCCCTGGATCCGCCAGCTGATCTGCGGGCTGACCGGCGCCCTATTCGGGTCGGTGAACGTGACCGAGATCAGACCGCGCCCTTCCTTCTGCGCGTCGTTGACGGCTCCATCCTCGTTGTGTCCGTCGTTGCGGACCATGACTGCCAGGGTGTGCGGTCCGTCGGTCCGCAGCCCGGCCGGGATCGCGAACGTGGCGGTGCCGGTCGTCGGAGGTGACGCCGCGTTCGTGGCCAGGACGTTCTGCCCGAGGTAGACGCCGTCCAGCCACGCCTGGAGCATGCCGCCCCCGCCGCCGCCGTAGTTCATCGAGAGCGTCGTCGCTGTCGCTCCGCCCGAGTACGACGCGCGATACCAGACGTCACCCTGATGGAAGCCGTAGTCGTCCGCGGTCAGCACGGGCTGCCCGGCAGGGGGTTTCGTCGTGCTGTTCGTCGTCGTCTTGTCCGCGGCCTGCCAGCCGGAGTCGTCAAACGTCGGCTGCGACTCAAAGGACTCCGGTGCGTACTTCCACCGGGCCTTCGTGAGATCAGGCAGGGTGATCGGCGCGGGCGCCTTGAGCTGGACCGTCGTGGGCTCACGATTCCCCTCGGTCCGATGAACCGATCGGCGATGGTCCCACGAGATCTCGCGGATCTGCGGCGGAGCCCAGACCTTGATGGTGGTTGCGGCGCTTGTGTCGCCGGTGAGGAGCAGCCGCTTCCCGGTCACCCTCGCCCCGCGGACGAGCTCTGGGCCCTGCTCGAGCACCGGACCGGCGGCGGTGTCCTGGCGCCAGAACGAGTCGGCGGTCGCGCCGTCGGCGAGCAACAGCGTGAGCGGCGCCCGACCGCCGCCGCTGATGTCGACTGCGCTCAGCCCGTTGTGGACGTAGTCGAGCCGGAGGTCTCCCGTCGCGGAGTCAAATCTGCTCGTCACGTTGCCGGACACGACCTTCACCGTCGGCTGCGTGGAGTAACGCAGGACGGTCTCACCCTGCTCGCCGTCACGTCCGTAGAGCAGCGCGACGTCCCGCGCACCTTGCCGGAAGTGCGTCATCAGCTCCGATGTCGAGTAGACGAGGTGCTGCCCGTCCATGGTGTAGTTGGCCACGAGCGTCTTCGCATCCTGCCCGTTGAGTGCGAGCGTCCCCTGTTGCGGCACCGTGTAGTTGCCGTCCGATGTGCTGATCGGGAACGTGAAGCTGTCGTTCGTCGTCGCCGACGACGGGTTGTGCACGGCGAAATAGAAGTGCGTGCCCGTGTCGGGATTGACATCGTCATCGACCTTGATCGCCGGTGACGATGGCGTCACCGGCGCACCCTTGTCCACCTTCGTGATCACGGGAGCGACGCTTTGCAGGAAGAGGCCGAGCTCCTTCATCGTCGAAGCCTTCGGTCGGAGCTGGCGCGCCTCGTTGATCGCTGCCCCGTAGTCGTAGGACGTGTAAACGACCGGGGCCGGCAGCCACCCCCATGAGGTTCCCCCGAAGGTCATGTAGAAGTTCTCCAGCGTCAGGCGATTGGCGATGTTCGTCCCGTAGAACACTCGCTCGTATCCCGGCCCCTCGCGCAGCGCCGTGCAGTTATAGGTGCCCTGGCTGCCCCAGTAGTCGAACCAGCCGCCGCCGAACTCGGCGACGAACCCTGGCGTGTTCGGCGATGCGCTCGCCCCACCCGTTGCGCCGCCGGATCCCCAGATGCCCCAATCGGGCGCGGCCGACGGTGAGCCCGGCGTCGCATCGGTGTGACACGTGCCGCCGGGGTAACCGTCGAACGCGTAGAGGTCGTTGGGGCCGGTGACCGTGCCCGGCACATTCGCGCCGGCCGGCACCCAGATGCCGTTGCGGCCCTTGTCGTTGTGGAAGATCGGAACTGTGATCCCGTCAGCGCGCACCTTGTTGTAGAGGTGCTGCATGTAGTCGAACTCGGCGCTGCCGGTGCTCGCCAACTCGTTCTCGATCTGGTACAGGATCACCGTCCCGGTCCCGTTGGTGAGCTGGTGGCGCCTCAGGATCGCGTCGATGTGCGACAGCCAGTCATCCGCGGCGGCCTCGTAGTCGGCCGCGTTCGTGCGTGCCCTCCCGGTCTGGGTCGTCAGCCATCCGGGCAGTCCCCCGGCGCTCGTCTCCGCATTGATGTACGGCCCCGGCCGGGCGATCACGAACAGACCGACCCGCGCCGCCAGATCGAGGAGCTTGTCGACATTGCGCACCCCGGAGAAGTCGTACACCCCGGACTTCGGCGAGTGGTACGCCCAGTCGAAGTAGATCGTGACGGTGTTGTAGCCCTCGGCCTTCATCTTCTCCAGGATGTCGAGCCACAGGCTCGGGCTGGGCAGGCGCCAGTACTCGAACTCGCCGGACCAGATGAACTGCCGCTTGCCGTCGATCATCAGCGAGTACTTGTCGTACGTGATCGCGTGCGACGCCGGCGCGTGGCGGCTGGACGCCGACCTCGCCCCGGCGCTCGCCGGCAGGACCACGGCGAGGAGGACAACGAGTGCGATCGATGCCGCGGCGCGGCGCGGGGTTCCCCGCTCGCGGAGACCGCCCTGGCCGCACATACCGACGAACCGGCACACACCGGACACCCTGCGCATATCGCTCTACCTCCCGGGCGGAGCACCGCCCGTCCCATGCACTGAAGACGCGCTGCGTTACCTATGTCCCGGACCCGCGGGCCGGGATGCTAGCGCTAACGGACCTCCCGTCAAGCCGGTACGACGCGTTCGGGTCGCGCGCGCACCGTCTCGGTGAGGGCACGGCCCGGCGGTGAGGGCGCAGCCCGGCGGTGAGGGCGCGGCCCGGCGTTCAGCGACGGAAGTACGCGACGCGGTTCCAGCTCGGCTCCGGCGCGAGCTCGATCGGCTCGCCGCCCCGGTCGGGCTGAATGTAGACGAACGAGCTCGTGTCCTCGTCATAGGTGATGTCGAGCTCGCCTTCCTTGACGCGCTGGTCAAGCCAGGCGCTCCGGAAGATGAGGCGTCGCAGCCAGTGCACGAGCGAGCGCTCCGAGGGTCCGACGAGTTCAGGCCAGCAGTCGTTGACGTGCTCACCGAGGGCGGAGGCGGGATCGGTGACCTCGCCGTTGACGACGAGATTGATGAGGTCTTCGGCCTCGTCCTCCTCAACGGCGCCACCGAGGAATCCGAGCTTGCGGGCAGCCTGCTCGCAGCGCTCCTGGAAGTCACGTTCGTTGAACGTGAACCGCAGTTCGCCATACTCGAGGACGAAGTCTTCGCCCGAGCTGTAGTTGCCACGTCTGTGCATGCCGCGTCGGCATCATATGGGGGAATCCTCCCCGCCCGCAGCGGCTGAATGCGATGTTGCATCTGCAGGGGGGCGGAATCGGCCGTTTGCGGCCTCTGGAGGGTATGGATGCTGCCCTCGCCACGATCCTCCTCGTCGAGGATCACACCGCCACCCGCACGTTTCTCGCCGACAACCTCGCCGCCGACGGCTACACGGTACTCGAGGCCGATTGCGCCGCCGTTGCGCACAATCTGATCGAGACGGCGTTTCCCGATATCGCGATCGTCGACCTCGGGCTGCCGGACCGCGACGGGCTCGAGCTTGTGCGTGACGTCCGCGCCGCCGATCGGATCGCCGATCGCACCGACCCCGATCTCCCGATCCTCATCCTGTCCGGCCGAAGCGGCGAACTCGCGCGGCTGCGGGGGTTCGAACGAGGAGGCGACGATATGTCTCTCAAACCGTTTTCGTACCCCGAGTTGCACGCCCGGCTGCGGGCGCTGCTGCGGCGAACCGTCCGCCGTCCGCGCTCCGGCCGACGCCGGATCGGGCCGCTCGAGATCGACGTCATCGCCCGCCAGGCGTGGCTGGGCGGCGAACGCGTAAGCTCGCCAAGAAGGAGTTCGCGCTGCTCCAGGCCCTCGCCGCCGACCCGACGCGGGTATTCACGCGGGAAGAACTTCTGCGCAGCGTCTGGGGGTTCCAGGCGCTCTGTGAGACGCGGACGCTTGGACTCCCACGCGTGCCGGCTGCGCAACAAGCTGAGCTGCGAGGAGGCGCGGTTCGTCGTCAACGTGTGGGGCGTCGGGTACCGGCTCGTCGACGGGACGCCGGCGTGAGCTCGGTCGCGGTCGTCGGGCTCGCCGGATGGCCGCTCGCGGCCGCGGCGCTCGCGTGGTCGCTCGCCTGCCGCCACGTCGGCGCCGCGCGCCGTGAATCGGTTGCCCGCGCCTGTCACGAGCTCCGCGGGCCGATCACCGCGGCCCGGCTCGGGATCACGCTCGCGCTCCGCGCCGGCGAGCTGTCATCCGCGACCCTGCACGGGGTCGATCTTGAGCTGAGCCGCGCGGCGCTCGCACTCGAGGACCTCGGGCGGACCGGTGGGGGGAACGGGCCGCCGCCTGAGCATTGGGCGCCGGTCGACGTCGCACAGCTCGTGTCGGAGTGCGTCGAGGCCTCGCGCGCGCACGCGCACGCGAACGAGCGTCGGTGTCGGCTTGAGAGCGAGTGGACGGGCGCCGCGCGCACGACCTGGGGCGACCGGGTGCGGCTCGCCCAGGCGATACGCAATCTGATCGCGAATGCGATCGAGCACGGGGGAGGGGACATCGTCGTCCGCGGGCGCGGGGACGGCGCGACGGTCCGAATCGAGGTGACCGACAGCGGTCGCGGTCTCTCGGCCCCGGTCGCCGAGCTCGTCCGCCGGCCTCGGGCCGGACGGGGCGCCCGTGGCCGCGGGCTCGCGATCGCCGCGGATATCGCCGAGCGCCACGGGGGCCGCATCGCCGCTGCCCCATCTCACCGCGGCGCGCGGATCGTGCTCGAGCTACCGGCCGCGGCTGGTACCGACAGCGCGCTCGGCACCAGCTGAGCGCCCGTCACGCCGCCCGCGGACCGGGCGTCGTTCGCCCCGCGCGCCCGACTGCGGCCGACGACGCGGGCCCACGGTCGGTCACCTCCCACGATCTCCCACCACCGACCGGGCCCCCTGCACCCACCCGTCCCACGACGTCCCACCGGCGTTCGCCAACCCCGCCGGCCGCCTCCCACAACACCCCACCGGCGGCCCCAGGGGAGCACACCGCGCGGACGGAACCACCCCAAATCTGCAACTCGTCATGCAGTTCGCCGGACTGCATGCCCGCATGCAACAGCACACCCCCGAGCCGACCTGCCGCGACCCCCCGGAAACCCCCGCCGCGTCTGGCTTTTCCCAATTCCGGGGTCACCTGAGCAGGAAAGTGGGGCAAAGAATGAGAATTGGGTTGCATCGTGGGAGAGAGTGGGATACTGTGGGCCACGCATGCGGAACCCGGGTGGCAGGGCTCCTCCCACCCAGCCACCCGGGTTCAACTTTCGGTCAGGCGAATGAGAACCCTTGATCTTCCGCGGAACCTTCGAACACGCGCTCGACGCGAAACATCGCCTCACGGTTCCTTCGAAGTTCCGCGCGTCGTTGGCCGGTGGGGTCGTGATCGCCGCCTCGCAGGAGGTCTCGGAGGGCTCGCCCCGGTCTGTGTCGATCTGGACGCCCGAGACGTTCGAGGAGTTCACCACCCAGACGCTGAGTGGGATGAACCCGTCGTCGCCCAAGGCCCGCGAACTTAAGCGCTTCTTCTTCAACACCTCGTTCGACGCTGAACTCGACTCCGCCAACCGACTGATGATCCCACCCACGCTGATGCGCTACGCGAACCTCGACAAAGACGTCGTCGTCACCGGCTCGGGCGAGTGCATCGAGGTGTGGGACCGCAGCTCCTACGAGACGTACCGCGACGACGTTCTGACCCGGATCCCCGACATCGCAGCGAGCCTTGGCGACACTGCTTGACATGACACAGACGCATATCCCGGTGCTCGCCGGCGAGCTGATCGAGTTGACCGATCCGCAGCCCGGCGAGATCGCGGTCGATTGCACGTTCGGTGGGGGCGGCCACGCGCGCCTGATCGCCGAGCGGATCGGCCCCACGGGCACGCTCATCGGGATCGATCGCGACCCGGTCGCCGAGGAACGTTTCGCTGAGCTCGCCGCCGAGGTGTCCTGCCAGACACGCTTCATCCGCGCGGACTTCGCCGGCGGACTCGAGCAGCTGAACGACGAACAGCTCGAGGCCGACATCGTCTACCTCGACCTCGGCATGTCCTCGATGCAGGTCGACACCTGGGAGCGCGGCTTCTCCTACGCCTACGACGCGCCGCTCGACATGCGGATGGATCCCGAGCAGGAGCTCACCGCCCAGGAGATTGTCAACGAATGGGACGAGCGCCGGCTCGCGCGGCTGCTGCGCGAGTACGGGGAGGAGCGCTACGCGCGCCAGATCGCGCGGGCCATCACCCGCACGCGCGGGCGCGAGGAACTCACCTCGACCCAGCAGCTCGTCGAGACGATCAAGTCAGCAGTGCCCGTCCCTGCCCAGTTCGCGGGTGGCCACCCGGCGCGGCGGACGTTCCAGGCGCTGCGGATCGTCGTCAACGACGAGCTCGGCCAGCTCGACGAAGCGCTCCCCGCGGCGTGGGAGCTGCTCCGCACCGGTGGCCGGCTTGCCGCGATCTCCTTCCACTCGCTTGAAGACCGGCGCGTGAAGCGGTTCCTCGCCGAGCGCGCCCGGGGCTGCATCTGTCCGCCGGACCTACCGATCTGTGTGTGTGGCCGTGAGCCGGAGGCGGAGCTTCTGACCCGCCGCGCGGTCGCACCGACACCGGGCGAGATCGAATCCAACCCACGGTCCAAGTCCGCGCACCTGCGCGCGGCTCGGAAGCTGGAGGTATCGACTACATGACCCCCGCCGCGATCACGCCGGCCGCCCGGAAGCAGGCGGCGCGCAACGGGACCCCGAAGCAGAGCGCCCAGATGACGGCCAAGACCGCCGCGCCACCCCGCACGCGCACCCAGACGCCTAAGCCCCACCGCGCGCCCGGCACCGGTCCGGCAAAGCGCGCCGCCGCGCCGAGTCGGCCGCGCCGAGTCTCCGGTCCGGTCAACGGTCGACTCGCCGCCGCGGCCTCGACGAGTGCCGGCACGATCGCCGTCCCAGGCGTTCCCCAGACGCAGCCCCGTCCGAAGCGCCCGCCGCGCGCGCGCCCCGCAGCGGCGCCAAAGCGCACGGCCCGCCCGAAGCCCCGCCGCGGCTCGGACGTCTCACTCGGGACCCGCGCGCTCGCGTTTGTCCGCGCCCTTCCGGACCATCCGCTGCTCGACCGCATCATCCGCGGCCGCGTGTGGATCCCGCTGCTCGGGCTGATGCTCGCCGGGATCGTCGCGATGCAGGTCGAGGTGCTGAAGCTCGGCGCGAGCATGGGCCGCTCGATTCAGCTCAGCTCCACGCTGCAGGCGCGCAATGAGTCGCTGCGGGCGAGCGTCGGCTCGCTGATCGACGATCAGCGGATCACGCGGCTCGCCGCGAAGGCCGGCATGGTGATGCCCTCGCCCTCGGGCGTTGGCTTCCTGTCCTCCGGAGCCGGCAAGGACACCGCCGCGGTCATCCGCAACATCCACCAGCCGGACTCCGGCTCCTTCCTGTCACTGACAACCACGAACGGGTCGGTCCAGACCGGCTCCTCGAGCGACCCGACGCTGATCGCGAGCACCGGTACCGCGAGCAACACCAGCTCCAGCACGAGCAGCTCCAGCTCGTCATCGAGCACGTCCTCCGCGTCCAGCGCGAGCGCCAGCGGCAACACGGGCAACACGGGCAACACGGGAGCCACCGGCAACACGGGCGCGACGGGGAACAGCGGCGCCTCGGCCAGCACCGCGGCGAGCGGCAATACGGGCACCTCCGGGAACACACGGCAACACCGGCAACACCGGAGCCACCGGCAACAGCGGCACGACCGGCGGCTGATCGATGGCGACGATCGATCGTCGCATCGGGCTCCTCTTCCTGATCTTTGTCGGGCTGCTCGGAACGGCCCTGCTACGCGCGACGTACCTCGGCTCGGTTCGCTCGGGCAAGCTCAAGGAAGTCGCTGCCACCCAGCAGGTGACGAAAGTGACGCTGCCGGCGCCCCGCGGGTCGATCACGGATCGCAACGGGGTCGAGCTCGCGATCAGCCAGACCGCCTACGACATCGCCGCCGACCCGTACCTGATCAAGGATCCGGAGACGATTGCGGCGAAGCTCGCGCCGCTGCTGCACACGTCGCAGACGAAGCTCCTCACCCTGCTCTCAAAGCCACACACCGGCTTTGTCTACATCGCGCATCTCGTCCCCGGCGATCGGACGGCCGCCGTCAAGAAACTCAACGTCGACGGGATGACGTTCATCCCGCAGATCAAGCGCATCTATCCGCGCTCGTGGGCGGCCTCGCAGGTGCTCGGCAGCGTCGGCTGGGGCGACCGCGGCCTGAGCGGGCTCGAGTACCGCTATGAGAGTGTGCTCCGCGGCCAGGACGGGGTCCGGCACGTCGTCAACGACGCGATCGGCCAGCCGATCTCGATCGACGACGTCCATCCGACCCGGCCGGGAAAGACGATCCGGCTGACGATCGACGCCGCGCTTCAGGATGAGGTCGAGCAGGTGCTCGCGGGCGTCGGCGCGCAGTACTCGCCCAAGGGGGCGACGGCGATCGCCATGGATCCGAACACGGGCGCGATCCTCGCGCTCGCGAACTGGCCCCGGATCAACGCAAACAACCCCGCGGCCGCCCCGTCGTATGCGAACGAGGACCGAGCGGTCGGGTTCAACTACGAGCCGGGCTCGACGTTCAAGGCGTTCACCGTCGCAGGCGCGATCCAGGACGGCGTGGTCACGCCTCAGACCCAGTTCAACGTCCCGTCCGTACTGCAGGTCGCCGACCGTCAGATCCACGACGCCGAGGGCCATGGAGACGAGAGCCTGTCGGTCGCGGACATCCTCCGCGTCTCGAGCAACATCGGCGCCGACGAGATCGGGATGAAGCTCGGTGCCACGCGGTTTGACTGGTGGGTGCACCGCTTCGGCTTCGGCGCGCCGACCGGGATCGACCTCCCCGGCGAGCAGCAGGGCATCGTCCTGCACGCCAAGCAGTACTCGGGCTCCTCGATGGGCAACCTCCCGATGGGTCAGGGCGAGTCGGTGACCCCGATCCAGATCGCGACCGGGTATGCCGCGATCGCCAACGGGGGGATCCTTCGCGCACCGCACATCGTCGAGCAGGTCGGCAGCAAGACGAAGCCGCTCCCCGTCGGCCACCGGATCCTCTCGCCGGTGGCGGCCGCCCAGGTACGCCAGATGCTCCGTGGCGTGTTCGCCGATGGGGGCACGGCGTCCGGCGCCGCGATCCCGGGCTACGACCTCGCCGGCAAGACGGGCACGGCGAACGAGGTCATCAACGGCAAATACTCCAATGTCGACTACGCCGCGTCGTTCATCGGGTTCGTCCCCGCATCCCATCCGAAGCTGCTCGTCGCCGTCATGGTCGACCGCCCCCAGGGCGCAATCTACGGCGGCTCGGTCGCCGCCCCGGCGTTCCAGAAGATCGTCGGCTGGGCGGTGCCGTACCTCGGGATCTCACCCCGGTAGGACCGGCCGGCCGGGGGCGGGCTCAGGCCGTGGACGTCTCGGCCGTCCGCGACGGCGTCACCGACAGCCCGACCGCGCTCATCGCCCACTGCTCGAGCAGGCCGAGCAGGTGGCCGTCGAACTGTGCGCCGGCGAGGGAGCGAATTTCCTTGATCGCGTCCGGAGCCGAGCGCGCCCGCTGGTAGGGCCGCCCGCAGGTCATCGCGTCGTAGGCGTCGGCGATCCCGAGCACGAGGGCGCCGTCCGGAATCTCCGCATGGCTCAATCCGTCGGGATAGCCGCCGCCGTCGGGCCGCTCGTGGTGAGAGCGGATCCAGGACACCTGCTCGTCGTCGAGGATGCCGGTCGTGATCTGAGCGCCGAGCGCGGTGTGACCCTTGAGCACCGCGTACTCTGCAGCCGTCAGCGGGCTGGTCTTGCTGAGAATCGCGTCCGGTACGCCGATCTTGCCGACGTCGTGGAGCAGCGCCGCCTCCCGTAGGCGGGCACAGCGCTGGGCGCTCCAGCCGAGCCGCACGACGAGCTGAACCGAGATCTCCGCGACCCGCTCGGAGTGACGCTGCGTGGACGGATCCCGGGCGTCCACGGCGCGGACGAGGGCGGTCAGCCCGCTGAACGCGTGCCGGCGCGCGGAGCGCTGCTCGCTCATTTCAAGATGCCGCTCGTCGTCGCTGTCGCGCACGACCTGGTCGCGGCCGTGATGCTTGGCGTAGTAGAGCGCACTGTCCGCGAGATGGAAGAGGTCGTGGACAGTGGCGGCGTCGCGGATGTCGGTCACGCCGGCGGACAGCGTCAGCGGGAGCCGGAGCTCGCGCATGGCATCCGTGGCGACGGTCCGCAGGCGGCTTGCGAGGTGGAGCGCTTCGGCGGCATCGGCCTCCGGCGCGATCACCGCGAACTCATCGCCGCCGATCCGGGCGGCCACGTCCCCCCGGCGCCCGTGCTGCTGCAGGCTCTGACCGACGACCTGGAGCACGCGGTTCCCGGCCTCGTGACCGTGGAGATCGTTGATGAGCTTGAACCCGTCGAGATCGAACATCACGAGCGAGAGCGGCCGTCCGTGGCGCGTGGCCCGCGCGAACTCCTCCTGGAGGCGCTCCTGGAACGCCCGATGGTTGAGCAGCCCCGTGAGGTCGTCGGTCGTCGCCTGACGCTGGAGTTCGGCGAGCGTCGTCGCCTGCGAGAGCGCGAGCGAGACGAGCGCCGCGAAGCGCTCGAGTAGCGACTCGGCGTCCGGGCTGAAGCTGTACGGGCGTTCCTTGGCGACCACAACGTAGCCCCACGTCTGCTCGCGAAGCCGGACCGGGACGACGACCGCCGTCCTGCATCCCGTCGCCGCGATGATGGCGGCCATGCCGGGCGTCTGGCGCTGCTCGGCGTAGTCCTCGATCCGCACCGAGCGCCCGGTGGCGAGGGCGCGCGTGGCGGCGATGCTGTCCTGGAGCGGTAGTTGGGAGCTGAGGCGCTCAGCGCCGTGGCGCCCCACGACCGTGCCGCTCGCGCCGTCGATCCGGACGACGACGCCGACCGGCGCGTCGAGCACCTCGGCGACCCGGGCGGCGACGAGCGTGAACATCCCGCCGGCGTCGTAGTGGCCGCTCGCTGAGGCGGAGGCGACCTCCCGCAGCGCATGCTCGATCCGGGCCTCCTGCTGGAGCCGGCGCACGGAGCGGACGTTGGCGAGCGCGACCGAGAGCAGCTCGGAGAAGCGCTCGAGCAGCGACTCCGTCTCGGGCGGAAAGCCGCCGACGTGATGGGTCATCGCCCCGACGCAGCCCCACAGCCGACCGTCGAGCCGAACCGGCACGCCGACCGCGCCGACGATCTCGTGCTCGGTCGCCAGCGATCCGTACGCGCCGTCGACCGTGCTGTAGTCGTTGATCCGGGCGGGGCGGCCGGTCCGCGCGACCTTCCAGGACACCGTGCTGCGATCGTGCCGGTCGAGCGCCTTCGGGAACGCAAAGTCTCCGGCGTGGCCGAGGACGGTGGGGTGCTCGCTGCCGTCGAACCGCACGACCGCGGCGAGCTGGGCATCGAGGAGCTCGGCGGTTTGCTCCGCGGCGAGGGTGGCGAGGCCGCGCTCGTCCAGGTGGCCGTCCGCGCTCGCGGTGGCGACGGTCCGCATCGCGCGCTCGAGGCGGGCCTGCGTGACCGACTCCGAGACATCTTTGAAGATCGCGGCGCGGCCGGCGGAGCTGCCGTCGCCGTGGGCGAACGGCGACACCGACGCGGCGACGCGGACGAGGCTTCCGTCCCGGCGACGCAGCACGCGCTCGACGGCGTTCGCGCCGTGGGTGTCCGCGAGTTCGTCGCCACGTTCCTCGGCCGAGAAGGGATAGGGCGCCCGCTGCCCGACGAGCTCGGTGGCCGCGAAGCCGGTCATCGTGCACAGCGGTTCGTTGACCGCGGTGATCGCGCCCGTGCCGTCGAGCACGACGAGCCCGTCGTGCACCGATGCCATCACGGCGGCCTGTTCTCGTAGCAGCGCCTGGGCCTCGGTGTTGGCGAGCGTCGCGGAGATGAGCTGCGCGAAACGGACGAGCCAGTGCTCGCTCATCGAGTCAAACGGTGCGCTCGGGTCGCTGCCTGCGATCAGGCACCCCCAGAGCCGACCGTGGCTGTGCACCGGCACGCCGATCGCCGCGCCGACCGGCTGGCCGTCGAGGATCCGGTGTACGAGGTCGCCCCCCAGATCGGCGTAGCTGTCCAGCCGCACGACGCTGCCTGACTGGATCACCCGCGCCGCCAGCGAGAGAGCATCGACGCGAGAGCCCTCCGGCACGCCGCGACCCCGCCGGCCGAGCGTCGTCAGCCATTCGCCGTCGCGCCGAACGACCGCGGTGAAGGGGGCATCGAGCAGCTCCGCGATGCCGTCGGCGACGAGCTGCCCGAGCGAGTGATCGGTCAGGCGTCCCGTGGCACTCGCGGCCGTGATCCGCTGGAGCATGCGCTCGAGCCGGGCCTCGTCGCGCAGCCGGGTCTGCGCCTGCGCGTTGGCGAGCGCAGCGGAGATGAGCTGGGCGAAACGCTCGAGCAATCCCGGAGCGTCGCTCGTCGAACCCGTTCAACGGCGACACCGCACCGATCGCACCCCAGAGCGTGCCGGCCACGAACACGGGGACCGCGGCGGCGCCGCGGATCCCGATCGCGTCCGCGAACGCGGCGGCGGGACCTCCGAGCGCCCGGTAGTCATCGATGATGATGGTCGTTCCATGCTCGGCAACGCGCCCGAGCGAGGACTTCGGATGCGACGGTTCAAACCCGGCGGGAACGGGGGCGCCTGCGCTCCCGAGCAGGACCGTTCCGTCCGGCCCAAATCGTGCGACGCCAGTGATCTGGGCGCCGAGCAGGTCGAGAGCCCGTTCGGCGACGAGCGTCGCGAGCGTGCGTTCGTCGACGTCGGCGGAGACGCTCGCCGCCGCGACCTCGCGGAGCGCCTCCTCGAAGCGGGCTCGGAACCGCAGCCGCGCCTGGGCGTCGGCATTGGCGAGCGCGGCGGAGATGATCGCGGCGAACCGCTCCAGCAGGGCGACCGCGTCCGACGGCGCGGCCGTCGCCGGGAGCAGGGCGCTGAACCCGCCCCAGATCTCGTTGCCGAGGAACACCGGGACGGCGACGGCGCAGCTGCAGCCGAGCGATCCGCAGAGTTCGTCGTACGGGCCTCCCCTGGCCGAGTAGTCCGAGACGACGGCGGGTGCTGCGGTCCGAATCGCCTGGGCTACGGCCGAACGCTCATCGACCTCAGACTCTGATCGACTCGCCGCGCGTCCGACCACGGCGAGCACGACGAGCTGATCTCCGCTGACGCGCACGAGACCGGAGCGGGGAGCCCCCAGCAGGTCGGCCACCTGTCCCGTCGCCAGCTCACCCAGCGCGCTTTCGTCCATCTCCCCGGAGGCACTCGCGCTTGCCACCTCGCGCAGCGCCTCCTCGAGCCGGGCCCGGAACGTGACCTGCTCGTGTGCGTGGGCCGTGGCGAGTGGGGCGGCCACGAGCTGCGCGAAGCGATCGAGTAGCTGCTCCTCCTCGGTGCTGAAGCCGGCGATTCGGCCCGTGGTCACCGTGATCGATCCCCACGTCCGTCCGTCGATCTGGACCGGGGCGCTGATCCCGCAGGTCAGCCCGTGGGCGGCGACGAATGCGGCGGCGGCTTCGGTCGGCGGCCCGTACTGTTCCATCCGCGCGAGCTTGCCTGTGCGCACCGCCTGTGCCGCCGACGTGCGCTCATCCCACGTCAGCCGGACTGGCGAGGACGGCGGGCCGGCGTAGCCAATGAGCGTGAGCCCCTCCGGGTCGGCGCGCCGGACGCCGGCGGTTGTCGTGTTGAGCAGGTCCCTCAGGCGACTCGCCGCCATCTGGGCCAGGTCGTGCTCGCTGACCTCGCCGGATGCCGCGGCAGCCGCGACCTCACGCAGCTCATGCTCGAGCCACGCCTCGCGGCGCAACAGACTGCGTGCCGCGCCGAGATCGTCGAGCGCCTGATCACGCTGTGACCGCGCGCGCAACACGGCCCGCGCAGCGGTGGCGATGAGCCCGACCGGCGCGGCTATCCGGACGGCCCGTGACCGGCGGCGTGACGCCTCCTGCGATGGGATGACCCACTTCGACATGGTGGTCTCCGCGCGGTGACGAGGCGGCCGGGTCCCCCGGGGGCCCAGAGCCCCGCGCTTACGGTAACTATCTCCACTTTTGACCGAGATCTGATGAGGAATCTGCCCCGGTTCTGTGGAGGATCTGTACCTGTCGCGTGTGCGGATGTTCCGCAGGCGTCAGGTCGTCCCAAAGGACGAGCGAACGCCGTTCGTTACGCAAGGTTGCGTAACGCAGTTCTGCGTAAGGACCCCGACGCACGCGCTGTGCATGCGCCTCTCGATGAATGACGGCGCCGGCTACATCGACTTCGCGCGGAGCCACTCCGCGAGGAACGGCTCGCTGATCCATGCCCGGCCGCCGTCGCGCGTGACGAGTTCGCTGCGCTCGAGCACCTGAAGCGCGCGCTGAACGCTCGAGGTCGGGGGGAGGCCGTGCCGGCGCCGGTACTCGCTGGTCAGTGGCCGTCCCTCTTCGATCGCCAGCGACTGGAGCAGGGCCCGCTGCTGAGAGCTGAGCGAGTCCCAGACGACGCTGAAGTGGGAGTCCTCGGAACGCAGCACATCCGAGACCGCGCCGAGGATGTCCGCTTCGGTCGCCGTGTCGCTGGCTTGGACGCGCTGCCAGGCGAAGTAGCACAGCTCCTGGGTGCCGTAGGGGTGTCCGCGGGTGGTGTTGAGGATGACCTCGACGGCCTCGGGGTCGATCGCCTTGCCGGTCCGCTCGAACCCTGCGGTGATGAACGGCCGGAACTTCTCGGCCTCGATGACCCCGAGTCCCATCCGCTTTGCACTGCGCCAGAACGGCTCGTTCTCATCGTTGAAGATCCGCTCCATCGTGTGGCGGCGGCTGCCGAGGTAGATGTGCGAGACCTCGGGCTGGCGCTGGAACACCGAGCGCATCAGCCGAGGGAGGGCCGGATCGATCTCGACGACCTCCTGAAACTCGTCAAGGACGAGCACGACGCGGCGGTTGCGCTCGCCGGCGAGCTCCCCTGGGAGTTCGAGCAGTCGCTCCATCGTGGCGACGATGTCTCCGGAGGCGGCATGCGGGCTGAAGCTGAAGCTGAAGTCGCCGCTGTCGGCGTCGACCGTCACCGTCGGCGCGACCCGCAGCCCCTGAAAGATTCGCAGCCGCTCCTTGGCGCGGAACAGGGGAGAGGCAACGTCCTCGTGGATCGTCTGCGCCAGCTTGTCGGCGAACCGCCCGAGCGTCGGCGTCGTCATCAGGTCAACGTGGGCGACGAGCGCCCGGCTCTTGACGAGCTGTTGCGCGGTCCGCCAGATGAGCGAGGACTTCCCAAATCGCCGCGGCGCGAACAGGACGACGTCCTGGCCGGCGAGCGCGTCGGCCTTCAGCTCGGCGAGCTCCTGCTCCCGGTCGGCGAACGCCTCATCGAGTGCGAGTGCGCCGAACCGGAACGGGTTGGGCGGCAGGTCTGGCGACATGGCCCGGATTATACCTCATAGCGTAATAATAACTACGCAAAGATGCGTTACGCAGTTAAGCGTAACACCGCTCACTAGGAGATCTTGGTCGCGCTCCAGGAGCCGCCGCCCAACCGGGGGATGCGATAGGTCCCGGACATCGAGTCACCGCTGAGGGCACCCGAGTAGGCGACGCCGCCGACCTCGCCGAAGCGGATGCTCCGCCCGGTCACGGTCCCCGTGATGCTGAGCGTCCGCCGAGGGCTCGAGAGTTTGATCGTGCCGCTCAGACGTGAGCCCGATTGCTTCCAGGTCAGGATGAACGTGCCGTTGAAGGCGCCACCGTACTCGCCGGACCAGCGCCCGGAGAGGTCAACCGTGGGCGGTGGAAGTCCGGCAGACTGCTGCACCGCCCTCGTCGCACTGACCAGCCGGTGGTCCCCGGTGGCCCCGTAGTCGATCTCGCAACCGACCCGCAGGGCATCGCTCACTCCCGCGCAGGCGCGGGCGCCGGCGAGCCGGCGGCTCCTCGTGAGCCCCTGCAAGGAGATCGGTGCGGCCGGGAACCCGGCGACGAGGTAGGAGCGCGTGTTCTTGCCGTGCGGATACACGAACAGCGACTGGGCCTGGGTGATGCGCCAGCTGTGCCCGAAGCCTCCGAGCAGAGTCCGGACCTGGGCGCGCGTGGCGACGAACAGCCCGACGCTCTCGATCTTCTTCGCGTTGTACTGCTTGCCGTTGCGCCCTATGAAGTCATCCGCCGGCTTGCCATCGTCGTTTCCGAACAGTCCCCTGAGCCGTCCAGCACGAACCACGCTCGGGTTCACCGAAATGTTCACGCCCTCGGAGCCGATCGAGATCACGGTGGCCTGGGTACCGTCGGCCCAGTTGACGACGACCTTGCTCCGGGCATACCGCACCGACCCGCCGCCCGAGAGCGCGGTCACCTCTCCGGGGCGCACGTGGCGGCGGTGCCGGTTGATGTAGAGCACGAGCGGTGAGCCCTTGTCCACCTCGACGGTGGCGCCGCCGTCGCGCATCGCGAACGCAGTATTCATGGCCAGGCTGTTCCCCCAGTCCTGCCCGAGCACGAGGCGGTAGGGCACCTGGCGCGACTGGATCTCCAGGTCGTCGACGGTCGACTTGACTAGTGTGAACTCGCCCGCAGTCTGGAAGCCGTAGCGGGCGCTGTCGAAGGTGCTGAGGTAGGGATCGCCGTTCGAGATGCCCGGGGTGTTCGACGTCGGCTGCTTCTTGGGGTGGCAGAAGTTCGACAGGGGATACGAGACGAGAATCCCGCCGGTGCCGGTGCCTGGGTCGCCGCTGAGCCCGAGCGCGAACGAGCTGACGTTGCCCAGGGGCATGGTCGCGGGCACCTGTCCTTCGGTGTCCTTCGGGCACTCGCACGGCTCAGAGCCCATGCAGAACCAGGCGTCGTCCAGGTGCGTAGCGTTGAGCGTCTGGCTCAGCCGCGCGTGTCCGGTGATCGCAACGTGGATGACCGGTTCGCTCGTCCCACCGAGGATCTTGTACTGCGCCGTTGTCAACGGCGGCGCCTCGACCTGGACGATCGGTGTCGAGAGGAGGTCGGCCGTTTGCAGAGCGCCTTTGTCCTGCGCGAGTGAGTACGGCGTGATCGGGCTCTGCATCTGCCACGGTACGTATCCGCAGCAATTCAGTCGGAAGACGCTGCTCCCCCAGGTGGACAGGAACCCATCGGCGTCGCCGCCGGCGATGTGGACGGCGCCTGCGTCGCTGCCGACGTTGAGGATCGCCGGGATCGACGCCCACAGGTTGGGGACGACATCGTCGGCGTGGCCCCAGAACCCGACGGCGTCATAGCTGCGCTGGAACAGCGGCGTGTGCGGCGTCGTGATGTACCACTCGAGGTTGCCGCCGCCGTGAAAGTAGGCGACCGGATCGACGCTGAGCGCCGCCCAGTCCGCCATGCCTTCTGTGATCCACGCGGGCAGAGACTTCCATCCGGTGATGTCCCCCTGGAAGCAGTGGAACACCTCGTGCGCGACGAGCAGATCGAGCGGCGGCACAAACTGCGTGCTCTGCTGAGAGGGCGCCTTCTGACCGGCGGGAAGCACTCTGATGCGGCAGACAGCCGGATTGCCGACGGCATCGGTATCCGCGTAGGCGGTCCCGCTCGTGCTCGTGCCCGCCACGATCGTCAGCCCCAGCGGATGCCCGAGCCGCGTCGTGTAGATGCCCGCGTACTTGTCGGCGAGGGCCTGGATCGCGGGGTCCGGTTTGAAGTTCGGGTCACCGTAGTCGGCCGCGTGGGCCAATCGGGCCGCCGGTGAGAACGCGAGCCGCCGCCCGACATCTGTTCTCTGCGCCGAGGTCAGCGTTCGCCAATACGAGAGGATCCATTGCGCCGCCAGCGAACCTGACGGGATCGTGGTTCTCCGGCCGGCGGGGATCCGGACCCCGGGGAGCGGCCCATACGCCACCGCGAACGCCTCGAGCGCGGTGTGCTTTGAGACGGTGCCGTCAGGCCTGATCTGGCCAAGGACCTTGGCCCAGGGGGTGGCGGGCAGCGGCGAACCCAACCACCCTTCGGCCAGAACCGCGTAGCGAAGGGCCTCAGCGGCGGCACCGGACGCGCCCACCCGCGGGAGCCTGAGCACGATCAGGCCGATGCGCGCGCCGCTGCGCCAAGCGATCAGGTTCCCGTTCTTGGTCCGACGTCCAGAGAGATAGCTGATGGCGCCCACGCGCCGGGCCGTGGCGTGATGGACGAGCCGCCAGGCCGACAGGACCCGCCGAGCCGTGTTCGCTGAGCCGAATACGACCGCGTCCGAGCGAAGTCGCCCGGTCTTGCCGGTCGCCGCCGCGCTCTCGACGGTGGCGCGGTCGATCTCCGCGGTGAGGTTGCGCGCCAGGCCGTCAGCGAGGTCGAGCCGCCCAATCCGCTGCGTAACGCCCGTCGCATGCCACGTGGGGAGACTGCTCACGGGAAGCGTCAGCCGGGTGGCGGCCGCAGCCGCCGGCGCGGCGACCAGGGGGGCGGCGACGACCAGCGCAACCATCGAGGCGCGTATCCACCTCATCACGATTCCCAGGTGCCGACGCTGCTCCATCGACCGAATCCTCCGAACGACCGGCGATCAACCTACACCACGGTCTGGGGGCACGCAATCGGTTTGGACGGCTGTCCGGTCCCGACGGCGCTCCGCGACTTCAGCCGAGCTGCTGGCGCAGCCGAGTCATTCGCTCATCCCACTGGCCGCCGACGTCCGCGATCCACGAGACGGCATCCGATAGCGGCGCAGGTGTCACCGTGTACCGGACCTCTCGTCCGGAGCGCTCGCGGTCAAGCAGGCCCGCCTCGGCGAGCGCTCCGAGGTGCTTGAGCACCGCCTGGCGCGTGATCGGCAGCTCGGCTGCGAGCTCGGTCGCGGTCGCTTCCGGGTGCCGAGCCAGGGCGGCGAGCAGGGTCCGGCGCGTGGGATCGGCGAGTGCGCCGAAGACCGCACCGGCGCGGTCGTCCTCGATCGAGTGGGTCGGTTTGCTCGCCATCAACCCTCGTCAGGCGGCGACGAGCGCCGGCCCGTACGTGCGACCTGCGGAGCCGGGGAGCGGAATCCCGACGAGGTCGAGCAGCTCGAGCGGTCGGGACTCGACGACCCGCAGGCGCACCTCGTCCTCGTGCTCCTGGAGGGTCAGCTCGACCCGCGTCGCGGGCTCGCCGTCCTCGGCCCACCAGAACGCGAGCCGCGAGGGGGCCGCTGCCTCTTCAACCCAGCCGGTCTTGACCGTGTCGGCGGTGCGGAAGCTCGCCTCACCACCTGGCCAGAGCTCGAACTCCACCTCGTCGGCGAGCCAGCCATCGCCGGTGACCGCGTCCCAGACATCGTCCGGCGACGCCGGAAGCCACAGTTCACGCTCGATCCGCTCGGTCATCTCCTGCCTCCTTGTCGTCGAACGTGCAACCAACGGGTTGCACATCTGCTAGGTTCGGTTAGCGCAACCACAAGGTTGCACATTACCACGCCCAGAGGAGGCCTCCATGACTCTGATCCCGATGGTCGTCGAGCAGACCGCTCGTGGCGAGCGCTCGTTCGACATCTACTCCCGGCTGCTCAACGACCGCGTCGTGTTCCTCGGCGGCGAGGTCACCGAGGAGCTCGCGAACCTGATCGTCGCCCAGCTCGTCCATCTCGAGTCCGATGATCCCGACAAGGACATCTCGCTCTACATCAACTCGCCCGGCGGCTCGGTTTACGCCGGCTTGGCGATCTATGACGCGATGCAGTTCATCAAGCCCGACGTCGCGACCATCTGTTACGGCATCGCGATGTCGATGGGTTCGTTCCTGCTCGCCGGCGGCGCCGAAGGCAAGCGGGCCGCCCTGCCGAACAGCCGGATCCTCATCCATCAGCCGTCCGGCGGGTTCCAGGGCCAGTCATCCGACATCGAGATCCACGCGCGCGAGGTCCTCGCCCTGCGCGATCGCGTCGATGAGATCTACGCCAAGCACACCAAGCACTCCGTCGAGCGCGTCCACGCCGACATGGACCGCGACCGGTTCTTCACCGGCGAGGAGGCCGTCGCCTACGGCCTCGTCGACCGCGTGCTCGAGAGCCGCGAGCTGACGAGCCGGGGGAGGGGGTTCGGCCAGGGCTG
>CAWKKY010000017.1:0-98728 GCA_963850335.1 uncultured Solirubrobacterales bacterium | reverse complement strand
CTGCGCGCCCGGTCCGGCTCAACCGAGCATCGCGCGGATGTCCTCGGCGGTCACCGCGCCGGAGAACAGCTCGCCGTCGTCGACCACGCCGGCGAACAGCTCGGCCTTACGGGCGGCGAGGGCGCGCACCTTCTCTTCGATCGTGTCCCGGGCGATGAGTCGATAGACCATGACCTGACGCGTCTGGCCGATGCGGTGCGTGCGGTCGATCGCCTGGGTCTCGGTCGCGGGGTTCCACCAGGGGTCAAGCAGGAAGCAGTAATCGGCCTCGGTGAGGTTGAGGCCGACCCCGCCGGCCTTGAGGCTGATGAGGAAGACGGGATCGTCCCCGGTCCGGAACCGAGTGAGCACGTCGTCTCGACGGCGGGTGGAACCGTCGAGGTAGCAGTAGCCGATGCCCTGAGCGTCAAGCCGGTCCCGGACCCGGGCAAGGAAGCTCGTGAACTGGCTGAAGACGAGTGCACGGTGGCCGCTGGCGATGACGTCGTCAAGCTGCTCGACGAGGGTGTCGAGCTTGGCGCACGGGACCGCGTCCAGGACGGCGTCGACGAGACCGGGGTGGAGGCTCAGCTGGCGCAGGCGCGTGATCGAGCGCAGGATCGTGATCCGGTTGCGATCGAAGTCGTCAAGGAGTTGCAACACGCGCTGGCGCTCGCGCTGGAGGTGCGTGTCGTAGAGCTTGCGGTGGCGCTGGTGGAGCTCAACGAGCAGCGTCTGCTCTTGTTTGGGGGGCAGCTCGGCGGCGACGAGCTCCTTCGTGCGCCGCTTGACGAGCGGCCTGATCCGGCGGCGCAGCCGGGGGAGCAGCTCCGGGTCGACGCCGCGCTCGATCGGCCGCGCGTAGTGCTGGGCGAAGCTCTGCGGATTGGGGAACAAGCCCGGCGCGGTGAGCGACAGCAGCGCCCACAGCTCCATCAGGTTGTTCTCCATCGGTGTGCCGGTGATCGCGAGCTTGAACGGGGTGTCGAGCTCGCGCGCACACCGGTACGTCTTCGCCCGGTAGTTCTTGACGAACTGTGCCTCGTCGAGCAGCAGTCCGGCCCAGGAAACCGATTGATAGGCGTCCGCGTCGAGGCGGAACAGCGTGTACGTGGTCACGACGATGTCGGCGCCGGCGAGCGCGGTGATCGTGCGCCCGGACTTCGCGAGCGTGTCACTGACAACCTCGGTCGTCAGCCCTGGAGCGAACCGCGCCGCCTCAGCCGCCCAGTTCGGCGCGACGCTCGTCGGCGCGACGACGAGGAAGGGCCCGGTCTCGGGATCGCGCTCGCGGGCGTGGCAAATGAGGGCGAGCGCCTGCAGCGTCTTGCCGAGGCCCATGTCGTCGGCGAGGATGCCGCCGAGCTCGAGCTCCCAGAGCGCGGCGAGCCAGCTGAATCCGTCGCGTTGGTAAGGGCGCAGCTCCGCCCGAACTCCGCTGGGCAACTCGTAGTTCGGCAGCGCGTCGAGGTCGAGGAGCGGAGCCACCGCTCGCTGCCAGCGCTCGGCCTGGGCGGTGACGACGCCGAGCGCGGCGAGCTCGGCCCACAGGTCGGCCTGGTAGCGGCTGATCCGCAACGACGCCGGCGGCGCGTCGGAGAGGGCGCGTGCCTCCTCGATGAGCGTGCGCAGCGCCTGCAGCCGGGGATCGGCGAGGGAGAAATGCGCGCCGTCATCGAGCAGCATCCGCGACTCCCCGTTGGCGAGCGCGGTGAACACCGCGACGAACGGCACCTCACGACCCTCGACGGAAATCGTCACGCCAAGGTCAAACCAATCCCGCTCGCCGGCCAACTCGGCGGTTGACACGCCGACGGTGAGCGTGTCGCCCACGTCACGGAAGTCAGGTGGCGCGCCGCCCGTCTCGATCCGGAAGCTGGGATGGTCGGCGAGCCGGGGCAGGACTTCGGTCGCCAGGGTCAGGCTGTCGAGACCGAGGAGTGTCGCTCCCGGACCGGCGGGCCGGCCGCCGTCATCGAGCAGGTCGATCGATCGGAGCGCCGGCTCGTCGAGCGCAATGGCGAGGATGTGCTCGCGCTCGGCATCAAAATCACGCACCCCTTCGTCGCCGGAGGCACCAAGCGGGACCCGACGACGCGTGCCCCCGATCTCGTACTCCCACTCCCAGCCCAGCGTCGTCATGGGTCCGGGGCGGTGCTCGACACGAAGCACGAGCGCCGGCGCCGAGACCTCGGGCGGGGTGAACGAGTCGTCGCTCGAGACGACGGGCGCGACGTGTCGGAGGCCGGGGGCGAGCTCCGCGGCGAAGCGCTCGATCTCAGAGGCGGGGATCTCAAGCGGCTCACGCGTCTCGAACATGCGGGTGAGCTCCGGCGGGGTTGACCGGGCGAGCCGGATGAGCCATAGGGGCCATCGAGACGGATCTGCGTGCGCCTCGGCTTCGGCTCGCCGCGCCCAGATCATGCCGTGGCCAGAGCGACCGATGAACCGCACCGGGACGAGGCTCTCAGCGGGGAGCTCGGTCACCTGGGTGACGAGTCTCACCGTGAATGGGCCGTTGGGACCGGCCGGTCGTGAGACGTCGAGAACGAGTTCCCCCGTCAGGATCGGCGGTATCTCCCCGAATCGCGCCTGAGCGTGGAGCAGCGGCAACCCCACGCGGCGTGCCTCCTCAAGGAGAACCCACAGCTGCGGGCTGTCACAGGCCGAGATGTCGATCGTGCGCTCGCTGCCGTAGCCATACGAGTAGTGCGCGCGCCCGGATTGGTGAAGCGCGAACAGCTCGCGGACGATCTCGACGTGGTCGCCGCGATACTCGCCGTTCCGGACCTGCCACTCGATTCCACCCCAGTCGAGCGAGCCGTTGACCCAGCCGCCCCGCGCCCCCGGGCGCATCAGACGGCCCATGAGCGCCGCCCCGCCCTCGGCGTAGCGGGAGCCGGTCAGCTTGAGCTCGATGGCGAGCGGCGAACCGGCCGAAAAGGCGGCGCGGGCGGCGACGAGAGGGCGAAGGGTTCGCTCCCAGGCGGCGGGCCGGCGGGCGGGCGGCGGCGCCGTGGACGGCTCCGGGTCGACTGCGCCGGCGCCAACCGACTGCTCCCGAGCCGAGAGAATGACCGCGACGACGTGCTTGCAGTTGTAGCCGACCGGGCACGAGCATTCGCCGTCGATCAACGCCCGTCCGTCGTGCGCATCGACGAAGTACGCGACCGTCGTATACACCGCTCCGTTGCCGATCACCGAGGCCGAGAGCGCGGCGTGCTCCTCATCCCAGGCGAGTTCCTGGACGCGCCCGGTGCGCGCGTAGGTCTCGCCTCGTCGGAACGCGTTCTCTGAGAAATGCGTCTCCAGCTCGGAGACCGCGAGATCGCTCAGGTCAGCGAGGGCGGTCGGCACGAACGGGAGGCTAGGTCGCCGGGCGGACATCGTCCGGGCATTCTCTCGCGCTGCGATACGGGAGACCCCGCCGCCGGCTCGCCTGACCTCAGCCGATCAGGAAGGTCCCCTTCGAGTACGCAACCTTCCAGGTGAAGGTCTTCTTGTGGCCCGGCTTCTTGCCCGTGTACGTGACCTTGAGCCGGGTGAAGATGAGGTACTTGCCCTCCTTCTTCGGCTGGTAGGCCTTCAGCGTGACCGGATACTTGGAGAACGTGCCGGCCGCACA
The DNA here is from genome assembly GCA_963850335.1 of uncultured Solirubrobacterales bacterium. Lineage (GTDB taxonomy): Bacteria > Actinomycetota > Thermoleophilia > Solirubrobacterales > Solirubrobacteraceae > Palsa-465. Next base: position 95,124 of record CAWKKY010000017.1, on the reverse strand, counting down.
GCTCGGGGTGCAGTTGTTGATCCACTGGTCGCCGCTACCGAGGCCCTCGGTGCTGTTCCAGGTCGTCCAGTGCAGCTTGCCGGGCTTCTTCGTGCCGGCGCCGGCGAACAACTGGCTGCTGTCACCCGTATAGACGATCTCCGCCGGCTTGACCGCCGGGTTGCCCTTGCCGGGCGCACCGGTGAAGGCGGGGAGCTTCGGAGTGGCCGCCAGCGCGGCCGAGGCGGCAGCGGTGAGGGCGAGGACGGTGAATGCGGTCAGGGCGGATCTCTTGATGGCGCTCATGAGCCTGTTCGTTCTCCTTGCAGCATGTGGGTAGAGGGTCGAACGGTGACCCCGACCGGCCCCGTCGAGCGCATTCTGAACCATGCACCGGCACGGGGAGCGCCGGCGCCACGGCTCACTCTCGCCCGACACCGCGCGCCATCCGCAGGGCCAAGGCCATCAGGGTGAGGGTCGGGTTGAACCCGCCCGAGGACGCGAACACCGACGCGTCGCCGACGTAGACGTTGTCAAGTGCGTGCAGGCGGCCGTGGCCGTTCACGACGGAGTGCTTGGGGTCGTGGCCCATCCGGGCGGTGCCCATAATGTGGGCGGTGGCGATCGGGCCGCCGAGGTTGGCGCCGGCCTGGCCCTGGAGACCATCGACGATGCCGGAGGAAGCGGCGTCGAAGCCGGGTGCGGCGCGGCAGATGGCGGCGAGCTTGGGCGCGAAGTAGCGCGAAGCGGCGAGCTCGTGCTTGTGCGAGGAGTAGGTGATCCGGGGCACCGGGAAGCCGCGGAAGTCCCGGATGCGCGGGTCGAGGTCGACGCGGTTGGCGTGCTGGGGCAGGTCCTCGCCGCACAGCTGGATCCCAGAGATGTGATCGCGTAGCGCGAGGTCGCGCAGGAGCGACTTGAGCCCGACCCCGTGAGCGTTGGGCAGATTGCTCGCGTACAGCTGCGCCTCCTGGAGGAGCATCACGCTCCCGCCGACCTCGCAGATGCCGCCCTTGAGATACGGCAGGCCGGCGGCGCGTGCCGGACCACCTTTCACCGGGCCGACGAAGTCGTCGATTGTGAACGTCGTCGATGGGCCACGCCAGGAGTGGATGTTCTCGGTGAACAGCCCGACCCCGAGCGAGAAGTTGTGGAACATGAGGTTGCGCCCGACGAGACCGGAGCCATTGCCGAGTCCACCCGGATGGTGCGCGCTTCGCGACATCAACAGCAGCCGCGCGGTCTCGATCGCCGACGGCGCGAGCACGACGACGTCGGCCCGCACCGTGTGCCGGCGGCCCTGCCCATCGAGATACGACACGCCCCGCGCACGCCGGCCGTCGCGGCTGACGTCCACCCGGTACACGAAGCAGCGCGTCCGCAGCTCGGCGCCGTCCAGCAACGCACCGTGCAGGAACGACAGCGCCGCGGATCCGCGCGCGTTGATCGGGCAGCCGAACCCCGAGCAGAAGCCGCATGAATTGCACCGCGCGCGACCAAGGTGCTCACGGGAATTCACCGCCATCGGGAACGGATATGCGTGGTAGCCGAGCTTGGCGGCGCCATCCGCGAGCAGCGAGCCGCCGTACATCGGCGGGTTGGGCGCCAGCGTGAACTGATGACGGCGGGGCGCCTGGCGCAACGTCGCGGCGGGCATGCGATGGATGTCGCCCTGCACGCCAAGGCGGGCCTCGACCTCGTCGTAGAACGGCGAGAGCTCGTCGTAGGTCAGCGGCCAGTCGACGACGTCGGCGCCGTGGACCGGCCCGTGGAGCGAGCGCGGCGTGAAGTGCTGGCACCAGAAGCGCGGGACCTTCGCGTCCCAGTGGATCGTGCCGCCGCCGACGACGGTCGGCAGATCGTTGACATCGCCGACGAACGAGTGGCGCACGCCCCGGCGGGCATCGGCCTGCGAGCGGTGGGTGCGTGGCTCGAGGATCGGGTCCTGGTCCTCGAAGAAGCGGCCCTCCTTGACCTCGTCGTTCCCGAACAGCGATCCGACCTTCCCGGGGCGCCCGAGCCCGGGCAGCACGTTGCGCCCCTTCTCGAGGATCAGCACCGGATGTCCGGCCCTCCGCAGCGCCCACGCCGCGACGCTGCCGCCGGCACCCGACCCGACGATGACCACCGACGGCTTGCTCACCGGCGTCCCAGTCCGCCGCGGCGGAGCCACGGCTGATCGCGGGGCGCCGAACGCGGCAGCAGGTCAGGCAGCGGGCCGGGCAACTCGCGTGCGGTATCCGCAGCTGCAGCGGCATCGGGAGCCGAAGCCGAAGCCGAAGCAGCGTCGGGTTCCGTCACCCGCGCGTCCGGCCAACCGGAAGGCTGGGTGTCTCCGCGCCATCCATTCGAAGTCCACCCCACCAGCCCGCGGTTGCCGCCGTACTCGGGCGAGCCGTACATCGCCTCCAAGGTGTTGGCGAGCGCGGCCGAGACAAACGTCTGCAGGCGATGGTCAGAAACCTCGGACAGCAGCGCGTCACGGTCGGCGACCGACGCCGCCACGAACCCGACGCCGTACCGGCGATGCGACAGCTCATCGACATAGGCGAGGCCCGACCGGTAGACCTCCTGCAGCCCGACGACCGGACCGGCGAACTCGCGGGAGCGCATCCCGCGTGAGCCCTCGAGGCGGATCCGCCACGCCAGTTCGGCTTGGCGGTCCATCGCGACGAAGTGCGCGAAGTCGTCGTGGTGTGAGCCGGAGCGATTCGAGAACGGGCCGCCCGCGTGGATCAGCGGCGGTGTCACGTTGAACGCGCCGAGCAGCAGATCGATCGCCTCAGGGACGCCGGCCTGCAGCGCGCCTGGGGTTGAGTCCTCGGGCTGGCCCGGGATGAGCCGGTCGGTCACCGCCCGGAGCAGCGCCATCTCGCTCGCGTTCAAGAAGCGTCCGGCGCCGCCCGCCGCGGACGCGGACGCGGGCGCGGAACCGAGCAGCGAGCGCAGCCGAGTCTCCGGGACGAGCGCGAGCAGACCCATCGCGCCGGCAGCCCCAACGAACGAGCGTCGTGTGCGGTCGGGTGGTTCAGGGGAGGACACGGCCGCCGCCCTGTGAGTGGCCGGCGTTCAACCGCTCGAGCAGACCGATCAGCGCACGGCGGTCGGCGGCCGAGAGCGGGGCGAGGAGTTCACGCTGGGCACGGTCGACGCCCGCGTCGAGACGCTTGAGCGTGGCTCGGCCCGCGGCGGTCAGTGTTACGACCATCCGGCGCCGGTCCTCGGCGGCGCGACTGCGCGCGATCAACCCATCCCGTTCGAGTTCCGCGACGAGCGCGTGGAGGTCACTGCGATCGATCCACAGCCGGCGGCCAAGCTCGGCCTGGCTCGCTTCACCCTGCTCGGCGAGCGATGTGAGCACGGAGAAGTGCTGCCGGCGCACGCCCTCCGCAGCAAGTGCCTCGCCGACGAGCACCTCGCCTTTGCGCGCCAGTTGGCTCAGGAGCCAGCTCGGCAGGCGGCGCAGCCGCTCCGGGGGGTCGTACTTGGGGCGCTCGTGCGCGACATCGATCACGGCACCAGCGTACAGCGTGGGGAGGCCAACGTTGGCAGTACCAACGATCATCTGATACCGTTGGATAGACCAACGTTGAGAACACCAACGAAAGGAAGATCGATGTCCACCACGCAGACATTCGGGCCCCAGCTGATCGGCCAGACCGAGAAGGCGCTGAACGCGATCCTCGATCGGGAGCTCGCCGGCAGCGGCGTGACCGAGCCGCAGTGGGTCACGCTCGTGCTCGCGGTGATGGGCGGCGGTGAGGCCGAGCACGGGCAGTTCGTAGCCCGCGTAGCCGGTGGCCTCCACATCAGCGATCCGGCGGCGGAGGATCTCATCGACGAGCTCACGGCCGGTGGCCTGCTCGGCGCATCAGAGCGCAGCGGGCACATCACGGTCACGGACGCCGGCCGGGCGCTGCACACCCGTGTCCGCGGGTCCACCACCGAGATCACGGAGCGGCTGTGGGGTGACGTCCCCGGCGAGGATCGTGCCGTTGCCGCTCGCGTGCTCGCGACGGTGCTCGACCGGGCGACCGCCGAGCTCGCATCAGGCGTTGCGCTGTGAGTCCTTGACCTGCATGAACATCGCGAGCAGCTGCATCTTGCGCGGCTGGTCGAGGGTCATGAACCGGGCCCGGGCCTCCTGCGGCGAACGGACGTCGGCGAACGCGGCGAGCGGCGTGTCCGACCTCGCGAGTTGCTCGCGATCGGCGGGAGTCAACTGATGGAGAAAGGCCATCGCCTCCTCGAGACTCGTCAGCCGGCTGATGCGGGCGATCAGGTCGTCCTCGGAGTGATCGACATGATCGGGGAGGACGGCAGTGGGGATGGCGGCGATGACGCCGAGCAGCGCGTCGATCCGCGCGCGGACCTCGTCGACGGATGTGAACGGGCCCGGGCTGATGCAGCCGAAGAAATAACGCTCGGCCCAGAAGAACCAGTCATCCCGGGCCATGATCAGCTGCTGGACCGGTGGGGTCAGCACTTGAGGCGCGCCGTCTGGGGTCGCGCTCACGACGAACCGCTGATCGAACTCCGCGTTCCCCGTGGGGTCGGGACTGAGGCCGAGGGCGGCGCCCGTGGCGCGGGGGCTGACGCGGGCCAGTGGGAGTAACGACGGCAGCTCAGCGGCACAGACCGAGACACCGTGCCAGTTGTCCGGTGCGTACCTGACCTCCGTCTGGATGTTCGTCCAGCCGTTGGACACGGTCACGCTGCGGCCGTCGACAGCGGTCCGGTACGAGTCACGGAAGATCGTGTTGCCGACGCGCAGCCCGGTCATGGCGGTGCTCGCCGGCACGTGGTGGATCGCGAGGGTGACGCGATGGACGCCGTCTTCGAAATGACCGTCGAAGGGTCGCTCGCCGCGCGCCTCCCAGTTGTTGGCCCGGGCAAACTCGGCGAGACCCGCCGGGCTCGGAAGGTCATCTTCAGAATTGCCGCCGCGGCGGCGTCGAAGCGACCACACGTTCTACCTCGTCATTTGCGTCTGGATCGGCAACGGGATTCCTGGCTGCAGCAGGGTGCGGGTCCCTCTGAGCATCAACTCGAGCGGCTCGCCGTCCTCGATCGTGTAGGTCTCCTCGTCGTGCGTGAGCCGGATCCGCAAGAGACGTCCTCGGAATTGCAGGGAGAAGCTCAGCTCCGACCAGCGCGTGGGCAGGCGTGGATTGATCGAGAGCGTCTCGTCGTACTCGCGGACGCCACCGAAGCCGAAGGTCAGGGCTTGCCAGACGCCCGCCGAGGACGCGATGTGGACGCCGTCGGACGAGTTGCCGGAGGCGTCAGCGAGGTCCATCAGCACCGCGAAGCGGAAGTATTCGAGCGCTGCCGGCTCGTTTCCGATCTCGGCCGCCATGATGCTCTGGATGCACGCCGACAACGACGAGTCGCCGGTCGTGAGTGCGTCGTAGTAGTCGAAGTTCGCGCGCTTCTCGTCGTCGGAGAACTCGTTGCCGAGCAGAAACATGGCGAGGACGACGTCCGCCTGCTTGATCACCTGGTGGCGATAGATGACGAGCGGGTGGTAGTGGAGCAACAACGGGAACCGGTCCGCGGGAGTCGCCTCAAGGTCCCATACCTCTCGCTCGAGGAAGTTGGCGTCCTGTGGGTGCATGCCGCGCCGTTCGTCGAAGGGCACGTACATCGCCGCGGCCGCGCGCTCCCACGCCTCGCGCTCCGCCGGGTCAAGGCCCAGTTCGGCGACGAGCGCGGCGTACGCAACGGGCTCTCTCGCCTCGAGGGCGCGCATGCTCGACCCGGCATAGTTGAGGTTCAGCCGGGCCATCAGGTTCGTGTACGTGTTGTCATTGACCACGGTCGTGTACTCATCGGGGCCGGTGACGTGATGCAGATGGAACTGCCCGTCATCGGCGTAGAAGCCGAGGTCCGTCCACATCCGCGCCGTCTCGACGAGCAGGGCGGCGCCGACCTCGACCAGGAACTCGCCGTCGTCGCTGCTGTTCAGGTACCTCCGCACGGCGTAGGCGATGTCGGCATTGATGTGGTACTGAGCCGTTCCCGCCTGATACGCCGCGGAGGCCTCGTCACCGTTGATCGTCCGCCACGGGAACAGCGCGCCGGCGACGTCGAGATCCCGCGCGCGCGACCGCGCCCGATCGAGCATGCTGAAGCGGAACCGCAGCAGGTTGCGGGCGATCCTCGGCTGCGTGAAGCACAGGAAGGGGAGGAGGTAGACCTCCGTGTCCCAGAAATAGTGGCCCTCGTAGGCCCCCGCGGTGAGCCCCTTGGCGGGAACGCTCGCCCCCTCGGCGCGCCACGTCGCCTGACAGAGTTGGAACAGGTTCCAGCGGATCGCCTGCCGGATCCGCGCCGTCCACTTGCTGCCCTCGCTCGAGGTCACGACCACGTCCGCGGTATCCCAGAAACGGTTGAGCTCAGATCGCTGGCTCGCGACCAGGGCATCGGCTCCAGCGCGGACCGCGCGGTCAAGCGTTCGTCCGCAGCGCGCGACCAGTTCGGCCGGTGGCGCCGAGCGTGATGACTGATAGCTGATGTATTTGATCATCCGGATCGCCACCCCGGGGCTCGCGTCCGCGGTGAGCACGGCTTCTCCGACGTCGGCATTCAGGGTGACGTCGAGTTGGGTGTCGGCGGCTGTCTCGATGACGTGGTCGACGGCGACCCCCAGCGTCATCCCGCTGTTCACCGTCTTGTAGCCGAGAAGCATCCGATTCGCTTGCACTTCGACGAACTGCGCGTCGAGCACGCGACCTCGCAGTTCGGTGGCACGGCGCGGGTCGGCGGTGAGTCCCCGTCCAGGATCGTGTCGCAGGTGCACGTCCTGGCGGTTCAGAACCAGGGAGGAGATCGTGATCGGCGCGGAGTGCTCGGGCAGAACGACGTCGCAGACGACCGCCATCAGGTGGCGATGCGCGAGCGACACGAGCCGGCGGGTGCGAACGATGACGTGCTTGCCGGCCGGCGTCTCCCACACGAGCGATCGCGTCAGGGTGCCCGCTCGCATGTCAAGGACGCGGGAGTACTCGCGCAGCCGGGCGGTGAACACCGACAGCGGCTCATCGTCAACGTAGAGCCGAACGATGCTCGCGTCCGGAACGCTGACGATCGTCTGGCCGGTGCGAGCCAGGCCGTACGCGTCCTCGGCGTGAACGATCGGCCATTCCTCATGGAAGCCGTTGACGAACACCCCGGGTGAATGTGCCGGCCGACCCTCGTCGAAGGTACCGCGCACCCCCAGATACCCGTTTGACAGTGCGAACACGGTCTCGCACCGCTCGTAATACGACTCGCTGAGTCGCGACTCGGAGATGCGCCATTCTTCCGCGGGGAAGATGTGTTCCGGAGGCAGCTCGATGTTGCGGTCGCGCATGGCAGCTACGCCTGACGGTTTACAGCGTAGTCGCCCTGGTGATCAGGACGCGGCCGGCGTTAGCGCCGGGGCGTTCGCCTCGTCGGCGTCCTCGACCTCGTGGAGGGCGCGGGCGAGCAGCCTCCAGAGCGTGGCGCGTTCCTCGGCGTCCAACGCCTGCAGGACGTGGTTCTCAACGTCCTGCATCTCATGTTCCGCCTGAAGCAGTGCTTCGCGGCCTGCATCCGTGATGTGGACGCGGTGGCGACGGCGATCCTCGGAGTCGCGGCGACGGATGAGATAGCCACGATCCTCGAGCTCGTTGAGCAGCAGGACGACGTTCTTGGCGTCCATGCAGAGCGCATCGACGAGCTCCTGTTGAGGTGAGTTGTCGTGATCGCCCAGGTAACTCAGGGCAACGACGAGTCGCAGGTCGAGTCCCAAGCGTTCCGGGCTGCTGCGTCGGACGATCTGCTTCGTGAGCCGCGGCAGCAAGAACATCGTGCTGGCCGGGGAGCGACAAGTCTCAGGTGAGCCCATGACCCCTCCAGTATAGCGGAAAACCAGGCATAGTAGGCGGCATCTGAATGATGGCCGATGAGTAATTGATTCCTATAACAGGGATCATTCATGCTACGATACACATCACATGCCGACCCAAGGACTTCAGATGAGCACGACAGAACCGGAAACTCGCCGGCCCAACCGGTGGGCCGTCCTCGCCCTCCTCGGAATCGCCCAGCTGATGGTTGTGCTCGACGCGACGATCGTGAACATCGCGCTGCCGTCGGCCCAGCGGGCGCTCCATTTCTCCAACGACAACCGGCAGTGGGTCGTCACCGCCTACGCTCTCGCGTTCGGCAGCCTGCTGCTCCTCGGCGGCAAGCTCGGCGACCTGTTCGGGCGCAAGTGGACGCTGATCGGCGGCCTCACCGGCTTTGCCATCGCCTCTGCGATCGGCGGACTCGCGACGTCGTTCGGGATGCTCGTCGCCTCCCGCGCTTTGCAGGGAGCCTTCGGTGCGATCCTCGCCCCGTCAGCGCTCGGCCTGCTGACCGTGACCTTCCAGGGCTCGCCTGACCGTCCCAAGGCATTCGGGATCTTCAGCGCGATCGCCGCTGGCGGTGCGTCGGTTGGTCTGCTCCTCGGCGGCGTGCTGACGCAGATCATCTCGTGGCGCTGGTGTCTCTACGTCAACCTCGCGATCGCCATCCCGACCGCGATCGTCGCCTTCCGGCTCCTGATCAACGAGCCCCATCCCGTCCGGCCGCGTCTCGACCTGCCCGGCACGGCTCTGGCCTCGGGTGGCCTGTTCGCGCTCGTGTACGGCTTCTCAAACGCAGAGACGCACTCGTGGACCAACCCGATCACGATCGTGGCCCTTGGCGCGAGCGTCGTCCTGCTCAGCTGCTTCGTGGCGCTCGAGCGGCGGGTCGAGCATCCGCTGCTGCCGCTGCACATCGTCCGCGATCGGGCCCGGGGAGGGGCGTACGCAACGATCGCCCTCGCCGGCTCGGCAGTGTTCGCCGTCTTCCTGTTCCTCACCTACTACCTCCAGCAGAACCTTGGCTACTCGCCGCTGCTGACCGGGGTCGCCTTCCTGCCGATGACCGTCATGATCGTTCTGACCTCCGTGACCGTGCAGACCCGGATTCTGCATCGCACCGGCGCGAGGCCGCTCGTGATGGCCGGGATGACGCTCGGGATGATCGCGATGCTCCTGTTCACGCAGCTGACTCCCGGTGGCGCATACGTCACTCATGTCCTGCCCGCACTGTTGCTGACCGGCATCGGCATGGGCTGCGTGTTCGCTCCCGCCTTCTCGACGGCGACCCTCGGGGTCAAGAGCAGTGACGCCGGGATCGCCTCGGCGATGGTCAACACCTCCCAGCAGGTCGGTGGCTCGGTCGGTACCGCCCTGCTGAGCACGATCTTCGCCAGCGCGGCAGCCAGCTTCGCTTCCACCCACGCCAAGACCGTCGGGCTTGTGAGCGCAGCCTCGCTCCATGGCTACACCACCGCGTTCGAGTGGGCCGCCGGCATCTTCGCGGCCGGGCTGCTGGTCGCGGTCTTCGTCCTCCCCAAGGACGGCGCCGCCCGCGCCCGCGCAGCCCAGGAGCAGGCCAGCAGTGACCTCAACTTGAGCATGGAGACAGCATGAACACTCAGAGCTTCCACCCCCCATTCAACCCTCAGGACCGCCCGAGCTCAGCCGGCAGTCCGCAGATCCTGCGCCGGTGGTCGGTGGCCAAGCTGGTCGCCGCCGCGGCGTGGCCTCGAGCTAACCCAGCGCCCCAAGGGTGACCGGCACGATCCGTTCGGCTCCGGCCCGGCGAAGCTGACCGCCGACCATCGCGAGCGTCCAGCCCGAGCTGCGGCGATCGTCGAGCAGTAAGCCCGTGCCGACCGGGGGCTGCGCGGTGACCTTGAAGGCGCCGCGCACGTTGGCGGCCTGCTGCGCGGCGTTCGCCATCTCGCGCTGAGGCGGCCGCTCCGCGACGCGCGAGACGAGCTCCACGTGCGGCACGCCGAGCGCAGCGGCGACCCGGCTCGCGAGCCGCGGAATCGTCTCGCCGAGGCGGACCGACGGCACGGTCGTGATCCACGCGATCGGGCCAGAGCCAGAATCGGCGCCTGCGCGCGCGGGATCCCGCGCGATCTCGGCGAGCGCGCTCACCACCTCATCCTCGAACGTTCCGGCCTTCAGCCCGCGCTCGACCGCCGGCCACCAGCCGCCATCGCCGAAGCGCGCGAGCGCCCATCCCGGCTCGAGCCGGACGTCCTCGGGGATCTTGCGCATCGCGCCCTCGGCGTCGGGCGCCATCTTCTTGACCTCGAGCGTGACCGGCGTTGAGCGCAGGTGCCGCGCCGCTGCCTCGACGAGCGCCGGATCCGGCGCCCGGGCGAACCGCGGCCCGGCGCAGACCGAGCAGCGACCGCAGTCACTCGCGGCCGGATCGTCGAGCTCTTCCTGGAGCACCCGCATGAGGCAGCGCCCGTCGGTGCCGAACGCCGCCATCGCGGCCTGCTCGGCGCGGCGTAGCGCGGTGACCTCGGCGTAGCGCGGGGCATCGTAGGTCCAGTCGCGGTCCGGGATCGACTGCCAGCGGCTGCCCGCGCGACGGACCGCGCCTTCGACGTCGAGGATCTTCAGCATCGCCTCGATCCGGCCCATGCCGAGATTCACAACGGCCATCAGTTCGCGCGTCGTCCGCCCGTCCGCCCCGGCGCTGTCGAGCTCCGCCAGCACCGTATCCACGCGTTCGCGCTCCGGAAACGCCTGCTCGATGAAGAAGTCCTGGATCCTTCGGTCCTCGCCGCCGCGCAACAGGATGATGTCGGCGTGGGCGACACCGCGTCCCGCGCGGCCGACCTGCTGGTAGTAGGAGACGACCGATCCCGGGGCCTGGTAGTGCACGACGAACGTCAGGTCCGCCTTGTCGTAGCCCATCCCGAGGGCGCTCGTCGCGACGACCGCCTTGACCTCGTTGCGCAGCAGACGCTCCTCGGTCGCGATCCGGTCCTCGGTCTCCTGCTCCCCGCTGTAGGCGAGCGCCGAGATTCCGTTCGCGCTGAGAAACGTGGCGACCTGCTCGGCGTCGCGCTTGGTCAGCGTGTAGATGATCCCCGAGCCCTCGAGCGTCGGCAGGTTCTCGACGAGCCACGCGAGACGCTCGGCCGGCCGGGGCAGCTCGAGGACTTCGAGCCGCAGGCTCGTCCGCGCGAGCGGCCCACGGTAGGAGCGCAGCTGATCCTCGCCCGGACCTGCGAGCTGGTCGAGGACGTCGCGCACGACGCGGTCGTTGGCGGTCGCGGTCGTGCCGAGTACGGCGACGCCGGATGGGAGCGCGTCGAGCATGTCCTTGACGCGCCGGTAGTCCGGGCGGAAGTCGTGGCCCCAGTCCGAGATGCAGTGCGCCTCGTCGATGACGAGGAGGCCGACGGACGCGGCGAACAGCGGCAGCATCTCCTCGCGGAAGCGGGGGTTGTTCAGGCGCTCGGGGCTGATCAGCAACAGATCGACGGTGTCGGCGGCGAGCTGCTCGCGGACCGCGTCCCACTCGTCGCGATTGGTGCTGTTGATCGTGTGGGCGCGCAGCCCGAGGCGCTCCGCCGCGGCGATCTGATTGCGCATCAGGGCCAGCAGCGGGCTCACGATCAACGTCGGACCGGCGCCCTCGCCACGCAACAGCGCGGTGGCGACGAAGTAGACCGCCGATTTGCCCCAGCCGGTGCGCTGAACGCACAGGACCCGCCCCCGGTCGACGACGACGTCGCGGATCGCCTCGAGCTGATCCGGCCTGAACTCAGCCGCGGGGTCGGCCGTCAGCACGCGCAGCCGGCCGAGCGCGGTGGCGGCGAAGGTCTCCGAGGTTGTCGTGGGCACGCCCTCCATCGTGGCAGGCCAGTCGGATCGCCCCGACGCGCCGGTCGCTAGCCTCGGCTCATGGGCGCCAACGGCGACGACGACCAGCGAAACTCAGAAGCGAAGAAACTCCCGACGGGGCGCGTGGCCCGGACGGCGCGGGTCGGCGGGTTGGTGACCGGCCAGGGAGCGCGCTGGGCAGGGATGCGCGCGGCGAACCGGGTCCGCTCGCCTGAGCGGGCCGCGGCGGCGGAGAACGAACGGATCGCGGCGACCGTCAATGAGCTGGTCGAGCAGCTCGGCCGGATGCGCGGCGCGGCGATGAAGGTCGGGCAGATGCTCTCGATGGTCGAGTTCGACGGGCTTGACGTCGAGCAGCAGGACGAGCTCCAGCGCACGCTCGCGACCCTCCGCGACGACATCCCGCCGGTGCCGTTCAAGCGGCTCGAGAAGCTCATGCGTTCCGAGTTCGGCGCGCCGATCCAGACCATCTTCAAGGAGTTCGACGAAGAGGCGTTCGCGGCCGCGTCGATCGGGCAGGTGCACCGGGCGACGACTCGCGAGGGCGATGAGGTCGTCGTCAAGGTCCAGTACCCGGGGGTCGCCGAGGCGGTCGAGACCGACCTGCGCAACGCGATGCTGCTCGTGCCGCTGCTCAAGCGGCTCGCGCCGGGCGTCGATGTGCGGGCTCTCGCGGCAGAGATGCGCGAGCGGATCTCCGAGGAACTCGACTACGAGCTCGAGGCACAGCATCAGCGCCGGATCGAACGTCTCACGCGCGGGCATCCGTTCATCTCGGTCCCGCGGGTCTACACCGACCTCTCGACGCGACGCGTGCTCGTGTCGGAGTACATCGCGGGCCAGCGGTTCGAGGACGTGCGCCGGGCGGAGGAGTCAGAGCGCGACCGCTACGGGGAGACCGTCTTCCGGTTCTTCTTCGGCATGCTCTACCGAGACCGGATCGTGCTCGGCGATCCGCACCCCGGGAACTACCTACTGCGCCCGGACGGGCGAGTCGGCTTCCTGGATTTCGGGCTCGTCCGCGACGTTGACGCCCACCGGGTGGCGGCCGAGCGGTCGATCGCGGTCGCGGTGCGCGACAAGGACGCCCCCGGCCTCAGGGCAGCACTCATCGACGGCGGGTACCTCCCGGCCGAGCGCTCCGACGCGGTCGACGCGGAGTTCGCGCTGCGGCTGATGCGGCGGGCGACGCGCTGGTACGCCGTCCCGGGGGAGCGCCGGTTCAAGGCAGGCTCGCAGCGTGAACGCCGCGACCGTCGCCTCGAGCGCGACGGTGATAACGCCAACGGCAATGGCCGGCCCGACGCCGCACAACGCGAGGCGGTCAAGGGGCAGCTGCAGCAGTTCACGGTGCCGCCCGAGGCGATCCTCATCCGCCGCATGCACGGCATCGTCTCCACGGTGCTGCACCAGTTACGAGCCGGTGCGGACTGGGGCGCGATCGCCGCCGAGTACCTCCATGGTGCCCCTCCGGCCACCGCGCTCGGAGAAGCCGAGGCCGACTTCTTCGCCCGCCGCGGCCGATAGCCGCTCGGCTATTCAGACAACAATGCGGCGAGACGCCCGCGAGCGCGGTGCAGCCGGCTGGTGACCGTTCCCTGCCGCACTCCGAGCGCCCGAGCGGCCTCGGCGTAGGAAAGACCGACCACGTCGATGGCCACGAGCGCCTCGCGGAAGTCGCGCGGGAGCGTGGCGATCAGAGCGTAGATCTCGCGTGATTCCGCTGCGGCGGATGGATCCAGGTCTGGGTTCCGGGTGTCCGGCAGGCTCAGTTCCTCGATCATGACGTCGGCCCGATGCGGTCGGCGCTGGGCCGTACGCAATTGGGAGAAGAACGTGTTGCGCAATGCCCGGAGCAGGTACCCGATGTCGTCGTCACGCCGAATGATGCGCCGGCGCGACAGCACCTGCGCGTAGGTCTCCTGGACGAGATCCTCCGCCTCCTCGCGTGAGCCACACAACGCCCAAGCGGCGCGGTAGAGGCGATCGATGTGGTCCCCGAGCCGCTGCGGATCGAGCACGTGCGCGTCAACCGGAACCGACGGTGCGTCGGCGCGGGGCGAAACGGGGCATTCCAGCTGTGAGGTCATCGGAGGCTCACGCTACGCCGGGATCGCCCGTTCCACATCGGGCATGTGCCCAATCCTGGACCTTAAGTCTCCCGTTGCCGGCGCGGCCACGGGCGGGATAATCACTGCGGTGATCGGGCGCGTTTCCAGCCCGAAGTTCGTGGGCCGACGCGATGAGCTCAGTGCGCTCGAGGGCGCCGTCTCGTCTGCAGCAAGCGGCGCGGGCTCGATGATCCTCGTCACGGGCGATTCAGGGATCGGGAAGAGTCGGCTCCTCGCTGAGTTCGCGCGCCGCGCGGCAGCCTCGGGGGCACTCGTGCTGGTCGGTGAGTGCCCACCGCTGGGTGACGGTGAGCTTCCGTATGCGCCGATCGTCGGGGCGCTGCGCGGAGTCGTGCGCGGCGGCGAGGACGACGCACCAGGCGGTTCCGTCCCCGGCGCACGTAATGAGCTCAACCAGCTGTTTGGCGCCGCCGTCGACGTCGAGCCGGCCGAGCCACGGCCGCCCGACGGCGCGCAAGCGCGACTGTTTGAGCAGCTCCTGGCGGTCCTACTGGCGGCGGCCGGCGCGGCCCCACTCGTGCTGATCGTCGAGGATCTGCAGTGGGCGGATAGTTCGACGCAAGCGTTCCTCACGTTCCTAGTACGCGCCGCACGACCGGAACGGTTCGCGCTCGTGTGCTCCTACCGGACCGATGCCGCCCACGGCCGCCGCCGCTCCGTGAGACCGTTTGTCCACGAGCTCGTGCATGCCGGCCGGGCGACGACGATCTCGCTCGGGCCGTTCTCACGGAGCGAGCTCCGTGAGCAGCTCGCCGGGATCCTCGGCACCGCCCCAGAGCCGGGACTCGTCGAGCTCCTGCACCGTCGTTCGGAGGGGAATCCGTTCTTCGCCGAGGAGTTGCTCGTCTCAAGTCGAGGCCGAGCCGAGCTTCCGGACTCGCTGCGCGACTCGCTGCTGTGGCGGCTCGACGGCAAGCCGAAGGACGTCAGGCGCGTGCTGGGGATCGCCGCCGCGGCGGGGACGACGATCGACCACGATCTCCTCGCGACCGTCTCCGGCCTCCCAGAGGACGATCTCGCCGTCGCGCTTCGCGACGCCGTCGACAGCCACGTGCTGGCCCACAGCGCGCCCCGGAGCGACTACGCGTTTCGCCACGCGCTGCTCCGGGAGGCGATCTACGCGGATTTGCTTCCCGGGGAGCGTCGCCGGGTTCACGGCGAGCTCGCACAGGCGCTCAGCGACCGCACCGAGGCGACGGGTCTGACCGAGGCCGCCACCCAGCTCGCCCACCACTGGTACGCGGCGGGCGAGCGCCGCGAGGCCCTCATCGCCTCCCTGGCCGCCGGGCGCTCAGCGGAGCGCATCAACGCGTTCGGCGAAGCGTTGCTCCACTACGAGCGAGCGCTGGCAGTATGGGACGCGGCGGGGGATCTGTCGCTCCCAATGACCCGCACGGAGGCCACCGTGAGAGCCGCCGAAGCGGCGCGACTCACCGCCGAGTACGAGCGTGCGGTCGCGCTGGCAACCTGCGCGGTCGAGCTCATCGACGAGCGCTCCGATCCTGCGGGCGCGGCGCTGGCACACGCGCGGCTCGGGCACACGCTGTGGGTGGCAGGGCGCGGCGAAGACGCGGCACTGAGCGAGACGAGCCGCGCGCTGGCGCTGATGCCGGCCGAGCCGGCGACCGCGGAGCGCGCCTATGCGCTCGCCCGTGACGCTCAGCTGCTGCTGCGCTGTAACCGTCCCGAGGCGTCCGCCGCTCGCTGCGAGGAGGCGCTCGTCGCCGCCCGCGCCGCCGGCGCATCGGCGGTCGAGGCGAACGTGCTCAACACGAGCTGTCCCAACCTGAGTGCCGTCGGCGAGTTCGACCGGGCGGTGGCCGCCGCGGAACAGGCGCGCGCGATCGCGGGCAGCCTCGGGCTGGTCGAGGAGCTGTTGCGGAGCTACGTGAACGGCAGCGACGCGCTCGATCACGCGGGTCGCGTCGAGGACGCGATCGAGCTGGCGCGGGAGGGCATCGCACTGTCCGCGCAGCTCGGGGTCGAGCGGCGCTACGGCGACTGTTTGCGGGGTGAGGTCGCCGGACGATTCGTCGAGCTCGGGCGCTGGGCCGTGGCAGACGATCTGCTTTCGCAGGTGCTCGACCGCGGTCCGCCGGCGTTCATCGCGCTGATCGCCCTCGAGGCCCTCGGACGGCTGCAGGCCGAGCGGGGCGACTTCGAGCTGGCGATCAACACGCTCCAGGACGCCGCGGTCCGCGTCGAGCATGTCCGCAGCTCGGTCTGGACCGGACCAACGGTCGCCGGTCGCGCCACCGTCGAACTCTGGGCGGGGTGGCCCGCTTGCGCCGCCGAGCTCGTCGCTGACTGTCTTGAGCGCGTCACCGCCCACGAGCACGTGTTCTACACGGCCCGCCTCTACGGGCTCGGCGTCCGAGCGGCCGCCGACCGTGCGTCAGCCGCACCCGGGGATCTCCAGCTGCAACGCGATCAAGAGGCCGTCGCCGACGCGCTGATCGCGCGGCTCGATCGCCAACTCGCGCAGCTGACCGGATCAAGTCCGCCCCGGGTCATCGCCGTCAGAGCCGACTGCGCCGCTGAGCGCTCGCGCATCGGCGGCGGGGGCGGGGGCGATCCGGAGCCGTGGCGGGAGGCTGGCGAGAGGTGGCAGGACTGCGGCAACCCGTACCTCGCCGCGTATGCGAGCTGGCGGCAGGCCGACGCGACTCTCGGCGCCGGGGGGGATCGGGGGCAGGCCGGGGCACTCGTCCGGGCGGCTCGTGCGGTTGCCGACGAGCTGGGGGCGCGCCCGCTGCGTGCGGAGCTCGACGCGCTCGCCCGTCGCGCCCGGATTGACCTCGAGCTCACGCCAAGGACGGAGCCGATGTCCAACCCAGGGCTCGCCCAGCTTGATCTGAGCCCGCGAGAGATCGAGGTCCTCAGCCTCGTCGCCGACGGCCGGACCAACCGTGAGATCGCGAGTGCGTTGTTCATCAGCAACAAGACGGCGAGTGCTCATGTATCGCACATCCTCAGCAAGCTGTCGGTGCCGAACCGGACCGCGGCGGCGTCGGTCGCGCGTCGGCTCGGCGTTGGTCGCCACGACTAGACGGCTCCGGGTGCGGACTTGAGCCTACGATGCGTCTGCGATGGAGGTTGTCACGCGGTACGCACGGAGCGGTGATCTTCAGATCGCCTACCAGGTCGCTGGTGAAGGTTCGCTCGACGTGTTGATCGTGCCGAGGTGGTTCTCCAACATTGAGCTGGACTGGGAACTGCCCCCCTCGGCGCGTTTTCTCACGCGGCTTGCGTCATTCGCACGCGTGATCCAGTTCGACAGACGGGGTGCTGGGATGTCGGGCGGCGTCGCTGGGGCTACCCCGCTGGAGGAGCAGATCGATGATGTGCGTGCCGTGCTAGAGGCCGCGGGGTCTGATCAGCCGGCGGTCATCTCGATTGCTGAGGGCTGTGCCTTGGCAGTGCTCTTCGCAGCGTCGCATCCAGACCTCGTTCGCGCGCTCGTGCTGATCACGCCGACACCGCGCGTGGTTCGCGGGCCGGATTATGAGTGGGCACAAACCACTGACGAGCGTGCTTCCATGGTTCAGGCGGTCATTGACCATTGGGGCAGCAGTTCCCCGGAGCAGCCGTGGGGCGGCTTCGCCGGTCATGATGAAGAGCGGCGACGTCTGTTCGCGCGCCACAGGCGGCTGTCGATGACTCCCGATGCCGCCGCAGCATCGCTGGCGATGGTTGGCGAGTTGGATGTGCGTGACGCGCTCTCCAGCGTGCAGTGTCCCGCGTTGGTGATGCATCGAGCGAACGACACGTTCGTTGACGAGCGGCACTCGCGCTATGCCGCAGCCCACCTTCCGGATGCGCGGTACGTCGAGGTCGCCGCGCGCGGGCAAGCTGCGGACGAGATCGAGCAGTTCCTGACGGGTGTCCGACGACCGGTGCTCAGCGACCGCGTGCTGGCGACCGTCCTCTTTACTGACATCGTCGGGTCGACCGACCGCGCAGCGCAGCTGGGTGACAGCGCTTGGCGGGCGCTGCTCGAACGTCACGACATGCTCGCGCGTGAACACGTCGAGCATTACCGGGGGCAGTTCGTCAAGTCGCTCGGCGACGGAATTCTGGCCACGTTCGACGGCCCAAGCCGGGCCATCAGCAGCGCTCTCGCCATCCGTGACGGCGCCCGTGGGCTCGGCGTCGATGTCCGCGCTGGTCTTCACACCGGCGAATGTGAGCTGCTCGCGCATGACGACATCGGCGGCCTTGCCGTTCATATCGGCGCGCGCATAAGCAGCCTCGCCAGTCCCGGTGAGGTGCTCGTCAGCAGCACCGTCCGAGATCTGATCGTCGGGTCCAATCAGCCACTCGCCGACCGGGGAGAGCACCAGCTCAAAGGTGTTCCCGGACGGTGGCGCGTCTTTGCAGTCCTGGCATAACACCCGGCCCCGGCCCTTTCAAAAAGACCGTCACACGCTCTCCTTCGGGCTACACGCAGCGCTGCCGGTAATCGATTACCGGGGAAGCCGGTTGTCCCCGGCCTAGCGGTCTCGATCGCCCGCTCCCCGGTGTCATCGCAGCGACGCCGAACGATGGCGATCCAGTTCAACCCCTCTGAACTCAAACGCTAACTTCGGCCGTGGTCGGCTCCGATGCACGAACGGTGGCGTCCTACCTCGGGCAGACCGAGGTCCTGTGCCAAACCTTGCCCCGGCTAGTGCGTTCGTGGATGAAAGCGCTCCAAGCGGGCGTCTGAAAAGCGCAGACCCGACTCACCCTCGCCCCTGGAGCAGCTCGACATGAATGATTCAAGTAGGCGCGCGGCGCGCGCCGCGCTACAGCGACGCCTCGCGCGGACCGCGCTGATCTCGGCGTTGCTGACGGGCGGGCTCGCCACCGGCGCCCAGGCGGCAGACGCCCAAGCGAACCATCACCACGTCGCGCGTGGCGGCGCGACGACCGTCGCGGTCGCCCATCGCACGCTCACGATCACCGGGACCGCGGCGCCGAACCAGCTGGCGCTGCGGTTGCGCCCGCACCATCCTCAGACCCTCCAGGTCGATCTTGGCGACAACGGTTCGGCGGACTTCCAGCTCGATCGACATCGTTTCGACGCCATCCGGATCGCCACCGGCGCTGGCAACGACTCGGTCCGGATCGACGAATCCAACGGGCAGTTCACCCGAACCGACCGAACGACGATCGATGGCGGCACCGGTCATGACACGGTCGTCTTCGACGGAGCCGTGAAGCCCGACGCGTTCCGTCTCTCGCCGAACGGGCGCCGCGCGACGCTGAGCCACGATGCCGGCGGCGCCGCACTCCCGCTCAACGCGATCGAGCAGGTCAACCTCGCGTCGATCGGCGGCAACCACGCGCTGACCGTCGATGATCTGCGCGGCACCGGGATCACCGGCGTCAGCAACGACCTCGCCTCCGCCCCCGGGCGCGTGACGCCCGGCACCGCTGCCGCGCAGACCATCGTGAACGGAACCGCCGGCGATGACTCGATCGTCGCCTCGGGCGGAGGGGCCGCGACCACCGTGCACGGACTCGCCGCGACCGTGCAGATCGTCCACGCGGACACGAGTGACGGCCTGAGCATCGCTGGGCTCGCGGGGAACGACCGGATCGACGCGAGCGGGCTTCAAGCCAACG
The DNA here is from genome assembly GCA_963850335.1 of uncultured Solirubrobacterales bacterium. Lineage (GTDB taxonomy): Bacteria > Actinomycetota > Thermoleophilia > Solirubrobacterales > Solirubrobacteraceae > Palsa-465. The sequence goes on along the minus strand of CAWKKY010000017.1, from coordinate 75,683 downwards.
CGCCGAAGCTCGCGGCCGACGGAGGTACCGGGAACGACACGGTGCTCGGCGGGGCGGGCGCCGACCGCCTGACCGGCGGTGACGGCAACGACCTCGTCGACGGCCATGGCGGCGCTGACACGATCGATCTCGGTGCCGGCGATGACCGTTTGGTCTGGGACCCAGGCGACGGGAGCGACGCCGTCCAGGGCGGCACCGGGCATGACGTGATGGCGTTCGACGGTTCGACCGCCGTGGAGCGTTTCGCGCTGTCGGCGAACGGCTCGCACGCAGTGTTCACCCGGGATGTCGGCGCGATCAGCATGGATCTCGCAGGCGTCGAGCAGGTTGATGTCGCCTCGGTCGGCGGCAACGACAACCTGACCGTTGACAACCTCACCGGCACTGACGTCACGACGGTCAACAACGACCTGGCGGCGACGCTGGGCGGCACCGTCCCCGGTGCCGGAGTCGCCGAGACCACGGTGAACGGAACCGATGGTGCCGACGCGATCGTCGTCTCCGGCGAGGCCGGGTCGGCCTCGGTCGCCGGCCTCTCGGCCACGGTCAACGTCGTGCACGCCGATCCCACGCGTGACGAGCTGGGCATCTTCGCGCTCGGCGGCAACGACCACGTCGATGCGACGGCGCTCAAGGCGGACGCGATCCAGTTCGGCGCCGATGGCGGCACCGGCGACGACACGCTGCTCGGGGGCGCGGGAGCCGACGTGCTCCGAGGCGGCGACGGCAACGATACGGTCGACGGCAATCAGGGCGCCGACGTGGCGATCCTCGGCGCCGGTGACGACCGCTTCGTGTGGAACCCAGGCGACGGCAGCGACCGCGTCGAAGGCCAGGACGGCCACGACATCATGCAGTTCAACGGCTCAAACGCCGCGGAACAGTTCGACGTCTCGGCCAACGGCGGCCGCGTGAGGTTCACACGCGACGTCGGCGCGATCACGATGGATCTCGCCGGGATCGAGGAGATCGATCTCGCTGCCCTCGGCGGTGCGGACCGGCTGACGGTCAACGACGTCTCCGGCACCGATCTCACCGAGATCCAGCCTGACCTGAGCGGAGGTCCGGCTCAGCTCGACGATGGCGCGGCCGACCAGGTCGTCATCAACGGAACGGACCGCGCCGACGCGATCACGGCCAGCGGCCGGCAGGGCAAGGTCAGCGTGGCCGGCCTCGCGGCGACGGTTGACATCGCCAACCCCAACGCGGCCCAGGATCAGCTGGTGATCAACGGGCTCGGCGGTGACGACGTCATCGACGGCTCCGGGCTCACCGCCGACTCGATCGGCTTCCGGGCCGACGGCGGCGACGGGGCGGATGTGATCAACGGCGGCGACGGCAACGACACGCTGCTCGGCGGGACCGGCGACGACGTCCTCGACGGTGGTCCTGGTCTCGACACGCTCGACGGCGGTCCCGGAAACAACGTCATCATTCAGTAGACGCTGCGGGGTGCATACGTTCAAGTTGAGGGCACGACGAGCATCAGCATTTGGCAGCGGTGAGTGTTGTTGTCGACCTGGACGTCGGCGTTGACGAACCACGAGGCGTTGCCCTGGTCGATGAGAAGAGTCGAGTCATGTTGTTCGGTTCCGCTTGACCCGTCGCCGATGATCGTCGTCGGCGAGTTCGGGAACACCAAGATCGAGTTGAGATTCGGGGTCGCCGCCCCGGCGTTCTGGGCAAACAGGCCCTCGGTGTAGACGGTCGTCTGCTTGGCGGTGCTGAGCTGGATGAAGAAGTTCGTCTGGCCGCTCGAACTGCAGTTGGCCGGGAATGACAGCGGCCCGTCGGTGAACGTCGTGGAATTCGCTTGCGCGGAGTCAAATCGGAAGGTCATCGCACCCGGGCCAGGCAGTCCCGGATCGCCCTTCGGCCCTGGTTGCCCAGTGTTCCCGGTCAAACCAGGGGGCCCGCTCGGGCCCCGCTTGCCGGCGGGCCCTCTGACGTTCACGGCCACGAGCTGCTCGTGGTTGACACATGGATGTCCAGCGGTGCGTGCATGCACCTTGCCGTCTTGGGCGACGCAGAGGCGGAGCGAGCCGTCACCCGAGAGGAGCGAGCTCGCCGCGTACGCACCACCGCCGACCGAGAACCCCAAGGCGATCGTCGCGACGATCATCGCTGGCGATGGCAGACGAACAGCTCGGTGCATCCGGTCCTCCCTACGGTTGGGCCGGCGCCAACCACCAGCACGGACTCTATCTCGCCGCCGGGATGCCGGTGCCCAATTCAGCGGGTCAGGAGCACCTCGGTGAGCTCATTGCATTCCGGGTAGGGGAGACCGCATGTCTAATCGAACCTGGTTCATCACTGGCGCGTCACGTGGCTTCGGACGTTCGTTCACCCAGGCCGCGCTGGCGGCGGGCGACCGCGTCGCCGCCACCGCGCGCGACACCTCGTCTCTCAACGATCTGGCGGCCGAGCACGGCGACGCCATGCTGCCGATCGAGCTCGACGTCACCGATCGCGACGCCGCGTTCGCCGCGGTCCGGCAGGCCCACGACCACTTCGGACGCCTCGATGTCGTCGTCAACAACGCGGGCTATGGCATGTCGGGCGCGATTGAGGAGCTGACCGAAGCGCAAGCCCGCGGGCAGATCGAGGTCAATCTGTTCGGGGCGCTGTGGGTCACGCAGGCCGCCCTCCCGTTCCTGCGTGAGCAGGGCTCGGGGTGGATCGTGCAGGTCTCTTCGATCGGCGGCCTGGCCGCATTTCCGCTCACCGGGATCTACCACGCGAGCAAGTGGGCTCTCGAGGGGTTCTCGGAGACGCTCCGTCAAGAGGTCGAGCCGTTCGGGATCAAGGTGTTGATGGTCGAGCCGAGCGGGTTCCGCACCGACTGGGCGGGATCCTCGATGGACCGCGCCGACCCGATCGACGCCTACCAGGAGATCGAGTCGATCGCCGAGCGCCGGGCGGCCCAACAGGAGGAGAACAACGGCGCTCAGCCGGGCAATCCTGAGCTCGCCGCCCAGGCACTGCTCGAGACGCTCGGCCGCGATGACCCTCCGTTCCGGCTGCTGCTCGGCAACGTCGCCTATGACGTGGCGGTCAGCCGGTACGAGTCACGGTTGCAGGAGTTCCGCGCCGGCGAGCAGGTGGCGCGAGGTGCCGACGACCGCTAGCGCGCAGCCGCGCGCCGGCCGTCACTGGAGGTCGGCGGCGATGAGTGAGAGGCCGCCGTCGATGACGTAGGAGGCGCCGGTGACGTAGGCGGCCCGCTCGGAGGCGAGCCACGCGATCAGCTCCGCCACCTCCCGCGCTCGCCCGGCGCGGCCGAGCGGCACGTTGATCTCGTTCGGCTCCTGGTCCTCCTGACCGGTCATGCGGGTGGCGATCTGCCCGGGGGCGACGGCATTGACGCGAATCCGGTGAGGGCCGAGCTCGAGCGCCATCGCCTTCGTCAGACCGCCGAGCCCGTGCTTAGCCGCGGTGTACGCGGCTGCGCTTGAGAGCGGAATGTGCTCGTGCACGGAGGTCACGTTGATGATCGCCCCGCCGCGTCCCTGCTTGACCATCCGCCGGGCTGCCGCCTGGCCGCAGAGGAACGCCGCCGTCAGATCGACGCCGAGCACCTCGCGCCATTCCGCGAGCGACGTCTCGAGGAATGGGGTCGTGGTCCCATGGCCGGCGTTGTTGACGAGGACGTCGATCCCGCCGAGGGCGCCCGCAAGCTCGTCAATCACCCGCGGCCCGACCTGCGCCTCGCGCAGGTCGGCGTGACGAGCCACGCAGCGCCGTCCAAGCGCTTCGATCCCGGCGACGACGCCGTCGGCGCGCTCCTCGTCGCGGTGCCAGGTGATGCCGAGGTCAAAGCCGCTGGCGGCGAGCGCGAGCGCGGTGGCGTGGCCGATGCCGCTGTTGCCTCCGGTCACGATCGCAACGCTCACAGAAGCATTGTGCTTCGTCGACGCCCGGCCAGCTCTCCGCCGAGGGATGGGCGGTTGCCGCCGGCAGCGCGCGGACGGTCGGGCGCACGTGCTGGTGGGAGGGGCCGGCGGTAGGACGGCTCGGTTGGGCGGGGAACATCATCGTGCTCTGCGAGACGTGAACCCGGGGCGATTCCTTCCCCGGAGGTGACGCGTGTGCCGGCTGAGCGCGTTGCTGGTGATGAGGCGTCTGGGTCAGGTTTGGGGCGGCGGGTGGCGGAATGTGTACAACAGCTGTACACAATCCGCCAAGCGCTCACGCCACCCAAATGTGCGGGTCGTGGAAGAAAGCCGGCATCGCCAGCGTCTCAGGCCGTACTCGAGCAGGCCACACAACTAGGAGACAACACGCATGTCGAATTACGCTGACCGGGTACGGCGGCGGGCACTTCAGCTCTCTACCGTCACCGGTGTCGCATTGGCCGGGACGTTTGCATTCGGGGCCCAATCGGCTCTGGCGGCTTACACCGCCAATGTTCATAACGGAACGTTGGAGATCAACGGCGATCGTGCGAGCGACAAACTCGCGCTGCGCCTCGCCCCTGGCGACCCGAACACCCTTCAGGTCGACGTCGGGGATGACGGCACGCCTGACTTCAGCTTCAACCGGAGCACGTTCACGGCCATCCACGTCCAGGGTGGTGCCGGGAACGACGAGATCCGGATTGACCAGAGCAATGGGACGTTTACCGACGAAGCCGTCACGCTCGACGGCGGGTCCGGGAATGACACGCTGATCGGCGGCGACGGGGCCGACACCCTGATCGGCGGAAGCGGCGACGACCAGGTGACGGGCGGCCGCGGCAGCGACACGGCGTTCCTGGGCAGTGGCCAGGACACGTTCACGTGGAACCCGGGCGATGGCAGCGACATCGTCGAGGGCCAGGAGGGCCGTGACGTCGATGCAGTTCAACGGCGCCAATGTGAACGAGCAGATGTCGGTGTCAGCCAACGGCAGCCGCGTCCGGTTCACTCGTGACGTCGGCAACATCACGATGGACATGAATGGGATCGAGGATCTCAACGTCAAGGCGCTTGGCGGCGCGGACACGCTCACCGTCAACGACCTCTCCGGGACCGACCTGAAGACCGTGAACCCTGATCTCGGTGGAGCCGATGGCGCCGCCGACACGGTCATCGCCAACGGCACGCCGAACGCGGATCACGTCCAGGTCGGTTCGTACGGCGGCAACGTGGTCGTGGCCGGCCTCCATACGCAGGTACGGGTTGCCGGCAGCGAGGCGGCGAACGACCACGTCCAGGTCAACACCCTCGACGGCAATGACACCGTGAGCACCGGCATCGGCACGTCCGATCTCGCCTCGATCGATGTCAACGGCGGAGCGGGCACTGACGCCACCACGTACGCCGGGACGTCCGCCGCCGACGCGATCTCGATCGCTCCCAACGGCGCGGCCGTCGCGACCACGGCTCCCGGAACCTCGCCCGTCAACACCACCGCGGTCGAGAACCTCGAGGTCGATGGTCTCGGCGGGGCTGACACCATCACGGGCTCGAACGGGCTCGCCGGCCTCACCTCGTTCACCGAGAACGGCGGGTCGGGGAACGACACACTCGTCGGCGGTGATGGCGCCGATCTGCTGATCGGCGGACGCGGTGACGATCAGGTCAACGGAGCCCGCGGCAACGATGTGGCCTACCTCGGAAGCGGTCGTGACACGTTCACGTGGAACCCGGGTGACGGCAGCGATACGGTCGATGGCCAGGGCGGACGTGACGCGATGCAGTTCAACGGCGCCAACGTCAACGAGCAGATGTCGGTGTCGGCCAACGGCCACCGCGTTCGGTTCCTCCGTGATGTCGCCAACATCACGATGGACATGAACCGGATTGAGGACCTGAACGTGCGGGCCCTCGGTGGCGCGGACACGCTCACGGTCAACGATCTCAGCGGAACCGATCTGAAGAGCGTGAATGCCGATCTGAGCCAGAGCGCTGGTGGTGGCGACGGCGCCGCCGACACGGTCATCGCTAACGGGACCGCCAACGCGGATCACGTCCATGTTGGGACCGCCAACAACGACGTGCTCGTGTCCGGACTGCACACGCACGTTCAGATCGAGGGCAGCGAGGCCGCCAACGACCACCTGCAGATCAACACGCTGGACGGCAGGGACAAGGTCAGCGTTGCGCCTGAGGTCAGCCAGCTGATCCAGACGATCGTGGATCTGGGGGCCGGGCAGTAAGCAGCAAGTTGTCGCGCCTCAGCGGCAAGCTGTCGCGCCAGGGACGCCGCCGCAGAACTGCGGCGGCGCCTCTGCGGCGTCGAACAGACCGCGCCGGGGCCGGATTCCTGAGCTCAGTTGCGCGCGGCGATCGACCACGTGAGCGCGGTGGCGAATGCGACCCATGCGCCATACGGGGCGAGCGCGAGGGCGGCGACACGGTTGTAGGGGCGGATCAGCCCGATGAGACCGAGGATCGTCCCGAGCAACATGAGGATCTCGACGCCGGCGGCGGTCGGACGGTGCGCCCGGAAGAAGATCCAGGTCCAGGTGAGATTGAGCGCCAGGTTGGCTGCGAACAGCCCCATGACGAGGCGACGCCGGGGGCCGCCGACGTCACGGTACGACAGGGTCGCGGCCACGGCGATGAGGATGTAGAGCACGGTCCAGACCGGCGCGAACACGCCGCCGGGCGGCTGCCACGACGGCCGGTCGAGCTTGCGGTACCAGTCACTCGAGGTGTCCGTGGCCAGCCCGCCAACGATCGCGACGGCGGTGACGGCGGCGGCCCAGCCCGCCGCCACCGCCGGGACGCGCTCCCGGCGGTGCAGCATCACAGCGGCAGAGTCCATGCTCACGAGCTCAGCCGGCCGGGGGGACGAGCACTTCGTTGATCGCGTGGACGACGCCGTTGCTCGCGGGGATGTTCGTCTTGATCACCTCGGCCGTGTCCACGAACGCCGAGCCGTTCTTGACACTGATCGTCAGTGGCTTTCCGTCCAACGAGGTGAGCGTCTTCTTCGTCACGACGACGCTCGCCGGATACGCGCCGGCAACGACGTGGTACTTGAGGACCGAGGTCAACAGCGCCTTGTCCTTCGAGACCTTGGCGAACAGCGCCGGATCAGACTTCGCGAGCTTCGCGAACGCTGCGTTCGTGGGCGCGAACACCGTCAGCGGTCCCTGGCCCTCCAGCGCTGACACGAGACCGGCCTTCTTGACGAGGGCGACGAGCGTCGAGAACTGCGGGGCGCTCGATGCGACGACGACGATGTTCTTCTTCGCCACCGGCGCGGCCGCTGCGGTGCTCGACGGCATCGCGGTTGACGACGCCGACGCCGAGGACGACGTCGACGACGAGGACGACGATGAGCCGCAGGCGGCGAGGGCAACCGCGAGTGCGGGCGCCAGAAGAGCGGTGGTGAGTCGGTGTCTGCGCAACGTAGGTCTCCTTGATCGGTTGATCTAGTTACGCGTCGAGGTCCTTCGCCGGTTGGCGAATTGGCGAGTGAGACGACGCCCGCGGCGCTACCAGGGGCCGTACGGGCTGGCGTTCGCTGCCCGCAGCGCGTCGGCGTAGCCGGCCCGCTGATACTCGGTCTCCTTGCCGTCGCGGGGCACCGCGAGCAGGCCGCGGACCTCGTCGAGCGACGCAAACCCCTTGCGCTCCATCCACTCGGCGAGACCATCCAGCAGGATCGTCGCGTAGACCGGGCCGTGGCGAAGGAGCGCGGAGGTGGTCATGACGACGTCCGCGCCTGCGAGCAGGAACTTGGCGACGTCCAACGGGCCCTCGACCCCGGAGGTGGCGGCGAGTGACGCGGACACGCGTCCGCGCAGGAGCGCGATCCAGGTCCGCGGGAGCCCGGCGTCCACCGGGCTCGAGAGCCCGACCTTCGGGACGACCGCGAGACTCTCCGGATCGATGTCGGGCTGCAGGAAGCGGTTGAACAGGACGAGCGCGTCGACGCCGGCCTTGTCGAGACGGACGGCCAGCTCGCCCGGAGAACTGAAATACGGGCTGAGCTTCACCGCCACCGGCACGGTGACTGACTCCTTCACCTGCGCCAGGATGTCAAGGCACCGCTGCTCGACGGCGCGGCCCGGGGTGCGGGTGTCACCCGGGAGGTAGTAGATGTTCAGCTCGATCGCGGCGGCGCCGGCATCCTGCATCGCACGCGCGTAGTCGCTCCACCCTCCCGGAGTAATGCCGTTGAGGCTCGCGATCACCGGAATGTCGACCGCAGCGGCCGCGCGCTCCACGAGGCTGAGATGCCGCTCGGGACCGTGTTCCTCTTCGGCGGCCTGCGGGAAATACGACAGCGACTCGGCGAAGCTCTCGGTTCCCGCCTCGGCGAGCCGTTCGTTGAGCGCCTCCTCCTCACGCACCTGCTCCTCGAACAGAGAGGGCAGCACGACCGCACTGACACCCGCCTCGGCGAGCCGCTCGACGCCCTCGACCGTGTACGCGAGCGGTGACGGGGACGCGACGAGCGGGTTTCGCAGTTCCAGCCCCATGTAGGTGGTCGTGAGCTCCATCATTGCTCCTTCCGGGCATCCGCTGGGAACGCGCTGGCACCGCGCGTGGCCATCTCCTCGTAGACCGCCCAGCGCTGCTCGACGGTCTGCTGAGAGAGAGCGTCAAGACGCTCGGCCTCTGGGGGATTCATGTTGCTGAGAGCACGGAAGCGCAACTCGCCCTGGCGGTAGTCGCGCAGCGATATCCGGGGCCTCGGTGAGTCGAGCAGGAACGGGTTACCGCCCTCGGCGCGGATCATCGGGTCATACCGGAGCAGTGGCCAGTGGCCGCTGGCAACGGCCTTGTACTGCTGATTGAGTCCATCGCGGATCTCGAACCCGTGCGCGATGCAGTGGCTGTAGGCGATCAGCAGCGACGGCCCGTCGTAGGCCTCGGCCTCGCGGAACGCGCTCAGCGTCTGCTGGGGGTCGGCGCCCATCGCGACGCGCGCGACATACACGTTGGCGTAGGCGATCGCCTGCAATGCCAGGTCCTTGGTCGGCATCGTCTTGCCCGCAGTCGCAAACTTCGCGACCGCGCCGAGCGGGGTCGCCTTGGACATCTGTCCGCCGGTGTTCGAATAGACCTCGGTGTCGAGCACGAGCACGTTGACGTTTCGTCCACTCGCGAGGACGTGATCGAGACCGCCCGAGCCGATGTCGTATGCCCAGCCGTCACCGCCGACGATCCACACACTGCGGCGGATCAGATGATCGATCACGCTCAGCAGATCGGGTACGAGCGGATGATTCACGCCGTCCAGCCGTCGCATCAGCTCGGCGATCCGTTCGCGCTGGGCGAGCAGTTCGGACTCGCGCAGCTGCGGAGACTCGAGAATCTCGTCGACCAACTCCGGACCGAGCACGTCCCGCATCTCGGCGAGGCGCCGCCGAGCGAGTTCGGTGTGGCGGTCGGCGGCGAGCCGCAAGCCGAGCCCGAACTCGGCGTTGTCCTCAAACAGCGAGTTGGACCATGCCGGGCCGTGGCCGGCGGCGTTGACGGTCCACGGCGTCGTCGGCAGGTTGCCGCCGTAGATCGACGAGCACCCGGTCGCGTTGGCGATCGTCAGCCGGTCCCCGAACAGCTGCGAGACGAGCTTCAGGTACGGCGTCTCGCCGCAGCCGGCACACGCGCCCGAGAACTCAAACAGCGGCTCGAGGAACTGCGTCCCGCGGACGGTGCCGAAGTCCACTCGCGTGCGGTCACTGGGGGGCAGCGTCTCGAAGAACGCGATCCGCTCGCGCTCGGACTCCACCTGTTCAAACCCGGCCAAGTTGATCGCCTTATGGCCGGGGTCATCCGGTGAGGAGACCGGGCACGCCTGGACGCAGAGCTCACAGCCGGTGCAGTCCTCGGCATAGACCTGGAGCGTGTACCGCGCGTCCGGGACGCCGGGAGCGTTGAGCGGGGCGGAGAGAAAGCCCTCGGGCGCGCCGTCGAGCCGGGACTGCTCGTAATGGCGGGAGCGGATCACGCTGTGCGGGCAGACGAAGCTGCAGTTGCCGCACTGGATGCACAGTTCCGGATCCCAGACCGCGATCAACTCGGACACCCGGCGCTTCTCGTAGGCCGTGGTGCCCGTCGGGTACGTGCCGTCGACGGGCAGGGCGCTGACCGGCAGCTGATCGCCGTGGCCGGCCATCATCGTCGCCGTCACCGTCTTCACGAACTCCGGCGCGTACGCGGGGACCATCGGTGCCGGCTCGCGCGTTCCCGTCGCCCGCTCGGGCACCTCGACGCGGTGCAGTGCTTCCACGGAGCGATCGACCGCCGTCTGGTTGCGCTGCACCACCTCGGGCCCACGTTTGCCGTACGTCTTGGCGATCGAGCCCTTGATCCGCTTGATCGCCTGCTCGGGCTCGAGCACGCCCGAGATTGCAAAGAAGCAGGTCTGCAGAACGGTGTTGGTCCGCCCGCCGAGCCCCGCGTCGCGCGCGATCCGCCCGGCGTCGATCGCCCACAGCTCGATCCCCTTGTCGATGATCTGCTCCTGAACCGGGCGTGAGAGCGTGTCCCACACCCCCTCGGGCGCCACGCGCGTGTTGAGCAGGAGCGTCGCCCCGGGCGCAGCCCGGTCGAGCACCTCGTCACGGTCGAGCAGACCGACGTGATGGCAGCCGACGAAGCTCGCCTGCGAGATGAGATACGGCGCGTCGATCGGCTCCGGTCCGAAGCGCAGGTGCGAGACGGTCTGCGAGCCGGACTTCTTGGAGTCGTAGACGAAGTACCCCTGGGCGTGGAGATCCCCCTCGGAGCCGAGGATCTTGATCGTGTTCTTGTTTGCGCCGACGGTTCCGTCAGAGCCGAGCCCAAAGAACACCGCGCGCACCGTCTTCGGCGGCTCGATGTCTAGGGACGCGTCGTAGTCCAGGCTCAAGCCCGAAACGTCATCGGTGATCCCGACCGTGAAGCGCCGTTTCGGCCGATCCTTCCCCAATTCCGCGAACACCGCGGCGACCATCCCCGGCGTGAACTCCTTGGACGAGAGGCCATAGCGGCCGCCGATCACGCCCGGCATCAGCTCGCGCTCGCCGTCGGCATGGGACTCGCTGAGCGCCGCGAGCACGTCAAGGAACAGCGGCTCGCCGAGCGAGCCCGGCTCCTTCGTCCGGTCGAGCACGGCGATGTTTCGCACACTCGCGGGAAGCGCCTGCATGAGCGCCTGGGCGGGAAACGGTCGGTACAGCCGCAGCTGCGCGACCCCGACCCGCTCGCCGCGTGCCGCCAGGTAGGCGACCGTCTCGCGGACCGTGTCCCCACCCGAGCCCATCACGACCACGACGCGCTCGGCCTCGGGATGACCGCTGTAGTCGACCAGCCCATAGTGGCGACCTGTCCGATCGCCGAGCTTCTGCATCATCTCCTGGACGACGTCCGGGATGCGGGCATAGAACGGATTGACCGTCTCGCGCGCCTGAAAATAGACGTCAGGGTTCTGGGCGGTGCCCCGGATGAACGGCCGCTCGGGCGAGAGCCCGCGCTGACGGTGGGCGCGGACGAGATCCTCAGGGACGAGTGCGCGGACGTCGTCGTCGCTGAGCATTTCAATCGTGTTGAGTTCGTGCGAGGTGCGAAAGCCGTCGAAGAAGTGCACGAACGGCACCCGGGTCCGAAGCGTCGTCGCGTGCGCGACGAGCGCCAGGTCATGGGCCTCCTGCACTGACGCGGAGGCGAGCAGGGCAAAGCCGGTCTGCCGGACCGCCATCACGTCGGAGTGGTCTCCAAAGATCGACAACCCCTGCGCCGCCAGCGAGCGTGCGGCGACATGCATGACTGCCGAGGTCAGCTCTCCGGCGATCTTGTACATGTTCGGGATCATCAGGAGCAGGCCCTGCGAGGCGGTGAACGTCGTCGCCAGCGCACCACCCTGGAGCGCGCCGTGCAGTGCGCCGGACGCGCCGCCCTCGCTTTGCATCTCGACCACGGCCGGAACCGTGCCCCAGACGTTTGTCTGCCCGCGGCTGGACCACTCGTCGGCCAGCTCGGCCATCGGTGAGGACGGGGTAATCGGGTAAATGCAGCAGACCTCGCTGCAGCGGTAGGCAACCGAGGCCGCAGCCTCGTTGCCGTCAATGATCGTGCGCATCAGCGTGGCTCCGGGAACATCTCGATTGAGTGGACGGGGCACTGCTCGTAGCACGCGGCGCACCCCGTGCACTTGTCGTAGTCGTACTTGTAGCGATTGCCGGGTCCCAGCTTGATCACGGCATCCTCCGGGCAGGCTCCGACGCACCCGTCGCATTCGCAGCAGTTCCCGCAGGACAGGCACCGTTGTGACTCGTAGGTCGCCTCCTGCACCGAGAGGGCGCCGACGACCTCGCCGAATCCCGCCAGCCGCTCACTCGGCTCGAGCTCAGGCTGCTGGCGACGCGCGGCGTCGCCGAAGAACCACAGGTGGAGCATGTCGAAGGTTGCGGTCGGGTGTTTCGCCGTGCTCGTCGGTGCGCTGTCGTGAAGCCAGGCGTCGATGTGGCGGGCCGCCTTCTTACCGTGGCCGACCCCGATCGTCACCGTGCGCTCGCTCGGCACCATGTCCCCGCCGGCGAACAGCCCGGGCGAGCCGGTCATCATCGAGCTCGAGACCTGGACGGTGCCGTCGCGGTCGAACTCAACTCCCGGCACTGCACGCAGGAACCCGGTGTCGGTGTCCTGCCCGAGCGCCAAGATCACGGTGTCCGCGGCGAGCGTCTCGAAGCGGCCGGTCGGTTGCGGGAACCCGGATTCGTCGAGCTCCATCACCTCGACCTGCAGCTCCGGCCCCTCGACGGCGGTGATCGTCCGCAACCAGTTGATCCGCACGCCCTCGCTCTCGGCGTCGTCGGCCTCCTCCTCGTGGGCCGGCATCTGGGCGCGGGTGCGGCGGTAGACGATCATCGCCTCCTCGGCGCCGAGCCGTCGGGCCGTGCGGGCGGCGTCCATCGCGGTGTTGCCGCCGCCATAGACGGCGACGCGGCGACCGATTACGGGCTGCTCGCCTGAGGCGACGCTGCGCAGGAACGAGACCGCGTCAACGATCGGCCCCGCGTCAACCGCGGGAATGTCGACGCGCTTTGAGAGGTGTGCGCCGACGGCGACGAACACAGCGTCGAACCGCCCCTCGTCACGTTCAGCGGCGAGATCCTCGACACGATGAGACGAAGTGATCTTCACTCCAAGCTTGATGATCCGCGCAATCTCGTCGTCGAGCACGTCGCGCGGCATCCGATAGGCCGGGATCCCGTAGCGCATCATTCCGCCCGGCAGCTCGCCGGCGTCGCGGATCTCGACTTCGTGACCGAGCCGCGCCAGGTGATAGGCGGCCGACAGACCACTCGGCCCGGATCCGATCACGAGTACGCGCTTACCGGTGCTGGCGGCTGGAGGATCGAACTCCCAGCCCTTCTCCCGGGCGAGGTCGCCGAGGAATCGCTCGACCGAGTGGATCGAGACGGCGCTGTCCAGATTGGCGCGGTTGCAGACGGTCTCACACGGGTGGTAACAAACCCGCCCGTGGATCGCCGGGAACGGATTGTCGGCGACCAGCTGACGCCAGGCCAGCTCGTGGTCGCCGGCCTGTGTGTGGGCCAGCCACGCCTGGATGTTCTCTCCGGCCGGACAGCCCGCGTTGCAGGGCGGCAACAGATCGACGTACACGGGCCGGCGCTCGCGGATCGGGCCCGCGCGTGCATGGCCGTGGACGAGGTCCGGTAGTTGCGTCACGTCACGTTGCAGCCCAGTGCCCATCCTGTCTCCTCTCGTCCGTCCTGTCTTTTCGCCACGATACTCCTGTCGAGACGACCCGCTCATCGGTTTTCGACGGAGGTGAATCCGGGTTTTCCCGACCTTTGGAAGGGTTCTTGGAATTGGCGCCCACAGGCGCCGAAATAGGAGTAGTGTCGGGAACTAACTGGCCCTGCGGCCGGAATTCTCAGCCCTCAGCCCGACTGCCACCGACGGCGCCCCGTGCGCCACGAGGCGAGAGGCGAGGGTCACTGGTTTTGACTGCGGGGCCGGTGTCGTACTACTCCGGCGTCATCCCACCAGCCCGGTGGACACGTCCCTACTCAATCAACGCTCGGGGATCCCGACCCTCATCTCTGCGCGCCGCCACTAGAGGGACGGGAAGGCCTCGAGGCCATGACGCAACCGAGAGACGATGAACCAGCACGGAGGCGAGGCGAGCGGTCTCGCCATCACGGAGCCCGAGCGCTTCAGCGGGCAATTGATGCGCGACGCCGGCTCACCGGCTCAGACGAGTCGCAGCCCGACGAACGCCCGCCGCCTGGTCCGAAACACCGCTTCGGTTACCTGAAGCGATCGTACGACTGACCGCCCGAGGCCGCCTGCGGGCGACCGTTACTCGGACAGCCCGCCCATTCGGCGGCGGAACCGGGACAGGCGCTTGTTGGCGGCGTGTCCGAGCGGAACAAACGCGACCTCGGGCGCACTGGCCGTGAGGCGCTCGGGGGGGACGACGGTGGGGTCAAGCATGTGCGCGCCGCCGGCGGCCACCACGTGCCATTCGTGGACGCTGTCCGGCGCCGGGTGACCCCAGGTGCGGGCGTGGAGCATCCACTGTCCGGCATCGGCACGGGGCTCGAGGAAGAGGCCCGAGTCACGGTCAAGCCGCGCGAAGCCGAGGCTGGCGGGCCGCGGATCCTTCGTCGCGTCCGGGCGCAGGGACAAGTTCAGGGTTTGTTCGAGCCGCGCCAGGTCGCGGTCGCTCATCGCGCTCGCGAAGGGGACTTCAAACAGCGTCGTGGCATCGTGCGCGGGCAAGGCCACCGAGCCTACTCCGATCCGGACGACGCCACGCAAAGGATAAGCTCGTGCCGTGGCCGGGCCTCCGCCGAGCTTCATGCAGACGCTGATCGGTCGGTTTGACCCGTCGATCTTTGACGCGCGGCGGCCCCGGACTCGGATCCGGCTCGCGGTCGACGGCGACGGCGCATGGGACGCCGTCGTGAGCGCCGGGAGCGGTCTCCCTCGCCTCGCCCGACGGGCAGGCGGACGCGGTGCTCACCGCCGACACGGACACGTGGCAGCGCATCGCCGCCGATCTGCGGGGCGGCATGGACGCCTATCGCGCCTCGCGGCTGTCGGTGCGTCGCAATCTGCACGTCGGCGTGGGCTTCCTGGCCGCGACGAGCGGGGCGACCGAGCCCGGCCGCCTGCGGTTCCACACCGTCGCGACGCGTCGCTTCCGGCTGTCGGTCATGGAAGCCGGGATCGGGCCGACGATCCTGGCACTCCACGGACTCGGCGGCACCAAGGGGTCCTTCCTGCCGACGGTGGCGGCGATGACGCCAGAGTTCCGGGTGATCGCGGTCGACCTGCCCGGGTTCGGCGACTCCGACAAGCCGATCGGCGCCCCCTACGACCCCGGGTTCTTCGCCGCCGCCGCCATCGACCTCCTCGACGCGCTCGGGCTTGAGCGCGCACACGTGATCGGCAACAGCCTCGGCGGGCGGATCGCGCTCGAGATCGGGCTGCGCCATCCCGAGCGCGTCGGTCGTCTGGGCTTACTCGCGCCGTCGCTCGCGTGGCGACGGGGCCGCCCGTTCGTGCCGCTGCTGCGCCTGACCCGGCCGGAGCTCGGGCTGGTGCAGCTCGCACCGCGCGGCGCGATCGAAGGCATCGTGCATCGCCTGATCCCCGGGGCCGACGACGGCTGGACCGCCGCGGGGGTCGACGAGTTCCTGCGCGCGTATGTCACGCCTGCCGGCCGGGCCGCGTTCTACGCCGCCGCCCGCCAGATCTATCTCGATGAGCCGCACGGGGTGAAGGGCTTCTGGACTCGGATACGGACGCTGCAGCCGGAGGCGCTGTTCGTGTGGGGCCGGCGCGACAAACTCGTGCCGATCGCGTTCGAGCGCCACGTCGTTGAGGCGCTCCCGCAGGCGCGTCAGCTCGAGCTCGACTGCGGCCACGTACCGCAGGTCGAGCGTCCCAAGCAGACGCACGACGCGCTCGCCGCGTTCCTAGCCGAGGTCCCGGCTCTCACGAGCCCGCCGGTCGCGTGATTCAGCGGCGTTGAGAGACGCGGCGGCTCGCTCTGAGGCGCGCTCGAGCTCGCGCATGCGCACAGGGCTGGTGGCTCGCATCCCGTAGGCCCGCGCCCGGTAGAGATCGAGGCGCTGGCGGGCGTGCAGCGCCTGGGCGCGTAGGTCGTCGAGTTCTGCGGCGGACACGGCTCAGTCCTTGTGTCTAGCCGGCGGCGGCGACGGCGAGTTGCACGCAGGCGGCGCGCACCTCGTCGGGGGTGACGGAGAAGGGCTGGGCGAGGCCGGGCGAGACCTGGCGCAGGCCGGCGCCGGCGCGGGCGAGATGGAGCACCCCGATCGCCTGGAGGTACAACTGGTTGGCGCGCAGCTGGGGCTCGGGGACGTCGAGGTCGTGCAGCACATCGGCGAGCCAGCCGATCCAGGCCGCCGTCGCCTGGCTGAGGCGCATCAGCACGACGTCGGAGACCTGCTCCTGCAGCTCGGCGGGCTCGCGCACGAGCGAGAGCGCGCAGTCGAGGAAGGCGGGGTGTTCGATGCCGTAGTCGGCGAACGCCCCAAAGCCGCGGCTCAGTCGTCCGCTGGCGCTCAGTTCCTCCTCATTGACCTCATCAAGCAACGCGTTGATCTCGGCGAGATACCGGGTAGTCGTCAGCGCGAAGAGCTCCTCCTTGGACACGAAGTGCCGGTAGACGAGAGCCTTATTGATGCCGACGCGCCTGGCAATTCGGTCGATGCGGGCGTCCTGGCGCCCGGACTCGTCAAACAGGGCGCGGGTAGCGTCGACGATCTGGCGCTCGCGCTCACGATGGGCGAGGGCGCGAGACTTTTTGGGGGAGGGCACACCATGTACTGTAACCAATGGTCTAACCTTCGTTTACAAAGATGATGCTCGATCACCATTCTGTTCGCCTGCACGGGCGGGACATCGCCTACGTCGTCGGCGGAGAAGGACCCACGCTGATGCTCATTCACGGCATCGGCGGCGACTGGCGCACCTGGGAGCCGGTGCTCGACGGGCTCGCTCGCAACCATCACGTCGTCGCCGTCGACCTACCCGGCCACGGTGGCTCGGCCAAGGGTCCCGGCGACTACTCGCTCGGCGCGCTCGCCAGCGCGCTCCGGGACCTCGGGGGCGCGCTCGGCCTCGACCGCGCGACGGTCATCGGCCACTCGCTCGGCGGCGGCATCGCGATGCAGTTCGCCTACCAGTACCCCGAGCGGTGTGAGCGCCTCGTGCTCGTCTCGAGCGGCGGCCTCGGCCCCGACGTCGGTCTCGTCCTTCGCCTGGCCACGATTCCGGGCAGTGAGCTCTTCCTGTCCCTGACCGCACCGGCGGCCCGCCGCCTCGTCGACCTGGCGGGTGGCGCGGGACGCCTGCTGCGACTCCGCGCTGCCCCGGATGCCGAGCATTACGCGCGCGCCTACACGGCGCTCGCCGAGCCCGAGTCCCGCGCCGCCTTCCTCGGCACTCTGCGCGGCGTGGTCGGGACGCGCGGACAGCTCGTCGACGCGCGGGACCGCCTGTACCTCGCCGTGCACATGCCGACGCTGATCGTGTGGGGCGAGCGTGACGGTGTGCTGCCGGTCGACCACGGACACGCCGCCCATGAGGCGATCCCGGGCAGTCAGCTCGAGATCTTCGAGGGCGCCGGCCACCTTCCCCAGCTCGACGACCCCGTCCGCTTCGTCACGGTCGTCGATGAGTTCATGGAAATGACCGAAGCGTCGACGTTCTCGATCGAGCGCTGGGCCGAGATGCTCCGCTCGGACCCAGACTCGATCAACGCCTGACGGCAGTTACTGCTTCGCGGCAGTTACTTCTTCGCGTCGTCTGACTTCTTGACGGTCTTCGACGCGCTGTCGATCACCTTGCGGATGAACTCGTACTGCGCGTGGACGAGCCGGTCGGCCATCTCGAGCGCTGAGTCGACGATCTCCTGGCGGCCGGTCGGGCCGTCGCCGTGGGGCAGTGACGGGAGCGCGTGATCGACGGTGTCGACGAACTTGCGCACGGCGTCGATCGCGACCCGCTGACTCTTCTCAATGGTCTCGAGGACCTCTTCGGAGAGCTTCGCGGTTGCGTCGAGCTTGCCGGTGGGGCGTGTGGCGTGCGGGGCGCGCTTACGGGTCGCCGAGGCCTTCGCCGCAGGCTTGCGTTTGGTGGCTGTTGCAGCCATGACAATCCTTCTTCCAAAACGGGGATCGGGGTGTACCTACCACGCTACGTCAGAAGCCGACCCCCGCCATCCGTAGACCGTGTCGGGCCGCGTCCGTAGTAACCGACCGACCCGGCGCCGAGTGCCCGGGAAGGATCTGGCTCACGGGGACGTCTTTGAGGTCATGAGGCGCAGGACCGCACCCCCGCCGGACACCGATTCCGACCTCGTCGACGAGATGCTCGAGTGCTATATCGTGTGGCGCGAGGAACGCGGTGCGGTCCAGGACGCGTATGCGACCTGGCGTGCCGCACCCGCCGCCGACCGTGACCGCACCTTCCACGTGTACACGGCAGCGCTCGATCGGGAGGAGATGGCGGCCGAGGACTACCAACGGGCCGTCGAGCGCTCAACGCCTCGCGAAGTAAGCTAGGCCCGTGGACCGGGCCCGATGGGTCGTTGCAGCGGTTGCTGCGGTAGTGCTGAGCACGGCGCCGAGCGCGTCGGCGGACATCATCGCCGCGGTCGATGTCCCGCTTGCGGCCCCCACGGGCGCGAGCCCGCACCCCGTTCAGCACCCGGACCAGTTTGACGTCGCGCTCCTGAACGCCACGACCGGCGCTCGGTTCAGTCTGCCGAGCGGCATCAACACCACGAGCGCCGACGAGTTCCATCCGAGCATCACCCCGGATGGCAAATGGCTCGCGTTCCAACGCGTAGACCCGGCCGCCGGCACGACGCGGATCATCGCTGCGAACCTCACGACCGGGCAGATGACGGATCTCTTCAACGCGTTCGAGATCTTGACGACGCAGGCGGCCACGCCGTTCGTTGAGGCTGATGGCAGCGCCGTCGTCACCGGCACGCCGTATGCGTCCCACCCCAAGTGGACGTCGACATCGCTGAGCGCGTTTCCCGTCGGACCGTTCGCGCGCACGCAAACTCAGTTCGCGATCACCGAGGCCGACGGGCGTACGCTCGACCCGGTCGACGCTGGCTCGGTCTCGGGAGCCACGGTCGTCGACAACGCGACGGGCAGCGAGGGTGTTGTCGTGCGCGAGCAACTCCCCAACCACAGCGGCGTTGCGTTTATCGCTCCGATCTTCGACAGCTCCGCAACTATCGGCTTCGCGCATCCCGCTCTCTCCGATCCGACCACGGACGTGGCAGTGATGGAACGTCGCGGAACCGGCAGTTGCACGGCGGTCCCCCAGTGCCCGGTGGTGGCGAAGCTGGGGTTCGTTCCCGGGGGTACGTCCCAGAACCCGATCAACCTTCCAGAGACCGTGAACGCGCCCGGCCTCGACGAGGCATTCCCTGCGTTCACGCCCGACGGCCGCTACCTCGGCTTCGTCCGCCAGACCGCTGACAACCACGACCGGCTGTTCGTGTTCGACACGATCACGCAGACGCTGCTCAACGACCAGGGCGTCGAGCTCGGACAGCTCTTATCGCCGCTGAGCCCGCGTGATCACCTTCGCCGCATGGAGGGGAACCTGTCGTTGCGAGAAACGCCGGTGCTCACGCCGCTGTTCCAGCTTCTGTCCGGTGGGCAGCTGCAATTCCAGCTGCTGACGTCGGCTGGAGTTGGACTGCTCGTGCAGCGGATCGTCGGCCACCATCAGTTCCTCGGCCATCGCGTGCGTACGCTGCAGACGGTCGGCCGCGTCCCGCTCGGGACCTTCTCACGCGGCAAGCACAGCGTGCGTTGGAACCGGCGCGTCGCGGGTCATCGGCTCCGGCCTGGCACGTATCTCGTCACTCCACGCTCCGTCGGCGCCCGCCGAATCGTGACGAGTCTCGGGACGCCGCGGGTCCTGACGGTTCACTAGCGGCGACCTCGCGCGTCGGCATCACAGGGTGATGAATGTCATACGCCGTGGCGTTGGTTGAGGTCTATGTTCGAGTTCAGCTCAAAGCTGAGTTCATTTACACAAGGGGGCATGTCAGATGACGCTTTCGTGGCCGCAGGAGCAGCAAGGGTCGACAGGGGAGGACGTCAAGACCGTCCAGTACCTGGTGACGGCGCACGGTCACTCCACTGGGGTGGACGGAGTCTTCGGTCCGCAGACGAAGGCCGCGGTCGAGGGCTTTCAGTCATCACGCGGGTTGGGCGTTGACGGGATCGTGGGGTCGCAGACCTGGCCGCAGCTGATCCTCGGGGTGCAGCAGGGAAGCACTGGTGATGCTGTACGCGCGGTGCAGAGCCAGATCCACGGGCGTGGTGACGGTGGCCACATCGCGGTCGACGGCAGCTTCGGCCCTGACACCGATGACGCGGTGCGCGCGTTCCAAACCTTGCTCGCCCTCTCCGTCGACGGGATCGTTGGACCTCAGACCTGGATCCACCTTGTCAACGGCTATCTCGCCGCTGCAGCCCCGCAGACGGCCGCCAACGACGTCTTCACTGCGTGGGAGACCCACAACCGTGATCAGGCCGGCAAGAACGCCAGCCCGTCCGCGGTGAACGAGATCTTCACCCAAACGTTCTCATCGGGCGACGGTTGGACGTTCGAAGGCTGCGAAGGCGCCGCCGGACACACATTCTGCAGCTGGAAGCGCTCCAACGGCCATGAGCTGAGGATCGGCGTGATCAACGCGGTTGAGGGCCCGTACTACGTCGCGGACCAAATCCAGTTCACCTGATCAGGTCCCCGACACGCCTGGCGCGGCGCGGCACCGTAGTCCCTGGCAACCGGCTTACGCGATTCCCCCGATGACTGTCTCGGCGCGGCGGCGTAGGTTCGCCATACCGAGGCCTTCAAGGAGTTGATTTGCCATGCGCGTGTTGCTTGCCGTTGTCGGCATCGTGCTGGCGGCGCCAGTTCTGATTCTCGTCGCCATCGCCTTCGGACCCGTTGCCCTGCTGATCGGGGCGCTCGTCGCCACGGCCCTCGTCGTCACGGGAGATCATGGAGTGGCTTCTGGATTCGAACCGCCAGCCACCAATCTCGCCGGCACACTAGATACGGATCCCGCGCGCCCATAAGATGGATCGGAGTGGGCGCGCGTCTCCGCATGCGGATCGCAGTTCCCGTGACGTTGATCGCAGCTCTCGCGCTGAGCGGGCTGACGAGCGTTGCGGTCGCCGTGCGGCCGCATGCCTCGCCGACGTGGGTTGCTAACTACCGGGGTGGGGGTCCCGGGGGCCCGGTGAGCTTCACGGTCGGCGGGGCGGACAACGAGACGGTCGACGTGCCGCCGTCCCATAACTATGAGCTGTACAACCTGAAATTTGCGACCGAGTGTTCCCGCACGGGAACACGGCTGCCGGGACTCATCTCCCTGCCGCACCTGCGTCGGCATGTCGGCGACCAGGAGCGCTTCAGCTACCGCGCGCGCGGGTTTGTCATTCACGGCCTGCTCTACGGGCCTCTCCGTCGCCCGAAGTTCAAGGGCACGGTGGCAGTCGTCAGGCCGGGTTGCGATGGCGACGTCCTGCCCTGGACGGCTGCAATCGTTCCCTGATCCGAGGTCGTGATGCGCTGTCCGCAGTGCGCATCTGAGGTTCCCGATGGGATGCGGTTCTGCGGCTATTGCGGCGCCGCGTTGCCGACCGACGCGGCCCCAACGGTCGAGCGGCGCCTCGTCTCGGTGATGTTCTGTGACCTCGTTGCGTTCACGACGTTCAGCGAGGCGCGTGATCCAGAAGATGTGCACGAGGTGCTGGGCCACTACTTCTCGCTCGCGCGCCAGGTCATCGGCGACTACGGAGGCACGATCGAGAAGTTCATCGGCGACGCCGTGATGGCAGTCTGGGGCGCTCCGATCGCCCGCGAGGATGACGCGGAGCGGGCGGTGCGCGCCGGCTTGGATCTCACGGCGGCGATCGCGGGACTGGCGGACCGGCTCGAGATCCCGGCGCTCCGCATCCGCGTCGGCATCCTCACCGGTGAGGCGGCAGTCGAGGTCGGCCGCGTCCAGGAGGGGATGGTGGTCGGCGACGCGGTCAACACGGCGGCGCGGATCCAGTCCCTCGCCGAGCCGCTGACCGTGTTCGTCGATGACGTCACCCGCCTGGCGTGCGAGCGGTCGATCGCATTCGAGCCGGCGGGACGCCACGACGTGAAGGGCAAGGCGGATCCGGTGCGGGTCTGGCGGGCCGTCCGTGTACTGGCCCGCCTCGGCGGCGTCGGCCGCAGCGGGGCCGTCGAACCACCTCTCGTCGGCCGGGACGGTCCGCTGCACGCCCTCAACGATGCACTCGATCGCGTGCTGGCGCCCGGCGCCGGGGCTGAGCTCGTGACCCTGACCGGCGAGGCGGGAATCGGGAAGTCCCGGCTGATCTGGGAGTTCGAGAAGCACGTCGACGGCCTGGCTGCCGAGGTCGCGTGGCACGTCGGCCGCGCGGCGAGCTTCGGCCGCGGCGCGGCGTTCAGCCCGCTTGCGGACATGGTGCGAATGCGCGCCATGATCGCGACCGACGATCCACCGGCGAGCCAGCGGGGGAAGTTGGAGGGACTGCTGAACGACCTCCTCGGGGACCGGACGCTCGAACGCGAGCGCGTCGAGCGTGGGTTGTGGCGCCTGCTCGAGCTCGATGACGGCCGGCAGCTGATCGAGCGCGGTGAGCTGTTCTCGGCGTGGCGCGGGTTGTTCGCGGCGCTGGCCGAGCGCCACCCCGTCGTGATGGTCTATGAGGAGCTCCAGCAGGCCGACCAAGCACTGCTCGACTTCGTCGCTCACCTCCTCGAGTGGGCGCGGTTTCCGCTCCTGATCGTGGCTGTGGGTCGCCCTGACCCGCGCTTGGACCAATTCAGGCCGACCGACCGGATGGAGCTCGGTCCGCTTACGCCGGAGGAGATGGACACGCTCGTCAGCGGTACGGTCAAAGCCGCTCCCGAGCCGCTCATCGCGGCAATCCGGGCCGACGGCGGCGGGGTCCCGCTCTACGCCGTCGAGACGCTCCGCGCGCTCGCCGACCTGGGCGTGCTCGCGGTCGAGGGCGCGACCTACGTCCTGCGGGGCGAGCTCGGCGACGTCGCGCTTCCCCCGACGATTCGCGCGCTCATCGCCTCGCGGCTGGATGGGCTCGGAGCGCTCGAGCGCCGGGTGCTGACCGGCGGCGCGGTGATCGGCGAGCGGTTCACCGCGGCGGCTGCCGCAGCGGTCGCGGGCATCGACGGGCGCGACGCCGTCGCGCTGCTCGCCGGGCTCGTCGGGAACGCGTTCCTTGCCATTGACGGCGACGCACAAGCCGGGCCCCGCACCCGGTTTGCGTTCCTCCAGGGCGCCGTCCGACGGGTTTCGCTCGGCGTGCTCTCGCGCCGGGAACGCAAGCGGCACCATCTCGCCGCCGCGGAGCATCTCCTGGACGACGAGGCCGAGCCCGAGCGCGCCGCGGCCGTCGCCGGGCATCTGCTCGCCGCGGTCGACATCGATCCAAGCGCGGCAGATGTCGGCGAGATCCAGGCCCGTGCCCACCGGGCCCTGCGGGCGGCGGCTCGACGCGCCGCCGCCGTCGGGGCGCTCGCCGATGCCCTCGTCCTTTATGACCGTGCGCTCGAGCTGGCCGAAACCGAGCGTGACCGAGCGACGTTGCTTGAGGACGCCGGCCTCGTCGCCTGGCGCGCGGACGAGCCGGAGGCCGCGGCGCAGCGCTATCGCACGGCGGCGGAGTTGCATGCCGCCGCCGGACGTCGACGGGAGGAACTGACCGCGCGGGCGCAGGAGTTGCGCTGGCTCCAATACGAGCGCTCGCCCCACGACCTCCTCCCGGCGCTGCGCGAGCTTGACCAGGCGCTGGCCGGCGAAGACGACCACGCCAGCGCGCTCGCCGCCGCGACGCTGTCGTTCACGCTCTATCAGCTGGGCGAGAACGAGGAGGCGCTGGCGGCGGCCCGCCGAGGCGCTCGGATCGCCGAGGGCTGCGGCGACCACGCCGAGCTCGTGCACGCGCTCGCGCAGGAGGGGAGCGCGCTCGCCGAGCTCCAGCGACCCGAGGAGGCGGTCGCGGCGTACCACCGCGCGCTCGACGTGGCCTCGGAACACGTGCCGCGGCTGCTGGCGATCCTGTGGGACAACGTGTCCATCTCGCTGGCCTCGGTTGGCCGCTACGCGGAGGCGGCCGAGGCGGCGGGTGAGGCGATCGGCGCTGCCGAACGAGCGAGCGAACGCGTCGCCGACCGGTGGGCGCGGCTCGTGCTGGGACGCGCGCTCTGCTCACTCGGCGAGTGGGACGCCGCCATCCGCGAAATCGAAGCGGTCAAGGATGACGTTCCCACGATTCAGGTCGGCATGGCGTTGGCGCCACTGGTGGTGATCGCCCTCGCTCGGGGGGAGGACGGCCGTGCCGCGGAGCTCGTCGCCGAGCACGACCGTCGGTGCAGCGAGGCCGGCGCGTCCCTGTTTGAGAGCGATTTCCGGGCGCTGCGCAAGACGGTCCTGGCCTCGGACCCAGCTGAGGCGGCGGGGATCGTCGCCGACGCCGAGATCGCCGATTTCGCCGAGTGGAGTGGGTGGCTGTCTCCCGTCATCGACAAGCTGCTGGCGTCGGAGGCCATCGAACCCCTTCAACGTGCCCTGGCGGCGCTGCGGACGCCCGACCCGATGAAGCAGACGCCGCCGGTTCGGGCGCAGGCCGAGCGCGTCGCCGGTCACCTCGCGGCGCGCGGCGGCGACCGCGAGACCGCGGCGAAGGCGCTATCGCGGGCCGCAAAGCTGTCCGCCGACTGCGGGCTCACGTTCGAACACGCCGTGATCGAGCTCGAACGGTGCGAGGTGAGCGGCGGGGATCCGAATCACAGCCTTTCGCGCGCGCGGGACACGTTCGCCCGCCTCGGCGCCACGCCGTGGCTCGAGCGCGGCGGCCGCGTGGGCCGTACCGAAACCCTGGGCTGACGCACGGTGCCGGCGTGGGTCCGGGCGGTCGGATCGCGGCGGACCTTGATCAGGCTGGCGATCGTGGTCACCGTGAGCACCGCTGCGATCACCGCGAGCGAGAGGCCGGTCGACACCTCCGGGAGCGCGTGATTCTGCCCGTGGGCGAACTCGAGGACGAGTTTGACGCCGATGAAGCCGAGGATCGCGGCGAGGCCGGTCGACAGGTACACGAGCCGGTCGAGGAGGCCGGAGACGAGGAAGTACAGAGCGCGGAGGCCGAGCAGCGCGAACGCGTTGGCGGTGAACACGATGTAGGCGTGATTGGTGACGCCGAACACAGCCGGAATCGAATCGAACGCGAACAGCAGATCGCTGCTGCCGATCGCGAGCAGCGCGAGGAACAGCGGCGTGAACGCCCGGCGCCCGCCGGCGCAGGTCACCACCCGCCCCTCGTCGTAACGCTCGGTGATCGGCAGCAACCTTCGCGCCGCGCCGACGACCGCGTTGTCCGCGACCGAGGGGTCCTGGTCGCGGTGGCGGTAGAGCTGGACCGCGGTCGCGACGAGCGTCAACCCGAACACGACGAACATGAACGAGAACGTCGCGAGCAGCGTCGCACCGAGCGCGATGAACACTCCGCGCAGTGCGAGCGCGATCACGATCCCGATCGTGAGCACCTTCGGCTGCTGCGCCGCGGGAACCGCGAACGCGCCCATGATGATCACGAACACGAACAGGTTGTCGACCGACAGGCTCTTCTCGACGACGTACCCGGCGAAGTACTGCGTCCCGGCGTCCCAGCCGGCGCTCAACCCGAACCCGACGCCGAACAGCACCGCGACCGTGATGTAGAACAGCGACCAGCGGACCGCTTCGCCGAGACCGACCTCATGGGGCCGGCGGGCGAGCAGCAGCCAATCGACCGCGAGCAGCCCGGCGATCAGCAACAGCGTGACCACCCAGGTCACGGCGGTGACATGCAGCATTGCGCGGCTCCTTCTGCCTAGAGAACTGAGGAGATGCCGTGGACTGCGGCCGCGCCGAGCACGACCTCGAGCACGATTCCCGCGGCCAGCATCAGGACCGCGATGACCGCGACCAGCGCGTCCTCGAGCAGCACGCCGAGCGACAGCACGACGACGCCGAGAGCGGGGAGCGTGTCGAGGCCGCTGAACGGCGGGGAGACGAACGCGCCGACGATCCCGACCAGCACGAGCAGGCCGAAGAGCACGTCGGTGAGGCGCCAATCGAAGACGAAGCGCAGGCGCGGGCGCGAGATGCGCTCGAGCCGGCGGATCAGCTTCATCAGGCCCGCGATGAACTTCTGCTGGCGCCGGCCGGCGAGCTCGCGGCCCCGCCAGCGCTCGGGGAGCCACACCTCTGAGCGCCCTGCGATCAGCTCGAGTGCGATCAGCGCTCCAATCACCTCGAAGATGTGCGTCACGCCGCCCGTCGGCACCGGCAGCGCCGGGACGGCGAGCAGCAACACGAGCAGGATCGCGAAGCTCTTGTCCCCGAATGCATGCACGAGGCTGCCGAGCGTCTTCTCGCCGTCGCCAGTCAGCCACCGCTCGAGCTGATCGCTGAGCTTCGGCGGCTCGGTGGGTGCGGAGCGAGGCTTGACGCCAGCCACGGCTCGCGAGGAACCGTGGCTGGCGTGGGTTGCGGGACCCGTCATGCGACGAGGGCAAGGACCTGGCCACGACCGTCAAGTGCCCGTAGCCGCCGGACTCGCTCTCCGAGCGGCGGGTGGGTCATGAACAGCGTGGCCAGCCCCCGGCGCGGGAGCGGGTTGACCGCGTAGAGCGATGCTTCTGCGGGGTTGACGTTCATCGGGAACGCCTGGGCCCCGCGCTCAAGATGCTCAAGCGCATCTGCGAGCGGCGCCGCTCTGCCGAGCAACTGGGCACCCGTGGCGTCAGCGAGGTATTCGCGCTGGCGCGAAATACCGAGCTGAAGGAGCATCGCCGCGATCGGCGCGACGATGATCGCCGCGAGCGTGCCGAGCAGCCCGAGCGGTGAGTCCTCGTCGTCGGAGCCGCCGAACAGCATGGAGAACTGAAGGACGGTCGCGATCGCCGAGATCGCCCCGGCGACCATTGCAGCGATTGACGAGATGAGGATGTCGTGGTTCTTGATGTGGCCGAACTCGTGAGCGAGCACGCCCTTGATCTGGTCGGCCGGCAACTGCTCGAGCAGACCCTCGGTGACCGCGACGGCCGCGTGCTTCTGATTGCGGCCGGTCGCGAATGCGTTCGGCTGCTCGGACGGGATGAGGTACAGCCGAGGCGCCGGCACGTCTGCCCGGTGGGCGAGATCCTCGACCATCTGGTGAAGCCAGACTGCCTGGTCGGGGTCCACCGGCTTGGCGCGACTGGCGGCGAGCGCGATCTTGTCCGAGAACCAGTAGCCGACCAGGTTCATCCCGACCGCGAGGATCGCGAACAGGTAGAGGGCACCTCCACCGATCGCCGCGCCGATTGCGACGAGCAGACCGGTCAGGCCTGCGATCAGTAGCCAGGTACGGATATGGGTAGCGAAACGGGTCGCTGTGATGCTCATGTCGCGAGTCTCCTTTCGACTGAGCGCCATGGATTTGACGTTCAGCCGAAGGTTTCTCCCGCCCCGCATGGGGCCGACGCGCCCGGGCCCTGAGGCCGTACTGACGAGCAACGTCCGTTCGGGGATACTGCCCCCCGGCACCGTTGAGAGTAGCGCCCGGATGATCCGCCCAGCCGGATCTTGAGGAACTTCTTACGAAGCGCCGAGAGCAGTGAGTGCGTCCGCCGGGTCCGGGTAATGGACCATCTCCACGGCTCTACCGTCGCGGAACGTGGTGAGGTTGGCCACGAGGGACTGGGCGTTGGGTGCCCTGGCGGCTGGTCGCATGATCACGACCACCCTGTCGCCGGCCTCAATGACATCGACGAGCTCTCCGATGCGCCCGCGCTTCTGTGCCTGGCCGATGAACGCGAGCGCTTCGTCGCGACTACGGCAGGCGCCGCGCGCGTTCGGGTCACCGCCGTGCCACTTGACGTCTGGGTCAAGGAACTCCCGGACAGCATCGAGATCTCCCCGCAGCACCGCCTCGTAACCTCGCCGGGCCCGCTCGCCGTTCGTCTCGGGCAAGGCGGCCGTCAGCACGGCACTGGCTGCGTGCACTTCGTCGAGTGTTCGTCGCGCCATCTCACCGAAGCCCTCGCGGTCGGGCGCGTCGATCCAGCGGTCGTAGGCGATCTTCCAGGCGAGCGAGCCGAGCTGTGAGGCGACGTGTGCGGTCAAGTCGGAAACACCCCGCCGTTTGAGCGCGTCGGTCATCGAGGTTGTGAGGCTGAGCGCCTTCAGCGCCTCGCGTTCTTGCAGTTCCGGGTTGGCGGCGATCACAGCCTGCCTGCGGGCGGCGAAGTCGCGGCGGGTGGGTGGGAAGGCTTCTCTCCCGATCGCGTCCAGGGCATGAGCCACCGCTTCGAGTGGGCTCGCCCCGGCCGGTGCTGACGCGATCCCGTCGACGAGCAGCCCGGTCATCGTGTCTCCGCCGAAGAGCACCTCGCGCTTATCCGGGAAGTGACGGAAGAAGGTGCTCTTCGTCAGCCCTGCGCGTTCGGCGATCTCGACCACCGTCGTGTTCTCGTAACCCCGCTCCGCGAACAGATCGAGAGCCGCCAGAACGAGTCGCTGCGGTGCGTTCGGTTTCCAGCGGCCCATGAGACGAGCATACGGGACTTGGTCCCATCACCCTTGTATAGTGAAGAGACCAAGTCCCATCACTATCTCGCTGGAGGTCACCACATGAGCCGAGCCATCATCTATGAGAAGTTCGGAGGTCCCGAGGTACTGGAGCTGCGGGAGGTGCCGGAACCGCACGCCGGTACGGGTGAGGTGCGGGTCCGCGTCGCGGCGGTCGGTCTGAACCCGATGGACCCTGACATCGCCTCGAAGCCCGAGTTGGCGGCGATGTTCGGTGTCAGCGTGCCGTCCGGCTTCGGATATGACTTCGCGGGCGTGATCGACGAGACCGGCGCGGGCGTCGAAGGCTTCGCCGTGGGTGACCGCGTCTTCGGCGGTGCCATGGGGAAGGCCGCCGCCGACTTCTTGGTGCTGGGAAGTCCGACGTTGCCGCCCGACGCGGCATTTCACACGCCGGAGGGCATCAGCGACGAGGTGGCGAGCACGATTCCGGTCGCCGGCCTCACCGCCGCCGCCGCGCTGTCAGCGATCGGGCTGCAGCCCGGCGACACGGTCCTGGTCGGTGGCGCGGCAGGCGGCGTGGGCATCTTCGCCGTGCAGCTGGCAAAGCTGGCCGGCGCGAGGGTGATCGGGACCGCATCGGCGAGCACCTTCGAATTCCTACGTCAGCTGGGCGCCGAGCCCGTCGCGTACGGCCCAGGACTGGCCGACCGGGTGCGGGCGCTCGTTCCGGACGGCGTGACCGCGGCGACGGACCTGTTCGGTACCGAGACGGCCGAGGCCGCGCTGGCGCTCGGCATCCCGCCCGGGCGGATCTCCACGATCGCCGCAGGACCGAACCCGCCGGGGGGCGTGCGCGCAACCGGCGGTGCAGAGGCCGATCTGGAGGACATGGAACGGATCACGACTGCGATCCTCGCCGGCCAGCTCACCGTGCCGATCGCCGCGAGGTTCTCGATCGAGCGGACCCGGGAGGCCGCGGAGCTTCAAGCCGGACGCCACGTCCACGGCAAGATCGTGATCACGCTCTGACCATCACGGCGCCCCCACGCAGGGTCGATTCGGTAGAACGCCCCGACCTCGCACGGGAAACCCCTCTGGTCAGAGCCGCGCCGCCGGAATACAAATCGGAGATGTCGACTGGCGCTCCACGAGAGATCGTTTCTCCGATAGTGCGCCGAGGACGAGGGTCGCGTTCGGAGAGACGTCGGAGGGTCGCTTCGGTGCAGTCGATGGAGCTGGCTGACGGACGTCAATTGTCGCTGAGGCACTGGGGCGAGGGTCCCCAACCGGTGGTGATCTTGCATGGATTGCTGGACTCCGCCGAGGGGTGGACCCGGTTAGCCGAACGTGTCTCGGCGCCGTGCATCGCGATCGACCTCCCTGGCTTCGGTCATTCCGATCCATCGCCGCATGGCTCAGTCAGCGGGTACGCGCGTGATGTCGCTGACGTCCTTGAGATGCTCGGGATCGAGCGTTTCACCCTGGTCGGTCACTCGCTCGGTGGTGCGGTGGCCGCCGCGCTCGTCGAGCTGATCCCGTCGCGGGTGAGCTCGCTGGTGCTGCTCGCTCCGGCCGGGTTCGGGAGGATCCCTCTCGCCGAAGCGGCCTCGCTGCCGGGGGTGCGCAACCTGGTGCAGGCGAGCCTCCCGCTCGTGCTGTCCAGCCGCCGCGCGGTCACGGCAGGATTCGTGAAGATGGTCACCAACGGCGAGCAGCCTGAGCCGGATGTCGTCGAGCGCGTCACCAAGCGTGCCGGCGACCTCGTCGCAGGCGCGCGCGAGGGCACCCGGGCTGTGGTCGAGGCCGGCCGCGCTGCTGACGCCTTTCATCGTCGCCGGCTCGGCTACGACGGCCCCGTGCGCGCAGTTTGGGGCGACCGCGACCGGCTGGTGCCAGTCGCCCACCGTCACGGAGTCAAGCGCGCGTTCCCCCACGCGCGGATCGAGGTGTGGTACGACGTCGGCCACCACCCACTCACCGAGCGCTTCGACGATGTCCTCAAGCTCATAACGGACGCATCCACCGCTGGGGGCAGTCCAGTGCGTCGCAAGGTGGTCAACCCAGTGATGGCAGTGACGACCGCCCACGAGAGCAACGGAGTCACCATGTCCCGTGCCAGGCGTCGCTTGCAGAGCAGTGCGTAGCGATCAGCTTGCCAGAGACTACGCGACGGTCATCGTCCACCTGATGACGCCGCCACATGCGGTCGATGCTTCAAGCAGCCTGTCGAAGGTGTGGTGACGACGCACCCTTGGTGGGCTAGCGGGGCGCACATGACGGATCTACGCTCGCCACGGAATCTACTCAGCCATGGAACGGGATGTGTTGGAGATGACTGCAAAGCGCGTGTGGGGCTCGATCGTGCCGATGCTGGCTGCCGTGTCGGCGCTCGCCGTCGCGCCGTCGCTGGCGCAGGCGACCTCGATCAAGGAATTCAAGATCCCGTCCGGGGCGGACCCAGGCGCGGTCACGAACGGTGCGGATGGGAACGTCTGGTTCACCGAGGACAACCCGATCGGGATCGGGCGGATCGCGCCGGACGGCACGATCAAGGAGTTCCTCAAGACGAGCACGCCCGGCTTTACGAGCACCGGCCACCCCGCCGACATCACCCTTGGACCTGACGGCAATGCGTGGTTTACGGCCGTCGGCAGCCCTCCGAATGCGATCGGACGGATCACGCCGGCCGGCGTGGTCACGGAGTTCCTCGCGGACGGCCTGCCAGGTCACCTCCATCTGGGGAGCGCCCCGAGCAGCCTCACGGTTGGCCCCGACAGGAATCTGTGGTTCGCCGACAACACGCACCCGGACTCGATCGGGAAGATCACCCCGGCCGGCATCGTGACCGAATACCAGTTGACCGACACCGTGAACAGCAACATCGAGGACCTCACGGTCGGTCCGGACGGCAATCTGTGGTTCACCAATCGAGGCAACACGCCGTCGATCGGTCGGGTGACACCGAGCGGGACGATCACGGAGACGACGACTGGCCTCGACCCGCTACACAGCATGCCGAACGGGATCACCGTCGGCGGCGGCGGGAAGCTGTGGTTCACCGACGAGGGCTCGCTCACCATGAGCGGGACCGGCGGCGTCGGGAGCGCCACGACGAGCTCGACACCCACCGTCACCGAGTCGACGACGAACATCCAAGCCGGCGGACGGCCGGACGCGACCACGACCGGCCCGGACGGCACCGTCTGGTTCGAGGACAACCTTGGAGGCGGCCGCGCCATCGGCCGGGTCAGCTTGCCGAGCGGCACCGTCAAGGAGTTCAACCAGGGCCTCGGCACCGGTGCGATGGACGACATCACCTCTGGTCCCGACGGCAACATCTGGGTCGAGCAGTCGATGCCGGGCGGGATCGCTCGGATCACGCCGGCGGGCACGATCACCCAGTTCAGCACCGGCCTGCTGCCGAACGCCGGGGCCGATGGGGACGGCTTCGCCACCGGGCCCGACGGGAACTTGTGGTTCAACGATCGTGGTGCGAAGGCGATCGGCAAGGTGTCGATGGAGTTGCCGCCGACGGCGGCCACGGGTGCTGCCAGCGCGATTCAGAACACGAGCGCGACCGTCGCGGGAGCGGTCAACTCGCGCGGCACGGACACCGCGGTGACCTTCCAGTACGGCACGACGCCGGCGCTCGGGTCGACTGCCAGCGCCGGGACGGTCAAGGCGAGCGGCGATGTCTCAAACGTCACCGCCGCCCTCTCCCGGCTGACCCCGGGAACGCTGTACTACTACCGCGTCTCCGCCAACAACGGCTTTGGGACGGTCAATGGGGCGACGCACACCTTTACGACGTCGGGCACGAAGCCGAAGCCCCCGCCGTCGACGCGCACGACCGCGGCGACGATCGGCAATCAGCACCTCGTGCTGACGACGCCGGCCAGTTGCGTGGCGAAGTCGAGCAGGCTCGGGGAGGCCCTGGCCGCGACCACGCTGTCGCACGGCACGAAGCTCCACTTCACCGCCGCGGCCTTCTATCTCGACCGCGGCGTCCGCAAGACTCACACGCGGATCCGGCACCTGGCGCACGGGGGCAAGAAGACGATCACCGTGGTCGTGTACACGCCGAACGCGACCGCTCACCACCTGCCCGCCTCACCGCGCTTGCGGCTGAGCAGCCTGAAGTCGGGCCCGCACACGCTGAAGGTCCTGACGTCTTACACGTCAACGACGACCGGGCATGGCCGACGCACGACCCGCCGGTTCTCCGAGACGATGCGCGTGACGTTCTCGGTCTGCTGATGCCCGACAGGTGCTCAGGGCGAGCTTGCACACTGGGTTGACAGCACGGTTCACGGGTGGGAGGGTCCGCGTGGGCGTTCCCCGTGAGGAACCGGTGCCGTGGCGATTAGTGGTGAAGAGATCGAGCGTGAGAAGAAGACGCTGCCACTAGGGTGGGGGCGCTTCGCCAAGTCCTACGACAAGCTTGCGGAGATCTCCGACTCGGACGAGTCGCTGCTGGCAGCCGGGGTGGCGCTGAACCCCGAATATCGCCAGGGTGGTCGCTTTGTCCCTGGCACGTTGGCAAGCGCGATTTCTGACATGAGGAAAACCACGAACGTTCTCGTGGCATGCACGAATCAACGCTTGATCATGGTCAGCACCGGTCTCGCCGGCGGTGTTCGTGACCACGTATCGATCCGGTACGACGGGATGGAGATCGTTGAGCGCGCGCGGAGGTACTTTGTGATCGCAGTGCCCGAGGGACGAGTCAAGATCCGGGGAATGGCCAAGCAGCAGCAGCCCCGCGTGCTGCAGGTTCTCGAAGCCCAAGCGCGACCGGCCGGCATTGGGGGCGAACCGAGGCGTTAGCGACGGTTCGCCGCTGCGGAGCGCCTCGACGACACCGGTAGAAACGCCGGAGACGGGGCCGTGGAGTCAGCGCATGGGTTTTCGCCGATGGCTGCCGATGTGTTGCGTGTGCCGCGTGGGCTGAAGATGAGATGGCTGTTCGGTGCATCGGTCGCCGCGTTCTGCGTGCTGACCGCGGCTCATGCCGGCGATGCGCCGTCATGGACTGCGTTTGACGACATCTGCGAGTCGCTGGCGGCCGTCATCGCCACCGGAGCCTTGGTCATTCGCGTCCGGCGGGAGCGCAGATCCCGGAGGACGTCGGAGGGGGCGTCCGTTGGCTCGCCGTTTTCCACCTTGAACCGTGGCGAGGAACAGCCATCCGATCAGCGGACATGGGTCCCGTGGGCGCTGCTGGGGGCGGGCGTCGCAATGTGGGCGGTCGGACAGATCGGCTGGAGCGTGTACGAGGTGGGCCAAGGGATCGAGTTGCCAACGCCTTCCTGGGTGGATGGGCCGTTTCTGCTTTCGGCCGTGCTCGTCATCGCTGGGTTGATCGGCATGGTGCGCACGCCGGCGGGGAGGCTGTCTCAGCTGCGAGCCGCGCTGGAGGGAGTGCTGATCGCGGGTGGCCTCTTCCTCTGCAGCTGGGTGCTCGTGGTCGGTCCCGTGGTGCGCCACGGCTCGGGTTCCGTGTTTTCGCAGGTCGTCAATCTGGCCTATCCGGTGCTCGATGTCGTCGCTCTCGCGGCAGTGCTGTTCGTGGGCATCTACCGGCGGAACCACGCTCCGGCGGGCCTCAGACTGCTCGCGCTCGGGATTATCTGCGTCGCGATTGGCGATTCCATGTTCTGGTATATCAGCGCCACCCGCCCGGAGTTCCCCGGTGTCACCCCGCTTGACACCGTCTGGATCGCGGCCTTTGGGCTGATCGCCGTCGCGGCGCTGTCGCCGCTCGACGCCCGCCCGCGACTGACCGGCCGCCAGGCGGCCAGGCTGCTGCCGTTTGTGCCGTTGATCTCGGCCGCGACCGGGATCGTCATCCTGGCTCTCGCATGGGCTGTCAGCGGCGAGCCGAGGCCGATCGGCGTTGTCGTGGTGACCCTTGCGGTGCTGCTGATCGCGGCCATCGCGCTGCGGGTGATCGCGACGTATGAGAACGGCCGATTGGCGGATGACCTCGAGCGGCGCGTACGGGTGCGGACGGCGCAGTTGCATGCCACCGAGCGCTATTACCGCGCGCTCGTGCAGCACTCCTCGGACACCACTCTCATTGTCGACTCGGACCTTCAGATCCGGTATGCGTCCGACTCTTTGTACCGCACGTTGGGTTGCTCGGCTGATCGGTTGATCGGCCGTCATCTCGACGAGTTGGGCGCTGACGCATCGGGGCCACTCGCCGAAGCGCTCGCCGAACTCGCGCCCTGCCCCGCGCGGGCGACTCGAGTGCAATGGTCGCTGAAGGATGAGAGCGGACGCGTACGGCAGGTGGAATCGACGGTCACGAACATGCTCACGGATACCGATGTGGCCGGCTTTGTGCTCAACACGCGCGACGTCACCGACCGAGCTGCGCTCGAGGATCAGCTTCGTCACCAGGCGGCGATCGTGGAATCCTCGCAGGACGCGATCATCGCCCAGGATCGCGACGGGACCATCACGTCGTGGAACACGGGCGCGGCGCGACTGTATGGCTACACCGCGTCAGAGGCGATCGGCCGACCGGTGAGCATGTTGGCTCCCGCGGCTCGAGCCGAAGAGAACGCGGAGATCCTGGGCCGGGTCGTCCGTGGTGAGCCGTTGGAGCACTATCAGACTGAGCGGGTGCGCAAGGGCGGCACGGCAGTCACCGTGTCGCTGTCGGTCGCCCCGCTGCACGACTCCGCTGGGCAGGTCATTGGCGCATCGAGCATCACAAGTGACATCGGCCCAGCGGTGCGCGCGCAGGAACAGATCGCACTTCAGGCGGAACTGCTCGACGAGGTCGACGCGGCTGTGACCTTGACCGACCGGGAGGGTCGGATTCAGTATTGGAGTCGGGGCGCTGAACAGTTCTTCGGCTACGACGCCACGGAGGCCGTCGGGCGCACCGCCTCTGAGCTCTTCAAGACCAAGGCCGACAGCCCTGAGCTGCGCGCATTTCGCCGTCAGGCACCGGAGGGCGCGACGCTTGACGTTGAGCTCGATGTGCGTGACAGGCACGGACGGGTCTTCCCCGCTTACGTGCGCCACCGCCTGGTTCCACGGCGCGTTGGCGGTGTGCCGTCAAGCGGGGTGATCAGCGTTGGCGTGGACGTCTCTGCGGTCCGGGCGACCGAGCTGGCGCTCCGGAGGCATGGGCAAGCGCAAGCGGAGATCGCCGATCTCGGGCGCCTCGCCCTCCGGGGAGCTCCTCTGCAGGAACTGCTCGATCGCGCAGTCGAGGCGGCGTCTCGGGTGCTCTCCCCGGACGGCGCCTGGCTGCTGCAGCTGTCGCGGAGCGGCTCGGACCCGATCCTGGCGGCCCAGGTCGGATGGCCGGATCAGCCCAAGGGTGAGCCGGTCGCCGGAGAGGCGCGTTCGCTGTCGGGCTACGCCAGCCGGTCGGGCCAGCCGGTGCTCGTCGAGGACTGGAGTGAGGAGCGGCGCTTCGAGCGCTCGCACCAACGGCTTGCGCACGGCGTGCGCAGCAGCCTCGGCGTGCTCGTGGGCGACCCCCACACGCCGTTCGGCATGCTGGAGACTCAATACGGCACCCCAGCCGCGATCCCGGCGGAGTGTCTCCCGTTCCTGACTGTCCTCGCGAACGTCATCGGTGAGGCGATCGAGCGCCGCAACGCGCACGAGATGATCAGTGAACAGAGCAGCTCACTGGCAGCGATGGCCGAGGACCTCCGCAGCCTGGTCAGCGAGAAGGAGCGTCTGATCGAGCAGATCCCGGGCGTCGTGTTGGTGCTCGACGCGTACGCCGACGGGTCGAGCGAGTTCCGGTTCATGAGCCGCAAGTGCGAGTCGATCTTGGGCGTCGCGCAGACCGAGTTGCTGGGTGACAGCGGCCGCTTCATCGAACACGTGCATCCCGAAGACCGCCAGCCGCTTCGCGACGCGGTCAGGCGGCCCTCGCCGTGTGGGCTCGATCCGGATCCGTTCGAGTTCCGCTGGTCCCGCGCGGACGGGACGGAGGTGTGGCTGCGTGGCGTACCGGCCCTGGTGTACGCAGAGGATGCGATTGAGCGCTTCCAGGGGGTTCTGTTCGATATCACGGCATCGAAGGAGGCAGAGTTCGAACGCGAGCGGCTCGAGCGTGATCTGCGCCTGGCCCAGAAACTCGAAGCCGTTGGTCAGCTCGCCGCTGGTGTGGCGCACGAGATCAACACGCCAGTGCAGTACATCGGGGACTCGGTGATGTTCCTCAAGCGCTCGGCCGACGGGTTGCTCGAGCTCACCAACACCTATCGCGAACTGCTGCACAGCGATCAGCCGATCGACCGGCACGAGCTCCGACGGCTCGCGGCCCTGGCAGAAGAGGACGCCGACCTCGAGTACCTGATCGACCGGCTGCCGCCCGCGTTCGAGCGGGCGCTGGAGGGGATCGACCGGGTCGCCTCGATTGTGAGGGCCATGCGCGCGTTCGCGCACCCCTCGACCGAGCGGGCGCTGGTCGACGTCAACGAGGGAATCGAGACGACGTTGATCGTCGCCAAGAACGAATACAAGTACGTCGCGGACATCGAGTTGGAGCTGGGTGAGCTGCCGCAGGTGATGGCCAACGCCGGGGATCTCAATCAGGTCGTCCTCAATCTGATCGTCAACGCGGCTCATGCGATCGAGGCTCAAGTCGGTGGCACACAGCAACGCGGCAGGATCACCGTGCGGACCGAATCCGACGATGCCGGCGTGCTGATCACGATCAGCGACACCGGCTGCGGGATTCCATCTGAGATCGAAGGGCGGGTGTTCGATCCGTTCTTCACGACCAAGCCCGTCGGCCGCGGAACCGGGCAGGGGCTGGCGATCGCCCACACGATCGTCGTCGAGCGGCATCAAGGCACGATCAACTTCGAATCCACCCCCGGAAGCGGCACCACATTCCGGGTTCGCCTGCCGCGGGACCTCCCCGGCAGCGACGGCTTAGAAGCCGCCGCGTGACCGTGACCCGATACGCGCCTCGCGAGCCCAGGCGCGTTCGCAGGCCACGCTGACGCTGACATCTACGGGGCCGGTAGTGCATGCTGTGGACCTTGACCTGCCAAGAGGAGAGCCGAGCATGACGTTGTCCCCCCGCGCTGCCTGCCGCGCACTGCTGGTCGGCGCTGCGTGCGCCACCGCGCTCACCGCCTCCGCCTCCGCCGGCGCGGCGTCACGAGTCAACGGCGCTCCCGGCACGGTTCTTTCGGCGGTTGCGCTCAAGCGGTCGCTGTGGATCCCGGGGACAACCGCACGGGCGTTCAAACTCACGTACGTCTCCACCGACCAGCTCGGCCGCCGCGCGCTCAGTACCGGGGAGCTATTCCTGCCCAAGGGCCGCGCGCCGGCGGGTGGCTGGCGGCTGATCTCCTGGGCCCATGGCACCTCCGGCCTGGCCGACGGGTGCGCCCCTTCCATCGTCGGGCCGGCGGAGCCGAAGCGCGACTTCACCTACCTGCACAACTGGATGAAGGAGGGCTACGCCGTCGTCGCGAGCGATTACGTCGGGCTGGGAACGCCGGGTCTCCCGGCCTACCTCGGCGGCCGCTCCGAGGCGCACAACATCGTCGACATCGTGAAAGCCGGACGTGCATTTGCCGCTCGGCGGTTGCCGGCGAACGAGCAGCTCTCGAGACGCTGGGTGGTGATCGGGCAGTCGCAGGGCGGCGGCGCGGCGATCTACACCGCGCGCTACGCGACCCAGTTCGGCGGGCGCGGGCTCGACTACCTCGGTGCGGTCGGCACAGGGGTGCCGGCCAACGTGGAGACGATCCTCGCGGGCGTCGGGCCGCCGTCCTCGTTTTCCTCCGGGCTGACCGCCTACGGCGCCTACATCCTGGCGAGCCTGCGCTACTGGTACCCGGCGTTGCACGTCGATTCGATCCTGACGCCGACGGGCCGCCACTACCTTGCGGTGGCGCAGCGCCTCTGCATCGACCCACTCGACACCGCCATGAAGGGCGTGGTGGTGGGCCGCTGGCTGACAGCCACGCTCGGGAGCCTGCCCGGGTGGACACAGACGATCGACAGCTACATGAAGATGCCGGAGACGGGCTTCGACAAGCCGTTCTTCATGGCCCACGGGCTCCGCGACCAGGACGTCCCATACGCGCTGACCGCACCGTATGTCGCCAAGCTCAAGGCCAACCACCAGCCGGTCACGTTCCGGACCTACGACAGCGACCACTCGGGCACCCTGCTGCTCTCACAGAAGGCCTCGCACCCGTTCGTGCGGCGCCTGTTTGCGGCGGCGACGAGGCACCGGTAGGAGCGGGCGCGACCTGGGGGGTGTCCTCAGGAGGAGGCGTGGTAGACGGCTTCGACGTTATTGCCGTCGGGGTCGAGCACGAACGCTCCGTAGTAGCCGTCCGAGTACTCCGGTCGCGCCCCTGGAGCCCCGTTGTCATGGCCTCCCGCTGCGATCGCCGCGGCGAAGAATGCATTGACTTGGTCGGGCGACTCGGCGGCGAAGGCGATGTGGATCGGCGCGCCTCCCGAGTACGCGAGCGAGATGATGAAGTCGTCGAGGCCCTCGGGCCCGAACGCCACGTCAGGAACATCCTTTCGCTCACTGAGCTCTGAGAACCCCAAGGGCGCAAGGGCGGCCCGGTAGAACGCGCGGCTGCGGTCAAGGTCCGCCACGCCGATCGCGAGATGATCGATGACGACGCGCCGGACTGGCATGGCGTCTCTGTACTCGCCCGCCGGACCGGCTACGCCGCGGCGGGGCTGTCGTCCGTCGGCGCGTACCGATGGTGCAGCGAGAGAGGGTTGCCGTCGGGGTCCAGGCAGATCGCCTGCCAGCAGACGCCGGAGTCAAACGTCTCGCTGACGAACGACACGCCCTTTGCCTCGAGCCGCTCCCGCGCGAGGGCCACGTCGGCGACCTGCAGAGCGATGGGCATCGCGTTGCGCGAGAAGGTGCCGCCGAAGTCTTCGGTGCGCATGATGGCGAGCGTCAGGTTGCCGGCCTGGTACTCGGCGCCGGGCCGGTTCCCGTAGCGCTTGACGAATGGCAGGCCGAGCGTTTCACCGTAGAAGGCGGTCATCGCGTCGAAGTCCTGCGCTGGGATGCAGACGAAGTCCACACCGGTGATGAGGGAGGTATCGGTCATGTTGGCCTAGACCCTCGCAGGTCCGCCGACTCATCGGTCGGCGGCGACTCGACGACGGAGCCTGGCGCGCGCCTCTAGACCGCGAGCGCCTCGGCGCGGCCGATCGGCCGCTTGCCCCACCGGCTGCGGGTCGCGAAGTCGAGCAGCCGGTTCAGGTAGGAGGCGAGGGGCGCCACCGAGATCCCGGCGGGCTCGAGCTGCGCCCGGGCGGCGGCGTTGTCGAACTCGGTGTCGACCGCGAAGTACGGGAAGTAGGCGGCGCTCTGGCCCAGCGCGTTGCGCTGGACGCCGGTCATCGTCTTGGCGTACTCCGCGAAGTCGGTGGCGGAGAGCACCTGCGGTGGCGGGCGCTTGAAGTAGCGGCTGGCCAGGTCGACGAGCTCGCCGACGCTGCTCGCCTGCGAGCCGGCGGTGAGGTGGTAGGTCTGGCCGACGGCGTCGCTTGTCTGGCACAGCGAATAGATCGCGTCGGCGACGTAGTCGATCGAGACGACGTCGACCGGGGAGGAACGGACGGCGGGCACGGCCGGGTAGAGCCCGCGGGCGAACGCGCGCAGCGGCCAGTAGAGCACGTTGAAGGCGGAGGTCCAGCCGCTGTTGCGATCGCCGACGACGATGCTCGGTCGGAGGATCATCGTCGGCAGCCCGGCGTCGCGCACGAGCCGCTCGGCCTCGAACTTCGACTGCTCGTAGCTGTTGCGGAACGTCTGGGCAACGTCGTGATCGGACTCCAGGAACCGGCCCGCGTGAGTGCCCGCGACATACGCCGTCGATACGTGGGCGTAGCGTCGCAGGCCGCCGCGTTCGGAGGCGAGTGAGGCGAGCGAGAGCACCTGGCGCGTCCCCTCGACGTTGATCGTCCGGGCCTCATCGAGCGGCAGCGCGAACGACACCGACGCCGCAACGTGGACGATGTCGGCGACCCGCGAGGCGATCTCGGTGCGCCGTCCGGCCGACAGGCCGAGGTCCGGAGACAGCAGATCGGCCGCGACGGCATCGACGCGGCGTTCATAGCGGCGGGCACGCAGTCCGAAGAGGTCCCGCAGCACGGCGGACACGCGCTCGCGCGCGCCCTCATCATCGGCCGCCCGCACGAGGGTGATGACGTTTCGGTCGGTGCGCTCGAGGTAGCGCTCGAGCACCTCCATCCCGACGAACCCGGTCGCGCCGGTCAGCAGCAGCTCGTCGCTCATGCGCGCTCCCGGCACAGCACACCGAGCGCTCCGGCGACCCGGCCACGGGTCTCACAGGGCTCGATCAGCTCATCGACATAGCCGTCGCGGGCGGCGACCTCGGGCCGAAGATGCGTGTCCGCGTACTCGGCGGTGAGCCGGTCGCGGAGCGCGTCGGCTCCATCCTCGGCGGCCGCGAGCTCGCGCCGGTGGATGATCCCGACGGCGGGGCGCGCGCCCATGACGCCGATCTGCGCCTGGGGCCAGGCGAACACGTAGTCGGCGCCGAGGTCCTTGGAGTTCATCGTGATGAACGCGCCGCCGAATGCCTTGCGCAGGATCACGGTGACGCGCGGGACCGTGGCCTCGGCGAACGCATGGACGAGGCTCGCGCCGAAGCGGATCACGCCGGCGGACTCCTGACGCGTGCCCGGCATGTATCCCGGGGTGTCGACGAGCACGACGAGCGGGATCCCGAAGGCGTTGCACTTCGAGACGAACCGCGCTCCCTTCTGGGAGCTGTTCGCGTCGAGGACGCCACCGAGGTGGCGCGGCTGGTTGGCGATCACACCGACGGTTCTACCCTCAAGCCGGGCAAACCCAGTCACGATGCTGCGTGCCCACCCGGACGCGACCTCGAGCAACTCGCCGCCGTCGACAACGGCGCGGATGACGTCGCGTACGTCGTAGACGCGCCGTGGCGACTCCGGGACGAACTGGCCCGGATCAAATCCGGGTGCCGGGCGCGTCGGCTGGCGCATCGCCGGCTCGCCGGACCGGGCCGGCAGATAGCCGAGGAGCTCACGGGCCAGCTCCGCCCCATCAAGATCGTGATCGGCGACGAAATGGCAGACGCCGTTGCGTTCGTGGACCCGGGGGCCGCCGAGACGCGCGGCGCTCACGTCCTCGCCGAGGGCATCGCGGACGACGTTCGGGCCGGTGAGGAACATGCTCGAGTCGCGCGTCATCACGGTCCAGTCGGTGAGCGCGGGGGAGTAGGCACCGCCGCCGGCCGACAGCCCAGTGATGATCGAGATCTGCGGCACCTTGCCGGACATGAGGACAGTCTCGCGGAAGATGCGACCGTAGCCACCGAGCGCCGCGATCCCCTCCTGCATCCGGGCCCCGCCCGAGCCGACGAAACCGACGACCGGCACCTCGGCGCGCCGGGCGAGCTGGAGCACGCGGACGATCGTCTCCGCGTGGGCTTCGCCGAGCGAGCCGCCGACATAGGTTCCGTCCTGGGCGTAACAGAAGACGGGCTGGCCGTCGACGCTCCCGGCGCCACCGACGACGCCGTCGCCCGGCCGCGTCCGCGCGCCCATGTGGCGTGAGATGACCGCCGAGCGGATCACCTGAAGCGACCCCGGATCGCACAGCGCCTCGAGGCGCTCGAAGGCGCTCAGCGGTTCGACGTCGCGGCGCTCGTCCGCGGGTGCCTGAGCCAACGCCAGCGAGCTCATCCGACGGCTCCCAGGCAGAGGACGGCGTTGTGGCCGCCGAAGCCGAACGAGTTCGACAACGCCACGCAGCGATCGGAATCCCGCAGCGGTCGAGGCCCCTCGGGCACATAGTCAAGATCCATGCCGTCGTCCGGCTCCTCATAGCCGAGCGTCGGCGGCGCCACGCGCTCGCGCAGCGCCAGCACCGTCGCGACCGCCTCGACCGCGCCCGCGGCACCGAGGAGGTGCCCGATCGCCGATTTCAGCGACGACACCGGCACGCGGGCGGCGTCGTCGCCGAGCGCGTTCTTCAGGGCAACCGTCTCGGCCCGATCGTTGAGCGGCGTCGAGGTCCCGTGCGCGTTGACGTAGTCGAGGTCGGCGGGCGTCAGCGAAGCATCGCGCAGCGCGCGGCTGATCGCCTGCGCCGCACCGCGCCCCTCTGGCTCAGGTGCCGTCAGGTGGTGGGCGTCCGAACTCGCGCCGTAGCCGAGCACTTCGCCCAACACGGTCGCTCCGCGGGCAGACGCAGCCTCGGCGTCCTCGAGCACGAGCACGCCCGCGCCCTCGCCCATCACGAATCCGTCGCGCCGCGCATCGAACGGGCGCGAGACGCCGGTCTGCGACGTCGCGTCCATTGCCGCGAAGGCGGCACGCGCAAGCGGCGTCAGCGCCGCCTCGGCGCCCCCGGCGAGCACCGCGGTGGCGTCGCCGGACTGGATCATCCGCGTCGCGACGCCGATCGCGTGCGAGCCGGCGGCGCACGCCGAGCCGACGCTGTAGGTCTGGCCGCGCAGGCCGTGGCGCATCGCGAGCACGCCGGCGGCGGCGTTCGACATCATCAACGGCACGAGCAGCGGCGGGACGCGCTCGGAGCCACGGTCGCGCAGCGCGTCGTGGCCGGACTCGATCGTCCCAAGGCCGCCGATCCCGGTGCCGATGACACAGCCGACGTCCTCGGGGTCGTACGGGAGCGCCTCGTCCCAGCCGGCATCAGCAACCGCCTCGGCACCAGCGGCCACCGCCAGCTGGGTGAAGCGATCGCTCCGCCGGACGTCCTTCGTCGACATGACGTCGGTCGGGTCGAACTCCGAGCACGGGGCGACCCCGTCCTCGATTCCGCTCTCGCCGGCGGACCAACGCGTGAACAGCGGGCGCGCGCCAACGCCGAGCGGCGAGACCGCGC
The DNA here is from genome assembly GCA_963850335.1 of uncultured Solirubrobacterales bacterium. Taxonomy (GTDB): domain Bacteria; phylum Actinomycetota; class Thermoleophilia; order Solirubrobacterales; family Solirubrobacteraceae; genus Palsa-465. The sequence continues at coordinate 32,227 of CAWKKY010000017.1, read as the reverse complement.
CAAGTCCGGTGATGACGACTCGACGTCTCATGACAGCATTCCCTCGGCACCCTCGGGGATCTCCCAATCGACAACGGTCGCGCCCCACGTGAATCCCGCGCCGAACGCGCCGAGGAGCACGCGGTCGCCGGGCCGCAGGCGGCCCGCGTCACGGGCGTGGGCGAGGGCGAGGGGGAGGGTGGCGGCCGACGTGTTCGCGTAGCCGCCGATGCAGTCGACGATCCGGTCAGGCGGCAGGCCGAGGCGCTCGCCGACGCCGCGAAGGATCCGCGCGTTCGCCTGGTGGTAGACGAACAGGTCGATCTCATCAAGGGTCAGCTCGGCGAGCGCAAGCGCCTCGAGCGTCGCCTCGGACATCCGGGCGACGGCATGCCGGAAGGTGTCCGGGCCCTGCATGCGGATCCGCAGCTCGTCACGATCGACGACGATCAAATCCGCGCCGGCACCGTCCGAGCCGAGGCTCACGCGCCCGATCCGCCCGAGGCCCGCACTCGTGCTGAGCACGACGGCGCCCGCCCCATCGGCGAACAGCGCCGCGGTCTGCCGGCAATCTGGGTCGGTGATCCGCGACATCGCGTCGGCGCCGATCAGCAGCACGTGCTCGGCGCGGCCGGACTCGATCTGGGCGGCGCCCAAGGCGAGCCCGGAGAGAAAGCCGGTGCACGCCGCGCCGACATCCATGGATCCCGCGCGGGTCGCGCCGAGTGCGTGCGCGACGAGCGGCGCCGCGTTGGGCAGCAATTCGTCGGCCGTGGTCGTCGCGACGAGCACCATGTCGAGGTCGAGTGCGTCCATTCCGGCGGCCTCGAGCGCCTCCCGGCCGGCCTCGGCGGCGAGATCGGTCAGGCGTTCGTCGTCGGCGAGGATGCGCCGCGAGTGGATGCCGGTGCGCTTCTGGATCCACTCGTCGCTGACGCCGATTCGCTCGGCGATCGGGGCGTTGTGCACGATCGTCGACGGCAGGCTGATCCCGAGCGAGGCGATCGCGGCGGTGCGTGTGCCGGGCAGCGACGGTGCCGCAGCGGGAGCGACGGACGGCGCGGGAGCGGCGGGGGTGAGAACAGCAGTGGCGGTTGCCATGACGGCTACGTTGCCCGCTCGGGCGCCGGGTCACCAGTACTACCCGCCGGTTGGGGGGACCGGCCCGGGTGGACCCGACGCAGGCGATCAGGCGATCAGGCCGAGCTTCTCGGCACGCTGGACCGCCTCGAGGCGGTTGCGCACGTCGAGCTTTCGGTACAGCGCGCTCGCGTATTCCTTGACCGTGTACGGCGAGAGATGAAGCTGGGCGGCGATCTCGCGGTTGGTGGCGCCCTGTGCGACGAGCGCGAGCACCTGGCGCTCGCGTTCGGACAGGGCCGCCGTCGGCGCCTCGACGGTCTCCTCCTGGAACACCGAGCGACCGACCGCGACCATCGCCACCGCGCGGATGATTTCGGTGCCGCGCGAGTCCTTCGACACGAACCCGCTCGCGCCGCAGGCCGCGGTCGCCCGCGGCGAGATCTGTCCCGCCCCGGAGATCAGCAGCAACCGCATTCCCGGGCGCACCTCGTGCAGCCGCTCGCAGATGTCGGGCCCTGACTCGGCGCCGACGAACAGATCGACGAGGGCGAGGTCGATCCGGCGCTGGCTCGCGTGAGCGATCGCCTCGGCGCCGGTGTGCGCCGAGTACGAGCGCTCGATCCAGGACTGGCGCTCGAGCATGATCCGCAGGCCCCAGTGCACGACGTCGTGATCGTCGACGATGAGCACTCGGATCGGCCGCTCAAGCCCGGCGCGCTCGCTCATGTCGCGCTCTCGGGCACGGCGAGGCGGACCTGCCAGCGGTCGAGGCCGCGATGGCCGAACTCCAGCACGCCCCCGGCCTGGGCTGCCTCGAGCGCGGCGATCCGCAGGCCGACGCCTGGCGGCCCGACGACCGATGACCCCTCGACCCCGTCGTTCTCGACCTCGAGCGCCACCAGGCCGTCGGCACGCCGAGCGCGCACGACGACGGAGCGCGCATGGGCGTGCTTGCGCACATTGCGCAGCGCCTCCCTGAGCACCGACTGGACCAACGGCTCCAGTGCCTCCGGTACGTCGGGCACTGCCCCTTCGACGCGCAGATCGAAGTCATGCCGCTGCGCGATCAACCGCTCGAGCTCCACCGCGAGCGTCGTGCCGGTGGGCCGCGGGGTGCGTCCGAGCGGGCGCTGGAGCGCGGAGCGCAGATCGGTGAGCGCGATCTGGACCTCGTCGGCGCAGCGCTCGCGCGAGACGTCCTCGAGCGGGCCCGGGGGAGACAGCGCCATCGAGACGCCGAACAGGCGCTGGACGACGCGCTCGTGGATATCGCGCGCGAGGTCGATCCGCTGCTGGAGCTCGTGGGCCCACTCGCCGTAGTAGGTCGCGGTCCGGGCGGTCGAGGCGAGTGCCAGCGTCTTCCCGAGCGTCCACAGCAGCTCGCGGCGCTCGTCGTCGAGGGGGCTCGAGCTCGGCAGCGGTTCGGCGATGATGACGCCCGGCCACCGGCCCGCCGCCGACAGGGGCACGTAGACGAGCGGGTGATTGCCGACGAGCCCTGCGAACTCGGCCGGGACCTCGGGCATCGCCGGCGGCGCGACCTCGATCACGCGGTTCTCGCGCAGCGCGCGCTCGGCGTCGGGCGCCAGGTCGAGGCTGACCGGATGGTCGGCGAAGTGCTCCAGCGACATCCCGTGGGCACCCGCGGCGTCGACGCGCCGCGTGACCTCGTCGAAGCGGAAGATGATCGCCCGCCGCATCCCGGCGATCCGGCACACGCCTTCGGCGAGACGGGAGTAGAACGCCTCCCGGTCGAGGTCGAGCTCGCCGCTCGAGAGCACCTCGACGAGCAGTTCGATCGCGGCACGGGCACTCGGGGCATCGCCTGAGTGCGCGCGATCGGAGACGGCCATCCCTCGATGGTGCACGAGGGCGCCCGTGAAATGGGTGTGTCCCGGCGGGAATCCCCCCCGAATGGGGGGATCAGGCGCCCGGGGCCACGGTCGGCTCGAGCAGCGCCCGGATCCGGGCGTCCGGGCCGTCCTCGCGCCAGACGAGTACGAATGGCAGCGGGACGTCCGGGACAACCGGGACGAGTGTCCTGCCCTCGAGCCCCGTGGGGAAACCCGAGCGCGCGTAGAGCACGACGCCGAGTCCTTCGCGGACGGCCTGGATGCCCAGGTCCGGGTAGGGATCCGGCCGAGTCGTCGGCTCGAACCCGGCGGCTCGGCAAGCGGCGATGACGGCGGCGGTGTAGCCATCGCTGTCCTTGCCGCCCGCGACGAGGAACGGCTCGTCATGGAGCTCTTCGAGGCTCACCTGCGGCCGCTGTGCCAGCGGATGGTCAGCCCGAAGGTGCACAACCGCCGGCTCATTGATGGTGAATGAGCTGAGCGCCTCGATCGGGGGCGGGCAGAACACGAGCGCGAGGTCGATCTTGGCGTCGACGACGTCCTGCACCAGCATGCCGGTGGTGTCCTCGTGCGTGCGGACCATGACGGCGGGCGCTGCCGAGCTCCATTGCTCGATCAGGGTGCGTGAGAGCCCGTACCGCGCAGCGGGTGTGAAGCCGACATGAAGCAGACCGCTCGGCGAGCTCTCGACCGCTCTCACCTCGCTGGCGACATCAGCGGCGGCGGCGAGCAGTTCGCGGCCCTTGATGAGCAGAAGCTCACCGGCGGGGTGTATTTCGACGGCGCACCACCGGCGTTCGGGGTGGACTTCCACCGCTCCTACTTCAACGACTGGCTGCGGTGGGCGGGCGTCGAGGACATCACCGAGCTGCGCTTTCAGCCAGACCTCGTCACCGAGGATGCCGATCGCGGCCGGGACGCAGCGCTTGCCGCCGCCCGTGAGGCGGGTCAGCGCTTGGCGCACCGCGCCCTCGTGTCGGCAGACCGGTCATCATGAGAGGCCGTGCTGCCCGAAACCCAGAGCTCCGGCGAGCAGCTCGCCGACATCGGCGAGATCCAGCTGTGCTACGAGACGTTCGGCGACCGGAGCGATCCGCCGCTGCTGCTGATCATGGGGCTGGCCACCCAGATGATCTGGTGGGAGGACGGCTTCTGCGAGCAGCTCGCCGATCGCGGGTTCTGGGTGACGCGCTTTGACAACCGGGACATCGGTCGCTCGACGGTCCTCACCGATCGCCCCGTGCCGACCCGCCGGCAGCTGTTCATGCGCGAGCAGAAGGCGGCGTCCTACGCACTCGACGACATGGCCGACGACGCGGCGAAGCTGCTCGACCATCTCGGCGTCGAGCGCGCCCACGTCGTCGGGGTGTCGATGGGCGGGATGATCGCCCAGCTGCTCGCGATCCGGCACCCGGAGCGCGTCCGCACCCTCGTCTCGATCATGTCGACGACGGGCAACCGCCGCGTCGGCTGGTCGGACCCGCGTCTGCTGCCTCGGCTCCTGCGCCCGCCGAGGCTCGACCGCGCCAGTTACATCCAGGACTCGATCGAGAACCGGCGGGTCATCGGCTCGAAGACGTATCCGGCGGGCGACGAGCGGGTCAGGGGACTCGCCGAGCGTTCGTTTGAGCGCGGCCTTCATCCCGACGGCGGGGCGCGGCATCTCGCCGCGATCGTGACCGCACCCGACCGCACCCCGCAGCTGCGCCGCCTCGACGTGCCAACCACGGTCATCCACGGCACCGCCGATCGCCTCGTCCGGCCATCCGGCGGACGGGCGACCGCGGGAGCGATCCCGGGCGCTCAGCTCCTGCTGATCGACGAGATGGCGCATGACGTCCCGCCGTCGCTGTGGCCGCAGATCATCGCCGCGATCGTCGGTACGACCACCCGGCGGTAGACCCGACTCCCGGCCGCCGAAGCGGCCCCGGCGGCGATGAATCTCACTTCACAGGCGGGGGGTGCCGGTCAAGTGCGGAAGTTCGTGTTGCAGCGAGGCCGGGCCGGGTCAGGCCGGGCCCGCGGTCAGCGCAACCGCGGCGGCGACGAGCGCGGCGTTATCCCGGGCCGTGCTCCCGTCGGGAAGCACGAGCACGTCCTCAAGGCCGACGCGCACATCGACGCCGGCCGCGGCGGCCGCGGCGATCACCTCCCACGTGCGCTCGCCATAACCGTGCCAGAGCTGCGGAATGCCGGCCGGAATGAGCTGCGCGACCGCGCGCGCCTCCTCGGCGCCACCGTCGACCTCGACGAGGGCACGGATGACCTGATGCGCGAACGGGCTGTCCGCGAGCGCCTCGGCGTCAGCGGGTTCCGCGAGGCCGGCCTCGACCGCGATGCCCGAGTGCCGCGCGGCGCGCATGATCCCGGCCCAGCCGAGCTCGGAGAGATTGACCGAGACGAAGTCGGGCGGCTCCTTCCAGTTCCGCATGGCCGCGGCCCGCGCGAACGGGTCGGGATCGATCGCCTCCGCGGTCGAGAGCCCCACCGCGAGGCGGGGAGCGGCGCGGCGGATCGCCGCGACCGCGGCGTCACAGGCACGCGCCTTCATCGTCTGCGCGCCGCCGGCGTCGCGCGGGTGCAGGTGCACCGCAAAGGCGCCGGCGTCCCGGACCGCGAGCGCGTCGGCCGCGAGCTCGGCGGCGCTCAGCGGCACCGCCGGATGCTCACCACGCGTGCGCCCGCCGTTGAGACACGCCTTCACCGCCATCTCAGTGGCGGCCGGATCGAAGCGGGACGGTGATGGTGTGAGGATCGCGGCTTGCCCGCCAACTCGCAAGCTCGGTGACAGCTGCGCGCACCCTTGATCGACCACATCCCCGCGGCGTAGGCTTTTCGCAGTCCCACGAGGGAGGTCCTCATGTATGCCAGGGTCACAACGTTCCCGGGGCTCGCTCCGGAGCGGATCAAGGCCACGCTTGCGGAGTTCACCGAGCATCTCCTGCCTCGGCTCGAGCAGGAGCCCGGATACCAGGGCGTCTGGGCGGGGGTCGATTTCACCGGCGGACGTGCGATCGCCGTCACCTACTGGGAATCGCTCGATGCGCTCCATGGCAGCGAGCCGGTCGCCAGTGAGGTGCGGACGGCCGCGGTCACGAAGGCCGGAGTCGACCGCAACCGTCCGCCGATCACCGATCGCTACGAAGTGGTCGTCGACAAACAGCCGCTGAACACGTAGCGGCACCGTCTCCACAACCCGCGAACGGGGTTTGCCCGCCGCGAGCGACGGGTACCCCGCTCGCGGGTCTCGCCTGAGGCCCTGCGTCCAGAGAGGTAGGAGGAGAGCATGGGTAGGAGACGCGTGTACGCGATCCTGGTGATCGCGGTCACGGTCGTATTGGCGAGTACCGCTGCCGTCATCGCCGCGGCACGACGGCACGCCACCGACGATCAGACCGCGCTGGCCCCGGCGCGGCATCCCGCAAACCAGAACATCGAGCGCCGGATCAACGCGCTGATGAGCAAGATGACGTTGCAGGACAAGCTGAACCAGCTGACGCTGCTGTCGGACGGGCAGATCACCGACGCCGAGGCGAGCAAGCCTGTCGGGGGCGTGTTCAGCCTCACGGATCCGGCGAAGATCAACCACTTCCAGCACCTCGCGATGGCGTCGCGGCTGCACATCCCGATCCTGTTCGCGTACGACACGATTCACGGGTACCGGACGATCTTCCCGATCCCACTCGGGACCGCGAGCAGCTTCGATCCGAACGTCGCCTTCACGGACCACCGGATCGGCGCCTTTGAATCGGCGGCGGTCGGCATCAAGCAGATCTACAGCCCGATGGTCGACGTCTCACACGAGCCCCGGTGGGGCCGGATGTCCGAGGCGGCCGGCGAGGATCCCTACCTCAATTCGGTGATGGCGGCCGCGCGGGTCAAGGGTGCGCAGGGCAACAACTACGCCGCCCCGGACAAGGTCGTGACGAGCATGAAGCACTTCGTCGCCTACGGCCAGCCGGAGGCGGGCCGCGAGTACAACACGACCGACATGTCGATCCAGCGGCTGTTCAACCTGTACCTGCCGCCATTCCAGGCCGCGTATCAGGCGGGCGCCGACACGGCGATGTGCTCCTTCAACGCGCTCAACGGCGTGCCGGGCTGCGCCAACCACTACACCGAGACGAACGTCCTCAAGAAGGCGTGGGGCTTCGACGGCTTCATCGAGAGCGACTACACCGCGATCGCCGAGCTGCGGGCGTGCCCGCCGATCAACCCGAACACCGGGCCCTGCGGTCACGGGATCGCGGCCGACGGACCGGAGGCCGCTCAGAAGGCGCTCAACGCCGGCACCGACATGGAGATGGTCTCGACCAACTTCCGTGACTTTGGTTCCCAGCTCGTCGCCAGCCATCGCGTGCAGATGAGCCGGATCAACGACGCCGTGCGACGGATCCTGCGGGTCAAGTTCCGCGCCGGTCTGTTCGACCATCCGTACGTCAACGTCGCCCAGGCAGAGACGAAGCAATTGCTCCCCAAGAACCGGGCGCTCGCCCGCTGGGGCGCTGACCGCTCGATGGTGCTGCTCAAGAACGACGGCAACGTGCTGCCGTTCAGCCCGGGCAAGAAGACGGCGGTCATCGGTCCGCTCGGCAACGACCAGCACGACATGCTCGGTCCGTGGTGGGGCCAGGGCCAGGACGCCGACGCGGTCTCGGTGTACACCGGGATCAAGCGCCAGGACCCGAACACGACGTTCAGCGCCGGCTGCACGATGAGCAACAGCGACCTGTATGACCCGACGCACGAGTGCGCCGATACGAGCGGTTTCGCGGCCGCGGTCGCCGCGGCGAAGAACGCCGACCAGGTCGTGCTTGCGGTCGGTGAGACGCGCGAGATGAGCGGTGAGGCAGAGTCGCGCTCGATGCTCACCCTGCCCGGAAAGCAGGAGGATCTCATCAACGCGATCAAGGCCACGGGCAAGCCGATCGCCGTCGTCGTGTTCAGCGGCCGGGCGCTTGACCTCAGCGACGTCAACGACTCCTCACCGGCGATCCTCGAGGCCTGGTTCCCGGGTGTTGAGGCCGGTGACGCCGTCGCCGACAACGTGTTCGGCAAGACCAACCCGGGTGGCCATCTGCCGGTGAGCTTCCCGCGCTCGGTCGGCCAGGTCCCGATCTACTACAACCACGACCCCACGGGACGCCCGTGTGACGCGACGAGCAAGTACAACTCGCGCCACCGGGACATCAACTCGTGTGCGCCGTTGTTCGAGTTCGGGTTCGGGCTCAGCTACACGACGTTCAAGGTCCACAACCTGGTCCTCGGGTCGCACACGATGTCGCGCAACGGGAGCGTTCCGGTGAGCGTCCAGGTCACGAACACCGGGCAGCGCACGGGCGACGACGTCGTGCAGTTGTACATCCACGATCCGGTCGCGAGCATCGAGCAGCCGGTGCGGCGTCTGCGCCGCTTCCAGCGGGTCACGCTCAAGCCGGGTCAGACGACCACGGTCAACTGGACGCTCAACGCAAACGACGTCGGGTTCTACGACAACAACGCGCGGTTCCGTGTCGAGCCGGGCGACATTGACGTCTACGCCGGCGATACGTCAGCGGAGACGGACAACACCGCCTCATTCACGGTCACGCGGTGAGGTAACGCCGATGCCTTGGGGTCTCCGCCACCCAGAGCGTGGCGGAGGCCCCACGGGCACCGGCTGGTCTCGCCGATGATTCTCCGCCGCTAGCGTTTCAGTGACGTGCGCCTGTACGACTACGCCGCATCGGGGAACTGTTACCGCGTCCGCCTCCTGCTGTCGCTGCTCGGACGTGAATACGAGCGCGTGCCGGTTGACATCTTCGCCGGCCAGACGCTGACCGAGGCGTTCGCGGCGCTCAACCCGGCCCGCGAACTCCCGGTGCTCGAACTCGATGACGGCACCGTCCTGACGGAGTCGAACGCGATCCTGTGGTTCCTCGCCGCCGGCACGCCATATCTGCCGGACTCGCCCCTCGGTCAGGCGCAGGTCCTCCGGTGGCTGATCTTTGAGCAGGAGCGCGTCATGAGCGGGATCGGCGGCGCGCGGTTTCGCATTCTCACCCATCGCCGCCCCGAGCTCGTGCCGTCGCGCGTGGCGCTGGGAGCGAGCGCGCTCGAGATCCTCGAGGCCCGTCTCGAGCGCCGGAGCTACGTCGTTGGCGACGCGGCCTCGATCGCGGACGTGTCGATCTTCGCCTACGCCCACGTCGCGCCCGAGGCGGGGCTCGCGCTCGAGCCCCATCCGAACGTCAGCGCGTGGCTCGAGCGGATTGAGAACCTCCCCGGCTTTACGAACGATCTTGCGCCGTATCCGGAGAACGCGCAGGCCGGTCAGAGTCGCTCGATCTACGACGACTGAGCCGCACACGAAAACGTCGCCGGGCCGCCGCATCAGCGCACGTGGTCCGTGAAGGGCGGGCCGGGGCTCATCCGATTCCGTTTCAGCGGGCGGAGCGCCGGCAGGGCACTCAGCGCCGGCGCCTACCGGTTGGCCGCGACCCCGAGAGCGCTCAAAGGCAGTCTTGGGCGGACGGTCCCCACGAGCTTCCAGATCGTCCGCTGAGCAGCTATGCGCCGGCGCCGAGCAGGAGATCGATGACCAGCTGATCGAGTCGCTCGACCCCGTAGCCGTGAGCCGCCAGCGGGTCGAGGTCCTGGCTCTCGGCGAGCAATGCGGAGGCGGCGTCCGGCGAGTACGGACCGACGCTCGGCTCGGCGATCTCGTCGACGCGCGCGGTCCGCCGCGCCGCCTGGATCGCGTCCGAGGCGAGGAACTCCCGCGACTTGGCGGCGAGCACGAGATACGTGCGCATGCAGCCGGCGGCGAAGTCCCACACGCCGTCCGGGTCCTCGGTGCGATAGGCGTGAGCGTCGAAGTGGCGGACGCCGTCGTAGCCCGAGGTCTCGAGTAGGTGGACGAGCAGGAACGCCTCCTTGAGATCCTCGGCGCCGAAGCGGAAGTCCTGGTCGTAGCGGCCGATCCGCTGGGCGTTGAGGTCGATGTGAAACAGCTTGCCGGCCCACAGCGCCTGCGAGACGCCGTGCACGAAGCTGAGCCCGGCCATCGTCTCATGCGCGACCTCCGGGTTGACGCCGACCATCTCCGGGTGGTCGAGCGTCGTGATGAGGTGAAGTGCGTGACCGACCGTCGGCAGGAAGATGTCGCCGCGCGGCTCGTTCGGCTTGGGCTCGATCGCGAAGCGCATGTCATATCCCTGGTCGCGCACGTAGCCCGAGAGGAAGTTGATCGCCTCGCGGTAGCGCTCGAGCGCGTCGCCAACTCGCTTGGCCGCCGCGCTCTCGGCGCCCTCGCGGCCACCCCAGAACACGTAGGTCGGGGCTCCGAGCTCGGCCCCGAGGTCGATACCGCGCATCGCCTTGGCGATCGCGGCGCGGCGGACGCTGCGGTCGTTGCTCGTGAACGCCCCGTCCTTGAACGCCGGATGCCCGAAGAGGTTCGTCGTCGCCATCGTGACGCGCAGTCCCGTCCGGCTCAGGGCGTCCTGAAAGCGGGACACGATCTGGTCACGCTCGCTGGCCGACGTTCCGTACGGCACGAGGTCGTTGTCGTGCAGGCTGACGCCGTAGGCGCCGAGTTCGGCCAGCTTCTCGACTGACTCCACGGGGTCGAGCGGCGGCCGGACGGGCTCGCCGAACGGGTCGCGGCCGGGATTGCCGACCGTCCAGAGCCCGAAGGTGAAGCGGTGCTCGGGGCGGGGGGTCAGATCCATCTCGGCAGTGCTCATCGCGACCATCCTTTTCGTTGACCCGGGGGACGTGAGGACTCTACCCGGGCCTGGATTTGTTCCGGAGCGGCGGCAGGTGGGGTAGGGTTGGGCGACTGGGCGGCGCCTCGTGAGTGGGGAGGAACCGGGATGCAGAATCGCTTCGTTCGCGCGCTGAGGATCGCGGTGGTGTGTACGGTCGCGATGGCGATCGTTGCCCAGGCGACAAGCGCCGCCTCATCAGCGTCGTCGGTGAAACCGATCGCCGGAACGTTCAGTGGCTCCGACAATGAGAACGGCGTCGTCTCGAGCTGGAACGGCTCGTTGCGGTTCGCGACGCCCATCGGCGGCTCCGAGTGCTGCGGACTGACCTCCGGCCATGTCCTCTGGAACGTTGCCGGTACCGACAAGACCAGCGGCTGCACGTGGACCGGCTCCGGCGGTTTCTCGGTCTCCAACGGCAAGATGGCCGGGATCCCCACTGGGGCATCCATCACGGTGGAGCGCCCGTTCTACACGATCGATTTCCAGACCGTCTCTGGAGGTGGCGTTCTCGGATACGACCAGTTCGGACCGGTCACCGAGGCGTGCCCGAACGCGCAGCCGTTGCCGACACAGGTGCATCTGGGGGAGTGGATCTCCGACACGCACGGAGGCCCCTACCGGGTGAAGCCCGGCGGCCTGCTCAAGGACAGCGACCACGCGACCACGCTCAATGGTGAGCAGTCGTGGAGCTGGAATTTCACCGCCGACACGTGCCCCGAGCCCAACATCACGACCGGCAAGGGCTACGACAAGCTGAGCGCCGCGATGAAGGGGCGCCTCAGGGCCCTGTACTCACTTCTGGACGCCAAGGACGCCTGCTATCGATTCGTCGTCGGCTTCCGCGACGAGACCGTCCAGAAAGATCTCTACGACCGCTGGCATCAGATCGCGGATGGCCACAAGGGTCAGAAGAACCTGTGCATCGCACTGAAAGCGGCCGGCTTCGCCCAATGCCCGACCGGCTGGGACTCGGACGGGACCGCCCGCGGCGGCCCCGCCAAGCCGGGCAAGTCAAGCCACGAGCGCGCCGAGGCTGCGGACATCAAGGTGAAGTTCCCGCCCGCCTACGAGCCGAACACGGCCAAGTTCCGCGCCGCCGCCCACCAGGCAGGCCTCTGCGGACCGCCCGCGACCGATCCTGTCCACGTCGAAATGCCGTACAAGACGAAGGGGCAAAAGACGGCCACCTGCCACTTCGACTGAACTGGGCTCAGGCCTCGGCGATCATCATCGTCGCGCCCCCGGTGGCGAAGTTCGCGACGTCGCCCGCTGCCGCCTGGCCCTCGGAGGTTCCCAGGGCGGTCTGGAGTGCCGCGGGGTCGTCGAAGAACAGCTCGGCGATGAGGTAGTAGGGAGGCGCCGAGCCGTCAGGCGTGGCGAGCACATGACCGGCTTCGAATCGTCGCAGGCCAGGGATCTTCTTTGCGAGTGGAGCATGTGTCGATTCGTAGTGCTGATCGAACGCGGCCGCGTCAGTCGGCGGGCCGTACGCGACAATGAGCTTGACCATCGTGTCCCCTTCTCGTCGGGTCCAGGTCCCGTCGTGATCCTATATACGCACACTCCGCGTAGGGTCAGTTGACGTGCGCTGCGTGCTGCTCCATCCCCACCCCGATCTCGGCGGTAACCAGCACAACAACGTGATCGCCGTGTTGTTCGACGCGCTCGAGGATGCCGTCCGTTTCGACTTCGTCTCGTCCGATCTCGACGTCGCCGCAGGGCAGGTCGTCGCTGAGCTCGACCGCGGACCGGCGTGGCTCGTGGGCTACTCATTCGGCGGAGGCGTTGCAGCGATGGTCGACGCCCCGGAGGTACTCGGCTGGTACCTGATCGCTCCGGCTCTCGCGATGGTCGACGCGGTCATCGCGTCCGACGATCGCCCCAAGCACGTCCTCGCTGCTGAGAACGACACGTTCTTCTCGCCGGCCGCGCTTGAAGAGCAAACGGCGGGCTGGACCGCCACCACGCACGACGTCGTCTCGGGCGCCGATCACTTCCTGGTCGGCCACGAGCGCGATGTCGCAGTGCGGTGCGGCGCGTGGCTGGCGCGCGCCGGCCGCCTATAGCCGGAGGTACGCTTTCGGCGTGGCCGCCTCAGCTGGGTCAAGCGATGCGTGGGAGTTGCCCTCCAGACCCTCCGCCGTCAGCGAGTTGCGGCACCGGGCGGCGGTGTTCGCGGCCGCGGCCGGCGCCTCGGACGAGGTGACCGAGGCGATCGCCCTCGCCGTGTCCGAGACCGTCAGCAACGTGATTCTGCACGCCTACGATCGCGACGACGGCCAGATCCGCGTCAGCTGCCGCGCTGAGGGCGAGCGGTTCATTGTCGAGGTGATCGACGATGGTGGCGGCATCGCGGCACGTCAGGACTCCCCTGGTCTTGGGCACGGCCTCGCCATCGTCGGCGCACTGGCTCAGACGCTCGATTTCACTCCTGCCCGCGGCGGACGTGGCACGGCCGTGACCATGGTGTTCGGTCCTGATCCGCCGCTCGATGCGGCGCCGGGGCTGGAGATGCTGTGTGCGCTCGCCCTCGAGACGATCGCCGACGTCTCCTGTGTGGACGCCGTCCGCGGAGGCGTGCTGCGCCGAGTCGCCGCGGAAGTCGCAGACGAGCCCGCGCTGAGCGCGTGGCTGAGCGGAGCGGTGCCTCCGGCGAAGCCCGGGACGGCGACGTGGGCGGCGCTGCGTGAGGGTGGGGCGCGCCTCGTTGTCCACGACCCGGACGTGCCGCGCTCGCCGGGCGGGACCGGCGAGCGCCTCAGCCTCAACTGGTGGGTCGCGATCACCGTTGAGAAGCCCGACGCCACGCCAGTCGCGCTGTGGGGCCTCGGGGGACGCGAGGGGGGACGGTCCGTGCCGACAGAGGCGGTCCTCCGCATCCTCGCCGCCGCCGGGCGCGGCGACCTCGCGCAGCCCGCCGAGCGAGCAATGCTCCGTGCGCGACTCGCGACGGCGGGCGCGCAGTAGTCGTTCCAGAGTGCCCTCGCTCGTTGCGGACGGGGCGAGCGGACCCGCGCTCGCCCGTCCGACGCTGACGGGCTACCTCCCGGCCGTTGCCAGCCACTCGTCGAAGCTGGGTCCCGCGAGCTTCGCGCCGGGGTTCGGTAGGGCGGCTCCTTCGGCGTACGCCGCCGCGTCTCGGTCGCCGGGCTGCGCCAGCAGACCGCCGCGGCTCTCGCGGATCTCGATCGACTCACTCCGGCTGGCGAAGAGCGCCGCCGCAACATCGGCGAGACGCTCCGCCTGTGGGCCGGCCACCTCGGTGATCCTGCCGGTCTCGGTCTCCGGCTCCTCGGCCGCGTCGGCGACTGTGTCGGCGACGACGCGGGCAGCCACGAGTTGCGTTCGCATCTCGGGCACGTAAGCGACGCCATCCTGGATCGTCCACCCGACCAACGGATCGACGAACTCGTGGAACTGGGCCGCGCGAACGATTCGGACCGGGAGCGGACCCTCGAGCAGCGCCTGCTCCTGCGCCATCTTCGCCGCGTTGTAGCCGCTGTGGAACTTGTCGATGCCGATGATCGAGACGAGCACAATCCGCTTCGCCCCCGCCGCCGCGCCGGCTCGCTGCAGGTTGCGCGCGGAGGCGATGAAGAATGCCGTCGCCTCCTCCTGGTCAGGCGAGGGGCTGGTCGCCGCGTCGATGATGGTCTCGACCCCAGCGAGTGCCTCGTCGAGACCTTCGCCGGTGACGACGTCGACACCCTGTGAGCGGGCGATCGAGACGACGTGGTGCCCCCGTTGCGCGAGGACCTCGACGAGATGTGCCCCGAGACGACCGGTCGCTCCAGTGACGGCAATCGTCTGCTTCTTGGTTTCGGCGTGCATGTCTTCCTCCTGTGTCGGCGCCGGCGACTCGGCGCCGGCACGATCGCGCTGTCATGCGTTCGACGCTTGACGGCACCAAGATGTGACATCGACATCGCCTGCGACCGGCGTGTCGCGGCCGCGGTCAGCGCTTGGTCAGACCGTGAGCGCGGTGCGCAGTTCGGCCGGGAGCTCGGCGACGCCGTCGGGCTCGGTCGGACGGTGTGCCGCAGTGTCCGATGCCGCGCGCGCTCGCTGGCTCGACGGCCGACACGCCCGGCCGTTGGCGAGGATCACCCCGTCGCTGCAGTGGGCCTCGACCGCTCCGTTACCGAACTGCTCCTGGTACAGACGCGCGTACAGGCCACCTTCTTCGAGGAGCTCGTCGTGGGTTCCACGCTCGACGATCGTGCCGTGGTCGATGGCGAAGATCACGTCAGCGTTGCGGATCGTCGAGAGGCGGTGAGCGATCGCGATCGTGGTGCGACGTTGCATCAGCGTCTCCAAGGCCTGTTGCACGACGCGCTCGCTCTCGGTGTCCAGCGCCGAGGTGGCCTCATCGAGAATCAGGATCGGCGGGTCCTCCAGGATCACCCGGGCGATCGCGAGTCGCTGGCGCTCTCCGCCTGAGAACCGGTAGCCGCGCTCCCCGACCACCGTGTCGTATCCGTGCTCGAGGGCGAGGATCCGGTCGTGAATGAAGGCGGCCTTCGCGGCGGCCACGACCTGCTCGTCGCTCGCGCCTGGGCGCCCGTAGCTGATGTTCTCGCGCACCGTCCCGCCGAACAGGTAGCTCTCCTGGGTCACCACGCCAACCGCGCCCGCGATCGTCGCAGCGGTCAACTCGCGCACGTCGTGACCGTCGATCTTGACGGCCCCGTGCTCGACGTCGTAGAGCCTCGGCACCAGGTAGGAGATCGTCGTCTTGCCCGCGCCGGAGGGCCCGACCAGCGCCGCGAGCTGCCCGGGCGCGACGAGCATTGACACGTCCCGCAACGCCTCGTCGGGCGCCGCCGGCCCGCCGTCCTCGCCACCGCCATAGCGAAACGACACCTGCTCCAGCGCCACCTCGCCCCGGATCTCGGTCGCCGGCAGGCTGAGCGCATCCTCGCGGTCGGTGATCTGGGGGCGAAGGTCGATCAGCTCGAAGATCCTGCCGAACAGCGCCAGCGACGACTGTACGTCGACCGAAACCTGCAACAGCTGGTTGATCGGGAACAGCAGACGGCTCTGCAGGGTCGTGAACGCAACCAGTGTCCCCGCCGACAGGTCACCGTGCGTGCCCTGCAGACCCGCCACCAGGTAGACCAGCGCGGGGCTGATCCCGAAGAACGCCTGGGTGACGGCGAAGAACGAGCGGCCGACCATCGCCTGGCGGACCTGCAGCTCGGCCTGGTTCGCGTTCTCGATGCGGTAGCGCTCGACCTCGTGCGCCTGCTGGCCGAACACCTTGGCCAACAGAATCCCCGACACCGACAACGTCTCCTGCGTGATCGACCCCATCGACGCAAGGGACGCCTGCGCGTCGCGCCGAGCCGCCCGCCGCGCGCGTCCGACGCGACGGCTGAACAGGACAAACATCGGCGTGACCGCCAGCGAGATCGCGGTGAGCAGCGGCGAGAGCAGCAACATCGCCACCACCGACGAGACGAGCGTGACCACGTTGCTGACGACTGACGACGCCGTCGATGTGATCGTTGCCTGCACCCCGCCGACGTCGTTGGCCAGCCGGGATTGAACCTCTCCGCTACGGGTGGCCGTGTAGAACGCCAGCGAGAGGCTCTCGAGGTGCTCGAACAACCGGTCGCGCAGCTCCCGCAGCACGCGGTTGCCCACGACCTCGGTGAGATACACCTGTCCGATGTTCAGGATCCCGTTGATGATCGGGATCGCGATCAGCGCCGCCACCAGCGGGTACAACGCGCCGAGGTCCGGGCCACCCGGGACGAACAACGCCTTGTCGAACACCTGGCGAACCAGCAGCGCACTGATGACGCTCAGCGCCGACGTCGTCAGGATCGTGAGGATGATCAGCGCCAGCGCACCGCGATGGGGGCGGAACAGGCGCACGATCCTGCGGCCGAGCTGTGGCGGCTCGGCGCTATGCGGGTCTACGTGGGCTCGCCCCACTGACCGTCGCCGTGGTCGCGCGAGCGCTGATCAGGGGTCGGCGGGTCGCCCTCCGGCCCAAATCCGGCCTGTCTGAGCATCCGCCTCAGATCGACGAGCGTCTGTTCGCTGATGTCCTTGCCATGAGGCGGGTGCAACACCTCGGTCTCGGGGCCCACGGTGACCTTGATCTTGCCGTTGTGCTCCTCAGCCGTCGTGCCGACCGCGTTCAGCAGCGACAGCACTTGTCGCCATTCGACGTTGCCACTCGAGTGGCTGAAGATCTTCTTGATGGTGTCGCGATGATGATCGTTGAGATGCTCTGGGGACATGGCTTCTCAGCCTAACGGCTGGCCAAAGCGGCCGGTGCGGTGGTTGCCTGCGGCTAGGATGCGGCGGCCTCGGAAAGTGCGCGGCGCAGCGATTGGCGAGCGGCGGCGACCACCTCCGGGCGCGGCTCTCCCGGGGGGAGCCTGAACAGCGGCAGCGCGAAATCGACCCAATCGCGCTTCGTCAACCGCGCGGCGATCTTGTCGGGCTCCTCGCCGAACGCCGCTCGGATGTCGTTGGGCAGGCGGCCGTTCTCGGAGAGCAGGACCTGCACACAGACCGCCCCGTCCTCGTGCACCATGGCTGAGGCCAGCGCAGCTGCGACGGCGCCACGGGGGATGCGCTGCATCCGCACCGCCACTTCGGTCGCCGTTTCCCCGCGGGCGACGCCCTCGGTGAATGCGTCTGACAGCCGTTTTGAAATCAGCTCGAGTGCGTCCTCACCCGGATCCTGCACGCCGGTACAGGCACTCATCACCTGGCGATAGCGCCTCACCTCATCCTGGATCCGCTGACTCAGCACGAGGCGAACCGCGGTCTCGCGAGCGCGTTCGAATACCGGCCAATCCCCGGAGCGCTGCGCAAACCCCGCGAGCGCCATCTGCGGGGCGAGGATCTCGACCAGAGGTTGCTCCGTCTGCGTCCCCCGGCCGCTTGAGCGCCGGGTGCCCGCGCGTCTGTCGCTCTCGTGGTCGTGACCGACCGTCGCCCAGCGGGCGCGCTTGGCCGAGCTCAGGCGCATCTGATCTTCCCGCTCGTTTCGGTTGCTGATCTCTGGGGCCGTTGCTAGAGGTGTCGACCAGCCGCGCGCGCTTGGGAAGGGCCGGCGGGTCCGGCAGGCGCGTGTTCTACGGGTCGCTGTCCCCTGGTGCGGGTGTCACTCGTTCTGGGGATGATCTGTCCATACTCCGCTCGGAGGTTCCACGATGAAGTACGCGATGTTGATCTACCCCCAGCCAGGCTCGCACGAGGCGCTGTCGAAGGATGAGCAGAAGGCCGTAGACGGCGAGTACATGGCGCTCAGGGAAGATCCGCGGTGCGTCACGGGCGCGCACCTGCACCCGGTTGAGACCGCTACGACCCTTCGCCTCCAGGACGGCAAGGCGCTGACGACCGACGGGCCGTACGCCGACACGAAGGAGTTCTTCGGGGGCTATTTCGTGTTCGACGTCGACGACCTCGATCAGGCGCTCGAGCTCGCGGCCCGGATTCCGGCGGCGCGGATGGGCGGCGCGATCGAGCTCCGTCCGGTCGTGGAGGAGTACAGCTGATCGAGCAGGTCTTCCGCGAGGAGTGGGGCCGGGTCCTGGCTTCGCTGGTCGGCTTCCTCGGCGACTTTGACCTCGCCGAGGAGGCCGCCCAGGAAGCGTTCGCGCGCGCTGCCGAGCGGTGGCCACGCGACGGGATCCCAGTGAACCCGCGTGGCTGGCTGATCGTCACGGCTCGCAACCGTGCGATCGACCGGATCCGCCGAGAGCGCACCTTGACCGAGAAGGCCCGCCTGCTCGATGTTCGGAAGGCCGAGGACGTAATGGACGACGACGAGCCTCTGATTGAGGATGAGCGGCTTGAGCTGATCTTCACCTGTTGCCATCCCGCGCTCGCCCTCGAGGCGCAGGTCGCGCTCACGCTGCGCGCGCTCGGGGGCCTGACGACCGAGGAGATCGCCCGTGCCTTCATCGTCTCGGAGGAGACGATGAAGCGGAGGCTCTCGCGGGCCAAGGCGAAGATCAAGGCGACCGGGATTCCCTTCGCGGTCCCCGCTGACCATCTGCTCCCGGACCGCCTCGATGCCGTGCTGGCCGTCGTCTACCTGATCTTCAACGAGGGATACAGCGGCCGTGTCGACCTCGCTGGCGAAGCGATCCGGCTGGGCCGGCTGATCGCCGAGCTGATGCCCGACGAGTCCGAGGTCCACGGGCTGCTGGCGTTGATGCTCATCCACGACGCCCGGCGGGCGGCGCGGTTCGTCGAGGGAGAACTCGTGCTGTTCGCCGACCAGGACCGCTTGCTGTGGGACGTCGAGCAGCTCACGGCCGGGCGCCGGGAGCTCGAGCGGGCGCTCGCGCTGCGAGGTCTCGGCCCCAACGTGCTGCAGGCGGCGATCGCGTCGCTGCAGACCGAGGAGGACATCGATTGGCCGCAGGTTGCCGAGCTCTACGGGAAGCTCGCCGAGCTGACGCGGTCACCGGTGGTCGAGCTCAACCGCGCGGTGGCGATCGCCCAATCCGGTTCGGTCGAGCGGGCCCTCGGGCTCGTCGACGAGCTTGCGCTGAGCGACTACCAGTACTTTCACTCCACGCGCGGGGAGCTGTTGCGCCGCCTCGGGCGCGCGGCCGACGCCCGCGCGTCCTACGACCGCGCGCTTGAACTCGCGAGCTCGGAGCCCGAGCGGCGCTTCCTCGTACAGCGGATCGCCGCGCTGGACGGCGATCCGCATCCGTCTCACGGCCGCGCGCTACGGAAGGAGTAGTGCCCGAAGCGCGCGTCCGCGTTTCCCTACTGGGTGTGGAGCGTCCCAACCCGGATCGCCGTGATTACGACGTTCCGCGCGAAGCCGAGCCCGTCGGGGTTGCAGCTGAGACTGACGTTCGAGCCGTTGCTCGTGCTGACCGCTGCCGTCAGGGTCATCGTGGTCGTGAAGGCCGCCAGCGAGGGCAGATTGGCCGTACCGGAGCCGACGGGGTTCGAGTTCTGGAGCAGCGTGCAGGACGCGAGGTTGGTGTCCGGGCTCGCGTTCCCCGCGAGTGAGGTTTCGGCGGTGACGATGTACGAGCCGCCGATGCTCAGGCTCAGCTGAGCGAGCCGCGTGTCATTTCCCGCGCTGAGCGACTGCTTGTCCGGGGCGTTGGTGACGAACCCATCGGACGGACCTGCCGCGCCCGGGATGCCCGGCCCGCCGCGCTGCCCCGTGAACCCACGGAAGCCGCGGGGACCGCGAGGACCGCGCGGGCCGCGGCTGGCGATCGAGGCCTTGGGATTGGTCGCCCGGGCATACACCGCCGAGCTCGGGCTCTTGGTCGCCGCCCACGCACCACCGCCGGCGGCGATGAACAGCGCGAAGGTGGCCACCACAAGGGCGGGAGATGGTCGAGAAAGCTTTGGCATGAAACCCTCCGTTTGGTCGGTACGGTCAGCGCCACCCGTGGATCGGGTGGAGGAGGAGATGCATCAGCCCGCCGGCCGCGAGCAGGACTCCGTGAGCGCGTCCCGGAGCGCGCGCGGAGACGTGCGAAAGAGAGTGTGCCGTCGCCCCACGGCCAAGCCCCATTCCTCCCATTGCTCACCAGTCTGCACAATCGAGGGCGCTCGCACAAGTCGCCGCGTACGATCGCCTCGCGCGCGCCTGTGATGCGATCGCCGAGGACCCTCCGCCGGTTCATCCCGGCGATGCGGTCGATCTGCTCCCGCTGCTCGTCGCCCAGTCCACTGGGGAGGTGGTCACGGTCGTCATCGAGGCCGAAGTCATCCACCCTCTCACCGACACTCAGCGAACGCGGCTCATGGACGGGCTCGCCCCGCTCGGGCGGAGCCGGCCGATCGTGCTGCTCTCGTCGTGTGGCGGCGATCCGAAACCGCTGACCAACCGATGGCCGCTCTCCGAGCTGCCGTCCGAGACGACCGCCCCGGACCTACGCGTACTCCGATCAGCTCGGCGAGCGCGCGGCGTGGCACCCGACAACGCCCTTGCCCGGCTGACAGCCGCCGGGATATAGTCCCGCCGTCTCCGGGGAGCGCCGGAGTCACACCACCCACGTAAGGAGGCGGAGTGGGCGATTCCGAGCCGACGCTTCAGCTCGACTCGTTGCAGCCTGTCCTGGAGCGCGTCATCGACGCCGTTCCGCAGTCGCTCCTTGGCGCGGCCGCCCGGCGCGCATTGCTGCAGACCGCCGATGCGCTGCCTGGCGTGCTCAGTCGCCGAAGCCTCGGGCTCGAGCTTCGCCTTCAGGGCCCGAGGACCGGCGATCTGTTGGTCGCCGCGGTTCCGAGCGCCTCCGACGGCGAGGCGCTGCATCGGGCGCTGACGCTCGAGGCTTTGGGCGGTGAGCCCGCGACCGGGCGCCTCGCCGGTGCCCTCTCGGAGTGGCGCGACCCCAGTAGCTGGCTGGCCCGATCGTGCACGTTTCTCCTGCTCGGGCTCGATGCCAGCCGGGCCGCCGAGGGCGAGCCGGCGCCGCCGCCATGTCTGTATCTGGCACCGCGTGGTGCGAACGACGCGGACGCATCCGACGGCGCGGGAGCCAACGCGTTTCACGCCGACCCGTTTGGGCTGCTGAGCGCGCTCGCCGCCGTCACCGGATCGCCGGTCGACTTCGACACGTGCCATGACTTCAAGGTGCTGCTCGAGGCGCTGCCGGCGCGCGCCGAGCTGTTTGCGGCGAGCGCGATGCCCTCACGTGACTCCCGGCGCGCGCCGCGGGTCGCCATGCGGCGTTTCCGCGCCGCCGAGCTCAAGCCATTCCTCAGGGCGGTCGGCCGCAAGGCCGCGGCCCGGACGCTCACACCGCTCGCGAAGCGGCTTGAACCCGTGTCGGGCAACTTGTGCGTGGTGCTCGAGCTCGGGCCCCACGCCGTCGATGCGGTCGGACTCGAGGTCTCCACCGGCGGCGACTGGCCGCTCGGCGACCGCGCCGGCTGGCGGGCGCTGCTTGACGCACTCGTCGACCTCGGTCTCGCCGACGAAGAGCGCGCCGAGGCCGTGCTCGGCCTGATCAGCAACGGTGGCGATGACCGCGCCGCGAGCGGGCTCAGCCACGTGAGGCTCACGGCGGTCGGAGACACACTCGCTCCCACGCAGATCTGCGTCGGCTACGAGCACCCCCATCGGCCGCCGCCCCCGCGTCTAGGCTCTCGACCGAACCGTATAGGCCGATCCCCGGAGTAGCTCATCAACCTCACGATCAACCTCGGCGTGGGCGCGCTGATCATCCTGCCGTTCTGGGTGGCGATCATCGGCGTCCTCACGGGCCGTGTGCTCGGCGTGCACATCGGCCGACTGCGCAGCGCGCTCGCCGCCGTCATCGGCTGGCTCGCGGGGGTCATCGCGGCCGGCGTCGCGCTCGGGCCCAAGCACTCCCATCCGCTGCTCGTCATCCCGCTCTCGGTGTTCTTCGGCGTGTTGGCGGCGCTGCCGGTGGCGATCATGATCGACCTCGTCACGCGCGGTCGCCACAAGGATCATCGGGCGCAGCGGACGCTGCGTCATCCCGTGAAATCGGTCCGGTCCGTGCTCACGCCGCTCGGACGCTTCCGGGAGTTGCTCGCGAACGCCCGCCGCGAGAACCTTCTCCACGTCCGCTACCGGACCACTGCCGCGCTTGAATCCACCGACCTCGCGCGCCGCGTGCGGCTCGTCCTCGAACGCTCGGGCGGGATGTTCGTCAAGTTTGGGCAGATCGCGGCGACGCGGAGCGACCTGCTGCCTGAGACGTTCACCACGGAGCTGTCAAAGCTCCAGGCAAGCGTCGCGCCGATGACGCCCGAGGAGGTCTCGATCGTGCTCGAGGCCGAGCTTGCGGAGCCCCGGGAGCAGGCGTTCGCCTCGTTCGACTCCGAGCCATTGGCGGCCGCGTCGATCGGTCAGGCCCACCGCGCAACGCTCCACGACGGCCGGGGCGTGATCGTCAAGGTCCAACGTCTCGGGCTCGACGAGATCGTCCACCGGGATTCCGCGGTCCTCTCATTCGTCGCCCGCGAGCTCGATTCCCGGGTCGAGGCCGCCCGCCGGGTCGGCGCACGCGAGCTCGCCGAGGAGCTCATCAGCAGCATCGAGTCCGAGCTCGACTACGGGCTCGAGGTCAGCGCTGCGATCCAGCTCCGGGAGAACCGTGCATCCGATACCGGGGTGAAGATCCCGATCGTCTACGCCGACCTCTCGACCGATCGCGTACTCGTCATGGACGAGGTCAAGGGGCGACCGATCTCCGACGCCGACGCGATCGCGGCGGTGCCCGTCGAGGCGCGTGAGCTCTCCCGCCGTCTGCTCGCGTCGTTCCTTCAGCAGATCATGCACGACGGCTTCTACCACGCCGATCCGCATCCCGGGAACGTGCTGATCGACCCCGCAGGCGACCTGTGGCTGCTCGATTTCGGCGCCGTCGGACACCTTGACCCGGTGACGCGCGAGGCGCTCCAGGGCATCGCGCTCGGGTTCTCGATCAACGACAGCTCGATCCTCGCCCGGTCGGTCCGTTATCTCGTCGGACACGACGAGTTCGACCTGCGCCAGCTCGAGCGCGACCTGTCGATCCTCCTCGGCGAGGTCCAAGCGGGCGGACTCAGCCCGGCCGCGCTGGCGGGGATGGTCGACGTCATGGAGCGCCACGGCCTGCGGCCGCCGCGGCAGATGCTGCTCCTCTCCCGCACACTGATCACGCTCGAGGGCACGCTCAAGACGATCGATCCGACGTTCGAGCTCTCGACCGAGGCGAGCGCGCTCGTGGCCGACGAGCAGGAGGAGATGATCGGGGCGCCCGCCGAGCTGATACGCAAGGAGCTCACCCGGGCGCTGCCGGCGCTGCGGACGCTCCCGGAGTACGCGGAGGCCCTCTCGAGTCAGCTGCGTGCCGGCCGCCTCGTCGTCCGGACCGAGCGCTACGCCGGCGGCGACCGCAACGTCGTCAACGGCTGGCTGAACCGGGCGCTCGTCGCATTCTCCGGCGCGGCCGGCGCGGTGTCCTCCGGCATCGTGCTCGTCGCCGGGTCGCTGTCCCCGGACCCGGGCGTCCGCGACTCGCTGTGGGTCCTCGGCTTCATCGGCCTGACCGGCGCGACCGTCCTGCTGATGCGGACGATCGCACAGTCACTGCATGCCCAGGGCATCTCGCTCGACTGAGCGCGGCGGCCGCTCGCGCAAGATCACCGTCAGCGGCTGACGAGGTGGTAGGTTGCGTTCCGGGCTGCTGCGGGGCAGGGCAGCCCGGGACGGCCGAGGTGGGGACCGCTCGGCCGGGTCATCGGAGGACAACGTTGAAAGGGTCACTGTGGGGTTTCTCGACAAGCTGAAGGGCACCGCGAAGCAGGCTGCCAACCCGATGGGGCAGGGCGCCCAACGGGACAAGATCATGAAGATCAACCAGTCCGGCGTCGAGGGACGCGCGACCGTCAACGCGATGCAGGAGACCGGTACCCAGTTCGGCGGCGGCCATCAGATCGAGTTCGACCTGACCGTCCATGCTGCGGGCGGCGCCGACTACAACGTCTCGCTCTCGCAGTCCCTGCACGACGCCACGCTCCAGGGCATCGAGGCCGGCAAGGACGTCATCGTCAAGATCGACCCGGACGATCCGCAGTCGCTGCTCGTGTGGGGAGCCGCCAGCTGAGCGCGGCCCTGCTGACCGCGGTGCTCAGCTAACCGCTCGCGGTTGCGTCCGGTTCCGCGCATTCTGTCGCCGAGCTGATTATGTGCCTGCCCGGATGACCGTGCTGCTGTCAGGGCGGTCGGCAGCGTCGCTCAAGGCAGGCAGGGCACATAACGATCAGAGCGACGACAGCCAGTCGAGCAGCGGTTCGTCGGAGCGCCAGATTGGGCCGGTGGCGCGCCTGGTCATGCCTTCCGGTGGTTCGGTTTGTAGGAGCGCCTGCTGCTTGGTCTTGGTGTTGATCTCGGCGTAGCGGTTGGTGGTGGAGAGGTCCGCATGCCCGAGCCAGCCGCGGATGACATTGACCTCGACGCCCGCTTCGAGGAGATGCATGGCGGCCGTGTGACGGAAGGTGTGAGGGCCGACCCGCCGGCCGGTCCGGGGGTCGTCGAGATCGGCGGCGTGACGGCGCACGATCTTGTAGATCCCGTAGCGCGTGAGGGGCTGCCCGCGCGCGGTGAACACCGACACTGTCGCTGGCGGTGTCGAGGAGTTCTCTGAGCCAAGGAGCTCGTGGAGAAGACCGGCGGTCTGCCCCCAGAGCGGGCAGGTTCTCCATTTGTCGCCCTTGCCGTGCAGGCGCACGGTCGGATGCTCGCCGAGATCGAGATGCTCGACACGAAGGTCCGCGGCTTCTTGGACGCGGGCGCCAGTGTTGTAGAGGAACAGGATCAGCGCTCGGTCACGCAGCGCGTGCCGCCCTCGGCTCGGTAGGCCATGCAGCAGCCGTTGGATCTCGTCGAGCTCGAGGAACCAGGTTTCCGGTGGCGGAACGCGCTTGGA
The DNA here is from genome assembly GCA_963850335.1 of uncultured Solirubrobacterales bacterium. Classification (GTDB taxonomy): domain Bacteria; phylum Actinomycetota; class Thermoleophilia; order Solirubrobacterales; family Solirubrobacteraceae; genus Palsa-465. The sequence goes on along the minus strand of CAWKKY010000017.1, from coordinate 7,168 downwards.
GGGGAGCGCTGCGACCCGCTGGCAGAGGGCCAGCATCTCGGGGGAGCGGGTCGCGATGTACTCGAACAGGGTGTGGATCGCCGCGAGCCGCTGGTTGCGGGTGCGGGTGTGATTCCCGCGGTCCTGCTCGAGATGTCGCAGAAACCCGGCGATCCGGTCGAACGTGAGATCACCGACTGTGAGCTTGGTGAGCTTGGAACGCTTGTCCGCCGCGATGAAGACGATCAACAGGCGGATCGTGTCGCGGTAGCTGCGAACCGACGATGGCCGGAGGCCCTTGACGACGATCAGGTGGTCCTGGAAGAAGGAGTGCAGCAGTTGCCCCAGTGGCGTGTCCGGGGTCATCGCCCGCCCTCCGTCCAGGCCGGGGCGGCGTAGCGCTCGAACCGGCTGTTCGCTTCGTCGAGCAGCTCGGTCGTGATCGTGAGGTAGATCGCGGTCGAGGCCGGATCCACATGACCCATGAACGTCGAGAGCTGATGCAACCGGTCGGCCGGGTTGAGCCCTTGTCGATACCAGCGCAGCAGGCAGCCGACCGCAAAGCTGTGACGCAGGCTGTGCAGCGTCGGTGGCGAAACCCCGTCAGGTACCGGAAGATCGAGCGCCATCACGAGCCGGTGGAACACCTGGCTGGCGGTGCACGGATCCACCGGCTGGGCAGCGACGAACGTGAACAGCGGCTGATCGCTCTCGGTCGCGTCATCGTCGCGGCGACGTTCGAGCTGCGCGCCGAGCAACGCCGCGATCCGCGGTCCGTGCGGGACGAGCCGGCTCTTGCCGAACTTCGCGCCGGGAACAACGAGCAGATCGCGGCCAGTGTCGACGTCGCCGAGTCGCAGGCCGCATACCTCACCGGCGCGCAGTCCGAGCCCGTAACACAAGGCGAACATCGTCCGGTAGGTCGTCCCGCGACGTGCGGCGCGTGGGTTGTCCGGCAGCCGGCTGGCCTCGTCGAGCAGTCGCCGGGCCTGTGCGGGGTCGAACAGGAACGGGATCCGGTGGGCGGTGACCCGACGTCGCCGGGTCCGCAGCGGCGAGACGGCGATCAGCTCCTGAGTGACCGCCCAGTCCATCAGACAGCCGACCACGTTGCGGAGATGGTTGAAGCTCCTCGGCTGTGACCTCGCGCGCGACCCGAGGAACTGCTCAAGCAGCGCCGGCGTCAGGTCAGACAGCCGATCGGCGCCGTTTCCGCCGGCGAACGCGACCAGCAACCGCAGCTCGCGCTCCTCGCTGTGATACTTGCGGCCGTGCGCGCGCTTGTGCGCCAAGAACGCATCGACCGTCTGTTGCAGCGTCTGATCGATGCTCATCCGAGGATCTCCTCGCCGTCGCCGAGCGCGACCTCTCGCAGCTGCTCGACCGCGACCTTCGCGTAGACCTCGGTCGACTTCGGTGACCGATGCCCGACGAAATCGCCGATCGTCTTCAGCGAGAAGTCCGCGTCGACGAGTCGCTGCACGCACGTGTGCCTGAGCGTGTGCGACCCGGGGCGCGGCACGTCAATCTTCGCCTTGCGGAGATAGTGCGCTGCGCGCGACGCGACCGCGCCGTGCGTGATTTGTCTAAACGGCGCGACCGCGGAGAAGAACAACTGACGCTCGTCGGTCCGTGGGCGACCGTGTTGCAGATAGTCAACCAGCGCTTCCCCGACCAACGTCGAGAGCGGGTACGCGGTCGAGTGCCCGGCCTTGCGCTCCGGCACCCGCAGATGCTCGCGCGGCCAATCGATGTCATCCAACGTCAACGCCGCGACCTCTCGGCCGCGCAGCCCGTAGGTGATGAGCAACATCAAGATCGCCCAATCGCGCTTGCCGCACCGCGAGCGGCGGTCAACCCCGGCGAGCACCAGGCCGACCTCCTCCCAGGTGATCGACCGCGGGATGCTCGAGAGGCGATACGCCAACGGCCACTCGACCGCGGCGCTGAGATCGCGACCGATCGCGCCCTCGCGATGCGCGTAGCGCAAGAACACCCGCAACACTCCGCTCAAATCCCGCAGCGACGTGACCTGCAACCCCTCGCTCGCGCGATCCGCGACGAACGCGCTCAGGATCGACGGCGAGAGCTCCGAGAGCTTCGCAACACCAATCCGCGCCAGGAACAGCTCAAGCCGCCCGAGGTGATGGCGGTAGCCATCAATCGTCACCGGCCGCAGCCCGCGCTCGCTGACCAGGTACTCGAAAAACCCGGGTGCCGCCTCAACGAACGGATACGGGTAGCGCATGCGACTCTTGGCGACGAACCCAGGGATGACGACCGTCAGCATCTGCTCGATCGGACCGCGCGTCCGTCTCGCGATCCGGCGCCCTCCCTGACGCACAGCGGGACGCCCGGCCATCCACTCGGCCGTGAAGCCGTCGACGTGATCGGGCAGCTCCGGAACGGTCCGCGCGCCGGCGCCCCAAGCGAACTCCCCGAACGCGATCAGTCCCGGCACCCGCTGCAGCACCGACCGCGTCGAATACTCGCGCTCGGTGAGCCAGTCGACGTACTGCTCGATCTCCGATCCGATCCAAGTCGCGCGGATCCGATCGACGGTCTGCGGCCTGACGAAGTAGCGCTCCAGCATGAGGGACAACCTCCTGTCGAGAAATGGATGCAGGAGCCGAGCCTCACCCAACGCGCCAGAGTTATGTCTCCGAAATCCCCCGTTTGAGTCGTCAGTCGTGTGATCGCCCGGGGTGAATGAGCGTCATTCTCCGGAGCTCTTCAACGCGATGGACCAGCACTCGGCGGGTGTGGCCGTCGCGACCGACGTCGCACAGCGCGAAGGGAGCTCGGAGCGCCAGGCCGCACTGAAGGCGTGCGGTGCAACGACCACGTCCGACCGACGTTCCAGTACTAACGGCGCAACGGCCGGCTCACCGCTTCTAACGACGTGCGCGTCGATCAGTCGAGCACCAAGGTCGTGCGCAGGAAGAGCGGCAGCGTCGCTGAGGCTGCCCAGTTGGCGACGGAGGAGGAGCGAGGCCTCGGCGTCGACGACCCCGCTCGCGCCATCACTCTCCTCTATGCTCATGCGTCACACGAACAGTTCGCTGCGCAACCGCCTGAGCAGGCGCAGTTGACAGCGAAGGCGAACGCGCTCGCGGAATCGTTCGTCGATTCGTTCAAGACCGAGCTGATCACCGATCGCGTCTGGCGAACCCGATCCCAGCTTACGAGGCCGGGGGTCGTGCCGGACTGGACGAAACCCGCTACCTGAGCTGCTGAGAGCAAGTCCGATCTGAGCGAAGGCTGCCGCCGGGCGCGACGCGCCCGACACGCCGGGCTGGCGTCTGATTCTGTAGCTCGATCTGTGGCAAATCATCCCCCGCATCGGCCACCCGGCCGATGACAACGTCTCCTCCGGAGCGCGAGTATCAGCCGTGTTCAACGAACCCCAACGTCCGGCGTTGGGCAGCGGGTACGAGCCGCGCGCAGGCAAGCGCCGTGCGGGGAGCCCAGCGTCCGGAGTCGACCGAGAAGAGATGATGATCATGATGCGCGACAAGACTTCCCGCCCGAGGTGGGCAGCGCCCCGGCGGCGGTCGCGATCGGATGCGCAGACAGCCCCGCTCGCCAAGCACGCGCGCGTGGCCTCAGGTGATCGGCCGGCTGACCGCCATCAGCCCGTTCGCCGGGCCGGTGCCCGGCTGGTGGATTTGGGCACCCTGCGCGGCCTGGCCCGCGCGTAGCGCGGAGCGCTACACCGGGCCCTGGAACGCCCATACCAAGAATCCGATCCTCGTGATCGGCACGACCCATGACCCCAACACCTCCTACGCCAACGCGCAAACCACCGCACGCCGGCTCGGCAACGCGGTACTCCTGACCTACGACGGGTACGGGCACATCAGCGGCACCGACCCCAGCGCATGTGTGGAGCACGCCACCACGCGCTGTCTGGTCCGGTTGATCGTTCCGAGACGGGGGACTGTGTGCCAGTCAGACCATCAGCCGTTCGACCCGCAATTCGGGCAGCCGATCCGGTGATCGCCGCCTCAGTGAGGCTCACCGCCGGCTGGGCAACGCGCGAGAGCGCGAAACGACTCTACATTCGACCTGCCTCACCAAGGAGACAGTCCCATGATCCATATAGGTACAACCGATCGAGCACGAGACCCGATCAGCGGCGTAGGGACACGATTGGGGGTGATGGCCATTGGCCTCGCGTGCGCGGTCGCGGCGACCCTCGCGCTCGGGGTCGGGGTAGCGAGCGCCGCCAGTCGCGGCTTCAAGATCTACAACGAAGGCGCTCACGCGCTGCGGTTGACAAGCGTCACTCCTGTCCCCGGCAACGTCATCTGCGGTAAGGGCGGATGTTTCAATGCGGATTATCCGATGGAGTTCGAGGGGCGCCCGGCGGACGGGGCGGTGCTTGCGCCGAGCGCGGCGCAGGACTGGGAGCTCAAATGGCATGGCTACGCGGCAAAGTTGACGTACGCGATCGTTGGGACGCACGCTACGTTCGAGGCGACGATCAGGACGTGGTTCTCCTCGAACGACTCGACCTGCACGATCGTCCCGGCGAGTGTCGGAACTTGCACGGCTGAGGGTCTGAAGCTAACGGTCAAGACTCATCCGGGCGTAGGCAGCGCAAGCAGTCGCGGATTTAAGCTCTACAACCTCAGCAACTACCATCTGCGGCTCGCCCATGTCGATCCGATGGACGATTACCCGGTCGACTTCGAAGGCCGTCCCCCGGACGGAGCCGGGCTTGAGCCGGGCGCGCTGAACGACTGGGAGCTCAAATACCATGGCTACGCGGCAAAGTTGATATATGACATCGTGGGGTATCCGGAGGGGGCCCGCCACCTGAGAGTGACAATTCGGACCGGAGTCTTCGCCAACGACTCGACCTGCAAGTGGTACCCAATCGGTCTCGGGACCTGCACGGCCGGGGGTCTTGCGCTCACGGTCAACAATACGCCGGGGACGGTGATCACCATCCCGGCCGAGCAGCGCGAGGACGCGGCGGCGACGCTGCACGACCTGTGCGTGAACAGCGACCTTGCCACCTGCGACTTCAAACCCACGAAGGAGGACAAGACGCATACGCCCGCACACGTCGTAGGTGAGGGTGTCGCGAACTGCGGAGACACGCCGGTGGAAACGGTGTACAAGGCGACCGACGAGGTAGATCAGACGAACAGCATCGGGGTGTCACTCTCAGTCGGAGCGAATCTGTTCAAGATCATCAATGTCGCAATCTCGACAACCTACCGACACGATTGGACCCAGAAGCACACGTTTGAACAGGACGTCTCGCTTCACATCAATCCCGGGTTCATCGCGTGGGTGACCGCGACAGCGCCGATCTTCCGGGACACCGGGGATTTCACGCTAAAGCTGGGCAACACAACTTGGAATCTCGGGGGCGTGTATTTCGACACGCCCGACCCGGACCGATCCGGCCAGTACGTGGCCGATGACGCAAAACTGACACCGAAGAAGTACAAGGAGGCATGCAACCACCAACCACCATCGCTCGTCAAAGTCCCCGTCTCGTACATTCCGATCAGCACCGCCGTTGGACAGGCACCGAGATGAGACTCCGGACGCGGCCGGCCAGACACCCGGGCCGCCGTCGCGCGGCACCGCCGCGACTGCTGCTCGTAGCCGCGGCAGGCGTGGTGGTGCTAGGTGCCGGCGTGCTCGCGGTCCCAGCGCTGGGGGGCGTCTCGCCGAATGCGCACCGCGAGGCGGGCATAACGGCGAGGATCGCCTGGAAGCCGTGCGGGATGCGGTTGCAGTGCGGGCGGGTGCGAGTCCCGCTGGACTGGGCGCACCCCGGTGGGCCCGACATCTCGCTGGCCGTGATTCGTCATTTAGCGAGTCGTCCCGGACGGCGAATCGGGTCGCTGTTCGTCAATGGCGGTGGCGCGGCCGGGAGCGTCGAGCTCGTGCGGACAGACGGCGCGAGGCTCGACGCGCTCGGGCGCGGCCGGTTCGATGTCATCGGCTGGTCCCTGCGGGGCACCCCAGGCTCGACGCCAATGGTGCGGTGCTTTGCCGAGCAACGAAGCCGCGCCAGGTTCTGGGACGGCCTGGCGCTCCCGACAACGCGGGCGCAGGAGCTGGCATACGTGTCCAGGGCGATCGCGTACACGCGACGCTGTCAGACGCTGAGCGGGCGTCTGCTTGCTCACGTCTCCACCGCTGATGACGCCCGCGACCTCGACGATCTACGCCGCCTAGTGGGCGACCGGCGGCTCACCTATTGGGCTGTGTCCTACGGCACGTTTCTCGGCGAGACCTACGCCAACATGTATCCAGGCCGCGTGCGCGCGATGGTGTTCGACGGCGTCGTTGACCCCCGCAGCGTGATCCATGGGGCCGCGGCGAGGTTCGCCAACACCGTCTCCGCGATGGATCAGGGGCTACACCGGCTCGAGTCGACCTGCCAGAGCGCCGGACCGGCCCGCTGCGCGCTCGCTCGCGACGGACCGGTCGCAGCGCGACTGGCCGGGCTGCTGGAGTGGTTGCAACGGGCGCCGATCCCTGCGCCCGCGGCCCACCCGCGGGGCGCGCTGAGCTACGGCGATGTCCTCGTCGATCTGTTCGCGACGCTCACAAACCCGGCCGCGTGGCCGAAGCTCGGCGAGGACCTCAACCAGGCCGACAACGGCGACGGCTCTGCCCTCGCGACCCAGGCTCGAGCGGCACTTACCGCCATTCGGTCTGCCGCCGGCGATGCCTCGACAGCGATCACGTGCACCGACAGTCCCGCCCGAGAGGGCCCCCGCGCCTGGCCCCGGGTCATCGCGCGGCTGACCCGGGACAGCCGCATCGGGGGGCCCGTCGTCGGCTGGGGCAACTGGGCGCCATGCGCCTCGTGGCCCGCGCGCAGCACCGAGCGCTACACCGGCCCATGGAACAGAACCACCAAGAACCCGATCCTCGTGATCGGCACGACGTTTGACCCAGCGACACCGTACGCCAACGCCCGCCGCGTCGCCCATCTGCTCGGAAACGCCGTTCTGCTGACCCACGACGGCTACGGCCACACCAGCGAAGCCGACCCCAGCGCCTGCGTCGTCCGCGCGACCAGCGCCTATCTCGTCCAACTGATCACCCCACCCAAACGCACCGTATGTCGCTCAGACCGACAACCATTTGACCCGAACTTCGGCCAGCCACCTTCGGGCGACGTTGTGCCATGATCCCTGCGCGCCACCTGTAG
>CAWKKY010000016.1:0-58246 GCA_963850335.1 uncultured Solirubrobacterales bacterium | reverse complement strand
CGTTGAACAGCTGGCGTCGAGCTGGGGGGTGCGCGAAGGCTCGACGCACGTCTGGTTCGATCTCCCCACCGGCACGACAAGCACAGGGTGATCGAACCACTGGCAGGCGCCGAGGCGTCTCCACCGGAGGGAGCTTCGACGGAGGCCACGGCATCTGACCTGGCTCAGGAGTACCTGGGTTACCTGCTCGCCCCGGATGCCCGGGCGGCGCGTGACCTCGCGCAACGCGCCCTTGATTCCGGCGTCTCCGCCGCGACGCTGTATCTCCAGGTCGTCACCCCCGCGATGCACGAGATCGGTCGGCTCTGGGAATCGGCGCAGATCACGGTCGCCCAGGAGCATCTCTCGACTCAGATCAGCCAGATGGTCATCGCTGCCCTCGGTGGGCGGATGAGCGGCGCCGAGCCGGTCGGCGTCGGCCGGGTGGCGATCGTCTCCTCGAGTCCGGGCGAGCGCCACGCACTCGGCGGCGTGATGGTCGCCGACTTCCTCGAGACACAGGGATGGGAGGTGCTCTCGCTCGGTGCTGATATCCCCGTTCAGGAACTCACCGACCTCGTCACCGAACGGGCCGCCGACGTCGTGGCCCTCTCCACCGCCCTGCCGGGCAACCTGCTGTCGGTGACGCGCACGTGCCAGCTTCTGCGACAACTGCACAAGCCGCCGATGATCGTCGTCGGCGGCCGGGCATATCGCGGCCAGGAGACCCGGGCGCTCGCCGTCGGTGCGGACGCGTTCGCGGATGACCCGCAGACGCTCCTCGCGCTGCTGGAGCGCACGTTCGGTTCGGCGTCGTCCGCGTGAAGGCGCAACCCAGGCAGGAGCGAGACATCGACGTCTCGGCGTTCCCGTGGCAATCCGACACGCTGTTTGCCGCGGAGCTTGACCCTCGGGGGCGGGTCGTCCGCGCCAACTCCGCGCTCCTCGCCGCCGCCGGGGGCGAACTCGAGGGCGCGAGGATCTCAGAGCTCATCACCCACCAGCAGCGCCCGGCCTTCGCCGACTGGGCCGATGCCGTCGGCGAGGAGTGGCAGCGCGGAACGTTCGGCGTGCTCGACGCGCGTGACAACTCGACCGACGATCGCCAGATCTGGCTGCGCCGCCTGCCGAACCTCCACCTCGAGCTCGTCGCCGAGCCCGCCTGGACCGAGAACCGCCAGCTCGTCGAGCAGGTGCTCCAGCTCAATGACGACCTGATCGACACCCAGCGCCGCCTCAGCCGACGCCAGCGCCAGCTCGAGCAGGCCCAGAACGAGACCGCCCGTTCCGAGCTCCGGGTGCGACAGCTCGAGCGGATCCTGCTCGCCGGGCTGACGCCCCGGAACTTCGACGACGCACTTCACCGGCTGCTCGTTGCCGCGCAGGAGGTGTTGCCGGGTGACCGGATCGACATCCTGCTCCACGATGAGGCGCTCGACCGACTCGTCGTCCGCGCCAGCTCGGGCCCGGGGCCGGCACCTGACGACGGTGACGCGTGGCGCATCGGCGAAGGCGTCCTCGGCGGCATCGCGGCCCGGGCCAGCTCCGAGCTCATCGACGATCTCTCGGTGATCCGGGACGAGGTTGGCGCGCCCGGCCGCGAGGGCTCGTTGATCGGCACGCCGCTCACGATCGAGGGTCAGGTCACGGGTGTGCTCGCGACGAGCGCCGCCGGCACCGGCTGCTTCTCCGAGGCCGACCTGACGCTGCTCGAGCTCGTCGGCGAGCGCGTCGCCCTCGCGATCGGCCAGGCTCAGCTACGCGACCGTGAACAGCGGATGGCTGAGACCCTCCAGCGGACAATGCTGCCGCAGCGGCTTCCGGACGTCCCAGGCGTCGCCGTCGCGGCACGCTATATCGCGCGGACCGCGAGCGTTGGCGGGGACTTCTACGACGTGCTCGCGCTGCGCGACGGCCGTGTCGGCGTGGCGATCGCGGACATCACCGGCAAGGGGCTGCGCGCAGCGGCGACCATGGGTCGGCTCGGCGGGGCGCTCCACGCCTACGCGCTGGACTCCCCGGATCCGTCCGATGTGCTTACTCGCGTCGGACGCCTCGCCGAAGTCGACGGTGCGCTCGCGACCGCGCTCTATGCCGTGCTCGATCCCGCCACCGGCACGATCGACCTGGCGAGCGCCGGCCACCTGCCACCGCTGTCCGTCCACCCTGAGACCGGGCCGAAGTACCTTTCAATGGACGACGGCCTCTCGCCCCTGCTCGGGTTGCCCGTCGAGTCGCGGGGTCAGTCGCGGCGCTCGCTCTCCGTTGGCTCAACGCTCGTCATGTTCACCGACGGGCTTGTCGAGCTGACCCACAACATCGATGAGGGGCTCGAGGGACTGGCCGCAGCCGCCACGGAGGCGGCGACGTGGCCGGTCGAGGAGCTGTGCGACCACCTCCTGGCACGCCTGGCGCCGGCCGGCCGCTACCGCGATGACGTCGCCGTGCTCGCGGTGCGGCGACTCGCCTAACCGCCGCGCAATCCCGTCAGTCGAACCCGCCCGAACGGAGCGCGTCCGCTACCTGTCGCATCCGGTCGGCGACCTCCGAGGCGACGTCGGGCGGCAGGTCCCGCTCGACGACGTCCGCCGCTGTGAGCACGCAATCGAACAGGTTGTTGACCGGGTAATCGCGGGCGTCGAGGATCCGAGCCAGCCACGCGAGCTGACCGCGGAACTCCTGGTCGGTGATCGCCCAGGCGAGGACGTGCTGCATGTCATGCACACACCACTGCCACGCGAGCTTCTCGCCGTACCGGGTCACGTCCTCGGGATGGCCTTCGAGGTGGCGCCCGGCGACCTCCTCGGCGAGCGGGATGAGCTGCACAGTCTCCCCGGTCGTCGTGAGCACGGCCCCGGGCGGCGCCATCCCGGAGGGCGGGGCGGTCCTCCGTCGATTGCTCATCGGGCGAACTCGTCCCGGATCCATGGCATCGGCACGCGAACAGCGTGCCAGCCGGACACCGGCAAGGCAAATCTGCTGTTCTGTGTTGCGGCTACTGGGATTCATTCGCTCAAACGGCATGCCCGAGTTCAACGCGCTCATCTGCGGCGGCGGCGTCGCCGCCGTTGAAGGACTGCTGCACCTCCGGCGCCTGACGGGCGACGAGGTCGCGGTGATGTGGCTGTGCCCGGATGAGCACTTCCGGTTTCGGCCACTCGCCGTGCAGGAGCCATTCGTCTCCGAGCACGTCCGGCAATATCCGATCGAGCGGGTCGTCGCCGACACCGGCGCCGTCTGGATCCGCGACCGGCTCGCCCGCGTGCTCGCCGATGACCACACGGTTCTCACCGAGTCCGGAGACGAGCTGAAGTACGACGCGCTGCTGCTCGCCGTCGGCGGTCGCGAGTCGCCGTCCTTCGAGCACGCGTTTGCCTTCACCGACCGTGACGCCGGCGCGAGCTACCGGGAGGTCATCGGCCGCGTCGAGAGCGGCACCGTCCGCCGGATCGCGTTCGTGCTCCCCGACGGTCCGTCGTGGCCGGTCCCGCTCTACGAGCTCGCGCTCCTCACCGCGGCGCACGCGCGCGGCCATCGACTCGACCTTCACATCGACCTGGTGACGCCGGAGGGCCGTCCGCTGAAGTCCTTCGGCGAGGGCGCCGCAGAGGCAATCCGCCGGTTGCTCACCGACGCGGGCGTCGTCCTGCATGCAGGAGCGGCTGCGCGCGTCCCGTCGCCGACCGTCGTGACGTACGGCAGCACCCAGCTCGACGTCGACCTCGTCGTCGCCCTTCCCCGCGTCACCGGTCCGGCGATCCCGGGAGTCCCGGCCGGGCCTGGCTGGTTCATCCCGATCGACGACTACTGCCGGGTCGAAGATGGCGACGGGCGGATGTTCGCCGCCGGCGACGCGACCGCGTACCCGGTCAAGCACGGCGGGCTCGGCGCCCAGCAGGCGGACACGGCCGCGGCCGGAATCGCCCATCTCGCCGGGTTCGGCAAGCGCCCGCCGCCGTTCGCGCCCGTCGTCCGCGGCATGCTGTTGACCGGTGAGCGGCCGCTGTACCTGTCCGCGCACGTCACCGCCGGGCTCGGATGGCGCTCCGAGGTCCACGAGACACCACCGTGGCCGGCCGACGCCAAGGTGGTCGCCGAGGAACTCGGGCCCTACCTGGCGTCGCTCGATCCGTAAGTCGGTAGTTCTCCTCGGCCGGCGCTGCGGAGAGGTGCTGATGAGCGAACCTGCCCGGGTCGCTAGGGTCCTCGGCTCGCTATGAGGGCTCGCCTTACCATGTCCATCTTCGTCGCGCTCACCGTGGGCGTCGTCGCTGCCGTCTCAGCGCTCGGCGCGTCCGCGGCGAAGACCGTTCAGCTGCGCGGCACCGCGTACGAGTTCAACAATGTCCATACGCTGCTCGCCGGAGCGGCGATCCGGGTGGCTGAATTCCCGAAGCTGAAGGCCGTCGTCGGCACAAACGGTCGCTACGACCTTGTCGTCCCGGACCACGCCCGGATCACGCCGTACATCGTCGCGCCCGGCTACCACACGATCTACCTCCAGACGTTCACGACCGACGGTGAGGATCTCGCGAACGTCAACTTCCAGACGCCGACCGACGCCGTGTACACGGGGCTCGTGGCCCTGCTCGGCGTCCCGGTCGATGCCCAGGGCAACCCGGCAAAGTGCGCGATCGTCTCCACGTTCAACACCCGCAACGTGCGCGACTTGAGCTTTGATGGGTTCATCGCCTATGGAGCGCACGGCGTCGCCGGTGCCACCGCGACCGCCTCGCCCACGCTTCCAAAGCCCGTCTACTTCAACCAGAACGTCGTGCCAGATCCGAGCCAGACCAGGTCGTCGGTCGATGGCGGCGTCGTCTGGACGAACGTGCCGACCGGCGTCTACACGATCACCGCGCACAGTTCCACGACGCGATTTGCGAGCTTTCAGGCGAGCTGTCGGCCCGGCCGCGTCGTCAACGCGAACCCACCCTGGGGCCTGCACGAGCTCGGCCTCGCCAACCCGGCGACCGTGTCCGCAAGCTGGTCGCGCCACGGCACGAAGACGACCCTGTCATCGCTCCGCGTGACGCGCCTGCCCGCGCAACCGACCATCACCGTGCGGTGCACCGGCACCGGGTGCGGCTTCCGCACCCAGACGTACTCCGCCGCACAGCCCGCATTCAATGTCCGCGCGGCAATCGGCGCGATCACACTGCGGGCCGGGCAGACGCTTGAGGTCGCGGTCACCGCGCACCGGTACAACGGCGCTGTCTGGCGCTGGAGCGGCACCCGCACGAGCCGACCGACGCGGGCGACGCTCTGTCTCCCGCTCGGCAACACGCTCGCTCGCGTGCACTGCTGAAGCGAGCGGCGCGGCGCGGGCGCCCGCTAGTGCTGGCCGCGGACGCGAACGCGCGGACGGTTCCGCGGCGCGCTTCCGAACCACTCGCCGGAGCGCAGTCGCGGCAGGCGCGTCGTCATCCGCTGAGCCCACGATGGCGGGTTGTCCCACCGCTTGGGATCGAGGTCGGCGCCGCACAGCGCGCATCCGGCGGCGAATGGTGTCACCCGCGCGCCACAGTCTGGGCAGTAACCGGGATGTCTCATGACGCCATGCTCGCGCCCTGGCGTACGACCTCCCTAAGGCATTCGTGAGATGAGCCGAAGAACCGCGACGGGCGTCGCTACTGCACGGTGATCGTCGTATGCATCCCGCGCGCGTAGTGCGACTCGGGCGTCCCCGCGTAGAGCGAGCAGAACAACCGGTAGGTGCCGGGTCGCAGGTTCGCGGTCACGGTCGCCGTCGCGCCCGGGATCAGCGACACCTTGCCCGCGACGGTGCCGGCGGCGTCGGTGATCACGAAGTTGTGGTTGTCCTGGCCGCGGTTGTACGCGGTGATCGTCACCGGGCCGGCGCCGACGAGCGTCTTGGACGGCTGCACCGCCCATTCCTTCTCATCGACGGTCAGGGCGCGCGGCAGGTCGAGCGGCGGCAGATGGAGCCGGTGACGGCGCGCCACCGCCTGCGCTGGGAGCACGGACGCCGCGGCAGCCACCGCGAGCGCGAGGAACGCGGGCCCGCGATGCATCACTTGATCAGCGAGGTGCCGCCGTCGTACCGTGCCACGCCCGGGAACGGACCACCGGGAAGGATCGCCGTCGGATCACCGCCGAGCCATTCGGCGATCAGTGCCTGGTAGACGGTGCGGAAGTCAGTGATCGGCTGCAGATCCCCGTCGTCATCGAGGCTGGTCACGCCCGGATGCTCACCGGCGAGTCCCCCGCGCACGCTCGAGCCGCTGACGAGCACGAGGCCGCCGGCGCCATGATCGGTGCCGGCCGAGTCGTTGGAGGCGACGCGCCGTCCGAACTCGGAGAACACCATCGTGACCACCTTCTGCTCGAGACCTCGGTTCGCGAGATCGGCCTTGAACGCGCCGAGCGCCCGAGACAGCACCGCGAGCTGCGGATCCTGGGTGCCGACCTGCTCGCCATGGGTGTCGAACGACCCCCAGTCGATCGTGATGATCCGCGTCCCGAGCCCGGCGCTCAGCAGCGTCGCGGCGAGCTGGAGCTTGCGCGAGAGGTCGGAGTTCGCCGGATATCCGGTGCCCGTCGCGCCGCCGCTCAGGCCGTGGAGCCGGTTCGAGACGTTCACCGTCTCCCCGAAGATCGAGCGGGCGCGCCCAAGCGCGTCGTTGCCCGACCCGGTCGGGACGGCGGCAAGGCTCGCGACGAGGTTGTTGGCGTTGAAGTTCGTGTTCTCGATCTGAAAGCTCGTCCCGTTGAGATCCTCGATCGCGCACACGGGGGCCCTCGAGGTGCGGATCTGCTTGGACAGCGATGAATCGAGCGAGATCGCCTGGAGGGGGTTCGCGGTCGAGCCGTAATTGTCGAGCCAGCGACCGAGCCACCCGGTCTGGAGTTCCTGGAGCGCGCCCGCGAACCAGTAGTCACGGCTCTCGAAGTGCGACAGGTTCGGCGGCTGGTAGTCGGTGGCCGGGAACACCGCGAGGTCCGACCCGGCGCCCCCCGAGCCATCTCCGTAGAGCGTGTCGAAGCCCTTCGTGTCGCCATTGTTGGGGCCGCCCGACACCCCCGGGTTCGCGAACGCGAGCGACCCGCCGGTCCCACCCATCACGGTCGTGCCGACGTTCCCGCCGCCGGACGCGCCGAGCGTGCGGGCGATGTTGCCGCGCCGGGACACGTAGGCCGAGTACTGGCCCGAGGAGACCGGAACGATCGTGTTCAGCCCGTCGTTGCCGCCGTTGAGGTAGATGCAGACGAGCACGTTGTTCGGCCCGGCGGCGGCATCGGCCGCGGCCGCGTCCCAGATCGAGTCCCAGCTCAGCCGGGTCATCGAGTACACCGACGCGACGCCGATCATCCCGCCGCGCAGGAACGCTCGGCGGCCCACCCCGCGCCGCGTCCGCGGCGGACCGTCCGGGAATCCGCCGAGGGCCTCGGCGGGGATCTCCGCGTGCGAGCTCGGTCGCAGATCGGTGACGCGACTGTCTGAGCGCGCGCAGTCGGCGCATTTCAGCGCGGTGAACTCGGTCGTCGGCTTGTTCATCACATCACCTGAGCGTCGGGGCCGGCGAGCATCAGCGCCCGCAGCGCGAGCTGGCGCTGTTTGCGTTGACTGGCACCGGACGAGGGGGCGGTCTGGGCGAAGCTGCGGAGTGCACTCTGGGTCCCGTCGGCGAGCCACGGTCGACCGGCGGCGAGGTACGCCCGGTCGTACGCCGCCGCGGGAGTCTCCCCCGGCACGTCGCTGATCGTTGTGCCCGCGAGGATCGTGGAGACGAACGAGAAGCGCGCGAGCGCGGTATTCGTGTTGAGCCACGACATGCCGCCCTCCCAGCCGGAGACGTTCGGCGGGAAGTACGGCGTCTGGCCCATGCCGTCGAGATAGTCGGCCGCGGTCGAGTCGCTGATCCCCTGCCCGAGCGCTCGCATCGCACCGACGACGTAGACGACCGGCGGCTTGACCATGTTCGGCTCATCGAGCGACGCGAACATCGCTGGGTGGGTGAGGATCGCGTTGAGCAGTGGCTTGAGTTGGAGTCCACTGCTCGTGTAGGCCGAGATCAGGCGGTTCAGGGTCGCCGCGTCCGGCGCGCCGACGATGAACTCGTTCCACAGCTCGGTGATCAGGAACGCCGGGTGGGCCGGACGGGAGAGGACGAGGTTGACAGCGTCGGTCGTGGTGAAGTTCCCGAACTGACCAAACACCATCTTCGGGCCGTTGTACCAGCGCGACTGCGTGAAGTAGCTCGTAACCGCGTCGGGGTTGTCGTCGTTGATCTGCCAGCCGGAGAGCGCCTTGGCGAGCTGCTCGACGTCGTCCTGGCTGTAGTTCGCGCGGCCGCTGGCGTCGTGGACACCCAACGTGAACAGCTCCATCAATTCCCGCGCGTAGTTCTCGTTCGGGGCGCCCTTGACGTTGTATTCCCCGGTCAGGTACCGGAGCATCGACGGGTCGACGGTCACGTCGTCGGCCATCTTGAGGAAGCTCGCGGTCGGGTTGGCGCTGAAGTCGGCGTAGCGGCGGAACAGGTTGTTCTGCGTGATCAGCAGCTGGGGCGGCGAGACCTGATCGCGCGAGTTCGCCCAGTGGCGGTGCCAGAAGAACGTGAGCCGCTCCACGAACGGGTTCGTCGAGCGGACCATCCGATCGATCCAGCTGAGTACCAGATCGGTGTCGTCGCCCGTCGGGTCAAGCGGGTGGCCGTCATTGGTGGCCGGGGCGCCCGAGAGCCCGGCGGGCGTCGAGAGCAGCCAGTTGGCCGCTGCCGCGAGCGGCTTGCCGGTCCAGGTGGCGCGGTCCTGCGCGGTCGGCCCGAAGCCGGCACGCCAGAACAGCCGGTCGACCATCGGCTCGGTGAGCAGCGACTGCGGCGTCGTCGGCCCGGTCGGACGCGAGCGCTTGGGCGGCCGGTGAAGACGGTGCCGCCGCGGCTTTGCCTTCTTCACGTGGGTCTTGTGGTGCGCCGCCTTGTGCTTCGCGGGGCGGCGCTTGGTCCGTTGTCTCATCGGCAGGCCTCCCCCAGCAGCGTGCGGAAGGCGCCGGTGACCGCGCTTCCGTGGATCGCGAAGTCGCCGTCAGGCTCGGAGACGTCGTACCAGAGGATTCCCGCGAGTCGGGGCATCGACGTCGCGCGGAGGCTTGCCAGCGACCGGATCCAGCCGGCCTTGTCACCGCCGCTCGCCGTCGACCCCGTCTCGGCGATCCAGAACGGCTTCGCCGCCATCGCCTCGATCGTCGAGTAGGCGGCGGAGAACAGCGTGCCGGGATCGCTCCACGTCAACGACCCCGACGTCCCGAAGTTGTAGGCGCTGGCGCCGACGAGGTCGACCTGTGAGGAGCCCGGGAAGTAGTCGCCGATCTGGTTGGCCCCCGTCGCCGGGATGCTCTGCGCGTACGGTGCCCAGAGCATCGCGATCCGGTTTCCGTTGCGGGTCCGCTTGACGACGCTGCGCACGTGGCGCCACGCCGCCAGGTACCGCGCCGGCGTGTTGCCGTTCACGGTTCCGGACCACGCGTACCACGGCGTGTTCATCTCCGGCATCGGGCGGAGCACCGCGCCCCTCTTGACCTTCGCCAGTTGGACGACGAGCGCCCGCAGGGAGGCGTCGTAGTGTCCCTTGGTGACGTTCGTCAGCCGGTACTTCGGCTCGTTGGCGCCGTCGGTCCCCGAGTCGGGCTGCCACGTGACGACGAGCCGGGCATGCTCGCGGTTGGCCGCCGTGACCAGCGCTCCGTCAAGCGGCTGCCCGGCGGTGAGGTACGTCGAGATCGCGCTCACGCCCGGTCCGGTGCTCTTGCGCAGCGCGGGCAACCCCTTTGTCGGGTTGTCCTGGTAGACGCCGACGGTGATGCACGACGCCGCCGTGGCGGCCGACGCGGCGACGAACGGGATCGCGCTCGCGAGCATCGGGATGAGCAGACGCGGAATCCTCATGGGCCGATCTCCAGGGTCAGGTTGGTGGTCGCGTGGCGCTTGCCGGTGGGCGACGTCGTCACGAGGTGAAGCAGGTAGCTGCCGGTATGGCGGGCGGACGCCGGGAGGTGCAGCGGGAGCGTGATCCGCCCGGCGCGGGCGAGCGTCGTCGTGAAGGTCGCGAGCACCGTGTGGTGGGCTGCCGGCTTCTTGTGCCGGTGCTTGGCGCCCTTTGAGGTGCCGGTCGTCCCGCCATCGGACTCGACGGTCGTCACGAGCGCGCCGATCCCGCTGGCCGTGAACCCCACCGAGGTGTGCCAGCCGGCGCGACGGAGCCGCTTGAGTGACCGGTGGGTGGCCGAGCCGACGCTCAGCCGCGGCGCGTCCTGACATCCCTGGCTCGCGGACGGCGGCCGGGTGTACGCGACCGCCGCGGACGGATCGGAGGTCCACCCGACGGGCCCGTTGAACGCCGCGACCGTGAACGTGACCGGAACGCACATCGGGGCGCTCGGCCGCAATCCGCTCGTCGCCCCGGTCTGAAGGACGGTCTGGGCGGTGCCGCCACCGACGCTTCTCAGCAGCCGATAGCCCTGGGCGTCGGGGCTGCGCGAGGTGAAGCTGAGCGCACCGGCGGATTCGGTCAGTCCGGTCGGCGAGCTGTCTGAGTGCTGTCCCCCGGCGGGACCGGTCGGGTTGCCGTCGCCGCCGTCGCTGTCGACGACCTTCTGGCTGTCGAACAGCGCCCCGTCGGTCCAGGCGAAGATCGGGCCGCCCGCCCCGCCGGGTCCCTGGTCAGCGTTGTAGCCGCCCCCGGAACCGCCCTGCGCCCAGATGGTGGTGATCGGCCCGAGCGCGTGCGCAATGACGTCGACCCGGCCACCGCGGCCACCGATGCCGCCGAGATGGCCGCTCGTCGGGTTGTCGCCCCCACGGCCGCCGTTCGTGTAGGCGCCTCCGTCGAGCGTGAGCGTCCCGGCGCTCGCCCGGAGCAGGACGTTGCCCGCGGCGCCGCCGTTGCGCGGCGGATCGGTCGCGGTGTTCGCGTCCGATCCGGTCGCGTCGAGCGTGCCCGCGACGGTGACGTCACCGAAGGCCGAGAGGCTCACGGGACCCCCATCGATGCCGGGACCGTTGCCGGTGTATCCGCCGTGGGTCTGGACGTCGCTCGTGCTGAGCGCGCCGAGTCCGGCGTCGACGGTGACCGAGCCGCCGTGCCCTCCGTAGCCGCCGTTGTAGGCGTTCCCGCCCTGCGCGAGCACGCTGCCGAGTGACGCCCCGGCAGACGACGTGACGGCGATGGTGCCGCCGGCTCCCGCCGCTGTCCCGGTCGGCCCGTTGCCGCCCTGGGCCGTCAGATCGCCGGTCGTGACGCCGCCGCCGCTCAGGTTGATCGTGCCGGCCCCCGACCCCCCGGTTGAGCCGCTGGCGCCGTCGACGTGAGCCCCGCCCGCGGCGGTCAGCGGGCCGTTCACCCGCAGGGTGATGCTGGAGCCGGGCGTGGGTGCTCCGACGGTGCTGTTCTGACCGCTCGCGTCGAGCCGGCCGAGCGCGTGGAACGCACTGCGTGCGGTGATTCCGATCGTGCTCGAGCTCCCACCCGCCGCCGCGGCGCTGCCGCCGCCGGTCACGTCGATTGCGCCGGTGCGGACCGTGGAACCGGTGATCGCCACCGGCGCGCCGTTTCCGCCGTTGAAGCCGCCCGCCGACGGCGCGTCACGGCCACCGGCGTTGATGTTCCCGTCGATCCGGACGTCGCCACCCGTGGACGTGATGCTGACCGGCGCGGCGGACTGCACGCGCGTGGGGTCGTACTGGGGCGTCGCGCTCGTGCCGTAGGTGTCAACGTCGCCGCCGACGTCGATTGGCCCGCCCGCGTTGAGGCTGACGGTGGCGCTCGGCGCGTAGATCTGCCCGGTCGATAGAGCGCCGCCGGACTGGATCGTGACCGTGCCGCTGGCGCCACCGCTCTCTCCCGCGGTCGAGATGTCGCCGCCGATCGTCACCGGGTTGCCGCTCACGTGCAGGCTGCCGCCGTTCCGCGGGGACCCGGAGCCGCCGGTCAGGTCGATCCGCGAGGAGACTGTCACCCGGCCGCTCGCGCTCAGGGTGAGCGACCGCCCGTTCGTGCACCCGCCGTCACCGACTCCTTCGACGAAGCACGAAGCGAGGTAGGCGTTCGGGCCGATGTAGATTGAGCCCGCGCTGATCGACGTATCGCCGTCGAGGCGCATCGCTCCGTCGAGGTAGACGAACCCGTACTGATGGCTGCCCGACAGCGTGATGTTGTCACCGTTGAGGATCAACAGGTCGTCGGCGCGGGCGGCCGTCGCGCCCGCGAACAACGCGACCAATGTGACGACGAACGCGAGCGCGACCCGTCGGAGCGCCGGCGGCTCCTCAATCCGAAGTGATATGTGCGAACGCATCAGGACGAGTTCCCCGGTGTCCGGAGTCGTCGGCGCGCAGGCGACTCCTCTTGAGCGCTGGGAGCGTGCTGGACACTCGGTCGATGTCGTCCCGTCCGGCATCTGGACGGGTGATCGAGGGGTGAACGACAACGGCGTCAGACGCCGGTTGAGGCGTCCGGCGGTGGTGGCGCCGACTGGGCCGCGGTGATCTTCGCGATCAGCGCCGAGGCGCTCGTGCCGCCCGCGACCGCGAGCCGCGGAAGACGGAAGCGGTTCTCCTTCGGGTTCGCCCAGCCCGGGGAACTCGTCGTCGCCCCGACGAACCCGGCTTCACTCAGGGCCGCAGTCACGATCGCGTTGTAGCGCCCGGACGCGTAGCTGTACCAGTTGACTGGCGATTTAAATCGGGTTTGCAGGTCCTGACGCTCGGTCTTGACGTCGGAGACGATCTCGGTCGTGCTCAGCCCGGTGAGATCCGGGCTGTCGTTGCCGGCGGCGTCGAGCTCCCAACCGGCCGCGATCAGTCCCCGCGTCTGATCGTCGGTGAGCCCGCCGTCGGTCGGCGAGCGCCCGTTCGAGGGGAGGTTGACGACCCCCTTCCAGCCGAGCCCCTTGAGCACCGGGAGCGCGTTGACGAACTGCGATGCGTAGCCGCCGTCGAACGTCACCACGATCGGCTTGCCGGCCGGAAGCGCCGTCCCCTTCGCCCAATACTGCTCGACCTGATCGAGCGTCACCGCGGTCCAACCCGCCGACTTGAGCGCCTGCATCTGGGAGGAGAACTCGCTCCCGGGCACGTACAGATCGGGCGACGCGCCGCTGCCCGGCGGCGCGCTGTTGATCACGTGGTAGGTGAGGATCGGGATCGCGGCTGTGCCGGGCTTGGTCGCGGCCGGGGTGCTCGACGTCGGCTTCTGATTGGAGGCGTCCTGCGTCGCTTTGCCGCTCTTTCCGCCACCGGTCGTGGTGAGGATGATCGCGGCGATCAGGCCGACGACGGCGACGAGGGCGCCGCCCGCAAGCAGACGCGCTCGGGCGGTTGACTTGCGGCGGTGGCGCTCCCTCTGCACCCGGCGTTCCACGTCGCGGAGATTCACGGCGGGGGCGACACTACCGCCTCGGGATGCCGGATCGGCGGCCGCTGGCGGGTCTCGATGATTGATCTAGGGCGTGGTCTTCACGCCCGGGCAGTCCCGCTGCGCGCCGAGCCGCGCCGAGAACGTGCCGGGCGGCGGGCAGGCGAGGAAGAACGCGTGGACGTCGTCGTAGAACGTCTGGGTCCCGCCGGGATCCTCGACCGTGATCGTGCACGCGCCCGGCGAGCCGCCGCCGATCTGGCCAGACGGCGTCCCGGTCGGGGAGACGCACCGTCCCCCGTTGTCGATCTGCCACCCGTCGAAGTACGAGTTCGCGCCGTGGTTGGCGGTGACCGTCACCTTCTCTCCGGGCGAGGCGTAGAAGAAGATGTCGCCGATCGCCGGGTTGCCGTAGGCGGGCGGTGGTGCGGACGAGGACACGGTCGTGCCCGGCGGGTCGATCGTCACCGTCCCGGACGAGTTCTCGTCGGTCGTGAACCACACCCCGAGCTCAACCGCGACCTTGCCCTTCGGCGGGGTGCAGTTGCCCAAGAAGGCGTCCTTTGCCTGACAGCCGAGAAGCTTGGCGGTCACCTGCTGGTCGGTCTGGGGCTGCTGCTCATCGGCGAGGGTTTGCCCGCCGAACTTGCCCTGTTCCTGCTGGGCAGCCGCGGCCGGCGTGTCCTGGGTGATCTGTCCCTCGGCCTGGGCGGCCGCATCACCGACGGTTCCGCTGCCACCGAGCAACTTGCCGTAGACGTCCTTGATGACCGACTGGGAAAACGGGGACGGCGCGCCGGAGTTGCCGCGCGGCGGACCGAGCGAATCGACGCTCGGGCCGACCGATGTGATCACCCGGTCGCTTACGCCGTAGAGGGACTTCATGAAGTTACCCGACCCGCACGCCTCGACGACCGTCGTCACCTTGACACCGGGATACAGCCGCTTCGCGGTCGTGATCACGTCGCGGATGTCCTTGGCGCTGATGACCTTCGTCTTCCACGTGTGACCGAGGAGGTTGGTCGGGAACGATGTCGTCTTGGTCGCCAGCGAGATGTACGGACCGGGTTGGGTGCCGCCGAACGTGTCGTTCAGCCAGCCCCAGAACCGGTCGCGCAGATTCTTCGGCCACGTCGTCTCAAACGGCGGCGGTGTCAGTTGGTGACCGTTGGCGTAGATGAGCACGTCCGGCGTGCCCTCGTAGTAGGCGTCACGGATCGCGGCCAGCAGACTCGCGGCATCATCGGCCTTGATCACCGGCCGTCCGGTCGCCACATTCGCAAACTTCGCCCAGGCGGCGAAGTCGGTGTTCGCCTGCGGATCGCCGTAGTCGCCGATCTCGATGATCCGGCTCGCCGGGGCCGGCGGCCCCGCGGCCGTGCGCGCGATCGGCGCCCTCTCTCCCCCGGTCCACGCGGCCACAGCCCCGCTCCGCGCGCTGGTGTCACCCGCGTGCTCGCGCGCGGGCGCGTAGGGAACCCACGGATGGCCGTTGATGAGCGGCCACTCCGCCATCCCCCGCTCGCTGACGATCTTGCCGCTGTGGGAATCGAGCAGCAGCATCACCGCCGGGTGCGGAAGCATCATCCCGGGTTCGAGGTCGGCCCAGAACGCCCACACTCGCCGGCCGACCCGCCGCCGGTTGACCGGCGTGAGAAAGGTCGTCTGCCCCTGCGAGGTGACGATCCGCGTGTGGCCGGCCTCAAGTCCGCCCGGTCCCGCCTCACCGATCACGGTGCTTGCGGGCAAGAGCCGGGGCCACCGATACGCGACGCCGCTGTGGCGGAGCGTCCGCGCGAGATCACGATCGGCGATCGCGAATGCCTTGGCGGGCGTGAGGTCGGGGGTCCGGTGCCGTTGTGCCCGCGCCTGCGCGCCGGTCACCGCGACGGCGAGCATCACCAGGACGATCGGCCCGAGCGCGCGGAAGGTCCTCCAGACGAGGTTCATGGGTTCGGAGCGGTCTCGGTCAGGAGACGAGTCGTGCCTTGGCGCGGACGAGCGTTCGGCCGATCCGCCCGCGCCCGTTGGTCGCGTACACCATCGCGCACGTGGTCTTGAACTGATTGGGGCCGCCGCGGAAGACGACGTTGCTCGTCTCGGTAAACCAGCCCCGATCGCCGCCCGCGGGCAGGAGCTCGTCGAACACGGACCCCTCGTTGCCCTCGCTGCGGATCAGCGCCTTCGCCTTCCCATGGGTCGTCGCGCACGACTTGTTCGTGAAGTAGATGAGCAACGCGGCGTTGTGCGGCCAGATCGCGGTGACCGTGACCGAGCTGCCGAAGCGGGCCTCGCTCGCGCACGTGATCCGAAGCGCCGTCCGGTGACCGGTGAGGTACTTCGGCTTCGGGCAGCCGCCGGTCTTGGCGCTCACCGGGCTGGCCAGGGCAAGCGCGACCCCCAGCGCCAGCACGCCCGCGAGCGCGCACGCCCTCCCCGCGGCACGGCCCCCTACGACACCGATCCGCACCCGCCCGCCAACCGTCTCATTGCCCATGCGAAACCCCTTCCTGTGCGCCCACGTGCGTTCCGCCCTGGAACGCCAGCTGATGCTACTGCTCGCCCGCGCCCCCGACAAGCGCCTGGAGGGACCCGATGGTGTCCGCCTCGCCGGGCTCCTTGTCCGGGCGGTAGCCCTTGACCCGCGCAAAGCGCAGGGCGATCCCGCCCGGGTACCTCGACGAGGTCTGGACGCCATCGATGGCGATCTCGACGACGAGTTCGGGGCGCACCAACACCGCGATCCCCCGCCGCTCGGTCTCCCGCGCGAGCAGCGCGTCGGTCTGCCATCGGAGCAGCTCGTCGGTGAGCCCCTTGAACGTCTTGCCGACCATCACGAATTCGCCGGTTTCCGGGTCGCGGGCGCCGAGATGGAGATTCGAGAGCCATCCCCGGCGCCGCCCGTGGCCCCACTCCGCACCGAGCACAACGAGGTCGAACGTCCGCACCGGCTTGACCTTGCGCCATGTCTGGCCGCGCCGGCCAGCGGCGTACGGCGATGCGGCGTCCTTGACGACGACGCCCTCGTGGCCCGCGTCGAGCGCGGCCACGAGCGTGCGCTCCGCCTCGACTGGGTCGTCGGTGAACACCCGGGGAATCTCGAGCGCCGGTGCGATCGCCCGCAGGCGCTCCGCGCGTTCGCGCAGCGGATGGTCGAGCAGGTCGGACCCGTCAAGGTGGAGCAGGTCGAACAGGAAGGTGACGACTCCCTGAGGCGGGGCATCGCTGTCGATCAGTGACACCGTTTCCTGGAACGGCGCCGGCCCCTCCGGCCCCATCCACAGCGCCTCGCCGTCGAGCACGACCTGCTCGACGGGGACCCGCGCGATCGCGTCCACGATTCCGGGCAGGCGATCCGTGATCTCGTTGAGGTTGCGGGTATAGATCCGGATCTCCTCACCGCGACGGTGGATCTGGATCCGGATCCCGTCGAGCTTCCAGTCGACCGCTGCGCACTCGAACGCCGCGACCGCGTCGCTCGCCGTCGCCGCGGTCGAGGCGAGCATCGGCAGGATCGGGCGAAACAGTTCCAGCCGGACGGCCCGCAGCCCCGCCTCGCCGTCGGTCAGTGCGATCTGCGCCATCGCCGGGAGGTCGCCGGAGAGCATCAGGGCGCGGCGCGCGAGCGTCGTCGGTACCTCCGCCGCCTTGGCCACCGCGTCGGCCATCACGCCCGCGAGCGCGCCCTGGCGCAGCCCGCCGGTGAGCAGCTCGCGTAGGAACCGGGCCTCGGGCTCGCTCGCGCGGGTGAACAGCTCGGTGAGCAGCTCCCGCCGCCGTGTCTGCGAGCCCGCGCCGACCGCCGCCTCGATCGCATCGATCGCCCGGTCGACGTCGGCGATCGCCAGACGCGGCTCCCCCGGCCCCGGCACGACGCCCGGCCCCGCGCCCGCCCCCGGTCCCGCGGCCGCGCCCGGTCCCGCCGCCGCGTCGCGGACCATCGCGTACCCGACGCCCACCCGCCCCTGGCGCGGCACGCCGGAGAGAAACCCGACGGCGATCGGAATCTCGTCGGGCTCGAGCGTGCGGAGCAGCTCGACGAGCGTGGCCACCTTGGCCGACCGGGCGCGCGTCGAGGAGATCGCCGCGGACGCGCGCACGACGTCGGCAAACGCGGTCACGAACCGTCGGGGGCTTCGAGCACGGCCCCCGGGTTGAGCAGGCCGTCCGGATCGAGCGCCCGTTTGATCGCCCGCATCGCCCCCACCTCGGCCTCGCCGCGCGCTCGGGTGAGCCACGACGCCTTGCTGACGCCGATGCCGTGCTCGGCGCTGATCGTCCCGCCGCACCGCAATGTCAGCTCGAGGACCGCATCATCAACGCGGGTGTCGTCCGGGTCGGCGCCGAGCACGTTGACGTGGACGTTCCCGTCCCCGAGGTGCCCGAACAGGATCACCCGCTCGCCACCTGCCCGGGCAACGACGTCCGGCACGTCTCCGAGGAAGCGGTCGAGCTGATCAAGCGGCACGCCGACGTCGAGCTTGTGCGGCACCCCGGCGGCGTTGATCGCGTCGGTATGACCCTCGCGCAGCGTCCACAGGCCCTCTCGGCTCGTCGTGTCGTCGGCCACGAGCGCATCCTCGATGCCCGCCTGCTCGAGTGCGGCCGCGAGCTCTTCGGTCGGATCCGCGCGTCCGGCGCACTCGGCGAGCACGTAGAACGGGGCTCGGCGCGCGACCGGCGACGTTCGCCGCTGATGTCCGAGCACGAGCTCAAGGCCGTCGTCGAGGAAGAAGTCACAGCTCTCCAGCGACGGGGCGTCGGCCCGGAGCGCCGAGAGCAGGCTGGCGGCGGCCCGCGCGTCCGGGAGCGGAACGAGCGCCGCGACGCGGGCATGCAGCAGCGCGGTGAGCTTCCAGCGCACGCGCGTGATGATGCCGAGCGTCCCCTCGGAGCCGACGAGCAGGTTGGGAAGGCTGTAGCCGGCGTTGTCCTTCGAGAGGCCGGCGAGGCGGGAGACGACCGAGCCGTCGGCGAGCACCGCCTCGAGCCCGGCCACATGCGCCCGCGCGGTCCCATGCCGGAGCGCGCGCGCCCCACCGGCGTCGCACGCGACAACGCCCCCGATCGTGCACGAGTCGCGCGCGGCGAAATCGAGGCCGGGATCCTCGTCGGCCGCCCGGGCGGCGCCGTGCAGCGCTGCGAGCGTGACCCCGGCCCCCACCGTGACCTGCCCGAGCGCTCGGTCCACCTCGTCGATCTCGGTGAGGCGCGTCAGCGAGACGACGACCTCGTTGTCCCGCGGGACCCCGCCGCCGACGAGCCCGGTGTTCCCGCCCTGGGGCACGATCGCGGCGCCGGCCCGGGCACACGCGCTCACCACGGCGGACACCTCGGCGGTATCCGCGGGGCGGACGACGAACCTCGCCCGCCCGACGTAGCGGCCGGTGTAGTCGCGCTCGTAGGCGGCGCGCAGCTCCGGGTCCGTGAGAACGTGGCGGGCCCCCACAGCGTCCCTTAATGCTTGTTCGAGAACCTCTGTCACGGGTAGGCACTACCCATCCGAATTCGTCGGGAACAGGAGGAGAGAGCCATGGCTTCCGACCACGAGACCATCTTCACCATGGAGGCTACGCCGGTGAAGTACGGCGCCGGCGCCTCAGCTGACGCGGGTTGGGAGTTGAAGCGGCTCGGCGTGACCCGCGCGATGCTCGTCACCGACCCGGGCGTCGCCGCACTCGGGCATCCCGAGCGGATCAAGGGACTGATCGAGCGGGAGGGGATCGAGGTCGTCATCTATGACCGCAGCCGGGTTGAGCCGACGATCGACTCCTTCCAGGACGCGGCGGACTTCGCGCTCGAGCACGAGGTCGACGGGTTCGTGTCAGTCGGCGGCGGCTCGAGCATGGATACGGCCAAGGTCGCCAACCTCGTCTCCACCCATCCGGCGCCGGTCATGGAGTACGTCAATCCGCCCGTCGGCGAGGGCAAGAAGCCGCCCTCGGCGCTGAAGCCCCACCTCGCGATCCCGACCACCTCGGGAACGGGCTCCGAGGCGACCACCGTGGCCGTCCTCGACATTCCCGACCTCAAGCTGAAGACCGGGATCTCCCACCGGTATCTGCGCGCGACGCAGGCGATCGTCGATCCGGAGCTGACCCGGTCGCTGGCGCCCGAGGTGACGTCCTCGACGGGGCTCGACGTCGTCTGCCACGCCGCCGAGTCATTCCTGTCCAAGCCGTTCGATACCCGCGAGCGCCCGGCCGGTCCGGACGACCGCCCGCCTTATCAGGGCTCGAACCCGATCGCCGACGTGTGGTCGGCGAAGGCGCTCGAGTTCGGCGGCAAGTACCTGCGGCGCGCCGTCGCCGATGCTGACGACGTTGAGGCGCGCGGCTTCATGATGCTCGCCGCGACGATGGCGGGCGTCGGCTTCGGGTCCGCGGGCGTCCACATCCCGCATTCCTGCGCGTACCCGATCGCCGGCCTCAAGCACGAGTACCAACCCGCCGGTTACCCCGATGACCATCCGTTCGTTCCGCACGGGCACTCGGTGATCGTCACCGCCCCGGCCGCGTTCCGCTTCACCTACGACGCGATGCCGGAGCGTCACCATCATGTCGCGTCGCTGCTTGCCCAGGCGCCGATCGACGACCCGGGCCCAGACACGCTTCCGGAGATCCTGCGCCAGTTGATGCAGGACGTCGAGGCGCCCCGCGGCGTCGCCGACTTCGGCTACGGCGAGGACGACATCCCCGCGCTCGTGGACGGGGCGCTCAAACAGCAGCGGCTCCTGGCAGTCGCTCCGAAGGAGGTCGGCGCGGACGACCTGCGGCACGTCATCACCGCGTCGATGACCAACTGGTAGGAAGGAGAGAGTGAACCCATGTCCACCTCAGTGAACGCCGAGCGCAGCAGCGCCTCGAACACGATCCCGGACGGCGTCCGTCTGCACATGTTCGAGTGCGGCACGCTCAAGTGTCACCTCGAGAACATCAAGATGAACCAGGGTCTCGGCGAGGAATACGAGATTCCCGTCCCGTGGTTCCTCATCGAACACCCGCGCGGACTCGTGGTCATCGACGGCGGCAACGCCGCCGAATGCGCGTCCGACGCGCGCGGGCACTGGGGCGGCATCTGCGATGTCTACTGGCCCGAGATGACGCCCGAGCAGGCGTGTGTCCCCGCGCTGAAGGCGGCCGGGTTCGACCCCGCCGATGTCGTCTACATCCTCAACTCGCACCTGCACCTCGACCACACCGGGGCGATCGGCGCGATCGATCAGTTCCCGAACGCGCAGGTGATCGCGACCCGCGACGAGTACGAGTATGCGTTCGCGCCCGACTGGTTCGCCGCCGGCGGCTACATCCAGAAGGACTTCAACAAACCGGGCGTTCCGTGGGCCCTGCTCGAGGACACCGAGGACGGCTACGACGTGTTCGGCGACGGCACGATCCGCTGTTGGCGTACGCCGGGCCACGCGCCCGGCCATCAGTCCTTTGAGGTGACGCTCCGCAACAGCGGCACGATGTTGCTGACGGTCGACGCCGCGTACACCACGGACCACTGGGAGGAGAAGGCCCTGCCGGGTTTCCTCGCTTCGGTGGTGGACACCGTCCGGTCGGTCCGCAAGCTCCACCGCCTCGCTCAGCGCTCGAACGCCACCGTCGTCACCGGCCATGATCCGGACGCATGGCCGACGTTCAAGCACGTGCCGGAGGCGTACGACTGATCCGCCGGCGCCACCGGGGCTGACCACCGCGCCGCGTCGACGACCACTCAGGCGTCCACGACTACGTCGGCGCAACTTCGACACGAAAAGACTAAAAACGGTTCAATGCTCGGCTGAGCAGCGCCTCCGTTGCGCAACAGACCATGAACTGTAATAGTCAGCTCGACGTGAGTGATCGCGAGAGGCCGCCGGGTGCTGTGGCCGCGGTCGCGGAGGGGCATGTCACTCCGGGGTCTCCCGGAGCGACGCTACTGAGGATGAGGAGCGCATGATGCGCTTGACCACGTATCTCGATTTCGAGCTCGTCGCGCTCGAGCACGACGATGAGCTCACGCTGATGGTCGAGCTCGCGGCTCCGCCCGCGGCCACCCGTGCGGCGCGGGCGCCGGCGGCCGTCGTGGTCGTCCTTGACCGCAGCAGCTCGATGCGCGGAACCCGGCTCCGGACCGCGCTGATCGCGCTCGACCGCCTCGTCGGCTGGCTTGACGAAAGAGATCACTTCGGACTCGTGACGTTCGACGGCGAAACCGAGGTCATCGTCCCTGCCGGCCCGCTCACAAATCGCTCGGCGGTCCGCTCCGCGATCGCCCACATCGGCGCCGGCTCAGGGTCCGACCTCGCCGGCGGATACGCCCGAGGCGTGACCGAGGCCGAGACGATCCTCGTTGATGCCGGGTCCACGGTGCTGCTCATCTCCGACGGGCACGCCGACCTCGGGCCGCGGCAGACCTCCGAGCTTGAACAGCGCGCCGCGACCGCGTACCTCCGGGGCGTCACCACGACGACCCTGGCGCTCGGGCCGCAGGCTGAGCCCGGCCTGCTCGCGGCAGTCGCCCGGGGCGGGGTCGGGGCAGCGCTCGCCGCGACCGCCCCCGAGGCCGCGGCCGCACTGCTCGCCGGCGAGATCGATGGACTGCTGACGCCATCCGTGCAATCGGTGCACCTCGAACTGCGTCCCGTGGGCGCGGTGTCGTCGGTGACGGTGCTGAACGACGTGCCCGTCACCCGGACCGAAGACGGGCTGATCGTCGAACTCGGCGACCTCTGCCACGACGAGATGCGCCGGCTGGTCGTGTCGCTGGCGCTCGACGGAGTCCAGCAGCCCGGGGAGATCACGGTCGCCTACGTCACGCTCCACTACGTCGCGATCCCGTCGCTCGTCTCGCACGCGTTCACGCTGCCGCTGAACGTCACCGTCGTTCCCGCCGTCGAGGCAGCACGGCAGGCGCCTGACCGGATCGTCACCAACGAAGCCCTGTTCCAGGGGGTGCAGCGCGCGACCGCAGCCGCCGCGCGGGCGCCGGGCGCCGGCGGTCTCTCGCCGACGGCGCAGGCGCTCGGCACGTCGGCGTCGGAGCTCGAGCGGATCCTCGCCACGGCACCGGTCGACCTTCGCGACGAGCTGGCTCAGGCGATCGCGTGGCTCGATGCGAACGTCGTGCGGGCACTCATGCCGCACCCGCGCCCGTCGCACCATCGATCAACAGCACAGCACCGCTGATGAAGCTCGCCTCGGCGCTGGCGAGAAACGCAACCGCCGAAGCGACATCGTCCGCGCGACCGTGGCGACCGAGCGGCGCCAGCGGCCAATCCGCCGGGTCATCGCCGCGATCGGGGTCGCCCGCCGGCCCGATGTGACGCATGCCCGGCGCAGTCGCGCCCGGGCAAACGCAGTTGGAGCGGACCCCGTGCTCCGCACCGTCGAGCGCGAACATCTTGGCCATCATCACGACGGCTGCCTTGGACACCGAGTAGCCGCCGATCGGCGCCTCGCCGCGCAGCCCGGCGTCGGAGGCGATGTGGACCATCGACCCCCGCGTCTTGACGAGCTCGTCGAACGCGGCCCGCGCATAGAGAAAGCAGCCGCGGACGTTGATCGCCATCAGCCGGTCAAAGTCGGCGACCGGCGTCTCGATCAGTCGTTCGGTGAGCGCGATGCCGGCATTGTTGATCAGCAGGTCGAGCCGGCCACCGCCGTCGACAGCCGCCGCCACCGACCGCTGGACATCTGTCTCGTCGGCGGCGTCGGCCACGAGGAACCGGGCGCGGGGCGGGCCGCCGAGGACTGCCTCCGCAGCCCGCCCGGCTGTCTGGTCACGCCCGGTGAAGTAGACGCTGGCGCCGTCGGCGATCAGCCGCTGCGCGACGCCGCGACCGATCCCGGAGGAGCCGCCCGTGACCAGTGCGACCTGCCCGTCGAGTCGCGGCGTCGACATGCGCGCTAATCCGGCGGGAGCTCTTGGTAGACGAGGTCGATGTCGACCCCTTGGCGCCGGCGCACGGCCCGCGCGATGTAGTAGATGGCGAGGCCGGCGATCACGATGCCGCCCATGAAGGCGATGATCTGCCACCGGTTCCCGGTGTCGCCGGCCAAGGCGAGCGCCGGGTAATGCCACGTCTCCCATACGAGGAACACCATCACGGCGAACGTGATCGGCGCGACGATCTGAAGCACCGGGATCCCGAACAACTTCACGTTCGCCGGCGAGCCCTGGTAGAGCTCACGCTGGCGACGCGGGAACGTGAATGCGGCGACGCTGACGATCGCCATGCAGACGACGCCGGCGAGCACACCGAGCGCGAGCAGGGTCTGGAACGTCGTCGCGATCACGCTCCACGCGAGCATCGCGGTGACGATTCCCATCACCAGGAGGATCGCGGGCACCGGTGAGTGGAAGCGCTCGTTGACGTTGGCGAACCGCTCCGGGAGCACGCGGTCAAACGACCACGCGAACACGCTGCGGACCGGCATAAACGTGTTGCCGACCATCGCCGGAAGCGACCAGAACAGGAACGACGCGACGATGATCGTCGTCAGCACGTTGTTGTTGACCACCAACGACGCGAAGTAGTGGTAGAAGGGTCCGCTCGGCAGGACATAGGCGGCGTTCGGGGCGGTGTTCGCACCGACCATGAACTGGTAGCCGACCGTGTGGTAGATGAGCAGGACGCCGATGATGAGTCCGATCACGTCCCAACCGAGCGCGCCGAACATGATCGACATCTGGCGGTTGCGGTTCGAAGCACTCTTCAGCTCACCGGAGAGGTACACGCTCCACCAGTTCCACACCATGAACGTCATGATCACGAAGATGGCTGGCGCCGTCGCCGACCCGAAGGCTTTGGGATGAACCCCACCCGCCTTCGCCGTCGTGATCACGTTCTGGTAGGCGTTGCCGTGGGCGCCGAACGTGTGTGAGACGGAGTTGAAGTGGTTGACGAAGCTCCCGTGAGATCCGAACAGGAGCACGACGAACGCGAGCAGCGTGCCGAGCGTCGCCGTGATCCAGAAGGCGTTCTGGATCCTGAACGTTGTCTTCGTGCCGGCGATCAGGATCGCCGTCATCGCCAGGATCATCACGAAGCCGAACACGAAGATCCAGCCCTTATCGGCCTGGACGTGCGTGCCCCAACTAATGAGCGTGTGGCTCTTGAAGACCGTGCCGAGCGTGACGAGCACCGGCCCGAGCGCGAACACCGGGAAGTACCGCGCCCAGAATGTGGCGCCGATGACCGCTGAGAACGCCGCGCCGAGATTCGAGACCAACGCGGCCGGCGGCGACAGGATCCGACTCACCCAAACGTAGTCGCCGCCCGTCTTTGGCATCGACGAGGCCAGCAGGGCCATCATGATCAGGATCGGGATGTTGAGCAGCAGCGACCACACGGTGGCCGCGATCAGGTCCGATCCCGGGAACGCGGTGAGTGCGAAGAACACGCCCCAGGCAAGCGTCGCGCCGACCGGTGCGGAGAAGACGGCGTTGAAGATGGTCGCATCGAGGGCCGAGGCCTCGCGCACCAATCCGGTGCTGCGGCGGACGAATAGCTGCGAGGAGCCGCCTGACTCACTCGCGACGGTTCCGACTTGGTCCGTAGGCATCACGACCTCCGTTCACTCGCTCCTCACCCGCGATCCGATCTGGTCACGGGAGTAACAAGATCGAACATCTTCCGCCAAGATTTTGCCTGTTTCATCGCGGAACACTACGATCTACGGGGCGTAGTCTGCCACGTTTCACGAAATCGAACAACGTTCTTTGATAAGAGCCGATGCTCGCAGTAGACCGACGTCACCGCATTCTCGAGCGTGTAGCCGAGCAGCAAACGATCCACATCGCGGAGCTGGCGGTCGAGCTCGACGTGTCCGAGATGACGATCCGCCGTGACATCACGCGCCTCGAGCGTGACGGCTTTCTGCGCCGGACCTACGGTGGCGCGACGGCCCACATCACCCGCTCAATGGAGCTGCTCTTCAACGCCCGCGCGCTCCAGCATGCGCCGGCCAAGCGGCTCATCGGGATGCGGCTCGCGGAGTCGATCAAGCCGGTCGGCTCGATGTTCGTCGGGATCGGGTCGACGACCGAGCAGTTCGTGATGTTCCTGCCGCCCCGGGACGACCTGACGGTGATCACCGGCTCGCTGACGGTGGCCAGCCTGCTCGGGACCCGCCGCGGCCGCGTCGTCGTCCTCGGCGGCGCCGTGCTCACGGATGAGCTCGCATGCGTCGGGCCGGTGGCCGCGGCCACGGTGCGGCGGTATCACGCGGAGATCGCCGTGCTCGGCGCCGCCGGCCTGACCGCCAGCGACGGCATCACCGAGCTTGATGACGAGGCGGCCGAGATCCAACGCCTGATGGTCGAGCGCAGCGAGCGCCTGATCGTGATCGCCGATGGCTCCAAGCTCGGCTCCCGGACGGTTGCGGCGGTTGCCCCAGCGAGCACGATCGACACGCTCATCACGGATTCGAGCGCCCCCGCCGACGAGCTCGAAGCGCTGCGGCGCCTCGGCATCACGGTGGACGTTGTGGACCGCGTCGCCTCCACAGACGGCCGCGTCCCGAACCCTTTGTCAAGCAAGGAGGAGTAGCGATGCCGGATCTACGCATGATCTTTGGCGTTGAGAAGCCGCTGATCGCGATGTGCCACCTCGAGGGTCTCCCCGGCCGTCCGCGCTACGACGCCTCCGGCGGGATGGAGCGAGTCGTTGAGTCCGCAGCCCGCGAGCTCGCGGCACTCCAGGACGGTGGCGTCGACGCAGTGATGTTCTGCAATGAGAACGACATCCCCTACTCGACCGCGGTCGGCGTCGAGGTCGCGGCGGCGATGGCCGCCGTCATCGGCCAGCTCCGTGACGAGATCCGTGTCCCGTACGGCGTCAACCTGCTGTGGGATGCGAAGGCAACCGTCGCCGTTGCCGCCGCCACCGGCGCGTCGTTCGTCCGGGAGGTGTTCATGGGCGTGTTCGAGTCCGACATGGGCCTGCTCGCGCCGGACTACGGCGAGGTGGCCGGCTACCGGCACGCCATCGGTGCCGACAACGTCGCGATCCTCACCAACATCACGCCCGAGTTCAGCCGCTCGGTCGGCGGGCGCACGGTCGCCGAGCGCGCCGCCAGCGCCGCGTACATGGGCGTCGAGGGCATCCTCATCTCCGGTGCCGCGGCGGGCGTCGGCGCGAGTCTGGACGAGATCCGCGAGGCGAAGGCGGCGGCTCCCGGCGTGCCCGTGCTCGCGAACACCGGCGTCACCTACGAGACGGTCGAGGACGTGTTCCGGCTCGCCGACGGCGCCGTCGTCGGAACGAGCCTGAAGATCGACGGGCATACCTGGAACCGGGTCGACCCGGACCGCGTCGCCGCGATGATGGAACGGGTAAACGCGGTGCGCGGCAGCGTCGTCAGCGGGTAACGCGATGGCCCGCCGCATCCGCATCTATTTCGCCACCGACGTCCACGGCTCGGAGAAGTGCTTCCGCAAATTCCTCAACGGCGGGAGCGTCTACCAGCCGGACGTGCTGATCCTCGGCGGGGATATTGCGGGCAAGGCGATCCAGGCGATCGAGGACCTCGGGTCCGGCCATTTCACGACGACGTTCCGCGGTCACCGTTACGACGTCGACGCGGGATCCGAGCTCGAGGGGGTCGAGCGACTCATCTCCGATCTCGGCTACTACCCGTGGCGGGCGAAGCCCGGTGAGCTCGAGGCACGCGTGGCCGACGAGACGATCGAGGACGTGCTCGTGGAGTTGATGAGCGAGCGCCTCACGCACTGGATGGAGCTCGCCAATGAGCGGCTCCGGCCGCTCGGCAAGCCCGCGTTCTTCATGCTCGGCAACGACGATCCGGCGGTGCTCGGCGATGCGCTCGACGCCGCCGCCTGGGGCGAGAATGCCGAGGGACACGTCCTCGCCATCGACGACTACGAACTCGTCTCCTACGGGTGGACGAACCCGACCCCCTGGGATATGCCGCGCGAGATGCCCGAGCAAGAACTCGGCGCCAAGCTCGATGAGCTGTTCGCGCAGGTCCGTGATCCCTCGCGGTCGATCCTCAACTCGCATGCACCGCCCTACGACACCGGACTTGACGCCGCGCCGATGCTCGACTCCGATCTCACCGTGCAGCAGAGCGCGGGACAGGTCAAGCTCGGGCCCGTCGGCAGCACCGCGGTCCGCGCGGCGATCGAGCGCTACCAGCCGCTGGTCGGACTCCACGGGCATGTCCACGAGTCGGCCGGCTTTCGGCGGGTCGGCAAGACGCTGTGCGTCAACCCCGGCAGCGACTACGCGACGGGCTCACTCAATGGAGCGATCATCACCCTGTCCGGCGGCAAGCTGAAGTCCCATCAGCTGGTCCGGGGCTGATGGCCACGGCCGACGCCCTGTTTGTCGCCGTCGATGCCGGAACGACCGGCGCCCGGGCGGTGGCAGTGAATGACGCCGGCCACGTCGTTCACGAGTCACGGCGCCCATATGCGACCGCGACGCCGCAGCCCGGATGGGCGGAGCAGAACCCCTCGGACTGGCGAGAGATGGCGCTCGCCGCGGTCGGGGACCTCGTGCGTGTCCTCGGCGGCCCGGTCGCGGGCGAGCGCATCGTCGCAATCGGCCTCACCGGTCAATGCCCGACCATGGCGCCGTTTGACGGCACGGGCAACCCGGTCGGTCCCGGGATGATGTACCGCGACAACCGCGCGAGCGCCGAGGCGGCACTGATGCGCGAGCGGATCGGCGAGGCGACGATGCACGCGCGGACCGGCCATCTCGCCGACGCGTTCCACGTCGGGCCAAAAGTGCTGTGGCTGCGGGAGCACCGCCCGGAGGTGTTCGCGGAGGCGGCCTGCTTTCTCCAGCCGCGCGACGTCGTCCTGCGCGCGTTGACCGGCGAGGTGAGAACCGACGAGACACATGCGAACTCAACCGTGTTCTTCGACCTACGAGAACGAACCTGGGCGGAGGACCTGCTGGCGACGTTCTCGCTGTCGGCAGATCTGTTCCCGGAGGTCGTGGCGCCGTGGCAGGTCGCCGGCGCGGTATCGGCCGAGGTCGCCGCGGCGACCGGGGCGCCCACCGGGTGCCCGGTCGTGATCGGCGCCGCCGACAGCCAGTGCGCGGCCTACGGCAGCGGCGTCAATGACCCGGGCCCGATCAGCGAGATGGCCGGCGCCTCGTCATGTCTGAACTCGATCGTCCCCGAACCTCTCGCCGACCCGGTCATCACCCATTACAGCCACGTCCTGCCAGACCGCTTCTGCACCGAGCTCGGCGTCAACACGACCGGCGCGGCAGTGCAGTGGGCGGTCTCCCGGCTCGCGTTCGAGGACTACCAGACGCTCGAGTCGGCGGCCGCACATCTGCACAGGGCGTTCCGCGAGGGCGCCCACACCGACCCGATCGCCGCGGCGCCGCTCTTCCTCCCTTACCTCGGCGACGGCGAGCGCAACGACGTCTCGCTCCGCGGCGGGTTCATCGGGGTCGCCGACCGCCACGGCCGCGATGCGCTCGCCTACGCGGTGCTCGAGGGCGTCGCCTTCTCGGTCGCCTCGGTGATCGAGGTGCTCACCGCGGCCGGGTCCCCGTTTGACGAATTGCGGGTCGCCGGAGGGCTGACGCGACTACCGGTGCTCGGAGCCATCAAGGCGGATGCGCTCGGGGTCCCGGTCGTTCATCTGGAGGCCGACACTGCGGCGGTCGGCGTGGCACTGCTGGCCGCCGCCGGAACCGGTTACGACTGGGAGGCGGAGGATGCGATCGCCGGACTCGTCAGCCGCGCGGTCCGGTTCGATCCCGTCGCACGCGGGGTCGAGATCTTGCAATCCCGGCGGGAGTGGTTCCAGACCGTCCGCGCCTCGCGTGCGGTCCGCCTCACCCCGCCACCGACGGAAGGATCCGGCTCATGAGCTTCGTGCTCGGCATCAACAACTGCTTCGCGGTCAAACGTTGGCCCTCGGCCGACGAGTGGGCCCCGCTGATCGCCGAGGAACTCGGGCTCGACGTGGTCCAGCACAGCCTCGATCTCGTCGACTTCACGGCGTCCGACGACGAGCTCCGTGAGCATGCGAAATCGCTGCGCGCGGCATGCTCCGCGGCCGGCGTGACGGTCCACTCGACGTTCACCGGACTGATCGCGTACTCGGCCAATCTGCTGCTCGACCCCGATCCGATCGAGCGCGCCCGCGCGTTCTCCTGGTACGAGCGGGTGATCGAGTACACGGCGTGGTGTGGCGCGAGCGCCACCGGCGGTCACCTCGGGAGCCTGTCGGTGACCGACGTCGCCTCTGCTGATCACGCGCTGGCTCGCTGGTCCGAACTCGCCGAGTCGCTTGACCGGCTGCGCCGCGTCGCGCGGGCCCGCGGGCTGGAGACGCTGCTCGTCGAGAACATGGCGTGCGCCCGTGAGCCGTCGACCCGGGCGCAGATGGCGAGCCTCGTCCGTCCGGGCAACAATGATCGCGTCTCGGTGACGCTGTGCCTCGATATCGGCCATCAGTGCGTTCCCGGCACCGAGGGCGACGAGCGTGACCCGTACGTGTGGCTCCGCGAACTCGGGGACCGCACGTCGGTCGTCCACCTCCAGCAGACCGACGCCGAGAGCGACCATCACTGGCCGTTCACCGAGCGCCACAACGCGCTCGGCCGGATCGAGCCCGCGCGCGTGCTCGAGGCGCTCGGCGACGCGCGGCCTGAACTCATCATCGAGGTGATCCCGGCCTTCGAAGCCGACGACGACCAGGTCCTCGACGACCTCCGTGAGACGATCGCGCAGTGGCGCGGTGCGCTCGCCGAGTCCGCGGCGATTGCGTAGCCTTCGGTGGCCGTATGAGCGAGACCGAAACGCTTGAGGAAACCGCAGAGGAGGGCCAGCGCCTGGCCGAGGCGGCGAAGGGCGCCGGCCTGCCGCTGCTCCTGATCGGCGGCGTCGCCGTGTGGGTCCGGTGCCCGAGCGCCCGCAGCGGCGCGCTCGCCCGGAGCTACGGCGATGCGGACTTCGTCGGGCGCGGATCGGACCGCAAGAAGATCACTGCGTTCATGATCGACCAGGGCTACGAGCCGGACAAGATGTTCAACGCGATCCACGGCGCGACCCGGCTCAACTACCACGATCCCGCCCGGGACCGGCCGATCGACGTGCTGCTCGACAAGTTCGTGATGGCGCATGAGCTCGACCTGCGGGACGCCGTGCGCTCAGCCGGCGGCGGCGCGGGGGGCGCGGCGCGGGGGCGCGGTGGGCGCTGGGGGCGCGGGGGGCGCGGTGGGCGCGGGGGGCGTGGGGCTGACGTTGCCGCTCGCCGATCTGCTGCTGACGAAGCTTCAGGTCGTGTCGCTCAACCACAAGGACCTCGTCGACATCTGCGCGCTGCTGCTCGACCACGGCCCCGGGGAGAGCGACGACAACATCTCGATGGAGCGCGTGCTCGGCGTGACACGGTCGGACTGGGGCTTTGAGCACACGATCCACCGCACGCTGGCGACGCTCCGCGAGCGAATCAGCGAGTTCGAGCTGCCGGCGGACGCCGCGGCGACGATCGTCCGGCACGCCGACGAGCTCGACGCCGCCCTCGACGCCGCCCCGAAGAGCATGGCCTGGAAGATGCGCGCCCGGGTCGGCGAGCGGGTCAAGTGGTACGAGGAGCCCGAAGAGGCCCGCTAGCCCCGCTAGGCCCGCTAGGCCCGCTAGCCCCGCTAATCCCGGTAGCCCAATAGCCCGCGCCGCCGCCGCCGGTCCCCACGCCCCCCCGGCTCCACGAGACCGCAGCCGCACGTGAATGGAGATTCACCTCGGACAGGCCGAGGTCCGCTGCCAAACTTCGCCCAGGCGGGCCTGGTGGTCGCCCGGATCCTCAGGTCGTGGTCAGCCGGTCGTGGTCAGCCGGTCGTGGTCAGCCGGTCGTGGTCAATGAGTCGTGGTCAGCGGATCCTGATCGTCACCCGGCGCGTGACCGTGCGCCGGCCGTGAAGGACGCGAATCGTGACCGTGTAACGCCCGGCGCCGAGCCGCTGCCCCCGCCCGCGGCTGACGACGATCCGCAGGCCGCCCCGGCCCCCTCGGCCACCGAGACGGAGCGCGGCAGCCGCAAACCGCGCACCGGTGCGGGCAAGCGTCGCCCGCTCGGCCGCCGGCAGCCTGACCGTGCCCGTGACCAGCCGCCCGGTGCAGATCAGCCCGCTCCCGTGCTTCGGCGGCGCACACGTGATCACCTCGGTCGCGCCGGCCGGACCGCGGCCGCCAGTCGGACCCTTGGCGCCGGTCGCGCCCGTCTGACCGGTCGCTCCGGCCGCGCCGGGGACGCCGGGTTGCAAACCGGCGCTGGCGCCCGTGCCGGTCAGCGCGACGGTCGTACTCCCGCGCGAACCCGAGACGATCAGCGTCGCGGAGCTCGTGCCCGCTGCGAACGGCGCGAACCGCACGTCGACCGAGCAGCTTGCGCCCGCCGGAATGGCGGCACCGGTACAGCTGTCAGCGCCGAGCAGGAACGCGTCGGCGCCGGAACCACCGAGCGCCGTCGTCGTGCCCGAGAGCGCGTGGTCGCCGGTGTTCGTCACCGTCACCGTTTGTGGCGCGCTCATCGACAGCAGCGGCTGCGGGGCGCTCGTGCTCCCAAACGTCAGGGAGCCCGGCGACGGCGACACGACCGGGTGTCCGGTGTTCGGTAGAACGTCGACCTCCCCAGCGTCATGCAGGCCGACATAGTCGAGGCGGCCGTCGCCGTTGAAGTCGGCGAACGCGGGACCACCGGTATTGGCGTCGCCGACGGTGCTCGCCGCTGCGAACGAGGCGGTCGTGCTGCCCGCGGCGGTCGTGTTGGCGAACACCGAATCGGACGACCCGGGATTGAGCGCGATCAGGTCAGGTCGTCCGTCGCCCGTCACATCGGCGGCCCCCAGTCCGACCCGAGTCGAGCCGGCGTTCGGATCGGTGAGCGTCGTCGCCGCGCCGAACCCGGCGTTCGTGGTGCCCGGCGTCGTCGTATTCAGCATCACCACGGGCCCCGTTCCCGACGACGTCAGGTAGGCGATGTCCGGCCGGCCGTCGCCGTTGATGTCGGCGGCGGCGAGCGCGGTCACCGAACCGCTTCCGAAATCCGTGAACCCCGTGAACGTCGGGTTGCTCGGGTCCGCGGAGGTCGTGTTGAGAAACACCTCGACCCCGCCCCCGGTGCTGTTGCCGATGAGATCCGGGCGATGATCGCCGTTGATGTCCGCGGCGACGATCGTGTCACCGATCGCGGCGCCGACAACGGCCGTGCTCCCGAACGTCGGCGTCGAGGAGCCGATCGACGTGTCGTTCAGCACGATCACCAGATCGCTTTGGTATCCGCCGAAGATGAGATCCGGCAGACCGTCGCCGTTGAGATCGGCGATCGTGACGGTCGTTACCGACGTGTGCGATGCGACTTGCACTGGCGTACCGAACGTCGGGACGCGCGCCCCGCGCGGCGTTTCGTTGAAGAACACCAACGCCCCGCCTGATGACAGCGTGACCGCGATATCCGGGCGTCCGTCACCGTTGAGGTCGCCGATCGCGACCCGGAGCGGGCCGCCGGACACCGGGACCGATGTGCTCGACGTGAACGCGGGCGTGGGGGCGTTCGGCGTCGTCAGGTTGAGGAACACCTTGACGGCGTTGCCGCTGGTGTTGGGGACAACGGTATCCGGACGGCCATCGCCGTTGATATCGCCAACGGCCGGCACCGAACCCGTCCCTCCTGTCGCCAGTGGTGTCGGCGTGCCGAACGACGCGCTCGCGAGCGCCGGCAGCGCTGCGAACGCTGTCGCAGCGACAGCGAGCGCCGTGATGGACCGCGCCCGGACGCTCATCGCAGCGTCAGCGTGACGCGATGGGTGACGGTGCGCCGGCCATGCGTGACGCGGGTCGTGAGGACATACGTCGCAGGCGTGAGCTTGCGCCGGGCGGTGAGCAGCAGCCGCATGCCCCCGTGTGCACTCGACAGGACGTGGCCGGTGGCGTACGTGACCCCCTTCCGGGTCAGCGTGACGCTCGCCAGCGTCGTCGTCGAGGTGGTCAAACGCACGTTCCCGGAAACCGATCGGGACGTACAGCGAAGTGCCGTCTTGTGCGGGACCCGCGAGCAGGTCGCGAGCGTGAACCCGCCTGCCGAGCCGCGCGCTCCGGTGTTCCCCTTCGGGCCTGTGGCGCCGGTGGCACCCTTAGCGCCCGGCGCTCCCGGCGGACCCGTCAGCACCGTGCCGTTCCCGGAGAGCGAGATCGTCGCTCCACCCCCGTTATCGCTCAGCACGAGCGAGGCGCTCCGGGCGCCAGTGGCGGACGGGGCGAAGCGGACGTCGATCGTGCAGGTCGCTCCCGTCGGGAGTGACGCCTCGGCGCACGTGTCCTGGCCGATGACGAAGTCGCTGCGATTGGCGCCGCTCAACGCGACGCCGGTGTTGACGAGCTCGTAGCTCCCGGTGTTCGTGATCGTGACTGTGTGCGGAGAGCCGATGGTCGTGGCCGGCTCGTCGCCCAACCCGAACGAGGTCTGGTCCGGGTGCGTGATCGGCGAGCTCGTGTTCGTGAAGACCGAGACGTTCGGTGCGCCGTTGAGCGCCCCCGCGAGCAGGTCCGGCTTGCCGTCGCCATTGAAGTCGGCCGCAACCACGGACGGGGGATTGAGCGAGTCGGCCAGAGTGTCGCCCTGGGTGAACGTGTCCGATTCGGCGCCCTGAACCGTCGTATTGAGCAGCACGAAGACCGTGCCGCTCGACGGGTCGGCAACCGCGATGTCCGCTCGGCCGTCGCCGTTGAAGTCCCCGACCGCGACCCCTCCATCACCGGTGCCGAGGGGTGCGATCGTCGTCGCTGATCCGAAGCTGAGCGAGGTCGCGTTCGTCGCGGTGGTGTTGGAGAAGACCGATACACCGCTGCTGCCGCCGCCGCTGCTGGTGAACGCGACCGCGATGTCCGGACGCCCGTCACCGTTGAAGTCACCGGTCTGGACGCCGTTGGCCGATGTGCCGCCGGGCGTCAGCGTCGTCGGCGTCCCGAAGGTCATGGTCGTGTCGCCAGCCGCCGTCAGGTTCGGGATCACGGACACGGAGTTGCCGTGGGATTCGGCGATGTCAGGAACGCCGTCGTTGTTGAGGTCCGCGATCGCCAGGCCGCCCACATTTCCGCTCAGGGCCACGGAATTCGCCGCTCCAAAGCTGAGCGTGCTCGTCCCAGGGGTCGTCTCATTGAGGTACACCGAGACACCCGAGCCGTTGGCGATCGCAACGTCGGGCTCGCCATCGCCGTTGAGGTCACCGACGGCGACCGCAACCGGCCCGGTCACGCTGATCGGCGATGTGCTCGGAGCGAACTGTGGCGTGGCGGCGCCCGGCACAGTCGCACTGAGGAAGAAACTGGGATCCGCCGAAATGCCGACGGCGACGACGTCCGGTTGACCGTCGAGATTGAAGTCACCCACCGCCAGCGACAATCCGGAGGCGGCGCCGCTGTTGAACTGCCGGGCGCTCGCAAAAGTTGGTGCCACGCTGCCCGGCAGCGTCGTGTTGAGTGAGACCGAAAGTTTCCCGCTCGCGTCGCTGACATCCGCCACGTCGGGCCGGCCGTCGCCGTTGAAGTCCGCGCTCACGACCGCAAATGGGTTGACCCCGCCCGTCGACATGGTCGTTGACGAGAACGATGCCTCGGCGACGGGCGCCGTCAGTCCGAGTCCCGCGACGGTCGTGAGCGCGATCGCCCACGCGCGTACGCGTCCCCGCAAGCGCTGCGTAAACATCCCCTACCCCTCCCTAGTTTTCGTTGACCCGCCCCGGTCGGCGGGGACTATATCGCGAGGCCCCGTGTTGCGGCGCATGCGGCCAGAGCGGTTCAATGCACGGTGTGGCGGATGAGACACAGGGCCCGATCGACAACAGCCGCGGCTATCAACCGGCGCGGTCCGACGGCGACCGGCCGCGGGCGTCCCGGCTCCTGCACGTCGGCGCGCGCAGCGCCGAGCGGGTCGCGAAGGTCACCGGCGTCGACCACGCCCTCAACGAGGCGGTCGAGGAGGCGCTCGTCCGGGCGCTGCGCAGCCCGGCGGTGATCCGGGCGATCGAGCGCGCCGTCGAGGAACACGCGGCCGACTTCAACCAGGGCAGCGACGAGGTCGCCGCCGTCGTCCGACGGGTGCTCGAATCGGAGGCGGCGGACCAGGTGTGGTCACAGGTGCTCGAGTCAGAGCAGGCCCAGAAGCTCGTCGAGCGGGTCGCCAAGGCGCCGGAGGTCCGTGCCGCGATCACCGCCCAGGGGGCAGGCCTGGTCACCGACATCGGAATTCGCCTGACGAAGATCACCGAAGATCTCGACGACAGGCTCGAGCGCGTCGTCCGCCGCAACAACGCCGACTCGGAGACCGATCAGGCGGGCCTGGCGACCCGCGTCGTCGCCGGCGCGGTCGACCTCGGGCTGCTGTTCGGCGCCTACTCGATCATCTCGGGTGTGATCGGGTCGGTGGTCGGCAACATCTTCGGCCAGACGCCATCAACTGCAGCGATAGCGGTCCTGATCGTTCTCGGCTTCCTCGTGGGCGGGGCCGTGTTCGCGACGTTCTGGTCACTCGCCGGGCAGACCCCCGGGATGCGCTTCCTCTCGATCCGGATCGTCCACGACGGCTCGTCCGAGCTGGGACTGAAACGTTCCACCCGACGGGTGCTCGGCGTGTTGCTCAGCCTGCTGCCGGCCGGTCTCGGCTTCTTTGCAATCCTCCGCGATCCCCAGCGCCGCGCCTGGCATGACCGGATCGCCCACACCGAGGTCATCTACGACATGGCCGCCCGGTCGGCGCCGCACGCCGGCGACCGCGGCACCGGCAAACCGCCAGGTTCACGCGACGTGACGCGAAAGGTTGAGAGCCCTCGGTCCTAACGGGCAGGCACCGAGGGACCCGACCGATGTTCACCATCTCGGTCTATCACTCACTAGCTCTACTGGTTGTGCGTGACGGTCTCTTCCGGGGTGGGAGAAATTTCACACACCCCCGTGAAAACGCGGCGTAGGCTCGCAGTGCGGGTCCGAGGGCGGCCCGGCACCACCAGCGCCTGACGACTTAACCCGTCTGCGCGACACACGAGGTGAAGGGGATCGATGACCATGAATTCTTCGGGTCGGCACCACATCCATCTGTCCGCAAGGAGTCACCATGTCACCTGACATCTCGACCGATCCCGGCTTTGCGTTCGCCGGCATAGAGAGTTTCGCCGGCCCCGAGGCGGGAGCCGAGGCCGCGCAGGCCCACGCTGCCGCGGATGTCGTCGCTGACGTC
Organism: uncultured Solirubrobacterales bacterium; assembly: GCA_963850335.1. GTDB lineage: Bacteria > Actinomycetota > Thermoleophilia > Solirubrobacterales > Solirubrobacteraceae > Palsa-465. The sequence goes on along the minus strand of CAWKKY010000016.1, from coordinate 21,673 downwards.
ACCGCCCAGCAGGCCGATCCGCTCGGCGCCCTCGCCGCCCTCGAGGGCACCTGGAAGGGCCAGGGTTTCAACGCGATCTGGCGACCGCACCATCCCGCCAGTCCACAGGACCGCTTCCTGGAGCTCAATCGGACGAACGAGACGCTCGTCTTCACCAAGATCAACGGCGCGATCCCCAACCGTGGCCTCGCCAACGTTGACATCAACATGTTCGGCCTCACCTACCTGCAGCAGATCGCCGAGGCGAGCACCGGCGCCGGCCTGCACATCGAGCCCGGCATCTGGGCGACCGTGCCGAGCACGACCGATCCGAATGTGCCTCCAACCGTCGTGCGGATGGCCTCAATCCCCCACGGCACCGTGATCCTGGCGCAGGGCAACGCCCAGGTCCTCCAGGGAGGCCCGCCGCACATCCCGAACAACAACATCTTTCCGCAGTTCTTCGGGCAACCCCCGCTCCCCGATCTCCCGTCGGCGGCGGGCTTCTTCCCCGAGCTCGAGCTCTCGATCCCGACCCCGTTCCGCTTTACGGCGCCCGGCGTCACGCAGGACATGGTCACGAACCCCAACAGCGTCCTTCAGCAGGCGCTGACGGCATCACTCCAGGGAACCCAGATGAAGAGCCGGACGTTCCTCCACGTCTCGACGACCCACAACCCGATCCAGGGTGGAGGTGGCCTCGCCAACACCGCGTTCTTGGCGACGAGCAACAATCCGGCGGGCGGCAACGCCAACGCGGTCCAGGTCGACGCCACGTTCTGGATTCAGACGATCGCCGGGACGGGAGGCCAGCCGGACAAGCACCAGCTCCAGTACACGCAGCTCGTGATGCTCGACTTCAATCAGATCCACTGGCCCCACGTCACCGTCGCGACGCTGGAGAAACAGTGACTAGTTGAGCGACGCGCGCTGGAGCAGCGCGTCGACCGCCTCGACCGCCTCGGAGACGCGCGCACAGACACGCACCTCATGGCGCAGATGCGACTCCGGCGTGAGCCCGCGCCCGCCGATGACGAACCGGGCCGCGGGATAGTGCTCGCGGATCTCGTCGATCACGCCCACGATCTCGCTCGTGTGTCCGGGCAGCGTCCAGCTCAGACAGATGACATCGATGGCGTGGCGCCGGGCGGCCAGCCCGAGTGACAAGGCCGGCACATCGGCACCGAGCATCAGCACCTCGTAGCCCACGCCGCGGAGCAGGTTGGCGACCATCCGCAGAGCGACGAGGTGCTGCTCTCCGGGCGGTGTCGCGAGCATCACCCGGTGCTTCGGGCGCGCCTGGGCCACCCGCTGCGCCTCGCGCTGGAGTGCGAGCACGCGCACTGTGATCTCGGTCGCGAGGTGTTCCTCCGCGGCGGACAGCTCGCCCCGCTCCCACAGCTCGCCGATCCGCCACATCGCGGGAGCGATCAGCCACTCGTCGATGTTCGCCGAGCTGAGCCCGGCGTCCATCGCCTCACCGATCACCACCTCCGCCGCAGCCTCATCACCGGCGAGCAGCGCGTCCGCGTACGCACTCGCGAGCTCAGCAATCTGAGGCTCGAGCGGCTCCGACGAGTCGTGCTCCGAGCGGTGGGCCAGTGGGCCATCTCCTTCCGACAGGCACGATACACCCGGCAGGCGGGCGCATCGGCGCGGATGGGCTAGCGCGCCAAGGTGATCTGCTTGGTGATCGTCGTCTGACGTCCGGTCGATCCGGTCGCGATGACCATCAACAGCACGGCTGCCTTCCGCGGCTTGCCAACAAGCCGACTCGAGGGCACGATCGTGAGCGTGCGCTTCTTGGCGCTCGGACCGAACGTCTTCGTCGCGAGCACGAGCGGGTAGGCGCGCGCGATCGTCGCCCGGTTGACGCTGCCGAGCAGCGACACCTGCAGCGACGCCGTGCGGTCGGGCGCTGCCGTGAACGTGACGCCCTTCAGGAAGGCCGCGAGCTTCAACTGCGTCTTCACGCCGGTGAGCCTCAGCCTCGGCGCGGGGATCGGCGTCGCGGGAGCCGTCGGAATCACCTGAGCGGACGCTCCCGACGCGCCACCCGAGCCGAGCGCAGTGGTGGCCGTAACCGTGAACGTGACCGGCTTACCGTTGGTCAGCCCTGACACCGTCGCGAACGTGCGCGCGTCGGGCGTCGTCGCCAACTGCCCAGTCGAGGCCTTCACCGTGTAGTGGAGCACCGGCAGACCGCCATCGCTCGCGGGCGCTGCGAACGCGACCGTCGCCGATCCGTTGCCGGGCGTCGCGGAGACAGACGTCGGGGCGTCGGGGAGCGCCGGCGGGGTGTACAGCTCGGTGTCTTTGACACCGGTCTCACCGACGTCGTTTGACCCGCCCGCCCAGAGGATGTCGCCGTTCGTCAATCGGGTCGCGGTGCCGAGCGTCTTTGCCAGGGGCATCGGCGCGAGCGACGCCCATGCGTTCGTCGATGGGTTGTAGAACTGGGCCTTCGGGTCAACGTTGTCGTTGCCGCCGGTGATGAAGAAGCCGCCGAGAACGAGTGCCTGACCGCCCGGCAGGCTCGTCAGCCCGAACCCGGCCCGCGGCACGTTCATCGCCGGTCCAGGCGAGAAGCGGTTCGTCGCCGGATCATAGAAATCGGTTGACGCAGTCGTCGCCGTGCCGCGCGCCGACTCTCCTCCGCCGATGAGAACCTTGCCGTCGGGGAGCGCGATCGCACTGGCGTACGCCCGCGGATCGCTCATCGTGTTCACGACCGCTGTCCAGGTGCCCGTGCCCGGGTCATAGGTCTCAGCCGACGGCGTCAGGTCGGTCGCGGTCGTCTGACCGCCCGCAACGAGCACCTTGCCGCCGGCGAGCAATGTGGCCGCGGCGAGGGCGCGCGGCGTTCCCATTGGCCCCGTCGTCGGTGAGAACGTGTTGTGAACCGGGTCGTAGAGATCGGATGTGGCAACCGGATGATCGGTCGCGTCCGTGCCTCCGGCGATGAGGACCTGGCCGTTCGTGAGCAACGTGGCTGTTGCGTTCGTGCGGGTCGAGCTCATCGCGCCCAGCACGTTGGTCCATGTGTTCAGCGCAGGGTCGTACACCTCACCGCTGCTCAGCGCGTTCGTCGGAGAGGAGGAGGTGCTGCCACCAACGACGAGCACCTTGCCACTCAGCAGGGCGACGGCGGCTGCGCTGACTCGGGCCGTTCCCATGTCATGGGCGCCTGTCCAACTGTCCGCGGCCGGGGCGTAGATCTCCGTGGACTTCAACGCGTTGGCGAGGGGATCCATCCCACCCGTGACGAGCAGCTTGTCGCCGGGCAGCGGGACACCGACGTTGAAGAGCCGAGCGGTTCCCATCGGCGCGGCCGGTCGCCAGCTGTTCGGCGTCGCCGCAGCCGCAGCCGCAGCCGAAACGAACCCTAGGGCGCAGGCGACGACCGCGCCGGTCATGTAGACGGCGCGTCGCATTGCCCTAGCGGCTGACATGGATCCTCCTCGTCGTTGTCGAGCGGGCTCCGCCGGCCCCCGTGGCGACGATCACCAGCTGGACCGTGGCGGATCGCGGCCGGCCGACGAGCGCCTTGGACGGCTTCAGCGTGACCGTCCGCTGACGGGCGCTGGGGCCAAGCCGGGTGCTCGCCAGCGTGAGCGAGTACGCGCGTGCGATCGTCGCCCGGTTGACCGCGCCGATAAGCGACACCTGGAGCGCCGCAGTCCGGCTCGGGGTGACCGTGAAGCGCACGCCCTTGAGGAATGCAGACAGCTTGACCTGTGTCTTCAGCTGGCCGAGCGTCACCTTCGGTGCCGGGTCGGGCGGTCGCGGCGGGGCCGTCGGCGTGACCGGGTTTGAGGGCTCCGAGGTGGCGCCCACGCCGACCGCGTTGACCGCGACGACCGTGAACGTCACCGGGCGACCGGCGGTGAGACCGGTCACCGTGACGGCGGTGCGGGCGTCCGACGTGCTCACGCGCTGGCCGCTTGACGCGATGACCGTGTACCTCTGGATCTGCAGACCGCCGTTTGATGCCGGCGGCGCAAACGTGACGAGCGCCGAGTTCGTCGACGCGGCGGCCGAGACGGCGAGCGGCTTCGATGGAGCCGTGTACGGCGTGTACATCGCCGCCTGGCGCACCTGCGCGTTGCTGTTCGGGTCCGGCGCGCCGCCCATCACGAGGACCTGCCCGCTCGGAAGCACCGCGGTGGCCGCCGCGCCGACGGCGACGGGAAGCGCGCCCGCGGTCACCCACGTATTGCTCCCGGGGTCGTAGACCTCGGCGTCGGTCGTCATAGTCTTACTGCCATCGACTGACGCCACGAGGCCACCGGCCACGAGCACGCGCCCATCGGCGAGCGGGGCGTACGCGAACGATGTGCGGCTCTCGCGCATGCTTCCCGCCGCGGAAAACGCGTTCGTCGCCGGGTTGTAGAGGTCCGCGGTGACGCTCGAGACGGCGAACGGGGTACGGGTCGTCGTGCCCCCCATGACGAGCACGCGCCCGTCGCGCAGCGTGGCCGCGCCTGGACCATCGCCACGAGGATCGGTCATCGTGTTCGAGACGGCCGTCCAGGTATTGGCGACCGGGTCGTAGACCTCGGCGCTACTGAGCATCGTGCTTCCGGTCCCGCCCGTCCCACCGGCAACGAGCACTTTGCCACTGGTGAGCAGTGCTGCCGCAGCACCTTGCCGCGCGGTGCCCATGTCGGGTGGCCTGCCCACCGTGACGAATGCATTTGTCGCAGGGTCGTAGAGATCCGCTGTGCTGACCGGGTGCCCCGTGGTGTCGCTGCCGCCGGCGATCAGCACCTTGCCGGATGTCAACACGATGGCGACTGGGTTGTGGGCTCGCGCCGACTGCATCACGCCCGGCACGGCCGCCCACGCGTTCGTCGCCGGGTCGTAGATCTCCGCCGTGTCGAGCGCGCCTGCGGCGTTGAACGCGTTCTCGCCGCCGACGACGAGGACCTTCCCGTTCTTCAGCGCTACCGCAGTCGCGGTCACGCGGCTCTCCTGCGTCAACGCGGCCGTTGACCACGAATCGGAGGCCGGGTCATAGACGTCCGAGAACTGATGGATGTCGGACGTGGTTGCCGCGCCGCCGGCGAGCACGACCCTGCCGTCCGGCAGCGTGGCCGCGCTCGGCGACACCGAGCCAAACACCGTCGGCGCCACCGCCGCCCACGAACCGGTCGGGGTCTCCGCTGCCGCTGGCACGGCGCCGAGCAATGCCGTTATCACGCCAATCGCCGCTCCCGCGACGACCCTACGAGCAGTCATTCGAACCGGTCCCCAATCAGCTGCCTGATTTGCGGGCGGCACTCTATCCGAGGTCGCGCGGCATGGCGAGACCTGTTCGGCGCCGGCACGCCTCGGTACCGGCCCGGGACGGCGTAGATCACGTCAACTGGCGCGTGAAGTGGTACGACGCGATCCGCATCCCAGAATCGAAGTACAGCCGATGCGCATGTGCGCGCTCCGGCCCGACGCCAGAATCGAGATGAAGCTCGTCGCAGTCGAGGCGCCGCGCCTCGTCCTCAAGCCACTGCATCACCTCGCGCCCGTGCCCGCGCCGGCGCCGCTCCGGGAGCGTCGAGAGGTCATCAACGTAGAGGAACCGCCCCCACGCGAGGTTGTGTCCAACCCGGAAACCGGCGACCGCGGCCGCGATCGGCTCGCCGTCCTCGAACGCCCCGACCAGCCGATACCCGTCGGGACGCTGGAGCTCATCGACCCGCCGGACCCACACGCCCTCATCGTCGAAATGCGGACGCAGCGCGCGCATCGCCGCAAACGCGAGCGCGGTCTCTGGTGGCAGGATCTCGCGGACCACGCGCCGAGTGAAGCACGCTGCGCTACGCGTTTGGTTCGCCGCTCAGCGACGCAGCGGCGCCGAGCAGAGCGTCGGCGACGCGCGCGACGGCGGGGCCCCGGGGGCCGGGGCGACGGGCGAGCACGAGCCGGCGCACCTCCTGCGGCTCGCCGCGGACGGCGACGAGCGTGACTCCGGGTGGGATCACGCCCCGCGCGACCGGAGCGATCGTCGTGATCGCCAGGCCGGCGGCAACGATCTGGAGCTTCGCCAGCCAATCGCGGACGACGTAGCGGACGTCTGGCCGTTCACGGAGCCCGGGCCACACACCGAGCAGGGACTCGCCGGCATCTGAACGGCTCGCCACCCAGATCTGGCCTTCGAGCTGATGGGGTTCAACCGCCCGCGCCTTGGCGAGCGGGTGGTCGGCGGGCACGCCGATGACGAGTTCGCGCTCGGAAAGCGGCGTCAGCTCAAGCGGCGGTGACTCCGTGTCCGGTGGGCGGAACGGCGGCTGGCGGGCGATGATCGCGAGGTCGAGCGTTCCGGCGCGAAGCGCTCGGGTGAGAGCGGGAGTGGTCGCCTCACGGAGGGTCACCTTGAGCTCCCGCGGGAGGGTGACGAGTGCCTGCGGCACGAGCCCCGCTGCCGCGGTGGCGAACGCGCCCAGTCGCACCGGGCGACCGACGGCCTCTGATTCCCCACTGAGCTCTCGCCGGGCGGCGTCGAGCTCGTCGAGGACGCGGACGGCGGTCGTGAGGAGCCGCGCGCCGGCGGGCGTCAGCGTCACCCCGGTCCGGCTGCGGTCGAACAGCCGCCGGCCCGCAGCCGCCTCGAGCGAGGCGACCTGCCGCGAGACCGCCGACTGCGTGTATCCGAGCGCCTCCGCAGCCGCCGAGAACGATCCTGCCTGGGCCACATCCCGGAGAATCCGCAATCCGATCGGTGAGAAGTCGGGTTTTTCCATGCGCTTTAAGCATGGTAGCCGTGCGTCATTCTCGTTTACCACATGCCTTAAGCGAGCTACGGTAAACCCATGACTACTTCACGAACCGTAATTGTCACGGGCGCCAACCAGGGTCTTGGCCGCGCGCTCGTCGAAGGTCTCGCCGCTGGTCTGTCGTCGTCCGATCGCGTGCTCCTCACGGGCCGGGATCCTGAGCGAGTTGCCGCTGCCGTGAGGGCGGTGTCCGAAGGCGGCGCCGTCGCTCAGGTCGACGGTCGGGTGCTCGACGTCCGCGACGGCGAGGCGATCGCCGCGCTCGCCGCCGAACTCGGCGAGGTCGACATCGTCTTCTCGAACGCGACGGCTCGGATGAGCCCGGATTCCGACCCCGCCGACGAGGTCGACGCCGTGGCCGAGACGAGCAACCTCGCGACAACCCGGGTGCTGCGGGAGTTCGCGCCGCGGCTGCGCCCGGGCGGGCGGCTGATCATCGTCGCGAGCGGACTCGGAACGCTCGACAAACTCCCCGACGAGCGCGGGGCCAACCGCTTCGCCAGCGCCGCCGAGCAGGACCTCGATGCCGTTGACGAGCTGATCGCGCAGTGGCGTGAGTCGGTCCTGTCCGGTCACGCCAAGGCAGACGGCTTCGGCGCGTGGCTGAACATCCCGTCGAAGGTTGGCCAGGTCGCTGCCATTCGCGCGCTCGCCCGTGAACGGCGTGCCGGCGACCTCGCCTCGAACCGACTGATCATGGCCCTCTGCCCCGGCCTGATTGACACCGACGCCTCCCGGCCGTGGTTTGAGGACATGAGCAGCGCCCAGACTCCGGCGGAGGCGGCAAGGTGGCCGGTGAAGCTCGCTCTCGCCCCGACGTTCGACTCCGCGTTCTACGGCGAGCTCGTCCAGTTCGGAAAGGTCTTGCCGTGGGAGACCGGTATCCCGGTGGCCCACAGCGCGACGACGTGACGAGCGGTCAGATCGCCGAGGAGGCGAGCGCCGGAGCGGGCGACGCGGCCGGTGCCCTCTCGAGGCGGTAGTCGCTCAGCGGGAACCGCCGGGCGCGCCACATCGTCTCGATCGTCGTCACGGGCCGGATCGGCACATCGCCGTGCGGGTCGAAGTAATAGCTGTTCGCCTGGGCGCAGCTTGCCTGCCAGAAGATCTGGCGGCCCCGCTTGCGGAGCATCTCTGCGAAGTACCGGTCGTTCGCCTCCCGCGTCACCTCGATCATCGTCGCTCCGCGCGAGCGCGCGTGGCCGAGGGCACGGGTGATGTGCCGCGACTGGGTCTCGACGAGGTTGAAGTACGACGCGCCGTTGTAGCCGTAGGGCCCGAACATGAGGAAGTAGTTCGGGAACCCGGGGACGCTCACACCCTCGTAGGCCTGGTAGCGATTCTCGGCCCACCACTGTTCGAGGTCGACCCCGTCGCGTCCGGTCACCGGGTACTTGGGGAAGTTGCCGGAGTCGAACACCTTGAAGCCGGTCGCGAGGATGAGGACATCGACGTCGTGCTCGGTCCCGCTCTGCGTGCGGATCCCAGTCGGCGTGATCCGCTCGATCGGGTCGGTCTCGAGCAGCACGTTCGGACGATTGAACGTCGCGAGGTATTCGTTGTGGAAGGTCGGCCGTTTGCACCCGAGCCCGTAGCGCGGCGTCAGCTTGTCGCGGAGCTCTGGGTCCGGAACCTCGGCCTTGAGGTACGCGCGCGCCTGATGCTCGAACGCGGTCGCGAGCGGGACCCTGGCGTAGTAATGCGCCGCGAACGGGAACGCCAGCTCGACGAACGTCTGGCTCGCGAGCCGTGCCGTGGACGCCGCGCCGGGAACGCGACCCAGCACGTTCCGCACGTTCGTCGGGATGGGGCCGTCGAGCTTCGGTAGGCACCAGACGGGCGTGCGCTGGAACACGGTGAGGTGCTCGACCGCGGGCGCGATCGACGGGATGACCTGCACCGCCGAGGCGCCGGTGCCGATGATCGCGACCCGCTTGCCGGCGAGCTCGACGGTCGGATCCCAGCGCGCAGTGTGCACGGTCACGCCCGTGAAATCGTCGAGCCCGTCGATGTCCGGGCGCTTTGGCCGAGTGAGGACACCGGAGGCGTCGATCATGTGCCGCGCCGTTGTCTGCGCCCCGTCACCGGTCTCGATCTCCCAGACGTGACGCGCCTCGTCGAACGTCGCCTTCGTGATCAGCGTCTGAAACCGCGCCTTGTCCTGCAGCCCGTAGCGGCGCGCGGTCGTCTCCGCGTAGTCACGCAGCTCCTCGCCCGGGGCGTACACCCGCGTCCAGCTCGTCCGCTTGGCGAACGAGTACTGGTAGCTGAACGATGGGATATCGACCGCGATCCCGGGATACCGGTTCCAGTACCACGTTCCTCCGAACCCGTCGGCGTCGTCGACCAGCAGGAAATCATCGATGCCCGCCTCCTTGAGCCGCGCCGCCATCCCGATGCCGGAGAAGCCGGCGCCGACGATCAGGACCTCGTGGGTGTCGGACGACATGGCGGCATCGTAGTTGGCGCCGCCATGCCGCGCTGATGTTTTACGGGACGCCGACTCCGTGAACCACGACTGGGCCGGCGGTCGGGTCGAGCTCGGTCGCCTGCGAGGTGCCGCTCGGCGGGATCGTGTCGATCACCTTCGGGACCGTGTTCGGGTCAACCGAGCAGATCGGGCTCGTCCCGCCCGCCGCGCAGACGCCGAACTGGAACGGCTGCGGCGTGGGCGCAAACGAGCGCGCCTGATCGCCGCTGAACCCGTCCTGTCCCGTGAGCGTGACGGTGAACGTCCAGCCTGAGCCAACCGTCCCGAACGCCGCCTTGGGCAGGATCAGCGTCGCCGTCCCGCTCGGGTCGTCGACGACGAACTGGAGCGATCCCACCGGGTTGCCGTTCGCGTCCACCCACACGGGCGAGGCGAAGCCCTGGACCTCGATGCGCTGACTCCAGGCATCGCCCGAAGCGATCGTGTAGTTGCGCTGCGGGAACGCCGCCGTGCTCGAGAACGCGCTCGCGGCCGGGTTGCGGACGTAGACATCGAGCAGCTGCGCGCCGAACGAGTTCGAGAACGTCGGCGCCAGGTTCTTGATCTTCGTCTGGATGTAGACGTCGGTTGCCGTCTGCGTGACCTGGAAGCCGGTGATGTCAAACGCGCCCGGCTGGAAGTCACCGCTGTTCGGATATTGGTATGTCCCGGGTCCGTTGTCGTCGCCGGTCGGGTCGGTGACGTTCAGCGCGCTCGTGCCCGGCAGCGTCACGTTGATGACGGACACCTGCGCGTAGCCGGTGCTGCCCGACTTCGTCGCGGTGGCGGTGAGCTTCGTCGTCCCGAAGCTGACCGGCAGCGAGAGCGACCAGTTGCCATTGCCGTCGGCGTTCGCCGATCCGATCGGGACCGCGCCGCCGGTCGGCGGTGCGGCCTCGACGTCGACGTGGGCACCCGCGGTCGTCGTGCCACTGACACTGACGGTTGAGCCGGACACGTTGGACCCATCAGCCGGCGAGCCGATCGTGATCGGCAGCGTCCCCGGCATGCCGTGGGTGACGTAGCGGTCCTTGACGACCTGCGGCGTCTCAAGGTCACGCCTGGCGCCAATCGCGAGCGCCAGCCGTGCGTACTGGGACTGGGCCCAGGTGAGCGGGCTCGCCGAACCGGCCGGATGTCCGGGGCTGAATCCGATCGACGCCGTCGCCGGGTCGGTGCCGAACGGTGACGGTGCCACCGCCGGGTCCTCCCAGGCCTGCTCTGGCTCGAGATAGCCGCCGGACGTCATCCCCGCCATCGCGTTCAGGAACTGGGTGGCGCCGGCGCGGTTGCTCGCCGCGACGTTGTACTCGCCGCGTTCGCCTCCGAGCACCGGCCACAGGTGCCCCGAGCCCTGGTCGGTCGGCGGCCAGGGCGCGCCGGTCGGCGTGCAGGTCGTCGGATCCGGCTCGTAGCAATCGCCGTAGCCGTCCTCGGAGCCGCCGGCATCCGTGCCGTAGCGGTACAGACCGGGGCCGGTCGGAGTCGTGCGCCGGATCACGTTGTCAATGACGCGCAAAGACGCCGTCACGTCCGGGTCGGAGGCCGGCAGAACGCCGAGCCGGACGAGCTCGAGGAAGCCCTGGTCGACGATCTGGCGCTGGTCCGCCGTGATGCTGCCGTTGCCGAGGCCGTAACTGATCGCGGCGTTGGGATCGCCGGTTTTTGAGATGCGGATGAAGTACCGCGGCGCGTACGTCCCGCTCGTCGTGACCGTCCAGTCCTTGATCTTGCGGGCGAATTGATCTGCGGTCGCCTGGTAGAGCCGAGCGTGAGCAGCGTCGTGGTTCGTGGTAGCGATCGCGGACGCAGCGGTCAATCCGGCGATCTCGGCGGCGATCGTCGAAGGCGAATAGCCGCCCTGCTCCTCCCAGCGCTCGGCGCCGTCACTCGGCCCGTTCGCAACGAGGAAATCGGCGGCGGGGACGATGTGGTTGCGGTACAGGCTGCCGTCGCCGGCGAGCCCGGACTGCCAGGCCATGAGAATCGGATACGAGGTCTCGTCCAACTGGAGGCCGCCGGTGTCCGGCGCGACCTTGCCGTTGAGCAGCGAGTTGCGCGGCATCGAGCCGTCGGGCTGCTGCTGGTGCAAGAGCAGGAATCGCGTCGCGTCCCGCGCCGTCCGGACGTCGCCCGCGACGAGCAGGCCCGCAAACGCCTCGTAGAGGTCGCGTGCGAAGACCTCGCGGTAGGAGCCGAAGTACGTCGGCTTGCCGTTGGTGGCGTTGCCGGCCGGGACTGACTGCCCCCATGGCGACGCGAGCCCGGCGGCAATCGCGCCCGGGAAGGTCTTGTCCTCGCTCGCCTTGACGACGTTGACCGAGCGGTAGTACTGCTCCCGCGCGGCCCAGCTCAGCTCGCGGCCCGGCCGGGTGAGGCTTTCGTCGTAGCGGCGCCACTGGCGCTCGTACGTGTTCCGCGCACGGCTGAACCGCCCGTTTGCCGCCCGGCTCGCGGTCCGGATCGCCGTCGACTGGGTCGTCCCGAAGCCGAGCACAAGCGTGAGGTGTCCGCGGCGCGGGAGGTTGAGTCCGGCGGTGAGCGCGACGTGCCCGTTCGGGGCGTCGGTGTAGGTCGTCGAGAGCGCGTGATCGGAGTCGAGCATCGACTGGCCGTCGCTCGCGGTACCGGCGTAGCCGACGCTCGCGGCGGAGAAGCCGGAGGAGGATTGGAGAGCCTCGAACGTCGGGACCGCGTAGTCCCGGTTCGACGCCTGGGTTGTCGTGTTCGTGTTCGACGCGACCGGGATGCTGTTGCCGTGGTCGTCGACGAGCTCGGCGGTATTACCGCCCGAGTTCTGCGTGCCGCCACCGCCCGTGCCGCCGGCGAGGGGATCAAGGCGGACGAACACGTGGTCACCGCGCGGTCCATCGAAGCGGACCTTCATCAGGACGGCGTCGCGCGACGGGTCGGCGATGTACTTCGTCGTGATCCGGTAGCCGTGGGTCGCGCTGCGCGCCGTGACCGTGCACGCCATCCCGCTCGGGGAGGCCGTGCTCGTGTACGTCATGTCGCGCGTCTGCAGATCGGTGAAGCTGCTCCCGTCGGTGACGACGTACTGCAGCGTGTGGACATTGGTGGCGTCGACGTTCGGCCAATAGACGTCCGAGAGCACGCCACCGGCGACCGTGAACCACACCTTGGAGGTGTCGTTGCGCGCCGTCCCGACGCAGTCCTTGCGCGCCAGGTCGAAGTAGCTCTGGGCGCCCGGCGCTCCGGGCGCGGTACCAGCAGCCTCGGCAGCTGTCGCTCCGGCGGTGACGGACACGAACAGCGCGACGAGCGCGCACAGACAACGACGCATTTCTCCCACCTCTCCTTGTCCCTACTCTCTCAAATCGTTCTAGCACTCGGCCGGACGGGGTGTCAAACACGCCATCGACTGTGTTCACCTTCGTTATCCGTTGGTGCCCTCGCCGGGCGAACTCGTGGCGCCGTCAGGGATCTGACACGGCAACGCCCGCGGGTCGTAGTGGGCGCACACCGCGAGCGGGCTCTGGAACAGTCCGACGGACGGCAACGACTGCCCGCTGAACGAGAACAGGGTCAGGTTGTCGTTCGGCGTGCCCGCTCCCGGCTCCCAGCCCACGCCCGGGATCCACTCCGGCTCCCAGTAGAACATTCCGAGCGCGCGGTGACCTGGCACCTGCGCGAGGATCGAGAGCAGGTCGTTGTAGAACGACAGCTGACCGCCCGGGGTGGCGGGGTAACCAGGCTCGAGTTGGCTGCCCTGCCACACGAAGTTGCCAGTGTCGTCTCCGCCGGCCAGCGTCCACGCGTACTGTGATTCCGCGATCACGATGGACTTGCCGTACCGCGTCGCGAGGTCGTCGACGTTCTGGCGCATCGCCTCGAGCGAGCCGTGGAAGAACGAGTAGTACGACAGCCCGATCACGTCGAACGGCACGTGTTCAGCGATGACGTGGTCGTAGAAAGCCCGGCTCTGGGCGTTGTCCCCGCCCTGATCGAAGTGGATCATCACGAGCTGCCGGTGATGAGGCGGATTGCCGGCGCGCGCCCCCTGCACTCCCGCCCGCAAGAGCGCTCCGAGGTTGTCCCAACCGCCGCCGGCGCTTGAGTTGACCTCGCCGGTCGGCCACAGGATCCCGTTGCGGATTTCATTGCCGATCGACACCATGTCGACGGGAGTCCCCTGCGCTGCGAACGCGTGGATCACCTGCTGGGTGTAGCTGCGCACCGTGCCCGTCAGCTGCGCCAGATCCTGCCCCTGCCATCCGGCTGGGATGTCCTGGTGCTGCGGATCGGCCCAGAAATCCGAGTAGTGGATGTCCAGGTAGAGCCGGTCGCCGGCCCGGGCGATTCGTCTCGCCATCGCGAGGTCCTGCGCGAGGTCGCTATAGCCGGCCGGTGGGTTCACCCACAGCCGCAGGCGGACGTAGTTGAGGCCATGCTGGTTGAGGATCTGCAGCGGCGTTCCCGGCACGCCGTTATCGCTGAAGCGCGCCTTGGCCGCCTGCTCCTGCGGCTCAAACGAGAGATCGGCGCCGCGGTAAGGGGTCACCGATCGGGGCACGGCAGCAAACGCGCGCAGCTCGCCGACGCACGGCGGTGTGCCGTCGTTGTCGGTGACGCTGAGCTGGACATATCGGGCGCTCAACCCACTCACCGACGCCGGCAGGTAGACCGGCTGACCGGCCGCGGGCGACATCTGCTGGGTAACGCGCGGCCGCTCCCAGTTCCCGGGAGTCGTGGCGTAGGCGAGCGAAACTGACGCGCTCGTGTCCATGGTCCCGAGCGTGAAACCGAAACCGGTCAGCTTGCGTACCCGCCCGAGATCGACTGTCAACGTCCCCGTCCACTGGGTGGAACACCAGCTCGTGGATGCGCTGCCATCGACCGCGTTACTGGCCGGGCTATTGCTCTGTTCCGTCGAAGCCGACGCGCTTCCGGTCAGCGCGACATTGAGCGCCAAGCCGGGGCGTGGGCTCGAGGCGGCGAACGCTCTCTCCGCGACCGAGTTGCTCGAGCTCAGCGATGCCACGGCGATCGCCGCCGTCACGATCGCAGCGGCGCCAATGCTTGCCCGAGCCGACCGACGCGTTGCCGCAGCCTTCATCCACTGCCTCATGGACCCACCTCTCTCCTACTCCGGAACCTCGGCGCGCTCGTAGCGCACTCGACGCCCTGCGATGTGATCGCTAACAATTACCCGCGGGCAGAGGTGGAGAAACGCCCCCGAGAGCCAGAAGCGGTTACTGCCCCGCCGGCCGGCGGATGGTGCGGAAGTCGCTCGCGAGGTTCGCGTCCAGAATGTAGGCCCAGGGCATCAGGAAGTACCCCTTCAGGCCCCAGCCCGAGCCCCACGAGTTGCGCACGAGCGCGTAGTTCGGCTGATCCTTGAGATACCCGACAAGCAGCACCTCGTGGCCACCCAGGGTCTTCTCAGCCCGAGTCGGCATCGGGACGATCCCCGTGTCGGCAACTGGCTTCGACTCGAACGATTCGTACACGGTGAAGCCGAAGGGGATCGTCTGTCGGTTGGAGAGCACCGCCTTCATCGAGTCGAGATTGCGCGGCACCGACCGATAGTTCGAGATCCGGTGCTGCTTGGCCTCGCCGGCGAGGCTGGCTGGCGGCTCGTCTGAGAACTTGGCCGTGTCGTAGGGCCAGTCCTTCTCCAGCGGCACACCGACCGTGTTGCACACCTTGAGGCCGTCCCGGCCGAACGCGCCGGTGTCCTTATCGGCGGGCGCCCCCTCGATCTTGCGCTCGTAGTAATAGATCCACAGGCGGGAGAGAAAGCCCGGATCGGACCCGCCGAGCTTTGCGTCGTACTCGACGGCCGCGGCGACCGCATTCGCGGTGCAGCTCCCGAGCTGACCCTGATCGAACACGTCCGGAAGGTCCGCGCGCGGATCGACCTCGTCAAGCACCTTCAGGCCCGAGGCATCCGCAACGTGGTCACGCAGGTCAGGAAGCGACGGCTTCCACCCGTAGCGACGAATGCTCCGCGGCGTTACTCCAGCAGCATCGAGGACATCAGACATGTATGCCTCCTTGGAATTGGACGGTCTCCGGCCATGCACCCGGCTCCAGGTGCAGCGCCCCCGCGGTCGTCCCGCGAATCTGCTCCGACCATACGCCGCGCAGGATGGCCGGAGTGAGACTTTTCTGACAGGACGGCGAATGGCGGATACCCGGACGGGTGTCACTGTCCGGGTCACGGTCTGGGTCACGCAAGGTTGCCGCCGAATAGCGGCGGGTTTCTTGCGAGAACCGCTCGCGGGTTCGAGTAACGCAAGCGAGGTTCCGATATGCGGAACTTTCCTTGTCGAAAATGTGGCGCGGCACATATTCGGCGTTCTGTGCCCAGGCCGATTATGTGCCCGAAGCGGTCGACCTGTCATGAGTGGGCCTGCCCCGAGCCGCTAGACCTCATGGTCTGTCGGTCGCGCCTCGCTGCGTCGGGTTAGACGCGGTCGGCGTCGTGCACGCTTTCCGCGTAAGCAAGGCCGTTGAGTTCGACGTGCAGATGCTCGTCAACGAGCGAAAGCAGGTCCGCGCCCGGCTGGGGGATCCGGCCAAGAGGAGAAGTCTTAACAGGCCGTGTCGAAGCCCTTGAGAGCGCTGCCTGTTCGTGGGAGCAGCACACGCTGGGCCCAGCCGCTCAAACGTGACCGACTGGCTCAGATCGTGGGGTCGTATCGGGCTCGTAGCTTCGCGATGTGGTTGGACCGCGGGTTTGTAAGCGACGTGGTGCCGAAGCGAGAGCTATCGATCTGGAGTTCAGAGCTATTGCGCGACGCCGCTCGTGACCAGGTAGCTGTCATGGCTGCGAGCTGTGGGGCGCTGGCGGCGCCGGCGTCAGGCCGTGGCGGTGCATCACCTCGGCGATGGCTGGGTGGTTCGGTGGGCCGCCTGCGCAAGCAGCGAGCACCTTGCCGATCTCACGGAAGTACGCGGGTCCGAGGAGGCCGGGGGTGGCGATCGCGAGGTAGGTGGCGTCGGCCGTGCCGTGATTTCCAAAGCCATGGACCGCGCCGCGGGGCACGCAGAGTGCCTCACCCGCGCCGATCTCGATCCTCTGGCTATCGATCGTCCACGTGGTAAGGCCTTGGACCCCGTAGATCGTCTCCTCAAAGGCGTCGTGGCTATGGGGGGCAGGCATTCCGGCGCCTGCCGGGACGTAGCACTCAAACGCGCTGGCGGTGCCGTTTGAATCCGCTGCCTCGACGAGGAACCGAACCGCGAGCTCTCCGACGATGATCTGTTGCTGTGAGGTGAAGGGCATGGATGTCTCCAGGTCGTCGGTCGGGATCGGTTTGGTTAGAGGTCTGCGAGCGATGGCGGCGCGCCGACGACCTCGCAGCCGTAGCTGGACATCCGCCGGGCGATCTCGTCGATCGGCGGCATCACCTCGTGGTCGGGCTGACGGTTACCGGTGACCGGCAGCCCGGCGGCGACGAACACCTCTTCCAGGCCGCCCGGACAGAGCGTCGTGAGGATCCGAGCCCGCGCAGAGGTCACGACGTACGCGTGCGGAACGTTCCGAGGGGCAAACGCGTAGTCGCCGGCGCTCAGATCGATCCGCTCGCCGCCGACGAACAGGCTCACGTCGCCTTCGAGCAGGTAGAAGGTCTCATCCTCGTCGTGATGGATGTGGGTCGGGGTCGCGCTGCCGCGCGGATCGGTGATCTCAAACTGGGAGAAGTTGCCGCCGGTCTCAGCGGCGCTGACTTTCACGGTCAGCCGCCCGCGCTTCCACCACACGTCGGCGCGGCCATCTCCCGCGGCGACGCGGATCGGGTCGGTACGGGCGGTCCTGGTCATCAGGCTCTCCTCATCGGTCAACGGGTTTCTGCTTACAGGCGCCCGGTCAGACTGGGCGCATCAAAGCTGTTTGGTTTCAGCGCCTGGGCGGGGGTCAGCCCGAAACCGATGTGGGTGCCGAAGACCGCCATCGCGAGCGCCTGGAACATCGGCGGAGGGGTGATCGCGTTGGGCTGCTTGGTGGATACGACCTCGATCGTCGTTCGGCGAGCGGGGGAGTACATCGCGACCGATTCATAGCCCGCGAAACTCCCGGTTCCGCCGATGAACCCACCGGACTGCACGAACCCGAGGCCGTACTTCCAGCGTCCGGGTCCGTTGTAGTTCTGCGCGAACACGAACCGGATCGCGTCGCGCTTCGCCTCTCGCCACACCCCTGGCTTCAGCAGCGCGCCGGTCGCCAGCGCACGGGACCAGACGCGCATATCCGACAGCGTGGAGACCATCGCGCCGTGCGCCCACAGGCACGACCCCGGCAGGTCGGTGGCGTCGTCGGCGGCGGTGGGCGCCTGGGTCGGGGCGACCTCGCCGGTCCCGTAGCCGTGCGTGAACGGCCGGCGCAGCCCGTTGCCACGGGTGGGAAGGTAGGTTCGGTGCAGGCCGAGCGGCACGGTGATCCGATCGCGGATCGCCGTGCTGAGGCTTTGACCGGTGACCAGCTCCACCACCCGCCCGAGCAGGTTGTAGCCATAGTTGCTGTAGGACCACGTCGTGCCGGGCGCCGCGACCGGCGGTGCCGTCGCCTCGGTCCTGAGCAGGTAGCCGACCGAGCAGCCGGTGGCCAGGTGCGCTTGGATGGCCGGCAGCGAGAAGCCGTCCCCGAGCCCGCTGGTGTGATCCAGAAGCTCGCGGATCGTGATCTGGTCGCCGTTGGGCACCCCCGCGATCCATTTGGAGATGTGATCACCAAGCGAGAGCCGGTGCTCACCGACCAGCTGCAGGATCAGGTCCGAGGTGAACGTCTTGGTCTGGCTGGCGATCTTGAACTGCATGTTCGCGTTCAGCCGCGTCCCGGTAGTGAGATCCGCGACGCCGGTCGCGGTGACGAACGTCCCTCTCGGGCTCCAGATGCCGACCATCACACCCGGCGTGCGGTTCGTGGACTGAAACCGACGGACGAGCCGCCGAACCCTGGCCCGCGCCGGCGCCGGAAGAGGACCACTCGCCGTGCGCGCACCGGACGGCGAAGCAGCCTTGGCCTCGTGCGCACCAAATGCCGACGATCCCGCCAGCAACGCAACGATCAGCGCCAGAACACCGATCCGTGCGCACCATCCACGGTTCACGGCACAGCGCAGGGTCGGCTGCATGGCGGGTCGAACGGCTGTCGATCTGACGGGCATGTCGTTCCCTTCGATGGGGGTGATGGGCCGGCGGAGCAGGTGCTGGTCGCCCGCTCAACGCAGCGGCTCGGCTGCGCTTTCGCGGTTTGGCTGGAGCGAACGCCGCTTGCCTTCGGGGTCTGCACGATGCCCCCGCCGCCTGAGGTCAACTCTGTGAACCAGGCTGATACTGGGCTACGGCGAGGGCTGTGTCATCGGCCGAGTGGCCGATGTAGGGGATGATCCCGGGACCAAACCCCTAGTCGTCGTCGGCGATGCTCAGACTGACGTCGTGGGCGGCGAGCCAGCCGGCGAGCTGCACGCGAGACCGCAGGCCAAGCTTTGCGAGGATGTGCGACACGTGCGTCTTGACCGTCGCCACCGACAGGAACAACTCCGCTGCGATCGCCGGGTTTGAGAGCCCGCTCGCGACGAGCCGCGCCACCTCCAGCTCGCGAGCGCTCAGCTCGTCGCGGTCGGGCGCGGCGGCCGTTGTCGGGGCACGCGGGTTGGCTTGGAGCGCGTCCTCGAGCGCGGCCGCCAGGAGCTGTTCGCGGTCGAGCATGTGACCGTCCTTCCAGCAAGTGCGGTAGCGGGCGTCGTCCAGGCCGTCGCGGACTGTCGCGTGGCAAGCGTCGTGGTGGGCCTGCGCGTAGGGAAACAGGACGATCCCGTGCTCTTGGGAGAGCGCGGCGCCAGCGCCGAGCAGCATCGCCGCTCGTTCCAGCCGTCCGCTGGACGCTGCCACCCAGGCCAGGCCCTCCAGGCTCGTGAGCATCCCCCACCGATGACCGATCGCGTCGTGGATCCGGGTGGCCTCCTTGTGGCTCGCTTCGGCGGCCTGAAAATCTCCCAGTGCCCACTCGAACGTCCCTAACAGGCCGTTGGAGAGCCCACCGATCATCTTGTCCCCCGCCATCTCTGAGGCCTTCAGCGCTTCGCTGGCGATACGGTGCGCTTCTGCTGACTTGCCGGCGCTCGCGGTCACGGTGGCGAGCAGGTACGCCGTCATCGCGAGGCCCATTGGGTCGTCGACTTGCAGCATCCGCTCGCGTGACTGACCGGCCAGGTCGCCCGCCAGTTCGGTGTGCCCCAAGCGCAGATGAACGAGCGCGAGTCCGTGCAACGCGTACGCCAGCTCGCGATCCCCACCAGTCCGATCGCACACCCCTCGTGCCTCCTCGAGTGCCGACAACGCCGCGGCATATTCCCCGGTCGCCTCCGACAGGAACGCAAACGCCCACAGCGCCATCACGCGGGTCGCAGTGAAGGCCGGCACCATCGCCAGAAACGCCGCCACACGCCCGCTGCCGGCCCGATAGCGCCCTCGCACCAGCCAGTAGAGCCACAGGTCTGCTGCCATCTGAAGCCCCATCTCAGCATCGCACGCCGACTCGGTAAAGAAATCAAGGGCCGCTTCGACGTTCGCCCATTCAGCGTCGAGCGTCTCGAACCCCTGGCCCTGCTGCTCAGCCCCCCACCAGGGACGGTCCCCGCCTGACACCAGCCGGGCATACCAGGCGGCGTGCCTGCGCGCCAACTCGAGATCCTCACCAGCTTCAGCCAGCCGCTCTGCGCCATAGAGCCTCAGCGTCTCCAGCAGCCGGTAGCGCCCCCGGCGACTCCCGTGTCCCATCGTCAGAATTGACTTGGCGACCAGGCTCCCAACTAGATCAACGATCCGTTCTCGCTGAAGCCCCTCGCCCGAGCAAACATCCTCCGCCGCCTCGAGGCCAAAACTGCCCGCGAACACGCACAACCGACGCCACAAGACCCGCTCATCTTCGGTCAGGAGCTCATAGCTCCAGTCGACCGTCGCGCGGAGCGTCTGACTGCGACTGGAGCCCGTCGAGTGAGCACTCGCCAGCAGCTGAAGCCGATCGTCCAGGCGATCGCGCAGATCATCGGCCGTCATCGACGCCAGCCGTACGGCCGCCAACTCGATCGCCAACGGCAAACCGTCCAATCGACGGCAGATCTCGGCCGTCGCCTGGCAATTCTCGTCCTTCAGAGCAAAACCCGGGGCCACGGCAACGGCGCGGTCGACCAGCAGCCCGAGCGCCTCCACCTCACCGAGCATCGCCACAGAGAGCCGCTTCCGATCCTCGGGAACCTCGAGCCCCGACAGGACCACGACCGCTTCTCCGCCAACATCGAGGCGCTGGCGGCTGGTGCACAGAATCCGCACCCGCTCGCATCTGGACACCACGGAGGCCACCAGTTGCCGGCAGGAGTCCAACAGGTGCTCGCAGTTATCGAGCACAAGCAGCAGCCGCCGCTCGCGCAAGTGGTCCATCAACGCCTCGTCGATCGCGTCGTTGCGTCGCTCCTGCACCCCCAGCGAGCGGGCGACCGCGTACGACAGCCGATCCGGCCCGTCCAGCTCGTCCAACTCGACGATCCACACGCCATCCGGGAAATGCCGCCCGAGCTTACGAGCCGCGCTCAACGCAAGCCGGCTCTTGCCAACCCCACCCGGCCCGGTCACCGTAATCGCATGCGCGACCTCCAGCAGCCGCCTGATCTCCGAGAGCTCGCGGGCCCGCCCCACAAAACGACTGAACTCAACCGGCAGATTGCCCGGTGCCAACCGATTCCCCTCGCGCGCCACCGGCCGGTCGGCTCCGGGCCGCGTGACGACCTCGCGCTGCCCAGCCCACCCGACCGCTCCTAACACAACACGACATCACACCGCTCATGCTCACGAAAGGAACCGCCCCGAGCCGCCCACATCGATCAACCAACACGAACACCCACGACCCATCGTACCCACACCCACCGGTCTGAGATCGTGGAGGGGCGCGCCACGCCTGAGCAGGCCAACGGGCTCGTGCGACGTGCCGAGGCGTCGGTCGGCCTGCGCGCGTCGAGCCCCGCCTACTTTGTCTACTGCACGCAAAGCACCTGTCCGGCCGGGTGACAGATCCTCGGCAAGCCAGGCGGGCAGGTAGGCGTCATATCAGCCGTCGCGACCCAACCGCTCGTGGTCGACGTCCGGGGCGTCGGGCTGCAGCTGTTTCGGGCCATCGACCCTGATCGCACTACTGCAGGGCATGGTGACAACCGACACGGTCGAGGCCGACACCGGCGGCGGCCCGACCACCCTGGCCACCGCGCCGATCCCGGACACACTCACAGCGCTCGCGTTCCGCCAGCTGGCGTTCAGCGGCGAAACGCTGACCTGGCTCGACGACGGCCAGCCCAGAGCGCACAGCTCAAGCCGTAACCGTTGGCGCCCAGCCGGACGCTGGCACACGGCTCGCACTGGCGGCGTGCGTCGTGGCGGAGACCGAACGACCACTTCATCGCCAACGGGCTCTTCCAACACCGACCTCGGA
>CAWKKY010000015.1:0-176510 GCA_963850335.1 uncultured Solirubrobacterales bacterium | reverse complement strand
CCGCAGTCGCGATTTCCTGGAAGACCCAACAACGCCTGCACCAACTCTGGCGCCGCCTCGATCACAAGCGAGGCAAGCGCCGCACGCTCGTCGCAGTTGCCGTCGCGCGGCACCTCGCCGGATTCTGCTGGGCGATCGTGACCACCAACCACGAGGAGCCAGTCGCCTCGTGAACCACCCCGTCGATCTCGGTCAAGGAGGCGGCAGACCCGTGTCCCCCTACGCGCGAGAGCACTCACGGTCCAACTATGAGCAGCCGGCTCGCCGGTCACGCTCGCTCCTAGACAGTGAGCTCTCACGACGAAACCCGGTCCTGCGGTACCCAACCCGCGAATATCAGTCTGACCGCGCGTCGCGCACCCCACACGACTGCCGCCCCCTCGACCGAGACCCACGCCCCGACCAACGAAGACCGACCCTGACCCTACCCTCAACCCATCCCCCATATCAGTTGGACCTTCAAGTGAGTGCGTAGGCAAAGCCCACAACGGGCCGCAAATCCACCGACAGGCGGGTCCACGCGCGCGCGGAGGTCGATCACGTCGGCAGGCGCAGCGACGGCACAGGGTCAACTGCAGCAACGTCCGGTCGGCTCAGTCAGCAACCGCCCCACCGCCAACCTACTCGCTTGTGACGATAAGCGCAAGCGCCCTGGTCCCCCGTTAGCCATGCCCACGAATGAGCTATTCCGCGGACGGAGTGCCGTGGGCGTCCTCGACGGCCCAGCGCAGCCGCTCGACCAGATGCGCGCGATAGAACTCGCTCTCCATATCGCTGGGCACCACGCGCTCGCGCAACGTGACCAGGCCGTCGTCTGTGTGGGTTTCGATCGTGATGTATGCCATTGCTGTCTCCTTGAATCGTGCTCGTAGGCCGGATGGCAAGGGCGCGCTCAGCTCCCAAACGTCGCGGCGCGTCACGCAAGCCCGCCCCACTCCTGCGCGGCCGTCTCGTCGCTTTCACCATCGACGTCCGATGCCGGTCGAACTCCTGTCAGTCGTGCGAATGCGTGAGGTAGTCGAAGCGGGGGTCTCGTGGAGCAAAGGGGCTCGCGCTGTTGCGGCTCGCAGCGAGTCGGGCGGCACTGAGCCGCCGTCGGGCGGCGATCGCGGGCGACCTCCGGCCGACGCAATCGCGACCGAGCTCGCGCCGCTTGCGCTCCACCTCGTCCCGCTTGATGCTTGTCATCGTTCTCAACCCTCTCGTTCCTGCATTGGATTCGCGCGCACAGCAACCGCCGATCGCCAGCGCGACCAGCCATCGTGGACGGAGTTACCGTGCGCCGGCCGACAACGCCCGCAGCAGTAAGTGCCCCGGCCGCGCAATCGCGGCCAGTTGCCCCCGCTCCTAGCGGCGCTTTCGCGCTGCGGGTGGCTGTCGGGCTTGGGATGAGATCCCGGCCGCAGGGCCAGCCACCCCTTCACCGTAGCCTGCTTCAAGGCGCCCGCGTGAACGGCTCGCGACCTTAACGCGAATCGTGCACTGACCGGGACTACTCAAGGCAAAGGCCAACGGGGCGAGTCCCGACCACTCCGAGCTCACAGATCAGCATGAACGATCGGGCGCAGGCCAGCGCGGGACGGGCATGCCGGAGCGGGGTTCTTAGCCGCTCGATGATGTCGTTTGGGGGCGCCCGAGGTGGAATCCTGGGCCCACAGGGCGTAGTCGATCCCGAGCTGGCGGACGAGCTGGAGGTCGGCGACCCCCGACCCCGAAGTCATCGAGGACGATCTCTCAGCCGAGCGTGGAGAGCCGCCGCGCCAACTCGTTGGCCGTTTCGATGTTCTCGATCGCCGCGGTCTTCGGCGGCCTCAAACGCGAGCCTCGACGTTTGATGCCGCGGTAGCGCGGCCATCCGTCGCCGTCAAGCAGCACCCTGGTCGCTCGCGAGGGTCGCTGGGCACAGAAAAAGCTCCGCTGTGCGGGGCTTTCCCAGTGCGCCCGAGAAGACTCGAACTTCCACGGACCATACGGTCCACAAGGCCCTCAACCTTGCGCGTCTACCAATTCCGCCACAGGCGCTGGAGGCGGGCAGTATAGCCCCGAGCCGCGGCCGAAACGGTGCCGAAGGGTGCCCGCCATCGACCGCCGTGAGCCGTCCGCGAGGATGATTTCCCTGCGTCGCTTGTTTTCCGTCCACAGGCCGCGCTAGATTCACGAACACATGTTCGACCTAACGCATTTCCAAGTGCCCGCCAGCAAGGAGGGGACGCATGGATCTCACTAAGCGACAGCAGGAGATCTTCGACTTCATCAAGCGGTACTCGGCCAAGTATGGGTACCCGCCGACTGTCCGGGATATCGGCAAGGCCGTGGGCCTCGCATCGTCGTCGACGGTGCACGCGCACCTGGCGAACCTGGAGAAGATCGGGCTGCTACGGCGTGATCCGACCAAGCCACGCGCGATCGAGCTGCTCGACCGCGCGGCGGCGAGCGTGCGCGGGTTCGTGAACCCCGGACTCCCGCTCGTCGGCAACGTCGCCGCCGGCCAGCCGATCCTCGCCGAGGAAAACATCGAGGACTTCATCCAGACGCCGTCCTACGCCGGTGGCGATGACGGCGAGTATCTGCTCCGCGTGCGGGGCGAGTCGATGAAGAACGTCGGAATCATGGAGGGCGACATCGTCGTCGTCCGGCCGCAGGAGACCGCGCATGACGGGGAGATCGTCGTGGCACTCGTCGGCGAAGAGGCGACCGTCAAGCGCTTCTACCAGGAGTCCGACCACGTCCGGCTACAGCCTGAGAACGAGACGATGGAGCCGATCCGCAGCACCGATGTGCGGGTGCTCGGCAAGGTCGTCGGGCTCATGCGGAGCCTCGCCTAAGCGATGGCCACGATGACCGCGGCACCTTCGCTGTTCGAGCCTGTGGGTGGTGAGCCGACGCTTGAGGACGAGATCCTCGGCGTATGGGAGGGTTTCATCACTCACAGGCTTGCGGCGTGCCCGGTCTGTGGCGAGGATATGGCTCCGGAGTACGGAGCGCAGGCGCTCCCGATCGGCGGCCGCTGCCGCGGGTGCGACTCGACGCTCCGGTAGCAGCGCGGATCACGGGTCACGCGGGGCACGCGGGTCCTCGGTCACGCGGGGCACGCGGGGCACGCGGGTCACGCCTGACTCGACCGGACGGCCCTGGGTCGGCATCTCGGCGCGCGCCGTGGCGCGGTCAGGTGGCGGACTGCTGGCGGGAGGGGCTATGCTCGCGTGTGCAGGCTGAGCAGCCGCGGAGGCGTACTGCCTTCGAGGAAAGTCCGGACATCAAAGGGCAAGGTGGTCGGTAACGCCGACCCGGGGAAACCCGCGGGAAAGTGCCACAGAAAAGACACCGCCTAAGCCTGGGGCCGCTGCAGCGCTCCAGGCCGGTAAGGGTGAAATGGTGCGGTAAGAGCGCACCGGCGTCGCGGTGACGCGGCGGCCAGGTAAACCCCACCTGATGCTAGGCCAAGCAGGACCGTTCGTAGGTGACCCGCCAAGGTCCGGGTAGGCCGCTCAGATGGATGGCTGCTCTCGACAAGATCCGGCTTATAGGCCTGCTACGGAGAAGCCCCGCCAACGCGGGGCTTCTCTATTGGAGGATCTCGTCAGGCCAAGTCCTCAAGTCCCGGCGCGACATGCCGAGTCCCGCGGGAAAGAGGGATCGGGATATGTCTTTACGCACTCTGGCACGCCGCCCTGAGCGGCGGCAATCGCCGCAAGTGGATGATCCACCGTCGGATTCGGCGCCGTGGCTCTCTGACACGGCATCGAGCAATGGCCACGACCCATCTCTCGCTGACACGCCGACGAGCCTGAGCGAGATCGATCACGGCGGGAGCGATTCGGATCGGCCCTCCATGTCGGCCCAGGACAGCAACGGGTCATGGGACCTGACGGTTCTCGCTGAGCGGGCCGGCGAGACGGGCGCTGCGGCCCGGGCCGTCGCCGTTGCGATGAACGATCTCGGCGCCACGGTCACCGACTTTTCGATCGGGGCAGCGCGCAGCGCGGTGTCGGTCCAGGTAATCGAGACCGAGATCGAGCATTTGCACGACCAATTCGAGAATCTCGCCCGGCGGGCGGATTCGCTCCGGGACGGCGCGGAGCAGGGCTCGCTGGCGGCGAGCGACGCCGCAGCCACCGCGGAGGAACTCCAGGATGAGGCGGACCGGGGACTCACGGTGGTCGGCCGCGTGATCGATGCGGTTGGAGAGCTGCGGGAGCAGAGCGTGCAGGTCGCCGATCTGCTTGACGGTCTCGCACGCCAGGAACTCCATGACATCGCGTCGCTGTCCGGGGTCATCGAGGGCGTCGCCCGGCAGACGAAGTTGCTTGCCCTCAACGCCGCGATCGAAGCCGCGCGGGCCGGGGACGCCGGCCGGGGATTCGCGGTTGTCGCCGACGAAGTCGGTCGGCTGGCAATCGAGACCGAGACTCAGACCGCGGAGATCCGCGACACGATCGAACGGACGCGACGTCACATGCGGACGATTCAAGCGGCGGCCGGCGTCGCTCGGGACCGGGCGTCGGAGAGCGCCACCGACAGCGATGCGGGCCGAGCCGCGTTGGAGCGGATCGGCGCGCTGCTCGAGCGGTCCGGCGCCTCGGCCAGCGTGCTCGCCGATCAGGCCGCGGCCGAGCGCGATCACGTCGAGCATGTGGCTCACGATCTCAACGAGATGACCGCGAGCGTCGATGAGATTCGGGCCCGAGCGACCACCGTCGCGGCCGACCAGCTCGAGCTCTCTGCGAGTACCGAGCGGGCCTCCTGCACGCTCATTCGGTTTCGGACGGGCAGCATCGTCGACAGGCTCCATGCGCGCTGCCGCCGGCTCTCCGGCGAACTGCGAGCGATCCTGGAGGACGCGGTCGACTGTGGACGGATCTCGCTCGCCGATGTGCTCGCGCTCGAGTACGAGGAGGTGCGTGGTCCGAAGGTGCGCACGCTTCAGAGTCTGTTCGACACGAGCCGGGTACCGACGAGCGGTTTCTCCCCGCCGAAATTCGTGACTGCGTACGACCGAATCGTCGACACCGCGATGATGCGGCCGATGGACGCGGTCCTGGGGGATGAGCCGGGCGTGACGTTTGCGCTCGCGTTCGACCTCAACGTCTACGCACCGGCCCACAACACCGCATTCACCCAGGACTGGAGCGGCGACGCGGACCGCGACCTCATCGGCAACCGTACGAAGCGATTCTTCCTCGACTCGCCGGCACTGACTCGTGCCGCTCGGATGGACCTCGGAGGCGAACTCCCCGCGCGCCAGCTCAGCCGCTCTGAGATCGAGCGCCACGGCGCGCGCCTCCATGAGACGCCGGCCGGTGCGCGTTCCGTGCTGCTTCAAACGTACGCGCGGGACACGGGCGCGGTGCTCACGATCCTGTCGGTGCCGCTGTTCGTCAAGGGCGAACGGTTCGGTATCGTCACGGTCGGGTGGGATCCCGAACAGCTTCGCGACTGACGCCCGCGTCCATCTGTTCCGCGTCTGGCGCAGAGAGCGTCGTCAGGACCCGACGCCGGCGGCGCCGGCGGCGACCGCCGTGCGCTCTGCCTCGTCGCGGTGGTCCCGCTGATCGAAGAACTCGGCCCCCTCGATGCTGATCTTCGGCACGATCCGGTCAAGCCACTTCGGCATGTACCAGTTGCGGTCACCCACCAAGATCATGAGCGCCGGGACGAGCAGACACCGGACGACGGTCGCGTCAAGGATGACTGCAACAGCGAGACCGATCCCGAACTGCTTGACCGTCGGGTCGCCGTTGAGCACGAACGATCCGAACACGAACACCATGATCATCGCCGCGGCGGTGATGACGCGCGCACTCGTCACCAGCCCGGACACCACCGAGGTGCGGTTGTCCTGACCTGAGTGCACGTGCTCCTCGATCTGGCTGACGAGGAACACCTCGTAATCCATCGAGAGGCCGAACAGGATCGCGAACATGAACAGCGGCACGTACGAGACGATCGGAACCGGTCCCGGCAACCCGATCACCCCGCTCAACCAGCCGTACTGGAAGATCGCGGTCAGCACGCCGTAGGACGCGCCGATCGAAAGCAGGTTCATCACGGCTGCCTGGGGCGGGATCGCGATCGAGCGGAACGCCAGGATCAGCAACAGGAAGCTGAGCGCGATCACGACGAGAATCTGGAGCGGGAGCTTGGAGGAGATCCGCGACGCGAGGTCGTCATAGCCGGCGGTCGTGCCACCGACGTCGGCCGTCATGTTCGTGCCCTTCTCCGCCTTCGGGATGACGTCGTTGCGCAGCGTGTTCACGAGCGCTGTCGTCTTCTTGTCCGCAGGGTTCTGGGTCGGGATCGCGTTGAAGTAGGCGGTCGTCCCGGCCTTGTCGATCTGGATCGCCGTGACCGCCTGAACTCCGGATGTGGCGGCGACATCCTTCTGCAGCGTGGCCAGCCGCGGGTCGGTCGTGCGGGGATCGGTGGTCGTGCTGGAGCTGCTTCCGGATTGACTCGAACTTGAGCCGCTGCCCGACGTGCTGGAGCTCGAGCTGCTCCCGGACTTGCTGGAGCTTGACTGGCTGGAGCTGGAGCTGGAGCTGGAGCTGCCGCTGGCCGGTTGCGCGGGCGTGCCGAGCCGGACCGCGATCAGCAGCGGGCCGTTGACCCCAGCTCCGAAGTTCTGCGAGATGAGGTCATACGCCTGGCGCGACGTGGTTGATTTTGAAAGCGCCGCGGTGTCCTGCTGTCCGAGCGACAGCGACAGCAGCGGGATCGTCAGCGGAATGAGAATCGCCAGCGCGGCGATCCCGGCGACGATCGGATACTTGGCGATCTCGTTGGCCCACTTCGCCCACAGCCCCTTCTTGGCGTGCTCCTCCGGATGGAGGTCGCGCACTTTCAGGGCGTTGATTCGCGGGCCGAGGAGGCCGAGCATCGCCGGAAGCAGCGTGAGCGCGCCGATGACCGCGACGACGACCGCGATCGCCGCCATCAGCCCCATCGTCGTGACGATGGGAATCCCGGCCACGGCGAGCGAGACCAGCGCAATCGTCACCGTGCAACCGGCGAAGAACACGGCGCCGCCAGAGGTTGCCACCGACCGCGCGATCGACTCGTGGATATCAAGGTCGTCGTGCATGCCCCGGAAATGGCGGGTGACGATGAACAGGGCGTAGTCGATGCCGACCCCGAGGCCGATCATCGTGGCCAGGGTTGGCGCGACCGTCGGGACGGTGACCACGTGCTCGAGGATGCGGATGATCGAGAGCGTCGTGATCAACGAGAAGATCGCCGTGATGATTGGAACCAGCATCGCCACGACGGTGCCGAACGTGAAGGTCAGGATGAACATCGCGGCGAGGATCCCAATCAGCTCGCTCGATTCCGTTGCCGGCTTGGAGATCTTCGTGCCGAGCACGCCACCGGTCTGGACCTCGATGCCGACCTTCTCAGTCGGGCCCTTGGCCGCGTCGACGATCTTCTGCGCCTCATCGACCGACAGCGAGCCGGGACTGACGGACGTCGTGACCGACATGTACCCGGTGGCCTGGTCCTTGCTGAGCGCCGACGCGCCCTCCGGGGTGAGCGGGTTGATGACTGAGGCGACATGCGCCGTCTTGGCCGTGTCCGCTGCCGCCTGGTTGATCGCGTTCGCGTACTGGGAATCGGTCAGCTTGCCGCTCTTCACGTGAAACACGATCGGGCTCGTGCCGTTCGCCTGAGCGGGGAACGACTTCGTCAGCGTGTCGGTCGCCCGCTGGCTATCGGTTCCGGGCAGCTTCAGGTTGTCGTTCGTGTTGTCACCGAGCTGGTGCGAGATCACGACGAGTGCGACGGCGGCGACGAACCACACGGCGAGCACGACATAACGCCGCTTCACGCAGAACTGCCCGATTGCGTACAAGACCCCGGTCATCTCTCTGGCCTGCCCCTCTCCGTTGAACGATCCCTGCGCCGCGAATGCTCGCGCCGGACCTCAGGCCTGTCAACCCGCGCGACTGCCGCTGCAATCGGCCGAACCGTCACGGAAGGGGTCCGCCGGACAAGGCGACGACCACGCCGACCGCCGCAGCCGTCAGAAGAGTGACGACGATGCCGCGGCGAGCGACGAGCAGCATTGCCGCCGCCACCGCGAGCAGCGCGAACTGCCAACCCTCGCTCAGGGCGCGCGCGAGCGGGATCGCCGAACCGAGGATGGCGCCGATCGCCGCCGGCCCGGCGCCGTCGAGAAACGCTCGCACGCGCCCGTCATGGCGCAGGCGATCGAAGTGCGGTCCGCCGAGGAGCACGAACATGAACGAGGGCAGAAACGCGATGACGGCTGCGAGCGCCGCGCCGCCGATGCCCCGGGCGGCGTAGCCAACGGCGGCGACAGTCGCGACGACCGGACCCGGCGTCACCTGACCGAGAGCGACGGCGTTCAGGAACTGAGATGAGCTCATCCAGTGGTACGTGTGCACGGCGTCAGCCTGCATCAGTGGCACGATTACGAAGCCGCCGCCGTAGGAGAGCGCGCCGACCTTGAATGCCACCCAGGCGAGCGCGCCGAGCCCGCCAACCCCGGCGGCGACCGAGATCGCCAGCGGCGGGATCACGCTCACCGCCGGACTCGTCGCCGGCCGCCGGGCGAGCACCTCGATTCCGCCGCAGGCAATCAGGAGCAGCACCAGGAACGGCCCGATGAGCGCCGCCGACGCCGCCCCGACAGCCGCATAGCTGAGCCACCGCGCTCGCTCACCACGATCCGCTCGCGTCCGCCGCCAGCTCGGCTCGAGCAGTCCCAAGCCGGCGTGGAGGGCGACCGCCGCGACCGCCGCGCCGGCTCCGGCCCCCGCCCCTCGGATCCACCGCGGCGGCGCCTGAGCGAGAAACAAGACCGACAGCGCCGTGACGATCACCACGCCCGGCACGATGAACCCGAGGCCGCCCGCCAGGGCTCCCGGCAGCCCGCCGAGGCGGCGAGCGAGATAGATCGAGAGCTGCGTCGAGGCCGGCCCGGGAAGAAGGTTGCAGGCCGCGATCGCCGCCTCGACGTCGGCGTCGCTCAGCCACCCGCGATCCTCGACGACGAGCCGCCGCAGCAGGGCGATGTGCGTCGGTGGACCGCCGAAGCCGGTCAGCCCGATCCGGGTCCACTCCCGAGCGATCGTCGCGACCCGGACGGTGGCGGGGCGGCCGGAGGTGGCCGCGTCGCTCATCGTTCCGTGATCATGCCGGCGGCGACACGCTCCAGCGCCGGGCCCTCGAGCCGGTGCCCCGCCCACTCCTCCAGCCGCTCGGCGCCGAGCGCGGCGTAGAAGTCGAGCGCGGGGGTGTTCCAGGTGAGCGCCGCCCATTCGAGGCGTCCGCATCCGCGCTCGACGGCGAGGTGCGCGAGGTGGGCGAGGAGCTGGCGCCCGACGCCGCCGCGCCGATGCTCGGGCCGCACGAACAGGTCCTCGAGATAGATCCCCGGGCGGCAGAGCCACGTGGAGAACGTCGTGAAGAACAGAGCGAAGCCGACGGGTTCGCCCGCGACCTCGGCGATCACGGCCTCGGCCGCTCGGTGCTCGCCAAAAAGGGCGGCCGCGAGCATCGTCTCTGTCCCGGTGACCCGCTCGGCGGCGCGCTCGTAGTGAGCGAGCTCGCGCACGAACTCGAGCAGCAGCGGCACGTCACGCCGCTCGGCGGGGCGGATCCGGGCCGGTCCGCTCAACTCTCCGGCGGCGGCGTGATCTCTCGTTTGAGGATCTTGCCCGTCGGGCCCTTTGGCAGCTCCTCGACGAACCAGATGTATCGCGGGTACTTGTACGCCGCGACCTGCTGTTTCACGAAATCGCGCAGCTCGTCGGCGGTCGCCTCGGCGCCGTCCTTGAGCGTGATCGCGGCGCCGATCTCTTCGCCGTACTCGTCGTGCGGGATCCCGATGACAGCGGCCTCGCGGACGGCGGGATGCTCGTAGAGCACCTCCTCGACCTCCCGCGGGTACACGTTGTAGCCGCCACGGATGATCAGGTCCTTCTTGCGGTCGACGATGAAGAAGTAGCCATCCTCGTCGACACGGGCCATGTCGCCGCTGTGGAACCAACCGTCGCGGATCGTCTCCTCGGTCGCGTCCGGTCGCTGCCAATAGCCGCTCATCACGTTGTGGCCGCGGATCACGATCTCGCCGACCTCGCCCTGAGCCACCTCGTTGTCGTGCTCGTCAACGACCTTCATCTCCACCCCCGCGACCGGGGTCCCGATCGATCCCGGCTTACGCTCGCGGTCCGGATGGTTGAACGATGCCACCGGAGAGGTCTCCGAGAGTCCGTATCCCTCCAAGATCTGGGCGCCGAACGCCTGCTCGAAGCCGCGAAGCAGCTCGACGGGGAGCGCTGAGCCACCGGACACGCACAGCTTCAGCGTCGAGGTGTCAAAGCGCTCGCGTCCTGAGAGGTGCAGGAGGGCGCCGTACATCGTCGGCACGCCCATGAAGATGTTGACGTGGTCGCGCTGGATGATCTCGAGCGCCTTCTCCGGGTCAAACCGAGGGATCATCGTGAGGGTGCCGCCAGCCAACGCGATGGCGTTCATCGAGCATGTCTGACCGAATGAGTGAAACAGCGGGAGCGCTCCGAGCGTCACCGCCTCGGCACCCGCGCTGAAGAGATCGCGTGCGACCTCAGCGTTGCGTCGCAGGTTGTGGTGGGTGAGTTCGGCGCCCTTCGGCGTGCCGGTCGTGCCCGAGGTGTAGAGGATGACCGCCGTGTCGGCGTCGTCTCGCTCGACGACCTCGCTGTTCGGAGACGCCGCGCCGACCGTCTGCTCAAACTCACCGGGAGTGACGATGATGCACTCGGCGCCCGCGTCCTCGGCGCCGGACCGCGCGTCTTCAGCGAACCCATGCCAGGCGAACAGCAGCTTGGCGCCCGAGTCCTTCAGATAGAACGCCACCTCGCGTCGCTTCAACAGCACGTTCATCGGCACGACCACGGCGCCGGCGCGCAGGATCCCGTAGTAGATGACCGGGAAGTACGGGACGTTCGGGAGCATGATCCCGACGCGGTCGCCCGGCCCGACACCATGCTCAGCGAGCAGGCCGGCGATGTGGGCACTGGACCCGTCGAGGGCGGCGTAGTTCAGGACCACGTCGTCGAGCTTGATCGCGACGTGCTCGCCGTCGCGCTTGGCCGAGTCGGTGAGGAGGGTCGCGAGGTTGGTCATGGGTGGCGCGCGTAGCGTACTCATCGACGGGGAATGCCGGTTGGTCGTCAATGCGGGAACATGTGCTGGATTCCAGTGGACTTCCTGCCAACGCAGATCACGCGGCCGGTCGGCCGGCTTGGCAGCGCCGCCCAGAACGCGCTCGAGGTGGCGCGGTTCGGCGGACTGGCGACCGACGAGGAACCGTCGCCGTACGAGGTCGTCGCCGAACAGCGCGTCTACCGGCTGCGGCGGTACTACGCCGACGCCGACGGGGCGCACAGCGCCGCAGCACGGGGCAACGGATCTCCACAGGCGGCCGATCACGGACCGCCGGTACTGCTCGTCCCGCCGATGATGCTCGCCGCCGAGGTCTACGACGTGTCCCCGGTGACGAGCGCGGTGACGATCCTGCGCCAGCACGGCGCCGACCCGTGGGTCGTCGACTTCGGCGCCCCGGAGAAGGAGGAGGGAGGACTCGAACGAACGCTCAACGACCACGTCGTGGCCGTCTCCGATGCGGTCGACCGCGTCCGAGCGGCCACCGGCCAGGACGTCAACCTGGCGGGCTACTCCCAGGGCGGGATGTTCTGCTATCAGACCGCCGCGTACCGGCGCGACGAAGGCCTGAGCTCGGTGATCACGTTCGGCAGTCCGGTCGATACGCGGCTCGCGATGCCGTTCGGGATTCCGGAGCAGTTCGCCGCCGGCGCCGCGGGCGTGCTCGCGGATCGCGTGTTCCGGGGCATGGCCCTCCCGGCGTGGGCGAGCCGGACCGGGTTCCGCCTGCTCGATCCCGTCAAGTCGATGCGCAGCCGGGTCGACTTCATCATGCAGCTGCACGATCGTGAGGCGCTGCTCCCGCGCGAGGGACAGCGGCGGTTCCTCGAGGCCGACGGATGGGTCGCGTGGCCTGGGCCCGCGATGGCGGATTTCCTACGTCAGTTCATCGCCCACAACCGGATGCTCGAGGGTGGCTTTGTCATCGAGGGCCAGCTCGTCACGCTGGCCGACATCGCCTGCCCGATCCTGTCCGTCGTCGGCACTGTTGACCAGATCGCGCCGGCACCGGGCGTCCGCGCGATCCGCCAAGCGGCTCCGCAGGCCGACGTGTACGAGATGTCGCTCCACGCCGGGCACTTCGGGCTGGTCGTCGGTTCGACCTCGAACGCGGTGACCTGGCCCAACGTCGCCGCCTGGGCCCGCTGGTGCGCCGGAGAAGGCGAGCTACCGGAGCAGATCAAGCCGATTGAGGACGACGGCGACGCGTCGCTTGAGCTCGGCACGCCCGTCCGCAACCGGGTTGGCTATGGCGTCGAGCTCGTCGGCGCCGTTGGCAACGGCATGGCTCGGTCAGTGCTTGGTGCCACGGAGCGGACTCTCCGGAGCGTTCGCGAGCTGACCCGTGAGGCCGCCGGCGCGCTCCCCCGGCTCGCGCGGCTCGATCAGATTCAGCCAGGCACCCGGATCTCACTCGGGCTGCTCGTCGAAGAGCGCGGCCGCCGTGCGCCGGACGACATCTTCTTCCTGTTCGAGGACCGCGGCTACAGCGCCAACGACATCAACGAGCGGATCGACAACATCGTCCGCGGGCTGATTTCGATCGGTGTCCGCCAGGGCGAGCATGTCGGGGTGCTGATGAGCACCCGTCCCACGGCGCTGGCGTTGACGGTCGCGATCAGCCGACTCGGCGCCGTCGCCGTGCTGATGCGTCCGGACGGCGACATCGAGCGCGAGGCCGAGCTCGGGCAGATCACACGTGTGATCGCCG
Organism: uncultured Solirubrobacterales bacterium; assembly: GCA_963850335.1. GTDB lineage: Bacteria > Actinomycetota > Thermoleophilia > Solirubrobacterales > Solirubrobacteraceae > Palsa-465. Next base: position 163,633 of record CAWKKY010000015.1, on the reverse strand, counting down.
ATCCGGAACGTGCCGCGCTGGCCGCGGGCGTCCGGGATGTGACGCCGTTCGTGCTCGGTGGCGGCGGCGGCCCGCGTGACCTGGGCGTCCCGCTCACAACCGACATGGAGCAGATCGACGCGGCCGCGGTGAAGCTCCCCAAGTGGTATCGGCCGAACCCTGGGAAGGCGAGCGACGTCGCGTTCATCCTGTTCAGCGGCGAGGGCGAGCGGACTCGGCTCAGCCGGATCACGAACCGTCGCTGGGCGCTGTCGGCGTTCGGCACCGCCTCCTCGGCGGCGCTGAGCGATGCCGACACCGTCTACAGCGTGACCCCGCTCTTTCACCCCTCCGGGCTGATGATGAGCATCGGCGGGGCGATCGCCGGCGGCGCCCGCCTGGCGATGGCGACGCGCTACGACCCCTCAACGTTCTGGGAGGAGGCACGGCGCTACGGAGTGACGGTCGCCTCCTACACGTGGACGCTCCTCCACGATCTCGTCGAGGCGCCCCCGCAGCCCGGCGAGCGTCATCACCCGGTGCGACTGTTCATCGGCTCCGGAATGCCGCGCGGGCTGTGGCGCCGGGCGCAAGAGCGCTTCAAGCCGGTCCGGGTGCTCGAGTTCTACGCGTCCACCGAAGCGGGCGCGATCCTCGTGAACCTCTCGAGCGCGAAGATCGGCTCGATGGGCCGACCGCTCCCGGGCAGCACCGAGATCCGGATCGCCAAGTACAGCGTCGAGGCGGGCGGTCTTGTCCTCGGAAGCGACGGCTACGCGATCGAGTGCGGCGTCGACGAGGTCGGGATGCTCCTCGCCCGGGTTGGACCCGACGAGCCGCTCAGCATGATCCCGCTGCGCGGCGTGTTCTCCAGCGGCGACGCATGGACGCTGACCGGCGATCTGTTCCGCCGTGACGGCGACGGTGATCTCTGGCGGGTCGACAATCTCGCCGAGGTCGTCCACACCGTCGATGGGGCCGTCTTCTCAGGGCCCATCCGCGACGCGCTCGGCGACGTGCCGGCCGTCGATCTCGTCGTCGCCTACGGCGTCTCTCTGGAGGAGTCCGACTACCAGCTGGCGGTCGCAGCGGTGACGTTGCGCGCCGGACGTGACCTTGGCGCCAAGGACGTCGGCGGTGCGCTGCGCGCGCTCGCGCCCGAGCAGCGGCCGCGGATCGTCCACGTCGTCGATTCGATCCCGGTCACGACGTGGTTCCGCCCGGTGACGGCACCGCTCCGGGAGGCCGGGATCCCCCAGCCGGGGGAGGGCGTGCAGGCGTGGTTCCTCGACGCCGGCGGCGAGACCTACCGCCCGCTGACCGAGACCGCGCAGAAACGGCTCGCCCGCGGGCCGGCCTAGGTCGCGTCGCACCGGGCGCAGCGGATAATCTTCCCGGTGAGCTGGGGCAGCTGACGGACAAGAGACCGAGGGGCGTCGTGGCATGACGGATGTGCGTGCAGGATTGAGTCCGGGAACCGTGTTCGGCGGATACCGCGTGGAGTCGTTCGTCGCGCGGGGTGGCATGGGCGTCGTCTACCGCGCGACCCAGCTGGCACTGGACCGGATCGTCGCGCTCAAGGTGGTTGCGCCCGAGTTCGCCGACGATGCCGGGTTCCGCGAGCGTTTCGGGCGCGAGGCGCGGCTGGCCGCCTCGCTGGATCACCCAAACATCCTGCCGATCTACGAGGCGGGCGAGATCGACGGGCAGCTGTTCCTGTCCATGCGCTTCGTTGAGGGGACCGACCTGAAGAGCGCGATCGACCAGGCCGCGCTCGCCCCGCCGCGCGCGGCGGCGCTCGTCTCCCAGGTCGCCAATGCGCTCGACGCGGCCCACAGCCGCGGGCTGATCCATCGTGACGTCAAGCCCGGGAACATTCTGATCGCGCAGGAGTACGGCCAGGAGCGGGCGTATCTGGCGGATTTCGGCCTGAGCAAGAACCTCGCCGCCGGGACCCGACTCACCCGAACCGGGTTCATGGTCGGGACCCTCGACTACGTCGCGCCCGAGCAGGTTCAGGGCGTCAACGTCGACGGACGAGTGGATACCTACGCGCTGGCGTGCGTGCTGTTTGAGGCGGTGACGAAGCAGATCCCGTTCGATCGGCCCGACGACGCGGCGAAGGTGTGGGCGCACATGAGCGAGCCGCCGCCGTCGGCCGCCGTCGTGGCGCCGGGCATCAGCCGAGAGCTGGACGCGGTGATCCAGCGTGGGATGGCCAAACGGCCGGAAGACCGCTTCGCCGAGACGGGTGACTTCGGCCGGGCTGCGGTGGCGGCGGCGGGCCCGGACGTCCGGTCGGCGCCGACCCTCGTCGATGCGCCGATCGCGAATCTGATGGTGCCGCCCGCAGCCAGTGCCACCCCGCCCGCGGCGACCCCGCCCGCGGCGGCGAGGCCGCCTGCGGCGTCCCCGACACCCCCGCCCGCGGCGACCCCGACACCGCCGCCCCCCGCGACCCCGCCGCCGGCCGCGACCCCGCCGCCGGCGACCCCGCCACCCCCGGGCAGCGGCTCCCGGAATCGCCGCATGGCCGCGTGGGCCGGTGGCGGGGCCGCGGTCATCATCGTTGCGGTGGTGCTCGCCGTCGTGCTCGGGAGCAGCGGCTCAGGTGGTTCGTCGACCACCACGACGACGATCACGTCCTCGACCACGACCCCGACGACGACCTCCTCGACGACGACGGTCTCGCCGGAGCAGGCGCAGACGGCGGCCTATCACGCGAGCGCCGCGCGGATCGCGACCCGGATCCGTGCCGTGTTCCGTCAGTTCCCCAACGGCCACGACTTCGGCAAGGCGAGCTTCAACGCGACGTCGCTGAAGGTCGCGGCCGGACTGCGGGGGATCGCCGACAACCTTGACGCCCTCTCGCCACCGTCACGGGTGCTCGTCGCGCATGAGGCGTTGGTCAACGACCTGCGCTCAATGGAGCAGTCATTCCGGTCGCTGGCGCTCGACAGCCAGAACCGGGACTTCACGGGCGCGCACCGCGATCTCGAGAGCGCGGGCCGGGCGCTGAACAGCATCAACCGGCTCGTCAAGAGGGTGCTGGCGCAAACGCAGTCGCAGTCGTAGACCGCCTCGCAGTCGTAGACGGCCTCGGCGCGCGGGGTCACTTCGTGAAGCTCACGCTCCGGAGCAGTGGCTCGAACTGCTGGGTGCTGACCTGATCGAGCTGGGCCGCCGGCGTGATGCAGTCGAAGATATAGACGTCGCGGCCCCGGAAGAAGAACCCGAGATGGCCGCCCTGGGTGTCGCTGACCCGGATGAGTCCGACACCGGTCGTGTTCTGCGCCGGCTCGGCCTGGATCGAGCGCAGCTCGTAGTGCTTGACCGTCTTCGCCGCCGATGCCGAGCGATCCCGCACGAAGGCGAACTGCGCTTCCTGTGAAGGGCTCGCGGGTCCGGCGCCGCGTTCGATCTCGAGCGCGCAACGTGTCTCGTGGTCCGTGCCGGCGTCCATCCCGAAGTCGGCGGGCGATCCCTGCAGGGTCAGCCGCTCCCACGACGCCGGGTAGGAGAAGCTGATCCCGAGCGACGCGTTGCGGTAGGTCTTCACGGTCGGTGTGGGCGTCGTGCGGACGGTCACGGTGTGGGGGTGATCGCCGCCAGAGCCTCCGAGCGCTCCGCTGACCAGCACGACGACGATGGCGATGAGGACGAGGCCGCCGCCTGTCGCGAGCGCGATCGCGCGGCCGGCGGGGCGGCGTCGAGCCTGGCCGCTCGCCGGGGGGACGGCCGGGGGCGGAGGTGATCCGGACCCAGGCTCGGTCGTGGCGGACGCGGTCGTGGCGGACGCGGTTGGCGCGGCCGGGCCGATCCCGACGCTGCGCTCGAGCTCCATGGCCGACCCGCCCGCGACGGCGGCGAGCGCCGCGCGGCCCAGATCGCCGGCTGACGGGTAGCGCTCGTCCGGGTTCTTGGCCATCGCGCGTTCGATCACGGCGTCGATCTCCGGTGGCAGATCCGGAACGAGCGCGCGTGCGGACGGCGGCGGGCTCGTCATATGCGCATAGATGATCGAGGCCTCGTGCTGCTGCTCGAACGGGACATGACCGGTGAGCATCTCGTAGAGCAGGCAGCCGGCGGCGTACACGTCGGTGCGGGCGTCGACGCGCTGTCCCTGGAGCTGTTCCGGGGCGGCGTAGTCGAGCGTTCCGACGAACCTGCCCACCTGGGTGCGTCCGGCGCTGCTCATGGGCTTCGCGAGCCCGAAGTCGGTGAGGTACACCTGCTCGCGGTCACCCTCGCGCGCGAGGAGGACGTTGCCGGGCTTGACGTCGCGGTGCACGAGTCCGTGCGCGTGCGCGGCGTCGAGGGCGGCACACAGCTGGGACAGGATCCCGGTCGCGCGGGCGAGACTCAGGCGACCCTCGGCCGCGATCACGGCCCCGAGGTCGGTCCCCTCCACGTAGCGCATCGCGATGTACAGCAGGCCGGATGCGTCGCCCACCTCGTAGACCGGGATCACGTTCGAATGCTCGATCGAGGCCGCGATCTCGCATTCGTGCTCGAAGCGGGTGCGGAACTCCGGGTCGTTGGCGAACTCCGGAGACACCACCTTCAGCGCGACCGTCCGGGTCGGGCGCAGCTGCTTGGCTCGGTACACGACGCCCATGCCGCCACGGCCGGCGACGCGCTCGATCACGAAGCCGCCGAGCCGGGCCTCCGCGCTCAGCTCACCGCCGGCCGGCACCCGCTCGACCGCAGTCGGGTCCACGACCGGCCGGTCGACCTCGGTGCGGTCATGGCGCCCTTCATCCATGCCGCGCTCGGACACCGATCAGAACGGGCATTGGGTCGACGACTGACTGCGCAGGAACGCCGCGTAGTCCTGGGCGAGGTTGAACACGTCGGGGCTTCCGAGGCCCGTCGCGAAACTCCAGCCGCCGGTCGCCGGGTAGTAGCCGTTGTTGCCGTAGCGGATCTGGTGGAACGGCGGCACCGGCTGGGGTGTCGCCGCGAGGTCATACAGGATCGGGCCGGCGAAGCAGTGCGCCAACGTCCCCACACCGTGGCTGGTGGCGTACTGCTGGACGAGCACGAGCGAGGCGGCCCAGAACGGCGCGGCCGCGCTCGTGCCTCCCTGCCCGCCGTGGCAGGTTGGCCCGCTGGCGTGGGGGTCGGTGCCGCACACCATGAAACCGCTGTTCGGATCCGCCGGACCGGACACGTCAGGCGTCTGGCGCGCGCCCTTGGGGTTGAGCGCCGTCTGGACGACGCCGGGGCCGCGCTGCCATGGCGGTCGGGGTTCGACCGCCGAGATGCCGCCGCCTCCGCCTTCGCGCTCGAGCGGGTTCGACCACGCTGACTCATCGAGGTAGCTGCCGTCGGAGCGCAGATCGACGCGCGTGCCGCCGACGGCGACGGCGTAGGGAGTGCTGCTCGGTGTTTGCACCGACAGACCGGTGACGCTCGCCGGCAGGTCGCTCACCGGCTGGATCTGCTGGGTCTGAAGGCAGGCGTAGGCGCCGGTGTCCCCGGTGGACTCGAACACGGTCACGTTGCTCGCCTCCATCGCCTTCAGCGAGTTGTCGATCAGCTGCTGGTCTCCGGGATTCGTCCGGGCAAGCTCGGTCTCGCAGAGCCCGTAGCTGGTGGTCACGACGTGCGCCGCTCCGTCCTGCTCGATCTGGTTGTAGAGGTCGGCGAGCGAGTGGCCGAGGCTCAGCTCTGGCGTGTGTGAACCGTCGGAACCCTGGTAGTCGATGATGCGTGCCTCGGGGACGATCCCGAGCGTGACCTGAAGATCGAGGTCGACCTCGGTGTCCGATCCCTGGGCGGGGTTATAGGTGCTCCCGCCGTCGACGGGCCGGATCTCGATGTGCGGATTGGAGATCCCCGTCTTTTCGGCAAACGCCTGAATGTCGGCGGGGTTGACGGCGCCGGCCGCGCTGGCGATCGCGATCGTCTGGCCCTGACCGCGCATTCCACGGTCCCACAGCGGCTTGATGCCGTACGCCTGCGCGGTGATCGCGGGCGTCAGCCCCGACGCCGGGATGTCAGCCGCCGGAATCGGGTGGTCGGAGAGGTCGCCGAGGCCGGTCACGTACGGCGTCAGCGCGCCGGGGATCCGGGGCAGCTGCTCGGGCGAGAAGTAGCGCCGGCCGTCGGGCATGGCGTAGCGCTCGAAGCGCAGCGCGAACACGTGCTCGAGCTGCGAGACGCTCGCCCGCGCGAGCACCGCCGTGCGCTGTGGGTACACATGCTCGACGCTGATCCCGAGCCGGCCGAGCTGGGTCCGTAGCTTGGTCATGTCCGCGTTGCTCGGCCCGAACCGCGCGCCGAACGCGGCCGCCGTGAGCCCACCGCGCCCGCCGGCACTCGGATCGACGTGGCGCAGGTAGTCGTTGAGAGCGCGATCGTGCAGTCGGAGGTTGAGGGCGAACCGAACCGTCCCGTGGGCGAGACGGCCGATCTGGCGATCACCGCTGAGCGACGCCTGGGGGCGGGTCGCCAGGCCGCCCGCATGACCGACCTGGGATCGCCCGCCACCGACCACGAGCGCGACCGCCGATGCCGCCAGCACCACCACCGCCAGCACGAGGCCCGAGCACAGACGCCGTCGACCGGTCATCACGCACCGTCCCCGGGGAAGCGGACCGTGCCGACCAACTCGTCAGCGAACCCATCCAATGGGCGGTTCGGGTTCTCGCCCTGCGTCTGTCCCCGCTGGATCAGGTAGACGATCCCCATGGCGATCGTGACACCGCCGGACGCCGCGGACATCACGGCAACCTTGACCAGTGGACCCGGGCCCTGGGGCGTCTGCGCACTCCCTTCGACCACCCTGCCGACGGCGGGGTGGAAACCGAGCGCAGGCCGCGTGAAGAACTGATCGGACGACGGCGCCGTCGCGGTGCCGACGAGATGACTCGAGAACTCGCTGATGAGCGCATTCTCGGCGGCGCTCGGCGAGGTCTGGCTGGAGGGATAGCCCCGGATGACGACCCGGATCAGGTCACTGTTCGCCGCTGCCCCGAGGAGGTGGTCGAAGCCGTTGCTCTCCTGAACGATCAGCTCGTTGCCGGCGGCGTTCACCTGGGCCGCCTTCACGCGCTGCGGGTCGTACTCGACGTGCCAGCCGAGCGACCCGGTGAACATGGTCGCGGCGTGCAGGGGCGGCGCGGTCGGTGGGGGATGGCAGATGAAACCGTCCGGGCAGCTGCGGCTCCCCAGGGGCGCCGCCAGCACGACGACCGCGACGGCGACCACGGCCGAGGCGACGAACACCGCCGCGAACAGGCCGACGACCCGTCCGCGCCGCGATGAGAGACGCGCCGCGGCCGCTCCCTGGGGGAGGAACTGGGGTGCGGCGCCGGGGGGCGGCGCCGGCGGTGGCGGGACGGCGCGTGGGGGCACAGACGCCGCGGGCGCAACCGGTGCCACGGGGGCCGGCGGTGCCGGCGTGGCGGGCGCGTCGGGCGGCGCCAGTACCGGCGCGACCGGGATCGGTGCGTTCGAGCATGGATTCGGCCGGCTCGACGCTCTTCGGCACGGCCGGGAGTCCGTCGGCGACGAGCGTGCACGAGCCGACCTCGATCTCATCCTCGTCGCGCAGGGCGCGCGGGCGCAGCAGCGGTGAGCCGTTCACGCGCGTGCCGTTCGCCGAGCCGGTGTCCTCGATGAAGAACACGCCGCCGGGGCCACGGGCGATACGCGCGTGACGACGCGAGAGCTTGCGGTCGCCACCGAGGGCTCCGGGCTCGCCGTAGCTGCGGCCGATCAGCAACTCCTGGTCAAGCGCGATCTCCTCGCCCGCCTGCGGCCCGGCGGTCACCCGGAGGACCGGAACCGGGGTCGGCATCTCGGCCACCGTCGGCGCGGAGGGGGGCGCCAGCACCTCCGCCTCGGTGCGTGCGGCCGGCGGCGGCGCGACCTCCAGCTCGAACGTGCTCTGCCCGACCCGGAGGACATCGCCGCTGGCGCACATGTGGGGGCCGGCCAGCCGCTCCTCGTTGACCCACGTCCCGTTCGTCGAACCGAGATCCTCGATGATCGCCCGCCCCTGCCCATCGATGGAGATCCGCGCGTGCCGGCGCGACAGACGGGCGTCACCGCCGAGGTGGCCGGGGTCGGGCTCCTCGCGCCCGAGCACGAGTTCCGAGTCGACGGCGATCGATCGGCCGAGACACGGACCCACCGTGCACCGCATCGTCAGTCCCATTGCCGGCTGCCCCCGTTCCTGTTCACGTGCGCCCCGAGTCGATCCCTATTGGTCCGGGGCGGACGGGGTGGGGACGCGTTGCAGCACCGAACGGCTCGACGGCAGCGCGGCCAACGAGATCCCGCAGTACTCACAGAAGGCGCCATGGCGGGTGCGGTGACCACAGTTGGCGCAGGTGATGACCGGTGCGTCCTCGATCTCGAGCGCCTCCTCGAGCAGCCCGAGGTGAATGACCTGGCGCAGCCACATGAGCCCGAGCACGGCGAGCACGGCGACGATCGCGAGCGCCACGCCGCTCGGCAGCGTGATCTGGACGACCGCCGAGATGATCAAGAACGCGGCGCCGAGCGGCACGACGAGGAACAGCGAGCCGAGTCGCCCGAGCGCCGAGCGGTCGCGGATCGGGGCGCGGTACTTCAGCCACGCGGCGCCCGCGACGGCCGACATCGCCGACAGCGTCACGAGCGGCAGGCCGATCGAGATGAGCGCGAGCTGAACCAGCCACGGCACGACCGAGCCCGGTGGCCGCAGCCCGTGGGTCAGCACGGACAGCGCCTGAACGATCACCTCGGCGCCGACGAACGCCGACGCGCTGGCCGCCCCGAACGTCGCGCCGTCGAGCACGGTCGAGAACTTTGGGTAACGCATCATCCACAGCGGGCCGGCCAGGATGAGCACCACGCTGAGCAGGGGGATCAGCACCCCGCGGGTCAGGACCAGGCTGCTGTCGCCGCCGACGAAGACGTCGGCGCCCGACGGCGAGATCGCCTTGGCGATGAGGGCAGTGACGACACCCATGACCGCGCCCCACACGAGCGTCGCCCCGATCACGATGAGCGGGAGATCCTCGAAGACGTTGACGTCGAGCATGTAGAGCACGACGAGCGACGGCACGAGGACGGCGGCGGCGATCAGCGCCACCGGATAGAGGCCGGCGAGCCCGAGCACGAGTACCGTTCCCAACCCCAGGGCAAGGCAGGCGCGGAACGTCGCCATCGAGGGCTGCGGCAGCTGCGGGAAGATCGTCGAGACGATCGTCGGGCGCAGGACACTCTCGTTGGGCGACGCGGCGAACGCCCGGCGTACGCCCGAGAGCGACGCCGGGTCGATATTCAGGACGCCGGAGAGACCGCGACCGACCGCGGCTGCGCCAGGGACGCGACCCATCCGCGACAGTGCCGGTTCGCCCCCCTCGTGCTCATGCCCACAACGGTTGCAAAACCTGCTGTCCGGTACTTCATGCCCACAATTCGCGCATTTCCGTAGCGCCATCCACAGCGCATCCTAAACGGCGGCGCCAGGGAAATGTGCGGCAGGTGCGTTGCTAGGCCGGGAGCGATTCGCCCGAGTAGAGCTTGATCACCTTGACGGTCCCGGCTGGAACCGCGTTGATGCACAGCTCGCACAGTACGCATTCGTCGAGGTTCTCATCGACGATCTGCAGCGTTCCGTCCTCGTTCTGGCCGAAGATGTCGACCGGGCAGACCTCGGCGAGTTTGGCGGCGAGCGCCGGGTCGCCGGCGACCGACTGGTCGACCTCGACGTTGATGAACAGTGCCTCGCTCATACCTTGGCTCCGAGCTTGTCCTTGACGATGTTCGGGATCTCGGAGATCTCCTCGGCGACGACGATCCCGGCCTCGGCGAGGCGGGCGATCTTCTCGCTCGCGGTGTCCTCCTTGCCCTCGACGATCGTCCCGGCGTGGCCGAAGCTCATGCCGGGCATCTCGTCCATGAACCGGCCGGCCATGAAGGCCACGATCGGCAGCTTTGAGCCGGACTCGGTCACGTAGCGGGCGAGCTCGGCCTCCATCCGGCCACCGGGCTCGGTGTAGATGACGATCGCCTCGGTCTGCGGGTCGGCGTCGAACAACGGCATCAGCTCGGCGTAGGTCGAGCCGATGATCGCGTCACCACCGATCGAAACGGCGGTTGACTGGCCAAGGCCCGCGGCGGTGAGCGTCGAGGACATCTCGGTCGTCATGCCGCCCGAGCGGGAGATGACCCCGACCGAGCCGGGCGAATACGACTTCGCCGCGTCCTTCGCCGGGCCGCCGATGCCGCCCATCTTGATGACGTCCGGGACGATGATCCCGAGGCAGTTCGGTCCGATGATCCGCGCCTCCTTCTCGGCCGCGAGCTCGACCATCTGGGCGACGTCGCCCCGCGGGATCCGCTCGGTGACGATCACGATCAGCTTGACGTCGTTCTCGAGCGCCTCGAGCACCGCATCCATGGTGAACGCGGGGGGGACGGTGACGACCGAGCCGTCGATCGGCCGGCCGTGGTGCTCGACGGCCTGGGCGACGGTGTCGAACACGGGGACGCCGTGCACGTCGCGGCCCTTGCGGCCCGGGGTGACGCCGCCGACGATCTTGGCGCCGGTGCCGTAATCGAGGCACTCACGGGTCAGATTGACGGCCTCGCGCCCGGTGATGCCCTGGACGATGAACGTCGTGTCCGAATCAATCAAAATGGACATCAGGCAGCCACTCCCTGGATCTTCTCGACGGCGCGCTTCGCCGCTTCGTGCAGCGACACCGAGCGGTCGGCGTATTCGACGCCGTATTTCTCAAGGATCTTGAAGCCCTCTTCCTCCCACGCGCCCGGGATCCGGAAGATGGCGATCTTCTCGGCCGGGTCGTAACCGAGCTCGACACAGGCCTTGATGACCCCGCGGGCGACGATGTCGACGCGGGTGTTGGAGACGATCGACATCATCACGGCGATCTTGTCGACGCCCGGCTTCTGGAGCACGAGCTTGGCGAGGCCGCACGCTTTGCGGACCGACGGGTTGCCGCCGATCTCGCAGTAGTTGGCGGGATCGCCGCCGTGGGCGCGGACCGCGTCGAACAGGGTCAGCGAACCGCCCCCGGCGCCGATGACGAGTCCGAGGTTGCCGTCGAACTCGGTGACGTTGCCGGCGACGCCGCGGTGATCCTGGGCGTCGACCTGCTCACCGGCGAGCTCGAACGGCGTCGCCTCGCGGGCCTGGCGGGTCTCCTCATCGCCGACGCCGAGCTCGTGGAGCAGGGCCTTCTGGCGCGGGCGGCCCTCGTTCTCCATGTCCATGTGGGCATCGAGCGCCAGGAACGTGCCGTCCTCAAGCTGGCCGAGCGGGTTGATCTCGGCGAGCGTCATGTCGTACTGGAGGAACAACCGCGCGAGCCGAGCGACGATCGGCGTGAGCCGGTTGAGCGCCGAGCCGGTGACTCCGATGGAGGCGATCAGCTGCTTGGCCTGCCAATCCGAGAACGGCTCGCGCGTGGAGAAATGGGCGCGGGCGACGTGGTCGGGATGCTGTTCGGCGACCTCTTCGATGTCGATCCCGCCCATGTCGGAGAAGAGCATCACCGGCCGCTTGCGGATGCCGTCCCAGACGACGCCGGCGTAGTACTCGTGGGCGACCGCCGCCTTGGAGTCGACGAGCACGCCGCGGGGCATGTGGCCGTTGATCTCGAGGTTGAGGACGTGCGCGGCGTGGCCCTCGGCCTCCTCCGGGGAGTCGGCGAACTGGACGCCGCCGGCCTTCATCCGGCCGCCGGTGAGGACCTGTGACTTGATCACAACCGAGCCGCCGATGTCCTCGGCGATCGCCCGGGCCTCCTCTGGGGTCTTGGCAAAACCGTGCTTGGTGACCGGGATTCCTGCCTTCGCGACGATGGCCCGGGATTCGTATTCGAAGAAGCGCATGAGGGGTCGGAGGCTACCGGCGATGGGCCGACAGTGACGCTTCCTCAGTGGGTCAGACCGCGCGCGCCCATACCCAACCATCCCGCTTGGGCTTGTGCTACAAACTGAGCCGAACGTTTCCCATATAAAAGATCGAGAAAACAGTTTTTATAGAGGTGAAGATGATTCGAACATCCAGCATCAGATGGTCCGGCGCGATGGCGCTCACGGTGGCGCTCATCGGCGGTGGCGTGATTGCCGGCTGCGGCGGATCATCGGACACCAGCACCAGCGGCTCCGGCGCGAGCGCTGCGAGCACCGATGGCGTTGCGCTGAACCTCGTCGCCTACTCGACCCCGAAGAAGGCGTATGACGCGCTCACCTCGGCCTACAGCTCGATCCCCCAGGGCAAGGGCGTCAGTTTCACCCAGTCGTTCGGCGCTTCCGGCTCGCAGAGCCGGGCGGTTGACTCCGGTCAGAACGCCGACATCGTCGCGTTCTCGACGACGCCGGACATCACCCGCCTCGTCAAGGACAACCTCGTCGCCAGCAACTGGGACGCGAACCCGGCGAAGGGCATCGCGACCGACTCCGTCGTCGTGCTCGTCGTCCGCAAGGGCAACCCCAAGCACATCACCGGTTGGGACGACCTCGTCAAGCCGGGGATCGACGTGATCACGCCGAACCCGTCGACCTCAGGCAGCGCGCGTTGGAACATCCTCGCGGCCTACGGCGCGCAGCTGAAGGAGGGCAAGACCCCCGCGCAGGCACTCGCCTACGTCAAGACGCTGCTGACCAAGAACGTCAGCGTTCAGGACTCGAGCGGTAGCGCCGCGCGCTCGACCTTCACCAGCGGCAAGGGCGACGTCCTCATCTCCTACGAGAGCGAGGCGATCTCGGCCGAGAAGGCCGGCGACGCGGTCCAGTACATCATTCCCAAGCAGACGATCCTGATCGAGACGCCGATCGCGGTGACCGAGAAGAGCGCCCATAAGGCGCAGGCGCAAGCGTTCGTCAACTGGCTGTGGAGCCCCGCGGGGCAGACGATCTGGGCCCAGCAGGGCTACCGGCCCGTGCTGGCCGCCGTGGCGAAGCAGTTCACGTCGAAGTTCCCGACCCCGCCGCAGCTGTTCACGATCAAGACGCTCGGTGGTTGGACGGCGGTGAAGAAGGAGTTCTTCGATCCGTCCTCGGGATCGATCACCAAGATCGAGCAGGCAGCAGGAGTCCCCACTGCCTCCAGCTGAGTCATTTGCTGCCCCGGCGCCGGTGAAGGTCCGGCGTCGGGCCCGCAGGTCCGCGCGGCACGGCGGCCTCGGCCTCGGCCTGATCACGCTCTACCTGAGCGTGATCGTGCTGATCCCGCTGGCCGCGGTCGCGGTCAAGGCGTTCTCCGGCGGGATCGGCGCGTTCTTCGATGCCGTGACCACGAGCACCTCGCTCAAGGCGCTGGCGATCACGCTCGTCATCTCGCTGATCGTGGCCGCGATCGGGGCGGTGATGGGCACGATCGTCGCCTGGGTGCTCGTTCGCGACTCGTTCGGAGGCAAGCGGATCATCAACGCGCTCATTGACCTGCCGTTCGCCCTGCCGACGATCGTCGCCGGGCTCACCGTGATCGCGCTCTACGGGCCAGACAGCCCCTTCGGCATCCACCTCGCGTTCACGCGCGGGGCGGTGTTCGTCGCGCTGCTGTTCGTGACGCTCCCGTTCGTCGTGCGCTCGGTGCAGCCGGTGCTGATGGAGATCGACAAGGAGGTCGAGGAAGCGGCGGCCTCGCTTGGGGCCTCCAACAGCGTCACCTTCCGGCGCATCGTGCTGCCGGCGCTGCGACCCGCGATCCTCTCAGGGGCCGCGCTGTCGTTCGCCCGGGCGGTCGGCGAAATCGGCTCGCTGCTGCTGATCATCGGCAAGGTGCAGATCGCGAGCATCGTCATCTTCGCCGACATCGAGGGCGACGCTCCGCAGGCGGCCGCCGCGCTGTCGGTCGTGCTGCTGGCGATCTCGCTCCTCATCCTGATCGCGATCCGGCGGCTCGGAGGTCGCGTTGCCCACTGATTCGGAGCCGCAGTCGTGACCGTCAGCCGCAAAGCCACCTGGTCGCTGCGCATCGTCGCGCTGCTCTACCTGACCATCCTGTTGCTGCTCCCCCTCATCGTCGTGTTCGGCAAGACGTTCGAGCACGGCTTCAGCTACGCGTGGGGCTGGATGACGACGCCCGCCGCGATCAGCGCGCTGTGGCTGACGCTGCTCGTCGCGGTCATCGCCGTGCCGCTCAACACCGTCTTCGGCGTCGGTGCGGCGCTCGTCATCGTCCGCGGCAAGGGCCGGGCGCGCAAGGCGCTCGATGCGTTCATCGACCTTCCGTTCCTCGTCTCGCCGGTGATCATCGGGCTCGCGCTGATCCTCGTCTACGGCAAGGACGGGTGGTTCGGCGACTGGTTCACCAAGAACGGGATCCAGATCATCTACGCGGTGCCGGGGATGGTGATCGCGACGATCTTCGTGTCGCTGCCGTTCGTCGTGCGCGAGGTCGCGCCGGTGCTCGTCGAGGTCGGCGACGAGCAGGAGCAGGCCGCGGCGACGCTCGGTGCCTCGGGCTGGCAGACCTTCTGGCGCGTCACGCTGCCGTCGATCCGCTGGGGCGTCGCCTACGGGGTCGTGCTCACCACCGCCCGCGCGCTGGGAGAAATCGGGGCCGTGCTCGTCGTCTCCTCCAACGTTGCCGGCTCAACGCTCACGCTGCCGTTGCTCGTCTACCAGCGCTACAGCCAGATCGGCGCTGGTTCGATTCCCGGGGCGTATGCCGCCGCGACCGAGCTTGCCGTGCTGTCCCTGCTTGTGTTGCTCGTGATGACCGTGCTCGCGCCGCGAAAGGACGACGCCTGATGAGGATCGAAATCGACCACGTCTCGAAGCACTTCGGGGAGTTCACGGCGCTCGACGATGTGACGCTCGACGTCCCGGAGGGATCGCTCACGGCGTTGCTCGGGCCGAGCGGCTCGGGGAAGTCGACGCTGCTGCGGATCATCGCCGGCCTGGAGACGCCGGACACCGGCGTGATCTCGATCAACGGCGAAGACGTCACCGGCGCCCGGCCGCAGGAGCGTGGCATCGGCTTCGTGTTCCAGCACTACGCCGCCTTCGCGCACATGAGCGTCCGCGAGAACATCGCGTTCGGCTTGCGGATCCGCAAGCGGCCGAAGGACGAGGTGAAGTCCAAGGTCGACGAGCTGCTCGACATCGTCGGGCTCACGAACTGGTCCGAGCAGCGCCCGTCGCAGCTCTCGGGCGGACAGCGGCAGCGGATGGCGCTCGCCCGCGCCCTCGCGGTCGACCCGCGCGTGCTGCTGCTCGATGAGCCGTTCGGCGCCCTGGACGCCAAGGTCCGCGCGGAGCTGCGCCGGTGGCTGCGCCGCCTCCACGACGAGCAGGGCGTGACGACCGTCCTCGTGACCCACGATCAGGAGGAGGCGATGGAGGTCGCCGACCGGATCGCGGTCATGAACCATGCCCACGTCGAGCAGGTCGGCTCGCCGCGCGACGTCTACGACAAGCCGGCGACGGAGTTCGTGATGGGCTTCCTGGGCCCGGTGAGCTCGTTCAAGGGCAAGCTCGTGCGCCCGCACGACGTCACCGTGACGCTGAACGAAACCGAGGGCTCGATCGAGGCGATGGTCTCCCGCGTCGTCCACCTCGGCTTCGAGGTGCGGATCGAACTCGAGCTGCCGGGCGGCGACAGCGCCCGTGCCCAGCTGACCCGAGGACAGACCGAGGAGCTCGAGCTCGCGCGGGGCGACATCGTCTACGTCCGCCCGCCCGAGGGGATGACCCCGCCGGCGCCGGACACGGCCCGGTCGGCCGAAAGCCGCAGCGAGGAAACGGCAACCGCCTGATCCGACACGTCAGGGTCGGGTGTGGTGACCACGAAGTCCCACGCGTCGCGGTCCGGGGGCGGCGCGGGAGATCGTGGTCGTCTCAGGTACGCAAATGCCCACGCGGCGTTGGGAGAACCGGTGCGTGGGAACTTGTGGTCGCTGCGCCAGCTATGAGGGCGGGCATGCGCGCCCGCACCGGCCGCGCATGCGCGGCCGGCCCAGCGGCGCATGCGCCGCTGGGGCCAGTGGCGCATGCGCCACTGGCTATCTAGATGATTGATTCCACGGCCCCGCGTGCCGGATGAATTCGGATGATCGGCGCCGGGTCATCGTCCTCGGGCTCGCCAATACATCCAGTATTGGCTTCGCCCTGCGTCCTTGACCGGCTTGATCGGGTGGGCGGGTCCGATTTCCCCGGCTCACTCGGCCGCGGAATCAATCATCTGGTGACCCAGGCCTCGGGGTCCTCGGCGAGCTTGTCGATCGACTTCGGGAGCTGACCGCCCGCGATATCGGCGACGGTGATGTGCTCCATCACGCGGCGGAGGTTCGCCCGCACCGCGATCCACACCCGGGGAAGGGACGCCGCCGCGCCAGGGTATTCCGCTTCCTCGGGCGGGCCGCCGCGGACGGACGCGAGCGGCCCCTCGACGGCGCGGATGACGTCCGCGACGGTCAGCTCGGTCGCCGGCCTGGCGAGCCGGAAGCCACCCTCGGCGCCGCGGTGGCTGCGCACGATGCCGGCGTGCCGGAGCTCGCCGAGGATGTTCTCCAGGAAGTTGAGCGGGATGCCTTGGGCCGTCGCGATCCGCTCGGCCTTGACCGGCTTCTCGTCGGTGGCAGCCGCCAATTCGACGGCTGCCCGCACGGCATAGTCGGCTTTGGCCGAGATTCTCACGGGGCCAGTGTTACACGGCGCTCGGCGTAAAGCCGTAGGCCTCGGCGAGCTCGGGGTCCTTGTGGGCCAGCATCTCGGCGAGCGTGACCATGACCTTGCACTGCTTCCAGGTCGCGTCGTCCTGCATCTTGCCGTCGATCATGTGCACGCCCCGGCCGTCGGGGATCGCCTCGAGCACCTTCTTGGCGAACAGGACCTCGTCGGGATCCGGGCTGAACACCTTCTTGGCGATGCCGATCTGCACCGGGTGCAGCGACCAGGCGCCGACGCACCCGAGCAGGAACGCGGCGCGGAACTGGGTCTCGCAGCCGACGACGTCCTTGATGTCGCCGTAGGGGCCGTAGAACGGGAGGATCCCCGCGGACGTGCAGGCGTCGACCATGCGGGCGATCGAGTAGTGCCACGGGTCCTGCTGAGCGCTCGGACGGGGCAGCTCGGGATTCGCGGCATCCGGGTCCTCGATCACCCGGTAGCCCGGGTGCCCGCCACCGACGCGGGTCGTCTTCATTCGCCGGGAGGCGGCGAGGTCGGCCGGGCCGAAGCTCATCCCCTGCATCCGGGGGCTGGCGGTCGCAATCTCCTCCAGGTTGACGACCCCGAGACCGGTCTCGAGGATCGCGTGGATGAGAATCGGGCGGTCAAGCCCGGCGCGGGCCTCGAGTTGGGCGAGCAGCCGGTCGACGTAGTGGATGTCCCACGGCCCCTCGACCTTGGGGATCATCATCACGTCGAGCTTGTGACCGATCTCGGTGACGATCTGGGTGATGTCGTCGAGCACCCACGGCGACTCGAGCGAGTTGACGCGGGTCCACAGCTGGGTTTCGCCCAGGTCGATGTCGCGGCCGACGCGGAGCAGACCCTCGCGGGCGGCCTCCTTGCGGTCGACCGGCACGGCGTCCTCGAGGTTGCCGAGCAGGATGTCGACCGTCGGGGCGATGTCCGGCACCTTGGCGACCATCTTCTCGTTCGAGAAGTCGAGGAAGTGGATCATTCGGGACGGTTTGAACGGGATCTCTAGCGTCGGCGTGGGGGCGCCGATCGCCAGGGGCTTTCCGAAGTCGCGGGGGTTGCGCACTGTCAAATCTCCTGGTTGGTTCGGTCCCGAACGCTACCGCGCCCTTACGGCAGTCGTCCCGCCCAGCGCGTCGACGCGCCGACGGCAAACAGGAGCAGCACGAGGCCGCCGACGGCGAACAGTGCCGTGATCTCGCGGTGGCGGGTCGTCGAGCCGAGCTTTGACCCGAGCGTCTTGTAGATCGAGCTGAGCTGGTCGGCGCTCTGGGCGTTGAACGTGCGCCCGCCGGAGAGCTTCGCGATCTGGGCCATGAGCTCCGGGTCGGGGGAGACGTCGACCGGGGGGCCGAGCGGGTCCGGGTTCGGGATCGTCGCACCCGGCTGGCCGAGGGCGACGGTGTAGATCGGGATCTTGTCCCGAGCCGCCTGCTGGGCGACGGTCGTCGGGTCGACGCCAGTGTTCGCCGCTCCGTCGGAGAGGAGCACGACGGCCGACGGCGGGTGCTTCTTGTCGGTCCCGTGGAGCAGCTGGAGCGCGAGCGCGAGCGCGTCTCCGGTCGCCGTGGCGCCGTCGGCCGTCTGTGCGTCGATGACGCTGCGGGCGGCCCCGTGGTTGGTGACGGGCCCCTGGACCGTGTCGGCCGAGCTCGAGAACGTGACTGCGCCGACCCGGGCCCCGGACGGGAGCTGGTCGATGAAGGTGTTCGCGGCCTTGACCGCGGCGGCGAGACGAGTCGGCTGGACGTCGCTCGCGGCCATCGAGCCCGAGTGATCGGTGACGAGCATCACCGAGGCCTGATCGACGGCGGCGCGGTAAGCGACGTGGGGCCGCGCGAGCGCCACGGAGAGCGCCGCGATCGCGGCGAGGAGAAGCCCGAGCGGGAGCCGGCGACGCCACGTCGAGCTCGGGCCGGCGGCAAGGCGCAGCGTCTCGACCGCGGTGAAGCGCACGGCGTAGCGGCGCGCGCGGCGGCGGGCCGCGTAGCGAAGCGCCAGCAGCGCCGGGATGGCGGCGAGGGCGAACAGGAACAGGGGGGAGGAGAACGTCATCGCAGCTGGCGGCCGAGCTCCAGCAGCCAATCGGCGTCGGTGGACAGGGAGACGTGGTGGACGCGCAGGCGGCGCAGCTCGCGGGCGATCGTCTCGCGCCGTTCGCGCTCGAGCTCGGCGAAGCGCTCGCGCAGGCGGGGGCTCGAGGTGTCGACCTCGACGCGTGCCCCGGTCTCCGGGTCGATCAGCGCCAGGTGGCCGACGGCGGGGACCTCGAGCTCGCGTGGGTCGAAGATCTCGACCCCGACGACCGAGTGGCGGACGCGGAGCGACCCAAGCGGGCGCTCCCAGCCGTGCTGGTCACGGAAGTCCGAGACGACGACGACGAGGCCCGGCTGGCCCGCGAGCCGCCCGGCTCGCTGGAGCGCGTCGGCGAGCGCCGTCTGATCCTGCTGGCCGTCAAGCGCGACGCCCTCGGAGATGGCCCGGCGCAGCGCGACCATCCCGGGCTTGGAGCCGCGCGGCGGGAGCACCCGCGGCCCGCCAGCGCCGTACATGATCAGCCCCACGCTCCCGGCGCGGCGGATGCCGAGCCGTCCGAACACGAGCCCGACGCCCTCGGCGACGTCCGCCTTCAGCCGTTGCGCGGTGCCGAACGCCATCGACGGCGAGACGTCGAGCACGACCCAGGTCGTCATCGCCCGCTCCGGGACGTGCAGGCGGACGTGCGGCTGGCCGCCGGTGCGGGCGGTCGCCGCCGGGTCGATGTGGCGGACGTCGTCGCCGACGACGTACGGCCGCAGCTGCGCGAGCTCGACGCCGAGACCGATGCCGGCCGCGCGACGGTCGCCCGGCAGCGTGTGTGCCAGGCGGCGCGTGATCGCGACGTCGAGCGCGTCGATCAGCGGCTGCGGGATCGGTCCGGGACCCTGCCGCGCCGCCGGCGGCTGCAGCAGTGACTGGGTCATCCAGCCGCGAGCGGTCGAGTGTCTGCGGCCACCGGACGGGTGAGATGGTGCGCGCCCGGCGCGGGCACGACCGCCATCACCTGCTCGATCAGCTCGTCCGCACTCACGCCTTCACTGAGGGCGTCGTAGGAGAGCACGATCCGATGGCGGAACACGTCGAGGGTGAGGTCGCGAACGTCCTCGGCAGCGACGTGGCCGCGGCCGCGCAGCAGCGCGAGCACCCGGGCCGCCTGGACGAGGCCGATCGGCCCGCGCGGGCTCGCCCCGTACTCGATCATCGTCGCGACGTCGGGCAGGCCGTGCCGGGCCGGGTTCCGGGTCGCGTCGGCGAGTGACACGGCATAGCCGATCACGTCGCGGTCGACGAGGACCGACTCCGCGGCCCGGCCGTAGCGTTCGAGCTCGGGCACCGACAGGCACTCGCTGACCGTCGCGGGCAGGGCGAGGCTTCGCCCGACGACGGCCGCCTCTTCACCCACCGACGGGTAGTCGACGAGGATCTTCATCAGGAACCGGTCGACCTGCGCCTCGGGAAGGGGATAGGTGCCCTCGGACTCGATCGGGTTCTGGGTCGCCATGACGATGAACGGCGCGGGGACCGGGAACGTCGTGCCGCCGATCGTCACCTGCTGCTCCTGCATCACCTCGAGCAGCGCCGACTGGACCTTCGCCGGGGCACGGTTGATCTCGTCGGCGAGGACGAAGTTCGCAAAGACCGGTCCGAGCTCCGTGTCGAAGCTGCCGCTGTCGGGCCGGTAGACGCGCGTGCCGACGAGGTCGGCGGGGACGAGGTCGGGCGTGAACTGGACGCGGCTGTAGGAGCCGCCGAGCACCGAGGCAAGCGTCTTGACGGTGAGCGTCTTGGCGAGGCCGGGGACGCCCTCGAGCAGGACGTGGCCGCGGGCGAGGAGGCTGACGAGCAGGCGCTCGAGCATCGCGTCCTGGCCAACGATCACGCGCTTGATCTCGTGGAGCGCCTCCTGGAGCGCTTCGCGGGCCTCGGCGCGGAGGTCGTGGGGGTTCTCGAGGGGCTGTGACTCGACGGGCGGGGTCTCGGCCGGCCGGTCGTGGGGATCGTGAAAGCTCATGGTCTCCTGGGAGTCGGGGGATGGTCGGTCATGTACGTGCGTGGGCGGCCATCAGACGAGGCGGCCGAACCAGCGGAGCGAGAGGACGCTGCCGAGGAGCAGCAGCACCAACGCACCACCGGCGAAGCTCGCGGTGATTTCTTCTTTGACCTGCTTGTGGCTCAGCTGCTTGCCGAGATGGGCGTAGACGTCGCTCAGCCCGCTCGTGTCCGAGGCGGTGAACGACTGGCCGCCGGCGATCTTGGCGACCTCCTGAAGCTGTTGGGGGGCGGGCGGGACCGGCTCGTTGACGACGTGGCCCTTCTTGTAGACGCGGATCGTGCCGCCGCCGGTCCCGAGCACGACGGTGTAGATCGGGACATGCTGGGACTTCGCCTGACGGGCGGCGGCCAGCGGGTCAGAGCCGTTGGTCGAGAATCCGTCGGAGAGGAGCACGATCGCCCCGGGGGGCGCCTTGCCGTTCTGCTTGGGGAGCGCGGCGAGCATCCGCAGGCCGGCGAGGATCCCGTCGCCCATCGCCGTGTGCCCGCCGGCGCGGAGCTGGGCCAGCGCCTGGCGGACGAGCGCGCGATCGGTCGTCGGGGACTGGAGCACGGTCGCGTGCTGGTTGAACTGGAGCAGGCCGGCGCGCGCGGTCGACGGCAGGCTGGAAAGGAAATGGTTGCCCGCGACCTCGGCCGCGCCGAGCCGGGAAGGCGTGAGGTCGGTGGCGGCCATCGAGCTCGAGACGTCGTTGGCGAGCACCACCGCGGCGTCGTTGACCGGCACCGCGACGCTCTTCTGCGGGCGTGCGCCAGCGATGATGAGGACCGCCAGCGCGATCGCGAACAGGGCCATCGGCACGTGCCGGCGCCAGCCCGGGCGGTTCGGCGTGACCGACGCGGTCATCGCGGGCGAGACGAACGCCGCGACCGCCTGCTGGCGGCGGCGCTGAGCGGCCGAGTAGACGCTGATCAGGACCGGAAGCGCGCACAGGGCGACGAGGACAAGCGGCGCGGCGAAGCTCATGGCTGCCCGGCGAGGGTCACGTCAACTGTGAACGAGGTCGATCCTCGCTCGATCCCGAGCTGGACATCATCGCCGGGCCGGCGGCCGAGCAGCAGCGCTCGGACATCGCCGGGGGAGTGGACCTCGACCTGGCCGATCCGGGCGAGGACGTCGCCCGCTTTGATTCCCGCGCGCGCGGCGGGGCTGCCCGGGTCGACGCCGCGGATGATGAGGCCGCCCATGAGCGCGTGGGAGGCGATGTGGAGGCCGAGGTAGGCGGTCTGCGTGTTCTGGGAGGTCGACTTGTTCGTGCCGAGCGCGCTCGTCAGCCCGAGCCCGATCCCGGCGGTGACGAGGGCCGCCAGGACGAGCACCATGGCGAGGCGGACGCGCTGGGAGGGCGCCCGGCGCTGGCGACGAGCGCGGGGGGCGCGGGGCGGCTGGGGAGCACGGGGTGGCGGCGGCGTGCGCGGCGCCCTGGGTGCCGGGGGCGGCTCGGGCGGCGCTTCCTCTTCAGGGACGGCGGGACGGGGTCGGTTGCGCAGGGCGTCGAGCTCGTCTGCGGTGGCGTCTGAGTCGCTGCGCCAGTCACCCGACCACAGGTGCTTGGGAGGTGGGGTCATCTCTCGAGCGGAAGGTAGGACCGATTAATGAGAATCGAGTAAAAGGCACGATCGGCGGGGATCGGGCCGAAAATACGGGAGGACTGGCATTCTCCCTGGTCCGGAAACCGGACAGACCAGGAGTTCAGATGAGCCACGTTGACACCGATCAGGCTACGCGGGAGGCCAGCGGCGCCCATTCGTACGGGCGCTATCTCGAGGAGTTCGAGGTTGGGGCCGTGTACAAGCACTGGCCCGCCAAGACCGTGACCGAGTCAGATGATCATCTCTTCTGTCTGATCACGATGAACCATCATCCGCTGCATCTCAACGACGTATATGCCAAGCAGTCACAGCAGGGTCGTAACGTCGTCGTGGGTCCGCTCGTCTATTCGCTGGCGCTCGGCATGAGCGTGTCCGACGTGAGCGGCAAGGCGATCGCCAACCTCGCCACCGAGGAGCTCCGCCACCCCGCGCCGGTGTTTCACGGTGACACCCTGTTTTGTGAGTCCGAGGTGCTCGAGGTCAAGCCGTCGCGCTCCAAGCTCGACCGCGGCACCGTGCGCGTTCACACCCGCGTGCTCAACCAGGACGGAGTCCTCGTGGCCGAGTTCAAGCGGCTCGTCCTTGTCCCGCGCAAGAGCCCCGGCGACAATGGGAGCCCCGCGGCCGTCCAGTCCGCCGAGACGAACGTCGAGTAGCAATCCCGGACCGCAGCCACGTAGGCATCCCGGAAGCACATTTGGGCGTTCCCCGGGTAGCCTTCCGGGGAGGACCGAACATATTTAAGGAGTGACGAGACAGACCAATGGCACACACGGCACCGCAGCATCAGGCAACCACCAATAATGCCCGTCTCCAGACCTGGGTTGAAGAGGTAGTAGCGCTCACCCAGCCCGAGGACGTGTACTGGTGCGACGGATCTGCGGAGGAGTACGACCGGCTTGCGCAGGGGTTGGTCGACGCGGGGACCTTCGAGCGGCTATCCGACGCAAAGCGGCCGAACTCCTACCTCGCGCTGTCGGACCCCGATGACGTGGCGCGGGTCGAGGATCGCACGTTCATCTGCTCCAAGAAGGCAGATGACGCTGGGCCAACCAACAACTGGCGTGACCCCGAAGAAATGCGGGTTGCGCTGACCGGGCTGTTCGAGGGATCAATGCGGGGCCGGACGATGTACGTCGTCCCGTTCAGCATGGGTCCGCTCGGTTCCCCGATCTCCTACATCGGGGTCCAGCTGACCGACTCGGCGTACGTGGCCTGCTCGATGCGGATCATGACCCGGATGGGCCAGCCGGCGCTCGACTGCCTCGGCGAGGACGGCGAATTCGTGCCGTGCCTGCATTCCGTGGGCATGCCGCTCGCCGACGGCGACCAGGACGTCCCGTGGCCGTGCAACGCCGACAACAAGTACATCGTGCACTTCCCGGAGACACGTGAGATCTGGTCCTACGGCTCCGGCTACGGTGGCAACGCGCTGCTCGGCAAGAAGTGCTTCGCCCTCCGGATCGCGTCCGTGATGGCGCGTGACGAGGGCTGGCTCGCCGAGCACATGCTCATCCTCAAGCTGACCTCGCCCGAGGGCGAGGTCAAGTACATCGCGGCGGCGTTCCCGAGCGCGTGCGGCAAGACGAACCTCGCGATGCTGATCCCGACCCTTGAAGACTGGAAGGTCGAGACGATCGGCGACGACATCGCCTGGATGAAATTCGGCCAGGACGGCCAGCTCTATGCGGTCAACCCCGAGGCGGGCTTCTTTGGCGTTGCCCCGGGCACGGGCTCGATCACGAACCCCAATGCGATCGACACGATCGGCCGCAACTCGATCTTCACCAACTGCGCCAAGACGGATGATGGCGACGTGTGGTGGGAGGGCCTGACGGCGGAGCCGCCGGCCCATGCGATCGATTGGCGCACGAACGAGTGGACGCCCGAGTCCGACACCCCTGCGGCCCACCCGAACGCCCGGTTCACGACCCCGGCGGCACAGTGTCCGTCGATCGCGGCCGAGTGGGAGGACCCGCGTGGCGTGCCGATCTCGGCGATCCTGTTCGGTGGCCGTCGCTCAACCGTCGTGCCGCTTGTCTACGAGGCCCGCGACTGGGACCACGGCGTGTTCCTCGGTTCGACGATGTCCTCCGAGACGACCGCGGCGGCGTCCGGCAAGGTTGGCCGGCTGCGCTGGGATCCGATGGCGATGCTGCCGTTCTGCGGCTACCACATGGCGGATTACTTCCGCCACTGGCTGAAGCTGGGGGAGCGCGACGGCGCCAAGCTGCCGCGGATCTTCTACGTCAACTGGTTCCGCAAGGACGCGAACGGCAAGTTCCTGTGGCCCGGGTACGGGGAGAACTCCCGCGTCCTGGCCTGGATCTTCCGTCGTTGCGAGGGCAAGGCCGAGGCGGTCGACACCGCCATCGGGCTGCTCCCGCCGGTCGGGTCCGGTGGGATCGAAACCGACGGTCTCGACGTCACCGACGCGGCCATGGAAGAGCTGTTGAAGGTCGACGACGCCGGCTGGAAAGAGCAGCTGCCGCAGATGCACGAGCACTACGCCGAGTTCGGCGAGAAGCTCCCGGAAGCGCTGCGGGCGCAACTCCGCACGCTTGAGGGTCGGCTCAAGGCCTAGAGGTCGTCGAAGAACTCCGCGTGTGCGGCTGGCGAGCGCCGGATCAAGCGAGGCCAGGACGCAGGACCCGGGAATAGCAGCGCTATTTCCGGGTCCGAGGACGCCGCCTCGCGCAGATCCGCCGCCAGACGTGCGCGGGGGGTTCTGAGGCGGCCTCCTACTAATAAGTCCTGAAGACTCGCCTGGGGGTACGGCATTTTGGCCGTACCCTCAAGGCGTGGCTCTTCCGTTTGTTTGGTCCGACGCGGCGCTGCTCGCCGTGCAGGCGGGCGTCGTCGCCGCCCCGCGGGTGCCGCCGCGGGTGCGACTGTTCGAGCGCCTGCGGGGGCCGGTGTGGGCGCTCGTGCCGATCGCCTCGATCGTGTTCACGATCTTCGCGATCCGGTACGTCTCGGACACCGCGACCGGCCTGACCTATCTCGCGCTGGTTGCCGTGCCGCTGCTCGCCGCGGCCGCGCTCGGGTGGGCGGCGCGGGGGAGCGTGCCCTGGGCGGCGCTGCTCGCCGTTCCGCTCTTCGTCGTCGCCTGGGCGGCGCGGACGTCGCTCGTCGGCGAGGCCGCCGCGGCGCTGTTGAGCGCGCTGAGCTGTGTGACGCTGGGCGTGCTGCTCGGGGCGGTGACGCCGTCCGGGTGGCTGAAGGTCGGGATCGTGCTGATGGCCGCCGCCGACACCTGGCTCGTGGTCTCCGATCTGCTTCAGGCGCCCAACGCGGCGCTCGTGGCGGCGGCGCCGGGGGCCGGGCTGCCCCAGCTCCAGAGCGAGCTCTTCGGGACGGTGTCGATGGGCTACGGCGACCTGTTCGTGGCGGCGCTGCTCGGGGCGGCGCTCGCGCGGACCGTGCGCGTCCAGCGCACTGCGGCGGTGATGACGTTCGTGTTCGCGGCGCTGTTCGACCTGCTGTTCTTCGTCATCGACGAGCTGCCGGCGACCGTGCCGGTGGCGCTGGTCGTGATCGTGCTCGAGGTGTGGCAGCGCTTTGATGTGTCGGCGCGCATTCGTCGCGCTCGGCGGGGGCGGGAGGTTGTCGGCGAGGAGGAGGAGGGGGACGTGGGGCTGCGGGAGGGCGCTCCGGTCGGGTGACCGGGTGATTGAGGCTGTCCGACGATCGATCGGTTCATCCACCGACCCCTTGGCGCAATGTGTACAACTGTTGTACACATCACGCCAAGCACCCACGTTGTCGATTCCGAGTCCGCGGTCGCGGACACACGAACCAGCCGCGCGACCGCGTCCGCGTCACGGCGTCGGCTACGTCACCCGGCTGCGTCATCCGGCTGCGTGACCGCGTCGGCTACGGCCGCCCGTCGTTGAACAGGTAGCAGAGGGTGGTCCCGACGCCTGGATCGCCCTGGAACGCGCGGCAGCTGGGCAGATGGGCTTCGGTCACCTCGGCCTCGAAGTCCGTGTGCTCCTCTGCGTGCTCGTGAACGGCGGCGGTGAGCTCCGGCAGCTGTGAGGTGTCGGCGTGGATCTCACGGATCCCCTTCTTCCCGAAGGTGTAGTGGAGCTTCGACGCGTCGGTGATCAGAGACGCGGCGTGCTTGGAGAGCGTGTTATGGACGACGAGTTGGGGGGTGGACCGGGACGTCCAGGGCAGAGACCCAGTGGTGACCGCGTTGTTCGGATCGAGGTTGGGCAGCGCCGAGCGGGACGACCTTGAGGGAGATCGTCGGGAATTTGGTGCTCGCCACGGAGATGCCGAGCGTGCCCCCCAGCGGGATCTTGGCGGCCGTACCCGTCTGCGGGTCGACCGCGCCGGTCTGCTGGTAGCCCGACACCTGGAAGCGGCCGCGGATGATCGCGCCCATCACGGGGTACCCGCTCTCCGCCGTGAACCCGGAAAGGATGCCGATGGCCTCTCGGAGCGAGTTGGCGTTGTGGAGCTGATGCGCGAGGTGGCCGCTCTCCTCGACGGCAGCGATCACCTCTGGAAGGAACTTGCCGCCGAGTACCTCCGGGGCGGCCTTGACGGTGTTGACGAACTTCGTTCCGAGCCCGAATGACGCGCCGAACTCAAGGCCGGCCCGTACGAGCCGAGGGGCATTTCGGATGCCCGGGATGTGGGCGACGAGTGCCTCGATCGCGTGGTCGTAGGCCTCGATCGCGGACAGCAGCACATGCTTGCCCCTCTCATAGAGGGTGGTGTGGTCCACCCGGACTCCGGTCGGCTCGAACGGAAACTCCCAGGCCACGATCAGGGAGAACTCGCGGTCGCTGATCGACGCTTTCGAGCCCGAGAGATCGGAGCCTCCGGCAGGCAGCACCAGCGGTTCCACAGGCGCCGGCTCGGAACATGATTTCTGGATGACGTGGCCCTGGTCGACGATGCGGTAGACGAACTTTCGGGTGAGGATGGCGTGCGTCTCCTCCGGGTCCGTGACAACGTGGACCGTCCCGGCCTTCCGGTCCCAGACGTAGGACACCTTCACCGAGCCGAGCTTGCCGCCGACGATGTACGTGTACCACTCGGCCTTCGCGCCGTCGTGACTGAAATGTTCGACGGCCGCGGGCGAGAGACACTCCGGATATCCCCTGGTGATGTGGAAGAGCCGGTCTCTGCTCGACGGGTTGTAACCATGGAAGCCGATCTCAAATGGCGCCTTGCCCGACGGATCCACGAGGTGAGCCTGCGGGATCTTCGCCGACACCGTGACCGTGTAGGTCGACTTGCATGCGCTCGGCCCCACGGCGGCCGCCGCGCCCGAAGTGCGGGCCGAATCGGCTGCGGCAGGGCTCGGGTCGCCGGCTCCACCGGCGGGGTTGCTCACCGTGCAGGTCGTGAAGTCTCTGCCAGTGATCGGGGTGCTACCAACCGACAGCCCGGCGTATTTGAGGGGATCGAAGCCCCGCCCGTCGATCTTCACGCCGTCGCCTGACGGCCCGACCGAGTATCGACCCGGGGGAACGATCACCGACCACGATCCATCGGCTGCGGTCGCGTCGTGTTCGGTGACGGCGCTGCCGTCCGAAGCTGTGCCCGTGACAACGATCGTCTGGCCGCGCAACCGCGCCCGGCCGCACGTGCTGCCGCTGCAGGTCACGCCGAACACCGTGCCGGACACCTTCGTTCCGGGAACGCTCAGGAGGTACCAATGGGTCTGGCCGTTGACGGTTCCGGTGCCGAGGACGTCCCCGCGGACATTGATGTCGACGGCCGTGAGGAGGTGCCAGCCCGATCCCGGCGGCAGCAGGGAATCCAGCAGCTGCGTCGTCTTGCCGGGCGTCCAGATGGCCGCACCGCTGGCCGCGTTCCCGACGACCACGCCGCCATCGTTGATCGCCTGGGGCTTGAAGTCGCCCGCGGGAGCCCCGGGGACCTCTGGGAGCGTCGTCAGGGCTCCGGAGGGCTCCTGTTGCACCGCTGCCAGGCCCGCGGTGGTGTTGCCGATCACCTGATCGGCGTCGTTGAGAGCGTGGGTACTGGTGATGAAGCCGCTGTTGACCGCGACCTGCACCGGAACCGCTGCGGAACCGTTCCAGTACTCGTGGACCCCGCCGTCGCTGGTGCCGACCGCGTGAGCCGAGGTGTTCACGCTGGTGGGATTGAAACCGGGCGTCTTGACGACGGTGGTGTAGGGGGGCTGCGCGATCACCGCGTGGTTGTTGTTGACCGGGGCGCTGTCGTCAGTCAGCACCGCGGTGCCGTTCTTGGCGACTGCGAGGAAACCGCCGTTCTCGCCGCCGGGGTACGCCGGCAATTCCTGCTGGTTGCCGGCGAGATCCCACAGCGTCGGATAGATGCCCAGTCCGGACCCAAGGTCGTCGCCCCGGTACCCCAGGACCGTGCCCGCGTTCGTGATCCCGGAGCCGCCGGATGAGTAGGGTCCAAGTGTGCCCAGCAGGCTTGCCGTTCCGTTCGACCAGCGGGCGGCCTGGAACTTGTTGGGGCCCGCCGGCTCGGACCCGGACACCTGGTCGGAGTCGTTCACCGCTGTCCAGTAGAACCCGGCGACGTTCTGGGCGTTGGCAAGGCCGAGGTCGTTGATCTGAAGCGCGCTGGCGCCGGCGGGCGCAGCCGCGATCGCGCTGGACGCAATCATGAGAATCAGAAGCCGGCCCAGGCGACCGCCCGCCGTCCATCCAGCCCACGTCCATCCCATTGCGCCCCACCCCCTGCGATCGAGAAATGTCGTCGCGGACGCCCCCGCGCCGCGCGTCGCACCATTGGACTGGATTGCAGGTTCAGGGTCAATACGCAATCGCTGCGTATGCTCCGCCCCACCCAGATGCCGACCGCCTCCCACCACGAGCGCCTGCTCTACCTGATCGGAGAGGTGATCGGGCTGCTCGAACTTGACGAGTTCCGCCCGGGCCTGATCCGCGCGCTGCGCGCCGCCGTGCCGGCCGATTGGATCGCCCTCAACGACCTCGGGCCCACGCCCGAGTCGACGGTCGTGCTGATCGAGCCGGAGTTCTCCCCCGCCGAGCATCAGACGTTCGCCCGCCACGCTGGCGAGAACCCCCTGCTGCAGCGCTACCTGCGCACGGGCGATGGCCGGGCATATCGCTTCTCGGACGTCACCACGCCGGAGCGGCTGCACGCCACCGCGCTGTACCAGGAGTTCTACGGCCCGATCGGCCTGGAGCACCAGATCGCGTTCACACTGCCGCATGACCCCGACCGGGTGCTGGCGCTGTCGCTGTCGCGCCGCGATCACGACTTCGGCGACGACGAGCGGGCGCTGCTCGACGCGGCCCGGCCGTTCCTGATTCAGAGCTACCGGAACGCCGTCATGCATTCATCCCTGGAGAGCGAGCTCGAGCGTCTGCGGCTGGAGCCGGAGTTGCCCATCGACGAACCGCGCCTGGCCGAGCGGCTCAGCGAGCAAGCGGTGACGACGCGCGAGGCCCAGGTCCTGGCGGTGATCGCCGCCGGTTTCAGCGATCGGGCCGCTGCCGAGCTCATGGGCATCAGCGAGCGCACGGTGCAGAAGCACCTGCAGCGCTGCTACCGCAAGCTCGGCGTGCATTCACGCGAGCGCGCGGTCGAACTCGCGTGGTCACTCGCCGGCGACCGCCGGCGCATGCGGGGAAGCTGACCGGACGGCGAGGCGCGGCGCCGCGGATGGCCGAAACGCATGGGAGCGCCGCGTGGATGGCCAAAACGCATGTGAGCGGCGGGCGGTTTCGGCGCTTTCTTACAAACCGGTCGTTAGATCGCGATTACGCACGAAAGCTCGGTGGATCGGCGGCGCTCACATGCGTTTTGGTCGAGCCCACGCCGCTCACTCGCTCATCCACCGATCCCTTGGCGCCATGTGTACAGCTGTTGTACACAATCCGCCAAGCCCCTGGCCATCGATGCCAAAACGCGGGTCGCTGACAGAGGACCGACTGCGTCGACCGCCTCGACGGCGCCGACCGAGCGGGCTAGTGCTTCGCGTCCCCCGTCGACGCCGGCGGCCGTGACTCCTCGGCGAGCGAGGTGATCGCGAGCTGACCCCGCGCGGCCTCCTCGAGCACCTCGGTCGCCTCCTCGGCGCTACGTGCGTAGAGCTCGACGAGCAGGTGCACGACGATTCGGTCCTCGTCGTGCTTGTGGAAGCGGACGTGGGTGAAGAACTCCCGCGTGCCGTGGTCGCCGAAGGCGGCGTAGGACAGGGCGTCGCCGGCCTCCGGGCCGGAGCAGGTCTCGACGTCGTCGGCGTCGACCGTAACGGTGCAGGATGCGACCCACGGCGTGCCGGCGATCATCCGCTCCCAGCGGTCCTCGATCGGCTCGACGCGACCGTTGTGAAAGCCGAGGTGCGGCTGGTCGTGCATGCACTCGAGGCACTGGACGACGGCCTCCTGCATCTCGTCGACGACCTCGCCCCGTTCCCCACTCTCGGGATCGATTCGGTGAATGCCCTCGTAGTGAACTTGGACCTCGAGGTTCTGAGACCAGCAGCGGTAGCACCGCAGCCAGCTTCGGACCTCTGTTGAGCCCTCCATCCATCTGATTCTACGATGGCGCCGTGACCAAGTTCGACGAGGCCGGTTGATGCGCCGCCGCCGCCGCCCGATCGGCGTCGTTCTGGCGGGCGGCAGCGGGCGGCGGATCGGCGGATCCAAGGCGATCGTCAAGCTGCGCTCCCGGCCGCTGATCGGCTATCCGCTCGCCGCGCTGCGAGCCGTGCTGGACGAGGTGATGATCGTCGCGAAGGCCGATACCGAGCTGCCGAGCCTGCCCGGCGTCACGGTGTGGATCGAGCCCGCCGTGCCGCGGCATCCGATCGTGGGCATCACGCATGCGCTCGCGCTCGCCGCGCGCCGTCCGGTGCTGATCGCTGCCGCCGACATGCCGTTTCTCACCCCCGCGGTCGTCGAGCGACTTGCGTTCGCCGACCCGGGCCGCGCTCCGGCGGTGATCGCCACCCACGGCGGCCGGTTGCATCCGCTGCTCGGGTGCTATCAGCCACAGGCGGCCGCGCCGCTCGCGGCGGCGCTTGCGGGCGGCGACGTGGCGCTCCGCGACGCCGTCCTTGCCCTGAGGCCACGGCTGCTCGAGATCGAGGACGCCGACGCGCTGTTCAACGTCAACGCGCCGGAGGACCTGCTCCACGCCGCGGCGATGCTCGATCGCCGGATCAGCCGAACGTGAAGCTGTAGGCGCTCACGCCCGGCGGGACCTCGACCGTCAGCGCACGCTGCTGGGCGGAGCCGAGCGAGACGAGCGAGTACAGCCGCTGGCCACGCACCGTCACGACGCCGCCGTGGACATCGGCGCCGGCGTCACGGGCGGCGATCGGGCGCCCGTCAAGGAGCACGCGGACGCTCCGCGGGGTGTTCCCGCTCGAGGTCAGCACGAGGTAGACGTTCGCGGCCTGGAAGCCGACCTGAATCGCCGCGCCGGAAGCGGCCGGGGTCGCGGGGCTCCCGTCCTGGCTACCGACGCTCCAGCGGCCGCGCAGCGCGAATTGGTTGAGCGACGGCGTTGGGACGCCGGGGTAGGTGTGGACGCCGGACATCAGCTGGGGGGTGAACCCCTGCTGGCGCAGCGCGTTGAGGTAGGTCTCCGGCGTTCCCAGCTCCGCCGAGGGCATGATCGCCTTCGCCGTCATCGGCGGAGGGAGGCGAGACACGCCGGCCTCGCCCAAGAGCGCCCGGACTGCGGCTTCGCTCTTGGCGTAGTCGCCCTCGCCGAACTGGGTGTGGCGAACCTCGCCGGTCGCGTCGATCAGGTACTCGGCAGGCCAGTACTGGTTGCCCCACGCGTTCCAGGTGCCGTAGCGGTTGTCCTGGACGACGGGGTAGCGCAGGCCGTCGGACGAGATCGCCTGGGCGACGTTGCCGGCGTTCTGCTCGAACGTGAACTCCGGCGTCTCGACGCCCACGATGTCAAGGCCGTAGGGGTGGTAGGTCGCGTACAGGCCTTTGAGGAACGGCAGCGTCCGGATGCAGTTGATGCAGGTGTAGGTCCAGAAGTCGACGAGCACGACGCGGCCGCGCAGTCCGTGGAGCGTGAGCGGGCGACCGCCAGGGGTGTTGAACCACTTCTGGTTGTCGGTGAACTCCGGCGCGGGGCCGAGGCGCGGGAGGTTGCTCGCCGGGCCGCCGGCGCTCGCGAACTTCGACGGCGGGCGCAGCGACGCGAGCCGCGATTGGACGGCGTGCGAGTTCTCAAGGGCGCGCGTCGGGTCGACGAGGAACGCGGGGAGGCTGCGGTCCTTGGCGAGTGCCTCCTCGAAGCGGACGTCGAGGTTCGTCGCCATCGCCACCCCCGTGAGCACCAGGATCGCGCCGAGGGCCGGCTCGACGAGGTATCCGCGGGCGCGCCGGCGGATCCGATCGAGCACGGCCCGTCCCCCGACCGCGTAGAGGAGCAGCATCGCGCTCAGGCCGAGCGCGTAGGCGATCGCGACGGCGACGATCTGCGCCGTGGGGCCGGTCGAGGCGCTCACCGACGTCACCGCGGCGAGGATCGGGCCCGCGCACGGCGCGCACACGAACCCGAGGGCGCCCCCGACACCGACGCCGGACCAGAACCCGTCGCCGCGGGTCTTGGGGCCAAACCGGGCGAGCCGGGAAAGCGGCGCCTGCACGCGCGCCGCGAGCCCCGGGATCAACAGAACGAGCCCGAACCCGATGAGGACGATGATCGCCAACGTGCGCGCCGCGCCGCTTGCCAGCCCGACGCCCTGAACGAGCTGGGCGAGGGCGACGATCGCGATCGTGAACGTCGTGGCGAGCCCGATGACGATCCCGAGCGGACGTCGGCGCCCGCCGATGGCGCCCGCTGAGAGGAGCGCGGGCAGCACGGGCAGGACACACGGCGTGATCGCCGTGCCGACCCCGGCGATCAGCGCGAACAGCAGCAGCAACGGCATCTCGGTGCCGCATTGTGCAGCTCAGATCTTGCCGACGGGTTAACGAGCGATCTGCGCGGCGGAGAGCAGCGCGGCGCTCAGCCGCCGATGGCGCTCATCGACCGGGCCGGCTGGATGAAGCCAGGCTCACCGACATGGTGCTTAAGCTCCTTGCGCCACACGGCCTCGCGGATGATCTGCTCGACCTCGGCGTCGGAGGCGCCGTCGCGCATCGGACCGCGCAGGTCGGTCTCGTTCAGTGAGAACAGGCAGGTGCGCAGCCGGCCGTCGGCGGTGAGCCGGATGCGGTTGCAGTCGCCGCAGAACGGCTCCGACACCGGATTGATGAAACCGATGCGTCCGCGTCCGTCGGCGAAGCGGTAGACGCGGGCGGTGGCGTGGGGCTCGCGTGGCTCGGGTTCGAGCGGGTAGACGGCATCGATCGCGGCGCGGATCTCGGCACCGGTGAGGACCTGCTCGGCGGTCCATGCCCGGTCGGCGTCGAGGGGCATGTACTCGATGAAGCGGATCTCGTAGGAGCTCGTGCGGGCGAACTCGGCGAACGGGAGCACCTCGTCCTCGGTGAAGCCGCGGATCGCGACGGCGTTGACCTTGATCGGATGGGCCTCCGGGAACGATGCGAGCAGTTCGAGACCGCGCATCACCTGGGGAAGCGCGTCGCGGCGCGTCAGCTCGAAGAAGCGATCCTGCTGGAGCGAGTCGATCGAGACGTTGAACCGGGTGACCCCCGCTCGGACGAGCTTTTCGGCGTCCCGCTCGAGCAGGAAGCCGTTCGTCGTGACCGACAGGTCGTCGACATCGTCGATGACGCTCAGCAGTTCGACGAGGTGAGGGAAGTTGCGGCGGATGAGCGGCTCGCCACCGGTCAGGCGGACGTCCCGCACGCCCATCGCGCTGAGCAGCGCCACGAGCCGGGCGATCTCCTCGAAGGTGAGCACCTCCGAGCGCTCAAGCCAGGGAAGGCCCTCCGCCGGCATGCAGTACTGGCAGCGGAAGTTGCACCGGTCGGTCACGGAGACCCGGAGATCGCCGATGAGACGCCCGTGTCCGTCGCGCAGTGGCTCAATCGCCATGGTGATAAGGCTAGCCGTCCGAAACCCGGGGTGGCGGGGGATCGTCGCGCAGCAGACCGAACGCGACCATGTCCTCGCGCCCCTGCGGCCCGCGGCTCTGGGCGCGCAGCAGCGCCTCACGCGTGAACCCGGCCCGTTCGGCGACCCGCTGGGAGGCGAGGTTGCCGGCCGCCGCGAGCAGGTCGATCCGCTCCAGGCCGAGGCTCGCGAATGCCCACTGGCAGGCAAGCTTGACCGCCCGCGTCGCGTGGCCTGCGCCGCGGGCATCGGCGGCGAGCCAGTAGCCGACCTCGCCGCGCAGGTGCTGCCAGGCGAGCCGGAGGATCGACACCGACCCGAGCAGGTGCCCAAGGTCGTCGCTGGCGACAATCGCGAACGGGGCCGTCGCGCCGGCCCGCAACGAGGCCCCCCGCTCGAGCAGATACGCCATGGCGTCGACCTCGCCGTATTGCTCGGGCACCCGTGTCCAACGGGCGATCTCCGGGTCCTGGCAGGCGCGGACGATCGCCTCGATGTCGTCGTCGCTCCAGGGCCGGAGTGCCGTCGGACCGTCGACGAGCGGGTGCTCCGGGAGAACGATCTCGTGCGCGGACGGTGGCATCGCCGGCGCCTCAGGGTCGCTTGACGATGACCAGTACCGTGGCGAGCGCGAACGCGATCTGGCCGAAGGCGAGGGCGGTGCCGAAGTTGGCCGCGCCGAGGGCGCCGGCGAGCGCGGTGGCGAGCACGAAGGCGCCGAACATGATCGCGAGATCGATGCGCATCGGTTCAGATTGTGCCGATCAGGCCTCGCCGCCTGCGGCACTCTCGAGCGCGGCGTACAGCGCCGGGACGTCGAGGCCGGGGTCGAGGTCGTCGAGCAGCCGTTCGCCCACCCGGCGCCCACCGAGCGCGCGCACCCCGCGGTCCCCATATTCGGCGGCGAAGTCGGCAAACGCGTGCATCCTCCGGGCCCGGGCCCGGCGAGCGGGCAGATCGAGTCCGGCCCGGTGCGCGTCGAGCGCGTCGACGAGCGCGTCGACCCCGCTGGGTGGCGCAATCGAGGAGACGGCGACCACGGCGGTGCCGCGCGCGCCGAGCGAACGGAGCGCCGAACGGAGATCGGCGAGTGCGCGCATGGCGATCCGACCGAGGTCGGCCTTCGTCACGACGAGCACATCGGGGACTTCCATGATCCCGGCCTTGAGGAACTGGAGCACGTCGCCGGACCCGGGCTGCACGACGACCGCGACGGTGTCCGCGACGTCGGCGATCTCGGTCTCGGACTGTCCGACGCCGACGGTCTCGATGACGACGACGTCGAACGCCGCCGCCAGAGCCGCGGCGGCCGCGCGCGTCGCGGGCGCGAGCCCACCGAGGCGATCCCCGGCGGCGGTCGAGCGGATGAACACGCGTTTGTCGGCAGGGTCGAAATCGATCCGGGCGCGGTCGCCGAGGAGCGATCCACCCGAGCGCCGAGAGGTCGGGTCGACCGCGAGCACGGCGACCGAGCGCTCCCGCCCCCGCCACTGCGCGACGAGTCGGGAGAGGAGCGAGGACTTGCCGACGCCGGGTGGCCCGGTGACCCCGACGATGTGGGCGGGCGCCTCGTCTCCGAGCGCCGTGGGGGAGACGGCCGCGAGCAGGACGGCCGTCTGCTCCTGCGCGGCGGGGGTGCGGTTCTCGACGAGGTTGAGCACGGCCGGGGCGGCGCTCACGTCCCGCGCCCGCAGTCGCTCGGCGAGCTCAGCCCCGCTGCTTGGCACCGGCGGGCTCAGGCGGGAGCGGCGGTATCGACGATGCCGTTGCGCTCAGCGACGAGCGTGATGATGTCGCGCATCATCTGGTTGAGATCCCAGTCCTTCGGCGTGTAGACGGCGGCGACGCCGGACTCGCGCAGCCACGCCGCGTCGGCCTCGGGGATGATCCCGCCGACGACCACCGGCACGTCGCCGGCGCCCGCCTTGCGGAGCTCCTCGAGCACGGATGGGATCAGCTCGCGGTGCGAGCCGGACAGGATCGAGAGCCCGACGACGTGGACGCCCTCCTGGGAGGCGGAGGTCGCGATCTGGGACGGCGTCAGGCGGATGCCCTCGTAGACGACGTCCATGCCGGCGTCGCGGGCGCGGACGGCGATCTGCTCGGCGCCGTTGGAGTGGCCGTCGAGCCCGGGCTTACCGACGAGGAACTTCAGCCGGCGACCGAGCGCCTCGCTCAACCGCTCCACCTCGTCACGGAGCTCGGCGACGTCCTCACTGGAGACGGCCGCCGCCTCGCCGACACCGGTCGGGGCCCGGTACTCACCGAACACCTCGCGCAGCGTCTGAGACCACTCGCCGGTGGTGGCACCGGCGCGGGCCGCGGCGATGCTCGCCGGCATGATGTTCTCGCCATCGTCGCGAGCAATCCGTGCGAGCTCGGCGAGCGCCGCATCAACCTTGGCCTGATCGCGCTGTGCCCGCCAGGCCTCGAGCGCGGCCTTGCGATCGGCCTCGACCTGGGGATCGACGACGAGGATGCCGCCATCGGCATCCGAGGTCAGAGGGGAGGGCTCGGTCGAGGTGAACTTGTTCATGCCGACGACCGTGAGATCGCCGGACTCGATCCGCTGCCAGCGCTCGCGATGGGACTCGACGAGCGCGGCTTTCATGTAGTCGACGGCCTCGACGGCGCCGCCGAGCTCAGCGACCCGGGCCATTTCCTCCCGGGCGCCGGCGGCGAGTTCGGCCACGAGGCCCTCCATGACCGTCGAGCCTTCAAAGATGTCCGGGTACTCGAGCAGGTCAGTCTCGAAGGCGAGGATCTGCTGGAGGCGCAGCGACCACTGCTGGTCCCACGGCCGCGGCAGGCCGAGTGCCTCGTTCCACGCCGGGAGCTGGAGCGCGCGGGCCCGCGCGCTGCGCCCGAGCGTGACGGCGAGCGCCTCGAGGGCGATCCGGTAGACGTTGTTCTCCGGCTGGGCCTCGGTGAGGCCGAGCGAGTTGACCTGGACGCCGTAGCGGAAGCGGCAGAGCTTCTCGTCCTCGACGCCGTAGCGGTCACGTCCGAGCTCCTCCCACAGCTCAGACATCGCGCGGAGCTTGGCGTGCTCCTCGACGAACCGCACACCGGCGTTGACGAAGAACGAGATCCGCCCGAAGACACTCCCCATGAGTTCCTCAGGGACGCGCTCGCGGACCGCGTCGAGCACGGCGATCGCGTTGCTCATCGCGTAGGCGATCTCCTGGACGGGCGTCGCGCCGGCCTCTTGGAGGTGGTAGGAGCAGATGTTGATCGGGTTCCACTTCGGGACATGCTGGACGGTGTAGGCGATCGTGTCCGCGATCAACCGCATGCTCGGGCCGGGCGGGAACGCGTACGTGCCGCGGCTCAGGTACTCCTTGAGGATGTCGTTCTGGGTCGTGCCCTGAAGCATGTCCTCGGCGACGCCCTGGTCCTCGGCGGCGACGATGTAGAGCGACAGCAGCCAGGCCGCCGTCGCGTTGATCGTCATCGACGTGTTCATCTGGTCGAGGGGAATCCCGTCGAGCAGCGTGCGCATGTCTCCCTCGTGCGCGATCGAAACCCCGACCTTGCCCACCTCGCCGCGCGCAAGCTCGTGATCGGGGTCGTACCCGGTCTGGGTCGGCAGGTCGAAGGCGACGCTCAGTCCGGTCTGTCCCTTGGCGAGGTTTCGCCGGTACAGCTCATTGGACCGTTTTGCGTCGGAATGGCCGGCGTAGGTCCGCATCATCCACGGACGATCACGCTCGGAAAGGCGGGGGGAGGGAGTTTCCGACATACGGGATAGGCTACTCGTCGATGCCTTCGATCGCTGTCGTGGGCGGCGGCTTTGGAGGGGTCGCCGCGATCGTGATGCTCCGGCGAGCCGGCTTCTCCGACGTCACCGTGTTCGAGCGTGGCGAGCGGATCGGCGGCGTCTGGAACCACAACACCTACCCGGGCGCCGCCTGCGACGTGCCGTCGCATCTGTACGAGTTCTCGTTTGCGCCCAACCCCCGGTGGTCACGGCGGTATGCCCCGCAGGCGGAGATTCAGGCCTACCTTGAGGACGTCGTCGAGCGAGAGGGCGTGCGAGATCGGATTCGGACCGGCGTCGAGGTGCTGTCGGCCGCGTGGGACGGAGAGCGGGCGAAATGGACGCTCGCGACGAGCGACGGCGGTTTTGAGGCCGACGTGCTCCTCACCGCGTGCGGCCAGCTGTCGGTCCCGAGCGTGCCGTCGATCCCCGGGCTCGACGACTTCGCCGGACCGGCGTTTCACACCGCGCAGTGGCGCCACGAGGTCCCGCTCGAGGGCCGGCGGGTCGCGATGCTGGGAACCGGTTGCAGCGCGATTCAGACCGGTCCCGCGATCGCTCCGTCGGTTGGGCAACTCGACATCTACCAGCGCTCGCCGGGATGGACGTTTCCGCGCATGGACTTTGCCTACACGGATCGAACGCAGCGGCTGCTCGAGCGCTTCCCGGCGCTCCAGCGTGCCGACCGAGCGGGCAACTTCGCGTTTCACGAACTCGGCGCGGCGGCGATGACCGGCCGGCGGTGGCTGCTTCCCGCCTTCCGGGCGATGGGCCGCTGGCAGATCAGCAAGGCGATTCCGGATCCGGAACTGCGCCGGAAGGTGACGCCGACCGACGAGATCGGCTGCAAGCGGGTGATGCTGACCGACGACTGGTACCCGACGCTGAGGAGACCGAACGTCTCGCTCGTCACCGACCACATCGAGCGGATCTTGCCCGGCGGCGTGCGCACCGTCGACGGGGTGGAACGCCCGGCCGACGTGATCGTGCTCGCCACGGGCTTCAAGACGCACGGATTCGTCACCCCGATGGAGGTGATGGGAGCGGACGGCGGCTCCCTGACCGAGCGCTGGAATGGCTACCCGCGGGCGTACCTTGGGCTGAGCGTGCCCGGATTCCCGAATCTGTTCCTCATTTACGGCCCGAACACCAACGGCGGCACCGGCTCGGTCATCTACACGATCGAGGCCGGAGTCCAGCACGTGATCGCGGCCCTGCGCTCGATGCAGCTCGCCGCCGCGCGGACGATCGAGATCGAGCCGGCGGTCGCGGACGCGTTCGACCACGAGCTCCGCGCGGCGCTTTCCGCAACCGTGTGGCACACCGGATGCACGAACTGGTACGTCGACGAGAACGGGCACGATCCCAATCAATGGCCGTGGCTTTGGAGCACATATCGCCGACGAACCGCGGCAATTGCGCCCGGAACCTACCGCCTGAGCGAGCCGACACGATCGCTTGTCGGCGCGGTTGGGTAACGTCATAGTGATGCCGGATCAGAGCCGCGCCGCCGACGAACACGCGATCCTCCAAGAGATCACGGCCCCGCTCGCGTCACTCCCCGACGACCCGCTGCCGAGTCCGGAGGACACCGACTTCCCGCGGGTGCGCCGTGGATACGACCCGATGGCGGTCGACGCGTACGTGCGCCAGACGAGCCAGCTGATCGCCGATCTCCAGGCTCGGAGCTCGCCCGACGCCGCCGTGCGGCGCGCGCTCGAGCGCGTCGGCGAGCAGATCTCCGGGATCCTCCAGCGCGCCCACGACACCGCCGAGCAGATCACGACCACGTCGCGCCGCGAGGCGGAGGATCGGCTCGAGCAGGCGCGCCGGGAGGCGGCCGAGCTTGCCCGCGCGGGAGAGCAGCGGATCAAGGACCTCGACGCGGATGCCGACCGGATCTGGGCTGAGCGGCTGCGCATCATCGAGGACGCCCGTGAGCTCGCGTCGCAGTTGACGGCGCTCGCTGATGCCGCCGCCGAGCGGTTCCCGCCCGCCGAAGAGGCGACCGGCGGGGTGCCGGCGGTTGAGCCGACCGCCGCCGTCGAGCCCCCAGGCGCTGTCGAGCCGCCGGAGTTCGAGCCGCCGGAGTTCGAGCCGCCAGAGTTTGAGGCGCCGGGAGCCGACGTGCCCGACGTCGACGAGACGGCGGGTACGGAGCTGTTCGATGTCGAGGTTGCCGCCCCGGAGGAGATCGATCCCGAGGCGACTGCGGTGCTCCCGGTGGTCAAGGCGGAGCCGGCCACCGAACTGGAGCCCGAGCTCGAGCCTGAGCCGGAAGCACCCGCTTCGCCACCGCCGACCGAGGAGCATCAGGTGCCGCCGCCCGGCGGCGACGCGCCGCCGCGTCAGCCGCCGCCATGGCCGGCGTCAGACCAGCCGCCGCACGGTTCATGAGGCCGCGCCTGATCGAGCTCCATCACCTGGGCCGCGACCGGGTGATCGGCTGCTGGCAGGTCGGGGACGTGCTCATCGACCCGGGTCCGAGCTCTTGCCTGCCGTCGCTGCTCGAGGCGCTCGGTGATACGCGCCCTCGGGTGCTGCTGCTCACGCACATTCATCTCGACCACGCCGGCGTGAGCGGTTCGCTCGTGGAGCGCTGGCCGGACCTCGAGGTGTATGTCCACGAGCGCGGCGCGCCGCACATGATCGATCCAGGGCGCCTGCTCGAGAGCGCGCGGCGCCTGTACGGCAAGGACATGGACCGGCTCTGGGGTGACTTCGTCGCCGTGCCCGAGCGTTCTCTGCGCGTCCTCACCGGCGGCGAGTCGCTGATCGACGGGGCGTTTGAGGTCGCCTACACGCCGGGTCACGCGTCGCACCACGTCTCCTACCTCCACGACGGCACCGCCTTCGTCGGCGATGTCTGTGGCGTCCGGATCACCGACCAGACGATCACGATCCCGCCGACGCCGCCGCCGGACATCGACATCGAGAAGTGGCAGGACTCGATCGAGCTCATCCGCGGCTGGGCGCCCACGCAGCTCGCGATGACCCACTATGGAGCGAGCCACGACGTCACTGGCCAGCTCGACGAGCTCAGCGACCGACTCGGGCGCTGGGCCCTGCTCGCCCGTGACCACGATCAGGACGGATTCATCGCCGCGATCCAGCGGGAGATCGCTGTGAGCGCGAGCCCGGAGGTGGCGCAGGCCTACACCCAGGCGGCGGCGCCGGATCAGCTCTACGCCGGACTTGAGCGTTACTGGCGCAAGCGTGATGAGCGGGCTGGCCGCGCGCAGAGCGCACCGGTATCCTGAGGCCAGATGTCGCAGACGGTTGAGTTGCCGCGCCTGGGCGGTCCAGGCGGCCGAGTCGGAGGCCTGTGGCGCGTCGTGGTCCTCAACGATGACTACAACACGTTCGACCACGTTGCGGAGACGCTCTCCTCCGTGGTCCCCGGAGTGACCCTCGCGCAGGGCTACCGACTCGCCGACCGGATTCACAACACGGGCTGCGCGATCGTGTGGTCAGGGCCCCGAGAGGACGCTGAGACGTATTGGGAGGCGCTGGACGACGCCGGCCTGACGATGGCGCCGCTTGAGGGCGGATAGAGCCGGCGCTAGGTCTCGCGCACGACCTTCGCGCCGGGCGGTCGCTCCGGCGGGAGCGTTGCCTGCTGACGCTTGAGGCTGATCCGCGGTAGCAGCGGGTCATCAATCAGATTTGCGGTCTTATGAGACGCGTCATCGGGTAGTCATAGGGGGAATGCTGAGCAACGGCTCACATTGCCTCTGTGTTTTCGAGGACGGTCTCGCCAGATTTCATACGTCAGTGACAAAATAATGGCCGATCAACCGTGGCATGAGCTGCCACCGCGCGTCGTCGACGTGCTCCAACCCGCGCTTCCCGACATCGCCGACGAGATGATTGACGCGGTCCGCCGGGTGCCGGCGTACGCGCGACCACTCGAGGGGGAGTTCGGCGCCGGAATCCGCGCCGGCGTCGAGGAGGCGCTCCATCACTTCCTCGCCGAGATCGAGGCCGGCGGCCCGGTTGAGCGCGCCGACGTCTACCGGGCGCTCGGTCAGGGCGAGATGCGCGCCGGCCGGAGTCTTGACGCCCTCCTCAGCGCCTATCGGGCCGGTGCCCGGATCGCGTGGCGGCGGTTCGTCGCGCTCGGCAGCGCCGCCGGGCTCGAACCCGAGACGCTGTACCTGCTCGCCGAGTCGATCTTCGCCTACATCGATGCGCTCTCCGCCGAGTCGGCGGATGGCTACGCGAACGAGCAGTCGGCGGCGGCCAGCGAGGCCGAGCTCCACCGTCGGCGGCTCGTGCGGATGCTCGTCCGCGAGCCGCCCGCCGAGCCGGCCACGATTCAAGCCGCGGCGCTCGAGGCGGGCTGGGATCTACCGCGGGCGCTCGCCGTCCTGGCGACCTCGGGCCACCGCGGTCCGTTCGCGCTGCCGCTCCCGCCCGACGCGATCGCCGAGACGATCGGTGAGACCACGGTCGTGATCGTGCCGGACCCCGACGTCCCGGGGCGGCTCGCCGAGCTCGAGTGCTCGATCGTCGACACCGGGCTCATCGGCGCGCTCGGGACGACCGTCGAATGGCCACAGGCCGCCCTCAGCTTTGTCCGGGCGCGTGCGGCCCTCGAGCTTGCCGGTATCGCACCCGCTCTGATCGTCGCCCGCGACCACATCGGGGAGCTGATGCTCCGCAGCGACTCGGCGCTCGCCGACGAGCTTGCCCGCCAGCAGCTGGCTCCGCTCGCCCGGCTCTCGCCCGGGTCGCGCGCCCGGATGCTCGAGACACTCCGTTGTTGGCTCGCCGAGCAGGGGCGGATCGGGCCGATGTCAGAGCGGCTTGGTGTGCATCCGCAGACCGCCCGCTACCGGCTCGGGCGCCTGCGCGACCTGTTCGGTCCCGCGCTCGACGATCCCGACGAGCGGTTCTGGCTCGACCTCGCGCTGCGCGTCCGCGCGCCCGACTGACCAGAACCGTCTACGCAGTCGCCTGCGGTTCGGGCTCCGGCTCGGGCTGCGCGGGCTCGAGGGCGACGTCGGGCCCGAGTGCGCCCGAGGTGAGCTCCTCGTGCCAGATATAGGTGATCGGGATCTGGTAGCGACCCATGTAGCGCCGGCGGAACGCGATCATCTCGGGGCCCTCCCAGTAGCGGTACCAGTCGCGCTTCTCCTCGAACCAGATCATCTGGGTGATCTTGTAGCGGTCGTCATTGGAACGATGCACGGCGTACTGAGTCGCGCCGTAGCGCATCGCGAGCGGTGCCTCGGCGGCAACGGCCGCGGCGAAGTCATCGCCGCGGAACACCGTCGCATACCACGGAATGTGCATGACGCCCGCCATCAGGCGCCGACCTCCGCGCGGATCGCGCTCGGACCCTCAGCGGTCCGGCCCTGACCTTCCTCGGTCGCGCCGACGAGGATCGCGATCTTGCCGAGGTGCTTGTTGTCGCGCAGCAGCTGGTGGGCGTTGGCCACGTCCTCAAACGGCATCGTCTGCCAGAGCACCGGGCGGATCTTCGACTCCTCGATCAGCTCGTTCGCCTTCGTCGCCTCCCACGCGTTCGCGAAGTGCGAACCGATGATCTCCTTCTGACGCATCCACAGATAGCGG
Source organism: uncultured Solirubrobacterales bacterium (assembly GCA_963850335.1). Lineage (GTDB taxonomy): Bacteria > Actinomycetota > Thermoleophilia > Solirubrobacterales > Solirubrobacteraceae > Palsa-465. The sequence continues at coordinate 120,021 of CAWKKY010000015.1, read as the reverse complement.
ACGTCGAAGTCGAGCTCGTAGCCCGAGGTGGCGCCGCAGATCACGACCTTGCCGAAGGGGCGGGCGGCGAGCACCGAGGTCGGGAACGTCGCTTTGCCGACATGCTCGAAGACGATGTCGGGTGCGCCACCGAGGATCCGCTCGACCTCCTTGCAGAAGCGGCGTGACTCCTTGAACCGCGCCTTCTCCTGATCGGAGTCCTCATCGCCGCGACGCATCATCCCGGCGAACTCGTTGCGGTTGATGTGGCCGATCGCGCCGAGCTGTTCGATGAGCCTGCCCTTCTCGTCGCTCGAGACGACGCCGACCGCATCCGCACCGGCGAGCTTGCACAGCTGGGTGGCGAACACGCCGAGGCCGCCCGCGGCGCCCCAGATGAGGACGCGGTGGCCGGACTGGAGCTTGCAGCGATCGATGAGCATCCGATAGGCGGTGAAGTACGTCAGGCCGTAGGACGCGGCGTCCTCCCAGGACAGGTGCTTGGGCTTGTGCAACAGCTGCTGGGCCTGGACCTTGCAGAACTGGGCAAACGAGCCCCAGCTCGTCTCATAGCCCCAGATCTGCTGGCTCGGGGCGGCGAGCGGATCGAGGCCGTGGACCTCAGGATCCTCGTAGGAGGCCTGGTTGCAGTGCATGACGACCTCGTCGCCGGGCTTCCACCGGGTCACGCCCTCGCCGACCTTCCACACGATGCCGGACGCGTCCGAGCCCCCGATGTGATGGTCCTCGTTGGGGTGATAGCGGAAGACGGACACCGGCTGGCCGAGCGCGGCCCACACGTTGTTGAAGTTGACGCCGGCCGCCATCACGCGGACGACGACTTCAAAGGCACCGGGCTCGGGTACCTCGATCTCCTCCAGCTGGAAGGCGTCGGTCGGCTCGCCCTCTCGTTCCTGGCGAATGACCCACGCTGCCATCGTTGACGGCAGTTCTCCGGGTTCGGTTTCGACGGTTGCCACTTGATTGAGATCGACGGCCACGAAGGTTGCCTCTCTTGGTTCGAGTACTCCTGGAATGGAGTCGAACTGTAGAGAAATCGGGGTGTTCGAGCGGCCCCGCGGCGCCGGTCGGCACCGCGGAGGACGATCAGACCGCGACTTCCGCGCGTTCCGGCTCGCTGGGGGCCTGCGAGGCGGCGACGTCGGGCTCGACCTGCCGCGGCCGCGGCTCGATCAGGATCCAGGCGGCGACGGCGCCGAGGAGCGTGACGATGGCACCGACGGTGAGGCCGGTACCGAGCGCCGAGACGAACGCCTCACGGCTGGCCGAGACGATCTGGGCGGACACATGATGTCCGCTGAAACTGCCGCCACTGCTGATCCCATTGGCGATCGCGGCGCGCGAGTGCGCCGACAGACTCGGGAGCAGCTCGTCGATCTTGGAGCGGCCGATCGTGGCCACGAGCGCACCCATGACCGCGACCCCGAACGTGCTGCCGATCATTCGGCTCATCGACAGCACCCCGGAGGCGGCGCCTGCCTTGGTGCGGTCGACGGCGTTCATCGCGGCGGTGCTCATCGGCGACATCACCAGCCCCATGCCCAGGCCCATCAGGATGAAGCCCGGGAGCAGCAGCCCGTAGCCGCTGTGGACGCTGATCTGTGACTGCACGAACACCGCGGCGCTCACGATCACGAGGCCGAGCGTCATCAGCGGCCGTGGCCCGACCTTATCGGTGAGGCGGCCCGCGAGGGGTCCCATGACGATGATCACGAGCGTCGAGGGGAGGAACCGCACGCCGGTCTCAAGCGGCGAGTAATGCAGGATGTTCTGCATGTAGATCGTGATGAAGAAGAACTGCGCGAACATCGCGAACGTCACCAGGAAGCCGACGAGATTCGCCCCGGCCGAGGTCCGCGAGCGGAAGAACGCGAAGTCGATCATCGGCGCCTTGGCGTGGCGCTCGATCTGCAGGAAGCCGATCAGCGACACGACCGCGATCGCGAACAGCGCGATGATCCGCGGCGAGCCCCAGTGCCAGGCGTTGCCCTGGACGAGTGCGAGCACGAGCGCCGTCAGACCGATGGTCAGTGCCGCGATGCCCGCGTAGTCCACGCGCTTGCCGACGGTCTCGTCGCGCGACTCCCGCGCGGCGAACAGCGTCACGGCGACGGCGATGATCGCGATCGGGGGGTTGATGAAGAAGATCGCCCGCCAGCTGACGTCCTGGGTCAGGAAGCCGCCGACGACGGGACCGATCGCCAGCGCGAGCGCGCTCACGCCCGCCCACGTGCCGATCGCGGTGCCGCGCTGATGGGGCGGGAACGCCTGCGTGATGATCGACAGCGTCGCCGGCATCATGAACGCGGCGCCGACGCCCTGGACGGCCCGGAAGGCGACGAGCGCGGCATCGGTGGGGGCGAGGCCGATGGCGATGCTCGAGAGGCCGAACACGACGACGCCGAACAGGAACATCTTGCGGCGTCCGAAGATGTCACCGAGGCGCCCGCCGGTGACCATCAGCACGGCGAAGGTCAGCGTGTAGGCGTTCACGGTCCACTCGAGCGCGGACAGCGACGCGTGCAGATCACGCTGGATCGAGGGCAGCGAGACGTTGACCACCGTGTTGTCGAGCATCACCATGAACAGCGCGAAGCACATCGCGCCGAGCGTCCACCAGCGGCTGTTCTCGTCGGTGATCAGTCGGTGTCGGTGAGCGGTCAGTCGTTGGGGCACTAGTCAAGTCCTTCTGGTCGGCACGCCGCGACTTCGTCGCGCTCGAGCAGCTTCTTCAGCGCTCCGGCGAGCTTGCGTCGCTCGGCGTCGTTCAAGGTCTGTGTGAACTGCTCAAGGCCAGTGAGCCGAGCAGCGTTGAGGCGACGGATCACGGCCCGGCCCCGGTCCGTCAGGGATACCCGCTTCATGCGCCGATCCTCGGAATCCTCGTGACGCTCGACAAAGCCCCGGCGATAGAGGTCATCGACCGTGCGGCTCGCCGCGGGGAGGGAGATCAGGACGGAATCCGCGGCCTCCTTCAGCGTCAGCTCCTGCGACTGATCCTCAAGGTGGTGCAGCAGCTTGATCTGGGTCAGGCTGAGCTCGAGCGCCCCGACCGCCGCGAAGAGATCGGCGTTGCAGTTCTTGTGCAGGAAGACGACGAGCGCGTACAGGTCGTACGCGAGGTCGGTCTTGTCCGGCGTCCCTGTCGCCTGCGGTGTCGTTACTTGCACGCACGCAAGTATTGCACGCAAGCTTTGATTGTGCAACGGCAATGAGAGGGCGGCGACGGACCCAGGTGTCCGCGCGGAGACGCCGGCGCCGCGGGCCAGCGCACCTCGGTTCGGTCCGTCCCTCGGCCGGGTACGCCTAACGAAAGAGACCGACGAAGGAGAGACCCGAATGGCGCACACGTATTCGTTCTTGGCCGAGGAGTCCGTGGCCGAGGCCACCACCCGGATCGCGGGCGAGCAGCTTGACGTCGCGATCGCGCAGCTCACCGAGACGCTGGAGACGGATCCGGAGAAGGCGATCCACACCGCGCGCAAGGCGATCAAGCGCGAACGCTCGCTGGTGCGCCTGATCCGCGGGGCGCTCCCGCGCGAGGAGCGCCGGCATGAGAACGCGGCGCTGCGGGACGCCGCGCAGATCCTCTCCGGGGCCCGGGACGCCGCCGCGCTGGTGGCGACCGTGGACGCGCTTTCAGAGCGGTTCGCCGGTCAGCTGCCCGAACGGGCGTTCACCGCCATCCGCGACGCGCTGCAGACCGACCGCGACGGACAGGAGGCTGCCCAGGCGCTCACGGCCCAGGCCGACGGCGTGGCCGCTGAGCTCACCGCCATCCGGGAGCGAACCGGTGACTGGGAGATCACGACCGACGGATGGCGCGCCCTCCAGGACGGCCTCGTCCGGTCCTACGCGCGTGGACGCGAGGCGTTCGCGTCGGGGAGGCGCGGCGGCTCGGTCGAGGCGCTGCACGAGTGGCGCAAGCGGGCGAAGGATCTCTGGTACCACTCGCGGCTGTTGGCCGAGGTGTGTGGCCCCGCCATCGCCGGACAGGCCAAGGACGCGCACGCGCTTGCGGATCTGCTCGGAGACGAGCACGATCTCGCGGTCCTTGATCAGACGCTCGCCAACGGGCTGCCGGCACCGGTCGACGTCGACGGGGTCCGCGAGCTGATCGCGCACCGCCGAGCGGAGCTGCGGGCCGAGGCGCTTCGCATCGGTGGACGCGTGTACGCCGAGAAGCCGAACGCGTTTCGGCGGCGCATGCGGCGCATCTGGCAGGCCTCGCGCTCGACGCCGACCGCGCCCGCACCGGCGCCGTCCCCGGTCGCGCTCGCCGCGTAGAAACTCCATTAATAAAGCGGTTCCCCGCCCGCGGGAGCCGCTTAAGGCTGGAGCAGCTGAGACGACGCGCTCGCGCGCTGCTTGCCGATCCGCAGCCGCGCCGAGGAGATCGACGAGGGCTGGTTCTGCTGGGCCTGGGTCTTGCCGGACTTGCCCGCGGACACGGTGTAGGTCCCCGGATCACGGAAGTCGACCGTCACCTGGGCGGTCGACTGGGGGTTGATCGGGCCGGTGGTGCCGATGCTGGACCCGTCGCTGGTGCCGATGTTGAGCGATACCGTCTGGTCGGCGGCATTGCTGACGATGAACACGACCGGCCCGGCTCCGACGGACGACGGCGACACCGACACGCGGGCGTTGTTGATGTACACGGTCAGATTGACCGGTGTGGGAGGCCGCGGCTTATTGGCGAAGGTCGTGCCTCCACCACACCCTGCTGCGGTCAGAGCAATGACCGCGAGAATCCCGGACGTCCACCTGCGCTTGCCCAACCCTGGCTCTCCTCTCACGTGCCGGAACCCTAACCGACCGGATCGTGGTGAGGAAGCCTGGTGAACCTTAAATGAGTCCCGATGCCCTAAATCCCGGTCTGATTGAGAGTGCGGCGGCGTCGGTCCAGCCGACGCAGCTCGCCCTGGAGCTCAGACCACGAGTCTGCCTCGGCGCGCTCGTAGGCCTCGCCGGTCAGATCCCGCAGGCTCTCGCTGTACGCACTCCAAGCGCGCTTTGTGTCGGCGTCGAGCTCTCGCTCATTGTCAGCGACGGCCGTCAAATGAGCCTCCTTCCCGGGTCGGAATCAAGACGATGCTACCCCTACGCACGGTCATCTAAGACGGGTCACAGTGCAAGCCCAGATTCACTCCGTCCGGGGGCAGGCGTATCACGCAACGCTTGGAACTGCTCGAGCAGCCGATCCGAACGGTCGAGTTCCTGGCCATCGATACCGAGACCAACGGGCTCGGCGGGGACGACTGTGAGCTGACTGAGGTTGGGGCGGTGCTCGTCGGCGGGGGGGAGCTCCATGACCGATGGTCCTCGCTGGTGCGGACGAACATGCCGCTGCGGCGGGGGATCCAGCGGTTCACGGGGATCACGCAGCAGATGGTCGACGGCGCGCCGCCGGCGGAGGCGGTGCTGCCCGAGCTCGAGCAGCAACTCCGCGGACGCGTGATGGTCGCGCACAACGCGCCATTTGATCGCCGCGTGCTCCGTCAGGCGTTTGATCGGGGCGGGCTTGAGTGGCCGAATCCGCCGGTCATCTGCACCGCCGCCCTGGCGCGAACGATGCTCCCGCTCCAGCGCGAGCGGCGGCTCGGGGCGCTGGCCGACGCGCTCGGCGTCGACGTCCGCGTCGCCCATCGCGCGCTCGCGGATGCCGAGACATGCGCGCGGGTGCTGTGCGCCCTCTTCCCCCGGCTGTGCGCCAACGCCGCCACGGTCGCGGACGCGCTCGCGCTGCTGAAGCCACGCCGGCGGAGCCGTCCGAAGCCGCCCAAGGCCCCCCGGCGCGCCGGGCGGGCCGCGCACGACCACGCGCTGCCGCAGCTCGACTTCAAGGACCTGCCGAAGGATCCCGGTGTCTACGTGTTCCGCGACGCCGCCGGCAACCCGCTGTACGTCGGCAAGTCGATCTCGATCCGGAGCCGGGCCCGGGCGCATTTCGCCCCCTCGACGCCCCGTGCCAACTGGACGGCGCACGCGACGATCGTCGACTACCGTGCGACCTCGTCGGAGCTCGGGGCGCTCGTGCTTGAGAACCGCCTGATCAAGCAGCTGCGCCCGCCCGGCAACACGCGGCTGCGCGCCCGGGATGAGCGTCTTGTCTACATCTGCTGCCGCCTCGACATCCCGTTCCCGATCCTCGAGGTCACACCCGAGCCGGCCTCAGGCCACGCCGTGACGATCGGGCCGCTGCGCAACCGGCGTCTCGCAGGGGAGCTCGTCGAGCAGCTCGATTCGTTGTTTGGGCTGCGCCACTGCGGGCGGACGCTGCCACGCCGCGACCATCCCTCGGCGTACGGTCAGATGGGTCGGTGCCTGTCCCCGTGCCTCGGGGATCTCGACCCGAACCTCTACCGCCGTCGGCTCGACACCGCGCTCGGCGTATTCCGCGGCGCTGGCGACGCCGGACCGCGCCTGATCGCGCACGTGCGCGCCCAGATGCGGGCCGCGGCCGCCGAGCAGCAGTACGAGCGCGCCGCCTGGCTGCGCCGGCGCGCGAGCCGGCTGACGAAGATCCTCGATCGGCTGGAGGGGACGCTCGAGGCGACGCACGCCCGCCCCCGGCTGCTCATCGCCGCCCACCCGACGGCGCCGCGCGGCGACGGGTTCTGGATCGTCGGCGGCCGGCTCGTCGCGTGGGGGCCGATGCCAACGGCGGCCGACGCCCTGGACACGCACACGCGGGCCGCCCTGGTCGGCAACGTTCGTCCCGGCGAGCTCGGAGTTCACGTCCCGCCGGGGGAGGTTGACGAGATCCGGATCCTCGGCAACTACGTGGCCGCGCATCCGGAGGCGCCGCAGCTGACGCTTGATCAGCCGCCGAGCGCCGACGCGCTCGTGCAGTTCGTCAGCGCGGCGGGCGTGACCGAGTCAGCCGAATGGCAGCTCGACGACCTCGCCGGTGATCCCGGCGCCGCCGACGCTCACGCGGGATTCGGGTGGCGCCTCGCGGCGAACGAGCGCGAGCGCGATCGCGCCAAAGCGCGGCGACACCGCGGTGCTGGCGATATGACCGACGGTGCGGCCCTCCAGCTCAATCTCGTCACCTGACTGCGCGGGCGAGGACAGCGACACGCCGCGGAGGTGGCGGTTCGGCTTGCCGCGATAGAACAGCCGGGCGACCGTCTCCTGGCCGACGTAGCAGCCTTTGGTGAACGAGACCGCGCGGTCGTTGAGCCCGGCCTCCTGGGGGATGACCGAGTCGTCGAGGTCGATCCCGTACCGGGGCCGGCCGTGCTCGATCCGGACGCACTCGGCAGCGTCAGCGGAGACGACCGGGGCCCCGGCGGCGGCGAGCGCGGCGAGCAGCGCCTCGGTCTCGGCGGCGTCACAGAGCAGATCGATGCCAACGTCGGTCCGGACCGCGCGGGCGGTGATCCCCGCCACCTCGACGAGGGCGTGGGCGTGCTCTGCCTCGGGCAGCTCATCGGCGCCCGCGACAGCCGTCGACCCGGGGCCGATCAATGAGATCAGGCCGCGCTCGAGCGTTCGCTTGTGGAGCTCGACGGCGTAGCCGATGCTGAAGCGCCGGATCATGTTGAACAGGCCCTGGAGGGACACGCGCTCGGTGTCGAGCAGCAACTCCTCGCCAGTGTCGAGAATCCGCAGGTCGCCGAGCATCTTGCCCTTCGGCGTGAGGAACGCCGCGTAGCAGCCAGTGCCGGGGGAGAGCGACTCGGTGTCGTTACTCACCTGGCCCTGGAGAAACGACTTCGCGTCGGCGCCGGTGAGGGCGAGCTTGCCGCGCTCGGAGCGGTCAACCGCGCCACAGGACTCCGTCAGCGCACGGTAATCGGGGCCACTGGTCTCGACGATGCTCACGCCGAGGAAGGATAGCCACCTCGTGCGTCCGGCCTGACTTGCCGAAACTATAATTTAGCCGTACCATAATTTCTCTCATGTCCAGCCACGAGACCACGATCTCCTCCGCCGTCGAGGACTACGCCAAGGCGATCTACTCGCTCGAGCGTCACGGCGGGGAGCCCGTGACGACGAACGCCCTCGCCGCGCGGCTCGGCGTGACGCCGGCATCGGCGTCCGGGATGGTCAAGCGGCTATGCGAGCTCGGACTCGTCGAGCATGAGCCGTATCGGGGGGTGTCGCTGACCGATGACGGGCGCCGCGTCGCGCTCGAGGTGATGCGTCATCACCGGTTGCTCGAGCTCTACCTCGTGCAGACCCTCGGCGTCCCGTGGGACCGGGTCCACGCCGAGGCCGAGGTGCTCGAGCACGTGCTCTCCGAGGAGCTCGAGGAGCTGATCGCGGCGAAGCTCGGCAACCCGACCCACGATCCTCACGGCGATCCGATCCCGACCCGCGACTTGACGATCGACGAGCCGCCGACCGAGTCGCTCTGCGACCTCGCACCGGGCGCCACGGGCACGTTCACGCGGATCTCGGACTCGGACCCGGACATGCTTCGGTTTCTCGCCGAGCGCGGGATCGCGCCGGGGGCGACGTTTGAAGTGGTCGACAAGCAGCCGTTCGACGGGCCGCTGTTCGTGCAGTTCGGCGACGAGGTGCAGGTGCTCGGTGGCAGCCTGACCCGCGCGATGCGGGTCGAGGTGGACCGATGAGCCCGCCACCGCTCACCCGGGTCCCGGCCGCGGCGACCGGGGACGGCGGCGCGGTCGTCCTGCCCGAGGCGGTCGGCGTCCCATCGGCGGTCGCCCCCGGGGGCGCGAGTCCGGTCGAGCGCCTGCTCCAGGGCGGCCGGCTGCGGGCGTTGTTCACGATGCTCGGCCCGGCGTTCGTGGCCGCGGTCGCCTACGTCGACCCCGGGAACTTCGCCACGAACATCCAGGGGGGCGCGCGGTTCGGCTACGCGCTGCTGTGGGTCGTGGTGCTTGCCAACGCGATGGCGATGCTCATCCAGTACCTGTCGGCGAAGCTCGGGATCGCGACTGGCCGCAGCCTCCCGCAGCTCGCCCGGGAGCGGCTCCCCCGGAGCCTGCGGTGGGGATTGTGGATCCAGGCCGAGGTGATGGCGATGGCGACCGACATCGCCGAGTTCCTCGGCGCGGCGCTCGGCCTCAACCTCCTGTTCGGCGTACCGCTGTTCACCGCGGGACTGATCACCGGCGTGCTCGCATTCGGGATCCTCGAGCTCCAGCGCCACGGCGTCCGGCGCTTTGAGCTGGCGATCGCCTCGCTGCTCGCGCTCGTGTTCGCCGGCTTTCTCTACGAGACACTGCGGATCGGACCCTCCGCCCACGCCTCGCTCGCAGGACTGATCCCGTCGGTCCACGGCACGACGTACCTGTATCTCGCGGTCGGGATCATCGGCGCGACCGTGATGCCGCATGCGATCTATCTCCATTCCGCCCTGACCAACGGGCGGATGCCGGCCCACAACGACGAGGAGCGGCGGGTCGTCCTCCGCTATGAGCGGCTCGACGTGATCATCGCGCTCGGCCTCGCCGGCGTCATCAACGTGACGATGCTCGCCGTCGCCGCGAAGCTGTTCCACACCCCGGCGCTCCATAACCTGAGCACGATCCAGGCCGCCCACGCCGAGTTCGGGCGGCTCGTCGGTGGGGGCGCGGCGCTCGCGTTCGCGGTCGCGCTGCTCGCCTCCGGCGCCTCTTCGTCGAGCGTCGGCACCTACGCCGGGCAGGTCGTGATGGCCGGCTTCGTCAACATCCGGGTGCCGCTCCTGGTCCGGCGCGCGATCACGATGATCCCGGCGCTCGTGATCCTCGCGATCGGGGTCAGCCCGACGAGCGCGCTCGTCCTCAGCCAGGTCGTGTTGTCGTTCGGGATACCCTTCGCCGTGGTTCCCCTGGTCGTGTTCACCAGCCGGCGCGACATCATGGGGGTCCATGTCAACCGGACGGTGACGAACGTGCTCGCGTTCGGCGCCGCCGGGCTCATCATCGCCATGAACCTGTTCCTGATCGGCCAGCAGCTCTTCTCATGACCAGCCTCGCAGACACCTTCACCACGATCGTCGACTCGCTCCCTGACGACTGGACGGACCTCGAATTCGACCTGCGCATCTTCGATGAGCGTCGCTATGTCGATGCCGCGGTGCTGCTCGTGACCTGCAACGCCCAGCCGCAGTCGCATTCGGACTGGCACTGGCACGTGATCGTCGCCCACCGCTTCGGCCACGCCGCCTCGGCCCCCGCGACGCACGCCGCCCTGCGGCTGCTCGACGAGGCCGAGATCGGCGCCGAGCTCGCGGTGCGGGAGGTGCGCACCGGGCGCGCCGAGGTCGTCCAGATGTGGGGACGGCCGGAGTCGATCCGCGAGGAGTACAAGCGCCTCAACGCGCAGTAGGCGCTAGACCCGCCAGCCGACGACGCTTAGTAGATGCCGGGGTCAACGTCCTTGATCCCCATCCGTTTCGCGGCGGCGGGTGCGTTCGTGTGAGCGTCCGCGGTCGTGGGACCGAGATATTGCGCGTTCTGTGGCGCTCGCTCGCCGGCCCCGTAGCCATAGATGTTGCCGTGGCCGTCGCTCACCCGGATGAGCCAATACCCGCTCGCGGGGGAGCTCGTACTGACGCCAGCGCAGCCGCTGCTCCCCAAGATCATGATCGCCCCGGCCGCGCCGACCGCGGTCAGCCGCCATCGCCGGCGCCGCGCGGTGCGCGAGCTCGTGCTGAGCCCTTCGCGAACGCCGGTTCCGGGCGGTGCGGGCACGCCCACAAGCTCCAGCGTGTCCACCGCCGCGACGATCTCGTCTCGGGCCAGTTCGGGCGCGCGCACTGGATGCGGGCTTCGACGCGAAGTGAGCATGATCATTGAACCGCCTCGGTCTTTGGACGACACGTTTTGACTCGCTGGTTTGATGTTTATCAGCGAGCGAGCTCCCCGACGACACAGCGGTAGAGCCTGGATGATCACACCCAAGCGACGCCGGGAGCCAGCTACTGCCCGATCAGGGACTGCGTTCCCACGATGAACCGCGGGTCGAAGGTCTGAAGGACGTTCGGCGGCCGCTTGACGATCCCGAAGCGCGCCTCCCACTTTGCCCAGGCCCTGAGCGTGCTGAGGGTGAGCTCGCCGAAGTTGCCGTCCAGGGCGAGGAAGGCCGGCTCTTCGGCGCTCAGCTCAGCGCTCACGAGCGCCGGGTCAAGGCCGGTGACCGACTGCTCGAGGTCGGCGGCGCTCCCCTCAGGGTCGGTGAGGGTCACGCCGTAGCCGCGAACGAGCGTGCGGACGATCGCGTGGGCGATGCCGGGCTGCTGGGTGAGCGTCGACCGCGTGGCAGCGAGCACGAGCTCGGGGTAGGAGGGGGCGCCGTAGGCGTCGACGCGGAAGACGTGAAAACCGGGGCGACGGCGCTGGAGCGCGACGCCCTCGTCGTTCCAGAACGCGGTCGCGGCGGCGACGCGATGGGACAGCAGGGCCGGGACCGCGTTGAACCCAATCGTCACGGTCCTGACTTTGTTCGGATCGCCGCCGGCGCCGGCCACGATCGATCGCAGGACCGCGGTATCGCTCGGGGCGCCCGTGACCCCGACGGTCTTGCCCTCCAGCTCGCGGGGGTTGCGGATTCCCGGCTGGGCGATGATCGCAGCGAGCGGCCGCTCGACGATCGCCATGATCCCGACGATGTCGTGGTGATGCTCGCGGGCGATCGCGAGATCGTGGATGTCGAGGATTGCGAAGTCGGCCCGGCCGGTCTCGAGCAGTTTGACCGCATCGGTGCTCGCTCCAGGCACCTGGACGTGCAGGTTGATGCCCTCGCCCTGGTCGAACGTACGGGCGGTCGCGCTGTAGATGCCGGCGTGGATCGCGTTCGGGGTGAAGTCGAGGATGAGGTTGACGTCCTGACCCTGGGGCGCGTTCGGGTTCCCGGTGCCACAGCCGGCGAGCAGAACGGCGATCAGGACACAGGTGAGGGACAGCGGTATGCGGCGCATCGCCGAGCCAGGATATGCCGCCCCGAGGAACAGTCGGCCCCCTACGTAGAATCGTGGCTGTATGCGCCGCCGCGTCACGTTCAGCCGGAACCTCACGCTGTCCCTGTCTCGGACCTGCCGTTGCTATTGCAAGTACTGCGCGTTCGCGACCCACCAGCCGCATCTCCACGAGCCGGATGAGGTGGAGCAGATCCTCGACCAGGCGGTGTCGCGGCATCGGGTGAAGGAATTGCTCGTGCTCACCGGCGAGAAGCCCGAGGTCAATGCCGGGGTCCGGGCGCGGCTTGAGGAACTCGGCTTTGCGGACTTCACGTCATACGTCGTGTGGGTGTGCGAGCGGGCGCTTGAGCGCGGGCTGCTGCCGCACACGAATCTCGGGGTCCTGGACCGAACCGATCTCGCCCGGCTGCGGGAGGTCACGGCCTCCCAGGGGCTGATGCTGGAATCGGTCGCCGAGCGGTTGATGGAGACGGTCCACGCCGGTTCGCCGACCAAGCACCCGGCCCGCCGGATCGAGACGATCACGGCCGCGGGTGAGCTGAAGATCCCGTTCACGAGCGGGATCCTCGTCGGGATCGGCGAGACCGAAGACGAACGGATGGCGTCGCTCGAGGCGATCGCCGAGCTTCACCGCCGCTACGGCCACATCCAGGAGGTCATCCTCCAGAACTTCGTCCCGCACCAGAGCTACTACGGACAGGAGCCGGCCGACATCGCCGAGGGGGCCGCCCGCGCGTATTGGCAGACGGGGATCGCCGATGGCCCGCAGCTGCCGGCTCCGGCGTGGGCGTGTCCGGTCTCGATTGACGACATGACGCGGCTGATCGCCGAGACCCGCCGGTTGATGCCGGACATCGGGATTCAGGTGCCGCCGAACCTCAGCGACTGGTGGCCCGAGCTGGTCGCCGCCGGGGCGACCGATCTCGGGGGGCTCAGCGCGAACGGCGATCACATCTCGCCGGAGCATCCGTTCCCGTCGCCGTCCCAGGTCCGCAAGCGCCTTCAGCAAGACGGCTACGCCCTCACTGAGCGCCTGTGCGTCTACTCGGAGTACATCGACCCCGAGTGGGTGGCGCGGCCCGTGATGGACGTGATCAAGACCGTCTACTGGTCATTCATCCCGCGCCGCGGCTCCGGGCGACGGGTCGAGCGTTCGGTGGCCGACGACCTCGCGCCGCGCGCGGTGGCGAAGGCCCGTGACGGCGCCGCGCTGAGCGAAGCCGAACTGACCGCCCTGTTCTCCGAGCGGCGGCCGGAGGCGATCGAGGAGATGCGCTGGGCCGCGGATGAGCTCCGGCGCGAGCTCGCCGGGGACACGGTGACGTTCGTCGTCAACCGCAACATCAACGTCTCGAACATCTGCACCGTCGGCTGCGCCTTCTGTGGCTTTGGCCAGTCTCGGCGCTCGCCGGACGCCTACGTGCACGAGGAGGACGAGTTCGCCCGGCGCGTGCAGGAGGCCGTCGACGCGGGCGCGACCGAGATCTGCATGCAGTCCGGCATCCATCCGGACTGGGGGCTCGAGGACTACCTGCACTGGCTGCGCTTCGCCAAGTCGGTGGCGCCGCAACTGCACCTCCACGCCTACTCGCCGATGGAGATCGCCCACATGGTCGACGTCAGCGGGCTCTCGCCCGGCGCGGTGTTCGAGCGGCTGCGGGACGCCGGGTTGGGGTCGACGCCGGGGACCGCGGCGGAGGTGCTGCACGACGGCGTCCGAGAGCGGATCTCCCCGAACAAGCTTCCCGTCGCCCGGTGGGTCGAGATCATCGAGGCATCCCATCGCGCGGGCCTGCGCTCGACCGCGACGGTGATGTTCGGCCATATCGAGGAGCCGTGGGAGCTCGCCGAGCACATGCGCGTCGTCCGCGAGCTTCAGGAGCGGACCGGCGGATTCACCGAATTCGTGCCGCTCTCATTCATCCCGTTCCACACGCTGCTCGGCCGGACCCACGGCGTGGAGGAGATCTCCCGGGAGGAGAACCTCAAGCACACCGCGGCGTTTCGTCTCGCCCTCGGCAAGACGATCCCCAGCCTCCAGGCGAGCTGGGTGAAAATGGGCCTCGACGCCGCCACCGAGGCGCTGCACTGGGGCGTCAATGACCTCGGCGGCACGCTGATGGAGGAGTCGATCTCCCGGATGGCCGGGAGCTACCACGGCGTCCGGCTTGAGCCCGAGGATCTGATCGAGGCCGCGCATCGCGCGGGGCGCCCCGCCGCCGAGCGCACCACCCTCTACGACATCCGGCGGCGGTTCGACCTCGCGCTCGCGGCATGAATATGGTCGACCGTCCGGCCGCGCTGTTCGCCGGGGTCGAGCCGCTCGAGGTATTCGTCGAGCTCCTGGCGGAGATCGACACCGAGACCTCCTCGACGGAGTTCTACGACCGCATCTGCGAGGCGATCTGCCGGCTGACGACGATGCGTCGCGCCGCGATCTTCATGGCCGACGCCGCGCGCCGCCGGGTGCGGGCGGTCGGGTCCCACGGAACCCCGCCCGAGCAGTTGGTTGAGCTGCGCCCGACCCTCGTCAACACGCCGATCGCCCAGCAGGCGCTGCGTGACGACGAGGTCGTGGTCGTGTCCGAGCGGATCGAGGAGTGGGTGCCGCCGGATTACGCCAAGGTGCTCGGGATCACGACGCTCGTCTGCACGCCGATGAGCGCCGCCGGCCGCGATTACGGGGTCATCTGCGCCGACCGCGGAGGCGGGCGTTTTGAGCTCACCGACGGCGAGCGCCATTTGCTGTGGACGCTCGGCAAGACCGCCGCGCTCGTCACCACCGCCCGCACGACGACGCGTCAGCAGGAGCGCAACCGGCACCTCGCGGAACGGCTCGGCCTGGCGCGGGAGATCCACGAGCGCGTCCTGCAGCGCCTGTTCGGCGTGTCGCTGGCACTCAGCGCGGAGGCGCCGCTGTCGGCCGACGAGCGCGAGCGCTGCCGGACGGAAATGCAGCAGGCGTTATCCGATCTGCGGCGTGCTTTGGAGCGGCCGCTCGCACCGGTTGCGCTCGAGACCGGGCTGACGCTCGCCGAGGAGCTCGAGCGGCTCGGCGCCACGCCCGGTCCGCCGGTGCGGGTCGAGTGGCCCGAGGGCGTCGTCGTGCCGGCCGAGCTCGAGCCGCTCGCCCAATCAGTGCTCACCGAGGCGATGCGCAACGTCGTCAAGCACGCCGACCCGACGAGCGTCGACGTGGCCGTGGGCGTCGACGATGAGACCTTCACGCTCGAGATTCGCAACGACGGCGTCCGCCCGGGGGCGCGCGGCGCCGGGATGGGACTGCGGCTGAGCGCGTTCGAGGCGCTCCAGCACGGGGGCGTGGTCGAGTTCGGACCGTGTCCCGGCGAGTGCTGGCGGGTCCGTCTGGTGGTGGCGCGTGCCCACGTCGAAGCTTGACAATCGTCGCCTGCGCGTGCTCGTGGTCGATGACCATGACGTCGTGCACTGGGGCTTCCGGGTGCTGCTCGGCGAGCAGCCGTGGGTCGAGCGGTGTCTCGCCGCGCGGACCGGGGAGGAGGCGCTCGAGCTGACGCGCTCGTTCGATCCTCATGTCGCCCTCGTCGACCTGTTCCTGGCCGGTGAGTCCGGCGCCGACGTGTGCGAGTCGATCCGGACCACGTCCCCGTCGACCCGCGTGCTGCTCATCTCCGGTGCCGGTCGGATGTCCCCGGCCGCCGCCCGGGCGGCGGGCGCGTCCGGGTTCGTCTCGAAGGACTGGGAGGCGGGTGACGTCGCGATGGCCGTGCGAATGGTCGGCCTGGGGATGACGATGTTCCCGCCGAAGGCCGATCAGCCGGCGCCGCTCTTGACCGAGCGCGAGCGCGAGGTGCTCGACCTGATCGCCGCCGGCTCGACGAACCGGGAGATCGCCCAGCAGCTGTTCCTCTCACCGCACACGGTCAAGGAGCACACGAGCGCGCTGTATCGCAAGCTCCAGGCGCGCAACCGCGCCGAGGCGGTGCAGCGGGCGCAGCGGATCGGGCTACTCGGGTAGCGCGGCGCGGAAAAGCCGCTCCGGGGGCTCGCTGTTTGTTGAGAACCTTGATGCACCGTGAAAAACTGTGCGCACGATGGCCGATTGGATCGAATCAGTAGAGGTCCCGGACTGTGAGCCGCAATAAGTTCCGTAGTCAGCACGGGCGTGAGCGGTCAGACTCGCCCGCCATGAGGAGTGGGCGTGCGGTGGAGAGACGTGATTGGCGCTACGCCGGCAGGGGTACTGATGGGCCCAGCGCGGGCGCAGCATTGCCTGAGAATGCGCAGGATTGTGGAAACTCGGCAGGTCACTCCAGTAGGGTGTTGACCGTCAGGGTTTCACGGATGGGAAACCCAGACCAGAAAAGAGCCGATTAGCGTGAGTTTCCTCGACGTAGCGCGCCAGGCCACGGCACAGCTGATGCTTGTGTCGCCTCCCCGGCGGCGTATGTCCGGCGCTGAGGACTTCTACCTCCCTCCGGATCCGCTTCCGGATCTCGCACCCGGGGAGATCATCCGGGCGGAGCCCACGGACGCGTATCTCGTGCCCGGCGTGCGACTTCGCGCCCAGGCCTGGCGGGTTCTGTACCGCTCGACGGGCGCCGTCGGTGAGCCGACGGCCGTGTCCGGCACGGTCCTTGTCCCCCGCGGCCGGCCGAAGCCACGGGCGCTCGTCGGCTACGCGATCGGTACCCACGGGATCGGCGACGCCGCGGCGCCGTCACGGCTGCTGCCGCGCGGTCTCGAGTGGGAGGCGAGCATGATGGCGGCGTGCCTGGCCCGCGGGTGGGCGGTGGCGATCACCGACTACCAGGGCCTCGGAACCCCCGGTGACCACGCCTACATGGTCGGCCGTGCGCTCGGCCCGAACGTGCTTGACGCGATGCGCGCCGCGCGCCATCTGTGTCCCGAGCAGCTCGCCGACGATGGACCCGCATCGATCATCGGTTACTCCGAGGGCGGCGCGGCGGCGGCCTGGGCGGCCCAGCTTCAGCCGACCTACGCGCCCGACGTCGAGCTCCGTGCCGTCGTCGCCGGCGCCGCGGCGGCCAACGTCGAGAGCGGCGGCGAGAGTCTCGACGGCAGCTTCTTCTCGTTCTTCATGGCCTACGGCGGCATCGGGTACGCCGCCGCGTATCCCGAACTCCAGCTCGATCCGTACCTCACGTCGATGTCGCGCGGGCGGATCAAGATGCTCCGCGAGTCGACGATCGTCCAGGCGATGCTCCTCGGTCCGCGCTTCATCCATGCCGACGAGCTGACGAACCCGAACGTGCTCGAGCTGCCCGCCTGGCGCACGCGGCTACGGGAGAACCGGCTCGGCACGATCGCGCCGTCGGCGCCGGTCCTGCTCCATCACGCCCGGCGTGACCAGATCGTCTCCTTCCAGCAGAGCCTCAACCTCAAGGCCGACTGGGATGCCCTCGGTGTCGACGTGCGGCTGTACGTGACCCGCGGCGGCATGGATCACATCAGTGGCGCGTTCGCCGGCACGCCGGTGGCGCTCGACTGGATGGCCCGGCGGCTCGGCCGGGGCGCGATGCACCAGCCGTCGGTGGAGAACGTCGTCGAACACCCGACGGCGAAGGCCGCTTGACCCACCTCCACGAGCGCGTCACCGATGGGGTGATGCTGCTCGAGCTGCCGCTTAGATCCCCGGCGCGCGTGCCGACGCGCCACTTCGCCGAGTTCCTGCTCACCGTCTACGTCCTCATCCTGATCCCGGGACCGAGCGTGCTGTTCGTCATCAGCCGCGGAGTCGCTTGATCTCCGGCGGCTGCCGCAGTTCATCGATCGCAGCGCGGGCCACGTGACGATCCAGCTGGTGGTGCTCGGCGCGATCTGCATCGTGATCGCGCTGCTCTCCGACGGTGCGTGGGCGCTCGCCTCCGGGACGGCACGGGAGTGGCTCGGCCGCTCCGAGCGGCGGCTTCAGTGGCTGACAGCCGGCGGTGGCGTGACGCTGATCGGCCTCGGCGTTGGACTCGCCCTCACCGGCCGGAGGCCGTGACGCCGAGGGTGTCAGCCGTGACGCCGAGGGTGTCATCCGTGACGCCGAGGGTCTCGGCGGGCCTCACGTCACCCCCAACCGTCGCGTAGGGCGTCGTGCGCGATCTGTAGCCACTCTCCGGTCGCGCCAACGCGGGCCACCGTCGAGAACGTCTGGGCGATGCCGCGGGTCGGCCACAGGTCCTCGGGCGGCAATGCACCGTGGGTGAGGATCTGGAAGAGGTCGTCAGGACGGTCGAGCAGCCGGTCACGGCCGGCGGTGACGGCGTCGATGTCGAGCCGCACCGGGCCGGGCTCGCCAAACGGACCGAGAGCATGCTGCGCGAGCGCAAGCGCGGTCGCACCGCAGGACGCCGGCAGGACGTCGCTCGCCTCGAGCGCGGCGCCGAGCGCCTCGCCATCACCGGCCCTGAACGCCTCCAGCGTCCGAACCGACCCGTCGAGCCGCTCGGGCGCGACCGCCGAGACCGCGCCGAAGTCGAGCACGGCGATCCGGCCGTCCGCGCGCACGAGCACATCGTCGGGAGCAATGTCGCCGTGGGCGATACCGAGCGAGCGCTGGGCCCCGAGTGAGAACCGGACGAGCGCGGCGCAGGCGGCGTCGCGCTCCTCGTCGGTGGCCTCGCTGAGCGGGACACCCTCGATCCATTCGCTGACCATCACGCCCGGGTGGGCGAGCCGCGTCACGGGCGCTGGAACCTCGACCTCGCTGTGACGACGCAGCGCCCGAAGAAAGCGCCGTTGGATGCCGGCTTCGTGCTCCAGGTCGAGCTCGTCGAGGACCCGTTCGCGCACCTCGCGCAGGACCGCGGACGCGTCGATCGCCGGGAACGCGGAGGCGAGCGGAGCGAGCAGTCCTTCGAGCAGCGCCAGATCCTGCCGCACCGAGGACGCGAGTCCGGGACGGAGAATCTTGACGGCCACGGCCCCGCCATCGAGTACGCCGCGGTGGACCTGGGCGGTGGGCGTGACCGCGACCGGATCGGGGTCAAGCTCGTCGAGTTCCTCGGTCGGCTTGCCGCCCCAGGCGTCGCGCAGCACACGCTCGATCTGCTTGAACGGAATCGGCTCGTGCGCGGCATCCGCCGCCGCCCGCAACGCGCCGACGAGCGAATCGCCCCATGGGAGCGGGACCCACGACAGCTCGAGTGCCCGTTCGACCTGGGCGAGCGCCATCACGCCGTTCGGCGCCGAGTGCGCGAGACCGAGCGCGACCCGGAGGAGCGCGTCGAGGCGACGGGCGGCGTCGTCGCTCACCGGTCAGCCGCCAAGCGCTGCGGTCTCGGATTCGTAGCGCGCGGAGAGGTCGCGGCGTTTGATCTTTCCGGTCGACGTCCTTGCGAACCCGTCGACGAACTGGATCTCGCGGGGGACCTTGTGGCGGGCGAGCCGGGCGCGGACGTAGTCGCGCAGTTCCTCCTCGGAGGGCTCCGCATCGGACGCCGGGACGATGTATGCGGCGAGTCGCTGGCCGAAGTCGGGGTCGCTGACGCCGAAGACGCCCGCGTCGGCGACGTCCGGGTGGGTGAGCAACAGATCCTCGACCTCCTGCGGGAACACGTTTTCCCCACCGGAGACGATCATGTCGTCGTCTCGCCCGTCGATGAACAGCCGGCCGCGACCATCGAGGTGGCCGAGGTCGCCGGTGCTCATCAGCCCGTCGATCACCTCCTTGCTGCCGCCGCCGGTGTAGCCGTCGAACTGGAGCGGGCTGCCGACGAAGATCCGTCCGGTCGTCCCCGCCGTGACGGCCGTTCCGGCGCCATCGAGGACTCTGAGCACGGTGCCGCCCATCGGGCGACCCACCGTTCCGGGGGCGGCTCGCAGGTCCTCCGGGGTGGCGAGCGTCCCGCCGCCGACCTCGGTGGACGCGTAGCCGTTGTAGAGCACGTCGCCGAAGCGGTCCATGACCGCGGTCGCGAGTTCGGCCGACAGGGGCGCAGCGCCACTCACGATCATCCGCAGCGAACCGGTGTCGTAGCTGTCGAGGATGTCGGAGGGCAGCGCCATGATCCGGCCGAGCATCGTCGGCACGGCGAGCAGCACGCCGGCCCCGTGGCGCTCGATCTCATCGAGCGTCGCCTCAGGGTCAAACCGGCGGCGGATGACGATCGGCGATCCGAGCGCGAACGCCGCGATCAGGCCGATCTGCCCGTACAGGTGAAACAGGGGCGGGGCGACGACGAACGGGTCGCCCGAACGCGGCGCACTGCGGATTCGACCGAGGTCCGATCCACCGCCGAACGCGAGCGGCAGGAGCGAGCGCGGGCTGACCGATCGCTTGGCGCCCTTCGGCGTCCCGGTCGTGCCCGAGGTCAGCATGGTCACGCTGCCGTGCCCGCGGGGTGCCGGCGCGACGCCGTGCTCACCGCGGCCTCCGCCGGCGACGAGTTCGGCGAGCGTCGGATCGCCGCGCTCTTCCCCGCGCTCGTGCCACCCGACGATGCGGGCGCCCGAGAAACCGGACGCGTCGACCACCGAGCGGAACTCGGCGTCGAACACGACCGCGCTCACGTGCTCGCGCGTGAGCACGTCGCCGAGCTGGGGGCCGGCGAAATCCGGGCTCAGCGGCACGAGCCCGCAGCCGAGACGGGTGGCCGCCACGGCGGCGAGCACAAACCCCCGATGGTTGCGGCACATGACCGCGACGGTGTCCTCGTGGCCGAGTGAAAAGCGGTCGTGGAGGGCGGCGGCGAGCGCCTGGGCCTCCCAGTCAAGGTCGTCGAAGCTGAGCGTCCCGAGCTCGTCGATCACCGCGGGGCGGCCGGGGTAGAGGGCGGCGGCGGCCGCGGCGACCGCGGCGGGGGTCGCGCCGAAGCGGGCGAGCCCGAGCAGAGCGCGGGCGATGCGGTCCGGGCGCACGGGTCGCATGACCCCCGCGACCGTGCTCACCGCGGTGAGCGGGGACGAGGACCCGGAGCGGCTGGCGGGGTTGACGTGGGCGGCATAGCGACTCAGCGTTCGCTCGACGGGCGCCTGCGCGAGGCTCGTGACGGCGCCGCCGAGGCGGGCCCACGCCGGGGCGATCACCCGCGGGCGCTCGACGATCGCGCGGGCGACGATGTCGGCGGCCTCGCGGCTGCTCATGCCGGGGATGTAGTTCCACATCCGGAACGGGCCGAGCATCGGCGAGCGCACGAGCTGAAGCTGGATGGAGCTCGTGGTCACGCCGTCGGCGCGGATCTCTGGGGCGACCCCAGCAAGCCACGTTTCGAACGCCACCTTGGAGGCGATGTACGCGCTCCAGCGCAGCGGCGGGAAGTTGACGCCGATCGTCGAGACGTAGACGATGTGCCCGCTGCCGCGGGCGCGCATCGAGGGCAGCAGACCGAGGAGCAGGCGCGTCGGGCCGAGGTAGTTGACGTTGATCGTCCGCTCGATGTCGCGGAAACGGTCATACGACTCTGACACCCAGCGGCGGATCGATACGCCGGCGTTGGAGACGACGACATCGACATGGCCGTGGTCGGCGAGCACCCGTTCGGTCAGTTCCGCAACCGCGTCGACGTCGGAGAGATCGCACGGGTACGCCTCGGCGTCCCCGCCCCCGGCGCGGATCTCGTCACGGATCTCGGTGAGCAGTTCGGCCCGCCGAGCGACGAGCAGGATGGTCGCGCCCGCAGCGCCGAGCCGAAGCGCGCTCGCCTTGCCGACGCCCGAGGACGCGCCGGTGATGAGCACGACCTGCCCAGCCACAGCCTGACGCAGGCGGGCTTCTGGGGTGCCCCGGCTGGTGGCGCCCAATAGGAGCCGCACCGGGCGCGGCAGCAACTCGCTCATCGGCTGCGCATCAGCCACTCGATCGCGGGCAGCTTGACCGCGTGCGGCAGGTAGCGCACGGCCTGCATCGCGGTGCGAACCTGGAAGCCGGGGACGACGACCCGGGTGCCGTGATCGAGCCCGCGCACGCCGTCTTTGGCAGCCTGCTGGGGCGTGATCCACGCCGGCTTGGGCACGGCGCTCTCAAAGGTCTGGCCGCCCTGCACCTGCCAGCCCGAGATCTCCCAGAAGTCGGTGGAGACCGGACCCGGGCACATCACGGTGACGGTCACTCCGAGGCCGCGGAGCTCCTGGTGGATCGCCTCAGAGAACGTGAGCAGATACGCCTTGGCGGCCGAGTAACCGGCGGAGTAGGGCAACGGCTGCATGCCGGCCGTCGAGGAGATGTTGAGGATGCCGCCGCGACCGCGTTTGACCATGTCCGGCGCGAACATCGACGTCAGCGCGACGGGCGCTTCGACGAGCAGGCGGACCTGTTCGAGCTCACGCTCGGGGTCGGATCTGTGAAACGCGCCGTTGGTGGCGAAGCCCGCGTTGTTGACGAGGATCTCGATGTCGAGGCCGAACGGCGCCAACTGGGTCGGCAGCTTCTTGCGCGTGGTCGCCTTGCCGAGGTCGCAGGAGACGGTTTCGGCACGGATCCCGTGGTCGGCTTCAAGCTCTTCGGCGAGCTCGTCGAGCCGATCCTTGCGCCGCGCGACGAGCACGAGGTTGTGACCACGCCCGGCCAAATCGCGCGCGATCTCGGCGCCGATTCCGGCGGAGGCGCCGGTGACGAGGGCAGCGGAACTGGGGCGTGGCTCAGGCAGGCTCATGACGCGAAACGCAAGCGTAGATGGTTGGGCCCAACCATCTTCCTGTCGACGTTCGGCCGGGGTCGTCCCCCCGAACGGGGGGAAGCCTCTCTGAGAGCTGTATCTGTCGCCGCTCCCGTGCGTACGGTGATGCGAATGACCGCCACAGCCATTCTGTTCCCCGGACAGGGGAGTCAGCAACCTGAGATGCGTGAGACCGTCGCCGAGCAGCGGCCCGATCTCATCGAGCGCGCCACGTTGCTCTTGGGGTCCGATCCGTTCGCCCGCGTCGATGAGGGCACGCACTTCGCGCAGCCGGCGATCTTCTGCGCGAGTCTCGCCGGGTGGGAGGCGATCGGTCACCCGGTCGGCGACTACATGGCCGGTCACTCCTTGGGTGAGCTCGGCGCGCTCGTCGCCGCCGGGGCGCTCGAGGAACAGGACGGGCTCGAGCTCGTGGTCTTGCGCGGCCGTCTGATGCACGAGGCGGGCGAACGGGAGGGTGGCGGCGGAATGGTCGCGCTCCTCGGCGCCGGTGCCGCGGAGCAGGCGGGTGAGCTCGCCGCGGCGCACGGGCTCGCGGTCGCCAACGACAACTCGCCGCAGCAGGTCGTGCTGTCCGGTGCGCGCGCGGCACTTCCGGCCGCAATCGAGGCCGCCGAAGCGCTCGGCCTCCGAGCGATGGCGCTCCCGGTGACGGGCGCGTTCCACTCGCCGATGATGGCCTCCGCGGTGCCGGCGTTTCAGGCGGCGCTCGACCGGGTGGATGTCCGCTCACCGCAGGTCCCGGTGCTCTCCGCGGTGACCACGGAGCCGTTTGACGACATCCGCGCCCGCCTCGCCGAGGCGCTGACGATGCCGGTTCGCTGGCGTGAGACCGTGCTCGCGTTGCACGGGCTCGGCGTCGAGGAGTTTGTCGAGGTGGGTCCCGGGCGCGTGCTCACCGGGCTGGTGAAGCGGACCCTGCGTGGTGTGGAGGTGCCTCGTGCTTGAGCAGACACTTGTCCCTGAAACGACCCGGCGCGCACAGCTCCAGACGGCCGCGATCATGTCGGTCGCGACCGAGCTCCCACCGGATCGGCTGACGAGTCGCGAGCTCGCCGAGTCGCTCGGGATCAGCGAGGAGTGGATCATCTCGCGCACCGGCATCCATGAGCGCCGCCGGGTCCGCCCCGACGAGCGGCTCAGCGACTACGCGGCCCGAGCGGGCGCTCGCGCGCTCGGTGACGCCGGCGTGGCTGCCGAGGACGTCGACCTCGTGATCGTGGCCACCCTGAGCCAGGACGAGCTGACGCCGAACGCCGCTCCACTCGTCGCCCACGCGCTCGGCGCCGACCGGGCCGGCGCGTTCGACGTCGGTGCCGCGTGCACCTCGTTCCTCTCCGGGCTGGCGGTCGGCACCGCCCAGATCGAGTGCGGCCGCGCCGAGTATGTGCTCTTGATCGGCGCCGATTTCATCACCCGGATCACCGACTACACGGACCGGCGGACCGCGCCGTTGTTCGCGGATGCGGCCGGCGCCGTCGTGCTCGGCCCTGGGGGCGGCGCGCGCGGCGCGATCGGCCCGGTCGTGCTCGGCGCCGACGGCTCGGCGGCGGGGCTGCTCTACGCCAACCACGATGAACGTCTCATCCGGATGGATGGGACCGAGGTGTTCCGTCACGCCGTCGCCCGGATGGGGGATGTCACGCAGGAGGCGGTCGCCGAAGCGGGCCTTACGCTCCACGACATCGACCTGTTTGTCTATCACCAGGCCAACGCGCGGATCACGCGCGCGCTCGGCGACCGACTCGGGCTCGACCCTCGTCGCGTCGTTGACTGCATCGCGACGCTTGGCAATGCGTCGGCGGCGACGCTGCCGCTTGCCCTTGCCGCGGCGCAGCGGGATGGTCGCCTACGTTCCGGCGCGCGCGTGCTGGTGAGTGCCTTTGGTGCCGGGTTCACCTGGGGCGGCGGCGTGATCGAGTGGGGCACGGGTGTCTGAGGAGCGAGATGGCTGTGCGCTCGTCACGGGTGCATCGCGCGGGATCGGTGCGGCGATCGCAAGAGCGCTGGCTGCCGACGGCTGGCCGGTGGGCGTCAACTACCGCTCAGACCGCGCCGGTGCCGAGGCGGTGGCGGCCGCGATCGAATCCGACGGCGGGCGAGCGCTCGTCGTCCAGGGAGACGTTGCCGATCCGGCCGCGCCGGACGCGCTGTTCAGCGCGGTCGAGAGCGAGTTCGGAGGCCCGGTGCTCGCGCTCGTCAACAACGCCGGTATCAGCCGCGACAACCTGTCACCGTCCCTCACCGACGAGGAGTGGAACGCGGTGATCGAGACCGACCTCAACGGGGCCTTCCGCATGAGCCGTCGCGCCCTGAAGGCGATGCTGCGGGCGCGCCGCGGCCGCATCGTCAACATCGCCTCAGTCGTCGGCCTGCGCGCAAACTCCGGACAGGCGAACTACGCCGCCGCAAAGGCCGGGCTGATCGCGCTGACGAAGACCTCCGCCAAGGAGGTCGCGCGGCGCGGGGTCACGATCAACGCCGTCGCGCCGGGCTGGATCGACACCGATATGACCGCGTCCGTCTCGACCGATCTGCTCGAGGCGGTGCCCGCTCGGCGAGCCGGGACCCCTGATGAGGTCGCGGCGTGCGTACGCTTTCTTGTTTCCGACGACGCGAGCTACGTGACGGGCGCGGTGCTGTCCGTCGACGGCGGGCTCGCCGCGTGAACCACAACCACGAATAGGAGCATTGATCGAATGTCCACCACCACACCCGAGCAGATCCAGAACCGAGTGGTCGAGGCGCTGGCCAGCTTCGGCCCCGACCAGAGCCAGATCACCCGCGACGCGACCTTCGAGGCCCTCGACATCGACTCGCTCGATCTCGTCGAGCTGGCGCAGATCGTCGAGGACGAGTACGGCGTCGTGCTCAAGGGCGAGGACATGAAGGAACTGAAGACCGTCGGCGACGCGATCGACCTCATCGCCTCGAGGGCTTCTTGAAACGCAGCGTTGTCATCACTGGCGTCGGGGCGGTCACGCCGCTCGGCGTCGGCGCGCCGGCGCTCCACGGCCGCTGGGCCGAGGGGACGTGCGGCATCACCGACGGCGCCGGGACGGTGACCGAGTACGAGGCCTCCGAGCACCTGTCGGTCAAGGAGGCCCGCCGGCTCGACCGCTTTTCCCAGTTCGCGCTCGTCGCTGCGGCCGAGGCGATCGCGCAGGCGGGCTGGGATGGCGCGGGCGGCGACCTGCCGTATGACCCGATGCGGATCGGCTGCATCGTCGCCACCGGGATCGGCGGGATCTCCACCGTCGAGACCCAGCACGACATGATGCGGGACAAGGGCGCGCGGATGGTCTCGCCGCTCGGGATTCCCGCCTACATGCCGAATGCCGCTGCCGCAGCCGTGTCGATGAAGCACGGGCTGCGCGGTCAGATGTACGGGGTCGTCTCCGCGTGCGCGAGCGGCGGCCACGCGATCGGCTCGGCGCTACGGATGATCCAGTACGGCGACGCCGACGCGGCTGTCGTCGGCGGGAGCGAGGCGACGCTCACCGAGTTCGGGTTCGCGTGCTTCCACTCGATGCAGGCGCTGTCGGAGAGCGGCATCTCGCGCCCGTTCGACCTCCGCCGCGACGGCTTCGTGATGGGCGAGGGCTCGGGGATGCTCGTGCTCGAGGAGGAGTCAGCGGCGCGCGCGCGCGGCGCGGAGATCCTCGGGTCGGTCGTCGGCTACGGCTCGACCTCGGACGCGTTCCACCTGACCGCGCCCGAGCCGACGGGTGGCCCGGCATCACGGGCCATCGAGTTCGCGCTCGCCGACGCCGATGTCACCGCGGAGGGGCTCGACTACGTCAACGCCCATGGGACCTCGACCCAATTGAACGACGCCGCCGAAACCGCGGCGCTGAAGCGGGCACTCGGTGAGGAGCAGGCCAAGCGGGTTCCGATCTCCTCGACGAAGTCCGCGATCGGTCACCTGCTCGGCGCGGCCGGGGCGGTCGAGGCGGTCGCCACGATCCAGACGCTGCGCACGCGGGTCATTGCGCCGACGCTCGGCTACGAGGTGCCCGACCCCGAGCTCGACCTCGACTACGTGCCGGGCGAGGCCCGCCCGCTCGTGCTCGGCAACGGCCGGCCGCCGGTGGCGATCTCGAACTCGTTCGCGTTCGGCGGCCACAATGTCGCTCTCGTCTTCCGGGGCCCGGAGTCGGCGTGAGCGTCACCGCGCATGCGGCTGAGACCAGGCGCCTGTCGCCGCTCGAGCGGCTTGAGGCGCTGTGCGATCCGGGCAGCCTCCAGCTGCTGCGTACGCGCGTTGTCTCCAGTCGCCTGGGCGCCCGGGCGGTCGCCGGCGACGGGGTCGTCGGGGCCACCGGTACCGTCGACGGCCGGCCGATCGCGTGCTACGCCCAGGACGGCGGTTTCCTCGGAGGCTCGCTCGGCGAGCGGCACGCCGACACCGTCGTGCGGGTGCTCCAGACCGCAGGCCGCGCCGGGATCCCGGTGGTGGCATTCGTCGAGTCCGGCGGCGCCCGGATGCAGGAGGGCACCGCGGCGCTGGCCGGCTACGGCCGGATCTTCCGGGAGACGGTGGCGCTCAGCGGCGTCGTGCCGCAGATCTCGGTCGTCTCCGGCTCCTCGGCCGGCGGCGGCGCGTATTCGCCGGCGCTCACCGACTTGATCCTGATGACCGACGATGCGGCGATGTTCCTCACCGGACCGGGCGTCGTGCGCGAGGCCCTCGGCGAGGAGATCGACGCGGCCGGACTCGGTGGGCCGCGCGTCCACGAGCGCAACGGCGTCTGTCACCTGGTCGAGCACGATGAGCTCGCCGCGGCGGCGCGAGTCCGGGAGCTGCTGTCGTATCTGCCGTCCGGCGGGGGCGAGTCACCGCCGCGGGCGACGGTCGTTGAGCCCGTGTTGCGCGACCCCGGGTCGGTCGTCCCGGCGTCCGGGCGGAGCGCCTACGACGTGCGCGATGCTTTGCACGGCATCGTCGATGGTGGCTCGCTGCTTGAGCTGTGCCCGCGCTGGGCGCGGAACGTGGTGACGGCTTTGGCGCGTGTGGACGGGCGTCCGGTCGGCATCGTGGCCAACCAGCCCCGTCACCTCGGGGGCGTGCTTGACGCCGAGAGCTCGGAGAAGGCGGCCCGGTTCGTTCGTTTCTGCGATGCCTTTGGGCTGCCGCTGGTCGCGGTCGTCGACACGCCCGGGTTCATGCCGGGGAGCCGACAGGAGCAGGCGGGCGTGATCCGCCACGGGGCATCGCTCGTGCGCGCCTTCGCCGCCGCCCGCGTGCCGAAGCTCACCGTCGTCCTGCGCAAGTCCTACGGCGGGGCGTACATCACGATGAATTCCCGCGATCTCGGGGCCGACCTCGTGCTCGCGTGGCCGGACGCCGAGCTCGGGATCATGAGCGCCCGCGCGGCCGTCGGGATCGTCCACCGCCGCGAGCTGCGCGACGCCGACGATTACGAGGAGGCGCGGGCCCGGCTCGCGAACGCCTACGCCGACGAGCATCTGCGGGCGTCGGCCGCGGCGAGCGAGGGTTTCGTCGACGAGATCATCGAGCCGGGGGAGACGCGTGAGCGGCTCTCCTGGGCGCTTTTGACGCTGTCGGGACGGTCTGGCCGGTGACGCTCGCGGGACGGTCGGGTCGGTGACGCTCCCGGGACGGTCGGGTCCGTGATCCTCGACGGCAAGCGCCTGCTCATCACGGGCGTCATCACGAAGGATTCGATCGCCTTCCATGCCGCCGCGCAGGCGCAGCAGGAGGGCGCCGAGGTGCTGCTGACGAGCTTTGGGCGGGTCCGGCGGCTCACCGAGCGGGCGGCGGAACGGCTGCCGACGCCGGTTGACGTGCTGGAGCTCGATGTGAATCGTCCGGAGGACCTCTCCGCGTTGGCGGACGAGCTCGGATCGCGCTGGGGTCGAGTCGATGGGGTGCTCCACGCGATCGCGTTTGCGCCCGAAGATGCTTTGGGGGGGCGGTTCCTGACCACGCCGGCGGCGAGCGCGGCCCAGGCTTTTGAGACGAGCGCGTTCTCGTTCAAGGCGCTGGCGGCTGTGCTGGCGCCGCATATGGAGGGCGGGGGCTCGATCGTCGGGATGGACTTCGACGCGTCGCTGGCGTGGCCGATCTACGACTGGATGGGCGTCGCGAAGGCCGCGTTGGAGTCGGTGTCTCGCTATCTAGCGCGCGACCTTGGGCCTCGTGGCGTGCGGGTGAATCTGGTGGCGGCTGGGCCGCTCGGGACCGTCGCGGCGCGGGGGATCCCGGGGTTCGACAAGCTCGCGTCGCTGTGGGAGCGCCAGGCGCCCCTCAAGTGGGACACCGACGATCCGGGACCGGTCGCGTCCACAATCTGCTGGTTGCTGTCCGACTACGCGCGGGGGATCACCGGCGAGATCGTGCATGTCGACGGCGGGTTCCATGCGGTGGGGGCGCCCGGGGATCTGTAGGGCGCGGGCTGTCGACGCCGGGGTGCCGCTGTCATGCGAAATGGTCGTCGTAGGCGGCGCAGTCCTGCGAAATGGTCGCCCGCGGCCGCACAACGTCCTGCTCGATGCGTCTTTCCGTGGGTCGTACGAGCACGCTCCCGCTCCCCGCGATCGAACCTGGCAATCGGCCCGGTGATCGCAGCCGGGGTTGGACCCGGGGTTGACCGGGGCCCGCTCGCGCCCTAGCGTCTCGGACTGGCCACGCGGCCAAACCCGCCGACGAACGCCCCGGAGGACGAGACATGAGTGAGGACTTCGCGCTGGATGGACAGCGCATGGAGGTGCTGAGCGCACTGTGCGACACGATCGTGCCGTCGATCGAGCACCAGCCCGACCCGCATGGTCACTGGGCGCGTTCCGCGTCGGCGTACGGGGTGCCGCAGGGCCTCGCGGCCGCGATCGCGACGTTCCCGCCCGACGTCCGTGATGGCCTCTCCCAGCTGCTCGATGTCCTTCGCCAGCAGGGGCTCACCCGGGCCTCGCAGCTCTCCCGCGAGCAGCTGCTGCGCAACGTGTCCCTGGGGGCGCCGGACGCGGCGGCCGGAATCGCCGCGCTCGCCGGGTTGACGCTGATGTTCCACTACGGCGCGCCGGATCCGAGCACCGGCCGCAACCCGGGCTGGGACGTGCTCGGCTACCCCGGCCCCGTCTCGGCGCCGCCTCAGGCCGCGAAGCCGCTGCAGCCGATCGGGCTCGGCACCGATGACCTCAGCATTGAGGCGGACGTCGTCGTCGTCGGCTCCGGCGCCGGCGGCGCGGTGATCGCCGCGGAACTGGCGGCGCGCGGCGCGTCGGTCGTGATCGTCGAGGCCGGCGGCTACTTCAACGAGTCCGACTTCAACCAATACGAGCTGTGGGCGTGGCAGAACCTCTACTGGCGTGGCGGCCCGACACCGTCCGCGGACGCGAACGTGACCATCCAGGCCGGGTCGTGCCTCGGGGGTGGGACGGTCGTCAACTGGACGAACAGCATCCGGACGAAGCCGTGGGTCCGGGAGGAATGGGCGCGCGACCACGGCCTCACCGACATCGCGACCGACGAGTTCGACCGTCACCTCGATGCCGTGTGGACGCGGCTCGGCGTCAACAACGACTGCTGCGACATGAACAAGCCGCACGAGGTGATGAAGCGGGGGGCCGAGGCGCTCGGATGGTCGTTCGTGATCACGAATCGCAACGCCGACCGTGCGAGTTACGACCCGGCGTCGGCCGGCTACATGGGCTTCGGAGACCAGACCGGCTCCAAGCAGTCAACGCTCAAGACCTACCTGCCGGACGCCGTCGCCGCCGGGGCACAGATCGTGACCGGCTGCTTTGTCGAACGGGTGCTCGTCGACGGTGGTCGCGCGGCCGGGATCACCGGACGGTCGTTGACGACCGGCGCTCAGCTGACGGTGCGCGCGCCACAGGTCGTGGTGGCGGCGGGATCGCTCGAGAGCCCGGGCGTGCTGCTCCGCTCCGGGATCGGCGGTCCGGCGGTCGGGCGGTACTTCCGCCTGCATCCCTGTACCGCCGTGCTCGGCTCCTACGGGGAGGACATGCAGGCCTGGTGGGGCGCGCCGCACGTCGGCCTCGTCGATGAGTTCGCCGGCGCCGACGACGGCTACGGGTTCCTGATCGAGGGCGTCCAGTACACGACGGGCCTCGGCGCGTCGGCGATCCCGTGGCGGGGCGCGCACCAGCACAAGCAGATGTTCGAGGACTTCCGGACCGGGTCGACGCTCATCGGGCTCCTGCGCGACCGAGGCGACGAGAACGGGCGCGTCGTCCTCGACGCGGCCGGCATGGCCCAGCCCTACTACTCGCTGAGCGATCCGCGAGACCAGGCGATGACCCGGACGGCGCTCGAGACGCAGATCCGGATTCACTCGGCGGCCGGGGCTCATCAGATCTCGGTGCTCGCCGCCGGGCTCCCGCTATGGCACCGCGGCGAGGATCTCGATGCGTTCATCGCTCGGGCGAAGCGGATCCCGCTCCGCGCCGGAGCGATGAGCCTGTTCGCCGCTCATCAGATGGGCACCTGCCGCATGGGCATCGAGGAGAGCACGAGTGTCGCCGGGCCGACCGGCGAGCTGCACGACACGCCCGGTGTGTGGATCGGCGACGCATCGGCGTTCCCGACCGCGAGCGGGAGCAACCCGATGATCACGATCATGGCGCTCGCCCACCGCACCGCCGACCATCTCGCCGCCGCTGCCGGCGCCGGCGTAACGACCGCCACCCCCGCGCTTCAGGAGGCCTGAACCCGATGTCGACCACCGCAGAGACGGCAACCATCGACCGCACCGAGCTGTTCATCGGCGGGCAGTGGGTGACGCCCGCCGGCGACGGCCGGATCGACGTCGTCGATCCCACCACCGAAACCGTGATCGGGTCGGTACCCGAGGGGACCGCGGAGGACGTCGATCGGGCGGTCGCGGCCGCCCAGGAGGCGTTCGGACCGTGGAGCGCCCTGGCGCCCGAGGACCGCGCGGAAGCGTGCGCGGCGATCGGCAACGCGCTCTACGCCCGCCAGCAGGAGATCGCGGCGCTGATCAG
Organism: uncultured Solirubrobacterales bacterium; assembly: GCA_963850335.1. GTDB lineage: Bacteria > Actinomycetota > Thermoleophilia > Solirubrobacterales > Solirubrobacteraceae > Palsa-465. Next base: position 88,545 of record CAWKKY010000015.1, on the reverse strand, counting down.
CCGCGAGATGGGGATGCCCGTCGCCCAGTCGGTGATGATCCAGGCATCGCTGCCGGTGATGAGCTTCCTCACCCAGCCTCAGCTGGTGTCCGAACTCGCGTGGGAGGAGCAGATCGGCAACTCGCTCGTCGTCCGCGAGCCGGTCGGCGTCGTTGGCGCGATCACGCCCTGGAACTATCCGCTGCACCAGGTCGCGGCGAAGGTGGCACCCGCGCTGACCGCGGGATGCACGATCGTGCTCAAGCCGAGTGAGGTGACGCCGCTCAACGCGTTCGTGCTCGCCGATGTGATCGCCTCGGTGGGGATTCCGCCCGGCGTCTTCAACCTTGTGTGCGGGTATGGCAACGTCGTCGGCGAGGCGATGAGCGCCCATCCGGGGATCGACATGATCTCCTTCACCGGCTCGACGGCGTCGGGCCGTCGGGTCTCCGCGAACGCGGCCGCGACGGTCAAGCGGGTGGCGCTCGAGCTCGGTGGCAAGTCGCCGAACGTGATCCTCGACGACGCTGATCTCCAGACCGCGGTCGTCGACGGCATCCAGAAGTGCTTCCTCAACTCCGGCCAGACATGTAGCGCGCTGACCCGGATGCTCGTCCCCCGTGCTCAGCTTCCGATTGTGGAGGAGATCGCGCGGCAGACGGCCGAGGCGTACACGGTCGGCGGACCGTTCGAGGAGACGTCGGTGCTCGGTCCGATCGTGTCCGAGACGCAGCGCGAGCGGGTGCGCTCCTACATCGCCAAGGGCGTTGAGGAAGGGGCCAAGCTCGTCACCGGGGGCGCCGAGGCGCCAGCCGGCCGCGACACCGGGTACTTCGTGCGGCCGACCGTGTTCAGCGAGGTCACTGACGAGATGACGATCGCCCGCGAGGAGATCTTCGGCCCGGTGCTCGCGATCATGCCCTATGACGACGAGGAGGACGCGGTGCGGATCGCCAACGCGACGTCGTACGGGCTTGCCGGCGGCGTGTGGTCAGCCGACTCGGAGCGGGCGCAGCGAGTCGCGCGGCGGCTGCGGACCGGCCAGGTCGAGATCAACGGCGGCGTGTTCAATCCGCTCGCGCCGTTCGGCGGCTACAAGCAGTCGGGCCACGGACGGGAACTCGGCCGCCACGGGCTCGAGGAGTTTCTCGCCGTCAAGGCGATGCAGCTGTAAGCGGCCCGCTCAGACGCTTGGCCAGCGTCTAGGACCAGAGCAACCGCTGGACATACGCCGTGCAGATCCGGCGCGCGTGTCGAACTCGGCACGTGCGCCAGCTGCGCGTGCCCGTGAACGAATACCACCAGTAGGCGCGGCTTCGGTTGAGGTAATGGAAGAAGCGGCCACTCACCGCATATGAGTAACTGCCGGACCGCCACCCGATCGCGCAATGGACCGTCCAATTGCTCGTCCGTGAGCAGGTCAACGCGAGGTGGGGGCGCGTGTGGGTCCGCGCATGGACCATCGTCGCCGCGTAGGACCGAGCGTCTGCCATCGTCAGCGTCGGCAGTATTGGCAGCGTCGGCTGCGGCGGCACGGTGGTCTTCGGGACACGCGCCGGCGTGCTCGCCGCCGAGGTCTTGGTCGAGGTCGAGGTTGTCGAGGTCGTCGTGTTCGAGCCGGTCGTGCTCGAGTTGGTCGCGCTCGAAGTCGTCGTGGTCGTGGTCGAGGTCGTCGACGTCTCCGTGCTCGAACTCGTCGTGCTTGACGTCTCAGACTGCGAGCTCACCAGGCGCACGACGTTGTCGACCCACGGCGACAGTTGATCGGTGCGGGTGAAGTAATCCGGCCAGTAGGTGTCACAGTCCGTCGGGCCGACGCTCGTGACGCCGATCTCAACCGGCTGCCCGGCGGAGTCGCTGGTGAGGAGTGGGCCGCCGCTATCGCCGTTGCACGTCCCGGTCGCCCGGGTCGCGGCGTCCACCGCGCAGGTCTCCGATGAACCCCATGCATGCCACGTATCGTCGTACCAGCTGTTGTGCTCTGAGCAGTAGTCATAGCCCTGGACGGTCGTCGGGGCCGCCTGCAGGGTTGCGGGTGTATCGCCCTGTTGGTCCGAGATCCCCCAGCCGGCGATCATCGCCACCGTCCCGGAGGTGTAGAGGGCGGTCTCGTCGGGCGTGGCGAGCCGGATCGTTTGTGCTGGAGACGGACTGCTCAGCACGAGCAGCGCGGCGTCACCGAAGTAGTCGCTCGGGTCGTAGTCGGGGTTGACGACGACCTTGCTGACCTTCGAGACCTGAGAGTCGGCCGCTCCCGATAGGTCGACCGAGCCGGTCATGACCTTGTATCCGCCCGGGGCGAGCGGCTGGCCGGTCGACTCGTCGGTCGCGCAATGGCCCGCGGTGAGCACGACGGTGGGCGCGATCAGAGTGCCGCTGCAGAAGAAATCGGCATCGCCGGGCGAGGCGTAGTGCACGACGAAGGCGGTGAATCCCCAGCTGCTCTGGTCGGCATCGAACCCGCCAACGATCGACGTGTGCGCGCTCGGACGGATGAGGTAGCCGCGGCGGCGCGTGGTGCGAGTGTGGGAACGGATCGGCGCCACGATCTGGCGCAGCTCACGCTTGCTCAGGCGCTGGCCTCCAGACGCCACCGGGTACGCCGCTGCCGGGCTCACTGCCACCGTGAGCAGGAGGGCGCTCGCGCACCCCAGGACCAAGTCCATCCTTACCCCGCGCATTACGTCGGAAAAGTAGAGCATGGGGAGCCGCGTGTCATCCGAAACGTTCCGCAACGTTTGTGCGGGACCCTCCGGGATTGGCAGAGAGCTCGTGCGCCGCCGCACATGAACCGTAAGCTGGACGGCGGATGCTGAACCGGCTGCAAACTGAGACCAACGTGCGGATTTGCGCTCTCCTCGGCGCAGTGACGATCGCATTCTCGAGCATTTTTGTCCGCCTTGCGCATGCGTCGCCGTCGACCGCCGCGATCTTCCGCTGCGTCTACGCGCTGCCCGTCCTCGGCCTCCTGGCGCTCGTCGAGGACCGCCGCTTTGGGGCACGATCGTGGCACGATCGCCGCTACGCGATCGGGGCCGGCATCTTCCTCGGCGTCGACCTCCTGCTCTGGAATCGCTCGATCGGGGATGTTGGGGCGGGGCTGGCGACGGTGCTCGCGAACATCCAGGTCGTGATCGTGCCGCTGGTTGCCTGGGCGGTGCTCGCCGAGCGCCCGGGGCGTCAGGTGCTTGCCGCGCTGCCGATCGCGCTCCTCGGCGTGCTGCTCATCTCCGGGGTGCTCGAGCAGGGCGCGTATGGCCGAGATCCGGGCCGAGGAACGATCTACGGGCTGTGCGCCGGCATCACCTACGTCGGATTTCTGATGCTGCTCCGGCGGGGCGGGACCGATCTGCGGCGGCCGGCCGGCCCGCTGTTCGATGCGACCGCATCGGCCGCGGTGATGTGCACGACTGTGGGCGTCATCATGGGCGACGCCGACCTCGTGCCGAGCTGGCCGAGCGCCGGCTGGCTGCTCGTCCTGGCGCTCAGTTCGCAGGTCCTCGGCTGGCTGCTGATCACGATCTCGCTGCCGCGGTTGCCCTCGGCGCTCACCTCGGTGCTGCTGACCGTGCAGCCCGTCGGATCCGTCGTCCTCGCGGCGATCATCTTCGCCGAGAGCCCGACGCCGCTCCAGCTCGTCGGCGTGGTGCTCGTGCTCGCCGGGCTGCTGACGGCGACCCGGCGGGTGCGCAGGCGGGCGGCGGCTCCGGCCGTCGAGAGCGCTACCTGAACAGGTCCTGCTCGGCGGGGCGCAGAAGCGCGAGCGCGCCCGGACCGTCCTCGGCGATCACGTTTCGAGCGACGCCGCGTACGCGGACGACCGGCTGGCGGCCGTCCTTGGTCCGAGCCAGGTCGGCGGTGGCGGCGAGCTCGTCGGCGACGGCGATCCACGTCGCGTTCAGCTCGCGGCCAGCCGCGTCGTGGCGGCCGCGCCAGTCCTCGAGCGGCTCCAGGCCGGCGCAGCCGATCGCGACATCGGTCTGCCCGTGCCGCCACGCCCGCCCGAAGGAATCGGTGATCAACACCGCGGGCCGCGAGCCGGTGAGCTCCCCGAACCGGGCGCGGAGCCGGCGCGCCGAGCCATCGGGATCGACCGGGAGCATCACCACGGCGTCCTCGCCGGAGACGTTGGAGCGGTCAACGCCGGCGTTGGCGCAGATGAAGCCGTGGTGGGTGAGGCTGATCAACACCCCGCCCGAGGCGCGCACGATCTCTCGCGTCTCGTCGAGGACGACCTGGACGTGGCGGGCATCGTCCTTGCCGAGTTCGAGGGCGAGGGAGCGCGCCCGCGCGGTCGGGGTGACCTCGCCGAGCGCGCGCACGCGGCCCTCCGCCTTGGATACGACCTTGTGCGCGATCACGACGACATCGTCGTCGCGCAGCTCGATGCGGCCCGCGATCAGGCGCCCGAGGTCGTCACCAGGGTGGATCTCCGGGATCGACTCGAGCGCGACCGCGGTGATCGCCATCAGGTGCGGCTGCGCAGCATCTGGTTGAGCATCCCGCGGGTGTGCGCCGCGCCGCCGTGGATGTGCTCGAGCGCCGCGATCAGATCGTTCAGGTCCTCTGGGGTGTCGATATCGAGGCCGAGCGAGGGGACCGGGACGATCTCCGATGCCGTCCCGGCGAGCCGCGCGTTTGCCACGTGGCGCTGGCAGCTGTCCTCTCCGAACGCGGGAGTCAGTGCGTCCGGCGGCGTGAGCACAAGCGCGTTCGTCCCCGTGCCGTGACGGTCGGGCACGATCAGCACGGACGGCGGCTCAGGCGTCCGCGCGAGCAGCTGATCGAGCTCCGTCGGATCGATCAGCGGGCAATCGCCGGGCACGAGCAGCACCCGGCCGACGCCGCCTTCGATCGCGGTGGCGATGGCGAGGGATGCCGCTTCGCTGTGGCCGAGCTCTTCGTCATCAAGGATTCCGGCGCCGTATCCACCGGCGATTTCCTGCGCATCGCGGTTGCTGCTGACGACGACGACATCGTCGACGCGCTCCGCCCGTCGCAGCGCGACGAGCACGTCGGAGAACATCGCCTCGACGAGCGCGCGCCGCGGGCCGGGGGACAGGTGCTCCATGAGCCGCTGCTTGGCGACGGTGAAATCCTTGATGGGGAGGATCGCTTGGGTCCGCATTGGACTCGAACGCTATCGCGAGGCGATCACGCGAGCCCGAGCGCGAAGCTGAGGGTCGCTTCGGCGACGCGGCGACGCTGCTCCGGGGTCGACATGAGCACGTCGGTCTCGAGCACGGCCACGGCGTCGGTCCGCTCGTCGGCGACGAGTCCGTCGATGACGCCCGCGTAGGTGGCCGCGATGCCTTCGCTCGAGCGCGGATGACCCGCCCACTGCAGGAACGCATCGGTCGGGCCCTTGACGACCTCGCCGCGGACGAGCGGGCTGACGGCGACGACCGGGGCGTCGCTACGGGCGAGCGCGTCGCGGATCCCGGGTGTGGCGAGGATGGGTCCGATCGAGATGACCGGATTCGACGGACCGATGATCGTCGCGCGGGCACTCGCGAGCACCGCGAGCACCTCGGGAGTTGCCGGCGCCGCCGGACCACCCCGGAACTCGACGCCGCCCACCGGACCCTCCCCGCGGGCCTTGATCATGAACTCCTGGAACGGCCACCACCGACCATGGGCCAATACCTGAGTGCGGACCGGGCTGTCGCTCATCGGCAGCACTCGCGCGGCGACGCCGAGCGAACGGGTGATCGCGGCGTGGGCCTCGGTGAGCCGGAGGCCGTCGTCGAGGGCGCGGGCCCGCTCGATGCCGATGGCAAGATCGCGGTCGCCGAGGTTGAACCACACCTCGGTGCCCAATTCGCGAAGGCCGTCCATGACTCCGAACGTGTCGTCCCGCAGGCCCCAACCACGCTCGTCGATCCGATCCGCGAGCCAGAACGTGACGAGATCCGGATCCGGAGACACGTAGGCGCCGTAGATCTCGACGTCGTCGCCGGTGTTCGCGATCACGACGAGGTCGTCGGCGCCGACTACGTCCTGCATCCCGCGGGCGAGCTTTGCGCCGCCGGTCCCACCGGCGAGAACGACGACCGGGCCGCTCAAGCGGTTTCGAGGCCGGTGATCTTGATCCCGGCTCGCACCTTGTTGCGGACGTTGATCGAAATGATCAGCGGCGTGAGTGACTCGACGATCCTCGCCATCTCCAGCGGCCCGCAGTCGACCGGCCGCAGTCCGGCAATCTGCCGGACCAGCTCGGCGAGCTCCTGCTTGTCCGCGCGCTTGTCGCCGCAGATGAGGACGTCCTCGTCGAGTTCATGGTCGAGATCGGTGAGCAACGCGGCGCTGACGGTGTGAAACGCCGAGACGACGCGCACGCCGTCAGGCACCATCTCCTGCGCCTGCTGGGCCGCCGAGCCCTGCCACACGGCGAGGGTCCGCGTCGCCTTGCCGCTGACCGCCGCCGCCAGGGGGACGGTCGCGTCGACGAGCAGTTGCCCGGGGCGGAGCGCCTCCTTGAGGTTCGTCAGGTTCTCGGACTGGTTGCGGAACGGCACGCTGAGAATGACGATCTCCGAGCCTTGGACCGCCTCGGTGTTCTCGGCTCCGGAGAACGATCCGCCGGGGACCTTCTGCGCGGCGCGCTGGACGGCCTCCTGCGCCCGGCCGGCGTCCCGGGAGCCGATCACGATCGGTACCCCGGCCTGTCCGAGTCTCAGGGCGAGTCCGAAACCGAGCGCTCCGGTCGCGCCGACGATGCACACTGGCGGCGTCACGGCGCGGGAGTGTACGCGCCGAGAAGTGGGATACGCTCACGCGATGGCTTCCTCGCTGGAAGTGGGGCTCGAGGGCGTGCACGAGTTTGAGGTCGATGACCGGTTGCTGACGGATGTCGGCGGGACGCTCGGCGCCTCCGTGCTCTCGACGCCGGGCATGATCGCGATGATGGAGCGAACCTCGGCGATGCTCGTCTTTCCACATCTCGGCGATGGTCAGGCGACCGTCGGGTTCGAGGTCTGCATCAAGCACGTCGCGGCGGCTCCGGGAGGCTCTCGGTGCACAGCGCGCTCTCGTCTGGAGGAAGTCATCGATGACCGCAAGCTCCGCTTCTCGGTCGAAGTCGTGGCCGAGGACGGCCGCACGATCGGGGTCGGGACCCATGAGCGCCGGGTTGTTCAGGGCCGCCCGTCGTAGCCCGGCGGCGGTCACGGCCGCCGTGATCGCCGCGCTCGGGCTCGGCGCGGTTCCCGCGGCGGCCCGCAGCGTCCCGTCACCACAGCGCGTCCGCGCGAGCACGCTCACGCAGGACGGCCAGCAGCTGCTGTGGACGGTGGAGTTGACGACGCCGTTCTCTCCGAGCGGCATGCGCGCCGAACGGCGCACGCTGTGCCTGATCCTGCGTCGCGCGGGTGGGTCGGTGTCCGGCCAGGTGTGCGTCGCCCCGCCCGCCGGCGGCGGGCGCAGTCCGCGGCTCATCTACCAGGCCGTCACGGCACGCGGACTTGGCCGCGGACAGGTGATCGGCGCCTCGGTGCGCCGGACCTCGAACGCGAACCTCCGCGCGCGCTTCGTGCCCGGGGATGTGCACTCCGCCTACGGCCCGTTGCGCTGGCAGGTCCTGACCTCGCTGACCCAGCGTGGCTGTCGGCCACTCGCGCGCAGCGGTCAGAACCGGTGCGTCCTCTACTCCCCGTCCCACCCGGCGCTGCTGCGGCTGCACGTGCCCCAGCCGGTCGGATGCGTCGCCAGCGGAGCGCCGTATGTGACCAACGGCTCGCGCAGCCGGAAGGTGATCGCGCTCACGTTCGACGACGGGCCCTGGTACGACACGCCGCAGTTCCTCAGCTTGCTCGAGCGCGAGCACGTCCCCGCGACGTTCTTCTGGATCGGCGAGCAGGTGCGCCAGTACGGCCCGGCGGTGTGGCGGCGGATGTTCGCCGACGGTGACGTGATCGGCGACCACACCTGGAATCACGCCAACGTCGCCGGCGGCGGCTCGTTTGCCGCCGGCGAGATCTCCTCGACCGCGGCGGCGATCCGTGGCCTCACCGGGTTCACTCCGTGCCTGTTCCGGGCTCCGGGGGGAGCGGTCAGCTCGTCGCTGATCGGGCTCGCCCGCTCGATGGGCTTCATCACGATCGAGTGGGACGTCGATCCGCGCGACTGGTCGCGGCCCGGAACCGGGTCGATCATCTCGACCGTCCTCGGCACGACGCACCCCGGGTCGATCGTCATCCAGCACGACGGGGGCGGCGATCGCTCCGAGACGCTCGCCGCGCTCCCGACCGAGATCGACACGCTCCGCGCGCGCGGCTACACGTTCGTGACGATTCCGCAGCTGCTCGGGATCCGGATCATCTACAAGTAACCTGCGAGTCGTCATGGCCGGTTTGCCTCCCACCGTGCGGATCCGCGAAGTCGGTCCGCGTGACGGCTTCCAAAACGAGCCCGAGGTGATCCCGACGCCTGAGAAGGTTCGGCTGATCGAACTCCTCGGCGCGACCGGCCTGCGTCGGCTTGAGGTGACGAGCTTCGTGCGCCCGGACGTCATCCCGCAGCTCGCCGACGCCGAGCAGGTGCTCGAGGCGGTGCGGTTGCCCGCCTCGGTGTCGGTGAGCGTGCTGATCCCGAACGAGCGCGGGTTGGAGCGGGCGCTCGCCCACCGCGGTCGTTTTCAGGAGATCAACGGCTTTCTGTCGGCGTCCGAGACGCACAACGAGAAGAACGTCGGGCGAGGAATCGCTGAGTCGCTCGCCGGGCTCGAGCGGACGTTCGCCCGGGCGCGGTCCGAGGGACTGCGCTGCGAGGGCGTCATCTCAACCTCGTTCGGCTGCCCGTACGAGGGGCCGGTGCCAGTCGACAGGGTGCTGTCGATCGCCGCGGCGCTGGTGGAGGCCGGGGCCGAGGAGATCGGCTTCGGCGACACGACGGGGATGGCCAATCCGCTGCAGGTCCGCGCGTTCTTCGCTGCCGCTCGTGACGCGCTTCCCGGGGTCGAGCTGACCGCCCACTTCCACAATACGCGTGGCCAAGGACTCGCAAATGTGCTCAGCGCGCTCGAGGCGGGGATCGACAGCTTCGAATCCTCGTTCGGCGAGCTCGGCGGCTGTCCGGTCCCGGCGGGGGCGACCGGGAACATCGCCACTGAGGACCTCGTCTCGATGCTCCACGAGATGGAGATCGAGACCGGGATCGACCTGCCGGCGTTGATCGCCGCCTCGCGGGCCGCCCAGGACGCCCTCGGGCGTCCGCTCGGAAGCCATGTGCTCTCGGCGGGCCCCGTGCAGTGGGGCTGAGGGCGACGTCGCCTCGCCGCGCAGGCGTGACCCGTAGCCTTCCGCGCCTCAGCGGTTCGCCACAGGACCATGAGATCGGTTGACCGCGGACATCGGAGAAGGAATGGCTGAGATCAAGAAGGTCGGCGTCGTGGGTTGCGGCCTGATGGGACACGGCATCACTCAGGTGACGGCCGAGGCTGGGTACGCAGTCGTCGTGCGCGAGGTCGACGACGCGGTTTTGGCCAAGGGCATCGGCAAGATCGAGAAGCAGCTCGCCCGCGCGGTCGAGAAGGGCAAGGCGAGCCAGGAGGACGCCGACGCCGTCCGCGGCCGGATCGACGGGACAACCGATTACGGGGCGCTCGCCGACTGCGACCTCGTGATCGAGGCGATCACCGAGAACCTTGAGCTGAAACTGGCGATGTGGGCGGAGGTCGACAAGATCGTCAAGCCCGAGGCGCTGTTCGCGACGAACACCTCCTCGCTGCCGGTGATCAATCAGGCGGCCTCGACAAGCCGGCCGGACAAGTTCCTCGGTCTGCACTTCTTCAACCCGGTTCAGGTGATGAAGCTGCTCGAGGTCGTCAAGGGCGTGACCACTTCCGACGAGACATTGGCGAGTGGCACCGAGTTCGGAAATTCGCTCGGCAAGCTGACCGTGCAGACGCGGGACACCGCGGGCTTCATCGTCAACCGACTGCTCGTTCCCTACATGCTTGATGCGATGCGCGCGCTCGAGGAGGGCGTCGGATCGATCAGCGAGATCGATGCGGCGATGAAGGCGGGCGCCGCGCACCCGATGGGGCCACTCATGCTCTCCGACTTCGTTGGTCTCGACACGCTGGGCTCGATCTGTGACGTGCTGTTCGACGAGTTCCGCGAGCGACGCTTCGCGCAGCCGCCGACGCTTCGCAAGATGCTCGCGGCGGGCTGGTACGGTCGCAAGTCGGGCATGGGCTTCTATGACTATTCCGGCGAGCAGCCGGTGGAGAACCCCGGACTGGCATGAGCGCAGACGCAGCTGGGGCGGGACCGCGCGCCGTGGCTGCGGCGGTGATCGCTCGGCTGCGCCCGCATCCCCACCGGGGAGACGTGATCGCGGCCGGCGCGGTGCCGCTGGCGCTGTTCGCGGCCATCGTCCCGATGCGAATGCCGCAGTGGCCGATCGGGGCCCGGTTCGGCGTCGTCGCGGTGGTCGCCGTGTTGTTGCTGACGATGGGGTGGCTCGCCGAGCTCGAGTTCGAGTGGCCACGTGCCTACCACTCGGCACTCCTCGTCAGCGGGTTGCTCACGCTCACGATCGCGCTCGTGCTGCTCGCAGAGGTGCTCGGCGCGCACCGTCCGCCGGGCGCGGGCGGCCTCACCTGGGTGTTCGCCGCCGTGTTGCTCGTGGCCGCGGCGTGCGCCCGCCGGGCGAACTCCGGGGTGTGCACGCTGATCGCGGCCCTGGCCGGTGCGGTGGCGGTGGAGGCGTTTGTGGCGTGGGCATTTCATCCGCACGGCGTCGGGACGTTCCGGGCCGTCTTGGTGCTGATGACGGTCGTCTGCGCCGGCGGCGTCCTGCGGTTCCGCGATCACCGCCGCCGTCACGCCGTCCAGCTCGTCAATGCCTCCGCCGTGCTGACGGCGTTCCTCGCGTTCACGCTGCTTGCCGTGCCGGCCTTCCTCGCCGTGCCTGGGTCGCTCGGTGGCGGCAGCCGCGGTTCCGCCGGATTCGGCTGGGAGCTGTGGATTCTGGCGGTCGGTTTCGGCGTCATCTCCTACGCCGGCGCGGACCGCGAGCCCGGTCCGGCGTATTTTGGAGTGGTGCTACTGGCGGAGTTCGCATTCCTGGTGGGCTGGCCGTCCGGTCGTGGCTCGCTCATCGGCTGGCCGCTGTTCCTGCTCGCCATCGGGCTCGGCATGCTGGCGATCGGACTGCGGCCGCGGCAAGAGCTGCCTCCACCCCCCGGCGGGGAATCACCCGCGCCGACGATTCCCCTGAACCGTGAGGACCATGACTGAACTCGATCACACCGAACAACTCAGTGCCGCCGTCGATCGGGCGCGTGCGGGTGGCACGGAGCGTCACCGCGCGCGGGCTGCCGAGCAGGGGCGACTGCCCGTCCGTGAGCGCGTCGCGTTGCTTCTCGACACCGATTCGTTTGTCGAGGACGGACTTCTCGCCAGCTGGGAGCAGGACGGGCTCGGCGCCGACGGCGTCGTCACCGGCATCGGCACCGTCGCCGGACGCCGCGTCGCCGTGATGGCAAACGATCCGACGGTGAAGGCCGGCTCGTGGTCGGCGAAGACGATCGAGAAGATCCTGCGCATCCAGGAACGGGCGATGTCGTTGCGGATCCCGCTCGTGTACCTCGTCGACTCTGCCGGAGCCCGGATCAACGAGCAGGTGCGGATGTTTCCCGGCCGTCGCCACGCGGGGCGGATCTTCTTCAACCAGGTCCGGTTGTCCGGCGTCGTGCCGCAGGTCTGCGTCCTGTTCGGGCCGAGCGCGGCCGGCGGTGCGTACATCCCGGCGTTCTGTGACGTGGTGATCATGCGGGACGGCAACGCCTCGATGTATCTCGGCTCGCCACGGATGGCCGAGGTCGTGATCGGGGAGAAGGTGACGCTCGAGGAGATGGGCGGCGCGCGCATGCACACGTCCAAGAGCGGTTGCGGCCATGCCCTCGTCAAGACCGACGAGGAGGGGATCGAGTTCGCGCGGCGCTATCTCTCGTACTTCCCGTCGAACTTCCGCGAGGAGCCGCCCACCGCGGTGCCCGCGGCCCCGGCGTCGCAGGAGCCGATCCGCGACGTCATCCCGCGTGACGAGAACAAGCCGTTTGACATGAAGGAATTGCTCGAGCGCCTGCTCGATCGAGACTCGTTCCTGGAGATCCACGCGCGGTGGGCCAAGGAGGTGCTCGTCGGCTACGCGCGGCTCGACGGGCGGACGATCGGGATCGTCGCCAACCAGCCGAAGGTCAAGGGCGGCGTGCTGTTCGTCGACTCCTCGGACAAGTGCGCGCGGTTCATCCAGACGTGCAACGCGTTCAACATCCCGCTCCTGTTCCTCGCCGACGTTCCCGGCTTCATGATCGGCACGGCGGTCGAGAAGGAGGGGATCATCCGTCATGGCGCCAAGATGATCAGTGCCGTCTCGGAGGCGAACGTGCCGAAGATCTCGGTCGTCGTTCGCAAGGCCTACGGCGCCGGCCTGTACGCGATGGCGGGACCGGCCTTCGATCCGGACTGCTGTCTCGCGCTGCCGACCGCCTCGATCGCGGTGATGGGGCCCGACGCCGCGATCAACGCCGTGTACTTCAACCAGCTGCAGGCGATCGAGGACGACGCCGCCCGCGAGGCGCGCCGGGCCGAGCTCCGGGCCGAATACGCGGAGGACATCGACATCCTCCATCTCGCGTCCGAGCTGATCATCGACGCCGTGATCCAGCCGGAGGAGCTGCGCAGCGAGCTGATCACGCGGTTCGCGCTCGCGGCCGGCAAACACCGCGAGTGGCCGGAGAAGAACAACCCGGTGACGCCGGCGTAGCGGCGTTGCAGACCGCGGTTGCGCGGGCGCGGTTGCGCGGTTGCGCGGTTATGCGGGACCGGGCGCGGCAGCGATCCGAGTTGCGAGTGTCGCGTCGATCGCATCGATGAGCAGCAGCCCGGCCTCGACCGCGCGATCAAGCGCGCCGGTCTCGATTGCGTCGGCGGTGTCGGCCATCTGATGTGAGCGGGCGGCGAGCCCGTCCGCGTCGACGGCGCCGATCGTGATCGCAGGGATGCGCCGGATCCGCGCCGGCAGCGACGGACTCGTGCCGCGGCCGTGGTGGGCCGTGAGCCCGAGCTCCGGATCCCGGCCGGCGAGCTCCCGGGCCAGGCCCCGCAGTCGGCTGAAGGCCCGCAGCGGGATGAGCGCCCCGTCGCTTTCCAGCCAGGTGACGTGCCCGGCACCAGAGGGGGCGATTCCGAGGACGACCGTGTTCGTACGCTGCTGCGTCTTGCGCCGGGTGCGCAGGTGGTGGCGCAGCCCGGCTCCGGTGCCGTCCGACGCGCCCTGGAGCACGAGTGCGACATCGGTGTTCCGCGGGGGCGCCGCGGCGAGCGCTCGGGCCAGCGCGATCGCCACCGCGGTCCCGCTGGCGTTGTCGTTGGCCGCGGGGACGATGTCGGCGCTCGCGACGTCGAGCAGCGCGGCCAGCGTGAGCACGAGCCCGGCGGTCGGGAGCAGTTGAACGAGCCCGATCCCGGCTCCGTGGGCGCCGCCGAGGCGGAGCAGCGCGACGACCTCAAGCCAGACAAGTGCGATCGCCGTCCAGCCAAGCCAGCCGGGGGCGAGGTTGCGCGTCAGGCGGCGTGCCCGGGCCGCCGCGCGGCGCGGCGCGTCGCGGTACACGAGCCCGCCGCGTCCCGCGTCGTAGTTGGCGGTGATGATGAGCCGGACGCGCGGCGGGGTGCCGTTCGCTGCGGGGGGCGTCGCCGGGGTCGCCGGGGTCGCGGGGGAGAGGACGTTCTGGCTGGCCCGCTCCGGCGTCAGGCGCCGCCCGAGGGAGATGCCGAGCATCGCGTCGGTAACGATCGAGACGAGCGCGACGAGGATGAGCAGGCCGCCGACCCGGGCCGACGCGACGACGAGCAGGCTGCCCGCCAGCCCAAGCCCGACATGCCAGGCATGGGCGAGTGCTGAGTTCGGCCGGCACCAGAAGGTTTCGATGTCTGTGTCACGGGCTCCGGCCGCCTGCAGCTCGTCACGGAGCCAGCCGGCGGCCCGCCGCTCGGTGTCGGATCCTCCCGCGCGCCGCTCGAACGCGGCGAGGCCACTGATTGTTTCGACGGCTCCCATCGGACGCGGCATGATCGCAAGCCCGCCCGTCACACCGCGTCGGTCGGAACATTGCGGTAGAACGGACGGCATGACTGCAGACCTGGAGCGGGCGCTGCTCGCGGTGGCCGAGGCCGCCGCGGATGCGGCCGCGAACGAGCTCCGGCCGCGGTACGGCACGAACGTTCGGGGCGTGCACGCCAAGAGCACGCCGACCGACCTCGTGTCCGAGGCGGACGTGTCAGCCGAGCGCGCGATCCGACGGGTGCTCGCGGAGCATCGGCCGGACGACGCGATCCTGGGCGAGGAGGGTGGCGCGACCGAGGGGTCTGGCGACGGCGGCACTGACGCGATCCGCTGGATCGTCGACCCGCTCGACGGCACGATCAACTACCTGTACGGGATTCCCGCGTTCGCCGTGAGCGTCGCCTGCGAGGACGCGGCCGGAACGATCGCCGGGATCGTGCTCGACCCGATCCGTGAGGAGCGCTTCGCCGCCACCAGGTCCGGTCCACCGACCCTGAACGGCGAGCCGATCGCGGCCGGCGATGTGACGGACCTATCGGTGGCGATGGTCGCGACCGGGTTCGGCTACGACGCCGCCGTGCGGGCGCGCCAGGCGGACGTGCTCCGTGAGATCCTCCCGCGCGTGCGGGACATCCGCCGCGTTGGGGCGGCGGCGCTGGACCTCGTCTGGTGTGCGTGCGGACGGTTCGACGCCTACTACGAGCGAGGCGTTCATTCATGGGACATCGCCGCCGGAGCGCTCATCGCCGAGCGGGCGGGCCTCGTCGTCCGCGACCTGCCCGAGGCGGAGGATGTCGGCGATCCGTACGGAATCGTGGCGGCGCCGGCGGCGTTGGTCGACGAGCTGTACGCGCTCGCTAGCGGGCGCGGGTAGCTGCGGCCCAAGTCGCGCGGCCCGGGTGGCCCGCGCGGCCCATGCGGCCACGCGGCTCGAGCGCCGACGCGGCCGTACACTGAGTCACCCTCGCGGCGGTGGCGGAATCGGCAGACGCGATGCCCTCAAAAGGCATTGTCCGAATGGACGTGTGGGTTCGAGTCCCACCCGCCGCATCTCATCTCATCTCGATCGGACCACCGGCACGGGCCCGCGGCGAACCAATTCCGCGAGCTACGCGGCCGCCGGCTCGGGTGTGGAGCCGGACGACTTGTTCCTGCCCTTGACCTGGTCCTCCGGAACCTCGACCTCGACGTTCCAGCCCTGGGCGAAGCCGCGCATGGCGAAGAAGATGAGTAACGCCTGAACGGGGGCGATCAGGATCGTGACCAGGCCGAGGGTGTCCGGACTCAGGCCCGTGCCGCCGAAGATCGAGTCCGCCGGCGCGAAACCAGTGTGGCTGCGGTCAAACCAGCTCGTGCCCGAGACGCCCGTGCCGGCGATCAGGGTGAGGATCAGCAGGAGGATCGCGAGCGCGGCCGCGATCGGGAGCAAACCGCGATTCCACCGAGCGATGTAGAAGGCCATGATCACGTAGACCGCCGCCCACGCAAGGTTGACCGCCTTCAACCCCTGAAGCTTGCTCCAGCCCCCGAGCGTCACGATCAGCATGAGCGCGACCGAGACGAGCAGCAACAGAATCACGATTGCCTTCGTCGCCTTGCTCGCCGGCTTGTGCCGGTTCGGGAAGTCGATCGTGTAGCCCGGCCGAAGGTTGCGCACAGGGGGCACGAACGCGGACCATACAATCTGGCCACGCTGTATGCGACAGTGACTCGCGCGCAGCACCCCACACCAGCGGGCGTGGCGGAATTGGTAGACGCGCCGGCTTTAGGTGCCGGTGGGCATAGCCCGTGGGGGTTCGAGTCCCTTCGCCCGCACTCAGACGGCCGTTCATTTCTGCTGCGAAGCCGCGCCCGCCGACGCGGTCGCCTTCTCCTTGGAGTACTGCCACAGTGCCTTGTCAAGCGTCCGGATGTCGACGCCGCACTGCACGGCGAGCGCTCGACATACGGTGAGGTAGGAGAGCCAGAAGCTCACCGGATACTGCGAGCGCGCCTTGACCCCCAGCGACTCGAGCGCTCGGACATCCAGGATCGGGTACGCGTCCGGGAACGCGAAATAGAGCAGCGTCGACGCGGTCGGCACGCCCACGCCGGTCAACGTCAGGAGCGTCTCCATCCGGGTCGCCTCGTTCCCCGTGGCGAGCGCCCGCTGGGTCACGCGTTTGACGTCCTTTGCCGAGTTCGTTGCGACCCGAGAGCGGCTGCGCGCCGTCTTCCACGCGCACACGAGCACGAACTCCTCCCGCGAATAATGGCCGCGCTCGCGCGCCGACCGGCCAGCCGCGTGACACGCGGCGTAGTCCAACACGCCAAACCGGCCG
The DNA here is from genome assembly GCA_963850335.1 of uncultured Solirubrobacterales bacterium. Classification (GTDB taxonomy): domain Bacteria; phylum Actinomycetota; class Thermoleophilia; order Solirubrobacterales; family Solirubrobacteraceae; genus Palsa-465. Next base: position 72,169 of record CAWKKY010000015.1, on the reverse strand, counting down.
GCGAGCGCTCGGACGTCTCGACAGGGGAACTGCATCCGAAACGACGGCATCGACCGACTACGCCTTCGGGCCGACGAATGTGTCGAGGATGGCGACGCTGTCTCGGTGCGACACGGTCAGGTTTCGGTGATTTGACTGCGTGACTCGGATCCCGAGGAGCGCGCAATGCCGATGGAAGATCGCGCGGATGTCAGCGGAGAGGTTGGAGAAGAAATACCGCGGATAGGCGTACTCGCGCACATTCCCACTTGGGAGCCGCGTCCGGAACCGGTTGATGACGCGGCAGCCGTCGGAGTGAATGAGGCCGCGAATGAGTGCTCGCGGGTTCGTTGTGGTCAATTGTTCCTGCCAGCCCACGAGCTCGATCGTCCTTTCATGTTTGGGCCCGGGTCCGTGCTGGGGAAAGGCTGAGCCGACGCCGGGGTGCGAGATGCTCAGGACGTCCGATGCGGCTGACGGGAGGGCTCGGCGGGTCGGCTGCCGAGGTGGAAACGTCGCCGCCATCGCCGCGAGCGCCTCGCAGATGAGCCCCGGGTAGGCGCGATCACACGCGAGCCGCAGGGTCCACCCGTTGGGCGGGTTGTGGAGCACGTGACCGTCGCCGAGGTAGCAGCCGAGGAGGTAGCAGTAGCGGTCACGGTCCGGGACCTGCCAGAACGGGATGTCTCGCTGACCGGTTGCCCATCCGCGCTGACGCCAACGTTGCACGGTCGAGCGAGCGATGCCTGTCCGAGCCGCGATCGAGTAGTCGCTGAGACCTGCTGATGCAAGGTCGGCAGCCTGCCTGATGAACTGTTGCGGGTGCGCCATACAAACGTATGTTCGCATGACCGACGGACAGAAAACCCGCTCGGCGAGGTACCATCGGGCCTGACCCAGGGGAGTAAGCTAGTGGTCCACGCGCGCGGTCTCCAAAACCGTGAACCCGGGTTCGAATCCCGGCTCCCCTGCTTGTTCTCTCTGTTGATGGTCGGTCCCGGCGCTCGTTGACTGGCTGGCGCCGGAGCGAGTTGCATCTGCCGCCCCGATGAAGTCGCACACCGTCTACCACACCTTTCAGACCGCCAACCGCCGTGAGTTCGTGCGGATCACCGAGGACGTCGCGGAGGCGGTGCGGGACTCGGGGATCAGCGAGGGGATGGTGCTCGTCTCGGCGATGCACATCACCGCCGGGGTGTGGATCAACGACGACGAGCCGGGGATTCAGGCCGACGCGCTCGAGTGGCTGGACAAGCTCGCGCCGCCGAGCTGGCAGGAGCCGGCGAACGAGGTGGCGCGGGAGCTGTTGCCCGATCCGGGCGATTACCGCCATCACCGCGGGGGCGAGGACAACGGGGACGCGCACTTCAAGAATCTGCTCGTCCACCATCAGGTGATCGTGCCGGTGACCGAGGGGCAGCTTGACCTCGGGCCGTGGCAGGCGATCTTCTACTGCGAGTTCGATGGCGGGCGCCGCAAACGGCTCGTCATCAAGGTGCTCGGGGAGTAGGCGTGGACCGGTCAAGCGTGTTCGCCGACGACGCGCTCAACGGGCGGGTCGCGATCGTGACCGGCGGCGGCACGAATCTCGGCAAGGCGGCGGCACAGGAGCTTGCCCGCTGCGGCGCGACCGTCGTCATCGTGGGCCGGCGGGCCGAGGTTCTCGAGGACGCGGCGGCGGAGATCGGGTCCCGCTGCGACACGGTCACCGGCGACATTCGCGAACCTGGGCAGGCCGAGGAGATCGTCGCCACGACCGTCGGGCGTCATGGCCGACTCGATTTCGTCCTCAACAACGCCGGCGGCCAGTACTTCGTTCCCGCTGAGGGGATCACCACCAAGGGGTGGAGGGCGGTGCAGCGACTCAACGTCGGCGGCACGCTCGCCATGTGCGAGGCCGCCTACGAGGGCGCGATGCGCCCGGCTGGCCGGGGCATGATCGCCAACGTCACGGTCTCGCCGCACCACGGCATGCCGGCGATGGCCCACACGGGCGCTGCCCGGGCGGCCGTCGAGTCGCTGACCGAGGAACTCGCCGGCCGTTGGCGTCCGGACGGCGTGTCGGTCGCCGCGATCGCAATCGGACGGTTTGCGACCGAATCGCTGCGCAAGTACCCGGCGGAGCTGTGGCGGAGTGCCGCCGCGACGGTCCCCATCCAGCGACTCGGCGACGTTGCCGAATACGGCTGGCTCGTGGCGCTGCTCGCCTCCGAGGTCGGGCCGGCATTCTCCGGATCCGTGCTCACGATCGACGGTGGGCTCGACAACTGGACCGGGAAGTGGCCGCCGGACGGGCTCTCCGACGGCGACGAAGTCCCGACGGAAGCGCGTCAGAGCACGCGCTGAACCGGTTGGCGCCGCGGATTCGATCCGCGCGGCGGCTCATCGCTGAGCCCTGCTCGGCGCGCACCAGGCGGCTACCATGCCGACGAGGCCCGCGGGCGAAGTGTTGTGGTTGCACAGAAGCCTTCCAAGCTTCTAGGGCGGGTTCGATTCCCGTCGCCCGCTCTCACTGACTCGGCAGTCCGCAGCAAGGATGCTGCGGCGGAATACGGATTGCCTCGGGTGGCAAGTCGGCCACGATGTCAGGCTGAGCGAGGCAGGCCCTCCGGTTCTGACAGGGCCAGGAAACGCGGCGTGTCGGGCTCGCCCCGCATTCGACTGATGACCCTTCTCTTTGGGAGCGACCATGACCGCGATTGACACCGTCCATGCCCGCCAGGTACTCGACAGCCGCGGAAACCCGACTGTCGAGGTCGACCTCCGGCTGGCCTCAGGCGCGAGCGGCCGGGCGGCGGTGCCGTCCGGCGCGTCGACCGGCACCCGAGAGGCTTTGGAGCTGCGGGACGGGACCGGACCCTTCAAGGGCAAGGCCGTCACACGCGCGGTCGGCAACGTGAACGGCGAAATCGCGGCCGCGGTGGCCGGCCGTGACGCGGCAGACCAACGCGGTCTCGATGAGGCGATGATCGCGCTCGACGGCACCGAGGGAAAGTCGCGCCTGGGCGCGAACGCGATTCTCGGTGTCTCGCTCGCGGCAGCCCGGGCGGCCGCCGCAGACGCGGGGCAGCCGCTGTGGTCCTACCTCTCAGATGGCGAGGGGCACGTATTGCCCGTACCGACGATGAATGTGCTCAACGGCGGCGCGCATGCGGACAATCCGGTCGATTTCCAGGAGTTCATGGTCGCGCCGGTCGGCGCGGAGTCGTTTGCCCAGGCACTGCAGATGGGCGCGGAGGTCTACCACGAGCTGAAGTCCACGCTCAAGCAGCGCGGCCTCGCGACCGGGGTCGGCGACGAGGGCGGGTTCGCGCCGGCGCTGGACTCAAACGAGGCGCCGCTCGAGTTGCTCGTGGCTGCGATTGACGCCGCCGGGTACACGCCGGGCGAGCAGGTGGCCATCTGTCTTGACCCCGCCGCGAGCGAGTTCTTCAAGGACGGGCGTTACGAGCTCGCCGGCGAGGGACGGTCGCTCAGCTCTCAGGAGATGGTCGACTATTGGGCCGAGGTGTGCGGGCGCTATCCGGTGCTGTCTCTGGAGGACGGAATGGCCGAGCAGGACTGGGACGGCTGGAAAGCGCTCACCGACCGCCTCGGTGAGAACGTGCAGCTCGTCGGCGACGACATCTTCGTGACCAACCCGGCGATTCTCCGCGAGGGCATCGAGCGAGGCATCGCGAACAGCATCCTGATCAAGCTCAACCAGATCGGCACCCTCACCGAAACGCTCGACACCATCCGCATCGCGCGCGACGCGGGCTACCGGTGTGTCATCTCTCACCGCTCCGGAGAGACGGAGGACAGCTTCATCGCCGATCTCGCGGTCGCCACCGGCGTCGGGCAGATCAAGACCGGTGCCCCGGCGCGCTCGGAGCGGGTCGCCAAGTACAACCAGCTGCTGCGGATCGAGGAGGAGCTCGGAGGCCGGGCAACGTACGCCGGTCGGACGGCGGTGGCGCTCGCCTGAGTCGGGACTCGCGCGGGCGTCAGCCCCGGTCGCGCATTCGCCGCAGCCATGGCCGGACCGCGCCGCGGACCGGCTCCGCCCTCCGCAGGCTGTGATCGCCAGGCACGACGACCACCCGCCGCCGGCCCCGACGCGCGGGTGGCATCCCGAACTGATCGGACTCGCCCTGCACGACGAGGACAGGGACGGAGACAGCGTCGAGCTCGTCAAGCCGATCCGGTCGCGGCTCGCCCGACGCCGTGCGCCCCGGCGGCTGGAGTGGGAATGCGAGGCAGAGAACGCCGACGGCGCCGGTGTCGGCGAATGTGCGGCAGGCCACCCGTGCCCCGGACGAGCGTCCCCCGCAGATGAGCGGGAGACCGCGGAACGACTCTAAACGCAGCCGCTCGACGACGGCGCACCACGCTGGATCGAGCTGTCGGGCGGGGGCCGGCGATCGGCGCCCCGCCACGCGATAAGGCTGTTCGACGAGCGCCACGGACACCGCTTCGGCGAGCGCAACCTCGCGCACCGCCAGGAGATCTCGCGCCGTGACGCCGCCGCCCGCCCCGTGGCCGAGCACGAGCGCTGCCCGCGCGCCGTCGGCGGCGGAGACGTGCGCCCGCGCGGCGCCGGACGGCGTCTCGATCTCGAGAACGCGGGTGTGGGGCGCTGCGCCGGGGTCGGCGGTCACGCCGCGCCGGCGCGGGCCTTCTGCCACTCGGCCTTATGGACGCGCTTCGCGGCCTGGTAGTCGGCCAGGGCCTGCGGTGAGTCGACGTCGCCGAGCGTGGGATGCCAGGGAACGAGATCCTGCGCCGCCTCGACGCCGAACTGCTTGGCGAGCACGGCGCCGAGCGACTTGATCTTCATCTCGCCGAATCCAGGCAACGAGCCGAGGTTGGCGCGGAGCGCGGCGGCGTCGGGAGCGTCGCGCCAGACGCGCCCGGCGTCGCCGTCGTAGTGGTCTCGGATGTAGACGGCGAGGTCATGCACGCGCTTGGCCATCGAACCGGGGAAGCGATGAATGGCAGGGCGCTCACGGAACAGCGGCTCGAGATCGGCCGCGGCGACCGCCGCGGCATCGAGTGACCCAAGGCGCTCACGGAGGACGAGCGGTCCGGCGAAAGCCTTCTGGACGGTCACCTGCTGGTCGAGTGCGAACCCGATGAGCAGCGCCATCGGGTCGGACGCGATCAGGGCGTTGGCCTCGTCGGACTCGGTGAAATAGAGGCGTTCGGGCACGACACCGATCGTATCGCCCTCACAGCGCGAGCTCCGCCCAGACGCGCATCCCGTCGCCACGCTCGCTGCCCCAACGGCGGGCGATCGCAGCCACGACCGGTAGCCCGAATCCGCCGGGGGACGAGGTGTCCGGCGGCCGCGTGTGCGGCGTTGTCCTCGATCGACCCTCGTCGATCACCTCGATCACCAGCACGCCGGTGCCGAGCTCGGCCCGGAGCTGAATTTCATCCCCGGGTTCGGCGCCGGAATGGAGGATCGCGTTCGTCGTCAGCTCGCTGGCGACGAGCAGTGCATCATCAATGACGGGGGCGATCTCGCGGATCTGCTCGAGTGCCCTGCGTGCCTCCCGTGGCGCCGCCGAATCGCAGCGCAGGCGGAGATCCAGGAGTTCGGTGCGTGCGGAGGGCACAGGTTTGGATTACCCGACTCGCCGATATTGACGCGGATTCAGTCAGCCGCGACGAACGGCAGCCGCTCGAGCAGGCCGCTCACGGTGAACAGCCGTACGACCTGAGGTGAGCCCCGCGTGAGGCGGATGCGGCTGCCGTTCTCGTCGGAGAAGACGTGGGCGAGGAGGACCTGAAGGCCGCTTGAGTCCATGAAACTGACGCGGTCAAGATCAACGACGATCGATGGTGCGTCGCCTGCCTCGATAGCCGAAATCTGCTCGTCGAGGATCGGCGCCGTGGCGAGATCGACCTCCCCGAGAACGCTGAGGATGGTCGCGCCGTCGCGCTGTCCGATGTCGATGTGCAGGCTGCCTTCCATTGCTCTGAGTCCGTCGCGCTGATTCTATTCTCGGTCCGATCGGAGAGGCCTCCGGCGACGACGTCGAGACCGGCGGGCGGGCGATGTACGAGCGCCCCAGCGTCATGCCGAACATCCGTCGAGTTGGCTGAAGACTTTCCGGCGCCCTGCCGATCTCATGGAGAGCAGCACCCACAACGACTGAGGGGCCCCGCTACGAGCCCCTCGGCCTACAGTTTCAACCGCTCTTGTATCCCACAACCTTCTCCTTCCAGGGGGTGGGGTGCACGCGGAGCGTGACTCACATGCCTCGCTCGCGGTAGACGCGAGCTCGTTATCGTGGTCATAACGGCCGCGCATATGGGCATGACACCGCACGGATGCGTGGGCAGTCGTCGGGTGCTGCGGTATGCCCATCCGGCCCGGTGACCGCGGTTCCTACGGATCGCGAGTCGTACTCACTGCGGGGAAGCGGATCCCGAATTTGTCCGATGCACTCTGTGCAGCAGCCGACTAATCGGTTGTCAGCCAACGAGCAATCGTGGACATAGCGACCGTAGATCCCGTGGCGGACCCAGCACCGCGAGCCGTCGGCCGTGGCCAGGCGGCGTTGCACGTGTGCGCGCTCGCGGCCGCGCTGATCCTGGCGGCAATGACGGCGCACGAGGCTCAGTGGGATCTGGCGTCACTGCTGCTGCTGATTGCTCTGACCACGATCAGCGACCTGATGTCGGTGACGACGGGGACCGCGACACTCGAGGTGTCGGGCAGCTTCCTCGGTCTGATGGTGACCGCCGTCCTGCTCGGGGGCAGCCCGGCGGCGCTGATCGGCGTGCTCTCGATCTCCATCGGGTGGCTCAAGACACGAGAGCCCGGGCACTACTTCCTCAACAACCTCGTCGTCTACGCCTGGTTTCCGCTTCTCGGTGGGCTGGTATTCCACGCCGTGACACAGGTGGGGAACATCGGCACCGGGCAGGTGGGCTACTACCTGCTCGTGTTCGCCGTGTTCGTGCTCGCGCTCGGCGTCAACTTCCTGATGGTGGCCGCCTACAACTGGCACGTCATGCGCGTTCCGATCTGGCAGCAGACGCGCGAGGCCGTCATTCCCCTCTTGTCATCCGAGCTGTTTTCGGCGCTGCTCACCGTTGCGGCAGTGTTCGCGGCGGTGCAGATCGGCGTCGGCGGGCTTGCCTTGTTCGCGATCGTGCTCGTCGTGTTCCAGTTTCTGGCCGGCGAGTTGCTTGCGTCCAAGCAGCGCGCCGAGGAACTGCACCGGCTGGCGACTACTGACGACCTCACCGGTCTCGCCAACCGTGAGCTGTTTCGTACTCGGCTCGAGCAGGAGATCGAGCGCTGCGTCGTGGACGGCGACTCCTTCGGCATCCTGTTGATCGATCTCGACGGGTTCAAGGAGATCAATGACACCCTCGGTCATGACTACGGCGATGTGCTGCTTCAAGAGCTCGGACCCCGGTTTGCCGATCTGATCGACCCGGCCGGGCTCATCGCTCGCCTGGGTGGCGACGAATTTGCGGTCCTACCGGGCAACGTGCCCGGCGATCTCGCGGTGCTCGAGGTGATCGCCGAACGGCTGCTCGCGTGCGTGCAGCTCCCGTTCCTCGTGCACCACCTCGCGCTCGAGATCGGGGCGAGCATCGGGATCGCCCGCTACCCGGATGATGGTGAGGACGCCCACACGCTGCTGCGTCGTGCCGACATCGCGATGTACGAGGCGAAACGCGCGCAGAGCGGGATTCGCCACTACGAGCCGGTCTACGACGACCACTCGCTTGAGCGGCTGCGGTTGCTCGGGGACGTCCGGCGGGCGATCAGCGCAGGGGAGATCGTCGTGCACTATCAGCCGATCGTCGACCTCGCCGAGATGCGAGTACACGGCGCCGAGGCGCTTGTGCGCTGGGAGCATCCCGAGCGTGGCCTCCTCGCACCGGGGACGTTTGTGCCGATCGTGGAGCAGACCGGTCTCATCTCGGCGCTCACCCGGTATGTGCTCGAGCGCGCCGTCGCCCAATGCGCCACCTGGCGGGAGGGGGGCATGGATCTGTGTGTCTCGGTCAACCTGTCTGTGCGCAACCTGCTCGACCGCAATCTGCCGGCCGAAATCGGCCGATTGCTGCGCTCACGACGGCTGCCGCCCGAGGCGCTCCAGCTCGAGATCACCGAGAGCATGATCATGTCCGACCCCGACAGGGCGCTCCTGACGATCACCGAGCTCAGCAATCTCGGCGTGCAGCTCGCGGTCGATGACTTCGGGACGGGCTACTCGTCGCTTGACTACCTCAGCCGGCTGCCGATCGACGAGCTGAAGATCGATCGCTCCTTTGTTTCACCGATGCTCACGGACCCGAGCAACCTGATCATCGTCCGCTCGACGATCAATCTTGCCCACGACCTGCGGCTGGCGATCATCGCCGAGGGGGTCGAGGACGCCGAGACGCTCGCTCATCTCGATCACCTCGGCTGTGACCGCGTCCAGGGGTTCTACCTCGGGCGTCCGATGCCGGTTGACGCGTTTGACGCGTGGATGCGGGAGACGCGCACGAGCGCAGTGGCGTGAGTGCCGCGCCGTGACCGCTCTCTGCGTGCGCTCCGCGTCGGCGCTACTGGAAATCAGGGGTGACGTAGCCGGGCATGATGTCCGGCAGGCCCGCGCTGACACGGTCGGTGAAGTGCGCGGGGCGCTTCTCCAGGAATGAGCTGATCCCCTCGCGGACGTCATCGGACTGCCCGCGGACGACCATCGCCTGCGAGTCGGCGCGGTGGGCCATCATCGGGTGCTCGGCGCCGAGCATCCGCCACATCATGCGCCGCGCGAGCGCCACCGAGACCGGGGCAGCGTTGTCAGCGATCTCGGCGGCCAGCGCGTGGGCCGCGTCAAGGAGCTCCCCCGCGGGATGAACGCTGCGCACGAGGCCGCCCTCGAGCGCCTCCTGGGCAGGGAACACCCGGCCCGTCGCGACCCATTCCATCGCGCGGCTGATTCCGACCACGCGGGGCAGGAACCAGCTCGAGCAGGCCTCGGGCACGATCCCGCGGCGGGCGAATACGAACCCGAACCGCGCCTCCTCCGATGCGAGACGGACGTCCATCGGCAGCGTCATCGTGGCGCCGACTCCAACTGCGGCACCGTTGATCGCGCCGATCACCGGCTTGGTCGAGTCGAACATCCGAAGCGTGAAAACGCCGCCATTGTCGCGGTTGTGACCGGCGACGGACTCGCGGCTCCGGGCGTCGAAGGTCTCGCCGCCGGCCGCGAGGTCGGCACCCGCGCAATAGGCGCGCCCCGCGCCGGTCATGATCACCGCCCGGACCTCATCGTCGGCATCAGCGCGATCGAACGCGTCGAGGAGTTCGGTGCACATCGTCTGGGTCCACGCGTTCAGCCGATCCGGCCGGTTGAGCGTGATCGTGAAGATGCGATCGGTCAGGTCAGTGGTGATCTGTTCGTAGGCCATGGCCGGGACCTTAGTGGCCACCGAGTGGCCGTGGTTCGGTGGTCGGCCGGGCCACGGACCTGCCCGGTCTGCCGGGGGGGCGCAGGATGCGCCGGATGCGCCGGATGCGCCGGATGCGCCGGATGCGCCGGATGCGCCGGATGTGCCGGATGTGCGACCACGATCTCCCGCGCGCTGCGCGACACGACGACGCGTGGGAATCCGTGTACCTGTGGCGACTCGATGTTCCCGTGCGGCCGCCCGCCCGTGATCGCGTGGAAGATTGTGGTCGCCGACCGGCATGAATGCCGGCGCGGTGCGGCCCGCCGGGTCGGTTGGGAGATCGTGCCGCTGTGGAGGCTGTGGCCTCGATAGGAGAGCGCTGCTAGCGATCGCTGTCGCGGGCCGGAGGCGGTGCCCCCTCACTCACGTCCTCGTAAACGCCACCGCGCGGGACGTCGGGCCGGTCCCCACGCAACAATCCCGACACTAAATTGAACGTTCATTCAAACGTTGGGGCGAGCGTGCGTGCGCAGGCGAGCGGCGTGCCGAGCCGGGCGTAGCGGGCTAGTGCTTTTTGGGCTTCGGCTTGGGCTTCGGGGCTGGGCCGAGCGTCAGCCCGACCTTGGTCCCATTTGCGCGCGACGCCCCCGCTCCCGGCGAGGAGCTCGCAACCACCAGCTTCGGCAGCTTGTGGTTCTTGCGCGCCTTCGGCTGATGCACCGTGCCGAGCCGACAGTGCGCCTTGCCGAGCGCCGTCTTCGCCTGACCGAGCGTCTTGCCCTTGAGCTTTGGGACCACGCACGGCGGCAGCGGCTTCGGATTGACCGTGACCGTGAGGGACCTCGAGGTGGCGTTGCCGGCCGTGTCGGTAGCGGTCAACGTGACGGTGAAGCGCCCGGTCCGCGTGAACGTGTGCGACACCGATGTCCCGGTCGCCGATCCACCATCGCCGAAGGACCACTTCGTCGCGAACGGCGAGAACGCGTCGGTGGCCGATCCCCGGAATGAGGCGCCGGTGTTCACGAGGACCTTTGAGGGGCCGGTGGCACTCACTTGCGGTGCCGAGGCATCGAACACGGTCATGTCGACGCCACCGCTCTGAGTCGGGCCCTCCGGGTAGGCGAGCACGGCGTCGCCCTGCTCGTCGAGCGCGATCTGCGGCCTGCTCCCATAGGCGCGGGTGTTCGAGACGACGTTCGGCGCCCCGAAGCTTCCCGTCCCCGCCGGTCGGACAGTGGCGCGGACGACGTTCTGCATGAACTGGGTGTCGAATGTGCTCCAGGCGATGACCACGTCCCCGCGTCCATTTCCGCCGAGCCCGAAGTCGTCAGTCGTGCCGACCGGGATCGAAGACGCCGCCCCGGGCGCCGGGAAGCTGCCGCCGGCCGGCCGTGACGATGTCTGGATCGCCGCGGCGGTCGCCCACCCGACGATCGCGGCGCCGCTTGCGGCCACGCTCACGAGAGGGCCGTGATTCGCAGTGTCGGTCGAAAGCGTGGTTACGGTGGCACTGGTGCCCCAGCCCTGGGCGACGGTGCCGGTCACAGCCGAGACGATGCCGCCGTCTTTCTGGAACGCTACGACCATCGTCCCGGACGGGTTTGACCCGACCGCCGGGGAGGTGTACGGGTGGCCGGGGTCGCTGAGCGTCTCCCCCTGCCATGCGCCGCCCGACGGGTGGCGGGCCGCCGAGATCCCTTGAATAACGCCGGTGTTGTGCTGCATCACGACGATCGCGTTGCCGGCATCGTCGATTGCGGCGACGGGGTTGGTACCGAGCGCGTCGAGGATCTCTGGCGTGGTCGTGTTCGTGAACGTGCCGTTGACCCCCTGGCGCGTGACGCCTACCACGTCCGCGCCCTCCTGCCACGCCACCACGGCGTCGCCGCCGGCGTCGATCGCCGCGGTGATGCTGCTCGGACTCGTCCCTGCGGTGTTGACCTTCGTCAAGACACCCTCCGTGCCATTCGCCAGGAGCGGGAGGATGTCGAGCTCTGTCTGGTTGGCCATCGAACCCGTGGTCTGCACCCACGCGACGAGGCCGGTACCCGAGCGGTTGAGGACCACGAGCGGGGAGGTGGCGTCGAACGCCGCGGTCGGCGAGACGTTCGGGAGCGCCGAGAAGCCGGGTGTGCCGATCACATGCCGAGACGCCTGGATGATGCTCGGCGTGCCGGCCTGCCAGCCGACGATCGCGTTACCGCCGGCGTCGACGGCGGGCGACGGTGCGGCTCCGGTTATGCCGCCAAAATGAACCGGTGCCAGCCACGCGGCGGCGCCGGCGGTGCCGGGAAGGGCGAGGATCAGCGCGAGGACCGCCATCAGGGCGCGGCGGGCGGGGATTGGACGAAACATCGGGGACTCCTCGGAACTCGGGTCTCGAAGTGTCTTCGGGAGGCATGGCTGGGGGCCCCGCCGCCTCCCGAAATCCACCGGCCTGAGCCCGGCCGCCAAGCCCGGTGCGCCGACTCTAATCGAACTTCAGACGCGTGTCACGTAGCTGCGACGTGCGCCGGACGGAGCGTCCTCATCGCCGACTCGATCCGGACGAGCTCGTCGAGGACCCGTGCAGAGAGTTAAGGGCGCAATTGGATCCGCGAGTGATCCGATCGCAGGCTGCCCGCGAATACGCCCTCGACAACATCAACTCGCGGCTGCTGGAGGCCACATTGAGTGAGACACAGGCAAACGTGAACCGAGGGCAGTTCCTGCGCAACGCAGCGAAGGGCGGGATCGTGCTCGCGGGCTCGGGCGGCGTCCTCGCGTCGGTACAGGGCGTTGCGTTTGCAGCCGGCCCGACCAAGAGCGACATCACGACGCTCCAAGCGGCCTACACCGCGGAGAGTCTCGCCGTATTCATCTACAGCGCGATCCTGAAGAACTTCGGGGCGTTCAAGCACCCGAAGCTTGAGAACAAGGACTACTTCGTGGCTGCACTGAAGAATGAAAAGGACCACAAGGCGTTCCTCGCCAGCGCGCTCGGCAGCAAGACGCCGACGGGCCTGCGGTTCAAGATTCCGGCGAGCGTCACCAAGAGCGGCCAGTCGCTGCTCAACACCGGTGTCGCGCTTGAGACGGCGTTCGTCGAGGCCTACCTCGGTGCGGCGCACACGCTCAGCTCGGGTGACCTCCGACTGGTGGCGGCGAAGGTCGCGGCCAATGAGGCCACGCACTTCAGCTTCTTCGACGCGGCGGCCGGTGGACACGGTGTCCTTCCGTCGCTGCCGAAGACGGACACGATTCCCCACACCGTCCACAAGCTGCAGCCGTTCCTGGCCTAGCGGCTCCGTCGACGTGCAGGGCCCCGGCCGGGCGCGGCCGGGGCCTTGCGCTGCGCCGCTGCGCCGCTCAGGGTGCCGAGGCGCCGAGCAGGTAGCGCGCAACGTACATCGAGTTCCCGGCGGAGCCGGCGAGGACGACGGCGCGCGATCCGCTCGGGAGGACCGCTTGGATCGCCACGCCGTGTGGGCGACGGATCCGCAGCACGCCGCCGCGGGCAAACCGACTGTCCGGAGCTCCGCCGACCCGGAGGCGTACGAGCGTGTCGGAGACGCCGGCGGTGAGCGCTCCGGCCGGTGTCGCCGTGGCGCCGCAGGTCGTCGTGCTGAAACCGGTCAGCCCCGGCGTGCTCGCTCGGCCGCCGGTGCCGAAGCTCCGGTCGAGCCTCCCGAGTGAGGTCAGGCGGGCGCTCAGCAGACCCGCGCCGCGGCTCGTCGAGCCGTCACCGGTGGCGGTGATCCGACCGCGTGCGTCAAGGGTGAGGGCGCACGGGAACCACTGGTGAAACCCGCCGCCGGCTTTCGCGAAGGCGACCTCGACGTGCCCGCGGGTTCCGAAGCTCGTCACCGGCTGCCCCCGTGAGGAGAGCCGGATGATGCCGGCGCTGCCATGCCCATCACCCCCGATGTAATCGAGATGCCCGGCGCCGATGACGCCGCCATCGCGCGTGACCGCGAGGCCGGTCACGCCGGCGCTCGCCGCCAGCCGGAGGTTCCAGAACGCGGCTTGAGCGATCCCGCCTCGCCCGAAGCGGCGGTCAAGACGTCCGCCCGCCGTGAGCCGGGCGACGACCATCGGGCGGCCATTGGCATTTTCGTTTGAGCTTCCAACGAGGATCGCGCCGCCGCGCGCGACGACGAGCGACTCTGCTGTGCCGCCGACTGCGATCGTCGTGTAGCCGACATGGCGAGCCCCGAACGTCCGGTCAAGCCGTCCCGCCGCCGTCAGTCGCAGAACGAGCATCGATCCAAGTCCGTAGCCGCCGGCCACGAGCAGCTTGCGGCCCTGTGGTTTGACCGCCAGGCCGACGTACGGGCCGCTGGCGGCGGGCAGTGAGGTCTTGAAGAGGCCGCGGCTCGCGAACGTTCGATCGAGACGACCGCTCGGTAGGTAGCGGGCCACGAGGACCTGGCCGCGGCCCTGCCGGTCCGTCGCTTGACCGGCGATGACGATCCGTCCCGCTGGAGCGATCGTCGCCGCATACGCGATGGCGTCGAGTCCGCGCAGGCCGGTCGTCACCCATCCCCGACCGCGGCCAAACGACGGGTCCGGGCGGGCGGGACCCGCGGCCCGCGCCCTCTGCGCCTCTCGCCCCCCGCGGGCGGGAAGCGCCAGCGCCACCGTCGAGGAGAGGACGGCGACGGTGAGAGTAAGGATCGGGATGCCGCGGCGACGATTCAACATCGGCGCAGCATCTCACCCCGGGCGCGGCCTGCCAAGGGCGGCGGGCGCGCGCCGGCGCGGAGTGAGCAACGTGGCGAGCACGATCACCGCGCCGGCCACGGCGAGCGCGATCGCGACGTTCCGGAGCATGCTCGAGCCGATCAGCCACGCCGCCGTTCCGGCGCCGCGGACACTCGACGAGCTCACGAGCGCATCGATGATCCAGTGACCGATGAGCAGCCGCGCGAGCAGCACCGCGACTCCAACGCCGAGGACACACAACCCGACCCGGCGCAGGACGATCCGGCGCCACCCGGCGGCGAGGAACACCGCGAGGGCGCACAGCCCCAGCGGGAGGATCGTGAACGTCACCGCGAGACCGCGAATTCCGGCGGCGACGTTCTGGGCCGTCTTCAGCTGTGCGGATCGCATGATCACGATCTGACCCGCGCGCGGCGGCAACGTGATGCCGACACGGCGGAGCAGACCGCTGCGATCGATCAGCTGTTCCAGGAGGGGGTGGAGGTCGAGCGTCACCAACCCTTCTCGCGTCGACACGGTCGATCCGCCGCCGTCGATGATTCGCATCAGCTGTGTATGAGCGGTGCGGTTCGCCTCCTGCCAGGCACGCTGGGCGGCATTGGTGGCGAGCAGCTCGGGGACGACCTGATCGGCGAGACCGCGGAGCCCGGACGCGAGCGGGCCGCTGAGCCCGGCGGCGGGCTTCGGCAGGACGCTGCCCACGGCGCCGGAGACGTTCGCGGAGGAGAACACCTGCCCGACGAGGTAGCTGCCGACCGCCTTCTGGATCTTTGCGTCGGCGAGCAGTCGGCTGCTCGTGTCCGTCCAGTTGTTGGTGTTGAGCGCCTGCCGGTTGACCCACACCGCCAACGTCCCGACGAACCCGGTGAGGACGGCGAGCGTCAGCAGTACCGGCACGAGACGCCGGTACGGGCGGCGCGGGATCCGCGTGGCCATGGCGATCCCGCCAGGCTCAGCTCTGGCGGCGGTGTCGCCAGGTGATGAGCCCGCACACGAGCGCTCCAAGGAGCGCGCCAAGGACGATCACGACGATCAGCGGCAGCGTGGTCGTCGTCACGAGCCAGTGCACCCGCACGGATTGGCTGTTGAGCACGGCGAACAGTGCGAACAGCGCGCCGAGCACCCCCGCGGCGACCACGCGCGCGCGCTGGCGCCGCGCCGGTGCATCGGAAGTGGGCGGCGTGGACGTCGCCGATGGATCGGGGCGACCCGAGCCGCCCGGGGTGCCGCTCGTCATCGTCTGATCAGGATAGATCAGTCAAACGGGCCGGAGCTCGACGAGCTGGCCGGTCCGCCGGTGCAGCCGAGCTCATCCGAGCCGCCGACCAGGGAGTCGATCGTGAGGACGCGTTCTTCGTTCTTGTAGAACAGGTGAATCACGTGAACTCCGGCCTTTCCGGCGGCGTATCCCGCGCGTTGAAAGACGACCCGGTTGATCACCACGAGTGCCCGATGGGCAACCTCACCCGCCACGTTGCGGGCATTGTTGTAGACCTGATCGAAGACCTTGTACAGCGCGGTCGCCTCGATCCCGTCGCAGGTGGTGCCCGCCGCGGTCCGGATGTCGCCAGCGGCTCTGGCGAGCTCAAGCGAGTAGTCGACCAACACCCGCTCGGCGGCCAGCTCGCGCTGCCAGGTGCATTCGAGCTGTGGTTTGAACGGTTGGCGGTACCGCGCGAGCGCGACCTGCGGCCAGGGGGTATCGAGGATCGGCCGATACGTCCTCGTGGTGAAGCACCCGCGTCCGCCGGCGCCCGGAAACACGGGGATGCGGAACCTCGGGGGCGGCGGGTCGCATCGGTGCGCGTAGCCCAGGATCGACTTCAGGGCATCGCTCTGGAACGCGGCCTTCGGGTCCTTGGTCGTCGCCATGATGTCGTCCCCGTGGCCTGGGTTGGGCACCGAGACACCCTTCATCGTGTTGAAGTCCAGCCCGTGCGCGGTGGCATAGCTCGCGTAGTCGGCCTTGTTCTGAATCGTTCCGTCGTTGTTGAACGTGATCCCCGGGGGCAGCGGCGCCTGATTGGCGAAGTTGTCCTCGAGCACGTCGTGGTACTGGTCATGAAGACCGAGGAGATGACCGAGCTCGTGGAGGCCGACTTCCGGGTTGGAACCGATATAGCCGAGGGAAAACTCGCCGGTGAGCGGTGCGCCGCCGGGCGTACCGACGCCGACGATGCCGGAGCGGGTATCGCCTGAGGCGGTGACAGCAATCTGATGTGTATCTGGCGCGGGGGACTGCGCGTCGCCCCTGATGGTCGCGTCGACCTCGAGCTGCACCGGGGCGCCGCCGACCGTGTAACCATGGCCGTTGAACAGGACCTCGGCCTGCACGGCGAACGCTTTCGCGAAGCGGTTCAGGTCGGCCTCGCTCAGCGCGGGCCTGGAGTTTGGATCGGCGTGGAACTGGATCCGGATGACGAGCCGGTCGACGCCGTGGCTACTCGAGGCGCCACACACGTCGGTAGCGGCAATCGCCGCGGCAGCGGAGGCACGGGCCCCCGAGGCGCGAGCGCCGGTCGTCGCGCCGATGAGAGCGAGCGCGAGTGTGAGCAGCGCGAACGCGGCGAGGCGTGACCAGGTCCGAAGCGTGCTCGGCACGCCCGTTAACTCGGCGCGTCGGCCTCGGTCTTGAGGAAAACGTGCGGGGCAGATCGTGAACTGCTACGTGTTCCGGCTGAGTGGCGTCTCGGGCTCAGCGTCGGCGCCGAACTCGTCCCCTGCCGGGGATCCGCCGTCCGCCGTGGCGAGCTCGGGGCTCCGGGGTCCCCGTCGGACCCGGCGGACGATCAGGTAGATGATCCCGGCGACGGCGAGCACGGCAACCGTGTAGTCGACGTAGCTCAGGTTGTTCTTCCAGTGGGTCCAGTTGTGGCCCACCTGGTCACCGATGAAGCCGAGCAGGAACACCCACGGGATGCAGCCGAGGAGGGTGTACAAGGTGAACCGTACGAACGGCATCCGCGCGACTCCGGCCGGCAACGAGATGAACGTGCGGATGATCGGCAGGAGGCGGGCGAAGAATACGGTCGCCTCGCCGTAGCGGCCGAACCATCGGTCCGCCCATTCGACGTGCGACGGTTTGATGTGGAGCTTGTGGGCGTGGCGGTCGACGAGCTCCATCCGGCCGTAGTAGCCGACTCCGTAGGAGATCCAGGAGCCGACGAGGTTTCCGGCGACACCCGCGATCGTGATCGCGAGCAGCGAGTAGTGGCCCTCGGAGACGCTGAAGCCGGCGAACAGCATCGTCGCCTCGGACGGGATCGGGATGCAGGCGCTCTCGGCGAGCATCAGCAGGAAGATCCCGACGAGTCCGAGATCGTTGACGACGTTCGTCGCGAAGTGCACGAACGAATCTGTGATGGAAGCGAGAATCATGAGCAACGGAGGGGATCGACCTTGACCGCAACCGGGCCGATCCGAGGGGTCCGACGATCGCGCAGCGACCTGTGTGCGCGGAGCCCGAGCGCAGAGTGTGGCATGCCGCGCGGTGAAAGCGGCGCACGCCCCAGACTGAGAGGTGTCTCACCCGGTTGTTAGGGTCGCGCCGTGGGGCGCGTTTCCGCGTGCATAGTGACGGTTCTCGGCTGCTGGGTCGCGGCGGCGTGCGAGCCAACGGTCTCAGCGGCCGCGGCGGCGAGCGTCACGCCGCTGCGCACGGCCGAGGTCGCGGTCGCCGCCGGGTCAGAAGGGCAGCGCGTTCCGCATTCGTTCTTCGGGCTCTCGACGGAGTACTGGACGCTCCCCGACGACGAGCTCCACGTCGGGCTCTACACCCGCATCCTGTCGATGCTCCACGTTCCCGGCGACGGGCGATACATCCTGCGGGTGGGGGGCGATTCGACATCCCGCACGTTCTATGACCCGGAGGTCCGCATCCCGCCCCGGTGGACGTTCGAGCTGACAGCGGCGTTCATCAACCGGACCGCCCGGATCGTCAAGGAGATGCACCTCCGGGTGATCCTCGATCTCAACCTGATCACCGGAGACCCGGAGCTCGCCGGCGCCTGGGCCAAGGTCGCCCACGCGACGTTCCCGCCCGGCAGCATCCTCGGTTTCGAGATCGGCAACGAACCCGACCTCTACCACCGCGCCTTCTGGGTGTTTGCGACCGGCGGCGAACAATTCAGCGGCGCGGCGCTCCCGCTCGGCATCACGCCGGACAGCTATGCCCAGGACTATCGCGCCTACGCGCGCGTCCTCCAGCGGCTCGTCCCGGAGGTCCCGCTCGTGGCGCCGGCGCTCGCCGACCCGACGACCCACATCGACTGGATCCAAACGCTGCTCGCGGGCCCGCACCCCGGTCTCGGCCTGGTCAGTGGGCACCGGTATCCGTACGCGACCTGCTCACTCCCCGGCTCGCCGGTCTACCCGACGATCGCGCGGATCCTCAGCGAGCAGGCGACGGCCGGGACCGCGCGTGGCGTCGAACCGGCGATCCGACTCGCGCATCGCTACGGGCTTCCGTTCCGCCTCACGGAGATCAACTCCGTCACGTGCGGCGGCACGCCGGGCGTCAGCGACGCGTTCGCGACCGCGCTGTGGGCACCCGACGCGGCCTTCGAGTACGCGCGCGCCGGCGCGCGCGGGGTCAACCTCCACGCGCGCGTGACCTCGGTCAACGACCCGTTTGCCTTCAATCGCCATGGCGTGATCGCCCACCCGTTGCTCTACGGGATGATTCTGTTCGCGCGCACCCTCGGTGCCGACGCCCGCCTGCTCCCCGCGCACGTACGCCATGCGCCCTCCTCGCTGAAGGCCTGGGTCGTCCATATCGCCGGCAACCGGCTGCACACGCTGCTCATCAACAAGGGTCCCCACGACCTTCAGGCGTCCCTCGATCTGCCCGCATCCGGTCCGGCGACGGTCCAGCGCCTGCTCGCCCCCTCGCCCGGCGCGCTCCGGGGCGAGACCCTCGGCGGTCAGCGCCTCAACGAGCAGGCCGAGTGGGTCGGCCCGGCGGAGCACGAGACGATTCCCCGGGTCGCCCGCCGCTACCTCGTCCCGATCCCGGCGTACAGCGCTGCGCTGCTGACGCTCCGCGGGTCCCGCGTGCAGTAGTAGGGTCCGCCGCCGGCGCCGCGCACCGAGGCGGGCTGGCGCCTCCGCGGAGGCGTCTCCCTCTCCGGGGCTACCCCGGGGATCAGCTGTCAGCTGGACCAGTGCATCGCGAGCCCTGGGAGTGCATCCGCTGGAGGCACCTTCGGGCACGCGCGACATGGAGCGGTCGGAGCGCGGCGCCGCGATGATGCACGACATGAGTGACCGCTCCGAGGGCCCCACCCGCTTTGCCCTCGCCCAGGAACTGACCGACGCATTCCTCGTGAGTCCCTGGAGAGCCGACCCCCTCGCCGAGAGTGCCGCGGCACGCATGGGCGGCTGGCCACCGTGGCTCGACGCGCTCGTGTTGTCGGTGATCGCCGTCTTTCGGATCGCGCCGGTGGACGATCGCCTCGCGTTGATGGCGGCCATTGAGTCGTTCCTGACCGAGCATTCCGCCGCGCCTCCCGTCCCGCGGGCGGCCGTGCCTCGGCAAACGGTCACTCTTGACCCGCGGCCGAGCGTCCCCCGCTGGCCCGTCGCGAGCGTTGACTCAGTGGAAGCGCTCGCCGGGCGGCTCGAGCTGAGCGAGGGGCAGCTGGCATGGCTCGCAGATGTCCGCGGTTGGGAGCGGCGCGTCGCCGACGAGCGGCTGCGCAACTATCGGTACCGTGCGCTCCCGCGCCCGGGCGGACTCCCGCGAGTCATCGAGGTCCCCAAGGCGCGACTCAAGGAGATCCAGCGGTGGGTGCTCCGCGCGATCCTCGATGAGGTCCCCGCCCACGCCTCGGCGCACGGCTTCACCAGGGGCCGCTCGGCGATCACCCACGCCGAGCAGCATGTGCGCCAGCACGTCGTGCTGCGTCTTGACCTGCGCGACTTCTTCGCCTCGATCGCCGCGGGTCGAATCTACGGGCTGTTCAGCACGCTGGGTTACGCGCCGCAGATCGCGCGGGTCCTCACCGGAATCACGACAAACGTTGTGCCGATCTCCGTCTGGAACGTGATCGCCGAAACCGCGACGGCCCGGCAGCTCGTGGGGCCGCGGTTCTGGCTCGGCCGCGCGCTCGCAACCCCGCACCTCCCGCAGGGCGCGCCGACCTCACCGGCGCTGGCGAACCTCATCGCCTTTCGGCTCGACCGTCGACTTGCGGGCTTGGCGGCGTCAGCGGGGCTGCGGTACTCGCGCTACGCGGACGACCTGACGTTCTCCGGCCCGAGGTCGTTCCGGCGCCGGCTGACGCCGTTCACCGAGCTCGTGGCGAGCATCGTGCGTGGCGAAGGATTTGCGCTCAATCGCGACAAGTCGATGGTCCGTCCCTCGTCTGCCCGTCAATCGGTATGCGGCATCGTCGTCAACGTCCATCCGAACGTTGCCCGTGGGGAGTACGACGAGCTGAGGGCGATCCTCCACAACGCCGCGAATCACGGCGCCACGTCTCAGAACCGGTCGGAGGTGGCCGACTTTGCCGCCCATCTGCGCGGGCGCATCTCGTGGGTCGCGTCACTCAACCCGACGCGCGGCGAGAAGCTCCGGCGTCGGTTCGATGCCGTCGACTGGGACTCATAGCGCGCCGCCGGTGTCAGCGTCTATCGTGAACTCCATGGCTGAGGCCGCGCACGACGCTCCCCGGATCGTCGTCTGGAGCGACTACATATGACCGTTCTGCTACGTCGCGCTTGAACGTGCGACGTGGCTGGCGCGCCGGTACGGCGCCGAGATCGAGTGGCGACCGTTTGATCTCCACCCCGAGTACCCGCCCGAGGGCATTCCGCGGGCGGTGCTGGTCGAGCGCTACGGCGTCGGCTTCAGCGACCGTCTGAACGCGATGTTCTCCGAGGCGGGGCTACCGTTCGCGCATGAGCTCACCAAGGTCCCGAACTCGCGTCGCGCCTTGATGCTCGCGGAGCTGGCCCGCGACCGCGGCCTTCTGCACGAGCTGCATCCGCGGCTGTTTGACGCCTACTGGGTGCGGGACCGCGACCTTGGGGACGATGACGTGCTCGTCGAGGAGGGGATGGCGGTCGGGCTCGAGCGTGACGAGATCCTCGCCGCGCTGTCGAGCGATGACTACGCACGGCGGGTCGCCGAGCAGACCGATGCCGCGCTTGAGCTTGGCGCCGGCGGCGTCCCCGCGTGGGTGGTTGACGAGCGCTTTCTGATCCCGGGTGCGCAGCCCCACGACGTGTTCGATCAGGTGCTCGAGCGCATCGGGCACACGCCGGCTCCAGACGGCGACTGACCGCCGAGGCGGCGACAGCGCGGGCGTACGGCGGGCCCGCTTGGAAGGAATTCGCGCCCGCGCGCGGTATTCCGAGCGGATCACGCGGATGGCTGGCTCATCGTTTGACACCGGGTCATTCGCCGTACCTGACCGAGTTCCGCGGCTGGCGCTTGACGCGCGCCACCGGCCGCAACCGGCGAAGGGTCGGCGCGAGCGCCGCGAGGCGGTGGTCGCGCTCGCCCTCGTGGCGACCCTGGCGGTCGCGATCCTGGTCGTCAACACCGGCCACGCGTCGCTCGGCGCCGCGCGGGCCGCCGTGCGCACCCGCGCGAGCCAACATGCGGCCGCGGCCGTCGGAGGCCATGCGCGGCCGGTCACTCTCAACTGGGTGGGGGATATCGCCCTCAGCAGCGAGCGTGGACTGCCCCCCGGCGGCGTGGCCGCCTCGCTCGCACCCGTCGCCTCGGCGCTGCACAGCGGCGACGGAACGATCGGAAACCTCGAGGGCACGCTGTCGAGCGGTGGTGGATCGAAGTGCGGCGGCGACGACGGGAGCGGAACCTGTTTTGCCTTTCAAGCGCCCCCCGCTGTCGCGGGCGAGTTGCGATCGGTCGGCTTCAGGCTCGTCAACCAGGCCAACAACCACTCGCTCGACTTCGGCGAGGAGGGACGCGCGCAGACGCTCGCGGCGCTGCATCGCTACGGGTTGCCCTACACGGGGCTGCCAGGGCAGATCACGACGATCTCGCTGCATGGCACTCGGGTCGCGTTCGTGGGGTTTGCCCCGTACCGGTACACAGCGAGCCTGCTCGACATCCCCGCTGCCGAGGCGCTGGTGCGCGCTGCGCGGCGCCAGGCGCGCCTGGTCGTGGCGATCATTCATGCCGGCGCGGAGGGATCGACGGCCACGCACGTGCCGCAGGGCGACGAGACGTTCCTCGGCGAGGACCGTGGTGATGCTCGGGCGTTCGCTCACGCCGTCATCGACGCCGGAGCCTCGGCGGTCATCGGATCCGGACCCCACGTCGTGCGCGGCATCGAGGACTACCGCGGCCACCTGATCGCCTATTCGGCGGGCAACTTCGTCGGGTACCACACGCTCGGCCACGGCGGCGTGCTCTCGGCGGCCGGGATCCTCCATTTCACGCTGGCGCCGAACGGCCGGCTCCGCGCTGGGCGGTGGATCTCGGTCGCGCTCATCGACGGCATTCCGCGCATCGATCCCTCCAACTCGGTGGCCCAGTTCGTATCTGAACTGTCAGCCGAGGACTTCCCGTCCGATCACTTCACGTTCTCGGCCAACGGCGCATTTCACGGCTGAGCGGTTCTCACTTCGGTGACCGGCGGCCGTCCTCCTCGGCGGGGAGATCGAACGCGACACGAGCCCCAGTGGAGGCGCCTTCAGCAGTGAACCGGGCGGTTGCCGGGTTGAGCCGGAAGCGGACGACGGCGCCCTCGTCGGTCGTGGCGTCGAACTCGCGCAGGTCGCTCGAGACGCGGTCGATCGTCGCCTGCACGCGGGTCCCGAGGTAGACGACGGTAATCCGCCTGTCGACATGCGGTTGTTCGCGGGCTGGCACGACTGTGAACCGTAGCTGAGCCGACCGAGCGCTCTCATGAGCTCGGGACCCTGGGTCGAATGCTTTCCGGGTTCCCCGGATGCTTGAATCGCGGCCGATGTCCGTGAGCCCACGTCGCCGCTCGAGGTCTTTGCCTGGCCACCTGCCCGAAGCTGCAGCGGGCGAGGTCCTCGTCTGGACTGATGGCGCGTGTCAGCGCAATCCCGGCCCCGGCGGGTGGGCTGCGCTGGTCTGCTGGGACGATGGGGTGGTCGAGGAGCACAGCGGGGGGCTGGCCCACACGACGAACAACATCATGGAGATGACCGCCGCCCTGGAGGGGCTTCGCGCGCTGCCCTCCGGGTCGCGGGCCTGCGTCGTGACCGACTCGCGTTACCTGCACGACGGGATGACCTCCTGGATGACCGGTTGGAAGCGCAAGGGCTGGAAGACGGCTTCGGGTGACCCGGTCAAGAACAAGGAGATCTGGGTTCAGCTCGACGCCGCGGCCTCGGACCACGAGCAGGTGCGCTGGCACTGGGTCAAGGGGCACATCGGCCACGCACTCAACGAGCGAGCCGACGTGCTGGCAGTCGCTGCCACGCGGAACGCCGCTCGGACCGGGCGCTGAGACCCTCCGCGGCGGACGTCACGTGCACGGCAAGATCGTGATCACCTTCTAGGCTCCTCAGAGATGTCGAGCGTGCTCGTTTCGCAGAAGCAGGATTTCCCGCGCTGGTATCAGGAGGTGATCGCCAAGGCGCAACTGGCCGAGAACGGTCCGGTGCGCGGCACGATGGTGATCCGGCCGTGGGGCTACGCGATCTGGGAGCGGCTGCAGGCCGCGGTCGATGAGCGCATCAAGTCCACCGGGGCGCGCAATGCGTATTTCCCGCTGCTCATCCCGGAGGCGTTCCTGCGCCGAGAGTCCGAGCACGTCGAGGGCTTCAGCCCGGAGCTCGCGGTCGTGACCCACGGTGGCGGCAAGCTGCTCGAGGAGCCTGCCGTCGTGCGCCCGACGAGCGAGACGATCGTCAATTCGTCGTTCTCACGGTGGATCTCGAGCTACCGGGATCTGCCCCTGTTGATCAATCAGTGGGCGAATGTGGTGCGGTGGGAGCTCCGACCGCGCCTCTTCCTGCGCAGCTCGGAGTTTCTCTGGCAGGAGGGGCACACGGCTCACGCGACGCGTGATGAGGCACACGCCCACGCGCTGCGGATCCTCAGCGACGTGTATGCCGACGCGATGGTCGACGAGCTGGCGATCCCGATCTACCAGGGTCGCAAGACGGAGCGAGAGAAGTTCGCGGGGGCCGAGACCTCGTGGTCATGCGAGGGCGTCATGCGGGACGGCAAGGCGCTTCAGATGGGCACCTCCCACGAGCTGGGGCAGAACTTCGCACGGGCCTTCGAGATCGAGTTCAGCGATCGCGACGGTCAGCTCCGCCACGTCTGGCAGACCTCGTGGGGGGTCTCGACGCGGCTGCTCGGAGCCATGATCATGGTCCACGGCGACGACGGCGGTCTGCGCGTTCCGCCGCGACTCGCGCCGATTCAAGTCGTCGTGCTCGTCGCGCGGGCCGGAGAGGGTGTCATCGAAGCGGCGACGCAGCTCGTCGACGATCTGCATCGCGCCGGGGTGCGCGCGGAGCTCGATGACCACGTCGATGTCTCGGTCGGCCGGCGGATCGTCGACCATGAACTGCGCGGCGTCCCAATCCGGCTGGAGTTGGGCCCGCGCGACCTGGCGGCGAACCAGGTGGTCGTCGCGCGCCGCGCCCGCGCCCACAAGGAGACGGCTTCGCTGGCGGAGGTCGCGGTGGAGATCCCGCGGATGCTCATCGACGATCAGCAAGAGCTTCTGGACCAGGCGACCGCGTTGCGCGATACACGGACGCGGCCTGCGGGGTCGCTCGATGAGGCACGAGAGCTGGCGAGCGACGGTTTTGCCCGGCTGCCGTGGCGGGCCTGCGGCACCGACGGCGAGGATCGCCTGGCGCGGGCCGGCGTGTCGGTGCGATGCCTGCTGCGTGAGGACGGCGAGCCCGTGAACGACACCGACGCGGACGGCGTCGACGCGCTCCTCGCGCGCGCTTACTGATCCGTCGGTCGCCCGCCCGCGCGGGCGGGCCTACCGCTGGGTCACTTGTGGCGGGCCGTGAACGTGCCGGATTCGTCACACACGGTGCTGAGGCCCGGCACCTTGAAATGGACGTGCACGCTGCCCGTCGCTCGCGTGGAGGAGACGAACTTGGCCTTGACGGTCTCGTTGAACTTGGAGGCGCTGAACGCGCCCTTCTTGATCGTCGCGTCGGGAAAGCGGACGTTCATCGACGGCGACGCCGGCGGCACCCCGGAGCAGCCGGTGGGTTCCCAGTTCGACTGAAGGTTCGTGACCTTCTTGTGGTTCTTGGAGACGGTGAAGCTGATTGCGAACGTGGGGACGACGGTGCCGCTGAACTTCCCGGTGCTTGGGGTCTTGCCCGCGGCGGCCACCGTCGCGGGGAGGGCCAGCGAAGCGGTCGTGGCCAGCACGGTAAGGAAGCGCACACCCCTGAGCATCTCCGGGAAAACGATACCGGGTCCGGGTGACCGAGGCGGGACATGAGCAGCGGCGAAGGACGGCGATCTGAGCGCGACGGACCCCGCGTCCTCAATTTCCCGCGATCGTCGAGGACCTCGGATAGGCTCCGCCGACGGACGCTCGCAGGATGACGTCCGGCAGTTGGCGCGGACACTCGAACCGGGGAGCTGGCCAGCATGACCATCAGATCCGTCGTGGCCGTCGTGATGGCCGCCGTCGTGGCCGTTGGAGCTGCGGCGTTCCCGGCCGCCGCCGGTGCGGCTCCGGTCACGGTCAACCTCCGGGTCGAAGGCGTGTCGCAGACCCTGTTCGAAGGACCGGTCACGACATATGGACATGCGATCCAGGCGGCTTCTGACAGCACTTCGCGGTTGTGCGACGGAACCAACAATGGAGCAAATCCCTCGCCCGGCGGGACGGCGACGACAGCGTTGGTCGACGGCCTATCGACGGTTGACACGAGCTGGGACGGCACATGGGTGGCGCCGTTCAGCGACTACACCGTGACCCGCATCGGCCCGGACAGCAAAACCAACACGCAGTTCTGGGGCCTGCTTGACAACTTTCAGTTCACCCCCGGTTCGGGTTGCCAGACCGCAGTACACGCCAACGACCAGGTTCTCTGGGCATACGACGCGTTCAACGCGGTCCAATTCCTCAGGCTGTCCGCACCGTCGACTCCCGTCGCCCCCAACGCGCCGCTGACCGTGACCGTGAACGGCGGGAGCACAAACAATCCGGTCAGCGCCGCAACCGTCGCTCCGGTCACCACCAACCCCGGGAACGACTACGAGACCGTGGACACCGGCGACCCATCGGCGGTCACGACGAACTCGTCGGGCACGGCGACGCTGTCGTGGTCGACACCCGGCTGGAAACGCGTGAAGGCGGTCGCCGGCGGCTCCATCCGTTCAAACCGGCTCGATATCTGCGTCACGCCCTGCGGCCCGGCGCCGGCGGACACGCTCACTCGGAGTGCGGGTCCGACGACCACCGACACCGTGCCCTCAACCTGGCGCGGCAGTGAGGTCACGGTCACGCTCTTGCCGTCCGATCCGTTCAGCGGCGTTACGAAGACCTATTACACGACGGGTGCCGCACCGTCTGATCCGACGACGTCGTCGGCTGTCTACAACCCGTCGAACAAGCCCGTCCTCGCCAACGGCGAGGTCATCAAGTACTTCTCGGTCAACGGTGGGGGCGTCAGCGAGCCGGTGAAGACCTCATTGCCGGCAAAGGTGGACGCTGCGCCGCCGGTGACGACCGACGATGTGCCGGCGGGCTTGGTCGCGAGCCCGGTCGCGGTGACGCTGGCGGCGAGTGACGGCACCGGCTCGGGCGTGGCGCACACGTATTACGTGATCGGGACCAATCCGCCAAACCCAACGACCGCGTCGGCTATCTACGATCCGTCGCATCGGCCCGTTCTCGCAAACGGTGAGGAGATCAAGTACTTCTCGGTCGATGCGGTCGGCAATGTCGAGACGGTCGAGACCTCGACCGCGGCCAGGGTCGACCAGAGCCGACCGCTGACCACAGACAACGTGCCGGCGGGTTGGGTCGCGCGCGCGGTGACGGTGATACTGACCGCGACCGACGCCGGAGGTTCGGGTGTGGCGCACACGTATTACACGACCGGGACCAACCCACCGAATCCGACAGCCGCGTCCGCTGTCTACAACCCGTCGCACGGGCCCGTTCTGAACAACGGTCAGGAGATCAAGTACTTCTCGGTCGATGCGGTCGGCAACGTCGAGACGGTCAAGACCTCAACCCGGGCCAAGGTCGATCGGAGCCCACCGGTGACGACCGACAACGTCCCCACTCGGCGGCACGCGGTCCCGGTCACGGTCACGTTGAAGGCGACCGACGTCGGTTCCGGCGTGGCCGCGACCTACTACACGATCGGCGCCCACCCGGCGAACCCGGCTCGGTCCTCATCGCGGTACAACGCACGCAAGAAGCCGACGTTGCGGGCCGGCCAGCGGATCAAATACTTCTCGGTCGACAAGGTCGGCAATGCCGAGGCGGTGAAGACCTCCGCGAGCGTGCGGGCGCTGCGGTGACGTGCGCGTGCCGCACTTCGCCGGCAAATCCCTAGTTGGCGAGGCCGAGCGGGGCGAGGAGCGCGTCGACGTGCCCGTCGGTCGGCAGCAGCAGGAATGAGATGGAGTGGGCCTGCCCGCCGAGCGACAGCGCGGATTGGAGCACGAGCGCCATTCCGGAGACCGCGGCGAGCGGAGCGAGCAACTCAGAGACGACTGTGGCGGCGTCGTCGCGGACGTGCTCCGGCGGCGCCGGCTCCAACGACAGTCCCGTCATCTGACCGAGTGCGCCGAGATACGAGCAGCCGAGGATGTTCCCGACCTCCCGCAGCGCGGAGACTCCGACCTCGTCGCTGGCATCGACGCCGAGCATTCCGCACAGCACGCCCGCGGTTTCCTGCGGCAGGATGAGCGCGACGGTGCCCGCGATGTCACCGATGAGCGGCAACAGCACCCCGTCGATGTCCGCTTCGCCGAGGCCGATGACCCGGGCCGCATCTGCGAGGGCGAGCGCGTGCACGTCCGGAACGTCCAAGCCGACCTCCTGCCCGAGCATCTGCGCGAGTGCGGTCGCCGCCGTCCCCGACGCGACGTTCGCGAGCTCACGCAGCGCGTCGAGCTGCGTATCGGAATAGGCGGAGGCTGGAGATGTTCTCATGGGCGTTTGGGTGTCGCCTCCTGTTTCATCGGCCGCACAGGCGCAGGTCGTTAGCCGGACACCCCTCAATCGCCGAGAAGCGGGCCGATATTCCCGAGCGAGGGCGCCGGCGGCGCGCGCGGCGCGGTGTCGGTTCGGGCCGCGGCGTCGGCGTCCTGCATGGAGGCCGCGAACGCCTCAGGGCCCTGCTCCGCGCCACCGGATCCATCCACATGACCTGCCAGCCGTGGCCGTCGAGGTCGAAGAAGCTGCGGGAGTTGCGTCGAACAGTTCCACGGCGCCCACCCGCCGAAGATCCAGCTGACCTCTTCTACTTCGTTCGCACCATTTCGATCGTGCCGTAGAACTGGTTCTTGGTCACCAGACAGCTGTCGTTGTGATCGGCATCGCCAAGGGGAAGACAGTTGCTTCCCGCCTTCGTGTGCTCGTATTGGCGTGACTCGATAACTCTCGGAATGGACGGGTGTCCCTTGCGTTTGCGGGGGGCGCCCGCCTTCGCGAGGTCAGAGAAGTCGGGTGCCACACCGGCGTACGTGAGCTGGGCACCGAGGTTGGTTGCCGCGCCAGGAGTGAAACCGTCCGTGTTCCAGTACGCGCACCCGGCCATGTGGGGGTCTTCACCGGTGTATTTGCCCTTCTCGGCGCCCCAGGCACGCGCCTGGAACTGGACGGACTCAAGCTTGTCGTTGAGGAAGACGTTGAGCGGCCCGAAAAATCCCGAACCCGCCCGTTCCTCCTGTCCGGGGCCAGGTACGAGCGCGCTGAACGTATCGCTGGTGCAATTGACCTTCCCGCCGGCCTGCGGTTTGACGAGACCGAAGCACGATTCCGCATCCTCGGTGCGCGTGACCTTGCCGGTGATGTGCGCATGGTTCCTGAGGTCGCCGAACGGACCTCCTTCAAGCTGGGGATCGCCGACGATCTTGAACTCAGGCCCGCTCTTCTTGGTCCCCGGACGAACCTTCGCGTCGATACGCCAGGTGTCCCTGAAGTTGTAGTTGCCTGTGCCGTCGAGGCTCTGTGCGCAGTTGAGCTGATGCAGGAGCGAGTTGTAGGCGTACGAGCCCGAGCCCGCCCAAATGACCTCAAACGTCCGGTCTTGCCACCGAGGTTCCTTGGCCGAAGCCACCGCGACCACCCACGACGACAGCAGGAGCAGTGCCGCCGCGAGGCCCAGCACTCTCCGACGGTGACCGCTTGATAGGACTGCCTTGCCTGGAACCGCGAGCCGGTCGCGCATCCTCATCTCCCCGGGGCCGGTCTGTGGGCGCGGATTCTACCCGTGAGCTTCCAGGCCAACAACCCGCCGGCGCGGCTCGGCTTCGTCACAGGGCCCTGCGGAGTAGGTAGCCGGCGGTATCCCCGTCACCTGCTGCGTTGAGCGCTCGGGCTTGCTTTGCGAGATCCGCCAGGCGGTCGGGGTCGCAGCCGCTGCGCTCGTCCCAGAGCGGGATGTCCCGTGCGTACTGCTCACTGGCCCAGAACTGCAACTCGTCGGAGTCGAAGAACGTGAGTTGGATGGTCAACCCGGCCCTGGCGGCAGCGATTGCCATCCCGGCTTGCGACGGGATCGCCAGGTGCCGCGGGGGATCGAGCGCGACCCAGTGCGAGCCATAGTGCCTGTCGGCATATGAGCCGGCCACAGGTATCCGGACCAGGACGGCACCTCCTGGGGCGAGATGTTCAGTGGCCGCGTGAAGCGTCGCGACGGGGTCTGCGACGTGCTCGAGCGAGTGGTTGAACATGATGAGCTTGAAGTCGCCGGTAGAGCTGGATACGTCGCCGCGTCGCAGGTGAGCGCCGGCCACGTCACGGTCGGTGGCGATGTACGGGTCAAAGCCCCACACGTCGCGAAATCCGTGGCGTGACATCTGAAACACCAGCGCGCCTTCGCCCGAGCCGACATCCGCGATCCGAGAGCCGAGCCCGATCCCGGGAACGCGGGCCAGCCATGTGCAGTACCTCGGGAACCCACGCTTGCCGGCGAGCTGATCGGTGATCGTCACGGGGAGGCGCAGTAGGGCCTGCATCCAAAGGCCGCCAGCGAGGACGGGATCCGCGCCTTTTGGGTCTTCGGCCATCGAGTAGTAGCCGCGCTCGTAGTAGGGCGACAGAGAGGCCGGGGGGTCGGCGAGCCAGAGCGACCCGCACCGCGCGCAGCGGCAATACGTAAACAGATGACGGAGGCCGAACATCATCTCGCGCGTCTCGAAAGCTGCGCTGGCCTCGCCGCCGCAGAGCAGGCATCTCTCAACCACGGAGCCGGCAGACCGATGCGATCGTCGGTGACTCGCGTTCCGGGGATGAGGCCGACCGGTCAGCGGACTGCGACAAACACATACCGGTTGAGGCAAAAGAAGTAGTTATCCCCGAGCGTCTTAAGATCCTCCGCCCAATTTCGCGCATCGCGCTCGCTGAGACCCTGACGCCCCGGAACAAACGCGGTGATGAAGTCGATCATGCCCGCGCTGAGAGTGTTCGGGTCATAGCCGGCGTTCAGCATCGGGATCGCCGCGCGATACGCGAGCGAGAATCCTGCGGCGGACAACAGCCCGGTCAGCCGCCGGGGGAGATGGGGGTCGATCAGATGCTCTTCCCAAGCGCCGAGCACGTGTCGCATGCGGTCGGGGTCTCGTGAATGCCACACGATCGATCCCCAGTCGGTGTCGAGCACGAGCAATCGGCCACCCGGACGCAGCACGCGGAACGCCGCCTGGAGCGCCGCCGCCACGTCACCGACGTACTCATACACCTGCGCCGCGACGGCGGCGTCAAAGGTTCCGTCTCCGAACGGGAGCGCGCAGGCATCGCCGGCGACGAACCGCGGCGCGGCGGCACCATCCGGCGGCCGTCGGCTGCGGGCGAGCGCAAGCATGCTTTCGCTCGGGTCAACGCCATCGACCGAGCCGGTAGAGCCGACATCGGCCGCCATCTCGGCGGCGAGGAGGCCTGGGCCCGACCCGATGTCCAACACGTTCTCCCCGGGGCGAAGCGCCAGGGCCGCGCGGGTGGCACGACGCTGTTCGACGAAATCAGGCACCGCATAGAGGGCTTCCGCCCGCCGCGAAGCCTCCTCGTCGAATTGCAGTGTCGTGCTCATCTGACAATCATTTCAATGCGCACGAACACAGCCAACCTGGTTGGAGTTGAACTTCGGCATTGCGGTTCCCGGGTCCGGAACCAGATCGCGGGAGTTCAGTCGCCGCGCCTGGTCTGATCGATGCTCGAACTCTGGCGTTTGCCGCCACCCCTCGGCGGTGGATCTCCATCGTTCGCCCGACATCGTCGCTAATGCATCGGTCGGTTTCCGCCGTGAGCGCCCCGTCTCTCGCTTCGGTTTCGCGATCCCCGGGCTCCCATGTGAGCGCAGCGCCGGCTCGCAGACGCGTTGGCGATCCAGCGCCGGTTGTTGGCTACCGGCGATCGTCTGACGATCGCGAGCCGCACCCGCGCGTGCGCCCACACTGCGCACGGCGGTCAGCATTCAGAGGCGAACCAGCCGCGCGGGATCCTCGGCTCTGAGCGGGTGTAACGTGAGAGCGTGCTTGATCTTCTCGTCACGATCGTCGGTGTCGCGATGGGCCTCAGTCCAATTCTGCAGATCATCCGGACGCGCAAGCGGCGGCATTCCGCCGACGTGTCACTGCCGATGTTCTCCGTCATCTGCGTTGGCGCCGTCCTGTGGCTTTGCTACGGCGTAGAGCACGGACTCCCGGAGGTGATCGTCGCGAACGCCGTTGGGGCGGCCATGAACCTCGCCGCGATCCTCGTCGTGCTGCGTTATCGGCATCCGCCGGCGGAAACGGGCTGACTGACGACGACCAAGTGGCTGACCACGAGGATCGCCTGGAGCGTCAGCGTCCCTGATGTCTCATCGGGCCCAATCCGATGTGCCGACCCACGAACTTCGATCGCGGAGAGCAGCGACGACCGAGCACTACAACGCGCCATCGTCCATTGTCGTGCGGTCGAATCCCTCAGCGACCTCCAGGCTCTCAGGACCCGCGGGTTCGGCTCAGAACGGGTTGTCCTGTGGTCGTACGGCGCTGATCCGGGCCGACTTATTGCAGGCTCCGGTCTTGCCGGCCGCCACACCAGCCCTGCGCCGTTGCTGGGCGGTGAGATCCGCACGCTGTAGAACACGAATGAACCGGTGCAGAGCCCGCGTCGGTCCACACGAAAGAGAAGACGGTCACCTTCTTCTTCCGATCCCCATCGTCGTTGTCGAGCGTCGCTCGAACGGCAGCGTCCGCAACCGTGCCGACCGTCGCTGAGGCGGTCGTTCCGATGTGCGGAGCCCCGGTCAGCAGAGTGCCTCTCCGCCGAGTCGGAACGCCATCCACGCAGACGCGCACCACACGCTCCGGCGCAGGTACCGACTGCGCCGGTTTCGCTCCCGGAGGGCACGAAGCAAGCCGCAGGATTCCCAGCCTGTCCTCTGACGTTCTGCGCTGTCCTCGGATCGGGGAGACAGGTCAAAACGCCACTAGGCATAGGCGTTCCAGCGGCTTGATTCCGGAAGGCGCGGGTTCCTCACCCCGCACTGGAGCTATTCCGACAACGCCGACAACCTCGACATCCGGACCCGATGGATCACTCACCCAGGCTCGATTCGACCTGAGTAACCATTCACTAGCGGCTGTATTCACGCTGACGCAGCGGCGGGGCCGGAGCACTGTCATGGCTCGCGAGCGCAGTCCGTACACGTCGAAGTAGCCTGTACCCTGAAGGGTTCTTAGCTTGGTGTTGACGACCGCGGGGTTCGCAGGTGAACTGTATGTCGAGATCGTCCCAGCGATGACACCCCATGGTTCGCCGCGCGGCGTCGACTACGCCGAGAATTGCCACGCCACCGAACTGTCCTCACCTGGCCGGCAACCCGCACGGTGCCGGTGCGCGGTCGGCGGTTGGAGGAGACCCGCCGACCGTGCTTGGAGGAGACCCGCCGACCGTGCTTGGCCGCCGCTGCTCTAGCGAGCGAGGTAAGTCTCGGGACCATCGCCCTCAGCGCGGTGAACCCCGGCTTGACGATGATGTCGTATGTCGGTCCGGGACCGATGGGATCCTGAACCTTCCCGCCGAGCACTCCCTCAGAGCCGAAGGCGCCGCCGAGGTTGTCACGCTCGGTGACGAACACTTTGGAGACGCCGGCACCAACGAGCGCCGGCACTGAGGCCTGCAGATAGCGCGACTGCTGGACGAGCCCGTCCGCCAGGGTCTTCCCGTGATAGGCCTTGTCGTACTGGTTGACGGGATCGGCGGGATACCCGTGCTCGGTCACCCACAGCGGACCTTGGAACCCGTACTTCGTGAAGAATGCCTTCCACGCCTTCACGTCCCCGGCGAGCTTGGCCGTGTCGCCCCATTCGCGGATGTGGACGGCGGCAACGTCGATCTTGTGGGCGATGTTCGCGCCCTGCGTGCTGAACAGGGATGCGGCGAACGCGTCCGGCCGCGCATCCATGAACCCACAGTTCATCACGCGCGCCGTCCGGTTCGCGGCATGAATCGCATCGGCGGACTTGGACAGCATCGACGCGTACTGGCCTACCGTTCCGGAATACGCCGAGGTTCCGTCGCACTCGTTGAGAATTTCGAAGTCGTCGATATAGCCCTTCACGTGAGCGGCGATCTGACCCGCCTGCCATGCGTACAGGTCGGGGTTGTTCGTGCCGCAATGCCACCACGGCCCGCTCGTGCCGATTGGGCAGTTCGCCAGATAGATCGGGGTCGCGTCGAGAATCGCGAGTACCCGGATGTGGTAGACGGCGGCGTACCACATGTACTGGTTGAGCAGCGTCCAGTTGGGCACGACCGGTGAGTTCGCGAACACGTCGGAGTATTCGACCGACACTCGAATCTCCGAGGCGCCCATGCCGCGCGCGTACCGGAACATCGCGTCCTTGAACGGAGCCGGCGTCGGGGAGTACAGCATCGAGTGTGCTCCGAGGGGATTGTCCGCAACGAGGGTCTGGGCGCTCGTGGAGGACGCGAAGGCGACAAACAGCCCGAGAAGAAGAGCGGTGGCGACAGCGACGACACGACGCATCGCAGCCGCCGCGGTCCTCGAACCCTTGAGATCTCCGAGCTTTGCTGCGCCTGCGACCGCAAACGCCGCAGCGAGCAGCACACGTCCTGCGAAAACGACAGCCGCCATCGTTGACCCCCCGGTCCTCTGCGCAATTCCGCCCCGTCCCGCGCCTCGACTGATAGCTCACAGCCGGGCCAGTGGCCTCATGGATCGGCGCGGTCGCTGCGAAAACCTCTCACGAGGAAAGCTCCCTGCGCTTCGGGTGTTTCCCTACTGTTGGCCTTCGGGCCATGGTGTTGCATCACCACGTTCTCTGAGGTTGCGATCAAGAGGAAGCACTGCTCGGCGACCTGCTGGGAGCGGCCGAGAATGGCCGCAGCGATGTCTTGGTGTTGCGCCGCGAACCCGGCATCGGCAAGACCACGTTGCTGAAGCTCGCCGTCGCAACAGCGGAGGGATTCCATGTGCTGCGCGCACGAGGAGTAGAGCCGGGGTCGGAGATCGCCTGGTCCGCCGCTTCAGCCAGGCGATCGCCCGCGCGGGCGTCCACCGCATCACGTTCCACGAACTGCGCCAGACGTTCGGTACACGGATGGCGGCCGCCGGCACGCCGATGCGAACCCTCCAGCACTGGATGGGCCACGCTAATTCGAAGACGACGCAGGTCTACGCGGCCCTACCAGCCGAGCGACCAGGAGGCCGACGCCGTCGATCGGGCGTTCGGGTGACGCCGGGCTCCTCGCGGCCGATCAGCGCTCCGGTTCTGCGAGGTACGGCTCGATCCAGTCCCGGTAGGAGCCGATGAAGTCGCGAGCCGTGTCCCGCACGAGGATCGCGGCGCGATGCGCGTCACCGGCCGGCGTCTGCACACAGCCGTGCTCGATCCGACTCCTGGCGTTCTGGGCCTGGACCAGGCGCCGGAAGAGGCTCATCCTGATCACCTTGGCGTCGCGCATCGCTTCGAACGCGATCTCCGTCGGCGATCGATGGGCGTCCGCCGGTCTCGGCAGCCCCGCGAGCTTGACGCCGGCTTCGGCGAGCCCGCCCACGTAGTTCTGGACGCGCCCGAGAGCTCGCTCGACCGCCTGTACGCGGTTGTAGGCGTCCATGTCCTCGGCAGTGTTGTTTGCCGCCTTGAACAGCTGCAGGTCGAAGTCCTCGCCGAAGCTCGCCATCGCGTGCTCCAGGGCTGCGTACTGGCGCGGGAGATCCTCCAGGTGGCGGACGATCGCAAGACGCCAGCGCTTCGTGTCCACCGGCCTGGCGTCGGAATCCGGCATCGTCACCGCGCCAGCATGCGGTCAAGGCCGGCGAGCGCAGCGTCGGTGCGCTTCGCGTTTCTCCGGCGGCCCGTTCGCCGCAGGCTCGGCTCCCGGCCGCGAAGTTGTGGCCAGAGCCCCTCGCGGTCGACGAGCACCCGCCCGTCGGCGATCACGTCGGCGAGGAACGACGATTCGCCCTCTGCATCCTGGAGCCGAACGACATCCACTCGCCGTCCTGTCGCGGCGGTGAGTTTGGCGCTCAGTTCGACGACCCGCTCT
Organism: uncultured Solirubrobacterales bacterium; assembly: GCA_963850335.1. Taxonomy (GTDB): domain Bacteria; phylum Actinomycetota; class Thermoleophilia; order Solirubrobacterales; family Solirubrobacteraceae; genus Palsa-465. The sequence goes on along the minus strand of CAWKKY010000015.1, from coordinate 36,407 downwards.
AGGCCTGGATCACGCAGAGCCACGAGCACGTCGACGTCGCTGCCGGGGGCCGCGGTACCTCGGGCCACCGACCCGAACAACAGGGCGAAGCGAACGTTGTGCTCAGTACGGAGCGCTGCCCTCAGAGCCGAGAGCAGCTGCCATGAGCGTCGCACGTACTCCCGCTCGGACAACGACATATCCAACGTCCGCGGCGATGGCCGGGCCGCACGTAGGCTGCCTTCCGCCACCGCGCGGCGAAGCGTGCGTTCGTGCACGCCCACCTCACGAGCCAAGATCGCCAACTCTGTCATGAGTCCACTATAGAGGTGGCATGTGTCCGTTCCACCATAGTCATGTGTCCAATCGAGTGGCCGGCCCCACCACCCTGGAAGCTAGCCTCTACTCGTCGTCGAGCGGCGGGTACTGGGGCGGTGCGGTTCCGCGTCGCTCGCTCACGCGGGGCAGCGGGCCGCCGCCGTCGATTCGCTCGCGCAAGGTGAGCATCACGCGCCAGTCGTCGCCGTAATCGAAGACATAGGCGATCCGCGCTCCGACCTCGAGGCGGAGTTCGTCGATAGGCACGTCCGCGGTCTTGCTATCGGTGTCCGGGGCGCCTGGGATCACACGCTCGGCTGCTGCGTCGCCCCAGAACTGGCCGTCGAGCCAGAACGAGTAGAGGTGATCGTTCTCCCAGTTGAACGCCTGCTGGATCGCGTCGTGTAGCGCGGTGAGGCGTTCGTGCCCGGCGATCGCGACCTTGGCGCTGACGCCGCCGACGTTGAGCATCTCCGCGTCGAAAACGAACACGGCGCGGCCGCTCACATCGGTCCGGCTTCGCCCGAGCACCATCCTGCCGGCTGGACTGAGCGAGACCAACGTACGCCAGCTCTTCGGCTCGGCAGGGTCGGGCTGGTGGTCGACCAACCCGTACGCCTCGCCTCGGCAGAGGACGTCCCCGACGACCCACGAGACTCCCTGCTCGCTCGGTGGGCCCCCGTCTGGCCCACGCCAGCCCCACTGCGCCGCCTCGTGCGCCATCCTGCCGAGCTGCTCACGGGTGCACATTGCGTTCTCTTCGAGCTCCTTGACGACCACGTTGGCGACCATCGTCGTGAACGGATCACCGCCGCCGAGGTCCAACCCAAGGTCGTAGAGCAGCGCGAGCGGGTCAGCCGCGTGCTTCCGTCCTCGGGCAGTGATGAGGAGGTTGCGCGCGCGCCGGCGAACGAGCCGGCGGCGCTTGAGCCCTTCGTGAAGCGCTCCGATCAGCGGCATGTCGCACTCCCGGTGCGGCGGTCCGAACAGCTCGGCGTTCCACCAATCGGGCCAGCGCCCGGCGATCTCGCGCACAATCGATCTGGCGAGCGCGTTCGTCTGGGTCAGCGGGACGCCGTCGGCGCTCGCCATCTCCAGCAGCCAGCGGGCGGGAGCCGTGGCGGCGGCTGCCAGGTCCTCCGGGGCTCCGGTGCCCGGTTCCCCTAGCTCCGTGAAGGTCATCGTCGCCAGAGTCGCACAGCGATCGGCGGCCGGCGTATTCGCGTGCGCAAATTGCGAGAACCCGGCGACGTTCCGCCGCTCCGTGCGGTATTTCAGTTGGCATGACCTTCGACCAGGCTTTGAAGGACGGCGACCTCGACGTGGCACGGGCGATCCTCGCCGAGCTGGTCGATCTCCCGGACACGGGCGGGCTCTGGATGCCTGAGTGCTACGCCGATCTCGCTCGCGAGTACGACCGGCAGGGTCGCCACGACGACGCCATCGCGTTGCTTGAACGCGCGATCGAGCTCGGTTGGGGTGGGAAGCCGCACCCGCGATCCGATATCGCCGAGTTCCACCTCCGGGCCGGGCGACACGAGGAGGCCGCTGCGATCTGGGCCGACGTGAAGGCCACGGATCCGGACGACGTCTGGCTCTACAACGCAGCGGGCCTGTCGTACAACGAGATCGGAGAGCACGAGCTCGCCGTCGCCTGGCTGGGTGAGGGCATCGAGCTCGCGATGCGGTTCGACGATCCCGAGGGGATCATCGACCAGCTCTCCCACTTCCGCCGCAAGAGTCTCGAGGCTCTCGGTCGCGACCTCGATGAGCTCGAACAGCGCGTCGATCCGTTCCTGGAAGGGTGGCGATCGGAGGAGAGCGCGGAGAGGCGGCGACAGGCGCAGCTGACCCAGTTCATGAACTCGGTCCCGGTGCTTCGAGACCCGCCGCGGGTGGACGAACCCCTGCGTGAGGACATCGCCGTGTCGCTCGCCTGGTTTCCGTCGGGAGAGTACGAGGAGGCGATCCGTCGCTGGCCCAGCCTCGCCGCGGACTGGGCGCACGTGCCCCACAGCGACTACTGCTCGCGTCTCGACGGCAACATCAAATGGATGCGCGGCCAGGGCGTACCGATTCGCGCAATCGCCCCGATCGTCGTCGCCGATTTCGTCACGTGGTGCTCCGAGCATGACGAGGACCCCGAGGACGCACGCGCCGCCTACGCGCTGCATCTCACCAGCGACGGCGAAGTGATCCCGTGGCCGCCCCGGCGCAACGAGTCGTGCTGGTGCAGATCAGGGCGCAAGTACAAGAAGTGCTGCGGCCCCGCATTGGCCCGTCCGATCCATGATCCGGAGACGTGATCCGAACGCCCAGAATCCGATGGTCCGCGCCAGCGGACCGATCATTGCCAAATAGCCGGTTCGTGCCAACCCGTAGATCGTGGACACCGGCAAGCGCAGCAGCTCGGGGACCTCGTCGGCGGTCAGCAGCTGGTGGTCGAGCGGCAGTGAATCCCGCGTGAGCGGGGCTTTGCGGAATCGGGGAGACAGGATTTGAACCTGCGACCGCCCGGCCCCCAGCCGGGTGCGCTACCAGACTGCGCCACTCCCCGTGGTTTGAGCGATGATAACCCTCGATCGTGGCCGAGACCTTGCGACATGCCGTTCATGTACCGAACCTGCGGGAGTACGGCGACCCGAACGTGCTCGTGGGGCTGGCGCGGGAGGCCGAGCAGGCGGGGTGGGACGGGTTCTTCGTGTGGGATCACATCCTGCACCGCCGCCAGCCGCCCGAGCCGGTCGTCGACCCATGGGTCACGCTGGGCGCATGTGCGGCGCAGACGGAGCGGATCACGCTTGGCACGCTGATCACGCCGGTGTCACGCCGGCGGCCGTGGAAGCTCGCGCGGGAGCTGGCGACCCTGAACGTGATTGCGCAAAATCGTGTGGTGCTCGGAGCGGGGTTAGGCTCCCCGCGTCATGACGAGTTCGAAGCGTTCGGTGAGGAGGCCGACGACCGCCGACGAGCGGCGCGGCTCGACGAAGGGCTCGAGGTGCTCGCCGGTCTGCTCAGCGGCGAGCCATATCGACACCAGGGTGAGTCATATGCGATCGATGAAGTGCAGTTTCTCCCGGCCGCGCCGAATGGGCGACGGCCGCCGATCTGGATCGGTGGGAACTGGCCGAACCCGCGGCCGTTCCGCCGCGCCGCGCGGTGGGACGGAGTCGTGCCGGAGAAGGTCGGCGGGCAGCTGCCGACGCCGCAGGAGCTGCGGGAGGTGATCGCGTTCATCGATGACCACCGGGATCCGGGGCGGGGGCCGTACGACGTCGTCGCTGCCGGGCTCACGCCGGGGCCCGACGCCGAGGGTGCGGCGATCACGAACGCCTATGCGCAGGCCGGCGCGACGTGGTGGCTCGAGCGCTTTCACCCCTCACGCGGCTCGGTCGCCGACGCGCGCCGGCGGATCGCGTTGGGTCCTGCGTCATGACGCCAGTACCTCTGGCGCTGATCGGCGCGGGACGGATGGGGCGGATGCACCTGCAGGCGCTCACCGACTCCGACGCGCTGGAGATCGTCACCGTCGTGGAGCCGAGCGAGGCCGCCCGGGCCGCGGCCGCCGAGATCGATTCCCGGCCGACGGTCTACACCGAGCTCGAGCGGGCACTGGATGCGGGTGGCTTTGAGGGCGTGATGATCGTCGCCCCGACGCCGCTTCACCCGATGCTCGTGGCGGCGTGTGCCGAGCGGGGGTTGCCGATCCTCTGCGAGAAGCCCTGCGGCAGTTCGGTCCCGGACATCGACGCCGCCGCGGCGGCGGTGAGCGAGGCCGGGGTGTTGCTCCAGATCGGGTACTGGCGGCGGTTCGTGCCCGAGCTCGTGGCGCTCCGCGAGCGGGTGCTCGGCGGCGAGTTCGGCGACGTGCTCCAGGTCGCGTGCTTCCAATGGGACGGGGAGCCGCCGGGAGACACGTTCCGCGCCGCCAGCGGCGGGATCGTCGTCGACATGGGCGTGCACGAGCTTGATCAGATCCGCTGGCTCACCGACAGCGACCTGCGGGACTCCGCGTGCGTGGCGGCGGCGGGACCGATCCAGGGCGACGTCGACTGCGCCAATGTCACGCTCGAGCTCGAACGTGGGGGAGTGGCGATCGTTTCGCTCGGCCGGTACTTCCCCCAGGGCGACGTCGTCTGGCTCGAGCTGATGGGGACCCGTGATCACGCGCGGGTCGAGATCCTGTGGGGCGAGGGCAGGACGTGGCACGCGGCGCTCCGGGCTCAAGCGGAGGACTTCGCGCGGTGCGTGAGCACGGGCGAGCCGAGCCGCGGGGCGACGGCCGCCGATGCGCGGCGCACGCTTGAGCTCGCGGCCAACGTGCAGGCGCTGATCCCCTCCGCGTAGCCCGGCCCGGACCGATACCGGTCGGTTTGCGCAAGTCTTGACATCCGTCCGTGCCCTCAGTGAGAATCGCGCCCTGAGAGGCCGAAATCGATTGCGCAACCGATTTCAACCCGGGAGTAGTGAGCGCGCGGCGGACGTGCACGTGGGCGCGAGCGCGTCGCCGCGCCTCCCCGGGGAGCGGGATGGAACTGCGCACATGGAGACAACCCTGACGACGGTAGGCGCCAACGGCGAGACGCAGATCGACGCCGGGTCCGCAGTCGACGCTCGGTCCGACACCCACGGTGAGACCGAGACCAACGGTCGCGGGAAGCGCGTCCGGCTGAGCGACGTCGCCCGCCGCGCCAACGTCGCCACCTCGACGGCATCCCGAGCGCTCAACGGGATCGGGGAACTGTCCGACGACACGCGCGCCGCGGTCCTGCGTGCCGCCGAGGAACTCGACTTTCGCCCGTCGCCCGCCGCGCGTTCGTTGCGCACGCGCCGCTCGCACACGGTCGGGCTCGTCGTGCCGACGGTCGCCCACGCGTTCTATGCCGCGGTCACGACCGGCGCCCAGGCGGTACTCGAGGAGCAGGGCTACCGACTGATCCTGATCGACTCGGGCGAGGATCCCGGGACCGTCAAGGGCGCGGTGCGGACGCTGCTTGACCACGAGGTCGACGGCCTGCTCGTCTCGACGGCGCCGTTCGGTGCGAATCAGTTCAACGCGCTGCTGGAGCGCACTCCGTGTGTGTTCATCGATGAGCTGGCACCCGGCGCCGGCGCCGGGAACGTCGCACTCGAGAACGGGCGCGGCGTCGAACTGCTCGTCGAGCACCTCGCCGAGCATGGCCACGGACGGATCGCGTTCCTCGGCGGCCCTGAGGACCGCACGAGCGGCCACGAGCGCTACGAGGGCTTCGTCGCCGGCATGGGCAGCCGCGGCCTGATGCTCGACCCGCGTCTGATCAAGGAATGCGAGTGGACGATCGCGAGCGGCTACGAGCGCACGGCGGAACTGCTCGATGTGGACCCGCGGCCGACCGCACTCGTCACCGCGAGCGGCGAGCTGGCCCTCGGCGCGCTCGCCGCGGCCCGGCGCGCCCGGATCTCGATCCCCGAGGATCTGGCACTCGCCGCGTTCGACGACCTCTACTTCGCGCCCCTGCTTGAGCCGTCGCTGACCGCGATCTCCTACGACGCGACCGCGATCGGGCGCGAGGCGGCCCGGCTGCTGCTCGGCGTCGTCGGCGATGGTCCCGCGACTCCGAACGAGGTCCGGATCGACGTCAACCTCGTCCGCCGCCGCTCGTGCGGCTGCGACTACGACCCGTCAGCCGATCTCGCTGAGGCCGTGGCGTGAGTTCGATCGAACTCCGCGGTGTCTCCAAGCGCTATCGCGACACGGTCGCACTGCAACCGACTGACCTGACGATCAACGAGGGTGAGTTCTTCTGCCTGCTCGGGCCGTCCGGGTGCGGCAAGACGACGACCCTCAACCTGATCGGCGGCTTCGTCGAGCTCTCGAGCGGCGAGATCGTGATCGAGGGGCATCGCGCCGACCGGATTCCGCCATACAAGCGCAACGTCAACACCGTGTTCCAGAACTACGCGCTGTTCCCGCACCTCAACGTCCGGGACAACGTCGGCTTCGGGCTCAAGATGGCCAAGACGAGCCGGAAGGACGCGGCCCCGCGGATCGCCGAGGCGCTCAAACTGGTCGGGCTCGAGGATCAGGCCGAGCGCTTCCCCGCCCAGCTCTCCGGTGGTCAGCAGCAGCGCGTCGCGGTGGCCCGCGCGCTCGTCAACCGCCCGGCCGTGTTGCTGCTCGACGAGCCCCTGGGGGCGCTTGACCTCAAGCTGCGCAAGCGGCTGCAGGTGGAGCTCTCGCAGATCCACAAGGAGGTCGGGACGACGTTCGTCTTTGTCACCCATGATCAGGAGGAGGCCATGGCGATGGCCGATCGGATCGCGGTGATGAACGAGGGTCGGGTCGAGCAGGTCGGCACGCCGGAGGAGATCTACCGGCGGCCCTCATCACGCTTTGTCGCCGACTTCATCGGCGAATCAAACTTCCTGGAGGTCGAGCGCTCGCCCGACAACCAGGTTGTCGCCAAGGACGGCAGTCGGGTCGCGTGCACGCCGCCAGATGGGGACTGGCGTCGGGCCACGTTGATGATCCGGCCTGAGGACGTCCAGGTGGTCGCCGGCAATGGTCATCTGGAGGGCCTCACGGGAACCGTCGTTCGTTCGTCGTTTCTCGGCAGCTTCACCCGCGTGGCGGTGCAGTGCGACACCGCGGACGCTCAGATCATGGCGGCGTTGCAGGGAGGTGCTGCGTCGCAGCTGGAAGAAAACGCACCCGCGACCGTGACCTGGGCTCCCCAGAACGCCGTGGTGCTCGACCCGCAATGAGGAGGACCGAATGAAGCAGGTGACTCGTCGTGAGGCCGTGACGGCCGGAGCGCTTGGGGTGGCCGGGCTGTATGTGGCGGGCTGTGGCTCATCGAGCAGTAGTAGCCAGGGGTCATCGTCAGGACCGGTGACGCTCAACTGGGAGACGTGGAACGACCACTACCTCCCGGCGCAGCTGAGCGCGGTTCAGAAGCAGACGCAGATCACGGCCCGGCCGAGTCTCGAGTCAGACGACTCCGACGGCTACCTGAAGATCAAGCAGACCGGTGGCCAGTTCGACATCGTCTCGACCGACGCGCTGTGGGCACCGAAGTTCCATACCGACGGGCTCACCGATTCGTTCGACATCAACTCGATTCCAGCGGCCTCGCAGCTGTACCCGATGGCTCGCACGTTCCCGTTCTGGACGGTGAGCGGTGGCTACCTCGCGTACCCGAACGGCTGGTCGACGGTGCAGCTCTACTACAACCCCGCTCACGTCTCCCCGGCCCCGACGTCATGGTCGGTGCTCACTGAGAAGAAGTACGCGGGCAAGGTCGTGGCCGAGAGCCAGCCGACCGACCTGATGGCGATGGCGGGCCTGGCGACCGGCGCCAAGGAGCCGTACAACATGACGCCGGCCGAGCTCTCCAAGGCCACGGACTTCCTCAAGGCGGCGAAGCCAGCCTTCTTCAAGCTCGTCTCCCAGAACTCGGACTCCGTGCGCGCGCTCGCCGACGGCTCGGCGTGGATCGCGATCGAGAACCTCGGCACCGACTTCCGTGTGAAGGCGGCCGGCGGCCCGACGGTCAAGATCGCGACGCCGAAGGAGGGTGTCTTCGGGTTCATCGATGGGGAGCAGATCGTCAAGGCTTCCGCGCACAAGAACCGGTTCAACCAGTTCATGAACGCGATGGCCCAGCCGAACTGGATCGCCCAGAACTTCCTCGCCAACGGACGGCCGCTGTTCAACGAGAAGGCGTACAAGTACCTCGTCGATCACGGCTACAAGGAACGGGCGGACCTTCTGTTCTACAACGATCCCGAGCGCGCCCTGAAGATGACGCTCAAGGGACCGTCCGGGAACGTCCAGGCATACATCGACGGGTTCAACTCGGTGTTCGGCGCCTAGAGCGCGGACCGCACGACTGCACATGGCAGCCACCCCTCAGCCGGCGTATGCCGGAGCCCCCGCGGCGGCGCGCGCCGCGGCGGCGGGGGGTGGGCGAGCGCCTGTCGCAGTACACGGGGTTCGGTCCCGCGATCCTGCTGTTCGGCGGGTTCTTCTTGGCGCCGATGGTGTTGATCGTCCTCTACAGCTTCTGGGAGACGGTCAACTACAACACGGTTCACCACTTCACGTTCGGCAACTACAGCTACTTCTTCAGCACCTCGACGTACGTCACCACGCTGATCGACACCGTATGGGTTGCGGCGGTCGCGACGTTCCTCACGCTCGCTGGCAGCGTTTCCGCTCGCGTACTGGCTTGCTCGCTACGTGCGCCCGGCGATCCGCCGGCCGCTGCTGCTGCTCGATCATCCTGCCGTTCTGGACGAGCTACCTGCTGCGGGTCACGAGCTGGACGACGATCCTCGGTGAGAAGGGCGTGCTCAACCGGTTCCTCGAGGCGATCGGCGTCATCCATCAGCCGCTCGGGTTCCTTCTCTACAACCGGCCGGCCGTGATTCTCGTCCTCATCTACCTGTACTTCCCGTTCGCCGCGCTGACGCTGTACGCGACGCTCGAGCGCTTTGACTGGTCCCAGTTGCGGGCGGCGATGGACCTCGGCGCGCCGCCGCGCGTCGGCGATGGCGCGGGTGATGATGCCGCAGATCCGCCCAGGCATCACGACGGCGGTCATCTTCGTGTTCATCCCGGTGCTCGGTGAGTACCTGACACCCCAGCTCGTCGGCGGCACGCGTGGCGTGATGATCGGCAACCTGATCGTCAACTTCTTCCAGGGCGCGGAGTACACGCGCGGCGCCGCAGTGTCACTGCTGATCGCGCTGTTCATCATCGCGTTGCTGATCATCTTCCGGAAACAGCTCGACGTCGCGGAGGCGTACGGTCGATGAGCATCGACGCGAACGACGTCGTCGCGCCCCGGAAACGCCTCGTTAAGGGTGCGCTCACGGGCTGGGCAGTGTGCGTGTACTTCTTCCTGTTCGCGCCGATCATCCTGCTGATCCTGTTCAGCTTCAACGCGAACCAGTTCGGGACGCTCCCGATCACCGGCTGGACGACGCACTGGTACAGCCAGGTGTGGAAAGACTTCCAGGTCCAGGATGCGGTCAAGACGACACTGTCGGTCGCGTTCGAGGTAACGATCCTGTCAACGATCGTCGGGTACCGCCGCCGCGTTCCCGCTCGTGCGCGCCACGCTGCGCTTTCGGAGCGGGATCCGCGCCATGCTGACCCTCCCGATCATGCTCCCCGGTCTGCTGATCGGCGTCTCGCTGCTGACGTTCTTCACGAGCGTGCTTCACGTGTCGCTGTCCAACCAGACCGCGGTCATCGGACAGGCGGTCTACACGACGCCGTTCGTGATCCTCGTCGTGGCGGCTCGTCTCGAGGGTTTCGACCGCTCGCTGGAACGGGCGGCGAGCGACCTCGGCGCCAACACGTGGCAGCGGCTGCGCTATGTCGTGCTGCCGCTGATCGGGCCGGCGATCTTCGCCGGCGCGCTGTTCGCGTTCACGCTCTCGCTGGACGAGTTCGTGATCACGCTGTTCCTGATCGGTGGCGGGAACACGCTCCCGATCTACATCTACACGCAAGTCAAATTCGGGATCACGCCTGAGATCAACGCGATCGCGTCGCTGCTGATTCTCGGCGTCGCTGGGACTGAGCGCAGTCGCGTTCCTCGCCCCCGCCACCGTGCGGTCCGAGCCTGCGCCGGCACCGGTGGCGCGTGGTTCCCGCGGCCCGACGGAAACGAGCTGACACAGCGATGAGGAGGACTCGATGGGCGACCGACTGAAAGTGGGCGTCATCGGATGCGGGCTGATCGCGCAGGTGATGCATCTTCCGCACCTGCTCGAATTGGATGATCTCTACGAGCTGACCGCGGTGTGCGATATCGCCGAGCCGACGGCCACGGCGTGTGCGGAGCGCTACGGGCAGCCCGACGTGTTCACCAACTGGCAGGAGATGCTCGAGGCGAAGGACCTCGACGTCGTGATGGTGCTGACCTCAGGCAGTCACGCTCCTGCGGCGATCGCCGCCGCTCGGGCGGGCATCAACGTGTTCGTCGAGAAGCCGATGTGCCTGAGCGTCGAGGAGGGCCTGGCGATGGAGACCGCGGCGAGCGACGCGGGCGTGCAGTTGATGGTCGGGACGATGAAGCGCTACGACCCGGCGTACGAGCGGCTGCTCGAGGTGCTCCCCGACGCCGGGGAACTCCGCCTCGTCCGGGTCACGACGCTCGAGTCACCATGGCGGCCGTACCTCGAGAACTACGTGCTGACCCCGCCGGCGGATGCGCCCGCCGACGTGCTCGCTGAGCTGAAGGCGGAGGACGAACGGCGCCTCAGCACTGCGCTGCCCGACGCCGACGACAACACGCGCTACTGCTACCGCTGGATGCTGCTCGACAACCTCGTGCACGAGCTCAACGCACTGCGCGGAGCGCTGGGCGAGCCCGAGCTCGTCAAGTACGCCGAGCTCAGTCCGAAGCTCGTCAACCTGAGCCTCGTGTTCGGCGGCGTCGACTGCCACCTCTCGTGGGTCGACTTGCCGGGAATGGCGCGCTACCGCCAGGAGTTCGCGTTCTACGGCGTCGGCGCGCGCGCGACCCTGACTCTGCCCTCGCCGTATCTGCGGGGGATGCCGAGCGAGCTCGCGATCGAAGCCGGCCGGGCGGACGAGTCGCACTCCTGGCGAACTGTCGAGACGGTGTCGTACGTCGAGGCGTTCAAGCGGGAGCTGCTCGAGTTTCACGCGGCGATCTCCGAGGGCCGACCGCCTCGGACCGATGCCTCCGACGGACTGCACGACATCGCGCTGTGCCATGCGATCGCGCGCGTTCACATGAGCGGCGAGGCGGTCGCCGAACCGAGTGCCATCGACCGGACGGAGGTACAGGCATGATCACCGTGGCCAACGCACCGTGCAGCTACGGTGCGTTTGAAATCACCGTCGGGATCGACCCGCTGGTGCCACCGGCACTCGCGCTGCTCGACGACGTGGCGGAGGCCGGTTACGCGGGAATCGACCTCGGGCCGCTCGGCTACCTCGGTCTCGGCGAGGAACTCGCCGAGCGGCTGCGGACCCGCAACCTCACCCTGGCCGGCGGGTACTTCGCGGTGCCGTTCAGCGATCCGTCCCAGCTCCCGGCGGAGCTCGAGCGGCTCGATCAGCTGCTGGACACCTTCGACGCCGCGGCGTCCGGATCAGACGGTGGCGCGGGCACGCCGAAGCCGCGCCCGACGATCGCCGATGCGGGCTCGGAGAGCCGCTCGGCGTACCCGGGGCGCGCGGTCGAGGATCGGAGCCTCGGCTGGGACGATGACGGCTGGCAACGGTTCGCCGAGCAGCTTGCCCGGATCGTCGCGCGCTGCCGCGAGCGCGGATACGAGCCGACGTTCCATCCCCACACCGCGACGTACGTCGAGGCGCCGTGGGAGATCGACCGCCTGCTCGAGGTCTCAGACATCGGCGTCTGCCTCGACACCGGGCATCTGCTGCTCGGCGGCGGTGATCCGGTGAGTGCGGTCAGTAGCTGGCGCGGGCGGATCAACCACCTGCACCTCAAGGACGCCCGGCTCGAGATCATCAAGGGGATCATCCGGGACTCGGCGCCAGTGGAGGAGATCTGGCGGCGGCGCGCCTTCTGTCGGCTCGGGGACGGTGATGTGGCGCTTGAGCAGGTGCTCGAGGAGCTGGGGGGCGTCGGCTACGACGGCTGGTTGATCGTCGAGCAGGACATCCTGCCCGATGCCGAGGAGGGCGCTGACGCGCCTGCCAGGGATCAGGCGTCCAACCGGGAGTGGCTAAAGGCGCGCGGCCTGTAGTTTTGGTGACGGCTCGCGCGAGACGGCGCCGCGTGATCCAATCTGGGTTCGCCTGCGTATGGCGCTGTGACGGACGAGGATCTCCCGAGTCCGTCGACGCCCACACCCACCGTGTTCCGCCCCGGCTCCAACCGCCGCGCCGATCTGCGCACTCTCGCCGACGAGGATCTGATGACCCTCGTCCGCGACGGTGAGCCGCGAGCGTTCGAGGTCATCTTCGATCGGCACAGCGGACCGGCGTTCTCGCTCGCGTACCGCATGTGCGGCCGCCGGACGATGGCCGAGGACGTCGTCCAGGAGGCATTCATGTCGCTGTGGCGGAGCGGCGCCCGCTACGACCCGCGGCGGGGGAGCGTGCGGAACTGGGTGCTCGGCGTCGTGCACAACCGGGCGATCGACGCGTTCCGCCGCGGCGTGGTGCGCGAGGGTCGCAACGTGAGCGACGAGGGGCTGGCAGAGCGGCTGCCGGCGGACGAGGAGACGGCGACGGAGGTGGCACGTCGCGACGAGGCACGTCAGGTCAGGGCGACGCTCCAGGAACTGCCGGCCGAACAACGGCAGGTCGTCGAGCTGGCGTACTTCGGCGGGTTCAGCCACACGCAGATCGCTCAGATGCTGCAATTGCCCGCCGGGACGGTGAAGGGCCGCATGCGATTGGCGTTGACGAAGATGCGGATCGCGCTTGGCGATCCAGCGGGGTTCGTGGTATGACGGAGCGGGAGCCGATGTCTGAAAAAAATGAGTGCGGCGCTGATACGGCCGCGTACGTCCTTGGGGCGCTTGAACCGGCGGAGGCCGAGGCGTTCCGCGCACACCTGGCGACATGCGTGGTCTGCCGGGACGAGGTGAGCGCGTTCCAGGAGGTCGCGAATCTGCTTCCGTTGACCGCGGCGCCGCAGCCGGTGCCGTCCGGGCTCAAAGCGCGGGTCATGGCGGAGGTGAACGCCGAGGCGCGCACCGCGACACCCGCCGCGACGAGATCGGCGCGCCGGACCCGGCTTCCGGCCTGGCTGACCATCCCCAACCCGGCGTTTGCCGCGGCCGCGGTCATCGCTGTGCTCGCGATCGCGATCGGCGCGATCGTGATCGGGTCCGGCGGCAGCACCACCCACGTCTTTCATGCGAGTGTGACGTGGCCGGGAAGCGCCACGGTGCACGTCAGCGACGGCCGCGGGGAGCTCGTCGTCAACCGGATGCCGGCGCCGCCGATAACGAAGGTCTACGAGGTGTGGCTCCAGCGCGGCGATGGCCGTCCTCAGCCGACCACCGCCCTGTTCAGCCCGACCGCGACCGGGTCGGGCTCAGTCGACGTGCCCGGAAACCTCCACGGGGTGAGCCGGATCATGGTCACTCCCGAGCCCGCCGGAGGCAGTCCGGCTCCGACCCACGCTCCCGTCCTCATCGCTCGGCTGAGTTGACCACGACTGCCACGGCCGGGCGATGAGCAGCCAGGTGAGGCTGGCGCCGAGCAGCACGATGCACAGGATCCAGCCAAGGGCCGTCGTACCGACGCCGACGTACTTCAGGCCGGAGGCGAAGATCACAAACGCGATCACCGGCCGCACGAACCGGTCCGGCACGCTCGAGGAGAGCATCGAGCCAACGAGCACCGCCGGGACGCTCCCAAGGATCAGGCTCGCGGTCACGCCGACCTCGATGTGGCCGAAGGCGAGCGCGCCGAGCGCGGCCGCGAGGGTCAGCGGGACCGCTTGAGTGAGGTCGGTACCGACGAGTTGATTGGCGCCGATCGCCGGGTAGACGAACAGCAGCAGGATGATCATCAACGAGCCCGACCCGACGGACGTCATGCCGACGATCAGTCCGCCGAGCACCCCAATCCCGACTGTCAGCGCCGGCCGCGGAACGATCTCGTGCACGAGCGCTGTCCGCCGGTGGCCACCGCGGCGATCGAGAAAGAAACGGAACACCATCGCCCCGGCGCCAGCGAGCAGCGCCACACCGAGGGCGGTCTCAATATGGTTCTGGGCCGATTTGGCGTTGCCCAGGAGGTGGAGCAGGTAGGCGCCGAGGAACGCGGCCGGGACCGATCCGATCACCATCCAGCGAACGAGCCGGAGGTTGACCGTTCCGGCGCGGAGGTGGACGCCGGCGCCGATCGGGCGCATCACGAAGGCGGCGACGAGATCGCTCGAGATCGCGGTCGACGGCTTGACTCCAAACAGGAGAATGAGCATCGGCGTCATCAGGGCGCCACCGCCCGCCCCCGTCATTCCGACGAGCAGCCCAACGATCGCGCTACCGAGAACGATGTACGGGTCGATATGCATGGGTCGCAGGCTGTCCTGGCGCCGAGTTCCGGGACCCGGCTGAGGGCGAGACTAGCGACGCGCGTCAGGGCTCGTCCGGCGCCGCGAGCAGCTGGATCTCGGCGGGCGGCGTGCCGAGCAACAGCCAGCCCTCGTCCATCGGCCGCACGAGGCCACGCCGAGAGAGGTCGGACAGGGCGCTGGTGACGGTCGGCCGCCGAGCGGCGACGAGGTCTGCGAGCACGGTGTGCGTGAGACGCAGCGGCAGGATGACGCCGTCGGCGCGCACGCGGCCCCACCGGCCGGCGAAATGCCAGAACAGCATGTGGAGACGGTCATCGACCCGGGCTTGGTGGATGATCGCCATGTTGACGACGAGCCGCCGCGATCGGCGCACGGCGCGCTCGAACAGGCGTCCAGCGAGCTCGGGATAGCGACCGAGCTGGCGGGTGAAGCGTCCGTCGAGCAGCACGAGCCGAACCGGGTCGACGATCGTCCAACTCGCCCGCAGCGGCAGCGTTTGAGTGTCGTCCGGAGTCCACGGCCGGAGCAGATCACATTCGCCGAGCAGCTCGACCGCGAACCGCCCGTCGATTGAGACCCGCCGGAGCATCAGGCCCTGGAGCACGAGGTAGCCGATCGCGTTTGCGGGGAGCGACGCGGGCTCTTGCCACGGGCCACTCGACAAACTGATCTCGGGCGCGGTGCAGTCCTCGATCGCCTGCTCGCGGCGCTCGAGAGGCACCGCGTCGGCGAGGTCAGCGTCCTCGTGCAGCACGTGACAGATGCGAGGCGAGCCCGGACGGACCCCCGCTTTCACAGACCCCGCCATGCCCGTATCTCGGTGTCGGTGTGTGTTTGATCGATCACATGGGCGAGATCGTCGGCGGCGGCGCGGAGCACCGAAGCGACGATCGTGCCCCGATCGGTGGTGGCCGAGCCGTCCCCGCGGGAAACCTCCTCGACTCGACGCTCGACGCTCGCGATCACCTCGGGCGGCCAGGGTTGGGGTGTTGCTGCGAGCCGACGGATCGCGTCGGTCAGCTCGGCGAGCAGGGCGCGGACCTCGTCCGGGAGCGCGCGGGTTCCGTAGATCTCGCTTCCAGCCGCGCGGACAAGCCCGAGCACAGCGTTCGCCAGAAGATCGAGCTGGGCGATCCGGTCGGTTTCGGCGAGCACCGCCGAGCGCAGCCGCCAGCGGCGGGGTGCGACCTTGACGTTCGCGGTGGCCGTCGAGCGGGCGGCCGCGAGCTGCGCGAGCTGTCGGTGGATCTCATGGCTCGCCCGCAGCGTCCACGCCGGCTCCGGGGTGGCGCCCATCCCGAGGACGCGGGCCACCTCGTCAAGTGTGCGGGCGAGGACCCGCAGCACGCCCCGTTCCGCGTCTCGGAGCAGGGTCAGCGGATGCGCCGGGAAGAGTACGACGCCGAGCACGAACGCGACCGCGCCGCCGATGATCGCGTCGATCGCCCGCTCTCCACCCGTGCCGTGGCGGTGAAGGGTGACGATCAGGATCGCTGACGCCGCCGCCTGGTTGGCGAACATCATTCCCTCACCGAAGAAGCCCCCGCCGGCGAGCCGCGCGGTGATCATGGTCAGGAACACGATCAGGCCGAGGGCGACCGTGCCCGTGCCGAGGACGGCGACGAGCGCCTCGCCAATCCCGATCCCGAGCAGGACACCGACGACCATCTGCACGGTCCGCCGGGCCCGCTGGATCGGGCTCGTGCTCAGCGCAATCGCCGCCGCGATCGGGGCAAAGAACGGCTGGGGATGGCCGAGAAGTTGGTGCGCGATGAACCACGCCAGGGCCGCGGCGACGGAGGCGAGCGCGACGGATTCCCACGTCGCGAGCGCACGTCGCCACGCGGATCTGCTCACCAAAGCGATGTTGATCCGCCCCTGCATCCCCCGAATACTTCCCTGCCAGCCCAAGACCAATGCATATCAAAGGCAGCGGCGACACGGTGAAATCCTCCGTTCGCCGGAGAACAGACCTTCAGATGGTGTGAATACGGCGGCGGTCAGCGCTCGCCGGCGGCACCTGAGGTGGTCGCCGTCACTCCGTCGCCAGCGCTCAGCGACACGATCGCATCAGTGATCTCATGCGGTCGCTCGAGCGGTCCCATGTGGCCGGTGTCCTCAAGCACGATCAGGCCGGCGCCGTTTGGCAGCAGTTCGGCGATCCGCTTGCCGTGGGACGGCGGCGTCAGGCGGTCCCGCTCACCGGAGATGACGACGGTCGGCACGCGGAGACGCTCGACAGCATGGAAGAGGTCCATCTCCGAGAGCGCGATTCCGACGTCGGCTCGCACGCGGGGCGGACACGTCCACAACATCCGCTCGTAGAAGGCGACCTGGGCCGGCGTCGCCGTCGGTCCGAAGGCCGTGTAGCGCACGAGTGCGTAGGTCGCCGGGGTTGAGAACCGCGGCAGCGGCGCGCGGGAGCCGAGCAGGCCACGGACCGCGATCGCGTCGCTGACCGCCCGCGCCATCGCCGGCACCGGGATCAGAAGCTGCTCGGCGAGGAGGTCGCCGAGGCCGGTGTTGATCAACGCCGCGGCGCGGGCGCGGCGATCGACATCGTGGCGCTCAGCCCAGGCGGCGATCGCCATCCCGCCGAGCGAGTGTCCGGCGATGACTGCGCGCTCGCCGTCAGCGAGGGTCGCGTCGAGGATCGCCTCGACGTCGTCCCCAAACCGCGCCAGCGCGTACTCGCCGGCGGCCGCCGGCTCGCTCTCGCCGTGTCCCCGCAGGTCCATCGCAACGACCCTGAATCCGCGCCGGGCCAGTTCCTCGGTCACGTAGATCCAGAACGTCAGCATCTCCGTCCAACCGTGGAGGAGAAGGACCGGCTCGCCGTCCACCGGCCCGAAGACCTCGGCGTGCAGCAGCGTTCCGTCGGCCGAGCGAGCGGTGACCCGGCGACCGCGGGGTGGATCCTGGAGAACCGCGCTCTCGGGATCCGCGGCGATCCGGCGCATGTGACGCCGCTGCTGCACCGCACCCGCAACGGCGAGCGCGGACAGCCCCGCTGTTCCTGCCAACAGCTGGCGATGTCGACGTGCTGCAGACATCTTCCACACAGCCTACATCGACGTAGCAAAGCCTGGGGCATAGGATGCGGCTCATGAAAATCGGTCTACTCACCGGGGGCGGCGACTGCCCCGGACTCAACGCTGTGATCCGCGCGGTCGTGCGGAAGGGAATTTGGGTCTACGGCGACGAGTTCGTCGGCTTCAAGGACGGGTGGCGAGGGGTGCTCGAAAACACCGGCGACCCGCTCACGATCGAGTCGACCAAGGGGATCCTGCCGCGCGGCGGCACGATTCTGGGAAGCTCACGGACGAATCCCTACAAGCGCGCGGACGGCGTCGAGAAAGTGCGCGAGACGTTCGAGCGCCGCGGTCTCGACGGCCTGATCGCGATCGGCGGCGAGGACACCCTTGGCGTCGCCAAGCGGCTCAACGACGACGGTCTTCACGTCGTCGGTGTCCCGAAGACGATCGACAACGACCTCGGGGCCACCGACGTGACCTTCGGATTCGACACCGCGCTTCATGTCGCGAGCGAGGCGATCGACCGCCTCCACACGACGGCGGAGTCGCACAACCGGATCCTGATCGTCGAGGTGATGGGCCGGCATGCGGGCTGGATCGCCCTGCACTCGGGGATCGCCGGGGGCGCAGATGTGATCCTCATCCCAGAGATCCCGTTCGACATCGACGAGGTCTGCGCGCTCATCCGCCGCCGCCACGAGCGTGGGCGCTACTTCTCGATCGTCGTCGCCGCCGAGGGTGCCGTGCCCGCCGAAGGCACGGCGATGACGCTTGAGACCGGCGAACTCGACGAGTTCGGACATCCCCGGCTCGGCGGGATCGGACAGCGGCTCGAGCACGAGATCGAGAGCCGGACCGGCTACGAGAGCCGGGCGACCGTGCTCGGTCATATCCAGCGCGGCGGCACACCGACCCCGTTTGATCGCGTGCTCGCCACGCGATTCGGCCTCGCAGCGATCGACGCCGTCCACAACGGCGACTGGGGCAAGATGGCCGCTCTGCACGGCCAGGACATCGACCTCGTCGACCTTGCCGACGCCGTCGCCTCGCTCAAGACCGTGCCGGTCGAGGAATACCACCGATACGACGTTCTCTTCGGATAACCGCGGGGTAACAGCTACCCCTGTTGAGTGAGACGACAATCTGACTATGCTCCGCCCGAACCCGACCCAGGTGACCCGTGACAGCCACTGAAAGCGCTACGCAGCTCGACGAGCTCTGCATCAACACCATCCGGACGCTGTCGATGGACGCGGTCCAGAAGGCGAACTCCGGCCATCCGGGGGCGCCGATGGGTCTCGCGCCCGTCGCCTACACGCTCTACACGCGCATCATGCGCCACAACCCGAGCGATCCGGACTGGATCAACCGGGACCGCTTCGTGCTCTCCGCGGGGCACGCCTCGATGCTCCTGTACTCGATGCTGTACCTGACCGGCTATCCGCTCACGCTCGAGGACATCAAGAACTTCCGGCAGGTGGGATCGCCGACCGCGGGCCACCCGGAGCGCAAATACACGCCCGGGATCGAGGCGACGACCGGTCCGCTCGGTCAGGGCATCTCGATGGCGGTTGGGCTGGCGCTCGGCGAGCGGATGCTCGCGGCGCGCTTTAACCGTGACGGCCAGGACATCGTCGACCACCACACGTTCACGATCGCGTCCGACGGCGACATGCAGGAAGGGGTGTCCGCGGAAGCCTCCTCGCTCGCGGGGCACTGGGGGCTCGGTCGGCTGATCGCCTACTACGACGACAACAAGATTCAGCTCGCCAGTCGCGTCGAGAAGGTGATGACCGAGGACGTCGCGATGCGCTACGAGGCCTACGGCTGGCACGTGGAGAACATCGGCGAGGATCTCTCGGTCGCGCGGATCGAGGCGGCCACCCGTGCCGCGATGGAGGTGCAGGACCGTCCGTCGCTGATCATCGTCCGGTCGCACATCGGCTTCGGCAGCCCCCACAAGCAGGACACCTCTGCAGCGCACGGCTCGGCGCTCGGCGAGGACGAGGTGCGGCTCACCAAGGAGGCCTACGGATGGGATCCCGACAAGCACTTCTACGTGCCCGAGGAGGCGCTCGCGCACTTCCGTGAGTGCTGCGCCCGCGGCAAGGAGTTCGAGTCCGAGTGGCAGCAGCGGTTCGACCGCTACCGGGAGCAGGACCCGGAACTGGCGGCGCAGCTCGAGATGATCGCGGCCGGCGGCATGCCGGACGGCTGGGAGAAGGACCCGCCGCGCTTCAGCACCGATGACAAGCCGATCGCGACGCGCAAGGCGTCCGAGGCGGCGATCCAGTGGGCGGCGGCGGCGGTGCCGCAGCTCGTCGGCGGCTCGGCTGACCTGGCGTCGTCGACGAACACGGACATCGCGGAGGGCGCCGACGTGGAGAAGGGTGCCTACGGTGGGCGCAACCTGCGCTTCGGCGTCCGTGAGCATGGGATGGCCGCGATCGTCAACGGTCTCGGCCTCCACGGTTTCCGCGCCTTCGGGGCGACATTCCTGACGTTCTCGGACTACATGCGCGGTGCCGTCCGGCTGTCGGCGCTGATGAAGCTGCCCTCGATCTGGGTGTGGACGCACGACTCCATCGGTCTCGGCGAGGACGGTCCGACGCATCAGCCGATCGAGCAGATCGCCGCGCTCCGGGCGATGCCCCGACTCAACGTGCTGCGGCCCGCCGACGCGAACGAGACGGTGCTCGCCTGGAGATTTGCGCTGCGTCAGACCGAGGCGCCGACGGCGTTCGCCCTCTCCCGCCAGAACCTGCCGATCCTCGACCCCGACGCGATCCCGGACGATGCGATCGAGCGCGGTGCCTATGTCCTGCGCGACGCCGAGGGCGGAGACCCGGAGCTGATCCTGATCGGCACCGGTTCGGAGGTGTCGCTGTGCCTCGAGGCGGCCGATGCGCTCGAGGGCGTGCGGGTGCGCGTCGTGAGCATGCCGTGCATGGACACGTTCACGAAGGCCGATGAGGCGTATCGTGAGTCCGTGCTCCCGGCGAGTTGCCGGGCACGGGTCGCGGTCGAGGCCGCGAGCCCGCTCGGTTGGGATAAGTGGATCGGCGAAGAGGGAGCGTTCGTCGGAATGGAGACCTTCGGTGAGTCAGGGCCCGCCAACGAGGTCTATGCGCACTTCAACATCACGGCCGAGCATGTCGCCGAGGTTGGCCGCGAACTGCTCGGGCGATGAGCTGAGCGAGGACCCCTCATGAGCACCGTCGCTCCGCAGCGCACCAGCGAGGAGAACCCGCTCGTCGAGGGACTCGAGCGGCTGCCCGTCCACCCGACGGCGCTCGTGATCTTCGGCGCCACCGGGGATCTCGCGCATCGCAAGCTCCTCCCGGCGCTCTACAACCTCGCGCACGAAGGCTCGCTGCCGGAGCGGTTTGAGCTCGTCGGCGTGTCGCGCAGCGACCATCCGGACGAGAACTTCCAGCAGATGGCGCGGGAATCGATCGAGCGGTTCTCCCGCCGCACGCCGGACTCCGCCGTGCTCGACGGCCTTGTCGCGGGGATGCGTTACGTCCCCGGGGCGTTCGACGACGACAATGTCTACAGCCAGCTCCACCAGGTGCTCGGCGAGTTCGACGAGCGCGCCGGCACGCCGATGAACCGAGTGTTCTACCTCTCGACGGCGCCGCAGTTCTTCCCGGTCATCTCACAGAAGCTCGGTGACGCAGGACTCGATCACACCGATAAGGCTGAGGTCCGGGTCGTGATCGAGAAGCCGTTCGGCTACGACCTCGCGTCGGCGCGCAAGCTCAACGAAGAGGTCCTCGGCATCTTCGACGAGTCGCAGGTGTTCCGGATCGATCACTACCTCGGCAAGGAGACGGTCCAGAACCTGATGGCGCTGCGGTTTGCAAACGCGCTGTTCGAGCCCGTCTGGAACCGCAACTTCATCGACCACATCGAGATCACCGCGGCCGAGGACATCGGCATCGGCGGCCGCGCCGGCTACTACGAGGGCGCGGGCGCGCTGCGTGACCTCGTCCAGAACCACATGCTGCAGCTGCTCGCGCTGCTGACAATGGAGCCGCCGGCGTCGTTTGAGGCGAATCGGCTGCGGGACGAGAAGCTGAAGGTGCTCGAGGCGATCGTGCCGCCGACGATCGATCAGGTCAAGGAGATGGCGCTGCGGGCGCAGTACGGTCCCGGTGTCGTCGCCGGTGAGAAGGTGCCCGGCTACCGCGAGGAGGAGGGCGTCGCCGACGACTCGCGTACCGAGACGTACGCGGCGCTGCGGCTGCACGTGTCGAACTGGCGCTGGGCTGGAGTGCCGTTCTACCTGCGCACCGGCAAGCGGCTCGCCAGGAAGGTCACCGAGATCGCGGTCACGCTCAAGCCGGTCCCGCACCTCGCGTTCCAGAGCCAGGGCTCGGTGGGCGTGCAGGCAAACCAGATCATCCTCACCGTCCAGCCCGACGAGGGCGTATCGGTGTCGCTCGGCGCCAAGATCCCCGGGCCCCGAATGCGCATCCGTCCCGTCAACATGGAGTTCCGCTACGGCACGTCCTTCCTCTCCGAATCCCCGGAGGCCTACGAGCGGCTGATCCTCGATGCGATGCGCGGCGACGCAACGCTGTTCACCCGCAACGACGAGATCGAGGCGCTGTGGGGGATCATCGATCCGATCCTCACCGCCTGGCGCGAGGACACCGAGTCGCCGATCGCGGAGTATCCGGCAGGATCGCAGGGCCCCGAGGAGGCGACCGCGCTGCTCGATCAGGGACGAAGCTGGCGGCGGCTGTGACAGAGGACGTCTGGTCGGCCAGTAACACAACCCCGGACGCGATCGACGAAGCGCTGCGGCGGATGCTCCATGAGCGCCATGCCGAGAACCATGCGCTCGCACCGGCCCGTGTCCTCAACCTGATCGTGATCGTCGATCGGGAGTGGAAGGGGGAGATCTCCAATCGCCTCGCGCACGTCGGGCGCTATCACGCGTCGCGCACGATCCTGTGCGCGGTCGAGGAGGGGCGGGAGACACTCGATGCCTGGGCGGCCATCTCCTACGACGAGGTCGGGACCGGGACCACGATCATGCACGAGCAGGTCGAGGTCGACATCGGCCCCGTCCATCTCGCCGGGATCGAGACCGTCGTCGACCCGATCATCGTCTCCGAGTTGCCGACCGTGCTGTGGTCGCCACACGGTCACCTCGAGGCCGTCGACGCGTTGCTCGGTCTCACCGACGTCGTGCTCGTGGACACCGATGACGTGCTCGAGCCGGAGGCCGGGCTCGCCCGGGCCAAGGAGTTACTCGAGGATTCCTACGTCGTCGACCTCGCCTGGTTGCGGACCACGCCCTGGCGCGAGCGGTTGGCCGCGAGCTTCGACCCCCCGGCGCGCCGGGCGGCGCTCGCCCATCTCGACGCGATCACGATCCGGTACCGGTCGACGTCACGGGCGAGCGCGCTGCTGCTCGCCGGTTGGCTGAGCGCACGACTGCACTGGGAACCACAGTCGCTGCGCGGGGACGGGCGCGAGGGGCTCGCCGGCAGCGCGCGCCGCGGCGACGACGAGGTCCAGATCGCGCTCGAGATCACCGATCAGGACGTGCCCGGTCTCGCCGGCGTGACGGTCAGCTGCGGCGAGGCCTACGCGCTGTCGCTCGACCGCGCTGCCGGCGGACTCCGCGCCCGCGAGCGGGCCAAGGACGACGAGCGGGAATGGCGCGTCCTCGGCGCGTCGCGCGGCGAGGGTGGGATTCTCGGCGAGGGCGTCCGTCAAGCACTGCTACGCGATCCAACCTACGGACCGGCGTTGGGCGCCGCGAGGGAGTTCTGCACGACATGAGCGTCGAGATCGAAGTCGTTGAGGATCCGCCCCGAGCGTGCGCCGCGATCATGGTCGGGGCGGCCGCCGACCGGGGTCACATCGTCCTCTCCGGGGGATCGACACCCCGCGCGGCGAACGAGGAATTCGTGACGGCCGTCAAAGCGGTGGGCCTCGATCTCCGGGAGACGACGTTCTGGTTCGGAGACGATCGTGCCGTGCCGCCCGACGATGACCGCTCGAATGCCAAGATGGTGCGTGAGTCCCTGATCGAGCCGCTCGGGGAGGACCAGCTCGGCCGCGTCGTACGGATCAAGGGCGAGCTCGGATACGCCGAGGCTGCCGAGGACTACGAGCGCGAGCTGCGAGCCGCCGGGGCGCCGCAGTTCGACCTGATGCTGCTCGGGATCGGACCGGACGGCCATACGCTCTCCCTGTTCCCCGATCAGGCGACGCTCGACGAGCGCACCCGGCTCGTCGTCGGCGTCCCGGAGGCCGGGCACGAGCCGTTCGTACCGCGGGTGACGATGACGTTCGCAGCGGTTGGGTTGGCCCGCCACGTCGTGCTGCTCGCGGACGGCGAGTCCAAGGCCGACGCGATCGCCGCCGCCTTCGGTACGACCGTGACGCCGAACCCGCACGTGCCGGCGTCGCTGCTCGGCTTATTCGCGCAGCGACTCACCGTGCTCATCGATCCGGCCGCCGCCGCACGCCTGTGAGCGGAACGTTCATCGGCGTCGACGTCGGGGGAACGAAGGTCGCGGCATCAATGCTGCGCGGCACCAAGCTCTCCGAGGCGACGGTGCAGCCGACGAAGCTCGAGAGCTCCGAGGCGCTGATCGAGCAGTTCGTATCCCTCGTCGCCGAGGTGCGTGGCGATGAGCCCCTCGACGGCGTCGGGATCGGCGTTCCGTCGGTCGTTGAGTTCGCGACCGGCAAGGTCGTGTCCTCGGCGAACATCCCGCTCGCCAACGTGCCGCTGCGCGAGGCGCTCGGCGAACGGCTGGGCGTGCCCGTATTCGTCGACAACGATGCGACCGTCGCCGCCCTCGCCGAGGCGCACGACAAGGACCTGCAGATGATCGCCCGTGACCTGGTGATCCTGACGATCGGTACGGGGGTCGGCGGTGGGATGGTGCTCGGCGGACGGATCTACCGGGGCGCGACCGGCGGCGCCGGAGAACTCGGCCATACGCTGATCGGCCTTGACCTGTCCCATGAAGTTCCCGAGCCGGGGGACTTCCCGCAGAAGGGATCACTGGAATGGGAGGCCGCGGGACACGCGCTCGACCGGGTGGCGCGGGAGGAGGCCAAGGCGCGCCCTGACTCGGCACTCGGGCGTCGGTTCGCCGCGGGCAAGCCGGTGCTCGGCCCAGATGTCGTCAAGGCGGCCCGCGAGGGCGATGAAGCGGCGTTGCGTATGTGCGAACGCTGGGGGTGCCGGATCGGGATCGGCGTCGCCAACGTGATCAACACCTTCGATCCTCAGGAGGTCGTCATCGGCGGCGGCGGAGCACAGGCCGGGGACTTGATCCTCACGCCCGCCAAGCGGGTGGCCCGCCAGTGGGTCCTGCCCGGCCTCGGCGGCAAGACGACGATTCGGCTCGCCCGCCACGGAGTCGGCGCCGGAGTGCTCGGTGCCGCACTGCTCGCCGAGCAAGAGCTCGGAGGTGGCGGGGAACGGGCGGTGACCGAGGATTCGATGCAAACGACGAAAGTGACCGGCTGAGCGACGCATGCCTACAACATCCGAGATCGTGATCGTCCGCCACGGCGAGACGGAATGGAGCATCGCCCGTCGTCACACCGGGCGCACCGACCTGTCGCTGGTTGACGTCGGTCGTCAGCGGGCGGCGGAGCTGGCGCCCCTACTTGGCGGGCGGTCATTTGCGCTCGTCCTCACAAGTCCGCTGCGACGCGCCCGCGAGACGTGTGAGCTCGCCGGGTTCAGCGACGGGGCAGAGATCTGTGAGGACCTCCGGGAATGGGACTACGGGGACTACGAAGGTCGGACGACCGCCGAGATCCGCGAGGAGAACCCGGATTGGGTGCTGTGGCGCGACGGCTGCCCGGGTGGCGAGACGCCGGATCAGATCGCCGCCCGCGTCGAGCGGGCGCTCGACCGACTCCGCGCAGCCGACGGCGATGCGATCGCGTTCGCCCATGGACACATCCTGCGGGCACTCACCGTGCGCTACCTGCAGATGCCGTTGACGGCCGGCGCCCGCTTCGTGCTCGGGGCGGGCGCGTTCTCGACGCTCGGCTACGAGCACGAGAACGAAGCGGTGCTGCACTGGAACGACACCGGGGAGTAGTTCCCCCGCGGGGTCGTCATAACACTGCACGACGCGTTATCCGGGCCTCAGCTAGCAGGAAAATCGCCGCCGGAGCCGTGCGTTTTGTTCTTGCACGAACTCCGGCGGAGAATTTTCCCGCCCAGGGCTCAAGTTTCTCGAGCAGCTGCCGATTAAGGCGTGTCACACATATCCGCTCGCTCCTGTGGGAAAGGAGGGGAACTTGCACTTCAAGGGCGGTTGATGCGAATGCGCGGAGAGGTCGTTCTAGCGGCCTCTTCGCGCCTCTTCGGCTGTTGTCCTCTGATCGGCCGCCCGGTCTGAACATTTAGTCCGTTTCTTCGCATCTAGCCAAAAAGTTGGCGGGTATTGGCCGATCACTCGGGAATGAGCCCCGCGGGTCCATCCACGCCGCGTGCGCAACGGCGACCGGGCAGGGTCTTGATCGCGGCCCAGATCGCAGCGTTCGCGGCCGCGATCGCGCTCGTGATCCTCACGGCAGGAACCGATGACTGGGATCTCCCGCTGATGATCGGCGTGCTGGCGTTCGCGATCATCGGTGACCTGACCCATGTCAAGGTGGGCTCGAGCCGCCTGATGGTGTCCGGCAGCTTCCTGGGTATCTCGCTCGCCATCATCCTCATGGGCCCGGGACCCGCGACGGTGCTCAGCGTCCTGACGATCGCGATCGGATGGTTCGGCTCCCGGGAGGCGCCGCACTACCTGCGCAACAACCTCCTGACGTTCGCGTGGTCGCCCCTCATCGCCGGCCTGTTCTTCCACGGCGTCGTCGCCGCTGCGGGGACGAATCCGAACTCGGCGCCGTACTACGTGTTCGTGTTCGCCGCGTTCGTGCTCTCGCTCGGCGTCAACTACGTGATGATCGCCGGATATCAGTGCTACCTCGACGGGTCCTCGTTCATCGACAAGACCCGCGAGACGCTCGCGCCCCTCCTCGGCGCGGAGCTGTTCTCGGCAATGCTGACGATGGCCGGCGCGTACATCGCGGCCCGCCTCGGCACGATCGGACTCGCGCCGTTCGCGCTCGTGCTCGGTGTGTTCCAGTATCTCGTCGGCGAACTGCTCACCTCCAAGGACCGCAGTGAGGCACTGCGACGGTTGGCGATCACCGACGAGCTGACCGGCCTCCCGAACCGCGCCCGGTTCCGCGACCTCGTGGAAACGCAGATCGCACTGCCGGAAGCCGAGGCCGACGGGTTCGCCGTGATGCTCGTCGACCTGGACCGTTTCAAGGAGATCAACGACACCCTCGGTCACCACTACGGCGACCTGCTGCTCAAGCGCATCGGCACGCGGTTCGGCGAGTGTGCCGGCGAGGGGAACGTCGTTGCCCGGCTCGGCGGCGACGAGTTCGCGGTCCTCTGTGTGATCGAGCGAGATCGGCCGATCGAGCTCGAGCTGCTCGCCGCGCGGCTGCTCGCCTGCGCCCAGGAGCCGCTGACGGTCGAGGAGCTGTCGCTGGAGATCGGAGCCAGCATCGGCATCGCGCGGTATCCCCGCGACGGTCATGACGCGCACACGCTGCTCCGCCGGGCCGACGTCGCGATGTACACCGCCAAGCGTGACCAGAGCGGCTTCCGGATGTACGCCCCGAGCCAGGACCACCATGCGCGCCGTCAGCTCAGCGTCGTCAGCGACTTCCGGCGCGCGCTCGGCTCGGGCGAGATCGTCGTTCACTACCAGCCGATCGTCGAGCTCGAAGAGCTGCGCGTCCGCGGCGCCGAGGGTCTCGTCCGCTGGGAGCATCCCGAGCGCGGGCTGCTGCCCCCGGGCGCGTTCATGCAGGCGGTCGAGCGGACGCACCTGATCGGGCCGCTCACCCACCACGTGCTCGACTCAGCCCTCGCCCAGTGCGCTCATTGGCGCCGCGCCGGCATGGACCTGTCGGTCGCGGTCAACCTGTCGGTGCGCAACCTGCTCGATCGCAACCTGCCGAAGCAGATCGAGCGCCAGCTTGCCGGTCACGGGCTGCCGCCGGATGCGCTTCAGCTCGAGATCACCGAGAGCATGATCATGGCCGACCCGGAACGCGCGCTGGCGACCGTCTCGCGGCTGAGCGCGCTCGGAATCCGGATCTCGGTCGACGACTTCGGGACCGGGTACTCCTCGCTGGAGAACCTGCGCCGGCTCCCAATCGACGAGCTCAAGATCGACCGGTCGTTCGTGACCCCGATGCTCACCGACAAGAGCGACCTGATCATCGTCCGCTCGACGATCAACCTCGCCCATGACCTCGGACTGCGGATCATCGCCGAGGGCGTCGAGGACGCGCGGACGCTTGATCAACTGACCGCCCTCGGCTGCGATCTCGCCCAGGGCTTCCACCTCAGCCGGCCGATGTCGCCGGAGAACTTCACCGGTTGGGTCGCCCAACCGCTCGGCCCGGCCGAGGACGAAGAGGCCGCCTAGACTCTCTGGTCGCGGACCCGCGGACCCGCGGACCCGCGGACCCGCGGACCCGTCGGCCGGGGCGGCTTGGCCGGACGGCTACCGGCCGGCTGAGAGCCAGCGGGGACGCGACAAGCGTCGCTCGTGTGCGCCGCGGCGCGACGGGACCTGGGGGATCCTCGGCGGCGCCGGGATCCTGTCGCCGGCGATGATCGCGGCCGGTCCCTCACCAATGAAGTACTCGATCTGCCCTGCCTCCAAGCCGGCCTCCTCGAGCGCGGGCCGGAGATCCGGCGGGCGCCCGGCCACATTGTGCGCGTCGGAGGCGATCGCGTGGACGAGCCCTTCGGCGAGGAGTTCCCACGCGTAGTCCTGAGCTGCTGAGCCGTATTCGCCGGTCAGTGACCGAGCGGTGATGCAGCTGAGCATTCCGTCCTCGATCAACTCCGTAGAGCGTCGATGGGTGCTGGCGGAAGGAGCTCGAGCGCTCCGGATGGGCGAGCACGATCTGATGCCCACGCTCGGCGAACGCGCGCATCGCGCCCTCGATCCAGATCGTCGCGGCCGTGTGGTGGGGACACTCGACGAGGACGTAGGGACCGGCGCCCAGCCGCAGCACTCCGACCTCGGCGTCACTGAGATCGGGCAAGCGGGTGAGGCCCATTTCAGCTCCCGGCCGCACCTCCAGCGTCGATGTCGGCGTCAGCGAGCACGCTCCGGAGGTGCGCGAGGGCAGTGTGGATGGCGATCGCGTCAACCTGGGGGTAATCCCAGTTGAGATGCGGCGTCGCGATGATCGTCGTGGTTCCGGCGGCGACCGCGGCGTGACACAGCGCGAGCGAGTCGTCGATCGTCTCGGGCCCGTCGTCGATGCCCGGAATCACGTGACAGTGCAGATCGATCATCAGCGCGCAGACGGTAGCGGTCTTGTCGGGGTTCAGGCGTCGGCATCACCGGCGCGCCCGCACGCGCGGGCGCTCGCCAACCTTAATCGGTTAGAGGCTCAGCGAGGGACTGAGATCCGGTCGGCCCAGTAGATAGCCCTGCGCATGCGTGACCCCGAGCTCGAGCAGCGCCTCGAGCTCGGACTCGGTTTCGACGCCCTCGGCGACCACGAGCTTGTCGACCTCCTGCCCAAATGCGGTCAGGGCGCGGGCGAGCGCTCGACGCACGCCGTTGGAATCGATCCCACGGCACAGTGAGACGTCGAGCTTGATCATGTCCGGCTCGAGCACGAGCACGTGCCGCAGGCTCGAGAACCCAGCACCCACGTCGTCGACCGCGAGCTTGACGCCACGCTCGCGCAGGGGCGCGAGCGCCCGGTTGAGCTGAGCGTAGTCGGCGATGTCGGAGTGCTCGGTGAGCTCGACCACGACGCGCTCCGGCTCAACGAGATCGAGCAGCTCCATGCCGCGCCCAGCGAACAGCGTCTCCGGCGCCAGGTTGATGTGCAGCGAGACCTCGCGGGGGAGCCACTCGAGCGCCTCGAGCGCCTTCGTCATCGTGACCATGTCCAGTTCGACGATCAGCCCGCAGCGGGCGGCCTCGCGGAACCACACGTTCGCCATCTGCTGTGGTTCGGCGGGGAAGCGCGCGAGCGCCTCGACAGCGATCGGAGCGTTGTCGGCGAGCGAGACAATCGGCTGGAACGCCATCGACACCGGACCGTGCATCGCGGTCTGCACGCGTTCGCGCATCAGCGAACGCTCGTCATGGGCGCGCTCCCGGTCCTGAAGGTCGACAACGAGCTGCTCGAGGAGCGGGCCGGACAGTTCCGCGGCGAGCGACATGTGGCCGTTCGCCGCCGCCCGCAGCGAGGCGACGAGCTCGTCCGGCCGCACCGGTTTGGCGATGAATCCGCTTGCGCCCGCCCGCAGCATCGCCATCACGATCTGAGGGTGACGCTGGACGGAGATGCCCACGACTCGGGTGGCGGGGCAGCGCGCCCGGATCTCCGAGACGACGTCGATGCCGCCGCCCGGCATCCGCCAGTCGATCAGCGCGACGTGTGGTTGGTAGAGGGCAGCGAGCGAGACCGCCTCGCTGGCATCGGTCGTGGACCCGACGACCTCAAACCCGGGCTCGGCCTCGATCACCGAGATCAGCTCACCGAGCAGCTCACGGTTGTCGTCGACGAGCACGACCCGAGTCGGCTCGGCGAGCACCGCGGTGTCGTGCATCCTCGGCGCGGTCTGGCGAGCGAGCGCCAGGTTGGGTCTCGCCGTCGGAGCGGCGAAGCCGCCGAGCGCCGCGGGGGTGCGAGCCACTTTCGCGATCCCCTCGACGAGCGCCTCCACCGTGCCGCCCTTCAGCAGGTATCCGGCCGCGCCGGCCTCGAGCATCTGCATCACCGTCGAATGATCGTCGTAGGCGGAGAGCGCCAGCACGCGGCTCCGGACGCCCGCCTCGGTGAGCTCCCGCGCGACGAGCAACCCTCCGCCGCCGCCCATCCGGACGTCGACGATGACGACGTCTGGGGTCAGTTCGAGCGCGAGGCTGACCGCCTCGGCGCCGCTGCGGGCGACGCCGACGAGCGCCAGCGTCGGCTCCTGGTCGATCACCGCCGCGAGCGCGAGCCGGTAGTTGACATCATCGTCGGCGATCAGGACTGTGTGAGCGCTCCGGCGTTGTGCGTGGCCGCGGGTCCGCCGGGGAGCGGGTTGAGGGCGATGCTCGCGCCGCGCCGACTCAGCGGACAAACCAAGCTCCGAGTTCCAACGCGCGCGGCTCATCCACTGCGGTGGATTTGGCGGTGCCCGTCTCGGACGACGGAAGCCACGCTTCGAGGACCGCGCCTGCCCCGGGCGCGCTCCGCACCTCGAGCCAGCCGCCGGCGCGCTGCATCCGCTCGCGCATCGACGGCATCCCGATGTGCCCGGCTCGCGCCCGCCACGCGTCATCAGGCACGAAACCGACGCCGTCGTCCTTGACTTGGAGCAGCGTGCCACCGTCGACCGGGGCCAGGAGGATCTCGACCCGGTGCGCCGCGGCATGCTTGCGGACGTTGCGCAGCGCCTCCTGGGCGACCCGGAACAGGATCTGCTTGCACTCGTTGGACGGCTGCTCGGACAGGCGGTCGGACACGGCCCAGCCGACCGGCGACTCCCGGGCGTACTCGACCATGTAGCCACGGAGGGCCTCGCACAGCGATGAGGCGGCGAGGCTGGGCGGGTTGAGCTCGAAGACGAGCCGGCGCAGCCGTCCGATCGCGGCTTCGATCGCGAGCGTGACGCGGTGCACCGAGTCCTGATGGGCCGGCTCGGGGAGTTCGCGGGCCAGCATGCCGAGCCGCAGCACGGCCGACGCCATCACCTGGAGCGAGTCATCGTGGATGTCGGCGGCGATCCGCTCGCGTTCGGCCTCCTCGGCGGCCACGAGGCGCACCATCAGCTGCTCGCGCTCGGCCTCGGCGGTCTGGAGCGCCCGTAGGGTGTTGGCGAGCTCGCGCTCGAGGTCGCGCTTCTCCTCCCGCGTGCGCGTGAGGACGTCGTCGCCGGTCGCGCGGTGCAGTTGGCGGGTGAGCCCCAGTCCGAGCTCGATCGGCTCGCGCGGGCCGCTCGCGTCATAGAGCAGCAGCGTCGGGCGGGGGCGGATCGCGGCCTCGCCGAGCCATCGCAGCAACTCGGCGGTACTCGGATCATCCGCGTTGGCGGCGATCAGCCGCAGATCGGCAGCATGCTCGCGGACGAGCTCGCCCGCGAGACTCGCGTCGGCCGCGGCGATCGCACGGTGACCCGCGTCGCGAACTAGCCCTGTCATCGACTGCCGGCTCTTCGCGCGCCCATCGAGAACCAGCACGAGACTCATGGAGCCGGGCGACCGTCCTTCCCGGGACGGCGGGGGTTCTTGGAGAGAGTAGGCAAGCGGTAAACGTTTCCGACCGAGGGGATGGTTATTCTGCGCTCACAACTGGCTCTGTGGCCCTGTCTGCGCGCGGTCGGCGTGTCCTACTCCCGCCCCGCACTCGCATGGGAACCCTTTCGGCCAGTTGGCCTGAGAACTAAGAACTTGTACGAAATTGCGGTGTTTTTCGCCGTGAATCGCTCCAATCCCTCGCGTTTGACGGACCGGAATCCGGAATTTGGCGACTTTGGTGCGGGGCCCTACGGCACGCGGCCGGAGCAACGTCGCCGGCTCACCGTCGCTGCAGCACCGTCTCGGGGCGGTCAGCGCGTCGCGCTCGACGGCGCGGACGGATGACGAATGTCATGCCCGATTTCGGTCGCTCGCCACTTATCGACTCGCGGACGCCGACGTAGTCTCCGGACCATGTCAACGACGCACACACACAACGTAGGGACCGCCATCGAGGTGCGCGATCTGCGCAAGTCGTATGGCGGGGTGGAAGCGGTGCGCGGAGTCAGCTTCGAGGTGGAGCAGGGCGAGGTCTTCTGTCTGCTCGGTCCGAACGGCGCCGGCAAGACGAGCACCGTCGAGATCCTCGAGGGCTACCGCTCGCGGGACGGCGGGGAGGCCGCGATCTTCGGCATGGACCCCGCAGACGGCGAGCGCGCCATGCGCGAGCGCGTCGGCATCGTGCTCCAGCAATGCGGGGTCCAGGGGGACCTGACCGTCGCCGAGCTCATCGAGATGTACGGCCGGTACTACAGCCGGCGCCGCCCGGTCGACGAGGTGATCGGGATTGTCGAGCTGATGGAGAAGCGGGACACGCGCGCCAAGCAGCTCTCCGGCGGCCAACGGCGACGGCTCGATCTCGCTCTCGCGCTGGTCGGCGACCCGGATCTCATCTTCCTCGACGAACCGACGACCGGGTTCGACCCGGCCGCGCGCCGTCAGGCGTGGGCGACGATCCGTTCGCTCTGCGATCTCGGCAAGACCGTGTTCCTCACCACTCACTACATGGACGAGGCGCAGTATCTCGCGAGTCGCGTGGCCGTCATGCGGGCGGGCGAGATCATCGCCCTGGGCCGTCCCGACGAGCTCGGCGGCCGCGACGCGCGTCCGGCAGAGATTCGCTTCACGCTGCCGTCCGCGTGGTCACTCGGCGACCTGCCGGACGCGGCCTCATCGGAGCGCACGATGGAGGACGGCCGCGTGCTCGTGCTCACCTCGGACCCCGTGCGGGCGACGCACGCGATCACGACCTGGGCGGTCGAACATGACGTCGAGCTCGGCCACTTCTCCGTCGCCCAGCCGACGCTTGAGGACATCTACCTCGAGCTGACCGGTGCCGATCCGGGCGCCGCGCATACCGGGACCCCAACTCCGACACAGGAGGTGACGCGATGAGCGCCGTCTCGAATCCAACGCTGCGCCGTGATCTCGGGCTCGTCGGTTGGCAAATCCGGTACGAGCAGCGCTCCTACTGGCGCAACCGCGGCCGCGGCGTGTTCACGTTCATCTTCCCGCTCATGTTCCTGGTGATCTTTGCCAGTCTCAACAAGAACACCCACCTGAGCTCGGCCGGCGGGATTCCGTACAACGATTTCTTCGTTCCGGGAATCCTCGCTTACGGAGTGATCACGACGACGTACGTGAACATGGCGATTGGGACGGCCATCCTCCGTGACGAGGGGATCCTCAAGCGGATGAAGGGCACCCCGCTGCCCCGGTGGGCGTACGTCGCGGCCCGGGTCGGATCGACGGTGCTGATCGTGGCCGCGATGGCGGTGTTGACCCTCGCGCTCGGTGCCGTCGCCTACAACGTGCACGTCCGGCTCTCGACGCTGCCGGGTCTCTTGATCACGCTCGTGCTCGGAACGGCGGCATTCACGACGCTCGGGATCGGCGTGACCCGGTTCATCCCGAACGCTGAGTCCGCGCCCGTGTTCGTCAACCTGTCGGTGCTGCCGCTGACGTTCATCTCGAGCATCTGGTTCCCGGTGAACGACATGCCGAAGGTGCTGAAGGCGATCGCCGACTTCTTCCCGCTAAAGCCGCTTGCGGAAGGCCTCCAGTACGCGTTCAATCCGCACACGACCGGCATCGGACTGAAGGCGCAGGACGTGCGAACACTTGCGATCTGGACCGTGATCGGGATCGTGCTCATGATCCGTTTCCTCAAGGCGCCTGAGCCGGAGAAGTAATGGCGGACGGGAGGGACAGCAGGGAGCCGTACCGGCCGGTGTTCGGCGGCGGACTGTTCCGTCGCCGAGACGGGGCGGGCTACGTCGTGGTCGTCGTGTGGCTCGCCTTCCTGGTGTTCCCGATCGTCAACGCGATCGAGCATAAGGAGCCGACACCGGGCCGCGTCGCGGCGACCGCCGCCGCCACCGTGTTCGTGGTCGCGTATTTCGCGGCTGTGCTCGGGTGGCGGCGCGCCGTCGGCCGCCCTCAGCTGACCGTTCTGCTGTTCCTCATCTTCGCGGTCGCCGTCGGGCTGACCGTATTCGATCGGGCCGGGTGGGGCTTTCTGTTCACCTACTGCGCTGCCTGCACGGCGTTGTTGCTGCCGCCTCAGCGCACCGTGGCCGGTCTCGCGGTGTGCTGCGGGCTGGCCGCGGGTTGTTCGCTGCTCGGTGGGGCCGACAGCGGAAGCGCGGTCGGGATCGTCGCCAGCACCGCCGGGGTCGGCCTGCTGATGGTGCTCGTGCGCGACCTGCGGGTGCGCAACGATGAGCTGCTCGAGGCGCGGGCCGAGCTCGCCCGGATGGCCGTCGCCGAGGAACGCGAGCGCTTCGCCCGCGACCTGCACGATCTGCTGGGACACTCGCTGTCGGTGATCGCGCTCAAGGCGGAGCTCGCCGGCCGGCTGTTGCCGGGGCGGCCCGACGATGCGGCGCGGGAGATCGCCGAGGTGGAATCGGTTGCCCGGGGCGCGCTCACCGAGGTTCGCCAGGCGGTCAGCGGCTACCGCCAGCCAACGCTCGACGGCGAGCTCGAGGGTGCGCGGATGGCGCTGTCGGCGGCGGGGATTTCGGCCGAGGTGACGCGCGCGCCGGTGACGCTGTCGCCGGAGGTCGAGGCCGTGTTGGCGTGGTCGGTCCGGGAGGGGGCGACGAACGTGATCCGCCATAGTCGAGCGCGGCGCTGCACGGTGACCGTGGCCGCGGATCTCGTCAGCGCGTCGGTCGAGGTAGTCGACGACGGGACGGGGAGCCCAGGCAACGGAAACGGCGGCGGCAACGGGCTCGCGGGGCTGACCGAGCGCGCCGGGGAGCTGCGCGGACGTGTCGACGCCGGGCCGCGGCCGAGCGGCGGCTACGGGCTGCGCGTCACGGTTCCGGTGGCCGCGTCGTGATCCGGATCCTGATCGCCGAGGATCAGGCCATGGTCCGAGGTGCGCTCGCGAGCCTGCTCGGGCTCGAGCCTGACCTCGAGGTGGTCACGCAGGTCGCCCGCGGGGACGAGGTGGTGGAGGCGGCGCTCCAGCATCGCCCCGACGTGGCACTGCTCGACATCGAGATGCCGGGGGCGACCGGACTCGACGCGGCGTCGGAGCTGCGGGGTGCGCTGCCGTCGTGCCGGGTGCTCATCCTGACCACGTTCGGCCGACCGGGCTACCTGCGCCGCGCGATGGAGGGCGGCGCCGCCGGGTTCCTGCTCAAGGACGCGCCCGCCGACGAGCTGGCCGCCGCGATCCGCCGGGCGGTTGCCGGCGAGCGGGTCGTCGACCCCGGGCTGGCGGCGGCTGCGCTCAGCGAGGGGGAGAGCCCACTGACCCCCCGCGAGCACGAAGTCCTCGTGGCGTCTCGCCGGTACGCCACGGTGGCGGAGCTGGCGGGCGCGCTGTTCCTCTCGGCCGGGACGGTGCGCAACCATCTGTCCTCGGCGATGCAGAAGCTCGACGCGCGCAACCGCGCGGAAGCGGTGCGGGTGGCCGAGGAGAAGGGCTGGCTGTAGCGGGCTTGCTGTCGCCGCCGGCGTGGCTGGCTGCGTCGGCCCTGGCCGGCTGCGCCGGCGTGGCTGGCTGGCGTCGGCGTGGCTGGCCGGCTGCACGGCCCGTCGCCGCCCGCGGGCTCGGACGATGCGGCTGAGAGGACTTGAACCTCCAAGGGGTTTCCCCCACACGGACCTGAACCGTGCGCGTCTACCAATTTCGCCACAGCCGCGTGGAGGTGGAAGGTAGCAACTGCCGCCGGGGCGGTGGGGTCGAGCCGCGGGCGGGCGCGGCGGCGCCCGAGAGGTGATGGGGACCGCACGGGACTTTCCGACCGCGCGCCCGAGTCGCAGCGGGGGGCGGCGGGGGCGCGACGGGGGGGCGCGACGGGTTCGTGGGCGCAGGGCCTCCACCAGCTATACCGTGGCGTTGGGCTCAATCGTGGGCGGCCACCCGAGCAGCATGGTCGTTGCGTGCGGCGCGCGATTGGCGCCGGACCGCCCGGCCCGGCCGGGGCCGAGCCGGACCGACCGGGCCCGGACCGGCCAGGCCCGGACCGCTTGGCTGATTGTGTACACATGCTGAACACTTCCCGCCAACCGCTCGTGCGAGGGACCTGCGCCCGCGGCTCAGCGCGGTGATCCGGCAGGTCCGATCGACGCCCAACCGAGACGCCGTTCGATCCCGAGCACGCTACGCTTCGTGATCGCGTCGCCGCTATCGTCTAGGGGACTAGGACGCCGCCCTCTCACGGCGGAAACCCGGGTTCGAATCCCGGTAGCGGTAC
>CAWKKY010000014.1:0-108429 GCA_963850335.1 uncultured Solirubrobacterales bacterium | reverse complement strand
CGGCGTCGCGGTAGACGTCGAACACCTCGGCATGGGCGAGCAGCGGCCGACCGCTGGTGCGGATCACGGCGAGCAGCTCGGCAGCGCTCACCGTCTCCGGGATGACGACCGCAAGATCCTCACGGACCTCCGGGAAGCTCGTCAGGTCGATGTAGGTCGCGGTCCGCGGCTCGGGAAGCGCGTCGAGGTCGATCTCGAAGCCGACGATGTTGCCCTCGAGCTCCCACTCAGCCGCGATCGACGGATGGATCTCCCCCACCCAGCCGATCACCGTCTCGGAGTCGACGACCACGTCGGCGGAGCGGCCCGGGTGCAGGAACGGCTCCGTGCCGGGACGGACGCCCCAGTCGACCATGAGCGCGTCGAGCAGGCCGCCGAGCACGCCCTTGGCGGCGAAGAAGTCGGCGCCGGGCGGTTCCGGATCGCGCCAGGTGGGCGCGCGGACAGGCCCGTAGAGGACCGCGCCGACGTGGTAGGGCTCGTGCGGCAGCTGATCGCCCTCGCTCGCCAGGTACACGGCGCCCGCCTCGAACAGGCGCAACGCCGCGGCGCCGCGGGAGCGGTTGCTCCGCGCGGCGTCGAGCAGGCCGCCGAGCAGCATCGTGCGCAGCTGCGACTGGTCATTGGACATCGGGTTGGCGAGCGTGAGCGCCGGCACGTCGGCGAGCCTCAGCCGCTCCGCCTGTTCGGGCGCGACGAAGCTCCAGCCAACGATCTCGTGCAGACCCTGGGCGGTCAGGGCGTCGGCGGCGCGGCGTCGCACGCGCTGGCGCAGGGTCAACCGCCCCGCCGCGTTATGGCGGGAGGGCAGTGTCGCCGGCAGCTTCTCAACGCCGTCGAGCCGTGCCACCTCCTCGATCAGGTCGGCCTCGCGGTTGACGTCGGCGCGGCGGAACGCGGGGACGGTCACCTCGAGTCCCTCAGGCTCGTCCTTCGCTTCGAACTCGAGCGCGGTGAGGATCTCCCGGCTGCGCTCGCGCGGGATCGTCGTCCCGAGGAGGTGGTTCAGCTTGGCGTCACGCAACGAGATCGTCTTCGGCGCGGGTCCGTCGCCGCCGATGTCGACCGTCCCGGGACGGACGGTGGCGCCGGTCAGCTCGATCATCAGCTGGGTGGCGACGGCCTGAGCCTGCATCGCCTGCTCGGGCTGGATCTGCTTCTCGAACCGCGTCGAGGCCTCGGAGCGAAGCGCGAGCTTCAGCGAGCTGCGGTGGATGTTGGCGCCATCCCAGTTCGCCGCCTCCATCAGCACGCGGGTCGTTCCGTCGCCCACCTCGGAGCGGGCGCCGCCCATGATCCCGGCGATCGACGTCGGGCCGTCGGCGTCGGCGATCAGGAGGATGTCCTCGTCGAGCGTGCGGGCCTGGCCGTCGAGAGTTTCGACCTGCTCGTTCTGCTGTGCGGTTCGGACGGTCAGGGAGGCGCCCGCGACTCGGTCGAGGTCGAACGCGTGCAGCGGTTGGCCGGTCAGCAGCATGACGTAGTTGGTGATGTCGACGACGTTCGAGATCGGGCGCTGCCCGGCGGCCATCAGCCGCTGCTTGAGCCACAGCGGGCTCGGGCCGATCGTGACGTTCTCGAAGATGCGTGCGGTGAAGCGGGGGCACAGGTCGGGGCGCTCGACGGTGATCGTGATCCCCTCGAGGTCGCCGCTGGTGCCAGGGTCGTTCGCCCACGGGGGTGGGCTCAGCGGTGTGGCGGTCGCGGCATGGACCTCCCGCGCGACGCCGTAGATCGCGAGGCAGTCCGGGCGGTTCGGCGTGATCTCGAGCACGAGCACGTCGGTCGCGATCTGGAGGACCTCGGTGAGCGCAGTGCCCGGCTTGAGCTCCTGGCCGTCGTCGCCGGCGAGCACGAGCGTCTCGGAGTGGTCGGTCCCGAGCGCGAGCTCGTCCTCGGCGAGGATCATCCCGTTCGACTCGACGCCGCGCAGGCGGGCCTTTTGGAGCTTGGTGCCGTCCGGCATGATCGCGCCCGGCTTGGCGACGGCGACGATCTGGCCGGCGGCGACGTTCGGCGCGCCGCAGACGATCTGCGACGGGGTGCTGCCGCCGGTGTCGACCATGCACACGCTGAGCCGGTCGGCGTCCGGGTGGCGCCGGCGCTCGAGCACCTTGCCGACGACGAACTGCCCGACCGCGTCGACGCCGTGGTGCTCGACCCGCTCGACTTCGGTGCCGGTGAGCGCGAGCCGCTCCGCGAGCTCGGCGGAGCTCAGCTCGGGGGCGACGTAGTCGTTCAGCCAGGAGATCGGGACGCGCATATCGGTTGCCTCAGCTCACTCCGCCGAACTGCTCGAGGAAGCGGACGTCGTTGTCGTAGAGCATCCGCAGGTCCGGCACGCCGTGCTTGAGCATCGCGATCCGCTCGACACCCATCCCGAAGGCGAAGCCCTGGACGTGCTCGGGGTCGTAGCCGTAATGCTTGACGTGTTCGAACACGTTCGGGTCGACCATCCCGGCGCCGAGGATCTCGATCCACGCCGTGCCCTTGCACAGCGGGCAGCGCTCGCCGCTTTCCGTGACCCCATCGGTGCAGTTGAAGCAGGAGACGTCGACCTCGACGCTCGGCTCGGTGAAGGGGAAGAAATGCGGCCGCAGCCGGACCTCACGCTCCTCGCCGAAGATCGCCCGGGCGAACGCGAGCAGCGTGCCCTTGAGGTCGGCGAGCGTGATGTCGGTATCGACGGCGAGACCCTCGATCTGGTGGAACTGCGGCGTGTGGGTCGCGTCGGAGTCGGGCCGGTACACACGGCCGGGCACGATGATGTAGATCGGCGGTGCCTGGTTCTCCATGGCGCGGATCTGGACCGGCGAGGTGTGAACCCGGAGCAACCGCTGCTGGGGATCGAAGATGTCGGTCAGCGGCTCGACGTAGAACGTGTCAGTCGTCAGCCGCGACGGGTGCGTCGGCGCGTGATTGAGCGCGTCGAAGTTGTAGTAGACGCGCTCGACCTCGGGGCCCTCCGCGACGTTGAAGCCAAGGCCGATGAACACATCCTCGATCTCGCGGCGTGTCTTGGTGATGAGGTGCAGCCGGCCGACCGTCGGGAACGGGTCGGCGGGGAGCGTGACGTCGACGCGGTCCGCCGTGAGGCGCTGGTTGAGCTCGTCGGCGGCGAGCTGGGTGGCGCGCTGGTCGATCGCCTTGTCGAGCTGTTGGCGGGCCTGATTGGCGGCCTTGCCGGTCTTGCCGCGCTCCTCGGGAGGGAGGTTGGCAACGTTGCGCAGCAGGTTCGGGAGCTCGGCCTTGCGGCCGAGGTAGGTGATCCGGACGGTCTCGAGCGCCTCGGTGGTTGCGGCTTTGTCGATCGCCTGCTGGGCTTCGGCAGCGATTTCTGTGATCCGGTCCAGGCTCATGGGGTGCGGGTCGCCATCCTAGTTAGCTCGTACAGCGCGACCGTGGCTGCCATCGCGGCGTTGAGGGAGTGCGTCTGGATCGGGATGTGAGCGGTGTGGTCGGCGGCGGCGATGACGTCCGCCGGCAGCCCGTCGCGCTCGGCGCCGATCAGCAGCGTGACGTCGGAGCGTTCTTTGGCACCGGACCTCGGCCTGTCCGAGGTAAAACGCCAAAGTTCGACCCCGGCATCGGCCGCGAGCGCGATCGTGGTCCCTGGAAGCGCGTCGATGTCCGTGGCACGCGCAACCGGGACCGTGAAGATCGCGCCCATGCTCGCCCGCACCGCCTTGGGGCTGAACGGATCGGCCGTCCCCGGCCCGCACGCCACGCACGACGCGCCGAACGCTTCCGCTGAACGCAGGACCGCCCCGACGTTCCCCGGATCGTGGACGCCGTGCAGACACACGCACAGCGGACCGACGGGCGCCTCCGCCCAGCGCTCCTCGTAGACCGCGAGCGTCCGGGTCCCGGATCCCAGTCCGGACGCGTCAGCGAGCAGCTTTTCGTCGACCTCGATGCCCGGTAACCCGGACCCGGCGGCGCAGAACCGATCGACCGCCTCCCACCCTGCCGCGTCCGCCGCACCGAGCAGGTCCTCACCCTCGGCGAGGAACCGGCCGAGCCGCTCGCGGTCGCGCCGGCGCATCCGCAGTTTGCGGATCTCCTTGAGCTTCTGGTTGTGGTTGCTGGTGATCACGGTCACGGTCACGGTCATAAAGCGAAAAAAAGGGCGCCCTCCAGAACTGGAGCGGCGCCCGATGCGGCGGTGCTGGTGGCTTGGCTTGGCTCAGCCGGCCGCCAGCGCCTCTCGGGCGCGGTCGGCAAAGCGTCGGAACGTGTCGGCGTCGCGGACGGCGATGTCCGCCAGGACCTTGCGGTCAAGCTCGATGCCCGCCGCCTGGAGTCCGTGGATGAACTGCGAGTAGGACATCCCGTTCTGGCGCGCGGCGGCATTGATCCGCGTGATCCACAGCCGGCGGAAGTCGCGCTTACGGTTGCGCCGGTCGCGGTAGCGGTACTGGTCGGCCTTGAGCACGGCCTCCTTGGCCGTCTTGTAATGCCGACTCGCGTCGCCCCGGTAACCCTTCGCCATCGCGAGCGTCGCGCGGCGCTTCTTCCGGGCGTGAACGGAACGCTTGACCCGCGTCATGAGGCCCTCCGCTTGGCACCGAGGAGCGTCTTGACCTGCTTCTCGTCGTGCTTGGAGACCCAGGCCGGCTGGCCCAGGTGCCGTTTACGCTTCGGCGACTTCTTCTCGAGAATGTGGCTCGTGAACGAGTGCCGGGCGCGAACTTTGCCTTTCGCGGTCAGCTTGAAGCGCTTCTTGGCGCCAGAGTGGGTCTTCATCTTGGGCATCAGCGGCGTCTAGTAAAGCAGACGCCCGACCGCCCGGCCTTGGCGTTCGGTTAGCGGCTCAGGCGGGGGCGTCGGAGGTGGGCGAGGATGTCTCCTCGACCTGAGCGCCGTTGGCCGCTTCGTCCGCGGAGCTGGTCGGGTCCTCGGCCTCGGAGCTGGCCGTGTCCTCGACGTCGGAGCCGTTGGCCTCCTCGACGTCGGACCCGTTGGCCTCCTCGACGTCGGAGCCGTTGGCATCCCGGCGACGGTCGCTCTTGCGGCGATGGCCGCCGCGCGGGGCGTCCGCCTCGGGATGCTCGCCCTCACCGGCTGCCAGCACGGCCTTTGACGGCGCAAGCATCATCGTCATGTTGCGCCCGTCCTGGAGCGGGGACTGCTCGATGACACCGACATCTGAAAGTTCTTCGGCGAGCCGGTCCAGGAGCGCGGTACCTCGCTCCGGGTGGGTCACCTCACGGCCGCGGAACATGATCGTGATCTTGACCTTGTCCTTGCCGGAGAGGAAGCGGCGCACGTGGCCCTTCTTCGTGTCGTAGTCGTTCTGCGCGATCTTCGGGCGGAACTTGATCTCCCGGATCGTGATCTGCTGCTGGTGCTTGCGGGCCGCCTTCTGCTTCTGCGCCTGCTCGTACTTGTACTTCGAGTAGTCGAGCACGCGGCACACGGGCGGACGGGAATCCGGCGCGACCTCGACGAGATCGAGATCACGCTCCTGCGCGTAGCGCAAAGCCTCCGGGGTCTTGACGACTCCGATCTGCTTGCCGTCGTCGCCAATCAGGCGTACCTCAGGTACACGAATCCGGTCGTTGATCCGCGTCTGGTCGCGCTCTGGTGGGCGCCGGTCGAACCTACGAGGTACCGGCACTAGCTGCGGTGGCGGCGAGACGTCAAGCGACGCCGGGCCGGGTGTTCTGAAGCACTTGGATCAACGGAAACGAGTATAGCGGCGTTATCCGCGGAGCGAACGACTTTTTACAGCTTCGCCGCAGCGCTGCACGAAGTCCTTCACAGCCTCGGACC
This sequence comes from uncultured Solirubrobacterales bacterium, assembly GCA_963850335.1. GTDB lineage: Bacteria > Actinomycetota > Thermoleophilia > Solirubrobacterales > Solirubrobacteraceae > Palsa-465. Next base: position 102,654 of record CAWKKY010000014.1, on the reverse strand, counting down.
CCGCATCGCCGCGCTTGTGCTCGCGCACGCCGACCTCGCCCGACTCCTGCTCGCGGTCGCCGACGACGAGCATGTAGGGGATCTTGCGCAGCTCGGCGTCGCGGATCTTGCGCCCGACGGACTCGCCGCGGTCGTCGACCTCGGCCCGCAGCCCGGCCGACTGAAGTTGCCCGGAGACCGAGCCGGCGTAGTCGAGATGACGATCGGAAATCGGCAGCACGATCGCCTGGACCGGGGCGAGCCACAGCGGCAACTCCCCCTCGAAGTGCTCGAGCAGGATGCCGATGAAGCGCTCGTAGGACCCCATCAACGCCCGGTGGATCATCACCGGACGGTGCTCGGCGTTGTCCGCACCGGTGTAGGTGAGGTCAAAGCGCTCGGGGAAGTTGTAGTCGAGCTGGCAGGTCCCGAGCTGCCACGAGCGGCCGAGCGAATCGGTCATGTGCATGTCGATCTTTGGACCGTAGAACGCGCCGTCGCCGACGTTGAGGTCGTACTCGAGGCCGTGCGCTTCGAGCGCGTTCTTCAGCGCCGCCTCGCTCTTGTCCCACAGCTCCTCGGAGCCGATCCGCTGCTCGGGGCGCGTTGAGAGCTCGAGCCGAACGTCGAGCCCAAAGATCCGGTAGGTCGCGAAGGCGAAGTCGAGCACCTGCGTGACCTCGTCCTGGATCTGGTCCTCGGTGCAGAAGACGTGGCTGTCGTCCTGAGCGAAATGGCGCACCCGCAGCAGGCCGTGCAGGGTGCCGCTCGGCTCGCGCCGGTGCAGCAGCCCGGGCTCCCAGTAGCGCAGGGGCAGATCGCGGTAGGAGTGGCGCTCGAGCGAGTACAGCTGGCAGTGGCCCGGGCAATTCATCGGCTTCAGCGCCATCGCCCGGTCTTCGTACTCGGTGACGAACATGTTGTCCCGGTACTTCTCCCAGTGCCCCGAGGTCTTCCACAGCGCGCTGTCATACAGCTGCGGGGTCTTCACCTCGACGTAGTCGCGCTCGCGGCCCATCTCGCGGCTCAGCTGCACGAGCGAGTTGAACACCTCGGTCCCGCGCGGCAGCCAGAACGCCGCGCCTGGCGCGACGTCGGAGAACGTGAACAGCCCGAGCTGCGGGCCGAGCCGGCGATGGTCGTTCGCCCGGGCCCGCTCGAGCCGCTCCAGATACTCCTCGAGATCCTTCTTGGAAAAGAACGCCGTTCCATACACGCGCGTGAGCATCGGCTTGCTCGCGTCCCCGCGCCAGTACGCGCCCGCGACCGACTGGAGCTTGAACGCCTTGATCCGCTTCGTGCTCGGCGCGTGCGGGCCCCGGCAGAGGTCGGTGAACGGGCCGTTCGTGTACAGCGACACGGTTTCCAGGGGGTGCTCCGGGTCGGCGTTCTGAACGAGATCGTCGATCAGCTCGACCTTGTAATCCTGGCCCTCGTTGACGAACCGCGCCCGCGCCGTGGCGACATCGACGTCCTCGCGGCCGAACGGCTCGTCGGCGTTGATGTGCTCACGCATCCGCTGCTCGATCGCGGCGAAGTCCTCGTCGGACAGGGCCACGCCGTCGGGGAAGTCGAAGTCGTAGTAGAAGCCGTTCTCGATGGGCGGTCCGATCGAGATCTTCACGCCGGGATACAGCTCAAGGACCGCCTCGGCGAGCACGTGGGCGGTGTCGTGGCGGATCAGGTCGAGTGCCTCATCGCCACTTCGGTCGGTGAGGATCTCCAGCGTCGGCGGCTCATTGCCGCCGCCGTTCCCGCGCGCGCTCTCGCTCGCGGGGAGCGGCCGATTCAGATCTCGAAGCTCACCGTTGACCTTGACCGCGAGCGCCGCCCGCGCGAGCCCCGCGCCGATCGACGCGGCGGCGTCAGCGCCGGTGGCGCCGTCGGGCAACGAGAGCGGTGTGCCGTCTGGAAGCTGGAACTCCATCTGCGCCCGGATGCTATCCGTAGTGCGATGAAGATCATGGCTGCCCGCTCGCTCCCCCTGCCGGCGCTCACGGACGTCTTCAACGCCGGGTTCTCGGAGTACGTCGTGCCGATGCGGATGACCGAGAGCGCCCTCGCGGAGCACCTCGACGTGAACGGGATCGATCTCGACTGCTCGCGCGTGCTCGCCGACCGCCACGCGGACCCGCCGGTCGCGTTCGCGCTGATCGCGCGTCGCAACGACGAGGCTTGGGTCGCCGGCATGGGCGTGGCGCCGGGGTTTCGCGGACGCGGTCTCGGCGAGCGGGTCCTGCGGGCCGGCCTCGAGGCCGCCGCCGAGCGCGGCTGCAAGGTCGTTTGGCTCGAGGTGATCACGACGAACCCGCGCGCGATCGCGCTGTACGCGAAGCTCGGCTTCGAGCGGGTGCGCGATCTCGCCGTGTGGTCGCTCCCCGCACGGCCTGGGGTTGGCTCGGCGGGCCGTGCCGTCGGCGCCAGCGACGCGCACGCCTGGATTGCCGCGCACCGGCAGTGCCGGGAGCCATGGCAGCGGGCTGACCCCGCGCTGGAGCGCCACCTTGCCCGAGGCACGGACGTGCGCGGCTTGGATGTCGAGCGGGACAACGCGACCGTCGCGGCGGTCCTGCTCCGCAGCCAGGGTGAGACGGCGAGCGTCATTCAGATCGCCGCAGTCGACGAGCATGCCGCGACCGAGGCACTCGCTGCCGCCGTCGCGGGCCACGAGGATCTGCGGGTCTCGAACGTGCCTGTCGATGACGGCCTCTCAGCTGCGCTCACGAGCCTCGGTGCGCGGGAGCTTCTTCGCCAGCACGAGCTCTGCCTGCGGCTGTACTAAACCGAGGCGTGCATTTTTCGCCAAATCGCGCAGGTGAGTTGGCTTCCGGCGAAAAAGTGCCGCTCAGCGCACGTTTCACGCCCGAGTCGGATGACTCGAGCCGATTTGGCGAGAAATGCACCCGTCCGCTCGCGGCGGGATCCTCGCCAGACCGAGCGCCCGCACGGAGGAGGGCCCGTTTCGATCGGCGCAGATCCAAGCTAGCCTTTACTCGACGGGACCGGCAGATCATGTCGGTTGAGTCTGCCCCCAGCCCAAGCCGCGGTTACCTGGCGCCCGCCGACGCCGTGCCCGTCGACGCCGTCCTTTACGGCCGCGAGCGCGAACGCGCCGAGCTCGCCCGCCTGGTGAGTGGTGCCGGTGACGGCAGCAGCGCGGCGCTCGTCCTGAGCGGCACGGCGGGGGCCGGCAAGAGCGCACTCCTCGACGACGCGATCGCGCGGGCGGACGGCGTCACGGTGCTGCGGGCCGTGGGCGTCGAGGCCGAATATGACCTTCCCTTCGCCGGACTCCACGCCCTGCTCTGGCCGGTGATCGGACACCTCGGCGACGTGCCCGAGCCGCAGCGCGGCGCGCTGGCGGCGGCGCTTGGGCTCGCGCCGCCTGATCAGCGCGACCGGTTCCTCGTCTCGGCCGGCGTGCTGTCGCTGCTCGCCGCGGCCGCTGACGCAGCGCCGGTCATCTGCCTGGTTGACGATGCGCAGTGGCTCGATCCACCGTCGGCGGACGCACTCGTGTTCGTCGCGCGACGGCTCGCCGCGGAGGGCGTCGTGATCGTGTTCGGCGTCCGCGATCAGGACGAGCCGCGACTGGTGGGCTCCGGACTCCCCGTGCTCACGCTGGGCCCGCTTGACCGCGACGCGGCGCGCGAGCTCCTGCGGCGATCGGCACCGGACGCCACGCCGGCGGTGCGCGACCGGCTGCTCGAGGAGGCGCACGGGAACCCGCTCGCGCTGCGCGAACTCCCGGCGGCCCTCAGCGACGCGCAGCTCGCCGGTACCGAGCCGTTGCCGGAGGCGCTGCCGCTGACGGCGCGCCTGCGGTGGGCGTTCCTTCAGCGGATCGAGCGGATGCCACAGAGCACGCGCGCGGCCCTGCTGCTCGCCGCCGCCGAACATGACGGCGAGCTGCGGGTCATCCACCACGCCATCGGCGCGCCTGCCGACGAGGACGTGTTCGCTGCAGCGGAAGCCGCGGGTCTGATCGCGACCGACACGGGCCGATTCACGTTCCGCCATCCGCTCGTGCGCTCGGCGATCTACGGGGCGGCAACCGGGGCACAGCGCCGAGCTGCCCACCGCGCTCTCGCCGGCGCGTTCGATGCCGTGGAGCGATCCGACCTGGCGCTCTGGCACCAGGCGCTGTCGACCGAAGGACCCGATGACGGGCTCGCAGAGGCACTCGAGCGCTCGGGCCACCACGCGCGGGAACGCGGCGGCTGCGCCTCGGCGATCGCGGCCTACGAGCGCGCGGCGGAGCTCAGTGATCGTGAGTCGCTTCGCAGCCGACGGCTCGCGCACGCCGCCCGCGCCGCCTGGAGCGCGGGCCACGTCGAGCGCGCGCGGGAGCTGATCGCCCGCGCCCTGCCGTCGGCCGACCCCCGGGAGCGGGCCCAGCTGTTCTACCTCAGCGGCGTGATCGAAGGTCGGCTCGGCTGGCTGACGCGTGGCGTCGCCGCGCTGCGCGAGGCCGCCCGGTTGACCGACGACGCCGGACTGCGGTTTCACATCCTCAACGAGGCGGGCGCGATGGCGATCCATGCGGGCGATTTCGACGAGGTGGTCGCGATCGGCGTGGACGCGTCCACGTTGCCGCGCCGTAGCGATGCCGACCGGTACATGGCCGCGGCACTCGGCGCCTACGCCGCCGATCTCCTCGGCGAGCACGACCGCGGAACTCAGCTCGCCCGCGAGGCGCTGAGGATCGCCGAGGGACTGGATGACCTCATGTATCTGATCTCCGCCTCACACACGGCGACCCGCCACGGCGCCGCGGGGGACGGTCTCCCCTACGCGACCCGCGCGGTCGAGATCGCGCGCGGACGAGCGATGGTGACGACCCTGCCCTTTGCCCTCCAGGCCCTGGCGCGGGCACTGCTCGGGCGCAGCCAGCTCGACGTTGCCTACTCCGCAGCCGAGGAGGGCCACCGGCTCGCACTCGACGTCCAGCAGCCCTGGGCGGCGGGTCTCAACCTCGCGCACCTTGGCCGGATCGATGCGCTGCGCGGCGACGAGGACGCCGTGACGGCACGGGTCAGCGAGCTCGGCGCGCTGACCTCGTCGAGCGGGGCGAACGCGCACGGGCTGACGATCGGCCACACCCTCGGTCTGCTCGACCTCGGGTTCGGCCGTCCCGACCAGGCCCTCGACCGCCTCCTGCCGGTGATCGAGGCCGCCCGTCCGGAGGCGCATCAGTTGTTCACCTTCGGCGTGCCCGACGCCGTCGAGGCGGCCGTCCGGTCCGATCGGCGCGGAGCGGTCACGCCGGGCTTTGCGCGCTTCGAGACGTGGGTCCAGGCGTCCCCCAACCCGACGCGGCTGGCGCTCCTCGCGCGGTGCCGGGCGTTGCTCGCCGAGTCCGAGGACGCCGCCGAGCACCACTTTGCGGAGTCGGTCAACCTCGCCGCCGAGCTGTCGCCGTTTGACCGGGCGCGCTCCGAACTGCTGTACGGGGAATGGCTGCGCCGCCACCGCCGCCGGGTCGATGCCCGGACGCTTCTCCGCGCCGCCAACGAGACGTTTGAGCGGCTCGGCACGGCGCCATGGGAGCAGCGCGCCCGCGCGGAACTGCGGGCGAGCGGCGAAACCGCCCGCCGCCGGGACCCATCCGCTCGGGACGAGCTCACGCCGCAGGAACTTCAGATCGCCCGGCTCGTCGCCGGCGGGTTGAGCAACCGGGTGATCGCCGCGCAGTTGTTCCTCAGCCCGCGCACGATCGACTATCACCTGCGCAAGGTGTTCGCCAAACTTGAGATCTCCTCCCGTGGCGACCTGGCCCGGCTCGACCTCGGGGAGGCAGTGCCGTCATGAAGATCGCCGTGCTCACGGAGTGAGCGCGTTCCCCGACGGCCGCGCCGGTCGCGACTGAACGCCGGTCGTGCATCACGCCTTTCGCGACGAGCGAGACTGGCGATCAGACCGGCGAGCCCGCCGTCGCCGCTGACGGTCGCCGGTGCGAGCGTCATGGGCCCAGTCACCGACCCCTTCTGCGTCCATGACATCACTTCATCTCGTTCCCACTCTGGCGGGCGGCCGGGCACGGTCGCGCCTGCCCATGCCGCTGGCGTTTGCGGTCGTCGCCGCGATCGACGCGGTCGTCTTCTACGCCTCTGCGACACCGTCTCCGCTCTACGGCATCTATCAGTCGCGCTGGCATTTCTCGACGCCTGTGCTGACGCTCGTCTACGCAACCTACGCCATCGGCGTGCTCGCCGCACTCCTGCTCGTCGGCGGCATCTCCGACCAGACGGGCCGGCGCCCGGTGCTCGCACTGTCGCTCGTCGGCCTGCTCGGTTCGATGGGGCTGTTTCTCGCCGCCGACTCGGTCGGCTGGCTGTTTGGCGCCCGAGCGCTCCAGGGACTCGCCACCGGCGCCACCCTGGGCGCCGCCGGAGCCGCACTGCTCGAGTTCCATCCGGCCGGCGACGCCCGCCGGATCGCGCTTGTCACCGGCGCCGTCAACCTGAGCGGCCTCGGTGCCGGCGCCCTGTTGTCCTCGGTCGTCGTCGATCTCCTCCCGGCGCCCCGCGTCGTCCCCTACGTCGTGGTCGCCGTCGCTGTCCTGGTCCTGCTCGGCCTGGTCGCGGCGCTCCCCGAGCCGGTCTCCGAGCGCCGTTCCCCGCAGCTGCGCGCGCAGCGTCCGGGCGTCCCGCATGAGATTCGCTGGCCGTTCGCGCTCGCCACGCTGGGAGCGTTCTCCACCTGGTCGGTCGCGGGGCTGTATCTCGCCCTCGGCCCGGGTCTCGCCCACGGTCTGCTGCATTCCCGCGGTGCGATCGCCGGCGGGGTCGCCGCCGGAGCCCTCCTCATTCCGGGCGCCGCCGCCGAGCTCGCCGGACACCGACTGCCCAACCGGGCGCTGACGACTGGTGGCGCGGTCACGCTCGCGGCGGGGCTCGCCCTGACCGCAGTTGCGGTGTCGCTGCATTCGGCGGTGTTCTTCCTGCTCGCGAGCGGGGTCGCCGGGGTCGGGGTCGGCGCCGGGTTCATGGGTGCGCTGCGCCAACTGGCGGCGGTCATCCCGACCGGCCGGCGCGGCGAGGTGATGTCCGCTTTCTACCTCGGCGGCTACCTGTCGCTGTCGCTGCCCGCGATCGGCGCCGGGTTTGCGGCGACGGCGTTCGGCCTCTCGACGACGTTTCAGCTATTCAGCGCGGTCGTCGTGCCGCTCGCGCTCGCCGTTGCGATCGGCGGACTCGCGGTCGAGCGCGCGACGGACCGCAGTCGGCGCAGCGCGGCCGGCCCGCATGTCACGGCGGTGATGCCCTCAGCCTGCCAGGAGCAGGCTGCATGACCGCGCCAACGGTGACCTATGTCGGCGGCCCGACCGCCGTGATCGAGTGGCACGGCCTGCGGCTTCTCACCGATCCGACGTTCGATCCGGCCGGCACGCACTACGAGCTGCCGGGCTACACGCTGTGTAAGACCGTGAGTCCGGCGCTCAGCCCCAAGGCGGTCGGATCGCTCGACGCGGTGCTCCTGAGCCACGACCATCACCTCGACAACTTCGACCATGCCGGACGTCGGGTTGCCGCGGCCGCGCCCCGCATCCTCACCACCGGGGCCGGCGCGGGGCGGCTCGGGCCCCGCGCGGTCGGTCTCACGACGTGGGAAAGCACCGAGCTGACCGCTCCCGACGGAGCCGTCATCCGTGTGACCGCGACTCCGGCTCGGCATGGTCCCGCCCACGCTGACCGCGGCCCGGTCATCGGCTTCATGCTCACCGTTGACGAAGCCGGCGCCGACGGCGGCGGGGGCGGCGTTCTCTTCTCCGGTGACACCGTGTTCTACGACGGGATCTGCGAGCTCGCCGACCGGTTCGAGCCGACGGTCGCGCTCTTGTGCATGGGTGCCGCCCGGATCGCGGCGGCCGGCGGATGGCCGCTCACGCTCACGACGGACGACGCGGTGGCGTTTGCCCGCGTGCTCCCAACCGCGACTGTGATCCCGGTGCATTTCGAGGGCTGGGAGCACCTCTCGGAGGGGCGCGCCGCCGTCGAGCACGCGTTTGTGGAGGCGTCACTTGGTGACCGGCTGCGCTGGCCGACGCCGGGTGTGGCGACGACCGTCGAGGGAGCCGGCCGGGCTACAGGCAGGGGTCGGTGAGCGCCCGTTCGACCGTGTTGCCGTCCTCGTTGCCCGCTCGATCACGCGCGCGCACGACGAAGTATGCGGCGCCATGAGCGGGCAGACCCGGCGTGCGGAAGCTGCTCACGCCGGGTTTCGTCGTCCACGTCGGACTGAGGAAGTCCTCGCCGGCCGGCGTCGAAGACATGTAGACGTCATAGACGAGGCGTGAGCGCGGCGTCCGGTTGTCCCGGGCCGCTGTCCAGGTGAGGAGCGCCGGCGTCTTCGTGCCGGGTCGCTGGGCGCCCGGGGTACAGGCGCTCGCGCGCGTGAGCCCGGCAAACCGGGGCGCGGTCACATCCCCTCCGGGCGGCGTCACGTGGAAGGAGAACGTCCCCACGGTGCCGAGCAGCACGACGAGCGCCGGACAGATCTCCCGCGGCGGGCACGCCGGCGCCTCGATCTCATGGATCTGACCGCGGAACGCGCCCGGGCACCAGCGGGCGCCGCCGAAGCGCCGTGGGCGCAGCGTCACCTTGACGTTCGCCCGGGCCCGGCTCGGCGGCAACTCGAGCGACCCCTCGGTCACGCACCCGGCCGGGCGGGTCGGCCCGCTGAGGCTGAGGTCGAACTCTCGGCGGACGTTCTGGACCACCCCGGTCGCGACCGGCGCCCGAAACCGGATGACGAATGCGGTCGTCGTCGAGCCCCGCTTCGGCGTGGTCATGACCCGCACGTGGGCCGAGGTAAGGGCGGGCACGGCCGGTGCGGATGCGCCGAGCGCGGCCGGTCCGGATGGCCCAAGCGCGGGTAGGACCGCGGCAACGAACGCGGTCGCCGCGATGACCCCGATCGACACCCTCCACCTCATGGACCGCGAGTGTATTGGTCACTCCCGGTTCTGCCGCGGTACGCCCCCGTGGCCGCGCAAACCTCCGCGCCCACGCGCTACAGTTGACCCGCTCCCGGGCGATTAGCTCAGCTGGGAGAGCGCCGCCTCGACAAGGCGGAGGTCACTGGTTCGAGCCCAGTATCGCCCACTCTCGTAGTTGCGGGGGATTCGGTAGGTGGGGTATTTCGGTCGATTCCCTCGGTGCGCACAGATTGCGCACACTTCAGTTCCTTGCGGGCGGCATTGATGGCCTCGGCAGCGGGTGTGTGCGGCTGGTCTTCGAGCTCGTCCAGAACGCCGGCGTAATGCTTGGCGAGGGTCGCGACGCTGTGCCCTGCTTGCTCAGCGACGAACGTCAGGCTGCGACCCTCCCAGAGGAGCAGCGAGACGAAGGAAGCTCGCAGGCGATAGACGCGGAGGTCGCCCGTGACGCCCGCGTCCTTTGCGGCCGGCTGGTAGACGCGACGCCGCCAGTTCTGCCAGTCATGGAGCTTCCAGGCGTCGCCGTCGTGTCATGCCTCTCCTTGGACGATCCGTTGTCGGATCGCCTCGAGGTCCTCGACGCTACCGGGCTTCGGTGGGCCGCTCAAATGTGTCGGCCGGTTGCGTGTCTTCCCGCTGGCGCGTCCCTGCTCCGGCCTGGCCGAACGGGCCCGGATCGGCGGCCGGCTGTTGGCGCACAGCTCGAACCACTTCTCGACGGCCGAATCCTTGACGATCCACCGCCCTCCGATCACCGATGCCTTCAGCTGCCCATCCCGGATCGCGCGTCTCACCGTCCGGTGCTCGCATCGTGCGAGCTCCGCGACTTCCTGGACGGTCAGATACGGCTGCTGCTCACTGCGTCCTACCGGCTTACGCGCGGCCTCCCAAAGTTGCGACGAGCGCCTCGGCCATCGGCTGATGAACAACGAGTGTCCGATTTGCGACCACTGCCTATCGTGCTACGGCAGCACGGACGGTCCTGCGAGCGACGACGTAGACCAAACGCTTTGGGAGCCCCTCCCTGGCGATGACGCCGCATCGTCGGAAGAGGCCGGCGATCTACACGTGGGACGGGAGTAGGCACTGGCGTACATCGAGATCAACGATGGCGAAGAGCTCACACCGGACGCTCTCCGTCGCCGTGGCCTGCGCGAAGCCCTTCGCGCAGAGTTCGAACTTCGGCGGGGAGCCCGTGCCGGTACAGCGCGTGCTCGCAGCGCAATTCGAGACCTCGTCGACGCTTTTCTTCATGATCGGCACGCAAACGCTCGGCTCTTCGTACGGGCGCATCAAGTCGGGCGACTTCTCAGCGAAACCCACGGATGCCGTTGGACCGCAGGCCTCACGAATATGTCCTGGAGTGCCCGATCCACGCGCTTCACAGGGGTGCGGCGCACAGCCTCGCCATGACACAAACGTGCGTCTGCTCAATCTGCGGTAGGGGTGATTTCGAGTGCAATCACGTCCCGGGTCGGGTCTACGACGGGGAACGCTGCACCAGCGTCGTCCAGTCGATCAGCCACATCGGCCACGTCGCGCTGACAGCCGACCCGGATTTCCTCTACACCTGGCACCAGCCGCAGCAAGTGAGCGCCGAGAGTCTGATCGAGCGGGGCATCATTCGCTCTGCTGGCGATCCCGCGTATTGCGTTCACTGTCAAGGATGCAGCGGCTACCCATCGCAGGACGAACTCGATCCGGCGAGCCGATTACGCCGACTCCGCGAGGACTCGTCACAGACCGACTGACGACGTTGCCCACCTCGACTCCCCCATCGTCGCACTACTCGGCATCCTCCGGACCCCAATGCTCCCTCTGGGCCGACTGTATTGCGGCTGTGATCGCCCGGAGCCGATCCGGCGGCAACCCGGCGGCGCCTGACAGCATTGCGGCGATATCCCGGGAGTTCCCCGGCGATGAATACGAGCGTCCCATTGGCAACCTCCGGACGCCTCTCCGGGCCAACAACGATCTTGGTTGAGCCGTCGTCCTGTGAGATCGCGAGCCAATCGAGCACAGCTCGGACGTTCGCATGCACGGGCCCGGACAGCATTTCCCAGAACTCTTGCCCGGCGAGCTTTGCACCCTTCCCGATGCTGCGGCCCTCAAGCCATTCACGAGCGTAGCCCCCGCTCGAGTCCTGCCGCACCTTCTGCCCCCGGTTATGCAGCTCGTCGATCAGGCGCACATACGCGACGGCCTGATCCTCGTAGCCGAGGCGGATAACCCAGATCGCAGCCCTTGCCGCCCTAAACGCGATGACTGCCATGAACCAGATCGCCTGGTGCCCGAGTTCGTCCGCAGTTGCGACGGTCTCTCTCGCTGGGACCGGCGCTCGTTCGATCACGTCAGCGAGCGCCCGACTCGCCGCATCCGCGATGCCAAAGGCCGCGAGCTCGGATTCGGCGCCGCTGGCTAATGTGCGTTCAAGGTCCCCGAGGGGATCGCCTTCCTGATCGCTCATCCACCCGAAGATACGCTGCCCCGCCTACGCATACTCGAGGGCGCCAAGTCATTACGTTCCCTTCCGGAAGCACGCGCCACAACGAAGCAAGGCAGCTGCTCGGGCGACGGATGGCCTGCAGAACCGGCAGCGACCGGGAACGCTAAGCGACGACGCGAGACCGTCGACCAAGCGCCCACAAGAGGACCCCAGCGATGACCGCAGCCAAAGCGATCTCCCAAAGGTGATCTTGCGACAGGCGGGTCTCATTGCCATCGGCGTCGACGATGCTGACGGAGCCGAGTCGACGGTAGGAGGGCACGCGCCCGGTTGCGGCCAGATCTGCCGGAACGAACGTGGTCCCGGACGGATGGCTGGGGGTCCCGCTGATCGCCGTTTCGATCGCACGATCGAGCACACGCGATGCCGCGTAAAAAGCGTTGGTTCGTGGACTGTCTACGGTCGCCATCCTGCGATCATCTCCTCAAAGCCGTTCTCGACAAGACTACGCGCTTCCATGAGCGCTTCCAGCGGCTCGCCGTAGTGAAAGAGTTCTGGGGGTTGGCGTCTTCTTCCGTCGCTGTCGCACCGGTGCATGTGGTGCTCACGCGCATCGTGCGAGTTGTCATACACCCGAACCGCCCTCGCCTTGCCAGCTGAATCAAGATGGCGGAGCACGACCGAGTAGCGGATTACGGTCGCAGGGCGCCCGCCGATCTCGAACTCGACGAGCTCATCCGCATCATGAGACAGCAGTAACCGGAAGGTCGGCATACGGCGCCCGACGATACGAGTCGAGTCGGCGGCGGAAGCGTCCACTTGACGTATGCGGCGGAGCTGCGCACATGTTGCGCACACCTCACCCGCGAAACCGGGCCTCCCGGCGTGTTGTTCGCAAAACGCAGACCACCCGAATCCCCTTTGCGTACGGGGCTTACCAGAGCCTGAGCTGACCTTCGGTGTCAGGGTCGTCCTGCCTCGACAAGGCGGAGGTCACTGGTTCGAGCCCAGTATCGCCCACTCCGGTAGTTACAGGGGATTCGCCGACTTCCGGTCATCGACGGTTTGCGGGGTGCGTCCTGAGTGCGTCCCGCAGACGTCCTCGCGGGCCTGCCGGACGGCCAGCGTCATGCCCGCGTCCTCGAACCGGATGAGACTCAAATCGGGCTCACGTTGAGCCGGGAGGCGGTGTTTGTCGGGATCTGTCGCGTGTGTCGGCCGACCGTTCCCGTCGAGCATTGGCGATCGACAGCTGTTGGACCTCGATCACGCGCGTGTGCGCGAGCCAGTCCGGGAATCCCAGGCGCTTGAACGGGATCGGCACGAAGCCCCACGGCAACGGCACCATGGCGAGGTTCATCCCGATGTAGCGCACCAACGCGCGGACAGGCTTGAGCTTCTCGCCGCTCGCCGTCACTAACCGAACCTGCATCAGGCGAGAACCTGGCGTCTGGCCGGTTGCCGACCAGAATGCGACGAAGTAGCCGGCCGTCCAGAGCACGTAGACCCCACCGGCGATCGCCAGGAAGAGTGGCTTCAGATTCTTCGTGATCGGAAAGATGCCGACGACCAGTTCGGTACCGAGCCCGACGATGATCGCGACGAGGTTGATGAGCAGAAAATCCACCGCCCAGGAGATCAGGCGTGTTAGGAGCCCGACGTAAGGCGCGTTCTCCGCGAGCGTGGCCTGGAGTGGTGTGTCGCTCTCGGGCGACTCGGCTGTGCTGCTCATCGAGTCTGCCGGTCGGGATCTTTGGGGCCTCGGTCGACGTGGCGGCGCGTGAGCCGACGGGCGGTTCGCTCCAGACGGTCATCGGCGTCGCTCGCCCACTCCCTCAGGGGAGCGGTGAGGTGATCCGGAATCAGCTTGGGGATCCCCACGTTCGAGAGCCATAAGGACGCGCGGGTCATACGACCGGCGTGAGGTGCGTCCTTCTCACGGGTGACCCGGATTGGCGCGTTGCCGTCAGGAGGCTTGAGTGGGCGGCCCATCTTCGTCGCCTTGCGTCGGGAGCTGCGGCGACTCCGTGGGGTGGCGACGCAGGCGATCAGCGGCGCGCTCGATCCGGCGGTCACCCTTGCGTGAGCGCGCCCTCACCGCTTCGCCGACCTGGTCCGCGAACCCGAGCCCCTGCTGCGAGACCGCTGCCCTGACGGACGGGCTCGCCGCGATCACGTCGACGAGTCGCCACAGCCCGTCGCTGGCCAGCAAGCGATCGACGAACCGGTCGAAGAGGCCACTGTCGAAGAATGTGTCGATCAACTGGGTGGCGCCGTCGCTCTCAACCACCTGCGCGACGATCGCTTGCAAGCGGGTGCTGGCGAGCAACCGCTCGAGTTCGCCGCTCTCTAACAGGCGGTCCAGCGCGCGCTGCTCCAGACCGATCCCTGCCTCGGCGGCGGCGCCGACGGCCCCGGTGAGCGGTCTCAATGCGGCGGCGGCAGCGCGACCACCGATGTCCGTGAGCGGCCCCAGCGGCCGCGATCGAGAATTCCGTGTCTGGTCGTGGGCCATGCGGATCATCGCGAAGCTTCGCAGGATGGGACCCCGCTGCCTTCACCCGAATCGGACGATGAGATCGTACGAAGCGAGGCGGTCGAGCGGGCAGCAGAGCTCGGACTGATCGATCAGGCGGTGTTGCCGCCGAAGCGCCATTTCCACCTATCTGCTTGACGCCGACGCCGCCCGTTCGATCACGAGGCCCAGCGTCACGCTCATAGACATCGCTCCGAGCCAATAGCCGAGCAGCAGCTTCTCGGGGCTGCGCAGGAGCAGCATCACCGTCATCGCGGCGAGCAGCGTCCGGTTCGCCAGCGAGGTCAGGGAGAAGAGAAGAACCTGTCCCATGCGGGTCAGCTCGACCGAACGGGCTTGAGCGGATGAGTCTCGCTGAGGGGTGCGTCGGTTGCCGCGGGTCGTCGGCGTCGTGTTGCTCGGACCCAGGCTCGACGCTTGTCCACGGGCGCGATCCGCGCCCGAATATGCGTAAGGTCGACCACGCCCGTATTGCAGCGCGGCCGCGGACCTCTGACATCGGCCAGATCGGTGGAAATCGCGCCGCCGCGCGACGTGCGGCGAGGGCCGGATCGCGCTCCGGTTTGGCGAGCAGAGGTTCAACCTTCACCGGCGGGGGCAGAAGTCAGCCCGCAGGCAACCATGGCGAACGCCTGCCTCGGCTCGCCGCGCCTCGAGGATCCTCGGCACGATCGACGCGCCGTCACGGTCGAGCGGATTGATTCCACCAATCTGGGTGATGTCGGAGCGGCTCACGCGCGCTCAAATACGAAGATCTCCCCGGAGCTGTCGGTCGACGGTCAGCGTGAACGGACCCATGAGCGATCAGCCGAAGATCTTGTCTGTCCTCGCGGCCGCCTACGCCAGCGGGGCGCGACCACCGTCAGCCTGACGAAGTTCTGGATCAACCTGAATGAGCGTGACCTGAGCGCTGTGGTCAATGGCGGCGCGCGCGTCGCGATCCTCTCGCTCGATTTCTTGCAGGCGGACGTCGGTCTATCGCACGGTGTCGTGACGCTCGGACCCGTGACGGCGAGCCTCACCAAGGCGGCCGCCGATGCGCTCAACGGAGCCTTCGGCGTCCAGGCCTTCACCGAAGGGCTGACCCTCGGAAAGGCGACCGTCCACTACCGGCTGTTCCGGTAGCCCCTCCGAGGAACCGCTGCGCGCTCCTGCCCCGGAGCGAGCAGCGGGCGGGCGCCGGTTTCAGTTGCGGTCCCGTCCGACGAGTCACTCGAACCAGTAGCGGAGCCGGGCATCGGCGCGCTGGCCGACCGCGGCCGAAAAGCCACCCTCGCCGCGCAGGCCTCTGAGCGCGCCGGTCCCCGAGTCGGCGACCACGAACCATGAGCCCGTCACGTTTCCCGCCTCATCAAGCGTGCCCGAGTCCTGAAGGACGAAGCTGCCACTTCGACCCTCGATCTCGCCGACGACGCGCTCGAGGCCGCAGAACGTTGCTGATCCATCGCCGCGAAGCGCTTGGAGGAAGGTTGCGATCCCCGAGCCGCGGATGTCACCCTCGAACATCTCCTCCACATGGACGCGCACGAGGGCCGGCCCATCGCCGGACTCGTCGTAGGGCTGTGGCTGCCAAACGGAAACGGCGATCTGAGCGCGCGCATCCTTGGCACCGGCAGGTGGAGCTGTGGTCATGGTTCTCCTGGAGTCCGTGGGTCGTTGCGCAGGCTACGCCCCCCTGATCGGACGTACAATGCTTTTCCATCCGACTTTTGTTGCAGTCCATCCGATCGCGTGCATGACGTCCTGACAGAAGTCCTCAACCTGCTGCGGCTTCGAACGACCCTTTACGCCCTGACCCAGCTGACCGGGGACTGGGGCGTCGCGTTCCCCCGAGGCGATCTCGCGTACTTTCACGTTGTCAGCGGCGCGGACGCCTGGCTGTCTGTCGACGGTGAAGAACCCCAAGAACTCCAGGCGGGGGACGCGCTCCTGCTCGCCCACGGGTCGGCGCACAAACTCACCTCGGCGAGCCACGCTCCGGTCCGCACCGTCTTTGACCCTGACACGTGGAGCGCAAACCGCAGATCGACGGCGGAGCCCGCGGCACGACCGGTTGATGCCAGCGGGCAGTCCATGACCGGGCTCGTCTGCGGCGCCGTCGTGCTCCAGAACCCCACCACCAACCCACTGATCGGTGCGCTCCCAACCGTCGTCCACCTACCTGCCGTAAGCCCACGACGTGACGGACTCGATGCCATCCTCCAACTCATCGATCGCGAGGGCGCCGCGGCGGGACCGGCACGGAGGTCCTGCTCGCTCGCCTCGGAGACGTCCTCCTCGTCCAAGTCGTGCGGGCATGGCTGGCCGAGCAACCGCAAGGCACGGGCGGCTGGCTGAGCGCTCTGCGGGACCCGCAGATCGGTTCTGCGATCGCCGCCATCCATTCAGCGCCCGCACGCGCCTGGACCGTCGCCGGCCTCGCGCACACCGCCGGGCTCTCGCGGTCACGCTTCGCCGAACGCTTCATGAGCCTTGTCGGCGAACCCCCTCTCACCTACCTCATGCGATGGCGAATGACGCTGGCCGCCGACCTGCTCCGTGCCGAACAGGGCACCGTCGGAGAGATCGGCGCCGCCGTCGGCTACCGCTCAGAGCCAGCCTTCAGCAGGGCATTCAAACGCTTCCACGGCGCGCCGCCACGCAGGTTCGCATCAGCGCTTCGCTAGGAGGCTCGACGAGAGCCCGAAGCGCCCGACGCCGCCGCCGACGGGGCCTCGCCTCAGCCGGCGTCCCCTCGCCAGCGGCATGAGAGCGACCGGAGCCGAGCGAGGGCATCCTCCCGCCGGTGAACATCCATCCAACGTGGACGCCGATCGGCAGTCAGTGTTGGCGGTGCGACGCCGTCAGGACGCCTCAACCGCCGACTTGATGCGCTGCGCAAACGCCGGTGCGTCCTTGATGGCCGCCTTCGCGGCGAAGCCGACAATGAGCTTGCCAAAGCCGTGCCCCTCGAAGGTGTTCCGGATCGTGACCTTCGTCTGACTCTCGCTGACCTCCTCGAGGTCATAGCCGCCGTCGGAGACCGTGACCATGTTCTTGGAGCGCTCGGCCCAGCGGATCTTTGTCGGCGCCTCGAACGCCGTCAGTTCGAACCTCCGACTCGTCTTCATGCCGGCGTCCTTGACCGTGCTTTCGAACACCGTCCCCAGGCCCACTGGGCCGTCGGTCGCCTTGCGGATCTCTTGGACCCGCGGGCTGAACTTTGGGTCGTTGGTCCCGTCCGCCAAGAATGCGAACACCTCGCCAATGGGGCGATCAATGACGGCTGAGCCGCTGAAACCGTGTGCCATGCGCGTCCTCCTGGTCGACGACGTGAAGCCGCACCCTACACCCGCCACTGCGTGCCGGCCCTGACAGCTGAGGCTGACCAGGCGGACCACCATCCAAGCCGAGTGCGCGCGATTTGCCCACGCATGTCTGTGCAGGAGTTGGAGCGAGTTGGCGGCTGGGCCGCTGCCGGCGTCATTGACGAAGTAGAAGCCGTTGGAGGAAGGGGTGATGGCCAGCCCGAACAGGTCGCCGGCCCCATTGGCAACGAGCGTCTTGGTGGCTGCTGTGCGGCCGCCTGGGGTTGTCTCGACCGTGTTGCCGTCGGCACCGTTCATCGTGATCACATCCCCATTTGGGGCGATCGCGAGGCCGAGGGGATCGTTGAGCTTGCCACCCTTCGCAACTGTCTTGCCGCCGGCACCGACTGCGGCGGTCCGCGTCAATGCATGTGGGACTGCCGCGACTCGGTTGTTGCTCGAGTCAGCCACATAGAGCGTTCCGTTTGCCGCGAGACCAACTCCAGTTGGTCCCACCACCAATGCGTTCGGATCGGTGTGCTCGGTGAAGCCGCTCGCGATCACCCGGTTTGAGGTCACCACGGGGGTGTGCCCGCTCTGAGTCCGCAACGCGATCCTGACGACCGTTCCACGGTGCACCGTCTTGCCGTTCGCCGCGACGGTGCCATTGAGCACGTTGGTGACGAACAGCACCGCCCGCGTGCCGGTATCGAGCGCGCTCATGTCCCAGGGGCCGTTGATGTCGCCGCCGGCGATCGTCCTCACGACGTGCCCGCGGGAGTCGAGAATCGTCAGCGCTCCCGCGCGAGCCGCGGTCGAGTTGCCGCCGGGTGCGGGGAGGCTCCCGACGATGACGAAACCGCTCTTGAGCGCCACCAGGGCCGTTGTCAGGCCGACCGCTGGCGTCGGAGTGGGTCGGGGAATGACCGCGAACACGCGCGGCTTGCCGCTCGGTGATACCTCGATGATGCTCGAGCCCGTTCCCTGCTGGTTCTTCGCGTTGTTGAAGTTGCTCACGAGCACGTCGCCACGGACGAGGGCGCCGGAGCTCCGCGGAATGACCGCGACGCCATACGGATTCTGGTCGCCCCTCGCCGCGCCGCTCACAGGCACCATCGAGGCGAGGGTCCTGATCTTGCCGAAGCGCCCGAGGAACGGCTTCCCGCTGGCAACCGCGGATTGGGCCGCACCTCCCAGCGCGATCGCGACGACGAACAACTTGACCGAACTGCCAGCGAATCTGTGCATAGCGCGCCCTTCGGTTGGTGCCGGCAGAGCCCACAGGGGACCCAATTAACCATGACGACCTCAGCTGACCACCGATCCTTCCGGGTCGGCACATAAATTCTTTCGCGCCGGCACACAGCGACGAATCGTCGACTCACCGCTCGGTTCGGCGGGAGCCCACAGTGCTCGAGTGTGGGTCAGCGAACGGGGCCAGCGCACAGCGGCGCGACGTGCAGGTAGCCCAGCGATTCCCGTGGGTACGCAGCGCACACGCGCGGACCGGCCCAGTCGATCTCGACGTTATAACGCGAGCCGACGAGCGCTCCCAGCCTCGCGACGATCGTGCGCGTCTGCGTGTTGAGCACGTCCCCCGCGCCGCCGGCGAACAGGTAGCGCCCGTCCCGGCTGAGGTTGAGCCACCCAAGATTCGTCCCCGAGACATGCACGGTCGCGATCATCACCGGCGCTCTGCGCGGCAGGCCCGAGATGTCGAACTCGTGGACGGCCCGATTCGGGTTGTCCACGAGCCAGAGGTGCCGCTGGTCAGGGGACAGGCCGATCCCATGTGATGGGACCCCTCCGAAGGTCGGCGGAACACCGAGGCCGGGCACGGGGACCGTGTACAGGACCCTCCCCGTCGCGACGTCGCTGACCTGAAACCCGAGGTACCGATCGGCGGTCGTAAACGCGAGCCGGTCCCGAGCGTCGATCGTGAACGGCCTCACCCCGGCGGTGCCAGCAGGCATGAGCGGTCCGATCCTGCTGATGACCTTCCATGGACGGTTCGCGTTCGCCTCGTAGAGGTAGCGGTCGGACGCCCCGCCGAGGAACACGTGCTGTCCATTGGCACCGACAACCGTGTCATGCGGAGACCTTCCGGCGGCGATGGCCCCGACGACACGGCCCGTGGGCGCGGCGAGCACATGCCACGTATTCCCTGAGGTGTTCTCGCCGGTGGGCATGAAGATCAACCGGCCATCGTGACTGATGTCGAACGAGTCGATCCCGAAGTCATAGCCGCGGTCATACATGACCTTGTGCCGGTACAGACTGAACTCCAAGAGGTGCCCGATGCCTGTGGGAAACCCTCCGTAGCTGACGTACACCATCCCAGTCGCAGCGCTCGCGCCGATCCCGCGGATCTCGGTGATCCCCGGAAGCGAAAACCGCCTCACCAGCGATCCGTTGGCGATGTCGTATACGTACAACCGGCCCGCCCCGGCAACGTACTCGTAGCGGACCACCCGGGACAACGGCCGCTGCCTGGGCAGAGCGAACGCGACCGCGCCAGCCGCAATCCCGCACAGAACGATGACCATCGCAAGCCGCGTGCGCATCCCTCTCCAATCAGGTTGTCGACGCCCCCCAGGATACGAGTCGACCCGTGGCTCGCATGGTCGATGGGGTGCCGACCTCAGGGCGCCGGACCGGGCTGCTCAACTCGAGCGTTGGGCGGTCAGCGCCGGGCGAATTCGAGCTGGCTGGGTGGGGTGGCCAAGCACGGCCCGGGCGAGGTCGCTCAGATCGCTGCGGGGCACCCCTCGGTTGACAACAGATTGTCGCCGCGGTCGACTCGGCGCTCTCATCCGGCTTCTTCCTGTTCTCGCTTGGCTCTGTCGAGCCTGCGCTGCTCTACGTCTCAGGCTCGTTGCTCGGCGTCAGCCTGCCGGTTGGGCGCTGGCTCGCGATGACCGGTCTGATCATGGTCGGGCTCCTGCCGTTCGCCGCACTCGGGATCTTCGTCGGCCATCTCGTGAACACTGACTCGGTCGGTCCGCTGATGGGTGGACTGGTGTCGATTCTCGCCTTCCTCAGCGGCACCTGGTTTGCGATCACGAGCGGCTTTCTCCACGCCCTTGGGCAGTTTCTGCCCTTGTGGTGGCTCGTTCAGGCCCGTAATGTCGCGCTCGACGGCCACGCCTGGGGCGCCCGCGGATGGATCACCGTCGCGGCCTGGACGGCGATCCTCACGGCCGCCGCTGCCTGGGCGTACCGCCGCGACACCGGCAGGGTTTAGCGATCGCAACCCTCAGTCGTAGTGGGTCAGGCGTGGCCAGAGTGCCGTCCACGCGCCGTTGATCGTGCAGAGCATGACCGGGAGACCCTGCTCGTCGTTGTTCAGACCGACGCCGTTGTTGACGGTCGCGAGCGTACGGCAGTGGTCGAAGTCGGGCGCGGCGTCTGTTGCGTTGTCGAAGCCGACCAGCAGCGTGCGGGTGTCTGTGACGGGGGGTATCCGCCATTCGGCGAATCCGTTGTGCGCGCTGTACGCGGCCGGGAGATCGAGGCGTGGCCCGAGGAGATCGATCGCGCCGGCTTCGCCGTAGTTCTGGGTAAAGATCGGCGTGTGGCGGCGCTCCGAGGCCGGGATCCGCCTCCAGGCGGTTGAGACCGCGTGGACGAAGCTGGGCCAACCGACGGTGTCGCCTTGAGCGGGGTTGAGCCCGATCACGATGCTCCCCTGGAGGTCTCGCTCGGGAAGGAGCGGGAGCGCGATGATGGCGCTCACCGCGGCGGTGACAGCGATCCCGGCGGCGAGCAGGAGTGTGCGATGCCGGGCGCGGCGGGTCCACTCGGCGGTCGGAAGTCCCCCCAGCCCGAGCAGCAGCGGGTAGAGACTGGCGAGGTAGTACGCGTGACCGTTGCCGACGAAATACAGACCGGCCATGACCACGTACGAGATCGGGATGAACCGCAGCCGGCGCCACCCGGCGCGGCGAAACGGGGCGAGGAGACCGGCGACCCACACCGGCACCAGAAACGGACTGACCATCACCAACTGAAATGGAAAGAAGCCAGCGCGTCCGCCCTCCTGGCTCCCAGCGATGTGACCCGCGACAGTCACTTGCGGCCAACCATGCTGCTGCTGCCAGATCACGTACGGCGCCGCGAGCACGACCGCCGCGACCGCACCGCCAGCAGCCCACCGAGAACGAAGGACCGCTCTGGGACCGACGACGAGCACCGTCGCGACCATGACCGCGGCCACCAGGCCGACCTGCGGCTTGGCCTCCACGCCAATGCCGACCACCACGCCGGCAGCCAACAGCGACGGGCCGCCACCGCGGACAACCACCCGAACCGCCAGCCAGCCCAGCACAGTCGTGCTCAGCAGATCGGGCGTGGTCGTGCTGACGAGATGGGCGACGGCAAGCGCGAAACCCGACACCGCCGTGCACACCGCAGCGATCACCTGCGCGCGCGCCTGACCGCCGAGCTCCCGTGCGATCAACGCCGCAAACAGCGTCGTCGCGGCCGCGGCCAACGCCGAAGGCGCTCGCAACACCAACAACGAGCCCGGCGCGAGCGCATTCATCGACCAGCACAACAACGGCATCAGCGGAGGCTGATCGGGATACCCAAACGCCGGATGCCCACCAGCCGCGATGAAATACAGCTCATCGCGGTGATACCCATACCGAGTACTGAACGCAAGCAACACGACAGCCTGCACCACCGCGATCACCGCAACCGCACCGCTCAGCGGCCACCGCGCCGCACGCAGGACGCCAGACTCGCAGTTCACAGCTTCAAGGCACCTCAATCGATGAGCGACTACGCCGCGTCGGCGCCATGGAACCCGACGCCGGGACCTTGCACAACTGGCCGAACGAACAACAGTCTGAACGCCCCCGGCCGCATTGAACAGGGCGGGCGGCGGAAACCCGCCATACCAACCAGAGCGACGGACAGAGCCGCTGCTGCTCGCAGTGAACGGCGCTTCACCCGAGCAGGCCCCCCACATAGAGATGGGCCATCGCGTTGCCGACAGCCCTGCCACAGTGGGCCTCCACGCGGAGTTCGAACGCCCGCGAGTGCATCCGCAAGCGGTGATGGAGGCTGCGGCATGATTTGTCCGCCGGTCCGTACCCGAGCGATGCGACTGGCTGGACACTGCCGGGCGGTGTCGCCACCTGCACCTCAGTGAGCTGGCGCCGTGAGTGGATCCCGAGCTTCGCGAACACCCGCTTGAGGTGTGTCTCGACAGTGTTCTCGGAGAGATACAGGCGGCGGCCAATTTCCGCATTGGTGTGGCCGGCCGCGGCCTCCTGGGCGACCCGCCGCTCGGCGGCCGTGAGCTGATCACGATCCGACGACGGGCGGCGGCGACGACCTCGGGCAAGCCGCAGCTCGGCACCGGCCGCCTCCGCCAGCCACCGCGCGCCGCTCATGTCCGCCACCTGCACCGCCTCGCGCAGCGGCGCGCGGGCGTCAACCGGCCGCCCGTGGCGCCGCAAGAAGCCGCCGTAGGCGAGCAGGCCCTCGACCCGCTGGAGCGGGAGCTCGACCCCGTCGAGGATCGCCGGCGCCACCCGGAAGAACGTCTCGGCGGCGTCGACATCCCCGGCGCGCTCGGCGAGGCGGGCCTTACCGAGGGTGGCGGCGAACCGCGGCCAGCGAAGGACAAGCGTGTCTGCACTCTCGTCGAGCCAGTCGACGAGCCGCACCGCATCGGCCTCCCGGCCGGCGACCAGATGCGCGGCGATCGCGTGGCCGCTCCAGTGGAGATGATTGGGATTGCGGATCCCGGCCGAGCCGGAGATCTGCTCCGCCTCCAGCAGCACGTCCGACGCACGCTCGTCGCCCTCCCACAGCAGGCGCAGTCCGCGCACGTGCGCGAGCCATAGAGCCGCGAACCAGCTCGGGGGCCCGCCCGCGTCGGCGATCGCGCAGTAGCGCTCCGCCTCGTCGAGGTGACCGAGCCACAGCAGAGTCTCGGCACGCACAAGATGGGCGTACGGGAGGACCGCCGGCGTGAGCTCCGAGAACTCCGTGGCCCCGAGGGCCGCGTCCATGGCCTCCTGCAGTCGCCCCCGGCGGATAGCGATGCTGCCGATGTGGGCCGCGACGACCGCCATCGAGTTGGCTGCATCGGCTCGCTCCAGGGCGGCGCGAATCTGGGTGAATGTGTGCTGCGATTCTTCGTAGCGCTCAAGGTAGTTGGCGCTCATGGCGTACTGACACGCGCTCGACCACGGCCAGACAAGATCGGCTGGGTCCATCTTGAGAGTGCCGCCGTCACGGAACCCGTGCTCAATGCCGGACGTGCCCACAGTTCCCGCCGGGTCTCCTCGGACGAGGGCGAGGTGACCCCAGGCCGCCTCCGCGCGTTCGCGCAATGCGTCGGTTCCGCGCGCCAGTTCGCGCGCGCGGACCGCGAGGGGGAAAGCGCCGTCCGGCCCGTTGGCCAGCCACGCGCCGAGCGACTGGTCGAGCAGCGGCTGCACCGCACGCCCCGGATCGTGCGCCAGCGCGATCTCGACCGCCTCTCCGAGCGCGCGTTCACCTCGGTCCGTCGCTTCCGTGAGCACGAGGGCGCGGCCAAGGATCCGAAGCCCCTCCATCCGCGCCGGCCAGGGCAGGGCGCGGTCGGCCAGCAGCCGTTCACAGACAGCGCTCGCGTCATCCATGCGCCCGATGCCGACGAGCGCCTCGGCAAGCGCCAGCAGCAGGCCGGCGTCGACCCGGTCCCCACGGAACCTGACCGCGGCCTCCAAATGGCGAACGCCGACGGCGACAGCGCCAGCGGCGACCGCCGCCCGGCCGACACGCTCAAGCACGAGCGCCGCGTCCACGTTGCCGACGAGGTCCGCCCGGAGCGCATTCTCGGCCGCCTCCTGATCCAACCCGCGGTCGGACAACTTCTCGAAGAAGCGCGCGTGGAGCGAGCGACGAACGGGCGCGGGAAGATCGTCGTAGAGGGCCTGCGCGAACAGCGGATGGGCGAAGCGCAGGAGTCCTTCATCCGCCTCGATGACCAGTCCACTGCGGAGCAACCCTTCGAGCGCTCGGTCGATCTCGCGCCCCGCGAGACCCGCCACCTCGGTGGCGAGATCTGGCCGGAACGTCGCCCCCAGAACGCTGCCGCAGCGAGCACACTCCATGCTCGAGGCGTCGAGTCCGGCGAAGCGGGCGAGGAGCACGTTCTGCCCGAGCTCCGCCCCATGATCCGTGCGGTCGGGTATGTGCTCGCCACGGTTCAACGAAAGTGCCAGCTGCTCGACCAGGAGAGGATTGCCGCGGCACAGCTCCCAGGCATCCTCCTGAGAAGCCTCGGAGATCGCTCGATCGGAGCGGCTGGCGAGCAGAGCGGACGCCGCACCGCGGGTCAGTGGATCCAACCGTTCGGCGGTCGCGTGCCCGCCAACGACGAGACCGCTAGACACCTCATGGGCCCGCAACGGCCACGGGCGCAGCGTCGCGATCAACGCCACCGGGAATCGGGCGAGCCGCCGCGCGAGGAACGCCACCAGATTGAGCGAGTCCTCGTCGGCCCAATGGAGGTCGTCGAGGGCGAGGAGCAGCGGCCGCGACCGTCGCGCCTGGACCCAATTGATCACTCGGAGATACGGTGCTGTCGGCTCGACCGGGGGTTCTGCCGTTGCGTCGCCACGATCGAACAGACGCACGTCAAACGAATCGAGCGCCTGCCCAAGCAGGCCGAACGGCAGCATCTGCTCCATTTCCTCCCCGCGACCGCTTCCCACCTCGAAGTCCGCGGCTGCGAGCTCGACGGAGTCGCCGAGTACTGACGTCTTGCCAAGCCCTGCCTCGGCGACGATGAACAGAACGCTGCCTCTTCCCGCTCGAGCGCCGTCAAGGGCTCGCGCGCAGGCCGCGAGCGCGGACTCGCGCTCCCAAAGGCGTGTGATCAACCGCCCCGTCCCTCCCACCGTAAGAACGATACCGGCTCGGACCCACCGGCCTGACGGGTGAGCGACTGCTGAGTGCTAGCGCCGCCCGTCGTCACGAAGGTGCACGGCTGCCAGACGCCTCGAGTGCCGCGCGCTTCCTGCGTTATCAGGGTTGCCGCCGCAGGCGACGATGAATTCGCCGACGTCGACGTGCATCTCGCGGCCGGGCGCGTAGACGCCGGGTCCCATGGTCGCAGGAGTACCTTGAGAAGGCATGGGTTTCCGTACTCGAGTTCTGGCGTTCGGCTCGGCCGGCGCACTCGTCGTCGCCGGCGCGATCTGCGCCGCGGTGGTGCCCGGTCTGATCGGTCAGCTGCTGACGACGGTGCTCATGTCGCTGGGGTTCGCAGGCGCCGTCCTGCTCGTGTTCCTGGAGGTCGGCCTGAGCGAAGACCGCGAGCGGGCACGCCAAGACGGGCAGCGTGGCGGCGCAGACTCACACCCGGGCCGGCTCGGGCACGAACGGCCGCCGTTGCGTGCCTGGACGGCCCGACCGCCGCGTCGTCCGAATTAAAAGCGGCCGCCTGGCGGCTGTGAGCGTCTCAGAATCCAGCCACTGACCGCGAAGGCGCGATCGACGTTCTATGTTAAGGGACAGTGCCGTCGCATACCGAAGACCTGACAGAGACAGAAACCGCCGAGCGGCGCTGCAGCGTCTGCCACTCGGGTCGTGGATCGCGTCGGTTTGAGGTCGTCCGCCCAGCCGGACGGGACCCGGTCGTCTTGTGCGGCAACTGCCGAGCCCGCTTCGGCGACGACCCGCCGATCGGACGCCAGCCTGCACACGTGTCAGAACCCGTTCCCGCCCCGGCTGAACCGCCCGCGCCGCCCGAGCAGCGCCAGCCCGACCAGCGCACGGATCGCCTACGAGCCGCACTGCCCAAGCTGCCCGGCTCGTTCTCCACGGCGATGGCCGCCCGTGCCGCAGGCATGAACAGCGACAAGGCGCATGCTCGGCTCGAGGACCTGGAGAGCAGCGGCGACGTTCGACGCGTTGGCAAGCGCTGGTCGACCGAGTCGCCACCAAGCGAGCTCGCTGCAGCCATGGATCGGCTCCAAGCGCGCACGAGCAACGTACGGATCGTCCGGGAACGCGCACGGGTCGGCTGACCAGCCGCCAGCGCCGCATCGCCGGTTGATCGCCGCAGACCAGCCGCGGTCACGGGCGCCCGAGGCCCATCAGCCGCCCGCGGCGCTGGTTGACGAGGTCAGGACCCGGGCGACTAATAGTCGACCGACAGCTCGGCAGCGGCGTCAATGTCCTCCGGCGTAAGCAACACGATGACCTCGGATGCTGCCGCGCCCGCGGCATTGACCGCAATCGATGCCGCAGCCGCCACCAGCGCTCTGAACGCCCTTGGCGCCCTCCGATGTGCACGACGCCTTCACTAGGAACTTGGCCACGGCTTCACCCGTTTGTTGAACTGTTGCCGCGGACGATCTCACTGGGAGGGCGACAGATCAAGCAGCAGACCGTCGAGCCGGCACTTCGCCCCGGTGCGACCGTTCGCCTGGAGCGATCTATTTCCGCGCCACTGGTCTCTTGACGATCGAAAAGGTGAGCTTGAGCGGCGCTGTGGGGTGGCGGTTCGCGTCGAACGCGGTGGCGGTCACCGTGTAGTGGCCGAGCTTGAGAGCGTGCCTGGAGTCCAACCGTCCTTCGAAGTGGACCTTGTTCGTGCCAGCCGCTGCCTCGAGCGTGAGCGCCCCGTCGGTCAGCGTTCGCGTGCAGTGCGGCCTGTTCCGGTTGGCCTTCGTACGGCGGATGCACTGCCGGGACCTCGCGCGTGTGAGCGCGCCGGAGAAGGTGTGCGTGAACACGAGCCGGACGGTCGCTGCGGCATTCAGCTTGAACGTGAACGTCGTGCCGACTGGGGCTTTCTTGGGCTTGGACTTTCGGGCAACTGTCGTTAGACGTTTGCCGAGTTGTCCGGAAGTTCGTAGAAGTTTGAGGCGGTCCTCCCGGCCCGTCCGCTCCTGTTGGGAGCGTTCGTGGTCGCCAAACCAAGTCCGTCAGGGACAGGAGGACCGCCATGAAGAAGGTATCCGGCTCGAAGGTCGTCACGACTGCGGAGGCGTCGGAGTTGCCGCTGCCTGCGGAGATTCAGGAGGCGCTCGGTGAGCTCGTCGGGGCAGCGAGAGAGGGACTGCTCGCGCTGAGCGTTGGTCTCGGCCTGACGGTCGTGCATCAGCTGATGGAACGCGAAGTCGATGAGGTCGTGGGCCCGAAGCACAAGCAGATCCCGGATCGGACGGCGAAGCGTCACGGTCACGAGGACGGGTCGATGACACTCGGCGGCCGGCGCGTTGCGGTCAGTCGCCCGCGGATCCGCACGGCGGACGATGAGCACGAGCTGCCGGTCTCAAGCTATGAGTACTTCGCCGACCGCGATCCGCTGACGCGGGCGGTGATGGACCGGATGCTCGCCGGCGTCTCGACCCGCAAGTTCGCGGTCGTTGGCGAGCCGGTCGGCGAGGAGGTCGAGCAGAACAGCACCGCGACGGGCAAGTCGACGGTGTCCGAGCTGTTCATCGAGCGGACCCGCACCGCGCTGGGCGAGCTGATGAGCCGTTCTCTGTCTGACGTGCGCCTGGCGGTGATGATGCTCGACGGCCTCGAGATCGCCGAGCGCACCCATGTGGTCGCGCTCGGGATCTCGACCGAGGGCGTGAAGATCCCGCTCGGGCTGTGGGAAGGGAGCACGGAGAACGCGACGCTGGTCTCGATGCTGCTCGCCGATCTCGTCGACCGCGGCCTCGACCCTGAGCAGGCGATCCTCTTTGTCATCGATGGTGGGAAGGCCCTGCGCCGCGGGATCAAGGACGTGTTCGGCGAGCACGCGCTCGTGCATCGGTGCCACCGTCACAAGGAGAGGAACATCACTGACCTGCTGCCCGAGCGCGACCGGCCGCAGATCCTTCACCGGGTCCGCGGCGCCTGGGCGCTGAGTGACCATCACCTCGCTCGTGAGCGGCTCGAGCTGCTCGCCTCAGAGCTCGACCGCACGTGGCCCGACGCCGCCGCGTCGCTCCGCGAGGGCCTCGAGGACACGCTGACGCTGATGCGGCTCGGGATCGACGGGCAGCTCGCCAAGACGCTCTCGTCGACGAACCCGTGCGAGTCGATGATCGAGATCGTCCGCTACACGCAGCGCAACGTGAAACGCTGGCAGGACGGCGACATGCGCAAGCGCTGGACCGCAGCCGGGATGCTCGTCGCCGAACAGCAGTTCCGCAGGATCATCGGCTACCGCGACCTCGCCAAGCTCGTGATCGCGATCGAGCGTCACGCCCTCCTCGTTGCCGAGAAGAACCGCGACCGTCAGGAGACTCGCGAGCCCGTTACCGTGTAACTGTCAACCCGTGAGGATCGTCACGAAAGTTCCACGACGATCCGGACAACCTCTTTGCCGAGTGTCCACGACACGTGCGATTGAGTCAGGCCGGATAGCGTCAAGGCCGTGACGTGCACGCTCGCGCTCGCCGACGCGGATTGACCCGTGGGATCGATGACGGTCAGGTGCACGACGTGTGTGCCTGCGTTCGCGAACGCATGGTGCACGGTCGAGGTACTCGCATTGGTCCCGTCGTCGAAGGACCACGAATAACGCAGCGTGTCGCCCGGATCGGGATCGGACGACCCCGCGCCGTTGAAGGTCACCGGCTGACCCGTGATCGCCGAGGTCCGGTCTTGTGCGATCGATGCGATCGGAGGCTGGTGCTGGTACTCGAGGGCGCCGATGTCGCGCCGGCCGCCGACGACGCGCGGCTGCCCCGCCAGGTCGGTGGTCGAATCGAGTAGTCCGAGCACCGCGGGGTTGCCGGCGTTGACCGCTGGTGAGTTGAACGGGATCCGGTAGTCGCCGGCGGCTGCATCGATGAAGTGAGGATCGGCGTTGATGGAATCGGCTCCTGGGCCCGTGATGGTCGCGCCGGGACCCGACACTGAACTGGTGCTGGGGTCGTATTCGTCGTAAGTCGGGTCGATCTCTGTGTGCGAGGTCGCTCCGGTCGTGGACGCTTGCAGCGTGTGGAGGACAGCGCCTCTTAGGATCGACGAGTCGATCGCGGCGTGGGCAGTCCCGCCCCCAGCACACCTCGCTGCGACCGACGCCGAGGCCGGACCGACAATCGTGAGATTGGCCCCGGTCAAATCAACAGTGCCGCCCAGACAATCGATCAGCAACCCCTCGCTTGAGCCCGAGCTCATCGAGATCAGGGAGTCCTCGAACACGCACGTCGACTGGCACCTGGCCCCGAAGTTGCTCGCGCTCACGCGAACGCGCTGCATGATCGTGACGCCGCCGCTGACCAGCCCTCCGGGCCCGGTGAGCGTGGTGTCCTGCACGATCGAGGGGCCAGTCTCGAACTCGAGCGCGGTGGCATCGGCGTCCCCGGTGACGGTGACCGAGCTGTGCTTCACCGTGCCGCTGCCAAACAGCGCGACGCCGGCCGTGCCCGGAGCATCGAGGTTGACGTCGACGCCGTCGGCCGTGCCGCCTCCCAAGCTGAGAAGCTGCGATGCGCCAAAACCTGTCCCACGCAGCGAGAGCGACGTGATGAGATCGTGTGAGTTCCCCGCCAGAGCGAGCCCGCCCCCGCTCGTTGTCAAGACGGTCTGGCCGCGCCCGGCGCCGATGACCGTCAGCTGATTGGGCTTATTGAAAACCAGCGAGCCGATTCCGTAGGTCCCGGGACCGACCTTCACGGTCGAAGGCGGAGTCGCGTCGTTGCTCGCGGCCGTGAACGCTGACGGGAGATCGGGCTCGGACGTACCGCCCGCGGACACGCATCCCGGATCGCTCACGCAGAAAGTGGTCGCCTCCGCATCCGGGGCAAATGCCACCGCGCCGGCGACGACGCCCAACAACGCAACCGCACGTAAGGTCCCACGAAGGTCCCTCATGCCGAGAAACCTACCGTCCCCGACTCCCGGCCGCGACCACAATCACACCACAGGGATCATCGTGACGCGATGATGGCCCAGCTCACCGATCGATGAGACCGGGCCGGCAGCACACACGTCAACATCCCCGGCGGAGGACGCGCCGGACTCGAGCCTCGCCCCCATGCGCGTGTGGACAGCGCCCCGCTCGCCAATCCAGCTTGACGGTTCGCCCGCCCCTGGCGATCTCCGAGCTCATGGACGCATTCGGCGAGAGGTTCCGCCGGTCGCCACCGAGTCGCTCAACGACGGCCAGCGCGACGCTCGAGTGCACCGTCTGCTTGTGAACCGTCGACCGAGCAGCTGCGAAGCGCGCGTCGCCTGCGTAGCTGGCCTGCACCTGGCTGCCGTGTGTCAAGCCCCCCGCGCTCGTGCGCCCGGTCGAAATACTAACAAGCGGTCGATCGGAACGCGACGCCCGGAATCGCGGAGTCCATGCCCTCGTCCAGCCAGCCATGGTCCTCGGCATGTCGGAGATACAACGCCCTGTTGCAGCTGCGGCGATGAACCGCGACCGCGGGGTCAGTGCGCGCGGTCTCCGGACCGTGACCTGTGGCTGACTGCCCTCCACGACGCGAGACTCCGTCGGCCGCGCGATCGACACCGACTTCCAGCACATCGTCGTCGGACTACCTGCTCCGTAACGAGAAACACCGCGGGCGGGATCACAAGTGAGATCCGCACACCTCAACCTGAACACAACGAGACAACCAGGACACCGACGCGATCTCGTCCCCTCCCACGAGAACAGGCGGCACCGTCGACAACTCCCGACGTAGCGCACCAGATTCCTGCGGCCGGAGGCATCCACGCGGATGGTTGATGATGGATGATGTGCCGCGTGGTCCGTATCCACGGCTATCTCATTTCGACCTGGACTCGCACGGCGTGCATGACCTGCTTGGAGAAGGGTGCCGAGTATGAGCTGGTGCCGGTCGCCCGCGGCAGCGCTGAGCATTTTGCGATGCATCCGTTCGGCCGGATGCCGGTGCTCGAGGCCGACGGACTGCTGATCCCCGAGGGCCTGGCGGTGATGGGCTATCTCGACGAGACGCTGCCGGGACCGGCGCTCCAGCCAGCTGACGCGGCCGCGCGCGCTCGCATGCGCACGTGGATGAGTATCTGCGGCGACTATGTCTTTCGTGATGTCGTCCGCGGGATCCCCCGCGACCGCGAGCCAACCGATCAGGAGCTCGGGACGGCGCGAACGGTGCTCGAGCGGATCGAGCCGATGGCCGCCGACGGCGAATTTCTCGTCGGCGAGAGGCTCACACTCGCTGACCTGTACCTCGCGCCGCAGATCTCCAACTGCCGCGAGAAGGCGCCGCAACTGCTCGAAGGCCTGAGCGCGTTGGGCTCGTGGTTTGCCGGTATCGAGTCGCGCGAAAGCTTCCGGCGCACCAGCTACGCGGCCTGAGCTCAGACCGCGGATCCAACAATGGGACCGCGTCCACGGCCCAGCAGTGTGCACGCGGAGGGAGAGATGAGCCCGTGGCGGCCGCTATAGGCGCAGTCCAACGGTAGGTCAGCCGATGCCTGGCTCTTGGCCCGGACCGTTGGGGCGGATATGGTGCGATCGGAGACCATGGTCGAGCTGTGCAACATCCTTCGCCTGATCACGGGCGCGTTCGCGGCGCCGGCGGCCGATCACGGGGGCATGGTCGAGTGCGGGTTAGCCGTATGAACGGGCGTGGTGCGGGGCCTGCGGTGAGGCGGCCTACCCCAGACATGCTCATCAATGTGGATCGGCTGGTCAGGGCCTACTACGAGGAGCGTCCGGATCCATCGGACCCGGCGCAGGCGGTGTCGTTCGGAACGTCGGGACACCGGGGCACCTCGCTGGCGGGGACGTTCACTGAGTCTCACATCGTCGCGATCTCGGAGGCGATCGCACGCTACAGGACTGCGCGGGGGATCACTGGTCCTCTGTTCCTGGGGCGCGACACGCACGCGCTGTCAGCGCCGTCATTCGGCACCGCGGTCGAGGTGCTCGTCGCGAACGGCGTCGAGGTCGCGGTCGATTCCGAGGACGGCTATACGCCGACGCCGGCGATCTCGCACGCGATCCTGACCCACAACGCGCGTGGCGGGGCGCAGGCTGACGGGATCGTGATCACGCCGTCGCACAACCCGCCCGAGGACGGCGGCTTTAAGTACAACCCTCCGCACGGCGGCCCTGCCGACACCGACGTCACGCGGGAGATCCAGGACGCGGCGAACGAGCTGCTACGGGCGGGGCTGCGCGGGGTCGAGCGCCTGCCACTCGAGCAGGCGATCAAGCGCGCGCGCCGCCACGACTTCCGCGCTGCCTACGTCGGGGACCTGGCCGCGGTGATCGACTTCGAGGAGATCGCGGGCGCCGGTATCCGGCTCGGGGTCGATCCGCTGGGCGGTGCGAGCCTTGCCTACTGGGAGATGGTCGCTGACCGTTACCGGCTCGATCTCGAGGTCGTCAACGACCGCATCGACCCGACGTTTTCGTTCATGCCGCTCGACCACGACGGCAAGATCCGGATGGACTGCTCCTCACCCGACGCGATGGCGGGGCTGATCTCGCTCAAGGACAGGTTCGACGTGGCGTTCGCCAACGATCCCGACGCCGACCGCCACGGGATCGTTACCCGCGAGCAGGGGCTGCTGAATCCCAACCACTTCCTCGCGGCGTCGATCGCCTATCTACTCGGCGGCGCCCGCCACGCGTGGCCGGACAGCGCCGGCGTCGGCAAGACGATGGTGTCGAGCAGC
Organism: uncultured Solirubrobacterales bacterium; assembly: GCA_963850335.1. Taxonomy (GTDB): domain Bacteria; phylum Actinomycetota; class Thermoleophilia; order Solirubrobacterales; family Solirubrobacteraceae; genus Palsa-465. The sequence goes on along the minus strand of CAWKKY010000014.1, from coordinate 69,853 downwards.
ATCATCGACCGCGTCGTCGCCGGGCTCGGGCGCCGGCTCGAGGAGGTCCCGGTCGGCTTTAAGCTGGTTCGTCCCCGGCTTGCTCGACGGGACGCTGGCGTTCGGGGGCGAGGAGAGCGCCGGCGCGAGCTTCCTGCGCCGTAACGGCGGCCCGTGGAGCACGGACAAGGACGGGCTGATCATGTGCCTGCTCGCGGCCGAGATGACAGCCCGCACCGGCAAGGACCCAGCGCGGCTCTACGCCGAGTTGACCGAGCGCTACGGCGCTCCGGTTTACCGTCGCGTCGACGCCCCTGCGACGCCCGAGCAGAAACGCCTCCTCGGCGGCCTCTCACCGGATGACCTCACCGCCAACGACCTCGCCGGAGAGCCGATCACGGACGTGCTGACCGCGGCACCGTCGGGTGCTCCGCTCGGCGGCGTGAAGGTCGTGACCGACAACGGCTGGTTCGCGGCGCGACCCTCAGGGACCGAGAATGTGTACAAGCTCTACGCCGAGAGCTTCAAGGGCGAGCAACACCTCGAGCGGATCCTCGAACAGGCGCAGGCAGTCGTCAACACCGCCCTGGGAGGCTGAGATGGCCTCGATCTTCTCGCGAGCAGCATGTCGGCGACCGGATGTTGGATATGCCGCTACTGGTACGCCGTCTAGCCATTTGCGACCTGGGCTTGCGCTGACTCGAGCAAGCCACGCTCCTTCAGGAAGTCACGGTTCGACTGGCCGACCTCGATCAGGTGGCCATCGGGATCGTGCAGATAGCAACGCAGCTCGACGCCGTGGTCGACGGGCGGGGTCAAGAACTGGGCTCCCTTGGCGCTCCAGTCCTCATAGACCTCCTGGATGTTGGCGACTCGGATGTTCAGGAAGCTGCTTGTCGTGTCGGGATCGGGTGCAGTCAGCGTCACAGCTGGCTTGTCGTCGGTCGGGCCACCGCCCGAGTTGATGATGATCCAGCTGTTCGCGAGCGCGACGACCGCGGGGCTTTCGGAGACGACTTCACCGCCGAGGAGATGTGCGTAGAAGTCTCGCGAGCGAGCGATGTCCTCCGACACGACGAAGTGGGTGAGCAGGATGCCCGTTTCGGGGGCAGGGAACGGCGCCATATCAGTTCTCCCTTGACCGCCGAAGGCGGTACCACGCGAACCGTATGGGAGGCGTGGTGACCTCAGCGGTGAGTAGTTTTCATCTGTGTCTGCGGAACCAGTCGGTCAGGTGTTCGCGACTGTCCTTTGGGTGATGAAGCGGTGGATGGCTTCGTTGGCGTTGTCCTGAAATGATGGGTTGGCCAGATCGGGCAAGAAGTCGGCTTGGTTGAACAAGGGACCTTTCAGCGTGTTGGCCGCGCTGGCGTAAAACGTGCCGCTGGACAGAGTCGGGTCGGTGACGCCGTCGACGAGCCGCTTCGCTCCCACGTCGAGTTTGTGGGCGAGACCTAGGGCGGGCATGACGTACTTGGCGGCTACCTGCATCGGTAGCGGAAGGCCGTTGGGGGCGCCGGTGCCGGTGGTGTTCCCGGGGCTCACGGTGACGAAGCGGCGGTCGGGGTGTTGGCGAGCCAGGTAGGCCATCCAGAGGGCCCCGATGTACTTGGCCTGCGCGAACGCTAGGTTGAAGTCAGCTTTTTTGCCGGCGAAGTAGCTGCCGTCGATGACGGTGGCGAGCTCATCGGCAGAGGTTGAGTCGAAGGATGGCCCTTTCATCCGCAACTTCGGAACTCCGCGGACTGCCTCACTTCCGGCGAGGACCGCAACCTCGCCAAGTCGATCCTCGGCCAGGAGCCCTTCGAGGAGGACGACGTGGCCAAGGACGTTCGTCGCGAACACGGTGGTGACCCCGTCAACGGTCAAGTCCATCGTCTTCGGGCCAATGACGCCGGCGTTCATGACCAGCGCGTCGACGGATCCGCTGATGCCGGCCAGGCCGGCGCGGACCGAATCCAGATTGGCGACGTCCATGACAACGATGTCGAAGATGCGCCGGCCGGTCGCCGCTTCGAGCTCGGCCTTCGCCGTTGTCGCCCTGTCTCGGTTCCGGCACGCCAGGTAGATGCGGGCGATCTCCGGACGTGACGCCAGTTGCCGGGCCACCTCCTTGCCGATTCCGGCGTTCGCGCCCGTGATCAATACGGTCTGTTCCGGGGTTGTGCTCATCGAGTTCCTCTCACGTTTGAAGGTCCAGCCAGGGTTCGCTGAATGGTGTGCTCAGGCCGCCGGGCAGATATGGCGGCTACACCCTGCTCGGCCTGGCCCTGCAACAGCGGCTTTGCTGCTTTCCCGGCGCTAGCAGCCCCGGGGTTCTTTGCTCGACTGGATTCGATGATCCACTATGCCAGACCAAAATTGGAATATCAAGGCCATTCTAATCGCTATACTTCTGCCGATGTCTTCAATGAGTTCTGATCGGCCGCGGTTGACGCGCAAGGGTGAGGCGACGCGCGCGCGGATCGTCGACGCTGCGGCGGCGCTGATCTTTCAGCAGGGCGTTGCCGGCACGACGGTCGAGGAAGTGCGCGACGGTGCACGCGTGAGCAGCTCGCAGCTCTACCACTACTTCGAGGACAAGCCGGCGCTGGTCCGCGCTGTCATCGAGCGCCAGGCCGACAGGGCCATCCGCACGCAGGAGCAGTTTGACCTCAGCACCCTCGACGGCCTACGGGAGTGGCGCGATTTCGTCGTCGATCACGCCCGTGACACGGACGGGCGCGGCGGTTGTCCGGTCGGGTCGCTCGGTTCGGCGCTCGCCGAGACGGAGCCCGAAGCCAGGGGAGTGGTGGCGGCGTCCTTCAAACGTTGGGAGGCCAGCATCATGGCTGGTTTTCTGCGGATGCACGCGCTTGGCCGACTCAGGCCGGAGGCCGATCCGCGCCAGCTCGCGCTGGCCACGCTTGCCGCGCTTCAGGGCGGCCTCCTGCTCACTCAGGTCCGGCGCGACCCCGAACCGCTCGCGGCCGCGCTCGACGCGATGGTCGCGCACATCGCCACGCTCAGCAGCACCACGAGCACTTCGCTCAACCGCTGAGCCGACGGACCGACGTCAGGCGGTGCGCGGTGCGCACCAGCACGGCCGAGAGGTAAATCAGCGAAGGCGGCCGCGCGGGCGGGTGATCGAGGTTCTGGGTGGGCCTGTGTCCCGGTGACCACGGTCGTGGTGCACTTGGCCGTACCCGAAGGCGAGCGCGGAGTCGGCGATCAGACCGTCGAGGCTGTCCTCTGGGAAGAAACACAGTACTGACAGACCGCCCCAGTATTGGATTCTACGAGCCAGTCTGTAGTACAGTCGGCGTGACCAGGACTGGCTTGCTTGTTCCAACACTCAAAGGGATGTCGACTATGGATCTGCAAGACAGGAAGGCGCAGATCACCGGTGGCACCTCCGGGATCGGTATCGCCGTCGCAATCTCGATGGCCGAGAAGGGCGCGGCAGCGGTCGTCACCGGTCGCGACGAGACCCGCGGCGCGTTCGACTACGGGACATCGGACGCGGCGGCCTGCCGCACAGCCTGTGCTGCATCGGCGGCAACCCAGAAGCCTTTCTGGACGAGTTCGCTGGCCTCGTGGGTGACCCCCGCAACGTATGCGGCGTGGCTCCGATACAGCGCGTGCAGCCTCGTGTGACTGAACGGGATGCTGAACCCCATCAGCGGACACAATCCGGACAACGGGGTGTCGTTCGTGCTGCCGTCGGTGGCGGAGAACGTCGCGGTGGGAACGTCCACGAATGGGGTGCGGAGCCCGCCGAGCGCGTTGCCGAAACGGTCCCGGGCGACCGTGCCGACCTGCGCATCGGTCACCTGAATCCTGGCCGCGTGCGGCGGCGGGGTGCCGTCATCGAGCCATTTCGTCAGGTCGGCGAACGCGGCATCGGCGATGAATCCGAACGGGTACGGGTTCGGGTCGGAAGCGCCACTCACGCCGATCCAAGGACCGGGCTGGTACTGCTGGTGCGCGCAACCGGTGGGAGGCAGTGCGTTCAACGGGATCCGCTCGATTTCCGCAAGGTCGCGCTCCTCGGTGATCGGCGAGCTGCCGAGATCGTTCGAGATGTGGCTCGCGCCCGGCACCTCCCACAGCCGGTATCGATCGTTGCGGGCATTGCTGTCGGGCCGGCGGTAGACCAACGCCGTCGGGACGCCAAGGAGAACCTCTTCTGTCTCGGTGTTGATCTGGATGACGGGCGAGTCGCGCGGCTGCATGAGGTTCCGCGGATCGCCCGGTGCAAGCGACCCCGCGGGTGTCAGCCCGAAATTGATATCGCCTGGGCCCACGGTGCCTCCCGGGACGTAACCGTCGTACACCGGGCCGCCGTTCGGCAGACGGTCGATGGCGTTGAATACATCAGCCTGCGTGAACGTGAATCCGCCGTCCTGTGAGAACCCAGCCTCGAAGACGCGGCGCACCTTCAGGCGATGCAGCGGGCTCCCGGGCCCGTTGAGCTTGAACAGCGCTCCGATCTGCGCCGCGATGTCGAACGTCATCCCATCATCGACGGCGCTGTTGTTAGCCCACCTCAAGCGCGCATAGCGCCCCGGCTCGAACTGCTTGAGCGCAAGGATCGACGCATACCGCGACGTCCACCCAACGAACACATCGCCCTGACGAACGAAATACGGCCAGGAGCGGTCCCAGACGTTCGCGATGTCATACCCGGACGACGGATTGAACGGCTCGATGATCACCGTGCCGCTAAACCGACGTGGATCGACCGGGCGCTTCACGAGCATCCGCGTCGAAAACGGGAGATTCCGACAGCCCAGCGGGCCGGCACTCGCCGGACACGGAGCGATCACCCGAACCCCGGTGGCGCCGTACTCCCATAGATTCGCCCGCCCCGAAACGAAGTATTCGTTCTCCTCGTACCCAGAAGGCACCGGCGGCTCGGGGCCGAACCCGTCGGCAATAAACGGGAACTCCGACGGCGTCGAAGGAATCGGACCTGCCACCGTCGGCACCGGAACCGCCATGCGGCTGACCCGCGCGGCCCCGCCCAAGGCGCATCCCGTCACCCCCACGCACGCACACGACGCCACCAGACATCCCAGAAGCCAGCGACGCGCGGCATCAGGCAACCGGACGCCTTAGATGCCGACGTCGGCCGGGTGAGCGTGACCCCACGCCGAGACTCGCGCCGCGAGCCTGACGTCGGCCGGTCTGTCGTGGGCGAGTCCCCACCAAGCCAATGCATTGGCGACCATCGGGTAGACGACGTGCTTAGCGCCATTGTGGTCCCGCATGACGCCGTTCGCACGCGTGTTGCCGGCGGTGCTCACCTTGCCCCGCGGCAGGATCCTGGTCCGCTCCCATGCCAACCCGCGAGCGATCGCTGACCCCAGCGATCGGGGCGGGTGCGGTACCCACGCCAGGTAGTGCTCGGCGTAGACGATCCCGCGGGCCTGGTAGGAGGAATCATGCCCGCCCAGCTCCGGAAAGACCCCGTCGTGACGTTGGCCCCTCAGCCCCAGCACGAGCGCCTCCCGAGCGCGGCCGGCCAGCTGCCGGTCGCCCGTCAGCACCCCCGTCAGGCCCAGCGCCGATGCGACGAGAAACCGGCGATGGGTGTACGGCGAGTCGCCCGCCAGTCCCGCACGCCACACGCCTGCCCGTGCCATCCACCTCGCCGCCCTGTGCAACCGCGGCAAGAACGAATTGACCTCGTGCAGGAGGGACCGCGGCACCGTCACCCCATCGGCTGCGGCCCCGCGAAGGAGCAAGATCAGGTGCGCGGTGCCCTCGACGAAGAACGACGTCGAGTGGAACGCATCGTGCGTGCCGGGGAAGTTCCCTCCCCGCCCCTGGCGGGCGAAGCCCCAGGCAAACTCGCGCGCGCCGAGCCTCCACAGGTTTGGGCTGTGACGCGTGATCCCGGCGATGATGGCCTCCTCACCGTGCCGCTGCTCCTCGATGTACAGGCCGGGACCATGTCCGCGCTCCCACGCGACGTTCACGCCGTTGGCGCCATCGCGCGCGACGCCCCGGACGAGCGCCGCCGGGTGCGAATAGAGCACTCGGTCGAACACCGGATCAAAGTCGATCCGGACATCCAGCCGGGCAGCCGCCGCCCGTGCGAGCGAGGGTCGCTCCAGACGTGCCGGACTCGCCATCACGGCCGGACTCGCCGTCACTGCGAGTCCGCAGACCGACGCGACCAGCAACGTGCATTTCACGGTCGCAATTCTGGCATCACGGCGCCGCGACGTGGCTCCGGTCGTAGCGATCGGAGCCCGCCGATCGGAATGCCGGCGTGGTTAGGACGCGGAGCGAGACGTCTGCCTCGTCCGCTCACGCGGCAGCTTTGCTCGACCGTTGGGATTCCTGGTCCTGGCGCCCACCAGCGGCGCCCGAGGCTCGGCCGACTCGTGCGATGCGTCCGCGTTGTTGGCGCCTGTCACCGGCGAGGGCTCCCGCGGTTTGTGTGTGGCTCCGTCGGTGGACTCCTGAGCCGGGGCGCCCGCGCCGCCCACGCGGAGCCGAAGCGGTTTCAACAGCGCCGGATCGAGTCTCCGCCATTGACGGACGTTCACGATCCACTCTTCATCGTCCAACGCGTCGTGGATGACGCGTAGGCGTCCGGGGCCGCCGTTCGGTACGCGGCCGAGCATGCCTTCGACGCTATCGACGTTCCCGCGTTTCGCAGCTTGCCGGAACGTCTCGTCCAAATCGGTCGCCGTCCGGATCCCGTACCTGCGCAGCGCCGGGAGCGCATCTGCGGCTCGGGGCCCGGCGTGGAGGTACAGGATCGCCTGGTCGAGCCAGTCGACGAGTCTCGGCACGGGAATCCGCGTCTGAAGCATCAGTTCGACCACATCGTGATGAGCGAGATTCTCGACATTCGTGACGCCCTCGTCGAAGAGCCGGGCGCGGTCGTACAAGTCGATGCCCTCCAGCTTTGTGAGCGCATCCGGTTCCTCCTCGATCAGCGAGACCCGGCTCGGAACGCTCGTGCGAACGCTCTCGCGAATCAGGAGCAGTGCCGTCTCCGGAACGATTCCGGCGAGGAACGCGGTGAGATAGAGCGTCGAGTTCTGCCATATGACCTCGAGAACCCATGCGAGCACGACCACGATGAAGATGCGCACCGTGAGCGTGCTGTACGTCTTGGGCCGAAGATCCCGGCGCACGTAGCCGCGCAGGATCGCGTTGATGCCATAGAAATAGGCGCCCATGAACCCATAGGAGACGGCTGTCTGCCGCGGTTCGAACAGGCTCGCAATGCCGCGCTCATGAATGACGAGCACATCTCCGTGCAACAACGTGAACGTCCAGCCGAGCGAAATCGCAAGCGTGGCCAGCAGAAGCGGTGAGCGGCGTCCTGGCAGGATCTTGCCGGAGGAGTCGCGCCCGTACGCCTCGTTCATCTGGCTGCCGTACTTCGCGATGACGTCACTCCTCGTGCGGACCGTAGGGTCAAACCTCAAGATCTGGCGGTAAAAGCGCTTTCGAAGCGTGTTCAGATGCTCTCGATCAAACAGGAAGTAGAGAAGCGCGGGAAGGATCGAGGCCGTGGCCACGAAGAAGACCTGCATCACTCGTCCGATGACAGTGACGACAACATCCTGTTCGTTGCTGATGCCGTGAGTCGTGAGGAGGTGAATCAGGTGGAGCCCGTCGGCCGCGAAGAAGATCGCCGCGGCGGGCAACACGACGGCGATCACAGCAGTGAGGAGGAGGTAGGCGAACTGCCCGCCCTCGCTGCGGAACCAGCCGATGACTTCGCCGCCAAACGTACGATCGATCGGATCGTCGCCGTCACTTCGATGCTTGCGCCAAAGCGACACCATGGGCGGGATCACCAGAGCCGTCACAAGAGCCAGCGCACCAGCAGCCGCGACCCCGACGAACACCAGCCACGACACGCCCCCGGTCAGCACCAGTGCACCCGACCCGGCAAGGAGAACAACGCAGAGGAGGGTTCCCCACGCGAGATACGGCAACCCTGGGCGCGGACGGTCCGCTGGCATTTCCTCCACAACGATCACATCCGACCACGCCTCGAGTGCAAATCGGTTGAGCTCACCGGCGTCGACGCACCTCGGGTCCAACGGTCGCAGGCACATCCTGGTCTGGTCTCGCCCTTGAATCTCAACGTTGCGCATCGTCTCGTTGGTGACCCGCCATCCCTTCACAGGTCGACATTGGCCATCCACGTCTGACTCCTCGCTGCGCGCGGCTGAGCCGTTCTGACCCGCCATATGTCCCCCTCGAAAGCTCCGACCAACTCCAGCCGATGCGAAGGGCGATGGCGACTCCGCCGCCGCCCGTTCAACACCGCGACCGTATATCGGTGGGCGCCGGTGCCGGTGTGACCTTTGTCCGGACGACGATCTCGGCAAGCGGCTGATGCTGTACTGACGCCCGCTCCGTACTTCGTAACGATGCGCGCAGCCGGCCGCGCCCGTATGGTCAAAGGCCGATCAAGGAGACGTTCTATGCCCACGACCACGGACCGTCACGCGCAGCGTCGCGCACTCTCGGTGGTCGCGCGCGATCGCGGTGGCCGCCGGGTGCTCGACGCCGTGTCCGCGGAAGCGCGGATGCTCCGCGCCGTATCGGCCGACATCGCCCATGCCGCGGACCCGCGCCATCTCGCGCACGGGCAGCCGGCCGCGGACCCTTTCGAGTTGCGTGACCCTGAGTACATCGCGCGGACGCTGCCGGCGCTGCGCGTTATGTCGGACATCTGGTTCCGCGCCGACGTGCACGGGTTGGAGAACATCCCGGCACGCGGGCCCGTGTTGCTCGTCGGCAACCACTCGGGCGGAACGCTGATCGCCGATACGTTCGTCTTCGCGCAGGCGTTCTCCGACCATTTCGGCCCCGACCGCGAGTTCTTCCAGCTCGCGCACGACCTCGTGTTCAAAGTGCCTGGCATCCGGGCCATGCTCACGCCGTACGGGACGGTGCCGGCCTCGCCGGAGAACATGCAGCGCGCACTCGCGCGCGGCGCCGCGCTGCTCGTCTATCCGGGCGGTGACCACGAGACGTACCGCGCCAGTTGGCACTCCGCCGAGATTGATTTCGCCCACCGGACCGGGTTCGTGCGGCTCGCGCTCGAGCACGGTGTACGAATCGTCCCAGTCGTATCGATCGGCGGCCAGGAGACGGCGCTGTTCCTCGGCCGGGGCGAGCACATCGCGCGGCTGCTGCACCTCCACAAGCTGCTGCGGATCGACGTCGCGCCGGTCCAGATCGCGCCGCCGTGGGGCGTCACCGTGCTCGACCTTCCGCCGCGCCTTCCGCTGCCGGCCAAGATCTCGATCGAGGTGCTCGCACCGATCGACCTGCGCAAGGAACTCGGCGGCGCCGGCGGCGATCCCGATGTGGGCTACGACCTCGTCACGGGACGGATGCAGGACGCGCTGCGCGCGCTCGACGAGGCGCGCGCGCTGCCGCTGATCGGCTGAGTGCCCGCTGGTCTCCTGCGAGCTCCTGCGCCAGCGCGACGAGTCGGCGGCGCAGCCAACGGTGTCCCGTGTCGTCCTCGGAGCGAGGGGCCGCAGGGAATCCCGCACGCGTTCAGCAACCCGGCCGGCCGCCCGGCCAAGGTCCTGTTCCAGTCTTCAGTTCCAGGGGGACACGAGAACTACTTCGATGAACTGATGGAGATCCTCGAAGCCGGCCGTGGTTCGCCCGACCTCACTCGGCTCGCCGAGCTCCGCACCCGCTACCACATCGAAGAGCTCACGACGCTTCACTAAACGCCCGGCGGAACAAACCCATCACCGCGGATGCGTAGTGCATTTGCGCTCTCCGTCACCCGACAGGTGTCGCAATCCACCTCCCTAGGGTGGCTAGTCGGCGCCTCTGACCTGACGGAGACTGGCGACAACACCACTCGCCAGACGGAGGCAACACGATGTACATCGCCAAGACCCGCGCCGCACTCCTCGCCCTCGTGACGTCAGCAGGTCTCGCCGCTGCGGGGATCGCGCCTGCCGCCTCGCAGGCCCAGTGGCACAACTACTGTACGGCCGGACATTGCATCACTCATTCGAACTACACCATCCAGGGCCAGCATGCGTGTGGTCCGGCGGACATCACCGGGACGAACCCCACGTCCGGCCTCGATGATGCAACGAAACCGGCGGATGGAGAGGCGACCGCCGCACAAGCCGAGCAGACCCAGATCACGCAGTTCTGGGGTGGTTGCCCGAACTAACCGGGCCCAGCCACGTGGCGAGCGGCCCGGGTAACCGAGCCGCTCGCCGGCAGGTTCACGACCTGACCGAGCGGTCCGATCGTGACAAATGACTCGGAGCGCGGCCAGGGACATCGCGCTAGGTTTCGAACGGCGATGATCAAGCGGGTACTGACCAGCCCAGCTTCACGGCGCTCGGCCGCGATTCTCGCGGCCCTGGCGAGCGTGGGATCGGTGCTCGTGGCCTCCGGCTGCGCCTCGAGCAGCTCGAGCAGCAACACGTCGGATCGCGTCACCCTCGCTGCGCTGCGCTCCACAAGTGTGTCGGGCTACCGCATGACAATGAACATGCGGATCAACTCGCCGGGACTGCCCGCCGGCCTGACGACCACCGGCAACGGAACATTCGACGTCCGCGATAAGGCCGGAGCCCTCTCGCTGACGATGGACCTCGGCAAGAACCCGCAGGTGACCCAGGCGCTCGGAGGCAGCACGCTCCGGATCCAGGAGATCCTCAAGTGGCCGGTGATCTACATGAAACTCCCCGCTGCGCTCGCGCGGAACCTCCCCGGCGCCGCCGGCAAGCCGTGGCTGAAGATCGACGTCGCGAAGGCGGCCACGGCGGCCGGCGTACCAGGTCTGGCGTCTCTCGCGAACAACCCGGCGGCAAGCGATCCAAGTCAGATGCTGCAGTACCTGCGCGCCGTGTCGGGCGACATCTCCCAGCTGGGCAAGGAGCAGGTCGGCGGTATCGCCACGACTCACTACAGCGCGACGATCGAGCTGGGCAAGGTCCCCAGCGCGCTGCCTGAGGCCTCACGCGCTGCTGTGCGTCAGAGCGTCGGCACACTCGCGAAAATGCTCGGGAAGACCACGCTCCCTGTGGAGGTCTGGATCGACAATCAGAACCTCGTGCGGCGGATGAGGATGTCGTACGGCTTGAGCTCGAGCGGCAATCGGGCGACGATCGAGATGACGCTCGAGATCCCCGAGTATGGCCCGCAGCCGGCACCGCCTCTGCCGCCCGCAAGCCAGGTCACCGACGTGGGCTCGCTGGCCGGCAGCACTCCTTGAGCCACGTCGTCCCGTCAGCGCGTCGCAGCGTTTGACGGCTCGTGGCCCCTGTGCCCGATTCGACTCGGCTCGGGCGCGCGATGTCGAGAATCTGTGGCCGGCTCCGACACCTGAGTGAACGGCCGCTTCTCGAAGCGGCGCAACGCCGAGCCGGAGAAACACAATGAAATTCATGCTGCTGCAGGACTACGCACCGTCGGAGAACGCGACCGAGTTCATCGGCGCCTGGGCGCCGGAGGACGCCTCGGCGCACATCGAGTTCCAACGCCAGATGAATCGGCGGCTCACCGAGACCGGCGAGCTCGTCGAGGCGCAGGCGCTGACCGCGCCCGAGCAGGCGAAGTTCGTCGTGTCCGACGGGGTCGGGGCGCCGGTGGTCACCGACGGACCGTTCCCGGAGGGCAAGGAGCTGCTCGCGGGCTACCGGATGATCGACGTCGAGTCGCTCGAGCGGGCGATCGAGATTGCGGCGGAGGCTTCGGCGGCGCCCGGACCGGGCGGCAAGCCGACGAAGACTGTGATCGAGGTGCGCGAAGTGATGGGCGCCCCGATGCCGGAGCAGTGAGCCGAACGCGAGACATCGAGGACCTGCTGCGCGACTCCGCGCCGCGGGTCCTCGCCGCCGTCGCTCGGCGATTCGGCGACTTTGCCGACGCCGAGGACGCGACCCAGGAGGCGATGCTCGCGGCGACCCAGCAGTGGCCACGTCAAGGCACGCCCGAGAACCCCGTCGGCTGGTTGATCCACGTCGCGTCGTTGCGGATCATCGATCGAGCCCGCAGCGACTCCTCGCGGCGGGACCGCGAGGCGACCGCCGCCGCGCGGGAGCCCCGCGACCCGCCCTCGCCGCCCAAACACGACGACACGCTCGCGTTGATGTTCCTGTCCTGCCATCCCGAGCTGACGCCGGCGTCGGCGATCGCGCTCACGCTGCGGGCGGTCGCCGGCCTCGCCACGGCGGACATAGCGGCCGCGTTCCTCGTCCCCGAGGCCACGATGGCGCAGCGGATCAGTCGCGCCAAGCGGACGATCAAAGCCTCCGGGATCGCGTTCCGGATGCCGACCGGCGAGGAATGGGCGGCACGGCTGCGCTCGGTCCTGCGCATCCTCTACCTGATCTTCAACGAGGGCTACTTGACGACCGGCGGGCCGAAGCTGGCGCGCGCCGATCTCTCCCAGGAGGCGATCCGGCTCGCTCGAATCGCCCACCGCGCGCTCGCTACCGATCCGGAGGTTGCGGGCCTGCTCGCGCTGATGCTGTTGACCGAGGCCCGCCGCGCGGCCCGCACGACCGCCGGCGGCGAACTCGTCCCGCTCGACGAGCAGGATCGATCGCTCTGGGACCGCGATCTCATCGCTGAGGGGGCCGAGTTGACGCGGGTGGCATCGAGCCGGGGGACCGCAGGCGAGTACCTCATCCAGGCTCAGATCGCTGCCCTGCACGACACCGCCGCGCGGGCGCAGGACACCGACTGGCGGCGGATCGCCGGGCTGTATGCCGTGCTCGAACAGATGACCTCAAACCCGATGGTCTCGCTCAACGGCGCGATCGCCGTCGCCATGTTCGAGGGTCCGCAGACCGCACTCGCGCTCCTGCAGCCGCTCGAGCAGCCGCTGGCCGGCCACCATCGTCTCCACGCCACTCGCGGGCATCTGCTGGAGATGGCGGGCGAGCTCGATGCCGCGTTCGCCGAATACAAGACGGCGGCGAACCGCACAACCAACCTCCCGGAGCGGGACTACCTGATGATGAAGGCCGCCCGGGTGAACCAACGCCGCACTCAAGGCGGATCCGTTGACGACGCGCCCGGGGCCGCTCGATAGGCTGCCCCCCTCCGACTTGAAAGGCTCTCTATGACGTCTCCCGACGCGACTCCGACCCACGGTCGTAGCCTGCGGTCAACGATCTCCTCCAGCGGCGAGCTCAGGCTGGAATTGGCCGAGGGCGAGGTTCCCGAGCCTGGCGAGCGCGAGGTTGTCGTGGCGGTTCAAGCGTCGCCGATCAACCCGTCGGACCTCGGAGTGCTGCTGGGTGCGGTCGCCCCTGGCACGCTGCGTTCCGATGGGTCGGATCTGGTGGGCAGCGTTCCGGCCGCGGCGCTCCCGCTGTACCGCGACCGGCTGGACAAGCCGCTGCCGGTCGGTAATGAGGGCGCCGGCACGGTGGTTGCCGCGGGGCGGGAGGCCGCCGCGCTGATCGGTCGTCGCGTCGCGCTGTTTGGCGGGTCGATGTGGGCTGACTATCGACTGGCCGACGCGGCGGCGGTCGTCGAACTGCCCGACGACGTCAGCACGGTCGAGGGTGCTGCGATGTTCATCAACCCGCTCACCGCGTTGTCGATGGTCGAGACGATGCGCGCCGAGGGCCACAGTGCCCTTGTCCACACCGCCGCCGCCTCAAATCTCGGGCAGATGCTGGTGCGGATCTGCGCCGCCGACGGCATCGGGCTGGTCAACATCGTGCGCCGCGCCGAGCACGCCGAGCTGCTTCGGGATCTCGGCGCGGCCCACGTGGTCGATTCCTCGCAGCCGGACTTCGCCGAGCGGCTCACCGAGGCGATTCGCGAGACCGGCGCAACCCTCGCCTTCGACGCCATCGGCGGCGGCCCGCTGGCCGGCGAGATCCTCACCGCGATGGAACGCGCGCAACCACCGCTCACGTCCTGGACGCCGTACGGGACCACAGTGCACAAGCAGGTCTACATCTACGGCTCGCTCGACTTCTCCCCCACCGTCATCGAGCGCCGGTTCGGACTGTCGTGGAGCGTTGGCGGATACCTCCTGACGAACGCCCTGGCCCGGCTCGGCGCCGAGCCCGCCGCCCGCATGCGCGCCCGCATCGTGGCCGAGGCGAAGACGACGTTCGCCTCGGGCTACGCACAGACCATCGGACTGCGCGACGTCCTGCAACCTGAGGTCCTCGCCGTCATCGCACGGCGGAGCACCGGGTCGAAGTACCTGATCGACCCCTCGAGCGATCGTTCCCGCTAACCGCTGCGGTTCTGCTCAGAACAGCGTGCTCCGTCCGCACGCCGCGCCGGCGAACTTTTCGACCCCGCCATCGACGATGTTCTGGAGGACCTGCGGGTCATCGACCTTGGTTTGCGGGACGACGAACTTCGTGTCAGTGACCACGCCCCCTCCGTGCAAGCTGGTGGCCGTCAGCTCGAAGGTCGCCCGTTGCGTGTTGGGCGGCGCACCGGGTGCCGTCTCGGGCACCACGGTCAACGAGCCGGTGATTGCGAAGTCTGGCTTGAGCGGGCGATAGTCAAACGGGGTGCTCAGCTTGCCCGCTTTCGACAGCGCGAGCTCCTGCTTCTCCCGGGCCACGATGGAAGGTGAGGTTTCGACGAAGCGCGTGCGCACCCGTGAACAGAGGTTGAACAACATCGTCGCGGTGTGAAAGCCGACGTTCCCGCCGACCAGCGTCGCCGCGGAGCGGTCATCCAGGATCGGAATATTGCCGACCGTGACGATCGCGTCCTCCAGTGGGATGCGCGCGGCAGCCCGCGCCGCGATGGAGGGAACACGTTTCAGATGAATGCCCGCCGTGCGCTGCGTGCCGGCCCGCACCCGTATCGGCGCCGTGATCGTCAGGAAGAGATGCGCCTTGTGCGCCCCCGCGTTCGCCGCACTCGCCGCACCGGCTGCGAGGAGATAGGTTCCCGGCGCGACGAAGAATCGAAACCGGCCGGAGGAACTCGGCGGAGCGATCTGGGCGATCACGCCGTTCGTGTTGAGCGCCAGCACCGTGGACAGCAGTGGACTTGGAGGCAGCCCCGTGACGCGTCCGGCGATCTGGCTGGACCTCGCTCCCGCTACGGCGGCAGCCAGCAAACCGGCCAGGCCGAGTGCCGCAACCGCGCGGGTCAGCGGGACGACCCTTCGCCTCCACCCCGTCCAATTCTTCACAATGTTCACGATCTCGTATCAGAGCAGCTTCGGGCGCGTCGGTCAATCAGTCTGACAACTCCACCCGGCATCTCGCATACAGTCGCGCTGACCGAAGGGCAACCGAGAGACGGAGGGACCAGCATGTACGTCAGAATCGCGCGGTTTGAGAGTGGAGACCGTGACTGGGACGAGTTCGCGGTCGGCGTCCGCGACACGATCCGCAGCGGGGGCCATGGCACCCCGTTTGAGACGGTGACTGATGCGGTCCGCCGGATCATGCTGCTGGTCGATCGCGAAAGCGGTACCGGCGCAAACGTGATCCTTTGTGAGACCGAGGACGACATGCGACGGACGGACGCGGCGTTCAACGAGATCACACCAGCTGGGGGACGCGGCGCACGGACCTCGGTCGAGATCTACGAGGTGCTGATGGATGAGGAACCTCCCAAGTCGTGACGCTGCGCCGGCTCGAGTTCACAGGCCGGCGAAGGTGTAGCGAGGACCCGCGAGGCTGGCCGCGCTTGCCGCGGCTCAGCCATCGGCTCACGATGAGGCCCTGGGCTGCGGTTGTCGTCGCGTTGTTGCTGAGCGCGTGTGGTGCGGCGCCAGGCGATTCCCACGCGGAGAATCTCGCCGAGGCGGGACGCCAGGCTGTCGCCACGCTGGCTGACGTCTATTACTCCGCCGGCGGGAGTTGGCGAAGCTGCGATGCGTCCAGTTGCAGGACCGGCGATTCGGACTGGGGTGATGACTCGCTGACCTACGCACTCGCGTTGCAGGAGTCGCTGGGACATGATCGGCGACTCGTCCCGATGCTCCGTGCGTTGGCGAACAGCGCGCCGAGATATCGGGCACCGTGTGCCCGGGTCCGCTCGTGTGGGTGGAGCGATGTGCCCGAATGGGATTCGATCGCGCTCAGCGATGAGTATCTGGCGACGGGTGCGCCAGTCGCGCTTGAGAAGGCGAGGGATGCGTTCGCATATGTGCAGCGCACGCGGGTGTTCTCCCGCGGTGGCTGTCCAGCGATTCCCTATCAGCAGCCCGGAGGCGGCGAGAATCGCCTGAAGACGCTCGAGACGGCGGCGAACGCGGTGAAGGCCGCGCTGCTGCTCTACAAGGCCACGGGCGAGCGTTCGTACTTGATCTCAGCGATCGCGGAGTATCGCGCTGCGCGAAGGTACTTCTTGGATCCACGGGTGCCGCTGTACACCGTGTACGTGTTCGATGACGGCCATGCCTGCCGTCAGCTGCCCCACCGTTTCTTTGCCTCGGTCAACGGCGACATGATCTGGTCCGGGGTCACGCTGTACCGCGACACGGGCCGGCGCGCCTATCGTGACCAGGCGAGCAGCACCGCGGCGGCGGTTGAGCGCTACCTCTCAGATAGCCGCGGCGTGTTCACCGATCTGCAGGCCGAGAACGATGTCGTCGAGCCGCTGATCGAAGGCATGCTCGCGCTCGCGCAGGACGGTCAACGAGCAGCCCGCGGATGGGTGGTCGCCAACGCCGCCGCAGCGCTTTCATCACGTACGCCAGATGGCTCATTCGGCCGGTTCTTCGACGGCCCGCCGCCCGCGACGACGGTCACCGCGTGGCAGACAAACGGCGGGCTCGCGATTGAGATCGCCGCCGGTGCGATCGCGCCCCGCGCACCCGTCCGCGCGACACCCGCTTGGGAAGGGGCGACGCTCATCCGCAGTCAGATCAGCCCGATTCCTGTGATCATCCGGTTTCACGGATCGGGCATCGCGCTGCTCGGGACGCTCGGCGCGCTGTGCTGCGAGGCCGGGCACGCCCGGGTGCTGATCGACGGCCGCGAGACGTTTGACCGCACGGGCATCTGGCAGAACAAATCCAGCGCCGGTCAGAGCATCCCGAACACGATCCTGTTTGCCTGGCGCTGGCGCACTTCCAGCAACCACAGCCTGACACTGCTCCCTGGGATCGCCAACCCAAAAGAGGGCGGGTCGTTCTTACAGCTCCGAGCGTTTGGCCTGCTCGCCAGCCGCTACTGACGGCGTCGTTGCCGTTTCGCTTCGGTCCCGGCGTCGCGCACGGCGCTCAGGAGGGCTCGCGTCGATGGGCGCTTCGCGTCGGCGGTGCGAGTCACCGCGTGGATCGCGCGCGCGGGGCGGGTTCCAGCGACCGTGCGCACGGCGACGCGCGGGTCGCCGTCGGGAAGCGCGAGCCGCGGCAGCAGCGCCACGCCACTACCGCTGGCCACCAAGGCCGCCGCGACGACGGCGTCGTTCGCCCGGTGACGGATCGACGGGGCGAACCCGGCTTCGAGGCAGAGCCGCTCAGTGATGTCGTTCCAACCGAGGCCGCGCGGCCCGCTGATCCACGTTGCCTCGGCGAGCTCGGCCAAGCCGACTCTCCGACTGCGCCGTTGCGCGGCCGGGTGATCGGCGGGCAACAGGAGGAGAACGGGGTCGATCAGGAGTTCGTGGCGATCCAGCCCATCCGGCACCCGCCACGGCGCGTGCTGCCATTCGTCGCCGATCACGAGATCGACGTCACCGAGCGCAAGGGCCGGCAGCGCGTCCTCTGGCTCGGAGGCAACGAGTTCGCACCGCAGCTGTGGGGCGTCGACGGCGAGGCGCGCGATCGCAGGGATCGCGATCCGCAAAGCGCCCGATTGAAAGGTGGCGATCCGGCCGCGACCCGTCACCGATCCGACGGCGTCGGCGAGCTCGGCCTCCGCCCGCGCCGCCGCGTCGAGAAGCCGACTCGCGTGCTCGACGAGCAAGAGCGCGGGGTCGGTCAGACGCACCCCGCGTCCGGCTCGTTCGAGCAGGGTGACGCCGGTCTCGCGTTCCAGCATCGCGAGCTGCTGAGAGACCGCCGAGGGCGTGTACTGCAGCGCGTCGGCGACCGCGGCAATCGTGCCGCGGGCGTGCAGTTCATCGAGCAGCCGGAGGCGACGGAGGTCGAGCATCAAGTAGTAACGCTACTGAATAGCCGGTAGAAATCACAATCGTTTCTGATTGTTTGCGCCGCCATGATCCGGACCGTGTTCTCGCGTGGTGCAGTGGTCTGTCTCATATCCGCCGCGGCGTTCGGAGCAATGGGGATCTTCGGAAAGCTCGCCTTCGACAACGGCGCGACCCCGGGCACGCTGCTGGCTGCGCGATTCGGCATCGCCGCCGTCGTGCTCTGGCTCCTCGTGCTGATCAAGGGCTCGCTGTCAGAGATGCGAACGGTCGCACCACGGGACCTGAGGATCGCTGTCGGGCTCGGTGCGTGTGGGTACGCGCTTCAGGCGGGGTGCTATGTCGTCGCGCTGACGCATCTCGACGCATCGCTGCTGTCACTCGTGCTGTACACGTTCCCGGCGATCGTGACCGTTGCCGCAGTCGCCCTCGGGCGCGAACGCCTCGACCGCCGCCGCGTGCTGGCACTCGGACTCGTATCGACAGGGCTGGTGCTCATCCTGGGCACGGCGGGGGCCTCGAACGTCAGCGGCGTCGGCGTCGCGCTGGGGCTTGGGGCGGCGTTCACCTACAGCGCGTACATCCTGATCAGCGACGGCGTCGCGCGCCGGGTGCCCGCCCTCGTCCTCGCCACGCTTGTCTGCAGTGGCGCTGCGGTCTCGCTGACCGTCGGGTCGGCGCTCACCGGACAGCTTCGCCCCGGAGCGGTCACGCTCGCCGGCTGGGGCTGGCTCGCCTGCATCGCCATCGTCTCAACGGTCGGAGCGATCACCCTGTTCTTCGCTGGACTGAGCCGAGTCGGACCGACGAGCGCGTCGATCCTCTCGACCTTCGAGCCCGTGGTCACCGTGGTGCTCGCGGCCGCCGTCCTGGCCGAGCACCTCGCACCGATCCAGCTCGCGGGCGGCGCATTCGTGCTCACCGCCGTGGTCGTCCTCCGCGTCGGACCACGAAACCGAGCGGCCCATCAGAACGTCCCGTCAGCCCCCTCCGCGTTGCTCGCCGAGACAACCTGACCGCCGACCAGGGAGCGCTACTGCGGTTGAGCCCGGCGCCACACGATCGCTGCCGCCGCCGAGCGGTCGGCGACCCCCAGCTTGCGATAACAGCGCTGCAGGTGCTTGCCCACCGTGCGTTCACTCACGCCGACCTCCTCCGCGACATCCCGGTTGGAGCGGCCGCGGGCGACGCGAATGAGGACCTCCGCCTCTCGCGGGGTCAGTCCGCGCTCCAGGAGCCGCTCGACGTGCGGGTCCTCGTCACCCGCTCGGAGCTTCTCAGTCAGCGCCGAATGGGCGATCGCGGAGCGGTAGATGCCGATCAGGTACGGGCGAGCGCGATCCAGCAGCGTCCGCTCCGTGTCGGTGAAGTCCCGCGCGCCTCGGCTGAGGGCGACGCCGACGTAGCGCGGCGGTGAGACCTTCAACACGAAGGCGATCTGGTACTCGACGCCAAGCTGCGCGTAGAACTCCCGGTACAGCGGAAGCGCATGGAGCTCTGCTCGTGACAGCACGTCGGAGAAGCGGTACGGCCGAGTGTCCCGCGTGCCCGCGAACCGCGTCACGAGTGGGTTCTCGTGTCCGTACTGCGCCCACGTCTGATGGAGCCGCTCGGGTACCGATGGTCGAATGACCGACTGCATGTCAGCCGGCTCGGGCCCGATCTCGTTGATGGACACCCAGTCGCTGGGCACGGCACGGTCCAACGCGACCAGAAGTCCGTCACGAAGCACGGGCAAGTCCAACAGCCCCAACACGTCTCCGATGAGTCGAGGAGCCGAGCGTCGACTGAGTTCGCCATTGTCGGCCAGCCTAACCTGGGGGATCGACAGCGACGGCCTGACCCCGAGCCAAGCAGCGGTACTACAAACGCTTCATGGTTGGCAACAAAGCGGCAAGAACGCCCGTTGAGATCATCGTCGGCATCCAACACCCGGACACGATCCCATGGGTCATGGAGGGTGAGGTCGCCTTCGAAGCCAAGACACGACTCTTCATCGACCACCTGGAGAGCGGGGAGGCGCTAGCTGCGTTCGGCGCCGACGGCAGTGCTCTCGCCGGCTTCTTCGATCCCGTCCTGACGGTCTTCGACCAGGCCACCAAGGGTGGCTACGTCTTCCTCAAGGGCGCGCACAACAACCCATATGCCCGTACGGCGATCGGAGCGCTCGGGAAACTCCTCACTGACGAGCGGAGCGTGAATGCATCGCGGGAGTGAGCCATGCGAAGCCCTTTCAAAACGAGATTAGATCCAGATCGCTGATGTACGAGGGTATTTGTCTGGGACGACAGTTGAACGGGGCGATCGGTGATCGGGCTGCCGATATGGGGTGCAGAAGGCCGAAGGCATGGATGGCTAAGTGCGCCATGGAGTGAACTCGTCGCGGTTCTTCGAAAAGACGGGTCTGCCGATCCGTCACCATATGTCCAACACAACCACGGAAACCGGACGAGGAGGAGCGGAGCGATGGCTGCAACCGAGAAGGCGATACTGGCGGGCGGGTGCTTTTGGGGTGTTCAGGATCTGATCCGCAAGCTCGACGGCGTGACCGGCACGCGGGTCGGCTACACCGGTGGGGAGACGCCCAACGCCACATATCGCAACCACGGCTCGCATGCGGAGGCGATCGAGATCCAATTCGACCCCGAGCGCATCTCCTATCGGGACCTGCTCGAGTTCTTCTTTCAGATTCACGACCCGACGACAAAGAACCGCCAGGGCAATGACGTCGGGGCGAGCTATCGCTCGGCCATCTACTACACCGACGACGAGCAGCGCCGCACCGCGGAAGACACGATCGCCGACGTCGACGCCTCCGGCCTATGGCCGGGCAAGGTCGTCACCGAGGTGGCACCCGCCGGACCGTTCTGGGAAGCGGAGCCCGAGCACCAGGACTACCTCGAGCGCTACCCCAACGGCTACACCTGCCACTTCGTCCGGCCGGGCTGGAAGCTCCCGCGACGCGCACAGGAAGCCGCGCACTGAGCGAAGGGTCATCTCCCACGACCAGGCCGTAGGTGGGCATATGACCGAGCGGATGGTCCAGAGCAGTGGCGTGGAGCTCTGCACCGAGTCCTTCGGCGATCCGGCAGACCCGCCGATCCTGCTCGTGCAAGGTGTCGGTGCGTCGATGCTGTGGTGGGATGAGGGTCTCTGCCGGACGCTGTCGGGCGCCGGGCGCTTCGTCATCCGCTACGACCACCGAGACACAGGCCGGTCCACCAGCTACGAGCCAGGGCATCCCGGCTACACCGGCGCGGACCTGACTGCGGACACTGCCGGAGTCCTCGACGCCTACGACATTCTCAGTGCGCACCTCGTCGGCGTCTCAGCCGGCGGCGCATTCGCGCAGATGCTCGCGCTCGAGTTCCCCGACCGCGTTCGCTCGCTCGTCTTGATCAGCACCACGCCCGCGGCGCCCGGCGACCGTGAGCTGCCGAGCCCGGCCGATGAGTTCCGACGATTCGTCTCGACCGCCACGGTCGACTGGTCCGACAGAGAGTCGGTGGTCGCCTACCTGGTCGGCTACTGCCGGATGCTCTCGGGAAGCGAACGCTCATTCGATGAGGCGTACACGCGCGATCTCGTAGGCCGCGACGTCGAACGCGCACGTGACTTCGCCGCGCGCCGGAACCACGATCTGCTCGCCGAGGGCGAGTCCCCGTCCGCGCCACTGTCCTCGATCACCGCGCCCACGCTCGTCATCCACGGCGCCGCGGACCCGATGTTCCCCATCGAGCACGGAGCGGCGCTCGCTCAGGAGATCCCCGGTGCGAAATTGCTGAGACTCGACGGCGCCGGCCACGGGATCGACCCGGCAGACCGAGAAGAGGTCGCCGCCGCAATCATCGACCACACCGTGGCCGACCGCGCGCGATGAGCGTGCGAGCCGACGGCTGACGGTCCCGTGTCGATCACAGATCGAGGACGATGTCCTCGCGGGGCTGTGAACAGCAGATGAAGACGCTCCCGGCGGCGGGAGGCTCGACCGGGTCGGGGCTGTAGTCGACGTTCCCCTCGATCAGCGTCGTCTCGCAGGTGTGGCAGACACCGGTGCGGCACGACCAGCGGACGGGCACGTCGCAGGACTCGGCGAGTTCGAGCAGGGTGCCGTAGTCGCTGCTCCACGGGATCGTGAGGTCGCTGCGGGCGAACGCGATCGTTGGGCCGTCTCCCGGCTGGCCCGCCGGTGGGTGGGGGGCGCGCGCAGGTGTCGCTGCGATCCCCGGCGTCACGCTTGCCGCGGGCCCGAACGGTTCGGTGTGGATGTGGGATGCATCGATCCCCAGGGCGGCCATACCTGCGCTGATCTCGTCCATGAAGGGTGCGGGCCCACACAGGTACGCCTCGGCATCCACGGGCGGGTCCAGTTCGGCGAGCAGTGCCCCGCTGAGACGACCCACGTTGTCGAAGTCGCGGCCTTTGCGGTCATCCGGGTCCGGGCGGCTGTAGTAGACGTGCGTCCGCACGTTCGGCAGCGAGGCGAGTAGCCCTCTGGCCTCGTCGGCGAACGGGTGCTCGCGGCCGTTGCGCGCGCCCTGGAGCCACCAGATCTCTCGATCGGAGCGCTCCTGCGCGAGTGCCTGAAGCATCGCGAGCACCGGGGTGGCACCGATCCCGGCGCTGATCAGCAGCACAGGTGCATGCGTTCCGTCGAGGATGAACGTGCCACGTGGCGCCGCTGCGTCGAGCTGGTCGCCGACGGCGAGGTGGGCGTGGAGGTAGCCGCTGGCCACGCCATCTTGTTCGCGTTTGACGGTGACCCGGTAGTACCCCGCCCCGGGCGGGCCGGAGAGGGAGTAGTTGCGCAGCACCGCCCGCTGTTCCTTCTCGGGCTGGAGTCGAAGCGTGAGGTACTGACCCGGGCGGGCGGCAGGAAGGGGAGCGCCGGTGGGGTCCTCGAGGCGGATCGAGATCACCGAGTCGCTCTCACGCGTGATCGCCGTGACGCTCACCGGACGGAAGCCGGGCCACGCGGGAGGCGGACTTGCCACCGAGAGCCCGGCGTTGCCGCTGCCCGGTTCCTCCTTGAGTAGCGCTCGGAACGAGCCCTGCCAGCCGGGACTGAGGGCAGGAATACGGAGCGCGCGGAGCAGCCCTTGCCGAGTGTGCCCGGGGAGATAGAGCAACGCGTCGACGTCGGCAACGGTCATCTGCTCGGGTCCCGAGGCGAGCTTGATGATGTCGTCTCCCGCCTCGACCTCGCCCTCCTGGAGCACACGAAAGTAGAACCCTGGGCGGTGGCGGGAGACGAGCAGAGCGGGGATCCGCGGGTCGTTCATGCGGATCCCGACGCGATAACAGGTGACGCGAGGCTGCGTCACCTCAAAGACCGCGCTGCCGATCCGGTAGCGATCGCCGACGCAGACCTCCTGATCGCCGAGTCCGTCGACGGTGAAGTTCTCGCCGAACTGTCCGTGGACGAAGTCGTCTCGGCCAAGCTCGCGCTCCCAGTACCGATACGAGTCGATCTGGTAGACGAACACCGCGCGCTGCTCGCCCCCGTGCCCCGCCCGATCACCCTGGCCGTCACCGTCAAGGTTGAGCCTGCCGACCCGGCGGCGCCCGGACACCGGGTCCTTGAACACGCCGGTGAAGACGGTCCTCCCCTGCCACGACACGTCCTTTGGCATCCCAACGTTGACCGACACCAGCGTCCCCACCGTCTCGTTTGACCTCGTCTCCGACACGCTGTCGATCCTAAAGGCGCGGACGACGGTTCGCGCCCAGTGACACCCGGGTCGAGTCCCTGGTCCTCAGTACCGGCACGCTTGGCGGATTGTGTACCTTCGGCTCAAGCGGTCAGCGCAACACGTGGGTTGATTGTCGCATCGGCTGGTGTGAGAGCAGAGCGCCCGTCGGCGCGGAGCCGAGCCCGGAGGGCGAGGCGTAGTGGCGATGGGCGCTACGCGCCTGCGGTGACCCCCTCCCCACCCAAGAGTTCGGCCATCTTCTCGGCCGGGGTCATCCAGCCGAGCGTCTGTCGGGGCCGGCCGTTGAGCTCAGCGGCGATCTGATCGAGTGCCTGCTGGTCATGGACCGAGAGGTCGGTGCCTTTCGGGAGGTACTGGCGCAGCAGCCCGTTGGTGTTCTCGTTGCTGCCTCGCTGCCACGGGGAGTGCGGGTCGCAGAAGTACACCTGGATCCCGGTCTCGCTCGTGAATCGCTTGTGCGCTGCGAGCTCTCGTCCCTGATCCCAGGTCAGCGACTTCACCAGATGTGCGGGCAGCTCACCGATCCGCTGCTTGAGTGCCGCGGTGACGTGATCGCTCGTGCGGTCGTGCCCCAGCCATGCGAGCAGCACATACCGGGTGTGGCGCTCGACCAGGGTCGCGATCGCCGAGCGGTTCTGGGCACCGACGAGCAGATCGCCTTCCCAATGCCCGGGCACTCGACGCTCATCGACCTCCGGCGGGCGCTCGGCGATCGGGACCATCTCGGCGTTCCGGCCGCGAGTCTCGATACGCCCACGGGTGCGACGCCTGCGACGCCCCGTCCTCAGCGATGCGCTCAGCTGCCGGCGCAACTCCCCGCGTGACTGCACATACAGCGATTGATAGATCGTCTCGTGACTGATCCGCATCTCCCCATCATCAGGATGATCGACCTTCAGTCTCGCCGAGATCTGCTGCGGCGACCACCGCTGCGAAAGCCCGTGCTCAACCGCGTCGAGCAACCGCCCGCAACTCCCGAGCTTCGTCGCCTTGGGCCGCTGCACAGACCGCTGCGCGCGACGCTCGGCCCCCAACGCCCGATAGGACCCCCGGCCGCCACCCGCCCGGATCTCCCGACAGACCGTCGACGGCGCCCGTCCCAACGCCCTCGCGATCCTCCGCCCCGACTCACCAGCCGCGATCCCCCGCGAGATCAGCTCGCGCTCCTCGAACGAGAGACGATGCGGCGAGTGAGTCACCCGCCGGCGCATCAGCGCCGCCTCGTCCTTGATCCGGCCCGCGGACCCACTCGAGAGCCCGAACTCGGCCTGCACATCCTTCAACCGCCCGCCCGCCCGAAACCGCGCCCTGACCGCCTCCCGCTCCACAGGCGTCAACACCCGATACCGCCGCCGCGCACCACGCCGCTTCGACATCCAACCTCCAATCACACAACACGAAAACACGATCGTGTTGCGTCGACCGGATGAATCCACCTACACATGCTGAACACTTCCCGCCAACCGCTCGCGACGAGGGCCCGCCAACGGACCTCACCGCGGTGCTGCGAGGCAAGACCCCATCGGTGGGGTCTCGCGAGCGATTAGGCTTCGTGCATGGACAACGATCGAGCGCGCGAACTGCTGCAACGTGAACGGACGCGGGTCGAGGGCGAACTCGCCCGGCTCAGCCCCGGGGGGTCGCTGGAAGGCGACGAGAACTGGGAGCCGGGTGACCGCGGTTCGGAGGACCTGTTCCAGGACGAGCTCAATGTGGGCCTGCGCACCGAACTCCAGGCGCAGCTCGCGGCGGTCGCCGACGCCGAGGCGCGGCTCAAAGACGGCACGTACGGGCTGTCGGTGGACAGCGGCGAGCCGATTCCCGATGCGAGACTCGAGGCGCTTCCCACGGCCGAGCGAACGGTCGAGGAGGAGGAGCGCCACCGGCGGGGCTGAGCTGGCGGCGATCTCCATTCCCGGCCGGACGCGCTCCCGCGCGCCGAAATCAGTCCGGGACGTGGAGCGCCGGCGCGTATGAGATCCCGACGATCGCGCCCTCCGGCGACTGGAGTCGCGCCACCGTCTGACCCCACGGCTCCTCGCGCGCCGGGTGCAGCAACTCGTGGCCGGCCTGCGCAAGCTCCTCCGCCGCCGCGCTGACCGCCGGGGCGTCGGCCACGTCGAACTCGATGCTGACCTGCGGCACCGGCCGTCCGGCCGGCCACTCGGTGGTTCCGAAGCACGCCTCGGCGGCCTGGGACAGCGGCCAGACGCCGAAGTGTCGGGACCCGGCGAGCCGATCGGTGTGGTGGTAGTCGTCCTCGCCGGCGCCCTCGAGCGGCAACCCGAGCGCGTCGACATACAGCCGCCGACTCGCCAGCGGATCCGGGGCGATCACGGCCACGCCGGTGAGAAATTCGATCTCCATGCAGTCTCCTCGTCTGATCTGTGGTGTTCTCATGCCACGATGCAACCAGAGCCCACGATGTCGGTCTTGAACGAAACGGACATCTACCGCGAGTTCCGCCCGCCGCCGGCGCTGCGTCACTCGATCGCGTGCCTCTGGGTCCGCCGCGGCGACGGCGGAGCCGTCCGCGTGTTCCCGGACACCTGCACGGACATCGTGTGGCGCTCGGGACAGGGCGCGGTCGTCGCGGGTCCGGACACCCGCGCCTGGCTGTCGCGCACGGATGCCGGGGAGACGCTCGTCGGGGCGCGCTTCCTTCCCGGCGCGGGGGGGCCGGCACTCGGCTGGCCGCTGGCGGAGCTACGCGACCGACGGGTGGAACTGCCCGCGCTCGGGCTCGAGCGGACGGACCACCTCGACGGCGCGCTCGACCCGAGCCGGGCCCTTGAACAGATCGCCGAGTTGGCGTACCGCCTCGCGGGCGCCGGAACGCCGGACCGGGCGGTGCAGGCGGCGATCGCGAGCCTGCGTGAGCCGGAGCAGCGCGTCGAGCGGCTCGCCGACGCGCTCGGCCTGAGCGAGCGCCAGCTCCGCCGGCGATTCCTGACGGCGGTCGGCTACGGCCCCAAGACGCTCCAGCGTGTGCTCCGGCTGCGCCGTTTCCTCGTCCGGGCGTCAGCGGCCGGGGGCCGGGCGCCGGTCTCACTCGCGCAGGCGGCGCTCGACGCCGGATACGCCGACCAGGCGCACCTGACGCGCGAATGCCGTGCGCTGACCGCACTCACCGCGCGCGAGCTGATCGTCCCGCGTCGCCCGCCGGCGTCCTAACGCGCGAACGCGAATGCTTCGGTGGGATCGCAAGGACGGGCTAAGACGGACGTAAGAACGGAGGTTCTTCGGTGGTCGGCGCGTGCCGCACGCATGTAGAGTTGCCGCGTCCCGAGCCAAGGGCTTCCGCACCCGGAAGGAGTAGCTATGGCAGCAAAGTTCGTTGTGTACGCCGACGCCAGCGGGAAATACCGCTGGAAGCTCGTGTCATCGAACGGTCAGACCACCGCAAGTTCAGGCGAGGCCTTCGCCTCGAAGGCGAACGCCCGGAACGCGGCGGAGCGCGTGAAGGCATCGGCCGCGACGGCCGACGTCGTCGCGGAATAGCCGTCGACAGGTTGATCTTGGGACTTGACCCCAGCCGTTGGGGTCAACTCCCAAAGCCAACCGCGGGCAGCCATTCATGCCACGCGGCACCCGGGTGCGCGATCCCGACGAGCACCTCACGCCGCTGCCCATCCCGATACGAGAGCCGCGTGATCGCACCGAACACGCCCTCGTCGTGGTTGCGTGTGATCAACGCCTGCGGCGCCCGCACGCCGAGGACGGTGTCGGTCGCGGTGGCGCCGAGCGGCACGAGCGGATCGATCGAGATCCAATCGAGATCGCGCTCGGCACCGGCCGCCTCGATCACCTCGCGCAGCCGCCGTCGCTGCGCGTCGTCGAAGAAAACGCTGACGTAGCTGTCCTGCACGCAGACGAAGCGATCGGCGGGGACCGATCGCAATTCGTCCGCGAGCACGTCGGTCGCGTCGCCGCGGATCATCGTTGCCGGCTCTGAGAGCACGACCTCGACGGCCCGCTCGAACCGGGTGACCGACTCCACCGTCTGCGGGATACACGCGGCCAGCCACCCGCGGACGTCCTCCTCGGCCACCGCCAAGGGCTCGACGTCGATCCCGATCCGCTGCACGACCGTCGGCAACCGCTCGGCGATGAGGGGGATCGCCGTCCCCAGCATCTGCGTGTCGATCGCGACGGCCGCGCCGTCGGCGCCCGCGCGCTGCATCGTCGTGGCGGGACCAACGAACCGGTACGCGTAGCGATCGAAATGCAGCGCCAGCCCGGCGCCGGTGCCGACGTCGATGAACGTCACCGCCCGTCCGTCGGCAAGCTCTGGATCGAGCGCGAGCACGAGCCCGGCGCACCGGCCCACCTCGTTCATCTGGTAGCGATGCGATGCCATGAGCGCGAGCAGCTCCTCGCGGTGATCGAGGCAGAACGCGCGGTACTCGGGCACGAAGGTGTCTGGCAGCGAGGCCTGCCCCTCCCCCACGCGCGGGAACCAGCCGCGCAGCGGTGCGGGTTCGAGCGTGAGCACGAGGCTGGTCGCCGCCGCGGTGAACAGCAATGCCGGCAGCCGGTCCGGTGCAGCGCTCGCCGCGAGCGCTCTCAACTCGCGATCGTCCCGCAGCGCACCGAGCTGCGCGGCGATCAGCCGCCACGAGTCCGGCGTGTCCGGTCCCGACCACGCCGCCGCGACGACCGCCGCCTCGCTGGCAACGACATCGGGATCGGTGGCGAATCGCGGCGGGACGCTCACGCGTGGATCATGACGGACCCAGGAGCCATCGCGCCCACGTTGGCTCCGACGTGATCACCGGTTATCTCCACATATTTTCAATCAACTTTATGTAGTTTATGCAGCACCCGTCCATCGAAAGGAGGACCGGTGTCACGTTGGAGTAGATCCCTCGGCGCCCTGGCCGCGGTGTTCGCCTTGGTGCCGACCGCCGCCTGCTGCTGATGGCGAGCGCCGATCAGGGCGAGCTGCCGCTCCGTCCCGATCCGCTCTCCGCGCGCGAGCTGCTCCACAGCGTGCGCCGGCGATTCGCGTTGCGTAGCGAGGCCGAGGGCCGCTCCTTGGTCATTGACGCGCCGGACGACCTCGAGCTCACGGGCGATCGCATCCGGCTCGAACAGGCGCTTGGCAACCTTGTCGAGAACGCTCTGCGCCACGGCGCCGGCACGATCACGATCGCCGCCGAGATCGTTGATGGCGTCGTGGAGTTTCACGTGCGTGATGAGGGGCCCGGTTTCCCGCCCGAGTTCATCCTGCGCGCGTTTCAGCGCTTCAGCCGTCCCGAGGCGACGCGGAGCGCCCCCGGAGCGGCCTTGGACTCGCGATCGTGGAGACGATCGCCCGGGCGCACAAGGGCGAGGCGATCGCCCGCAGCCGGTCGAGCGGGGGCGCGGAGGTCACGATCCGTCTCCCCCAGGCCACCGCGTTGACCGCCCTCGGCGCGCCGGTCGGCTGACGGCGCGCGGCCGTTCAGGAGAGCGTCAGGTCAACCCGCGAGCCTGCGGGCATGCTCCGGTCCCTCCCGTCGACGCTCGTCGCGATGCTCCAGCATGTTTTCGATCCGCCGCCCGATCAGTAGCGTGCGCGCGCCCAAGGCACTGGCCGCCCTGGCCGCGATCGGAGGCGTGCTGGCGATCGGAAGCGCGAGCGAAGCGCTCGAGACCGCGCCCGCTCAGGCCACCGCCCCACCGATCCGCGCCAACGTCACGATCACCGGCGCACCGCTCCGGGATGTCGCACCCGTGCGGCGTGGGTTCGTCGGTCTCTCGGTCGAGTATCCCGCCCTCGCGCACTACACCGGCTCTGACCCGCACCGGCCGGACCGCGTGTTCGAGCAGCTTGTCCGTGGCCTTTCGCCCGGCGCGTCGCCGGTGCTCCGGATCGGAGGCGACAGCACCGACGCGACCTGGTGGCCGGTGGCTGGAGCCACGCGTCCGCCCGGGGCGCATTACACGCTCACGCCGAGCTGGATGGCCGGCGCTCGCGCGGTCGTGCACGATCTCGGCGCCCGGGTGATCGCCGGCGTCAACCTCGAGGCGCACCGGCCTGCTCTGGCGATCGCGGAGGCCCACGCGCTGCTCCACGGGATCGGGTCACAGTCGGTCAGCGCGATCGAGATCGGCAACGAGCCGAGCAACTACCCGCGGTTTCCGTGGTATCGGACGGGCGGACATGCCGTCTACGCCCGCAGCAGCACCTACGGCTTCACGGAGTTCACCCGGGAGTTCTCGACGATCCGCCGGGGACTGCCCGGCGTGCCGCTCGCCGGACCCGCCCTGAGCGGATATGGCTGGCTCGGACACCTCGGGCGCTTTCTGGGCGCCGAGCCAACCGTCAGCACCGCGACCTTTCATCGCTACCCACTCAACCGATGCTTCGCCGGCCCGGGCTCACCCATGCAGGCGACGCTTTCGAACCTGCTCGGACCGTACGCGTCCCGCGGCTTCCTCGCCCCCGCTGCGCCCTACGTCGCGCTCGCACACGCACGCGGGGTGCGCTTCCGGCTCGATGAGTTCAACTCCGTCTCGTGCGCCGGCAAGCTCGGGCTGAGCGACCGGTTCGCCTCCGCCCTGTGGGCGCTCGACGCCCTGTTCGAGGTCGCCCGGTACGGCATCGACGGAGTCAACCTCCACACGTTCCCGGGAGTCCCCTACGCACCATTCGACGTGAGCCAGGCAGCGGGGAACTGGTCGGCCGTTGTGCACCCCGAGTACTACGGCCTGCTCATGTTCGCCCGCGCCGCGCCGCCCGGATCGCGGCTGCTCACCGTCTCAGGACAAACCGGTCACGGCGTGCGGATCTGGGCAACGCGGACCGCGGGCGGCACCGTCCATGTCGTCGCCATCAATAAAAGCGTTACCGCACCCGCCAACGCGATGATCCGCATTCCGGGCGGTCAAGCGCCGGCGGTCCTTGAGCGGCTGACCGCGCCGAGCGTGCTGGCGGCGGGGGGCGTGACCCTCGCCGGCCAGCAATTCGCGAGCCCAACGCAGACCGGGACGCTCACGGGCCGGGTACAGACTGAACTCGTCCGGCCCCGCGCCGACCGATATCGGGTCACGCTGGCGCCGGCCAGCGCCGCGATGCTCACGCTGCGCGTGTTCAGGTGATTGTCAGGTCTGTCGCCCCTCGGTCGCGATAATCGATCGGATGGCGCCACGCCTATTGATCGTCGAGGACGACCTGGATCTCCGCGAGGTGCTCGTCCGCAGCCTGGCCGCCGAGGGCTTTGACGTCCGGGCGTTCGGCACCGGACATGAGCTGGTCGAACGGGCGACGGCAACCCCGACGGACGCTCTCGTGATCGACATCGGCCTGCCGGACGCTGACGGGCGCGACGTGTGCCAGGCGCTGCGCGCCCGCGGGGTCTCGGCACCGGTGCTGTTCCTCACCGCCCGGGACACGCTCCCGGACCGGTTGAGCGGGTTCACCGCGGGCGGCGACGACTACGTCACCAAGCCGTTCGACATCGAGGAGCTCGCCGCGCGATTGCATGCGCTGATGCGCCGCGCAGGCGGCACCGCCGGCGATGTCCGGGAGGGACTTCTGCTTGACCCGAGCCAGCTGACCGTTTCGGTCGACGGCGCAGACCAGCCACTCACCCCAACCGAATTCCGCCTGCTCGCCACGCTCGCCGCCCGCAGCGGCCGCGCCGTCGCCCGGCCGGAGATGATCGGCGCCGCCTGGCCGGCCGGGGCCATCGTCCACGACAACACGCTCGACGTGTATGTGGCCCGGCTACGGCGCAAGCTGCGCGGGCTCGACGGGGCACCGCAGATCGTCACCGTCCACGGGCTCGGATACAAGCTCGTATGAGAAACGGGTCGCGGCCCCGGCTTGGCCTCCGCGACCGGATCTGGGTGACCGTCGTCGCCGCGATCGCGGTCGTCGTCTCCGGGCTCACCTGGGGCTTTAACGTCGTCGTGGCGAACCGTCTTGACCATGAGGCCAACACGGTTGCGATCGCCCGGGCGAGTGCTGAGCTCGACGCGCTGCGCGTCTCGCCCAGCGGCGTCCGCCTGTCCGAGACGCACGACACGGGAGCGGTTGACACCCCGACGTGGGTCTTCGGGAGTGGCCGGGTCCTGGAGCGACCGCGTTCGACCGTGATCGACGAGCCAACCGTCGCAGCGCTCACCCATGGGTTCCGAGGCTTCCGCGATCTCGGCGAGCGCGATGTACGCCTCTATGCACTCCCGATCATCGGCGGCGGCCGGCAGGTGGGGACCGTCGTCTCCACCGTCTCACTCGGGCCGTACGAGCGGATCAGACGTGTCGCGCTGATCGGCTCCAGCCTGCTCGCACTCGTCGCACTCCTCGCAGTGGCGGTCGCCTCGCGGTGGCTCATCTCACGCGCCCTGCGGCCGGTGGCGCAGATGACACGCCAGGCGGCCGAGTGGAGTCAGCACGATCTGGAGCGACGCTTCTCGCTCGGGACACCCCGCGACGAGTTCACGACGCTCGCGGCAACGCTTGACGGCCTGCTTGACCGGGTCGCCGCCAGTCTGCGCCACGAGCAGAACCTCACCGCCGAGCTGTCGCACGAGCTGCGCACGCCGCTCACGCAGATCAGCGCGGAGGCGCAGTACGCACTCCGGCACACCGCTCGCACCGACGAGCAGCGCGAGGGCTATCAGCGCATCTTGTCCGGGGCGAGGCACATGAGCCGGATCCTCGACACACTCATCTCGGCGGCTCGCACCGAGGCGGCCGGCGCCCTGGCCCGCAGCGATGCGGTCACGACGGCGCGAGCGGCAATGCGGACGTACGCCGCGCCCGCGCGCGAACGCGGGATCGAACTCGGGCTCGACGGCCCCACCGGGGCCGTGACGGTCGGGGTCGAGGGCGACCTGCTCGAGCGAATGCTCGCGCCGCTGCTCGAGAACGCTTGCCGGCACGCCGCCACGCGCGTGACGGTGAAGATCCGATCGAGCGGTTCGCTCGTGGACCTGGAGGTGATCGATGACGGACCGGGCGTCGCCGAGAATGACCGAGAACAGGTGTTCACCCCGGGTCACCGCGCTGCCGGCGCCGACGCGCCGGCGGGGAACGTGTCGACGGCGGTGGCGACCGGCGCGGGGCTCGGGCTCCCGCTCGCGCGACGTCTGGCTCGCAGCGTCGGTGGCGATGTCCACCTGGCGCGCGCCGACACAGGCGCCATCTTCATCCTGTCGGTACCACATGCGTGACCTGTCGTCAGGTCCACACCGCTCGACGAGGCAAGGCTGCGCGTGCCGCGGCGGCTGACATGGCTGGCCACGGTCGTCGGATGCCTCGTCCTGGGGACCGCTCCCGCCGCCGCCACCTTGACGATCACCGGTGCGGCGGTTCCCGGAGTTCCGCCGATCCGTCACGGCTTCGTTGGCCTCTCGGTCGAGTACCCCGCGCTCCCCCACTACATCGGTACCGATCCACGGCATGTCGACCCGGTGTTCGAGCAACTGCTCCGCAGTCTGTCGCCGGGCGGATCACCGTCGGTACGGATCGGCGGGATCAGCACCGACAAGACGTGGTGGCCGATAAGCCAGATTGCCCAACCCCGCGGCGTCACGTTCACGTTGACCCCAGCCTGGCTCGCGGTGACCCGCGCGTTCGTCCGCGACATCGGGGCCAGGACGATTCTCGGGGTCAACCTCGAGGCCGGGCAGCCGTTGCTCGCCGCGACCGAGGCCCGAGCGCTGATCGCGGGGATCGGCCGCTCGTCGATCGTCGGCATGGAGATCGGCAACGAGCCGACGAACTACCCATGGTTCCCGTGGTACCGGGTCGGTCACCGCCTGGTCTACGCGCGACCCCACTCGTATCGGTTCTCCGATTTCGTCCACGAGGTCTCCGCGATCCGCCGGCGGCTTCCCGGGGTTCCGCTCGCCGGCCCGGCGCTGGCCGGCTACGGGTGGCTCGTGCACCTCGGTGCGTTTCTGAACGCCGAGCCGGGCCTCACGACCGTGACCTTTCATCGCTATCCGCTGAACCGATGCTTTCCCGGACCCGGGTCACCGGCACGGGCGACCCTGCGCAACCTGCTCGCCCCGTTTGCATCTGGCGGTTTCATCGCGCCGGCGCGACCGTACGTCGCGCTCGCCCACGCATCCGGCGCACGGTTTCGACTCGACGAGTTCAACTCCGTCTCGTGCAGCGGCAAGGTCGGGCTGAGCGACATCTTCGCCTCCGCCCTATGGGCGACCGACACGCTGTTCGAGGTCGCCAACGACGGCATCGACGGGGTCAACGTGCACACCTTCCCCGGCGCGCCGTACGCGCCGTTTGACGTGTCCCGTGTCGGTGCCGCCTGGTCAGCGGTCGTCCACCCCGAGTACTACGGCCTGCTGCTCTTTATCCGCGCCGCCCCGCCCGGCGCGAGGCTGCTGACCGTCTCAGGGCGGACCCCGGCGGGCGTACGAATCTGGGCGACGCGCGGGCCGGGTCGCACTGTCCACGTCGTCGTCATCAACAAGAACGCGGGCGCTCCATATCGCGCCGTGATCTCGGTGCGCCGAGCGAGCGGAGCGGCGAGCGTGCAGCGGCTCCTTGCTCCTGGCCTTCACGCCAAAGACGGAGTCACGCTCGGGGGCCAGCGGGTCACAACGCCATCGCTCAGCGGCCAGCTGACCGGGCCGCCGAGCAGCGAGGTCGTGCGGCCGCGGGCCGGCCAATACGCCGTGACCGTTGCCGCCGCGAGCGCGGCGCTGCTGACCGTCGCCGTTTCTCGGTGACGCGCAGGGCTCGCACCCGACGTTGACGTCGCTACCGTGGATGGGGCCTGATGCCCGCGCCCGTCCGACTCCTGCTCATCTCCGGAAGCCTGCGCAGCGGCTCAACGAACACCGCGGCACTGAGGACGGCGCGAGCGGTCGCCCCGCCGGAGATCGAGACGACGCTATATGCCGGCATGGGAGACCTGCCGCATTTCAATCCAGATGACGACCACGAAGGCGCGGCGGTCGATCCGGCGGTGTCCGCATTGCGGGCGGCGATCGCCGGCGCCGACGGGCTGCTGTTCTGCACGCCGGAATACGCCGGGGCGTTGCCCGGGTCGTTCAAGAACCTGCTCGAGTGGACGGTCGGCGACGCGAGCACGTACCGCAAGCCGGTCGCGTGGATCAACGTGTCCGGCGCGGCCGCACCGACCGCTGGCGCCGACGCCCACGACTCGCTGCGCAAGGTGCTCGGCTACGTCGGTGCGCACATCGTCGAGTCGGCGTGCGCTCGGATCCCGCTCGCCCGGTCGGACATCGGTGACAACGCCGAGATCGCTGATGACGCGGTCCGGGGACAGATCCGCGACGTCCTGGCGGTATTCGCCGACGACGTGCGCGGTCAGGACGAGAGCGCGGCGAGCTCGTAGCGGTCGCCCCTCGGGCGCGCGCCACCGCATCAGCCGCGACGACACGATCGGCACCGTCGACGTGGGCCGCGCGGTCCGATCGGACTACCGATCCGCTCTGCGCGGGCGGTACGGATGCGGGCGGCCTTCGCGAAAGGATGCTCCGAAGACGAACGGAGCCCGCATGTCGATTACTCGATGTTCTACCTGCGTCGCAAACTCGAGGAGCGCTATGCCGGACACGACGGCGACACGGCCCTCGCCCGCGCCGCTGCGACCTCGGGGCGGGCGGTTCTCATATCCGGCATGACGGTGATGGGCGCCAAGGGTGAATCACGCGCGTGGAGCTGGGTGATCGACCACGTGCTGCGCGTCCCGGCTCCCTCGTGCGGCCTCGGGGCAGCGCTGCTGATCGCGCTTGCGTTCCCCGCCCTCAACATGCACACGGTGTCTCCCGGCACCGTCGGGCTGCCCCGCAGCCTCGCGATCATGCAGACCTACGACCGGATCGAGACCGCATTCCCCGGGAGTCCGATTCCCGCCATCGTCGTCGTTCGCGCTCCCAACGTGACTGCCGGTGGCGTTCGGCGGGGCGTCGCGGCGATGGCCCGCGCGGCCTTGGCAATGCCGACGATGCGCGGTCCGGTGCTCGCCAGCGTCAGCCCGGATCGGACGGTTGAGACCGTGACCGTGTCACTGGCCGGAAGCGGCACCGACGCCCGGTCCGAGGCGGCGCTTGCGAGCCTGCGCAACCGGATCATTCCGGCGACGATCGGCCGCGTACCCTCGGTCAGCGCGTACGTCACGGGAACGACCGCCTGATCCTCAGCCGCATTCGCGAAGAGCACGTGCGTGGACGGCCGACAGCGGAGGCAGTCGGAGTCGGGATCAAGGCGACCGCCGGCGTCGTCACGAGCGCGGCAATCGTGATGGTTGCGGTGTTCTCGATCTTCGCCACACTCACCGCGGTCGTGTTCAAGCAACTCGGTGTCGGACTGGCGATCGCGGTGTTGATCGACGCGACGGTCGTGCGCGCCGTGCTGTTGCCGTCGGTGATGACGATGCTCGGAGAATGGAACTGGTACCTGCCGCGGTGGCTACGGATCACGCGGCGCGCGGAACCTCGTGCTCCGAGTGGCATGCGCGTCCCCGGCCAGCCGCCTTCGCCGCATACAGGGCCTGATCGGCCCGCTCGAGCGCGTCCGCGAGGTCATCCCCGACGGGCGCCACGCCAATCGAGACGCTGACCGAAAGCTGGGCGTGTTCCGGGAACGCCGAGCCGACCTCGGTGACGATGTCTCCGGCGGCCGCGGCGCTGTGGACGGCGCCGTTCGGCAGCCAGACCGCGAACTCGTCGCCACCGAGCCGGCCCGCCATCCCATAGAGCGAGAGGATCCGCGCGATCTCCGTCAGGACGAGATCCCCGGTCGAGTGTCCGTGCGTGTCATTGATCGCCTTGAAGAAGTCCAGGTCGCACAGCAGGACCTCGCCGGCGTCGCCGTCACGCACCCGCTCGCGCACCGTGTTCATCCAGTGGCGGCGGTTCGACAGACCGGTCAGCTCGTCCGTGCTGGCGAGTCGCTCGAGCTGTTCGACGCGGTTGGCGAGTACCCCGCCGCCCGGCGCCGAGTCGGTCGCGCTCTCGGCCAGCAGGTCAAGTGCGTCGGGTCCAAGGCCGAGGCTGGCGAGGGTTTCGTTGAGCAGCGTCGTATCCGGGCTCGCGCCGGCGAGCATCCACACGACCGTGTCCGCGAGCTGCACGCAGGCGATCTCCGGCGTCGGGGCGACGCATCCGCGCCGTCCACCGTGGTGCCAGGCGACGGCGTCGACGACATCGTGATCGAGGCCGGACTGAATCGCGAACAGCGCGCCCGCGTACGCGTGATCGATCCCGAAGTGCTCCCATTCTGCGGCGGAGCGCTGGACGCCGCACGGGTGCACTTCCGCGATCTCGTCCATCTCGTCCTCGCCGAAGGCGAGCGGCATCACGAGCTTGCCGCAGTCGTGCAGCAGGCCGGCGAGGTGCGGAAGCTCCGGCGAGATGCCGACCAGCTTCGCCGCGGCTGCCGCGACGGTCGCGACGGTCACGGCATGGATGTGAAGCTGCCCGCGCGAGGCGCGCCCGTTGCCGGGCGCGGACTCGAAGAAGCGGAAGGTCACCGCCTCCAGGCACAGCTGACGGGTGGCCTTGCGACCGGCCATCGTCACCGCCTGGCGGACGGTCTTGGCGCGGATCGGCCGTCCGGCATAGGCCGAGTTGGCAAACCGCAGGATGTTTGCCGCGAGCGCCGGATCGGCCTCGAGCGCGGCGACGAGATCGCTCGTCGCGGAGTCTTCGTCTTCTGTGATCGCGAGCACGCGCTGCACCGCCCGGTCAAGCACGGGCAGGCGCTCGCATTGTGAGATCGCGTCGGCTGCGCGGAGCTCAATTGCATCATCGAGTCCCCGCCGCCAAGGGCTGGGGCCACCGGTCATAGTGCGCTCATCGGCGGAGAATCGCCCGTCCTCGTCACGGCGAACTACGGCACGTGGTCGCGGCGAACTACGGATCCGGGGCCCTGCCGTACCCCAAACGCCGCCGCTGCCGTTGACTCGTCAACTACAATTCCTGCCGATGAATACCGTTGCGACAAGTGGGCTCACGGGAACAGCGCTCGAAGCATGGCGCAGCTACCTGCAGAGCCATGCCGCGATCGTCCGGGAGCTGGACGGCGAACTCGTCACCGAGCATGGCATGACGAGCCGCGACTACGAGGTCCTCCTGTACCTCGCCCAGGCCGAGAATCGCAAGCTTCCGATGTCGGCCCTGTCCGAGCGCACGATGCTCACTCGCTCCGGGATCACGCGCCTTATCGACGGGCTCGTTGCGTCCGGATTGATCGAGCGCGTCTCGTGCGAGAGTGACGCGCGTGTGTCCTACGCCCAACTGACCGACGCCGGATACGAGAAGCTCCGCGCCGCCGGCCGGACCCACATCGCCGGGATCCAGCGACTGTTTCTCGAGCACTTCAACGAGGACGAGATCGATACGCTCGCCTCGCTCCTCAGCCGCCTGCCCGGCGCCGCCCCCGGCGGAAGCTGCTCCGTCGACGACGCGGAGCCCGGTTGCGCGGTCAGCGACGCCGAGCCCGGCTGCGCCGTCGACTAGCACCGCGGTCCGGCGCGGTGCCCCACGGTTTGCGCTGAGTCCCGCCGCTCCGCCCTACGCGGCGGGGCGCAGTGAAGGCCACGTCACCGCCGACCGGCGGCGGTCAATCGTGGCGCGATGCGACCGTGCGCTGCTGGCTAAAGATTGTGTAATCAATACTTGACAGCACAACCTCTTCTGCTACGGTAGTTGCAGGCTCAACCAATCTGCAAAGGAGCAGCGTTGTCAACCACCACCCCCGTTTCCATCCCCGCCGGGACGTACAACGTCGACCCGAGCCACTCGAGCGTCGGCTTTGAGGTCAAGCACATGGGCATCGCCACGGTCCACGGCCAGTTCCGCACGTTCGAGGGCACGCTCGATGCCACGGGTGACGCCCCTGTCCTTCAGGGCACGGTCGATGTCGCCAGCGTCGACACGCGTGACGAGCAGCGCGACGCGCACCTCACCGCACCCGACTTCTTCGACGTCGAGCGCAACCCGAAGATCTCGTTCCACTCGACCGCTACCGAGCTCGCCGACGACGGCGCGGTCCGGCTGAACGGCGAGATCACGATGAAGGGCATCACCAAGCCGATCGAGCTGACCGGCACCGTTGCCGAGAACGGCGAGGATCCGTGGGGCAACCAGCGCGTCGGCGTCGAGGTCGAGGGCAAGATCGACCGGCGTGAGTTCGAGCTGAAGTGGAATCAGACGCTGCCGAACGGCAACCTGCTCGTCTCGAACACCGTCAAGCTCGTCGTCAGCATTTCGGCGGTCAAGGCAGCGTAACCATGCGGGTACTCGCGATCTCGGGCAGCCTGCGGGCCGCCTCACACAACACGGCGCTCCTGCGCGCGGCCGCGCAGTTGGCGCCCGAGGGCGTGGAGGTCGAGCTCTATCACGGGCTCGACCAGCTCCCGCCCTTCAACGAGGACCATGAGGCCGACCTGCCGGCTCCCGAGGTCGCGCGCCTGCGCGACGCGATCGCAACCGCCGACGCCGTCCTCATCTCGACGCCGGAGTACAACGGCACGATTCCCGGTCAGCTCAAGCATGCGATCGACTGGGGATCCCGACCCTATGGTCCGAGCGCAGCGCTGTGGGGCAAGCCGACGGCCGTGATCGGCGCCAGCACGACCGACTACGGGGCGATGTGGGCACAGGACCACGTCCGCAAGGCTCTCGGTATCGCCGGCGCCCGCGCGCTCGACGTGGAACTGCCGGTTGCCAAAGCGCAGCACCGCTTCGACGACGACGGGCTGCTGACCGATCCTGAGACATCCGAGCGCCTGGCCGAGATCCTCACGACTCTGGTCGACCACTCCGACGAACTATCGAAGGCAGCGTAGCTGACCATGTCCATGCCAACACAGTTCTCAACCGAGGCCGACGGCGACGTCCGCTCGATCGACCCACGGACCCGGATCGGGGCGGTCCACCTCACGATCCGCGACATCGCCCGTTCCCGCGCGTTCTACGAGACCGCGATCGGCCTGTCCGCAACCGATTGGCGATGACGGGACGGTGGCGCTCGGGATCGTTGACGAGCCCCCACTTGTCGTTCTCCACGGCGACGCCTCCGCCGCTGCGCTCGACCCACGTGCCACAGGTCTGTTCCATCTCGCGATCCTGCTGCCCGCGCGCCGGGATCTGGCCGTGGCGCTCGCCCGGCTCGCGAACGCGCGCTGGCCGCTCGCCGGCGCGAGCGATCACCTCGTGAGCGAGGCGCTTTACCTCAGCGACCCGGACGGGAACGGCATCGAGATCTACCGTGACCGTCCGCGCGAGGAGTGGCCAGAGCGCGACGGGACGATCGAGATGGCGACGTTGCCACTTGACCTGCACGGGTTGATCGACGAGCTGCCCGGCGAGGGATCGGAGCTGCCCGCGCTCGCGCCGGCCGGCACCGTGATCGGACACGTCCACCTTCAGGTCGCGGAGCTCGCCGAGACCGAGACGTTCTACAACGGCGTCCTCGGTTTCGACGTCGTCGTCCGCACGTATCCGGGTGCCCTGTTCGTCTCCGCCGGCGGCTACCACCATCACATCGGCCTGAACGTCTGGAACAGCCGCGGCGGCTCCCGTCCGCCAGCGGGTGCGGTCGGCCTCGGCCACTACGAGGTGCTGCTCCCGGACGCGGACGCACTCGGCGCGGTGCTCGCGCGCGTCTCCGACGCCGGGCTTCCCGTTGAGACGGTCAACGGCGCCTCGCTGGTCCGTGATCCGTCCGGCAACGGCGTTCTTCTGCGCACCGCACGCTGATCTGGCCCGCTCGGGGCCCCCGCGTCGGCCGGCGCGGTCCCGCAGGGCCTCCCCACCCCGCCACCGCTACCCTTGAACCTCCTCGGCGACGTGGCGGAGTGGCTACGCAGCGGCCTGCAAAGCCGTCTACACCGGTTCGATTCCGGTCGTCGCCTCTGGCGTGCTCAAAGTCCGCCACCGAGTCATCTGGGAAGTCGGGATCGCAAACAAGCAGCTCACGACAGGACGCGCCGCACAGCGACGGTTGCTGCGCAACTTCTAGACCCGACGCCGACCGCCGGACGCGGCGGCCGAGGCTCCGGCGCGAAAGCACCCTCGCGCCCGACCGGCCAGAAGCACGCCGATGTCGGACTAGCGCTGGCCACGATTGTGAGTCTGCTCGCCGTCGATCAGACCGCCGTGCGCGGAGCAAGGCAGCCACCAGGTTGACGCCCAAAGTGCCGTCGCGCGTTTCCGCTGTCCGAAACAAGCGAATACGAAGCCGTGCCGGCGCCACGTGCTCGTGCGAGCGTCAAAGCGAGTCTGGACCGATGCAGCGAAGCCGGCGACCGGGCCCGGCGGCGCGCACAGGCCCGGCAATAGATGCGTCTCGACTGCTGAGCAAGCACCGCGCGGAAAGCGGAAGGCGGCACGGCCATCACGCTGCCCTCCCCAACGATCGAGAAGAAGAAGGCGAGTCCATGAGCGAGCGAACGAGCGCCTCGGCAAGCTCGCTTAGAATCATCGCGCTCGATGTCGGAGACGAACGCGGCTGCGCCAGCGACAGCGCTCGCTGCATCCGACTGCACAGCGAGAGCCGTTCCTCGTCCCAAACCCCTCCCGTCCACGGTGATGGGTCCGCGGTGTCAGCGCGTCAGTTCAGTCCGCAGCTCGAGGCCAGGGCAGCCGATGAGCACGGCGTCGTGCGCGACGAGCGGCATGCTCCAGCGGACTGCCGCCGCGGCGATCCAGAGATCGGCGTTGTGATGCGGCTGATGCAGGGCGTGGCCGATGCTGCGGCACTCATTGCGAAGCTGCGCCACGCGCTCGACGGTCTCAGCGTCCACGGGCAAGACCGTCACGTCGGCGGTCATCGTGCGGAGCTCGGTGATGCGACGCGGTCCCCAGCCGGACTTCAGTGCTCCATAACGGGCCTCCGCAACCGTTTGGGGCGTGACGGCGATCAGCTCGCCGGCGAGATGCTTCGCGTACTGCGAAGCGAGACCTGAATCGCGACGCAGCCGAGCAGTAAACACGTTGGTGTCGACGACGACTGAGCTGGTCACTCGTCGGCGAGCGCGGCCGCAAAAGCGTCACGCTCCTCGTCCGTCAGGTCCGGGATGTCCAGGTCATCCCAAGACGTGAACGGCTTCTTGCCCGCCATCAGCTCGTCGAGCGTCTGGGGCTTCCAGAACTGGTCGATGGCCTCATCGATCGCGTCTGGCTTTGGTGCGGGATCCGACATCTCCTCACAAGTCTACGCCCGCTCCGGGCGCCGCCGAAAGGCTCCCCAAGGGCTCCCCAAACCGACGACTTTGGGGAGCCTCGAGCAGAACTGAGCGCAACATGAAGTCCTTATTTCACCGGCGATCGCAGAGCTGAGAGGCGCTGAATTCGACGTCCGGGCCCTCTGCAAAGCCGTCTACACCGGTTCGATTCCGGTCGTCGCCTCTGAGTGGATGCCCTGCAAAACGAGCGGGTTTCGTGCGAGGCCGGGTAGCACGTAGGAACCGTGGCTGCGGGCACCCCGCGAGTTTGTGGTGGGCGCTAGAACCGTCGGCGCGTGCGGCGCCGCTCGCGTCGGCGCACGCCGCATACGGATATCGGTGAGAGCGGCCTGCCGAAGGGGTCGATGAACAGCGTCACCGGGCCGGCTTGCTTGGGCACGGTTCCCTCGAGGGCCCTAACGGTGTACGAGAGGTTGCCGTCCTCCAGACGCGGTTGCTCGATCACAACAACGGCGTCCTCGGGCGCGCTGTCACCCGGCTCGAGAAACGCCAGAACCGCGTTCGGCGGATCCTCCTGAAAGCTGTTGTCTCCTTCGGCCCAGAGGTCCACGAAGTCGGCCGTGGTCATGTGTCCGACGATCCGCTTCGGCCGATCGGAGAAGTACAGCGTCGACGGCGTAACCCCCTTCAACGTGAGGGTCGTCCCGTCGCTCGTGATGCCCTGTGCGGTCTGCACGAACATCGACTCCTCGGACTCGAGCTCTTCGATCAGCTGGTTGTCGGTCATCCCAATCTTTCTCCGTTTCCGTGAGTGGATCCCAGGCGTCGTGGCTTGCTTGAGGGACCACGGGCACGGATCCTCGCTGACCCACCGCGCTGGTCATCGCCCAGATCGGGTGAGGCGCACGGAGCCGTAACGCTCGAGCGCGCGCAGATCTCGAGGTTGGAGAACTACTGTTTCGGACCCATGGGAGCAAGTCATGCGACCGGACGCGAGCCGGATCCGTCCGGCGGGGCGGACCGGGACGGTGGCTCACGGTCAGAGCCGTGGTCGCATCGCATCGCCCGTGTGACGCCGCTCGTCGGCATCATCGGGTCCTATCGGCGCGCGTGGGTGACGCGCGATGCGCTGGCCGCGGTAACGATCTGCGCGGTGCTCGTGCCCCAGGCGCTCGCGTACGGGCAGCTCGCCGGCGTGTCGCCGGTCGCCGGGCTTTACGCCGCGCTGTCCCCACTGATCCTCTATCCGCTGTTCGCAAGCTCGCGGCGGCTGATGGTGGGACCCGAGTCCGGGCTAGCGATCCTGACCGCTGTCGCGCTCGCACCGCTGGCGGCCGAGGGATCGGCGCGTTTCGCGGTCCTCGCCGCGATGCTTGCGCTGCTTGTCGCGGGGGTGCTGATCCTGGCCGGAGTACTCCGCCTCGGTTTCTTCGCCGACTTCTTCTCCCGGCCGGTGCTGCTCGGGTTCATCAACGGCGTTGCCGTGATCATCATCGTCAGTCAGCTGCCGAAGTTCCTCGGGATCAAGGTCCACACCGACAGCACACTCGGAACGCTGCTGAAGATCGTCACGCACATCGGCGACGCGCAGTGGCGCACGATCGTGCTCGGAGTCGTTCTGATCGCCGTGCTGTCATTGCTACGACGCTTCGCGCCCCGCGTCCCGGGAGCGCTCGTCGTGCTCGTGATCGGCGGTGCCGCAGTCGCGCTACTCGGGCTTGGGCCCAAGGGCGTCGCGATCATCGGGGCGGTTCCGGCCGGCCTACCGGGACTGTCCGTTCCTCACGTCTCGCTCGGCGACATCGGCACGCTGCTTCCGATCGCCGGAGGTCTCGCGTTCGTCGGGTTTGCCCAGTCGATCCTCACCGCGCGCGTGTTCGCCGAGCGCCACGGGGAAACCGTCGACGCCAACCAGGAGCTGATCGCGCTCGGAGCCGGGAACATCGGAGCCGGCCTGCTTCACGGCTTCCCGTCCTCCTCCAGCCAAGCGCGCACGGCAGTCGCCGACACGGCCCGGATGCAAAGCCAGCTGGCGCAGATCGCCGCCGGTTTCTTGGTGGTCGGCTTTCTGCTGTGGCTGACCGGAGTGCTCCACGACGTCCCGACGGTCGCGCTTGCCGCGATTGTGATCTCTGCGGCCGCGGGCCTGTTCGACGTCGGCGCGATGACCGACCTCTACCACCAGAACCGGCCCGAGTTCACCGTCGCGATCGTCACCTTCGCAGGCGTCGTCGTGTTCGGCATGCTCGTCGGAATCCTCGCAGCCGTGTTCCTGTCCGTCGCGATGCTGATCGCGCGGATCTCGAGGCCGAGCCACGCGGTCCTCGGCGAACTCGAAGGCGCCGAAGGCTTCCACACGCTCCCGACCGAACGGGGACTGGAAGCGGCCCCGGGCGTCGTCGTCTACCGCTTCGACGCACCACTGTTCTTCGCCAATGCCGACTACTTCGTCAAGCACGCCAGCCGAGTGTTCGACGAAGCACAGCCCCGTGTCCTGGTGCTCGACTGCGAAGCAGTCACGTTCATCGACGTGACCGCAGCCCGCGCGCTGACACGACTCCTAGAGCACGTCACGGCCGGACATGCCGAGCTCCGAATGGCGCGAACCAGACAAGCCGTGGTCGACCAGCTGGCGGACGCCGGACTCGTGA
The DNA here is from genome assembly GCA_963850335.1 of uncultured Solirubrobacterales bacterium. Lineage (GTDB taxonomy): Bacteria > Actinomycetota > Thermoleophilia > Solirubrobacterales > Solirubrobacteraceae > Palsa-465. Next base: position 25,336 of record CAWKKY010000014.1, on the reverse strand, counting down.
GCGCGATCGGCAACGAGCGCTTCTACCCATCCGTCAGGACCGCCGTCGAGCGCCGGCGCGTCCGCGCCAGACCCACGGGCGACGTCGACGACACAAGGAGCGTCTGAGCGCCGACAGACCCGGGTCTCATGCCTTTCGGGTGAGGCGGCAGCGTGAGCCTCTGATTCGATCGACTCGTGCACGACCTCGCGCCATGAACAGTGACCTGGCCCATGTCTTCCTCCTGTCGCTGGTGGCGCTGCTCAACCCCACTCTGCTTGCCGCCGTGACGGTGATGCTGTTCCTCCCGAGTCCGAAGAAGCTGATGTTCGGCTACCTACTCGGCGCGTACACGATGAGCATCACGCTCGGCCTCGTGATTGCGTTCTCACTCCACGGCTCGAGCGCAGTCAGCACCTCCAAGCACACGCTCAGCCCCGCTGAGGACATCGTTGTCGGCGGACTTGCGCTGACGATCGCGTTCGTGCTGGGCACCGGCCGTGACGCAGCACTCGAACGACGACGTCAACGACGGAAGCAGGCCAAAGAGAAAGCGGGGAAGGCGAAACAGCCGTGGTCGCAGCGGATGCTTGACAGGGGGTCGGCACGCGTGACATTCGCGGTCGGGGCGGTGCTGAGCTTCCCGGGCGTCGCCTATCTCGACGCGCTGGATCACATCGTCAAGCTGAACCCCGGAACCGGGCCGACGATTCTGCTGGTCGTGTACTTCTGCGTGATGCAGCAGCTTCTGCTTGCGGTGCCGCTGCTCGGCTACGCGTTCGCGTCGGACTGGACGCAAAAGGCCGTCACCCGCTTCAAGGCGTGGCTCGGCCGCGACGGCCGCCGCGCGGCCGTGATCGGTCTCGTCGCAGTCGGTCTCTTCCTGATCGGACGTGGCCTCGTCACGCTGTTGACCTGATCGAGGCCGACGGCAATAGCGTCCTCCGCCGTCCGGTCCCCCTCCGCCCTGGCATCGCTCTTTCGTTGTCGTAGCGCCTCTGAACTTCGGCCACCTGTCCGCGATTTCAGCGCATCAGTTCCGTCGTGTCGCCGCCGCGTTATGATGGCTCGCCGGTGAGCGACGACCCGCGGCCCCGGCCGGACGAAGCGTCGGCCGCCGCCCCTCAGGTGGCGGTGTTGACGCGCTCACCCGGGTTCTGGGTGATCGTGCGTTACGCGGCGCTGTTCGGGGTCGTTCTCGCGTTCGGGGCTTTGGCGTTCCTTGCACTGGTGAAGGGCGGCACGAAGCTCTGGTTCACGCTCCCGAAGAACCCGGGGTGGTTTGACGGGAACCTCTGGTGGGTGGCGGTGACCGCCGGCGTCGGCGTGGTTGTCGGCGCCCTGCGGCGTTGGCTTCGGGTCCCGCTGAAGCTGCCCGGCACGGTCAAGGAGTTGCAGGACCAGCGCGTCGAGCCGGCGACGGTGCCGGCTGCGCTTGTGGTTTCGCTGGTGTCTCTGGCGGGTGGCGCGAGCCTCGGGCCCGAGGACGCATTGGGGAAGATGGGTGGCGGGCTTGGAACGTGGGTCTCTGAGCGACAGAAGCTGAGCGAGGATGTGCGAAAGACGAACACGCTCAGCGGGATGTCAGGCGCTTATGGGGGGCTGCTCTCGTCCCCGATTCTGGCGACGATCCTCGTGCTTGAGGTCGCGCGTCTGAAGGCGGTCCGCGCGTCGGAGACGCTGGTGGCGGGGCTGTTGGCGTCGTCAGTCGCGTTCGCGGTGTATTTCCCGATCGCCGGCTCGACGTTCGTTGGCATCTACGCGTTGCCGTCGTACAAGTACGAGGACTGGCAGTTGTTGGCCGCTGTTCCGTTGGGGCTCGTCGCGGGAGCGCTTGCGTTGATCACGACGGTGGCGATCGGGGCGATGACGAAGCTCACCGCGCCGCTGGTCAAGCGGCCCGTCGTGCGCTCGACGGTCGGAGGGATCGCGTTCGGGCTGGTCGGCGCCGCGCTCCCGCTGACGCTGTTCACCGGGACCGATCAGCTCACGACGGTGATCCACGACGGGACGATGCTCGGTGCGGGTCTGCTGATCGCGGTCGTGTTCGGCAAGATGCTCGTGTTCGCGTTGTGCGAGGCCACCGGCTTCATCGGCGGTCCTTTCCTCGTGATGTTGTTCATCGGCGGCACGGCCGGGACCGCAGCCCACGTCCTGATCCCCGGCCTGCCGGAGGGGCTCGCATTCACCGCGATGTTCGCCGCCCTGCCAGGGTCGCTCGTTGCCGCTCCCTTCTCACTGATCCTGCTCGGCGCCCTCACGACCCAGATCGGCACGCTCCAGATCGCGCCCGTCGCGATCGCCGTCCTGACCGCCTACCTCGCCGTCTCGGGCTCGGGCCTGCTGATGGCCCTGGCGAACCGCGCACGCAAGCCCGCCGCCTCCGGCAACTGACAAGAGTCATCCCGTTCGGGTGATGAGCCACATGCCAACGGCATTACCTTTGGCAAGACACGCATCCGGATAGCCCGACCAGTGCATTTGGCGGTTTGTTCAGACCGGTGCGTTGCCTTTGGACGAGCCTGAGCGGCCACGGCCTACTTGACGTGCCGTCGTACAGCACCCTGATGAAAGGAGCGCTCCGAGAATGGGCGAGTTTGACGAGTTGGTCTCACGCAAGGGTGTGCTCGTGGCCGGCAGATTCGGACCGGACTGGCGCATCGCTGAGCACAAGAGCACGAGCCTGTTCATCGACGAGCCGCAGGTATTCGAGATGATGAGTTCCTTCTGCGCGACGATCCAGATGACGCTCAACACCATGGCGCTCGCCATGAGCCGCGTCAGCCCGATGCCGAAGTACCTCGGGAGCATCGACGAGCTCCTCAACCTGCTCCGCCAGGCCCAACCGTAAGGATTGATTGAGGGCTGTCGACGGCCTGTGCGAGCCGGAGGCCAACGCATCGGCGACGCACGACCCTCTGGACGATACGACCTTGACCGCCCAGCACCTCACCGAAGACCACTCGCAACCCGCTGTCGACCGTCGTGCGCAGTTCCGCTACGGCGTCGTCTTTCTGCTCATGCTGGTGCTGGTGGTGTTCGTGATCGCAGCGCCGAGCGCGAATTGGTCTCGCGCGGTAGCGCTGACGATCGAGGGCGTGGCGTTGGTGTTCGCGGTCGCCACCGCACGCGAGCGCCAGGAGGTCCGCGATCGCTGGGCCGTGGGCGTTGGCGTGACGATGATCGTCCTGATCGTCCTCGTCGCGACCGGCGCCGCTCCCCCCGAGCTCACCGAAGCCGCGAATGCGATCATCACCGCGGCGATTCCCGTGGCGATCGTCGGGGGCGTTCTACGGCTGATGCGGGAGCGCGGCGCCACCGTCCAGGCGGTGGCCGGCGCGCTCGCCATCTACCTCGCGGTCGGTCTCGTGTTCGCATGGATCATCGGCTTCATCACCCACGTCGACTCGACGCCGTACTTCGCCCAGCACACCAACGGGACAGAAGGAGATCGCGTCTACTTCAGCTTCGCCGTGCTGACGACGACCGGCTTCGGCGACTTCTCCGCCGCGACCCCGGTCGGCCACGCCCTCGCCGTGATCGAGGAGCTCACCGGGCAGCTCTACCTCGTCACTGTGATCGGGCTGCTGATCGGGAACTTCGTCAGCAGGCGGAAGACAACGTAAATAGGACGACGCCAAAAGGCTCCCCGAGGGCTCCCCAAACCGACGACTTTGGGGAGCCTCGAGCAAAACTGAGCGGGCCCCCAGGCGCGGCTCACCGCTGACGTTGACCGCCACCAGCCTCAGCGTCCCGCCCGTGAACTCGTGCGGGGACTCGCCGGGATAGTCGTCGGTGACCGGCTCGCCGGGCTCGCGGCCGACATACAGCGACGAGCCGACAGGAAGACACTCTCGCCCGTCGGGATGTCCTCGGTGCCAACGATCAGCTGCTCCTCGGCGCCGACGAAGCTGTTGACGTAGTGCAGCCGGATGTCCTTGACGTACAGGGCATGGCCGCCGAAGCGCGTGCCCATCGCGAACAGCACACCGTGCGCGCCGGTTGTTGGGAGGTCACCGAGCGCTTCGACTACGAACGATCGGTTACGGGTGTTGACCGCCTGCCACTCCCCGACCGCCGCGTCGCCGGGGAAGTACGCGTAGCGGTCCCGCGGCGCGCTGACCTGGGGCCGCGGCTCGCTGGCGATCTCGATCACCGAGCGGTCATCGAGCGGGAACGCACCGTTCGCGCCCGCCTCTGAGAACCAGATGTTGAGTCGATCTGCGCGAGATTCTGCTCCAGGTCATCGGGGATGCCGTTGACGAACTTCATCTCGTTGACCGACCCGTTCGGGCCACCCTCGCCACTGGCGCCGTTGTCCGAGACGACCACGATCAGGGTGTTCTCGAGCTGGTTGGTGTGCTCGAGATAATCGAGCAGCCGCCCGAATGATCGGACACCGGGAGCGCCGCGTGTAGCCGAATCCAAACACTCTGCAGGCGACCACGGCCAGAGAGGCTGGGAGGTATGGTCGGCATATGGCAAAGCTTGGGGTTAGTCGTGAGGTTCTTGCGGACATGCTCCGCCAGCATGGCGAGGCTGATTTGGCGGTGCGGGCGTTGTCATTGTCAGATGACGAGTTAGCTCGCATCGGGACGCTTGGCGCCTACTACGCCTTCTCTGAGGACGCATTGGCGCTAGGAGGCAGCATGGGCGGTACCAGAGCGTTGTCGCTGGCCACGGTCGACGTGGTGGAGAATTCGGCGCGCGATCTGCGCCGGAGCCGCACTGTGTTGGAGCGTGAGGGAAGCTCGTTCGACCGGCCCGCAGAAGACGACGTCCTGATGGACCGAGAGCTTCGGCGTCATGCCACGGAGCAACAGATACCTGCTGACGAGAGCAAGGTAACGCTTGACACCGCTGATCCTCCAGCGTGGGGGCCTGCACCGCCGGACGCTATGTCTCTGATCAAGCGGTGTCATGAGTTGCGGACCAAACCGCTCATGGACTTCACTGTCGAAGACCTCCGCATCATGATCGGACAGCAGGTCGCTCTCAATCGTCTCGTCCCGCTGGCACTCGACCGACTGAAACCGGACGCCCTGGTGGAAGGCGACGACCCCGGAGATCTGCTGGCCAGCGTGCTTCGAGTGGACGGCGCGTTCTGGGAATGTTCGCCAGATCTCGACGTGTCGGTACGCCAGCTGACGGCGGACCTCGATGAACGGTCGAAGTCAGACCCAGGATTGCGGGAGCTCATCGACACATTCATACGAGACCATTCAGCTCGGCGTCGGACCTTCCGAAACGATCCTGAGCTGGCGATCACTCTGATCGAGCAGCAGGAACGCACTCGTCCTGAGGTGTAGGCTTTCGAAGTGCTCACGCGGGGGTGCGGCGCTCGTCGCTGAGTCGTTTGTCGGGGCGGCTGCGCCCGCGGACGCGTTCACCGCGACACCGGCCGCGCGGGACGTCATCGGCAAAATGCCAGCCGCGGCACGCACGCTGACGGCGGTTCGCGTTCGACGCGCCGGCGCTGTGGTCTACTGCCCCTCGGTCCCGGAAGGTTGGACCTACGCCCCGGAGCCCGGATGTTCTCTGCGCGCGACTGTGGCCGAGGACTACGACCTCACCTACGTCGTCGACGCCTCCGGCTGGTATCGAGCCGCCGCGGGCAGTACACGATCAATGACACGGCGACGCCGCTGAAGGCCTGGACCGCGCGGCCCGTGACGGCACCCGCCTGCAGTACCACGTGAGCCTTCAGACCACCCGCCGAGACCCCGAGTCGGTTCTCGCGCCCGGCCTTCCGATCTGATCGACGCGAGGCAGTCCCGCGTGGAGCCCGATGCAGAAGGCAGGCAGCAACGGGGTTGCTGTTGCTTTCGGATGATCGGGACTGGAGAGAGGGGGATTTGACATCGCGGTTGCCTGCGCCTATGGTCGCGTCGCCGCGAGCGGCCAGCGGTACTCGGGGCCGGTCGGATGGCCATGGCCGCGTTCGAAAGGTGGGGGCAGATGATTGCCAGGCTCAGCAGGCACCTGCGTGCGAACGCCGTCGGGTATGCGGCGCTGTTCGTCGCACTCGGCGGCTCTGCTTATGCGGCGGTGAGGCTCCCGACGAACTCGGTCGGTACGAAGCAGCTGCGCACGGGCTCGGTCACGGGTAATAAGGTTGCGCGCCACACGCTCACGGCTACGAACCTGGGAGCCGACTCGGTCGGGAGCTCGCAACTTGCACGCGGGACTGTCACTAACGACAAGCTCGCGAGATCCTCGCTGAGTGTCACTGCGGGGATAGGCCTAAAGGGTGGGGGACCGACGGCGCTTGGCGGATCAACGACGCTCAGCGTCGATCCGGCCGCGTTCCAGAGCCGGGTGACCGGATCGTGTTCGACTGGCCGCGCGATCGCATCGGTAGCGCAGAACGGCACCGTCGGCTGTCAGTCCGCTTTTCAGGCCGATGTTGGCCAGTCGTTCACGGCGTCCGTGGACCTGAACGTGGTTGTTCACAGCTCGACTGTGACCGTGACGGCGTTCGTCACGGCTCCGGACGGCACTACGACCACGGCCAGCCCGTGCCCCACGGACGCCACGGGTCACTGCATAAGGACGATCACCGTCGCGGACCCCGAGTTCGGGACCTACACGGTCGGCGTCCAATCGTCTGCCGGAGCGAGCCCGCCACAGCTGACTGTCGCCGCGAGCGTTCAGCCGAGCCGCGACAATTCCCCAATCACACTTCCGTTGGGCAGTCCGTCTCCCGCGGCGAACAAGGGGCTGCAGTCGGCCGTGCAGTACACGTACGCGTCCACGCTCTCGTCGGGCTGAGCCCCGAGCCGACTGCTCACCGCCGCATCCTGATCGTCGGCGTTGCGGGGTCGAGCCGGGAGGTCCAAGCTTCAGATTGTCACTCGGAGCCCGCGCCGGGAGGCTGCGACGTGCATTCCCACGTGGAAAGGGAACGCGGCGCCGGGATCACGTGCCTTCCCCAATAAGTCCTCACCTAGTCGCCGAGCAACTGGCTGATGAAACGCTCGCGGCCGTCCAGAAAGCTACGTGTCAGCCGGACCGGCGCGGCATCCTCGTAGCCGGTCGCATGAAGCCCATCGTCATCGCACGCGTAGATCACGGCGTCGGGATAGGCGAGGATGATCGGTGAATGAGTTGCGATGATGAACTGTGATCCGTCCGTAACGAGGTCATGGATCAGTCGCAGGCAGGTAAGGCAGTTCTGGGTTGACAGCGCCGCCTCGGGCTCATCCAAGAGGTACAGGCCGTCGGGCCCGAACCGGTTGATCATCACTGCCAGAAACGACTCGCCGTGCGACTGCTCGTGCAGCGAAATCCCTCCGTAGGACGCCAACGGATCGCCGGCGAGTCCGGCCGCGTCAGGATCGAGATCCTCGTTGAGGCGCTCCAGGTACGTCCCGGCCGTAAACAGGCTCTCGGCCCGGAGAAAGAAGTCCGTACTCCAACGACGCGCGCCCCTGCTCAGACGCAACCCGCGCCACAGATCAGAGTGCGACTCCCGGGTCGAATACGCATACGCTGACGATCCACCCTCCGGATTCATCCCAGCCGCGACCGCGATCCCTTCAAGCAGCGTCGACTTGCCGCTTCCGTTCTCGCCGATCAGGTACGTGACCTTCGGATGAAGCGTCACACCTCGGGCGAGCGCCGCGACCGCAGGCAACTCCCAGGGGTAACCCTCTCGCCGCTCGCACCCCTCAGGAGCGAGCACCTCGACCGACCGTAAGAAAGCATCATCCACAGCCGCGCGAACCCTAACGCTCGCGTGCCCGTGTGCGATGCTGGCGCGGTGAGGCGAGAAGCCGTAGCACTGCTGCTCGTTGTCGCGATCGCGGGTTGCGGCGGGTCCAGCAAGCCAACGCTGATGACCGGCTGCAAGGGGCTGCCAACGGCGCGACGCTCGATGTCATTTCTGGGCCTGTTTGGAGCGACCAACCGTCTCAGCCAGCACTACGTCTGTGCGCACTTCGGACAGCCGCAAGAGATCGCACGCCGGCGTGACCGAAGTGTGAGCTGGACCTATGGCGGCGCGACGATCACTTTTCGTGGCAGTCGCGTCGTCGGGGGTACGGAGACGTCAGGCAACTCGGGGGGCGAGCTGCAGCAGACGGTGCAGATCTCGCTTGGGGGTCGATAGTCCCGCCCCTCGGCGCCTCGGAACGATCGATCACCGGCAGCGGTGGGTTTAGCCCGATCCGTTAGCGACGGATGTCGGGCGAACGATGGCGATCCACCGCCGAGGGGTGGCGGTAGAACGCCGGAGTTCGTCGTTGCAGCCGGTGACCGACGGCTCGGCCGAAACGATCGGGACAATCGCCCGCGCGACCGACCTTCCGGGCGGCAGATCGAGCGGAGCGCTTCGATGAACCGGGCGGCTTTTGCCACGCAGCGCCGGAGGACTGGGCCGCGCAGAGCCGTCCGTGCGGGAGTTCCGCAAGCAGTGGTTACGCGGGTGCCGGCTCGATCCCGACGACCCTCGGGATCTTCGCTCCACCGTGCACGTAGACCCGGACGCTCCCCGAGCCGATCGCCGTCTGCCAACGCGCGGCATCGAAGCTGACAGCGGTCGGCAGCAGGCAGGATGTGCCGGCGACGTCGGCCCACAGGGTGATGTGAGGGACGCTGGAGTTCGGGCCTTCCAGCGTCTCGGTCCGCCGTACACGGACCGGGCCGTTGAGCGCACGCACCGCATCGTTGGTCTGGCGCTGCGCCGTACGTTCGAGCAGGAAGAACGTGACGACCCACATCACGCCGGTGCCGAGCGGCACCGGCCAGGGACCGTCCTGGACGACCAGCAGCAGCGTTAAGAGCCCGAACACCGCCGCGCCGCCCCACGTGCCGATCGATAGCCGTCGCACCTGCACCCGCTGGGCCGCCTGCTGATGGACGCCCATCTGACCGGTGCGGTTGGCGACAAGGTCGCCGTCGTCGATCCCCAGGAGCTTGAGCAGATCGGGATCCACGGCGTGAATGTACCGCCGGCGCTTGTCGGCACGGAAGTCGTGAGACTCCAACCTGACGCTGCGCCCCACATCACGGATCCCTCTGTCCACCGGCGACTGCCAGCACGAGCTTCGATGACGAGTGGATGGTGTTGCGGCTGGTGCCCACCGATGCGTGTCGGAACCCCATGATCGCGGGGGTGCTCTCGTCCTGGTCGTCGCTGGTGAGGACGAGGCGAACCCGGTGCCCAACTCCGAACCGTCGCGCGTTGGTGACGAGCGGGATCCGGTAGGTAGTGATCGCACCCGGGACGACGATCTCTGCCTCGCGGCACGGAAGTTCGAGCGGACCGTTTGAGCTGGCGGCTGAATCCACGCGGCGGAGACTGGCCCGTAGCCATCCGGCGGTGACGTCCTCGACGGTGTTGTCGGGTGCCACATCCTGGAGGGTGACGATCCATGCCGTGTCGAGAGCCGTGGCGCTGGCATGTAGCTCGAGCTCGATGTCGCCGACGACATCGAGCGCCTGCTCCAGCGGTGCGGACGTCCACACCAGCTGGGACGGTGGGTCGGCGTCGCTTGACCCTGATCGGCGCAGCCCGGCGTCGAGCACCATGAGCGACCGCTCGCCCGGCTCCCCTTCCTCGTCGGCGAGCACACCATCGACCCGCAGACTCAGCACGCGGGCTTCGCTGTCCGCCGGCGGCCAGACCTCACTCGTCCGCCACTCGTCAGCCCCAGGCATCCAGTAGCGGATCGCGGGGCCCTCGAGGATGCCAGTGTCCTGATCCTTCAGCCAGTGATCGAACCACGCCAGGGCCTCGACGTGGAGGCTCTCCCACGGCCACGTCAGCCCGAACTCGCCGAGCATCCCGACCCGGACCACCGGTGCGTTGGCCAGCGCCCGCATCGCCGGAAACGTGGCCGGCAGGTGCAGCGGGACGTTCTGCCAGTCGCACCCCAGATAGGTCGGCACCTCAACTCGGTCCAGCAGCGGCAGGAGATTCCGCTCATCCCACCACTCGTCGCGCAGCGGGTGCTCGACCGCCATCGTCCGCCACAGGTCATCCCACGGGTGCGGATCGTGGTGCAGCTTGAGCGCTGCATGCAGAACAGCGACCGACGACTCTCCGTTCATGGTCGCGAACTTGCGGTGCAGCGGAGCCGTGCGCAGGATGTCCCGGGCCGCGTTAACCAGCGTGCTGCGCCAGAACCGGTCACTGCGCCCCGACGTGAGCCCGACCATCGCAAGGAACGGCGTGACAAAGCTCGAGCTGAACAGCCCATGGTGCATCACCGCCTCATAGAGGTCGGTGGTGACTGCCACGGGAAAGATCGCCCGCAGGTGCGCCGGACGCTCCACCGCTGCCTCCAGCTGAGCCATCGCGAAGTAGCTGATGCCGATCATCCCGACGTTCCCGTCGCACCACGGCTGCCCCGCCGCCCACTCAACGAGATCGTGCAGGTCACGACGTTCCTGCGCGTCGAAGAACCCGAACGTGCCGCCTGATCCACCCGTCCCGCGCAGGTTGGCGATCACGTGCACATAGCCGCGCGGCACCCAGAAGTCGGTCGCGCCGGCCTCGATGAACCCCATCGGTGCGCCGAGATCCTGAATCTGCCGCGGGTACGGAGACGCCGCGATCAAGGCGGGAAACCGGCCATCACCATCCGGCCGGTGCACATCGGCCACCAGCGGGGTGCCGTCACGCATCCCGACGGCCACGTCCTGATCGCATCGCATGCCATGCGCCGGCTCGGACAGGTTGCGGTACTCGCGCCCCGTCGTCTGCGGGCCATTCAGATGACGCTCGCCCCGACCGACGCCAGCCACCTTGGACACCGGCTTCTTCCCTTCTTCGATTGACACTGCCCCGACCGAGGCGGGAGGCTAACGATCGCGGGGAGGCACGTGCGGGTTCGGCGTGATCACGGAAGTCACCATCGAGCTCCAGCGCGTAAAGCTGTCTCCCGAGCCGCCCGCTACTCCTCACCGAGGACCCGGCGCTTCTCCTGGTCGAACTCTGCGTCGGTCAGGGCGCCGCTCTTGCGCAGCTCAGCGAGCCTCTCCAACTGATCGATCGGATCTTGCCGGCCGGCAGGAGCCTCCTCGGTGTGCACAACCTGGACGCCCAAGACATTGCCCAGCCCGAGCGGGCCAGCGCCCGCGTTTACCTCGCTGCTCCATTCGTCCTCCGGCGCTGTCTTCTCGCTGTAGACATCGACTTCTTTGCGTTTTGCTGACCACCGAACCCGAAGTCGCTGTCCGACCTGAAATGGCTGGAAAGTGGAATACAGCTCGCCATGCGCGCGCACGATCTGGCCCGTCTCGGGGTCCGTCACGTCGGCGATCACCTCTTGGAAATGTCCAGAGACGGTCGGACTGTACGGGCCGGAAGTCATGGTGCCGGTAGGCCTCTCCGGCCGTTTGACCTCCACGAGCGTCGCGTCCGTCGTGACGGCGTGCTTGGGGTTCCGCCACCAATGGTCTGTGTAGATGTGAAAACCCAACCCGGCCGCCTCAAGATCGTCTGTTGAGTGCCCGAGCCTACCTCGGCGGCTACTTGACGCGCTTCAGCGTCAACGTCCAATGGAACGTTGTCTGCGAGTCGTGGTCGGCCTCGTGTTCGGACTTGTGTGTCTTGCCGATGATCGTGATCTTGCCGTGGGCGCGTAGCTCGGATTCCGGAAGTCGGGCCTCGGCGGGCAACATTCCCCATCGATCCAGGCCGAACAGCGGACAGTGCTTGTACTGCGGCGGCGACAAGGGCGTGATGTCGCTCAACGTCAGCGAGATGACGTTCGGGTCGTTGTATTCGAGGTCCAGCCACCAGTGGCCCAGCGGCTTCGTTCCGCAGTCCGCCTTCGGTGGCGGGGGCGGGTTCTCGTCGCCGCTGCTGCAGGGGGATGACGTGCCTGGGATCTGCGTCCAGACGGCCGTGCCGTGGCGCGTCATCGTCCCCTCGACGCCCATCGACTTGGAGGTTCGCCGGATCGGCGCGAGCAGGGGCTCACCGTTTCCCACGCCGAGCACCATGGTCGTCATCACTCTGAAGGTGTTGAAGTCGGTTGTCTGTGAACCACTGCCGCTGCCGTTGAAGTTGTCGCAGGGGTCTTTGGCCGGATCGGCCACGTGGTGCAGGGTCCAGGTCGACTTCTCGGACCCCTGGACGGTGACGATGAAGCGCGCGTGCCATGGCTTCATCTGCGAGCGCGACTGGGCGAACGCGGGCGGGATCGCCAACGCCACCACAGATATGAGGCACGCGACGATGACTCCGTGCGCGCGCACTGTGTGTGCACGGCGAGCAGGCGTGAACCGGATCGCCGACGGGATCCCCGTAATCCGGCGCATGACTCAACACCTCCTTGGAGGAGACGCCGTCCCGATTCGTACCGTCCGATCGGGCCTGCCTGCCAGCCTAGGCCCCGCCCACCGCGCCCTACATCCGTAACTCGGGGTCGATCGGATACGTACTGTGCCGCAGCGGCGTCGCCGCCCGCCTCGGACCCCGGTACCGGTCCTGGCGCCGGCCTATATCGTGTTCGAGCTGGCGACCTTCCGCGACGCCTCAAGGAGACGGTGTGATGCGCGACAGCGTGTTGGCGATCGATCAGGGCACCTCGGGCACCAAGGCGGTCGTGGTTGACCCCAGCGACGGCGTCGTCGCCGAGGCGGAGGTCTCGCTGGCGCCGCGGTATCTGCCTGACGGCGGGGTCGAGCAGGACCCCGCTGCACTTTGGGACTCGGTGCTCACCGCCGGCGGCCGCGCCCTGGCTGAGGCGGGACGACCGGTGGGGCTGGTGGCGCTCGCCAATCAGGGCGAGACCGTCCTGGCGTGGGACCGCACGAGCGGCCGACCGCTGTCGCCGGCGATCGTGTGGCAGGACCGCCGCGCGGGCGAGTTGTGCGCGGAGCTCAGTGATCACGCCGAGCTGCTCGCCGCCCGGACCGGCCTGGTGCTTGACCCCTACTTCTCGGCGCCGAAGATGGCGTGGCTGCGCCGCCACATCACCACCGAGGGAGTGGTCAGCACCACCGACGCGTGGCTGGTGCACCAGCTCGCCGGCGAGTTCGTCACCGACGCGTCGACAGCCAGCCGGTCGCTGGTCTTCGACGTCGACCGCGTCGCCTGGGACGCCGAGCTGCTCGGTCTATTTGGACTCGGTGAGGAGCTGCTGCCGCGGATCGTCGGCTGCGACGAGCGCGTGGGCACCACGACGGCGTTCGGCCAGGAGATCGCCGTCGGCGGTCTGGTCGTCGACCAGGCCGCGGCCCTGCTCGCCCAAGGATGCCTGAAACCTGGAGAGGCGAAATGCACGTTCGGGACCGGCGTGTTCCTGCTGGCCAACACCGGTTCACGGGCTGTGCGCTCGACCGCGGGGCTGACCAGCGCGGTGGCGTGGCGCACGCGCGAGCAGACCGCGTACTACCTCGACGGTCAGATCTACACCGCGGCGTCAGCGGTGCGCTGGCTGATCGAGATGGGATTCATCACCCAGCCCAGCGATCTGGACACGTTCGCCGACACGGACCCCGAGGGGGTGCTGTGTGTTTCCGCGCTCGCCGGGCTGGCCGCCCCTTGGTGGCGCTCAGACGCGACCGCCACCTTCACGGGCATCACGCTCTCGACCCGGCCCGAGCACCTCGTCGTGGCGCTGGTGCAAGGGATCGCCGCGCAGGTCGCCGAGCTCACCGACGTCATCACCCCCGACCTGGGCCAGCCGCTCACCGTCCTGCGCGTCGACGGCGGCCTGACCCGATCGCGACTGCTGATGCAGGCCGTCGCTGACCTCACCCAGCTCCCGGTGGCGCTCTACCCCTCACCGCACGCCACCGCGCTCGGTGCCGCCGCGCTCGGCCGCCTGGCCGCCGACCCCACGCTCACGCTCGGCCAAGCCGTTCCGGAATGGACGCCGGGCGCGACCTACCAGCCGTCATGGACTGCCGATCGCGCGAGCAAGTTTCGCGCGCGCTGGCGCACCGCCGCGACCGCCAACCTCCCGTCCCCGCCCCCGCGCTGACCACGACCGCCACCCAGTCCCCGTCCACCGGCCAGACGACAGGCGACGTCTACGACGTCGCCGTGGTCGGCGCGGGCATCGTCGGATCGGCGATCGCACGCGAGCTGTGCGGTCACCAGCTGTCGGTCGCCATGCTCGAGGCTCGCGTCGACGTCGGCGATGTCACCAGCAAAGCCAACACCGCCCTGCTGCACTCCGGCTACGACGCCACCCCCGGCACGCTGGAGAGCCGGCTCGTGCGTCGCGGCCATGAGCTGCTGAGCGCCTACGCCGCTGAGACCGGGATCCCAATCGAGCACACCGGCGCGCTGCTCGTCGCGTGGAACCAGGAGGAACTCGACGCGCTCCCCGCCCTGCAGGACAAGGCCCGCCAGAACGGCTATGACAACTCGCTGATCGTGGACGCCGCCGAGGTGTACCGCCAGCTGCCCGCCCTCGGGCCCGGCGCGTGCGGTGCCCTCACCGTCCCGGACGAATCGATCATCTGCACCTGGACCGCGACCCTCGCGCTCGCCACCGACGCCCGCCGGCGCGGCACCCACCTGCTGCTGGACCACGCCGTCGACCGCGTCGAGGTCACCGAGCACCACATCACGTTGCACACCGCTCGCGGCGCCACCGTGCGGGCGCGGTTCGTGGTCAACGCGGCCGGACTCGGCGCCGACACCGTCGACGCCCAGTTCGGCCACCAGCGGTTCACGGTCACGCCTCGGCGCGGGGAGCTGCTCGTGTTCGACAAGCTCGCACGGCCGCTGGTGAACCGCGTTGTGCTTGCCGTGCCGTCCAAGCTGGGCAAGGGCGTGCTCATCAGCCCCACGATCTACGGCAACGTGATGCTCGGCCCCACCGCCGAAGACCTCGACGACAAGACCGCCACCGGCACGACCGAGGACGGCCTCGCGTTCCTCCTGGACAAGGGCCACGCACTGATGCCGCGCCTGATGGACGAGGAGGTCACCGCGACCTACGCCGGCCTCCGGGCCACCATCGACCACGGCGACTACCGCATCGAGACCGACCTCGCGCAGCGCTACGTGCTCGTCGCCGGCATCCGCTCCACCGGGCTGACCTCCAGCATGGCCGTCGCCGAACACGTGCGCGACCAACTCGCCGACGCCGGCCTCACCCTCATCGCCCGCCCCGACCTACCCGACCCGCCGGCCATGCCCAACCTCGGCGAGGCGTTCCCACGCCCCTACCAGCAACAGGATCGCATCACCGCCGACCCCGCCTACGGCCACATCGTCTGCTTCTGCGAGCGCGTCACCGCCGGCGAGATCCGCGACGCGTTCACCTCGACCATCCCACCGCGCGACCTGGGCGGCCTGCGGCGACGCACCCGAGCCATGAACGGCCGCTGCCAGGGGTTCTTCTGCGGGGCCCACATCCAGGCGCTCCTGGACGCTCACACCCAGCAGATCACATCCCGCCGCACGCTCGACGTACCCCGATGACCGTCATTGCCGACATCAGCACCGACGTGCTCATCATCGGCGCCGGACCCGCCGGGCTCACCGCTGCCGCCACCCTGGCGCCCCACCTCCCAGGCGGCGTGACCGTGGTCGAACGGGAGGCCGCCGCCGGCGGGATCCCGCGCCACAGCGATCACCCGGGATACGGCATCCGTGACCTCAGGCGCTTCCTGTCCGGCCCCGCCTACGCCCGCCGGCTCACCACCGCTGCCACCAACGCCGGCGCCGACATCCACACCCGGACGATGGTCACGGGATGGACCGGCGAGCGCACCGTCGAGGTCACCAGCCCCGCGGGCAGACGCCGGATCCAGGCCCGGGCGATCATCCTCGCCACCGGTGCACGCGAGCGCGCCCGCCACGCCCGGCTGATTCCCGGCGACCGGCCCGCTGGCGTCTACACCACCGGCCAGCTGCAAGACCTCGTCCACCTGCACCACCAGCCGCCCGGGACCCGTGCGGTCATCGTCGGCGCCGAGCTTGTGAGCTGGTCAGCCGCCATGACCCTGCGCGAAGCTCGCTGCGCCACCGTCCTGATGACCACCGTGCACCCCACGCCCGAGGCCTATGCCGCATTGACGATCCCCGGTCGTCTCGCACTGGGGATCCCGCTGCATACCCGGACACGGGTGACCCGCATCCTTGGCCGCGGCCGCGTCACCGCCGTCGAGATCGAGCACCTCGACACCCGCGCCCGGCGCGTCATCTCCTGCGACACCGTCATCTTTACGGGGGACTGGATCCCCGACAACGAACTCGCCCGCGCCGCCGGCCTCCCCATCGACCCCGGCAGCCTCGCACCGCTCACCGACACCCGCCAAGCGACGGCTGCGCCCGGAGTGTTCGCGATCGGCAACCTCGCGCACCCCGTCGATACCGCCGACGTCGCCGCGCTCGACGGCCGGTCCGTCGCCACCCACGTCCTCGCTCACCTCCGCCACCAACTCAGCGGCGCCAGCGGTCCGCGCATCACCCCCGGCACCAACCTCAAATGGATCAGCCCAGGCATCCTGGACCCGGCGACCACACCACCCCGAAAACGGCTGCTCTGCTGGCCGCGGCTCCACATCACGATCCCCACCGTCACCATTACCCAAAACCGGCAGCCAGTCGCCCAGCGGCGCCTCCCCTGGCCAGCGTCGCCCGGCCGGATCTTCCGCATCCCCGCGTCGATGCTCGACCACGTTCACAGAGACCGCGGCGAGATCACCGTCGACATCCACTGACGTCCGACGGATGATCTGCGCGAGCGCGGCGTGGGCGCCCCCTCCTTGAGGTTCCTGACTAGGTGAAGATCGGGAAGCGTCGCTGCTTGGCAAGACGGTCCATCCCGCCCTGGATCGCAGATTCCACTTCGCGATAAATCGAATCGACGTACTCGCGATCGTTGACCCGCTCAGGATCGTGATCGACTTGGATCGGGTCCAGCAGTTCGGTGCGGATCTTCGCCGGCAGCGGAAGGTGTGTCGGGATCGTTTCGATCGTGAGGCCGAACGGGAAGCCGAGCACGATCGGCAACTGGGTGCCGCGGAGCTTCTTCTTCAGCCCCCAGATGCGGTCGATGCCGTCCGCGATCCACTTGCCCTCGGAGATGACGAATGCGGTGTCATGCCCGCCGACGGTGGCCACCGGGACGATCGGCACGCCCGAGCGGATCGCCGTGCG
Source organism: uncultured Solirubrobacterales bacterium (assembly GCA_963850335.1). Taxonomy (GTDB): domain Bacteria; phylum Actinomycetota; class Thermoleophilia; order Solirubrobacterales; family Solirubrobacteraceae; genus Palsa-465. The sequence goes on along the minus strand of CAWKKY010000014.1, from coordinate 8,280 downwards.
TACGAAGCCCTTGCGTCCGCCGAGCACAGCCTCGTCGCGCCGGCGCCAGCTGCGCATCGAGTCGACGTCCCCGCCCGGCCAGATGACCACGTCGCACCCGGCGCCGAGCGCCGCGGTGACGCCTTGCCGGGAGGCTGGGATCACGCCCGCTTGGCGGAAGTAGTCACCGAGGCCGGGCGTTGCCATCAGGACATCGTGAGCGGTCGCATGGAGCACCCGGTCGGCGCCGAATCGCCGCCACCAGTCGAACACGAACGTCCAGGCGTCCATCGTGAGCGACCCTCCCGAATGATTTCCGATCAGCAGCGAGGTTTCCTCGGGCAGTCGCTCCCACCCGGAAGTCTCGAGCCGGAAGTAGTACTTGCACAGCGCGTCCCACACCGGCTTCTGAACCCGCATCAATTTCTGATTCGGACCGTCCAGAGCGTGCTCGGTCGCGGCCGCCACACGCTTGCCGATCAGGCCCTCGATGCCCGCCTTCGTTGCGCGCCTGTCGCTCCCGGACGCTGCGGCCACGGGATCGACGGTCGCCCGGCCGTTGGCGATGTCCGCAACGCTCCCGCGTGGAAGCGCGCCATTGCGCCCGGGAATTGGCGGCGGCGACCCGGCGGACTGATAACCGTTCCGGGGCGGCGGTGAAGAGATGGTTGCCATGAGAGCCTCCGTCGAGCGCCGCCGATTATTCGATGACACCCCAACCATCCAGCTTCAAGGGCGTCGGTGCATCGGTAGACCACATCGTGTCTCCTGCGGACACCCCGCACCGGACGGGTAGCTCCTACGCAGCGAGTCAGCGCTTGATCTCGACGAGGAGAACCCAGCTGTTGATGATCCCTGCGCTCGTGGCGACCGCCATGGCCCCGCCGAGCCAGTACAGACCGCCGACGCTGATGGTGATCGTCGCGAGCGCGGCGATGACGGAAAGGGTGGCAAGCAGACTTCCGGCGGCGGCGTGGTTCAGCCGCCAGCTGAGTGGAGCGTCGCGCTCGTGTCGCCAGCGGGGGACGTCGACCTTGCGTACGAGTCCGAGTAGGCCGACGGCGAGGATGGCCAGGGCGATGCCGAGGGCCGTGTGAGACAGGCCGGGCGTGAGAACGAGCAGGCTGCTCGCGAGCGGGTAAGCAAAGAAGATGAGGGTCTCGACCGCCCGTCCGGGCAGCACCTTGTCAGCGATGATGGCGTCCAGGTTGAAGGAGATCGCGACGAATGCGAGGCCCAGCAGCGCCCCCGAGGCGCCCGCGAACGCCACGCAGAAGTCGTGCCACGGCGCAGGGTCGTACGCGGTCATCGTTTCCTCGTATTCGGGATCAGCGAGCCAGTTGCGTTTCGAGCCAGTCGAACGCTGCGGTCCAGAACACCACCGGTGCCATGCCCTCGCAGTGGCCCTCGGCGCCTTCGGCCTGGAGGAAGCGACGAAACGCCTTCGGGCATGTCAGTTGGTCATAGAGCTCTTGGCCCTGCCCGGTTGAGACGACGTCGGTCTCGTTATCGGTGATGTAGCTCGGACAGGTGATCGCCGCCACCTGATCGCGCGAGGTGTACCTGCGCATGTCAGCGACGTAGGCGCGAACCGTCGACACGCCGTTGGTGACCATCCGTGGGCCGAACAGCGTCTTCCCCGCCGGGCTTTGCAACAGGGCTTCGAACTGGTCGTCCGCCGCGGGGTCGTCGACGTGGTTGGACAGTTCACCGAGCCGGGCTGCCATCCCTTCGGCGATGTCGATCTGGCCCGGGTCAGCGATCAGCGCCGCCAGACGCGGCTCGCCCGACGCGCCCCGGGGTGCGAGCAGACCACCAAACGAACGACCGACCAGCACAATCCGCTCGGGGTCGACGGCGGATTGGCGAAGGACGATGTCGACCATCCCCGGGACGACGTGCTCCCAGTCGGGGCGCATCGGCTCGCGTCGCTCATAGAGCGGGAGCCCCGTGCCCGGACCATCGAGGCTGACGAACGCCCAACCCCGGTCAAGCGCCGCCCCGGCGGACGCGAAGTTCTCCTCGGCCGTCCCGTCGTAGCCCCCGATGTGAAGGATGGTTGGGAACGGGCCATCGCCCGACGGCACGAACAGGTAGCCGGGGGTGTCGCCGTCAAGCACCACGCCGGGCCGGTCCAGCAACGGAAGCGCCTTGCGAAACGCCTGGACGCTCGCGGCGTAGCCAGTCTGAAGCTCCGGTGCGTCGAGGTCGTCGCGGTGCCAGAAGAACGCTTGGCGAAAGTACTCGGCGGCACGGAGGTAGCAGCCGCGAGCACTCACCGTGAGACCTGCCGCGAGCGCGATGTCGGCCTGTTGCACGAGCTTGTCGGCGAACGCCGACCACTGCCGGTACCAGCTGTCGCGGTCGCCAGGCGTGATCTGGGACGCGATGTACAGGCACTCGCCGACATTCGCCATGCCCGAGTCGCACTTGCCAACCGATCGCTGGAGTTGGCCGTCGAAGCCCGCATCATCGAAGTACAGCTTCACGGAACGCTCCTGACGTTCGAGAGGTCATCGCCCACCAACGAACTCACCTCTGCACTGTAGATAACTGTCCCAGGGGCAGGAAACCTTGCCCGCTCAGCGCTACCCCACGCTGACCGATCGGAGAGGGTCGAATCCGCCCCTGGATCATGAAGGACGGCGATCGGCGGATCCACATGAAAGCTCTAGCGGTGCGGGCGCTCGGTGTGGCCGCAGTGGCGATCTGCGGACTCGCCGTTCCGTCGCTTGCGTCGGCGGCTCTGCCCTTCTTCCGGCAGGGCTGCGAAGTCACCTGACGCGTCATCAACCGGAGCCGGCCTTGGGCTCGGCCAGAGCCGCGGAGCCTAGACGCCGGCCGGCGCAGGAGCCCCGGGTCGCTCGCCGGCATCACGATCGACCATCCGGAGCCCCGGCAGCATCAGGATCCCGAGCGCGATCGTCGGGACGCCGCCGACGATCAACGCCCAACGACTGCCGAACGCCTCGGCGACCCAGCCGAGCAGCGGCGCACCGATCGCGGTTGTACCACCCCACGCGAGCGCCCATAGCGCCATCACGCGTCCGGGCATCATCGGCGCCGCGGCGAGCTGGAGCGCGGTCTTGGCCAGAGCGTTGAAACTGATGCTCCCGTAGCCGACGAACACGAGCGCCGCGAGCTCGACGGCCAGCGTCGGCGCGAGCGCGGCGGCGAGGATCGCGACACCCCAGCCGATCGCCGCCGTTGCACCATCACAAGCGGGAGCATCAGCGCGGGCGTCCGCCACGCATAGAGCAGCCCGGCGCGGATCTGACCGCCCTCGCGCGGCGCACGCTCGTCGCGGTAGAGCTCCCCGGTGCGCATCAGCGCAAGGCTGACGAGCACGGCGATGAACGACAGCGCGTTGAGCGCGAAACAGGCCGAGAGCCCGACCAGCGCCACGAGCGCGCCGCCGAGCGACGAGCCGAGCACGCGGGCGAGATTGAGGCTGACCGAGCTGAGAACGACGGCGTTGGCCAGCTGCTCGCGCGGGACGAGCTCTGCGATCAGGCTCTGGCGCGCCGGGTTGTCGAACACCGTCAGGCAGCCCAGGAGCAGCGAGAGGACGATGACCGAAGCGAGCGCGATCGCATGAGCGGCGATAAGCGCCGCGAACACCACCGCGATTCCGGCCGACGCCGACTGGGTCACGTACAGGAGCCGGCGTTTGTCGTAGCGGTCGGCGACGAGGCCGCCCGCGGCGCCGAACAGGAGGAACGGCAGCAGCCGCGCGCCGACGACGATGCCGAGGTCCGTGCCGCTTCCCGTCAGCCGCAGCACGAGGAACGCGAGTGCGAGCGTCTGCATGTACGTGCCGGCGATCGAGATGGACTGACCGACGAAGTAGAGCCGGTAGTTGCGAACGTGAAGCGACGAACCGGCCTGGGAGAGTCGCCCGCGAGCGAACCGGTGCACCTGCGCGCTCCGCCGTCGAGTGCTCACGGCGCGCGGCGCACGCGGCTGGCGACCGCGGCCGGTTGCTCCTCATATTCGGCGAGCCGCTGGATCAGCCTCCCGGCCAGCATAAGGGTGCGCTGCTCTTCCTCGTCGAGGACGCGCTCGATCGCCTGCCCAAGCCACGTGTCCCGCTCCCGACGCACCTGCGTGACCGCGGCGCGTCCGCTGTCGTTGAGATGCAAACGCACGCCGCGCCCGTCACCCGGATCCGGCTCGCGAGCTACGAAGCCTGCGGCCTCGAGTTCGCGCAGCGCCGCCGCGACGTTCGAGCTCGTCATCTGAAGCTCGGCGGCGACGTCACGAGGGCGTGGGCGGTCCGAGAGCCGCGCGATCGCGGCGAGCACGGAGAGGGCCATCCGCGACAGCCCCCGCACCGGCGGCGCCTCGCGTCGCAGTCGGCGCCGCAGCAGCCTCAGCTGCTCGCGGAAGAGCGTGACATCGCGATCCTCGATGATTCCTATGTTACATAGCTATTTCATGTGCGTCCGCGTCGGATACGGTTGACGCGTGCGCGACTACAAGCCGCAGGCGCAGAAGACGCGGATCGACAAGCTGCTGCAGTCGTTCGCTCAGACGCCGCTCGGCGGAAAGCTGTTCATCACGGTGTTCCCGGCCATCGATCGCCGGCTGATGCCGCTGACGCGGGGCCGCCTCAGCACCGGCATGGGTCAGCCGATCGTGCTCCTGCACGTCCGCGGGGCCCGGAGCGGGATCGAGCGGATGGTTCCGCTGCTCGCGACCAAGACCGGCGATACGGTCCTGGTCGTCGCCTCGAAGGCGGGCGCGACGAAGCATCCCGCGTGGTACCACAACGTTCGTGCAAATCCGGACGTCGGGGTGACGATCGACGGCCGTCGCCGGCCGATGCGTGCCGAGGTCATCGCCGACGGCGAGGAGCGGGAGCGACTCTGGGCGGTCGTGTGCGACAACTACAACGGCTACGCGACCTACCAGCGCCGAGCCGGCGGTCGCGTCATTCCGGTGGTCGCGCTTCATCCGGAGCCAGCGGCTACCCACGCACGCTGATCCGGAGCCAGTGGGCGAGCGACCCGGTGTCCTGGCAGGCGGTGCCGGTTGGCCGAGTTGCCTACAGGCGCGCCCAGCGAGTAGGGTCGGCCGCGCAGGGATCACCGAGGGTGCGGCGGGATGGCCACATGAAAGGGACCACTTATGGCAACGCTGATTGCTTACCACGAGGTCGACGACGTCGACCATTGGCTCGCGTCGACAAAGCGCGAAGAGTTCTTCGGTCCGCTCGGTATCACCGCGCGGCCGTTCCGTGACCCACAGGGCTCGAATCGCGTCGGGCTGATCGTCGAGGTGCCTGACGTCGCCACCTTCGAGGAGGCAATGCAGGGGCCCGGGGCCGCCGAGGCGATGAAGCACGACGGGGTCCGGCCCGAGACGCTCGTGGTCTTGTCCGAGGGCTAGCCACGCAAGGCCGGCGGTTCGGCTGGGTCGGCGCCCGCGCTAGCGGCGCATGGCGCTGAGGACCCAGGCCACGAAAACGCCTTGGAATGGGAGGCGTGCCCACAACGCGGGCGCGCCTCCCGGCACCTGCGGGAAATCATCGGCGTGGAGCGCCATGTTCACGTTGGCCGGGAACACCGCGACCAGCGTCGCGATCAACCACCAGCCGGCCGCGCGACGCGTCTTGCCGGACATGAGGCCGACACCACCGGCGATCTCGGCGACCCCGCTCGCGTAGACGAGCGCGTCGTGCGCCGGCAGCGCGCGGGGCATGATCCGCTTGTACGCCTTCGGGACCACGAAGTGCATGACGCCGGCGAAGATGAAGAACGGACCGGCGAGGGTGCGGATCAATCGCATCGCGGCGGGACGCTACCGGACCGCCCCTGGACGTGCGGCGCTCCGCGCCCGGACCGGTGGCCCGGGCGCGGAAACCGACGCTGGGCCTCAGCCGCCCTGAGGCGTGCTGGTCGGGGTTGTGGTCGTGCCGGTCGTGCCGGGGCCGGTCGTGCCGGTCGTGCCGGTGCTACCGGTGCTACCGGTGCTGACCGGTGCTACCGGTGCTACCGGTGTCCGTCGACGCGCTCGAGCTGCTGGTGCTGGTGTCCGTCGACGTGCTCGAACCGCTTGTGTCGGTCGACGACCCGGTCCCGTCAGCCGATGACGCGCTTGTCGTGCCGGTGGACGAGCTCGTCGTGCTCGTATCGCCCGATGACGTGCCCGACGCACTCGAGCTTGCGGGTGGGCTTGCCGGCGCGGACGCATCCCCGCTCGCGGTCGACCCACCATCCGTCGTCGAAGACGGTGCGCTGCTCGCCGAGCTCGCCGGCGTACTGCTCTGCGCCGGTGCGCTCCCGGCGGCCGGGGGGCTGCTGCTCGCGGGCGGAGCACTGCTGCTCGCGGGCGGAGCACTGCTGCTCGCGGGCGGAGCACTGCTGCTCGCGGGCGGAGCACTGCTGCTCGCGGGCGGAGCACTGCTGCTGTCGGCTGGCGCGCTGTTGTCGGCCGGCCGGCTGCTGCTCGCAGCAGGAGCGCTTGGCGCGTCCGGCGTCGCCGCCGCGGTCGGGGTCGACGCATCCGGGGTTGGAGTGGCCGCGTCCGGCTTTGGCGCCGACGTCGTCGGTGCCGCCGTGCTGTGCGACCCGGAGCCGCTCGATTTGGCAGCCGCGTGGGCCGTGCTCACGGGCGTCGCCTGGCTGGTATCGCTGACGGACACCGTGCCCGCGGGCGTCGAGGTCGAACGCGGCGTCGATGCGCGGTCGACGGCGGTCCTGACCGTCGCCGCGTTTGCCGCCTTCGCCATCTTCGTACCCCACGCGCGCCCGGAGGCGTGCTGGCCCAGGAGACTGTTGATCAGCGAGAGCATCTTCGAGCCCGCGCCCATCGCCCCGGGTGGATAGAAGCCGACCTCGAGGTGGGGACCCGTCGAGATCCCGACAATCCCGTACCCGACCTGACTGATCTGCTGGCCCGCGCTGACGTGCTGCCCGACGTGCACGCTGTTCGCACCCGCGTGGCCGTAGTAGATGACCATTCCCTTGAGTGGACCGGAGGTGATCTTCAGGATCGGGGCGTTGGGCCCGAACCCGCTGATCCCCGCGCCGATGATGACGCCGTCGCCCATCGCGTACAGCGGGGTCCCGCCCGGCGCGGCGTAGTCGACCCCCTGATCGACCGAGCCGCCAGTGAGGTAGCCCCGCGGCAACGGCAGCGCGACGCCGTTCGAGAGCACATACGACACCGACTGACTTGACGGCTTGCTCGGCGACACGACGGCGACCGAGTTGGTGCCGCCACCGCCCGCACCGGTACCCGAGCTGGTGGAGCCGCCCGCGGACGACTGAACGGCCCTCGCCCGCGTGGCGGGCACGGATACCGATACGGCTGCGTGGCGGGCTCTCGCCGGGTGACTGTCGGCCGGCGCCGACCGAGCCGCGACTTCGGTGACGGGGCCTGACGTGGCGCTTTCACTCGAACCGCTCTCCGCCAGGGTCAGGACCGGCGCGTTGAACATGTCCGCCCAGGTCCGGGTGTCGATCCGCCCGGAGGAGCCGAGGTCGTGCCTGGACTGGAAGTCCTCGACCGCGGCCCGCGTGAGGGGACCGTAGATCCCGTCAACGGCGAGGTGATGGAGTGGCAGCACGGCGTTGAGCCGCGCCTGGGCGGCGGCGACAAGCCGCCCGGTGTTGCCGTATCTGAGCACGACGTGGTGCGCACTTACGGCGAGGGCGTCATCCGTCCCGGGATTGACCTGGCCCGAGGACGAGGCCCCAGTCCCGGAGTCGGCAATGGCGGTTGCGGTCGGCATCACCGGCCCGGCAGCAAGCGCGGCGCTGACCGCGACCGAGGTGCCCTTCCGGCGGCGCCGGCTACGGCGGTTGATCTCGGCGATCCGACGGCGATGGCGCGATCGCTTCAGCGAGCGATCCCACAGTTCGACGACCCCAAGATCACGCGAGTGATCCAGACCCAACGCGACATCCGTGCGTACAGGTGACAAGCGGTACTCCTTTCGGTTTTCCGCCTCCGGAGTTAGCTGTCGGGCTCGCGTGAACCGATCACGCTACGCCGCACTCGGCGGCGATTCGCCCCCGCGGCCGAAGCCGCCCTGGGTCCCCCGGTCTCCGCGCGCAGGACGGCACGGAAATTCGGCGCTACTTATGTGAACGTGCAGGGTAAACGACCTTGCGGCCCGCGAGTTGCGGTCTCGGTTACCTAAAAGTTCGCCTAAGAGGTGGGCGGGGGCGCCCGTGGCGCCAGAGCTATACTCGCCCCCCGCGCGGCTGTAGCTCAGTTGGCTAGAGCGTCTGCTTGCCATGCAGAAGGTCGAGGGTTCGAGTCCCTTCAGCCGCTTCCAGAAAGCCCCGCAAA
>CAWKKY010000013.1:0-62639 GCA_963850335.1 uncultured Solirubrobacterales bacterium | reverse complement strand
GCATCGCTTCACGCACGGCCTCGCGCGTCAGCGCCCTCGCGGCGGCGCCCGGGTGGCAGCCCTTGCAGTACTCATAAGCGTCACCCTTGCCGTTGCGCGGCTGGGTCGGAGCACCGCACCCCCGGCACACCCCCTGATAGCGCGCCTTCACCGCCCGCGCCTTCTCGCCGCTCGGATCGTAGAAATACCCCTTCACGGTCGCGGGCGTCCGACCGAGCCGCTGGGCGATCTGCGCAATCGAAAGGCCCTCCGCCTCACGGTAATGCCGTGCGAGCGCTACCGCCCGCTGGCGCTCGGCCACGCGATCCAGTGGCGTATCCGTCGTCGTTCTCATGTCGCGCTCGAAGGTACCGCGAGCACCTGACCGTTCCTCGGCCTAGTCGTCGAAGGAGGGCAGATGCGAGACACCTGCGGTCTTCTGATTGCGGGGCAGGGAGCCGCGCGTGGTGATCGACGCGCAACTGGCGAGATGCAGGGCGCAGTCCGATCTGAGCCGAGAGACGTCTCGCCGCACGAAAGCGGGGCCGTGGATCCGTCGCGCCGCGCGCCGCTGGCTCGTACACGCCGCCGACGGAAAGCGGGTCTTCCGGGCCGACCGTCACGATCGACCGTGCGGGTCGACGAGGCTCGCTGTGCCTCGCAGCTGGCGAGGAGCGGGTCGGTCGCCGTCCTGTCGGTTGCCCTCCTTTCCGGACGGCACAGGCGTCGTTGTAACTGGCACGGTTGCGGCTGGCGGATTGTGCGGGGTGGGGGCGTCGGTAGCGATCGGCGGGGCGATGGGGCAGAAGCGGGGCTCGACCCGCGGGAACGGTCGGCTCACGCTGGCTGAGGACCGGATTGCTGCGCTCCTGAGCGTTGGCATCGTGGTCGCTGGTCACGTACCGCGCACCGTTGCAGCGGTTCGTGGTCGGCTCACTGCGTGGCGCTGCTGCCCCGCGTCCATCTGGGAATTGACGCGTGCACGTCCGGACGCCTGCTCGACGGCAGGGCGGTGGCGCCCTGCGGTTGCTGTGCCTGGGCCGATCGAGATACGGCCAGGCACGCCGGGTGCCGCGGCTCGCCTTGGCGTACGAGCGTGATCAGCGCGTGGGTGATGCTGGGTTGCGTGTGCTGCGGTCCGGTTGAAGCTCGGTCAGCAGTTCGCGTAGCTGCGCGAAGCGGTCTGGGCCGAGCTGTTGCTCCCATTCGGCCTCGACGTGGCGGACGATTTCACGGATCGTTCGGCCAGCGGCGTGGCCGCGGTCGGTGAGGTGGATGCGCTTTGAGCGGTGGTCGTCGGGGTCGTCCTCGCGGGTGAGGTAACCGAGCTGCTCCATCTGTCCGAGGAGGTAGTTGAGCGCCTGTTTGGTCATGCGCGTCTCAGTCGCGAGGTCTGATGGGCGGCGGTTCTCTGGGCCGGGGTACCGCAGGACGTTGAGGTGGGCTGCGACGAGATCGTCGAACCCCGCCTCGTGGAGGCCCGTCAGCATGCGGTCGCGCACCGTTTCAAATGGGGTGCGCAGGAGCGCGCCGATGAGCGGCGGGCCGAGCGGATAGTTCGGAGCAGAGGTAGTCAAGTGATTTGACAAGTTTACGCGGAAGCGGTACGGTCGTCAAGTCATTGTACTTTTGCGGGGTTGCGTGAGGAGAGCCATGAATCAAGCGTTGAGTGAAGCGATTGAGGTCGGCCCGATGACAGTCCGGTTCGTGGTTGAAGGGAGCGATTCGGGTGAGAGCTTGAGTGCCTTCGAGTGCGATGTCCCAGCGAACGCGATCATGTCGGCGCCGCACAGCCACGACGGGTTTGATGAGACGATCTATGGGCTTGCGGGCGCCACGACGTGGACGATCGACGGTCGGGAGCATGAGGTCGGTCCCGGGGAAGCGCTGTGCGTCCCGCGAGGCTCGATCCACGGCTTTGAGAATCGCGGCGCGGGCGACGCGAAGTTCCTCGCGATCGCCACTCCGGGCGTCTTTGGACCCGCATATTTCGAGGAGGTCGGTGAGGTCCTCGCTGCGGCGGCGGGAGGGTCACCCGACCGCGCTGCGATCGCTCAGGTGATGCGCCGCCACGGCCTGACACCCGCGCCACCCGACGCGAAAGGACCGGGGAGATGAGACCGATCGGACGTTGGGCGAAAGGGGTAACGGCCTGCGCAATCGCGTGCGAGGGTCGCCCGATGCGGCGCTCAATCGCTGTGCTGGTATCGGTCGGGGCTCTGCTCGCGGTGTTGCTGTCGGGTAACGCGGTAGCTGCCGCGCCGCCGATCCCGTGGCACACATGCAGCGAGTCCGCGCAGCGGGGCTTTCAGTGCGCCAAGATTCGGGTGCCGCTGGACTACGCGCGCCCTCGGGGGGGCGATATCGAGCTCGCCCTGATTCGCCATCGCGCGAGCGGCCCGGGGCGGCGCATCGGCACGCTCTTCTACGAGCCCGGGGGGCCGGGGGTGCCGGGCACGGAGTTCTTGCCGGCCTTGGCCTTCAAGGGCTTCCCGGCCGCAGTACGAGCGCGCTTTGACATCGTCAGCTGGGATCCGCGCGGGGTTGGCGCGAGCACCGCGGTGCATTGCTTTGCCAGCCAAGCTGCCGAGGACCGCTTCTTCGCTGGGTCGCCGACGAGGAACATCGACGGTTTTCCGGTTGGGCAGGCTCAGATGAGAACCTGGGTCAACCGTTACCGCCGCTTCGGGGAGCGCTGCAAGCAGCGCAACGGTCGCCTGCTCACCCACGTGTCGACGGTCGACACCGTCCGCGATCTCGACTTGATGCGCCGGCGCGCCGGCGAGCGCATGATGAACTACGTCGGCACGTCCTACGGCACCATCGTCGGCGCCGTCTACGCGAACATGTTCCCCGGCCGGGTTCGGGCGATGGTGCTCGACGGCGTTGTCAACCCGATCGCTTGGTCGCGCCCCCAGCTCAACGCGAACGGCGGCCGCTTCCTGCCCGGCGGGCTGCGCTTCCGCTCGGACGTCGAGACGGCCAAGACGCTCAATGCCTTTCTCGATCTGTGCGGGAGCACGGACACCCCGCACTGCGCGTTCGCCGCCGGCAGCCCAGCGGCGACGCGAGAGAAGTTCACCGAGCTGCTGGCGCGGCTCCCAGTGAACCTGACGCCCGGGGAAACGACTTACGCGCAGGCGATCTCGGGAACCATCCGCGCTCTCTACGTGACGGCCAATTGGAAGCTTCAAGCGATCGAGCTGCAGAAGCTGTGGGAGCATGGACCGGCGGCCATCCGCCCACCGGCCGGCCGCGGCGAGGAGCAGGAGATGGCGATCGCCTGCGGCGAAGTGCCCTCCCCGCCGGCCAGCGCCTTCCCGGCCATCGACGCCTTCGCGCGACAGCGCTCCGGCATGGTCGGGCCGTTTTGGGCCTGGGACTATGAGCCCTGCTCGACCTGGCCGGTGCGCAGCGCCCACCCGTACAGGGGACGGTGGGACAACCGCACCGCCAACCCGGTGCTGGTGATCGGCAACACCTTCGACCCGGCCACCCCCCTGCGCGGGGCGATGGCCATGCAGAGGGCGCTGGCCCGGGCACGCCTGCTCACTATGGATGGCTACGGCCACACGGCACTGCTCAATCCGAGTGCTTGTGTGAATCGCTTCGAGAGCCGTTACTTCATCAACGGAACCCTGCCGGCCAAGGGGGCCAGATGCACACAGGACGGAAAGCCATTCGGCGACCGAGCCACATCCGCTGGGCTCGGGCGTCGTCGTGAGTAGGACCCCAACAAGTGAACTGAAAACCAAGGTCCACGGCACCGTTTCTCGCTCTGCCCCAGCCTCTCTGCGAGTCGGTGTCGTCGACGGTAGGTCGGCTCCGCTGCGAGCGACGCCGCAAGGAAACGGCGCGAGGGTCCAAGCGGGGCACCCCTTGGGCCGCCTTTCCACCAGTCCTTGCGCCGGGTGCCGCGCAGCCCGTCGCATATGCGCGGGTTGAGGGCCCGCCGGGCTTCGGCGACCTGCGCAACGCGCGACTGCGTCCACGTCCTCCGCGAAGCGCAGGCAAGTGACCGCGATCACGCCAGCACGATCACGAACTTTGAGCCGTTCGTCGTCGGGATTATGCCGACGTTGACGCGGATGGGCTCGGACTTAACGCCGATCTTCATCCCCCCGGACTTCAAGACGATGTAGACCTTGCCGCTGCCGAACTTCGGCGGATGACACGTCGGCAGGCCAGCGCTGCAGCCATCCCCGGTGGAGTGGAAACTCAGGCTGAGCAAGGCCTTGCCCTTGATCGCCCCGATCGTGAGGTTGGCCCTCCCGCCCGCCTGGCAGAGGTGGCCGCCGCAATCTGCGGACCCCACCACCAGCTTGCCCACCCTCTTCGATCCCTTGCGCACCGAGACGATTGTCGCCTTCTGCTTGCTCCCCGCAAACGGACCGTTGGGGAGGACAACCATCTCCTGTCCGACGACGACGCCGGTCAACTTTCCCTTCGCCCACGCGGCGGCGCGAATGCGACGGCCGCGACGAGGACAGCCACGGTCACCACAGCGACCCAGGGCTTACGTTTGCGGTCCACTACGTGCCCCTTTCGTGTACTGACCCTCCCGCGACCGTAACACGGGGCGCAGCAAGGGGCAACCCGGCGAGACACGCCGCGCTGCTCCATCACGCCGAAGCCTTGGGCGAGCTCGACGCCGCCCGGCAGCTCGCCTGAGAACGTTCGGAGCGGCCGGCCGGAGCTGCTCCCGAGCGGGCGGACGCCGCGCTTCTGTATCGCGCGCAAGGCAGTCACCTCAGCGACGTCGCCCGTGCTGTCGCGCGCGACCGCTCCCGGACACAACCAGCCGCGCACCACGCTCGTGATACTCCTGCGGACGTGAAAGCGGGTCTCGGCCCCCGGCGTCGCCCCCGACCTCCCATTCGCCAATCTCACTACTCGCCTCGTCGACGGCTCGTTCTACGGTGCGGCAGTGCCGGCGCACGTGCTTTCCCGCGGAGCAGGGCGGGTGCGCCTGTTCCCTGCTCCGCGCTCAACTCAGGTCTTACGCCCGGGTCCTCGATTGACGTGCTCCGCCCGCGCGGGTCGTGTGGCCAGGAGCGTCGACGCTGGCCCCGAGGGCAGCCGCCTCCAGAAGCTTGCCATTGGCGGCGCGTTTGGGCACAGATTGGGCACAAGGTCGTGAGCTGTGCCGGGGCGCAGCCGAGCGAGCCGGTTGGATTAGCAGGGATTCTCCGCCGGCCTGAGCCCTCCGTGAGAGGTGCACCTCACCAAACCAGGCGGTGGAGTCCACGATCGGTGTCGATGTCGCGATTTGCAGCACTTTTGAGAGCCGCGAATCTCCGCGTGGTGCGTCCCATTCAGCTTCCGCGGTCACGAACACACCGCAAACCGGAGCGTGAAAAGCGGCCGATTTGCAGGTAAAAATCGGGGCGCCCGGATTTGAACCGGGGACCTCACCGACCCGAACGGTGCGCGCTACCAGGCTGCGCCACGCCCCGATACGACCAGTAAACCACAGCATGGCCGGGCTCGACCGGCGACTCCGGCCGTGCAGCCACGTCGGACGGTTGGCGTGACGCGGGTAACCCCGGACCCCGGTCGCCCCGCCGGGTCTTAGTGGCCGGTCAGGCCGGACAGGATCTTGTTGGGGTCCGGTAGGCCGGGGACCTTCGGAAGCTGAACGGCCGGCAGCTTCGGCTGGGGCAGCGAGGTCGTCGAGATCGACGGCAACTTTGGCAGGGTGACCGGCAATTTCGGCAGCTGGACCGGTCCGATCTTCGGAAGCTGGATCCCGGAGCCGGACCCGCTGGAGCCGCTGCTCCCGCCCCCGGAGAGGATCTTCGTGACGGTCCCGGTGGCTGCCGCAAGCGGGTTATGGACCGCCGAGCTGGCCGAGCCCGCCGCGCCGGTCACGGTGCTGACCGCCGAACCGGCGCCCGCCGGCTTCGTGGTCGAGGCGGGAGCCGAGCCGCCCGCCGAGCCACCGCTCGAGGCGGTGTGCGTCGCGGAAGCGGTCGAACCCGAACCCCCACCGGCACCAGAGCCGGTACCGGAGCCGGAGCCGGAGGATTTGTTCGAGCGCTCAGTGTGGTGCTTGGCGCCCGCCGACGTGCTCGATGACGCGCTGTGCCAGGTTGGCACCGGAGCGGGTACCGGGTGGCTCGCGGTGCCGGCGGCGCGTGCGGCCGCGGGATGGCTCGTCCGTGCGGGCGTGACATGGATGACGCGCGGAACCGGCATCGCGCCGTGATGGCCGAGCCCGGTGACGAGCCCGCCACCCGCGCCGGCGACGACGATTGCCGCCGCCGCGGCGGCCATGCGGCCGAGGCCGGCGGCCGGGCCGGAGGGATCGGCGTACACCGCCGCGTTCTGAAGCGACTGAACCGCGGCGGCCGAGCGCTGGCCGCCCGTCGACCCGATCGTGTCGCCGCCGCCGTGGCCGCGTCGGAAACGGAACCACGGGATCGGCAGCAGGGCCGCGATCTTGCCCGCGATGCTCGGGGTCTTGAAGAAGGACTCGTCGACACCCGCCATGCGGGCGTGACGGCGGCACGGCTGACAGTGGGATAGGTGGCGGGCGAGCAGCCGACGCTCCTTGAGCCCGAGCGATCGCAGTGGGCGTTCGCTCTCGTCGGCAATCACGCTCTGGACACGATCGCAGCGACGCCCGGTGACGAGCTCCTCGTATTCCTCGCTCAGCTTGCGCCGGGCCCGGAACAGGGTGCTCTCGACGACCGGCTTGGTCATCCCGAGGCTCTCGCCGATCTGGGAATAGGAACGGCCCTCAAACTCACGCATGACGATGATCCGATGGTGACTGTCGGAGAGTCCCTGGAATGCGCCGCGGAGGTCGTCCAGACGTTGCTTGTGCTCGACCGCCGCATCGGCGCCGTGGGCGATCAGCCGGGCCGGCGTGATGCCGGAGCCGTCGGCGGCGCCGTCGCCG
The DNA here is from genome assembly GCA_963850335.1 of uncultured Solirubrobacterales bacterium. Taxonomy (GTDB): domain Bacteria; phylum Actinomycetota; class Thermoleophilia; order Solirubrobacterales; family Solirubrobacteraceae; genus Palsa-465. The sequence goes on along the minus strand of CAWKKY010000013.1, from coordinate 55,756 downwards.
TGACCGCCGGCGTCCAAGGAGACTTCCTGGCTGCGACGGGCGCGCCGGAATTCGTCGATGCAAGCGTTCTTGGCGATCTCATAGATCCAGGGCTTAAAGGCGATCGGCCGCTCCGTAGCCCGGAGTCGACGAAGGGCGGCAATGAACACTTCCTGAGCGATGTCCTCAGCCCGCTGGTGGTCGCCGACCATCCCGAACACGTAGGACCCGATCCGCGGCCGATACCGGGCGTAGAGCTCCTCGAAGGCCCGATCATCACCGCGTCGGACGGCTGAAATCAGCTCGTGCTCAGAAAACGTTGGGGCGGCTTGGACCGCGCGAAGCGCCGACATTGACCAATCTCCCTGTCTCTATCGTCCCTGTCTGCAGACGGCCGGGCTGTCCGTGGGGCATCCGAAACCGCTCCGGTCGTCGGCTGAACTCTACCGTTTAATCAACGTTTGTCCAGCCCGAACCACAATTGCAGCACCGGACCGGTATTTGCGTCCATTCTGCTGACAAATGGATTGTGGGTGTCCGCGCCAGGGTGCATACTTACGGCTATGTAGTGAACCCCCTCACAAAGGAGGAGCCGGACCGAATGGCGAATCACCTGACGCCCACCGAGCTTGCACGAGAATCTGGCCTTGAGCGCCGCGACGTAATCGTGAAGTGCGTGGAGATGGGCGTGCCTATCTTTAACGGCCGGATTGACAAGACGCTCTTCCTAACGAGCTTGCGCGAAATCCCGAGTCAGGCACCAGTCCAGGCTCAGGCGGCAAGCGCGTAGCGCCTCGATCCAGACCGATTCGCCCGGGCTGCCGGCCTCAGTGCCGGCCGAGCCCGGGCTCGCCGCGGGTCGCGGCCGATGCGGCTGCGGAGCTCCCGGATCATCACCCCGGCTGGCGCACGAGCCGGGACCATTGTCGTTAGTGACGGTCTGATCGCAGACGTCGTCCTCGACGGCGCCACCGAGCTCGTGGGCGCCGACGTCGACTTCGGCGACGCGTGGCTCACGCCCGGATTCCTGGACCTGCACGTCCATGGCGGCGCTGGCGCCCAGTGCAACACGTCCGATCCCGACGAGATCCGTGCGGTGGCCCGGTTTCATGCGCGCCACGGGACCACCGGGCTCCTCGCCACGACCGTGGCCGCGCCCGTTGCCGAACTCGAGTCCTCCCTCAACGCGATCGGGCGGTGCACGGGTCAAGCGTCCGGGGGAGCCGCGGTTCTCGGCGCTCACCTCGAGGGACCCTTCCTCAGCCCAGCGTACGCGGGCGCAATGGATCCGGAGCAGTTCCTCGCGCCGGAGCGGGCGACCTGGGAGCGGCTGCTCGTGGACGGCCCCCGCACCCTGTCGATGATGACGCTCGCCCCGGAGCTTCCCGGCGCGCTCGAGCTGACCGCCGCCCTCGCCGACGCGGGGGTGATCGCCTCGCTCGGGCACACCGACGCGAGCTACGACGATGCCGTGGCCGCCGTCCAGGCCGGCGCGAGCGCGGTGACCCACCTGTTCAACGCGATGCGCCCGCTCCACCACCGCGACCCGGGCGTCGTCGGCGCGGCGCTTGATCTTCCGGAACTCAGCTGCGAGTTGATCTGCGACGGCGTCCACGTCGAGGGACCGATGCTCCGAGTCGCGTTCCGATCCAAGGGCCTCTCGGGGATACGGCTCGTCACCGATGCGATCGAGGCCACTGGGATGCCGGACGGTGAGTACCGCCTCGGCGGCGCCACGGTGACCGTCCGCGGCGGCCGAGCGACGGCGCTCGGCAGCGATCGTCTTGCCGGGAGCACGCTGACGATGGCTGACGCGGTCCGCAACGCGGTCTGGATGCTCGGCGTGACCGTCGAGGACGCCGTGACGCTGGCGTCCGCCAATCCTGCGCGGTTGCTCGGGGTCGCCGACCGGAAGGGGGCAATCGCGGTCGGCTTCGATGCCGATCTCGTCGCGCTCGACGACGAGCTCGACGTCCGCGGCACGATGGTGGGCGGCACGTGGGTGGACGAGCCCATCTGAGAAGGAGCGCCGGGGCTACTCCTGTGCGGACTGGCGCAGCAGCGTCGAGGTCGTCTGCTCGAGGATCTTCCGCCAGGCGCGGGTCTTCTCGCGCTCGGCCTCGAAGTGCTTGACGACCTTGCGGACGCGGGTGGCCGAGATCTCGATCCCGTGGCGGGCGCAGACCCGCTTGAACCGGGGGTAGTCGTGGGCGAGCTTGAGCGTCACCGATTGGAACCCGTGACGCGCGATGTCGACCCGCGAGGTGTAGTTCATGATGCTCGTCTGGAACATCAGCTCGTCGTTCGGCTCGGGCTCGATCAGGATGATGTCGACTCCGGGATAACGGTCCTCCCAGCGTCGCGCCAGCTCGTGCAGGCGCTGGTAGGCGAGCAGCTTGAACGACTGAAAGCCGATGTGCGGGAAGCCCATGTCCGAGACCCGGCGCGGGCGGGAACCGGTGATCGTCGGAATCGTCTGCTCGAAATCATTGACGTACGGCACGAGCGGGTTGACGACGACGATGAACTTCGCGCCCGCCTCCACCGCGATGTCGAGGTTCGTCGTCGAGAGAATGCCGCCGTCGATCAGCTCGCGCTCCTTGACCTTGACGGGCTTGTAGACCATCGGCAGGGCGCTCGACGCGCTGACCGCGGTGGAGATCGGGACGTCGTCCCAGTCCTCGGCGCCGAACACGATCCGCTCGCAGGTGTCGAGGTCGGTGGCGGCGAGATACAGCTCGTTGGCCAGCAGCCGAAAATCGTCGGTGCGCTCCGGGTGGGAGAGGATCGTCCGCACGTAGCGCTCGATCCCCTCGCCCGAGTACAGCCCGGAGGGGAGCGCCTCGGCGAGCGCGACCACGAGGTCGACAGCCGAGATCTGCCCGAAGTCACGGACAAGGGAACGAAGCACGCCGACCACCCGCGCAGGCAGCATCACACCCTTGGAGAGGAACTCCCGGTAGTTCGGTCGCAGCAGGTTGCTCACCCGAGCGTCCTGGAACGGGGTCGGGACCTGCTGGACGATCACCCGCATCATCTCTTCCGGAGTGACCCCGTTCGCGACATTGGCGGCGACGAACGCCCCGGCGCTCGTGCCGACGTACACGTCGAATTGGTTGACCGTCCGGTTGACGGACAGGAGATCGATGGCGCGGAGCGCGCCGATCTCATAGACCCCGCCGGTGAACCCGCCGCCGCCGAGGACGAGGGCCGTCTTTGAGCGCTTCGAGCGTCGGCGTGCCCCGGACTCTCTCGATCCCGGCGTAGCGCGGTCCGCACCCGCGGTGTCGAGCTTGACGACCTTGCCCATGTCTTTCGCGGGCCATTGTACGGCTCCCGTACCGAACCTTTCGCCGCGGCGACCGGTTACATACGGAGAATGCGACGCTTTCTGGCGGCGATGGCGGCTGCGCTCGGCGTCCTGGGCTGTGCCCAGGGAGCCTCCGCGCAGGCGCTGAAGACCTTGCAGAACTCTCTCTCGCGGTCGCTTCAGGCGGCCGGCGGCGATACGGGGGCCTACGTCGTCGACCTGACGACCGGCACGACCCTGTATTCGGTACGCCCCAACTCGCGGCGGCTCCCGGCGTCGGTCGAGAAGGTCTATACGACCTCGACCGCCCTCGCCCGGTTCGGCGCGAACACCACTCTGCTCACCTCGGTGCGAGCGACGGGATCGCTCGACGCCAGCGGAACCTGGCATGGGACGGTGTACCTCAAGGGAGCGGGAGACCCGACGTTCGGCTCTGTCAGCTACAACCGCAACGCCTATGGAGCGGGCGTCGGAGCCACCATGCAGCGGCTCGTCGCGAATCTGCTGCGGACGAACCGCCTCAAGGCGATCAGCGGCGCGATCGTCGGCGACGAATCGACGCTCGATTCGCTGCGCGGCACGGTGGCCACCGGATATGCCTTCTCGCCCTACGTCGAGGGCGAACTGAGCGGGCTCGCCTACGACCGCGGCTTGGCCGATGCGAGCGGCTCTTCGTTCCAGAATCGGCCGGCATTGTTCGCGACCCAGCAGTTCGTCGCCGCGCTCCGCGCCGCCGGCGTGCGGGTTCCGGGCGGCACGCGCGTGTACACGCACTCGACCCCCCGCGCCGCCCAGCAGCTCGCCACGGTCAACTCGCCGAGACTCGCCACCCTCATCCAGATGACGAACACGCCGTCGGACAACTTCTTCGCCGAGATGCTGCTCAAGGACGTTGGTGCCCGGTTCGGTGGACGCGGCTCGAGCACGGTCGGCGCGAGCGTCGTCCGCCAGCAGCTCGCGACGACATTCGGCATCCATCCCAAGCTCGACGACGGCTCCGGGCTGTCGCGTGATGACTGGACGAGCCCCCGGGACGTTGTCACCGTCCTCTCGGGACTCTCGAGCGACTCGGCGTTCACGAACTCCCTGTCGATCGCCGGCGAGACCGGCACGCTGGACGCCGGGCTTCAGGGCACCTACGCCCAGGGACGATGCCGCGGCAAGAGCGGAACCCTGCACGACGTCGCGAACCTCGTCGGCCTCTGCACGGCGAAGGACGGCCACACGCTCGTGTGGGCGTTCCTCATGAACGGGTTGTCTGACCCCGCGGCCGGTCACTCGATCGAGGACGGGATGACCGTCGCCGTCGCGAAGTACAACGGCTGAGCGCCCGCGTCCTCGCAACCGACGTGCCGCGGACCCGGTCGGCGGCTCAGCTCACCAGGGCACGCAGGCCGGCCTCGTCGAGCACGGCGACCCCGAGCTGCTCGGCCTTGGCGAGCTTCGAACCCGCGCTCTCTCCAGCGACGACGTAGTCCGTCTTCTTCGAGACCGACCCGGTCACCTTCCCGCCGGCAGCCATGATCATCTCGGTCGCCTGCTCGCGCGTCAGGTCAGGCAGCGTGCCGGTGAGCACGAGCGTCTTGCCCGCGAGCGGCCCCTCTCCAGGTGGCGGACCGGTCTCCTCGAGGGTCAGGCCCAGCTGCTTGAGATCGTCGATCAGCCCCTGCATCGCCGGATCGGCAAGCTGCTCGTGGATCGTTCTCGCCATCTTCGGCCCGACCCCGGGCGTCTCTTCGATCTCCTCCGGAGTCGCGGCGGTGAGCGCATCGATCGTGCGGAACTGCTGGGCGAGGTTGCGTCCGGTGACCTCCCCCACCTCCTCGATTCCCAGCGCATACAGCACCCGCCCGAACGGCTGGCGCTTGGATACCTCAATCGCCTTCGTGAGCTTTTCCGCCGAGACGGCTCCGAACCCGGGCTGTTCGGCGATCTGCTCGGGGGTGAGGCGATAAAAGTCGCCCGCGGTCTTGACCCACCCGAGCTCCATGAACAAGCTCACCTGCTTCTCACCGAGTCCGTCGATGTCCATCGCACCGACGAAATGGGTCAACAGCTGCCAGCGGCGCCCCGGACAGTCCCGGTTGGGACAGCGGGTGAAGACAGAGTCCTCCGGCTTGATCGTCGGCGTATCGCACACCGGGCAGCGCTCAGGAGGCCGGGGCGGGGCCGGCCGATCGTCGCGCTCGGCCATATGCGGCGCCGGTGACAGCACCTGGGGGATGACGTCGCCGGCTCGGAGGACGATCACCTCCTCGCCCACCCGGATGTCCTTCCGCGCGAGATCCTCCTCGTTGTGCAGGGTCGCCTGCTTGATCGTGACGCCGCCGACGCGGACCGGCTCGAGCATCGCGTATGGGTGCAGATCGCCGAACTTGCCCGGGTTCCAGCCGATGTCGTTGAGCGTCGTCACCGCCGTCGTCGGTGGGAACTTCCACGCGATCGCCCACCGCGGCTCGCGGCCGACGACGCCGAGGCGCCGCTGGAGCTCGACGTCGGACACCTTCACGACGACGCCGTCAATCTCGAAGTCGAGCGACCCTCGGCGCGTCTCCCATCCCTTGCACCGCTCGACGACCTCATCCTCCGTGCGCAGCTTGGCGACGTCCGGGTGGACCGGGAAGCGATGCGCTCTCAGCCACTCGAGGGCGTCCCAGTGCGAGGCGAACGAGAGGCCCTCGGTCGCGCCCACCTGGTAGGCCCAGAACGACAGCGGTCGATCGGCGGCGAGCTTGGGGTCGAGCTGGCGAATCGTTCCGGCGGCCGAGTTGCGCGGGTTCATGAACGTCGAGAGCCCGGCCTCGGCACGGCGCTCGTTGAGCTTGGCGAAGTCGGTGAGCGACATGTAGACCTCCCCGCGGACCTCGACGAACGCGCGGCGGGTCCGGATCATCGAGCCGGAGGGGAATCGAGCCGATCGTCCGGATGTTGTGGGTGACGTCCTCCCCGATCTCGCCGTTACCGCGGGTCGCCCCCCGCTCGAACACGCCGTTCCGATACAACAGGCTCATCGCCAGACCATCGATCTTCGGTTCGGCGACATATTCGAACTCCGGATCCTCGATCCCCTCCCGCGCCAGGTGATTGCGCATCCGGGCGATCCAGGCCCGCAGCTCGTCCGCGGAGCGCGCGTTCGCCAGCGACAGCATCCGCTGGGGGTGGCGCACCTTCTCGAGGTCGCTGACCGGTTCACCGCCGACCCGCTGGGTCGGGGAATCCGGGGTGACGAGCTCGGGATGGTCGGCCTCGATCTTGCGGAGCTCGTCGATCAGGGCGTCGTAGACGTCGTCGCCGACCTCCGGATCGTCGAGGACGTAATACCGGTAGCCGTGGTAGTCGAGCTCCTTGCGCAGCTCCGCGGCGCGCTCTGCCGGCGAGGTCGCGCTCACGGCTCCACGGCGCCGGCGTCAACTTCCCGGGCCGCAGGCACGATCAGCCGTGCCAGGTCGTAGCGCCGAAGCGCATCGAGGCCGCCGCGGTCAGTGAGGTCAAAGTGAATCGGGGTGACGGCGATCCGCCCGGCCGCCACGGCGGCGAGGTCGGTGCCGGGCTCATCGACCTCATAGCTGGCATCCCCATAGATGCGATAGAGCCGCCGGCGCGAGTGCGCCTCGTCGACGAGCGAGAGCTCATCGCGGTAGACCCGCTTGCCGAGTTTGGCCACGGTGACCCCCTCCGGCGCGGCCCCGGGCACGTTGATGTTGAGCAGTGTGCCCTCCGGGAGCGGAACGTCCCCCAGCTCGGCCACCAGCCGCGCCGTGAACGTCGCCGCCGTGTCGAAGTCAAACCCGGCGCCGGACGTGAAGTCGAGCTCCCGCGCGCTCGACTGCTGACTGACCGCGATCCCCGGCAGCCCGAGCACGATCGCCTCCAGCGCCGCCGCGACGGTGCCGCTGTAGCTGATGTCGTCGCCGAGATTCGAGCCGTGATTGATGCCGCTGACCACGATCTCAGCGTGGAAGCCCTCGACGAGCCCGAGGTTCGCCAGCCGGACGCAATCGACCGGCGTTCCGTCGGTCGCAAACCCGATCGTCCCATCGCCGAAGTCGACCTCCTCGACCCACAGTGGGCGGCGCGTCGTGATCGACCGCGCCATCGCGGAGCGGTTGCCGTCGGGCGCGATCACCGCGAGCTCGATCCCGTCGACCGTGAGCAGCTCCCGACGGAGCGTCTGGAGACCCTCCGCCTCGATCCCGTCGTCGTTCGTCAGCAGCACCCTCATCGTCGTTCGCTGATGCTAGTGCTCGGCGCGGCTAGTGCTCGGCGCGGCTAGTGCTCGGCGCCGCTTGCGCTCAGTGCGGCCGCGATCGTTGCCACGACGGTGAGCGGCTCTTCGTCGAGCTGGCGCCATGTGATCCGGATGACCCGGTAGCCGGCGAGGATGTGAGCCTGGTCGCGCCTGCGATCGCGCTCGAACGCGGCTCGGTGACTGTGCCATTGGTAGCCATCGACCTCGACGATGAGCCGCTGCGCCGGCCAGCAGAAGTCCGCCGGCCAGCCCGCGACTCGGTACTGGGTGACCGGGGTTGCCAGATTCGCCTGGCGAAGGAGCACCTTCATCCGCCGCTCGGCCTCCCGCTTCGTCCACGCCGGGCCGCCCTCACGCTTGAGTTCGGCCCTGAGGGCGGCGACGCCCTGGCGGGTTGGGTTCCTCGCAATCGTGGCGTTGATTTCGCTCTCGGTCGTGAGTCTGAGCGCGTAGGCCTCGGCAATCGCACGCTCAAGCTCATCCCCCGTGGCCCCGGCCGCAAAGTCAAGCAGGGCGCGGGCGGGCGAAACGATCGGGATCCCCCTGAGATGACCCCGGTCGGCCTCATGGAGGACGTCGACACGGTGGATCCGAATCCCCGCGCGCCGTCGGCCATTCCGGCTCGCGACCGTGATCTCGACGTCCCCCGGGCGTAGCTCAGTGCAGCCGTACAACCCTGTGGCCGAAGCGTGGCTGACCGAAGAGTCCTCACCACAGGCCAGGATGGCGGCGAATTCTTTGGCACCCGGGAGCAACGTGGGCTGACCGAAGAGATATACGGTGTGATGGACGCGGTGCAGCAGGCCGTTCTTGCATCGAGTGGTGAGCGCGTGCTTCGTCAAACCGCTCGCGTTTGCCTGGGGCGTGGTGATCAGGTGGAGCTGTTGGCTCGCGACCCACGACGCGAGCCCATCCGGCGTCGATAGGACCGGAATTTCGCGCCAAATCTCGTCCAGCGAAACAATCCGGGCGACGTACTCCCCCTCAGCCGGAATTTGTCGACCAAATCCATCTCCGAAGCGCGATTTGGCGCGATGTTCCCCCTGGGGCGAGCCCATACCCGTCCAGAGGCGGCGGGGACCCAAACCCACCCCCTCCTCGTTGCAAGAACGTCACCCCGCAAACGCCGGGCGAGCGTCGTGGAACGCCGGAACCCCGGAACGCCGGAACCCGAACGCCGGAACGCCGGAACGCCGGAACGCCGGAACGCCGGAACGCCGGGACGCCCACGTCAGCCGAGCACCCGCCGACCCTCGTACCCCACCCCGGCCAGGTACAGCCCATGCGCCGGCGCGGTCCGGCCCGCGGCCGACCGGGGCGCACCCGCGAGAAGCGCCTCAAACGACGCGACGGTCCGGCGTCCGGACGCGACCTCGAGCATTGTCCCGACCAGCACCCGGTTCATGTGGCGCATGAACGTGTCGGCCTCGATCCAGAACTCGAGCCTCTCCTCGTCCGGCGACGCGCGCCAGAAGCACGCGAACACGTCCCGGGAGAACCGGACATGGGCGGTCTCGGTCGGCGTGAAGGCGGTGAAGTCGTGGGTTCCGACCACGGCATCAGCGCACGCCGACAGCGCCCCCAGGTCGAATGGTCGCGGCCAGTGCAGCGCGCGCCCGCGCTGAAGGGCGCTCCGCCCCAGACGAGTCAGCAGCAGGTAGGTGTACGCCCGGGACGTCGCATCCCGCCGGGCGTCGAAGCCATCGACCGCGGAAACGCACGAGAGGACCGACACGTCGTCGGGCAGCAGCGCGTTCAGGCCGGCTACCGGAACGACCGGCCCGGCGTACGACGCGACCTGGCCGAGCGCGTGAACGCCCGTATCCGTCCGGCCGGCCACGGTCAGCGGAACCGACGCTCGGCGCAGCAGAACGCAGAGCGCCCGCTCGACCTCACCTTCGATGCACCGTCGCCCGGGCTGTTGCGCCCAGCCGGAGAAGCCGCTGCCGTCGTACTCCAGCAGCAGCCGTGAGACCTGGCTCAGACCAGCTCCAGCAGCACCATCTCGGTCGCGTCCGAGCGACGCGGCCCGAGCTTCAGGATCCGCGTGTAGCCACCCGGTCGCTCCGAGTACCGCGGTGCGATCTCCTCGAAGAGCTTGTAGACGACGAACTTGTCCTGGCCGAGCGCCGACAGGGCCTGCCGGCGCGCGTGCAGGTCGCCGCGTTTGGCGAGCGTGATCAGCTTCTCCACCTCGGGCTTGACGGCCTTGGCCTTCGCCTCGGTCGTCCGAATCCGCTCGTGATCAATGACCTCTTTGGCCAGATTGATCAGGAGCGCCTTGCGATGGGAGGCGGATCGGCTGAGTTGATATCGGTTGCGCTGGTGCCGCATGGTCAGGAACCCGGCTAGACCTTACTCGTTCCGGAGACCAAGGCCCCGGGCGTGCAGCGTCTCGATCACTTCGTCGATCGACTTCTTGCCGAAGTTCGGGATCGCGTTGAGCTCGGACTCGGTCTTGGAGACGAGGTCGCCGACGGTCTGGATGCCGGCGCGCTTGAGACAGTTATACGAGCGGACGCCGAGCTCGAGCTCCTCGATCAGGATGTCGTCCATCGCGTTCGGCTGACGCACCGGCGCGCCGCCGGGGCCACCGCCGACGAGACCGGGCTCGAGCACACCGGGCTCACCGGCCGCCCGCAGTTCGGTGACGCGATCGGGATCGGTGAAGATCGCAAGCTGGGAGATGAGGATCTCGGCCGCCTCACGCAGCGCGGCGGGCGGATCGATCGAGCCGTCGGTCTCGATGTCGAGCGTCAGCTTGTCGAAGTCGGTCTTCTGGCCGACGCGGGCCTGCTCGACGTTGTACGCGACACGACGCACGGGCGAGAAGATCGAGTCGATCGGGATCACGCCGATCGGCTGGTCCGGCGACTTGTTCTCCTCCGCCGGGCGGTAGCCCCGACCGCGGCCGATCGTCAGGTAGACCTCGAGCTTCGTCTTCTTCTCAAGTGTGGCGATGTGGGCATCCGGGTTGAGGATCTCAACGCCGGAGGGAAGGTCGATGTCCTTAGCGGTGATGTCGCCGGGTCCGGTCACGACGAGCGGAGCCTCGATTTCCGTCGCGTCGGAGTGCATCCGGCAGACGATCCCCTTGAGGTTGAGGACGATGTCGGTCACGTCCTCCTTGACGCCCCGGATCGTCGAGAACTCGTGGGCGACGCCCTCGATCCGGACGCTGGTCACCGCCGCGCCCGCGAGTGAGGACAGCAGGACGCGTCGCAAGGAGTTACCGAATGTGTAGCCGAAGCCCCGATCGAGCGGTTCTATCGTGAACGAGCCACGGTTGTCGTCGACCGACTCGCTGGAGATTCGGGGCACTTGGAAGTCAAGCATCAGGGTCCTAACGTCGTGGGTTCCTGCCGCCGCCTCGGCGGCTGTGGGCGCCACGGGCGGCCATCCGGCCGCCCGCGACTACAAGATTCGGGCTTACTTGGAGTACAGCTCGACGATGAGCTGCTCTTCCACCGGCGCGGCGATCTCTCGCCGCTCCGGCTTACGGAGCACCTTCGCCGTGAGCGAGTCGTGATCGGCCTGCAGCCAGGCCGGAACCTGGCCGGTCAGCTCGGTCGCATCGCGAATCACCTGGGTCGCAGTCGACTTCGGGTGAATCGCGATCACGTCGCTGTCCCGCAGCTGGTAGCTGGGGATGTTGACCCGCCGTCCGTTGACGGTCCAATGACCGTGCAGGATCAACTGGCGGGCTTGCCTGCGCGAGGCGGCGAAGCCGAGGCGCACGAGCACGTTGTCAAAGCGGCACTCAAGCATCCGCAGCAGGTTCTCGCCGGTGATTCCGTTCTGACGCGACGCCTTGTCGTAGTAGATGCGGAACTGCTTCTCGAGCACGCCGTAGTAGCGCTTGGCCTTCTGCTTCTCACGAAGCTGCACGCGGTATTCCGACTGCTTCTGACGACCGCGGCCATGATCACCTGGCGGATAGGACCGACGCTCGACGCCGCACTTGTCGGTGAGGCACCGCTCGCCCTTGAGAAACAGCTTCTGTCCCTCGCGGCGGCACTGCTTGCACTGGGGTGATGAGTCGCGCGCCATCAGACACGCCTCCGCTTCCGAGGCCGACAACCGTTATGCGCCTGCGGAGTGACGTCCTTGACGCCGGTGACCTCAAGGCCAGCGGCCTGCAGCGAGCGGATCGCCGTCTCGCGCCCGGAGCCGGGTCCCTTGACGAACACCTCGACCTTCTGGAGGCCGTGCTCGATGCCCTTACGGGCCGCAGCGTCCGCGGTCACCTGCGCCGCAAACGGGGTCGACTTGCGCGAGCCCTTGAAGCCGGCGCCGCCGGCGGACTCCCACGCGATGACGTTGCCCTCGCGGTCGGTCAGCGACACGATCGTGTTGTTGAACGAGGTCTTGATGTGGGCCTGACCGATCGGGATGTTCTTACGAACCCGACGGCGGCCGCGCTGAGGTCTTCTCGGAGCCGGACTCACTTCTTAGTGGCCTTCTTCTTTCCGGCCACCTGCATCCGCTTCGGTCCCTTACGTGTACGCGCGTTGGTCTTCGTCTTCTGACCGCGCACCGGCAGGCCGCGGCGGTGGCGCAAACCGCGGTAGCAACCGATTTCCTGGAGACGCTTGATGTTCTGTGAGCGCTCGCGGCGCAGATCGCCCTCGACCGTGAGGGAGTTGTCGATCAGCTCGCGCAGCTTCACGACCTCCTCTTCGGTGAGGTCGCGGACCTTACGATCCGGCTCCACGCCTACGTCGGCGAGCAGCTTGTTCGACGTCGTGCGGCCGATCCCATAGATATATGTGAGGCCGACCTCGACGCGCTTGTTGAGAGGGATGTTGACCCCTGAAATTCGTGCCATCGCCCTAGCCCTGTCGCTGCTTGTGACGAGGGTTCGAGCAGATGACGAGCACCCGGCCGTCGCGGCGGATGATCTTGCATTTTTCGCACATCGGTTTGACCGAGGGTCGTACTTTCACGCTCGTTTGCTCACTCTTGAATGTTTTCGGAGTTCCTTCGGCGCGGCTCTGGCGAACGCTTCAGATCGCCGCTACCGCACCGAGGCGCGCGCAGCGCGCAGATCGCGCTGCGGCCGCAACGGGTCATGTTAGCAGGACGTGGGCAGCCCGACTCAGGCCGCGGCGCGGCCATTTCCCGCCTCGTGCCACGGGGTCAAAACCAGTGGTCCCTCGGCGGTAATCGCAATCGTGAATTCGAAGTGGGCGGCGAGCGAGCCGTCCTGGGAATAGATCGCCCAATGATCCTCCCCCACCCGGACGGCGTGGCGACCAGCGGTCACCATCGGCTCGACGGCGAGCACCATCCCCTCCTCAAGCACGATCCCGGTTCCCGGGGTCCCGTAGTTGGGGACCTGCGGATCTTCGTGCATCGAGCGGCCCACCCCGTGGCCGACAAGCGTTCTCACGATCGAGAGCCCGGCGGCCTCAACGTGCTCCTGAACCGCGTGTGAGACATCGCCGAGTCGGTTCCCTGCCCGGCACTGCTCGACCGCCGCGAACAGCGACTCCTCGGTCGTCGTCAACAGCTTGTGCGCGACGGGCGTGATCGGGCCCACCGGGAACGTCCGCGCCGCGTCGGCCACCCATCCGTCGCGGATGACACCGATGTCAACCGAGATGATGTCGCCGCGTTCAAGCGTGTACGGCCCGGGGATACCGTGCACGATCATCGAGTTCGGCGAGGCGCAGATTGACCCAGGGAAGCCGCGGTAGCCCTTGAAGGCCGGCTCACAGCCTTGGGAGCGGATGAACTTCTCGGCGGCGTCGTCGAGATCGGCGGTCGTGACCCCGGGACGGATCTTGCCGGCGAGCAGGTTCATCGTTTTGACGAGAACCGCGCCGGCGGCCGCCATCCGCTCGATTTCCTCCGGAGACTTCTTGATGATCATCGCTGCATCGACCAACCTGAGCGTAGCCGGTGCTAGACGTCTTCCTCGAGCCGCAACGTCGCGATGACAGCCCGGATGTGATCGTGGACCTCGGCGGCGTCACGCGTGCCGTCGATCCGCCGCATCAGCCCCAGTTCGTCGTAGTGCTCGACGAGCGGCTCGGTCTGATCGTGGTAGACGGTGAGCCGCTTGCGGATCACCTCGGGCTTGTCGTCGTCGCGCTGGATCAGGCGTGAGCCGTCCTGGTCGCACACGCCATCGTGCTTCGGCGGATCGAACTCGATGTGGTAGTTGTGGCCGGCCTTGATGCAGACCCGCCGACCGGAGAGCCGGCGCTCGAGCTCCTCGTCAGGAACGTCGATGAGGAGCGCAGCGGTCACCCGACGACCGATACCGGAGAGCATCTCCTCGAGCGCGTCGGCCTGCGGGATCGTCCGCGGGAAGCCGTCGAGGATGAACCCGTCCTGTGCGTCCTCCTGCTGGAGCCGGTCGCGGGCCATCTTCACGATCAGATCGTCTGGCACGAGGTCGCCGGCGTCCATGTAGCGCTTGGCCTCCTTGCCGAGCTCCGTCTCGTCCTTGACGTTCTGACGAAGCATGTCACCGGTCGAAATGAACGGCAGCCCAAAGTCATGGCGCAGCCGCTCGGCTTGGGTCCCCTTGCCTGCACCGGGAGGGCCAAACAGGATGAGGTTGAGCTCGGACACGAGCGCCACTGTATCGGGAGTTCCCCATCGCGCGCAGGTCAGTCGTCCGCGCGGCCCTCAGCGAACCGCTGAGATGGGCACAGGCCGGCTTCCGTGCCGGCCCTTTCCGCCCCTGTCGTGCCCAGCGCCCCAACGTCCGAGCCCCCGGTGATGCGCCCCTGTGCCCTGCCAGTCGCCCTTGGTCGTGTCGTCCTTACCGCAGACCATCGACTGCCTCTCCAAACGGAGACTAGATCCCTGGCCTCGCCTTCACCCCAGGGAAGAACCCCAGTCTTTTCCGAGCTCTCCACCCCCAGCATTTCCCCGCTCTCGACCGGCCCACGGCTTGGACCGCCGCGCCCCCTCGATTGCCGCGGTCAGCTCGATCCAACCGTTGAACCGCCGCGACGACTGGCCCTCGATCGACACCGATCCGGTGATCGGCTCCGAGGCGAGATCAATCGCGACCATCAACTGCGCGATGCAGGCGCGATCCACGCGATCAGGATCGCGCCCCAGGCGCGCGTTCACACCAGGCGATCACCCCAGGATTTTCGATGTCAGAGTCCGGACGCGCCGTGCGGCCCCAAGCCATGACACCGGTTTATTGGGTAGTAGAAGACCTACCCATGCCTGTAATGGAATCGCCAGATCGTCGCGGGCGTCCCGTGCGAGGTGGCACCGGCCTGCTGGAGCGCGACGCGACACTGCGCGCGATCGACGCGTTGCTCGATGGCGCGCGCGCCGGCCGCGGCGGCGCCCTGTTGATCGAAGGGCACGCCGGGATGGGCAAGACACGCCTCTACGAGGCGGCGCTCGACGCGGCTCGCAGCCGCGGCATGCGAGTACTGCGTGCCGCTGGAGCGGAGCTCGAGAGCGACCTCGCCTTCGGCGTCGCCGCCCAGCTGCTCAATGCCGTCCTGCAACCCCTGGCGCCGGAGGAGCGCGACGAGTTGCTCGCCGCCGCGCCGGTGCAGATTCGTGAGCTGGCGGGTCTGACGCTGCGCGAGGAGGCCAAGCCCGCGAGCAACGTGGCGCTCTCGCACGCGCTGTTCACCGTGCTGGCGGCGACCGAGGACCGGCTGCCGGGACTGGTGGCGATCGACGACCTCCACTGGTGCGACGCGGCCTCGCTGGAGTTCGTGCTCTACCTCCTCCACCGGCTTGAGGAGCTGCCGCTCGTCGTCGTCATGACGCGGCGGCTCGCCCACGGCGACGCCTCATCCGATGTCCTTGACCGGATCGCGACCCGGCCCCGAGTCCGCGTTCACACGGTGTCGGCCCTCAGCGACCGATCGGTCACCGAACTCGCACGCGAGATGCTCGGCGAGCGGGCCGGTAACTCCGTCGTGACGGCGTGCCAGGAGGCCACGTCCGGAAACCCGTTCTACGTCCACGAGCTGCTGCTCGCGCTGCGCGATGAAGGTCACCTCGGCGACGAGGAGCTGGCTGAGCATGCGCGGGCGCTCGCACCCCCGGTCGTCGGCCGGATCCTCCGCGTGCGCGTCGGCCGAGTCGGCGACGACGGCGCGGCGCTCGCCCGGGCCGTCGCGGTCCTCGGAGACGACGTCCCGCTTCGCCACGCCGCCGAGCTCGCGCGGCTCGACGTGGCCGCCGCCGCGACCACGGCAGATGCCCTGGCCGCAGTGGAGATCCTGCTCGCGCGGGAGCCGCTGCGGTTCGTCCATCCGCTCGTCCGGCACGCCATCGCAAACGACATCGCGCCCGGCGAGCGCGCCTCGCGGCACCTCGAGGCGGCGCGCCTGCTCCACCGGGAAGGCGCCGAGGCCGAGCGGGTCGCAGCGCACCTCCTCGCCGGACGACCGGAGGGCGATCCGTGGGCGGTCGAGCAGCTTCGGGGGGCCGCGCGCGACGCGCGCACGCTCGGCGCGCCGCAGTCCGCCGTCCGATATCTCACTCGCGCCCTTGACGAGCCCCCGCCGGCGGCGACTCGGCCGGATGTGCTCGCGGAACTCGGCCTCGCCGAAGCCGCCGCGGGCGGTCCCCGCGCCGCGATCCATCTCGAGCAGGCGATCAGGGCGTGTTCTGACCCGCGTCGCAGGGCCGAACTGGCGCTGCATCGCGGTCACGCGCTCCACGCGCACGGCCGTCATCGTGACGCCGCGGCCGCATACGTGGCCGGACTCGGCGATCTGCCCGACGAGCCCTCGACCGCTCCCGGCGATGAACTGCACGACGCGCTCCAGACGGGCTTCGTGGCCACCGGCTCGCTGCTGCCGGAGCTGCATCAACGCTCCGCCGAGCGCTCGGCAGAACTGCTCGCCCGGGTCAGCCTCGGGCCGCGGACACGCGCGCAGCGACAGGTTCTCGCCCAGGCGGCCGTTCACGCGGCGTTTGCCGCCAAGCGGGCGGAGACGACGCTCGACCTCGTCGAGCGTGCGTGGGACGACGGCCAGCTCATCGCGCGGGACGGAGCCGACGGCGCGGCGTGGAGCCTGGTGGCGGCAGCCGCGGCATGGTCCGGTGCGCTCGAGCGCTCCCGCGAGATCCTGGACGAGGTCATCGAGGACGCGAGCCGGCGTGCCTCGCCTCACGGCTTCGCGTCGGCCAGCTACCTCCGCGGCTCGGTCGAGTTGTTTCAGGGCCAGGTGAGCGCAGCGTGCGCGGACCTCGAGCTCGCCCGCGGCGCGCGGCGCTACGGGTGGGGTCAGTTCGCGCGGGGCGCCGATGCCTTCCAGTGCCTGTCGCTGCTCCATGCCGGGGACCCGGTGCAGGCACTCGAGGTGCTCGTGTCCACCGAGCCGCTCGAGACCCCGCGTGACCTCGAGGATGGACTCCGGCTGCTCGCGCGCGCCGAGGTGGAGCTCGCAACCGGCCGGGCCCGCGAGGCGCTCGATGACGCCCGGGCCGTCCAACGCCTTGCCGGTCCGTCCATCCGCATCTTCGGGATGCAGTCGTGGCGCACCGTCGGCGCGCTCGCGGCGCTGACACTCGGCCAGCGAACCCTGGCCGTGGAGCTCGCGCACGAGGAGTTTGAGATCGCGGAGGGCACCGGGGCGCTGCACGCCCGGGTTCGGGCCCGGCGGGTGCTCGGGCTGTGCGAGGAGGGCCGGCGCCAGCTGACGCTGCTGAGGGATGCCGTCTCAGTGGGGACGGACGGACCGCCCCGCCTTGAGACGGTGATCGCGCTCATCGACTACGGCGCCGCTCTGCGCCGCGCGAACCAGCGCGCCGAGGCGCGCGTACCGCTCCAGCAGGCGGTTGATCTCGCGCTCAGCGGCGGCGCCCACGCGTTGCACGAGCGGGCGCGGACCGAGCTCGCCGCCACCGGCGCCCGGCCACGCCGCGAGCGGATGCTGAGCGGCGTCGGCTCGCTGACCCCGAGCGAGCTGCGGATCGCCGAGCTTGCTGCGTCCGGTCAAAGCAACCGGGAGATCAGCCAGGCGCTGTTCGTCACGCCGAAGACCGTCGAGTACCACCTGCGCAACGCCTACCGCAAGCTCGACATCTCCGGACGCCGGCAGTTGGCGTCCGTGCTCGAGTCCTGAGGTGACGTGGCAGCCGCGGCAAGCGGCGCCTATTTCAGGAAGCCCTCGTAATTGCGCATCATCAGCTGCGCCTCGAGCTGTTTCATCGTGTCGAGCGCAACGCCGATCACGATCAGGATCGAGGTGCCACCGAAGAAGAAGTTCGCGCTGGTCTGGTTGATGAGGACCGTCGGCAACGCCGCCACCGCGGCCAGGAATAAGGCTCCCGGGAGCGTCAGCCGCGCCAGGATCCGGTCCAGGAATTCGGCCGTCGGTCTGCCTGGCCTCACCCCGGGGATGAAGCCGCCGTACTTCTTGAGGTTGTCCGCCTGGTCGACGGGGTTGAACGTCACCGCCGTGTAGAAGTACGTGAACAGGATGATCAAGACGCTCTCGCCGACGACGTAGTGCCAGCCCTGCGGGTTGAAGAAGTTGGCGATGTCCGTGCCGAATCCCTTGCGGTTCTGGCCGACCAGCTGACCGATCGTCGGCGGGATCGCCATGACGCTGGCGGCGAAGATCACCGGGATCACGCCCGCCATGTTGACCCGCAGAGGCAGATAGGTCTGGCCGCCCTGGGTCATGCGGCGGCCGATCACGCGTTTGGCGTACTGGATCGGGATCCGGCGCTGACCCTCCTGGACGAACACGATCGAGGCGACGACGCCGATGACGATGAACGGCATGATCACGCGGAACACCTGGTCGGGGTTCGTCCACCACGAGTGGACCCCGTTGGGGATCCGGGCGACGATCGACGCGAAGATGAGGAGCGAGATGCCGTTGCCGATGCCGCGCTGGGTGATGAGCTCGCCCATCCACATCAGGAGCACGGTCCCCGCGGTGAGCGAGATGACGATGAGGAACACCTTCGCGAGCGTGAAGTGCGAGATCAGGACCGTTCCGGACGACTTCTCAAAGCTGCGGAACAGGAACACGTAGCCAATCGACTGAGCGAACGCCAGGCCGACCGTGAGGTAGCGCGTGTACTGAGTGATCCGCGCCTGGCCGACCTCGCCCTCCTTCTGCAGCTTCTCGAGCGACGGCACAACGACCGTCAGCAGCTGCAGGATGATCGATGCCGTGATGTACGGCATGATCCCGAGCGCGAAGATTGCGATCCGGCCGAGGCCGCCGCCGGAGAACAGGTTCAGCAGCCCGAGGATGCTGTTCCCGCCGAAGTTCTTCTGGATGGCGTTGACCGCCTGTGAGTTGATGCCGGGCGCCGGAATGTGCGTGCCGAGGCGGTAGAGCCCCAGCATCAGCGCCGTGAACAGCACCTTATTGCGGATCTCACCGACCCTGAACGCGCCGAGGATCGTGGAGATCATGCGCGACTACTCCGGGGCGCCGCCGCCGTCGGCGAGGACGAGCTGGCAGGTACCGCCGGCGCCCTCGATCGCCTCCCGCGCCGCGGCGCTGAATCCGTGCGCGTGGACCGTGAGCGGCTTGGAGATCGTGCCCTTGGCGAGCACCTTGACCGGGATCCCCTTGCGGGTCGCCAGGCCCTTGGCGTGCAGTGCCTCAAGGGTGACCGCCGCACCGGACTCGAACCGCGCCTCGAGGTCGAGGAGGTTGACCGGCTGGGTGTGGGTACGGAACGGCTCGAAGGGCATCGACTTCTTCATGTGCGGACCGCGCAGCTTGCGCATCCGCATATGGATCGGCATCTGACCGCCCTCAAACCGGGCGCGCTGCTTCGATCCCGAGCGCGACCCGTAGCCCTTCTGGCCACGACCCGACGTCTTGCCCATGCCCGAGCCCTCGCCGCGGCCGACACGCTTACGCGGACGCCGCGACCCAGGGGCCGGCTTCAGGTTATGCAGCCCAATCCGCTCTTCGGCTTCTCGTCAGCCATTTCCGTTCTCCGACACCGTCGACGAGATGCCGAACCTTGTGGACCATGCCCCGCAGCTGCGGCGAATCCTCCCGCACGACCGACTGGTTGATACGGCGGAGCCCCAGCGAGCGAAGCGTGTCAAGCTGGCGCTTGTCGCTGCCATTGCTCGACTTCAGCTGCGTGATCGTCAGAGAGCTCATGACGCGGTGGGCTCCTCGGCCGGAGCTTCGGCGGCTGCGGATGAGCCTTCGTCCGCGCCCCCTCGCGTCGCTGGTCCTGCATCGCCGTTGGTCGCAGCCGCCTCGGGGGCGCCGGACGAAGGCTCCTCCGTCAGCCCGAGGACCTGGTTGATCGAGAGCCCCCGCAGGTCAGCGACCTCATCGGGAGTCCGCAGAGCCTCAAGTCCAGCCATGGTCGCCTTGACCAGGTTGATGGGATTTTGCGAGCCCAGCGACTTGCTCAGGATGTCGTTGATCCCCGCGAGCTCGAGCACCGCGCGGACGCCGCCACCGGCGATGACGCCGGTACCGGGCGAAGCCGGCTTGAGGAAGACGCGGCCCGCTCCGAAGATGCCGGTCACCTGATGGGTGATCGTCGAGCCGTGCTTGGGAACCCGGTAGAGATTCTTCTTCGCGCGCTCAACGCCCTTCTGGATCGCGACGGGCACTTCGTTGGCCTTGCCGTAGCCGATCCCGACGACGTCGCGCTCGTCGCCGACGACCACGAGGGCCGTGAACGAGAAGCGCCGGCCGCCTTTGACGACCTTGGCGACGCGGTTGATCTCGACGACGCGTTCCTGCAGGTCGAGTCCGGAGGATGAAACTGTTCGATCACGTGTTGGCATGAGGGGTTGAACCAGAGTAGCGGAGCTAGACCGCCAGCCCGCCTTCTCGGGCTCCGTCGGCCAGCGCCTGGACGCGGCCGTGATACTGGTAGCCGCCGCGGTCGAACACGGCGCGCTCGATCCCTACGGCGTTTGCGCGCTGCGCGAGCAGCTCACCGGCTTTGGTCGCCTGCTCCATCGGCTTGAGCGATCGGAGCTCCGGCTCGGTCCAGCTGACGGACGTGATCGTGTTGCCCGCGTCGTCGTCGATGAGCTGGGCGAAGATGCCGCGATTCGACCGGAACACGGCGATCCGCGGCCGAGTCGCCGTCCCGCGCACCTTGGCGCGCACGCGGCGGCGGCGCCTGAGCCGACGCTGGGGAGCAGTGAGAACGGTCATGCCCGCTTACCTACCTTCCGGGCCACGTATTCGCCCTCGTATCGAATTCCCTTGCCCTTGTACGGCTCGGGCTTGCGCTGCTTGCGGATGATCGCGGCGATCTCGCCAACCTGCTGCTTGGAGGCGCCGCGGACGACGATGCGGGTCGGCATCGGCACCTCGAACTCGATGCCGTCGGGCGCCTTCACCGAGACGGGATGCGAGTAGCCGAGGGCGAGCTCGAGGTCGCGGCCCTTGAGCTGCGCGCGATAGCCGACGCCCTGAATCTCAAGCCGCTTCTCGAAGCCATCGGTGACGCCCACGACCATGTTCGACACGAGCGTGCGCGTGAGGCCGTGGAGCGCGCGATGCTCTCCGCGGTCGGTCGGGCGGGTGACGACGAGCTCGTCGCCCTGCTGCTCGACCGTGATGTCGCGGTTGATGCGCTCGGTCAGCTCACCCTTGGGTCCGTTGACGGTCACGCGCTCGGGATCGATCGCGATCGTGACGCCGGCGGGGATGGGAATGGGTCGTTTACCGATTCGGGACATTGCAGTTCAGTCTGTCTACCAGACCCTCGCCACGACCTCGCCACCGACGCCCTTTTGGCGGGCTTCGTGGCCGGTCATGACTCCGCGGGACGTGGAGATGATGGCGGTGCCCATGCCGCCCTGGATACGCGGAATGTGGCCATGGTCAACGTATGTGCGCTGGCCGGGGCGCGAGACGCGCTCGATCCCGGAGATGACCGGCTTGCGGTCATCGGTGTACTTCAGGATCACGGTGATCCGCTCGCCGGGCTGTTCCGGACTCGGGCCCGCGACGCTCCAGTCATCGATGTAGCCCTGCTCCTTGAGGATCCGGGCCAGCTCACGCTTGAGCTTCGAGGACGGAATGATGACGTCGTGATGCTGGGCCTTGGCGGCGTTACGCAGACGCGTCAGGAAGTCGGCGACGGGGTCGGTCATTGACATGCGGTCACCAACTCGACTTCGTCATGCCAGGGATGTAGCCGTTGTGCGCGAGCTCACGCAGGCAGATCCGGCAGATGCCGAACTTCTTGTACACCGCGCGGGCACGGCCGCAGCGCCGACAGCGCGTGTAGCCGCGGGTCTTGTATTTGGGGGTCCGCTGCTGGCGGACACGTTGTGAAACCTTTGCCATGGGCTCCTCTAGCTAGCTGTCGCGGCCGCGGGCGTGCGGCCCTCCTTCGAAAATGGCATCCCGAGCGCCTCGAGCAGCGCGAACGCTTCCTCGTCGGTCCGGGCACTCGTCGTGATCGTGATGTCGAGTCCACGCACCTGGTCGATCTCGTCGTAGTCGATCTCGGGGAAGATGATCTGCTCGCGCACACCCATCGAGTAGTTGCCGCGGCCGTCGAAGGCGCGCGGATTGAGGCCGCGGAAGTCTCGGATCCGGGGGATCGCAATCGACATCAGGCGGTCAAGGAACTCGTAGCCACGCTCGCTGCGCAGCGTGACGGCGATGCCGACCGGCATGCCCTCGCGGACCTTGAACTGGGCGATTGATTTGCGCGCCCGGCGAATGTTCGGCTTCTGCCCGGTGATCGTCGCGAGCTGCTCGCTCGCTGCATCGAGGACCTTGGAGTCCTGCTTGGCGTCACCGACGCCCATGTTGACGGTCACCTTCTCGATCCGCGGCGCCTGCATCGGTGTCGTGTAGCCAAAGCGCTCCACGAGCCGCGGCCGGATCTCGTCGTTGTAACGGGTCTTCAGTCGTGCGGCCATGCGGCTAATCCAATCTCGTTCCACTGCGACGGGCGACACGGAAGCGTTTCCCGTCCTCGATCTCGACACCCACCCGAGTCGGCTTGCCGTCCTTCGGGTCGAGCAGCATCACGTTGGAGACGTGAATCGGGCCTTCCTTCTCGATCACGCCGCCCACCTGCTCGGCGCGCTGCGCGCCGGCAACCTGCTGCGGGCGTTGGTGGCGCTTGACGATGTTGAGGCCCTCGACGTACACGCGGTTGTTCTTCAGATCGACCCGCAGGACCTTGCCCGTCTTGCCGCGGTCCTTGCCGCCGATCACGATCACCTCGTCGTCGGTCTTGATTCGCGCGGGCACGGTTACAGAACCTCCGGTGCGAGGGAGACGATCTTCATGAAGTTGCGCTCGCGCAGCTCACGGGCGACCGGACCGAAGATGCGGGTCCCGCGCGGGTTGTTCTGCGCGTCGATCAGCACCGCGGCGTTCTCGTCAAAGGCGATATAGGTGCCGTCCTCACGTCCGTAGGACTTCTTCGTCCGCACGACGACGGCGGTCACAACCTCGCCCTTCTTGACCGAGCCCTGCGGGCTGGCGGTCTTGACCGTCGCGGTGACGACATCGCCGACGCCGGCGTACCGGCGGCGATGGCCGCCCTTCACGCGGATCACGAGGATCTCTCGCGCCCCCGTGTTGTCGGCGACGCGCATCCGTGTTTCGTTCTGGACCACTACTTCGCCCTTTCCACGATCTGGACGAGACGCCAGCGCTTGAGGCGAGACAGCGGGCGAGCCTCGCGCACGACGACCGTGTCGCCGATATGCGCATCGTTGGTCTCGTCGTGGGCGTGCAGGGTGCTCGACGTTCGGACGATCTTCTCGTAGCGTCGATGCCGACGCGCGACATCGATCCGCACGGTGATCGTCTTGTCAGCCTTGTCCGACACGACGATGCCCTGGCGCACCTTCTGCACGCCCGGCGCTCGCTCGCGCGGCGGGGTCACCGATCCGGTGCTCGTCGCAGCCTTGGCCTTCGCTCGCGCACGCGTCCGCTCCGTCCGGCGCTCCGCGGCCTTCGCCGTCCGGCGCTCCGTCCGCTCAGCATGGCGCTCCTCAGCCGTCCGCGGCCCACGCTTGGGCTGCTTGGCCGCCTTCGCGGCCCGTGCCCTGGCTCGGCGCTCCTTCGGGGGGAGGACCTCGACGGGTGCAGCTTTCTCGGCAGCCGGCTGAGCAGTTGCCGCTGGCGCCGAGGCGGCTCGCGTCGTTTCGTCTGCCGCGGGCGTTGCGTCCTCGGAGCGCGCCGCCTCGTCGTCAGGGGTCATTGCTTCGTTCTCAGTTTCTGACATCGATTCCCTTTTCGCGCGCGACGGTCAGCGTCCGCGCAATCTCACGCTTGGCATGGGCCAAATTCGCGGTGTTGTCGAGCTCACCCGTCGCATGCTGGAAGCGCAGGCCGAACAGCTCACGCCGCGCGTTGATCAGATGCTCGTGCAGCTCAGTCTCACTGAGGTCACGTAGTTCGACGGCTTTCATGTCACCCGTCCTCACGCATGACGAACTTTGTCCTCACGGGCAGCTTGTGACCGGCGAGGCGCATCGCCTCACGGGCGAGCGGCTCGGGCACGCCGGCGAGCTCGAACATCACGCGCCCGGGCTTGACCACGGCGACCCAACCTTCCGGTGAGCCCTTGCCGGACCCCATCCGGGTCTCGGCCGGCTTCTTCGTGAACGGCTTGTCGGGATAGACGTTGATCCACACCTTCCCGCCACGCTTGATCTTGCGGGTCATGGCGATACGAGCAGCCTCGATCTGGCGGTTCGTCAGCCAGCCGGCCTCGAGCGTCTTGAGCCCGTACTCGCCGAACTGAACCTTGACCTGGCCACGAGACAGCCCACCGCGACGACCGCGGTGCTGCTTGCGATGTTTAACGCGCTTGGGGGCAAGCATCAGCGGGCACCACCCTGGCCACCGCCACCGGTACCGCCGCCGCCACCGCCGCGCTGACCACGGCCACCGCCGCCGCCACCACCGCCGGGACCACGACCACCGCCGGGACCGCCGGGACCACGACCACCGCCGCCGCCACCAGGACCACCCGGACCGCGACCACCGCCGCCGCCACCAGGACCACGACCACCGCCGCCGCCACCGGGACCGCGACCGCCGCCGCCGGGACCACGACCGCCGCCCGGACCGCCAGGCCCGCGACCACCGCCGCCGCCACCGCCGCCGGGACCACGACCGCCGCCCGGACCGCCAGGTCCGCCGCCGCGACCGCCGCCGCCGCCGGGACCACGACCGCCGCCCGGACCGCCAGGCCCGCGACCACCGCCGCCGCCACCGCCGCCGGGACCACGACCGCCGCCCGGACCGCCAGGTCCGCCGCCGCGACCGCGACCGCCACCGGGACCACCCGGTCCGCGGCCGCCGGGTCCGCCGCCGCGACCGCGACCGCCGCCAGCACCACCGCCACCGGGACCGCCGTCACCGCGGCGCCCACGTCCACGACCGTCGCGACCATCGCGACCACCGCGTTCGGGTGCCTGCGGGGCTGGCTCGTCCATGATCGTCAGATCGGCGCCGGTATAGCCCTCGGGCATGATCTCGCCCTTGTTGATCCAGCACTTGACGCCGATGCGACCAAACGTCGTGCGGGCCTCGTGAAAGCCGTAATCGATGTCGGCACGCAGCGTGTGCAGCGGGACGCGACCGTCCGAATAGCCCTCGGTCCGCGCCATCTCGGCACCACCGAGGCGACCGGAGACCTGGACCTTGACGCCCTTGGCCCCGGAACGCATCGCGCTGGTGAGCGCGCGCTTCATCGCGCGGCGGAAGGCAACGCGGTTCTGCAGCTGCTCGGCGATCGACTGCGCGACGAGACGTGCGTCGAGCTCGGGCCGCTTGATCTCAAGAATGTTGACCTTGACCTGCTTGCCGGTGATCCGATGCAGGTCACGACGCAGCTGATCGACCTCCGACCCGGACTTGCCGATGACGATCCCCGGCCGGGCCGTGTGGATGTTGATCTCCACTTCGGTGGCGTTCTTGCGAATCGTGATATCGGACAGCCCGGCGTGCGACAGGCGGCCGATGATGTGCTGGCGGATCAGCGTGTCCTCGTGGAGGTAGTCGGAGAAGTTCCGCTCGTTGAACCAGTTCGACTTCCAATCGTGGATGTAGCCCACGCGGATCGACTCGGGATGAACTTTTTGACCCATGAGTTTGTTTCTAGTCCTTCGGCGTGAGCAAGATCGTGAGATGACTGGTGCGCTTGCGAATCCGCGTCGCGCGACCCATCGCGCGCGGCCGGAACCGCTTGATCGTCGGACCCTCGTCGGCGTGCACCGCCTTGACGTACAGGTCCTCGCCAACGAGCTCGTGGTTGTGCTCGGCGTTCGCGACCGCTGACTCGAGCAACTTGCTCCAATCCCGCGCGATCGCACGCGGCGTGACAGCCAGGATAGCTCGCGCCTCCTCAACCGTCTTCCCGCGGATGTGGTCACACACGAGCCGCGCCTTCCGCGCCGACGAGCGCACGTACTTGGCCTGCGCCCGCACGACCGGCGGAGGCCCGGCCGGTCGCTCCCGCGACCGGCGCCGCGACGGAGCCGGCTTCGCCGGAGCCTCATCCTTCTCTTCCTCCTTAGCGGCACCCCGCCGGCGACGCCGCTTCGGCTTCTCCGCTTCGGTACCGGCTTCCGCTTCGGCCCCGGGCTCCTCGGCTCTTCGCCCTCGGCCTCATCATCGGCCTCGAGCACGACCTCGGTCGCCTCCTCGGCCTCGACGTCCGCGGGAGTGGGCTCGATCGCGTCCTCGGCAGGCGCCGCCGAGGACGGCTCTGACGCCGAGGCTGCTCGCGTCGTCTCGTCGTCGGCCGCGGTCCCGGGCTCGGTGCGCGCAGCCTCGGCGTCAGGAGCCTCCTCGGCCTTCGGCTTACGCCGCGCCTTGGGCTTCTCTTCTTCAGCCATCAGCGTCTCTTCCCAGTCCCGGCATGGCCGCGATACAGCCGCGTCGGCGCGAACTCACCAAGCTTGTGCCCCACCATTGACTCAGAGATGAACACCGGCACATGCTTGCGGCCATCGTGGACCGCGATCGTGTGCCCGACCATCTCCGGGAAGATGGTGGACGTCCGCGACCAGGTGCGCAGCATTCGCTTTTCGCCCGAGGAATTCATCGTCTCGATGCGCGCCATCAGACGCTCCTCGACGAACGGGCCCTTCTTGCTCGATCGACTCACCGCTTCTTACCTCTTCTGCGTCCGCGGACGATGTAGCGATCGGAGGCCTTGCGCTTCTTCCGCGTTCTGTAGCCGAGCGTCGGCACGCCCCATGGGGTCACGGGGTGCCGGCCCGGCGTCGTCGAACCTTCGCCACCGCCGTGGGGGTGGTCGACCGGGTTCATCGCAGTACCGCGGGTCTGCGGGCGCACGCCCATATGGCGCTTGCGCCCTGCCTTTCCGATCTTGACGTTCTGGTGGTCGGAGTTTCCGATCACCCCGACCGTGGCCCGGCACTCGGCGCGGACCATCCGCATCTCGCCTGAGGGCAGGCGGAGCGTGACGTAATCGCCGTCCTTGGCGAGCAACTGAACTCCGACTCCGGCCGAGCGGGCCAACTGGCCGCCGCGACCGGGGGTCAACTCAACGTTATGCACGACCGTGCCCGGGGGCATGTTCGCGAGCGGCAGACTGTTCCCGACGCGGATGTCCGCGCCCGGGCCGGACTCGACGGTGGCGCCGACCCGCAGCCGCCCGGGGGCAAGGATGTAGCGCTTCTCGCCGTCCGCGTAATGCAGCAGCGCGATGTAGGCGGAGCGGTTGGGGTCGTACTCGATGTGCGCGACCTTCGCCGGCACGCCGTCCTTGAGCCGCTTGAAGTCGATCTTCCGATACAGGCGCTTTGCGCCACCACCGCGGTGCCGCGAGGTCTTGCGACCGTTTGAGTTTCGTCCGCCGGTCTTCTTCAGGCCTTCAGTGAGAGACTTCTCGGGCTCGGCCCGAGTGATCTCGGCGAAGTCCGGATAGGTCACAAAGCGCCGGCCGGGCGATGTGGGCTTGGGGTTACGAATCGGCATCGGTTACTCAGTCCCCTCCAGACCTTGGAAGATCGGGATCGTGTCGCCCTCGCGGACCTGGACGATCGCCTTCTTCCAGTGGCGCGTCTTACCGGCTGTCTGGCCGCGGCGCTTGGGCTTGCTCTTGACAAATGCCGTCCGCACGGCGACGACCTTGACGTCGAACAGCTGCTCGATCGCCTGACGAATCTGGGTCTTGTGCGCGCGGTCATGCACGCGGAACGTGTACTTGCCGGCCTCGGCAAGGACAAAGGTCTTCTCCGAGACGACCGGCCGGATGATCACCTGGCTCGCGTCCATCAGGCTGGGTCCTCCTCGTTGTGGCTGGACCCGGCGGCCCGTGCGACAAGCTGTGGCAGCGCGGCCTGGGAGACGAGCAACGACGCGGCACCGATGACGTCGGCGACGCCGACATCTCCGACCGGCATCACGGCGACCCGGGCGATGTTCCGGAACGACTTGCCCGCCGCTGCCTCTTCCTCGGTGAGCACGACGAGTGTCCGCGAGACGGCGCCCCAGTCATCGAGAAGACCGGCTGCCCGCGACGTCGACGGAGCGTCGAACGCGGACGCGTCGAAGACCGCGAGTGACTCGCGCTCGGCATGCACCGAGAGGGCGCTGCGCATGGCTGCGCGGCGCGCCTTGCGGTTGACCTTGACCGTGAAGTTGCGCGGCGTCGGTCCGAACACGACGCCGCCGCCGGCGAAATGGGGAGCGCGGATCGAGCCCTGGCGAGCTCGGCCGGTGCCCTTCTGGCGCCACGGCTTGGCGCCGCCGCCGGAGACCTTGCCGCGAGTCAGCGTCGAGGCCGTGCCGCGACGACGAGCGTTGAGCTCGGCGCGGACCGTCTCGTGGACGAGGGGCATGTTGAAGCGAACCTCGAACGTGGCCGCGTCGAGCGTGACGGTGCCGCCGCCGAGCACGGGTGCGGAACGATCAGCCATCGGTGCGTACCTCCACGGTCCCGCCCTTCGGGCCCGGAACGGCCCCGCGGACGAGCAACAGGTTCTGACGGGGAATCACTTCGACCACCGTGAGACCACGCTGGGTGATGCGACCGCCGCCCATGCGGCCCGGCCCCCGGATGCCCTTGAACACGCGGGACGGGGTGGCCGAGGCGCCGATCGATCCTGGCGCTCGCACGTTGTGCGAACCGTGCGACTTTGGGCCGCTTGAGAAGTTGTGACGCTTGATCGTGCCCTGGAAACCCTTGCCCTTGGACACGCCGGAGATCTTGACGACGTCGCCTTCGTTGAACGCGTCGGCCTTGACGGTCTCGCCGACGAGCAGCTCACCAGCCTCGTCGCGGAACTCCCGCACGACGCGGTGCGCAGACGCGTCCGCCTTCTTGAGGTGGCCGAGCTCGGCCTTGGTCAGCACCTTCTCCTTGCACGCGTCAAAGGCGAGCTGGACGGCCTCGTAGCCGTCGCGGTCGAGCGTGCGGATCGCGGTCACGGGACACGGACCGGCCTCGAGCACGGTGACGCGCTCGACGCGGCCGTCCTCCAGGAACCGCTGGGTCATTCCGAGTTTGCGAGCGAGGATTGCGGCCATCAGGTTCTCCTAGGACGCAAGCCGAATCTCGATATCCACGCCGGCCGGAAGGTGATCGAGTCGCTGAAGCGAGTCGACGGTCTTGGGCGTCGGCTGGTGGATGTCGATCAGTCGTTTATGGGTGCGGATCTCGAAGTGCTCGCGTGAGTCCTTGTCCTTAAACGGCGACCGGATCACGCAGTACACGTTCTTCTCCGTCGGCAGCGGCACGGGACCTGAGACGGTCGCGCCGGTGCGCGTCGCCGTTTCAACGATCTCTTTGGCTGCCGTCTCGATCGCCGTGTGGTCGTATGACTTCAGGCGGATCCGGATCTTGTTTTGAGCAATGGTGGCCACGAAAAGGCTTCTGGTTTCTCTCAGTCAAACGGGGCAGGTCCCAAGCTGCGGGGCCCACCCCACATAAGGTCGTATCTCAACTGCGGAAAAAATCAGGCGGCGGGTCCGATGCGACGGACCCACCGCCCAAGAAACTACTTGACGACTTCGGTGACGACCCCCGAGCCGACCGTACGGCCGCCCTCGCGGATCGCGAACCGCAGACCCTGATCCATGGCGATCGGCTGGATCAGCTCGATCTCCATCTGCACGTTGTCACCCGGCATGACCATCTCGGTGCCCTCAGGCAGCTTGGCCACGCCCGTGACGTCGGTCGTACGGAAGTAGAACTGCGGCCGGTAGCCGGAGAAGAACGGGGTGTGACGTCCACCCTCTTCCTTCTTCAGCACGTACACCTCGGCCTTGAACTGGGTATGCGGCGTGATCGAGCCCGGCTTGCACAGCACCTGCCCGCGCTCGATGTCCTCGCGCTTCGTACCGCGCAACAAGCAACCGACGTTGTCGCCGGCGCGGCCCTCGTCGAGGATCTTCTTGAACATCTCCACTCCGGTGACGACGGTGGAGGTCGTGTCCTTGATGCCCACGATCTCCACGGTCTCGCCGGTCTTGATGATTCCCTGCTCCACACGGCCGGTGGCGACCGTGCCGCGGCCGGTGATCGAGAACACGTCCTCGACCGGCATCAGGAACGGCTTGTCCAGGTCACGCTGAGGCTCGGGGATGTAGGTGTCCAGAGCCTCCGCGAGCTCGAGGATCTTCGCCTCGGCGTCCTCGTCACCCTCAAGTGCCTTCAGCGCCGACCCGATGACGAACGGGATGTCGTCGCCGGGGAACTCGTACTCGGAGAGCAGGTCGCGGATCTCGACCTCGACAAGCTCGAGAAGCTCGGGGTCATCGACCATGTCGGCCTTGTTGAGGAACACGACGATGTACGGCACGCCGACCTGACGGGCGAGCAGGATGTGCTCACGGGTCTGGGGCATGGCGCCGTCGGCCGCCGACACGACCAGGATCGCGCCGTCCATCTGTGCGGCGCCCGTGATCATGTTCTTGACGTAGTCGGCGTGGCCCGGGCAGTCGACGTGGGCGTAATGCCGGTTGGGCGTCTCGTACTCGACGTGTGAGGTCGCGATCGTGATCCCGCGCGCCTTCTCCTCAGGAGCGTTGTCGATCGATTCGAACGACCGCACCTCGGTACCGCCGCCGTACTTCTCGTTCAGCACCTTGGTGATCGCGGCGGTCAGCGTCGTCTTACCGTGGTCGATGTGACCGATGGTGCCGACG
Organism: uncultured Solirubrobacterales bacterium; assembly: GCA_963850335.1. GTDB lineage: Bacteria > Actinomycetota > Thermoleophilia > Solirubrobacterales > Solirubrobacteraceae > Palsa-465. Next base: position 25,152 of record CAWKKY010000013.1, on the reverse strand, counting down.
TTGACATGGGGCTTGTCGCGCTCGAATTTGGCTTTCGCCACTTTGGGGTCGCTCCTTCTCTTCTCAGTAGTTCTGTTCGTCTCAGGACGAACCTATTCAGGATATAAGTTTCCGTCCGGCGCTGCTGCTAGGCCGGTTGCAACTCGCCGACGACCTTCTCGGCGATGTTCGCCGGCACTTCGTCGTAGCGCTCGAACTGCATCGTGTAGGTCGCCCGGCCCTGCGTGTTGGACCGCACGTCGGTCGCGTACCCGAACATCTCCGCCAGCGGCACATACGCGCTGACGACCTGGGCGTTACCGCGCTGCTCCATGCCCTGCACCTGGCCGCGTCGGCGATTGAGATCGCCGATGACGTCGCCCATGAATTCCTCCGGGGTGACGACTTCGACCGCGAAGATCGGCTCAAGCAGCACCGGCTTGGCGCGCTTGACCGCCTCCTTGAGCGCGAGCGAGCCCGCGACCTTGAACGCGATCTCACTCGAGTCCGTGTCGTGGTACTTGCCGTCGGTGAGCGTCACGCGCACGTCGACCATCGGATAGCCGGCTCGCGGCCCGTTCTCGAGTGCCTCCTCGACGCCCTTCTCGACGGCGGGGATGAACTCGGTCGGGATCGCTCCACCCTTGATCTTGTTGACGAAGTCAAAGCCCTCACCCGGAGCGGGCTCGATGTTGATGTAGACGATGCCGTACTGGCCCGAGCCGCCGGTCTGGCGCACGAACCGGCCTTCGATCTTGTCGGCGTGGCCGCGGATCGTCTCCCGGTAGGAGACCTGCGGGCGACCGACGTTGGCGTCGACCTTGTACTCGCGCATCATCCGATCCACGAGGACCTCAAGGTGCAACTCGCCCATGCCGGAGATCTCGGTCTGCCCGGTCTCCTCATTGGTGCGCACTTGGAAGGTGGGATCCTCCTCTGCGAGGCGCCCCAGGGCGGTCGACATCTTCTCCTGGTCGGCCTTCGTCTTCGGCTCGATCGCGACCTTGATCACCGGCTCCGGGAAAACGATCGTCTCAAGCTTGATCGGCTTGTCCGGTGCCGACAGCGTGTCGCCCGTGACGACCTGCTTGATCCCGACCGCGGCGGCGATGTCGCCGGCGTAGATCTCCTTGACCTCCTCGCGCTCGTTGGCGTGCATCATCAGGATGCGCCCGACGCGCTCAGTGCGACCAGTACTGACGTTGAGCACGCGCGAACCGGCCTCAAGCTTTCCGGAGTAGACCCGGAAGTACGTGAGCTTGCCGACGTACGGGTCGGCCATGATCTTGAACGCGAGCGCCGCGAACGGTTCCTCGTCGGAGGCGTGCCTCGCGGCCGGCTGCCCGTCACCGTTCGATGACCCCTTCGCCGGCTCGATGCCCTCGACCGCCGGCACCTCGAGCGGACTCGGGAGGTAATCGAGCACGGCGTCGAGCAGGGGCTGGACGCCCTTGTTCTTGAAGCTTGAACCGCACAGGACCGGGGTCAGCTTTGCCTGAAGCGTCGCCTTGCGGACCGCCGCCTTCAGCTGGGCAACCGGGATCTCCTGCTCCTCGAGGATCATCTCGAGCAGCTCGTCGTCGTAATGAGAGAGCTCCTCGAGCAGGTGCTCGCGGGCAGCGGCGGCCGTCTCGGCGTACTCAGCCGGGATCTCGACGACGTCCTGCTCCTTGCCGAGCTCGTCCTTGTAGAGGATCGCGTGGTTCTCGACGAGGTCAATGATCCCGAGGAACTCCGACTCCGCGCCGATCGGCAGCTGGATCGGAACCGGGTGCGCGCCAAGGCGATCGATCATCGTCTGCACGCCGCGCTCGAAGTCGGCGCCGATGCGGTCCATCTTGTTGATGTAGGCGATGCGCGGGACGTGGTACTTGTCGGCCTGTCGCCAGACGGTCTCCGACTGGGGCTCAACCCCGGCGACCGAGTCGAACAGCGCGATCGCGCCGTCGAGCACGCGCAGCGACCGCTCCACCTCGACGGTGAAGTCGACATGGCCAGGGGTGTCAATGATGTTGATCCGGTGGCCGTTCCATTCGCAGGTGGTCGCGGCGGACGTGATCGTGATGCCGCGCTCCTGCTCCTGCTCCATCCAGTCCATGACCGCGGCGCCCTCGTGAACCTCCCCCATCTTGTAGGTCCGCCCGGTGTAATAGAGGATGCGCTCAGTCGTCGTCGTTTTACCGGCGTCGATGTGAGCCATGATCCCGATGTTGCGAATCTTTTCTAATGGGAAAGTGCGAGGCATGAAAGTTTCCGGTGTTTCGGTGGGGCTTCCGACTGTCGTCCTGCGTCCCGAGGAGGAGGCGTATGCCTTTTCCGGGGGGGTCGTTGGGGGGGGTTGCCCCTCCAACTGTGGGCACAAAAAAGGGCCCATAGGGCCCATTCACGACGCACCTGTCGGGAAAGGGCGAATTCTTATTCGGTCGGCGTCTCCATTGTGTGGATTCTCCGCGCCCGGAGGCGAGCACAGATGAACGCAACGCCGCCCGAGGCGAAGACCGAATATAGCAGAGCCTCAGAGCGTTCTGAGAGCGATTCCGGTGCCTCCGCAGACGGCGATTCGGCCGTCGACAGAAGGGGCTCGCGCCGCGCTCGCGGCGGCACTGCCGATCGCGCCGCAGACACCGCAGCCACGGCGCCCGCGCTCGTCCGGCGCGCGATCCTGATCGGCGGCCTGCTCGGCGCCCTGCTGCTGCTCGTCGCCGAGTTTACGACGTTGTTCGAGATTCGCACGAGCGCCGGGGCGGCACCGATCAAATCCGTCGGCACCGGTTCGCATCACACCTACGCGCTCGTCCCGATCGCCGTGCTCGTCATCGCGCTCAGCATCGCGGTCTACGCCGCCCTCAGCCGCCCGGCGCTGCTCTCGATCGGGATCCTCGCCGTGATCACGCTGCTGATCGCCCTGCTCGGGGACCTGCCCGACGCCCACGCGACCGGCCTCGTCGGCGGCGGAGCCCAGCACTACGTGACGGCGAGTTCGACCCCGAGCGCAGGCCTGTACATGGAGACGCTGGGCGGTGTGGTCCTGCTGATCACGTCGGTCTGCGGATTTCTGCTGCTCGGGCCCCCGCCGCGCTCGACGCGGCGCCGATCGGCCCCCCGCTCAACCGACGCCTGAACCGGCCTCTAGCAGGCATAGCCTCGCGACGCATGGACCGATCAGCTCATCTTCGGCGCCCTGTCTTTTTACTGACACAAGACGCCCGGACTGCCTCGGCGCCCCTACTTCCCGTCTACATTTACTCAACGCGAGGGTTGTCCCACCGCAGCCCCCGGTCCCGTGTGGTGGGCGGCCCTCGCGTTTTTCCCTCGCGGTTGTAGAGGTACCGGCCGCAATACTTGTAGCGATGGCCTTCGTCCCGACGACCCGGCACCTGCTCCGTGCCAAGGATCTCGCTGACGCGCGCTACTTCGAGCGGCTGACCGTCGACGACCTCGCCCGGACGGCCGGCCTCTCCCGCGCGCATTTCAGCCGTGCCTTCCGCCGGGCATTCGGTGAGTCACCGCATGCCTATCTCCTGACGCGCCGGCTCGAGCGCGCCGCGGCGCTGCTGCGGAACACCGATCGGTCGGTGGCCGAGATCTGCTTTTCGGTCGGCCTGCAGAGCGTCGGGTCGTTCACGTCGAGCTTCACCAAGACGTTCGGCGTTCCGCCCCAGCGCTATCGCGCCCGGTTCCCGCCGGCGGCGACTCAGGCCCAGCTACCGACGTGTGTCGTGCGCGCGTATGGCCGACCGCAACGGCGCACGTTTGGAGAAGACAAGGCCCCAAGCGGCGTCTAGGGTCGGCGCCACAATTCACGCCGACTCCGGAGGGAGACAGATGAAGATCAGCACGACGCAACTATGGGTGCACGATCAGGACGAGGCACTCGCGTTCTACACCGAGAAGCTGGGGATGGAGGTCAAATCCGACGTCACGCTGCCGGAGATGGGAGATTTCCGCTGGCTCACGGTCGGACCGGCCGGGCAGGAGGACATCGCCATCACGCTGATGCTGATCCCCGGGCCTCCCGTGATGGACGAGGAGACAGCCGAGCAGGTCCGTGAGCTGATGTCGAAGGGCTTTGCGGGCACCGTGTTCCTCACCACCGACGATGTGCGTTCGGACTATCGGGAGCTCAAGGCCCGCGGCGTCGAGTTCACCGAGGAGCCCGAAGAACGGCCCTACGGCATCGACACGGGCCTTCGCGACCCCTCCGGCAACCACCTGCGGCTCTCGCAGCTCACGGAGATCGCGACGTCCGCCTGAGACTGGGTTGACGGGCGGGCGCGTCCGGTGCGTCACCGGATAGCGTCCGCTCGTGGCCAACGCCAACGGGACCGCCTTCGACGCCCTGAGGCTGCGTGGCTCTCTGCGCCCGTATCAGCGGCTCGCACTCGATGCGTTCGAGGCCGACCGCACCGCCGGGCGCCGCTCGACGCACCTCGTCGCCCCTCCGGGCTCGGGCAAGACCATTGTCGGCCTCGAGATCGTCCGCCGGCTTGACCGCCCGGCGCTCGTGCTCGCTCCGACCGCGACAATCAGCGCCCAGTGGGCGGACAAGCTCGGGTTGTTCACCGACCAGCCCGCCGCGTTCCTCGCGCCCGAGGGCGACCTGCACGTCCTCACCTACCAGTCGATCTGCCAGACGAGCGATCCTTCAGGAGCGCTGCGAGTGGCCGCCGAGGAACGGCTCGTCCAAGAGCGCGCGTCGGCGATCGGCGCCGCCGAGGCGGACGCCCGGGCCGAGGTGGCGGCATTCACGGGCGCCGCCCGCGATCGCTTCGAGCGCGAGGTCTCGGCGGAGATCGCCCGGTTGAAGAAGGCCGCGGTCCGCGGCGACGCGACCGCGCTCGTCGCCGCCACGCTGCTCTCGCCGGCGGCGCGCATCCGGATTGACGGGCTCGTCACGGCTGCAGTCGGGACGCTCGTCCTTGACGAGTGCCATCACCTGGCATCGCTGTGGGGGTACCTGGTGCGCGCGGTGATCACCGCGCTCCCCGACGTGCACGTGGTCGGGCTCACGGCGACGTCACCCAGCGAACTGACGGGCGAGGAGGCCGAGCTCTACGCCTCACTGCTCGGACCCGTCGACTTCCAGATCCCGACCCCCGCCGTCGTCCGCGATGGCCATCTTGCGCCCTATCAGGAGCTCGCGCACTTCACCGCGCCCCTGCACAGCGAGCGCGAATGGCTCGACGAGCGCCACGTCCGCTTTTCCGAGCTCCTTGACCAACTGCAGGAGCCGGCCTCGCCGGGTGAGGAGGACCTGGCGTTTTCGTCGTGGGTGATCGGGCGGATCCGCTACCGGGACACGGGCGATGACGCCGCCCGGGTGCCGTTCTCAACGCTCGTCGCGCGGCGACCGGAGCTCGCCCGAGCCGGATTGCGCTACCTCGCCTCCGGAGGGCTCGAACTGCCGGACGACGCGCCCCGCGGGGAGGGCTGGCGGGAGGTGCCGACGCTCGATGACTGGCTGGTACTGATCAGTGACTATGCGGTCGGCTGTCTGCGCGCCCACCCCGGCGAGGCCGCCGAGCGTCGACTCGCCGAGCTCCAGACGGGACTGCGCGACCTCGGCTTCGTTCTCACCCGCCAGGGCATCCGCCGCGGCGGCTCCGACGTCGATCGCGTACTGACCTCAAGCGCCGCGAAGCCGATCGGCGCGATCGAGGTGCTCGCCGCCGAGGCCGAGGCACGCGGAGACCGTCTGCGCGCGGCCGTCCTGTGCGACGCCGAGATCGGAGAACGTCAGCCTGAGGATTCGCCGCTCGCGCTGACCGGCGGCGCCCGCGGCGTGCTCCGCGCGCTCGCCGATGATCTGCGGACCGCGGCCCTGGGACCGCTGCTCGTCACCGGAAAGGTCGTCGCCTGCCTCCCGGACGACGCCGAGCGCATGCGTGCGGCGCTGGGGGCGACCACCGCCACGCCCGAGGATGGCCTGATCCTGTTGAGCGCGCCGGGCTGGGAGAGCCGTGATTGGGTGGCGGCGGCCGGGCGCGCGCTCGCAAGCGGGACCACCCAACTCGTGGTCGGCACCCGTGCCCTGCTCGGTGAGGGCTGGGACGCACCGTCGTTGAATGTCGTGGTGGACCTGACGACCGTCGCCGCGGACGTCTCGGTGCGGCAGATGCGTGGCCGGTCGCTGCGGCTTGATCCCGCCGATCCTGAGAAGCTCGCATCTAACTGGGACATCGTCTGTGTCGCGCCTGATCTCGCCCGCGGGATCGCCGACTACAGCCGCTTCGTCCGGCGTCACTCACACCTGCACGCGCCGTGTGAGGACGGCTCGATCGAGACCGGCGTCTCCCACGTGCACCCGCTGCTCTCGCCCTACGAGCCGCCCGCCGACTCCGAGCTTGAGCAGCTCAACCGCGACGGCGTCGGCCGGGCCGTGGATCGGGTCGGGGCCCGCGAGCGGTGGCGCATCGGCGAGCCGTACGTCGGCGAGGACGTCCCCGTGCTGCTCGTCCGCCCCGCGCGCGCCCCGCCGTCGTCCGGACGCGGGCCGGCGCCGATGGCGACCGGACTGATCGCCGAGCTTCCGAACCCGACACCGCGGCCAAAGGGCATCGGGGCAGCGCTGCGCGTCCGCTCCCTGCAGCGGTCCTATCCGACGATCCTGCCGCTTGACCGCGTCGCCCGCGCCATCGTTGACACCTACGTCGCGCTGGGCGAGATCGGCGAGCGATCTGGCGCCTCGCTCACGCTTACTCCGCGGGCCGGCGGGATCGTCCGGTGCTCAATGCCCGCCGGTAACGCCGCCGAGAATGCCCGCCTCGCCTCCGCCCTCGACGAGGCGATCAGCCCGGCGATCAACCCCCGCTACGTCGTCAGCCGTCCCGCGTGGCCGGCAGGCGCGCGCCCGCGCACCGTCGTGTGGCGAGCACTCACATTCAAGGAGCCGCTCGATGAGAGCTGGCATCCCGTCCCGGCGGACCTCGGGTCCCACAAGGACCGCGCGACCGCCTACCACGTCGCCTGGCAGCTGCACGTCGGCCCCGGTCAGCTCCTGTTCGCCGGCCGCGAGTCAGCCGCCGGCCGCGACGAATCGGTGAGCGCCGCCGCCGCGAGCGCCGATTACGTGACGAGCCGCCGCACGCTTTGGCACTGAACCGATTTCCAACGTCAGGTCGACGTCTTGGCGGCGCCAGACGGCGGCGCCCAAGCACGCGCCGGGTGCTCTACCAGCGGTAGTGGGCGAACGCTTTGTTCGCCTGCGCCATGCGATAGATGTCGTCCTTGCGCTTGTACGCGTTGCCCTGCTGCTGCTGGGCATCGAGCAGCTCGTTGGCGAGCCGCTGGGCCATCGTCTTCTCACGACGCTGACGGGCGAACAGGACGAGCCAGCGGACGGCGAGCGTCCGGGCGCGGGGTCCGGGCACCTCGACGGGCACTTGGTAGGTCGCACCACCGACACGGCGCGAGCGAACCTCGAGCACCGGGGTCAGGGCCTTGATGCCCGCCTCGAGCTGCTCGATCGGATTCTTGCCGGAGCGCTCAGCGATGATCGCGAGCGCGTCGTAGACGATCTTCTCGGACACCGACTTCTTGCCGTCGAGCATCACCTTGTTGATGACCTGCTGGACGAGGCGATTGCGGTGGACGGGATCGGGCTCGATCCGCCGGGGCTGGGCTGCTGCGCGACGTGGCATATCGGGTTACTTGGCCTTGACGCCGTACTGCGAGCGGGCCTTCTTGCGGTCGCCGACGCCGGCGGCATCGAGCGTGCCGCGAATGACCTTGTAGCGGAAGCCGGGCAGATCCTTGACGCGGCCACCACGGACGAGCACGACCGAGTGCTCCTGAAGGTTGTGGCCCTCGCCGGGAATGTAGGCGCCGACCTCCATGCCGTTCGTGAGCCGGACACGGGCGACCTTGCGCAGAGCCGAGTTCGGCTTCTTCGGCGTCGTCGTGTACACGCGGGTGCACACGCCGCGGCGCTGCGGAGCAGCGACCTTCTTCTTGCGCCCCTTACCGGACTTCAGGCCCGGGGTGGCGAGCTTCTTCTTCGGCTTGACGCGGCCCTTATTGATCAGCTGGCTGGTAGTCGGCATGCGGTCTCGCAGAGTAGCAGGGGCGAACCCCAAAGGCGGCTCGTGGCCGGCGGGCGCCCCAACGGGCTTCCGCCGGCGGTCGGTCGGGTTTCAGCCGGCGGTCGTCTGTAGACCGGCGAGCGCGTCGTCCACGCTCACCGCGGGGACCCCCACCGCATCGGCGACCGGCGCGTACGTCACCTGACCGGCGGCGACGTTGACGCCGAGCTTCAGCCCCGGGCTCTCCGCGACCGCTCGGGCGACTCCCGCGCCGGCAAGGTGGAGCACGTAGGGCATCGTGGCGTTGGTCAGTGCGTAGGTCGAGGTGATCGGAACCGCACCGGGCATGTTGGTCACGCAGTAGTGGGTGATCCCGTCGACCTCGTAGGTCGGATCGGAGTGGGTCGTCGGCCGAGAGGTCTCAAAGCAGCCTCCCTGATCGATCGAGACGTCGACGAGCACGGCCTGCCGTTTCATCAGTCCGAGCTGGGCCCGAGTGATCACGTGCGGGGCCCGGGCACCGTGGACGAGCACCGCGCCGATCACGAGGTCCATATCCGGAAGCCGCTCCTCGATCGAAAGGGTCGATGCGAAACAGGTGTCGGCCCGGCCACCGAAGGCGACGTCCAGCTCACGCAGACGGTCGATGTTGCGGTCGTAGACGTACACGGTCGCTTCCATCCCGAGCGCGATGAACGCGGCGTTCATCCCGACGACCCCTCCGCCGATGACCATCACGTTCGCGGCGGCGACGCCGGGGACGCCGCCGAGCAGGATTCCGCGGCCGCCGAGGGGTTTCTCCAGCATGAACGCGCCAGCCTGGGTGGCGATCTTCCCGGCGACCTCGGACATCGGCGCGAGCAGTGGCAGCCGGCCGCGGGCATCCTCGACGGTCTCCAGCGCGATGCACGTCGCGCCGGAAGCCATCAGCCCGTGCGTCAACTCCGGGTCGGCCGCGAGGTGTAGGTAGGTGAAGAGCGTGTGCCGCGCTTCCAGCAGCGGAACCTCCTGCGGCTGAGGCTCTTTGACCTTGACGATCAGCTCGGCCTCGCCAAAGACGGATGCAGCATCCGGCAGAATCGTCGCGCCCTGGGCGCTGTACGCCTCGTCGCTGATCGACGAACCGACGCCCGCACCGCTCTGCACACAGACCTGGTGTCCGGCGTCGACGAGCTCGCGCACACCCGCCGGCGTCAGCGCCACGCGGTATTCGTCGAGCTTGACCTCGGTTGGAACCCCGACCTTCACGCCAACATCCTTTCTGAGATGAATTACGAAACCAGTTCCCGCCCGCGCAGCGCCAGCCAGAACTCGATCCGGTCTCGCGCGTTGCCGAGATTGCGTCCCGTCAACTCTTCCACCCGCCGTATTCGGTAGCGCAGCGTGTGGCGATGGCAGTACAGCCGCCGTGCCGCGCGCTCCCACTGCCCGTTCTCCTCGATGAACGCCTCGAGGCTCCGCATCAGCTCGCCGCCGTACGGGCCCTCACTCGCCTCGATCGGCCCGAGGATCGAGTCGCAGAACAACCGCAGCGCCTCGTCGTCCTGGAGCGACAGGAGCAGTTGGAAGGATCCGAGATCACGGTAGGTGCCCACCCGCGTGCCATTGCCATTGCCCGATCCGTTCGTGGCGTGGTCCTCATCGCGGATGCCGAGTGACAGCGCTTCGACCGCGCACCGCGCCTCGTGGAAGCTGCGTCGGGCGTCAGTCCCGGAGACGGGTCGGCCGACGCCGACCTGAACCGCGCTGCCGAGGTCGGTGCTGAGCCGTCCCGCCACGCGCTGGGCGAGGGCGAACAGCTCGTCCTCCTCCATGCCCGGGACGAGCGCGCAGGTGAGACCGCCGGTCGAGGCGACGAGCCCGGGCGCCGCGTCGTCGCGCAGCGCCGAGACGAGCCCGAGCTCGGTCGGGCCCGCGGACCCCCGTCCGTTCCCCGGCCGCTCGACGACGATCGCCGCGACCTGCTCAGCGAGCCCGAACGGCTCGAGCCGACGCCCGAGCTCGGCGCCGGAAAGTTCGCCCCGCACGACCGCGGCGAGGATGTCGCCGGCCAGCCGTCGCTCGGTGTCTCCCGCGACCCGGCCGCGGAGCAGTTCGAGCGCCACGATCGTCACCGCCTGGTGGAGCGTCAGCCGATCAAAGTCGGTGAGTGGGCCGGCGTCCTTGATCGCGACGAGCCATGCCTCGGGGATCCGCTCACCCGCCGCGATGCTCGTGCCCGCTGACCGCGGCGTCCCGTCGGCGGCGACTGGGAGCGCGAGGCCGTTCGCGCCGTCATCCGGTCCCGGCATGAACGCGCGCGCGTCCCGGCGGCGCGTTCGTTCCCGCAGCTGCGCGGACACGGCGGTCAGCGTGCCGTCCTCGAGCGGACGACGGAACGCGTGCTGCACGAGCAGCTCGCCGCGCGGATCGAACACGAGCACCGCGGCACCGATGAGCGTCGCGAGCGCGCCCGCGAGGGCGTCGAGGCCGCGCTCGGAGAGCACGATCCGCTCGAGTCGTTCCTGGGCGGCGAGCGCCCGGCGCAGCACCGCGTACTGCTCGTTGACGAGCTGGGTGAACGCCGCTTCGGTGACGGCGATGAACGGCACCTCGTAGGACACCTCGAACACCGGGAACTGCCGTTCGGCGGCGACCTCGACGATCGCCGGGGGTACCTCATCGTGACCAAATCCGGTCCCGAATCCGAGCGCGGCGAGCTGATGGTCGGCGAGGCGGTTGACGAACTCCCGCTGGCCGGCCTCGTCGCCGAGCTGCATGCCCGTGGTCAGCAGCACCTCACCGCCGGACAGCCACGGGGTGGGGTCCTCAAGTTCGGAGATGTGGACCCACCGCACCGGGAGATCCAGGCCGGCGTCGCCCGCGAGCACGCGCACGTCGAGGTCGGCAAGAAGGTCCCGGACGGTCAGCATCTCAGCTCAGTGCGTGTGGACGTGCATCCGCTGGCCGGCCTCGGTCAGCACCGGGCGGAGCACCGCTTCCATCTCGGCGAACTGCTCGGGTCCGGCGATCAGCGGCGGCGAGAGCTGGATCACCGGATCACCGCGGTCATCTGCACGGCAGATGAGCCCGCGACGGTAGAGCTCGGCCGAGAGGAAGCCGCGGAGCAGCGTCTCGCCCTCCGCCTCGGTGAATGTCTCCTTCGTGTCGGTGTCCTTCACGAGCTCGATCGCGTGGAAGTAGCCGGCGCCGCGCACGTCGCCGACGATCGGCAGATCGCGCAGGGAGTCGAGCATCTCCCGGAACGCCGCCTCGTTCGCGCGGACGTTCTCGAGCACGCCCTCGTTCTCGAGGGCATCGAGGTTCGCCAACGCCACCGCGGCGCAGATCGGGTGTCCACCGAACGTGAACCCGTGGGTGAAGCTCTGTCCGCCGTCGATGAACGGCTCCGCCATGCGCTCGGACGCGATCACCGCGCCCATCGGCGCGTACGCGCTGGTGAGCCCCTTGGCGGTCGTGATGATGTCCGGCAGATAGTCGAAGCGCTGCGCGCCAAACCACTCGCCGAGGCGTCCCCACGCGCAGATCACCTCGTCGGAGATCATCACCACGTCGTACTCGTCGCAGATCTCGCGCACGCGCTGGAAGTAGTTGTCCGGTGGCGTGAAGCAACCGCCGGCGTTCTGCACCGGCTCGAGAATCACGGCCGACACGGTGTCAGGGCCCTCGAACTCGATCCGCTCGGCGATCGCCTCAACGATCTGGTCCTCGGTCATGCCGGGCTGCATTCGATAGCGGTTCGTATTGAGGACGTGGCAGCCACCCGGCGCGAGCGGCTCGAATGGCGTGCGCAGCTCGGTGACGCCGGTGGCCGAGAGCGCCCCGAGCGACGTGCCGTGGTAGGCGATCTCCCGCGCGATCACCTTGTGCTTCTGGCCGTGGCCGCGGAGCCTGTGGTACTGCCGCGCGAGCTTCAGCGCGGATTCGACCGCCTCACTGCCGCCGCTGGTGAAGAACACCCGGTTGAGGTCCCCGGGCGCGAGCGCCGCGATCCGCGTCGCGAGCTCGATCGCCGGCGGGTGGGCGTAGGACCAGTTCGTGAAGAAGCCGAGCTCCTTCGCCTGATCAGCGCCCGCCTGCGCGATGTCAGCCCGGCCGTGCCCGATGTTCACACAGAACAGCGCCGAGAGCCCGTCGAGATAGCGGTTGCCGTGATCGTCGTAGACGTAGCAGCCTTCGCCACGCGTGATGATCGGTACCTCGCTGTCGCCGAGGCGGGTGAAGTGCATCCAGAGGTGGCGTTGCGCCAGCTCTTGCAGCGAAGCCGTTTGCCCGCTGACCTCCTGCACCGTACTCGCCATGCCGTCCCTCCACTCCCGAATATTTGCCGATTTGTACAAAGGTATCGACATTGTGCCTTAAGGGCAATTGGCCGATTCGTCCCGTGCCCGGTGAAGGAACGGCCGGATAGGGTGTGGTGCCGTGGCTCTCAACTACCACCGCACCGGCAGCGGACCGACGCTCGTCCTGATCCACGGCATCGGTCATCACTGGCAGGGCTGGGAGCCGGTAATCGATCGTCTCGCCACCGAACGGGACGTGATCGCGATCGACCTGCCGGGCTTCGGCGAGTCGCCGATGCCCCCGGACCGAACGCCCGCCGGCGCCGGTCCGCTCACCGACCTGGTCACCGATTTCCTTGACGATCTGGGCCTGGAGCATCCCCACGTCGCCGGCAACTCGCTCGGCGGCTGGATCTCACTCGAGCTCGCCAAGCGAGGGCGCGTCGCGTCGGCGACGGGGTTGTCGCCCGCGGGGTTTCACAACCGGCTCGAGGCGATCTACCAGCTGACGCTGTTTCGGATTCTCATCCGGACAACGCGCCTGATCGCGCCGAACGTCGAGCGCATCCTCAGCCGTCCCCGCCTGCGCGCCATCGCCTTCCAGCAACTGGTGGCCCATCCGCTTCAGATTCCACGCCACGAGATCGGGCCCTCGGTCCGGGCGCTCGCCAACGCGCCGTGGTTCGATGACACCCTGCGCGCGATCAACGACGAGCGCTTCACCGGCGGCGAGGCGATCTCGGTTCCGGTAACGATCGCCTGGGGCGAACGTGACCGAGTGCTCCTCCCCCGCCAGGCGAAGCGTGCCGCCCGCGCGATCCCCAGCGCCCGGATGCTGACCCTCACCGACTGCGGGCACGTCCCGATGACCGACGATCCCGATCAGGTGGCGCAGGTCATCCTCGCGGGCAGCGCCACCGGCGCCTAGGCAGAAGCCCGCGAGCAGCGTGCTCAGGCGGTCGGCGTACCGGCCGCCCGTACCGGCGCCGGCATCAGCCAGGCGGCGGAGAGGACGAGCAGGAAGGCGACGCACTCGACGATCAGCGTCACCGGGTTGCCGCTGAGTGGATCACCGAACACGATGATCCCGCCGACGATCCCGGCGACGTTGGCCGCGGTTCCCGTGACCGCGATGACCGGGACCGCGTCTCCGTCCTGGAGGCCCTTCGCGGAGGCGTAGAACGCGGCGATCGAAGCGCCGACGGTCACCAACGTCCACGGCGAGATGAGTCCGAGCGCGCCATGACTGGCGACCATCCCGGAGATCGCCTTGATCGCGACGTCGGAGACCCCGAAGAGGATTCCGGCGGCGGCGCCGAGCATGAACCCGTGGTGCTGTCGGCTCGCGCCGATCCGCGGTCCGACGATGAGCAGCGAGCCGACGATCACCAGGGCCGCCTCAAAGGCGATCATCCCGGGGACCGAGAAGCGCGAGTGGGCGCCATGGGTCGGCGGCAGCGAAACGCCGAGGAGCATCAGCCCGAACGCGGTGAGGCCGAGGCCAAGCCACTGGCGGCGGCCGATCTTCAGGCCGAACATGCGCTCGGCCATGATCGCGAGGAGCACGACGCCGCCCGCGAGCACCGCCTGGACGAGCGACAGTGGCGCGACGGTCATCGCCGCGACGTGGAAGATCCACGCACCGGCGGCGACGAGCATGCCGAGCGCGAACAGGCGCGAGGCGAACAGCGACTTGGCCGACCACAGGGGACGCTTGATGTCGACTGCGGGGGCAGCGCAGGCGCCGCGATGCTTGTAAAGGAAGCCGACGTTCGTTGCGAGAGCGCACGCGAGCGCAAGCAGAATGCCTAAGAGGAGTGTCATCAGTAGTTGAGACCTGGCGCGGAAGCCGGGAGTCCGGCGTGCTGCCTCACGTTGGTACTCGGCAGTTTGAGAATCCCGCTTGAATCCGCTGCGCGAAGTACACCACATCTATGACTCGGTGACGCCACCCCGTCTACTCTGGCGGTCGCGCATAAGCGGTTCATATGGAAAAACCCCTGCTTCTGCATACGGACAAACCCCTACTTCTCATCGACGTGGACGGCGTCATCTCGCTGTTCGGCTTCGAGCCCTCGCACCCTCCTGGGGGCAACTTTCAATTCGTCGACGGCATCGCCCACTACCTGTCGGCGAGCGCCGGCGGGCACCTGCTCGAGCTCGCCGAGGTGTTCGACCTTGCGTGGTGCACGGGCTGGGAGGAAAAGGCCAACGAATACCTCCCATTCGCCCTGGGCCTCCCCGGGCCGCTGCCGCTTGTCTCATTTGACGCATGCGATCGGCCGGCCGGCGCGCACTGGAAGCTCGCCGGGATCGGCGCCTACGACGTCGATCCGACCCGACCGCTGGCGTGGATCGATGACGCCCACGATGAGCACTGCACGGCTTGGGCGAGCGACCGGAGCGGCCCCACCCTGCTCGTGACGACCGAGCCCGCCGTCGGGATCACCGACGACCACGTCGCCGTCCTGCGGGGCTGGGGTCAGTCGAATGAGCCGTGGCGACCCGCGCCGCCACGGAAGCGCTCGAGCCCGGCCTGAACCTCGGCGAGCGAGCGCACGCCGTGCTCGAGCTCGTTCGCGATCGCGGTCACCTCGTCCAGCCCCTCCTGCTCGAGCAGCGACAGCCGGTCCTCCCGCAGGCACGTCTGCGGGAATCGGGCGAGTTCGTGGGCAAGGGCCTCGGCGGCGGCTCGGCTCGTGCCGTCGGGCACGACGCGATTGGCGAGGCCGATCGACAGCGCCTCGGCGGCATCGACGGCGCGACCGGTCAGGACGAGATCCATCGCCCGGCTCACGCCGATCAGCCGGGGGAGGCGCACCGTTCCGCCGTCGATCAGCGGCACCCCCCACCGCCGGCAGAACACGCCGAACACGGCGCCCTCCTCGACCACCCGGAGATCGCACCACAGCGCGAGCTCGAGGCCGCCGGCGACCGCGTGCCCGGCGACCGCCGCGATCACCGGCTTGGACAGCCGCATCCGGCTCGGACCCATCGGCCCGTCGCCATCGGTCGGCAACGCGGTTCCCGGCCTGCGGTCCCGGCCGCCTGGAGGTCGGCGCCGGCGCAGAACACGCCGCCCTCACCGTGGAGAACCGCGACGGCCGCCGTGTCGTCCTCGTCGAACGCCCGGAACGCGTCCGCGAGCGCCGCGGCGGTGGCGCCGTCGACGGCGTTGCGGCGTTCGGGCCGCGAGAGCAGCACCGTGTACACGGGACCGTCCCGCTCGACGCGAACCGCCTCGCTCACGCCGGCGCCGCTCCGACCGCCCGGCGGACGAACAGCCGCAGTGCCTCGACGATCTCCTCCCGGGCGGGCCTGCGGGCGGCGACCGGCGACAGCGGGCCCACCAGCGCCTCGCCGCAGCCACCGACGAGCGCGGCGGCCACGAGCTCGACGTTCTGCTCGGGCAGCTCCCCGGCGTCGATTCCTTCACGAAGCGTCTTGGCGCAGAGCACGCTGTAGCGCTCACGGTAGGCCAGCCGCTCAGCATCGACGAGCGGATCGACCGGCTCCGCGATCAGGGCCCAGGCGAGCCGGGGGCGACGCAGTGCGCGGTCAGCGAACGTGGCGAGCACCGTGGTCAGCCGCTCGACGCATGGGCTGTCCGCCGGCATCGCCTCGGCGGCGGCGCCCATCGCGAGGACCTCCCGGTCGCAGACGGCGCGAAACACCTCGACGAACAGATCCTCCTTGGAGGCGAAGTGGCGGTACAGCGTGCCGGCCGCGACGCCGGTCTTCTCAGCGATCGCCGCCACCGTGGCCGCGCCGTAGCCGCCCTCCTCGATCAGCTCCTGGGCGGCGCGCAGCAGCCGCTCGCGGGTGGGGGTGGCGACCGAGCTCATCCTTTGAACGTCGACGCCCCGTGGTCACCAAACGGCTCGTCGCGCTCGCGCACGGCCTGCCGGAACCCGGCCTCGGCGGCGCGCTGCTGAAAGCCATAGCCCTCCGGCGTGTGCCGGGTGATCCCGTCGAACACGGTCCCGATCAGCTGGGTCGCGTGCAGCCCCTGCGAATACAGCGACTGGTTGACGAGCAGCTTCATCATCTGAAGTTGGTTGACGGGCATGCGCGCGATCCGTTCGACGAGCGCCTCGGTGCGGGTGTCGAGCTCCTCGCGGCGCCGGCGCCTCGATCGCGAGGCCCCATTCGACCGCCTCGCTCCCGCTGAGCGAGTCGCCCGTGAACAACAGCCGCTTGGCCCGTTGCGGACCGAGCCGGTACGCCCACATCGAGGTCGTCGGAGATCCCCAGACGCGGGACGGCGGGTAGCCGATCTTCGCGTCACGGGCGATCACCAGCAGGTCGGAGCACAGCGCCATGTCGGTGCCCCCGGCGACACAGAAGCCGTGGACCTTGCAGACCACCGGCTTGGAGCAGTGAAACAGCGACATGAACGCACGCACGTTCCGGCTCATCATCGCGTAGTCGACCATCGGGTCCCACGTCCCGCCGGGGTCGTGGTTGGCGGCGATCACGGCCGGGTCAAGGGGGGACCCGAGCGGGGTCGCCGCGCGGTCGCCGTCACCGTCGCCGTCTCCCCCGAGCCGCCCCTGACCCTCGGCGCTCTCGACGAGGTCGTACCCGCCACAGAACCCCTTGCCCGCGCCGGACAGGAGCAGCACGTGGACGTCCGGATCGAGGTCCGCCCGCTCGACGCACCGTTCGAGCTCGGTCACGAGCGCGCGTGTGATCCCGTTGCCGCGCTCGGGGCGGTTGAGCGTCAGCCGGGCGACCCGGCCGGTCACCTCGAGGGTGACCGCGGTCATACCGGGTACGCGCGCTCGATGATCGCCTTCGCGTCGACTCCCGCGGGCAACGTTCCATAGACCCGTCCGGCCTCACCTCCGAGCCGCGCCGCGCAGAACGCGTCGGCGACGGCGGCCGGCGCGTGGCGGACGAGCAGGGCGCCCTGGAGGCTGAGCGCGAGATCCTCGACGAGGCGGCGGGCCGCGAACTGCGGTTCGCCGGCAGCGAACATCTCCTGTGCCCGCGTCCGCACACCCGCGAGGTGGGCATCGAGACGAGCGTCCCCGCCGGCGGCGAGCTCGCACTCGGCCATGAACGCCGGGAGCCCCTCCGGCTCCTTGACGAGCGCCCGCAGCACGTCGAGCGCGGCGACGTTGCCCGATCCCTCCCAGATCGAGCCCAGCGGGGCATCGCGATAGAGCAACGGCATCCCGGACTCCTCGACGAAGCCGTTGCCGCCGAGGCACTCCAGCGCCTCCGCCGCGTGCCCCGCCGCCCGCTTGCACACCCAGTACTTCATCACCGCGGTGGCGAACCGGCGAAACGGTGCGGCGTCCGGCTCGTCGTAGCTTCTGGCGACGCGAAATGCGGCAGCCGTCGCCGCCTCGGACTCGATCGCGAGGTCCGCGAGCACGTTCTGCATCGCCGGCTGATCGACGAGCAGCGCGCCGAACGCCGAACGATGGCGGGCGTGGTGCACCGCCTCCAACGTCCCCCGGCGCAGCCCGGTGGCGCCGCCGAGCAGACAGTCGAGCCGGGTGTGGTTGACCATCCGGATGATCGCCGGCACGCCGCGCCCCTCCTCGCCGACGAGCCGGGCGTGGATGCCACGGAACTCGACCTCCGAGGACGCCAGCGAGCGGGTCCCGAGCTTGTCCTTGAGCCGCTGGAACTCCATCCCGGGACCGCGCTCGACGAAGAAACACGACGGGCGATCGCCCCGCACACCCGTCTGCGCGAGGACGAGGAACACGTCGCACGGCGGATAGGAGCAGAACCACTTGTGGCCGTGCAGCTCGTAGACGCCATCGCCGACCGGCTCGGCGCGCGTGATGTTGGCGCGGACGTCGGAGCCGCCCTGGCGCTCGGTCATCGCCATCCCCGAGATGGCGCCCGTGTCGTAGTCGGGCTTGGTCAGGCGTGGCTCCCACTCCGCGGCGATCTCCGGAGCGCCGTCGCGCAGGGCCGGCACGGCGGCGTAGGTCATCGAGACCGGGCACATCACGCCGGCGTTGGTGTTGCCCCACAACATCATCAGCGCACCCCGGACGACATGACCGCCGGCGCGCTCATCCCGCCAGGGCAGTCCCGCGATCCCCCGCTCAACCGCACCTCGGAGCAGCCAGTGCCACGACGGATCGAGCTCGACCTCGTCGATGCGGTTCCCATAACGATCGTGGGTCCGCAGGATCGGCTCGTTGCGTTCCGCGCGCCGGCCATGCTCGAGCGCTTCGACGCTGCCCGCGACCGCCCCGGCCTCCCGCGCGCGGTCGACGCCCCAGGCGCCGCCCTCCCGCTCAAGCGCCTCCCGTAGGGCGAGATCAGCGTCGAACAGATTGACCGGCTGGAGCGGCGGCGACTGGTTGAGTACCTCGCGCGCGGGGTCGCCGGAACGCTTCGCGGTGACGTCGATCGTGGCCATGGTTCTCCTCGTGTACGGCGGGCGTGAATCGAGATTCACAGGCTAGTGAATCCGGATTCACACGGCAAGGCCCGCGGCCGATCAGCGCCGGCTTCGGCGCGGAGTCTTCAACGCAAGCGTGACCGTCCGGGTCGAGGTGATCGCAAGCGCACCCTTGGAGGTGTGATTGCGGACGTTCACGCTCACCGGCGCCGTCTTCGCGGTGCCGAACCTCCGCAGAACCGAGGCGGACAGGCGGATCGTCGCCGTCGTGCGATGCCCCCGGCCGAGTTTGAACTTCGCCGTTCCCAGGGTCAGAGCGCGGGGCCTGTGAGGTCGCTTGCGAGCGTCGGTCGCGCGGAACCGCCTGACGGTGACGAGCGTCACCGTGCCCTGGCAGAACGTGCCGATGCCCTCGCAGGTGAGCTTCACCGACGTCGTGCTGACCGAGTGCTTGCCATGCGTGATGCGGAGCGGGCCGGAGCCGATCTCGACCACCGAGATCGGCGCCGGGCACGGCAGCGCGAGCGGCGGAGCCGTGGACTCCAGCGCACCCATGTCGACGGTCGCCGACGGCGTCGCGAAGCAGGCCCCGCGGTTGAGTCGGATCCGCTGGTTGCCGGCAAGATCGGTCGTCGTGCCGGCGGGCACCAGGGCGTTGGAGCCGGCGTCGAGTGTCGGACTCGTCGCCGTCTCCCGGCCGGCGGAGTCGAGCAACGGGTTGCCGCAGATGTCGTGCGTGCTCGTCGGCGCTGGCGGCCCCCCGGTGGCGGCACACACGTCGGAGTACTGGATCGACGGACTGCCGGCGCCGAATCCAAACACCTCGGCCTTCGGCGAATTCCCGAACACGATCGAGTTCCGGATCGCCAGATGGTCCTGTGGCGAGCCCCAGATCGCGCCACCCTCGCTGCCCGCGCCAGCGTCGACGGTGTTGCCGACGACGGTGGAGTCGTTGAGCGTCAGGCTGCTCGCCGGGCAGTTCGCAGTGCATGCGGGCGGCGGCCCGCCGACGTAGATCGCCCCGCCCCAGCCGCCGACGGCGGTCGAGTTGCCCGTGAACAGGTCGTTCGTCCCGACGAACACGCCGGCCAGCGCCGGCGGCCCGACGTCGGCCAGTGCACCGACCGCTCCACCCCACGGCTCGATCCCGTCGTGCGCCGCCACCCGGTTGCCAGTGAACCTGTCCGCGCTGCTCGCCACCGCACCGGCGAGGACGAATTCCGCGCCGCCGGCCGCGAGGTGTGCCGGCGTCGGCGCCGACTGGACCGCGTCGATGAGGTTCGAGGTAAAGGTGTTGTGGGACTGGGTCACGGCGGCCCCCGGATTGGCGGATCCGTCGAGGTAGACCGCACCGCCCTCGCGGTCGTCGGCCGCGGTACCGGCTACCGCGTTGTTCTGGAAGGTGTTGCCGGTCAGGCTGATCGGCTGCCCCTTGCCCGGTGCGAGGGCAACCGCTCCGCCGATGTCCTGGCTCGTGTTTCCCTGCGCGGCCGTGGTGCCGCCGAACTGGTTGAGCGCGAGCACCACCGGACTCGTGTTCGCCTGAACCACCCCGCTGAGGATCACCGCGCCGCCCTCGAGGCCGGCGCCGTTGGCGGTGAACACATTGCCGGTCAGCGTGACCGGATTGGCTCCGAGGACCGCCACCGCGCCCCCGCTGGAGGCGGTGTTGTGGTCAAACGTGTTCTGCGTGATGACCGTCGGCTGGCTGGTGAGCGTTCCCTGGTTGCCTTGGGTCTGCACGCTGATCGCGGCGCCGAAACCCGTCGGCGCGGCATTCTGGGTGAACGTGTCGTGGGTGATCGTCACGGCTTCGCCGGGGTTCTCGAGCAGGATCGCCTGCGCACCAGTCGTCCCGGTGAACGTGACGCCGGTGATCGTCATGTGGATGGCGGCGCTACCGGAGATGATCGGCGTGCTGGGGTTGGACGGCTCGAGCGTGCTCCCGCTCGGATCACCCTGCAGCGTGAACGCCGCCGTGTCGGAGTTCGTCGTCAGGTTGACGTGGCACGGTCCGGCCGGCAGCTCGATGATGTCCCCGGGCCCCATCGTGTCGAGGTCGGTCTGAATGCCGGTACACGCGGGCTTGACCGTCACGGCCTGCGCCGCCGGCGCCACCGCCGACGCCCCGAGCATCACCAACGCCGCCGCGAGTGCACGACCGCCCCTCATCGGACGGACAGCCTACTCCGGCGGCGGCGATCCAGTGGGCCCTGGACGGTCGCCCGACCCGCCACCGCGCCGGCCTTCGCCCGGGACTCCTCGGCCTCCACACTCTCAGGCCTGTCCTCGCGCCTCGCTGCGACGCCGAGCGCGAGCACGATCAGCGTGATCGCCACCCATGCCGCAGCCACGATGAGTGCAATCGTCGCCACCGTCCGGGCCCCGGGCCGGCCTCTCCCTCCTAATCCCTAGGTCGGCCGGCTCGACGGGACATCGCGGCTCACGCGAGCGCCACGCCGGAAGCCATCAGCGGCTGCTCGATCACAGCCGCCGGCTCGAGCGCCACCTCACGTCCCCCGCTGCGCAGCGACCGGTCAGCCGCCTCGACGACCCGGACGACGCTCTGGGCGAGCAGCGTGTGGCGTTCCAGCCGGTCGCCCGAGCGGACCGAGCCGACGAAGTCGCCGAGCTCGAGCCCGAGCGGCTCGTAGCGACTCGATCGTCGGCGAGAGGATGTCGCCGCTGCGGTAGGACAGGTGGTACTCGCCGAACGTCTCCGGGTCGCGGTAGACGACGCCGCGGTCGAAGAGACGCACCGGCTCGCTGGCGCCGTCGTCATAGATGACCATCCGTTCGCTTCCGACGACGACGGTGCGTCGTAGTTTGCTCGGCGCCAGCCAGCTCAGCTCCACATTGGCGACGATCCCGGAATCGAACGTCATGCTGACGAACGCGACATCGTGAATGCCCTTCACGATCGAGTCGCGCCCAACGGCTCGCACGCTCGTCGGGAGCTCGCTCAGCCAGTACAGAAGAATCGAGAAGTCGTGCGGCCCGAGGTCCCAGAGGACGCTGACATCTCGTTGATGGAGTCCGAGGTTGACCCGGCTCGAGGAAATGAAGTAGATGTCACCGAGCGTGCCGGCATCGAGCATCCGCTTGACGGCGCGCACCGGAGGGCTGTACACGAACGTGTGCCCGCACATCAGGGTGCGATCCTGCTCACGCGCCAGCGCCGCCAGGTCGTCGGCGAGTTCGCTCGAGGGCGCCAACGGCTTCTCGACGAACACGTGCTTGCCGGCCTCGAGCACCTTCGAGGCCAGCGGGTAGTGGGTGTGGACCGGCGTCGCGATGACAACTGCCTCGACCCCAGGGTCGGCCAGCAGGCGCTCCATGCGTGTCGTGATGCGAGCCGCCGGATAGCGCCGCCGGTACCGCGCCAGCCGCTCGCGGTCGAGATCGCAGATCCACCGCACCTCCACGTCAGGGTTGTCCGCGAGCACGCGCAGCAGGTTCGGGCCCCAGTACCCGAGGCCGATCACAGCGATGCCAACCGGATCTCGTTGGCCGAGGTGGCCGCCATCAATCGACGTCGTCTGTGTGAGCATCGTCATCCCCTCTGATCGGCTCGGCGCAATGTGAGTGCCGCGCGCCACACGGCGTCGACCACGTAGTCGATCTCGTGCGGCGTCAGGTCGCAATGCATGGGTAGAGAGAGCACCTCGTCGGCCCACGCCTCGGCGTTCGGGAGGTCCCCATATCGGAGGTCGGAGACCCGCCACGCGGCGTGACCATGGACGGCAGGGTGATAGTGAATCCCGGTCTGTACCCCTTGAGCGTCAAGGTCGGCACCGAGGGCATCCCTGTCGTGACACCGCACCGGAAACAGGTGAAATACACACTCACGGTCGGTCACTCTCCGGCAATGGCCGTCAGCCCCTCCGGCAGTGAGTCCGCGTAGCGCCGCGCCAGTCCGCGCCGCACCTCGTTCTCACCGTCAAGGTGCGGAAGCTTGACCTGGAGGAACGCCGCCTGCAACCCGTCGAGCCGGTCGTTGTACCCGATCTCAACGTGTTCACCCTTACTGCGCTGTCCGAGGTTTCGCAGCCGGCGAACCCGGGCGGCGAGGACGTCGTCGTTCGTGCAGATCGCGCCGCCGTCCCCGAGCGCGCCGAGGTTCTTGCTCGGATAGAACGAGAACGCTGACGCGTCCCCGACCGATCCGGCACGACGCCCCCGGTAGCGGGCTCCGTGCGCCTGCGCGGCGTCCTCGAGCAGCAGGAGACCCTGCGGCCGAGTCACGGCCTCGAGCGCTGACATGTCGCACATCTGTCCGTACAGGTGAACCGCGAGAATCGCCGCCGTCCGCGGTCCGACCGCGGCGCGCGCGGCGTCGGGATCGATCAGTCCCGTCGCGTCATCGACGTCGCACAGCACGACCGTGGCGCCGACATGGTTGACGGCCAGAGCCGAGGCGATGAAGGTGTGCGCCGGCACCACGACCTCGTCGCCAGGTCCGATTCCGTAACCGCGCAGCATGAGCGACAGCGCCGCCGTCCCAGACGACACGCCGACGCAATGGGCCGCGTCGCAGTACGCCGCGAAATCTGCCTCGAACTGCTCGACCTCGGCCCCGAGCGTGAACGCACTCGACCCGATCAGGCGGTCGAACGCGCTGCGAAGCTCCTGCTCGATCCTCGCGTGCTGCCGATCGAGTGCCACGAACGGCACCGCCGGCTCGCGCTGCCGCACGAATGCTCCAACTGCCTCCACCATCGCCCCTTGTGATCGTCCGTTCCGTCAGTAGTTATGTCAGTCTGGAACCAGCGACGGAATGGGTCGGCGTGCCCATGGATCGTTCAAGGAACTGAACACAAGTACCGGTACACTGGTTTTTGAGACGGATTGATCCTTTCTTGGTGGGACTCGTGGGGTAATCGGTGGGCGATACTGGAGACAGCGACGTGATCCGCGTCGTGGTGGTGGATGACCACGACCTGTTCCGTACGGGCATGGCGACGCTGCTCGCGTCCCAGCCGGACATTGACGTTGTCGGCCAGGCCTCCAGCGGACGGATGGCCGTGCGTCTTGTGGCGGAGCTGCGGCCCGATGTCGTACTCATGGACCTCCGGATGCCGGACATCGATGGTCCCGAAGCCACGCAGACGATCCTCAGCGCCAATTCGCGTACCCGGATCGTTGTGCTCACGGTCGTGACCGACGATGTCGCTGTCACGGAGGCGCTCGAAGCCGGCGCGTGCGGCTTCTTGGCGAAGGACACGCCCGTTGATTCCATTGTCGTCGCCGTCCGGGCTGCGGCCCAGGGAGCCGCCTGGCTGTCTCCACTCGCCGCGCAGGTGATGCTCAGCAGGCTGCGCGAGGTGCACAAGCCCAACGTCGTGGATCTGACTCGGGGTCACAGCCTGTCCCCGCGCGAGCTCGACGTGCTGCGTTTGGTCGCCCAAGGCATGGAGAACAGCGAGATCGCCGAGACGCTCCAGATCAGTCAGCGGACGGCGAAGAACCATGTGTCGAACATCTTGATGAAGCTGGGACTGCCGAGCCGGGTGCAAGCTGCGGTGTTCGCCGTGCGGCACGGCCTGGCCTGACCTGCGTGACGGTCAGCGCTTCGCACGGCTTGAGCACGAAGCCCGGGTAACGTAGGCGGCACCCGGGTCGTCCCGGGTGCTGCGTAGCTCGGAGGCGGCCAATCGCAGATGCTCGATCGCCTGTCCGAGCACTGGGTCTGGGCCCGCCGCCCGCTTGCCTGCCCGACTCCGTCTGCGACACCGACTCGACGGTCACGAGCGCGGCACAGATTGCCTCGAGCGCTGACTCGAGCTGTCGCTCGATCAGGGATGAGTCAAAACGAGTATTGGGCCGGTCCACGGGAACCGTTCATCTTTCACGCCTGCCGGCGCTCGGCAATGAGCCGTATGGCCAGAGCGTTCAGTGCGCGCCGACGCTCGCGCGGTCCACCCCGGGCTCGACCGGCAACGGCGGGCGGCCGGCGAGACCTCCAGGCGTCGAGGGGGTGGCGATGAGCTCAGATCGATTCGCGACGCCGACCTTGTGCACGAGCTCAGAGATGTGGCGGCGAACGGTCACCGGCGCGATCTCGAGTCGCTGTGCAATCGCGGCCGTACTGTATCCGCGACGAAGCATGCTGAACACCTGTGACTCGCGCGTGGTCAGACCATCGCTGCCGGTGCCGGTGCCGGCGGCGCGGAGCTCGAGCAATAGCTCAAGAACCATCGAACGGGGAACGACGGCCTCGTGCGCACGCACCGCGCGGACGATCCGCCGCAGGCGCTCGGCGTCCAAGGGACCCGGAACGTATCCCACCGCACCGGCGCGAACCGACTCGATGAGATCGTCCGCGTCGGGGATCTCCGCCAGCACAACGACCGCCGCACCCGGGGCGGCTCGACCAATCCCACGCACCGCCGCGAGCGCGTCGCCGGCGAGATCCCGACCCACCAAGCAAAGATCCGGTTGGTGCTGCATCGCCTTACGGATGGCGTGCTCGTGGTCGTCGGCTTCCGCGCAGACC
>CAWKKY010000012.1:0-465529 GCA_963850335.1 uncultured Solirubrobacterales bacterium | reverse complement strand
GCGCGCCCGGCAGGATTTGAACCTGCGACCTCTCGCTCCGGAGGCGAGCGCTCTATCCCCTGAGCTACGGGCGCGGGGATACTTCGAGGGAGCTTACCGTGGACATCGCGATCATCTCGGACACCCACCTCCCTCGCGGAGAGCGAGCGCTCCCGGACGCGTGCGTCGCGCGGCTGCGGGAGGCCGATCTCATCATCCATGCCGGGGACTTCATGCGCCTCTCGGTGCTCCATGATCTCCAGACGCTTGGGCCGCGGGTGATCGCCGTCCACGGCAACGTCGATGACGCCGACGTGCGGGCGGCGCTCCCGGAGGCGGAGCTCGTGCGGGCGGAGGAGGCGCAGCATCGGGGTCATTCACGACGCCGGACCGGCGACCCGGCGCCTTGAGCGGATGAAACGCCGCTTCCCGCAGGCCGATGCGGTCGTCTTCGGCCACTCCCACATTCCGCTGCACGAGCGGGCGGCCGATGGCTTTCAGATCTTCAACCCGGGTAGCCCGACGGAGCGACGCCGGGCACCGCACCACACGATGGGAATCGCGCACGTGAGCGGGCCGGACTTGAGCTCACGTCTTCGAGCTCATCACGTTTGACTGATTCGGCTGACAGACTCACGTCGGGATGGATCTTTCGCTCTTTTTCGTCGGGACCGCCGGCTCGATTCCGACCGCCCGCCGCGGCCTGCCCGCCGTGCTCGTGCGGCGCGGGGGAGACCGGATCCTGTTCGACTGCGGCGAGGGCACCCAGCGCCAGCTCGTGAGCTCGGTGGGGCTGCTGGATCTCGATGAGATCTTCATCACCCATTTCCACGCCGATCACTGGCTCGGACTCCCGGGACTGCTGAAGACCTTCGATCTCCGCGCGCGCGCGCGCCCGCTCGCGATTCATGGACCGCCCGGCCTGCGGGAGTTCCTCATCGGCGCGCTCCGGCTCGCCGGGCGGGTGCGCTTTGAGCTCATCTTGGTCGAGCTCGAGGCGGGACAGATCCTCGAGCGCGACGGCTACGCGATCGCGCCCGTGCCCGGGAACCACCGGGGCCCGGTGTTCGGATACGCGCTGTATGAGCCGGACCGGCCGGGCGCCTTTGATCCCGCCCAGGCGATCGCCCTCGGGTTGACGCCCGGCCCTGAGTTCGGGCGTGTGCAGCGCGGGGAAACGATCCGGGGCGTCCGGCCCGAGCAGGTGATGGGCCCGAGCCGAGCCGGTCGCAAACTCGTCATCTCCGGGGACACGATGCCGTGCGACACGATGCGCATCGCGGCGCACGACGCCGACGTGCTCGTCCACGAGGCGACATTCGCGCACGATGAGGCCGACCGCGCCGCCGAGACCGGGCATTCGACCGCGGAGCAGGCCGCTGCCCTGGCCCGGGAGGCCGAGGTTCGGATGCTCGCGCTCACCCACTTCTCGATGCGCTACCCGGTACGAGTGCTGCGAGACGAGGCCCGGGCAGTCTTCCCGAACACCGTGTTGCCGCGCGACTTCGACACGATCGACATCCCGTTTCCGGAACGCGGCGAGCCGGAGCTGATCCGCTGGGCGGACCGTCGGGCCGATGAGCCGGCGAGCCCGGACGCTCTGACCGACGGGGCCGCCGAGGACGACGAGTCGGAGATCCCCGAGCCGTTGAGCGAGCGGACCGCCTGACGTGCCCGCCTCCCGCGAGCGTCTCGAGACCGACCGGATGGTGCTCGAGCGCGTTCGCGCCGCGCATGCCGCGGAGTTGTTTGAGCTGCTGGGCGACCCGCGCGTCGCCCGCACCCTGTACGCCTCCGGCGTTCCGCAGACGGACGCCGAGATGGCCGACAACCTCATCAACAAGCTCGAGCACTGGAAGCGGTACGGGTTTGGGATGTGGCTCCTGCGCGACCGCCACACCGGCGCTGTCGTCGGGCGGGGCGGTCTCCAGCACACGTTCGTCGGCGGCTGTGACGAGGTCGAGGTCGGCTGGGCGATCGCCCCCGCACGCTGGGGCGAGGGCCTCGCCACCGAGATGGCTCATGCGGCCGTCTGGGTCGCATTCGACGACCTCGGACTCGGCGAAATCGTCGCCTTCACGCTGCCGACGAACACGGCGTCGCGGCGGGTGATGGAGAAGAGCGGCTTCGTCTACGAGCGCGAGATCATCCACGCCGGGCTGCCCCACGTGCTCTACCGACACCCCCACCGCCCATCCGCCGGACCCGTTGCTAGGCTGGGTTGAGTCAGCCCCTTTAACCCGGTCCCGAGAGGCCAGGAAGGAGCACGTTGCAAGCCACCACGGTCGTCCTCGACCGCGACGACATCCGCCGCACGCTGCTGCGGATCGCCCATGAGATTGTCGAGAAGAATCCGGACGGGGACGTTGCTCTCGTTGGGATCCATCGCCGTGGCGCCCACCTCGCGCGGCGGCTGCACGCACTGACGAGCGAACTCCTGGACAAGCCGGTGCCACTCGGCTTCGTCGATATCTCCTTCTATCGGGACGACCTCGGGATCCGCCCGAGCGCGCCGATCGTGCACGCCACCCAGCTCGACTTCGGGCTTGACGGGCGCACGACCGTGATCGTCGACGACGTGCTCTACACCGGTCGCACGGTGCGCTCGGCGATCGACGAGATCTTTGACTACGGCCGGCCGGCCCGGGTGCAGCTCGCTGTGCTCGTCGATCGCGGACACCGCGAGCTGCCGATCCGGCCCGACTACGTCGGCAAGAACCTGCCGACCTCGCAGGACCAGCGGGTCAACGTCCGCGTCGAGGAAGTCGACGGACGTGACGAAGTGACGATCGGACCGGCTCACCAGCCAGAGACGAAGGCAGCATGACCGCACACATCGGAAGACATCTCATCTCAATCGACGATCTCGACCGCGCCGGGATCGAACGCATCCTTGACCGCGCGGAGTCGTTCGCGGAGGTCTCCGGACGGGAGATCAAGAAGGTGCCGGCGCTGCGCGGCCGCACCGTGGTGAACCTCTTCTACGAGTCATCCACGCGCACGAGCTCCTCGTTCGAACTCGCCGCCAAGCGGCTGAGCGCGGACGTCGTCAACGTCCGCAGCGCCGGCTCCTCGGTCGACAAGGGCGAGTCGCTCAAAGACACCGTGCAGACGTTGTCGGCGTATGACCCGGCGGCGATCGTGATTCGCTCCCCGCACGCGGGCGCCGCCCAGCTCGTCGCCGGTTGGACGCCCGCGAGCGTCGTCAACGCCGGCGATGGCAAACACGAGCACCCGACGCAGGCGCTGCTCGACGTGTTCACGCTGCGCCGCAAGCTCGGCGCACTCGACGGCGCCAACATCTGGATCGTCGGCGACGTGCTGCACTCGCGGGTCGCGCGCTCGGACATCCTCGCCTTCACCCGGATGGGCGCGCGGGTCACGGTCTCCGGGCCGCCGACGCTGCTCCCGCGGGAGATCGAGGCGCTCGGCTGCGCGGCCCGCCCGACGCTCGAAGGGATCGAGCACGCCGACGTCATCTATGTCCTGCGGATGCAGCACGAGCGGATGCGCGAAGCGTTCGTCCCCTCGCTGCGCGAGTACGCCCAGCGCTATCAGATCAACGGCCGCCGGCTCCGGCCCGACCAGCTGCTCATGCACCCGGGCCCGGTCAATCGCGGGGTGGAACTGTCCGCCGACGCGATCGACTCACCCCAGGCCCTGATCGGCGACCAGGTGAAGGCTGGGGTCGCGGTGCGGATGGCGGTTCTCTATGAGCTCCTCGCCGGAGCTCCGGTCCTGGCGGCGGCGGCATGAGCGGCTCAGAGATGAACCTCTTCCACCGTCCGCGTCGGCACGCCGAGCTGCTCCTACGCAACGCGCAGGTGTTCGACCCTCGCACCGAAATCGACGAGCAGCGTGACGTGCTCATCCGTGGCGGTGTGATCGCCGAGCTCGGGACCCCCGGTTCGCTGGAGAGCGACGGCGAGGTGATCGACGCCGCGGGCAAGCACGTCTTCCCCGGTTTCGTCGATCCGCACGTCCACCTGCGTACGCCCGGCCAGGAGTACAAGGAGGATCTCGATTCGGGGACCGCGGCCGCCGCCGCCGGCGGATTCGTTGCGGTGATCGCGATGCCGAACACCGATCCGGTCGTCGATGAGCCCAGCGTGCTGCGCTCGCTCGTCGACGGGGCGAAGGCCCAGGCGAACGTGCCGACCGGGTTCCTCGCGTCGATCACCCGCGGCCTGCGCGGTCAGGAGCTGACCGAGATGGCGGCGCTGACCGACGCCGGAGCGCTCGGCTTCACCGACGACGGAAAGCCCGTCGTGTCCGCCGGGATGCTCCGCAAGGCGCTCCAGTACCAGCGGCTGAGTGGCGGCGTGATCGCGCTCCACGAGGAGGACCCGGCGCTCTCCGGGGACGGCGTCATGCACGAGGGGGCGGTCTCCGCTCGGCTCGGCATGGCCGGGATTCCGAGCGTTTCGGAGTCGACGATGATCGCCCGCGATGGCGCGCTCGCCCTGTACGAGGACGCGCGGATGCACTTCCAGCACCTCTCGGCGGTCGAGTCGATCCAGGCGCTCGCCACGGCGAAGGAGGCCGGGGCACGCGTCAGCGGTGAGGTCACGCCCCACCATTTGACGCTCACCGACGACATGGTCCGAACGCTCGACAGCCGCTTCAAGATGAATCCGCCGCTGCGCACCGAGACCGACCGCCGGGCCCTCATCGACGCGCTCAAGAGCGGCGTGATCGACTGCATCGCGACCGACCACGCGCCCCACGCCCGTCATGAGAAGGAGGTGCCGTTCGAGCAGGCGCCGATGGGAACGACCGGGCTCGAGACCGCCTTCCCGGCGCTCTACACCGAGCTCGTGATGTCCGGCGAGGTCGAGCTCGAGACGATCATCGAGCGCCTGACCTCCGGCGGAGCCCTGTACGGGCTGCCGGTTCCGCGCATCGCTCCCGGCGAGCCGGCGAACGTGGTCCTCGTCGATCTCGGGGTTCAGTTCGAGGTTGGCGCCGACGGATACGTGAGCCGCTCGGCGAACTGCTGCTTCCACGGCCGCACCTTGCACGGACGGGTGCTCCTCACGGTCGCGGCGGGGGCCATCGCCCATCGGACGCGAACGCTCTCCGTCGCGGGCAACCCGGTGAGCGCCCGATGAGCGCCGAGGCGACCGCATACGTCCTGCTTGAGGACGGCACCCGGTTCGACGGCCTCGCCTGCGGCGCCGACGCGGCGGCGGTCGGGGAGATCGTGTTCACGACCTCGATGGCCGGCTACCAGGAGGCGATGACCGACCCGAGCTACGCCGGCCAGCTGATCACGTTCACCTACCCGATGATCGGCAACTACGGTGTCAGCGCCGACGCGATGGAATCGGATCGCATCCACGCGCGGGCGGCGATCATGCGCGCCGCCGTCGACCGCGAGGACGCGCGCGAGCGCGGAGAGCGGCTGGCTCTCGTGGCTGACCGACTGCGGGATCCCGGCGATCACCGATCTCGACACGCGGGCGCTCGTCCGCCACATCCGCGATGCGGGAGCGATGAAGGGTGGCGTGTTCCCGGCGCGGATCAGCGTGGCGGAAGCCCGGGGGCTCATCGACGCCGAACCGTCGATGGACGGCCGCGACCTCGCACGCGAGGTGACACCGGCGGAGCCGCTCACGCTCGGTCCGCTCGGTGCCGGCAACGGGGGTGCGGGCGTCCGCATCACGATGATCGACACCGGCGTCAAGCTCTCGATCGTCCGCAACCTCCGCGAGCGCGGCGCGACTGTCGAGCTCCATCCGTGCACCGCGAGCGCGCCGGATCTCCTCGCCTCCGATCCGGACGCGATCTTCCTGGCCAACGGCCCCGGGGATCCGGCCGCGCTCGGCTATGTCGTCCAGACGGTCCGCGAGCTCGTCGGCAAGAAGCCGGTGTACGGAATCTGCCTCGGGCACCAGCTGCTCTGTCGCGCGGTCGGGCTTGAGACCTACAAGCTCCCGTTCGGCCACCACGGCGCCAACCATCCGGTCAAGGACCTGACGACCGGCCGCACGGAGATCACGAGCCAGAACCATGGCTTTGCGGTACTCGGTCCGGGCGGCGCCCGGACGATCGATGCCGATGAGGCGGTCCGCTGGGACACCGACTTCGGCGTCGCCGAACTCACCCACGTCAACCTCTACGACCGCACCGTCGAGGGCCTCAGGCTGGGCGACGTCACCGGCGCAACCGTGCAGTACCACCCGGAGGCCGGTCCCGGCCCGCATGACGCCCTGTACCTGTTCGACCGCTTCGTCGACGAGATCCGAGAGGCCGCCTGATGCCGCGCCGTGACGACATTCACAAGATCCTGCTGATCGGCTCGGGACCGATCGTCATCGGGCAGGCCGCCGAATTCGACTACTCGGGCACCCAGGCCTGCCGGGTGCTGATGGAGGAGGGCTACGAGGTCGTGCTCGTCAACTCCAATCCGGCGACGATCATGACCGATCCCGAGGTGGCGACGACGACCTACGTCGAGCCGCTGCTCCCGCGGACGATCGCGCAGGTGATCGAGCGTGAGCAGCCGGACGCGCTGCTGCCGACGCTCGGCGGCCAGACCGCGCTCAATCTGGCCAAGGCGCTCCACGAGGACGGGACGCTTGAGCATCACGGCGTCGAGCTGATCGGCGCCGACTACGAGGCGATCGACCGTGCCGAGGATCGCGAGCGCTTCCGGGAGACGATGACCGCCGCCGGACTGCGGGTCCCGCGCAGCGCGATCGCCCACACGCTCGGTGACGCGCATGGCGCACTCGCGGACATCGGGCTGCCGTTCATCGTGCGCCCCGCGTTCACGCTCGGCGGCAAGGGCGGCGGCATCGTCCGCACCGAGGCCGACATCGAGCGAGTGGTCGCGCGAGGCCTGAAGGCCTCCCCGATCGGTCAGGTGCTGATCGAGGAGTCCGTGCTCGGCTGGGGCGAGTTCGAGCTCGAGGTGATGCGCGACAAGTCGGACAACGTCGTGATCATCTGCTCGATCGAGAACCTCGATCCGATGGGCATCCACACCGGCGACAGCGTGTGCGTGGCCCCGCAGCAGACGCTCACCGACAAGCAGTACCAGGCGCTCCGCGATCAGGCGATCGCCGTGATCCGCGCGGTGGGCGTCGAGACCGGCGGCTCGAACGTTCAGTTCGCGGTCAATCGCGAGACCGACGAGATCGTCGTCATCGAGATGAACCCCCGCGTATCGCGCTCGAGTGCGCTCGCCTCCAAGGCGACCGGCTTCCCAATCGCGAAGATCGCTGCCCGGCTCGCCATCGGCTACACGCTTCAGGAAATCCCGAACGACATCACCCAGGCGACGCCGGCGAGCTTTGAGCCGGCGATCGACTATTGCGTCGTCAAATGGCCGCGGTTCGCGTTCGAGAAGTTCCCCGGCGCCGAGGCGGGTCTGACGACGCACATGAAATCGGTCGGCGAGGCGATGGCGATCGGCCGGACGTTCCAGCAGGCGTTCGGCAAGGCGCTCCGCTCCCGGGAACTCGACTCGCGGGCGAAGCCGCCGGCCGACGACGAGGCCCTGCTCGAGCTCGTCGCCAAGCCGGGGGCCGAGCGCTTTGACCACGTGCTCGAGGCGCTCCGTCGCGGCCTCGACCGCGACGAGATCCAGCGGCGCACCGACATTGACCCGTGGTTCCTCACCGAGCTCGGCGAGCTGGCCCGACCGGGCGGGGAGGAGGCCGCGTTCGCCGGCGAGCGCACGTTCAAGTCGGTCGACACCTGCGCCGCCGAGTTCGCCGCCCGCACGCCGTACTACTACTCCGGCTGGGAGCGCCCCGGCCCGAACGGTGCCGCCGGCGAGGTCGAACGCGGGGAGCGCCCGAGCGTCGTCATCCTCGGCTCCGGGCCGAATCGGATCGGCCAGGGAATCGAGTTCGACTACTGCTGCGTGCACGCCGCCCAGACCGTCCGCGAGCTCGGTCGCGACGCGGTGATGATCAACTGCAATCCGGAGACGGTCTCGACCGACTACGACACCTCGGACCGCCTGTACTTCGAGCCGCTGACGCACGAGGACGTGCTCGGGGTCTGTGGGGTCGAAAAGCCCGAGGGCGTGATCGTCCAGTTCGGTGGCCAGACGCCGCTCAAGCTCGCTGCGGGCCTGCACGAGGCCGGGGTTCCGATCCTCGGGACCGACATCAACGCGATCGACCTCGCCGAGGACCGCGGCCGCTTCGGGCCGCTGCTCGACCGGCTCGGCTACAAGGCGCCGCCGTACGCGGCCGCGGCCTCGGAGGAGGAGGCGCTCGAGCTCGCGCCGACCGTCGGCTTCCCGCTGCTCGTCCGCCCGAGCTACGTCCTCGGCGGCCGTGCCATGGAGATCGTCTACAGCGTCGCCGGGCTCAAGGACTACCTGAACCGCGTCGGGGTTGACACCGATCCCGCCCATCCCACGATCTACCTCGACCGCTTTCTCGAGGATTCGATCGAGGTCGATGTCGACGCCCTCTGCGACGGGACCGACGTGTGGATCGCGGGGATCATGCAGCACGTCGAGGAGGCGGGCATCCACTCGGGCGACAGCGCCTGCGTGCTGCCGCCGCACGCGCTCGGTGACGAGATGCTGAAGACGATCGCCGAGCAGACGACCGGGATCGCGACGGCGCTCGGCGTCGTCGGGCTGATCAACGTCCAGTTCGCGGTCCACGACGAGGGCCTGCACGTGATCGAGGCCAACCCGCGCGCGTCGCGGACGGTCCCGTTCGTCTCCAAGGCGATCGGCATCCCGATCGCCAAGCTCGCCTGCCGGGTCATGCTCGGCGAGCGGATCGCCGACCTTGACCTCCCGGATGACACCACCAACGGTCACGTCTGCGTCAAGGAGGTCGTGCTCCCGTTCGATCGCTTCACCGGGGCCGACGCCCTGCTCGGGCCGGAGATGCGCTCCACCGGAGAGGTGATGGGGATCGCGCGGGACTTTCCGACCGCGTTCGCCAAGGCCCAGGCGGCCGCGGGGGCGAAGCTCCCGCAGAACGGCACGGTGTTCCTGACCGTCGCCGACCACGACAAGCCGGCCGCGACCGGGATCGCGACGACGCTTCACGACCTCGGCTTCGAGATCGTCGCCACCCACGGCACGGCGCAGGCGCTGCAACGGATGGGGATCCCCGCCAGGCCGATCAACAAGATCGGCGAGGGCTCGCCCCACGTCGTCGATTGGATCGAGCGCGGCGAGGTCGACCTCGTGATCAACACGCCGATCGGAACCGGTGCTCGGACCGACGGCTACGAGATCCGCTCGGCCGCGATCGCACGCGGGATCCCGTGCATCACGACGATGTCCGGCGGGATCGCTGCTGCCCGCGCGATCGCCGCCGCGCGGCGCAGCGAGCCAGGTGTGCTCTCGCTGCAGGAGATTCACGCGCACGTGCACGGGCACGCTCACGCGTCGGCGCGAACCCCCGACCTCCGGCATTGAGCGCCGACCGCGTCCAGGCGCCGTTCGGCCGGCGCAGCGCGCCGATCGCCGCGCGTGAGCGGTGGGGCGACTACGTCGTCCTGCGGTGCACCGATCCGGATGGGCCGCGCCCCGAGGCCGGGCAGTTCTACATGCTCTCCGCGGCCACGCGATGGGGCGGCGGCGCGGGCGGCCGGCCGTTCCTGCCGCGAGCGTTCAGCGTCCTGCGGGCGCCGGCGGGCGGGGCGGAGCTGTGGTTCCTGATCGAGGACGTCGGACCGGGGACGAACCGCCTGTGCGAGCTTGATGCCGGCGACGGACTGTTGCTCGTCGGGCCGCTCGGGCTCGGGTTTCGCCCGCCGGGTGAGGGTCGGCGTCCGCTGCTCGTCGGCGGCGGAGTGGGGATCGCCCCGCTCGCGATCTGGCAGGACGCGCTGGCGGGCGAGACCGCACCGCTGCTCGGGTTCCGAGATGCCGCGCACGCTGCCGGCGCGGAGCTCCTCTCCGGAGCGCGCGTCGCCACCGACGACGGGAGCGTCGGCCATCACGGGCTGGTCACCGAGCTCTTGATCGAGGAGCTGGACGGTGGCGCGGCGGGTGCGGTCGAGGTCTACGCGTGCGGGCCGCCGCCGATGCTCGAGGCCATCCGGGCGCTGTGTGCCGAACGCAGCGTGCCGGCGCAGCTCGCGCTTGAGTCCGGCATGGCGTGCGGCTTCGGCGCTTGCTTCGGCTGCGTTGTGCCGACGAAGACCGGCTACGTGAGGCTCTGCATCGACGGTCCGGTGCTCGACGCCGACGCGCTCGACACCGCACTCGTGGCGGGAGCGGGGCATTGAGCGCTCCGATCGCGTTCTGCGGGATCGAGCTCGCGCACCCGATCATCAACGGCTCGGGGACGTTCGACGCGATCGCGGCCCACCGCGCATTCGGCGATGCCCTGCTCGAGCACTTCCCGTTTGCGGCGTTCGTCTCCAAGACGGTCACGCTCGCGCCGCGCCAGGGCAACCCTCCGCCCCGCCTGTGGGAGCTGCCGGCGGGGATGATCAACTCGATCGGGCTGCCGAACAAGGGGCTCGACGGCTACCTGGCGGAGGACCTGCCGAAGCTGAGCGCGCTGCCGGTGCCGCTGATCGTCAACGTCATGGGCTTCAGCCGCGACGAGGTCGCCGAACTCGTCACCGCGTTTGCCGAGCGCTCCGAGGTGTCCGCGCTGGAACTCAACGTCTCGTGTCCGAACGTCGAGACCGGGCTCGTGATGGGCGCCGACCCGTTCGAGGTCGCGGCGCTGCTCGAGCATGTCCGCCCGCTGACCACTAAGCCGCTGATCGTGAAGCTGACTCCGAACGCCACCGATGTCGCCGCGGTCGCGCATGCGGCCGAGGCGGCGGGGGCGAGCGCGCTCTCGCTCATCAACACGGTCCGCGGCATGGCGCTCGACCCGCGCACGGGTGAGCCGTGGCTCGGGGGCGGCACCGGCGGTGTGTCGGGTCCGGCCGTGCGCGCGGTGGCGCTGGCCCAGGTCCGATCCGTGCGTGAGGCGGTGTCGCTGCCGGTCATCGGCATGGGCGGTGTGCAGAGCGGCCGGGACGCGTTCGATCTTCTCCGCGTCGGCGCAGATCTGGTTGCGGTCGGCACCGAAAGCTTCAGGGATCCGACGGCCGGTCTCAGAGTCGCCGCCGAGCTGTCGGAGCTGCTCGCGTCAGTAGGTTCTACGGAGGCGGCTGAGGGTGTCTCTGGGCGGCGCTGAGTGGAGCGCCCGGAGCCTCTACCCGTACGCTCCGACGGCTACTCGCTTTTCTGGCGCATTCGTGGCGAACTGCACGAGAAACCCCCTGCAAAGGAGGTTTATTCCCCGAACCTTCCTCGACAATGCTCGACCTCAGCTTGAGCTTCAGTCGAATATCCGCCCCGAACCTTGATCGCGTGTCTCCAGGATGTATAGTCGCCGCCCATGCCGCCGGTCAGTGAATCGCCCCCCAAGCCCATCGCTGCGCCGGAGCGCTCTCTCGTGCAGCGTATGGAGGCGCTCCAACGCGCCAACGATATCCGCAGCCGGCGAGCGCAGCTGAAGCGTGACCTCAAGGCCGGTCGTCAGCCGATCCATGAACTGCTGCTCGAACCGCCTGAGTATCTCGAGACCGCGAAGGTCTTTGACCTGCTGCTCGCCGTGCCGAAGTATGGACGCGTGAAGGTCAACAAGATTCTCACTCAATGTCGGATCTCGCCGAGCAAGACCATCGGCGGGCTTTCCCAGCGTCAACGCGCTGAGCTGGTCGCGCTCATGCGCCGCCGCTAGCGGGCGGAACCTACCCTGACCCCATCCCGGACGTTGGCCGAGGTGTTCGTCATCACCGGTCCGTCTGGGGTGGGGAAGGGGACCCTCATCCGAGGCCTGCTCTCCCGGGTGCCGTTGCTGGAACTGTCGGTCTCCGCGACCACCCGTCCGCCGCGGCCGGGGGAAGTCGACGGGGTCGACTACCACTTCCTGACGCCCGCTGAGTTCGAACAGCGCATCGAAGAAGGCGACTTCCTGGAGTGGGCGTCGTACTCCGGGAACCGCTACGGGACGCTGCGATCGGAGATCGAGAAGCGGCTCGCGGCGGGGGTGCCGATCGTTTTGGAGATCGAGCTGCAGGGGGCGCGGCAGGTCCGGCAGGCGATGCCTGAGGCGATCGCCGTGTTCATCTCACCGCCGTCCCGTGACGCGCTGCGGACCCGGCTCGTCGGCCGGGGCACCGACTCGGCCGACCAGGTCGCGGAGCGGATGCGGACGGCCGAGCGCGAGCTGCTCGCGCAGCCGGAGTTCGGGCATGTCGTCGTCAACGACCGGCTCGAGGACGCGACCGACGAGCTCGAGCGGATCGTCCGGACGGCGCTGACCGGTTAGGAGTCCGGGATCGCGTGACGTAGCCGGGCAACCGTCTGGGTCTCGTTCTCCGGCTCGACATCGTCTGGAACGAGCCGGATGACGCGGAGGCCGGCGGCCTCGACGATCGCCTGCTTGCGCGCGTCGCGCCGGCGGCGGTAGCGCGTCTTGTGGAACCGGTCGCCGTCGACCTCGATGACGACTCTGTGGGCCGCGAACAGGACATCGAC
This sequence comes from uncultured Solirubrobacterales bacterium, assembly GCA_963850335.1. Lineage (GTDB taxonomy): Bacteria > Actinomycetota > Thermoleophilia > Solirubrobacterales > Solirubrobacteraceae > Palsa-465. The sequence continues at coordinate 453,072 of CAWKKY010000012.1, read as the reverse complement.
CTCGATCCATTGTGGGAGTCCCGGGATGCGCGCGTTCGTCTCAAAGCCGGTGAAGCGATTGCCGCGGAGGATCTCGACGAGGCGGTCCTCCGGCGGGGAGCGGGTTGGCGTCGGGCCCCAGCCGAGCTCCCGCTCGAGCCGGGGTCGTCCGGGATGCGTCGGGTGGCGATCGAGCTCGGCGCGCAGCTGGTCGTGCGTGACCCAGTCCTGGACCTCCGCCTCGTGGAGCGTCCGAGCGAAGACCTCATCGGATGTGACCACCGCCGCGAGGTCGAGGATCGCGTGGGCTGCGGTGGTCGTCGGGACGCCATGCCAGATCGTGCGGCACGCGCGCGGGAGGTCGTCCGCGCTGTAGACCTTGATCCCCGGTCGGCGGATCCCCCGTCGCGGCACGCTCACTTCGACGACGTCAGGGGTGCCGCGGTACGGCCAAAAGCCGCAGTTGACCGCCGTCGAGCGATGGCTCAGGAGGGCGTCGTCGCCGACGGCGAGGACGGCGGCGTGGAAAACACCGGCTTGGGAGAGGTCGGGCCGTCCGACCGCGTACACCCCGCGGTGCTTTGGGTACAGCCGGCCGTCGCGGACGCGGCGGCTGATCGCCGCCTTGGAGAGTCCGCACGCCTTGAGCTGCGACGTCTTAATCACGTCGTTCTGGCTCTCGGCGACCCGCCTGATGCAAGCTAGGTTCCGTATAGCGGAACCAACCTTGCGGGGCCCCTCTTTTTCGATGCCAGACATCCCGCGACAAGCGTCCCGCCGACCACCGTTACGAAACAAGACGCAACCTGTGCCAAAAGCGTCAAAAACCCAACGCCGGCGGACGGACGCAACGCGCCCGCTAACCTTCAAGGACCCCTAACGACGAAGGAAAAACGAAACCTGTGATTTCCCCCCGCATCGACAAGCTGCTCGACCATGTCGACTCCGACTACGCGAGCGTGATCGTCGCGGCCAAGCGAGCCCGGCAGATCAACTCGTATTACCACAACCTCGGCGAGGGGACGTTCGACGAGTTTCCGCCCCCGATGGTGGATACGCGGTCGAAGAACTATCTGACGATCGCCCTGGAGGAAGTCGCTCAGGGCAAGCTCAAGTACCACTACCGGTAGGGCGAGCAAGCCCGGGACGCCAACGGGACGCAGCGCGCCATGGCCCGGTTGCTGTTTGGCGTCACCGGCGGGATCGCGGCCTATAAGGCGATGGAGGCCGTGCGCCTGGCGGCGAAGGCCGGGCACACGGTCCGGGTCATCCAGACGCCCACGAGCGAACGGTTCGTCGGCAAGGCGTCGTTCGAGGCAATCACCGGCGCGCCGGTCCTGACGAGCGAATTCGAGCCGGACCCGGCTCGCGGCTCCTACCCGGGTGAGCCGCTGCCCGAGCGGGCGCCGATCAGCCATCTTGCGCTCGTCGAGCGGGCCGAGCTGTACGTGATCGTGCCCGCGACCGCGAACACGATCGCCAAGCTCGCGCACGGACTCGCCGACAATCTGTTGACGAGCGCGGCGCTCGCCGCCACCTGTCCCGTCGTGATCGCGCCCGCGATGAACAACTGGATGTACCTGCACCCGGCGACCCAGCAGAACATCCACATCCTCGAGAACCGTGGCGTCACGGTCATCCCACCGGGCGACGGCGAGCTCGCATCCCACGGCGAACATGGCGTGGGCCGCCTCGCCGAGCCGCCTCAGATCCTTGACACCGTCGAGCGCCTGCTGACGCCGCCCAGCCTCGGTGGCCTCAACATCCTGGTCACGGCCGGCGGCACCCGGGAGCCGATCGACAGCGTTCGCTTCATCGGCAACCGCTCGTCAGGGCGGATGGGCTTCGCGCTCGCCCAGGAAGCGGCAAAACGCGGTGCGACGGTCACGCTCATCGCCGCCAACACCTCACTGCCGGCGCCGCGGAACACGACCGTGATCGAGGTCCAGACCGCGGCCGACCTCGAGGCCGCGTGCGACGCCGAGTTCGACGACTGCGATGTCCTGCTGATGTCGGCCGCCGTCGCGGACTTCCGCCCGGCGAACACCAAGAACGCGAAGATCAAGAAGACTGAGATGCCCGCCCACCCGACGATCGAGCTCGAGCCGACGACCGACATCCTCACGGCCGTGGCGAGCAGACGCCGCCCGGAGCAGACGCTGATCGGCTTCGCCGCCGAGCACGGGGACGGCGCGGTCGAGTACGGCCGCGGCAAGCTCACCCGCAAGCACCTTGACGCCGTCGTCATCAACGACATCGCCAAGCCGGGGATCGGTTTTGACGCCAACGACAACGAGGTCACGATCGTCACCGCCGATGGCACCGACCGCCACGTTCCGCGCGCACGGAAGGATTCCATCGCGCAGGCGGTCCTCGATGAAGTGGAACGAATCCGGAGGGAGGGACTGGGTGACGGAACCCGAGCAGGCACGCCTGGCGTCGCAAACGCCTGATCAGTTCGCCGCGCTCGCACGGCGGCTCGCCGACAACGTCACGCGCGCGGTGCAGGTGCGCTCGCAGACGCTCGATCACGTCGTCACGGCCCTGCTCGCCGAGGGCCACGTGCTCGTCGAGGACTATCCGGGCGTCGGCAAGACGGCGCTCGCGCGGGCGATCGCCCGCTCGATCGACTGCCAGTTCGCGCGCGTGCAGTGCACGTCCGACCTGCTCCCCGCCGACGTCGTCGGCACGAACGTCTATGACCAGCGAGAGCAACGCTTCGAGTTCCGGCCCGGTCCGGTGTTCGCCAACGTCGTGCTCGTCGACGAGATCAACCGTGCCTCGCCGAAGACTCAGTCGGGTCTACTCGAGTGCATGCAGGAGCGCCGCGTCACCGTCGACGTGCACACGCACGAACTCGCCCGCCCGTTCCTCGTGCTCGCCACCCAGAACCCGATCGAGTACGAGGGCACCTACCCGCTGCCCGAAGCCCAGGTGGATCGCTTCATGGTGCGGATCAGCCTCGGCTACCCCGATCGGACCGCCGAGTCCGAGATGCTCGCCGACCACGAGGGCGGGGACAAGGTCGAGACACTCAAGCCGGTCGCGACCGCGGCGGAGATCCTCGCCGCGCAGGATGCCGCCGCTCACATCACCGCGTCCGAACCGTTGCGCGACTACGTCGTCAGGGTTCTCTGGCGCACGCGTGAGGATCCGCGGGTCGAGCTCGGCGCCAGCCCGCGCGCGGGGCTGATGCTGCTCCGCGCCGCCAAGGCCCACGCGATGATGAACAGCCGAGACCATGCCCTGCCCGACGACGTGCAGGCGCTCGCCGAACCGGTCCTCTCCCACCGTCTGGTGATGGCCCCCGAGTATCCGCGGGCGGCCGCGCGCGAGGTCATCGCCGACGCGGTGTCCTCGGTGCGCGCGCTGTGAGCAGCGCGCGGAGAGGCATCGGAGTTGCCGCGGTCGGCGTCATCCTGACGCTGCTCGCGTTCACGTTCGACGCGGCGCCGCTGTTCGTTCCCGGCGTTGCGTTCGCGCTCATCGGCACGCTCGTCCCGGCGTGGGTCTATCTGTGTGCCGCGAGCGCCCACGTGCAGCGACGGCTGCTCGCCGACCGCGCCATCGAGGGTGAGCCCGTCGAGGCGATGATCGAGGTCACCCGGGGCCCGCTCGGGCTCCCGGGCGGAGAGGTCCGTGATCCGCTCGCAGGGATGCCGGTGTCCGTCGGCCGACCGCTCGCGCTCATCACCGGCGCGCCCAAGGCCGAGGTGCGGGTCGTCGCCCGGTTCCCGCGCCGCGGACTGCGCCGGCTCGAGCCGCCGGCGCTCGCGCTCGGCGACATGCTGGGGCTCGCGACCCGGGTGCGCGTGGGCGAGGGGCCGACCCAGGAGCTGCTCGTGCTCCCACGGACCGAGCGGGTGCGGTGGTCGGCCCGGCAGAGTGGCCGCCGCCTGGAGGGCGGTGACGGCGGACCGGCCGACGAGCCGCTCGCGGCAAGCGACATCGACGGCCTGCGCCCCTACCGCCCGGGGACTTCGGCGTCCCGGATCCATTGGTCGGCCCTCGCCCGCGGCGCCGGGCTGCTCGAGCGCCGGCTCCAGCCCGACGGTGATACCCGGCCGCTCGTCGTGCTCGACGCGCGCGGGGCGAACACCACCGAGGACCAGGTCGACGACGCCGTCCGCGCCGCCGCCTCTCTGATCCTTGAGCTCGCCCGCCGCGGAGGCTGTCGGGCGCTCCTGCCCGGTGAACGGCGGGCGGTCGTCGTCGAAAGTGATCTGATGAGCTGGCCGGGGATCCATGCCCGTCTGGCGGTGGTCGAGGGCGGGCCGGGAAGTCGCGCGCCGGTGCTCGCCCCGGGCGCGAAGCTCGGGCCCATCCTCTACGTGGCGGCCCAGCCGCTCGAGCGCATCCCGGCGGCGATCGCGGCGCAGGCGACGGCCGGCTGCGTGCTCGTGCTGCCGCGCAGCGCCACGGCGCAGTCGCCGGGAGCGGCGATCTTCGATGTCGCCGGTTGCCGGGGCTACGCCATCGGCGTGCGGGCCTCGTCCGCGAGGGTCAGGGCGGCATGAGTACGCGCGCGAGGGTCCGGGTCGCATGAGCCCGCGCGTGAGGGTCCGGGTGGCATGAGTACCGGCGCGCAGGTCGCGGTGCTCGATGCGCGGGGCGTCAAGCAGACCCGGCTGCGCGCGGATCCCGACGCGGCCGCGCGGCCCGTTGTCCGGCTGGTGACGTTTACGGCGCTCGGCCTGTACGCGGCGCTGCGGTGGGGGACGATGCTCAGTCCGTTGCCGACGGCGCGGATGCTGGGTCTGCTCGCGCTCGCCGTGGCGCTCGCGGCCGCCGGTCCTGCGCTGAGACAGCGCAGCCCGCTGCTGCTTGTCGCCGCGATCGTCATCGCCGCGATCCTGCTGTTCGCCGTCGCGGGTCTCCCGCTGCGCTGGATCCGGCACCTCCGCGTGTCGGTGAGCGCCGATGCGATCGACGAGGGACTGTCGTCACTCCCGCGCGCGTTCATTCCCTACAGCGGGATCAACGAGTGGGTGCGGACGGTGATCGTGCTCGGCGGCGGGCTGTTGCTGCTGCTGGCGGCGATCCCGCTCGCGTTCGCCCCACGCGCTGTCGGCGAGATGCGCCGTGCCGCCGCCGCCACGCCGCTGATCGCGCTGGCGATCGTGCCCTCCACGATCGTCCGCCCTCAGCTCGCCTACCTCCACGGGCTGATCCTGTTCATCCTGCTCGTCGCGTTCGTCTGGGGCGAGCGGATCACCGGCCGCGAGGGGCCGCTCGCGGTCGGGATCATGGCGCTCGCGGCCACCGCGGGGATGATTGCTGCGCCGGCGCTTGACCGGCATACGCCGTGGTTCAACTACGAGTCACTCGCCGGGCAGCTGAGCCCCGGCAACATCGAGGCGTTCGACTGGTCCCAGCGCTATGGGCCGCTCAACTGGCCACGGACCGGACGCGAGATCCTCGACGTCGCCGCCGCACACCCTGATTACTGGAAGACGGAGAACCTCGAGATGTTCCGTGGGACCGGCTGGGAGATCGGCTCGACGAACCCGTCTCAGGACAACCTCCCGTCGCCGTCGGAGAGCGCGATCAACCGCTGGAGCCAGACCCTTCAGGTGACGCTGCGCGCGGTCAAGACCGAGCAGGTGATCGGCGCCGGATACTCGGTCGCGCCGGTCCACCTGGCGCAGGCCGTCGAACCCGGGGCGGCTCCGGGGACGTGGCTGGCTCCGGCAGGTCTTCAGCCCGGCGACAGCTACGCAATCACGACGTACTCACCGCATCCGACGCTCGCCCAGCTCGAGCACGCCGGCTCCGGATACCCGTTGCTCGGCGTCGAGGGCGACCTGACGATGATCCTGCCGGGCTACGGCACGCCCGACCAGCCGATCCTGTTCCCGCCGTTCGCCACCGGCGCGCCCCCGGTCGCGATGACGACGGGCGCGGTGGCGAAGGCGGACGTCAACGCCTCGCCGTACGGTCCGGTGTACGCGCTCGCGATGCGGCTTCGCGCGCACGCGCGTACGCCCGCGGACTACGTTCAGTCGGTGCTTGGCTATCTCGGCCACGGCTTCGTCTACTCCGAGACGCCGCCGCCGAGCATCTATCCGATCGTCAGCTTCCTGCTGAAAGACAAGGCGGGCTACTGTCAGCAGTTCGCCGGCGCGATGGCGCTGCTGCTGCGGATGGGGGGCGTGCCGGCCCGGGTCGCCACCGGCTTCACCACCGGGCAATACGACCACAGCCGCCACGAGTACGTCGTCTCAGACCTCAACGCCCACGCCTGGGTCGAGGCGTGGTTCCCGCACTTCGGCTGGGTCCGCTTCGACCCCACCCCGGGCACGGCGCCGGCCCGCAGCGGACAGGCGCTGGCTCCGGTGCTCCGCGGGACGGCGGCGCCGATCTCGACGCCGAAGCCGGTGCGCCGCCCCGAGACCGCGCCGCGGACGCCGAACGCCCCTGCCCAGACGGTGTCTGTGCACCCGCCGGGCGCGTCCCCGTGGCCGTTCGCGCTCGGGGCGCTCGTGCTGCTGGTGCTCCTCGCCATCGTCCTCGCCCGGACGGCCCGGCTCGGGGACCCGAGCGAAGCCGAGCTCGTCGCCGAACTCGAGCGGGCGATGGCGCGCTGCCGCCGGCCGCTCCCCGGCGGGTCGACGCTCGCCGCGCTTGAGCATCGCTTCCGTTACACGCCGGACGCGGCTGCCTACATCACCGCGCTGCGCCGGATGCGCTTCAGCGCCGTCGGCGACCCGCCGACGGCCGCGCAACGACGCGCGTTGCGCGCTGAACTCGGCGCCGGGCTCGGCCCGCTCGGGCGGTGGCGAGCACTGTGGGCGTTGCCGCCGCGGTGGCGACCAAAACTGCATCGAGACGGGGGAGACGGGTCCTAAACTTCGGTTGATGGATGACGTGTATGAGCTGTACTGCCGCGGTATGCGGCTGCTCGAGGCAGGGCACAACCATCAGGCGACAATCCCGCTCTCACGCGCGCGGGACCTGGCGCCGGACAAGACCTCGATCCGGGAGGCGCTCGGTCGGGCGCTGTTTCACTCGCAGCACTACGAGGAGGCGGCCGAGGAGTTCCAGGCGGTCATCGACAGGGCGCCGACCAACGACTACGCGCTGTTCTGCCTCGGTCGCTGCCTGCAGCAACTCGGGCGGCACGCGGAGGCGCGCCAACCACTCGCGCAGGCGGCGGGAATGCAGCCCGCACGCAGGGACTATCGGGTGTACCGGGACCGCTCGCGGGCCCGCGCGCCAGGTCCTTCGGAGACCGAGTAGACCTCGGTTCTGAGCCCGGCTGACCGGGCTCGCAACAAAGCGCGCAAGGCGTTCGGCTCAGAACAACTGGTGCTAACCTCCGAGCACAGCTTCTTGCGCCGGGCTTCCCGGTGGTCGTACCGGAAGTGGGCGCTCGCCCGCTTTTTTTTATGAGTTTGTGTGGAGGAGACAGTGAACGAAGTCCAGACCGAGATCGAACAGCGGCTCGCCGAAAGCGAGCCCCAGGTCGAGGTGCTGCTCGCCGAGGTTGAGTCCGGAAAAACACTCCGGCTGTTCATCGATCACCCGGACGGCGTCACGCTGGCGTTGTGCGAGCGGGTGTCGAATCAGCTCACTGATTTCCGGGACCGCTATGACCTTGAGGTGTCGTCGCCCGGAAGCACACGCCCACTCACGAAACCCCAGCATTACAGCCGTTTCCTCGGCCGTCATGCGCGCCTGCGCCTGCGCGAGGCGCGCGGCGGACATAAAAGCGTTACCGGAGAGCTGGTCGGAGCCTCCGAGAGGGACGTGACGATCGCCGCTCAGGACGGCATCGTGACGATCCCGTATGAGGAAATCGCCCGCTCCAACCTCGTCCCCGGAGACTGACCCATGTCACGTGAAATCGTTGAAGCAGTCCGCGGCCTCGCGGCCGAGAAGAACATTTCGCATGAGAAGTTGATGGAGGCGCTCGAGGACGCGCTCCTGTCCGCGTACAAGAAGACGCCTGGTTCGGCGCCGTACGCCAAGGTCGAGATGGACCGCGACAGCGGCGACTTCAAGGTCTGGGAACTGAAGATCCCGCCGGAGCTTGAGGAGCAGCTGCTGATCGAGGCCACGACCGACCAGCAGCCGACCGTCGACCCCGAGACCGGGGAGATGCGCGAGCCCCCAGAGCCGGAGATCGACCTTGAGAAGCTCAAGGAGTACGAGGATCAGATTGACACCGAGGACGTCACGCCCCACGACTTCGGGCGGATCGCCGCTCAGACGGCTAAGCAGGTCATCCTTCAGCGGATCCGGGAGGCCGAGCGCGACATGATGTTCGAGGAGTACCGCGACCGCGTCGGCGAGCTGATCACCGGCATCGTGCAGCAGTCCGACTCCCGCTACACGCTCGTGCAGCTGCGCGAGCGCGTCGAGGCGCTGCTCCCGAAGTCCGAGCAGGTCGACGGTGAGCGCTACGACCACAGCCAGCGGATCAAGGCCGTCATCAAGGATGTCTCCAACAGCACCAAGGGGCCGTCGATCATCGTCAGCCGCCGCGATCCGGAGCTGATCAAGTCATTGTTCGAGCTCGAGGTGCCGGAAATCGCCGACGGACTCGTCGAGATCACCGGCGTCGCCCGCGAGCCCGGTTACCGCTCGAAGATTGCGGTCGTCTCACACGTCGACGGCGTCGATCCGGTCGGCGCCTGCGTCGGGCCACGCGGCTCCCGCGTGCGGATGGTCGTCTCCGAGCTCCGTGGCGAGAAGATCGACATCATCCCGTACAACGACGAGCCGGCCCGGTTCGTCGCCAAGGCGCTGTCTCCCGCGCGCGTGCGGGAGGTCCTCGTCGACGACGCGGGCAAGCAGGCCACCGTCATCGTGCCGGACGACCAGCTCTCGCTGGCGATCGGGCGGGAGGGCCAGAACGCCCGGCTCGCCGCCCGGCTGACCGGCTGGCGAATCGACATTCGCTCCGAGACGGAGTTTGCGGCCGAGGAGGCCGAGCACGGCTACGAGGAGGAAGAGGCGCAGGGACGCTGCGCCGCGATCCTCACCAACGGCCGCCGCTGCCCGAATGCCGCGCTCCCCGGGTCCCGCTACTGCGGTATCGAGGCGCATCAGGCGCTCGCCAACAAGGACACCGATCAGGTGGACGGCTCGCCCGAGGATTCGGCGGCCGGTGATGGCGAGGACGCACAACCAACCGAAGCCGCGTCGTAGACTGGAACGAGATGAGTAAGCGTGTTCACGAGATCGCCAAGGAGCGAGGCCTTCCCACCAAAGAGGTGATCGAGAAGCTCAAGGCGGCCGGCGTCAGCGTCAAGGCTGCCTCCTCGAGCGTCGATGAGGCGACCGCGGCACGCGTACTCGGAAACGGCGGCTCACCCGCGGGTGGTGGCGGCGCGAGTGCGCCGGCACCGTCGGGCGGCGAAGCACCCGCCAAGCCATCAGGTCGCGGCCGTGACCAGGATCAGGGCAACCGCGGCCGCAAGCCTGCCCAGGGCAACCGGGACCAGGGCGGTCAGAGCCGCGGGCCCGGCGGCCAGGGCCAGCGCGGTCAGGGCAACCAGGACCGCGACCAAGGTGGGCAGAGCGGCCAGGGCAACAAGACGGTCGAACCCAACCAGCCCGCCCCGGCGCCCGCCGAGGCTCAGGGCGACGGCGGCCCGTCCGGCGGCCAGGCCGGGGACGCCAAGGGCGGCGATGCCTCGCACAAGCGTCCGACTCGTGATTCGCTCCAGGGCGAGCGTGCCCCCGGCTCTGCCGGTGGACGCCGCCGCGTCGTCATCGACTCGCAGGCGTCCCGCCGGGCGACCGGCACCGGTGGCCCTCCGCAGTCCAACCAGCCGCCGCGCCGCCAGCGCCGCGGCCGTCGACGCCGTGGCGTGTACGACGAAGAGGCCGAATCCCGTCCCTCCCGGACCGCGCTCGCGGAGCCGGACACGGTTCGGATCAATTCCGGCTCGACCGTCAAGGATGTCGCCGAATATCTGAACGTTGGCGTCCCGGAGATCATGAAGCAGCTGATGGCGCTCGGCGAGATGAAGACGCTGACCCAGACGCTGTCCGATGAAGCGATCGTTGAGCTCGCCGAGAAGCTCGGTAAGGAAGTCGAGATCGTCCATACCGAGGACGAGGCCGTCAGCGAGCCGTTGTTCGACGACTCCGAGGAGGACCTGGTCGAGCGCGCGCCTGTGGTGACGATCATGGGCCACGTCGACCACGGCAAGACGAGTCTGCTCGACGCCGTCCGGGAGACCGAGGTCGCCGCGGGTGAGGCGGGTGGCATCACCCAGCACATCGGCGCCTACCAGGTCCACCACGGCGACCGGACCGTCACCTTCCTCGACACGCCGGGCCACGAGGCATTCACGGCGATGCGCGCCCGCGGCGCAAGCGTCACCGACATCGCGGTGATCGTTGTCGCGGCCGATGACGGCGTCAAGCCGCAGACGCAGGAAGCGGTCGACCACGCCAAGGAAGCCGACGTCCCGATGATCGTCGCGGTCAACAAGATCGACAAGGAGGGCGCGGACCCCGTTCGCGTCCGCACCGAGATGACGAACCTCGGACTCCAGCCCGTCGAGTGGGGCGGGGAGACCGACTTCGTCGATGTGTCGGCGAAGACGAAGGAGGGTCTCGACGACCTGCTCGACACGATCGTCGCGATGGCGGAACTCCAGGAACTCCGCGCCAACCCGGACACCGCCGCGTCCGGCTCGGTGATCGAGTCAAAGCTCGATCCGGGCCGCGGTCCCGTCGTGTCCATCCTCGTCAGCCGCGGCACCCTCGAGGTCGGCGACGCGCTCGTCGCCGGCGCCCACTGGGGCCGCGTGCGCGCCATGAACGACTTCCTGGGGAATCGCGTCAGCCAGGCGCTCCCCGGGGAGCCGGTCGAGGTGCTCGGCTTCGACGGCGTTCCTGAAGCAGGCGAGCGTGTCCGCGTCGTCGAGCACGATCGGCGGGCCCGTCAGCTCGCCGGCGAGCGCGCCAACCGGCTGAAGACCGAGTCCCTGGCTCGGCGCAGCGGCAAGCGGGTCTCGCTGGAGGACATCTTCAAGAGCGGCATCCAGGAGCTCAACCTGGTGCTCAAGTCCGACGTCGCCGGCTCGCTCGAGGCGATCGAGGACGAGATCGCCAAGCTCCCGCAGGATGAGGTGTCGGTCAACGTCATCCGCCGCGCCGTTGGTGCGGTGACCGAGTCCGACGTGATGCTCGCTGCGGCGTCCGACGCGGTGATCCTGGCGTTCAACGTTCGGCCGGTCGGCGATGCGCGTGCCGTGGCCGAGCGCGAGGGCGTCGAGATCCGGCATTACGCCGTCATTTACCGCGCGATCGAGGAGCTCCGCAGCGCCATGCAGGGCATGCTCGCTCCCGATGAGGTCGAGGATGCCGTCGGCAGCGCCGAGGTCAGGCAGATCTTCCGCGCCTCCCGCGTCGGCACAATCGCCGGCACGCATGTCACCGATGGGAAGCTCAACCGGGGCTCCAAGGTGCGCCTGGTCCGGGACGGTACCGTCGTCTACGACGGTGAGATCGCGAGCCTGAAGCGGTTCAACGACGACGTCCGCGAAGTCGCGTCCGGGTTTGACTGCGGCGTTGTGCTGCGGGACTACGCGGACATCAAAGAAGGCGACGTGCTCGAGGCCTACGCGACGCGGCAGGTCGAGCGCGAGCTCGCCTAACGGCCGCGCGGCGGTCGCGGAGTCGGGATGTCGGGTGGTGCGTATGTGGCGGTGCTCGTCATCGACCTGCACTTTCCCGACGCCGGGAGCCTCAAGGCCAAGCGCAAGGAGCTGAGTTCGATCAAGGCGCAGCTCCGCGGTCGGCTCGGCGTCGCCGTCGCCGAGACCGACCATCAGGACCTGTGGCAGCGGGCCAGGCTCACCGGCGCCCTCACCGGCGGTGATCTGACGACGCTGTCATCCGCGGTGGACAACGTCGAGCGTTGGCTTCTTGCGCGATGTCCAGATGGTGTCGCGGTCGAACGGATCATCCAGTCTGTCGAGGACCTCAGACCATGACGCTGATCTTCAAGTGTGATCATGCTGTGTCTCGTGTTTCGGCCGTCTTTAGCTCGGGGGGGATAGGATGAGTAGCGGCCGAATGCGGCGCGTCGATGAAGCCATACGCGCCGTCCTCAGCGATGTCATCGCGTCGGACCTCAAGGACCCGCGCGTCGGATTCGTCACAGTGACCGGAGTCAAGACCAGCCCAGACCTGCGCCACGCTCGCGTGTTTGTGAGCGTGCTCGGTGACGAACCCGAGCGCGAGGGGAGCCTTGAGGGGCTGCGCTCGGCCCACGGATTCCTCCAGCGGCACGTCGCCTCCGAGCTGTCGCTCAAGCACACCCCGACGCTCACGTTCGTCTACGACCGGTCGGTCGATCGCGGCATGCGGATCACCGAGATCCTCGCCGACGCCGAGACCGCGGCGGAAACCGATGGCTGAGAACGGCTCCAAATCCGATCGTGAGCAGACGCTCGCTGCGCTGCGTGGCGGCGAGAAGTTCGTCGTCGTCACGCACGAGAACCCGGACGGTGACGCGCTCGGCAGCCTGATCGCGATGCAGGAGGTCCTCCAGACGCTCGGCAAGGACGCGCTCATGTTCATCTCCGAGCTCGAGTTCCCGCTCCCGCAGGAGTACCGCTTCCTTCCGCTCCACGGTCACGTGTCCTCGCCGCCGGCGGACCTCGACGAGCGCACCCTGGTATTCCTGGACTGCGGCAACGTCGAGCGCAATCCCGCCGCGGAGGTGCTCCAGCACCCGGATGCGCGCATCCTCAACATCGACCACCACCACGACAACACGCGGTTCGGCACGGTCAACCTTGTCGACTCGGACTCGTCCTGCACCGCCGAGATCGTCTGGGACCTCATGCACGGACTCGGCGTCCCGCAATCCCAGATGGTCGCCGAGGCGCTCTACGTCGGGCTCATCACCGACACGGGTCGGTTCATGTACGAGAACACCGGCCCGCGGGCCCACGTGATGGCCGCCGAGCTGATCGAGGCGGGAGTCGACGTGCACGAGATGTATCGCCGGGTGTACGAGGGCGTCCCGTTCGGCAAGCTCGCGCTGCTCGCCAAGGGCCTCGCCAACGTCCAGCGCTTCGACGATGGCCGCCTCACGCTCACCGCGCTCAGCGCCGAGGACTTCGCTGAGTCCGACGCCGAGGAGAGCTACTCGGAGGGTGTCGTCGATCACCTCCGGGCGGTTCAGGGAACGCGTCGTCGCCGCGCTCGTGCGTGAGCGCCTGTGCCCCAACGAGGCGCCGAGCACGCGCAAGGTGTCGTTGCGTTCGAGCGACGGTCGCGTCGACGTCTCGGCGATCGCCCGCGAGGTCGGCGGCGGCGGACACCGACAGGCCGCCGGGTTCACCACCGAGATGGGCTCCGAGGAGATCGTTGAGTTCCTCCGCGGCGCCGTCGCGGAACAGCTCGCCGCCGCGTGAGCGACGGGGTCATCCTCTTCGACAAACCCGCCGGGATCACGTCGCATGATGTGGTCGCGCGCGTGCGGCGTGGACTTCCGCGCAAGACGAAGGTCGGGCATGCCGGGACGCTTGACCCGTTCGCCACCGGGCTGCTCCTCGTGCTCGTCGGCCGCGCCACCCGCGTCCAGCGCTACCTGATGGCGCTCCCCAAGCGCTACGAGGCGACCGCCCGCTTCGGCGCCGTGTCGAGCACGGGGGATCCGGAGGGCGAGATCACGGTGACCGGGACCGTCCCGGACGGCGACCTCACGCTCCCGACCGGCCGCATCCGCCAACGGCCTCATCGCTACTCGGCGGTCAAGGTCGAGGGCCGCCGCGCCTACGAGCTCGCCCGCGCGGGCGTCGAGGTGGAGCTCGCCGAGCGGGAGGTCGAGATCTACCGGTTCGACGAGCTCGGGCGCGACGGGGAGCGACGACGATTCGCGATCGAGTGCTCGTCCGGGACCTACGTCCGCACTCTGGTCGAGGGCCTCGGTGATGCCTACTGCGAGATGCTTCGGCGAACCGCGATCGGGTCATTTGAGGTCGATGGCGCCGAACCGGACACGATCGTGCCACTGCTCGAGGCGCTCGCGTTCCTGCCCGAGGTGCGGCTCGCCGAGGCGGAGGCGCGCGCCGCTGCTCATGGCCGCACGGTCCCGGGGGCGCGCACCCGCCGGGGCCACGGTGCGCCTGACGGACGTCGATGGACTGATCGCCCTCGCCGAACCAACCGCCACCGGCGACGAGCTCAAGCCGGTCGTCGGCTTCCGCGGCTGACGTCCGGCAGAGGCGACCTCTAGTCTTGCGCGCGGGATGAAGACGACGAACGTGTGGGAGGTGCAGCCGCGGCCCCGACGGGTCGCGGTTGGCGAATTTGACGGTGTCCACCTCGGGCACCGCGAAGTCATCCGCGGGAGCGACACCGTGCTGACGTTCGAGCCCCACCCGCTCCAGATCATCCGCCCGGAGGCGGCCCCGAAGCTGCTGACGAGCTTCGATGGACGCGCCGAGCTGATCGCGTCGCTCGGCGTCGAGGAACTTGTCGTGATCCCGTTCGACGACCACTTCGGGCGCCAGACGCCGCAGGAGTTCATCGACCACATCCTCGTCGAGCGCCTCCAGGCGACCCATGTGTCGGTGGGGGAGAACTTCCGCTTCGGCCACCGCGCGACCGGTGACACCGAGATGCTCGGCGACGACTCGCGCTTTGAGACCCGCGTGGTCTCGCTCGTCGAGGTCGACGGCGAGGTCGTCTCCTCGAGCCACATCCGCGCGCTCGTCACCGCCGGCGAGGTGGAGGAGGCGACCCGGATGCTCGGAGCGCCCTTCCAGCTGCGCGGCGAGGTCGTCACCGGCGATCAGCGAGGCCGGACCCTCGGCTTCCCGACCGCCAACGTCGTCCCGGACGAAGCGCTCATCTGCCCCGGTCACGGTGTCTATGCCGCCCACGCCGGCGGCGCGCTCGCCGCGGTCAACGTCGGGGTCCGGCCGACGTTCGGGACCGGACGCGGGGTGCTCGTCGAGGCGTTCCTGCTCGACCGGGACGTCGACCTCTACGGCGAGATTCTCCGAGTCGAGTTTCTCTCCCGGCTGCGGGGCGAGCGACGGTTTGACTCCGTCGAGGCGCTGATCGAGCAGATGCACGAGGACGTGCGCCAGACCCGTGAGCGGTTCGGCTGATCCCCGGCCGGATCGGCGTCTGTCTGGCGCTCTGCTAGCCTCATCCGCCGCATGACTCTCACGCAGGAACGTAAGCAAGAGCTGATCGAGAAGTTCGGCGACAGCTCCACCGACACGGGTAAGGCCGAGGTCCAGATCGCGCTGCTCACCGAGCGCATCAACGAGCTGACCCAGCATCTGCGCACGCACACGAAGGACCACCACTCTCGCCGCGGGCTGCTGATGCTCGTCGGTCGCCGCCGCCGGTTCCTCAACTACCTGCAGCGGTCAGACCTGGAGCGCTATCGCGCGCTCGTGCGTGAGCTCGGCCTTCGCAAGTGAGCACCGGACCCGCCGCCGCCATCATCGCTCCCGGGACACGGGTCCCCGACTTCACGCTGCGCCGTGAGGACGGTGAGGCGTTCACCCAGGAGAACCTGCTCGGCCAGACGACCGTGCTCGTCTTCTATCCGTTCGCGTTCAGCCCGGTGTGCACCGATCAGCTGGGCCTCTACGAAGAGGTGCTCGACGACTTCACCGAGCGCGGCGCGACCCTGTATGGCGTCTCGTGCGACGCGATCCACTCCCAACGGGCGTTCCGGGAGAAGCTCGGCGTCACGATCGCCCAGCTTTCGGACTTCGAGCCCAAGGGGGAGACCTGCCGGGCGTTCGGCGTACTGCATCCTGGTGGGTTCCCGCAGCGCGCCCTTGTGATTGTCGGGCCGGACGGGGTCGTGCAGTGGAGCTACTGTGCCGCATCTCCGGGCGAGCTCCCCGGCGCCAACCTCATCTTCGACGGGCTCGCCGCCGCGGGTGCGTGACCTCGGCTCGGCGCCGATTCCCGGCGTCGAGGCTGACGACCACGTGCGCGGTCCTGATGACGCGTCGCTCGTCATCGAGTACGCCGACTTCGAGTGTCCGTTCTGCGCTGCGCTGAGCGTCCGGCTCGCCGACCGCCGGCTGCGGCGCGTGTTCCGCCACTTCCCGGTGCGGTCGAGCCACCCCCGGGCATGGCCGGCGGCGTGTGCGTCGGAGGCGGCGGGTCTGCAGGGCCGGTTCTGGGAGATGCACGATCTCCTGTTCGCCGATCAGGGCCGGCTGGAGGATCCCCACCTGTGGGAGCGCGCACAGGCGCTCGGCCTCGACCTCGAGCGCTTCGACACCGACCGTCGCAGCGACGCCGTCGCCGCCCGCGTGAAGCGCGATTTCCACTCCGGGGTCCGGGGCGGCGTCGTCACCACACCGACCCTGTTCACGGCGCGGGCGATGTACGCCGGCAAACAGGCGCTCTCAGCGGCTGAGGACACCCTGGGGTAGCACCGTCTGGGTGAATCCGGGGAGCCGGAGGGCAAAGACGCACCCGTTGTCGGTGTTCGCTGCGGTGCACCGGCCACCATGCCCCTTGGCGATCGCATCGACGATCGCGAGTCCGAGTCCGACGCCTCCGCTGGAGCGGGTACGCGCCGGATCCGCCCTCGCGAAGCGATCGAAGATCCGGCCGAGCGCCTCGTCAGGGATGCCGCTGCCCTCGTCGCTGACCTCGATCACGACGATGCCGTCCCCGGCGCCGCGCGCGCTCAGCTCGATCGAGTCGGATGGGCTGGTGTACTTGACGGCGTTCTCGAGCAGCGCATCGAGGGCGGCCCGGAGACGTTCCGGATCGACGCTCAGCCGCCCCGCGGCGAGCGGCCCGAGGCGCCACGTGCGTTTGGCGACCTCTGACCAGCGCATGAACACGTCCTCCAAGAACAGCTCGAGCTCGATCTCGGTGAGCTGGACGAACTGTGGCTGATCGGCGGTGGCGAGTAGGAGCAGCCGCTCGAGGATCCGGTCGATGCGGCCGAGCTCGTCGAGTGCGATGTCGAGCTCGCTTGAGATCGGGCGGTCGTTACGGAGCAATTCGAGATGTCCACGGGCAATCGTCACCGGCGTTTTGAGCTCATGCGATGCGTCATGGATGAATCGTTCCTGACGCTCGAGCAGGGAGCGTCGCTCCTCCGCGCGCTGCTCGACGATGCCGAGCGCCGCGACCCGCCGGCGGGCGTGCCAGACCATGGCGAGGAACATCGCCGCCATCAGCGGCACCTCGAACAGCTCTCCCCAGAGCTGCTCGCCGTCGAACGCGTCGAGCCCGATCGAGACCCCGGTCATCGTCATCACGCCGGCGAGCACGACCAGCGTTGGTCGTAGTCGCCAGACGCGGAACCCGTAGAGCAGCGTCAGGCTGATCCAGACGAAGTGAAACGGGATCGTCTCCCAGTTCGGCCAGGCGATCATCGCCGCGTAGTTCGCCGCGGCGAAGACCAGCCACCACAGCTCCACGTTGTAGCGGCGCACGAGGCGCCGCCACTCACGCAGCGGCGCGGTACCCCACATTGCGAACGGTTTCGATGGGCGAGCTCGGGCCGAGGCGGCGCCGCAGGCGGCGCACGCACACGTCGACCACGTTGGAGCGCGGATCGAAGTCGTAGCCCCATATCTCCGAGAGCAGCCGCTCCCGGCTCACCACCTCCCCGACGTGCAGCGCCAGGAAGTAGAGCACCCGGAACTCGCGGTCGGATAGCTCCGCGACGACGCCGCCGACCCGCGCCTGGCGGCACGCCAGGTCGAGCTCCAGGCTACCAACCGTGATCAGGGTCCTGTCGTCGCCGCCACGCGTCCGTCGCAGCTGCACGCGCGCGCGTGCCAGCAACTCATCGAGCGAGAAAGGCTTCGCCACGTAGTCGACGGCGCCGAGGTCGAAGCCCAGGAGCTTGGTTTGCAAATCGCTGCGGGCGGACAGAACGATCACCGGCAGGTTGGCCTGCTGCGCATGGAGTTCCCGGAGGACATCCAGTCCATCCAGCCCCGGCAGGAGCAGATCGAGGATCACAAGGTCATAGCTTCCGGCCAGCGCGCGACTGAGGCCATCGCCGCCGTCCTCGACGACATCGGCGACATATCCCTCGGCTGCAAACGCGCGCGCGAGGAACGCCCGAATCCGCGCCTCATCCTCAACGATCAGAACCCGCATCCCATCCTCTCTGCCCGGCCTGCACTGCGGACCATAAGGGTTTTCAGGTCACCTGTAAATGACGTCCGGGTGACATCGCCATTGGTCCGGGCACCTGCGGCGCTGCGAGCGAGACGCCCTGCGGCTCCACGTTCGGCCGTTTTGGCCTTGCTCGTTCGCCATCCCGCGGCTATAAGATCGGCGCTCGCCGGCGAGGTAGCAGTCACAGCTGCCTTGCCCGATGCTTCTCCGGGCTCTGAGACCAAGGAGCATCAGGCACTGACCGCTGAGAGGAACGTTTCCCATCGTGAGCACAGGTCCATCGGCAACACCCACGACGTCGGGCAGCGCACCGTGGACGATCCGCGGCCTGGTTGCGTCTCACAAGGTGGTTGCCCTGGCTATCGCGGCGCTGTGCGCCACGACGGTGGCCTATTTCCTGCTGATCGCCGTCGGACCGAAGGCCGGTGCGGTGACGGATAGCACCACCTGCGAGCAGTGGGGCTCCACGAACGTGAACCGGCAGGCTGCCTATGCGAGGCTCTACGTCTCCGAGCACGGTGCCGTTTCCCCCCGATGGGGACCAGTACCGACCGGCGTGATCAACGCGATCAACGCGGGCTGCTACCAGGCGTTCGGCGAGGACGTGGCCAACCAGGCGACCGTCGTCCAGGCGATCTCGCGCGACTTCTGACGCGCACCGCTGGACAGCGAGGCGGGTGGTGCCAGCGCGTAGCGGCGGTGTGAGCGCCCGCGCGCATCTGCACCTGCGTCGGATCTGAGCCGTCCGGTGATGACCTGCAGATGACGGCTTGATGACATTGGCGTCATCTGCATCGACGGCGCTGCTAGGAGAGATATAACACCGCGCCGAGGTGAGAGCATAATGACCGCTACCGGGAAACGAATTCTTGCGGCGACGATTGCGGGGGTACTCGTCTGCGTGCTGATCGGTCTGTACGTCGGTCTGTACCTCGTCAACGTGCCCGGCTCGGCGGCTGCTCTGCAGACGTCGTCGGGGACGCAGCTGTACCTGGGGACTGTGCCGGCCTCGGAGGTGAACGATCCGCACCCCACCTGGGTCTCGTACTACGCGGTCGATGCCAACTCCGGCAACTGGCAGCACAAGACGACGTATGTGCTGCCGGCGAACACGCTCGTGCACGTCACGATCTACAACTTCGACGGCAATTCGGGCCTTCGCAACCCGTTCATCAGCTACGCCGCCGGAACGACCGGCGGCATGACACTCGATGGCAAGCCGACGCAGACGATCGACCCCGACACGGCCTCGCACATCTTCGCGGTCCCGCAGATCGGCCTGTCGGTACCGATCAAGGGTGTCCCTGACGACGCGAAGAATCCGTGCAACAACGCACCGTGCAGCCTCTCCTTCGACCACACCACCACCTCGTTCACGTTCCGCACACCAGCGAAGGGGCTCTACCGCTGGCAGTGCTTCGTGCCGTGCGCGGCGGGATACATCGACGGCTTTGGCGGCCCGATGCAGACCGTCGGCTACATGGATGGCTACCTCAAGGTTGTATGAGCGAGCGGGTGGGCGGCTGACATGAGCGAAACGCGCCATTTCCGCAACGTCGTGGTGCTATGGGTGCTGGCGAACGTGATCGTGCTGCCGATCGTCATCTGGGTGATCGGCCCTGGGCTTCCGCCGGGAAACGGAAGCGTCGAGGCATCGGGGCAGGTCACCGATAACACCGTGCTGCTCGCCACGGCTACGCCGGTGGCGCTCGGGGTGCTCGTCTTCATGGGCTATGCGATCTGGGCCTTTCGGGAGCGCACGCCAGAGAACGTGGTCGATGGCCCTGCGATTGACGGCAACTCGAGCGTCCAATTCTGGTGGCTGATCGTCACGACGACGCTCGTGCTGTTCCTTGCTGGCTACGGCACGGTCAGGCTCCTGGCCGATGGATCCGGCGGGGGTCAGGGTCCGAACCCGATCGCCACCCCCGCAGCCGACGTGGGCGGCAAACCGCTGGTGGTGCAGGTGATCGCCCAGCAGTGGCAGTTCATGTACCGCTTCCCGGGTTACGGCGGAGTGGAGACCCCCGACATCGAGCTCCCCGAGCACACGCTCGTGCAGTTCAACGTGACCTCGCTCGACGTGATCCACTCGTTCTGGGCATACCAGCTGGGTGTCAAGGCCGACGCGAACCCGGGCGTCAACAATGTCGCCTACGCGACGACGAAGGGACCAATCGCGTTCAACGTGCGCTGTGCCGAGCTGTGCGGCGTGTGGCACGGCTACATGTTCAATCACGGCCGGGTCGTTGCCGAAGGCCCACTTCACCGCATGGATCGCGGGGCAGGAGCAGAAGTACGCGCCGGTGACCAAGACCCTGCCCCCGTACTCGAAGACCTACTTCCCGGATCCACAGAGGAGGGCCGGATGAGCGCAGTCGCCCTATCGGTGCGTGCCCCCCGAAGCGGCTGGCGAAAGCTGATCGGCTTCAACATGCTGACCGGCATCCTGCTCGGGATCGTCGGCTGGTTCCTCGGTCACTGGATCGGCGGTCGCTTCACCGGCGCCGGCATCGCCTACTACGACGACGTGGGCCAGAACGACATCGCGATCTTCCTCGGCTACTTCCTCGGGGTCGTCGGCTTCCTCATCGGCATGGGCTTTGCCAACTACCCGCTCAAGCGCCTGCTCGGACATCCCCCGGCGCTGGCCGAGCACGAGGCCGAGGCGGAGGGCGTCTTCCGGTACTTCACGATGTCGACCGACCACAAGGTCGTCGCCAAGCAGTACATGGTGGGGATCGGTCTGTTCTTCTTCGTGGCCGGCCTGAACGCGATGCTCATCCGGACCGAGCTGCTGCAGCCCAATGTGCACGTGTTCGGTGCCAACCAGTACCTGACCTTGGTCGGCCTGCACGGGTCGATGATGATGGGGACGATGACCTCGGGCTTGCTGGGTCCGTTTGCCCAGTGGTTGATCCCGCTGATGATCGGTTCACGCCGGATGGCGTTCCCGCGCGTCGAAGCGTTCAGCTTCTGGCTGCTGATGGCCGGCGAGGTCATCCTCATCACGACCATCTTCTTTGGCGGCTTCCAGACCGGGTGGACCGGGTATCAGCCACTGGGGGCGCAGGGAACCGCAGGCTACGACGCCTACATCGGGTTCTTTGCGCTCGTCGGGGTGTCGATGTGCCTGTTCGGGTTCAACAACATCGTGACGATTCTCACGATGCGCGCCCGTGGGATGACCTGGTCGCGGCTGCCGATCTTCGTGTGGGCGGCGTTCGCGACCTCGTGGCTGATGGCGCTGGCGGCGCCGATGCTGATCGCCGCGTTGCTGATGGGCGCGATGGACCGGACCATTCAGACCAACTTCTACGTCCCTGGGCAGGGCGGCAGCGCCTACCTCTTCCAGAACCTGTTCTGGGTGTTCGGTCACCCGGAGGTCTACATCCTCGCCCTCCCCGGGATGGGGATCGTGCTCGAGATCTTGGTGGTGTTCAGCCGCAAACCGTTGTGGGGCTACCGGCTGGCCGTCGCAGGGATGCTCGGCATTTCGTTCCTCAGCTGGTTCGTCTGGCAGCACCACCTGTTCGTCTCGGGGATCAACGCCGATCTGCGGCCGTTCTACATGCTGTCCACGGAGTTGATCTCGCTGCCCACCGGGTTCATCTTCCTGTGCGCGATGGGCACGATGTGGCGCGGGCGAATACGGCTGAGCGTGCCGATGCTGTTCTGCCTGGCCTGGATGTTCAACTTCCTGTGGGGCGGGATCTCCGGCGTGTTCAACTCCGACGTGCCGAGTGATGTCACGACCCACGGCAGCTTCTTCGTGATGGCGCACTTCCACTACACGATCATGGGCGGGCTGATCTTCGCCTTCTTCGCCGCGATCTACTACTGGGTGCCGAAGATGTACGGTTTCAAGCTCAACGAGCGCTTGGCGAAGGTCCATTTCTGGACGCTGTTCATTGCCTTCAACTCGACCTTCGCGCCGCTGTTCGCGCTCGGGTTCATGGGCATGCCTCGCCGCGTGGTGACCTATAACTCGTCATGGCAGGGACTCAACGACTGGGTGTCGGTGTCGGCCTACGTGATCGGGCTCTCGATGCTCGTGTTCCTGGTCAACGTCGTGTGGTCGCTGCTCGTCAAGCGCGAGCCCGCCGAGCCCAATCCGTGGAACTCCAAGTCCTACGAGTGGTCGCTGCCCACGCCCGTGCCCGTGCACGACTTCGACCAGTTCCCCGTGTTCGACGGGGATCCGTACCCGTACGGCGTTGAGACCGCGCCGGCCGTCGCGCCGGCCGCCGTCCCGGCCGGGGGAGGAGCCTGAGCCATGGAAGCCTCGGTACCCGTCGCACCACACATCGAAGCCGAGCCCCCGGAGTGGCAGCCGCGCGCGATCTGGGTGGGCGGACGACTGCTGTGCGGCGTGATCTCGTTCTTCTTCGCGTCGTTCCTGTTCGCGTTCTTCTATCTGAAGGCGCTCGACGTCAACCACAGTTGGAAGGTCGGCACTGTCGTGCCTGACGGAGGTATCGGCGTCTCGATCGCGTCCCTGTTCGTGCTCAGCGCTGTGATCTATCGCCTCGGCGCGAGGCGTCCGGCCGGCGACTCCGCGGCGGCCGGGATCATCGCCGTTCTCGCGGGGCTGATCGCGGTGGTGCTCCAGTTCATCGAGTACGTCGTGATCGACTTTGGCGCGGCGAGCGGCGGCTATGCCGCCGTCTTCTTCGGCTGGACGGTGACGTACGCAATCGTCGCCCTGCTGGGGCTGTACTGGATCGAGATCCAGGTCGCCAGCCTGTGGCGGGCACGGCGCGTGGGCCGGATGCGCGAGACCGAAGTGCCGACCACCGAGACCGCGCTGGTCCTCGCCGGGATCGAAGCCTCGTCGTTCTACTGGGCGTACTTCGTCGCGATCGGCGTGCTCGCCTACATCCTCCTCTACCTCGTCGGCTGACCATGTCCTGGACGGCCTGGTCGCTGGACCCGTCGCTGGTCTACGTTGCGCTGGCCGCGGCGCTCTACGTGCTCGGCAGCCGCGGGCGGGATCGGCCGAAGCCCCTCCAGGCGCTCGCGTTCTTCGCGGGTCTGCTGACGATCGTGATCGCGCTCAACTCGCCGATCGACCACTACGCCGACGAGCTGTTCTGGGTGCACATGCTGCAACACGTTCTGCTGCTCACGGTCGCTCCGCCGCTGTTGCTGCTCGGGCGGCCCTGGCCGCGGATGTGGCGGGCGCTGCCACTCGAGCCTCGGACGAAGCTCGCGCGGAACCTCGCCCTCTCACGCCGGATGTCGCCGGTCCGGGCGCTTGCGCGGCCACTCCCGGCCTGGATCCTGTTCAACGCGACGATCCTCGCCTGGCACATCCCAGGCGCCTACAACGCGACGCTCAGCTCGGGAGTGGTGCACGCGCTCGAGCATGCGATGTTCTTCTTCGCCGGACTCCTGTTCTGGGCGCGCGTCATCGATCCCGGCCCGCTGCGCCCGCGCCTGGTCTGGCCGGTGCGGATCGCCTACACGGCCGGCGCGATGGTCGTGGGCTGGCTGCTGGCGATCACGCTGGTGATCGTGCCGCACGCGATCTACGCCTACTCGGCACTCCCGAGCCGGCCCGGCGGGATCAGCGCGCTGACCGATCAGCAGCTGGCCGCCGGCGTCATGTGGGTCCCCGGCTCGCTCGCGTACACGATCACGTTCATCATCGGCTTCTACCGGTGGCTCGAGCCGGACCACTCGCGTAGCCGCGCGTCAACGGCGTTCACGACCTGAGGAGGAGACAGACGTGCCTTTGCTTCCGTTCGCAGACTTCCTTGTCGGCGCGCTGCTCACGCTTCTGCTGCCGTTGGCGCTGCTGATTGCGCTCGCGGTCTGGTACTGGGCGGTCTCCGTCCGTGTGCCCGAGACGACGGAGACATCCGAACCCGGCACCGAACCCGCCGCGAATCTCGGGCCGATGATCCCCGAGACGCTCCCGCCCGAGCCCGGGACTTAATGCAGGCCGATGCGGACACCAAGTGGGTGTCGCGATCCGCGACGGCGCGCCCCGTGCGGATCGCCGCGGTCCTGCTCGCCGCCGCCCTCATCGGGCTCGGTGTGGGGTTCGCGGTGCACCGCCTCGCGGCTGGCGGCGCCGCGTCGCGGGCGACCCCGTCGCAGGTGTCCGCATCGACCCGTTTCGGCATGCACGGCGAGGCGGCCTGGGCCGCGGGGACACGTCCTGCCCCGCCGATCACGACCCTGCGCGACCAGACGGGGCGACTGTTCTCGCTCAGCGCGCTCCGGGGCCGGAGCGTCGTGGTGACGTTCTTCGACTCTCACTGCAACCAGGCCTGCCCGCTCGAGGGCCGCGCGCTCGCTTCGGCTGAGCAAGCACTGCCGGCCGCGCAGCGACCAGTGCTCGTCGTCGTCAGCGTCAACCCGCGCGACACGCCGTCCTCGGAGCGCATCGCCGTTCGCAGGTGGGGACTCGCCGCCGCCGGTTCCTGGCACTGGCTGTCGGGGGCTCACGCGCAGCTCGCGCGGGTCTGGAAGGACTACCGGATCTTCGTCCAGCCAACGAAGAGCGACATCGTGCACACCGAGGCGCTGTACCTGATCGACCGCGGTGGATACGAGCGCGTCGGCCTACCTGTACCCGTTCATTCCTGGCTCCGTCAGCCAGGACCTGACGTCGCTCGCCGGCTCTGGGCGCGGGCATGCCTGATCTCGCCCGTGCGATTCCGGCCGCCCCGCCGGCGCGGGCGCCGTGGCGCGCAGGCATGGCGGCGCGCGGTAACTGGCGTGACTACGTGACGCTGACCAAACCGCGGATCATGTCGCTGCTGGTGCTGACCTCGGTCTGCGCGATGATCGCGGCCGCCGGGGGGGATCCCTCGCCGGTCAGGCTGATCGCGCTTGTGATCGGTGGGGCTCTTGCGTGTGGTGGCGCGAGCGCACTGAACCACGTGCTCGATCGCGACATCGACCGCCTGATGGGACCACGCACGGCCAACCGGCCGGTGGCGGCGGGGCGGATCCCGCCGGCGCGCGCCGTCGGGTTCGGCCTAAGCCTGCTGGCGCTCGCGTTCATCGTCCTGACCGCCTTCGACAACCTGCTCGCCGCAGCACTGTCAATGGCCGGAGGCGCGTTCTACGTGCTCATCTACACCGTGTGGCTTAAGCGGCGAACGGCGCAGAACATCGTGATCGGCGGGGCTGCGGGCGCGATCCCGCCGCTCGCGGGGTGGGCGGCGGCTCGGGGCAGCATGGGCATGGGTGCGGCGTGGCTGTTCGCGATCGTGCTGCTCTGGACGCCTCCACACTTTTGGGCTCTCGCGCTCTTGTTGGAGCGCCGGTACGCGGCCGCGGATGTGCCGATGCTGCCGGTGGTGCGGGGTGCGGCGGCGACCGCAGCTCAGGTGCTCGCCTACTCGGTTGCCCTCACCCTGCTCACGCTCGCTCCGGCGGTGCTCGGGACCTTCGGCGTTCTCTACCTCGTGACGGCCGTCGTTCTGGGCCTCACGTTATGTGTGCTCGCGGTCCGGCTGTGGCGCCGCCCCACACCCGCGGCCGCGAGCACGCTGTTTCACTTCTCTCTTCTCTACCTGGCGCTGCTGTTCGCTGCCGTGGCGATCGACGCCGCCGTGCGGTAGTCGGGGCGGCGTGCCCGGACGGAGCCGCGCCGGTCGGCACGGCCCGCGTCAGGCGGTAGTGCCGGCCGGAGCCGGCGGCTTATTGCCCATCCCGCCCCGACCGCCGAAAAGGCAACGCAGGACATGATGAGGTTCAGCACGATGATGAGGGTCTGTGACATGCCTTAAGGGGTACCCCCGGAACGTCGGAGGAACAATCGAGGCGTGTCAGACGAATGTAAGAATGCGTTTACGGGTGCCCGGGGGCGCCCCGCGCTCGCGACGCTACGCCGCTTGGCCTGCCGGTGTGCGCTCCGGCGACTCGGCGTCGGCGAACGGGCGCTCGATGTCGGCCAGCGTCGGCGGATGACCGCGCAGCGGCGGGGCATCGTCGACGGGCCGCAGCGCCGCCCGGACGAGGTCGAGGTGGCGCTCGACGATCCGCGGCTCAGTCTGGGACAGCGCGGCCGCCGCCTCACACACCCCCTTGAGCATGAACATGAGGTCGATCGCGCCGACGTCGGGGCGGACGGCGCCGACGGCCTGGGCGCGGGCGAGGAGCCCCTCGAGCACCCCGATGATCTCGGTGTGTCCGGCGCGGATCTCGTCGTTGGCGAGCCACGTGTCGGCGATCGCCTCGAACAGTCCGCGGTTGACCTGCTGCGCTCCCGCCATGTGGTCGAGGAAGGCGAACAGCGCCTCGGTGGGATCGTCGGCGGCCCGGAGCTCGCGGCCGCGAGCGGCTGCCTCACGCATGCGCTCGACGACGATCGCCGCGATCAGATCCTCCTTGGTGGGGAAGTTGCGAAACAGCGTCCCCCGGCCGACGCCGGCACTCTCGGCGATCTCGCCGACGCCGACGTCAAGGCCGCGGGTCCGGAACAGTTCCTCAGCGGCGTCGAGCAGCCGCCGCCGATTGCGCTCGGCGTCAGACCGACGCCGTCTCTCCTCACCGGACATCTGGTCCATATTCTCGCCTAAATCGCGGCCGGCACCGCGGCCGGGTCGAGTTCGAGCGCCTCGACATCGCGTCGGCGCACGACGACCGCGAGGATGATCGCGCCTGCGGCGAGCATCACCGCCGCCGCGGCGAAGGCGACGTGGTACCCGGACACGAGCGCTGCCTGGTGGCCGGCGAAACCGGCGTGAGAAGAGCTCAGGAGGCTCGCCGTCTGGCTCGCGGCGAGCGTCGAGAGGATCGCCAGCCCGAGCGACCCGCCGACCTGCTGGGCCGTGTTGAACAGGCCAGAGGCGAGACCCGAATCGTCATCGGACACGCCTCCCATCCCGAGCAGGGTGATCGGCACGAACGTGAGACCCATGCCGATGCTCATTGGCATGAGGCCGGGAAGCAGGTCGCCGAGGTAGGTGCCGTGCACCGGCAGCTGGGTGAGGACAGCCATGCCGATCGCCGCGAGCGAGATCCCGGCGAGGGCGACGTTGCGCACGCCGATTCGTTTGATCAGCTGCTGCGCGATCCCGGCGCCGATGACGATCCCGAGCGTGATCGGCAGGAACGCCAGTCCGGCCTTGAGCGGGCTGTAGCCGAGGATCTCCTGCACGTACAGCGACGCGAAGAAGAACATCCCGAACATGCCCGAGGCGACGAGCAGCAGCACGCCGTCGGCTGCCGAAAGCGTCCGGACGCGGAAGATGCTCAGGCGCACGAGCGGGGCGGGGCTGCGCCGCTCGATCTGCGTGAACACGGCGATCAGCGCCAGGCCGGCCGCGAGCAGCCCGATTGTCCGCCCCGAGCCCCAGCCGAAGGACTGGGCCTTGACGATCGCGAACACGAGCACGACGAGGCCGGAGGTGACGGTCACGGCACCAGCGAGGTCGAACGTGCGGTGGGTCGATTCGACCTTGGACTCGGGGATGAACCGCAGCGTCAGCGCCAGCGTCACGATCCCGACCGGGACGTTGACGATGAAGATCCACGGCCACGAGGCGAGCTGGGTGAGCACGCCGCCGAGAAGCAGGCCGACGGCGCCGCCGCCCGCGGCGATCGCGCTCCAGACGCCGAGCGCCTTCGTGCGCTCGTCCTGCCGGGTGAAGGTCGTCGTGATGATCGACAACGCCGCGGGGGAGACGAGCGCGCCGCCGAGGCCCTGGAGCGCACGACCCGCGATCAGCATCCCGGACGTCTGGGCGAGGCCATTGAGCAGCGAGGCGGCGCTGAACACGATCACCCCGACCGCAAACAGCCGCTTGCGTCCGAGCAGGTCGGCCGCGCGGCCACCGAGCAGCAGGAAGCCCCCGAAGACGAGCGTGTAGGCGTTGACGACCCACTGGAGGTTGGAGGCCGAAAAGTTCAGGCCACGTTGGATCGACGGGAGCGCGACGTTGACCACGGTCGCGTCGAGCACGACCATGAACTGCGCCAGGCAGGCGATCACGAGGATCAGCCACCGATTTGTGCTTCCGCCGGCTGGGGCGGTCAATTTCGTCCGGGGCGGGGACTCTGCGGTTGCGGACATGCGCGCTCCTTCGTAAACTGGGACTCAGCGGTCCGGTTAACCGTAGCAAAAGCGGACCGACCGGTCCGGTTAGCGTGCGAACATCGCCACCGGATCGCACTGGACGGATGGACATGCCCCCTGCGGCGCGCTTGAGTATCGGCCGCGAGTGCCGACGGTTAAGGCCATGCTCGAGATCGCCGATCGACGCTGGCCGCGTGTCCTGGAACGGATCTGCCGCGAACGGCTGTTCGAGGCGGCGTTTCAGCCGATCCTCGACACCGCGCGCGGGGTCGTGTGCGGATACGAGGGGCTGGCGCGGCTCGCCGAGGGCGTGGTCCCGGTCGGCCCCCAGGAGCTGTTCGCGGCCGCCGCGCTTCACGGCTACGCCGGCCGGGTCGAGGCGGCGGCGGGCGAGGCGATCCTCGCGCATCGGACCAAGCTGCCGCCGAACTGCTTTCTCTCGATCAACTTCAGTCCGGACGCGCTCCTGGATCCGTCGGTCGAGGCGTTGTTCGCCGAACTCGACGACCTCTCGGGCATCGTGCTCGAGATCACCGAGCAGACGCCGGTCGAGGACTACGAGACCCTGACCGCCGGGCTCGATCGGCTGCGCCTGTGCGGAGCGATGGTCGCCGTCGACGACACCGGTGCCGGCTACGCCAGCCTGAGCCACATCCTTCGCCTACGCCCGCATTTCGTCAAGGTCGACCGCCAGCTCGTCACCGGACTCGATCGCGATCCGCACCGTGCGGCGGCGGTTGCCGCGATCGGGGCGATGGCCGGAGAGCTCGATGCTTGGCTGGTGGCCGAGGGGATCGAGCGAGAGAGCGAGCTCGAGCGGCTCGTCGAGCTCGAGGTCCCGCTCATCCAGGGCTACCTCGTCGGCCGCCCGGAGGCCGAGATGCGCCCGGCGCCGCAGGCGGTCCTCCACACGCTCCGGGCCCAGCGCGGCGCGACGGGCCGCCGGCCGGTCGGAACGCTCACCCGCCCGGCGCTGACGACCCGCCGGGCGCCGGACATCGTCGCCGAGACGATGGTGCTCCTCGACGAGCCCGGCCGGCCGCTGTTCGTGTTCGTCCCATCGGGGGGCCGACGCGTCTCCCAGCACCCCGCGATGTGCGTTCAGTCTGGGGAGGAGATCCCCAGCGTCGCCCTGCGCGCCACGGCGCGCCGCTCCGAGGACCGCTACGCCCCGGTCTGCGTGTGCGACGACCTCGGCCGCCTCAGCGGGCTCGTCTCGATCGAGCGACTGCTCGAATCGCTCGCGCGCGACGCAATCGGCTGACGTGCAGGGCGATCTGCCGGTCCGTCCGGCGGTTGAATGACCCGCGGACTCCGCGCGGCCCGCTACCATCCTCAGCGTTCGGACAGAGAAGAAGAGAAACGAAGCACTCCGCCGACCGAAGGGCGGAGTTGAAGGGAATTAAATATATGTCTGACGCGGTTTCGCGCGTCTCCGTCGAGGTCTCCGGCAAGGAGATCTCGTTCGAGACCGGCAAGCTGGCGAAGCAAGCCTCTGGCGCCGTTGTCGTTCGCGCAGGTGACACGATGGTGCTCTGCACAGCCACGGCGGGGAATATCCGCGACGTGGACTTCCTCCCGCTCACTGTCGACGTTGAGGAGCGGATGTACGCCGCCGGGAAGATCCCCGGCTCATTCTTTAAGCGCGAGGGACGCGCAGGGGAGAAGGCGACCCTTGTCGCTCGGCTGATCGACCGGCCGATCCGCCCCCTGTTCCCCAAGGGCTGGCGGTACGAGACCCAGCTCGTCGCACTGCCGATATCGGTTGACCACGTCAACCCGTACGACATCCTCGCCATGAACGGCGCGTCGGCGGCCCTGATGGTCTCCCACATCCCGTTCCCGACGCCTGTCGGCGCGGTGCGCATCGGCAAGGTTGAGGGCAATTTCGTCGTCAACCCCGAGGAAGAAGATCTCGCCGAGAACACCGAGCTGGACCTGATCGTCGCCGGGACGGACGAGGCGATCCTGATGGTCGAGGCCGGCGCTGCCGAGATCCCCGAGGCCGAGATCCTCGATGCGCTCGACATCGCGCATTCGGAGATCAAGAAGATCTGCCAGGCGCAGCGTGAACTCGCCGCCCAGGCCGGCAAGGAGAAGATCGAGGTCGACGTGCCGCAGGTGCACCCGGACCTGTACGCCGAGATCAAGGGCTCGCACGGCGCAGCCCTCGACGCCGCCACCCAGGTCGAGGACAAGCTCGATCGTCAGACGGCCACGAAGGCCGTCGAGGAAGCGGTCCTCGAGCAGTACTCGGGTGACCCCGAGGCCGACACCTTCGCGGAGTACCGCTTGAACGCCCAGCGGGCGTTCGACAAGTTGGAGAAGGCCATCATCCGCGAGCGGATCGCCGTCCAGAAGCGCCGCCCGGACGGCCGCAGCTCCGAGGAGATCCGGCCGATCTCGATCGAGGTCGGCCTCGCACCGCGGACCCACGGTTCGGCACTGTTCACGCGGGGCCAGACGCAGGCGCTGAGCGTCGTTGCGCTTGGCACGACCCGTGAGGAGATGCGTCTGGACACGCTCGGTCTCGAGACGACCAAGCGGTACTTCCACCACTACAACTTCCCGCCGTTCAGCGTCGGGGAGGCCGGATTCATGCGCGGACCCAAGCGCCGCGACATCGGTCACGGTGCGCTCGCCGAGCGGGCGCTCGTCCCGATGATCCCGAGCCAGGAGGAGTTCCCGTACACGATTCGCGTCGTGTCGGACATCCTCGAGTCCAACGGCTCAAGCTCGATGGCGAGCGTGTGCGGCTCGACCCTGTCGCTGATGGACGCCGGTGTGCCGATCAAGGCGCCGGTGGCGGGCATCGCGATGGGGCTGATCAAGGAGGGTGACGACTACATCATCCTCACCGACATCGCCGGCGTCGAGGACCACCTCGGCGACATGGACTTCAAGGTCGCCGGCACGCAGGACGGGATCACCGCCCTGCAGATGGACATCAAGATCACGGGCGTCACGTTCGACATCCTGCGCGATGCGCTCGCCCAGGCGAAGATCGCCCGCGAGTTCATCCTCGGCGAGATGTCGAAGGTCATCGAGCACCCGCGCACCGAGCTGTCCAAGCACGCTCCGCGGATCTCGTCGATCAAGATCGATCCCGAGAAGATCGGCCTGCTCATCGGCAAGGGCGGCGAGACGATTCGCTCGCTCCAGGAGGAATTCGAGTCCCAGATCGACGTCAACGACGAGGGTCAGGTGCTCGTGTACGCCGCCAACGGCGAGCTGGGCGACGCCCTGGTCGACCGGATCCGGTCGATGACCAAGGAGGTTGAGGTCGGCGACGAGTTCAGCGGCAAGGTCGTCAAGACGACGACGTTCGGTGCGTTCGTCGAGCTCTCGAAGGGCACCGACGGCTTGCTGCACATCTCCAACATCGCGCCCGGACGTCGGATCGCGACCGTTGAGGAGGTCCTCAACAAGGGCGATGACATCGACGTCCGCGTCGTCGAGGTCGATCGCGAGCGTGGCCGCATCGGCCTGCGCCTCGCCGACGATCCCGAGGTCGCCGGCAAGACGGTCGAGGAGCTCGCCTCCGTGGGCAGCGGCGACGGTGGTCCGCGGCGTGAGCGGGGCGGCCGTGACGGCCGTGACCGTGACCGCGATCGTGGCCCCCGCCGTGACCGCGATCGCCCGCCGCGCGACGGCGGCCGTGACGGCGACCGTGGCCGGGTGCGGGATCGTGATCCCGACCGCCCGCGGGCGTAGCGCCGCGTGGAGCAGACGCATCGCCTGACGACGCTCGAGTCGGGCGTTCGGGTCGCGACGGAGGCAATGCCCTCCGTCCGATCCGTGTCGCTCGGATTCTGGATCGGCACCGGCTCGCGCTTTGAGCGTGAGTCGGAGGCCGGTCTGTCGCACCTGCTCGAGCACCTGCTGTTCAAGGGCTCGGAGAAGTACGAGTCGCTCGAGATCGATCAGATCTTCGACGGCATGGGCGCCGAGCTGAACGCCGGCACGGGCAAGGAGACGACCTCGGTCTACGCCCGGGTGATCGACCAGCACGTGCCGGAGGCGATCGACGTCATGGCGGACATGGTGTTCCGCCCGTCGCTCCGCGACATCGAGTCCGAGCGGGCGGTGATCCTGGAGGAGATCGCGATGTACGAGGACGATCCCCAGGAGAAGGTCTTCGATGTCCTCGGCGAGGCGGTGTTCGGGTCGCATCCGCTCGGCCGCGCGATCATCGGCCGCGCGCCGGTGATCGCGGAGACGCCGGTGCCCGAGATCGCGCAGTTTCACCATGCCCGGTACGTGCCGTCGAACATCGTCATCTCCGCGGCGGGCGCGGTCGATCACGACGCGTTCGTCGAGCTCGTGCAGTCGCGCGTGCCGCACGACGGGGCGGGCAGTGTCAACGGGAAGCCCGACCCGGCACCGACGAATCTCCCCCGCCAGCGGCGGTTCGAGCGCAAGGACACCGAGCAGTACCACGTGTGCCTCGGCGGTCCGGCGCTCTCGCGGCACGATGACCGCCGGTACGCGCTGCGGGTCCTCGACACGATCTTCGGCGGGACCTCGTCCTCCCGGCTGTTTCAGGAGATCCGCGAGCGCCGCGGCCTCGCCTACGCCGTGTACTCGTTCACGAGCGCCTACCAGGACACCGGCCAGATCGGCCTCTACGTCGGCACCCGGACCGAGAACCTGGCGCAGGCGCTCGGCGTGATCGGTGCCGAGTTGGAACGGATGCGTGATTCCCCCGCCACCGAGGAAGAGCTCGAGCGGGCGAAGGAGAATCTGAAGGGCCGCGTCGTGCTGGCGCTCGAATCGACCGGGGCGCGGATGAACCGGCTGGGGTCCGAGATCCTCGCCGGCGTGCCATTGCTCTCGCTCGACGACGTCGTCGGCAAGATCGAAGCGGTGTCGCTCGCCGACCTTGAGGCACTCGCGCACGAGCTGTGGGCACCGGAGCGCCTCTCCATCGCGGGGATCGGGCCCGACGAGGCCCAGTTCGAGCAGGCAGTCGAGGCGCTCGAGGCGCCCCACTCGCACGAGGTTCTCGGTTGATCCGCGTCGCGGTGGCCGGGGCGGCCGGGCGGATGGGGGAGACGGTGTGCCGCGCCGTCGAGGGCGCGGAGGACATGGAGCTCACCGGCCGGGCGGACCCGGTGCTCGGCACGACCGTCACCGACGTGCTCCAGGACGCCGACGTGCTCGTCGATTTCACGATCCCCTCGACGGTCGTCGAGAACGCGCACCGGGCGACCGACGCCGGCGTCCACGTCGTGATCGGGACGACGAGCTTCGACATCGCGGACCTCGCTGACTGCACCGGGGCGAACATCTTCATCGCCCCCAACTTCGCGATCGGCGCCGTGCTGATGATGCAGTTCGCGGCGCAGGCCGCGCGCCACATGGCGAAGGCGGAGATCATCGAGCTCCACCACGACCGCAAGGTCGACAAGCCGAGCGGAACTGCGGCGCGGACCGCGGCCCTCATGGGCGGAGACGTCCCGATCCACTCGGTCCGCCTCCCCGGGCTCGTCGCCCATCAGGAGGTCATCCTCGGGGACACCGGCCAGACGCTGACGATCCGCCACGACTCGGTTGACCGTGAGTCGTTCATGCCGGGTGTCCTGCTCGCCGTCCGCCGGGTCGGCGGACTCAGCGACTCGCCCGTTGTCGGCCTCGAGCACCTGCTCGACGGCTGACCCTCGGGCTCACCGGCACCCAGGGGGAAACAGTCCGCGATTTGCCGGTGGGCCGCTCGCTACAACGGGCGGTCGACCGCGTTGCGACGCACCGCGGCGCCGACCGCGGCCTGCACCGCCTCGACGTACCACTCCGCGACCTGATCGCGCCGGACCTCGGGGCGGTCCAACCACCAGTTGGCGAGCGATTCGCCCGCGCCGACGATCATGTGGGCAAGCGCCGCAACGTCGGGGTCGGGGAGCGTCGCCACGCCCCCGACGATCATCCGCTGCACGGCGTCGGTGATCTGGAGCCGCAACGACGCGACCTGCTCGGCGAGGGGCGGGCTCGCGGCCAGCTCGCGGAACAGCACCGTCCAACCGTCGCGGTGCTCCTCGACGAAGGCGAGAAATTCCCGGGTCCGCGCCCGCAGACGCTCGACGGGCAGATCCTCAGCATCGGCCGAGGCCTGAAGCCGCGTGAGCAACTCACCGCCGGTGCGCTCGACGTAGGCGGCGTACAGGCCCTCCTTGGACTCGAAATACGCATACAGCATCGGCTTGGAGACGCCGGCGCGCGAGGCGATCTCGTCCATCGAACCGTTGTAGAACCCACCGACGGCGAACACCTGGCCGGCGACGTCGAGGATCAGCTGCTCCCGAACCGCTCGGGGCACCCCTCGCGTCCCGGTTTTGCGCGGTGCTCTTACCGGATGAGCCGACACAGTTTTAGAAACTACCCATTTGGATATTACTTATGAGTAGATGCCTGAGAAAGGTGCACCACCGGCGGTCCATCCGATTCAGAAGCGTGTCCTGAGGGTCCTCGGGGCGCTGTCTTCGCCGCTGCTCCCCGACGACTACCTCGAGCTGATCAACCCGCTGTGGTCGACGCGGGAGCTCCGCGGGCGGATCGAGGAGATCAACCACGAGACCGCCGACGCGGCCACCGTCCTGATCAAGCCGGGCTACCGGTGGCCGGGCCACAGGCCCGGTCAGTACCTGCGCATCGGGCTCGACATCGAGGGCGTTCGGCACTGGCGCGCGTACTCGCTGACCTCGGATCCGTGGCGCGAGGACGGGCTGATCAGCATCACGGTCAAGAACGTCGACGAGGGCAAAGTGTCCCCCTATCTCGTGCGGCGCGGGCGCCCGGGCACGATCGTCTCGCTCGGCGGGGTCGAGGGCGATTTCATCCTGCCGGAAGGGCGCCCGGGCAAGCTCCTCTTCATCAGCGCCGGCAGCGGCATCACGCCGATCATGAGCATGCTGCGTCATCTCGACCACGCCGGCGAGGTGCGCGATGTGGTCACGCTGCACTCTGCGCGCCATACCGATGACGTCATCTTCGGAGACGAGCTCCGGGGGCTCGCCGAGCGGCACGACGGTTTCCGCCTGCACGAACAGCTGACCCGTGACAACGGCCGGATGGGGCCAAGTGATCTCGATCGCCTGTGCCCGGACTGGACCGAACGCGACACCTACCTCTCAGGCCCGGCGGACATGCTCGATGCATTCACCGAGCACTGGGAGCGCCACGGCGACTGCGACGCGCTCCACATGGAGCGCTTTCAACCGAAGCTTGGGCTGGGGGACGGCGCTGAGGGTGAGGGCGGCGCGATCGCGTTCCTGCGGTCCGACTGCAAGACCGAATCCGACGGCAAGGTGCCGATCCTCGTGGCCGGCGAGGAGGCGGGCCTCGATCTGCCCTACGGCTGTCGCGAGGGCATCTGCCATACGTGCGTCGGGGAGCTTCGCTCGGGACGCGTGCGTGACCTCCGCAATGGGGAGGTATACGGCCAGGAAGGCGAAGTGATTCGGACGTGCATCAGCGCGCCCGAGGGCCCGATCGAGATCGATCTCTAGCAGGGAGAAAGGGAGTGCACAGATGGCAACGGCAACCGAGAACGGGAACCGCACGAACGGGCATGTCGCGATCGACGCGAGTGAGAACCCGCTGCACCGGCTGACGCCGGAGCAGATCGAGGCGATCGGCCGCGAGTTCGACGAGCTCCACGAGCAGGTCAAGGCGGACCTCGGCGAGCGGGACGCCAAATACATCCGCTCGATGATCGCGTTCCAGCGCCGGCTGGCGCTGATCGGCCGCGCCGAGCTGATCGCCTCCCGCTGGCGGCTCCCGTGGGTGCTCGGCGCAAGCACGCTCGGGATGGCGAAGATCCTCGAGAACATGGAGATCGGCCACAACGTCCTGCACGGCCAGTGGGACTGGATGAACGACCCGGTGATCAACTCCCGGGCGTGGGACTGGGATACCGCCTCGACCGCCGAGGCGTGGCGTCACTCCCACAACTTCATCCACCACACCTACACGAACATCCTCGGCAAGGACCGCGACCTCGGGTACGAGATCATGCGGATCGATCCGGCGCAGTCCTGGCATCCCGTCTACCTGCTCCAGCCGATCTACAACATCCTGCTCGCTTTGCTGTTCGAGTGGGGGGTCGCCCTGCACGACATGAACTTCGAGGCGATCCGCTCCGGTGAGAAGCCGATTGCCGAAGTCCGCAAGGACCTCAAGGGGATCGCCGGCAAGGCGCGAGCGCAGATCCTCAAGGACTACGTCGCCTGGCCACTGATCAGCGGGCTCGTGATGACCGGGATCGAGGCCGCCGTGTTCGGCGCGCGGGAGGAAGCCGAGAAGCGGAGCAAGAACCCCAAGGTTCAAGCGCGCCGCGCCGCCCGCAAGCTCCAGCGCAAACAGGCGTCGAGCGGGCGCAACGTCCTGCGTCAGCTCGTCGAGCGCAAATCGTTCCGCGAGCCGTTCAAGCGCACCGTGCAGGCGAACATCGTCGCCAACCTGATCCGCAACGTGTGGTCCTACGCGATCATCTTCTGCGGCCACTTCCCCGACCAGACGTACACCTTCACGCAGGAGGAGACGGCGGAGGAGACGCGCGGCGGCTGGTACGTGCGCCAGCTCACCGGTGCGGCGAACATCGACGGCGGTCCGCTGTTCCACGTGATCAGCGGGAACCTCGGCTACCAGGTCGAGCATCACCTGTACCCGGACATGCCGAGTACGCGCTATGGCGAGATCGCGCCGAAGGTGCGGGAGATCTGCGAGCGCTACGAGCTTCCGTACAACACCGGACCGTTCCACCAGCAGCTCGGGATGGTGCAGCGGTCGATCCTCCGGCTTGCGTTCCCCGGCGGCAAGCAGCGGCCAAAGCCGGGTCCGTACCACGGACCGCGGGTCCGGGGCGCGGGCGAGAAGGACGCACCGCGCGTCGGCGCGAGCGACGCCTCAGGCGGCGAGTGAGGAATCTGAGGCGCCGCGCCGCACGTGGCGCGACGCGAGCCACGCGGCGTGCTGGGCACCCAGCTCGCCGACGGGTTCGCCCTCGCCGGTGATCTCGCGCAGCAGGCTCCCCCAGGGTGCGCTCGCGCGGATGCTCGCCGCGGTTTGGAAAAGGAGCCCGTCCATGCGCCGCAGGAGCAGCGCCTCGCGGGGGAGGGTCATTTTGCGGATCTGAGCGACGTGGCCGCCGCTGCCGTCGTCATCCTCGCGGATCATTTCGGCGGAGCGCCATACGTCCTCGGGTCCGAGGCGCAGGGGCGTGTCATCCTCGAGCCACCACGACGCGGCTTGCATGTAGGCGAGCAGTTGCGCGCCGTCCCAGTCGGCGGGCTTCCCGGGGAGGTACCCCAGCGCGTGCATGCCGGCGACCACCCCGGCGGCGTCCCCGTCGCTGACCGCCCGCGAGACGGCACCCTCCCGGCGCACGTAGTCACGGGGCAGCGGGCGCAGCATGCCGAAGTCGAAGAACGCCACCCGTCCGTCATCGCACAGCAGGTAGTTGCCGGGATGGGGATCGCCGAGCGCCAATCCGAGCTCGAGCGCCGTGCCGTAGAAGAAGCGGTAGACGATCTCGGCGTAGCGGTCGCGGACCGTGTCGGGCTCGCGGCCGACATCGTCGAAGCCGAGGCCCTCGACCCAGTCGGTGACGAGCACCCGGCGGTGGCTGAGCGCCGTGTCGACCGCCGGAACGCGAATGAATGGGTGGCCGCGCCAGAACCGGGCGACCCGTCGGTGATTGGCCGCCTCGAGCTCGTAGTCGCACTCCTCGATGATCCGCTCGCGCAGTTCGGCGAGCACGTCCTTGACATCGAGTCCCGGCATCAGCTGGCGTAACACCGGTGAGAGCAGCGTCAGGTTGCGCATGTCCGCCTCGATCGAGTCGGCGATGCCGGGGTATTGCACCTTGATGGCAACCTCGCGGCCGTCGTGCGTCACCCCTCGGTAGACCTGCCCGATGCTCGCGGCGGCCGCCGGCACCGGGTCGATCTGCTGGAGAACGCGGTCAGGATCCTCGCCCCATTCGGTCGCCAGGACCTTGCGCATTTGCGTCCAGTCGACCGGGCGCACGCTGTCCCGCAGTGACGCGAGTCGTTCCTGGACGTAGGCCGACTGCTCCTCGTCGAGACCGGGGATCTCGATCGTCGAGAGCACCTGACCGGCTTTCATCGCGGCGCCGCGCAGGACGGCGAGCTGATCGACGAGCGCGTCGACGGTGGCGACGATCCGGTCGCCGCGCCGCCGCCGCCGGTCATCCTCGCTCCCGCGTGCATCAAGGCGATCGCCGACCCACCGGGCGGCGCCACCCATCGCCACGCGGCCGAGTCTCGCGGTTCTCGCGGTACGCGCACGGCTGGGGAGTCGGTCATCGGGCGGCGGCATGTGTCTTCAACGAAGTGTAGAGAAATATGTGCAAATCGGGTTCAAGTTTTGACCGGCTGATCGATCACCGCCCGACCGTGGACCACGTAGGCGCCGGCTTCCAGCGCGGTCATGAGCTGAGCATCCTCGCCGAGGTGCTCGGGGTTGCCACGCGCGTCGGGCTCGATCCCCGTGCGGTCGAGCGTGCGCTCGGTGATCCGGGGATCAAGGCGACCCTCCGGACCGCGACCGACGCCGCGTACGAGCGCGGCGTGTTCGGCGTGCCGACACTCGCCGTCGGCGATGAGCTGTTCTGGGGTGATGACCGGCTCGAGGACGCCGCCGCGTACCTCGATACACGCACGCGCGACGTCACACAGCGCTAACGGAAAACGGGTGATCCCCGCCGGTCCCGGGGGTATGTTGTGAGCGCTCACAGTTCCAACCTCTGAGGGAGGTGTGCCGATGCCCTGGAAGAAGCGTGTGCTCGTGCTCGCGAACGTCACTGCGACCTCGCAAGAGCTCTTGGAGGTGATGCGTTCCCGGGCTCAGAACGAACCGGTGGAGTACACGCTGATCGTCCCGGCCACGCATTCCGAAGGCGGCCGCGCCGCGGCTCGCGCCCAGCTCGGAGAGGCGCTGACGCAGCTTCAGGACGCGGGTCTCGAGGCCGTCGGCGAGGTGCGGGACGCCGACCCGCTGATCGCCGTCACCGAGGCATGGGATCCGAAGCACTACGACGAGATCCTCATCTCGACGCTGCCGATGAAGTTCTCGAAGTGGATGCACGCCGGGCTCCCCGAGCGCGTCTCGAAGCTCACCGGTGCGCTGGTCACGCACGTCGTATCGCAGCCACCACGCCCGGTCGCGGCGGCGGCGCCCGCCCCCGAGCACGAGGACCGCGGCGTCATGCTGGGCGCGCTGTCGGTGCTGCGGTGGGGCGCGCGGGAATGATCTGAGCGCGCCATCCGCAGGACGACGGCCGATTGCCTCATACCCTGCGATAATCAGAAACGATGCCCTTGAACCTCGGCGCGATTCTGACCGCGATGGTCACCCCGTTCGGCGCTGACGGGCGCGTTGACGAGGAGGCGGCGGTACGCCTCATGCATCACCTCACCGAGCACGGCTCCGACGGACTCGTCATCTGCGGCACGACCGGCGAGGCGGCGACGCTTGACGACGAGGAGCACCTCGGCGTGATTGAGCTCGCGGTCAACGAGATGAAGGGCCGGTGCACGATCGTCGCGGGGGTCGGGTCGAACGACACCCGCCACGCGGTGCAGCTCACCGAGCGGGCGACCGCCCTCGGTCCGGACGCGCTGCTCTCGGTCAACCCGTACTACAACCGGCCGAGCCGGCGCGGGATCATCCGGCACTACGAGGAGGTCACGCGGGCCACCGACCTGCCGATCGTCCTCTACAACATCCCGCAGCGGACGGCGTCTGACCTGCCCAACGACCTGCTCGCCGAGCTCGCCCAGCTCGACAACATCGCGGCGGTCAAGCAGGCGAACCCGGACAATCTCGCCAAGGTCGACGGCCTCGAGATCTACGCTGGGAACGACGACATGCTCGTCGACGTGCTCGACCTCGGCGAGGCCGGCGGCGTGCTCACGGGCAGCCACCTGTTCGGCGAAGAGATGCACCGGATGGTCGATGAGCCGGAGAATCGCCGCGCCATCGACGCCGGGCTCCACGACGTCTACCGCGATTTCGCGGTCGCGCCGGCCGCGTGCAGCATCAAGGCGGCGCTCAACCTCGTTGGCATGAACGTGGGCGGTGTGCGGTTGCCGTACGTCGAGCTCGACGAGACCGAGACGGAGACCATCCGCTCGATGCTCGAGCGCCACGGACTGCTCCAGGCCGCGCGAGCGTGAGCAAGGCGTTACGGGTCCTGCCGCTCGGCGGCCTCGGAGAAATCGGGAAGAACATGACCGTCGTCGAGTACGACGGCCGGATCGTCGTCGTCGACACCGGGCTGCGGTTCCCGACCGCCGACATGCTCGGCATCGACCTCGTGCTGCCCGACTTCAGCTATCTGCGCGAGCGGGCCGACGACATCGAGGCGATCGTGATCACGCACGGGCACGAGGACCACGTCGGCGCACTGCCGTGGGTTCTCCGTGAGCTCGGCGGGGCCGATGCACCCGTCGTCTACGGCGGCCGGCTGACCACCGCCATGGCGCGCTCGAAACTCGACGAGCACAACCTCCGTGACTGCGATCTGGAGGACGTGCTCCCGGGTGACGAACTTGACGCCGGCCCGTTCACGATCGAGCTCATCCACATGACCCACTCGATCCCGGACGCGATGGCCGTGGCGCTCACCACCGAGCTCGGGACAGTGCTGGTGACCGGTGACTACAAGTTCGATCAGACACCGGTCGACGGGCAGCCGGCCGACGTCTCACGGCTCGCCGAGCTCGGCCGGGACGGGCTGCTGCTGCTCTGCGGCGACTCCACGAATGCCGACCGCCCCGGCTTCTCCCCATCGGAGCGCGGGGTCGGGCCCCATCTCCAGGAGGTGTTCGCGCGGGCGCCGGGCCGGATCGTCGTCACCAGCTTCGCCTCGAACATCCATCGCGTTCAGCAGGTGATCGACGCGGCCGCCGCGCTCGGTCGCAAGGTGTCACTCGTCGGGCGCTCGATGCGCAAGAACGTGAACATCGGTCGCTCGCTCGGTCACATCGAGGTCCCGGAGGGGATCCTCATCCAGCCTCAGGAGGTCGAGGACTGGCCCGATCACAAGGTCGTCGTCGTCTCGACCGGATCCCAGGGCGAGCCGCTGTCCGCCCTGCGCCGGATGGCCCACAACGACCACCGGATGATCAAGCTGCACGAGGGCGACACGGTCGTGTTCTCGGCGACCCCGATCCCGGGCAACGAGCGCGCGGTCAACGAAACGATCGACCGGCTCTACCACATCGGCTGCAACGTGATCACCCCGCGCGACGCGCCGATCCACGCCTCCGGTCACGGGTACGTCGAGGAGCTGAAGCTGATGCTCAACCTCGTCAAGCCACGCTACGTGCTCCCGATCCACGGCGACCACAAGCGGATTCATCTGCACGCCGAACTCGCCGACGCGGTCGGGATTGAGCCCGAGCGAGTGTTCCGCGGCGAGAACGGTCTGCCGCTCCAGATCGACGAGCGCGGCGCCCGGTGGGGCGAACCGGAACAGTCCGGGATGATCTTCGTCGACGGGATCGACATCGGCGACCCGAGCGACGTCGCGCTGCGCGACCGCCGCATGCTGTCGGCCGACGGCATCTTCATCGTCGTCGCCACGGTGTCCGAGCAGACCGGGATCTCGGTTGCCGATACCGAGGTCATCTTCCGGGGCGTGCCGTTCATCGAACAGGCCGACGGGCTCGTCGCGGAGATCCGCGAGGAAGTCGAGCGCAGCCTCGAGCGCGCCGCCTCGGATGGGGTGCGCGAGATCGACCTGCTCCAGCAGGAACTGCACGACGATCTCGCCGCGTTCGTCTACGACCGGCTGCGGCGCCGACCGATGGTGCTGCCGGTCGTCGTCGAGGTCTGAGGCTCGACGGCGGGCACGGGCTCGGCGGCAGGCGACGCCTCGAGCGGGAGTTCGATGACGAACCGCGTCCCGCTTGGGGTCTGCGGCTCCTCGAGCGCCACCGTACCGCCGTGGGAGGCGGCGACCGCGCGGACGATCGCGAGGCCGAGACCGGAGCCGCGTCCACCGTCGCCGCCGCCGCGGACGAACCGTTCAAAGATCCGCTGGCGCAGCTCGGGCGGGATCCCCGGCCCGTCGTCCTCGACCACCATCGTCGCGTGGTCGCCCTCGACGCCGGAGCGCGCGCTGACGTGGGTGCCCGGCGGGGTATGACGGAGGGCGTTCTCGAGCAGGTTGAGGGTCATTCGGTGCAGGTCGTCCCGCGCCCCGGAGACGACCGCCGGGTCGGCCTCGATCGTCAGCGCGTGATCATCGGCAAGCGCTCCGAGCTCGCCGGCGGCCTCCATCAGCACGTCGCCGAGGTCGGTCGTGCGGCGTGGCTGGTCGCGCTTGGCGTCGGCGCGAGCAAGGAGCAGCAGGTCACCGACGAGCCGGCGCATCCGGCGGGTCGAGCGCAGCGCCGCCTGCGCGGTGTCGGCCTGCTCGCCCTCGAGCTCCTCGGCGAGCAGCTCAAGGTTCGCGAGCACGCTCGTCAGCGGCGTACGCAGCTCGTGCGATGCGTCGGCGACGAACTCTCGCTGGCGGTCGAGCATCGATTCCGTATTCGCGCGCGCTGAGTCCAGGGCCCCGAGCATCCCCTCGAGCGTCCGGGCCAGCTCGGCGACCTCGTCATCGGCCTCGGGATGGGGCACGCGACGCCGCGGATCACGGGTCCGCTCGATCTCACGGGCGGCGTCGGTCAGCTCGACGATCGGGCGCACCGCCCGCTGCGCGGTCGCGAGCCCCGCCAGCAACGCGAGCACGGTGCCGCCGAGAACCCCGAGCAGCAGGAAGAACCGCACGCGGGACAGCGTGTGTTCGACGTCGGAGAGCGGCCGGGCATAGACGAGCGTCAGGTCCCCTTCCGGTTTCGCCGCCATCGGCCGGACGGCAACCAGAAAGCCGTGCTCTGTGTACTGGCCGTCCGCCTGCTTCGGCGCGTCGCTGAACAGGTTGGTCGCGGGCGCCGTCTTCGCGCCCTTGATCCGAACCTGCTTGCACAGGACATCACCCTGGTCGAAGATTCTGATCTGCGCGTTCTCTGCGCTGACCAGGTCGCCGACGCTGATCTTCGTGTGC
This sequence comes from uncultured Solirubrobacterales bacterium, assembly GCA_963850335.1. Taxonomy (GTDB): domain Bacteria; phylum Actinomycetota; class Thermoleophilia; order Solirubrobacterales; family Solirubrobacteraceae; genus Palsa-465. The sequence goes on along the minus strand of CAWKKY010000012.1, from coordinate 409,873 downwards.
TTGCAGTTGGGCTTCAGCCCGACGAACCCGACCTGGTGGTTGAGCTGCGCCTTCAGCTGGTCGGCGGCGGCCGTGACCTCGTTGTTGAACTGACCGCGCACCTGGCGGGTCGTGAGGACTCCGACGATCGCCGCGAACCCGGCGAGGATCACGAACGTCAGTGCCGCAGAGCCGCCGGCGAGACGCCAGCGGATCGGGACCGTCCTATACGCGGAGAACGTAGCCCGCGCCGCGGATCGTATGTAGGAGCCGAGGCTCACCACCCGATTCGAGCTTCCTCCGTAGATTGGAGACGAACACCTCGATCGTGTTCGTCATCGAGAACGGGTCATACCCCCACACCTCGTCCAGGAGACGCTGGCGTGAGATCACGATGCGCTCGTTGCGCATCAGATATTCCAGCAACTCGAACTCACGCTGCGTGAGGTCGACTGGCCGGTCACCGCGCAGCACCTCGTGGGTGTCCGGATTGAGCGTGAGGTCACCGACGCGGATCGTCGCCTGGCCCCGGGGCGGCCGGCGCCGGAGCAGGGCGCGCAACCGCGCCAGCAGTTCCTGGCGCTCGAACGGCTTGATCAGATAGTCGTCGGCGCCGCTGTCCAGGCCCTCGACGCGTGACTCGACCGCATCACGAGCGGTCAGCACGAGGATCGGCACGTCGTCGGACTTGCGCAGGGTCCTCGCGACCTCGATCCCGTCCATCCCCGGCAGGCCGAGGTCAAGGATCACAAGGTCGGGCAGGAACGCGTGGCTGAGGTCGAGCGCACTGATCCCGTCGCCGGCGATCTTCACGTCATAGCCCTCCATCCGCAGGCTGCGCTGGAGGACCTGCGCGATCGCGTCGTCGTCCTCGACGACGAGCACGCGGGGGGGACGTTCGAAATCAACCGCCATCGTGCCCCGGATGGTACGGGCCTTTTCGTCGACGACGCGGGATCTTTACAGAGCCTTCATCGCCCTCTTCGGCGCGTCTTCAGGGCGTTTCAGGAGGTCCTCGGCGCGATCGGCGAGGAGCGGAAGGTAGGGCTGGGGGATGAGCGCGTCCGGGCGCAGCTCCACCGGCGCCGTGCGTGCCCCGTCGCAGCGGATGATCGTCGCGGTGCGCCCATCCAGCAGCGCGCGCAGGCCGGTGAGCGGGAGCGACGCGACCGCACTCAGCTCGGCCCGGTCGAACGGATAGGCATCGAGCGGGCGGTCGTCTCGCGCCAGGGCGACGAGACAGAGCTCGCGGTCGGTGATCAGCGGCTGATCCGGGGGCGTCAGCTCAACGGCATGGATCCCCAGCGGAACTAGACGGTCTGGTTCTAAGGTCACGCCGAGCTCCTCCTCGACCTCGCGGTAAGCGTCCTCGTAGCGCTCGCCGGCGCTCAAGTGCCCGCCGACGCTCGCGTCCCAGTAGCCGGGCCACGTGTCCTTGTCCGGCGCTCGCTGCTGGATGAGCACCGCGCGCTCGGCGGGTCGCAGCAGCCACACATGGACGGAGCGGTGCCAGTCCCCGTCCCGGTGGACGTCGGCGCGGTCCTTGACCCCGCGGTGGACCCCGTCACGCGTGTAGATGTCGAACCGCTCAGCCATGCTCGTGACGGTATCGGCCCCCCGGCGCGAAGTTCGGCACCGTACCTCGGCCTGTCCGAGGTGAATCGCCATTCACATCGGAGCCGGGAGGATCCCCGGGCGCGGTGTCGAAGCGAGAACCTCGGACACAATGCCCGCCACCGCAAGCCGCCGTAAGAAGCCTGCCGCCAAGCGCGGCACCGCCGCCAAGCGCAAATCGCCGCCCAAGCGCGCCACCCGCTCGCCGTTCGCGAGCCGGCCGTCGCTGGGCGTGCTGACGCACGGCCCCGACCTCGAGCCGCACCACGTCGACATCCTCGCGCTCGCGCTGATCGCGATCGGGATCTTCCTCGCGGGGGTCATGTACTTCCATTGGGCCGGGGGCGCGCTCGGCAACGGCTTTACCCACGGCACCCAGTTCGTGTTCGGCGCCCTCGGCTACGCGCTGCCGGCGAGCCTCGTCGCCGCCGGCGCGCTCGTACTGATGCGCGAGCTGCGCCCGCCGGTGCGGCCGATGCGCACCGGGGTCATCTGCCTCGTCGCGGCGATCACGCTCGCACTCGCCGCCGGCACCGCCGGACTCGGTCCCGGTCCGGTGCCGAAGGCGCACTACTGGACCGCCACCCAGTTCGAGACGCGCGGCGGGATCATCGGCCAGGGCGAGTTCTGGGTGATCGAGCACCTGCTCTCGAGCGTCGGCGCGCACATCCTCGCCGCGTTCCTGTTCATCGCCGGGCTGATCCTCGTGAGCGGGGCGACGCTCGCGTCGGTCATCCGCGTCACCGGCATGCAGCTGCTTGACACGAGCCGGGCGCTCAAGCGCACGACCCCCCGCAAGCCCGCCCGGACAGCGTCGCGCGGTACCGCGATCCGGCCGGCGACGGCCGCTGCCCGCGCGGCCCACGAAGACGATGACGAAGCGCCCGATGAACTCGAATACGAGCCCGAGCCGCTGCTCCCGCCCGAGCCGGATACGGCCGAGCTGATCGTCCGCGCCACGCACGTCGAAGCCCCGCCAATCGAGGGCAAAGCTGAGGCCGAGGAGGATCAGCTCCCCGAGCTCGAGTCCGACTCCGAAGAGCCCATTGAGGAGCCCGAGGGGGAACCGAGCGACGACGAGGCCCAGACCCGCATCCCGGTCAACCCGGAGGACCTCACGCCGCAGGGCCGCTACCGCGCGTCGGTCACCGACGATCCCGACTTCGTCTGGCACGTGCCGCCGGCCCGGTTCCTGACGCGTTCAACCGGCGAGGCGGCCAAACCCGACACCGCCGGGCAGGAGCAGGTCGCGCGGACCCTCACCGAGACGCTCGGCCACTTCGGCATCGAGGCGAAGGTGATCGGCCGTGTCACCGGCCCGCACATCACCCGCTACGAGCTTCGCCTCGCGCCCGGCATCAAGGTCGGCAAGGTCGCGCAGCTCAAGGATGACCTGGCGTATGCGCTCGCCGCCACCGACATCCGGATCCTCGCGCCGATCCCGGGCAAGCAGGCGGTCGGCGTCGAGGTTCCGAACGCCCGCCGGCGGATCGTCCACCTCGGTGACGTCTTTCAGGATCCGCCCGCCGACTGGTCGCCGCTCACCGTATGGCTCGGCAAGGACATCGCCGGACGCGCGATCGGCGCCGACCTCGCGAAGATGCCGCACCTGCTCGTCGCCGGCACGACCGGCGCCGGCAAGTCGGCATGCGTCAACGCGATGCTCTCCAGCATCCTGCTCCGCGCCGACCCGCACGAGGTCCGGCTCGTCCTCGTCGATCCGAAGCAGGTCGAGCTGAACCACTACGAGGGCATCCCGCACCTGCTCACCCCGGTGATCACGAGCCCCCGAATGGCCGCCAACGCGCTCCAGAACCTCGTCAAGGAGATGGAGCAGCGCTACGGGACGATGTCGCTCGCGCGCACCCGCAGCCTCCCGGAGCTCAACCGCGCGCGGGAGAAGCGGGGCGAGCCGCCGCTGCCCTACATCCTGTGCGTGATCGACGAGCTCGCGGACCTGATGATGGTCGCGCCGGCCGACGTCGAGGACTCGATCATCCGCCTCGCCCAGAAGGCCCGCGCGGTCGGCATCCACCTCGTGCTCGCAACCCAATCCCCGCGGGTGGACGTGATCACCGGCATGATCAAGGCGAACGTCCCGTCGCGGATCGCGTTCTCGGTGTCCTCGCAGACCGACTCCCGCGTGATCCTCGACCAGAACGGCGCCGAGTCGCTGCTCGGCCAGGGCGACATGCTGTTCTCGCCGGTCGGCTCGAGCAAGCTCCAGCGGATCCAGGGTGCCTACATCGACGAGGAGCAGATCCTGCAGCTGACCGACGCCTGGCGGCGGCAGGGCGAGCCTGAGTTCAAAGAAGAGTTGCTTGAGGAGGTCGAGTCTGATGACGCCGCGAACGGGCCCTCCGATGAACCCGAGTTCCATCCTGACGAGGATCCGCTCCTGGAGGAAGCGATCTCGCTGGTGGCGCAGATGGGGACTGCATCCACGTCAATGCTTCAGCGTCGCCTGCGACTCGGCTACACCCGCGCCGGGCGTGTGATCGACATGCTCGAGCGCCGGGGGATCATCTCCGGCTACGAGGGCTCGAAGCCCCGCCAGGTACTCATCACCGAGGCCGACGTGCCGCGGATCCTCATGCACCTCGCCGAGGCTGACGGCAGCAGCGCCGGCGCGAGCCGTGCGGGAGCCGGCTCGCCGGGGCCCAGCGCCGCCGACGGCACGCCGTCAGCTGACGATGCTGAAGCGCAGGGTTGACGGCGTCGAGGTCGGGCCGCCGGTCAGCGCGGCGGTGATCCCGAGCAGGTAGTTCCCCGTCGCGAGCCGCTGCTTCTTCGACAGCCGCCCCTGGAACGAGACGCTATTAACGCCGGCGTGGGCCTTGAACGTCATCGACCCGTCAGCCTTGGTGATCGTGCATGCTCGGTCACTGTGGTTGGCGGCCGTGAGCGGGACGCACCGGTGGTGCACGACACGTCCGTTGCTCGTCCGCGTGAACGACAGGACGACCGTCGCGGCTCGATCGAGCGTGAACGTGAACGTTGTGCCGACCGGCGGTCGCTTGGCGCCGGCGCTGAGACGGGCGAGTCGCCCGCCGCGCCGCCATGTCCGGTGTGACTCTGCGAGCTTCGTGACCTTGGGCGTGCACCTGCAGGAGGCCGGCATCGTCACCGACGTGCTCGCCGTCCCGGTCCCGTAGATGCCGGTGGCCGTGATCGTGCAGCCGAGCTGCGTTGAGAAGTCCGAAGCCGTCACGAGGAGCGTATTCCCGGTCGCGCCGGGGATTGCGCTCCCGCCGCGTGACCACCGGTACCGGTAGGACAGCCCGTCACCGCTCCAGGTCCCCGGGGAACACGTGAGCGTGCTGGCGAAGGTCGGGCTGCCGGTGATCGTGGGCCCCGCCTGCTCGGCGACCGGCTGGTGTTCGAAGGCACCAATGTCGCACGCCGCGGCGCGGGGGAGCCCGCGCTGATCGACGCCGAGGGGGACCGAGCCCGCCAGCGAGATGTCGGTGCAGGCGCCGCCGGCGCCGAGGGCGGGGCTCGCGGGGCCAAGCGCCATCGTCTGGGTGAGACCACCGTTGGCCGCGAGCGACGCGAGCTGGGGGTTGGCGCCGACGAGCGTATTCGGTCCCGACAGGCCGCAGTGCGTCGGTGCCGTGCCTTCGAGGTTGTGCCCGAGGTTGATGACGGTGACCGTGGCGAGGTTGCAGTTCGCCGTCGTGCTGTAGGTCGGACCCGCGACGCCGCCGGCGATGATCGTGCCGGCAAGCGTCAGCTGCGTCGAGATCGCGTCGATGTTGCCGCCCTGCTGGGCCGAGTTGCCGAAGATCGTGTCGTTGCCGAGCGTCAGCTTGCCGGTGGAGCTGCGCATGTCGATGCCGCCACCCTCGCTGTCGCCGGTGATGACGTTCCCCGAGACGGTGCTGTTGATGAGCGTGAGATTTCCGGACTCGGCGTCGAGTCCACCGCCGATCACTGTGCCCGGGTGACCGTTTGTGCTCCCGGTCCCACCCGCTGACGGTGTCCCGGTGTTGCCGCTGATCGTGCTCGACACCAGCTTCAACGTGTTGGTGCCGTTCGAGAGCGCAGCAAACACGGTGTTTCCGTTGCCTCCGCGCGCGGAATTGATGCCCTTCCCGCCCTGGCCACCGATCGATGTGTTGTTCGCGATCGTCGTGCCGAGGATCACCGTCGTCGAGGCGGCCGTCTTGGGAATGAACGTCATGGCGCCGTCGGCCTGACCGGAGAGTCCCCCGCTATAGCCGGACAGTCCGCTCCCGGTACCGCCGGTGCCGCCGGTCGCCGTGTTGTTCGAAATCACCGAGTTCGAGATCGTCGGCCCCGTCTGGGCGAAGTCGGCGATGGCGCCGTACGCCGTCCCGCCGTTGCGCCCGTCGCCGGGGACGACATCTGCGCCCCTGCCGCCGGTCGCGGAGTTATTCGTGATGCTGCTGGCGGCGATCGTGAGCGTCGTCGTTGAGCCGTCGAGCTGAATGGCGCCGATCGCGTCGCCGCCATTTGCGCCGGGCGCACTTGAGCCCGTCGCGGTGTTTCCGGTGACGCTCACGTGGCCGAGGGAGAGGCTCGTGCCCGCGGTGTAGATCCCGCCGGCCGCCGGGTCCTGACCGTTGATCCCCTGCTTGTTGCCGCCGGTGATCGTCAGCTGCGAGAGCGACAGGTCGCCGGTACTCGCCTCGATCACGCCGTCGCCGGTCTTCGTCTGCTGGATCGTCGTCTGCGCCGGGCTGATCCCGGTGATCGAGAGGCTCTTCCCCACAGCCAGGAATCCGTTCAACTTGTAGATCCCGATGGAGAGCTGAATCGTCGCTCCCGCTGGGACATTCGTCACGGCGGCCCGGAGCGATGTGCACACCGTCCCGGCGCACGAACCCCCGCTCGTCTGATCAAGCGTGCTGCTGACGGTGTAGGTGGTGGCAGCACTTGCGGGCGCGGCGCCCAACGCCAGGGCGGCGAGAAGCGCCAAGCCCGGTCCGGTCCACTTCATGGTCCCCTCACTTTTCGAGGCGCGAATCGTGTCACACGTGGGTGGTACGAAAGTTGCCAGCCCGTTTGCAGCGCGTTTATGCCCGGAGAGCGCCGATACCCTTCGAGGCGATGGCGGACATCGGCTCCACTTTGCGGGAGGCCCGGATGCGCGCGCGGATCGACATCACCGAGGTCGAGACGCGCACCAAGATCCGCGCCAAATACCTGCGTGCAATCGAGAACGAAGAATGGGATCTGCTCCCCGGGCCGATCTACGTCAAGAGCTTCCTGCGCACCTACGGCGACTTTCTGGGGCTCGACAGCCGGCTCCTGATCGATGAGTACAAGCGCCGCTATGAACGCCCTTCGGACCATGAGATGCGTCCAATCTCAGCGCTCACGCACGAGCGCGAGCGAGCGGCCCGCGGCCCGCTGCTGCCGCCATGGGCGATCATCGGTGTTGTCCTCGTGGCGGTCGTCGTCGTGCTCTACCTGATCGGGACGGCGGGGAACAACAGCAAGAAACCGACGTCTCCCACCGGCGTTCACGCCGGTCCGACGAAACACAACAAGCGCAAGAGGCACCACAAGGCGACAACCACCGCGACGACGGTCAAGCTTGAACTCGTGCCCACCGGCAGTGTGTACGTGTGCCTCGTCGACGGGTCCGGCAAGAAGCTCATCCCGGGCAAGATCTTCGCCAGCGGCCAGAAGATCCCGCCCGAGACGTCGTCGAAGCTGCTGCTCACCCTCGGCAACGCCTCGGTCCAGATGAAGGTCAACGGCTCCTCGATCAAGGTGAACCCGTCCTCGAGTTCGATCGGCTACCTGCTCGAGCCGACGACCCACAAGTCGCTCCCGGTCTCCCAACAGCCACGGTGCACATGACCCCAACGTCCGGCCAGCCGCCCGCCCGAGCGGGCATCCTCGTCACCGGCACCGAGGTGCTGACCGGGATCATCTCCGACCGCAACGGGCCATGGCTCTCCGAACGGCTGCGCGAGCTCGGTGTCGACGCCGCGATGATCCAGATCGTCGGCGACCGGCCTGATGACCTGCTCGACGCGCTCGAGTACATGAAGCGTCAGCAGATGGCGGTGATCGTCACGAGTGGCGGTCTCGGGCCGACCGCCGACGACTTGACCGCGGAGGTCGTCGGGCGCTTCTGCGGCCGCGAGATGGTGCTCGACGACCGGCTCGAGGACCTGATCGCCGAGATCCTGCGGCCGATGATGGAACGCTGGCCGGGACTCGACCTCGAGGCGATCCGTGAGTCGAACCGCAAGCAGGCGGTGATCCCTGCCGGCGCGACAGCGCTCGACCCGGTGGGGACCGCTCCGGGCCTCGTCGTCCCGCCCGCTGACGGGACGGAGGGGCCAACGGTCGTCGTGCTCCCGGGTCCGCCGCGTGAGCTGAAGCCGATGTGGTCGACGGCGATCGCGACCGACGCCTTCCGGTCCGCGATCCGTGATGCCACGACCTACCGCAATGGGGTCGTCCGCCTGTTCGGCATCCCGGAGTCGGAGATCGCGAACACGCTCCGCGCCGCCGAGACGGATGGCCTCGAACTCGAGCCGCTGGAGATCACAACCTGCCTGCGGCGAGGCGAGATCGAGATCGCCACCCGGTATGAACCCGCCGCCCAGGGCGCCTACGACCGACTGATCGCGTTCATCACCGAGCGGCACCGCGACACGCTGTTCTCTCCGGACGGCACGACGATCGACGAGCAGGTCGTGGGCCTGCTCACCGAGCGGGGATTCACCGTCGCCGTGGCCGAGTCGTGCACCGGGGGCCTGATGGCCGCCCGGCTCACGGATCGGGGCGGATCGTCGGAGTACTTCTCCGGCGGGATCGTCGCGTACTCGAACGAGGCCAAGATCGCGCTCGTCGGCGTCGACGCGGGCGTCATCGACCGGGTTGGCGCGGTGTCCACGGAGGTCGCCGAGGCGCTCGCCGACGGCGCCATCGGCCGCTTCGGCGCGGACGTTGGGATCGGCATCACCGGCATCGCCGGACCGGGGGGCGGCACCGAGGAGAAGCCAGTCGGCACGGTGTGCTTCTCGGTGGCAGCGCGTGGCGGCGCTCGGCTCACGCGCCGGGTCCTGCTGCCCGGCAACCGCGCCGACATCCGAGACCGCTCGACGACCGTCACCATGCATCTTCTGCGCCGGCTGCTCACCGGCGATACCGACGATGTCCGCTTGCCCGGGGAGGTCGAATCGGCCAGGCGTCCGTGAGCGCCTCGGACGAGCGGGTGCGGCTGTTCGTCGCGCTCGAGCTGCCCGGTGGTGTCGTCAGCGCGCTCGTTCGCTGGCGCGACGACATCGTGACCGGCGAAACGGGGTTGCGCGCCGTGCCGCCATCGTCGCTCCACGTCACGCTGTGCTTCCTCGGCTCCCAGCCTGCGACTGCGGTGCCGGACATCATCGCGGCGTGCGGCGTGGTGGGGAGCCTGCCGGCCGCGGCATTGACGGTCGAGCGCCCAGTGTGGCTGCCGCCGCGGCGCCCGCGGGTGCTCGCGGTCGAACTCGGCGACGCCGCCGGCCGGCTGGGAGACGTTCAGGCCGCGTTGTCAGATGCGCTGCACGCCGGCGGGTGGTACACGCCGGAGAAGCGGCCGTACCTCGCCCACGTCACGGTGGCGCGCGTGCCGGGTCGCATGCGGGTCCGCCCGCGCGAGCTGACGGCGCCCGAGTCGGATCCGGGCGGGTTCACGGGGTCATGCGTGACCCTGTTTCGAAGTCATCTCAGTTCCGCGGGGGCGCGGTACGAGCCGCTCGCGTCGGTCCAGCTCGGCGGCTGAGCGGCCAGAATGCACGAGAGCACCTCTGGGATCGCCAAAACGCATGAGAGCACCCCCCGCTTTCGTGCGAAACGGTCGTGCACCACCCGACCCGACGACGCACGACGGCCGATCAGGAGACCAAGGGCTCAGTCAGCACCGCCGAACCTCAGCGCGCCGGCGACGCCGCAGCGAGGTCGCGGGCGAGGACCGCGACATCCGGCGAGCCGAGGCCGTCGACGTAGTTCCAGCCGGCGGTGACGCCGTACCGCCGGTTCCCGCCCCGCAGTGCGTGGTGGAACGCGTTCGCGGTGCGGGGACTGGCGGCGATCGCGTACAGCGCGGGCGCGACGAACCCGAGGTCGCGGCCGCCGTGGCGCTGCGCGTACTGACGCGCGAGGAGCAGCGTCCCGGCCCAGAATGGGGCCGCGGCGCTCGTGCCGCCGATCTGGTGCACCGCACCGCCCGAGATGACCACCATGCCGCTGTCCGGATCGGCTGGCCCGGCGACATCCGGGAGCTGGCGCATCCCGTTGGAGTACGCGTTCTGCACGCCGGGGCCGGTCTGCCATGCCGGACGCCCGGTCGCAGATGCGAGCCCGCCGCCACTCCCGTCGCCCTTCAGCACGTCCTCCCAGCCATACTCCGCGAGATAGGTCCCGTCCTTGCGCACGGCAAGCCGGGTGCCGCCGACGGCGACGACGTTCTCGCTCGCCGCCGGCCAGTCGACTGATAGACGCTGGTCGGTGAGGTCCTCGGCCTGACAGTCGTACGCGCCGTTGTCCCCGCTCGCCGCGAACACCGTGATGCCCGCCGCCCGCGCCGCCGCCAGCGCACTCTCATCGGCGCTGCGCTCGGCGTCGCTGACGAGCAGATCGCAGCGGCCCCACGAGCTGCTGATCACGCGGGCACGATGGTCGGCGACGATCTGGTTGATCACGTCCGCGTCGGTGGTTGCCCCCTGCGGCGCCTCGTAATCGAGGATCTGGGCTCCGGGCGCGATCGAGCGGATCGTGTCGACGTCGAGGTTGACCTCCTGCTGTCCGGATCCGGGCAGCGTGCCACCGTGGACCTGCACGTGCTGCACCGCCGGCCCAGAGAGTCCGAAGCGACTCTGAAACGCGCTCAGGTCCGCGTTCTCAAAGCTGTCGAACGAGATCACGGCGACCGTCTGCCCGGCGCCGGTGATGCCCTGGGCGCGGAGCGACGCGATGTCATAGGCCTTAGCGAGCGTCCCCGGGTCAAGACCGCCCGCCGGGACGTCGGCGGCGCGCATCACCGGCTGCGTGCTCAGTCCCGTGACCCCCTGAACCTCAGCGGTGAGCCACCCGGGGATCCGGGGTTGGGTCGCGGGAGCGAAATAGCGCTGGCCGCGGGCGTCGAGGCGGTCGAGGAGATGCGTCGCGAACACCGACTCAAGCGCCCCGACGGTGCCGCTGACCTGCATCGCGGTGCGCTGCGGGAACAACCGGGCGACCGTCAGCCGTCGGGCTCGCAGGGCGCGCTGGAGCTGCGCGAGCCGCGACGCCGGGAGCCCGAACCGAGCGCCGAATTGCGCCGGACCCAGCGTCCGCCCATAGCTCGGCGACCGTCGATTCTCGGTCGCGGTGAGGAACCGGGCGAGTGCCGCTCGGTGCGGGACCCGCAGGATGAGTGAGACCCCGATCCGCTTGGTCGGGTCGGTGGCACCGAGCGTGCGCGTCCCCGCGGTGGCGTGGTTGCCGGTGCCGGCGCCGGTGCCCCGCGACGCGAGCCCGAGCCCGAGCGCCGCGAGGATCAGCGCGCCGGTCACGATCGCCGCGGCCGCGGTGCGGGTGGCCGCGACGCGGCGGTGCTGGTCGCGAGGTCCGCTCATGTCTCGCCCGGCCAGGTGACACTGTTGATGACGGAGTCGGCGAGCCCGTAGATCTCACGGCGCAGCGAGGCGCGGGTCTCGGTGGTCAGGGTCGTGATCACGATGCCGAGCCGGTTGGTGCTCGCGGCGGTGACCGTCAGGAGCGCCTCGTCCTGGACGCCCTGCGGGTTGTCGATGGCGCCGACGTAGGCGCCGCCGGCGCCGTAGCGATAGCCGACCGAAGGCCCGAGAATCGTATCCGCGGACGACGGATCGTGGGCGAGCCCGAGCACGTTCCCGCGCAGGTCGGAGAGCTCTGACTGGACGAGATCGGCGGGAGCGGCCGGCGAGCTGCCCTTGATCACCAGATCGACCGGCGCGACGTCGCTCGTCAGCTGGACGCCGGCCGCGCCCTGGTCGGCGATGTGCCATTGCGACGGCGAATACTCAAGCGCGAACCCGTAGGCCGAGCTGCGCCACAGGCGTTCGTTGCGGAGGGGGGCCGCCAGTTGGGGCGGCGCGCCACACTGCCCGTTGACGCTGCAGCGGGCCCGCGGCCCGGCGGGCGCGATCGCGGCGATGACGACGGTGGCGACGACGAGGATCCCCAGGAACGCGCCAAAGCCGAGCACTCGGGTGCGGGTGATCAGGCGGGTCTCCGCCGGATGACCGACGGGGGCGCCGCGCCGTTTCGGCAACGCCCGCAACGCCACCCCGCACTCGGCGCAGAACGTATGGTGTGGGGTCTGTCGGCCGCAGTTGGGGCAGGCGATGTCGGGGCCGATCGGGCGCTCGGCGCTCTCCTCCCGCAGACCGAGCTGGAGCATCAGCCGCAGCCAGATGAGCGCGATCACGTCGAGCACGAGCAGCACGGCGAACCACGCGCCGACGGGCAGCCAGCGCCCCGCCGCCGCGGCGGCGACGAGCAGCCCGGCCCGGAGCGCGAGCGCCGGCACCGGATGCCCGAGCCAACCGAGCGCGTTGCGGTCGCGGGCAGGTGCGCGGTAGCGCAGCCACAGCGCCCCGCAGGCGGCGCCGGTCGCCGCCATCGCCAGGATCGGGAGCGCGAGCCGGATCGTGAGCAGCCGCCAGATCCACGGCACGACCGCGCCGCCCGGGGCGAGACCGTGCTCGAACACCTTGTAGCCGCTGACGATGACCTCGGTTGCGGCGAGAGCCGCAGCGGTCGCCGCACCGAATGTGACGCCGTCGAGCACGTCGTTGAAACGCCGGTTCGGGAGGAGTACGAGCGCCGGCCCGGCGACGGCCAGGATCAGCTCCAGGATCGGCAGCAGCACGACCGTCACGAGCGCGCTCGTCCTCTGCCCGGTGGCCGCTTGGGTGAGCTCGGAGGCGCCGAGCGCATGCCCGAGCAGCGCGATCACGACCCCGGATGCGGCGCCCCAGGCGAGCGTGAACGCGATCACCAGCGCCGGCTCCTCCTCGTAGACATCGACATCGTGCAGGTACAGCGCTGCAAGCAACGGAACGAGCACGGCAGCGCCGGCGAGGGCGAGCGGGAACAGCCCGGCGATCCCGAGCGCGAGCACGATCACCGTTCCGACCGCCATCGCGATCCGGTAGTGCCGCATACCCGCGCGCGGGAGATGCGGGAACAGCGATGAGGTGATCGCCGGCAGCAGCCGGTGCTCGTGGGGCGCGGCGTGGAACTGGCTGCGGGTGGAGCCCGGGCCGTCCGGTGGCGAGCCCGGGCCGTCCGGTGGGGAGCCCGGGCCGTCCGGTGGCGAACCCGGGCCGTCCACGGTACTCGCGGCCGCCGACAGGGGCTCGCCGCAGCGCACGCAGAACGTCCGCTCGGGGGTCTCAAGGCCGCAGTTGGGACAGACGGTCATCGCGCTATCCGGTCACGAGAAAGCCGAGCGCGATCACGAGGATGACGGTGCCGATCAGGATGATCCCGCGCTTGGAGCGCGGGTTGCTGGTCACGCCCGCGACGCCAAAGAGGAACAGCGAGGTCGCCAGGATCACCTCGATCAGCGTGTAGTGGTCCGCCTTCTCCTGCTCGGCACGGGCCTCCGTGAACTTTTTCCTTGACGCGTCGTAGCTTGTGTTGGCGTCGGCGAGCTGCTGGATCTTGTAGTCCGGATCATGCGGGCTGAACGGGTTGCGGGCGGGATGGGAGGTGCGGGTGTTCGGGCCCTCCCACCAGCGGACGCCGGCCTGCAGTGTCGGGCTCATCAAGTTGTCGAAGATGTACGTGGCGAGCTTGCCCTGGCTCAGCTGCTTGGCCTTGGCGTACTCGAGGAACAGCGATTCATCGCGGGACAGGACGCTCTGACCCTCGCCGTAGAACTGCCCGCCATTGTCGTAGTCACGGATGCCTTCGCTGAACTGCGCGGTGGCATCGTGGTTGCGCTGCTCGTTGCGCCACGCAGCGTACGCGCTGGCCACCGCCGTGAGCCCGAGCATGATCGCGACGAACAGCTCGATCCCGCCCGGCCAGCGGCGCCGCTTCGTCTCCGGCGCATCCGCCCCGCCCGGGGTCGCCGGCGCGTTGGGCGTGGTCGGCGCGTCCGGGGTCGCCGGCGCGTTTGGCGTCGTCGGCGCATCGTGCGTCGTCGCCTCGTCGTTCTGCGCCCCCGGAGCCTGGCCCTCGCCACTGGCGCGCTCGCCGCCGTCGCTCATCGCCGTGACCCTATATCCCTGCGGAGACCGCACGCCAAGCCGCGCGCACGGTTCTGTCCGGATTGCGGAAAGAATCGTGCGGATCCCAGGCTGAGGCAAGGTTTCCGCCGAATAGCGGCGGAGATCTTGCGTGGTGACGCGCAGTGATGCCATCGATCGATCTTGTCCGGCCCCTTTGACACCGTTGACGGCAGCGCCTGCGCAGAGTTGACACAGGATTGTTTGCCTTCCGTGACGTCTGTGTCTTGTTCGGTAACACGCAGCGGTTCTAGCGTGGTGTTCCGTCCGCCGCGCACCCTACCGTGAGGTGTTCAGAGCGCATGAGATCAAGGAGCCGAACCAGATGAGTGAAAACGAGAAGAACGGCGCGCGGTCTGCCATCGCCGCGAGGAACGGCTCAGCCGCCGCCGATCCGAAGGCCGACGCCAAGCGGCAGGCGGCTCTGCAGGGCGCGCTCACCCAGATCGAGCGGCAGTTCGGCAAGGGCGCGATCATGCGGATGGGCGATCCTGGAGCCCGCGTGTCGGTCGATGCGATCCCCACCGGCGCGCTCTCGCTCGATCTCGCCCTCGGAATCGGGGGTGTCCCGCGCGGACGGATCATTGAGATCTTCGGTCCCGAGTCCTCCGGTAAGACGACGCTCGTCTACCACATCCTGGCCGAGGCGCAGAAGCTGGGTGGCGTGTGTGCGTTCGTCGACGCCGAGCACGCGATGGACCCGCTGTACGCCCGCCAGATTGGCGTCAACATCGACGAACTGCTCGTCTCCCAGCCGGACCACGGCGAGCAGGCGCTTGAGATCGTCGACATGCTGATCCGCTCCGGCGCGGTCGACGTGATCGCGGTCGACTCGGTCGCGGCGCTGACGCCGCGGGCCGAGCTCGAGGGCCAGATGGGCGACCAGAGCGTCGGGGTCCAGGCACGGATGATGTCGCAGGCGATGCGCAAGCTCACCGGCAACCTCAACCGCACGCAGACGCTGTGCGTGTTCACGAACCAGATCCGGGAGAAGGTCGGCGTGATGTTCGGCTCGCCGGAGACGACGAGCGGTGGTCGGGCGCTCAAGTTCTATTCCTCGCAGCGGCTTGACATCCGCCGGATCGAGACGCTCAAGGACGGCACCGAGGCGGTCGGCAACCGGGTGCGCGTGAAGGTGGTCAAGAACAAGGTGGCGGCTCCGTTCAAGCAGGCGGAGTTCGACATTGAGTTCGGCAAGGGCATCTCCACCGCGGGCTGCCTGCTCGACTACGGAATCGAACACAACATCGTCACGAAATCAGGCTCGTTCTTCTCCTACGGCGACGAGCGGCTCGGGCAAGGCCGCGGGAACGCGAAGGCGTTCCTGGACGAGCATCCCGATATGGCCAAGGAGATCGAGCTCAAGGTCTATGCCGCGCTCGGGATCGGCCGGGACCTGGTCAAGCCGATCGAGTCGGCTGACACCGCAGCCCCGGAAGCGGGCGCCGACGAGACGGAGATCGCCGCGGTCGGAAGCCGGGCCGCCTGACGAGGACTGCCTGACGAGGACTGGCGAGTGACGGGCTGACCGGTCGGGTGACCGAGGACGAACTCCAAAGCGCTCTCGACGCTGCCTATCGCTACCTCAGCCGGCGTGACCGAACCGAGGCGGAGGTCCGGCAGCGGCTCGAGCAGGTCGGCACCGTGGCGGGCGTGCTCAATGAGGCCATCGCGATCCTCATCGATCAGCACGTGCTCGATGACGAGCGGTACGCGCGGCTGTTTGTCGAGGACAAGCGCAGGCTCGAGCAGTGGGGCGCGGATCGGATCCGGCGGACGCTCACGGGCCGCGGCATCGACCGTGAGTTGATCGAGGAGGCGCTGAGCGCTGAGGACCTCGAGGAGGGCGGCGGTGAGCTCGAGCGCGCCGTCGAGCTGCTGCGCCAGCGCTTTCCGAGGCCGCCGCAGGACCGAAAGGAACGCGATCGCGCGCTCGGAATGATGCTGCGCAAGGGGTACGACAGCGAGGTGGCGCTCGACGCGCTCACCGTCTACGCACGGGATCCCGCGCGCCACTGATCAGCCCCGGGCCCCGGAACCCGGCGCAGCGACGTCTCGTACGTTCGCTAAGTTTGCCGTCCGTCCCTAATCCAACGCTGGAAGCCTGCCGCTCACGGGGGAGCAGCGATGAATATCTGGCCCTCAGCGCTTGTTCGGCACGGCGCGTTGGCACTCGTCACGTCGTCCGTGTTGCTCGTGTCCGTCGCCTGCGCGGCGACGTCCGCCGATGGCAGCTACAGCGGCAGGACGTCTCAGCGCCAGGCCATCTCGTTCCGGGTGGCCGGCGGCTCGGTGACGACGCTGCGCTACCGGATTGACGACCGCTGTCCGAACCACAAGCGGCTCTCGGTGCGCGCCTGGGGATTCCCGCCCCTGCGGATCAAACAGGGTCACTTCGGCGGAACGTTTGCGGCCAAGGCACCGGCCGCGGCCAAGGCGGTCATCAGCGGCACGGTCGCCGGCACGAACGTACGCGGCACGCTGTCGGACCGCACACGCAACCGCCAGACCCACCGGTTCTGCACCGGCAAGGCGACGTTCTCGCTGAAACGGCGAGGCAGCTCCGGCGCATAGGACGCGCCAGGTTTGCGCCGGATCGCCCTCAGTATTACGATGCCGTTAGCGAACGAACGGCCCGTCGGGCCGAAAAACACCAGCAAACTTCGTAGATCCTGGATACCGGAACCACTTTGACGGCAACCTCGCACGGGTCACTCGACCCGCCCGAATCAATGCACTGCAATCGCCAGCTCGCCATCCAGTGATCGGTAGCTGACAGCCGCCACACCCCGGCATCCGTTCGTGCGTCTCGCACGGGCCGCTCGGTCGCTCCCAAAAACCGAATGCAGGAACGGACCTGGTCCCGGCTGGACCGGGTCGCGAGGAGAGGAACGACCTATGGACATCATTGCCGCCGCAGCGCTGATCGCGGTGGGAATCGTGGCCGCAGCGGTCGCGTACGCGAAGGTGGGCGGTAGGGCGCAGGCTGCCTCCTCAGCGGGCCCGGTCCCCACATCGGGGCCCGCCGCCACCGCGATGACCGCTGCCGCTGTCGCTCCCGCCAGCCCCGCTGTGGCCGACCCGGCGCCGGTACCGATACCGGTCGACCGCGATGCCGCCGATTCGCAACGAGCGGCCGATCTCGCGCTACGCGAGGCGAACATCGCGCATCGCGAATCGGAGCTCGCCGCGGCGCGGGAGACGATCGCCTCCGAGCACCAGGAGCTGACCCGCGAGCTCGAACGCGTCTCCGGGCTCTCGGCCGCCCGCGCGAAGCAGCTTCTGCTCAAGGAGCTTGAAGATCAGACCCGGCACGATGCCGCCCGTCTCGTTCGGCAGATCGACGAGGAGACCAAGCGCGAGGCCGATCGGCGCGTCCGGAACATCCTGTCGGTCTGTATGCAACGGCTTGCCGCCGGCCACGCCGCCGAGACGACGGTGTCGGTCGTGCAGCTGAGCGCCGACGAGATGAAGGGACGGATCATCGGCCGAGAGGGACGAAACATCCGCGCGCTTGAGAATCTGACCGGCGTCGACTTCATCATCGACGACACCCCCGGAGCCGTCGTCCTCTCCGGGTTCGACGGCGTCCGGCGGGAGATCGCGCGCATCACGCTCGAGAAGCTGCTTCAGGACGGTCGGATCCATCCCGCGCGAATCGAGGAGACGTACTACCAGGCCAAGTCCGAGCTGGAGACCCACATCGTCGAGGTCGGCGAGCAGGGCGTGTTCGAGGCCGGTGTTCAGGGACTCAACCCCGAGCTGATCAAGCTGCTCGGCCGGCTCAAGTTCCGCACCAGCTACGGCCAGAACGTGCTCGCGCATTCGATCGAAGTCTCGGCCCTCGCCGCGATGATGGCCGAGGAGCTCGGAGCGAGCCCTAAGACCGCCCGCAGGGCCGCCCTGCTCCACGACATCGGCAAGGCGGTCACGCACGAGATCGAGGGTCCGCATGCGCTCGTCGGCGGCGATCTCGCGCGGAAGTACGGCGAGTCAGAGGCCGTCGCCCACGCGATGGAGGCCCACCACAACGAGGTCGAGCCGCAGACGATCGAGGCCGTCATCGTCCAGGCCGCCGACGCGCTCAGCGGCGCCCGTCCGGGCGCCCGCGGTGAGTCGCTCGAGCAGTACGTCAAGCGGCTGCGTGACCTCGAGCAGATCGCAACCCGCCACAAGGGGGTCGACAAGGTCTACGCGATGCAGGCGGGGCGCGAGATCCGCATCATGGTCGCGCCCGACTCGCTCGACGACGACGCCGCGACGCTCCTCTCCCACGAGATCGCGCGGGAGATTGAAAAGGAACTCGAGTACCCGGGCCAGATCAAGGTGACGGTGATCCGGGAATCACGGGCGGTCGAGTACGCCCGATGATCGGCGGGCCCACGACGGCTGAGCACCGACTCAGCCGTCGTGGCGTGAGCCGTCCTGGCCTCAGCCGTCGTGGTGGAAGAACCCGAGGTGTGAGGTCCAGGATGAGAAGTCCGGGATCAGCACGACGGCGAGCACGAGTCCGAGCACGACGGCGCCCGCTAGGGCGATCGTGCGCCCGTTTCGTCCGGGTACGTTGAGCGCCGAGACGGGGGAGCCCTCATGCTCGTGCTCGGCTGACCAGCCGGCGATGAGGTCCGGTGAGATGCCCTCGATCGTCGGGAGCTTGGCTCCGGGCCGCAGCAGCGCGATCACCCGCGGAAGGTGCCCGAGGACGTGAATCGAGGTGAACACGATCCACACGATGAAGCTCGCCTTGTGGATCAGCAGCCACGGATCGCGGTGGGCAGCGCCCTTGAACATGAGCACGATGCCACTGGCGAGTACGACGACCGTCGTCAGCACGACGATCGGCGCGATCAGACGCAGTGCGAGCTCGGGCGGTCCCTTGCGGCGGTACTCCGGGTTGCCGGTGTAGTACTGCACGAAGCGGTACCCCGTGCTCGCAAGCTTGAGCCCGACCGGTCCCACCAGGAGCAGCCCGACGAACAGGTGCACCGACATCAGCTGGTGAATCCGCAGGATCGTTACGCCGATGATCGCGAGCAGTCCGAGCAGGATCACACCCGTGATCGTCGTCAGGCGCTCGTTGCCCTCGGGTCCACCTCTGCTGAGCATGCTCGGAAGTGTTGATCCGATCGCTCAAGCGAGTTTCATGGGCGGATGAGAAACCATTCACGAGCGTCGGTGAATACGAGAACCCTCATATGATCGGCCGATGACCGACCGGATTCTCGTGATCGAGGATGAGCCTGGAATCGTCGACTTCCTCGAACGCGGCCTGCGCGCACACGGGTTCGAGGTCGACTCGGCTCTCGACGGCAACGCCGGCACCGACAAGGCACTCGGTGATGCGGTCGACCTCGTGGTCCTCGACATGATGCTGCCCGGACGCAGCGGCCTCGAGGTCCTCGAGCTGATTCACACCTCAAAGCCGACGCTGCCGGTGATCGTGCTCACCGCGCGCGGGGAGGTGGAGGATCGCATCGGCGGCCTCGACGCCGGCGCTGTCGATTACCTGACCAAGCCGTTCTCGCTCAGCGAGCTCGCGGCGCGCATCCGCGCCCAGCTGCGCGTGGCGTCCCAGGCACCCTCGACGTCGCTGATGGCCGGCGATATCGAGGTCAACCTGATCTCCCGTGAGGTCCGCCGCGGCGGGGAGCTGGTGAGGTTGTCGACGACCGAGTTCGAGCTGCTCGTATACCTGCTGCGCAACCGCGGTCGCGTTCTGTCCCGTGAACAGATCCTCCGTGCCGTCTGGGGCTACGACTACGACCCGGGTACGAACGTCGTCGACGTGTACGTCGGGTACCTACGCCGGAAGCTGGGCCGCGGGGAGGCCAAGGTGCCGATCGTCACGGTGCGATCGGTCGGCTACCGGTTCGATGCGGGGTCTTAGAAGCTCGCTTCCATCGGGTCTGCGCTGGCGGCTCACCGCCTGGGTCGCCGCGGTGATGCTGATCACCTTCGGCGTCGTGTTCGCGGTCGTCTACGTGAACACGGGCGCGCAGATCCGCAGCCAGATCGATCGCGACGTCGCCGGCGACGCGGCGCAGCTCGAGCAGGCGTTGACGCCGCTCGCGGGGCGGACCCCGAAGCAGATCGCCAGCGCCGCCGACGCGTACGTCACCGCCCAGCCGTTCAGCGGCGCATCGACCATCCTGTTCGTCCTCGTGCCCGGCCAGCGCACGGTCAGCAACCACCCCGAGGTGTTTGGGAGCGCCCAGCCCGAGGCCGGGGAAACGACCGCCGACCAGGCGCGGGAGGATCTCACGGGCGAGAGCCTGCGCCGGCCTCGCCTCGGGTATTCCGACCGGCGCGTTCCGGATGTCGGCAAGGTGCGGGTGCTCGAGCGAGCTGTCCTCGTGGGGCGGGTCCCCGTGGTCGTCGGTGCCGGAGAGCCGCTGTCGCTCGTCGAGCGAGCTCAGCACGGCGTTGCGCGCGCGTTCCTGCTCGCGGCTGCGTTCGCGTTGCTGCTGGCGCTGATCGCGTCCTACCTCGCCGGGGCGCGGGTCACCGCCCCGCTGCGGCGGATGGCAAGCGTCGCCACGCGCGTCGACGCCGGTGAGCTCGAGCCGCGGATGGCGCCGCCGGCGGGCAGCGGGACGGAGGTGCGGGTGCTCGCCGAGTCGTTCAACCACATGCTCGATCGGCTCTCCGACGCATTTGAGTTGCAGCGGGAGTTCGTCGCTGACGCATCCCACGAACTCCGCACGCCGCTGACCGTGATCCGGGGCCAGCTCGAGGTGCTCGCCGCCCAGGAGAACCCGTCCGGCGAGGAGGTTCGCCGCGTCGAGCGGCTCGTCCAGTCCGAGATCACGCGCATCAGCCGGCTCGTCGACGACCTCCTGACGCTCGCCCAGTCCGAGCAGACCGACTTCGTGCGGTCCGAGCCGATCGCGCTGTCCTCGTACGTCGATGAGTTGTGGGACGGCGTCAGCCTCACCGCCGAACGCCGGTTCGAACTCGGGCCGGTGCCGGATGGGACGCTCACCGCCGACCCGGACCGTCTCGCCCAGGCGCTCCGCAACCTCGCCCGGAACGCAATCGAGCACACGGCGCCGGGCACCGGTCTCGTCCGCCTCGAGGTTGTACGGGGCAGCTCGGATCGGATCCGGTTCACCGTTGTCGATGACGGCCCGGGAATCCCGGCCGCCGAGCGCGAGCGGATCTTCGAGCGCTTCCACCGAACCGATCCCGCGCGGACCCGCGCCGCCGGGGGCGCCGGACTCGGACTCGCGATCGTCCGCGCCATCGCCGATGCCCACGGCGGAACCGTCCGGGCCAGGGACCCGGAGAATGGTGGAGGCGGCGCCCGTGTTGAGCTCGTGCTCCCCGGGTTTGCGCCGGCCGCGATCTCGCGCCGAGTCCGGCGCGACTCTCTAAGCGCTCCTGCGGCCGCGCAGCGCGCGACAGACCGCGTCGAACCCGCGGATGCGGAGTTCGTCGACCAGCAGACTTGACGGGAGCACGCACTTCGCAAGCTTGAGCTTTGCTGCGGCCGCGAGCGCACGGCGCCGAATCACTCCACGCCGGAATGTCAGGTCATCGATCGAGCCGCCACGGGCGCGGCAGCTGACGCGGACGCCGAGATCGAAGAACCGGCGGAGGGTGCGCAGACGCCCGCTGCTGTCAGTTCGCTCGACGCGTGGGCCGATGCACGCGCTGTGCCGGCGCAGAGCGGCCGCGAGCAACTGCGGTCCGGACTGGTGACGTTTGAGCGTGAAGCGTCGCCTGACCGTCGTCCACTTTGAGCCGGTGCGGTACACCGCTTGGAGCGTGACCGCAACCGCCGCATGCTTGCCCAGTAGGCGCCGCGCGACCGCCGCGAGCGGGACCGTAACGCGCCGATGACTTGCGATCGGAACCGTGAACCGGACTCGTCCGAGAGACTGTTTCGCGACCAGGGTCAGCGTTCCCGCACACGTCGCGGTTCGTACCGTCGGGCCCGGCGGATGAGAGCAACCCAAACTCGTCAGTACGGCGCGCTCATCCGGCTGAGCTGTGCTGGACATCGCCAGCTGAAGCGTTTCGGCCCACGGACTCTCGTCGGCAGACGGCACGGGTGGCAGTGGGTCGCTCAGGGTGTAGCGCTCGATCTGGCCGGTGCTCTGGTTCGTGACCTCGGCGCCCGGCACGAGCAGCACATCTCCAGCCGGAGTGGCGCTGACGCTGCCGATCTCACCAACCCACCATGCCGCGATCAGCGTCCCGCTCGGGTCGTAGACGCGAATGCCATCCGTCGCGGCTGCGTAGAACCGACCATCGGCCCCGGTGGACAACGACCAGATCGATGTCGGCTCAAAGGTGCCAGCGGGATCCCAGCTCCGGACAAGGTGGCCACTCGGGTCGTACTCGCCGACGTCCCCGCCCGCCGCGGCCGCGTACACGTTTCCGGCGGCATCAGTGGCGAGGAACTTCGTCGTGATCGGCCACGTCCCCAGCCGGCTGCCGTTCGACGCGAAGACGCCAACGTCTTGCCAGTCGATGGCGTAGATGGTGCCGTTTGGCGCGGTCGCGATCTGACCGTCGCAGTACTGGCAGTCGAGCTTGACGACGCTGATCACGTGCCCGTCCGTGTCCATCGTCACGACGGTGCCCGACGAGTGAATCAGGATGTTCCCGTGGGCGTCCGTCGTTGCGCTCGCGCTCGTGACGCCGCCGGAAAAGTCGGCGTCGAGGTCGGCGATCGCGATCGGTGGATCGCCCTGCGCGTCGTATTTGAGGACGCGGTGGTGACCCGAGGTCATATCGACGACGTAGATGTTCCCCGCCGCGTCACCCACCGCCGCCCGCGGCGAGATCTGGGCCGTGGGTAGACCGCCCCAGGCGTTGAGAACGGTTCCATCAGGTGCGAGTTGTTCGATCCGATGATCGGAGGTGGCGACGGTGATGCCCGCGTCATCGGCGACGAACGCGGGTGTGATTGGCTGCCCGCAGCAGGTTCCCGGTGGTCCGCTCCACTCGACGTCCGTCAGGGGCATGGTCGGGCTCAACTGATGTCCCGCCAGGTCATACGCGGTCAACTCGTCTCCCGTGGACGTCGCGGATTCGGCGTAGAGCGTCGAGCCCGAGATCTCGACCGCGTCCTCGGAGACGGTGAGCGGGATGTGGCCGAGGAAGGTTCCGCTCGCGCTGAACTCGTGCACCCATCCACCGCTCGGGAGGTAAACGTTGCCCTGCCCATCCACGGCGAAGGGCGCTCCGGGCGTGACGTCGTCTCCGTGGCCGTATTGCAGTGCCCAGCTCGCCGTCAGCTGATGATCAGGGCCGAGCGTCATGACGTTCTCGCGAATGGTGGATGTGTCGGCGGGGTCGAATACGTCCTCACGCGCGTACAGCCGACCGCCGGGGCCGACCGCAATCGTCGTCAGCTGCCGGCTCACCTTTGGGTCATAGCCGATGCACCATCTCTGCCCGTCTGGGCGTCCGTCGGGAGTGAACCAGTAGACGCAGTCGTAGTCGCTCGCGTAGATCTCGCCCGTAGCGTGATCGACGGCGATTGCGCGCAGGGTGGTGAACTGCCCGCTCGTGCCGATCGAGCGAATGAGACGTCCGTCGGCGGTGAACTCGCGAATGTCCTGCCGTGAGTAGTCGGCCACCACGACGTCCCCGGCGGGCGTCCGGGCGACGCCGAACGGGCCGTCCAGCGCGGCCGGGTCCGTTCCTCCTCCGATCACCTGGAGCCCCTGGTAGGGACACACCAGATTCCACCGACAGGACGCCGCCGGCGCAGCGCCGGCACCCGCGAGCAATCCACATCCGGCAACCGCCACGGCGACGATCAGCCGCCCACTCAGCGTTTTGACCTTCCGTGTCATGGTCCAACGCCCCTTCGCCATCTCGCGAACGCGAACATCAGGCACCACGATTCATCTCTTCGGCACGGCGTCGTGCCGTCTACAACCCAAGTTGTACTCCGAAACGAACAATGGATCAGGCGAGAGCGAGCATCGAGCCGGTTCTCGCCCACCTGGACCGCGCAGGACGCTCGGCCGGGCGCTGTCGGACGTTCCATAGGCCTCCGAGCGCTCGCAGCTACGCTTAGTGACCGCGATGCCGGCCTACCACGTCACCACATTCGGCTGCCAGATGAACGAGCACGATTCCGAGCGGATGAAGGGCATGCTCGAGTCGCTCGGCTACACCGAGGCCGCGAGCCAGGACCAGGCCGATCTCATCCTCTTCAACACGTGCTCGATCCGCGAGAAAGCGGACGACCGGTTCGTCGCGCACCTCGGTCACGCCAAACGGCTGAAGCGCGAGGACCCGAACCGGGTCATCGGCGTCGGCGGCTGCTGGGCCCAATCTGTCAAGGATGAGGTGTTCGAACGGTTTCCCTTCGTCGACGTCGCGTTCGGCCCCGGGCAAGTGCACAAGCTCGCCGAGTTTCTGACCTCGGACGCGATCACCGCCCAGGGGTTCTTCGAGTTTGAGGGCTTCACCGGACATCTTCCGGCCAAGCGGGCGCGCGAGTACCAGGGGTGGATGCAGATCAGCGTCGGTTGTAACTGCGTGTGTTCATATTGCATCGTGCCCTCGACACGTGGACGAGAGGTCAGTCGTCCGTCGCATGAACTCGTGGCGGAAGCCACGCGACTCGCCGCCGATGGCGTGCTCGAGGTCACGCTGCTCGGCCAGAACGTCAACTCCTACGGCCGCGATCTCCCCAAGGACGCCGCGCTCCTCCTTCGCCGAGCTGTTGACCGCGATTGACACGATCGACGGGATCGAGCGGATCCGCTACACAAGCCCGCATCCGAAGGACATGCGTGAGGACGTCATCCGAGCCCACGCCGAGCTCCCGTCGCTCTGCGAGCACATCCATCTTCCGCTCCAGTCCGGCTCGAGCCCCGTCCTCAAACGGATGCGGCGCACGTACACACGTGAGCGCTACCTCGACCGCGTCGCGATGATCCGCGAGCACGTCCCCGACTGTGCGCTGACGACGGACATCATCGTCGGCTTTCCGGGTGAAACCGAGGCGGACTTCGAGCAGACGCTGTCGCTCACTGAGGAGGTCGGCTACGACGGCGCGTTCACGTTCATCTACTCCCCGCGCCGGGGCACCGAGGCCGCGACGCTGCCCGACCAGATCCCGCACGAGGTGAAGGTCGAGCGTCTCGAGCGGCTCGTAGAGGTGGTTCAGCGCCGCGCGCAGGAGCAAGCCCAGCGCTTCCTCGGGCGCACGCTCGAGGTCCTCGTCGAGGGGCCCTCGCGGACCGATCCGACCCGCTTGCGCGGCCGCTCGCGCCACAACAAGGTGGTTAACTTCAGCGGGCTCGGCACCCCGGGTGAGCTGGTCGAGGTGGAGATCACCGGCGCGACGAGTCAGACGCTCTCCGGGCAGGAATCGATTCTCGCCCGCGCCTCGCGGTAGACATCCGTCCGGCGCCCGCCACGGACGCTTCCCTTACGGCCGGGGATGGTCGACCCGAGCGCCGTGGGAGTCATTTTCGACGATCCGATTGCCGTTCTCGGCCACGAGCTTGACAGCAGCCCGGCGATCGCCTGGCTGAAGGACCTCGACGGCCGGTACGTGTACGTCAACCGCCGATACGTCGAGGCGTTGAGGGTCGCGCCGGAGCGGATCGTCGGCCACCGTGACGGTGAGCTCGGCCGGCATGAGATCGTCGACGGCGCGCCGTTCTCTGGCGGCGGCGCCGGGACGGTCAAACCGCTCGGCTGCGAGTACACGGTGGGCGCCTTCGACGGCCGCCCGGCGCTGACCGTGGTGCGGTTTGTGGTGCGTGACGACGCTGGCGAGCCGATCGGCATCTGCGGGCTGGCAGCGCCGGTCCGAGAGGCGCACGTCGCGCGTTCCGAGTGCGCGCGGCTGATGCACGCCGTGGATCGACCTCATGCGGATGTGGCGATCGCCGATGTCGCCGCGGGTGAGGCCGGGCCCGGACCGCGGCCCGGACCGCGCTGGAACGCGCGCGCGCAGCGTGAGCTGACCGCCGCACTCGCGAGCGCGAACGAGTGGCCCACGGGGTTGCGGGAGACGATCCATGCGCTCGGTGCCCACGGTGGGTGGGACGTCGTGGCCCTATGGCAGCCCGACGAGCACAAGCCGGTGCTCCGCTGCGCCAGCGTGTGGACCGCGTACGAGCACCTGCGCGAGTTCGAGATCATCACCTGGCAGACACGCGTGCCGCTCGCCGACACCGAGATCGGCCGCGCCCTGTTCACGCCCGGTGGGACCGCGCGCGTCGACATCGGCAACGTCGACGACGACCGATTGCGTGCCGCCGCGGATCGCGGGCTGCGCACGGCGCTGCTCGTGCCAGTGCGCGACGGACGCGCCACGATCGGGGCACTCGAGCTGCTCAGCCGTTCCCCGGAGGCGCTCGACGAGGACCTCATCATCGCCGTCGAGTCGGTCGCGCTCCAGCTCGCGCACTTCCGTCGGTTGCTTGACCTGGCCGGCTCGCGGCTGTGGCGGTTCGGGCGGTTCTGAGCGGCGGCCTACACGTCCACGGTTCTCATTCGGAACCCGGCGACGAGCACCGGCACGATCGTCCATGCCAACACGACGGCGATGGCAACGCCGGTGGTGGTCGGGACATCGAACCCATGACCGACGGGGAGGAACTGGCCGAGCCCGACACTCAGGAGGCCCTCCCGGACCGAGCCGAGCGACGAGGTGTTGACGAGTAGCTCGGTGGCGATCGTCTGCCACCCGATGACCGCGGTCAGCGTCAGCGCGCGGGAGCCGGTGAACGTGCCGAGCGCGACCGCGAGCGATGTCTGCACTGCGGTGGCGAGGGCGACCCACGCGGCCGCCTTGAGGACGACCGCTCCACCAGGCGTCGGCAGCGAACCGGCAAGCGTGTAGGTGCCGAGGACGGCCAGCACGAACGCCGCGCCGGTGAACGCCCAGGTGAGCACGATCGCGGCGGGGGTCCTGACGGCATACAGGGCGAGCCGCGAGCGCCCGGTGGCGACGAGATCACGAAGCACGCCGCTCGAGCGGTCAGCCGTGCCGGCCTCGGAACCGATGAGGATCGCGGCGAGCCCTCCGAAGTAGAGCCCGAGGGCTTGGATCGCGCGCTGGAAGCCGTCGGTCCCTCCGGCGGGCGCGTGGCGGGCGGGCTCGGCCGCGTGCTGCAGCTGTCCGTACCCGAAGAACAGGACGATGACGCCGACCGTCAGGAGCAGCGCGAACGCCAGCAGGGGACGGTTGCGCCGCAGTTTCAGGATCTCGGCGCCGACCATCGTTCGTGCGACATCCAGGGTCATTGGTCTCCTTCCGCATGAGATGTGAGTGCAAAGAACCGCTCTTCCAGCGACTCCTTCACCGGCGCCAGCCGGAACACGGCGACGCCGGACTCGACGAGGCGGGCATTGATCGCCGCGGCGCCGTCCGCCCCCGCCAGCGTGAGCCGGACGCCGTCGCCGGTCTCCCGCGCCGCGGCGACGGCGGGATGCCCGTCGAGCGCATCGAGGGCGAGGCGGGGGAGTGCGCAGCCGACGTCGAGCTCGGCGGGGCCCCCGTGGAGGAGCTCACCGATCGGACCGTTGGCGACCAGCCGGCCGCGGTCGATGACCGCCGCCGCGTCGCACGTCTTCTCGACTTCGTCGAGGAGATGGGAGGACAGGAACACGGTCCGGCCTTCGCCCGTCAGCTCGGCGATCATCCCGCGCAGCTCGACGATCCCGGCCGGGTCGAGGCCGTTCATCGGTTCATCGAGGATCAGCAGCTCCGGATCGGCGAGGAGGCAGCGGGCGATTCCGAGTCGCTGGCGCATGCCCTGCGAGTAGGTGCGCACCCGATCATCAGCCCGGTCGCCCAGGCCGACGCGGGCGAGCGCGCCGCCGATCCGCCCGAGGGCGTCGGCGTCCCGGACGGCAGCGACGACCCGGAGGTTTTCACGGCCGGTGAGATGGGGGTGAAAGTGCGGCTCCTCGACGACCGCTCCCACGTGCGAGAGTGCGGTGGCGCGATCCTGCGGGATGCGGCGGCCGACCAGGCGGATCGTGCCGGCGTCCGGTGTCGTCAACCCGAGGAGCATCCGGATGAGCGTCGTCTTGCCCGCGCCGTTGTGGCCGAGAAAGCCGAAGGCACACCCGCGCGGCACCGCCAGGGAGAGGTCGCCGACCGCCGTGCGCTCGCCGAAGCGCTTCGTGACCGCCGTGCACTCGATGATGTGTGATGACATGCCCGGCACGCTACGTCGGCCCGGCCCGCTTGTCGTCGGGCCCGGTGGCGACCGCGCGCTCCTGCCGCAGGGCGAGCTCGAGACTCCGTCTCCGCCGTGCGGGGGAGACGGCCGCGCCTCACGCGTCGCCCGGGCGGGCCGACCCGGGCTGGACGAGCCCGATCTCGTACGCCAGCACGACCGCCTGCACTCGGTCGCGCAGCCCGAGCTTCATCAGCACGTTCGAGACGTGCGTCTTCACCGTCGCCTCACCGACGATCAGTGCCCGCGCGATTTCGGCGTTCGACATGCCGCGGGCGAGCAGCTCGAGGACCTCGCGCTCGCGTTCGGTGAGCTCGCTCAGCATGTCGGGACCGCGGCTGATCGGGGCGGGCAGGCGACGGGCCACGCGGTCCAGCAGCTGACGCGTCACGCCGGGAGTGAGCAGCGCGTCACCGGCAGCGATGACCCGGACCGCGCGGACGAGCTCGTCGGCGGGCACGTCCTTGGTGAGGAACCCGCTGGCTCCCGCCCGGAGCGCATCGACGATGTAGTCGTCGAGCCCGAATGTCGTCAGCACCAGGACGCGCTGGCCGGGGAGGCGGCGGATCGCCTCGATGCCGTCGAGCTCGGGCATGCGGATGTCCATCAGGATGACGTCGGGGCGGGTCCTGCGGGCGCCGGTGACCGCCTCGAGGCCGTCGCCGGCCTCCGCCACGACTTCCATCTCGCCCGTCGCCTCGAGCACCGCCCGAAAGCCGGCCCGCATCAGCGGCTGGTCGTCGGCGATGAGGATCCGCAGCTTCGGCATCTCGTCGCCCGGTTATCGAACCGGGAGCCTCGCGTGGACGAGATATCCGCCCGCGCCCGGGCCGGACGTCGTGTCGAGGTGCCCGCCGAGCAGCGCCACCCGCTCCCGCATCCCGACGAGCCCGTGTCCGGCCGAGCCGCCGTTGCGTACGCCGACGCCGTCGTCCTCGATCGTGACGTCGAGCAGGTCCGGCGCGTACCGAAGGGTGACGGTCGCGCGTGACGCGCGAGCGTGGCGCAGGACGTTCGTCAGAGCCTCCTGGACGATGCGGTAGGCGGAGAGGTCGATGCCCGGCGGCAGATCGCGCGGCCGGCCGTTGACCACAAGCGTGGCCTCCACGCCGGCGCTGCGGGTGCGGTCGATGAGCGTCCCGAGGTCGCGCACGCCCGGCTGGGGCGCGCGCTCGGGATCGCCGCCGTCCGGCACGCGCAGGAGGCCGAGCATCCGATGCATCTCGGACAGCGCCTCGCGTCCGAGCCCGGCGATCTGGCCGAGGCCCTGGCGGTGCTCGGTGCTGCTGTCGGCGACGGACAGGGCCTGGGATTGGACGACCATCAGCGAGACGTTGTGCGCCACGACATCGTGAAGCTCCCGCGCGATCCGCAGCCGTTCCTCGGACACGGCCTGCTGCGCGAGCAGTTCGCGCTCGCGCTCCAGGCGCTCCGCCCGCTCGTGCAGCCCGACGACGAAGTCAGCCCGCGCCCGCAGATAGAGGCCGAGCGATACGGCCAGACCGACGGCGACCAGCCGGGACACGACGCCGGACGGGCTCAGCGACGCGCCATGGGCGATCGGCGTGAGCACGATGACCGCCGCGGTGATCGACGAGGCGACGACGACGCGCGGGCGGTCGCTGTACTCGGCCACGGTGAAGACAGCGAGGAGCGCGGGCAGCACGCCGATCGGTCCGTAGTTGAGGAGGAACAGCACGACGAGCACCACGCCGAGGACGAGGAGCGGGGCCCGGTGGCGCAGCAGCAACGCGATCACGACGACCGCAAGGCCGAGGGCGAGCGGCGCCGCCGACGTCCCGCGATGGGCCGCGACGAGGATCGCCGCGAGCCCTTCAAGTCCGATGAACGCGACGGGACCGACGTCAAGCAGCAGATCCGGCACCCGCCAACCGGTCGCTGTGGGAAACGGACGGCTCACACGCGCAGGGTAGAAGCGCCGACGGCGCCCGTCATCCTCCGCCCCGGGGGTCGGCGGCTCCGCCTTGAGACGGAGACGCTCGTGCTGCCCGCTTCGGCACGTCCGCCGGGTATGCGAACATGCGTTCGTATGCGATGGAACAACCTGAGTCTGATCGCGGAGGAGCGCGCGCGGCTCCCCGGATATCGCGATGAGGCCGTCGTGCGCCATTTCGACGCGCCCGACGCGGTCCGCACCACCTTCTACGAGGTCCGCGCCAAGTCGATCCTCAACAAGGTGCCCGAGGCGTCGCAGATGCCGTTCCGGTGGACGATCAACCCGTACCGCGGATGCACACACGCATGCGCCTACTGCCTAGCCGGCGATACGCCGGTGCTTCTCGGCGACGGCACGCACAAGCCGATCGAAGAGCTCGACGTCGGTGACGAGATCTTCGGAACTGCGCACGACGGCACGGATCGGCGCTACGTGCGGACGACCGTGCGTGACCGCTGGACGACCGTCAAGCCCGCATTCCGGGTCCTGCTCGAGGACGGCACGCAGCTCGTGACGAGCGGGGATCACCGGTTGCTCAGCAGACGAGGTTGGAGGCACGTGACAAACGGTTCCGGTCGGCCACATCTGACGCGCGAGGACAACCTTGTGGGAACCGGCCAGCTCGCTGGCCAGGCGGTTGAAGTGGGCCAAATCGTTGCGACGTTCGCGGGCCTCGCGGTGGCGGCGATCGAGCCGCTTGGAATCGAGCTACCGATGTATGACATCACGACCGGCACCGGAGACTTCATCGCCGATGGCGTCGTTTCCCATAACTGCTTTGCGCGGCCGACGCACACGTACCTTGACTTCAACGCCGGCGAGGACTTCGAGCGCGAGATCGTCGTCAAGGTCAACGCGCCCGAGTTGCTGCGGGCGGAGCTGGCAAAGCCGTCGTGGGGTGGGGAGCACGTTGCGCTCGGCACGAACACCGACCCGTATCAGTGGGTCGAGGGGCGCTACCGATTGATGGAGGGGATCTGGGAGGCGATGCGGGATGCCGAGAACCCGTGCTCGATCCTGACCAAGTCGCCGCTGCTGCTACGGGATCTGCCGCTGATGCGCCAGATCAACGAGCGGACCGAGTTCAGCGCGGCGTTGTCGATCCCGACGCTTGACGAGAAGGCGTGGCGGGCGACCGAGCCACACACGCCGAATCCACGGGCGCGGATCGAGGCGGTCGCGGAGCTGACGCGGGCGGGGATTCGGACCGGCGTGCTGGTGGCGCCGCTGATGCCGGGGATCAACGATTCGCCCGAGCAGGTGGCGGAGATTCTGGAGCGGGTCAGCGAGGCGGGGGCGGCGTATGTGAGCGGAATCGCGCTGCATCTGCGGGGAGAGGTCCGCGGGTTGTTCTTCGAATGGCTGGGCGAACATCGACCCGACCTGGTGCCGCGCTATAAAGCTCTCTACCGTCGTGGTGCATATGCCCCGCCCGAGGTGCGCCAGCGCCTCACGAAGATGGTCAAAGGCCCGGAGGATGGGCCGTTCGAGCAGATGCGCGGTCGCACCAGGCCGCGTCCTCGCCGCTCTCCGGAGCCGCCGCTCGCTGAGAAACCTCAGGAGCGTCTGTTTTGAGGAGATCTTCAGGGTTTGCGGGTGAAACTCTGTTCCGTCGGCGGTGATAGGAATAGATACGACGATCGAAAGAGACTGTGGAATCTGATCCAAAAAACCCGATGAGACAGCGCCTACGCGCCGGGAAGGACCTCGGCTTCGAAAAGATGTTCGAGACCCGCAGCGAGGCGTGGGAGCGGGTCGGGCTCGCCGTCGATGCAAGTGAGCGCGCGGTCAAGCGCGCGCGCACCGAGGTTGGCATCCTCCTGCCACTGCTCATCGCCGTCTACGTCGCCTGGGAGAACCGGAAGGCGTGGTTTGGGATCAAGGACAGCAGCCAGTGGATCACCCCACTGCGCATCCTCACCGTGCTCGTCCTGCTCATCCTCGGCTGGTGGACGGCTCGCGGTATCGGCCGGGCGGCCGCACCCACGTTCTTCCGCCGGATGGATCCGGCGACCTCCGGAACCGTCGGGTTCCTGATCCGCCTCTCCAGCCTGGCAATCGTGGTGTGGCTCGCGCTCAGCGTCGCCGGGCTCGATCCGCGCACGCTCGCCGTCGGTGGTGCGTTCACCGCCGTCGTGCTCGGCCTTGCCGCTCAGCAGACCCTTGGCAATCTCATCGCCGGGATGGTGCTCTTGAGCGCCCGCCCGTTCCGCGTCGGCGAGCGCGTCCGGCTCCAGGCCGGCGCCGTCGGCGGATCAACCGAGGGCGTGGTCAGCTCTCTGGGGTTGCTGTACACCACGCTCGCCCGCGGCGAGGACCGGATCATGATCCCCAACAACGTTGTACTCGCCGCCGCCGTCGTGCCGCTGCGCGAGCCGGACATGGTCGACGTGAAGGTACGTCTCAACACCGGCGTGCGACCGTCCCGTGTCCAGAGCATCCTGGATCACGACATCTCGACCCCGACCCGTTCAAAGGCGACCGTGCTGCTCGAGGAGATTGACGGCGACGACGTCGTCGTCCGCGTTCAGGCGACGCCGGACCGGGCGGCAGACGGGGCGAAGCTCGCCGACGAGATCATTGCCTCGCTGGCGTCCGTCACCGGTGAGCACATGCTTGCTGACGCGGACAGCACGGCCGGAGCGAGCTGACGCGGTCCGCCGACTACGCGGCGCGGAGGGCCCCGATTGACTAACGCTTCTCGACCTGCCCGGCGGCGAGGTCCGCCGCGACCTGCTCGCCGCCCATCCGCCGGCTGACAGCGGAGGCGATCTGCGGCGCGACGCTGCCGACGGTCGCGCCGAGCGTCAGCCCGAGGGGGGCGATGTGGACCTCGGCCCGGTTGCGCTCGATCGCCCGCAGCACGCCGGTGGCGACGTCATCCGGGCTGCGTGTGCCGACGCCGCGCGGAAGCGTGACCTCGGCGTCAGCGAACATCCCCGCCTCGCGAATGAAGCCGGGCAGGACGACCGAGACCCCGACGCCGTGCTCGCGGAGATCCTCCCGGAGGCCGAGCGCGAAGCCGCGGATGCCGAACTTCGTCGCCGAGTAGATCGAGGACGCCGCCGACGCCGTCTTGCCCGCGAGCGAGGAGACGAACACGAGATGGCCGCCCCGCCGCGCCACCATCCGCGGCACGAGCGTGTGCGCGAGCGCGATCGGCGCGTTGAGGTTGACCTCGAGCATCCGGTCGATCTGCTCCTGGGTGAGCTCGGTGAACACGCCGCTCGCCGGCACCGCCGCGTTGGCGACGAAGACATCGACGTCGCCGACCTCAGCACTCAGCCGGGCGACCTCGTCGCGGCGAGCGAGATCGCACGCGATCGCCCGGCCGCCGACCTCGGCGGCGAGCGGCTCGAGCACCTCGGCGCGCCGTCCGGTGAGGATCAGCTCCGCGTGTTCGCGCGCGAACGCACGGGCGATCGCGTGGCCAATGCCGCCGGTCGCGCCGGTAATCAGGACCTTCCCGCCGAGGAGGCTCATCGCGAGCGGCAGTCTAACGCTGGCCGTGTGCGGATCAGCCGCCGCTGCCGGCGCTGTGCGTCACCGAGCAACCGGCCGGTCCTGCCTTCAGCTGGGCCAGCGACGGCGGGTCCTCGGCGAGCAGCTCGGGCACCGAGACCGAGCGCATGTGACGACGGCGGAGCTCGGGCAGCAGGGTGGTGAGCGCCCGGATCGTCTGGCCGCGGTTCTCGTGCATGAGGATGATCGAGCCCGGACGCAGGCCCGCCTCGACGTTCTTGATGATGCCCGCCCAGTCGGCGCCGAGTGAATCCGCCGAATCGACGTTCCACACGATCTCGAGCAGCCCGAGTGACTTGGCGACGGCATCGATGGACGTATTCCGGGCCCCGTAGGGAGGGCGGAACAGCCCGACCCGCAGGCCGCCGGTGTCGGTCTTGATGCGGTCGATCGTCCGTGAGAGCTGCGATGTCACCTCCGAGGTCGACATCTGGGTCAGCAATGGATGGGTGTACGTGTGGTCGCCGATGGCCGCCAGCTTCATCTCCTTTGTCACCCAGTCCGGGAAGTTGTCGATGCTGCGACCGACGACGAAGAACGTCGCCCGCTCGTGCGCTTCAGCAAGCTTCTTCAGCGCGTAATGGGTGTACGGCCCGGGTCCGTCATCGAAGGTGAACGCCACCGCGTTGCCTTTCGGCCCGGCGCAGTAGACCGGCAGCCCGTACCGGGCCAGACGGGTGACGACTGCGCTGTCCTGGGTCGCGACGCTGGTGCCGGCCGCCGCCTGCGAACTCCTCGCGCCGTGGTGCTGTGAGCCGGCGCGCTTGGTGGTCTTTGAGCCGTGAGCTGTCCCGGCGCTCGCATTCGTGCTCGCCGATGAGCTGCCGCCGGTGCTCTTGACGACGAGCACGACCGCGATCGCGCCCACGAGCGCCAGAAACAGGAGCACCAGCCCGCGACGACGGCGGATCTCGGCGCGTCGCGCGTCCCGGCGTCTCGAGATGTGGGGGGGTGGTCCGGCCATCGGTCCGGGAGAGGGTAGAGGGCCGCGCACCCGCCCACAGGCCGGCCCACCTACGCCGGGAACACCGCGATCGTCGCCGTGAAGCCGTGGAGGAAACTGCGCCCGCCAACCGGACCGATCTCCCCGGCGGCGAAGAAGCCCGCGGTGGGCGCTCCACCGAGCTCGTCGCTGACCGCGAGCACATCATGGTCGGGCGCTCCGAACATCGCCCGGCCCCGACCGTTGCAGGAGAAGACGATCGCTCCCGCCGGCGGCTCGCCGGCAAGGGCTTCGACCCGGAGGCGGAGGGCGCGGCGGAGGTCATCGTCGGCCGATTGGGCATCCCGCGCGTGGAGGCGGACGATCTGGCCCTCGCGGACGGAGGCCCCGACGATCAGACCGCGGGACTCCGGGTCCGCTCCGAGCACGCCGCGCACGAGGAAGTCGCCCTGCTCATATTCCGGCTGGCCGCTCTCGATCACGAGTCCGATGAGGAGCCCGCCGGAGAGGAGCACCCGCTCGCGGTGCGTGAGCTCGCCGACGATCTGCTCGACGGTGTCGAGCGCCGGCTGTCCGGCGAGCTCGTAGATGACGTTGCCCTCGGCCGCGGTGATCGTGAGCTCTCGTCCGACCGGGGCGGCCCCCTGGGAGACGCAGGGGAGCATCTCGATGCCGCGCAGCCGCACACCGACCGCGCCCTCGTCGTACACCCGGTCGCCGACAAACAGCGCGCTGCCGCCGGCCGGCGTGCGCCCGCTCGCCAGGCCACCGAGGACCGGGACCGCGGGTGCGTCGGCGGTCAGCTGGGCGAGCGCCCGATCCGGGGCGAACGAGTACGGGTCGGTGAGCAGGATGACCCCGCTCGCGCCGTCGAGTGAGGGCAGGCCGCTGAAGAGCGACGTCGGGCCATCGATCGGCTCGTCGTCGTCGCCGGTCATCGTGAGGTGGAACGTCTCGGCCTCACCGGTGCCGCTGAAGTGCGCGGCCCACACCGAGACGGCGCTCTCATCCTCGAGCTCACGACCCGCGCCGAGCACACCCCCGGCCGCGCAGCCGATCAGGGCTCGCGGAGTGAGCACGCTCCGCACTCCCTCGAGCACCGCCTCGGGGGCACGCAGGTTCGTGCCGCTTGCGAACACGACCGCAAAATCGACGTCGCCACGGCCGAGCTGCTGCGCCGTCGCGTTCGCGGCCTCGACTCCGGCCGCGAGGGGATCAGGGCGAGTCGAGACGCCGGCCCCGGCACGTGCCCTCACCTCGCCACCCCCAGGCTCATCACTTCACGATACTCAGTCCATGCCTCGCGCCGACGTGATCGCGATCTTCGGGCCCACCGGGGTCGGCAAGACCGGCGTCGCGATCGACCTCGCCCGGCTGCTGCGAGCTCGCGGTGAGGACCCGGTCGCCGTCTCGGCGGACGCGCTCCAGGTGTATGCCGGCCTCGAGATCATCACCGGAGCCGCCAGCCCTGGCGAGCGGGCACAACTCGAGCACCGGCTGCTCTCGTTCCTGCCGGTCGACGCGCAGTTCAGCGCCGGGCAGTACGCCGAACTCGCCCACGAGGAGATCGACGGCCTGCTCGCCACCGGTCGGCGACCGATCGTCGTCGGCGGCACCGGCCTCTACCTGCGGGCCGCGCTCACGGAGCTCGCGCTTCGGCCACCTCCGCCCGAGGGGGTCCGCGAGCGCTGGCAGGCCGAGCTTGAGCGCAGCGGCCCGCAGGTGCTCCATGGGATGCTCGCGGCCCGGGCACCCTGGGCGGCGGCGACGATCGAGCCGACGGACCGGCAGCGGATCGTGCGGGCGCTCGAGCTCCACGACGCCGGTGAGCTCGAACCGCCGGACCGGGAATCGCAGCTGTGGACGGACGAGGTCCGGCACCCGACGCTGCTCATCGGGCTCGTCATGGACCGCGAGCGACTCTATGCCCAGATCGAGGCCCGCGTCGAAGCGATGATCGCCGCCGGGGCCGAGGACGAGGTCCGCCGGGCGAACATCTCCGGGGCGTCCGGGACCGCCCGCAAGGCGCTCGGCTTCGACGAGCTGTTGACCGGCGACATCGAGGGGATGAAGCGACGCACGCGCAACTATGCGCGCCGCCAGCTGACGTGGATGCGAAAGCTCGCCGGCGTGCACCTCATCGACACGACCGATCGAACGACGGCCGAGATCGCGCGTGAGGTGTCCGACGCCTGGCTCACGGGAGCGGCGTGAATGGGTACAGCACCACGAGCGAGCCGACGAGCGCGATTCCCCACAGCCCCCACAGCGGCCAGTAGCGCCGCAGCCGCACCAGCACGTCGCTGACGGCGAGATAGATGCCGGGCATCACGACGACCATGTAGTAGAGGTAGCTCGTTCGATTGAAGACGACGCTCAGCACGACGAACGGCAGGAACGTCCCGAGGAACCACGCGAGCGCGAGCACCGGCACGTCACCTTCGCCCGGCGCCGGGCGCCGCCGCGCGAGCACAGCCCACGTCAGGAAGACGAGCGACGGGAGCGCGAGCAGCATGATCGCCGGGCTGATCACGCCGAGGAAGTGCGCCGCCGGGTGGACGTGGAACAGCCCCGGGGCGGGCTTGTCGGGGTTGATGTTGAGGTAGGTGATCGGTTTCAGGTCAACGAGCCAGTCCCACGGATAGGACGCGATCCCCGTGGGACCGTGCGGGCTCGTCTGATCCGCCCCGTAGCTGAGCATGTGCGAGAGGTGCTGCAGCGGCGAAGCCGCCGACGCGCCGGATCGTCACCGGGTCGTACGGCGGGGCGAGCCGATCGAGCACTGCGAGCAGGGCGAGAAACGTCGCCGCCGCGCCGGTCACGCACCATCCGACCCGCCGGGCGGCACCCCGGAGCGCCGGGCCCGCCGCCCGTCGGATCTCCGGCAGGGCGCGCAACAGCTCG
Organism: uncultured Solirubrobacterales bacterium; assembly: GCA_963850335.1. Lineage (GTDB taxonomy): Bacteria > Actinomycetota > Thermoleophilia > Solirubrobacterales > Solirubrobacteraceae > Palsa-465. The sequence continues at coordinate 372,556 of CAWKKY010000012.1, read as the reverse complement.
AGCAGCACGATGACCACAAGCACGTACGGCGCGACGAGCTTCATCGCGGTGCCGATTCCGACCAAGATCCCGGCGACCAGCGGCCGTCCCCGGAGGTACGCGATCACGGCGCACAGCATCAGCGCGAGCACGGGGACATCGAGCGTCCCGATCCGTCCGTGAACGAGCACGAGGTTGTCAGCGGCCATCAGCGTCGCGGCGAGGAGCGCGAGCCAGTCACTGCCGCCGGCGGCGCGGACGAGCCCGAACATCGCGACGATCGCCACCGTCCCAAGCAACAGGGCCGGCAGCCGCCACGCGAATGGGTTGTCTCCGAACAGCTCGATCGAGCCGGCCATCATCACCTTGACGAGCTGCGGGTGCTCGGAGTTCGGGTCGTCGCCGAGGGGTGCGTCGTAGTACTTCTGGTCGGCTGGCGGCGCGATGCCGGCGATCACCCGCGCGGCGTTGACGTAGTAGACCTCGTCGAACACGAGCAGGTGATCGTTGGCGCTCCGGCACGGAGCGCGGCACGGCTCGTTGATGAGCGCGATCCGCAATCCGAACGACAGCAGCGTGACGAGCCCGAGCAGCGCGAGCGGGCGGGGGAGTGCGGTCAGGCGCCGGGTCATGGCGACGCGACGGTACCTAGACTGCGCCCGTGTGGACTTCGAGAAGTGGCAGGCCCTCGGCAACGACTACCTGATCATCGAGCGCGACGCGCTCCCGTTTGAGCTGACCGAAGCCCGGATCCGGGCCATCTGCGCGCCCCACACGGGGGTCTTCTCCGACGGGATCCTGCTGCTCGAACCGACGCCGGATACCGAGCATGTCGCCAGTCTGCGGATCTTCAACCCGGACGGATCCGAGGCCGAGCTCTCGGGCAACGGGGCCCGCGAGGCATTCATGTACGTGCGCCGGCGGGGGTGGACGGACGCGGACACGTTCGCGATCACGACCCTCGCCGGCACGATCCGCGCGACGATCACCTCGGAGCGCACGTGCCGGGTCGAGATGGCCCAGGCACGGGTGACGAGCGATGACTATCCCGCGGGCGCCAGCGACGGCCGCGGCGAGCTCACCGCGGGGGAGCACACGTGGAGCATTCAGCACGTGCAGGTCGGCAACCCGCAGTGTGCGATCGTCGTCGCCGACCTCGAGGCGCTCGCCGCCCTCGACCTACCGGCGATCGGGCCCGCCATCGAGCACCACGCCCTGTTTCCGAACCGGACCAACGTGTCGTGGTTCACCGAAATCGAGCCGGGCCGGGTCCGGGCCCGGATCTTCGAGCGAGGCGTAGGCGAGACGTCCGCGAGCGGGACCGGCGCCACCGGTGCCGCCGTCGCGTACACGCTCAGTGGCGGGCGCTCGCCCGTCACCGTGGTGCTCGACGGTGGCGAGCTCGAGGTCGAGGTCGACGCGGATTTGCACATCAACCTGAGCGGCTGGGCCGTGCCCGTGTACCGCGGGACGCTCGCCGACGATTTCGTCAAGGAGCTGCATGAAACCCAGTAGCCGGCTGGAGAAGATCCCGCCGTACCTGTTCGCCGAACTCGAGCGCAAGATCGCCGCCAAGAAGGCCGCGGGCGTTGACGTCATCAGCCTCGGGATCGGTGATCCGGACACACCCACCTACCCGCCGATCGTCGCTGCCGCCCAGGAGGCGGTGGCCGATCCGAGCACGCACACGTATCCGTCGAACCGCGGCCTGCCTGCGTTTCGCCAGGCGATCGCCGCTTTCTACGAGCGTCGGTTCGGGGTCACGCTCGATCCGGAGACCGAGGTGATGGCCGCGATCGGTGCCAAGGAATGCATCTTCAACCTCAACCTCGCGTTCCTCGATCCGGACAACGTCGCGCTCGCCGCCGACCCGGGCTACCCGGTCTACACCGGCGGCCCGCTGCTCTCCGGCGCCGCCTCGCACCTGATGCCGCTCGTCCCCGAGCGCGGCTTTGCGCCGGACCTCGGCGCGATCGGAGCCGACGTGCTCGAGCGGGCGCGCCTGATGTTCTTCAACTACCCGAACAACCCAACCGGCGCCGTCGTCCCGGACGGCTTCTTCGAGGCGGCAGTGGCGCTCGCCGGCGCCCACGACATCCTGGCCGTCCACGACAACGCGTACAGCGAAACGACCTATGACGGATACGTGGCGCCGTCGTTCCTCGCCACCCCCGGGGCAAAGGACGTCGGCGTCGAGGTGTTCTCGCTCTCCAAGGGCTACAACATGACCGGCTGGCGCTGCGCTGCGATCGTCGGCAACGCCGAGGCGATCGAGCACTACTGGCGGCTGAAGTCGAACATCGACTCCGGGTTGTTCGAGGCCGTGCAGCTGGCCGGTGTGGCGGCGCTGGCGCCGGCCGTGGACGCCGAGGTCAGGGCGATGAACGCCGTGTATCAGCGTCGGCGCGACCTTGTCTGCGAGGCGCTCGCCCAAGCCGGCGTCGAGGTGACACCGCCGAAGGGAACGATCTACATCTGGGCGCCGATCCCTGCAGGATTCGCCACCGCGGCCGAGTACTGCGAGCACGTGCTCGAGGAGACCGGAGTGGTGATCTCGCCGGGCGGCGCGTACGGCGCCAGCGGCGAGGGGTTCTTCCGAATCTCATTGACGACGCCGGACGAGCGGCTGCTCGAGGCGGTCGAGCGCATCCGCCAGCTGTAGCTATAGGGTTCTGACATGAGTCCAAAAAGAGGAGAATTGCCATGATCACCGATCGCCTGCGCGGCCGGGGCGCGCGACTGGTTGCCGTGCCGGCAGTGCTGTGCGCCCTCGGTCTCAGTGCGTGCGGGGGCTTTGACTCCGCCGCCTCCGGAGATCACCTGATCAAGGATTACGTCAAGAAGTTCGGGCAGGGCAAAGTCGTGGTCAAGTCGGCGAACTGCCCGGGCGGCGTCAAGCAGAAGGTGGGCGGCAGCTACGAATGCAAGGTCGTGCTGACCGATAAGACGACCGGCAAAGACCACTCCGGAACGATCACCATCCACATGGCCTCCGGCAACAAGGTCGAGATCACCGGCGGGCAGGACATTCACGTCCAGTAGCGCCCGCGCCCGTCGGCGCAGCCACTCTGCGCGGCTACCATGAACCCCGTGCAGCGAACCCGCCACGGGCGCACTCAGACGTCTTCGACAGGCGACGGGACGCGGCCCCAGGGCCGCGCGCGCCAGCGTGCGTACATGATCGCGGCGCTGCCCGACGGTGACGAGCACGACCTCGGGGAGCTGAGCGAACTGCTGCGCACGGCGGGCGTGGCGACGGTTGGCGAGATGATCCAGCGCCGCGAGCAGCCCCACCCGAACACGTATCTCGGTTCGGGCAAGCTCGAGGAGCTGAAGGCGGCGGTCGCGGCCACCGACGCCAACCTCGTCGCCTGTGACGATGAGCTCTCACCGCGCCAGGAGCGCAACCTGGAGGCGACGCTCGGAATCCCGGTCATCGACCGCACGGCGATCATCCTCGACATCTTTGCCGCGCACGCGCACAGCGCCGACGGCAAGCTCCAGGTCGAACTCGCGCAGCTCGAGTACAACCTGGCGCGGATGCGGGGCCTGTGGACGCACCTCGAGCGCCTCGGCGCCGGTCGGATCGACGGCGGCATCGGGACCCGGGGTCCGGGCGAGACACAGATTGAGACCGACCGCCGCCTCGCCCGGGATCGGATCTCGGCGCTGCGCCGCAAGCTCGTCCATGTGCGCTCGAGCCGGTCGGTGATGCGCGCCGAACGCGAGCGCGCGCACCTGCCGCAGGTCGCGCTGGCCGGTTACACGAACGCCGGCAAGTCGACGCTGCTCAATGCGCTGACCGGCGCGACCACCGGGGTCCGCGATCGGCTCTTCCACACCCTTGACCCGACGACCCGGGTGCTCCGGGCCGGCGGCCGTGACTACCTCTTGACCGACACCGTCGGCTTCATTCGCAAGCTGCCCCACCAGCTCGTCGACGCGTTCGGGGCAACCCTCGAGGAGACGCGGCTCGCCGACCTCGTGCTGCACATCGTCGATGCCTCCGCGCCCGAGGAGGAGATGCTGGCGATGATGCGCGCCGTCGAGGACGTCCTGCACGAGATCGGTGCCGACGAGGCGCCTCGAGTGCTCGTCCTCGGCAAGGCCGACCTCGTCGACTCCGAGCGCCGCGTCGAGCTCGCCAATCGCCACCCCGACGCGATCCTCGCCTCAGCGCTGACGGGAGAAGGGCTGCCGGAGCTGACCGAACGGATCGAGGACGAGTTCGCCCGGACGTTGCGGACGGTCGAGCTGATGATCCCGTACGACGAGGGCGGCCGTCTCGCCGAGCTTCACCACCTGGCGGGTGATCTCGAGCGCGAGGAGACGCCCGAGGGCGTCCGCGTGCTCGTCCGTCTGCCGGCCACCGTCGCCGCTCGCTACGAGCCGTTTGCGCTGAACGGTCGATGAGCCTCGACGCGCTGCGGGTCCGCCGCCTCGATGCGCGCGCGACCCTGCCGACCCGCGCCTACCCGGGGGACGCGGGGCTCGACCTGTATGCGCTCGAGGACGGCCGGCTCGAGGCCGGCGAGCGGGCGTCCGTTCGCACCGGGGTCGCGGTCGAGATCCCGGACGGCCACGCCGGGCTCGTGCTGCCGCGCTCGGGCCTCGCGGCGCGGTCCGGGATCGCCATCGTCAACGCCCCCGGGCTGATTGACGCCGGCTATCGCGGCGAGGTCCAGGTGCTGCTGCTCAACACCGACCGCGGGGCGCCGTTCACGATCGCCGCGGGCGACCGGATCGCGCAGCTCGTGCTCGTCCGAATCGAGGCCCCGCCGGTTCTCGAGGTCGACGCGCTGAGCGAGTCCGAGCGGGGCGAGGGCGGCTTCGGCTCGAGCGGTTCGTAGGCGGTTCGCCTGCGGTGCCGCATCCCGTCAGGGGGTCCCGCCCGCCGGCACGAGCCCGTGCTGCTGGAGGAACTGCTTGGCGACGAGCTTCGGGTCCTGGTTGCCGAGGTCGACGGCCGCGTTCAGACGCCGCAGCGTCTTCGTCGTCAGCAGCGCGCTGACCCGGTCGATCGTCTCGGTGAAGACGGGTCCCTCGGCGGTGAGGACCCGGGCGGCGACGACGGGCACGATGTTGCCCCAGCCGAAGGCATGGCGCGGGTCGCGCAGCAGGGTGTAGCGGCCGGTCGTGAGCTGACCGTCGGTGGTGCCGACGTCGGCGGCCTGAACGGTGCCGTTGTCGAGCGCCTGATACTGCCCCCCGACGTCGAGCGCCTTGAACGCAGCGGCCGTGAATCCGTAGACCTGCTGGAGCAGCGGCAGCCCGGTGGCGCTCGTCTGGAACTGGGGCGGCGCGCCGAGCGTCATCCCGGGGGCGACGCGGGGCAGATCGCCCAGGCTCCGCAGGTCGTGGTCCGACGCATAGGCATTGGTGACGCCGATGGCTCCGGTGCTGCTCCCCGGCGTCGGGTCGAGCAGCTCAAGCCCGTGCGCGAGCGCGTAGTGCTGACCGGCGAGGTAGGCCGGCCGGCGGCCGTGAAAGGACCGCTTGTTGCCCGCGATCGTGCTGTCCCAGGTGCTCAGGTACTCCGGGTACATGTCGAGCCGCTTGCTCTCAAGCGCCTGGATCGTCACGTCGCTCGGGCCGATGTTGCGGTTGACCATGACCGTGTAGCCCTGCGCTTCAAGTGCCTGGCTGTACAGCTCGCCGAGCACGAACTGCTCCGTGAAGTTCTTGTCGCCGATCGTGATCTGCGGGCGTCCGGTGCCGGGCAGGGTCGAAGTGGTCGTGGTCGTGGTCGTCGAGCTCGTGGTTTTCGCACCCGGGTCGGTGTGGCTGCCGCCGCCACAGGCAGACAGCCCGGTGGCGAGGAGCAGCAGAACGGACGTGAGCGCGAGCGTCGCTGTGCGGGGGGCGGACATTCAGACGCCGGCCGCGTGCCTGGCGTCGTGGTGAGCGGCGGCCTCGAGCTCGTCGTCGAGCGGCTCGAGCCCGTCGAGCCCGAGCGCGGCGCGGATCAGCCAGTCGGCGAACCATGCGTTCTTGGGGAGCAGCGGTCCGTGCAGATAGGTCCCGATCACGTTCCCGAGCCGAGCGCCCTCGTATCCGTCCGTGCCGTTGTTGCCATGGCCCTTGAGCACCCGTCCGAGGGGCACGGCGTCGGGCCCGAGATGGGTGCGGCCGCCGTGGTTCTCGAACCCCGCGAGGACCTGGCGGTTCCCCGGCTCAAGCTCGACCTCGATCGCGACATTTCCGATCAGCCGCGGTCCCTCCGCGCGCACGGTGCGCAGATCGACGAGCCCGACGCCGGGCAGGGTTTCCTCGCCGAGCTCGTAGGAGTGCCCGAGCAGCTGGTAGCCGCCGCACACGGCGAGGATCACGCCGCCCCGGCCCGCGACCTCGTGGAGCGCGTCGCGCTTGACCTCGGCGAGATCGAAGGCGCACAGCCGTTGGTCGCGATCCTGACCGCCGCCGATGTAGAACAAATCGGCGCCCGACGGATCGAGGGTCTCGCCAAGGCCGCTCGCGGTCACCGAGAAGTCAATCCCGCGCCAGCGGCAGCGCCGCTCGAGCAGCAGCAGGTTGCCGCGATCGGCGTAGATGTTCATGAGGTCCGGGTACAGCGCACACACCCGCAGCTCAGGCACTGAACATCACCACGGTGCTGCCGACGTACTCGTCGGTCGACGCGATCTCGGTCGTCCCGGCACTGCGCAGGCCGGCCTGGGCGGCCTCATCGCGCAGCTGTCGCGCGCTCAGGCACTCAAGCGTGATCCGGTCCTCACTGACCTTTCGCTCGCCGCTCACATTCACGACCTCGCGCCGCCGTTCGAGCACGAAGTCCGCGCCGCTGGCCCGGACGGCGGTCGGATGGCTCGCGTACACGGTCCCGTCGATCTCGCACATGTCGGGCATCGGGCCGGGGATGCCGTCGAGGACCTCGAACGGCTCGAGTTGCTCGGAGATGGCGATCGCCAGACGCCCGCCGGGGGCGAGATGCGCCGCCGCCCGACCGAGAAAGGCGATCCTCCCGTCACGGCCACCGAGGAGCTGGATCGTCTGCATCGGCACGATGCAGAGCGGAAACCGCCGGTCGTGAAGATCGAACGTGCGGGCATCCGCCCGTACGGCGTCGACCTTCAGGCCGCCGGCGCGGTCGGTGAGCGTGGCCAGCAGCTCGGCGTCGAGGTCGAGCGCGGTCACCCGGTAGCCGGCGCGAGCGAGCTCGAGCGTGACCCGGCCGGTGCCCGCGCCGACGTCGAGCACGGGATCCCCGTACTCGCCGGCGAGCGAGCGCCACAGCGGGAGATCCTCGGCGTAGCTCCCGCATTCCAGGTCGTGCCAGATGACGTTCATGCCGGTGTCGGATCGCGCCGCTGCCAGAACTGGGCGACGTGCCCGCGCGCCGCGAGCTCCTCACGCAGCTCGAGCAGCGCGGTATAGGTCGGGAGCACGAACAGCCGGCCGTCGGCGGTGTCGGTGACCGCCGCGTCCAGCGCCGCGGCGAGCGACGGGATCACGACGAGGCGGTCCTCCGGCACCCCGGCGTACTTGAAGCGCAGCGCGAGCTCAGCCGCCCGGGTGCCGGCGCACGTCACGTGGCGGACGCGCCCCGCGAGCACCTCGAAGTCTGCGTCCCACACCCACGAGACGTCGTGCCCGTCCGCGGTCCGGTCGTTGAGAATCGCCAGCACATCGAGGTCACCGGACTCGAGTGCGAGCGTGCGGAGGATCTCGTTCGCGCCCGCGGGGTTCTTGACGAGCAGGATCGAGGCCTCGGTGTCGCCAATCCGCACGACCTCGGCGCGGCCAAACGCCGCGGTCACCGCCTCCAGGCCGGCGACGACATCGTCGAGCGCGATCCCGAGGCTGAGGCACAGGGTGGCGGCGCCGAGCGCGTTGTAGACGTTGTACAGCCCTGGGAGCGGCAGCTCGACATCGCGGGTGCCCTCCGGCGTGCGGAGCCGGAAGGCGGCGGCGCGGGTCCCGCGCAGCTCGATCCGCTCGGCGGCGATCGACGGGACCGGCCGCTGCTGCCCGCACGACGGGCACCGGTAGTGGCCCAGATGTCCCAGGTAGACCGTCTCATACACGTAGGCGGCGCCGCAGCGGCGGCAGTGCTTGGAGTCGGAGGCGTGCTGCATCTCGGCGAGCGCCACCGAGTCGTCCTCGACGCCGAAGTACAGCGCCCCGCTGCGTTCGCGGCCGAGGTCGGCGATCAGCGGATCGTCGGCGTTGAGCACGAGCCGCACGTCGGGCGGGAGCGTCGCCACGACGATCGCCCACCGGTCGGCGATCGTCTCAAGCTCTCCGTATCGGTCGAGCTGATCGCGGAACAGGTTGCTGAGCAGCAGCGCGCGTGGGCGCAGCTGAGGGGTCACCCGATCGACCCAGAACTCATCGAGTTCGAACAGCCCCAGCTCGCCGTCGATCCGGCGTCCCGAGCGGCTCGCGGAGAGCAGCGTCGAGGCGACGCCGCCGGCCATGTTGGCGCCGGCGCGGTTGTGGACGAGCCGGATCCCGGCCCGCTCCAGGATCGCCGCCGCCATCGCGGCCGTCGTCGTCTTGCCGTTCGTCGCGGAGATGACCGCCGAGCCCTGCGGGAGCCGACCCGCGAGTTCGGTGATCGCATCCGGTTCGAGCCGCATCAGGACCTTGCCGGGGAGACTCGTCCCGCCCCCGCGTCCGGCGCGCCGGGCGAGTTCGCCGACCGCACGGGCGGCGGCGATCTTCACCGTGAGTCCGCTCACTGCGGCACCATCACGCGCACTGCCGCGGGCAGCGCGCTGACCGTCACCGGCAGCTCGGCGATGGGATCGCCGTCGGCGTACATCGTGAACGGGCGATCGGCGCTGATCTCAACCTCGCGCGCGCGGATCACATCGACGTTCGGCAGCTTGACGTGCTCGCCCTTGAACACCGTCGGCAGCAGCCGGAGAAACCGGAACTTGTTGGCGTGGGCGACGAGCACGATGTCGAACAGGCCGTCTTGGAGGGATGCGTCGGGCGCCATCATCATCCCGCCACCGTAGGCGCCGGAGTTGGCGACGGCGACGGTGTAGCCGGTGAACTCACGTCGCGCGCCGTCGTCGAGGGTCACGGTGAAGTGCGCGCGCTTCCAGCCGGCGAGCGCGCGGAGCGCACCATAGGCGTAGACCAGGTTGCCGTGGACGATCCGGGTCTCGTTGGCGATGCGGTTCGCGACGGAATCAAATCCGCAGCTCGCGATCCCGATGAACGTCTTCTCGCCGATCTGCCCGATGTCAAGCGCGCGGACCTTCCCGTCGCGGAGCACCGAGCAGGCGGGGACGGGCTCGAGCGGAATCCCGAGCACGCGAGCGAAATCGTTGCCCCGGCCGCCCGGCAGGACGCCGAGCACGCCCTGGGTGTGTTTGATCGAGTCGGCCACCGCCCCGATCAGGCCGTCTCCGCCGAACGCGACCGCGAGCTCGCCGCGCTCGGCCGCGCCGCGCCCGAGCTCCTGCGCGTGCTCGAGTCCGCGCGTGAACTCGACGTGATGCTCGAGCCCCAGGTCGGTGAGCGCGGCCCGCACCTCCTCGAGCGCGTCCGCGGCCCGCCCACCGCCGGCCTGCGGATTGACGATCAGCGCCAGCATCAGCGGTCCGTGACGAGGGCGTAGAGATCGGCGGCGACCGCGACCGGCGCCGGATGTTCGGCCGCGGCGGCGGCCTCGGCGCTCGTGACGCCGGTGAGCACGATCGCGCCATCAAGCCCGGCGGCGGCCGCCCCGCCGAGATCGGCGTCGAGTCGATCGCCGATCACGAGCGTCCGCCCGGGGCCGAGGCGGTCGAGCGCGGTGCTGAAGATCTGCGGATCGGGCTTGCCGGCGATCATGGCGGTGCGCTCAGTGGCGTACTCGAGGGCGGCGATCAGCGCGCCGGTTCCGGGTGCGATCCCGGCCGCCGTCGGATACGTGCGATCGCGCCCGGCGCCGATCATTTGGGCGCCCCCGAGGACCGAGCGGATCGCCGGATCGAGGTCGGAGAACTGAACATCGTCGTGACCGGCGACGACGACGATCTCGGCTTCGGACTCCTGCGGAGTGCCGTTGAGGATCCGCTGTCCGGATTCGCTGACGTGACGGAAGATCGCGGGTGAGCCGATCACGTAGACGCCGGCGCCCGCTCTTCGCTCGGCGAGCACGTACTGAATCGCGGCGCCCACGGTGACGATCTCCTCGAGCGACGCTTGAATCCCGAGCGACCAGAGTTTGCGCACGTACTCCTCCGGCGAGTGCTGGGCGTCGTTGGTGACGAACGCGAGCGTCTTGTGGGCCGCGCGGAGCTCGCTGATCGCTTCGGCGGCGTGTCGGGTGAGCTCGTCGCTGATCCAGACGCAGCCGTCGAGATCGAGCACGACATGGTCGTAGGCGTTGAGCAGGCGGGAGAGAGACATGAGATGAACTCGATTCAGAACAGGGCGGTCTGCGCCGGCTCGGGCGCCGGCGCGAGGCACTCGGGACCGTCGTAGCGGGCATCGTTGACCGCCGTGCCGACGGCCCGGAGCGCGGTCTGCGACGGGGACAGACCGGCCAGGATCTCGCCGAGCTCACTCGGTGGCGTCGCGGCATCCAGCCACGCGGGTTCGGCATCCGCTGCGAGGATGATCGGCATTCGGTCATGCAGCGAGCGGATCGCGGAATTCGCCGCCGTCGTGAGGATCGTGCACGTCCGCAGCGTGTTGCCGTCGGGCGCGTGCCAGATCGACCACAGACCCGCGAACGCAAACGGTGATCCGTCGGCACGCGTGATGTGAAACGGCTGTTTCGGCGCACCGGAGATCGGCTGCCATTCGTAGAACCCATCGGCTGGAATGAGGCATCGATATCGCTCGAAGGCGCGGCGGTACGCGGGTTTCTCGGCCGCCGTCTCGACCCGGGCGTTGATCATCTTCAGCCCGGTGTTCGGGTCCTTGGCCCACGCGGGAACGAGACCCCAGCGCAACAGCTCACCGCGAGGTGCACCGGCCTTGTCAGTCGTCACGGCGAGAACATCATCGCCCGGCGCGACGTTGTATCGCTGCCGGACCTCGACCGATTCGGCGATGTTGAACCGCGCCCGGACCTCGGCTGGGTTGGGCGAGGTCAGCGTGTAGCGACCGCACACGGAGAACTCGGCCTCTCAGCGCGAGCGTGCGGCGACCTGTTCGGCCCGTTCGGCCTGGGCGCGTTTCTGTCGACGTCGCCCGAAGTAGGCGAGCCCGCCGAGCACGATCGCGACGAGCAGGATCCCGTAGAAGATGCCGAGGTCGGTCGAGACGCCACCGAACGGCAGCGCGATCAGGTTCACGATCCCGAACCCGAGCGCGAGGATCGCGATGACCGCAACGACGATGATCAGGATGCCGCGGATCCGCAGCAGCAGACCGGCACTCTTCGGCGGCGCGACGAGACCCATCAGCTTCAGACCGCGGAGCTGGCGCGAGCTCGGGGCTTCCACGCCGAGTCGCTCGGTCGCGCGCTTGAGATCGTCGGCACGGCGTTCGGCGAGTGCGAGCGACGCATCGGCCATCCGGCGCAGTTGCAACCGCTCCTGCGGACGCGCCGCGGCGAGCGCGCGCTGGAAATGCGCCCGCGCGGCCTTGGCGTCATACCGTTCCGCCGCGCGCGCACCGAGAATCGCCTGGGCAGCGGCCTTGAACTTGGTTTCCGCCTCGAGCTCCTCGTCGGAGCGACTTTCCATCTGCTGCATCGCGGCGAGCTGACTACGCTGCTCGACCCGCATGACCCGCTGCTGCTTCGCCATAGGCGTGCAGTCTAGTGCGCGGGGATCTGCTTTAGCCCTTGCGTGGGCGGATCACGTAGATCCGCTGCCCGGTCATGAACTGACCGCCGCTGTTCGGACTCGCCGGCGGTGAGCGGTAGACGTCGATGTGGTGGCCGTTGATCGCGCCGCCGGTGTCCTGGGCGACGAACCAGCCGCCGTGACCGTCGTGTCGGTAGGCCGGCACGTACACCCGGCTGCCGAGCGGAATGACGTTCGGATCGACGGCGATCGACTGGTAGTAGCGCAGCGCCGTCGCGCCGCCGGCCGCGAAACTCACGCCGGGCAGCGACACGTACTTGCGCCCCTTACCCGCCGACCAGCCGCCGGCCTGGAGCGGGAAGGTGACGCCGCCGGAGCGGTTGCGCCAGTAGCCGCCGGCGCGCCAGTACGGAGCGCCCGCCGACCATCCGCTCGAGGCATCGGTCCCGACACCGCCGACGGTCACCCAGCCGCCGCTGCCGAGCGCATCGATGTGGTACATCCGCCCGTCGAGTCCGACGCCCTCACCCTCCATCGAGAGACCCTCGGCCGAGTACAGCCAGTCAATGCGGTGGCGGCTCGACAGACCCGGTGTCCGGACGAGCGCACCGCGGAACCAGCTCTCCGGGGCCGGCCAGTACTCGGTGATCTCGACGCTTCCGAGCCACGTGCCGTGGTCCTTCTTGCTCGGCGGGGGCGGGACGTTAGGCCGCTTGGTGCTCTTCGGCGCGAGGCCGCCGAGACCCGCACCACCGGTCGGCGCGCTGAAGTTCGTCGCCGCGCTGACGCCGGCCGGCGCGAGCGAGGCCGCGAACACGGCTGTGCCGCACACGCAGAGACGACGGAGACGTTGAACCACAGCGCGCATGAGCCTAATTGGTGTGATCGACACGCGCGACGGTCGGGTGAAGCCGTGCAGCGGTCAGATCTGTGACCTACGGGAGAGGCCCGTCGCGGTGCTCACGGGCGCTCGCGAGTTCCTCGGAGCTGAGCTCGGACTCGCGCACGGGGGTGATCAGCGTCCAGTGCGCGCCGACCGGGCACCGCTGGACCCGCCACGGCCCGAGGCGGATCGCCTTCACCGAGATGGCGGGAAGCCAGAGCGTGGTGAACAGATGTCCGTCCCGGCAACGGACCACGAGGTTGCCGCCGAGTCGGCCCGTGCGCAGCCACAGTCCACCGGCCTCGACGACGACGGCCGCGGCCAGGATGCGCAGCGCGCGCTGGCGTTTGCGCTGACGGTCAGCTTTGGAGCTCATACCAGGAGACTACGCCGGGAGCGGCTCGCCGGAGGCCCACATCGACATTCGGCCAGGGCCGGTTGTACATATGGACATAGACGGTGTCCAGGCAGCGCGTGACACTGGAACGCAAACGTTTGTGAGCTGACGCGTGGAGGCAACGTGGACGTCCGGTTGGGGACCCAAGACCTGTGTGTGCGGTCGTGATCGTCCCGCGGGAGATTCGACCGGTGGGGGCGAGCGAGGAGTGGCTCTCGCACGTGCCGGAGATCGTCGACGATCTTTGTGACGAATGGCATCTGTCGGTCGACGACGACAGCGTCCGAGGCGGCGCATGGGGGATCGTCGTCGGCTGTCGCACGGAGACCGGCGGCGAGGCGGTGCTCAAGCTGTGCGCCAACCACGACCGGCTGCGCGCCGAGGCGAGCGCGCTGCTCGCCTGGGCGGGCGGCCCGGCGATCCGGGTGCTCGATCAGTGCTCGGGCGCGTTGCTACTCGAGCGCGCGCGTCCGGGGTCGTCTGAGCGGCTCGCGCCGTCCCAGCTCGGGATGCTGCTGAACGCGCTCCACCGGTCGGCCAAGCGCGCCGGCCCGGGCCTCGGAGACTGGCGGACGAGCATCCATTCCGGGGTGGCGCAGGTCCCATCGCTGCATTCGCTCGGTCGCGAGCTCCTGAGAGCGGGAGAAGGGCGTCCGACGGTCATCCTCCACGGCGACCTGCAGCCGGCGAACGTCCTGCGCCACCGCGGCGCCAGCGTCGTCATCGACCCCCTCGGGATCGCCGGTCCGCGCGAGTTCGACGTCGCGACCGCCGCCCTCTACAACAACTGGGGCGAGGACTCTTCGGCTCGCATCACGCGGCTCGCGAAGCTCACCGGAACCGACCCGGCGTTCGCGCTGCGCTTCGGGCAGTTCAGCGCCATGTACGGCGCGCTCGCACAACGCGTCTGACCCGGTTTCAGATCAGCACCGCCCGACCGTCTACTGGGGTATGGGGTGGTCGTTGTCATGACCCCTGTCCTTCCCCAGGGTTTGCCTGCCAGAGGCCGTTCGCGGTCAGGCTGGCCGCTGGCGATCGCCATCGCAGCGTTGGCGGTGTACTGGCTTCACGCGGTCCTCGGGTTCGGTGGTTCGGCGCTCGACTCGGTCTTCAGCCGATGGGTTTACACCGGCCTAATGTTCGTTGCCGCGGTGGCGTGTCTCGCCCAGGCGCGACGGACTCTCCTGTGGGGCGTGTTCGGCGCGGGCCTCCTCGCGCATGCCATCGGCGACGTCATCTACTCGAGCGCCACCGATCTCTCCACCGTGCCAACGCCGTCGGTCTCCGACGTGTTCTGGCTGGCGTTCTATCCGTGCGCCTACGCGGCGCTGCTGATGCTCGTGCGCGGTCGCGGCACCCTCGGGCTCCGCGCAACCCGGCTCGACGGTCTCATCAGCGGCCTCGCGGCCGCGGCCGTGCTCGCGTGCGCGACGGTCCCAGAGGCCGTCTCTAACGCTTCCGGCTCACCGTTCTGGACCGCGGCCACGACGCTCGCCTATCCGATCGGTGATCTCGTCCTGTTCGGGGCCGTCGTCAGCGCGGTGGCGTTGTGCGGGTGGCGCCTTGACCGGACGCTGTGCGTACTGGCGATCGCGATCGTCGCCTGGGAGGCGGCCGACGTCCTCTACCTCTTCAACGTCGGCGGCACCCTGGGCAACATCGCTGATGCACTCGTCCTGACCGGCGGCGTCGGCATCGCGCTGGCCGCCTACGTCGACCGTCGGCCCGTGATTCGACTCCCGGAGCGCGACTCAGGCCTGTTCGCCCCGGTCGCCTTCGGTCTCGTCGCCCTCGCCGTCCTCGTCCTCGGGATCGCCGTGCATCTGACACCCGCCGGTCTTGGGCTCGCGGCGGCTTCGCTGATGCTCGTGCTCGCACGGATGGCGCTGGCGTTGGCCGAGAACCGCGCTCTGCTCAGCGACAGCCGCGCCGAGGCGCTCGTTGATCCGCTGACCGGCCTCGCGAACCGCCGCCAGCTCAAGCTCGATCTGGCTGACATCGCCGCCGGATCACAGACCGGCAGGAAGCACGCCGTCGCGCTCTTCGACCTCAACGGGTTCAAGAGCTACAACGACTCCTTCGGCCATGGGGCGGGCGACGCGCTGTTGGCCCAGATCGGGGCCTCGCTGCGGACCGCAATCGGCGCGCCCGGACGCGCCTATCGGATGGGCGGGGACGAGTTCTGTGTCCTGGCTCCGTGCCTCGTCGATGAAGGTGAGGGGCTGGCCGCAACCTGGTCTCGGGCGTTCTCGATGCGAGGTGACGGGTTCGCGATCGACGCCGCCTACGGGGTCGCGCTGTTCCCCGACGAGACCGGCGACCCGAGCGAGGCCCTGGCGCTCGCCGACGCACGCATGTACGGCAACAAGGCGATGCGAGGCCGAGTGGCAGCCGCCGCTCAGCTGGCGAGCGTCCTAGCGGCGGTACTCGCCGAACACGCCCCGGGCGTCGCAACGGGAGGACGCTTGGTCTCCGAACTCGCCTGCGACGTCGGCGCCCGTCTCGGGTTGGCGGGGCGTGAGCTCGAGGCGCTCGAGCACGCGGCAACGCTCCACGATCTCGGCAAGATGGCAATCCCGGACTCCATTCTCGAGAAGCCCGGTCCCCTCGGCGAGAGCGAGTGGACGATGATCCGCGAGCACCCGGTCATCGGTGAGCGAATCCTCGCCGCGGCACCTCCGCTCCAGCGCAGCGCGCGCCTGGTCCGTTGGAGCCACGAGCGTGTCGACGGATGCGGTTACCCCGACGGTCTGCGCGGCGATGACATCCCGCTGGCGGCGCGGATCCTCCACGTCGCGGACGCGTTCGTGGCCATCACCTCTCACCGCCCGTACCGGCCGGCTCGCGACCGCGCGGCGGCGTTGGCTGAGCTCCGACGCGGCGCCGGGACCGATTTCGATCCCGCGGTCGTCGCCGCGCTCGAATACGCCGTCCGGGGCGCTCAGCGATCGTCGAGCGCGCGGAGCCAGCCCAGCACCATCTTTTGACGGGAGCGGGGGAGGTGCACATAGCGCTCACGCAGCTCGAGCAGCTCCGCGTCGAGCGTCGGGGTCGGCGCTCCTCGGGACTCATTGGCCGGCGGTGGCGCGGAGGCGCGGTGTGCGCCGAGCCGCAGTGACTGCGTGCTCGCTCTCGGCACCGCGCTCACTGGGATGGCGGGCGCCGCCATCGGCGGAACGGGTGGCGCAGCCGGCGTGGATCCCGCGTACGGAGCCGGGGGTGCGTCGAATTCGGATCCCTCCGCGACGGCGAGTGGCACACCAGCGGCGTAGGTCGAGAGCGTCGCGGGTTCGCCGGAGGCAGTGTTCCTCGCCCAGGGACGCAGGCTGAGGAGCCCGTCGAGATCGTCGCGGGTCACCCGCAGTGCGGGCAACAGCCGCTGGATGACCGCCTCGCTCGGGTTGCGCTTTCCGCGCTCGACGAACTTGATGTGCACCGCCGAGACCCCCGAGGCGGCCGCGAGTTGCTCCCGGGAGATCCCGATCCGCTCGCGCAGCCACCTGAGCGCCTCCGAGAGCTCGCCGACCGAGTCCTGGCTCATGGATACATCATGCCGTATCAGGGATACCTTGCGTTCGACTTGCCAGAACTGACAGCAATATGTAGTGTATCCCGACAGGATACAACGAAGGGATCTCCCGATGCCAGTTCAAGTCACCACCACGACCCATACCGACCACATCGCGATCGGGGAGCGGTTCTCGGTTCGGTTCATGCGCACCCTCCGGATCCCAGATGACGGCGGTGCGTATCCGCTGCCGCCCGGCCTGGGAACGTTCCCGCTGCGCCGCGTCGCCGACTACCGCGAGCGAGTGCCCGAGAACTGGCGCGAGCACGGCGGCGTGTTCCTGCCGATGTACCAGCGGGAGGCGATGTGGCTGAGCTTCGCCGGTGCCCATTGGAAGCCCTCCGCCGTCAAGGTTGCCGTCGGCAAGGTCAATGCGCTCTCCGGAAGGCCCTGGCACCAGCGGCTCCAGGACGCGCGCGGCGAGGACCAGGACTACATGGTTGTTCCGGATCAGCCGTGGCTCGACGGGATCAACGCGGGGCGCGGCGTCATCCGCCAGTTCGTTGCCATGCCGCTCGGCATGGGATACACGGTCGAGGGACAGGTGACCGGTGAGGAGCGCTTCGGCGGGCTGCAGATCGTCAGCTTCGAACCGCACCCGGGAAGGTTCCCCGAGGCGCCGCCGCCACCCGACGTCCGTCTGTGCCGCTCCGACGGCGAGATGTACGGAGCGTTCGCGGCGGCCGGACCCCCGTGCCCGTCGCCGGGGTCGCCGCCTGTGCCGGCCGCGCCCCAGATGGCCAGCCGCATGGCCACCCGCTCCGCCGGCGCCGAAATGGGGTTGGCAGCGGGCGGACGGATGCGCCAACAGATCTACCCCGACCGACACGGAGTTGAATGCTGGGACGAGCAGCGTTTCGGTCGGGTCTACGTGCACATCGTCAACTCGCAGATGTGGCGCGAGATCACTGGCGAGCCGCCGCCCGAAACGCCCGTCTCGGCCCGCAGCTACGCCGAGAGCGGACTGCCCTGGTTTGACCTCTATGACGAGGACAAGGGCGATATCGCTCCGGCGGATGCCCTCGGCAAGGTGCGGTCGGTGAAGGAACTCGATGCCGCTCACGGATTCGCTGCCCAGCAGGACGACGACCCCGTCGACGCCGACCCGGTGATTACCTGCGGCACGCCACACAAGGACGCGGTCCTCGACGGGACCTGGTGAGACAGCGGGCGACGCGGACGCGGGTTCGTAGAATGGGTGAGCGCTCAAACGTCCCGCCCATCCACTGCCGAGGGAGCACCGATGTCCACGTCGCCCGCCGACTTCAACGCCCAGATCATCGAGGAGTTCCGCGCGAACGAGGGGCGCGTCGGCGGCATGTTCGAGGGCACGTCATTGCTCCTCCTTCATCACACCGGTGCGAAGTCCGGCAAGGCCCGCATCAATCCGCTCGGGTACCTCGCCGACGACGGGCGCTACGTCATCTTCGCCTCCAAGGCCGGCGCACCCACCAATCCCGACTGGTACCACAACCTCAAAGCGCACCCCAATGTCTCGATCGAGCTCGGCACGGACACGATCGACGTCGTGGCCAGTGAGGCGACCGGCGAAGAACGCGATCGCCTCTACAACACACAGGCCGAGCGCATTCCCCAGTTCGCCGAGTACCAGAAGGGCACGGATCGCCTGATCCCGGTGATCGTGCTCTCGCCGCGCTGATTCAGTAGGTCGTGTGCATGAGACGACGGACGCTGTCCAGGGTGTCGGTGGCGATCGCCCGCGATGTCTCGGTGCCGGCTCTGAGCACGTCTCGCAGGTAGCCGCGGTCCGCGATCAGGGCCGAGCGCCGGGCCCGCACGGGACGAAGGCGTTCGTTGATCGCCTCGACGAGGACGCGCTTGAGCCCGGCCGCACCTCCGTCGCCGATCTCCTCGGCGAGCTCGCTCGGGTCGCGCTCGAGACAGAGCGCCGCCAGCAGCACGAGGTTGGACACCTCCGGCCGGTTGATCGGGTCATAGGTGATCCGTCGCTGCGAATCGGTCCTGGCTCCCCGGATCCGCCGGACGGTTTCGTCCTCGCTGGCGCCGATCGCGATCGCGTTGCCGCGGCTCTTGCTCATCTTCTGGCCGTCGGTCCCGAGCAGCAGAGGCGCCTCTGAGAGCAGTGCATCCGGCACCGGGAAGAACGGCTCGAGTGGGCTGTAGCGCTGGTTGAAGCGCCGGGCGATCACCCGCGTCATCTCGAGGTGGGGGAGTTGGTCCTTGCCGACCGGAACGACGTTCCCATGACAGAACAGGATGTCCGCGGCCTGGTGGACGGGATAGGTGAACAGCAACCCGGAGGCCGCTTGCAGGCCCGATGCCGCGAGCTCGTCCTTGACCGTGGGATTGCGCGCGAGTTCAGGCACGCTCACGAGGCTCAGAAACGGAAGCGTGAGCTGGTTGAGCTCTGGGACCTGAGAGTGAGCGAAGATCGTCGTGCGCCCAGGCTCGATGCCGACCGCCAGGTAATCGGCAACCAACTCCTCGACATCGTTGGCCAGCGAGGCGGGGCTGTCACGATCGGTGATCGTCTGGTAATCCGCGACGAGCACGATCGTCTCAACGCCGAGGTCCTGAAGCCGCACCCGGTTGAGCAGCGTCCCGAAGTAGTGGCCGAGATGCAGTGGACCGGTCGGTCGATCTCCGGTGAGCACGCGGAACTGCGCTGGGTCGCGGAGGAAGCCGGCTTCCAGCTGCGCCGAGCGCTCCTCAGCGTCGGAGAGCAACGCTCTCGTACTGCGATCTTCGATCTGGGTCTGGGACATGCGCTTGTCTCCTTTGGAGGGGCTCCTCCGAGCGCAAATCCGCGTGTGTGACAAACCACGGGCCGCTCAGGAGCAGCCCGTTGACAGAACTCAGCGAGGCCGCGCTAGGAGCGCAGCCACCACGAACACACGCGTTCACCGTGAAACATCACGGCAAATGGTAGCCGTGGGGAGAGCCTGACGCGAGGTCGAGATCCGACATACCCCCGACGCGCACGGGCGGGGTTCTCTGGATGGATTGCGCTCTGCTCGGTGAGACGATCGTCTTGACCCGAGGGCGTCAACTTCGGAACGACCCTCAGCGGGTTCCGATGATCAACCCACCCCAACACCAGGCGACGCGCAGATGAAGATCGTGGTCGTCTACAAGTGGGCGAGGGATCCGGAGGATGCCGCCGTCCGCGGTGACGGGTCCGTCGACTGGCGTGGCGCCAAGATGGCAGCCGGCGAGGATGATCCAGCCGTGGTCGCCGTCGGCCTCGCGGTCGCGAGCGCTTCCGGCGGCGGCGTGGTCGGCCTGACGATCGGTGATGGAGACCCCAGCTGGGCGCTTGCCCGCGGACTCGAGCAGACCGTCTCGGTCGCGGACGTGCCGAGCCTCGCGGACAACGCGGCGACGGCCGACGTGCTCGCGGCGGCGATCCGGTGGATCGGCGAGGTCGACGTGGTCGTGATCGGCGACGCCGAGGCCTACCCGGCGGTCCCGGCCGTGCTCGCGGGCGTCCTCGGCTGGCCGGTGCTACTCGGCGCGTCGACCGCGACGTTCACCGACGATCGACTGATCGCCACCCGCCGACTCGACGGCCGCGACCAGACGATCAGCCTGGGCGTTCCGGCCGTGCTCGGGATCTCGGCCGCGTCCGCGGAGAAGCAGGCTCCGGGAATGAAGGAGATCCTGGCGGCGCGCAAGCGTCCGGTCACCCCCGTCTCGCTGGCCGACCTCGCAACCGGGCAGCTCGATCGGCTGGAGTCCCGGGCCACCCGCGCCCCCGAGGTCGGATCGGCTCACATCTTCGAGGGCGGTCCGGAGACCACGGCCCGCCAGCTCGTCGACGCGCTCCACGCGGACGGTGTGCTGTGAGCGAGGCGTGGCAATGCTCGAGCGAGGACCCCCGCGATGACCGGTGAAGGCTGGGTGATAGCGACCGATCCGCGGCGGCTCGGCGCGATGGTGTCGGCGGTTCGCGGCATCGACGGACGCGTCACCGTGCTGGCGATCGGTCCGCGATCGCTCGCCGAGACCGCCGCCGGCGCGGGACCGGACGCCGTGGCCTGGATCGAGGCAGCCGCGGACATTCCGGCGGAGGCGTATGTCTCTGCGCTTCGGTCGGCGATCTCGGCCGCCGACCCGCGCGTGGTGCTCGCGGCGGCGACCCCCCCGGGTCGCGCGCTGCTCGGCGCCGCGGCCGCTGCGCTCGATGCGGTCGTGATCTCAGGGATCCTCTGCATGTCGTTGGAGGGCAACACCCTCGTCGTAGAACGGACCGACCTGGGTGGGCGCGTGCTCGAGACCGTCGCGGCCCGCGACGCGGTTGCCGGGCTGTTCGGCGGAGACGACGTTCCCACACCGCCGGCGCCGCACGAAGCACCGATCGAGACGTTGGGGGCCGACAGTCCGATCGACCTCCGGATCGACAGCACGCAACCGGTGAGTGGGGCGAACGACGGCGTGACCAGCGCCGAACGTGTCGTGGCCGTGGGACGAGGGCTCAAGGCGAAGCCCGACCTGGCGCTGGTGCAGACGCTTGCCGCCACGCTCGGAGCAGAGATCGCGTGCTCGATGCCGATCGCCGACGACTTCGGCTGGGTGGCCAAGGAGCGGTACGTCGGCCGATCCGGCCAGCACATATCGCCAAAGCTCTACTTAGCGGTCGGCATCTCGGGGGCGCCCCAGCACCTGGACGGGGTGCGGGACGCAAGGGTTGTCGTGGCGGTGAACGCCGATGCCGAGGCCCGCATCTTCCACCGTGCCGACTACGGGATCGTGGGCGACCTCTACGAGGTGATCCCTGCGCTCCAAGCGGCACTGGGCGAGGACCAATCCAAGAGTTGAAAAGGAGAACAGTCATGGCTGATCGATTCGATGGCGAATATGACGTCGTTGTGATCGGCGGCGGTATTTCCGGACTGTCGGCAGCTCTCCAGGCTGCCCAGGATGGTCTGACGTGCGCCCTGATCGAGAAGGAGCCCCGCACAGGCGGCAGCTCCGCGTTCGCCGAGGGCCACGCGGCCTTCGAATCCGACGAGCAGAAGAAGCGTGGCATCCACGTCGGCAAGGTCGAGGCGTACGACCGCTACCTCGACTATTCGCACTGGCGCGCCGACCCGGCGATCGTCTCACGCTTCGTCGAGAACGCGGCGACGAGCATCGTCAAGCTCAGGGAGGAACTCGGCGTCGTGTATGACGACGTCCAGATCACAGCGCCCGACCAGCCGGGCGAGCTGCGCACGTGGCATCTGCCGGAAGGCGAGATCGCCCACGTGATCGAGCTCCAGGAAGCCGAGGCCCGCCGCCGCGGCGTGGACATCTTCCTGGGGACTCCGGCGAAGCAGATCCTCATGAAGGACGGACGGGTCGCGGGCATCGTCGCAACGGATTCCGAGGGAAATGAGGTCAGGCTCGGCGCCAAGGCCATCGTCGTCGCCACCGGCGGCTACGCGGCCAGCCCCGAGATGCTCGACAAATACAGCAAGTACAACGTCGGCTCGAAGATGATCAATGTCGGCGGCCCGGGGAACAGCGGGGACGGCATCAACATGCTCCTCGAGGTCGGTGCCGTGACGAATCGCAACATCGGCACGCTGCTCCTGTTCCCGTTCATGCGTGATAAGGCGATCGTCAGCGAGACGAACTGCGCCGGCTTCCAGCCTTACCTCTGGGTCGACAAGTTCGGCCGGCGATTCACTGACGAGGTCGCGGGTCTGAACTTCGGCCACGCGGGCGACATCGTCGCCGGCCTCCCGGACGCGATGTACTGGGCGATTCTCGGCCAGGAGCAGATCACCAAGCTCGCTGAGGTCGGCAACGACGTCGGCCTCGGCATCTACATCAACAACTACGCGAAGCTCCCAGGGCTCCCGGCTGAGATTGAGGCGGACGCTGCGGATGGAAGCCGGACGAACGTATTCGGCGCGGCGACGATCGAAGAGCTCGCCGGGAAGATCGGCGTCGACCCGGCCGTCCTCGAGGCCGAGGTCCGAGAGTACAACGGCTACTGCCAGGCGGGCTTGGACGGCAAGTTCCACAAGCCGCCGAAGTACCTCATCCCGGTGGCCGAGGGACCGTTCTATGCGGTCAAGATGGAGACCGGAATCATGATCAGCATGGGAGCGATGAAGACCGACGACCACTGGCGCGCGGTCGATCAGAATGAACAGCCGATCCCCGGCCTCTACGTCGTTGGCTGTGATGCCGGCGGACTCTGGGGTGAGAGCTACAGCCTGCCGATCCCGGGGTCGGCCAACGGCTTCTCGTTGACATCGGGCTGGCTTGCCGCCGACGACATCGCGGAACAGATCAAGGAGGGCGTGCTCGCCTGACGCGGCCGGACGGGGGTGGAGGGACAACTCCACCCCCAGTTCGCCAGCCAACGCCAGAGACCGAGATGACAGCGCCCCCAGGCACCTCCGCCGTCGATTTCGACGTGATCGTGGTCGGGGCCGGAATTGCCGGCTGCGTCACCGCGTACCAGCTTGCCCGGGCCGGACATGAGGTTCTCGTCGTCGAGCGTGGCCCGCAGCCGGGCGCCAAGAACCTGTCCGGAGGCGTCCTGTACTGCCGCGTGATGGAACAGGTCTGGCCGGACTTCGTCCGCCAGGCACCGGTAGAGCGGACGATCACTCGCAACTGCCTGAGCTTTCTCAACGCGGGATCGCAGGTGACTATCGACTACCGCGACGAGCGCCTCGCGGACCCGGCGAATGCGGTCTCGGTGCTGCGCGCTCGGCTCGACCCCTGGCTCGCGGAGCAGTGCGAACAAGCCGGCGCCGCGGTCATGTCGGGCGTGCTCGTCGAGTCACTGCTCACAGAAGGCGAGCGCATCGTGGGCATCCGGGCGGGCGATGATGAGCTCCGCGCGCACGTCGTCATCGCTGCTGACGGGGTCAACTCGTTCCTCTGCCGCAACGCCGGGATCCGCAGCCAGGAGCCCGCGCGCCACCTCGCGCTCGGCATGAAGTCGGTGATTGCGCTCCCTCGGGAGGTGATCGAGCAACGGTTCAATCTCACCAGTGACGAGGGGGTCGCCTATGCGGTGGTCGGTGACTGCACCGGCGGGCTCGGCGGCGGCGGCTTTCTGTACACGAACCGTGAATCGGTATCCGTCGGCGTGGTCGTTGTCTTGGACGCGCTCTCCCGATCGACCGCGTCGTCGTCAGATATCCACGATCGTTTCCTGTCCCATCCCGCGATCGCCCAGTTCCTCGATGGCGGCGAGCTCGTCGAGTACGGATCTCACCTCATCGCAGAAGGCGGCAGCGCGATCGTCCACGACCTCACGCGGCCGGGCCTGGCCGTCGTCGGCGACGCTGCTGGTCTGACTCTGAACACCGGGTTCACGGTCAGGGGGATGGACTTGGCGGCTGGGTCAGGCATCGCAGCGGCCAAGTTGTCCATGCCGCCCTCGGCACTGGAGATGCTGCGCGTCACGACCTGAGCGGGTACCCGGCTGAGCTCGATCGCTGCTTTGTCGGCCGCGACATGAAGACGTTCACCAAGACGCCCGGCTTCCTCGCCAACGACCGCATCTACAACGCCTACGGACAGCTCGCCGCGGACATGCTGCACGACATCTACGACCTCGACACATCGCCGCGCCGGCGTCTGCTCCCGACGAGCATCCGGGTGCTCCGGCGTTCACCGGTAAAGCTCCGAGACCTCGCGCACGACGCCCTGTCGGCACTGAGGGCCGTGTGATGATGAACCCAGGCACGGTCCCGGAGCGCCTGGCGCAGAATCGCTATGCGCTCGACGAGGAGGAGTCGCACATCGAGGTCGACCAGGCGATCGCGCGGTCGACCGGAACGGGAAAGCTGCTCGTGCGGGTGTGTCCGGCTCATGTCTTCTCTGAGGCGCCGGACGGGTCGATCATCGTCCAGTACGCCGCATGCCTGGAGTGCGGCACGTGCCTCGCGGTTGCGGCCCCCGGGCGCTCCGCTGGCACTACCCGCGCGGCGGCTTCGGCGTCGTGTACCGCGAGGGGTAGCGTCCTGACGTACCGCCGCAGGCGATAGCGTCGAGCGATGACCACAGACGGCACCGCGACCGCCGAGGCATGGGTGTACCTGCTGCGCTGTGGCGACGGGTCGCTCTACTGCGGCTGGACAGTCGATATCGAGCGGCGCGTGCGCCAGCACCAGGCTGGTCGCGCCAGCCGGTACACGCGCACCCGGCTGCCGGTCACGCTCGCTTTCGTCGCCCGGATGGATTCTGCGCAGGCGGCGCGGAGGGAGGAGGCGCGGATCAAGCGCCTGAGCCGCCAGGAAAAGCTCGCCTTGATCTCCGGCGACTGACCGCCGGCCTCGGCGGCCGACCTTGCGGCTCGTCTAGCCTCGGTGCGCAGGCATGGACCGGGGACGCATCGCGATCGGCATCAGACGAGTCATGGGGTTGGGCTGGCCGCGTGACTTTCCACTCGTGCAGTTTCCGAACGTGCCGCTGATCGCAGCGTTCGCCGCCGGCCAGGTCGCGGCGATGACACACGGCTCCGGACACGCGGATGCGCGGGCGGTGTCGTTTGCGGCGATGACCATCTGGGCTTACGAGGAACTCGTCGACGGCGTCAACTGGTTTCGCCACCTCCTCGGCCTGGTCTACATAACGTCGACCGTGGTTCATCTCGCCAACGCGCTCGGGCACTGACTACGGCGCGTCGTCGACACGGGGGCCACGGCGCCGCCACCATGCCTCAAGCGCCAGCGCCGGAGCCTCACCACAGAGGAAGCCCAGCCACACCGGGATGCCGAGGGCGCTTGCCGCGGCGAAGCCGATCACGGCTCCGGCCGTCGGCAGCAGCCAGAAGTACCGGTACGGGACAGCGCTGGTGGCCCACCACGCCGGCCTCTCAAACGCACGCTTCACGGAGACGCAGCGATGACGCGGAGTTCGAGCTCGCCTACGCGGACGACATCGTCCAGGTGCAGCTTCCGGCCGCGACGAGCCTCCGGTTCTCCATTGACCGAGACGGACTCGGTCGAGAGCAACGTCTTGACTTCAGCTCCGCTGCCGATGACGCCCTCCAGCTTCAGCAGCTGACCGAGGTTGATCGTGTCTCCCCGAATGGCCACGTCGCGCCGCACCAGCCCAACGGTACCGACAGCTGTGCCGCCTGCCACCGCGACAGCGCCGAACGCTGCTGCTGCGATGGCACCCGGCCAATACGTCGACTGCCTCGGCCAGACCGTCGCCTGGTGAGAACCAGGCGACGAGCCGTGGCCGGCGAGTGGTACCTGGTGCGCGGTCAGTCGAAGTAGTTGCCCGTCTCCACGTCCTCGACCCAGCCCGGATGGGTCGGCTCCCAACCCAGCACCTCGCGCGTCTTGTCGTTCGAGGTCGGGTTGTCCAGGCCGGCGAAGCCGGCGAGAAAGCCGAGGTACTGCGGCGCCTCCTCCGTGGTGATGCTCTTGGTCCCGACCCCGAGCTTGCCCGCGATCGTCTCGGCGATCACCTTGACGTGGGAGGCCCGTGTCACCGACGCCGTGAAAGGTCGAGCCGGCGGGGGCCTTCTCCAGCGCCAGGCGGTAGAGCACGCCGATGTCATGTGTGTTCGCCGCCGGCCAGCGGTTGCTGCCGTCCTCGGTGTAGGCCGCGACGCCATTGTCACGTGCAAAACCGATCAGCGCGTGCGTGAAACCGTGATGGTCGAGATCGCTGTGGACCATTGGCGCGAGCCGGATGACGGCGGAGCGCACGCCCTGTTGCGCCAGACTGATCGTGTAGTTCGCGGCGTCGACCCGGGGACCAGCGTCCGACTGGTCGTCCTCGGTGCCTGGACGGCCCGTGATCCCTGCCATCGCCAGCATCAGCGTGCCCCCGGTGGTCACAAAGGGCTTGTCGGTGCCGATCAGGCCCTCGCCGATCGCGCGATGGGCGGCCATGTCGGAGTCGACGGCGCTCATGAAGTCGCCCGTGAGCATCGCCTCGTGCTTGAAGGCGAGGTGGATCACGCCGTCGGACTCAGCGGCTGCAGCCCTCAGACCATCGAGGTCATCGAGATCGCCGCGGTGCACCTCGGCGCCCAGTGCGGCGACGGCCTCAGCGGACTCGTCAGACCGGGCCAGACCGACGACCTCATGGCCGTTGTCGAGAAGTTCGGGGATGACGGCGGAGGCGATGTGGCCTGAGGCGCCGGTTACGAATACGCGCATTGGAAATCTCCTGTCGGTGGTGTATGTCACCTGGTGTCATCAAGATAGCACGCATATGTCACCTGGTGTCATCAACTACGCTGTGGGCGCATGTCGCGCTGGAAACCAGATGCCCAGGGCCGCCTGATCCGGGCGGCGATCGAACTGTTCGACGAGCAGGGATATGAGGCGACGACCGTCGCCGAAATCGCCGAGCGAGCCGGGCTCACGAAGCGCACGTTCTTTCGCCACTTCTCGGACAAGCGAGAGGTGCTGTTCAGCGGCAGCCAGCAACTCGAACACTGCTGGCTCGAGGGGCTCGCCGCCGCGCCGGCGACGGCAAGCCCATTGGCGCTCGTGACGGCCGGGCTCGATCCGGTCGCGGAGATGTTCACCGAGCGTCACGAGTTCGCCCGGATCCGGGCTCGGATCGTCGAGGCCAACCCGGAGCTCCAATGAGCGCGAGCTGATCAAGCTGCAAAACCTCGCCGCCACGATCACGGACGCGCTCGTGCAGCGGGGCGTCTCAGCGAACGCGGCGATCCTCGCCGCGCAGGCGGGCGTGACCGTCTTTCACGTGGGATTCGCCCGCTGGGTGCAGCAGGAAGACCCGACCGCGTTCCGGCACCTGATGGACGAGTCGCTGGACGAATTGCGATCGGTGACCGCGCCAGCCTGAGTCAATGCCGGCGGGCCGCGGTACGGGCCGATTTTTCCCAAGTAGTCGACATAAGCCCGATTATCGAGCATTAGATCGAGGTTGCAGCAGCGACGGCAGGTTGCCCCTGGTGCGTCTGGGACACTCTGTTGTGTGTCCGAGGATGAGGGCTTGTGGGAGGCGCTGTTTAGGGCGGATCCAGCGGTGGATGTGACCGAGTTCGGTCAGGCGGTCATAGCCGATCCACGAACGTTGCCGATATCTGCGGGCGATGTCAGCGCTTCTTCGGAGGAACTTCGGGCACTGATACGGGCGAGCACGCTCACCGACGCCTGCCTGTTGGCTGCCGAGATCGCGGAGGCTGCGAACGAGGCCGCCGATCCTGGTGGTCAGCTGCGCTCGGCGTGGCGTCGCGGTCGCGGTGGCTGGATGAACCGCGGACCCACCGTGGTCTCGTACGCACCTGAGTAGCGGCCCGCCGCACAGCCCGCCCACGCACCGCGACGAACTGCCGCACTGCCGCCGCGCTGGGCAGCGATCCCGCCGCAGGCGGATCATCCACAGCCCTGTGACTCGTCGTTCGGAGCGCGGCTCTGATCTGCATGAGGGACTTTGGGGCAACGCCGGTCTGCCGCTGCCCGCTCCGCTCCCCTCGCTGCCGTCGTTGCTCCCGCCAAATGTGACGGCTCTGTGCCAGAACCGAGTCGTCCGCCTTGGGACGGCGGGTAACGGACACCCCGAGCCGAGCGCTTGGCGCGAAGTAGACAACTGTTGTACACATTCCGCCAAGGGCTCGGACGGACTGGGCGGCTCGCCCGATTGTCGAGCGTTAACCACCGGCCGCAGAGGTTAGGACGCGACCCCGGGTCAACGCTCAACGCCAAACCGCGAAAATGCTCCGATAGACGAGCGCTTCGGGCCACGTCGGTACATCGTCCCGATCCGAGCGGGAAAACTCACCAATCCGTTCCGGATCCGTGCGTTCATTGGCACTTTTTGCCGATCGACTCTTCATCCCGAACCCCACCCAGGTCGATCAGAACGAGGTCCAGTGCGCACCGTCCCATCGGAGGGCGAGATTCGACCCCAGGAAGTTGTCGTCTCCGACCGCCCAGCAGGCTCGGGATGCAGTGCAGCTGACGCCCCACAGCTCGGTGCCCGCCCCGCTGCCCGTCGCGGGCAGCGTCACGGTGTGCCAGTGCTTCCCGTTCCATCTGAATATGGCGTCAGCGGGCGCACCGAGGCCGTTGCCTGAGCTCCCGACCGCAAAGCAGTTTGAGCTCGAACTGCAGTCGATGCTCTGCACCGCTCCCAAACTTGGGACGGACACCGTGAGCCGGCTCGCAGACCAATGCAGGAACAGGGCCGAGCTGCCGTCGGGCGTAACCGCATCCGTGCCGGCAGCCCAACAGTTCGTCGCCGAGGTGCAATCAACGTCGTTCACCGACACAAACAAGATCGTGGCCGGGAGGAATGCCTTGCTTGTCCAGCGCTGCCGCCAGCGAGAGCCGTTCCACTGAATCCCGAACACGAAGGCGTCGCCGCGCTTTGCATACGTCCCCACTGCCCAGCAGTCGACGCGCGACACACAGGTGACGGCCGTGAGCTGGGCGCCCTTCGCGGGGTCTGGGGTGTCAACGCGCGTCCACTTCGTGCCGTTCCAGCGCAGCGCCAGTGTGTGCGCGAGCCGTCCATACGTCCCGACAATGAGGCAGTTGGATGCAGACGAGCAAGTCACCGCGGAGAGGAGCGTGCGGGCGGGCAGCGACAGGTTCCTGGTGTTCCATCGGACACCGTTCCAGTGGAGCAGTGGGCTCCCGAGTGCCCAGCAGCTGTTCGGCGATCCACACGCCACTTTGGAAAGGTCTCCGGTACCCACCGGCGAGGAGCTCACGGTCCAGCTCGACCCGTTCCAGTGCAGGATCTCCCCGCCGCTCCCAACGGCCCAGCAGTTACGCCCGGACACGCAGGCAACGCCTTTCAGCTGATTGGACGCACGCGGCTGCGGTAGCCGCGATGCGGCAGCCGAGCTGGTGAGGCTCAGCGATAGACAGCCAACCGCAGCCGCGAACACACCGATGATGCGTGCCCGCGGAAGGACACGGCGACTCCACGTCATAACGACCCCCCTACGTTGAGTTCAGGCTCTCCCCCCGACGCGGACGTCGATCCTTGTGGCGATTATTACACACTTGGTTTTGGGTAAATCGGGCCCGGCGTCGCTCCGATCTACCATGACGCGCGCATGATTGCTCGGACCGGGACCGACCGTGGTGCGCGGCGGGCTCTGTCAGTGGCGCTCGGCGTCGCCGCGATCCTCGTGGGGATCGCGCTCACGCTGCGTCCGTTCACGTCCCTGGACGCGTTGACGCTCTACATCGCCGCCAGCCTGATCGTGACCGGGGTCGGCGAGCTGATCAGCCGCCGCGACACTGCCGCGCGCCACGGCGGCCGGATCGTCGGCGGCCTGTTTGTCCTCACCGGACTCGTCGCGGCGTTTGTGCCGGGCCTGACCGTGCGTGCAGTCGCGATCGTCGTCGGAATCGGGATGATCGTCAGCGGCGCAACGCGACTGGCGGCGGGCTGGCGCGGTCGCACCGACGAGCGCTACTCATCGCTGGTCGGCGGGCTCGCCGGCGTGATCTTCGGCATGCTCGCGCTCGCCTGGCAGGACGTGACGATCCTGGTCGTCGCCCTGCTCGTCGGACCCGTCGCGATCATCTACGGCGCCCAACAGATCATCAGAGCACTGCGGGGTCGCAAGCCGGCCGAGGACACGCGGCCGGGCCGAGCACGCAAATGGCTGCGAGCGCTCCGCGCGACCGCGGCCGTCGTCTTCGCCCTCCTGCTGCTGCTCATCAGTGCGCTCATCCACAAGGACTCGCCCACCGTCCCCGCCTTCTACACGTGGTCGGGCACGCTGCCCGACAAACCCGGCGTCCTGCTGCGCGAACAGAGCACCACGCAAGGCATGCCCGCCGGGTCGCAGGGGTTCCGCATCCTCTACACGACCACCGGGCTGAACGGCCGCATCACTCCCGCGAGTGGGCTCGTCGTCGCCTCCGCCGCAGTGCCGTCCACGCCGCGACCCGTCCTGCTCTGGGAACACGGCACGACCGGCGTGGCTCAGAACTGCGCCCCCTCCCTGCTCCCGGACCCGTTCACCGCCGGAGCGATGTTTGTCCAGGACCAGGTGCTGGCGCATGGCTGGGTGCTCGTGGCACCCGACTACCTCGGCCTCGGGGCATCGCCCCCTCACCCCTACCTCGTCGGCGCGCCCGAGGCACGGTCCGCGCTCGACGCCCTGCGCGCAGCCCGGCAGCTGACCGCGATCAATCTCAGTCGCCAAACCGTCGTGTGGGGTCACTCGCAGGGCGGCGGTGCCGCGCTGTGGACCGGGATCATCGCCCCGCGCTACGCGCCCGACGTGCCCATCAGCGGAGTCGCCGCACTCGCCCCCGCCTCAGATGTGGCCTCGCTCGCCGCGGGCCTTGAAACGAATGAGGCCGGGACGCTGTTTGCCGCCTTCATTGTCGCCGGATACAGCAATGCATATCCCGACGTCGCGTTCAACAGCTACGTCCGCCCGAGCGCTCAAGCCGTGGTCCGCGCGGTCGTCGGACGGTGCCTGAGCGAGCCCGCGACGCTCCTGTCCCTACCTGCTGTGCTCACCGGTGACCAGGTCTTCAGCCAGGACCTCACGGCCGGCCCGCTCGGCCGACGGCTCGCTCAGAACGTTCCGTCGCAGGTCACGCACATCCCGACGCTGATCGCGCAGGGACAAGCCGACCCGCTCATACTCCCGTCCGTCCAGACCGCCTTCGCCCACGAGCTCTGCACGAGCGGCGAACGGCTCGAGTACCGCACCTACCCCGGCCTTGACCACGTTCCGCTCGTGCAACCCGGTTCGCCGCTCATCCCCTACCTCTTCAGCTGGACCGAGAACCGGTTCACGCGGGCGCCCGCGCCCTCCAACTGCGCGGCGCTCCCCGCCCACTGACGACAGCCCCCGGGCTATTGCAGCGGCGACTCTTCATGGGGCGCGCCGGCGATGCGTGGTCCGAAGATGCGGCGGTCGTGCTCAGCGATCGGCACGTCGTTGATGCTCGCCTCCCGGCGAGTCATCAGGCCATGGTCATCGAATTCCCAGAGTTCGTTGCCGTAGCTCCGCCACCACTGACCGGCTGCGTCGTGGCACTCGTATTGGAATCGAACCGCGATCCGGTCATCCCCGAAACACCACAGGTTCTTGCGCAGGGCGTAATCGAGTTCGCGCTCCCACTTCAAGGTCAGGAACGCGACGATCTCCGCACGGCCGCGGAGGAACGTATCTCGGTTGCGCCAGATCGAGTCTTCGGTGTAGGCGAGCGAGACACGTGCGGGGTCGCGCGTGTTCCACGCGTCCTCCCCAGCTTGGACCTTCTGGGCCGCGGTCTCGGCTGAGAACGGGGGCAGTGGTGGCCGGTCTGTCACGGCAGCCTCCTCGTGGTTGGGATCGCTCATTCTCGACTGAGCGACTACGGAACCACGGCCAGCTTCCCGAAGAAGCGCTTGGCGACGAAGTCCTCCTGGGCACTCGCCAGCTCCCGGAGCGGGTAGGTCCGCGCGAGCACCGGCTGGAGGCGTTCCTCGGCGATCAGGCCGACGAGCGCGGCGAAGTCCTCGTGCGTTCCGAACGAGGAGCCGAGCAGCGTCAGCTGGTTGAGGTAGATCGTGCGCAGGTCGGCATCCACCTGAGGCCCGGCGATCGCGCCGGCCACCACGTAGCGCCCGAGCGGGCGCAGCGCCGAGAGCAGGCTGGAGAATCCGCACCCACCGACGACATCGGCGACCACATCCACGCTCGCCCCGATCCGCCCGGCCAGGTCGCCGCCGGGCTCGCGGGCGAGCACGAGATCGGCGCCGAGCCCGCGGACCCGATCCTCGTTGGCGGCGCTCGTCACGCCGACGACGACCGCGCCCATGAGCTTCGCGAGCTGGATGAGCGCGGTTCCCACCCCGCCGGAGGCGCCGGTGACGAGTACGGTCTCACCCGGCTCCAGGCCAGCCCGGCCGAGCATCCGGAGCGCCGTCGCGTACACGGTTGGGAACGTCGCGAGCTCGGCGTCGGTGAGGCCGCTGTCGACGCGGTGGGCGTTCATCGCGGGCACCGTGACCCACTCGGCGAAGCCCCCATCACGCTCGCTCCCGAGAAACCCGGTGAGCGCGAGCTCCCGCTCGTCTCCGATGTACAGCATCGGGTCGATGAGCACGCGCTGACCGACGAGGTGGCTCGACACGCCGGCTCCGACCTCATCGATGTGGCCCGCGACGTCGGCACCCTGAATGCGCGGAAAGTCGAACCGCGCCCGGCGCCACCCCGCGCGGGCCGTCGGGTCCCCGACCGTGCCGTAGGCGCCCTCGCGGGTCCAGACGTCGGTGTTGTTGACGCCGGCTGCACTGACTCGGACGCGCACCTCGTGGGTGCTCGGCCGGGGAACCGGAACGTCGTCGCGGTAGCGGAGCATTCCAACACCGCCGAATCCAGTGAGTTGCACTGCTCGCATGGGCTCCCCTCCGAGTAGACCGATGGGTGTACCTGGGCACCATAGCAAGATAAACTCACCGGTCGGTATACTTGACCTTCGGATGCCGACCCGAACCCAAATGACTCCGGGGGGACAACGCGTTCTGAACGCCGCGTCAGAGCTCTTCTACCGCGAGGGCATCACCGGCGTCGGGGTCGCGGCGATCGCCGAGGCGGCCGGAGTCACCAAGAAGACCCTCTACGACTCGTTCGGCTCCAAGGATGCGCTTATCGCGGCCTACCTCCAGGACCGTCACGACACCTGGTGGGCCTACCTTGAGGACAAGCTGCGCACCGCCGGGCCGCCCCGCGTGCTCGCCGTGTTCGAGGCCTACCTCACGCACCCCGCCCTCGACCACAACCGCGGGTGTGCCTTTCTCAACGGGGCGGCGGAACTCCCCCGGGAGCATCCCGGATTCGCGGTCATCCGTGCCCACAAGCAGGCGGTCCGCGGCAAGCTTGCCGAGCTGCTGCGCGAGGACTACCCCGCCCTCCCCGGCCGGGAGGAGCTGACCGAGCATCTCTTCCTCCTGCTCGAGGGAGCCGTCGCGCAGGCGGGGATCGAGGGCACCACGGACCGCGTCCGGCAGGCCGAGCGCATCGCGCTGGCGCTGATCGCGGGCTATGAGACCGGCGCCTGAGCGGTCACGGGTGCGACGACCCATGGCCCGCGCTCACCGCCGATCCCCGCCGAAGCTCGTGATCTTCGATTGCGACGGAGTCCTCGTCGATAGCGAACCGCTCTCGAGTGAGGTCCTGGCGGCGACGATCTCAGATATTGGTGTTCCGACCACGCCCGGTGAGGCGCGGTCGCGCTATCAGGGTTTGATGCTCGCGGACATCGGCGCAGACGTGGAGCGACGTCTCTCCTCACCCCTGCCGACGGATTTCTGGGACCGCTTCGACGCCGCTCGCCGCGTCGCCTTCGAGGCATCACTCAGGCCCGTCGACGGAGCCGCAGAAACCATCGCGGCGATCCAGGCGGTGGGAATCCGAACGTGCGTCGCCTCTCAAGGGCGCCTCGCGAAGACCGAGCTCACCCTCGGGCTCACCGGCCTGCGGCCGTACTTCGCCGCCGATGAACTGTTCTCGGCGTACTCGGTCCCTCGCGGCAAGCCGTTCCCCGATCTGTTCCTCTATGCCGCTGCGCGGATGGGAATCCAACCCGCCGACTGTGTCGTCGTCGAGGACAGCGCGTCTGGGATGCACGCCGCGATCGCCGCCGAGATGGAGATCGTCGCGTATCTGCCGGAGGGTGGCGAGATGCCGGCACTGCGCACGCCGATCACGGCGGTCGAGCATCTCCCAGACCTCATCGCGCTCGTCACCTCCTGACCGGGCCGAGGATGGCTCTCCCTCGGGCGGCGCACATGCCCGATCGGTGCCTGCACAATTGACCCCGTGGAAGCAGGCCAGGTCACACTCTCTCTGACCGAGAACGGACGTGCCGGTGACGCGGCAACGCTGGCGCTCCGGCAGGTTGCACGCGTCCGGGACGATCCGTCGGCGCGACTCGCGCTCGCCGACTTGACCTACAACGGCCCGACCGGCCGGGCGCCGCGCCACCTTCCGTTCCGTAGGGCCGCGATGTCGTTCATGCGCTGGGAGGTCCAGCGTGGCGTGCTCGCGCCCATGGACAGCCCCCGGCCCGGCAGCCCGTGGTGGCGGGCCCTCAACGAGCGGCTGCTCCGGGACGGCTGTGAAGCGGTCGCGCGGGCGGGCGGGCACGGCGGGACTCGCTCGTCCCCCACCATCGGCCAGTGGGCGGCGTTCGTGGACGAGCCGACGGCTCGGAACTGGTACCGGGCGCACAACGCGAGCATTGTCGCGGCGTATCTCGAGCATCGTGACCTCGCCGCGGCCGAGAACCGGGCAGAGCGCTTCTTTCTCAACGTCGTGCTGCTGAGAGTCCTCTACGCCCACGCGCTCGTGAGCGCTCCGCAGCTCGCGCTCGGGCGGTGCGCGGTGCTCGGCGGGGGGCTCGGGGACCCGCGGCTCGGCATGGCC
The DNA here is from genome assembly GCA_963850335.1 of uncultured Solirubrobacterales bacterium. Lineage (GTDB taxonomy): Bacteria > Actinomycetota > Thermoleophilia > Solirubrobacterales > Solirubrobacteraceae > Palsa-465. The sequence continues at coordinate 337,693 of CAWKKY010000012.1, read as the reverse complement.
GGCGCCTTCCTCTCGCTCCGGCGCGTCCTCCCGGCCCGGTATCCGATCCCGGACTCACTCGAGGATCTCTTGCAGAACGAGCACAGCATCGGCCGGATGCTCGACTATGCCGTCATCTACTCGCGGCTCACCGAGCTCTACGAGTGGTCGGCCGAGGAACTCGGCCACCCGGAGCTGCGCGATCTCATCCGCGACGGAATCCCTGCCTACGTGTGGCCCGAGACCGAACACGCGGTCTGGGATCGGCCGGCCCTGGGTCCGTTCGGCCGGGTCGTCGGCGCGGTGACAAAGGCGCGGGCGCCGCGCGACATCGCCCGAGCTCCGAACCGCTGACGGCACGGGTTGTACGGTGTCGCCCGTGCAGGCCATCTCACGCGTCGAATCGATCCCCGGCTGGATGCGTCCCGAGGACGCGGACAAGCTGTACGAGCTCGCGGGCGCCACGAACGGCCCGATCCTGGAGATCGGCACCTACCACGGAAAGTCGGCCGTGCTCATGGCGCTCGCGCTCCAGGACGCCGGGACGGACACCGGGATCTACACGGTCGAAGTCGACATGGCTTCGATCGAGGCGGCGCAGGCGCAGGCGAGCGCGCACGGCGTCGGGGATCGGATCGTGTTCGTGCGTGGGACCGCGGAGGCTTTTGCGCACGCGTATCCGTGGCTGCGACCGCCGGTGACGTTCGTCGATGGCGATCATCGGCGCGCGGGCGTCGAAGCCGACCTCGCCGTCTTGCAGCGGATCGTGCCCGCCGGCGGGATCCTCCTGTTCCATGACTTCGACGATCCCCTCAACGACGATCCGGGGTGCGCGGAGATCAACGTCCGCCCCGCCGTGCAGGGCAGTTGGGTCGCCCGCGAGTGCGAGTTCGGAGGCACATTCGGCGCCTGCGGCCTCTACACCCGCCGAACCGAGCCCCCGCACGTTCCCGGACCGACGATGGTCGACCTGCTCCCGCTCGCCAGCACCCACGATCAGTACCTCCACCGGCTGCGGTATCCGGCGGGACGCGTGTGGAAGCGAATGCGCGGCGCCGATCGGCCGCCCGAGTAGCGACGCAGCCCGCGAACGTTCGCCGCGACCTTATGTCCACCGCACGGGGGTACCGCCACCGACGAGCACGGGCGCGCCGACCATCCGTCTCAGCCGCCACGCGCTCACCCCGCCGCCGAGGCCGCGCCGACCCCCGAGTAGCACCGCCGAGAACCCGGCGTCGTCGATGAAGCGGGCCAGCGCGCGCGCGTCGGCGTCGCGCAGCACCGAATACGCCGCGTCAACGCCGATCCCGTCCAGCACGCTCCGCGCGATCGCGAGCTCACGCTCCGCCGCCGCCATGACCTCATCCTCAAGCGCCCCGTCGCACGGCCCGCAGCGGACGGCTGCCTGGACTGGGGCGAGTGTCACGACGGTCACCGCGGCCGCGTTCGCCCGCGCGAGTGAAGCGGCGTGGGTGAGGGCATCCTCGCCCCGAGGACCCGGCTCAAACACGACAAGGATCCGCCCCGGGTTGGCCATCGCCCGATGACTCTACGCCGCGGCCGACGCAACACCCACCACAATCACGAGTGCGATGGGTCCCCCGCCTGATCCCTATGCGTTCGACTTCGACGCGATGTTCGACGAGGACTACCTGTTCTTCTACGCGCCACTGCTCGAGCCGCGCAGCGACCCGGACGCCGAGCTCATCTGGCGGCTGCTCGAACTGACGCGCGGTACGACGGTGCTCGATCTCGGGTGCGGGCACGGGCGAATCGCGAATCGCCTTGCCGCCCGCGGCGCCAAGGTCACCGGACTCGACACTTCCCCTCTGTTCCTGGAGCGCGCCCGCGACGCAGCCGCCGTCCAGCCACTGGAGGCCCGCGCCGAGTACATCGAAGGCGACATGCGCGCGTTGCCGTTCGACTCGGGCAGCTTTGACGTCGTGATCAGCTGGTTCACCTCGTTCGGGTACTTCGACGACGACGAGAACCGCCGCATCCTCGACGAGGCCGCCCGCGTCCTGAAACCTGGTGGTCAGCTCGCGATCGAGCAGGGCAATCTCGCCGAGTTGCTCCCCCGCTGGCAGCCGGTGACCGTGATCGATCGCGATGGCGCGTTCGCGATCGACCGGGCGCGGTTTGATCCGGTGAGCGGCCGTGCGCACACGGAGCGAACCATCATCCGCGACGGCCACACCCGCCGCCTCCGTTTCTCGGTGCGGATGTTCGTCGCCGCGGAACTGCACGACTGGATGGCGAACGCCGGCTTCCTCAGCATCGCGTTCTACGACAGCCGTGGGGAACCGCTTTCGGTCGACAGCCGGCGCGCGATCGCGGTCGCGACGACCCCACCACGGCCGACTTAGACGGGCGCTTCGTCGTCCTCAGCCGCCGGCGCGGAGGCCAGCTCGATGAAACGCTCGGAACGCATCCACATGCCGTCCTCGAGCGACAGCACGCGCGGTTGGGAGGCGACGACGATCGGGTTGTGCACGGCGGCGATCACCTGGTGACCATCGTCGGCGGCGCGCTGGAGCAGCGCCGCGAGCCGATGCACCGAGCGGATCGACAAAGCCATGTCCGGCTCGTCGAGCAGGAGCAGGGTGCGTCCCTCTGCCTCGGACAGGACCGTCGCAAGTCCGTGCAGCATGGCGAGCATCGTCTGTCCGTGGGACACCGACATCGACCCGAGCAGAAACGCGTCGTGGAGCCCGATCTCGCTCTGCGTCCGCGGGTTGTCCTTCTCGAAGTCCAGCCAGCGGACGTAGCACGGCTGCATCACCACATCCATCACGCGGTGCGACAGCTCGGCCTTGAACTTCGTGCCCACCCGGTCGCGCAGCAGCGAGATCAGCGTCGACTTGCCGGTGCCCTGCTCTCCGACGAGCAGGTTGACCCCCTTTTCGAACGTCAGCACCTGGCCGGCGGTGAAGCATCGATAGTCCTCCAGGAACCGCACCTCGGAGAGGAGCGGCAGCGACGCGTCATTGACTGGCGGTGGCGCCTCAGGCTGCGATGCACTGGCGCCGGCCACGAGATCAGCGCGCGTCAGCGCCGCTCGAACACGGTCACCGCGACCGGGACGCCGGCTCGGACCGCGTCCGCGGAGCTCGAGGAGATCTTGACGAACCGCGGATCGCGCTCCAGCGCGCGGAGCCACTGCTTGCTTGAGCGTTGGATCAGCTTCATCCACAACGGGTCGGTCGTGAAGCGCCACGGCGTGACGAGCGCGACCCGCTGGCCGGGTGCCAGCGTCGCGAGCATTGGCTCGAGTGTGCGCCGTACCGAGAAGTGGCGGAACTTGGTGAGGGCGTCACGCCAATCGACGATATGGCGGTCGGCCACCGGGCCGAGCGGCGTCCCGTACCGGGTGACGTGCGGCAGGTAGTGGGCGATTGTCGGCACCTGCTCAGGCTGCGTCGAGAGCACGAGCGAGCCGGCCGGCAGGTCGTGCCGGACGTGGTGGACGACCGCGGCGACGTTGCTCTTGGAGTCGACCGATGGCTTCTGCGGATCGAGGATCCAGAAGCAGGCGCACAGCGCCAGCGCCGCCATGCCGAGTGCCCCGGCGCGGACGAGTCCGAGCGCGAACAGCAGGATGAGCGGCCCGACGATCACCGCCAGGTAGCGCGGCGCCCATGCCGGCGTCGTCTTCGAATACAGCCAGCCGAACAGGAGCGTGCCAAAACCGAGCACGACCAGGACCTGCGCGGCCCTGAGCATCCACGCGCTCCCGTTCTGCGTCCGGCGCAGCGCGAGCAGGCCGACCCCGCCGGCGAGGAGCAGCGCGACCGCGGCGCCGCGCCCCCCGGTCAACGCATACAGGCCCTGCGGGATCGACCACAGGGTCGGTGGCAGATCCCACGGCGCGCCGGTGTGCTTCGCCTGATAGGCGAGCGTCGGGAGCCATGGGAGGTAGAGCAGGCCGGTGACGCCGAACCCGATGAGGCCGTCGCGCCACAGGGCGCGGCGTCCGGTCCGCTGCTCATACACGCAGAAGAGGAAGGCGACACCGCACATCAGCCCCAGGAACAGGGCCCAGTTGTGGGTGTAGAGCGCGGCGGCGAGCGATACCGAGAAGACGGGCAGATAGCGCCGGCGGCGCTTGACGAAGGTCTGGACGAACGAGCCGGCCACGATCACCGCGAGCAGTGTCATCAGGGCGTACATCCGCGTCTCCTGTGCGTACACGGTGAGGTACGTGTTGAGCGCGGCGAGCGTCGCGGCGACGAGCCCGGTGCGGCGTCCGAACAGGCTCGCTCCGAACCAGTACGCCACCGGGATCGTGAGCAGGGCGAAGATGAGCGAGAGCTCGTGGGTCGCGATCTCACCGGTGCCGCGCCACGACATCCAGATGTGGAGGATCAGGTAATACAGCGGCGGCGACCCGTCCTGCCTGAGCAACGATGGAATGTCGCCGAGCGGATGCCCGGCGATTCCGACCGACAGGCCCTCGTCGATCCAGTAGTGCTCGTTGAACGCTTTCGTCCGCAGCCACGCCGAGATCAGCATCAGCCCCGCGAGCGCTCCGATCACCCACCAATCGATCCCGCGCAGCCGCGTGCCGAGTCCGGCCTGCGGTCGCTCCGTCGCCGTCGGCCTGACGACCGGGGGCGACTCGGCAACGGGCGCGCGAAGTGTGTCGGTGGCCATGGAAAAGTGGAAGCTCGGCGGAGCGGGACTGAGGGGCAACGTCGGGTGGGCCCATGCGCGACGCACGGCGCTGGGCCGAACCCCCGTTCCGCCACCGCCAGTATGGCGATTTCTATGTGAACGCGGGGCTAACCCTGCGTTCGCGTCGGTGAAGCGGACTCTTAGAACGGGGTCGTGCGTGCCACGTCGAGCGAGCGCTGGAGGTCGAACGGCGCGGCCTGGCTGACCAGCCACGGGCGCCCGATCCACAGGTATCCGTCGACGAGTCGCCCGGCGACCCGCCGGGCCCTACGTGACAAATGCCACTTGGGATTGGTGACGTCGGTGGTCGGCGGAATCCCGAGGGTCACGCACCGACTGTCGTGAAGGCTGCGGCATGGCCGGGCGTTGTCGAAGCCGCTGTGCGGGTGGTATTGCTGGTAGGTGAAAGGTCGCCCGTTGTCGGAGGTATTGACGACGAAGTGCTTGCCGGGAAGGCCCTGCCGGGCCAGGGCCGCCGCGACCTGCGAACCGAAGCGGATTTCCCGCTCGGTGCTGTCGTAGTGGGTTGCGTTGAGCGCGAAGCCGCGGATGTAGCGGACTCCACCGCCCCGCAGGAGCCACACCGCGGTGCGCACCGACGGCCAGTCTGCAGCGCCCGCGTCGAGGTACACGGTCGTATGTGGGAGCGAGGTGAAGCGCCGCGCGGCGTACGCGACCAGGTCCAGCGGGAGCCGCGAGTGATGGGGCGCGCACGCGGCGAACGGTAGGTCCGGTTGGAGGATGAGCGCCACGCGTGCGCTGCCAATCCCGGCAGCGAAGGCGTCGATCCAGTGGTGGTAGCTCGCCTGCTGGCGCGGACTCGGCAGCCGGACGCACGCCTGACCCTCCCACGGGTCGACGCGGAACACGGCCATCTGCGACAGCACGTCGTCCCTTCCTTCGGTCGAGTTCGCGATGTACTCGCTCGCAATGCTGCGCGCCGCGCGATCCGAGTACCACGCCCCGAACCAGCGGGCCCTCGGACGCCGCACAATCAGTCCGAGCAGGCGGTGGGTCGCTCCGCGCGAGGCGCGATAGGCCGGATACACCTCGTCATGCAGGCCGGTGTAGCTGCCCCACGGCAGCCCGGCAAGCGGATTGGACGACGGAGCGCCGGGAATCCCGGCATTGGCAATGCCGGCCGACGCCGTCGGTGCACCGAGCGCGAGCGCGCAGGTTGCGAGCATGAGCGCGCGCGCCACCAGGGCAACTGTCATGCGGCGCTGGACGAGGCGCCGCCGGGAGGACCTCACCATGGAAGTATGTCCCTCCCGTGTTCGGGGTAATCACAGCCGCGGGCCTCGTGCTCGTCAGCGCGAGCGTGTGCGGGTGTGCGCTCTGGCGTGCCTGCGGGCTGCGGGCGGCTCCGACTGCGGCGCCCGCGGCGGGACTGGCGATCGTGCTTGTCCTCGCCGCGGTCGGGATTCGCCTCCCCGGGCGGGCGAACATGGCCGCAGGGCTCATCGGGCTCGCGGTCCTGGTGGCGGTCGTGGCCTTGTGGCGGATGAAGACGCCACCCCGCCTTGGCCTGCCCCTGTGGGCGTGGGCGATGGCGGCGGCCGTCGTCGCGATCGCGCTGATCCCGTTCGGGGCGAGCGGACGCGCCGGCATCCTCGGCGTCGGCACCAACGACGACATGACCGAGCATCTGATCGCCGCGTGGGCGCTCCAGGGCCCACACGCCGATGTGTTGAGCAAGCTCGTGCATTCGGGCTATCCGATCGCTCCGCATGCGCTCGTCGCGGCGGTCGCCAGTGCCGCCGGCATCTCGCTCGGGCACGCGTTCATGGGGCTGCTCGTGGCGGTTCCGGCGCTGCTCGCGCTCGCCGCCGCCGGGCTGATCTCCGTCCTCTGCGAGCGTCTGGGAGAGCCGTTTCCGCCTCCCCCACCCCTCGCCTTGGCGCTCGCCGGGGCACTCGCCGGCGTCTGTTACCTGCAGTCGGCTTTTCTCGCCCAAGCGTCGTTCAAGGAGCCGCTGGAGAGCGTCTTCGTGGTCGCGTTCGCGGCGGCGCTGCTCAGCGGCCGGGACGTGACGGGCTGGACGGCGCGACGACATACCCACGTGATCGGCATTCCGGCCGCGGTCCTCGCGTCCGGGGGCGTCTACGTCTACAGCTATCCGGGTCTCGCCTGGATCGGCGGGACGCTCGTGATCTGGGGCGCCGTGCTGATCGTCAGCCGCCAATGGCGCGCGCCCCGTGACTGGCGCGTTTCGGGGATCGCGCTCGTCGTGTTCGTCGTCCTCGTCGCTCCTGAGATTCCGCGGCTGATCGCGTTCGCCGGATCCGGCTACAACCGCGAGACGGCGCACGTGTTCGGCAACCTGCCGCGCGCGCTGCCCCCGCGTGAAGCCCTGGGAATCTGGCCTCGCCTCGACTTCCGCTTCGACGTCTCCGTGTCCTCGCCAGCCGGGATCGCGGGCCTCGTCGCGTTCGCCGCGCTCATCGTGTGCCTGATCCGGGCGATTCTCCGCCGCGAGGCGATGCTGCCGATCCTGTTCGGCGTCGCCGCCGCGCTGTACGGGATCAACGCCCTGCGCAGCCCCTATTCGGCGGCCAAGACGATGACGATTCTCGCTCCGGTCGTCGTGATCATCCTCGGACGTGAGGCGCTTCGTCTGCTCGCCGAGCGCCCACCGCCCGCGTCGGTGCGAACGGCCGCGATCGCCGGGCTCACGGTGCTCCTCGGCTGGGGGGCGTACTCCGACCTCGAGGTCCTCCGCGACGCGCCCGTCGGGCCGCTGGCCCACGGCGACGAGCTCTCCGCGTTGCGCGCTCGGATCGGAACCCAGCCGACGCTGTTCCTCGGAGCCGACGATTTCATCCACTGGGAGCTCCGCGGGGCGGACCTCGCCACGCCACCGGCGCCGCTGTACACAACCACGGTCGTGCCGCTGCGCCTCGCCAAGGCCCACCAGGATCCGCGCCTACGCACCCTGCGCGGGGTTCACACGACGCTCAACCGCTTCGCCGGGGTCGGGCTCGCGTTCGACTTCGACTCGATCCCCGCGTCTGTGCTCGACGGCTTCACCTACGCGATCCTGCCCCGGTCCGGATACCGGAGCACGCCGCCCCGCAACTGGCACCTGGTCACGGCGGGGGGCTCCTACGAGCTGTGGCGGCGCGCTGGGCGAACGCCGCCGCACCAGACGCTCACCGAGGTCGACAATCCCGGCGCGATCCTTGACTGTCACGTCTCCTCGCTGCGGCGGATCGCGGCCGAGCGCGGGACCGCGATGGTCCGCGGCCGCCCGGTGGTCGGCGAGCCAACCGCATGGCAGGGTCGGATCGGATACGCGGGGTCGGCCGCCCACCAGACCCTCATGCTCGGGCGCGGTCGCTGGGTGATCGCGCTCCAGTACGCCGCCGCGGTTCCGATCACCGTGGTCGGCCCGGGTCTTCAGACCAGGCTCCCCGCCGCGATCGAGCCCCGCGGTCCGTATTGGCTGGTCGGCACGATCACGGTCCGGCGTCGACACCCGACCCGGATCACGGTGCGATTCGATTCGCTGCCCTGGCTCGGTCGCGTGCTCGGGGCGTTTGGGCTGACGCGCGCGCCGACCCCGACAGGGCTCCGCGCGCTCGGGCGGATCACGGCGTCACCGGCCCCGGTCGTTGACCGACCTGTGCCCCTTGAGAAGGCGTGCGGCCGCTACGTCGATTGGTACGTCCTTGGCTGAGAGCGCAACTTCGCGGGAATCTTCGGTATAGAAGTCCCGTTCCCAACGTCTGAGGAGGAAGGGATGCACCGCACCATCAAGCTGCTCATCGCCGTCGTCGGCGTGGTCGCCACGGTTACTGGGGTGGCCGTCGCCGCCACGAGTCCGGGAGTGTCGACCGGAAAGACGACGTCGATCCACGACACCTCCGCGGTTCTCAACGGAACCGTTACCCCGAACGGCGCCACCTCGTACTACCACTTCGAGTGGGGTCTCACGACCGCGTACGGCGTCGCGAGCTCGCTCCACTCTGCCGGGAGTGGGACGAAGGCGGTCGCCGTCAAGACGACCGCCGCTCACCTGATTCCCGGCACTGTGTACCACTACCGATTGAGTGCGCTCAACAAGGGCGGTGGTGCGATCGGGAGCGACCGGACGTTCAAAACCGCCGGAAACCCGCCCCCGGCTGTCGCGACCGGTGCCCCGTCGGCCCTCGGCGCCAACGCGGCGACCGTCACCGGCGTCGTCAACCCGAACAACCAGGCCACCACCTGGTATTTCCAGTACGGCGCCACGACCGCATACGGGGCGTCGACGACGCCGCTGCCGCTCCCCGCGACGACGTTCGCTCTGCCGGTGTCAGCGCAGCTCACTCTGCTCCAGTCCGGCGTCGTTTTCCACTACCGGCTCGTCGCCGTGCACAGCAATTCAGTCCAGTTCGGCGCCGATATGACGTTCGTCACGTATCCGTCGCCGCGACCCAAGCCGCGGGTGCTCGCCCAGACGACCCCCGGGCGCGATCGGCATCGACCGTTCACGTTCACGACGTCAGGTCGCGTGACGACCTCGCGGTCGCTACCAACCTCCGTGCAGTGCAGCGGGACGGTGGCCGCACGGTTCTTCAACGGTAAGCGGCAGGTCGGCTCGAGCCTGTTTGCCGTCGGCAGCGACTGCAAGTTCGCCGGCAGCACGACGTTCCGGCACCTGCCCACACGGCAAAAGAAGGTCCGTCAGGTGCACCTCAGCGTGCGCTTGCACTTCAACGGCAACCCCTATTCCGCGCCGGCGGACGCACGCAACGAGGGCGTGACGGCCGGCTGATCAGCGATTCGGCGCCGGCCGGTCGCGGAGGCGGTAGACAAACCGCAGCCCCGACCAGACGGCGTCGATCGCACACACCTTGTTGTCCACGAGTTCGGCCGCGAGGCCGAGCTCGCGGACGACGCGTTCGTCAATGTCAGTCGCGACGCCGGATGCCCGCTTCGGCCAAGCGATCCATAGCCCACCGGCGGGATCAAGGGTTGCTTTCAGGGCATCCAACCGGCGCTCGAGCGCGCGTCGCTCCACGAAGAACGCAACCACGACGTCGAGCGGCCCCTGCACCCGCCGGCGCACGACCACGTCCTCCGGCAGCTCACCAAGGGTCGCCTCGAAGTCCGCCGGCGCGCCGATCAGCCCCAGCCGGTGACCGGGCTTGATCCCGAGCTTCCTCGGCAGTGGCGTCCCCGAGTATCCGGCCGCCGGTTGCGGGCTCACGCGGCGCCCCCGGCCCGCTCGGCAACCGCGGCGATCACGCGGGAGAGCTGGCTTCCCTGCCACGCGACCGGGGAGCGGCCGGGCTCATCGCGGATGAGCTCCGCCCCCGCGATGAGCGACGCATAGGCCTCGCCGACCGCAAATGGGTGCTCGGGATCAGCCTCGTCGTTGCTCGCGACGATCGCCGTTGGCGCCGTGATCGCGTGCAGATCCTCGAGCGCGTCGAACGGCATCGAGCGAGGGACCGCGCTCAGGGCATCGGCGAGCGCGGCGGGGTGCTCGTGATCGGCAAGGCGCTGTCGGATGACCTTGATCACGGTGTCGCGCCAGGCCGCGACGGGCGGCTCGCCGTACGCTTCGACGAACCCGTCCACCCCTCCCTGGCGCAGGCCCGCCGCGAGCGCGTCCCAGCGGGCGAGGCGCTCGGGGCTCGTCGGGCGGCCGTCGAACGCCGGGGTGATGACGACGAGACCCGCCACGCGAGCGGGCCGTCGCAGCGCGAACGCGAGGGCCGTGTGCGCCCCCATCGACGCGCCGGCGAGCACCGCCTCATCGATCGAGAGCCCGTCGAGCACCGCCTCGAGGTCGAGCACGAGCTCGTCGTAGCCGTACGCGTCGGGTTCCGGCGCGGGTGAGGATCGACCGTGGCCACGAGCGTCGTAGAGCACGATGTGATGCCCGGATCGCTCGAGTGCCCGTGAGCCCATGACCACGTAGCGCCGGCTGGCGGTCAGCCCGTGGAGGAGGACGACGGGCGTGCCCTCGCCATGCTCCTCCCCGGCGAGAGTGACGCCGCCGCGGGAGATCGAGAGTTCGGACACAGCGGTTTTCTACCATCAGTGCAATGGACGTCAACGAGAGCAGTTTTCAGACCGCGGTTATTGAGCGCTCGCACACGGTCCCCGTCGTGGTCGACTTCTGGGCCGAGTGGTGTGGCCCGTGTCGGCAGCTCGGACCTGTGCTCGAGCAGGCGGTCGCCGCCCGCCGCAGGCCAGGTCGAGCTCGCAAAGCTCGACACCGATGCGAACCCGATGCTGTCCCAGAGCTTCCGGATTCAGGGCATCCCCGCGGTGAAGGCATTCAAGGACGGGCAGGTCGTCGCCGAGTTCGTCGGCGCGCAACCCCGGGAGATGGTCGAGCGCTTCCTCGATTCGCTCGTCCCCTCCGAAGCCGACAAGCTGGTCGAAGACGGCGACGAGGCCTCACTGCGCCGGGCGGTCGAGCTCGAGCCAAGTCGGGCCGACGCCGCGGTGCCGCTCGCGCGGATCCTTCACGGCCGTGGCGAGAACGACGACGCGCTCAAGCTGCTGGAGCGCATCCCCGGCAGCTTCGCCGCCGACGGACTCGCGTCGCGGATCAAGCTCGAGCGCGAGACGACGAACGGCGACGGGTCGGCGCTGCCCGACCTGCAGCCCGCCCTCGAGGCGCTTGACTCCGGCGATCATGAGCGCGCGCTCGATCTCCTGATCGGCTCGCTCCAGAACGCCGATGGCGCCAAGGAGGACATCCGCCGCCTCGTCGTCGGCATCCTCGACGAGCTCGGGGTCGAGAACCCGCTCGCGCGCGACGCCCGGCGCCGCCTCGCCAGCGCGCTGTACTGAGCCGCCGATGGTGTCGTGAAGCGGAAGTTCGTGAGCAGTGTCGCGAGTGGCTGGGCGTGGATGACGGATGGGGATGATCCAAGTCGTACTGGTGGTACGGCGGGATCATCCCCATCCGTTAGGCGCGTCCAGACGCCGCGAGGCTGCCATCGAACTAACGATTCACGACACGAGGGCGAGGGCGTTTCTAGAGGGCGAGCGTGAGCTGGCCTTCGTCGGGCTGCGGGCTGCGCTCAAGACCGGCGACGCGCACCCCGAGCAGCCGCACCGGCCGGCGGGCGTCGAAGCGCCGGAGCAGATCGAGCGCCACCGGCCCGACTCGGTCGGCGGTCGCGATCGGCTCGCTCAGGGTCCGAGCGCGCGTGTGCGTGGAGAAGTCGTCGAGCCGGATCTTGATCCCGATCGTCCGCCCGCAGCGTTGCTGGGAGGCGAGCCCGCGGCACAGCTGCTCGACGAGCGTTCCGAGAATCTCCTCGAGCCGCAGCGGGTCGGTGATGTCGTGGTCAAACGTCGTCTCGCGTGATTCGGAGACGACCTTGCGCTGCTGGGTGACCGCTGACTCGTCCTCAAACCGGGCCCGTCGCTGAAGCTCGAGCCCGTAGCGCGGGCCAAATCGGGCCGTGAGCTCGACAGCCGAGGCGCTGGCGAGCTTGCCAAGCGTGTCGATCCCCATCCCGCGCAGCCGCTCCACCGTCTTGGGCCCGATCCCCGGCACGAGTCCGCAGCGGGAGGCCGAAAACCGAGCACACGCCTGCTCCCGGGAGAGCACAACGAACCCGCGCGGCTTCTCGGCGTCCGATGCGACCTTGGCGACGAGCTTGCTCGGGCCGATCCCGACTGAGGCACCCAGATCGGTGGCGGCGGCGATCTCGGCCACGATCTGCCGCATTGTGTCGACCGGCTTGGGCAGCTCGGTGAGCTCGAGGTAGGCCTCGTCGAGCCCGATCACCTCGACCGTCTCGACGTGCGAACGAACGATCTCCATGACCTGACGCGACGCGTCGCGGTAATACGTGAAATCCGGCGGGAGAAAGACCGCCTGCGGGCAGAGGCGCCGCGCTCGCGAGGCGGGGATCGCAGAGCCGACGCCGAACGTCCGCGCCTCGTAGGAGGCGGTGGTGACGACGGCGCGCGGACCGGTGCCGGCAACGACGACGGGAAGCCCGCGCAGTTCCGGGCGCCGACGCAACTCGACGGAGACATAGAACGCATCCATGTCGAGATGTGCCACGCACCGCCCGGACATACGCTGGAGGCTAGTGAGCCGCCTGGACGATCCCGGGACGGCTCACCGGGGAACCGGGCAGACGGCCATGAGCGGCCGCCCGCCGGTCCCGGGTACTTCGATCAGATCGACGACCAGACGGTGCCCACGCCGTCGAAACCAAGCGCCTGGGCGGTGTTCTGGTTGAGATCCCACTCTCGGCCGCCGACGTACGGGCCCCGGTCCTCGACCGTTGCCGTGACGCTGCGACCGCCGTAGCGGAAGGTGACCTTCGTGCCGCACGGCAGGCTCTTGTTGGCCACGCCGTAGTGCGCGTGAAAGCCACACGCCGTGGCGCCACCGTCGGTGAACCACGATGCGAGGCTCGGGCGGAACGTCGTCACGCGACCGGCGTACCGTGACGCTGGCGTGTTACGCCCGTCGCCCGCGAACCGCACGCGCAGCGCCTGCTGGCCCGTGCCGTTCGGCGCGTAGCGCACGTCGAAGCCGCCGAAGCGCCCGGTGCGGGTGCTCGACAGCGTGTGCCAGGTGCGGCCGGCGCGGCCCTGAAGGCGCACGCGGCGCCCGCCGAACGCGGGCAGCAGCTTGCCGCGGACGTGCACCGGCTGGCCGCCGAGCACGCTGAACTGACGGCTGTGGAGCGTGAACCGGGCGGCGACCGCCACCCGCTGGCTCGAGCTCGGCGCCACCGTCGCACCGCCGCTCACGCTCGGCACGGAGCCGGACCGCGGCGTCGCCGTCCCGGTCGCCGGTGTGACCCGTACGAATCCGGTGTGCTTCAGGGCGGTGACGAATTGGAAGTGGCCCGCCCGACCAACGCGCGTCGTCGCGAGCTGGTGCCAGACGCCGTGCGGAACGGCGAACTGCAGGGCCAGTGGCTGACCGGCCGCGTTCGGCGAGGTGCTTCCGGTGACCGTCACGGAGCGCCCGTAGGCGAGCTGGTGACGGTCGAGCTTGATCTGAGTTGCGCTCTGGGCATCTGCCTGGTTGGCGGTGAGCGCGACCGCCGAGGCTGGGATTCCTAACATCAACGCAGCCGCGCCGAGCTGTGCCAGCCGCGACGTGCGCAGGATCTGTCTAGGCCTCAAGAGAGGACCTCCTGTGGTACATCGACCAGGCGCCTACGGGGTTAGCTGACGGGCTCGCGGCCGAACACCTCGGGCCCACGCGAAAGGCGGGCTTCAGTCCCGGTCGCTACAACTGCCGCCGACGAAAACGTCGGGCAGTCGATTCGCCCCGGCCGGTCCTGTGATGGGGACCCGGCAAGTGGGTCCCCCGCTCGTCCCCGCACCGGGCAGGGGCGACTCGGCAGGTCGAATTACGACCTATCCAGACTGGCAACGTTTTCGTGTCAGGAGTGTGACCACCGTCACACGAGTCGCGCCGCAATATTCGCCTAACAATCCGGCAGAGGGTCTCGACCTCGCGCAGTTCGACGCGGTGCCCTGCAAGAATTGGAGCGTGGCCAATCATGATCGCCTGACGGGGCTCGACGCCTCCTTCCTGCACCTCGAGCACGACTCGACGCACATGCACGTTGCCGGGTGTGCCGTGTTCGAGGGCTCAGCCCCTGCCTACGGCGAGCTCGTCGAGGAGATCCTCTCCCGCCTGCACCTCGTGCCGCGCTACCGGCAGCGGCTCGCCCATGTCCCGCTCGAGCAGGGGCGTCCGGTGTGGGTTGACGATCCCCACTTCAACATCACGTACCACGTCCGGCACACCGCGCTCCCGCGTCCCGGTGGCGACCGCGAGTTGAAGCGGCTCTGCGGCCGGGTGTTCTCCCAGGCCCTCGATCGCACGCGGCCTCTGTGGGAGCTGTGGCTCGTCGAGGGGGTCAGCGACGATGGGTTCGCACTGCTGACCAAGACGCATCACGCACTCGTCGACGGCGTCTCCGGAGTCGACATCGCGACGGTCCTGTTTGACGCGTCGCCCGACCCGATGCCGGTCGCGCCGCCCGAGCAGGAATGGAACCCGCGGCCGCTGCCGACCTCCACCCAGCTGCTCGCGGACGCGTTGCTCGAGCGCGCCACCGTGCCCGGCGAGATCGTGCGCGGCGTCAGGAGGGCGTTCCGCGGACCCCGAAGCGTCGCGCACCGCGTCGGCGGCGCACTCGCGGGCGTCGGTGCGATGACCGGCGCCGCGCTCAACGCTGCGCCGCCGAGCCCGTTCAACGTTCGGATCGGTCCGCACCGCCGGTTCACCTGGGTCCAAGGCGACCTTTCCGAGTTCAAGGCGATCAAGAACACGCTCGGAGGCACCGTCAACGACGTCGTGCTCACCGTCGTCTCCGGCGGTCTCGGGCGGTACATGCGGCGTCATGGCAATGACACCGAGGGCGTCGAGCTCAAGGCGATGGTGCCCGTGTCGGTCCGCGCCGATGTCGAGCGGGGCGCGCTCGGGAACCGTGTCGCGGCGATGTGGGCCCCGCTCCCGGTCGGGCTCACCGACCCTGTCGAGCGCCTGCGGCAGGTCCGCGGCTCGATGGAGGGGGTCAAGGAGTCCGGCCAGGCGGTCGGCGCCCAGGTGCTGACCGAGCTCACCGGGTTCGCGCCGCCGACGATCATGGCCCAGGCGGCTCGGCTCCAGGCGCGCCAGCGGCTGTTCAACCTCGTCGTCACCAACGTGCCGGGGCCGCAGTTCCCGCTGTATGTCCTTGGGCGCCAGCTGGCCGCGGTCTATCCGATGGTGCCCCTCGCCGAGAACACCGCCCTCGGGATCGCGATCATGAGCTACAACGGCCAGCTCAACTTCGGGCTCGTCGGCGACTACGACGCCGTGCCCGACATCGAGATTCTCGCCGACGACCTGCGCGGCGCGATGGCAGAGCTCGCCGCCTGTGCCGGCCCGCGACCGGTGGACTCAGCCCGCCGTGACGTGCGGCGCGGAAGCCCGGTACGCACAGTCGAGTGACCTCCCACACGACGGCGCTCGAGCGCCTTGCCATTGTCGTCGCCTCACTCGTGCTGTCGATCGGCCTGATCGCGGTCATGTCCGGCTTTTTCCAGAGCAAGGACCAGGCCGGCGTGTCCGGGTCCGGGCCGGCGATCGGCCAGCAATTCCCCGATCTCGGCGACGCGCACCTCCAGCCCGGCGAGCTGCGTCCGCCGTATAACTCCGAGCCGCCGACCAGCGGCGCCCACGTGCCGCTGGCGATCGCCCGCGACGGGACGACGCTCACCACCGACCAGGTGCTCGAGGCCCTCGAGCTCGGGGACATCGTGATCGCCTACGGCGACAGTCAGCCACCCCAGGAGCTCCGCAGTCTCCAGAAGGCCGTCGCCGGTCCGTTCACCCCAGCGCTCGCCGCCGCCGGACAGGCGGTCGTCCTCTGGCAGCGACCGGGCACGAACGGTTTCATCGGCCTGGCCTGGACGCGGATGCTCCACGTCCGCACCGCGGGTGACCTGCTGAAGTCCTTCGCCCAGCGCTATCTCGGGCAGGGCGCTCCGGCGCCGCCGCGCAAGAAGAAGAACTAGGAGCGCATCACGAACGTGAACATCTTCTCGGCGTCGATCCGCGCGTACACCGGACCGCTGTCCAGGAACGACGTCTCCCACTCCGGCCCGTAGCGGGGCACGTAGATGTCGAGCAGGGTCTTCCGGAAACCGGCATGCTCCGGCGCTCGGATGTCGATCTCGACTGCTCGGCCCTGGAGGTTGACGGCGAATTCCTCGGCCGGAAGGTGGGTCGCGCTGACCTGCGGGCGCTTGCGGATGTGGCGCATCCGGACGGCGTCCGGCGCGGTGCCGAAGTGGAATGCGCCGCGATAGAAGATCCCATCGACCGGGCCGGTGATCGGCCGTCCGTCGGCGGTGACGGTCGCGAGCACGAGCAGGCACATGCCGGTGAGACGCGTGACGAGCTCATCGGCCATGACCCGCCGCTCGGGCGTCGTGATGCTCCGCATGTGCCGTCCCGAGGCCTCGTAGCTGCGGTCCAAGAGGGCCTGAAGGGCGGCGATGTCCTCCGGCGTCTCGTGCATCGTCCTAAAGCGTACGGCGCGATCGGTCCTACCGGACCGCGATCGTCATCCGGGTGAGCACGCACAACCGTCTCTGATCGTCGCTCATCTCGACTTCCCAGACCCAGGTGGTGCGCCCGCGGTGCTTGCGGTGCGCCGCGGCGTGAATCGTGCCCTCGGTGATCGGGCGGAGAAAGCTCGTCTGGTTGGAGAGCCCCATCGCGTGCTGGCCATCCTTCATCACGGTGAACGCGGTCCCGATGGACGCGAGGCTCTCGGCGATCGCGGCGAACACTCCGCCGTGGACGAGCCCCGCCGGCTGTTTGAGCTCGTCACGCACGACCACCTCGCCCCGCACGAGCTCATCGGTGAGCTCGGTGAACACGAGTCCGTACAGGTGGTCGAAGCCGTGATCGCTGCGGAAGGGGAGTTCGAACTCCATGGGTGGCACCTTATTGATTTCGTAAGAGCGCGCCATCCAGCCGTCCCCTTGTCTACGCTAACGCTCCTCATGGCCTCCCTTGACAGTCTGCCGCCCGACCAGCGCGCCGTACTTCAGCTCGTGCTCCAGCGTGGGCGCAGCTACGACGAGATCGCCAAGATGCTCTCGATCGACCGCGCCGCCGTCCGCGAGCGAGCCCTCGGCGCGTTCGACGCGCTCGGCCCGAGCACCCGGGTGCCGGCGGAGCAACGTGCCCTGATCACCGACTATCTCCTCGGCCAGCTCCCCGACGGGGCGGCGACGGACACCCACCGGAGCCTCGCGGAATCGGCGAACGAGCGCGCCTGGGCCCGCGTCGTCGCCTCCGAGCTCGGGACGCTCGCGGCGGGTCCGCTCCCGGAAATCCCGACCGATGGCGCCGCCCCAACGCCCGCAAGCGCTGAGACAGAGGTCGACACGCCGACCCCGGCCGAGCCGAGTCCCACGGAGGCTGGGCCGGAGGTCCCGCACGCGCCGGAAACGCCGACGGCGGAGCCGGTGGCCGCCGAACCCGCCGAACGCGCTGGAACCGCCGAGCCGGCGGAGGCCGCCGGAGCGGCTGCCGCGGGCGCAGCAGCCGGTGGCGCGGCGTCCTCGGCCGGACGACGACGCTTTGGCCGCGGTGGTGGTGACGGTGCCTCGGGTGGGCGCCCGGTTTCCCGCCGGGATGGCGCGATCCTGCTCGGTGGCGGTGCCGCGCTGATCATCGCGATCGTGGTCGCGATCATCCTCATCACGGGCGGCAGCAGCTCCAAGAAGACGAGTTCGACGACGGCGAACGTGCCGACATCGACCGCCGCGCAGAGCACGACAACCTCGACGGGCTCATCGAGCACGGCGACGATCAAGCCGCTCGCCCAGGTGAACCTCACCTCGCCGCAGGCGGGCAGCAAGACGAAGGGAATCGCGATCGTCGTCCGCCAGGGCACGACGACGGCAATCGAGCTCGCCGCCCAGGCGGTGCCGGCGAACACCTCGCACGACGCGTATGCCGTCTGGCTCTACAACTCGGCGACGGACGCGACGCTGCTCGGGTTCGTCAACCCAGGCGTCAAGGCCGACGGCGTCCTGCGGACACTCGGGCGCCTGCCGACGAACGCGTCGCACTTCAAGCAGCTGCTCGTCACGCGGGAGACTCAGGCCAAGCCGCACACACCGGGCACGATCGTGCTCCAGGGCTCGCTCAGCCTGCCGTCGGCCTAGTGTCGTGAATCGTTAGTTCGGTGGCAGCCTCGCGGCGTCTGGACGCGCCTGACGGATGGGGATGATCCCGCCGTACCACCAGTACGACTTGGATCATCCCCATCCGTCATCCACGCCCAGCCACTCGCGACGCTGCTCACGAACTTCCGCTTCACGACACTAGCGACTACAGCAGCCGCTCGAGCCCGTCGAGCGCCTCATCGAGCTTCGCCCGGGTTGCGCGCCGGAGCAGAAACCCACCCGTCTTCGAGTACCCACGCAGCTTCTGGTACTGCGCGAGCGTCACCTTGGTCCCCTCGGCCTCGGGCTCGAGCAGCACCTCGGTGACCGCCTGCTCCAGGACACGGGCGAACGGCGTGCCCTCGACCTCCTGCTGCCAGGCGCGCCGCCACGGTGGATCACTCTCGACGATCAGGAAATCGAGCCGGACCGGGCGACCCTTCTTGGTCACCATCACCTGGGTGAAGCGATCGTCCTCGACGCCCTCCATCCGGGCCACGCCCGGCCACCACCGGGGCATGTGGTGCGGGTCCTCGATCAACTCCCAGAGACGCTGCGGCGCCACCGCAAACACCTTCGTGCGACGTGCCGTGGCCACCCTCGCGGCCTCAGGCGTCGTATTTGATCAACGAGTGCACGTGATGGGGCGCGAGCCGCTCGCGGCCGGCGAGGAACGTGAGCTCGACGAGGAACGCGCACGCGACGACCTCCGCACCGAGGCGGGTGACGAGATCGACCAGCGCGCCGGCCGTACCTCCGGTCGCGAGCAGATCGTCGTGGATGAGCACGCGCGCACCGCCCGCGAGGGCATCGGCGTGGACCTCGAGGGCGTCGATTCCGTACTCGAGGTCGTACTCGGCGCTCACGGTCTCGTGCGGGAGCTTCCCCGGCTTGCGGGCGGGCACGAAGCCGGCGTTCAGCTCGCGGGCGATCGCGCCCCCGAGGATGAAGCCGCGGGCCTCCGCGGCGACGACGAAATCGATGTCGAGCTCGCGGGCAAACCGGGCGAGCCGGGTGACGGCCGCGTCGCTTGCCCGTGGATCGAGCAGCAGCGGCGTGATGTCCCGGAAGACGATCCCCGGACGGGGAAAATCCGGGATGTCACGCACGTAGGCGCGGAGATCGACTCCTTCTCGTGCGGTGCTCACAGTTGGCGGTCCTTATGCACTAGGTCGCGATGTTGCGCAGATCCCGGATGAGCAGCAGATGCTTGAGGTGCGTCGTCACCGACGCGAGGTTCTCCAGCGCCTCGATCGCCTCCTTGCGGCGCTCGGGATTGCGTGAGCGCAGGGCCGGCGCGAGGATGCTCTGCAGCAGCTGCGCCTCGCGATCGGCCGAGCTCCGGAAGACACGCAGGTTGCGTCCTCCGACGCCGTAGCGGGCGAGTTCTGAGACGGCCCGCACGATCTCTCGCTCGGTCTCGTCGTAGTAGCGCGCTCCCGCCCGGACCTCGCCCTTGATCACGCCGAACTCCTCGAGTTCGCGGACGAGCTTGGGGTCAGCGCCGGTCTCCTCGACGACATCTTCGAGCGAGTACAGCGAGCCCGGGTCCCGGACCGTGACCGCGGCGCGGCGCGTCGGACGGCCGTCGGTGGGCGGCGGCGAGATCTCACGCTCCGAGCGTCCGCTGGCGAGCTCCTGGCGTATGACGCGCAGAGGCAGGAATTCGTCCCGCTGGAGACGGAGGATCGTCCGCAGGCGCTGGATGTCGTTCTGCGTGTAGAGCCGGTAGCCGCCCTGGGTGCGTCGGGGCGAAAGGAGCTTCTGGTCCTCCAGGTAGCGGATCTTGGAGATCGAGATGTCCGGGAACTCCTGCACCAGTGCCTTGCAGACAGCGCCGATCGTTACCGGCTTGGCCCGCGGGCGCTCGCCGTCCTCCGGGGTCTCGAACGCGTCGACTTCGGTCGGCTGGCGGATCTCGGAAGAGCTCATCAGCGGCTGAGGAACGCGAGTTTGTATTTGCCGATCTGCAGCTCGTCGCCGTCGACGAGCCGGTGGGACTCGATCCGTCGGCGGTTGACGTAGGTCCCGTTGAGCGAGCCGCAGTCGTCGAGGTAGTAGTCGCTGCCGCGGTGGACGAGGATCGCGTGGTCGCGGGACACGGTCACGTCGTCGAGGAAGATGTCGCTGTCCGGCCGGCGGCCCACCGACAGGCGATCGCCCTCCAGCGGGAAGCTCTCGCCGGCCCGGCCGCCCCCGGCGCGGATCACGAGGGCCGCACCACGGGCCACCACGTCACTCAGCTCGAGTTCCTCGATCTCGCCGGTCTCGCCGACCCGATAGGTGGCCGTGCTGTCCCCCGGCGACGGCTCCGTCCCGGCCAGGAACGCGCCGCACCGCTGGCAGTAGTTGGCACCGTCGGCGTTGGCAAATCCGCACTCGGGGCAGTGCTGAGCCACGGCGAGGATGACCGTCTATTCGTTCGAGTCGGTCGGCGGGACGCGGCCGGCGAGGATGTCCGTCAGCTGCTGGACGTCGGCGCCGGAGATCACGAGCTCACCGCTTTCGTCCTTCTTGCGCAGCCGGTTGACGAGCTCGGCGCGCAGGATGTCGATCTTGCCGTGCAGGATCCGACGCTTGTAGGAGATCTCCATCTCCTCGTCGGTCAGCTGCTTGATGAGATCCTTGAGCTCCTGATCGGTGAGCGAGCCCAGATCGGGGAAAGTGTCCATCGGAAGCAGTACCCCCTACGTCCTTTTCAGTCGTTATCAGCGATTGCGAGTATACCCGCGCAGGCCCAAGGGTCAAGCTGAGCTTTAGGCTTTGCGTGCCCGGGTCTGCCGCAGACCATCCCGAACGTACAGGACGGTGGCAAGCAGTGCCAGTGTGAGGCCGGTGTAGAGCATGATCAGCGCGAGCCAATGCACTCCGGCCATCGCGAAGAAAGGGGCCCCCATCGTCGGGGCAACGCCGATGCGCCCCGGCCAGTTGATCTTCAACTCGACCCCGTGGCGCAGGCCGTAGCGGCTGAGAACGAGCATGAACAGCTCACGGGCGATCACGATCGCGATCGCCCACCGGGGCAACAGCTCGAAGTTCCAGCACACCGCCATCCCGGAGATCACGAGCAGCCGGTCGACGACCGGGTCTAGGAGCGCCCCGAGGCGGCTGTACTGACCGGTGAGGCGCGCCGCGAAGCCGTCCAGGTAGTCGGCCCAGCCGATGACCGCGAACAGGACGACCGCGAGCGCGTCCTGACCGTCGTCGCTGCCGAACGCAATGATCAGGAAGACCGGGATCAGCGCGAGCCGAATGAAGCCGATCGCGTTCGGGATCGTCCACGGGTTGAGTGGTTGATCGGACTTCGTCTGCTGTGGTGGCGGGCCCGAGCGATCGATCCCAAAGAGGCGCTTCTTGGTGATCGGGCTCATGGCCGCGGATGCCGGTTGGTCAGGGCAGCTCGTGCCAGAGCTGCGCGATCGCGTCCGCGGCGCCCTCGAGCGGAACGCTGCGGGACTCCCGGCCGCGGCGGATCTGGACCTCGACCTCGCCCTGGGCGAGCGTCCGGCGGCCGACGGTGACCCGGAGCGGACAGCCGAGCAGCTCGGCGTCGGCGAACTTCTCCCCCGCGCCGGCGTCGCGGTCGTCGTAGAGGACGCTCAGTCCCGTCGCCTGGAGCTCGCCGTAGAGCCCGTCGGCGGCGGTGCGCTCGTCGGACCCCGCCTTGCCGAGCGTCACGACCTCGATGTCGAACGGCGCCATCGACCGCGGCCAGGAGATCCCCTGTTCATCGGCGTACTGCTCGACGGCGGCCGCGGCAGCCCGCGCGGGGCCGAATCCGTAGGAGCCCATCCAGATGAACTGGGATTTGCCGTGCTCGTCGAGGAACGTTGCGCCGAGCGGCTCGGAGTACCGCAGGCCGAGCTTGAAGATGTTCCCGACCTCGATCGCCGGCTCGATCCGGATCGGGGCGCCGTTGACCGTGTCGCCGGGCAGCACCGTCCGGATGTCAACGCTCTCGAATACGAAGTCCCGGCCGGGCTCGACGCCTCGGAGGTGGAGGTCGGGCTTGTTCGCGCCGACGACGTAGGGGCCGGGATCGACGGCCTGATCGAGCAGGATCGGCATCCGCGCACCGGCGGGTCCGATGTAGCCGGGCGGCCCGAGCCGCTCTTCGATCTCCTCTGGACGCGCGGGGCGGAAATCCCCACGTAGCGCGGAGCGGAGCTTGATCTCGTTGACCCGGTGGTCGCCCCGAAGCACGACGAGCTTCATCTCGCCGTCGGTGATCACCGGGAACGCCTTGAGCAGCGCTCCCTCGGGGAGGTCGAGGTGGCGGGCGACCGCCTCGATCGTCGTCATCCCGGGCGTATGCACCTCTTCCGGAGTGTCGAGCGGCGCGGGCAGCGTCACCGGCTGCGGATCAGCGCTCGCGACCTCCAGGTTGGCGGCGTAGCCGGGCGCGAGCGCCACGTCGTTCTCGCCCGCGGCGCACGGGGCCATGTACTCATGGGCGCCGAGGCCGCCCATCATCCCGACGTCGGCCTCGACCCGGTACCACTCAAGCCCGCAGCGATCGAACATCCGGTCGTAGGCGTGGACGTGCTTCTCGTAACCGACGTTCAGGCCTGCCTCGTCGCGGTCGAAGGTGTACGCGTCCTTCATGATGAATTCCCGGGTCCGCAGCACGCCGGCTCGCGGGCGCGGCTCATCGCGCTCCTTGACCTGGAAGTGGTAGAGGATCAGCGGCAGGTCGCGATACGACTTGACGGCCGCGGCGACGTGGCCGGTCACGATCTCCTCGTGCGTCATCGCGAGCACCATGTCGGCTCCGCGACGATCCTGGAGTTTGAAGATCTCGTCGATGTCATAGCGGCCGGTCTTGCGCCACGGCTCAGCCGGATGGAGCACCGGCATCAGCATCTCGAGCCCGCCGATCGCGTTCATCTCCTCGCGGACGATCTGCACGATCCGCTCGTGGATCTGCCATCCGGCCGGCAGCCACGACCACAGGCCTGCCCCGACCTGCCGCACGAGCCCGGCGCGGACCATCAGCTTGTGCGAGATCGCCTCGGCGTCGGCGGGTGGCTCACGTTCGGTTGGGAGGAAGTACTCGGAGAAGCGGGTCATGTGTGGGCGGGAAGCCTAGATGGTTGTGAAGCGACCATCCCATGGTGGGTTGCGGGGTTGCTCCCCGGGTAACCGTGAAGAAGAAGCCTTTGGGTCGAAATCCCCGCTTCTGATAGAAGTCCACCTGATCAATTTCCTGTGTCTGCAAGGAGCAAAACATGGCGTACTCCGTGCCGGATCTTCCGTACGACTACAACGCGCTCGAGCCGCACATCGACGAGGCGACGATGCGCGTGCATCACGACAAGCATCACCAGGCGTACGTGACGAATGCCAACGCGGCGCTGGAGGGAACCGAGTGGGCCGAGAAGCCCGTCGAGGACGTTCTCAAGAACCTGAGCTCGGTCCCGCAGGACAAGCAGACCGCCGTGCGCAACAACGCCGGCGGCCACTACAACCACTCGCTCTTCTGGGAGTGGATGTCGCCGAATGGCGGCGGGGCGCCGAGCGGCGATCTCGCCGCGGCGATCGAGTCCGCGTTCGGCTCGTTCGATGACTTCAAGGCCCAGTTCAAGGACGCGGGCGTCAAGCGCTTTGGCTCCGGTTGGGCGTGGCTGATCCACGACGGCTCCGGCCTGGCGATCGTCTCCACGGCGAATCAGGACAACCCGATCTCGGACGGCAAGACGCCGCTGCTCGGCGTCGACGTCTGGGAGCACGCCTACTACCTCAAGTACCAGAACAAGCGCCCGGACTACCTGGACGCATGGTGGAACGTGGTCAACTGGGACAAGGTGGCCGAGGGGTTCTCAGCCGCCGGCTGAGTCCGGCCGCCGGCTGAGTCCGGCCCTCATTCAGCAGGCCCTTGCCGTATCGGGCGCCCCTCCGGGGGCGCCCGTTTTGCGTCAGCGGCGAGGTCGAGGCGCGCCTGCGCCAGCGCCCTGCGTCGCCCAGCGCCCCGCATCGCGCAGCACACAGAACCGGCGCGCTCGGACCGCAAAAATGGTCCGACGCCTCACCCCATCGGATCGGATAGGACCGCTGTGACGGTTTGAGCGCCAAGATGCTCCGATCCCCCTGTCGCGGTCCGAGCGTCGGACCTTTTTCGCGACCCCGGCCTGCGGTTCCGGCGCCACCCGCGCCACGACACCACCACGCCACCACGGCACCCGACCCGCGCGGACGCCGAAAACCCTACGCCCGCGTGAACCGCCGGCCGGCGACCGGAGAGACGTCCTCGTCGATCCGGGCCGCCTCAGCCTCGAGGGCGGCGAGACGCTCGGGCGTCATCGCGGTCGCATCCTCGTTCTCCTCGAGCCAGGCGGCGGCCTCGGCGGCCTTCGCCTCGTCGCGCACGACGGTCTTACCGGCCGCGTAGTACCGGTCGATCTCCGAAAACAGCTCGTCGACGAGACGCTCGGTCGGGACCTTCTTCAGGGGCTCGCCCCGCGAGTAGATCATCCCCATGTCCTTGGCCCCGGTGATGCCGAAATCGGCGTGGCGGGCCTCGCCGATCCCGTTGACCGCGCAGCCGAGGACCGACACCTCGATCGGATCCGAATACGCCTCCAGGCGCCGCTCGACCTCCGCCACGACCGCGTCCATGTCGAACTGCAGCCGTCCACACGTCGGGCAGGCGATCAGGACCGGTCCACGCTCACGGAGCTTCAGCGCCTTGAGGATCTCCCAGGCGACCTTGACCTCTTCCTCGGCGTGGAAGGTCGACAACGAGATCCGGATCGTGTCGCCGATCCCGTCCGCGAGCAGCGTTCCGAGGCCGACGGCCGACTTCAGCGAGCCTGACCACTTCGTCCCCGCCTCGGTGACCCCGAGGTGGAGCGGGTACGGGATCCGCTCGGCGAGCAGCCGGTTCGAGGCGATCGTGTTCGGCACCGACGTCGATTTCATCGACACCTTGAAGTTCGTGAACTCGAGCCGCTCCATCAGCTCGACGAACTCGACCGCGGCGCGGACCAGCGCCTCGACCGGGTTCTCGAACTCGAGTTCGCGCAGGTGGGCGGGCAGCGAACCGCTGTTGACCCCGATCCGCAGGGGCACCCCGAGCTCGTTCGCGCGCGCCGTGACGAGCGCGACCTTGTCCGGCCCGCCGATGTTGCCCGGGTTGAGCCGGACGCAGTGGGCGCCCGCGTCGAGGGCCTTGAGGGCGAGCGTGTAGTTGAAGTGGATGTCGGCGATCACCGGGATCGGAGAGTCGCTGACGATCGTCTTGAGCGCCTCCACGTCCTTCTCCCGGGGCACGGCGACGCGGACGATGTCCGCACCCGCCTCGGCGACCCGGTGGATCTGGGCCATCGTCGCCTGGAGGTCGGCGGTCTCCGTCTTGGTCATCGTCTGGACGGCGACCGGCGCGCCGCCGCCGATCGCGACGCCGCCGACGTGAATCTGCCGCTGCGAGGCCATGTCCCGGAGTGTAGATGGCGCCGCCCGGCGAAACTTCACCCCTTCTCAGGTGTCACTTGAGGTCATGCCCCGAATCTCACGCCTGCTCCTCCTTGTCACATCTCTCACGATCCTGCTCGCCGTGCCGGCGACCAATGCCGTCGCCTCCGGCACCCAGGAAGCGATCTTCCAGGACGACCTCAATCTGATGAGCAACCCGGTCGGAACGCTGCAGACGATGCGCGAGCTCGGCGTGACCCGCGTGCGCGTCGGGCTGTACTGGTACCGCGTCGCGCCCGGGGGCAAGCGCAAGCCGTCCCACTTCTCGACGACCAACCCCTCGGACAGCCACTACAACTGGGGGGCCTACGACCAGATCGTCCGCCAGGCGAAGGCCGACGGGATCCAGGTCTACTTCCTGCTCGTCGGGCCGGCACCGCAGTGGGCGACGGGCAGCGGGCAGCCCTCCGGCGGTCCGCGTCTGCAGTGGCGACCCTCGGCGAAGGAGTTCGGGGCCTTCGTGCGCGCTGCCGGCACGCGCTACAGCGGCACCTACAAGCCGAACGGCGCCTCCACGGCGGTGCCCAAGGTCAGCTTCTGGTCGATCTGGAACGAGCCGAACTACGGCATCGACCTCGCGCCGCAGGCGACGAACAACAACACGGTCGAGGCCAGCGCACAGCAGTACCGCGGACTCGCCGACAACGCGTGGAGCGCGCTCCAGGCGACCCACCACGGACGCGACACGATCCTGTTCGGTGAGACGGCGCCCCACGGCACGAATCACCCCGGGAACTTCTCCGGAATCATGCCGCTGCGCTGGCTGCGCGCGCTGTACTGCGTCGACTCGAGCTACCGTCCGCTCACCGGCTCGGCCGCGCGGGCCCGGGGATGCCCGACGACGTCGAGCGGCATTCGCGGCTTCGCCAAAGCCCACCCCGAGCTGTTCAAGGCCAGCGGCTTCGCCGCCCATCTCTATGTCCAGGGCTTCACGCCGAATCAGCTGACGTACCTGTGCGGAAACACGTTGTGCCCGTCGCGAACGACGAGCAGCCCGGATTTCGCCGACCTGGCGACGGTCAACCGACTGATGCGGACGCTTGACCGCCTCAATCGCGTCTACGGGTCCCACACGCAGTTCTCGATCTGGAACACCGAGTACGGGTACTGGACGAACCCGCCAGAGGCGGCGGCGCGGATCAATCCAGCGACCGCGGCGTACTACATCAACTGGGCCGAGTACATCAGCTGGAAGAGCAAGCGGATCATGAGCTACAGCCAGTACCTGCTCGTCGACCCGCCGCTGAACAACTTCGCCAGCGGCCTCGAGTTCAAGAACGGGACGCCCAAGGTGACGTTCGACGCCTACATGCTCCCGATCATGCTCCCGGTGTCCTCGACGCGGAAGGGCCGCTCGCTCGAGGTCTGGGGCGCGGTGCGCCCCGCGCATTTCGCCACCGTCGACGGACTCGGCACGCAGCGGGCCCTGATCCAGTTCCAGGCGAACTCGAAGGGCGGTTGGAGCACGGTCAAGACGGTCAAGATCACGAGCTCCCGCGGTTACTTTGACGTCCGTCAGGCGTTCACGGGCAACGGGAGCGTGCGGATCGCGTGGACCAACGAGTCCGGCCACCAGATCACGAGCCGCACGGTGAAGATCTCCGTCAAGTAGCTCCGTCCGTCACGGAGCTACGTGACGGCGAGCGCCGCCCGGGTCCGACCCGGACGGCCGCTCGCTGCGTCACTACGAGCCGTCCGTGGCGAGAGCCCTACCCGTCGGGCCCATGCGCCCCACACGTTCACTCCAACCCTGCATTGCGAATGCAAACGGAGCCGGGCGGGCGAAAGTTGCGCAGTTGACCCGGCGGAAGTTGCCCGCTCGCTACTCCGGCGCAGGCGAACTGGGACCAGGGCCGGCGCCCGGGTCCGCGCCCGGCCCGCCGCCGCTCGCCTGGCGGCGGTAGGCGAGAAACGCGTACCCCCCGCCCCCGACGATCAGCAGCACGAGCGCGACGATCAGCCACGCCGGGAGGAACGACCCGCCGGATCCCTTGCCGGCGGAACCGCCGCCCGATCCCGATCCGACCTGGGCGAGCAGCGCCCGATTGATGACGTCGTAGCAGTTCGTGTACTCCTTGACCGTCGGCGGCATCGTGTTGAGCGCCGTCCGCAACTGCGCCACGGTGTAATGCGCCGTGAGCTGGCTGTGCGCGTTGCAGTCGGCGATCACCGGGCTCTGGGCGGCGGCGAACGCGCCGCTCCCCGGAAGCACGAGCGCGCCGACCACGATCAGCACCGCGACGGGAAGTCGGATCCGTGACATCGGGCGGGAACTTTAGGCGCCTTGGGCGGCCGGCGGCTGCACGAGGACTCGTGGCGACGCCGCGGCCGGCTGGAGCAACGCCCCGGCGCGGGCGCCCAGCGCCGTCGGGGAGCCCTGCCAGGCGGGCGTGAGCGCGAACCGCGTCACGAGATAGCCGTCGACCGGCGTGCGGGAGATCAGCCGCACCCCCGGCGGAAGGGCGCTCGGGATCGTCTGCCAGCTGCCGCCGACGATGTCGACCTCGTTGACCGAGGTCGGCAAGTTCGCCGCGGATGGCCACGGGACATCGCGCAGGTAGACCGAGAGCGGTTGGGCCGCGAAGTCGCCGTCATCCGCCACGACGGCGCGGCGAACGACCGGGGTACCGAGCGCCGTGGCGACCCCCCGCCAGTTCGGCCGCTGGTACTGAGGGTTGTTGTCGATCCGGATCCCCGCGTAGAGGAAGGCGCCGACGAGCACGACCCCGAAGGCGGCGCCGGCGGCCCGGGCCCGAGCGGCGGTGCACGCCGCGCCGAGCACGACGGCGAGCGGGATCCACGCGCCGATCATGTTGCGCGAGACGTAGTAGTCCCGGCCGGCCCAGGCGAGCACGAGCGGCACCAGCAGCACGAAGACCGCGATCCCCGCCGCGAGCAGCGCACCGGCGCGCTCCGGCGGGCGGGCGGCGACGAGCAGGCCGGCGACGATGATCGCGACGATCGCGACGCCGAGGAGGCCCTTGGTGACGATCGCGCTGTGGTAGAGGCTGCTGAGCGCGAAGTCGACCGGGACCTGCTTGATCCGCACCGACAGCGGGAACGTCTGAATCCATCCGAGCGGATGGCTCGTGTCGCTGATGGCCATCGGAAGAATCGCTGCCTGAACGAGCGCCACGGCCGCGCAGGCGAGCACCGCCGCCCGGTTGCGGAAGCGGTAGAGCAGGAGGATCGCCTCCGCCGCGATCAGGAATCCGGCGAAGAAGTGGGTGAGCATCGCCAGGGCCGAGACCACGACCCACGGGATGAGCTCACGGGGCGTACGGCGCTGGTAGGCGCGGGCCCAGAACAGGAACGACAGGCCTGAGAGCAGCGCGAACATCGCGTACGCCCGGGCCTCCTGCGAGTACCAGACCATGAACGGGCTGAGCGCCACGAGCAGCGCCGTGACGAGTCCGGCGGCGCGACTGACGAGCTCACGGGCCGCCAGGTACGCGACCGGAATCGTTGCCACCCCGCATAGCACCGACAGCGACCGTAGTCCCGCCTCGCCGGTGCCGAACAGCTTCGCCCACAGCCAGGCGACGATGAAGTAGAGCGGTGGCGTCGTCTCATTGACGTGAACCTGGTGCAGCAGGCCGCCGAGGCCGAAGCTGATGTCGTGGATCGTCGTGGCCTCGTCGACCCAGTAGCTCTGGCTGGAAACGGTCGCAAATCGGATCGCGGCGCCGACGATCGTGATCAGCGTCAGGAGTACGAGCTCGGGCGGGATCGCCACCGCCCGCGAACGCGGCTCGGCGGCCGAAACCGCGGGCCCTGTCCGCGTTGGCATCAGCATGCGGGGACAGTCTAAAGCCGTATCCTGCGCCGCTTGGTTGCTCGCCGCATGTCCCATTTGCTCGTCTTCTTCGCCGCGGCGCTCAGCGGCGTGCTCGGCCTCGCCGGGTGCGGGTCAAGCGCTCCACCGCGCCCCCACGTGACCGAGACGCACGGTCAGCCGCAGGCGATCTTCGAGGACGAACTGCGTCTCCGTAGCGACCCCGCGGGCACGCTCGCGCTGTTCCGCAAGCTCGGCGTCCAGCGCGTCCGGGTCTACGTCCCCTGGAGGTCGATCGCTCCCGACGCCGCCCGCCGGCCGGCCGGATTCAACGCCGCCGACCCAGGCGCCTACGCGCCGTCGTCGTGGGCGATCTACGACACGATCGTCCGCGAGGCCGCTCGGCAGGGGATGCCCCTCGACCTGACGATCGGCGGTCCGGTCCCGACGTGGGCGCAAGCCCCCGGCGCGCCTGGAAACCGGTTCGAGTCGTGGATGCCGAGCGCGGCCGAGTTCGGGGCCTTCATGCGAGCCGTGGCCACGCGCTACAGCGGGCATTACACCCCGTCCGGGGCACCCTCCCCCCTCCCGCGGATCAGCTTCTGGTCGATCTGGAACGAGCCCAATTACGGGGTTGATCTCTCGCCCCAGGCGATCGATCAGTCACGCGTCGAGGTCTCCCCCCGCCTCTATCGGGGACTCGTCGACGCCGCCTGGAGCGCGCTCTCCGCGACCGGCCACCGCGGCGACACGATTCTCATCGGCGAAACCGCCCCCCGCGGCATCACGACCGGAAACAGCCCGGGGAACTTCTCCGGCATGGTCCCGCTGCGCTTCATCCGCGCGCTCTACTGCGTCGACAGCTCATTCAAGCCCCTGAGCGGAACCGCCGCCACCGTGCGCGGCTGCCCGCCCGACAGCGCCGGATCGCAGCGGTTCGCAGCCCAGCACCCCGGACTGTTTCAGGCGAGCGGATTCGCCGATCACCCCTATCCGCAGGGGGGATCCGCCCCGAACTTCCGCACCCCCGACGAGCCCGACTACGCCGATCTGGCGTCGATCGGGAACCTGGAGTCGACGCTTGACCGGGCGATGGCACCGTACGGCGCCCACACCCAGTTGCCGATCTTCTCCACCGAGTTCGGCTACCAGACCGATCCGCCGGAGAAGATCGCGCATACGACCGATCCGGTCACCGCAGCCGGGTATCTCAACTGGTCTGAATACCTCACCTGGCGTGACCCCCGGATCCGCTCCTACGATCAGTATCTGCTCAGCGACCCACCGGGGGCGAACGCCGCCGGCGGGTTCGCGACCGGACTTCAGTTCTCCAACCACGTGGGCAAGGCGACCTACGGGGCCTATCGCCTCCCGATCTTCCTCCCCGACGCGACCGTGGCCGGGGCTCCGATCGAGGTCTGGGGCGACGTGCGGCCGGCCGCTCACGTTGCTCAGCAGGCGCGTCACCCCGTTCTGATCCAGTTCCGCCCCCACGGGTCCGCGGCGTTCACGACCGTGCGCTCGGTGCCGGTCACCGATCCCCACGGTTACCTCGACACGCTCGTCACGTTCAAGGGCAGTGGAGCGGTCCGGCTCGGCTGGACCTATCCCGACGGCTCACAGATCTTCAGCCGCGTCGTCGACGTCACCGCCAAGTAGACGGCGGCCTGCTCGGCGCTGGAGCGGTCTTCGCTAGGCTGACCTGCGTCCACGTGAGGCGGGGTTGCTGACCGCGCCGCGCGCAACTTCGGAACCCCCCGGAGGTTTGTATTTCCCGTGCGCCGGGTTCTCCGACATCTCATGCTGCTCGGGCTCGTGAGCGCCGTCGCGTCGCTCCTCCCCGCCGTTCCGGCGCTGGCTTCAGGCCAGCAGTTGTCGGTGTTCGAGGACGACGCACACCTTCAGGGCAACCCAGAGGGCACGCTCGCGGTTCTGCACTCGCTCGGCGTCGGCGTCATCCGCGTGTCGGTGCCGTGGGGGCGAGTCGCGCCGGCGAGCCTACCGGCTCATTTTCAGGCGAGTGACCCGGGGGATCCGAACTACAGCTGGGCGATCTTCGATCGGATCGACCGGGCGGCCCGGGCGAACGGCATCACCGCCGATTTCACGCTCGACACGCCGGCCCCCGCCTGGTCGCTGGCCGGCGGTGTCCCGGCGGGTGGCGGGTTGCACGGACAGTGGAAGCCGAATGCGTCCGAATTTGGGGCGTTCGTCCGCGCCGCGGGTGCCCGCTACAGCGGCCACTACACGCCAGCGGGCGAGAGCGCGCCGCTGCCGAAGATCAGCTTCTGGGCGATCTGGAACGAGCCGAACTTCGGCCAGGATCTCGGCCCTCAGGCGACGAAGGGGTCCAGCGTTCTCTCCGCCCCGATCATGTACCGGACGCTGCTCGACGATGCGTGGAGCTCGCTCACGGCGACCGGCCACTCCCACGACACGATCCTGATCGGGAGCCTCGCCGCCCGGGGCACCCGCTCGCGGGCGTCCAAGGGCCTCCCAGATGGTCGCCCCGGCAACTTTGGGACGACGAAGCCACTGCAGTTCGTCCGGGCGCTCTACTGCGTCGACACGCGTAACCGGCCGCTGAAGGGGTCAGCCGCCTCCGCCGAGAGCTGTCCCACGAACGCCGCGGGCGCGAAACGGTTCCGCGGCGACCATCCCGTCCTCTTCTCCGCGACCGGGTTCGCCGTGCATCCGTACCCGGTCAACCAGCCGCCGGGCCAGCTCGACTCGCGGGACCCGGACTACGCGGAGCTCGGAGACCTGCCGCACGTCACCAGCGTGCTTGACGCCGTCCAGCGCACCTACGGCTCGCGCAAGCGCTACCCGATCTACATCACCGAGTACGGCTACATCACGAACCCGCCGAATCGCAGCAACCACTACCCGAGTCCCGCGACGGCCGCCTACTGGATCAACTGGTCGGAGTACCTGATGTGGCGCAACCCGCGGGTCGCCACGTCGATGCAGTTCCTGCTCGAGGATCCGAATCCCCGGGAGGGCGTCCCCGAGTTCGGCGGATTCTCCGATGGGCTGGAGTTCTTCGGCGGCAAGCCCAAGCCAGCATTCAATGCCTACCGGATGCCGCTCTACCTGCCCTCGACCCGGGTCAAGCGCGGTCGTTCCCTCGAGGTGTGGGGCGCGGTCCGGCCGGCGCACTTCGCCCAGCTCGACACGCACGCCGCCCAGCGGGCGCAGATCCAGTTCCAGCGCGCTTCCCGCGGCGCGTTCACGACGATCAAGACGGTCACGATCACCAACGCCCGCGGCTACTTCGACGTCGAGGTGACGTTTCCGGCGAGCGGTTCGGTTCGGCTCGCGTGGTTGGGCCCGTCTCAGTCCGCCCCGTTTGTCAGCCGGTCCCAGAAGGTCGCCGTCCGTTGACGCGTGCTTTCCGACTGCTCGCCGTCGCCCTCGCCGCGACGTTCCTCGGGACCGTGCCGCCCGCCATCGCCTCTCGCGGTCAGGAGGCGATGATGCAGGACGATCTCGCCGTCTCCGGTCCCGATACCGGAGCCGTTCTCGCTCAGATGCGGACGCTCGGGGTCGGTCGTGTCCGGGTCGCCGTCCGCTGGCTGTTGATCGCTCCCGCGCCGGCCTCCACGCGCCGGCCCAGCGGCTTCAACGCGGCCGACCCCGGGGCCTACCCGGCCGCCAATTGGGTCACGCTCGATCGGATCGTCACCCAGGCGGCCGCGCAGCACCTCGATCTCAATCTCAACGTCGTCGGCGGCGCCCCGCTGTGGGCCACCGGCGCGGGGGCTCCGCGGGACGGCAAGCCGCATTACAACTGGGCTCCGAAGGCGCGAGAGTACGGACTGTTCATGCGGGCGCTGGCCACCCGGTACAGCGGCACGTATGACCCAACCACGGATCGCCAGTCCCCGGGTGACCTGGGCGACCTGCCCGCAGTGCACTTCTGGTCGATCTGGAATGAGCCGGACTACGGACCGAGCCTCGCGCCGCAGGGAGACCCGCGCCAGGCGGGGCACTCCTCGATCGAGCGCAGCCCGTGGACGTATCGCAACCTGCTCGATGCGGCGTGGACGGCCCTGCACCAGACCGGTCACGGCGTCGACACGATCCTGTTCGGTGAGGTCGCTCCGCGCGGGGGCGCCCCGAACAAGCTCGGCCTGTTCAACGGCATGACGCCGCTCCAGTTCCTGCGCGCGCTCTACTGCGTCGACACCCGCTATCACGAGTTGCGCGGCCGGGCGGCGGCGCTGCGGGGCTGCCCGACGAATGCCGCCGGGTCCCGGGCGTTCCGCCGCAACCACCCGGCGCTGTTCTCGGCGAGCGGCTTCGCCGATCACCCGTATTCGCGCTGGTACCCGCCGAACGTCGAGCGGGACGCGAGCCCGGAGTTCACGGCGCTGGCCCAGATCGGCAACCTGACTCGGTCGCTCGACCGACTCACCGCGGTGTACGGCGCTCACCCCCACTTCCCGGTCTGGAACACGGAGTACGGCTACATCACGAGCCCGCCCAAGCACCGCTCTCAGCGCTTCCCGTACGTCGCCCAGGCGACGGCGGCGTACTACATGAACTGGGCGGAGTACATCTCGTGGAAGAACCCCCGGATCCGGTCCTTCATGCAGTACCTGCTGCGTGATGGCGAGCCGGCGACGAAGTCCAATGACTGGGGCGGCTTTGCCAGCGGGCTTGAGAACTACCTCCACAAGCCGAAGGCGACCTACGACGCCTACCGCCTGCCGATCTACCTCCCGGCGACGAAGCTCCGCCGCGGTCGCTCGGCCGAGGTGTGGGGTTGCGCGCGGGCCGCGCACTCCGCCATGATTGACGCGCCCGCAGACCCTGAGACCGTCGCGATCCAGTTCCGGCCAACATCCGGAGGATCATTGACAACGTTGAAGACGGTCACGATCACCGACCCTCACGGCTACTTCGACACACGCATGTCCTTCCCCAAGAGCGGCACCGTCCGGCTGAGCTGGACGTACCCGAGCGATGACCCGCAGCTGCTGCCGGGACGGACCGTGAACAGCCGCTCCGTGAGCGTCAGCGTCCGTTAGCGGCACTCGTGAAGCGGACCGGGCGCCTGCCGGCGACGCTGGGCGTCGGCATGATCTGTCTCGCGGTGGTGATCCTCGCCGACCTGCTGATCCGGCACGAGCGAGGGATCAGCGGCGACGAGCCGTTCTACGACCGGATGGCCAGCCATCCCGGCGGCGCCCACAACTTCCCGTACGCGTATCGCGTCGGGGTTCCGTGGCTCGTCCACGTGCTCCCGTTCTCGCACGTGGCGTCGTTCACGCTGATCGCGTGGCTCGGGATCGCCGTGAGCGGCGCTGCCCTCTATGCGCTGCTCGGCGAGTTCGACATCACCGAGCGTCTCAGCATCCCGCTCGTCATCGGCTTCGTCCTCTCCCCGCCGCTGCTCGTCGTGCTCATCCGGCATGGGCGAAGCATCGATCCGGCGTCGATCCTCGTGATGATGCTCGGCACGCTCTTCATCGTTCGCCGCCAGCGGCTCGCTCTGCTGATCACGGTGCTCGTCGGGACCACCATCCGGGAGTCGAGCCTGTTCCTGATTCCGTTCGCCTACGCGGTGTGGGCGCGCTCGCCGTTCGACCGCGAGGCGCTGCGGGACACGGTGGCGCTCGCGGTGGCACCGCTGATCGCCTACGTCGTCATCCGGACGTCGATCACCGCCGCCGGCATGGCCTACATCCCCGGGTACAACGGCCCGTTCTTCACCGAGCGCTGGGACATCATTCGCACCGCGTTCTCGTCCGGGACGCTGCCGACCGAGCTGCGCCGCCTGGCGCTCTCCTACGGGCCGATCTGGCTCGCGGCGCCGTTCGCGCTCCGGGATCTCCCGTTCGCCCGCCGCGGACTCGTGCTCGTGCTCCTGTGTGTCGCCGCGATGACGTTCGCCTTCGACTGGGGCCGGATCATCTTCCTCGCCGCCCCCGTGTTCTACGTCGCGGCCGCGTGGGCGGTGCGTGAGCGTCGGCGGTTCGCGCTCGCGCTCGTCATCGGGCTGTTCGCGCTCGACCTCGGATATGGGATCTACATGCAGGCCTACGGGGTCGCGCACGGGATCGAGTCGAGCGTCTCCGGCGTCCCGGTGTACTGAGCACCCGGGACCCGCGCCCGGGGCGCACGGGTTGCCGCGTCGACGTCGAACGCCGAGAATGCCCATACGTCGGAGGGGCTACGACACGTCTACGCGACACCGACCAGGTCAGCGGCGGTCACGCGGTCATCAGCCGTCGTAGATCGCCGCCAGCGCGGGCGCGACGACCTCCGGGGAGGCGAGCGCCCGCACCCGGTCGATGGCCCGTTGGCCCGCCGCCGCATCGCCTCGCAGCCGGAGGATGATCTCCGCGAGTGCCGCCGTGTCGCCGGAGTGCGCCAACCAGTCGGCCGGCAGCAGCTCCGGGAGCGCCCCGACCGCGGTCGCGGCGACCGGCAGGCCGGCCGCCATCGCCTCGGCGGCGGCGAGGCCGAACGTCTCGTGGGCCCGGGAGGGCAGGACGGCCACGCCCGCCTGTGCCCGGAGTCGCGCCAGCCCGTCGGCGTCAAGGTGCCCCGTGAATGTCACCTCGGCACCGGCCGCGCGCGTTTGCAGGGCCGCCCGCTCGGGCCCGTCTCCGGCGATGATGAGCGGCACGCCGGCGCTCCGGCACGCGTCGATCGCCAGGTCGACCCCCTTCTCCGGCGCCAGCCGCGTCGCGAGTACCGCGGGGCCGTCGGCGGGCGGACTCGAGGCCGACGCAAACGACCGGATCACGTGCGGCAGCACGTGCACCGGGGACCCCTGCACCGGCGCTCCCATCTGCAGCAGGCGGGCGTGCGCCGCTCGGCTCGGGACGACGAACGCGTCGACGTGGGCGGCGAGCCGACGCTGCCACAGCGCGAGTCCCGTCCCGTAGATCACCGCTTCGGCGCCGGTGCCGCGGCACCCCAGTCGCACGCCTGGCCATGTGTTGCGGGCGTGACATCGGGTGCAGTCCGCCCCGTGCGTGAAGCACACGCCGACCGCGCACACCAGCCGGTACTGGTGCAGGTGGAGCACCACGCGTGCACCCGCCGCTCGCGCCGCGGCGAGCGCACGCCAGCCGAGTGTCGGATTGACGTTGTGGGCGTGCACGACCCGGGCCCCGGTGCGGCGCACCGCCTGCGCGACATCGTCGGGGTCCAGACCACCCCGCAGCATCCCGGCGGCCGCGCGGGCCCGCCCGAGCACCGCTGAGGAGCGCTCGAGTGACTCCGCCTCCTCCCCGAGCTGCTCGCGAACGAGCCACATGAGATCCTCGACCGCCCGTTCCTCGCCGCCGGTCGTGCGGTAACGCGTGTGGAGGAAGAGGATCACGCCGCAAACCTAGACTCTCGTCCGGCTATGCGCGTCGCGGTCCTCGCTGAGTTCTATCCCCGTGCGCACGACCCCGTGCTGGGGGTGTGGGCGCACCGGCAGGCGTGCGCGGTCCGGGACGCCGGAGCCGACGTGAGCGTGTTCGTGCTCCACCGGATCGTGCCGCCGGCGAGCGCATTCACTCCTGATGAATTGCGGCGGCTGCTCGCCCAGCCTCACCGCGCTGTGCTCGACGGCCTGCCGGTCACCTACGTGCGGTACATCTCGCCCCCGCGCGCGCGGGCCTACGCCACCTGGGGGGCGTGGGCCGCGCCGGCGCTGCGCCGAGCGCTCCGTCGCGCGGCCGAGCGCGCCGGAGGCGGATTCGACCTGATCCACGCCCACAACGCCGTGCCCACCGGGGACGCCGCGCTCCGAGCAGCTCCCGGACCGCCGCTGATCGTCTCGGTCCACGGGGGCGACGTGCTGTGGACGGTCGAGCGCGTCCCCCGCGGGGCCACGGTCGTGAGCCGCACGCTCCGCCAGGCGAATCTCGTGCTCGCCAACAGCCACGGCATCGCCGAGCTGAGCCGGCGCTGGGGCGCAGCGCGCACCGAGGTGCTCCACCTCGGAACCGACGTGCCCGCAATCATCCCGGAGCGCTCCCCGACCCCGCTGCTCGTCACCGTCGGTCACCTCGTCGCCCGCAAGCGCCACGCGGATGTCATCGAGGCGCTCGCGCAGCTGCCGCCAGCGGTTCGCTACCGGATCATCGGTGACGGACCCGAGCGCGCCGCCCTCGAGGCGCTCGCCCGCGCGCGCGGCCTCGGTGATCGGATCGAGTTCACCGGGCAGCTCGATCCCGAGGCGGCCATGAACGCGGCCCGCCAGGGCTGGCTGTTCGTGATGCCCTCGACCGAGGAGGCGTTCGGCGTCGCCTACATCGAGGCGATGGCGGCGGGGATCCCGGCGATCGGCGCCTCCGGCGAGCCGGGGCCGGCGGAGATCGCCGGCGCGGGCGGCGGGATCGAGCTCGTATCGCCGCGCGATCCGAGCGCCCTGGCCAAGGCGATCACGCGACTGCTCGAGGACCCCGAGGGCCTCGCCGCGCTCGGCGCCCGCGCCCGGCACACCGTCGAGGCCGAGTTCACCTGGGAGGCCTGCGGGCGCCGGACGCTCGACGCCTACCGCGCGGCCATCTCCGCGGCCGGCTCGCACACGCACGCGTAGTGCACCGTGAACAGCCGCTCGGCAGCGCCGGGCGCGACGCTGCTCACGCTCCGCCGGACGAGCCACTTGGCGTTCCCCCGGGCGCGGTCAGCGGGTGAGCGGGCAAAGAACGTGTGCACCGCCCGCCCGAGCGGATCGGCGAGCTCGCCGGTCACCCGCAGGCCGGCGCCCCGGGCGATGGTCGTGATCGCCGCGCGGGAGAACCGCTGGATGTGGCCGACGTGGTCGGCGAGGGGCTGCTTACTCGCCCGGCGCGCGGACAGGTTGTCCTCGAGCGGAACCTCGACGATCACCCGCTCGGCGACGCGTGCGGCCTCGGCAAGCACCGCGACGGGATCGGGCACGTGCTCGAGCACGTGGGAGAGGACCGCGAGCTCGAACGTCCCCGCGTCGTACGGAAGCGTCTCACCGTCGTAACAGCGAATGTCAGCCTCCGGACACCGTCCGCTGGCGAGCTCGACGGCTCGCTCGGCGATTTCGACGCCCGCGAAGCGCCACGACGGCATTCGCCCGGACAGCTCGGCGACCAGCGCGCCGTCGCCACAGCCGATGTCGAGCACCCGCAACGGCCCACTGCGCAAGGCACTCGGGGTGAGCGCGAGCACGTGATCGGCCTTGGCGATCGCGCTCAGTGCGCGCCACTCGGCGTACACCTCGCCGCCGTCCTCGCCCCGGGAGTAGCTCGCCTCGTAGAACGTCTTCAGCTCCACCGGCCTGAGAGTAACCGGCCAGATCGGGAATACTTTCACCAGATGCCGACTGGCGCTGAGCTGATCGCACGACTGGAGGGGATCTGCGGCTCGGAGTTCGTGCTGACCCATCCGCACGCGCTCGCGACGTATCGCTCCGACGGCCTCGCGCACCTGCGCCAGACGCCGATCGCCGCCGTCCTGCCCGGAACGGCGGACGAGGTCCGCCGCGCGGTGGCCGTGTGCGCCGAGCACGAGATCCCGTTTGTCGCCCGCGGAGCCGGCACCGGCCTGTCCGGCGGTGCCCTGCCGGTCGAGAACGGCGTACTGATCGTGCTCTCGCGCCTGCGCCGGATTCTGGAGATCGACCTCGACAACAGTCGCGTCGTCGTCGAGCCCGGGGTCACGAATCTCGCGATCTCGAAGGCCGTCGGCCCGACCCATTTCTACCCGCCCGATCCCTCGAGCCAGATCGTCTGCTCGATCGGTGGCAACGTCGCCGAGAACTCGGGCGGCGCGCACTGCTTCAAGTACGGCTTCACCACGAACTACGTGGTTGGGCTCGAGATCGTGCTCCCGGACGGATCGGTCGTCGAACTCGACCGCGACGCCCCCGGATATGACCTGCTCGGGGCGTTCGTCGGTTCCGAGGGGACCCTCGGCGTGGCCACGAAGATCACCGTGCGGGTGATCCCGGCCCCGGAGACCGTGCGGACGCTCGTCGCGTTCTTCGCCGATACCGCCCATGCCGGTGAGGCGGTCAGCGCGATCGTCGGCTCCGGGATCGTGCCCGGCGCGATCGAGATGATGGATCGGCTGTCGATCAAGGCGGCCGAGGAGGCGACCGGCGCCGGGTACCGCCTCGACGCCGGCGCGGCGCTGCTCGTCGAGCTCGACGGTCCGCACGAGGAGTGCACCGCGCGGTTCGAGCATCTGATGGCGCTCTGTACCCGGGCGGGGGCCGCGGATGTCCGGGTCGCGCTCACCGAGGCCGAGCGGGCACTCATCTGGAGGACGCGCAAGGCGGCGTTCGCCGCGATGGGCCGGGTCGCCCCTGCCTACTACGTCCAGGACAGCGTCATTCCCCGCACCCGGCTCGTCGAGGTGCTGGGGCGGATCGACGAGCTCGCCGACGAATATGACCTCCAGGTGGCCAACGTGTTCCACGCCGGCGACGGCAATCTGCACCCGCTCGTCTGTTACGACGCGGCCCGCCCCGGGGAGCCGGAGAAGGCCGAGAAGCTCGCCGGCCTGATCGTCAAGGCCTGTGTCGACGCCGACGGCTCGATCACCGGTGAGCACGGCGTCGGGGTCGACAAGAAGGCGTACATGCCGTCGATGTACTCCGAGACCGATCTCGACACGTTCCAGCGCCTGCGCTGCGCGTTCGACCCGGCCGGGCTGGCCAATCCCGGCAAGGTGATGCCGACGCCGCGGCTCTGCGGCGAGGTCCCCGGCCCCTACCGCGAGCACCCGCTCGAGCGCGCCGGAATCGCGGAGAGGTTCTGAGCGGTGGCGACCGACGAACTCCGCCGGCTCGCGCCGGACACCTTCGAGCAGGCGGCGGCCGAACTCGCCGAGGCGTCCGCCCAGGGTCACACCGTCCGGATCCGCGGCGGCGGCAGCAAGGCCGGATGGGGCCGGGCGGTGCCCGACCCGCCGATCGAGCTGTCGACCACGGCCCTCGACCGGATCCTCGAGCACAACCCCGGCGACTTCACGGCGATCGTGCAGGCGGGCACGCCGCTCGCCCGGCTCCAGGACGAACTCGCCGGCGAGGGCCAGATGCTCGCGCTCGACCCTCCGCTCGGCTCAGGCGATCACAAGGCGACGATCGGCGGGGTGTTCGCCACCGGCGACGCCGGACCGCTCCGTCACCGCTACGGGGCCCCGCGCGATCTCGTGCTCGGCGTGACCGTGGCCCTCGCCGACGGCACGCTCGCCAAAGCTGGCAGCAAGGTGATCAAGAACGTCGCCGGATACGACCTCGGCAAGCTGTTCACCGGGTCCTTCGGGACGCTCGGCCTGATCCTCAGCCTCTGCGTGCGCCTGCACCCACTGCCGGTCCACACCGCGACCGCGCTCGGCGCCACCGCGGATCCCAACGTGCTCGATATCGCCGCCCGGACCCTGTCGCGGTCTCCCCTCGAACTCGAGTCGCTCGACCTCGCTTGGCGCGGCGGCCGGGGCGGCATCCTCGCCCGGTGCGCCGGCGCTGAGGCGACGCGGCGGGCGCGCCGGATCGCGACGATCATGCAGAGCGCCGGGCTCGACACGATCGAGGTCGCCGAGGACGACGTCGACCACTGGGCCCGCCAGCGAGCTGCTCAGCGCTCCGCGGACCGCGCCCTCGTCCGGGTCGCGGCGCGTCCGAGCGCGCTCGGCGAGGTCCTGCGGGCGACCGATCGAGCCGACGGAACGCTGGTCGGCCGGGCGACGCTCGGCACGAGCTACATCGAGCTTGACCCCGACGCCGTGGCCGGGCTGGTGTCCGCCCTGCCCGGCGCCGCGGTCGCCGTCCTGCTCGACGCGCCCGCCGAACTCCGGGCGGCGGTCGATCCCTGGGGCGAGGTGACGGCACCGTCCTTGGCGCTGATGCGCCGCGTCAAGGCCCGGTTCGATCCCTCCGGCGTGTGCAACCCCGGCGTGTTCGCGGGCGGGATCTGATGAGCGCCTTTGACACCCAGCGCCCGCCGCAGCAGGAGCTCGTCGACGACTGCGTCCACTGCGGCTTCTGTCTCGATGCCTGCCCGACGTATGTGCTGTGGGCGGAGGAGGCGGATTCGCCCCGCGGCCGGATCGTGCTCATCGATGAGGGCCTGAGCGGAGCCGGCGAGATCTCCGGTGAGATGGCGACCCACTTCGACCGCTGCCTCGGTTGCATGGCGTGTGTCACCGCCTGCCCCTCTGGGGTGCGCTACGACCGTCTCATCGAGCGCGTCCGCCCGCAGGTCGAGCGCCACCGCCGGCGCCCGCCGGCTGAGCGCGCGCTCCGGCGCCTGCTGTTCGAGACGCTCCCCCACCCGCGCCGTCTCGAGGCGCTCGTCCCGACGCTCGCCGCCGCCCGCAAGCTCGGCGCCGAGCGGCTGCCGGATCGCCTCTCGGTGATGCTGAAGGTCGCGCCACACACGACGGTGCGCAAGGCGCGTGGGGCGCGGCGAATCCCGGAGCACACCCCCGCCGTCGGCGTCCAGCGAGGCCGCGTCGGGCTCCTGCTCGGCTGCGTCCAGCGGGTGTTCTTCCCCGACGTCCACCGAGCGACGATCGCGACCCTCGCCGCCGAGGGCTTTGAGGTCCTCGCCCCCGCCGCACCGGACTGCTGCGGGGCGCTCGAGCTCCACGCCGGCGAGGAGGACGCCGCACTCGGACGCGCCCGAGCGACGGTCTCGGCGTTCGCCGCGCTCGGCGAGCTCGACCACATCGTCGTCAACGCCGCCGGGTGCGGCGCGGCGATGAAGGAGTACGGGGAGTTGCTCGGCACGCCCGCGGCCCATGAGTTCGCCGCGCGGGTCAGCGACATCTCTGAGGTGCTCGCCGGGATCGAGCTGCGCGCCCCACGAGGGCCGCTGCCGATGAAGGTCGTCTACCACGACGCGTGCCACCTCGCGCACGCCCAGGGCATCCGCTCGCAGCCGCGCGCGCTGCTCGACGGCATCCCCGAGCTCGAGCTCCTCGAGAACCCGATCGAACCCGAGATCTGCTGCGGGTCGGCCGGGATCTACAACCTCGTCCAACCGGACGCGGCCGCCGAACTCGGCGTCCGCAAGGCACGCAATCTGATCGCGACGGGAGCGGACGCGATCGCCGCAGGCAATCCCGGGTGCGCCGCCCAACTCGATCGGCATCTGCGCGACCTCGGACATCCGCTCCCCATCCATCACCCCGCGGAGCTCCTGTGGCAGTCGATTCGGGCCGCCGCCGTTTAGGCTCGGCCACCGCGTCCCGCGCCGGGTCCCGCGCCGGGTCCCGCGCCGCGCTCGTCAGTGCGCTCATGGCCGTGGCGCTCGGCGGCTGTGGCGGATCGTCGCATTCCTCCTCCTCCGCCACCTCGGCGAACGCGACCTCGCTGACCGCGAGCACGACGATGACCTCGAGTTCGACCGCGACGCACGCCACCCACACCCGCACGGCGCACCACAAGCGCAAGGCGACCCACGCGAGCACGTCGACGACGACGAGCACGACCTCGGCGACGAGCGGCGGCGTCAGCACCGCACCGCCCCCGACGCCCGCGGGCACCCCGTCGGCGCCCGACGGACTGCGGCAGGTGACCGGCTACGGCAGCTACGACCTGTGCGCCGGGCAGTGCACGGGCACCGTTCCGGCGAGCCTGCGGCGAGCGCTCCATCTCCCCCACGGCTGCCCTGCGTCCGGCGGCTCGAGTCCGGTGCATCCGTCCGGGACGGCGGACGTCGCCGTCACCAACTTCATCGGCAGCACGTGGAAGGCGGCGCGCGTCGAATGGGTCGCGTCGGGCAGCTATCAGGGCCCGGTGCTCATCCGCGGCGCGCGGACCGACGGGTCCGGTGCCATCGGGTTCGGCGAGGGTCACGTGCCCGGCGACGAGCTTCAGCTGCTCCAGTCCGGACAGCAGGTACCCAAGCCCGGCGGCGGCGGCCGTGCGTGGCTGTCGTTCACCCGCGTCCGGGCGAACGGCTGCTACGCCTACCAGATCGACGGCACGAACTTCAGCCATGTGATCACGTTCCGCGCCCGCTGAGCGGCTGAGGCTGCGGGTGCGGGTGCGGGTGCGAGTAGTTCGCCGCGGTGCGGTCGCGGTCCGCCCGCTCCCTGACCGCGGGACGTCGCCCTATCGGCGCCGCGGCGGACGGGCGATGCTGTCGCATGCCCGAACGACCGCGAGATTCTCGGACCGCCGCGCCGCCGGTCACCACCGTCGTGCGCGTCCTCGCCCGCCGCGGCGATCAGGTCTTGATGCTCCGTCGGGCGGCCGGCGATTCCCTCGGCGGCTACCTCGAGTTCCCCGGCGGGAAGATCGACCGCCTGGACGACGGCCGGCTCGAGGCGCCCGTCGCGGCCCTACGCCGCGAGTTGCGCGAGGAGGCCGGGGTGGAGTTCGCCGGGTGGCCCCGGTTGGTCGCGCAGGCGCAGCGGGTCAGCCCCAAGGGCAAGCCCGTGTCAGAGCTGCTCTACGAGGCCGAGCTCGCCGACGGAGACGTGCGCCTCTCGCACGAGCACGACGACTGGGTCTGGCATCCGCTCGCCGACCCGATCCCCGGCTCGGTCACCGACAGCGTCGCCGACGGGCTCGCCGCGCTCGTTTGCTAGGGACGAAAAGGCGCATCGAAGAGGGGGTTGGGTTGACCGGGCGACGGCGGTCGTCACGTTGGTCGGCCCGTCAGGGGGGAAGAATTCGCCAAATCGCGCGGCGGCCGCGGATCCGGGCGAAATATTCCCCTGAGCGGGGCATTTCGCGCCCGGATCCCGATCCGTCACGGACTTTGGCGCGAAGTTCCCCTGCACGCTGAGCGCCATCAACGCGTCGTCGTCCCCGCTCCCGTCCCCCTCCTCGATGCGCCTTTATCGTCCGCCGCCGGCGCACCGGGCCGGCGACAGCCATCGACCGCCGCGGCCCGAGTCAGCCGGCGTACATCGCGTTGATCGCGTCCTCGTACTTGGCCCCGATCGGACGCCGCTTGAGCTTCATCGTCGGGGTGAGCTCGTCGCCGCCGGGCACCCAGTCGCCCTCGACGATCGTGAACTTCTTGATCCCCTCGACCCGAGCAAGACGCTTGTTCGCCTCGTCGACCCCCTCCT
This sequence comes from uncultured Solirubrobacterales bacterium, assembly GCA_963850335.1. GTDB lineage: Bacteria > Actinomycetota > Thermoleophilia > Solirubrobacterales > Solirubrobacteraceae > Palsa-465. The sequence goes on along the minus strand of CAWKKY010000012.1, from coordinate 293,112 downwards.
GGACGGCGGCGATCACCGCCGGCTCCGTCGCGAGTTCGGCGAGGTTCTTGCCCTCAAGCCCGTTTTGGGCCGCCCACTGCGGGGCGTAGTCGGCGTCGAGCACGATCAGGGCCGTGTTGTACGGCCGGGCGTCGCCGATGCAGCACGCCTGGCCGATGATCGGGCTGCCCGTCTTGAGCGCCGCCTCGATGTTCGCGGGGGACATGTTCTTGCCCGCGGCGTTGATGATGATCTCCTTCTTGCGGTCGACGATCTTGAGGAATCCGTCCTCGTCGATCTGGCCGATATCGCCCGTGTGCAGCCACCCGTCGGCGTCGATCGCCTCGGCGGTCTTGTCCGGCTGGTTGCGGTAGCCGTCCATCACGAACTCCCCGCGGATGAGCAGCTCGCCGTCATCGGCGATCTTCAGCTCGGCGCCGGGCGAGGCCGGCCCGACGGTCCCGATCTTCACGTGCCCGGGCCGGTTGCAGGTGCCAAACCCGCACGTCTCGGACATTCCCCACAGCTCGGCGAGCTCGATCCCGATCGCATGGAAGAACTCGAGGACCTCGACGGGCGTCGGCGCCGCCCCGACGTTGACCGCGACGTACTGGTCGAGCCCGAGCATCACCCGCAGGTTCGAGTACATCTCGGCATCGGCCTTGGCGTGGGCCTGCTCGAGCTCCTCGGGCACCGGCTCGCCGCGCTGGAGCAGCCGGATGCGCTCGATCGAGGCCTTGAGCGCCGCCTGGACGGGCGCCCGCTGCTCCTCGGGCAGTCCTGCCTGCATCGCCTCGAGCCCGGCCTTGAGCTTCTCCCAGATGCGCGGGACCGCGAAGAACCAGGTCGGGCGGACCTGCGGCAGGTAGCTGACGACCTCACGCGGATTCGAGCAGGTCGTGATCGTGCCGGCGTAGATCGTCGGGACGTAGTGGTGAGCCATCCGCTCGGCGATGTGGGCGGCGGGCAGCCACGAGATGAGCCGGCCACCGACCTCGAGCGGGATGATCTCCTCGATCGCCTTCGCCGAGACCATGATCGCGTGGTGGGAGAGCTGGACCCCCTTCGGGGGCCCGGTCGTGCCCGAGGTGTAGATGAGGGTCAACACGTCGTCGGCCTCGACCCCGGACGCCGCGGCGGCAACGTCGAACTCGGGGTTCGAGCCCTCGACGTCGGACAGCGCGATCGTGCCCTCCGGGGCGTCACCATCGATCACGATCACCTGCTCGAGGCCGGGCAGCGCCTTGCGTGCCTCGAGCATCACCCCGAGGTATTCCTGCTCGACGATCGCGATCTTCGATGCGGCGTCGGTGATCAGGTATTCGATCTCCTCCGCCGGATAGGTCTGATAGATCGAAAACGGGGTCGCCCCGAGCATCGCGACGGCGTGGTCGACGATGTGAAACTCGGGTCGGTTGCCGAGCATGATCGCGACCGTGTCGCCGCGAGCGACCCCGAGGCCGGCGAGGCCGGCGGCGAGCGAATCGACGCGGCCGAGCAGCTCTGACCACGTGAGCGAGACGGTGTCATCGACGGTCCGTACGCCGACGACGTCAGGATGGCTCGCCGCGGTCCGCCGCAGCGCTTCAGTCACCGTGGGGGCGTCGACTGCGCGTCCTGCCGCTGCCGTGATCGTGGTGCCTTCCATGCTCTCCTCCAGGAATCCCGGGTTCAGACCTTCCGGGAGAGAAAGCTATCGCAGCGCCTGCCGTGGCGGCAGCGCACTCCTCCTGCTAATGGACGTTGAACCCTTTTCCGGTAAGGGTCGAGATGTCGTTGCTCAACCCGATCACGAACAACAGCAGGATGAGCGCGAAGCCGACGACTCCGGCCCGCTCCATCACCTCGAACGGGATCCGGCGGCCGCGGACCTTCTCGGCGACCGCCCAGAACACGTGCCCGCCGTCCAGCGGGAGGAACGGGAACAGGTTGATGATCGCGAGCGACAGCGAGATCAGCGCGAGCACCTCAAGCGCCCGGGTCGTGTCGTGTGCGAAGGACTGCTGGGTAACGGTGTAGCCGCCGACAACGCTGCCGAGTTGCTTGCGCTCCTGAGGCTCGAAGATCCGCACCACGACGCCGACGGTCTGCGTCGTCACGTGCCACAGGTCGCTCACCGTCATGCCCGCGGCATGCACCGGGCCGATCGGCTTGCTCGTCGTGCCGAAGGCAAACCCGAGCTCGGTCGCCTTGTCGGCGGCTACGTACTTCGGGTACGCGGTCACGTGGACGAGCTGTCCGTTGCGGCGCACGACGATCTGGGCTGGCGTCGCCGCGCGGCAGCCGTTCGTCTCGGCTCCGGCGCAGTGGTGGGAGCGAATCTGGGCCCGAATCGCATCCGGGGTGCCGCTGACCCCATCGACCGAGACGAGCTTGTCGCCGGACTTGAGCACGACGGCAGCGGGGGTCCCGCTACCGATCGCCCCGACCTTCTTGACCACGACCTGCTGGCCCTGGCTGAGGAGCAGGATCCAGATGATGAAAAACGCGATCATCAGGTTGACAAACGGACCGGCGAGGATCACGACGATCCGCTTCCACACCTTCTGGTTGTAGTAGGCGCGCGGCTGGACCTCCTCCGGGATCTCCTCCCGGGGGTTCATGCCCGTGATCTTCACGTACCCGCCGAGCGGGATCGCCGCCACGCCGTACTCGGTCTCGCCGCGGCGCACCTTCCACAGCATCGGCCCGAAGAACAGCGAGAAGCGCTCGACGCGCATCCCCACGGCCTTGGCCGCGACGAAATGCCCCGCCTCGTGGAACAGGATGAGAACCGCGAAGCCGAGGAACGCTAGGACGTACGACATGCGCGCCCAGTGTGGCAGGCGGACCTGAGGAACTTAATAAGTAAGGGAATTTGTCCCGACGGGCGCTTCGGGTCAGGCGGCGGCGCGATCGGCGACGAGAACGCCGGCCACTCGCCGCGCCCGTGCATCCGCCTCGCCGAGCGCGTCAAACGAGTGCACCGCGCGTGAGGGCTCCCGCTCGAGCGTCTCCTCGATCACCGCGGCGATGTCGAGGAACGCGAGCTGGCCGGCGAGGAACGCGTGGACCGCCACCTCATTGGCCGCGTTGAGCGTGCACGGCGCGGTCCCGCCGATCCGGCCGGCCTCGCGGGCCAGGCGCAGTGCCGCGAACGTCTCGAGGTCCGGCGCCTCAAATGTCAGCGATCCGAGCTCGACGAGGTCAAGCGGGCGTACCGGCACGTCGACCCGGTCGGGGTAGTGCAGCGCATAGGAGATCGGAACCCGCATGTCCGGATAGCCGAGATGGGCGAGGGTCGCGCCGTCGCAGAGCTGCACGAGGCTGTGGACGATCGACTTGGGATGGACGACGACGTCGATCTGCTCGTACGGCGTCCCAAACAGATGGTGGGCCTCGATCACCTCAAGCCCCTTGTTCATCAGCGTCGCCGAGTCGATCGTGATCTTGCCGCCCATCGCCCACGTCGGGTGGGCGAGCGCCTGCTCGACCGTCACCTCAGCGAGCTCGTCGGCGGTGCGCCCGCGGAACGGACCGCCCGACGCGGTGATGATCAGCCGATCGACCGTCCCAACCCGCTCACCCCCGATCAGCTGGTGCAGCGCCGAGTGCTCGGAGTCGACCGGGATGATCGCCGCTCCCGTCGCCTCGGCGAGTGCCGTGACAAGTTCGCCGCCGACGACGAGCGACTCCTTGTTGGCGAGCGCGAGATCGATCCCCTCGCCGAGCGTCGCCACGGTCGGGACGAGCCCGGCGGAGCCGACGATCGCGTTGAGCACGAGATCGCAGTCGCACTCGGTGATCAGCTCGACGAGTCCGTTCGGCCCGGTGAGCACCTCTCCGTCAGTCCACGCCTCCGCGGCGCGGGCCGCGGCATCGGGATCGGTGAGCCCGACCCGGGTGACGCCGAGCGCGCGGGCCTGCTCGAGCAGCGGCTCCCAGGCCCGCTGGGCGCTGAGCGCGACGACCTTGAGCTCACCGCCTGAGCGGGCGACCACGTCGAGCGCCTGCACGCCGATCGAGCCGGTCGACCCGAGGATGGCCAGGCGGCGCGGCACGGGCCGGATTGTAGGAGCCGACTACCCCTGGCGGACGATCGCCTGCGCGGTGACCTGCACAAGCCCTCGATCAGGGAAGCGCATCGTCGCGATCAGGACCTCGACGGCGACGCGCTCCGTGCGCTCGACGAGCGCGAAGTCGAGCCGGGTTCTGCCGGGCATGTAGCGCTCCGCTTCCTCGGTCGCGATCCCGATCGGACCGTGGACGTCGTGATCGGCGCGCGTCGTGAGTTCCCCGCTGGAGAGGTTGCGGACGACGGTCTTGATCGTGTCCTCGCTGAGCACGATATCGAGGCGAAACAGGCCCTCGGCGAGCAGCACCATCGCCCGAGCGCCCGGCTCGAGCTGCTTGGTGCCGGAGAGCACCAGCCCGCGCCGCCCGTCCGCGGGTGGGAGCTCGCCGGCGAGCTGCCGGTGCATGTTCGGGTCAGCCGGCGCCGTTGAGCATCTGGCCGACGAACGACACGCCGTTCCCGGTCCGCTCGGCGCTCACGGTCAGGGTCAGCACCTGGCTGAAACCGGGCGCGGGGAACGTTTGCAGATGAAGCTGGCCGGTCGGCGACTGAGACAGGAGCGGTCCAAGATCGTGGTCTTGCCAGCGCCAAGAGAGACCGGGGACGGTGCGCCCCCATCGATGTCCTGGACCGCCGGCAACAGCGCGCCCGTGTTGTTGATGATGGAAACCGTGGCGGCAGTGGCGCCGATGGAAGGCGGCGTGCAGACGACGATGATCTCGCCGTTCGTCCCCGGAGCGGTGAGCAGCGTCTGTCGCACACTGCCATCCCCCATCGACACGGCACCGCTCCCGACCATCCCGAACTGGACCGCCGGCACGCCGCCGAGCGAGGCCGCGTCCGCCGCCTTGCCATCGATCTTCAGATACTCCTTGCTCGCGTCCGCCTTGTTCAGGAAGGTGGCGTTCGATTCGATCTTGCTGTAGCTGTTGTCCTTGGCCGCCGTGATCAGATGCTTCAGACTCGCGACATCGGTGCTCAGCGCCTTCTGGTCCTTCATGTAGAGGCTCGCGAAGTCCTTCTCGATCGTCACGAGGCTCGCCCGGATATTGCCCGTGATGCCCTTGAGCGACAGCTTCGGCGTCCAGCTGATCGTCTTGGCCGCGTGCGCCTGAGTCGTCCGAGGCTGATCCGCCCCCGCTCTCTGCGCGAGACCCCCAAGCAGCCCGAGCAGCGCCATTGTCACCCCGGCCTTCGCGACCGTGAGCCGGAACTTGATGTATTCGGCCATGCCGGACCCGTCCCCTTATGTTGTGCGGCCGTGTGGCGCAGAGTGTCCCGCAGCCTCGGCGGCCGCGCAAGTCTCGATTCAGTCTCGCTCCAGCAGCGCCACGACCCAGCCGTTGGGCTCGAGCTGCCGTACCGGCTGCAGACCTCGCGCCGCATACGCACCGAGTACGTCCGGTGCCTGTTCGGGGCCGAACCCGCTCACCAGCGCGAACCCGGGCCGGTCGGCGGCGAGCGACTCGGCGATGTGGAGGTGAACGGCCCCCGGGAGGTTGGCCGCAAGCGCGTCGGCGGCCGGTGCCGGGACCGCCGCAAGGTCGGCCACCCGCGCCTCGATCACGGCGCCGTTCGCGGCCGCATTGGCCCGCGCCGCCTCGACCGATGCCGGTTGCAGATCGACAGCCACGACGTCGCGCCAGCCAAGTTTGGCGGCGAGGATCGACAGCACTCCGGTGCCGCAGCCAAGGTCGGCGAACGATCCGGCGGGCTGACACTCGAGCAGCAGCTCCAGGCACGTCCGCGTCGTCGGGTGCGACCCGGCGCCGAACGCGGCCGTCGCCTCGAGCACGATGTCGAGCATCCGCTTGCGCGGCGCCGGCGCCCAGTCCGGCCGCACGACCAGGCGCCCTCCGATCACATCGGGCCGGTAGTCGAGCACACGCCGCGCCCGCCAGTCATCGGGAACCGTGCCCTCACTCCAGGTGTGCGGCCAGTCACCGGCCGCCCGGATCACCGCGTCGATCGTCGGCACCGACTCACCGCGCATCTTCAGCTCGACCATCCGTCCCCGCGGCAGCTCGCGCACGCCGTCCGGAACGAGCGGCAGCAGTCGGTCGAGCACGTCCTCGACCGCGTCGGCAGGCACGCGGAGGACGACCTCGCGCATCAGTGCCCCGGCATGACCGCGACCCAGATGTAGTAGCCGGCCACGACGGTGAAGATGACGGCGTCAAGCCGGTCGAGCGCGCCACCGTGGGGCCCGAAGATCGTGCCCGTGTCCTTCGTGCCCGCGTCGCGCTTAACGAGCGACTCGAACAGGTCCCCGATCGGTCCGAGGATGGCGACCGCCGCACCGAGCAGGAGCGCGTCGCCCTGGGTCATCCAGTCCTGGTAGAGCCCGGCGAAGAACACCGACAGGATCGCGATGAACATCCCGATGAACAGACCCTCAACCGTCTTGTTCGGCGACACCTCGGGAGCGAGTGGCCGGCGACCGAACATCCGCCCCCCGAGGTAGGCGGCCGTGTCCGCCAGAAACGTGCCGACGAGGATGTCGATGATGATCGCGTTGCCGTGGTGCAGCTGGCGCAGCAGGACCGCGTGGGCGAAGGCGAACCCGATCCAATAGACCCCGAGCAACGTGCCCGCGATCGCCACCGTCGCGCCGCCGCGCTGAGGCCGGGTGAGCACCGCCAGGAACAGGACCGGCACCGCTGCCATCGCCACCTCGAGGACCTCCCGTTGGCTGCCGAACCGCGCCGCGAGCACCATCCCGGCGAGCGCGGCGAAACCGACGAGCGGGACCGGGCGCCAACGCCCGAGCATGCGGTAGAGCTCGTGCAGACACACACACCCCACCGCGATCATGAACAGCGCGAACGCGAGTCCTCCGAGGTCGACGAACACGATCGCGACGATCGCCGCCGGCACCGCGACGAGGATCCGGGAGACAAGGTCCGAGCGCTGGCGCTTGGGGCGCGGCTCCGGCGGCGGGCGGCGCCGCTGCTGCGGGCGCTCCCGGGGCGGCTGGCGCTCGCGAGGCCGCTCCCGCTCACGGGGCCGCTGGCGCTCGCGCTGTCCGCTCCCTCGTGCCGGGGGTCTGCGCCGCGAGGCGGGCACGAGTGCTACCGCCCCCCGAAGCGTCGCTTGCGCGCGGTGAACTCCTGAAGGCTCGCCTCGAACGCCTGCCGGTCGAAGTCCGGCCACAGCTCATCACGGAACACGAGCTCCGCGTACGCGCCCTGCCACAGCAGGTAGTTGGAGAGCCGCTGTTCGCCGCTCGTGCGGATGATGAGATCGGGATCGTGCATGTCAGGCGCGTAGAGGTGCGCGCGGAACTCCTCTTCGGTCCCGCCTGTAAAGGTTCGCGCCGCGTCGATGATTTCCGCCCTGCCACCGTAGTTGAAGGCGACAAACAGCGTGATCCGGGTGTTTTCCCGTGTGACGCTCTCGGCCCACTCCATCCGCTCGACCAGGTGGCGCGGCACCGGGGGACTCCGTCGGCCGATGAAGCGCATGCGGACCCCCTCCTCGTGCAATTCCGGGGTCTCGACCTCGAGCCGGCGACCGAACATCTCCATCAGCCCGGCCACCTCCTCCGGCGAGCGGCTCCAGTTCTCCGTCGAGAACGAGTACACGGTCAGCTCTTCGACCCCGAGCGAGACGCAATCACGCAATCGGGCCTTGACGATGTCGGCGCCGGCCTCATGACCGGCGATCACGGGCAGGCCGCGCTGCTGGGCCCAGCGACCGTTGCCGTCGGTGATGATCGCGACGTAGCGAGCCTGCTGTTCGGACACGCTCAGTCAGCCGAGTTCAGGAGGTCGCTCAGACCTCGAGGATCTCTGCCTCTTTGTGCTTCAGCGCCTCGTCGAGCTCGCTGATGCGACCGTCAGTGAGCTTCTGGAGCTCGCCCTCCGCGCGGTGCTCGTCGTCCGAGCCCGCCTCCCCGGCCTCCTTGAGCTCGCGGAGGTCATGCATCACGTCGCGACGGATGTTGCGGATCGCGACGCGACCCTCCTCGGCGATGTGGCGCACCACGCGGACGAGTTGCTTGCGGCGCTCCTCGGTCAGCTCCGGGACACCGAGCCGAATGAGGTTGCCGTCGTTGTTCGGCGTCAGCCCGACGTCGGACTCCAGGATCGCTCGCTCGATCGCCTTGATCGAGGTCTTGTCATACGGCTGGATCGTCAGCAGCCGGGCCTCCGGTGCGCTGATCGTCGCCAGCTGCTTGAGCGGCGTGACGGCGCCGTAGTAGTCGACCTGAATCCGGTCGAGCAACGCCGGGCTCGCCCGGCCGGTGCGCACCGAGCCGAACTCGTGCCGGATCGCCTCGACCGATTTGCTCATTCGCTCGCGCGCCTCGACGAGCAGCTCATCGAGCATGCCGCTGTCTTCGCTCATGTCCGCACCAACGTTCCCACGCGTTCTCCGGACACTATCTTGTCGATGTTCCGATCGTCGGCCATGTTGAAGACGATGATCGGCAGGTTGTTGTCCATGCACAGCGCGAACGCGGTCGAGTCCATCACCTGCAGACCACGGGTGAGCGCGTCCTTGTGGGTGATCTCCGGGATGAACTCGGCATCGGGATCCTTCGCCGGATCGGAGCTGTAGACGCCCTCCACGTCGTTCTTCGCCATCAGCACGACCTCGGCGTGAAGCTCGGCGGCCCGGAGCGCCGCCGCCGTGTCGGTGGTGAAGAACGGGTTGCCGGTGCCGGCGGCGAAGATCACGATCCGGCCCTTCTCGAGGTGGCGCATCGCGCGGCGGCGGATATAGGGCTCGGCGACCTCGGAGATCGTCAGCGCCGACTGCACCCGGGTGTTGATCCCGACCTTCTCGAGCGCGTCCTGCAGTGCGAGCGCGTTGAGGACGGTGGCGAGCATTCCCATGTAGTCGCCGGTCGCCCGGTCCATCCCCTTGGCGGCGGCGGCGAGACCCCGGTAGATGTTGCCCCCGCCGACGACGATCGCGACCTCGACGCCCCGGTTGTGGACCGCGGCCACCTCCTCGGCAACCGCCGCGACCCGGTCGGGGTCGGTCCCGTACTCGAGGTCGCCCATCAGCGCCTCGCCGGAGAGCTTGAGCAGCACCCGCCGGTAGGCGGGGGCGCCCTTGGTCTCGCTATCGCTCATGGCTCCTGTCCGGTACCGGGCTCAGTCACCGACGGCAAAGCGGGCGAACCGGCGAACAACGACGTTCTCGCCCATTTCGGCGGCGAGGGCGGCACGGAGCTCGTCGATCGTCTTGCCGTCGTGCTTGTCAGGGTTGACATGCGACTGGCGCAGCAGCACGACCTCGTCGAGCCACTTGTCGAGCTTGCCCTTGACGATCCGCTCGCGGACGTTCTCGGGCTTGTCGGACGCCTGCTCAGTCGCAATCCGCTCCTCACTCGCCCGCACGTCCTCCGGAACCTCGTCCTCAGTCACGGACAGGGTCGTCGGCGAAGCGGCGATGTGGAGCGCAACCTCCCGGGCGAACTCGACGAACTTGTCGTTGCGGGCGACGAAGTCGGTCTCGCAGTTGACCTCGACGAGCACTCCGAGCTTGTTGCCGGCGTGGATATAGCTCTGGACGACACCCTCGCTCGCCTCGGTGCCGGCGCGCTTCGCCGCCTTCGCCTCGCCTTTCGCGCGGAGGATTTCGACCGCCTTCTCGATGTCGCCGCTCGACTCGTTCAGGGCGTCGCGGCAGGCGAGCATCCCGGCGCCGGTGCGGTCGCGGAGCGCCTTGACTTCCTGGGCGCTGATCGCACTCATGCGTTCTCCTCAGGGGTGGTGGTTTCTGGTTCGGTGGCGGCCGCCTCGGGCTCGGGCGCCGGATCGGCGGCGGGAGCCTCGGGTGGCGCTGCTGGAGCCTCGGCGGGTGCCGCAGGCGCCTCAGCCGCCGGTGCGGGTTCCGGTGCCTCGGCGGGTGCCGACGCAGGGGCCTCAGCCGCGGGTGCGGGTGCCTCAGCCGCCGGGGCAGGAGCCTCAGCCGCCGGTGCGGGTGCGGGTGCCTCGGCCGGTGCCGCAGGAGCCTCAGCCGCCGGGACAGGAGCCTCAGCCGCCGGGACAGGAGCCTCGGCCACCGGGGCAGCTTCAGCGACGGGCGCCGACTCGGCGACCGGGGCGGCCTCCACCTCAGGGGCCGGTGCCGGATCAGCGGCCGGAGCCTGCTCTGGCGTCGCCGGGGTCGGCTCGGTGGCCGGTGCGGCTGCCTGAGCCGCAGCCGCCTCAGCGGCGGCCGCCTCGGCCGCAGCTGCCTGCTCGGCCTCGCGTGCCGCCAGCTCCTCGGCCTCGCGCCGCGCCTGCTCCTCCTTGCGGGCTTGTTCCTCGGCCTCACGCCGCGCCCGCTCCTCGGCCTCGCGCCGTGCCCGCTCCTCGGCCTCAATACGCTCGCGCTCGAGCCGGGCGCGCTCCTCTTCCTCGCGGAACATGTTGTGGCCCTGGGAGACGACATCGCCGATCGCGCGGGTGACCGCCGCGCAGGAACGGATCGCGTCGTCGTTGCCCGGGATCACATAGTCGATCCCGTCCGGGTCGCAGTTCGTATCGACGAGGCCGATGATCGGGATCCGCAGACGCTGGGCCTCGCGAACCGCGATCGCCTCGGTCTTCAGGTCGACGACGAACACGGCGTCCGGGACGCGCGCCATGTTCTTGACGCCGCCGAGGTTCGCCCGGAGCTTCGCCAGGTCGGCCTGGGCGGCCATCCGCTCACGCGTCGGCAGCAGCTGGAGCTGTCCCTCGGTCTCGTAGCGCTCGAGGTCGTGCAGGCGCTTGATCCGCTGCGAGATCGTCTGAAAGTTCGTCAGCAGGCCACCGAGCCAGCGGTGGTTGACGTACGGCATGTCGGCGGACGAGGCGATCTCCGCGATCGCGTCGCGCGCCTGCTTCTTGGTGCCGACGAACAGCACGGTGCCGCCGCGGCGGCTGACATCCGACGCAAACCGGCGCGCGTTCTCGAGCAATGCCTGCGTTTGCAGGAGGTCGATGATGTAGATGCCGTCGCGTTCACCGAAGATGAACCGGCGCATCTTGGGGTTCCAACGTCGCGTCTGGTGACCGAAGTGCACTCCGGCCTCCAGCAGCTCTTTGATTCCGACCTGAGCCACTGATTACTCCCTTGTATGTGATTGGAAAAGCCCGCTCGCCGGTGTCTCGCGGTCCTCGCCAGGGCGGCGAGGCAGGGCGCAAGTCGTACGAACGGGGTCGACAACAGAAAACGGTGAGAAAAAAAGTTTACGCCAGTCCGGCCAAACCGGTACGTTTTGGCCTGTAGCGGGGCGACCACCCTTCCCCTACCTTCGGTGGCACCTCGCTCCGCGGGCCGAACCTCCCTTCCCCTACCTCCGGTGGCTCGGTTCGCAACTGATCGGCGGGGCGGCTTTGGACGGGCCGCCCCGCCGGCTATTTAAGGCCGTCTGCGCAGCCGTGTTGACCGGCGGCGTTCCGCCTCCGAAGAGACGTCCGGCTCGAACCCAAAACCGGGTCCCGAGACCACTTCCAGTCCTACCCTAGCCGCCAGGTTCCGACACCAGGCGCGGCGCAACGTCGTGGCACGGGTACGACAGCGACGCCAACCCGGGCAAGCTCCCACACGCATCCCGATGCCGAATCGCGCGGGCGTTTGTCCCCCTGTGAGCCGGACAAGTTCCCACGCCCGGGCGACGGGCGGCCTGCGCGGGAACTTATCCGGGTCGAACGCTCAGTCCGGCGCTCCGGCGCACTGGCGATCCGCGCGGCGCTGGCCGCCGTCAGCCGCGAGCACCCGACGCCGCGAGCACCCGCTCGTAGTCCTCCCACGTGTCGACGTCGAGCGGCACACACCCGGAGACGGGAACGTCAACGACAGACGGCCCCGCCCGGTCGAGCAGCTTCCACACGCCCTTGTCGCCGTGAAGCGTCGCGAGATCCCCGAACACCGAACGCCCGAATGCGAACGGATGCCCGCGCCCGTCCTCGTAGCGACAGACCGCCAGCGACGCGTCGCCCCGCCCGGCAACGAGCGCGTGGACGCTCGCGACGCTGACCCCGGGCTGGTCGCCGAGCATCAGCACGAGCACGTCGCACTCCCGCGAGACCGCGCCCAACGCCGCCGCGATCGAGGACGAGCACCCCTCGCCGAACGCCGGATTCTCGATCACGTCGACACCCTCGAACCCGACCGCGTTAAGCGCCGGGCGGCCGCCGCCACCGCCGACCACGCAGAGCGTCTGGTCGAACGCGCACCCGCGGGCGACGTCGAGCACATGCCCAAGGAGCGTCCCCGAGCCGTACGGCAGCAACTGCTTCGGCCGCCCGAGCCGGGACGATCCGCCCGCGGCGAGGACGAGCCCGGTCACGAACACGGTGTGAGCCTCGCCCTCATCGCGGCCGGTGGCCAAAGCCCTTCGTGTAGTCGACGCCCTCCTCCTCGACGGCGACGTTGACCGTCCGGCAGCGCCCGCACTTCACGCGGACCTTGCGGTTCATCCATTCCGCCGGCATCGATGCCGCGAGCACGTTGCCGCACTCGACGCACACGTAGTCGTACGGGCCGTTCCCGCGCCAGACGGGCCGACCGGGATCCTCCTGGACCGCCGTGCCGCCGTCGCGCGGGACCTCCCCCGCGTCGGGACGGCGCATCGGCTTGACGGTCACCGGACCGGTCATCAGATCGTCGCGAGCTTCCCGGTGAAGTCCGTGATCATGGCGTCGAGCACAGTGACCATCACGCCCTCGCCCATCGACGCCGCCTTGCCACTGATCTGCGCTGCGGTGTGAATCGTGCCCCCGCCGTCGGCGACGTCGAAGGTCACGTCGGCGTTCGCGTGGCCCTGGCCGCCGATCTCGCGGGACTTGACCCTGAGCACGGCGTGGTGATTCGCGTCGTCCTGCTCGGCGACCTCGACGGTCCCCTTGAAGGTGAGCGACATCGCGCCCATCTTCACCTTGATCTGCGCCTTGACGGACTCCGGTCCGGTCCGCTCGGTGACCGAACCTCCCTCGACGCACGGGATCAACCGGTCGAGGTCGAGGATCGCCGCCCACGTCTCATCGACCGGCTTTGAGGACGTGAACGGATGATCGAGTTCAACCATGGGTCTCCTTTTCTGAGAGGGTTTCAGGCATGACACTTTCGGCTGGTCGATACACGCTGGGGCCCGGCAACGGCACGCTTTCCGTGCGCACGAAGAAGGGCGGCGCGATTGCCAAGGCGGGTCATGACCTCCTGATCCGCGTCGGGGACTGGTCGGCGACGCTCGACGTCGGGGCGGACGAGACGCCGACCGCCATCGAGCTGACCGCTGACTCGAGCTCGATGCAGGTGATCGAGGGCACCGGCGGCCTGACCTCGCTCGGCGAGGACGAGAAGCGGGGCATCGCCCAGACGATCAACGAAGAGGTCCTGAAGGGCGCGCCGATCTCGTTTCGCTCGGCGGAGATCACCTCGCACGGCGACCACCTCCACGTCAGCGGCGAGCTCGAACTCGTCGGCACGACCCGTCCTGCGACGTTCAGCATGAGCGCCGAGAACGGCCGCCTCGCCGGCGCCGCGGCTCTGACGCAGTCGAACTGGGGCATCAAGCCGTATTCGGCGCTGTTTGGCACGCTCAAGGTGCAGGACGAGATCACGGTCGAGGTCGACGCCGAGCTGCCCGCGCCGAATTAGTGTCGTGAATCGTTAGTTCGGTGGCAGCCTCGCGGCGTCTGGACGCGCCTGACGAATGGGGATGATCCCGCCGTACCACCAGTACGACTTGGATCATCCCCATCCGTCATCCACGCCCAGCCACTCGCGACGCTGCTCACGAACTTCCGCTTCACGACACTAGTCGCTGTAGACCGTCTGGGCATCGAGTCCGCCCTCAACCCCGGGCGGTAACGCCCCGCTGCCGTGGGCGTACAGCGCGAGGTCGGCGATCGTCGCCGAGCGCGTCGGCTCGCCGCCGGACACGAAGGCGCCGTTCTCCCACGTCAGTTGGTCCGCCGGAGTCTCGAGCTCCATTCCGGCGAGCAGTTGCGCCTTGGCCCGGATCTTGCCGGTCGCACTCGAGATCGCGGCCGGCGTGCCGGCGGACGGGCTCGTGTTGAACCCGTGGCCGGTGCCGAACCGGCTCTCGTCGGCGGGAACGACCTTCACGTCGAGCGCCGGGACGCCGAGCTCATCGGCGACCTGCTCCGCGTACGTGGCCTCGTTGCCGTCCGAATCGGTCGTCAGGCTCAGCACCATCTTGCCCGTCGGGTGAACGCGCAGGAACACCGCGCGGTACGCCTCGTCAGCCACTGCTCTCCCTCCTGGGTGTGGGTTCCGTATCGCCCTGCTCTCCAGCCAGACGCTGGCGTTGCTGGTGTGCCGTGAGCGCGTTGTGCTCCTCCAGCTCGCAGAACGCGGGCTGTGGGCCGCCGAGCGGATGCGGCGGGACCGCCGGCCGCGAACAGCCCGGATAGATGCAGATCTTTCCTCGGGACGTGCTCATCACGGATGGAGTGTCCACCCCGGCGTCGTCCGGCCGCGGCTCGGCCCGTAACCGCTCGGCATCGCCACCGAGCTGCCCGGCTCCGGCGTCGCGCTCGCCCACGGCTCGTCCTCCTCGGTCGTGTCCGCCGGCCACGCCGCCGACGGCGCGAGTCCGACGGGCCCGCCGATCGCCGCGACGACCTGTTCAAGCGCCGCCAGGCTGTGCCCGCTGACGAGCGCGTCGATGTGTGGGAGTGCCGCCGCCATCCCGCCGACGCGGGGCGAGAACCCGGGGGCGCTCAGCCGCGGATTCACCCACACGATCCGATGCGCGAGGCGGGCGAGCCGCTCCATCTCGCGTCCCACCAGCGCCGGGTCACCGCGCTCCCAGCCGTCCGACAGGATCACGATGACCGCGCCGCGGGCCATCCCACGCCGCCCGTGCCGGTCGTTGAAGGTCTTCAGCGCGCCGCCGATCCGCGTGCCGCTCGACCAGTCGGGCGCGGCCGCGGCGGCACGGCGGATTGCCCGCTCGGGGTGGCGCCCCGCGAGCGCCCGCGTTAACCGCGTCAGCCGCGTGGCGAACGCGAACGTCTCGACGCGCGGTCCGCTGCCGGCCGCGCAGGCCAGGAACTGGAGATAGGCGCGGCTGTAGGGCTCCATCGAGCCGGAGATGTCGCACAGGAGCACCATCCGCCGCGGCAGGACCCGCCGCCGGCGCCGCGCGATCGACACCGGGTCGCCGCCCGTGCGCAGGCTCGCCCGGAGCGTGCGCCGAACGTCGACGCGATCGCCGTGCCGGTCGGGCCGCGCCCGCCGCGTACGCCGCAGCGGCGTCGCAATCGCCAGCCGCGACATGAGCTGGTAGAGCGCGGCGAGCTCGCCGGGGGCGAGGGCGTCGAACCGGCGCTCGCGCAGCACCTCCTCGTCGCTCGGCGCGACGGCGACCGGGACCTCAGCCGACTGGTCGCGCTCGCCAGGCGCCGACGCGCTCGCGGCCACACCGTCGCCCGCCTCCACGCCCTCCCGGACGGACACCTCGCGCTCGTCCTCAGGCGTCGAACGCACCGCTCGGACGTCGATGTCGACATCGTCGAGGCTGCCCATCGGCCGCTCGCGACCACCCCCGAACACGTGGGCGAACACGACATCGAAGGCGGAGACCTGCGACGGGTCGGACACGAACACGGCGCGCGCGGTCCAGTACAGCCGCCGTCGCGACACCGGTCGCACGAGCGTGAGCGCCCGGGCGAACCGCACCGAGCGGTCGACCCCGGTCGGGACGCCGGCGTCGCGCAATGCCCGCCCGAACGCCCCTGCGACCCCTGGCGCGTCGAGCCACACCGTCTGCACGCGGAAGAGATCAACCATCGCCGCTCACCAGCGCCGCCAGCCCGGCCGTCCGGACGACGTCCTGGTCCTCGTTGTATTTCAGGACCGCGCCGAGCGTCCGGTCGATCGAGCCTTCGTCGAGCAACTCGACCCCGAGCACGCTCAGGGCGTGCAGCCAGTCGATCGCCTCGGCGATCCCCGGCGGCTTCTGGACATCGCTGTCGCGCATCCTGGCGACCGCGTCCGCCACCTGAACCGCGAGCGACTGCGCGGCCGCCGGAACCCGGCGGCGGATGATCTCGAGCTCACGCTCACGGCCGGGGTAATCGATCCACTGGTACAGGCAGCGGCGCTTGACCGCGTCGTGGAGATCGCGGGTCCGGTTGGAGGTGAGCACGATCACCGGCGGGTGCGTCGCGGTCACCGGGCCGAGCTCCGGGATCGTCACCGTCGCCTCCGCGAGCAGCTCGAGCAGGAACGCTTCGAAGTCGTCATCGGCACGGTCGATCTCGTCGATCAGCAGCACCGCGGGACGCGGCCCCGGATGCTCGAGCGCGCGCAGCAGCGGCCGGCGGATGAGGTACTCGCGGCTGAACAGGTCGCTCTCGCTCAGCCCCTCCCCGCTCGCCTCGGCGAGCCGGATGCTCAGCAGCTGGCGCGGGTAGTTCCACTCGTAGAGCGCCTCGGTCGCGTCGATCCCCTCGTAGCACTGAAGGCGCACCAGCGGCGTGTCGAGCACCGCCGCCAGCGCCTTCGCCGCCTCGGTCTTCCCGACGCCCGCCTCGCCCTCGAGCAGCAGCGGCTGGGGCAGCGTGAGGGCGAGGAACATCGACGTCGCGAGCGCCTCATCGACGAGGTAGTCGACCGCGCCAAGGCGGACGGCAAGGGTCTCGACATCCGGCGCCAGGTGGCTGATCTCAGCCTGCGGCGACGGGATCCCCATGCCGTTCCTCGAACGTCAGCTTGCAGCCGAGACAGCAGAAGTACATCGGCTGTCCGGCGTGAATGAGGGAGGGCGTATCGGCGCCGACGACGACCGTCATGCCGCAGATCGGGTCGACCGCCGTCTCCGGGCGCGCACGCGGCGCGACGACGATCGCCTCGCGGCGGCGGACCTCGACGAGCCGGGCGAGGATCGAGACCGCGATCTCGGCCGCGCTCTGCGCGCCGATGTCGATCCCCGCCGGGGTGTCGATCTGCTCGAGCAGCTCAGGGTCGACGCCGAGGTCCCGGAGCTGACCGATGACCGCGGCGCCCCGCTTGCGCGAGGCGACGAGACCGATGTACGGGACGCCCGCCTCCAGCCCGGCCCGGAGGACCGCGAGCTCGTCGCGGCCGTGCGCGGCGACGACGAGCGCGAGATCGCCGACCGACGGTTCGCCGCCGCTCGCGATCGCGAGGCCGAGCTCGCCGCCGAGGCGTCCGAGCGCGCTGACGATCGGCGAGTCGCCGGCGAGCACGACCCGCGGCATCGGCACAACGGGTTCCAGGAACACCTCGAGCGCACCGCCCGATAGGCATGGATTCTGGACGGTCACCGTGCCGTCCTCGCGCCCGACCTCCTCGGTGAGCGACGGATCCTCGTCCCGCGACGCGTCCTCCTCATCCTCAACCGGGCTGTCGGCGTCCGGCCGGATCCGCAGCAGCAACGGCATGCCACTCTCCATCGCCTGGAGCGAGTAGAGCCGCACGCTGTGCTGGGCGCACACGCCGCCGACGAACCCCTCGATCGTCCCGTCATCGTGGATCAGCGCCGCGTCTCCCGGCGTGACGCTCGTCGGTCGTTCCACGCGCACCACGGTCGCCACGACGTACGGCGAGCCCTTCTCGCTGAGCTCGTGCGCCGTCCGCGTGAGCGCGGACGAGATCATTGCGGAGGCTCGGGCCGGCCCTGCATCGCCGCCCACACCCGCGCCGGCGTGCACGGCATGTCGACGTGGTCGACTCCGTGGGTCTCATGGAGCGCGTCGATGATCGCGTTGACGATCGCCGGCGGCGAGCCGACGTTCGGCGACTCGCCGACGCCCTTGGCGCCGATCGGGTGGTGCGGACACGGGGTGACGGTCTCACCGAGTTCGAAGTCGGGGCATTCCATCGCGGTCGGGATCAGGTAGTCCATGAACGATCCGTTCAGGCAGTTGCCCTCCTCGTCGAACGTGATCACCTCCATGAGCGCGATCCCGATCCCCTCGGCGAGCCCGCCGTGGATCTGGCCCTCGACGATCATGGGGTTGATCTTCACCCCGCAGTCATCGACGGCGATGAAGCGCCGGACCTTGACGTGCGCGGTCTCCGGGTCGATGTCCACAACCGCGATGTAGGCGCCGTAGGGGTAGGTGAGGTTCGGCGGGTCATAGATGACCTGCGCGTCGAGCCCGCCCTCCATGCCTTCGGGCATCGGCTGACCGCTGTAGGCGTACTGCGCGATGTCCTCGATCAGGGCCCCCTTTTCCGGGTCGCCCTTGACGTACCAGCGACCCTTCTCCCACGCGAGGTCCTCGGGCCGGGTCTCGAGCATCATCGCCGCGATCTGGCGCGCCCGGTCGCGGACCTTGCGCGAGACGACGGCCACCGCCGCGCCCGACACCGGAGTCGACCGCGACCCGTAGGTCCCGAGTCCGTACGGGGACTTGTCGGTGTCGCCATGGCGAACCTGGATGTCCTCCGGCGGAATCCCGAGCTCCTCGGCGACGATCTGGGCGAACGTCGTCTCGTGGCCCTGGCCCTGGGTCTGGGCGGAGATCGAGACGACCGCCTGTCCGGAGGGATGGACGCGGAGATCCGCGCCGTCGTTCATCGACAGGCCGAGGATGTCCATGTGCTTGCGCGGACCGGCGCCGACGCCCTCGGTGAAGAAGGCGACGCCGATGCCCATCAGCTCACCGCGGGCGCGTTTCTCCCGCTGCTCGGCGAGCAGGTCCTCGTAGCCGGCGATGTCCATCGCCACCCGCATCGTCGTCGCGTAGTTGCCGGAGTCATACGTCCACCCGGTCGTCGTCTCGTACGGGAACTGCTCGGGACCGATGAAGCTCCGCATCCGCAACTCGACCTGATCGACGCCCATCTCCATCGCGAGCGCGTGGACCATCCGCTCGACGAGATACACCGCCTCGGTGATCCGGAACGAGCACCGGTACGCGACACCGCCGGGCGCCTTGTTCGTGTAGACGGCCTTGACCTTGACGTGCGCCGCCTGCAGGTCATAGGAGCCGCAGACGATGTGGAAGAACCCGGCCGGGAACTTGGTCGGCTGCGCGGTGGAGTCAAAGGCGCCGTGGTCCGCGATCACGTCGACGCGCAGCCCCGTGATCTTCCCGTCCTTGGCGCACATCTGCGCCTTCATGATGTAGTCGCGGGCGAACCCGGTCGACATCAGGTTCTCCGAGCGATCCTCGATCCACTTGATCGGCACGCCGGCGACGATCGACCCCGCGATCGCGCACACGTAGCCCGGGTAGATCGGGACCTTGTTGCCGAAGCCGCCGCCGATGTCGTTGCAGCGGATCCGGATCATGTGCTCGGCGAGGCCGGCGACGTGGGCGTACACGGTTCGGTGCGCGTGCGGCGCCTGGTTGCCGTTGTAGATGTCGAGCTGGCCGGTCTGCGGGTTGAAGTCGGCGATCATCCCGCACGTCTCCAGCGGGGCGGGATGGCAGCGCGGATAGATGATGTCCCGCTCGACGATCGTGTCGGCCTCCGCGAACGCGCGGTCGGTCGCCTCCTCGTCGCCGGCCTCCCACAGTGGGCTCGCGAGGTTGTCGCTCTGGCCGTCCTTGTCGTCGCGGATCAGCGGCGCGTCCGGGTCGAGCGCGGTGCGCGCGTTGACGACGGCGGGGATCGGGTCGTACTCGACGTCGATCAGCGCGAGCGCATCCCGCGCGATGTACTCGTCGGTCGCGATCACGAACGCGACCTCCTGGCCCTGGAAGCGCACCTTGTCCCCGGCGAGCACCGCCTGCGTGTCGTACGAGATCGTCGGCATCCACGCGAGTCCGAGGGTCTCGAGATCCTTGGCGGTGATGACCGCGGCGACGCCCTCGAGCGCGAGCGCTTCGGAGGTGTCGATCGAGAGGATCTTCGCGTGGGCGTACGGGCTCCGGAGCACGGCCCCGTGCAGCATCCCCGGCAGGCGGAGGTCGTCGAGGTAGTTGCCCTGGCCCCGAATGAAGCGTGCGTCCTCCTTGCGCTTCAGGCGACCAAAGCCAATCGGTCGCTCGGCCGCTGACGGGTTTTCGGTCACAGCCATCGCTCACACCTCCTGCCGCGTCGCGGTCTCGTTCTCCGCAGCCCAGCGGACCGCGGCGACAATGTTCTTGTATCCCGTGCACCGGCACAGCGACCCGGAGATCGCGACCCGGATCTCCTCCTCGGAGGGGTTGGGGTTCTCGTTGAGCAGCGCGCGGGTCGTCATCAACATGCCGGGTGTGCAGAAGCCGCACTGGAGCGCGTGCTTCTCGTGGAACCCCTGCTGGATCGGATCGAGCCGGCCATCGCGCTCGAGCGATTCGACGGTGCTGATCTCGTGGCCGACACACATCGCGGCGAGCGTCGTGCAGGACTTCACCGGCTGGCCGTCCATCAGGACCACGCAGGCGCCGCAATTCGAGGTGTCACAGCCCCAATGAGTGCCGGTCAATCCCGGCGTGTCTCGGATGAAGTGGACGAGCAGCTGGCGCGGCTCGACATCGCGGGTGACCGGTTGCCCGTTGATGGAGATCGTCAGTTCCATGTGTCCTCATGCCTCCTGGTGAAGGGCGCGCGCGGCTGCCCGGCGCAGAGCGCGTTTGGTGAGCACCCCAGCGAGGTGGCGCTTGTAGTCGACTGGCCCGCGGCTGTCGGCCATCGGCATCGCGTCCTCGGACGCGATCGCGGCCGCCTGCTCAAACAGCTCGTCCGACGGTGCCTGACCGCGCAGCGCCGCCTCGGCGCGCGTGACCTCGATCGTCGACGGCCCAGCCGCGGCGAGCGCGATCCCGGCGTCGGTGATCGTCCCACCGTCGATCCACACGGCCGCCGAGGCGGCGGCGATCGCGAAGTCGCCCGCCCGGCGCTCCACCTTTTCGTGGGCGCTGCCGGCGCCGGGGAGCACGGTGATCCGGACCTCGGTGAGGATCTCGGCATCGCCGACCGCGGTCATGTAGGGGCCGACGTGAAACTCCGACATCGGCACCACGCGCTCGCCACCGGCGCTGCGGACGACGACGCTTGCCTTCAGGGCCGAGCACACCGCGCTCAGGTCCTCGGCCGGATCCGCCTGGCAGAGTGACCCGCCGATCGTTCCGCGGTTGCGGACGATCGGGTCGGCGATCACGTGCTCCGCATCCGCGAAGACCGGAAACAGCGACGCGAGGAGCTCGGAGCCGAGGAGTTCGGCGTGCCGGGTGAGCGCCCCGATCCGCACCTCCTCACCCTCGCGACGGATGTAGGAGAGCTCGTCGAGGTCGTTGATGTCGATCAGGTGCTCGGGCGTGGCGAGCCGGAGCTTCATCATCGGGATCAGGCTGTGCCCGCCGGCAATGATCCGCGCGCCGCCGCCAACCCGCTCCAGCGATGCAATCGCGCCGTCGACACTCGTCGCTCGCTCGTAGTCACACGGTGCCGGCGTCTGCATCAGGGGTTCCCTCCGTTCGTTCCGTTTGGCCTCACGCCTGGGGTGAGCGCCGGTTCGTACTGCTCCGGCGCGTCGGTGCCGATCACCGGCGAGCGCGGCATCTCCGGCGGTCGCGATTGCCGGAGGTCCGGGTAGAGCTGGCGTGCGGCCAGACTTCCGCCGGTGACGTTTCGCAGCGCCGGCCCGTTCGGGCTCGCGGCCGCGATCGGCGCTTCGCGCCCGAGCCGGGCGAGCGTCAGGGTGCCCTTCGTGTAGACCTCGGAGATCCGCGGTGCGCTGATCGTCTTCGAGTCCGGGAAGTTCCGCAGGCCGTCCATCGCCGCGCCCGGGTAGAGCCCGTCGATCAGCCCCACGGCGTCCTCGAGCCCGGCCTTTTTGACGAGCAGTCCCTCGAGCAGGTCGACGCCCGCATCGAGGTTGGCGTTGATATCGGTCACGATCGCGTTGACGGGCTTTGACTTCTCGATGATCTCCCCGACCGCTCCGATTGCATCGTCGAGCCCCCGGTGGATCTTGCGCAGCGCAACGATCGTCGCGAGCAGATAGACGACGATCGCGGCGATGATGAGCACGACCGCGATGATCATCACAACTCCTGCTGCTGGCATCGCTCTCCCTCCTCGGTTACGCGTCGTCGACGATGACGTCGAGTGAGCCGCCGTAGCCGGCGACCACCTCGACCGTTTGCTTGACCTGCTCCTGGGTGCGCACCAGCAGCGGGGCCGCATCAAGGTCCTGCGAGCCCGCGCGGGCCGCGGCAGCGATGCGGTCGATGCTCGGGACGATCCCGTTTGCGGCACGGAACACGCCGTGCAGCAGGAAGATGACGACCGGCAGCACGACGATGAGGAGGACCACCGCCCCGATCCATTCGAGCGTCATCGCGGCCTCCTCTCGGCGACGATCGCCGCCTTCGACGCGATCCCCGGCATCGCGCCGAGGATCGTGTCGAACTGGGCGTTGATCGCCGTCACCGCCGGCTCGAGCGGACGCAGGTGCTCGGACTCGACGGTCTCGAGCGCGCCGGCGAGCGTGGCGAGCTTGCTCGATGCCGACTCGAGCCCGATGCGAATCCAGATGAGCGCCGCGGCGAGGACCCCGACGATCACGAGCGCGAGGATCACGCTGAGGACGATGAGCGCTGACTGGCTCATTTCCCACCGTACCCGTCGGTCAGCGCGTTCATATAGCCGTCCTGCACCACGGCCTCCTCGACGATCTGCCCCAGCACCGGCGCGGTCGCCTGGAGCTGAGGGATGTTGGCGGTGTTCTGCGCGACGGCTCCGGCGACCTCAAGTAGCCGCGTTGCCGATCGGTCGATGTCGACGACCGAGCGAATGAGGACGATCAGCAGCCCGGCGACGATGAGCGCGGCGACGAGCCCGATCACGAGCGAGATGCCCCACACCCCATGGTTGGTGAGCGCGTAGGCGGTCATTTGCCGACCGCCACCTTCCGCAGCGCCCGGGCCGCGTGCAGGATCCGCACCCCCGAGTCATTGATCCGAGCGACCCCGCCGAGCTCGGCGGTCTGCTCACGCACCACCTCGACGCCGCCGACCGCCGTCCGGGCCTGCGCCGCGATCCGGCCGGCGAGAACGACGATCGTGATCACGATCGCGGCGGCGACGATGACGACCACAATTCCCAGCGCCAGCCCCACGCCCCATCCAGTTGAGGCAGCGATAGACACCGGCATCCACACCCTCCTGCTCGAGTCTCTCCTTGCTGAACACCCTTGCGCAAACCGCACAAGGTTTCAAGTTTGGGACCCCGTTACGCGGCCGGCGCGCCTTCGGCCCCGGCGAGTGCCGCAGCGAGATCAGGCGGCAGCGGCGAGGTGACATCGACCTCGGCCTCGGTGACCGGATGACGGAACACGAGCCGCACCGCATGGAGGAACTGGCGCTCGAGGCCGAACCACATCGGGCCGCCGTACTGATGATCGCCCACGACCGGATGACCGATTGAGGCCAGGTGGACGCGGATCTGGTGGGTGCGCCCGGTCTCCAGCCGGACGCGCAGCAGCGTCGTCGCGGCCAGCAGCCGCTCGATCGCGAAGTGCGTCCGCGCCTCACGCGGGTCCTCAGAATCGATCGACATGAGGACGCGGTCACGACGATCGCGTCCGATCGGCGCATCGATCGTGCCGCTGCGCGCGGGCGGCGTCCCGACGACGAGCGCCAGGTACTCCCGGCGCAGCGTGCGGTCGGCGATCAGCGCCTTGAGCGCGGCGTGCACCGGATCGCTCTTGGCGACGACGAGCAGTCCGGAGGTGTCGCGGTCAAGCCGATGGACGATGCCGGCGCGCCACGGTTCCTCACCGCCGGCGCCGCGGCCGGAGAGCGCCTGGGCGAGTGTGCCGGTGCGGTGTCCGCGCGCGGGATGGACGACGAGCCCCGGCGGCTTGTCGACGATCAGCAGGTGCTCGTCCTCGAACACGACCGAGAATGGCACCGCTGGTTCGGAGGCGTCGGCGCCGATCTGCGAATCCCCGAGCGGACCGGTGACCACCACGCGCTCGCCGGGACTCACGGAGTAGCGCTTCGGGCGACCGGCGCCGTCGACGTGGACATGACCGGCCTCGATCCACTGTTGGGCGCGGGCCCGCGACCCGGCCGCGGTGGCGAGGAACTGATCGAGCCTCAGGCCCGCCGAGGAGGCGTCGACCTCGAGCTCGAGGTCGACGCCGTTGCCCGCTTCATCGCTCGACGTCATTTCTCACGCCGGCGCGGTCCCTCGAGCACCCACAGGAGCGCAAACACACCGACGGTGATCGACATGTCGGCGACGTTGAACGCCGGCCAGTGGGGCAGCTTGATGAAGTCGGTCACCGCCCCGTTCGCGACGCGGTCGATCAGGTTGCCGACGGCGCCACCGATGAGCAGGCCGGTCGGCAGCCACAGCCACGGCCGGTCGGGCCGGATCGCCAGGTAGCCGACGAGCAGCGCAAGCGCGACCAGCGTCAGCACGAGCACGATCGCCCCGCCGCCGGAGAGGAAGCCGAACGCGACGCCCTTGTTGCGGACGTACACGAGCTTCACGAAGAAGAACACGCTGCGCTCCGAGCCCTCGGCCACGTTCGCGCGGACGAGCGCCTTGGCGATCTGGTCGAGGGCGATCACCACCGCGATCACGGCTCCGGCGCGGATGAACGCACCAAAGCGAACACGTGGCGAGGGCGCCGCCATCAAGGTCATCGCGGAGCCGGAGGTCAGCCCGAGATCGCGTTGACGATGAGCGTCCGCACGAAATAGAGAACGATGATCCCGACCATCGGCGAGAGGTCGAGCATGCCGATCGGCGGGATGAAGCGGCGGAACAGCCCCAGATACGGATCGCAGACGTCCTTCAGAAACGTGAGGATCGCGTCGGTCCAGCGCGAGTACGGCGCCTTCATCCCGAATGAGAACAGCAGGTTGACGAGGATGTAGACGAAGATCAGCAGGATGTAGACGGTGAACAGCGCCGAGACGTAGTTCGCGATGTCCACCCGCGTGAGCCCGATCGCCAGCATCAGCTCGCGCTCCAGCCGATGACGCTGTCCGCCGCGTCCTGAAACGCGCTGCGGACGCCCGCGTGCTCAAGCGCAGCCAATCCCCGGGCGGTGCTTCCGCCGGGAGAGGTCACCTCGCGGCGGACGGCGAGCGTGTCGTAGTCGCGGCTGGCGAGCAGGGCGGCGGTGCCGCTCATGGTGTCGGCGACGAGCGCGCCGGCGAGCGGCGCCGGCAGGCCGTAGCGCACCGCCGCGTCGACCTGGGCCTCGGCGAGCAGTGCCTGGTAGGCGGGCCCGACGCCCATCACGGCCGCCGCTGCCGCCATCTGCGCCTCCGGGAGCTTGACCACGGTGCCGAGCCGCTCGAGCAAGCCGACGACGTCCGCCTCGAGCGCGGCCTCGACGGTCTCACCCGGCGTGTAACACACGACCCCGCGGCGGACGGCGACTGGCGTGTTCGGCATCGTGCGGAACACCGGGATTCCCGGGTAGGCGTCCTGCAGTGCGGCGACGCTGACCCCGCCCAGTACCGACAGCACGGCCTTGGCGCTCGTGGCGATCTCGGCCGCGACCGATCTCAGCTGTGCCGGCTTGTGACACAGCACCACGACGTCCGCGCCCTCGGCCACTTCACGGTTCGAGTCCGCGGCTCGGCCGCCCACCTCGTCGGCGAGCGTGCGGGCTCGGCCAGAGCCCGAATCCGAACAGAGCACGGGCTCTCCCCAGCCCCGCGCCATCGCGCGCGCCATGTTGCCGGCTCCGATCAGCCCGACTTGCATGGCCGGAACGTTACCGCTGAGGACGCGCGGGGCCCTCGGACGGCTCGATGTCGGCCAGACCGGCCAGTCGTCCACGGGTGGTGCCGCGCTCGAGCTCCGGTGAGTAGGCGAGCGCGGAGGGCCGATCTTCGGTTCCGGCCGCCAGGAGCGCGCAGTACGCATTGCGGAACAGCGCGTGGCGATCAAGGCCGGGGCCGGTCTCGGCAATTCCCGCCCTGAGCGCCACGCCGTGGGCGTCCGCGGAGCGCTCGACACGGGACGCGGCGACGAGTGCGCCGCGGGCGCGGGTGTCCGGCAGGATGACCGAGAACTCGTCGGTCCCGGTGCGGTAGGCGACGTCGATCGTGCGCACCGTCGAGCGCATCACCCCGACGAATGTTTCCCGGCGGGCCTCGCGGTCACTCTCGGTGCCCTCGCTGGCGGGGTCGGCGACGCTGAAGATGACGAGCGTCGAGGCGCCGCCGCTGCGCTCGACCCGCAGCACCTCGATCTCGAGCTCTTCACCGAACGCTTCGCTCGTCCGCACGACGAGCTTGGGGTCGACTCGGACAAGCCGCCGCAGCGCCTTCAGCTCGCGCTGGAGCCGTTGGCGATCGAAGGCGAACAGCAGCGCGAGCGCCAGGGTCAGGCAGACGACAGCGACGAGGATCACCGTGAGCACCACCCGTCCCAATCGGCGCGCGTGGCGGCGCGCTTGAGCGGCGAGTCCTCAGCTTCCTAGACGACGGACCGAGCGCAGATCCCCAGCGCCGGCCGTTAAGACTGGTTGAAGAAGCCCTTCTCGACGAGCCGAGCGCGCTCTTCCGCCGATACCTCGACGTTGCGCGGCGTCAGGAGGAAGACCTTGTCGGCGATCCGTTGCATGCCGCCATCAAGCGCATAGGTCAACCCGCTGGAGAAGTCGATCAGGCGCTTTGAGAGATCCGTGTCCGTGCTCTGGAGGTTGAGGATGACGGGGATCGTGTCCTTGAACTTGTCGGCGACGTCCTGGACGTCGTTGAAGCTCTTGGGAGCGACGAAGTGGACGCGGACGTCGCCCCCGCTGCTGCGGCCGTTGCCGCGCGAGCTCTCGACCGGGCGCAGCGTGCTCGTGCGCCGCTCGCTGCCGACGTCGTCGGCGAAGATGTCATCGATCTCGTCCCGCCGGCGCCGGGTGCTGAGCCGACGGACCGTGGGGCGCTCCCGGTAGGTCTCCTGCGGCTCGGCCTCGGGCTCCTGATAGGGCTCGACTTCGTCGTCGTACGCCTCATCCTCGGCGAGGCCGAAGTAGACGAGGGTGCGGTGCCAGGTATCGCGAAAGGCCATGATCGTGGGTGGGTTTCGCGCATCAGCGCAGATTCCCTGCCGTGATTATGACGCGCTATGAGGCGGTCGGTCGGCGGCGAAAACCGAAATCAACCGTACAGCGTTGTGCCGAGCCGCACAATCGTCGCTCCCTCCTCCACAGCGACGACGTAATCCTGGCTCGTTCCCATCGACAGATGCGGCAGTTCGAAGCGGCTTCCGAGCTCGCGCAGAGCAGCGAAATACGGGCGGCTGTCCTCCGGCTCGCCCGCCAGCGGCGGCATCGTCATCAGCCCGACGACGCTGACCGGACATCGGCCGAGGAACGCCTCGAGCTCATCGGTCGCGACCCCGCTTTTCTCCGGCTCCCCGGAGACGTTGACCTCGACGATCACCCGCGTGTCCCGCGGAGCGTGCCGCTCGAGCTGGACGAGCACGGAGTCGCTGGCGACGGAGTGGATGTAGCGCACGTAGGGCAGCACCTGACGCACCTTCCGGCTCTGGAGATGGCCGATGAAGTCCCAGGTGAACGCGCCCGGATACGCCTCCGCCTTGACCACGAGATCCTGCGCCCGGTTCTCCGCGACGACCGTCAACCCGCCCTCGGCGAGCGCGCCGAGCTCCTCGACCGGCACGTATTTGACCGCGGCGAGGATCTCCACCGTCTCCGGATCGCGCCCGGTGTCCGCGATCTGGGCACGGGCGTGGGCGAGATTCGATCGCACCCGCTCGGCCCGGAGGCCATGGATCAGCTCAACCACACGATCCCCGCCTGGCGGCCGGTGACGCCGTGATCGCGTCGGTGGGAGAAGAACAGGGTCGGATCCGAGCAGATCGTGCACAGGCCGACGTCGACGACGTCCTCGACGCCGGCGGCCGCGAGTTGGCGGCTCGCCACCGCCTTGAGGTCAAGGTTGCGCCCGCGGCGAACCTCCGAGCCGTGGTCGGCGAACGCGTCGCGGACGTCATCGCTGACCTCGTAGCAGCAGGGGCCCGCACCGGGACCGATCGCCGCGCTGAGGCGACCGTCAGCGCCGAGACCGCGCAGCGCGGCCACTCCCTCGGCGACGATGTTGGCGGCGAGCCCGCGCCAGCCGGCGTGGAGCATCGCCACCGCCCCGTCGCCGGCGATCGCGATCGGCACGCAGTCGGCGGTGAGCACCATCGGCGCGACCCCGCGGAGGTTCGTCGCCTGACCGTCGGCGTCCGGCGCAACGTGTCCGTCCGGTGGGGGCGGGTCGGTGTGGGTGAGCACCGCGCGGCCGTGAATCTGGCGGCCGTAGGCGAAGCGCACACCGAGCCCGTCCTGGACGCGGTCTCGGTTGTGCGTGACCGCTTCGGGGGCGTCGTCGGTGAACCGGCCGAGGTTGAGGCTCTCGTAGGGCCCGGTGGAGACGCCGCCGCGGCGGGTCGTGAACAGCGCCGTCGCGCCCGGCAGCTCGACTGCGATGTGGCCAGCGATCAGGCTGGTCGCGCTCATCTCGTCAACAGCTCGAGCTCGGGCAGCGGCGTTCGCTGGGCGTACTCAAAATGGGCCCGACCGGCCGCGTGCAGCGTCGTGACGTGTGCCCAGCCGCCCACCTGGTGGGCCCGCTCGAACACGTGCAAGCGCATCGACGCCGTCTCGCTGTTGTAACAGTAGGCGAGCTGCCCATCGGGATCGTGGTAGGTGACTCCGGCGAGCTGGTCGCGGTCGGCGTCGACCTCCCCGATCAGCCTGCGGTCGCCGTCGACGGCCTCGAACCGCCATCCGGTGAGGGCGAACGTGCTGTCGTTGCTGATGACCCGCAGCGGCGAGGTCGACGCGAAATCTCGTTCCCCGACCCGCGCGACGACCGGCGTGTTCGGCCCGGTCTCGCGGCCGAGCCGCGGGACGAACACCGACACGCCGTCGACGAACGCGCCCGGGGCGGGCGTCCCGTCCGCCTGGGTGAAATCGTTGCAGTGGACCCATGCCCACGAGCTCGCGTGCTTTGACCCCCACAGGTGAGCCTGTCCCCCGCGCGCGCCGCGCAGCTCGAGTGTCTCCTCGCCGAGCGTGATCGTGCCGTCGACGGCGAGGTCGGCGTGCGGCAACACGAGCACGGTCTTCGCCACCCCGAGCCGCTGCAGCGCCGGATGGACGTGCTCGTAGCCGTGATCGGCCGGGGTCCAGCGCAGATCCCATGCGACGTCCTCGAACGCGCCGCTCATGCCGTCGTCACGCAGGCGGGCCCCGTCGATGACAAGCTCGAACGGCTCGGCCACGCTCTCCAGCCGGTCGATCGGCACCGTCGTCTTGCGGCCGAGCGTCGGCTGGTGCTCGGGACGGGGATCCATCGCGAGCACCCACAGCGATGCCGTGGCGGGATCGCCGGAGGCGGGGAGCGGCGCGACCATCGTGTAGCGGATCCACACGCCGACCCCGGAGTCGGGGTCGGTCACCGTCAGGTAGTAGACCTCGTAATGGCCGGGCTGACCGTCCCAGCGCAGCGCGTTGAGCGAGGACCCCATCATCGGATCAGGCTACTGGCTCGGCCCGGCGGCGCGCACCGCTGCCCGAAGCTCCTCCTCGCGGCCGCTGACGTGCGCGTCGAGCTTCTCCCGCAGCGCCTCGCGCAGCCCGCGGCCGATGGCCTCGCCGCGTGGGATGCCTGCCGCGAGCAGGTCGTCGCCCGTGATCTCCAGCCGCACATGGCGCAGCCGCTCGAGCCATTGCCGCGCCGCCGCTGCCGGACCGAGCGCGCCGGCGAGCGCGACGAGTTCCGGCGGCGCGTGCCGGGCGGCGGCCGCGATCTCCGACGGCGTGCCGGCCGCCTCGAGCGCGTCCGCCAGCTCCTGTGAGCGGCTCGCCGCCGCCACGAGCGCCTCGCGGTCGGCGGCCTCAAACCCCCAGAGGTCGAGCCCCGCCCGCAGCGTTCCCGGAGCTTCGGTGCGGGCCCGCCGGTCGAGCGCCGCGGCGAGCACGAGCCGGTCAGGGCGCTCGCCCGCGGGCAGCAACGCCAGTGCGCGGCGGGCGAGCTCGATCGTCGGCGGGTCCCCGTCGAGTCCGAGCGGCACGTCGAGCCCGAGGTCGTGGAGCGCGGCCAGCGCCGCGAGCGGGTCGGGCTCGGCGGCGAGCAGGCGCAGCTCGGCGCCGATGCGAGCTCCCGTCACCGTCGACAGGGCGCCGGAGCGGACCGCGTCGTCGACGAGCGCACGGGTGTGCGGCTCAGCGGTGAAGCCGAGCCGGCCGGCGTAGCGGGCGAGGCGGAGCAGGCGCGTCGGGTCATCGATGAAGCTCGCGTCGTGGAGCACACGCAGAACACCGGCCGTCAGGTCGTCCGGGAGCTGCGGATCGGACACCAAGGCGCCCGGCTGCGCGCCGGTCAGCGCGACCGCCCCGGCGTTGACCGTGAAGTCGCGCCTGTTCAGATCCTCGGAGAGCCCCGCCGGCTCGACCTCGGGGAGGGCCCCCGGCCGCCCATAGGACTCCCGCCGGGCGCGGGCGAGGTCGATCGTCCGCCCGTCGACGGTCACCGTCGCGGTGCCAAACCGGTCATGTGAACGGATGTCGCCGCCGAGCCGGGCGGCCACCGGCGCGACGTCACCCTCGATGACGATGTCGAGCTCCAGCGGCATGTGTCCGAGCAGCAGGTCACGGACCGCGCCGCCGACAAGATGGACCGGCGGTCCGTCCGGATCGAGTCGCTCGAGCAGCGCCGCTGCCCCCGGCAGCGCGCGGACCCGGGCGAGCAACGCGTCGGGCGGCGGGATCTCCATCCGCGCATCTTGGCGCGCCCGGCGGCGTGGCATGTCCAGAGCACCTGGTACGTCCAGAGCAGGCGGCACGTCCAGAGCAGGCGGAATAACGCGCCAAATCACGTTGGGTCATCGCGTTCGGGCGCCATCGTTTCCTCAGCGGGGAGTTTTTCGCCCCGATCCAGATCCAGCACGCGGTTTGGCGCGGAATTCCCCCCGCGCGTCCGGGGAATCAACCATCTAGCATCGGGCGCCGTATGAGTCCCGGCACAGGCCCCGGTGCGCGGCGCTGGCTGCGGTGGGGACTGATCGTCGGCGTCGTCCTGCTTGTACTCGCGGGCGGCGCCGTCGCGTTCGTCCTGCTCCACAAGCCCGGCAACGTCTCGCACCCGAATCTCTCGTTCACGACGACGACCACGACGTCGTCGTCGACGACGACCGCTGCGAAGAGGCGCAAGCCGGTCAACACGTTCCTGTGGCCGAGGTATGGCTTCGACGCCGCCCGCACGCGCGTCTTCGACGGGCCGCACGTGCCGAAGCCGCCGTTCCGCGTCGGGTGGCGCTACCAGGACTACGCGTTGCTCGAGTTCCCTCCGGTCATCTACCACGACACGTTGTTCTTCGTCGACGACAACGGTTCGGCGAAGGCGGTCGACAAGCTCACCGGCCACAAGCTGTGGGAGCGCAAGATCGGCACGCTCGCCGCCGCCTCCCCGGCCGTGGGCGCCCGCGAGCACCTCGTGTACTTCCCGCTGCTCTCAACCGATCCGGGCGCCGGCCAGCATCCCGGGGACGGCCGGTTCGTCGCGCTGTCGATGCGGCGCGGACACGTCGTGTGGTCGATCAAGATCCCACCCGGCACCGAGTCCTCGCCGATCGTCTACGGCAAGACGATCTACTTCGGCGACCAGAGCGGCACGGTGCGCGCGCTCGACGCGGGGACCGGCCACACGATCTGGACCTATCACGCTTCGGGGGCCGTCAAGGGCGGCCTCTCCTACTCCGACGGGATCCTCTACTTCGGCGACTACGCCGGGCGCGCCTACGCGCTCGGCGCCCGGACCGGACATCAGGTCTGGGCGGTCAGCACGAACGGCGCCAAGTTCGGCTTCGGATCGGGCGAGTTCTACTCCTCGCCGGCGGTCGCGTTCGGCCGGGTCTACATGGGCAACACCGACGGGCGGGTGTATTCCTTCGCCGCCAAGACCGGTCAGCTCGCATGGGCGACGGGAACCGGCGCGTACGTGTACTCCTCACCGGCCGTCGAGAACACGCCGGGGCTGGGTCCGACGGTGTACCTCGGCTCGTACGACGGCAACTTCTACGCGTTTGACGCCCGCTCGGGCGCGATCCGCTGGACCCATAACGCCGGCGGCAAGATCTCCGGGTCGCCGACGATCGTCGGCAACGTCATCTACTACTCCGATCTCGGCACGAAGTCGACCGCGGGGCTCGACGTGCGCACCGGCCATCAGGTGTTCTCATTCCCCGACGGCGCGTTCAATCCGGTGATCAGCGACTATGGTGCGATCTATCTCGCGGGGTACACGCAGCTCTACCAACTGCTCCCCCGGACCTCGCATCGGGCCGCCGCCCACCGCAGAACTACTCGCAAGTAGTCCGTATCTGTTCCCCGGTGGAACAAATGTTCGGCCAGATTTGATACCCTGTGAGTATATGCGTTGTCGTAGTGGAAGTCACTGTCAGCAGCCGGCCATCAAAGGTCGTCGGTTCTGCGCGGATCACGCGGCGGAGCTCGATCGCATGCGCGAAGAGCTCAAGGACGCCGCGGCAGCCCGCATTGGTCGGGGCCGACCCAAGCGGTCGTCAACCTGCTGCCGTCCCGGTTGCTATGAGCCTCGTGTCCCGCCTGCCGCGTACTGCGATACGTGCGCTGCCGCGGGTTACGTTGAAGAAGCCGCTTAACCGCGGCATCTAGCCTCCGGACATCAAAATCAGAATGACATCATTTGCCGGATCGGCCGGGGTTTTCGCGGCCGACGGTGGCCTGCGCGCAAGCGTGAGCTGATCGTCGACCGCCTATGCTCCGGCCGTTTTCGGCGGCCCCCACCGCTCCTGCGCCCTGGTCAGCGCGGCACTCGCTTCTGCCCCGAGTCGCCGGACGACCTCGCCGGCCGGTTCCTGACGTGCCAGCGGGTACGCCTCGCCGGCCCAGAGGTTGATCGCCTCGGCGTCACCGGACGCCCGCGCGGCCGCCCGTAGCGGAGCGGTCAGGTGATGGACATGGGGATACGCCGCCGGTGCCTCGGCGCCGTGCGCCTCCATGAACTCGTTGATGATCCCCCGCGCCCGGCGGCCGGTGAAGGCGCGCGTGATCCGGGTGGCCCCAGGTCGGCCGAGCGCCTCGCGGTGCGGCGCACTCGTGCCCGCCTCCGGGCAGCGTAGGAGCGCTGTCCCCACCTGCGCTGCAGTCGCTCCTCCGGCCAGCACGGCCGCGACGCCGGCGCCGTCGGCGATCCCTCCGGTTGCAACGAGCGGGAGATCGGTCGCCCGCGCGGTCAGCCGGAGCAGCGGGAGCAGCCCGAGCTCGCCAACCCCGGCCACGTCGTGGAACGAGCCGCGATGCCCCCCAGCCTCGTCGCCTTGGAGGATGACTGCGTCGGCGCCGCGCACATCGGCAATGACCGCCTCGGCGACATCCGTTGCCGTGATCCACACGGCGACACCCGCCTCCTTGAGACGAGCGATGACGTCGGGCGCCGGACATCCGAACGTGAACGAGACGACGTCCGGGCGCTCGCGGATCGCGAGCTCGACCTTGGCCGCGAACGCGTCGTCCTCGAACCGCGGGGTGCCCGGTTGCGCTCCGCGCGCCCGCGCGTGCTCCGCCACCCGGTCCGCGTAGCTCGTCAGCGCCGCGCTGTCGACGGCCACGTCCTCGAGGCAGAAGATGTTGAGGCCGTAGGCGGCGTCGGTCAGCTCCCTTACGCGGGCGATCTGCCGGGCGACGGTGTCCGGGCTCAGGTATCCGGCGGCCAAGAACCCGAGGCCCCCAGCGCCCGACACGGCGGCGGCGAGCTCGGGCGTCGACGGGCCACCGGCGAGGGGCGCGCCGACGATCGGGTGCGTGAGCGCTGGAAACCCCATGCTCAGGCGACCGGCCTGATCGCGACGCCCGCCCGAGCCAGGTGCGCCTTGACCTCGGGCACACTGTGGTGGCCGTAGTGGAAGATCGACGCGCAGAGGGCGGCGTCCGCGCCCGCCTGAAGCGCTGTGATGAGGTGCTCGGGCTCCCCCGCTCCGCCCGACGCGATCACGGGCACGCCGACCGCGTCGGCGACCGCGCTCGTCAGCGCGAGGTCATAGCCGTCGTTGGTGCCGTCGCGGTCCATGCTCGTGAGGAGGATCTCCCCGGCGCCGCGCTCCACGCCCTCACGCGCCCAGGCGACGGCGTCGCGTCCGGTCGGCGTCCGCCCCCCGGCGAGGTACGCCTCCCATCCGGAGCCGCCCTGGGACTTGGCGTCGATCGCGAGCACGACGCACTGGGCGCCGAACGTCGTCGCGAGCTCGTCGAGCAGCTCCGGCCGCGCGAGCGCCGCGGAATTGACCGAGATCTTGTCCGACCCGGCATCAAGCACCGCCTGCGCGTCGGCCACGGAGCGGATGCCCCCTCCGATCGTGAACGGGATGAACACCTCGTCCGCGGTCCGGCGCGCGAGCTCGACGACCGTGTCGCGCTTATCGGAGGTCGCGGTGATGTCGAGAAACACGAGCTCATCGGCGCCGGCCGCGTCGTAGCG
This sequence comes from uncultured Solirubrobacterales bacterium, assembly GCA_963850335.1. Taxonomy (GTDB): domain Bacteria; phylum Actinomycetota; class Thermoleophilia; order Solirubrobacterales; family Solirubrobacteraceae; genus Palsa-465. Next base: position 258,723 of record CAWKKY010000012.1, on the reverse strand, counting down.
AGCGGCCAGCTCCACCGGGTCGCCGGCGTCCCTGAGGTCGACGAACCCGATGCCCTTGACGACCCGGCCGCGATCGACGTCGAGGCACGGGATCACGCGCTTGTAATGCATCAGTCCGGCTTTCCGTCGCGGTGGGGCTTCCCGTCGCCGGCGAGCACGGCGTGCGCCTCCGCGATCGTGAAGCGCTGCTCGTACAGCGCCTTGCCGACGATCACCCCGCTGAGGTTGACCTGGCGCAGCTCCCGGACCGCCCGGAGGTCGTCGAGCGAGGAGATCCCGCCCGAGTAGATGAAACTCCCGCGCACCGCCTGGGCGACGGTGCGGACGCCGCTGAGGTCCGGCCCGCCCATCGTCCCGTCGGCGTCGATGCTGGAGAAGACGAATCGCCGCACGCCGCGGTCGCCCATCCGCTGGACGACGGACTCAACGGGGATCTCGGTCTGCTCGGTCCAGCCCTCGGTGGCCAGTTTGCCCGCCCGGCCGTCGACGGACACGACGACGCGCTCCGCATACATGGCGACGGCCTCATCGAGGAAGTCGAGGTCGGTGAACGCCGCCGTGCCGAGCACGATCCGAGTGGCGCCGGCGGCGATAGCACCGCGGACGGCGTCGATCGAGCGCAGGCCGCCCCCAACCTGAATCGGGACGTCGACCGCCTTGGCGATCCGGCGGACGTGCTCGAGGTTGGCCGGGGCCCCGGTGCGAGCCCCGTCGAGATCGACGACGTGCAGGCGCCGAGCGCCCTCCTCGATCCACCGCAGCGCGGCGTCGAGCGGATCGGCGTCATAGACCGTCTTCGCGTCAAAGTCACCCTGAGCGAGCCGTACCGCCTTGCCATCCAGGATGTCGATCGCCGGCAGCAGAATCATCGCTGGGCCACCGCGGGTGCACTCGGGGTGCCCCGCGCTGCCGCGAGCCGCGCGAAGTTGCCGAGCATCTCGAGGCCGTGGCGCGAGGACTTCTCCGGGTGGAACTGCACTCCGAAGATCGACCCGTGCGCGACGATCGTCGCGAACCGCTCGCCGTACTGGGTCGTGCCGATGATGTCCTCGTCGTGGCTCGGGCGCGGCGCGAGCGAGTGCACGTGGTAGAAGGGGCACCCGTCGGCCGGAAGCCCGCTGGTGAGCGGACTCGGATGCTCGAACCGGACCTCGTTCCAGCCGATGTGCGGAATCCGTAGACCGCCGCTGTCGATCGGCGTGACCTCGCCGTGAACGAGCCCGAGACCCTCGGTCGCTTCGAGCTCGAGCGAGCGGTCGAACAGCAACTGCATCCCGAGGCAGATCCCGAGGATCGGGGTTCCCTCGGCGGCCCGCTCGCGGATCAGCGCGTCGAGGCCGAGGTCCTTGAGGTTTGCCATCGCGAGCGGGAACGCGCCCACGCCCGGGATCACGAGCGCGTCCGCATCGCGCAGCACGTCGTGGTCCCGCGTGATCCTCGCGTCCGCGCCGACATGCTCGAACGCCTTCTGTACGGAGCGGCGGTTGCCCATGCCGTAGTCGACGATCGCGAGCGTGGCGCCCGGAGTCATACGAGCGTTCCTTTCGTGCTCGGGACGCCGGTTTCGGTCGGATCGATCGCCACCGCCATGCGCAGGGCCCGGGCGAGCGCCTTGAACATCGCCTCGATGATGTGGTGAGCGTTCGTCCCGGCCTCAACGGTCACGTGGAGAGTGAGCTTGGCGTTCGCGGCGACGGCCCGGAAGAACTCCTCGGCGAGCTCATGGTCGAAGTTGCCGATCGCTCCCGGCGGCAGCGGCGCGGTGAACGCGAGCAGGCCGCGGCCGGAGATATCGATCGCGGCCGACGCTCGCGCCTCGTCCATCGGCACGGTCGCCTGTCCGTAGCGGACGATCCCGACGCGGTCGCCGAGCGCCCGATCGAGCGTCTGGCCGATGCAGATGCCGACATCCTCGACGGTGTGGTGGGCGCCGGTCTGCAGATCACCCGTGGCGGAAACCGACAGGTCGAGGCGGCCGTGGCGCGCGAGCAGGTCGAGCATGTGGTCAAGGAATCCAACCCCGGTCGCGCGCTCGCCCGCGCCGGTTCCGTCCAGCGCCAGGCTGACGCGGACGTCGGTCTCGCCGGTGGCGCGCTCGATCTCAGCGGTACGGGCCATCACGTCTGATTGTTGCGGATGCGTGCTTCCATCGACTGCGCGTGGAACTCAAACCCCTCGGCGCGGGCGATTGGCGCCGCTGCCCGGGCGAGCGCATCGGCGCTGTCGATCCGGACCTCGGTGAAGCTGCGGCGGAACTGGGCCGGCCCGAGCGCAGAGGCGAACCGCGCGGCGCCGTTCGTCGGCAGGACGTGGTTGGAGCCGGCGATGTAGTCGCCGAAGGCGGTCGCCGCGTTCGCCCCGACGAACACGCAGCCGGCGTGGGTGATGCCGGGCGCGAGCGCCTCGGCGGCGGGGCCGATGAGCTCGATGTGCTCCGGCGCGAAGGCCTGTGCGAACGTGCCCGCCGCCGCCGTGTCGTCGGTGTCGATGAGCGCCGCAGCGGCGCCGGTGTCGGGCGCGCCCGCGAGGCGGTCGGCGAGGGCGTCGAGGAGCCCCGGGTCTGTCGAGGTGGCGACGACGAGCGTGCCTGGGCCGTGCTCGGCCTGGGCGAGCAGATCAAGCGCCATGGCGTCCGCATTCGCGGCGCCCTCGCCGTCGGCGATGAGCAGCAGATCGCTCGGTCCGGCGAACCCGTCGATCCCGACGACGCCCGAGAGCTGGCGCTTGGCCTCCTGCACGTACAGGTTGCCCGGGCCGACGATGACATCGACGCGGGCGACGGTCTCGGTCCCGTAGGCAAGCGCCGCGATCGCCTGGGCGCCGCCCATCCGGTAGACGCGTGTCGCGCCGGTGAGCGCGCACGCCGCGAGGATCGTCGGGTGCAGTTCGCCGTCCGCGCCCGGGGGTGCGCAGACCGCGATGTCCTCGACCCCCGCCGCGCGGGCCGTCACGACCCCCATGACGACGGTGCTCGGGTAGGGCGCCCGGCCACCGGGGACGTAGATGGCAGCGCGATCGACGGGGGCGCTGCGCAGCGTGACCTCGTGCTGGCCGAGCGAGACCTCGATGCGGTCGCCGAGCTGCACGGCCGCGTCCGCCGCCACCGCGCCAACGTTTTCGATCGCCCGCTCGAGGCCCGTCCGGACCGCGGTGTCGAGCCGCTCGAGCGCCCGCGCGGTGACTCCGTCCTCGACGCGGAGCGGCCGCGGCTCGGTGTCGGCGGTGTCAAACCGGCGCGTGTAGTCAAGGACGGCCTCGTCGTGCCCGTTGCGGACCTGGTTGATGATCTCGGCGACCGCCGACTGCACGGACGCCGAGGTCGGCACGAGCTCACGGATTCGCTCGGCCAGCGCGCCGGGGTCGCCGCTCAGCGGGAACCGTTCACACCGCATCGAGTCGCTCCAGGAGGCCGTCGATGGCGGACGCCTTGAGCTTGTGCGCGACCGGGTTGGCGATCAGCCGGGCGGTGCAATCGGCGATCTCCTCACGAATGACGAGTCCGTTCTCCCGCAGCGTCGTGCCGGTCGCCGTGAGGTCGACGATCCCCTCGACGAGGCCGGTGAGGGGCGCGAGCTCGACCGATCCCTTGACCTCGACGATCTCCGCCTGGCGGCCGGTCTCGAGGAAATACCGGGCGGCGATCTTGGGGTACTTGGTCGCGATCCGCATCACTCCGAGGCGGCGGAGCGCCTCGGCGGCACGATCCTCGCCGGCGGTGGTCGCGAACACCATCTGGCAGCCGCCGTAGCCGAGGTCGACGAGCTCATACACCTCGCGCTCGGACTGCTCCATCAGGACGTCCTTGCCGGTGATGCCGATATCCGCGGCCCCCGCCTCGACGTACGTCGGCACGTCGGAGGGGCGCATCGTGACGATGCCGGCCTCCTCGAAGAGGAGCTTGCGATCGTTCTCGCGGACCTCCTTGGTGTCGATCCCGAGCCGCTCGAGCACGTCAAGCGTGTCGGTGAAGAGCGCCCCGCGAGGCACCGCGATTCGCAGCTCGTCGGTCACGATCCGATCCGCTCCTCGCCGGTGAGCGCGATGTGGACGCGCTCGACGTTGAGCGCGAACCCCACGGCGGGCAGGGGGCGGCCGAAGCGGCCGAGCAGCTCGTCGTAGCGCCCGCCACTCCCGATCGGGACCCCGTACGCCGGGTCGTACACCTGGAACACAGCGCCCGTGTAGTAGTTGAGATTCCGGACGAGACCGAAGTCGAAGATGATCCGCTCGGCGACCTGCGGCGGCAGCAGCGCCTGCACCTCCTGCATCCCGGTGCCGGCCGCCTGCAACGGACCGGTGAGACCGTCGAGGATCTCGGGTCCTCCGCGCATCCGGGGGACGCTCAGCAGAAGCTCGAGTTCGGCCGGCGGCAGTCCGAGGACGGTGAGCTCGCGCTCGACCCCGACGAAGTCCCCGGTGACGAGTTCGGTGAGGATCCGCTCTCGCTGATCCGGCTCGATCACCGACGGCCTCGAGCAGGACCGGGTACAGCGACGCGTCGCCGAGACCGACCCGGTAGTTCTTCAGCCCGGCGGCGTCGAGCGCGGTGCAGAGGACGGTGAGCGCTTCCGCGGTGCCCGCCGCTCCGGGCGCGCCGATGAGCTCGATGCCGGCCTGGAGCAGCTCGCGCGATTGTCCGCGCTGGGGTCGCACGCCGCGATAGGAGTGCGCGAAAGTAGGAGAAGCGCAGCGGAGGCTCGGCGTGCGGGTAGCGCGTCGCGACAAGCCGCGCGATCGGCACGGTCATATCGGGGCGCAGCACGAGCACGTTGCCGGCCTCGTCGAACATGCGGTAGGCGGGGCGCGGCGTGTAGGCGTCCGCGCGCTCGAACGTCGTCTCGTATTCGAGCGCGGGGGTGTACACCTCGCCGTACCCGGCCTGCTCGAACACCGTGTGCAGCCGCTCGGTGAGCGCCCGCAATTCCCGCATCTCGTCCGGCAGGACGTCACGGGTACCGCTGGGAATCCGGTGAATCATCGCGCCGGTGATGGTACGGGCGCGTGCCGGGGCGTGATGTCAGGGCACCGCGAGCCGCTGCTCGACGAGTTCCCGAGCCGTCCGGTGGGCCTGCCGCGAGCCCGTCACCGCCTCGAGAAACGGCGCTCGCTGAAGAACGTAGAGCGTCACCTCGGAGCTCGAGCGAACGGTCGCCGTCCGGATCCCCTCATGCAGGAGCGCGATCTCGCCGAAGCCGTCGCCTGGGCCAAGCGTGCGGACATACGCGCCGTCGATGAAGACGCGCAGCTCCCCGGCCTCGACGAGGAAGAACTCGTCTCCGACGTCGCCCTCGCGGACGATCAGCTCCCCGGACGGCGCCTCGACGCGCGTCAGGGCCCGGGCGACGTCCTCGAGCACCGGCGGCCCCAACATCGTGAACAGCGGACAGCTTCGGACGACGCCCAGCTCGACGTCAAGCGGCACTCCTACTCGTTCGATCGCACGGAGCGCCGGGGTCGTCAGGACCGGAACGACGATCAGCAGGCAGCCGACGACGATCACCGCCCCTCCGGACCCGACGATCGCGACGAGCAGCGGGACCGCGAGCGAGCCGACCGCAAGACCGAGCATCTCGGCGCCCTCGAGCATCCCGAACACCCGGCCGTGCAGTGCGGCCGGAACCGCGCGATGGAGGATCGTCCGCCCCCCGACATCGAGGACGGTGCGCGCCACGCCGGCGATCGCCAGCAGGCCGAGTGCCGCGGCGAGCGGCGGATCAGCGCCGAGCGCGACGAACGCCGCGCCCCATCCCGCTCCGGCGAGCAGCAGCGGCCCCGCCAGCCGATGGCGTCCGACGAGCGCAAGTGCGACGCCGGCGCCGAGGAGGCCGCCGGCGCCAAATGCGGCGCCGAGGAACCCGGCGCCGTTCGCGCCGAGGCGCAGGACCTCGGCCGCGAGCACGACCTCGAGGAGGTCAAGCGCCCCGAGGACGGCGTACTCGGCGACAAGCATGCCGAGCGCCGGCGCCGCGCCGGGTGCCGCCCGCAGCGCCGTGACGAGCGAGCCGTGGGTCTCGTCAGGATCGTCCTCGTCGATGATCCGCTCCCCGCGTCGGAGCGGGAACACGATCAGTGCCGAACCCGCCACGGTGACCGCGAACAGCCCGAGCGCCCCCCCTGGACCGGCGATCGCCAACATCACGCTCGCCAGCGCGGGTCCGGCGAGCAGGCTGACACCCTCCACCCAGCTCGAGACGACATTCGCCGCCGTCAGCTGCGCCGGCGTCTCAACCAGTGCCGGGAGCAACGCGCCCTGCGCGGGGCGCGTCAGCGTGACTGCCGACGCGGCAAGCACGGCCCCGAGATACACGATCAGCGCCGGCGCGCCGACCAGCATGAGGACGGCTGCGATCCCGAGTGACAGTGCCTGAACGAGATACCCGGCACACAACGCGGCGGCCGCGCCGAGCGACGTGATCATCCGCGCCGCGGCCACAGGAGCGACGACCGCGGCCGGAAGCAGCTGTACGACGGCCACCGCCGCAGCGGTCGACGTCCCACCCCGATGAAACGCGTAGACAAGGACGACGACCCATACGCCGTACTCGCTGATCCCGAAGCCGAGGAACGCGGCCTCCACCCGTCGCACCTGGCGACTGGCAAGCGCTCGCCGCAGGACAGCAAGACGGTGCGCCACCGGTCAACTCACCCCCTCTGCTCATCGATCAGCCCCGAGGTGTCAGCGCGGACAAACGTATGTGCCCACGTCTGCACGTGTCAAGCACAGCATCGCGTGTCTCGCCGGTCAGCCGTGTGTTGCGCAAAGGGATGCATCGCGGATATATTGCGCGCCGGGGCAACGGCGATGTGGTGTGCATCGCTTCTGCCGGCGGCACGCACGCCGCCACCGAAGTCATCGCCCAAACCGGGGGCCCATGTCTAGCCGTGCGCTCGATGTCGACGCGATCGCCGCTCTCACCGACATGCTCGGAGGGGATAGCGAGTCGTTGCGAGAGCTGATTGACGCGTTCGCCGAGGAGGTACCAGCGCGGCTGGCCGAGGCCCGGACAGGGATTGCGACCGGTGACGCGCAGCTCACCGGCCGCGCGACGCACACCTTGAAGTCGAACGCCCTCACCTTCGGTGCCGCCCAGATGGCCGAGGTGGCGCGCCAGATCGAGGCCGCCGCCCGCACTGGCGATCTTGATATCGCCGCCGAGCTCCTCCCCGCGCTCGAGCAGGCGTGGGTGGAGGTGCAACCATCGCTGTCCGACCTCCGGGCGAGCGCATGATCGGCACGAGGGACCACGGGTCCGCGATCGGTGAGGAACGCCGAACCGGCTCGATCCTGGTTGTCGATGACGACCCGATCATCCGCAAGCTGCTGTCTCGGGCGCTGGCCGCCGACGGCCACGAGGTCCAAGTCGCCGAGAACGGCAGCGCCGCCCTGGAGTTTCTTCGCGACGCGCGGGTCGATGTCGTGCTCCTCGACATCGTCATGCCGGGGCTGGACGGCGTCGCGGTGCTCGACCGAATCAAGGCCGATCCGAAACTGCACCACCTGCCCGTGATCATGATCTCCGGGCTCGACGACTACGACAATGTCGTTCGCTGCATCGAGTCTGGAGCCGAGGACTATCTCCCCAAGCCATTCGACCCGGTGCTGCTGCGGGCCCGGATCTCCAGCGGACTGAACAAGCGTCGCATTCACGAACTCGAGCAGTCGCGGTTGCGGGACACCTTCGCCCGGTTTCTGCCGGAGTCGGTGGTTGACCAGGTCGTGACCGGCGAGGAGGGAACGGTCCGTCTTGGCGGGGTGAGGCTCGTCGGAACGGCTCTCTTCTCGGACCTTCGCGGGTTCACCTCGTTCGCCGAGTCACGGTCCCCTGATGAGGTGATCGACGTGCTCAACTGTTACCTCGGGGAGATGAGCGACGCCGTGCTTGACAACGGCGGAACGCTGACGGCGTATATGGGCGACGGGCTGATGGCCGTGTTCGGCGCGCCCGTGCAAAGCGACGACCACGCCGACCGCGCGCTCCGCACCGCGCGCGAGATGCTGCGAGATCGGCTGCCGAGATTCAACGAGTGGCTGGGCAAGGGCGGCGAAGGCAAGCGGTTCGCGATGGGCGTCGGCGTCTGCAGCGGACCGATGATGTCCGGAAACGTCGGCTCAGAACGCCGGCTCGAGTACGCCGCCATCGGTGACACCGTCAACACCGCGTCGCGGCTCGAGTCACTCACGAAGGACTTTCCACACCACCTGTTGATCGCAGACTCGACGCGCGCGCTGCTCACCGAAGATTTCGTTGGGCTGACATTCGTCGACGAGATCACGCTGCGGGGCAAGAGCAAACCCACGCGGCTGTTCACCCTTTCGGGCATGACGACCTGACGACCAGGAGGACCGGGATGAAGAGGGCAGTAGTACTCGCGAGCGTGCTGATCGGATTGACGCTGTCAGCCTGTGGCAGCTCAGGGATCACAACCTCGAACAGCGCGGCGTCAAGCAGCAGCACGACATCCGCGGGCGACCCCGCGACCGACCACCTCGCCGAGATCCTCGCGCGGGGGACGCTCGTGCTGAGTACCGATCCCGGCTACCCCCCGCAGTCGTTCGCGGTGAAGGGTGCACAACGACTGATGACGACAAAGTGCGCGGAGAACCAGATGACCGCGAATCAGATCGCGGGCTATGACGCCGACGTCGGCAAGCTGGTGGCGAAGGCACTCGGAGTCGAGCCGTGCTTCGTCGTCCCCACGTGGACTGAGATCACAGGTGGGAACTGGGGCGATCGCTGGGACATCGCCTACGGCTCGGGAGCGATCAACACTGATCGGATGCCGCGGCTGTGGATGACCGCGCCATACCGCGCCGAACCGCAGCGTTATTTCGTCCGCGTGTCCTCGCCCTACCACTCGGCGAGTCAGCTGAACGGGAAGTCGATCGGCGTTTGTAACAGCTGCACGGTCGAGTTCTACCTCCAGGGACGCCTCCACATTCCACAGCAGAGCACGCCCTTGGACGTGAAGGGCGCGAAGATCGTCACGTACGAGTCGGAGCCACCCGGGCTGCTCGCCGCGTCACAGGGCAAGATCCCTGCCTACCTCTCGGCTGCCGGCGAGGGAATGGGAGCGATTCATCAGGGTGAGCACCTCCGGGCACTCCCCGGTGCAGCGTTCACGATGGACGACACGGGCTTTCTTGACAAGAGCTCACCTCGCACCCAGAAGCCCCTCGCCGACCGTGTCGATGCGATCGTGACCCACCTGATCCAGGATGGTCAGCTGAAGGCACTGTCGATGAAGTATTTCGGCCAGGACTACGCGACGGCCGCTCTCAACTACAACCTCGCCGGACTGCACCAGAACATCCCCGGGCCGTCGAACTGAGCGAAGCGAACGGGCAGACCTGACGATGAGACTATTCCGCCGCAGCCTCATGGCCCGGCTCGTCGGGTCATTTGTCGTGCTGTCGATCGTGATGGTGGCGATCCTCTGTTACGTCACCTACGACCGAGCCAAGTCTTCCCTGCAGGCCTCGGTCTACCTCCGATTGCGGGCGGTTGCGGACGCGAAGACGAACGCGCTCGACAACTGGGTCGCCGATCAACAGCGAAACCTCGTGTTCGTCGGGACGCTGCCTCAGGTCGACAACGAGGCCGCGCTGCTGCTTGCCCCCGGGACGCCGCCGGCGGTCCGCCGGCGCGCCCAGGCACAACTGCAACAGGAACTCTCGCTCGCCGTCCAACGGACGACGGACTCCCAGGAGTTTCTCCTGCTGAACCTCAACGGGGTCATTGAGGTCTCGACATTCCCCAGCCACACCGGTAAGTCACAGGCCGATGTCGACTACTTCCGGCGGGGGCTGTCGCACACGTCGGTGCAGAACCCGTACATCTCGTCGCTGACCGGTCAGCCGACAATGACGGTCTCGACCCCGCTGTTCCTCAACGGTGGACTCGGTCGTCAGGCGGGGGTCCTCGCGGCCAACCTCAACATCGCCCGCATCGACCAGATCGTCGTTCCGCCGGACGGGCTCGGCAAGACCGGGGCCGCCTACCTCGTCGGGCGTGACCGCCGTCTCGTTGACCGCATCCTCGCGACCGGCCCCTACGCGGGGGTGGTTCGGTCCGCGGCGATCGACAGCGCCGCGTCCGGGCGATCCGGTCAGGGTCTCTATACCAACTACAAGGGCGTACCGGTCATCGGGGTCTTCCGATGGTTGCCCGAACGGAGCGCCGGCATCATTGTCGAGGAGTCGCAATCTGAGGCATTCGCGCCCGCACGCCGACTCGCGCTCGAAATCGGACTCATCGGCCTCGCCGTCGTGTTGCTGGCGAGCATCGGCATCTATGCGCTTGCGCGGCGGATCGCCAACCCGATTCTCGCAATCACCCGGACCGCGACCGAAGTCACCGCGGGTGACCTCACCCGCACCGCGCCCGTCACCTCACAGGATGAGATCGGGACACTCGCCGGCGCGTTCAACGACATGACCGGTCAGCTGCGAGAAACCCTCGAGGGACTCGAACAACGCGTCGCCGAGCGAACCGAGGAACTCGCGGTCCAGAACGCCGAGCTCGAGGCTCTGCACGAGACATCGCTCGGCGTCATGCATCGCCTCGAGATCGACGACCTCCTTCACGAAGTACTCGTCCGCGCAGGAGAGCTGACGGACACGAACCATGGCTACATCGATCTCATCCAGGGCGACCAGCAGGCGCTCGTGACGCGGGCTGCGATCGGCGTGTTCCAAGAGGAGGAGACGGCCCCAAGCACCCGCGGGGAGGGCCTTGTCGGACGCGTGATGGAGACGCTCGAGCCGAGCGTGATCGACGACTACGACTCGTGGCCCGGTCGCATCCGGAGCGTTCCCCGCGGCCGCATCAAGGCGATCGTCAGCGTGCCCTTGATGTCGGCGGACACGGCGATCGGCGCGCTCGGCATCGCCCGGGACGCGTCCGACGAGCGATCATTCTCCACGTCGGAGGTCGAGCGGCTGCAGCGATTCGCGCAGCTCGCGATGATCGCCCTCGATAACGCGCGCCTGTACGCCACCGCCCACGATGCGCGGACCGCCGCGGACGCCGCCAATGCGGCGAAGAGCACGTTCCTGGCGGCGATGAGTCACGAGATCCGGACGCCGATGAACGCCGTCATCGGAATGAGCGGCCTGCTCCTGCGCAGTGACCTCGACTCCGAGCAGCGCGAGGAGGCGCAGATCATCCGCACCTCGAGTGAGGCACTCCTGACGATCATCAACGACATCCTCGACTTCTCGAAGATCGAAGCCGGTCGGATGGAACTGGAGACCTCGCCCTTCAGCCTGCGCGAGTGCGTCGACGGCGCAATGGCACTGATCCGTCCGCTTGCCAGCGACAAAGCTCTCGCGCTCGAGAGCCACATTGCCGACGGGGTCCCGGCGATCCTGATGGGCGATGTGAGCCGCCTGCGCCAGATCCTGCTCAACCTCCTGAGCAACGCGGTCAAGTTCACCGAGAGCGGCGGCATCACCCTCACCGCAACCGCCACCCCCGCGGGGCAGGACGGAGCGCTCGAGCTGCACATCACGGTCACGGATACCGGCCTCGGGATCCCCGAGACGGCGATGGCGCGCATGTTCCAGTCCTTCAGCCAAGCCGATGCGAGCATCAGCCGCAAGCACGGCGGCACCGGGCTCGGGCTGGCGATTTCCAAGCGGCTGTCCGAAGCGATGGGCGGGACGATGTGGGTGCAGAGCGCCGGCATCCCCGGACAGGGCAGCACCTTCCACCTGACGATCACGACCCGGGCCGCGGATGATCAGCGGGTCCGGTCCACCGGGGCCGACGGCGCGGCTCGCGACCTTGACCCCGATCACGCCACGCGGCATCCACTCCGGATCCTGCTCGTCGAGGACAACGTCGTCAATCAGAAGCTCGCCCTGCGCCTGCTCTCGCTGATGGGCTACCAGGCGGACATCGCAAGCAATGGCATCGAGGCGATCGAGGCGATCGAGCGCCAGCGCTACGACCTCGTGCTGATGGACGTCCAGATGCCCGAGATGGATGGGATCGAGGCCACCGAACACATCGTTCAGCACGTGCCGGCGACCGACCGGCCATGGATCGTGGCCATGACCGCCAACGCCATGGACGGCGATCGCGAGCGGTGCATCGAAGCGGGAATGAACGACTACATCTCAAAGCCGATCCGCGTCGAAGAGCTTGTGCCCGCGGTGCTTGGCACACCGCTTGCTAGGGCCTGACGCCGCGCTAAACGGTCGCCGGGACGTCGTCGACGCGCTCAATCCGCGCCCCGAGGTCCCGCAACCGCTCGTCGATCCGCTCGTAGCCGCGGTCGATCTGGCGGATATTGCCGATCTCGGTCGCGCCGTCCGCGCATAGCGCGGCGATCAGCATCGCCATCCCGGCCCGGATGTCCGGCGACTCGACCCGCGCCGCATGGAGTCGGCGAGGCCCGACGACGATCGCCCGATGGGGGTCGCAGATCGTGATCGCCGCGCCCATCAGCTGCAGCTTGTCGGTGAAGAACAGCCGGTTCTCGAACATCTTCTCGTGGATGATCACCGAGCCGGCGGCCTGAGTCGCGAGCGCGAGCGCGATGCTCGTCAGGTCGGCCGGGAACGCCGGCCACGGACCGTCCTCGACCTTCGGCATGTAGTCGCCGGCGTCGTTCTTGACCACGAGGTCCTGGCCGCCGGGGACGATGACGTCGTTGCCGCGTTGCTCGGAGCGCAGGCCGAGGCGATCGAACACGAGCCGGATCATCCGCAGGTCCTGCGGGACCGTGTCCTTGACGATGAGCTCGCCGCCGGTCACGCCCGCGAGGGCCATGAACGAGCCGATCTCGATGTGATCCGGCGCGATCGTATGGGTGCAGCCGCGTAGGCTCGTCGTCCCGTGGACGGTCATCACGTTCGAGCCGATCCCGTCGATCTGAGCGCCCATCTGCTGCAGCATCCGAGCCAGGTCCTGGACGTGGGGCTCGGAGGCGGCGTTGCGGATGACCGTCGGGCCGGGGGTCAGCGCGGCCGCCATGAGCGCGTTCTCGGTGCCCATCACCGACGGCTCGTCCATCAGGAAGTCGCAGTTCTTCAGGCCTGCCGTGGGCGCCTCGAGCTCGATGTCGAGGCGATGTTTGACCGTTGCCCCGAGGGCGCGGAACGCGTCGAGATGCGGATCGAGTCGACGGCGGCCGATGACGTCGCCACCCGGCGGCGGCATGTACGCGCGGCCGAACCGCGCAAGCAGCGGGCCGGCGAGCAGGAACGAGGCCCGGATCCGTTCGGCGAGGCCACGGTCGACCTCCTGGCTCTCGACGGCTCCCGTGTTGATCGAGACCTCGCCGTCGCCGATCCAGCGCACGCTCGCGCCCAGTGACTCGAGCAGCAGGACCATCGCCTCGACGTCGCTGATCCGCGGCACGTTGCGGAGAATCACCTCGTCGTCGGTGAGCAGGCACGCGGCGAGAATCGGCAGCGCGCCATTCTTGTTTCCGGCGGGAACGATGGTGCCGGCGAGCGGCACTCCGCCTTCGATTACGAACTTTTCCATGGTCGGTGGCGCCGTGGTCGGGGGACGGCTCGGGCTGAGGGAATCGGCCCGGTGCGCCGTGCGGTCCATACGCCGCACACGGATGTCTGAGTCGGAACCATCCGGCGCGTACTCCGGTTCCGAGCGCTCAGCTAGGGTAACAGCCATGCCGACAACGGTTTCGCGCCAGGACGCCTGGACCCTCCTTTGCGAGTGGACGAAATCTGACTCGCTGCGCCGCCACATGCTCGCCGTCGAGGCCGCAATGCGCGCCTACGCCCCCCGATTTGACGGCGATGTCGAGTTGTGGGGACTGACCGGGCTGCTGCACGACCTGGATTACGAGCGCTATCCGGATCTCTCCGATGGGCACCCCCGTTACGCGGTCCAGGAACTCACCGATCGCGGCTATCCGCCGGAGCTCGTGCGCGCCGTCGCATCCCACGCGGACTTCATGGGCGTCCCCCGGGAGACCCCGATGGAGAAGGCGTTATTTGCCGTTGACGAGCTCTCGGGGTTCGTGCTCGCCGTCGCCTACGTCCGGCCCGAAGGGCTCGTCGGGATGACCCCCAAGTCGGTCAAGAAGAAGCTCAAGCAGCCGTCGTTTGCCGCCGCCGTGGGGCGTGATGACATCCGCGTCGGCGCTGAGGAGCTCGGGGTCGACTTCGACGAGCATCTCCAGATCGTCATCGACGCTCTGACCGAGCGGCGCGACGAGCTGCTCGCCGCGTCTGAGTAGCCCGCGTTCCATGTGACAAATCTCCCCCCGCGGGTGAGCGGTGCGCCTTAGGCTGCCCCGAAACAGCTGTCCGGAAGATCGGGGTTTCGGTGGCACGCATGGCTCTCGGCCGCGCTCAGCGCGCCTGTCTCGTCGTTTCGCTCGTCGTTCTCGGGCTTGTCCTCGCACCGCCGCTCGCGCATGCCGCCGCGAGCTGGCAGTCTGGACCGCTCGTCGAGGTCGGGGATATCAACTGCATCACCCAGCAGTCGGAATACGAGGCGGGCTCATATCTCTCGTACTACGCCGATCCAGCGAACCCGCCTCAGGTGGGGCAGGTCTACTACGTCGCGATCGACATCGCTGGCATCGGCGATACGTGCAGCGGTGCGTACGGGAGCTTCGAGCTGAGCATGCCATCGGGGACCGCTCCGGCGATCTCCACCGCGAACCCGGTCCGCTGTTATCTGAAGCCGCGGAGCTCGAACACGTACCAGAACGTGGCCGGGAACTGCCCGCAGTCGCTTCAGGCCGGACCGCACGGCTACTACCTCAACCCGACGAATACGAACCCGCCGTTCTGGCCGGTCGTCCAGGGCGACGCGGTCGAGGTTCAGGTTCCAGTTGTGTCCTCCGCGCCGCTGAACGGCACCGACCAGTTCCACGGCTTCATTCAGCTCGCGGACGGTGAGAGCGACCCGAACATGGCGCCGAGTCTGCTCGCGATCGTCAATCCATCAGGGTCGCAGGGGACATCCCCGAGCACGAACAAGCAGATCGGTGTCGTCTACGCGAGCCCGACGATCACGTCGCAGACGACGAACGTCAACAGCACAGTCAACGCCAATTTCCTCGGATACGTCGAGAACAACAGCAATCCAGGCACGGCTTACGCTGAGCTCGCGAAGGCCGACACCGCCGGCGATTGCACCTCCCCCGTGCTCTTCAACCCTTCGATCAAATCGAATGTCGCCTCCCTCCAGAATCCGCAGACGCAGATCACCGGCACCTGGTCGACGCTCTACCCCGGCGGGGCGTACTGCTTCCGCATCGTCGCGACGGTCAGCTCCGGCCCGCAGGCCGGGACGTACTACGGCAACTGGCAGTACTTCGCCACCCAGGGCGCGTTCCTCAGCAACGCCGGCACGAGCCAGTACGTCCCGCCGGTCGCCCATCCGATCACGGGAACCGGCTGCACGAGCGGCGCCGGCTGCGCCACCTCGAACTGCGCCACCGGTTCGTCCTGCAACCAGACGGGCTCGGTGTCCGGCGCGGCGCACGTGCTCGCGGTCACCCGGGCCGGAACCGGCTCGGGCAGCGTCGCCAACGGCTCCTCGCTGACCTGCCCGAGTGTGTGCTCGCAGACCTATCCCACGGGCGCCCAGGCGCAGACCGTGACCTTGACGGCGACGCCGGCCACGGGATCGACGTTTGGCGGCTGGAGCGGCGGTGGGTGTTCGGGCACCGGCACCTGCACGGTCTCGATGAGTGCAGATCAGAACGTGACCGCCACGTTCACGCTGAATCAGAAGCCGCCGCCTCCCCCGCCCCCGCCGCCGGCGCCACGCTGCACGCTTGGCAGCCTCGGCTCCCGCGTGTTGCTCAGCGCCCATAGACGCAGCCAGCGGCCGAGCGTCGGCCTGATCAGGTTCGCCGCGCGATGCAATCAGGCGACGACCGGAACGTTGTCGGCGGTCCTCACCGAGACGCTCGGACGCAAGCGCGGAAAGCTGCAGACGAAGACCTTCCGGCTCGGTCCGGCGCACGCATCGCTGGCGGCGAACGTGTCGCGGACGCTCTCGTTCAGGCTGCCGAGCTCGGTCCTGGCCGGGCTGGCGCAGCACCGCGGCGAAAAACTGCTCGCGACCCTCGCCGCGAGCAATGCCCACGGCAGTGCACGGGCGACAGCATCGATCGGGAAGCTTCAGAGCCAACCCTGAGCCTGCGAGATCACCTCGCTAGGTATCGTCGAGTGCATGACTACGCCGATCACGATCGTCGTGCTGGAAGGCGATGAGACCGGGCAGGAGCTGCTCGAGCAGTCGGTCCGGCTGCTCGATTCCGACCTCCTCGGACTCGAGCTCGCCCTGCCGCGCTTCGACCTCTCGCTGGAGAGTCGCCGCGCCACGTCGAACGCGATCGTCACCGAAGCCGCCAGCGCCATGCGTGGGGCCGGCCTCGGGCTGAAGGCCGCGACGATCACCCCGGAGGGCGCCGACGACGTCGGTTCACCGAATCGGATCCTCCGTGAGGCGGTCGACGGCAAGGTGATCATCCGTACCGGCCGCCGCCTGCCCGCGATCACGCCCATCGCCGGCGTGCATTTCCCGATCGCCGTCGTCCGCATGGCCGTCGGCGACGCCTACGGCGCCAAGCAATGGCGTGAGGGCGAGGCGGGCTCGGCCGACGAGGTGGCCTTCCGCACCGAGCGGGTCACCCGGTCGGTGTGCCATGCCGTCTCGGAATACGCGTTCCGGACCGCGGCGCGGATGCGGGCCAAGGTCTACGGAGGACCGAAGTGGACCGTCTCCCCGGTGTACGAGGGGATGCTCAAAGAGGAGATGGACGCCGCCGCCGCGCGCCACCCAGACGTCGCCTACCAACCCGTCCTGATCGACGCGACGTACGCCGGCCTGCTCTCGGGCGCCGCGGACGCCCCGCTCGTCATTCCGGCGCTCAACCGTGACGGTGATTGCCTATCTGACCTCGTGCTCCCGATGTACGGCTCGATCGCCGGCGCGGAGTCGCTGCTCCTGGCGCTCGACGAGAACTACAACACGACGGTCGCGATGGCCGAGGCGCCGCACGGCACGGCGCCGGCCCTCCAGGGCAAGGACCTTGCGAATCCGCTCGCGATGATCCTCGCATGCGGCGCCCTGCTCCGTCACGGCGCCGATCGGGCCGACTCACAAAGCGCCTCTGAGCAGGCAGAACGTGCCTCGCGGGCGATCTACGAATCGGCGCTGGAGGCGGTCGGCGCCGGCGTCAAGACGCCTGACCTCGGCGGCCACGCAGGGACGACCGAGTTCACCGATAACGTGATCGACCGCGTCCGGAACAAGCTCGAGATCTGGTCCTCGCTGGGGTCAGCCGCCTGATGCAACGCATCTTGCAGCTTTAGACCCCGTTCCGTCCGACCCTCTCCGGGATCCCTGTGTTGGTGGGGATTCCGGCCTTTTTGTGATGTTCTGTGTGTACCCACTACTATTCTGTCCGGGGGGTGCGGTATTGTCCAGGCATGGGCCGTCCTGCTAGGCAAACTGGTGCGATGCATGTGAGCACGACTACGCGCCGGTCTGGGGAGAATGAGTACAAGGCGAGTCCTGTTGCGGCGCTCCTACCGCCAGGACGGGAAGGTCAAGAAGGAGACGCTCGCGAACCTGTCGCATCTGCCAGCGGAGGCGATCGACGCGATCCGCCGGGTGCTGGCCGGGGAGACGCTCGTGAACGCGCAGGACGCGTTCGAGATTGAGCGGTCACTCCCCGCCGGTCATGTCAATGCCGCGCTGGCGATGGCCCGCCGGCTTGAGCTCTCCAAGCTGTTGGATCGCTCAGCGTCCCGGGAGCGGGATCTGTGCCTGGCGATGATCCTCGGGCGGGTGATCTGCCCGGGATCGAAGCTCGGGACGGTCCGCTCGCTAGGACAGTCGACGCTCGCGAGCGAGCTGGGGGTGGAGGGCGCGGATGAGGATGACTTGTATCTCGCGATGGATTGGCTGCTTGGAGCGTCAGCAGCGGATCGAGGATCGGCTCGCTGCCCGTCACCTCGTCGATGGTGAGATGGTGCTCTATGACGTGTCCTCGAGTTACTTCGAGGGCCGGACGTGTCCGCTGGGGAAGTTGGGGTACTCGCGCGATGGGAAGCTCGGGCTGCCGCAGATCATCTACGGCCTGTTGTGCGACCACGAGGGGCGGCCGGTCGCGGTCGAGGTGTTCACCGGCGAGTTACACGACGACGCGACCCTGCCGTCGCAGATCAGCAAGCTGAAGGACCGCTTCGGGCTCTCCAGAGTCGTGGTCGTCGCCGATCGCGGGATGGTCACCAAGGCCAACATCGAGCTGCTCTCCCAGACCGATGGGGTGGACTGGATCACCGCCCTGAAAGCCCCCACGATCAAGAAACTCGCCCGATCCGGCGTGTTCCAGCCCTCGCTGTTTGACGAGCAGAACCTCGGCGAGATCACCGACCCAGACGAGTTCCCCGGGGAACGGCTGATCGTGTGCCGCAACCCGCTCGTCGGTGCGCAGCGCGCCCGCAAACGCGAGGAACTCTTGGCCGCGACCGAGACCGACCTGGCGCTGATCAAGGCTCGCGTGGACCGCGGAACGCTGCTCGGCGCCGCCCAGATCGGGTTGGCGGTCGGGCCCGCGCTGAAGCGCTACCGGATGAAAAAGCACTTCCAGATCGAGATCACCGACATGACGTTCACCTACACCCGCGACACCACGGGGATCGCCGAAGAGGCGGCGCTGGACGGGTTCTACATCCTGCGCACCAGCCTCACCGACCCCTTGATGCCGGCGATGTCGTGCGCGCCTACAAGAACCTCGAACAGGCAGAGCGAGCGTTCGGGTCACTGAAAGGGCCCGATCTGCAGATCCGACCGATCCACCACCACCTCGCCGACCGTGTCAAAGCGCACGTCCTGATCTGCATGCTTGCCTACTACCTCACCTGGCACCTCAAAGCCGCGTGGAAACCATTGCTGTTCACCGACGAGGACCGGCCGGTCAGTCCCGACCCGGTCGCGAAAGCCGTCCGCTCCCCCGCCGCGCAGCAGAAGGCACAAACGAAACGGACCGCGACCGGTCAGCCCGCGCACAGCTACCGCACGCTCCTGGCCGAGCTCGCGACACAGACACGGAACACCACCCGCCTGCACGGCCACACCAGCACGTTCGAGAAGCTCACCCAGCCGACCCCGCTCCAAGCCGACGCGCTCGATCTCGCCGAGCACGCCCCCGTCGTGGTCGTTCGGTAGACACGACCCCGTTCCGTCCGACCCGCTCCGTAGGCTTACGAACATATGTTCCAGTCTTCGAAAGAGCGCTTGCGCACTTGGTTGAGCCGGTTCGACGACGTCCTCGGCGACCACCCAGATGAGGCGCACGCAGACGATGAGCGTCTCCTCCACCATCCTCACCGCCGCCCCCTCCGCTGGGAGCGAGACCGTCGACCCGGCAGCGTCGCTGCCCGGCCGGCGCACTGCATCTCACCGGTCCGACCGGCTGTGGTGAAGAACGCTCACCGCGAGCCCACCACGCGCTAGCAGCTAACCGATCGCCGCTCCAACACCGCCGTCTCGGTTCGGTGCGGCGGGGCCGTCTCCGTACCGTGCGGCGGGGCCGTCTCCGTATGCATGAGCGACAAGGGTCACGCGTGGCGGGAGCGAGCCATCGGGCTCACCGCTGGGCGTCGTCGGGTTCTTCGACGTCACCACCCCGAACACGACCGCGAGAAACGTCCCTAGCCCCAGTACGAGGCAGATGATCAGGAGCACCAGCGCCTGGGGGTTCGCCTTGAAGAAGCGACGGAGTTCCTGCATGCGCACATGATCGCGCCTGCTCGGGCGATGCGCACTCCGGATGACCGCCGGCGGCGCTTAACGACACAACCCCGGCAGTCTCACACTCGAGACGACCGGGGTTATGAGTAATAAACCGGCGGCGACCTACTCTCCCAGGCCCTTGCGGGCCAAGTACCATCGGCGCTGAGGGGCTTAACGGCTCTGTTCGGAATGGGAAGAGGTGTTTCCCCCTCGCCATAGCCACCGGAAACCGGTAGAGGCCGTGCCCTTTGCGGGCCTTCAAAACTACACAGTGCCAATGCGACGGATATCCAATGAAAAATATCCGTCAAGCCCTCGACCCATTAGTACCGGTCTCCTACGAGTGTCACCACTCTTCCAGATCCGGCCTATCAACCTGGTGATCTTCCA
Source organism: uncultured Solirubrobacterales bacterium (assembly GCA_963850335.1). Taxonomy (GTDB): domain Bacteria; phylum Actinomycetota; class Thermoleophilia; order Solirubrobacterales; family Solirubrobacteraceae; genus Palsa-465. Next base: position 238,591 of record CAWKKY010000012.1, on the reverse strand, counting down.
GGGGTCTTACTCTCTCTAGGAGATGGGAGAGCTCATCTTGAGGCCGGCTTCCCGCTTAGATGCTTTCAGCGGTTATCCGATCCGCACGTAGCTAACCTGCGGTGCCCTTGGCAGGACAACAGATACACCAGAGGTGCGTTCATCCCGGTCCTCTCGTACTAGGGACGAATCCTCTCAACTCTCCAACGCCCACGGCAGATAGGGACCGAACTGTCTCACGACGTTCTGAACCCAGCTCGCGTACCGCTTTAATGGGCGAACAGCCCAACCCTTGGGACCTACTTCAGCCCCAGGATGCGACGAGCCGACATCGAGGTGCCAAACCGGGCCGTCGATGTGGACTCTTGGGCCCGATAAGCCTGTTATCCCCGGAGTACCTTTTGTCCGTTGAGCGACGGCGCTTCCACTTGCTACCGCCGGATCACTAAGGCCTGCTTTCGCACCTGCTCGACCTGTCGGTCTCACAGTCAAGCTCCCTTACTGCCTTTACACTCTACGCACGATTTCCGACCGTGCTGAGGGAACCTTTGCGCGCCTCCGTTACATTTTGGGAGGCGACCGCCCCAGTCAAACTACCCACCTGTCACTGTCCAGCGCCCGGTTTCACGGCGCACTGTTAGAGATCCAAGACATCAAGGGTGGTATCTCAAGGTTGCCTCCACACCAGCCGCAGCCGGTGCTTCCTAGGCTCCCACCTATCCTGAGCGAGATGCATCGAACCCCAATACCAAGCTGTAGTAAAGGTTCACGGGGTCTTTCCGTCTAGCCGCGGGTACTCGGCATCTTCACCGAGACTGCAATTTCACCGAGCCCCTCGTTGAGACAGCGTTCAAGTCGTTACGCCATTCGTGCAGGTCGGAACTTACCCGACAAGGAATTTCGCTACCTTAGGCACGTTTGTTACTCACCAGCCGACTGGCTGGCGGGCTAGATCGTTTTGATTCCGTCTAGCTCTCCACGTCGCCGTGGAGGTCGGACCATATCTTCGCCGCGGCTAAGCGGCGTTCAGCGTATGGCCTCTGAGGATTCTGTCGAGAACCTCTTCTTGAGGTACCCGTCGATTCTTGCCGTTGCCGTTGATGCGGTACGCAAGCTCGACGAGCTCCACGATCCCTTCATGCGTCCGATGCCGGCCCTGGCAAACCAGGTCGACGGCGGTCGCGAAGAGTTCGTAGTCGACTACACGCGCCGAAAAGGGCATGTAGTTCCGGAGGAACGGAATCACCGCGTCCCGAAGGACCTGGCGATGCCCGATTCTCAGCACAAGCACAGACTCATTCCCGGGTTTGGGAAAGATCGCGCCTGAGCCGAACTCCTCCGCAGCCATTTCCAGGAGACTTCGTCGGTTCCGGTGTTGATACAGAAAGAATTCCGGTTGGACGAGGTAGCCGAACGCAGCAGTCGTATGTCGCTTGAGCGAAATACACACGCTGCCTTCACCTTCAACGAAGCCGGCTAACCACCAGCGTCGTTGCTCCTGTCTCGACAGTCTTTCCTGCTGATTGTCTGCACCCGACACGTTGTCACTGTACCGCCCTGGTCGGACGAAACGAGTAGTGCGGGATACTCAGATGTTCCAGCATATAGCTGAATTTTGTAACAGCCTGAATAGTTGACCGTTATAGTTACGGCCGCCGTTTACCGGGGCTTAGTTTCGGTGCTTTGGGTTGCCCCTAACACCTCCACGTAACCTTCCGGCACCGGGCAGGCGTCAGCCCCTATACGTCGTCTTACGACTTAGCAGAGACCTGTGTTTTTGGTAAACAGTCGCTTGAACCTATTCACTGCGGCCCTCTCGGGCTTCCCACGCGAGGTGGTTCACCCTACTGGGGCGCCCCTTATCCCGAAGTTACGGGGCGATTTTGCCGAGTTCCTTAACGAGGGTTATCTCGATCACCTTAGTGTTCTCCACTTGCCCACCTGTGTCGGTTTTGGTACAGGCACGCGCTTCCTCCCTAGAGGCTTTTCTTGGAGGCATGGCTTCCGGGACTCGCCGGCTTAGAGCCAGCTGGCATCGCACCTCAGGTTAATGCGGCTCCGGATTTACCTAGAGCCACCCCTACATGCTTACCCCAGGACGACCATCGCCTGGGATCCCATAGCCTTCCTCGTCCCCCCATCGGTCAAACGGAAGCGACGTGGTACGGGAATATCAACCCGTTGGCCATCGACTACGCCTTTCGGCCTCGCCTTAGGTCCTGACTAACCCTGAGCAGACGAACTTTACTCAGGAATCCTTGGGCAATCGGCGGAGGGGATTCTCACCCCTCTTTCGTTACTCATGCCGGCATTCTCACTTCCGCCGCCTCCACAGCTCGCTTCCGCGGCTGCTTCACTGGCGCCGGAACGCTCTCCTACCGCGTGATCGGTCCGAAGACTTCACACACCCGCAGCTTCGGTGACTAGCTTGAGCCCCGTTACATTGTCCGCGCTCGAACACTTGACCAGTGAGCTGTTACGCACTCTTTCAAGGGTGGCTGCCTCTAAGCCAACCTCCTGGTTGTCTGTGCATTCGAACATCGTTTACCACTTAGCTAGTACTTAGGGACCTTAGCTGGCGGTCTGGGCTGTTTCCCTTTTGACGCTGAAGTTTATCCCCCAGCAACTGACTCCCGGAGTAGCCGTGACGGTCTTCGGAGTTTGCCTGAATTCGGTAACCTGGTAGGGCCCCTAGTCCAAACAGTGCTCTACGGCCGCCACGGAATTTATCCGAGGCTATACCTAAATATATTTCGGAGAGAACCAGATATCACTGAGCTTGATTAGCCTTTCACTCCGACCCACAGGTCATCCGCCCAGTTTTCAACCTAGGTCGGTTCGGTCCTCCACGAGGTCTTACCCCCGCTTCAACCTGCCCATGGGTAGCTCGCTCAGCTTCGGGTCTACCGCCTACGACTATGTCGCCCTATTCGGACTCGCTTTCGCTACGGCTCCGCTCATCGCTTAACCTTGCCGCAGACGAGTAACTCGCCGGCTCGTTATGCAAAAAGCACGCGGTCACAGTACAAGTACTGCTCCCACCGCTTGTAGGCACGCGGTTTCAGGTACTATTTCACTCCCCTTCCGGGGTACTTTTCACCTTTCCCTCACGGTACTAGTCCGCTATCGGTCACCAAGGAGTACTTAGCCTTAGAGGGTGGTCCCCCCAGGTTCAGTCCGCGTTTCACGGGTGCGGACTTACTCAGGAACATCTGCGGAAGATCGTGCGATTTCGTCTACGGGACGGTTGCCCTCTATGGTGCGCGGTTCCACACGCTTCGACTATCACACGACTTTGTAACTTCCGCCAGGTCAACCACAACCTGGACCAGACGTCCTACAACCCCCGACGCGCAACGCGTGGTCGCTTACACGCGCCGGGTTTGGGCTAGATCCCTTTTCGCTCGCCACTACTCAGGGAGTCTCTGTTGATTTCCTTTCCTCGGGGTACTGAGATGTTTCACTTCCCCCGCTTGTCTCCTCCGTGCCTATGTGTTCAGCACGGGGTAACGTCGCATTACCGACGTTGGGTTTCCCCATTCGGGCATCCCCGGGTCACTGGCCATTCAGCGCCTCACCGGGGCTTATCGCAGCCGTTCACGCCCTTCATCGACTCTTGGTGCCAAGGCATCCACCATGTGCCCTTACTATCTTGACGGTGATCATTCGGAAAAATTAGATTTTCCAGGTAAGCGTGATAAGCGCTCACCTGATACCCGTTACATTGGCTACTGTGCAGTTTTCAAGGTCCGCAAAGAGGCGTGCTCACCGCGTGACAGCCCGGGACATTGCCTCGAGCCGCCGGCGGTGAGCCGGTCTCTCAAAACTCAACAGCATGCGGGCGCCTCGCCTGGAGCTCACTAAGAGCAAGTTCCGTGGCGTGCGCCTTGTCAGGTTCGGTCGACATGTCTAGTGGCCGACCGCGCTCGTGCATTTCGCCGCGTCAGGTGCTCCACATACGCAAGGTACGAGAAGCACAAGGCGACGGTGCGCTTGGCGATCGGTGCCCTCTGGTTGAAGAGGGCTCCCTAGAAAGGAGGTGATCCAGCCGCAGCTTCCGCTACGGCTACCTTGTTACGACTTCACCCCAGTCACGAGCCCCACCTTCGACGGCTCCCTCCCAAAAGGGTTAGGCCACCGGCTTCGGGTGTTGCTCACTCCCATGGTGTGACGGGCGGTGTGTACAAGGCCCGGGAACGTATTCACCGCGGCAGTGCTGATCCGCGATTACTAGCAACTCCGCCTTCATGCAGGCGAGTTTCAGCCTGCAATCCGAACCGAGACGCGCTTTAAGGGATTCGCTCCACCTCGCGGTATCGCAACCCTCTGTACGCGCCAATGTAGCACGTGTGTAGCCCTGGACATAAGGGGCATGATGACTTGACGTCATCCCCACCTTCCTCCGGTTTGTCACCGGCAGTCTCGCATGAGTCCCCAACTAAATGCTGGCAACATGCGACGGGGGTTGCGCTCGTTGCGGGACTTAACCCAACATCTCACGACACGAGCTGACGACAGCCATGCACCACCTGTGATCCTGCCCCGAAGGGAAAGTGTGTTTCCACACCGGTCAGGAACATGTCAAGCCCAGGTAAGGTTCTTCGCGTTGCGTCGAATTAAACCACATGCTCCGCTGCTTGTGCGGGCCCCCGTCAATTCCTTTGAGTTTTAGCCTTGCGGCCGTACTCCCCAGGCGGGGCACTTAATGCGTTAGCGTCGGCACGGAGGGAGTCGACACCCCCCACACCTAGTGCCCATCGTTTACGGCGTGGACTACCAGGGTATCTAATCCTGTTTGCTCCCCACGCTTTCGCGTCTCAGCGTCAGTACCGTCCCAGCGAGCTGCCTTCGCCATTGGTGTTCCTCCTGATATCTGCGCATTTCACCGCTACACCAGGAATTCCACTCGCCTCTTCCGGACTCTAGCTCGACAGTTTCCACCGGCATTCCAGGGTTGAGCCCTGGACTTTCACAGCGGACTTACCGAGCCGCCTACACGCTCTTTACGCCCAATGATTCCGGACAACGCTTGCCCCCTACGTATTACCGCGGCTGCTGGCACGTAGTTAGCCGGGGCTTCTTCTGAAGGTACCGTCACTCCAGCCGGCTATTCACCGACGAAGCTTCGTCCCAACTGAAAGGGGTTTACAACCCGAAGGCCGTCTTCCCCCACGCGGCGTTGCTGCGTCACGCTTTCGCGCATTGCGCAAGATTCCCCACTGCTGCCTCCCGTAGGAGTCTGGGCCGTGTCTCAGTCCCAGTGTGGCTGATCGTCCTCTCAGACCAGCTACCCATCGTTGCCTTGGTGAGCCGTTACCTCACCAACAAGCTAATGGGCCGCGGGCCCATCCCGATGCGGAGGCCGAAGCTTCCTTTCCCCAGCGGCCTTATGGCCGGAGGGCACATTCGGTATTAGCCCGAGTTTCCTCGGGTTGTCCCAATCATCAGGGCAGGTTACCCACGTGTTACTCACCCGTTCGCGGCTTAGCCCCGGGCCGAAGCCCGGTTCGTCGCTCCACTTGCATGTGTTAGGCACGCCGCCAGCGTTCGTCCTGAGCCAGGATCAAACTCTCCGTGAAGAACTACTCAGCAGGCGGCTTGCACCACCTACCGTTCACAAAGAGTCGTCAGAGAATTACACAACTCGCTGACACAAAGTGACAGTGTCACTCAGGTCTGCGAGCAAAACTCCGGGTCGATCCCTGGAGGGATCAGACCCATGCGCCTATCGTCACCACCCGCGAGGGCGATTGAGGAGAGCCCGATGTACACAGAGGGCTCCCAGGCGCAAGACGAGGTCAATCTTGGCACCGTCGATCCAGCGACCCAAGCGTGGGCCGCGTTCGACGGTGTCGAACCTGGACACAACTCTCGACCGAGGGTTCGGTCGAAGAGTGTGCATGCTGTTGAGTTTTCAAAGACCGTCGCACCTCTTCGGAAGGGTTCTCCTTCGGAGGGGGCGCGCTCGGATCCAGCGGATACCGAGGCGGACCGGTGAGTATAGCGCCGCGTGAGCCGGTCTGGGAAGACCTTGCGGCAAGAGCTCCTCGGGAGACCTCAGGATCGTGCGGATCCGTCGCAGCGGCGGAGTATAGGCACAGTCGGTCGGAATCTGCGTCCCGACCGCCCAAATCGCGCCGGGCGCAGGCAGATGACGCGCCGCGGCCGACGCCCGATGGTTGATCCCACGACCCCCCGGCACCGGGGATGGGTCATCTAGCTCAGGACCTGGACGGTGACCGACCGCGTCCGCGGCCCGTCATCGAAGTCGATCAGAACGAGCTGCTGCCAGGTCCCGAGCACCAGTCGGCCCTCGACGAGCGGCACGGTCTCGGACGGCCCGATCACGGCGGCGCGCAGGTGGGCATGGGCGTTCGTGTCGTGGTTGAGCCGGTTGTGGTCGTAGTCGCCGCGGGTCGGAATGAGGCGGTCGAGCAGCGCCTGCAGATCGCTCACTCCGCCCGGTTCGTACTCCATGGTGGTGATCGCCGCCGTTGAGCCGGTGACGAATACGCTCACCAGCCCCTGCTCGGCCCCCGTCGTGCGTACCACGCTCAGGACCCCGGGTGTGATGTCGACGATGTGCCCGTTGCCAGGCGTGTCCATCCGCAACTGGCCCCCGCTGACGCTCATGGGTCCATCCCCAACTGGCCCGCGCTCATACCACGCGCACGCGTGCGAATCGCCGCTTGCCGAGCTGGAGCACACGACCATCGATCGCATCGACCGGCAGATCGAGCGTTCCGTCGGGCACCGGCGAGCCGTCGATGCGTACACCGCCCTGCCCGAGCGCCCGCCGGGCCTCGGAGCTCGAAACCCCGAACGCCGCGCGCATCACCGCCGGCAGGTGGAGGGTCTCGCCGTCCTCCCTCGGAAACTCGACCTCAGGCACGTCAGTGGGCGCCTCGTGGCGCACGTGGACGCGGTCAAACTCCGCCTCGGCGCTCGCGGCGGCCGGCTCGCCGTGGAACCGGGCAACGAGCGCCCGCGCGAGCGCCCGCTTCGCATCGCGCGGGCCCAGCCCCGCCGGCACGTCGGAGCCGAGCAGCAACGAGTACCACAGCTCGAGCGAAGAGTCCGGGATGCTGAGTGTCTTGCCGTACATCTCGGCCGGCGGCTCGGTGACGCCGATGTAGTTGTCAAACGACTTCGACATCTTCCGCTCGCCGTCAGTCCCGGTGAGCAGTGGGACGGTGAGGATCACCTGCTCGTCCTTGCCGAAGGCGCGCTGGATGTCCCGGCCGAGCAGGAGGTTGAACTTCTGGTCGGTCCCCCCGAGCTCGACGTCCGCGTCGACGGCGACCGAGTCATAGCCCTGGAGGAGCGGGTAGAGCAGCTCGAGCACGGAGATCGGCTGGCGCGCGCTGAACCGCTTGGCGAAGTCATCGCGCTCGAGCAATTGGGCGACGGTCGTCGTCCGCAGCAGCGCGAACAGCTGCTCCATCGACATATCGAGCCACTCGCTGTTGAACACCACCTCGAGCCGATCACGGTCGAGCACCTTCATCGCCTGCTCCTGGAAGGTCCGCGCGTTCGCGTCGATCGCTTCCGGGCTCAGCACCGGGCGCGTCGTCGAGCGGCCGCTGGGGTCTCCGACACGGGCGGTGTAGTCGCCGATGATCAGCACGACGATGTGGCCGAGGTCCTGAAACTCACGGAGCTTCTGGAGCACGACCGTGAATCCGAGGTGGATATCGGGGGCGGTCGGGTCGATTCCGAGCTTGACCCGGAGCGGCCGACCAAGCCCGAGCTTGCGCTCCAGGCCGCCTTCCGGCAGGCAGTCAACGGCGTTCCGAGTCAGCCAGGCAGCGGCCCGCGCCGCCTCGCCTGAGGCGTCCGTCAGGGGCTCTGATTCGCCCTCGTCGACGGGCGTGTCCACCCCGGCGGAACTGTCTGAGTCCATCCGGGCCAATGCTAGACTCTCGCCCCCCGCGGGAACTGCGCCCCATGCCGCCGGGCTTTCACGTTCCCACTGCCGGCACCGGTCGGCATGGCAGCTCGGCTGCCGAGTTGGATCCTTCGATTCGCATGAGCGAAGACGATCACATAGACAACGCGGATCCGCACGCGCCGATCCCGTTCCGCCCGCCGCGCCGACGCTGGCGGCGTCGCGGCGACCACGAGCGTCCCCCGAAGCCGCGGGTTCGCAAGCTCCGGCTGCTCCTGATCCTCGTCGGCCTCGGTACGCTCGCGATCATCTCGACCATCTTCGGGATGATGATGGCGGTCGCCTCCGACCTCCCGCAGCTCGAGAACCGACGCGAGTACAAGCACGAGGCGAACACCTTCCTGTATGACGACCAGTGGCGGCCGATCGGCATCTTTGCGCCGCCGAACAATGTCGTCATCGATCAGTACAACGACATCGCTCCGTCGATGCGTGACGCGATCATCTCGATCGAGGACAAGCGGTTCTGGAACAACCCGGGCGTCGACATCCGCGGCATCGCCCGCGCCTTCGTCGCCGACCTCACCGGCGGCTCGCGTCAGGGCGCCTCGACGATCGCCCAGCAGTTCGTCAAGAACGCGCTCGCCGAGCAGAACAACCGGACCGTGCTCGAGAAGCTCCGTGAGGCGGCGCTCGCGTACCACCTCACCCGGAAGTGGAAGAAGACGAAGATCCTCACCGAGTACCTGAACTCGATCTACTTCGGTAACGGCGCGTACGGGATCGAGTCGGCCGCGCGGGTGTACTTCGGAAAGAAGTACGGCTTCACCCCGGCCGCGGCCACCGGCCAGACGCTGTCCAGCGACGGCACGACGACCTCGACGGTGTCGGGCGGCTGTGGCGACACGAGCACGGGTGGAACGCCCCTTCCCAAGTGCGCGTCCAAGCTGACGCCCTGGGATGCCGCCCTGCTTGCTGGGATGGTGGCGTCACCGTCCGCTTTCGATCCGATTGCCCATCCACAGGCCGCGAAGGGCCGGCGCAACGTCGTGCTGGCGAACATGCTCCAGCAGCACTACATCAGCGAGGAGCAGTACCAGCAGGGCATCAACGCGCAGCTGCCGACGGCGGCCGATATCCAGCAGCCGTCCGAGCCGACCGCCGCGCCGTACTTCACGAGCTGGCTGCGCCCGCAGATCCTTGCCGCCGTCGGTCACGGCGTCTCTCCCGCGCTCGCCGAGTACCGCGCCTACTACGGCGGCCTGAAGATCAAGACGACGCTCGACCTCGACATGCAGAAGGCGGCCGAGCAGGCGATCAGCTCCGAGCTCCCGTCGGGTTCGGGACTCCCCAGCGCATCGCTCGTCGCGATCGACAACAAGACCGGTGAGGTCCGGGCGATGGTCGGCGGCCCGGTGGTCAACGGCGAGGAGGACTACGCGCACTTCCCGTTCAACCTCGCCACCGAGGGACACCGCCAGCCCGGGTCAGCGTTCAAGCCGTTCACGCTCGCCGAGGCGCTGAAGACCGGTGACTACAGCCCGGATTCGGTGATCACGTCGGCGCCCCAGGACTTCATCGTTCCGAACAGCGCGGGCAAGGAACACTTCATCGTCCACAACTTCGGCAACACGTACTCCGGGTCGCTGAGCCTCAGAGACGCGACGGCCTATTCCGACAACACGGTGTATTCCCAGGTCGGCATCCATGTCGGGACCAGTCGAATCCGACGCCTGGCGACGGCGATGGGGATCCGCTCGCCGATCTCGAACAACTACGCGATGATCCTCGGCGGCCTCCGCGAGGGCGTGTCACCACTCGACATGGCCCACGCGTATGAGACGTTCGCCACCGGCGGCAATCGCGTGTTCAACCCGGTGCTCGGCGCGCCCAACAAGGGCCCCACCGGAATTGCCGAGCTGCAGTGCTACCAGGTCAAATGCGACGGCAAGACCGACATCACGGACCATCCCACGTACAAACGCATCCTGCCGCCGGACATCGCCGCCGAGGTTCACGACATTCTCCACGGTCCGGTGCAGTTCGGCACCGCGACCAGCGCCCAGATCTCCGGCGTCGACGTCGCGGGCAAGACCGGCACAACGTCAGACTACGCCGACGCCTGGTTCGTCGGCTGGACGCCGCAGATGACGACGGCCGTCTGGGTCGGCTACCCGACGAACAACAAGTCGATGGCCACCGCCTTCAACGGCGGCCCGGTTGAAGGCGGCACGTATCCCGCCATCATCTGGCAGAGCTTCATGACCCAGGCGCTGCAGATCCTGGCCAACGAGGCGGCGAAGCATCCGAGCAAGACGAAGAAGAACGGCACCGGCAACAGCGGCAACAGCGGCAACAGCGGGGTCGGCTCGACCGGATCTGTCCCGAGTAGCGCCGGCAACTCCGGGACCGCCGGCAACTCCGGGACCGCCGGGAACACCGGCGGTGGTGGCGGGACGGCTGGCAACACCGGTGGCGGTGGTGGCGGCGGCGCAACCGGCAACAGCGGCGGCGGTGGTGGTGGTGGCGGCGGCGCGACCGGCAACAGCGGCGGCGGTGGTGGTGGTGGTGGCGGCGGCGGCGCGACCGGCAACAGCGGCGGCGGTGGCGGTGGCGGTGGCGGAGGGAGCGGCACCGGCGGCGCCGGAATCGGCGGCGGCTGAGCTCAGCGCCGCAGGTCGTTCACGCGCCGGCGCCGCGGTCCACGCGAGCCCCGGCGCGAGACGAACGGACTGCCGGTGACGCTGAAGCGCCACGGCAGATCGGCGGCCTTCGTGATTCCGATCCGCTCATCGACGGTGATCGGAGCGCCGCGCCAGGCGGCCGGACGCTCAGAGATCACGATCGGTCCGTCGATGAGATCGCTCCCGTTGTGCTCGAGCTCGATCCCAAATGCCTGGGTCAGCTTGCCCGGGCCCGAGCAGAGCGCCGTCACCGTGTCGATCCCGCGGCGCACCCGCATCGCGTCGACACCGTCCACCGGCTCGAGCGCACGGATGAGCACCGCGGCGCCGACGCCCTCCGGCTCACACACTGCGTTCAGGAGCGCATGGATCCCGTAGGAGCGGTAGACGTACGCCTTACCCGGCGGCCCGAACAGCGTCTCCGTCCGCGGCGTGAGGCCGACAAACGCATGGGAGGCCGGCTCGGAGTCGTGGTACGCCTCGGTCTCGACGATGACCCCGGCGCACTCGCCATAGCTGACCACACACCCGATGAGGTCTCGCGCCACCACGAGCACGGCTCGGCGGTAAAACGACCGCTTCACGCGAGCGCGACGCGCGCCTGCGACACCTGCTCGCGGACGCGGACGAGCGCGGTCCCACCGGCCGACACCTTCGACTCGAGCCAGGCGCCGTCGCGCAGTACGGCGTAGAACTCGTCGTCGAGCAGCGGCGAGACCTCCGCGAGTTCGTCCCGCGTGAGATCCGACAGCGTGCGGCTGGACTGCACCGCACGCCGGACGAGCCCGGCGACGACGCCGTGCGCTTCGCGGAACGGAAGCCCCCGGCGGACGAGCAGATCGGCGATATCGGTGGCGGCGAGAAACTCGTCGCTCGCCGCCTCGGCAAGCCGCTCGCGGTTGAAGGTGATCGATCCGATCATCCCTTCGGCCGCCGCGAGTGAGAGCTCGAGCGTGTCGGCTGCGTCGAACAGATGCTCCTTGTCCTCCTGCATGTCCTTGTTGTAGGTCAGCGGAAGGCCGTGCATGACACCGTGAAGGCCAACGAGATGCGCGCTCAGACGCGGCGCCTTGGCGCGCAGCAACTCGGCGGCGTCCGGGTTCTTCTTCTGGGGCATGATCGACGAGCCCGATGCCCACGCGTCGGAGACTTCACAGAACCGAAATTCCTCCGAGGACCACAGCACGATCTCAGCCCCGAGCCGGGACAGGTGGGTCGCACACGTTGCCGCCGCAGCGAGGTAGTCGAGCACGAAGTCACGGTTGGACACCGCATCGATCGAGTTCGGCGCCACCTCCGAGAAACCAAGGGCATCAGCGACCGACTGGCGGTCGGTGTCGAAGTTGACCCCCGCCAGGGCGCCTGCGCCGAGCGGCAGCACCGCCGTCGCCGCCACGACCTCGTGGAACCGACGCCGGTCCCGCACGAGCATCCATACGTACGCGAGCAGGTGATGGCTCACGTAGACCGGCTGAGCGCGCTGCAGGTGGGTGTAGCCGGGCATCGGCCAGTCAAGGTGGCGCTCGGCGACGTCGATCAGCACCGACCCGAGTCGGCCGATGGAGGTGGCGGCGTCATAGGCATGGGCGCGCACGTACATCGCGACGTCGGTGGCGACCTGGTCGTTGCGCGAGCGCGCGGTGTGCAGACGGCCTCCTGCCCGGCCGGCGATCTCGGTGACGCGCCGCTCGATCGCCATGTGGATGTCCTCGTCGCCGTCGGCGAACGGAAACGATCCGTCGCTGAGCTCGCCGTGGACCTGCTCGAGCGCGCTGTCCAGAGCGGCGCGGTCCTCCTCGCTGATGATCCCCTGCGCCGCGAGCATCGCGGTGTGGGCGCGGGACTGCTCGATGTCGTACGGCGCCAGGCGCCAGTCGAAGCCGATCGAGTCGTTGAGGCGGCGGAACGCCTCGTGCTGGGGCTCGGAGAAGCGGGACATTTCGCAGCCGCGATCTTACGAGCGGACGGCGACGAGCACGTCGCGGACGGCCTCGGCGACGCGCGCGACCTGACTCTCGGTCATCGCGGGGAAGAACGGCAGCGCGATCGATCGCGCCGCGACGTCCTCGCACACCGGGAACTCACCGGGGCGGTGACCGAACGTGTCGCGGTAGTAGCTCATGAGATGGACGGCCGGGAAGTACGGCTTGCTCGGCACTCCGGCGCTCGCCAGCTCGCGCACCACGCCGTCGCGGTCCACGCCCCGTGGGAGCTGAACCACATACACGAACCAGCCCCGTCGTGCGCCCCCCGCGTCCGGACAGGGCAGCTCGAGGCCTTCGAAGCCGGCGAGCGCTTCGCCGTAGAGCGCCGCGACCCGGGCGCGTCCGGCGAGCATCTCATCGAGTCGACCGAGCTGGGCGAGACCGAGCGCGCAGGCGAGATCCGACAACCGATAGTTGAAGCCGAGCCGGTCATGATCGAGCCAGTCCATGTTCGGCGCCCGGCCCTGGTTACGTTCGGAGTCGATCCGCTCCTTCAGCGCCCCGTCTCCGAGCGTGATCATTCCCCCCTCGCCGGTCGTCAGCTGTTTGTTCGCGTAGAACCCGAACACGGCCGGATGTCCCCGGCCGCCAACCGGCCCTCCGTCCGCGTACGAAGCCCCGAGCGCCTCGCAGGCATCCTCGACGAGGGGAACGCCGAGTCGCTCAAAGCCCGCCATGTCAGCGGGGTAGCCGAAGATATGCACGGGGAGGATCGCGGATGTCCGCGAAGTCATCGCCGCGGCGGTGGCGTCGACAGACAGGTTCAGGGTCACCGGGTCGATGTCGGCGAACACCGGCCGCGCCCGCTCGTAGACGGCGACGTTGGCGCTCGCCACGAACGAGAACGGGCTCGTGATCACCTCCGTTCCGTCGCTGACGCCAACCGCGCGGAGCGCGAGATGCAGGCCGGCGGTTCCGCTCGACACCGCGCTGCCGTATGCCGCACCGACTCGCGCGGCGAACGCATCTTCGAACTCGGGCAGCCTCGGCCCAAGCGACAGCTGCCCGGAACGGAGCACCTCGAGCACGCGCTGTTCCTCTGCCTCGCCGAGCACCGGCTGCGCCAGCGGGATGCGCTCGAGCGCCTCAGCCGCCGAACCGGAGCCGGTCACGAGCGCGGCACCGCTGCCGTCCTGGGCTCCCGCCGGCCGACCTGCATGCCGTACTCGAGCGAGTCGACGAGCGCCTCCCAGGAGGCCTCGATGATGTTCTCCGAGACGCCGATCGAGCCCCACACCGCGTCGCCGTCGGACGCGTCGAGCAGCACTCGGGTGACGGCGCCGGTGCCCTTCGTCTCGTTGAGGATGCGGACCTTGAAGTTGACGAGGTCGATCTCGCGCAACTGGGGATGGATCTCACCGAGAGCGTCGCGCAGCGCCCGGTCAAGCGCGTTCACCGGACCGTTGCCCTCCGCGGTCCGGACGTAGCGCTCGCCGTCCACCCAGATCTTGATCGTCGCCTCGGTCTCGACCCGGCCGTCGGCGCGCTTCTCGACGATCGCCCGCCAGGACTCGAGGCGGAAGAGCGGCTCGTAGTCGCCGGTCTCCTTGCGCAGCAGCAGCTCGAACGAGCCGTCGGCGGCCTCATAGTGATAGCCGCGGTGCTCGTGTTCCTTGACGCGCTCGATGACCCGTGACGCGCTGCCGTCGTCGAGCGCGATCCCTGCGTCGCGAGCCCGGGCGTGAACCGTGCCCTTTCCGGAGAGTTCGGAGATGAGCACCTCCCGCCGGTTACCGACGACATCGGGATCGATGTGCTCGAACGTCGACGGGTCGGCCGCGACACCGGCGACGTGCATGCCGCCCTTGTGAGCGAACGCGTTGCGACCGACGTAGGGCTTGTCCGGGTTGGGGGTGAAGTTCAGAAGCTCGTCGAACCAGTGGGCGGCGCCGGTCAGCGACGCGAGCTGCTGCTCGGTCAGACACTCGAGGCCCAGCTTCAGCTGGAGGTTCGGAATGATCGTGACGAGGTTCGCGTTCCCGCATCGCTCGCCGTATCCGTTCACCGTCCCCTGGACGTGCGAGGCACCGGCCTGGACCGCCGCCAGCGAGTTCGCGACACCGCAGCCGGCATCGTTGTGGCAGTGGATGCCCACGCGGGCCCCGGTCGAGCCGAGGGTCGCGACGACATCGGCCATCGCCGCGGCGACGCGGTCGGGAAGCGTGCCGCCGTTCGTGTCGCAGCACACGACGGTCTCGGCGCCCGCCTCGGCCGCGACGCGCAGACACTGGAGCGCGTAGTCCCGGTCATCCTGGAACCCGTCGAAGAAGTGCTCGGCGTCATAGACGACGCGCTTGCCGCCACCGACGAGGAACGCGATCGACTCGGAGATCATCCGCAGGTTCTCTTCGCGGTCGACCTTGACCACCTTCTCCAGGTGCAGCGCCCAGGTCTTGCCGACGAGCGTGCACACCGGCGCGAAGCAGTCGGCGAGGACGCGCAGTGCCGGGTCCTCGGAGGCGGTCACGTCGCGGCGGCGCGTCATGCCAAACGCGGCGACGGCGGCGTGCTCGAAGCTCTCCCGCGCGAGGAGGTCGAACAGCTCGAGCTCCTTGGGATTCGAGCTCGGGAACCCGGCCTCGATCAGGTCGATCCCGAGCTCGTCAAGCCGGTGGGCGACGCGCAGCTTCTCCTCGGCTGAGAGCGACATGCCCTCGCCCTGCATGCCGTCACGCAGGGTGGTGTCGTAAAGCTCGATTCTGGTCACGTCAGCGGTCTCCTAAAGGTCGATGTAAGCAGGCGAAAAGCGGAAAAGCGATCAGCTGGGCGCGCCGACCGCCTCCGTAATTCGCTCGCTGCAGGGACCCCGGCTGGACGACCGCTCCGCCATCACGCCGCCTTCGTCGGCACCTGGACGATGTCGAGCCAGTCCGCGTATCGCGCATCGCGGCCGTGCAGCGCGTCGTCGAACACCCGCTGGAGCTTGCTCGTGATCGGTCCCGGCTGACCGCTGCCGATCGTGTGATCGTCGATCTCGCGCACGGGGACGAGCTCAGCCGCCGTGCCGGACAGGAAGACCTCGTCGGCGAGGTACAGCTCGGCCCGGGCGAGGTCCCGTTCGACGACCTCGTAGTCGTGATCCTCCGCGATCTTGATGATCGACTTGCGGCTGATCCCGTCGAGGATGCCCGCGGTGTGCGGCGGTGTGACGATCTTGCCCTCGCGCACGACATAGATGTTTTCGCCGGACCCCTCGCACACGAACCCGCGGCTGTCGAGCAGGATCGCCTCCTGGTAGCCGGCCTTCGTCGCCTCGATCTTCGCCAGCACGCTGTTGAGGTACTGGCCCGACGCCTTGGCGTGGGGGATCAGGCTGTCGTGGGAGATCCGCCGCCAGCTCGAGATCTTCGCCCGCACACCCTGCTGCTTGCCCTCTTCGCCGAGGTAGGCGCCCCACGGCCACACCGCGATCATGACCTCGACCGGAGCGTCGAGCGGGTTCAGGCCCATCTGGCCATAGCCGCGGAACGCGAGCGGGCGGATGTAGCACTCGCGCAGCTCGTTGGCCGCGATCAGCTCGTGGGTTGCCGAGCGCAGTTCCTCGAGGCTGTACGGGATCGGCATGTAGTACAGCTCGGCCGACTTGAACAGCCGCTCGAGGTGATCGTGATGCCGGAAGATCGCCGGGCCCCGGGCCGTGTCGTACGCCCGCTCGCCCTCGAACACGCCGGTCCCGTAGTGCAATCCGTGAGTCAGTACGTGGACCTTCGCGTCCTCCCAGGCGACGAGCTCTCCGTTGTGCCAGATGAGGTCCGCTTGTTCCACGGGACTGACTCCTTACAGATGATTGAGGACTGCCTGGGTGGCCTCGGCTGTCGTGGCGTTGCCCCCCAGGTCCGCCGTGCGCAGGCCGTCGGCCAGCGCCCGATCGACCGCCGATTCTATCGCCGTCGCGGGCTCCTCCAGCGACAAGCCGTGGCGCAGCATCATCGCGGCGGATAGGAACATCGCCAGCGGATTGGCCGCGCCGGTGCCGGCGATATCGGGCGCCGAGCCGTGGACCGGCTCGAACACCCCCGGACCGGGCGGGTCCTGGGTCCCGAGCGATGCGCTCGGGAGCATCCCGATCGACCCGGTGAGCATCGCGGCCTCGTCGCTGAGGATGTCCCCGAACATGTTCTCGGTGAGGATCACGTCGAAGTGTCGCGGCGCCGAGACGAGTTGCATCGCCGTGTTGTCGACGAGCAGATGCTCGAGCTCGATGTTCGGGAACTCGGCGCTGTGCACCTCGCGGACGACCTCGCGCCACAGGCGGCTCGTCTCGAGCACGTTCGCCTTATCGACGCTCGTCACCCGGGAGCGGGCGGCGCCGAAGCCGACGCGCGCGATGCGCTCGATCTCCGCACGCGTGTAGACGCAGTCGTCCGATGCGCGGTCCGCGGTCCGCGTCTTCTCGCCGAAGTAGATCCCGCCGGTCAGCTCGCGCACGACGAGGAGGTCGGTGCCGTCGATGATCTCTCGCCGCAGCGGGCTCGCGTCGTAGAGCGCAGGCACCGGGCGAACCGGGCGCAGGTTGGCGAACAGTCCCAATCCCTTCCGGAGACCGAGCAGCCCCTGTTCGGGGCGCGGCTTCGTCGGGTCGGTGGTGTCCCACTTCGGGCCGCCCACCGCGGCGAGCAGGACCGCGTCGGCACGTCGGCACGCCGCGAGCGTCTCCTCGGTGAGAGCCGTGCCGTGGGCGTCGATCGACGCCCCGCCGAAGATGTGCTCCTCGTACTCGAGCTCGCCCGGGACGACCGCGTTCAGCACCTCGACCGCCGGCGCGATGATCTCGGGGCCGATCCCGTCTCCTGCAAGCAAGACAATTGTTCTGGGCATCGCTGCGAGACCGTACCGGGACTGCGTCAGCCGCGGCGCGCCGTCATGTTCAGGCGAACGTAGTCGAGCACGAGCGGGTCGCCCGCCTCGGCGAGGACTCGGTCGACGAACGGCCGCTTGAGCTCCTCGGGGAGCAGATCGAGGTGGCGCACGACGCACACGGTCTGGATGAACGCGCGCGGATCCTCCGGGGTGACCGACTTCGGCTCGAGCCAGGTCTCGACGTCCGTGAACCCGGCGCCGCGCAGGCGAGCCGCCGTCCTGACGTCGTCGGCGTAATTCCAAGGTCCGTGCCAGTCGGCGAAGTGCGGCGCAAACGGCTCACGTGCGGCAACGTCGTCGGCGAGCTTTCGGAACGCGTCGATGTTCCCGAGCCCGCCGCACTGGGCGACGAGCCGCCCGCCCAGCTTCAGCGTCCGGTGCAGCGCGGCGAACAGCGCGTCGTGGTCTGCGACCCAGTGAAACGTTGCGTTGGAGAAGATCACATCGACCGGTTCTGGGATCGAGAGCTCGACCAGGTCCTGGCAGAAGATCGTCGCTCGGTCGCCGAGCGCCTCCTGGGCGTGCTCGGCCATCGACGGCGCGACGTCGACTCCGTAGACCCGACCGGCCGGAACGCGGTCCGCGAGCAGCGCCGTCACCCGACCCGAGCCACAGCCCGCGTCGAGCACGACGTCATCAGGCTCGAGCGTCAGCCGCTCGAGTTGCTCGAGCGCCCACGTGAACTGGATGTCCGAGACGCGGTGATATGTCGCCGCGTCCCAGTCGCGCGACCCTGCCCCCACGCTCATAGTGCCGTCGTCACCGGGCCGACGCGCTCGCGATCGTGCTCGTAGGTGCCGATCGCGTCCCCCTGCTCGAGCGTGAGCGCGATGTCGTCGAGCCCGTTCAGCAGTCGGTGCTTGATCTCCGGATCGATCTCGAAGTGCGCCGTGCCGCCGGGCCAGCGGACCTCCTGACCCGCGAGGTCGACCTGCGCCTCCCCGGCCTCGGCGATCGCCTCGCACGCCGATGCGGGCAACTCGACCGGAAGCAGCCCGATCTTCGTGCAGTTGGAGCGGAAGATGTCGGCAAAGCTCGGCGCGATGATCGCCTGGAAGCCGTAGTCCTCGAGCGCCCAGGGGGCGTGCTCGCGACTCGAGCCGCAGCCGAAGTTCCGCCCGGCGACGAGGACCGGATTCTTCGGCAGCTCCCAACCGGGCTCCTTGGCCCAGTCGAAGAACAGGAACTCCCCAAAGCCGGTGCGCTCGACGCGCTTGAGGAACTGCTTGGGGATGATCTGGTCGGTGTCGACATCGTCACGGTTCAGCACCGACACCCGGCCGGTGATCGTCTCGATCGCGCGCATCAGTTGGAGCCCTCCCAGTTGCGGATGTCGGTGAATCGGCCCTCGACGGCAGCCGCGGCGGCCATCTGCGGCGAGACGAGATGCGAGCGCGCACCCCGTCCTTGCCGGCCCTCGAAGTTTCGGTTCGAGGTGGACGCCACGCGCTCGCCCGGCCCGGCGATGTCCGGGTTCATGCCCAGGCACATCGAGCAGCCGGCGCCACGCCAGTCGAATCCGGCGCGCGTGAAGATCTCATCGAGACCCTCGCTCTCGGCCTGTGCCTTCACCTGCTGGGAGCCGGGCACGACCATCGCGTACACGTCCCCGGACACCTTGCGGCCGTCGACGACCGCCGCCGCAGCACGCAGGTCGCCGATCCGCGAGTTCGTGCACGACCCGATGAACACGCGGTCGAGCTTGATCTCCTGGATCGGGGTCCCGGGTTGAAGGCCCATGTACTCGAGCGCCCGCTCGTCCTGGTCAGAGACCGGCTCGGGGACCGCCTCGGTGACCGGCACGACCATCCCCGGGGTGGTACCCCACGTGACCATGGGGCTGATCGCGGCGGCGTCGACATCGATCTCGCGGTCGAACTCCGCGTCGTGGTCGGTGCTCAGTGAGCGCCACTCATCCGGAACCGCGTCGGGTCCGCCCGGGCGACCGAGGACCCACTCGAACGTGGTCTCGTCCGGCGCGATCATCCCGGCCCGGCCGCCGCCCTCGATCGTCATGTTGCAGACGGTCATCCGACCCTCCATCGACAGCTGTTCGATCGCCGGGCCGGCGTACTCGACGACGTGACCGACGGCCCCGGCGACGCCCATCTGCCCGATCGTCGCCAGGATCAGGTCCTTCGCGGTGACCCCAAACCCGAGCTCGCCGCGGTAGCGGATCCGCATCGACTTCGGCTTGGCCTGCACGAGGCATTGGGTGGCGAGCACGTGCTCGACCTCGCTCGTCCCGATCCCGAACGCAAGCGCCCCGAAGGCGCCGTGCGTGGCGGTGTGCGAGTCGCCGCAGACGATCGTCATGCCCGGCTGACTGACGCCGAGTTCCGGCCCGATCACGTGGACGATCCCCTGGTGCTCGGAGCCGAGCGAGTAGACGGGAATCCCGAACTCCGCGCAGTTGCGCTCGAGCGTCTGCACCTGCACGCGGGACAGCTCGTCCTTGATCCGCTGGGCCACGGGCGTGCCGTCGGTCGGCACGTTGTGGTCGGCGGTGGCGAGCGTGCGGTCGGGTCGGCGCACCGGCCGGCCGGCGAGCCGCAGTCCGTCGAACGCCTGCGGGCTCGTCACCTCATGGACGAGGTGCAGGTCGATGTACAGCAGGCCGGGCGCGACCTCGTGGCGGTTCCAGATCTTGTCGAACAGGGTCTCAGGCATTGATCAGCTCCTTCGTAGGCCAGCACTGACGACGGCCAGCAGGCTGGCCTCCTCGGGTCCAGGGTTCTCAAAGTGGTGGGGCAGGTCGGCGTCGAACGTCACCGCGTCGCCGGAATCGAGCTCATAGTGCGCGCCGTCGCACACGAGCACGACTGAGCCGGACTCGACGAGCGCCGTCTCGCGGCTGCCCGGCTCGTGCATCGGCGGGTCACCCGATCCGCCGGTGACGGCGCCCGGCGCGAGTGTGTGGCGTGAGAGCTCGGCCCGCTGCCCGGGGAGCGGCGGGGTCAGGATCTCGTAGGTATGCCCACGTCGGCCCCCGCCGGGGCCCTTGCGGCGCTCGGCACGGCGGACGACGCTCACGGCCCCGTCCTCGTCGAGCCGCAGCAGCTGTGAAAGGCGAAGATCGAGTCCTGCGGCGATCCGGGTGGCGACCTGGAGCGTCGGGCTCGTCTCCCCCCGCTCGACCTGGCTCAGCATCGGTGCACTGACGCCGGAGCGCTCCGCGAGATCGCGTAGCGACAGGTTCATTGCCTCCCGCAGCGCCTTGACCCGCGCCCCGAGCGCGGTCGTCGAAACGGCAAGCGTGTCGCCGGTCTGCACATGGGCCGTCGCCATACAAGCGTACGTTATCGCATACGCCTCGGTGGGTGCAACCGCGCCATCGGGAATAACGCAGGCGCGCCCATGAGGCGGCGTCGCTAGCCTGCCGAGGCGATGCTTACGCGCCCCGATGTCCTCGTCCTCGGCGGCGGCGGGGTCCTCGGTGAGGCCTGGATGATGGGCGTCCTGGCCGGAGTCGAAGACGCCGCCGGCTTTGACCTGCGCCGTTGCGACTACTTCGTCGGCACCTCCGCCGGCGCGATCGTCGCCGCGCACCTCGTCGCCGGCGAGTCGCCGCGGCGCCCGGCCGAGACCGGCACCGAGATCGAGCCCGCGCGAGCCCAGCCGGTGACGACGCTCGCCGCGGTGGCGCAGGCGGCGGCGCGCCGGGCCGGCGGTTGGGCACTCGCGGCGGGCGCGTCGTTCGCCCCGCTCGCGCTCGGGATCTCGGCCCCCGGCGGCGCCGTGCTCCGCGCGACGATGCTCCGCCGCCTCCCCCGGCCGACGACGACCCTCGACGGTCTGCAGGCGAACATCGCCGCCACCGGCGCGCGTTTCGACGGGCGCCTGCGCGTCGCCGCGGTCGATCGGCGCAACGGCAAGCGGGTGATGTTCGGCAGCCCCGGCGCACCGCGCGCGAGCGCCGCCGAGGCCGTCGCCGCCTCGTGCAGCGTGCCGTGGCTGTTCGCACCCGTCGAGATCGGCGGCCGCGAGTACGTCGACGGCGGCGTCTGGAGCGGCAGCAACCTCGACGCCGCGCCGGCCGGCCGAGACACGCATGTCCTCTGTCTGAACCCGACGGCGAGCCTCGCCGGATCGCAGACGATCCTCTCCGTCCTGCGGCGCGTCGCGCGGACCGCCGTGTCGCTCGAGTCGATGGCACTCCGGCGCCGGGGCGCCGCGGTTCAGGCGGTCGCCCCGAACGCCGAATGCGCGGCGACGATGGGCGTCGACTTCATGGACCGCGAGCCCCGCGAACGGGTGCTGGCGGCGGCGTACCGGCAGGGGTTCGCGCTGGCGTCACGCGGCGACGAGTAGGCGCCGGCCGAAACGACCGAAACGCATGTCAGCCCGGCCGGACGTCGCCGTCATACGTTTTGGTCGCTTCACGACCTGTTTTCGTGCGAAACGGTCACGCGGACCGCGACCCGACCGGGACCGGACCCGACCGGGACCAAACCGCGACCCGACAGGACCCGACCGCGACCGGACCCCGACGTTACGGCGCCCGCACGGCCTCAGCCGACGCGCCGGCGGCCGCCGCCTCACCCGTCGCCGCCTCAGCCTCATCGGCGATGCTCCGCCGCCGCAAGGCGTTCGACAGCGCCCGCACGTAGGCACGCCCGGCGGCCTCGAGGATGTCCGTCGAGACACCCTGGCCGGCCCCGGTCACGCCGCCGACCTCGAGCACCACCGACGTCTCGCCCAACGCATCCTGACCGGCGGTGACCGCGTCGATCCGGAACTCGCGGAGCCGCGCGTCGACGCTTGTCGCGGCGTTGATGGCATGAAAGATCGCGTCGATCGGACCGTCGCCGGTGAACGACCCGGTGATCTCTTCGCCCGCAGGCCCGTGGATCCCCACCTTCGCATGCGGCGGGCGGCGGGATGACGCCTCGACCTCGAACCACTCGAGCGAGTACCCGGCGGTCTCACCGCGGAGCTCGTCGGTGAGCAGCGCCTCGAGATCGAGGGCGGTGACCTGCTTCTTCTTGTCCGCGATCTCCTTGAAGCGCTTGAATGCGGTGTTCAGCGTCTGACCCGTGACCTCGAAGCCCAGCTCGGAGAGTGCCTGCTGGAGCGCGTGGCGACCCGAGTGCTTGCCGAGCACGATCGAGTTCGTCTCAAGGCCGACGGTCGTCGCGTCCATGATCTCGTAGGTGGTGCGCTCCTTGAGCACGCCGTCCTGATGGATCCCGGACTCGTGGGCGAACGCGTTGCGCCCGATGATCGCCTTGTTCGGCTGGACCGGATAGCCGGTCAACCGGGACACGAGGCGCGAGGTCCGCGCGATCTCGCGCGTCACCGACTCGGTGTACAACCCCACATCCGCCCGGCGGGTATGCAGGAGCATCACGATCTCCTCGAGCGACGCGTTGCCCGCTCGCTCACCGATCCCGTTGATCGCGCACTCAACCTGCCGCGCGCCCGCGAGCAGCCCGGCGAACGAGTTCGCGACCGCCAGCCCCAGGTCATCGTGGCAGTGGACCGACAGCACGACCCCGCGCAGGTCGGGCACGAACGAGTACAGCTTCTCGAGATACGCCGTGAACTCATGCGGCATCGTGTAGCCGACGGTGTCCGGAATGTTGATCGTCGTGGCGCCCTCGTCAATCGCGATCTGACACACCTCGGCGGTGTATTCGATGTCCGCTCGGGTCGCGTCCATCGGCGAGAACTCGACGTCGTCGACGTACTGCTTGGCGTGCGCGACGGCGGCCCGGGCCTGGCCCTTGACGTCCTCCCGGGTGGACTGGAGCTGGTACTCGATGTGGATGTCCGACGTCGAGATGAAGGTGTGGATCCGCGGCCGAGCGGCGTCCCGCACCGCGTTCCACGCCGCGTCGATGTCCGCCACGTGGGTGCGCGCCAGCCCGGCGATGATCGGGCCGTCGACCGTGCGGGCGATCGTCTGGACCGCTTCGAAGTCGCCGGGCGAGGTGATCGGGAAGCCCGCCTCGATCACGTCGACACCCAGGCGCGCGAGTTGCTGGGCGATCTCGAGCTTCTCCTGCGTGTTCAGCGAGATCCCGGGGGACTGCTCGCCGTCACGCAGCGTCGTGTCGAAGATCAGTACTCGGTTCGGATCGTCAGGCTTGCTCATGGTCACTCCTCTGTGTCTCTCGAAATTCGCTTCTTCTCGTACTGGTTCGCGGCTACGTGCGGCCGCCGGCGCGCTATTCCCCCCGAAGGGGGAGGAGAAGAAGTCGAAGGTCGAGGCAGAGCGCCATCGCCCGCCAATTTAGCATCCGCCCCGCCCCGCGCAAAGGCCGCCGGACGCGCTCAGGCTGCCGTGGGCGCCGGGCGCGCCGCGGGCGGCTCGACCGGGCGCGGCGCGCGCGGCTCGACCGGGCGCGGCACGCGCGGCTCGACCGGACGCGCTGCGGACTGCTCGACCGGACGGCGCCGCTCGAGCGCCGGAACGAACGTCGGCAGCTTCGGTCCGTACCAGCCGCGAAGCACGAACCCGGCGAGTGCACATGAGGCGACGATTCCCCAGTAGCCGGCGGCGATCAGCATCACCGGCCGCGGCAGGCGATCCAGCACGATCCCGAGGACGAGCGCGACCGGAACCGAGCACGCGAGGATGAGGTTCGGCAGGGTCTCGCGCCAATAGACGCCCGTCTCGGTCGTCTTGCGGGTCACCCGGTACAGCGGGCGCCGGTGCGGGCCGTAGGCGATCGCCTTCACACAGCTGATCATGTACGTCGGCGCAAGACCAATCCACATCACCTTGACGCGCCACATCGCCCGGAACGGCCGCCGCTGCGTTTGGCGGCGGTCGCCGAACGGATTGTTGAGCACGAACAGCCGCAGTTCGGTGATGAGCGCGTACGGGAGCAGGTACTCGACGCACTGAAGCGGCGTCGCGTGCAGCGCCAGCACCCCGACGCAGGCGAACGCCGTCACCGGGACATAGACGAGGGTCGTGAACGAATGCAGGTAGAAGAACAGCGTCTCCGTGAACGCGAGACGTTGACGGAAGCTCAGGCCCTTCGTCTTGCCCCACACCATCAGGCGAACGCTGTCGATCGCCCAGGTACCGCGCTGCTTGATGACGTTGGGCACGTCCTCCGGGCTGTGCTGACCAACGGCACCGACGATCGGGATGTAGCACCCGCGCCACCCGCGCCGCAGCGCCTCGACCCCGGATTGGAAGTCCTCGACGAGATTCCACGTCGGGAAGCCGCCGATGTCCTCGAGCGCCCGGCGACGCCACAGGAGTCCCGATCCGCACGGGAACACCGCGTTGGCCGCGTTCCGAGTGAACATCTGGCTCCGGTAGAACTGCGCGTCGAAGTTGCAGAACGGATCGCCGGCCGAGACCTGCGCCTCCTTCACCGTCTGAACGAACGCGAGCCCCGGGTCGAACTCGAGCTGACCCACGGCCTGGCGCAGGAACAGATCCGAGCCGACCTCGTCGTCGGCGTCGCGGGTCTCGATGTAGCAAACGTCCGGGAAATGCACGAGCAGGTAGGCGAGCGCCGAGTTCAGATTTCCTGACTTCGGCGCGCCAGCGCGCCCGGGTGCCCAGCGATCCGGCGGCGAGTGGTAGTGGACTCCGAGACCGACGAGCGCGGCCCGAAGCTCCGGATCGTGGCCGTCGTCCGAGACCACAATCACGCGAGCCCGCGCCGGGTAGTCCTGCTTGACCACGCTCAGGACCGTGCGGAGCACCATGGGGACCGGCTCGCCGCAGGTCGGGATGATGATGCCGACGAGCGGAACATCTCTCCCCATCAGAGGCCGCAGCGGCGTGATGCGGCTCGTCCAGCCGTTGATGATCGAGAGGAGTAGACAGATCGCGGAGAACACGCTGGCGGCGGCGAACGGACCCGCGAGCCACATGCGGTCGGTCGCGAGGTGGGTGAACATCCAGGGGAGGTAGATCGCCATCAGCAGGATGACGCCGAGGCTCACGAGCCGGATCGGCCATTCCCGGCGCGCCGGCGGCACCCGATCGCCGAACCGGCGCGCGGCCCGCGCGATGTTGCACGACGGTGCGGCCCGTCCCACCGCCACGGCCATCGCCGCCTGGGACGGAGCGATCCGCTCGACCGGGGTCGAGTGGGGCAGCGTGGGTTCAGCGATGCGGTCCCGCATGACCCAGGGTTCGTCGCCATCGGGGCGGCACCCCAGCGCTGACCGCGTGTCTCAGTCAAACGTCCATGCCGGCGGCCCGGTCAGGCCGAGATGTGCTATCGGCGATTACGCGTAGAGCGCTTCGATCTCGTCGGCGTACTTCGTCGCGATCACGCGCCGCTTGAGCTTCATCGTCGGCGTCAGTTCGTCCCCGGCGGGCTGCCAGTCGACGCCGAGCACAATGTGGCGCTTGATCTGCTCCACCCGGCTGAGATGCGAGTTGGCCCGCTCCACCCCATCCGCCACCTCGCGAAGCACGGCCGCTTCCGCGGCCATCGCCGAGCAGGAGGCATCGGTGAGGCCGTGCGCGGCCGCGAACGCGCCGCACGCGTCAGGATCGAGCACGATCAGCGCGACGTTGTACGGGCGACGATCCCCGATCGCCACCGCCTGTCCGATCAGCGAGCTTCCCTGCTTGAGCTGCTGCTCGATGTTTGCCGGCGACATGTTCTTGCCGGCGGCATTGATGATCAGCTCCTTCTTGCGGTCGATGATCGACAGGAAGCCCTCCGCGTCGATCCGGCCGATGTCGCCGGAGTGCAGCCAGCCGTCGGCGTCGAGCGCCTCGGCCGTCTTCTCAGGCTGGTTGCGGTAGCCGGTCATGACCGTGCCGCCGCGGACGAGGACCTCGCCGTCCTCGGCAAGCCTGACCTCGACACCGGGGATCGGCGGTCCGACGGTCCCCAGCTTGAGCCGGTCGAACGGCACGAGCGTCGCGATTGACGACAGCTCCGACATCCCCCACACCTCGCAGATCGGGATGCCGATCGCGGCAAAGAACTCGAGCACCTCCAACGGCGACGGTGCCGCCCCGACCATGTAGCGCGTGCAGCGGCCGAGCCCAAGCCGCTCTCGAAGCACGGAGAACACCCGCTCCTCGGCCAAGGCATACGCCGCGCGGACCTCATCGGAGACGGGCGCACCGGCCTGCTCGGCGCGCACCTTGCGCAGCCCGAGCTCAATCGCGCCGAGCGTCCCGATCCGCTTCGTCTCGTCGGGCTCGGCGGCGATGCCGGCCTCAAGCGCCGCCTTCAGCTTCTCCCACACCCGCGGGACGGTCCCGAAGAACGTCGGCTGGCAGTCGGCGACGTGCGCGAACACCTGGGTGGTGTCGGGACAGCAGGTGATCGCGTGCCCCCACCACATCTGCCCGTAGTGGGTCAGACCGCGGTCGGCGATGTGCGCGTGCGGCAGGAACGACACGACGTGGCCGCCGAGGACGGGTTGCAGTACCGCATCGACGCCGCGGCATTCGGCCAGCTCGTTGGCGTGGGTGAGCTGCACGCCCTTCGGCGGTCCGGTGGTTCCCGAGGTGTAGATGAGCGTCAGCACATCCTCGCCGGACACGGCCTGCCACGCGGCGTCGAAGTCGAACTCGGGCCGGGCCTCGGCGGTGTCGAGGTCGTCGAGCGTCAGCGCCCCGTCCGCGGCCCCATCGACGACGATCAGGTGCTCGATGTCGGCGCCGAGCGCGATCGCTGCCTGGACCCGATCGAGGAACGCCGCCTCAGTGACGAGCACACGGTTGCCGGCATCCGCCAGCAGATAGGCGATCTGCTCCGGCGATGAGGTGTTGTAGATCGAGAACGGTGTCGCCCCGAGGTGCATCGCCGCCGTGTCGAGGAGATGAAACTCCGGGCGGTTAGTGAGCACGAAGCCGACCCGGTCGCCGCGCCTGACCCCAAGGGCGTGAAACGCCCCCGCGTACCGCCGCACGCACTCCGCGTACTCCCCGAACGTGATCGACACGCCATCGGCGATCGTCCGCAGCGCCACCTGGTCAGCGCGCGCCGCTGCCGTCGCCTGAAACGCCTCGCACATCGTGCGGGCATGCTCCGCGTCGCAGCCACCCCGCGTGGGTCCCGTCTTGACCGCACCCTCCATCTCGCGGGCGATCCTCTCACCCCCGAGCAGCTACTTCAAGGGACGAGCACAACCTTCCCGACGTTGCGCCGTTCGGAGATGAACCGGTGGGCGTCAGCCGCCTGCTCGAACGAGAATGCCTTGGCGAGCACCGGTTGGATCGTCCCGTCGGCGAGGTATTCCCGGAGCGGCTCGCGCCAGCGCGCCGCCGAGCCGAACTCATCCCACAGGCGGAGCGCGTTGAGCCCCAGCACCGACTTGCTGTCGCCCATCAGCTTGAGCGGCGTGAACCGGGGCATCGACATCGCCATCCGGCCCGCGGCAACAAGGTTGCGCTTCTCGCCCGACACCACCGAGCTGGCGCCGTAACACACGAGCCTGCCGCCGGCGCGGAGCTGCTTGTAGCTGCGCCGCCAGCTCGCGCCGCCGATCGAGTCGAGGATCACGTCGAAGGACGGAAGCGATCGGTGCCATCCCGAGCGGGTGTAGTCGAGGGCGTGGTCAACGCCGAAGCCGATGATCGCGTCGTGCTTGGACGCCGAGGCCGTGCCCCAGATCTCGGCGCCGAGCCGTTTGGCGAGCTGGGTCGCCGCGATCCCGACCCCACCCGCGGCGGCGTGGATGAGGACCCGCTCGCCGACGCGCACATCGCCGAGCCGGACGAGCGCCTCCCACGCGGTCGCGTAGGCGATCGGAATCGCCGCCGCGGCCTCGAAGCCGACGGCGTCCGGAATCCCGATGACGCCGTCCGCCTGCGCCACGGCGCGCTCGGCGTAGCCACCGAAGTGCGTGGGCGCAACCACTCGCTGGCCGACGGCGAGCGAGCCGTCGAGGCCCTCGCCGAGGGCCGCCACCACCCCGGCCACCTCGTAACCGACGACCGCGGGCAGCTTCGGCGCGTCCGGGTAGAGCCCCATCCGCGCCAGCAGGTCAGCGAAGTTGACGCCCGCCGCCCGCACATCGATCAGCACCTCGCCACGGCCGGGTTGCGGGTCGGGCCGCTGCTGGACCTGGAGGACCTCGGGACCGCCCGTCTGTGTGATCACGACTGCGCGCACGGCGGGAGTCCTATCACGGGCGCGACGATTCTGCCGCCATCGTGCCCGGGTCGCCGCGTGCGGGGCTACAAGCTGACGGTTCGCCCGTCGAAGAAGCCGTCGTCGGCGACGATCTCGTCGATCACTGCCCGCGGCACCGGGGCGTCGGTCGTGATCGCCATCGCGGCGACCCCGGCGGTGGCGTCGTGGTCCCCCGGTTCGCGTCCGACCGCGGCGGAGACGATGTTGACCCCGTGCTCGCCGAAGCACGTCCCGACGCGCCCGATCATGCCCGGCACGTCGCGGTAGCGGAACAGCGTCAGGTGGTCCTCGAGCTGGAGATCGAAGCGGTGGCCCCATGCCTCGAGCAGGTGGGGGCGGTTGCGCCGGCCGATGAGCGTCCCGGCGACGCGCAGGCTGTCGTCGCCGCAGGTGAGCGTCACCCGAACGAGATCGGTGTAGTCGCGCGCCCCCCGGCTCTTCGTCTCCTCGGTCTGGATGCCCCGTTCCTCGGCGATCGCGGGCGCGTTGACCTCGTTGACGTCCTCCTCGGTGTGACCCTCGAGCACGCCGAGGAGCGCCTCGATCGAGAGCAGCCGGGTATCGCGGTCGGCGATGCGGCCCAGGAACTCGGTCCGAACGCGGTCAAACGACGAGCCGGCCGTGAGCGCGATCGCAATCCGGCCGAGCCCGCGGCTGAGCGGCAGGTAGGGCCCGAGCACCTCCATGTCCTCCGCCGGGATCGCCGGGACGTTGACAGCGGTCGAGACGATGCCGCCGGTGAGCGCGGCCACCACCTGCTCGGCCGCCTGGTACCCGGCGCGGTCGGTCGCCTCGGCGGTCGAGGCGCCGAGGTGCGGCGTGACGATCACGTTTGGGTAGCTGAACAGGGGGTGCTCGGTGATCGGCTCGGCGCGGAACACGTCGAGCGCCGCGCCGGCGACCTTGCCTGAGTCGATCGCGGCCTTGAGATCGTCGTCGACGAGCAGTGGACCGCGGGCGACATTGAGGATCCGCACGCCGTCCTTGCACTTGGCGAGCGCCTCGGCGTCGAGCCACCCCTCGGTGTCAGGCGTCTTCGGAAGATGAAGCGTGATGAAGTCCGCGGCCGCGTAGATGTCGTCGGAGGACTCGGCCCGCTCGACGCCCATCGCGCGGTAGCGCTCCGCGGCGACGTACGGGTCGTACGCGACCACATGCATGCCGAACGCGAGCGCCCGCTGTGCCACGAGCTGACCGATCCGCCCGAAGCCGAGAATGCCGAGCGTCTTCTCGTACAGCTCGACCCCGGAGAACTTCGAGCGCTCCCACTTGCCGCTGGTCAGCGACGCGTGCGCCTGCGGCACGTTGCGGGCGAGCGCGAGCAGCAGCGCCATCGTGTGCTCCGCCGCCGTGATCACGTTCGACTGGGGCGCGTTGGCGACGACGATGCCGCGCTTGGTCGCCGCCGGGACGTCAACGTTGTCGACCCCAACCCCCGCCCGACCGACGGCGCGCAGCCGCTGCGCCTTCTCGATCATCTCGGCATCGAGCTTCGTCGCGGAGCGGATCAGGATCCCCTCGTAGCCCGCGATGCGGTCGGCCAGCTCGTCACGACTCCAGCCGACGCCGAGGTCGACGTCGAAGTGCTCCCGGAGCAGGTCGACTCCGGAATCGCCGATCTTCTCTGCGACGAGGACCTTCATGACTGCTCCAGGACGTAGTCGATGCAGGAGGTGAGCGCGGCGACGTCGCTCGGCGGGGTCGCGGGGAACATCGCGACCCGGAGCTGGTTGCGGCCGAGCTTGCGGTACGGCTCGACGTCGACGATCCCGTTGGCGCGCAGCGTCGCCGCGAGCGCGGCAGCGTCGACGCCGTCATCGAAGTCGATCGTCCCGACGACCTGGGAGCGCTTGGCCGCGTCGGCGACGAACGGCGCTGCGTGCGGATGGGCCTCGGCCCACTCGTACAGCGTCCGTGAGGATTCGGCCGTCCGGGCGACCATCGCGTCGAGCCCGCCCTGCTGGAGCATCCAGTCGAGCTGATCGGCGAGCAGGAACAGGGTCGCCACCGCGGGCGTGTTGTAGGTCTGGTCCTTGCGCGAGTTCTCGAGCGCCGTGCCGAGCGATAGGAACTCGGGAATCCATCGCCCGCCGGGCGGTGCGGCGGCGATCTCCTCTACCCGCTCAAGCGCGGCTGGGCTCATTGCCGCCAGCCACAGTCCGCCGTCCGAAGCGAATCCCTTCTGCGGCGCGAAGTAGTAGACGTCGGCGTCGGCGATCGTGACCGGCAATCCGGCGGCGCCGGAGGTCGCGTCGATCAGCACGAGCTGCTCGCCGGCACTCGTCCCGGCGGGTCGGACGACGGGCACCATCACGCCGGTCGAGGTCTCGTTGTGGGCCCAGGCGAGGACGTCGCACTCACCGGCCTGCGCGGCGTCGATCGCCGCCGGGTCGGGCGCGTCGCCCGGATCGGCGGTGATCACGACCGAGTCGGCGAGGAACGGCGCGCCGTTTGTGACCGCCGCGAACTTCGAGGAGAACTCCCCGTAGGTGAGGTGAAGCGCGCGCTGACGGACGAGTCCGGCGGCGGCGGCGTCCCAGAACGCCGTGGTCCCGCCGTTGCCGAGCACGACCTCATAACCGTCGGGGAGCGAGAGCAGCTCGCTGACGCCGGCGCGGACGCGGCCGACGAGTGCCTTGACCGGCTTCTGCCGGTGCGAGGTGCCCATCACCTTGGCGCCCTCGTCGAGCAGGTGTCGGAGCTGCTCGGGACGAACCCGGCTCGGTCCGGATCCGAATCGCCCGTCGGCGGGCTTCAGGTGCTCTGGAATCATGGTGACGGTCTGGGTCATGGGGCCTCCTGGAGGCGTTACCGGTTATTCATGCCCAGGCGCGCGGCAGTGCTCGCCGCCGCTCCCCGGTGGTTGTACTCCACCTGATTACGCCAGTCACGACGGCTGGTTGTGCAGTGTACCCACGGGATGGGGATAGCCGGCCGCGCGGGACTGGAAGGAGAGGATCTTCGGGTTCTGGATGACACCGTCGCGGATCTCGATCGCCCGTTGGATCGTGGGGCTCTCGTCCCACGCGGCCGGCCCGGACATGACCGGCCCCAGGAACGGAATCAGTGCCTCGCTGATCTCCCAGCTCGCGGAGTTCCAGAGCAGTGACGGCGTGTGGTCGACGGCGTAGTAGTGCACGCCGTCGCCAACCGTGAGCATCGGGTCCGCGAACGACGTCGGCCGGGCCCATTCGAACCCCATGCCCTCGTCGCAGGAGACGTCGACGATCAACCGCCCCGGTTCATACAGGTGCAGTTCGTCGTTCGTGACGAACATGAGCGGATCGTCGGTGTCCTGGAGGATGCAGTTGACGACGATGTCGAAGGTGGCGAGAAACTCGCCGATCGGCCGCTCGACGTTGCCGGCGATCGCCTGCGCGCGGTGCGGCTGAACAGGATCACGCTCGTAGTGCACGAGCCGCGCCGGGGCCATCGGCGCCGCGACCGCGGCCACACCGCGGTGGGTGAGCACGGTGACCTCATGTACCCCCAGCGCGAACAGCGCGGTCACTGCCCCGCGCGCCGTCGCACCGAAGCTGATGACCGCGGCGCTCAGTCGGCGCCCGAACGCCCCGGTCGTCCCGCGCAACGTCAGCGCGTGCGCGACCGCGGAGTAGCCCGCGAGCTCGTTGTTCTTGTGGAACACATGGAGGCTGAAGCTGCCGTCGTGGGTGTAGTGGTTCATCGCCTCCCACGCGATCAGCGTCTGGCGACGGTCGATTGCGACCTGGGTGAGCTCCTCGTCCTGAACGCAATGTGGCCAGCCCCAGAGCACGGTGCCCTCCGGCAACTCGCGGAGGTCCTCGAGGAGCGGCTTGGCCAACAGCACGACGTCGCATCCGGCCATCAGCTCCTCCCGGGAGCGGAAGCCGGCGACCTCGCCCGCAAGGCGGTCATCGGGCACGTCGAACGGCACCCCGTAGCCGTGTTCGAGGTAGATGCGAGCCCGCAGGGCCGGGTCGATCCGCGAGAAGTGTGCGGGATGGATCGCGAGCCGGCGCTCGTCCGGCTTGCGCGAACTCGAGATCACTCCGAGGCTGAGCGCGGTCATGGATGTCCTCGACCCGGCGGGCCGCCGGCCAACCTACTCGTCAAACGAGGTGTCGATCCAGTCCATCTGGGCGCGGAGCTCCTTGCCCACGACCTCGACCTGGTGCCGGGACTGCTCGTCGCGCATCCGCTTGAAGTTCTCCTGGCCGGCGCGGTTCTCGGCGATCCACTCCCGCGCGAAGTCGCCCGACTGAATCTCGCCCAGGATCTTCTTCATCGCCTCGCGCGTCGGCTCGCCGATGATCCGTTTCCCCCGGGTCAGGTCGCCGTATTCGGCGGTGTTCGAGATCGAGTACCGCATTCCGGCGATCCCCTTCTCGTACATCAGGTCGACGATCAGCTTGAGCTCGTGCAGGCATTCGAAGTAGGCGAGCCGCGGGTCGTATCCGGCGTCGACGAGGGTCTCGTAGCCGGCGCGGACGAGCTCGGTGACGCCGCCGCACAGCACCGCCTGCTCGCCGAATAGATCGGTCTCGGTCTCGTCCTTGAAGGTCGTCTCGATGACGCCCCCGCGGGTGCACCCGATGCCCTTGGCATACGCGAGCGTCACCGCAAGCGCGTTCCCGGTCGCGTCCTGCTGGACGGCGACGAGCCCGGGCACGCCGGAGCCCTCGAGGTACTGCCGCCGGACGAGGTGGCCGGGTCCCTTGGGCGCCACGAGCGCCACATCGACCTCGGGCGGGGGGACGACCTCGCCGTAGTGAATCGAGAAGCCGTGGCCGAACAGGAGCAGGTTCCCGGCGGCGACGCCGTCGGAGACACCGGACTCCCACACCTGCTTGTGCAGCTCGTCCGGGGTGAGCATCATCACCACGTCGCCCTCGCTCGCCGCGTCGGCCGGATCGACGACGCGGAGGCCCTGAGCCTCGGCGCGCGCGACGCTTGACGAGGAGCTGCGCAACCCGACGACGACCGATACGCCCGAGTCCTTGAGGTTCAGCGCATGGGCGTGGCCCTGTGAGCCGTATCCGATGATCGCGACGGTCTTGCCGTCGAGGAGAGTGAGGTCAGCGTCGTCGTCGTAGAACATGCAGCGAGCCTACAAGGCCGCCGGGGCTCACGCGTTCGCGGCCGCGACGAGCGAGCTGCCCGGGATCAGCAGCGAGCCATCCGGCTCGGTGAACGGCGCCAGGGCATCCGCGATCAGGCCGGCGACCGTGACCTGCTCCTCCTCCGGAGCCGAGTTGATGGCCTCAGAAAACATCATCGAGAGGTCGCGCGTCTCGTGGAGGTACGCGTCGACGTTCGGATAGGGCCGCTTGATCGCGACCGCCTCGACGGTGACATCGAGGAAGCCGGCGTCCTCGAGCAGCTCCTGGACCGCGCCGTCGCCCGCGAGCGTGAACATGCCCGGCGCGCTCGGGTCGGGCGGCTGCGCGAGTCCCCGCGCGATCAACGCCCGGCCGGGGATCGTCGCCCACGGGTTCTTCGACGCCTCGTCCCAGACTGCGATCGCCAGCCGGCCGCCGGGCCGCAGCACGCGCCGGGTCTCACGCGCCGCCGCCGACGGATCGAGGATGAGCATGATCCCCCAACGGCAGAGGACGGCGTCGACGCTCGCGGTTTCGAGATCGATCCACTCGAGGTTGAGCTGCTGGAACTCGACGTTCTTCACGCCAAGCTGGCCCGCGCGCTCACGCGCGACATCGAGCATCGCCGCGGTTCCATCGCTGCAGATGAGGGTGCCGCCCGGCGCGATCAGCTCGGAGGCGAGGAATCCCGTGTCGCCCGGTCCGGCCGCGAGCTCGAGCACGCGCTGGCCGGGTTGAAGCCCGAGGTGGTCGATCATCCGCATCGACACCGGCATGCCGCTGTCGCGCACCTCGTCGGCGCGCTTGCGCCAGCCGACGGCGGCGAGCTCCCAGCGATCGAGCATCTCAAGCCGTTGGGTGTCGGGATCCGGCGTGGTCATGGAGTCTGGTTGGCCAGTCGCCGGGTGATCTCGACGAGCGCCGCTTCAACCTGCGTGCCGAGCCGCTGCTGGAAGATCGCCATCAGCGCCTCCGAGGCAATCGGTCGCAGCCGCTCGACGGCCTGCTCGATCTCGGGCCAGCGCTCGGGCGGCATGTCGGCCTGCTGGAAGGGCTTCCACACCTCCGAGAGGAACACCTCGACGAGCGATCGGGAGACCGAATCGCAATGGCGCACGATTTCGCCGAGCGCGTCGAGCGTCCGTGGAAGCGGGACGCCGTGCTCGGTCACCTCCTCGGCGAGCGCGAGCAGCGAGGGACTCGGCACCTCGTAGCGATCCGAGCCCGCCGGGACGAGGACGCCGAGTTCGACCGCCTGGCCGAGCACCGCCGGTGCCTCGTCGGCACTCACGCGGAACCGACGGGCAAGGTCGGCGAGCGTGAGCGTCTCGGTCAGCTCGCCATCGGCAACCGTGGTGAGCACACGCCGGAAGGAGATGAGCCGCTCCGCCGTCCCGTCGGTGTCGTCGATCAGGCGCTTGATCCCGCCGAGGTTGAACCCCTGGTGCTGCAGCTCGCGGATGAGCCGCAGCTGGGCGATGTGCTCGGGGCCGTAGTAGCCGACGCGCATCCGCACCTCGGGCGGCGCGAGCAACCCCCGGGCCTGATGGGCGCGGATGTTCCGCACCGACATCCCGGTCTCGGCCGCCAGCTGCTCAACCGTGAGCTGATTCGGCGACTCGGTGGCCTCAAGCTGTGGCGCGGTGGACACGTCGAGCGTCAATCTAGTCGCTCGAGCTCGCGTCGGAGCAGCTTGCCGGAGACGGTGCGCGGAAGCACTTCGGTGAAGCCGATCGCCTTCGGCACCTTGTAGGAGGCGATCCGGGCCGCGGTGAACGCGCGCAGCTCCTCGGGATTCGATGCGCGCCCCGTTGGCGAGGACGACCGTCGCGATGACGGCCTCCCCCCACTCCGGATCGGGGCGCGCGTGGACTGCCGCGTCCGCGACCGCCGGATGCTCGAGCAGCACCGCCTCGACCTCCGCCGGAGCGACGTTCTCGCCGCCGGTGACGATCGTGTCGGCCTTGCGCCCGACGATCTCCAGGCGCCCGCGATCGTCGAACGCCCCGAGGTCGCCCGTGTGCAGCCAGCCGTCGGCGGCCACGGCACCCGGCGAGACGATCGCGCCGCGGACAAGGATCTCCTGGTCCGCACCGAGCTCGACCTCGACCCCGGGCAGCGGCCAGCCATGGGTGGCGATCTGAGAGCACGCCTCGGTCATGCCGTACGTCGGTGCGACCGGCACCTCGGCGGCCCGCGCCCGCTCGAGCAGCGCCGGCGCGATCGGGCCGCCCCCGAGCAGGGCCCAGCGCAGCGACGGCGGCCGGCTCAGCCCTGCGTCAAGGAGGCGGGCAAGCATCGTCGGGACGAGCGAGACGAGCGTGATCCGGTCCTCAGCGCGCATCAGCGCGCCGAGCACAGCATCGGTGTCAAAGCGACCGTGCAGCACGACCGTCGTGCCGTAGATCGCACTGCGCATGAGGATCGAGAGTCCACCGACGTGGACGAGCGGCATCGGACACAGCCACCGCTCCGCCCGATCGAGCCCGAGCGCGACCGCCGACCCGAGCGCGTTCGCGAGCCAGTTGCCGTACGTCAGCGTCACCGGGCGCGGATCCGAGGTCGTCCCCGAGGTGTGCATGATCGCGGCGGGACGCTCGAGCTCGATCGCCACGGGATCGACGAGCGGCGGCCCCGTGACCGGGTGATCGAACCCGTACGCGCCGGGCGGCGTCCGCCGGGCCCGTTCCTCGGGAGTCAGGCGGAGGTCGATCGGAACCGCGATCGCCCCGGCGAGCAGCACCCCATGAACCGCCGCGACGTAGTCGGCTCCTGCCGCGAGCGCGATCGCGACGGGCTGTCCAGGCGCCACCCCGGCGGCGCGGAGCGTGCCGGCCGCCCGCAGCGCCCGCTGGGCGAGCTCGCGGTAGCCGACGGCCCCGTCGGCGGTGAGGAGGGCGGCGTGCTCGGGATCGATCGCCGCCGCCCGCAGCAGCCAGTTGTCCATGGCTACAGCGTGGCAGCCACCGCTGCTGGACCCTGAACGCCACAGGTGCGGCGTGCCGCCCGGGCCCGCGCGAACTGATCGTCGAGCGGCCGGGGAAACGGCACCCAGCGGTGGCGATCGCGGACCGGTGCGGTGTCGTGCATCGCGCCCCACCCCGCCGCGGTGACGATCAGCTCGGCGTGCCCGAGGTGCGGAGCGACCGGATAGACGCTGCGCCACAGCGCGCCGGTGGGCAGCCGCGCGGGGCGATCCGGCGAGACGACGATCACCGGAAGCGTCGCGGCGGACCGGTGCTCGTGGGCAAGTTCGATGAGCTGCTCCACCTCGTCCTCGGGGCCGGAGTGCACGACCGCGACGTGCGGTGAGTCGAGCAGCGGCTCGCTCGTTGTACCCGCCCCCGCGGCCGGGAGCGTGAGCGCCAG
Organism: uncultured Solirubrobacterales bacterium; assembly: GCA_963850335.1. GTDB lineage: Bacteria > Actinomycetota > Thermoleophilia > Solirubrobacterales > Solirubrobacteraceae > Palsa-465. The sequence continues at coordinate 201,667 of CAWKKY010000012.1, read as the reverse complement.
CGGCTCGAGTCGCTTCGCGATCGCCCCGAGCGCCTCCGAATGCGCCGTCGCGAGGGGCTCGATGAGATACGCCGTCTCGTACTGAGGGACCGGCCCGGCAAGGCGGCCGCGGTACGCCGGCCAGCGCAGATGGCGTGCCATCAGGCGGGAAGGTGGAAGCTCCATCCCGCAGAGCTCGCCGAGGATCCCGCCGGGGAAGGTGTCGACGATCAACTCGTCGGGATCGAGCTCGCGCAGCGTGGCCGCCAGCCAGCGCCGGAAGGCGCGGCGGTCGCGGCCGAGCCGCCGTGGCACCTCGATCACCGGGACGTCGCCCGTGACGCGCAGATCACGCGCGTACCGCGAGGCAGAGAGGATCGCCACGTCGCCGTCGAGCCCGAGCGCGTGGATCACGTACCGCGCCCGGGTCAGGTGGCCGAGACCGCCGCCGAGTGCGTAGAGGAGGACCATTTCTCAGAGCAGAGTGCCTCATGGAGGGCATCGAGGTAGCGCGAGGACTCGAGCTCGACGCTCAGCTCGGACGCGGCCAACTCGCGGCACGCGTCGCCGAGGCGCGTCCGATCGCCGGGCGGCATGTGCGCGGCCCGCCGCAGCGCCGACGCGCACCCCACCTCGTCGCCCGGTTCGAACAGCAGGCCGGTGGCCTCGTTTCTCAGCACGTCGGCCATGCCGCCGGCGCGGCTCGCGATCAGCGGGATCCCGAGCGCGGCGGCCTCCATGAGCACGTTGGGCAAGCCGTCGTAGAACGACGGGATCGCGATCCAGTCACACGCGGCGTACCACGGCAGCAGTTCGTAGCGGTCAAGGAACGGGAGCAGCGTGTAGGAGACCGCGCCGTCGTGTTCGCGCAGCCAGTCGTCCATGTCCGGCTCGAGCCAGCCGGCCAGCAACAGGTGAAACCGCTCGGCGGTGCCGGACCGGGCAAGCGCCTCGAGCAGCAGGACGCCCCCCTTCTTCGCCTTGAGCTGACCGAACAGCCCGATCGTCTGGACGTCGTCGGGCACCGTCTCGCCTCGCCACGTGGCGGCGCGCCGCTCATCGCTCGGCGCGAATGCCCAGTCCGTGCGGTCAATCCCGTTCGGGATCCGGCGCACGCGGATGCCCGGGTGCAGCGCGGCGATCTTGTCGACCTTGTCTTGCGATACGGCGCACACGACCGCCGAGCGGGTGAGTGCGTCGTCGAGGATCGGGCGGCGGCGGGCCGAGAACACGGCGGCATCGAAGTCGTTGCCGCGGATGAGCGTCACGAGCGGTACGCCGAGCCACGCCGCGTAGACCGGGCCGGCGATCATCGGCCTCGAACCGCCGAACGCGACGACGTGGGTGACCTCGGCGGTCGCCGGATCGGCCTGGAGCGTCGTCCACGCCCGGTTGAGCGCGTGCGCCGGATCGTCCTCGATCGGGCAGATCATGTAACGACCGCCGGCCTGAATCTCGATCGTCCACGGCCTCCCGCGGGGGCGCGGGGTGAAGTGCAGGACGTCGACGATGACGCCCCGGCGGCGCAACTGGCGGACGATCCGGTCGCACGACTCCGACATGCCGCCCCGGCTCGGCGGGTACGTCTCGGTCAGCCACAGGGCGCGGAGCCCACGAACGGGCGTCGCGGGATCAGGAGTCGTTGAACCCGCCGCCGTCGTCGTCACGGTCATCGTCGTACCAGCGGTAGCCGTAGTCGTCCCAGAACGGGTCATATGTCCCCCACCACATCGGCTCGTAGTCGCGCCGCCGGTAATAGCGAGCGCGCCAGAAGGCGGCGGTGCTCGTCGGCGTCAGTCGCTGCAGCGGCGGTCCGAGGCCGGACTGCTGGAGCGGCTGACCGGGGACCTGAGGCTGGTCGGGCTGCGCCGGCGGGGCCTGCGCTTCCTCCTGCTTGGCCGCGCACTCGACGCACACCTTGGTGTCGACCCGCGGCGCGAGATGCTCATCGCAGACGCGCCGGGAGCAGACCGAGCACGTGCTCGTGGCCGCGTTGCCGCAATCCCGCAGGGTGAAGAACCCGCGCTTGCACGCGCACTGGTCGATGCCGCTCCCGGCCGGACTCACAGCTTCTTCCTCCGTGACGGGTTGACGCGGTCGTATGCCTCACCGATCAGTTCGAGCAGAAGCTCGGGCTCCGGGATGCCGTCGGTCCGGGCCGGCTCGATCACCCGGGTGAGTTGCACGACCGTCTCGTCGTCGTCCTTCTTGACCGATTGCTTCTTGAGCCCTGCGCCCTGCTTGTCCTCGCCCGCCTCGTAGTTGCGCTTTGGGAAGGTCAGCGTGACCGTGAGCTCGGTCTTCTTCTTCGCCTTGGTCTTGGTCTTGACCTTGCCACGCGGTGTGCGCTTCGTCTTGCGTGAGGAGCGGACGTGGTCGATGACCGCGAACTCAAGATCGGTGCCGTCGGCGAAGCTGGCATGACCCTCGATCCACGGATCGTCGTAAAACGTGTCGATGACCTTGTGATACGCCCCCTTGCGGTAGGGCTCGCTCACAGTCTTGCGTTTGCTGTTCTGCTCGGGCCCGGTGAAGTCGAGCGTGAGCTCGAGCGGTTTGTCGGACGCCTGATCCTCGCGCAGGATCGGGAGCAGCGGCACCGTGAACAGGCGCAGCGCGAACGGCAGGTCGTGCTTGCGGGCAAACCGCCGCGCAAAGAAGCCACCCGCCCCGGCCCGGACGGTGTCGACCTGGCTGTCGAACTCGGCGACCGGCCCAAGCAACGCAATCCACTCGTCGGGCGAGTACGCACCCGACACCCGCCGATCGTTCACGACCGCCTGCTGCGCAGCCGACAGCGACTTGAACGTTGACTTGATTTCACTCACGCAATCGCCCTCGTGCTCGACACCACATCGTCCGAACCGAGCGCAGCATAAACGTCGCGGAGGCGACGCGTGCTGTGTTCCCAGGTGAGGTGTTCGGCGACGTGGGCGCGCGCCAAGACACCCATCTCCGCGAGCCGCTCCGGGTAGTCGAGCAGCACCCGGATCGTCCGCGCGAGCTCTCCGGGGCGGTCCGCCGCGACGAGCCGTCCGTGCTCGCCGTCGCGCATCAGCTCGTGCACCGGAGGCAGATCGGACGCGATGACCGGGACGCCGGCGGCCATCGACTCCAGCAGCTTGAGCGGCGAGCAACCCTGGAGGCTGTTCCGCGAGCAGTCGCGCAGCGGCGCCAGTGACACGAGGGCGTGCTCCCGCCAACTCGCGAGCTCGTTCTCTCCCAGTGCGTGGAACCACCGCACGCGCTCGCTGACACCGAGCCGCTCGGCGAGCTTGCGGTAGGGCTTGGCGCGGCGCTCGTGCACCGAGGCGCAGACGACGAGCTCGAGGTCCTCGAGGTCGCCCAGCCGCGCGAACGCCCGCAGCGCCGTGTCGACCCCCTGCCAGGTCTGGAGCGCGCCGAAGTAGAGGACGTAGCGGGCGGGAGCGTTGGGGGGCGGGGGTGCCGGCGCGGCCGGAATGTCAGCTCCGTTCGGGATCACGTGCAGGCGCGCGGGCTCGACACCCCGGTCGAGCAGTCGCCGCGCGGTCAGCTGCGACGGTGTGACGACCGCGTCCGCCCGCTCAAGGCAGCGCTGCTCGAGCTCCGCGATCTGGGTGAGGAGCGAGGACGGAATCGCCGGGTACAGGAATGGCAGCTCGATCGAGGGCAGGCCGTTGACCTCGTACACCGTGGCGTACGCCCGCGCGTCGCGCTCGACGATCGGCACCCCGCCCCACGGGTCGCGGAAGTGCGCGATCCGCAGCGTCGGCGCCAGTGCGTCGAGCAGTTCGGCGAGACGGGCGCCAAACCCGGCGGCGCGCTCCAGCAGATGCTCGGCCTCACGGCTGTACCGCACGATCTCGATCGGTCCCTCGAGCTGGTAGGGCGGAAGCCCGTTGCCGCCGAGTACGTACAACAGGCCGCCGCCGGCGTGATCGAACAGCGTCCGGGCGAAACGATCGGTGTGGACGGCACTTCCCTTGCGCGATGGAAACCGGTCGAACGCCGCGTACAGCGCACGGTGGCGGAGCACGGGTGGCACGGCCGCGAGCCTATAGAGTGCCCGCGGTGATCGGACGGGTCCTGGCCACGGCCGCTGCGGCTGCTCTGCTTGCGGGGTGCGGCAGCTCGTCCTCGTCGCAGTCGTCGTCAAGCGCTGCCGGCTCCTCGTCGTCATCTGGGAACGGGGTGACGCTGTCGATCAGCGGCGCCAAGGGCAACCTCAACGCCACCGCCTGCGGCAAGCAGGAGGCGTTCTTCGACTACGGCGCGCCCGCCCAGGTGAGCTACTCCGGCACCGTGAGTCCGGCTCCGAGCGGACGCTGGAAGATCAAGGTCAAGCTCAAGCGGTGCGTCTCAGGCACGTTCGAGGACGCTGACTCCCAGAAGATCGTCGGACAGAACGACGGCCACTTCAGCGGGATCTTCCCGGTTCCGGGGAAGGGCGCGTACTCGCTGCGGGCCCGGCTCGAGGGGCACGGCCAGCCGGAGAGCCCGAAGGTGTATCTGCAGGTTCAGTAGCCTGCCTGCCGTGCCAACCACGTGGGAGCCCGCGGGCGAGTTCGAGGACATCCGCTACGAGAAGTCGACCGGTGAGGACGCCGGCATCGCCAAGCTCACCATCAATCGTCCCGAGGTGCGCAACGCATTCCGCCCGGAGACGGTGATCGAGCTGATCGATGCGTTCACGCGCGCCCGGGAAGATCCTGACGTCGGCGTCGTGATCCTCACCGGTGAGGGACCGGACGCGTTCTGCTCCGGTGGCGACCAGCGCGTCCGCGGCACTCGCGGCGGGTATGTCGAGGGCGCCGACCCGGCGGCCGCCGCGGCCGGACATCAGGCGGTTGGGCGCTTCCACGTCACCGACCTCCAGGTCCAGATCCGCCGCATGCCGAAGCCGGTCGTGGCGATGGTCGCGGGCTACGCGATCGGCGGCGGCCACATTCTTCACGTCATCTGCGATCTGACGATTGCCGCCGACAATGCCCGCTTTGGGCAGACCGGTCCCAAGGTCGGCTCGTTCGACGGCGGCTTCGGCGCGAGCGTGCTCTCGCGGATGGTCGGGCCCAAGAAAGCGAAGGAGATCTGGTTTCTCTGCCGCCAGTACGACGCTCAGCAGGCACTCGACATGGGTCTCGTCAACACCGTCGTGCCGCTCGAGCGCCTTGAGGAGGAGACCGTCAGCTGGTGCCGCGAGATGCTCGCGCTCTCCCCGTTCGCCCTGCGGATCCTGAAGGCGAGCTTCCACGCCGATGAGGACGGCCTCGCGGGCATCCAGCAGCTCGCCCACGACGCGAACCTCCTCTTCTACATGAGCGAGGAGGCGGCCGAGGGCCGGAGCGCGTATATCGAGAAGCGCCGCCCGGACTTCTCTCAGTTCCCTCGGCGCGCCTGAGAGGACTGGGCATGTCGACCGTGACCGCACCTAGTGGAATGCGCATCTGGCTGATGGCGGCGCGGCCGCGGACGCTGCCGGCCGCCGTCGCCCCGGTGCTCGTCGGCACCGCCCTCGCCGGTTTTGCGCACATCTTCCACCCGCTGCGCTTCCTCGCGGCGCTCATCGGCGCCGTCTTCATTCAGGTCGGGACCAATTTGTCGAACGATTACTCGGACGCGCGCCGCGGCGCCGACACCGAGGACCGTCTCGGGCCGGTACGGGTGACGGCCGGCGGGCTCGTCCCGCCCCGCCAGGTGCTGATCGCGACGTATGCGTCCTTTGGGGTCGCCGTGCTCGCTGGGATCTACCTGATCGCGGTGGCCGGCTGGGAGCTGCTGCTCGTCGGCGCCGCCTCGATCCTCGCCGGCGTCCTCTACACCGGCGGCCCGCGCCCCTACGGCTACGAGGGACTCGGCGAGCTGTTCGTGTTTCTGTTCTTTGGGATCGTCGCCGTCGTCGGATCGTTCTTCGTCCAGGTGAAGCACCTGCAATGGGAGGCGTTCGCGCTCGCCGTCCCGGTCGGCCTGCTCGCGTCGGCGATCCTCGTGGTCAACAACGTCCGGGACATCGACACCGACCGGCGGGCGGGCAAACGCACGCTCGCGGTGCGGATCGGACGCGAGCGCACGCGCGACCTGTACGCGCTCATGGTCTACGGCGCCTTCGTGCTCGTGCCCGTGACCTGGCTGTTCGGCCCGCTGAAGCCGTGGGTGCTGCTCGCGTGGCTGACCCTGCCGGTGGCCGCGTCGGTCGTCCGCGTCGTGCGCAACCGCACCGACGGCGCGTCGCTCAACGGAGCTCTCGCCCAGACCGGGATGCTGCAGCTGACGTTCTGTGTCCTGCTCTCCGCGGGGCTGCTCCTCAGCCGGTGAGGGTCGGGATCCATCAGGTGGACGCGCGCCTGCGGGCGCCGTTCGTCTCCTCCCAGGGCGCCGTCGATGCGGTGCCGCTGGTGCTGGTCAGGCTCGAGGGCGCCGACGGGTTCGTCGGCGTCGGCGAGGCGGTCGCGCTCGGCATCCCGGAGGATCAGGTCCTGATCGCGCTCGAAGACTGCCGCGAGGTGCTCGGCGACTCCGACGGCGAGCCGATCCACGACGTCCTCGCCGCGTGCGCGAACCTCGCGGTGCTGCCGCAGGCCATCGCGGCGATCGATCTGGCGCTCCTTGATCTCGCCGGGCGCCGGGCCGGTCTGCCGGTCTGGCAGCTCCTCGGTGCGGTCGGCCCGGAACCGGACCCCGTCGAGGTCAACGCGACGATCGCCGCCCCCGACCGCGCGAGCGCCGCCGCCGCGGCCGCCTCGGCCCGGATCGACGGCTACCGCTGCATCAAGGTGAAGGTCGGGCTCGGCGACGACGCCGCCCGGGTCGCCGCCGTGCGGGCCGCCAGCGGGCCGGAAATGGCGATCCGCCTCGACGCCAACGGCGCGTGGACCGTGCCCGAGGCGATCGGATCGCTCCGTGCGCTCGCGCCGGCGGGGCTCGAACTCTGCGAGGAACCGGCAAGCGGACTGGACGAGATCGCGTCGATCGCGTCCGAGAGTGACGTCGCGGTCGCCCTCGACGAGAGCAGCGCGCTGCCGGGCGCGCTCGACTATTCGGCATGCGAGGCGGTCTGTCTCAAGCTGTCCCGGTTCGGCGGGATGATCGGCCTGATCGCCGCCGCCCGCCGGGCGCGTGCCGCCGGCTATGAGGTGTACCTCGCCTCGATGCTCGACGGACCGCTCGGGATCGCCGCCGCCCTGCACGCGGCGGCCGTGATCGAGCCCGACCGGCCGTGTGGACTCGCGACCCTGTCGGTGTTCGAGGGCCGCGCCGAGGTGATCTCGGCGTCCGAGGGCGCGATGCGCGTGCCCGGCGGCGCCGGGCTCGGCGAGGGACTCGTCAGCTGGTACGGCGTGTAGGCGCCGCCGGAGCCGGCCGGGCCCGGCCGGCTCCGGCTCCGGCCGGGCCCGGCCGAGGCCTTGGCGGCTTTTGTACAACTATTGTCTACTTCGCGCCAAGCGCTTCGGCGACCGCGGTCGGGGCTTCCAGGTGGACCGCATGGCCTGCGCCGGGAACGGTCAGCCGACTGACGTTCGGGATGTGCGCGGCCATCTCGTCGGCGACCGCGCGGAACTTGGCGTCGCGCTCGCCGACGATCAGCGTGACCGGCATCGATAGCTCGCTCAGGCGATCCCACAGCGGCGGCAGCGCGCCCGTCCCGAGTCCCCGCAGCGCTCGCGCGAGTCCAACCGGGGTGTTGCGCAGGCGGTCGGCGTGCACCCGCTCCCGCACCTCGGCTGGCTGGCCAGCCAACACTGGGGTCCCGCTCGCCCAGCGGTGCGCGAACTCGTCCATCGCGGCGCCCGCACCGCGCGCTGCGGCGAGCGCTTCGATCTCCTCGGCGAGCGCGTCATCCGAAGCCACCCTCTCCGCTCGTTGCCCATCGTCCGCCAACCCCGGCGAGGCTCCGATCAGGACCAAGCGTTCGATCCGCTGCCCACGGAGCGCCAGCGCCACATGAAGCGCGATCCGTCCCCCCATGGAGTAGCCGACCAGCGTGAACGGCCCATCGACCGCCGCGGCGATATCGCCGATCACAGGCTCGAGGGCGACCGGCTCAAGCTCGCCGGCGGTCCCGTGGCTCCGGATGTCCGGAGCAATCGCTCGGTAGCGTTCACCGAGCGCCTCGATCACGGGCTGCCAGCTTGCCCCGGTGTGGGTGAACCCGTGAAGGAGCACGATCGTCGGCGCCATCCCCCGCATCATGACCGCCACCGATACCTATCTGCTGCTGCGCGCCTTCTGCGACGAGCTCGCGCGCTGCGGCATGACCGACGCATGCACCTCGCCGGGCTCACGCAACACGCCGCTCGTCCTCTCCCTCGCGCGGGAACCGAGGCTCCGCTGCTTCTCGCACATCGACGAGCGCAGCGCCGGTTTCTTTGCCGTCGGCGCCGCGAAGGCGTCCGGGCGGCCGGTGGCGATCACCTGCACGTCCGGCTCGGCCGTCGCCAACTTCGCCCCCGCCGTGATCGAGGCGCACGAGGCCCGGGTCCCGCTGATCGTCCTCACCGCCGATCGCCCGCCTGAGCTGCGCGACGTCGGCGCCGGTCAGACGATCGACCAACTCAAGTTCTACGGCGATGCCGTCAAGTGGTTCTTCGAGGTCGGCATCCACGAGGCGACCGACGCGAACCTCCGCTGGATCCGCCAGCTCGCCTGCCGCGCGTACTGGACCTCGCTCGAGGGCCGCCCGGGTCCCGTGCACCTGAACTTCCCGCTCCGCGAGCCGCTCATCCTGTCCGAGCCACTGCCCGCGCCAGACCGCTCCGGGCGTCCTGACGGTCGCCCGTGGGTGTCCCGCGCGCCCGCCGCGCCCTCCGCGGCGATCCCGGCGCCGCTGCCCGCGCGCGGCGTCGTCGTCGCCGGGCGCTACGAGCGCGACCGCGACTTCGGCGCAACCGTCGCCCGGTTCGCTGAGCGCGCCGGGTATCCCCTGCTCGCCGACCCGCTGTCCGGAGCCCGGCACGGACCGGCGTCGATCCCGCGCTACGACCTGCTCCTGCGCGATCCCCGGTTCATCGTTGGGCGCGTCCCGGACCTCGTCATCCGGGTCGGAGATCTTCCGACCTCCAAGCCGCTGCGCACCTGGCTCGCCGGTCTGACCGGCGGCCAGACGGTCCAGCTCGCGATCGACCCCGAGGGTGTGTGGCAGGACCCCGCCTCCGTCCTCGCCGAGAGCCTCGCCGCCGATCCCGTCGAGACGCTCAGCGCGGCCACGCCCGCCGGATCAGTCGATCCCGACTGGCTCGCTGCGTGGCGGTCCGCCGACGACGCCGCGTCGATCATGATCGAGCAGTCGCTCCGTGCCGGTCTGTCGGAACCCGCGGTCGCCGCCGCGCTCGGCGAGTGGCTGCCGCCGAACGGGACGCTGTTCGTCGCCGCCTCGATGCCGATCCGGGACGTCGAGCTGTTCGCCGGTAACCACGAACTCGCGCCGCGCTACCTCTCAAACCGCGGCGCGAACGGCATCGACGGGACCGTCTCGAGCGCCTTCGGCGTCGCGGCCGTCAGCGATGGGCCAGTCGTCCTGCTGATCGGCGACGTCGCGTTGCTCCACGACATCGGTGGCCTGCTCGCCGCGCGCCGGCTCGGGCTCAACCTGACGATCGTGCTCCTCAACAACGACGGCGGCGGCATCTTCCATTTCCTGCCCATCGCCGGCGAGACCGACGCGTTCGAGGAGCATGTCGCGACGCCGCACGGGACTGACTTCTTGCACGCGGCCCACCTGTACGGCTGCACGCTGGAGCGCCCCACCGATCTCGAGGCGCTGCGCGCCGCGGTCGAGCGCGCGATCGCCGGCGGTGGCACGACGATCATCGAGGTCACAACCGATCGCGAGGAGAACCTCGCGCTGCACCGGCGGATCGCCGAGTCGGTTATCCCGCCAGCCCCGGAAGCAGTGCCTGAAGCTTGACCTCGGTCTCCGCGAGCTCGGACGCCGGGTCCGAATCGCGCACGATCCCGCAGCCGGCGTAGAGGTGGGCGAGCCGGTCCCGGAGCAGCGCGCACCGCAGCGCGACGCAGAATTCCCCGTCGCCGGTCACGTCCGTCCAGCCGACCGGCCCGGCGTACCAGCCGCGGTCGATCCCCTCGAGCGCCGGAATGAGCGCTTCCGCCTTGGCACCCGGCTCGCCTCCGACGGCAGGCGTCGGGTGGAGCATCCCGGCAAGCGCGACGGCACCGATCGGCTTGGCCAGCTGGGCGCGGATCGGGGCGCCGAGGTGCTGGATGTTCGCGACCTGGACGAGTGACGGTTCCGACGCGGCCGTCACCCACACCGAATGGGGCGCGAGCACGCGCGCGATCCGCCGGGCGACGATCGCGTTCTCCTCACGATCCTTCTCGCTCTGAAGCAGCTGCTCGCCGAGGTGATCATCGACCGCGGGATCCGCGCTGCGCCGAGTCGACCCGGCGAGCGCAACCGTGCTCGCGCGCTGACCGTCGCGGCGGATGAGCAGCTCCGGGCTGGCGGCGAGGAACACCGAGTCGCCGCGGCCCACCGCGAACACGAAGCACGCCGGGAACTCCTCACGGAGCAGTCCGAGCACCGCGCCGGGGTCGTGGGCGACAGGAGCGTGCACCTCGACCTCGCGGGCGAGCACGACTTTCTCGATCTCGCCGGCCCGGATCCGCTCGACCGCGCCGGCGACCGCCGCCTCGTAGTGCGACGGGGGCATCGCGCTCACGACCTTGTACTCACCGGCTGGCGCCGGATCGAGCAACGGCAGCGCGCCCGGATCCAGCTCCGCGAGCCGGCGCGCGATCGCGTCAAGCATCCCTTCAGCGGTGTCGTCCGGAGCGACGTCGGCATTCACCGTCAACCACACCTCGTCGCCGTGGCGGGCGAGCGACAGCTCAGGCACGATCAGCGATCCGGGCGCGAACCCGCTCCAGCGCGGCGAGTCACCGCCCGCGGCGCTGAACGCGAAGCCACCGACCGCGACCAGGCCGGACCCGGGCGGTCCCACGATCGGGTCGGCAAAGACGTCACGGGCGAGCGCGCGCCACGCGCGGTCGGTCTCGCGGAAGCGGTCGCGGCCGCGGGCGGTGAGCTCCCTCACGCAGCCGAGGGCGGCAAGCGCGAAGCGATCTCGGTCGGGCTGTTCGAACGCAAACCACGGCTCTCCGTCACGGCGCGAGCGCACGACGAGCGCCGTCGGATCGGCCGCGGCCGGACACGGGGCGCTGACGCTGACGAGCGCCACCGACCCATGCTCCCGCGCGTGCTTGAGCCCCCGCTCGATCCGGTGCTCCAGCCGCTGCCGAGTCCCGGCGTCGAGCCATTGCGGGGCTCCGGAGGTGACGTCGATCATCGCTACTCAGGCTACCCGCCCGCGGGTCTCGCATCGCGGTTTTAACGGCGGATTGGCCTCCCGGGAACACCCCCTGTTCCCGAAAAGCCAACCCTGCACCCCTGCCGGTCCCTCCGGTGGACCGGACCGATCGGCGGCCGTTAGATGATTGATCTAGTTCGTGGAGAACGCCTGGCCGATGAAGATGCAGCTCGTCGTGCCGATGTCCTGGCCGGTCGTCCAGGCGGTCGTCACATGCGGAGTGCCGTTGTCGTAGGACGCCTGCCACGTGATCGCCTGCGGGACCGTCGTGGTGTGGGGCTCGATGTAGGTGCCGCCATTGGTCAGACCGTTCGTCGTGTTGACCGTGGTGGTGCCGTTGGGCGGGGCGTAGTTCGTTGCCCAGTCGACGAGGTTGACCTGGCTCGTGTGGGAGATGTACTCGGTCTGGGGCACGCCGCCGGTCGCGCACTTGCCGACCAGATCGCCGTAGCCGAAGGAGACGATCAGAGCCGACGACCCCGCCGGCACCTGGACTCGGTTGACGAACATCTGGCCGCGACCCAGCAGGAAGTCACCCGCTGGACGATTGCCGAGGTTGTTGGCGTTCGTCGCCGTGCCGTTGGCGGCGAGGAACGTATTCGGCGCGACATCGGAGCTCGTCAAGGACCCGTCGGCGACCTTCGATGAGTTGACCGCGTTGTCTGAGAGCTTCGACCTGACCACCGCGTGCGTGGCGATCTTGTTGGTCGTGACGGCGCCGTCGGCGAGCTTGCTCGTCGTCACGGCGTTGTTCTTGATCTGGTTCGTGCCGATCAGGCCGGAGGCCGCGAGGCTGGTGCCGCCGAGCGCGGCGAACAGCGCCAGGACGGAGATGATCAAGGCGGCGCGGGAACTCGTGGGTCTGGACATGAGGGACTCCTGGATGGTTGGGAGGGAGGCGTCCCGGTCATGCTCGGGCCAGAACCATCACCCCACTAGCCACCCTAGGGAGGGTGCTGGCACACCCCCCGGCGCCCAACATGAGCCCCATCGGCGCCTGGCAGACGCCCGCCATGACGGCGTCTATGCCGGCCGGCCCACCGTCGGACGCTGGCCGATCGTCGCCTCAGGCGCGATCGCGACGTCCGGAAACTCGAGCTCCTCGCCGCAGCGGACGCAGACGGCGTCGTAGAGCTTGATCACCCGGCCGCAGTTGGGGCACTCCCGCCGGAGCTCCTGATTCTCGAAGCGGTAGAAGATCGCCGCGAGCAGCCCGAAGAACGGAATGACCCCCGAGATCAGGAACCACATGATGAACGAGCTGCCCTTGATGCGGCCGATGATCCCTCCGGCCACGCCGAAGAACAACATGATCACCAGCAGGCCGTAGCCCTCCACGGAGCGGGCCCTACCAGATGAGTGTCTTCAGCGCCCAGAGAATGGCGATCGCCACGGCGACGCCGACGATGATCCAGAACACCGCCATGATCATGCCGATGACGAGCTTGAACGCCAGTGCGACGGCGACGACCAGGACGAGCGCGGCGAAGATCCGCTTCAGGATCGAAGTGTGGGGCTGCTGCTCGGCTTGCGTTTGCATGCCTACAGCGTACCGCGACCGGCGAAGCGTTCCTGAAGGATTCCCGCCGCCGCCTCAGTCGTAGACGCGCTTGAGGTGCTCGAAGCGCGACGCGTCGGTACGCGGCCGGCTGTCGACACGCAGGCGGGCGATGCGATAGCGGCGAACCGGCAGGCCGTCCGCAGCTGCCGCGGCGCTCCGCCGGTCTTCGACGAGCAGGAGCTTTGCGGATGTGGCTGGATTGGTCATGGACAGGATGATCGTCCCGCTGGCTAAACGCCGCATTGGCCCCCGGTACAAAGTTCCTGAACGGCGATCGGCCCCAGGTCCGACGGGTGTCAGCGCGTCCGGGCGGCGCGGACCGCCGCGGACAGGGCCTCGCGTACCGGTGGCTTCAACCGCCGCCGCAGTCGCCACGGCGCTCCTGAGAACGCGAGATTCGCGACCGTCGCAAACCCGCGCTCGTCGGTCCGCAGCGCGAGCAGCAGATGCGCGATCCGGTCCGCGCCGGGGAGCTCCGGATCGGTCGTGCGCACGCACATGCAGTACACGCGCCGGCCGCCGGGAGCGACGAGGAGCGCGCCCGCCTGGCCGATCACCCACACCCCGAGGCGACCGCGCTCGATCACGAGCCCGGTCCGTTGCAGGCGTTCCCGGGCCTGATGGTCGACGAGGTCGCCGAGCAGCCCGAGGGCGCGACGCTCGGGAGCAGAATCGGACGGCCGGCGCGCCTTGATCACATTGGCTCCCCGGTTGGCGTACAGCTCCGGAATCGCCCAGGCGTGGCCGAGCAGAATCGCGCTGATCGGAAACAACATCGGGACGAGCACGGTCAGGCCGACCGCCGCGACGGTCAGCGGCACGGCGTGCGAGAGCGTCGTCAGCGTCCACAGCCGACCACGCTGGCGAAGCGAGGTTTCCGAGACCCGCGGGCGCCACGCGACCGCCGCGAGTTCCGGCAGTGCCGTGGGGCCATCGAGCATGGCCCCGGAGTCGGCCGCCATCGCGAACCTCCGTCGGGTCAAGCCGTCCGGGTCAACCGCCGGCGATCGGGCGGCGCAGGATGACCAGCGGCGCGTCGAGCGGAAGCTCGTGAACCTGCTCAGCCTCGCCCTCACCGTGGGAGATGACCGCAAAGTAGCCCTGCTCGAGCTCGGCCCGGAATGCCGTCACGGCCGCCTCGACGGCGGCGGGATCGTCCGCCTGCCATTCGGCGAGCGTCGTGTGGCCCGTGCGGTCCATGCGGATGAGTCTCGACATCTGCCCTCCTGACCTGGTTGGGATTCTCATCCTACGCCCGGTCAATCACGCTGGGAAGGTTTCTGCTCAGACCGGCGTCCTCCACTGACGAGATGCCTCTGACACGTCTACGTGCCCGTCTCGCCCTGGTCATCGCGGTCCTGATCGTGCCGCTCGGGCTGCACACGATCGATGCCAGCGCGAGCCCCGGCACAACAACGAGTACGACGTCCGCGACGTCGACGAACTCCGTAGCGCAGTCGACCTCGACGACCTCGGCGACCTCAACAACGTCGACGGCCACGACGACGAGTTCGATCACGTCGAGAACCGACTCCGCGTCCGCCACCACCACCTCGACGCCGGCGTGGCCCACCGCGGCGCAGTCACGGCCGTCGTCGCCCGGCGCCGGCCTCTCGATCCACCACGCCGACGCCAAAGCGCACGCCCACGCCGCCAGCGACCCGCCAGCCTCGATCGTCGACTTCAGCTTCTCGCCGACCACGATCACGGTCCATGTCGGCGACACGGTCACCTGGACGAACAACGGCAAGCAGCCGCACACCGCCACGGCGAACGACGGCAGCTTCAACACCGGGACGCTCCATCCCGGTCAGAGCGGCTCACACACGTTCACGAAGGCCGGCACGTTCGCCTACATCTGCGCGATCCATCCGTTCATGCATGGCACCGTGGTCGTCACGGGAGCCGCGAACGGCGGCGGGTCGAGCTCCGGCTCGGGCTCATCCCCCAGCACCGGAACCTCGTCGGGCACGGGCTCCACGACCGGGTCGGGATCCACCAGCGGCTCGACGACAACTCCCTCCACCGGAACCGCGGCGACGACGCTGGCGAGCACGGCCAGCGCCGGACTCCCGAACACCGGGATGAACGTTCTCGGGGTGTTGGCAGTCGCGTTGGCGCTGATGACCGGAGGACTCCTGCTGCGCCGTCGGCTAGTCTCCTAGATGCAGGTCATTCCCTGACGGCGATAGCGGGCGCTTAACGCCGTCACGGGGCGCACATACGGGTAGGTAACCCGGGCTCCAATCCGGGGTTTCGTACATAGACAAACAGGATCTCGTACGGCTTAGGAGACCGCTCCGCGAGCAGATATTGTTCATGGACGGGAGCGCCCTCGGTCTGCGGATCACGGGGACGCCGCTGCATGCTTGGACGGACAGAATCCAGACAATGCGCGGAAGAAACTCACAACAAATGTGCAACTTTTTCGCAGAAATTGCGTTATCATGCGCAGCACGGGGTTGAGACTCACCGCGCGAGCGCCGATCACTGTATGTGGGGCGAATCGCGCACAGGCGGGTGTAGTCACCGACGGCCGTGCTCTACGAAGCGCGGCCCCCGGATCAAGGGCTAACTGAATGACACCTCCACCCGCCGCCACTCACGCTGCTCAATCTGGACCGCTCCGGCTTCGGCCGGTGCCGACCAAGGTCGTCGCCAGTTCCGTCGGCCGGATGCTCAGCGCTCGTGCCTGGGGGCGGATGCGCTTCCTCGTCGATGTCGTGGTCCTGTACCTGGCGGCGAGCGCGGCGCTGTTCGCCGACGGCCAGGTCCGCACGATCAGCGACAACCACGTGCTCGCGGCGGTGTTCCCGCTGCTGGTGATCGGCGTCCTCTACGCGCGCCGGAGCCCCGACGAGCGCATGTACGCCTCGATGCTCGACACCGCGACCCACGTCCTCGGAGTCGTCTCGCTCGCGGCGATGCTCGCAATCGCCACGGGCTCGATCATCGGGGTCGACCACCCCCTCGGGATCGCCGTTCGGCTCTGGCTGTTCTCGACCGTCTACCTCGGGGCGGCGCGGGCCGTGCTGCTCTCGGTCCGCCGCCAGGCGGTGCGTGCGCCGGCGTTCGCCACGCCGACGCTGATCGTCGGCGCCGGCATGGTCGGCGAGCATCTCGTCAAGCGCCTCGTCACCGAGCCGCGCTACGGCCTCCGCCCGGTCGGATTCCTCGATTCCAACCCGCTCCCGCGCCAGGACGGCTCTGAGGGCGCGTACGTCCCGGTGCTCGGTGGGCCGCAGGACCTCGCGCGGGCGGTCGAAGAGACCGGGGCACGCCAGGTCATCCTCGCGTTCTCGGCCGAGCCCGACCATGTTCTCGTCGACACGGTTGACGAATGCCAGCGCCTCGGCGTCGAGGTGGCGCTTGTACCGCGGCTGTACGAGTCGATCAACGAGCGCTCGACGCTCGATCACATCGGCGGCGTGCCACTTGTGACGCTGCGCCCGACCGATCCGCGCGGATGGCAGTTTGCCGTCAAGCACGCGATCGACCGCTCGTTCGCCGCCCTCGCCCTGCTCGCCCTGGCGCCGCTCATGATCGCGATCGCGATCACCATCCGGCTGACCTCGCCGGGTCCGATCCTGTTCCGCCAGCGTCGCATCGGGCGCGACGGGCACGTCTTTGAGGTTCTCAAGTTCCGCACGATGCGCGTCGCTGATCCGAGGACGCCGGGCTTCAACCCGGCCAACGGCTGCGCCCCAGGCGGCGTCGAGGGCACGGACCGGCGGACCGGCATCGGCCGCCATCTGCGCAACCTCTCGCTCGACGAGCTTCCCCAGTTCATCAACGTCCTGCGCGGCGACATGAGCCTCGTGGGGCCGCGTCCCGAGCGCCCGGAGTACGTCGAGCGGTTCTCGAGCGAGGTCGAGCGCTACGAGGACCGGCACCGCGTCAAGTCGGGAATCACCGGCTGGGCTCAGGTGCACGGCCTGCGCGGCCAGACCTCGATCGCCGACCGTGTCGAGTGGGACAACTGGTACATCCAGAACTGGTCGCTCGGGTTGGACCTGCGGATCGTCGCCATGACGATCGCCGAGGTCCTGCGGATGCGGGGTTAGTGTCCCGACTCGGGACACGCGTCATCTGCCGGCGCGCCACGGCGCTCTCGTAGGGTTCGGACCATGCGTGTTGCGATCGTCGGCGGCGGCATCCTTGGCCTGGCCACGGCTCGGTTGATCTCACGCGAGGTCCCCGGAGCCGAGGTGACGCTGCTCGAGAAGGAGTCCCGGCTCGCGCAGCACCAGACCTCGCACAATTCCGGCGTCGTCCACGCGGGCCTCTACTACGCTCCCGGATCGCTGAAGGCGCGGCTGTGCGCGCGCGGGATGACGCTGCTGCGGGAGTACTGCGCCGAGCGGGGCATCCCGTACGACGAGTGCGGCAAGCTCGTGATCGCCACCGACGAGAGCGAAATGGAGCGCTTCGAGGCGCTCGAGGTGCGGGCACGGACGAACGGCGTGCCCGATCTCCGGCGCGTCGACGGTGCCGAGATCCGCGCGATCGAGCCGTCCGCGACCGGGATCGCCGCGCTGCACTCGCCGCGCACCGCGGTCGTCGACTTCAGCAAGGTCGCCGAGGCCTACGCGCAGGACGCGCGTGACGCCGGGGCGACGATCCTCACCGGCTCACCGGTGCGCCGGGTCCTCGGCGGCGCGCAGGACGCCACGGTCGAGCTCGAGAACGGTCAGGCGATCCACGCCGACCGCGCGATCGTCTGTGCCGGCCTGCACGTCGACAGTCTCGCCGCCGCCTCCGGGCAGCCGCTCGAGCCGCGGATCATGCCCTTCCGCGGTGAGTACTGGGCGCTGCGCGCGGACCGTCGTGACCTCGTGCGCGGCCTCATCTACCCGGTCCCCGATCCGCGGTTCCCGTTCCTCGGCATTCACCTCACGCGGACGATCGACGGCGCCGTGCTGATCGGCCCCAACGCGATCCTGGCCACGGCGCGCGAGGGCTATCAGCGCAACCAGTTCAATGCCCGCGACACGTGGAAAGCGGTCGGCTGGCCGGGTGCGATGCGGCTGTTCAAGCGGTACTGGCGCGTGGGTGCCGCTGAGATGTACCGCACGCTGTCCAAGCGCGCGTTCGTGCACGAGGCGCAGCGGTACGTGCCGACGCTTCAGGCAACCGACGCGGTTCGGGCGCCGGCCGGAGTGCGCGCCCAGGCGATCGACGCCGACGGCTCGCTCGTCGATGACTTCCGCTTGCTGAGCGACGGACCGGTCCTGTGGGTCCGCAACGCTCCCTCCCCGGCCGCGACCTCGTCGTTCGCGATCGCCGAGGAACTCGTGCAGCGAGCCGGGTTCGGCTAGGAGCCGACTCCGATCCGCCGCACCCGCACTCCAGCCTGCTCCCACGCTGCCGCGTCAAGCACGCCCCGACCGTCGATCACGACGCGCGCGCCGGGCACATCCTCGGGGCTCAGCCGCGCGTAGCCGGCGTGATCGGCCTGGATGATGGCGGCGTCCACCGGCTCGCCGTCCCATGGCTCGAACCCGTGAGCCCGAAGTTCACCCTCGGAATAGAGCGGGTCGCTCGCCAGCGCGACCGCGCCGCGCCGAACGAGTTCATCGCGTACCCCAAAGGCGCTTGAGAAAGCGGTCTCCTTGACGTCGCCGCGGTAGCTCACCCCCAGGATCAGCACCCGCGCGCCGGTGACCGGGCGCTGCAGGGCGTGCTCGAGCAGCTCGACCGCGTAGGCGGGCATGCTGTCGTTGATCGCGCGGGACACCGGCGGGATCCGGGCCTCCGGATCGCCCGCGAGATAAAACCGCGGATACACGGGGATGCAGTGGCCCCCGACGCCGATCCCGGGACGGTGGATGTGCGAGAACGGCTGCGAGTTGGCGGCGTCGATGACGAGATTGATGTCGATCCCGGCACGGTCGGCGAACCGGGCGAACTCGTTGGCGAGCGCGATGTTCACGTCGCGGTAGGTCGTCTCGGCGAGCTTTGTCAGCTCGGCCGCCTCGGCGGACCCCATCGCGCGCACCTCGGCCGTGAGAAAGCAGCGGTAGAGCTCGAGGCCGCGCTGCTCGCCCACCGCACTCAGACCTCCGACGAGCTTCGGATAGGTGTCGAGATCCTGGAAGATCCGGCCCGAGTACACGCGCTCGGGGCTGTGGATGACGTAGAAGTCCTGCTCGGCGCGCAACCCGGAAGCCTCGGCGAGCGCCGGTGCCACGCGCCCGCGGGTCGTCCCCACCGGCAACGTCGTCTCGACGCTCACGACGGTCCCGGGCACGAGGCCCCGCCCGATGTCGGCGAGCACCGAATCGAGCACGCCGAAGTCCGGACGGGCGTCGGAGTCGACGACCAGCGGGGGCACGGCGATCACGAGGTCGGGCCCCTCGGCGACCGCCGCGGCCGTATCGGTGCTCACGCGCAGACGTCCGGCGGGGACGATCTCGGCGAGCGCCTCGGCGAGCCCAGCCTCTCCGGGGAAGGGCTCCTGAGCCGCCCCCACGAGCCGGGCGACGCGCGGATCGATGTCGCACCCGACGACCTCGTGACCGGCGAGCGCGATCTTGGCGGCGATCGGCAGACCGATCTTTCCGAGCGCGACGACGACCGCGCGCATCACGGTTCGCTGTCCCGGCTGACGGTCTCGACCGTCTCGCCGGTCCGGGCGCTCCGGAGAACCGCCTCGGCGACCCGCACGATCTCAACGCCGCTCTCCAGCGTCACGACGCCCGAGTCCCGGCGACCGGCGATCAGGTCGAAGAACGCCTCATGCTCGAGCCGCAGCGGCTCGTCACGCGCGAGTGCATAGCGCGTGACGTTGCCCTCGCTGACCCCGCGGAACTGCTGCGTCGCCGGCCACACGATCCGCACCTCGGCGTTCTCGTAGAAGTACAGGTCGCCGGTGAGCGTGTCGGCCTCGAGCATGCCGCGCTCGCCGAGTACGCGCGTGCGACGGACCTTCGTCGGCGAGACCCAGTCGACGACGACGTTGAAGGCGGCACCCGACTCAAGCGCGCCAACGGCGAGCACGAGATCCTCATGCTCGCGGCCGCTCAGGTGCTGCGTCTGGGCGGCCACGGTCGCGATCACCGAATCGGACAACCAGCTCACGAGATCGATGTCGTGGGTGGCGAGGTCCTTGACAACGCCCACGTCCTGGACCCGGGCCGGAAACGGCCCGCTGCGAATCGTCGACACCGTGAACAGCCGCCCGATCTGCCCGTCGAGGAGCCGCCGCCGCAACTCCTGGAGCGCGGGATTGAACCGCTCGACGTGCCCGACGCAGCCGGGCACGCCCGCGGCAGCGCAGATCTCGACAATCCGGCGCGCCGCGTCGCTCGTCGCAGCGAGCGGCTTCTCGACGAGCATCGCCACGCCGGCGGCGGCGAGTTCTTCGGCGACCGCGACGTGGGACTCGGTCGGGACGGCGACGATCGCAAAGTCCAGCGGGCCCTCGGCAAGAAGCTCCGCCACGGTCTCGAACACGAGGCCGGGCTCGTGCACTGCGCGGTAGCGATCCCCGCCGGGATCGACGGCGCCGGCGAACGCCACCCGGTCCGAGCTCTGAAGCAGCCGAGCGTGATGGCGCCCGATCATGCCGAGGCCGATCACCGCCCCGCGCAGCGTTCCAGGTTGGCCGGAAAGTACCATCGGGCGCGACAGGCTAGCTGAGGGCGGGGACCTCCTCCGCGCCGTGCGGCCCTGCCAGTGCGACCATGCCAATCCCGCTGTTCGATATCGACACGCCGCGCGCAGCCCTGCGCGACCGCCTCGTACGCGCCGCGACCCACACCGTCGACGAGGGCCGGTTCATCCTCGGCCCCGAGGTCGCCGCTTTTGAGCGCGAGTTCGCGGCGTACCTCGGCGTCGATCACGTCGTCGGGGTCGCCAACGGGACGGATGCGTTGACGATCGCTCTGCGCGCGATGGGCGTCGGCCCTGGCGACGATGTCGTCGTCCCCGCGTTCACGTTCTACGCGTCCGCCGAGTCGATCCCGCCGACCGGCGCGCGGCCGGTCTTCTGCGACGTCGACCCCCAGACGATGATGGTCACGCCGGAGACCGTGCACGCGGCCCTGACCCCCGCCACGAAGGCCGTCATCGCCGTCCACCTGTTCGGCAACGTCGCCCCGGTCCGGGAGATCGAGGCGCTCGGCGTCCCGGTGCTCGAGGACACCGCTCAGGCGGCGGGGTCGACCGGCCCGGACGGCCGCCCCGGCTCGCTCGGCACGGCGGCGACGTTCAGCTTCTTCCCCTCCAAGAATCTCGGCTGCCTCGGGGACGGCGGAGCGATCGCCACCAACCGTGAGGAGATCGCCGAGTTCGCGCGGATGCTCCGCTTCCACGGCTCTCGGGACCAGCAGACCTGGGAGCTGATCGGCTACAACTCGCGCCTCGACGAGATTCAGGCGGCGTTCCTGCGGGTCCTGCTGCCCGAGCTTGACGCGTGGGCGCGGGGCCGGTGCACGGCTGCGGCTCACTACGAGCGAGCCGGACTCGGGGATCTCGTCGCGCTCCCGATCCCGACGCCCGGTGCGAGCGCCGCCTGGCACCTGTACGTCATCCGCTCCGAGCACGTCGCCGCGATCTCGCAGGCGCTCAGCGCTGCCGAGATCGGCAACCGGGCGTACTACACGCGGCCCATCCACCGCCATCCGGCGATGGCCCCGTACGTCGAGGCGCTCGAGCTGCCAATGACCGACGTGCTCGCCTCGACCCACCTCGCGATCCCGATGAATCCGTTTCTCACCGCGGCGCAGGCGGCCGAGGTCACGCGCTGCGTCGAGCGGGCGCTCGCGCAGCGCGCGGCCTAAGGGTTCCCTCGTGCCGGTCGGCGGCCATCAGGTCTCGCCGCGCCCGCGGGAGATCGCGATTTCCCCGGTCCGCGCCATCTCGATCAGCCCGAACGGTCGGACGAGCCGCTCAAACGCCTCGACCTTGTCGTACGTGCCAGTGACCTCGATCACGACCGAGCGCTTCGTCACGTCGACGATCTTCGCCCGGAAGATCTCGCAGATCTGCATGACCTCGGCTCGGCTGACGCCGTCGGCCGAGATCTTGAACAGCGCGAGCTCGCGCGAGAGCGTCTCCCCCGGCTCGAGGTCCCGGATCTTCAGGACGTTGACGAGCTTGTGGAGCTGCTTGGTGACCTGATCGATGGGATGCACCGCGCCGTCGAGCGTCAGCGTCATCCGCGAGATGGAGTCATCGTCGGTCGGCCCGACGGCGAGCGTGGAGATGTTGAAGCCCCGGCGCGCGAACAGGCCCGAGATCCTGGTCAGGACGCCCGGCTTGTTCTCGACCAGGATCGAGAGGATGTGCTTGCGGCCGCTGCGCTGGCCGGTGACCGCCTCGAGCTCGTCGAGCGAGAGGACTTCCTTGGTTGCTGGTTCACCCATCGCTCAGCCCACCATGTTTCGCGCCGGCTGCCCGGCAGGGATCATCGGGAACGTGTTCTCCTCACGCGTGACGCGGACATCGACAAGCACCGGCCCGTCGGTCGCGAGCGCGTCCTTCATGTCGTTGACGAGCGTGTTCTTGTCCTCGAAGCGCATGCCGGTGGCCCCGTAGGCATCGGCGAGCTTGACGAAGTCGGGCCATTGGCCCATATCGACCTGGCTGTAGCGCTTGTCCCAGAACAGCTCCTGCCACTGGCGGACCATCCCGAGGTAGCCGTTGTTCATGATGAACACCTTGATCGGGATGCCCTCCTGCGCGCAGGTGGCGAGTTCCTGGATGTTCATCTGCACCGAGCCGTCACCGGCAATGCAGACGACCGTCTCGTCCGGGCATCCGACCTTCGCGCCCATCGCGGCCGGCAGACCGAAGCCCATCGTGCCGAGGCCGCCTGAGTTGATCCACCTCCGTGGTCCGTCGAAGTGGAAGTACTGCGCCGTCCACATCTGGTGCTGGCCGACGTCGCTGGTGATGATCGCGTCGCCACCGGTCGCCTCATAGAGCGCCTGGACCATGTATTGCGGCTTGATCTCGGCGTCCTTGGAGTCCTCATAGCCGAGCGGATGACGCTCCTGCCAACCGTGGATCCGGGACCACCACTCCTCGAGCCGCGCCGGATCCGCCCCGAGCGCCCGGTACTCCGTCGTCAGTCGCGGCAAGATGTTCTTGGCGTCCCCGACGATCGGTATGTGGGCCGGCACGTTCTTGGAGATCTCGGCCGGGTCGATGTCGATGTGAATGAACTTCGCCCGCGGCGCGAACTCCGACAGCTTGCCGGTGATCCGATCGTCGAAGCGGGCTCCGATCGCGACGATCAGGTCCGCCTCGTCCATCGTGTAGTTGGCCGCCCGGGTGCCGTGCATGCCGAGCATCCCGAGCCACTGCGCGTGCGGCGCCGGGAAGCCGCCGAGACCCATCACCGTGCACGTCACCGGGAACTTGTCCGAGGTCGCGAGTTCGATCAGCTCGGCCGAGGCGTTGGAGCTGACGACCCCGCCGCCGGCGTAGATGACCGGCCGGCGCGCGTTGGCGAGCGCCTTGGCGGCAAGCCGGATCTGTTTCTGGTTGCCCTCGGTCGTCGGCTGGTAGCCGGGGAGATGGACGTCGGTCACCGGCTTGTACGGGATGTCGACGCGGCTCAGGTCCTGCGGGATGTCGACGACGACCGGACCCGGCCGACCGGTGCGAGCGATATGGAACGCCTCGTGGATCGAGCGTGGCAGCTCCAGCGGGTTCTGGATCATGACGCTGTGCTTGACGATCGGCATCGTGATCCCGATCGTGTCCGCCTCCTGGAATCCGTCGGTCCCGAGCAATTCGGTCCGCACCTGCCCGGTGAGAAACACGACGGGCACAGAATCCATCATCGCGTCGCAGATCGGGGTCACCAGGTTCGTGGCGCCCGGGCCGCTCGTGCCGAGTGAGACGCCGACCTTGCCGGTCGCCTTCGCGTATCCCTCCGCGGCATGGCCGCCGCCAGCCTCATGCCGGACGAGGATGTGCCGGATGCCCGCGTCATAGAACGCGTCGTAGGTGGGAAGGTTCGCGCCGCCGGGGAGGCCGAATACGACGTCGACACCTTCTGCCTTCAAGCATTCCATCAGTGCGTCGACCGCACGCATAGCGTTCGCCTCCTTTCCGGGCTCGAGACCTACTAAGTAGGCGCGCAGGCAACTTCCACTGCGCGCGCGGGGAACCGGGCAGTCTAGCAGTGGCCTGGCGGCGATCGGGGCGCTTTCCTGGGGCTGACAGGTTGTCTCCAAACGCCGACGCCGCCTGCTCCGCGGAGCGGCTGACATCGAGCCCTCGGGGCGAACCCGAGACAGGTCTCGGACCTACTGCGGCGTCCGTCAGTGACCTCGGGTACACTCGTGGCCGTCCAATTGAGAAGCCGAGTCGCTCGGGCGCACTCCGCCTGAGCGAGCGGGGAACCCATTGGGGACCTTGTTCTCCAGGGGCGAATCACCGGAATTCCGGTGTAGCGGCGGTCTGCGTCGCGAGCCCGACAGCTAACCCCGTAGGCGCGAGAGAAGAACCGGGATTCTGGTCCGTGCAGAGAAGACGGCGCGAGAGCACGCGTGGCGATGACGGGAGCCGCCGCGACCGCGCACGAACGCTTTATTCAAGATCTCGCGGCGTCCCGCCGCTTACTTACATGATGCGACCGCGTGCACGATCGAGCGCGCAACGAGGAGAACCGATGAATCAGCGGGGCTTGGAGTTCAAATGATGTCCGGGAAGTCGCGAGAGGCAGGGATGACGACGGCGCGCCGTGCCTCAATAACCCCGAAGCGATCAGGGCTACGACGCCTCGTGGTCGCCACCATGACGCTGGGAATCGCGCTCAGCTCCTACCTTGGCGTATCTGCAGCTGAGGTGAACAAGGCCCACACGACGGCCGCTGTCCCCTTTCATATCCCGACCTGGGCGTATGACGATGGCTGCAGCGGCGGCGCAGGCGTGAGGGCGTCCGTCGTACGCAGGTGGCTCAGCTACGGTGAGGCGAACTGCGGGCCGCATCGGACGAAGGTCCTCAGCGACTGTCACGCAAATCACGCCGTCTATTGCAAGGTCATGCAGTATCTGGACACGGACTGGAACTACCCGGACGGTCCGGTGCCGACGCGGACCGCAAATCGCCGCAATTGGTGGTTGCACAACCCGGCTCCGCATCAGAGGCAGCCTGTCTATAGCCCCTACCTCGGCGGCGGCCACTTGATCAACCAGCGCAAGTCAGACACCCGGCGGTTCTTCCAATCGTATGTCCGCCGGTACTTCAACTCGTTCGACGGCATGCTGATGGACTGGCAGAGTCCGAATTTGTCGATGGAGCTTTACTTCTCTTCCTGTGGCTGCTCCAGAACCGCGGAGATCCACTCCAATGCCGACCTGCGCAGCGGTCATCAGGCGATGAGCGCGTCCCTGACGCACCGTGACGGCACACCGTTCCTGCAGTTCGACAATTCATTCGCCGATAACCCGAACCTCGAACAGGGGTTCATGCTGCTCAACCACAAGATCGGCGTCATCGGCCTGATGGGCGAGGGCGTTCCCGAGGACTACGGTCAGCTGGCGTCGTTCTACACGACGGTTCTCGATGAGGTCGCCTATATCGCAACAAAGACCGATAGCTCTGCGATGTTGCTCTCACGGGGCGACGCTGGCGCCTCGTACGAGCCGCGGTCGCGTCGCGTCGTTGAGGCCACAATGCTGCTCGGCTTTGTGCCCGATCGTCTGGTCGATTGGTCTGACCTCGAGCACGGCAAGGGGCACTCCCTCGCGGTGTTCCCCGAGGCCGGGATCTATCCGACCGGCCCCGTGCAGTCCATGGCAGCCCCTGGCGGACGGGGATGCCTCGCTGGTCGCGGAGTCGTGTGCTCGACCGGTGGACATAACAGCATCCGTGTCGCATCCGGGGTCTTTCGACGCGAGTTCAGCGCGTGCTACAACCAGGGCGTCGAGTTCGGCCCGTGTGCCGCCATCGTCAACACGAGCGGCAAGGCGATCACAGTCAGCCCGTCGTGGCTGCGGCAGACTTATGCACACCGAGTCACGCTCATCCGCGGCGACGTCTCCGCCGGCGGAAGGATCAACCTCACGGGCGCCAGCTTCACCCCCGGTGTCACGCGGATCCCTGCCAAGGACGCCATCCTGCTCGCGCCGTAAACGGAGCCCGGCCTCTGAGCGCGTTCGCACCTCCTCAGGTGCGAACGCCCTCGAGGCTGAGCTTTTGCAGCGGCCGGGAAGTGAACCACCCGCCCGCCGTAGAATGTGCGGGCGTGCCATCAGACGAATCGCTCTTGTGACGGCACCGGGTAGCGCGTGACAATTCGCTCGCGCATCGGAAAGCGCCGTGGCCCAGTCGCCATCGTTGGCGCAGGGCCGTACGGTCTGGCCGCCGCGGCGCATCTCGCTCATGCAGGCGTGGAGATGCGCTGCTTCGGAGAGCCGCTCGAATTCTGGGATCACCACATGCCCGCCGGGATGGTTCTGCGTTCACGCGTGCGCAGCTCGAGCATCGCCGATCCGCAGCGCGCATTGACGTTGGCTCAGTACGAGCGGGCGACCGGAAACGCTGTCGACAAGCCCGACATTGCAGTCAGGCAGTTCATCGACTATGGGCTCTGGTTCCAGGGTCAGGCGGTCCCCGATGTCGATCGCCGGCGCGTCGCGACCATCACGCGGGGGGACGGCCGCTTCGACATCGAACTGGTCGACGGCGAGAGGCTGCCCGTCGGCGCCGTCGTGGTCGCGGCGGGGCTGACTCCCTTCCCGAGCCGCCCGCAGGAGTTTGCCGCGTGCCCACCGTGGCTCGTGTCCCACACGTGTGACCACGCCGACCTCGGCGGCTTTTGCGGCAAGACCGTCATTGTGATTGGCTCCGGACAGAGCGCGCTCGAATCTGCCGCCCTGCTCAGCGAACGCGGCGCGAACGTCGAACTCGTTGCGCGCGCCAGTGCCATCCGTTGGCTGCCGATCGATGACGGAACTGGCACCGCTGGGAGCCACAGGATCGCGGTCCGGCCGCCGCCAACCGACGTTGGCGGGCGGCTTTCAGGGTGGATCGCGGCCACGCCGGACGTCTTCCGCCGCGCTCCCGGCCGGTTGCGTTCCTGGACGACAACGCGCTGCCTGCTGCCCGCCGGAGCAGGGGTGCTGCGGCCACGCATCGACGGAGTGAAACTGTCCCTCGGACGCCACGTGGTGCGAGCTGAGCCGGAGCTCGACAAGGTGCGGTTGGTGCTGAGTGACGGATCGGAACGTCTGGCCGACCATGTGCTACTCGGTACCGGGTACACGGTCGATGTATTGCGCTACCCGTTTCTGTCCTCCAGGCTTGCCTCCGAGATCCGGGTCCTCAATGGACATCCGCTGCTCGGCCCTGGGTTTGAATCATCGGTGCCCGGGCTGCACTTCCTCGGTGCCCCCTCCGTCTTCAGCTTTGGGCCGATCAATCGGTTCGTGATTGGCACCTGGTACGCCGCCCCAGCGATGACCCGCAGGATCTTGGGACGAGCGCAGCGGCCAGTCAGTTTCTCGTTCTGAGCGCGAGGTCACGTCACCTCAGCGCCATCGCCGATCTGGACGGCGTGGCCTGAGCAGAAGTTGGGCGGCTCGGGCCAGGACCGGCGCCGGGTCTCGCAACCGCGCGTAGGCGTGCGTCACCCTCCGGGTGGGTTTGAGGACGGCAAGGGCCTGGATCTTCCTGCCGTGCCGAAGTTGGAAGACGAGATGCCTGAAGTCCGCGTCTTCCCAGCGGTATCGCACCCCGGCCCGAGCGTATTGCGAAGCCGGGTGGTCGCCAAGGATCCAGCCGCACCAAATTGCCGCCAGCGGGACGCCGGCCGCGGCCGCGAGACTCAGTGACCCATACGCCCGGGGATTGAAGTCGATCGCCGCGAGCCGACCGTCTTGGAACCTCATCAGCTCCAACTCAAAGATTCCCTCCCACCCAATTCGGGCCACAACCGCCTCGACGCGTTCCACGAGTCCACCCGGCGGCGAGATCGTCTCCGAGAAGCAGACGTTCCCTGCGTAAGGCGGCCACGTCCGGACGTACCGCGACACAACGTATGCGCGCAACCCGCGATCGGTCATGACCCCACTAAAGGAGATCACGTCTCCCCTCGCCCAACGTTGGACGACACAGGTTCCGAATTTCCGTGCGGCCGCATCGACAGCTACGGGATCAGAGGCCACCTCGCTCGCCCACCGCCGCACCGCGCCACCCGCCTCCACGGCCGTCCGCAACGGCTTGACCACTACGGGGTAACCGAACAGGTCGGCGGCCTTGACGGCCTCCGCAACAGTGAGGCAAGTGCGAGCCTCCGGCGGCGCGAGGCCAACGTCGCTAGCGGCGTTCGCCAAGAAGGCTCTGTCGAAAGAGCGGACAACCGTTTCGTGGGCGGGCAAGGCCATGAGCACGTGCGGAGTGAGCCGGTCGCGGTAATGCGACAGCACCAGCAGAGAGGCGTCCGTGCCCGGCAGCAGCACGTCATGGCGCCGCTCGCGAGCGATTTCGACGAGCCGTCGGATGAAATCGTCTACCCCGTTCCGCGGATCGGGAGCGACACGCCGCGCTGCAGGAGCGAGAGACCAGAGCCCAGGTGCCGCCCACCCCGAGGCGACGGCCGTGACGTCAAATCCCTCAGTGTGTAGGCACCGGATTGCGGCAAGCATCGAACGCTCCTGCACGTCGGTCGCGAGGACGCGGAGTCGCATTCGCGTCACCGCTACGGCCCGCCGGCTCCCAGACGCCAGGTGATACCCCGTGCGCGTGGCGGCATCCGCAATCCCAGGCGAATCCCGCCGAGCGCCACGCGTCCGCGAAACCCGGCCGTGATCGCAACCGTATCCAGCCCCGGATCCGACTCGGCGAAGCGGGTCTTGTACGGCTCGTCCCCGAGCCCGAACCGGTAAGCACGCATCCCGTCCTCGAACGCACAGCGGATCGTGTGGCACAGGAGCACGAAACCAACGTTCAGCCTCTCGAACGCTGGATCCCTCCCAGACTGGTAGTAGAAATCGACGTCGGCGTAGCGCAAGCCGTACCAGGCAGCGACGGGCTGGCCGTCGATCTCCATCGTCCACAGACGAAGCCAGCCCTGCTCTAGCGCCCGCCTGGCGAAATCGACATGGAACCGCGCGAGCTCGCCGGTGAAAGCACTCGACCGCCCCTCGGTCCACCGAGCGTTATGGAGCCGCATCAGAGTTCGCATATCTGTTTCGAGGCTGCTCGGCTCGTGAGTGAGTCGAAAGTCGACCCGGTGGGCCTTGGCGAGCTTCCGTTGGCGCTGACGCACTTGACTGCGGAAGTTCCGGCTCCGGGAGCCGAGGTAGTCCTCAAAGCTTCGTCCGGACGTGGCGAGTGCCGGGCTCGCTGCGTGGCGCAAGGTGGCAGCTCCAAGGAGCGGGCCGAACCCATCGCCGCCCCACAACCGCTCACCGATGAAGATCCCCGAGCCGCGCAGCGTCTCGACAACGTGTCGCCGCAGCGCGGCGGCGACGACAGGTCGATCTCTCTCGGCGCATACGGGTCCGAGGTGGTCGCTCGGACCAGAACCGACAAATCGCACCAGCCGAACCGGTCGCTCGCGCGTCACACAGAGGGGGAGGATCGCCGCCGCCTCACCGTTGGGACGGCGCGCGAGGGCCACTGCGAGCTCGGCGTCGCCACCGAGATGCCGATACCAGGCATCAGCCCATTCCCAGGTAGCGAAGACATTCCCCGTCTGCTCGGCGAGCCGGGCCCACTCGCCTGAGACTTCGGCCAGATCCGTGACGTGCTCGAGAGTGAGGCCGCTTGGGCCGGCTGCCTTGTCCACGCTCACTCAACCGCCGAAGCCACGGCCGCTGCGAGTAGTGCCCGCTATGTCTCGCCCATCCAGGATCATTGATGCCTGCCCGCCTTCAGATCGCCGAGAGCCAGAGGCTGCCAGGTTACCAGCGGCACGTTGAGCACGGAGCCCAAACGCGACGTGTCCGAGCATCCTCGCGGATTCATTGATGGCGACAGTGCTTGTTGGCCACGCTCAATCGACACCCCCGACAGGTCTAGTACGCTCTCGCCATGCGGGACGGTCGCGCGGTCACACCGCCCAGTGTCAGCGGCACTTGGCGGCCAGCAGGAGGGGCCCTGGGCTCCGGTAGCGAGATCGCGTCGATGTGGGTTTCCGCAGCTCGCAACCGGCAACCTCGCGTGAGCAGCACGTGACAGATGTTCTCGTACTGTGCTACCACGCGGTCAGCACTTCCTGGAACGCCACCCTGTCTGTGACTCCCGATGATCTGGAGCGCCAGATCGGCTACCTGGTGTCCCGCGGCTGGCGGGGGGTGACGTTCTCCGAAGCCGCTCTCAACCCGACTGGATCTCGGGCGCTCGCAGTAACGTTCGACGACGCGTTCGCTTCTGTCTACCGCTACGCACTTCCGATCTTGACACAGTTGGGCATCCCGGGAACCGTGTTCGCACCGACCTCCCACATTCCGCGCGGAAGGCTCGGCTGGACTGGTATCGACCAGTGGGAGAACTCGCCCTCACTGTCCGAGTTGAGCGCGATGAGCTGGGATAACCTGGGCGCGCTCGCAGATCGTGGGTGGGAGATTGGCTCACACACCCGAACCCATCCACGTCTGACGCAGCTGGACGCTGAAAGCTTGGCACTTGAACTCGCAGGCTCACGCGAGGAGTTGGCAGACAACCTCGGACGGACTGCCACCGTGATTGCATATCCGTATGGCGATGTTGACGCTCGGGTGGCGCAGCGAGCTGCCGACGCTGGATACCGTGCCGGCGCCGCACTATCCAGCCAGTTGAAGCGCCTGGGTCCGTATCGTCACCCGAGGGTCGGGATCTATCACGAGGATTCGTGGTGGCGGTTCCAGCTAAAGACAAACCGCGGGATGCGCGCGCTGCGGGCCTCCCCTTTGTGGGCACCAAGGGCCGCCCACAGCGATACTCGCCGGCGCTCGTAACGCTCGTGTTGACACATCGACGTCGATGGCTGCCGCGGGCGGTTCGGCCGGCGAGCACACCGTTCAGTCCGTGGCCCGATCATTTGATGGACGGGGTGCGGTGCTGACGTGGCGACCGTTTTCCTCTTGTCTGCCGGAGCCTCCGTCCCAGATCCGGACCCCGAGTCGGGCCTCGACCTGGAGCTCATACGTCAATCAGCAGCTCTTGACGTGTTCGGGCGGCACACGGTGACTGATGACGCGGCGAGCGCCGACCTCATCTTGTTTGTCGAGACGAGTATCCATGGCGGCAAGTACTTCGAACACGTGCGTGCCCATAGAACTTACCGGCACAACGTCGAGCGGTCGTACGTCTACTGCGCGACCGACAAGATCGTTCCGCTTGTGCCGGGGGTGTTCGTGAGCCTCGAGGAGCGCTGGGACTGGCCGGCGTGGGTTCGTCCCGGTCATTATGTAAACGTCAAGTTTCGCGACGGCGCTGACGACATTCTCACGTTCGGCGATCCGAATCTGCTGTTCTCGTTCGTCGGTTCATCCCGCACACATCCCGTGCGCCGAGAGGTCATGAAGCTTCGACACCCGGACGCCGAGATAGTCGATACGTCAAAGCGTGTTCCGTTCGACATCGACGCACCGGACGTCCCGTCCCGGTGGCACTCGTTCGCCGCTGGCATCCGGAATAGTGCCTTCGTCCTTTGCCCCCGCGGCGGAGGAACGGCGACGTTCCGGCTCTTCGAAACCATGATGCTCGGACGGGTGCCAGTGATCATCTCGGATGAATGGGTCCCCCCGATCGGCCCCGCTTGGGACATGTGTTCCATCAGGGTTCCCGAACACCAGGTGCGGGAGATCCCCAGCCTGCTCGAAGACCACCGCGCGCGTGCGGCCGATATGGGAGCCGCGGCGCGGGAGACGTGGTTGGAGTGGTTCTCTCCCGAGGCCTCGTTTCACCGGATCGTCGAGTCGTGCCTCGCCCTGGACGAGTTGCGTCCGCGACGTCGTGGCGTGCGGCGCCTTGTGCCTCGAGCGCAGATGCTGCGGCCCTACCACACGGCACGGTGGATAGCGTCCGCGGTCTTCGGGCACACTACGTGACCCACCCTGTCGCTGCGACCGGAGCTTGAACGCACTCGTGCTACGCTAGCGGCTCGCGTTGCTGGACTCAGGAGTCTCGGTTGGTCTGAAGGAAGGTTGGGGCAGCCCGTCCGAGGTCATCGCAAGGTTTGTGTGCGCTCGCGACTGTGGGTGTAGGAAGACGCGAAACTCGGTCGCCTTCACTAACGACGGCGCTGAAGGACACCGAACGCGCTTGCGGATCCTCTATCTGATCGACTTCGCCACCTCGACCGGAGGAGCAGAACGGTTCGCGATCGGCTTGGCGACCCACCTCCCGCGCGAGCGCTTCGAGCCTTGGGTGTGCTCCACGCGCGGCGGCGACGACTCGGCACGCGACGCGCTCGCGGAGGCCGGGATCCCGTACGTCGACCTCGGCCGGGGAAAGACCAAATGGGGACTCCATCGGCTTGGCGGCTTAGCCAGGCTGATCAACCGCGAGCGCTTCGACATCCTTCATGCTCATAAATTCGGCTCAAATCTTTGGGGCTCGCTGATTGGGACCGCATGCCGCGTTCCAGTGATCGTGGCTCACGAACACAGCTGGTCTTATGAAGGGGATCCGGTCAGGGCGTGGCTCGACGGCCGGGTAATCGGTCGGCTGGCCACACGCTTCGTGGCTGTATCACGCCTCGATGCGCAACGCATGGCAGCCCACGAGCGAGTTCCACCTAACAAGATCGTCGTCATTCCGACGGGTTACGTTCCGAGCGGAGAGCGGCCGGGTAGCGATTTTCGGGCCGAGCTAGGTCTCACTCCGCGGACCCCGCTGATCGCGACCGCAGCACGCTGCGACCCGGAGAAGCGCCTCGATCTCCTGCTCGAGGCGCACGGGCGTGTGCTTGCTTCGATTCCCGACGCGCATCTCGCAATTGCTGGCAACGGAAAGTGTCGGCCCGAGCTGGCGCAGCGCGCGCGGAATCTCGGTCTTGATGGCTCGGTCCACTTTCTTGGTCAACGCGGAGACGTCGACAGCATTCTGCGAGCAGCAGACGTCGCCGCGTTGTCATCGGATCGAGAGGGATCACCATTGATCATGTTTGAGTGCATGGCAACCAACACACCGCTCGTGGCCACAGCGGTGGGCGGACTGCCGGAGATCGTCCAGGATCAGCAAACCGGCGTGCTGGTTCCTCGCAGAGATCCGGCTGCTCTAGCGGACGGCCTCGTCTCGTTGCTCGCGGATCCCGGACGCCGCACCAAGATGGCCGCCGCAGCCCACGCCCAACTGTCGCAGTTTACGATCGACGCCACCGCTGCTCGGTTCGCCGCGCTGTACGACACACTGGTTCAGAGCGTGGTTCGATGACAAACGCCGAGTTATCACGACGGACCGAAGCCGGCTTCTGGTCGAGCGCCCGGAGCTTCTTCCTCCCGCTCGGATCTCTGATCGATGCGAACGCGGTGCGCGGTTATCCGATCGACATGCGGGTCAAGGCACAGTCGCCCGTCTTCCCGAAAGCGGATGTGCTCGCCCCTGACGCGCTCCATGTCGCGACGGCGCAATACGGCCTCGGATGCTTCGAACGGTGGCTCGCCGGAGACGGTGAACAATGGCTCGAGGCTGCCTTGACCACCGGCAGGCACCTCGTCTCGGTCCAACAACCCGACGGCTCCTGGGTGCAGCGTCGGGCGTTCCCGCACACGTTTCCCCTGCCGGCACCCTGGGCCTCCGCAATCACGCAAGGAGAAGGGGCAAGCTTGCTCGTGCGGCTGCACCAAGAAACGGGCGAGGCTGAGCTGGCGGCGGCAGCACGTCTCGCGCTATCGCCGCTGTGGATCCCACAGGCGGAGGGAGGTCTTCGCGGCGAGCTCGGCGGTCTGCCCTGGCCCGAGGAGTATCCAACCACGCCACAATCCCACGTCCTAAATGGGGCTATCTTCGCGCTCTGGGGGATGCGCGACGTCGCAGTCGGGCTCGATGATGAGGACGCCGGGCAGCGGTTTGAGGTCGGCGTCGACTCGCTCGCGGCAAACCTTAGTCGTTATGACGCCGGCTACTGGTCGTACTACTCGCTGTTCCCACATCTCATACGCAATCCGGCCAGCTCCTTTTATCACGCGTTGCACGTCAGTCAGTTGAAAGCGATGGAGATTCTCGCGCCGAGGCCGGCATTTGCACCAACTCGGGCCCGGTGGGAGCGGTACGCAGGATCGCGCGTCTCCTCCGCCAGGGCATTCGCCGCCAAGGCTACATTTCGACTGCTCGTACCGCGTACGCGGTATTCCGCCGGTCGGCTAGTGCCCTTCCGCCGGTAGTCAGCCGAAGCAAGGCTCGCGCCCAAAGGGAGGCCGGACGGCACCGGCCAACCTACGCTTGCCGGTCGCTGGCCGGCATCCGCGCTCCGGCGTTCTGACGCCCTCGCCTCTCGGGTCTCGACCACCCCAGAGCTCACTCGTGGCTTGAGCCGTCCAGATCATGTCCAGAACCCGTCGAGCTGCTCGCTCGCACACTCGTCCAGGGTGTCAACGCATGCTCCTCAACGGATGACGAGGCACCGACCAAGATGGCATGTCCTGGAACAAGTCATCGCTCATCCTCGCGATCCTGGTGGCCGCCGTGCTTGGTCCGGCAACAGCTCTCGCCCTGACTCGAGCGACGTCAGCTCCAGCACAGCACGCCCGCAGACAGTCGAGTGCTCGCAAGCACTCCATTGCCCGTAAGCACGCCAATGCCCGCAAGCATCGTGTCGCTCAGGCTGCCCGATCGCGCAAGAAGCCAGCAGCTAAGACCCCTGTCCGCACCACCACGACCACGAGCACGAGCACCAGCACACGGGCGACCACGACCGCCGCCGCTACGACCACCAGCACGAGCACACGAGCGATCACCACCGCACCTGTGACCAGCACGACGACGACGACGACCAGCAGCGCTCCGGCGACCACGACCGCCACCACGACTACGGCCACCAGTAGCGCTCCGACAACCACGACCGCCGCGACCACCACCAGCACGACCCCCACGACCACGACCGCGACGACCACGACCGCAACGACCACGAGTTCAACCTCGACGACGACGCCGGTGAGTGTGCCGTCGCATGTGGCGACGTGGGCGTACGACGATGCGTGTGGTGGCGGCCAGGGCACGGGCGCGTCCGCCGCACTGGTCCATCAATGGGTCAGCTACGCGGAGAGCAACTGCAGCAACGACTCCACCAAGGTGCTCAGCGATTGCCACGCCAACGGCGTGACCTACTGCACAGCGATCCAATACCTCGACGCGAACTGGATCTACGCGCAAGGCAGCCTCCCCGTCGCGAAAGCCGCCCAGGAGAACTGGTGGCTACACCAGCCCGGCTACACCGACTCCGCGCACCGACTGAGCAGCTCCGCCTACGGCGGCGGCAACATCCTCAACCAATCAAACCCGGCCGTCGAATCCTGGTTTCAAAACTACGTACGCACCAACTACAACGCCTACGACGCGCTCATGATGGACGACACATCCGCAAGCCTCAGCAACCTCACCTGGGGCAGCGGCTACTCCACCAGCCAGGAACTCGGCACCGACCCCCAGCTGCAGGCCGCGCACGCCGAAATGGCCGCCGCGATGACCCACACAAACGGACAACCGTTCCTGCAGATCGATAACGGACTGAGCCCCAACAACAACCTCGCCACCCCGTTCCCAATGCTCAACGACAGCACCGGCGTCAAAGGCGTCCTCACCGAAGGCTCACCGATCGCCAACGGAACCCTCGTCAGCTACTACAGCACCCTGCTCGACGAAATGGCCCACGTCAACCAAACCAGCAACGACTTCGTCGTACTGCTCTCCTACGACCCCTCAGGATCCCCCCAAGCCCGCCGCGTCCAAGCCGCCACCGTCCTCCTCGGCTACAGCCCCGGACACACCGTCAGCTGGTCAAACCTCGAGACCAACAGCTCGAACCTCGCGATCTGGCCCGAAGAAGGAATCGTCCCCACCAACCCCATCCAAACCATGAGCACCCCCACCGGCACCGACTGCCTCACCGGACACGGCGCCATCTGCACCACCGGCGGCCACAACAACCTCCAAGTCGCCCCCAACATCTACCGACGCGAATTCGCCGCCTGCTACAACCAAGGCGCCCCCATCGGCCCCTGCGCCACCATCATCAACACCACCAAAACCCCCGCCACCACCCAGAGCAACTGGCTCACCCAACCATACACTCACCAAATCACCACCACCGGCGGCGACATCCAATCCGGCGGCACCATCAACCCCACCGGCACAACCTTCACCCCCGGCTCAACCACCATCCCCCCCAACGACGCCATCCTCCTCAGCCGATAACCCATGACGGGACTCTGGCCGCACCTCAGCTAGCACCCCCTCCGCAGGACGGCGTTCACAGGACACCACATTGGGAGTTCCCGCTCGGGAACTCCCAATGTTTATCCAGTTAGCCGTATGCTCTGCGCCGGGGAGCGTCACGCAAGCTCGAAGAGGCGGGTCGCCTGTCCGACGAGCAACCCCGCACGGACCACCGAACTGAGCACAGTCGATCGGTTTGCGATGCCGGCACAGTAGTCATTCCGGAAGGCCGTGCTGTTTGCACGGTTCAGGCCGTTGATTGAAACAGTGACCGATGGACTCAGGATCCGAGCCGTGTGCCACCACCCCGATGGGACGAATAGCGTCTCCCCTGGGTGAAGCTTGAAGCGCACACCCTCGGCACGGTCGAACAGTGGGAAGCTTCCAAGGTCCGGCTTGACCACGTCGTC
The DNA here is from genome assembly GCA_963850335.1 of uncultured Solirubrobacterales bacterium. Taxonomy (GTDB): domain Bacteria; phylum Actinomycetota; class Thermoleophilia; order Solirubrobacterales; family Solirubrobacteraceae; genus Palsa-465. The sequence goes on along the minus strand of CAWKKY010000012.1, from coordinate 165,091 downwards.
GATCCGTGACTTGTTCTTCTCGACGCCGGCGCCCGGGTACATGAACGCGCTCTGCTCGGGACTAAATGCGATGTACTCCTTGTCGCCGAACAGCTGCATGAGGAACGCGTGCGTGTGCAGGTTGTCGTAGTGGAGCGTCGGAAACTGCGCGCCTTCACCCCCGATATAGACTTCCACGGAGGACAGCCGGTGCCGCGACGGGAAGACACGGCTCTCCAACCAGTTCGGCTCGGTGCACTGCGGCATCGGGGTCACATCGTCCGTCAGCTCGGGTGGCCACTCGGCGAGCAGCTGGTTGCGCAGGTAGGGTGCCGGGTTGTCGCTCGTCGACGCCTGGATTCGGTCGATTAACGCGCCCAGAGCGGTTGTCTCGCCATCGACCTCGACCGTGAGGCCACCGTATCTGTCCTTGAAGAATTGCGGCGTCCACTTACCCAGGGCAGGCCAGTGCGAAATCGCGTCGGTCAGAACCACTGGGCGAAGCGGATTCAGGTAATCACGCTCAAACTGCTCGCGACCCAAGGCCGCTCGGCGGTCGATCTGATCAGCCAATTGCATACGGTGTCTCTCCTGAGTCGCTTTCCAAAGACGCATTGAGCAGAGCGGCAACAACTCGGACGTGCGGCTCCTTGAGCATATTGTCGCCGTCGGCCCCGTCGGGCCCGACATGTTCGACTAGCCGTGGCGCCACCGTCTTCCATTCCTCGCACCCTTCGCCGGAGTGGCGCCATGCTTCGCTCGGAAGAAACGCGTCAACGCGCCCGGCATACATTCCAGGCTCGTAGCGCTTGACCGCGTCAACCGTGGCGTCCTCGATCCGGCGCCGGTTGGCGAACGCTGGATCCCGGCGCTCCTGCGCATCGCTCGACCGCTCCCTGAGATGTCCTCGCACGTACGTCACGCGATCGGAGACAGATCCCTCGGTGAGAGCCGGCGCGTGGCGTCTCACCGCATGACGTACCCGACGTACCTGCGTCACCACCTGGCCACCGCGGTAAACGCTGGGGAACGGAGCGCCGAAGAGGAAGACCCGTGACACCTCCTCTCCGGCTCGGACGAGCTGACGCGCGGACTCGAAGGCGATCGCTCCGCCGGCGCAGAAGCCGGCGAGGTGATACGGACCCAACGGCTGAAAGGCGCGGATCTGTTCGACCTCATAGGCCGCCATGTCCTCCACCGTGTCCGTCAAAGCGCCTCCATCTAGTCCCTTGGGCTCGACTCCGTAAAGCGGTCGGTCCGGGTCAAGATACTTCGCCAGGGCCAGGTAGCAGAAGATGTCCCCGTTGTGCCCTGGCCGAGCGAAGAGAGGCGGCGACTCCCCGGTCGGCTTCAGCGGCACGAGAGCACGCGGTCCGCCCAGCGTCGTCTCGGCGTTGGCGATAAGGGTCGTGAGTTCGTGCTTGCGAGCGCTCAGTTCCTTGCGCCAGCCCTCATCAAGAACTCCCGGTGGGGCATCACACTTGAGCTTGCCCTCCTCAAGCCACAGCCGGACATCGCGTTCGCGCAGGCTCGCCAAGAATTCGGCGGTAGTCATCAGAGTTCGACCTCCTCGCGCTCGCCCCCGGTGCTCCCGGTGGAGCCAGCGCTCGAAATGGCAAGGATGTCAACAGCTTCAGCCAGACCGGCGATCGTAGGCCGCTCGAACAGGTGTCGCATCCCAACATCGACGCCGAATTCCAAGCGAACCGACGTGATGATCTGGGCGGCCGTCAGCGAGTCGCCACCGATGTCGAAGAACTCATCATCGACGCTGACGGACTCAAGCCCAATCGCGTTCGCCCACATCTCCGCGATCCTGACCTCCGTGGGGGTGCGTGGTGCGAGGTAGGGTCGGTGCTCCTCGCGGCGTCCGTAGTCGGGCGCGGGGAGCGCCTTGCGGTCGGTCTTACCGTTCGGCGTCAACGGCAGCTGATCAAGCACAACGAAGTGGGCCGGAACCATGTATTCCGGCAGCTTGGCCCGCAGGTGGCCCTTCAGTTCCTCAATCAACTCGCCCGGCTCTCCGCCCGCGACCACATACGCCACCAGCCGCTTATCAAACCCCGAGTCCTCACGCGCGAGCACCACCGCATCACCGACCGCGGGATGACTGGCCAACACCGCCTCGATCTCGCCCAACTCGATCCGGAACCCACGGATCTTGACCTGATCATCAATCCGCCCCAGATACTCCAAATCCCCGCACTCAAGCCGCCGCGCCAGATCCCCCGTCCGATACAACCGCGACCCGCCCCCATCAAACGGATCAGGCACAAACCGCGCCCGCGTCAACTCATCACGATTCAGATACCCACGCGACACCCCACCACCACCGACATACATCTCACCCGCCACACCAATCGGCACCGGCGACCCATACGCATCCAGAACCAACACCCGCAAATCCGGAATCGGAACCCCGATCACGCTCCCCGCACCCGCCCTCAGATCCTCAATCGAGATCGGTCGATACGTCACATGCACCGTCGTCTCAGTAATCCCATACATATTCACAAGCCGCGGACTCACATCCCCATGACGCTCAAACCACGGCCCCAAACTCCCCAACTCAAGCGCCTCACCACCAAAAATCACATACCGAAGATCCGTCTCCACAGGCACCCCCCGCTGCACATTCACCGCCACAAACTGCCGAAACGCCGACGGCGTCTGATTCAGCACCGTCACACCCTCACGCACCACCAACTCCACAAACGCCTCCGGCGACCGACTCACCCAAAACGGAACCACCACCAACCGCCCCCCATACAACAACGCCCCCCACATCTCCCACACCGAAAAATCAAACGCATACGAATGAAACAAGCACCAAACATCATCCTCACCAAACCCAAACCACGCCTCCGTCGCATCAAACAAACGCCCCACATTCTGATGACTGATCAACACCCCCTTCGGCACACCCGTCGACCCCGACGTATAAATCACATACGCCAAATCCTCCGGCCCCACCCCACACTCAGGACCAACCGCCGCCTCACCCAACCCACCATCAACAACCACCAACGACGCCCCAAACCCCGCAAAATCATCAACAAACGCCGCCTCCGTCACCACCACCGACACACCCGAATCCACCAACATAAACTGAACACGCTCCCGCGGATACGCCGGATCCAACGGCACATACGCCCCACCCGCCTTCAAAATCCCCAAAATCCCCACCACCACACTCAACGAACGATCCGTCCGCAAACCCACCAACACCCCACGCCCCACCCCCAACGACCGCAACCTCAAAGCCAACGCATTCGCACGCCGATCCAACTCACCATACGTCAACGACTCCCCACCACACACCACCGCCACCCGACCAGGCACCAAACGCGCCCGCTCCTCAAACCGCACATGCAAACACCCACCCAACGGCACATCCACCCCACCGCCAGAGCCCAACCGCCGATCGGCATCATTGAGGACGGGCAAGGCCCCGACAGGGCTTTCAGGGTGGACAACGATCGCGCGGAGCACGGTCTCATAGTGAGACAGCCATCGCTGGAGCGTGGCTTCGTCAAACAGGTCGCTGTTGTAGTCACACTCGACCACGATGTCCGATCCGCTGTCGACGAGGTTGAGCGCCAGTTCGAAATTGGAGTACGACTTCGGCGCCGTCAGCGAGGCGATCGTCACATCGCCGAAATCGAACGGTGCGCCGATCTTGTCTATGGTGAACGTGATCGCGACCAGCGGCGTGCGGCTTCGGTCCCTTGGGACACGCAGGCGACGGACAACGGCGCCGAACGTGGCCTGGGAATGCTGCTGGGCACAGGCGAGTTCTTGACGAACGACGCGAACATGCTCGGCGAATGGGGCGTCCGGGTCCAGGCGAGTGCGCAGGGGCACCGTGTTCACGCAATGGGCAACAAGTGACGGATTCTCAAGCCCGATCTGTCCGGCCAGCGGGATGCCGACGACGAAGTCCGACTGGCCGGACAGCCGATGCACGAGAACTTCGAACGCAGCCAGCAGCGTCGCAAAGAGCGTGGTCCCGGCGTTCGCGCCAACCTTCTTGACGCCGGCATACAGTTCCTTGTCGATGAGCAGATGTTCCCGGCCGCTGCGGTAGGTCTTCATGGAGGGCCGGGATCCAGTGAGCGGCAGATCGAGAACGGGTGCGCCACCTGCATACTGAGCCACCCAGTACTCCAGGTCCGCGTTCGCGTCCGCGACGTGACTAGGGCGTGTCTGATCGGCGACGTAGTTGCGGAATGACGCCGCGGGCTCGAGCTGAGCGGGGATACCGACGCAGTCAGCGGCGTACAGCCGGCCCAGGTCTGAGAACAGCACCGAGGATGACCAGCCGTCGCAGACCAGATGGTGCACCGTGAGGACGAACCGGTGACGCTCCACGGATTCGCGCACCACGCGCGCGCGGATCAGTGGCCCACCGGTGAGATCAAAGGGCGTGTCGCACTCCTGCCTCAGTAGCGCGGCAATCTCGCGCGCCTGGGCCGCGGGGTCGAGTGCCGAGAGGTCAACGACCGGCACATCCACGGAGAACGGCGGCCGGACTTCGATGCCTGTGCCATCGGGAACGATGACGGCGCGCAGAGCCTCGTGCCTGGCGATGACCCGCTCAAGGGCGACGCGCAGAGACTCCAGACGCAGGACCCCATGCAGCTCGAACGCGAAGCACTGGTTGTACGAACAGTTCGCGTCACGACCCATGGCCGCGGCCGTCCACATCTCAGCCAGCGGCTCAGTAAGGGGCAGACGGACGGGACGGACGGGCGCCGCCGCGAACGGGTCGAAGTCGACCGGCTGGAGCCTAGGAGCTCTGTCAGCCATTCCGGGCTTCGGCCTCCTCAACGCGGAGGTACTGTCCTCGGCGGGCGGGATCAGGCACGAACCACGCCTCGCGGCCGTCGTGATCGTGACCTCGTCTGGCGCCGGGTACCGGCGGCTCGGCACCACCGGGAAGAAAATCACCCTCTTGTAGCTCGGCGAGCGAGTCGCGGAAGGCCTCGAAGACACGTTCGAGGTCGGCGTCAGTGTGCGCCGTCGTCAAGAACCAGCAGCGCCCTTCCCAGACGTGGACACCCCGATCTCGCATCATTGCGAAGAACAACGCGGAATAGGAAACATCGCCCGAGAACTCCAGCCAGAGCCACGAGCTGAAGTGGGTGATCCGCACTGGGGCACCCACGCTCCGCGCGTGCGCATCGAGGCGGCTGGCGAACTTAGTCATGCGCACGTTCAGCTCGCGCTGGAGATCGGGCCCGTTCTCAGCCAGATGCACCAGTACCGCGCGAGCGGCGGCCAGAGCCAGGGGATGCCGGACGAAGGTGCCGGCGAAGAACGTCACGCCGGCCTCGGGGATCGACTCGTCGCCAAAGTCCCAGACACCTCCGTCAAGGGCGTCCAGGTACTCGCGGCGGCCCGCAACCAGGCCAATTGGGAGTCCGCCACCGACAACCTTGCCGTAGGTCGCGATGTCGGCACGAACGCCAAAGATCGCCTGTGCTCCCCCGGGGTGGCTGCGGAATCCCGTGACGAGCTCGTCAAACACGAGTGCTGTGTCTGAGGCGTGCGTCAAACGACGCACGTCTTGGAGGAACTCTCGGGGTTGCACCTCCGGGTGGCGGCTTTGGACCGGCTCGACGAGCACGGCCGCGAGCTCGTCGCCGTGGGCTTCGAGATGCTCGAGCGCCTCTGGGCTTGCGTACTCGAGGACCACGACGTTGTCGACCATGTTGAGAGGGATACCTGGAGCGATCGGCATGGAGCCCGAACCCGCGGAGCGAACCAGAACCTCGTCGAAAATCCCATGGTACGCGCCGGCGAACACAGCGATCTTGTCTCGGCCGCTGACCGTCCGCGCGATGCGTATCGCGGCTGTGACCGCCTCTGACCCCGTGTTGCAGAACCCCACCCGGTCCATCTGCACCATGGCGGAAACCCGGGCCGCCACTTCTCCCGCGAGCGGCGACTGCGGCCCGATCTCGATCCCAGCGTCGAGTTGTGCCTGCAGCGCGTCGCGGACGAAGGCCGGATTGTGCCCGAACATGATCGCCCCGAAGCCGTTCGTGAGATCGACGTACTCATTTCCGTCGACGTCCCACAGCCTCGATCCCGCGGAGCGCACGGTCACGATTGGGTAGACGATCTCTTTCCACGCCGCCCGGAACCCAGCCGCAGTCCGTGGATCGGCCAGGTGCCGGCGATTCTCGGCCGTGAACCGCTTTGAGCCGGCCGTGCGCTCTGTGTAGCGGCGGACGAACGAACTGAAGGTCTGCTCCTGCCGAGTTGTCATGCCGCCGACGGCCCGCTTGGCCGGCGGCCGATACGGGCCGAACGCGACAGCCGGCTCCCCGGCCTCAGGCGAGGATGCGATCGGACCCGCGGCCGGAATCGCCGGCGTCGTCCTCGTGGCGGGCGACTCTGGGATCACCGTCGCCGGCTCGGCGCCCAGGCCACGCATGGTCTCCAGCTGCTGGCGCATAACGTCGAGTTGCCCGGCGATCAGCCGCTCCACCGCTTCTGCCGGTGCTCGTTCCGCGCCATCCCCCGAGGTTCCTGGAGGGTGGGGCATGTCCCCCGGGAGGACCGGCGTCGGCGCCGCGTCGGCTGGTAGCTCGCTGTCGAGATAGGTGGCCAGGGCGTCGATCGTCGGCAGCTCTTCCAGAAGCTGGCGGAACGAGATCTTGACCCCGAAGATCTTCTTGAGCCGCAGTGCTGCCTGAGTGAGGAAGAGCGAATCGAGGCCGAGTTCGACGAATGAGGCGCCGGCATCGATACTCGTCGGTTCCAGACCCGAGAGGTCGGCGAAGAGTCCGCGCAAGCGATCGATCAGATCCTCTCGTCGTCCGGTGTCGGCCGGTACGGAGCTAGCTGTCACTTCGTCCTCGTCAAGGTTGCCGTTGCGGGAGGGGGCTGGATTCGTGGTCAGTGAGGGTGTCACGGTCGTATCTACCCAGTAGCGCCTGCGCTCGAAGGGGTAGGTCGGGAGGGGGACGCGGCGCCTGCCGGCCACCGCCTGTGGCCGGGCGCTCCAATCAAGCGACGCGCCCGCGACCCAGAGTTGGGCCGCAGCGAGTAGCAGCGAGGGTGCCGAAGGACCCCCCGTCCCCGCGAGTGTGACCGCTCCCGGCGGGCGGTCGGGGAGGGCGTGCCTTGCGAGGCCCGTCAGCTGTCGCCCCGGGCCCACCTCGAGCGTGACCCGCTTCGGATCCTCCAGGAGACGCTCAATTCCCTGACCGAACATGACCGGGCGTCGCAGCTGCTCTACCCAATACGCGCTGTCCTCGGCCCGGTCAGCCGCGATCCAATCTCCGGTGACGCAGGAGATCCAGGGAAGCGTCGGCACCGACCGAGGCGTGGCTTCGACAGCCTGGGCGAACATCTCAAGAATCGGCTCCATCATCGCCGAATGGAACGCGTGCGACGTCGCCAAGCGGCGGCCGACGAGATCCCGTTCGGCGAGGCGTTCCTCCAACGCCTCGATCGCAGGCGTGGCTCCAGAAACGACGGTCAAGCTAGGGGCGTTCTCCGCCGCGATCTCCACGGCCTCCGGCAGGAGCTCACGGACGACGTCAGCGTTCGCCCGCACGGCGAGCATCGTGCCGGCTGCGCATTCCTGCATGAGCCGGGCTCGTTCGGCCACGAGGCGGAGCGCGTCATCGCGCGTGAAGACCCCGCCGAGGCAGGCAGCCACGTACTCGCCGACCGAGTGGCCGATCATGCCGTCTGGCTCGACCCCGAGCCGGTGCCAAGCCATCGCCAGGGCGTACTCGATAACAAAAAGGGCCGGCTGCGTGACCGCCGTCTGGGTCAGCCGCATCTGGGCCTGCGGTTCGTTGCCCGGCTTCGGGTAGAGCACCTCGCGGAGGTCGAAGCCAAGGTGGGGGCGTAGGATCTCGGAGCATGCATCGACGTCGGCACGAAATGCCGAATCCCCGTCGTAGAGCCCGCGGGCCATCCCCACCGACTGCGCGCCCTGCCCGGGGAACAGGAACGCGACCGAAGCCTCGCTGATCGCGCTGAATCCGGTGACCGTCGTCTCGGGGTCGAGCTCGTCGAGCCGCGCGATCGCCTCATCGATCCTGCGGGCCACGACCGCTCGGCGATGTGAGAAGCGTCGTCGACCGTCCTGCAGGGTGAACGCAACGTCGGCCAGCACGACGCCGGGATCGTTGGCGAGATGGTCTCGCAACCTCGAAGTGGCGGCGTCAAGGGCACTCTCAGATTGTGCGGAGAGCACGATGAGTTGCTCAGCATCGGCGGGTGGCGACGCCGTGGCGGGGGGCGCTTCCTCGAGCACCATGTGGACGTTCGTCCCCCCCACGCCGAACGAACTCACACCGGCCCGGCGCGGCGAGTCCGCTGGGGGCTCCCAGGGTTGTAAGGATGTGACGACCCGAAACGGAGAGGTGTCGAGATCCAGCTTTGGGTTCGGGGCGGTGAAATGGAGGCTTGGCGGGATCACCTTGTGGTGTAAGGCCAGCGCCGTCTTGATCAGGCCGGTGACCCCAGCCGCCGCGTCGAGATGTCCCACGTTCGTCTTGACCGAGCCAATCGCGCAATAGCCCGTTCCTGATGCCCCCCCTGCGCGAAATGCCTGGGTCAGCCCGGCGATCTCGATCGGATCGCCAAGCTGCGTGGCGGTTCCGTGGGCCTCCACATACGAGATGGTCTGCGGATCGATGCCGGCGAGGGCCTGGGCCAGAGCGATGACGCCGGCGTGTCCATTGACGCTGGGCGCCGTGAAGCTCACCTTGGCCGAACCATCGTTGTTCATGCCGGCGCCCTTGATCACCGCGTAGATCGTGTCGCCGTCATCAAGGGCGTCCGTCAGCCGCCTCAGCGTCACGATCCCGGCGCCATTGCTGAACACCGTTCCAGCAGCGCGCTCATCAAAGGTTCGGCAGTGCCCATCGGGCGATGTGATCCCGCCCTCCTCGTGAAGGTAGCCGCGTTTCTGCGGCAGCGTGATTGAGACGCCGCCCGCGAGCGCCATGTCGCACTGGTAGTTCTGCAGGCTCTGGACGGCAGCCGACACGGCCACGAGCGAGGTCGAACACGCGGTTTGGACATTGAGCGCCGGCCCGTGCAGGTCGAGCTTGTAGGACACCCGGGTGGCGAGATAGTCCTTTTCATTGCCCATCATCGTGGTCAGCCAACCGACGGTCTCAGTGACATCACGCCGAGCGAGGAGGTTCTGAAGGAAGTACGAGTTGTTGCTCATCCCGGCGAACACACCGATGGGCCCAGGGAAGCTGCGTGGGTCGTGCCCTGCAGCTTCGAGCGCCTCCCATGCGATCTCCAGGAAGACACGTTGCTGAGGGTCGAGGATCTGGGCCTCGCTCGGGGTGATCCCAAAGAAAGCGGCATCAAACTTGTCGGCGTCCGCCAAGATTCCTCGGGAGCGCACGTAGTTCGGCTGTCGGCGCGCCTCCATTTCGTCGACGTTCGGCGGATCAAGGTCTTCATCGGAGAAGAACGACAGGGTCTCGCGACCCTCGACGAGGTTCCGCCAGAACTCGTCAACGTTCCTCGCCCCCGGAAAGCGGCCCGCGAGTCCGACGATCGCGACTCCGTCATCGGCGTCATAGGCGTCCGAGTACGACATGTCTACCCCCTGCCCTGCCGGCTTCGCTGCCGGGCGAGGGCCCGACGCTGCAGTTTCGCTCGGTTGGCCACGGCACCCACGGCCGGATTCGGTGTCTCCGCATTGCTGAGGTGGTGAGCGAGAGCGCGGATAGTGGGGTACTGGAGCAAGGCGACGACGGACAGGTCAGTCCCGATCCGGGCGCGAAGCCGAGCGTGCGCTTGCAGCAGCAGGATGGATTGCCCGCCGAGGTCGAAGAAGTTGTCCTCCACTCCTATCTTGTCGACTTCGAACAGTTCCTTCCAGACTTCGGCCACCACTCGCTCCATCTCGCTGCCGGGAGCCACAAATGCAGACTGTCGCTGGCGGCCGGCGGTTGCCTCGGCCAATGCTCCCATGCCTTTCGTCGACGCCGGGAGTCTCGCCTTGATCTCGGCAAGCGACCCGTCCGGTCGCTCAGCCAGGCTCGAGATGGCCAATCGGAGCCCATCGAGCATCATCGCGACCGCATCGGATCCGAACCGGTTCATCTGGGCCACCAGTTTGAGATCCATCTCTGGGCCCGGCGTGACGGTGAGCGTCAGCGGATAGTTGGTGACCTCCGGCGTCGCCAACGGCTGCACGTCCAGGGACCCCCAGCGGAGCGCCGCATCGTCGATCAAGTAGTTCTGAAACACCACCAGACTGTCGAACAGCCGCATCCTCCACGGCACCCCCGCCCACTCCTGAATATCCGAGAGCGAAGCGTACTGGTGTTGCGCGATCTCCAGGTTGCGCTCGTGCAACGCGGACAGCCAGTCGGAGACAGTCTCTTCGGAATCGAGTCCCACCCGCACCGGAAGGTTGTTCACGCATGGTCCGACGAGAGTCTCCACGCCGGGAAGCTCGGCCGGTCGGCCCGAGAACGACGCCCCCAGGACGACGTCGTCGCACGCGCTCAGGTGGCCGATCACGATGGCCCAAGACGCCTGCACCAGAGTGCTGAGTGTCACCCGCAGCTGACGCGCGACGTTTCGGAGGGTGGCCGTGGTTGACGCATCCAGTCGCGTGGAGTCCTCGCGTACCCCTCCGGCGTTCGAGGACGGCGATGTCTCGAGCGACAGCGGCGTGGCCGACGTGAACCCAGCCAGCGCTCTGGTCCAGAAGTCACGGGAGTCGGGCGCCGCGGTGGCGAGCCAGCCGATGTAGGCGCCGTACTGTCCCGGCACAGGGAGGCGGGGCACGGTGCGCTCAACAAGCGCCTCGTACTCCGCGCCGACATCACGGAAGATGACTGGCCAAGACCAACCGTCGACACACAGGTGGTGCGTGCTCCAGACGAGCTGGTGGGTCTCGTCGTCAAGGCGAATGAGCGTCACGCGGCTCAGGGGCGCCACACTCACATCGAAGCCACGTTCGCTGTCGGAGCGCAGAAGCGACTGGAGCATGGTCTCGTGGTCAGCCGCGTTGACGGCTGTCCAGTCCTCCTGCACCCACGCCGCCGACACGCGCCGCATGACGACCTGGAGCGGTTCTGCGACCGCGTCAGTGACGAAGGCCGTTCGCAAGATCGCGTGGCGCGCGACCGTCGCCTCCCAGGCTCCGCGAAGCGCGGCGGGGTTCAGCGGACCCTTGATACGAAAGACCCACTGCTCGAAACCGAGCCGTCCATTTCCGGCCTCCATCGAGAGGAACAGTCGCTGCATCGGCGAGAGTGGGTATGCAGCCTCGGGCTCCGGGTAGCGCGCGACGAGGGCATCGACCTCGTCCTGCTCGAGCGCCACCAGCGGGAAGTCGGATGGCGTGCGGCCGAAGACTCCGGGCTCGGAGCAGTGCGCGATCAGCCGTCGCAACGCCGTGATGAAACCATCGGCAAGTCGCTGGATGACCTCGTCTCGGTCGCAATCGACGCCGTAGATCCAGCGAGCCTCGAACCGGCGATCGCGCACGGCGGCCACGATCTCGAGCCTGTGGGTCCGCTCGTTCATCGGTCCGTGCCAAGCGCCTGTCGACTCGTCGGCGAACCGAAATAGTTCCGAGCCCGCAACGACCTGATCGAACTGGCCGAGGTAGTTGAACAAAAGCTCCGCAGGCGGCTGAGCGGCAAGTTGCCGCGCGATCACGGAGTCGGTCAGTCCGTACCGGAGAACGCCGTAGCTCAAACCCCGATCCGGGACGCCGCGGAGCCCTTCCTTGACAAGCTTCAGGGCCGACCCATCCTCGGAGACGCCCTCAAGATCCAGAACCACCGGATAGAGGGTCGTGAACCAGCCCACGGTTCGCGACACGTCCAGAGGCGCGACCCGTTCCTCACGTCCGTGGCCTTCCACATCGACTCGATGTGACTCGCGTCCGGTCCAGTCGCGCAGCGCCAGACCGAGCGCCGTGAGAAGAACATCGTTGATCTGGGTTCTGTATGCCGCCGGAACGCGTTGCAGCAGAGCCCGAGTCTCTTGCTCGTCGAGGGACACCGTCACGGCTCGGGCCCGCCCCTCGATGTCCCGTCGCACGATCGCATCGCTGTTCGGCAGGTCTCCGGCCACGGAGCCGATCTCGAGCCAGCGGCCCGAGGATTCGGTCAGTTCCGCATCCTCCGCGAGCTCCGCGAGCGCCCGCGCCCATTGCGGGAACGAGGCCGATCGGGGGGAAGCTGGACGGGTGAGCCCGCCCGGAGCGCTTCGTAGGCGCACTCGAGGTCCTCAATCAGGAGGCGCCAGGAAACACCGTCCACCGCAAGATGGTGGATCGCCAGCAGGAGCCTGCCCGGGGCGGCTCCCAGATCGAAGTGGACGGCTGCCAGGAGCGGCCCCCTGTGAAGATCGAGTTGCGATTGAGCCCTGACGGCCGATTTCTCGATGCTCCCCGCCTGGGCGTCTTCTCGCATGCGAGCGAGATCAATCCGCGCGATCGATGGTGCGGGCGCACTCGGCTCGCAGCTCAACAACGAATCCACACCCTCCCCTGTTACCCGCAGGCGGAGCGCGTCATGGTGGGCCACGACGTGGCCGAGAGCCTGCTCGAGGGCCTCGACGTCAAAATCCGCGTGGACCTCGAAGAGGAACGCCTGGTTCCAGTAATCCGGGTCGGCGAAATGTTGATCGAAGAACCACCTTTGGATCGGCGTCGGCGTCACCGGTCCGCCATCGGGCTCCGCGTGCGCGGCCGGCACGGCGGTTGTCGACGTGATGACCTCCGAGAGCAGCGCGATGGAAGGGTGCCTTGCCAGGTCGCGTGGCGTGAACTGGAACCCCGCCTGCCGACAGCGCGCGATGACCTGGATCGTGAGGATCGAGTCGCCGCCGAGCTCAAAGAAGTTGTCATCGATGCTGACGCGCGGTGCGCCGAGAATGTCCGCCCAGATATCGGCGAGGGTCTGCTCGGTTGGGGTGCGTGGTGCGAGGTAGGGTCGGTGCTCCTCGCGGCGTCCGTAGTCGGGCGCGGGGAGCGCCTTGCGGTCGGTCTTACCGTTCGGCGTCAACGGCAGCTGATCAAGCACAACGAAGTGGGCCGGAACCATGTATTCCGGCAGCTTGGCCCGCAGGTGGCCCTTCAGTTCCTCAATCAACTCGCCCGGCTCTCCGCCCGCGACCACATACGCCACCAGCCGCTTATCAAACCCGGAGTCCTCACGCGCGAGCACCACCGCATCACCGACCGCGGGATGACTGGCCAACACCGCCTCGATCTCGCCCAACTCGATCCGGAACCCACGGATCTTGACCTGATCATCAATCCGCCCCAGATACTCCAAATCCCCGCTCTCAAGCCGCCGCGCCAGATCCCCCGTCCGATACAACCGCGACCCGCCCCCATCAAACGGATCAGGCACAAACCGCGCCCGCGTCAACTCATCACGATTCAGATACCCACGCGACACCCCACCACCACCGACATACATCTCACCCGCCACACCAATCGGCACCGGCGACCCATACGCATCCAGAACCAACACCCGCAAATCCGGAATCGGAACCCCGATCACGCTCCCCGCACCCGCCCTCAGATCCTCAATCGAGATCGGTCGATACGTCACATGCACCGTCGTCTCAGTAATCCCATACATATTCACAAGCCGCGGACTCACATCCCCATGACGCTCAAACCACGGCCCCAAACTCCCCAACTCAAGCGCCTCACCACCAAAAATCACATACCGAAGATCCGTCTCCACAGGCACCCCCCGCTGCACATTCACCGCCACAAACTGCCGAAACGCCGACGGCGTCTGATTCAGCACCGTCACACCCTCACGCACCACCAACTCCACAAACGCCTCCGGCGACCGACTCACCCAAAACGGAACCACCACCAACCGCCCCCCATACAACAACGCCCCCCACATCTCCCACACCGAAAAATCAAACGCATACGAATGAAACAAGCACCAAACATCATCCTCACCAAACCCAAACCACGCCTCCGTCGCATCAAACAAACGCCCCACATTCTGATGACTGATCAACACCCCCTTCGGCACACCCGTCGACCCCGACGTATAAATCACATACGCCAAATCCTCCGGCCCCACCCCACACTCAGGACCAACCGCCGCCTCACCCAACCCACCATCAACAACCACCAACGACGCCCCAAACCCCGCAAAATCATCAACAAACGCCGCCTCCGTCACCACCACCGACACACCCGAATCCACCAACATAAACTGAACACGCTCCCGCGGATACGCCGGATCCAACGGCACATACGCCCCACCCGCCTTCAAAATCCCCAAAATCCCCACCACCACACTCAACGAACGATCCGTCCGCAAACCCACCAACACCCCACGCCCCACCCCCAACGACCGCAACCTCAAAGCCAACGCATTCGCACGCCGATCCAACTCACCATACGTCAACGACTCCCCACCACACACCACCGCCACCCGACCAGGCACCAAACGCGCCCGCTCCTCAAACCGCACATGCAAACACCCACCCAACGGCACATCCACCCCACCGCCAGAGCCCAACGCGACCCGCTCAGTTTCGGACAGGAGCCGCAGTTCGTGAAGCTTGCGCCCCTTGTGAGCCGGCATCGCGGTGAGCAGCGTCACGAGCTGACTCAACATGCGCGAGGCCGGAGCATCCCCGACGCGGCGCCGGTCGTTTTCGATGCGCACCAGCATCTCGTCGTCGCCGTAGGCGACCAGTGCGAGCGGGAAGTTGGTCTGGCCGTGGTAAGCGAATCCCATGCGTGAGCCGTCGGGATCGAGCGTCCGCAACGTACTGTCAAGGGTGCGATCCTCATACACGAGGATCGTCTCGAACAGTGGCTGTCCGGGGGGGACGTCGCTCCAACGCTGAACGCTCGGCAGTGGGGTGTGCTCGAATTCCCTGAGCTCGACCTGCTGCGCTCGGACGGCCCCCAGCAGCTGGTCGAGACGAGCCTCGGGATCAACCCTCACGCGCAGCGGGAGGGTGTTGATAAACAACCCAACCATCTCGTCGGCATCGGGGAACGCGGAGCGACGGCAGGCGCGGGTGGCGCCGAAGACCACATCGGTCTCACCGCTGTACCGATGCAGCAGGACGGCCCAAGCCGACTGCAGCAACGTGTTGAGGGTCACGCCCTGCGATGCGGCGAACTCGCGCAGCGCCGTCGTCTGCTCACGCGGGAGCCGCTGCTCGGTCACCCCCTGGACATCGGTGCTCCGTTGCTCGTCAGTTGCCGTGCTGTCGATGGCGATAGGCGTTGGCGCGGTGAAACCGGCGAGCCGGACGCGCCAGTATGACTCCGCCGCCGCGAGATCGAGCCGACGGAGGAACTCGATGTACTCGCGGTACGCACGCGGTGCCACCCGCGGGGCCACCCGTTGCTCCGCGGTTGCCGCGTCGTAGCATGCAAATACGTCGCGCAGCACGAGGGCGAACGATCGTCCGTCGAGCAGCGCGTGGTGAAACGTCCAGACGACGCGATGTTCGGAACGCCCGCAGTCGATGATGAGCAGGCGCATGCATGGGGCGTGCCGAAGATCGATGCCACGCGCACGGTCGACGCGAAGGACCTCCTCAAGTCCAGCGGAGTTGTCCGGCCCGACCTGGCTGCGATCGATTCGTTCGACGGGTACCTGCACCGCCTCAATCACTTCCTGAGAGGGGCGGTCGACACTCTCGTAGTTGAACCGGGTTCGTAGGATCGCGTGCCAGGCCACAACTTCGTTGAAAGCGGCCAGGAACGTCTGCTCGTCGAAAGCGCCACGGATTGAACAAACGATCTGCTCAACGTCGACACCCGTTCCTTCTCCGAGCAGGCCGTGGAACACCATCCCCTCTTGCATGGGGGACAGCTCATACGAATCGACGACGCGCGCCCCAGCCGCTTGAGTCATCGTGCGAGACCCGCACAGCGGAGGTCACGACCGGCGGCCTGCCAACTCATGAGCTCAACACCATCGTTTCAAGCATTTGTCCCTGTCTCATCATGATTCATTCCAGAGCGGTGGTGGCATCCGTTCCACACGAGTCGCCATCTCGGGATGATAATCGGCCGCCCGTCGTCGTCTTGTATGGCCGTGCTCATCATCGGCTCGGTTTCGTGCGCTTCGGCACATCGTTCGAAAGCTCCCGCCACGGTGGCGACGACGCGCCGAGTGGACCGGCACAGGCTCCAGCGGCCACGTAGCCCGGCGGCGCCGCGAGATCTCGCAGCGACCAACGGGCGGTATCGCCACGCGCGCCGTGGAACCGAGGGAGTGCTGATGTCGCGCCTGGGTCGACGACGACATCGAAGCTGTCGAGAGGGAGGTTCAGCCCTTGCCCGGACGCCTTGATCACTGCCTCCTTGCGCGTCCAGCAGCGAAGAAACGCATCGCGCAACTCAGCCGGCGGCAAGGCCCGGAGTGCATTCCGCTCTGGCGTCGAAAAGTGCATGTCGGCGATGCTCAGGGCGTCGGGCACTTGGCGCACGTACTCGACGTCCACTCCGACCGATCCGCCCTGGCTGACCGCCAGCATGGCGAGCCCCCCCGAATGTGACATGTTGAACTCCAGCGGCGGGAGCCCTCGCCCGAGTCGCGGCTTGCCGTGGACACCGATCTTGTAGCGGACCGCGTCGGGCGGGAGATCGAGACACCGGGCGAGCAATAGCCGCAGCGCCGCGTGGGCGAGAACGAAGCGGCGACGGTCGGACGGACGGACAAAGCGCGTCGATCGCGCGCGCTCCTCGTCGTCGAGCAGCGCCTCGTCGAGCGCGGATGGTTCGCCGGTCACCGACACGAAGGCGTGGACGATCTCGGAGGGGCCTAGGCTGATGGGCTCGAGCGTTCGGAGATCGGCCGCGGAAGCGATCATGGGGCATGATGGCCGAATCAGGCCGACGGCGTCCGCTCCGCGCTCTCGTTGCAAACCGCCAGTCGACAAACGTCGGTCCCGAGTGCACATACGGCTGAGACGTGCGTCGGAAATCGTCTGGACCGCGGCTGGACAGACGTCCTAATGTGAGCGCTCCCGTCGCACGCACGCCCGCGCATCCGTCGATCCAGATGGTATGTGCACATCGAGCCGACGCCCCCTCGCCGACGATCGCGGCGGGCCCGTCCAGTTCGGGTCTGGACGCTCGCTGCGTCGGCTCCGGGCGGCGCATCGGAGCATCGCAATCGCGGTGCTCGTCACGACGCTGGCACTCCCGGAAATGGGTCTCTCAGCCCAGCGCAACCAAAGCGGTGCCCATCTGCGTGCCACGATCAGCCTCGTGATCCGTCCCGCGCCTCGGACGCTTCTGGTGCGCCAGGGCGGGTCGTCAACCTCCGTGATCCGCAACATCGTCACGAGCGGTTCGGCGAGGTCGGTCTCGTTCCGGGCCACCGGCCTCCCTTCCGGGACGACGGCGACGTTCAGGCCAGCAGCAGCCAAGCCCGGTCGTGTCTCGCGGATGACCATCACCACGGCGTCGCGCACTCGCCTCGGTTCGTACTCCCTGCGGATCGTTGCAACCAGCCATAGCGGTCGTCGACCGCCCCGGCTGCGCCAGACGCTGCCCATCGCCCGGATCGCACAGCGTCTTGCGGTACACGTGGTGCCTGCAGCTCGATCCGTCCACGCTCGGGTGAGCGTGCCGTCGCATGTGGCGACGTGGGCGTACGACGATGCGTGTGGTGGCGGCCAGGGCACGGGCGCGTCCGCCGCACTGGTCCATCAATGGGTCAGCTACGCGGAGAGCAACTGCAGCAACGACTCCACCAAGGTGCTCAGCGATTGCCACGCCAACGGCGTGACCTACTGCACAGCGATCCAATACCTCGACGCGAACTGGATCTACGCGCAAGGCAGCCTCCCCGTCGCGAAAGCCGCCCAGGAGAACTGGTGGCTACACCAGCCCGGCTACACCGACTCCGCGCACCGACTGAGCAGCTCCGCCTACGGCGGCGGCAACATCCTCAACCAATCAAACCCGGCCGTCGAATCCTGGTTTCAAAACTACGTACGCACCAACTACAACGCCTACGACGCGCTCATGATGGACGACACATCCGCAAGCCTCAGCAACCTCACCTGGGGCAGCGGCTACTCCACCAGCCAGGAACTCGGCACCGACCCCCAGCTGCAGGCCGCGCACGCCGAAATGGCCGCCGCGATGACCCACACAAACGGACAACCGTTCCTGCAGATCGATAACGGACTGAGCCCCAACAACAACCTCGCCACCCCGTTCCCAATGCTCAACGACAGCACCGGCGTCAAAGGCGTCCTCACCGAAGGCTCACCGATCGCCAACGGAACCCTCGTCAGCTACTACAGCACCCTGCTCGACGAAATGGCCCACGTCAACCAAACCAGCAACGACTTCGTCGTACTGCTCTCCTACGACCCCTCAGGATCCCCCCAAGCCCGCCGCGTCCAAGCCGCCACCGTCCTCCTCGGCTACAGCCCCGGACACACCGTCAGCTGGTCAAACCTCGAGACCAACAGCTCGAACCTCGCGATCTGGCCCGAAGAAGGAATCGTCCCCACCAACCCCATCCAAACCATGAGCACCCCCACCGGCACCGACTGCCTCACCGGACACGGCGCCATCTGCACCACCGGCGGCCACAACAACCTCCAAGTCGCCCCCAACATCTACCGACGCGAATTCGCCGCCTGCTACAACCAAGGCGCCCCCATCGGCCCCTGCGCCACCATCATCAACACCACCAACACCCCCGCCACCACCCAGAGCAACTGGCTCACCCAACCATACACTCACCAAATCACCACCACCGGCGGCGACATCCAAACCGGCGGCACCATCTACCCCACTGGCACAACCTTCACCCCCGGCTCAACCACCATCCCCCCCAACGACGCCATCCTCCTCAGCCGATAACACCGAGCCGGACTGTGGCCGCACCTCGCGCAACAGTCGTACGCCCACCGATCGCAGTTCGCCGATCGGAACCTCCCTCGTGAGAAGCAACGTCGCGACGAATGCGACTCCGCCGGCCAGCAACCCCACGACCCACTGAACGACACTCAGGTGGCCGCGCCGAGCAGAAACAGCGGAACCGACATCGCAGCCGCCGCCAGCAGCGTACGGACGACGCACCACGCGAGTCGGCGTAAATCCACCGCGATCATGCGAGTGCAAATCCACAGATTGGCCGACATGTAGACGATCTCGACGATGTCGTCCCCGATCGCGGCGCCGACCAGACCAACGGTCCGAATCAGAACGTAGGTCACGACGATGCCGAGCAGGAGCGTCCACAGGAGAATGCGGACCCGGCGACGCGCCTCGCCGAGATACGTCACCGACAGCGACAGCAATGCCGCGGGCGCCGCCACAACGCGCCTAAAGTCAACACCTGCAGGATCGCAACCGAACGCCCATAGCCGGGGCCAAGCAGAAGATCGATGATCGGTTTCGCCCAGACGACCATCGGCGCGATCACCAGCCCTTGCAAAATGAGCAGGTAGCGGATGCCCTGACCAAAGGCTCGGGCGTCGGGCGCGCCGCCGCCGAGGGACAACCGCGGCGCAACACCTCCCGCGACCGCGACCCCGAGATAGCTGAGGACCGCCAGCATGCGGACCACCGCACTGAAGCTACCGACCGCCGCCGAGCTCAGCAGCGCTCCGATCAGGAGGATGTCCACCTGGGAGATCGCACTGATGCCGACGTCGACGATGAACGTCGCACCCGCGTACGAGATGACAGCCCGCGTGCCCACGTTCGGGCGCACCGCGGCACGTCGACGCAAGCCGCCGAGCAGGCGCAGCGTCAGGTAGAAACCCGCGGCCGACGCCACACCGTAGCCAATGGCCTTGCCGAGCGTCGCGCCCGCCGCGCCCGCCCCCGCGAGCACGAGTGCCACGCTGCTGAGAGTCTCCGTCGCACTCTCGATGATCCCCATGTAGAGGCCGACCGCAACCCGACGAATTGACATGCACGCGTAGCTGAGAAACCCGAACAGCGTCTGGCCGATGATCGCCAGTGCTGCCCAGCGGAGCGGCCATGTCAGACCGGGATCGTGGTAGGCGTGAGCCAGTGGTTCAGCCGCCACGAACAACCCGATGCTGACCGCCGCGGCGAGCGGGACCTGAAGCCTCAAGCCCAATGCGAGGATCGCTCGCAGCTGGTCGCGGTCAACTCGATGATCGGCGAGGAACCGGCCGATGGACATCGGTAGGCCGAACCCCGCTGGCAGCGCGAGCAAGCCGGCGATGCTCACCGCGAGCGCATACAACCCGTAGCCCGACGCACCGAGAGCTCGGACCAGGTAGAGCGTGAGACCAGCTGTGAAGAGCCCTGACCCGACCTGGTTGGCCAGTTGCAGCAGGGTGTTGCGAAATGCTCCGGGATCAGCGAGATCGGCACCGTGATCGTCGCCCGCCGGTCCTGGGTTCTCCTGACGGCTCCGTTGCCGACGCCCAATTCTGCGGGCCAACGGATCAGGCCCCGTCGCGCCGGAGGACGTCCCGCCACGTGCGCGACCGTCGACCGGCGGTCTTCGCCCAGGCAAGCGGCCGCGGACCGAGGAGCCCGAACAGAACTGCGCCAACCATTCGGCGGCGCGCGCCGCCGGCACGCACGGCAGCCCAGGCATGCCGGAGCCCGGTCAGACGCTGACCGCAGAGGAATGCTTCGAGCGCCGCAGACTCCATGATCCAGCTCCGGTAATGGGGCGCCCATCGCGCGAGCTCGACACCGTGCTCCGCGAGCATCGTCTCCGCCATCCAAAGCTGGTCTGGAGCCTCGCGCAACAGCCGGGGCACGAGCCGACGCGCGCTGGCATCGCGGGTATAGCTGTTGGCAGCGTCAGCGTGTTGGTGGATCAGGATGTCGGGGACCCACAGGCTCCGCTCCCGGCGGGCGAGGTTCAGCTCCCAGAGGGTCTCCATCGCGCCTCGGCGATGGGTGAAATAGTTGGCGGACTCAAACACCGAGCGATGCATGCAGTGGCCAGCGTCTGAACCAGCCCCAGACACCGCCAGCGCCTCCAGCCAAAGCAGCCGGCCACAATAGTCCGTGATCCCCTCCGGCATGATGCCCGGACTCACCTCGCCGTCGTCCCACTCGATGCGGATGCGAATGATCTTCACATCCGGCGGGAGCTCGTCGATCAGGGTCTGCAGGCGAGCGAGCGCGGACGGAACGAGCTCCCAATCTGAGTCGAGGACAATGAGCCATTCGCCGTGGGCGCTGCTGACCCCCGTGGCTCGCGCCGCGGAAATCCCACGGTTGCGTTCATGGCGCACGAGCCGCAGGCGGGGTTCGACGAGCGTCGACAGCCTCGCCTCGGTGTCATCGGTCGAGGCATCGTCAACGACAACGATCTCGAAGTCCGGAAAGGTCTGCTGCACGCAACTGCCCACACAGCGCATGAGCTCATCGGCCCGGTTGTAGGCGCTTATGAGCACGCTGAAGAAGGGACGACCGTCTGCGGTGTTCGCCATCGTGCTCAGACCGCGGTCTCGCGGAGCACAGCCCGATCGACGAACTCCTGGTACCACAGCTCCAACATCAGCAGTGCCCATAGCCCCCGGGTGTGGTCCTCACCCTCGCCGTGCTTGCGGATCAAGCGCTCGACGGACTTGGCGTCGACGATCCCTCGATGCCGGCTGGCGTCGCTCAGCAAGGTGTCGGACGTCAGCTCCGCCAGCTCGTTACGCAGCCAGCCGGCGATCGGTGCCGTGAAGCCCATCTTCCGGCCCTTGAACATCTCCGGAGGCAGATGTCGCGCCAGCGCGTCTGCGATCAGTCGCTTGCGCTCGGTGCCCCGCTGTTTGAAGCTGCGAGGCAGGCGAGCAGTCCACTCAACGAGCCGGAAGTCGAGCAGCGGTGCCCGCGCCTCCAGGGAGCTTGCCATGGTCGCGATGTCCATCTTGAACAGAAGCTGATCAGGGAGCGAGCGCGCCGTGTCGACCGACAACGCCCGGTCGAACGGGTCCGCAACTCGGCCAGGCGGGGTGAAGGGTGCGGACGTGCACAACTCAGGTGAGACGGCCGCCCGCTCCTGCGCGCTCATCACGGCCGTCCATTCTGCATACCGTTCTCCTGGCTCGAGTGACACAGAGCGCAGGAAGCGAAACAGCTTGTGGCGCGTCGACATCGGGTGCGCCAGTTCATTCCCAAGTCTGCCGGCGCTCGCGCCCGCAGCACGACGGACGCCTGACGGCAGCCGGTCGAGGTGTGCGGCAAACCGCGCGGCCTGGTGACGATAGTAACCTCCGAAGAGTTCGTCTCCTCCCTCTCCAGTCAGCGCAACCGTGATCCGCTCACGGGCCATCCGCGCCAGGAAGAAGCTTGGCACCGCAGACGAGTCAGCGAACGGTTCGCCGTAGTGGTGCACCATCATCGGCAACAAATCGACGAGGTGACTGGTGTCCATCACCGCGTCGTGATGGACCGTCCCGAAATGATCGGCAATCGCCCGCGCGGCGGCACGCTCGTCGTAACGGCTGTCCGGGAAGCCGATCGAGAACGTCTCCACCGTCGACGCACCGGCAGCCAGCATCTGAGAGAGCACAAAGCTGGAATCAACCCCACCACTCAGGAACACACCGAGTGGAACGTCGGACATGAGCCTCGCCTTCACCGAGAGCCGCGCGCGTTCCTCGAACTCGTCCAGCGCGTCACGGTATGCGATTCGATGCTTTGGCTCGAAGTCGAGTGACCAGTATCGACTCCGCTCAACTTCGCCAGTCGGCCGCCACGTGATTGACGTGCCCGGTTCCAGCTTCGTGACTCCCTGGAGGATCGATCGCGGCGACGGCACGTAGCCGTATTGGAGATACTCGCCGAGAGCATCGAGGTCGACGTCTCGTTTGATGCGTTCGTCCAGCAGGAGCGCCGCCAGCTCCGAGGCGAACGCCAGCGACCCATCGGGGTAGTGGGCCACGTACAGCGGCTTCTTCCCGAGACGGTCGCGCGCCAGCACGAGCCTGTGCTCGACCGAATCCCACAACGCAAAGGCAAACATGCCATCGAGCTGCTCTATGAACCGCGCCCCGAACTGCTCGTAGGCGTGGGCAATGACCTCACCATCGGCGTGGGATTCGAACGTGTGCCCGGCGCGCTGGAGCAGATCGCGGAGTGCGAGGTGGCCGTAAATCTCGCCGTTGAACACCACATGAATCGTGCCCCTCTCGTTTCGATAGGGCTGACGACCCCCGGCCACATCGATGATCGAGAGCCTGCGGATTGCCAGTTCCACGTGTTCGTCCGTAAACGCTCCCGCCTCGTCGGGACCTCGGTGAATCAGGGCCATTGACATCCGGTCGAGCAGGCCACTGCGACCGGCCACTGACCCAGCAAGGCCGGCGATGCCGCACATTGGGCCATCTTATCGACGGTCGTTCGCCTGGGTCTTCAGCTAGGTTGTCGATCATGGACACTGATCCCAGCCAGAATGAAGGCGTCTCGGCCGACCGCGCTGCGACCGCCCCGGCCGACCAGGTCGATTGCTCGGTCCTTGTCCCGGTGCTCAATGAGGAAAGCCACATCGAGCGAACCGTCGCGGCAATGTGCGGTCAGCGCTTTCCCGGAGTGATTGAGTTTCTGTTCGCTGACGGTGGCTCAAGCGACCGAACCCGCGAGATCCTTGACTCGCTGGCCGAGCGCGACCCGCGAATCCGCATCTTCGACAATCCCAACCGGAGCGTGTCAAGCGGCCTCAATGTCGCTCTCCGCCACGCAAGGGGTCGGTGGGTCGCACGGATGGATGCCCATACCGAATACCCCGCGGACTACCTCGCGCTCGGCGTCGAGCGCCTGCAGCGAGGCGGGACGAGATGGGTCAGCGGCCCCCAGATTCCGAAGGGTGACAACGCAGTGTCGCGAGCGGTCGCACTCGCTCTGCGCACCCCACTCGGCCGTGGAGGATCGCGGAAATGGGGCGTCGAGGGCAATCGCGAAGCCGATGAGATCACGCTCGACTCAGGGGTCTTCGCTGGAGTTTGGGAGCGCGCCACGGTACTTGAGTACCGCGGCTGGGATGAGAGCTGGCCACGCAATTCTGACTCCGAGATGGCCGGCAGGTTTCTCGCCCGCGGTGAGCACCTGATCTGTCTCCCTGCAATGGGTGCCGCATATACCCCTCGGGGGACGTTCTCCGGACTGTGGCGTCAGTATCTCGACTACGGCGTGTACCGAGCGAAGACCGCCGCCCGGCATCCGCACACCTTAAGGCGTTCACATCTCCTTCCCCCCGGACTCGTCCTCGACACCGCGTTCGCCGCGTTCGGCCCCCGCCGTATCCGGCCGGCAGCACGACTTGGACTCGGCGCCTATGTGGCGACACTCGCCTCAGTCGCGGCCAGGTCTTGTGTGAGTGAGCGCAATGGCGACGCGTTGCTCGTGCCGTTCGCGCTCGCCGTCATGCACTTCGCTCACGGCGCCGGGTTCATTCTCGGAGTGTGCCGCTACGGTCTCCCGCTACCTCGACGTGGTTCGACGCAGACGCCCGAACCGTCTGAAGGCAGCCTTCGGGACTGATTCCCCCTGTTCGTCGTTTCGCAGGAACGCGGCGAGGCGGGCACACTCCTTCTCCAACGTGTGATTGCGTACCACGTTCATGGCCTGGATTACCCGCGCCAGACGAAGCTTGCTGTTGCAAGTGAGTTCAAGCAATGCGTCGGCTGCGGCGTCAGGATCGTTTGGCGCAATCAGCCAGCCGGCATCGCCCACGAAGTCGGGAACGCCGCCAACCGCGGTTGCGACGACGGGTAGGCGGACAGCGAAGGCCTCAAAGAGCACTTGGGGCACGCCTTCCGTCAACGAGATATGGAGGAGCGCGTGGCTGCGGCGGTACAGATCCCACAGACCGCCGTCGACAGGAACGTACCCATGTAAGGACGCGGCATCCGCCACCCCAAGCTGCTGTAGTCTCTCCTCGAGGTCGGCCGCGAGCGACCCATCGCCGCAAACGTCGAGCCGCCAGCGGGCGTCGCGTCGGCGCAACCGCTCCAGCACCTCAGCCAGCAACAACGGGTTCTTCTCCGGGTCAAGACGTCCGACGCTCAGCAGACGCAGCTGCGCGCCATCGTAGTTCCGGTCCGCGGTTGTGGCATCGACGATGTCAGCCTCGCGCAGCAACGACACATAGAGGACATGCACGTCTCGCGCACGTTGATAGCGGCGTGCCAGGTCAGGTCCGACGACGACCACCGGTACGAAACGGGCGAGTAGCCGGAACGCTGACTCAAGCAGCTTGGCCGCAAGCAACACTGCCGGCTTTCCTGGATGTCGGTGACGGATCAACTCAGGCAGCAACTGGCGCACGCCGAGCACCAACCGGCGGCGACGTAGCAGCGAGAGAAACGCGAACACGAGCGCTTGAGGCGGATTCGGACCGAGGATCCAAACGACGTCGATGTCGTCAAGCATCGCCCAGAATCGCCTGGCACTCGCAGGGACCGCTTTGACCACCTCGCGGAGGTGCGCTCCACTCTCGTAATACGGCTGCGGGACGTACGTGACACCGTCGATCGCGTAGGGGTAGCGTCCTGGCGATGGGTCGAGCCGTCCAGTCAAGACCAATCGTTCGCAGTGTGGAGCAAGGCCCTGCAGGAACAGGGCAAAGGGCAGCTCAGCCGATACGTGCCCGGCTTCGACCCGGTATGAGTAGTCGCAATAGACGGCTAGGCGCACGGTGAGCGCATGTTGTCAAGCGGCCGCCGCGGCGGGCTCGAGCCGAACCACGTCAGGGGTCGGTGCCTGGGCGCGCCGGGCCATTCCCAGCAGCACCGGACCAAGCGACAGCGGAAGCCAGAGGTATCTCCCGTACTGTGCGGAGATGAAGAACTCGGAGGTACTCACGGCCACGATCGTCAGGACGAGCGCACGTGAGACCAGCTCCATCTCCTCGTCTCCAGACAGGCTGAACAGCCGCACAGCGCGCACCGTCGCTCCGCCCGCGCACACCAATATGGCGACGAACGCGAGTAGTCCTGGGATACCGAGATCGACCAGCACCTCCAGATAGGCATTGTGTGCCACTTTCGGTGAGTCCACCACGTAAAACGCCGTCACGGCCCCTGGCTCATTGACGTATTGGCCTTCCACGAGGATGAAGTTGTCGGTTCCGACGCCGCGTAGCGGATGAGCATCAAACACACGGAGGGCAACGGTCCAGAGCGTGGTCCGTCCGGATGTGTCGGTGCTGCTCACTCGCTGGCGCGATTCGGGTGGTACGACCAATGAGTAGTAAGCAAATGTCGCCGCCGCTCCAAGCACGAGAAGAACAGCGACCCTTTTCCGCCATCTTCCGCCAACGAGCACCGCAGCAAGCATCATCACACCCAGTGAGACGAACCCCCCCCGTGATTGGGTCTGGATAAGGCCAACGACGACGATCACCAAACTCGTCAGCACAGCGATCCGCGCCCGTGCCGAGCCTCTGTACACACCCAGCAAGGCGATCAGGAGAGGGATCGATGCGACGAGAACGGCGGCTTGAGCGTTCGGATCCCCGACCGAACCGGTCGCGCGGCTCCCGAATCCGGCGATCGACGAGGTACTCGGATTGAGGAACCCAAAGACGGCCGAAAACACGGCCCCGACCGTAAACGCGACCACCACCCACAGCACATGCTGTCGCTCCCGCAGGGCAGCGTAGGCAATTGGGATGAGGAGCATGTTGAGCGCGAAGCGACCGGTCCCTCCAAGCGCTGTGCTGGGACTCTGCGCCCACGTGAAGCTGAGAAGAGACCAGCTCAGGAGCGCGACCATCGCAACGACGAGGCCCGGGTTGTCCCTCACAAACGACGAGGCGTCTGCGACCCGCCGCGTGGAAATCCGCGCGAGATAGGAGACAAACAGCATCAGGCCAATCAGCTTTGTCCCGCTGAACGAGCCGCTCACGTTCAAGAGGTCAAGGAAGGACAGTGCGGTGAACAGGACAAAGCCGACGGTCAGGTCCATGACCACAACCGCCGCGAACATCGTGCCGCCAGCGGCCAGCAGGCCGTACTCAGGATTGATGCCGGATAAGAAACCGACTCCGATGCATCCCAGAGCCAGGACCAGCAGTGCCCATGGGCTTACCCCAGTGCGAGCAACGAAGCTCATTCACTCGGATTGCGTGCCAACACTGTCCGCGACTGCCGGGCGAAGCTCAATGCCCCGCTGGAGACCCGCGGGGGGGTTGGGGCTGGTGCTCTCGTAGTAATACCCGCCCTGGCGGGTCGTCGCCTCGCCGACGAGCACGAGGCCAGTTGGTTCGCTGCCCTGCTCGCGGAGCATGTCGTTCAGGTCAGAGAGGTCGCTGAGTCTTGAGACACCGATCCGAGCTGTGACGAGCACGTCGTCGGCAAGGCGCGCCAACGGCATGGCGTCGACGACCGCCGTGAGCGGGGGCGAGTCGATGACTACGAATTCGGCGAGCTCCTTGGCGCTGTTGATCAGGCTGTCGGCGATCATGTATGACAGGCGGTCGGCGAGTGCGGCGTCTGGCTTACAGACCGCGAGAACCCGCAGGGGCTTGCCTCCGATTTTTGTCAAGGTCAGCGCTTCGCCGAGCTTCACCTCACCGATGAGCACGTGTTCGGTGCCCCACTCGGGAGCCAGACCCAGTGTGTCGCCAATCGTCGGTCGGCGGAGGTCAGCCTCGATCAAGATGACACGAGCCCCGCCCTGCGCAAGCGCGAGAGCGAGGTTGATCGCCGTCGTCGTCTTTCCCTCTGCCGGCGACGATCCAGTCACGAGGATCGCTCGCGAACCGCCGCTGGCACGTGTTGCGAGAAGCGTGCGCAACGTCCGGTAGCCCTCGAGCGCACCAATCGATAGCTCCCCTGGAAGCATCGGAAGTCTGTTCTGGCGCTTGCGCTCGCGCGGGATCCTGGCGAGGATCGGTGCCCTGAACAGCTCGCGAAGCTGCTCTTCGCGCCGCAGACGTGGATCAAGCGCGTGAAGTGCGAACGCGGCACCGATGCCGAGCAGCAACCCGGCGAACAGCCCGGCTGCAATGGTCAGCTTTGTTTTCGGCGAAGACGGACTGGTTGGCAGGCTGGCGGTCGCCGCGCTGGAGAGCGTGGGATCGTTCTGGCGGAGGAGCTGCTCCAACTGGTCCAGCTGTTGGCCAAGCGTTCCAGGACCGAAGCGCTGCGATGGCGAGATCGCAGCGAGCTGCGATCTCAGGGTCGGGAGCGAGGCCGCGATGGCCGAATGCATCGATGCGGTCCTCAGCGCGACCGTCTGGTGCACGAACGCGTTCGCGAGCTGCTGGGCCAACTTTGGCGACGACGCCGTCGCCTGGACGGCGACGAGGCCAGCTTGGCCTATTGGACTTGCTTGTATGGCCGCGAGAGCGTCCTCAGGAGACTCCTTGAGATGTAGCTGGCGGACAACGGCACTGGCCACCGGCTGAGTCGTGACCAGGCTCGCCGCGGTCAGCACATCACCCGTTGGGTTCCCAGTCTGGTGGAGGACCGGGAGCGTGGAAAGCACCGCGTCATTCGGGGAGGAGGGCTGAACCTGAAGCACGGCTTGAGCCTGGTACTCCTTCGGAGCGAGCTTCACGTACACGACTGCGGCGGCACCGCCCAGGATCATGCAGCCGACGATCAACCAGATTCGCGCGACGAGAATCCGGTAGTAACGAAGCATGCTCTGACCCTCCGAGCTGGAGTGACGTCGCCCATACGACTGGCCAGATCCTGAGGCTGCCATGCGCGTACTATGCCATGGGTCGCAGCGAATGCCGCGTTGCGCGCGAGGCGGTTGGACGGATTGACCGTGTCATGGGATGGTCCGTTTCGAGCGGGTGCCGGAGCGGGCGAGCGTCGGTCCACAAGGTACGGGCTGCGTCGGACTGATCTGAAATGATTCCTGGGAGTGCTCGGAACTTCGGTGAGGGTGCGGGTGCGGCCGCACCTATCGGCAGCCTTGCCGGGGCTCGCATCGGTGGCGCTCATGCTCGTCTGGGCTGCCCACGATGGCGGCTACGACGCTGACACGTGGTACTGGGGCGCGCTCGTCACGCTTGCGCTCCTCACCGCGGTGCTCACGCTGCGCGTGGGACCGAGGGCCCGACTGCTGCGCTCCGCATTGATCGCGCTCGGCGCGCTTGCCGCGTATCTCGCGTGGTCATACCTGTCGATCACGTGGTCCCAAGTACCAGCCTGGGCGCTGGAGGGCAGCAACCGCACCCTGCTCTACGGGATGCTGTTCGCGCTCTTCCTCGTGCTTCCCTGGACCGCCGAGACGGCCCTGACCACGCTCATCGTGTACGCGATCGGGATCGGCGTTATCGCGGTCGTCACGATGTTCCGACTCGCCTTGGCCCGCCACCTGGGCGGCCTCGTGATTGACGGCCGGCTCGCCGGCCCAACCGGCTACTTCAATTCGACGACCGCGATGTTTATGACCGAGGCGCTGCTCGGCGTGTTCCTCGGCTCCCGTCGCGAGCTTCCCGGGCTCCTCCGCGGTCTCCTTCTCGCGTTCGCCGCCGCCTCGCTGCAGCTGTGCGTAATGGGCCAGAGCCGGGGATGGCTGTTCACGCTCCCGATCGTGCTCATCCTCTTCATCGTGATCGTCCCGGACCGGCTGCGGGTCATCCTCGCGGCGATCCTCCCCACGCTGGCCGCGCTGCTGCCCGTGCACAGCCTGCTTCACGTCGTTCGAGGGCAGCACCGGCGCGAGTCTGCGAGCTGCGTCGCGAAACGCCGGGCGCATCTCGCTGCTGCTGTGCGCCGGGGTGTTCGTCGTGTGGACGCTGTTCGCGTGGGCCGAGGATCTGCGCAAGGTGCCGCGTATCTCGCGCCGCGCGACCCGAGGCATCGGAGTTGTGGTCACCGTCGCGGTGATCGCGTTCGGCCTCGCCGGCGTGCTCGTCACCACCCACGGCGACCCGGTGTCGTTCGTCAAGCGGCAGTGGCATGGATTCGTCCACATCGACTACGCGTCCGTCGACGACGACACATTTCTTCTCTGTCGGGTCGGGCCGCTACGACTTCTGGCGAGTGGCCGTCCACGCCGTCAAGGCCCACCCTGTCGGCGGCCTCGGCCAGGACAACTTCGCCGACTACTACATCACCCGCCGCCACACCGGCGAGGAGCCGCGCTGGACCCACAGCCTGGAGTTCCGCCTGCTCGCGCACACCGGAATCGTCGGTTTCGTCCTGTTCTTCGTCTTCCTGATCGCCGCCGTCGTCGCCGCGGCGCTGGCGATCCGACGCGGCCGCGGCAAACCGCTGCTGGCGGCGGCGGCCGCCGGCGGGATACTGCCGCTGCTGCCGTGGCTCGTCCACGGATCGGTCGACTGGTTCTGGGAGGTGCCGGCGTTGTCCGGACCCGCGTTCGCGTTCCTCGGGATGGCCGCGGGGCTCGGCCGCAGGCGCGATGAGCCCACGGCCGTGGCTCCGGCGGCCGTGCCCGCTGCTCAGCGCCGAGTGCGGAGGCCGGCGCGACAGCTACGGCGGCCGATGAGCCGACACCGACGCGCGACCGCCAGCTAGACGATCCCACCGATCTGGGCGCAGCCTGCGGTCGCCGCCGAGATCCCGCGCTCTGACCCGAGCCGGAGGCACACACCGCCGCCGCGCGGCAGCCCGGAGTCCGACGTCGAGCCTCACCCCGAGCCGGATCCGGTTGCGGAGCCGGAGGTGGGTGCGGATCCGGAAGCCGGTGCGGAGCCGGAGGCCGGTGCGGAGTCCCACGTGCCGAGCCTGACCCCGGTGCGGACCCCGGTCCCGGCGCGGAGCCAGCCCCGAGCCGGTTGCCGCGGCGCGCCCAGCCCGGCGCACGCCCGTCGGCGTCCGGATCGTGCTCGCGCTCCTCGGTGTCGTCGCGCTGCTCGCCGCGACCGCCGTGCTCGCGTTCCCGTACCTGTCCGTCCGCTACACGTCGATCGCCACTGACGTCCGCAACCGCAATCCCGGCGCCGCGCTCTCGGACCTCTCGAAGGCCCACGACCTCAATCCGCTGAGCCCCGATCCGACCCGGCTCGCCGGCATCATCGCCCTCGCCGGCGGCCGACCGCAGCTCGCCGAGGAGCGGTTCGCGCAGACCATCTCGCACGAACCTCAGGGCTGGTTCGCGTGGTTCGGCAAGGGCCTCGCCGCCTCGGCCCTCGGCGACAACGTTGCCGCCCGGCAGTATCTGCGCGTCGCCGCGGCCCTCAACAAGCAGCAGCCGGTGATCACCGACGCGCTCACCCGCGTCAGCACGGACCATCCCATGACTCCGGCCGAGGCATTCCGTAGCCTGTCCGCACAAACCTGATGCGCGGTTGCAATTGCAACGCTCCCTGGCCGGAAATATGGTTGACATACGCCAATTCATGTAGACTGGCGCGCTCAGGGGACCTAAAAACGTTCTTTCCCGCGCCTGGGGGCCGGGGCACGCAAACAGCCGAGAGGACACATGAGACGGATCGCAACGATCGCCGCAGGAATCGCTCTGATGGCGCCGGGGACTGCGCTTGCCGAGTCCAGCTCTACCTGCGAGGCCTACAACCCGCAGACCTGTAACTCGATCGAGCCGCAGCAGTCGACGACGACCACCTCCACGTCGGACGGAACGCTTCCGTTCACGGGCCTGGATGTGGCGCTTCTCGCCGCCGGCGGTGGAACACTCCTCGGCGCTGGCGTCGTCGTGCGCCGACTTTCGCGCCGGCTCGACTGAGCCACGGCCGCAATCTGAGCTGACAAGTCGCTGGTGCCGGGTTCGGTACCAGCGATTTTGTCGTTCCGGTTCCGGTTCCAGTTCTCAGTCCGGCCCGATCAGCCCGGATCAGCGTCCCGCCCCGGCGGGGTGCCACGGATGCGGAGAGCGGCGCCGGGATGGCCAAAACGCACGTGCAGCGGGCTGAGCCGCCGAAACGCACGTGAGCGCCCGCCGATCTCGCCGCTCTCATGCGTTTCCGGTCGCAGCGGCCGTCGCGGGTCACGCGTTCGGCCGCCCCGCCTAGCTGGCAGCGAGCTGCTCGCGGATGAGGCGCGTGACCTCTCCCCCGTCCGCGCGACCCTTTGTCTCACGCATGACGTAGCCGACGAGCGGCCCGATCGCCTTCATGTTGCCGGACTTGACCTGTTCGGCGGCGCGGGGGTCGGACGCGAGCGCCCGGGCGACGATTTCGGCGAGGCCGTTGTCCTCGCCGCTCAGCGCCCCGAGGTTCTCCCGCTCGACGATCGTCTGCGGATCCCCACCCTCGGCGACGAGGCGGGTCAGCACCTCACGGGCGGCGTCGCGGCTCACCTGCTTGGCGTTGACCATCGTCACCAGTGACGCCAGCGCCTCCGGCGTGACCTGGCTGGTGGCCGGGTCGGTATCGGTGCCGATCCGCTCGACCAGCTGCTCGATCCAGTTGGCGACCGCGCTCGCCTCGATGCCGCCGGCCGCGCCCACCGCGGCCTCAAAGTAGTCGCCGAGCTCGGTGCGGAACGCAAACTGCGTCGCGCGCGGCGTACTCAACCCGAGCTCGCTTTCGAACCGGGCGGCCCGGTCCGCCGGCAGCTCCGGGATCGCGGCCCGGGCTGCGGCGAGCATCTCCGCGCTCGGCACGACCGGCACGAGGTCCGGCTCCGGGAAGTACCGGTAGTCGTGTGCCTCCTCCTTGGAGCGCAGGGGCGTCAGTCGCTTGGTCGCCGGGTCGAAATGGAGCGTCTCCTGGACGACTGCCTCACCGCCTGAGAGCAGCCGGATCTGGCGCTCGATCTCGGCCTCGACGCCCTGCTGGAGAAACGCGAACGAGTTCATGTTCTTCAGCTCGGTCTTCGTGCCGAGCTCCGTCGTTCCGACGGGTCGAACGGAGACGTTGGCGTCGCAGCGCAGCGACCCCTGAGACATGTCGACATCCGAGACTCCGAGCCGCCGGAGCGTCCCACGCAACAACGTCAGCCACTCCCGCGCCTGGTGGGGCGAGCGGATGTCCGGCTCGGTGACGATCTCGACGAGCGGGGTGCCACCGCGGTTGAAGTCGACCCAGCTGCGATCGGCACTGTGGATCCGGCCGCTCGCTCCGAGGTGGTTGAGCTTGGCGGCATCCTCCTCGAGGTGGACGCGGTGGATCCGGACGTCCCCGAGGTGGCCACCGAGGCACAGCGGGATGTCGTACTGCGAGATCTGGTAACCCTTCGGCAGGTCGGGATAGAAGTAGTTCTTGCGGTGGAACAGCGAGCGCTCGGCGAGCTCGCACCCGAGCGCCATCCCGATCATCAGCCCGTACTCGACCGCCTTCTCGTTGACGACCGGCAGAGCGCCCGGGAGGCCGAGGCACGTCGGGCAGGTGTGCGTGTTGGGCGGATCGCCGAACGACAGCTCGCAGCCGCAGAACATCTTCGTTCGCGTGCTCAGCTGGACGTGAATCTCCAGGCCGATGACGGGCTCGTAGTCGGTCACGACGACGCGCGCTCCGCGGCCGACGCGCCGCTGCGGGCGGGGCTGCCGTCAAAGCCGATGGCGTGCTCAAGGGCGTAGGCGGCGCCGAGCAGGCGGTTCTCGCTGAACGCCGGGCCGGTCAGCTGGAAACCGACCGGGAGGCCGTCGCTGAGTCCCGACGGAATCGAGATCGCCGGGATGCCGGCGAGCGGCATCGGCACGGTGCAGAAGTCGTTCAGGTACATGGCGAGCGGATCGTCGGTCTTGGCGCCAAGCTCAAACGCGGTCCACGGGCTCGTCGGCGTCACCACGAAGTCGAACCGCTCGAACGCGGCGCGGAAGTCCTCCGCGATCTTCGTCCGCACCTTCTGCGCCGTGCCGTAGTAGGCGTCGTAGTACCCGCTGGAGAGCGCGTAGGTGCCGAGCATGATCCGGCGCTTGACCTCGGCACCGAACCCGGCCTCGCGCGTGCGGCTGTACATCGTCACGAGGTCCTCGTCGCCGGCGACCCGCAGCCCGTAGCGGACCGCGTCGAACCGCGCCAGGTTCGCCGACGCCTCGGCCGGGGCGATCAGGTAATAGGCGGACAGGGCGTGCGGCGCGTGGGGCAGCCGGCACGACTCGATCGTCGCGCCCAGGCTCTCGGCGAGACGGAGCGTCGCCTCAAAGCTCTCCCGCACGCCGGACTCCACGCCGCCGCCCTCGCCGGTCAGTTCCTCCGGCACACCGAGGCGGATCCCGCTCAGATCCTCGCCCCGGGGCAAGTCGATCGCCTCCGGAAACGGCAACGAGGTCGAGTCCCGGCGGTCATGGCCGACCATGTGCCGCAGCAGGAGCGCTGCGTCGGTCACGTCCCGGGTCAGCGGCCCTGCCTGATCGAGCGAGGACGCGAACGCGATCATCCCGTAGCGCGAGCACGCGCCGTAGGTCGGCTTGATCCCGACGATCCCGCACAGCGCCGCCGGCTGGCGAATCGAGCCGCCGGTATCGGTGCCGATCGCCCACGGTGCGAGTCCTGCCGCCACCGCGGCGGCGCTCCCGCCTGAGGACCCGCCCGGGACCCGCGTGTGATCCCACGGGTTGAGCACCGGGCCGAAGCCGGAGTTCTCGTTCGAAGACCCCATCGCGAACTCGTCCTGATTGGTCTTGCCGAGCAGCGGCGCGCCCGCCTCCGCGAGCTTGGCGACCACGGTCGCCGTATACGGCGGCCGGTAGCCCTCGAGGATCCGTGACCCGGCCTGGCTCGGGACACCCTCGGTGCAGAACAGATCCTTGACCGCGAGCGGCACGCCCGCCAGCGGCGCCGTCGCGGCCGGAGCGAGGTCAGGTGCCGACTCGGCGACCCACGTGTAGGCGTTCAGCTCATCCGTCGCGGCGCGCTCGCGATAGGCCTCGAACAGCTCCGCCGCGCTGACCTCCCCCGCGCGGATGCGCTCCACCGCCTGAGCGGCGGTCAGCTCGATCAGCTCGCCCGAGTTCATGTCTGTGCGCCGGGACTGGGGACGCCGAACCCACCCTCAAGCGGCTCGGGCGCGGCAGCGAGCGCGACCTCCGCGGGCAGTGACGGCTCGGGCTCGTCGTGACGGAGTGCGTTGACGACGTCGATCACGTGCGAGGTCGGCGGGACGCCGTCGAGATCGAGTTCGCGGATCTTCTCGATGTGGTCGAGCACGTGCGAGAGCTCACTCGCCATCCGCTCGACCTCCTCCTCGGGGAGTTCGAGCCGGGCGAGGCGGGCAACGTGAAGCACCTGATCGCGATCGAGCATCGGGTCGATTCTAGTGTCGCTACGAGGCCCGGCCGCTCGCGCTGGTCAGAGGGATCGTCTCGATTTCGCCCGGGCCGTCGGCCTCCCGGACCCCCTCCTCACGCATCGACAGGTACCCGCCGCATACGATCGCGAGGGTGGCGATCAGTCCGACGAACGCGCCGGCCTTCTGATCGATCAGGCTGTCGGGGCCGGGCTCGTTGATGAGCACCCGGTAGATGAGCGCGATCAGGGTGATGAGCGAGACGACTGATGCGATCACGCTGAGGCTGACCGGCACCGCCGGTGAGCGGCGGGAGGCCTGGAAGTAGACGAGCGCCAGGCTGAGGATGATCGTTACGAGCATGAACCACCGCAGCGTCGTCAGGCCATGCCAGCCGTTGACGGAGGTCGGGAACCCGAGGTGCTCCGCCTGCGGCGCCAGCGCCCCCGTCAGCCCGTACCACTTCAGCAAAAACATGGACGCCAGCAGCACAATGCTGCCGGCGCCCAAAATCCATTCACCTTTTCGGAGCCTGCTCGGAGTGAACTCCATGCGGCTCCGTATGTTGCCAGTGCGGCGTCAGGGCCGCGCTGCGGGGGGCGGCGTTGAGCCTCCACCCGCCGGCGGCTCGCTCGGCGGCGTACCCGCTCCGGGCGTCCCGGCACCCGTCCCGGCGCTCGGCGGAGGTGTCCGACGAGACGACCCCATGCCGCCACCGCTCGGGAAGCCGATCGGCGCCCCGGCCCGGGCCTGGTAGGCCACCCACACGAGCGCGGCCGTGAGGATGATGTCGACGTAGAAGCCCCAGCCGAACAGACTGAAGTGGATGTGGAACAGGAACTTCAGAATGACGAACGCGGCGACGACGAGCGCGAGCACGAACCGGGTGTTCGTGCGACTCCCGCCGATGGCCGGGATCTGGGTCTGCGGCGATAGCCGCTCGATCGCCAGATCGGCGACGATCGCCAGAGCCGCGATGAACGCGAGGATCCCCAGCCAGCCGTCCGGCGTCGACGTGGCTGAATACGACGCAGAGGCCGAGAATGCCCCCACCGTCACGCTGATGTCGAACCACGGCAGCACGATCAGGCAGATCGCAAGCAGCAGGGCTAACCCACCGACGATCCAGTCTTCCCGCGAGACGTTTTCCAGGTTCACTGGCCCCTCCAAAATGTTGGACACGGATTAAGGCTCATCGATCATTCGATGGATCTCGTCTGGCTCCTCCCTGCGCCTGAGCCGGTGCGCAGGGCCTCGACACCCTAGCGCGGGGTGGGGCCGGAAGCCAAGGGACGCTGGCCACTTCTCCGATGGACTTGCTTGCCTCGGCGCGCGCGCTCCTCGAGGATCGAGTCATAGCCGCCCAGAGCGATCCCGAGAACCGCCAGCAGGCCGAGGAATGCGCCGATCTTGATGTCGACGACCGAACTCGGATGCGGAAGGTTGATCAGCACTCGGTAGCCGAGCACGAGGGCGGTGACGCCGCCGATTCCAGCGACCAGGAGACTCGTGTCGGTCTTCGTCCCGTGCGACTTCTGGGTCGCGTGCAGAATGACCGAGCCGAGGGCGACGAGGGCCGCGAGCAGCATCAACCACCGGGTCACTGTGAGCTCCTGCCACGCGTTCACCGCCGTCTCGATGCCGGAGCGCCGCGACCGCGGGAGCCCGACGGTCCCGTACCACTCGAGCAGGAACATGATCGGCAGCAACGCCAGCGCACTCAGCCCGCTGATGATCTCGCCGGTATGAATCCGGTGTGGCGCCGGGGGTGGCGCCGGCGGCTCGTCCGGGTGAGCGCCGTCGACCTCCGGCTGATCGGCCGCAGCCGCCATCGACTCAGCCCGGCTGTCCGGCGGCGGTCCGCTGCA
This sequence comes from uncultured Solirubrobacterales bacterium, assembly GCA_963850335.1. Lineage (GTDB taxonomy): Bacteria > Actinomycetota > Thermoleophilia > Solirubrobacterales > Solirubrobacteraceae > Palsa-465. Next base: position 128,207 of record CAWKKY010000012.1, on the reverse strand, counting down.
GCGTCGCCGCGGTGAACGTGTTGCGCAACAGCATCGCGATCGTCATCGGCCCGACCCCGCCGGGCACCGGCGTGATGAGTCCAGCGTGCTCGGCCGCGGCGTCGAACGCGACATCGCCGCGGAGGCCGGCGTCCGTCCGGTTGATCCCGACGTCGATGACCGCGGCACCGGGCTTGACGTGCTCGCCACCGATCATCTCGGCACGGCCGACCGCCGCGATCAGCACGTCGGCGCGGCGGCACACGCCGGCCAGGTCGCGCGTGCGCGAGTGGCAGATCGTGACCGTGGCGTTGCGCTCGAGCAACAGCTGCGCGACCGGCTTACCGACGAGATCGGAGCGGCCGACGACGACCGCCTCGGCCCCCTCGAGCGGCACGTCGTAGGAGTCAAGCAGTTCAATCACGCCGAGCGGGGTGCACGGCCGCAGGCCGATCTTGCCCTGCGCGAGCCGACCGGCGCTGATCGGCGTCAGCCCATCGACGTCCTTCAGCGGGTTGATGAGTTCGGTGAGAGCACCGCCGTCCAGTCCGTCCGGCACCGGCAGCTGGAGCAGGATCCCGCTGACCTCGGGGTTCTCGTTGCACTCCTCGATGATCGCCGCCACGTCGTCCTGACTGACGCTCGCGTCGAGGTGCTGATGGAGATCGGCGATTCCCGCCTCGCCGCACGCCTTGCGCTTGTTGGCCACATAGATTGCCGACGCCGGATCCTCGCCGACGAGAATCGTCGCCAGCCCGGGAACGATGCCGGTCTCCTCGCGGAGCTGGGCCACGTCTTTTGCCACCTCGGCTCGCACTCGAGCCGATACCGCCTTGCCGTCAATGATCGTTGCGCTCATGGTCCCGTGCACGCTACCGATCGCGACGATCTCACCGCTTTGAGATCGGGGCGAGATCGGCCACCAGCTTGCGCTCCGACGCGTCCTGACTGAAGCGGATCACGACGATTCCGCCTGGCTCCAGACCGGTGACGACCCCCTCCCCGAACGTCGGATGGCTGACGTCGTCGCCGAGGCGGTAGGCGATCGGCGCCGGTTGATCGGGGTCCACCGTGGAGGTCCAGGACGTCGCCCGGGCGCGGAACCCGGCCATCCCGGGCCGCGGCGCCTGCTCCTCGCGATCGGTGAGGTCGTGGGGAATCTCGCCGACGAACCGACTCGGGGCGCCGTAGTTGCGCGCACCGAACACGGTGCGGGCGCGCGCGTAGGTGACGTAGAGGTCGCGTTCAGCGCGCGTGATGCCGACGTACGCGAGCCGGCGCTCCTCCTCCAGTCCGCCCTCGTCGAGCGCGCGCGAGTGTGGGAACACACCCTCCTCGCATCCGATCATGAACACGATCGGGTATTCGAGCCCCTTGGCGTTATGGAGGGTCATCAGCGTCACGAGCCCGTCGTCGTCGGTGCGCGTGTCGGCGTCGGCGATCAGCGCGATCTGCTGGAGAAACTCCGGAAGCGAGTGGGTCTCGGCGTCGGTCGCGTCGTACTCGGCGGCGACGTTGACGAGCTCGTCGAGATTCTCAATCCGTCCCTGCGCCTCGATCGTCCGCTCCGCCCGGAGCGCTTCGAGGTAACCGGTCTCATCGAGGACCTCCTTGAGCACGCTCGCCACGAGGGCCCCGGACTCGGCCCGCTCGCGCAGTACATGCATGGTGCCCATGAACCGCCGGATCGCCTTCACCGCCGCCGCCCCGAGCCCCGGCACCTGCTCAGGGTCGGAGGCCGCCTCCCACACCGAGACCCCCATCGTGTTCGAGAACGCGAGTACGCGAGAGACCGACGTCGTCCCGATCCCCCGCCGCGGGGAGTTGACGATCCGCGTGAACGCCCCGCCGTCCTGGGGGTTGACGAGCGCCGTCAGGTAGGCGACCGCGTCCTTGATCTCCGCCCGCTCGTAGAACTTCGTCCCGCCGATCACCTGGTAGGGCACGTCGGCCCGTACGAGCATGTCCTCGAGCACGCGCGATTGCGCGTTGGTCCGGTAGAAGACCGCGATCTCGGCCCGAGAGACGCCCTCGTCGACAAGCCTCTGGATCTCCCCGGCGACGAACCGCGCCTCGGCGTGCTCGTCCTCGAGTTCACGGACCTTGATCGGGTCGCCCTGCCCAAGCTCGGTCCACAGCGACTTGAGCGTCTGCCCCCGGTTGTTCCGAATCACCGCATTCGCGGCGTCGAGAATCGTCTGCGTCGAGCGATAGTTCTGCTCCAGCTTGACGACGTGCGCGTCCGGATAGTCATCGGTGAAGTTGAGGATGTTGCTGATGTCCGCCCCGCGGAAGCCGTAAATCGAGTTGTGGGTCACGATTCCATTGGCGACGAAGTTGTGGGTGTTCTCAATGTCGAGGTCGTAGACCGGCCTCTCGAGCGTCACTCGCTCGACCGAGATAACGAGTTCGTAGTCACCGCTCTCGTCGAACATCACCATCCCGGGGCGGACGGACGCCGCCTCGGTGAAAGGAAGCGAGTTACCGACGGTGCCGTCCCGATTCGACCCGAGTCGGGCGACCGGGCGGACTGCGACGTTGTCGAGGTTCTCCCCGATCAGTCGGGTGACCCGGTGGATCTCCGCCATGTCCTTCGAGCAGGTCTCGAACCGCCAGCCCTCCGAACCGCGTCGAGCAGGCCTGACGTGGAGCCCGAGTCGTTGGAGCTGCTCGCGACCTTGCTCGTCGTAGCCAAACAGTGCGATCCGATGCATTGGGGTGCGTCCGCGACGGTCCCCGCAAAGGGCGACAGCAAGCCGACGCCGCCTGATCTCGGTGGCGGTGAATGTCCCAGGCTGAAAGTGCGGTCGGTCAAGACCCAAGCCCTCGTCCGACAGCAGTCGATAGCCGCCAACAGCTGTGTCGTGCTCCTCGTACAGTCGGTTGAGGAGGTACTGGTCGCCAACCAAGGATCGACCGTCGCCGTTGGCCGACCGCCTCGCATTGAACGGGAGGGTTGGCAAGCCGTAGCGCAGCGACAACAAAGCCTCGTGGTACCGGGCGTCCGCCTCGGTCGGATGGGTGGCGATGACCCATCCCGCATCCGCACGTTCCTGCCGAAGTCGATGAGCAACGCCTACGGTCGCGCCATCGCGCGCGTTCGTGTATGTGCGAGATGTGCCAACCCTGAACCCGCGGTCCCGCCGCCACATGAGATATGTCATGTGCAGCTGCGGCGTCCTGCCAGCCAAGAACCCGGCAAAGTGAACGTGATCGGTGGTGCTGACGATCCGTCGGCCTGACTCCGTCGTGATCGCGATTCCGTCATCCCGGACCGAGCGATGCACTCGGCTGACCGTGGCGGCACGAAAATCTCCGCTTCCGTACCCAGAGCGCACTTCGTCTCCTGGGCTTACGCGCTCGATCGGCCGCTCCGACCCGTCGGCCATCCTCACGAGCGTCCCCTCGACGAGACATTGGGCGTCATCCCCGACGACCATCAGGTTGCGGTGCTCGCTGGCGATCAGCTGGAGCCAGCGGTACTGGGCATGGTTCGTGTCCTGATATTCGTCGACCATCACGTCACGGAACTGGGTGGCGTAGCGCTCGCGGACCTCCGGGAACAGCTCCATCACGTTGACGGAGCGCACGAGCAGGTCGTCGAAGTCCATCGCGTTCATCCGGTGGAGCTCGCGCTCGTACTCGCGGTAGACGTCGGCGACGGTCTGCTCGAAGTAGGAGCCGACCATCTGGCCGTAGGCCTCGGCATCGCGGAGCTTGTTCTTGGCGTCGGAGACCTGATTGTGGATCGCCCCCGGGGTGAACCGCTTCGGGTCGACCCCGAGCTCGTCGAGGCAGCGCTTGACGAGCCGACGCGAGTCGGCCTGGTCGTAGATCGTGAACTGGCGGGTGTAGCCGAGCCGGTCGGCATGGGCGCGGAGCATCCGGGCGCAGGCGGAATGGAACGTCATCACCCACATCGCGCGTACGCGGCGACCGACGAGCAGGCCGGCGCGGTCGCGCATCTCCCCCGCCGCCTTGTTCGTGAACGTGATCGCCAGGATCTCGTTCGGGTTCGCGCGCTCGGTCGCCATCAGGTACGCGATCCGGTGGGTGAGCACGCGGGTCTTGCCCGACCCGGCGCCGGCAAGGATGAGCTGCGGCCCGTCACCGTGCGTGACCGCGTCCCGCTGGGGGTCGTTGAGGCCCGACAGCAGGTTGTCGAGGTCGGTCTTCGTCTCGCTCATATCAGACCAATTACGGTAGCGGCCACCCCGGAGGTTTTCCGGGCGTCGGGACCGGCATGCTTTGCGGCATGGACGCGCTCCGCACAGCCTGCGCCGAGGTGGCGTCTCGGGCTCGATTCATCACCGTCGAGACGGGCGCGGTTGGCGCCTACGCGCGCTCGCTCCCGCTGTCCGCGCCGGCAGCGGACGACGCCCCGGATCCGCCACGGAATGAGGTCGAGCGCGAGCACCGCGCCGCCTACTGGCTGACCCTCGACGCGATCAACTTCGGTTCCGGCTGGTTCCCGACGCTGCGCAAACGCGACGGTCGCTCCGGGTACCACACGATCGCGACCGGGCTGACCGAACGCTTCGAGGAACACGGACCGTGGCGCGCCGACGAGCTGGCCGCGATGAGCGCCGAGGAGATCGCTGCCACGGTCGGCCAGGACCCGAGGCATGAGCTGATGAGCCTGTTCGCGGGCTCGCTGCGGGACCTCGGCGTCCGTGTCGCGCACGAACACGACGGGTGCTTCGCCGCGGTCGCCGACGCCGCCGGCGGCTCGGCGGCCGCCCTGGCCACGCGGCTCGGCACGTGGGCGTGCTTCGCCGACAGCTCGCGCTACGACGAGCTCACGGTTCCGTTCCTCAAGCGCGCCCAGATCAGCGCCGCCGACCTCTCCCGCGCCGGCGTGGCCCGGTTTGACGATCTCGATCGGCTGACGATGTTCGCCGACAACCTCGTCCCCCACGTCCTGCGGCTCGACGGCGTGCTGCGCTTCGATGACGAGCTCGTGCGGCGGATCGAACGGGCGGAGCCGATCCGGCACGACTCACCAGAGGAGGTCGAGATCCGGGCGTGCGCCCTGCACGCCGTCGAGCTCATCGTCGCCGCCCGTGCGGGCACGAACGCGGCCGAGATCGATCAGCTCCTCTGGAACCGTGGCGGCGGGGCGCGATACAAGGCCGTGCCCCGCCACCGCTCACGCTGCACCGCGTATTAGTCCTCGACGACCTCACGCCGGGCGGCCGCGATCGCCTCAGCACCGGGCTCGCCGACGAGCAGCTCGGGCCGGAGCGTCCCGCTCGCCACGAGATCGAGTGCGGGGTAGCGACCGGTGCTCGCGAGCAGCGGATCGAGCGCGATGACGGTCGTCTCACCGCCGATCGGGGCCGCGGCCGTCGCGATCATGGTCAACGAGCCGCCGTCGACGATGTTCCGCGCCGCGGCCATCGCCTTGCGCGCCGCGTGCGGATGCAGCAACTCGAGCGAGTCGATGAAGACGATCGCGTGGGCGCCGCGAGCGGCGATCCGCCGGGCCTGATCGACGACGAGCTCGACGGTCTGGTCCTGGACATCCTGGGAGGCGGCAAAGCTCACCGCCGCGCTCGGGGTGATCGACCCGGTGCTCCACTCCGAGACCTCCTCGGGGCGCACGCCGGCGAGGGCGACGAGGATCTGGACCTCATCGGACGAGTCCGCGAGCACCGTCGCCAGGCTGCGGAGGGCGTGCGACTTGCCGGAGCGCGGGCCGCCGACAATCGACACCCGTGAGCCCTTCCCGAACGGGGTGAGCCACTCGATGGCCTTGATCGTCGGATCGTCGGAGCCGAGGCGCAGGCGCTCGCTCGGGAACGCCGCCGGAAGATCATCGAAGCGGGCGCCCGAGGCGAGCTCGGCGGCCGGCTGGTCGTTGATCGTGTCAATCCTGACGAGCGACGCGAACCGCTCGGAACGGCGCGGCGGCCGGCGCGGACCGCCAACGCGGTCGCCGGTCAGGAGCTCGCAGCGCTTCACCTGCGCCGCCGAGATGTAGACGTCGTCGTCGGAGGGTTCCGGCGGGCTGACACGGAGGAATCCCGAGCCGTTGGGCAGCAGTTCGACGACACCTTCAACCGTCGCCCCGCTCTCGTCCTCGGCGCCCGACTCGGCCTCCGCGAGATCGCCGTCTTCGCCCTCGTCAGCCGGTTCGGCGTCCTCGGCCTCGGCGGTGCGGCGCCCACGACGGGAGCGCGGCTTGTCCTTGTCCTTCGCCTTGGCCTTCTCCTTCTTGTCGCGGTCCTTCTCCTTTTCCTTGTCCTTCTCCGCGTCCTTCTCGTCCTCGTCTTCATCCTCGTCGCCGTCGGCCTCATCACGGCCGGCGGTGCGGCCGCGACCGCCGCGACGACCGCGACGCCGCCGAGTCGTACTCCGCTCCTCGTCGCTGGCCTCGTCCTCGGCTGCCTCGGGCTCCTCGACGGTTGCGGCACCCTCGTCGGTGGCGGCACCCTCGTCGGTGGCGGCACCCTCGTCGGTCGGGGCACCCTCGTCGGTGGCGGCGCCCTCGTCGGATCCCGTTTGGCGAGCGAGAATTGCGTCGATCAGTTCCGGCTTGCGCAGCCGCCGGTAGCCGTCGAGTGACAGCTCGGAGGCAATCGTGTGAAGGTCGGCCAGCGGACTCTCTTCGAGCGCTGCGCGGTCAAGTACGGACATGGTTTCTCCTTGTGTGGTGTGTCGGTGGGCTCCGGTCGCGTTGGGCCAGCGACCGGCGATCTCCACTGAATCTAGCGGCGTACGCGGATATCTGGTGCACCGGACGCGCCGCGGCGCCCGGCGGGGCGCTCAGGAGGGGGTCGGCGGCGGGACCGAGCCGGCCTCGGCCCACGCGGCATCGGCGGGCGGTTCCTGTGGCCAGGAGGCCGCCGGCGTCCACTGCTCGTCGCGCTCGTCGGCGCGCGCGGTCAGTAGCCCGCCGAGGACCGCGACCACGCCGCAGGCGAGCGTCGCGTAGGCGCCCCACATCACGTGGAGCAGCCCGTCGGGGCCAGGTGGGTCGACGACGCGGAAGCCGGCGAGCAGAACGATCATGACGCCGGCGAGGGCGACCAACCTCCCGGTTCCGGTGCCGCGGCCGGTCAATGCGAGCAGGGCGAAGATCGCGGCCACCGCGGCGACGACCGCGAGGATGACGTCGATCTGGTGAAAGACGTCCCAGGCGTTCAGGTGAAACGGCCCCATCGCTCGGGCCTCTTGGGTGTACTGCTGGATGGCCGGACCGAGGATGCCGAACTGTCCGGCAACCGCGGCGGCGCGGTTGAGCCATGCCTGGGGGATCTGGAACGAGTACCAGGGGGCCCACAGGCTGAGCAGCGCACCGCCCGCCCCGAGGGTGGCCAACAACGGTCCAGGGGTCTGGCTCTCACGCGACATCTCAGCCACTTGATCGGCTCGGAGCGTCATGGCCTGAACGACAGTCAGGGTTATGCAGGCGTTTGTGGGCCCTGTTGCCAGCGCAGGCTGTCGGCGAGGCGCTCGCCGGACCCGAGCTCCTGCTCGCCCGCGAGCACGCGTCCGACCGCGAGAAACTCCGCCGTCTCCCCGACGTCGTGGACTCGGAGGACGTGCACGCCCGCGTCGACCCCGTAGCCGACGGCGGCCAGGGTCCCGGCGAGCCGCTCGCGCGGGGGCCGACCGGTGATCGCGCCGATGAAGTCCTTCCGGGACGCGGCGAGCAGCAGCGGGCGGCCGAAGTCGTGCAGCGTCCCGAGACCGCGCATCAGCTCGACGGTCTGCGCCGGCGTCTTGCCGAAGTCGGGGCCGGGATCGAGCATCAGCTGCTCGAACGCCACGCCGCGCGCGAGCGCCAGTGCGATCCGCTCGGCGAGGAACGCCTCGATGTCCGCGACGACGCGGCCGTCGAGCGATGGATCGAGCAGCTTCTGCTTCGGCGCGGCGCGGTTGTGCATGAGCACGAGGGCCGCGCCGGTGTCCGCACACACGTCGGCCAGTCCCGGATCGCGCAGGCCGCTGATGTCGTTGACGATCGTCGCGCCGGCGGCGATCGCCGCCGCGGCGACCGGTGGTTTGTAGGTGTCCACCGAGACGACGACGCCGAGCTCATCCGCGACCCGAGTGATGAGCGGAACGACCCGCTCGATTTCCTCCTCCGCCGCCACCGCGGGGCGATTGGTCACGCCGGACTCGCCCCCGATGTCGATGATCTCGGCCCCGGCGGCGACGAGCGTGTGGGCGAGCGCGACGCGCGCCTCGAGCGTCTGGGCCAAGCCGGCATCGGAGAACGAGTCGGGCGTCGCGTTGACGATTCCCATCAGCAGCGGGTGCGGACCGAGCTGAAGCGTGGCCGCGCCGGCCCGGAGCGGAAGTTGCGCGGCGCTCATGGCCAGGCGCGGTAGCAGACCGACGCTTCGAGCATCGCCGCGTGAGCCATCTCGCACTCGGAGCACTGAGCCAGGTGCGTTCGCAGCCACTCATCGTCATCGACGGAGATCGGCTCCGAGTCCTGGCGGGTGGCGAGGAGCCGCCGCGCCCGGTCATGATCCGCGCACGCGCCCGTCGTCAGGTCGAGAACCGCGCCGCGGCGCTCGGCCCGCAGCCGCAGCCGGGAGCGCGCGAGCAGCGGGGCGACCGCGGGGAGGTCCAGCTCCATCACCTGCGCGATCTGCTCGTAGGAGAGACGGAGCAGCTCACGGAGGGCAAGGGCCTCGCGCTCGCGCTCGGGCAGCCGCCCGGTTGCCGCCGCGAGCTCGCGAGCCACCGCCTCGCTGAGCCCCCCGGGATCGGTCGCCGGTACGGGCGCGGCGGGGCCGGCGTTCTCACGCTCAGCTTGGTCGCGGCACGCCCGGGCCGCGGCGGCGATCCGCGCGATCCGGTCGCCCGTCGTCGTGCTCGCGGCCGCCGCGGCGGCCTCGTCGGCTCGCGCCTCGTCTCCGAGCACGCGACGGCACAGCTCGAGTACCTCATCCATGGCCGTCTCGCGCAGCGATGCCCTCGGCCGCCGCCTCGACCCGGAAGCGCTCGACCTCACGGGTGACCCGCGGCTCGTCCCAGCCGAGCTCGGCGCCCAAGGCCTGCGCGACGCGACGGGGTGCCGGATCCTCGGGGTCGGTGAGCGCTCGCCCCGCCAGCAGCCCGAGACGGGTGCGGCGCAGAAGCACGTCACCAACGGAGCGGGCCTGCTCCTCCCGGGCGGCGTGCGGGGCCTCGGCGAGCAGATCGGGGAGTCCCTCGATGATCGGCTGCGCGAGCTCGCCTCGCTCCGCGGCGGTCTTCAGCACCCGTTCGGCGGCATAGCCGTAGCGACCGGCGAGCGCGGCGTAGGCGTCGTCGCCCACGCCCTCGACGCGGGGCAGCTCATCGGGCTCGACCGGTTGGCCGAGCGGGATCTCGTGGGTCCGGCACGGCGCCGTGCGGCCCTCGCGTTCGACGAGCCGGTCGACGGCGAGTTTCGCCATCCGCCGCCACGTGGTCAGCTTGCCGCCGGTGATCGTGATCAGCCCGCTCGAGGTTTCGTACAGCTCCGCCTTGCGCGAGATGTCGACCGACTTGCGGGTGTCGCCGCTTGAGATGAGCGGCCGGACGCCGGCGAACGCGCCCGTGAGGTCGTCGACCCCAAGCTCGGTGCCGAAGAACGCGTTGGACGCCGCGAGCAGATAGTCGATGTCCTCTTGGGAGGGCTGGACGTGGTCAATCTCGCCCTCGTAGTTGTTGTCCGTGGTCCCGATCAGCGCCCGTCCGAGCCACGGCAGGGCAAAGATCGAGCGCCCTTCCCCCGCGGGCACGATCGCGCCGGCCCGCAGCGGCAAGTCGGCGTCGGCGAGCGTGATGTGGGTGCCGCGACTCGGCGCGATCTGTGGCACCTCGGCCTCAGAGTGGAGTTCCTCCGGGCGGATCTGGTCGGCCCACACCCCGGTGGCGCTGACGACGTTGTCGGCGTGGACGGTGAACTCGGCGCCGGCCTCGGCGTCACGTACTTTGACGCCGGTGCCCCGCCCGTCGTCACGGGCAAGCTCGACGACCTCGAGGCGATTGGCGCAGATGGCGCCGAACCGTTCCGCCTCGCCGAGCACTGTGAGCACGAGCCGGGCGTCGTCGGTCTGGCAGTCGTAGAACAGATAGCCGCCCGTCGGGTCCCGCGGCGCGAGCGCGGGCAGCATCTCCGTCACCTCCTCGCCGGAGATGACCCGGTGGCGGGCAGGGCTCCACTCGGTGTCCGGCTCCTCGTCGAAGGACGAGCGGGCGGCCCGTCGGGCTCCGCGGCGACCGCGGATCGGGGTCGCCATCACGTCGTACATGTTGAGGCCGATGCCGATCATCCGGTCCGGCCGGGCACCGTCGAACGCCGGCACGACGAACGGCAGCGGCTTGACCAGGTGCGGCGCCAGCTTGACCATCAGCCGCCGCTCGAGCAGCGCCTCGCGGACGAGCCCGAGGTCGAAGCTCTGCAGATAGCGCAGGCCGCCGTGGACGAGCTTCGAGGACCGGCTGCTCGTCCCCGACGCGAAATCTGCCTTCTCGACGAGCGCCACGCTGTATCCGCGGGACGCCGCATCGAGCGCGACACCGGCGCCGGTGATGCCGCCCCCGATGACGACGACGTCGAACGGCTCCCCAGCCAACGCCTCGATTGCCCGCTCTCGACTCAGCATCGGCTGCCAGCTTATTAGGGCGGTCGGGTCCGCGTTCACGCCCGCGCGTTGGCTCTGGGAGTTGTGGTGAATAGTCAACCCAAACGCCCAAAGCCAACCTTGACGCGTCAGAATGCCGTCCGCATGGCCCTCGCCAGCGAACTCAGCGTCCCCACGCCGGACAGTCCGACCAACGGCCGTCTGACCCTCCTCGTCTGCCACATCGACGACGGCGGTCCCCCACCCCACGCGTGCAAACGCGCCCAACGTGCGCTGCGGGCCGCCGGCCACGACTTCGACAAGCTCGTCGCCGCCAAGGGCATCCCCTTCGCCCTCTTCACCTCAGGCCGCCGCCCCAAGCTCAAGCAGCTCACCGGCCAAGAGCAACTCCCCGTCCTCCGCCTCCCCAACGGCACCACCATCAACGGCGCCACCAACATCATCGCCTGGGCCAAAGCCAACGCCCCATCACAGGGCGCTTCATCGCCCGCCCCCGCCTAACCAGGCTCAAAGCCTCCGAAGAAAGCGCGGCAAGCCGTTAGCGGACGACGAGGCCGGCTGGCTCGCATGCGCCGGCATGGCTCGCGCACATCCTGCAACCACGAGCCCATCAACAACCAAGGGCGCACGCCATGCCGGGGCATGACGGGCCAGCCGGGCCCCAGAAAGCCCTACCCCTTGCCGCCTTGCTTATGGAACAGGCCCAACACGATGTCGTACATCTCCTGCGACGTCTCGCCGCCGGGACAGCAGGGCGGTCCGCCCGGGTCGCTGATCCCGATCTCGATGTGCGGCCCGGAGGAGATCCCGACGGAACCGCACCCAACCTCGGCGATCGGCTGGCCCGCAGTGACGTGCGCGCCGACCTTGACGAGCGCCGGGAGCGCGTGGCCGTAGTAGATGTAGCGGCCCTTGTATGGACCGGAGTCGACCTTGAGGATCGGTGCCGCGGGACCGAACCCGCTGATGCCCTCCTGGACGATCGTGCCGGAGGTCATCGCGACCTCGGTGACCTGCTTCCCGCAGGCGCTGCCGACCGTGGAGATGTCGACCCCCTGGTCGAGCGACCAGTTGCTCGGCGCGACCACGCGCGAGATCGGCTTGAGCGGGAAGTACCAGCGGGTGCTGGTGGAGCCGCCCGTCGACCCGGTGAGACTGCCACCTCCGGAATTGCCGACCACGGTGGCCGCCTTCGGCAGGCTCTTGACCGCGGCGAGAAGCGCTGCGGCGGTCTTGGCCCCGACGGTGCCGCTCGCCGGAGCGAGGCGGTGGGACTTCTGGAACGCCTTGACCGCGGCCTTCGTGGCGGGCCCGAAGTACCCGGTCTGCGAGACCGGGAAGCCGAGTTCGCTCAGCCACGTCTGGAGCGTTTTGATGTCTTGGCCGCGCATGCCCTTGCGAAGCACCCGCGCGAAGCTCGTGTAGACGACGGCGCGCGCGTCGTAGCCGCGCGGATTCTGCGGCGGGGGCGTGAGGCCGGCGCCACCCGAGCTCGCGACCGCGACTCCGCTCGGCACGATCAGGGCGCTCAATGCGCTCGCGACGATGATGCGACGTAGCCAATTCATGCTGCGGCCACGTTCGACGCCGCCCTTCCGGGCGCACGGACCGCGGGGCGGCTTGCACGAAGTCGATGTTGGAAAGCTGCTGAAAGCGAACACGTAGGGGCGATCCGCGGGCGCGGTCTTGCACAACGTGCCTGTGGCCTACGGGGTTAGCTGACGGGCTAGCGCGGATCGCGCTTCCTGTGGATCACCACGGGATTCGCCCCAAGAAGTTGGGCTCCCCGTCCTCCGAGGCGGCAATTCGGAGGTTCGGCGGGCGTCACCCTAACAGAAAGGAGTGACGGCGGTCGAGGGCCCGCACTACGCGTTCGGTGTGCGGGTTAGCCGCGATCAGCCGTGCGCCGGGTCGGCGACGCCTGCCTGCTGGCGTTCCTTGACGATCTCTTCGATCCGGCTGATCGTGTCCGCCGACATCCGGCGAATCTCCCAGTGGGTCAGCTTGATCACCCGCATCGGCGAGGTGGCGATGACGTCGGCGTTGCGCGGCTCCCGGGTGAGGAGGCCCATCTCCCCGATCAGGTCCCCGGGACCGAGGGAGGCGATCTTCTCACCGTCTCGGAGGACGTCGGCGGTCCCCTCTTCGATCGCGATCAGTTCGGTCGAGTAATCGCCCTGCTTCATCAGGATCTGACCGTCGGCGAGGCTTGTCTCGGTCGCGAATGCCGCGAGCCGATGCGCCTCTTCCTGAGAGAGGTGCGAGAACAGGGGGATGGCCTTGAGCCGGTTTTCGTCCATTGGTTTCCTTGCCTCGTCGGGTACCCGCTATCGCGACACCCCGGAAACCTACATAGATGGTTGGCCGCACGAGGCGCCACCCACGTGGCCGACCCACACGTGCGGGCGTTAGAGAGCCTGCACCTCGGACGTGATCTCGCTGACCGAGCCCTTGGCGTCGCCGAACAGCATCGCGGTCTTCGGCTCGTAGAACAGCGGGTTGTCGATCCCGGCGAAGCCGGAGGCCATCGAACGTTTGAGCACGATCACGGCGCCGGAGCGGTCGACCTCGAGGATCGGCATCCCGTAGATCGGCGAGCCGGGGTCGGTGTTCGCGGCCGGGTTGGTGACGTCGTTGGCGCCGATCACGAGGGTCACGTCGGTGCGCGAGAACTCCGGGTTGATCTCGTCCATCTCCCGGAGCAGGTCATAGGGGACGTCGGCCTCGGCGAGCAGCACGTTCATATGCCCGGGCATCCGGCCCGCGACGGGGTGGATCGCGAACTTGACCTCAACGCCCTTGGCCTCGAGCGCGCGCTCAAGCTCGCGGACCGCGTGCTGTGCCTGGGCGACGGCCATGCCGTAACCCGGGGCGATCACGACCTGGCGCGCGTAGGAGAGCTGGATCGCGACGTCCTGCGCGGAGGTCGAGCGGACCGGGCCGCGGTCGAGCGCGGCGCCGCCCGCCGGGGCGGCGACCTCACCGCCGAACCCGCCGGCGATGATCGCCGGCACCGAGCGGTTCATCGCTTTCGCCATCAGGTTGGTGAGGATCGTGCCGGACGCACCGACGATCATGCCCGCGACGATCATCGCGGTGTTGTTGAGCGCGATGCCGGTCGCGGCGGCGGACAGGCCGGTGAACGCGTTCAGCAGCGAGATCACGACCGGCATGTCCGCACCACCGATCGGCAGCACGATCGCGTTTCCGAGCACCGCCGCGGTGACGAGGATCCCGAGAATGAAGAGCGCCTGCGAGTGCGACCCGGCGGCAAGGATGACGGCGCTGGCGACCGCGATCAACAGCAGCACACTGTTGATGATCGACTGCCCCGGTAGCTTGATCGGCCGGCCGGGCAGGATCTCCTGGAGCTTGCCGAACGCGATGTTCGACCCCCAGAATGAGATCGAGCCGATGATCGCCGCGAACAGCGACGGGATCTCGACCTTGAGGGCCCAGTCGCCGCCGAAGTGATGGCGGAACTCGATCCAGGCGATGATCGCCACCGCGCCGCCGCCGACGCCGTTGAACAGCGCGACCATCTGCGGCATCGCGGTCATCCGGACCCTGAGCGCGGCGGGGATGCCGATCGCCGTGCCGATCGCCACGCTGACGATGATGTACACCGGCGTGCCCGAGCCGTCCCACACGCCCGGGGTCAGCAGCGTCGCGACCACGGCGATCACCATGCCGCCGGCCGCGATCAGGTTGCCGCGGACCGCCGTGCGCGGGCCGGTCAGGCCGCTCATCCCGTAGATGAACAACGAGAACGCGACGATGTACAGCGCGTCGATGAACGTCTGCTTCTGGAGGAAGATCGTGGCGATCACTGCTGATCGCCCTCCTCAAGCTTCGGCGGATCCTTGCGCTTGAACATCGCGAGCATCCGGTCGGTGACGAAGAAGCCACCGATGACGTTGATCGTGCCGAAGATGATCGCGATCACGAGCAGCAGATGCTCGAGGAAGCCTTGGGCCAGATGCATGAGCAGCAGGCCGCCGAGGAGCACGATGCCGTGAATCGCATTCGTGCCCGACATCAGCGGGGTGTGCAGCGTGTTCGGGACCTTGGAGATGACGGCGAAACCGACGAACCCGGCCAGAACAAGGATCGCGATCTCGGTGATGGTGCTCATTTCGCGGCGGCCTCCTTCGCGCCGGCGTGGACAATCTCACGCTCGCGCGTGATGCAGGCGCCGGCGATGATCTCGTCGTCAAAGTCGAGCGTCAGCTCGCCCTCGTCGGAGACCATCAGCCCGAGCAGCGACTCGATGTTGCGCGCGTACAGCTGGGAGGCGTGCTCCGCCATCGTCGAGGGGACGTTCAGGGGACCGAGAATCTTGACGTCGTGGCGCAGCACGGTCTGTCCCGGCTCGGTCAGCTCGCAGTTGCCGCCGGTCTCGGCGGCGAGATCGATGATCACCGAGCCGGGCTTCATCAGCTCCACGGCCTGCTCGGTCACGAGAATCGGGGCTTTGCGTCCGGGCACCGCGGCGGTCGTGATCACGACGTCGCACTTGCCGATCGCCTCGGCCATGAGTTCCTGCTGGCGAGCCTGCTGCTCGGGCGTCAGCTCCTTGGCGTAGCCGCCCTCGCCCTCGAGGTCAGCGCCGAGATCGAACTCCAGGAACTTCGCCCCGAGCGACTCGATCTGTTCCTTGACCGCCGAGCGCACGTCAAAGCCCTGGACGACGGCGCCGAGTCGGCGCGCCGTGGCGATCGCCTGCAGGCCGGCGACGCCGGCCCCGAGCACGAGCACGGTCGCCGGGCGGATCGTGCCCGCCGCGGTCATCAGCATCGGGAGATAGCGCCCGATCTCCGTCGACGCGATCAGCACCGCCTTGTAGCCGGCGATGTTCGCCTGGCTCGACAGCGCGTCCATGGACTGGGCGCGGGAGATGCGCGGGATCGCCTCCATTGCGAACGAGGTGACGCCCGTCTGAGCGATGGCGCGGATCCCGTCGCCGTTGGCGAGCGGCTGGAGGAATCCGATCAGCACGCCGGAGGACTTGAGCCGGACGGCTTCTTCGGCGTTCGGCGGAGCGACCTTGACGACGACATCGGCGCTGTAGACGTCATCGAGGTTGTCCGTGAGCGTCGCGCCGGCGTCGCTGTACTGCTCATCCGGGATCAGGGCGGCGGAACCGGCGCCACGCTCGACGACGACCTCCAGGCCCTTCCCGGTCAGCTTGCGGACGATCTCGGGAACGAGCGCGACGCGCCGCTCATTCTCTGCCGTCTCCTTGGGGACACCGATCTTCATGCGGCGCGGGAGGCTAGCGATTTCTAAGCGCCGCCGACGGGCGCGAGGACAAGGGCGGTGATAACGGCGGCGTCGCTGGCATACGACATGAGGGCGGGTGAGGCCGCGACGCGTGCGCCAGAACGTCCAACGGGGCGGTGTGTGTGCGTGTGTGTCTTACCTGCACCCTGCCGCTTTCCGGAGGTCGCCGAGGTGGCGCTCGCGCCGCCTGAGGGCGACGACGTCGCGCCGGCGGCGGCGGCCCCTGTGGCGGCGGCGGACGCGGTGGCGCGCGGATGGGTTCGCCGCGGCGTCGGCGCGAGCGGCAGCGGCTTGCGATCGAGCGCCATCACCGCCTGCGCGGTCACCCACACCGGCGTCTGGTCGGAGGTTCGCGAGTACCGCACGTGGCCGTCGCCGGCCGTCAGCGAGCGCAGAAACGCGAGCGGTGAGGAGGCGCCGCGTCGGTGCAGCGAACCGGGATTGACGCCGGCCGCCTGCAGACCCTGGGCCGCGAACGCCGTCGATTGCGCGTTTGACTCGCCGCCCGGCTCGCTCGGAAATCCACCGTCAAGGTTCTGATGGCGGCGCAGATACCCGATCGCGCGGCTCGAGTGCGAGCCGGCATGACCGAGCGCCTCGAGCGCGGCGCCGGTGTCGTCGATGTCACTGCCCCCTCCCCCGCCGGCAAAGCTGAATCCACCGTCGCCGCCCTGCTGCCCCTCGATCCACGTGAGCATGCGATGCGGCGGCCCGACGCCGGCGCTGCGCAGCGCGAGCACGCCGAAAGCGGTCCAGTTGACCTGCTCGGAGAGCGACCCGTCCCCGCGGATGCGGCGCTCGAGCGCGGCGATCAGGTCGTGGCCGCCGAAGCTGCGAGCCGACGCGCCGGCGGCCCGCGCGACGAGGATCGTCCGCTCGAGCGAGCCGGTGTCCGGATACCCGCCCGTGCGCACGTACGCGAGCAGGCTTCGCCCCCCGCGAGAGACATCCCCCGGGTTGTCGCCGGAGGCGGCGAGGCCAAGCGCCACCCACCCGGCATAGAGCTGGCTCGAGGTGGCCGTCGGGCTCGAGCCGAACCCACCGTCACGGTGCTGGGCGGCAAGCAGGTAGGACACCGGATCCCGCCCACTCGCAGCCGCGCGCGCCGGCGCCACGGCGAGTGCCGCTACGCAGCAGGCGGCGAGGACCGCCGGCACGGCCGCGCCATCGAAGGTTCGCCACGCCACCTGAGTGCGCTCGGCAAAGCGGGCGATCGAGCGCGTCAGCGCGGGCCCGAAGGCGAGGGCAAAGGCGAAGCACCCCGCGGCGTGCACGAGGTCGAAGCCGACGCCCTTGCCGACGTAGACGCCGAGCTGGCCGAGGCTGTGGTCTGAGTAGTTGACCCAATCGCCGAAGTCCTGGGTCGCGGTGAAGGCGAACCCGACGACGGCGCACACGACCGCGAGCGGCCAGCGGGTGATGCGTCCGCGGGTGACCGTCGCGAGGCCGGCGCCGATCAGCCCGGTCGCCCCCCAGGCGGCCATCTGCCACGGCGTCCACGGCCCCTGCCCAAAGAAGAAGTTCGACGTCAACCCGGCGAGGGCGCCAACGACAAACCCCGGTCCGCCGCCGAGCGCATAGCCGGAGATGAGCACGATGTCGGTGGTCGGCTTGACGTTCGGGATCGCCGCGAACGCGATCCGGCCCAAGGCCGCGAACGCGGCGAGCGTTGCCACGAGCGCGATGATCCGGGCATCGGGCTTGCTGCGCTCGTACCAGGCGAAGCCGATCACCAGGGCAAGGCCGAGCAGCCCGAACGCGGCGAGCTGCCAACTCATGCCGGCACCTCCGGCCGCTCGGAGATGAGCGCGACGCCCTGCTCGGGGCGCAGCGCGCCGCCCGCCCCACCGAGGATCCGGGCGGTCTCGGTGGCGAAGTAGGTCCCGGTGCTGAGCACCTCGGATGCGGCCCCGTCGGCGATCGGCGCACCGTCGGCGAGCAGCACGACGCGGGAGGCGAACGCGGCGACGAATTCAGGGTCGTGGGTCGCGACGAGCAGCGCACAGCCAAGCCGGCTGATCGCGGCGGCGAGTTCCTCCTTGGCGCCCCGGTCCATGCCGCGGGTCGGCTCGTCGAGGCAGAGGATCGCCGGCGTCTGCCCCGGATCCCCGAGCACGATCGCGAGCGCGAGCCGCTGCTTCTCGCCACCGGACAGGTCGCGCGGATGACGGCGCGCCAGCGCCTGCGGATCGAGCCCGACGCGGGCGAGGGCCTCCGGCGATGCCTCCTCGGCGACCGTCTCGTGGATGAGGTAGTCGGTCGGGTTCTGAAGCAGCAGCGCGACCCGACCGGCCGAGTGCACACGACCGCGGGTCGGGCGCATCAACCCCGCAGCGTGACGCAGCAGCGTCGACTTGCCCGCACCGTTTCGACCCATCAGCGCCACCCGTTCGCCGGGGCCGATGCTGAGGCTGGCGCCGCGCAGAATCGCCGGGCCGTTGCGGATCTCGTGCCACACCCGATCGAACCGGAGCACCGCGTCACGGCGTGGCGAGGCCCCCTTCGGCGCCGACCCGTTCGGCGACGCCGGGGCCGAAGTGGTGGCCGGTTCGGGGAGCCACCCGCGCTGGCGCAGGGCGGCACGGGCACGCTTGACGCCCGGCTCCGGGGTCAGTCCGGTCCCGCGGAGCAACCGCGCCCCGGGGGTCTCGAGCGACGGCGCGGCGCTCGCACACCACTCGAGGAACCCCTGTGGCGAGCCGTCGAACGCGATCCGGCCGGAGATCATCGCGAGCACCCGGTCGGCGGCCCCGAGGCAGCGCTCGAGCCGGTGCTCGGCGAGCAGCACCGTGACGTCGGAGTCCTCGTTGAGCCGCCGAAGGAGCCCGATCAACTCATCGCCGGCGACCGGGTCGAGTTGCGAGGTCGGCTCGTCGAGCACGACGAGCTGCGGGCGGCCGGCGAGTGCAGCGCCGAGCGCGACGCGCTGCAGTTCGCCACCCGAGAGTTCGCCCGTCGGGCGGTCGAGCAGTTCGGCGATGCCGAGCGCGAGCGCCACCTCCTCGACCGCACGGGCGACCGCCGCGGCGGCCTCGCCCTGGTTCTCGAGCCCGAACGACAGCTCGGCGCGAACGGTGCCCATCACGATCTGGGTCTCGGGGTCCTGGAACAGCGTGCCGACCGAGGCGGCGAGCTCGCCGGGCCCGTGGTCATGCGTGTCGAGCCCGGCCACGGTCGCCCGGCCGGTGAACGTTCCGCCGTGGAAGTGCGGGACGAGGCCGCTCGCGACGCGCAGCAACGTCGACTTCCCTGACCCGGACGCACCCGCGACGACGACGAGCTCACCGGGCTCGATCTCCAGGTTGATGTCCTCGAGCGCCGGCGACGGGCTGCGTGGGTAGACGTAGCTGACGTGATCGAGCTCGAGCACGCTCATCGGGTGATCCCTCGGCGGTCGAGGAACGGCAGCAGTGCGGCGACGAGCAGCCCGCCGGCGACCGCGAACGTGCTCGCGGTGACCGGCATGTGCAGCGATGGGTAGGCGCTGAACGGAGCGAGCGAGGCGGCCCGGGCGACGATCGCGATCGCGAGCACGGCGAACGCTGCGGCGCCGAAGGCGAGGTCGTGCCGGTTCGCACGGGGACGGTCGCGCGGCGGGGTGCGCATCGCGCCGTACCCGCGCACCTCGAGCGCGGCGGCGACGTCCAGGGCCCGGTCGAGCACGCCGGCGCTCGCCGCGCGGACGAGTGCGAACCGGGACGGCGGCGGCCCGGGACGGCAGCGCTGCGCGTCGGCGAGGCGTCGGGAGTCCCGCATCAGCACCGGGACCATGCGAGTCGCGAGCGTCGCGGTCAGCGCCGAGCGAAACGACACCCGGCGGAACAGGCGGAGCACCTCGTCGGGGTCGATCGCGGCCGTGTACAGGGCGCCGCAGAGGATGAGCGCAAGCGCACGCAGGCCGAGGACAGCGCCATAGACCGTCGCCTCGAGGGTCACGTCGGTCTGGCCGAGGATCGGGAGGTCGCCGAGGCGGACGATCACCGTCAGCCCGTTGCGGGTGACGAGCGCGTTGATGACCGCGATCAGGATCGCGAGCGGCACCGCGAATACGAGGGCGCGCCGGATCGCCGGGCCGACGTCGGCGGCGACGCCCGCCGCGCAGATCGCGAACGCGACCGCGGCGAGCGCGATCGGATTGTCGAGCAGGAGCGCGGCGATCCCGAGCGACAGGCAATAGGCGCAGCCGGCGGCCGCACCGGCGGCGTGCAGCGGGGTCGCGCGCCGGAGGTAGCTCATTGAGTGAGACCCACTAGCTCGCGGCCCTTACCGGGATCGGGATGTCGGTGCCGCCCGGTCCGACCGCGAGCGCGAAGTGGTTCTTCAGCCGAGCCGGGGTCAGGGCGGCCGCCGCGGCGGTGACGCCTGCGGCATCGGTACCGGTGACCAGCCACGTCGGCGCCGAGACGGTGTCCTGGGTTGCGGCGACGAGGCCGGCGCCCGCGCCGAGCGTCCGCGCCACGTGGCCGCCCGGGTTGAGCAGCTGGAGCTCCGCGCCGCCGTTCGCAAACCGGGCGTAGACGCCGCTGCGCTGAGGGCCGATCGCGACGAGGTTGGCGGCGATCAGCGCCCTCACCTGAGACCAGGTCCCCACGACGAGCGCGAGCGAGTCGTTCCCGGAGCCGGTCCCGATCGTCTGACTCGCCGAGGGCACGCCGACGGAATGCAGCTCGGAGGCGACACGCGAGCAGATCGCGGTCATCCCGTTGCCGCACTCGAGCGTTGTCGGGTAGCGCCTGCCGCCGGTGCCGTGCACGAACGGTTCGGGAAACGACCCGACGACGGCGGGCACGCTGTTCGTGACCGTCCAATCGTGGAGGTCCCACCAGATCCGGTCGCCCTTGTGGACGTTGGTGCTCGCCGCCCCCTGCGCCGCCTCGACCCCGTTGACGTAGTAGAACCAGTCGTGGCGCGAGGAGTCACCGGCGTGTCCGTTGATCGACTCGACGAACCCGCCGCCGTACTGGGTCTGCACCTTGAATGAACGTTCAAGCGTGCGCATCACGGTCTCGGAGCCGGCGGTGCTCTTTTCGCTCACCGACGCGATCTGGTGTGAGCCGAAATCGCGCGTCACCGTGACACTCACATCCGAGGTGCCCTTGCCGGCGCCGAGCCCGCAGCCGGCGAGCACGATCGATGCGGCGAGCGCGATGGCCAGGCGCTTCACCGTGGACTACCTCGTGACCACCGTGGGGAACGACGGGACGAGTCCAGTCTTCGACGCGGACACGCTGTGCCGTCCGGGTGTCAGGAGCACCGTGGCGGTGCCGCCGGGACCGGTCGTGGCGGTCGTCGAGTCGACGTGAACAGTCGCGCCGACGATCCGCGTGCCGTGACCGTTGTCGTCATAGCCGGTGACTGTCACCCGGGCCACCGCTGACAGCCGGTTACCGGACACGCTGAGGGCGAGCGTCCGCTGACAGGCACTCGCGCGCGTGCACCAGAACCACACCAGTTGCTGGCCCGCGCGCAGGCGGCCGCCCGGATCGCCGGCGCTCGGCGACGGCGAGGTGTGACCGATCTTGTACTCCCAGCCGGCGATGCCATGGTTGGCGTCCGATCCGATTTTCGTCACGAACATGGATGCCGGGTCACAGCCGGCGCCGTTGGTGACCCGCGGCTTCAGGCGTGCGTCGACGACTCCCGCGAGCGCGGTCCCCGCCGCCACGTTGCAGCGCCGGTGGCCGATCGTGACCACGTTGGCCTTGAGGGCGACCGAGCGCGCCGCCATCACCGTGCGCGCCTTGCCGACGACCATCATCTCCACGGTCGGCGGCTTGGCGGCGGCCGACGTCGCCGGGGTCGCGACGCTCGCGGTCGCCGCGGCCAGGGGTGCCGCGACGGCGAGCAGCGCGGTGAGGGCGGCGCGAGTCCTCATCGCACCGTGAAGTCGATCCGGCTGCGGCCGGTGACGAGCTTTGTGTGTCGGTTCGCGCCGTCGGTGGCGATCACCTCGAGGACGTACCGGCCGGGGGCGAGAGCCGTCGGCAGCAGGTAGGACCACTTCGCGCTCGCGCCGAGGGAGAACAACGGTGCCGCCATGCCGCACCCGGTCGCCCGGAACGCCGCTCGGTCGGCGTCGTAGTACGAGCAATGGCCGTTCGACGCGCGCCGGTGCACGCTGAAGCTCACATCGGTGAGGCCGGACGGGTCGGGCCCCGCGGTGCCGTTGAGTTCACGCGGAGCGTGCGCGCGGGTGAACGTCTCGCGTTCGCTGATCCCGGTCACGCGGACCGCGGGGCTGCGGCCGGCGCTCCCGCACTCCGATCGCTTGTGGACATACACGCACACGGAGACCGGATCCGACGGGGTTGCGCCCGATCGCCGCGCCTGCAGCCTGATCGTGCCGGCGCTGTGCAGGGTCAGGTGGGCGACTCCGCTCGCGTCGGTCGTGGCGCCGCCGATGCGCGCGCCACCCATCAGCGTGCTATGCCCGGCGCCGTCGATCTGGGTCACGTGGGCCGTGATCCGACGACCGCGCTGCGCGACCGTGGGCAGGGTGACGGCGAGCGGATTGTTCGTGCAGTTGAAGTTCGCGTCGGCCTGGCAGTCGAACCACAAGACGTGGTCGCCGGAATGCAGCGGGGTCTCACACGCGCCGGTGCTCGACGTGCGGCCGTTGACGAACAACGTCCAGAAGTTCGTGCCGGTCGGCGTCTCGCCGTCGATCGAGCTCACGAGGTAGTCACCGTACTTCGTGCTGTAGGAGCCCGACCATTTGCCGTGAGTCGCGTCGTCGAGCGCGGCGGCGGCGCTCGTCTCCGAGCACGCGTTGCCCTTCACCCTGTCTCCCGACTGCGTCCGGACGAGCCGCTGCGCAATGAGCGTCGTGTGCGCGCCTTCGACGCGCACGAAGGCGTCGGGGGCGGACGCCGCGCCGGCGGGCACGGCTGCCGCGGCGGCAAGTGCCATGGTTGACGCGGCCGCGGTCACAGCAACCGCGGCGGTGCGTAGGAATCTGCGATGCAAGAGGGCCACCCCTTTCCACGAGGGCGTATGGGCTTTGCGGTCGGAGGCTGGTCTCCTGGCTCCCGGGCCTACCAACCGCGCCTTCCCGGCGACTCGTCCGTCGCCAGTGGCCTATCTGCGGTGGCCTCCCCGGTCACAGTGGCGGGTCCGCGCCGGATTCACACCGGCTTCCCATCACCATCGACCTTGAACGCGACCGATCGTACCGCGATTCGCGCCGCGCGGGTCGGAGTGTGTCCGGACCCTGTCCAGTGTCCCAGACGGGGCACTAAACTCGGTCGATCCGGTGACCGTCAACCTGACCCGCATCTACACCCGCCTCGGCGACAGCGGCGAAACCCACCTCGGGGACATGAGCCGCGTCCCGAAGACGCACCCGCGGATCGAGGCCTACGGCACCGTCGACGAGCTCAACGCCCACATCGGCCTCACGCTCACCGTGCCCGATCTGCCGGAGCAGTACCGCGATTGGCTGCGGCACGTTCAGAACGACCTG
Source organism: uncultured Solirubrobacterales bacterium (assembly GCA_963850335.1). GTDB lineage: Bacteria > Actinomycetota > Thermoleophilia > Solirubrobacterales > Solirubrobacteraceae > Palsa-465. The sequence continues at coordinate 104,912 of CAWKKY010000012.1, read as the reverse complement.
TTCGACGTCGGCGCCGACATCTCCGCGCCGGAGGACCCCGAGCGTGAGCGCCTGCGGGTGCTGCCGGCGCAGACGGAATGGCTCGAGCAGCGTTGCGACGAGGTCAACGCGACGCTCAAGCCGCTGAAGTCGTTCGTCCTGCCGGGCGGCACCGTTGCCGCCTCGCACCTGCACGTGTGCCGGACCGTGTGCCGGCGGGCGGAGCGTCTGGCGATCGCTGCCGGGGACGACGTGGGGCCTGAGGTCGTGCGGTATCTCAATCGGCTTTCGGACCTGTTGTTCATCCTCAGCCGCGGGGCGAATGGCGAGGATGAGCCGTTGTGGGAGCCGGGTCGGTACCGGTAGACCCGGTTCGCCGCCGCCGTCGCCCCTGACGGCAGTCCGGCGGGTCGAGCTGCGACCGACGGAAAGGCGCATCGAGGAGGGGTGGGGCTCGGGCGCGGGGTGCGCCGGGGTCCCGAGTGCGCCGGTCCGAAAGTCCCTCTAGTGATCTGGTGAGTGGCTGGTCGCAGGCGCGTCCGGACGCCGCCAGATCGCAAAGGGATTTCGAGAACGGTGCACGAGATGGCCAATTCGCAAGAAAGCTCGCCCAGAATGGCCGCCGGGTCAACGAGCCGCGGGCGCGACCGGCAGTCCCGCCGCGCGCCACGCCTGAAAACCCCCGTCGAGGTCAGTCGCCCGCGCAAATCCCATCGTCTGGAGCGTCGCCGCCGCCAGCGACGACGCGTAACCCTCGTTGCACATCAGGATCACGTGGGCGTCGGGCTCCGGGGCAGACGGATGGCGATACGCGCCGCCGGGGTCGAGCCGCCATTCGAGCACGTTCCGCGCGATCACGAGCGCGCCCGGCACGACCCCGTCGGCGGCGATCTGGGAGTCCGAGCGGATGTCAATCAGGACCGCGCCGGCATCCATGGCGGCAGCGGTGCCGACCGGATCGACCCGGTCCAGCCCCGCCCGCGCCGCCGCGAGCAACTCATCGACGCTGACCCGCTGCGCGCTCACTCGGGCTGTGCCGGATCGTTCGCCGGGAGCACGTCGCACGCCCAGTCAGAGCGCTTCCACCCCGGGACGGGCGCGTGGCCGCGCTCGTCGGGCACGAACCGAGAGCGTTCGACGAGCGCCATCCGGTGGATGTAGCGAGGGCAGTTCGGGAACACCTGCGTGACATCGACTCGGACGACGAACTGCGCACCCGGATAGGCGTCGACCAACGGCCCCTCGGAGACGATCGACGCGTCGCCGCTGACCCGCAGGCGGGTCGGCCGAGCCGCAACGAAGTCGATGAACAGCAGGCCCACGTGTGGGTTGACGCGCAGGTTCCCCGCCGAGAGGTACATGCCGTTGCCGTCGTAGTTCGGGAACGCGAGCGCGCGATCGGAGAGCACGCGGACGAACCCGGGAGCACCGCCCTTGTACGAGCACTGGGGATGTCCCTCGGCATCGGCGGTGGCGAGGAAGAACATGTCGAGCTTCTCGATCAGCGCCCGGTCGTCGTCGTCGATGACCGCGTCGCTGAAGAAGCGATCCTCGAGCCGGTCGGCCAGCCGGCGCGTGTCGAACCGGTCCTGTAGCTCCCGAGCGCCGCCGTGGTAAATGCTCATCGCGCCAGATCCTCGTCGCGTGGCGACGGCGCGGGCACAGCAGCCGACCCGTTCGGGCCGGCGGCGGCCGGTCCGCCCAACGCCGCAGCCCGAGCCCCAGCCGCAGCCCCAGCCCCAGCCGCACCCCCAGCCCGAGCCGCGGTCCCGTCCAGCACCTCGGCACGGCTGTAGTGCCCGACGGCGTCGAACCACCGCTTGGCGTGCAGCCCCCGGCGCAGGTCGCAGTCGGCGTACACGATCCCCTCGGCGTCGTACAGCGGTCCGGCGATGACCTCGCCCCACTGAGGGTCGACGATCGCCGCACCGCCGCGGCCGAACACGTCCTTACCCTCGGGCAGCGGCAGCGGAAAGTCGTCCGGGAACGCCGCGGCCGGGATGTACTGCGGCGCGGAGATGACGAACGCGCCCGACTCAATCGCGATGTGGCGCATGCTCGCCAACCACCCGTCGGAGTCGTCCGCCGTCGGCGCGACCCAGATCTGCGGCCCGCCGCGATAGATCGCGTATCGGGCGAGCGGCATCCGGTTCTCCCAGCAGATGAGACCCCCGACGCGCCCGACCCGGGTCTGCACCACCTGCAGGTCATCGCCGGCGCCGATGCCGTGGAACAACCGCTCGTGGTGGGTCGGCATCAGCTTGCGATGACGATGCAGGAGGCCGTCGCCGGAGATCAGCAGTAGCGAGTTGTACAGCGTCCCCGGGCGCGCGGACTCCCGCTCGTTGACCCCGATCGCGCACACCACCTCATGTGCGCGGCACGCCGCCACGAGTTCGTCAACCGCCGGTCCTGGCACGTCGACCGAGCTCGCCCACATCCGCTCCCATAGCTCATCCGCCCCACCGAACCCGGCGGCGGGCGCGGCCGCCCACGCGTTCGACGGATACAGCGAGACGAACGTCTCGGGGAGCACGATGAGCTCCGCGCCGCCCGCCGCGGCCTCCCCGATCAACGCGACGGCCTTGGCAATCGAGGCCTCGGCATCGAGCACCACCGGCGTCGCCTGAACGGCGGCCACTCGCACCTCTCTGAACCTCTCCATCTGGCAGCTCCGATCCCTCGTTGTCAGCGCCGGAGCGCGAGCATCACTCCAGTTGCAAGCATCAGTCCGGCCGCCCCGATCGAGGCCGCGCCGATCACGAACGCGGTGTGGCCCTGGGCGTAGGTAATCACCTGGTGCGGCCGAGCGAGCGCGATCAGCGCGCCGATCAGGAGCGCGCCGAGCAGCGCCGCGGCGGGCGGGCGCAGGGCGTCACGCAGAGACGGAGCCGGCGCATCGGGTGCGACGTCGACCTGGCGCCGCGCGCGCACGGTGAGAAGCGCCGCGATCCCGAAGAGCGTCCAAGCGGTGGCGACGAGGAACCCGCCGAACACGTCGCTCGGGTAGTGCCAGGTGAGGGTCAGGAACGAGTACGAGACCGCGACGGCGAACACGGCGCCGAGCGCCGCGACAACCGGTCGGACCCGCGCCGGGACGGCGAGCACCGCGCACAGCGCGAGCGACATCGCCGCGGTGGCGTGTCCGCTCGGCCAGGACGCCGGCGAGATCGTCCAGATGCCGGGGAGCGTCGGCCGCGGCGCGGCGAGCAGGGGCTTGAGCACCTGGGTCGTCGCGTTCGCGCCGAAGATGACGATCACGATCACGAGCGCCACGCCCGGACGCCGTCGCAGGAGCGCGATCAGGACGACGATCGCGCAGAGGTACACGTACGGGTTCGGGTTGCACAGATCGGCGATCGCGCGGGCGATCGGCGCCGAGCGGGGCCGGTGCAGTCCGGCGAATCCGCCGAGGATGTTCGCGTCCTCGTGTCGGAAGAACGAGACGTGGAACGCCAACACCCACGTGATCAGCAGGAGCACCGCCGCCAGCCCCGCGCCAACCATGGCGTAGACGGCACGTCTTGGCATACCCAAAGGGTACCGCCGGCGCAACTGCCATGGGACCGGTTTCTGGAGCTTTAGTCCGGTTCGACCGAGGTGCCCCGCGCGACCCGGAACTCCGGCGACAGGCCGGTCCGGCGCACGTGGTCGTAATGCTCGATGTCCTCCGGAGAGGCCACCTCGACGCCAAGTTCGGCAGCGAGCTCGAACCGAGCCGACTCGTACAGCAGCTCCTGATAGCTCGGCACGCCGCTCGGGCGCCCCTCGATATCCATGTCGTGGGAGCCGCAGCGGAGCGTCCACCGCTGGGCGCGGATGAGTTTCTCGGCGTTCATCTTGACCGGCACCGTGTCGGCACCCGCATGGTCTGGGGTGCGGCCGAGGTCGACGCGGAGTCGCGCGTGCGCTGAATACAGCGCCCGGGCGAGCCGGTCGAGGTTGCGCCCGTAGGGCGCGGGAACAATGGAAACCGGGCCACGAGCACCCGTCTCGCCGCGGATCGCCCGCGCCGCCGGGCCGACAAGCACGAACTCAATCCGGTTGGCTTTCAGCCAGCGAAGGACTGCGATCCAGCGCTCGTCGAGATGCTCGAAGCCTTTCGTGGGCCGCGGCGGTGCCGATTCGATGCCGGGCGGACGATGTCTGAGCAGCATGCGGAACCGTTTCGCCCTGCCGGACCAGAGTCCTGCAAGCCCGACCGGATAGGCTGCCGCGCGGATGACGCTCACCTGGCGCGCACAGCGGTGGCAGGCCCAGGGCGAGCACACGGTCGTGCTCGGGCACCATCGCGTGTTCATGGTCCGCCGGCGTGGTGACGGCCCGACCCTGGTGCTCCTCCACGGCTTCCCATCGTGCTCGTATGACTGGCGGGCGCTGCTCGAGCAGGAGAGCCTGCGGGGCCGCGACGTGCTGGCGTTTGACTTTCTGCGCTTCGGCCTCTCCGAGAAGCCGCCCGGACGCAACTCGCTGCTCATTCAGGCGGACATCGTCGAGGAACTCGTCGGCCGGTACACCAACGGTCCGGTGGCCCTCGTCGCCCACGATATGGGGACGTCGGTCGCCAACGAGCTGTTCGCCCGAGAGATCGAGGGTCGCCGCGCGTTCGAGATCACCGGCGCGCTCCTGTTCAACGGGAGCATGCTGCTCCATCTCGCTCACCTGACCGCCGGGCAGAAGCTGCTCATGAGCAAGGCTGGACCGCTGCTGGCACAGGCGAGCAGCGAGCGGTTCTTCCGCCAACAGCTCGGCGCGGTCTTCTCCCCCGCCCACCCGCTCAGCCCTGAGGAGGCGGCCGATCAGTGGAGCCTCATGTCCTACAACGGCGGCCGGCGTCGCGGACACGACCTGATCGCCTACCAGGAGGAGCGAGTGCGCTACGCCGATCGCTGGCACGGCGCGATCCGCGACTGGCCGGGCGAGCTGTCGCTGATGTGGGCCATGCGTGACCCCGTGGCCGGACCGGAGATGCTTCGTGGCATCCAGCAGCTGCGGCCAAACGTCCCCGTCACCGAGTTCCCGACCCTCGGCCACTATCCCCAGATCGAGGACCCAGCGGCGGTCGCCGCGGTGATCGCGGACCGCGTCTAGGCGCCCGGCCAGGCCAGGCGAGGACGGCGAGGCGAGGCCAGGCGACGCGAGGCCAGGCGAGGCGAGGCCGGCGAGGCCCAAACCCCGGTGGGACGCGTCCCGCTCCCCCGCGCCACCCCCTCTCTTGAATGAGCGTTCAATTTAATGTCGAGAGTGGGGCTTGGGATCGACCACGATCTCCCGCACGGTCCCGGGCGGACGGGCGCGCGGGAATCCGGTGTCGTCTGCGGTAGGCGGATTCCCACGCGGCGTGTTGGCACGCGCCGCGCGGGAGATCGTGGTCGCCGACCCGCGGTCCCGGCGACCCGGGCGATCCCGGCAACCCGAGCGACCCGGCGACCCGGGCGATCCCGGCAACCCCGGCGATCCCGGCAACCCGGCGACCCGAGCGGACCCGGCAACCCCCGGCAACCCCCGGCAACCCCCGGCGATCCCGGCAACCCCCGGCGGACCCGGCAACCCCCGGCGGACCCGGCACCCCGGCAACCCCGGTCCCGCACGGCCGCGGGATCGACCTCGCTACGCGGCCACGTGAACGAGCGCCGGCCGCGCTCGCTCGACCGGCGGGGTCTCGATCACGACGCGGCAGGGACGATGGGAGAGCAGATAGGTCGCGGTCGGCCCGAGGGCCCGCTCGTTGTCGGGTGCATGGTCGGTCGCGAGGTAGATGATCTCCGCCTTTGAGCGTTCCGCCTCCTCGACGATCGCATGACCCGGGTTGCGCGTGCGGACAAGGCGGGTCTGGACCTTGAAACCGGCCTTGCGGCCGGCGACCTTGGCGCTCTCGAGCAGGGCGAGTCCCTCATGTTCCTCCTCGTGCAGGCCGGCGTCGAGCGACAGCTGGCTGGGGACGCGCAGGACATAGACGGCCTCGACGAGCGCGCCCTCGCCGACGAGCCGGGCCGCCGCACGGAGCGCCGAGACGTCGAGGTCGCTCCCGAAGATCGGGACGATCGCTGAGCGGTAGTCGAGCTCGATGAAGAACGCGGGACGCTCGCGGTGCGGGATCTTGTGCTGGGAGGTGAGGTCGAGACCGGCGTGTCGCCGGTAGGCGACGTAGCCGCCGATCCCGACGATCATCCAGCCCGTGCCGACGTAGCGGGCGTCGACGTGGAGGACCATCACCGAGACCCAGGCGGCGAACGTACCCAGACCCGCCGATGACCGAGCTCACCGGTATCCGCACCCCGCGGAACGGGATCCCGAAGGGGATGCGGTACGGCCGCTCGAGGTCGGGCTCCTTGACCCGGAGCACGATGATCGCCGCGTGCGCGATCGTGAACGACAGCATCGCGCCGAACGAGTAGAGGTTGCCGAGGAACGCCGTCTGTCCCGGGATCAGCAGCAGGCCGGCGAACACCGAGAACAGGACGATCGTGAACCACGGCGTGCGGTAGCGGCGGTGCAGCTGGGCAAAGATCGGCGGCAGCTGCCGATGTTCGGCGAGCGACCACGACAGGCGCGAGATGCCGATCAGACCGGCATTGGTGGCGATGAACAGGATCGTCGCCGCGAGCACGCCGACGTAGTAGCGCAGGATGTGCGTGATCGTCGTCGGCAGCCCGAGGTGGTCGATGATCCCGAGCACCGGGTCGTTCTGGTACTTGCCCCCGAGCTCGGTGAACGCGTGCGCGCCGTGGCCGAGCACCGGCAGCGCGCTGAGCGCGACGACCGTGATCCCGGCGTACACCCCGATCACGGCGAACAGGATGAGGTTGACCGCCTTCGGCACGTCGTGGCCGGGATCGCTCGCCTCCTCGGCCATGTTCGACACGGTCTCGATCCCGGTGTAGGCGAGCATCGCCAGTGACAACGCGAAGATGAGATGGCTGTAGCTCGGCACCGTGCCGAGGTGGACCTGGTGGATGAGCAACGACGGGTTGAACACCAGGACCAGACCGACGCCGATGATGATGACCTGCGTCGCGAGGTCGGCGAGCGCGAGGAAGAAGTTGAGCTTTGCCGACTCGCCGATCCCGCGGATGTTGAGCACCGCCAGGCCGATGATCACGGCGATGCCGCCGATCACGTCTCCCGGCGAGTGGCGCAACGCCGGGAAGAACGCCCCGAGGTAGTGCGGGACGAAGAACGCCGAGATCGCGATCGTCAGGATGTAGTCGAGACTCAGCGCCCAGCCGGCGAAGAACGAGACGAACTCGTTGAATGCGTGGCGGGCGAAGGAGGAGGAGCCGCCCGCCTCCGGGTACATCGAGGCGCCCTCGGCATAGGTCTTCGCCGTCAGCGCAAACAGCCCGCCGGCGAGCAGGAACACGATCGGCGTCAGCCCGAGGGCGTACGCGGCGACGAGCCCGAGGGCGTAGTAGATCGACGAGCCGACGTTTCCGTACGCGGTCGCAAACAGCCCGCCGAGGCCGACGCTCCGACGCAGTCCGTGTGTCTCGATTCGTGCCATCGAAGCCCCGCCCCGTGATCCTCTGTCCCGCTCTCAGTTGTCCGGGTCGCGGAGACGGTAACCGACGCCCGGCTCCGTGATCAGATACGTCGGGCGCGACGGATCAGGCTCCAACTTGGAGCGGATGTGCGCCACGTGGACCCGTAGATAGTGGGTCTCGGCGCCGTACTCCGGCCCCCACACCTCCTGGAGGAGCTGGCGATGGGTGACCAGGCGGCCGTGGTGCTGGGCAAGCACGCGGAGCAACTCGAACTCGATCCGCGTCAGGTGGATCGGCTCTCCAGCCCGGCTCACCGAGCGATCGGTGAGATCGATCACGAGTTCACCGACCTCGATCACCGGGCTGCTGCCGCCATCACCGGACCGGCGAAGGACGGCCCGCAGCCGCGCGAGCAGTTCGTCGGTCCCGAACGGCTTGGTGATGTAGTCATCCGCACCGGCGTCGAGCGCCCGCACCTTTTCACGCTCATCGCCGACGGCGGAGAGGACGACGATCGGTAGCCGACTCCACGTCCTGACCTCCCGGCACACGTCGACGCCTTGCCCGTCCGGGAGGACAAGGTCGAGGACGAGCGCATCGGGCGGACGCGCGGCGAGGGCGGCCAGCGCATCGGCCTTGGTTTCGGCCGCCTCAACGGCATACCCGGCACCGCGCAGGATGATCTTCAGTCCGCGGACGATCTGCGGCTCGTCGTCGACGACGAGCACCCGGGGCGCGGTCACGTGACCGCCTCCGGCTGTTTGACGAGCGGGAAGCTGACCGCGAACGAGGCCCCCGGGCCGCGGGCGCTCTGCAGCGTGATCTGGCCGCCGTTCGCTTCGACGAAGCCACGACAGATCGCCAGACCCAGACCGGAGCCCGAGCCTGTGGGGCGGCGGCCGCGGAAGAACGGCTCGAACACGCGCGTCCGATCCGCCGCCGGAATGCCGCGACCGCGATCGATGACTCGGACGGTGACACGGCCCGAGCCGACGCCGGCGGTGATCGTCACCGGAACATCCGCCGGCGAGTGCTTGATCGCGTTCTCGATCAGGTTCGAGAACACGCGCTCGAGTTGGGCCGCGTCGGCGCGGACGAGCGGGAGGTCCACCGGGAGGCGAAACTCGACCGGATGCTCGGTCCGCAGCTGGGCCACCGCCGAGCCGATCGTGTCGTGCAGATCGCACCAGTCCGGCTGGGGCGCCACCGCGCCGGCTTCGATCTTCGACAGGTCGAGCAGGTCACCGACGAGCCGCGCGAGGCGGACGCCTTCGGCCTCGATCGCGTCGAGCAGCTCGGTGCGCTCCTCGGCTGTCACCCCGGCGTCGCGCAGCGCCGACGCGGCGGTCGTGATCGCGGTCAGCGGCGAGCGCAGGTCATGGGAGATCGCGTGGAGGATCGCCGTACGGGCGACATCGGCACGCTTCGCCGCTTCGGTTTCCGCGGCCTGTTCGGCGACCCGCTCGCGCTCGAGCGCGACGTCGAGCAGACGGCCGAGCGGCTCACTGATGCGTGCGAGATCGGACGGCGCCCAGCTTGTGTCGCGGGAGACGTAGAGCCACGCCGGCCGGGCGCGAGAACGGACCCGAACCGAGATCTCGTCCGGCCCTGGCGTGGGGACTGACCCGAGCTCGAGCCGGGCGTGCTGGGCGCCGAGGGCGCCGGCGAGCCCGGCACCGATGCGCTCGAGCTGTGCCGCGATCGAGTGCCCGGCGAGAATCGTCGAGGCGACGTCGGCGAGGAGCGTCGCTTCCCGCTCGTGGGCGAGGGCCTCGCTCGCGCGGGTCTCCGCCTCGGCCTCACGATGGCGCGCGAGCGCCGCGAGCCGGCCGACGACGACCGCCACGATCAGCAGCACGGCGAGCTCCGCAAAATCCCGGGAATGGGCGATCGCGAGCTCGTGGCGCGGCGGGATGAACAGGTAGTTCAGCGTCAGCATGCTGAGCACCGCGGTCACGAGCGCCGGGATCTCGCCGCGCCGAATCGCGATCGCCAGCACGGCCAGGAGATAGATGACCCCGAGTCCCGCCGCCGGCGCCGCCGGTTGCAGGAGCGCGACCACCGCCGTCGCGATCCCGATCGCGGCGATGACCTCAACGACGGTCGACGCGATCACCCGCGCCGTCCGTCCGCCTCGTGGCCGGAAGGTCATGCGGCGACGGAGGATCGCGGCGCCCGAGGTCGCTTCCCGGGCGTCGACTCGATGATCACCCGGCACGGTCGCTCCTTGAGCACCGTCTCGAGTGTGCGGCCGAAGCCGGTCCCCGACCGGGCCATCGGCATCACGATCGCGCCGGCGTGCATGGCCCGCGCCTCGTCGACGATCCGCCGGCCGGTCTGTCCGGCCCGCACCTTCTCCCAGTGTCCGGACACCCGACGTCCGATCTGGACCCGGGCCTCCTCGAGGATCGAGGTGGCGAGCGCCTCCTGCTCGGGCAGGTCCGCGTCGATCGGGCTGCTCGCGGGGACCGAGATCGTGACGAGCACGTGGATCCCGCGTCTGCGCCGCGCCGCCATGCGCGCGGCGGTCGCCATGAGCTCGGGGACGTAGCCCCGTTCGTCGAACGCGACGAGCACGGCGTCGTACTCGGCCTCGGTATCGATTGCCGGGCGCGGGATTGCCACCTTGGTCGTCGTCACGAGATCAAGGCCCTGGCGGTGCCGGTAGGCGATGTAGACGAGGATGCCGATGCACAGCCAGCCCACGCCCGCGATTGCCACCGCGACGTGGAGGATCGTGACCGTCACGAACGCGAGGAATGTTCCGATGCCCCCGACGATCGCGAACAGCGGCAGGTCGTGCCCGCGGATGCGCACGGTCCCCGGGCCCCGATAGGGCCGCTCACGATCTGGATCGGCCACGCGCAGGCGGATCACCGCGAGGTGCGCGATCGTGAACGACAGCATCGCCCCGAACGCGTACATGTTGCCGAGGAAGTCCGCCTGGCCCGGAATGAGGGTGAGGCACGCGATCCCGCCGAACACGACGATCCCGATCCAGGGCGTGCGGAAGCGCGGGTGCAACCGGCGCAGCGCGTCGGGAACCTGGCGATGCAGGCCCATCGAGTACACGAGCCGGGAGACGCCGATGATCCCGGCGTTCGTGGCGATGAACAGGATCGTCGCCGCCAGCAGTCCGACGTACACCTCCCCGGCGTGCTGGAGCGCGCCGAGATGCAGGTGCTTGACGATCCCGAGCACCGGGTCACCGGCGAAGCCGCCCTTGTCCTCGCTGACGCCGAGCAGCGTCTGGCATTTCCCGCCCGGCGTGCACGTGACCGGCAGCGCGCTCAGTGCGACGGCCGGCATCAGGGCGTAGATCGCGAAGACCGCGATCACCACCCGGTTGATCGCCCGCGGAATCGTCCTGGCTTCGTCCTTGGCCTCCTCGGCCATGTTCGAGATCGTCTCGATCCCCGTGTAGGCGATCATCCCCACGGGGATCGCGACGAGGAAGTTCTTCCAGGACGGCACCGTCCCGAGTTGCACGTTGTGAAGGAGCGTGTGCGCGTCAAAGACGAGGAACAGGCCGACGAGCACGAGCAACAGCTGCGTGGCGAAGTCGGTGACGGCGAGCAGGATGTTGAGCGTCGCCGCCTCGGTCACGCCGACGACGTTGATCCCGCACAGGAGCACAACCACGCCGATGCCGAAGAAGATGTCCCCCGGCGAAGTCTTCAGAAACGGGAAGAACAGCCCGCCGATGTAGTGAGGCACGAAGAACGCGGAGATCGCGATCGTGATCGTGTAGTTGAGCATCTGGCCCCAGGCGGCGAAAAACGACCAGAACTCGTTGAAGGCATGCCGGGCGAACGACGAGGAGCCGCCCGCCTCGGGGAACATCGCCGTCGCCTCGGAGTACGTGGCGGCGGTGAGATAGAAGATCACGCCGGTGAGCACGAACACGACCGGCGTGAGGCCGAGTGCGAACGACGCGACGAGTCCGAGCGCGTAGTAGATCGAGGAGCCGACGTTGCCGTAGGCCGTCGACGACAGCGCATTGACGCCGAGGACACGCTGCAGGCCCTGCAGTCGCCGCTCGGCCATCAACCAGCCTCGGGCGTGGGCGTGGGCGTGGGCGTGGGCGTCGGCGCGGAGGCGGCCGCTGGGTCCGCGCCGTCGTGTTGCGCCACGAACTTCGCCCGCCAGTCGGCCGGCGGGGCGGTGAGGATGACGCGGCAGGGCGCCTTGTTGATCACGTACTTGGTGACGTCGCCGACGTAGTTCTCAAGTGGTCCGACGCCACCGAGCAGCGCCCCGCCCCGGACTCGGCTCGGTTCCTCGGCGGCGAGCACGATCGCCTCCACGCCCCGGCGTTTGGCCTCGCTGACGATCCCCGCCCCCGCCCGGCGGGCCCGAACGATCGCGGTCGCCACCTCGACGCCCTCGTATTCCTCACCCACGACCTTAGCCCGCAGCAGCGCCTCCCGGGCGCGCTGGATCTGCGCTTCGGGCAGCGGCGCGTCAAGCGGCAGCGACAGCGGGAGTTCGAACACCCAGATCGCCTCGATCACCGCCCCCTCCTCGACGACGTCGTCCCGCGTCTCGCCGGCGAGGCGGCCCGCCGTCTGCACGATGTCATCGTCGAGCGGGGTGCCAAAGATCGGCACCAGGATCGAGCCGAACTCCGGCTCGAGCGTCTCATGGCGAAGCGCCCGCTCCGGGATCGTGACCCGCCGCAGCAGCGGCTTGTGCTCGGTCTTGCGATAGGTGACATAGAGCGCCAGCCCGCCAAGGAGCCAGCCGATGCCGACCCAGCGGGCGCCGGAGTGGTAGATCATGACGATCACCAGGCCACCCGCGGCGAACAACGCCCCGACCACCGACGGCAGCGGTACCTTGGCCCCGCGGAACGGGACCGAGAACGGAACCCGGTAGGCCCGCGGGCGGTCCGGCTCGCGGAAGCGGAGCGCGATCACCGACACGTGGGCGACGGTGAACGCGATCAACGCGCCGAACGCATAGATCCCGACGAGCAGATCGACGTCGCTCGGGAGCACGAGCGCGGCGCTCGCCAGCGCGGTGGCTCCGATGACGACGACCGGGGTTCCCCACCGCGGGCTCAGCCGCCCGATCGCGCTTGGGATCTGCCGGTTGGTCGCCAGCGAGTAGCCGACTCGGGAAACGCCGAGCATCGCGGCGCCCGCCGCCGCGATGAGGCCGAGCGCGCCGCCGATCCCGACGGCGTACTTGAGGACGTCGGCCACCCACGTGGGTTTGTAGGACTCGACGATCCCGAGCACCGGCGCGTGGAGATGCTTGACCCCGAGGTCGCTGATCCCGTGGTGCACTGGGAGCGCCGAGATCCCGACGACGGCGATCCCGACATAGATGAAGACGATCAGGATCGAGCCCGGCACGACGAGTCGGCGCAACTGGGAAACGCTCGCGTTGACCTCACCGGCGAGGCTCGCCGCCGCCTCGAGGCCGGTGAACGCGATCACGCCGATCGGGAACGCGTAGGCGAGGCTTGACCAGGTGGGCGCGGTCCCGAGGTGCACGGTCTCGGTGAGGTGGTCCGGATGGAAGACGAGCACCAGTCCGAGCACGATCACGAGCACCTGGAGGACGATGTCGGCGAACGTGATCGCGATCCGGCGACGCAGCGGCCGGACCTTGACGCCGGTGAGGTTGTCGAAGGCGACGAACGCGATCACCCCGAGGGCGATCAGGATCTGCGGCGTTCCATGGCCGAGCGGGGCCCAGAACGCGCCGAGGTAGGCCGGTGCCGTGAGCGCCGCGACCGCGAGCAGGATCGTGTAGTCGAGCACGATCGACCACCCGGCGATGAAGCTGACGAGCTCGTTGAACGCATAGCGACCGAGCACCGCCGAGCCCCCTCGCTCGGGGTGAAGCGCCGCGCCCTCGGCGTAGGTCATCGCGGAGATCTGAAAAAACAGCCCGCCGACGAGAAACACGACGGGAGTGAGCCCCCCGGCATGTGCGGCGACGACCCCGAGGGCGAAATAGACCGAGCTGACCGAGGTCGTATAGACGACCGCGAACAGCGCGCGGTAGCTGAAAGGTCGCTCGTTCACCTGTGGGACGCGCGGCGCATCACTCGCCGTGGCCTCGGTACTGAAGATAGAGGCGTCCGGCTCCGGCGGCGATGAACAGCACCCCGAGCAGCAGCCCGATGGCGATCGCCCCGCCCCCGGCGGCGATCGTCCGTACGACCATGACGATCCCAATGACGATCATTGCGATCGACAGGAAGCGCGTGGAGTACCGGTGTAGCTGGTGCCGCTCGGGCATTCGCTGCGTAGATTAGAGCGGCTGGAAGGAACACTTTAGGCTCACGGGCCGTGCGCCCGGTCATGTACCTGAACGTGTTCGCGCCATTGGCCCTCGCCCTGAGGCTCCTGGGGGCCCCGCCGGTGCTCGTGTTCTTCGCCTCTGCGCTCGCCGTGATCCCGTCCGCGGCCCTCATGAGCGACGCCACCGAGCAGCTTTCGGCCCGCTCGGGACCCGGCGTCGCCGGGCTGCTGAACGTGACGTTCGGCAACGCGCCGGAACTGATCATCGCGTTCTTCGCCCTCCTCGATGGCCTCCAGGAGGTGGTCAAAGCCTCGCTCGTCGGCTCGATCATCGGCAACTCGTTGCTCGTGCTCGGAGCGGCGATGGTCGCCGGCGGCTGGAATCGGACCCGGCAGACCTTCGACCGCACCGCGGCCCAGAACCACTCCGGCCTGCTCCTCGTCACGGTCACCGCCCTCATCCTCCCGGCCCTGCTCGCGCTCATCAGCGGCGCGGGCCTTCCCACGGTCGGCCAGGAGCGACATGCGTTCAGCAGCCGCATCGAGCATCTCTCGATTGCGATCAGCGTCGTGATGATCGCGGTCTACGGGGCCGGGCTGATCTTCTCGCTGCGCACCCATCGGGACCTGTTCACGCCCGGACACGGCGAGGAACCGGCCGAGAACGCGCCGTCGGTGCGACGGTCGATCCTGATGCTGGCCGCTGCCGGCGTGCTCGTCGGCGTGATGAGCGAGTTGCTCGTCGGCTCGATCGAGCATGCGTCGCGGTCGATCGGCCTCTCGCAGTTCTTCGTCGGCGCGTTCGTGGTCGCGATCGTCGGCAACGCCTCCGAGCATTACGTGGCGATCGCGGTGGCCGCGAAGGACAAGATGGACCTGGCGGTCAACATCGCGATCGGCTCGGGCGCCCAGATCGGGTTGTTCGTCGCGCCCGCGCTCGTGCTGCTCTCGTTCCTGTTCGGCCCAGCGCCGATGGCGCTCGTGTTCAACGGCTATGAGGTGGCCGCGCTCATCCTCGCGGTCCTGATCTCGACGACGCTGATCGCCGATGGGGAGTCGACCTGGTTTGAGGGCGTCCAACTGCTGAGCGTGTACGGACTGCTCGGCGTCGTGTTCTACTACGCATGACGTGAGCTCCGGCGAGGTACACGATGATGCGCCGATGCAGGGAGAAGGACCCGTGTCGAAGGACGACGCGCTGGAGCGTCTGCGCGAGCTCGCCGGTCACCTACGGACCTATGGCGCCTCCGAGGAGGAGATCGAGCACGCGCTGATCAGCGGCGAGCCGCAACGAGCGCTGCTGGACACCGTCGTCCGCCACAGTTCGGAGGGCCGGACGGTGTCGCTGGCCGAGATCGAGGCCCGCGGCGGCCATCCCGTCGAGGCGCTCAGCGCTCTTTTGGAGGCATTCGGCCTGACCGCGACCGATGCCCACGAGCCGGCGTTCACGCCGGAGGAGGCCGACGCGCTCGTGACGCTGTGGGAGGTCCGCGAGACCTGGCCGCTCGATGTCGCCATCCAACTCGGGCGGGTCTACGGCCGATTGCTCGCCCGCATCGCCCACAGCTCGGTTCAGCTGTGGGTGAGCGTACTCGAGCCCGATCTGCGCGAGCACCCCCACGACTACCCCCGGCTGCTCGCGCGGACCGCCGCCGTCGAGAAGCTGCTGCCGATCGCCGATGTCGTCCTCGCCGCGGTGCATCGCCGCTGGCTCGAGCGGGAGTTCGCCCAGGTCGCCTTCCGCGAGGCCCCGACCGCCGCCGCCATCCCCGGCACGCCCGCCGCGGTCGAGGTCTCGTTCCTGTTCTGCGACCTCAAGGACTTCACCGCCTACGCCGACCGCGTTGGCGACGCCGCCGCCGTGCGAATCATTGACCAGTTCGCCGCCGTCGTCACGCGCGAGCGCGGGCCCGAGGCGCGGCTCACGAAACTCCTCGGCGACGGCTTCATGTGCGCCTACCCGACCCCGCAACTCGCCGTTGACGCGGGCGCCCGGATCATCACCGAGATGGCGGCCGTGCGCGGGGATCCGGGGGTCCACGCGAGCGTCCACCACGGTCTCGCGATTCCCCGGGAGGGCGACTACTTCGGGGCCGCGGTCAACCTCACCGCGCGGCTGCTCGGTCG
Organism: uncultured Solirubrobacterales bacterium; assembly: GCA_963850335.1. GTDB lineage: Bacteria > Actinomycetota > Thermoleophilia > Solirubrobacterales > Solirubrobacteraceae > Palsa-465. The sequence continues at coordinate 89,065 of CAWKKY010000012.1, read as the reverse complement.
TGCCGACCGCGACGAGCTCGTGGCGACGAGGATCGTCGTCGACGCCTGCCAGGACGTCGATTGGGAGCTCGTCGGCAGCATGCACGTGCGAGGCATCGCGTCCGCCGTGGACGTGTTCCGGCTGAAGCGACCCTGAGCACGATCGGGATTCTGACCGGAGATCAGGGTTTTCCCGTCGGGATTATCTGGTATCTATCCTGGAATCGGCGCTGAATCCGCCCATACGACTCGTTCGTCCAACGAGCTCTCGAATGCGGCGCCTGCCGAGATCGCGTTTAAGAACGTGGTCAAGCGCTACCCGGGGCGCGAGAGCGCCGCCGTGGAGAACCTCAACTTCAAGGTTCCTCCCGGGGAGATCTGCGTGCTCATTGGCCCCTCAGGCTGCGGCAAGACAACCGCCTTGAAGATGGTCAACCGCCTGATCTCGATCACCGAGGGCGACATCACAATCGACGGCCGCAGTGTCCGCGAACTCGAGCTCGCCCAGTTGCGGCGGGGGATCGGCTACGTGTTCCAGCAGATTGGCCTGTTCCCCCATATGACCGTCGAGAACAACATCGGCACCGTGCCGCGGTTGCTCGGATGGTCCAAAGACCGCATCCACAGTCGCGCCGGGGAACTGCTCGAGCTCGTCGGACTCGATCCGAGCTCAGACCTGCGGCGCTACCCCGGGGAGTTCTCCGGTGGCCAGCAGCAGCGCATCGGCGTCGCCCGGGCGATGGCCGCCGACCCCCCGATCATGCTTATGGATGAGCCGTTCGGCGCGATCGACCCGATCGCCCGGGACCGGCTCCAGAATGACTTTCTCCGGCTCCATCGTCAGATCCCGAAGACGATCATCTTCGTCACCCACGACATCGACGAAGCGCTGAAGATGGGCGACCGGATCGCGATCATGCGCGACGGGCATCTCGTCCAGATGTCGACCGCCGACGATCTGTTGGCCAAGCCGGCTGACGAGTTCGTGGCTCAGTTCGTCGGAGCGGACCGCGGGCTCAAACGACTTCGCGTGCGCGGACTCGACGAGGTCGACCTCGATCCCCCCACGAGCGAAGACCCGACGGGGCCCACCATCGCCCATGACTCGACCCTTCACTATGCGTTGTCGCTGATGCTTGCCGAGGGGACGACGCGCGTCGACGTCCTCGGAGACGACAAGCGCCCCATCGGAAGCATCCGGTTGGACGCGATCACGAAGCTGATCGCCCCGCACGACCATCCCGCCGACGTCACGCGCGACCATCCGGCCGACGCCCCGCCGGCCCACGCCGCGGCTCAGGCCGAGGAGGAGCGCGCCTCGTGAACCTCGTCCTCGCGGCGGGCGGGCCGGTCATCCCGACGTTCGGCCACGCGTCGAACTGCATCATCGAGAACAAGCAGTTCTGTGCGAGCTGGTTCTTCGACAACTTCAGCTCCCGCTTCGAACCGCGGCTGATCGAGCACATCGAGCTCACCGCGATCGCCATCGGCTGCGGGATGGTGATCGCGTTCACGGCCGCGATCATCGCCTACAAGGCAAACTGGTTTGAGACGCCGTTCTCGCTCGTGACCGCGTTTCTTTACACGATCCCGAGCCTCGCCCTGTTCGAGCTGCTCGTCCCGATCACCGGAATCAACCGGTTCACCGCCGAGATCGGGCTCGTCTCCTACACCCTGCTGATCCTGTTCCGCAACACCCTGACCGGGTTGCGCGGCATTCCGCCATCCGCGCTCGAGGCGGCCCGGGCGATGGGCTTCACGTCACGGCAGCAGCTGCTCCGCGTCGAACTGCCGCTCGCCTTGCCGGCGATCATGGCCGGCCTCCGAATCGCGACCGTCACGACGATCAGCCTGGCCACGGTCGCCGCCTACATCGGCGCCGGCGGGCTCGGAGCCCCGATCTTCGACGCGATCCAGACCGGCTTCAAGACCGAGTTCATCGGCGCCGGTGTGCTCGCCGTGCTCCTCGCGATCGTCGCCGACGTGCTGCTCGTCATCATCCAGCGGATGATCACGCCGTGGAGCCGACGTCGACCCAAGGTGGCGTGAGATGCATTCCTTCATCGACGCCTTCAACTTCTTCTGGAACAACCTCAGCCTGATCGGCTCCAAGACGGTGTCACACCTCGAGGTGTCGTTTGCCGCGATCGGCATCGCAATCGTGATCGCGGTCCCGCTCGGGGTGTGGCTCGGGCATATGAGTCGGTTCTCGTTCTTCGCCATCAACGTCTCGAACATCGGCCGCGCGCTGCCGAGCCTCGCAGTGATTTCGATCGGCATCGGAATCCTCGGCATCGGCTTCTGGAACGTAACGGTCGCACTCGTGATCCTCGCCGGTCCGGTGATGCTCACCAACGCGTATGTCGGCGTCAGCGAGGTCGACCCGGACGCCGTGCAGGCCGCGGAGGCGATGGGAATGCACCCGCGCCAGGTCCTCTGGGGCGTCGAGCTCCCACTCGCCATGCCGCTCATCTTCGCCGGGATCCGGACCGGGAGCGTCTACGTCGTCGCCACGGCGACCCTCGCGACCTTCGCCGGCGGCGGCGGCCTCGGCGACATCATCGTCAACGAGCCGACGTACGGAACCGCCGGCGTGATCGCCGGTAGCCTCACGATCACGGTGTTGGCCTTTCTGACCGACGGCGCACTCGCGCTCGTCCAACTCGCCGTGACCCCGGCCCCCCTGCGGAAGCTCGGCCGGCACCGAGGCGGCGACGCGCTCGTCGAGCCCGCCTGGGACGTCGCTGAGGCGTGAGCGTGCATCTTCGAGACAAACCACGAGGAGGAATGACAATGTCCGGTACACCACGCAGGTCGTCGCGCGGGCGTCCAGGAAGGACGCTCACCCGCTCCCTGCTCAGCGTCGCGCTGTTTGCATTCGTGAGCATGCTGCTCGCGGCGTGCGGTTCGAGCTCCAGTTCGAGTTCCAGCTCGAGCTCGAGCGCATCGTCGAGCGCATCGACGAGCGCGTCGTCCACCGCCGCTGGGAGCGGAGGGTCGCTCACGCTCGGCACCAAGGACTTCACTGAGGAGTTCATCATCGGTCAGCTCTACAAGCAGGCCCTCGAGGCCAAGGGCTGCAAGATCAACTACAAGGAGAACATCGGCGCCACCGAGATCATCGACAAGGCGCTGACCAGCGGGCAGATCGACGCCTACCCCGAATACACGGGTGAGTCGGTGGCAACGGTTGCGAAGATCAACAAGGACGTCACCAGCCCGGCAGAGGAGTACGCACTCGCCAAGGCGTTCTACGCCAAGCGCGGCCAGGTCATGAGTGACATGACACCGTTCTTTGACACCGACGCGATCGGGGTCAAGAAGGCGTACGCCCAGAAGTACGGCCTTGTGACGACCGCGGACCTCAAGAAGATCCCCCACTTCACACTCGGCGCCCGTCCTGAGTTCCTCAACCGGGCGCAGGGCGCCGCGGGCATGAAGAGCGTGTACGGGCTGCACAACTTCTCGTTCAAGTCGCTTGCGCTCGGCGTCCAGTACCAGGCGCTCGACAGCGGCTCGGTCGACGCGATTGACGTGTTCACGACCGATCCGCAGCTCGCCAGTGGCAAGTACGTGGTGCTCAAGGACCCGAAGAACATCTTCGGCTTCCAGAACATTGCGCTGGTCATTAACAAGAACAAGTTGAACGCGTGCCCGAACGCGCTCACGGTCGTGAACAGCGTCAACAAGCTGCTGACCAACCAGGCGATCATCTCGATGAACAAGGCCGTCGCGATCGACAAGCAGTCGGCGGCGGATGTCGCCAAGTCGTTCCTGCAGGCCAACCACGTGATCTAGACACGTCGCTGAGGCATGGGCCGCGCGTCCCGCCGGGCGCGCGGCCCACGGCCACCCCACGTGTCTCTGGGTGCGTGGCGCACGGCCACCCCAGGGCGACCCTTACCCGTCCTCCAGCCGAGCACGAACGTCCTACCCTGGTTGTTCGTGATCCCGCTTGATGGAGAGACTCTCGATCCGGCCGCGGTCGCTCGCGTCGCCCGCGAGCGCGCCCCCGTGGAGCTCACGCCCGCGGCCCAGGAGCGCAACACTGCCGCGGCCCAGGCCCTCGATCGGCTGATCGCGCTCGGCGAGCCGATCTACGGGGTGACGACCGGCGTCGGCGCCCTCCGTGACCGCCCGATCGACGCCGAGGAGCGGGCGGGATACTCGCGGCGGCTCTTGCGCAGCCACGCCTGCGGAGCGGGACGCGTGGTCCCGGTTGGGCTTGTCCGCGCGGCGATGGTGACCCGCGCGAACCAGATCGGCGCCGGGGGGGCCGGGATCTCGAGCGGCCTGCTTGCCGCCCTCGTCGCCACCCTGAACGCCGGCCTCACCCCGTTCACGCGGGAGCTGGGTTCACTCGGCACCGGTGACCTGACCGCGCTCGCCGACATCGGGCTGGCGCTCCTCGGCGAGGGTCAGGTATGGCAGGGCGACGAGCTCGTCGACGCCGGTCCGGCGATCGGCGCCCTCGGGGTCGTGCCCGTCGGGCTTGGCCCGCGCGACGGCCTGGCGTTCATCTCGAGCAACGCCATGAGCGTCGGCCACGCCGCCCTCATCGTCGTCGACGTCGAGGCGCTGCTTCAGGCGTGGCTGAGCGTCGCCGCGCTGTCGTTCGAGGCGGCCGCCGCAGATCCGATCGCACTTGACCCCCGGATCCACTCCGCCGCGCATCGGGCCGGTCAGTCGGCGATCGCCGCCGAGATGCGAGCGCGGCTGCGGGGGCTTGACGAGCGCACCGCACGCCCTGGGGCGCTCGGCATCCAGGATCCCTATCCGTTCCGCGCCCTCCCCCAGGTCGACGGCGCCGTCCACGACGCCCTGCGAGCGCTCCGGGAGACGGTCATTCACGAGCTCAACTTCGCCGGCGAGAACGCGCTGATCGTGTCCGGTGAGCCGGCCGCGCTCCCCAACGGCAATCCGCACGCGGCACCGCTCGCCAACGCGATCGACAACCTGCGCACCGCGCTCGCCCAGTCCGCGGCCCTGATCGCGGCGCGGGTGAGCGCCCTGCTCGACCCGAGCCTCACCGGGCTGCCGCCATTCCTCGCCGAGCGGCCGGGGCCGGAGTCCGGCGCGCTCGTCGTCGAGTACACGGCCCACGCGGCCGCCGCCGAGGTCCGCTCGCTCGTCACCCCGGTCGCCGCCCAGACGGTGTCGGTCTCCCGCGGCGTCGAGTCACACTCGAGCCTCGCCCCGATCGCCGCCCGGCGCGCCCACGAGGCCGTCGACGCGCTCCAGGTACTCGTCGCGACCGAACTTGTCGTCGCGATGCGGGCGTTGCGGGTCGCCCGTCATGAGCCGGTGGGCGCGGGCAGTCGGCCGCTCTACGAGGCGGCGAGCCGGTGCCTTGACCCCGACCTTCACGATCGTCCGCTGCACCCCGACATCGAGTCCGCGCGCGTACTCATCTCAGACGGATGGGAGGCAAGCGCCGCGTGATCCATCACGGAACGCTCACCCGCCGCCAACGCATGCTCGTGCTGGTCATCTGCAGCATGAGCCTGCTCATCGTCGGGCTCGACGTGACGATCGTCAACGTCGCGCTGCCGTCGATCCGCCGGTCACTGCACGCCTCGGTCAGCGGCCTGCAGTGGACAATCGACGCCTACTCGCTCGCGATCGCCTGCTTCCTGATGCTCGCCGGCTCGACCGCCGACCGGATCGGCCGACGGATCACCTTCCAGACCGGCCTCGTCGTCTTCTCACTGGGCTCGCTGCTGTGCGGGCTCGCCCCGAGCCTCGGTTTTCTCATCGCCGCGCGGGTCGTCCAGGCGATCGGGGGCGCAATGCTCAACCCGGTCGCGATGTCGATTGTCCGCAATGTGTTCGAGGACCCGCGCGAGCGGGCCCAGGCGATCGGCATCTGGGGCGCGATGTTCGGGATCAGTCTGGCGCTCGGCCCGATCGTCGGCGGTGCACTCGTCGACTCGATCGGCTGGCGCTCAGTGTTCTTCGTCAATCTGCCGGTCGGGCTCCTCGCGTTCGTGCTCACCACGATGTACGTCCCGGAGTCCCGCGCGCCGCACCCCCGCCGCATCGACCCCGTCGGGCAGGCGCTCGTCATCGTTGCGCTGGCGACCCTCACCTACGGAATCATCGAGGGTCGCCGGGCCGGTTGGCTCTCGGCCGAGATCCTCACCGTGTTCGGCGTGTCGATCGCAAGCTTCGTCGGGCTGGTCGCCTACGAGCTGCGGCGCCGCGAGCCGCTTCTTGAGATCCGTTTCTTCCGCAGTGCCCCGTTCTCGGGCGCGAGCGCGATCGCCGTCTGCGTGTTTGCCGGCATCGGCGGTTTCCTGTTCCTCAACACCCTGTACCTCCAGATCGTCCGCGGCCTATCGCCGTTCGAGGCGGGCCTGTACACCCTCCCGATGGCCGGCGGCATGCTCATCTTCGCGCCCCTCTCAGGCCGCATCATGAGCCGCGTCGGCACGCGTCCGTCGCTCGTCGTCGGCGGGCTCGCGGTCACCGTCGCCGGTCTGATGCTCACTCAGATCACCCGGACCACGGCACCCGTCTACCTGTTCGTCGCCTACGCGATCTTCGGTCTCGGCTCCGGGCTGGTCAATCCGCCGATCACGAACACAGCGATCTCCGGGATGCCGCCCGCGCAGGCGGGCGTCGCCGCGGCAGTCGCCTCGACGAGCCGGCAGGTGGGTGCGACGCTCGGGGTCGCCGTACTCGGCTCCGTCGCCGCGAGCGCCACCGCCCGGGACTTCGCCGCCGGTACCCACGCCGGCTGGTGGATCGTCGTCGTCCTCGGTGTCACCGTCGCGGTGCTCGGTTTGATCACGACAACGACCTGGGCCGCGGCGACGGCGCGCCACACGGCGGCACTGTTCGCCGACCCCACGCCCGTCCCCGTCGTCAGCCAATGAGCGAGTTCGTCGCACCGCCCGCCGGCGCGCGGCAGTACACGCTCGCGATGCGTCCCGGCCTCGGTGACTGCGCCCCGTCGGGCCGGATCCGACTCGACGCACTCGCCCGCTGGCTTCAGGACGTCGCCTACGCCGACGTCGAGGACGCCGGGCTGGCGCTCAGCGCCGTCTGGGTCGTGCGGCGCAACCGGATCGCCGTGCATCGCTTTCCCCGTTTCGCCGAGCGCTTCATCGTGCGGACGTTCTGTAGCGGGCTCGGGCGGATGTGGGCCGAGCGGCGCACGACGATCGAGCCGCTTGACTCCGACAACGGCGATGGGCCCGCCGGCCCCGCCGTCGATGCGGTCGCACTTTGGGTCCATCTCGACCCGTCCAACTGGCGGCCCACCCCATTCACCGCGGCGGAGATCGCCGCCTACGGCAATCACGCCGAGGGACGCCAGGTGACGGCGCGCCTTCGGCATCCGGCACCCGGTCCGGACGCCGCCGAGTGCCGCCGCTGGACGTTCCGCGCCACGGAGTGCGACATCGCCGATCACGTCAACAACGCTGCCTACTGGCAGCCGCTCGAGGAGGAGCTGCTCGCCCGGGATGGCCGCGAGCCGGCCACGCTCGACGTCGACATCGAATTTCGCACGCCGTGCCAGCCGGGCGAGAAGCTCGTCCTCGCCGATGGCGCGCAGCGCTGGATCACGAGCCCGGAGCGCGACGTCCACGCCTCGCTGCGCCTCCGCAGCTCGATCAGGTCCTCGACGCTCAGCCCGTTCTCTCGGAACAGCCGGATCCATTCACCGTAGGGGACCTGGAACACGGTCGCCTCATCCGGGAACTCGAGTGCGTGCATCGCGAAGTAGTCGAGGATGAGCCGGCGTTTGCATGGACAAGCGGGAACTCGACGCCGGCGGCGTCCATCAGCTCCCGGGCGTGCTCAAGCTGGCGTGCGGAGACATCGAGTCCGGCAACGCGTGCGCCCCGCGCGTGCAGCGCGATCGACCACTGAGCCGCTCCGCAGCCGAACTCGAGTACGTCCTTGCCGGCGACGTCGCCGAGGACCCGCAGATCATCCTCGGGCACCTCCCACAGTCCCCACGCGGTGCCCCCGGACCGCTCGAGCTGGGGCCCGTGACGCGCCTGATAGGTGTCGGACTGCTCGTCCCAGATCCGCTCGTTGCGATCTGCATGTTCCACGGCAGCGATCGTATCCCCCGCCCGACTCCGATTGAATGAGACCCATGTCCCCGTCCCCCCTCTTGCTCGCCTACGACGGCTCCGACGACGCCGCCAACGAACGTGACGCTGCCGCGGTCGTCCTCGGCGCCCGCGGACTCGGACGGGTCGAGTCGGTGTTGCTCGGCAGCGTCAGCACGGCGGTGGTCGCCCATCTGCACCGCCCGGTGCTCGTGATCCCGCACCGCAAGCCGTCCGACCCGTCGTGAGCGACCCGATGATCAGCGCGGCGGCGCTGCTGGAGCGCTCGGCGCCGACGCTGCTCGACGTCCGCTGGACCCTCGGTGGCCCCTCCGGGCAGGCGGACTACCTGGCTGGACATCTCCCCGGTGCGGTGTTCATCGATCTCGATCGTGAGCTCGCTGCCCCACCGGGCGCCGGCGGACGCCATCCCCTCCCCGATCCGGCCGCGTTCGGGACCACGATGCGCCGGGCGGGCGTCTCGGCGACCCGGTCGGTCGTCGTCTACGCAGGGCGGATGCCCGGCCCGGCCGCCCGGGCGTGGTGGCTGCTGCGCTACTTCGGCCATCGCGATGTCGCGGTCCTCGATGGGGGAATCGACGCGTGGGTGGCGGCCGGTGGACGGCTCGAGGCGGGCGAGACCACCAGCGCGGCGCCCGGTGACTTCGTGCCGCGCGCCGGCGGGATGCCACTTCTCGACGCGGCCTCGGCCGCCCAGCTCGCCGAGCAGGGCCTGCTGCTCGACGCGCGCACCCCCGAGCGCTTCCGCGGCGACAGTGAGCCCGTCGACCCGGTCGCCGGCCACATCCCGGGCGCGCGGAATCTGCCCGTCGCGCAGACGCTCGACGCCGAGGGGCGCCTCGTGGCGCCGAGCGCGCTGATGGCGCTGATCGCGCGGCTCGACGAGCCCGGGTCCGCCGCGGCGATCGGCGCGTACTGCGGCTCCGGGGTGACGGCCGCTCACACCGTCCTCGCGCTCGCCCACGCGGGGCGACCGGCCACCCTGTACGTCGGCTCGTGGAGCGACTGGATCACCGATCCCGACCGGCCCGTGGCCCGTGGCGAGTGATCATCCGGCGCCGGTTTCGGCATGATCTGAATTCCCGATGAACGCGTTTCGCTCTCTTTACAACCACGGATTCATCCGCGTCGCCAGTGCGGTGCCGCACGTCCGACCCGCCGAGCCGGCGTTCAACGCGGAGCGCACGCTCGCGCTCGCCCGGCGCGCCTCGGACGACCATGCGGGCCTCGTCATCTTCCCCGAGCTCGGGGTGAGCGCCTACGCGATCGACGACCTCCTCCACCAGCAGGCGCTCCTCGCCGCCGGGCTCGACGCGCTCGAGCAGATCCGCTCCGAGAGCGTCGACCTGCGACCCGTGATCATCGTCGGAGCGCCGCTGTCGATCGAGGGCGGCCTGTTCAACTGCGCGATCATCATCCACCGCGGCCGGCTCCTCGGAATCGTCCCCAAGAGCTACCTGCCCGAGTACCGCGAGTACTACGAGAAGCGTCAGTTCCGGGCGGCGCGGGACCTCGTCGTGTCCGACGTGCAACTGCTTGGCGACAGCGTCCCCGTCGGCGTCGACCTGCTGTTCTGTTGCCGCGACGTACCGGGATTCGTCCTCTACACCGAGATCTGCGAGGACTTCTGGGCGCCCATCCCAGTGAGCACGTACGGCGCACTCGCCGGCGCGACCGTGATCGCGAACCTGTCGGCGAGCAACATCACCATCGGCAAGGCCGACTTCCGCCGGCTGCTGTGCGCCTCTCAATCCGCCCGCTCGATCGCCGGCTACGTGTTCACGGCGGCCGGATTCGGCGAATCAACCACCGATCTCGCCTGGGACGGCCAGGCCCTCATCTACGAGAACGGCGACTTCCTCGCCCAGGCGGAGCGCTTCTCCGACGACGAACAGCTGATCTCCGCGGACCTCGATCTCGAGCGGATCCTGTCTGACCGGGCGAGCTTCAGCACCTTCGGCGACTCTATTGCCGAGCACCGCGAGCGGCTGCGGGCGATGCGGCGGATCGAGTTCGAGCTCGGCGACGCGACCGATGTCGTGCCGCTGCGCCGCCACGTCGAGCGCCGGCCGTACGTCCCGTCCGACGCGGTCACGCGCAACGATCGGTGCGAGGAGGTCTACAACATCCAGGTCCGGGGACTGGAGACACGACTCCGCGCCACGGGGATCGAGCGGGTTGTGATCGGCGTCTCCGGCGGCCTTGACTCCACCCACGCCCTGATCGTCTGCGCGCGCGCCTTTGACCGGCTCGGGCTGCCCCGGGAGAACGTGCTCGGCTACACCATGCCGGGGTTCGCGACGAGCGCGAAGACGCTCGGCAACGCCCACGCGCTGATGCGGGCGCTAGGGGTCAGCAGTGAGGAGATCGACATCCGCCCCTCAGCCGAGCAGATGCTGCGTGACATCGGCCATCCCGCCGGGAGGGGTGAGTCGGTGTACGACATCACCTACGAGAACGTGCAGGCGGGTGAGCGCACCTCGCACCTGTTCCGCCTCGCCAACCTCCGGGGCGGGCTCGTCGTCGGCACCGGCGATCTCTCCGAGCTCGCGCTCGGCTGGAGCACGTACGGCGTCGGCGACCAGATGTCGCATTACAACGTCAACGCCTCGGTCCCGAAGACGCTCATCCAGTTCCTCATTCGCTGGGCCGTGGACACCCACCAGTTCTCCGACGCGGCAAGCGAGGTGCTCGAGTCGGTACTCGCCACCGAGATCTCCCCCGAGCTCATCCCCCACGATGACCCGGACGCCGATGGGCCGGTCGCCCACAGCGAAAGCGTCGTCGGTCCCTATGAGCTCCAGGACTTCTTCCTCTACTACGTGCTGCGCTTCGGCTACCTGCCGAGCAAGGTCGCATTCCTCGCCGAGCACGCGTGGGGCGAGAAGTACTCGCTCGCGGAGATCAAGCACTGGTTGGGCGTATTCCTCGATCGCTTCTTCCGCACGAGCCAGTTCAAGCGCTCGGCGATGCCGAACGCGCCCAAGGTCGGGACCGGCGGATCGCTCTCACCCCGCGGGGACTGGCGCGCACCGAGCGACTCGAGCGCCGTCGCCTGGCTGTCTGAGCTGGGCGAGCGCGTGCCCAACGAAGACAGCCACTGAGCCGGGGCCCGCGGCCGGTCAGTACCGCACGATGACACCCTCGTCGGGTCCGAGCGTGAGCGCGGCCGCGTCGATCGGCTGATCGCCGGGTCGACCCGGGTCGGTCGAGAGCACGACGGTCACCGGACCACCGCCGCCCAGGTCGACCGTGGCCGGCTCCGAAGTGAGGTTGAGCGCGACGAGCACGCGTTCGCCGGGGGTCTCACGGATGAACGCGAGGACGCCTGGCTCGGCATCGACGAACCGCTGCGTCCCGTGCTGGAGCGCACCGTCGGAGCGGTGCAGCGCGAGCAGCCGCTGCGTGAACGTCAAGGTTGAATCCGGGTCTCCCTCCTGAGCCTCGGCGCAGAGCGACTCGGCGTCGGCGACGAGCGGCAGCCACGGCTCACCGGTGGTGAAGCCCGCACCCGGCCCGACCTCTGAGGGCCGCCGCCAGGGGATCGGCGCGCGCTCGGGGTCGCGCCCGTCGACGTCGACGATCCGGTCGGGCGGGATCACCGCGTCGGGGAGCCCCAGCTCCTCGCCCTGGAACAGGAACGCGGTGCCGCGGAGGGCGACCACGAGCATCAGCGCCACCCGTCCGCGGCGCTCGTTGGGCTCGGCCCCATCGGCGTAGCGGCTTGGGACACGCCCGTGATCGTGGTTCTCGAGCAGCCACGTCGGCCAGGCCGCCGGCGTCGACAGGTCCGTGAACTCCGCGATCGACGCGCGGAACGCGTCCGCCTTCCACGGCAGCCGGACGAAGACGAAGTTGTGGGCGAGGTGGAGCTCCTCGCCGCTGTTGATGTACGCCGCCACCCGCGGTAGATCGTCGAGGTACACCTCCCCGACGAGCATCCTGTCGTCGTACTCGTCGGTGACGCGCCGCAGCTCGCGCAAGCGCTCATGGATCGTCGGCTGCCAGTCCTCATTGTGCGAGCGGTGGGGCTCGTTCTCGCCGAATGCCGGATCCTTCGCGAGCTTGAACACAACATCGATCCGGAAGCCGTCGACGCCGCGCTCGAGCCAGAACCGCAGCGTGTCGGCCATTGCGGCGCGCACCTCCGGGTTGTCCCAGTTCAGCTCGGGCTGCTCGGGCAGGAACGAGTGCAGGTAGTACTGACCGCTGGCCGCGTCATAGCTCCAGGCCGGACCGACGGCGCTGAAGTTCGACACCCATGAGTTCGGCGGTCCCCCACCCGGCGCGGGATCGCGCCACACGTACCAATCGCGCTTGGCGCTGTCCCGGCCCTGCCGGGAGTCGAGAAACCACGGGTGCTGGTCAGAGCTGTGGTTTGGGACCCAGTCGATGATCACCCGGATCCCGCGGGCGTGGGACTCGGCGACGAGCGCGTCGAAGTCACTGAGCGTGCCGAAGCGCGGATCGACGCCGGTGTAGTCCGCGACGTCGTAGCCGAAGTCGGCCATCGGGGACGGGAAGAACGGTGAGAGCCAGATCGCGTCGATGCCCAGCCGAGCGAGATAATCAAGCCGTGACGTGATGCCCGGCAGATCCCCGACGCCGTCGCCGTCGGAGTCGGCGAAGCTCCGCGGATAGATCTGGTAGATGGCGGCGCCTTGCCACCAGGGTGGGTTGTTCACGGGCGTGTTGTCATCGGGTTGTCCGGCACATCGTGCCGAAACTCTCGCGCGCGCGCTGGGTAGAGAAACGTAAGGGTGCGCACCGAGCTTCATTTTCATCTCCTCCCGGGCGTCGATGATGGCCCAGGCAACGACCGCGAAGCGGTCGACCTCGCGCACCTCGCAGTCGCGGACGGCGCGCAGCGGATCGTTTGCACTCCGCACGCGCGGGAGTTCCGGCTGAGCGAGCTGCCCTCCCGCGTCGACGCGCTTCGCGAACTGCTCGCCGCCGAGCGGATCGCGCTCGACGTCCTCCCGGGTGGCGAGATCTCCCCGCGGGACGCCGCCGGCATGCGCCGGGAGGAGCTCGCGCTCATCGCCCAGGGCCCGGCTGGTGCCCGGTGGCTCCTGCTCGAGGTCCCCCTGTGGCCGGGTGACAGCACGTTCGTGCCCGCCACCGAGACGCTGCGCGACCAAGGCTATGAGCTCGTGATCGGCCATCCCGAGCGTGGCAGTGGCATCACCTTCGACGTGCTCGAGGAGCAGGTGAGCCGAGGCGCGATCCTCCAGGTCAACGCGTCCTCGCTCGTCGGCCGTCACGGCCCGGAGTCCGAACGCCGCGGTTTTGCGATCGCTCGCTCCGGGCTCCCGTTTGTGCTCGCCTCTGACGCCCACTCCCCAACGCGGCCGCCGATGATCACCGAGGCGGCGCGTCGGCTTGCCGCCGCGGGTCTCGAGCCCGAGATGATCACCGCCGCGGTCGAGATCGGCCCGGCGCGGCTGCTGGAGATCGGGCTTCCGTTCGGCCAGGCGGAGGGTGCTGACCTCGGCTTGCGTTCGCGAAGGCGCGCTGCGTGACCGAACCGCCGGAGGTGATCCGGTCCGGTCGGCGGGCCGTCGAGATCACCCGGCCGGGAAAGCTCCTGTTCGGAGATCGGATCTCCAAGTCCGATCTCGCCCACTACTACGAGACCGTCGCACCGGCGATGCTCAGCCATGCGGGGGACCGTCCGCTCAACCTCGAGCGCTACCCGGACGGGATCGACGGGCACCGGATCATCCAGCAGCACGCCGCTTCGCATTTTCCGGACTGGATCACGCGGGTGCGGGTCCCCAAGCGCGGCGGGACGGTCGAGCACGTGGTGGCGACCGAGCCGGCCACACTCATCTACCTCGCCGGGCAGGCCTGCATCACGTTCCACGCCTGGCTCAGCCGCCGCGACCGGCTCGAGCGCCCGGACCGGTTCGTGGTCGATCTCGACCCCTCGGTCGAGGATCCGGGCGCCGTGCGGCGCGCCGCGGGCCAGATCGGCGCGCTGCTCAGAGAGCTCGGCCTGAACCCGTGGGCGATGACGACCGGCTCACGTGGCTACCACCTCGTGGTACCGCTCCAGCGACGAGCCGACTACGACGAGGTGCGATCGTTCGCACGGGACTTCGGGACGCTGGCCGCCGCCCGCGACCCGCGCGCGTTCACGATCGAGCAGCGCAAAGCCAACCGCGACGGGAAGATCCTCCTCGACATGATGCGTAACGGCTACGGCCACACGTCGGTCGCCCCCTACTCCGTGCGACCCCGCCCGAACGGACCGGTCGCCACCCCGCTGCACTGGGACGAGCTCTCAGACGGCGCGACCCGCGCCGACCGCTGGACGATGGCCGACGTTCTGCGTCGGCTGGACCGGGACGGCGATCCGTGGTCGGCGATCGGCGAGGACGCGCAGGGCCTCGGCCAGGCACGCCGCCGGTTGGCGAGCGCGCTGACCGAGGTCTGACACCCCGCCCGTCAGTCCTGCTTGCGCTCGTCCTTGACGGCGGCCGCCGCCTCTCCGAGTCGCTGCGCCTCATCCGCCGCGGTCAGCGCGTCATCACGCTGCTCCTCGGCTTCGGCCCGGACCTCGAGCGCCTCCAGCCGCTTCTCCGGCGCCTCCGCCTCGATCTTGGCCTCGACCTGGTCCTCGACCTTTTCGCTCGCCTCCTTGCGCCGGCGCGCCGCCTTCGCGGCCTGGCCACGGGTGCGCTCCGCGTCCTGCTTGGCCTGCGTGGTCCGGCGCGCGGCGCGCCGGTCCGCCTCGGTCCGCCGACGCTGAGACCGCTCGCCGCGGTCTTCGACGCGCGCTTCCGCCTCGTCGGTCGTCTGCTCGGCTCGCCCACGGAGGTCGGCCGCCTTCTGGCGCTCGGCCGCCGCGGCACGGCGACGGCGGGCATCCTCGCGCAGTTCGGGATCAAAGATCACCGCGCCGGCCACCGAACGCGCCGTCGCATCGGCGCGGTCCACCGCCAGCTTGGCGTTCGTCGCGGCCTTCGGAGGCAACGCGCGGATCGCCGTGTCGACCGGCGCACGCACGAGCTTCAGCGACGTCGTCACCGCGGTTCTCGGAATCGTGCGGACGTTCATGCCCGCTCCTCAGGGTCGATCCGAGCGGCTCGCTCCTCGTGGGCACGGGCCTCACGCTCGAGCTCGATCGCTCGCTCGGTCGCGGCGATCCGGCCTTCCTCGGCCTGACGCTCGGACCGCTCGGCCGCGTCATGCTCCTGCTCACGGCGATCCTCGGCGCGGGCCTGTTCCTCGGTCTGCTCCGCGCTGGCCTTGAGCGCCGCCGCCTGGCGCTCGTCCTCGATGCGCCGCTCGCGCTGCTGGGCGGCGACCTCGTTCTCGAGGTGCTCACGTTCGATCTCGGTCTCGGTCTGCTCCTTGCGCAGTCGGGCTTCGGCGTCGGCCTGTGCGGCCTCGGCCGCCTCCTGGCGAGCCTCGAGCTCCGCGTCGGACTGAGCGTTCTGCAGCCGACCCTCGCGCGCAAGCTCGTCCTGCCCGGTCGCCGAGCCGACCATCTCCTTCACCTTGCCGACGACTTTGCCGGCCACACCTCCAACGGTGCGCTCTTCGTTCTGTTCATGTGTCACTGGGAACGTTCTCCTCAGATGGGTTGGTAGGTATGGCCTACCCGGCCCCGAGACCGCTAACGCGAACCGGTGGCGTAGTCAAGGATCGAGAGGTCGGTGAGCCACTCGACCGGGGCCCGGTCATCGGTGAACACGCTGCCTCCGCTGAGGGCCGGCCCGAGCCGCGGCGCGATCGTGCCGGCGAGCGGCCGCAGCGGCGCCGGGATCGAGGTCGTGCGCGCCGCGACGAGCCGATCCGCCGAGATCGGTGCCTGGCTGGCGATCACCAGCGAGTTGCTCGCGCTCACCCGGTCCCGCGCCGTGTCGGCAAACACGGCGCGCAGCGTGCGCGTCACCACCTGCTCGAGTCGGTTCGAGCTCGGGATGTGCCCGACGTTGACGATCAGCATCCCGCCGGGGTTGAGGCGCGCCCGCACGGACGTGAAGAACTCCTTCGTCAGCAGGTAGAACGGGATGTACGGCTGGCGGTAGGCGTCGAGAAAGATCGCGTCGTACTGAGCGTGCTGAGCGGCGAGCCATGGTCGCGCGTCGGCCGTGTAGAGATGGAGGTTCGGTCCCCGGAGGGCAAAGTACCGGCGCCCGATCGTCGTCAGCTCGCCGTCGAGTTCCACGCCGTCAACCCGCGTCGCGGGCAGGAAATGTCCGTAAGCACGGGCGACGGTGCCCGCGGCGTCTCCGAGGATCGCGATCCGCCGAGGCGGCGCCGGACGAGCCCCCGCGAACGGCAACACGAGGAAGTCGTCCCAGTAGTTGCCGGTCAGATAGCTCCACGGCCGGTAGTCGGAATGGATCGCGAGCCCCTCGTTGAGCTCGAGCCAGCGCTCTCCCGTGGGCAGCTGGATGACCCGGGCGTACTGGTAGGGGGTCTCGGTCTCGTAGATGACCCGGCCGCCCGCGTTCTCGGCGCCGACCGCCGCCGGCGGGATCAGCAGCGTCGCGGCGACAACGACCGGCACGACGCGGAGGCGCGGGGACGCGAGCCCGGTCATCGCGACGAGCGCCAGGGCGAGCGCGAACACAAGGAACGTGCGGTGGGTGCCGATCAGCGGAATCAGCAGCAGCGCCGAGCTGAACGTGCCGACGAGGCTGCCCGCGGTCGAGATCGCGTAGAGGCGCCCGGTCACTCGGCCGGTGTCGTCGACCTGACCGAGCGCGAGCCGGTTGGCGTACGGCGCCACCGTCCCCAACAGCAGCACCGGGATGGCAACGAGGACGAGCACCGCGGCGAGCGAGCCGAGGAACCCGCCGATCGACAGCGCGCCGAGCGCGTTGACCGACAGCCGCAGGAACGGGTCGGCGACGAACGGCACCACGGCGAGCAATACGCCGGCGAGCAGCACGACGCCACACAGACCGGTGAGATCGCGTCGGCGGTCGGCGAGCGTGCCGCCGACGGCATAGCCGATCGAGAGCGCCACGAGCACGGTGGCGATTGTGTTCGCCCAGATGACCGTCGAGGCGCCGAAGTACGGCGCCAGCAGCCGGGCCGCGCTGATCTCGGCGCCGAGACTCGCCGCCCCGACGACAAACACGATCAGCCGCAGGCGCCCCATCGGGACCCGGAGCGCGTCGCTGCCGGACGCCGGGGGCGCGGATGGCTCAGGCCGCGCGGCCTCGAGCGTTGGATCGTCGTTCGTCGCGGTCAGGCAGCCGGAGGGTACACGGGATTTCTGCCGATTCCCTGACGGTTGTTCGGTCTCGGCACCGCCGCAACGCCGTCATCTCCCGCTACCCTTGGTGGTGCACGGCATGACGCCGTGCGGGTGGCGGCGGGGGTGGTCGTCACCCGTCAGACCGTGCCCGCATGGGACGGGCGATGTGAGCGAAAGGAATCGTGACCATGACTGGGTACACCCCACCCCACCTCGAGGGACTGCTGACCGCAGCCAAGACCGGGGACCCCGAGGCAATGTTCGAGCTCGCGGCATTCTGGATCCGTGTCGCCGCCGAGGCCCAGGACCAGGCCCGCACCTGGCTGCGCACGAGCGCCCAGGGGGGATCGCTCGACGGTCGCCTCGGGCTCGCCGCACAGCACGTCGCCGACGGTGAACATCGCGAGGCGCAGTGGCAGCTCCAGGTCGTCGAGACCCACCATGCCGACGCGGACCCCGTGTATCTCGTCGGCGTCGCGCCCAATGTTCTCGGACCCCACCTTCGTCTCGATGGCGACGGCGAGACCGAGACCGACCTGTTCGCCGTCTTCACGGTCATCACGACGCACCCCCAGCGTGCCGCGGCGGTGCTCGACGAACTCCGGCACACACTGCTCGAGGTCGATGAGCGCGGCGTCCTGATGCCGTACGCCGAGCGGGTCGAGGCCGAGATCGCGGAGAGTTTCCTGACGCCGCGTTACGTCGCGGAGATCGAATCAAGCTGGCTGGGCGCCCGCGTCCTTCTCGACACCCGGGGCGGCATGTGGGCCGCGATGGGCCGCACGATCGTCGAGCTCATCGCCAGCGCGCTCGCCGACGCCCACATTCCGGCCGTGATCGGAGGCCGGTGCGCCGAGCTCGACGGGCAGTTCGTCGCCTGGCGGGACTCCTCCATCGGTTGCTGAGAGAAGGGGACCGAGCGGTGAGGCAGCCTTGCGGTGGGGAGACCTGCGCTGGTAGGTTGCCGCCTCATCAATGACGAGGGAAGAAAGGCGGGCGCAGCAATGGAAACGACCACGCAGGTGTCGGTGGAGAAGAAGGTGACCCCGCTGCTGTTCGGCAAGCGGGAGATCGTGAGCGCAGCGGTCGTGCAGCAGTACACGGGCACCGACACCGAGCGAGACCTCAAACTCTGACCGACCGCGCTCGAGGCGGCGTCGTCCTCGTCGTCACGCACGGGGACGACGACGACCACGTCGACCGGGTGATCACCGCCGTGTCCGATCGAGGCGGCACGGCGGTGCGGTTGGATACAGAGCAGTACCCCGGCCACGTGAACCTCGTGTACGCGGCCGGGCGAGGCGGCACCGATGTCGAGTTCCGGTGTGATGCGGGCACGGTGCGCGGTGCCGACATCACGGCAGTGCTGTACCGCCATCGGCGCCTCCCTCAGGCGTCGGGAATCAGTGATCCAACGGCTCGTCGGATGGCGGAGGCCGAGTTGCTTGCGCTGCTCGACGGGGCACTGCTGTCGCTCGACGCCGTTTGGGTCAACCATCCCTCGGCCAACCAACTGGCCCGACACAAGCCCCTCCAGCTCACGCTGGCGCACTCCGAAGGGTTCGCGCTGCCGCCCACATGCATCACCGACGACCCTGCGCGAGTGCGCGAGCTGTGGCGCGAGTGGGACGGGCGGATGATCGCGAAGCTCGTCGGCGGGCAAGTGGTGGAGTCGCCGGGAGAGGATCCCTACGCCGTCTTCACGACCCAGCTCGATGCCGACGATCTCGGCGATGACGCCGCGATCGCGGCGTGCCCAGCGATCTATCAGCGTCTGATCGAGAAGGACTGCGACCTGCGAGTCACGGTCGTCGGAGCGAACGTGTTTGCGTGTCGGATCCCCTCCCAGGAGCACGCCGACGGACGTGTTGACTGGCGGCGGGCCGGGCGGGCCGCGGCGGCCCCGTCACCATTCGAGCTCGACGCTGCCACCGCCCGTCGCTGTCGGGCGCTGGCACAACGCCTGGGGCTCGAGTTCGCCGGAATTGACCTCGTGCTCACGCGCAGCGGTGAGACGGTGTTCCTCGAAATCAACGCCAGCGGCCAGTGGGCGTGGGTCGAGGACGCGACCGGCATGCCGATCGCGGCCGCCATCGCCGAGCGCCTGAACACCCATGGCGCCTGACCGCGCGCAGCCCACCTACCTCGTGGTCGGCCTCGGACGGGCGGGGAGGCGGCGGCGCAGAGGCTGGCAGCGACCGCAGCCGGCCGCGGGTCCTCGTGTGGGACGCCGCTCGAACGCCGGCGACTGAGGCACGCGCGCGACGCCTGCGCGCCCAAGGTGTCGAGATCTGGCTCGGCGGAGACGGCGCACAGCTTCCCCGGCTCGACCGCCCGCTCACGGTGATCAAGAGCCCGGGCATCAGCTTCGACATCCCACTACTGCGATCGATCCGGACGGCCGGCCACCAGGTGATTGACGAGCTCGAGTTCGGCTGGGGTCGCTGCCCGCGTCCCGTCGCAGCGGTCACGGGGACCAACGGCAAGTCGACGACGTCCGCCCTCGTGGCAGCGGTGCTCGGTGCCGCCGGGCACCGGGTTGCCCTCGCCGGGAACACCGAGTTCGGGCCGCCGCTGTCAGCGGCGCCGGAGTGCGATTGGGTCGTGTGCGAGGTCTCGAGCTTTCAGCTCGAGGGCTCCCCCACGTTCCGGCCGAAGGTGGCGATCTTTACCAACCTGACGCCCGAGCATCTTGACCGCCACGGGTCGATGGAACGCTATGGGGCAGCGAAGGCCCGGATGTTCGCGGGGCCCGACGGCACTGCCGGAATGTCCGTCATCAACATCGACGATCGCTTTGGGCGCGAGCTCGCCGGCCTCGTGGCCCGGGCCGGCGGCCGGCTCATCACCTACGGCGAGGCGCCGGGCGCCGACGCCCGGATCGAGGACGCGCGGTGGGATCTGCGGCGCGCGGTCGTGCGCGTACGCCTCGGCGGCGTGACAACGGAGGTGCGGACCCAGCTACCGGGCGCCCATAACGCCCACAATGTCGCGGCCGCGCTCGCCGTCGCCCACGGCCTCGGACTCCCGTCGACGGAGGTTCACCGCGCCCTCTCCACGATCTCCGCCCCGCCCGGGCGCTGGCAGGTGATCGATGAAGGCCAGCCGTTCACGGTCATCGTCGATTACGCGCACACGCCGGACGGGATCGCCCAGGTCCTCGGTGCGATGCGGGCGGCGACACGCTCGCAGGGCGGTGGCCGAGTGCGGACGGTCTTCGGGGCCGTCGGGCTCGCCGATGCCGTCAAGGCACGCGACAGTGCGCTCGCATTGAGTCAGCATTGTGACGAGCTCGTTCTCACGACCGGCAGCGCCCCCAGGAGCGCGCGCGTCGTCCGCCTCTCCGAGCTGCGGCGCGGCGCCCGGGACGGCGCGCACGTCCGCGTCGTCCTCAACCGGCGGGCGGCGATTGAGTCCGCGGTGCTCGCCGCCGAGCCCGACGACGTCGTCGCGATTCTCGGTCTCGGCGCGCTTCGGCGGCTCATTGTCGACGCGGCCGGAACGATCGTGCCGCACCGCGACGAGGAAGCGGCCCGCAGCGCCCTGCGGTTCCGCGCGGAGGTGACGGCGCCGTGCGGCTGATCATCGCCACGCCCCGCCTCGTCGAGCCAGCCGGCTCGGAGACCTACGCGCTGACGCTCGGTGAACATCTCGCCCGCCTCGGCCACGACGTCATGCTCTATGCGCGTGCCGTCGGCGACCCGGTCTCCGGCTGGGCGCGGGCGCGCGCCCTGGCGATCACCGCTCAGCCCGAGGAGCTCCCGGAGACCGTCGACGCGGTGATCATCGCCGCCGACCGGGCGCTCGCGTTCGAGTTCGTGGACCGCTACGCGGATGCGGTGCGGGTGTACATCCCGCACAGCGAGGAGGACCGATACCTGCCGCCACCGGTTCCCGGCCTGGTCGCCGCGACCGTGGCCCTGTCAGATCGTCAGGCGACGCGGGCCGCGGCGTGCGTCGGAGCCGGCGAGATCGTCCGCCTGCGCCAGCCCGTCGATCTCCGCGCATTCGCCCCCCGCCGAAGGCTCGCCGAGCGGCCGGTCAGGGTTCTGCTGCTCGGGAACTACCACGCGTCTGCGGTCGGCCGTGCGGCGACGATTCGCGCGGCGTGGGCGCACGCCGACCTGGAGTGGCGCGAGCTCGGACGGGACCGCGGTCCGACGCTCGACGTCGCCGAGGCGATGGCCGACGTGGACATCGTCATCGGCTACGGTCGCGCCGCGGTCGAGGGCCTGGCGTGCGGGCGTGCGGTCTACATCCACGACCATGCGGGGACCGATGGGTGGGTCACGGCGGCTTCGTACCCGGCGATCGAGGCCGGCGGCTTCGCCGTCTCGGCTCAGCGGACCGGCCATGACGCTGAAAGGATCCGCGCCGATCTGGACGCCTACACCCCCGAGCTCGGGCAGCTCGGTCACGAGCTCGCGCGGGCGCACCACGACGCGCGGGCGCACGCCGCCGAGATGATCGCCCTGATCGACCGTCTCCGCCCGGCGACCAGACCGGCGCCGGTCGATCCATCCGCGCTCCGGGCGCTGATCCTGCTCAGCGAGGCACAGCTGCGCGCGGAGGGCGTCGCCGACGTCAGCCGGCAGGAAGTGCGCCGCTGGTCCGACGAGCACGCTCGACTGTTTCAGACGCTCAGCACCGAGCGCGCCGCCTGGCAGGCGGAGCGCGATGCGGCACGACAGGCCGTCGCCGTCGCCGAGGCCCGGCTCGCCGAGGTCACGACGACGCTGCGCTGGCGACTCGTCTCCGCCCTCATGCGACCGTTCGATCACCTCCGGCGATAGTCGCCACGGGGCTCGCGGGTTACGAGCGCAGCGTCTCTCGGCGACTCGAACCGACCAGCGACACCGTGCTGCCGCCGGCAAGCGGTATGACAGCCCGAACGTCAGTACCCGCACCGCGCTGGGAGGAGACCGTGAGCGAGCCGCCAACCTGCTCAATCCGCTCGCGCATATTCGCCAGGCCGGCACCGAGCGACGCCGCCAGCGGCTCAAACCCGGTGCCGTCATCGCACACCTCAAGTCGGGCGGCCGCCCGGTCCGCCGTCAGTTCCACGATGACATGAGCGGCCGGGCCGGCGTGCTTGGCGGCGTTCTGCATCGCCTCACGGCACACGAAGTAGAGCTCCGTCTCGATTTCCATCGACAGGCGAGGCATTCCGTCGGTCCGCAGTTCGAGCGCCAGCGGGTATTCGCGAGCGGCGGCCGTCACCGCGTCTGCGAGCCCACGTTCGACGAGGATCGGCGGAGCCGTGCCGTGGGCGAGCGCGCGCACCTCGGCAAGCGCGAGCTCAAGGTCACTGCCGAGCTCATCGAGCATTGCGCGAGCCCGGGCGCTGTCTCGCTCAAGCAGTTGCTGGGCGACTGTGACCTTCATGCGCAGTGCGATGAGTCGCTGCTGCGCACCGTCGTGCAGGTCACGCTCGATGCGCCGCCGCTCGCTACTGAGCGCGGCGATCGTGCCCGCGCGGGCTGCCGCGACTTCGGCCTCGAGGCGGTTCTGCTGCAGCGCGATCGCGGCGCTCGTCGAGACCGCGTCGAGCAGCTCGGCGTGATCAAGGAGAGCGTCGTCAAGCTCGAGCAGCGCGATCGGAGCGCCAGATTCGTCGTTGATCTGGCGCTGGGCACGGCCCGGGCGGCCCCGGAGGTCCACGAGACTGCCATCGGCTCGTGCATACGTGTCGGCTCCGGGGAGGCGGTAGGCGACCTTCAGCGTCGGATCCCCGAGGGCGTCTGCCATCACCGCCCGCATCTGCTCCGGGCCGGGTCTGGCGCGCAGGCCCTGCACGAGACGCTCCAGCGCAGCGGCATCGAACGAGCGCCCGCGGAACAGGCCGACCGCGATCGCGACCAGGATCGCCCAGTACGTCAGCAGCAGGAACCCGCGCACCCACGACGGTGAATCGAGCGCGAGGAACGCCGCCAGGCCGAGGCAGCGTGCGAGCGAGGCCACGAGGACCGGAGCGATCATCCGCCGCGTCAGCGACGACGCGCGCCGCAGGCGAACGGCAAGGAGAGCGGCCGTGGCAATCAACACCACGGTCGGCACCACGCGGAACGCGACCTCGAACACATGCGCAAGGCTTGGGTTGTTGGCGACGAGGAGTGCGTTGTGCGGGCACGCGGGCGAGCACGGCACGAGCGGGCCCGCCGCCGGGATCTGCGGCGAGAGAGCGACGACCGGCCACCACAGCAACACGACACTCAACGCGCCGGCCCAGACGATCGTCCGGGCCGCGCGCCCCTGCAGGCGCCCGGACGGGAACACGAGCATCAGCCACACGAGTAGGACGTCGCCGAACTGGCCGAGGGCGCGACTGACGCTATACGCAACCGCGCTGTCGGAGCTCGCCAGCGCCCGGATGAAGTACGCGATTCCGACACCGAGGAGCAGCCGGCCCAGCGTGCGCTCCGGGTAGCGCCTGAGGACCTCAAACGCAACCGCGAACGGCAGTGCGACGGAGATCCCGATCGCGGCCAGCTGGAGCGCGCTCGGATTCCCGGTTCCGCCTGCCGCGACGACGAGCGCGACCGCGGTGAGCAGCGCACCACCGACGCCCACCAGCGCGGGACCGGGCCGGCGGACGGTCACGATCCGCGCTCGTCGAGGTAGACGAGGGTCGCCTTGACCCGCCGGCTGAAATCCTCCGCCCCGGTGAGGCCGAGCTTCATGAAGATCGAGCTGGCGTGCTTCTCCACGGCGCGCAGGGAGATGACGCGCCGGTCGGCGATGCCCTGATTCGACCATCCCTCGGCGATATCGGCGAGGATCTCGCGCTCCCGTGGCGTGAGCTCATCCAGCGGTGATCGCGGCCGCTGGGCCTGACCCCGGAGCAGCGCTTCGACCACGAGCGGATCGATGTGACAGCCGCCGGTCGCGACCGCCCGGACCGCTGCGACCAGTGCATCTGGATCGCTGACGCGATCCTTGAGCAGATAGCCGAGCCCGGTCGACCCATGCTCGAGCAACCCGATCGCGTACTCCGCGGTGAGATGCTGGCTGAGCACGAGCACGCCGGGAGGAGCGGGCAGCGCGCGCAAGCCAAGCGCGAGGCGGATCCCCTCGTCAGTGAACGTGGGCGGCATCCGGATGTCGGTCAGCACCGCGTCGGGTGTGCACTCAACGACCGCTCGCTTTGCCGCGACCGGGTGATCGCACGCCGCGACGATCTCGATGTCGTCGCGCAGCGAGAACAGATTCGCGAGCCCCTCACGGATGAGCAGGCTGTCGTCGCAGACGACAACCCGGAGTGTCACGGAACCGCCTCGTCCTCCATCCCCCGCATGATATGCGCGTCCCTCGGGTGGACGACGAGCGCCCGATGGTGCCTGGGCACCACCGGGCGCGTCGCTGACGACGGCTCAGTTGGAGACGACTGTTGCGCAGGCCGTCTCCGGCGAGCTCACTTCGCGGGGCAGCCGAGCTTCTGGACCGCGGCCTTGTCCTTGTAGTAGGTCGCGGTCGGCAGGTACGGCCCCATCACGGCCTTCTCGTCGCCGGGCTTGACCGTGTTCTGGATCGCGTGATGGAACGACGGCGACGGGAGCATGTTCCGCATCTGCAACCAGCCGAAATCGTGATCCGTCCCACCGTCTCCAGCCGGTGACCAGGCCAGCCACGCGACACCGCATTTGGCGGTCGCGGTGCGCGGCCGATCGGCGGCCCGGCTGATCACGATCGTGTACTGGCGGCCGGCGTGGAGCGGCACCTGCTCGTCGTAGAGGCAGCCCGTCACCTTCGTCGTCAGCACCGACTCGGTCATGCAGAAGGACACGTACCGCATCTGGGTCCCGCCCTTCATGGTCTTCTCGCCGCCATAGGTCGCCGGGGTCGTGGGCAGCTTGCCGCGCAACACGACGACCTTGCCGAGCTTGCGGTTCAGCGCCGCCCGGACGTACTGGTTGTGGAGGTTGGGGAAGAACCCGGCCTGGCCGCTCTTGGTCACGTTGGGGGGCGTCACCCCAGGGGTGTACAGCGCGAGCAGGTACGCCCGGTTGTATTGCACCCGCCACACCGGCGTCTTCTGCGCCGGGAACCAGGCCGGCACGCCCGGCTGGTAGCGCAGCGCGTTGTACTGCGCGGCGGGTACCAGCAGCGAGGAGATGTCCGGCAGCCGGTGGACCTGTGAGGTGACCGCGTTGCACAGCGCCTGGCCCTTCAGGATGGTCCCGTTGGCCAGCGTCAGCACCGGCGTGGGCAGCGCCACGCCTCCGCGCAGGTCGCGACCCTTGTCCGGAACGTACGTGCGCCAGATGAGATAGTGGATCCCGCTTGTGTCTCCGCTCGGCGTCGTGTTCAGCACGTTCCGGGTCGGCTCGCCCGAGGTCTGATCGGGATTCGGAGCCGTCGCGGGAGAGGTAGCGGACAGCGACAGCGTGAACGACCGTTTCGTCGCGTTGCGATTGGCGCCCGCCCGGAACGGGTTCGTCGATCCTGCGTTGGGGTTGATCTGATAGTCAGCGAGCGCGTCCTGGACGACGCCGAGCGCGTTGTAGGCCTGGATCGACGAATACCGGTCGTGCGGGTACTGGCCGGTGAGCTTCAACGTCGCGCCCGCCGGCAGCGTGTACATCGCGCCCCAGTAGTTCGCGTTCGCATCCGGGTAGGCGATGTTGATCGTTCCGCCGTTGACGACCCCGACGTTCCAGAAGCACGTCGAGAACCTCCCGCCGTACAGATTCGGGATGACGGAGCGCGGGGCTGCCGGAGCGCCGATTGCACTGACCGCGCCGGCGCCGGCTACTGCCAGCAATGCGAGCAGCGCAAGGGTGATCGCGCGCCCGCGGGAAAGGTGGGACAAGACCTGCATAGAGACTCCTCCTGGCTCAATAACTCGAGAAGCTCAACGTAAGAGCGCCGGGCGTTGCCGCCAATGGCGTTTCCTGGCGTCCCTGGGTTCGGGTTTCTCCCCTCTTGCGGCGGTCGCGTCGACCGCGCGTCAGGTCTGCGTCGGCCCGGACCCATCCGCGGGCCGCACGGCGAGCCGACGGTATGGCCGGGCCAGCGGCCAGGACTGGTCCGCGAGCGCCGTTTCGGCATCGAGCTGACCCAGACTCTGGATCAACCGCGCGACGAGACCGGTCCATCCCGTCTGGTGTGAGGCACCGAGTCCCGCCCCGTTGTCGCCGTGAAAGTACTCGTAGAACAGGATCAGATCCCGCCAGTGCGGATCCTCTTGAAAGAGCTTCGATCCGCCGTAGACCGGGCGTCGCCCCTCGCTGTCGCGCAGGAACGTTCCCGTGAGCCGCCGGGTCAGTTCCTGAGCCACTTCGAACAGCGTCATCATCGTCCCTGAGCCGGTCGGGCATTCGACCTTCACGTCGTCTCCGTAGTAGCGATAGTGCTGAAGCAGAGCACGGATCAGCAGCAGGTTGATCGGGAACCAGACCGGCCCCCTCCAGTTGGAGTTGCCGCCGAACATCCCGCTCGTCGACTCAGCCGGTTCGTACTGCACGCGATGCTCGACGCCACCGGCATCGAAGCTGTACGGATGATCGAGGTGCGAGCGGGAGATCGAGCGAATCCCGTGCGGACCGAGGAAACGCTCCTCGTCGAGCATCCGGTTCAGAATCCGGCGCAGCTTCTCCTCGTTGACCAGCGACAGCATCCGGCGGCCGTTGACCCCGGGCGCCAGCGGGTCGGCGATGTTGGAGAGCAGGTCGCGATTGCGCTCGACGAACTCGCGGACCTGGGCGGCGACCTTTGGGTAGCACTCGATCACGTCGGCCTCGATCACCGTCGTCGCGCACAGGGGCAGCAGCCCAACGAGCGAACGCACCTTGAGCCGCGTCCCGGTGCCGTCAGGCAGGCGCAGCACGTCGTAGAAGAACCCGTCCTCCTCGTCCCACATCTCGTCCGGGTGCTCGCCGATCGGATCCACGGCGGCCGCAATCCAGAAGAAGTGCTCGACGAATTTCAGGACGAACTCCTCGTTGGTGTCGTCCTGATCGAGCAGAGCCAGGGCGATCTCGAGCATGTTCTGGCTGAACATCGCCATCCACGCGGTGCCGTCCGCCTGCTCCAGGCGGCCGCCCGTCGGGAGCGATGCGCTGCGATCGAACACGCCGATGTTGTCGAGACCGAGGAACCCGCCCTCGAACACGTTGCGGCCGGTCGGGTCCTTACGGTTGACCCACCAGGTGAAGTTGACCAGCAGCCGCGCAAAGCACTCCTGAAGGAACTTGAGATCCACTTCGCCGCGCTCGGACTCGACTCTGTGCAGGAACAGGGTCGCGAACGCGTGCACCGGCGGGTTCACGTCGCCGAAGTTCCACTCGTAGGCCGGCATCTGGCCGCTCGGGTGCAGATACTCCTGGGAGATCATCAGCTGGATCTGATGCTTCGCGAACTCCGGATCGACCATCGCGAGCGGAATGGTGTGAAAGGCGAGATCCCACGCTGCGTACCAGGGGTACTCCCACTTGTCGGGCATCGACACCACGTCGTGGTTGACCATGTGGAACCACGATTCGTTGCGTGTCCCCCGTTGCTTCGGCGCTCGCAGCGGATGGGCGCTGCGCTCACGCAACCAGCGGTCGACGTCGAAGTAGTAGGACTGCTTGGACCACAACATCCCCGCGAGCGCCTGGCGCATCACCGCCCTCGAGTCGTCGTCAACCGCGGGCGGCGTGATCGAGTCGTAGAAGTCGTCGGCGTCCGCTCGCCGCTGCGCGATCAGCTCATCGGCACCGGAGAACGGGACGCCCAGCGTCTCCGGGCCCTCTCGGCCGAGGCGCACGAGGATGCTGGCCTCACCGTGGGCCGGCACGTCGAGCCGGACGTGCACGGCCGCCTTCGTGCCGACGCCGTCGGGGTTGACCGTGGCCGCGCCGTTGACGACATGCTCGCCGATGCCGTCCTTCGGAAACGGGGTTGTGGCTTCGGTGCCCCAGATGCGTTCCGCGTTCGTCTCGTTCTCACAGAACAGCAGCGTCGCGTCCGGCTCGGCGTGGAGATAGAAGACGCCGAGCTCGTCGTGCTCGGCCTTGACC
This sequence comes from uncultured Solirubrobacterales bacterium, assembly GCA_963850335.1. Taxonomy (GTDB): domain Bacteria; phylum Actinomycetota; class Thermoleophilia; order Solirubrobacterales; family Solirubrobacteraceae; genus Palsa-465. Next base: position 60,779 of record CAWKKY010000012.1, on the reverse strand, counting down.
ACCGGATGGCTCGCCGGCACGCGCGCAAGTTGCGGCTTCGGCGCATCGCTCAGCCACGACCACGTGTTCCGGAACCAGAGCGTCGGCAGCACATGGAGCGCCGCCGCCTCCGACGAGCGATTGTGGACCGTGACCCGGCACAGAATCTCCTCCGGTGCCACCTTCGCGTGCTCGACCTCGACGTCGAAGTAGCGATGCTCGTCGAAGATCCCCGTGTCGATGAGTTCGTACTCGAAGTCCTGCCGCGAGCGTGACTGATTGACGGCAACCAGGTCGTTGTACGGGAACTCCCCCTGCGGGTACTTGTAGAGCAGCCGTTGATAGCTGTGCGTCGGGAGGTTGTCGACGTAGAAGTAGTACTCCTTCACGTCCTCGCCATGGTTGCCCTCGCCGTTCGTCAGACCGAACAGCCGCTCCTTGAGGATCGGGTCGCGCTCATTCCACAGGGCAAGCGCGAGGCACAGCCGCTGCTTCTCGTCGCAGATCCCGGCGAGTCCGTCCTCACCCCACCGGTATGCGCGCGCCCGCGACTGATCGTGGCTGAAGTACGACCATGCGTCGCCGGAGTCGCTGTAGTCCTCCCTCACCGTGCCCCACTGGCGCTCGCTGAGATACGGGCCCCAGGTCCGCCACGGAATGCCGGTCCGGGCCTCCTGCAGCCGTTGTTCTTCCGCCGTCACTGGGCTCGACTCGGACGCTGCGGTTGGAACCCGGCTCATATGCTCACCGTACTTTCTGAGGTTCGTAGTTCGCCCCAGGTCGGCGCACTAGGAGCGATCCCCATTTTGCGGACGATCATTTGGGCGGCAGAGGTGATTCCCTCGGTGAAGGTCGGAAAGGCAGGCTGAAGCTCAGCGATCTGCTCGATCCGGAGGTTCGCGGCCATGCAGGCCGATGCGGTCTGGATGACCTCCGCAGAGTATTCGCCGACGACGTGAGCGCCGAGCACGTACCGGCGATTGCGTTCGACGATCAGCTTGCAGAACCCGTCGGGGTGATCGTCGATCACGGGTCGCACGAGATCTTCGTAGCGCGCCACGGCAACCGCGCACTCGTAGCGCTCGCGGGCCTGGCGCTCGGTCATCCCGACACCGCCGTACTCGGGGTCGGTAAAGCTGCCGGTTGGGACGAGTTCATACGTGAAGCGTCGGCGCGTGCCCAGAACGGCGTTCTCGGCGGCGACGCGGCCCTCGAGGCGCGCGCTTGGCACGAGCATGCTGATGCCGTTGACGTCTCCTGCCGCAAGGATGTGCGGCAGGCTGGTGCGAAGGTCATCGCCGACCTTCAGGTACCCACGGTCGACCTCGACTCCGATCCTGCTGGCATCGATTCGGTCGGCGTTGCCCGGCCAGCCGACGGCGAAGAACACGGCGTCGGCGTCGATCTGCGCCACCCCGGTCTCGGATCGGTGGTGCACGGTGATGCCGCCTGACCGGCGCTCGAGCCGTTCGACGAGCGTCGAGGTCAGCACCGCGATGCCGCGGCCATGAAACGAGCGTGCGAGCGCCTCGGACACGTCCTCGTCTGACTTCCCAACGAGCCTCGGAGCCGCCTCGATCAGTGCGACCTCGACGCCGAAATCGGCGAGGATGGAGGCGAGTTGGCAGCCCGTGTCCGCGCCGCCGACCACGACCACCGATCGCGGGAGCACGGAGATCTGTCGCAGGTGCTCATAGGTGAGCGCGAGCTCGGCCCCCGGAATCGGCAGGCTCCCGGGTCGACCCCCGACCGCGACAACGATCGCATCGCCACGATACTCGCGCCCGTCGGGAATCCGGACCGTGTGCGAGTCGACAAACACCGAAGGGCCCGCCTCATCGACAAGCTCGATGCCGCGACGGCGCAGGGCGTCCGCGAGCCGCTGCTGATCGTGGACGTAGTCGGCGACACGTCGCGCGCTCGCCAAGGCCGCGACGATGTCAAGCTGAGGAATGGGGCCGTGGAGTCCGAGCCGATCCCACGATTTGGTGTCGCGCAGCAGCCGCGCGGCACGAGCCAGCGTCCGCACCGGCGCTGGGCCGTCGTTGACACTCGTGCCTCCGATCTCCTTTGCCTCGAGCAGTGTGACCTCGGCTCCGAGCTCGCGTGCGTGCAGCGCGGCGCTCATCCCGGCCGGTCCCCCGCCGAGCACGACCACCCTCATGGCGACACTCGCGTTCGGGCGGTTGGCCCTCCATAACGGGCGCACGGCGGGCCCGCGGCACCGAGGCCGTCGACACGGAACACGCGCCCCGCATCCGGCTGACGCGCCAACGCCCCCTCACTGAGCCCGTGACGGGCCGTCGTGATGAACAGGGTCGCCCGATCAGGCCCGCCAAACGCACACGATGTCGGTCTGTCGACGGGTACCGGCAGCCGCAATCGTGGGGTACCGTCCGGGCTGTAGCACTGCACCGCGCCCCCGTTCCACAGCGCGACCCAGATGTCACCACGCTCGTCGACCGTGAGCCCGTCGGGTGCCACGCCACGATCCGTGATTTCGACGATCGTCCGGCGCCCCCCGATCCCGCCGCTGTCCGGATCAAACTCAAATGCGTCGATCCGCCGCGTGCCGCTATCGGACAGATACATCATCCGGCCGTCGGGGCTCCAGCCGATCCCGTTTGAGATCGTCAGTCCGGTGAGGACTGTCGTGCAACCCCCATCGAGCTCGAGCCGATAGAGCACGCCCGATCCGGGCGATTCGTCATGGGCCATCGTCCCAGCCCAGAACCGACCCTGTGGATCGCAGGCTCCGTCGTTCATCCGCACGTCGGCGCGGCCGGCCTCCGGCTGGGCGAGCTCGCTGACCTCGCCGGCCTCGTTGGCGCTCATGAAGCCGACGCCCGCGGCAACCACGTAGCCCCCGCCGACCGCCGGCGCCGCAGCCCCGACCGGCCGGTCGAACTCGATCGAGGCGATGACCTCCAGCAGCCCGTCCCCGTCGAGCCGTCCGCGGTGCAGCTGTGATCCGACGATGTCGACCCACAGCAGCTCGCCGCGGTCCGCGTCCCAACGCGGACCCTCGCTCAGCAGTCCGGGCGCCGGCGAGCACGGCACCGGCATCGAGGGCTGACGTGTGGCGGTCATCGGGGCATCACCCTACGACCGCGCGAATTCGATCACGACCTTGATGTCGTCCGCCTCGCGCTCGAGGGCCTGATCGAATCCCTCGGGGGGCACGCGACGAGTGACGAGCTGTGCGAGCCACGAGCGGTCCGCCCGGGCCAGCACCTGCGCCGCACGGTAGTAGTGGCGGCGGTTTGCGTTCACGGAGCCGAACACCACCAGGTTCTTGAGCACCGCGTCGGTCGTGAGCGTCGACGATGCGCCGGCGTCTGCGGGCGCCGGTGGACCGACCCCAGTGAGGCACACGATCCCGCCGGGAGCGGCAATATCCGCGGCAGCTCGGATGAGTTGCGCGACCCCGGTGCATTCGACGACGACGTCGGGGCTCAGCCCGAGCTCGGACACCGCCCCCGTGTGATACGTGGCGCCAAGCTCTTCGACCAGCGCCGGCTTCGGACCACTCGTGGCACGGTCCAGAACGTGGACATCACCGCCGTATTGCACGCCGATCAGTGCCGCGAGCAGGCCGATCGGCCCGGCGCCGACGACCAACACCGTGCTTGGATCCCAGAAACTGCGCCGGCCGATGTTCGCGACGTGCTCCCAGGCCTTCGCTACGACCGTCGTCGGCTCGAGCAGGACACCGAGCAGACCGAGACTTGTGTCGACCTTCACCGCATACTCGGGCTCGATCCGCCAGCGATCGGACATGAACCCGTCGACGAGCTTGATGCCGCGCTCGGTGTACCTCCCGTTAGAGCACATGTCCCATTCGCCAACCGCACAACTCGGGCACGGAACGGGATCAGGGCGCCGGACGATTCCGACGACGTGGTCGCCGACCGCGAACCCGCTCGTGCCTGGGTCGATGACCCTCCCGAGGGACTCGTGTCCGAGGATGATCCGCTCCTTGCCCGGCGGCGCCCATCCATACAGCCCATCCGCGATCTCCACGTCCGTGCCGCACACCCCCACGGCCAGCGCCTCCACCACCACCGAGCCGAGCTCGGGGCCAGGCTCGGGGACGTCCTCCAGCCGCGCCGACCCTGGGCGTTTCGGAATCACAGTTACGGCTCGCAAGCTACACCGCCGGCAGCACGGTCACGGTCTGAAATATCAACTGAATCCACCCTGCGTCGTGGTCGTGTGGTGACCTGCTGCGGACGATGCAAGCAGGCGCGTGTGCACGGGCATCATCCGAAACGGGTGAGGGGTACTGTCGGTTCACACCTCGTACACACGTGTGACTGTCTTGTGAACACGTTTGGGTACTCATTGTGCGCCCTTCACCAATGCCTCGACGACCCGATCGCACGTCGTGTTGATCCTCCTCCCCGCCGCTGGGCGGCGGTGCCCAACGCCCGAAAGCCTGCCGCTCGGCTCGACTCGACGTCGGGGACACCTGGGCCGAACGGGCGGCCTACCGCGGCCAGGTCGGCCAGCCCCGGGGCATGCTCTGGCTGGGATACGGCTGGAACAGCCCGGACGGCGCCCCGACCCGCACGAGCAGGGCATTCATGTTTCGCCCTTCGATCGTCGACCAATCGCCCACATCAGGACACGTGTGGCACCAGTGCCCGTCCGCCATCGCCAGCGCCTCTGGTCCGGGTCCGGCGGCCCAACCCGTCTCTGACCACGGGTACCCCGCGTACAGCGTGGCGATCTGCTGCCCGGCATTGACCGTTTGCCCGGCCCGAACGCTGACCGTGATGTGCTCCGCCACGTACACGTACTTGCCGGCGAAGGGACCGTCGAGGAGCCGCATGACGACGATCCCGCCTCCGGGCCAGCAACTGATCGCCCAGCAGCTCGACGGCCCCGAGTCCGTGTCGCTGGCCGTCGTCACGCGGGCCCGGCCGATCGCCAGCAGCGGCCCGGTGCCCGCGTAGTCGACGCCGAGGTCGATCCGCCGCGGCGTCAGACCGCTCACATCCCGGACCGGGTTGAGATAGATCCAGACGTCGTAGTGAACGGTCGTTCGGGCCCGGGCGCCGTTCTTGTCGAACGCGGTGACTACGAACCGCACGCTGCCGAGCCGCCCGGTGCCGATCGCACGGCCACGGGCGACGCTGCCCGTGCATCTGGCGATTGTGCTGGCGACGCCTCCCTCGTCGCAGCTGAAGCGGGCGGAAATCCGAGAGCCCCGCTCGTAGGACGCGCCCTGGAACGGCGCGATCATCGTGATCCGGGGGATCGCGAACTCGTAGGCGCCAATATCGCACCCCCGCCCCTGGGACCGACGGACGCCGCGCTGATCGGTTGCCGGACAGCCGCCGTTTCTGGGCGGAATCGCGTCGATCGCCGCACTGCCGGCCCCAATCGCCATCGTGGCGGTCGGGCCTCCGTTGTCCTTCAGCCGGCCGAGTTTGGGGTTACGGCGGCGACCGGGGCACGTCCCATCGCCGTAGCTCAGGTCGCGGCCGCCGTTCGCGATTGCGGAGCCGGTGCTCCCGGCGCAGTTCGCGCCCAGGCTCGAGGTGACGATGGTGTTCTGCAACTGCAGGTCGTCGGCGCGCCGCGTTGATTGGACGAACACGCCTCCGCCGAGGCCTGTGGCGCCGGCGGCGAGTGCCGTGGACCCAGAAGCCCCACCGGTCCCGACACCGTTGCCGGCCACGGTCGCATTGCGCACCTGACTGCGTCCCGCCACGACCGCGATCCCACCGCCGTCGCCGCCGCTGCCGCCCGTACCTGTGACCCCGCCACCGGCTCGGCCGGCCCCCGCAAGGTTGCCGTACAGGGTGCTGTCCGTCACTGCCAAGAACCCGCCTCCACTGAAGATGCCGCCCCCCGAGCCACCCAGGCCGCCGCTGCCGTCGGCACCGAGCGGTCCTGCGCCGGCACCTCCCCGGCCGCCGACCCCCCCGGCTCCGGCGCTGTTGCGGCCGAGCGTCGAGCCGGTCACCGACAGCGTGCCGTGATTGTCGAGTCCGCCGCCACTCCCGCCCGGTCCGCCGTTCCCGCCCGCGCCCGACGCCTCGAGCGGGTCGGCGTCCCCGCTGCCTCCGCCGCCGCCCGCACCGGCGCGGTTGCGAGAAACAGTGGAGTCGATCAGGGTCAGCCTGCCCTCGTTGTACACCCCACCGCCACCGCCTCCGAGGCCGCCATTCCCGCCGTTGCAGCCGGCGCCTGCGCCGCTGCCGCCCGCTCCTCCAGCCCCCGCGGTGTTGCCGGTGACCGCGACGGTATTGAGGACCAACGTCCCACCGTTGGCGATGCCCCCGCCGCTGCCCGAGGCTCCGGCATCGACGCCAATGGCTCCGGCACCGCCCAGAGTGCAGCCGACACTCGCGACCCCGCTCGCTCCCGTCGATCCGGCTGGTGCGCGCCCGCCGGTGATGCCCAGGCGGCCCAGCACGAGCCGCGCGCCGCTTGCCACCGACAGCACTCGGTCGCCGAGTCCGCTCGCGTCGATCAGCGTCGTCCGTGGGCCGGCGCCGGTGATCGTGAGCGGCGCTTCCCCGCGCACGTTCAGGTCGCCGCTGGTGTTGTCATCCACGCCCGCGCGGGGGATCGACAGCAGGTAGCGACCCGAGCCGAGCACGATCGTGTTCGACGCTCGGCTGGCGCGCCCGCAGCCGGTCCGAGTTCCCGGCGACTCGACCGCCTGAATCGCCTCCCGCAGCGAGCACCTCCGGTCGTGCGTGACCAACTCGTCCCGAGTTGTGGTGACGGTCAGGGTGCCCGCAGCGGCGGCCAGGGGACTGACGAGCGGCACGCACGTGACGACGCCGACGGCCATCGCAGCGATCCGGCACCCGCGCACGAGATTGAGGGCTGACCGTAAGGCGATCACGCGCGAGAGCTTCGCAGATCGGCATGCGGGCGTCGGCGAGCCGGCGCCTGCCGGAGTCAGCGCGGTCTGGCGCGCACGACGGATGACGAGTTGGACGGCGAGCTCGTGCGAATTGCTGCGGTGGTGGATCATGTGACCGCGATGATCTCCGACGCCGGGAAACGCTACGACGCGACCCGCCGGCAGCACACCGCCGCCATGCTTGGTCGCGTCGGCGAGCACCTTGAACGGCTGGCTTGGTCGGCGGAGCGCCTTCGAGAGGAGCGCGCCGCTCGGCTGCGGACGCTGCTGGCGACAGCGACGGAGCGCTCCTCATGGCACCGCGAGCGTCTGGGTGACATCGACCCGGCCGCCATCGACGAGGACGTCCTTCCAATGCTGCCGGCCATGACCAAGGACGACCTCATGGGTCACTTCGACGCGATCGTCACGGACCCGCGAGTCACGCTCGATCGGGTGAACGCCCACATCGAGGGGCTCGACACGGACGCGTACTTTCTCGACGATCTGCATGCGGTCGCGTCGGGTGGATCGAGCGGCGTCCGCGCGGCGTTCGTTTGGGGGTGGGATGCGTGGGCGGAGGTGCAGCTCGCTCTCCTGCGGCGGCAGATCTCAGATCGGCTCGCGGACGCTGAGCTGGCGACGACGCCGCCTGTGTCGATGTTCGTCGGTGCCCAGCGCGCCGCGCACTTCACGAGCGCGCTGGCGCAGACATTCGCGACGGACGCGATCCAGGTCCACCGGTTCCCGGTGACGCTGCCGCTCGATGCGATCGTCGCAGGCCTGAACGACGTCGGTGGTGACGGGCTGGCCACCTATCCGTCGATGCTTGCGACGCTCGTCGCGGAGGCACGTGCCGGGCGACTCGCGATCGCGCCCCGGCGCATCGTCACGATGGCTGAGCCGCTGCTGCCCGAGATCCGCGCGGCAGCGGAGGCAACCTGGAACGCCCCGATCGCAAACCTCTGGGGCACCTCGGAGACCGGCATCGCCGCCATGGGGTGCTTCCACGGCTCCGGCATGCACCTCTCGGATGACCAGGTGATCGTCGAGCCCGTCGATGCCGATGGGCGGCCGGTGCCGCCGGGTGTCCGTTCAGCCAAGATCTATGTGACCAACCTGATCAACCCGCTCCTTCCGCTGATCCGATACGAGATCACCGACGAGGTCACCGTCCTAAACGACGCGTGCGCGTGCGGTTCCGCGTTCACGCGGATCGCCGACATCCAAGGGCGCAACGACGACGTGTTCGTTTACGCCAACGGAATCGCCGTTCACCCACACGTGTTCCGATCCCGGCTGGCGCAAGAATCAACCGTCAGCGAGTACCAGGTGCATCAGACGCTCACCGGTGCCGACCTCCTGCTCCGAACTTCCGGCGCAGTCGACCTCAATCGCCTCGTCCGGGACCTCGAGTCTGCATTAGCGGACGTCGGCTGCGAGCACCCCACTGTCACCGCGCGTCCCGTCGCACACCTCGCTCGCCTCGAGACCGGCAAGCTCAAACGGTTCCTCCCCAGTCTGCCGAAGTAGAGGCGCGGGTCCGCGAGCGTCGTCATGACGTAGGGCGCTACGGCCGCTGGAATGCCCTGATCATCCGCCCGTCGCGGGCAGGTTCTCGCGCACGAACGCCACCATCTCCTCGGTCGCCGCCCCGAACTGGCGCGCGGTGCTGCGGAGCGCAGGGATGGTGTTGAACTCCTCCACCGGGATGCCGGCGGGGTCATACGCGCTCTGGAAGTACGGCACGGCGGACAACTTCCCCATCCGGTCTTCGGGTGCGGGCTCCGCGGCGCGCGACTCGAATGTCAGGTGCTCGCAGGTATGCAGGAAGTCCGTGAGGAATGCCGGAGGCAGCGTGAACACGGCCTCGGCGCCGGCCGCGTGCTCGAGGTGCCAGCAGCGCTGCACGCCGTCGACCTCGGGGCCGATCCGGATCGAGCACATCAGCATCTTGCTCGGGTAGGCGCGCTGGCGGAACACGCGCAGCGCCTGCTTGAAGATCGCGATTCCGCCCCACCGTCTGTCTTCGGGGGTCAATTCCACGCCGTGCTCGGTCGCGCTCGCGTCGAACTCGGGGGCGTTCTCCCAGCGCACGCACATGTCGGTGATCACGGACCTCCAACCGGTCAGGTCCACGCCGGCCTCGCGCGCCGTGAGGAGCCCGGTATGGACGTGCTCAGCTGCGGCCACGAACTGCGAAACCGTGTACGCGAGCGTGGTGTTGGTCGCGATCCCGCGGGCGGTCAACTCGCGCAGAACGGTCATCCCCTCGGTCGTGCCGGGGACCTTGATCATCACGTTGGAAGCGATGCTCGCCAGGTCCAGCGCCTCGGTGAGCATCTGGCCGGCGTCGTGCAGATGACGCGGGTCGACCTGTGCGGAGACGTGCCCGTGGCGGTAGTCGGACGCCTCGTGCAGTGGCATCAGCATGGCCGCCCCGGTGCGGACGACCTCCTTGTAGACCGCCCAGAACGCCTGTTCCGCGTCGGCCTCGGGATGAGACTGGCGGTAGGTCCGCAGCCAGGCGATCCAGCGGGCCGGATCGTCGCGCAGCGCCGCGAGCGATAGCGGGGGATTGGTCGTCACGCCACAGAACAGGGTTGCGGCCGGCCGGTCGGGATCCCACAGGCGCAGCAGCTCATCAGCGAGCGCCGGGCGATCGTCGGGCGCGGCGGCGGCGAGCATCTCCTCGCGCCAGGTCTCGAACACCAACGGGGAGGAATCCCACCACAGCTCGGTGTTCTGATTGACCGCGGCAAACCGCTCCAGTACTGAGCCGGTCACCGCCCGCTCCGCGAGCGCGTCCGATGCGTGATGGATCACTGACATGGGTCCCTTCCAGTCGATCGCAACGACTCGCACACTCCGTCCGGTCCGGGCAGGGACGCCGACACGGCCGCGGCGCGCGAATTCATTGCATGTGTGATCCATCCTGCCGAGCCCCGCACCTCGCCGCATCGGGGTTGCTTACGCCCGCCGGTTTCGCACTACCACCGATCGGCGTCTGTACTTCGGCGCAATGTCCCCGGCACCGCGTTCGACGCCGACCTCGTTGATGCAGGTGCCATCGCGCCTCGCGTCAGCGCCGCAGGCACGACGCGTACACGCGCAGCGAGAAGCCTTGAGCGTTACCGCCGCGCGCCGCCACTCGCCAGCCCTTGTCGCCGTCGGGACTGTCGCCGACGATGAGCGGCGGATGCAGGCCGTTGCTGGGAGTCAGGTCATAGCCACCCGATATGACGCTCGCGCCGGCAGGGCAGAACGCTTCGTCCCGGACGAATTTGCCGGCGCCCACCGCAACCGATTTGCCTTGCACGATCGCCGGCGCGAGTACCGGTCCCTGCGGTCCCGCTGGTCCGGTCGGCCCCGCCGGTCCCTGCGATCCAGCCGGTCCCTGGGGTCCTGCCGGTCCGGTCGGCCCCGCGGGGCCCGTTGTTCCCGTCGATCCGGATGGGGCACTCACGACCTGAACGCACCCCTGACAGCCGACCTCGTCGCCGTTCGGCGCGATCACGAACAGGTCGCGTGCGCCCGCCGCAGCACCGGCCTCGAACGACACGGGAACATCGATCCTGTTCGCCGTTGCGTCAGTTGGAGATCCGGCATCGACGCCGGCGCCGCCCAGCGCCACCCTCGCACCTTGCAGGCCCTGCCCAAACACGGTCAGCGTCTGGCCCGGAGCGTTCAGGCCCAGCTGAACCGGTTCGACGGCTGTGATCGCGGGCCCGCGGTCGGGACACGGCCGCTGAAAAGGCAGCACGTTCGCGCTCGTCGGCAGCGCGAGCTGGGACCCGTTCAGAAACCAGGTCAGGCCGGTCTGGCCGACCGGCGCGGACAGATTCCACTGCGTGAGCCCAGGAACGAACTGGACCGGCTGGCCACGGTCGGCCGGAATCGGCGAGAACAGGTTGTTGTCCCCGACGCTGAGCGTCTCGTCGGCACCATCGGCGTTGACTCCGGCCAGCCGGTAGTTGACGGTCTGCGAGGTCGCGTTGAAGGTGAGACACTCCTGGGCGGGAGAGATATTGATGGCGGCGCTGGCCGCGGCCGGCAGCGAAGCCGCCGCAGCGGATGCGCACACGAGTGTGCCGATGAGACCGAGGGGCCGGGGTATGCGCACGTGACAGTCCTTTGCAATGGGCTCGCGGATTCTCGCGAGAGAATGACGACCCCGGCGCCTTTGCGCATCGGGCATTCGCACAGTCTTTAGGGCCCCCTGTTTAGAGGCATTTCCTCGGATCGTCGATATCTACGCCCAAGCTCACGATGTCAATGGCTACGGGCACCTCGGCGGTCCACTCGTCGCCGCAGGCTCAGCCGCCGAGGGCAAGCACCGCCGAATGCGTAGGGGCGTTGACGACCAGATTGGACGGGCCGTGGATCAACGTGCGATAGCCGATCGTCACGTGATGGGTTCCAGGGGGTGTCGAGGCCGCGATCCCGAACATATCTGCGGTCTCCTCAACTCCGGTGCTGAAGGCCGTGATGTCGAAACTCCTGGCGCTCCCCGGCACGGGCTGGCCGTCGATGTACAGGCCGACCGTGAAGGAGCAGCTGACGGTCGGGACCGGCGTGGGACAGTCAGCAGTTACATCGACGTGCCCAAACGCGAACGCGCGGCCAGCCGTGCTGGTCGTCAGCACGGTGTCGGACAGGGTTTGCGAGATGCCGATGGCGCCACCGAGAGGGGGCGGGTCGGCGCCGCCGCTCTGCGCCGCGGCCGCGACGCCGGGATCGCCCTTTGGCCCGGGAGGACCGGCGAGGCCCGGCGGACCTCCGGGTCCCCGCGGACCGATGGCGCCCCGAGGACCCTGCGGCCCGGTCACCCTCCACGTCAACCGCCGATCGCCCGAGTGGCAGGGGCGGGCGGCGTACAACCCACCGCCGGTGTGATGCACGCACGCGCTGATCGTGGGCTCACTTCCGGCGCCGTAGGCCGCCCCGGCGACCACAATCACCCCCACGACCCCCAACGCTGTTGCCCGCATGGCCCGACTCTGCACCCGCACTCCTCCGGAATGTGCGCCCGCACCGGCTCATCCCCGGTAAGAACGCCGTGCCACAGCGGGATCTGGATAGGATCGCGGCCGTGGGGGCTGTATCCGTAGTGCGCGCAGGCAGAGGAGATCGGGCGAGTGCGATCTCGACCATCGTCTCGGCCTTTGTCAGCGATCCGGTGGAGCGCTGGTTGTTTCCCGATCCTGAGCAATACGAGGCGCGGTTTCCCGAGTTTGTCGCCGCGTTCGCCGGAGAGGCGTTTGAGCGCCAGACGGTCTGGGCGCTCGGCGGCTTTCGGGCAGTGGCAGTGTGGCTCGGGCCTGGCGTGAGCGCCGACGAGGCGGCGATCGTGGCGGTACTCACCGACGCTGTCGCACCGGAGAAGCACGACGACATGTTTTCGGTGCTGGAGTTGATGGAGCGAGCCCACCCCGAGTTTGTCCACTGGTACCTGCCCTGGCTTGGGGTTGAGCCTGCCGCGCAGGGCTCCGGCCGTGGTGGGCAGTTGCTTGAACATGGTCTGCGGATCGTTGACGAGAGCCACCTCCCCGCCTACCTCGAGACCCCGAATCCGCGCACGGTGCGCTTCTATGAGCGGCACGGATTCGAGGTCTCTGCCGAGTCCCAGGCCGGCGCGTGTCCACCGATGATCTCCATGCTGAGGGGTGCGCGTTAGATCGTAGGCCCGGCATCGGTGGCGAGTCGGGTGATGTCGGCAACGTCCGCTCTAGCGTGTGGCACGGCAGCGCGATCTCACCGTCTTGCCTCGAACACGAGGTTGAACGGCGTCTCTGCGACGCGGCGGAAGCCCGTGCAGCCTCCCATCTCGACGACGTTCCGGATCTGGGCCTCCCCCGCTTGTGCACCGAGCGCGAGCCCAACGTCCTGGGAGAGCGATGCTGGGGTGCAGAGGAGCGTCGAGAACGCGTAGTAGGCGCGCCCGACGGGGTTGAGGTTCTCCTCGACGCGGTCGCCGGCGTTCGGCTCGACGATCATCCAGCTACCGCCGGGCCTCAGTGTCGAATGGACGTGGCGGGCGGCGCCGACGGGATCGCCCATGTCGTGCAGACAGTCGAACATCGTCACGAGGTCGTAGTCCGTGCCCGAGTAGGAGGCCGCGGGCGCAAGCTCGAACCTGACCCGATCGCTCACGCCCGCCTCGTGGGCTCGCCGGCGCGCCGTGGTGATCGAGCCGTCATGGTAATCGGAGCCGACGAACCGCGAATTCGGGAACGCCTGCGCCATCAGGATCGTCGAGGCGCCATGGCCGCAGCCGACGTCCGCGACGAGCGCCCCGCGTTCGAGCCTGGCAACGATGCCGTCGAGCGCGGGCAGCCAGTCGGCGATCAGATGTGCGTTATAGCCGGGCCGGAAGAAGCGCTCGCACCCCTCGTGGACGTCATGGGCGTGCTCGTGCCACCCGAACCCCTCGCCGCTCCGCGCCCGCTCGGTGATCGTCGGAGAGTCGATCACCGAGCCCACCGCGATCTGAAAGAACCCTGGCAGGTACGCCGGGCTGTCCGGGTCCGTCAACGCGACCGTCTGCTCCGGCAGCATCGAGTAGAGACGAGTGTCGGGGTCGTAGGCGACGAAGCCGCCAGCCGCCTGTGCGTTGAGCCATTCGCGGACATAGCGCTCGGCTGTCTTAGTGCGCTGCGCCAGCTCGGCGGGTGACAGGCCGTCGCTTCCCGCCAATGCTCGATACAGCCCCAACCGGTCCCCCATCACCACCAGCGCGGCGTTCAGCGTCGCGCCGACCTCGTCCACGGCGCGAAAGACGAACTGCATCAGCTTGTCCCCGTCGACCTCGACGGGCTGTTCGACGGTGCTCATGATGTTGCCTCTCCTACATATCGACGACGGATGGATGTCGGTCTTGCGTCAGGCATGATCCACTCAGACGGCAGGACGGCTGGGATCGAGCTGAGTGCGTCGCGGCCCGACCGCGGGTAATCCGGGATCAGCTCCAGCGCAGCCGCGCCGCACGGACGCGGCGCGATCGCCGGTCGCAAGTCCTCGTGGGCCAGGAGCAGCCGGAGCGACGTCAAGATCTGGAGATCGGCAGCGTTCGGGCCTTCGCCGCCGATGGTGCCGTCGGCAATCAGCGCGTCGGCGCGATCGAGGAGCCACGGCAGTCGAGCGAGGTCTGCGCGGACCTGCATGTCATCGGCCTTCGAGACAACCCGGCCGAAGAACATCATCGCCGGTGTGAGCACGTAGCCGGCGAGCGCTGGCGCCGGCGCTCCGATCACCTCTCGCGCCATCCATTCGCGCACCGCATTGTCATGTGCACCTGCCCAGCGGAACACGCGGCGCGCGAGTGGTTGCAGTTCATCATGGCCAAAGCGCTCAGCCTCCTCGATCACACGTCGACGCGAAAGATTGGTTCCGAAGAGGCCTGAACCGGGCGCGAGGCGATCGATCTCGTCGGCGATGGCCGTGGTGCCCTGGATCTTGCGGCCGTCGATCTCAAGCGCCGGAACGGTCCACGCCGGAAAGCCCTTCGCGCGGACGGTGATCCCGTGCAGGCCGGGCAACAGATCGCGGGCCGCGAACCCAATCCCCGTCAGCTCCAGCGCCATGCGAGACGCCAGCACTGCATGGGAGTGCTTGATCCCGTAGAGCTGTGTCCGGCTCATGCCCTCTCCTGTTCGCGTTACTCCGACTCGGCGAAGGTACGGCGCGCCCATCGACGTGTCCATGAGGCATTCGCCTCATAACCACCGCCGGTCAGGGCTGGTGAGCGTCGCGGGCGCGGACGCCGGTGGCGGCGTTCGGCGCCGGGTCGCCGGTGAAGGCGAGCAGGCCGTGTTCGGTCGCGAACAGGCCTGCCGCGGCGCGGCTGGAAACGCCGATCTTCGCGTAGATGTGCTCGACGTGGTTCCCGACCGTCTTCGTCGTGATTTCGAGCCGTCGGGCGATCTGCTTGTTCGCCAGTCCACGGGCGAGCAGCCTGAGGATCTCAACCTCACGCGATGTGAGCCCGGCCGGCCGCTCAGGTCGCCGCGTCGTCGCGTGGCCAGCCGCGCGCAACACCGCCTCTACCGCGTCGCCGTCGAGCCGGCCAGCGCCCGCATCCGCCCTCAGCTCGGCCGCCGCGTTCCCCGCGGAGAAGGCATCCCGATGTGGGCGTGGTTCGATCAGCGCCCTGTAGACGTCAGCAGCCGCGAGGATCCGCGCCGGCGGTGACAGCATGCTGGCCTTCAGTCCCGCCGGATATCCAGAGCCGTCGAGCCGCTCGTGGTGGTGCGCGGCGAGCGCTCCCAGCGGCGCCAGCCCCGGCGACGCGCTGAGCATGCGCTCGGTCAGATACGGATGCAGACGCACCCGCTCTCGCTCGACGGCGGTCAGCGCGCCGCGCTTGTCCCAGATCGCGTTCGAGATACCGAGCCGGCCGAGGTCGTGCACAAGCCCCGCCCTCCGCACGATCCGCTGTTCGTCCTTCGACAGCCCGTGGTCGCGGGCCGCCTCGCATGACAGATCCGCCACCCCGCGAGAGTGACCCAGCGTGTAAGGCGACTTGAGGTCCGCGAAGTCGGCGATCGCCTCCAACGCCGCGTCGAGCTCCCCGTCCGAGAGCGGCTCGCCCAGGCCCGGCTGTGCCTCGATCACCAGACCCCAGCTCGTCTCCGCGGCGAGCGGTGCGAGCAACTCGTCCGCTCGCTCACAGAAGCACTCGACGACACCCGGGTCAAACTGCGCGCCGCTGCGCTCGCGCGCCACCGCCACCGCCGCATCAACCCCGCCGTCGCGGTTGAACACCTCGACAACATCCGCCAGCTGCACCAGCCGCACCGGCAGACTGATATCTGTTCCCGCCAACACGCCCGGATCCCCCTTCCCGTCCCACCGTTCAAACACCTCGCCGAGCGCCGCGCGCACCGCCTCACCGAGGGCGAGCCGGCCGGCCAGATCGCCCGCGATCACACAATGTGTCCCCCGCATCGACGCAATCGCGTCGCGCCCCGCAACTAAGAACTCGATCGCCGTCCGAGCTCGGCGCACCGGCGTATCACCGGCCCCCACATGCCGGACCACGAACCGGGCCTTGTTCAGGCCAACAAGATCAGTCGGGTAGTAGTCGGCGCGGGCCGCGATGTCATCGCCGAACCACCTCGCCTGCTCAAACGAATCAGCGCAACAGCCGACCCACGCCAGCAGTGCGACGTAATACACGACCGAACGCTCCGACTCATCCAACCCCATACGCTCGGCAAGCCCCAGAGCGAGCACGCACATCCGAAGCACATGCTCCACCGGCTGCCCCAGCCCCAAATCAGTGCCCAACGACAGCGCCGCGACCAACTCGGCAACACAGACACCCGAATCGCCCTCAGCCACACCCACAGTGCTCTCCACCCGAGGCGCGGCCGTTCTCACTCCACCCCGATTATCCGGGGCAAGTAGCTATTTGCGGTGCTCGGGATTGGGGTTCTGAGGGTTTCCGAGGTCCCAGTCGTTGGTCGAGTTGCCGTAGGGCGGGACTCCGCCACGGTCCTTCAGCATGCGGGCGAAGTGCAGGACGTTCCAGGAGAGGAACACCGTGTTGCGTGTCGTCCACGCGTTCTCCGGGCCGCCGCTTCCCTCGTCCAGGTAGGAGAGCCCCGGGCCCGCCTCCCCGTTCCAGTACGTGTCGGCCTGCGGTGGGATGGCGAGCCCGATGTGCTGGAGGGCGTAGAGCACCTGGGCGTTGGCGTGCTTGCCGCCATCCTCGTTGCCGGTCGTCACCGAGGCGCCGACCTTCCCGTAATAGGACCACTGGCCCGCCGCGTTGACGTCCGACGAGTACGCGTACAGCCGCTCGATGATCTTGCGCGTGTACGAGCTCTGGTCGCCCAGCCAGATCGGGCCGGCGAGAATCAGGATGTCAGCGGGCTTGACGTGCTCTTCGTAGATCGCCGGGAACTCGTCCGTATCGAAGCCATGCTCGCGCATGTCGGGCCATAGTCCGGCCGGGATATCGTGGTCCGCGGTGCGGATCTCGGTGAAATCGACGCCGAGGCGTTCGAAGATCCCGCTGACGATAGACAGCAGTCCTCCGGTGTGGCTGGGCTCTGGAGAGCGCTTGGTCGTGCCGTTGAAAGCGACCGCGCGGAGGTCGTCGAAGCCAAAGGTGCAGGCGTCGCATTGCTCGTCGATGAAACGCTGGATGTTCTCGGGAAGGGTCACGGCGCGACAGACTACAGCCTGACTTGGCGAGCTGTTCGAAAATCAGGACGCGGTGAATGCGGGGTCGTGCCAGTCCTGCGCCGGCACGAGCTGGTCGGCTCGGTCGAGGAGCTGGACGTCGAGTTCCTGCGCGCGCATGACCACGCCGAGCAGGCGCGTCGCGATCCACTTCTCGTCGCCGATCCCGTAGTTGACGCGGGTCAGCCGGCCGGAGACCTCCTCCTCGAGGACGGCCTGCAGGCGCAGCATGCGCCCGTGGAAGTCGGCGAAACGCGAGATGACCTCGGGCGACGGCCCGGTCGCCGCGACCATCACCGGCGACCAGTCCGCCAGCGCGCTCCGAGTCGCCGGGGTCAGCTCCTGAAGCAGCGGGATGAGCTCGCCCCGCTTCTGCCGATCGGCAGCCACGCGGGTGCACGCCGCGCGCAGCTGGTCCTGCCCGGACTCGGAGTGCAGGAACTCGTCGAGCTCTCCGAGCGGCCGTCGCTGGTCGTCGAGGCCGAGGAAGCAGGTCAGCCGCACCCACACCGGACGCACCGCGTAGACGAACTCGATCAGGGCGGCGTGACGCACGAGGTTCCAGCGCCGGGTCTGGCGGTCGGTGATGAACTCGTTCACCACTGCGACGCCGACGATCAGCACGAGCACGTTCGAGACGACGTCGGTGAGCATGCTGTTGTTGTTCCAGAACGACGTGACGAAGACGTCAGTCAGCGTCACTGCCAACAGCGCGACGACGGCGAGGGCGCCGACGATGCGCGGGCCGATCCGGGAGCGGAACACGACGCACAGCCTACGGGTGCACTACGCGCGCAGTCATGCGTCTAGATGCTTTCCGATTCACTGCATCGCCGATCGCAGGCGGCAGTGCTAGCCGCCTGTCGCGGCAATCGCCGGCTCGACTCCGAGTCGGGCCGCCGTTCCTACGGGCATCTGGACTCGCGCAAGGACGTGCGAGGCGATCAGGGCACTGTTGACCATCCGGTCTGTCTCCTCTGCCAGCGGGCTCGCCTGCCCCGCGACCGCGGCGAGTGCCTGCTGGGTCTGGCGTAGTGGAGGCAACGGCCCGGGAGCCCGATGCTCGCGGGCCGCGCAGGCAAGCTCGTCGAACGTCGCGTCCAGTTGCACGGCGAGCGTGCGCGCCTCCGGCGGCGCCGGCGGTGGGTCATCTTCGAGGTAGGCCTCGAGCGCGAGCGCCCCGTCGGCGAACCGCCGCGTGCTGCTGAGGATGCCGGTGGCCTGGTCGGTGCCGAAGGCCGTGTAGCGGCCGGTCGGCTCGAGCAGCGCGCGTTGGACGGAGGCTGCGGTGTTGGTGCGGGCGAGCCGGGCCGCGGCGCGTGCGGAGGCCACCTCTTCCCGGGTGTGGCTTGCCGGATCGAGCCACGCCTGAAGCAGCGCGCTCAGATACGCGCGGTCGGCCTCGATCAGTTCGGCGGTCGTGTCGGGCAGCAGTGCCCGCTCCCAAGTTGGCCACAGCGCGTAGATACCGAGCGTGAGCGTCGCACCGATCGTGGTGTCGAGCAGGCGATCGAGCGCTGTCGCGTACTCGTTGTGCGGGCCTGCGTAGGAGACGAAGAAGATGATGCAGGCGGTGATCGACAGCGTGAACAGGCCGTAGTTTGCGAATATGAACGCGCAGAAGCAGAACGACAGCGCAGTGATCAGGGCTGCGAGGACGAACGATCCGGGATGCAGCGCGGCGGTGATCAGCGTCGCGAGCACGACCCCGAGCGCGGTGCCAACGTACCGCTGCAGTCCGCGCGTGAAGGTCGCGCCGAAGTCGGGGCGCAGCACGAACAGAACGGTGAGCGGGATCCAGTAGCCGCGGGGCAGACCGACGGCGCGGTCGATGGCCGCGGCGATCCCGACGGTGACGGCGAGGCGGAGCGCGTGCCGGAACGCGCTCGAGCGCAGGTTCACGTTCGCGCGGAGGATCGGGATCGGGTGTCGCAGCTCCAGGTCGCGTCGCCGCGCTCGGCGGTGGCGGACGGGATCCGGCGGGGCGCCTTCGCCCTGCCACGTCGTCGCCAGGTCGACCGCGGCGCGCAGCTCTGCCCGGACCGACGCGCCGCGGCTCAGCACGTCCTCGAGCTCGTGCGCGCGTAGGGTCTCCTCCCCTGGAGCTGTCCGGCAGTTCTCGAGCTCGTTGCGCAGCGCGGTGACCGACTGGTCGAGACGGTCGCGGATCGAGCCCGCGTCGGCGCTCCAGCGCCGCGTCTCCAGCGCCTGCGCAACCGCGGTGAACGCCTCGGCGGCCGCGGTGCGCCCGACGTCAAACGCGCGCTCGGCGAGCGTCGGATCCCAAGTCTCGATCCGCTTGCGGGCGTTGCGCAGCGCGACGAGGTCGAGGTACGTCCGGTCGGCCTCGTCGACGAGGACGCGGAACGCTTCGGCAGCCGGACCTGGTACCGCTACCGCACCCTGGGCGACGTTGAGTGTCTCGCGCGCCTCGATCTGAGCGAGCAGCACCGGATCGCGGTCGTCGCGGTCCTTCGCATCGGAGGCCCAGTGCTCCAGTGAGCGATACACCTTGGCGATCGCCAGGCGTTCAGGCAGGTGCGCGTGCGCCCGCCAGCTCACGAGCACGACCGCGATCGCGAACAGGCCGCCCGCGAACACCAGCCCGGCGTGCTCGAGTGAATGCACGGCATCAGCAGGCAGGGCGCTGACAAGGGTGATCGTCAGCGGTGCCATCAGCGCGACGAAATACGTCGCCAGATCGATCGCGATGAACATGCCGGCTCCGAAGCTCGCCAGCGCCAGCAGCGCCACCGTGATCACATTGTCGTTGCCCGCCACCTGGCCGACGAACGTGCAGATGGAGACGCTCACGCAGGTGATGAACATCGCGCGGATCCGGCTGCGATACGGGGCACCGGAATCGGTCAGGCCCACCATCAGCGCGCCGCCGGACACCGCCACACCCTCCACCAACAAGCCCGTCGCCGCGCCGATGAACAGCGGCACACCCACCCCGAAGGCGAAGCGCTTTCCCCAGGCGACCTTCACCTTGTCGCGCTCTACCTTGATCGTGCCCCGAAGGATTCGCCGGACGACGCCCACAGTGAGGGTGGACGGTACCCCGACCGGCGCGACTGCGCGAGCAATCGGCTGACAAATCACTCGGCGGTTGCGTCGGATTGCCCCGACTCGCCGTCCTCGCCACCTCCGCGCACGACAACCGGTTGGCTACGGTTCGGCCCGTGGAGCTCCAGCAGCGCATCGCCGATCGGATCGGTGAGTTCTTGATCTTCGCGGTGACGCCACCGAGGCTGGCGAGCGGACCGGAGCAGACCAGGCAGATCGCTGAGGTCACAGTTGCGCGGCTTCGGGCGGTGGGAATAGATGGCCTCGTTCTTTATGACATCGATGACGAAAGCGACCGCAATCCCAACGAACGCCCGTTCCCGTTCCTGCCGACGATGGACCCGGCCGAGTACCTCGCTCGCGATCTCGTCAGCTTGGACGTTCCTGCCATCGTTTACCGCGCGGTCAGTAAACATTCTGAGGACCGCCTCCGTCTCTGGCTCCGCGACCAGGATCCGGTCCGAGCGTTGTCGGTCTTCGTCGGGGCGTCATCCCGCGAGAAGGTGGCTGCAACCTCGCTCTCGCGGGCATACGAACTCCGGACCGAAGTCCGGCCGGACTTGCCGCTCGGCGGAGTCGCGATCCCCGAGCGGCACGCCCGCGGGGGAAAAGAGCACCTCCGGCTGATCGCGAAACAGGCCGCAGGCTGCTCCTTCTTCGTCACCCAAGTCGTCTACGACGTCAACGCTGCGAAGACTTGGTCTCCGACTATCACTATGAGTGCGCCGCCCAGAACCTGAAACCGGTGCCGATCGTCTTCACGTTCTCAGTCTGCGGCTCAATGAAGACATTGGCGTTTCTCCAGTGGCTCGGTGTCGACGTGCCGCGCTGGATCGCGAACGATCTGCGTCATGCCGACGACACCCTCGACGCGTCCTACGATCAAGCGGTCGCAACGGCGATCGAGCTGATCGCCTTTTGCCGGCGCGTCGGCGTTCCCTTCGGACTGAACGTCGAGAGCGTCTCGATACGCAAAGTCGAGATCGAAGCCTCCGTGCAGCTCGCTGCCCGGCTCAGGGCCGAGCTCCGTCGCTAGGTCTTACCGCGACCTGGCCGGGAGCGGAACAGCTGGGCGCACGACCGATCGGTGAGGGCGCGGCATCGATCGTCTGGGCGGCGACCCTGCCAGACGATGGGCCCACCGGCGGGCTCTTCCGCGACGGTCACCCGCTCCCGTGGTAACCCAACCAGAGCGCGCCGAGAGACAAGGAGGACCGCCGGGTGGCGCTGCTGCCTCGACAGTGACGCAGACCAACGGCGGTGGCCTGGACGCCGTAGCCGCCCGACCGCGAATTCGGCATGGAGCGCGTTCACAAACGACGTGGCGTGGCGTCTTCGAGACTGCGGCTTCAGTGGGCTTGTACGAGCGACGTCAGAACCGCTACCTCCGGCGGACAGAGCCTCGCCACCGACCCTTGAGAGCTTGACTTTGTGCCGTAAAGCTTAGTAGAGTTTGTGCCACAAAGACTAGGCGGAGGAGGACGAGAGCGATGAACGGGATCTCCGACAGAGGCACGACCGACACCTACGGTGATGAGGGCGGACTGGATCCCCGCCACGCGGCTCGCCTGCTGGCGGAAACCCAACGGCGAACGCAACGAGAGCTGGACTTCCGCTCACCGTGGCTGTCGTTGCTCGCGGCGGCGGCGGCGTTGGTGGCCTTCGGCTCGGTGTGGCTGTCGGTCCGCGGACAGCATCCGTACAAGTATCCGACCGTGGTGGGTCTGCTCGGCCTGTACGCCGTGGTGGCGATTCGCGTCGGCTCGGTGCTCTACGCGCATCGACGCGCGACGGCCGGGATCAGCGGACGTTCGGTGCGTCAGCGGCGCGCCGAAGGGGCGGCCCTGTCGGTCGCGTTGGTCGCCGTCTACGTGATCATGGGAGCGCTCGCGAGCGCCGGGGCGAGCGACGGAGTCGTCTACGGGATCTATGTCGCGACCGCGACGATGCTGGTCCTCGGCACGTTTGGCGCGGCCCGTGCGGCGATACGGGAGGACTGGCTGGAATTGGGCATCTCGCTCGCGATCGTGTGCGTCGCTGCCGCCAGCGCGTTCGCAGGACCCCGCGGGGTGTGGTTGAGCAACGGGGTTGGCGTCTGCGTTGTGTTGCTGGGAGCAAGCGCGACCCAGGCGTGGCGGCTTCGCCCGTCTCCGTCAGACGCATGACGGCTGACGCGCTCGATCCGTTGATCCACGTCCCTGCGCGACTCCAGATCGTGGCCACGCTGGCGGCACTGCCCGACGGTGACGCGCTGTCCTTCACCCGCCTCCAGGAGATGATCGGGCTGACGCCCGGCAACCTGATCACTCACCTGCGCAGGCTCGAGGACGCCGATTACCTCACCAGCGAGAAGACCGGCAACGGTCCGGCGTCGCGAACCTCGGTAGCTCTCACCCACCGCGGTCGCGCGGCCCTGGAGACCTACACCGCGACGCTGCGCGGTCTGCTCAACGGGCTGTAGACCTGGTCCGGTCATTCACAGCTCGCGGCGATTGAAGCTGGCCACCGCGGCGCCGAGGACCAAGAGGAACCAGCACATCACCCACAGCAGATATGCCCAGGATGGTGCTCCTTGGGCATAGAAAGGATCTTGGCGGCCGCCGGCCAGGTGTTGGCTAATGAGCGACGACGGCTGAAGGTAATAGATGGCCGCGTGCCACAGCCCGTCGGTGGGGAGGAGGAATCGTCCCACCTGGCCCACCGTGCGCAGCGCGGCGACGTTGAGTGCCGCGCCCAGCGAGCCCACGACCCCGGCCAGCCATCCGGCGCCGAACACGGCAACCCCGATGACACCCGCGGCGATGACCGGAATGCGCGTGCTGAGGAACAGGGCCAGGGTGAGAAGAAGCGCGCCCTCGGCGAACAGGTACACGGTGACGAGCACTGGGTTGGGAGGGACGAACCCGCTGGCCACGCGAACGGCTCCGAACTCCAGCGTGCAGACGACGACGGCATATCCCGCCAGCAGCAGTGCGAGTCCGAGCCATTTGCCGATCAGCACCTCGATCCGGCGGACGGGACGGGTCACGACCGTCATGAGAACGCCTGATTCGACCTCCGAGGAGATCACCGGGGAGGCGATCGCTGACGCGCTCAGAGCCAGGACGAAGCTGAACATGAACATGAACAGAATGAGTGCCTGGGGTACGGCCAGATTTGTCTCGCCTGAGGTGAGGCTCCGGGTGTGGCTCAGGCGGTCAAAGCCCCAGGCGCTCAGTCCGACGATGACCACGCTGATCGCGACAAAGGCAAGGAGAAGACGTCGCCGCACAGCTTCTTTGACGGTGAGCGCAGCGATCGTCAGAGTCGGATTCATCGCTCCGCCAGCAGCTCGAGAAAGCGGGCTTCAAGGCTCTGGTGCTCCGGGATCACGGCCTGAACCTGGCCGCCGAGCGCGACCAGTTCGCCGACAAGGTCGGCAACCTCGGACGGATCGATGTCCTCGACCACGAGCCAGCCGTCGTCTTCGTGACATCGACCGAGACGATCCAGAGCACTCCACCAGTTCCCGCTGAGGCCGCCGACCTTGAGTCGCACCCGGCTATGACGCCCGAGCAGTTCGTCGAGACTTCCGGTGGCCACGGCCGTCCCCTTGTGGATGACGGCGACGCGATCGCATACGTGCTCGGCCTCTTCGAGTAGGTGCGTGTTCAGGAACACGCTGGAGCCTCGCTCGCGGAGGCCGCGAATGATCTCGCGCACGTCGTGACGTCCGACGGGGTCGAGCGCGCTCGTGGGCTCGTCGAGGATGACCAGCGCCGGGCTTCCGAGCAACGCGACGCCGAGCCCGAGTCGTTGCTGCATCCCCTTCGAGAAGGTGCCGACCCGGTCGTTGCCTCGCTTCAACAGATCGACTGTCTCGAGGGCGCGGCGCTCTTCCTCGCCCCACGTTGCTTTGGGCAGCGCGAGGAGCCGGCAGTGCAGGCGCAGCACCTCCCGGGCGGTCAACAGGGCCTGGAAGCGGAACAGCTCAGGGAGATATCCGATCCGACGCCTCGTCTCACGGTCCCCGAGTGGGGCCCCGAGCACGAGCGCTTCGCCCCCGGTGGGCCGCGCGAGTCCCAGCAGGAGTTTCACAACCGTCGTCTTCCCTGCGCCGTTGGGACCGAGAAAGCCGAACACCTCGCCCCGTGGCACCGTCATCGACAGTGAGTTCACGGCGATCGTGTCGCCGAACCGCTTGCTCAGCCCCGCGGCGTGAACCGCCGGCGACGCCGTGGACTCCGGAGAGCGGCCGCTGCTCGCGGACGGGCCGGCCGCGTCCAAGAGCCGCGCCGGACCGTCGTCGGCGGCTCGCTCGCTCGCATTGACGGCGGCTCTCTCAGCCGAGTTGCTTGGCGACATTCAGCACATCTTGCTGATCGAGGATTCCCACGACGACATGGAGCAGACCGCGGCCGTCCTCCCACACCACCGCGGCGGCCGCATTTGAGGAGTCACCCAGCAGGATGCCCGGCCAGCCGTCGACCTGGACTGAGCGTGCCGCAGCGCCGGACGGAACGGGCACCGGCAGGGTCGTGCGCAGGTCTCCGAGCAATCGGATCTCCTCGGCCAGCTGCGGCGGGATACCAGGCTGCCCGAGCAAGAACGCTTCGATCTGGCTCAGGCTCGCACCGCTCGACCGCGCCGTCGGCCGGCGCATCGTCGCGACAGCAAGCGTGGGCACGCCGGCGCCGTTTGTTCCGGCGTACTGCGCGGCGACGGCCGGCCCTGCGTCGAGGGTCACCGAGCTCCCGGCGAGGCCGGCGGCAGCGGGGTTGAAGGTCACAGCGGCCGTCACCCGTGGCTGCACCATGAACCGTTGGACGGCGCCCACACCCGCGGGAAGGTGTGCAGGCAATGCGACCGGAAACCCGGCTTCCGCCGCGGCCTGGGCGCGCGAGGACGTGACGTGGGCGGTGCTCGACGACCATCTCACGGTCCCGAACGGCAACGTGCGCGATCCGTTCGAGGTGGAGAAACCCCCGAGGGTTCCGCTGTCGCCCAGCCCAGTGAAGTCCGCGATCGCTCGCAGGTCGCTCTGGCTCAAAGAGACCGGCGCAACGTGGGTCGGCTCGAAGATCGTGGTGAGCGTCGCCGCCGCAGCGGTCCCCACGGTCACGATCCCGATCGCGCCGATGGCGAGCCCGGTCCGGGGCGACACTCGAGGCGGCCACGCACGTCGCGAGCGAATGCGCGCCGGCGGTGGGCGCCTGGTGGCGCCCGTTGCCCGCGGGGACTCGAGCTCGTGCTCGAGCCGCACCCACGCGATGTCGACGTCGGGAACCGGCTGTGGGGCGGAGAACAGTCGGGCCGCGTGGTCCGCGTCGTCGGCGATCTGAGAGCGCCGAGCACTGCATCGGCCGCAGCCGGCCAAATGATCGGTGACGCGGTCCGGCACGGCCAGCGGTTCGTCCTCGAGGCGGCGAAGCACCCCGTCAGGAATGTGTCTCACGGTCCATCTCCTTTCGTAGCGCGGACTCCGCCCGTCTCAGCAGAGTCCCTACGGTTCCGACCTTGACCCCGAGCGCCTCGGCAATTTCGACATAGCTCATGCCGCCGTGGCGCATCACGAGAACCGCGGCCGAGCGGCGTGGCAGTCGACGCAGGACACGGCGTACCTCCGCCCGGCTCTCTCGATCGATCACGATGTCCTCCGCGCTCGGCAGCGAACCGACGACCTGCACCAGCAGCTCGCGCCTCCCGCGGCGACGCTCTCCGCGGATCACGTTGAGGGCTGTGTGCACCGCGGCCACCCGGACCCATCCAGCCGCCCGCTCGTAATCGCCGGGAAAGCGCCGGTAGGCGGCGAGGAACACCTCCTGGGCGACGTCCTGGGCAGCCTGTGAGTCGCCCACCACGCTGTATGCGAGGCGCACAACCGCCCGGTAGTGGCCGCGAAAGAAACCCTCAAAGCCGGCGACGGCGCCGCCGCTGTCACACCGCTGCGACGGCTCGTTATGTCGCGCCTGCAATCCCATCACACCCGATAAGCACCACCGCAACCCCAAATGTGACAGGCCGGCGTTTGCGACCGGAGCCGAACCGCGCCGGTTGAAGCCAGGACCGGGGCTGGGTCAGGCGTCCGGGGTGACGAGTCCACTTTGGTACGCGATGACGACGAGCTGGGCACGGTCGCGCGCGTGGAGCTTGAGCATGGCGCGGCTGACGTGTGTCTTGACGGTGAGGGGGCTGAGGTAGAGCTGCCCGGCGATTTCGTCGTTGCTGAGTCCGGTGGCGACCAGAGCCATCATTTCTCTTTCGCGGTCGGTCAGCTCAGACAAGGCGGCATGCGCTGGCGTGCGGGTGGGGCGCCGCGCGGCAATGTCGGCGATCAGCCGGCGGGTGATCCCGGGTGAGAGGAGCGCGTCACCGCGGGCGATGACATAAATCGCGTGTAGGAGCTCGGCCGGCTCGGTGTCCTTGACCAGGAAGCCGCTGGCGCCGGCTTGGAGCGCTTCGTAGACATACTCGTCACTTTCGAAGGTGGTGAGGATCAGGACTTTGACGCCGGCCATGCTCTCGTCGGCACTGATCCGCCGGGTTGCCTCCAGACCATCGACGCCCGGCATCCGGATGTCCATCAGCACGATGTCGGCGCGATGCCGGCGTGCGAGCGCGACGGCTTGGGCGCCGTCTTCGGCCTCACCGACGACTTCGATGTCGTCAGCGGAGTCCACAAGCACTCGAAAGCCGGCGCGAATCAGCGCCTGATCGTCGGCGAGGAGCACGCGGATCATGACGCGGCGAAGGGGAGTCGGGCGTGCACGAGAAAGCCGCCTTCCGGACGCGGTCCCGCCTGGAGGGTCCCGCCGGCCGCCGTGACCCGTTCGCGCATCCCGGCAAGCCCGTGCCCAGCGCCTTCGGGAGCTTCCGTATGGCCCGCCTGACCGTCATCCAGGACCTCCAGGTCGAGGTGATCCTGACGGTACGAAAGCGTGACACTGGCGGTGGCGGGGCCGGCGTAGCGCAGCGCGTTGGTCAGTGACTCCTGGACGATGCGGTATGCGGCGAGATCGACGGTAGGTGACAGCGCTCGTGCTTCGCCGCGAATCGTCACCGTTGTTGGAAGCCCGGCGTGGCTGACGCCCTCGATCAAAGCAGTGAGCTCGGCCACCCGTGGCGCGGGTGTGGTCGGGTCGTGCTCGTCGGCTTGGCGCAGGACATTGAGGATCCCGCGCAGCTCGCGGAGGCCCTCCTTGCTGGCCTGCTTGATCGCCTCGAGCGCGTGCGCGGCCTGCTCGGGCTGCTGGTCGATGACATGGCCGGCCACGCCGGCCTGGACGTTGATGGTGGCCATCGTGTGTGCGACGACGTCGTGCAGCTCCCGGGCGATCCGCAGCCGCTCGGCGTCCACCGCGCGGCGCGCCTGCTCCTCGCCCTCCCGCCGCGCATACGCGTGGCGGCTTGCTACCCACAGCCCCAGGAACAGCGCCGCCGCCACCTCGCCGGGAATCAGCACGAACCCCCCGCCGGTCGCCCCCAGCGGATCAAACGCTGCACTGGCAGCCATCAGCGCGGCCATCGTCACCAGCGAGATCGCGATCGCTCGGCGGGGGGACGAGGTCAGCGCGACGGCATACAGAGCGACGACCGGGTTGAGGATCACCGAACCGTTGACGTAGCCCAGGCACGTGAACGCGAGGGTTGCGGTCAGTGAGACGGCGAGCACAAGCAGCGGTCGGCGCCGGCGCCAGGTGAGCACAAGCGCGCTGGCGAGTATCAGCAGGCTCGCGGCCGGCGTCACGGCAGGGATGTGCTGCCCCGCTGCGGGTTTGTCGAACTGCTGCCCCGGATGACCCTCGGCCAGCGACCCGACGAGCGTGATCACGGCCATGGTCACCGCGAGGCCGATGTCGAAAGCCAGCGAGGAGCGTCTGACCCGCCAAACGGCGCTCCCCAGCCAGAGCCGGCGGCGGCGAATAGGAGACTGGCCTGCGACGGGAGGAGCGCTCATCGCCTCGCGAGCGTAGAGCTCAGGGCGGGCGTTGTCGTCATCCGTGAGAAGGCGACGACGCTACTGCAGCTGGAGTACACCGAGCCCGCCACTGGTTGGAATGGCGTAGCGCAATCGCCTCCGTGCCGCCGACGACACAGAATGCTGCGCGGGCGATGCTCCTGGTCCCAGTATCCGGCCCGCAAGTCCAGGAGGTTCTCATGTCGACGCTCACCCGTTTCGTGCTCAGGCACAAGCTGCTGGTTGTTGCGTTCTGGCTGGTGGTGGCGCTCGCTGGAGCGATGACCGCCTCGAGCACGACCAAGCGCCTGACCACCAGCTTCGCCATGCCCGGCGCAGCGTTCCGCGCGGACGCGCGGATCCAGCGGCTGTATCTCCGCAATGGCGCGCAGGACCCGACGGTACCCGTTGTCACACTGCCGGCCGGCACCACGGTCCGCACCCCGGGTATTGCCCGCCGGCTCGACCGGGCGTTCGCTGCGGTACGGCACGTCATCCCGACTGCGCGTGTGGCCGACTTCGCCACCACCCGCAACTCGGCGTTCATTACCCGGGACGGACGCAGCACCTATGCGCTGATCTTCACGCCCGAGACCGACCCGATCGGCCCCGGCGATCTCACCGCCCGGATCCAGCGGGCCATCAGCGCCGCCGCGCCGTCCGCATGGCAGGTACGGACCACGGGCATCGAGGCGCTCGCCACCAGCACGCCCGCCAGCAAGAGTGCCGGCCTGCTGGCCGAAGCAATGCTCGGCGCCCTCGGCGCCCTCGTCGTGTTGGCGTTCGTGTTTGCCAGCCTCCTGGCCTTCGTCCCACTGCTGATCGCGGCCATCTCGATCCTCACGACGTTCCTGGCGCTGGGCGGGCTCACGCACATCACCGCCGTCAGTCAAATCGTCGAGTTCCTGATCGCCCTCATCGGCCTCGGCGTCGCGATCGACTACTCGCTGCTGCTCGTGAGTCGCTGGCGCGAGGAGCGCGCGCACGGCCGCCGTGGCGATGACGCCGTCCACGCCGCGATGGCCCACGCCGGCCGCGCCGTGCTCTTCTCCGGAATGACCGTCGCGATCGGCCTGCTCGCGCTCGTTGTGCTGCCCGTCCCGTTCCTGCGCAGTGCCGGCATCGGCGGCGTGCTGATCCCGCTCATCTCCGTCGCCGTCGCGCTCACCCTGCTCCCCGTCGTTCTCGGCAGCGTTGGTCCGCGGCTGGACTGGCCACGGCTCCGCACCGAGAACACTGCCAGCCGTGGGTGGAGCGCCTGGGCACGCTTCACGGCCCGCCACCGCGGCGTCGCCGCACTCGCCGGCACCGCCACGCTCGCCGTCCTGATCATCCCGGCATTCGCGTTGGACGTCGGCGAGCCGACCACCGCCGCGCTGGCGCAAACCGGACCCGCGCACACGGCACTGGCCACGCTCGAGGCCGGCGGCGTGCCCTCCGGCACGCTGACGCCGATCGACGTCCTCACCCGGCAGGCCGCCGCGCCGGCCGTCGCGCACCGGCTCGGCAAACTGCCAGGCGTCCATGCCACGGTCTCTCCGATCACGCCGGAATTCCGGCGCGCCGACACGGCCCTGGTCACCGTGCTTCCGACCGCGGAGACCGACATCGCTGCCGGGCAGGCCACCGTGCGGTCGATCCGCGCCGCGGTCGCCCACGACGCCGCTGTGGTGGGTGTCGCAGGATCAGGCGCATCGATGATCGACTTCTCCCACGACGTGTACGGCAGCTTCCCGCTCATGCTCGCTCTGATCGCAGCCGCGACGTTCGTGCTGCTTGCCCGCGCCTTCCGCTCACTCCTGCTGCCGCTCAAAGCCGTCGTCATGAACCTCGCCTCGCTCGGTGCCGCCTATGGGGTCATGGTGTGGATCTGGCAGCAGGGCCACGCCTCCAACGCGATCTGGGGCATCCCCGCCACCGGCGCGATCACGATGTGGGTCCCGATCATGGTCTTCGCCTTCCTGTTCGGACTCTCAATGGACTACGAGGTGTTCATCCTCGCCCGCATGCGCGAGGCGCGCGACGCCACTGGCAGCACCCAGGCCGCCGTCATCGAAGGCATCGGGCGCACTGGGCGGCTGGTCACCAGCGCCGCGCTGATCCTCGTGCTCTCGTTCGTGGCCATGTCGACCGGCCCGGAAACCGACGTCAAAATCCTGGCCACCGGCCTGGGCGCCGGCATCCTCGTCGACGCCACGCTGATCCGCTGCCTGCTCGTCCCCGCCCTCGTCAGCCTGTTCGGCGACTACAACTGGTGGCTCCCGGGCCCGGCCGCTCGGCTGCTGCGAACCGAGCCCTCACCACTGCACCCCGAACGACCGACACCCACGACGGGCGCCGCACCGCGGGGCCTTCACAGACGGCCGATGACGGTTCAACATTGAGCCGGGCGTGAAGGCGAAGCAGACATTTCTGGTCGCGGCGGCGTTGCCCGCAGGGGTGGGTGCGGCTTGGCTGGCCGCCAACCGCGATTTCACGCCCTACCAGACGGCGCCGGCGGCGCTCGGTCTGCTCGTCGGCTGGTCGCTGATCGGCAGTGGCGTGGTCGCGTGGCGGGTTCGTCCCGATAACCGGATGGGGCCGGCGATGGTCTTCACCGGCTTCGCATGGTTTGCGAGCTTTCTCACCGATGCGCATCAACCACTGCCGTTCACCGTCGGGACAGCCGTGCAGGCCTGCTATCTCGCCGGCTTCGGCTACCTGATCTTGTCTTTCCCGTCCGGGCGATTGAACACCCTGATGGAGCGCATCGTGATCTGGTCGGCGATCACGCTCGCCACGGTCGTCCAGGTGGCGACTCTCTGGTTCTCCGACTCCAAAGCTGTCCTTTGTGACGGCTGTCCCCGAAACGTCCTGGAGGTCGTTCGGAACGACGCTCTGGCGAATGGGTTCGCGCAAGTTGGCGACTCCACCGCCTATAACGACGACCAGACGCTGCCCCTGGCCGCGATCGCACCCGGCATCATCGGCTCGATCGTGATCGGACGCCAGTTCGCCAAGAAAGGCAAAGCGCGCGGCGCCACAGCCGGCGCTGTCCCACTCGCTGACTGATGGCAGCCGTATCTACTCACAACTGCATCCCGGAACCCAGACACAACCCCTGACCCGCGCCAGGCCAGCCCGCCATGACACCATCGGGCAGAAAGCCACGCCGGCGAGTGAGCCGCCGGGGCGACTGCGTCGCTGTCAGAAGAACGCGATCGCCTCGGACGGGAGCACTCTGATCGTCACACCCTCGACCGCGAGGTTGCCAAGCGTGGCGTTGTGGTGGGCCACGATGCGCGCGCGGCTGAGCACGTCATTCTCGGACGTCGTGTGCCCGTCGGCGACGAGGTCGACGTCGTAGCCAAGCGACAGCGCTCGTCGCGCGGTGGCGTCCACGCAGAACTCGGTTTGGGCGCCGACGAGTACCACGCGCGTGACACTGGTCGCCCGTAGGAGATCGTGGAGGTCGGTGTCCTGAAATGCGTCCGACCAGGCTTTGCGTACCCGAAGATCTCCGGGCTGTGGATCAACGATCTCGTGCAGTGCCCACCCCTTCGCAGTCTCGTGCAACGGATGGCTCTGACCGTGTCCGCAGTGCTGCACGAGAACCACCGGCGCGGCGCCGCGCCGGGCCCGGGTCAACAGATCAGAGATGACCGGCAGGACGCTTTCCCAGTCCTCTTCGAACCCGTCGACCAGGCCATCCTGAACATCAATCACAACGAGGGCCGCGGTATCAGACACGACGGCTATCTACCCCGGCCAAGCGAAGCCCAGCGCAAGCGTCAGGCACGTCAGATCTCGTAAAGCGACCGGTCGCCCCAGGTGAGCCCGCTCGGGCCCGGCGGCGATCGACGTGTTCGGTGCCGCGAACGTCCGTTGGCAAACACGACCCCTTGCGCGTTCCGCGTTACCAGCGTAAGGTCGTTTGGTGGTTAGCGGCAACTTTGCACCGTGGACGATCGCGTGGAGCTGACGGAGCCGATGACGCGGGTCGACCGTGGTCCGCAACCCGGAAATCGCCGGCCCGCCCCCGGCGACCTCGAGCTCGTGCAGACGTTTCTCAACAGTCGCTGGGATCTGACCAGTCACAACGAAGAGGAACTTGTCAGCCCCGGCGCAGTCAGCACATGGCTCGTCGAGCACGGGCTGTTCGATCGCCGGCATGCGCTGACCGAACCGGATCGTCGCCGGGTGTTGGAAGTGCGGGAGGGGCTTCGAGAAATGCTGTTCGTCAACAACGGCGCGGTGGAGGATCCCGAAGTCGTGGCGCGGCTGAACCGGGCCCTCCGCGCGCCGCGAATCTACGTTCAACTCGCGGCTGCCGACGCTCCGGAATTCACGCCACAGCCACGGGATCTTGACGGCGCCCTGGCGCTGATCGCGACGATCGTCGCGCTGTCGCAGCTCGATGGCAGCTGGTCACGGATGAAGGCGTGCCCGGGCCCCGATTGCGGATGGGCGTTCTACGACCACAGCCGCAACCAGGCCAGCAGCTGGTGCGCCATGTCGGTGTGCGGCTCACGCGCCAAAGTGCGCGCGTATCGCGAGCGACAACGCGGCCCGGGGAGCTGACCGACATGGGAGACACTCCGATGAACAGACACGATGCGCGAGACACCCCACGAGGGTCGCGCCTGGGGCCAATCACGTCACGCCGCGCGGCCGGTGTGATCGTCGGACTGCTGACCGGCCTGGTCCTCGCTGGTTGTGGCGCGTCCTCGCGCTCGTCGGCGACATCGACAAAGGAAGCGGCGCGGCCAAAGCCGCCGGTGTGCGCGCCAGCCGCACGCGCGGTGATCGCGCGCGATGCCGGGGTCGCGGTCGGCGCGCTCACGGCCCGAGCGACGACCGGGAACAATGCGGAGCCGGAGTGTCATTTTCGCGCTCCGGGGGTGTCCGTGGTGGTCAACATCGATTCGTCGCCGCAGCCGTATCAGCGGTTGGAGCGGACGATCGATGAGGATTCGCAGTCGTTCGGAACCGAGCGGAACTTCACGCCGCCGGTGACCGTGCCGAAGCTCGGGTTGGACGCGGCATGGGTGCCGGACGAGTCCCAGCTGCTGACGACCGATGGGAGGAGTCTGCTCACCATCACGGTGGCGTGGCGGGGGGAGAAGCGGGCGCGGCAGATCGCGCTCGCCACACTCGTTGCGCGCGGGTATCTCGGCAGGCCCATCCCGAACAGCGCTGTTCCGACCGGCGAGGCGTGAGCACTCGGGGCACGGAGGGCTCGGAGTCGTGCATCGGTTCGGGCGATCTCGACAACGGCTTGGGGTGGGACTATCGTGTGCGGTGCGGTGGCGAGGGGCGGGCGGCACCGGCATCACACGAACTCAGCGGTTCGAGTGTCGCCCTCGATTCGAGGCGGCGGAGAAGGGGAGGTGCTGTGCGTTATCTGCGCTGGTGTCGGAGATCCGCTCTGGGCACTGTCTCCGCCATGACTCTGGTGGTGTCGGCCGCTTGCGTTCCCGTAGCGAGCGCGGCTGTCCCGCCCTCGCTGCGATTGTTTGGCAGCGCTCGCCGGGTGACCGTGACGCAGAACGACCTGCGTTACGGGACGGCTGATCTCGGGTTGTGGGTCGCATCCGTCAACGGCGGCTTTCAGATCGACGTCAAGCGGCCCGGCTACGGTGCTTGGACCGCTTCCCAAGTCGACTCGTCGACGGCCGCCGCCCTGCGCTCCGTCCCGGCCCGGCTTGTCGATCCGATCCGGGGACTGAGGCGCTTCCTCAGCGTCCAGTTCGTCGACGCTCGTGGCCGTGTCGCGGCTCGGCGTCAGGTGACCTTCTGTCCGGATGGTCAGGCGTCCCGGGTCAATGACTCTGGGCCGCTCGAGTCAACCTATCTGAACTTCTGTCAGGGGTTTACCTCGTTTCCGTTTGTCCGGGGAGCGGTCTGGGGCATCGACACCGGGTGGGCGGTTCCCCCGGTCCTCGGGTCCGGCTCGGTCTCGGGATTCCCGATCGGCGCGCTTCCGCCCGGCCCGCTCCCCCCCGGCCTCCTGCCGCCCATCCGCGGTGGCTGGGTTTCGCTGACGCCCGGGCGATACACCGCGATCGTGAGCATCACCCGTCCGTACCAAAAGCTGTTCGGGATCGCGTCCGAACAGGCAGCGGCCAAGGTGGGAATGCGAGTGCTGTACTCGCCGCCCCCGCGGGTCCGCCCGCCCGCTACTCCACCCCGGAGTACCAAGCCAGAGGACGCGGGCGACACCGGCCGGCTTCAAGTGGTCCCGACGGTCACCGCTCCCGATCCCGCCTCGATGCCGAATCTCGTGGCAGCGCCGGCGTGGGGCATCGCGATGCGCCGACAGGGCGGGTCGGTCCGCGGGCCCGTACCCACCAGCAGAACCGGCGGACGGGCTCGCCGGCCACTCCGTGACATCTTGACGTTCAGCGCGACGATCTGGAACGCCGGACCCGCGCAGTTCTCAATCGAGGGTTTCCGACGACCGCACGGCGATCTGATGGACGCCTACGAGTACTTCTTCGATCCGGCCGGGAACGTGGTCGGACGCGCGCCCGCCGGAACGCTTCAGTACGACGCCCGCCCGGGCCATAACCATTGGCACCTGCAACAGCTCGCCTCCTACGAACTGGAGGGCAGGACTCGCACCATCCTCAGCCAGAAGCAATCCTTCTGCATCGCGCCCACCGACCCAGTCGATCTCACGATCCCCGGCGCGCAGGAGTCACAGCTCGCGCTCGGCTTTGACGGAACCGTGTGCGACCTCTACCAGCCGGGAGCGATCTGGATCCGCGAACAGCTCCCGGCCGGCTGGGGGGACACCTACGTCCAGTCCGTCGCAGGCCAGGCGTTCGATGTCACGAACGTACCGAATGGCAGCTACAAGATCGCCGTGCGCGTCAACCCGCTCGGTCTTCTACACGAGACGAGCACGCAGGACGACCTCGCCGTCCGGCGGATTCGCCTATCGGGCCCGCGGAACGCGCGACGAGTCAAAGTCGCCCCGTGGCACGGCATCAACGGCTGAGCGCTCCCCGCGTTGAAACAGCGTGTCCCACCGGCATGACCGAACAACTGACCTTCGAAGACTGACGCGGGCGGGAGCCGGGGCAGGACCTGCCACACTCTGCTTAGCCCCGCGCGGCCGCATGCCCCGCGGGGACGTCTTGCGCTTCCAGCGGTTCGGCCGCCTTTCCCTGTCCAGCGTCGGAGTCCATCCTCAGGGAAAGGCAAGAACGGACGGTCATGACCGGCCAAGCACCATCGGGAACGCCCGGCGGCTCCCTGCAACTCGCGCTCTCCAACGCGCTCGTCGGCCTCCTGCGCGAGTACACCGGCCGCGGCCCGACGAAAGCGCGGACGACCATCCGCGAGAACGTCCGTCCTCGTCATGCTCGGACAAACCGCAACCGCTTCGCGTTACCCGGCTCACGACTCGGGACGCGGGCTCGCTCGTAGCTGCGTGCCGGCTTGCTCCTCGAGTACCGCGACCGCGAGCAGCTCTCCGTCCACGCGGCCATAACGATCGAGCGCCGTGCGATACGCGCTCTGAACGGCCGTTGACAGCTCGAACGGCACCGACAGATCGTGGGCAAGGCCAACGACGGTATCGAGCTCCTCGCAGCAACGGTCGAGCCCGAACGACTCGAGGTAGTCGCCCTCCAGCAGGGCGCTCAAGTCGTGACTGACGAAACTGCTGGCCGCTGCGCTCTGGCTGAGGACGCCGCGCAGGGTCTCGAGATCAATCCCGGTTCGGCGAGCGAGCAGCAGCGCCTCGCCAACCGCCACGGCCTGTCCGAACCACAGGAGATTGACGAGCAGCTTGGTTGTGTATCCGGCACCGTGCTCGCCAACGTGCTGGACCGTGCCGAGGGTTTCAAGCAACGGCCGGTGCCGCTCGACCGATTCTGCCCGACCACCGACAAACAGCTGGAGCTGACCCGCCGCCGCGGCTGCAGGATTGCCGCCGACCGGGGCATCAAGGCACTCGACGCCACCTGCATCCGCGCGTGAGGCCAATGCTCGACCGGCGCTCGGTGCCGCGCTCGTCATGTCGATCCACGTCGTGCCGGGCCGCAACGCCGGCCGGGCTAGTCGCATCGCCGCCTCCAGCTCGCCGGAGCCCGGCAGGACCGTGATCGCCACATCGGCCGCTGCTGCGACCGATCGCGCGTCAGGATGCCAGCCCGCCCCGGCTGCGTGAACGGCCTCCTCGCGCTCGGGTCGGAGGTCAGTCGCGAGAACCGCAAATCCAGATCCAACGAGCCGACCGCAGACTGCCAGCCCCATGCGGCCCACTCCGATAAGACCTACGGTCGCGCTCATACACGACGGACTAGCCAGCCACGCCAGTTTCCAATCGTGACCGGGCGGACAGAACTGCGCGGGATGCCCGAGCCAGTCCTAGCGACGACCTCCGCCCGCGAGAACCTGTGGCTCGACACCGCGGCCGCGGCCGCCTATCCGGTGCTGGCGGGCGAGCTCGATGTCGAGGTCGCCGTGATCGGCGGCGGCATTGCCGGTCTGACGGCGGCGCTGCTGCTGCAGCGCGACGGCGCCCGCGTCGCAGTGCTCGAGGCGGCCCGCGTCGGCAGCGGCGTCACCGGCTGCACGACCGCAAAGGTCAGCGCGCTTCAGTCGACTGTCTACTCGACGATCCGCTCGCGCCACGGGATTGAAGCCGCGGAGGTGTACGCGACGGCGAGCCTGTCGGGAGTCGAGCAGCTGGCGTCGTTCTCCGAGGAGGAAGGGATCGAATGTGCGCTCGAGCGCCGTCCGGCGTTCACGTTCGCGCTCGAGCCGTCGGAGCGCTCAACCGTCACGCAGGAGCTCGAGGCGGCACGATCCGCCGGCCTCGACGTCGCCTGGGACGAGTCGCTCGAGCTCCCGTTCTCGGTCCACGGGGCCGTCCGGCTCGCCGACCAGATCCAGCTGCAACCGGTCCTCTACGCTCAGGGTCTCGCTGCCGCGGTAGCCGGCGGCGGGTCACACGTGTTCGAGGGCAGCCGGGCGCTCCGCGTGCACGCCGGCCGTCCCTGCCGGATCGAGACCGCCGAGGGGACGGTGCGCGCCGGCCAGGTCGTGATCGCCACCCACTACCCGATCCTCGACCGCGGGCTGTACTTCGCGCGGCTGAAACCGCAGCGGTCCTACTGCGTGGCAGCGCGGCTGGCGAGCGGCCCGCCGAGCCGGCCGATGGCGATCAGCGCCGGGTCAAACAGCCGCTCGATGCGCGGCTTCGACGATCTCCAGATCGTCGGCGGCGAGGGCCACCCCGCCGGCGCGTTCACGTCCCGCCCCGAGCGGTATGACAGGCTCGAGGCGTTCGCGCGCGAGCACTGGGACGTCGCATCGATCGCCTACCGGTGGTCGGCCCATGACCTTGTCCCCTACGACCACCTGCCGATGATCGGCCCGTACCTCCCGCGGTCCGAGCGGCTGTGGGTGAGCACCGGGTTCATGAAGTGGGGGCTCTCCAGTGCGACGTTCGCGGCGAGGATCATCGCGGACGGGATCGCCGGCCGGCCGAACCCGTGGGCGGCCACGTTCACGCCGAACCGTCTGTCGCTCGGCTCGGCCCACGAGGTGGCGCAGCTCGGCGCGACGTTCAGCCGCGATCTCGTCGGCGACCGGCTCCTCCCCCCCACCGCAAGGCGCGCCGCCGGCGTCCCGGTCGGCGAGGCGCGTGTCGTCATCTCGGGCCTCGGTAAGCGCGGCGTGTTCCACGCCGAGGACGGGACGCTGCACTCGGTCTCGCTGCGATGCACCCATCTCGGCTGCCTGTTGCGCTTCAACTCGGCCGAGCGCTCGTGGGACTGCCCGTGCCACGGCTCCCGGTTCGGCGTCGACGGCGCCGTGCTCGAGGGACCGGCCGTGAAACCGCTCGATCACCGCGTCGAGCGCCCGCCTGGCGGCTCACACTGATCGCCGAGCGGGGCGGTGGCGGCGTAGCGCCGTGCGCCGCAGGAGTGCCCGGGCGGCGATCGCGCCGGGCGCCCCGTGCACTCCACCCCCCGGGTGGGCTGAGGCGGAGGCGAGCAGGAGCCCGGGGACCGGCGTCTCGGGACGGCCGAGGCCCGGAATCGGTCGGAAGATCACCTGTTGGTGGAGCTTGGCCGTCCCGCCGTTGATCGCTCCGGCGACGAGGTTGCGGTTGAGTGCCTCCAGCTCGTGCGGACCCATGACGCTGCGGGCGATGACGCTCGCTCGGAACCCGGGTGCGACCGCCTCGATCTCGTCCTCCATCCGCGCGGCGTAGGCATCGAGCTCCGTCGCGTCCCAGCGCCCGGTCAGCCCGCCGCCGGCGTCGTACCGCGTCGTCTGGGGGACGTGCGTGTAGGCCCAGGCCGTGTCGTGCCCATCGGGCGATCGAGTCGGGTCGGCCACGCCGTACTGGCCAATGATGAGAAACGGGCGCTGCGGGATCGCGCCTCGCTCGAGCCAGTTCGTCGACTCACTGAGGAAGTCAAGGCTCTCCGCCAGGTGGATGGTGCCGGCCCGGCGTGCCGGTTCGGAGGTCCAGGGGATCGGCGCGGACAGCGCCCAGTCGAGCTTGATCGTCGAGTTGTCGTACTGGAAGCGGTCAAGCTCGCGGATCACGCGGTCCGGGACATGCGCGCGCTCGAGCAGGTCGCGGTAGAGCTGAGGGGCACCGACGTCCGCCAGCACCCCGAGCCGGGCGCCGAGCCCACTGCCGTCGGCGAGCCGGACGCCTGCGGCGCGACCCCTGCTCACGAGGATGCGCTCCACTCGGGCGGCGCACCGCAGCGTGCCGCCGGCGCGCTCGAACCGACGCACCAGCGCGTCGGTGAGCCGTCCCGCGCCGCCTTCGGGGACGGGGAAGCCGTGGCGCTGACCGATCCCGCACAGGATCAGTCCGAACAGCGCGCTGCCGGGGGTCTCCGGGGTCATGTCGGCGTGTAGCGCGTTGCCGCCGAGCAGCACTGGCGCCCCCGCCCCGGTGAAGTATTCCTCGCCGAAGCGGCGCAGCGGGGTCGCCGCGATGCGCAGGAACTCGAGCGCGCCTCCGACCTTGAGGCGGGCGAGCAGCCGCGCGGCTGACGCTACGGGCGGGAACGGCGTTGTGAACGCCGTCATGAACGGCTCCTCGATCGCGTCCCACATGCGCATCAGCCGCCGCCACTGGGCCCCGTCTCCCGGCGCGAATGCATCGAGCGACGCCGCTGTCTCCTCGATGTCAGGGGAGAGCACGGCGGTCAGCCCTTCGGCGGTCGGATGGGCGACGACGAGCGGCGCCCGGCGCCAGACGAGCCCGTGGCGCTCAAGCTCGAGGCTCCGGATCGCCGGGGATGCGACAGCGAACGGGTAGAAGGCACTGAAGCGGTCGTGCTCGTAGCCGGGCACGGTGATCTCGCCGGAGCGGACCGCGCCGCCCGGCTCACCCTGCTCCTCGCAGACAACCACATCTAGGCCGGCGTCGGCGAGCAGGTTGGCGGCAACGAGGCCGTTCGGTCCCGCACCGACGACGACGACGTCGGCCGTCTCGGCCTCGGCCGCGACCGTCATGACCGCGTTGTCACGAGCCCGCGCAGCTTCTGAAGGCCCGACGGCCGCGTGAGGAGGCCGCCGTCGACGCGTGCCCGCGTCGTCGGCTGGACGAGCCCGTCGTCGTCGCTGCGCTCGTGGTCCTCCCGCGCCCGCCAGCCGAGCCGAGCGAGGATGCCGAGCGGTGCCTGGACGAGATTCGGCACGAGGGCATCGAGCAGGATCGCCGGAAGCATCAGCGCGCCGACGGTGCGTTCCAGCCGAGACGGAGCGGCGATCGCCCGCTCGATCTCCGCGGCAACGTCATCGGCCCGGTAGGCGCCGCGGATCTCCGGCGGCAGTCGGCCGTCCGGGGTCGGAGCGCGGCGCCAGAACGGCGTGTCGACGGGGCCGGGGGCGATCAGCGCGATTGACACTCCTCGCCGCGCGGCGCGGAGTTCGGCGTCGAGCGAGCGGACGAACCCCCGGACGCCGTGCTTGGCGGCCGCGTAGGCCGCCAGCCACGGCACCGGCACCCGCCCGGCGACCGAGCCGACGATGACGAGCGTGCCGCCGGTCGCCTCGAGATGGGGAACGGCGGCGTGCGCGGTGTTCATCAACCCGAGCAGCGTGACCGTGACGGTCCGCTCGTAGTCCTCAGGGTCCATGTCGAGGAACGGCCCGTACGCACCCGCGCCGGCAGCGGCGACGGTGACATCGAGGCCTCCGAGCAGGGCGACCGCCTCCTCGACCGCGCGATGGGCCTGCTTGCTGTCGCCGACGTCGGCGGTAACGATCCCCGCACAGCCGGGTACTCGGGTGAAGGCGTCGGCGAGACCGCCAGCGCCGCGGGCGAGCAGCACCACCTGGGCGCCGGCCCGTCCGAGCCGCTGCGCGGTCCTGAGGCCGATCCCGCTTGATCCGCCGGTGATGAGGATCCGCAGACCGTCGATCCGTTCGTCATGCGTCGGCATGCCGGGTGGCTACCCGAACGCCTCGGGGGGCACGCGCCGGGTATGGACGTGGACCCCGTCGAGCAGGCGCCCCCCGGCAAACCGGGGAACGCGCTCGACGACCGTCGTCCACATGTAGAGCTGGATTTCCTTGGCCATGCGAAGCCGGTCATGCAGCAGCACGGAGAAGCGGTCGCCCTGGCGTGACCACGACTCGACCGCAAAGTGCAGCCCATCGTCCTCCCACGCCCGCCATTCGATCTGTCCCGCCTCGAGGTGACCGGCCAGCGTTGCGAACCGAAAGCCGTCAGGTCGGACCTCGACGACGCGGACCGGACCGTTCCACGGGCCGGGCATGTGGACGAGGAACTCGTCGCCGACCCGCATCGTCCCCTCCTCTCCCCCCGACTTATGAAAGCGGGCGATCTGGCGCGGGGTGACCTGATTGGGATCGGCCGCGATGCGGGCGATCAGCTCCCGGGCATCCATCGGGGCATCGGCGATCCGCGCCGAGTAGATGCGGTGCAGGAGCGGTCCCTCGCCGTCGACGGGACGTTGGACCTCGGCGTGTGAGACGCCGCCGGGCAACGGCGGCGGAAGGTCGGCCGGGAGGCTGCCCGGCTCCTCCACGCGGTACACCGGGAGGATCCGCCAGATGTAATGCGCCGTCGTCCAAGCGATGCCGAACGGCCACGTGAGGGTCGTCGTCAGCCGTCGTCTAAAACTGATCTCTACCGGCATGCCGGCCAGTCATACCCGTGCCGGGAGGGCGTCAAGCGGGTAGCAGGGTGGTCGTGCTCACACAACCACTCAAGCGGCTCGGCGTGCGCCCGTGGCATCTGCAACTCGTCTCGCTCGCGTCGATCTGGCTGGCGCTCGCGCTGTGGATCCGCGCCAAGACCGTCGACGAGCCCTCCCGCCAGAACGCCGAACGGCGCGCCATGTTCGTCGGCCTGTGGCCGCCGATGCTCTGGCTCATCGCACAGAACCTGGAGCGCTGAGCCGGTGCCGCTGTACTCCGCCACCCGCGAGATCGACGTGCCCGCGTCGCCCACCGCCTGCTTCAGAGTCCTCACCGACTATGAGCACCTACCCGAATGGCAAAGCCGCGTCGTCGAATGCCGCGTGCTCGCGCGTGACGACGACGGCCTCGCCACCGAAGTCGAGTACGCCATCGACGCCAAGCTCCGCACCATCCGCTACCGGCTGCGCCATCTCTACCGCACCCCCGAATGGATCGGCAGCGAGTACATCGCCGGCGACCTTAAGCAGTTCGAGGGCGAGTATGCCTTCCGCGAGCGCGACGCGAACACGACCCACGTCGAGTTCCGGCTCTCGATCGACCCCGGCCTGCGGGTGCCCGGGCGGATCGCGCGGATGCTCAACGAGACGGTGATGGGCCGCTCGCTCGAGGATCTCCGGCGCCGCGTCGCGGTCGTGGACCATGGTGGCGAGACTGCGGACGCTGCTCGGCGTTTCTAGCGACGGGTGATGGGTAGAGGCCGGGCATGAAAGCGCTTACCTGGCAGGGCATCAGTGACGTGCGGGTCGATGAGGTTCCGGACCCCGTGATTGAGAAACCGACCGACATCATCGTCCGGATCACGAGCACCGGCCTGTGCGGATCCGATCTTCACCTCTACACCGTGCTCGCGCCGTACCTCGATGCCGGCGACATTCTCGGCCACGAGCCGATGGGAATCGTCGAGGAGATCGGCTCGGCGGTGACCGAGGTGGCGATCGGCGATCGAGTCGTGATCCCATTCAATGTGTCCTGCGGTGAGTGCTGGATGTGCGGCCACGGCCTGCACTCCCAGTGCGAAACGACGCAGGTCCACGAATTCGGCACGGGCGCATCGCTCTTTGGCTACACCAAGCTGTATGGCCAGGTGCCCGGCGGCCAAGCCGAGTTTCTGCGTGTCCCGTTCGGCAACTATCTCCCGATCAAGGTGCCCCACGGCCCGCCCGACGATCGTTTCGTGTTCCTCTCTGACGTGCTGCCCACCGCGTGGCAAGGAGTTCAATACGCAGCAGTGCCCGACGGAGGTTCGCTCGTGATCCTCGGGCTCGGCCCGATCGGGGACATGGCGGCCCGCATCGCCCACCACCGCGGACTGCGGGTGATCGGGGTCGACCTGGTCCCCGAGCGACTGCAGCGAGTCCGGAGCCTGGGGATCGAAGTGCTCGACCTGGCCGCACAGGATGACTTGGCCGGCGTCATTCGCGACCTGACCGACGGTCGCGGTCCCGACGCCGTCCTGGACGCGGTCGGGATGGAGGCGCACGGGTCACCAGCGGCCGGGGTGGCGCACAAGCTTGTCGGGCTGCTCCCCGACAAGCTCGCTCAGCCGCTCATGGAGAAAGCCGGTGTGTCGAAACTCGCCGCGCTGTACTCAGCGATCGAGATTGTGCGGCGCGGCGGCACGATCTCCGTGAGCGGCGTCTACGGCGGGGCTGCCGATCCGCTGCCCACACTGCAGCTCTTCGACAAGCAGATTCAGATTCGTCAGGGGCAGGCCAACGTCAAGTCCTGGGTGAACGACATCCTCCCCCTGCTCACCGACGATGACCCCCTCGGGGTGGAGTCGTTCGCGACGCATCACCTCCCGCTCACCGAAGCGCCCAGCGCATACGAACACTTCCAGAAGAAAGAGCAGGGGATGATCAAGGTCGTATTCAACCCCTGAGCCGCGCGCGGATCGTTTTGGGGCGAGGCCACCCGTCGGATGGCCAGCACCGTCGAGCGTTGAACGCACCGCCTGATCAGCGACGCCGTGGCATGACCCGGGCGAGCAGGCCGACTCCGAGTGACGGCGAGCCCGCAGCAAATGTCAGCCGGTGAATGCCCCGGACGAGCGGCGTCAGTCGGACCTGTGGAGCGGTCAGCACGCGGCCGTCCAGCGTCGCCGGTACGGCGCGCGCGGTGCCCGGTGCGTCGATCATGAGAGTGCCGGAGGCCAGCGAAATGCGGGCGTGCGGAAACAGGGGCGCGCTCAGTTCGAGGACGCCCGTGGTCGGGTCTTCGGGATAGATGCCGAGCGCGGCGAGCACGACCCAGCTCGACAGCGTGCCGCCGTCGTCATTCCCCGGCATCCCGCCGGCGACCGGCGAGTACAGCAAGCGCAGTGCGCGGTGGACGACCGCGCCGGCCAGCTCGGGCCGTCCGAGCCGGTCGTACAGCCACGGCGTGCCGAGCGTCGGCTCATTCCCGAGAAAGGCGTACGGCGACATGGGACCGGCGTTCAACGCCGTGAAGAACCGACCCAGCCGCCGCCGCGCGACCGCGCGGCCGCCCATCAGCCCGAACAGGCGGTCAGGGTCCTGGGGCACGAACCAGGTGTACTGCGCCGCGTCGCCCTCGACGAACCCGGCCTCGCCGAATGGGTCGAATGGTCCAAGCCACGCTCCGGAGGCGAGCCTCGGATGGATGTGCCCGTCACCGGGATCGAACAGCCGCGCCCACGCGCGGGCCCGCTGGGCGAAGCGCCGCGCGGGGGGCGTTTGATGAAGCGACGCCGCCAGCCGTGAGATGGCACTGTCGGCGAGCGCATCCTCAAGTGTCGTCGCGGCGGCGCCCCACGCTCGCGAGCGTTCACCGAAGGTGTGGCCGACCACGTCGGTGTTGTCCTGCATCGGGATGTAGCCGAGTCGGAGAGAGTCGGACAGCCCCTCACGCTCGAGGTAATTCCCGTTGGCGGTGTGGCACGAACGACGGGCACCGGCGAGCATCTGTGTCAGGGCCGCACGCACATTGAAACCGCGTGCGCCATAGGCGTAGATCGACGCCAGCATCGGATCGCTGGGGTCGCCCGTCATCACGTTCGTCTGCTGGCTGGCGTAGGGCCAGCGAGGCAGGCAGCCGCTCTGGCGCGCGTCGCGCAGCAATGACGTCGCGAGCGCGGCGGCACGGCTCGGGAACAGCATCGCCAGTAACGGCACCTGCGTGCGGTAGATATCCCAGCCTGAGATATCGGTGTACTGCGGCACCGAACCGGCGCGGTGGACGCGGCCATCCATGCCGAGGTAGCTGCTATCGGCGTCTGACAGCGTGCTCGGCTCGATCAGCGCGTGATACAGCGCGGTGGAGAACACCGACCGCTCCCGTGCCGTGCCGCCACTCA
The DNA here is from genome assembly GCA_963850335.1 of uncultured Solirubrobacterales bacterium. GTDB lineage: Bacteria > Actinomycetota > Thermoleophilia > Solirubrobacterales > Solirubrobacteraceae > Palsa-465. Next base: position 16,229 of record CAWKKY010000012.1, on the reverse strand, counting down.
CGCGGACGCGACTGAGCACGGCGCGCCAGCGCCGCGCGGCGTCCGACTGCAGCTGCGCAAATGAGCGGTGGAGACCCTCGCGGACAAGGTTGCGTCGCGCCTCGCGCAACGAGGTGAAGGAGATGCCGATGCGGACGCGCACGGTGCGGGCGTGGAAGCTGGCGTACGCGCCGACCTGAACTCCGCTGCTGGGGTTTCCCGGCGCGACGGCCGGGCCGCCGGGAATCCCTTTCAGCGCAACCGCTCCAGGATTGCTCGCGGCCGTGCGTCGGCCGCCGACGCTCAGGCGCTCGCCGTCCCAGGTCCCGCTGACCGCGAACCGCCGGTCGAACCGCGCGACGAAGTAGACGCGGTAGTGCGTCGGCTGGAAGCAGAAGTTCCCGCTCTGCACGCTTCCGCTGATCTCCCGGGTGCGCGGGCTCACGGCGAGGGCGGCCGCGGAATCCGCGAGGGAGCTCCCGCCGGCATTGACGAGCACTGATCCGGCGCGACGATTCGCGAAGTGGATCTGAGCGTCGCCGGTCCGTGTGGTGGCGGTCAGTTGCACGGCGATCGAGTCGCGCCTGCCCGGGTCCAGCGTCACGCTGTAGCGGCCCGGCTCGGCGCGCTCGTGGCGGTGGTCAAAGCGTGCGAGGTAGCGGGGCGCGACGTCCGCCGAATTCCGGACCGCCGGTGAGCCTGAGATCGTCGCGCTCGTCGGCAGGATCGGGACGTCACCGAACCCGGCGCAGCCGGCGCCGCTGAAATGGGTGAGCGAGAACCCATGGATCACGCGGTCACGGTACGAGTAGCCACCCGCGAAGTTGTCCTCCCCCGGTGAGGTGTCGGGGCTGAACTGGACCATCCCGGCAGGGAGCACCGCACCGGGAAACGTCGCGCCCGCACCGCCCCCGGTGCCGTAGTCAGGCGCGCCGCTTTCGGTGCCCACAAACGGGTCGACCGAGTGCAGAACATCCGCTCCCGCCCGGGCGGCGACCGACAACGTCAGGGCCGCCGCGAGCGCCAGCGTTCTCACAAGACAGTGCATGAGAAGCGGACGCTACCCGCCCCTGAGAAGATCCGCATCATGTCCTGGCCTCGCTCAGCGACGCTCGGGGTGATAGCGGTCCTGGCCGCCACCGCCACCGCCACCGCCACCGCCGCCACCGCCGCGTCCGCCGCGGCGCCGTCGGCGTTGGCCAGCGTTCAGATCGACGCCCGTGGCGCCGTCGTGAGAACCGCGGCGGGCGCCGCGATCGTGACCCGGACGCCGCTGCAAATCGTGTTCACCGATCCCTCGGGAAGGGTGGTGCTCCGCCAGGCACCGCCGGCCGGCCGGTCGCTGCGGCTCGAGGCTCCGCCGGCGCCGCTGGCACCTGGGTACGGCCCACCGCTCCAGCGGACGCAGTACGGCCCGTTCGAGTTCACGGTCGGCAGCGAGGCGGACCTCGTCCGCGCGAGCGGCACCTGGTCCGGCGATCTGCTCTCCACGGTGCGAACCGGGACCGTGTTCAGCGCTCGCCGCGTGCTGTCTCTGACCCGTGCCGGCAACGGTCTGAGGCTCGAGCTTTCAACGAGCGACCCGTCCGGACGCCGGTTGATGGTCACGATCGGTCCGGGGCCCGGGAGTGCCCTGATGCTCAGAGCCCGCCCGACACCGGGGGCGGGCGTGGCCGCAATCGGTGACACGTTCCTGTCCACGCGGTCCGAAGCGTTTCACGGGTTCGGCGGGATGCACCTCGGCCTCAACCAGCATGGGCGCTCGTTCTACAGCTGGAGCGCCGAGGAGAACGTCGATGCGTCCTCGTTCGGAGTGCCGGGGTCAGCGGCCGGCACGCTGCTCTACCCCAACGGCCCACAGGCCGAGTACTACCCGCAGGCATCGTTCGTGTCCTCGCGCGGGTATGGGTTCCTGCTCGAGAACCCGCAACTCGCCCGGTTCCGGCTCGACGATCACCGCACCCTCTGGCAGGTGGACGTCTCCGCGCGCACATTGCGGTTCGTGATCACGCCGGGCAACGGGCGCGAGGCCGTCACGCGGCTGACCGCCATCTCCGGGCGCCAACCCGCGCCGCCGGCGTGGGCGCTTGGACCGACGCTTGATCGGGAGACGCAGCTCGGAGAGTCGGCCGCCGCCTACCTCGCTGCGGTGAAAGCGGATCTCAGCGCTATCCTCCGCTACCGGCTGCCGGCGCGCGCCTACCGCATCGAGGGCTGGGCGATCCTCCCGCGGCCGGCGCTGCGGACCGTGATCGCGAAGCTACGGACGATGCGGATCCATCCGCTTGTGTACTTCCGGCCGTTCGTCTCCGATGATGCAGCGTCGACCGAGGCGCCCGGCAGCTTCCGGTATGCGATCGCGCACCGCCTCGTCGCGCGCACCCGCTCCGGGGCGCCGTACCTGTTCGGCGACTCGTTCGGGGGTCGTGCGGCACTGCTGGACTTCACCAATCCGGCCACAGTTCGCTGGTGGGGCGCCCGGCTCCGCGCCACACTCGACCTCGGCGTCGATGGTTTCATGCAGGACTTCGGCGAAGAAGTGCAGCCTGGGATGCGGTTCCACGACGCAGAGAGCGGCCTTGAGATGCACAACCGCTACCCGATCATCTACGCGCGCGTCACGCGGCAGGTGCTCGAGCAATACATGCGGGCCCATCCGTCACGTCATCTCTTCTTCTACACGCGCGCCGGTTACAGCGGGACGCCGGGTTCAGCGGCATACGAGGGGGGCAACTTCGCCGGCGACGAGACGACCGACTGGACCCATTCGTCAGGCCTTCAATCGGTGATTCCGGACATGCTGAACCGGGCGGTTGCCGGCGCCTATGGCTACAGCACCGACATCGGGGGCTACTTCGACATCTACACCCCCATGCCCACCACCAAGGAGCTCCTCCTGCGATGGGCCGAGCTTGCGACCTTCACGCCGTTTTTCCGCCTCCACGGATCGCTGCTCCACGGCGTCCACCTCCCCTGGACCTACGACGCCCAGACGGTTCGCATCTACAACCAGCTCGCCCGGCTGCACGAGCGCGCGGTGCCGCTCATCCTGCGGCTCTGGCAAACCGCTGACCGCAGCGGTGTCCCCCCCACGCGCCCCCTGTGGCTGGCCTACCCGCACGACCGCCAAGCCGCCCACCAGGACCAGGAATGGCTGCTCGGCCCTGACCTGCTCGTCGCGCCGGTCGTCCAACAAGGCGCGACCGGACGGAGCATCTACTTCCCCGCCGGATGCTGGCGCTCGGCTGACGGCAGGCGCACGATCCGGGGGCCGCGGGCCGAACGTGTCGCCGCCTCGCTGTCGGCCCTGCCGTACTTCATTCGCTGCGGCACGCGACCCCTCGGAAGCCGCGCGCGATAGCCAGACCCGTGAGGCAGGCCAACCGCGGCGAAGATGCGCAGCGCCTCCGGGCCGGTGGTCGCGGCCATCATCTCGCTGTCCCTCGTCTGTCCCACAGGAGTTATCCGGGAGCGGAGCTGGCGGGATCCGAATCGTTGCCGACCGACGGGTTGCTCTGGGCGCCCGATTCGCTAAGGGTGTTTGCGATGCGATATCCGACGCCGGGTGCCGTATTGATGATCTCCGGTTGCCCCACTGGCGTATAACGTTGCGCGGTGAGCACGGCGGTGACCGCAATAGGCGTAGCGGAGACGCGCGTGTCTATCGCACAGCGACGAGAATCTCGGCCGCGTCAGTGGAAAACGAGCCGACAAGGTTGTTGGCCTGCGCCCGCTTCGTGACGTTGTAGACCGGGGTCCCTGCCGGGCGCACGTCAATCGTGAACTCGATGCCTAACTTGGCCGAGACACGCATGAGGGTCTCCATGCTCGGATTGCGCCCGCCGAGCTCCAGGCGCGCGACCTGTGGCTGCTTCATGCCGAGGCGATCGGCGAGCTCGCGCTGCGAAAGATGGTGCTCGGCGCGATAGCGGACGATCGCGATGGCCACCGCACGTGCCAGCGCAGTCCGCTCCCACTCAGCGCGGAACTCCGGGTCGGTGCGGAGCTGCTCAGCGATCAGCTCGTCGTGGGTCTTCATCTCGCTCAGCTTCATGTCCATGATAACACCCCTGTTATCGGGCCAATCCGTACTCAATCTCAATCGACGAACCCCCTGCGGTCGCGCCGAGCGCTCGGGCCGTACGCGCTTGCCTCCGGGATGACATTCGCGAGGCTCTGCGAGAATCGGCTGGGATGTCCTCGCCGGTCGAGCTTCCGGGCGGAACCGTGACCTTCTTGTTCACGGATATTGAGGGCTCGACGCGCTTGCTCAAGCGGCTGGGCGACGGCTATGGGGACGTGCTCGCGCGGCACCGGACGGTTCTCCGAGCGGCGTTCGAGCGCCACCGCGGCCAGGAATTCGGCATCGAGGGCGACGCGCTGTCCTTCGTGTTTCGGCGAGCACGCGATGCGATTGCCGCGGCGGCCGCCGGGCAGCTCGGTCTGGCCGGTGAGCGGTGGCCGGACGGGGTCGAGGTCCGTGTGCGGATGGGAATGCATACCGGCGAGCCGAGCGTGGAGCGGGGAGGCTACGTCGGGCTTGTGTTGCACCGCGCGGCGCGCATCTCCTCGGCGGCTCACGGCGGCCAGGTCCTGCTGTCGAGCACGACGCGAGAGCTGGTGGCCGACGGGCTGCTGGACGGTATCGGCCTACGTGACCTCGGTGAGCATCGGCTCAAGGACCTCGACCGGTTGGAGCGGATATACGAGCTGCGGTGGCCGGGGGCGCCCGTCGCGTTTCCCCCAATTGCGACGCTCGCGGCCCAGGGCACAACGGTGGCTGACGCGGCGTCCTCGCTGGTGGGACGGGATCAGGAACTGGCCGCGATCGAGTCGGTGCTAACCGCGGCGTGGGCTGGTGCGGGTGCGCTGGCGCTCGTGGAGGGCCCCGCCGGCATCGGAAAGACCACGTTGCTCCGGGCGGCGCGGCAGCGGGCGGCCGAGCGCGGGATGCTGGTGCTGCATGCGCGCGGGACGGAGCTTGAGCGCGATTACCCCATGGGTGTGGTGCGTCAGTGTCTGGAGGCGGCCGTTCGCCAGGAACGCGATCCCGACCGCGTGCTGCGGGGCGCGGCGGCGCTGGCGGCTCCGGTGCTCCTTGACGTCGGGGAGGTTCCCGAGACGACTCCGCAGGCGCTCTTGCATGGGCTGTATTGGGTGGTGGCCAATCTGTCCGCCGAGTCACCTGTGCTGCTGGCGGTCGACGACGCGCAGTGGGCCGATGAGGCCTCGCTGCGATTCGTGGCCTACCTGGCACGCCGACTGGAGGACAACGCTGTCGCAGTACTCGTCGGTGTCCGCAACGACGAAGATCCGGGGAGCGGTGACACACCGGCACTCGCCGAGATTCGCGCCGCTGCCGCAGGACGGCGTGTGGAACCTCGTCCGCTCGATGTCGATGGCGTCGCACGACTGGTCGGCGCCCTGAACGAGGGGTCGGTCGCACCGGCCTTCGCTCGCGCGTGTCACGAGGCGACCGGAGGCAACCCGTTTCTGCTCGGCGAGCTAGTCCGTGCCCTGACCGTGGACGGCGTGGCGTTCACGGCGGCGAGCGCGGCCCGCGTGCGGAACGTCACGCCGCCGACCGTGGCACGCGCCACCGCTGCGACACTCGCCCGTTTGGGGGAGTCGGCGGTCGCCCTGGCCCAGGCGGCCGCCATCCTGGGCGGCGGAGTGAGCCTCGAGCAGACGGCACGCCTCGCGGGGCTGCCCGCCGCCGCGGCGGCGGCCGCTGCGGTCGCCCTGGAGCGCGCGGGCATCTTCGAGGATGACATCCAGCTCGACTTCCGCCACCCGATCCTCGCCGGCGCGGTTCGCGCGGGTCTGTCGGCGCGGGAGCGAGCGGCCGGCCATAGCCGCGCGGTCGCGCTGTTGCGCGAGCAGGGCGCGTCGCCGGACCGGATCGGTGTGCACCTGCTGCACGCGTCCGCGGCCGGCGACGCCCGGACGGTGAGCGACTTGCGACGCGCCGCCGAGCACGCGACGGTGCGAGGAGCCCCCGAGACGGCCGCCGCGCTCCTGCACCGCGCTTTGCTCGAGCCGCCAGAGCCGGCGATACGCGCCGAGGTTCTTATCGCGCTTGGCCGTGCCGAGCGCGCCGTGGGCCACACCACCGAGGCTGCCGAGCGTCTGAACGAGGCGTATGACTGCTCGGCGGACCCCCGGGTGCGAGCGCGCGCGGTGACGGCGCTACTGGAGACCCTGGGCGGGCAGTCCGGATGAGCGGCGACGGATCCGCGAGATGGCCAGCGCAGGCGCTGGCCGATCTCGCCGACCTCGACCCCGAGCTCGGACTGCGCCTGCGCGCGATCCTCATCCTCCATGGCGGATCGGCGGAGGGCCTCTCGCTCGCCGGTGACAGCCTCGGCGAAGCGATTGTGCTCGGCAGCCTCGTCTACGCCCGCATGGACGCGCAGGCCACCGCCACGGAGATCGCCGGCCTCGCCGAGCGGGCGGCGCCATGGACCGAGGAGCTGCTGCGCAATGCTCCCTCTCTGGCGTTCGTGGGCGTCGTGCTGGCGTTCACCTGGGCTGACCGGCTCGACGAGGCGACGCGCGTGCTCGACCACGCGGTCGACCTCGCGCGTCGTGTTGGCTCTGCGATCGACTACGCCTCGGCGATGACGCTGAGGGCACGCGTCCATCAGCGCGCCGGGCGGCTGAACGAGGCTGAGGCCGACGCGCGCGCGGCACTGGAAATCCCCCTGGACGGCGGATGGTTCTTCGCGCGAGGAGCCGCGCCGCTGATCGGCTCGCTGCTGGACCAGGGCCGCGTGGACGAGGCGGTCGAGGTGCTCGTCAGCGCCGGGCTTGACGGGGCAATTCCCGATGCCCCGTCGATGAGTCCGGTGCTCTTGACCAGGATGCGGCTGCGAGCGATTCGTCGCGACTACCCCGGCGCCCTCGCCGATTGGGACCAGGCGATCGGCCGGGCGCAGGCCTTCTGGCGAGAGCGCGCGGTGCGCGGTCCCAACGCCGGCTGGATCGAGGACCTGATCGTGGTCGCCGACGTCCACCGGGCGCTTGGCGATGTCGATGCGGCGCACCGGGCGGTTGAGCAGGCGCTTGAGCTCGCGCGGCGGTGGGACACGCCGGGCGCGATCGGTCAGGCCCTGCACGCTCAGGCTCGGGTCGGTCTCGCCGAGGAGCCTGTCGAGGTCCTGCGCGCCGCGGTCGACGTGCTGGCGGAGTCGCCGCTGCGTCTCGAGCACGCTCGCGCGCTCGTGAGCCTTGGCGGCGAACTGCGCCGCGGCGCGCGGCGCACCGAAAGCCGCGGTCCGCTGCGCGAGGGGTACGAGCTCGCGCGCGGCTGCGGCGCCGGCGAGTTGGCCGAGTTCGCTCGTGCCGAGCTGAGAGCGAGCGGCATCCGGCTGCACCGAGAGGCACTCAGCGGCGCCGATTCCCTCACGTCGAGTGAGCGGCGAATTGCGGATCTCGCCCTGCGCGGCCTGTCCAACGCCGAGATCGCCCAGGAGCTTTTTCTCACCGTCAAGACCGTGGAGATGCACCTCACAGCCTGCTATCGCAAGCTCGACATCCGACGTCGCTCAGAGCTCGCGCACGCGCTGGGCTGAGAAACACCAGGGTCCGGGTCCAGGGTCGGCCACGTCGAGCGGGGCCCCAGCGGTCACGAGGATGGGCCCATGCTCACACACACCCCCTCCCATCCCTCCCGCCGTGACGTCGACGCAGGTGGCCTTCGTTTCGTCGACGAGCCCTACGACGCCTCGCTACGAAGCGTCGTGGCGTCTGGAAGCCCTCTATGCGTGCGCTCGCTCGTGCGCGCTCGGGTGGTGCGTCATCCCGCCGTCGCTGTTCTTCGCTCCGTGCGACGAACGTGCCGATCGATGACCGTCGCCGACACCCGGCGAACCGGAACGTACGGACGGCTTGCCGATCTGGAGTTGCACGTCGAGGGCTATCAGCTCACCGGTCTGGAGCTGGCCATCAGCGATCAGTTCACGCGTCTGACCACCGTCGTCTCGCTTCACGGCGCCGGTCACGTCGGCACCGGGGAGGACACCACCTACGCGCCGCCCGACCAGCTTGCGTTCCGCGCCGCCGGCGCGCTGCTGCCGCTCGCCGGGCATTGGACGCTGGACACGTTCTCCACGGCCCTGGAGCGCATGAATCTCTTCCCGGTCGGTCCGAGTGTTCCCGACTTTCTCAACTTCCGGCGGTGGGCGTTCGAGAGCGCCGCGCTCGACCTCGCCCTCCGCCAGGCCAACCGCTCGCTTGCCGACGCGCTCGGCCGCGCCCCACGACCCGTCTCATTCGTCGTCTCGCCCGGGCCCGAGAACTCCGTGGCGCCGACTCGGGCCCGGCTCGCGCTCTACCCCCAGCTTCGGCTCAAGCTCATGGTCACGCCCGAGTGGGACGACGACCTCGTCAACGCGCTCGCGGCCACCAACGCGGTGGACGTAGTCGACCTCAAGGGCCAATACGACCAGTCCGTCCCGGTTGCCGTGGCGCCCGACGCCGCTCTCTACCGCCGCGTGCTACGGGCGTTCCCTGAGACATGGATCGAGGACCCAGGGATCACATCGGAGACAACGCCGCTCCTCCGCGCCCACCGCGAGCATCTCACGTGGGACGCGCCGATCCGCGCCGCAGCGGACATTGCCGCGCTGCGCTGGCGTCCCCGCGCCATCAACATCAAGCCCTCGCGCTTCGGCAGCGTGCGAGCACTGCTCGAGGCCTACGACCATTGCGCGCACGCCGGCATCAGGACCTACGGCGGCGGCCAATTCGAGCTCGGCCCCGGCAGAGCGCAGATCCAGCTGCTCGCGGCACTCTTTCACCCCGACGCACCGAACGACGTCGCACCGACCGCCTTTAACGAGCCCACGCTCACCCCCGGCCTCCCCGCCAGCCCACTGAGCGTCGGCGTTACGGGCCCGGGGTTCGCAGACGCATTACTCAAATCACCCTCGGTGAAGGGACAGCATGACCATCGTGACGACGTTCGAACAGACGGGCGGCCCCGAGGCGACAAATGAACCTCGCCGGGAAGAAACCTCTGCCCGCCAGCCGACGGCACGACGCGACAGAGGGCCAGATCTCCGCGACCGAGGCAGTGTTCACGATTCACGACTCACGCGTGGGCAACGGCGCCGGAGTCCAGGTCGTAGAGCTCAGCGGGCTTAGCGGCTCCGACACGGACACCACGTACTACGCCTTGGGCTTCTGCCGGGTGGGCACCCCCTACGCCCCTTTTCGCTCCCTCAAAGGCGTCCATTTGCAGGGAGGAAGCTAGTACCGCTACTGGGATTCGAAGCCAGCCTCTGAGGAGTGACAAAGGCCGGGCGCGTGACCGCACGGAGTGTCGAAGCGCTTGTCCGACGGCGGCCGACGGCGTCATCCAGACGTCGCCGTTGGGATCGTCCGCTCACTCGCGGTTGAGATGTCGAAAGCGCTCGTCGCTGACTTGCCCGCTTCCCCGCAAACCAGGGCCGCGCAAGCCAGGGCACGCCTACCTGTTCCCTGGTAACCCGTCCAAGCGGTGTCACGATGGACAGGGCCGAAACCCTCCGCGAGTTCCCAGCTCTAGCCTGACTGGGGGCGGCAGGTGCCTGGGTAAACGCTGCCCGACGATTCCCGGTTATGGCGCCCGCGCCGTCGTTGTGAGAGCCCACGTTCGTTCCCGTTCAGCGCGCGCCTCCTGGGGTTCGATCCACAGCGCCTCTACGAGAATGACCGCAAGCGACAGGAGCGGGATCGCGATCAGCACGCCGATCAGGCCGAACAGTGCCGCCATCACCAGCAGACCGAGCGACACCACGCTGGGGTGCATGTCGACGGTGCGAGCCATGATCAGAGGCAGGATGACGTTGCCCTCGATCTGGTTGACGATCAGATAGACGATGAGCACCAGTAGCGCCTTGGTGGGGGACTGCGCCAGCCCGTCGAGGATCGGCGGAATCGCGCTGATCACCGATCCATAGTTCGGGATCACCGTCATGAAGGCGGAGAACACGGCGTACCCGATCGCGAAGTTGAGCCCGATGATCTCGAGGCCCAGGAACACCAAGCCGCCCAGCACGAGCATGTCGAGTCCCACCGCCGTCATCCAGCCAAGCCAGGCGGTGCGAACGCGGGCCATGACGTCTACGGCCTGGGGACGCCACGCCTTGGGGAGCAACCGCAGGAGGCCCTCGACGAGCATGGTGGGTTTGATCGCGATCAGGAACGCGGCGGTGATGATCAGCACCACCACGAACACGGTCCCGACGAGTGTCAGTCCGAGCTGTTCCGCCGGACCGACGAGCCGCGCGGGATGGTGGAGGTATCCGTCGATAAATCCGGTGAGCTGCGCCGAGAGGCTACGCGTGGTGTTGCCGGCGAAGCCGTGGATGTAGCGGTCGGCCCCGGAGAGGATCGTCGGCAAGCGCTGGGTGAACTGCCTGAGCTGGCTGACGAATTCGGGGAGCACCGCGAAGCCGAGGCTTGCCAGCACCGTGAATGCGGCGATCAGTGCCGCCGAGGCTCCGCACGCTCGCGGCACTCCGCGACGTTCTGCGAACGATGCGGCGGCGCTGAGCGGGAGCGAGACGATGATCACAACCAGCACCACCAGCAGGAGCGTCATGAGTTGCTGGGCGACAAGGGCGGCGACGGCCAGGGCCGCGGCCAGTCCCACCGTCCGATACGCAACGGCCGATCTCATGTCGGTGGCGCCGCCGACGGCCACCGTCCGCGCGGCCGTCCGGACTCGTCCGGCGAGGCGATGGCGGCCAACCGTCTGCCGAGGCTCGGCCAATCGGTGTGCGATGGCGTGGCATTGGCCCGTTCAGGGCAGTCTGTTGGCTGATGACGAACTCGACGGTCACGCCGGCAGTTCTCTACCGCGCCGTACTCCTCGCATTCGGGCTGGTCGTGGCCGGGTTGATCTTCGAGCAACTGATCACGCTGGTGCTCGCGGTGATGATCGTGGTGATCATCGCGACGCCACTGTCGGCGTTCGCCAGCCTGCTGCAACGGCTGCGAGTTCCGAGAGCGCTCGGCGCGGTGCTCGGCCTGCTGCTGGCGTTGGCAGCGCTCGGTGGGCTGATCGCTCTGATCGTCCCGGTCTTCAACCACGAAATCAATGCGTTGACCAACTCGCTGCCGAGCATCGTGGACGAGTTGCGCCACCGTCTCGGGGACATCACCGGGACATCCCCGAACCACGTTGGACGGCAGATACAGCATTTCGTTGACACATATACCCAGCATCCGTCAAAGCTGCTCGGGCCGCTGGCGACGATCGGTGCCGGAGTAGTGGCTGCGGTGGCGACGATCATCGTCATCCTCCTGACCGCGCTCTACACGGCGATTCATCCAGAGCCTCTGCTCACGGGCGTCATCCGGATCGCGCCGCCGATGAAGCGCCCGCAGGCTGAGCGAATCCTCTCCCGCCTCCGAGAGGCCTACCTCGGCTGGCTCAAGGGCCTGATCGTCGGGATGATCGTCCTCGGCGGCCTCACGTACGTAGGCCTGCGCATCGCCGGCCTCGGCTTCGCCGCGTTCTTCGCGACCTTCACAGCCGTGGCGATGATCATTCCCTACTTCGGCGCGCTGATCAGCTCGATTCCACCGATCATTTACGCGCTCACGGTTTCGCCGAGCAAGGCGGCGCTGGTCGCCGTGATCTTCATCGTCGCCCACCAAGTCGAGAGCAATGTGATCCAGCCTCTGGTGGTCGCGCGCAACGTCGAGCTGCATCCGGCGCTGGTCGCGGTGGGGGTGGTGGCCGTCGATCAGCTGTTCGGCTTCGTGGGCCTGATCGTCGCAGTCCCGATCCTCGCCACTTGCAAGATTCTCGTCGAGGAGCTGTGGGTCAAGCCCGTGGAGCACAGCGATCGCGCGTTCACGGGCGAACTTGCAACCGCGCCCGTCCACGTGGTATCCGTCGCCGGCGGATCATCGACGCGCACCGTGGACCAGGGAAGTACGGAGCGGTGATGAAGCCATCTCGACTTTTGCCAACGCTCAAAACGAGAGACCGGAGCGAGCCGATCGCGGCACGGCAGCGGCGCGCAGTCGACCGCAATGTCGCCGACACTGACAGTTCCGACAAGCAGCCACTGCGGGTCCTGCACCGTCCGGCGGACAAGCTTGACGCCGTTGGCTCGAGCCCGGCTGAAGCTGCCCGACTCTCGACGGCAACCGTGCCCACCCTCGTCTTGCTTCCGAGTAGCGGCGCGTAGCTGTCGCCTGCGGTCGTGTCAGGACACGATGCGCGGCGCGACCTCGGCGCCAGCCAGCTCGATCTGTCGTGGCTCGTCGCCCAGCGGCCAGAGGTAGACGCGCTGACATCCGGCACTTGCGTAGCGCGACAGCAGTTCGGCGCAGTGCTCGGCGGAGCCCACGCAGACCCGCTCGCGCAGTTCGTCGACGTCGCGGTTCAGCAGCGGCGCGAGGACATCCGCAAGAACGCTGTCGCGCTCTCTGCGGCTTTCTGTGATCGGGTACGCGTTGACCCGCCATGCGACCGGGATCTTCGCGAGGCTCGACGGCGCCGAACAGGAACTCGGCGAGATCGCAGGCCGACGGCATGGACGCCTGCGCTTCGGGACCTTCCCGACTGCGCTCGCCACGCTCGTGCCGGCCGCATTCGCAGCATTCCGCCGCGAGCACCCAGATGTCACGTTGACCGTCGTGGACGACCATCTGCAGCGACTGATCCCGCGGCTCGAGGCCGGGGAGCTCGACCTCGCGCTGATCTACGACCACGAGGCGATACCCGACATCGGCGCCCGCGATCTGGAGCGGATCCCGCTCCTGGACGATGTCTTCCAAGCCGTCCTCCCCGCGGCGCACCACCTTGCCCGACGGCACCGAGCACTCGAGCTCTCCGAGCTGAGCGGTGAGCCCTGGATCGGAGGGGGCCCGACCAGCGCCTGGTATCGGATCGCCACCGACGCGTGCCGGCGGGCAGGCTTCACGCCACAAGCGGACTTCGCCTCCGATGACCACATCGCAGTCCAGGCCCTCGTCGCCGCCGGGCTCGGCGTGTCCGTCATTCCCGGCCTGGCCGTCGTCCACCCCCTCCCGGGACTCGCGGTGCGAAAACTCGGCTCGGGCGCGCCCCGACGTCACATCTCCGCCGCCCGTCCACGCGACGCCTACAACGGTACAGCTGTCGTAGCCATGATCGACAGCCTGCGCCGAGCCTCACACGCGCTTCGCCGCCACACCCCCGCTAATCCGCCCGAGGCCGGCCATGAATGCATAGGTGCCACCAACGCTCGCAAGCCCGCGACCGCCACCTCAGGCTGACCGCACCAGCCAGCGACTCCGTCCCAGCGTCCGCTCACCGTTCCTCTGTGAGACGAGGCGATCGCTGTCATCGCAGACGTCCCGGACGGCCTGCCATCGCTTGGGCAACATCTGGATCACGTGGGCGGCCAACGTCGGACGAGCGCTTCGCCGCACGGGGCGATCCTGCGCTTGCCTTCGACCTCGTCGCCGCTCGCAGGACAACGGTTGCAAACGACGGGGACCGCTACAGCCGCCAAGCAGACGCGTACGCCTATCGCACGGCGACCAGAATCTCGGCCTCGTTGGTGGAAAACGAACCCACCAGGTCCTTGGCCTGCGCCCGCCTCGTGACGTTGTGGACCGGGGTCCCTGCCGGGCGCACGTCGATCGTGAACTCGATGCCCAACTGGGCCGAGATACGCATCAGCGTCTCCATGCTCGGATTGACCTCGCCGAGCTCCAGGCGCGCAACCTGGGGCTGCTTCATGGCGAGGCGGTCGGCCAGCTCACGCTGCGAGAGATCGTGCTCGGTGCGATAGCGGACGATCGCGACCGCCACGGCGCGGGCCAGCGCGGTTCGCCCCCACGCGGCCCGGAAGTCCGGGTCCGCACCTCGCTGCTCGGCAATCAGCTCGTCATTCGTGTTCATCTCGCTGAGCCTCACTGCCCGCACGATAACACGGCTGTTATCAGCGATGTCTAGACGGATCCTGAAGGCACCTCGAGCCAACTGAGCCCTCGACCAGTTGGCCCATCGCTTCGCTGCAGGACGCATCGCGTTCGGGCGTCAGCGTCTGGATGCCAGACGGACGACGTGGCAGGCTGCTCCGACTCGAGCCCCCCGCTCCTCACCACACCCGGTGCTGCCAGTGACGCAATCGTGGCCGCGCTCTCGACGACAGCCGTCTCGCGGTCAGGCCGTTCGGATCGAGGAGGACACAGGGCAGGGCACCCGGCCGCCCTGGGACTCCTACCACGGAACTGCGAGAACCTGGGCGGCGTCGTTCGCCTTGTAGGAAGCGATCGGACGTAGGCGAATGCCATTGAACTCCCAGACCCAGTCGCGTTCCAGGTAGGGCCCGTTCCCCGGCTCATCTTGAGTGATCAACACGTTGCCGGTGCTCGACACGGTCGCGACGATCGCTTCCTCCAACCCGAGCTTGAGTCGCAGACGCCGCACCAACCGGCCGTGCAGGCCGTACTGCAGGACGTACGCGCGTCCGAGGTAGTCGCCGTGACCGTGCTCGGGGTCGCCTTGGTCGCAGCCTTCGGCGGCGACGATCCCGAGGCGGTCAAACGCGGCTGCTCGGAATATGCAGCCGTGATCGGGACGAATGAGCTTCAGCCCGCCGGGATGGGATGCCGTACGTGTGGATGCGAGCGCGAGGGAGTCTCGACCCTCAGGGCATGCGATCCCGCCTGCCATCGGGAGCGGTTTTCCTTTCGCGCGGTCAAGCGGGAAGACGAGTTGGCTTCCATCGGCGCTCCACGCCGCAGGTCCATATCCATCGCAACGGTTGGAACTGCTCACGATCGTGTGCATGGCGCCGCTCTTCAAGTCGCGCACATACAGGCCCGTCGTGCCGCGTGTGCCGACGCACGGCGTAAGTGTCAGCGCCACCTTCCGACCATCGCGGTCCGGCACGACCTCGCCGGTGACCGCCTCCGAGCCCGACACGGCAAAGAGCGGCTGGGGGCGTGTTTGTCCGTATGACAGGATCTTGACGGCGTTACGACACGAGTTCTGAGCGAACCCAGGACACTCCGCAAACGTGCCGTTCAGCGCACACCGCGCGCCGCTCGTGTATGTCAAGAACAGACGTCCGTCACTCGCCGCCGCTGGGGTGGCGAGTTGCTGATAGCCGCCGAGCGAGACGACGGCGAGTCTTCGAAGCATCCGACCCGTGGAGAGCGAGAATAGGTCGAGCTCAGTGTGGCGGCCGCACGCGCACGCCGGGACGAGCGACACGAATGTGCCGAACGGTGGTCGCCTCTGCGGCGCGACGATCGCGCTTCGGCGATTCGCATGCTGATCCGCCAGGTGGGCCGATCCCGTCGCTGGGCCCGCGGCGCCGCAGGCGCCAATCGCCACCGCGACCCCGACCGCGGCGCAGAGCAAAGCGGCGCGCTCGTACCACCTGCGTGGGCCCCTCAGAGGTGAATGCCGAACGGACCAGTCGGGTTTCATGATCCGTCCGCTCTCCGGACGCGTAGACAACGCGACATCCGTTCAGCCTACGCCGGGACGGGGCTAGCGTCACGGCCAACTCGCTCGATCACATCAGTCGCCGCGCCGGCTGAAGCGGCGTCCGCACAAAACCGCTTCTTGCAGGCTGCAAGCATCACGAACGTCGTGAGGTCACGCGGCCGTGCATCGGTCGCCTCCGGCTCCGACCATGCGCGGCCAAGTCGGCCGTGCTACTCCGACGACAGCCGGCTATGGGCAAGCTGTTCGGGGGTCAGCTTGAACTCGGCCCAGACCTCGTCAACTTCGCGGCTATTGTGCTCCGCGTACCGCTTGACGAAGTCCCACGGCTCGCGGTGCGGGTTGTTCGCGGCGTTCAGGGCCCAGACCTGAGGCGCGTCCGGGCGCGTTCGCGTGCAGATCCCGCCCAGGTAGGCGAACAGGAGGCCCGATGCCTTGACCGGATTGTGGCCCGACTCAACGGCCACGACGAGCGTCATCTTCGTCTGGATCAGGGCGGCGAGCTCTGGCCGCTGGTTCAACATACTTCTGTCGGTCGTGATCAGACCGTCCCACGGAGCTGAATCGAGGTGTAGCGCGAGCAGCAGCTCCCAGTCCTCCGGGTCCGGCATTCGTGGATCGACCCGATCGATCCGCATCAGGTCGGCGTCGACTTGGAAATCGGAAAGCACAGCGACGATCGGATCCGGGAAGTTGTCCTCGATGCCTTCCTGGCGCCGCCAAAAATGACACCGACTGTGGCGCGCACTGTGGCGCACGACCCTAAGAACGAGAAAACCCTCGAGGACTCGGGGGTTCTGAA
>CAWKKY010000011.1:0-255340 GCA_963850335.1 uncultured Solirubrobacterales bacterium | reverse complement strand
CGGCGAGCAACTGGCGCTGCTCCTGGATGGCGCCTCGGCCCGCAGCCGAGTCCTCAACACCTCAACCTTCTCCACCGCCGCCGCCATCGCAGCAGTCCTCGTCGACAACGCCATCCCCACGGCAGCGGCGCCGCCCGGCGCAAGCTGACCGGGTCCTGACCTGCACGGCGACGCCTCCGCCGGGTCGGGCTGACCTGGTTCCCGGGGCACCAACCAGGGAGTCCACGGGCGCGATGAAACGGACGAAGCGCGACGCTCAATGCCCAACCCGAACCTACGGAGGCCAGGATGAGCACTGCCAAGGTGAGCGGCAACGGTGCCAGCGCAATCCCGACTGTCAACCACGTCGATATGAAGCTGGAGGTGGTCGTCATCCCCGTCTCGGACGTCGACCGGGCGAAGGAGTTCTATAGCGGCCTCGGTTGGAGACTCGACGCGGACGTCGCCGGTGAGGAGTTCCGCCTGGTCCAGTTCACACCTCCGGGCTCGGGTTGCTCGATCCAGTTCGGGACGAACCTCACCGCTGCGACGCCCGGTGCAGCTCAGGGCCTGTACCTCGTCGTGTCCGACGTCGAGGCGGCACGCGACGAGTTGGTCGCGCTCGGTGTCGAGGTCGGCGAGGTGTTTCACGAGGGCGGGCGGGGCGCTCGGTTCAATCAGCTGTCGAGCGGACGGGTCAGCGGCCCGTCGCCCGACCGCGGAAGCTACGGCTCGTTCGTGTCCTTCAGTGATCCCGATGGCAACGGCTGGCTGTTCCAGGAGGTCACGACGCGGCTCGCCGGCCGTGTCGATTCGGCGGAGACGTCGTTCTCCTCGGCGAGCGATCTCGCGAGCGCGTTTCGGCGCGCAGCCTCTGCTCACGGCGAGCATGAGAAGCGCACGGGCGAGGCCGACCCGAACTGGCCTGACTGGTACGCCAGGTATCTGGTGGCGGAGCAGGCGGGCGCGGAACTGCCCTCGTAAGCGACGACGACCTACGCCCTTTGCCAGATCGCAGGCGGCGCGCCGTTTAGGGATCTCGCTCGATGAGCGGCGAGTATGTGTTCGGCGATCGCGTCCGGTGTCGGCGGGCAGCCGGGGATGCGGATGTCGACCGGCAGCACATCCTCGACGGCGCCGACGAGCTCAGCGGCATCGCCGAGGACGTTGCAGCCGAGTGCGCAGTCACCGAGCGCGGCGACGAGACGCGGCTCGGGCATCGCCTCGTAGGCGACGCGCAGCGGGCCGGCCATGCGCGTGGTGACCGCCCCGGTGATGAGGAGGATGTCGGCGTGCCGCGGGGAGGCGACGATGTCGAGGCCGTGGCGCTGCAGGTCGTGGAGCGGGTTGGTGACCGCGCCGAGCTCGTGCTCGCAGCCGTTGCAGGAGCCGGCATCGACGTGTCGGATCGCCAGCCAGCGTGAGCCACCACGGGTGAGGCCGGCGCTCCGGCGGATCGTTGCGAGCTGCCGCAGGAGGACGAACATCAGCGGTCCACGCAGGCGTAGCAGAGCTCAAAGCTCTTGTTGATCAGCGGAAAGTCCGGGACCAGGTTGCCGGCGGTGGCCCACGCCAGCGCCGGCCAGTTCGCGTATGACCCGGTGCGCAGGTGAACCCTCGTCACGGTGTCGCCGTCAAGCTCGACGGCGCACGTCGTCGCCCCCCGAGCGCTCTCGACACGGCCGATGCCCACTGACGCCGGGTCCTCGATGCGCGCGACCGACCCGCGCGCCAGCGGCGCGACGAGCAGGCCCTCAAGCAGGTCGAAGCTCGCCTCGAGCTCGACGGCGCGCAGTCCGAACCGCGCTTCGACGTCGCCGGTCGCCGCGTGTGGTGCGGCCGGAGTGAAGCCGTCGTAGGCGAGCCGCGCGGCGAGTGTCCGCACGTCCTCGCGAATCCCGGCGGCCCGTGCCGCGGGCCCGACGGCACCGAGGCGCAGAGCGTCGGCGCGACCGAGCACTCCGACGCCACCGAGTCGCGCCTGGAGGGACCCCGCGAACTCGAGCTCGCGCCAGGCCGCCCGGGAGTCCGTCCGCAGCTCGCGCAGCTGAGCCCGCATCGCGTCGACCGCGGCGGCGTCGAGCTCCACCGCACCGCGGCCAACTGCGATGGTGGCGAACAGGAAGCGGTGATCGAATGCCTGAGCGTTGATCTGCTGAGCCCGATCCTTGAGGGCAGCGAAGGCCATCGTGCCCGGAGCGAAACCGACGCCGGCGCAGATCGCGCCGACGTCGTGCAGGTGGTTGTAGATGCGCTCGAGCTCAAGCAGCACCGTCCGAGTGACCCGAAGCTCGCGGTCAGGCTGCAAACCGGTGGCGTCTTCGACGGCGTGCGCGTAAGCCACGGTATTCGCGACCGCGCACGCGGCGCAGGCCCGCTGGACATAGGACAATGCCGCGTCGCAATGCCGACCCTCGGCGGCACGCTCGAGCCCGCGGTGCTTGTAGAAGAGGCGGGGGTCCATCGCGAGGATCCGCTCACCGATCACGTGGAAGCGGAAGTGGCCGGATTCGATCACGCCCGCGTGGATCGGCCCGACGGCAATCTGGTGTACGCCGTCGCCAGTCACGGGCGTCATCCAGGCGGCCGGGTCCTCGGGGTGTGTGACGAGGGCGCGGATCGGCTCGTGGCCGTCGAACTCGAGTCCGTACAGATCGTGCGCTTCGCGCTCATCCCAGCCCGCGGCTTCGACGAGCTCGACGATGCTCTCAACGGCTCCGCCCCGCGCCTCGGTCCAGATCACGCGGACACCGTCCGGGGAGACGATCAGCGCGCGCCAGCTGAGGCCGCCGCGTTGGGCGCGCGCCCAGGCTCCGCCGAAGCGCTCGTCGGCGCCCAACGCGCGCTCGATCGACCGGCGCCACTCACCGGGCTCGACGTGGTGCAGCGCGGTCACAGCGCTCCTCTCGTCAGCGTCTCCACGAAGCTCGAGTTGACGAGCAGCACGCCGGCCGCAAACAGGGCGAGCAGCCCGGTGCCCAAGATCGCCGTGAGCGCCACGGTCGTGCGCTGCCCACGTTCGGCACGGCGCCGGCGATGGGCGGGCTTTCCGCCGATGACCCCCTCGATCAGCGCATGGAGGAGTCCCAGGAACCCGAGCGCGAGAGCGAGCACGGCCACGGCGGTGATGACGACCTGGCCGGCGGCCACGCCGCCGAGCACGATCAGCAACTCGGATAGAAACAGCGGCGATGGCGGCAGCCCAGCCAGTGCCGCGAGGCTGATGCCCATCGCGACCGCGGTCGTGGGGCTCTCACCGGCGACGCCCGTGGGAGCCCGCCGGCCGGCGTCGGAATCGATCCGGAGCAACGGCAGCGCGGCGTAGAAGCCGAGCGCCTTGGCGAGCGCGTGGCCGGCAACGTGGATCACGACACCGGCGATCGCGAGCGGCGTGCCGAAGCCAATACCCAACGCGATCACCCCCATGTGCTCGAGGCTCGAATACGCCAGCAGCCGTTTCCACGGCAGCGACTGCCACAGAAACGGGATCGCCACGAGCATCGAGGTCAATCCGAAGGCGATGAAGACGGCGCGCGTCGTGCCCACGCCGACGGAGGGCTCGAGGGTCTGCTTGGCGCGCCAGGCGATCAGCAACACGGTCGGGAGCAGCGCCGCGGAGAGCAGCGCGCTGATCGGCGCCGGCGCCTCGCTGTGGGCATCGGGCAGCCAGTTGTGGACGGGAGCCCACCCGATCTTCGCCGCGAGACCGACCAGGATCAGCACGAACGCGACCAGCGTCGGATCTTTCGGCAGCGTGTGAGCGGCGAGCCGCAGCGTGTGCCAGTCGAGCGCGTGCAGGTCGTGGTGCCCGGCGTCGGCCTGGCCGATGGCGAGCACGATGATCCCGAGCAGCGCGACCGACAGGCCGAGTGTCGTCAGGACGAGGTACTTCCAGCCCGCGTCGAGGGCGCGGCGACGCCCGGTGAACGCGACCAGCAAGGCCGAGGCGGCGGTCGTCGCCTCGACGATCAGCCACACGACGGCGAGGTTGCCGGTGACGGGAACGGCGAGGAGTGCCGCCCAGAACACGAACAGGGCGGCGTAATACAGGCTGCGTGAGCGGGCCGCGGTCGTCCAGCTGCGGCCGCTTGTCCGCAGGTACGACGGCGACACGAGCGCGCTGCACAGTCCGACGATGGCGATCACTGCGAGCAGCAGCCCGCTGGCGCCGTCGAGCAGGTACCACCGGCCGTGCAAGGCCGTCCGGCCCCCGCGCGCGAAGGCCGCACAGGCAAGGATCAGCGCGGCGACTGCAGTCACGACCGCCGTCGCGAGGGCCAGGCGATCCGCTTGGCGGGTCGTGCGGGCGAGCAGCGCGAGTCCCGCACCGAGGAGCGGGATCGCCGGGACCAGCACCACCAGGACCGGTACGAGGTCAGTCACGCAGGCCTCCCAACTGCTCGGTGTCGCCGGTCCCGAGCTCGACGTGGATGCGGTGCGCGAACGCCGCTGCGACCGTCACGACCATCGCGAGGTCAAACAGCGCGCCGATCTCGACCACGTACGAGAGTCCCCCGGGCACCGACACGGCGAGCAGCGCCAGGCCGTTCTCGGCCACGATCAGTCCGAGCAGTTGGAAGAGCAGTGGCCGCCGAGCCACGACGATCGCGATCCCGACCAGTACCAGGGCGACCGCGGCGTGCTCGGTGTGGGCGTTGCCGAGACCAAGCGGCGGCATCAGCAATCCGGCGCACAGCGCGACGGCGCCCGCGCCCGCCAACCGCACCAAGGGTCCGTTTGCGGCGACGACGAGCCGGGGCTCGGGGGTGCGACGAATCAACGCGTACAGCAGCACCGGCAGCACGACCGCCTTGCTCAGGAGCACGAAACTCGCGACGAGGTAGTCGCCCGAGCGTCCGCCCGCGAGGCCGAGCGCCCCGATGCCGAGCGCGAGCGACTGCGCCGCGACGAGTCCGATCGCCACCGAGCGCCGCCTGACGACGATCACCGCGAGGCCGAGCAGGAGGATGACCGTGACCAGGACCGAGTTCACGCGCCCACCCCACCGACCCACAGGCCCGCGCCCGCGAGCGCGATCACACACCCGAACCCCAGCAGCGCCGGCACGCGAAGGATCCGCATCTTCGCCTCCGCGGTCTCGATCACCGCCAGCGCGACGCACAGCCCCACGATGCCCACGACGAGAATCCCGACGCTGGCACCGAATGCACGCCCGTGGGGCAGGAACAGCTCTGCGCCCAGCAGCAGCAGGACCCAATGGCGCGCCGCGGCCGCCCACTGGATGAACGCCAGGTCTCGGCCCGCGTACTCGAGCAAGGGACCCTCGTGGATCATCGTCAGCTCGAGATGGGTGTCGGGGTTGTCGATCGGCTGCCGGCCCGTCTCGACGAGGATCACCAGCGCGAACGCGATCGCACCGCACCAATGCGCCGGCCCGCTCCAGACCGCCCCGCCGGAGGCGGCCGCACTCATCGCCCGCAGATCGGTGCTGTGCGCGGGGAGCGCCGCCACGAGCAGCGCGAGCACGAGCAGCGCTTCTCCGAACACGGCGATCATCAGGTCGCGAGCCGCGCCCATCAGCGCGAAGCCGCTGCCCGTGTCCCACGCCGCGGCGGCCAGCGCGAACCGGGCCAGAGCCAGCAGCCCGATGAGCACGAGTGCATCGTGGCCGAGCCCAAAGTTGCCGGCGCGGCCGGCGATCGGCACGATCACCAGCGCCGCGAGTAGGCAAGCGGCGACCACGGGCGGCGCGAGCCTGTAAACGACCCCCGTCCCCTCGGGATCGACGGCACTCTTGCCCCACAGCCGCCGCAGAGTCCGGTAAGGCTGCCACGGCGATGGCCCCCGGCGCCCCTGCAGTCGCGCCTTGAGCGCCTGGATCGAGCCCGGCAGCAGCGGCGCCAGCACGACGCCGAGGACCTGCAGGATCGCGGCGAGCGCACTCACCCGAAAATTCCCGCCCGCGCACACACGAGCCCCACGAGGACGAGTCCGAGCAGGTATGCGGCATAGGTGCGCACATTCCCCGTCTGCAGGCGTCTGGCGACCGCGGCGGCGCGCAGCCCAGCCCGGATCGTCGGCTCGTAGAGCAGGGTGTCCACGAGCGAGGGGACGTGGCCGGAATAGGCGATCTTCTGCACCATCCCACCACTGCGCACGACCTCGAGCACGCGACGGGGTCGCAAGACCTTCTCGAGCACAAGTCGCAGCGGCTTGGTGAACGCGGCTGAGGTCCAGCCGAGCTCGGGTACGAGCGGCTGCCCACAGGCCCACGCCGGTGCCGAAGCGGCACGTCGTGATCCACGTAGCCGCGTCAAGCCCGCCGTCAGGACGGCGAGCGCGATCGCGATCGCCAGCGCCGGGTAGGCACCCGTGCCCGGCACCAGCAGGCCGGGTTGCCGCGTCAGTCCGGCGCCGGTGGCGCCGGGCGCCAGACGCGCGAGCGTCGGAAGGATCAGGCCCGGCACGAGCCCCAGGAGGACACACAACGCAGCGAGCAGCGTCATCCCAGCGCGCATGCCGAACGCCGGATCGGTCGCGTCCGCGCACTGCGGGCGCCGAGGCGCTCCGAGCAGCGCCAGGCCGACCACCTTGACGAAGCACAACAGCGCCAGCGCCGCCGTCGCCGCCAACCCGGCCAGTGCGGCCCCGGCCACGAGCGCCACCGCGACCGGCCGGTAGAACGCGGCGTGCAGCAGAGACTGCAACGTCAGCCACTCCGAGGCGAAACCGTTCAGCGGCGGCAACCCGGCGATCGCCATCGACCCGACCAGGAACGCGCCCCCCGTCCACGGCATGCGGCGCAGCAGCCCCCCGAGATGGTCGAGGTCGAGACTGCCGACCGCGCGCTCGAACGCGCCGGCGCCGAGAAACAGCAGCGTCTTGAAGACAGCATGGTTGGCCACGTGCAGCAGCGCCGCCGCAAACGCGATCGCCGCCCACTGCTGAGCGCCCGCGTCCGCGAACAGCAGCGACGCGCCAAGGCCGAGAGCGATGATGCCGACGTTCTCAATCGAGTGATAGGCGAGCAGACGCTTCAGGTCGTGTTGCACGAGCGCCCACAGAACGCCGCCCACGGCCGAGATCAGACCGATCAGCAGCAAGGCGATCCCGAGCCATCGCGGCGTGGCTCCGAGCCACTCGAACTCGACCCGGATCAGCCCGTAGATGGCGACCTTGATCATCATTCCGGACATCAGCGCCGACAGATGTGCCGGCGCTACCGGGTGTGCTCGCGGCAGCCATGAGTGCAGCGGGACGAACCCCGCTTTGGTGCCGAACCCGATCAGCGCGGTGATCGCCACCAGCGTCTGGGCGCCAGTGCCCGCCGCAGCCAGCGCCGCCGGGTCACCGATCGCGCCGTGATGCTGAAGCACGAGCAGCGCGATCCATACGCCGGCGCCGCCGAGGTGAGTGATCGCCAGGTACGCATACACCGCGCCGCGTACGCCCGCATCGCGTTTCGCTACCAGAATGGCCGCCGCCGGAAGCAGCGTCATCAACTCCCAGAAACCCAGGAACGTCGTCACATCGCGTGCCGTGAGCACTCCCACGAGCGCGAGCAAGAACCCGGCGGTGAGTGCACCCACCCCGCGCTCCCCCGCGCTCCCGGGCAGGTAATCGCGCGCGAACAGCAATGTCGGCACCGCCGTGACCGCCAGCACTACGAGGAAGAAGCCGCTCAGCCGATCGAGGCCGAACGCCGGTCCGATCGAGCTGCGGAACGGCGAGCCGAGAACCTGGTCGCCTGTCAACACCGCGATCCCCACCACCCCGAGTACCAGGATGCCGGTCGCCTGAACGGCCACACCGACCCGAAGGCGACCCGCGCCGGCTGCGAGCAAGCCGCCGAGCGCGAGCGTCGCGCAGCCCGCGAGCGCGGCGACGCCCACGACTAGCCGCGATCCTGCCCTGGCCCGAAGTCCTCCCCCGCGAGGTCGTCGAGCAGCGCGCTGTTCTCCTTGAGTGTCGAGGAGATGATCAGCTTCGCAAGCTCAAGCAACTCGAGCGTGCGTAGGTCCTTCACCCGGTAATAGACACTTGCGCCCTCCCTGCGGCCGACCACCAGGCCCTGCTTGCGCAACGCGGCCAGATGCTGCGACGTGCCACTCGAGTCAAGCTCAAGGGCATCCTGCAGAGCCCCGACCGAGCGCTCACCCTCCCGCAGCAACTGCAGCAGGCGAACCCGCGCCGGATGACCCAGAACACGGAAGAAGTCCGCCTTCAACGCGTAGATCGGAGGCTGGTTGGCGCGCGAAGACCACATACAGATCTTCAAAGATTATAAGAATATGAAATACGAAGCGCGCTCGCGACTCTGCTCGCCGTACCGACGGTCCCGACTGGCCGGTCAGGACGCCGCGACCGGGGCGGCGGCGGCGTCCTCGCTGCGGGCTGCGTTTGAGTGCTCGCGGCTGTCTCTGGACGAGATCAGCACTGCGGTGAGGATCGCCCCGGCGAGAGCGAATCCGGCGCCGACGAGGAACGCGCGATCGAACCCGTTGGTCAGCGCAACCGACGTGTTATGAACGCCTGAGTGCAATTGGCTCTGGGTTTGGCTGTTGGCGATCGTCGCCAGGATCGCGAGCCCGAGCGCCCCGCCGACCTGTTGGGAGGTGTTGATCAGGCCGGACGCGAGTCCGGCTTCGTGCGGTTCGGTGCCTGTGACCGCTGCGATGGTGACCGGCACGAACGAGAACCCGAGCCCCAGCGCGGCGAGGATCGAGGGGCCGAGCACGTTTGGCGCGAAGGAGCCACCGGTGCCCGGCACCTGCGAGAACCAGAGCAAGCCGCCGGCGATGAACAAGAGCCCGGCGATCAATGGCGGCTTGAAGCCGAAGCGAGTGACGAGCTGCGAGGCCGCTCCGGCAGAGAGAATGATCCCGATCGCCAGCGGAAGGTAGGAGATCCCGGTTTTGATCGGAGAGTAGTGCAGGACGTTTTGGAGGTAGAGAGAGATGAAGAAGAACATCGAGAACAGCGACATCCCGATCAGCAGCCCAACGATGTTCGCTCCGCGCAGGGTCCGCAGGCGGAAGATCGAGAACGGCATCAGCGGATGGCGTTGGCGGCTCTCGATGATCAAGAAGGCCGCGAGCAAGACCGCAGCGCCGGCGAGGCGCAGCAGGGTGGTCGTCGATCCCCAGCCGACGTTGACCGTGTCCACGATGGTGTAGACGAGGAGCGACAGGCCCGCGGTGACGGTCACCGCGCCCGGCAGGTCAAACGTCTTCGCTCCGTCCTCGGCGCGACTCTCGCGAAGCGTTCGCGGCGCGAGCGCGGCCGCGGCGAGTCCGATCGGGACGTTGACGAACAGCACCCAGCGCCAGCTGAGGCCGCTGGTCAGAATGCCGCCAAGGAGTACGCCCGCCGCGCCGCCGGCGCCTGCAACGGCACCCCAGATCCCCAACGCGCGGTTGCGCTCGCGGCCCTCGGCGAAGGTCGTGGTGATGATCGACAGCGCAGCTGGCGACACGATCGCCGCCCCAAGGCCCTGTACGGCTCGTGCCGCGATCAGCCACCCCTCCGACTGGGCGATCCCGCCGGCGAATGAGGCGACCGAGAACAGCACGAGACCCAGCATGAACATACGTCTGCGCCCGAGCAGGTCGGCCAGCCGCCCGCCGAGCAGGAGGAAGCCACCGAACGTGAGCGTGTACGCATTCACGACCCAGGAGAGGTCAGCCCGCGCGAAGTGCAGGTGCGCCCCGATCGACGGCAGCGCGACGTTGACAATCGAAGCGTCGATCACAACCACGAACTGCGTCATCGCCAGCAGCAGCAGCGCGAGATTCTTCGCGCGAGGGGTCATGAGTTGCCGAGTTTCCGGTGCACTGAGCGATGTCATGGAAGCTGACCTCCGGTTCCGCTTGCGTCCGCGACTATACGGAACTATGATTCCGGTTGTCAAGACGACGAGGTGAAGATGTCGTGTCCGAGACCCTGATCCATTGCGAGCGCCCGCTGCGCTCCGACGCCCGTCGCAATCGCGAGCGGATCCTTGAGAGCGCACGTCGCGTGTTCGCCGAGTGCGGAGCGAACGCGCAAATCGACGACGTCGCCCGACAGGCCGGAGTCGGTGTCGGCACCGTCTATCGCCACTTCCCGACAAAGGAGGCGCTGCTGGTGGAGCTCCTGCGTGAGAAGTTCCGTCTCTTCGCCGCACGGGGACGTGAGGCGCTCGAGCAGGACGACGAACCGTTCGCCGCGCTCGAGGCACTCCTGCGTCGCAACGCGGAGACGGCTTCGAGCGATGCCGCCGTGCAACACGCATTGGCCGGCGCTGGCGAACACATCTGGCTGCAGGCCGAGGCCGAGCAACAGGAACTCGTCGCCGTCACGGACGATCTGATCGGTCGTGCCCGGCGTGCCGGAACGATCCGCCAGGACGTGCAGGCGAACGACATCGCGATGCTGATGTGCGGACTGTGCTCCACGATGGGCACCAAGCCAGGCTTCGACTGGCGCCGACACCTCGATCTCCTGATCGACGCGCTGCGGGCGCGGTGAAATCCGTCCGGCGTCCGGCGTCCGGGACGAAGTCAGGCCATAGAACTCGCCGGCCGCAGGGACCCTGCTGCCTGGGTGATCAGGTTGGCGACGGTAGCGGTCTGTGAGACGTAGATGGCGTGGCTGCCGGGTGCCTCGGTGGTCGTCGCGCCGGCGCGTTCGGCCATCGTCCGTTGTGCGGACGGGGGGATCATCCGGTCGTCGGTCGCGGTCGAGGAATAGGAACCCGCGTCGCTGCCAATACGCAGCAGGGATTCTGGGCGACAGGACACCCCCAGAGTTCGCCCTACTCGGGGTCAGCCGAGCACCACCGCGGTCACGCCCTGGCCCACGTCAAAGGTTGAGTTCGTCACGCCGGTACCGCCGCAAGCAATCCCGATCGAGGCGGTATGTTGGCCAGCCGCAAGCACGGTCGGTGTGACGCCGGTGAGCGTCACGTTGCTCACCGCGGTGCCGTTGGGAACATTGTCGACGAACGAACCGGGCACGCGGGCACCGTCGACCACAAGCACAAATCTGACGTTGGCCTCGCCGGTGCAGGTCGCGCTGATCGCGTTGATGAATTTCGACACGAAGACGTGTCCGGCCTGGGTGGTGGTGAACGGGCTAGCGTCCCTGGTGGCGTCCACCGTCACGTTCGAGGGCGGTGTGGTGTCGGAAAAAAAGTCGGACGAGGTGCCCTGCCGTCCTTGCCGGCTCCAGGTCAGGGTCCGCTCGTTCTGATGGCATCGGCCGCTCGCACCCGGCTTTGAGGTATCGACCACGCGCAGGCTCCCGCCAGTCTTCAGGTAGCAGGCGCTGATCACCCCTCCCTTGCCCGGAATCGATGCCGCGGCCACGCCGCCCAAAGCAACCAGCAAGGCGATGACCGCAACCACCATCGCAGGCGACGGCCGAAACTGAGCGATACGGCGCATGAGATGGTCCCCTTTCGGACGCAAGCCCTCTGATATGGGCCCCGAACCCGGGCCTGCTCCTGACCGTTGCCCCGTCCCTAACGGACTCGGCCGTCTCCCGACGCTTTGCGCCACTCTTCCCCCGGGTCGGGAGCTTCGAGCGCGTCAGTATAAGCACCGCCGATGGTCATGGCAAAGGACCTCGGCTGTGCCGAGGTCCTGTGCCAAACCTCGCCGCTAAGCGGCGTCGCTCACGCGAGCGAGCGACTAGCGAACGAACGAACTTATGCCTTGGAGCCGGCCGCCGCGACCGGGGCGCTCGGCGTTCCGGTGTCAGCCTCCCGCGGGGGCACCATTGGGCCATCGCCGGACAGGTCGATGATGCCCTCCTCGAGCCAGGTGTGCCGTCCCTTGAGGACGCTCAGCGCGAGGCGGTGGTTGCCACCGTCAGCGTTGTCCCACAACCGGTGGAACAGTTCCTCCGCCCGGTGCTGGGCCTGATTGCAGAACGCCTCGGCCACCTCGTGGATCTGATCCGCACGCTCGGGGTGATCGCGCATCTGCGTCTGGGCGTAGACCACGGTCGCCGAGATTGCGAACAACTCAGCGCCGATGTCGACGATCCGTCCCAGGAAGGCGCCATGGGCCTCGGTACCGGCCTGCCAGCGTGCCATCGCGTAGAACGTGGACCGGGCGAGCTTACGGCTGCTGCGCTCGACGAATCGCATCTGACCGGCGAGAGCTCCGAATTCGCCGTATGACTGGGGGACCTGGCCGCGACCGACCGCCAGCTTGGGGTACCAGCTGGCGTAGAAGGCGCCCGCTTTGCCGAGTGCCTTGGCCTTGCGGTCGGTGGAGAGCTCAGGATCCATGAGGTCACCGGCCACGTGGAGGTGCTGGTCCATCGCCTCACGGGCGATGATCAGGTGCATGATCTCGGTCGAGCCCTCGAAGATGCGGTTGACGCGCATGTCCCGCATCATCATCTCAACGGGGACCGGACGCAGACCGCGGGCCTTCAGGGACGCAGCGGTCTCGTAGCCTCGGCCGCCGCACACCTGCATGAGCTCGTCCGCGACGCGCCAGCCCATCTCGGAGCCGTAGAGCTTCGCGATCGCGGCCTCGATGCGCACGTCGTTGCGCTCCTCGTCCGCGAGTCGGCTGGCGACGTCGAGCATCGCCTCGAGTCCAAACGCCGTGGCCGCGATAAATGCGATGCGCTGCGCGACCTCGTCGTGCTCGCCGATCGGCTTGCCCCACTGGACGCGCTCACTGGCGAACTCGCGGGCCACCTTCGTCGCCCACTTCGCGGTCCCGGCGCAGATCGCCGGCAGCGCCAGCCGACCGGTGTTGAGCGTGGCCAGGGCGATCTTGAGCCCGAGCCCTTCACGGGCGATCACGTTCTCGGTCGGCACAAACGCATTGCTGAACCGGATCTGGGCGTTCTCAATCCCGCGCAGGCCCATGAACTCGCAACGCGCCTCCACATCCACCCCGTCCGTGGTGCTGGGGACGATGAACGCGGTGATGCCGCCCTTGCGACCCTCGCTGCGAGGCACCTTGGCCATCACGACAAGGACGTCGGCGACGGTCCCGTTGGTCGTCCACAGCTTGCGGCCGTTGAGGAGGTAGCCCGTGCCATCTTCGGTGGGCGTGGCGGTGGTGGATACCCTGGCCGGGTCTGAGCCCACGCCGGGCTCGGTCAGCGCGAAGGCCGAGATCTGTGTCGTCGAGACCTTCGGCAGCCACGCGCGCTTCTGCTCCTCGGAGCCGAACAGCAGGAGCGGCTGCGCCACGCCGATCGACTGGTGCGCCGACAGCAACGTCGCGAGGCTTGAGTGCCCGGTACCGAGCAGCATCATCGCGCGGTTGTAGTACACCTGCGAAAGTCCGAGCCCGCCGTATTCCTCCGGCACCTTCATGCCGAGTGCGCCCATCGCCTTGAGTCCGTCGACCACCGCTTCGGGGATCTTCCCGTCGCGCTCGATAACCGAGGGATCGACCTCCTTCTCGATGAACTCGGCGAGCGTGGCGAGGAACCGTTCACCCTTCTCGACGCTGTCGGGCGGCAGGTCCGGTTGGGGCGAGATCAGTTCGGGCTGGAAGTCTCCGAGGTAGAGCGACTTTCCGAAACTGGGCAGCTTCCAGTCCTTCTCGCGGGCCGCCTCCGAGATTGATCGAGCTTCCTTATAGCCGGTGTCAGCAGGCATGGGCCATTCCTTCCATCATCGGTACCGCGGCTGAGAGAACGTGCGTGAAAATGTCGGAGTACCGACAAGGTGCGTGACGAACAGAGCGGGTTCGCTCTATGTATACCTCCGCTCCAGATGCGGCGAGAACCGTATTGAGAAACCTCTCGACTCCGGGTTTTCCCGAACCCCACTGAGTACTCCTCACGAACACGGTCCGCGTGTTCGATACAGCGCACCGCTCTCGAGGCCCGCGGGCAGCGCACATTTACCCTTGGGTGGGTGGCGTGAAAGCCAGCCGGGACGGAGGATCCCACGCCGCGCTGCCGCACCTCGTTCACGCCGCTGAGCACGGCCCGCGCCAGGAGCTGATCGCGCAGCGGGTGCGGGTGAGCGTGGTAGAGCCGGGAACCGTCGACACCGAGCTCGTCTCTCATGTGCGCAAGGACATCCAGCCGCCGAGCAGACGTGGTGACGGCCGCTCGCTCAGCCCCCCGCTGCCTGGCCCCCGTCGACATGCAGCACCTCGCCGGTGACAAACGGCGCGCGCTCGAGATAGAGGATCGCGTCGACGACGTCGGACACCTCACCGACATGGCCGAGCGGATGCAGGCTTCCGAGCGCGTCATAGCTGGCCGCGTCGTGCGCCGGGGTCTTGATGACGCCGAGCGAGACCGCGTTGACGCGCACTCCCCGGGAGGCGTACTCGATCGCCAGCGACCGGCTCACGGCGACGAGCCCACCCTTCGTGAGCGCGGGAAGTGCGGAGGGCCGGTTGCTGTCGGCGTGGTCGACGAGGCTGGTGGACAGGTTCACGATGTGTCCCCGGCTCTGCTCGGCCATGTGCGCGATCGCCAACTGGGTGATGTGGAAGAAGCCGGCCAGGTTGACGGCCGTGATCGCGGTGTAATCCTCGAGCGTGTAGTCGGTGAATGGCTTGCCGATGTAGATGCCCGCGTTGTTGATGAGCGTGTCGACTCGCCCGAACCGGTCGAGCGCCGCGGCGAGGGCACGGCGCGCCGTCTGCGCGTCGGCGATGTCGCCGGCGATCGCGACGTGGGCATCCTCGTCCTGGGTCTCCGGCGGAAATGAGAGCGCCACACCTACGACGGCGTACCCCGCGCCACGGTATCCCGCGACGAGCCCGGCGCCGATTCCCTGCGAGGCACCCGTGATGATGGCGACCGGACGACTCATTGCACGAGGTAGGTCTCGTACACGACGCCGCCTGCCTGGCGTCCGCCGACAGTCACGAACACCCCCTGGTTGAGCCAGTCGAGCTCGCCGGCAGCGGTCTCGATCTGAGTCGAGGCGCGAAACACGTACTCGCTGGCGTCGACGTCCTCGCCCCGGCCAAGGCGCTCCAGAACCTCGGGACTGCCGTGTCGCACGCCACGCGATTGGACGTACAGCACGTCGCCGTCGTCGGTCTCGAGCGTGTATCGGATGTCTCCGAACGCCGTGCCGTCAGGACGAACCGTCTGCCAGTCAGCGCTCGCCCCAGGGAGCAGGCGCCCGGCGAGCGACGGGCCGATGAACGTCCCTCCGGTGAGCGGAACGATGCGCCGGTGACCGCCGACGATCTCACCGAGCAGGGTCGGCTCGCCGACCGTCGCTTCGAGGCGGTACGCCGGCGTCAGACGTGGGTCCGGAAGCTGGATCGGTTCCATGGTTCTGATCAGAAGGCGAACTGCTGGCCGCCATCGATGTCATACGTCGCGCCCGTCAGCGCGGTGTTGCTCATGATGTGAACGGCGAGCGCCGCGACATCCGCCGGGCCGACGACGCGGCCGATCGGAAGCGTGGCACGGAGCTCGGTCCGCCGAGCATCGAGGTCGTCGCCGAGCAGCGACGCCGATAGCGGCGTGTCGACGAACCCGGCTGCGATCAGGTTGACGCGCACCGGCGCGAGCTCGAGGGCCAGCGCGGCCGCGAAGGGTCCCAGCGCTGCCGTGGCCGCCGGGACGATCCCGAGACCGCGAGCGACGCGCCGACCGCCGGTCCCCCCCATCAACAGCAGCGTCCCGCCCGGTCGCATCTTCGGGGCGGCATGCCGCGCGACCTCGAGTCCGAGCACGACGTGGTCGCTGAGCGCATCGCGGACCTGGTCTGCGCTCATCTCAAGGAGCGGCCCGTAGCTGGGTCCGCCGGCGGTGACGAGGACATGATCGATCGGTTCGGGCACGGCGGCGAAGAACTGCGCCAGCGCTGAGGCATCGGTCGCGTCGAGGACGGCCGTGCTCCGGGCGTCGACCTCCCGCGCCGCCTGGCTCAGCCGCTCGGGGTTGCGGGCGGCGAGCACGACCTCGGCACCCTCGGCGCGGGCGAGACGGGCGGTCTCGAGCCCGATGCCGGCGCTCCCGCCGATGAGGACGACGGTCTGACCGAGAAGCAGGGGCTCGCGGACGATCACTTCTGTGGTGGCACCTGCTGCGGGATTCACGGTTCCTCCATTCGGTGATCTCATTCGGACTCTGTGCCGATCGGCTGGCGGGAAGCGACGACGTTTCCGTGGAGCGCCTTCACCGCGGCAGCGTGGATCTCCGAGAAGCTCGGGAACGGCTGGATCGTGTCTCGGAGCACGTCGAGTGGGACGCGGGCGCGGATCGCGAGCGTCGCCTGCTGCAGCCACTCCCCCGCCTCCGGCCCGAGCGCGTACGCGCCGGTGAGCACGTCGCCGTCGCTGACGAGCGTGAGAAAGCCAGGGTCGTCGGCATACGCATGGGTGTAGGTGGCGGTCTTCGCGATGTCCTTCACCGCCGCGGTCCCGGTAAACCGGTCCTCGCCGACGCCGACCGCGGCCGCCTGGGGGTCGGTGTAGGTGACACGGGGCACCGCCTCGTAGTGCGCCTCGCGGGACTCGCCAAGGATGTTCGACGCGACCACCTCGCCCTCGTATTCACCGACGTGAGTCAGCGGCCAGATGCCGTTGACGTCGCCGATCGCCCATAGACGTTCGCCGGCGCGCAGCCGAGAGTCGACGGGGATCCCATGGCCGTCGGCCGTGACGCCGACGCTCTCAAGGCCGATGCCCTCAACCCGCGGGCGCCGTCCGGTGGCCACGAGCAACCGGTCACCGCGCAGCTCGCGCCCGTCGCCGAGCGCGAGGACGAACTCGTCTCCGTCACGTCGCGCGGCCGTCGCGCTGACGCCGACTTCGAGCTCGATGCCGTCCCCGCGCAGGGCGGCGGCGAGCGCATCGCCGAGCGCCGCAGGCTCATGCGCGAGTAGGTGGTCCGCACCCTCGACGAGCACTACTTCACCGCCGAGCCGGCGCACCACCTGGGCGAGCTCCAGCCCGGCCGGGCCACCGCCGAGCACGAGGAGGCGTCGTGGGATCTCCCGCATGCTCGTCGCCTCCCGGGTTCCCCAGACCCCCTCGAGCCCGGCCAGACCCGGAATCGGGGGCACGATCGGGTCCGCGCCGTTCGCGAGGACGACGTGGTCGGCCGTGTGGCGGACGCCGTCGACCTCGACCACCCCGGTGCCCGCAAGGCGTCCTTGCCCGCGCAGCAGGGTGATCCCCCGGTCGGTGAGCCAGCGCTCCGCTCCGCCGTCAGTCCAGTTCGACACCATGTAGTCCCGCCACGCCAAGGCAGCCTGGACGTCGACCTCCGCCGTCGCGGCCGCGTTCCGTGCGCCGGCCACGGCCTCCCCAGGCCGCAGCAGCGTCTTTGACGGAATACAGGCCCAGTAGGAGCACTCGCCGCCGACGAGTTCCCGCTCGACCACCGCAACCCGCAGACCACCCTCGGCCAGGGCACCGGCGCAGTGTTCTCCCGGCGCGCCGCCGCCGAAGACGATGACGTCGAAGTCCGGCGTCCCTCCCGATGCGTTGTCGTTTCCCATGGTGGCTCCTCGTGTCGTGATCGCGGGGATGAAGTCTCCCGCGCGACGCGCGCGCTCGCACCCGGTGATACCCGGGTCGGGTCCCTGGTCCCCATTGGCCCGTGTACGCACCAGTGAACTCCCGGGCGCGATCTCCGCGGGGCACGTCCAGAGTGACGAGCGTCAACCCTCGGCAACGGCTGGCTGGTGCAGGAGATCAAGGAGCGGCTCCCCGGCCGGTGAGGACCATGGAGATCGTCGTCACGAATTCAGCCGAAAGGGGGCTGCCGTGAGTACCACCAACCCTTCCGCCGCGAGCAACGGTCGGGCCCCGCGCGAGTGGTCGTGGTCCTGGACGCACCTGCGTATCGATCGTCCGAGCCGCGGGTACTGCCGGGTGACGTTCGACCATCCGCCGATCAACACGGTTACGGCGACCACGGTCAGCGAGCTCTCGGAGCTCGTCACGTTGATCGAGCAGGACCCGGACCTCAACGTCGTCGTGTTCGCCAGCGCCAACCCCGACTTCTATCTCGCCCACTACGACACCGAGCATGATCCGGGGAAGACGGCCGCGTTACCGGTCGGCCCCACGGGGATGCACGCCTGGCTTGACCTCCTGGTCCGCCTGTCCCGCGCGCCGGTGGTCAGCATCGCGGCGATCCGCGGGCGCGCCCGCGGCGGCGGAAGCGAGTTCGCGCTCGCCTGCGACATGCGCTTTGCCTCACGGCAGAACACGGTGCTCGGCCAGTTCGAGGTCGGGACGGGGCTCGTCCCTGGCGGCGGGCCGGTGGCCCGGCTCCCCCGGCTCCTCGGTCGGGGCCGGGCGCTGGAGGTCCTGCTCGTCGCCGACGATCTCGACGGCCCGCGCGCTGAGCAGTACGGATACGTCAATCGCGTGATCGACGATGACTGGCTCGACGC
This sequence comes from uncultured Solirubrobacterales bacterium, assembly GCA_963850335.1. Classification (GTDB taxonomy): domain Bacteria; phylum Actinomycetota; class Thermoleophilia; order Solirubrobacterales; family Solirubrobacteraceae; genus Palsa-465. The sequence goes on along the minus strand of CAWKKY010000011.1, from coordinate 237,054 downwards.
TGAGGTCGACGCCATCGCCACACGCCTCGCGCGGTTTGACCATGACGTGATCGCGCGTGCAAAGTCGTATGTCGACCAGGTGACGCTGCCGGCCGACAGCGAGCTTCCGCCGGCGTTAGCCGATTTCTTTGAGCTCTCGGGACGGCCGGCGCAACGGGAGCGCTATGCCCGGCTCGATGCTCTCGGTCTGAACACCGACAGCGACCTCGAGCGCTCGCTCGGACGCCGGGTCGTGGACGCACTCCCCGACGCGTAGCTCAGGCGTGCGCGGCATCGAGGTCGGTGCTCGGGAGCGCCTCACGAAGCTCCCGGCGCGAGCCGATGCCGAGCTTCCCGAACACTTTGCGCAGGTGCCATTCGACCGTTCGCGGGCTGAGGAACAACTTGGCGCCGATCTCCGGATTGGAGAGACCGTCACGCGCGAGCTGAGCGATCTGGCGTTCCTGCGCAGTGAGGTCGTCGCGGGTGTCGACGGTGCGCTTTCGCACGTTCGCGCCGGTCGCCAGCAGCTCCCGGCCTGCGCGAGCGGCGAACGCCGTCATGCCAATCGACTCGAGCATGTCGTGAGCGGTGCTGAGCTCCCGGCGTGCGTCGACGCGGCGCTGGTGGCGCCGCAGCCACTCCCCGTAGAGCAGATGGGCGCGCGCGAGCTCGGTGCGGATCCGGGTGCGGCTGAGATGTTCGATCGAGCTCACATAGAAGCCGTCGGCCTCCAAACCGTCGCTCATCAGGGCACGGATTCGCGCCTCGATCCCGAGCGACCAGTCGGTCGGCGTCTGCCGGGTGCGCTCGCCGATCCAGTCAAGCGCTGCGGACAGCAGCGCGGTGTCCTCACTCCTCGCCGCCGCCTCGGCGAGTTCGGGCACGACGAACGGTCCGTACCCGGCGAGCTCGCGTTCGAACAGGAGCCGCGCGGCATCGCGCGCGGCGGCGTGGCGCCCGTGACCGTTGTGCAGGACCGCGCTCGCGTAGTCCGCGAAGCTGATGACGCGGGTGAGGCCTCGCGCCGCCGCCTCACGCACCGTGCGCTCGATCATCTCGGAGGCCCGGTCGTCCTCGCCCCGAAACGCGGCGAGGAGGATGTCGGCGTAGGCGAGCGGCGGATTGCCCGTCGCCCCCGCGAGCGTGCGATCCTCTTCGATCAGCAGCGCCGCCTTGTTCAACTGGCCGCTGAGGACGCATGACCAAGCGGTCGCGTGGAGCGCGAACTGGAGTTGCACGAGCGCTCCCGTGTCCCGCGCGAACTGTTCGCGGCGACTCGCGACCGTGTGCCACGCATCGGCGTCCCACAGTTCCTGGGGGACGGTGACGGCGCCGCCGGCGACGGTCAGCCACAGCCAGTGACCGCGGTCGCCGGTGGGGGCCTCGGCCGCCAGGACCACCTCGAGCGCGCTCGTCAGCGCCGGCGCCGCGGCCCGATATCCGTGCGCGTGCAGACGCGCGAACCCGTCGAGAAGGAGGTCGATGGCGGCCGGCGTCCCGGGCGCATCCGGCGCCTGCAGCGCGGCTTCAGCGACGCTCCGCACCCCACCGGGCCCGTCCCGATCACCGACCCACATCGCGGCGCTCAACGCCTCGAGGTGGGTCTTGCGCGCGAGGCTGACGTCCAACGGCTCCAGACGCCGCGCCGCATCGGTGAGCGATCGAGACGCCTCACGTCCCTCCCGGTGGTCGAATGCGATCTGACCGCGCAGCATCTCGGAGCGGGCACGCCCCAACTCATCGAGGGTGTCGAGTTCAATCGCGGACAGCAGCCCGACCGCGGCATCGAGCGCGCCCGCGTCGCGTTTGGCGGCGGCCGCTGCGAGCAAGCGGGCGGCGCGTCGCGACCGCGCCGGTGTCAGCGCGGCTGCCCGCTCAAGAAATGCCGCCGCGGCAGCAAGCCCACCGCGGCGCTGGGCGCGATCCGCGGAGCGCTCGAGTTCGATCGCGACGAGCTCGTCGGGGCGAAGCGTCGCCTGAGCGAGATGCCATGCGCGGCGGTCCGGATCGGCCCCTTGATCGGTGACCTGGGCGAGCGCGCCGTGGACGGTGTGGCGCTCGGGAAGCGAGGCCGACCGATAGGCGGCCGAGCGCACGAGCGGATGCCGAAACCGCACCCGGGCGCCGAACTCAAGCAATCCCCCCTCGGTGGCCGGGCCCGCGGCCTCCGGGGAGATTCCGAGCTGTTCCGCGGCACGCCAGACGAGCATCGGTTCGCCGACCGGATCGGCAGCCGCCAGCACGACCAGTCGTCGCGTGTCCGCCGGAAGCATCTCAAGCCGTCGGCGGAAGCTCTCCTCGATGCTGTCGGAGAGCCCGCTGACAGTCGGCGTCGCGAATCCCCCGGCAAGCTCAGCGGGGGTCGATCCCCGCGCCAGTTCGAGCAACGCGAGCGGGTTGCCGCGCGTCTCGGTGATGATCCGCTCCCGCACGCCCGGGTCGATCGGTCCGGCGAGTACGGAGGCGAGCAGGGCGCGGGCATCGGATCCGTCGAGTCCATCGAGCAACAGCTCCGACAGGCCCGCGAGCTCACGCCGCTGAGTCGGCTCGCGGACCCCGAACACGAGCGTCACGCGCTCCGCCAGCAACCGACGCGCGACGAATCCGAGGACCTGCACGGAGGCGTCGTCAAGCCACTGGAAGTCGTCCACAAGGCAGAGCAAGGGCTGCTCATGGGCGGCGGCGGACACCAGGCTGAGCGTCGCGAGACCGACGAGGAAGCGACCGGGGGCATCGCCGGCGGCGAGGCCAAAGGCGACGCACAGCGCGTCCGCTTGTGGCTGAGGGAGGACGTCGAGTTGGTCGAGCATCGGGGCGCACAGCTGGTGAAGCCCGGCGTAGGCCAATTCCATCTCTGACTCCACGCCACTGATCCGAGCCACCCGGAACCCGCTGGCCCGACAAGCTGCATAGCGCATCAGCGCCGTCTTGCCGACGCCCGCGTCACCGCGGATGACGAGGGACTCGCTGCGACCGTCGCGTGCGTCCCGGAGCATCCGATCCAGAACCGCGCGCTCCTTGGATCGGCCTCGAAGCCCCGACGGTCCCTGGCCAGGCATGGCACCACAAAGACTAGGCGACGACTTAAGTGGCCGCTACGGATCGCGTCAGCGGTGGAGTGCGACTTGCTTGGGGCCGGTCCGAGGCATACCGTTGGGAGGCGTGACCGGAAAGCCCCGGCTCCGCGGTGTCTCACACGAGTGGGCATGCTTCGTCTGCGTGCCACTCGGTGCCGCCTTGGTGCTGGTGGCCGCGGACGGTCGGGCGCGGGTATCGGCCGCCGTGTACGCGGTCAGCCTGGTCGCGCTGTTCGGCGTCAGCGCGGTGTATCACCGGATCAACTGGAACTCGGTCAGCGCCCGGATGTGGATGCGCCGGCTCGATCACACGATGATCTTCGTGCTGATCGCCGGGACGTACACGCCGTTCGCGCTGCTTGTGCTCCATGGCTGGCTCGCCACCGCGATCCTCATCACCGTGTGGGCCGGCGCGCTCGGCGGGGTCGTGCTCAACCTGATCTGGATCCACGCTCCGCGATGGCTTCCGGTGGTCGTGTACGTCGCGCTCGGTTGGGTCGCCGTAGCCGCGCTGCCGCAGCTCGCAACCACGCTCGGAGTCGCTGCCGTGTCGCTGCTGCTGCTCGGTGGGGTGCTGTACAGCGCGGGCGCGGTCATCTACGCGATCAAACGACCGAATCCGGTCCCGGCGGTCTTCGGCTATCACGAGGTGTTCCACCTGCTCGTGATCCTCGCGGCGGCGCTCCAGTGTGCCGTCGTCGCGTTCTGGGTCCTCCCCCGCTGAAGATCACTCAGAAGAAGGAAGATCGCCGTCAGACCGAGGCGGTGGCGGCGCTACCTCGCCGTCGCGAGTTCCGCAAGGCGGCGCATCGAGGTTCGGATGACCTCGCGTTGACCCTCGAGGCGATGCGCCTCGGCCTCGGGGATCTCGACGTCGACGGTGATCCGGGTGCCCTCCCCCGTGGGCTCAAGTCGCCATTCGAAACGGAGGTCGGAGACGAGGCAGGAGACTGTGACGCGCTGGTCCGTCTGCCTGGTGTCGAGCAGCTGGGCCATGGGGAAGTCGGGATAGCCATCTGGGTACATCGTGTACTCCCCCTCTCCGGTGACGTCGACGGTTTCGATCCCGGCCCACCAGTCGGGGAACCGTGACGGGTCGTAGAGGAGCTTCCACACATCCTCCGGTGGCGCGCCGGAAACGGTGCTGTCATGGAACGAGGGCAATCGATCCTCCTTCGGCCATCCGATCGAGGTCAGCGCGGGCGCTTGCCAGCTCGCGCTCGGGCTCGACGAGGCCGACGACCGGACGGCCGAGGTCCGCGAGCACGCTGGTGATGCTGTCGGCGCGGATGGTCCGGGCGCGCAGTCGCTCCCATCCGGCGACCGCCTCCTCGAGCCGACGTCGCGCCTCGGCGTGATCGCCGCGGGCGAGCGCGATCAGGCCCTGCACGCGGGCGAGTCTCGGGACGAGCGCGTCGGGGAAGTCGCTCGGCCGCACCGGCTCGAGCACGGTCTCGCGTATCTGGGCCGCCGCCCCGTCCGGCTCGCCGCTGCGCGCGAGTGCCTCGGCGAGCGCGAGCCGAGTCAGCGGCCGGCTGATCGGAGCGCCCGGGACCAACGAGCTCTCCAACAGCGCGCTCGCGGCGCGGTAGTCGCCCGCGGCGAGGGCCACCAGTCCGCGGTCGTGGTCAGTCATCGCCAGCAGCTCGGGCTGGCCAAGTCGTTCGGCGAGAGTCTGCTCCGCCTTGGCGGCGGCCCGGGCCGCGTCGAGCCGTCCGAGGCCACGGAGCACGAACGAGCGCGCCGCCAGCAAGTGGATCTCGAGGCTCTGTAGCCCGCGGCCGGCGAGCGCGGCGTCTCCGCGCGCGATGAAGTCCAGCGCACGCTCGGGCTCTCCTGCCGCACACGCCGCACTGGCGGCGTTGGCCCAGCATCCATAGGCGAGGTCGGGCCGGCCGGCGCGACCGATCGCCTCCCCGGCCGCCGTCGATGGACCGTAGGACTCGGTGAAGCGGCCGCGGCGCATCAGCGCGAGCGCCCGCGCGTGCCCGGCGTCGTAGGTGCGCAGCAGTGGGTCAATCGGCGCGACCGCGTGCAGCACCTCGAGCAACCGCTCCGCCTGCGACACGTCGCCCGCTACGGCCTCCGCCCAGGCCCACGCGGCGAGCGCCTCACCGCGCTCCGCGGGCGCCGCCTGCCCGACCGAGTCGAGCAGCTCGATCGCGCGCCGGGCGCTCTCGAGCACGGCGCGGGGAACGCAGATCGGGCCGTGGTACGCGCGCGCCCGGCGCAGCCACGCTCGCGCCAGCGCCACCGGCTCGGCGTCGGCGAGCAGCTCCACCGCGCGGTCGAACGCGACCTCGGCCGCCGCGCGGCGCACGCGCCACGCCTCGAGCTCGGCGAGCTCAAGCCAGGCATCCGGCACATCCGGCGAGAGCGACAGGGCCTCGGTGAGAAAGGCAACCGCCTGATCGATCCCCGCGACGCCGCGCGCGTCAAACGCGGCTCGGACGAGCTGCGGCGCGGCAGCGCGATCATCGCCGGCGAGACGGAGATGACGGGCGACCTCCGCCGCACGGGAGATCGCGCCGGTGGCTTCGCTCGCGAGCAGCGCGCGGGCCCAGGCGCGGTGCAGCGAGCGCCGACGTGGCTCCGCGACCTCCTCGTAAACGGCATCGCGCAGGAGCGCATGCCGAAAGCCGATCGCGTCACCGTCGGCGAGGAGCAGTCCGGTGTCGAGGGCGGCGGTCGCCACCTCGTCCGCATCCGCGAGTCCGAGCTCCCCGATCTCGTTCGAGCGGATCGGGCGAGTCGCGACGGCGGCGAGGTCGACGAGCCGGCGCGTCTCAGACGGCAGCGACCCGAGGGCGGCGCGAGCCGCGCCACGCAGACTCGGAGCCACATTCTCGTGCCCGCGATCGAATGCCCTCGCCGTTTCGACGAGAAACAACGGGTTCCCCTCTGCTCGCTCAACGACCCGCCGCACCCCGCGCTCGCTGAGTGGCGCCGCGGCGCGTGCGAGCTCCGCCCCGGGCTCGGGCGCCAGAGGAGCGAGTTCGAGCTCACACCCGAGGACGCCGCGCGTACGCAGGACGTACTCGAGCTGGTCGGCGGCCGGGCTCCCCGGCAGCTCGCGACGAGTCATCACCATCAGGACGCGCAGACCGGCGAGTCGCCGCGCGGCATAGCCGGCGAGCTCCAGGCTCGCGGCATCGGCGGCGTGCACGTCATCGAACACGAGCAGGACCGGCGCCTGCACCGCGGCCCAGGCAAGCAGCGCGACGACGGCTTCGAACAGCCGGGTGCGCTGGAGGTCCGGCGGAATGACCTGATTGGTGACGCCCGTGGCGGAGCGGGCAAAGTGGGCCGGCAGGCTCGAGACGAGTACGACGACGTCGTCGGGCCAGCTCGCGTCCGCGCCGGGAGCTGGAAGCCTCGGGAGCAGTTCGCGGATCAGCTCGGCCCACAAGCTGAGTGGGGCGGTGCCACCGAGATCGAGGGCGGCCGATGCCGCGCACAACGCCCCGGCGTGCCTCGCGCGGGTGCGGAGCTCGGTGACGAGCCGCGTCTTTCCGATTCCGGGCTCGCCGCGGATCAGCGCAACTCGCCCGGCTCCGGCCACGGCCTCGGTCCACGCTGCCTCGAGCGCGCGCAGCTCCAGGTCGCGTCCCAGCAGCGGCAGTAGGCCTGCGGGTGCCGTTGCCGTCGACAGGTCGACGGGCGTTGACGGTTCCACCGAGACCTGTTCGATCAGCTCCCTCGTCACCCGGGACGGAGCCACGCCGAGCTCGGCACGCAGCCGCTCGGCCAGCGTCCGATAGGCCTGCACGGCGGCCGCCCGGTCGCCGGCGGCCGCCAGGCGCGTGATCAGTCGTCGGTGTGCCTCCTCGCTGAACGGCGCCCCCTCGGCCTGACGCCGCGTGAGCTCGAGCGCGGTCGGCGTGTCGCCCCGGTCCTCGGCGCGGCAGGCCAGCTGCTCGAGCAGTTGAACGACCCGCTCGCGGTGGCGCTCGCGCGCTGAGCTCGCCCAGTCATCCTCGACCCCCTCGAGCAGCTCGCCGCGGCACAGCTCGAGCGCGGTCTCGGGCTCGCTCTCCGCCAGCCGTTCGAACTCGACCGCATCGATCCACAGCCCGTGGTCTGCGCACAGGCCAATCCGTTCTCCGTCGACTGTGATCGCAGCTTCACCGAGCTCGCGGCGCAACGTCCACAGAGCGGTGCGGAGACTGGCGCGAGCACTCTGATCGAGGACGTCGGGCCAGAACCGGGAGGCCAGCTCCGTCCGGGTGACTGGCCGGCCCGCGAGCGCGAGGTAGCTGAACAGCGCCCAGGAGCGTTGCGACGGTGACGGAGTGATGACACCCCCGTCGAGCTCCACTTGCAGTGCCCCAAGCAGGCGTGCGCGCAGCACGGCGTCAAAGGCTACTCCTGCGGTTTGACGCTCGTTTGACGGCGCCGAGACGAGGCGGTGAGACCGTCTCGAGTGTCAGGTAACCCACAGGTTCGGAGGAGTAGCCATGAGTACCACCACAACGTTTGATCTTGACCGCTTCACGCGTGCCGCCGAGGAGCGCGACGCGTCGACCCAACTGTCCATGTACGGCTCCGCAGCAACCGTCACGATCGTCGACACGATCACCCAGCCCGGCGCGCCGCGCGTCCTCTCGACCCGCGAGGCGATCGAGGCTTGGCTGCGCGATACCTATGGGCGCGACATGACCCACGCCGTCCAGCACACGGTCAAGGACGACACGGGGGCCGCGTACACGCAAGCGTGCCGCTACCCCGACGGCACGAATGTGCTGTGCGCGACCGTGATCGAGCTCGACGACGGGCAGATCTGCGGGCAGACCGTCGTGCAGGTCTGGGACGAGCAGTAGGACGACACCGTGAGCCCTGAGGAGATCACAATGAGACACGACACCGAGCACAAGAGCTTCCGCGCGCCGGACGAGACGCGGACGTTCCCCAACGGCGCGGCCGAGATCATCTCGATCGCCGGCGCCGAGGTCGGGCGAATGACCTTCGAGCCCGGCTGGCGGTGGTCCGAGCACGTGAGGCCGATCGCCGGAACCGACAGCTGCGAGGCGCCGCATTTTCAGTACCACGTCAGCGGCCGGCTCGCGATTCGCATGGACGACGGCACGGAGATCGTGGCCGCCCCCGGCGACGTGACCTCGCTGCCGAGTGGACACGACGCCTGGGTCGTCGGCGACGAGCCGGTGGTGGTCGTCGATTTCTACGGCGCCAGCAACTACGCCAAGGCGGGGTGACGGGCCGCGCGGGCACGCAGTTCCGGCAGCACCTCCTCGACGGCCCGCCGGCGCGAGATACCCATGACAACTGGGCCTCGCGCTCGGGACAGCTGGGGCTCGGGCCCGATCCACCTGGTGCGCTGACCGCCTGAACCGATGGGGAATAATTCGCCAAACCACACCGGCGACCGACATCGTGGCGTAAAAGTGCCGCTCAGAGAGCATTTGTCGCCCGAAGTCCCGACCGCGACCGGATTGGGCGAGTTATTCCCCCCGGGCGCCAAGCTCGCTCGGCTCGACGTCGCCATCGAGGCAGCGCGCGCCGGATCGACGACCGGATCGACGACGATCGACGACCGACCAGCCGGGTGTCGTCCGTGGGTCGTACGGAGCCGGCGCGCGGGGAACCGCCTCGCCCGCCAGTAGTAGTCGATCCCCCTCGCCTCCGTGGTCGGTGCGCACGAGCGCCCCGGCGCATTGTCCGATCACCTCGCCTTCACCGCGGTACTCGGCGTCGTGCTCGTCATGCAGATCGGCAGTGTCAACGCCGGCGGGGTGTACCTCGGAACGAACGCCCTGCCGAGTGTGGCGCTGACGAAACAGGTCAGCATCGACTCCACCGCAGATCGGAAAGATCGTCGAGACGATCACCGGAATCGCCGAGCAGACCAACCTGCTCGCCCTCAATGCGGCGATCGAGGCCGCCCGCGCCGGCGAGCAGGGCCGTGGCTTTGCCGTCGTCGCCGAAGAGGTCCGCAAGCTTGCCGAGGAATCCCAGAGCGCGGCCCACGAGATCGCCGGGCTGATCGGCGCCATCCAGACCGAGACGACGCAGGCGGTGACGGTCGTCGAGGACGGCGCCGCTCGCACCGAACAGGGCGCGACCGTCGTCGAGCGAACGCGGGAAGCGTTCCTGCGGATCGGCACCTCGGTCGACGACATGACCGCCCGGGTCGAGCAGATCGCGGCCGTCTCCGAGGAGATCGCCGCGAGCGCCCAAAGCATGCGCGACAGCATCGCCGAAGTCGCGAGTGTCGCCGAAGAGTCCTCGGCATCGACCGAGCAGGTGTCCGCCTCGACCCAGGAGACGTCGGCCTCGGCCGAGCAGATCGCCGCCTCCGCGCAAGAGCTGTCCGGGAACGCCGAGACCCTGAACCGCCTCGTCGGGCGCTTCCGCCTGAAGTCCTAACGCCTCCCCCGCGCCCACAGGAGAAGGCGCCGCCGCTTCCCGGTTCCTTCGGCGGCGCCCCCTCCGCTAGCGGGGGCGCTTGCGCTTGCCCTGAACGACCCGCCGCGGCAGCGGCACCGGCGAAAAGCGATCGGCGACGAGCCCAGCGAACAGACGCGGCTCGAGCTTCGCGGTGAGTGACGCAAACTCGGCCTGTTCGCGATCTGAGAGGTTGCGCCGACGTCCGTGGGCCCGGCCCATGAGGACGAGGAATTGACGGCGCTCGTCCGGGTTGAGGCGCTCGAAGTGAGCGCGCGCGAGCAGCGCCAGCTCGCCGACCACGAGCAGCTTGGCGACCGGAATCCGCTTGAGGCCGGGCACCTTGCCGACGGTCGACTGGATCAGTGACTTGCGCGCCATCGCACCATCATGATCCCCGTTCCGTCGGATTGACAACCAGCGGGCAGGCGGCCCGGCGGCATCGCCGCCGGCCCGGCGGCATCGCCGCATCCGGACGCTGTGTTGGTTTCCAACCTTGGCGACGTGACCGCGCCGTACGGCTGGTAGGTTCGCGCCGCGCTCGTCACCGGGGGCCGAGCGCCGAGATCGCCGCCCGCGCGGTACATCGCCATCGGCGACTTGCCGGGGCGGCGATCTTCGCCTGCGCGGGTTCGCGGTCTGCGGGCGTTTGACATTTTTGGCAGTGGCTGTCGATTGAGCGTGCGCCCGTGTGTCTTATGGACGACCATCCGCCCAAAACGAAGGGAGCGAGAACCATGCAATACATGCTGCTCATCTACCAGGGAAGCGCCGCCACGCCGCGTGATCCGGAGTCCTGGGCAAAGCTCTCAGCGGACGAGCGCGCCGCCGTCTACCAGGACTATCAGGCCCTGGTGAACACTCCTGGCGTCACGCCCGGGATCCAACTCGACGACGCATCCACCGCGACCACAGTCCGCGTGCAGGACGGCCAGACGCTGACGACCGACGGCCCGTTCGTGGAGATGAAGGAGGCGCTCGCCGGCTACGCGGTCTACGAGGCCGACGATCTTGACGCCGCGATCGAAGTGGCCGCTCGGATCCCGGCGGCCCGGATGGGCGGCGCCGTCGAGGTGCGGCCGGTCGGGCAGTGGTGAGCAGCGTCGAGCAAGCCTTTCGTGAGCACTGGGGCCGCGTACTCGCCTCCCTGATCGGCTTCCTCGGCGACTTCGACCTCGCCGAGGAGGCAACCCAGGAGGCGTTCACGATTGCGGCAGCCCGCTGGCCGTCGGACGGGACGCCGACGAATCCGTCGGCGTGGCTGATCACGACCGCCCGCAACCGCGCCATCAACCGGATTCGCCGCGAGCGCACGCTCGCGGCGAAGACCCGGCTGCTCGAGATTCCCGAAGCCGTGGAGGACACCGTGACCGAGCCCACGTTCAAAGATGAGCGGCTCGAACTGCTGTTCACGTGCTGCCACCCTGCGCTCGCCGTCGAGGCCCAGGTCGCGCTCACGCTGCGCACGCTCGGCGGCCTCACGACCCCGGAGATCGCGCGCGCGTTCATCGTCGAGGAGGCGACGATGGCGCAGCGACTGGTCCGAGCCAAGCGCAAGATCAAGTCGGCCGCGATTCCGTTCCGGATCCCGCCCGACCATCTGTTGCCGGACCGGCTCGCCGCCGTGCTCGCGGTGATCTACCTGATCTTCAACCAGGGCTATTCCGAGCGTGCGCGCCACGAACTCGTCGTCGAGGCGATCCGGCTCGGAAGCGCGCTCGCCGAATTGATGCCGGACGAGCCGGAGGCCCACGGCCTGCTCGGGATGATGCTGTTGCTCGACGCCCGGCGCGCGGCGCGATTTGCCGGCGAGGAGCTCGTGCTGCTCGCCGACCAGGACCGGACGTTGTGGGACGCGGCGCAGATCGAAACCGGCCGCGCCGCGCTCAACCTGGCGCTCGCTCTGCACGGGCAGGGGCCGTATGTCCTCCAAGCGGCAATTGCCGCGCTCCACACCGAGGAACCGCGCGACTGGCCTCAGATCGCGGCTCTGTACGGCCAGCTGGGGCGGCTCACGAACTCGCCGATCGTCGAGCTCAATCGGGCGATCGCCGTGGCCGAGCATGCTGGGCCGGCGGCCGGGCTCGCGCTCGTCGACCAGCTCGAGCTTGAAAACTTCCAGTACCTCCACTCCACGCGCGCCGACCTGCTCCGCCGCCTTGGCCGTACCGCCGAGGCCCGAGATGCCTATGCCCGCGCGCTCGAGCTCGTCGTTGATGACAGCGAGCGCCGGCTCCTCGAGCGGCGTCTGACCGAGCTCGAGATGGCCGAGCTCTAGGGGCTACTTCTTCGCCGCGGCGGCCGCGGCGACGGTCAGCAGCGCGGCGCTCGCCGCGGGCACCTGGACGACGTAGCGTGAGCCGTTCGGCGTGATCGTGTCGGTCGAGGCCGCCCCGACGAGGTTGCCGGTCGTGTTGGCGTTACCGAAGCTCTGGCCGCCGAACGTCACCCCGCGCTTGGCGGCGAGGTTCGGACCGCGCAGCCGCGCGACCGTCGCCGGACCGCTCGCGCCGGGGACCTCGAGCGCGACCGTCCGACCCTGCGTGGCGTCCTTGTTGATGAGCGTGACCCGGATGCGACCGTCGGCCGCTTTGGTGGCCCAGATCTTCAGCCCCGTGCCCCCGGACGCATTGACGTTCATCAGCCGCGACCCGGCCGGCGCGGCGTCGGCGAACATCATCAGCCCGTAGTAGACGGGGTTGACCCGTGCCTTCCAGGTGCCCTTGGAGTTCGTGAAGCTGAACAGCTCGTTCGTGACTCCGGGACGGGAGTGCAGGTTGACGCCATCGACGCCGACGCGCACCATCTCGAACAGCGCGTCGACCGCCCACAGGGCTGTCGCGTACGTGTCGCTGACGCCGGGCTCTCCTCCGCAGGAGACCGAGTTCATCTCGTCGATCCGGAGGGGGACGCCATGCGCATGCGCGGTCCGCGCGTAGCCGGCGACGCTGTCGGCGAGACCGCGTGAGGATGACTCCGACAGGAGCTGGCCGATCGTGACGTGCGCCGACTTCGTGCACACCTTGAGCGGGTACCGGTGCAGCGTGGCGACCTTGATCCCGTGTTCGGTGCTGAGGAACTGATTCAGGATCGGCATCCATTGCGGGCCACCGGTGTTGGGCCCGGCGAGGGGCGTGCCGGCGGGCATCGCCCGCGCGGTGGACGCGTAATCGTGCAGGAAGTCGCTGAAGCCGTAGCTGTGTGGCCGGCCGTAATGCTTGACGCCGTGCAGCACGTACCAGGCGAAGCTGCCGTACAGCTCCGGCTCGTTGCCGATCTCGAGCCCTTCGATCCGATCCGAGCCGATGCCGCGCTCGAACGCCCGGGCCTCGACCGAGGCGAGGTGCGTGTTGTTGGCCTCGAGGTTGATCCCGATGATCGTCCTGGCGCTCAGTGCGTCCGCGAGCGCGTGGGCGACGCCGAGCCAGCGGTTGGTGACGGCGTAGCGAACGCCGCCGGGTGCCTTGCCGCTGCCGTACGGGTACCACGTCCAGTCGGTCGTGTCACCGCCAATCCGCAGCTGAGCGTCCTGCCCGGGGGCAAGGTTCTTCATCAACTGCACGAACACCGGGTTGATCGCGTTGGGGTCGGTTCCGGCGTAGCTGTCGAGGGTGCGGAACTCGATCGACAGGCCGACGTAACCGGGTGCGATCGCGCCACCGGACGGGTTGCCGATGCTCACCGACTTGGCGGACGCGGCCGCCGGCGGTGGGGTCGTATGGGTATCGGACGCCGACGTTCCGCACCCGACGGTGAGGAGCGCGCAGAGCGTCACGAGGCTGACGGTCAGGCCGCGGCCTGCCGCGTGGACGAATCTCAGGGACACCCAGACATCCTGCCATGAAGGCGGGACGGCGCGCGCCGCCGTCGGTCAGCGCGACGGCGCGCCCTGGGTCCCGGGGCTCACTTCAGCATGTCGCGGGCGGCCTTCGTCCATGCCATCGTGACGTCACGGATGAACCTGGCCTGGGCCGTCGCGAGGCTCGAGATCCATTCGACGTCGCTGCTGCCCGGGCCGCGCTCGAGCGTGGCAGCCATCGTCTTCAGCGCCTTCTCGTAGTTGGTGAGCGCCCCCTCACCGGCGGTCTTGCCGGCTTCGATAATCCGCTCATTCAGCTTGCGCACCCGCTCGGCGACGGCCTCGATCCGCGGGTCGGCGGCGGCGGCGTGAGGCGGCGGCTGCGGCGGCCGCGGCCGGACCGCTGCTCGCCTTACTCGCCTTACTCGCCTTGCGGGTCGAACTCGCCTTGCGGGTCGAACTCGCCTTGGTCGCCTTCGTCGCCTTGCGTGACGAACTGCTCTTGCCCGCCTGGCCCCCGCTGGGCGAGGAGCCGGACGAGCGCTTGGAGGCGGCGCTCCGCGAGCTCGAGCTCGACCCTGATGCACCACTCCGCTTGGCCTGGGCCATACGACTCTCCTTCCACCGATTGTCGGGTGCCTGGCACCCTACCTGTTCGCCTTTGCGGCGTGGAGCGAAGTCAGCGCAGGAGCGGGGATTTCACCCGTGGTTGTCCGAAGCGCGACAACGTCGATGACGGAACTCAGGTCCGTAGTTGTCCCGCTCGATTGGTGGTGCCGCTGGTCCGATGTCCAAGGCACAGGGACCGCCTTCGGAGTCCATGGCAACGATCGGAACAGACGCATGAGGGACAGCACAGAGGAGCGCCGACAGGAGAAGCTCGACCTGATGGCTCACCAGATCAAGAACGGCACACTCGTCATCCGCAAAATGACGCCCGAGGAGCGGGAGCTCTATCCCCCGCGCCCTGTCAAGCGACGGTTCAAGCCGTCGCCCCGGCGACGGGTCAGCTGATCTGCGGGCGCCGATCGGCCCAGGGCGCCGCCGCCTCGAGTTGGGCCGCCAGTGAATAGAGGACGTCCTCGGCGCCGGGCCGGCCGACGAGTTGCACGCTCAGGGGCAGTCCGTCGGATCCGATTCCTGCCGGCAGCGAGATCGCCGGTTGCCCGGTGAGGTTGAACACCGGCGTGTACGGCGTGAAGCGGCCGGCGATGTCGATCGCGACCGGCGCGACCTTCCCGTAGCCGCCCTCGGCGGCAATCGCGGTCTTGGCGAGCCCAGGCGTCAGCAGCACGTCGTGCTCGGCCCACAGGCCGAGGATCCGATCGGTCGTCCGTGGGCTCTTCGCGAGCAGCGCGGCGCGGCGCCGCTCGGGCACGAGGCGCTCGCCCCCCGCCGCCATCTGGCGGGTCAGCGGCTCGAGCAGGCTGCGGTCGGGGATGCCCGTGGACTCCTCGTAGATCCCGCGCAACCACATCTGGAGGAAGTCGAGCTGCACCATCCCGTAGGCCGGGCTGCGCTCGGTCACGAAATGGCCGAGGCTCTCCAGCAGGCGCCCGGTCCGCTCCCACGCCCCCCGCTGTTCGGCCGACAGCCGGCTGATGAGACCCGGCGGCACCTTTTTCGACATCGCGATCCGCAGCGGCCGCGGCGCGCTCCCCGTCGCCTCGACGTAGCTCCCGTCGAACGGCGGCGCATGGTCAGCGTCGCTGTCGAGCGCGCCGTGCATGACGTCAAGCATCAGCGCGCTGTCTCGCACCGTGCGGGCCAAGCCGCCGTAGACGCTCAGACCGAGCCACCCCTGGCGGCCCGGGGCCATCGACACGCGGCCGCGCGTCGACTTCATCCCCACGAGGCCGCACGCCGCAGCGGGAATCCGGATCGAGCCGCCGCCATCCGAGCCCGTCGCGCACGGGACAAGACCGGCCGCCACAGCGGCCGCCGATCCACCCGAGGAGCCGCCCGGCGTCCGGGTGACGTCCCAGGGGTTGCGGGTGACGCCGTTCGCGTCGGTCGCGGTCCACGGGAAGATCGTCAGCTCCGGGACGTTCGTGATTCCGATCGGGATCGCGCCGGCGGCGCGCAGGCGACGGACCGCCTCAGCATCCGCCGGTGCCGGTGGCCCGTAGCTGCGCGAACCGCGCGTCGTGGCCTGGCCCTTGACGGGGAGATCGTCCTTGACCGCGATCGGCACACCGGCGAGCGGACCGCTCAGCTCGCCGTCGGCGGCGGCGAGGGCCTCGTCGGCCATGGTCACCCGGAACGCGTTCAGACGCGGGTTCAGCTCCTCGATCCGGCGCAGGCACAGCTCGACGAGTTCACGTGGCTGGACCTCCTTGGAGCGGACGAGTTCGGCAAGGACGGTGGGTCCGGCGAAGGCGAGGTCGACGTCGGTGGTGGTGGTCATGGTGCGTAGCCTTTCAGGGCACTCCGCGCTCGTGCAAGCGCGGCGTTCGTTTAGGTGAGGCTGAGCACGAGTTCCCGGATCGCGCCCGGATACCGGTACGTGATCCCACCGTGCTTGCCGTCGAACAGTTCGAGCGTGTGGTCGACGTCGAGCTTCGTCAGCTCCTCGGAGAATGCCTGCGCACCGAGGTCGAGGTAGTACTCGTCGCTGCGGCCGGCGTCGAGATAGATGCGGCGCATACTGCGCAGGGCGTCGGCGTGAGTCGGCGCCATGCGCACCGGGTCGTACCGAAGCCACTCCGCCCAGACCTCATCGATGAGCCGCCCGGTCGAGAGTTCGAAGGGCAGCAGAGCGTGACCGGGTCGGTCCGGATCCGGTGAGTACGCGCACGCGTAGCCGTACATCTCAAACGGCTTGCCGAACGCGCCCCAGTCGAAGTGGTCGGTGTCCGCGAGCCGGTCGAAGAACACCTCGTAGGACCCCTCGAACCCGTCACGCAGCGCCCGGGCGACCGCGGGAAAGTCGCGGGCGTAGCAGGACTCGAACAGCGCATCGCCGGCGTGTGAGGCGAGCGCTCCGAACACGTCGGGTCGGAGCATCGGAACGACCATCGCGCCGTAGCCACCGGAGGACTTGCCCGCGAGCCCGCGATGATCGCGGCCGGGCATGACGTCGAACTCCGTCTCGATGAACGGGACCACCTCGTCGCAGAGGTAATCGAGGTAGCGCCCGGTGCTGGAAGAGTTCAAGAACTGCGAGCCGCCGCGCGACGTCCACGCGTCGACGAACACGACGCGCGCGTCCGGGCAGTCGCCGGTCGCGAACATCACGTCGAGCCGCTCGATCAACGTCTGCTCGAACGTCGGGCGGGCGAGCCACATGTCGACCTGGCCGCTGTAGCCCTGGATGAGGTAGACCGTGGGCACGGCGCTGTCGGCCGCTCCGGGTGAGCCGTACACGTACAGCGGCCTGAGGGCCGGATCGCCGAGCGGGTTCTCAGCGAGGAACTCCGACTCGACGACGAGTCGATCAAACGTCCCGGCAAGGTCGCGATGCCATGGCGCGCCGGGCGCTCCGTCGACGGTTTTCAGGGCCATTTCGCCACCGTAGCGAACCCGTCGAGTGGGGGGTGGCGCCGAGGGTATAGTGAGTTGTACGAGCCGTATCCACCGAGAAATCAAGGCAGACAGGGCATGACCGATCGGGTCACGAGTCAATCTTCGAACGGGGGCGGGACGGACGTCGACACCGCCGAGACGAGTGAGTGGCTCGAAGCCGTCGATGCCGTCGTCGCGCACGACGGACCGGGACGCGCTCGGCAACTCCTCACCCAGGTCGTCGAGCGCGCGCAGAGCGCCGGGACCGGACCGATCGCGACGCTCAACACGCCGTACGTCAACACGATCCCCGTCTCGCAGGAAGCACCGCTGCCCGGGGATACCGCGCTTGAGCGCCGGCTGCGCTCGATCATCCGCTGGAACGCGATCGCGATCGTCGTCCGCGCGAACAAGGTGTCCTCGGAACTCGGTGGCCACATCGCGAGCTACCAGTCACTCGCGACGCTCTACGAGGTCGGCTTCAACCATTTCTGGAATGCGCCCCACGAGAGCCACGGCGGCGACCTCGTGTTTTTTCAGGGCCACTCCTCGCCGGGCAACTACGCGCGCGCCTTCCTCGAGGGACGGCTGACCGCGGAGCAACTCGACGGCTTCCGCCAGGAGGTCTCGGCGCCGGGAGGGCTCAGTTCCTATCCGCACCCGTGGCTGATGCCGGAGTTCTGGCAGTTCCCGACGGTCTCGCTCGGCATCGGCGCGATCACCTCGATCTACCAGGCGCGGTTCATGAAATACCTCGCCGCTCGCGGTCTCGCCGAGACGGCGGGACGCAAGGTGTGGGCGTTTCTCGGCGATGGTGAGATGGACGAGCCCGAGTCGATGGGCTCGATCGGCCTCGCCGGACGCGAACAGCTCGACAACCTCATCTGGGTCGTCAACTGCAACCTCCAGCGGCTCGACGGGCCGGTCCGCGGCAACGGCAAGATCATCCAGGAGCTCGAGTCCGATTTCCGCGGCGCCGGCTGGAACGTGATCAAGGTCATCTGGGGCTCGCGGTGGGACTCGCTGCTCGCCGACGATGTCGACGACCGTCTCGCCCGGGTGATGGAGGAGTGCGTCGACGGGGACTACCAGACGTTCAAGTCGCGCAACGGCGCCTACGTGCGCGAGCACTTCTTCGGTCGAGATCCGGTCCTGCTCGATCGCGTTGCGGGGATGAGCGACGAGGAGATCTGGCTGCTCAACCGCGGCGGCCACGACCAGCAGAAGGTGTACGCGGCGTACCACGACGCGGTCCGACACGAGGGACAGCCGACGGTCATCCTCGCGAAGACGATCAAGGGCTACGGCATGGGCGTCTCGGGCGAGGGCCAGATGATCACCCACCAGGCGAAGAAGATGACCGAGGACGCACTGCTGCAATTCCGCGATCGCTTCGACCTGCCGCTCACCGATGAGCAGGTGCGCGCCGCCGAGTACTACAAGCCGCCGGACGACTCGCCGGAGATGGCCTACATGCACGAGTGCCGCGCGGCGCTCGGCGGTTCGCTCCCGGCACGCCGTCGCCGCTCGCCAGATTCTGCCGCGATCGCCGTCCCTGAGCTGTCGCTGTTCGAGTCCCAGCTCGCGGGCACCGGCGAGCGTGAGATCTCGACGACGATGGCGTTTGTCCGCGTGCTCGCCGCGCTCCTACGTGACAAGCAGATCGGTCGCCACATCGTCCCGATCATCCCCGACGAGTCACGGACGTTCGGCATGGAGGGGATGTTCCGCCAGCACGGCATCTACTCGCCCGTCGGTCAGCTCTATTCGCCGCAGGACTCAGAGCAGCTGATGTTCTACAAGGAGGATCAGCACGGGCAGATCCTCGAGGAGGGCATCACCGAGGCGGGTTCGGTTTCGTCGTTCATCGCTGCGGGCACCTCGTACAGCGCGCATGGTGTTCCGATGGTGCCGTTCTACATCTATTACTCGATGTTCGGCTACCAGCGAGTCGGCGATCTCATCTGGGCCGCCGGTGACAGCCGCGCCCGCGGGTTTCTGCTCGGCGGCACCGCGGGCCGCACGACGCTCAACGGCGAGGGCCTCCAGCACCAGGACGGTCATTCGCACGTTCTCTTCTCCGTCGTCCCGAACGTGCGCGCGTACGACCCGGCGTTCGGCTATGAGCTCGCCGTGATCATCCAGGACGGGCTCCGTCGGATGGTCGGTGAGCAGGAGGACGTGTTCTTCTACGTCACGTTGATGAATGAGAACTACACGCATCCGCCGATGCCGGAGGGCGCCGAGGACGGCATCCTCCGCGGGATGTACCGGCTGCGGTCGGGCTCCGGCGCGGACGGCGCGCCGCGCGCTCAGCTGCTCGGGTCCGGGACGATCCTCCGGGAGGTGCTTGCGGCGGCGGAGCTGCTCGAGTCCGACTGGGGTGTCTCGGCCGACGTCTGGAGCGTGACGTCGTTTAACGAACTGCGACGGGACGGTCTCCAGGTGGACCGCTGGAACATGCTGCACCCGACGGACGAGCCACGGAGCGCGTTCGTGTCGCAGTGTCTCGACGCCGGCGGCGGCCCGGTTGTGGCCTCCTCGGACTACATCCGCGGTTACGCCGACCTCATCCGGGCGTGGGTTCCCGGGCGCTACCGCGTCCTCGGCACCGATGGGTTCGGCCGCAGCGACTTCCGCAAGGCGCTGCGCAAGTTCTTTGAGGTTGATCGCCACTACGTCACGGTCGCCGCCCTATCGGAGCTCGCCGCGCTCGGCGAGATCGACCCCGCCCGCGTCAAGGAAGCGATCGAGCGCTACGACCTCGATCCCGAGGCCCCGGTCCCAACCCAGGTATGACGGCGACCGATCTCATCCCGGTCGAGGTCCCGGACATCGGCGACTTCGAGGACGTTCCGGTGATCGAGATCCATGTCGCGGCCGGCGACACCGTTGCCGTCGAGGATCCGCTGCTCACGCTCGAGTCCGACAAGGCCACGATGGATGTGCCGGCACCGTTCGCCGGGACGATCCATGAGGTGCACGTCGGTGTCGGTGATCGCGTCTCCCAGGGGACGCTGCTCGTCTCGATGGAGGATGCCGAGGCACCGGCCGAGGCATCGGCTCCGGCGAAGCCCGCCGCTCCGGCGGCTGACGCGATCGACGGCGCCGTGACCGCCGAGGAGCAGTCACCGGCACCGGCGGAGCCGACGGCATCCGCAAAGGCGGAGGAAGCGCCATCCACCGAGGCCGCGGCACCGGCTCAAACATCCTCGGCGCCGGAGGGACGCGGCCCGATCTATGCGAGTCCGTCCGCGCGGCGGCTCGCCCGCGAGCTCGGCGTCAAGCTCGACGTGGTCACTGGGAGCGGTCGCAAGGGTCGGATCACCAAGGAGGATGTCGAGAGCGCGGCGTCCTCAAATGGCGCGTCCGCGCCGGCGGCAACGCCGACCCAGGCGCAGACCGGCGCCGCGTCGGTCGGCGGGCTTGACCTGCTGCCGTGGCCGACGGTCGACTTCGAGAAGTTCGGTCCGGTTGAGCGCGTGGAGCGCTCGCGGATCCAGCGGATCGCGGGGCCCAACCTGGCTCGCAACTGGGTCATGATCCCCCACGTCACCCACAACGACGACGCCGACATCACCGACCTCGAGGCGTGGCGCAAGCAGCTCAACGGAGAGCGGAATGACGTGAAGGTGACGATGGTGTCCTTCCTCGTCGTCGCCTCGGTCGCGGCGCTCAAGGCGTTCCCGACGTTCAACTCCTCACTGGACGGCGATGAGCTCGTGCTCAAGCGCTACTACAACATCGGGTTTGCGGCCGACACGCCGAACGGTCTCGTCGTCCCCGTGATCAAGAACGCCGACACCCTCGGCCTGCTCGAGATCGCGGGCGAACTGACCCGGCTCTCCGGGCTCGCCCGCTCGGGCAAGCTCATGCCCGGCGACATGCAGGGGGCGACGTTCACGATCTCCTCGCTCGGCGGCATCGGGGGAACGTCGTTCTCGCCGATCATCAACGCCCCTGAGGTCGCGATCCTCGGCGCCACGCGCTCGTCGATCAAGCCGGTGTGGAATCCGGCGTCCTCGGCGTTCGAGCCGCGGCTCATGCTGCCGCTCTCGCTCTCCTACGACCATCGCGTGATCGACGGCGCCGCGGCCGCGCGGTTCGTCGTCCACCTCACCACCCTGCTCTCCGACCTGCGGCGCGCGCTGTTATGAGCGACGAGCGTGAGGTTCGCGTCCCCGACATCGGGGACTTCAGTGATGTGCCGGTGATCGAGATCCACGTCGCGGCCGGTGACACGGTTGCGGTTGAGGATCCACTCGTCACCCTTGAGTCCGACAAGGCGACGATGGATGTGCCGGCGCCCATCGCGGGCACCGTCCAGGAGCTGCGGGTCGCGATCGGCGACACGGTCTCCGAGGGGACCGTGCTGCTGACGCTGGACGCGGAGGCGGATGGCGCCGTCCCAGATGAGGACGGACCCGCGGCCGCGGAGAGGCCCGCGCCTGCCGAGACCCCGGCGCCGGCGGACGCCCCGGCGCCGGCGGACGCCCCGGCGGCGGCGGAGGCCCGGGCGCCTGCGGCGTCGCCCCCGCCGCGCCCGGATGGCGAGGAGCACGATGTCCAGGTGGTCGTCATCGGCTCCGGACCGGGCGGCTACACGGCCGCCTTCCGAGCCGCCGACCTCGGCCTCAAGACGGTCCTGATCGAGCGCTACGAGACGCTCGGCGGCGTCTGCCTGAACGTCGGCTGCATCCCGTCGAAGGCGCTGCTCCATGCCGCCCGCGTGATCGGCGAGGCGCAGGAGATGTCCGAGCACGGGATCACGTTCGGCAAGCCGAAGATCGAGCTCGAGCAGCTGCTCGCCTGGAAGGAGTCGGTCGTCTCCAAGCTGACCGGCGGCCTGCGCGGGCTCGCCAAGCAGCGGAACGTTGAGGTCGTGACCGGCGAGGCGCGCTTCGAGGGGCCGAACGCCGTCAGCGTCGGCGACCGGAGGATCACGTTCGACAACTGCGTGATCGCCGCTGGTTCATCAGCGGTGCGGCTGCCCGACTTCCCGGACGATGACCCGCGCGTCATCGACTCCACCGGGGCGCTGTCCCCGGAAGGGATTCCCCGGCGCCTGCTCGTCGTCGGCGGCGGGATCATCGGGCTCGAGATGGCGACCGTGTACGACGCGATCGGCTCAAAGGTCTCGGTCGTCGAGATGATGGATCAGCTGATCCCGGGCTGCGACCCGGACCTCGTGCGACCGCTGCACCGGCGGATCTCCGGGCGGTACGAGAGCATCCTGCTCGGGACCAAGGTCGAGAGCGTCAAGCCGTTGAAGGGTGGGCTGAAGGTGACGTTCTCCTCAGGCGAAAGCGAGACGTTCGACAACGTCCTGGTCGCGGTCGGCAGGCGACCCAACGGGCCCGCGATCGGCGCGGACGCCGCCGGGGTGACCGTCGACGACGCCGGGTTCATCCCGGTCGACGCTCAGCTGCGGACCAACGTCCCGTGGATCTACGCGATCGGCGACATCGTCGGCGGCCCGATGCTCGCCCACAAGGCCTCCCACGAGGGGAAGGTCGCCGCCGAGGTGATCGCCGGCGTGCCCGGCGCCGCGTTCGATCCGCGGTCGATCCCGTCGGTCGCCTACACCGATCCCGAGGTCGCGTGGACCGGACTGACCGAGACCGCCGCGCGCGCGGACGGCGTCGAGTACGAGACGGCCTCGATCCCCTGGGGGGCGTCCGGGCGCGCGCTATCGCTCGCCCGCCCCGAGGGCATGACGAAGCTCCTGTTCGAGCCGGACTCCAAGCGCTTGCTCGGCGCGGGAATCGTCGGCGTCAGCGCCGGCGAGTTGATCGCGGAGCTCGTGCACGCAATCGAGATGGGCTCCGACGCCGAGGACATCGCGCTGACGATCCATCCCCACCCGACGCTCACCGAGACGGTGATGTTCGCGGCCGAGATGGCCGAGGGGACGATCACCGACCTGATGCCCCGCCGCAAGCGCTGATCACCGACCTGAGGCCCCGCCGCAAGCGCTGATCACCGACCCGATGCCCCGCCGCAACGGCTGGTGGCTTTGGGCGCTTGGGTGAACTATTCACCCAAAGTCCCAAACTCAATCTCGCTCGCCGAATCTCGCCTGCCAACCTGGTTCGGCGACGCTCTCGTGCGGAGCCCGGGGCCTAACCGCGGCCGCGCTTGAGTCGCTGCAGCGCCATCAGCGCGGCGAGCGCGATCGCGGCGAGCAGCACGCCGCGGCGGATGCCGCCGTCCGGATGGCGGACGAGCGAGCCTGAGCCGGCGGGATCTCCCCCGCCGAGCGGATACTCATCGGCGGCGAGGACATCGTGCGGCTCGGGTATCCCGGAGGGGTCCTCGGGCACCCGGTGCGGCGGGTCCGGAGCCGGCATCGCAAATTCCTCGGCGGCGAGAACGTCGTGAGCGGGCTCTTCGGTGGGCGGCGTTTCTGATTCAGCCATTGCGCCCATGATCCCAGAACTCCTGCCCGCGCGCCCGGCGGGTCGGGGCGCCCCGAGCGCCATGAGCGGACCTACCGGTCCGAGTCCGATAATCTTAGTGTTCTGCACTTAGATCACCTAGTACCCCACGACTGGGGTGCTACTCTTGGTACTTACAAATCGTAAGCTTCTAGCGAAAGTGAAGACACACGGATGAGCCGCCTCCTCCTAGTCCCGCTGGACGACGTCGTCGTCTTCCCCGGCATGTCGCTGACGCTCGCCGTCGATGCCGGTGAGGAGGATCGCGTCTTCCTCGTCCCCCACCACGAGCAGGAATACGCCAACGTCGGCCTCGTGGCCGAGGTTGCCGATCGCGTCCGCCTGCCCGGCGGAGCACGTGCAGTCGCGCTGCAGGGCCTCCACCGCGGCGTCGCAGGCGCCGCGCACACGCTTCCCGACGGACGGCTGTTCGTCGAAGTCGAGGAGAGTCCCGACAACGCACCCGTCGACGGTCAAACCCGCAATCTCGAGCGTGAATACCGCGCGGTCGTCGAGGAGATCCTCGACCTGCGCGGCGATGACGGTCGCATCGCCGCGTTCGTCCGCAGCATCGCCGACCCGGGCGCCCTCGCCGACACGAGCGGCTACGCCCCCGACCTCAGCTACGAGCAGAAGGTCCAGTTGCTCCAGACGCTCGACGTAACCGAGCGGCTCGAGCTCGCCCTCGCGCTTCAGCGCGAGCGGCTCGCCGAGCTCCAGGTCCGCAAGCGGATCCGTGACGATGTCGAGTCCGGCGCCGAGAAGCAGCAGCGAGACTACTTCCTGCGCAAGCAGATGGACTCGATCCGCAAGGAACTCGGCGAGGATGACGCGTCCGTCGTCGATGAGTACCGCACGAAGATCGAAGAGGCCGGCATGCCGGACACGGTCAAGGAGCAGGCCGAGAAGGAGCTGGGACGCCTCGAGCGCGTCGGCGAGCAGTCGGCCGAATCCAGCGTGATCCGCACCTACCTCGACTGGCTGATCTCCGTCCCGTGGAACAAGCGCTCCGACGAGCGGCTCGATCCCGCACATGCGCGGGAGGTGCTCGATGCGGACCACGCCGGACTCGAGGACGTCAAGGACCGGATCGTCGAGTACATCGCGGTCAAGAAGCTGCGCGTCGAGCGCGGGATCAGCGAGGACAAGCGCTCCGGCGCGATCCTGACGCTGATCGGACCGCCCGGCACCGGCAAGACGAGCATCGGCGAGTCGATCGCCCGGGCAACCGGACGCGAGTTCGTCCGCATGTCGCTCGGCGGCGTCCGTGACGAGGCCGAGATCCGTGGTCATCGCCGGACGTACATCGGCGCACTCCCGGGCCGGCTCGTGCGCGCGCTCCGGGACGCCGGCACGATCAACCCGGTGATCATGCTCGACGAGGTCGACAAGGTCGGCGCCGACTGGCGCGGTGATCCGAGTTCGGCGCTGCTCGAGGTCCTTGATCCGGCACAGAACCACTCGTTCCGCGACCACTACCTCGACGTCGAGCTCGACCTGAGCGGCGTGCTGTTCATCGCAACCGCGAACGTCGCCGACACGATCCCCGGTCCGCTGCTCGACCGGATGGAAGTGATCCGCTTCGACGGATACACGACCTCCGAGAAGGTGGCGATCGCGCGCGGCTACCTGTGGCCGCGTCAGCTCGAGCGCAACGGCCTGCGGGCCGACGAGGTCGAGATCAGCGACGAGATGCTGAACCTGATCACAACCGAGTACACGCGTGAGGCCGGTGTCCGCCAGCTCGAGCGTGACCTCGGGACGGTGCTGCGCAAGACCGCGACGAAGATCGCCGCCAATCAGGCGAGCGCGCCGATCACGATCGACGGCGATGCCGTGCGTGATGCGCTCGGCCGCCAGCGGCACTTCCAGGAGTCCGCGATCCGGACCGCCGTCCCCGGCGTCGCCACCGGCCTCGCCGTGACCGGCGCGGGCGGAGACGTCCTGTTCGTCGAGGCGACGGCAATGCAGGGCAAGCCGGGCCTGACGCTCACCGGTCAGCTCGGGGACGTGATGAAGGAGTCGGCACAGATCGCCCTCTCCTACGTGCGCGGCCACGGCGAGACGCTCGGCATCGATTCGCACGCGTTCGAGGAGCGCTCATTCCACGTCCACGTGCCGGCGGGGGCGATCCCCAAGGACGGCCCGAGCGCCGGGGTGACGATGGTCACCGCGCTGGCATCGCTGCTCAGCCACCGTCCGGTTCGTCACACCGTCGGCATGACCGGCGAGGTGACGCTCCAGGGTCGTGTTCTGCCGATCGGCGGGGTCAAGCAGAAGGTGCTCGCAGCGCACGCGGCGGGGCTCACCGACGTGATCCTTCCCGAGCGCAACCGCGGCGACCTCGACGATGTCCCGAACGAGGTGCGCGAGGCGATGTCGTTCCACTTCGCGATGAGCATCGACGAGGTGCTCGGCGTGGCACTCGAGCCGGCGCCGCTCAGCTCGGCCACCGCGTAACCCCCACAACCTCTCCTCCCTCCCCCGCGGCGTCGCCCTCACCGGCGGCGCCGCTCGGGGTTAAGGGCTCAGAAGATCCGGTAGCCCTGGATCGCGATGAAGAACCCGTGCCCGGTACTCGTGTTCGTGCACGTCATGCCGTTTGTCGCGCTGGCGCAGCTGAGGTCGCCGACGACGGTGTCGGTGTTGTAGGACAGGACCTGCGCTGAGGGATCCATGACCGTGTCGCCGGCGCACACGAAGCGGCCCGAGCCCGATGCGTTGACCGCGAGACCCTGCCCGAAGTCGACGATGTTCGGGCAGCTCGATGGGCGCGGCGGAGGCGACCAGTTCCGCTGACGGATGTCGCAGCGCGCGCCGCCGTCGATGATCATGCAGCCGATGTTCCCGCTCGGGGACTTGAAGGTCGAGATGTTGACGGTCGCGGTCGACGCGGTGCTCGTCGAGGTCGTCGAGGTCGTCGTGCTCGGTGTGGTCGTCGTCTGAGGCGTCGTCGACGTCGTCGTCGTCGCAGGCGTCGTCGTCGAGAAGCTGAAGCTGCTCGACGTACTCGTGACCGTCACCGTCTTGGAACCGCCTGACCCGCACCCGGCCAGGACCAGCGCCGCCACAAGGGCAGCCCCCGCTAGTCGCTTCACAGGCGGGAGCCTACCCGTCCGTGCCGATGGCGTGTTGCCTCATTGCTCGCAGCTGTTGACCGAGCCGCCGCGTCGGGTAGGTTGCACTCATGACCACGATCAGCGCACCAGAAGAGCAACGCATCCTTGAAGAGGTGCCCAAGCAGCTGTACATCGCCGGCGAATGGCGGGACGGCGAGAAGGGCACGCTGTCAGTCGAAGATCCCTCCACCGGCGAGTCCCTGACCGAGGTCGCCGACGCCTCGGAGGCCGACGCCAGGGCGGCCCTCGACGCGGCCGTCGCCGCCGGTCCAGAGTGGGCCCAGCATCCGCCGCGCGAGCGGGGCGAGATCCTCCGTCGCGCGTTCGAGGCGGTGATCGCACGGGCGGACGAGCTCGCGCTGCTGATGACGCTGGAGATGGGCAAGCCGCTCGCGGAGTCCAAGGCGGAGATCACCTATGGCGCCGAGTTCCTCCGCTGGTTCTCCGAGGAGGCGGTGCGGATCGAGGGCCGGTACGGGACCGCGCCAAACGGCCAGGGCCGGCTGCTGACGATGAAGCAGCCCGTCGGCCCGTGTCTCCTGATCACGCCGTGGAACTTCCCGCTCGCGATGGGCACGCGCAAGATCGGTCCGGCGATCGCCGCTGGCTGCACGATGGTGGTCAAGCCGGCCCAGCAGACGCCGCTGTCGATGCTGATGCTCGTGAAGACGCTCGAGGACGCCGGCCTGCCGAAGGGCGTTCTCAACCTCATCACCGCGTCGTCGTCGAGCGCGACGATGGGTCCGCTGATCGCCGATGGCCGGCTGCGCAAGCTGTCCTTCACCGGCTCGACCGAGGTCGGCCGGGCGCTGATGGAGCAGGCGTCGAACAACCTGCTCCGTCTCTCGATGGAACTCGGTGGCAACGCTCCGTTCATCGTGTTCGATGACGCGGACGTCGACGACGCGGTGAGCGGCGCGATGATCGCCAAGATGCGCAACATCGGCGAGGCGTGCACGGCGGCAAACCGGTTCCACGTCGCCGCCCCGGTGGCCGACGAGTTCGCGACCAAGCTCGCCGCGCGGATGGGCGCGATGAAGGTCGGCCGCGGCACCGAGGACGGCGTCGAAGTCGGACCGCTGATCGACGCCAGCCAGCGCAGCAAGGTCGCCGAGCTCGTCGCGGATGCGGTCGGAAAGGGCGCCCGAGCCGTCGTCGGCGGCCAGGCCCGCGACGGCGCCGGCTACTTCTACGACCCGACCGTCCTCGCCGACGTCCCGGAGGACGCGAACCTCCTCAAGGAGGAGATCTTCGGCCCGGTCGCGCCCGTGCGCGGCTTCAGCGACGAGGACGAGGCGGTCGCGGCGGCCAACGACACCGAATTCGGCCTCGTGGCGTACGTCTACACGAGCAACGTCAAACGCGCCCTGCGTGTCGCCGAGCGTCTGGAGACCGGCATGGTCGGTCTTAACCAAGGCCTCGTCTCCAACCCGGCCGCCCCGTTCGGAGGGATCAAGCAGTCCGGGTTTGGTCGCGAGGGCGGCGCCGAGGGCATCGATGAGTACCTCGAGACGAAGTACGTCGCGATCAATCTGTAAGGCGGTTCGGATGCGCCCTGAGGAGAGCTACGATCGTCGTGGCGCTCTCGGGGCGCCGCCGGTCCGCGGACAGGGCTCAGCCCACCCGGGAATGAAGTGACAGATCAGCTTCGGACCTCCTTGGCCTGATCATGCGGACGTCGGGCCCCTGAGAAGGAGCGTTCGATGCCCATCCGCAATCTCCCGTCCCGACCGAGTCTCGAGCATCTGCGCAACGAGGCTCGGGACCTTCAGCGTCGCCTCCAGGCCGCCGACCCCGACGCGCTCGCGCTCGCGCGGGAGTTCCATCCGCGCTACGCCCAACGGCACGACGCATTTCGGCTGAGCGATGCCCAACTCGTCACCGCGCGCAGCTACGGACATCCGAGCTGGCCGCGGCTGAAGAGCTACGTCGACACGGTCACCGACTACACGCGCGACCCGCACACCGTCCCGGCCCAGAGCGACCCAGCTGAGGAGTTCCTCCGGCTCGCATGCCTCATCTACGGCGGCGATGACCGTAGCCGTCCGGAGGCGGCGACGGCGATGCTCCGCCGCGACCCGTCCCTTGCCGACCGGTCGATTCACACGGCCGCCGCGGCGGGCGATGCGTCGGCGGCCGCCGCATTCCTGGCGGCTGACCGCTCGCTCGCGTCGGTCGCCGGCGGCCCGTTCGCGTGGGAGCCGCTGATGTACCTCGCCTACTCACGACTCGTCAGCGCCGACGCGCGACTCTCCTCGCTCGCCGTCGTGCGCCTGCTGCTCGAGCACGGCGCCGATCCGAACGTCGGCTACCTCTGGGACGGGACCTACCTGTTCACGGCTCTGACCGGAGCCTTCGGCTGCGGCGAGGACGCCCCAAACCAGCCTCCGCATCCCGACGCGATCGGGTTGGCGCGGCTGCTGCTCGAGGCGGGCGCGGACCCGAACGACGACCAGACGATCTACAACCGTCACTTCCGCCCTGACAACGACTACCTCGAGCTGCTGCTCGAATTCGGACTCGGTGGGCCGCGCCGCGGACCGTGGGCGGCACGGCTTGGCGAGCTGCTCACGTCACCGCCGCTCCTGCTCGAGGACGCGCTCGTGTTCTGCGCCGACAACGACGCCTTCGCCGAGCGAGTCGCGCTGCTGCTCGCCCACGGTGTCGACCCGGACGGCCAGGGCACGCGGCATCCGGCGCTGCGCGGGCAACGGCCAATCGAGCGGGCACAGCTCGCCGGGGCGGTGCGCAACGCCGAGGCGCTGCTCGCCGCAGGCGCACGGGCGCCCGCCGAGGACGAAGCCGATGCGCTGCTCGCGGCGTGCACGCGCGGTGACCGCGACTCCGTGGCACGTGCACTCCGGGATCACCGCGAGCTCGCGGCGACGGCGATGAAACGTCACCCCCGCGCTCTGGTCGATGCGGCTGAACGCGGAAACGCCCGCGGCGTCGAGCTCCTCGCGCGGATCGGTTATGACGTGAACGCCCGCCGGACCGGCCGGGCAGCGCTCCACCTCGCCGCCTACCAGGGGGACCGCGCGCTCTGCGAACTGCTGTTGCGCCTGGGCGCTGATCCGGCCCTGCCGGACAACGAGTTCGACGCCTCCGCGGCCGGCTGGGCCCGCCACGCCCATCACCTCGAGCTCGCCGACTGGCTGCGCGAGCGGGAGACCGGATGACTCCCGAGCCAACCCCCGCGCACGGGATCGGGACCGGCCCGCTCTCCTGACTACAGGGTCGAGGTGACCCGGGTGACTTCGACGATCGAGGTCAGGCCCTGTCTGACCTTCTGCATCCCATCCTGGGCCATCGTCTGCATGCCCTCGCGGGCGGCAACGTGGCTGATCTCGTCGATCCGGTGGCGCTCAAGCAGCATCTCGCGCATCTCGTCGCTCATCGGCATCACCTCGTAGAGGGCGACGCGGCCGCGGTAGCCGGTCCACCCACAGCGGATGCAGCCGACCGGCTCGAAGACCTCGGCGTCACTGAGGTCGTGGTCGTCGCGGACGTGCTGGGGAACGTCGACGGCCCGCTTGCACTGGACGCAGAGCGTCCGCGCAAGTCGCTGCGCCACGACGCAGTCGATCGCGCCGGCGACGAGGAACGGCTCGACGCCCATGTCGATGAGACGGGTGATCGCGCTCGGCGCGTCGCGGGTGTGGAGCGTCGAGAGCACGAGGTGGCCGGTGAGCGCGGCCTGGATCGCGATCTGCGCGGTCTCCTTGTCACGGATCTCGCCGACCATGATCACGTCCGGGTCGGCGCGGAGGATCGCGCGCAATCCACCGGCGAACGTCACCCCAGTCTTGCTGGCAACCTGCATCTGCTTGACGCCCTGGATCCGCGTCTCGACCGGGTCCTCGATCGTGACGATGCTCCGCTTGCCGTCATTGATGACGTCGAGCGCGCCGTACAGCGTCGTCGACTTGCCGCATCCGGTCGGCCCGGTGACGAGGACCGCGCCGTAGGGACGGTTGATCGCCTTCGCAAAGCGCCCACGCGCGCCCTGGTCCATGCCGAGCGAGTCGAGATCGCGCAGCACGCTCCCGGAGTCGAGGATGCGCATCACGATGCCCTCGCCGTTGATCAGCGGCAGGGTGACGACGCGGATGTCGACGCGGCGCCCGTCGACGGTCAGGGCGACCCGGCCGTCCTGGGAGAGCCGGCGCTCGGAGATGTCGAGGTCGGCCATGATCTTGATCCGGGAGATGACCGGGCTCGTCATCTTCCGCGGGACGGTGGCGCCGTGCTTGGGCACGCCGTCGACGCGGAACATGACCTGCATCTCCGGGACCTCGGGATTCCAGTGAATGTCGGAGGCGCCCTGTTCGATCGCCCGCGCGATGATCGCGTGGACGAGCTTGATCGCCGGCGCGGCCTCTGAGGTCTCGCGGAGCTCGAGCTCGGGCTGGATCTCTTCCTCGGCCTCGGCAATGTCCTGGACCGCGGCATCGAGATCGGTCAGGCGGTTGATGAGCGCGAGGATGTCGGCCTCGGCGGCCACGGCGGGGCGGACCTCGAGTCCGGTGATCATCGAGATCTCGTCGATCGTCATGACGTTCGTCGGATCGGCCATGGCGACGATCAGCGCGCCGTCGGGCATGAACCCGACGGGCACCGCGCTGTAGCGGCGGACGTTCTCCGGCAGCAGCAGGTTGACGGCGCCCATGTCGACCTCGAAGATCGACAGGTCGACGTAGTCGATCCCGAGTCGCTCGCCGAGCGCTCGCGCCAGCTGGGCCTGAGTGATCAGACCCGAGTCAATGAGCACCTGGCCGGTCGGGCGGCCTCCCGCCCGTGCCGCGCGGACGGCCTCCTCGACGTCGCCACGAGGGGCGAAGCCGAGCTCGACGATGACCTCGCCGAGCATACGCCGAGAGCGGCCACGCTGAGTGGGGGGTATCAGCCCCCTCGGGCGTCCCTGGTCCTGCCCAGCGGGCCCCGCCGCGGGCGTGGCCACGTGTGACTCCATAGCCCTTGAATCGGCATTCCAGCGCGGTCCTTGATCGCTGACAGCGCCCGCGCGGCGCCCCGACACCGCTACGTGGCGGCAGCGAGGGACGGCTCGACGACGTGGTCAAGCCACGCTCCGAACAACCGCCGCGCAAGCTCGGTCATCTCCTGCTCGCGCTCGGCCACCTCGGCGATCAGGCGTGGGAGCGCCCCGGGGCCGAGGATCGCCTCGAGGCTCGCCGCATACGCGGGAACCTCGCCCCACTCGGTGGCGAGCCCGACGCCGACCTCGAGATGGAACTGCACGCCGTAGGCGCGGCGGTAGACGAACGCCTGCTGCTCGTAGGCGTCCGACCGCGCCAGCTGCACCGCACCCTCCGGCAGTTCCCAGGTGTCCGCGTGCCACTGCAGCGCAGCGAACTCCTCCGGGAGCACAGCGAACACCGGGTCCTTCGCACCCGCCGACGTGCGCTGCACGGCGAGGATCCCGACCTCGGCTCGCGACCCCGGGGCGACGTGGCCGCCGAGACTCGCGGCCAGCAACTGAGCGCCGAGGCAGGCACCCCACATCGGCATGCCCCCGCGCACGGCGTCCGCGATCAGTGCCTTCTCCTCGGTGAGCCACGGCAGCCGGTCATCCTCGTAGGCGCCCATCGGGCCGCCCATGACGATCAGCCCAATGAACTCGCGCCAATCCGGGAGCCGGTCGCCCTCGTCGATCTCGACCCGCTCCAGCGTGTAGCCCCGGGCACGGAGCTCGTCCTCGTAGGAGCCGGGCGGCTCACACGCGATGTGCTGCAACACGAGAAAACGTCCGTCTGATTCCACGACGGTGAAGTTTCGCACCCCAATGGACCTCACCTGTACCCTCATTGAAACCGATGGCCTACGCCGAGCAGAGCCCGGCCCGTATGAGGGGACCCATCAACGAGCACGCGTCCGCCCTCGCTCACGAGTGGCGGCGTCTGACGCGCGCTGCCACCGCCGTCGCCCTGCTCACGGCACCGGCGTTCTTCCTCGTCCTCTACGAGTCGAACCACCTCAGTCTCGTCGCGTCGCTGATCATCACCGTGCTCGCGGTGCTCATCTTCCGCGGCCTCGTCGAGGTCGTCGCGCGCAAGCTGATCCCGTCCCCAAGCCTGTACGGCGCGGACCAGGGCCTGCGTGACGAAGACATGGTCGCCCGCCGCCGCTACTGGTGGTGGCGCACCCGGTTCCACCGGCTGCCGTACTGGATCGGCGCGATCCTGCTGGCGCTCCTGGCTGCCCAGTTCTTCCTGTGGCTCGGCGGGGTGAGCGCGCCGTTCTTCAATCCGATGCAGGGGATCCGGCAGATCTTCCCGGCGTCGCAGCTGCCTCAGCTCGGGCTCGTGCTCGTGCAGCTGCCGCTGCTCTTCTTCATCAACTTCGCGATCTTCTTCGGCCCGTTCCTGTTCTTCGCCGTACGGCAGATCCGCGGGTACGAGCCTGGCGACGCGAGCTGGGGCGTGAAGATCGACGACGTCCGCGGTCAGGCCGAGGCGAAGGAGGAGATCACGCGCGTGATCACCCTCTGGCAATCCGGCGAAGAGTTCGAGAAGGCCGGCGGCAAGCGCGAGCGCGGTCTGCTCTTCCTCGGCGCTCCGGGCACCGGCAAGACGATGATCTCCAAGGCGATCGCGACGAACTTCAACTGCCCGTTCGTGACGATCCCGGGCTCCGGCTTCGCCGGCATGTTCATCGGGATGGACGCGATCACCGTGCAATTCCTCGCCCACAAGTCACGCAAGCTGGCGAAGAAGTGGGGCGGCCAGTGCATCGTCTTCATCGACGAGATCGACGCCGTCGGGATGCGCCGCCAGGCGCTCGGTTCGGGGATCGGGATGAGCACGTCGGCGACGAACTCGATCCACGACTTCTGCTTCTACGGACCGAATGGGTCGCTGACGCCCACCGGCGACATCGTGATCGAGTCACGCGCGTGGCGCGAGCGGCTGTTCGCCGAGCGCGCCGAGGTCCCCGGGAGCGTGTACCCGCCGATCATGGACAAGATCAACGACAAGGTCCGCCGCTTCTACCCCGGCATGGGCATGGGCGGCGGCGGCGGCATGGCGCTCAACCAGCTGCTCGTGGTGATGGACGGCATCGACGAGCCGCCGATGATGCGCAAGTTCTTCACCAACCGGCTCAACACGTTCCTCGACGCGATGTTCGTGATTCCGCGCAAGGTGGGTCCCGTGTCGTTCCGCCTGCGGCCGCCGAAGCCGCGCCCGGAGCAGATCTACTTCATCGGGGCCTGCAATGTCCCGATCGAGCAGCTCGACCCGGCGCTCACCCGGGCCGGCCGGATGGGCCGTCATATCTGGTTCCGGACCCCGACGAAGACCGATCGCCTCGACATCTTCGACCTGTACCTCAACAAGGTCGATCACGAGCCCGACCTCGACACCGATCGCCGGCGCGACGAGCTCGCGCGGATCACCAACGGGTACTCGCCCTCGATGATCGAGCAGTGCACCTCGATGGCATTGACGATCGCCCACGCCGAGGGTCGCCGGATCTTCGGCTGGAGCGACATCGTCGAGGCGATGACGACGGTCGAGGCGGGCACCGCGCAGAACATCGAGTACATCCCGGAGGAGACGCGCGCGGTCGCGATCCACGAGGCGGGCCACGCCGCCGCCGGGCACGCGTTCATGGGCGAGGACATCCTCTCGACCCGGCTGTCGATCCGCAAGCGCGGCGGCTCGCTCGGCCATTACCAGGGCATGGAAAAGGACGAGCGGTTCTCGCACTTCCGCAGTCGCGTCATGGGCAGCCTGATCATGACCCTCGGGGCGATGGCCGCCGAGCACGTGTTCTACGGCGAGAACAGCCAGGGCGTGAGCGGCGACGTCCAGAGCGCGACCGCGACGGCCGCGGCGATGGTCGGCATGTGGGCGATGGGTCCCGATGCCGTCCACCTCGACGGCTCGCTCGACGTCGAGGACGACGCCGCTGACGTGCTCAAGCGGCTCGAGCGGATCGGCATGTCGATCATGAACCGCGCGAGCGGCGGCATGCCGATGATGCCCGACCCGATCAACTCGGTGCTCGGCGACCCCTCCAAGCGGCGCGCCGCGGCCCAGATCATCGGTCAGGCGTACGTGAACGCGTATGCGCTGATGGCGACCAACCGGGACTCCGTCGAGCGCATCGCTGACATCCTCATCGAGCGCAAGGAGATGCACGGCGACGAGGTCGTCGAGATGCTCAACAGCGTCGGATTGAAGCGGCCAGAGATCAACCTGATGGACGACAGCACCTGGCCGCGCGTATGAGCGAGAACGTTCCCGCTCACCGCTTTCGCGCCGCGATTGCGGCGCTCGTCGGGATCGCAATCGGAGCCATCGCCGTCGCGCTCGTCGTGATCATCGGCGGGAGCGGCCGCGGCACCACCGAGGCGAAATGGTCCTCGTGGTCCCCGCCGGACAGCGGCACCCTCGGGGCGCGGGAGATCGCCGATCACCTCGCGCCGCTCTATCGCATGTCCTCGGTCGACCAGCTTGACGTCGTGACCGTGGTCAACCTCGGCACCTCGTCCGCCGCTGCGACGGGCACGACCGGCAGCGCTGCCTCGCCGAGCGGACTCCAGGTCGCCGTGCGCGCCGATCCGTCCTCGAGCCAGGTGTCGCTGCTCGGCGGTCATACGATCGCGTACAACCTGTGCGGGATCGGGAGCTCGAACTGCTCGATCACGTCGGGGAAGGCATCGCCGGATCGTCTGCTCCTGCTCCGGCGTGAGGCGCTCGAGCTCGCGCTCTACACGTTCAAGTACGTCGACGGCGTGCAGAACGTCGTCGCGATCCTCCCCCCGGGACACACCGTCGCCGGCTGCAGCGGGATCTGCCCGACGCCCCACCAGAAGACGTCGGTCAAGCCTGTCGACATCGCTCTCCTGTTCGTCAAGGCTGAGCTTCAGCCCTGGCTCGATAAGCCGCTGAGCGACACCTTCCCGGAACGCTTCCCGCCGGAGGTTCCCGAGCTCTCGCTCTGGAAGCAGACTCCCGAGGCCGGACTCGTCGCGCAGATCACCGAGCGCGGCCTGTTCTCCGAGAAGCTCGTGCAGGCGCAGGACGGCAGCAACCTGATCGTCCTCGATCCGCAGCCGCCGCAGTGAGCTGAGCTCAGCCGGGAGCTGTCGGCCCCCGGCTGAGACTGATCAGCCCTCGCTTTAGCGCACCGCGATCCCGGCGGGGGTGGCCCCGGCCGGCAACGCAACCGGTGAGCCGGGCAGCTCGGTGAGCGTGGCGCCGTGCACCGCGAACTCGCCGACCGCGTTGATCCGGCTCTCGTTGACGTAGAGGACGTCACCGTCCGGCGTCAGACCGGCGTCGACGGCTCCGAGTCCACCCTGATTGCCGACCGGGTTGCTCGTCTGCAGCGCGAGCGTTCCGTCCCGGGCGATCCGGTAGCTGCTGATCGTTCCCGAGGCGGTGTTCACGGCGTAGAGGTACCGGCCGTCGGGGCTGATCGTGACCCAGCACGGCGCGGTCTGATTGTCGGCAAACGGCGAGCTGCCGATCGAGCGCAGCGCTCCGCCAGGGCCATCCTGGAACGCTGAGACGGTCCCCAGACCGGTGCCGTTGTGGGCGTTGGAGACAAACAGCTGGCTGGGGTCGGTCGGGCGGAACTCGCTGCCGAACGGTCCGAGTCCCTGTGCCGCGTACGGCGAGCCGTGAGCGGCGGTCAGCTGACCTTGCCAGTCGACCGAGAAGCTCGCGATCTGTGAACTCGCGACGAGCGTCACGACGAGTCGCGTGCCGGTCCGGTTGAACAGCACGTCGCCGGGCTGAGAGCCCGCGGGTAGCGTCCCCGTCAGCCACGGCAGCCGGATCAGTCGACCCTCGTCGGTGAGGCGGAAGCCCGCGACGTTCGTCCCGCCGGCGCCCGCGTTGGCGACGTACACGAGGTGGTGGTGGACCGCGATGCTGACGGGGTCGACGCCGCCGGAGGAGACCGGGCCGCCGTCGGCGGGGACGAGCCCGCCGTCGCGCTTCACCCTGAGCACCGAGATCTCGTTGCTCCCAGCATCGACGGCGAGGAGGAATTGCCCACGACGGGCGAGCGCGACAGCCCCCTGGGAGGGGATGCCCTGCCCGGTTCCGAGACCACCGGCGGCGAACGGTGATCCGGGCAGCGGCGTCAGTGACCCGTCGCCATGACGCGTGAAGCCGGCGATGGTATTGCCGGCGCTCGTGTTGTCGTCAAGGTAGACGTGCCTGGCCGCCGGACCGCCGCCGGGATCGGCCACGGCGGCGTTCGGCGCGACCGCCGCGCCGGCGCCGGCGAGGGCGAGTGCGCCCGTCGCGGCCAGCCGGACTGGGAGATGAGTGGGGAATCGCATGCTGCTCCTTGAGGTGCGGATGGGTTGGACGATCCGGTCAGGGACCGGCACGGCGATCTCGAGATCCGCCTCCTTTGACCCCACAGCGTCCGCCGGCGGTTTCCCTGGCCGCGGCCGGTTAAGCGCCTCGTAAGGGTTTGCACCTCAGCCGAAGGGCTGGTACATCACGTCGCCGAAAAGGTCGGGTTGACCGCCGGGAGGCTCAGGCGAGGATGTCGACGAGCGAGCGCTCGGAATTGAGCGCCAGGCGGAGAACCGCGACGCCCACGCCCGACGAGCTCGAGCCCGAAGCATCGGTGGAGCCGGAATCGGACGGGCCCGCGTTGGTCGCCGCCTGCGCCGTGGCGCCGAACAGCATCTGTGCGGCGGCGAGGCCGCCGAGCGCGCTCACGGATGAAACGTCCATGGGTCAGGCATCGCACGAACCCGGCCGTAACCGGCAGATCCGTGCGCGAACTCGACCGATGTCCAGGTCGAGCCGGTGAAGGCCACCAGCCGTGCAGGGCGATTCATTGGCGAGGCCCCCGGCGCGAAGGTTGCTGATTCACCGCCGAGGGGTGGCGGTGGAACGCCAGCGTTTGAGCATCACCGCAGGTTGGAGCTGAGCTTCGGCATTGCGGTTCCCGGGTCCGGAACCAGATCGCGCGAGTTCAGTCGCCGCGCCTGGTCTGATCGAGGAGCGACAGGACCCACCCCGTCTTCACGAGTGTCGGTCCGGGGCGACGAGCCCATCCCAGGACCACAGTGGGATCTGCATTCCGGCCGGCACGTCGTCGGCAGACTCGTGGTACACGGCCATGGTGGTCGTCGTCGCCCACGCGAAATAGTTGTGGAGGGCGTCGCGCAGGCGGGTGTCCGCGGCGAGGCCGGTGTCAGCGAGCGCTTGATCGAAGCATGCGATCGCCAGGCGGTCCATCTCGTTGTGCTCGCCGTTGCCGCTGTGGAGCCGCACCACGTGCGACTCGTCCCCGTACCGGCTCGAGTAGGCCGCCGGGCCGCCGAGCGCCTCCGTCCAATAGGCCGCGAGCCGCTCGGTGTGGTCGGGCTCAAAGCCGTGACTGAACGCGTGGTTGACGACCTCATCGGCCAACACGCGCTCGTGCCACGCGTGGGCCAGACGCAACATGCCCTCCTGGCCGCCCGCTGCCTCGTACAACGTCCGCATCGTCCTCGAAGGGTACGGACCTCGCGGGGCCCACGCCAAGCGCAATTTGCTCACCCACCGAGCCTGCCGACGGTTAGGGTCGGCGCACACCCACATCTCAGGAGGTCTCCGACGTGTACGTACGGGTCGTCAGGTTCAGCGGTGCCAGCGCTGATCAGGTCGCGGGGGTCGTCTCACGGATCACGGAGCAGGGCGGACCGCCGCCCGGGGCTCCCATCAACCGGCTCGCCGTTCTCTTTGACGCGGACCAGGGAACGGCGGTTGTGCTTCAGCAGTTCGAAACCGCGGAGGACATGGCGGCCGGCGCCGCAGTGCTCGCGGCGATGGACTCCTCTGAAACTCCAGGCACCCGCGTC
This sequence comes from uncultured Solirubrobacterales bacterium, assembly GCA_963850335.1. Lineage (GTDB taxonomy): Bacteria > Actinomycetota > Thermoleophilia > Solirubrobacterales > Solirubrobacteraceae > Palsa-465. The sequence goes on along the minus strand of CAWKKY010000011.1, from coordinate 198,895 downwards.
TCGGTCGACGCATGTGAGGTGATGCTCGACGTAACGCCCACCTGAACGCCGGCAGTCCACTGCGCAACCTAGGAGGAGCGACAGTGTGATTGCCCGTCACGGCACGGGGCGCGTGGTGGCAGCCCGGTGAGCCACTGCTTCGCCACCCGCTGGCTGCGGCAGATACCGCGCCATCGTTCTTGGCCTTATGATGCGGCCGCCGAGGGCCACCACCCTCCCCCGTTGCCCATGAAACCGAACACCGGGACCGTGATCGTGAGCGCCGTCGTTGCCCTAGCCGCCGGGCTGGGACTGGGAGCATGCGGCTCGAGCAGCAAGTCCAGCAGCAGTTCGTCTTCGAACGCGAGCTCGCCCGGACCGACGGGCACGACCGCAGCCGACACCCGGCCGATCTCACTCCCGGCGTCGCTCGATGGCTACCGGGATGCTGCCGACGCGATGGCGGCCAGAGGCACCAAGGCAAGCATCGTCAGTGCCCACCGCAAGAACGAGGCGGCTGTGGCCGCGGCGACGCAGGCTGCATACAGCCGTGCCTACGGCGGCGCGGCGAGCGCGTTTCGCAACTACTCCGATGCCGGCCTGTCCAAGTTCCCCTACGTGATCGCCGTCCGCGCCGCCGCGCCCGGATTGACGATCGGCCCGGTGCAGGACCCCAAGTTTCTCGGGCTGGCGACGCCCGAGCGGGAGGTCAAGGCGGTCGGAGCGGTGCAGTGCCAGATCGACTGGTCGCCGCCGACGGTGGCAGGCCAGACCCCGGCGCCGTCGAGCGAGCTCGTGGTTGCCTGCCAGCGTTCGGAAGGCCGCGTCAGCGTGTTCGTCGCCGGCGGCGGATTCGCTGGACCGGCCGGGCTTGCCGCACTCGTCGGGCTGACCAACTCCGCCTTCTCGGCCGCTTCCGCGAGCTGAGAGCGGGACCGCCGGGCGCAGGCGTCCTCGCTACGCGCAGTTGCGCCCGCGATGCGGGCAAAAGTGCGCGTGAACGCGCTCTGAGGGTCGGTTCACGTCTCGCGAGACGACCGCCAACCGGGACACTGGAGCACCGGGATCCGCGGGTAGCGTGGAAACCGCTCCGGCTCATCGCGTGAGCGCCCACACAGCGAGAACACCGACCCGCGCGTCGTGCGCACGAGCTGTTGGTGCACGCAGGTGTTGCACAGCCCGGCCGGGGGCGGTGGCGATGGGGCCTCCTCGCTCAGGAGACCCCCGCCGCGTGCACATCGCTGACGATCTGGGCCCGTGAGCCGCGCGCGGCGACGCCGACGAACGTGATCCGCCCGCGGCGGACGCCGGAGACGTAGCGCCACCCGCCGCGGTGAGCCGCACCGAGCACGACGCCGTTCTTGACCGTGTGCTTGGCGCTCACGCGCTGACCGACGTAGCGGCCGCCCGACCGGTAACCGCGGGCCGTCGTGACGACGAGGCCCGTGCGCCCGGAGGTGCGGAACACGGTCGCCGCGCTCCCACCACCGCTCACGCAATAGCGATACGAGCGGCCCGGACGCGACGCCGGCTGGCCCGCAGCGAACAGCGCCGACTGAGCGGACGCGCCGAGATGAAGCGCGCCAACCCCGCCCGCCCCGAAGCTGCCGGTCCGGGCGACGCAATGGGCGAGCGGAACGCCGTAGGCGCGCTCCCACATCTGGAGGTACGCCTCGGCGCCGTGGAACATGTCGGTGAGGATCGGCCGCCCGGCGAGCGTCTGGAGCTCCTGGAGCCAGTCCGGAAACATGCCGTAGTTGGCGACGCCGTCGGTGTTGAGATTGAACGTGCGCTGGCCCCACTGCTCCTTGGCGAACGTCACCTGGCCGTCGTAGGAGCGGAACGGGTAGGTGATCGGATTGGCGCCGGTCGGCTGGCTCTCCTCGGCGAGCCCGTTCATGTCGGCGCCGTAGCCGAACCCGAGCCCGGACAGGAAGCGCGGATCACGCACCTTGCGGCTCGCCTGCCACTGCGAGACGAATGACTGCGGGGAGGCCCCCGCGATCGGAGTCATGAACCCGCCGAGCTTGTAGATCCGCGGGTTCTCCTCCGGAGAATCCCACGAGTGGGCCGAGACGACGCCCGAGTAGTGGTGCTGCTCGAGGATCGAGAGGGTCTGATCAGCCGTCTTGGCGTCCATGTGGTCGAGCTCGACGATGAAGTGCTCCTGGATCATCTTGTTGATCAGGTAGCTCCCGAGGCTCGTCAGCCCGCGCACATTGCAGTGCGGTGCCGGCGGGTACACCGGCAGGGTTCCGCCGACCGGCAGGATCCCGGTCGGCAGACCGAGCGCTCGGCCGACCTTGCCACGCAGCAACGTCGTCAGACCTCCGGTGGGCAGACTCGTCAGCTGCGTCGAGTCGTGCTCGGGTCCGGTGCACGTCTGGACGTCCCAGAACTGGCCGCTCTCAAGATGCTGACCGAGATTGACGAGCACACCGAGCTCACCGGAGTCCATCTTCGTCCCGCCGAACGCGTTGTCGAACTTGTGGATCGGGAAGAACGTCGAGACGCCGAGCTTGCGGACCTCGGTGAGCCCGGCGTCGATCTTGGACGGCGAGCAGTCGGGCACGCCGAGCGTTTCGCCGCAGTTGAACAGGTGTGAGACCTCGATCCCCTCGACGACCGCGAGCTTGCCCGAGTTGATCACCTGCCGCGCCTGGAACGGATTGGTGACGATCCGGAAGAAGCCCTTCCCGGGGCCACCGGACTGGGCGTCGATGTAGTCCTGGAGCGCGCGGAGATCGCGGGCCTGGAGCTCAACCGCCTGCATGTCGTTGCACGGGTTGCGCCGCGTCGTCATCAGCGTGCACAGCGCCTCGTTGTCGACGAGCTGGGTCACCATCACCCGCAGACCGGCCATCCACGCCCGCTTGATGCCGGTGTAATAGTCGCCCTCCTCGGCGAGGTCGGTCGGGGACGGCCAGGCGCGGAACGTCGGCCATCCCTGTGTGTCGTGCGGATGCACCGGCGCGCCGTAGTCGATGAAGCTCTCGACGAGGCCGTTCGTGCCCTGCTCGTATGGCGCGCAGTCCGGCAACGCGAACGCGATCCCGAACGGGTGCCACGGCCGCCCGCAGTGCCAGTCGCCACCGAGGAATTCAAACGCGGTCACGTGGGTGTGGGCGTCGATCGTGCCGCTCACCTGGCCCTCGGGACTCGATCCGGTGAACGTCCGGCCCGTCGCGTCGACGCCGCCGTCCGGGTAGGTCGCGCAGCCGCTCGCCGGCGTGAACGTGACGGCGTCACGCTCGTGGGTGACGAGATTTGTGATCGTGAAGTGACCGTCAACCCGCCAGACGGTGTTGTCGCTCGGACCTGCGGTGGTCTTCAGGCCGGGCCCGAGGAACTGGTTCGGCCCGGCGTACATCAGGTACTGACCAAGCGCTGTCGCCTGCATGCGGAACGGTCCCACACGGCCGGACGGCGTGCCGAGCGTGTCACAGCCGCCCACAATCGAATACCGCGTCACCGGTGTGGTGGCGCGAGCCACAGTCGTCCGGGTCCCCGCGGGCCCGGCAGCGACGAGCAGTCCCGCCGCCACGATCAACATCACCCCTGCCAACCTCTTCATCTTCGCGTGGCCTCCTCAAGCGCGATCACGAATGACTCATACTGACGCCCGGTCACCTGTCCCAGTGCCGCTTCACAGGTCCGGTTACTGGATACGCAAACATCGAATGACTGCCCGGCAAGCTCGTCCTGCAGATCGCGCAGCGCCGAGGCGGGCAACTCCGGGTGCAGCCAGCCGCGGTCGCCGGCCATCCCGCAACAGCCGCTCGCCGCGGGCACGACGACATCGTCGGTGAACCGCGCAGTGATCGCAGTCAGCTTTGCGCCCAGCCCGAGATGCACGACCGAGCACGTCGGGTGGACGACGGCGCGCGCCTGGCGACGCCGGACCTCGAGACGGTCGAGCAGATGGTCATGGACCCAGGCGATGCTGTCGAGGATCTCGACGCCGTCCGGCGCAACCTCGGTGATCAGCCCGTGACTGCACGAACTGGCGTCGATGACGATCGGGAGTGAGCCACCGGCGGACCAGCGCTGGAGCGCGCCCGTGATCCGTGCCGCCATCACGCTCTGACCGCGGGCGAACCCCTTCGAGCTCCACGGCACCCCGCAGCAGTGACCGGTCACGTCATCCGGGATCCACAGCGGTAGCCCGGCCCGGCGTGAGAGCGCGACGAGCGCCTCGGGGAGCGTGGGATGCGGGTCCGCGCCCGCAGCATTGCCAAAGATGCGGTTGATGCAAGACGGCATGTACACGGCTGCCGCGCCCTCGCGAACGGTGAACGGCAGCTGCCCCGGCGCCGCCGCCGGAAGGTTCGGGCGCACGCGGCGAGCAACGCCGCCGCCGGCGCGGACACCGCCGCGGGCGGCACGCTCGACGACGGCGTAGCGCTTGGCGACCTCGGCGCCCGCCCACTCCTCGCGATCGCCGTGGCGCTCGCGCCGGAACTCCTTGATCAGCTTGCCCGTGTCAATCGCGACCGGACACGCTTCCATGCACGACCCGTCGACGGCGCACGTGTCGACGCCGTCGTAAGAGAACTGCTGCTCGAGCGCGGCGAGCACCGGAGACCCCGGCGCCTGACGGGCCATCTCCCGGCGCAGGACGATCCGCTGGCGCGGCGTCGTCGTCACATTGCGCGACGGGCACACGGGCTCGCAGAACCCGCACTCGATGCACTTCGTCGCGACGTCCTCGATCTCCGGCGTCGATTTCAGGTTGCGTAGGTGGACACCGGGATCCCGGTTGAGCACCACGCCGGGGGCGAGGATCCCGTGGGGGTCCGCGAGTTGTTTGACGCGCCACATCATCGCCGTCGCGGTCTCCCCCCACTCCCGCTCGACGAACGGGGCCATGTTGATCCCGGTGCCGTGCTCGGCCTTCAGGCTGCCGTCGTACTTGTCGACGATCAGCTCGACGAGCTCGTGCATGAAGGCGTCGTAGCGGTCGAGGTCCGCGGGCTCACCGAAGTTCGGGGTGAGAAGGAAGTGGAGGTTGCCGGCGGACGCGTGACCGGCCATCCCCGGCAGGAAGCCGTGCTTGGTGAGCAGCGCCTGGAGATCCTTCGCCGCCTCGGCGACCCGGGCCGGCGGCACGCACACGTCCTCGATGATCAGCTGGACGCCGGGCGGGCGGATCGCGGCGAGCAGTCCCTGCATGCCCTCGCGCACCCGCCACAGCATCTCGATCTGCTCGGCGTCCCGGGAGAACGACGGCGGATCGATCACGGGGCGGCCCTCGAGGATGTCGATGGCGGCGCGCTCGATCGGATCGAGCGCAGCGGGCTCCTCGGCGCGGAACTCGACGAGCAGCGCCGCCGAGGTCGGCGGGAGCGTCTGCCAGCGCTCCGGGGTGCCGGGCATGTTGTACGCGGCGGCGATCAAGGTCGGGGCGACCATCAGCTCGGTCGCGGTGGCGCCGGCGGCGACGAGCGGTCCGACCGCGTCCGCGGCGCCGTCAAGGTCCTCGAAGAAGATCAGCGCGATCGTCGTGTGACGCCCGAGCGGCACCGTCTCGAACTCGGCATCGGCGACGAAGGCGAGCGTTCCCTCCGAGCCGATCACGAGGCGACGGAAGATCTCCAGCGGGGTGTCGGCGTCGAGGAACGCGCACAGCCGATAGCCGGTCGTGTTCTTGATCTCGAACTTCCGCCGCACGCGCTCGGCGAGCGTGGCGTCGGCGCGCAGTTCGTCTCGAAGCTCGAGCAGGCCGCTCGCAAGCTCCGGCGCCGCGGCCGCGAAGCGCGTCTCGGCATCGGGCGCAGCGGTGTCGATCACGGCGCCGTTGGCGAGCACGAGCGTCAGCGCGCGGACGGTCTGGTAGGAGTCGGCGACGACACCACAGCGCATCCCGCCCGAGTTGTTCGCGACAACGCCGCCGACGCAGGCGATGTCGGTGCTCGCCGGGTCGGGGCCGAGCTTGCGGCCGTGGCGGACGAGCAGGCGGTTGACGCGACCGAGGACCACGCCCGGTTGGACCTGGACGCGAGCGCCGCCCTCGCGGACGCGGATGCGGCTGAAATGACGCCGGCAGTCGACGAGCACCGAGTCGGACTGCGACTGGCCGTTGAGCGACGTCCCGCCGGCCCGGAAGACGAGCGGAGTGCGGGTCGTGCGGGCGCTCGCCAGGAGGCGGACGACGTCGTCGACGTGGCGTGGCGTGACGACCGCCTGAGGGATCAGCCGGTAGGGGCTCGCGTCCGACGCATACTTGATGAGGTCGCTCGCCCGGGCGTGGACCTGCTCCTCGCCGAGCGCGGCGACGAGCCTTGCCTTGAGGTTGGCGGGCGTGCCTTCGGCCACCCAGTCGGGCGCGCGGTCGGGCGCGTTCTGGCCGACTACTCCAGCCACATTCCCGACGCCACCCGCGCCTGGACCAGCCGCGGCCCGTCCTGCGCCGCGATCTCCTGCCCGAGAACCGCCTCCAGCTCGTCCGCGTTCGAGACCTCCTGGGCGGGCATCCCGTACCCGCGGGCGACGGCCGCGACATCGAGCCCTGGCAACTCGAGTCCAGGGGCGCCCTGCACCTGCTCGAGCATCGCGAACCACTTGAGGATCATGTACTCCGCGTTGCGGAGCACGAGGAACGTCACCGGCAGCTTGTACGCGACCGCCGTCCACAGCGCGGTGATGCCGTACTGGGCCGAGCCCTCGCCGAGAATCGCGACCACCGGGCGATCCGGCTGGGCGAGCTGCACGCCGACCGCGGCGCTGATGCCGAAGCCGAGCCCGCCGCTGGCGCCGAAGTAGTAGCTGCCCGGGCGGCCGATCCGCAGGCGGTTGCGCATCGCCATCGTGCTCGACGGCGCCTCAAGCACGGCGATCCCGTCCTCGGGCCAGGCCGCGGCGAGCGCGGCGGCCGCCTGTGAGCCACTCATCGGATCCCCCTCCGGCGGGTCGCCGGCGGGCGGTCGGGCGGACGGTGCGGAACGGTCGGACTCGCCCACGAGGTCGACGAGCGCGGCGAGCGCCGCGGCCGACGTCGCCAACGATCGCGTCACCCATCGGCGCCCGTGCCGCCTCACCCGGATCGCTCGTCAGCACGACGAGTTCCGATCCTTCGGCGAGAAACGGCCCCGGGATGTACGGGTAGTACGGGAACACCGAGGAGCCGGCGACGAACACGAGGTCGTGCTCCTTGAGCGTCTCGGCGATCGCGCCGATCGCGGGCGGGAGCACGCCCACGAAATTCGGGTGGTTCTCCGGGAAGCCGAGTCGGCTGCCGCCCGTCGCCGGGCTCGCCCACACGGGCAGACGCTGTTTCTCGGCGAGGACGATCGCGGCGTCCCAACCGCCGCTCGTGTCGATGTCCGGGCCGGCGATGAAGACGGGGTTGCGCGCCGTGGTGAGTCGGTCAGCGAGGGCGGCGAGCGCATCCGCGGCCGGTGCGGCACCGCCGGTGACCGTGCGCGCGAGCACCTGGCGCGCGATCTCCGGATCGGCCTCGACACCCCAGTCGTCCATCGGGATCGACACGAACGCCGGACCCCGCGGGGGAAGCGACGCGTGATGGATCGCGCGGCCGATCGCGTACGGGACATCCTGGGCGCGCGTCGGCTCGTGGCTGTACTTGACGTACGGCTGAGGGCCGACGACGGCGTCGCGGTTGGTCAGGTTCGCCTCGATCGAGACCTGGGCGCGCACCTGTTGGCCGGCGGTGATGACGAGCGGTGCCTTGTTCGCCTGGGCGTTGAAGATCCCGCCGACGGCGTTGCCGACCCCCGGTGCGGTGTGGAGGTTGACGTGCGTCGGGCGGCCGGTCGCCTGCGCGTAGCCGTCGGCCATGCCGACGACGACCAGCTCCTGAAGCCCGAGGATGTAGGTGAAGTCCTCCGGGAAGTCACGCAGCATCGGCAGCTCGGTCGAGCCCGGGTTGCCGAAGATCGTCGTCATCCCGTGGGCACGGAACAGGTCGAACGTCGCGTCACGAACAGTCGCCATCAGCCCGTCTCTCCTCCTTGGTGCCGGATCCCTGCCGGGGACCCTACAGCGCGGCGAGCACTTCAGACGCCGCCCGCTCGCCCGAGCGAACCGCGCCGTCCATGTAGCCGTTCCAGTAGTCGCTCGTTTCCGTTCCGGCCCAGTGGATGTGGCCGACGGGTGCCTTGAGGTGCGGCCCGAGCGCGGACAGCGTGCCCACGGTCGGAATGCCCACCGGACAGCCCCGCGTCCACTCCTCCTCGGTCCACATCGTCTCGAAGAAGGCACGCGGCTTCAGCGCCTTGGCGCCGAAGAACCCGGCGTACTGGTTGAGGACCGCCGCGCGGCGCGACGCCGCGGAGCTCGCGTTGTACTTGCGCGCCTCGTCCCCGCCGACGAATCCGAACACGATGCCGGGGTTGCCACTCGGGGGCGAGTCATCGAATGTCGCCGACACCGGGCCGGCGGTTGAGAGCGCCTGGCCAGTCATGCCCTCAGCACGCCAGAACGGGGTGTCGTAGACGGCGGCGACCTTCGTCAGCGTGCCCTGGGGAAAGCGATCGGTCAGCTGATGTCGGCCGGACGGCAGCCCGGAGGCGTAGTGGATCCGGCCGGCGAGCACCGGCGACATGGCGACAATCGCGTGCTTCGCCCTGACGATCAGGCGGTCGGAATGCACGGTGACGGTGCCCTTGTGCTGCTCGATCGTCCGCACTGGCGATGACAGGACGACGCGCTTGCCGAGGTGGTGGGCCGCAAGCAGGGCGATCCGCTGCGAGCCCCCGATGAAGCGGGACTGCTGCGCGCCGCCACGGGTGTTGAAGTTCCGCTCAAACGTCCCCGGGTTGTGCGCATTGCCCGAGGAGGCGACATAGAAGAGGACGAACAGGAGCGAGAGCTCCCGCGGCTCGGCGCCGAAGATCGGCCGGGTCGCGACCGGGAGCAGGGCCTTGAACTGCGGGGTGACCACGACCTGGGAATTGATCCAGCTCTCGAGCGTCTGGCCGTCCCACTCGCGTGCCTTCGCCGCCGTCCACGGCGCGCCGACGGGCACCGACTTCGACATCTCGTCAAGGTTGCTGATGACCGTCGCGAGGTTCGGCAGCGCGAGCGGGTCCGGTGGAGCGTTGCCGGTGAGCGGGTTCGTGTCGGCGTACCGCAGCCGGGTGCTCCCGTTGATGTACAGATCGTCGCCGGTGTCATACACACCGAACGTGCCGATGCCGAACTCCTTGGCGAGCGCGAGCACCCGGTCCTGCGTGGGCCCGACGAACGTCCCACCACGCTCGGAGACAACGCCGCCGCCGAGGTTGTGGTTCCACACGCGACCACCGACGCGGTCACGCGCCTCGAGCACGATCACCGACGTGTGCTTCTGCGTGAGGCGCCGAGCCGCGGTCAGCCCGGCGAAGCCACCGCCGATGACGACGACGTCAGCGGTGCGGGTTTTGATCGTGCGGTGCCTAGTGGTGTGCTTGGGGTTCTTCGCCTCGGCAGCGGCGGGCACAGCCGCGGCTGCGCCGGCGGCAACCCCCCCGGCAATAAAGCGACGTCGGGTGGTCCTGTCGGTGTCAGTGGGCATCGGGGGGTTCCAAGGTCGGTGTCTGGGTCATGAAGCTCGTCAGGTCGTCGAGATCGAACGCTCCGTAGTCCGACCCGAGCCCCTGCGCGACGTGTGCCGCCGCTGCGCACCCAAACACCGCGGACCGACGAAGGTCGCGGCCGAGCGAGCGGCCGCGGAGGAAGCCGGCGGAGAAGGCATCGCCGCAGCCGGTGGTGTCGACCACGTTCACGCGGAAGGCCGGAACGTGTGCCGTGCTCGCGGCGTCGACGACGAGCGCGCCGTCGGCGCCGCGGGTGACCGCAACGCAACCGACGCCCTGCGCGATCAGGGCGCGGGCGCCCGCCTCTGGGTCCTCGGCGCCGGTGAGACCGAGCACCTGCTCGTCATTGGGGAGCAGGTAGTCAAGGTGCGGGAAGGCCGGCGCGATCCAGTCGCGGATCGCCGCCGCCTGTTCACCGGGGGCGAGCAGGTCGGCGCTCGTCACGATGCCGCGCTCTTGCGCGAATGAGAGGATCTCGGCCGCCTGCACCCCACCCATGAATTCGGGGGCGCCGAGATGGAGATGGGTTGCCTGCGCGATCGCGTCGTACGGCGCGTCGGCGGCGCTCAGCGTCCCGTTGGCGCCGACGACGTGGAACGCCGGGCGCGAGCCATCCGGCCGGATCGGGAGCACGCTCGCCGAGGTCTGGACGTCGTTGCGGCGGTGCAGCAGGCTCGTGTCGACGCCCGCCGGCGGTGAGCAGCGCGATCAGCGCGTCGCCGAGCGCGTCGGTCCCGACCGCGCCTGCGCTCTGGACGGCGGCGCCGAGCTTGGCGAGCGTGATCGCGGTGCCGCCGGCGGTGCCCGCCGCGGTCATCCGGATCTCTTCGACGAGCTGGCCGCCCTGACCCTCGGGGATCGCCTCCACCGGACGGACGAGCACGTCGAGGACGTGGACGCCGAGCACGACCGCGCGCATCTCGCCGCTCACGGCGCCGCCTTGTGCGTCGTCCCGTAGCGACGCGAGGCGACGGTGTCGATGACCGCCTGTTGCTCGCCGGCGTCCAGCGTGCGCGGGGTGCCGATCGCGCAAGCGCGCCAGTAGACCTCGCACGCCCACTCGAGCAGCAGTGCGTTCTCGACCGCCGTGCCGAGGTCGGCGGCAAAATTGACCGTCCCGTGGCTGGCCATCAGTGCGGCATTGCGGCCGTCGAGCGCCTCGACGGTGCCGTCGGCAAGTTCGGTTGAACCGAACGTCGCGTAGGGCGCGACTCGGACCGAGCCGCCGAATGCGAGCATCCCGTAGTGGACGAGCGGGAGCTCATCAATCACGCAGGCGAGCGCGGTTCCGATCGGCGGATGCGCGTGGACGACCGCGCCGGCGTCGTAGCGCTCGTAGATCGCGAGATGCAGGGCGAGCTCCGAGGTCGCCGCCAGCTCTCCCTCGACGTGCGCACCATGGCGGTCGACGACACCGATCTCGGCGGCGGTGAGCTCGGCGAGGCGACCGCCGGTGGGCGTGATCGCGATCCGCTCGCCGGCGCGCTCGGACACATTGCCCGAGGTCCCGAGTACGAGTCCCTCGGCAGCCAGCCGCCGACACGCCTCGGCGACCCGCTCCCGCTCACTTGCCAATTCCACCCTCTTCACGCTAACATGAGTTTAAGCTCACTTTCAAGTGTGAGCGTGTTGCGGTGGCTGACGAACCCTTCACCCCCCCGCTGCGCAACGTTCCGATGCAGGCGCGGAGCCGTGAGCGTCTGCGCCGTGTGCTCGATGCCGCCGACGAGCTGCTCCTCACCGAAGGTGCGGACGCGTTCACGACCAACCGGATCGCCCGGCTCGCCGGGGTCCCGGTCGGCTCGGTGTACCGCTACTTCCCGGACAAGGAGGCGATCGTCCAGGCGCTCGCGGTCAGCTATTGGAGCGACTTCGAGGACCTCGTCGCCGCCGCCGCCGACGTCGACGAACTCGATCCCCTCCCCGACCCCGGCGCGGTCGTCCTCGACGCGCTCGCGGCGGGATTCCGCGCTCGACCCGGGTTCCTCGCCCTCTGGTACGGCGGGCTGCGCACCGAGGAGGTCCGAGACGCCACCCGGCCGACCCGGAGCGCGATCGCCCGTTCGATCGAACGGATCCTCGCCGTGCACTGGCCCGCTGCCTCGGACGAGGACCGCGCGACCTGCGCCGCGATGGTCGTGCTCGCCGGCGACGGGCTGCTCCGGGAGGCGTTCCGCCGAGATGCCGCGGGTGACGAACGGGTGCTCGCCGAGAGCAAGGTCATGCTCAGCGCGTACATGGTCGCGCGGCTTGGCCCGGCGGTGCGGTAGCCGGCGTTGGGCTGAGGGCGTTTGGGGGGCGGCGGTTGGGCGGGCGGCGGTTGGCGGCGGCGGTTGGGCGGGCGGCGGTTGGGCGTCCGGGGCCGCTGGGTCCGACCGGCGTGATTGGCATCGAGAAGGGGGTGGGACGTTGCCGCCGGAGCCGGGGAAACCCAAGGGGAATAATTCGCCAGAACGGGTTAGCCGCGTGGGTTCGGGCGCAAAATGCACCGTGAGCGGGAATTTCGCGCCCCAAGCCGATCGGCTGGCGAGGTTTGGCGAATGATTCCCCTTGGGTTCAGACGGTCAGGCCCCCGGGCGCCCATCGATGCGCCGTTCGTCGACCTCGGACCGCGGCCCCGGACTCACGCCGCGCAACCCCGCCTATCCTTCGGTGTTGATGAAGGTGATGCGCACTCCCCAACCGACAGATGACCATCTCGTACGCCAGCTCCTCGCGCCGCCGGAGCTGGGCGACGGGGTCGAGTCGCTCGCCTACTGGCACCGCCGCGGCCGGCGGCTGCCGTGGTACCGGCTGGCAGCGCGGCGTGAGGCCACCCGGATGACCACGCTATGGGAGCGCCGCGTCGGCGAGGCCGCCCTGTCGCAGCGTCACGCGTCGCTCGAGGCCCGGCTGTCCGCCGGAGCGCTCGTCGCGCGCACGCGCTTTGGGCGCTGGGGGCGCCGCATGAGCTTTGCGGTCATGGCGACACTGACGACCGGGTTCGTGCTCGTCACGGTCGCGGGCGTTGCGCTGCTCAGCGCGCTGCAGCACGCGCTCTGAGCGCCTTGCCCTACTTCTTGGCAGCCCTCACGCGCGGGAAGTACGCGGTGAGGATCCCGTTGCCCCAGTTGAACGGCGGCTGGACCCGGCAGCGCACGTTGGTGTGCGGAAGCGGCACCTGGGAGACGTTGCCGGTGTTGGCGCAGCTCGCCGAGAGCAGCCCGCCGGAGCCGACGTTGGCGAGCTCGCCGGGTGAGAAGTAGGCGTTGTTGCGGTTCTGCGGCTCGCGGACCGTCTGGCCGTAGATCGATTCAGGGCCGAGGACCGAAGCGGCGCGCAGGTAGTGGGCGGAGCCGCTGGTGGTCGAGGCGGGCGCCGTGGCCTGAAGGTCAGCGGCGAGGTTCCCCATCGCGGCGACGAGCTCTTGCCGGTACTGCGCCATGAACGAGATGATCGGGACGAGTTGTTGCGCTGCGGGCAGCAGCACGTTGACCGCGGGCTTGAACGCCTCGCTGAAGCGCGTGATCGCCGGCAGCGCTGCGTTGGCCGCATCAAACAGCCCGGGCGCCTCCCGGAGCAGCGCGGTCGCCGGGCCGGAAAGCGCGATCAGCGCGCTGAGCGCCGGAGTGAGCAGGGGCGCGACGGGCCGGAGCACGGCGAGGGTCGGCTTCGCGATCCCGAGCGTCGTGTTCAACGCGTTCAGGGTCGTGCGCAGCTGGACATCGAACGGGACGAGCGCGTTGACGGTGGCGGTCAGCGACGTGTTCTCGGCAGCGGTGGCGCCGAACACCTGGTTGCCGGCTGTGATCAGGCTCTGGAGATCGGATGAGCGGTCGCCGAGGGTGGTGAGCACGATCGCGCCGTTGTTGATGACACCGCGGATGTTCGACTGCTGCTCGTTGAGGGCGCCCACGAGCGCGGAGAGCTGGGTGACGGCCGGATCGAGGTTGCCAATCGCATTGTTGAGGTTCTGGCCGCGACCGGCGAGGGCCACGGCGGTGCCGGACAGCAGCGCCTGAAGGTCACGCTGGGTGGGTCTATCGAAGGAGCCGAGGACCTGGTCGAGCGCCTGGGTCGGCTGAATCTGGGTGGTGGGGATCGTCCCGCCGTCGGGGAATTTCGGACCCGAGCCGGTCCCGGCGGACAGCTCGATGTAGGCCTCGCCGAGCAGCGTCTTCTGGCGCAGCACGGCGCGCGTGTCGACCGGGATCGGGGCGTAGGCCCGCTCGAGATTCATCGTCACGTACGAGTTGACGCCACGTGCCTGGACCGCGGTCACCTTGCCGACGTTCACCCCGGAGATCCGGACGTCGGCGTTCGGGACGAGCAACCCGGTCTCCTTGAACAGCGCATTGATCCGGTAGCCCTGGGGGCTGAACGGGATGGTCCCGCCGAACTGAGTCCACACGAAGATCATCAGCCCGATGCACGAAAGCGTGAATGCAATCGCGGCGGCGACAGCCGAGCGTTTCGGTGCCTGGGTGACCACTAGTGGGTCTCCCCCATCTCGTGATTCGGTTCGCCGATCATGTGCATCCGAAGTTCGTCCCGAGAAGCGTTTCGATCACCGGCCCGAAGGCATTCGCCTTGAGGATGGAGCAGGTCGATAGGAGGAGAGAGCGCCACACCGGCCCGTTCGCGTCCGAGTTCGAGATGAACGAGTTGGCGTTGTGGGCGAACCACGCGACCCAGTACAGGAAGCCGGGGTTCTTGCCGCCGGGACGATACGCGAGCTCATTCGTGACGTAGGCGAGCACCTTGAACGAGTTGATCAGGGGTGGGGTCGCCTGCTTCAGGGCCGACTCGAGCGGCGGGAGCTGCGTGGTGAGTGGCGTCACGGCGTCGACGAACGGCTTGATCTGGCCGAGCGGGAGCAGCAAAGCGCCCTGGAAGAGGACGTTCGTGTCCTTCAGCGTCTGCGGCAGGCGGCGTGCGATCGGGACGAGCGCGTTCGCGGTCGGCGAGAGCGCGTTGGCGAACGCTGCCGTGTCAACGAGCGTCGTCCGCGTCGTCGCGAGCGTGCTCGGAAGCCGGTTGACCGAGGTCTGAAGCGCAACGTCCTGACTGGCCAGCGCGTGAACGGTCGTGTCGCCGGCCCGGACGACCTGGGCGATCTGCGTGTCCTTGGCGCTCGCCGCCTTGCTCAGCACGCCGAGGTTGTGGACGAGCAAGGCGAGCTCATTGCGGCGCGCTGCGAGCAGATCGCCGACCTGGCGCAGTTGCTCGGAGGTCGGACCAAGGTTCCGCAGCAGGGCCCGAATGTCGCGCCCGCGCCCGGATGTGCCCTCGTTGAGCGCGGACACGAGACTCGTGAACCAGGTCCGCGTGTCACCGTCGAGCGCGCTGAGCAGCTCGTCGGCGTTGACCGGCGAGAGCGTCTCACCCACCGGGATCGTCCCGCCGTGCGGCAGCACGCCGGACGACGGACTGCCCGGCCAGATGTTGACCTGCATGTCCATCAGGGGCGTGTTCGGAACGAGATCGGCGTGGGCGTTGCGGTAGATCCGCGGCAGCTTGTGCGGATCGACCTGCATGTGGATCACCCCGACGCCGCTCTGCAGCGAGGTCCCGGAGATCTGACCGACGTGAACGCCCGCGACATTGACCGGCTCACCGAGCCCGGGAACGACCGCCGCGGCGCTGGGGAACTCGGCGTTGACCGAGTAGAAGCTCTGGAAC
This sequence comes from uncultured Solirubrobacterales bacterium, assembly GCA_963850335.1. Lineage (GTDB taxonomy): Bacteria > Actinomycetota > Thermoleophilia > Solirubrobacterales > Solirubrobacteraceae > Palsa-465. The sequence goes on along the minus strand of CAWKKY010000011.1, from coordinate 183,719 downwards.
GGGTTGGGCAGCCGCTGCTCATGCAGGATGTAGAACGCGGCCGCGGTGCCGACGACCATCAGCCCGAGCAGAATCAGTACCGACCGGCCGTAGCGCCGAACCTGGAGCGCGGTCCGCCCCTTCATCGCTTGCTCCCCGCAGTCGAGGCGAGCCGGATGAGGTCGCGCCGGGCGAGGATCTTCGCCGGCGGGGTCCGCGTGCTGTTGAAGTCAGTGGCGGCCGCCGGAGAGGCGAGACTCGGGACCGGCTGTGACGCGCAGGGAACCTCGGGATGGAAGGCCGCGGAGCTGAGATCGCCGAGCCAGGCGGGACGGGCGCCGAGCAGCGAGCCACCTCCGGGGGGCGCCGTGCCGACGATCGGGCCGAGCAGCGGGCCGACCAACGGGCCGACCAACGGAAGGTTGCCGAGGATCCCACCGGTGACCGATTCCGTTCCGGCGCCGGCGAGCACGCGCGTGTACGGGCCGTTGCCGTCGAAGCTCGCGCTCGCACCGGCGACGCCGGGCAGGAAGTGGGCGAAGTCCTGCCAGACGGGCCGGCCGGTCGATAGCGACCCGTCGGGGACCTGGCTCTTGAGAATCGGGGTCACATGCGTGTGCAGGCAGTCGCTGACCTGCTTGGTGATCGGGAACACCGACATCAGCTCGCGCTGAACCGTCGGGAACTCCACGAAGGTCGCGTTCAGCGCGGCGAGGAAGCGCTGGCGCTCCGGCGGGGTGACGATCGTGCCGAGCTGCTCGACCGACCGCGTGATCTGGATGAGGAGCGGCGGTGAGACCTTGAGGGCCGGCGTCAGCGCCTTCGACAGGTTGACCACGGCAGGCAACGATCGGTCGATCGCGGCGAGCGTTGCCGGCGCGACCTTCAGCACCTCGTCGAGGCCGACGATCGTTCGCCCGAGGTTGCCGTCGGTGGCGGCCAGGGCGGTCGAAGTGACGTTCAGGCTGTGCACGAGATCGACGAGCTGGGGCGAGACGCCGGCGAGCGTGCTCGTCACGTTCGCGCTCGACGTGAGCAGGGTGCGGATGTCGCCGGGCTGCGTTCCGCGGAGCGCCCGCGACACCCACGCGACATCCTTCAGCGTCGGCGTCAGCTGCGGCACCGCCTGCTTGAAGCCGGCTGCGCCGCTCTGGGACAGGGGCTGCCCGGGCGGCGCACTGAACGCCTGGTTCATCGTGTTCAGCAGGTTCTGGAGGCTGTTCCGCGTCGGGAGATCGAACGTCGAGAGGACCTTGTAGAACTGGACCGGCGTGCTCGTCTGGGACTCCGGGATCTCAAACCCGTCCCTGGCGATCGGGGCGCTCGGGGTTCCCGGGTTGAGCTCGAGGTAGTAGCCGCCCTCCAGGAACAACCGGTCTCGGATCCTCAATGTCGCGTCGCGGTGGACCGGGAGGCCGCTGTCGTTGAGCGTGAACGTGATCTGCGTCGTCTGGCCCGGGCCCGGCTCGACGCCGGTGACGGCGCCGACGTCGATCCCGGCGATCCGCACGGGTGAGCCGGAGCGGACGTTGACGCTGTTGTTGACGATCGCTTTCAGCGTGAAGTGCGTCTCGAACGGGATGCTGTGCGTGAACGCGTAGTACGTGATCGCGACCGTCGCGAGGATCACGATCATCGCCACCGCGAGCGGGTGCAGGCCGCCGCGGCGACGGCGACGGCGGCGGCGCGGCGCGTTCGGGCCTGGCCCGGCCGGGCGGGTCGCGGTCGCGGTCATGGGACGAGCCCCGCCTTCTTGCCCCGGGCGAGCACGCCCGGCGGGGGGGTCGTGTTATCGACAACCGTCGACGTGTGACCGGGATCCCCGATCACCTGTCCACCGCGGTACACCTCGTTGCCGGCCTGGCACCCGTTCGTCAGGTCGGCCTTGGGGTAGTAGTTGAGATGGAGGTCGGGCGACGGCTTCGCAGTCTGGAGCAGCTGCGTTGTGGTGATGATCGGGGCAAAGCGCAACCACGAGCCCGTGTTGTCGCCCTCGCTCAGCGAGTTCGCGAAGTTCCGCACCCAGAGCCCGGTGACGTTGCACGCCAACTGCTCTCCGGCGACGGTGCGCAGGATCGCGCCAAGCCCGATGAATGCGGATGAGCCCAGCGTCGCGAGGTCCGTCGAGCCGAGGACCTTGAACGTCTGGATCGAGGCCGGATCCTTGGCGAGCGCATCGACCGCGACGAAGGCGGCGCGCAGATTGGTGGACAGCTCGGGCACCTGCTTGAACACCGGAGTCGCGCCGCGGACAATCGCATCGAGCCGATCCGCCGCGAGCGGCAGCAGCGCTGCCGCCGGCTTGAGGCTCTGGACGATCGAGGCCGCATCGGTGAGCACCGGCAGCGCGTTCGTGAGCACGGTCGTCGCGACCTGCTCGGTCGGCGGCGCCTGGTCGATCGCCGCGCCAAGGTTCGAATTCGTGAGCGCGTCGAAGGTCGTCGCCGCGTTGGTGAGCAACGAGGACAGCGTCGGCATCACGGGAGCGAGCGCACCGGTCGTCGCCGCCAGACCGCTGACGAACTGGCTCAGGTGCGTACTCGGCGAGGCGAGCAGCGCGAGCAGGCTTTGCAGCGGCGGGAGGAGCCCGTTCGTGGAGTAGATCGCGTCGTTGATTTGCGTGCCCCGCCCGGCCACGGCATCACCGAGCTGGCCGATCACGAGCCGCAGCCCGCGCTGCGTCTTGGGCCCAAAGGTGGCGAACGCCGTGTCCAGGTCGACGAACGGCCGGTTGTGATCCAGGCGCGGATTCGTCGAGATCGGGAACGTCCCGCCGTCCGGCAGCCCGTGTCCGGTGGCCCTGCCCGGGAACAGCTCGAGGTACTTGCCGCCGAGCACCGACGCGAGACGGATCTGGTACTGGGTGTCGAGCGGCAGCGGCTGGAGGCTGCGTTGGAGCGAGAGTCCGAGCTGCGCGTAGGGATGTGGGTAGCGCTTGCTGGCCGGCTCGGGCGTGATCGTCAGCACCTGTCCCACCCGCGCGCCACCGATCCGCACATCGGCGTTCTTCACCAGCTCCGAGGCGTTGGCGACGTCAACGTTGATGTTGTACGTCGGCACGAACGGCAGTCCGTTCTCCGCGATGTACGACAGGTACACCGCAACGATGGCCACCAGGATGGTGATCGTCCCGACGAGGATCGGGTTGTCAAAGATCTCCCTGAAGGCGAACCGCGACTGTCTCATTTGAGCAGGTACTGGACGAGGCTCTGCAGAGACTGGGACGCCGACTGCGTCCCACCGGAGTTACCGGTCGTGGCCGTCCCAGACGACGGCGTGCCCGTCGTCGAGGTCCCAGACGTCGAGGTCCCAGACAAGAGACGGCGCCCCGGACGCCGACGTCCCAGACGGCGGCCGCGGAGTGGCTCCCGAAGCGGGCCCCGCGCTTGGCGAAGCCGGCGTTGAGTTGAGGCTCGTCGGTCCCGGGCTGGCGCCCTGCGGTGAAGGCGTCCGCTGAGGCGCCCCTCGGGTGGTACACCGCACGGCTTCGGCGCACGCACGCGCTTCCGGAGCCCGTCGGGGCGCATCAGCGGACGCCTTCACCGGCTTGAACGCCGGCTGCGACCCATAGTGCGCCGAACACCCAGCCACCGGCGTCGTCGCAAACGTCCCGCACAGGCCGTTGTTGGGACCGATGAGCAGGATCGAGAGCAGATGCGAGTTCCCATCGAAGCGCGCGAGCGCAGCCGTGATGTAGTACGTGACCGACAGGAAGTTCTCGACGAAGCCGTGCTGTTGGAGATTCGACGCGAGCGTGGCGAACAGCTTCGTGTTGGGCAGCGAGGCCTCGGTGTACTTCCGGACCGTCGTCACGAGCGGGGTCACGTTCCGCAGCGCGGACGTCCCGATCTTGAGTGTCGTCGACAGCGAGGCGAGGGCCGGCGTAGCGGCCGCCGCGAACGGCACGAGGTCGTGCTGCACGCGGCTGAGCGCCGGGGCCGCCGCCCCGAGCTGCTGGACGAGCGGCGTCCCGTCCTTGGCCACGACGTCGAGCTGCTGGAGGGCCGGCTGAGTCGCGGCGAGCAGCCCGGGCAGCAGCTGAATCGAGCGGCTGATGTTCGAACTGTGGCTCGCGGTGATGCTCGTGAGTGCCGCCGCGCTGTCGAGGAACCGCTGGAGATTGGCGGTGTGGCTGGCGCCCTCGGCTGCGATCGTGCTCGTCGAATCGACGATCGTCGCGAGCTGGGCCTTCTGGCGAGCGAGGATCCCGATCACCCGGCGGGCGAGCGCGAGGGTGGGATTGGCGCGGCGCAGGATGTCATTGATGTCCTGGCCGCGTCCGGCGGTCCCGATCCCGAGCTCGTTGACGAGCAGCGTGAAGCGCTCCCGGGTCGGTGCGTTGAAGATGTTGAACAGGTCGAGCAGGCTGACGGGCTCGGTCGTGTGGGTGACCGGAACGGTTGGCGGCTGCCCGCCGACCGACCGCAGCACCGGGCTGTCAGCGGTGCCCGGATCGCAGTCGATGTAGTTCTCGGCGATCAGACCTTCTGGGCGGATCGTGCAGGTCGCGTCCTGGTGGAACGGCACGAACCGGCTGTCGATCGTCGCCTCGACCCGCGCCTTGAACCGGGGCGTGACGGTGACGTTCTCGATCGTCCCGGCGCGCGCGCCGGCGACCTTCACGAGCTGGCCGCCGATCAACCCCCGCGCGTCATCGAAGATCACGTCGAAGCGCGACGAGGAGTTGCCCTCGGCCCGGCTTCCGGCAATCGCGGCGCCGACTCCGGCGAGCGCGAGCACGACCACGATGAGGCCGACACGTCTCATGGTCGCTGGTTGTTCGCCGGGTTACAGAGGTTGCCGGTCCCGGGCAGGAGGTCCGGGTTGTTCCATGGGTTCGACCCGTCGGGGGCTGGTGGCCCTCCGCCGCCCGGGCAAGGTGCGAGCAATCGGCTGCGGCCACCGCCCAGCGGGCCGAGCGTTCCGGTGAGCGGGCCGATGATGCTGAGCATGCCGTCGAGCGAGGCGCCCCCGCCCTGGATGGAGAGTTCGGACCGGAGGTAGTGACCGTTGGCGTCATAGGCACCTCCGCTCGCCCCACCCACGCCGTTGAAGAAGCCAGCCACGACGTCGGGCGTGTACGGCCGCAGCCCGGCGAGGACCGGGGTGAGCTCGGTGAGCGCCGTCGTGAGCGAGCGGACGGCAGGCGTTGCCTGCTTCTCGATCGCCGGAATCGGGCGCAGAGCCGCCTCGGCGGGCGCGACGAGCGCCTGAACGCCGGCGATCGTCGGAATCGTGTTCTGCGCGACCGGGACCACCTTCTGAAGCAACGTGGCGAGTAGTGGCGCCACCGGCTGGAGCGCCCGCAGTGCCGGATCGACGAACGTCAGCGTGTAGTTGACGTCGGCAAGGACGGCGGTGCTCTGGCGCAGGACCCCGGGTGCCCGCACGAGCGTGTCCTGAAGCGCCGAGCGTTGCGAGGCGACTTCGCGCAGCACGGCGGCCGTGTTCGTGACGGCGCCGCCGAGGTCACCGCTGTGCGCCGCGAGCGCGCCCGCGACCTGCGAGGTCGAGGAGATGAGTCGGTCGAGCGCGAAGCGGTCCGCGACGACCTCCGCGCTCAGCTGGGTGAGCTGGCTGAGCGCGGGGTTGAAGTAGATCGAGGCGCGGTTGAGCTGCGCAGCGGTCGGCCGGTGGACGATGTAGGCGCCGGTCTTGAGGATCTTGTTGATCGATGCGCGGACCCGCGGCGTCAGGGCGTCGAGGAAGGCGTCGAAATCGACGATCCCCCGGGACTGGGTGAACGGCAGGGTGCCGCCGCTGTCGATCGCCTTGCCCGAGCCGGACAGCTCGAGCCCGACGAACCGGTTGGCCACGCCGGTGAGGCTGAGCTGGCCGATCCGCGCGATCGAGTCCGCGTGGACCGGCGTGATGCTGCTGTCGGAGATGTTGAGCTGAATGTCGGCGAGCCCGTTGTCGGACAGCTTGATCTGGCCGACCGACCCGACCTGATGTCCGGCGACGGTGACGAGGTCACCGCGGACGAGCTGCCCAGCGTCTGAGAACTGGACGTGGAGGACATAGCTCGAGCCGCCGGTGAGAAGCAGGACGACGACGACCACGGCCGCGAGGCCGAGCGCCAGCAGCGAGGTCACGCGCGCGACGCTGGTCATCCGCCGATCGGTGCTCTCGCGTTTCCGCCCCAGAACAGCGCCGTCCCGACCATCCCGATGAGATGGATCCCGATGATGTTCGCGACCATCGATTGGGCTGTCGCCTTGCCGACGCCGACCGGGCCGCCACTCACGTGGTAGCCGTAGTAGATGCACACGAGGACGATGAACGTCGACATCGCGATGCATTTGATGAATGCGAACACGAAGTCCTGGGGCGACTGAAATTGCCAGAACAGCTGTAAGTAGCCCCCCTTGGAGACCTGGCCGAGTTGGACCACGTCAGCCAGGTAGGAGGCAGCGAACCCGACGAGCACCGCGAGCGCGTACAGGAACGGGAGCACGATCCACGACCCGAGCAGGCGGGTCGAGCCGAGGTAGAGGATCGAGTCGAACCCCATGACCTCGAGCGCGTCGATCTCGTCGGAGATCCGCATCGACCCGATCTCGGCGACGAATCCGGTGCCCACCTTCGCCGCCATCATGTACCCGAAGGCGTACGGGATCACCTCCCGGAGGTCGCATAGGGCGGTGATTGCGCCGGTCGAGGACGTGGCGCCGACGGTGCGTGCGGCATAGGCGCCCTCGATGCCGCACTGGAGCCCGAGGATGAACACGAGGCCGAGCACGATCACCGCCGACCCGGTGATCAAGATCCCGGCCTGGCGGACGGTCTCCCCGATGAACCCGAGCACTCGGCCGTTGAACACCTTGACGACGATCCGGACGCAGAACTTCGTCGCTTCGCCAAAGGCGATCAGCGCCGCGTAGGGTCGGGACAGGGTATTCATCGCGGCGTGTTGAGGGCCGGGTGGGTGGCGAGCAACGTCTGGGTGAAGACGTAGTCGATCGAGCCGATGCCGAGGAACGCGATCACGACCGCCTGGTTGACCGCGCGGCCCACCCCCTCCGCCCCGCCGGACGCAGAGAGCCCCTTGTAACAGCAGACGATCGCGATCATCGCGCCGAAGATCGAGGACTTGACGAACATGGCGACGAACTCGGCGGTCGTCGCCTGCGCAAAGAAGGTCGAGAAGAACGGGCCGATCTGGGCGCCGTTGGAAATCGTGACGAGCACGCCGCCGAGCGTCCCGAACAGGAGTGCGTAGATCGAGAACAGCGGCGTCAGCAACATCAGCGACAGGAACCGCGGAACGACGAGGCTCTTGATCGGGTCGACGCCGAGCACCATCAGGGCGTCGAGTTCCTCACGGATCTTGCGGGCCCCCAGGTCGGCGGTCATCGCCGTCCCCGCGACGCCGGCCATCACGATCGCGCACACGAGTGGCGCGAACTCCCGCATCACGATGATCACGAACAGACCGCCCAGCCGGTCGAGCGCGCCGAGCAGATTGAGGAAGTTTCCGACCTCGATCCCGGCCGGCCCGTAGGTAAAGGCGAGCGAGGCCAGGATCATCGGGAACCAGCCCAGTCGCAGCGCGAACAGGAACTGGTCGACGAGCTCGGGCCCGTAGTTATAGGGCGGCGTCAGCGCGGCGAGAACCGTGCGCCGGAACAGCAGCACCATCGCGCCGATCGTGGCGATGAATCCGCGGAGCGGCGCATAGCCGAACCTCAGAACGACATCCAACTCTCGGTCGCCTCTCCTCGCCGCTGCCTTCAGGCGGCCAGCACAGCCCGGCCGCGGAGCGGCGGATCATATGACGGAAGCCACATGACCGGCAACCAGGAACCGTACGGTGCAACCCGCGGCGTACAGCTGAGAAGCGCGCTGCCGGCGTGCACGCCGTGAAGCGTGCACGCCGGCGGTTGGGCAGCGCGTCTACGGACCGGTGAGGGCGCCGCCCAAGGCTCGCTCTGCGTCGAGCAGTGTGATGAGCCGATCTCCGACCTTGGCGATCTCATCGCCGAAGCCGCCTTCGGACACAGGCATCGGCTCGATTGCGTCGGCCGAGACGAGTAGGACCTCTTCGACCGCGTCGACGATCAGTCCAATCGCCCCGGTGCCAAGTTCGACGACAAGGATCTTGGTCCCGTCGTGGACCTCCAATGACCGACCCAGGCGGCTGCTCAGGTCCGCCACCGGGAGCACCCGGCCGCGGAGGCTGATCATGCCCTGGATCATGCCGCTCGCCGCGCCCTTGGCCTTCGGCGGGGTGAACCGGATGATCTCCCGGACGGACGTGATCGGCAGCGCGTAGTGCTCGTCGTGGAGGGCGAACACCACGAGCTGACGCTCGTCGCGAGCCTCACGCGCGGACGTGGAGTCGAGGGTGGTCGTGCTCATTGCGGTCCTCCTTAGACCTTGAACTTTTCGGCGAGCGACTCGAGCTCGCGCGCAGTGTTCGCGAGTTCCTCGCTCGAGCTCGCGATGTGCTGTGAGGTCGCTGCCGACTCCTCGGCTGAGGCGGAGACCTCCTCGGTCGCCGCGCTCGTGTCGTCGGCGACGGTGGCGACGTGCTCGACCGCCTCGTTGATCCGCGCGATGCAGTCGCCGACCTCCTCGACGCTGCCGCTCAGACCGTCGAACGACTCACGCGTCTTGTTGGCGGCCTTGGACGCCGACTCAGCGAGCTTGCGGACCTCCTCGGCGACGACCGCAAAGCCACGGCCCTGGTCGCCGGCCCGCGCCGCTTCGATCGCGGCGTTGAGCGCCAGGAGGTTCGTCTGGTCAGCGATCGCGCCGATCTCGCCGGTGAGGGCGACGCCCTCGGCGGCGACCTCGCGGGCCTTGCCCGAGAGCTCAACGGCCTCGGTGGCGACTCCCCGCGCGTCGTGGACCATGCCCATCTGCTTCTCAGCGCCGGCGGCGACGCTGCCGGTGGCCTGAGCGATCTGCTCGATTGCGGCGCCGGTCTGCTGGGAGGCCGCCGACATGTTCTGCGAGGAGTCGGCGACTGCGGCGGCGGTGCTCTGGATCTGACGGATCATCGCCGCCAGCTCGCCGCGCATGACGTTGTAGGACTCAAGTCCGCCCTGGGCCTGGCTGAGCATGTGGTTGAACACGTCCCCGAGCTCGCCGATGGCGGCGCCGGACGCCGCCGTCACCGGAGTGGTGACGGGGATGGCCTCGACGGTGAGATCGCCCTTGGCGGATGCCGCCAGACCGTCGTTGAGGCCGGCCAGGCAGTGGTCTGAAAGGGAGTGCAGGCGGTCTGTAAGCGGTCCGAGGCACGACTGCTCGCCGAGTGCCGCACGGAGCTGCGCGCACAGGGCGTTGTAGCCCTCAAGTGCGGCTTGTGCCTTTCCCAGCATCGAGTTGAAGATGCTCGAGAGCTCGGTGAGCCCGGGGTCATCGGTCTTCATGTCCATCGGCTTGGTGACCGGGATCGCTTCCTTTGTCAGATCACCGTCGACGGCCGCTTTGAGCCCGTCGACGAGCGACTGCAGGCAGTTGTCGTCCATGCTGTGCAGGCGAACCGCGAGCTGCTTGCGGAATTCCAGCGCTTCATCGGTTGTTTCGGCAGAGGCCGGCACGTCGTCGTGCCGGCGATGGATCGAGATAGACACGTATGCCTCCTACAGGTGGTGGGTGACCGACACGGCGAACTCACTCGTAGGAACGGCTGAAAAGCCCGGTGTCTGCTCCGGAGAAACCCGCACGTCTCGGCGGATAACTGCGGGAACCTGTGGTTGGCGCGGCTGTCACCCCGTGTTGAATCGGCAAGTTGGGTCCGGTGGGTTACTACACTTTCTGAAGTATGCTGACGTTCCGTCGCCTTCTGAGATTCCTGCGCCCGTATAAGCGCGGCGTGATCGTGTCCTTCGCGCTCGCCGCCGGCGCGATGGGGATGACCGTCCTCATCCCGTATCTGACGGGACGAGCGATCGATGCCGTACGGCTCCATCACCGCGACGACCTGACGATGTTCGCGATCGCGATCGCCGTTGCCGGCGTCGCGCGACTCGGGCTCAGCGTCCTGCGCCGCCTCGTCGCCGGTCAGGTATCGCTCGGTGTCGAACTCGACCTGCGCAACAGCCTCTACGAACAGCTGCAGCGGCTCGAGCTCGCGTTCTTCGACCGCCAGCAGACGGGCCAGCTGATGTCCCGCGCGACCGTCGACCTCCAGTCCGTCCGGTTCTTCCTCGGATACGGCCTCATCTTCATTGGCCAGTCGCTGCTGACGATCCTGCTCGCGGGCGTGGCGATGTTCCTGCTCCAGCCGTCGCTGGCGCTGCTCGCGCTCGCCCCGACGCCATTCGTCGTGGTGATCGCATTCCGCTACGGCAAGCGCTCGCGCCCGGCGATTCAGGAGGCCCAGCAGCGGATCGCGGAGCTGACCGCGGAGGCCGAGGAGAACGTGTCCGGCGTGCGGGTCGTCAAGGCATTCGCCCAGGAGGAGCGGCAGCAGCGGCGCTTCCAGCACTCGGTGCAGCGGGTGTTCGTGCAGCAGATGCGCGCGACGCGCATCCAGGCGGTGTTCGGGCCACTCATCAGCTTCCTGCCGAACCTCGGCCTCGCGGCGATCCTGCTCGTCGGGGGCCGCCAGGTGATTAACGGTTCGATCACGGTCGGCGCGTTCACCGCCTTCTACGCGTACCTATTGATGCTCATTTCGCCGATGCGGACGCTCGGCTACATGCTCGGCGCGGCGCAGCGTGCCACCGCCTCGGGCGCCCGGATCTTCCAGATCCTCGACCGGGCGCCGGCGATGGTCGTGCCGGACAACGCGCCGGCGCTGCCGGACGGGCCGGGCGCCGTCCGGTTCGAGAATGTGAGCCTGACGTTTGCCGGTGCACCCCATCCGGCGCTCAGCAACATCGACCTCGATCTCGCGGCGGGCCGGACCTACGCGCTCGTCGGCGCGATGGGCTCGGGGAAGACCGCGCTCGTGTCCCTGCTCCCCCGCCTGTACGACGTCGACCACGGGGCGGTGACGATCGACGGAGCCGACGTCCGCTCCGTCGAGACCGCCAGCCTGCGCCGCGCGTTGGCGATCGTCAACGACGACCCGTTCCTGTTCTCCGCGACGGTGCACGACAACATCGCGTACGCGCGACCCGAGGCCACGCGTGAGGAGGTCGAGCGCGCCGCGCTTGCCGCGCAGGCGGCTGACTTCATCGAGCGGCTCCCCAAGGGCTACGACACGATGGTCGGCGAGCGCGGGCTGACGCTCTCCGGCGGTCAGCGCCAGCGGCTCGCCATCGCCCGCGCCATCCTCGCCGATCCCCGGATCCTGATCCTGGACGACGCCACGTCCTCGGTCGACGCGTCGACCGAGCAGTCGATCAAGCTCGCGCTGCGCGAGGTGATGCAGGGCCGCACGACGTTCGTCATCGCCCACCGGCTTTCGACGATCGCGCTCGCCGACGAGATCATCGTGCTCGAGGACGGCCGCGTGGGATCGCACGGCACGCACGACGAGCTGCTCGAGCGCTCCGAGCTGTACCGCGAGATCGTCGAGAAGGGCATGCCCGATCAGGTATTCCTGACGCGCAAGCCGCTCGAGGCGGAGGTGGCAGGACTGTGAGTGCCGACGTCATCAGTCGCCGCAGCGAGTTGCGCCGCCGTCTCCGGGCGACCGGAGGTCGCGGACGCAAGCTGCGCGGGCTCGCGTCGTTGCTCGCACCGTACCGCTGGCGCGTCGCGGCGATGGTGGTGTCCGTCGTCGCCGCGACTGCGGCCGCCCTCGCCCCCGCACCGCTCGCGAAGATCGCGATCGACAACGGCATCATGCGCCATGACACGACCGCGCTCGACCTGATCGTCGTCGCGTTCCTCGTGAGCGCGGTCGTGTACGCGATCGCCACCTACCTGCAGACCTACCTCGTCGGCTGGGTCGGCCAGCGAGCCCTGCAGGACCTCCGCGTGCAGCTGTTCCGCCACCTGCAGGATCTGTCGATCTCGTTCTACTCGCGCAATCGCGCGGGCGTGATCATCTCCCGGATGACGAACGACGTCGAAGCCCTCGATCAGCTCGTCGAGGACGGGATGGCGACACTGCTGCAGTCCGGCCTCACACTCGTCGGGGTCGTCGTAATCCTGTTCGTCATGGACTCGCAGCTGGCGCTGCTGACGTTCCTCGCGCTCCCGCTGCTGCTCATCGGCGGCGTCGTCTTCCGGATCGCATCCGCGGATGCCTACCGCCTCACGCGGGAGAAGATCGCGACGATCACCGGCTACCTCCAGGAGAGCCTGTCCGGAATCCGGGTCGTGCGATCGTTCGGCCAGGAGCAGCGCCACATCGACCGGTTCGCGGAGCTCAACGACGACAACCGGCGCGCGAACCTCAAGACGGTCTACCTCAACGCCGCCTACTTCCCGGCGGTCGAGTTGCTGTCCGCGCTCGTCACGGTCGAGATCCTCGTGATCGGCGGGATCGAAGCGATCAACGGGCACACCTCGACCGGAGTCGTGTTCGCGTTCGTCGCCGCGCTCAACAACTTCTTCGACCCGATCCAGCAGCTCTCCCAGCTCTACACGACCTACCAGTCCGGGATGGCGGCGCTCGACAAGATCTTCAACCTGCTCGACGAGCAGCCGGAGCTCGTCGACGCTCCGGACGCGATCAGGCTCGGCGAGATTCGGGGCGAGCTCACATTCGAGGACGTGTCCTTCCGCTACGGCACGGGCGAGACCGCCGCCTACGCCCTGCGCGACATCGAGCTGACGATCCCGCCCGGCCAGACCGTCGCGCTCGTCGGCGAGACCGGGGCGGGGAAATCGACCTTTGCGAAGCTCGTCGCGCGGTTCTACGACCCGACCTCCGGGCGCGTCCTCGTCGACGGCCACGACCTCCGCGCGGTGCAGGCGCACTCCCTGCGCTCGCAGATGGGGATCGTTCCGCAGGAGGGTTTCCTATTCAGCGGCACGGTCAAGGAGAACATCGGCTTCGGAGCACCCGGCGCCTCCGACGAGCAGATCGCCGACGCAGCGCGAGCGGTCGGGGCCCACGGGTTCATCGAGGCGCTCGAGCATGGATACGACACCCAGGTGGGTGAGCGCGGTGTGCAGCTGTCCGCCGGCCAGCGTCAGCTGCTCGCCTTCGCCCGCGCGCTGGTCGCCGACCCGCGGATCCTCGTCCTCGACGAGGCCACCTCGAACGTCGACGTGCATACCGAGAGCCTGATCGAGGACGGACTGCGGCGGCTCGTCGCCGGCCGCACGGCCATCGTGATCGCCCACCGGCTCTCAACGATCCAGCACGCCGGTCGGATCATCGTGCTCGAGCACGGCCAGATCGTCGAGCAGGGCACGCACGAGGAGCTGCTCGCCGCCGAGGGCCGTTACTGGCAGCTGTACCGCGACTGGGCCGAGCAGGCCGCCGCGTAGCGACGGTGCCGGTGAGCCTTGCCACGGTCACGGCGTTGTCGGTGACGGCGGTCAAAGCGATGCGGCTGCACCGCGTCGACGCGATCGAGCTCGGGGAGCTCGGCGCGCGCGGAAACCGGCGCTTCTTCGTCGTCGACGAACGCAACCGGATGGTCAACGCCAAGATGGTCGGCGAGCTCCAGACGGTTGTCGCGTCGGTGGACGGTGAGGGACTGCGATTCGTGTTCCCGGACGGTCGGACCGTCGAATCGCCGATCGAGCTCGGTGACCCGTCGGTCGAGGTGCGATTCTTCTCGGCGTCGACGCAGGCCCGGCCGCTCCTCGGGCCGCTGTCGGACGCTCTGTCGGACCACATCGGCCGCCCGTTGCGGGTGATGGAGGGCGCGCCGGCGGTCGACCGCGGCGCTCACGGCGGCGCCTCCCTCGTCTCCGAAGGCTCGCTCGCCCGGTTTGCGGAGATCGCCGGCGAGGACACGGTCGATCCGCGCCGGTTTCGGATGCTGATCGAGGTTGATGGCCTCGCGCCGCATGAGGAGGACGGTTGGGTTGGCCGGACGATCCGGATCGGAGACGCGGCGGTGCACTTCCGCGGCCACGTCGGCCGCTGTCTGATCACGAGCCGTGACCCGGACACCGGCGTCGTCGACCTGCCCACACTTGACCTGCTCGGCGAGTACCGCCGGGAGGTCGAGTCGACCGAGCCGCTGCCGTTCGGGATCTACGGCGAGGTCGTCCGGCCGGGCACGGTCCGCCTCGGAGATCCGGTCGACACGGACTGACGCGAGCCGGGGAGATAGTCTCCCCCTCGAGATGAGCCAGGAGCGCGTTCGCATCGACATCGCCGACCACATCGCGGTCGTGACGTTGACCCGGCCGGAGAAGCACAACGCGCTCGACCTCGGGATGTTCGAGGGGATCATCGGCGCGGCGACTCGGCTGCGCAGCGAGCCGGGGGTCCGCGCCGTCGTCGTCCACGGCGAAGGGCCGAGCTTCTGCTCCGGGCTCGATATCGCCGGGATGATGGCCGACCAGGGCGCGGACGGCCTCACGGACCCGCTGAAGGCGGACCCGCCGAACTGGTTCCAGCGCGCGGCGTATGACTGGATCGAGCTGCCGGTCCCGGTGATCGCCGCGATCCACGGCAACTGCCTCGGTGGCGGCCTGCAGATCGCGCTCGGGGCCGACATCCGCATCTCGGCGCCGGACGCGCGGCTGTCGGTGATGGAGGTCAAGTGGGGGCTCGTGCCGGACATGTCGATCACGCGGACGCTGCCGCGGCTCGTCGGGATCGATGTCGCCAAGGAGCTGACCTTCACCGGTCGCGTGTTCAGCGGCGAGGAGGCCAAGCAGCTCGGCGTCGTCACGCACATCTCCGAGGAACCGCTGGCGGCCGCCCGCGGACTGGCGACCGAGATCGCCGGACGCTCGCCGGACGCGATCCGCGCCGCGAAGCGCCTGTACGACGAATCGTGGGTTGGCTCGCCTCGGGACACCCTCGCGTTGGAGGCATCGCTCCAGCGCACTCTGATCGGCTCGCCGAACCAGCTGGCCGCCGTCACGGCGGGGCTCACGAAGCAGCCCGCCGCGTTCTCCGATCCGCATCTGTAGTCGCGCACAGCACGCTCGTCCCCGGTTACGGAACCGCATCCGGGGTTTCCCACAGAGTTGACCCGATGCCCTCGTAAACGGGGTTTCGATCGACAACACTGCGGTGCAGAGGACAAGGAAGCGATGGGGTGATGCGCGGACAGGACCACGAGCAGTCAGGCGGAGCATTCCGAGGTCGGTCGCTCGGAATCAGGTCCGGTCTGACCCTGGCGTTCGCCGCCGCACTCGCTGTGCTCGCGATGGTCGTCGTCGTCGCGTTGACCTGGCATGCGAGCGGGACGCGGGACCATGGCGACCGACTCGAGGACGTCGTCGTGCAACTGAGCGAACTCCAGGATGCGCCGTGGCGATTGCAGGCCGCCTCGGCCGGCGGGACGGCGCAGGACGTGACACAGGTGCGCACCGAGATGGCGGGGAACGAGCGGACGATCGAGGGTGAGATCAGGGCTCTGGAGCGGGTGGCCCCGGCCGCCGGGCTGACGGCCGCCGAGGCCCCGCTCGGACTCAACTTCGCGGCGCTCGGCGCGATGGTCAGCATCGTCGCCAGCGGGAACCAGACGGGATTGAAGGCCGCGGCGAACGCCGTTTTCCGCACTCACGATGCCGTGGTCCGTGCCCTTGACGGGGCGCTCGCCCGCTACCGCTCGGGGGCAAACGGGACGCTCTGGGAGGCGACCGTCGGGACCGCGGCCATGCTCGCACTGATGCTCAGTGGCTTCGTCTTCTTCTATCTGCGGTCGGTCAGGGCGCGGACCGACGCCGAGGCGCTCACGGTCGACCTCGAGCTCAGCCGACAGCATCTCGAGCACGCGCAGCGCATTGCCGGCGTGGGCAGCTGGGAATGGAACGACCGGGATCGCATCGTCCGCTGGTCTCCGGAGCAGGCCCGCATCCATGGGTGGCATCGAGCCGAGCCGCCCGGCTCGCCAGGTGCGTTCCTCCAGCTGATCGCGCCGGATGATCGGCGACGCGTCGGCAACGCGATGCAAGCGGCATTTGTTGACGGTGAGGCGATCGAGCTCGAGTACCGCGTGGCCGAGTCGCACGGGGGTCGGCTGATCCACGTCCAGGCATCGAACCGGACCGAGGCCGACGGCCGGCGTCGGCTGATCGGCACGAGCCAGGACATGACCGAGCGCTTCCGCCGGGTCGAGGCGGAACGGGCGAACCGAGCCAAGGATGAGTTCATCTCCCGGATGAGCCACGAACTCCGCACCCCGCTCAACGCCGTCCTCGGCTTCGGCCAGTTGATGAGCATGTCCGACCTCGACGAGCGCCAGCACGGCAATGTCGAGCACATCCTCTCGGCGGGCCGTCACCTGCTCGACCTGATCAACGAGATCCTCGATATCTCACGGATTGAATCCGGCGACATGCGGCTCTCGCTGGAGCCCGTCGCCCTCACGAGCGTGCTCGTCGATGCCGCCGACCTGGTCACGCCGGAAGCGCAGGAGCACGGGATCACGGTGGCGGTCGAACAGGAGCCTGATCTGTGGGTGCGCGCGGATGTTCAGCGGGTCCGCCAGGTGCTGCTCAACCTGCTCTCGAACGCGGTCAAATACAACGCCGACGGCGGCCACGTATGGGTCCGGGCGTTCCGCAGTGACGGCGGCCGGGTCCGGATCGAGGTGCAGGATGACGGCTCGGGGATCGCGCCCGACATGATCGAGCGGCTGTTCAGCCCGTTCGAACGCCTCGGCGCCGAGCAGTCAAAGGTCGAAGGCACGGGACTCGGGCTCGCCGTCTCGCGCGGGATGATCGAGGCGATGGGGGGCCGGATCAGTGTCC
Organism: uncultured Solirubrobacterales bacterium; assembly: GCA_963850335.1. Classification (GTDB taxonomy): domain Bacteria; phylum Actinomycetota; class Thermoleophilia; order Solirubrobacterales; family Solirubrobacteraceae; genus Palsa-465. Next base: position 166,997 of record CAWKKY010000011.1, on the reverse strand, counting down.
AGAGCGAGCGTTGCGAAGGTTCGACGTTCGTGGTCGAACTCGCGGCGTCGCCCGCGCCGACGCTTGCGGGTGACATGGCGCTGGCCACCCCCGCCCCGGTGCGACGCGCCGTGGTCAGGCAGGACGAGGCGACGCGCTCACCGATCCGCGTCCTCTGCGTCGAGGACAACCCGGCCAACGTGGAGCTGGTCGAGCAGATCCTCGCCGCGCGGCCCTGGGTCCAGTTGCTGACCGCCCGTGACGCGGCCCGCGGCCTCGAGCTCGCTCGGGACACCCAACCGGACCTCGTGCTCCTCGATCTCGATCTGCCGGATATCGCCGGCGATGTGATGCTCGCCGAATTGCAGGATAATCCCGCGACGGACAGGATTCCCGTCGTGATTCTTTCGGCGGCGACCTTGACCGAGGACGAGACGGAGCGGCTCCTTGGGCTGGGGGCCCGCTCGTACATCAGCAAGCCGCCCGGTGTCACCGCGCTCCTTCGGGTCGTCGACGACATCGATGAACACCAGCCGAGCACCGCATGATGGAAACCACGAGCGACATGCGCCTGCTGATCGTCGACGACAACGCCGCAAACGTCGCGTTGCTCGAGCAGGTGCTCGCCCAGGGCGGCTACGACGACATCCTCAGCACCAGGGATGGGACCGTTGCGTCGATCATGTGTCACACCGAACGGCCGGATCTCCTCCTGCTCGACCTCCACATGCCGGGCTTCTCCGGCTACGACGTGCTCGCCGAGGTCCATGAGCTGATCGAGCCGCCTGAGAGCCTGCCGGTGCTCGTCCTCACCGCTGACGGCAGCCGCGATGCCCGCCACCGGGCGCTTGCCGCCGGCGCGCGTGACTTTGTCAACAAGCCGATCGACCCCACGGAGCTGCTCCTGCGGGTCAGCAACCTGCTCCGCACGCGTCAGCTCCAGCAGCAGCTCGAAAATCGCAACGAGCTCCTCGACGAGGCGGTGCGGATCCGGACCGTGCAGCTCGAACAGGCCCGGCTCGAAAGTCTCGTCGTGCTGGCGACGATGGCGGAGTACCACGACTACGCGACGGCCAACCACACCCAGCGGGTCGGCATGATGGCGGCGCTCATCGCTCAATCGCTCGATCTGCCTGACCAATTCGTCGCCACGATCCAGGATGCGGCCCTCCTCCACGACGTCGGCAAGGTCGGGATCTCCGATCGGGTGCTGCTCAAGCCGGGACGTCTCACCGCCGAAGAGCGGGCGACGATGATGAGCCACGTCGACATCGGCGCCCGGATCCTCGGTCAGGCCCGTTCGCCGGTGCTCCGTGCCGCGGCCGAGATCGCCCGCACGCACCACGAGCACTGGAACGGCTCCGGCTACCTCCTCGGGCTCACCGGTGAGGAGATTCCGCTCGCCGGCCGGATCACGGCCGTCGCTGACGTGTTCGATGCTCTGACCCATGAGCGGCCGTATAAGGCGGCGTGGGACATCGAGCGCGCTGCCGCCGAGATCGTCGGGCAATCCGGTCGCCAGTTTGACCCGCGCGTCGTCGAGGCGTTCACGACGATCGACCTGTCTGTCAGCCTGCATCACCGCCCAGGGGCGCCGAGGCCGCCCGTGCCCGCGGCGTGAGCCGCCGACCGGGAACGACCCTCCCGGAGGGCTATACTCGCCCGCGTTGAAAGCCCCGAGGGTCACACCAGACCGGTCAGTGGCAATCAATCGACTGCGGGGTGGAGTAATCGGCAACTCGCCAGGTTCTGGCCCTGGAATTCAAGGTTCGAGTCCTTGCCCCGCAGCTCCGCAGCGCCCCCTGGGCTCCTGACGTGCGCGTTCTCGGCCTCCCCATCGAGCCTCCACAGGCGGTCCTCGGCCGCCTTTTGAATGACGTGGGTGCAGTCGCGCGGCTCGCCCAGGCGCTCCCCGATCAGTTTGAGCGGATGCTCGACCTCGGCGAGGAGATCGCGCAGATCGGCCGCGAGGTGCTGCTCGTCGCGCGGCGGCTCGACCAGCGCGCGGAGGCGATCATGGTGCTCGGTGAGCGACTCGACATCCGGCTCGCGGAGTTGCTCGAGCTCGGCGATGCGATGCGTGACCTCGGCGACCGGATCGACGTCCGCGGCGGCGAGATCGCCGATCGAGCCGGTCAGGTCGTCGAAACCGGCGCCGAGCTGATCGCGGTGCTACCGGCGTTCGAGCGGGCGCTCGAGATGGCGACGCCGCTCGAGGGCGCGATCGACCGGTTCGGCCGGCTCGTCGACCGGCTGCCCGGCGGGGCGACGCGACGGAGAGGTGGCGTGGCGGCGCCCGGCGGTCCGCCGGCGGCTGGTCCGGAGCCGGCTGGTCCCGAGCCGGGTGGTCCGGAGCCCGCTGGTCCCGAGCCGGGTGGTCCGGAGCCCGCTGGTCCCGAGCTGGGTGGTCACGAGCCGGGCGGTCCGGAGCCCGGGTCCGAGTCCTGATCAGCCGGAGGAGCTCGATGGCACCGCTGTACTAGACCGTCTAGTACTCCGGGGTGCTCCGCGAGGGACCTTCTAGATCGATGACAGGTCGACGGAGAGGTCGCCGAGCCCGGCGACGCGGTCGCCGAGGGCCGTGCCGGCAGCGATCAGCCGGCGGGCGTGCTCGAGATCGTCGGAGCGGCCCACCGACAGCGCGCCCGCGACCCGGCCGTCGGTGATGTACCAGACGCTGAACTCGCCGCTCTCGAACGAGCCGCGGACGATCTCCTGATCCCAATCGGCGGCCGGCCCGACGTATTCCAGCGAGACCCAGTCGGCGAGATCGGAGAAGAAGTACGGGACGACGTCGTGCGGCTGGTCGGAGCCGAGCATGTTCAGCGCGGCCGTCTTGCCGTGGTTGAAGGCGACATCCCAGTGCTCGACCCGGATCCGTCGACCACCGTGGACGACGCTCTCGTACTCGGCGATGTCGCCGGCGGCAAAGATCCCGGGAACCGGCGTCTGAAGGCGAGAATCAACGAGGACTCCCCCGCGCTCACCGAGCTCGAGGCCGGCCCCGCGCGCGAGCATGACGTCGGGCGTCACGCCGACGCCGACGATGACCGCGTCGGCCTCGATCTCGCTTCCGCGCTTGGTGACGACGTGGGTGACGCGACCCTCGTGGCCCTTGAAATGGTCAAGCTCATCGTCGGCGTGGATCGTGATTCCGTGTTCCTCGAGCCGGTCGCGGAAGAACCGGCCGGTCGGCTCGCCGAACGTCCGGCTGAGCGGATGGGCCTCGAGCATCACCATCGCGCACGAGCTGCCGAGCACGGTGAGCGAGGCCGCGACCTCGCTGGCGATGTAGGAGCCGCCGATGAGGACGACGCGCTTGCCGGTGGCGTCCTTGCGGATCGTGTCGCTGTTCCCGAGCGTCCGCAGGTAGTGGATGCCCTCGAGTTCGCACCCGGGCACGTTGAGACGGCGCACGTTCGCGCCGGTCGCAAGCAGCGCCTGCTCGAAGCTGATCGTCTGCTTGTTCGTGAGCGTGAGCGTTTTCTCGGCGGCGTCGAACTTCGTGACCGACGTCCGGGTGAGGAGCTCGACCCGCTGCTCCGCGTACCACTCGGCGGGGCGGAAGAGCACATCGTCGCGGTCCTCCTTGCCCTGGAGGTATTCCTTCGAGCACGGCGGCCGGTTGTACGGCGCGTCCGGCTCGCGGCCGATGAGCAGGATCTCTCCGTCGGCGCCGCTCTCGCGCAGCCACCGCGCGCAGTTGCCGGAGGCAAGTCCGCCTCCAATCAGCGCGTAGTCGACGTGGCGATCCGCCATGCGTCCTACATACCCGTTCCGTTGGGCGCAAACTGGGGCGTGATCTCACCCTCAAGGCCGGGATCGAGAATGAGCAGGACCTGATCGCCCGCCTCGATCATCGAGTCGGCCTTCGGCACGAAACCGGCGCCGCCGCGGAGCACCGAGATGATCAGGCTCCCGTCGGGCAACGGCACGTCCTGGACGCGCTGGCCCGCAGCGGGTGAACCGTCGCCGACCTCCAGCTCGATGATCTCCAGATGCTCCTCCTCGAGCGCGAGCAGCTGGACGAGCCCGTATTCGGGGACCTCGTGCTCGATCAGCCGGAGGATGAGATCGGTGGCCGAGACCGCCGGTTGGATCCCGAGCAGCTTGAAGTGCTGGAGATTGCGCGGGTTGTTGACCCGGGCGACGATCCGCTGGCAGCCGTATTTCTCCTTGGCGACCTGACAGATGAGGATGTTGTCCTCATCGTCGCCGGTCACGGCGATCACGAGGTCGGCCCGCTGGATACCGGCGCGCTCGAGGATCCACAGCTCGGTGGCGTCGCCGTACTGGATCGCGTGCTCGAGCTCCTCCTCGACGACGCGATAGCGGCTGTGGTCGGACTCGATGAGCGTCACCTCGCGGTCCTTCGCGATGAGCTCGCGGGCGAGGTTCCAGCCGACCTTGCCGGCGCCGGCGATGATCACGTACATCAGGCGATCCACCCTCTCATGGCGCGAGCACCAGCTCTTCGGCCTGGTCGATCGCGATCTGCGTCGGGCAGATCGTCAGCAGGCCCTGCTCGGCGTACCAGGAGGCGCGGCCCGGGTCGGCGACCCGGACGACGACCCGGGGCACCTTGAAGCGCCGCTGCGCGAGCTGGGCGATGACGAGGTTCGTGTTATCGCCACGGGTGGCGGCGAGGAACACGTCGGCCTCCTCGATCCCGGCCTCGATCAGGCCGTCGATCTCCAGCGCGGCACCGACCGTGAACCGCCCGCCGGAGTCCTCCCAGGTGGTCGTCTGATCCTTATCGAGCCGTTCGTGGGAGAGCGGGTCGCTGTCCATCACGGACACCTCGTGCCCGGCGGCGAGCGCTCGTTTGGCCACCGCGGACCCAACACGACCGGAACCAACGATCAGGATGAACATTGGCGTGCAATCTACTCGGTCTCGACCGGCTGGAGCGGTGGTGGCGTGAGAGCTGCGGCAATGATCACAAGCGCGAACGCCAGGACCCGGAGGGCGAGCTCGAGCTTGCCGGTCGGCAGCGGCTCCCCGAAGACGATCGGCCCGGCGGCAATCGTCGTCAGGTTCGCCGCCGCGCTCGTCAGCGCGATCACCGGCACCGCGTCGCCGAGCTGGAGGCTCCGCGCGGAAATGAGCAACCCGAGCAGCGACGCGATCAGGATCACGAACGCGAGCGGATGGATGAGCACCCCGACCCCGAGCGAGGACAGATGGCCGCTCAGGGCCTTGATCGAGGTGTCAGAGGCCGCCCACAGCAGCCCGGCGGAGACCGCGAGCGAGGTCGCGTGGCGCGATCGGGCCGCGATCAACAGGCCGGCCACCCCGGCTACCGAGACGTAGATCGCGAGCGTGCCGGGGTCGTAGTGCGAGTGGGCGCCGTCCGCACCCTTGCCGAGCGTCGCGGCGAGGAACGCCAGGCCGGCCGCGGTCAGCGCCACCCCGATCCATTCCCGGCGCGTCACCGGAATCCCGAACAGCCGATCGGCGACCACTGTCAGCAGCACGAGGCCGCCGGCGATCACCGACTGCACGAGCGAGATCGGCGCGAGCGCGAGCGCGCCGACGTGCAGGCCCCACGACCCCATCGCGATCACGATCCCCAGCGTGTACAGCGGCGAGCGGAACAGCGCCACCGAGCTGCGGATCGGACGTGACATGTCGACCGCCGGAGCTTCGCGCGCCCCACGGAACTTGTAGAGGAAACCGGCGACCGAGCCGAACGCGGTCAGCAATGCCAGCAGCAGCCCGACCTGAACTGAGAGCGACATCGTGTGAGAGCGAGCGTACCGCGGCCCTCAGCTGGCGAAAGAAGGGCGCCGATGCGAACCGGGCGGGAGGGTATGGGCCTCAGTGTTGCTATCGCCCCACTTAGGCCCAGAGACCCCATCAACCGGACGGGGCCGGTCCCTTCGCCAACGCCGGATCCGAGGTGCCGAGGTAGATCCGCGCCAGCGCTGTGGCCAGGTCGCGCCGGTCGGCCGCGGCGATCGAGGGCGAGTGCACATCGATCGTGAGCAGCACGTGTCCGTCGCTCGTCAGCAGCTGATCGAGGTCAGGGAACCACGATGCATCGAGCCCGAGGTGCGGCACGGTCTGCGGCGGCGTAAATGTCCGCTTGGTCCCGAACTGCTGGCCGTCCTCGACGATCGCCCGTTCCAGCCGCGCGTACGGCTGCGGCGAGGAGTCGACGTTGACGATCACACGGACCCCGGGCGCCGCGAGACGACACTCCGGAGCCCCGTTGTTACCGGTCCCGACGGAGGCGGAGACAGCCGGAGCCGCCCGATGCGTCCCCAACGCCACGAGCGTCCTGGCTGAGGGACGGCACACCACCGCAGCCTGTGGCGCGGTCGGGTTCGAAGCTGCGGACTTGCTTCCCCCGCAAGCGCTGAGCAAGCAGATCAGGCCGATCGCCAGCCCGGCCGCGAAGGTGCGCACCCCGCCCGGGAGACTCGCGTGTCGTAAGCAGACTTTCCGCACCACGACAAACGTAGCCCGTCTCCCGGGCGGGGTGCCACCGAAGCGATCAGGTAATGAGCGGAATGATCAAGAGAGCGACGATGTTGGCCACCTTGATCATTGGGTTGATGGCGGGACCCGCCGTGTCCTTGTACGGGTCACCGACGGTGTCACCGGTGATCGCGGCGGCATGGGCCTCGGATCCCTTCCCACCGTAGGCGCCGTCCTCGATCAGCTTCTTGGCGTTGTCCCAGGCACCACCGCCGGAGGTCATCGAGATCGCCATGAACAACCCGACGACGATCACCCCGATGAGCAGCCCACCGAGGGCCTGGGTGTCGATGATCCCGACCACGAATGGGATCACGATCGGAATCAGCGACGGCAGGATCATCTCGCGCTGAGCGGCGCGGGTGACCAGGCTGACCGCGGTGGCGTACTCGGGCTCCTCGGTGCCCTCCATGATCCCGGGCTTCTCCTTGAACTGTCGTCGGACCTCCTCGACGACGGCACCGCCGGCGCGGCCGACGGCCTCCATCGCGAGCGAGACGAACAGGTAGACCATCAGACCGCCGATGAGCAGCCCGATGAGCACGGGCGGGTCACCGATCGAGAACGCGAACACCTTGCCCTTGTCCGTCAGCTCACGCTGGAACGCGTCGAACAGGACGAGCGCCGCGAGCGCGGCCGAGCCGATGGCGTAGCCCTTGGTGACCGCCTTGGTCGTGTTGCCGACTGCGTCGAGCGGGTCGGTCACGTTGCGGACCTCCTCAGGCAGGTCGGCCATCTCGGCGATGCCGCCGGCGTTGTCGGTGATCGGGCCGAACGCGTCGAGCGCGACGATCAGACCCGTCAGGGACAGCTGCGCCATCACGGCGACGGCGATGCCGTAGATGCCGTTGGCGCCGCCGCCGGCGAGCTTCCAGGAGCCGAGGATGCCGAGGGCGAGGACGATCGCGGGCGGCCCGGTCGACTGAAAGCCCTGGGCGAGTCCCTGGATGACGTTCGTCGCGTGACCGGTCTGGGACGCGCGCGCCGTGCTCCGCACGGGCGGGAAGCGCGTCGAGGTGAAGTAGTCGGTGATGACGAACAGGAGCGCGGTGATGGCGATGCCGATCAGGGCGCAGAGGTAGAACTTCCACCAGTGCGGCCCGTGCACGGCGCTGACCGACACGGCGTGGACGGAACCGCTCTGACCGACCACCGACGTCGTGTGAACCGCCGCGACACCCTTGTACGTGAGGTCCTTCATCATCCAGTAGGTGATCGGGAGGAATGCCAGCGCGGCGAGTCCACCCGAGACGATGAGCCCCTGGTAGAGGGCGCGTTCGACGTTGCCCGCCTTCGAGCGCACGGCGAAGGTGCCGATGATCGAGGCGATGATCGAGACGCCGCCGAGCACGAGCGGATACAGCGCCACGGTCCCGGCCTCACGGAACACCAGGATGCCGAGCAGCATGACCGCGACCGCGGTCACCGCGTAGGTCTCGAACAGGTCGGCGGCCATACCCGCGCAGTCGCCGACGTTGTCGCCGACGTTGTCGGCGATCACCGCGGGGTTGCGGGGGTCGTCCTCAGGGATGCCGGCCTCGATCTTGCCGACGAGGTCGGCACCGACGTCGGCCGCCTTGGTGAAGATGCCGCCGCCGAGGCGGGCGAACACGGAGATCAGCGACCCGCCAAAGCCGAGGCCGATGAGGGCATCGACGGCGTGGCGCTGGGTCTCGCCCACGATCGCGGTGAGGATGCCGTAGTAGCCGGCGACGCCGATGAGCGCAAGGCCGACGACGAGCATGCCCGTCACCGCTCCGCCTCGGAACGCGACGGACAGTGCGGGAGACACGCCGCCGCGGGCCGACTCGGCGACGCGCGCATTGGCACGAACGGACACGTTCATCCCGATATAGCCGGCGGACGCCGACAGAACGCCGCCGATGGCGAACCCGATCGCGACCCGGATGTTCTGGATCGGGATCAGGACGATGAACAGAACGACGCCGACGACACCAATCGTCAGGTACTGCCGGTTCAGGTATGCCTTCGCGCCCTCTTGGACCGCGGCGGAGATCGCGCGCATGCGCTCGTTTCCAGCCGATAGGGCCAAGAGTGACCGCGAGGTCAGCGCACCATAGACGAGGGCGCACGCTGCACAAACGAGCGCGACCACGACGCCATGTTGCGTCAGGAAGCTAGTCAAGAAAGTTCCTCCGGGGGAGCTCAGAAAGCGACGCGTAAAGCGCGCGAGTCAAACAACGGGAAAGGGCCACCACCCAACCTGCGAGCGGAGGCCCGAGAAAGTCAAGCGGCGCGCCAGTGTAGCGACCTGAACGGTCCGACGTCCGCGCGGACGCTACCTGCGTCGGGCTACTGACCTGGGATCCAGAGCCGCCCGCTGCGCTGCGCCGGACCCGCGTCCCCCGACTGCCCGGGATCAGGCTCGGTCGCCGGTGCCGGACCCGGCCGTCCGGTTGTCGAGGTCGTCGAGGTCGTCGAGGAGCCCGGCGCCCGCGGTGCGGCGGATTCTGGAGGCGGTGGCGCGCCCTCAGCCCCGGGCTGCCCGCCGATCCGCACGTAGGCGAGCTGCAACTGCGACAGCGCGTCGCGGATCGGACCGGCCTGCGTGGGCGCGATTTCCTCGGTCAGGGGGAGCAGTTGCCGCACGGCCTCGATCGCGAGCTGGACCTGGCCGGGATCTCGCTCGGACTCGGTGCCGGGCGTCAGCCCGGTTCGCCGCATCCCGAGATTGATCAGCGTGACGACGTTCTCGAGCACGACGTGCTCGACCCGAATCTTCTTCACCTCGGCCTCGTAGGCCGCGCGCATCTCTTCCTCGGTCGGCGGCTGCCCGCCAGGCGGTTCTGTCGCCATCAAGTCACCTCCGCGGTACGTGGGGCGCCGGCGTACGTGTCGCGGGTCTCCGCCACCAGCGATTCATAGATGTCCTTCATCCCCGCTCCGGCATCGATCAAACGCCGCTGCCGCTGAGCGCTGTTCAGCGCGGGCAGCCCGACCTCGATGCCGAGTTCGGCGCGGACCGGCGCCGTCCACTCGAGCAACCGGCCGACCGTCTCGGCCGCCGGGTACGGCTCCCCGCGCTCGAGATCGAGCATTTCGCCGTCGAGGCCGTACCGAATCGCCCGCCACATGTTCTCCTCGATCATCCGCGACGGGAGATCCACGAACGGGACCCCGGCATCGATATCCCGCGCCGCCTGGGCGACACAGGCGACGATCAGGGCCGCGAGCCCCTCCGACTCGGGCGCCGTCGGCTGGGCGTCGCAGATCCGCACCTCGACGGTGCCGAAGGAGAAATGCGGGCGGACCGACCACCACACCTGCGTGTACTCGACGATCGACTGCGTGCGCGCCAGAAACGCGATGTAGTCCGTGTAGGCATCCCAGGAGCCGAACGCGTCGGGGACGCCGCAGCGTGGGAAGCTGCGGGTGAAGATCTGTGAGCGGGAGCTGTGCAGCCCCGAGTCGCGCCCGTCGAGGAACGGCGATGAGGCCGAAACGGCGAGCAGCAGCGGGAGGACCGGCCGCAGTCGGTCACAGACGAGGACGGCGCGGTCGGCGCCACGGACCCCGACGTGGACGTGCAACGAGAATGCGTTGTTGCGCCACGCGACGTATTTCAGCCCCTCCTCGACCCGGCGGTAATGCTCGGTCTCGATGATGTGCTGCTCGCGGTAATCCGACCAGGGGTGGGTTCCGCTGGCCCCGAGTGCGACGTGTTGCTCCTCGGCGAGCGCAAACAGGCGCCGTCGCCGGTCCCGCTGGGCGGTCACGGCGGCCGCGAGGTCCTCGCCCCGGCCAGAGCGGATCTCGATCTCCGAGGAGATCAGCTCGCCGGCGATCGACTCGGCAAGCACCGGATCGGCGGCCGACGCGTGCTTGAGGTCGTCAAAGCGCGCCGTCAGCCCCAGGTCACGGGCGTCGAGCAGCGCGAACTCCTCCTCGATCCCAACCGTGAAGTCGGTCGATGCGTCGAATGCGTCACGCGCACTGTGCAGGTTGAGGTCCATAGCGGAGGCGATCCTACGAGACGGGTTAGGTCAGATAGAAGTACAGCGCGTAGAGCAGATCGACCGCGGGGCTTGACGTGTGCACGGTCACCTCGGGGGGGACCTGCAGGAGCGCGTCCGAGTAGTTGAAGATGATCTTCACCCCGGCCTCCACGAGCTCGTTCGCCACGCCCTGCGCGGCGGCCGTCGGGACCGCGAGCACGGCGACGACGATGTCCTCTTCGTCGATCACCTCGCGCAGCGCGGAGTTGTGGCGCACGGTGAGCGACCCGACCTGCGTCCCGACCTTGTCCTGATCGACGTCGAACATCGCGACGACCCGGAACCCGTGGTCGGCGAAAATGTCGGACGTCGCGATCGCCATGCCGAGGTGGCCCGCGCCGAACAGCGCGATGTTGTGCTGGCCGGAGGTCCGCAGGATCTTCCGGATCTGGGTGACGAGCGACTCGACGTTGTAGCCGACGCCGCGCTTGCCGAACTTCCCAAAGCCGGACAGGTCACGGCGAATCTGCGTCGAGTTGACGTGCGTGTAGTCCGCGAGCTCCTGCGAGGAGATCGTGTCCTTGCCCATCTTCCGGGCTTGGGTGAGAACTTGGAGGTAGCGAGACAGCCGGGCCGCCACACCGAGGGAGAGCTTCTCCCCTGGCCTGTCGGCGTCCGGCTGAGCGTCTTCGGTACCGCGGCCGACCGTGTAGCTCATTCTCGTCTCACTCTACTGATGCCGCTCGCTGAGCTGGGGCGTGGTGAGCGCCTGCTCGAGCCGCGCCTCGTCAACGAAGAACTCAAACACCTCGGCGCCGTCGATCGTCACGACCGGGATGCGTTCCAGGTACGCGGCCAGCAACCGGTCGTCCTGCTCGATGTCACGCTCGCGCAGCGTGAACCCAAGCCGTCCCTGCGCCTGGACGAGCACGTCGCGGGCGTCGTCGCACAGGTGACATCCGGGGCGCCCGTAGAGCACGACGGTGGCGCTCATGCGGCGAGCGCCCGCTCTCCGGTTGCGTAGACGTCGAAACCGAGATAGTCCGGGAACGCCACGGCGGGCACGAACCGCGCCGCGCTCGCGATCATCGCCGCGTTGTCGGTGCACAACTCGCGCGGCGGCACGTCGGATTCGACGCCCAGGGACTGCAGCCGCTCCCGCAGCGGCCCATTGGCGGCGACGCCACCGCCGATCGCCAACCGCTCGAGCCTGGTCTCCCGCAGGGCGCGCCTCACCCGGAGCACGAGCGATTCGATGATCGCGTGCTGGTAGGAGGCCGCGAGATCGGCGCGCCGGCGCTTGGCCTCAGCCTCGCCGAGGTCGCGGACGCGATACAGCAGCGCTGTCTTGAGGCCGGCGAACGAGAAGTCGAGGCCGGGCAGCTTGGCGGCAGTGGGGAACGCGAACGCCTCGGGGTCGCCGTCACGGGCCAAGCGCTCGAGTGCCGCGCCGCCCGGATACCCGAGCCCGAGCAGCCGGGCGCCCTTGTCGAACGCTTCGCCGGCGGCGTCGTCGAGCGTCTGGCCGAGCACCGCATAGCCGGGACCGTGATCGCGAACGTGCGCGAGCAGGGTGTGTCCGCCGCTCGCGATCAGACACAGGAACGGAGGCTCGAATGGCACCGGCCCCAGAAAGCTCGCCGCGACGTGACCGTGAAGATGGTCGACGCCGGCGAACGGGAGCGCCCGCGCCGCGGCCACCGCCTTGGCCGTCGAGGCGCCGACGAGCAGCGCGGAGACGAGGCCGGGCCCGCGGGTCGCCGCCACGAGCGTGATGTCATCGAGAGACACCTCGGCCCGCCGCAGCGCATCCTCGAGCACGGCGTCGATCAGCTCGAGGTGGTGGCGGGAGGCGATCTCGGGCACGACGCCGCCGTACAGGTCATGGACGCCCTGCGAGGAGATGACGTTGGCACGGATCTCTCCGTCCTCGCTCACCACGGCCGCGCAGGTGTCGTCGCAGCTGGTCTCCAGCGCAAGGATCACGGTGGCGCTCCCGGATTCAGCCCGGCGCGTCGGACGTCGAGGTGAGCTCCGCCGTGCGCCACATGATCATCGCGTCCTCGCCGGTGTCCTGGTAGTACCGCGGGCGGGTGCCGGCCGAGCGAAACCCAAACCGTTCGTAGAGCGCGATCGCCGGCGCGTTCGAGGTGCGGACCTCCAGCGTGTAGGACTCCTCCAGGCCGGCGCGCTCGATCAGCGACTCGAGCAGCCGCTGCCCGAGCCCGTGGCGGCGGACCGACGGATCGACCGCGATGTTCATGAGGTGGTAGACCCGGTCGTACTTCGAGCAGATGAGGTAGCCGCAGATCGCGCCGCCCTCGACCGCCGCCAGGCAGACCCCGGACGGCTTTGACAATTCCAGGACGAACATCGCCAGCGACCACGGCGTCGGGAACGAGCGACGCTCGATCGCGATCACCTGCGGAAGGTCCGAATAGGTGAGCGGACGGATGCTGATCTGGGTGGCTGTCATTGGCTGTCGGCGGCGCGCCGGGCTATCTCTGCGTCTGGAAGTCGGAGGTACTCCGGCTGGACGTGATCGGGAGGGTTCGGCGGCCTACCTGCGGCTAGGCGGCAGTGGTTGATCGCGTTGACCCTGTGGAGACCCGAGTGGTCCTCGGCAACCAGCGCCCCTGACCGCTCCAGAACGCCCCTGAATTCTACCGCGCCGTCGCCGAGGACCAGAACGCGTTCACCGAGCTCTCCGAGGCGCTCCCTGAGGGTCTCGGGGGCGAGCACGCTGGGCGCCATCAGCAATCGGCGCTCCGGAGACCAGGCGGCACTGAACACCTCGCCGCGGCGGGCGTCGATGACCGCAGCCACGGCGTCGATCCCGGTGCCGATCGTCCCCTGCGCGACGGCGTCGATGCCGCCGAGGGCCAGCGACTCGAGCGTCGAGATCCCGACGAGCGGCAGGCGACGAGCGAGGGCGAGACCCCGCGCCGTCGCGATCCCGATCCGTAACCCGGTGAACGTGCCCGGTCCGACGCCGACGGCGACCCGATCGAGGTCGTCCCAGCCGAGCCCGGCCTGCCCGAGCAGCTCGACGACCAGCGGCATCAGTCGCGTCGTGTGCCGCGGGCGATCGCCCGGTGGCGGATCGTCACGCGCCTGGAGCGCGAGGCCGTCCGGCGACCACAGGGCCACGGCCGTGGCCCGTGTGGCCGTGTCGAAACCGAGGATCGTCATGCGATCTCCACGGTGCGGCGATCCCCGCCGGCGTGTGCGAGGCGCACCCGGTGGGCGATCCGTCCCAGGCCGGCGAGCTCGCCCTCGGCGCCCTGCGGCCACTCGACGAACGCGATCGTGTCCGGTCGCAGGTAATCGTCGAGCAGGTCGGGATCCTCGTCGCGGAGATTGGCGACCCGGTAGAGGTCGACATGCGCCACCGGGATCGGCGCCAGGTAGCGCTGTCCGATCGTGAACGTGGGGCTGGTGACGACACCCGTGACGCCGAGTGCCCGGCAGGCGCCGCGGACGAACGTCGTCTTCCCAGCCCCGAGCTCCCCCTCGACGAGCACGACGTCGCCGGGGCCGAGCGTCCCGGCGAGCTCAGCGCCGAGCGCCTCGGTCTCGGCGGGTGTCATCGAGTGTTCGCGGTGGGCCATCCGCGCTGCGAGATTACCCGCGAGACCGCACCCCGCGGGACCGGACCCCGCGGGCCCGGAGAGCCCCACCCACGCCGAGCAGCAGCATCGCCGTGAGCAGGATGTCCGGCACGTCCGCGCCGGTATGGGGCAACGATCCTGACCCACGGGTCGACGCCGAGCCACTCGGGAGCTCGGTGGACACCAGCCACGGAGGCTTGGCGAGGGAAAGTCTGCCGGTCGCACCAAAGGCGCTCGCTGGTCCCAATATTGGCCCCGTTATGAGCGCGGTGCATACGAGCAGGATCGTCCAGGCCCTAACACGCATCATCGCTATCCAGGACACTGTAGCCCGAGCCGTGCTTGAGGCCGTGGCGGGTTCCCCGTGCCAGTGATCCGTGAATCACCTCGGTTCGGTACCGTCAGGACGTCGTAATGTCGCTGAGAAGCAAGTACGAACCCAAGATCCGAAGCCTCCAGGGCTCGGACACCGCGAAGGCCGGCGGGCTCGCTCTCGCGATGATCGTCAACAACGTCATCGCGCTCGGGTCGACGGTCGTCTTCGCGCGGCTGCTCTCGGATTACGGCTCGCTCGCCGCGCTCATCAGCTACTTCCTCATTCTGTCCGTGGTCGGACAGGCGATGCAGGTCGCCACCGCGCGGGAGGGTGTGCTCGGCAACCTCGGCGTGGGCCACGATCTGCTCGCCACGCTGCGGCGGTGGACCCAGACGATGGCGATCTTCACCGTCGTGCTGACCGTCATCTCGATCGTGCTGCGCAACCCGATCGCGTCGGCGGTCGGCGTCAAGCACGACCCGTGGGCGGCCGCGATCGGGATCCCGGCAGGGTGCCTGTGGCTCGAGCTGTCGATCCTCCGGGGCGCGCTGCAGGGCGTCGGCGACTACAAGTCGGTCGGCCTCAGCCTGATCTACGAGCAGGGGAGCCGCCTCGCCACCGGCGCCCTGCTGGCGGCGATCGGTCTCGGGGTCACCGGCGCCTATCTCGGCACGCCGTTGTCGTTCATCGTCATGTGCGGGTACTGCGCTCTCCAGCTCCGCCGCCACGTGGAAGAGACGACCGGGACGAAGGTCGAGTCCGGGAAGGTCCATGCCGCCGCGATCGAGCTGTGGACGCACGTGCGCCGCGCCTGGGTGCCGATCGCCGGCCTGATCGTGATCGCCGTGCTGCAGAACATCGACATCATCGCGGCGAAGCACCGGCTGCCGGGCAAGGAGTTGCAAAGCTCCTACGCCGCCACGGCGGTCGCCGCCAAGGTGCTCATCTGGGTCGCGATCGGCGCGAGCTTCTACCTCGTGCCGGAGGTCTCGCGCCGCGGCTCGGAGGGGAAGCCGACCCGTCCGGTGCTGTTCCGCGCGCTCGGGATCGTCTTCGTCTGCGCGATTCCGGTGCTCGGGATCTTCGCGGTCGCCTCGAAGCCGCTGCTGAAGATCGCCTTCGGGGCGAACCGCACGGCGGCCTCGGACTCGCTGATCGTGCTCGGCGTTGCCTTCACGATCCTTGCCTGCACCTACCTCGCGATCCAGTACATGCTCGCCCAGAAGCGGAGCTGGTTCCTACTGCCGATCGGCCTCGTCGCCGTCGCGGAGCCGATCCTGCTGCTCAACGCGTCGACCAGGCCGGCCAGCTTCGCGGCCGTCGTACTCGGGGTTCAAGCGGCCGCGGCAGTCGTCGCGTTCGCGTTCGCCTTGTGGCCCAGCAGAAAACCGGCGGGCGGCATCCCGCCCGGTCCGGACAAGGCCGACGTGCCTACCGGCGAGACGCCAGATACTCAGCAACCCGCTCCGCAGCCGCTCGCAGGCGCCGGAAGTACGCCGCGCGGCTGAGCGACAGGTCGATCGCCGCCTGCTCGTGGCTGGCCGCGGGCTCGATGTAGCCGCGGATCAGCACCCGCCGCAGCAGCTTTTCGTTCTCGTTGTCTCCAAACGCGCGCTCCGACGCGTCCCGCAGGAGGCGGCGGACAGACTCCACCCGGTCCTCCTGCGTCTCGCCCGTGGCGAGCGGGCTGCGGGCGAGCTCATGCGGGACCCGGAAGTTCCGCAACGCCTCCCGGACCGCCTCGCTGTCGAGCCCGCCGGAGGCCGGCTCTCCGGTCGCCGGCGGCGCGAGCCCGAGCTCGGCGTAGACAACGCGCCGCTGGGCGGCGATCAGGCCGCCGGGCCCGTAATCGATCCGGTGGCATTCGATCCGTCGGCGCCCCATCTCGAAGTCGAGACCGGTGATGTGCTCCGCGCCGAGCGCCCGGGCGAACGTGAGCGCGTCCGGATTGGACGGGTTGATCGGCATATAGGCGAACCGCGGGTTGGGCGCGCCGGAGCGCAGCACCCCCGCCATCCCGAGCATCGCCTGGACCCGACCGCGCCGGTCGCCTGTGAAGTCGATCGAGGTGTGCCACAGCACCGAGTCCCCGAGCTCCGCATCGGCGCGCGCGTGTGCGATCCATGGGCCCACGAGCGGGTCTGAGAGCGCGAAGCCGGGTGCCGTCGAGGGGCTCATGCAGATGAGGTAGCCGCACAGCTGGTCCTCCCGGTCCCGCGCGATCGCCACCCGCTCAGGTGCGTCGTCGAAATACCGTCGGCCCATCAGCCACCACTCGCCGAAGTCGCGTTCGGCGAGCTGGCGCACGATCTCGTCGGCGTCGCCCGGGCCGAGATCGTCGATCCGGTAGTCGACGCTCCCCTCCCAGCCGAATCCCCACTTGATCGCGACGTTCTCGATCAGATGCGCCATCTCGATCGCGAGCAGCGGATCTCCGCCCTGTGCCTGCTTGTAGAGGTAGTCGACGATCCGGCGGCGCAGCTCGCGCTCGCGCTCCTGATCGCGCCGGCGCATGTCGGCGTGAAGCGCCTTGCGGACGAGTTCATGGAGGGTCAGACCGTCGGCGAGCGGCTCGGTGAAGGTGAGCGCTCGGAGCTGCTCGTAGGCCTCCTGCGCGTTGACGTCGGGCAGCACGCCGCGCAGCAGTTCGACCGTCGTCACGCGAGCGATCGAGGCGACCCCGAGTGCCGAGAGCCGGACGCCCTCAAGCTCTGACTCGACGAGGCGGCGGATGAGCGAGCGCACGATCTCGGGCCGCTCGCTGCCCTCCTCCGGGCGCCAGTCGCTGTCCGACGCGCCCGTCTCGGCAGCGAGGGCCAGCGCGAGCGGGGACCCTTCCGCCCAGTCGACCACGGCGGGTGCGCGGTCGTCGGTGAGTCCGTAGGCGGCGAGCAGGCTCATCGCCTCGCTGACATCGAGCGCGTCGAGTTCGAGGTCGGTGGCGATTCCCTCCCAGCCACCGGTGAACCAGGCCGGATCAGGTGATGTGCGCCCGGCGATGACGACGACGGTGCGGTCGGGCAGCGACGGGAGCAGGCCGCGGCGCAGGTAGCCGTCGAGGGCGGTCATCCGCTCGTAGGTGTCGATCAGGACGAGCGGGGCCTCGCTGTTGCGCGCGTCCGCGAGCACCGCCTCGAGCGCGTCGGGCATCGGCGGCAGCTCCCGGCCCTCGACGAAGAAGGTGTCGAGACCGCGCTCGGCGGCGCGGCGGGCGAGTTCGCGCAGCAGCGAGCTCTTGCCGATCCCCCCCGGCCCGTGGACGAGGACGACGCTCGCTGGCGGATTGTCTGACAGACACCGCTCGAGCAGGTCAAGTTCACAGGTGCGGCCGACGAACCGGCTGCGATCCCGCGCGGCCACCCGCGCGGCGAGCGTCCGCGCGCCCCGGCCGGCCGTCAGTGAAGGGCGCGCCGCCTCTTCCATGGTGCTCGTACGGTACTGCTCGGCACGGCCACGTTCGTCGGGTCTCGACAGGCGTATCAGAACAGCCCGAGCTGGGATGCCACGGGTTCAGGATCGACCCCACTCGCGGTGGGCTCGCTCCCGGCCGGTTCACTCTCGCCGGGCTGAGCTTCGACTGGTTCGTTCTCGCCGGGGTGGTGCTCGAACTCGGGCACGTCCTCGATCTCCGCCTGCGGTTGTGGTGGCGGACCGAGGGCCAGCAGATCCGGGATGCGGTGAAAGTCGGCGCGCAGCGCCTCCAGGGTCGACGGCGTGTAGAGCGCGGCCGCCGGGTGGTAGAGCGGGTACAGGCGGACAGTCCGGTGCCCGATCGTCAGCTCCTCCTCCTGTCCGTGCAGGCGCGAGATCCCGGTCGTGTCGGCACGCAGCAGCTTCGTCGCGAAATTGCCGAGCGTGCAGATGACGGTCGGCTCGATCAGATCGACCTGCCGGCGCAGATAGTCAGAGCACGCCTCAATCTCGTTGGGATGCGGGTCCCGGTTGTCCGGCGGGCGGCACTTGAGCGTGTTGGCGATGAACACGTCCTGGCGATCGAGCCCGATCTCGACGAGCAGCTTGTCGAGCAGCTTCCCCGCCTGACCCACGAACGGCAGGCCCTGCCGATCCTCGTTTGCACCGGGTGCCTCCCCGATGAACATCAGCTCGGCATCGGCGTTCCCGGCCCCAAAAACGACCGTCGTCCGCGTCTTGTGCAGCGGGCAGCGGATGCACGTGCGGGCCTCGTCGTAGACGGCCTTCAGCAACTCTCGACGCTCGCTGGGGCTGCTCACCGGGTCCGATGGTAAAGGCCGGTGTGGATGGCGGCGCGGACCGCCCGGGGGTTATCCCGCACACTGCGGAAAACTCCGCGTCCGCGTCCGTGACGGATCGCACACGAATGCGGATCTTGACGGTGTGCCCTCCCCGTGGATCCTGGGTAACATGCCCCAATGACGCAGCCGTCACCTTTATGGGATGGACCGCGGAAACCTGTACCTGAGCCACCATTTTTTCAGCCGACCGGTATCTCCCAATGCGGGAACTGGAACGGGATATCCCCTCTGATCCTTCCTGTGCGCGCCTGACCATCGTTGGTCGGGGCCGCCTCGGAACCGCCCTCGCGGCGGCGGCCGACGCCGCTGCCATCGCGGTCGACGGCCCCCGCGGCCACGGGCCTCATCGCGACCTCGACCCGGGCTCGCCGGTGCTGCTCTGTGTCCCCGACAGCCAGATCGGACGCGCCGCGGCAGAGATCCCAACGGGGCCGCTCGTCGGCCACTGCTCCGGGGCAACGTCGCTTGAGCCGCTCGCCGGACACGAGGCGTTCTCGATGCACCCGCTGATGACCGTGACGGCGGACGGCGCCCAGTTTGCGGGCGCGGGCGCGGCGATCGCCGGCTCGAGCGTCCGCGCGCTCACGTTCGCCGGTCAGCTGGCGGGGAGGCTCGGGATGCGGGCGGTCGAGATCGCCGACGTGGATCGGACCACGTACCACGCCGCTGCCTCAATCGCCTCGAACTTCCTGATCACGCTCGAGGCGGCCGCCGAGCGTCTCGCCGCGGGCGTCGGCGTCGAGCGTGAGCTGCTCGTTCCGCTCGTCCGGGCGTCGGTCGAAAACTGGGCCCGGGTGGGCCCCGAGCGGGCCCTCACCGGCCCGGTGGCGCGCGGCGACGAGGTGACGGTCACCGCCCAACGCGACGCGGTCGCCGCAGCCGCGCCCGACCTGCTCGAGTTGTTCGATGCGCTGGTCGCCGCCACCCGCACCGAGGCCGCGCGCGCGAAGGCGGTGAGCGCATGAAGACGATCCGGACCATCGCCGAGCTCCGACCGGTGGTGTTCGCCCGTCGCCGCGAGGGCCGCTCGATCGGGCTCGTTCCGACGATGGGCGCGTTTCACGCCGGCCATCTCTCGCTCATGCGCCGGGCCCGCGCCGAATGCGATCTCGTCGTCGTCTGGCTGTTCGTCAACCCGACCCAGTTCAACGACGCCTCGGACCTCTCCGCCTATCCGCGGGACGAGGCCCGGGACGCCGCACTCGCCGAGGAGATCGGCGTCGACATCCTGTTCGCACCCGCGGTCGAGGAGGTCTACCCGGCCGGGTTTGCGAGCACCGTGTCCGTCGCCGGGCTCACCGACACGCTCGAGGGCGCGTTCCGCGGCCGCGCGCACTTCGATGGGGTCACGACCGTCGTCACCAAGATGTTCAACATGGTCGCGCCCGACGTCGCTTACTTCGGCCAGAAGGATGCCCAGCAGGCCGTCGTCGTGGAGCAGCTCGTACGCGACCTCGACATGCCGATCCGAATTGCGGTCTGCGACACGGTGCGTGAGCCGGACGGGCTCGCGATGTCCAGCCGCAACGTCCACCTCAGCGCCGAGGAGCGCGAGCGGGCCACCGCCCTCAGCCGCGCGCTCGACGCGATCGACGCCGGGCTCGCCGAGGGCATCGACGACGCCGACGCGCTGCGCGCCCGCGCCGAGGCCGAGCTGCGGGCCGCGGCGGTCGAACCGGAGTACCTGGCGCTTGTCTCAGCCGAGACGCTCGCGCCGGTGCAGCGGGTCGAGGGCGAGGTGCTCGCGCTCGTCGCCGCGCGCGTCGGGACCACGAGATTGATCGACAACCACAGGCTCATGCCCGCACGAGTGACGGCAGGTGCCACTGAAAACGGGAGGCAGTGAGAAGGTGCAGCGCACGATGCTGAAATCCAAGATCCACCGAGCGACCGTGACCGACTGTGACCTGCATTACGTTGGGTCGATCACGATTGATCCGGAGCTGCTCGAGGCAGCTGACATCCGCGAGTTCGAGCAGGTCGCCGTCGTTGACGTGGACAACGGCGCCCGCTTTGAGACGTACACGATCGCGGGCGAGCCCGGTTCGGGCGACATGAAGGTCAACGGCGCGGCGGCACGACTCGTGCACCGCGGCGACACGATCATCGTGATCTCCTACGCCGGCTACGACCCTGACGAGCTCGCAAACTACGACCCCCGCGTCGTCCATGTCGGCGCACAGAACGAGATCATCACCGTCGATCGCGAGGTGGCGACCCTGCTCGGGGCGCCAACCGCCGCGTAGAGGAGACCAGATGTCTGCCACACCACGTACCCCCGTTCCCCACAGCCTGGACTCGCCGCTGCCGATGACCCTTCCGCGGCTCGCCGAGAAGAAGCGACTCGGCGAGGCGATCGTGATGGTCACTGCGTATGACTATCCCTCGGCCCAGGTCGCCGAGGAGGCGGCCGTCGACATCGTGCTCGTCGGCGACTCCGGCGCGATGACCGTGCTCGGGTATTCGTCGACGGTCCCGGTCTCGACCGAGGAGATGCTGATGCTCGCGTCGGCCGCCCGGCGCGGTCTGTCGAACCCGCTGCTCGTCGGCGATCTGCCGTTCGGTTCCTACGAGGCGTCCGATGAGCAGGCGATCGCCACCGCTCAGCGGTTCATCAAGGAGGCCGGTTGTGATGCGGTCAAACTCGAGCGTGGCGGATCAAGCGTCCAGCGCGCCCGCGCGATCGTCGAGGCCGGCATCCCCGTGATGGGTCACGTTGGACTGACGCCGCAGACGGCGACCGCGCTCGGCGGCTACAAGGCCCAGGGCCGCAGCGCCGCCGCCGCAATCGCCGTCGCCCGGGACGCCCTGGCGCTCGAGGAAGCAGGCTGCTTCTCGATCGTGTTCGAGGCGATCCCCGCCGCCGTCGCGGCGCATGTCGCCGCGCGGATCGAGATCCCCGTGATCGGGATCGGGGCCGGGCCGGACGTCGACGGGCAGGTGCTCGTCTACCACGATCTGCTCGGGATCTATGACGGGCACGCGCCGCGGTTCGCCAAGCGCTACGGCGAGGTTAAGGCCCAGATGGTCGCCGGCGTCGCCGAATACGCCCACGAGGTGCGCGGGCGGTTGTTCCCCGGGCCGGAGCACGTCTACTCGATCGACGAGGCCGAACTCGCGGAGTTCCGCGCCGCCGTCGACTGAGCGAGGCGCTGTGCCGCGCTCAGACGATTGAGCGGCGTTCACGTTGTGGTGGCGGCCCGCAGGACGCGGGCCACTACCATGCCGCTCTGTGGCCCGCCTGGGAAATGTCTTCGCACCACGTGACCGCATCTACTTCGAGCTGTTCGAGGAGGCGGGCGAGAACGTCCTGACGGCCTCGGACCTGCTCGACAAGCTGCTCGCGACCTACCCGGACAGCAAGGGGCTCGAGGAGGAGATCGTCGTCTGCGAGCACGAGGGTGACCGGATCACCCACGACATCATCAATCGGCTCAACCACACGTTCGTGACGCCGATCGATCGCGAGGACATCCTCTCGCTCGCCTCGGCGCTCGACGACATCGTCGACTACACCGAAGAGGTCGCCGTCTACCTCGGGCTGTACAAGATCGAGGCGCCGATGGATCAGTCGATCAAGCTCGCCCGGATCCTCAAGTCCGCGTGCCGGCAGATCGCCGAGGCGATCCCGCGCCTGCGCGGCTTCGGCGACATCTCCCACTACACGGTCGAGATCAATCGGCTCGAGAACGAGGGTGACCGGATCACGCGGGAGGCGATGGCGTCCCTGTTCGACGGCGGAATCGACCCGATGGTCGTCATTCGCTGGAAGGATCTGTTCGAGCGCCTCGAGGATGCGATCGACGCCACCGAGCGCGTCGCCAACATCCTTGAGGGGATCGTGATCAAGAACTCCTGACGCGGGGCACGCCGAGGAGCGCCGCCTGGACGTCGCGCAGACGCCGGTAATCGCCCCGGATGCCGGACGCCGCGTCGTTGTACAGAAACGCCTCGGCGAGTCGGACGACCGCGTAGGCAAGCGTGCCGGGGTCGGCCGGAGGATCGTAGGCACCGGCGTGGACCTGGTCATCGATCAGCCGCTCGACGCAGGCCACGGCGCGGGGCTGCACGATCCCGCCGGTCGAGGTGAGGAGCCGCATCCCGCCGCTCGGCTCCTGCTCGAGCAGCCGGCGCAGTGGCTTTGACCGCGCGAGATCCCGGTTGATCCGATCGAACACCGCGAGCAGCCCCGGCGCGCCCTGCTCCCGGACCGCCGCCCGGCGGTGGGCGATCAGCCGCTCGAGCTCCCGCGCGACGACCTCCCCGAGCAGCGACTCCCGGGACCCGAACCAGCGGTAGATCGTCGCCCGGCTCATCCCCAGGCCCTTGGCCAGCTCGGTGAGGTCCAGTCGCTGGCCCGCCAGGTACTGCGCCGTCGCCGCGCGCAGCACGTCATCTGGCGATGCCGTCGCCGGACGGCCCCTCCGGTTGTGGGTTGCCGCGCTCAATGTCTCTCATCCCTGATCCGTCGGATCAGTTCCGTTCCCCGGCGAGAACGTACCGGATACAGTCCCCCCCGTGTCCAGGTCCGAGTCGCTCCTGCGCAGGATCAACCGCGGGATGGTCGCCTTCGATCTCGCGCTCGGCACCGGCGCGCTGCTCGCGCCAGATGCGACCCTGCGGGCCCTCGGGCATTCGCCCCCATCCGAGGATGCGCGACATCTCTTCCGCCGCTGCGGACCGATTTGGCTCACCTTCGCCGCCGCGCATCTCGTCGCCGCCGTGCGCGATCAGCCGGAGGATTGGCACGCGCTGGCGTGGCTGCGCGGGACCGAGATCGCGACCGACGTCGTGTGGTCGCGCTCCCCAGCGGTATCGCGGCCGGGAGCGAAGGCGGGCCTGTGGATGGCAGGCGCGTTCAACCTCGCCGTGGCGGCCGGGTTCGAACGGATGGCGCGCGGGCGGGGGTAGGTAGGTCCGGGCCCTCGGTGGGCGCTCGGTACGGTTGGCCGCCATCCGGCGCGTGGTCTGGGCGCTCAGCACGGTGACCGGCGTCCGTTGCGCGGTTCGGCGCTCGGTACGACGGGCCGGCGATCAACCAAACGGCGCATCGATAGGGTGATGATCGGCCGGGTGCGGGGTGAGCCCGGTTGACGGCCGGAACCGCCCCGCGGGTGCGGGGTGAGCCCGGTTGGCGGCCGGAACTGCCCGGTCCGCGGCGCGAAACCGCCGTAACGTGTGGAAGCGGCCGCGAAACCGCCATAACGTATGGAAGCGGCCGGGCATTCCGGCGCTTTCTAACGTTATGGCGATTGTTCGACCACAACGCATGAGAGCGGCTGATTTGGCCGGCGCTGTCGCACGTTATGGTCGTTTTCGCTGCGCTTTCGTACGAAATGGTCGTGTTCTCTGCGCTTTTGTGCGAAATGGTGGCGGGCTGGCCCCGCCACGCGCACCATCCCCACCCCTTCGCTGCTGCCTTTCTCGCCGGCCGCCCGCTGCGGCTGGCGGCCGCCCGCTCCGGCTGACGGCCGCCCGCTCGCTGACGGCCGCCCGCTCCGGCTGAGGGCCGCCCCCAGCGCTACGCCGGGACCGTGTCGTCCGGGAGCGTCTCGACCGTCCCCGCGGGGTAGGCGACCTCGCCGATCACCTTGGCCGGGGCCCCCGCCGCGATCGAGTACGGCGGGATGTCCTTGGTGACGACCGAGTTGGCGCCGATCACGGAGCGGTCGCCGATCGTGACCCCGCTCGTGACGACGACGTGGGTGCCGCACCAGACGTTGTCGCCGATCCGGGTCGGGCCCTTGCTCGTGAAGCCCTGCCATGGGACCGGCAGCGCCGGGTCATCGAAGCGATGGCTCGCGTCGGTGACGAAGCAGCCGTTGGCGAACATGCAGTGATCGCCGATCTCGACGAGCTCGGAGGCGGCGATCATCACACCGAGGTTGAGGAACGTGCCACCGCCGATGCGCACACGCGCCGGGTCCGGCATTGTGATCCAGACGCCGGGTTCGAGCAGGACCTGCGGCCCGACCTGGAGCCGCCCCGCCTGGAGCGCCTCGAGCACGTTGCCGTGGACGGGCCAGCGCACGAACGCCTGTCGCCGCATGAACTCCCAGTGGATCCGCGCCCGGTTCCAGGGCAGCGCGTTGGTCTCGTACCACAGCCACTTCTGGGCCCACAGCTTGATCTCGGCGGAGAGGGTGCCGTCGTTCACAGCCGGTGAATCTAGTGCACCGTTCAGAACGCCGTGCTCGTGCCCCGTCCGGACCGGACACTGGTGATCTCAGCGCGCGGCAGCCGTCTTCGAACGGCGACGGGCAGGCTTCTTGGCGGCGCCGTTCGACGTCCCGTTCGCCGCACCGTTCGTCCCCGCGCGGCTGCGCGAGCGCGTCGGCTTGGCGGGCGCGGGGCGCGGTCTGAGGACCTCGGCGAGGAAGTGGCCGGTGTGCGACTCCGGCGTCTCGGCGACCTTCTCCGGCGTGCCCACCACGAGCAGCCGCCCACCCTCGTCCCCACCCTCCGGGCCGAGGTCGATGATCCAGTCGGAGACCTTGATCACGTCGAGGTTGTGCTCGATCACGACGATCGTGTTGCCCGTGTCGACGAGCCGTTGGAGCACCTCGAGGAGGCGCTGGATATCCGCGAAGTGAAGTCCGGTCGTCGGCTCGTCCAGGATGTAGATCGTTCGGCCGGTCGCGACCTTGGCGAGCTCGGCAGCGAGCTTGACCCGCTGCGCCTCACCGCCGGACAGCGTCGTGGCCGGCTGGCCGAGCCGCATGTACCCGAGCCCGACGTCGTTGAGCGTCTGGATGCGCCGGCGGATCTTCGGGATGTGCTCAAAGAACCCGAGTGCCTCCTCGATCGGCATCTCGAGCACGTCGGCGATCGTCTTGCCCTTGAAGCGAACCTCGAGCGTCTCCCGGTTGTACCGCTTACCGTGGCACTGCTCGCAGGGGACGTAGACGTCCGGCAGGAAGTGCATCTCGATCTTGATCTGGCCGTCGCCGCGGCACACCTCGCAGCGCCCGCCCTTGACGTTGAACGAGAACCGGCCGGGCTTGTAGCCGCGCGCCCGCGCCTCCTGGGTCTTGGAGAACAGGTCGCGGATCTGGTCAAACAGGCCGATGTACGTCGCCGGGTTCGAGCGCGGCGTCCGTCCGATCGGTGACTGGTCGACCGAGATGATCTTGTCCACCTGGTCGATCCCGGTGATCCGCCGGTGCGCGCCGGGACGCTGCTTGGCCCGGTGCAGCCGGTTGGCGAGCGCCTTGTAGAGGACCTCGTTGACCAGCGTTGACTTGCCGGACCCGGACACGCCGGTGACCGTCGTCAACACGCCGAGCGGCACCTTCACATCGACCTTCTTGAGGTTGTTCTCCGCAGCGCCCTCGATCCCGATGTAGCCCGACGGCTTGCGGCGCTTGGTCGGCGTCTCGATCGCCCGCGTGCCGGCGAGGAACTGGCCGGTGAGCGACTCCGCGATCTTCTCGACCTCGGCCGCCGTCCCCTCCGCGACCACGTGTCCCCCATGTTCGCCGGCCCCCGGGCCCATGTCCACGAGATGGTCCGCCGCCCGCATCGTCCCCTCGTCGTGTTCGACGACGAGCACGGTGTTGCCGAGGTCCCGCAACCGCTCGAGCGTGCCGATCAGCTTCTCGTTGTCGCGCTGATGCAGTCCGATCGACGGCTCGTCCAAGATGTAGAGCACGCCGACGAGCGAGGATCCGATCTGGGTCGCGAGCCGAATCCGCTGCGCCTCGCCGCCGGACAGTGTCGCCGCCGCCCGCTCCATCGAGAGGTAGCCGACGCCGACGTTCTCAAGGAACTGAAGGCGCTCCTCGATCTCCCGGAGCACGAGCCGAGCGATCCGGCGGTCGTGGTCGGTCAGCTCAAGTTCACGGACCCACTCAAGCGCCCGGCGCGCCGACAGCGCGGTGAATTCGTGAAGCGCGGTCTCCCGAACGAGCACCGCGCGGGACTCTGGTCGGAGCCGTGCGCCACGGCACTCCGGGCACGGCCGGAGGGTCATGTACTCCTCGATCTTCTCCCGGGAGAAGTCCGAGTCGGTCTCCCGATAGCGCCGCTCGAGGTTCGGGACGATCCCCTCGAACTGGGTCGCGTACGAGCGCCGACGGCCGAAGCGGTTGCGGTAGGACACCTGAACGCGGTCACCGTTCGTGCCGTAGAGGAAGAAGTCGCGTTGATCAGCGTCGAGGTCCTGCCACGGCGTCTCGAGATCGACTCCGTAGCGCTCGGCGATCGCCTGGGCGAGCTGGTCGTAGTAGTCCGAGGCGCTGACCGACCACGGCGCGATCGCGCCCTCCCCGATCGACAGCGTCGGGTCCGGAACGACGAGCTCTGGATCGATCTCCATCTGCGAGCCCAGACCGGTGCACCGCGGACACGCCCCGTGGGGTGAGTTGAAGCTGAAGATCCGCGGCTCGAGTTCGACGAGACTCGGGCCGTGGACGGGGCAGGCGAATTTCTCGGAGTACGTCTGGACCTCGTTCGTATCGACGAGCTCGATCTCGACGAGGCCGTCGGCGAGCGCGACCGCCGTCTCGATCGAATCCGCGAGCCGCTTGCGCAGTTCGCCCTTCATCACGAGCCGGTCGACAACGACCGCGATGTCGTGCTTGTACTTCTTGTCGAGCACGATCTGCTCGTCGAGCCGGCGCAGCTCACCATCGACCTTGACCCGGCTGAACCCCTCGCCGCGGAGCTCCTCGAGCTGCTTGCCGTACTCACCCTTGCGACCGCGGACGATCGGCGCGAGCACCATGAACCGCGTGCCCTCATCCAGCTCCATCACCTGGTCGATGATCTGCTCGGCCGACTGGCCGCTGATCGGCCGACCGCAGACGTGGCAGTGGGGATGCCCGATCCGGGCCCACAGGAGCCGCAGGTAGTCATAGATCTCGGTGACCGTGCCCACGGTCGAGCGCGGATTGCGCGAGGTCGTCTTCTGGTCGATCGAGATCGCCGGCGACAGACCCTCGATCGAGTCGACGTCCGGCTTATCCATCTGGCCCAGGAACTGGCGGGCGTACGCCGACAGCGACTCGACGTACCGGCGCTGACCCTCGGCGTAGATCGTGTCGAACGCGAGCGAGGACTTGCCGGATCCGGACAGGCCGGTGATGACCGTCAGCGACCCCCGTGGGATCTCAACGGTGACGTCTTTGAGGTTGTGCTCCCGCGCTCCGGAGACGATCAGTTTGTCCACATAACGTAGGTTAGTGACCCGAACGGACGTTCGGGTCGCGCGAAACCCGCTAAGTGGGCAAAACGCTCAGGAGCCGACGATCGCGCCGCCCCCGTTGTCGATCGCGACACACAGCGAGGTCCCGCCACAGGCGATCCCGCTGAGCAGGTGCTCGCCGGACGGCGAATCGTCGAGCTCGACGTGCTGCCAGTGGTGACCGAAGTCCGAGGTCACCCAGCCATCGCCATAGCTGAAGTCGCTGTGCGTGATCCCGGCGCAGAACGACCCGGTGACGCAGCTCACGTTGCCGTGCGCGGTGCCCTCATGTGGATAGCCCGTGACGTCGCCGTCGGGGCGCCAGATCCCTGCGGCGGTCGGATGCGTGCTCGGGCGGAACGCCACGTCAGTGCCGTTCTCGTAGTTGGACAGCATGCACGCGTGAACGGTGGCGCAGGAGACATCCTCCATCACCGTCTCGGTCGGGAGCACGGTCCGGGAGCGCCAGGCCCGCGCGCCACCCGCCGGGTTCGTCGAGACGAGCACGTTGTGGCCGCCGGTGGCGGCGACGCACAGGTTCGTCGACGGGCACGAGACGGCCACAAACGACGTGTTGCGGAGCTGGAACCGAGCCCACGCGCGATGGAGATCGGTCGGGTGAGTCGAGCTGAGCAGGCCGCCACGCCGGTCGACTGCGATGCAGAGCCTCGTCGACGCACAGGAAATCGCGGTGATCCAGCGGCCGGGGTCGATCGTGTGCACGTGCCACGCGGAGGCGCCGCCGGTCGGCGTCGAGGTTGTCAGGACGCGCGACGCGTTATCGGTCGCGGCGCAGAAGCTCGGGGAGGCGCAGGCGACGCTGATCAGGCGATGCGTGCCATCGATGTCGGCAGTGCTCCACGCTGCCGCGCCGCCGGCGGGATGGGTCGAGCTGACCGCGAGACCCCCGGTCCCAACCGCGAGGCACAGGCTCGCGCTCGGGCACCGGATCGCATCCAGGGCATGCGGCGAGATCGTGACTCGCGGCGCCCAGGTCGTCGGGGACGCCTGGGCGACGCCTCCACCAACACTCACGACCGCGGCACAGCTCCCCAGCACCAACGAACGCCGAAGTCCCATCGTTGCCCTCCTTGCCCGACGCATCAGGATGCGGGCAACGTTACCGCTCGGTCATGAGGCGGCGTGTGGCATTTGCCCCGG
The DNA here is from genome assembly GCA_963850335.1 of uncultured Solirubrobacterales bacterium. Taxonomy (GTDB): domain Bacteria; phylum Actinomycetota; class Thermoleophilia; order Solirubrobacterales; family Solirubrobacteraceae; genus Palsa-465. The sequence goes on along the minus strand of CAWKKY010000011.1, from coordinate 138,033 downwards.
GGGCCGTGGGGGCCGGGCGGCCGTACTGGCCGGGCGGAGCCGGCCCGCCGTACCTCAGCCGTCGACGCTGGCGTAGACCTCGTCGAGCAGCGCGCCGCGGTCCGAGAGCTGAAAGTTCTCGGCCAGGTAGCGCTCCGTCTCTTCCCGCGGGGTCCCGTTGAGCGCCATGTTGAGCGCGATCAGCCGGGCGCCCTCGGTGTCATCCGACGCGCCGCCGGCGGCGTGCACGGCGGTATCGGCAGCCGCGGCGTCACCATCGGTCGGCGGGGCGTGACCTTCGACCGGCTCGCCGAACTCCTCGACGCCCGTGTCGGCGGCAGTGCTTGAGTCGACGCTCGTCGCGGCGACGCCCGAATCGGTGCTCGCCTCAGCGGCGGCAGGCTCAGCCGCGGGCGCCTCGCTGGCGGACGCCGCGGGCGCGGCGGCGCTGCTCGACGCCGTCGAGGAATCCGACTCCGGCTCAAAGCGCGCCGGGGCGGCGGACTCGCTGACGTCGGTCAGGTTGCCCTCGAGCAACTGGAGGTCGGCGTTCAGGCGGTTCGCCCCGGTGCGCAGTGCCTCGGTGAGCGCACCCAGCTCGCCCTCCATTGCGTCGAGGCGCTGGAGCATCTGCGTGGTCGACTCCGAGACCTTGCCGACGTACTCCTTCGCCTGGGCAGTCGCGTGCTCACGCGTCGCGCGGGCCTCGGTATTCGCCTCGGAGCGGATCTCTTTGGCGTCTTCCTCGGCCTGGCGCTGGATGTCGGAGGCGCTCGTCTCGGCGGCCTCGACGATTGCCCGGACCTGCTCGCTCGCGGACGAGGCGAGCGTCTCCACGCGCCGCCGTGAGGTGCGCTTGAGTTCGTCGACCTCGTCGGCCAGCGAGCTCAGATGCGCATCAACGGCCTCCGGGTCATAGCCCCGGCGCCCGATCGGAAAGTCTTTCTTCTCAATGCTCTGTCGTTCCAGCGCCACAGCAACCTCTCAGGTGATTTCGGAGATGACGGCGCCAATCTACCGCTTTGGGCGGAATCAGACTCCGGCGCGCCCCTCGGCCAGAGCGACGTCCAGCTCCCGCTTCAGGTCGCGGATCTCATCCCGCAGCTTCGCCGCGTACTCGAACCGGAGATCCTCCGCCGCAGCCAGCATCTCTTCCTCGAGCTCGACGATCGTCTTCTCGAGCTCGGCCGGGGACATGGATCCCTCCGGCCGCTGACGCCGGCGCCGGGAGCGGGGAACTTTCGATTCGGATTGGAGGAACTCGGCGATGTCTGAGATCCCCTTGACGATCGTCTCCGGGGTGATCCCGTGCTCTTCGTTGTACGCCACCTGGATCGCGCGGCGGCGGTCGGTCTCGCCGAGCGCCGCGCGCATCGCCGCGGTCTGCTTGTCGGCGTACATGACGACGCGGCCGTCGATGTTGCGGGCGGCGCGGCCGATCGTCTGGATGAGCGAGGTCGCGCCGCGGAGGAAGCCCTCCTTGTCGGCGTCGAGGATCGCGACGAGCGAGACCTCCGGGAGGTCGAGCCCCTCGCGGAGCAGATTGACGCCGACGAGCACGTCGAACTCCCCAAGACGCAGCTCACGGATGATCTGGATCCGCTCGAGCGTGTCGACCTCGGAGTGCAGATAGCGCACCCGGAACCCCATCTCGAGCAGATAGTCCGTGAGATCCTCGGCCATCTTCTTGGTCAGGGTCGTGACGAGCGTCCGCTCGTTCCGGTCGAGGACGATGCGGATCTCGTTCATCAGATCGTCGATCTGGTTGCGGGTCTCGCGCACGTCGACGGCGGGGTCGATGATCCCGGTCGGGCGGACGATCTGCTCGACGATCCGCTGCGAATGGGTCCGCTCGTACTCGCCCGGCGTCGCCGAGACGAACACGAGCTGCGGCGTGATCGAGAGGAACTCCTGGAAGGTCTGCGGCCGGTTGTCGAGCGCGCTCGGGAGCCGGAAGCCGTAGTCGACGAGCGTCTGTTTGCGGGAGCGGTCGCCCTCGGACATGCCGCCGATCTGCGGGACCGTCTGGTGGGACTCGTCGATGAAGCAGACGAAGTCATCTGGGAAATAGTCGAGCAGGCAGTACGGCCGATCGCCGGGCTGCCGGCCGTCGAGGATCCGCGAGTAGTTCTCGATCCCGGAGCAGAACCCCATCTCGCGCAGCATCTCCATGTCGTACTGGGTGCGCTGGCGCAACCGGTGGGACTCGAGCAGCTTGCCCTCCGCCTCGAGCTCGGTGCAGCGCTCGTTCAGCTCGCGGCCGATCGCTGCGACGGCGTCCTCGATGTAACCCTCGCGGACGTTGTAGTGCGAGGCCGGCCAGATCCCCACGTGCTCGAGGTCGTCCTCGAGGATCTCGCCGGTGAGCGCGTCGAAGTGCTGCAGGTGCTCGACCTCGTCGCCGAAGAGCACGACGCGATAGGCGGTCTCGGCGTACGCGGGGAAGATCTCGAGTGTGTCGCCGCGGACGCGGAACGTCCCCCGGGAGAGCGCGGTGTCGTTCCGCGTGTACTGGATCGAGACGAGCTTGCGCAGCAGCGCCTCGCGGTCGATCATCTCCCCCTTCTTCAGCGTCTGCAGGTTCTCGTCGTAGGTGTCCGGCGAGCCAAGGCCGTAGATGCAGGAGACGCTCGCCACGATCAGGACATCGCGCCTGGCGAACAGTGCCGCGGTCGCCGAGTGCCGGAGGCGGTCGATCTCCTGGTTGATCGCGGAGTCCTTCTCGATGTACAGGTCCCGGCTGGGGACGTACGCCTCCGGCTGGTAGTAGTCGTAGTAGGAGACGAAGTATTCGACCGAGTTACGCGGGAAATACGTCCGGAACTCGTTGCACAGCTGCGCGGCGAGCGTCTTGTTGTGGGCGATCACGAGCGCGGGCTTCTGCACCTCGGCGATCGTCGCCGCCATCGTCATCGTCTTGCCGGTGCCGGTCGCCCCGAGCAGCGTGTTGGCCCGCTCACCCGCCCTGATCCCCTCGGCAAGCGAGGCGATCGCGGCGGGTTGGTCAGCGGTTGGGCTGTAGGCGGCGTCAAGTTCGAACTGCGGCACGGACGTTGAGCGTAGCGGCCGCGCGTGACGCGCCGGATGAGATTACGGACAGCATCCGTCCTAAGAAGGGACCCGCCGTGGATACGCGCTCAGCACGTACCCAGCGCGGCGCGATCGGCTGTACGGGAGATGCCGGATGTAGGCTTCCCCCGGTACACACGGAGAAGGGGGCGTCATGGAACGAAACGCAGTCGCGGCGATCGCCGCAGTCGTGGGGGTCATCGGCTTCGCAGCAACACCGCCGGCAGGCGCCGCCGGCCTCGACGATCTTGGGCCAACGCCCCAGATCTGCAACGCGTACGCACCGGCGCCGCTGTGCTTCTATGCCGCCGTGTCCGGCACCGACACGTTCAACCTCGGCGGCCACATCCTGTTCCCGGGGGAACACGTGAGCGGTACGTATCGGTGGGAGATCGGCGGCCAGGGCGGCGGCGAGTTCGCCGCGGTCGGTGCGGTCAATGTCGTCGCCAGCGGAGCGGGACTGAAGCTCATCGATTGCCACGGTCCGCGCCACGCCGACAACTCGAAGGCAAAGTGGCGCACGCCGAAGGAGTCCAACGTCACCAAGGGCTCGACGACGTGCACGTGGAAGGCCGTCAGTCCGACGAACGGTTGGGCCAACGGACCGAACCTGTCGGTCTACGCCGGCGGCCAAACCTATCCGGCGGGTGACTTCTACGCCGTCCTCTCGAAGGGCGGCGCGATCGAAGGACACGTCAAGGAACAGAACGTCCAGAAGAAGCTCGCCGACCTCGCCGGCGTACCCGGCGCGAGCGTCCGCGTCAGCGGCCCCCGCGGCTTCAGCAAGACCGCGACGACCTCCGACACCGGCTACTACCACGTGATCGTTCCGCGGTCAGGGACATATACGGTCACGCCCTCGCCGCCGCGCAGCTATTTCAAGGGCACGAAGCGCCGCGCGGCGACGCCGCCGTTCAAGAAGGTGCACGTGAGCGAGGAGCACACGAGCACGGCCGATTTCACCTACCAGTCAACCCTCCGGCTCATCCTCAAGCTCGACCACACGACGGCTGCGGCCGACGGCGAATCGTTCGTCAACGCAACGGTGACCGCGGATGACGCGGGGGCGCCGGTTGCGGGCCTGACGTTCTCACTGCGTCCATTCGGCGGCGGGAGCGCGCTCCAGTCGCCGTACGAGCTTGCCTCACCGGGGACGATCTGCTCGCTCAGCGGTACCTCCGTCGGCGGGCGCGTCTGGCCGGATCCGAACAGCACGAAACCGAACACCGACAGCGTCGACGAGACGACCGACTCGACCGGAGAGGCGCACTTCCGGGTCTACCTCGGCACGGTTCCGGGCACGTTCCCGCTCAGCGTGTGGGCAAAGGACGACAACGGCAAGTTGATCACCGAGGATGTGAGCAACGTCAGCGCCGACGCCGACATCAAGGTCGAGGCGCTCCCCGGAAGCGGGAGTCCGGCCGCGGTGCTGCACGATTGGCTGAACAAGCCCGGCAACGAGGACGAAGCGAACACGCTTCCGACCGACATCGGCTCGCTCGTGCCAATCCTCGCCGATGCGATGCACAGCCACACGCTCGCTGGGTTCGTGCTGACCCCGGTGACGACATCGACGTTCACGGCGCTGCTGCTCAGCCCGGAGGGCACGCGGGTGAAGTTCGATCCGGCGACGGGCGTGATCGACCCGACGACCACCGGGTGGCTCGTCGCGCCGAACGGGAAGGTGGGCGCGGGACTCGCCGCCGGTGGGTACTGGGGCTTCCAGAAGACGAACGGCGACACGTTCCCGACGCTGTCGCAGTGGCTTGCGAACTCGGCTCCCGGTTACGCGTTCGCGGGGAACCGGCCACCGATCACGTTGCTGAACGCGACGAGACTGCAATACGCCGGGTTCTCCTACGAGCCCACCTGTACCTAGGGGTGGTCAGCTGGGCGGCTCGTTCGCGCAGGAGAGCGACGAGTGCGAGCGTCGGGTGGAACGGGTCAGCGATGGCCCCACCGTCCGCGAGCGACAGCGCCGCCCAGAGCTGACCCCCGACCTCGGCGAGCAGCAGCGGGCCGGCCGGCACGGTGGCGCTGTCGAGCGCAGCAAGCCGCGCGACCTGAGCGTCGTCGTCGGGGAAGGCATAGCGCAGGGTGACGCCCTCACGCATAGACACGCCTCCAGTGCTCGACCGAGGGAGGCACGTCGACCTCGCAGCGATCGTCGGGAATCGGGTCGCCGGCCTCGATCGACAGTGGCAGCTCGCCGGCCCAGATCGGCAGTTCGTAGTCCTTGGTGGCGTCGCCCGGAGGTCCGGTGCGGACCTTCGCGGAGGCTTCGGAGATCGTCACCGCCAGCACCTCGGTCGCCTTCAGCTCGCCGTCGCTCGGACCGCGAACCTCATCGGAGCGCCCGCGCGCGACGTGCTCGACGATCAGTCGTAGCGCCTCATGCTTCTCCTCTCGGTCCTCGACCGTGCGGCCGGTTCCAAGGATCACGGCGGACCGGTAGTTGATCGAGTGGTGAAACGCCGACCGCGCGAGCACAATCCCGTCGATCAGTGTCACCGTGAAGCACACCGGAATCCCGGACGCGACCCCGCGAACGAGACGGCTGAGCGGCGAGCCGTGGAGATACAGCTCCTTCTCGCCGCGTGCGAACAACATCGGGATCGCGAACGGCTGTCCGTCCGCCGCGTACGCCAGGTGCCCGACAAAGCCCTCGTCGAGGATTGCGTCGATCGTCTCGCGCTCGTAGCTCCCGCGCTCGCGATGACGGCGTACCGTGGCCCGCTCCGTTTTGTTATAGTACAAATTCATGCTTGATCTAGCACAATACCGGATCGAAGGCTCGACCGCAAGAGAAATCGCGGCGAGCACCGAGGCGGCCATCCGGGACGGTCGACTCGCCGCCAGCGAGCACCTCCCCACCGTTCGCGCCCTCGCCGAGCGGCTCGGCGCCAGCCCGGCGACGGTCAGCGCGGCCTACCGGATCCTCCGCGAGCGGGGTCTCGTGATCGCCGAGGGCCGGCGCGGCACGCGCGTCGTGCCGCGTCCCGCTGTCCGCACGCCACCGCCACCTCGCCGCTACGTCCCCGAGCCGCCGCTGCCCGCCGGGGTGCGCGACCTGACGATCGGGCTCCCCGACCCCGCGCTGCTCCCGGACCTCCAGGCAGCGCTGCGGCGTGTCGACCTCACCGAGAAGCTCGAGGTCAGCGGGCTCGAGGCGGCCGATCCGGAGCTGCTCGCGCTCGCCAGCGCGGCGTTCGAGGCCGACGGGGTGAGCGCGGACGCACTCGCCGTCGTCGCGGGGGCGTTCGACGGCGCCGAACGCGTCCTGCAGGCGCATCTACGTCCGGGCGATCGCGTCATCGTCGAGGACCCGTCATACATCGGCATCCTCGACCTCCTCATTCCGCTGAGCCTTGTCCCCGTGCCGGTCGAGGTCGATGAGCTCGGACTCATCCCGGAGGCACTGCGGCCGGCGGTCGAGCGCGGCGCCGAGGCGGTGTTCGCCGTCCCGCGCGCGCAAAACCCGTACGGGTCGGCGATGGACGAGACCCGGGCGGCGGAGCTCCGGAGCATCCTCGCCCAGGACGAGCATCTGCTGATCGTCGAGGACGATCACGCGGGCGGGGTCGCGGGCGCCGAGTACAACAGCCTCGTCGCGCCGGGGCGCGAACGCTGGGCGATCATCCGCTCGGTGTCGAAGACCCTCCACCCTGACCTTCGCCTCGCGATGCTGGCCGGGGACGAGACGACCGTTGCCCGCGTCGAGGGTCGCCAGATCCTCGGTCCCCGCTGGATCAGCCACGTCATCCAGGCGATCGTCGTCGAAGAGTGGCGCGACCCGGCCTTCCCCACGCGTACCGCGCACGCGCGTGACACCTACGCTGCTCGCCGCCACGCGCTGCTCGACGGGCTCGCGGAGCACGGGATCAGCGCGCACGGGCACTCGGGCCTCAACGTCTGGGTGCCGGTGCAAGAGGAGTCTCGGATCGTCCGCCGGCTCGACGCCGCCGGCTGGCGGGTGCTCGCGGGCGAGCGCTTCCGGCTCGGCACGCCGCCCGGGATCCGCGTCACGACCTCGACGCTGCCCGTTGAGGAGGCCCCGGCGGTCGCAGCCGCGATCGCCGAGGTCGAGAACGCCGGACGCTCACGCCGGCTCTACTGATCCCGCGCGGCGGTGCGCCAACATCGGAGGGTGCCTTCTCCCGTTCAAGAGCCGGGCGCGTACTCGCGCCTGGTGCGCCGCTCGGGGTATCCGAGCTTCGTCCTCACCGTGTCGCTGTCGCGGACCGGGGTCACGATGTTCGGCGTGGCCGGCGTGCTGCTCGTCCTGCGGCGGACCGGGAGCGCTCCGCTGGCCGGCGCGACAGCGGCAGCGGCGATGCTGCCGGCGGCCCTGAGCGGCCCGCTGCTCGGCGCCTGGCTCGACGTCGCCCGCAGCCGTCGGCTGCTGATGGTCATCGATCAGCTCTCGAGTGTCGTCTGCCTGCTCGCGCTGGTGGCGCTGGCCGGTCACGCGCCCAACTGGACGTTGCCCGTCGTCGCGGTCATTTACAGCGTGACACGCCCGTTCAGCTCGGCGAGCTTCTTCAGCGCGATGGCCGAGATCGTCGGGCCCGAATTGCTCGATCACGCCAGCGCGATCGAGGCGTCAAGCCTCAACGTGTCGTTCATCGTGGGCCCGGCGCTGGCCGGAGCGATCGCGGGAGCGGCGGGACCGGCAACGGCGATCGAAGTAGAGGCGGCGATCATGCTCGTGGCCACGTTCCTCGTCGCGATCAATCCGGCGTTCGAGGCCCGACCGGCCGCGCGGGCGCGGAACGCCGCCGAGGCGTTGCGTGACGGGACGCGGGCACTCATCCACACTCCCGTGCTGCGGAACACCGGCATCGCGTCGATGCTCGCCGGGGCCGGCTGGGGCCTGATGAGCGTTGGGTTTCCGCTGTACGCGTTGCGGACACTGCACGCCGGCGCCAACGCCGCCGGCTATCTCTGGGCCGCGGTCGCGGCCGGCTCGACCATCGGGACGTTCGTGCTCGCAGGCCGACCATCGTTGCGTCGGATCGGATGCTCCTACGGCGTGCTGGGCCTGTCGGCGCTCCTCTGGCCACTGGCCAACACGCTCGTGTTCGGCTTCCTGCTGATCCTCTTCACCGGCTTTCTCGAGGGGCCGGCGTACTCCGGCACGATCGCACTGCGCCAGCGCCTGACGCCACCTGCGCTCCGCGGCCAGGTCCTCACGACCTTGAGCAGCGCCGGCATGGTGGCGGCATCGGCCGGCGCCGCGATCGGCGGCCTCGTGCACAACGTCACCGTGCCGATCGTCGCGTTCACGGTGATCAACCTGGTCGCCGCCGCGCTCGCGGTCAGAGGCGATGACTCGACCCAGCGGACCTACTGATAGCCGAGCTGACTCGCGTAGGTGTGGCGGTAGTCGTGCTGGGCCTGGAGGACCCGCTGGACGTAGGCGCGGGTCTCTGGGAAGGGGATGTCCGTCATGCGGAGCTCGTGCCCGTGGGCGTGGGCACGGGCCAACCACCGGCTGACGTTCGCCTCGCCGCCGTTGTAGGCGGCGACTGCGGGGACGAGCTTGCCGCCGTACTCGTCGAGCAGGTATCGCAGGTAGTAGCTCCCGTAGGCGATGTTGACCTGCGGGGTCGCGAGATCCGCGGTCGTGAACGTCGTCGCGCCCGACTTGTGGGCGAGGAACTCGGCCGTCTGCGGGAGGATCTGCATGAGGCCCTCCGCCCCGGCCGCCGAGGTGCGTGGGTCGAATTTCGTCTCGGCGTAGATGACGCCGGCGATAAGCGCCGGATCGAGGTGCTTCTCGGCCGCCTGCTGGCGAATGATGTCCTGGTGGTGAAGCGGGAGCGTGAACTCCTGAACCGCCTTCTTGACCGTCGGAAAGGCGGCGACGATGACAATCGCGAGCACCACGAGCCCACCGAGCGTGAGCAGCGCCCGGCGACGCCGAACCGCGGTGCGGCGCCGATCCGCGGCGCGCCGACTGCGCGCCGCCACACTCGCAGTCGGCGGTGTCATCGCATCAGGATGTCAAGAACCTCGGCCAGCTTGGCTTCCAACTGACCGACGTCACCATCGTTAACCACGGTAAACGTCGCACGGTGCGATTTCTCCTCCTGCGTGAGCTGCCGGGCGAGTCGCTCGTCGAGCGCCTCATGGCCGCGGCCGCCCGCCCGCTCGGTCCGGACGTCCTCCGGGGCGATGACGGCGATGGTCGCGTCGAACGCGGCATCCATGTCGGCTTCGAACAGCAGTGGCACCTCGATCACGGCCGCGCGCGGCGGGTTGCTGCGCTGCGCGACCTCCTCCCGCCACTCCATGATCCGCGCGCCGACCCGGGGCCACAGCATCCCCTCCAGCCACTGCCGGTCCTCCGGGGTCGCGAACGCCCGCTTGGCAAGGGCCGCCCGGTCCACTGACCCGGTTGGTGCGACGGAGGATCCAAACCTCTCGACGACCGCGCGAGTCACTTCCTCTTGTTCATAGAGCTCGTGCACAACCGCGTCGGTCGAGAGGACAGCCGCGCCCAGCCGCTCGAGTGCGGCCAGCGCGGTTGACTTCCCGGCCCCGATCCCGCCCGTCAGACCGACGAACGGGATGGGGTCAGGCAGATGCCTCGGGGGTCGCCTGCTCTTCTTCGACGGGGACGTCCTCGACGGGAACATCGTCGGCGGGCGCGTCCTCGACGGCGACGTCCTCCACGGCGACGTCCTCCACGGCGACGTCCTCCACGGCGACGTCCTCGACGGCGACGTCCTCGACGGGCGCCACCTCGCCGTCCTGTCCGGCGAACACGTCCTCGCTGAGGCCGAGCTCGGGGACGTCGTCGAGATCGCCCGTGTCGCCCTCGGCGGGCGGCACGATCGGGCGGACCGGGAGAACCTGGCCCTCGACCCGCTTGATCGAGAGCGAGAGCCGGCGGCGCTCGGAGTCGATCTCCAGGATCTTGACCCGGACCGGATCGCCCGGCTGAATGATCTCGCGCGGGTTCTCGACGTGATGCTGGGCGAGCTCGGAAATGTGGACGAGACCCTCGACACCGTCGAGGATCTCGACGAACGCACCGAAGGTGACGACCTTGGTGACGTTGCCCTCGAGCTCATCGCCGATGTTGTAGGTATCGACGACCCGCTGCCACGGATCCTCCTGGGTCTGCTTGAGGCCCAGCGAGATCCGCTGCCGATCACGGTCTATATCGAGCACCTTGACGCTGACGGTGTCCCCGATCGAGAGGATCTCGCTCGGATGGTTGACGTGCGACCACGACAGCTCGGAGATATGGATGAGACCGTCGATGCCGTCGAGGTCGACGAACGCGCCGAAGTCGACGATGTTCGAGATCTTGCCCTCGACGACCTGACCCGGCTGGAGCCGATCGAGGATCCGCTCGCGGTCCTCCTTGCGCTGCTCCTCGAGCACTGCGCGACGGGACAGGACGACGTTGTTGCGCGACCGATTGAGCTCGATCACCTTGCACTCGATCTCCTGGCTCATGTACTCGTCGAGATTCGGTACACGGCGAATATCGACCAGCGAAGCCGGCAGGAAACCGCGGACGCCAAGATCGATGATGAGGCCGCCCTTGACAACCTCGATCACGGAACCGATGACGGGCTCGCCCGACTCGGCCGCAGCCTCGATGCGGCGCCACGCCTTCTCGAAGCGGGCGCGCTTCTTGGAGAGGATCAGGCGTCCGTCCTGGTCCTCCTTGGTAAGGACGAGCGCGTCGACCTCCTCGCCGAGAGAGACCTCGTCGCTGGGATCGACGGACTTGCGAATCGACAGCTCAGTCGAGGGAATGACGCCCTCGGACTTGTAGCCGATGTCGACCAGAACCTCGTCGTTGTCGATCCGGACGACGTGGCCGGTGACGACGTCGCCCTCGGCGAACGGATGGAGCGTCGCGTCGTAATTGGGAACAATCTGGCCGTCGATCTCGAGCAGAAGACCGTCAGAACCTTCGACGATCTTGGCGTTTGGCTGATCGGCGGTGGGGAGCAAAGTTGTGATAGTGGACATTAGTCCTGCTGCAGGATAGCCGGGTTCGGGTGGTCCGGGGTGCGACACGCTCCGAACAGGCGATGCTCACGTATGGCCGTTGACGACGCCTGTGGCCAGGACGCCGCGAGCCTGTTCGGAGCGTGTCATCACCGCCCGTCCGCGAGCCCGGCCATCCGTATTATCGGCCTATGCCTGTGAGAGCCACCAAGCGGGGCGATGAGCGGACGCCTTTGGATCGGGACTGTGATGTTCTGATCTGTGGGGCGAGCTTTGCGGGGCTTGCGGTGGCTCGGGAGCTGGCGGGGTCGGGTGCGTCGGTGCTGGTCATCGATCGGTATGAGATCGGGGAGCGGCAGACGTCGGCGTGCGGGATTCCGACGGCGTGGCTTGAGGTGATGGGGCTGACCGAGTCGCTGCAGCAGACGTTCGGCGAGCTCGTGATCCATACGCCGCACGTCACCGCGCGGTTGGATCTGCCGTGGACGTTCTCGACGTTCGACTACCGCACCCTGTGCGCGGCGCTCGCGGCGCAGGGTGATTTTGAGTTTGAGACCGCGGCGGTGCGCGGCCGGGAGGGCAATGTCGTCGAGACCGACCGGGGTCAGGTTCGGGCCGGGCTCGTGGTCGACGCGCTCGGGTGGCGCCGCGTGCTCGGCGTCGGCTCGAACATCCAGCCGCCCGATGCCCTGCTCTCCCGTGGTCTCGAGGTGCACCCGTTCGGGACCGGGCGCGACCTCGAGGTGTGGATCGATCGCTCGTACGTGCCGGCGGGGTACGGGTGGCGGTTCCCGGCCGACGGGGAGCTTCGGATCGGGGTCGGGTCGTTCGATCCCCGGTATCACGTCAAGGAGCCGACGGTGCGGCTCGCCGAGGACCTCGGCGCCGACCGGGTGCGCTACCAGGGCAACTGGATCCCGCACGCGCTGCGCGAGGGAACCGAGGACGGCGTGTTCTTCGTCGGCGATTCGGCCGGCCACTGCCTGCCGCTGACCGCGGAGGGGATCCGAACCGCTTTGTACTTCGGCGTCGCGTGCGGACGCGAACTGCGCTCGGTCGTCGACGGCTTTCAGTCCCCTGAGCAGGCGCTTGCCCGTTACCACGCGTTCTCCGCCTCCCATGCGTTCCCGTTCCGGTCGTTGTTGCGGATGCAGCGGCTCGTGCCGCGGGTCGCGCCGCGACTGCTCGCGGGCGGCCTGCGGGGCATGCAGGCGAAGCGGTTCGTCGACTGGTCGTTTGGGCACTACCTGAAGATCGCCCATCCGGACTTTGTCGGCGGCAGCGGTGGCGCGGGCGCGGGGCGGTCGACGCCGGCGCTTGCGGCGAGCCCGGTCTAGGCGCGGCGGGCCGGCCTAGGCGCGGCGCCGACCGCGGCGCGACGGGCCGGCTTGCGGGGCGGGTGCTTGGCGGCGGTCACCGTGACGGTGTGGACCGCGTAGGCCCAGTTGTCCCAGCTGTCGGTGACGCGGAGGACGAGCCGGTACGACCCCGGCCGCGTGAACGTGTGGCGGGCGACGCGCCGGTGGCCCTGGCCGTGGCTGCCGAAGAACCAGGTGTAGGCCTTGACCGTGCCGTGCCCGACGCGAGCGCGCGCGGTGAACGTGATCGCCTGGCCGGTCTGGATCCGCTTGGGCGGCTGGAAGGACGCGGAATCCGGTGTGGCCGAGGGTCGGCAGCCGGCGTCGGCGTTACTCCACTCCTCCTGGAGCCAGTAGTGGCCGCCGTCGATGACCTGGCTGTACCGGGAGTCGCCACTGCCCCCGAGGGTTGGTGGCGGGAAGCCTCCTGGCCCGCTCATTTGGATGCACAGGTCGCCGTCCTCGTTGAAGCTGCTGTCGATCCAACCGGTCCCGGTCGGATCGGTGACCGCCTCGTTGTGCTCGTGGCTGATCGTCGACAGGGCGGGGTCGGCGGTGCTCCCGTTCGGTCGGGGCTCCCCGGATTGGCAGTGGCCGGTCACGGCGTTGTAGGGGATCACGGCGTAGAGCAGGGCGCCCTCGGGGTCACTCGAGTGGTAGCCGCAGAACGAGCCGGAGTCATCCCCCCCGCCGAGCGCGCACCCGGGCGGCCCGGTGTTCTCGCAGACGCCGAACCCGTTCGGGAGCGCGAGGAAGTAGAGATCGCGTGAGGTGACCGGCAAATGATCGGCGTGCGTGACGCGCTGGAGTTCGGCCACCAGCTGGGCGTCGGTGAGACACACGCTCCACCCCGGTCCGGTGCCGACCGGCGGTCCGATCCCCTCGGCACAGCCGTTGAGGGGAAGGCGGTTCGTGTCGAGGATGCCGCCGCCGAAGCTCGAGTCGTAGGCCGCCACGCCTGCGGAGTCGTGGTACTGGCCGCTCACGCTGTAGACGTTCGTCGTCTTGTGGCTGTCGTGCGCGACGCGCCGCAGAAACGTCTCGACCTGGGTCGTGTAGCCCGGGTCGTAGGTCAGGGTGGATCCGGTCGGCTGCCAGAAGATGACGTGGGTCCGATTCGTGTGCATGACCGGTCCGCCGCCGTAGGGCAGGTTCGCGATCCGGGCGCTCGGGGTTGACCGCACGTGGCCACCGGTGGGGATGTCCGGGACGACGCCGCTGAAGCGCTTGGCGCCCGCGGCCGGAGCAACGATGAGTGCCAGCGCGAGGACGAGGGCGGCGGCGAGCGCCGCGCGGGTGCGTGTGGCAGAAGTCATGGTGGTCGGGCGACGACTACTTGGCCGAGAGCCAGTCCGATCCGATACCAGCATCGACAGCCAGTGGCGGGTCCATCTCGAACGCGCCGGCCATCTGCTCGCGCGCGATCTGCTTGACCTGCTCCGCCTCGTCGGCGGGACCCTCGAAGAGCAGCTCATCGTGGATCTGGAGGATGAGGCGGGTGCTGAGACCGGCCTCGTTCAGCGCGTGGTCGGTGCGGACCATCGCGACCTTCATGATGTCGGCCGCCGTGCCCTGAATGACCATGTTGACCGCGAAGCGCTCGCCCTGTTTGCGCATCTCCCAACGGCGCGCGCGGAGCTCGGGCACCTGACGTCGGCGCCCGAACAGCGTCGAGACATAGCCATGCTCGGTTCCCTGTTCGATCGTGTCTTCGATGAACTGTTTAACAGCCGGGAACCCCGACAAGTAGCGCTGAATGAATTCGTCGGCCTCGTCCTGGGGGATGTCGAGGCGGTCGGCCATCCCGTAGGCCGAGAGGCCGTAGACGATCCCGTAGTTGATCATCTTCGACTTCGAGCGCATCCCGGGGTCGATCTCGTCGGCCGCGACGTTGAACACGCGGATCGCCGTCGCGGTGTGAACGTCCTCGCCGCGGCGGAAGATCTCCTTGAGCACGTCCTCGCCGGCGATGTGGGCGAGCAGCCGAAGCTCGACCTGGGAGTAGTCGGCGCTCACGAGCAGGTTGCCGGGCTCGGCGATGAAGCAGGCCCGGATCTCGCGGCCGAGCTCGGTCCGGATCGGGATGTTCTGGAGGTTCGGGTTGTTTGAGCTCAGGCGCCCCGTCGTGGCGGCGGTCTGGTTGAAGGTCGTGTGCAGGCGCCCGTCCGGCGCGATCAGCACCGGGAGCGCGTCGAGATAGGTCTGGGCGAGCTTCGTCAACTCGCGCCAGCGCTCGATCTTCGGGATCACCTCGTGCTCGTGGCGGATCGCCTGGAGCACGCGGGCATCGGTGCTGTACCCCGTCTTGCCGCGGCGCTTGCGGCTGAGGCCGAGCTTGCCGAACAGGACCTCCTCGAGCTGCCGTGGCGAACCGAGCGTGAACTCCTCGCCGGTGAGTTCGAAGATCTCGCGCTCGAGCTGATCGGCCTCGGCCTTGACCCGGGCCGAGATGTCCTTGAGGCGCTCGGTGTCGAGCTTGAGCCCGGCCATTTCCATCTTGCGGAGGATCTTCACGAGCGGGAGCTCGACGTCGTTCATCAGGTCGGTGAGGCCACGGGCACGGATCTCGTTGCGCTGCCAACTCGCGAGCGCGCTCGTCAGCAGCGCGTCGGCGGCCGGCCCGTCCTCGGCCGGGATGTCGGTCGTGAAGCCACGCTCCTCGGTGAGCTCGCGGAACGGGTACGCGCGCCGGGCGGGCTCGAGCAGGTAGGCGCCGATCTCGGTGTCGTGGACGAGGTTGGGCGGGACCTCGCCGAGGGACTTGGCGTCGTGGGCGGTGACCGGCCGGTTGCCGAGCGCCTCGACGAGCGCCTCGGGCGTCGGGGTCTCGCCGAGGAGCACGTCCTTGGCACCGTCCGCGTAGGCACCGAAATGCCAGGTGTTGTCGGCGGCGAACAGGGCGTCCTCCGGCGTCTCCGGCGGCTGGGTGGCGACGCTGATCTCGGTATGCGGGAGGCCCTTGACGGTGCCCAGCGTGGCGTCGCGCTTGACCGTCGCCTTGAGCGCGTGCTCGCCCTCGGGGGCGGGCGCGGCGGCGTCGGCGCTGCCGAGCGCCTCCTCGAGTCGGCGCAGCGGCTCGCGGAGCTCGAACTGACGGAACGTGTCTCGGAGCTTCGAGCGGTCGGGCTCGGCCGACGCGTAGGCCTCGAGGTCGAACGGGATCTCGATGTCGCGTTTGGCGGTGGCGAGCTGCTTGGAGACGCGGGCGTCGTCGGCGTGTTCGGTCAGGTTCTGCTTGCGCTTGGCGCCGGAGATCTCGTCGATGCTCTGCAGGACGTTCTCGAGCGACCCGAACCTCTGAAGCAGGTCGGCGGCGGTCTTGTCGCCGATGCCGGGGACACCGGGGATGTTGTCGCTCGTGTCGCCCTTGAGACCGATGAAGTCGGGGACGAGCTCGGGTGGGATGCCGTAGCGGTCGATCACGCCGTCGCGGTCGTAGACCTTCGTGTCGGTGATCCCGCGCGACGTCGTCATGATCCGGACGCCGTCGTCAACGAGCTGGTAGGCGTCGCGGTCACCGGTGACGACCATGACCGGGATCGCGGGCTCGGCCTGCTTGGCGCGCTCGGCGATCGAGGCGATGACGTCATCGGCTTCGAAGCCGTCGGCGCGCAGGTTCTTGTAGCCGAACGCCTCGACGAGCGGCTCAAGGTGGGGCCACTGCTCCTTCAGCAGGTCCGGGCGGCTTGAGCGCTGCGCCTTGTAGTCGGCGTAGACCGCCTTTCGTCCCGTGTCGCCGGCGTCCCACACGACGACGGTCGCCTTGGGTCCGTAGTCGGTGAGGATCTTCACGAGCATCGAGGCGAACCCGAAGATCGCGTTCGTCGGCATCCCGGTCGAGGTGGCGATCGATTCGGGCAGCGCGAAGAACGCCCGGTAGGCCAGGCTGTTTCCGTCGATGAGGAAGAGTTCGTCGGGCATCGGTGGCGGCAAGTCGCTCTGTGTCGTCCTTATGGCAGGCTATCTGGCGAGATGACGCCAACACCCAGTGCCCAGTACAGCCTCACGATGCGGGTCGAGATCGACCACCTGCCCGGCATGCTCGGGAAGGTGGCGTCGGCGATCGGCGAGGCGGGCGGAACGATCGGCGCCGTCGACCTGGTCTCGGTCGAGGGATCGCACACGGTCCGCGACATCACCGTCGAGACCGCCTCCGCGGATGACTGGCCGCGCCTCGCGGGCGCCGTCAACGGGATCGTCGGCGCTCGCGTCCTTGATGCCACCGACCGGACGTTCATGCTGCACGCCGGCGGCAAGATCGAGATGCACAACAAGAGCCCGCTGAAGACGCGCGACGACCTCTCGATGGCGTACACGCCCGGCGTCGCACGGGTCTGCGGCGCGATTTACCGCGATCCAGACCGGGCGTACCAGTACACGATCAAGCGCAACACGGTCGCGGTGGTGACGGACGGGACGGCGGTTCTCGGGCTCGGCGACATCGGGCCCCGGGCGGCGATGCCGGTGATGGAGGGCAAGGCGATGCTGTTCAAGGAGTTCGCCGGGGTCGATGCCTTCCCCCTGTGTTTGGACACGCGCGATCCGGATGAGATCGTCGCCGTGGTGCGGGCGATCGCCCCCGGTTTTGGGGGTGTGAATTTGGAAGATATCTCGGCGCCGAGGTGCTTTGAGATCGAGGATCGTCTGAAGGAACTGCTGGATATTCCGGTGTTTCACGACGACCAACACGGGACCGCGGTCGTCGTGCTCGCGGCGCTGTACAACGCGCTGAAGTTGACGGGCCGCTCGATCGCGGACCTGCGAATCGTCGTCTCGGGCCTGGGCGCGGCAGGCGTCGCGGTGACGCGGATCCTGCTGGCGGCCGGAGCGCGGGACATCATCGGGTGCGACTCGCGGGGCGCCGTTTCGGTCGAGCGGTCCGACTATCTCGACGGGTCGATGCCGACGGCGAAGCGGTCGATCGCCGAGGCGACCAACTTCGAGCGGGCTGCCGGTGGGTTGGTTGATGTGCTCGGGGGCGCTGAACTGTTCCTGGGGTTGTCGGGCGCGCGGCTGCTCACGCGAGAGGATCTGCGGCGGATGGCACCCAACCCGATCGTGTTTGCGATGGCGAACCCCGACCCCGAAGTCGCCCCCGAGGACGCGGCCGGCGTCGCGCGGATCATCGCCACCGGCCGGTCGGACTACCCCAACCAGATCAACAACGTGCTCTGCTTCCCCGGCGTCTTCCGGGGCGCCCTGGACGTCCGCGCGACCGCCATCACCGAGCAGATGAAGATGGCCGCGGCCCAGGCGATCGCGTCGATCGTGGGCGACGATGAGCTGCGGGACGACTACATCATCCCGTCGGTGTTCAACCGCGACGTCGTCGGCGCGGTGGCCTCGGCGGTCGCGTCGTGTGCTCGGGAGGGCGGGCTGGCGGCGGTGGGGGCGGAGATCGGGTTCGGATCGACCGACGAGATGCGGATCATCCCGAGCCGGTAGGGGCGGGGTTGGATCGCCGGACCTCTTGGCGCCTTCTGTACAACTGTCGTACACAATCCGCCAAGCGCCCCTGGGCGAGCGCTCCATCCCGCCCCACTCGATGCTGCTGTTGGTCGGTGCTACGACTGGCGCCGCTGGGTCCGCTTGGGGATCGCGCCGTCGAGCTTCCAGGTCGATCCCGGCCGCGCCGGCAGGAGCAGGACGATAACGAGCCCGATCGCGCTGAGGAGCAGACCGAAGGTGAGGCCGACCTTCTCGCCGTAGCCCTTGCGGTCGGATACCCAGGAGCCGGCGGCGGCGGAGATGAGCCAGATGAACAGGAGGTAGAGCCCGTCGGCGCCGATCTGGGAGGCGAAAGCGATCATGCGCCGAGATACGCCTTCTGGACCTCGGGGTCGTCGCGCAGCGCCGAGGAGGCGTTCGACAGAGCCACGCGGCCGGTCTCGAGCACGTAGCCGCGCGAGGAGATGTCGAGCGCGTAGTTGGCGTTCTGCTCGACGAGGAGGATCGCGACGCCGGAGCGGTTGATCTCGCCGATCGTCTCGTAGATGCGCTGGACGAGGATCGGGGCGATGCCCATCGAGGGCTCGTCGAGCAGCAGCAGGCGCGGTTTGGCCATGAGCGCCCGGCCGATCGCGAGCATCTGCTGCTCGCCGCCGGACATCGTCCCGGCCTTCTGGTTCTCGCGCTCCTGGAGGCGCGGGAACAGGGTGAAGATCCGCTCGAGGTCCTCGGCCGAGTTGTCGCGGCGGCGGTAGGCGCCCATGTCGAGGTTCTCCCGGACGGTCATGCGGGAGAAGCAGTGCCGGCCCTCGGGCGAGAGCGCGATTCCCCGTCCGACGATGTCCTGCGCCGGGATCCGGGTGATCTCCTCGTCCTCGAAGCGAATCGAGCCCTGAGAGGCCGGGGTGAGGCCGGTGATCGAGCGCAGCGTCGTCGACTTGCCGGCGCCGTTGGAGCCGATGAGCGTGACGACCTCACCCTCCTCGACGGTCAGCGACACGCCGCGGAGGGCTTCGATGTTCCCGTAACGGGTGTGGATGTCCTCGACCTCGAGCAGCGGGCTCATGCCAGCGCTCCCGGGCAGACGAACCGGCGGCTCATGTCTGGACCCCCAGATACGCCTCGATCACGCGCGGGTTGGCGCGGACCTCGGCGGGCGGACCCTCGGCGATCTTCTCGCCGTGGTCGAGCACGGTGATGCGCTCGGAGACGTCCATGATCACTTTCATGTCGTGCTCGATCAGGAGGATGGTCAGCGACAGGTCCTTGCGCATCGTGCGCATGAACAGCGGTGAGGCGGGCGGATTCCTGTGGGTTCATGCCGGCGGTCGGCTCGTCGAGCAGGAGCAGCTTCGGATTGGAGGCGAGCGCGCGTGCGATCTCGACGCGGCGCTGATCGCCGTAGGACAGGTTGATCGCGAGGTTCTCGAAATGGCTCGACGCGAGTCCGACGTAGGCGAGCATGTCGGCGGCGGACTTGCGAACGTCGCGCTCCTCCCGCCGGACCCAGGGCGGTCGGCCGATCGCGCCGAGCAGCCCCGTCTTCATGCGGACGTGCTGGCCGACCATCACGTTCTCAAGCGCGGTCATCGCGCCGAACAGGCGGATGTTCTGGAACGTGCGGGCGACGCCGCGGCCGGTGATCTTGTCCGGGCGTGCCCGGGTGATGTCCCGGCCGTCGAAGGAGATCCGACCGCGGGTCGGCTTGTAGAGGCCGGTCAGCATGTTGAAGAAGGTTGTCTTGCCGGCGCCGTTGGGACCGATGATCGAGACGATCGTCCCGGGCGGGATGTCGAACGAGACGTCGTTGACGGCGACGAGGCCGCCAAACTCCTTGGAGATTCCGGTCGCGGACAGGAGCGGCTGACCGGGCTCCGCCGGGGACCCATCCGGGCCGCTGCCGCCGTCGGGATTCACGGGAGGGGCGTCGACGCTCATAGGCCCATCGTCTCCATGTCCCCGGGCTCCTCCATCTCGATCTCGCCGATGCCGCGCCGCAGCTCGAGCTTACGCCGGCGCTCCGGGATGAGGCCCTGTGGCCAGAGCACCATCACGAGCACGAGCAGGAAGCCGAAGATGCTGACCTGAAGGTCGGTGAGGCTGAAGTTCAGCCCGAGTTTCGAGGGCAACGGATTGAGCACGTCAGGAATCAAATAGAAGTTGATGTTCGCGAGCAGCAGGGCGCCGACGACCGCCCCCCAAATCGATCCGAGTCCGCCGACGATGACCATCGAGAGGACGAAGATCGAGAAGCCGAACTGGAACTCGGAGGCGTTGATGACCGTGCTGTACGACCCGAGGAAGGCACCGGCGACACCACCGAAGGCGGCACCGAGCGCATAGGCGAGCAGCTTCGTCTTGACCATCGGGATGCCCATCGAGACGGCGGCGACCTCGTCCTCACGGAGCGCGATCCAGGCGCGCCCCAGGCGAGAATCGCGGACGCGCAGGTTGACGAAGATCGTGATCAGCACGATCACGAAGATCGTCCAGTACCAGGGTTTGAAGTGGAGCTGGTCGAACGCCTGGCCGCCGAAGTACGGCGGGTCGGTGCCGCTGATCCCGATGTTGCCGGCGGTGAGCGGCATCCCGTCGATCTTGATGTCCGGCCCGTTGATCGCGAACACCCGGACGATCTCGCCGAAGGCGAGCGTCACGATCGCGATGTAGTCGCCGCGCAGCCGGAGCGTCGGCAGGCCGATGATGATGCCGGCGACTGCCGTGACGAGGATCGCCGCGACGAGGACGAGCACGAAGTTGAGGTGGATGCCCGGGAGGACCTTGGCGTACGGCGAGACGAAGACGTGGACATTCGCCTTGAAGAAGAAGCCGCTGCCGAACCACCCCAGGCAGTAGGAGCCGAGCGCAAAAAACGCCAGATAGCCGAGATCGAGCAGGCCGGCGAATCCGACGACGACGTTGAGACCGAGCGCGAACACCACGTAGGCGAGCGCGATGATCTCCTTGTTCATGAAGTTGCTGGCGTCGGAGAAGAAGAACGGCGCCACCGCGCCGATCACGATCAGCAGACCGGCGAACGCCTTCGTCCACCATGGCGGCAACCGCCGCTCGACCGAGTCCCGCCAGTCACGGAACTGGGTGCGCAGCTCGGTCCAGCCGCCGGCTGCGGGCTCGCTCATCCGGCTGCCCTCAGCTGGCTCATCCGGCCTCCCGTGTCTCCTCGCCGAGGAGGCCGCGCGGGCGCAGCACCATGATCACGACGAGGTAGCCGAACACGATCGCCGGGGTCCATTGCGGCCCGATGCGAGCGTCGGAGATGTTCTGGATGCAGCCGATGATGAGGCCGCCGAGAACCGCGCCCTTGATGTTGCCGATCCCGCCCATGACGGCGGCGGTGAACGCGATCAGGCCCGCCTGGAAGCCCTGGAAGTACCAGATCGTCGTCTCGTACAGGGCGTAGATGAGTCCGGCGGCGCCGGCCAGCATGCCGCCGATCAGGAATGTCAACGAGATCGTCGTGTTGACGTTGATCCCCATCAGCCGGGCGGCCTCCGGGTCCTGGGCGGTCGCGCGCATCGCCTTGCCCTGACGGGTGCGGTTGATGTACCAGGTGAGGGCGAGGACGAGCGGGATCGTCATGCCGATCGCGAACACGTCGGCGCGCCGGATGACGATGCCGGAGATCTTGATGACCGTGTCGTTCTGGTGAATCAGGTCATCGACGCTGGCGGGCGAGCCGCCGAGCCACAGCAGGCCGACGTTCTGAAGGATGAAGGAGAAACCGACCGCGGTGATCAGCGGCGCCAGCTTCGGCGCGTTGCGCAGCGGTCGATATCCGACCCGCTCGATGAGCACGTTCAGCGACCCGCATGTGGCCATGCAGACGACGAGCGTGACGAGCAGGCCGAGGATGAGCCCGAGGGGACCGGTCGTGAGCCCGAGTCCGATCGAGGACCAGAACCCGGCGCCGGCGAACGAGCCGATCATGAACACGTCGCCGTGGGCGAAGTTGATCAGCTCGATGATCCCGTAGACGAGCGTGTAGCCGATCGCGATCAGGGCCCAGATCGTGCCGTTGGAGATGCCCTGGACGAGGTTGTTGCCCAGGTAGGTCAGGTCGTGGCTCACCGTGGCGTGCCCGCCCGAAAAGCCGGCGTAGCCGGAGACGAGGTCGTGAATGCCGTAATAGACCGGCAGCGCGGCGAGCGCGATGATGAGGCCCCAGCGGCCGAGCCAACGCCGAACTGCCGCTAGCAGCGGCGCGGCGAAGGAGGCGGCGGACGGCTCAGGCGCGAGTGAGTTGGCTTCCAAGAGGCGGGAATAGTACGCGGGCGGAGCGGAGCCGCCAACTGGCGACCCCGCTCCACATGGCGTTCTCGATTACGGCGTGACCGTACGCTCGAACAGCGGATCGCCGTTCTTGTCGACCTTGTACAGGCCGTACGACTTCAGCGTGGTATCGCCGTTGGCGTCGAACCCGTAGGTCCCGAGCACCGAATTGCGGGCCTTGATGGCGAACAGCGCCTTGAGCACGGCCGCCTTGTCGTTGCCCTTGGCACCGAGCGACGAGATCGTGTCGAGCCCGAGCTTCATCGCTTCGTATCCGTAGATCGCATACGGGTCCGGATTGGCCGAGCCGTACGCCTTCTTGTACGCCGCGAGGAAGTCCTTGCCGCCCGGATAGGTCGGCAGGTCGAGCGTCGCGACCGTGCACTGGATCTTCGGGTCGATGCCCGCCGGGACGCCATGCTGCGACGCCGCGGTGTACGAGCTCGTGCAGATGCCGTCGCCGCCGTAGATCTTCGCGCTCGGGATCGCGGCGTTGACGTCCTTCGTGATCTGCACCGCACCGTTGGACACGATGCCCGC
Source organism: uncultured Solirubrobacterales bacterium (assembly GCA_963850335.1). Classification (GTDB taxonomy): domain Bacteria; phylum Actinomycetota; class Thermoleophilia; order Solirubrobacterales; family Solirubrobacteraceae; genus Palsa-465. The sequence goes on along the minus strand of CAWKKY010000011.1, from coordinate 115,375 downwards.
GAAGTAGAAGCAGTCCGCGCCCTGGCCCTTGATCGTCGAGGCGTAGGAGCGGAAGTTCGGCTGCGTCGGGTCGATCCCCGTATTGGAGACGATGTTGACGCCGTACTTCGCCTTCTGGAGCTCGAGGAGCGCCGCGAGGCCCGTTCCGTAGGCCTCCTTGTCGTTGGCGATCGCGACCTTCGTGCACCCGTCCTTCTTCATCGTGATCAGGCCGGCCGCCGCCTGGATCGTGTCACGCGGGACGATCCGCAGGTACGTGCGGTCACCCTTGGGGTAGTACTTCTGCGGCTCACCCGGAGCGCTTCCGGGTTCGTTCGTGGTCAGGCCCACGTACGTGTTCGCCGGGCTGACCTGCGGAACCCCAGCCTCGTTGAGGATCGGGATCGAGACCTCGGACGCGCCGGAGTTGAACTCGCCGATGTAGTAGACGGCCTTCGGATCGGTCGCCACCTTGCGGGCATTCGCCTCGGTCTGGTTCGGGTCCCACTTGCCGGCCTGAGCCGTCGAGTCATCAAGCGACTGATAGTTGACGGTGAACGACCCCGCCTTGTTGTTGGCCTCTGACAGGGCAAGTTTGATGCCCTTCACCAATGGGTCCGTCTGTGCGGTGGAGGCTCCCTGAAGCGGGAGGCTCGAGTAGACGTTGACGGTGTTCCCGCCACTGCTGCTGCCGCCGGAGCTGCTGCTCCCGCTGCTACTGCTACTGCTACTGCTGCTCCCGCACGCGGCGAGCCCGAACACGGCCCCCGATAGCAGGACGCCCGTCATAGCTTTGCCGAGAAATCGCATGCTCCTCCTATTGATAGATGCCCCAGGTTCTCGGAAGTACGGCAATCTAGTCCTGTCCGCGGACTGATCGCAAGGCCCCGGTCAGGACCTAACGAACCGGCAACGGGCGACGCATCATGCCGAAATCGCCGTCCAGAAGACGAGCTGACCGTCGACGATCCGGTACACCCCGTAGCGCCGCAGGGTCGTATCGCCCTCGTGGGTGATGCTGTAGGTGCCGAGCACGCTCCGGCGATCGCGCGTGGCGAACAGCGCGGCGCGCACCTTCGAGCGCCGGGCATGCGCGCGGCCGTGGTCGGTGGCCCGGGAGATCGCGTTCAGCATCAGGCTCATCGCCTCATAGCCGTAGATCGCGTACGGCTGAGCGATCCCGTAGCGGTGGGCATAGGTGGCGTAGAACGCCCGCGCGGACGGCGGATACGCGGCCGGATCGAGTGTCGCGACGGTGATCATCACCTGGCCGTCGAGGTCCTTCGGAATGCCGCCCAAGGAGGCGTCGGTGTACGTCGACTCCGCCATTCCGGCCGATCCGAAGATCTTGGCGTTCGGCATCGCCCCCGCGATCTGCTTGGTCAGGAGGACCGCGTTGCTCTCGGTGATCGCGCTGATGAACACGCAGTCGGCGCCGGTCTGGGCCACCGCGGTGGCGAGCGAGCGATAGTCGGTGGCGTGCGGGTCGAACGGCTGGCTGCCGGCGACGTGGAGCCCGCCCCGCTGCGCGGCGACGGCAAATGTCGTCGCGGTGTCCTGCCCGTCGACCTCGCCATCGTCGAGCACGAACGTGCTGCGGCAGCCCTGGCGGAGCTGGAGCGAGACCTGGGCGGCCGCCTGGACGGCGTCGTTGGGGACGATGCGGGCGAACGTGCGCACGCCCGTCGGGTAGTACTTATCGGGCTCTCCGGGGGATGCGCCGGCGCCGGCCGACGTCAATCCGACGGCGGTACTGGTGGCGCTGATCTGGGGGATGCCGAGCCGGTTGAGCAGGGGAATCGAGACCGCGCTCGCCCCGGAGTTGAACTCCCCCAGGTAGCCGATCGTGGTCGGATTCGCGAGCGCCGTGTGAGCGTTGGTGCTCGTTTGGCCGGGGTCCCATTCGCCGCGCTGCGGCGTCGAATCATCGAGCGCTCGGAGCGCGATCCGGTATTTGCCGACGCGCCCGTGGGCGTCGGCAAGGGCGAGCTGCTCACCGGAGAGAACGGCGTCCGCGGCGACGCTGGAGGCGCCGTGCTGCGGCCCGCTCGAGTAGATCGTCAGCGTCGTGCCCTTGACCTCGTCGCCGGGCGGTGTCTTCGTGCTCGATCCGCCGCAGCCGGCCAGGACGCCGGTTCCGGTGAGCGCAGCAGTCCCCGCCAGCGCTAGCGCCAGGGCCCTGCCGCGGCCCATCAGCCTTGCGCGGTGACCGCGGCGAACGGCACGAGCGTGCCGCCCCGGGCACGGCTGAAGACGAACGCCGCGAGGTTCGTGTCGCCGGTCGCGCTGTTGATCGACCACTGCGTCGGAAGCACGAACGCGACGTTGCGAAGCGCGAGGAAGCCCTTGACCACGGTCGAACGATCATTCGCCTTGGTCCCCGCCTGGGTGAGAACGTGGAGGACGGCCGCCATCGCCTCGTACCCGAGGATCGCCTCGGTCGTGGGCGCATGCCCGTACTTGGTGGTGAAGTCGGTGACGAACTTGTCGCCCGCCGTCGTCAGCTGCTTTTTGAGAAACCCGGGCGAGGAGACATAGAGCTTCGCCCCGGTCCCGAGCCCGAGCGCCGAGACCGCCGACGAGCTCGCAAACGCCGACGGAGCAAAGATCTTCAGCGTTGGGTTGGCGCGCACGAGGCCGGCAAACGCAGCCGGGTTGCGGCCGGCGAGGAACACCGCGTCGGCACCTGACGCCGAGGCGGCGACGGTGATCCCGGCACCGGATGCATCGCCGCGCAGCGCGGCCGCGATCGCCTTGCCGTAGTCGCTGCCGTCGCTGGCGATATAGAGCTGCTTGACGCCCAGCGACTGCATCTCCGATGCCTGCGCCTTCGCCTCCTTGGCGGAGGTCGGGACGACCCGGGTGAACGTCCGGCCGTAATTCTTGAGCGCCTCGTAGTAGTTGCCCGGCGAGCCCGGGACCGCCGAGGACGACTGGGTGAGCTCGACCGCGGTGTCGGTCGGCGTCACCTGAAGGAGGGACTGGTCGTTCGTGATCCCGAGCGAGTCGGCGGAGTCACCGGGCTGGATCTCTCCCAGATAGGCGATCGCGTGGGTGTCGCTGATCGCCGTCCGCGCGTTATCGGAGAGCTTGGCACCGTGGAGCACCTTGAGGCCCAGCGTGAAGCCGGACACCTCGCCCTGGTGATCGCTGAACGCGAGCTCCTCGGCATCGATGACGTCCTGGGAGGTCGGATCGCTCGCGGCCGCGCCGACCGGCGAGGAGATATAGAGGGTCAGCGCCTTGCCGCTGACGGTCACGCTGCTGCTCCCCTGCTGGGCGCAGCCGGCAAGCACTGCAACGCTGAGCACCGACACGAAGCCGGCAGCGACCCTTCGCATGGCCGGCGTCAGTCCCGCCGGCCGGGCAGGAACGGGAGCAGGTTGTGCACGCCGATCGCGACGAGGATCATCAGGATCGCGATCAGGATCGAGTCGAACCCTGAGATGTTGAGCGACCACAGGATGATCCACAGGCAGAGCCCGGCCGTGGCGGTGACAATGATGCCCATCGCCGAGGAATCCTATCCGGTCAGCGCCGCGGAGAACTCCCGCACGAGCTTGCCGACCTCCGCCGCCGGATCGGCGCTGTCCCCGGCGGCCCGCACGAGGCGGCTGCCGATGATCACGCCGTTTGCCCCTGCGTCCGCGGCTGCCACCGCCTGAGCGGGCGTGCCGATCCCGAACCCGACCGCCACCGGCACGCTTGCGGACGCCGCCGCCCGCGACACCACGCCTGAGAGCCCGCCCCCGTCCACCCCGGTCCGCTCCCCGGTGGTCCCGGTGACCAGCACCGTGTAGAGGAACCCGCGGGCGCGGGCGCCGATCACGGCCATGCGCTCGTCCGGGGTCGTCGGAGCAACGAGCGGCACGAGCGCGAGCCCGCGCGCGTCGCATACCGCGACGGCATCGGCCGCCTCTTCGAACGGGAGGTCAGGAACGATCAGACCGCTCGCCCCGATCGCGACGAGCACGTCGGCAAACCGCTCGAGCCCCCGCGCGAGGATCGGGTTGGAGTAGCACATGACGATCACCGGAACGCGCTCGGCGAGTTCCCGTCCGAGGTTGAGCACGTCATCGATCGTCACCCCGTGATCGAGTGCCCCGGTGGCCGCCGCGTGGATGACCGGGCCGTCGGCCAGCGGATCTGAGAACGGCACGCCGAGCTCGATCAGGTCCGCCCCGCCGTCGGCATAGGCGAGCCCGATCCGGCGCGAGGTCTCGAGGTCCGGGTAGCCGCCCATCATGTACGGCATCAGCGCCGCTCGGCGGCCGTTGGCGTGGGCGGAGGCGAACGCCTCGGCGATCCGTTCAATTCCGCTCATCGTCGGCCGACCGACCTCTTCACCGCCGGCCGAGCTGCTCGAGCGCCTCGGCGAGGTCCTTATCGCCGCGCCCGGACAGGCAGACCACGTCGAGCTCGCTCGGACCGTTGGCCATCGACCACGCGAGCGCGTGCGAGCTCTCGAGCGCCGGGATGATCCCCTCGAGCCGAGACACGCGGGCGAACGCATCGAGCGCCTCGGCGTCGGTGACCGCGACGTAGGTGGCGCGCCCGCTGTCGCGCAGCCACGCGTGCTCGGGCCCGGTCCCGGGGTAGTCGAGGCCGGCCGAGATCGAGTGGGCCTCCGAAATCTGACCGTCCTCGGTCTGCATGATCGCCGAGTAGGCGCCATGGAGAACGCCACCGCGCCCGCCGGGGCCGCCGACGGTGAGCGGCGCCCCGTGGCGGCCGGTCTCAAGCCCCTCCCCGGCCGCCTCGACGCCGATGAGCTCGACCCCGGCATCGTCGACGAACGGGATGAAGATCCCGATCGAGTTTGAGCCGCCGCCGACGCACGCGATCACCCGCTGGGGCAGCCGGCCGGTGCGCTCGAGCACCTGGGCGCGAGCCTCGTCGCCGATCACCCGCTGGAGATCGCGGACGATCACGGGATAGGGCGCCGGGCCGACGCACGAGCCGATGATGTAGTGCGTGGTGTCGACGTTCCCGACCCAGTCGCGGATCGCCGCCGACACCGCCTCCTTGAGCGTGCGCGACCCGGCCTCGACCGGCTCGACGCGCGCCCCGAGCAGGCGCATCCGCTCGACGTTGGGTTTCTGCCGGCGCATGTCCTCGGTGCCCATGTAGACGATGCAATCGAGGTCGAGCAGCGCGCACGCGGTTGCCGAAGCGACGCCGTGCTGACCGGCACCGGTCTCGGCGATGATCCGGTGCTTGCCCATCCGCCGCGCGAGCAGGGCCTGACCGAGCGCGTTGTTGATCTTGTGGGCGCCGGTGTGGTTGAGGTCCTCGCGCTTGAGCCAGATCTCGTGGCCGGCGGCGGCGCTCAGCCGCCCCGCCCGATAGAGCGGCGAGGGGCGACCGACGTAATCACGCAGCAGCGCGTCGAGTTCGGCCCGGAACCCGTCGGTGTCCTCCCAGGCATCGACCCACGCCGTCTCGAGTTCGCTGAGTGCGGGCATCAGCGTCTCGGGCACGTACTGGCCGCCATAGGGGCCGAAGCGGTGCTGAACCGCGCTCATGGCGCGACGACCTCCGCGGCATTCGTGAGCGCGACCGCGCGCGCGAACGCGTCGAGCTTCGCCGGGTCCTTGCGCCCCGGACTGAACTCGACCCCGCTGGCGACGTCGACCGCGTAGGGCCGGACCGTGGCAATCGCCTCGCCGACGTTCTCCGGGGTCAGCCCGCCGGACAGGATCACCGGCGTCGAGCGGCCGTGGGCCCGCGCCAGATCCCAGGCGAACGTCTCCCCGGTGCCGCCGGGCATGCCGGACACAAAGCTGTCGAGGAGGTGAAAGTCGGTGTGAAACGGCGCCAGCGCCTGGATGTCCGCGCCGCTGCGCACGCGGGCGGCCTTGATCACCCTGGCGCCGGTGCGGCGTGCGATCTCGCCGCAGAACGACGGGCCCTCGTCGCCGTGGAGCTGGATCATCGTCAGGTCGAGCGCCTCGGCGGTCTGCGCGACGTACTCCAGCGTCGGATTAACGAACACCCCGACGAGTTCGGCGCGCCGCTTGCAGACGCCGGCGATCTCGGCGGCGGCGGCCATCTCGACCCGTCGCGGCGAGCGGGCGTAGAAAATCAGCCCGACCGCCCAGGCGCCCGCCTCGAGCGCGTGCTCGGCGTCGGATCGGCGGGTGATGCCGCAGAACTTGATGCGGGTGGGTGTGCTCGCCACACCCACATCGTAGGGCGAGTCGAACCGCAAAGCCGATCCCTCAGACAGCCGCTAGTCCGGTGGGGCGGTGACCCCGGCGAGCAACTGCCGCAGGCCCGCCTGGATGTCGGGTGAGCGCATCAGCGCCTCCCCGATCAGGACCGCGTCGATCCCGGCCTCCGCGAGCCGGGCGAGCTGCTCGGGGCGGCTGTAGCCCGATTCGGCAACCGCGATGGTTTCCGGGGGCAGCGAGGCATGCATCTGGAGCGCACGGTCGGTATCGACGTCGAGCGTCTTCAGATCCCGGTTGTTGATCCCGATGATCGACGCCCCGAGCTCGACGGCGAGCCCGAGTTCGAGCTGATCGTGGACCTCGACGAGCACGTCGAGACCGAGCTCGGTCGCGTCGAGGTGCAGTCGCTGCAGTTCACCGGTCGTGAGCGCCGCGACGATGAGCAGAATGGCGTCAGCGCCGGCGGCGTACGCCTCGAGTACCTGGTAGGTATCGACGATGAAGTCCTTGCGCAGGATCGGAAGCGAGGACGCCGCCCGGGCGGCCGCCAGGTCGCCGAGCTTTCCGTCGAAGCGCGATTCCTCGGTGAGCACCGACAGCGCCGCTGCCCCGCCCCGTTCGTAGGCGCCGACGACGTCCGCGAGCGCGAGGTCAGATCGGATCTCCCCCGCCGACGGGGAGCTGCGCTTGTGCTCGGCGATCACCGACAGGCCGGGACGACTGAGCGCGTCGCGGAACGAGCGCTCGTCACCGGACGTCCGCCTCGCCTCGCACTGCTCGAGCAACACGTGGGCGGGGAACTGCGCGCTGCGGCGCGCGAGCACCGCCCGCGTCGTCGCCACAATCCGGTCGAGCTCGCTCACGTCGGCGCGAGCTCCTGCGTGCGGGCGATGAACCGCGACATCGCCGCCTCGGCCGCGCCGTCGTCGATCGCCGTCTGGGCCGCCTCGACGCCCGCCGGGAGCGAGTCGGCGCCGCCGGCGGCGTAGATCGCCGCTCCCGCGTTGAGCACGGCGAGATCCCGCGAGGCGCCGGGGTGACCGGCGAGGATCTGCCGTGTTGTCTCGGCGTTCTGCTGCGGATCGCCACCGGGAACGGCCTCGGGCGGATGGCGCTCGAGGCCCACCTCCTCCGGGGTGATGGCGAAGTGGCGGATCTCACCACCGACGACCTCGACGACGTTCGTGGCCGCGGAGATCGAGACCTCGTCGACCCCGTCCTGGCCGGAGACGAGCAGCGCGTGCTCGGTCCCGAGGCGCTCGAGCGCGCCCGCCATCGTGTCGATGTAGGCGGGATCGGACACGCCGATCAGCTGCCGGCTCGCCCCCGCCGGATTCGTCAGCGGACCGAGGAAGTTGAAGATCGTGCGGACGGCGAGCTCGCGGCGGACCGGGACCACGTACCGGGTGGCCTGATGGTGCGCGGGAGCGAACATGAAGCCGAAGCCGACGTCCTCGATGCACCGCGCGACCGAGCCCGGCGGCAGGTCGATGCGGGCGCCGAGCGCCTCGAGCAGGTCGGCCGAGCCGGACAGGCCGGTCGCCGAGCGGTTGCCGTGCTTGGCGACGGTGCAGCCCGCGCCTGCGGCGATCAGCGCCGCGGTCGTCGAGACGTTGAACGTCCGCCGCCCGCCGCCGGTGCCGGCGGTGTCGAGCAGGTCGGCCTTCTCGACGGTGACCCGGGCCGAGCGCTCGCGCATCGTCCGAGCGAGTCCCGCGAGCTCGTCGACGGTCTCTCCCTTCGTGCGCAGCGCGATGAGAAACGCGGCGATCTGGATCTCCGAGGCGTTGCCGGCCATGATCTCCGAGAGCACCGCGGCGGCGTCCTCGAGGCTGAGGTCCTGCCCCGAGGCGAGTGCGTCGATCGAGCGCGTGAGCAGCTCGAGCCCGGAGCTCATCGCGTCCCCGCCAGGAAGTTGCCGAGCAGCTCGCGGCCCTGTTCGGTGAGGATCGACTCGGGGTGGAACTGGACGCCCTCAGCGGGCAGCTCGCGGTGCCGGACGGCCATCACGACATCGCCGCCGAAGGCGCTGCGCTCGAGCACGTCGGGCAGGTCGGGCGCGGCGACGAGCGAGTGGTAGCGCCCGACCTCGAGCGGGTCGCGCAGGCCGCGGAAGATCGTGCGGCCGTCGTGTTCGATCACCGTCGTCTTCCCGTGTACCGGCTCGTGGGTGACGACGCGCCCGCCGAACGCCTGCACGAGTGCCTGGTGGCCAAGACACACACCGAGCAGCGGGACGTGAGCCTCGGGAAACCGGCGCACCGCCTCGAGGCTGATTCCGGCCTCGTTGGGCGTGCACGGACCAGGCGAGACGATCACCCGGTCATAGCCACGGACGAGCAGCTCCTCCACGGTCGCGTGGTCGTTGCGCACGACCTCGACCGCCGCGCCGAGCTCGCCGAGATACTGGACGAGGTTGTAGGTGAAGCTGTCGTAGTTGTCGAGCACGAGAACACGGATCCCGGCCACTCCCGTCCTCGCACCGTTGCGCGCCACAGTGCTCGTCACGGCCATTCCTCCTGACCGACGGCGAGCTCGACCGCCTGGAGCACGGCGCGGGCCTTGGCCTCGGACTCCCGGAACTCGTATTCCGGCTTGGCGTCCGCGACCGTGCCGCCGCCGGCCTGGATGTGCGCGACGCCGTCCTTGATCACCACGGTGCGGATGTGGATGCAGGTGTCGAGGTCGCCGGTGTAGCTGGCCCAGCCGATCGCGCCGCCGTAGCCGCCGCGCTTGACCGGCTCAAGCTCGTCGATGATCTGCATCGCGCGGACCTTGGGCGCACCGGACAGCGTGCCGGCGGGCAGCACCGAGGCGAGCGCGCCGAGGGCGCCGAACTCGGGCCGCAGCGAGCCGCTGACGCTCGAGACGATGTGCATCACGTGGCTGTAGTTCTCCACCGCCATGAAGCTCTCGACCTGCACGGTCCCGTACTCGCAGACGCGGCCGAGGTCGTTGCGACCAAGGTCGACGAGCATCACGTGCTCGGCGCGCTCCTTCGGATCGGCGAGGAGCTCCTCGGCGATCTGGCGGTCCTCCTCCATGTTCGCGCCGCGCGGCCGGGTTCCGGCGATCGGCCGGGTCGAGACGTGCCGCCCGTGCACCGTGATCAGCGGCTCGGGACTCGCGCCCGCGAGCTCGAAGTCGCCGAAGTCCAGGAAGTACATGTAGGGGCTCGGATTGACGGCACGCAGACCGCGGTAGATCGAGAACGCCTCGACCGGGACCGGCGCCGACCAGCGCTGGGAGGGAACGACCTGGAACGCGTCACCCGCGTAGACGTACTCGATGATCCGGGCGACGTTGGCCTTGAATTGCTCAGGGGACATGTTCGAGGCGAACTGCGGCGCGGCACGGTCGCGCTGGGGCGGGCGGGCCGGCCGCGGGACCGGCCCGGCCAGCCGCCAGCGAGCCTCGGCGATCGTGTCGAGCGCGCGCCGATAGGAGACATCGAGACTCTCCTCGTCGGAGACGTAGACGTTCGCGAGCACGGTCACCGTGTGCTTGAGGTGGTCGAAGACAACGAGCCCGTCAGTCAGCATCAGGGCGAGGTCGGGAAGTCCGACCGGATCCGGATTCGGCTCGCCGAGCGGCTCCCGGGTGCGGACGAGGTCGTAGGCGAACATGCCGACCGCACCGCCGGCGAACGGTGGCAGATCGGAGACCGGCGCGACCCTGTAGGCGCCGAGTTCGGCGGCGGCGAGCGCGTACGGATCGCCGGGATCGCCGAGCGACCACCGGAGCACCTTCCGGGGCCGGAAGCCGATGAACGAGTAGCGTCCGACCCGTCCCTGCTCGGCGGACTCGAGCAAGAACCCGGGGCCGCCGGGGTCCGCATCACGCAACTTCAGAAACGCCGACACCGGGGTCTGGCAATCGTCGATGAACGTCTCGCTGACGGGGATGAGGTTGTGCTCGGCGGCGAGCGCGCGCACCTCCTCGAGCGAGGGCGTGGCCCCGCCGCCGATGGCCCGCTCGCTAGCGCCGGCGACGGCCATCGAGCACCCGCTCGGCGTCCTGCAGCGACAGCCCGCGGCCGCGCAGCAGGACCGCGAGGTGATAGAGCACGTCGGCCGCCTCCTCGGACACCCGCTCGTCCGATTCCTCACGCGCCGCCCGGGCGACCTCCTCGGCCTCCTCCTGCACCTTGGCGCCGATCGACTCCGGGTCGGCGAGCAGCGACGCGGTGTAAGAGCCGTCGGGGCGATCCTGGGCGCGGGCAGCGATCGTCCGCTCGAGCGTCGGCAGCACCTCGTACGGCGCAGCCGGGTCGAACTCACCCCGGTAGAAACACGTGCGCTCGCCGGTGTGACACGCCGGCCCGGCCGGCTCGACGAGCGCGAGCAGCGCGTCGCCGTCACAGTCGATCCGGATCGCCCGCAGCGCCTGGGTGTTGCCCGACGTCGCGCCCTTGTGCCAGAGCTCCTGGCGCGAACGGCTGAAGAAGTGCATCTCCCCCGTCTCCCGGGTGAGCCGCAATGACTCGGCGTTCATGTAGGCGAGCGTGAGCACGTCGCCGGAGCGGTAGTCCTGCACGATGCAGGGCACGAGGCCCCGCTCGTCGAAGGCGATCTCGGAGTCGTCCATCGCGCCCGATTCTAGGGTTCGGGCGGTCCGTGACCGCTCGTCGTCGGGCCGCGCCACTGCCAGCACCGGACCGTCTCGGGTGGGATACCGGCCGCCACCGCGGCCGCCGCGCCGTCGCCGGGATCGAGCTCGGCCACCCACGGCCAGTCGCCGGGCGCCAGCGTCTCGAGCTGGGCGCTGCCGATCCCGGTGCCGAGGCACTTGACCGTCGCCTCGTGTCGGACCCACGCCCTCAGGAACGCGGCGTCCCGATCCGTCGGCGACAGCCCGGCGAGCCGGTCGGCCTCCCGCGGAGTGATGAACCGCCGCGCGAGCCGCACGGTGTCGATCCCCGGGCGCGGCCGTTCGACGTCGACCCCGAGCGGGATCTCGCGCGCGACCGCGTACAGGGCGAGGCCGCGGGTATGGGACATGTTGAAACGCAGCGGGGGCGCGCCGGTCCCGGCGAGCGCGGGCTTGCCCTGCGGGCCGACGACGAACTCGATCGTGTCCGGACGCCGCCGGAGGTAGCGGCCGAGAAGGGCGCGCAAGGCCGTCCGGGCGTCGGCCCGGTTGCCGACCTCCGCCCGCCACACGTCGACCACGGCCGGCGGCAGATCGATGAGGTCCGGGGGGTCACGCCACGTCTCGGTGCTCATGGCCGACAATCTGGCATGTGCCGACGATCCCGGTTTTCGACGGGCACAACGATGCCCTCACGCGTGCGGACCACGCGCAGCTCGCGACCGGCCGCTCCGGCGGCCATCTCGACCTGCCGCGAATGCGGGCGGGCGGCATCCACGGAGCGATCTTCGCGGTGTTCACGCCGTCCGAGGACGAGAACGAGGACCCGGTCCCGCGCGGCGACGGGGTGATCGAGTTCGAGATCGCTCCGGAGGTCGACCACCCGACGGCGGCGGCGTACGCGACCGCGGCGGCCGGTCGGCTGCTGGCGCTCGAGCGCGCGGGCGCGGTCATCGTGGCCCGGACGATCGACGACATCGACCGCGCTCGTGACGGCGACGGTCCGCCGGCCACCGTTCTCCACCTCGAGGGCGCCGAGGCGATCGACCCCGGACTCGAGGCGCTTGAGACCTGGTACGCGGCCGGGCTGCGATCGCTCGGTCCGGTGTGGAGCCGACCGAACGCGTTCGCCCGCGGCGTGCCGTTCGTGTTCCCAGCCTCGCCGGATATCGGCCCCGGACTGACGCCGGCGGGGCACGACCTCGTGCGCCGGTGTGCCGAACTCGGGATCCTCGTCGATCTCAGCCATCTCAACGAGGCCGGGTTCTGGGACATCGCCGGTCTGGAGGCCGGCCCGCTCGTCGCCAGCCACGCCGGCGCCCACGCGGTCGCCGGAGCGTCCCGCAACCTCACCGACGCGCAGCTCGACGCGATCGCCGCGAGTGACGGCCTCGTCGGGATCGTGTTCGCGTGCTCGTTCCTGCGCCCGGACTTCGCCGACACCGCTGACACGCCGATCGAGCTCATCGCCCGCCATGCGCGGCACGTCGCCGACCGGATCGGGGTGCGCCATCTCGCCTTCGGCTCGGACTTCGACGGCACGACGATTCCGGCGGCCGTCGGCGACGCGGCGGGCATGCCGCGCGTGCTCGACGCGCTCCGCGACGCGGGGTTCACCGACGCCGAGCTCGTCGAGATCGGCTGGAACAACTGGCGCCGCGTGCTCGACGCGTGGTGGGGGTAAGGGACTGCGATGGACGCCTTCCGCTGGGATCCCGACACGTTTCTTGACCTCATGCACTCCGACATCCCGGCCTACGAACAGCTCCAGGAGGCGGTGGCCGGAGCTTGCGCACAGGCGCCGGTGCCGGTCCGAACGATGCTCGAGCTCGGCACGGGGACCGGCGAGACCGCGGGGCGAGTGCTCCGGGTGCAGCCGGACGCCGCCCTCGTGGGGATCGACGAGAGCCGCGCGATGCTCGACGCCGCGCGGGAGGCACTCGGAGCGGACCGGGCGACGCTGACACTGGCGCGTCTTGAGGACCCGCTCCCGGCGGGACCGTTTCAGCTCGTGTTCTCAGCGCTCGCCGTCCACCACCTCGACGGGCCCGGCAAGGCGGCGCTGTTCGAGCGCGTGGCGGCGGTCCTGCCCGGCGGGGGCCGGTTCGTGCTCGGCGACCTCGTCGTCCCGGCCGATCCCGCCGACGTCGTCACTCCGATCGACGACGATGGCTACGACACGCCGAGCACTGTCGCCGATCAGCTCGGCTGGCTGGAGGCCGCGGGCTTTGAGGCCCGAGTCGCGTGGGCCGATCGGGACCTTGCCGTGCTCGTCGGCGACCGGGCGGAGTAGCCCTACACGCGGTCCGGTTCGGCGGGCACGTTGAGCGGCAGCGCCCCGTTGGGCGCGTAGCTGCTCAGCAGCTCGCGCACTCCGGCACGGTTGAGCGGACGCGAGATCAGATACCCCTGACCAAGGGTGCAGCCGAGTGACTGCAGGTGGCGCAGCTGCTCGGGCGTCTCGATCCCCTCGGAGATCACCCGCATCCCAAGGTTATGGGCCAGACCGATGGCCGAGCGGACGAGGATCTCGTGGCTCGGGTCGCCGGTGGCGAGCCAGCCGACGAAGCTGCGGTCGATCTTGAGCGCGTCGAACGGCAGCTGGTTGAGCAACGCCAACGACGAGTATCCGGTGCCGAAGTCGTCGAGGTGCAGGCCAACGCCATCGATGCAGACCTCGGAGACGATCCGGCGGGTGCGATCGGGATCCTCGAGCAGCGTGCTCTCGGTGATCTCGAGCCGCAGCACGTGCGTCGGGAGGTCGTGGGCCCGGATCGCCTCCCGGATCGCGTCGGGGAACCGCGGATCCTCGATCTGCCGGGAGGAGACGTTGACGCTCACGTAGACGTCGTTCTCGATCAGCCCGTCACGGCGCCAGGTGGCGAGATCAGCGAGTGCCTGGTCGAGCACGTGAGAGCCGAGGGCGCTGATCATCCCCGTTTCCTCGGCGATCCGGATGAACTCGATCGGGGGCACGTGCCCCCATCCCTCTGGCCAGCGAGCGAGCGCCTCCAGGGCGCGGATCTGCCCGTCTCGGATGTCGACGATCGGCTGGTAGTGGACGGCGAGCAGCCCGTTCTCGATCGCGTGGCGCAACTCGTTCTCCCGCGCCAGCCGCTCGACGACACGCCGGCGCATGCTCTCGTCGAACACGCTGCAGCGGTCGCGATCGCGCCGCTTGGCCTCGTACATCGCGATCTCGGCCTGGCGGAGCAACTCGTCGGCGCTGCCGGCGTGCCAGCTGCCGGCGACGCCGATGCTGACCGGCGCAAACAGCTCGTGGGGCCCGAGCCGAAACGGGGTCGAGAGCAGCGTCTGCAGGCGGGCGGCCAGCGCGAGCGCGTCGGACGCGGCATCCGGACCCTCGATCAGCAGCGCGAACTCGTCGCCCCCGATCCGCGCGATCATCTCGTCGGGCCGCAGTGCCTGCCCGAGCCGCTCGGCGAGCGCCACGAGCAGCTGATCGCCGATCGCAGTGCCGAGGCTGTCGTTCACGAGCTTGAAGCGGTCGACGTCGAGGAGCAACAGCGAGGCGCCCCCCGGCCGGCGTCCGGCGGACCGGGCGAGGGCGTGGTCGATGGCCTGCATCAGCCGAGGGCGGTTCGGCAGCCCGGTCAGATCATCCTGACGGGCGCGCGGGTGCAGACGCCACGCGGCACGCGCGATGCGTTCAAAGACGACCGGCGTCCGAGCGCTGGGTGCCAGGACCCCGCCGCGCCTCACGAGTGATCCCGATCCTCCACCCCGCTCGTGCCGGCCGGGAATCGTCCTGGCGTGCACGCTCACAGCTATCGGCGCCAGCCTACGTCCGGTTTACCGGAGTTCGGATCGTCGGTAAACCAAGGAGTGGTTAGCGGCCTAAAGCTCCATTAAATCGCTGCACAACCCTTACATTTTGCCCCGCGCACCGGACGGATAGATTACCGGAGGGGTTGCGCAGGGCGCAAGCTATTCGATCCCCAGCCGGTCGAGCATCCGCTCGTCTCCGCGCCAGTGGCGGCGGACGCGGACCGACAGGTCAAGGTGTACCTGAGTTCCGAGCTCGCGCTCGATGGCGCGGCGGGCGGCGGTCCCGACCGCCTTGACCATCCGACCGCCGGCCCCAATCAGAATCCCCTTCTGCGACTCGGTCTCCGCGAGGATCACCGCCTCGATCCGCACCAGTCCCGAGCGGTCGCGATCGATCGACTCGATGTCGACCTCGACGGCGTGCGGCAGTTCCTCCCGGGTGCGGAGCAGCACCTGCTCACGGATGAGCTCGGCGAGGACGACGTGCTCAGACTGATCTGAATGCTGCCGCGGGCCAAAGTAGAACGGCCCTGGCGGCAGCAGCGCGGCGAGATGCTCGACGAGACTCGGCACCCCCGCCGCGGTCCGGGCGGACACGGGGAACACCTCGTCGGCGACGTCGAGGTCGGCCGCGGCCTGAAGCACCGCGGCCGTCTGCGGCCGATTGCAGCGGTCGAGCTTGTTGACCGCCACCACGACGGGGACGCTCGAGGAGCGCAGCAGCTCGGCGATGAACCGGTCGCCCGGCCCAATTCCCTGCTCGGCGTTGACGACGAACAGGGCGCCGTCGGCGTCGGCCAGCTCGCGCTCGACCCGGCTCTGCATCCGCTCGGTGAGCGCGTCCCGCGGGCGCTGGACGCCCGGCAGGTCGACGAGCACGAGCTGCCAGTCGGGGCCGGTCGCGACGCCGCGGATCGCGCGGCGGGTCGTCTGCGGCTTGTCGGACACGATCGCCACCTTGGCGCCGACGATCGCATTGGCGAGCGTCGACTTGCCGACGTTCGGCCGGCCGGCGAGCGCGATGAAGCCCGACCGCGTGCCCGGTGGGCCCGGTGCTCCGGAAGCGTTCATCCCGGCTTCGCCGCTCACGTGATCCAGCGCATCAGTTCGGCCTGGAGCGCGAGCATCTCGCCGTCGTCCCGCTCGTGGTCCATCCCACTGAGGTGGAGGCTGCCGTGGACGACCGCCTCGCGCAGGTCAACCGTGTGCTCGGGACAGATCACGATGTCGCCGAGCTCACGTGGCCCAGCCGACGCGCCGTTCTCATCCACGCCGAACGAGAGCACGTCGGTCGGCTCGTCCTTCTCCCGGTACTCCCGGTTGAGGGCGCGGATCCGGTCGGCGTCGACGAACTCGATCGCGACGTGACCGTCGTCGATCCCGCCCGAGGAGAGCGCGAGCGTGCACAGCTCCTCCACCTCGACGGCCGTCGGGCCATCGGGGACGAGCGCGTCGATCCCAATCACTTCGATGTCGAGCATTGAGGGCCCGTGAACCCTTACGCGCGCTTGCGCGGCCGCAGCTCCGGAGCCATTCGCTGCCCGTGCTCGTTGTAGGCGGCCACGATCCGCCGCACGAGCTTGTGGCGGACGACGTCCTCGTCGCCGAAGCGGACGAAGTCGATGCCCTCAACACCGTCGAGGATTTCGTTGACGACGACGAGCCCGGAGTCCTGCTCGCGCGGGAGGTCGATCTGCGTGATGTCGCCGGTGACGACCATCTTCGAGCCGAAGCCGAGCCGGGTCAGGAACATCTTCATCTGCTCCGGACTCGTGTTCTGGGCCTCGTCGAGGATGATGAAGGAGTCATTCAGGGTCCGACCCCGCATGAAGGCCAGCGGCGCCACCTCGATCGCACCGCGCTCAAGGTGCTGGGAGACCCGCTCGGGCTCGAGCATGTCGTGCAGCGCGTCGAACAGCGGCCGCAGATAGGGGTCGACCTTCGCCATCAGGTCGCCGGGAAGGAACCCGAGGCGCTCGCCGGCCTCGACGGCCGGGCGCGTGAGGATGATCCGGTTGACCTCGCGCCGGCTGAGCGCGGCGGCAGCGAGGGCGACGGCGAGGAACGTCTTGCCGGTGCCGGCGGGGCCGATCCCGAACGTGATCGTGTTGTGGCGGATCGAGTCGACGTAGCGCTTCTGATTGATCGTCTTCGGCGCGACCTTGGTGCTGCGATGGCGCCAGACCACGTCCTCGAGGATGCGGGAGGGCGACTCGTCTTCCTCGAGCGCCCGGCTGACCGCCTCGATCGTCCCGGGCGCGATCTCGTGACCCTGGCTGATCAGATCGGAAAGTTCGCGGATGACAGATGCAGAGGCCTCCACGGCCTCGGGCTCGCCCTCGAGCGTGAGCACGTTGCCGCGCAGGAACACGTCACATTGCAGGTGATCCTCAAGCGTCTTGAGCACCGCGTCGCCGCTGCCGGCGAGTTCCGCGGCCACCACGTTGTCGAGCTCGATCTGTCTACGCACCCAACGCCTCGCGCACCAGAGCCGACGCACGCTTGCCATCGACTCGGCCCCCACCCCGCGCCATCACGGCCTTCATGACCTGACCCATGTCCTTCAACTCGCTCGCCCCGAGCTCCTTGATCACGGTTCCGATGATCTCATCCAGTCCGGCGTCGTCAAGTCCGGCCGGCAGATAGGCCTCGATCAGCCGCGCCTCGAACTCCTCGTGCTCGGCGAGCTCCGGCCGAGAGGCGGCGTGGTACTGCTCGGCCGCCTCGAGCCGGCGCTTGCGCTCACGCCGAAGCACGGCCTGCTCGTCGGCATGACCGTCCTTGACCGCCCGCTGGAGTTCGGACAGCACGAGCCGGAGCGCGCCCGTGCGCTCTTTCTCGCCCGCCTTCATCGCGGTCGTCATATCGGTGCGGACCTGATCGATGATCGCCACGGTTCTCAGGATAGCTTTGGCCCGCCGGCTGTATGGCGAACCGGGCGATAGCGAATCGGGGGGAACAGTCGCCGTCCTCGTCGTTCGGCCCTGCGAATCGGCACAACCTCCCACTGGCGCGCGCCTTGACCGCCCAACTCACTCCAGGGCACCGGCTTTTGCTTCTCGGTCGATCCGGCGGCGGGCTCTCGCGGTTCACCGCCGGCGGGCGGCGATCGGATGCGGCCGTCCGACGGCGAACTCGATCAGACCAGGCGCGGCGACTGATCTCTCGCGATGTGATTCCGGACCCGGGAACCGCAGCGCGGAAGTTCAGCTCCAGCCTGCGGTGATGCCCGAACTCTGGCGTTCTACCGCCGGCGGTGAATCTCCATCGTTCGCCCGACATCCGACGCCAATGCATCTCTTGCAGCGGTAGCCACCGGCCGTCTGTCGAGGCCCACGTCGTTTCGTTGTCACGATGGCCACTTCCGCGCCTCGATGGTCACACCCCAAAGCGACGCCCGGCTGAAGTCAGTGTCCTACGAGCCGACCACGCCCCGGAGCCCGTCCGCCTGGAGTTCCTCGCAGATGACGTCGACGAGGGCGCCCCGCGACGCCGCCCCGGCCGGCAGGTAGCAGCGGGTGTAGTCGGCCGTGTACCCCGAGCATTGCGTGTCCGCGACCTTGTCGACGAGCACCCGATCGCGCGTGCCGAGCTTGGCCGCCCGGTGGTGGCGGGAGCGGACCTCGGCGTGGCCCCGGAGCACCCGGGAGCGGCGCTTCTTCTCCGCGGGCGCCACGCGATCGCCGAGCTCGGAGGCGACGGTCCCCGGCCGCGGGGAATACGAGAACGCGTGCACGCGGCTGATGCCCGCGGCGTCGACCGCGGCCAGGGTGCGCTCGAACGCGGCCTCATCCTCGGTCGGGAACCCGACGATCACGTCCGCGGTGACGTTGACCTCGGGCGCCGCCGCACGGACGGTCCGGATCCGCTCGACGTATTCCGCGGCGGTGTAATGACGCCCCATCCCCCGCAGCACGTCGTCGTCGCCGGACTGCATCGGGACGTGGAGATGCGGGCACACCTTCGGCTCCTCGGCGAGCGCGCGCAGCAGGCTGTCCTTGACGTGGATGACCTCGACGCTCGAGAGCCGGACGCGCTCGACACCGGGGACGCGGGCGACCTCGATCATCAGCTCGCCAAGCTCGAGGCCCTGCTCGGGGTCTCGGTAGTCGCCGACGCTGATCCCGGTCATGACCATCTCAGGCTGGCCCTGCTCGACGCGGCGGCGAACCTCGGCGAGCACGGCGTTCGCCGGCCGGGAGCGGGCCGGACCCCGCACCGTCGGGATGATGCAGTAGGCGCAGGAGCTGTCGCAGCCGTCCTGGACCTTGACGAACCCGCGGGTCCTGGCGCCGGGGGCGGTTACGGGCCGCGCGCGGGCGAGGACGTCGTGTTCGAGATCGACGCACGCGCCGAGCTCGGTTCCGATCGCGGCCGCGACATCGTCCGCGGTCCCGACGAACGGGGTCACCCGGGCGTCGATGTCAGCGAACTGAGCGGCGTTCAGGTTCGTCGCACAGCCGGCGACGAACACCTGGCCGGCGGTGGCGAGCGAGCGGCGGACCGACTGGCGTGACTTCGCCTCCGCCTCGCCGGTGATGCAGCACGTGTTGATGACGTGCAGCTCGGCCTCGGCCTCCGGAACCTCGGTGTGTCCCGCGGCGAGCAGCGCGTCCCGCGCGAGCATCGCGTCGGCCTGCGAGACCTTGCATCCGAGGAACTTGACCGCGAACGACGTCACCTGGGGCGCCACCGTAGCGCGCTCACCCAAGTAACGCCGTCAGCGATGCAATCCGCTCGCGACCGGCGTCCCGTCGTACTTCTCGATCATCGGCCTCGGCAGTGTCCTCGAGTCGGTGCGCTCGGAGAGAGGAGAGAGCTCCATATAGGATCCGAATCGAGGCTTAGGGCGAGGCGCGACCACGTCGAGGAGCAGGCCACCGAGGGTTACGCCGATCGCGAGCGGGTTAGGCAACTGGGAATCACCTCCTTGAGCTTGAGGGCCAACCGCACGATGAGAGAAGGATGCTCCGCCGGCGGCGCTCCGTCACCGTCCCGGAGTCCAGGATGTGCTCCGCGGCGGTTGGCCATTCGTAAGGGGGTGCCGTTACTGCGGCGCGGCGCCGGGCGCCGAGGTGCCGTCGGGCACCACGTGCTCGGAGAGCGACGGCGGACTGCCGAGCTGCCCGAGCTCGGCCGTGTCACGCCGGAACCAGAAGTCGACCGTCCAGTCGGTGATCAGGCGGATCTTCTGGACGAACCCGGGCATCCAGGCGAGGTGGTAGAAGCGGCAGATCGCCCAGGCGGGGAATCCCCGCACGCGGGTGCCCATCAGGTTGGCGACCGCGTTGTGCCGGCCGAGGTCGGCGAACGCCCCAAGCGTCTTGAACGTGAACGGCTTGACCTGGGCGACGTGGCCGAGCACGGCGGCGACATTCTTGCCCATCAGCTTGCCCTGGCGGATCGCGTGCTGGGCCGTCGGAGGTGAGGGCTCACCGGGCCGCGCCGGATCAGGGATCGCGGCGATGTCCCCGAGCGCCCAGACGTTGTCGTAGCCGGTGACGCGCATCTCCGAGGAACAGTCGATTCGCCCGCCCGTGAGCGGCAGGCCGAGCGTGTCGGCGACCGGGTTGGCCTTGACGCCGGCCGTCCAGCACACGGTTCGGCACGGGACGATCTCGCCGGTCGAGAGCGTGACCGAGCGGTCGGTGACCTCGCTGAGCTCGGTCTTCGTGAGCACCTCGATCCCGCGCTTCTCCAGCACCCGCTGCCCGAACTCGGCGAGCTGCGGCTGGATCTCACGCATGATCCGATCGCTCGCCTCGACCAGGATCCAGCGGAGCCCGGTCAGGCGGCAGCGCGGGTAGTAGACGAGCGCGTCCTCGCAGAAGTCCTGGAGCTCGGCGACGCCCTCGGCGCCGGCGTAGCCACCCCCGACGAACACGAACCCGAGGTATGAGCGGCGCGCGTCGTCATCCTCGATCTCCTCGGCGGTCTCGAGACAGCGGACGACCCGATCGCGCAGCGTGCTCGCCTCCGACAGCGTCTTGAAGCCGATCGCGTGCTCGTGGAGTCCGGGAATCGGGAACGTGCGCGACACCGACCCGAGCGCGACCACGAGCTGGTCGTAGACGAAATCGACCTCCTGGCCGTCGAGCAGCCGAGCGCACAGCTTGTTCTCGGCCGGGTTGCCGCCGGTCACCCACCCGAGCCGCAGCTCGGTCCGCTTCAGCTGCTGGCGCAGCGGCACGACGATGTGGCGCGCCTCGAGCGTGCCCGCGGCCGCGCCCGGCAGGAGCGGGGCGTAGAGCATGTAGTTGACGTCGTTGATGAGCGTGATGCGGACGTCCTTGGGGGTCGTCCGCTCAAGCGTCTTGGCGGCGTAATAGCCGCCGAAACCGCCACCCGCGATAACCACGTGCTGACTCACGGCGCAGAGGCTACCCGGCTGCCGCGGCGCTACTCCGGGCGAGCAGCAGCGCCGCCCACTCGGCGCCGCGGCGCTCGTCGGCGACCTCAAATCCGCTCGCCGCGAACGCCTCGGCGACCCGGTCGCGCTCGGTCGCGAGCAGTCCACTCGCGATCACCCGCTGGCCATGCGCCCCGATCGCGGCGGCGTGGCGCACGAGCAGTGGCCCGAGCAGGTTCGCGGCGACGAGATCGCCTGCGGGGACGGGGTGCTCGCGCAGGTCAAACCGGCGGACCTCGACCTCGACGCCGTTGACGTGCGCGTTCTCCGCC
This sequence comes from uncultured Solirubrobacterales bacterium, assembly GCA_963850335.1. Classification (GTDB taxonomy): domain Bacteria; phylum Actinomycetota; class Thermoleophilia; order Solirubrobacterales; family Solirubrobacteraceae; genus Palsa-465. The sequence continues at coordinate 94,163 of CAWKKY010000011.1, read as the reverse complement.
GTCGCCGTCACCGCCGCCGGGTCGTTGTCGAGCGCGCACACGGGCGCGTACCCGAGGCGCGCCGCGGCGATCGCGAGCACGCCCGACCCGCAGCCGAGATCGATGAACGAGCCAGACGCCGTCCCGGCCGTGGCCAGCAGCAGCTCGAGGCACATCCGGGTCGTCGCATGGGCGCCGGTGCCGAACGCCTGCCCCGGCTCGATCACGAGGTCGATCGGCTCCGCGCCGGCCGGCTCCCACGGCGGGCGGACGCGCAGCCGTCCCGCCAACACGAGCGGGCGATGGAACTCGCGCCAGCGTTCGGACCAGTCGTCGGCGATCTCGGAGGTCGAGACCTCGATGAGGACCCCGCCCGCCCCACCCACTCCGCCCGCCGCGGCCTGGAGATCGGGGAGCGAGGGCAGCTCGCCCGGGGCGCCGTAGACCGCGTACTCGACGATCTCGTCGGAGAGCGCCACCTCCTCGACCCCGCTCGGGGCGAGCTCGAGCAGCTCGGCGAGCACGAGCTCGGACTGGGAGCGCGCGACGCGCACGGCAAGACGGAGCATCGGTCGGGTCCGGGCGGCGGCCGGCGGCGGCCGCTAGTGGTGAGAACCGAAGGCGCGCTTGAGCTTTCCGAACACGCCCTCCTCGGTCTTGAGGTTGTGGTCGGTCAGCGAGTCGGCGAGCTGCTGCATGAGCTCGCGCTGCTCGCGGCCCAGGTGCTTGGGGATGACGACGTTGACGACGACGCGCAGATCGCCGCTGCGCCGACCGCGCAGGGCCGGCATCCCGGCACCGCGGATGATGAGCGTCTCGTGCGGCTGGGTCCCGGCCGGCACCTCGAGCTCGGCCGGCCCGTCGACCGTCGGCACCTCGATCGTCGTGCCGAGCGCCGCGAGCGGCGCCGCGACGTCGACGGCGGTGACGAGGTCGTCGCCGTCGCGCAGGAACCGCGGATCGTCGCGAACGCGGATCTGCACGTACAGGTCGCCGGCCGGTCCGCCCCGCTCGCCGGCGTGACCGCGGCCGGCGATCCGGATCCGCTGACCGTCGGAGATCCCGGCGGGCACATCGACCGACACCTTGACGTGATCGACGCGGCGACCCCGGCCGTCGCAGACATGGCACGGGTCCTGCGCGACGCGGCCGTCGCCGTGGCAGACGTCGCAGACGGCAGTCCGCATCACCTGACCGAACGGGGTGCGGGACACGGCGCGGAGCTGTCCGGTGCCGCCGCAGCGGTCGCACGTCTCGATCGGCGTCCCCGGCTCGGCACCGTTGCCGCGGCAGTGCTCGCACGTCGTGATCACCTCGTAGCCGACCTCGACCTCGGTGCCGTGGGCGGCGTCCGCAAGCTCGATCACGGTGCTGACGCCGACGTCGCCGCCCTGCACCGGACCCGTCGTCTGGCCGCCTCCAAATGCGCCGCCGAAGCCGCCGCCGCCGAAGAACGCCTCGAAGATGTCCGCGACCGATCCGAAGCCCTCGAAGTTCGGGGCGTACCCACCGGTGCGCAGGCCCTCGTGGCCGTAGCGGTCATAGGTCGCGCGCCGCTCGGGATCGGACAGCACCTCGTAGGCCTCGGCGGCCTCCTTGAACTTGTCCTCCGCCTCCGGGTCACTGCGGTTGACGTCAGGGTGCAGCTCGCGGGCGAGCCGCCGGAACGCCTTCTTGATCTCGGCTTCGTCGGCGCTGCGGGCAACACCGAGCACGTCGTAGTAGTCGCGGGGAACCTGGCCGGCGCTCATCGTTCGTCGTACACCTCGGCGATAAAGGTCGAAAGCTGGGCAGCGGCGTCACGCACCGACTTGATCGCGCGGCCGTAATCCATCCGCAGGGGCCCGATCACGGAGACCGCGCCGAGCCGCCGCTGCGGCAGTCCGTAGGCGGCGGCGATGAACGCCAGCGAACGGAGCGCGGGAGCGTCGTTCTCGGTCCCGATCCGCACGAGCACGTCCCGCTCGGAGATCGCGCCCTGGAGGAGGCCGAGCAGCGTCACCCGCCGCTCGAGCATGTCCATCAGCGCGTTGAGATCGGTGACATCGCCGAACCGGTCGAGCCGCAGCAGCCGCGAGGCACCCTCGACGTAGAGCGTGTCCTGCGAGGACACCTCGAGATCGGTGAACACCGGCGCGAGCGCGTCGAGGAACGCCGACTCGGTCACGCTCAGCGAGCTGTCGTGCAGCCGCTGATGGAGCATCCGGGCACCGAGACCGAGCCCGACCATGCGCTCGTTGAGGTAGCTCGACGCCCAGTCCGCGAGCCCCGGATCGACCGGACGATCGAAGGTGAACAGCCGCTTGGTGACGCCGCCGGTCGAGGTGATGACGACGACCATCAGCACCTGCGGCTGGAGCACGAGCACCTCGACGTGGCGGATCGTCGAGGTGTCGATCGGGGGTGCGGTGACGATCGCGAGCAGGTTCGTGACCTGCGACAGGGTCTCGGTCGTGACCCGCATCGCCTCGTCGAGCTCGCGCCGGACGAGGGTCAGCGCGAGCTTCGGCTGACCGTCATCGGCGGGCAGCAGCCGGTCGACGAAGTACCGGTATCCGGCCTCGGTCGGGATCCGGCCCGCCGAGGTGTGCGGGTGCGCAAGCAGCCCGATTTCCTCGAGGCTCGCGAGCTCATGACGGATCGTCGACGGCCCCCACTCGACGTCCGCCGAGAGCACCTTGGAGCCCACGGGGGTACCGGCCTCGAGGTACTCCTCGACGACCTTACGCAGCACAAGTTCCTGGCGTTGCGTCAGCACGGCCCTGATTGTAGGTCGGGGTCTGCGGCTTCCCCGAGAGCTCGACGAAGTGGCCATCCGCGAGAACTACGGATGTCCATCCGCAGCCGTTCCGCTTGTGCTCATCCGCGCCAGCGCCGAACTACGACTCAGCGCCGAACGGTACTCGGCGTGAGAACCGAACAGGGCAGGCAGGGATGAGGGATTCCAACTGGTTGATCCGTGACGGCATGGACCGTGAACGGATGCTCGACATGGACCGTCGGATCCGCCCGGCGCGCCAAGCGTCGTTCGCGGTGCTCGCGCTCGCGCTGCTCGCGTGCGGACCGTGGCTCGGATGGTGGACGATCGCGCCGCTGCTGCTCGCGGGCGTGCTGTTCACCCGCGCCGAGAAGGCGCTCCCCCACCTCCAGCGTCCCGAGTACGTGATGTTCGCCGCCTGGGCCGGCGCGGAGATCATCATCGCCGTGAGCGTCGCCCTGTCCGGTGGGCCGAAGATCGCGACGATGTCGTGGCTGGCGATGCCGATGGTGACGCTCGCGTCGCGGTTCTCGAACCGCGGCATCGCCGCCGGCGTCGCCCTCGCGCTGGCCGTGCTGCTCGTCGTCAGCTTCGCGATCGATGCGAACGCGGTCATCCGCGAGCCGCCGATCGTCATCGCCCCGGCCGCGCTGATCATCGCCGTGACCCTGCTGTCGATGGCGCTGATGCAGTCCGACGTCGAGTTCCGCACCCGGGCGGTGCTCGACGAGCTCACCGGCATGCTCAACCGCTCGGCGCTCGCGACCCGCGTGTCCGAGCTCACCCAGCAGTCGCGCGTGACCGGCGAGGCGGTCGGCGTGATCATCGCCGACATCGATCACTTCAAGCGCATCAACGACGAACACGGTCACGCCCGGGGTGACGCCGTGCTCAAGGACGTCGCCTACGCGATGCGCAAGGGCCTCCGGGCGTACGACCTCGCCTACCGGCTCGGCGGGGAGGAGTTCCTCGTGCTCGTCCCCGGCGCCTCGCGCTCTCACGTCGATGCGCTCGCCGAGCAGCTGCGGGCCGCCGTCGAGGCCGAGCCGCTCGCGGGCGGCCTGCGGGTGACGATCAGCTGCGGCGTCGCGTCCTCCGAGGTGGGCCAGGCGCTCGACTACCCGGACCTGTTCGCAATCGCCGACGAGCGGCTCTACCGAGCCAAGCACGCCGGGCGCAACCAGGTCTGCAGCACCGATCCGGCGACGGTCCGCGTCGCCGCCTAAGTGGTGTCCGAGCGCGCGCATGCGCGCGCTCGCCGCCGGCGCATGCGCCGGCGGGCCTGGGGTGCATGCACCCCAGGCATCCCGTTACTGCGCGATCTCGGCGACCGCGTTGCGGATGATCCGGCGGCCATTCTGCTCGGCCTCGGAGGTGACGGTGAGGACGCCGTCCTGCGCCTCGCCGGCCGTGCCGGTGACCGTGATCTCGCTGCCCATCACGCCCATGCCGCGGAACTGGACCGACAGCGACTTCAGCGCCCCCGGACCGCCCGCCGCCTCGGTGTTGGCGCGGGCGACCTGGGCCATCGTCCACAGCCCGTGGAGGATGCGGCCCGGCAGACCGACGTTCTTGGCGAACTCCTCGTCGATGTGGATCGGGTTGAAGTCGCCCGAGGCACCGGCGTAGCGCACGGTGACAAACGGGTCCGGCGTGACCTTCAGATCGATCGACTCGCCCGGCTGCAGACTCATGAGACCCCCCTGACGATGTTCGTCCACGTTCCGGTGCACACGGTGTCCCCGCGCTCGTTCTTCGACACCGACTCAAACACGTAGAACCCCATGCCGCCGCGGTCGGCGATGTCCTTGACCTCGGTCGTCGTCGTGATCTCGTCGCCGGCGACGACGAGCGGACCCCAGCGGAACTCCTGGCCGCCGTGGACCATCATCGCGAAGTTCATGCCGACGTCGGGATCGAAGATCGCCGGCGCGATCGCGCGGCCGGCGTAGACGACGGCGAACATCGGTGGCGCGACGACGTCGGCATACCCGGCGGCCCGCGCCACGTCGACGTCGGAATAGAGCGGGTTCGTCTCTCCGACGGCCGCCGCGTACTCGCGGATCTTCTCGCGCCCGACGGCGTACACGAACGGCTCGTAGGTCTTCCCAATGGCGTGTGTATTGAGCGGCATCGCGGCGGCAGATTACTCGCGTTAGATGATGCTCGGCACCGCGCCGCCGTCGACCGACCAGGCGGCGCCGACGACGTTGGACGCGAGCTCCGAGGAGAGAAAGGTAATCACCGCGGCGATCTCCTGCTCGGTGCCGAGCCGGCCGACGGGGATGCGGCTCGCCTGGTTTTCAAGCGCCTGCGCGCGCGAGATGCCCTGGGCCTGCGCGACCTGATCGGCGAGCCCTCCGGGTGCCGTCCACAGTTCACTTGACACCGCTCCGGGCGCGACCGCGTTGACGAGGACGCCCCGCTCGGCATAGAGGTCGGCGAACGAGCGTGACAGCGACAACTCGGCGGCCTTGGTGACGTTGTAGGCCATGTTCGTGCGGCTCGGGCGCTTGCCCGAGGAGGAGGCGACGTTGACGATCCTCCCCCACCCGCGCAGCGCCATCTGCGGCGCGACCGTCCGCATCAGCCGCATCGGCGCCATCACGTGGAGCTCCCACTGCGCCTGCCACTCCTCGTCGGTGAGCTGCTCGACTGAGCGCACGGCGCTCGTGCCGGCATTGTTGATGAGAACGTCGAGGCGCTCGAGGCGGCCGAGGCAGACGTCGAGCAGGCGATCGCCGGCGAGTGGATGGGTGACGTCGAGCACGACCGTGGCCGCCTGACCGCCGGCCTCCTCACATGCCTGGGCGGTGTCGGAGAGACCCTCCTCGCGGCGGCCGACGAGCACGACCGTGGCGCCCTCGGCGGCGAGCGAGATCGAGGTCGCCCGCCCCACCCCGCGGGAGGCGCCGGTGACGACACAGACGCGGCCTTTCAGCCCGAGATCCACTCCTCAGACGCTAGCGAGCGCTCAGGACAGGGCCTGCGCGAGCAGCTCGACGCCGCGCCTCATCGCCGGTTCGGAGACGTTGCCGTAGCCGAGCACAAGCCCGGGTGGCTGGTGTCGCGTGGCGTGATCGGCGAGGCCGTCGAGGCCGACGCCGCGGGCGGCCGCCGCGCTGAGGGTGGCGGCCTCGTTGGCCCCCGTCGGAAGGTGGACGAGGATGTGGAGGCCCGCGTCGATGCCGTGGATGGCGGTCCTCGGGAGCCCGTCGGCGAGCGCCCCGAGCAGGACGGCGCGCCGGCGGCCGTACTGCAGGCGCATGCGGCGCAGGTGGCGGTCCCAGGCGCCGCGGGCGATGAAATCGGCGAGCGCGAGCTGATCGAGCCACGGCGCACCATTGCCGGTCAGCGCCTGTTCGAACGTGAGCGGGCCGGTGAGCCACGAGGGTGAGAGCACCCACCCGAGGCGGATCGCCGGCGCCAGTCGCGTGCTCGTCGAGCCGATGAACGCGACCCGCTCGGGCGCCAGCCCCTGGAGCGCCCCGACCGCGACCCGGTCGTAGCGGAGCTCGGAGTCGTAGTCGTCCTCGATGATCAGCCCGTCGTAATCGTCGGCCCAGGCGAGCAGCGCGGCGCGGCGCTCGGCCCCCAGGACCACGCCCGTCGGGAACTGGTGCGCGGGCGTGACCACAACCGCTTCGCAGCCGCTCGCCTCGAGCGCCGCGACATCGATCCCGTCGCCGTCGACCGCGATCGGGTGGGGCGTCAGGCCGGTGCGCTCGGCGATCTGCCGGTGCGCCGGCCACCCGGGGTCCTCGACGGCGATCCGCTCGACTCCGCGGTCGGCGAGCGTGCGGCACAGGAGCGCATAGCTCTGGGTGAACCCGGCGGTGATGAGCGTGTGCTCGGGCTCCGGGGCGGCGCCGCGCGCTCGTCCGAGGTAGCGCATGAGCTCGTTGCGCAGCTGGGCCGCGCCTCGGGGATCCTCGGCGGCGAGCGCCGGCTGCGGGGCCGTCGTGAGCGCCACGCGCAGCGACCGGGCCCAGTCGGCCCGGGGGAACGACCCGAGGTCCGGTACCCCGGGGCGCAGGTCGTAGGTGATGCCCGGGTCGAAGGTCGAGGCCGGGAGTGGCGGGCGCTCGGCACTCGGGGCGGCGGCGACCCGGGTCGGAGCGCCCTGGGACGCGGCGAGATAGCCCTCGGCGGTGAGCTGACCGTAGGCCTCGAGCACGACGCCGCGGGAGACGCCGAGCGCCTGCGCGAGCGCGCGGGAGGACGGCAGGCGTGCCCCGGGGGCGAGCTGGCCGGCTCGGATCTGCGCGCGCAGGTGGCGCTCGAGTTGCTCATGTTTGGGTCCTGCGGCGGGCGATTCCAACGCGAGCAGGAGCTCCGGCCCGACAACTGGCCCTGTTTCAGATGCCATGACTGGACCTTAACGCCGAGCCAGTTGCCCCGTAGCGTTCGGATCCGAATTCCGTACAGGAGGCGTGAACGTGGATCAGATCACAGTTGTCGGGGGTGGCATCGCGGGACTGACGGCCGCGATCTCCGCTGCCGAGCAGGGCGCCCCCGTCCGGCTGCTCGAGGCCCACGAGGAGCTCGGCGGCCGGGCCCGAAGCACCGGTGGGGCCTACAAGGCGAACCTCGGACCCCACGCCCTGCTCTCAAGCAGTCCGCTGTGGGGCTGGCTCGGCGAGCGCGGGCTGCTCCCGAAGCACGCGCGGCCGCCGTTGTCCGGCATCCGCTTCCGCTGGAAGGACGAGATCCGGCGGGTTCCGGCGGTCGGCGCCGCGGTCGCGGCGCTCCGGCTGCGCGGCCGCACCGCCCCGGTCGAGCTCGCGTTCCGCGACTGGGCCGCCGACCTCGTCGGCGCCGAGGCGGCCGAAGTTCTGTCCCGGAGCGGCGGCGTGCTCACCTACTACCACGATCCCGGCGAGCTCTCGGCGGCGTTCCTCTGGGAGCCGCTCGTCCGCGGCCTGCTCTCGGCGCCGCCCACGGCGCGCTATCCGATCGGCGGCTGGGGCGCGATCATCGCGCGGATGCGTGACCGGGCGGAGTCGCTCGGGGTGACGATCGAGACCGGTCACCGGGTGGATCAGGTGGACCCGGCCGCGGGCGCCCGGGCGCCGGTCATCCTGGCGGTCGAGCTGGCCGACGCCCGGGAGCTGCTCGGGGACGACGGGTTGACGTGGACGAGCGGGAACGCGGTCTGCCTCGACCTGGCGCTGCGGCGTCGGCGCGGGGACCCGTTCGTCGTCGTCGACCTCCAGGAGAGCGGGTGGGTGGAGCGCTTCAGCGCCGCCGACCATTCGCTCGCTCCCGACGACGAGGAGCTGATCCAGGCACAGATGCCGATCCGGCCCGGCGAGTCCGCGGACGGTGCCGCGCGCCGGCTCGAGGGCCTGCTCGACGCGGCGTTCGCGGGCTGGCGCGAGCGGGAGACGTGGCGCCGGCGGCAGGTGATGACCGGCCGCACGGGCGCGATCGACATGCCGGGGACGACCTGGCGTGAGCGCCCGGCGATCGATCGCGGCGACGGTGTGTTCCTGGCCGGCGACATGGTGGCAGCGCCCGGCTGCCTGTCCGAAGTGGCATGGGCGAGCGCGGTCGAGGCGAGCCGGCTGGCGGTGGCCCGGGCGCGGGGGCGTGGCGGCGTGGCGGATGCGGCGGTGGCGTTGTGAGCGCGGTCGCTGAGACGTCCGCTGGTCGCTCCGCGCCGCGCAGCGCCGGCCGGCTCGGTCCTCGCCGCGCGGGTCGGGCTCGTGCTCGTCGGGCTCGCGCAGGCGGAGGTCGCGGTCTGGGGTCTCGTCGCGCCCCATGCGTTCTTTCGCAGCTTTCCCGGCGCCGGTCACAGCTGGGTGGCCGCGCTCGGGCCCTACAACGAGCATCTGCTGCGCGACTACGCGGCGAGCGAACTCGGCCTCGCGGTGTTGCTGATCGGCGCGGCGGTGTGGTTCTCGCGCCGGGTCGTGCTGCTCGCGGGCGCCGCGTTCCTGGCGGCGACGGTGCCGCACTTCGCCTACCACCTGACGACGACCGGGAGCTTCTCGACCGCCGACGACATCGGGAGTCTCGGCGCCTTCGTGCTCGAGCTTGTCCTCGTGGTGGTGGCGATGGTGGTCGCGTCGCGTCGTCCGGAGACCGGCTCGTGAGCCGGGTTCCGGGGTACCGCCCGCGCCGTCTCGACCTGGTGCGCCGGGTGGTGTACGGATCGACGCGGCGGATGTACGGCCGGCCGCTCGAGCCGACCCGGGTCGTCGCCCACCACCGGCCGCTGCTGCTCGGCTACAGCGCCATGTCGCTCTCGCACGAAGTGTTCTCCCGCGCGCTCCCCCCGCGTCCCAAGAAGCTCGCCATGCTCCGCGCGGCGCAGCTGATGGGGTGCGAGTGGTGCCTGGACTTCGGGTCGCGGCTGGCGCTCGACGCCGGACTGGCAGAGGAGGACCTGCGCGCGCTCGCCGTGTGGCGCTCCTCGGATCGGTTCGACGAGGTCGACCGGCTGGTGCTCGAGTACGCCGAGGCGATGACGCGCACCCCGGTCTCGGTGCCGGACACGCTCGTGTCCGCGCTCGGCGAGCATTTCGATGAGCGAGCGCTCGTCGAGCTGACGATGAGCGTCGCTCTCGAGAACCTGTACTCGCGCTTCAACTGGGCGCTCGGGATCGAGAGCGAGGGGTTCTCGGAGGGGATGTACTGCGTACGGCCGCAGGCGGCCGAATCGTCCAGTGGACTGGAGGCGGCGGCGGGGGCGCGCTAGCATTTCGGGCTGTGGCACGCCGTGCGACTCTGAGGGCATCGGACAACGACCGGGAAGTGGTGGTCAAACGCCTGCGCGCCGCCGCCGCCGAGGGCCGCATCGTCGCCGAGGAACTTGAGGAACGGCTCGCCTCGGCGCTCCGCGCCCGGACCTACGGCGAGCTCGACGCGCTCGTCGCCGACCTGCCCCGTGACCAGGTCGCCCGCCGTGGCGCCGTGGCGCACCGCGGCGGACAGTCAATGTGGCGTTTCGGCCCCGTGCCGTTCATCGCGGTCCTCTTCGTGATGCCGGTCATCGTGGCCGCGGTGGTCGCCGTCGTCACGATCGTGTTCGCGATGGTGACCGCTTGGGCGGTGCTCGCCGCGCTCGTGTGGATGATGCTCGGGCACAGCCGCCGCTGGTATGGCCCGCGGCGAGCGTACGCGCGCCGGATGGCGCCGCGGCACGTGTATCGGGCGCGCCCGGGCTACTGGCACTAGCCACCCCGCTCCTGGCACTCGCCATCCCCCTGTCTCACGCGCACTTCTGCCCGCGATGCGGGCAAAACTGCGCGCTCAGCCCTTCTCGCCGAGCTCGAGCACCGCGAGGAACGCCTCCTGGGGCACCTCGATCCGCCCGACCTGCTTCATCCGCTGCTTGCCCTTCTTCTGCTGCTCGAGCAGCTTGCGCTTGCGGCTGATGTCGCCGCCGTAGCACTTGGCGATCACATCCTTGCGGTAGGCCTTGATCGTCTCGCGGGCGACGATCCTCGATCCGATCGCGGCCTGGATCGGAACGTCGTACTGCTGGCGCGGGATCGTCTTGCGGAGCTTCTCGGTCAGCGTCTTGCCGGCGTCATAAGCCTTGGAGCGGTGAACGAGCATCGAGAGCGCGTCGATCGGATCGCCGGCGAGCAGGATGTCGAGCTTGACCAGGTCGGACTCGCGCAGGCCGATGATGTCGTAGTCGAGCGACGCGTACCCACGCGTCCGGGACTTGAGCTGATCGAAGAAGTCGAGCACGATCTCGGCCAGCGGCAGGTCGTAGGTGATCTGGATCCGCTCGGAGGACAGGTAGTGCATCCCCGAGTGCTCGCCCCGGCGTTCCTGGCAGAGCTCCATGATCTGCCCCACGAACTCCTTCGGCGTGAGGATCGAGGCGCGGATGTAGGGCTCGCGGACCTCCTCCACCTTGCTGGGATCGGGCATGTCGTTCGGCGAGTGCACAGGGATCACCGTGCCGTCGGTGAGCGTCACCTCGTACTCGACGCTCGGCATCGTGGCCAGCAGCTCGAGGTCGTACTCGCGCTCGAGCCGCTCGCGCACGATGTCCATGTGGAGCAGGCCGAGGAAGCCGCAGCGAAAGCCGAAGCCGAGCGCGTCCGACGTCTCCGGCTCCCACGACAGGGCCGCGTCGTTGAGGGTCAGCTTCTCAAGCGCGTCGCGCAGATCCGGGTAGGCGTCGGAGTCGATCGGGAAGAGGCCACAGAAGACCATCGGCTTGACCTCGCGGTAGCCAGGCAGGGGCTCGAGCGCCGGACGCGTCTTGGCGGTCAGCGTGTCGCCGACGCGCAGCCGGGTGACGTCCTTGATGCCGGTGATGAGGTAGCCGACCTCGCCGGGGCCGAGCGCCTTGGTCGACACCATCTGGGGCGTGAAGAAGCCGATGTCATCGATGTCCGCCTCGGTGCCGGCCTGCATCGCCTTGATCGCCTCGCCCTTCGTGAACGTGCCGTCGACGACCCGGATGTACGCGATCACGCCGCGGTATTGGTCGAACTCGGAGTCGAAGATGAGGGCACGCGGGGGCGCGTCCGGATCACCGTGCGGCGGCGGGACCCGCTCGATCAGCTCGTCGAGGACCTCGGCGACCCCCTCGCCGGTCTTGGCGCTGATGCGACGGACGTCGTCCGCCGGCTCCCCGATGAGGTCGGCGATCTCCTCGCCGACGCGCTCTGGTTCGGCGCCCGGGAGGTCGACCTTGTTCAGACACGGGATCAGCTCGAGGCCCGACTCGATCGCCAGGTATGTGTTGGCGACCGTCTGCGCCTCGACCCCCTGCGAGGCATCGACGACGAGCAGGGCGCCCTCGCACGCCGCGAGGCTGCGCGACACCTCGTAGGTGAAGTCGACGTGCCCGGGCGTGTCGATCAGTTGCAGCTGATAGGTCTGCCCGTCCTTCTGGCTCGTGTAGAACACCCGCACCGCCTGGGCTTTGATCGTGATCCCGCGTTCGCGCTCGAGATCCATCGAGTCGAGCAGCTGGGCGCGCATCGATCGGGGGTCGACGGTGTGGGTCAGCTCGAGGATGCGATCGGCCAGCGTCGACTTCCCATGGTCGATGTGGGCGATGATCGAGAAGTTGCGGATGTGGGCTTGGTCGGCCATCTGCGTCTGACACAGAGGGTATTCGGGCCGCGGCCGGTCGGCCGTACCGGGGGCGTACGGGCTCGCCGAACGCCGCTAGATCTCGCGCTCGGCCCGGTGCTCGAGACCGAGCAGGTCCCGCAGCGCATCCTGCCCGAGGAAGCCCATCGTCAGCAGGCCGCCGAAGATCGCCACGGCGTCGATCGACTTACGGCCCTGCTGGTCCCAGTAGTCGTCCTTGAGATCAAGCCACAGCGCGAACTCATCGAGCGTCAGTGCCGAGCTGACGCCGTAGAGCGTCGCCGACAGCCGTGATGCCCAGGCGGGCTGATCGGCGTCCCCGATCCCGCGGCGATATGTCCACGCGTAGCCGACTCCGAGCAGTCCGAAGATGCCGAACGTGCTGTGATGGATATGGACGCCGTCTCGGGAGACGTTGTGAAACGGCCCGATGCCGGCCTTGATCGAGTGGGTGATCGCCCGGGCCGTGGCGAACGCGGTGGTGAAACCGACGGCACTGAGAAACCCGCGTTCTCGTCGCGGTTGAGCGGCGAAATGGCGCTGATAGACGCCGTGGAGATCTCTCATGCGCCCCCCCGGAGTCGTCCCATGACGAGGGTCTCGATCTGGCGGGCCTCGGGGATGCGCATCGTCAGCACCGCCTTCATATAGAACAGGCCCGCGAGGCCGATGCCGAGGCCGACGGAGATGATCTGGGCGAGCAGGCTGCGCCCGAGCAGCGAGTCAAGCCCCTTCCACACGACCCACGCGATCCCGGACATCACCACCGAGGCGAGCAGCACCCGGATCGTGATCATCAGGTTCTGGGCGTCGTCGAGGCGGCCGTTGAAGCCGATCCGCAGCCGGCGATACTGAAGGAACGTCATCACCGCGTTCGCCGCGGCGGTGCCGATCACGAGACCGGCGATCCCGAGCGGCTTGTAGAGCGCGACGCTGACGATGATGTCGACGATCATGTTGATCGCGGCGAGCGCCGTCGGGATCCAGGGGCGCTGCACAGCAAAGAAGGTGCGCGTCAGCAGCAGGTTGACCCCGCCGAACGGGAGGCTGAACGCGAACCAGAACAGCGCGATCGAGACGAGATGGGTCGACTCCGCGTTGAAGTGGCCGCGCTGGAAGATCAGCCGCGTGATCGGCGTCGCGAGCACCATCATCACCCCGGCCGCCGGGATCAGCAGGAGGTTGATCTGACGGATTCCGTTCGCCACCGCGCGGCGCATGCCGCCGACGTCGCGGCGAGCGGCCTGGCGGCTGAGGGTTGGGAACAGGACGGTCGCGACGGCGACGCTGAACACGCCCTGAGGGAGCATGTAGATCCGGAACGCGTTGTCGATCGCCCGCGGCGCCTGATCGGAGACGAGCGTGCCGAACACGGAGTTGAGCAGCTGATCGAGGTTGACGATCCCGAGGCCGATCGTCACTGGCAGCATCAGCGTGAACACCTGTTTGACCCGCGGATCGCGCCAGTCGACGGAGAACTGCAGGCGGAAGTCGATCCGCCGCATCGCCCACGCGATCATCATCAACTGCACGACGGTGGCGATCAGCCAGGCGATCGCGTAGGCGTAGATCTGCTTGCCGGGCTTGAACTGATCGTGCAGCCCGACGAGCCCGACGATGATCACCAGGTTCCACACCGCTGGCGCGATCGCCGGGATCGAGAACTGGTCGTAGGACTGGAGGATCCCGACGAGCAGCCCGGTAAGCCCGAGCAGCAGCACAACCGGGAACAGCACCTGCGCGAGCCCGGCGGTGAGATCGTCGAGCGACTGGTTGAACTCGCTGCCCGTGAACAGCGGCATGATCGTGTGCGCCGCCAGGATCCCCACGATCGTCAGCGAGCCGAGGGCGACGAGGATGATCCAGAACAGCGTCGAGGCGAGCTTGAACGCCTCGCGCTTGCGCCCCTGCTGGAGCAGGTCGGTGAACACCGGCACGAACGCAGCCGACAGTGCCGACTGCGCGAACAGGTTCGACATCAGGTTCGGGATCTGCGACGCGATCGTGAACGCCGACGCGGCGCCGCTCGTGCCGAAGTAGCTGGCAGCGACGATTTCCCGCGCCAGTCCGGCGATCCGGGAGAGCGCGGTGGCGATCGCAAAGATCGCCGTGTTGACGCTCACTCGGCGGCGCGGGGGTTCGGGTGTGGTCACAGCACTCGCTTCGGTCGTCACCGGGGCGCTATAGTACGGACGGTGCCGCGGCGGATCGCTGCGGCTATTTCGTGCCATGGCAAACATTCGTTCACAGAAGAAGCGGATCATCCGTTCCGAGCGCGAGCGCCTCGAGAACCGCCGCTACACATCGAAGGTCAAGACGTACTTCCACCGCCTTGAGAGCGCGGTCGCCGCTGGCGACGACGCGACAGCCGACACCGAGCATCGCACCCTCGTGCAGACGATCGACAAGGCTGTCAAGCGCGGGGCGCTGCACCGGAATAACGGTGCACGGAAGAAGTCGCGCGCGGCGCGGATTCGCCGGCAGACGCCTGCCGCCTGACTCTGCTGCCTGACCCTGCGGCCTGAGGGTCGACGTGCACGACCCGCGGATTTGGGGTAGCCCACCGCGCGATGGCCCATGCGACCGAGTCGACAGCCCGTGCCGAGCAGGTCGCGTTCGAGCCCGACGACGTCACGTTCGCCGATGACCGTGTCATCGTCACCGGACGATGGTCCGGCGTGCGCGGCCGGCGGTTCGTTCGCCCGACGCTGACGGTCCTCGGCGACGGCGCCCCGTCGCGGATGCTCGCCGAACTCGAGCACAAGCCGTGGAACCCCGACGAGAGAGCTCCGTGGATCGCCTCGTTCTCCTACGCGCCTGAGAATGGCGGCGCCGACGAGGTCGAACTGGCCGTCGCCCCGGATATCGCGGTCGTCCTGCCGGCGCCGGAGCCCCTGAGGTCCCGCCCCCGCCGCGCGAGGTCCCGCGGTCGCTCGTGGCGCGGCACCTCTGCCTCCGCGCCCGCTCGCCCATCAGCGCCCGCTCGCCCATCAGCGCCCGCTCGCCCATCAGCGCCCGCTCGCGCCTCCGGAGCCGAGTCCGGCGCGACCGTCGGGTCCGCCCAAGCCTCCCGGGCCGCCGCGGCCGCCCGGGCGAGGATCGAGGCCGTGCTGGAGGAGCGTGACGCGGCGGTGGCCGATCGGGACGCAGCCGTCGCCGAGCGCGACGCGGCGGTGGCCGAGCGCGACGTGGCGCTCTCGCAGCGCGGCGTGGCTCTCTCGCAGCGCGACGCGGCGCTGTCGGCGCACGGCGCGTCGGCCCAGGCGCGGGACAATGCCATCAGCCAGCGAGACGCAGCCGTCCGCCGGCGCGACGTGGCCGTGAGCGCGCTCGACACCGCGGTCAGAGAGCGCGAGCGACTCGTCCACGAGCGCGAGCGACTCGTCCACGAGCGCGATCGGCTGGCCACAGACCTCGAGCAGGCTCGCGCCGCCGACATCCCGGCCCCGGCGCCCGCATTCGCTGAGCCGACGGCCCGCCTCGAGGCCGTGCCGCTGTCCCAGCGGTTCCGCGCGGAGCCGCCCGTCCGGGAGCCCCAACGCGGTCCCGTCGCACTGTGGGCGGCGCGCCTCGCCGCACTCGCGGTGCTGCTCGTGGTGCTCGCCGCGCTCGCCCTCATCCTCCAGTCGGTGTAGGCGAACCCCGCCGGGCACGGCCGGATGGCGGTTCGCTACGCGGCGATCCGGCCGATCGCGATCAGGGCTGCGGTGTCTTCCCCGGCGCCCCGTCGCCCGCCACCCCGGGACCTGAGTTCAAGATCGGCGATCTCTCCGATCGCGTCGCGGAGCTTCTCGACCCCGGTGCTTTGAGCGTCCGCGATGAGACGATCGGCCGCGCGGGAGGGCATCCGCAGCCCACGTTTGACCTGCGCGATCGGCGCGCCGGCGTCGATCGCCTGAGCCACCTCGTGCGCGGTCCGGATCCGCTGGCCCATCCAGTAGAGCAGTCCCGGCAGCCGCTCGCCCTGCGCGCGCAACTCGAGGTAGAGCCGGATCGCCGCCTGCGGATCGTGACCGACGAGCGCGTCCGCGAGTGACCACGCGCGGCGCTCCGCCGAGGCCGCCGTCAGCTCCTCGATTTCGGCGACGTCGAACGACACCGATCCACCCTCGCTGCCGAGCGCGAGCTTCTCAAGCTCCCGGAGCAGCCGCTGCTGGCGCTCCCCGACGTGGGCGATGAGGGCGCGGGCGGCGTCCGGCTCGAGCGTGATCCCGAGCTCCCTCCCCCGCGCGATCACCCACTTGGGCAGCTCCCACGACTTGACCGTCTCGACGGGATCGATCTGCCCCTTCGCCTTGCTGACCGCCTCGTGCAGGCCTTTCGGCGCCTTCATGCGCGAATCCTCGCGGGCGAAGAACACGACCGTCGTATCCGGTGGCATGTGCGCGAGCGCGTCCGTCACCGGCCCGAGCTCCTTGTCCTTCCAGCGCTCGACACCCTCGACGATGATGAAGCGGCGCCCGAGGGCGAACGTCATCGCGTTGAGCGCCCCCGCCACCACCTCCGGGGTGGCCGTGTCAGTCTCAAACACCTCGGTGCCCTGCGTGCCGCTCTCCGCCTCAGCGACCGCCCGCAGCCGCGCGCGTCGCTCAGCCATGCGACCGTGGTCGTCGCCATGGATGAGATACGCGGGCTTGAAGGTCGGCATCGGTCGCGAGCGATCCAGTGTAGGCGTCGGTCAGGCGTTCGCCCGGGCGTGTTCCAGCGCACGCGCGGCCGCGGCGCTCGCCGTCGGCGCCGGCTCGACCCCGTCGATCGGCCACGTGTCAACACCGACGACGGGCAGGCCCGCGCGGAGCGCGAGGGCGACCTCTGACAGCGTCCCGTAGCCACCGCCGACCGCGACCACGGCGTCCGCCGCCCGAATGATGAGGCCGTTGCGAAGTTCGCCGAGACCGGTGGGGATCGCGACCGAGACGTACGGATTCGCCTCGGCGCGCTCGCTGCCGGGCAACAGCCCGATGGTCGTCGCGCCGGCGCTCGCGGCGCCTTTCGACGCCGCCTCCATGACGCCGCTGCGCCCGCCGGTGATGACGGTCGCGCCCGCCTCGCCGAGCGTGCGGCCGACGGTCTCGGCGGCGGCGAGCTCGTCGTCGCTCGCCGACGACGCTCCGACGACCGCTATGTAGAGCGGCGACGGCGGGGGCACCGGTCTACTGGCGCACGACGACGTTGACGAGCTTGCCGGGCACGACGATCACTTTGACGACCTCGTGGCCGTCGACGTGGGCCTGGACCCCGCGGGTCCCGAGGGCGAGGCGCTCGAGCTCGTCCCGCGGCGCGCCACTTGGCGCCAGTACGCGGTCGCGGACCTTGCCGTTGACCTGGCAGACGAGCTCGAACGTGTCGGCGACGAGCATGTTCGGATCGGTGTCCGGCCACGGCTCGTCCCACACACGACGGCCCGTGAGCCGCTCGTAGACCTCGGAGCCGAGATGCGGCGCGAACGGGAACAGCAGGCTCGCGGCGGTCGCGGTGGCAAACCGGCGGGACTCGACGTCGGCGTCGATGCTCGGGTCATAGAGCATGTTGACGAGCTCCATGATCGCGGCGATCGCCGTGTTGAAGGCAAAGCGATCGGCGAGATCACGCGTCACCTTGTCGATCGCCCAGTGGGTCTTGCGCACAAGCGTCAGTGAGTCACCGTCCGGCTCGTTCGGCTGCTCGACCGATGCGGACCCACCGGCCCCGTCGGCCTGCTCGGACAACTCGTCGCCGAGACGCCAGATCCGCGACAGGAACCGATGGACGCCGGCCAGCGACGCCTCAGACCAGGCCGCATCCTGGTCCGGTGGGCCGATGAACAGGATGTAGCAACGCGCCGCATCGGCGCCGTAGCGATCGACAATCGGCATCGGGCTGACCACGTTGCCGCGCGACTTCGACATCTTCTGGCCGTCGGGGCCGAGGATCATCCCCTGGGTGAACAGCGCCTGAAACGGCTCCTGAAAGCCGAGCAGCTCCATGTCGGCGAGGGCCTTCACGAAGAACCGCGCGTACATGAGGTGCAGGATCGCGTGCTCGATTCCGCCGATGTACTGGTCAACCGGCATCCAGCCGTCGACAACCGAGCGGTCCCACGCCGCCTCGTCGTTGTTCGCATCGCAGTACCGCAGGAAGTACCAGCTCGAATCGACAAACGTGTCCATCGTGTCGGTCTCGCGCCGCGCCGGCCCACCGCAGTTCGGACAGGTCGTGTTGACCCAGTCCTCCGCGGCGGCGAGCGGTGAGCGGCCCTTCGGCTGGTAGTCCTCGACGTTCGGCAGCTCGATCGGCAGGTCCGCCTCCGGCACCGGCACGAGCCCGCACGTGTCGCAGTAGACCACCGGGATCGGGCAGCCCCAATACCGCTGACGGGAGACGAGCCAGTCACGCAGGCGGAAGCTCACCGACGAGTGCCCGCGGCCCTCGCGGTCGAGCCAGTCGACGATCGCCTGATAGGCGTCGCGGTTGTGCAGCCCGTCGAACTCGCCGGAGTTCACCATCGGGCCGTCACCGGTGTACGGGAGGCCGTCGCTGTCGCTGGCCGGGTCGTCGCTTTCCGGGTCCGCGATCACGCGGCGGATCGGCAGGTCGAACGCCCTGGCGAACGCATAGTCGCGCTCGTCGTGCGCCGGCACCGCCATGATCGCGCCGGTGCCGTACTCCATCAGGACATAGTCGGCGACGAACATCGGGAGCTGCTCGCCGTTGACCGGGTTGGTGACGGTACGGCCGAGGGGAACGCCGGTCTTCGGCTTGTCGGTGGCGCCGCGGTCCTCGGCGGATTCGGTCAGCGACCGGTTCACGTATTCGTGGACGGCCTGCTCGTGCTCGGTGCCCTTGGCGAGCCGGAACACGTCGGGGTGCTCGGGCGCCATCACGAAGAAGGTGGCGCCGAACAACGTGTCCGGCCGCGTCGTGAACACGGGGTAGTCGATCGCGAGCTCCTCGCAGCGGAACGTGACCTCGGCACCGGTGCTCCGCCCGATCCAGTTGCGCTGCATCGCCTTGACGTGCTCCGGCCACGCGATCGAGTCGAGGTCGTCGAGGAGCCGGTCGGCATAGTCGGTGATCCGGAAGAACCACTGCTCGAGCTGGCGCAGCTCGACCTCGTGGCCGCAGCGCTCGCAGCGGCCGTCGATGACCTGCTCGTTGGCGAGCACGGTCTGGTCGTGGGGGCACCACTTCACCGCCGCCTGCTTGCGGTATGCGAGGTCACGCTCGAGCAGCTTGAGGAAGATCCACTGCGTCCAGCGGTAGTACCGCGGCTCGCAGGTCGCGAACTCCCGCGACCAGTCGATCGAGATCCCCCATGAGCGGAACGCCCGCTGGAATGCAGCGATCGACGCCTCGGTCGACTGCCGCGGATGAATGCCGGTATTGATCGCGTGGTTCTCGGCGGGGAGGCCGAACGCGTCGTAGCCCATCGGGTGGAGCACCCGCTGCCCGATGCGGCGGCGGAAGTGCGCGATCGCGTCCCCGAGCGCGTAGTTCTTCAGGTGCCCGATGTGCGGCTCGCCGCTCGGGTACGGGAGCATCTCGAGCACGTAGGACTTCTCCGCCGAGCCATCGGGCTCGTTCGACACCTCCCACGTGTGCTCGCGCGCCCACACGTCCTGCCACTTGGGCTCAATCTCATTTGGTTCGTAGCGACGGTCAGCCATCTCTCTAACGGAGCTTACTTCCGGTAGGCGATTCGTCTCCGTCTGGCGATGATCCCCCCGCGAAGTCGATTTGCCGCTCCGGTTGCGGGGGCGTTGCCGGTGTTGCCGGTGGCGAACTTGCGTGCGATCCGGCGATCGCGCTTTACCATCAGGGCGTGGCGGAGAACGGACCCTCCTCGTCGAAGTCTGCGTCGTCGGCGTCATCTCGCTCTCCCGCGTCGTCGACGACCGCGGCTGACCGGGTCGCATCGATCGTCGCCGCGGCGGAGGCGGCGGCAGAGCGTATGCGCCGGGAGGCGGAGGAGCGGATGACCGCCCGGATCGCGGAGGGCGACCGCGCCGCCAACAACCGGGTCAAGGCGGCCGAGGACGAGGCCGAGGAGATCGTGCAGCTGGCCCAGACCGAGGCGACCCGCCTGCGCGAGTCCGCCCGCACCGAGTCCGAGCAGAAGAAGGCCGCCGCGGCGACCGAAGCGCTGGCCGCCGTCGGTCGCGCCCAGGAGGAGGCCGACAAGACGCTCGCCGACGCCAAGGCCGCCGCCGCCAAGACCAAGGAGGACGCCGAGCAACAATCGCGCGAGATGCTGCTCGAGGCCCGCGCGACGGCCACCGATGTCCGCACCGAGGGGCTCGAGATCGTCGCCAACCTGCGCGAGATGGGCGACTCACTGCGCTCGAATGCCGAGCGCCTCCTGCGCGACGTTCAGCTCGTGTACTCGCGGATGGTCGCTCAGATCGACCGCACCGACGGCGGGCTCCCGCCGGGCGCCCGCTCAGGCACCCCGATCAGCGCTCGCCGGGGTGCCGGGGAGCGGGAGAGCACGCGGCCCTCGGGGCGCGATCGGGCGGGCGGACGGGCGGGCGACCGGCCGGATGACCTCGACGTGCCGGAGTTCATCCCGCCCGGCTGAGCCGCGGTCGCCGCCGGCGTCGGTCTCCGAACCGGAGGAAGTGAATGTCCGTCCGACCCTGATGCGAACATATGTTCGTAATGTTGAGCGCCAATAACCACAAGGGCGCGGTCGCAGAGCTTGAGATCGCTCTCGCCGCTGAGCGATTGGGCATTCCCGTGATGAAGCCGCTCAACGAGCACGGTCGGTCTGACCTCGGGTTCGAGATCGGCGACCGGGTTTGGCGGATCCAATGCAAATGGGGCCGGCTGAGCGACAGTGGTGACGTGGTGATCGTCAAGCTCGCTGGGAGCCGCTGCTCACCGACTGGATACGTCAGGACCAAGTACGCCGCCCATGAAGTAGATCTGGTCGGCGTGTACTGCGGAGAGCTCGATCGGTGTTTTCTGATCCCGATCAGTTTGTGCGCAGAACGAGCGGAGATATGGCTGCGACTCAGCGGGCCACGCAACAATCAGCGGGCATGTATTAACCTTGCAAGTGACTTCGACTTCGTCGGGGCTATAGCTCAGCTGGGAGAGCGCGTGACTGGCAGTCACGAGGTCGTCGGTTCGAGCCCGACTAGCTCCACTTCTCCGTCCGAGCCGATCACGATTGGGGCCAACCCCTTCCGTGATCGATTCGGCTATTGGATGGACCGCGTGGCAGCCGGGGACGAGGTGATCATCACCCGTCGCGGAAGACCACGTATCCGCCTTTCCCCCGTGGCTCGTTCCCCGTAGCGCCAAACCGGCGGCGTTGCCCAGGTTTGTCTCGAGCGAAGCCGTCCGGGTAGCCGAGCCTCGCGGGCCCGGTCACCCGAGCGTCGCGGGCTGGCCTTGGACCGTCAGTAGACCTCAGGTACGAACGTCTGCTCGTCGATCGGCGGGCGCACGTAGGGAAGCTCGGCCCGCGGCGGGAGCTGGAGCGGCGGCGGGGTGAGGTCCTGGTACTCGATCATCGAGAGCAGATGGGCGATGCAGTTGAGGCGGGCCCGGCGCTTGTCGTCGGCCTGGACGACCCACCACGGGGCGTGCTTGATGTCGGTGTAGCGGAACATCTCGTCCTTGGCGCGGGAGTACTCGACGTACTTGGCGCGGGACTCGAGGTCCATCGGGCTGAGCTTCCAACGACGCATCGGATCGTGGACGCGGGCCTGGAACCGGCGCTCCTGCTCCTCGTCGGACACGGAGAACCAGTACTTGATGACCTGGATCCCGGAGCGAACGAGCATCCGTTCGAACTCGGGGCACGAGCGCATGAACTCTTCGTACTCGAGTTCGGTGCAGAATCCCATCACGCGCTCGACGCCGGCGCGGTTGTACCAGGAGCGGTCGAAGAGGACGATCTCCCCCGCGGCCGGCAGGTGCGGCACGTAGCGCTGGAAATACCACTGGGTCTTCTCGCGCTCGGTGGGTGCCGGCAGCGCGACGACTCGGCAGACGCGCGGGTTCGTCCGCTCGGCGATGCGCTTGATCACACCGCCCTTCCCGGCCGCGTCGCGGCCTTCGAAGATGACGACGACCTTGGGCCCGCGGGCCTTGACGTACTCCTGCATGATCACGAGTTCGCGCTGGAGCTTGAGCAACTCCCGATCGAAGTCGGCACGCTTCAGCTTGGGCCGCAGTTTCCCGTTCTGTGGCACGCTCGGTTTCGGGTCCGTCGTGGGACGGGAGGGTTTTGGTTTGCTCGCCATCACCTAGGTGATCGGTCTGCTGCGTCTGCGCTGTAGACGCTACTCGGTCCGGTCCTGCTTCGCAGCCTCGATCGCGGCCGGAGGATCGAGCGTCCTGTCTCCGGACGCAAGCTGGAGCGCCTTGTCCGCGACCTCGGCGGCCTCCACTCCGCTCAACGACTCATCTCGCAGCGCCAGCGCGAGCAGGACCTCACGCATCAGCTCCGGGCTGCTCGTGTCCGGCGGCGGCCCGGCCGGCGGCAATGCACCCACCGTCGCCGTGAGCTTCGTCGCGTTCATGCCGCCGCCGAACAGGCGACCGGGCATCTTGTCCGGAATCGTCGCCACGACGCCGCCCGTGGCCGGATTGACGACGTTGATCTTGCTCCGCAGACCGTGGCGATCGAGCGCCAGCCGGTATCCCGACAGCCGCAGATACCCAAGCTGAGCCGCAAGCCGCGTGTACGCGAACGCCTCGGTCTCGTCCTTCAGGCGCGGCTGGTGCAACGCGATCTGCGTCCCGGCATCCGGCAGCGTCGGATCCGGATCCGGGGCCACAAGCAGGAACGCCTGCGGCCCCAGTCGGCCGGCGCCGACGCCGGCGACGTCGGCGAGCAGCTGATACCCGCCGAGGCTGAGCGCCCCGACGATCCCGCTCGGCAGCGGATGGTTGGCGAGGTGACCTGGTTCGAACGCCATGATCAGTTGTCGAGGATCCCGCGGGCGATCCCGCCGAGCAGGCTGCTGCCCGAGTCTCCCGCCGTGTTGCCGCCGGAGTCCGAGCCCGCGACCGGATTGAAGTACGCGCTCTGCAGGCACACTCGGCCCGGTCCGGTGAACCGGTTGAACACGAGATTGCCCGAACCTCCTCCGAGAAAGCCCGTCTTGAACCCGTAGACCTCCTGGGCCATCTGGACGGAATGGTCGCGGTACACCCAGCCGCCGGGCTCGATGTCGATCGTCTCCCCCGGCTCGAGCACCTTCTCGAACAGGTTGCCGTAGCCGTGGATCCACACGACGCCCTCATGGTCGGCGGCGAAGAAGTGGTCGACGAACAGACCGCCGCCGTAGAGCATGTTCGAGAAGCCCTTGATCCGGCTGTAGTCGTACTGGACGCCGCCGGTGGCGGCGAGGAACTGATGCTCGCGGACGAGGATGCCCTCACCGGCTTGAAGATGGATCGCGGCGACATGGCCGGGGGCGTCGCGGCTGAAGGCGATCTCGCCCGCCGACTGCGCCTCGATCAGGAGCAGCGGCATGCCGCCGAACACGCGGCGCTTGAGTCCCTTTTTGAGCGGATGCAGGCCAACTTGCATCTGCGGGTACTTCCACAGCAGCACGTGGTGCTCGAAGTACACCGGGATCTGTCCGTCGAGTGCCATGTGGAGCACGGGCACGAGTTCTCCCTCGAGCCGGTACTTCACGCCCGGGGCGCTGCCCTCGGTGATCTGGGTCGGAAGGATTTGTGGTGCGGACGGCATGCCCTCTCCGGTTTCGTAGTGCGAAGGGATCCGAGGCGCCGGGTCCCCGCACCTCGCTCTGTCAGCTAGGCCGAGACGGTATCGCGCTGCGCGCCCTGTCGCCAGAGCGGCCGTCCCCTCATGGTCACGCACTGTCATCGGCACGCGGCCGTCAGGACTAAGTGGCCGTGTCAAACGTCGCTCAACGACGTTCGGTCAAGGCCCGGGGTGGCGGCGGCTTTACGAGAATGGAACGATACGGGGCGTGCGCCCCATCTACGTCACCGGACATCGCAACCCGGACACCGACTCGATCGCTTCCGCGCTCGGCTATGCCGAGCTCAAGTCGCGTCTTGATCCCCGCCACGAGTACGTGCCGGTCCGCCTCGGCGAGTGCAACCCCCAGACCCGATGGCTGCTCGAGCGCAGCGGTGCCAACGAGCCGCGGCTGCTGCCGCACATCCTGCTCCGCGCGCGCGACGTGATGCGCACCGACTTCCCCACGGCACGTGAGGACGACCCGATCCGCGCCGCCGGCTTCGCGATGACCCGCGCCGAGCTCGAGCTCACGCCGATCGTCGATGAGGACGGCGCGCTGACCGGCGTCGTCACCGAGCGCACGCTCGCCCGCCGATTCGTCCGGGAAACGCGTGAGACGTCGAGTCTCAAGGAGGCCCCGACGCGCGTCAGCGCGATTGTCGATGTCCTCGGGGGAGAGTTGCTGACCGGCGACGACAAGCAGCTCGAGCAGCGCGTGTGGGTGCAGTCGATGGATGTGAGCCGCCGAAGCGGGATCTCCGACGGCGACGTCGTCGTCGTCGGCAACCGGGCCGATGCGCAGCGGCTCGCCCTGGAGCGCGGCGCCGCCCTGCTCATCGTCTCGAACGGCGCCACGCCTGACGCGGACATCCTCGCGCTCGCCCGCTCGAAGAACGCGGCGGTGATCGTCTCCCCGCTCGACTCATACGTGTCCGGCCGGATGATCACGCTCGCGGCGCCATGTCGCTCATACATGGAGCGCGATCCACGGACGGTCACCACCGAGTACCTGCTCGCCGACGCCTCGGACCAGATCAAGGAGATCCACTATGGCGCGGCGGTCGTCATCGACAGCGAGCGCCGGCCGGTGGGCCTGATCACGCGCTCAGACCTCGTTGCCCCCATCCCGCGCCGGGTGCTGCTCGTGGACCATGCCGAGCAGGCGCAGAGCGTCCCCGGCATCGAACAGGCGGAGATCGTCGAGATCCTCGACCACCACCACATCGGCTCGATCGAGACCCATGTGCCGGTGACGGCGATCTTCGACCCGGTCGGATCGACGGCGACGCTCGTGATCGAGCGCTTCCGCCAGAACGGGATGGAGCCGAGCCGCGGGACGGCGATGATGCTGCTCGGGGCGATCCTCTCGGACACCGTGATCCTCAACTCGCCGACGACGACCGAGCGCGACCATGCCGTCGTCGAGTATCTCCAGCGGGTGCTCGCGCTCGACGCGCGGGAGCTCGGACGGGAGATGTTCGAGGCGACGGCCGACGTGTCGGAGGTCAGCGCGGACGAGATCATCAAGCGGGATGCGAAGGCCTACGAGCTCAGCGGCGGCCAGACGATTTGCATCGCCCAGATCGAGGTCGTCGGCAAGGGTCTGCTCGAGCGCCGCGCCGAGCTGCTTGAGGCGCTGCGGAGTGAGCGCGAGCGCCGCGACCTGCAGCTCTACGCGCTGATGGTCACCGACGTGCTCAGCAAGGGCACGGACATGCTCGTGGCGGGAGACACCGTGGCGGTGGCGCGGAGCTTCGACGTCGAGGCGACCGACTCAACGATCGAGCTGCCCGGCGTGATGAGCCGGAAGAAGGAAGTCGCGCCGCGACTGCTGTCGACGCTCTGAGCCGCGACCGCGCGCGGCGAGCGCCTTAGACGGCGGCGCCGCCGCCGACACCGACCACCGCGGCGGGCGCCTCACCCCACAGCTGCTCGAGCCGGTAGTACTCGCGCGTCTCCGGCGTGAACACGTGGACGACGACGTCGAGGTAGTCCATCAGGATCCAGTTCGCCTGCGTGAGCCCCTCGACCCGGCGTGGGAGCAGCTCGTGCTCGTCCTTCATCCCCTTGTGGATCGCGTCGTGGATCGCCTTCACCTGCCGGTCGGAACGACCCGTGCACACGATGAAGTAGTCGGTGTATCCGATGATTCCGCGGAGATCAAGCTGCACGATGTCCAGCGCCTTGCGGTCGGCGGCGTACTCGCTGATGGCTTCTGCGATCTCTTCAGGCGTCATGTGTGTGTTCTTCCTCCGTACAACCTGTGCTCGTGAATGTATTCGGCGACCCCGTCGGGGACGATGTATCTGATTGGCTCGTTGCTGCGCACCTTCTCGCGCACCATCGTCGAGGAGAAGCCGACCCGCGGCATGCGGAAGAAGCGCGCGCGCTCTCCGCCGCGCAGCTCTCCCAACGCCTCGTCGATCGAGGCTCGTGGCGTTCCCCGACGCTTCGCGATCGCGGGGGTGGCGAGCGACAGGACCTGCTCGGGCTCGTGCCAGTGCGGCAGTCCGGCCGCCACGTCGCCACCGACGATCAGGAACAACTCGGTGTCTGGATGCTGAATGTGCAGCTCCCTAAGGGTATCGACTGTGTACGACGGTCCCTCGCGCCTCATCTCGAGATCGGACACCGCGAACCGCGGATCGCCCTCCACGGCCAACCGGCACAGCTCCAGACGATGTTCGGGTCCGGGCTCGTCGTCGACGGCTTTATGCGGCGGGATCCGGGCGGGCATCAGCATCACGCGATCAAGGCGGAGCTGAACGTACGCCTCCTGGGCGCAGATGAGGTGACCAAGATGTGGCGGGTTGAACGTCCCGCCGAAGATCCCCAGCCGCACCGAGCTTCAGGGTCGGACGTGTCCGGAGCCCTCGACCAGGTACTTGAACGCGCACAGCTCGCGGAGGCCGATCGGCCCGCGCGCGTGCAGCTTCTGAGTCGAGTTGCCGATCTCGGCGCCCATCCCGAACTCCCCCCCGTCGGTGAACCGGGTCGACGCGTTGACGTACACGCACGCCGCGTCGACGCTCAGCTGGAACGTCCGCGCTGATTCCGTGGACCCGGTGACGATCGCCTCCGAGTGACCGCTGCCGTGAGCGTTGATGTGCTCGATCGCCTCGGCGGTCGAGTCAACGACCCCGACCGCGAGCTCAAGCGCCAGGTATTCGTTGTCCCAGTCTTCGTCGGTCGCGGCGGTGATGGGCACGCCGGCGGCGGCGTCCCGGGCCCGGGCGTCGCCGTGGAGCACCACGCCGGCCGCGTCGAGCGCGCGGAGCGTGCCGGGGAGGAAAGCGTCGGCGACGTCGGCGTGGACGAGCAGCGTCTCGGCGGCGTTGCACACGCCCGGCCGCTGGAGCTTGGCGTTCAGCGCGATCGCGCGTGCCGCCTCCAGATCGGCGCTCGCGTCGACGTAGACGTGGCAGTTACCCGACGCCGCGTAGATGACCGGAACGGTCGCGACACCCTTCAAAGCCGCCTTCAGCCCCTCCCCGCCGCGAGGGATGATCAGGTCGACGACCCCCGTCTGGGTGGCAAGCTCGGCGAGCTCCTCACGGCCGCCGCCGGCGACGAGTGACAGGGCGCCGGCCGGGAGCCCGGCCTCCGAGGCCGCGGCCGAGGCCACCGAGGCCAGGACCGCGTTGGAGTGCATCGCCGTGCTCGAGCCGCGGAGCACGATCGCGTTGCCTGACTTCAGGCACAGCGCGGCGGCATCGATGGTGACGTTCGGACGGGCTTCGTAGACGACCGCCACGACCCCGAGCGGAACCCGGACCTTGCGCACGTCGAGCCCGTTGGGGAGCCGGAAGCCGTCGATGACCTCGCCGACCGGATCGGGTAGCCGCGCGATCGTGCGCGCGCCCTCGGCCACCTGAGCGACGCGCTGCGCGTCGAGCCGGAGCCGGTCCATGAGGGCATCACTGAGCCCGGACTCGCGGCCGGCGTCGAGGTCGCGGGCGTTGGCCTCGAGGATCTCCGCGGTGTGGTCGATGAGCGCGTCGGCGATGTCGTTAAGCGCGCGGTTCTTGATGTCGGAGCCGAGCGTCGCCAGCGTGCGGGATGCGCGCTTGGCCTCGGCGCAGATTTCAGCAACGGAAGTGATCGTGCTCGCCATGGTCCATACAGGTTACGCGAGCACGAAATAGTCTCGGTGAACCGCCTCTTCGCTTGCGCGCGGCAGCAGCGTGCGCACGTCGGCGGACTGCATCCCGAGCACCTTGCGGAGCTCGTCGGCCGAGTAGTTGCAAATCCCCTTACCGACGGTGTCGGATTCGTGTGTGATCTCGACCGCGTCGCCGGCGGCGAAGTCGCCCGCCACCCCGGTGATCCCCACCGGCAGCAGGCTCGTCCCGCCGTCTCGAAGGGCGCGCGCCGCGCCCGCATCGACGAGCACGCGGCCGCGGGACGGCTTGGCGTATTTGAGCCACAGCTTGAAGCTCGAGTAGCGCCCCTCCTGGGCGGCGAACCGCGTCCCGACCGGCCGTGACGCGACGGCCTCCCGGATCGTCCCCGCCGCCAGTCCGCTCGCGATCACCGTCGGAATCCCGGCCGCGGTCGCCATCTCGGCGGCGACGACCTTGGAACGCATTCCGCCGGAGCCGAGTGGCGAGGTGGCGTGGCCGATGTCGAAGCCGTCGAGGGCGTCGAAGCTCTCGACCTCGTGTACGAGGCGCGCGTCCGGCCGCTCGCGCGGGTCGGCGGTGAACACGCCCTCGGCGTCGGTGAGCAGCAGCAGTTGGTCGGCGCCGAGGAGAATCGCGACCTGGGCCGCGAGAAAGTCGTTGTTGCCAAACGAAATCTCGTCGGTGGTCGTCGTGTCGTTCTCGTTGATCACCGGGACGACGCGCCAGTCGAGCAGCTTGCGCAGCGTCTGGCGCGCGTTGAGGTAGTGCGTCCGAGCGCTCATGTCGAAGAACGTGAGCAGCACCTGTGCGGTCGGGATCCCGCGCTCGCGCAGCAGCTCGTCATACACCTGGTAGAGCTTGCCCTGGCCGACGGCGCTTGCCGCCTGGAGCTCGTCGATCGCCCGCGGGCGCATCGGAATCTCCATCAGCCCCATCCCACGCGCGATCGCGCCGCTTGTGACGACGATGACCGAATGGCCCGACCGGTACAGGTCGGCGAGTTCGTCGCAGATGCGGCTGAGCACGTCGGCGCGGACGGTGCCGCGCTCATCGACGACGATGCTCGATCCGAGTTTGACCACCAGCGTGTCCATCGCCGGTGGACGATACGGCCCCGGCGCGAACGCCGGGGCCGTCGTCTACGTCAGGCCTTACGCCCGGTGCACCACGGGTTCTTCGGAACCCCCGCGCACGGGTTCGGCATCGTCTTCAGCTGCTTGGTCGGCAGCGGGTGCATCACGACCTTGGTCTGATGCGGGTACTTGTCACCGGTCTGGCAACCGAACCCGCTGACCTTCACGCCGCTGTCGCACAGAACCTCGTCCAGGAAGGACACGTTGAGGTTCGCGGCGACCGGGGCCGTCGAGCAGTTCGGCGTGCTCTGCTGGAGCTTCGCGGCGTCCGAGCTGAGCGCGCCCGCGGTGTTCGTGTTGCCGCGGAAGCAGTCGCTCGGATGCGACTCGAAGTTCAGCTGATCGAAGTCCCCGTTCGTCGGGTTCCCGTAGCTGCCGTTGTGGGTGAACTTGTTGTTCAGGATCGCGTCGCCCCACTCGTCGTAGAGGCAGCTCCCCTTGCCGAGGATCGGCGAGTCGACGGTGCCGCCGGTGCACGGCGGTCCGGCGTCGGAGTACGGCACGAGGATCACGCCCCAGGCGTTGTTGTTCACGAACCGGTTGTTCATGATCGTGTCGTTCCGACCGCCCGAGACGGACATGCCGGTGCCGACTGGGCCGGCGGCAGCAGAGCCGGCTGCCGGCACGTTCGGGTTGTTGTTGTCATGGACGTAGTTGTTCATGAACACCCAGCACGAGTGCGTGTGCGTGATCGGGCTGATCCCGTTGTTCGGGCAGGCACCGTTCTGCGGCGGCGGGTTATCGCCGTTCTGACTGTTCGTGTCGAAGCCGTCCTGGTTGTGATCGAACTCAGAGTTCTTGACCACCAGGCTGCCGCCCGAGTTCGAGCCGGAGTAGCCGAGCACGCTGTACTGCGACCACGCGTGGTTGACGACCTGGTTGCACTCCTGACGGCAGGCACCGATGTAGTAGCCCGAGTCGTTGAAGTTGCTCGCGTACGTGTTGTCCCACGTGCCGCCGTTCCAGTCACTCGAGAAGATCCCGTACTGCGCCGCAGTGTCCTCGCCGCCGAAGTACGTGCTCGTCGTGTTCAGGTACGACCCCAGGAAGCCGTAACCGCCGACCTTGCCTGCGCCGTCGCCGCCGTTCCACCAGATCTCGTTGCCGGTGTCGCCGGCGCCGCGAAGGTAGTTGCAGGCGGTCAGGTTCTGGACCGAGACGTTCCGAGCCTTCCAGACCATGATCCCGTTGAGGCCGAGCGCCTTGCCGCTGAGCTTCGGCCCGAACTCCTGGGCCGAGGCCTTGTTGCTGCACTTTGCCGAGCCTGGCTTCGTGCCGTCGACGACGACGGTGTTGCGGTTCATGCCGCGCAGGTGCAGCCGGGCGGTGCTGATCAGCAAGCCCGAGGGCCGGTCCTTGTACTCCGCGCCCTTGGGCGTCTTTCCGGAGTGCTCCTTGTAGTCGCCCGGTCCGACCAGGATCCAGTCGCCCGGCTTGGCCGCGTCAACGGCTGCCTGAATCGACTTGAACTGGCCGCGAATGCCCTTGTACGTCCCTACTCGCAGCACCTTTGCATTTGCCGCCGCCGCACCCACGACGAGCAGCGAAAACACGATTGCCGTGCTTACAACACGACGCATCCGTTCTCCTCTCTCTCCAACTTTGGCTATCCGGCCAGCGCGGCGATCCTACAGATTTGGATCGAGATCGAATGCGACGCCCGCGATCTCGACGTCGTCCCCAGGCTCGAAGCCCTCGGCCTCGAGGGCCCGGATCACGCCAATTCTGTGCAGCCGGCGCTCGAGATGGGCGAGCGCGTCATCGTTGTCGAGGTCGTAGCGCGCGACCAGCTTGTCGATGCCCGCACCGATGACGCGGAAGGCACCCTCGCCCACGCGCTCGACGCGATAGGA
Organism: uncultured Solirubrobacterales bacterium; assembly: GCA_963850335.1. Classification (GTDB taxonomy): domain Bacteria; phylum Actinomycetota; class Thermoleophilia; order Solirubrobacterales; family Solirubrobacteraceae; genus Palsa-465. Next base: position 63,537 of record CAWKKY010000011.1, on the reverse strand, counting down.
GCGCTCCGCCGCGGGGCGAAACACCCGGTGCTCCGCGAGCTCTGCGGGCACGGGGACCGCATCTCCGTCATCGGAGACGTCGATCTCGTCCTGCACGGGGATCCGGTAGCTGAGCTCGCGCGCGAGCTCGTCGAGCCCGGTTCGAGTCGCAGAGGAGGTGAGGATCACGGGAACCTCATCACCGAGCCGCGCCCGCCAGCGCTTCTGGGCATCGGCGGCGGTGTCAGCGTCGACGAGGTCGACCTTGGAGAGCGCGAGGATCCGCGGCAGCGCGGCGAGCCGTGGGTCGTAGAGCTGAATCTCCTGCTCCACGGTTTCGTAGTTCTCATCCGGATCGCTCCCGTCGAGCGGCGCCACATCGAGGACGTGGACGAGCAGGCGAGTGCGCTCGATGTGGGCGAGGAACTCATGCCCGAGACCGATGCCGGCGCTCGCGCCCTCGATCAGCCCGGGAATGTCGGCGATCACGAGCTGGCGGTCGTCGAGCTCGAGTGTGCCGAGCACCGGCTCAAGCGTCGTGAATGGATAGTTGGCGATCTTCGGCTGGGCGCGGGTCAGGCGTGCGAGCAGCGAGGACTTGCCGGCGTTCGGCAGGCCGACGAGGCCGGCGTCGGCGAGCAGTTTGAGCTGAAGCGTCAGCCAGGACTCCTCGCCCGGCAGCGCCCGCTCGGCGAACCGGGGCGTCTGATGGGTCGGCCCGGCGAACCGCTTGTTCCCGCGCCCGCCAGAGCCGCCACGCGCGACGACCGCGCGCTGGCCGGGACGAACGAGGTCGTGCTGGGTACCGTCGGCCTCGACGAGCACCTCGGTGCCGGGCGGAACGCCGATGTACAGCGTCTCCCCCTCGGCGCCATGCCGGAGCGATCCCTGGCCGTGACCGCCCCGCTTCGCCTTGAAGTGCACGCTCCGACGGAACCGCTCGAGGTCGCGGAGATTGTCGTCACAGACGAGCACGACGTCGCCGCCCCGGCCTCCGTCGCCCCCGTCGGGGCCGCCCTTGGGGACGTGGGCCTCGCGGCGAAAACTCAGGCAGCCGTCGCCACCGGCGCCGGCGTTGACGTGAATGCGCGCGCGATCGTGCATGACATGATCCTGACATGCCCAAACCCGTCTTTCTGATCACTGGGGCCTCGAGCGGGATCGGAGCCGCCACGGCCCGCGCCGCCTCCGAGGCGGGTTACCGCGTCGTGCTCGCCGCCCGCTCCGCCGACCGGCTGCGCGAACTCGCCGAGGCCCTCGGTGGGCCTGAGCGCGCGCTCGCGGTCAGCTGCGATGTGACCGAATGGGATCAGCAGCAGGCGATGGCGCAGCAGGCGCTCGAGCACTTTGGCCAGCTCGACGTCGCGTGGGCGAACGCAGGCTTCGGCGCCGCGCGGGGCTTTCTCAAGGAGTCTCCGGAGCAGTGGCGCTCGATGGTCTTGACCAACGTGTACGGCGCCGCACTCACGATCCGGGCGTGCCTCCCGTCGATCATCGAGGCTCGGGGACACTTCCTCCTCACCGGCTCGGTCGCCGGCCGACGAGCGCTCCCGGGTTCCCTGTACAGCTCGACGAAATGGGCGATCACGGGGATGGGCGAGAGCCTCCGCCAGGAGGTCAACGACACCGGCGTGCGAGTGACGGTGATCGAGCCGGGGATGGTCGACACGCCGTTCTTCGACAACCCGGTGAAAGATGCGCTCCAGGCCGAGGACATCGCGCGGGCGGTGATGTTCGCGGTCTCGCAGCCCCCGCACGTCGACGTCAACGAGATCCTCGTGCGGCCGACTGCCCAGGAGGGGTAAGCCAGACGCTGCGGTGCGGCAGTGGCCGGGAGGTACGCGCTGTGGAACGGTGCGTGGGCGTCGGCGGCGCCGTCGCCAAGGCCACGCGCGAGACAGAAAGGAGGCCCGCCGAAGCGGGCCCCCTCATCCTGCTCAGGGTCGAACCGGACCCTTTCGGCTTCGAGCTAGGCCAGCCGCGCGGACACGACCTTCACACCCCTGGGGAATGGAATCGCCAGCGTGACCGGGTGGTTGGTAGCAACGATCCTCGTGAACGACCGAATCTGCTTGCCACGCTTGTTGAGCATGACGATGCGGATCTTGGCCTTCTTGTTCGACGAGGCCACACGCACGACCAGGAAGTGACGGCCATGCGACTTGATGAGCCGGGCCGAGCGCAGCAGCGTAAACGGCTTCGGCGCTGACTTTGAGCCGCCGCCGCTCGTCGGAGGCGTGCCGATCGGACTGCCGCCAACCGATCCGATGACGTTGCCGTTCGATCCGCCACTGTTCGATCCACCGCCGGTCGCGCCCGACGTACTGCCGCTGGGCGGATCATTGGTGTATGTCGCGATGGTCGTGTCGGCGCTCCCGATCGAGACGTTCACGGTCCCGCCGGTCTGCGAGAGCATCCGTGCCGTCGGGCTGACAGCGATCGGCGGAACGACCGCGAAGCCACTCGAGACCTGCGCGATCGTCACGGTCGAGTTGTACAGCCACATGCCGTCCGTCGTCACCGGGTTCGGGACGATCGTGCACGATCCCATCGGGACAGTCGCGCTCGTCGTGCTTCCGGCCGGCGCCGGCGACGAGACGTTGAACGTGAACGACGTCCCCGCCGGAGCCTTCGGATCCACGTTCTCGCAGATCTTCAGGGTACCGTTGGGCACCGTGTCATTCGTGAACGTCACCTGCGTCTCACCGGACCCGAGCAGCACGGCGTCCGAACCAGCCGGGCCCGGAGTCGTGGGATTCGGGAGCGGGCTCACCGTGCGGGTTCCGGGCACCTCTCGGCTGGCCGGAACGACCGCGATGGAGGTGACCGCGGTACCCGGGACGACGCCCTCGGAGACGGCCACCCTGGTGCCTGCACGCCAACCGGTCGTGCCGTTCGGGTTGGTATACGGACCGGGCAGGAGCTGGCATTGGCCCGGAAGGACCGTCACGGTCCTGGTGATCCCGCCGGGGAACGACGGGTCGCCTGACCCAACCGCCGTGAACGCGTACGGCGCGGTGACGCCGGGATCCGATGCGAGCTTGCAGACCTTCAGCTGCACTGTCCGGTTCGCGAAGCTCACGATCGCTTCCTGAGATGTATCACCTGGGGCCGGAGACGGCTTCACCGTCACGGTGGCCGTCCCGCCGCCTGTGTTGGTGGTGGACGGAGCCCCGTTCTGGACCCCGATGTCCGTCACGCTGTTGGGCGCGTCCTCCGTCACGGTCACCGCACCAGCGGGCACCAAGATCGGGAAGCTGCACTTCCCGACCGGAACCGACACGGTAGTGGTGAAGGCGTTGTTGCCCCTGATCGTGAACCCGAAGCTGCCCGTGAGACCCGAGTCCGAGGCATTGTTCTTGCAGACCTCGATGTAACCCGTCACCGGCACGTTCGTGTAGTTCAGGATCACCGTGCCAGACTGGTCAGCGCTGCTCGGAACGCTGACGACCGCCCTTCCGTTCGGACCGGCGTTCAGTGCTCCCGTTCCCTTCGGGTTCGACGAGATCAACGCGCTGCCCGGGGAGCTGGTGATGCTCGAGACCGTGTAGAAGGTCCCAGGAGCTTCGGTCACAGTCACGTTCCCAGCGGTGACTGGGAACGGTCGGCTACATGAGTTGTTCGGGACGACCACCGTCCCGCCGCCGTTTGAGACGGTATACGTGAAGCTGGGCGTTCCCGACAGCCCGGTCGATGACTTGCAGATCTCCAGGAAGCCGGGATCGGCTGCAAGCGCTGGTGCCGCAGAGACCATCATCGCAATGACGACCGTGGCACCGAGTAATGCTCGTTTCATGGTGGGTGCTCCGAAATTGAGATGCGTTTACAGAGTGCTTCAGTAATGCGTCGCCGAGCAGCAAACTCACTTAGCTGCACTGCGCCGTGAATCAGGTCGCCCCGTCCGTCGTGACACCTCCTCTAGCGATCCGGCCGTCGAGAGAGGTGGCGGAAGCATGCTGGGCGTCTGTTGCGTTAGTGATCCGCAACGACTGCGACGACAAGAGCCGTCGAGCATGCGCCCCAGACAGAACAAATAAAACCCGCCCCCTTCAAGCTTCAGAATGAAACCCCCTATGTGGTGGACAAAGCCCGCTCCTCCGCATCCCGAGCGGTGCCATTGATCAGTCGCACCGTAATCCGCGGCGAGCCACTGCCACAACGACCGTACGGACGGTTGCGCGCCGTCCGTTCGCAGTGTCTTGCCCTGCCCGACCGGACGGTCCCTGCCCGACCGGACGGTCGCAGCCCACCCGCCCAGAGGTCCGCCTTCAGCGAAGAAAACACCCGCACGCCCGCCCGAAGAGGTAGGTGCGGGCCAACCAGCCGTGAGTCGCGGAGTCAGTTTCGGCTGATGTACTTCGCCGCGGCCATGCGGTTGTGCACGTCAAGGCGCGCGTAGATCGCGCGGATGTGGAACTTCACAGTATTGGGGCTGATGAACAGCCGCTCGGCGATCTCCTCGTTGCGGCAGCCTTGCGCCAGGAGCTCGAGCACCTCGCGCTGCCGCTCGCTGAGGCCCGCGATCGGCGTCTCCTCCGGCGTGCTCATCGCCTGCTGCCATCCGGACGGAAGGACCACCCGACCGCGGACAACCTCACCCATGATCGTGCGCAGCTCAGACCCCGACGTGCTCGTGGGAACGATCGCCGCGACACGACGATCGATGCCGAACCTCAGAAGAGGCGGATCAAACCGATCCGCGACGACGACTACTGGCAGCTCCGGCTGGCGGCGCCGGATGCCGTCAACGAGGCGGAGGCTCTCCTCCGCGAGGGGGTCGACCCCGACGACCGCCAGGTCCGGGCGCGGCTGCACCGACGCAATGGCGCGATCGACGTCGATCACACCAGCGACCACGAACCCGGACATCGCTCCGATGAGCGCTCCCAGCGCCTCGCTGATCAGTTTCCGCGTATCCGCAATGAGGACGGCACATGGCGACGCCGCCGACGCGCCGCGGGCACGTGCGACACGACTCGGCTCGCCGAAACGAGTAGGCATGAGGTCACTCAGCCGGCTGTCTGGCACAGCCGAAACGGACTAGGGCCGACCGACCCGGCGTTCCCGCAATGTTCCCTGCCATCCGTGGCGTGTATGTCCGCCAATCCGTAGCGACCCCAACGAATCATCACCACGTCCCACCTTTCCGCGGCGGTCGCCAAGCCCCACGTTTCACGGCGGCATCCCGCTACTGGGCTGATAATACCCGCCGGGCCTCCACAAATACGAAAACCTAAGCAGCCCGCACAAGCACTAGCGTTACTTCGCGACGGGGATGACAACCGGCACGTACGTCCGGCAGGGCTCGCCGCGGAGGCCGGGGCACGGCGGCAGGCCGGTCGGCACCGACAGGCCGGGCACGAGCGGGAGCACGAGCCGCGACGGCATCGACGGCGAGTGGGCGATGAAGATCTTGTCGGTGCCGCTGCCCGGGACGGTGTTCCGGAACGCCCAGATCGGGTTATCGCCGCTGGGCGCGGACAGGATCACGCGGATCCGCGAGCCCTTGCGGTACGCGTGACCCTCGTAGTAGAGCGGGATCGTGACGAGCGCGAACTTGCCCTTCGGCAGCGACTGGACGTCCGCGCGGCGGAACGTTGGCGTCGGCGCGAGCAGCGAGCTGCCGGGCGTCAGTTTCCGACGGCTGGCGCGCAACCACCCGCTCTGCACGAACGTTTCCTTGCCGTCCGGACGCACCTCGGTGATCGTCGCCTGGAGATCGACGTCCGGGGTCGCGGATTTGAGCCATACCTGCACCGCGCCGCCACCGATGATCGTCGTATTGGCGGCGAGCGGCCCGCTCACGTACGACGCCGCGGTGCCGGCCGGGTTCTGGGTCCACTTGTAGGGCGGGATCGCGTTCCACAGGCCGTTCTTGCCGCCGCCGGTGTCACCGGTGAAGTCGGTCGGCGGGCGCGCCTTCTTGTTCCAGGTGAAGTTGTCGCCGGTGAGGCTCGTGGTCGGCTTGGCGTCGGTCAGTGAGCCGCCGGCGCCGAAGTACCACGAGTGCGCCTGGGTCCCCGGGATCGGGAAGGTCGAGAACGAATGCTCAAAGCCCGGGAGCGGGTTGCCGGGCGTCGCCGAGCCGGCACCGTTATCGAACAGCACGCGGACCCGCGGGAGCTGCGTGTACGCGGAGAGCGCGGCGGAGTAGCTCGGCTCGGATTGAATCGGGTCGTTCGGGAGCGTGACGCCGTTGACGCCGAGCACCGTGTTGTAGAGGAGCGGCGCGCTCGCCTTGACGCTCGCCGGCAGCGTCGGCGTCTGCTGGGCCACGAACAGCTTGAGGAAGTCATACCAGCGGTTGAACGTCGCCGGGTCCAGCGAGTCGGTGTGGACGCCATTGGTGAACGTGAACCATTTGCGGCTCGTTCCGGTGAAGTGCGAGACGAGGTCGGGGCAGTGGCCGCCCGTCTGCTCGTCGGTGAACTGGCAGGCGAGGAACACCGGCACCCGGATCTTGTTGACGAACTTGATCGGACTGGTCGGATCGGCGATCGCCGGCACATAGAACTGATTGGCGAAGACCTTCTTGACGAGATTGACCGCCTCGGCGTGCAGCGCCTGGTTCGCCTTGCACGTCTTGTCACCCTTGGCGATCTCCTGGAGCACCCACGCCTGGCCGCCAGTCGCCGAAGCGGGCAGCGCGTCGTGGTCGCGCTCCGCGGCCCAGGGAAGCGTGAACCCCGTGTTGAGGATGCCGCCCGGGTAGAGCGTCGTCTCACTGTCGTCGATCACCGACAGGGGCGCGATCGCGGCCAGGTGCGGTGGGTTCGTCGCTGCGAGGAACAGCTGGCTGATCCCGCCGTAGGAGATCCCCAACGTCCCGACCCGGTGGTGCAGGACCCACGGCTGATGGGCGACGGTCTCGACGATGTCGTAACCGTCGAGGCTCTGCAGCCGCTCGAAGTAGTCAAATGCGCCGCCCGAGCAGCCCGTGCCCCGCATGTTGACGTCGACGACGGCGAAGCCGAGCAGGTTCGCGACCTGGGCGATGCCGCTGTCCGGACCGTGGAACGGGTCCGCGTAGCCGTAGCCGGCGTACTCGACGAGCGTCGGGTACGGGCCCTTGCCGGTGCCCGGGGTGTGGATGTCGATCGCGAGCTGGGTGCCGTCCCGGGTCGTGAGATAGCCGTAGCCGCTCGTCGGGAGCTTCTGGCTGTAGCCCTTCGTGCTCAGCGGTGCGTCCCGGTTCGTGAACACGGTGAGCGCCCGCGAGCGCGACTGTCCGCTCTTGACCCGGTATCCGGTGCCCGGCGCGACGTTGCGGAACAACAGCGCCCCGAGCCGGTCGACGCGCTTCGTCTGCACGACGCGGCCGCGGCGGTTGATCAGCGTCAGCTTGGCGCCGGGATGGGCGCCGGTCACGTACAGCTGTTCGGCGCTGCCGCCGACGGTGCCGAACGGGCTCTTGGCCGCCGCCACCGATGTGCCCGTCAACGCGCACGCAAGCACGGCGACGAGGACCGTCGCCACGAGCGCACGCCGTGCGCCCCTCTCTCTCCTCTGCGCCGCGCCTGGCACGGCGGCGGAGCATAGTGGAGCGACGCGGCCGGCGTGACAGTCCGGGCCGATGTCGTCCGTAATCGCCCGCGCCTGCTTTTTGAGCTGGTAATCGGTGTATCGAACGACGGCTGCGGCCTGGGGTCCGGTTTGTGCCGCGATCGTGCCCGCCGTGGTGCCGCGCGGCGTCGAGAACGGCGCTTCGAGAGGGGCTCAGACGGGGTCGCTGCACGCCTGCTGGGACGGTTGGGCAAGCACGATTTCTCGACGCTCACGTTCACGATCAACGGGAGCACGTTCGAGTACGGCGCGTTCATCAATGCGCTGATCGCATTCGTGTCCGCGGCCGCGGCCGTGTTCTTCTTCGTCGTCGTTCCGCTCAACCGGTTGCTGGCCAACCGCGATGAGGAGGATCCGACGGTGAAGTCATGCCCGGAATGCACGAGCGAGATCCCGGTCAAGGCGCGGCGGTGCCCACAGTGCACCGCCCAAGTGGTGACCTAGAGAGCTAGCCGGGACGCGACGGGCGGCGAAAACGCAAGCGAAGCTGCGACGCTCCAACCGAGGAGCGCCGCAGCCAGCTCGCAAGCAGCTTGTGCGGGTCGGACGCCCGGTTAGGCGTCCGACTCCGACCCGGGCTCGACCGAGATCACGCGCCCGCGGCGACCGCGGGTGAACGCCACCGTCCCCGCGCTCCGCGCGAAGATCGTGTCGTCCTTGCCGATCCCGACGCCGTCGCCGGGCTTGAAGCGGGTGCCGCGCTGGCGGACAATGATCTCGCCGCCGGTCACGGACTGGCCGGCGAACACCTTGACGCCGAGCCGCTTTGCGTTTGAGTCGCGGCCGTTACGGGAGGACCCGAGGCCCTTCTTATGCGCCATTCTCGGTCGCCTCCTCTGAATTCGAGGTTGAAGACGGGGCCGTGGCGGCGACCGGCGCTGGCTGGGCCTTCTTCGAGGACGATGAGCCGCCACCGGAGAGGGTGATGCCGGTCACCTCGAGCCGCGTGAGCTCCTGGCGGTGGCCGGTGCGCCGCTTGTAGCCACGCTTGGGCTTGAACTTGACGATGCGGAGCTTGGGACCGCGCTCGTGGGCGACGATCCGCGCCTCGACGCTGACCCGGCCCAGTTCGTCGGCCGAGTCCACGACCGTCGAGCCGTCCACGTAGAGCAACGGTCGCAGCGATACCGACGCGCCGTCCTCCTCGGGCAGGCGCTCGACGAGCAGGGACTGACCTTGCTCGACGCGGTACTGCTTTCCACCTGTCTTGACGATTGCGTACACGGTTACTCCGAGGATGAAGATGACGGCGACGCGGCAGCCGATGAAGGCTCGGCCTTGGCGCCGGAACGGCGCCGTCCGCCTCTGCGGCCGCGGCGCCGAGGCTTCGATTCTAGGCCATCGTCGGAATCGCCTGCACCTGAGCCATCCGACCCGTCCCCAGTGGAGCCCGGCTCGGCATCGACGAGCGAGGCGCGGGCGGCTGTCCGGCCCACCTCCTCGATCCGCACGAGCTGCTTCTCGCCGACGTACGGCGTGCCCCCGGTGACCGAGATGATGTAGCCGTCGATCTTGGCCACGGCGTCGCCCGGGTTGAACATGTGCGGCTCGACGATCTCGACGTGGACCTCCTCACCCTCCCGGAACGGGAGCGCGCGCTCAAGCACGTCCTCGCGGTCGGCCTCCATCAGGACGGCGAAGTGGTCGAGCGGGAGCCCCTCGGAACCCTCGAAGTGGAACCACTTGCCGGTGTCCTCCTCGATCTGGTGCAGGGCGCGGGCCTCGTTGCCGGTGAACTCGGCGCTCACGCGCGGGTTCATCTGGATGAGCAGCGCCTCGGCCGTCGTCTCCTTGGCGACATCGCGCATCCTGCGCTCGAACTCGATCGCGATCGTCTCCTCGGACTTGATCACGCCCTCGCCATGGCAGGTCGGGCACGGCCGGGTCATGATCTCCCGGACGCCGTCGGTGACGTTCTGGCGGGTCATCTCGACAAGCCCGAGGGGCGAGATCTCGACGACGAACGTCTTCGTGCGGTCCTCATCGAGCGCCTTGCGCAGCGTCTTGAGCACGGCATCCCGGTTCCGGGCGCGGGCCATGTCGATGAAGTCGATGACGATGATCCCGCCGATGTCGCGCAGCCGGAGCTGGCGGACGACCTCGTCGGCCGCCTCGAGGTTCGTCTTCGTGATCGTGTCCTCGAGCCGGGCACCCTTGCCACGGCCGATGAACGACCCGGAGTTGACGTCGATGACGGTCAGCGCCTCGGCGTAATCGATCATCAGGTAGCCGCCGCTCGGCAGATCGACGCGGCGGGAGAGGGTCGAATCGAGCACCTTCTCGACGCCGAACGCCTCAAACAGCGGCCGCTCGTCCTCCCACAGTTCGACGTGCTCGACGAGATCCGGTGCGGTGCGGGAGAAGAACGAGGCGAGACGATGATGCGCCTTGGGATCGTCGACGATCGCCCGCTCGAACTCCGCGGAATAGATGTCGCGCACGACCCGGACCGACAGGTCTGCCTCCTGGAAGACAAGCGCCGGGGCCGGCGTCTCCTCGACGCGCTTCTGGAGGACCTCGTTGAGCTTGAACAGGTAGAGCAGTTCGCGCTCGAGGTCGGCGCGCTTGGCGCCCTGGGCGGCGGTGCGGACGATCGCGCCCGCGCCCTTGAGGTCGAGCCTCGCCGCCTCCTTGCGCAGGCGGTCGCGCTCCTTGTCGTCAAGCCGCCGGGAGACCCCGACGCCCTCGCCGAACGGCGCCAGCACCATGTAGCGCCCGGCGATCGTCAGGTCCATCGACAGGCGGGCGCCCTTCGTCTTGAGCGGGTCCTTGACGACCTGGACGACGATCTCCTGACCCGGCTTGAGCATGTCGGTGATCTGCCGGTTGTCCCGGCTGGTTCCGCCGCCCCGGCCGCGGCGCGGGGCCTCGACACCGGGGAGCACGATTTCGTCGACGTGGAGAAACCCGTTCTTCTCCAGTCCGATGTCGACGAACGCCGCCTCGAGACCGGCGAGCACGTTGTCGACGCGGCCCTTGTAGATGTTGCCCACAATCGAGCGGGCACCGCGACGCTCGAGATACAGCTCGGCGACGCGGTAGCCGGCTGCCGGGTTGGCGCTCTTGCGCCGCCGCCGACCGCCGGTTCCGGGCTTACGCTCGGCGACCGTTCCGGTCGCCTCGAGCAGGCCGACCCGGGTCTCCCCACGGTCGACGCTGACCAATACTTGCTTCTTCAATTGTCGTTCAGTCCTTTGAGTGTGTGCGCCGCGCGTGCCAGCGGGGCACGGAGCGCGGATTGACCGGCTGCGCACGTGGTGGCGCCGGCATTACGAAATGAGTGCCCTTCCCTTGCCGGTCGAGGCGATCCGAGCCTGGATGTGGATCGACTGCAAGAGCCCGAGGGCGATAAAGGTGACGAGCACGGACGAGCCGCCATAGCTCATGAGCGGCAACGGTACTCCCGTGATGGGCATGATCCCGATGGTCATACCCACGTTCACGAACACCTGGAACATCAGCATCGCGAGGATCCCGGCGGCGATCAAAGTCCCGTAGAGGTTCTTTGCCAACGTCAGGATTCGCAGCGAGCGCCATATCAACAGCGCATAGAGCGATAAGACCAGCGCGCCCCCGACGAACCCATAGGTCTCGCCGACGGCCGCAAAGATGAAGTCGGTCTGATGCTCGGGCAGGTAGTTGAGGCTCGTCTGCGTCGCGTGCGCGACGCCCCTGCCCGTCTTCTCCCCTGAGCCGATCGCGATCTCCGACTGCAGGATGTTGTAAGTCTGGTTGCTTGGGTCGCGGGACGGGTTGACGAATCCGGTGAGCCGCTGAACCTGATAGGGCTTGAGCACGTTCACGCCGACCGCGGGCGCGCCGACGAGCACGAACGCGACGACCACGACGGCCGCGGCCACGAGCCCGGCGAGCTGGCGTCCCGGGGTCCCGGCGAACACGAGCATCATGAACCCGACGGCGACGTACACGAGACCCGTGCCGAGGTCCGGCTGAGGGATCACAATCAGCGCCGGCAACAGCGTGAACAACATGATCCGCCCGGTCGTGCGCAGCTCGTGCAGACGCCGCATCCGGTCCACCGCGAACGCGGCGAGCGAGACGATCAACAGGATCTTGCCGAACTCCGAGGACTGGACCTGGAAGAACGGCAGCGGGATCCAGCGGTGCGAGCCGCGGATCGCCGGCATCCCGAACACGACGATGTTGAGCGCGACCAGCAGCCCGTAGAACCCGTAGCGGTACTCGCGCAGCCGCGAATAATCGATCCGGGAGATGAGCAATGCGAGCACGACCCCGATCCCGACGTAGATCGCCTGGCGCTCGACGTAGAACAGCGGGTGTCCCTTGACGGCATTGCGGGTCGCGCCCTTCAGCGTGATCAGCGAGCACGCCACGAGGCCGGCCGCCGCGAGCATCAGCAGCGGATCGAACCGGGGCAGCGAGGGCGTCCGAGGGACGCTCGCCTCTTCCGGGACCTGGATCGGGGTGCTCACGCTCACAGCGTCTTCGAGCTCCCCACGACGTACTGGCCGCGCTTGCCGTAGAACCACTGCGACAGGATCTGCCGCGCGGCGGGAGCGGCGGCCTGGGCGCCGAAGCCGCCCTGCTCAACGGTCACGACGACGAGGATCGGGCGCACGGGATCGGGCACGTAGCAGACATACCACGATTGGTCAGCCTGACCGGTGTGCTGAGCGGTTCCCGTCTTCCCAAACACCGGGAAGCGGTTCTGATCCCAGCCGGCGAACACGTCCGCCGAGGTGCCGCCCGACTGCGAGGCGGCGGCGTGCAGGCCGGACCGGATCGCGTCGAGGTACTGCGGCTCGACATGCAGGCGGCGGGCCGGCGGCGGGTCGATCCGCTGGAGCACGGTGCCGTCGGGGGCGTCGACCTCGAGACCGACGTGGGGACGCACGACGCTGCCGCCGTTCTCAAGCGCCGAGTAGGCGACCGCGAGCTGAAGCGGCGTCGCCTCCAGGTCGCCCTGGCCGACCGCGAGGTTCTCGTTGTCGCCGACCGACCAGGGCCGCCCGTCGGCGATCCCACAGCTCGTGTGGTGGGGCCTGCCCTTGAACGGCCCGGTGGCGTGCTCGCACTCGATCTCGAGCTTGTCGCGCCCGGTCCGCCACTCCGGCGTCGGCAGGATCCCGGAGTTCTCACCGCCGAGGTCGATGCCCGTCGGGCGACCGATGCCGAACTTCCGCGCCCACTGCTGGAGCGCGCCGCCCTTGGGGTACTTGCTCGGGTCCGCGTTGAGCAGCCGCCCGAGGTTGTAGAAGAAGTTGTCCGAGGACACCTGGATCGCCTGGGTGAGGTTGATCGCCCCGTAGGCGGCGTGGCCGGCGTTGTGGCGCTGGTCGCCGGGACCGTTCTGGTAGACGCCGGTGTCGTCGTAGATGCTGCCGAGATTCCAGGCGCCGCTCTCGAGCGCGGCCGTCGCGGTGATCCCCTTGAACGTCGAGCCGGTGGGATACGAGCTCTGGATCGCCCGGTTGAACAGCGGGAAGCCACTCGAGGCGTTGTTGAGCTTCTGGTAGGCGGACTGGCTCAACGGCTTGGTGAAGATGTTCGGATCGAACGTCGGGGAGGAGCCCATCGCATAGACCTCGCCGTTGACCGGGTTGAGCGCGACGAACGCGCCCGCCGGCGCCGGCGGACTGTTGGCGATCGCCTGCGAGAGCGCCTGCTGGCCGGCCTTCTGAAGGTCGAGGTTGAGCGAGAGCTTGAGCGAGTGGCCGGCGACCGGCTTGCGCTCGGACAGGTAGCCCTTGAACCGCCCGAGGGCGTCGACCTGCACGCGCTCGGCGCCGTCCTGGCCGCGCAGGTACCGGTCGTAGTACCACTCCAGGCCAGACTGGCCGACGATCGACTGCTGATTGACCCCGCGGTAGCGCTGCTCGTGGAGCTCGGGCTGGGTGATCGGGCCGACCGTCCCGAACAGCTGGGCGGCGAGGTCGTGGAGCGGATAGCGCCGCAGCCAGACCTGCTCGACGCTCACGCCCGGGAACTGGTCCTGGCGTTCGGCGAGGAAGCCGTGGACATCGTCCGACACGTCCGTCTTGATCGTGACGTTCGCGTAGGGCAACAACGCGTGCTGCTGGGCGACCGCGCACGCGATCGGTGCGAGCCGGGCGTGCACGACGTGCGGGCCGCCGACGATCGTGCAGCGCGAGCGCTGGGTCGAGATATCGAGCACCTGGGCGAGGCGGGCGTAGAGCCGGCCGCGCTTGGCGGCGTTGCGAGGCAGGTCGGGCGGCGAGAGCTGCACCGCGATCGACGGCTTGGAGTCGACGAGGATGTTGCCGTCGCGGTCGAGAATCTGACCACGCGCCGCCGGGACCGCCAGCGTCCGCACCCGGTTGACGCTCGCCTTCGCCAGGTACTGGTCGCCACTGAGCACCTGGAGGAACCACAGCCGGAAGAAGATGATCGCGAACATCGCGAGGGCAACGCTGCCGACGATCGCCACACGCAGCGCGAGCTGCGGCGTCAGCGGCGGACGTCGATCTTCGGGGGTCTGCATCATCGCGTGGCGGAGCGGGGAATCTGGCCGCGTTCGGAGGGACGCTGGAGCGGACTGAGTCCGCCCGTGGTGTAGGCGCGGCGACGACGGCGGCGCGGATCCTCCGGCAGAGCCGGCTGGATGATCCGGCGCACGAGCGCATACACGGGCAGCGCGATCAGCGTGTTGACGAGGATCGTGATGAACAGCTGCTGGAGGAGCAGCCAGCTCACCGGCGCATCAACGCCGAGCAGGAACTGCATGACCGCCATCCCAATCCCGGCGAGCGCCGTCGCGGCGGCGCCGAGCGCGAGCGGGACGAGCCCGTGCGAGGGGTCGCGCAGTTCCCGGAGCCGGCCGGAGCCGTACCCGATCGCGATGTACAGCAGCGAGGTGACGCCGAGCGTCTGCACGAGCACGAGGTCGACGAACAGGCCGACGCCGAAGCCGGTGATCGCGCCGAGCAGCGAGCCGGTCAACAGCCCCACCGACATCACGACGAGCGGCGTCAGGTCGGCGCTGACCCCGAAGATCGAGATCTGCGAGACGGCTGCCTCCTGAATCACGACGGTGAGGAATCCGAGCAGGACGAGCCGCACCGGCAGGCGAAGTGACAGGCGGACGGTCTCGTTCATGGGTGCGTCGTCGGCAGCTGAACCCGGCGCGTTCCGGCCTGCGGCTGGGTCAGGATCTGCACGAAGTCGAGGTGGCGCAGGTCGGCGGCGGGCGAGACCTTGACCTGGCGGTTGTTGATCAGGTCGTTCTGGTTGGCGTCCGAGACCTGGCCGATCGGGATCCCGGCCGGGTACAGCGATTCGAGCGCGCCCGACTTGAACCCGGCGGTGACGACCTGCTGGCCCTGGGAGATCTGCGCGTGGGAGGGCAGATACTGGAGCAGCAGCTGGTTCGGGTTGCCAACCGCGGGGACGAGCACGCCTGCGTCACCGGCCGCGTCCTGGACCTCGGCGGTGACCGCGAACGAGTGGTCGGTGATGAGCGTGACGATCGATACGTTCGGGGCGACCGTCGAGACCTTGCCGACGAGTGCCCCGTCGCCGATGACCGGATCCTCCTTGTGGACGCCGTCGGCCGAGCCCTTGTCGACCTCGACCGTCGCGTACCAGAGCGTCGGGTCCCGGCCGATCACGTGCGCCGCGACCGGCGTGTAGTTGCTCACGCCGATCGAGTTGTCGAGGCCGACCTGTTTGACGAGCTGGTTGTAGAGGATCGCCTTCTGCTGGGCGTAATCGAGCTCGACCTGGAGCTTGGCGACCTGCTTGCGCAGCGCGTCGCGCTGGGATTTGGCGTGGAACGTCGAGGAGATCGACGACGCAATGTCCCGGAGCGGCTTGAGCGCCTTGCTCGCGCCCTCCTGGATCGGAGAGAGCACCTGAACGATGCCCCGCTGCACGCTATGCAGAGGACTACTCGGAGACTCGCCGAAATATGCAGTTAGGAGGATCAGGGAAACGACGACGAGCAGCGCGAGGATCGCCCGCCGGCGCCGAATGGTCTTCTTGTCATGCACGGGGTGCGTGTCTCCAAAGTGGTGCTCCTGCGCGCCGCGGCTACGAGGCTCAACCTAGTGGCGGCGGCGGCGGTTGCGTGGATTCTTGTTCGAACGATGGATCGCCTCGAATTCCTCCAACGATCTCCCCGAGCCGACCGCAACGCAGGTCAACGGTGACTCGGCCAGGTGCGCGGGCATCTGCGTCTCATGACGCAGGCGCTCTTCGAGCCCCTGGAGCAGCGACCCACCTCCTGCCAGCATGATGCCACGATCCATGATGTCGGAGGCGAGCTCCGGTGGAGTGCGGTCCAGCGTCTCCTTGACGGCGTCGATGATCTGCGACACCGGCTCCTCGAGCGCGCCGCGGATCTCCTCGCTCGTCAGCACGACGGTCTTGGGCAATCCGGAGACCATGTCCCGGCCACGAATCTCGGCCTGGACCTCCTCCGGCATCGGGTAGGACGAGCCGATCTCGAGCTTGAGCTCCTCGGCGGTCTGCTGCCCGATCAACAGCTTGTACTCACGTTTGACGTAGTTGATGATCGCCTCGTCAAGCTCGTCGCCGCCGACGCGAATCGACTGCGACACGACGATGCCGCCGAGTGAGATGACGGCGACCTCGCTCGTGCCGCCGCCGATGTCGACGACCATCGAGCCGGTCGGTTCGCCGACGGGGAGCCCGGCGCCGATCGCGGCGGCCATTGGCTCCTCAATCAAATACGCCTGACGCGCGCCGGCGCTCAGACAGGCCTCCTCCACCGCGCGCTTCTCGACGCCGGTGACGCCGGAGGGCACGCACACGACGACTCGCGGGTGGGCCCAGCGGTTCTGGTGAACCTTCTGGATGAAGTGCCGGAGCATCTCCTCGGTCACCTCGAAGTCGGCGATGACGCCGTCCTTGAGCGGGCGGATCGCGGAGATCGTGCCCGGCGTGCGGCCGAGCATCCGCTTGGCCTCGATCCCGACGGCGTGGACCTCTCCGGTCCGCGAGTCGACGGCGACGACGCTCGGTTCGGACAGCACGATACCCCGCCCGCGCACGTATACGAGGGTGTTAGCGGTTCCAAGATCGACCGCCATGTCGCGGCCACCGAAGCCGGTCAGGTACGTGAAGAAGCCCAAGTTATTAGAGGATGTGGGAGCGCCGGACGGGCAGTTCAGTGAGCACGGGCCGCGCCCGGCTTGCCTGCACCGTCCTGCACGTGAGTTTAGCCGAACCGTCTGGGCCTCAGAAGTTCGGGCAGCGCACTTGCAAGACCTAAAAAAACCTGCAAAACGCTAAGTGGATCCTAAAGGTCACCAGATCGCGCCTAGGGCCGCGGTGGAAACGCTGTGTGGGGCGTCCTCAAGATGCCCCCCCGTCGGTGCCCGCTAAGGGTGGAGCGGCACCGAGAGGCTCAGCCTGACGGCTGCCAGCAAGGACGCAGTGAGCGCCGCGTAGCAGCGCTACGCAAGCGAGCGAGGACGCCGCTGGCGGCCGTCAGATGAGCCTCGAATGCCGCTCCACCCGCAGGCGGGTACCGACCCTTAGGCCCAGACGAACGGCGGGTACGGCTCTTCCATCCAGTAGAGGTACGTCCCGACGCGCAGCGACCAGCGGTGGGCGATCAGCACGACGTTGAACATCCCCTCCGGATACCGGCCCGTGATCAGGATCGCGAACCAGGCGAGAAACACGCACACCTCGGCGGCGATCAGGATCAGCCAGGCGGCGATTGCCGCGGGGATCACGAGCAGCCATGCGATCAGCGGCCGCCAGCGGGCGATGTGCTGCGGGTAGTCGATCTCGACCCGCACGGGGTAATTGGGGTCGTCTTCGAGCGAGAACGGCGGGTAGGCGTCGGTCATCAGGAAGACGTAGGCCTGAACCCGTGCCGCCCAGCGAAGGACCCCCACCATGTAGTTGAACATGCCCTCTGGGTAGGCGCCGGTGATGATCACCGCGAACCACGAGATGATCAGGACGACGTAGGCGCCGATCCCGAGGAAGAACAGCGCGATGAAGTGCGGGATCGCCAACAGCCACTTGACGAAGATCAAGAGTCGGCTGAGGTGATCCGGGTACTCGATGTCCAGACGGACGGGGTACGACGGATTCGGTGGATACATGTAGCTGCGCCCCTCCTGCGTGTATGAGCCGTTGGCAAAGTGGTGAGTAACCCCAGGAAGGCGAGACCTTACCCGTTGGGCGGACACCAGGCCCTGTATCGGTCCGCCGTCGTCAAAGCGTGAGCAGCGCCGGCGCGAGCTCCAACAGCGTGATGACGGGCAGGCCGACGACGTTCGTGTAGTCGCCCTCGATTCGTTCGACGAGCGCCGCCCCGCGACCCTGGATCGCGTACCCCCCGGCCCGCTCGCGCCACTCCTCGGAGCTGACGTACCAGGCGATCAGATCCTCGTTGAGGGTCCGGAAGGTCACGGTCGTCTCGCTCGCCGCCGTCCGCGCGCGGCCGTCGCCGTCGATCAGGCAGACGCCGCTGATCACCGTGTGGGTGCGGCCGGAGAGCGCCCACAGGGTGTCCTCGGCGTCTGCCGGCTCGATCGGCTTGCCGTACATCCGGATCCCGAGCGCCACGACGGTGTCGACCCCGAGCACGAGCCCGCCGGAACCGCCGGAACCGCCGGAACCGCCGGAACCGCCAGCGCCCTCAGGCGCGCCGGAACCTCCGTTGCCCGCCTGCGCGACGGCAGCCGCCGCCTTGCGGTAGGCGTTCTCGACCGCGACCTCGCGCGGGGGGCCCTCCTCGAGCTCGTCCACCCCCGCCGGGATGACGACCTCAAACGCGACCCCGAGCTGCTCCAGGATCGTCCGACGCTGCGGTGAGCGGGACGCCAGGACGAGCCCGGCGCTCACGTGGTCACCAGGCCGCGGTCGTCAGAGTTCTCCGAAGAACAGGCCCACCTCGCGCGCCGCCGACTCGGGCGCGTCGGAACCGTGGACCATGTTCTGGCCGACCTCGAGCGCGTAGTCGCCGCGGATCGAGCCGGTGTTCGCCTGGAGCGGGTTGGTGGCGCCGATCACCTGGCGGGCGGCCTCGATCGCGTGCTCACCCTCGAGCACCATCGCGACGAGCGGTCCCGAGGTGATGAACTCGACGAGCTCGCCGAAGAACGGCTTGCCATCGTGCTCGGCGTAGTGCTGCTCGGCGAGCTCGCGCGTCATCGTCATGTGCTTGAGCGCAGCGAGACGCAGGCCCTTGCGCTCGAAGCGGGCGATGATCTCGCCGGTCAGGTTGCGGGCAAAGGCGTCGGGCTTGACAAGGATGAGCGTGCGCTCCATCGGACTGCGGTCTCCTTCTGAGATGTCAGGGTCAGGCGGCGGAGGCTACGCGACGATCTAGTGTCCCGCGTCAGAAACTCGCTGCCAGTCGAGGCGTCCCTGGCGGCGCCGCGCATCGTCCTCGTCGCCTCGCGCAGCTCCGCTGCGCCACGGCTCCTGCGTCCTCCCGCGGCATCCACCAGTGCCACCTCTTCGTGGCAACGAACTTCTGACGCGCGACACTAGCGGACCGGCTGCGTGCCCGGCTCGGCTGCCGGCGGCGCAACCGATGATTCCTCAGCGCCTGCCGCTCGGCGGCGACGGGTGCGCCGCGCCGCGGGCGGGGCGACACCGATCTCGGCTTCGCAGTACGGGCAGATCTTCCACGCCGGATCAAGCGGCTTGCCGCAGTTGGCGCATGGATCCTTGAGCTTGCGCATGCAGCTCGGGCAGCGGAGAAAGTCTTTCTCCACCTCGTAGTCGCAGTGCGGGCACAGGTGGTAGCCGGTCTCAGCCAGCCGTGCTTCGGCGGCCTGCATCTCGAGGTCGCGCTCGCGCACGTCGTCGAGATATTCCGGCGGCCGGACGATCATGTAGACCATCGTCCCGATGAACGGGAACAGCGACGCGGCGGTCGCACAACCGATCAACATCGGGTCGGCGATCCGTCGCCGGGCGTCGGCGTACGTCCAATAGACGAGCGCCAGCCAGATCACAATGAAGAACAGGATCAGGAGTTCGACGACCAGGTTGATCGTGTTGTTTTTGATCCCGAAGATGCCTTGAACGAGGAGCATTAACGATCCGAGTGTAGTGGTCAGAGGGGTTGGCGGGCCCCGGATACGGGACCGAAAGCCATAAGCGCGCTCACAGAAAGACGCGCCCAAACAGGTAGCCAATACCGAAGAAGACGAGGATGACGACCGCCACGATCAGGGCCACCAGGCCGATCATCGTCAGGAAACTCGGGTGGTCGTCTTGCTCGTTCACAGCATCGAGACGCGCCGGCTACCGGCGGGTGCCAGTAGGTCGGCGACGAGGTAGATCGACCCGGTCGCAATAACGATCCCGCCCTCACCGGCAAGCTCCCGCGCGCGCGTCACCGCGGCCCGTGGATCGCGCACGATCTCGGACGGCGGACCATGCAACTGACGCGACAGCGATTGAAGGGTCGGCGGTGGCAAAGCGCGAGGATTCTGACTGCTCGTGAAGATCAGCGCATCGCACGTCGGGAGTAGTTTCGCCAACATCCCCGCCGCATCCTTGTCATCAAGGACGGAAATCACGCCAATCACGGGATCGTGCGCGGCCGCGATCGCCGGCAGGGACTCGGCCAGCGCCGCCATTCCGTCCGGGTTGTGGGCGCCGTCGAGGAGGGTCAGTGGCCGCTCACCGACGATCTGCAGGCGGCCTGGAACGAGCACCTCGGCCGCCGCCGCCCGGACCGCGTCGGCGTCGAGCGAGCCGAGGTACGCCTCCGCCGCGGCCTCCGCCACCGCAAAATTGCGTCGCTGAAATTCGCCGAGCGCCGCGAGTTCGATTCCCGGGTCCGTGCCCGCCTGCACGACGCGGGCGCCGCGAGCGGCGGCGACCGACTGCGCCCGCGCGAGCGCGTCCGGGTGCAGCCCGGCGCCGAGCACGAGCACCCCGCCCGGCTGCACGACGTCGAGTTTCTCCTGCGCGATGTCGTCGATCGTCGGGCCGAGCCAGCGTGTGTGCTCGAGCCCGACGCTCGTCAGCACCTGGACCTTCGACGGGATCACGTTGGTCGCGTCGTAGCGGCCGCCGAGGCCGGCCTCGATCACCGCCACGGAGACCTCGCGGCGGGCGAGCTCGTCGTAGGCCGCCGCCGTGAGCGCCTCGAATTGGGTCACCCCATCGCCCTCCCCGAGCGAGCGGTCGACGAGCTCCGCCGCGTGGGCCGCCCGGGCGACCGCCGCCGCGAACGCGCCCGGAGACAGGTCCTCGTCGTCGATGCGGATCCGCTCGCTGAACGACAGCAGGTGCGGGGACAGGTACGCGCCGACGTGGAGACCGTGGCGACGGAGGATCGCCGCGGTCATCCGCACGGTCGAGGATTTGCCGTTCGTCCCGACGACGTGGATCGACTCGAACTTCCGCTCCGGATGATCGAGCGCCGTCATCAGCCGCTGCATGCGGTCGAGCCCGAAGCGCATGCCGAACAGCTCCAGCGACAACAGGTAGCGCTCGGCCTCCTCCGCCGTCACCTCAGTGGGCTCCGTCCGAATGTTGGGTGGGGTCCACCTACAAAGCCTCTCGGTCGCGGCGGAGCCGCGCGAGCTTGTCGCGTTCGGCCTGGACGACCTCGGGCCGCGCCTTGGTCACAAATCCCTCGTTGGCGAGCTTGCGCTCGGAGCGCTCGATCTCCTTGTCGAGCTCGCCGGCCTTCGCGTCGCGCTTGCGCTCGGCCGCGTCGAGGTCGACGTCCTCGCTGGGGAGGATCTCGACCGTCCCGCCGGGCACCGGCACCGCGGTAATCGCGTGCGCGGCCTCCCCGGCGCCGTTCGCGGACACCGACAGGCGGGCGAGCCGCGCGAGATGCTCGCCGGTGTGCGCGTACCCGTCGGCGACGAGTCGGGCGGGCACCACCGCACCTGCGCGCACGCCTGCGGAGTCTCGCCAGGCGCGGACCGCCGTCACGGCCTCGATCAGGCGCCCGAGCTCGACCTCGGCATCCGCATCGCGCCCGTCGCCCCCGTCGCCGGCGTCGACGCGCCCCGCGAGCAGCCCATCGGCGCCCGGCACGAACGAGTAGATCTCCTCGGTCACGAACGGGATGATCGGGTGGGCGAGCGCGAGCGTCTCGGTGAGAACGTGCACGAGGGTCGCGGCGAGGTCGGAATCACCGGCCCGCAGGCGCGGCTTGACGAGCTCGAGATACCAGTCGCACAACTCGCCGTAGACGAAGTCGTAGAGGCCAAGCGCCGCCCGCGAGAAATCGAACGCCGCCAGCCGCGCCGCGAACTCGGATCGGGCCTGCGCCAGCCGCGAGAGGATCCAGCGGTCCTCGATCGTCGTCGGGCGCACCGCCGCGCGCGCGTCCTCCCCCACGCCGAGCAGAATCAGCCGCGAGGCGTTCCACAGCTTGTTCGTGAGCTGCTGGCCCTGGGCGAGCTTGTCCTCGGAGAAGCGCACGTCCTGGCCGGAGGACATCGCGAGCAGGCCCCAGCGCACCGCGTCGGCGCCGTAGGCGGGGAAGTCGCCGCCCGCGGCGTACACGGGCGGGCGCGGACCGCCGTTGATGAGGTCCATCGGGTCGATCCCGGTACCGAGGCTCTTCGACATCCGCCGCCCATCCGGGGCCTGGATGATCGAGTGGACGTAGACGTCGGAAAACGGCTCGCGCTCGGTGAACTCGAGCCCCATCATCACCATGCGGGCGACCCACAGGAAGATGATGTCCCGCCCCGTCGAGAGGACGTCGGTCGGGTAGAACGCGCGCAGCTGGGCGGTGTCCTGCGGCCAGCCAAGCGTCGCGAATGGCCACAGCGCGCTTGAGAACCACGTGTCGAGCACGTCGGGATCGCGCTCCCAGCCCTGCCCGCCGGGCGCCTCGGTCCCGACGTAGGTCTCATCGCCGCGGTACCACACGGGGATCTGATGGCCCCACCACAGCTGGCGCGAGATGCACCACGGGCGGATGTTCTCCAGCCAGTCGAGGTAGCGCCGGCGCTCGGAGTCGGGATGGATCCGCACCCGGCCGGCGCGGACCGCTTCGATCGCGGGCTGGGCGAGCTCGTCCATCCGCATGAACCACTGCAGCGACATCAGCGGCTCGATCCGCTCGCCCGAGCGGTGCGAGAACGGCACCGTGTGCGTGTAGGACTCGGTGCGGGCGATCAGGCCCTGCTCGCGGAGTTCGGCGACGACCGCGTCCTGAGCTTCCTTGATCGTCATCCCGACGAACCGCTCCGGCGCCTCGTCGGTGATCCGGCCGTCCTCGCCGATCACGCTCAGCACCGCCAGCCCGTGGCGCTGGGCGATCTCGAAGTCGTTCGGGTCCGAGCCGGGCGTGATCTTCAGCGCGCCGGTCCCGAACTCGGGCTTGACGTAGTCGTCGCCGATGATCTTCAGCTTGCGCCCGACGAGCGGCAGGATCGCCTTCTCGTCGGTCAGCCGGCGGTAGCGCTCGTCCTCGGGGTGGACGGCGATCGCGACGTCGCCGAGCATTGTCTCCGGGCGCACGGTGGCGACCGTGACGGCACCGCTGCCCGACGCAAGCGGGTAGTCGATGTAGTAGAGCGTGTCCGTCTCTTCGCGGTCCTCGACCTCGAGGTCGGAGATCGCCGAGCCGCTTCCCGGGTCCCAGTTGACCATGTACCGATCGCGGTAGATGTAGCCCTTGCGATAGAGCGCGCCGAACACGTGCAGCACGGCCTGCACGTACGCGTCGTCGAGCGTGAAGCGCTCCTCGTCGTAGTCGCAGGAGGCGCCGAGCCGCTTCAGCTGCTCGATGATCGTGCCGCCGTACTGCTCGCGCCACTCCCACACGCGCGCGATGAACGCCTGGCGCCCGAGCGACTCGCGGCTGGACCCCTCGCGCTGGAGTTGGCGCTCGACCTGGGTCTGGGTGGCGATGCCGGCGTGGTCGGTGCCGAGGATCCACTTCGTCCGCTTGCCCTGCATTCGCGCGTAGCGGATGAGCGTGTCCTGGACCGAGTTGTTGAGCGCGTGGCCCATGTGGAGCGCGCCGGTGACGTTCGGCGGCGGGATCGCGATCGAGTAGTTCTCATCGCCGCTGCCCTCAGGCTCAGGATGAAACAGGCCGGAGTCGAGCCAACGCTCGACGATCCGAGGTTCCACCTCGGCCGGAACGTACCGGGTTGTTGACTCGAGGTCGGGCATCTGTCATGCGCAGTCTAAGAAGGACGCGGCGCATGCGCCGCGTCCCGGAAGGGTGCATGCACCCTTCCGCCGGGCCGCGCATGCGCGGCCCGGGCCAGTTAAGCGGCCTCTTCCTCCGGGGCCGCAACCGTGACGAGCGTCGGCGGCGTACCGCTCGCGATCGTCTCGCGGGTGACGACGCACTTGCGTACGTCGCGGCGCGAGGGCAGCTCAAACTGCACCTCGAGCAGGACCTCCTCGATGATCGAGCGCAGGCCGCGCGCGCCGGTCTCGCGCTCGAGCGCCTTGTCGGCGACCGAGACGAGCGCGTCGTCGGAGAACACCAGCTCGATGCCGTCGAACTGGAAGAAGCGCTGGAACTGCTTGACGAGCGCGTTGCGCGGCTCGGTGAGGATCTGCATGAGCTCGTCGCGCGAGAGCTGGTGGATCGCCGACATCACCGGCAGGCGGCCGATGAACTCGGGGATGAGCCCGTACTGGATGAGGTCCTCGGGCAGGCAGTGCTCAAAGATCTCGCCGGTGTCGCGCTGGTCCTTGGACTGGATCACCGAGCCGAAGCCGACGCCCTGGTGGCCGATCCGGCGCTCGATCACGCGGTCGAGATTCGCGAACGCACCGCCGCAGATGAACAGCACGTTCGTCGTGTCGATCGAGAGGAACTCCTGGTGGGGATGCTTGCGCCCGCCCTGGGGCGGAACGCTCGCGGTCGTCCCCTCGAGGATCTTCAACAGCGCCTGCTGGACGCCCTCGCCGGAGACGTCGCGCGTGATCGACGGGTTGTCCGCCTTGCGCGCGATCTTGTCGACCTCGTCGATGTAGATGATCCCCGTCTCGGCCTTCTTGACGTCGTAGTCGGCAGCCTGGATCAGCTTGAGCAGGATGTTCTCGACGTCCTCGCCGACGTAGCCGGCCTCGGTGAGCGCCGTCGCGTCGGCGATCGCGAACGGGACGTTGAGGATCTTGGCGAGCGTCTGCGCGAGCAGCGTCTTGCCGCAGCCGGTCGGCCCGAGCAGGAGGATGTTCGACTTCTGCAGCTCGATGTCGTTCTCATCGGACTGCATCATCTGGACGCGCTTGTAGTGGTTGTAGACGGCGACGCTCAGCGAGCGCTTCGCCTGCTCCTGGCCCACCACGTACTCGTTGAGGACGTCGTAGATCTCCCGCGGCTTGGGGAGGTTCTCAATGTCGAAACTCGGCGGAGCGGTCAGCTCCTCATCGATGATCTCGTTACAGAGATCGATGCACTCGTCGCAGATGTAGACGCCTGGACCGGCGATCAGCTTCTTCACCTGCCGCTGCGATTTACCGCAGAAGCTGCAGAGAAGCTGTTCGTTGGAGTCCGTGGGACGTGCCATGCGATTCCTCTCTCCGGATACGGTCGCCCGATCGCCCGGTCTCGAAGCCTAGAGGTTAAAGCCTCAGTGCTGTGAGATCACGCGATCGATGATTCCGTAGTCCTTGGCCTCCTCAGAGCTCATGAAGTAATCGCGCTCGGTATCGGAGCGCACCTTGTCGAGGTCCTGCCCCGTGTGCTGGGCAATGATCTCATCGAGACGTCGGCGGACGTCAATGATCTCTTTAGCGTGGATCTCGATATCCGTCGCTTGTCCCTGGAAACTGGACGAAACCTGGTGGATCAGGATCTTTGCGTTCGGCAGCGCCATCCGCTTGCCGTGGGCTCCGCCGGCGAGCAACAGGGCGCCCATCGACATCGCGATCCCGACGCAGATGGTCTGCACATCGGGCTTGATGAACTGCATCGTGTCGTAGATCGCGAGCCCGGCATAGACGGATCCGCCGGGTGAATTGATGTAGATCGAGATGTCCTTGTCCGGGTCCTCGGACTCGAGGTGCAGCAGCTGCGCCACGATCAGGTTCGCGATCTGATCATCGACGGGCGTGCCAAGGAAGATGATCCGCTCGTTGAGCAGACGGCTGTAGATGTCGAAAGCGCGCTCCCCGCGGGAGGTCTGCTCCACCACCATGGGTACGAGTGGGCTCATGTTCCTCGCTTCTTTTGCTTGCACCGGCCGATTCCTGCCGAATGTAGCAATGAGCCCTCCCGGCCCCCACCGGGTGAACTACTTAGGGTCCTAGCCGCCAGATGGTGCGCGTGCGTGTGCGGGGCGCTACTCGCCGGGCGTCCACAGCTGACCGGTGCCCGAGCCCTGCTCGCCCTCGCTGCCCGGCGTCCACAGCTTCTCGCGCGCCTGGGCCTGCTCGACGCTGATCGCCTTCGCCTCACGGACGAGGAGCTCGAGGGCCTGGCTGGTGGCGACGTCCTCCCGGACGCGGTCCATGCGCCCGCTGGACTGAAGCTGCTCGAGCACCTCGTCGAGCTTCTGGCCCGCGCGCTCGGCCGACGGCCCGAGCATCTCGCGGATCTGCTCCTCGGTCGGCTCGATCTGCTCGGCCTCGACGACGGCGGCAAGCACCGCCTCGCGACGGAGTGCCTGGGCGGCTTCGGGCTCGGCCTCATGGGCGAGCGTCTCCTCGTCCTTGCCGGCGATCTGGAGGTAGGCGTCCTTGGAGATCCCCTGGCGGGCGAGCCGGTTCATTGTCTCCTCGAGCAGTTCATGGGCGCGCGCGTGAACGAGCTGATCCGGCAGCTCGATCTGTGCCTCCTGGACGGCGGCGTCGAGCACCGCCTCCTCGAACTCGCGCTCGATCGCGCGCTCCTCAGCCTCGCCGAGACGCTTCTGGATGTCCTCGCGGAGCTCATCGAGCGTGTCGAAGCCAGCGGACTCGGAGGCGAACTCGTCGTCGATCTCGGGCAGGCGCTTGGCCTTGACCTCCTTGACCGCGACTTCGAACACCGCGTCCTTGCCGCCGAGCTCGCCCGGGTAATCCTCCGGGAACGTGACCTCGACGTTGCGGGTCTCACCGGCGGACGCACCGGTGAGCTGCTCCTCAAATCCTGGGATCAGCCGGCCCGAGCCGAGCTCGAGCAGCTGGTCGCGGCCCTCACCCCCCTCAAACGGCTCGCCGTCGAGTCGACCGACGTAATCCATGACGACGTGGTCGCCCTGCTCGGCGGCGCGCTCGACGGTGTCGAGCGTGGCGAAGCGGTCACGCAGGCGGTCGAGCTCGGCCTGAATCGCGCTGTCCTCGACGTGCGGCTCGCGGCGGCCGACCTCGAGACCTCGGTACTCGCCGAGGGTCGCCGTCGGGCGGACGCCGATCTCGATCGAGAACGACAGCGGCTGTCCCTCGCCCGGCAGGTCGCCGACGTTGAGGTCGGGCTCGCCGACCGGAGTGATGCCGGCGCGGTCGATCGCGTCGACATACCAGCTGCCGAGCGCTGACCGGAGCGCCTCGTCGAGCACCGCCTCGCGACCGAGCCGTCGGATGACGACCGGCGGCGGCACCTTGCCCTTGCGGAAACCGGGGATGCGCATCTGGCGCCCGAGCTCGCGGGCGGCCTGCTGGACGCGGCGCTCGACCTCTTCGGCAGGTACCTCTGCCTCCACGCGCACGCGGGACTCGGGCAGTTCGGTGACGTTGGTCTTGACGGGTGTGGGTCCGGCCATGGGACGAGACGATAGCTTCACAGCGTGGTTCAGCGAATTGCGGGGCGATTGATCACTGGTCCGGTCGCGTTCTTCGTCGCCGGCGTCATCGACCTCACCGTGTACGGATTCGCCGCCTGGCGCGCCCATAGGCGCGATCGGCGGGCGGTGTAGCTGCGATCCTCCGGAGCCCTTGGCGGATTGTGTACAACAGTCGTACACAATCGGCCACGCCCGCCTACCGGGAGGCGCTGAATCAGCCCGCGGCGGCGCGGCAGGCCGCGCGGTCCGGCGGCGCGACGCTCGTGGTGGCGCAGTCGGCGAGCGTCGAGCGTTCGGTCGGGCGGAAGGTTGCGGAGACGCCCCGGGTGGCGATCAGGTGCCGATAGGCGCCGACGGCCGCCGTCGGGTGGCGGATGAGCCGCGTTCCGCCGGCGGCGACAGAGGTGCTCGCCGACGGGATCATCGCGCTCGCCGAGCGCTACCTGCACAACGGCGGCGACCCGACGCTGAATCCGGATCCGCAGACCGCCCGCACCGTGGTGCGGCTGCTGCTGCGCGAGCCGTGCCCGTAGCCGCGCCGGCTACGCCATCGCTCACCCGGCCATCGTGAACGACTCGGCGCCCGCCACCCCGCCGCCGGTGAGGCCACCCCGGATCAGGCTGCGGACCTCCCGGAGCGCGACCGGGAGCGTCGTCGTGTCATAGGAGCGCGACGCCTTGATGTCGGCGAGCATGCTCAGGCACCGCTCGAGCGCGGCGCCGTTGCGCTGCGACCACTGCTCGATCGCCTTCTCCGCGCCGCCACGCGCCGCGCCCTCGCTCAGCACCTCCTGGGTGAGCGCACGGTGCAGGCTGTAGAGGTCGTCGCGGAGCGCCGCCCGCGCGAGGGTCTGCCACCGGTCCTCGCGCGGGAGATCGAGGATCCGGTCGCGCAGCCAGGTCAGCTCGAGCCGCGCGCCGAGGCGGAAATACGTCTCCATCACGACGCCGAGCTCGTGGCCGGTGGAGTCGGAGACCTCGACGACGTCGAAGGTGTAGACGAGCGACGGGAAGCCCGCGACGCGGCGCGCCAGATCCCCGGGCACGCCCGCCTCGGTGAGCTCGGCGGCATGGGCGTCGAAGTTCTCACGCTCGGACTCGCCGAGGATGTCGGGCAGCGCCTCGGAGAGCAGCCGCGCGCCGTCGGCGAAGTACCGCGAGCGGCGGGCGACGTTGATCGAGTGCGGGGTCGAGCGTACGAGCCAGCGCGTCGCGCGTTCGACGAGCCGGCGAGCCTCGATCAGCATCGCGGTCTGCGTCTGCGCGTCGACCTGGTTGTCGAGCGCCTCAACGGCCTCCCAGAACTCGCGCATCCCGAACACCTCCCGCGCGACGGCGTAGGCGCGGGCGATGATCGAGACCTGCGCCCCGGTCTCCTCCTGGAGGCGGAACGCAAACGTCGAGCCGGCCCGGTCGACGAGCTGGTTGGCGACGACCGTTGCGATGATCTCCCGGCGCAGGCGATGGCGGCGCATCTGCTGGGTGAAGCGCTCGGGGAGCGGCGCTGGGAAGTAACGGTCGAGGTCGTGCGCGAGATATGGGTCCTCGGGCAGGTCGGTCTCGAGCAGCTGGGCGTAGAGGTGGATCTTGCAGTACGCCATCACGACGGCGAGCTCGGGGGCGACGAGCCCCAGGTGATTGCTGCGGCGTTCGGCGAGCGTCTCGTCGTCGGGCAGCGCCTCGAGCTCGCGGTGTAACCCCGCGGTCTGCTCGAGATCGCGGATCAGCCGTGCGTGAACGTCGAGCATCGGCTCCGATTGGGCCTCGGCGAGACTCATCGCCTGCGTCTGGGTGTAGCTGCCGTGGAGCACCTGAGCGGCGACGGCGTCGGTCATCGCCACGAGCAGCTCGTTGCGCTGCTTCTCGGTCAGGTCGCCGGCGTCGACGAGCGCGTCGAGCAGGATCTTGATGTTGACCTCGTGGTCGGAGCAGTTGACGCCCGCGACGTTGTCGATCGCGTCGGTGTTGATCCGCCCGCCGGCGAGCGCGTACTCGATGCGGCCCCGCTGGGTGAACCCGAGATTCCCACCCTCGCCGACCACCCGGCACTGGAGATCGGAGCCGTCGAGCCGGACGCTGTCGTTCGTCTTGTCGCCGGCGTCGGCGTGCGATTCCGACGAGGCCTTGACGTAGGTGCCGATGCCGCCGTTCCAGAGCAGGTCGACGGGCGCGCGGAGGATCTCGCGGATCAGCTCGACCGGCGAGAGCTCCCGCGCGTCGATGGCGAACGCGTCGCGGACCTCGTCGGAGATCGGGATCGACTTGGCGGTGCGCGGGTACACGCCCCCGCCCGTGGAGATGGCCTCCGGGTCGTAGTCGCTCCATGCCGAGCGCGGGAGTCCGAACAGGCGCCGGCGCTCCGCGAAGCTCCGCTCGGGATCGGGGTCGGGGTCGAGGAAGATGTGGGCGTGGTTGAACGCCCCGAGCAGCCTGATGTGCGGCGAGAGCAGCATCCCGTTGCCGAACACGTCGCCGGACATGTCGCCGACGCCGACGACCGTGAAGTCCTCCTGCTGGATATCGATGCCCGAGCTCGCGGAAATGGCGCTTGACCGACTCCCAGGCTCCCCGCGCGGTGATCCCCATCGCTTTGTGGTCGTAGCCCTGCGAGCCGCCGGAGGCGAACGCGTCACCGAGCCAGAACCCGTACTCGGCCGAGATCTCGTTGGCAATGTCGGAGAACGTCGCCGTGCCCTTGTCGGCGGCAACGACGAGATACGGGTCATCCTCGTCGTAGCGGACGACCCGCTCCGGCGGGACGACATCGCCGCCGACGATGTTGTCGGTGATGTCGAGCAGCCCACTGAGGAAGGTCCGGTAACAGGCGATCGCCTCCGCCTGAAGTGCCTCGCGTCCGCCGTCGGTCGGCGGGCGCTTGAGCACGAATCCGCCCTTGGAGCCGACCGGGACGATCAGCGCGTTCTTGACCATCTGCGCCTTCATCAGGCCGAGGATCTCGGTGCGGAAGTCCTCGCGCCGGTCCGACCACCGCAGACCGCCGCGGGCGACCTTCCCCCCACGCAGGTGGACGCCCTCGACCCGCGGTGAGTAGACGAAGATCTCGAATGTCGGTTTGGGCAGCGGGAGGACCGGGATGAGCGACGGGTCGAGCTTGAATGACACGTGCGCCACGGGACGGTTGTCGGCGCCGAGCTGGAAGTAGTTCGTCCGCAGGATCGCGCGCACGACGCTGAGGAACGCGCGCAGGATCCGGTCCTCGTCGAGGCTCACGACGGCGTCGATCTGCTGCTCGATGTCCCGGACGACGGTGTCGACCGCGCCGCGATCGTCACGGTCGGGGTCGAGCCGGAGCGTGAACAGCGAGACGAGCAGCTTGGTGATGTTCGCCTGCCCGAGCAGCGTCCGTTCCATGTAGGCGTCCGAGAATGCGATCCCCGCCTGACGGAGGTACTTCGCGACGGCGCGGATGACGACGATCTGGCGGCCCGTGAGACCGGCGCGGAGCACAAGCCCGTTGAGGCTGTCGTCCTCGTAGTCGCCGCGCCATACGCCGAGGAACGTCTCCTGGAAGATGTCGCGGACCCGGTCGACGTCCTCGGCGACGCCCTGGAGCCCGAAGTCGTAGAGATACACGGGCGTGCGTCCGGCGGGCGAGATCTCGTACGGCCGCTCGTCGACGACCTTCGCGCCCATGTGCTCGAACGTCGGCAGCACGTCGGAGAGCGATACCCCCTGGGCGCTGAACAGCTTGCAGCGGACGAGTCCCTCAGGTGCCTCGAGCGGCCGATAGAGGCTCATGATCGGCTCGGTCGAGGCGCCCAGCTCCTCGATCCGGCCGATGTCCGCGACCGCCGAGCGGGCGACCCGCTCGTCGCGGTAGGCAGGCGGGAACGCACGCTCGTAGGCGCGGAACATCTTGCCCGCCTCATCCTCGCCGTGCTCCTCGATCAGCGCGGCGCGGAGGTCGTCGTTCCACGCCCGGGTCGCCTTGACGAGCCGCGTCTCGAGCTCGGAGAGGTCGACGTCCTCCGGCGTGCCGTCGGGACAGTGGACGATGTAGTGCACGCGCGCGAGCACCGACTCGGAGAGCTGGAGGAACCAGTCGATGTGCGAGCCGCCGAACGTGTCGGTGAGGATCCGGGCGATGCGCTCACGGTTCTCGGTGTTGAACCGATCCCGCGGGATGCAGACGAGGCACTCGACGAAGCGATCGAGCCGATCCCGACGCACGAACAGGCGCAGCCGCTGGCGCTCGCCGAGGGCGAGGATCCCGATCGCGATGTCGAACAGATCGTCGCCCTCAACCTGGAACATGGAGTCCCGCGGGTAGGACTCGAGGATCTCGACGAGCGCCTTGTAGTCATGGCTGTCCGGCGGGAACCCGGCGCGCTCGAGCACGTAGTCGACCTTGCCGCGCACGATCGGAATCTCGCGCGCGCTCGATTTGTACGCAACGCTCGTGTACAGGCCGAGGAATCGGCGCTCACCGATGACCGCGCCGTCCGCGTCGAACTTCTTGACGCCGATGTAATCGAGGTACGCGGGGCGGTGCACCGTGGCCCGCGAGTTCGCCTTCGTGATCACGAGCGCGTGCGGCGAGCGGGCGAGCTCGACGGCGCGGGGGCCGAGCTTCGTGTACGGCGTCACCGGCGCGCCGCGAAGGATCCCGAGCCCCGAGTCGAGCACGGCCTTCAATCCGTCCTGCTCACCGTCGGAGACGGACTCGTACTCGCGGTACCCGAGGAACGTGAAGTGATCGTGAGTCAGCCACTGCAGGAACGCCTTGGCCTCCTCGATGCCGGCGGGATCGAGTCCCGGCGGCTCCTGCTCGTCAAGCTCTCCGACGAGCGTCTCGGCCCGCCCGCGCATCGCGTGCCAATCGGCGACCGCGGCATGGACCTCGCGCAGGACACGCTCGACGCTCGCGGGCGAGCTGATCCTGGCGCGCCGGATCTGACTCGCGTGCCACCTCGGCGTGGAGCACGGACTCGGGGATCGCGTCCGCCGCCTCGGCCCCCGGTTCCACCACGTCGAGGAGGTTGCCCGCGGCGTCGCGGCGCACGCGGATGACAGGGTGGATGACGAGGTGGAGCGGATACCCCTGCCGGGCGAGCTCCATCGTCACCGAGTCGACCAGGAACGGCATGTCGTCGGAGACGATCTCGACGATCGTATGGGGCGAGGACCAGCCGTGGTGCTCGAACGTCGGGTTGTAGACCTCGACCTTGATCTCGCCCGCGGCGCGGCGCTGCATCTCGGTGTAGTGCTGGAGCGCCGCCCCGTAGAGGTCGAGCTGATCGCGCTCGGCGAGGTCCTCGGCGGGGACCCACTGGTAGTACTGGCGGACGAACGATTCGCAGGGCCGAGCCTGGTCATCGGGCAGTCGTTCCCGGACCCGGGAACAGACGGCGTCGATGAGCTCCGTCTCGAGTGTCGCTGCCTTCACGACCATCTCAGCGTCCGGGTTGCGGCCAGCCACGCCACGACTGGATGATTGATTCCGCGGCCGCCTGCGGGCCGGGGAATCGGACCCGCCCCACCCGATCAAGCCGGTCAAGGACGCAGGGCGAAGCCAATACTGGATGTATTGGCGAGCCCGAGGACGATGATCCGGCGCCGATCATCCGGATTCATCCGGCACGCGGGGTCGTGGAATCAATCATCCAGCATCGAACTTCCGACTCGGGGTACTCGCAACGCCTCTCCTTGTGGCCACTCGGTTTGGCGCTGTGAGCGTACTGCGGCGCTCGGCCCGCTGCAGTGGCCGACCGACTCAGGTCGGGGGGCTGGGTGCCGATCATCCAGGAGGGCCGGCGCCGGCCGCCGCCGATCGCCGGCCCCTCTCCCCTGCCCGGCGGTCGTACAAACGTCCGGGCGACCCGCGGCGCGCGGAGGTTCTAGGCGCGCCGTGTCGAGAGACCCTTCAGCGAGTTCACGCAGTCCTGCGCCTACGGATGCGGCGCGGGGGGACCAAGAAGGGATTTGCATGAGACGTGCCTTGATCAGCTTGCTGGCGGCCCTGCCGCTGGCCTGCGCGCCAGCCACCGCGCTGGCCGCCCCCGGGGGGAATGCACCACACGGACCGTGCGTCACCGTCTCCGGGACCGTCGTGTCCGTCGACACGACGAGAAACGAGTTCGTCGCAAACGCGTACGTACTCCCCGTATCAGCGGGCAACCATTGCCCGGTTGTGACGCCGATCGGTCCGATCCTGACCGCGTCGGACAGCCCCACGCCGCCGGTCACGACGCACGTGACCGTCAGCACCGACTCGAACACGAAGTTCGTCATTAACAACCGGACCGGCAGCCTCAGCGGCCTGGTGCCGAACAGCACCTTTGACGGCGTGTTCCCGGGCGTACCGACCGACGACATCAACGCCGTCGTCAGCCGCTCCGCGGTATCGATCGTGGCCAAGACGCCGCCGCGCCACCGCGAGCTGTTCGCCTGGGTCGGGACGGTAACCGGAGTCGATACGAGCGCCCACACGGTCACCGTGAGCGTCACGCGCTCACTGCCGTCGAGCCTCATCCCGACCGGCTCTGACCCGGTCACGTTCACCGTCGATCGGCGCACGCTGATCCTCGGCGGCAGCGGTTGGGGCCTGGCCGGCAGCTCGCTCAACGGCGTGCAGGTCGGCGACGTCGTCGCCGGCGGTGCGGTCGGTTGGTCGGACATGACGGCGACCCAGGTGGAGGCACTGCCGCTGCGGCTGCTGCTTGACCTCCCGGCGCCGACCACCGGCCCGCTGCTCACCGCACGGGACAAGCAGCTCCGCCAGGCATTGGCGCTGCTCGGAAAGGGGTCGGCGAAGTCGACCCACCACAAGTCGAAGGCCAATCGCCACCGGAAGGCACGTCACGTCAGTCACGTGAAGAAGACGCACGCGCGCACTCACGCGTAGCGCGCGCCATCAGGCGTTCGGACGCGGCCCTCGCTGAGCGGTTTGACCCTTGGCGATGAGGCCGCGTCCGGCGTTCTGCGCCCGGTCGTGACCGCGCTCGGGTCCGCGGGTTACTGTTTGCGGGCGATGTCTGCGTCCGAGGTGAGCGGTTCCGGCGGCGGTCCCAACGGCGGTTCTGACGGCGGTCCCAACGGCGGTTCTGACGATGCCCTGACCGCGCCCGCGCATGCGGTCGCTCGCCGCGATCCGAGCGTGCTCACGCTCGCCGACTGCTGGCGGAACTTCGTGCGGCGCCGAACGCCGCCGCTGCTCGGGCTCGGGATCCTCGGCGCCGTCGTCCTGCGGGTCCTTCTCGGGTCGTGGGACTGGCGGGATCTGGTGGTCGCCATCGGCGTGGTCGCGTTGACGCCAGTCGCCGAATGGGCGATCCACGTGTACCTGCTGCACGCCAAGCCGATCTCGATCGCCGGCCATCGTCACGACCTGCTCGCGGCGCGCGAGCACCGAGCGCACCACATGGCGCCGGCCGAGCTCGACGGCGTGCTCGTGCCGGTGTACGCGATGTTCATCTTCCTGCCGCTGATCGCCATCGTCGTGTGGGCGCTGTCGTTCCCGATTCACCTGGTGCTCGGGGGCGACCGGATCGCCCACGCCGCGACCGGCCTGCTCGTCAGCTACTGCGTCCTCAGCGCCTACGAGTGGTGCCACTTCCTGATCCACACCCCGTACCGGCCCCACGGGCGCTACTACCGCTCGATCTGGCGTGGGCACCGGCTGCACCACTACAAGAACGAGCACTACTGGTTCGGCGTCACCTCGACGCTCGGCGACCACCTGCTCCGGACCGCTCCGGAGCAGTCGGAGGTGCCGAAGTCGAATACGGCCCGGACGCTCGGACAGTCGCCGGTCGGCTGAGGACCAGCGAGCGCGGGAGTTTTTCGCCCCGGTGCCGCTGCCGTGGGCGATTTGGCGCGTCATTCCGGTTGCGTCGTGGTGGACTGCGCGGGGGTGTCATCCGTCGGCGGTTAATGCGAACATATGTTCGATGACGAGCGACGGCAACCCCTACGCCCGGTTTCGCCGGGCGTTGTCCACCGGCAACGAGGCGCTCGTCACCGCCGCGGCCCTCGAGTTGCCGCGGATCGCGCTCGATGACGCCCTGCGCATCTGTCTCGTGCTCCGGGGCGGCGATCCGGACCGGTACGAGCGAGCGGCGGTCCGGTGGCTCGGGCGGTTTGCGCTCGAGGCGCGGAACGTGACGATCGACGATCTGCGTCACGCGGCGAACGCGCTCGATGCGCTGCCGGATCGCCCGAGCGACGCGATGGAATGGCTCCAGCGGCTGTGCGTTCAGCGCGGGGTCGGGTGAGCACGATCCGCGCGGCCGGGTGGGGAGTAGCCTTAAGCGCCCATGAGTGTGAGCTGCGCCCCGGCATGCACGGTTAGCGGGCGCAGGTGACGGCCATCCCGCAGCCCGGCCGCCCCATCTGGGTTGCCGATGAGCTGTATCCGTTCGCGGATCGCAATGTGGAGATCAACGGCGCGTCCGTGCACTACGTGGATGAGGGGCAGGGCCCGACGCTGCTGCTGCTCCATGGCAACCCGACCTGGTCGTTCCTGTATCGCGAGATCATTCTCGGGCTGCGCGACCGCTACCGGTGCATCGCTCCGGACTACCCGGGGTTCGGGCTCTCGCGGGCGGCACCCGGTTACGGGTTCACACCCGCCGAGCACGCCGGGGTGATCGAGCAGTGGCTGCTGACGCTTGACCTCACGAACGTGACCATGATGGTCCAGGACTGGGGCGGCCCGATCGGGTTCGCGGTCGCCACCCGCCATCCGGAGCGCTTCTCGGGATTCGTCATCGGCAACACCTGGGCGTGGCCGAAATCGGATCCCGGCACGCAGCTGTTCTCCCGCATCCTCGGAGGACCGGTCGGGCGCCGACTGATCCTCCAGCGCAACGCATTCGTCGAGAAGATCATCCCGGGCGGTGTGCGGCGGCGGAAACTCTCGCCGGCGGTCATGGAGGCCTACCGCGGACCGTTCCCCACCCCGGAGTCGCGCCGACCCACCTACGTCTTCCCCCGGGAGATCCTCGTCAGCCGCCCCTTCCTGGCGGAGATCGAACGTCGGCTGCCGAGCGTGGCAGACCGCCCGGCGCTGCTCACGTGGCCGACATCCGACATCGCCTTCCGGGGGCGGGAGCGGGAGCGTTGGGAGCACCTTTTCCCCAACCACCGAACGGTGGTGCTCGAGGGCGCGGGCCACTACATCCAGGAGGACGCGCCGGAGGAGATCGTCGCGGCGATCCGGGCGTGGCCGGACGCCCCAGACACCTGACCGCGACCCGCCAAGGGCGCCGCGGGCGGCAAGACGCCGCCGTCCCAGGTCGGGACGGCGGCGGCTCGCAGGGGGTCAGGGCGCCGAGCAGTTTGTGACTAGTGGGGGGGTCAGCCGCTCGGCTATGTGGGCACCCTTAATGATCGGCGGAGCGGCCGTATTGAGGCAGCCCGAAATGCTGCCCGCTGTGGAAACCTCAGGTTTCCACTCCGCCTGAGAGCCCTCTCAAGACGGCTACGATGCC
This sequence comes from uncultured Solirubrobacterales bacterium, assembly GCA_963850335.1. Taxonomy (GTDB): domain Bacteria; phylum Actinomycetota; class Thermoleophilia; order Solirubrobacterales; family Solirubrobacteraceae; genus Palsa-465. The sequence goes on along the minus strand of CAWKKY010000011.1, from coordinate 26,894 downwards.
CGTCATGGGTGACCGGGACCCAATACGCTCACCAGAGCTGTCCGAACTCGAGACCTTCGTGCTCGCCGTGGACTACGGGAGCATGGCGCGGGCGGCCGAAGTGCTTCACATCTCCAGCGCGGCGGCGGCGAAACGGATCCGCCAACTCGAGGCCATCGCCGGTGCCAAGCTGCTCGTGCGCAGCGGACGCGGCGTGCGACCGACGGAGCTCGGTGTCCGGCTATACGAGTCGAGCCGGGAGGTGATCGACCGACGCGACCGGGTGATGGAGCTCCTCGGCCGAGCCCCGACGCGCAACGACTCACGGATCCCCGGAATGCGAGAGATCCTGCGGCGCATCGAGGGGCCCCGGCCCGAGTACGTCGTGCAGCAGACCGAAGCGCTGCTCGCCGCGATCTTCCACGCGAGCGGCGAACCGATCGCGCTCACCCGGGTGCGTGACGGGTTGATCTGCGAGCTCAACGACGCCGGCGCCGAGTTGACCGGGTACCGGGCCGACGAGGTCCGCGGGCGGCGAGTCGAGGAGCTCCCCCTGTGGCGTGAAATGGACCGGCGCAACGCGATCGTCCAACGAACTGCGACGACCGGTCGAGCGGAGATCGGCGAGCTGACGCTGCTGGCGAAGGATGGCGACGAGGTCCAGATCCGGGGTCGGTTCCAGGCGATCCAGCTCCACGGCGAGCGCTACGTCCTGCTCACGGTTCACGAGGTCCTGCACCGCTCGCGTCGTTCGGCCGCGGCGTGAGCGACTGACGGAACCCGCTCCCCGATGATCGCCATGCGGGCTCGCGGTTCGTCGCGGGTCCGGGCGCGGTAGCCCGTGTGGGTTATGCGAGCTATCCCGCGGGCCGTACCGCGTGGGAGATCGTCCTGGTCCTGGCGACCACGAACTCCCACGCGATCGCGGGCGCCCGGCCGCGCGGGAATCTGCTGTCGCCTGGGGTACACAAACTCCCACGCGTCGGCGTAGAGGGCAGCGCGCGGGAGATCGTGGTCGCGGACCCGGGGACCCGCGATCTGCCCGCTCAGTCCCCGTGAGCCGATCCGCCCGCGGCGCTCCCGCCGTCGATCACCTCAGTCCTCCGAGAGCGTCCTCCCGCGGCTGCCGACGATGCGTAGCTGGTGGCCGTCCGGGTCGGTGACGTCGATGAAGGTGCCAAAGCGCTGCGTTTGCGGTTCGGTCACCGGCACCGCCTGCGCGACGAGATCGCGGTGCAGTGCGTCGACGTCGTCGCAGCGCAGCGTCACGTCGGCGGAGCGTCCGACCCGGTCCTCCTGGTGCCAGCCGGCGGCGTCGGCGAGCATGAACGAGGTCTGCGCGCCCGCGGGCGCGACCTCGATCCAGCGTCCGATCGAGCCCATGCCCGGCTGGTCGGCGTGGAGCTCGAACCCGAGCGTGTCGACGTAGAAGTCCTTCGCTCGATCCTGGTCGGTGACGTACAGGGCAACGGTGTGCAGTTCAGTGATCACTGCTCCTCCTCCTGGAGAGATCGTTCGTGGTAACCGCCGCGCGGCTGGAACATTTCGATCGGGTTGCCTGCCGGGTCCTCGAACAGCACTGTCTCGACCGAGACGCCGGCCGCCACCTCAGTGCGGAACCGCACGCCGCGGCGGCGCAACGTGCCGACGGCGCTCGCGAGGTCATCGACGCGGAGCGAGATGCGGTTGTCGCCGCCCGGCCGGGGCAGCGTGCCGTCCGGAAGTGCGTGGGGGTCCCCCGGGACGGACAGGAGCAGCCGCAGATCACCGCGGTAGAGCATCGCGAACGTCGGCGCCGGCCAGAGCTCGAGCTCGAAATCGAGGGCGTCGCGGTAGAACGCCACCGCGGCCTCGAGGTCGGTGACGAAGTAGCGAACGGTCGCCGAGTCACGCGCGAGCGGGACATCGACGCCCTGAAGCCGCCGCAGCAGCGACGCGGCGAACTCCGGGGCCGGCTCGACCGGCACGATCGGCACCCGCAGGCGCTCGAGCGGATCGCTCATCGTGGCTCCTCCTCTCGATAGACCCGTCGCAGGGCGGCCCGCGCCCGCACGAGCAGTGTCTCGGTCGCGTGGACGCTGCGCCCGAGATGCTCGGCGACCTCCATCACCGACAACCCGTCGAGATAGCGCAGCGTCAGCGCCAGCCGCTGCGGTACCGAGATCCGGAGGAGCGCAGCATGTGCCGCCTCGAGATCGAGCACCTCGTCCCACGGGTCCTCGGTCTCCTCATGCTCACGCTCGACGGCCGCGAGTCCGCGCCGCTCACGCGCGACGCGACGCCAATGGTCGACGAGCTTGTGACGGGCGACGGCGATGAGCCACGCCACCGTGACGTCGGCCACCTGACCCTGTCGGACCGCCGCCACCGCGGCCGTGAACGTCTCCGCGGTCAGGTCCTCGGCGACCACAACGCTGCCGCAGCGGGGCAACAGGTAGCCGTAGACCTGTGGCAACGCCACGGGATAGATGGCGACGACCGGATCCCCGCCGGGTGACTCCTGCTCGATGCCGATACTCAATCATCGCTCCGGAGGCCAAATCTCCGAACATCCGCCCAGATAGGCTTCGTACGTCGGGTCCTCCGAGCGGCGAGCGGCATGCCGGATTACATCCTCGATCATCACAAGGCGGGCGAGCGTGAACGGCTGGCGCTGATGTCCGAGCTGCTCGATCCGATGCACCGGCGCCATCTCACATCGCTCGGCGTGGGACCGGGCACGCGTGCGCTCGAGGCGGGTTGCGGCAACGGCTCGATCGCGGTGTGGCTTGGTGAGCAGACGGCGCCCGGCGGCAGCGTCGTCGCGCTCGATCTCGACCTGTCGCTCGTCGATCCCCGGGCGTCGAACGTTGAGTTCCGCCAGGGAGACATTCTCGCCGGCCCGGTCGCGCCGAGCAGGTTCGATGTGGTCACGGCCCGCGCCGTGCTGCACCACGTCGCCGACGCGCGCGCTGCGATCGAGAACCTCGCCGCGAGCACGGCACCGGGCGGCGCGATCCTGCTGATCGAGCCCGACTTCCTCCCGGTCACGATCGCGGAGCCGCCCGAGATCCGGACGTTCTGGTCGGCCTGGCTGGAGTGGTCCCGCGCCCAGGGCATCGACTACATGATCGGGCGGCGTCTCCCCTCCCTGCTGGCGAGCCTCGGCCTCGAGCAGATCGGCGCCACCGCCGAGACCGCGCTCTACAACGGCGGGTCCCCTTGGGCCGCCTACTGGGAGGCCACGATCGTCGAGCTTCGGGGCCGGCTCGTCGAATCCGGCGCCGTCGATCAGCGATCGATCGAGGCGTTCCTCAGCCACAGCGCCGATCCAAGGTGGTGGACGCAGACCATCGCGTTCACCGCGGTTCACGCCCGCGTGGCGCGGTAGCCGCCCCCGAGCGACAACGCGGAGATCCCGATCGCCAGCAGCACCGCGACGCCGAGGACGGCGAACGCCGTCGAGAGCCGGGAGGCGAACCCGGCCGCGTTGAGAACGGCGCCGATAATCGAGACCGCCATCAGCGCCCCCGCCTGACGGGTCGTGTTCTGGACGCCGGACGCGAGGCCGGACTGGGTGGCGGACACGCTCTCGAGCAGCAACGTGGTGAGCGCGGAGAACGACACCGTGCTCGCGATCCCGATCAACAGCAGGCCGAGCGCGAGTTGGACGTATGCGGTGTGCGCGTCGGTCCAGGCGAGCACCGCGACCCCGAGGGCACAGCACACGAACCCGGTGACGAGCATCACCCGGTGGCCGAACCGTCGCGCCAGCGGACGGTAGATGACAAACGGTCCGGTGAGCGTGCCGACGGTCAGCGGGAGCAGAGCGATGCCGGTTGAGCCCGGCGTCCAGCCCCGCAGCTCCTGGAAGTACAGCGACATCAGGAAGAGCGTGCCGTAGAACAGGAAGCCCATCAGGGAAGCGGAGACGACAGCGACCGTGCGGACCCGGTTGTCGAAGAACGCCGGTGGAAGCATCGGCTCGCTGACCCGTCGCTCCCAGGCGACGAACCCGGCGCCCAGGAGAACTCCGCAGACGAGCAGGGCGATCGTCACCCCGGAACTCCAGCCCGCTTCGCCGCCGCGGATGACGCCGCCGGTCACGAGCACGAGCGTGAGGATCGCCAGCGCCTGGCCGAGCCGATCGACCGCCCGTTCGTGGCGCGGGGTCTCGACGATGCTGATCCGACCGAGCAGCACGCTCACGATCCCGACCGGCACGTTGATGATGAACACGCTGCGCCAGCCGAACCCGTCGATCAGCAGGCCGCCGACGAGCGGGCCGAGAGCGACCGCCCCGGCACCGATTCCGACCCACACGACCGTCGCTCGCCCGCGCCGGGCGGCGTCCTGGAACAGGTACGGGATGAGCGCCAACGTCGCCGGGAGCAGCGCCGCCGCCCCGAGCCCCTGAACCACCCGCGCGGCGATGAGCACCGGAACCGAGGGCGCCGCCGCACAGGCTGCCGAGGCCGCGGTGAAGACGACGGTGCCGAGCAGCAGCATGCGCCGCAGCCCGATGCGATCGCCGAGTGCTCCCGCGGTGAGCAGGAGCCCGGCGAGGGTCAGCGTGTAGGCGTTCAGCACCCATTGAGCGCTCGCCAGCGATGCGTGCAGGTCGGCGCGAATCGCGGGGATCGCGACGTTGAGCACGCTGCCGTCGAGGATGATCGCGAAGTAGCCGAGGCAGATCGCCGTGAAGGCGATCGACGACTGATCGAATCGGGGCGCGCGCCGCGACGCGGTCACAGGAAACCGGCAAAGTGAGTCGTGACGTCGACGCTTGCCGCGAGGCGCTGCCCGACCGTCTGCAGATCGTCCATCGCCTCGACCGAGTCGAGCTTGCGCACCCGCTGCTGAGCCTGCGGCATGCGGATACCGGCGCTCGCCAGACTCGCGTCGGACAGGTCCGCGTCATATCGGACGTAGGAGAACAGGCTCCGTCCGCCGACTCCAGCCGCGTTGATGCGACTGCCGAACTCCGCGTCGATCTCAGCACCGAAGCGTGTGCGCCCGAGGGCGCGGCAGACGAGATCCTGTCCGATGGAGGAGCCGTTCATCACCGAGCTGACGAGGTTCTTGGCGTCGACGATCGCGTCGATCGAGCCACCGATCCCGCCGCGGTGAATCGCCGGCGCCGACCCGGTTCCGATCGAGACGACGAGGAGCACGTCCTCACCGGTCGGCCAGGCGAGGCCGTACTCCGGCAGCGTCGCCATGAGGGCGAGCAGCAGCGCCGGGTTCGTGAACGGCGTGACCCCGCCGTCGCGAAACCGAAACCGGTGCGTGCCGACCGTGATCTCCTGGGGCGGAAAGTAGAACGGTGCCGCCGTACTGCCACGGACGAGCGTCGTCAGCGGCAGGTCGAGGTTGCGGTCGCGGGTGAGCAGCCGGTTCGCGCGGTTGAACGTCGCCCCGGTGCAGTTGCTGAGTGGCCACGCCGAGTCGGTGACCGCGTTGTGGAGGACGATGAGCAGGAGGCTGAGCAGCTCGGGATCGCCGAGCGTTCGTCCCTCGCCGAGCACTCGGTCGAGCTCCGCGGTCAGGGGCGCGTCGCGGTATCGCGATCCGAGACGCACGCGCATGCCCTGCCGCTGAAACACGTTCGCGGCGAGGCGGGCATAGGACTCGCGCATCTCCCCCACCGTTTTCCCGGCCGCGATTGCAGCGGCCATGATCGCGCCGGCGCTCGTCCCCCCGACGTAGTCGAAATAGTCGCCGAGCCGCGTCTCCGGTCCGTAACGCGCGCGCAGCTGTGACTCGATTGCGGCGAGAACCTCGACGCTCAGGATCCCTCGGATGCCGCCACCGTCGAGGGCGAGCAACTTCTTTGGTCCGTCGGCCAGCTGGCGGCGCTCGTAGATGCGCCGCGTCGGATCGACCACCGCGATCCGGTCATCATCAACCGCGCCGAGCCGCGCCACGAAATCCTGGGTGCCGCCGCGTTCGCCGCTCGCCTGACCGTTCCAGACGATCAGCGCCTGTGGTGCCCCAGCGGCGAGCGAGCGCCCAAGCTCGAGGATCCGCCGGTTGGCCCGCTCGAACACAAGTCCCGACGGCATAGGCGACCCGGTTGCACTTATGACGACCTCGGCAGTGGCGCGGGCGAGCACGGCGCGGAACCGGGCGCTCCAATCCGTGCCGGGCAGAGCGACCGACCGGCGCTCGAATTCGTCGGCCTCGAGCGCCAGACACAGATGAAGCCGAGCGCCGAGCTCAAGCGCCTGCTCGGCGGCGATGATGTCGGCCCCGCGCGCCCCGCCCGTGACGACGGTCGTGGCGGGACCCACCCCCCACCGCTCGAGTGCCTGCCGGATCTCCGACGTCACCCGCGCAACCTGGTCGGGGGGGAATCTGGGTCTCCGGCGATCGGGCGCGTCGACCATGTGGCCGCTGACCACGACGACCGGCGGTTCTGCGGCCATGGATCTAGTCTCGCGGGAGTGCGCGGCGGCCGTCAAGCGCATGGTGGCGCCGCTGAGCAGAGCGGGGTGAACATCGCCAGCGGGTACCGTTGAGCGTCGTGAACGTTCGGGGACCGCTGGCCGGAGTACTCACTGCGATCGCCGCCGGCGGGGTCGTCGCCGCGTGTGGATCGTCGACGCCGTCGGGTGCTGCCACGGTCACACCGCAGGCCCGCGCAGGCGGAATCGGCCTGCAGCGCATCGGCGTCTTCAGCCAGCCGGTCTACCTCGGCGCGGCGCCGGGCGACTCCAGTCGCGTGTTCGTCGTCGAGCGGGCCGGGCGGATCATCGTGCTCCTGCGGGGACATCGCCGGGCTCGCCCGTTCCTCGACATCACCGGCAAGGTCAACTCCGGAGGCGGCGAGCAGGGCCTGCTGTCGGTGGCGTTTGCGCCCGATTACCAGGCGAGCGGTCGGTTCTACGTCTACTACACCGACGCCTCGAACAACATCCGGATCGTTCAGTACCGGCGCTCGCATGGCGATCCGAACGTGGCCGACCCGGCCAGCGCCCGCACCGTGCTGACGATCAACCACCACGCGGAGACCAACCACAACGGCGGCCAGCTGCAGTTCGGTCCTGACGGCGATCTGTACGTCGGCGTCGGAGACGGAGGCAGTGAGGGCGATCCGCACAACTATGGACAGAACACCCGGGTGCTGTTGGCCAAGGTGCTGCGGATCGCGCCGCGCCCCGGCGGGGGCTACGCGATCCCGGCAGGCAACCCATTCCGGTCGGGCAGCGGCTCCCGTCCAGAGATCTGGGCCTACGGCCTGCGCAATCCGTGGCGCTTCGCGTTTGATCGCCGGACGGGCGACCTGATCATCGGTGACGTCGGCCAGGACACCGAGGAGGAGATCGACTTCGCCCGCCGCGGTCACAGCGCCGGGGCCAACTACGGATGGAGCATCTTCGAAGGCGACCGCCGGTACAAATCGGGCTCCGCACCCAAGGCGGTGAGACCGGCAGTTGTCGCCCGCCACAGCGACGGGTACTGCGCGATCATCGGCGGCTACGTCGTCCGCGACCCCGCGCTGCACAAGCTCTACGGCCGGTACCTGTTCGGCGACAACTGCAAGGCGCAGATCAACTCCGTCGTGCTGAGCGCCGGCCACGCTCGTCAGAACCACGCCACCGGCCTATCGGTCAGCGGCCTGTCCGCGTTCGGGCAGGACGCCGCCGGGCACATCTACGCCGTCTCGCTTGGCGGCCCGGTGTATCGGCTCGTCCAGCGCTGAGCCGGCGACTGAGGCGAGACGGCCCCTCGCGCCGCTAGGACGAACGGCGTCAGCTTGGTGCCGATGTCATCGAGGACGAACGAGAGCGAGTACCCGCCGTACGTCTCGGACTTCAGATCCTCCTCGGTGACCAACAGGGCTGCCACCCGGGTCATCCAAGCGGTCGCTCGTGCTGAGACGGCGCCAATCGGCACGCAGGCGGCTCGTGACCTTCCACACACCCGGGCTCACCTCACACGGAACGTGTTCGATGAACGGGTCGCGCTCGTCCGAGCGGTCGCACTCGGCTCGCGAGGCTTCGTAGGACGTCGGCTGTGGCGGTTCATGATCGGCCATCGGGACGACGGTACCGCTCGACGGCGCTGTCGGAAGCGCCCGACGCGCGTCGGCTGCGCCACCCCGGCGCCGGCTAGGATCTCGTATCACGATATGCCGCTCGACCAATCCGACTTCGAGCACCTCCTCGAGCTGCGCACCGGACTGCGACGCTTCCTCCGCTGGTCAGAGAAGCAAGCTCACGACGCGGGCCTGACGCCCGCGAAGCATCAGTTACTGCTGGCGGTCAGGGGCCATCCCGATCCGGCCGGCCCGACGATCGGCGACATCGCCGACTACCTCGTGCTGCGCCACCACAGCGTGGTGGGGCTGGTCGACCGCGCTGTCGGGGACGGACTGATCAAGCGCAGCCCCGACCCCACGCACAAGAGCGTCGTGCGCGTCACGCTCACCCCGGAGGGGGCCGACAAGCTGGACGAGCTTGCGGAAGCGCATCTCCAGGAACTCGCTCACCTTGCCCCCACGATGCGCACGCTCTGGGCCGCACTCGAGCACGCCGACGGTGAGACGCCCCATCCCGCTGCGCGGCGAACCGCAGACTCGACAGGAGTGGCTGCTAGTTCGTCCGATTCCTCGTCTCGACACCCTCGCTGAAGCGCCGCCGGATGTGCTTCTCGGGGTCGTCGCCGCTGAGCCGTTCCTGACCTTCGCTGAAGCGCCCGCGGTGCAACGGCTCGTGAACCTGACATGCCCGCTGACCGTCACTGAACCGGCCGAGGCGAAGTTCCTCCATGTTGGCCGGATACCTGGCCATGCCCTGTGCAAACCGCGACCGTGGGATCTCAGCCTGAACCGAGGGCTTCCCGACGGTGGATGCGTGACCACTCATGTTCCCTTCCTTCCTCGAACAACCGTGCCCGGCGACCTGCTGATCGCCGAGCCACCCGTCTCTGACGCACCAACGCGTGGGTTTGGTGTGTATCGTTGCACGATATCGTAACGCGATTTCTCCTGTTGCGCAAGGGTGCACCGTCCCGTGTTCACAGGGACCCGCGCGGGTCCTGGTCACTCGGGTGCCGCGTGGAACACGATCGCATTGCGCCCACCGGTTAGTGTCCGCGAGATGATGCGACTCACCCACATAGCCGCCGGTGCCGACGGCTCCGACGAAGGCAGGGACGCGGTCGCCCTCGCCGCGGGCCTGGCCTCCATGACGGGCGCTGGGCTGTCACTTGTCAACGTGTTTCCGACGACCCTCTTTCCCACGGCCGGGACGGACGACCGCGCCACCCTGCGCAAGCAGGCCGACGAGAGTCTGCGGCGCGATCGCGACGAGTTGGCGCCGAACGCGAACATTCACTCGATCGCGGACTTGTCGGTGTCCCGGGCGCTCATGCACTTCGCGCAGGAGACGCATGTGGACATGGTCGTTATCGGGTCCTCGCCGGACGCGCCTTCCGGTCGCGCTCGCATCGGCCGACGCGGCCGGCAGCTGCTCCACGACATGCCGTTTGCACTCGCGCTCGCGCCGCGCGGCTCGCGCACGGGCAGTTTTGGGCTGACTCGCGTCGGGCTCGGCGACGACGGGGGCCCCGAGGCGGAGGTCGCGCGCGACGTCGCGATCCAGCTATGCCGCGCCGCGAGCGGGACGCTCGTGATCAGGCGCGTGATCGACAACCGTTACCCGATGTTCACCGGGCTCGCGCCGACCGCGCTTCCCGAGTACGAGGCGGGCTTGGAGTCCGAGCGCTCCCAAGCGCAGAGCGAGCTTGAGCAGCAGGCGGCGGGGCTCGAGGTGCCCACGGAAATCGCCAGCGTGCTCGGCGATCCGGGCCATGAGCTTCGGAGCCTGTCCGACGACGTGGACCTGATCGTCGTGGGTTCGCGCCGGTGGGGCGTGCTCGCCCGTGTGGTGACCGGCGGCGTCGGCGAGACACTGGTGGCCGACGCTGGGTCTGCAGTCGTGATCGTCCCCCGCCCCTCGGAGGAGACGTAGCGTCGGCCGGGAGCCGCTCTGGCCTCAGCCGGCGCGTTCGGCGGCCATCAGTCCGCGCCGGGCGAAGACGGCGAGGACGATCCCCGCTACGGCCAGTCCGCCGAACGCGATCGCGACCCTGACCGGCGATCCCGCCAGCAGGCCGCGGCCGGCCTCGAGCACCGGGGTCACCGGATTGAAGCGCGCGACGGTGTGAATCCAACCTGTGAGCAAGGACACCGGGACGTAGACGGGAGCCAGGAACAAGAGCACGAACACCGGCATCTGAATGAGGGCTCCGGCCTGTTCGGTCCGTAGGAACATCGCCAACCCGCAGGCCCAGAGCGCGGCGACGAGATTGAGCCCGACGCCGAGCATCAGGAGGCCGACGAGCTGGACGCCGCTGCCGTCGACATTCATCCCGGCGATGAGGGCGGCGATGGTCACGACGGTGCCGGTGAGCAGCCAGCGCAGGAGCGCCCCGACCGTGTAGCCGACGATGATGCCTCCCCGCCGCGGCGCACTGAGCATCAGCCGGCGGGCGAAGCCCGAGTCGAAGTCTCGGGCAACCGCAAACCCGGTGAAGACGCCGCCAAACGCCGCCGACTGCAGGAAGACGAACACGAACTGAAACGACGTGTAGCCGGGTGGATAGTGGAAGTTCGGCACGTCGCTGATGCGCGACAGACCACCGGCGAATGCGATCAGGAAGAACAGCGGAAACACGATCGAGGGAACGAGGATCGCCGGGTTGACGATCGTGTTGTGGATCGAGCGCCAGGCGACACCCTGGACGACGCTGAGAAAGCGCCTCATCTCCGCGCCAGCCTCGTCTTCATCGCGGATCGCGAGAGCCCCAGCGAGACCGCCAGAAGCGCGATCGCGAACCCGAACCCCAGCGCGAGCGCCCGGAAGTCCCACCCGGTGATGACCAGGCTCCGAAGCCCCTCGAGGAGATACGAAATGGGGTTGTACGTTGCGACATCCCGGAACCAGCTGGCCTTGATCAGGTTGCGCGGCAGACTCGACGAGCTGAGGAACAGCGTCACGAACAGCAAGGGGAAGATCCCCTGGACGGCCTCACCGGTGCCGAAGCGCAGTGCCAGGAATTCGCCAAGACCCGCGAACGCGAACGAGATCAGGATCGAGAGGGCGAGGAGCACGAGCGCGCCCCCGACGCCACTGACGAGCGTGACACCCGTGGCGAGCCCGAAGAGCAGGTAGATGACCGCCTGGATCACGCCGACCACGAGCGCGCCCCCGAGCTGGCCGATGAGCAGCGCGTCGCCGTGCAGCGGCGTCATCGCCAGCCGGTTGAGGAAGCCGCTCTCGATGTCGCGGGCGAGATCGACGCCGGCCGTGATCGACACGAACATTGCTCCCTGGATGAAGGGCATCGCGATCAGGAAATCGCGGTAGTTGTCGGTCGGAAATCCCGGGATGCGCGTCGCCGGACTCAGCGCCGAGCCGTTGATCGCAAAGAGGATCAACGGGAACACCATCGGGAAGATCACGAGACCGCGCTGGCGCACCGTGCGGAGCACCGCACGCCGGCCGAGGGCGATGCACTGCTCGGCAAAGCTCGCCCCGCGCGCCGCGCTCACGCCGGACGCGCTGCCAGCCACCTCAACGGCCACGTCGCCTCCGGCCGCGCCCGGTCGATGGCTCCTCGGGCTCGGCTACGGGCGCGCCTCCGGACCCCTCCAGCTTACGCCCGGTCTTTGCCAGGAACACGTCGTCGAGCGAGGGCTGGTGAAGCTGCAGGGTCTGGACGTGAAGCTCGGCGCGATCGAGGATGCGAACGACCTCCGCCAGTTCGGCCTCGCCGCCTGGGAGCTGCACGGTGACGCTCCCTTGGCCGTTGCGCCGCGTCTCGCCGAAGTCCGCCAGTAGCTCGCCGAGCCGATCGCCGACGTCGGGATCGGCCGGCGTCACCTCGACGCTCGGGCTGCCGATCTCGGCCTTGAGCTCGGTGGGCGTGCCTTCGGCCACGATCGATCCGTGGTCGATGATCCCGATGCGATCGGCCAGGATGTCGGCTTCCTCGAGATACTGGGTGGTCAGGAAGACGGTCATGCCCTCATCATGGGCGAGCCGCGCCACCTCTTCCCAGAGTGCGGTCCGGCTCTGCACGTCGAGACCCGTGGTCGGCTCATCGAGGAACAGGATCCTCGGGGCGTGCACGAGGGCCAGAGCGAGATCCAGTCGGCGCTTCATCCCGCCCGAGTAGCCGCCGACGCGCCGGTCGGCGGCTTCGGTCAGCCCGACCCGTTCGAGCAGTTCCTGGGCCCGCCGGCGCCGCTCGGCTCCCGGGAGACCCTGCAGGGTGGCCTGGAGGACGAGATGTTCACGCCCGGTGAGGATCGCGTCGAGAGCGGCCTCCTGCAACGCCGCGCCGATGGTCGCGCGGACCTGCGCGCCCTGACGCACGATGTCGTACCCACCGACCGTCGCGCGTCCGCTCGTCGGCGGGAGCAGCGTCGTCAACATCAATACGGTCGTCGACTTGCCGGCGCCGTTGGGTCCGAGAAAGCCGTAGATCTCCCCCGGCGCCACAGCAAGATCGATCCCGTCGACGGCACGCGGTCCCTTGCGAAACTCCCGCACCAGGTTCTCTACCTCAATCGCTGCCTGTGCGCTCACGATTGCCAATCTAGCAAAAGGTTGAGGTTGTCAACAATCGATGATCTCAATAGAATGGTTGGCGTGGAGACGACGGTGGACATCAGCCCGGTGCAGTCGCCGGCTGAGGTCTGGGAACTGTTCCGCACCCTCTTTGGACAGCATCGGCGGCGATTTCTCATCGCCGCCGCCGCGCTTGACCTTCACCCGGCGCAGGCCGGAGCCCTGCTTCAACTGGATTCGCCCTTGCCGATGACCGAGCTCGCCGCGCTCCTCGCGTGCGACAACTCGAACGTCACCGGCCTCATTGACCGACTCGAGGCGCGGGGACTCGTCGCCCGCCAGCCGAGCTCTGAAGACCGGCGCGTGAAGCACGTCGTCCTGACCGCCGCCGGACGGCGGCTGCGCGAACGGATGCTGGCCCGCATGGGGCGACCGACCCGGGGCTTTGAGCGTCTCTCCCCCGACCAGCAACGTCAGCTGGGTGATCTCCTACGCCAGGTGATCAGGGACGACGCGGCCGCGTAGGGCCAGGGTCGCATTGGGTGCAGGTCCGCTCCACATCGAGCTTGAGGAAGTGCGTCGCACAGGAGATGCACGGGTCGTAGTTGCGAATCGCCTGCTCGCACTGCCACTGGAGGTCGTCGTCGGCGAGATCCAGGTGGCCGGCGACGAACCCGCGCAGATCCTCCTCGATCGCGCGCTGATTCTGGGATGTCGGCGGGATGATCCGGGCGTTGCGAATCGCGCCGGCAGAATCGATCTGATACCGATGCCAGAGGATTCCCCGCGGGGCCTCGCTGACGCCGCACCCGACCGCGTCGCGCGGTGTCAGCGCGAGCGCTGGAGGATCGGGCGGCTCGTAGGACTCGATCAGGCGAAGGGCCTCTTCAATCGCGTAGAGCAGCTCCACTCCACGCACGATGATGCTCTGGAACGGATTGCGGCATGAGCGCTCGAGTCCGGCTTGGAGGGCGGCGTCGCGCGCCAGTGGTGACAGCGTGTCGAAGGCGAGGCTGTAGCGCGCCATTGGTCCGACCATGTACGAGCCGCCATCGCGCAGGCGGCAGTGCAGGGCATTGGAGTGGGCCACGTGCTCCTCGACAAAGTGCTCGTCGAAGTCCTCGGCGGGAATGTCCAGACCGCTGCTGGAGACGATCCGCCCACGGTCGATCGGGTAGCGCCCGTCGTCATCGCGCAGGGCCACGAACTCGTAGTCACGCTCGAAATCGGGCATGTCGAGCGTGCCCAACAGCGCGATCGTCTCGAGCGTCGCCTCGAGCGCACGCTGCAGTGGCTCCACCAGAGGTTCGAGCTCGGCCGGGGAGAGCGCGCGGTAGAAGCCGCCGGTCCGCGGGTTGACGGGGTGCTCGGCCCGACCGCCGAGCGCGGTCAGCAGGCTGTTGCCCGCTTTACGCGTGGCCAGACCGCGCTCGACCAGCGCGGGATGGTCGGCGGCCATGTGGATCGCACTCTCGTAGCCGAGGAAATCGGGAGCGTGCAGGAGATAGAGGTGCAGCGCATGGCTCTCGATCCATTCTCCGCAATACATGAGCCGACGCAGCTCGCGGATCGGTCCGTCCACCGTGACCCCGCACGCCTGCTCCATCGCGAGGCAGGAGCTCGTCTGGTAGGCGACCGGGCAGATACCGCAGATGCGCGCCGTGATGTCCGGAACCTCAGTGAAGTGGCGTCCCTGGAGGATTCCCTCGAAGAAGCGCGGCGGCTCGTAGATCCGCAGTTGCACGTCGAGCACCTCGCGGTCGCGGATGCGAACGCTCATCCCCCCTTCACCCTCGACGCGGGCGAGGGCCGCCGTGCTGATCCGGCGGCTGCGAGGGCGGTCAAGCGGATCGGCCATGACGCTCGCTTTCGCGTTGGAATTCCGGCGCGCCCGCGTTGAAAGTCCGGTACACGCGAACCAGGTCGGCATCGTCCAGATCGAGCGTGCGCATCCAGGCACTCAGCGCTCGGGGGTTGGCCGACTCCATCGGCCCGAAACAGCCGTAACAGCCGCGATTGAACGATGGGCACAAAGCGCCGCAGCCGGCGTGGGTCACCGGGCCGAGGCAGGGCGTGCCGTGAACGACCATCACGCAGTTATTGCCGCGCAGCTTGCACTCCTGGCAGACGCTCGAGGAGGGGATCGGCGCCACACGGTTTCCGAGCGAGGCCCGAATCACCTCGAGTAGCTGATACTTGTTGACCGGGCAACCGTGCAGCTCGAAGTCGACCGGAACATGGGCGCTGATCGCGGTCGAGTGCTCGAGCGTCGCGACGTACTCGCGCGTCGGGTAGACCGCGGCGATGAGATCCTCGACGTCGGTGAAGTTGCGGAGCGCCTGAATCCCGCCGGCGTTAGCGCACGCCCCGATCGTCACCAGCCGCCGCGACACGCGCCGCACGCGGTGGATCCGTTCGGCGTCAAGCTCGGTCGTGATCGACCCCTCCACCAAAGACAGGTCGTACGGACCCTCGACGACGGCCCGCGAGGCCTCGAGGAAATAGGCGATGTCGACTTGCCCGACGAGCGTCATCAGCTCGTCTTCACAGCTGAGCAGGCTGAGCTGACAGCCGTCGCAGGAGGAGAACTTCCACACCGCCAGCTTGGGCTTGCCCTGGATCTCGCTCACAGCTCCTGCACCTTCAGCCACGGTTCGATCAAGTCGTAGCGCTGCACCGGCCCCTCACGGCAGAGGAACACCGGACCGAACTGGCAATGGCCGCACTGCGCAATGGCACAATGCATATTGCGCTCCATCGAGATGTAGACGCGCTCCTTGGAAACGCCACGCGTGACCAGGGTCAGCGCAGCGAACCGAAGCATCACCTCGGGCCCGCACATCATCGCGATCGTGTTGTTGGGATCAAACGCCGCGAGCTCGACGAGCTTGGTCACGACGCCCACCTTGCCGTGCCAGTCCGGTCCCGCGATGTCGACGATCACATCGACGTCGAGGTCGAAGCGCCCGCGCCACTCCTCGAGCTCGGGCACGAACAGCATCTCGGCCGCCGAGCGGCCGCCGTAGCAGACAATCACCCGC
The DNA here is from genome assembly GCA_963850335.1 of uncultured Solirubrobacterales bacterium. Classification (GTDB taxonomy): domain Bacteria; phylum Actinomycetota; class Thermoleophilia; order Solirubrobacterales; family Solirubrobacteraceae; genus Palsa-465. The sequence goes on along the minus strand of CAWKKY010000011.1, from coordinate 11,314 downwards.
TCGTACTCGTTTCGGTGGGCGAGCACGTGGTGGATCGCCGGGCGCAGCGGCGCCAGACCGAGGCCGCCGGCCACAATCACGACGTCGCCGGCGACCGCGTCAGCCAACGGCCAGGCGCTTCCGTACGGTCCGCGCAGGCCGACCAGGTCGCCGGGAGCCGTCGCGCACAGCGTCGAGGACACCGATCCAACCGCGCGCACCGTGCATCGCAATGGGTCAAGCGCGGTGGCCGCGCCGCTGACCGAGATCGGTACTTCGCCGACACCGAAGGCGTACAGCATGCCGAACTGCCCGGGAGCGAACAGCGGCAGCTTCTGTCCCGGCAGCGGTTCGAGCGCGAGCGTCCACGTATCGGCTGTTTCCCGCCGCCGGCTGACCACCCTGTGGGTGCGCGGCGTCATCGCGCTGCGGGGCGCGAGCAAAGGCTTAGCTGACGGTGGCGCGGCCATAAACGTCCAGTAGCTGAAGCCGCGTCGCGTCCAGACGCTCGACGATCACCGAGGCGAAGCTCCGCATCAGCTCATAGCCCAGCGCGGGCTCCTGCTCGCAGCGCCCCCGCAGCGCCGCACCGTCGAAGCGGACCACGTGGCTCACGCCCCGCGAGCGCGCGTCGAAGTGGTTGAGATGCGGTTCGAACAGCCACGACCAACCGACGGGGTCGCCGTTGTGCAGCGTCTCGATCGTTATCACTCCGGCTGCCGATTCGGTCTGCAGGGCCACGAACCCATCGCGGATCAGGAAGAACGCGTCCGCCGGCTGACCCTCGACCAACAGCGAAGCGCCGTCGGCGAATTCGATGGTCTCCCCCAGCGCGGCCACACCGTTCAACTGCTCCGACGTCAGGTTGCGGAACATCCGCGTCGAGGCCAGCGTCTCTTCGATGCTTTCCACGCCTGCTCCCTATGACGCGTCGGCCGACGCGGTCGGGTCAGTTGGGTTCGCGAGAATCGACGAGACCTCTTCGGTGATATCGATACCCACCGGGCAAAAGGTGATGCAGCGCCCGCACCCCACGCACCCCGAGGTTCCGAACTGATCGAACCAGGTCGCAAGCTTGTGCGTCATCCACTGGCGGTAGCGGGAGCGCGGCGACAAACGCGCCTCACCCCCCGTCACGTGCGAGAACTGGACTGAGAAGCACGATTCCCAACGGCGCCAGCGCTCGGCCTCCTCCCCGGCGAGATCTGCGGTGTCCTCCACCGAGGTGCAGAAGCACGTCGGGCACACCATCGTGCAGTTGCCACAGGTCAGGCAACGGTCCGCGACGTCGTCCCACCGCGGGTGCTCGTAGTTGGCATACAGCAACTCACGCAGGTCGACCTGCGGCATCTCGCGGCCCATCCGTGCGACCGCGTATGCAGTCACCTCCTCCGCGTCATGGGCGTCGGCCTCATCGGCGGCCCGGTGGGGTACCCCGCCAAGGACGAGCGCCCCCCGGTCACTGCCAACCTCGATCACAAACCGGTGCCCACCGGCGTCGAGCACCTCGGTCAGCGCGAGGTCATACCCTGCGCTCACCTTTGGGCCGGTCCCCATCGAGGTGCAGAAACACGTGCCGCTCGGCTCGCCGCAGTTGACCGCCACGAGCAGCGCGTCCTCGCGCCGAGCGGCATAGCTCAAATCGGGATGAGCCCCTGGCAGGAAAACTTGATCCTGAATCGCGATCGCGTGCAGCTCACACGAGCGCACACCAAAGAATGCGTACCGAGGCGCATCGGTGGGCTCCTCGGTGATCTCAAGCCCGTCCCCATTCTGCCCGCGGCGAGCCCGCCACAGCCGGAGCCGGGGAGGGTGCAGGAACTGCTTCCAGGACTGCGGGCCGACGGCATAGCCAAACACCGCCTCATCCTCGCGGCGCCGGAGCCGATACGTACCGCCGTCCTGCTCATCGCCCCATCCCACGGGAAGGTCAGCGGCCGAGCGCACCTCGCGGTAGACGATGGCGCCGTTGTGAACCGTGGGACCAAGTACCTGATATCCCTCTCGGGCGATCGAACCGAGTAACGCGTCGAGGTCGCTGCGTTCGACGATCACAGTGGCGCCCGATCGCGGTGTGGACGGGGCAAGCTCGGTGATGTGCGGCATCGTACGCCCACTGCCGCGGTTATCCAAGCGGCCAGGCGAAAATCGGTGCGCACTCGTACGACCCGATGGGGGGAGCCGGTCGGGTCGCTCGTGCCGGTCCATTTAGCTCTCGCTTGCCGGGTACCCGACGTCGTGCAGCGCGGCACCGATCTCGCCAAGGATCGCTGGGTCGTCGATCGTGGCCGGGGTGGTGTACTGGTCGCCATCGGCGATCTTGCGCATCGTCGCACGCAGGATCTTTCCCGACCGGGTTTTCGGCAGTCGGTCGACGACGATCGCGGTCTTGAACGCGGCGACCGGGCCGATCTGCTCGCGTACCATCCGGACGACCTCCTGGACGATCTCCTCATGCGGCCGCTGAACGCCCGCCTTGAGGACCACGAGCCCGACCGGCAGCTGCCCTTTGAGCTGGTCGGCCGCTCCGATGACCGCGCACTCGGCAACGTCATGATGCGTGGCCATCGCCTCCTCGATCGCGCCGGTCGATAGGCGGTGGCCGGCGACGTTGATGATGTCATCAGTGCGCGCCATCACGAACACATAGCCAGCCTCATCGATGTAACCCGCGTCGGCGGTCTCGTAGTAGCCAGGGAACCTCGACAGGTAGGTCTCTTTGAAGCGCTCCTCTGCGTTCCAGAGCGTCGGCGTGGCGCCTGGGGGCATCGGAAGCTTGATCACCAGCGCTCCTGTTTGGCCCGGCGGGACATCATCTCCGGCGGCATCCACCACCTTGAGTTGCCATCCGGGGGCCGGCAGCGTCGGCGAACCCGGCACCACCGGCAGCAACTCGATTCCGATGCAGTTCGCGGCGATGGCCCAGCCGGTCTCGGTCTGCCACCAGTGGTCGATCACGGGCACACGCAGTGTCTCCTCCGCCCAGTGCAGCGTCTCCGGATCGCATCGCTCCCCCGCGAGAAACAGCGTGCGAAAGCGGGAGAGGTCGTAGCGCTTGATGTGAGCGCCTTCTGGATCTTGCTGGCGAATCGCCCGGAATGCGGTGGGCGCCGTGAACATCGTGCTCACGCCGTGCTCCGAGATCACTCGCCAGAACGCTCCGGGGTCCGGTGTCCCGACCGGCTTGCCCTCGTAGAGCACGGTTGTGCAGCCGTGGAGCAGGGGCGCGTACACGATGTATGAATGACCCACGACCCATCCGACGTCGGAAGCCGCCCAGTACACCTCGCCCGGGTCCACGCCGTAGAGGTTCTTCATCGACCACTTCAGAGCGACCGCGTGACCGCCGTTATCGCGCACGATCCCCTTCGGCAGACCCGTGGTCCCCGACGTGTAAAGGATATAGAGCGGATCGGTGGCCTCGACCGCGACGCAGTCCGCCGGCTGGGCGTCCGCCATCGCCTGCTCCCACGTGATGTCCCGCCCGGGCTGGAGCTCGGCCTTGAGCTGGGGGCGCTGCACGATGATGCAGGCGCTCGGCTTCGTTTGGACGAGGTCGATCGCGGCGTCGAGCAGCGGCTTATAGGCGATCAGCCGTCCCGGCTCGATCCCGCAGGATGCGGAGACGACAACCTTCGGCTGTGCGTCCTCGATCCGCCCCGCCAGCTCGCTCGCCGCGAACCCACCGAACACCACGGAGTGAATCGCGCCCAGCCGGGCGCAGGCGAGCATCGCGATCGCGGCCTCGGGCACCATCGGCATATAGATCACGACCCGGTCCCCACGCTCGACCCCTTGGGCTGCCAGCGCCCCGGCGAATGTCGCGACGGCGTCACGCAGCTCGCGATACGTGAATGTCTTGACCGTATCGGTGACCGGCGAGTCGTAGATCAACGCGAGCTGATCGGCTCTCCCACGATCCACATGCCGATCGAGAGCGTTGTAACACGTGTTCATCTGGCCGCCCGCAAACCAGCGGTAGAAGGGCGCGCGCGAGTCATCCAGCACCCGCTCCCACGGCGTGACCCAATCGATTTCCGCTGCCGCCTCGGCCCAGAACTCTTCCGGCTGGGCCACCGATCGCTGATACACGGCGTCAAAGCGTGCGGCGCATCGCCGCCGCTCGTCGACCGATGGCGGAAGGACCGATGTCGTCATGTGCTCTCCTCAACCGTGTCGCGAACTTGCGCCCATTGAACCTCGAATAGCTCCGAACTGCGATACAGCGCGTACTGACCGTAGAACCGCTGGATGACCCAGTTGCCAACGAACTGAGTGGCGACCGCGAGCGGCACGCTCGAGGCGGTGTCGAACGCGACCATCTCAACGGGGCGTACGTTATGCATCCCCGTCTTGGCGGCATCGGGACCGTGGAGATATCGCCACGGTCCGGTCACCTTGGCCAGGTAGTAGTCGCCGCCAGCGCGCGCTCGGGCCCAGATCAGCGCGCCCACCGGAAGTTCATAGATTTCGCGGACGGCCGTATGGACGGCTCCGTTGCGTTCGATCGCCCGCTGCTCGTAGTCCTCCCAGTCGAGCGGCTGATGACCCACCCCCCAGCCGACGCCCAGGAATCCGTGATCTCTGCAGAGATCGAGTGCGGCGGAGCCATCCGCCGTAGCGTCAATCATCAACGCGTAAAGCGCCGGGACGGGCGGCTGAGTCTCCATCACCTTCTCCTCGGTCAGAACAGTCAGAGCGTGGCTCGGTCGCGCAAGGCGCGCATCAGTGCCCGCCCTGATCCTGCGTGCTCGAACTACGCACGCGCAAGGACAAAAGCTGCGGTGCTTTGCGGATGCGGTCCCGACGTCGGAGCCTCATCCTTCTCGCGCATCAAGCGGCGCTCTGCAAGCAGTTGACCATGGAGCGCCCGTTGTCATTGCGGATGTTGGACTTGCGGCGTTGGAGAGGCTGCGCCGGCGTGATCGCCGGGCGTCGGTAGTCGAGTCCAGTATCTGAAGTGCACACATCGAGGAGAGGTTGCGAAATGTCGGCCATCACTACCCAGGCCCCGTCCGACGGCATCGGCGCACGCGAGATCACCGCGGTGCGTCTGGAGCCGACCCAATGGGGGAATGCGGCTCCACTCGCCCTGGCTGCATTCGCCGTTACGACGTTCATGCTGAGCATGGTCAACGCCAACTGGATCGCTCCGGGCGTTGAACCGGTTGTATTCGGCGTCGCGTTGATGTTCGGCGGGATCACTCAGCTGATTGCCGGAATCATCCAGTTCCGCAACGGGAGCACGTTCACCGGAATGCTGTTCGGGGCCTTCGGCGCGTTCTGGCTCTCGCTCTTCGCAATCGTGGAGTTCTTCCTCAAACTGATCCCGCCCGCGCAGGCCGGGCACGCCCTGGGTTTGTTCCTCTACGCCTTCGGGATCTTTACGTTCGTCATGTGGGTGGCGTCGTTCCGGACGAGCGTGGTGACGTGCGTGGCCCTGTTCGTACTCATGCTGACATTCTTTCTTCTCGCCATCGGGAACTATGGCGGGCACGTGACCGTGGTGCACTGGGGTGGCTACCTCGGACTCGTCACGGCTGCGCTGGCCGGGTACTTGGCCTGCGCCGAGGTGTGCGAGGCGTCGTACGGTCGAAGCGTGCTGCCCATCTGGCCGTTGGCGAAATAGCATCAGCGAGAGCCATCGGTTCCGGGCGCGCTCCGGGGTGAAAAGGAAAGCGATCGCCCAGCCCGCCTTTTCCGCGAGGCCCACTGGCGATGGCGGCGAAGCGATCAGCTGCCACGGATCAGTGACCGCGCGCCCGCGGGGCCGACGACGAGATCGTGAAGGTCGCCGCCCACCTCGAGTCGACCGGACTGTTCGAGGCCGCCGACCTTCATGGGCTCGAAGCCGGCCGTTCGGATCAACTGTTCGACTTGGCTGCCGGCGCGCTCGTCGTCCGTGACGTAGAAGAGGACGGCCAGCTCCGGTGACCGGTTGCTGGAGGCCTCGAAGAGATCGCCCGACATGCTGCCGAACGCCATGGCAAGGCGCGCGCCCTGCGGCAGCCACCCAGCGACAACGTTGCCGGAGGATTGCCCTTGCGGCAGCAGACGCACGATGTTCCCGTGTGCGTCGAGGCCGACGGGGTTGCTCGGAACGACCACGAGCTTGTCGGTGAGCGAGTCGGCGATCTCTTCTATGACGCCCTTCAGCACGCCGAACCGCAGCGCGAGGATGACCGCATCGGCGCCCCGCAACGCGTCGCGGTTGTCGCTGGCAGCGGCCGCACCTCGCCCGACCGCCGCGGCCAGCGTCCGTGCTGATTCTGCGTCGCCGCTCGAGAGACGCAGGCGCTCGCCGCCTGATGCGAGCCGGCGGGCGATGACCGATCCGAGCCCTCCAGTGCCGATGATCGCGGTGCTCACGACCCAGACCCGTCCCTCAAGTCCTCTGCTCGGATGGCCAGTGAGCGGGCGTCCAGTCCCGTTCTGGGTCGGTGGTTTGGCCGACTTCGATGATGTGTCCGTCGGGATCGCGGATGTAGCAGCGGATCTCGTACGCGTGCTGTTTGGGCGGCGTCAGAAACTCAGCGCCACGCGCGCTCCATTCGGCGTACACGGCCGCAATGTCCTTGACCCGGATATTCAGGAAGCTACTGACCCGGTCAGGATCGCCCGGCGTCTGCAGAGTGACCGTAGGCTTGTCGTCCGTCGGGCCGCCCCCAACGCTGACGACGATCCAGCCGTTCGATAGTGCGACATTGGTCGGCTCTCCGGACGGCTTTCCGGAGAAGACGACCCTGCCGCCGAGTACTTCGGTGTAGAAGCGCCGAGAGCGCTCGACATCGTCCGAGACGATGAAGCGGGTCAGCACAAGCCCCTCTGGGGGCGTGCTCGATGGCCAGTGAGCGGGCGTCCAATCCCCTTCTGGGTCGGTGGTTTGGCCAACTTCGATGATGTGTCCGTCGGGATCGCGGATGTAGCAGCGGATCTCGTACGCGTGCTGTTTGGGCGGCGTCAGGAACTCAGCGCCACGCGCGCTCCATTCGGCGTACACGGCCGCAATGTCCTTGACCCGGATATTCAGGAAGCTGCTGACCCGGTCAGGATCGCCCGGCGTCTGCAGAGTGACCGTAGGCTTGTCGTCCGTCGGGCCGCCCCCGAGGTTGATGATGATCCAGCTGTTGGAGAGCGCGACGTAGGTCAGCCCTCCCGGGCCGGAGAAGGCCCCCCTGCCACCGAGTACTTCGGTGTAGAAGCGCCGAGAGCGCTCGACATCGTCCGAGACGATGAAATGGGCCAGCACAATCCCCTCCGGGGGCGGTGGGAGCTCCGCCATCTGGCACCTCCACTGGTTGGGCCGCACACCCCGCGCCACGACCGGGTCTGGAGCCGGTGTCCTTTGAACGCGCATTCCACCCCCTTGCACGGCACGCGTCAAGAACCGGTTCGAGGAGCGTGGGCGTCAGCGCCATCGATCTTGGAAGGGAACAGCACATGACTACGCGCGTTGAGCCGAGTTCTGGCCCCCTGCATCGGGGCGGTTCGCGGCACCAATGAACGAGATCCCCAAGGTCGTGTTCTCGAATTCGCTCACCTCCGTCGACTGCGGATCTTTGTGGTGCGTGATCAGCGCGCGCGAGTCGATTGAGGCCAACAGACTCTGGGCGACCCCAGCGATGGAGGCGCTCGCGCTTGTGGCGATAATGCGGGTTGTGCGTAGTCCGCCGGTCAGCTGGGTTCGTCGGGTTGGCATGTGCGGGGTCGTTGCCGTGCTGCTCGGCGCGACCGCGCCGTCGGCGAGCGCGGGGACAGTCGCAGGGGTCGACATCGACGGGCTCGTCGCAGCACTCCAGCACGACCCGGTCGTGGTCCAGGGGTCACCACGGGCGCTGACCCACGCGCAGGCTGACGTAGTGCGCGGTCAGATCGCCAGAACCGATCCGGGTCGGATCTTCGTTGTTGCGCTGGGCGGTCAGACGTCGGCTGGCGTTGACGACGTCGCGACGGCGCTGCAGCAGGCCGTCCACTACAGCGGCGCACTGATCGTCCTCACGCCGGCTCCAGGGGGAGGCGCGTACAACGTGGCGGAAGACTCATGGGAGGCCCCCGACCTGGCGGTGGCGCGATTCGAGGACGCGCTCGGGGTCGCCGGCACTGTCCAAGAGGCCCTCAAGCTCGGCATCCCCGCGATGGCGAAGGGGGACGCCGCGGCGGGCCATCCGGGTCGGAACGGCATCTCTCCTTCAGGTGCGGCACCTGCGGCGCCCAGCTCCGGGCCATCCGGGCTCGCCCCCGGGCCATCCGGATCGAGTGCGACGAGCCGATCCGGCGGATCGGCTTCCGGGAGCTCGGACGTCGGGTTGATCATTGGGCTGGTGCTCTTCGCGGTCCTGGTGGGTGCCGTCGTGGCGTACTACGCAACCAAGGGGTTCTCCAGCGCCCGCGCCTCCCACAAGCGTGCGCGCTGGCGAGACGAAGAGCGCGCCGATACGTTCGAGCAGGCGCAGGCGGACTTCGTCAAGCTCGGCGAGGAGATCGAGGCGCTCGACATCGACACCTCGATGCCGGGCGCCGACCCCGTCGGCAAGGCTGAGTACGCGCAGGCTCTGGAGGCGCACGACGAGGCCGAACAGCGTCTCGCCAAGGCCAAGGACGACGACTACCAGCTCAGCAAGGCGGTCACGGTCATCACCAGCGGTCGCGAGCATCTGCGCCGCGCCAGCAAAATCTTCAACCGCGCTCCGAGGCACTGAGGGCGCCCAAGCTCAAGCGACAGCGCTCGCTCTCACTTGATGCCGGTCGCGCAGACCCGCGTCCTGTGAGCGTGCAGCCAGGCATGCAAGTTGCGCGTGCCGTGCGGCGGGAGCGGAGAGACCTTCTGGCACGGGAGCACACGCAGCGTCAGACGACTTGTGCGGATGAGGCGAGCGCCCCGACTGCGGCCTTCTACGCTCGATCAGCCCGCGCCAAACACCGAAAAGACCGACAGATGGACGACGTGCGCTCGGATGTGGCTTCGGATTCGCCCTCGAGTGAGGCGATCGAGCAGCTCTGCGCGCGCAATCTGCTCGCAAGCCGGGAGGAGCGGATCTTCTTCAAGGACCGCGACGGCCGGTTCCTGGTGGTCAGCGAGGGTTGGCTCAAGGCTGAGGGCCAAGGACTCCCGCGCGATGCGGTCATCGGTCGGACGGACTTCGACATCTTCACCGATCCGCATGCGTCCGAGGCGTTCGCGGATGGGCAGCGCGTGATGCGCTCCGGGGAGCCGATCGTCGCCAAACTCGAGCGGGAGACGTTCGATGATGGGCCCGATCGCTGGGTGTCGACGACGAAGATGCCGCTGCGCGACGCCGATGGGTCGATCGTCGGCACCTGGGGGATGACGCGCGATGTCACCGAGCAGCTGAAGGACGACGAGACGATCCGCCGCCACGCTCAGGGCCAGGCGGAGATCGCCGAGCTCGGACGGGCCGCGCTCAAGGGGGCACCGCTGGACGAGTTGTTGGACTCAGCCGTCGGTGCCGCCTGGCGGGTGCTGTGCTCGGATTGCGCATGGCTGGTCGCACGCGATGCGGACGGCTCGCTCGTGGTCAGAGCCGAGGTCGGGTGGCTTGAGGAACACGAGGGTTCTCTGCTCGCCGAGGAGGAGGACCTGCTCGTGGATCATGCCGCGGAGTCGCATGAGGCGATCGTCGTAGCAGACTGGGAGCGGGAGTCGCGGCTGCCGCGCTCGATCCACCGTGTGGCGCGCCCGGTTCGCAGCAGCGTTGCGGTACTCGTCGGCGACCCGCAGTCGCCGTTCGGGCTGTTGGAGGTGCACTACACGACTCCCGATGCGGTACCGCCGCACTGCCTTGCGTTCCTCAACGCGCTCGCGAACGTCCTGACCGAGGCGATCCACAGCCGCAATGCGCTCGACAAGATCAAACATCAGGGGGACTCACTGGCGACGATGACGGAGAGCTTGCGCACGCTCGTGAGTGAGAAGGAACGGTTGATCGAGCAGATCCCCGGAGTCGTGCTCGTCGGCGACTGGCACGCCGACGGGTCTCGCAGGTTCGAGTACGTCAGCCGACGAAGCGCGACGATCCTTGGTGTCGAACCGCACGACTTCGTCGAGAATCCCGACACCTTCTTTGCGCACGTCCACGCGGATGACCGCGAGGCGTTCCGCACAGTCGGGCGGGATCGGGCGAACGCGCGACAGGAACCGCTCCCGACAGAGATTCGCTTCATCCGCCCCGACGGCGAGCAGGTGTGGCTGCGCATCGAGGCGTCCGTCGTCAATGCCGACGAGCGAGTTCACCGCGTCCAAGCGGTGCTGTTCGACATTACCGCAGCCAAACAGGCGCAGCTCGCGCGCGAGCGCCTCGAGCTCGAGCTGCGGCTCGCGCAGAAACTCGAGGCGGTCGGACAACTCGCCGCCGGCGTCGCCCACGAGATCAACACCCCGATCCAGTTCATCGGCGACTCGGTCAGGTTCCTCCAGGAGGCAGTCGACGACTTGCTCATCCTGACGAACGTCTACCACGACCTGCTGCACAGCGAGAAGCCGATTGATCGTGACGAGCGCCAGCGCCGCGCCACGGCCGCCGAGGAGGATTGCGAACTGGACTACCTGACCGAGCGGGTGCCGCCAGCGTTCGAACGTGCACTGTCCGGGATCGAGCGCGTCGCCTCGATCGTGCTCGCGATGCGTCAGTTCTCACACCCCACCACCGAGTGCACGCCGACCGATATCAACGACGCGATCCAGACCACGCTGACGGTCGCCACGAACGAATACAAGTACGTCGCCGATGTCGAGCTCGACCTCGGCGAACTCCCGCTCGTCACGGCGAATCCGGGCGAGCTCAACCAGGTATTCCTGAACCTGATCGTCAACGCGGCGCACGCGATCGAGGCGGCCGGCGCGGATGCCGACGAGCGAGGCACGATCACCGTGCACACGCGCACCGATCACGCCGCAGTCACGATCGCCGTCGCCGACACGGGCTGCGGCATCCCCGAGGAGATCGCCGCCCGCGTGTTCGATCCGTTCTTTACGACCAAAGAGGTGGGTCGCGGCACCGGCCAGGGCCTCGCGATCGCGCACACGATCATCGTTGAGCGACACCACGGAACGATCGCCTTCGAGCCGCGACCTGGCGGCGGCACGACATTCAAAGTCACGCTCCCGCTCGACACACCAGCATCCGAGCACGCGCGGGTCGATCAGGCACTCTAAGGCGGCAGTCTCTGGCGCTTGTCTGCGCGCAGAAGCGATAGCAGGAACTTGGGTTTCGCCGAAGGTCAGTTGCGCCACGGTCTCTCTGTCGGCGAGTCGGAGGCGCGCGACGTCGCGCGGGCCGAGACCCCCTTTCACTTCCGCACGGGTATCACGCCCAGC
>CAWKKY010000010.1:0-447959 GCA_963850335.1 uncultured Solirubrobacterales bacterium | reverse complement strand
CGGGGGTGCGTCCGGGTCCGTGGGGCCGGGACCAGTGTTGTGGGCATCGAGGGGTGGGGTGGGGTGGGGTGGCCTGCCCGGCTGTGCGCGGCCGCGCTGCGTGCGCAAGAAACGCGCCAAAGTCCGGGCGGGATCCCGATCGTGGCGTTTTCCTTTCGCTCAACGCAAAGAAAACGCCCGGCCTCGCCGGCTGAACATGGTTTGGCGTCTTTCTTACGTTGCGGTACGGGCGGAGACGCCGGCGCCTCACCCGGACGCTTGATCCGAAGGGGAGTTTCGCGCCAAATCGGGTTCGGCCCGTGCATTCGGGCGCGTTCCTCCCCCTGGAGGGGCGTTCGGCGCCCAAACCCGGACGGCGACCTCGATTTGGCGCGATATTCCGGTTATCGCCGCTCAGCGAAGTTGTGTCTGTGGCGCGTACGTGTCGCGGACACAACAACGGGTTCAACTAGAGCGCTCGCCGCTCCACCGAGACCATGACGACTTACGGTATGCGAATGAACGAACTCGACGCCCTGCTGGCCGAGCAGGTGGCCTACTACCGCGCGTTCGCCCCGGAATACCTTGAGAACGCCGGCGTCGAAGGGGTCAGCGAGGAAACGCAGAACGCCGCCTCGACCGCGATCACCGACGCCCTCGACAGCGCATCCCCCTTCGGCGACGTGCTCGAGTTGGCATGCGGCCGGGGAACGTTCACCGGCGAACTCGCCCGTCGCGCCGCATCGGTCCTCGCGCTCGACGCCTCACCCGAAATGCTCGAGATCGCAGCCACCCGCACCGCGTCCGCGACCAACGTGCGTTTTCGCCCAACCGACCTATTCACATGGACCCCAGACCGCCGCTACCAATTCGTCTTCTTCGGCTTCTGGCTCTCCCACGTGCCACCCGAGCGATTCGCTAGCTTCTGGTCGACCGTCGCCTCCGCACTCACCCCGGACGGCCGCGTGATGTTCATCGACGACGGCCACCGCACCACCGACGAACTGATCGCCGGGCCAGACTCCTCCACCATCGAACGGCGACTCCGCGACGGTCGCCGCTTCCGAGCCGTGAAAGTCCCGCTCGAACCGGCATCGCTGGAGCGTTCGCTCCGGCAACTCGGCTGGGAGATCGACGTCCAGCCGCTCGCTGGCCCTTTCTTCGTCGGCCTCGGCCGCCGCGACAGTTAGCCGCTCCGGCCGGCCCAGTCGGCGGCCGGGACCCAGCCGGTGGTCAGATACGCGTCACGAACACAACTTCGCTGAGCGGCAACACCGGTGGTTCCTACGAGGACACGCGGACTGTTGACGCTCGGCTGCGTGCGGACGCGAACGGATAGTCACTCTCCCGAGCGGTCGTCGCCCACAGGCGGTAGGTCTCGGTTCCGTTGCCCCGGAGGAACGTGTAGGTGCTCCGGAAGCGCCCGTCCCGGCCCGCGTACAGATGGCCGATCTCGGTCGACCCGCCAGGCCAGCCGACCCAGAGGACGACGAGCTCCCCGGACGGCGGAATGTATCCGCCTCGGAGCCGACCGCTCAACTTGATCGTGTCGCCCCAATGTGTCCGATGCGGCGAGATGCTCAGGCTCACCGAGGCGGGGACGACGATGTTCGCGGTGGTCGACGTCGACGGTTCAACTGTCGTTGTGCCGCCATACACCGCACGGGCCAGCCGGGACGGTCCGGCGGGCACCGTCGCCGACCAGCTGCCATCGCCGGCAGTCGTCGTGACGGCCGCGGTGCTGAATCCACCGCCGCTCGTCGACGGTGCCGTCTGAATCGTGACGCGCTGCCCGCCGAGCGCGTTCCCTCGGTCTGTCCCGAGCCATCCGCTGATCGTTGTTCGCGCGCCGTGACGAATGGTCTTGGTAGAGACGCGAACCGTATGCGGCAGGAGCACGACCCGCTTGACCCGCCAGTGCCCGTTGATCCGCACACGCCGGCGCACGATCCGCGCGTGGCAATGCACGATGGTCACCGTCCGCGTCTCGGCCGGAACGTGGATCCGCTGCTTGTGCCCACCGACCGTCACCGTAAGCCAGCGGGCCGGGATGCGGACCCGCTCGCGCTTCTTAGAGCACCGCAGCGCGTTGACGACACGAGCAAACGAGACGGTGCTCACAGTCGGCTCGCGGATCGTCATCTGCCACGTCTGAAGCGACGACCGAGCCGGCTGATTGCTGGTATCGAGCGCGTTGTTCTCGGCGTAGCAGTTCGCGGTGTGCTGCCCGATCCCGGAGACGGGTATCTGCTCGCTCGCGCCGCCATAAAACGCGAACGGCGAGCCGTCAACCGAGCACCAGATGCCACGCACGCCGCTCGGCCCCGCCTCAGCCGTCGCGGTGATTGCCTGCGGTCCCGCCGTCGACGGCGCATCACTCGGTCCGCTCAAGCTGAGTCCGACCGGGGTGTTGTCGATGTTGACCGACTTCGTGACCGTGTCCGTGTTGTAGTGGCCGGCCTGGTAGTCGTAGGCCGCGTCCCGAGCCCACATCGTCAGCGGCTAGCGCCGGCGCCGGAGGGACCGACGCCGTGTCAGACTTGCTGAGAAGAACCCTCCGACCGGACACTGGTGCCACGACGTCGGGTTTGACGGCTCGTTCACCGGCTGGCTTACGCTCATTCCGTCGAGGGTGGCGGATAGCTGGCACGCTCCCGACGGACCGTCGGCAACGAACGCGATGGGCCATTTGCCGCGCACCCAGGTCGTTGTGGCTCCGAGACTCTCGGGACCTGCGGCGATTGTTGGGCCCGATGCTTCGCCGACTTCGACTTCCATCTCGAGCACGGCGAGCTCCGCGGGATGGTGCACCCCGTCGCAAGTTCGCGCTCCGCACACGACTTGCCACCCGAGGTACGGCGAGTTGATCAATGGCGTGGTGTAGTTCTCCTCGCCGGAGGATGCCTGGGCGCCGCCGCCTTTCCAATAGAAGCCTCCGCCCCAGCCCTGACCGGTATTCATGCCGTACGAGACCATTCCCTCTGGGCCATAGGAGACGGTGCGCGCGCCGATGATCGTCAGGCCGCCCGGTGCGTCGATTTCCCAGTACGACCGAGCTCCTGAGGACACGTTTGCTCCGGTCGTGAACGCTTGCATACCGTTAGCGGTTCCTCCCGGAGGGCACTGATAAGAGGCGCTGACGCCGGATCCCGACGTGCCGCTACGTGCGACGCCGATGCGTCCTCCGGACGAGCTTGCTCCACCGGTCCAGCTGCCGCAGACGTGCAACCAAATGACGCCGAGTGCAGAGGCGGTCGCGACCGTCTTGAGCAGAGTCGCGGCAGCGACGCCAGCCAAAGCCAATAGGCGCCTCGTGCTTATGCCTTGTCTCACGCAAGCCTGCCGTTCATCACTGACCTAGCAGATCACCGCGAGGTAGAAACGAGCCTGCAGCAAGGCTCCGTTACTGGAAGGCCAGACCCACACGGTCGTGCTGTCGTGGCGTGCGGCGGGGGCATTGACGTGCACGCCGACGGAGTCCGCGATGGGCGCGAATCCCTCGGTCCCCGGAGACTCCGCCAGAACTGCGCAGGAATGAGAGAAACGATCGCCCCATGAGACCTTGTACGGCAGCCCTCCATTGGTCCTCGCCGACTTGGTTCCGCGACTGCCGCCGATGACGCGGCCGTTGGAGTCGATGAACGCCCAATGCAGCACCGAACCACCGATGCTCTTTGGGTCGAGCTTCTTCTGGCCGACGGAGCCGTTGGCGAGCTTGTTGGCGGTGACCGAGCCGCTTTTGAGCTGGCGGCTGCCGACGCTTCCGGCGGGCAGGTTGATCGCGGCGTAGCTGGTGCCGCCGAGCGCGACGATGAGTGCGAGATATGCGATCGCGTTGCTGCGGAGGTGGTGGATCAGCCGGGTCACGTCCTGCTCACTTTCTGTGGGTTCCCCATCTCAACACTTGGAAGCTGGTTCTTGTAGCGGCGAGGGCGAGAATTGACACTTTTGTGTCGCACCGATGCAGAGATGTGACGGTTGGCCGCGATTCGTGGTGGAAGGGGGCGGGGGAGCGTGTGGTGGCGAGGCTCATCCGAGGTGACCGGGACCGAAGGGGGCGCCTGGCCCGGCCGGGCCTGACGCCGAGGAGCTGCTGCCGCCGGACGCGCCCGAACCGGTGTCTGACCCCGAGCCGGATCCGGAGCCCGAGCTGGCTCCCGAGCCTGACGACGACACCGTCGTGCTCGACCCGCCCGTGCTCGACCCGCCCGTGCTCGATCCACCCGTGCTCGACCCGCCCGTGGTTGCGCCACCCGTGCTCGCGCCGCCGGCCGACGAGGTCGAACTCGGAGACTGCGAGGCGGCCGTGCTCACCGAGACCTGGCTCGGCCCGGACCGTGCGGCGTGATGCCGGGAGCTCCCAGCTCGACGCGCGCTTCGGTGCGCGCTGCGCGTGCGCGTGTGACGCACCGACGCGAACCGGTTGGGGATGCGGAGGTCCCCGGTCGCCAGACCGCCGCGGAGCGGATTCGCGACGGCGAGTTGAAGCCGAGCCTCGGTCCGCGACGCGGGGCCGCCGCCGACCATGGCGGCGACGACCACGGTCAGCACAGCCAGGAGTGCCCCGGCCACGAGGAGCGGTCGGTGCATTCCGCGCCGGACGGAGGCCACGGCACGCGCGCCGTCGGCCGCGGGCTTCTCGGCCCAGCGACGCCACCGGGCGCCGCGCGGAAGGCGACGGCGAGTGTGCTGCGACGCGGTCGCCGCCACCGGCTCTGGTCGCTGCACGACGTGATGCATGTCCGCCGAGTGCTCGCCCCAGAAATCGGACGGACTCGGCGCGTCGGGCGTCGGACTTGATCCACCCGGGAACGGACTCGGCGGGTCAGGCGGATCAGCCTCCCGTGGCTCCGCCGCGCGCGGCCCGAACGGGATCAGATCCTCACGGGGTCCGAGCCAGTCCCGCGGCAGGCGCACGACGTTGCTCGCGGCTGGTGTGCGCTGTCCGTCTTCCTCGGTTTCTCGGCCGTCGCTGTCCAACGCTCGCAGACCCTCCGTCTCCGCGATTCGCCGAAGTCGTCCTCTTGGGGCGGTAGTATACCCATCTGAATTGGTTCCAATTTGTCTCAATTGGAGAAGCCTGAGTGGCGGATCGCCTTGAAACGGAAGAGTCGTTCCTGACCGTCGCGGAAGTCGCGGAGGTGCTGAAGCTCAATCAGCAGACGGTGCGCAACTGGATCGATCAGGGATCGCTCCCGGCGGTGCGCGTTGGCCGGCGGGTGCGGATCAAGCGCTCGGACTTCGATCGCATCCTGGAGGAGTCCTACAGCGGCCGACCGGCACCGGGACCCACCGCCCCGACGCCGAGCCCGGGGTCCGCTGCCGCGCCGAGCGCGGGGTCCGCTGCGACGCCGAGCGCGGAGGACTTCTGGGGCGGCGAGCCGGTCGGGATCGCCGAGCCGGCCGAGCGTAACGGGAGCGGCCCGTGAGCTTTCCCAGCGACACCGATCGTCAGCAGGCGCACGTGATGCGCGCCGTTCGCCAAGCTGGCATGAGCTGGGCGGACGCGATGAAGGCGCACAAGCTGGCGCCACCGGACCTGGACTTCGCCAACCGGCTGCAGTCGCTGGCGGACGCCGCCGCGAGCGAGCAGATCGCGTGGGAACACGCGCACGCAGCGGGTTTGCTGTGGCGCCCCGTGCCGGGCGCCGAGCACGCAGAGCCGCCGTATGAGCTGCGACCAGGGACAGGTCGGCGGGGCCCGGCAGAGATGTGGGACCGATTCGACCGTTCGGTGCGGACGCTCAATCGGGCGATCACCGGCTCAGATTCGGCCGCCGTCGCGGACGCGTTCGGCGAGCTGTCCGACGCGGCGGCGGCGCTTGCGGAGGTGGTGGCACAAGAAGACACCGAGTCCGGCGCGGCCCGCGGGGTCGCGTAGACGTCCGCGCGCTGACCTCCCGAGCGCATCCGGCGTCATTTGTCAGACGGCAACAGTTCCTTTACTCGGGATGAAGGGGACGATGGCACGGTGAGACGCGACCACTGATTGATGGAGGGAGACCATGCCGCAGATCACCGTGACGGCTGATCGAGGTGAAGGCACCGTGACATGGCGCGAGCGGATCAACGCGAGCGACTTTGAAAGCAAGCATTTCGCCGATCAACTCGTCGAGCGCATTGGATGGGCGGTCAACGACGCCCACGAAGTCGAGCAGGACGCCGGCCGGCGCCCGCTGACCGCAGAGAGCGTCCCCGCAGCCGAAGCCGTCCCCGCAGCCGAAGCCGCACCAGCGAGCCGAAGCTGCGGCCGTAGTCGAAGCCGCGCCCGAACCCGCATCCGCTCCGCGGCGCGCCCGCGCCGCGCGTTGACCTAGACCCGCGTCCGCCCGCAGCGCACCAGCCCAGCCCAACCCCCGGCCGTCTACCGACGCTCCGCGAGCGTCGTCACAACCGCCTCATACACACCCGCGCCGTAGCTTTCGGACGCGACCCGCACGCCGGCACGTCCCGTGACCTCAAGTGTCGGGTCGCGTTCAAGCGCGTTCGCGACAAGCCAGAACGTCTCGACGACGGTCGCGGCGTCCATGTCCTCGCGCGAGTCGCCGACCGCGATGCAGTCAGACGGCGTGTAGGCGCGCGCCTGCATGTGCCGCGCAACGGCCCGGGCCTTGGACGCGCCGCCTGGAACCAGATGGTAGGCGTGGACGATCGGCAGGCCGGGGACGGTGTGCTCACGCACGACGCCGTTGTCGACCAGGCGTAGCCAGTCAAGTCCCGCGTCCGCCAAGACTCCGGCCGCATCGTCCAGGCCGACGGAGCCTCGGAACAGGGGCGAGACCTCCCGGGCGACGGACCACGGCGTGTGGTACTCAAGCCGTCCCTCGAACCGCGACAGCAACAGCTCGCACGCGCCGCTGCGCTCAATCTGATCGTGAATCGACCCGTCCTCGAGTGAGGGCTCGATCCCGCCCGTCAGCCACTCGAGCTCGCCGTCGATCACAACGCCGCATCCGAGCTCGAAGATGTAGGAAGACGACCCGATCAGCCGAGCGCTCTCGAACACGCTGTTCTGGCGCCGACCGGAATACAGCACCACCTCGACGTCCGCCCGGAAGCAGGCCTCGAGCGCGCGCACGCCCATGTGCGAGAAGCGTCCGTCGGCGCCGCGGAGCAATGACGCTCCGGGGCCCAGCAGGGTGCCGTCGAGATCGACATAGAGACAGCGCATCGAGCGGGCGACCGTACCATCACGAGGCGAGTGTCAATCGCTGGAGAAACCTGGACCGACCTGCTCGAGCAGGGGCGGGCCGATGATCGGCTCGTCCACGAAGGCCTTACGAGCGCACGCCGAGCGCGGACCGTGCCGCCGCCGTTCGACCTCGACCCGGCGGTCGCGCAGGCGCTGGACAACATCGGCATCACCGGCCTCTACGCGCACCAGGCCGAGGCCTTCGAGCACGCTTTCGCCGAGCCGACGATCATCACGACCGGCACGGCCTCCGGCAAGTCGCTGTGCTTCCAGCTGCCGACGCTTGAGGTGCTGAGCACCGATCGCACCGCTCGGGCGTTGTACCTGTATCCGACGAAGTCCCTCGCCCAGGACCAGGCGCGCGCGCTGCACGCATTCGGGCTGCACACGGCGATCCGCCCCGCGATCTATGACGGCGATACCCCGCGCAACGAGCGCGCGGCCATCCGCAAGCGCAGCAACCTCATCCTGACGAACCCGGACATGCTCCACGTCGGGATCCTGCCCCACCACGAAAGCTGGGATGAGCTGCTCGCGAATCTCGCATTCGTGGTCGTCGACGAGGCGCACGTCTACCGAGGCGTGTTCGGCTCCCATGTCGCCAACGTGCTGCGGCGGCTGCGGCGTGCCGCGGCGATCCACGGCACCGAACCCCGGTTCCTGCTCGCGAGCGCGACGATCGCCAACCCGATCGAGCTCGCGACGCAACTCACCGGCCTTCCCGACTTCCATCTCGTCGATGACGATGCGGCGCCTCGACCGGAACGGCGCACAGTGATGTGGAACCCGCCGCTGCTCGACGAAGACCTCGGCGTCCGCGGCTCAGCGCTCTACGAAGCGGCCGAGGTGTTCTCCGAGCTGATCCGCACCGGAGCTCGAACGATCTGCTTCATGAAGTCGCGCAAGGGGATCGAGCTGATCCTCAAGCACGCGCGCGACCGGCTCGATCCTGAACTCGCCGAGCGGGTCGCGCCGTATCGCGCCGGCTACACGCCGGCCCAGCGTCAGGACATCCAGCGGCGACTCACCGCCGGGGAGCTGCTCGGCGTAGTCGCGACCGACGCGCTCGAGCTCGGAATCGACATCGGCGAGCTCGACGCCGCGATCTGCGTGACGTTTCCGGGCACGGTCTCGAGCCTCAGGCAGATGTGGGGACGTGCGGGGCGCCGCGAGCGCGGGCTCGCTGTCTACATCGCCGGCGAGGACGCGCTCGACCAATTCTTCTGTCGGCACCCGGACGAGTTCCTCGAGCGTCCGGTCGAAGCGGCAATCCTCGACCCGGACAACCCGCAGATCTACGCCGAGCACCTCGTCTGCGCCGCCCACGAGGCGCCGCTCAGCGATGCCGATACGCCGTTTCTCGGGGCCGAATGGCGGGCGTACGCCGAGGAGCTCGCCGAGGCCGGCTTCCTGCGGGAGCGCGCAACGGGCTTCGTCCCGCGCCGCGCCGACGACTACCCGGCGGCGCGGGTGGCGCTGCGCACCGCCTCGCCGGACAACTTCGTCTTGCTCGACGGCAGCTCGGGCGAGGTGCTCGGCACGATCGAGGCGGTACGTGCGTACGGGACGGTCCATCCGGGCGCGATCTACCTCCACCTGGGTCGCTCCTACCACGTTGTCGATCTCGACCTGACAGCGCGCCGCGCGGTGCTCGAGCCCTTCAGCGGCGACTACTTCACACAGACAAAGCGCGAGACCATGACCTACATCGAGCGCCTGCACGAGCAGCGCACGACGCACGGGGTCACGCTCTCCTATGGCTCGGTCGTGTACTCCGAAACGGTCGTCGGCTTCCAGCGCAAGCACCTCCAGGACCACACCGTGATCGACTTCAACGGGCTTGAGCTCCCGACGGTTGAGTTCGAGACCCGGGCGCTCTGGTACGAGCTCGATGAGCTGATCGCCGGTGAACGCTTTCCATCCGAGCACCTGCTCGGAGCGCTGCACGCGCTTGAGCACGGCCAGATCGCTGTGCTGCCCCTGATCGCGATGTGCGACCGCTGGGACATCGGGGGACTCTCCACTAATGCCCACCCGCAGACCGGCGGTCCCGCGATCTTCATCTACGACGGTCATCCCGGTGGGGTCGGGATCACGCGTCGGGGCTATGACGGCTTCACGCGGCTCGTCGACGACGCCCGGCGGCTGATCGGGGAATGCCCGTGTAAGGCCGGGTGCCCATCGTGCGTGCAGTCGCCCAAGTGCGGCAACCTCAACGAGCCGCTGTCCAAACGGGGCGCGCTGGAGCTGCTCGGACGGATGACAGCTAACGGACGCCGAGCGTCGCTTCGCCAGTGACCCCGCTCGTCGAGGCGGAGGCCGAGCCGGTGAGGTCGGTCACTTGGCTGAGCACCGACCGCGCGACCTGCGAGGTTGATGCCGAGGCGTGGAGCGCCAGCGAGATCAGCTGGGTCAGGCTGATCCGGAACGCGATCGTGCCCTGAGCACCGGTGGCCGGCGTCGTCGGTGCGGTCCCGAACGCCTTCAGCTGGGCGACCGGCGCCTTGCCGAGGACGAGTTGGTTGCCGACGAGAACGATCGGGAGCGTGCTGTGGGCAGTGACGTACTGCCAGCCGCCGGCGACGCGCTTGAGTGAATTGTTCTTGAAGACGCGCACCGTCGAAAGCTTGTCGAGCACGTTGGCGGCCGCGGTTGGGTCGCTGACGGTCACGCGACCCATCGTGTTGTGGGTGTCGCTGGCGATGATGAGGTCACCGCTCAGCAGGCCGAACAGGCTGCCCAGATCGACACCGGTCTTGGCGCGCGCCGCCGCCTGGCGCTTCTGGAATGCGGCGTAGCTGGTCGGGCTGGCGACCTGCTCGGCCGACTCCGCGAACTGGACGATGTGTGCCGGATCGTGGATCCCGAACGTGATCGGGAAATTGCCGGCGAGCGCCGGCGCGGTGTTGCCGGGCGCGAACGGCAGCTGGGCGTCGGTCAGCTGCGCGCCGCTGGTATCGACGTGATACGTGATCTTCAGTCCGGACGAGCTCGCCGCGATCGACTCGGCGTAGCGGTGGATCGCGCCGACCCAGGGCACCTGGCGAGCGCTCGCGAGGCCCTGAGTATTGAGAAACGTGCCGATGTTGCCGAAGGCACTGAGCAGGGCATCCGTCGGCAGATTCGCCGTTGCCGTTTTGTACTGGGCCTCGGTCATCCCGCCCCCGTTCTTGTGGCGGTCAAGGGCGGCATTGACGCTGCCCGCCGAGGCGCCAAAGATGAGCGTCGAGCCGTCGATGGCGAACACACCGCTGGTGCCGCCGTTGTAGAGCGTCGCGCCGTCGTGACTGCCCATCTGCTGCAGTCCGGGGATGGCCTTGCCCAGGAGCGACTTCAACTTGTCGGCGTCCTTCGTCTGCCACACGATCAGAGCGTCACTACTGGCGGGATGCGTGAGCGTGCTCGCGCTCGGGACGCCGATGGTCGACAGCGAGATGACGACTGGATTGCCGAACAGCGGTTTGACGTCGCCGTCGTAGTTGATCCCGCCCTGCTGGAGCTTCTGCTTGAGCGCCCCGATGCCGAGCGACGCGAACGGAAACTGCCCGAGGAGCGCGTTGACGCCGTGGATCGCCGAGCCGTTCGGATCCGTCGCGACCGACATGACGAGCGGCGAGTCGGCGGCCAGGTACGACATCTCGCTTGCCACGGGGCTGCTCGACGAACTCGAACCGCATCCGGCGACAACAACTGTGCAGGCTGCAACGAGCAGCGCGATGAAACGACGACGCATCCTAGAAAGCCCTCGGTCCGGAGCTTACCGGAGGTCCCGCAAGCTGACGGCGGGCGTCACCTAATGCAAATGTCGCGGTCGCACGAACTCGGAGAGCCGTGCGCAACCGGCGGCCAGCTCACTCCAGTCGCAGTCAAACTGAAGGGTGGCCAGCGCGCCCGTCGGGAACTTGCGCTGGAGCTCGGCGAGGTCCGCGTCCGCAGGCGGCCGCGCGAGCGAGCAGCCGTTGCCGTTGGTGCCCGTGAGCCGCAGAACGAGGAGCTGCATCGCGGGGTTGTGCCCGACGACCATGACGGAGCCCGTGTCGGCTGGCACCTGGCGTAGCCGCGCGATCACCTCGTCGCAGTTGGCGCTGTACAGCTGACGCTCGACGAGGCGCTCACCGGTCGGGTTGACGCCTGCCAGCGTTTCCCGCGTCCGTCGGGCCGAGGAGCAGAGCACCTGCTCGGGCTCGATGCCGCGACCGCGGAGGTGCTCGCCGAGGAGCTCGACGGCGCGTTGGCCGCGCGGGGCGAGCGGTCGTTCGTGATCGTCAAGCCCCGGGTTGTCCCAGCTCGACTTCGCATGCCGCAGGACGAACAGCTGTCTGTGGTTGGTCATCCGGTCCTCCTTCGCTGCCCATATTGCCCATAACCGCGGGGGCTAAGCGCTTCTTCAGAAGCCGCTAGCATCGCGCCGACCAGGGCGAGATAGCTCAGCTGGTAGAGCACACGACTGAAAATCGTGGTGTCCCCGGTTCGAGTCCGGGTCTCGCCATTCCGCACCTACGAAAGGTCCGCACCCTGATCATGGATCTGGGTGGGATGGCGGGCGCGGGCGCAGCGGCGAGTGCACTAGACTCGATCGCGGGCATTTCTCCGCTTCTGCGAAGCGCATTCGCGCAGAGCACCGTCGGCTCACATCTCCGAACGGCGACCTCACGGACAGTTTCGTCCCAGCGCCGGAAGATCCCTCCGCAAATAGGGCAGAAGGGCGCCGCGATCGGCGATCTTCGCTCAGGAAGGCCGACGACATGCAGAGTCCCCCTTACTCGGGCCCGGCGGCTCGCCGCCGCCCTGGTCCCGTGCCGGTGAGCAACGGCGCGGGTACGAATGGCCACGCGCGCATCTCTGGCGAGCGGACGATGCGCGTCGGCGTCGTTTCCACGTATCCGCCGCGGCCGTGCGGGATCGGCACGTTCTCACGGGATCTGCGCGAGTCGCTGCTCGGGACCGAGAGCGTGTCGGCTGTCGACCTCGTCGCGATCGTTCGCGACGACGACGCTGATCAGGCGTCGGAGGTTGTGACCCGTATTCATCAGGACCTGCGAGGTGACTACGCCGCCGCTGCCCGCGTGCTCGAGCGCCGTGGGGATGACGTGGTCGTGATCCAGCACGAGTACGGCATCTTCGGCGGGCATGAGGGCGCGCACGTCCTCTCACTCGCCGCGGAGGTACGCCAGCCGATCGTTCTGACGCTGCATACGGTTCTCAGCGCCCCGTCGGTCCGGCAGGCCGAGACGCTGCGCGCGTTGTGCGATCTCGCGACCTTGGTGTGCGTGTTCACCGAGACCGCGCGACGGATGATCCTCGAGTCGCGGTTGGTCTCGCCCGAGCGCGTGCGGGTGGTGCCGCATGGCGGCCCGTCGCAACTGCTGCCCAGGGCCGACACTCCCGGCCGGCCGGTAGCGCCGCCGCGGCGCGACCACGGCGAAGCACCGAACGCGGTCCGCACTGACCGCTCGGTGCTCGCGACCTTCGGGCTGATCTCGCCAGGGAAGGGCATCGAGGTTGCGATTGCGGCGATGCCGGCGATCATCGCGCGGCATCCGAACGCGGTGTACGTGGTCGCCGGGCAGACCCACCCCGAGGTGGCGAAGCTCCACGGTGAGGAGTATCGAATCTCGCTGGAGCGTCTCGCCCGCGATCTTGACCTGGGCGATCACATCGTCTTCGATGACCGCTTCCTCAGCATCGAGGATCTGTCAGAGATGCTGGCGGACACGACGGTCTATCTGACGCCCTACCGCTCGCGCGAGCAGATTGTCTCCGGCGCGCTGACCTTCGCGATCGTCGCCGGGTGTCCGACCGTGTCCACGCCCTACTTCTATGCGGAGGACGTGCTGGCCTCGGGCGCGGGAGAGCTCGTGCCGTTCGATGACCCGGCCGCCCTCGCCGAGGCTGTGATCGGCCTGCTCGACGACCCTGTGCGGCTGGAGCAGACGCGCGCGGAAGCGCGCAAGGTGGGCAGCGAGTTGACGTGGCCGCAGGTCGGACGCCAGACGGCCGAGGTGCTCCGTGAAGCGGTCGTTCTTGGTCCGCCGCGGACCGTGCGGAGCTCGCCGGCAGCCACGCTGCCACGGGCACGCTCCTCGCACCTGCTGACGATGGTCGACGACGTTGGGATCATCCAGCACGCCGACGGTGTCGTGCCACTTCGCTCGTCGGGCTACTGCACCGACGACGTCGCCCGCCTCGCGATCGTCGCGTTGGGGCTCCGGCGCACCACCGGCGCCGAGTCGTACGACCGGCTGCTGGCGCGCAGTCTCGGGTTCCTCCGTCACGCCTGGAGCGCACGGGAGCGGGGCATGCGCAACTTCATGTCGTATGACCGCCGCTGGCTCGACGAACCGCATACGGGAGACCATCTCGGGCGGGCCGCATGGGCCGTGGGTGAGGTCGTCGCGGCCGCACCGGTTCCTGCGCTGCTCGAGCCGAGCCTGATCCTCCTGCGCGAGATGCTCCCCGCTTTGGCCGAGCAGCGTTCGCCGCGGACGATGGCCTTCGCGGCGCTCGGGCTCGCCCGCGGCGGCGAACTGGTCGGTGCTGACGGGGCCGATGTGCTCCGCCTGCTGGCTGGCCGACTCGCTGACCAGCAGCGGGTGAACGGCTCGGCGGACTGGTACTGGGCGGAGGATGTCCTTGCCTACGACAACGCCCGACTGCCGCAGGCGCTGGTCGCGGCCGGCATGCGGCTTGGCGACGGAAAGCTGGTGAGCGAGGGGATGCGTTCGCTCGAGTGGTACGAAGCCGAACTCGGGATCGCCGGCCCGTGGCTGCAACTGGTCGGACACCGCGGCCGGCGTCGGGACGACCCTCGGCCGCACGACGGCGATGAGCAGCCGCTCGATGCGGCCGCATTGGTGGAGGCGGAGGTCGAGGCATTCCTTGCCACCGACGACGAAGTGCATGCCCGGCATGCGGTTCGCGCCTTTGAATGGTTCCTCGGCCGCAATCGACTCCAGCGGGCCGTCTATGACTTCGCCACCGGGGGATGTCACGATGGCCTCGGAGCGTCTGACGTCAACGGAAACGAAGGGGCCGAGTCGACGCTCGCGTATCTCCAGGCGCTGCTCGCCCTCGATGCCGCAGGTCTTCAGGCGACGCTCCCAGAATGAAGATCGCGCTGCTCGGACCGATCGCGTGGCGGACGCCGCCGCGCCACTACGGACCGTGGGAACAAATCACCGGGCTGCTGGCGGACGGCCTCACTCAGCGCGGCCTCGACGTGACGCTGTTCGCCACGCTGGACTCGATCACCCTTGCGCGGCTGGACGGGATCTGCGCCCGGCCCTATGAGGAGGACGGTGCGATCGACGGTCGGGTCTGGGAAGCGCTGCACGTCGCTCACGCCCTCAGCCGCTCCGCGGAATTCGACCTGATCCACAACCATCTCGATTGGCTGCCGCTTGCCTTCTCGGGATGTGCGCAGGCGCCCATCGTGACGACGATCCACGGGTTCTCCTCGCCGCGAATCCTGCCCGCCTACCTGCACTCGGACAGCGTGTTCGTCTCGATCTCGGACGCCGACCGCGTCCCCGAGCTCGAGTACGCGGCGACGATCCATCACGGCGTCGACGTGACCGCCCTCCCGTTCTCGGCGACGTCGGGCGACGCGCTCGTGTGCTTTGGTCGGATCCACCCTGACAAGGGGACGGCACGGGCGATCGAGATTGCCCGGCGTGCGGAGCGGCCACTCGTCCTCTGTGGACCAGTGCAGGACGAGCGGTACTACACCGATGAGATCGAGCCGCAGATCGACGGCGAGCGCGTTCGCTACCTCGGGTCAGTCGGCCGCCGCGAGCGCGCAGAGGTTCTGGGATCGTCAGCTTGTCTTCTGCACCCGATCGCATTCGCGGAGCCGTTCGGGCTCTCGGTCGTCGAGTCGATGCTGTGTGGTACCCCGGTCGTGGCCTACGCCCGTGGTTCGATGGCGGAGGTCATCGACGATGGGATCACCGGAGTCCTCGCGGACGGCGTCGATTCGGCCGTCGCCGGCGTGCAGCGCGCCGTTCACTTTGACCGAGCCGAATGCCGGCAGGTAGCCGAGCGCCGCTTCTCCGCCGACCGAATGGTCGACGCCTACATCGATGTCTACGAAAGTGTCCTCCGTGACCGATAGCGCCTCACTCTTCACCCGCCATCCGGGGAATCCGCTGCTGGCGCCCGAACGCTGGCCGTACACCGTCAACGCCGTGATGAACGCGGGCGCGACCACGGTTGATGGCGAGACCGTGCTGCTCTGCCGGGTCGAGGACCGTCGCGGCTTCTCCCACCTCACCTGCGCTCGCTCGCACGATGGCGCATCCAATTGGGTCGTTGACAGAGCCCCGGCGCTCAGATACGACGGCACACACCCTGAGGAGGAGTGGGGACTTGAGGATCCGCGCGTGACCTTCGTCGAGGAACTCGGGCGATGGATCATCACCTACACGGCGTTTGGCCGGGGCGGCCCCAGTGTGTCTATGGCCCAGACCGAAGATTTCAGGACGTTCGAGCGGATGGGAACGGTTCTCCCCGCGGAAGACAAGAACGCCGTGCTGCTGCCGCGCCGCATTGATGGCGACTGGATGCTCTTTCACCGGCCGGCTTCGACTCGTGGCAGAGATGTGTGGCTCTCGCGGTCGTCTGACCTTAAGACCTGGGGGTCGCCGGAGCTCGTCCTCGCCACCCGAGAAGGTGGCTGGTGGGACGCAGCCCGTGTGGGCATGGGCCCGCCGCCAATCGAGACGGAGCACGGCTGGCTCACCGTCTACCACGGTGTGCGTCAGACGGTCGCCGGCGGTCTGTATCGCGCGGGGCTGGCACTGCTCGAACTGGAGGCTCCCTGGAACGTCGTGCGGCGCTCGGAGGAATGGGTGCTGGGCCCCGGGGCGGAGTACGAGGTTTCGGGCGACGTCCCGAACGTCGTGTTTCCATGCGGTCTGGTCCACAACGAGCAGAGCGACAAGTTGTTTCTGTACTACGGGGCTGCCGACACTTGCATTGGCCTTGCCACCGCTCCCTGCTCGGAGGTCATGAAGTACCTGTTGGAGTGCCCGCCGGGCTGAGACGCGAGCAGGCGTCGTACCAAGTCCACGCCCACTGGGCTTGACGCGGCCGGGCCCATGACGTGGAATCCCAGGAGCTGTCCCGAGTCACAAGAAAGTCCGGCCCCCAGGCCGTTTGCTGACTACGCTCTGGGGTACGCCTCACCTAAGCCCGCCGAAGGAGGAACGACCCCCAATGACCACACCGCTTCAGTTGCTCGCCCAGCAGGGTACGAGCCCATGGCTCGACTTCATCTCGCGCGAGTTCATCCAGAACGGAGACCTGGCGGGGATGGTGAACGACGGGATCGCGGGCCTGACTTCGAATCCGACGATCTTCCAGGCCGCGATCTCGGAGGGCAACACCTACGACGATCAGCTCCGCGAGATCCTCCAAACCGAGACCGATCCGAAAGAGGTGTTCCTGGCGGTCGCGCGTGAGGACATCCGCGCCGCTTGCGATCTGCTCGCACCCGTATACGACCGTGGCGATGAGAGTCGGGATGGCTGGGTCTCGCTCGAGGTCGATCCGAGATTCGCGCACGACACGGAGAAGACGGCGGCCGAGGCGAAGCGCCTCCACGCGATGATCGACAAGCCGAACCTGTTCATCAAGATTCCGGGCACCGTCGAGGGCCTCCAGGCAATCGAGGAGACGATCGCCGCCGGCATCCCGGTCAACGTGACATTGCTGTTCTCGCTGCAGCGCCACCGCGAGGCCGCCGAGGCCTACATCAAGGGCCTGCGCCGCCTGCATGCTGACGGCGGGGACCTCAGCAAGCTCGCCTCCGTAGCGTCGTTCTTCGTCTCCCGCGTCGACACCGAGGGCGACAAGCGCCTCGATGAGATCGGCGGACACGACGACCTCAAGGGCAAGCTGGCGATCGCGAACGCGAAGCTTGCCTACCAGACGTACAAGGAGGTCTTCTCCGGCTCGGATTGGGAGGAGCTTGAGGCGGCCGGTGCCTCTCCTCAGCGGTGTCTGTGGGCGTCGACCTCGACGAAGAACCCGGACTACCGCGACGTCATCTACGTTGAAGAGCTGATCGGTCCCAGGACGGTCAACACGATGCCTCGCGCGACGATTGAGGCGTTCATGGATCACGGGCGTGTCGAGCCGACGCTCGAGCGCGATGTGGACGACGCCAAGCGGACGTTTGAGCGTCTCGCGGAGGTCGGTGTCGACTACGACGATGTCGTCGACACCCTCGAGCGTGAAGGTGTCGAGAAGTTCGACGCGTCCTTCAAGGAGCTGTTCGAGGGCGTCGCCGCCAAGCGCGATGAGCTCGTCGCGGCATAGCGGGGTCGTGATCTAACGACGCTGCCGTGCCAGCTGGCGGTCCGTGACAGACTGCGTCTGTGGGCAAGATCTACGACACGATCACGCCGCAGCTCGCCGCCTGGATCGGCCGCCAGCACATGTTCTTCGTCGGGACCGCGCCGAGCGGCGACGAGGGGCACATCAACGTGTCGCCGAAGGGACCGATCGGGACGCTGCGCATCCTCGACGAGCACACGGTTGCCTACCTCGATCTCGTGGGCAGTGGGGCGGAGACGATCGCGCACGTCAACGAGAACGGTCGGATCGTCGTGATGCTGTGCGCGTTTGACGGTCCGCCCCGGATCCTGCGGCTGCACGGTCACGCCGAGGTCATCGACCACGGTTCAGTCGCCTTCCCCGACGTTGACGTCCTGCCCGAGCAACTGCGGACGATCGTCCAGGTCGATGTCGAGCGGATCGCCGACTCATGTGGGTACGGCGTGCCGTTCATGGACTACGTCGGCGAGCGATCAAACGCGCGTCGCTGGGCCGAGGGCAAGCTCGCCAAGCAGGGCCCGGACGCGCTCGAGCAGTACAAGGCCGAGATGAACACCGTCAGCATCGACGGATTGCCGGCGCTCACGGGCTCGGCCAGCGCTCCTCGCTAGCCCGCGACCGCGATCGTCAAATGGCGAGGGCCATGGACGCCCTCGACGCGGGTGAGCTCGATGTCGGACGTCGCCGACGGGCCGGAGACGAGCGTGATCGGGGAGCGCTCGTCGCGCACACCGTCGGCGACGCGAGCGATCGCCTCCGGGACGAGTCCGACGATCTGTTCGGCGCGCACGACGCAGATGTGGTGGTCAGGGACGAGGGTGATCGCGCGGCGACCCGAGGCCCCGCGACCGTCGAGGACGAGCGTGCCGGTCTGCGCGATCGCGACGGCACAGCCAGTCACCGCGCCGTCGATCTGATCCAGCTCAGAGGCGCTCAATCCGTGATCCTCGACGATGTCGACCCCGTCCGGCCGCCACGCGTGCGGGAGCGCCGGCGGGACGACGATCCGGTGCAGCCCCAGGCGAACGCACTCGCCCGTGAGCTCACGCCCAAGCTCGTCGGCTGCGACCCGGCGCACGGTGGCGCGATACTCACCCGCGATCGCCGCGAACTCCTCGACCAGCTCGGCACGGCCTGCTTCCGAGCGCCGCCGGTAGGTCCGCTGAACGGCGACAGTGTCGGGCCGCTCGTCGGCGGGGACATCGGGCAGGCTCCGCCGGATCCGGGCCAGCATCTCATCCCGCGCCGCGCTCACGAGTGTTCCTTTCGCCACCAGTCACGGAAGCTCTCTCCAGCGATCGGCTCGAGATCGCGTGACGTCGACCAGCCGCCGAGGGGCCCGGGAAGCCGGCGGATCTTGCCGCGGCGGACGAGCGGGCGCTGCGCGAGCCGGCCGAGCCGCTGGGCGGTCTCGTAGAGCCGCCGGTGGGCAAACACGCGGGCGAGCAACTCCATCACCGTCCGCTCGGCTGAGTGCCGACCGTCGCCCTCGGCCACCCGCTCGCGCAGGTGCACGAGCACCTCGGGGATGTTGATCTTGACGGGGCAGACCTCGTAGCAGGCGCCGCACAGGCTCGAGGCGTACGGGAGCGACCGGCCGCTCTCCATCCCGCTCAGCATCGGCGTGAGGATTGCGCCGATTGGACCCGGGTACGTCGAGCCGTAGGCGTGCCCGCCGGTCCGTTCGTACACCGGGCAGACGTTCAAGCATGCCGAGCAGCGAATGCAGTTCAGGGCCTGGCGGCCGACCGTGTCGCTGAGCACCGTCGTGCGGCCGTTGTCGACGAGCACGAGATGGAACGCCTGAGGACCGTCTCCGGGCGTCACGCCGGTCCACAGCGATGTGTACGGGTTCATGCGCTCGGCGGTCGATGAGCGGGGCAAGAGCTGGAGGTACACCTCAAGGTCCTCCCAGGTGGGGATCACCTTCTCGATCCCCATCACGGTGATCAGCACGTCCGGCAGCGTCGTGCACATCCGCGCGTTGCCCTCGGACTCGACGACCGCGATGCTCCCGGTCTCGGCGACGGCGAAGTTGGCGCCGCTGATCCCGACCCGGGCGCGCAGGAACAGGGTGCGCAGGTGACGGCGCGCGACCTCGGCGAGTTCGTGTGGATCGTCGGAGAGGTCGGGTGGGGCCGCATCGCCGAGTGTGCGCAGGAACAGCTCGCGGATCTCGGCTCGGTTCTTGTGGATCGCCGGCACGAGGATGTGCGACGGGGTGTCGCCCGCGAGTTGGATGATGAGCTGTGCGAGGTCGGTCTCCCACGCCCGGATCCCTTGAGCCGCGAGCGCCGCATTGAGCTCCGTCTCCTCGGTCGTCAGCGACTTCGACTTGACGACCTCGTCCGTGCCGTGGGCGGTGACGAGCCCGACGACGATCGCGTTGGCCTCCTCGGCATCACGGGCCCAGTGGACGCTGCCGCCGGCGCGGGTGACCGACGCCTCGAGCTCGAGCAGGTACTCGTCGAGATGGCGCAGCACCCGCTCCTTGATCGCCCGTCCGGCTTCCCGCAGTTCCTGCCAGTCCGGCACCTCGGCGACGGCGGCGGCGCGCTTCACGCGGATGGCGTGCGTGGCATGCCCGACGTTATGGCGGAGCTGGGGGTTGGCGAGCGCAGCGCGGGCGGCCTCCGGGAACGGCACGTCCGGCGTCGTGGCGGAGGTCACCGGCGCACCTCGTCGGTGGCGGCGAGGATCTCAGCGAGGTGCATCGTCCGCACGCCGGTTCGCTGGCGCGAGAGCGCCCCACCAATATGCATCAGACACGAGTTCTCCGCCGCGGTGCAGATCTCGGCGTCGGTCCCGAGGATGGTCGCGACCTTGTCGCTGAGCATCGCGGTCGAAGTGTCGGCGTTCTTGACCGCGAAGGTGCCGCCGAAGCCGCAGCACTGCTGTGCCTCGGGCAGCTCCACGAGATCGAGTCCCCGCACTTGGCGCAGGAGCCGCAGCGGCTTGTCGTCCAGCCCGAGCATCCGCAGCCCGTGGCACGTGGGGTGGTAGGTGACCCGGTGAGGGAAGAACGCGCCGACGTCGTCGCGTTCCATCCTGTCGACGAGGAGCTCGGTGAGCTCGTACACGCGCGGCGTGATGTCCGCGACCGCATCGGCCAGCCCCTGATCGCCGGTCCGGGCGGCGAGCCGGCCGTAGTTCTCGCGCACCATCGCGACGCACGAGGCCGACGGTGAGACGACCACCTCGCTGTCCGCGAACGTCCGGGCGAAGCGGCGAAGGAGTGGCAACGTCTCCTTGGCGTAGCCGGTGTTGAAGTGCATCTGCCCGCAGCAGGTCTGCTCGGTGGGGAAGTCGACCTCGGCGCCGAGCCGTTCGAGGAGGCGGACGACGGCGCGACCGGTTTGGGGGAACAGCGTGTCCCCGAGGCAGGTGATGAACAGTGAGACGCGCATAGTGAGCGGGACCAGACGATCGTCGCGCAGACGGCGCTGACATTCCAGCGGCCGGTGTCGAAAGCGCCGACTTTGTAGTCTCCGGTCGCGGCCGAAGCATCGAGAGGAGAGAGCATGATCAGGAGGATCCGGCTGCCGTTGGCGGCCGTCGTCACGGCAGCTACTGCGCTCGTCGGCGCGGGAAGCGCCGTCGCGGCGGGGCCTGCGGCTGACTGTCAACCGTATGGGGCGCAGCCGTGTCTGCTGCCGTTCCCGAGCAATCTGTACACGAAGATCGACCACACGACGCCGACCGGGCTACGCGTCAATCTGCCCGCCGAGGCGATGCCAGTCAATTCAGCGGGGAGCCGGATCACGGTTGGCCCGTACGACCGCGCCGATGGCTTCAGCCCCGGCAGCGCGCTGATCGTTCACGTCGGCGGGCTCGACCTGACGAAGACCGGAGCCGTCGGTCTCGCCGACATGAGCAAGGCGTTCGCTCCCAAGGCGCCGATCGTCGTGATCGACGAGAAGACTGGTGCCCGCCAGCTGATCTGGGCCGAGCTCGACGCCAACGCCACGGGTGCGCAGAACATCAACTTGCTGATCCATCCCGGCAAGAACTTTCTCGAGGGACACACGTACGTCGTGGCCCTGCGCAAGCTCCGCAACGGCAGCGGCAACCTGATCAAGACGCCGAAGTGGTTCGCGCTGCTCCGTGACGGTCGGCAGCTGCCGATCAACGAGCGCGGTCAGCTGTCCCGCTACGGCCGGATCTTCAAGGCGCTCAAACGCGCGAAGATCGACCGTAAGAGCCTGTACGAGGCATGGGACTTCACGGTCGCGTCGGCGCGCAGTCTCGCGGGGCGGATGCTCGCGATCCGCAACAACGCGTTCGCGCAACTTGGTGACAAGAACCTCGCCGATGGCGTCGTCCAGGGTCACGCACCGGGGTTCACCGTCACCAACCAGGTGGCGCCCGCGGATCCGACCGACGTCCGCCGTGTGATGGGGACGTTCCAGGTGCCGTGCTACCTCGTGAAGTGCGGCGACTCCGCGACCACGGGGTTCCACTACAGCTCACGGAAGCCGGACGCGCTGCCGACTCAAATCCCGGGCAACATGGCGACGGCGCAGTTCGAGTGCGTCATCCCGCAGACCGCCAGCGCCGCGCACCCGGCGCGGATCTCGCTGTATGGGCATGGTCTGCTCGGTGACCCGTCCGAGGTCGAGGCGGGGAACGTGCGGGCGATGGCCACGGAGCACAACTTCGTGTTCTGTGCGACCGCGTGGTGGGGTCTCGCGAGCCCAGACACGGCGTTTGACATCACCGCGCTCCAGAATGTCAACAACTTCCCGGTGGCGGTCGATCGGCTGCAGCAGGGGGTGCTCAACATGCTCGTCCTCGGTCGGCTGCTGCTCCACAAGGACGGCCTGGCGACGAGTGCCGCGTTCCAGAACGGCGGGCGGCCGCTGATCGACACCTCGCACCTGTACTACGACGGCAACAGCCAGGGCGGGATCATGGGCGGCATGACGACCGCGGTCGCTCCGGACTTCCGGCACGCCGTGCTCGGTGTCTCCGGGATGAACTACGGCGCTGGGCTCGTCCAGCGGAGCACCGACTTCTCGAAGTTCGGTTCGCTGCAGAACGGCAGCTACACCGACAGCTCGGAGCGGACCCTCATCCTCGATCTCATGCAGCAACTGTGGGATCGCGGTGACCCGGACGGCTACGCCCAGCACATGACGACGCACCCGTACGCCGACACGCCGAAGCACACAGTGCTGATGGAGATCGCCTACGGCGACCATCAGGTGAGCCAGTACTCGGCGGCGGTCGAGGCGCGGACGATCGGGGCGGCGGCACACCAGCCGGCGCTCGATCCGAGCCGCGCTCGGGACAAGAACCTGCTGTACGGGATCCCGGCGATTGGCCGCTACCCGTTCACCGGGTCGGCGATCGTCGTGTGGGATGGCGGGCCTGGCCAGGTGCAACCGCCGCCGTTCGCGAACATCGCGCCGGTGGACTCGACGACGAACCAGGATCCGCACGAGTTCCCGCGGTCAACGGTCGCCAACCGGACCCAGAAGTCCGACTTCCTCGCTCCGAACGGCGCGGTGGTCGACGTGTGTGGCGGCAAGCCGTGCCACACGGACTCCTACGTGCCGTAGAACTCGCTGATGCCAATCGATCGCGCCCGCGTCACCGGAACTCTTCGATGACGCGGGTCGCGGTCGTTGGCCACGTTGAGTGGGTCGACTTCGTCGAGGTCGACCGCTTTCCCCGGCCGGGCACCGTCGTGCACGCGCCCGGGTCATTCGCGCGGGCCGGGGGCGGGGGCGGCGTGGTCGCCGCGGTGCTCGCTGACCTGGAGGACCTCGAGGTCGAGTTCTTCGTCGCGCTCGGACGGGATGCCGCGGGAGAGGCGACGGTGGCTCAACTCACCGAGCGCGGGGCGCGCCTGCACGTTGCCTGGCGGGACGCACCGACCCGGCGCGCGGTGACGCTGCTCGAGGAGAACGGTGAGCGGACGATCATCACCATCGGCGAGCGGCTTGAACCGTTCGGCGACGATGCGCTGCCTTGGGAGCGGCTCGTCGATTGTGCGGGCGTGTACGTGACCGCGGGGGATGCCGGTGCGCTCGCCCGGTCCTGCGACGCCGGCGTCGTCGTCGCCTCACCGAGGGCGCGGACATCGCTGGAAGCCCCGGGCCCCACGATCGACGCGATCGTGTTCAGCGAACACGACCCCGACGAGAGCGCGTGGGCGGAGCGGACCGCGTCACGGGCCCGGCTGCTCGTGGCAACCGAGGGCGCCGAGGGCGGTCGGTGGTGGGGAGACTCCTCTGGGCGGTGGTCTGCGGTGCCGCTCCCCGGACCGCCGCAGGATGCCTATGGGTGTGGCGATTCGTTCGCCGGCGGGTTCATGGTCGGGCTCGCACGGGGTCAGTCGGTCGCCGAGGCGGCGGCATTCGGCGCGGAGTTGGGGGCGCGCGCGCTGGTCAAGCGCGGCGCACCGTGAGCCCCGTCCGGCAACGGCACGGCGGTCTCGCGGAAGTCGGTTGGGGCTCTGGCCGGGCGTGTGGGCTGGGGCTCTGGCCGGGCGTGTGGGGCTCGTGCCGGGGGCACTCGGCAGTTGGCTGTGGGACTTTGGTGGAACTATTCACCCATACGCCCAAAGCCAAAGTGCGGTCCGGGCGCCGCGGGCTTGATCACTCGGGAACGGAATCGTCCGTTCCGCACTGCAGGTACGATGCTGAGACCATGCCCGCTGCTCGCCAACCGTCACCGCGCCAACCGTCACCGCGCCAACCGTCACCGCGCCAACCGCCACCGCTGTCCGGCCGCCGCGCCGAGGCGGCCCGCAACGACGACAAGATTCTCGCCGCCGCCCGGGACGTGTTCATCGCCGACCCGACGGCGCCGATCACCGCCGTCGCCAAGCACGCCGGGGTCGGGATCAGCGCGCTGTACTCACGGTACGGCAGCAAGGAGGAGCTCCTGCGGACGCTCTGCCACGAGGGACTCGCCGTGTTCGTGGCCGAGACCGAGGCGGCGCTGGCGGACCCGCGCGGTGACTGGGAGGCATTCGCCGAGTACATGGGCCGGCTCGTCGACGCCGACACGAGCTCGATGACCCTGGCCCTGGCCGGCACGTTCACCCCGACCGAGGAGATGTTCGCGCTCGCCGAGCGGGCGAACACGTTGCTCGTGGGTTTCTTCGAGCGGATCCGCCACACGCTGCGCCCGGGCGTCGAGGTGCACGACCTGTCGCTCGTGTTCGAACTCGTGGCGGCGATCAAGGTTCGCGACCGCGCCCGCACGCAACAGCTCCGGCGTCGGTATCTCGCCGTCATCCTCGACGGTCTGCGGCGCGACGGCGACGGCGAGCGCCAGACCCTCCCGCAACCCGCGCCGACCTGGTCGGAGCTGAACGAGCGCTGGGCCGCATGAACCCGCGACGAGCAGGGTCATCGCCCCGGGTCGCCCTCGCCACCTGCGCCGAGCTGCCGAAGCTCGACGCCGACGAACCGGCGCTCGTCGAGGCGCTCGTCGAGCTTGGCGTCGACGCGGGTCCGGCCGTGTGGGATGACGCGCGCATCGACTGGTCCGCCTACGACCTCGTCGTGGTCCGCGCGACCTGGGACTACACGCTCAAGCGAGACGCGTTCCTACAGTGGGCCCGCCGCGTACCGCGGATCCTCAATCCGCCCGAGGTCCTCAGCTGGAACACCGACAAGCGCTACCTCCGCGAACTGCCCCACGCCGTCGAGACGGAGTTCATCGCCCCGGGCGAGACCTGGAGCCCCGATCATGGCGGTGAGTTCGTCGTCAAGCCGAGCGTCGCCGCGGGGTCACACGACGCCGCCCGGTACGCGCCGGAGGACACCGAGCGCGCCCGCGAGCACGTGGCGTCGCTGCTCTCGAGTGGTCAGACCGTGATGGTGCAGCCATATCTGGACGCGGTTGATCGGCGGGGCGAGACCGCGCTCATCTACTTCGACGGTGTCTATTCGCACGCGATCCGCAAAGGTCCGATGCTCCGTCCCGGCCACGGGCCGTCGAATGCGCTGTTCGTCGAGGAGGAGATTGAGCCGCGAACGCCCTCGGACGCCGAGCGTGCGATCGCGGAGGAGATCCTCGACGCGCTGCCGTGGCCCCGCGCCGACCTGCTCTACGCCCGCGTCGACGAGATTCCCGGCTCGGATGGAGCGCCGCGGCTCGTCGAGCTCGAGCTCACCGAGCCGTCGCTGTTCTTCAGACACGGCCCCGGATCGGCGACCCGCCTCGCAGCGCGGATCGTCAACCGCATCGGTTAGTCAACCCCCGAGCACCACGCTGAGCGGACCGAGCCGGTCCATCAGCCCGGCGGCCCGCGCGCGCTGGGCAATCACCTCGCGCTCGACAGGGTCCATCCCGGCCACCGGATCGGCGAGCCGTTTGGCGACCCGGGCGAGATCGGCGTCCTCGAGCGAGTCGGCGATGATCAGCACCGACTCCCACAGGTCGTGCTCGACGACCGCCGTGGCGATCTCCTGCACTGCATCGTCGTCGAGCTCGAGCGAGCTGACGAGGCCGGCGACGCGTTCGCGGCCCTCGTCGGGGAGCAGCGTGACGAGCGGGAGCAGCTCCGCCCACATGTTCTGAGTGTGCGCCGCGTCGAGCAGCGCGCCGAGCGTGCTTCCCTCGTCCCAGGCGGCCGCGCGCTGCACGAGCTCGCGTCGCTGGGTGAGACTCAGGTGCCCGAGCAGGTCGAGCACCTCCGGCCAGAGGTTCGCGGCGGCGGCAGCCACGATGATGCCGTCGAGGCGCTCGCTTCCGAGCACGCCCACGAACTGCTTGAGGCTGTCCTTCGACTCGAGTACGAACGCGACGCGGAGGAGGGCGGTGTCGTCCATCACGTCGACGGCGGACACGATCGCGTCCTTGCCGAGGTGGCCCACGAACCGTCCCATGGTCACGTACTCCTCGCGGCCGATCAACTCGCGCGTGATCGCCGCGATCTGCTCGGGGGGGATCTGGCCGATGACCTCGCTCGCGCGGCGAGGATCAAGCTCGATCGCGACGTCGGCGAGGAACCCGATCGGCAGCCGGGCGGCCATCTCAACGGCGCGCTCGGGATCCAGCAGTCCAGCCACCCGAGCCGAGAGAACCGGCCCGAAGACCTTCTCGCCGAGCGTGGCGACGAGCGCGATTGGCAGGAGCCGGCTCGTGGTCGGCGAGCCGCGACAGCGCCGGGCCGTGGGCGGTGAAGAGCACGTCGGTGATCTGCTCGCGCAGCAGCCGGATCTCGGCCGCGGGCATCCCGTCCAGATACGTGAAACCCTCGGCTTCGCGACCGAGCAGCCGGGATAGCTTGAGGATCTCGGCGCGGGCCTCGAGCGTCTCGCTCACCGCTCAGCCCAGCGCCTTGCGGATCGGAAGGCGCAGCAGACGCGGTATGTGGTTGAGCGCCTGGTCGCCGGCCGCCTGAAGCTCCGCCGCCTGTCGTCGGCGCGCGTCACGGATCGCGTCGGCGAGGTCCCGCAGATGACGGTCCTCGAGGTCCTGCAGCGCCCCCGGAACGGGTCCCTGCAGTTGCGCCTCCAGCGCCTGAATTCCCTTTGTTGCCACAGCTGACCTCCTTCTGAGCCCGCCGACGCGATACCCGCACGGCAATGGACCTAAAAGAAAGCTATCGCGAGTGGCGGCTACCCGGCACTGATGGAGTGCAAGAACGGAAGGAGGTGGTCGAAGAAGACGTTGTGCGGATACGCACTGTTCGGATCATTGTGGGCATACGTGCTCGCACGGTTGATCAGGGTCACGTTGCGTGACGGGATGTGCGATTGCTGGGCGAGTTGCCGGACGGCGTCGATCACGAAGTGACTCCCGAGCGACGTCGCGAAGGCGTACATCCGCAGCCGCTTGGGGAGTGCGCGCCCAAACGTTGAATGAACGTTCAATACGGCCTGAGCCGGGTTCGCGATCCCGTTGCCGACCGCGCCCGTGTCATCGGTCAACCGCTGCGGGAAATACCACTCGCTGCCGTCGACGTTCTGTATCGCCGGCGTGGCGAACATCGTCGCGAAGCGCTTGATCGGCGTGAGGGCACCCGTGCCATCCCAGCCGTGGATCGGTCCGGCGGCCGCGACGCCGCGGCCGAGGTGGGCCTGAGAGGCCGCCAGGCCCTGCTGGGTGGCGTTCTCATTGGCGGTCGCGTTGAGTGCAAAGCCGAACTGGCCGAGGTTCGTGACCGGGACGCTCGGCTTCAGCCCCGCCGGCAGGAGCGTGAACTTCTGCCCGATCGACGGGCTGTTCGGGTCGATCAGCGCGCCCTCGGAGCCGGTCATGACGAACAGGCCGGCAAACGGCGACGGGATGCTGCCGAACGTGAGCCACGGCGTCGTGCTGGGGGCGTTGAGTTCGTTCAGCGCCGTGTGTGCCTGGGCTGCCGTCTCGGTCCGGAAGCTCGAGCCGTCGATGAAGACGAGGCCGGCAAGGTCACGTGCGCCGGCATGCCCGGCGAAGTTCCACGTCGCGTAGGCCGCGACGACTGACCCGCCGAGCGAGTGGCCGCCGAGGACGACCTTGCCGCCGAGCTTGCGCGCCGACGCGATCACCCGGTGGAGGTCCTGCACCGCGACGTTCATGCCCCACCCCTTGGCGAAGCTGAACGCCGCAGGCGACGGGATCTGCATGTGCTTGGTGACCGGCGCTCCGCCGAGATAGCCGAGGTAGTAGTTGAACAGCGTGGTCCCGCTGACCTTGCCCTGCTTGGCCAGGTTCAGCTCGGACTGGTCCTCGACGAGGTTCTCGCGCCGCTCGATCGACCACACCTGCCAGCCGTGGGTCTTGGCCACGATCCACTGGGCGAGCGGAACGAAGTAGCCGCCGCCGGCGGACGTGCCGGGTTCGAGCACGAGCACATTCTTGGCCCGCTTCGGGCCGACCTTGATGACCCCGACGCGGTTGTACTTGGCGGGCGTTCCCGGAGCCGAAAATCCGGACATCCACTGCACGCTCAGCGCCGCGGCTGAACTCGCCGACAGCGCCAGCGCCGCGCATGACACGACGGCAACTCCAAGCAGTCTGATCCTCGTCACCTTCACTCCTCCTTCAGGGCCGGTCCGGTACGACACCATACCTCCGGTACGCTGGGCAGGTGCGAGCACTCGCCGCGTCCGCCGGTCAGGCAGGAGTCGAGATCATCGACGTCGCAGACCCCCGGCCGGCCCCTGATCAGGCCGTCGTCGAGGTCAGAGCGATCAGCCTCAACCGAGGCGAGGTCAAGCGGCTTGAGCAGAGTGAGCCCGGGGCGGTTTGGGGATGGGATCTTGCCGGCGTGGTCGCCGCGCCGGCGGCCGACGGCAGTGGTCCGCAGGCGGGGGCGCGCGTCGTCGGGTTGCTGCTCCGGGGCGCGTGGGCGGAGCGGGCAGCGGTCCAGACCGAGTGGCTCGCCGAGTTGCCCGACGGGGTGACGTTCGAGCAGGCCGCGACGCTGCCGGTTGCCGGTCTCACCGCGCTCCGTGCGCTCGAGCTCGCCGGGTTCGTGCTCGGCAAGCGGGTGCTCGTCACCGGCGCAAGCGGCGGCGTCGGCCGATTCGCAATCCAGCTCGCCAAACTGGCGGGCGCCCACGTGACCGCGGTCGCGCGGCGGACCAAGGGCCTGGCCGCGCTCGGCGCCGATGAGGTTCAGACCGACCTGGAAACCGAGGGCCCGACCTACGACGTCATCGTCGACGCGATCGGCGGCCCGGTGCTCGGGGCCGCGCTCCAGCGGGTCGCGGCGCACGGCACCGTCGTCAGCTTCGCCGCGACGACCACCGATCCGGTCTCGTTTCCCACCCGCGCCTTTTTCGGCCGCGCACACGGCGCCACGCTGCACGGCCTGTACGTCTTCGATGAGCTTGAGCACACCCGCACCGCGAGCGCCGACCTGCGCCGGCTCGCCGACCTGATCGCCGCCGGCCGACTCGATCCGCAGATCGCGCTGACGGCGCCGTGGACCGACGCGGCGTCAGCGATCGAGGCGCTGCTCGGTCGGCGCGTCAACGGCAAGGCCGTCCTGACCGTCGATGTTGCGCCTTGATTAGGAGGAGTAGGCTGCTGGGTCGGAAGCCCGATCCCGCGCTAGGTTTCGCGCGGGACCACAACGTCGCAGAGGAGGAATGCAGTTGAGGAGGCACAGCAGGTCGTTGTGCACGACCCTTCTCGCGCTCGCATCAGTCGTCGCGCTGAGCGCGTGCGGAAGCTCGTCGTCAAGCAGTTCTTCGTCGTCGTCAGGAGGCGGCGGCGGTAGCAGCACCACGAGTGGTGGTACGTCTGGGGGCACCATCACCGTCGTCGAGGGCACGGCCCCCGACTCGCTTGACCCGGGCTTCGGGTACACGACGCAGGCCGCCGAGGCGGACTGGCTCGCGTACACCGGGCTCACGACGTACGCCCATGCGGGCGGCCAGGCCGGTGGTCAGGTGATCCCGGGTCTGGCGACCGCGCTGCCGACCGTCAGCGACGGCGGTAAGACGTACACAGCGACCCTGCGCAAGGGTCTTGTGTTCTCGAATGGCAAGCCGGTCAAGGCCAGCGATTTCACGTATTCGATCGAGCGCTCGCTGAAGCTCCCGTGGGGCGGCTCCGGCCAGTTCTACGGCGGCACGATTGTTGGCGCCAAGGAGTACGCGGCTGGCAAGTCCAAGACGATCTCCGGCATCACGACCGATGACGCGAGCGGAAAGATCACGATCCATCTGATCGCGCCCTACGGAGCGTTCGACAACGTTCTCGCCTTCCCGTCCTCGGGAATCATCCCGACCGGTACGGCGATGAAGAACCTGCCGAACAACCCGCCGCCTGGCGTCGGGCCGTACATGATCACCAACGTCGTCCCGAATGCGTCGTTCCAGTTGGTCAAGAACCCGCACTGGGCGTCCGAGGCGATCACGGGGATCCCGAGCGGCTCCAGCAACATCAGCGTGAAGATCTCGTCGAACGTCTCGTCGAACGCGCTGTCGGTGCTCCAGAACACCGCTGACGTGTTCGACTGGGCCGACACGATCCCCGGCAGCCTGCTGCCGCAGATCAACTCGCAGGCCAAGGACCGGTATTCGAAGAAGATCATGAACTCGACGTACTACATCTTCTTGAACACCAAGGCCAAGCCGTTCTCCAGCCAGCTGGCCCGTGAGGCAGTGATCACCGGCATCGATCAGAACGCGATGAGCCGCCTCGGCTCGGGCACCCTGATCCCCGGCTGCTTCTTCTTGCCGCCCCAGATGGTGGGTCATCCGACGGGTAAGTGCCCGTACGGCGACCCGGCGAGTGGTGGCAACATCGCCAAGGCCAAGGCGCTGGTCCAGCAGTCCGGGATGGCCGGTCAGCCGGTCACCGTCTGGAGCGAGACCCGCTCGCCCCGCCAGCAGTGGATGACGTACTACACGCAGTTCCTGAACCAGATCGGCTTCAAGGCGACCCAGAAGGTCATCGCCGACGCCACGTACTTCACGACGATCGGCAACCTGAAGCTCAACCCGCAGACGGGCTTCGCCGACTGGAACCAGGACTTCCCGAACCCGATCGACTTCTACCTGTTGCTGCAGGGTTCAGCGATCCAGCCGACGAACAACCAGAACTTCGGCCAGGTCAACGACCCGCACATCAACAGCACATCGGACAAGCTCGGGCAGACGCCGACCAGCCAACTGAACTCGATCGCGGGTCAGTGGCAGGCGTTGGATCAGTACGTCGCATCGAAGGCCTACGTCGCCACGTTCGGCTACCAGACCTTCCCCGCGTTCACCTCAAGTCGGATCGACTTGAGCAAGGCCATTTTCCACCCCCTATACGGGTGGGATTGGAGCTCGCTGGCGACAAAGTAGGTAAGTGACTCGCGAGTAAGGGCTGGGACGGCTACGCTGTCCCAGCCCGACCCGCTACTGATGGCGACTACTTCCGCTCCAGGCACAGAGTTCTCCTCCGACCTCGAGGCCACCCTCGACGTCGACGGCGAGCAGCTGCCCGAAGGTCTCGGGCCGTGGCGGCTGGCCTGGCGCCGGCTGCGGCGCAACAAGGTGGCGCTGTTCTTCGGCGCTCTCTTCCTCGTGATTCTCGCGTTGTGTTTGCTCGCGCCGGTGTACTCGCACGACGTCGCCCACATCGGGCTCGCCGATCAGAACATCGACAAGCCGATCCTGATCGGGGGCAAGAAGACGTATGTCGTCGATCCGACCGGGATCCCGATCGGCCCGACGTGGCACACCAAGTACTTCCTCGGCGCCGACTCGGACGGCCGGGACGTCGCGGTCCGGCTGCTCTACGGTGGACGCAACTCGCTTGAGGTCGGAGCGATCGCGACGGTCATCACGATGATCCTGGCCTTGATCCTGGGGATCGTCGGTGGCTACTTCCGCGGCATCACGGATACCGCGATCGGAGTGTTCCTCGACTCGATCTGGGCCTATCCCGCAGTGCTGCTCGGGATCGCGCTCGGGGCGACGCTCGCCGTCTCGGGCATCCACATCGGCCCCATCAGCATCAACGGCAACGCGCTGTACGTGCCGGCCTTTGTCGTCGGGATCGTCTACATCC
The DNA here is from genome assembly GCA_963850335.1 of uncultured Solirubrobacterales bacterium. Lineage (GTDB taxonomy): Bacteria > Actinomycetota > Thermoleophilia > Solirubrobacterales > Solirubrobacteraceae > Palsa-465. The sequence continues at coordinate 415,993 of CAWKKY010000010.1, read as the reverse complement.
CATACGTGGCGAAACCCGTGCGCGGGCAGGTGCTGACGCTTCGAGAACGGGAGTTCGTCGACGCGGCCCGCCAGCAGGGCCTCAGCCACACCCGGATCATGTTCACCGAGATCATGCCGAACCTCGCGTCGACGATCGTCGTGTTCGTGCCGCTGATCCTCGCCAACGCGATTCTGCTCGAGGCCGCTTTGTCATTCCTCGGCGCGGGTATCAAACCGCCAAACCCGTCGTGGGGGACGATGATCTCCGACGGCGTCTCGACGATCCCGGCCGCGTTCCACAACGTGCTTGTGCCGGGCATCATGCTCGTGCTGACGGTCATGTCAATCAACATCTTCGGCGACGGCCTGCGTGACGCGCTCGATCCGCGCTCGAAGGTGCGGATCGCCCACTAGCACTTCTCATGGCTCGCTTCGTCGTCCGCCGGCTCATCGCGATGATCGTCGTGATGTTCATCGTCTCCGTGCTGACGTTCGCGATGCTGGTGAAGATCCCGGGTGGCGACCCTGGCCAGCGGCTCGCCGGACGCAGCGCCACCCAGGCCGAGATCCAGCAGATCGACGCCAAGTACGGCTTCAACAAGCCGATCTACGAGCAGTACGCCAACACGATGAAGAACATCTTCACCGGCGAGGCGTATTCGTATACGCAGGGGTTCAACGTGCTCGACGAGATCAAACAGGGCCTGCCCGCGACGTTGTCGCTCGCCATCGGAGCCGGGATCTTCTGGCTGCTGGCGTCGATCGCCGTGGGGACGCTGGCGGCGGTCAAGGCGGGGAAATTCGTCGATCGGCTTCTCACCGTGCTGTCGATGGCCGGCGTGTCCTTCCCGCCGTTCTTCCTAGGCGCTGTCCTGCTGTATTTCCTCGGCTACAAGGCGGGCATCTTCCCGCTCGGCGGCTATGTGAAGTTCACCGACAGCCCGTGGCAGTGGTTCACGCACCTGATCCTGCCGTGGTTCACGCTGTCGGTGCTGTTCATCGGCTTCTACTCACGCGTGCTGCGCTCGACGATTCTCGACACCATCAACGAGGACTACGTCCGCACGGCCCACGCGAAGGGTCTGTCTGATCGGCAGGTCCTCTTCCGGCATATCCTGCGCAACAGCCTGATCCCGATCATCTCGTTGTGGGGTCTCGATATGGCCCAGGTGATCGGCGGCGGCGCGATCCTCACCGAGACCGTGTTCAACCTGCACGGCGTCGGCCAGCTCGCCGCCGACTCGATCGGACGCCTCGACATCATCCCGCTGCTGGCGATCGTCCTGCTGACGGCGTTCTTCGTCGTGTTCCTCAACGCGGTGATTGACGTCCTGTACGCCTATCTGGATCCGCGGATCCGGCTCACGTGAGCACCGACGCGCAGCACCTGCTGGAGGTCAATGACCTCCGCGTATCGTTCGCGACCGAGGGCGGCGTCGTCCAGGCCGTTGACGGCGTCACGTTCACGGTCGATCGCGGGGAGGTCGTGGCGATCGTCGGCGAGTCCGGTTCCGGCAAGTCGGTGAGCGCGATGACGTTGATGGGGCTGACCCGCGGGCCGAATGCCAAGATCGAGGGCCGGGCGATGCTCGAGGACGTTGAGCTGCTCGGTGCCTCGGCGGATCAGCTGCAGAAGATTCGCGGGGCCGAGATCGCGATGGTGTTCCAGGACCCGATGAGCTCGCTTGATCCCGTCTACCGGATCGGGCATCAGATCGTGGAGCAGATCCGCGTCCACGACGGTGACATCACCAAGGCACAGGCGCTTGACCGGGCGGTCGAGTTGATGGAGCGAGTCGGCATCCCGCGCGCTCGCGAGCGGCTGCGCTCCTACCCGCACGAGTTCTCCGGCGGCATGCGCCAGCGCGTAATGATCGCGATGGCGCTGTCGTGCTCGCCGAAACTGCTCATCGCCGACGAGCCGACCACGGCGCTTGACGTCACGATCCAGGCGCAGATCCTGGAGGAGCTGCGCCAGCTCCGCGCCGAAACCGACGCCGGGATCATCCTCGTCACCCACGACCTCGGCGTCGTCGCCGATATCGCGGACCGGATCGTCGTCATGTACTCCGGACGCGTCGTCGAGCAGGGCACCCTCGACGAGATCTTCTACGACCCCCAGCATCCGTACACATGGGGTCTGCTCGGGTCGATCACCCGGGTCGACCGTGACCGCTCCACGCGGCTGCCGGCGATCCCCGGTCTGCCGCCGTCGCTGCTGCGCCCGCCGGAGGGCTGTCACTTCCGGCCCCGCTGCCCGCATCGCTTCGACAAGTGCACCCAGGTTCCGGAGCTGATCGCCCGCACCCCGGAGAACCCGGAGCATCTCGATCGTTGCTGGCTGGGTCTTGAGGAGAAGCGCCGTCGGCGGGTCGTCGGCGACCAGATCGGCCTGGCAGCACCCGAGACGGTGCCGTCGTCATGAGCGCGATCGACGCCACGAACGGCGCCGCGGAGACGACCACAGGCGACGGCAACCTGCTCGACGTCGAGCACCTGCGGATCCTGTTCCCGATCAAGTCGGGCCTCATCATCGACCGTCAAGTGGGCCATGTGCATGCGGTCGACGACGTTTCCTTCGTGCTGCGCAAGGGAGAGACGCTCGGGATCGTCGGGGAGTCGGGTTGCGGAAAGACGACGCTCATCCGCGCGCTCGTCCGGCTGATCGACGCGACGAGCGGCGCCATCCGCTTCCGCGGCCAGGACATCACCGGCGCGAGCCGGAAGGAGCTCGGGCCGGTTCGCCGCGAGATGCAGATGGTGTTCCAGGACCCGCAGGCGTCGCTCAATCCCCGCAAGCGCGTGCTGCAGATCCTTGCGACGCCGCTCAAGCTCCGCGGCGTCCCAGGCAAGGAGATCGAATCCGAGACCCGCAGCCTGCTCGATCGCGTCGGGCTCGCCCCGGAGCACATCAACCGATATCCGCACGAGTTCTCCGGTGGCCAGCGCCAGCGAATCGGGATCGCCCGGGCGCTCGCGATGAACCCGCAGCTGATCCTGCTTGACGAGCCGGTGTCGGCGCTCGACGTGTCGATCCAGGCGCAGGTGATCAACCTGCTCGACGATCTTCAGGACGACCTCGATCTGTCATACGTGTTCGTCGCGCACGACCTGAGCGTCGTCCGTCACGTCTCAGACCGGATCGTGGTCATGTATCTCGGCAAGCTGATGGAGATCTCGCCCGCCGAGGAGCTCTACGACAAGCCGATTCACCCGTACACCTCCGCCCTGCTGGGCGCGATTCCGATTCCGGACCCGCACGAGAATCGGGCCCGGACGCGGCCGCTCGTCTCCGGCGAGCCGCCGAATCCGATCCGACCCCCGTCCGGCTGCCGCTTCCACACCCGCTGCCCGGCCGCGACCAGTATCTGCCAGCGGGTCGAACCGCAGCTGACGGAGTACAGCGGCGGGCACCTGGCGGCGTGTCACCATCCGCAGAACGTGACCGCGGAGGAGATCACGGCGGCCAGTCGCTCCGCGGCGAGTCCGCTGAGCTCCGGCGAGGAGATCCCGGGCACCGAGTCAGGGGGCGCCCCGCTCGAGACCCGGCCCGAGCCTGACGACGCCGCCGCACCGTGAAACTGGTCCGCTAACCGTCCTCGGTGGGCGGAACGACCAGCGTCCCGCGTAAGGCCTCGTAAGGCGAAATACGCACCGTTCTCCCGATGTAAGGCGTGGGGTCTCAGTTCAGTATGAGATCACGTCAACTACGTCATCAAGGGAGACGTCCGATGAACTCAAACCTCGATTACGCGCTCGCAAGTGCTCGCGCCGCTGAGTTGCAACATCACATCTACGCAGCACGCGACGGCCGGCCTGACTCGCTGTCGGCTCGGATCCGGCGCCGCCGTGAGGCTGCCCGCCGCGCTCGCGCCCGGCGCTCGTCCCATCCGCGGCTCCGCGCCGCCTAGGACTTCCAGCAGCACAGCCAAGCTTGATTCGGGCAGGAAATAAAGGCTGGCCTGCAGCGGCGCTCTCCGGCGATACTTCGCCGATGCGCGCGCGGCTCACCAGCAGCCATCTCGTCGGGCGGGTCGGGGAATTGGCGGAACTCGAGATCGCCTGGCAGGAAGCCACCGAGCGGCGTCCGAGTGTCGTTCTCCTTGGCGGGGATTCTGGCGTCGGCAAGACCCGCCTCGTTACCGAATTTGAGAGCCGTCTGGCCGGCGAGGACGCGCTCGTCCTCCGCGGCGAATCGCTGGAACAGGGCGACACCGAGCTCCCCTACGCGCCGCTCCTGGGCGCGCTGCGGCCGCTCGTTCGAGAGCGCCATCCGTCCCTCACGAGCCTCACGGCCGGGAGCCGAGGACAGCTGGCGGCCCTGCTCCCGTCGCTTGATGACGGTGGCGTGCGCACGATCGTTGGCGGCGACGGCGTCGGGCAGCTTCGCCTCTTCGAGGCGCTGCTCGAACTGCTCGACTGCCTGAGCGAGACTCAGCCGATCGCGCTCATCCTCGAGGATCTGCATTGGGCGGACCGCTCGACGCGCACGTTCGTCACGTTCCTGGCTCGCAGCCTGCGACAGGAGCGCCTCATGATCCTGCTCACCTTCCGCAGCGATGAACTGCACCGGCGCCATCCACTCCGTCCGCTGCTCGCCGAGCTCGAGCGGCTCGAACGGGTCCGGCGGGTCGACCTCGCACCGTTCGACCGGCCCGAGCTGACTGAGGCTCTGGCGGACATCCTCGGCGACGCTCCGAGTCAGGGGCTCGTCGAGCGGCTCTTCGCCCGCAGTGAGGGGAACCCGCTGTACACCGAGGAACTGCTCGCGGCGGGTCTCGACGGACGTGGCGCCGCCCCGCAGAGTTTGCGCGATGCGTTCATGTTGCGGATCGAGCGGTTGCCCGCCGACGCCCAGCGGGCGGCCCGGGCGATCGCCGTCGGCCGACGCGTCGACGAGCCGACGATCGCCGCCGTGACCGGGATCGAGCATGGGCGGCTGCACGAGGCCCTGCGAGGGGCGGTCGCCGAGCAGGTGCTCGTGGCCAGCGATGATGGCGCGCTCTTCTTCCGCCACGCGCTACTGCGCGAGGCCGTCTACGACGACCTGTTGCCCGGCGAGCGGGTCGAGCTGCACCTCGCGCTGGCGCGGGCGTTCGAGCAGCGCGACGTGGCCGATGGTGACGCGAGCGTCGACGCCGCGGGAGCGATCGCCGGGCACTACGCCGCCGCCGGTGACCAGCCGGCCGCGCTGCGAGCGTTCGTGCGCGCGTCGCGGGCGGCGCGCCGCTCCCTCGCGTTTGGCGAGGCCGCCGATCTTGCCGAGCGCGCCCTCGAGCTATGGCCACGCGTGCCCCACGCGGAGGAGCTGGCCGGCATGGACCGAGAGGACCTGCTCACGCACGCCGCCGCGGCCCAGAGTCAGGTCGGTGACTACAACCGGAGTGCGGTGCTGCTCGAATCCGCGCTCGCCGAGATTGATCCGGACGCCGACCCGTACCGCTACTCGTGGGTCCTCGCCCGGCTCGCTCGCACCTTGTGGGCGCTCAATCGGGGTCTTGAGGGCGTGGCCACCGCCGAACGCGCGCTCGCGATGCTCCCCGAGGGTGGCGAGCCGAGCCATGAGCGGGCGATGCTCTTGGGCTGGCTCGCGCGCACGCGGGTGTTGCGGGGCCGCTACCGCGATGCCACACGGGCCGGTGAGAAGGCTCTGGAGGAGGCAGTCGCGGCCGGGGACACCGTCGCCGAGGGCGAGGTTCTCAACACCCTCGGGATGGCGCAACTCGCGCTCGGCGAATTCGACGATGGGGTCGCGAGTCTGCGGCAGGCGATCTCGATCGCCGAGCGCAACGAGGACGCAGACGGCATCACCTACGCGTACGCCAACCTTGCCGACCTACTCAACCTGCGCGGGCGCAGCGCCGATGCGCTTGAGGTGGGCCGCGAGGGGCTGGCGAGGACGCCCCGTCGACTCAAGCGGGCCCACGAATGGATGTCCCTGACGGTCTCGGAGATCGCGTTCGAACTCGGCGACTGGGAGACGGCTCGGGCGAGTCTTGTCCCGTCGCGCAGCCAGATGCTCGGGACCCAGCTGATCTTCTGCCTGCTGCGGGACGCCGATCTCGCGCTCGGCGTCGGCGACGAGGAGGTCGCCGAGCGCCGGCTCGCCGATGCCGGGCCGCTCGTGGCCGTCAGCTCGGAGCCGCAGTGGATCGGGGTGCTCGGGTCAATGCTCGGCGAGCTGCGGCGACGACGGCGTGAGCTGCCGGCCGCGCGCCAGGCGGTCGCCGAGGCGCTCGACCGACTCGAGCTGTGCACCGATGACGTTATGCGGATCGCTCGCGTCACGGCGATCGGACTGAAGATCGAGGCCGACGTCGCGCAGCGCGCTCGCGATCTGCATGAGAAAGACGAGGAGCGCGACGCTGTCGCCCGGGCGCGGATCCATATGCAGCGCCTCACCGCGGCGGCCCAGGAGGGCGGACCGGTCGAGCGCGCGTGGCGGGACACCGGCGCGGCGGAATTGGCGAGGGCACGCGGGCGCAACGATCCGAAGCTGTGGTTGAAGGCGGCGGCCAGCTGGGATGCGATCGGGCGTCCCTATCCGGGGGCGATCACGCGCTGGCGAGCCGCGGAGGCCTATGTCGAGGCCGGCGATCGTGTCGCGGCCGCCGCGGAGCTCCGGCGGACGCTCGAGAGCGCTCGCGCGCTCGGCTCGAAGTGGATCATCGGCGAAGCAACCGCCCTGGGGGAGCGGGCCCGGCTCGAGATCACGTCTGCAAACGGCGCGGGAGCCGCCGGCGACGGGTCGGTGGAGTCCACCGACGGCGGGCCGGGCGAGGATCCGTTCGGGCTCACGCCCCGCGAGCGCCAGGTGCTCGCGTTGATCGCCGAGGGTGCGACCAATCGTCAGATCGGCGCCGCGCTCTACATGGCCGAGAAGACCGCCAGCGTCCATGTCTCCCGGATTCTGGCCAAGCTCGGCGTGCGGTCTCGCACCCAGGCGGCAGCCGTCGCACACCGCCAGCATCTCGCCTGAGGTGGAGGGCCGCGTTACCGGGCGCCGCTCGCGTGATCCTGGGTCAGCACGCCGCGCGCCGCGCCGAGCAGGCGAGCGTCCAGCTCATCGCGCGCGATCGGCTTGGTCAGGAAGTCATCGGCACCGGGGCCGCCCTCGCTGCGCGCTAGACCGAGGTCTCCGAGCGCAGTCAGCATCACGAAGTAGGTATGGGACAGGTCTGACTCGGCGCGGATCAGCCGGCACAGCTCATGGCCGTCGATCTCCGGCAGGCGCGCGTCGCAGAGCACGATGTCGGGCCGGTCGCGCCGGAACGTCTCCAGCGCCTCGGTCCCTGAGGTGACGGTCACGCACTCATGGCCGGCCGCCTGGACCGAGCGCCAAAGCAGGAAGCGGGAGGCGGCATCGTCGTCGGCGACAAGGACCCGGAGACGACGCGGTGCCGGGGCGACGGTGGCGATCCGGCCGCCGTCAGCGACCCGTTCGAAGACCTCGTCGAACACCCGGACGACGTCCGGATCGAACTGGGTCCCCGCCGCGCTTCGCAGCTGCGCCAGCGCCTCGTCGACGGTCAGCGCGGGACGGAATGGGCGAGCCGAGGTCATGTCCTGGAACGCGGTGCAGACAAACACGATTCGCGCGGCCAGCGGGATCTGGTCGCCGCTCAGGCCGTCGGGGTAGCCGCGGCCGTCCCAGCGTTCGTGGCTCGAGCGAACGAGCCGGCCGACCTCAGACATCGCGAAGTTCGCCGACAGCAGCCGTTCGCCGACGATCGTGTGCAAGCGGATGAAGTCCCACTCGGCGGCGCTCAGCTCATGCTCCTGGCGAAGGATCTCGCCTGGGAGCGCCATGTTGCCGATGTCCCGCAGGTGCGCCGCAGCTGCGAGGTCGTCAAGGCGGTCAGCCGGCAACCCCAGGCGCTGGCCGACATCGGATGCGAGCTCGGCGACATCGAACCGGGACTCCGGAGCTCGGGTCGTCTCGATGGCGTCGTCGAGCGGCGTCACGTCGGGATCGCGACGCCCCGCTTTGCGTTGGCTCTGGGCCCGGTGGTCGGCAACCTTGAGCACGTCGCTGACCGTCGCCGTGGGTCCGGGCAGCACGACCTCGCCAAAGCGCGAGCGGATGACGAACCCCTCTCCGGTCTCCAGCAGGGCGTCGGCGACGGCGGCCCGGACATCGAGCGTGTCCTCGTCGTTCCCATGCGCGAGCAGGGCGAACTCGCCACCTCGCATCCGATATACGGTCGCGTTCCCGTGGACAGTTCCCCGCAGTTTGTCAGTCAGCCACACGAGCATCGTGTCGCCGCAGGCCCGGCCGTAGGCCTCGTTGTAACTCTTGAACCCGTCCAGGAGGTGGAGGGAGAACACCGCGTCGGCGCCATCTGCGAGCACCTCGGCCAGGTCGAGCGCGAGGCGATCGGCGTTCGGCAGCGTCGTCAGGGGATCGATCAGCGACTGCTCCTCAGCGACTGCGATCGCCTTGGTGACGCCGACGATGCCGACGCCGGCGAGCACGAACATCACGCCCAGGACGGTGCAGCCGAGTAGGAGCACGACCCAGGCGCCCGCGCCGTCGAGCACCGCGAGCGCGGTCGACATCACCGCGATCAGGAGCACGCCCAGGCCTAGGGTGGCCGCGCCGAAGGTCCGCTCGGAGAAGCGCATATGACCAAAGTCGGCGGAAACCCCGGTGTTCCTGAGAGGGTCTGGCCGAATCGGCTATCGGTAGTCCGACAGGATGCGCGCGAGATCATTTGCGCCACAACCCCGCGGCCGCGGAGTCAATCATCTAGTCTGCGGCGGGGTTGGACGGACGCCGTGACTGAACCTCAACTCCTTCTCGCCATCCCGCCGCCGGAGTCGCCGGCGCGGAACCGGCCGCCGGATCGGCCTCCGCTACGCGTCGGGGCGGTGCAGCAGCGGTGGCACGAGGATCCTGAGGAGCACGAGGCCGCGCTGGGGGCTGGGGTCCGTCTCGCTGCCGAGCACGGGGCCCGGATCGTGTGCCTGCAGGAGCTCACCCTGTCTCCGTACTTTGCGATCACGCCGGACGGACCGGGAGCCGTTGACGGCGCCCACCCGGAGGACCTGGCGACGGGCCGGACGTTTGCGTTCGCGGCGCGGCTCGCCGAGGAAACCGGGGTCCACGTTCACGCGTCGTTGTTCGAGCGCGATGAACAGAGCGAGGATGGCCTGGGGTACAACACCGCGATCGTCGTCGCTCCGGACGGGCGGCTCGTCTCTCGCACCCGCAAGCTGCACATTCCCGTGACCGCCGGATACCACGAGGATCGATATTTCCGACCCGGCCCGGCGGATGCCGATCCGTTTCCCGTCACGGAGCTGCCGACCGCTGACGGTGTCGCCAGCCTCGGCTGCCCGACGTGCTGGGATCAGTGGTTCCCGGAAGTCGCCCGGGCGTACTCACTCGCCGGCGCCGAGGTCATCGTCTACCCGACCGCGATCGGCTCCGAGCCCGATCATCCCGCCTTCGATACCGAGCCCCTGTGGCAGAAGGTGATGGTCGGCAACGGGATCGCGAACGGCACGTTCATGATCGCCGTCAACCGGATCGGGGCCGAGGGCCCGCTCACGTTCTATGGCTCGAGCTTCATCTCCGATCCGTACGGGCGGGTTCTCGTCCAGGCGCCCCGGGACGCGCCGGCGGTCCTCGTCGCCGATCTTGACCTCGACCAGCGTCGTGACTGGCTCGAGCTCTTCCCCTTCCTGACGACCCGGCGCCCCGACGCCTACGCCCGCCTGTCACATCCGCACACCGTCTACGTGGACTGAAACGCGCTTAAGCGCACCCCTCAGCGGGGAAAACCTGCCACAAAAATCTCACCGCTTGAATCTCCTCTGGGGCTGCTCGAAGATGGCGCAATGGGAGACCGGGACGAGCCGCTCGGCCGTCGGGCCGAGGCGGAGTTACGGCGGCTTGCGTATCGGGACGAGCTGACCGAGCTGCCCAACCGTATCGCGATGGCCGACCGGATCGAGGCGGCCGTCGACCGCAGTCGCCGGGAGGCCTCGTGCACCGCCCTCGTGTTCGTCGACGTCGACGGCATGGGCCGCGTGAACGCGACGCTCGGCCGTGCCGCCGGGAATGAGCTGCTCCAGCTGGTCGCCGGCCGGCTCGGGGACCACGTCGGCATGCACGTGACCGTCGGCCGGCACGGCGGCGATGAGTTTCTGCTGCTGCTCGACGATCTTCCCGGCGATCCGGTCGCCGCCCACGCCGCGGTCCTTGAGTTCGGCGAGCGAGTTGCCTCATCGTTCCGCCGCGCATTCACGGTCGAGCGCTCAACGTTCGAGGTCAGCGGATCGGCCGGGGCAAGCCTGTTCCCGCTCGACGCCGACTCGCATCATGAGCTGTTCGAGCATGCCGACCAGGCTCTGTTCAACGCCAAACGCCGGGGAGGTGGTTCGTTCGTGGTCTTCGATCGACCGGTGAAGCAGTCGCTGCTCGAGCTCGAGGCCACCCAGCGCGCGCGGCGCGGTCTCGCGCGCGGGGAATTTGAGCTCTTCTACCAGCCGGTCGTCGAGATCGCCGGTGGGCACCGCCTGGCGGGGCTCGAGGCGCTCGTGCGCTGGCGTGATCCGGACCGTGGACTGCTCGCCCCTGAGTCCTTCCTCCCGTTCATCGAACAGTCACCGCTCGTCGAGGAGCTCGGCGAGTGGGTGTTCTCGGAGCTCTGCCGGCAGCTCGCCGAATGGGACGGCCGTGGCTTCTCGCCGCGGGTCAGCTTCAACGTGCCGGCCCGGCAACTGCGCAGCCCCACCTTCGCCGAGTTCGTGATCACCACCGCGGAACGACACGGCATCGACGTCGGCTGCGTTTCTGCCGAGATCACCGAGACGAGTCCGATCTCGCTCGATGAGGTCCTGCCGACGCTCACGCGGCTCCGCGATGCCGGTTTCTCGCTGTCGCTCGATGACTTCGGGACCGGCTACAGCTCGCTCGCTCGTCTGCGCACGCTCCCGTTCTCGGTGCTGAAGACCGATCGCAGCTTCCTCGTCGGTGTGCCCGGCGACGGGATCGCGGAGGAGCTGATGCGCGGGATCATCGCGCTCGGCGCGACGCTCGGGCTCGACGTGATCGTTGAGGGCGTGGAGACGAGCGAGCAGGAGCGCGAGCTGCTCCGGCTCGGGGCGCGGGTCGCGCAGGGCTACCACCTCGGCATTCCTGCACCGGCCGCCGAGATCGAGGCGGGCTGGCGTGCCGCGGACGCGCCGGTGGTAGCGCCGCCGCTTATCCTCGCTGCCGGTCAAAGCCCGTCGTCGCAGGCAGCGCGTAGAACACCGCCACAGCCGCGGTAATCCCGAGCGTCAGATACGGCGAGACGAACGCGAGCGCCGTGGCGAGGACGTACGGGAGGATCCCGCCGATGTTCCGCGCGAGCAACGCACGCCGGCGCTCCTCGGACATCTCCGGCTCGAGCAGGTGCGACTTGGCGATGAGGATGTGCCGGTTGAGCAGGACGAACAGCAACCCCATCATGAGCAGGGCGCCGCCATACACCGCCGCGGCGAGATGCTCGCCCCGCCCCTCCCGGAGATAGCTGGCGAACAGCGAGGTCGCGAACGGCAGCACGCAGATGCTCATCAGCAGCAGCAGGTTGAGCACGAGGATCGCATGGTCGGCCTCGCGCAGGCGGCTGATCGACGCGTGGTGATTGATCCAGATGATCCCGATGGTAAGGAACGAGATCGCATAGGCAACGTAGCTCGGCCACTGGTGAGCGAGCTGATGGCCAAGGTTGCCGATGCCCGGATCGGGGACGCGGAGATCGAGCGCGAGCAGCGTGATGGCGACGGCGAGCACGCCGTCCGAGAACGCCTCGAGTCGGCCTTTGCTCATCCGCCCACCTCGCAGACCCCGATCAGCACCGGCTGACCGTACCAGCGGCCGCGCGGCCTAGTACGTTGCGCACGTGCACCGCGTGCATCGCGTGATGGGAAGGATCCGAAAGCTGCTCGCGCACCCGCGCGCGCCGCTCGTCGCGCTGCTCATCATCCTGGCGGTGTCGTTGCTGGCCCGGGTGCTGTTCATCGGCCGCCCGTGCAGCACGCCATGCCGGACCGGCCCGGACCACGCGCTCATCTTTGACGAGGCCTACTACGTCAATGCGGCCCGAGTGATCGCGGGGATTCACCCGCCGGCGGGTGCGACCTACGCCGATGCGCCGCTGCACAAGGACCCGAACGCCGAGCATCCCCAGCTCGCGAAGCTGATCATGGCCGGCGGGATCAAGCTGTTCGGCGATAACCCATGGGGGTGGCGCATCGGCAGCGTGATCTTCGGTCTGATCGCGATTGTCGCCATGTACATGCTCGTCCGTGCGGCCCGGGGGAGCCCGTGGTTGGCGGTCGGCGCGGCCGGGGTCATGGCTCTGGACAACCTGATGCTCGTCCATGGACGGATCGCCACGCTCGACATCTACTCGGTGTCACTGATGATCCTCGCCGCCGCCTTCTACCTGCGCAAACAATCGCTGATCGCCGGGGTCGTGCTCGGGATCGCCGCCTGCATGAAGTTGCCGGGCTTGTTCCTCGTCCCGGCGCTCGGCGTGTTCGAGCTGATTCGGCTTGGCTGGGCGTGGAGGGGGCCGGACGGGCGTCGCGCCGCCCTGCTCGCGGGTGCCATCCCGCTGGCGGTCACGACTGGGGTCGCGCTCGTGACGCTCGTGCTCGGCGTATGGATCCTCGATCTCATCGTGCCCGCCTATGACCCGGGGACTCACACGACCTACGCCGGCAGCCCGTTCACGCACATCGGGCACATGCTCTCCTATGCCGAGCGACTCACGGCGGTCCCGAACGCCACCGGGATCAGCTCGACGCCGTGGCAGTGGCTGCTGAACGAGAAGCCGATCCCGTACTCCCGGGTCGCCGTCAACTCGCTCTCCGGAGGCAAGATCGTCGCCAGCCGCGCCGTGTTCGACGCCCGCGGCGAGATCAACCCGTTCATCATCTTTCTGGCGATCCCGGCGCTGTTCGCGGCGATCGCCGGCGCCTGGCACGAGCGGGACACGCTCGCGGCGATCGGCGTCGCCTGGTGTGTCGGGACGTTCGTGCCGCTCGCGGTTCAGGCGCAGATTCTGGGCCGCATCTCTTACCTCTACTACATGCTGATCGTGCTGCCCGGCATCTACCTGATCGTGGTCCGGATGTTCTCCCCGTCGCGGATTCCCCGAGCGGCGACGATCGGCTGGGTCGTTGCGCTCGTCTACAGCTTGATCGACCTCTATCCCGTACGAAGCCTCAGCGGGCACTGACCGGCGACGGAGCCATCCGGTGGGTTAACCTGCGCACGATGGGCGAGACGGAGACCGTATTCGAGAGGCTCGCTCAGGCGTTCGTCGACGGCTACAACGCACGGGATCCCGAGGCCTGGGCGGCGATTTTCCATCCCGACTGCGAGTATTGCCCGACCGTCCTCGTCGGCTCCCGCTCGGTCTATGTCGGACGGGAGGAGATCCGCCAGTACATCCGCGAACTGAAGGAAAGTGACCGCGGTCAGCAGGCAGCGTGGAAGGAGGTTCGTCCGTGCTCCGAGACCCTGTTCGTGATGTGCGGCGAGGTCCTCATCGATGGCGAGATCATCACGGAGGCGACGGTGATCTTCGAGCTCAAGGACGGGTTGATCATTCGTGGCAAGGCCTACCTGACTGACGACTCGACGCTGGAGCGACTTGGGCTGTTGCCCGCGGGCCTCAGCACAGAGTGACGCCCCAATGTGCCGCCGTCAGGCCACGTGGCGGGCGGCGCCGAGGCGACGCTCGTGCAGCGTCCGGCGGTAGCCGGCGGCGAGGCGCTCAAGTGACGCCTCCCATGTGCGGCCGTGGACCGCGCCGAGTGCGGCACGCCGCAGGCGCTCGGCGAGCAGCGGGGAGGAGACGAGTGAGACGAGCTTGTCGGCGAGGGCGTCGGGGTCCGGTGCGGCGAGCAGGCCCGTTTGGCCGTGCTCGATCAGCGACGCCGGTCCGCCGGCCTTGACGGCGACGACCGGGAGACCGCTCGCCTGCGCCTCGAGCAGCACCTGTCCGAACGTATCGGTCTGGCTCGCGAACAGGAACGCGTCCGCGCTCGCATAGGCGCGGGCGAGCTCCATGCCGCTGAGCCAGCCGAGGAAGGTGGCGTGGTCGCCGAGTCGCGCCCGGAGCGCTTCTTCCTCCGGGCCGCCGCCCGCGAGCACGAGATGCAACCGGGGATCTCGCCACCGTGCGGCGAGGAACGCGTCCGCGAGCAACTCGACGCCCTTCTCCTTGGTGAGGCGGCCGGCGTAGAGCACGTTGATCGAGCCCTCGGGTAGCAGGCCCGGGGTCCGCAGCGCGGGATCGAAGCGCGCCAGGTCAACGCCGCGATCCCAGCGACCGATGTGCCCGGTGTCGATCCCGAGGACGTGGAGCCGTTCGTCGCTCGCCGGGCTCGGCGAGAGGACGACGTCGCAGGCCCCGTAGAACGTGCCGAGCGCCATCGCCGCGAGCGCCTCGAGGTGCGCCATGCCGGTCCGCAGCCCGGCGTACGCCGCGAGTTCGGTGTGGTAGCTGCCGAGCACCGGCAGCTCGAGCACCCGCGCGAGCAGCCATGCGCCGATCCCAGCCGGACCGGGCGAGCAGAGATGAATGACGTCGTAGCGGCCCTCGGCGAGGGCATCGACGATCGCCGGCAGGCTCGGCACACCCACCTTCAGGCCCGGGTAGAACGGGATGTCGACCTCGGCGACGGCGCTCAGCCGGCGATCCACATCAGCGTCGGTGCCGATCACCTCGACGTCGAAGCCGGGCACGCCTCGCTCCCGGATCTGCTGGATCGTGTGGGTGACACCGTGCATGCCGCCGAGTCCGTCGGCGACAAGCGCCACGCGGGGCCGGTCGCCGTCGCTCCGCGTCAGCTTGAGCTTTTCGCGACCCAGAAACGCCGAGGCGGCGGCGTACGGGATCGCGGGGATGCAGGCGTCGAACAGCCCGAGTGACGCGCCGTGCAAATCGAGCGGTTCATCGGTGGCGGGGTCGGCCATCCGCACGACATCCTTGACAACGCCGGCGAGCCTGCGCTCGTGGATGCGGCGGGCGCGCCGGTAGAGGTCGGGATGGCTGAGCTCGCCGTCCTGAAGCAGGGTCAGCAGGTTGCGCTCGTCGACCCCGAGGTCCATCGCCTCGAGCCAGGCGCGGAGCAGGGCGAGTGCGTCCTCGGGCCCCAGGTCGGCGCCGACGCCGCCGCTGCGGACATCGCCCTCGCGCATCACGCGCTCGGTGATCTTCAGCACAGCGCCGGGATCCGGGCGACCGGGTGTCGTTTCGTCGTCGCCGAGTGACCGAATCGCGAGCGCCATCGCGGCGTGCGTCCACTTTGGTGCGCTGCCCTGGGCGCCGTGGGCCGAGGCTCGGCCGGCGCGGATGTGGGCGAGAAACTGCTCGGGTGTCGGGGCCTGCGGGGTCTCTGTGAACGTGCGCCCGATATCAACCCCGGCGTGATCGTCCGATCCGCCGATCGCCGTGCCGCCGTGCGTCTCGATGTAGACGAACGCGGGGAGGTTGAGCTCCTTGGCCCGCGAGCCGTTGCGGGTTTCCCAGATCGGGAACAGCTGCGCGAGCCGGCGGCGATGGCGCGCGGTCAGCGGAGCCTCGACGGCGTAGAAGGGATGTGCGAGCGCCGTCGTGATCTCATGCGTGCCGAGGTAGTCGGCGCACGCCTCGACGTCGTCATTGTGAGCTTGAAGCCACTCGTGGTCGTCCGGGGTGATCCCGTAACAGAGCACGTGGACGGCCTGGGGCTCACCCTTGAACCACACGGTCAGCTCCTCGGAGATGAACGTGTCCGGAAGATGTTGGAGCGATAGGGCTCCCTCGATCGTGTCGTGGTCGGTGATCGTGACGAAATCCATCCCGCGCCGCTTGGCGAGTTCGTAGACCTCTTCGGGGGTGGTGGCGCATTCGGGCAGGTGCAGGCTGCGCTGGATTCCGAGCTTGGAGAGCTCTGATGCCGTCGAGTGGACGTGCAGATCGGCGCGGGTCGTGTCGTTCATAGTCAGGAGAATCGCCCTGCATACGACGGACTCCGTGAAGAAGGCGCTGTCGTCTTGTGACCATTCAGTAAACGGGTGGATGGGGTGCGCCCTCGTCGGAGAAAGTGTCGGGGGTGCCCACGAGCGTCTCAACCACTGCTGAGCTGCTGCTGCTGACGCGCGGAGCGATCCGCGTCGAGGTCGCGCTGCGCCCGTTCTCGTTCACCGTGCGCCGGCGGGGGCGCCGGCTCCTGCGTGCGGCGGGGGTGTGGGTCGCCGACGGTGCCATCCACGACACATTCGTGCAATTCACCGAGGGGGTCATCGCGCACGAGGATCTCGCGGCGGTTGAGCGGGCGCGGCGAGCCGACCTGGTGGCCCGCGAAGGGGATGAGGGCGTCGTGCTCGCCTTGGTGATGGACGGGGGCCGGGCCGCCCGCCTGCGGGTTGCCCTGCCCGCCGATGACCGCATCTCCGTGTCGCTGACGGCTGACGGACAGCCGCTGCGGCTCGGGATCGATTGGGACCGGCGCTCCGAGGAGCGCTTCGCCGGCCTCGGCGCCCGCCATTGCACCCAATTCGATCAGGCCGGGCGCTCCGTCCAGCTCGGTGCCGACCGCCGATACACCGGCCCAGACTGCCCGCCGGAGATGCTCGCCGCCGGCGGCATCCCGCAGGGCGACTGCGCGCCGGTGCCGTGGCTGCTCTCAAGCCGCGGCTATGGGGTCTGGGTGAAGACGTTCGCGAACGGGACGCGGTTCGAGCTCGCCGGTGAGCGCGTCGCGATCTCGACCCGGGCACTCGCCGGGCCGCTCGAGCTCGAGCTCCTGTGCGCGCCGACACCGGCAGCGCGGCTGCGCCAGTTCTGTGGCCTCACCGGCTTTCCCGAGCTTCTGCCCGAGTGGGGCTACGGCTTCTGGAAGAGCCGGGACGTCCACGAGCACCAGGACGACGTGCTCGATGACTTCCACGGCTTTCGCCGCCACGCGATCCCGCTCGACGCGATCGTGATCGATTCGCCGTGGGCGACGCAATACAACACCTGGGAGTTCAACCCCTATCAGTTCCCGGACGCACCGGGGATGGTGCGCATGATGCGCGCGGACGGGGTCCGGACCGTCGTGTGGTGCACGCCGTGGGTCAACCTCGACTCGAGGGACGGCCAGATCCCGCCGCAGCCGGAATCGGAGCGGCTGCACCGTGAGCCGGCGCCGACGTACGCGCCGGCGGCCGCCGCGGGGCACTTCGTCCGGGATCCGAGCGGCGCGCCGTTCGTGCGCCAGTGGTGGATGGGGACCGGCTCGCCGGTCGATTTCACGAGTGCCGACGCCGAGGCGTGGTGGCGCGAATCGGTCAAGCGCGTGCTGGCGCTCGGGGTCGAGGGGATCAAGGCCGACGACGGGGACGGGTACTACATCCCCGACGACGCACGGCTGTCCGACGGGCGGGCGGGTGCGGAGGCGGCGTGGGACCTCGGCGGCCTGCATCGACGTGCACTCCAGCGTGCGCTCGTCGAGATCCATCCGGGGTCCGGGGTCCTGTTCGGGCGGAGCGGTTGGACCGGCCAGCACGCCGTCGGACACACGTGGGGCGGCGATCAGGCGTCGGACTTCTGGTCGCTGCGCGTGCTGCTCATCGCCACCCTGTCGGCGGCGGCGAGTGGGTTCTCGAACTGGTCGCACGACGTCGGCGGGTATCTCGGGCACCGCCTCGTCGAGCGCTGTCCGCCAGAGCTGCTCGTCCGATGGCTGCAGTTCGGCTGTTTCACGCCGCTTATGCAGGCGCACGCCCGGATGCCGCAAGAGCCGTGGAACTACGGCGAGCGCGTGCTCGACCTGTATCGCGGCTACGCGCTGCTGCACGAGATGCTCGTCCCCTACATCCGTGCCGCCGCCGCGACCGCGGCCCGCACCGGGCTGCCGATCATCCGGCCCCTCTGCCTCACCGATCCCGCCGACCCCCGCGGATGGTCGATCACCGACGCCTACGGGTTCGGCCCGGCGCTATGGGTGGCGCCCGTCCTGGACGACGGTGCCCGCGAGCGCGAGGTGCCGCTGCCCCGCGGCGAATGGATCGAGACGTGGTCGGGACGGCAGGTCCGGGGCGCCGGGGCCGATGTCGTCGTCGACGCACCGCTCGAGCGCGTCCCGGTGTGGGTGCGCGCCGGCTCGATCGTCGTGAGTTACCCGGCCGAGCACGTCGCCCGCGGGCTCGGCGATGTGCCGGAGTCCGACCGACCGCTGACGGCCACGCTGTGGGGCGTCCCGCGGCTGGGGCGGGCCGCGGCTCAGCTCGCCGACGGGACGCGGGTCAGCTGGCGCGACGGCGAATGGTCGGTCTCCGGGCGGCGGGGGGCCGAGGTCAGCTTCCGGACGATCGCAGGCTGACCGTCGCCGCCATAGGAGTTAGACCGGGTCTGGCGCCGCTGCCGGCGTCCCGCGTGACGCCGAGCCCTCGGCGAGCCCGATTCGATTGTGCAGACGGCGAAGTGGTGCCGGCGCCCACCAGTTCCATTTGCCAAGGAGTTCCATCAGCGACGGCACGAGCAGCGCGCGCACGATCGACGCGTCGATCAGGACGGCGAGCGCCGTTCCGATCCCGAGTTCCTTGATGAAGACGAGCTTGGAGGTGGCGAACGCGCCGATCGCGACGGCAAACAGGAGTGCGGCGGCGGTGACGATGCGACCCGTCCGCTCAAGGCCGACGGCCACCGCCTCCGAGTCTGGCGCGCCGTTGTCGCGAGCCTCCTTGATCCGGGAGAGCAGGAACACGCCATAGTCGGTGGCGAGGCCGAACGCGACCGCCGCCAGGAAGATCGGTTGGGTTGCGTCAAGTGCACCTTGGCTCTGATAGCCGAGCAGCCCCTCGAGGCGGCCGTCCTGGAAGATGAGCACGAGGATCCCGAACACAGCGCTGAGACTCAGCGCGTTCATGATCACCGCCTTGACCGGCAGCACGACCGAACCGGTGAACAGGAACAGCACGATCAGGGTCGCGGCGACGATCAGACCGAGGACCGCGGGTAGATGCGCCTTCAGGCTGTGCTCGAGGTCGACGTAGGCCGCCGTCTGGCCGGCGACACCGAGGTAGAACGTCGCGTGGAGGGCGCGGACCTCGTGCAGCAGCTGCTGACTGGCGCTGCTGAGTGGCGGCTGAGCGGGGGCCACGCTGATCACTGATGCGGTCGCCGAGCCAGGCTGGGCCTGGGACACGGCGGATACGTTCGGAAGCTGGCTGAGCTTCGTCCGGAGCGCGCGGACCGCCGGCGCAGTTGCCGGCGCGCCAACGACGACCTGCAGCGGGTCGGTCCGGTTCGGCGGGAAGCCGTCGTTCAGCGTGTCGTCGACCCGGCGCGCGCTTGCGCTGTGCGGCAACACGCTCGGGTTCACGGTGATGAACTTGATGCCGAAGAACGGGATGCCGAACGCAATCAGGACCCCGGCACTGATCGCCGCGATCGGCCCGGGCCGGCGCATGACGAAGCGGGACAGGCGGTACCACGCGCCGCTTTCGGCAGGCCGGGCGTCGCGGTCGGCCGCGCGCTGGAGCCGCTTCGGCGCAAGCGCGTTGACCCGCGGGCCGAGCACGGCGAGCAGCGCTGGGAGGACGAGCAGCGCGAGCATCGCCGCGAGGAGCGCGACGAGCGCGCCGGCGATCCCCATCGAGTACAGGAACCGCTGCGGGAAGATCGCCAGCGACGCGAGCGCGACCGCAACGGTGATCGAGCTGAACAGGATCGTGCGCCCGGAGGTCTGCATCGTGCGGCGGAGCGCTTGACGCCCAAAGCCAGATTTCGCGGCCTCCTCGCGGTAGCGGGAGACCATGAACAGGCTGTAGTCGATCGCCAGTCCGAGTCCGAGACCGGTCACGAGGTTGAGTGCGAACACCGAGATGTCGACGAAGCTGGCGACAATCCGCAACGCCAGGAACGTCGCGACGATGGCAAGGCCACCGAGCAACGGCGGCAGCAGAGCGGCCACGAGCGAGCGGAAGAACAGCAGTGAGAGAAGGAAGATGAACGGAAACGCGAGCAGTTCGGCGCTGGCGAGGTCGCGGCCCACCTGGGTGTTCGCCTGCGCGTTGGCGATCGCGCCACCGCCGAGGGTGACGTCCGTCTGGCCGGCGAACTGGCTCTCGAGGTGTTGAGCGACGTCGTTGAGTCGCGTGTCGGAGAGCGGCCTGAAGTACGCCAACACATACGTCTGGGTTCCGTCCTTCGACACCATCGCCGGGTTTGGTGCGGTGAGGATGCTCGCGACCTCGGCCACGGCCGGTTCGGCTTGGAGCTGGCGGCTCACCTGCTGGATGCGTGTGCGTGTCGCGGCGTCTGTGACGGGCCCGCCGCGGCTGGTGATCAGAGCGACGACGCCGGCGTCGAGCTGGCGGCCGGCAGCGGCCTGGAAGCGGTTCGTCGCCTGGACCGACTGGGTCGCCGGATCGTTGGCCCCGTACGGGCTCAGGTGCTTGGCCACTCCGGCACCGAACACGCCGCAGATGGCGGCCCCGATCACAGCGATGATGAGCACCCGGCGTCCGTGCGCGTGCAGGAAGTCAGCGAGTCTCGTCAGCATTGGTCTCTCCGTAATCCGGGTCGGCGGCAAGCCGGCGCTCCGCCCGCTCGCACCAGTCGATGAACCACTGGGTGAACCCGATCCCCAGCTCAAGCGTCATCCGCGGACCCACCGGTCCCTGGTTCGCGTGTGTCTCGATTGCCTTCAGCTGCGCGAGCTTGAGCTCGTGGCGCTCACGCATCTGGCGGATGTTCTCGATCCGGTGTTCTGGGAGCGCGTCCGAGAAGAACAGCTTGAGCATGCCCTCGTCGCGCAGCTCGTAGAGCGGGACCTCCGTCGAGTAGAGCCAGTGCTCGAGGGCACGGCGTCCTTCGGCGGTGAGCTCGTAAACGGTCCGAGGCCGGCCGCCGGTCGGCTCCTCTCGCCCGGTGATCAGTCCGGCCTCCTCGAGCCGCTTGAGCTCCGGATAGATCTGTCCATAGCTCGCCGCCCAGAAGTGACGCGTCGATTTGTCGACGAACTGCTTGATGTCGTAGCCGGTGGATTTGCCGAGCGACAGCATCCCGAGGATGACGCGGCCGGTCGGGGTGCTGGCAGGTGGCGTGGGCGACATATGTAGCGTGAAGATATATCGCAATGATGCATTGTTGTCAACCCGGCTCGCCGCAACCCGGGTGAGCCGCTATCGGTGCATGTCCGTCCGGAGCCGGGCGGGCGCCTTGCCCTCCCAGGCGTCCTCGAGCAGCGAGCGCAGCAGCGGCACATCCGCGGCGCTGAGGGTGACCCGGACGGCCGAGAGCCGCTTTCCCCACCACACCATGGCGCACACGTCGGGATGGGTCTCGACGGCGGTGAGGATCCCGGGCTCGTCGAGCATCACGTTCATGTGATCCGCGTCCCAGAGGGTGGCGAAGATCTTGCCCGCGACCCGGAAGGACGGACGCCCGTGATGGTCCTGCTCGGTGGCTTCCGGCAGTCCGAGCGCGAGCCGGCGCGCGCGTTCGAGCTCGATCATCGGTCGGTCGATTATCCTCGCCGCCGGTGCATTTCTCCGAACTCACCGCGCCCGAGCAGCGGGTCCTCGGCTGTCTGATCGAGAAGCGCTGGACGACGCCGGACCAGTACCCACTGTCGCTCAACGCGCTGCGCCTCGCCTGCAACCAGTCGACGAACCGTGACCCGGTCACGCATTACGACGAGCACACGGTTCGTGAGGCCGCCCAGCGGCTCTTCAAGTATGGACTCGCTCGGCTCGCGAGCGGGCACTCGAGCCGGGCGATCAAGTTCCGCCATCTCGCTGAAGAGGCGCTCGGGCTCGGGCGCGAGGAACTCGCGGTGCTCGCGGTGCTGCTGCTCCGGGGACCGCAGACGCCCGGCGAACTGAAGGCACGCACCGAGCGGATGGCCGCGCTCGGCTCGCTTGAGCACGTCGACGAGGTCCTGAACACCCTGATCGCGCGCGGCTACGCCCGTCGGATCGAGCGCCGGCCCGGTCAAAAGGAGGATCGCTTCGAGCAGCTGCTCGGGGGCGCCGGTTCCGGCGAGGGCGCCGACCCCGCGCCGGAGTCCAGCGGCGCCGGGTCATCCCCGGCCGCGCTGACGGCGCCGGCTCCGACTCCGCTGGCTCCGACTCCACTGGCCGCGGATCCGCCCGTCGCCGCGGCGCCGGACAACCACGCCCTGGAGGCGCGGGTCAGCGCACTCGAGGCCGAGGTCGCCTCACTGCGCCAGGAGCTGGACGAACTGCTGTCGTGACCCGCTGGCGCTAGGTCGGCAGCGCGAGCCCGACGAGGTACGTCGCCCCGCCGACGATCACGCCGGCGAGCGTCATCTCGAGTCCCGCCGACCACCAGCTCCGCAACGTCACCAGTGACTTGGCGGCGCCGACGAGGAAGTGGGCGATGAGCGAGACGACCGCGGCGGCGATGATCGCGGCCGTTCCGGTCGTGATCATGAACGGGATCACGGGCACGATCGCGCCGAGGCCGGTCGAGATCCCGGCGGCCAGGGCCGCCTCGGTGGCGTTGCTCCCGCCCTCGGGCGACGCGCCGAACTCCTCGGCCGAGAGCGCCTGGAGCATCGCGTCGGGATGCTGCGACATACGCTCGGCGAGCTCGTCGGCGGTCCGCTCGTCGACCCCCTTGAGCTGGTAGAAGAGGGAGAGTTCCTCCTTTTCCTCCTCGGGGTGCTCGGCGATCTCCTGGCGCTCGCGCTCGATGTTCGCCGCCGCGACCTCGTTCTCCGAGCGCTCGGCGAGGAACGCGCCGGTCGCCATCGAGAGCGCGGACGCGATCGCACCTGCGAGTCCGGCGGTGAGCACGGCGCTGGACCCGTTCGTCGCGCCTGACACACCGGCGACGATGCCGAACACGGCGGCCAGCCCATCGTTGGCGCCGTAGATCGCGCCGGAGATCCACCCGCCGCCGGTCCGGTGCCAGCGCTCTCGACCGAGGATCCGGTCCAGCCGGGCCTGGGCCCCGGGAACGGCGAGTGGCGCCGAGGGCGATGGCGACGCGTTCGCGCCATCGCCGCGGCCGCTGCCGTCCGGGCTCGAGCCAGAGCGAATCTCCTGGACGGCCATCGAGTGCGAACGCTCCTCCTTGCGGATCGAGCGCAGCAGTTGGTCGGTGGTCTCGTCGCCGGTCGAGCGCTTGTACAGATCGTCGACCTCCTCGTCCTCGGCGGCCTCGCGGGCGGCGAGCAGGCGATCGACCGGAGCGATCCGTGCCTGGAGGCGCAACCACAGCGGGACGCGGACGGTTGCCGGGTCCGGGATCTCAATCCCGAGCTCCTGCATGCGTGCCTCAAGCCGCTGCCGGTGACCGCTCTCGGCCTCCGCCATGCGGCGCAGGATGTCGGCCTCGCGCTGCGGCATCCGCTGCGCAATGAGCTCGTAGACGGCGCCGGCGAGGATCTCTCCGCGCCACGCCGTGAGCAGTCGCTCACGGACTTCCGGGCTGCTGGTTGTCGACGTGGCCACCTCGACGAGGCTACCCGCTGGGCTCGCTAGCCTGATCGATCGTGGGCGTTCTCAAGAAGGTTCTCACCGGGCTTGTGCTCGGTGCCGCGATCATGCTGGCCGGATGCGGCAGCAGCGCGAGCACGGGCACGACGACGCACGCCCGCAAGCTGACGCCCGGCGGTGGCAAGGGCGCCACGCATCCCCCGGTGGCACATCGTTCGGTGCCCGTCCTGATCCCGCCCGCCGGAGCTCCGATCCGCGCCGTCCACGTCCCGGTGCTCACCTACCACCGGGTGGCGCCGCTGTCCGCGGTCGGGATCACCGACCTCAAGGTCGAGCCCTCGACGTTCGTCGCCGAGTTGGCCGCGCTGCAGGCCCACGGCTACCACACGATTCATCAGTGGCAGCTGTTCGACGCCCTCTACAAGGGCGACGCACTGCCCGCCAAGCCGGTGATCATCTCCGTCGACGACGGCTACGTCGACGACGTGCGGACGATTCTGCCGGCGCTCGAGCGGTTTCACATGGTGGGCACGTTCTTCGTGATCACCGGCCGGATGACTGAGCCCGGGTTCCTCAACGCTGAGGAGATCCGCCAGCTTGACCAGGCCGGAATGGACGTCGGCGACCACACCGCCCACCACGTCGATCTGCGGCTCCTGAACACAGGCCAGCTGAGGACGGAGATCGCGGGGTCACGCCGCGTCCTCGAGCATGTCGTCGGGCATCCCGTGTATTTCTTCGCCTATCCGTTCGGAGCCTTCAACGACGCGGTCATCAGCGAGCTGAAATCCGCCGGAATCACGATGGCCTACACGACCGCTGGCGGGTCGACCGAGAGCAGCGCCGATCCGCTGAGGATGCCGCGGATCCACGTCGGTCGCGCGGAGACGCCGGACGGCGTGCTCGGCCTCGTCGGCGGGGCGTAATGCCCGGCGGCTTCAGCGTCGCCTTCACCGACGCCCGCGTCGACGATGGCGCGGGCGGAGAGCTCGCTCGAGCGATGCGAGATGAGATCGCGGAGATGTACGACGGGCTCGAGCTTGACGGCGACTCGATGCCGCGTGCCGGCCACGCCGAGCTCAGCCCGCCGGGGGGCGCGTTCATCGTCGGCTGGGCCGACGGTGAGCCGGTGTGCTGTGGCGGCGTCAAGCGCCTCGACGAGTCGACCTGCGAGATCAAGAAGATGTACGTCGTCCCGGGTCACCGGGGGAAGGGCGTGGCGCGGACGCTCCTGTGGGCGCTCGAACAGCAGGCCCGCGACCTCGGCTACACGATCGCCCGCCTGGACACCGGTCCCAAGCAGGGCAATGCCCGCGGTCTGTATGACTCCGAGGGGTATCGCGAGATCCCAGACTTCAATGGGAATCCGGTGGCCGTGTTCTGGGGTGAGAAGCCCCTGAACCCGTAGCGAACAGCTCCTGCGCGAGCTCGAGAAACTCGGCGACGGCGGGCGGCTGGCGCCGGTCCGCCCGCCATGCCAGCGTGATGTCCCGGGTGAGGGCCGGCTCGGTGAGCGGGACGACGGCGACGTCCGCGCCGGGATCCTCGGCGTCGGAACGGGGCAGGATCGCGACGCCCATCCCGCGCTCGACGAGACGGCGGATCCGGCGGCTCTCGTTGGATTCGAGCATCACCTGGGGCGTGAACCCCGCCTGCTCGCCGGCGGCCATCAGCAGCTCGCGCAAGCGCGATCCCTCCCGGAAGCTGATGAACTGCTCGTGGATGAGCTCGCTCATGCGCAGCTCGGCGTGGTCGGCGAGCGCGTGCCCCTGCGGCAGGACGACGACGAGCTCCTCGGAGACGAGCTGCTGGAGACCGAGGCCGCGGCGCTCGATCCGGTCGGTGACCGACAGGAACGCGAGGTCGAGCTCATCGACCCGGAGCAGGTCCGCCAATTCCTCGCTCGAGTATTCCCGGACGGTGAGCTCCACCTCAGGGTGTCGATCGTGGAACACCGCGAGCGCGAGCGACACGTCGACCGGTCCCATGGTGTGCATTACGCCGAGCGTCACCCGGCCGCGCTGGACGCCCCGGACCGATTCGAGCTCCGCCTCGGCGGCCTGCACTTCAGCGAGGGCTCGCCGCGCGCGGGCCACGAGCAGCAGGCCGGCGTCGGTCATCGTCGCGCGGCGCGTGCTGCGGTCGACGAGCTCGAGGCCGACTTCCTCCTCAAGCCGGCGGATCTGCTGCGACATCGCCGGCTGCGCAATGTGCTCGCGCTCCGCTGCTCGCGTGAAATTCCGCTCCTCGGCGAGCGCGACGAGATAGCGCAGTTGACGAAGCTCCATAAGCACAGCTTATAAATCCGCCAATAAACTCGTCTTGGACTTCTACTCCGGTTATGTCGATCATGGTCGTGCAGCACCTCTCTCCTCCCTCGAGCGCGCCCCGCAGATCCGGCCTCATATCTCCGCCGGATTCGGGGCGCTCTCACTTTAAGTGCCGTTGTCAGACCCGCGCGCACGTCCGGCGGCGGGCCGAGTCCGACTTAGAGGATCCCGATCTCGGAGTTGTCGCCGACGAGGAACCGGTAGGCGCGCGGCTGGCTGTGCCCGCGCCCGATGTGCACGTTACGTCCGAGCAGCGAGGACTCCATTCGCCCGGCGAGGTCACGCACCGAGGACCCGGCGAGCAGGATCGAGTGTTCGACCTCGGCGTTCTCGATCACGCAGCCGTCCCCGATCGCGGTGTAGGGCCCGATGTAGCAGTCGCTGAGGCGGGCGTCGGCGCCGATCACGGCGGGCCCACGCACGGCGGAGCGCTCCAGGCGAGCGCCCGGCTCGATCACGACGCGCCCATCGACCTTGGAGTCGATCAGCTCGCCCTCGACGCGGTGATCGATCGTCTCGAGCACGAGTCGGTTTGCCGCGAGCATGTCGTCGAGTCGGCCGGTGTCCTTCCACCAGCCCCTGACGATGTGCGGCTCCACCCGGAGTCCCTCGTCGACGAGATGCTGGATCGCGTCGGTGATCTCGAGCTCACCGCGGCCGGACGGGCGGATCGCCCGCGCGGCGTCGTGGATCG
The DNA here is from genome assembly GCA_963850335.1 of uncultured Solirubrobacterales bacterium. GTDB lineage: Bacteria > Actinomycetota > Thermoleophilia > Solirubrobacterales > Solirubrobacteraceae > Palsa-465. The sequence continues at coordinate 389,542 of CAWKKY010000010.1, read as the reverse complement.
CGGGGGTGAACATATAGACGCCGACGAGGGCGAGGTCGGTCTGCGGCTCGGGCGGTTTCTCGACGAGGCGTACGACGACCCCGTCCTTCAGTTCGGCGACGCCGAAGTTCTCCGGGTCCGGGACCTGCGTGAGGAGGATCAGCGCGTCGGGCGCGCCGCTGCGGAAGGCGGTGACGAGATCACGGATGCCCCCCTGGAGCAGGTTGTCGCCGAGGTACATGACGAACGCCGAATCTCCGAGGAACGGCTCCGCAGTCAGGACGGCATGGGCGAGCCCGAGCGGCGCGTCCTGCTCGATATAGGTGATCCGGACGCCGAACCGCGACCCGTCGCCGGCCGCCTCGCGGATCTCCCCACCCGTCTCGGGCGCGATGATGATCCCGACCTCGCTGATGCCCGCCGCGGCCATCGCCTCGATGCCGTAGAAGAGGACCGGCTTGTTGGCGACCGGCACGAGTTGCTTGGCGCTCGTGTGCGTGATCGGGCGCAGCCGCGTCCCCTTCCCGCCAGAGAGGATCAGCCCTTTCAGGTCATCCATCGCGCCGAGGGTAGCCGGGTGCGGCTCGCGACGCCCCGCTGGGGACGGCTCAGTAGGTCCCGCCGAGCTTGCGGTGATCCCAGCTCGTGGTCCGTTCGGCGACGAACTGGAGCGCGACGCGCTTGGCCGCCTGCGCCCGGATGACTTCGAGGAACTCGGGCCCGGCCTGGCCCGCGCCATAGCGTGCGAACAGCTCCGCCCCGAACTCAGCGACGAACTCGGTGTCCCGGTGGATCGTCGCCTCGGTTTCGAACATCACGCCACGGAGCTCCTGGTACTCCTCGCCGTCCTCGACCTGGAGGGTGGCGCGTGGGTCGCGTTCGAGATTGCGGACCTTCTGCGATTTCGCGTACGTCCACGCCCAGATGTCCTCGCCGCGGACGACGTACCAGAGCGGCATCAGGTGCGGCCATGACCGGGGGCCGTTCGTGGCGCAGATGACGACGCGACGCTCGTCGAGAAATGCCGCGATCTCCTCCGGGCTCATCGCGATCTGATCGCGGCGGCTCATGCGCTATCCCGCAGCGCCCACGCCCGCGGAGATCGCCTGGGCCGCACCGCGAACCGCCTCCCGGGCGTCCTCAGGCTCGAGCACGACGGCGTCGCCGGCCTCCTTGAGGACCTCACGCGTCAGCCAGTCGGCGCCTGCGAACCCGAGCTCGACGACGAGCGAGCCGTCCTCGAGTTCGGCGAGCACGGTCCGTTCCTCACGAGCCCAGCGGGCCCGTTCGGGCGAGATCCAGAGGCGGGCGCGGCGTGACGCCGGGACCTCGCCGGTGCGGGGCCATCCGTCGACGTCGGCGGCCGGGTCGACGTCGGGGCGCGGCTCGAACGTCACGTCGGTCACATGCGCGGACTTGATGCGGTCAAGCCGGAAATGGCGGACATCGCCGCGCGACGGGTCATAGCAGGCGAGGTACCACCCCTCCCGGCCGTTGATGAGCGCATACGGCTCGACCTCACGCGTGGTGAACTCGTCCTCGTTCTCCTTGTAGTACTCGAACGAGAGCAGTCGGCGGGTGGCGATCGCGCGGGAGGCGACGGCTGCGATCTCAGCGTCGTCACCACCCGGGGCGGCGACCTGAAGTCCCTCATGGGCCGGATCCTCGCCGAGGGCGGCGACGACCTTCTCGCGGACCGAGGCGAGCGAGCCCTCCGGAATGTGCTCGCCGATCAGGTCGATCGCGGCGATCAGCGCCTTCGCCTCGACGGGGAGCAGCCGGGCCGGGCGGGCGAACGAGTCGCCATACGGCTCGGGGTCGACCTCGATCGTGCCGTCGGGCAGGATCTCGGCGTACAGGACGTAGGTGCCGGCGCCGAAGTTGACGACGTTGAGCACTGAGATGTCCTCCCGGAGCTCCTGCTCTGAGACGTTCAGCTCGGTCATCAGGTGCTTCGCGTCGAGCTCCCGTTGGGCCCGGCCGGCATCGATGAGGATGCTCGCGAGCGTCACCAGGCGGGCGAACCGCTCGGGCCGGATCGCGGCGTCCGGCTGATGCCCGTTCGTCTCGAGCTCGCCCAGCTCACCCGCGGCGGCGGGATCGGCAGTCGGAGCGGCGGCGCGGGCGGATGCGATGTCCGGCTCACCGGTGTGTCGCTCGATCAGGAGCCCGACCCGCTCGTGGAGCTCCTCGACGAGCTCGGGCGGTCCGTCGATCCGGGCGTGCTCACCGAGGCCGAGCACCCAGGCGATCACCTGACGGGAGTTGGCGTACGGGGTGACAAACACCCGATCGCCGTCGTCCTCGCCGGGGCGCATCTCGCCGTAGCGTCCGAAATGGCGCTCGATCTGCCAGGCGATCCGTGCACTGATCCACACCTCGGCGCTGCCGACCGGGTCGCCGAACTGCCAGTCGATCCGGTTGGCGTACGCCCGCGGATCGAACTCGGCGGGGCGCTGGAAGTCGTGCTCGGCCTTTGTCGCGTAGCCGATCTTGCCCCGAATGCGCGACAGTCGGAAGACCCGAATCGCGTCGCGCTCATGGGAGCGCCCAACGACGTAGAACTGGCCGCCCTGGAAGAGCAACTGGTACGGGTCGACCTTGCGGCTCCCGAGCTCGTCGCGCTCCATCGTGTAGTAGTCGAAGACGATCGTCTTGCGGCGGAAGATCGCGGTCTCGATCTTGGCGAGACGTTGCGAGACCTCGTGGCCGCCGGCCGCGCCGGTGATGCCCAGGGCAACGGTGCGCTGCTCGGGCGAGCTGAGCGGACTGGGACGACCCCAGGAGATCTGCTGGAGCGCGAGCCGCAGCGGCTCCGCGTACGCGAACTCGCCGTCGAGCAGTTGAAGGGCGGTCCGGAGCGCCGCGAGCTCGGCATCGCCGAATTCGATCGGAGGGAGGTGGAAGTTCTCCGGCGGGAGCGAGTAGTTCTCCTGCTCGACGAGTCCGTCCGCCGGCTTCTCGACCGACAGCACGATCCCGAGCGCCTCCAGCTCGGAGCGGTCGGCGTAGAACCGCCGCGCGAACGCGTCCTCGTTCATGACGCTGTAGCCCTCGACGTCGCGCCGGATCTCAGGCGCCGTGACCGGCCGGCGCTCCGCCATCAGATAGGAGATCAGCGACAGCTGCCGGATGAGCTTCTCGGTGTCCTTCGCCACGGAACCAAGGGTAGTTGGGCGCCGAGCCGCGGGCACCGGACGTCACGAAGACGGCACGCAATTTGCGCAGTTTTGGAGCGAAACGCGCCTGGTCAGGCTGCGCGGCGCTCGGCGTCCGGCGCAGACATCGTCCGGGCGGCGAAATACGCCCCGGTTCCGATGCCCTTATCAAAAGAGGACCATTGCTCCCCGTCGAGCATCGCCCGCTCCACCCGGTCGAAGCTGCCGAGCCGCCCACCGAGGTTGTCGATCATGTGAACGAGCGTGGCCTCACGCGTGCACGGGACGACCGGGCTGCCGTGCTCGAGACTGCCGTGGTGGCTGAGGATGATGTGGAGCAAGGCCCGCTCGAGCTCTGGAGGAAAGCCGTCCAGACACTCGATCAACCGGCGGACCCGGTAATACCCGAGCGGGATCTCTCCGTACAGCCTGCCGGCGTCGGACATCGCGATCGCGCCGTCACGCACTTCATAGGCCTCGAGCTTGCCGATGTCGTGAAGCAGCCCGCCGGTGACGGCGACGTCACGGTCGATTCCGGGGAACGTCGCCGAGATCGCGCCGACGGCCTGGGCCACGGTCAGGGAATGCTCGAGCAGACCATGCGCATACGCCTGGTGGTAGTGCTTGGCCGCGGGTGCGACGCGGAACAGCGTCCAGCTGGCCGTCCCCTCGCCGAACACGAGCGTGAGCAACCGCACGAGATGCGCGTTCTGAACGGTCGCGATCAGCTCCCGCAAGTCGGCCTCCATCTGCTCGGGCGTGCGGACCGGGCCGTCGGGTGCGTCAGTTGAATCCATCTGCAAATTCCCGAACTTTCACCGTGCCGCAAAGTTAGAGAGCGGGGCGGACGGCAGTAGAGTGCGGGTGACGATGGACCGCACTGCAATCGTTACTGGCGGGACCGGTGGGCTCGGCACGGCCGTGGTCGAGCGACTGCTCAGCGACGGGTGGCGCGTCGTCGTCCCGTGGATCGCCGAGCGAGAGCTCGAGCGTCTGCCCGCCCGTGAGGGACTTGAGCTCGTCCAAGCTGATCTGTCCGACCCCGGCGCGGTCGCCGGTGTCGTCGCTCGGGCGAGCACCGAGGCGGCCGCGCCGCTGCGCGGCCTCGCCAATCTCGTCGGTGGCTTTGCCATGGGCGGCAAGGTCCACGAGACACCGATCGACGAGTTTGAGGAGCAGTTCCGCCTCAACCTGCGACCGACCTACCTGATGACCCAGGCCGCCGTGCGCGAGATGCTCGGCCGCGGCGGCGGTGCGATCGTGTGTGTCGGCTCGCGGGCCGCGCTCCAGCCATTCGGAGGCGCGGCCGGATACATCTCCTCCAAGGCTGCGGTGACGGCGTTCGTCCAGGCGGTGGCGGTCGAGTACAAGAACGATGGAATCCGTTGCAACGCGATCCTGCCGAGCACGATCGACACGCCTGCCAACCGCTCGTCGATGCCGAACGCCGATCACGAGAAGTGGGTCAAGCCCGCCGAAATCGCCGGCGTCATCGCCCACCTGCTCTCGACTGACGCGGCGCCGACGAGCGGCGCCGCGATCCCGGTCTACGGTCGAGCCTGAGCTCGTCCCGCCGAGCTTGGAAGTCTTGATCGCCGGGTAAGATCGGCGTCACTTATGGAGCGTAAGTGGTGGACGCTGATCGTCGTCTGTGTCGGGACGTTCATGCTGCTGCTCGACATCACGATTGTGAATGTCGCGCTGCCGCGGATCGCAGCCGACCTCAAGGCGAACTTCTCAGACATCCAATGGGTCATCGATGCCTACGCGCTGACGCTCGCCTCGCTCCTGCTCACCGCCGGCACCCTCGCCGACCTGCTCGGCCGCCGGCTGATGTTCGCGATCGGGCTCGGGCTGTTCTCGTTTGCGTCGCTTCTCTGCGCCCTGGCACCGAGTGCCACGTTCCTGATCTTCGCGCGCGCCTTCCAGGGGATCGGCGGCGCAATCATGTTCGCCACGTCGCTGTCGCTGCTCGCCCAGGAGTTCCAGGGACGCGAGCGCGGCACCGCGTTCGGCGCATGGGGTGCGACGATCGCCGCGTCTGCCGCCGTCGGGCCACTGCTCGGCGGCTTTCTCACTGAGGACTTTGGCTGGTCTTCGATCTTCTACATCAACGTGCCGATCGGGATCGGAGCGCTCCTTCTGACGCTCGCGAAGGTGCGGGAATCGAAGGATCCCGACGGCCGCCGGATCGACTGGCTGGGGACGGTCACCTTCACCGGCGCGCTGTTCCTGTTCGTGTTCGCGGTCGTCCGCGGCAACGCTGAAGGATGGGGGAGCACGCTGATCGTCAGTCTCTTCGCCGGTTCGGTCGTGCTGATGGTCGCGTTCCTCGCCTCACAGTTCTTGCAGGACAACGCGATGTTCGATGTCTCGCTGTTCCGCAAGCCGACATTCAGCGGCGCCTCGATCGCGGCGTTCACCGTCTCCTCGTCGATGTTCGCGATGTTCCTGTACCTCGTGCTGTACCTCCAGACGATTCTCGGCTTCTCTCCCCTCCAGACCGGCTTGCGATTCCTGCCCTTCACCGTCGTCTCGTTCTTCGTCGCGGCCGCCTCGGGCAACCTGTCGGCGAAGGTCCCAGCTCGGGTCCTGCTCGCGGGCGGCCTGTTGCTCACGGGCGTCGGCTTGCTGCTGATGCGCGGACTCACCGTCGACTCGGGGTGGACGGCACTGCTGGCCGGGTTCATCGTCGCGGGCGCTGGCGTCGGGCTCGTCAACCCCACGCTTGCGTCGACCGCGATCGGCGTCGTACCGCCGCAGCGCAGCGGGATGGCCTCCGGCATCAACAGCACATTCAGGCAGGTGGGCATCGCCGTGGGCATCGCCGTGCTCGGGGCGATTTTCGAGAACGGTCTCGCGACGAAGCTCGTGCCCGGGCTCGCCGGGACGCCCGCCGCCGGTCACGCCACCGCGATCTCGCACGCCGTCGCCGCGGGCGGCGCCGGGCAGGTCCTCACGTCAGTCCCGGCGGGCGAACGCGTCCATGCTGCAGCAGCGATCCACGGCGCGTACGCGGCGACGATGAACGAGATTCTGCTCGTCGGCGCAATCATCGCGCTTGTCGGGGCGGTGTTGTCACTCGCGCTCGTGCGCGCTCGCGACTTCGTCACCTACGGGTCTCCCCAGGGCGAACCGGAACCGGCTGCCGCGGCAGCCGGGTAGCGGCGCGAGCAGGGGCGCACGATGATCCAGCCGCTGTTCGAGCACCGTCTCACTCTTGCCGGGTACGAGACGCGCGTGCTCGAGCTCGAGGGTGACGGACCTCCGGTGGTCATGTTTCACGGCTATGCCGACAGCGCCGATACGTGGCGTCACGCGCTCGCCCTGCTCGCCCGGCAGGGCCGGCGCGCCGTCGCTGTCGACCTGCCGGGATTCGGCACCGCCGATCCGCTGCTCGGCGATCCGATCCTGCCCCAGCTCGATACGTTCGCGGCAGCGACGGTGAGGTACGCCGCCGGGCGTCCGGCGATGCCCGCGCTCGTGGTCGGCAACTCGCTCGGTGGCTGCGTCGCGCTGCGTCTCGCCGAGCGTCACTCCTGGCGGCTCGATGGCGTGATCGCGGTGGCCCCGGCTGGTCTCGAGATGTCCCGGCTGCTGCACATCGTCCAGCGAGATCCGGTACTTCAAGTCGCTGCTCGCCGTGCCGGCGCCGGTGCCAGGCCTCGTATTACGGGCGGCGGTCGCACGGCTCTACGTCCAGCTCGCGTTTGCGACGCCCCGGCGGGTGAAACCGGAGGTGGTGGCCACGTTCACCTGGCACCACCGCGAGCGGGCCAAGGTCGCGAGCTATCTCGAGATCGCACGCCGGCTCATCCCCGAGCTGCGCTCGCCGTACGAGCTTGACCGAATCGATACGCGGGTGTTGCTCGTGTGGGGCGACAAGGATCGGCTGGTCTTCCACCGCGGCGCCGAGCGGGTGCTCGGTGTCGTCCCGGACTCCCGCCTCGAGCTTCTGAGCGGGGTCGGGCACTGCCCGCAGGTGGAGGCGCCCGATCGGTTGACGGAACTGCTGCTCGAGTTCTCCTCCGGCGCGGCGGCGGCGGCGCGCGCGGGTCGGGCACCGCTGCGTCGCGCGGGGCGTCGGGCACCGCGGCCTAGGCTCAGCGCCCAGCCGCGGGAATCAGAGCCCGGCCGGATGCCGGACGACGAACGTGCTCAGGTCCGGCTCGTTTGCCGGTCGGTTCGACCACCGGCTGCCGCTCTGTGCGAGCGCGACGGTGTCAAACCGCAACCCGGCGACGTACATGAACGTGTGTCCGTTGTTGGCGAACACCGTGATCCATTTGCCCGGGCCCGGCTTGCCCCAGCTCATCAACTCGCCCGAGGTCATCGTCGTGGTGAGGATCCCGGCCGCGGCGAACACGAAGCTGATCGAGCCCGAGCAGTCATAGCCCGTGTCGATGTACCGGGCGTGCCCGCCACCCCAGACGTACGGGAGGTGGGCGATCTCGTTGCCCGCGTTGATGATCGCCTGAACCTGGGCCGGAGCGTCGACGGGGCTGACGGCGAGGCCGTCCGTCGTCAGGGCGGCATGGGTCGAATTGGCATTGAGACCGCTGGCGGAGAGCTCGCGGCGGATCTCGGCGTCCGAGACCGGCTGGGCGAGCGGACCGGACTGCGGGCCGACGCTGACGCCGGCCGGACCCCCAGAACTCGAGGAGCCCTGAGAGGTCGAGCCGCCTCCGTTGCCGGCGACCGGCTCGATGACCTGGGGATGGGCGTGAACCGCCGGAGTGCTCGGCGGAGCCGTTCGCTGCTGGACGGTGCTCGAGTCCGAGTTGGAGCCCTGCTGCCCGCAGCCCGCGATCAGCCCGGCCGCGGCGGCGCAGGTGACGATGGCCTTCATCCGCACAGGACCAAGTATGCCGCGCCGGCTGGCCCGGCACGCCACCTTGCAACGATTCCTACTCGTCGAAATGACCGCTGTAGAGCGCGAACACCGCGCCCTGCGGATCCTGCAGCACGCTGATCCGGCCCGGACCGACGGCCATCGGCTCGACGATCGTCGAGCCTCCGAGCTCACCGGCGCGCGCGGTCGACAGCTCCAGATCATCTGACCCGAAGTACACGAGCCAGTACGGCGGCTCGCTTTCCATCCTTGGCCGGACCCCGCCGTTGCCGCGGCCGTCCTGGGTGTGGATGATGAGGTAGTTCATCTCGCCTTCCATCGGCGCGAATGTCCACCCGAACAGCCCGCCGTAGAACTCCGACGAACCGTCCAGATCCGCGGTCGCGAGCTCATTCCAAGACAAGGCTCCGGGCGCGTTGACGAGCGCGGCCCCGATCATCGACTTCGGCTCCCACACCATCACGAACGCGCCCTGGGGATCCTGGACCACGCCCATCCGACCGACGTCGAGGACGTCGAATGCGGGCGCGTGGATCCCGGCGCCGAGTTCCCGCGCGCGCTCAAGCGCGCCGTCCGCGCTCTCCACGGTCACGTAGGAGTTCCACACCGGTGGCACGCCGGCGTCACGCTGGGCCTGCGGCTGCGGAGAGATCGCCGCGACCGGGCGGCCGGCGACCATCATCATCGAGTAGACGATCCCGTCACCGACCGGGTTGTCCTGGGCTTCCCATCCGAACAATCCGGAGTAGAAGCCCTTGGCCGCCTCCTGATCCGTCGTTGTCAGGTCCGTCCAGGAGAACGTGCCGGGTGGGTATGCGGTTCGCTGCGGCATGGGCTCGACCCTACCACCGGCCCGTCGGGCCGATGCCACGGACTCGTGACCGCCGCGCATAGACTGACCCCATGCCCGACTACACGATCAAGAACCTCAAGGAAGTGGACGACGCCGCCGCCGACCGGCCCGGCGACGTCGAGGCGCGCTTCGGCCGCAAACATCTCGACTCCGAGCACCTCGGCATCTCGTTCTTCCGCTATGGACCTGGCTTCCGCTCGCCGATCGGCCACCGTCACCGCGAGCAGGAAGAGGCCTACGTCGTCATCTCCGGCTCAGGCCGGATCCGGCTCGACGATGAGGTCGTCGAGCTGCGGCAGTGGGATGTCGTCCGCGTCTCGCCTGCGGTCGTCCGGGCGTTCGAGGGTGGTCCGGATGGCATCGAGCTGATCGCCGTCGGGTCGGATCGGCCGGAGGGTGGCGACGGGGAGATGGTCGCGGACTTCTGGGCCGCTGACTGAGGTCTTCAGTCGATCCGAATGTGACGAAACCGTCGCCCGAGTCGGTTGTGCAGCGAGAGAGTGTGCGGGTGGGCGGGTCGGGGCCGACCCCTTGGCGGAATGTGTACGACAGTTGTACACATCACGCCAAGCCCTGGGGCGTCTCTCGGTTCCCCTCGGTGCGAGTGCGGCCCTGACGGCGACTCGTCCTCAGCCGGGAAACCCGGAGGGCACGGCTACGAGCGGGCGATCGACGCCGGGTCGACGTTCGTCAGCCGGGTCATCGTGACGCTCGCCTCGAGCTCGGCGGTGGCGGCGCCGCGGTAGACGCCCTTGATCGGGGGGACGTCGGGATAGTGGCGACCATGGCCGATCTTGACGTGGCTCTGCCCGGCGAGGCCGCGGTTGGTCGGGTCGGCGCCGACCCAGACAGGCTCGCCGCCGCTGGGGACGGGCAGAAGCGCCTCGATCCAGGCATGGGTGTCGACCTCGACGGACTCCTCGCCGCCGCCCGAGGGTGCGGCGAAGAGGTAGCCGGACACGTAGCGGGCGGCGATCCCCAGGTGGCGAAACACGCACAGCCCGAGATGGACGAAGTCCTGGCACACCCCGGCGCCGACGTCGAGCAGGTCGGCGACCGAGGAATCGACGTAGGTCGCGCCCTTGCGGTACTCGAACCGGTCGGGGATCAGCTCGGAAACGAGGAGCAGTGCGGCCAACGGCGTCGAGGCCGACCGCGCCGTCGTGAGCATCTCTTCAAGGACGGGGTGCGTGAGCGCGTCATCGGTCTGGAGCAGGAACTCGCCCCCGGCCTCGCGGTACCCGGGGTCACGCAGCGCCTCCCAGGTCGCCTGAGGCGGCTCCGGAATCGGCTTGGTGGTGACGCGCGCCCGGACGTCGATCGCCAGCGACGTGTGGGGCCGGGAGATCTCGAACTCCACGACCTCGGTCCCGAAGTAGTCCGTGTGGCGATGGAGGCGGACCTCGGGGGTGAGGCGGACGTTGAACTCATCGCAGCGCTGACGGCCGTTTCCCATCGGTTTGACGCGGAGCGCGTTGAGGTTGTCGACGACCTCTGTGTCGTAGGCGTATTTCGTCAGATACCGGATCGCGTAGTTCATGGCTTCTACCGGCATCATGCCGTCCCCTAGAGATGGATCGCGGCCAAGGCGGCGATCGCGAAGTAACGCTCGTCAACATCTCGGTCGACAAGCTCGAGCTCATCCTGTACCCGGGCGAGCATCTCGTTGAACGTCGCGGCCGAGTCTGGGCTGCGCCGCTGGAGCTCGAGATCGGCGATCAGCCGCCCGAGCCGGAGCACCGGTGGGGAGGAGCGGGGTTGGGCGTCGGCCGCGGACAGGGCATCGTGGAGCGCCCCGATCGAGGAGGCGACGGAGCCGGGGTAGGCGACCTCATAGAGCAGGAACCGGGCGACTGAGCGCAGGCTCGGTGAGCGGCGGGCGGCGCGCCGGTAGGCCTGAAAGCCGCCGGTCGCGTGCAGCAGCGCGAGCGCCTCGCCCTCGTAGCCGGTGTCGGCATCCTCCTCGACGAGCAGGTCCTCCCCGAGCGCGACCCGGAGCATCCGCAGGACCATGTCGGCCTCCTCGATGCGCCCGCCGGCCTCGAGGAACGCCCGGCCCTCATCCCGGAGCATCGTCCGGTCGACGAGTCCCCAGAACAGCGCGCAGCGCTCCTTGACCTCCTGATAGAGCGAGTACGGACCGGTGGCGAGCGCCTGCTGAAGGTCGTAGCGGCTCAACGAGAGGAAGAAGGAGTTGAGCGCCTCCCACATCTCGGTCGAGATGACGTCGCGTAGGCGGCCGCCGCGCTCGCGGGCACGGGCGACGCACGAAACGATTGAGGCGGGGCTCTCGGTCTCCAGCGTCAGCAGCCGGGCGACATCGACGTCGGCCAGGCCGGCTCCGACCTCGACCTCGGCGAGCGCCTCGTCGACCGCGGGATCCGGGAGCCGTGAGTCGCTCTCCTCGCCATGGACGGGCGCCTTGGCGCCGATGATCGCGATCACGCCCTCCCAGCTGAGTGCGATCCCCCGCTCGCCCGGCATGCCCGCGACGTCGGCGTGGAAGGCGCCGTCGAGCATCCGCGCGGTGTGCTCGGCGCGCGTGAGATCACGACCGAGCCAGAACAGCTCCTGGGCGATCCGGGCGAGCATCACTGCTGCTGCTGCTGCTGGGCCTGCTCATGCCAGGCCCCGTACCGGACGTCGGGGAGCCGAGGCGGGCGATGAGTGGGCAGCGTGCCGGGGGCGAGATCCGTGGAGCTCTCGTCGTCGAGTACCCACGTGTCCTTTGAGCCACCGCCCTGGGAGGAGTTGACGATCATCGACCCCTCCTCGAGCGCGACGCGCGTCAGCCCGCCGGGGACGATCCGGATCTCATCGCCAAAGACGGCGAACGGCCGCAGGTCGACGTGTCTCGCCGCGAGGTGACCGTCGCCAGTGTGGGTCGGGACGGTCGAGAGGTGCACGAGCTCCTGGGCGATGAAACGGTCGGGCTGCGCCTCGATCAGACGGGCTTGGGCCTCGCGCTCCTTGGCGCTCGCCTGCGGACCGATGAACACGCCCTTGCCACCTGACTCCGAGGTCGGCTTGATGACGAGCTCGTCGAGGCGGCTGAGCGCTTCGCGGCGGGCGGCGGCGTCGTGGAGCAGATAGGTCGGGACGTTCTCCAGGATCGGTTCCTCGCCGAGGTAGAACCGGATCATCTCCGGCACGTAGTGGTAGATCGCCTTGTCGTCGGCGACGCCGGTGCCGATCGCGTTGGCGATCGCGACCGTGCCCGCGCGGTAGGCGCGGACGAGCCCGGGCACGCCGAGCAGCGAATCGGCGCGGAACTCAAGCGGGTCGATGAACGCGTCATCGAGGCGCCGGTAGATCGTGTGCACTCGTTGCAGACCGGCCGTCGTGCGCATGTAACAGACGGCATCGCGGACGACGAGGTCGGACGCCTCGACGAGCTCGACGCCCATCTGCCGAGCCAGGAATGCATGCTCGAAGTACGCCGCGTTCATCGATCCCGGCGTCCAGACGACGATGTTCGTTGTCCCGTCGCCGGAAGGGGCGACCGCGCGGAGCGCCTCGAGCAGAAGCGACGGATAGTCGTCGACCGGGCGCACCCGGTGCCCCGCGAACAACTCGGGCATCAGCCGGGTCATCGCCACGCGGTTCTCGAGGACGTAGGAGATCCCCGATGGGGTGCGCACGTTGTCCTCAAGCACCCGCCAGCGGCCGCTTCCGTCCCTCACCAGGTCGCACCCGGAGACGTGGCAGTAGACGCCACCGGGCGCACGCACGCCGTGCACCGGCCGGGCAAAGCTCGGGCGGCTGACGATCAGTGACCACGGAACGATCCCGGCCCGCACGATCTCGTGGGCGTGATAGACGTCGTCGACGAACGCGTTCAGGGCGCGGATGCGCTGGGCAAGTCCTCGCTTGATCGTCGTCCACTCGGCGGCGGTGAGGATCCGGGGGACGAGATCGAGCGGCCACGCCCGGTCACGCCGCTCTCCGTCGGACCCGGCGATCTCGAACGTGATCCCCTGCTGCATGAAGATCGTGTCCCGCCGGCGGCCGGCGGCATCGAGGGCCTCCGAGCCGAGGCGCTCGAGCGTGGCCAACAGCGAGGCCGCGTGCTCATGTGGCTCGCCGTCGGGGCCGAACACTTCGTCGCGGCAACCGGGCGGAATCTGATAGCCGCTCACGAGCTCCAGCGTGGTCATTCGGCGGGTATACAAGTTGACCGAACACCCTGCCATATCCACATGGCCAATGCGTCCGGCGGCGTGCCATGGGGGCCGTCTGTCTACCCTTTGGACGCATGCGGGTACTGATCACCGGAGCCGCTGGCATGCTCGGCCGCGACGTCATGGACGCGGCGGCCGCTGCCGGCCATGACGTCGTCGCCCTGGGTCGAGCGGAGCTCGACGTCACAGATCGTGACGCCACGACTGCGTCCGTCGGCGCCGCGGCTCCCGACTGCGTGATCAATTGTGCGGCGTACACGGACGTCGACGGCGCGGAGGAGCAGAGTGCGCTCGCGCAGGCGGTCAACGCTGCCGGCGCCGGTCATGTCGCCGCCGCCGCGGCGGCCGCCGGGGCGTGGACCGTGCACGTCTCGACCGACTACGTGTTCGACGGCGAGAAACGCTCCCCGTACATCGAGTCCGACCCGGTCGCCCCGCGATCGGAGTACGGCCGCTCCAAGCTCGCCGGGGAGGAGGCCGTCACCGGGGCGGCCCCCCGCACGCACACGATCGTCCGCAGCTCGTGGCTGTTCGGCGCGCACGGACGGTCGTTCCCGGGGACCATCCTCCGGCTGGCGGGCGAGCGTGACCAGCTCACGGTCGTCGACGATCAGGTTGGCTGTCCGACATTCACCGGGCATCTCGCAGTGGCGCTCGTCACGGTCGCCGAGCGCCGCACGCTCGGGGTCGTTCACCTCGCGGCGGCCGGTCAGTGCACCTGGTACGAGTTCGCGCGGGAGATCGTCGCCCGGGCTGGTCAGGCATGCGCCGTGGCGCCCGGAACGACCGCCGAGCTGGGGCGTCCTGCGCCGCGACCCGCCTACAGTGTGCTCGGGAGTGAGCGCGGCGGCGAGCTGCCCCGGCTCGCCGACTGGCGCGACGGGCTCGACGCGTTCATGGACCTGGTGGTCGTGTCATGAGATTGCTCGTCTGCGGTGGTGCCGGATTCATCGGCTCGACGTTCGTTCACCTGCGCTTGCGTGATCACGGCGATGAGATCACGGTGCTCGACAAGCTGACCTATGCGGGTCGCAAGGAGAACCTGCATGACGTGATCGATGACGTGCGTTTCGTGCATGGCGCGATTGAGGACCGGGCCGCGGTCGCCGACGCGATCGCCGGTGCGGACGCAATCGTCAACTTCGCGGCCGAGACGCATGTCGACCGCTCGATCTCGGGCCCGGAGGCGTTCCTGGTCACGAACATGCAGGGGACCTACGTCCTGCTCGAGGCGGCGCGGGAGCGCGGTCTGCGCTATGTGCAGGTCTCGACGGACGAGGTGTATGGCTCGATCGAGGAGGGTTCGTTCACCGAGTCCTCGCCGCTTGCGCCGTCGTCTCCGTACAGCGCGACGAAGACCGGGGCCGACCTGCTCGTCGCCAGCTACTTCCATACCTATGGGCTGGAGACGGTGATCTGTCGCGGCTCGAACAATTACGGGCCCTATCAGTACCCCGAGAAGCTGATTCCGTTGATGATCCTCAACGCGCTCGCCGGCGACCACCTCCCGGTGTATGGAGATGGTCGCAATGTCCGTAACTGGTTGTTCGTCGAGGACTTCGGTCGAGGGATCGGGCACGCGCTGGCGCATGGCGCGCCGGGTGAGGCGTACAACTGCGGCGGTCCGGACGAGTGCGAGAACATCGAGGTCGTGACGCGGATCCTGTCGCTCACCGGTGCGGACGAGTCGCTGATCGAGTACGTGACCGATCGCCCCGGTCACGACCGGCGCTACTCGTTGTCCTCGGGCAAGCTCCGTGGCCTCGGCTGGGAGCCGCAGGTCCGGTTCGCCGAGGGTCTCGAGCGGACGGTCAACTGGTATCGCGACAACGAGTGGTGGTGGGAGCCGATCCGTTCCGGGGCCTACCGGGAGTACTACGAGCGGCACTACGGCCGCGCGCTGAAGAGCTGAGCCGGATGGGTACCGACGCGCCCGCGGCCCGAGGACGTCACGCACCACCTCCCGAGGTGCGCCTACCGCTGCAGCGCGACCGCCTGCTCCGAGCCGCGGCCGCCGAGTTCGCGGAGCGTGGCTATGCGAGCGCGAGCTCGGAATCGATCAGCCGCCGAGCCGGCATGTCCAAGGCGACGTTCTACGAGCATTTCCAGAACAAGGAGGACTGCATCCTCGCGCTGTTCGACACGGGCGCCGCGGTCGTCGGCATGGCGATGTCCGAGGCGGCGCGGCGTGCTGGGCGCGGTGACGCCACGCAGCGCATGCGCGCGGGCACGCGAGCGTTCCTGACGACGCTTGCCGAGCATCCCGAGTACGCCCAGACGCTGCTCGTCGAGATCATTGCCGCCGGGCCGGCCGCCGCCCAGCGCCGCGACCAGATCCTCCAGCAGTTCGCCGAGTTGCTCGAGCGCGAGAACGCCGCGGCGGCGTCCCGGGGACTGATCGCCAAGTTCGCCTCGCCACATGACGCGTTCGCGATCGTCGGCGCGGTCACCGAGCTCATCTCGCGTCAGGTTCGCCTCGGCGTGCCGGCCGATGTCGTCGAGCTCGCGCCGGTGATCGACCGGCTCCTCAGCGGCGTGCTGACGTCCGCCGCCGGGGACTCGTGAGCGCGCTCGACTCGCTCGAGCAGGAGATCGTCGAGTGTCGCCGCTGCCCCCGGCTTGTGCAGTGGCGTGAGGAGGTCGCCCGCGTCAAGCGAGCCGCGTTCGCCGACGAGGTGTACTGGGGTCGGCCGCTGCCCGGCTTCGGGGATCCGGACGCGCGGGTGTGCGTGCTCGGGCTCGCTCCGGCGGCGCACGGCGGCAACCGCACCGGGCGGATCTTCACCGGCGATCGGTCCGGCGACTGGCTGTTCGGGGCGTTGTGGCGGGCCGGCTTTGCGAACCAACCGCAGTCGGTGGATCGCAGTGACGGTCTGACCTTGACCGACTGCTTTGTCACGGCTGCCGTTCGCTGCGCGCCGCCCGCAAACCGGCCGACTCCGGCCGAGCGCGACACCTGCCTCCCATATGCCGCACGTGAGTTCGAACTGCTGCCGAACGTGGCCGCGGTCGTATGCCTCGGCGGCTTCGCCTGGGATGCCGCGCTCCGGATCCTCGGGCCGGCGCCACGCCCTCGGCCGAAGTTCACCCATGGTGCCGAGGTCACGCTCGGCCGGTACACCCTGATCGGCTGCTACCACGTCAGCCAGCAGAACACATTCACTGGGCGGTTGACCGAGCCGATGCTTGACGAAGTGTTCACACGGGCGAAGGAGCTGGCGGGTTGATGCTGACGGCGCTGCGCATCGGGGACGATCCAGAGCGGTGGCGAGCGCTGGGGTTCGCGGTCATCGACGACGGCCGGTGCGGACTCGGGGGCGTCACGCTCGAGTTCGTGCCCGACAGCCGAGAAGGGATCGTGGGCTGGTCGCTCCCGCCGATTGACGGCCTCGCGCACGCGGAGGTCGAACCACTCCCCCCGCAGGAACATGGCAACGGCGCCGTGGGTCTCGACCACGTTGTGGTGCTCACCCCGGAGTTCGATCGCACCGCCCGCGCATTCACCGCTGCCGGGCTCGCCTTCCGGCGGATCCGCGAAACCCCAGAGGGCGTCCGTCAGGGCTTTCGGCGCTGCGGCCCGGCGATCGTCGAGGTCGTCGAGATGCCGCGGCTCGACCCTGGCCCGCCCCGGTTCTGGGGTCTCGTGCCAATCGTCGCCGAGCTCGACGGGCTGCGGGGACAGCTCGGAGCCGACCTCATCGCCGAGTCGAGGCCCGCGGTTCAGCCCGGACGGCGGATTGCGACCGTCCGTAGCGCGGCAGGCCTCGCCTGCGCGGTGGCGTTCATGACGCCTGATTCAGACGCTTGATCCGCGCGCAGCGCTGGAACGATCAGCGGCTGGCCCGGGTGCCGATGAATCCCAATTCACCGGCACCCCCCGCCGGTGAACTGCCATTCATCGCCCCGACGGGCCTGGCAGGGATGATCCGCGGCGGAGCTCGGCCAGGCGCTCGCGTTCATGACGCCCGACCGGCCTAGCCAAGGTCGGGCGGGGCACTTCCACTGGCTGCGCCTCGGCAACGACGTCGAGCGCATCGAGGATGTTGCGCAGATTGACCATCACAGCGCCTGCGACCGGCCAAAAGCCTTCACGGAGGTGACCGACGGCGAGGTCGTCGGCGTAGGCGGTCAGATCGGCTTGCACCGACCCGAGCGCTTTGGCGTCCCCGGCACTGATCGCCCCGCCGGCTCGGCTCAGTAACTCCCGCCAGCCTTCCAGGAAGGCGCGGTCCCAATCTCGCACGGGCACGCGGGCATGGCCGATCGTCCGAGCCAGACTGCGCGTCTCAGCCACCGCCTGGCCCAGCCTGCCCAGGATGTCATCGAAGCTTTCGGCGGCGCGCATACGCCGGGCTGTCGCGCGGCGCGGGTTCAGCCGTCCGCTCTCACGAGCCTGAGCGAGCACGGTCCAAGCTCGATCGATCGCGCCATCCAACGCATTTGTCTTAGCGATCCAGTCGTCAACGTCGGCGGGTCCGCATTCGCTGGACAGGCGGGTGGCGATCTCGGTGAGGACCCGTCCGATGGCCTCGGCCACCGCCTCGATCTGGCTGGCGGCGCTGCGGTCGCGCAACGGCGGCCAGACGAGCAGATTCACAAGCAGACCGACCGCGATACCGACACCGGTGTCGAGTAGCCGGGCGCCCAGAACACCTCCGTTATCGCTGTAGCCGTTGGTCAGCACGATCAGCGCGGTGGCGGCTGCGGTGGCCCTCTCGTCCCGTAGCGGGCCCACTGAACCAACGACAAGACCGACGAGAATCGCGGCCCCCACCGAGAACGCGCTGAGGCCGAAGAGCTGGCCTGCGGCAAAGGCCACCAGGATGCCGAGCACACTGGCGCCGGCTTGCCGGACGCCGCTCCGCACCGTCCCGAACACGGTGGCCTGGACCGTCAGCAACGCCGCCCATGGCGCCAGATACGCCTGCTCCAAGTTGAACACCTGTGCGGCGAGGACCCAGGCAACGACGGTGGCAAAAGCAGTCTTGAGAAGCTGCGACGCGCCGGTCCACATCACGGGGTCGCGAATACGGTGCCGTAACGATGCACACATGACGATAAGCGGAGCTACCCGCTCCCGCGCTCGCCCTGTCAGAACCCGTGGTCCGCCCCTCAAACGCGGGCCGGAACCGCCCTAGATCAGCGCTAGGCTCAGACGGTCGATGCCTGCGCTTGATCACTTCAGCCCGAAGACGAAAGCCTGGTTCGCCGACGCGTTTGCCGCGCCGACGCCCGCCCAGGAGCAGGCGTGGCCGGCGATCGCCTCGGGCGAGCACGTGCTCATCAGCGCCCCGACGGGATCGGGCAAGACGCTCGCCGCGTTCCTTTACGGGATCGACCGGCTCGCCACCGAGCCGCGCGAGCCCGACCAGAAGATCCGGCTTGTCTACGTCTCGCCGCTGAAGGCGCTCTCCTACGACATCGACCGCAACCTCCGCGTCCCGCTCCGCGGGATCGGGGCCGACATCTCGGTTGCCGTCCGGACCGGGGACACGCCGCAGAAGGAGCGCGCGGCGATGCTCCGCGAGCCGCCGGACATCCTCATCACGACGCCGGAGTCGCTCTACCTGATGCTGACCGGCCGGGCGCAGGAGCTGTTCACCGGGACGCAGTGGTGCATCGTCGACGAGATCCATGCCGTCGCCTCGACGAAGCGCGGCGCCCATCTCGCGCTGACGCTCGAGCGTCTCAGCGCCGCCGCCGAGACCGAGGTCCAGCGGATCGGCCTGAGCGCGACCCAGAACCCGCTCGAGGAAGTCGGCCGGTTCATGGTCGGGCCGAAGCGGACGTGCCGGATCGTCGACACCGGGGTGCGCAAGGAGCTTGACCTGCGGATCCACGTGCCGGTCGAGTCCATGGTTGAGCCCGACGACACGGCCGCCCCAGAAATCGATCCGCTCGCCGGTGGAGAGGCGACCCGCCGCTCGATCTGGCCCGCGATCTACCCCGAGCTGCTGAGGCTGATCGAGGAACACCGCTCGACGATCCTGTTCGTGAACAGCCGGCGCGCCGCCGAGCGGCTCGCGCTGCGGCTCAACGAGCTCGCGGAGAAGGACATCGCCCGCGCCCATCACGGCAGCCTCGCCCGCGAGGAGCGGCTCGTCGTCGAGGAGATGCTCAAGGCCGGCGAGCTCCCCTGCCTCGTCGCCACCTCGAGCCTCGAGCTCGGGATCGACATGGGCGCCGTCGACCTCGTGATCCAGGTCGAGTCGCCGAAGTCGGTCGCCCGCGGGCTCCAGCGGATCGGCCGCGCCGGGCACTCGGTCGGCGACGTCAGCCGCGGGCGGATCTTCCCCAAGTTCCGCGCTGACCTGCTCGAGTGCGCGGTCGTCGCCAAGCGCATGCGCGACGGCAAGATCGAGACGACGGTGGTCCCTCGCAACGCGCTCGATGTCCTCGCCCAACAGATCGTCGCCATCGCCGCCGCGGCCCCGGAGGATCAGCCGGTCGCGGTCGATGACCTCGAGGCGCTTGTCACCCGCACCTACAGCTACGCCGAGCTCAGCCGCAAACAGCTCGAGAACGTCCTCGACATGCTTGACGGCCGCTACCCGTCCTCCGAATTCTCAGAGCTTCGACCACGGATCATCTGGGACCGGATCACCGGCACGATCAAGGCTCGCCCGGGCGCCCGCCAGCTCGCGGTCACGAATGCGGGCACGATCCCCGACCGCGGGTTGTACGCGGTGACGCTGCCCGACGGCCGCCGCGTCGGCGAGCTCGACGAGGAGATGGTCTACGAGGCGCGTCCCGGCCAGACGTTCCTGCTCGGGGCGTCGACCTGGCGAATCGAGGAGATCGGTCGCGACCGGGTGATCGTCACTCCCGCGCCCGGCCTTCCCGGCGCGGTCCCGTTCTGGAAGGGCGACAGCGTCGGGCGCCCGCGCGAGCTCGGCGAGGCGATCGGGGCGTTCGCCCGCACCGCCGTCTCCGAGACGCCCGAGCGGCTCCAGGCCGAGTACGACCTCGATCCGCTCGCCGCCAAGAACCTGCTCGAGTTCCTCACCGAGCAGCAGGAGGCGACGCGGGTCATCCCGTCCGATCAGGCGATCGTGATCGAGCGCTTCCGTGACGAGATCGGCGACTGGCGGCTGTGCATCCTCAGTCCGTTCGGCGGTCGGGTCCACGCCGCCTGGGGGCTCGCGCTGTCCGCTCGGATCCGTGATGAGCTCGAGCTCGAGGCCGACGCGATCTGGTCCGACGACGGAATCATCGTCCACCTTCCCGACGCAGAGGAACCGCCCGGAGCTGAGCTCGCCCTGATCGATCCCGACGAGCTCGAGGACCGGGTCGTCAGCGAGCTGTCCTCGAGCGCGCTGTTCGGCGCCCGCTTCCGGGAGAACGCCGGCCGGGCGCTGCTCATCCCGCGCGCCCGCCCGGGCAAGCGGACGCCGCTCTGGCAGCAGCGGCTCAAATCGCAGTCGCTGCTCGAGGTGGCAAAGAAATACGGAGAGTTCCCGATCATCCTCGAGACCTACCGCGAGTGCCTGCGCGACGTGCTCGACGTCCCCGGCCTCACCGAGCTCCTGACGAAGCTCCATCGGCGCGAGATCACGATGGTCGAGGTCGAGACGTCAACCGCCTCGCCGTTCGCCTCAAGTCTGCTGTTCGACTACGTCGCCACCTACATGTACGAGGGCGACACCCCAAATGCCGAGCGCCGCGCCGCCGCGCTGTCACTCGATCGCGACCTGCTCCGTGAGCTGCTGGGCCAGGAGGAACTGCGCGATCTGATCGACCCGGGCGCGCTCGACGATGTCGAGGCCGATCTCCAGTTCCGCTCCGAACACCGCCAGGCGACGAGCAAGGACACGCTCCACGACATCCTGCGCGCCGTCGGCGACCTCACGCTCGAGGAGGTCCGCGAGCGTGTCCTGTCCGGCCTCGACGCCGACCACATGCTTCAGGAGCTCGTTCGGGAGCGGCGGGCGATCAAGGTTCGCCGCGCCTCCCAAGACCGCTTCATCGACGCTGCCGATGCCGGGCTCTACCGCGACGCGCTCGGCACCGCGCCCCCCGGCGGGCTGCCCGCGGCGTTCCTCGAGGACGTGCCCGACGCGCTCACCCGGCTCGCGCGGCGCTACGCGCAGACCCACGGCCCGTTTACCACCAACGAGGTACGAGCCCGGTACGGCGTCGATCCGAGCGCCGCGCTGAACGAACTCGAGCGGGCCGGCGACCTCGTCCAGGGCGAACTCCGGCCCGGCGGCAGCGAGCGCGAGTGGTGCCATCCCGAGGTGCTCCGGCGCCTGCGGCGGGCGTCGCTCGCCGTGCTCCGCAAGGAGATCGAACCGGCAGACCAGCGCGCGCTCGCGCGCTTTCTCCCCGCCTGGCAGGGCGTCGACCGCAGCCCTGCATCGGGCGCCGGAATCGACCGGCTCCGTGAGAAGCTCGTCGCGCTGCAGGGGCTCGCGCTCCCGGCCGAGACGTGGGAGCGCGATGTGCTGCCGCGCCGCGTCGGCGCGTATTCCCCGGCGTGGATGGATCAGCTGTGCGCGAGCGGGGAGCTCGTATGGATCGGAGCGGGAGCGCTCGGACGCAATTCCGGACGGGTCGCGCTGTATTTCCGCGAGGACCTCGAGGTGCTCGGACCCCCACCCATCAAGGGTGCCCCTCCGGACACCGACGCGCACGCGCTCGTCCGCGAGCGGCTCACTCGCGGCGCTTGCTTTTTCACCGATCTGCTCGCCGACGTCGACCTCGCGCCCGAGGCGCTTCAGGAGGCGTTGTGGGATCTCGTGTGGGTGGGGGAGGCGACGAACGACGCGTTCGCGCCGCTGCGCGCGCCGCGGCTGACGCTCGCCCGGGCCCAGCGCGAGCGCGCCCGGACGACCGCGCGCCGGGCCGGACGGTTTACGGCGTCGCGTCGGCGCGGCATGGGCGCCGCGGCGCAGGTCCAGGGACGCTGGTCGCTGACGGCCCCGCTGGTTGACGGCGCGATCGATCCCGTCGCGCGTCGGCGCGCGATCGGCGAGCTGCTGCTCGAGCGCTACGGCATCCTCACCCGTGAGCAGGTGCTCGCTGAAGGGATCCCCGGCGGCTTCTCCGCGATCTACTCCGAGCTCTCCCAGCTCGAGACGCTCGGGACGGCGCGGCGCGGCTACTTCGTCGAGGGCCTCGGCGGCGCGCAGTTCGCCCTGCCGGGCGCCGTCGAGCGGCTGCGGGCGCTGAGCGATCGGGAGGATCCACCGCTCGTGCTCGCGGCCGTCGATCCGGCGCAGCCATATGGGGCGGCACTCCCGTGGCCGGCGCGGGGCGGGGGCGAGGGACGCCGCCCGGCGCGGGCGCCCGGCGCCTACGTGGTGCTTGCCGGTGGCGAGCCGATCGTCTACCTCGAGCGCGGCGGGAAGGCGCTGCAGACGCTCGTCGCGCCCGACGACCCGCGGCTCGAGCCGGCGATGGCAGCGCTCGTCGCGTACGTGCAGAGCGGGGCGATCAAGCGGCTCGCGCTCGAAAAGGTCGATGGCGAATCCGCGATGGGGTCACGGTTCGCGCCGCTGCTCGCCCGCCTGGGGTTCCAGGAGGGACCGCGGCGGCTGACCCTGAGCGCCTGAGGTGCCCGAGGGCGACACGATCGCGTGGCATGCGAACCGGATCCGGCCCGTTCTGGAGGGCCGCGTTCCGGACGAGATCCGCACCCCGCAGCCACGCCACGGGCGCGACCGCTGGCCGGAGCGCCTCGAGGGGCGAGAGGTGAGGCGGGTCGACACGCACGGCAAACACCTGTTTCTGCGCTTCGCCGGCGGGCTGACGCTCCACTCGCATCTGCGCATGAGCGGGTCGTGGGGCGTGTACCGCCCGGGCCGGCGGTGGGGCCGCTCGCCGCGGCGGGCGTGGCTCATTCTGCGTAGCGGTGACGTCGAGGTCGTGCAGTTCGACGGGCCTGTCCTTGACCTCATGACCGACGGTCGCACTCGGTTTGACCAGCAGCTCGCAGGACTCGGACCGGACGTCCTCGCAGAGATGTTTGACCGCGACCGGTTCCTCGCTCGGCTGCGGGGCGATGATCCGACACGGACGATCGGCGACGCGTTGCTCGACCAGCGCACGGTCGCGGGGATCGGGAACATGTGGAAGGCCGAGGGGTGCTGGGAGGCCCAGGTCGACCCGTGGCGGGCAAGCCGTGAGGTGAGTAACGACGAGGCGATCGCGGTCGTCGAGGGGATGCGCCCCCGGATGCAGCTCTCCGCCACCGATGGTCCCCGCGCGATCGTCCACCAGGTCTATGGCAAGCGCGGCCAGCCCTGTCCGCGGTGCGGCACGCCGATCCGCTCCCGGGGGCAGGGAGAGGACAATCGGTTGACGTACTGGTGTCCGGGGTGCCAGCGGTGACCCGTACGCTGTCAGCGATGCCAACCCTTCGGCGCGTCGGGCACAAGGGCGCGGACCTGATCGCCCCCGGCAACACGACCGGAAGTTTCGATGCGGCGCTCGCCGCGGGGGTCGACATGATCGAGTTCGACGTGGTGCCCACGCCGCCCCCGGAGTGGCGGACGGTGAGCGTCCGCGCCGCCGAGCGGCGGTCCTGGAGCGGCGCGGAGCTCGTGCTCGCCCACGATTGGGGCGATGCCTCGCGCCGGAAGCCGCATACGCTCCGCGACGGCCTGGCGCACCTCGCCGCCGAGGCGTTCGCCGGGATCGAGCTCGACGTCGATCTCAAGCTGCCCGGTTACGAGGTCGAGATCCTCGCCGCGCTGCGAGAGTTCGAGATGATCGACCGCACGCTCATCTCGAGCCAGTACCGCTCGAGCCTCACGCTCATCCGGGCGACGGAGCCGCGGGTGCGACTCGGGTGGTCGGTCCCGAAGCTGCGCCGCGATCCGTTCCGCTCCCGCGCGGCATTGCTGCCCGCGCTGGCGGCGCTCGGGCTCGCGCGCACCGTCCTCCCGATCCGCGCGGCCGGCGCGATCCGGGCCGGCGCGGTCGACGCGCTCATGGCTCATTGGAGGCTCGTCACACCGCGCCTGGTCCGCAGTATCCGTGCCGCCGGCGGCGAGCTCTACGTGTGGACGGTCGATGAGCCCGAGCGGATCCGCGCGCTCGAGCGGATTGGGGTAACCGGCGTGATCACCAATGACCCGAGGCTGTTCGAGACCCCCGCAGGGCCGGCCGCCCCGGTCAGCTGATCTCGCACTTGCCGGCGCTGAAGTGCGCCGGGTCACCGCGGTCGGCGTCGGGATGATCGGTCGACGTCCGGCGGACGGCGTGCCCAACCGAGCGGCTGTTCAGCCGCCAGTCGAACCGGACGACTCCGGCGAGCGTTCCGGAGTGCGGCGAGAACTGAAACGAGATCCCGCCCTGGTGCACGCCGGTGCGCTCGGTCCCGAGTGAGATCGTCTGCTCGGTCGAGGGCAGCGGCTCATAACGCTTGTCCGTGTCTGACCAGTAGCGCAGCTCGACCTGCATCGTCAACTCCGAGTTGAAGCCGAGCGCCGGCATCTGGCCCCGGATCCCGACGACGTCGGGATGGTGCTTGCTGTTGCAGATGTTGAACGTGGCCCACAGGTCGTGCGACCGTTGCACCCGGGCGACGGCGGTCGAGATCTGAGCGCGGCTCGGTCCGGCGCTCCGGTGGCCGGAAGCGGACGCGACGGCCGGCGTTGCGGCCGCGAGGGCGACGATCGCGGCCGCGCAGAGGACGCGAAGGGCGGTTAGGCGCGTGCGCATCTTGGGTGCAACATACCGGGCGTGTGATGGATCCCCTGCACGTACGTAGTGAGGGTGTGATCGAAAGTGTGACCGGTAACGATGCCGCATGGCAGCGGTTCGAGGCGCTCTACCGCTCGAGCCGGGACGATGTCTATGCGTACGCGTTCACGCTCTTGCGTGAGCGCGCCGCCGCGGAGGATGTCACGGCAGTCGCGTTCGAGCGTGCCTACCGGCGCCGACGGTCGTTTGACCGTCAACGCGGGGAGGAGCGCGCGTGGCTATTCGGGATCGCACGCAACGCCGCGCTCGACGAATTGCGCCGCCGTCGCCGGGTGGCGGCACTGGTCACCGACCCGGCCGACCCGACCGGCGGGGACGATCGCTTGCTCCATACGGGAGATGACGAGGTCGAGGGGACGCTGCGCCGGACGCTCGTGCGCGACGCTCTCGCGGCGCTGCCGGGGCGAGACCGTGAGCTGATCGCGCTCAAGTTCCACGCTGGGCTCTCGAACGCCGAGCTCGCACGGGTGCTCGGGATCACCGAGTCGAACGCCGGGACGTTGCTGCACCGTGCGATGAACAAGCTGAGAAAGGCATGCAATGCGACCGCCTGACGACGACATGTTCGACCCCGAGATGGAGGCCGAGTTCGCCGAGCTGGCCGTGCTGCTCGCCGCCGAGCGCGCGGAGCCCGACCCCGACTTCATCCGTGTGCTCGACGCCCGCGTGGCTCGCCGGTTCGCGCCCCAGGACGGTGCGTCTTCGCGCCGTCGCCTGCGCTTCACCTGGCAGACGGGCGCCGGGTCGCTCGCGGCGGGGATCGCGGCGATCGTCGCGGTCGTTGTGATCGGTACGGGCGGGCAGGGCGGGAACACGTCATCGCTCCTCACAGCGCCGGGTCGGACCGTGGCGACGACCGCCTCGACCGCGTCGACCGCCTCGAGCGCGTCGGGCAGCGCGAGCAGCGCTGGTGGCGCGAGCAGCGCCGCGGCGCCGAGCACGGGCGTCGAGCGTGCTCCGTCGGTCGGCTTCGCGTCGCCGGCGCCGCCGAGCAACGGCCGCAAGATCATCCAATCGGCCCAGCTCACGCTGACCGCGGCTCCGGCGAAGGTCGACAACGTCGCCCAGGAGGTGTTCGACGTGGTCGGCCGCGAGAGCGGCGTCGTCCGCAGCTCCAACGTCACCGCGACCGGTGGGCTCGACAGCTCAGCCGAGTTTGAGCTGAGCGTCCCATCGTCGTCGCTGGCCGACACGATGACCGCGCTGTCTCGGCTGCACGACGCCAACGTCGCCTCGCGCACGGACTCGACGACCGACGTCAACGACCGCTCCGTCAGCCTGACCCGGCAGCTTGCCGATGCGCGGGCGCTCCGGAGCGGCCTGCTCGGGCAGCTCGCCCACGCCGCCACGCAGACCGAGATCGATTCGCTTCACGCCCGCATCCGTGACGCCGAGGCCTCGATCGCGAGCCTCGAGGGTCGTCTGCGCAGCCTCGACCGGGCGGTCAGCATGAGTCGGATCACGCTGACGATCAACGCCGCCGCCACCCCGGTCGCGCACGGCGGCAGTTCGTCGTTCACGCTCAGGAGGGCCGCCCACGACGCCGGACGAGTGCTCACCGTGGCCGCCGGTGTGGCGCTGATCACGCTCGCCGTGCTCGTGCCGGTGGCGCTCCTCGTCGGGATCGCCGCGTGGCTGACGGTCACGGTTCGCCAGCGCCGCCGCGAGCGCTCGCTCGACGTCGCCTGAGCGCGATCCGCGAAAACCACTGACGACGAATCACGGGCGACTGCGGATGCTTGTGCCCAGGGGCGGTAATACAACTTCCCCACACAGGAAATAGCCCCACAGGCTCAGGCAGACTTAGCTGGGCAAGGGCCGGACGCGGACCACGGCACCACACGTACTCTTGATGATCGGTGCGTCGGGAAGTATCCCACCCTTGCCCAGCAGTCATTTAAGGGTCCTACCGCGCTCGGGTGTAGGAGAGAGTGCTCCGAGCGGTCAGTGGTTTCTCCCGCGGGGGTATGCGGACGCTCGCGGATGTGATCGGGGCGGGGAGCGTCGATCGTATGGTCAACGATGCCCGGCCTCTCTCGCACGGACAGAACCCTGCCTCACGTCGTCGTCGCCGGCGGCGGCTTTGCGGCGCTCGAGACGATGCTCGCGCTCCGCACAACGTTCGGCGACGCACTCACCCTCAGCCTCGTCTCGGCTGAGCCTGAACTGACCTTCCGCCCGACGGCGACCGCCGAGGCGTTCGCGGGCGCACCACCCCTCGTCTACGACCTACGTTCGATCGCCGCGGATCTCGGCGCCACGTATCACGGGGCCCGGCTCGAGTCGGCGGCGACGAGCGCGCACTACGTCCGCCTGTCCTCCGGAAGCCGGATCGGCTACGACGCGCTCGTGGTCGCGGTCGGCGCCCGCCCGGTGTCGAACATCGCCGGCGCCCTCACGTTCCGCGACCAGCGGGACGTCCCGCTGTTCCGCCGCATCCTCTCCGGGCTTGACTCGGGCAGGCTCCGGCGGCTGATATTCGCGCTGCCGGCCGGCCACGCCTGGGCGCTACCGGTCTACGAGCTGGCGCTGCTCAGCCGGGCGCGGATCTCCGAGCGAGGTCTGCACACCGAGGTGACGATCGTCAGCCCCGAGCCGACGCCGCTCGCGGTCTTCGGCGAGCAGCCGTCCTCGCTCGTCACGCAGCTGCTCGCGGCCCGGGACGTCCGCTTCGTGGGCAACGCGGTCCCCAGCGCGGTGCTCCGCGGCGGAGCGCTCCAGCTGCGCTCGGGCGAGGAGATCGAGGCGGACAAGGTCGTCGCCGGGCCGCAGCTTCGCGGGCGCTGGATCACGGGGATCCCAGCCGACTGGTGGGGCTTCATCGAGGTCGATGGCGACGGTCGCGTCGCCGGGATTCCGGACGTCTACGCCGCCGGAGACATCACGAACTTCCCCGTCAAGCAGGCTGGTCTCGCGACCCAGCAGGGCGATCTCGTCGCCGATGCGATCGCCCGTCAGTGCGGCCTCACGCCGCCGGAGCGGCGGTCCCAGCGGCTGCTCCAGGCACGCCTGGTCGGAGCGCCCGACCCGATCTACCTGCGGGCGGAGCTCGATGCCGCTGGGCGCGCGACGCTGGCGACGCTGGCGCGAATCACGACCGGGGACGAGTCCGCGCAACCGAAGGTCTTCTCGCACCTTCTCTCCCCCTATCTCGCCGAGCACGAGAGCTTCGCCGAGCTCTCATACCCCGAACAGGGCAGCGTGGCGGCGGCCCAGACGCGGGCGGGGCACTGACCGGATCACGGTCGACCGCGTGTGATGTGGTTACCTCTGAGCCGTGGCGGCGACCAGTGAGGACACGATTGCGCTGCTCGGACGCGTGCCGGCGTTCTCGGCGCTGGGGCAAGACGATCTTGCCCGCGTCGTCGAGGTCGCGGTGCCGCGGACGTTCGCCGCGGGTGAGGTCGTGTTCCGGGAGGGCGACCTCAGCAACACGTGTTACGTCGTGCGACTCGGGCATGCCCGCGCCGTCCGCGAGCACGCTGACGGGCGCTCGATCACGCTCGCGAACTTCGGTCCCGGCGACATCTTCGGTGAGCTCGCCATGTTCGACGACGAGAGTCGCTCGGCCACCGTCGAGACGCTCGAGCCGACCGAGGTCATCGCCATCCTCGGCGGCGACATGCGGAGACTCCTCAGTGAGCACCCGGACATCGCGGTCAAGCTGCTCGCGGCGCTCGGCCGACGTCTGCGGGAGACGAACGAGCGCCTCGCGCGGCAGTCGTTCCAGACGGTCCAGAGCCGGGTGGCGTCGGTACTCGCGCAGCTCGTCGGCGCAGCCCGCTCGGAGGGCGCCGGGGACGGCGACGTGCTGATCACCTCGACCCAGGCCGACCTGGCCCAGCTCGCGGGGTCCTCACGGGAGTCGGCAAGCCGCTTCCTCGCGGTGCTTGAGCGGGCGGGAATCATTACCCAGGGTAGGGGGAAGCTAGTCGTCCATGACGCCGCTGCACTTGAGCGATACGTCTACTGAGAGGTCACCTCAGGACTCACGGTGGGTTGTCCGATGACCGCTAAGCGGGAGAAGGTCGAGTTCTCGGCCGGCGGCGTTGTCATGCGTGAGGGCGGCGAGATCATCGTGATCGTGCCGGTCAAGCGCGACGCCTCCGGCAACCGCGTCCTGGGGCTCCCGAAGGGCCATCCGGACGGGGACGAGACGCCGGAGGCGGCGGCGACGCGTGAGGTCCGGGAGGAGACCGGCGTCACCGCCGAGCTCGTCGCCGAACTCGGGGACGTCAGCTACACCTACGAGCGCCGGGGCCGGCGTGTCCAGAAGCAGGTCCGCTTCTACCTGTTCCGCTACCAGTCCGGCGACCTCGCCGACCATGATCACGAGATCGAGGACGCCCGCTGGATGCCGGCGCAGGACGCCGCCGACGCCCTCTCCTACGACGGCGAGCGGGAGATCGTGCGCCGCGCGCTGCCGAGTTTGCGGGCGGATGTGTAGGCTGGGCGCGTGCGAGTCCTCAATTTCTATTCCTCGGTCTTTGGCGACCAGCTCCGCCGCGGCCGCAAGACAGCGACCATCCGCCTCGGAGACAAGTCGCACAAGTACCGCAAGAACGACTGCGTGCTGGTCACCATCGGCTACCAGCACTCTCCGCGCGAGAAGATCTTCTACGCCGTCATCGACCAGGTCGAGGTCAAGCGGGTCAAGGATCTCTCGCCCCGCGACATCGAGCACGACAACCCCGAGTTCCGTCGCGTCGATGAAATGGTCCACTTCCTGGAGCAGATCTACGGACGCTCGGTCGGCATGGACGACACGGTGACCGTCGTGCGCTTCTCCCAGATCATCGAGAACCCACCGGAGATGCGAGACCGGATCCACGGGCTCGGCGGGGCGCGCAACTAGCGCTTTACGTTGGGTCGCCGGAACCGCCGCCGGTCGCCGGGGTGGGGGTTGGCGGATTCTGTACAACTGTCGTACACGATCCGCCAAAGGGTCGGTGAGGAGGAGCCGCATCTCTGCGTTCTGGCGTCTTGAGCTCCCTCCGGTCCACGCTCAGCCCGCAACCCATCATGTCCTCGTTGCGCCGTTCGCTGGACCATGACCTAACGCAGCGGGCTCGCCCCGTCGTGCCGACCAGCCCGCCGAGGCCCGACGGCCTTGGCACTCTCCCTAAAGGAGTGCCAAATTTGTCTTGAACTCCCGTGGGCACGAGCTATAGTCGTTCTCGTTGGCACTCTGCCCCTACGAGTGCCAAGCACAGCAGCAACCATCATCACCCCACTCGGAGGTTTCGACATATGAATCTCAAGCCCCTTGGCGATCGGTTGATCGTGCGGGCAATTGAGGCGGAGGAGACCACGGCAAGTGGCATCGTCCTGCCCGATACGGCCAAGGAGAAGCCCCAGAAGGGCAAGGTGCTTGCCGTTGGTGAGGGCAAGCTCAACGAGGACACCGGCAAGCGGACCCCGCTCGACGTCGCCGAGGGCGACGAGGTCCTCTACAGCAAGTACGGCGGCACTGAGATCGTCGTTGACGGCGAGGACCTGCTGGTCCTCCGTGAGTCCGACGTGCTGGCCAAGGTCCAGTCGTAGGCGAATCCCTAGGAGAACCAGAGACACATGGCACATAAGGAACTGAAGTACGACGTGGATGCCCGCAAGGCGCTCGAGCAGGGCGTCGACGCGGTCGCAAACGCCGTCAAGGTGACGCTGGGCCCCAAGGGCCGCTACGTCGTCCTTGACAAGAAGTTCGGCGCTCCGACGATCACGAACGACGGCGTCACCATCGCCCGCGAGATCGAGGTCGAGGACGTCTTCCAGAACCAGGGCGCACAGCTCGTCCGTGAGGTCGCCACGGCGACCAACGACGTTGCTGGCGACGGTACGACGACGGCGACGGTGCTCGCCCAGGCGATCGTTCGCCAGGGCCTGAAGAACGTCGCTGCCGGCGCGAACCCGCTCGCGCTCAAGCGCGGCATCGAGCTCGCCGTCGAGCAGGTCGTCAAGAACATCGAGTCACAGTCGACGGAGATCTCCGGCAAGGACCAGATCGCGCGCGTCGCGACGATCTCGGCTGGCGACGAGGAGATCGGCGACGTCATCGCCGACGCGATCGACAAGGTCGGTAAGGACGGCGTGGTCAACGTCGAGGAGGGCCAGACGTTCGGCATGGACCTCGAGTTCACCGAGGGCATGCAGTTCGACAAGGGCTACATCTCGCCCTACATGGTCACCGACCAGGATCGGATGGAGGCTGTCCTCGAGGACCCGTACATCCTGATCGCGAACTCGAAGATCGGTTCCGTCCGGGACATCCTGCCCGTGCTCGAGCAGGTCATCCAGTCCGGCAAGCCGCTGCTGATCATCGCCGAGGACGTCGAGGGTGAGTCCCTCGCGACGCTCGTCGTCAACAAGCTCCGTGGCACGTTCACGGGTGTGTCGGTCAAGGCGCCGGGCTTCGGCGATCGCCGTAAGCGCATGCTCGAGGACATCGCGATCCTCACCGGCGGCGAGGTCATCACCGAGGAGATGGGTCTCAAGCT
This sequence comes from uncultured Solirubrobacterales bacterium, assembly GCA_963850335.1. Taxonomy (GTDB): domain Bacteria; phylum Actinomycetota; class Thermoleophilia; order Solirubrobacterales; family Solirubrobacteraceae; genus Palsa-465. The sequence goes on along the minus strand of CAWKKY010000010.1, from coordinate 358,316 downwards.
TGAGAACACCCAGCTCAACCAGCTCGGTCGCGCCCGTCGCGTCGTCGTCGCGAAGGACACGACGACGATCGTCGACGGCAATGGCGATCCCGAGGGGATCAAGGGCCGGATCAACCAGATCAAGAACGAGATCGAGAACACCGACTCGGACTTCGACCGTGAGAAGCTCCAGGAGCGCCTCGCGAAGCTGTCCGGCGGCGTTGCCGTGGTCAAGGTCGGCGCGGCCACCGAGACCGAGATGAAGGAAAAGAAGCACCGCGTCGAGGACGCGCTTCAGGCCACGCGCGCCGCTCTCGAGGAGGGCATCGTGCCGGGTGGCGGTGTCGCGCTGCTCGTCGCCCAGGAGGCCCTCGACATCGAGTCCATCAAGGACGCCGACGAGCAGACGGGCGCGAAGATCGTGCACCGCGCGCTCGAGGAGCCGCTGCGCCAGATCGCGGACAACGCCGGCCTTGAGGGCTCGGTCGTCGTCAACGACGTGCGCCGCGCCAAGAAGGGCGAAGGCCTCAACGCCGCGACCGGCGAGATCGTCGACCTCGTCAAGGAGGGGATCATCGATCCGGCCATGGTGACGCGCTCCGCGCTTCAGAACGCCGCTTCGATCGCGAAGAACATCCTCACCACCGAGGCGATCGTCGCCGAGGTTCCTGAGAAGGACGGCGGCGGCGGTGCCGGCGGTGGCATGCCCGACATGTCGGGGATGATGTAGACCGCGAAGTAACCTTCTCGCCAACAGGCGAGTGCTTGAAATCGAGGGCCCGGCGCAAGCCGGGCCTTCGTCGTTCTCCGCCGGTTTCTAGGCCGCGATCAGCTCGCGCCCGACGACCCGGTGGTATGCGTCCCGGGTGACGACCTGGCAGGGCTGGCGGTCGGCGGCGAGCAGCTGGGCGACCCACTGCGCGTCGTCGAGGGTCTGACATGAGACCGGGCCCGGCTCATCGGGCACCACCACGTGCCAGTCACCCCGGCGACCGGGCTCGACGCTGATCATCATTGCGTTGTGCTCAGACATGAGGACAGAATCGCTCAGCGACGCGCACCTCACATCCGACATCACCCGTTGGTCGTCCTCCGGAGAAATCCGCAGAGACGGGCGGGGCGCATGCGCCCCGCCCCCGGCGGCGCATGCGCCGCCGGCGGGACCGCGCATGCGCGGTCCCGTTCCCCGGTGTAGTCGATCAGTCCCAGCCGCTGTGGCAGCGAGCGCCGCCGCTGTCGCTGTAGGTCCCGGTGCCCGGGCTCGGCGCGCCTGGTGCCGACGCGTAGTCCCACGTGTAGCCGCCGTGGTAGAGGGTCAGCTTCATCACACCGTAGTACTGGTCGGTGGCCGCCTGGAGATTCGGCGGGGGCGTCGGGTTGAGCGTGTCGAGCGACTCGCCACCCGTCCCGACGATGAACTCGCGGATGCCGTGGCGCGGATCGGCGGTGCCGCTTGGATCCATCGGTGCGAACCGCGAGTAGACGTGGTCGTGCCCGTTGAGGATCAGATCGGCGTGCCGCGCGTAGAGCAGCTTCCACCAGGTGCCCGCGAGTGTGCCCTCGGCGCTGTCGTTCTTCCAGTCGGCGGCCGTCGAGCTGAACGTCGGCTGGTGCCAGTACGCGAGCGTGCAGGCGGCATGGTTGGCCGCGAGATCGTGCTTCAGCCATGCGGTCTCGCCTGCGAACCACGCGCCGTTGGCGTTACAGCCGCCGGGCTGGGTCGCGCATTCGATGTTGAGCGAGATGATGTGCCAGCCGCCGAGGTTGTACGAATACCAGCCGTCTGCCACGCCGCTCGTCGAATCGAAGTGGCCCGCCTGACCGTCGGCGAGCGGTGTCGGCTGGCTTGACTCGCCGGGACCGAAGTTGACCGTGGGCGAGGCCTGCCCGGTGGCCGGGTCGGTGTGGTAGCCGTTGTAGTAGTCGAAGTAGCCGTAGCCGTTCACGCCGTTCTCCCCGTGCGAGGTGTAGAACTCGTGATTCCCCGGAGCCGGACGCTGAAGGAACTTGAACGCACCGTAGGTGTGATCGAACGAGCCGGTGAAGTCCTCGTAGCGACCGACCTGATACTGCTCGTCGCCGAGCACCGCGACGAGGTTCGGCTTCAGGCTCTCGATCTGATTCGCCGTCGCCGTCTGCGCCTGCCAGCGCGCGGCGCTGCAGACGTCGGTCGACTTCTCGCCTTCGACCGGGGCGCTCGGCTGGCATGAGGTGTCGCCGACGGTCGCGAGTACGGCGCCGCGACCGTGGCCGGCGTAGGGCCAGTTGTTGTCCGACGGCGAAAACCAGCCGTCGGCGGCGAGCACGGTGCCCGTGACCGACGCCATTGCGAGGCAGCCCGCCACGACTCCGACGCGGACTCGCTTGCGCGCGATCCGCCGGGTCAGGTGCTTCATCGATCCTCCTGTCGTTGGGGTCAGGCGACCGTACGACCGGAGGGTCAGCTCAGATGTGGCGAAGCGGAGGCCGCGCTGTGACCGGGTTGTGAACCGGCCGCGGCGCGGCCTCCAGATGAGACTCAGCCGATCTTGTACGCGTACGGGATCGCTGTCACCTCGTTGACGGACCCCAGAGCACCTTGGTTGTCATCGACGAACAGATCGCCGCTGATGACCGAGCCCCGCTGGCCGCTCGCGGTGATCGTCACCGGGATCGTGACCGTCTGGCCCGGATGAACGACGACCGGGTTCGCGGCTGCCGCGTTCGGGTCGACGTCCGCGAGCTGCGGGTCGCCCGGGGGTGAGGTGACCGAGGTGTCGAACACCCGCGTGTGCGCGGCCATGCCCGTGTCGACCGTCCCGCTCGCCGGGCCGTTGAACGGTCCGATCAGCGCCGGTGCCATGAACCAGATGCCCGGCGTGGCCTCCTGGGCGCTGAACGCACCCGCCGCGTTGTTGCCGTAGCTCCGCGACTCGAGGTCCGGATCGCCGAACCCCCAGTCGAACGTGATCGGGGCGCTGCCGTGGGCCGCCGCCAACAGCAGATCGGTCTGCGTTGGGACGATGAACTCGGGTGGGAGCGCATCGCCGGACAGCGGCAGGGTCAGCCCCGTCGCCTGGTCGAGCGACAGCAGCGAGTAGAACGTCCGCTCCGAACGTCGCGGATCGACGAACACGTTCATGTCCGTACGGCCGGGGTTGGTGATCCGGACCTTCGCGGTCACCTGCCCACCCTTTTGGATGACCGTCCGCGGGCTGCTCGGCACGCCGGTGGAGCTCACGGGCGGCTGGGTTAGCGACACGGTGCCGGTGAATCGGGCGGCGGTCGTCGTCCCCCCGACCGGGTTGAGCGTGGCGACCACGAACGTCCAGCGTCCCGGCTGCGGCGCGTGACGGAAGATGTCCATCGTCGAGGCCCCGCTGGCACGCTGGACGGATGCCTGCTGACCGATCGCCTGCCCGTCAGGCGAAACGAGGAACCCGATCAACTGAGTGTTCGGGTCATTCGGCAGCCGCAGCGAGACGTTGGCCGCCGGCGCGCCGCGCGGCACGTCGAACGCGAATGTGTCCTCGCGACCGATGAAGCCGTTGCCGTTGCCGCCGGTGATTGTGCCGCTGAAGCTGCCCTGGCCGCCGCCGAGCGGCACGAGCGAGCGCAGCACGACCGGCACCACCGTGGTCTTTCCGGACGAGCCGGAGAGCTGCAGGTCACGGGTGTAGTCGCCCGGGGTCGGAGCGCCCATGGACACGTGCACCGACCGGCTCGCGCCGGGTGCGAGCGTGAATGACGATGGCGACACGCTGCCCACCGATCCGAACTGCGAGTCGGTGAAGTCGTACTTGACCGCGCCACTGAAGCCGGTCGAATCTGCCGGAGTGGAGAACGCGGCGGTCCACGTCCCCGGCGTCGGATTCCGAACCGAGATGTGGTCGTAGTCGGTGTTGCCGCCCGGCGGCTGATACGTGAACGCGGTGAACTTCTTCGCCGGATCGAATAGCGTCAGGTTGACCGTGTTCGTGGGGCCTGGATACGCGATCGACGCGTCCAGCCGGTCGACGCCGGCCGGGACGTGGAACGTGATCTCCTTGTATGCCTGCGCGACGCCGCGCTCGTTGATGAACGTCGGGTCGCCCGTCGGGTTGACCGTGACGGCGCCCTGCTGGTGACCGATCTGGTTGGTCAGCGTGCGGAGCTTCGCCTTGTAGGACTCTGAGTTCGCGCCGTCGTTGGTGACGGTCACGTCGGCGCCGGTGCCGGAGCCGGCCGGCGTCGCGAGGTCGAGCTGCGTGGGGTCCACGAGCCGCCCGTTGCCCGTTCGGGCGCTCTTGCCGTAGGACTCCGCGGCCTTGACTGCGGCGACGGCATCGAGCTCGCCGGCACCCTGCTCGTTACTCGGGATGTTCAGGTCATTGGCGTTGGAGAGGATCAGCCTCTTGATCAACCCCGGCGATGGGCTCGCGCCCCCGTGGGTGTTCCGGTACGCCTGGATGATGAGCGCCGCGACGCCCGCGGTCAGCGGGGCCGACTCGCTCGTACCGCCGAAGTAGCGGATGTCCGACGGCTGGCCGGCGAAGTTGACGCAGTCGGAGTACAACGCGCTGGCGGTGCACGTCTCGTAGCTCTCATTGCCGGGGGCGACGAGATCGAGCGTGCGCCCCTGCTGGGTGAAGCCGGCGGAGCTGAACTCCGCGATGTTCTCGTTGACCCAACCGCCGCCACCGAGCTGGTAGCCGCCGCGGTCGGTCTGCGCGAAGTGGCGGAACTGGGTCGTCGCGCCGGCGTCGATCGCGCTCGGGTCACCCGCGGGCGAGCCGATCGTGTTCGCCGTGCCCTGGTCACCGCTGGACGAGGTGACGGTCGTACCGGCGGCGACCGCGAGCTGGTTGAACTGCTTGATGACGTCCTGCGAGGTATCGGGCAGCGGATCACCGCCGAAGGACTCGTTGAGGACGTCGACATGGTCGTGGGAGACCGCCCAGTCGAGGCCCTGGAGGATGACCGAGGTGAACGCCCCAGCGGCCTGGCCGAACACCTTGAGCCCGACGAGCGACGCGCCCGGCGAGACGCCGCGGAGGATCACATTGCAGCCTGGAGGCAGTGGGTGGGCCGGGTTGACGTACTTGGAGAGGTCGTGCGTGACCGTGCCCTGCGCGGCGATCGACGAGGCGTCACCGAACGCCTCCGCGCCAGAGGTCGGCGCGTTCGGGCCCTCACCGCTGAAGTCCTGGTAGTCGACGAACACGTGCGAGCCGTCGGGTCGGATGAAATCAGGGTTGTTGATGTCGATTCCCTCGGCGACGAACGCGACCTTCACCCCCTGACCGGTCGCGAGCGACTGGGCCTGGTCGGCGTGGATGATCGAGAGTGCCTCAGGCTCGACGAGCGGCTTGCTCGGGTCGGTCGGGCAGATCTGCTGGCCGCCGTTCGGCACGCTCGGGGATGCGCTGCGCGGCCCGCGCGCGGAGGCGCCTGAGGTGACGCCGGGATTGGGGCGATGGACGAAGGTGTCCGGCAGCACCTGGGCCACCGAGGAGCTGGCGGCGAGCTTGGCGCGCTCCGTCTTTGACACCGTCGCCGCAAAGGCGTTCACCGTGCTGTAGGTACGGGTCACCTTGCCGCCCGACTTGCGGACGGAGGCCTGGAGGGAGCTCTGGTCCTGCTGAAGGGCGCCGTGGCGAGCCGAGATGCGTGCCCGGGTCGGCGGAAGGTTCGTGTGCTGGTTGCGCAGCAGGACAATCACGCGCGTTGGGGCGCCGGACTGCGCTGCCTGGACCTGCGCGAGGGACAAGCCCCGGTGTCGCCGTTTGGTCGCGCCGGCGACGGCCACGCCGCCGGCGGCGAGCACGCCGATCAGAAGCGAGATTGTCAGGAACAAACGCTTAGACGGCGTGCGCATCACGACCTCCGGATTTCGACCCTACCTCGACAACGACCCGACCTCGACGACCTACCTCGCTGCGAACCTACCCATGGATCGGGCAGCCTATCCCAGTTTCGCCGCGACGTGGCCGGTCGGATCCTTAACGGGCGCGAGGGGCCCGCCGCCCTTCGGCGACGGACCCCTCCGCTGGGGGGAGAGCTCGCTCGGGCTAGAAGAGCGCCTGGGTTCCCTTCGTCCCATCGGTGTACTTCCAGCCGATGGTCTTGCCGGAGATCAGGTGAAGCGAGCTACCGACGAGGTCGGTGTGGTCATCGGAAAACTGGTCAGCCGGGTGCCCGTTGCGGTCGGTGCCCTGGACGATCGTGAAGCCATCGCTGCCCGCCTCGGGGGTGATCGCCCACGCGGCGGCGCCGTCGCTCAGGACGACGATCTTGTCGATCGTCTCGTTCAGCTCGCCGGGGTACCAGTGGCTGTTGACGAAGCGGTCCGAGGCGCGCATCACGGTGACGATCGAGTGCGGCAGGACCGTGGAATCGGTGGGGTCGCTCGAGCTCCAGCCGACCCACTTGCCGCCGAGCGCGAACGTGTCCGAGGACGGAGAGGCGTTCTGCAGGAGCGTTGTCCGACCCGAGCCCTTGTCACACGCGTAGGCGCTGCCGTTCTTGCCGTAGACCCGCACCTGGCTGTTCTGGGTGATCGTGTGCGAGCCGTGTGGCTGGCACTTCACGCTGGCCTGCGCGAGGGCGGCCGGGCCGAGCGACGCGGCGAACGTCGCGGCGGCGGCGACGGCGAGGCGGGTGGTCTTGCGGATCATCTGACGGCTCCTGATTCGGTGCGTTGCGTTGATGGGTTCAGTGTCGGGTGAGAGCGGCGGCGCTCCCAGGGACCCAAGGGGTGGAGTGCGCCCACCCTGTTCGCACTACGCTTTGTGCGGCATGGCCTCGATTCGAGATCCATATGACGTCCTCGGTGTGGGCCGTGGCGCCACCGACGCCGAGATCCGCAGCGCGTACCGCAAGCTCGTCAAGCTGCATCACCCGGATCACAACGGCGGCTCGGAGGAGTCCGAGCAGCGCTTTGAGGAGGTACAGGACGCGTACGCGCGGATCGTCGAGCTGCGCAGCAATGGCGGCGCGCCCCGCCGCGCGTCCGCCCCGCCGCCTCCGCGTCCGGCGGACCCGAACCTCGATGCTCGGATGGCGAACCTCGAGCGCGAGCTCAGGGAGGCGAACGCGGCCAAGGAGCGCGCCCGACAGGCCGCGCGCGAGGCGGCCCGGGCCGGCGCGGACCCCGAGGATCTCCGCCAACGCTTCCGCCGCGCGACCGACGAGGAACTCGGCTACGTGACCACCGACGACACCTTTTCCAAGATCCTCTCCGACGCCCGTGGCGAGATCGCAGATCGCTTGTCCGACGCGCGCGAGCATCCGGTGACCAAGCGCGTCGAATCGGTGATCGATGACCTCGAGGAGTTGCTCAACCGCGCGACTCGCGGCCCAGGCGGGGAATAGCGGGCTCTGCCCGTTCGCCCGCTCGTTCGGCCGTCGGCCGGTCGCTTTAGCGGAGCGCTCGGCGGGTGGTCGTCAACGCGCGCTTGGTGAGCGCGGTGTAGACCGACTGGGTCTCCCGGGCGTTCTCTGACCAGTCAAAGCGCAGGACGTGCTCGCGGGCCTCGGCGACGAACTGCGCGCGAGCCGCGTCGTCGGAGAGTACCTGGGCGAGGATCGCCTCGAGCGCGTCCGAGTCGCGTGACGGAAACCGCAGCCCGACGGTGCCGTCGCCGGGGACGACCTCGCGCAGGCCGCCGGTGTCGGCGACGACGCACAGGCAGCCGGAGGCCATCGCCTCGAGCGCGACGAGCCCGAACGGCTCGTAGATCGATGGGACGATGCACAGATCGGCGACGCGGTAGAGCGAATGGAGCATGTCGTCGCCCACCCAACCGAGGAACGTGCCGTACTTGGTCAAACCGAGCCGGCGGGCCTGAACCTTGAGCTCGGCTTCGGCGGTGCCGGTACCGGCGACGACGAAGCGCACGTTGCCGAGCCGCTTGGCGAGCGGCGCCAATGCGTCGAGCGCGAGATGAAAACCCTTCTCGTAGACGAGCCGTCCGACGAGCAGCACGAGCAGTTCGTCGGGCTTGGCGTAGCGGGTTCGGAGGCCGTCAAGGTCATCGGCGACCGGCTCGAGGTCCCGCGGATCGATCCCGTTCTGGATGACCTCGACGTGGCTCGTCGGAACGCCGAACACGGTGCAGACGTGGCTGCGCATGTATCGCGAGCAGGTGATCACGCGGTCGGCCCGGCGGACCATGGTGCGCTCGGCGGCGTGGATGTGCGACTGCGGATGCTTGTGGACCCAGCCCTGATGGCGGCCGAACTCGGTGGCATGGACGGTGACCACCCACGGTGAGCCGGCGTGGCGGGCGATGTCCTCGGCCGCGCCGGCGACGAGCCAGTCATGGGAGTGGACGATGTCGAATCCGTAGCGGTCGGCGAGCTCGACGCCGAGCTCGGTCATGTCGGCGTTCATCGCGTCGACCCAGCGGACGAACGCGCTCACGTCCTTGGGGAACTGGGGCTCGACGACGCGGTGCACGATGACCCCGTGGCGCTCCTGGAGCCGCGGGAGATGACCGCCGCCCCGGGTCAGGACGTGGACCTCGACACCGTCCGCGACGAGGTGTTCGGAGAGCTTGCGCACGGCCCGCGCGAGGCCGCCCTCGATCACGGGCGGGTACTCCCAGGAGATCAACAGCGCGCGCATCTGCCCCCGGGCACCCTACCGGTTCCAGGGGTGAACCGGGCCGCATGGTCCGGTCTGAAGATGGCTAGACGAGCGCCTCGGCGACGAGCGCGTGGGCGGCGCCCGTCGTCTCGCTCGGGACCCATGCGACGCTCACCGTCCCGATTATCGTGATGAGATCGGCGAGTTCCTCCCCGAGCGCGACGAGTTTGCGGTTGCACGGTGTGCGCTCGCCGTTCAGATGCGCGACGAGTAGCTTCGAGTCGCTGCGGACCTCGACCAGGTCGATCCCGAGCTCGAGGGTGTGCCGCAGCCCGGCGAGGAGCGCGCGGTACTCCGCGAGGACGGCGCTGACCGGCCCGATCGCCTCGGCGTGCGACGCCAGGGGCGAGCCGTCAGCGGCCACGAGCACGTAGCCGATCGCGGCCGCGTGCGGGTGCTGACGCGCGCCGCCGTCGACGGTCAGCATCGCGAAGCCGGGGCGCGCCTCCTCAGCAGTCCAGCGGGGTGGCTGTGAGTTGGCCTTGGCGAGGGCCCGTCGCTCGGCGTCGCTGTTGGCGCGTCCTGCTCGGCGCGGCCGGCGCCGGCTCGAGCTGCCGCGAATGGTGTCGTCCCACCCCACGCCACGAGCCTACGTGACCCGGTGACCGACCAGTCCTCATCTTCTTTGGCAAAACCACGGATCCGGCCCGCAGACCCACCGGAATAACGCGCCAGAGCGCCCCGGCCCGCGGGATTGGGGCGTCATATTCCGGCTGGGAGGGACTTTGGCGCCCGGATGGGACGGGCGGTCGCGTTTGGGCGCGTTATTCCCCACGGCGACCGGCGACCGGCGACCGGCGACCGGCGACCGGCGACCGGCGACCGGCGACCGGCGACCGGTGGCCGGTAGCCGGTAGCCGAAACCGTTGCGCTCGGCTCCACCCCCGGAGTCACACACCAGAGTTCGGCGACGCGGGGCCGACCGCGACCAGCCCCACCGTGACGGGCTGGGGATCGGAGCCGGCCGAATCGCCCGGCGCGTCGATCCGGATCTCAACGAGCCCGCGTTCGTCGGGGTCGGCGATGAACGTCACGCCCGGAGGCGGGCCGCCGAGGATCGAGGTCCACAACGCCGAGACCGCGTCCGGGTCGCGCACGCCGACGACGGCACCGGCAACACATACCGAGCGCGCCGCCGCCGCCGCGCGGGCCGGCCAGTCCGGGCCGCCCCACCGCCACGACGTCGGTGGCGATGGCTGGCTGAGCGACACGATCGCGCCGTGCATGTCAGCGGGGTGGAGGTGAACCTCGTCGATGTCGTCGAGCGTGATCTCGAACACCGTGCGGATCCCGCGTTCGGCGGCCCGTGCCCGGGCGGCTGCGAGATCCGGGACCTGGAACATGAGCATGTAGCCGCAGTCGCCGCCGCGACGCTCGATCAGCCGCCCCGCCGAGGTTCCCTCGCGCACCGGCGAGACGACCTCGAGGAACGTGTCGCCGAGCGCGAACACGGCGTTGCGCAGGCCGAAGTAGCCGACGCCCTCGTCGGCGAACGGTTCGCCGAGCGAGAACGACGATCGCAGGGCGCCCGCGGCGGCATCGAGGTCGGCGGCGGCGAGCACGGCCTGCCGCAGCCGGACCGCCGCGCCGGCACGGTCAGACACGTTCGAAGACGGCGATTCCCCGGTCATCGAGCAGCGAGCCTAACGCCAGCCGGCCCTCCAGGGGGCGCTCGAAGCCGGAAAGCACGTCGCGCCACATGCCGCCGGGCCCGTCGAGCGACGCCTCCTCAAGCGCCGGACTGAAGTCCCGCACGGCGACCGCGACGAGCAGCTCGTCGCCCCGCAGGAACGCACACGCCCCGGGCCCGACCTCCAGTGGCTGATACCCGGCCGAGAACGGCTCGGGCCGCCGCGCGCGCAGCCCGAGCAGCCGGAGCGTGAGGAACAGCTTGATCGATTCGGCATCGGGGGAACCGCCGCCCATCAGCCGGCGCAGGGTCACCTCCGACCACTCCCAATCGACCGGGCGCCGGTTGTCCGGATCGACAAGCGCGCGGACCGGGAGCTCATGCCCCTGATAGATGTCGGGGACGCCGGGAACGGTCAGCTTGAGCACGTGCTGGCGCAACGCGACGCGGCCGCCGAGGTCCGCGAGGCGTGCGACGAACGGTTCAAAGGCATCCAGGAACGGGCGGTGGGTGTAGAGCGCGCGGCAGAACGCGCGGACCGCGTCCTCCCAGGGTTGGTTCTGATCGATCCAGGTCGTGTTCCGCTTCGCCTCGCGCAGCGCCTTCTCCATATAGGCATCGATGCGCTCGGACTCGATCGGCCATGCGCCGGCGAGCGTTTGGAAGATGAAGTACCGCTCGACGTCATCCGGTGCGCCGAGCGGCGAGCGCAGCGACTCGGTCGCGGCGAACCAGTCCGAGACGGCGGCGCGCCACTCCTCGGGCATCGCGGTGATGGCGCTGATCCGCGCCCGCACCTCACCGGAACGCTTGGCGTCATGAGTCTGGGTCGTCAGCAGGCTCAGCGGGAAACGCCGGGCCCGCTCGGCGTTGGCCTCGTGGAACGCGTCGACGCTGATGCCGAACCGCGACGGGTCACCGCCGACGTCATTGAGAGCGAGCAGCCGCCCGTAGCGGTAGAAGGCCGTGTCCTCGACGCCCTTGGCCATGATCGCGGGGGTCGTCTGCTGAAAGCGGGTGACGAACTCGGCCGGACCCGGTTCCTCGAGCAGCAGCCGAGCGCGGATGGCGGGGTCGACGCCCGCGAGCGCGGCTCGGTCAGCGTCCTCGACCCGCCCCGACCACGGCTCGACGTACGTCCGGTAGATCGGCAGCGACGCGAGTGCGCGGCCAAGGGTGTCGAGATCCTCCCAGTCGCCGGCGCGGCCGAGGCGTTCGACGTCCTGCCAGAACGGGCCGCGCACCTGCTCGAGCTTCGCCTCGTGGGCGTAGTCGCTGAACGGGCGCGGGTCGGCGGACACGGACTCCCACAGCGAGGTCAGCGCGTCCTCGGCTCCCGGATCGACGAACACGGCGCACACGTCGTTGAGAAACCCGTAGCCGACGGTACCGCTCACCGGCCAGTCGCGGAGTTGCTCTCCGGGGTGGAGAATCTTCTCGATCCAGACGCGGTCGACGCCGGCGTCGCGTAGCCTCGTCAGGTAGCCGGCGGGATCGGCAAGGCCGTCCGGATGATCGATCCGCAGACCCTCGATCAGCCCCTCCCGCACGAGTGAGATCGCCAGGCCGTGGGTCTCGGCGAAGACTTCGGGATCCTCCTGGCGGATGCCGGCGAGCTCGCCAACGTCGAAGAAGCGGCGGTAGATCCCGGTCTCCGGCTCGACATCGAAGAACTTCGCCCGCAGGGTCTCGTCGGCCCAGTAGCGATTCGCGTCGTCGACGCCCATGTGATTGGGGACCATGTCGAGCACCACCCCGAGGCCAGCGTCGCGCGCGGATTCGGCGAGACGCTCGAACTCATCCCGCCCGCCGAGATCATCCGAGAGGCGCTTGGGGTCGATCACGTCGTAGCCGTGCATCGAGCCTTCGCGGGCCTGCAGCGACGGCGACAGGTAGAGGTGCGAGATCCCGAGGTCGCGCAGGTAGGGGACGAGCGCACGCGCCGCCGCGAACCCGAACTGCGGCGTCAGCTGCAGCCGGTATGTGGCCCGTAACTCGGTACTCACGTCACGCGTTTGAGGATGAGCATCGAGCGGGCGACGAGCTCGACCTTGCTACGTGCCCCGTATCGGGTACTGCCCGGCTGCGCCGTCGGGTCCGCGGTTGAGATCTCGAGATCCCACTGGCCACCGAACCGTCGCTGGGGCAGGGTGAACGTGCGGTCCTCGCCGAAGCCGTTGAAGAGGAGCAGGAACGAGTCGTCCTCGATGTCCTCGCCGCGGGGCCCCGGGGTGGGGATCTCCTTGCCGTTGAGGAACATCCCGAGCACGGGCTCGCCACTGTTCCAGTCGCGTTGGGTCATCTTGCGCCCGTCGGTGCGGAACCACCAGACGTCCGGAAGGCTCGAACCTCGGACCTCTTCGCCACGGAGGAACGCTTCGCGACGGAGGACGGGGTGCTCGCGGCGCAGCCGGATGAGTCGCCGCGTGAACTCGATCAATTCGCTCGACTGCTCGTTGTCGGTCCAGGCGTACCAGGAGATTTCGCTGTCCTGGCACCAGCCGTTGTTGTTGCCAAATTGCGTGCGGCCGCGCTCATCGCCGCCGAGGAGCATCGGCGTCCCCTGGGAGACGAGCAGCGTGGTCAGGTAGTTCCGCTGCTGGCGGGCGCGGAGGGCGAGGATCTCAGGGTCATCGGTATCGCCCTCGGCGCCGCAGTTCCACGACCGGTTGTCGTCGGTGCCGTCGCGGTTGTCCTCGAGGTTCGCCTCGTTGTGCTTGTCGTTGTAGGACACGAGATCGCGCAGCGTGAACCCGTCGTGGGCGGTGATGAAGTTGATCGACGCGAACGGCTCGCGGCCGTCGTCCTTGTAGAGGTCCGAGGAGCCGGAGAGGCGGTTGGCGAATTCGCCGGGGTTCGTATAGCCGCGCCAGAAGTCGCGCATCGAGTCGCGGTAGACGCCGTTCCATTCCGACCACAGGACCGGGAAGTTCCCGACCTGGTAGCCGCCGGGTCCGACGTCCCAGGGCTCGGCGATCAGCTTGACCTGAGAGAGCAGCGGGTCCTGGTGGATGACGTCGAAGAACGCCGACAGGCGGTCGACGTCGTACAACTCGCGGGCGAGCGCCGAGGCGAGGTCGAAGCGAAACCCGTCGACATGGCACTCGGCGACCCAGTAGCGCAGCGAGTCCATGATCAGTCGCAGCACGCCCGGCTGCACCGGGTTGAGCGAGTTACCGGTGCCGGTGAAGTCCATGTAATGCCGAGGGTCGTCGGGCACGAGCCGGTAATAGGCGCTGTTGTCGATGCCCTTGAACGACAGCATCGGGCCGAGGTGGTTGCCCTCCGCGGTGTGGTTGTAGACAACGTCGAGGATCACCTCGATCCCAGCTCGATGCAGCGCCTTGACCATGCCCTTGAACTCGCGGACCTGCTCGCCGCGCCGCCCGGTGGCGGCGTACTCGCAATGCGGCGCGAAGTACCCGATCGTGCTGTAGCCCCAGTAGTTGCGCAGGCCGCGCTCGTGGAGGAAGGACTCGTCGGAGATGTGATGGACGGGGAGCAGCTCAACCGCAGTGACGCCGAGTTCCTTCAGGTAGGCGATCGCCGCGTCGGAGGCGAGGCCGGCGTAGGTGCCGCGGAGGTCCTCGCGGACGTCGGGGTGCTTCATCGTGAAGCCCTTGACGTGGGTCTCATAGATGATCGTGTCGGCCAACGGGATCCGCGGCGGGCGATCGCCCTCCCAGAAGAACGCGTCGTCGATGACGACCGACTTGGGGATCGCGACCGCGTCGTCCTCGTCGTCGATCTCAAGATCGGCGTCATCGTTGCCCGCGCTCGGGACGTAGGGCAGGACGTTCGCCTCGGTCGCCCAGTTGACGGTGCCGTCGATCGCCTTGGCGTAGGGGTCGATGAGCAGCTTGGCCGGGTTGAAGCGATGGCCCTCGAGCGGGGCGTAGGGACCGTGGACGCGGTAGCCGTAGCGCTGGCCGGGCCCGATGTCCGGCAGATAGCAGTGCCAGTTCTGCGCTCGCCGTTCGGTCATCTCGATGCTCGTCTCGTTGTCCTCGTCGTCGAACAGGCACAGCTCGACCCATTCGGCGTGTTCGGAGAACACCGAGAAGTTCGTACCGCCGCCGTCCCACATCGCGCCGAGCGGGTAGGGCTGACCGGGCCACACCTCGGTCATCGGATGAGCGCTCCCGAAAGCGGCGGGAGCGTGATCTCCCCGTCGCCCAGCTGCACGGACTCGTGTGTTGTGATCAGCACGTTCACTCCCTCACAGGGCAACCTCGTGCCCCGCGCGGCGAAGTTGCAAACGACCTCATAGTCGCCGCGGCGGAACCGAAGCCACCGCGCCGCTTCATCGAAGGCGATCGTATCCACATCGCCGTGCGGCAGTTCCCGTCGGACCTGGAGGAGATCCGCGTACAGCTGCGCAAGCTCGGGGTCGCGCTCGCGGGTGAGCTTCGACTCCTGGAACGTCTCCACCGCCTGCGGGTCAGGGATCTCGCTGGTGAACGACGCGAACGCGGCGAACTCCTGACGGCGTCCGTCGCGGGTGGCGTCGGCGATCTCCTTGTCGATGTGATCGGAGAAGAACTGAAACGGCGCCGGCTCCCCGTACTCCTCTCCCATGAACAGCATCGGCGTGAACGGCGAGAGCAGCGTGATCAGTGCCGCGAGCGGGCGCGCCGGCGGCGGCATCCGGTCGCCGAACGCTCGGTTGCCGACCTGGTCGTGATCCTGGGAGAAGACGATGAACCGCTCCGGCGGGACGTCCTCGGCCGGCGCTCCGAAACGCCGCCGGCGAAACACCGAGTACACGCCGTCGTGGATATGGGGGCGGTGGAGCGCCTTGGCGAGATCGGCGACGTGGCCGAACTCGGCGTAGTAGCCGTCGCGCTCATCGCTGACGAGTGTGCGCACGGCGTGGTGAAAGTCGTCCGCCCAGGCGGCGTCGCAGCCCCACCCACCCACTGCGGGCGGGCGCATCACGCGCGGGTCGTTCATCCCGGACTCCGCGATCACGAGCGCGTCGGCGCGGACGGCGTGGACCCGCCGCGCGACTGCGGCGACGATGTGCTCGGGGCTCGAGTCGAAGATCGCGTGGATCGCGTCGAGGCGCAGCCCGTCGATCCCGAAGTCGCGGATCCAACCGGCGGCGCTCTGGAGCACCCACTCGCGCACCGGATCGCAGTCGGCGTCGTCGTAGTTGATCGCGCGGCCCCACGGCGTCCCGTAGGTCTCGGTGAAGTACGGGCCAAACGCCTCGAGCGCGGTGACGCCGGACGCCCCGACATGGTTGTAGACGACGTCGAGGATCACCGCCAACCCGGCCTCGTGGGCGGCGCTGACGAGGGCCGCGAGCCCATCGGGTCCGCCATAGGACGACTGCGCCGCGGAGAGGTAGACCCCGTCGTAGCCCCAGCCCCGGGCGCCCGGGAATTCGGCGACCGGCATGATCTCGATCGCGGTGATCCCGAGCCGGGCGAGGTCTGCGAGGTACGGGATCGCGCCGGCAAATGTGCCCTCGGGGCTGAACGTCCCGATGTGCAGCTCATAGACGACGAGGTCACGAAGCGCGGGCGGGGTGAACGGAGCGGGCGGGGCGTCGGGGATCCACACCCGCGACGGGCCGCGGAGCCCCGCGGGCTGCCAGCGGGCGGCGGGGTCGGGAAGCGGCGTGCCGCCGTCGAGCACGAACGCGTAGTCATCGCCGTTGGATGCCGGCGCGTCGGCGACGAACACGCCGAGACCGGCGGGCGCCATCGGCACGTCGCGGTCGCCGAGGCGCAGTACGACCGCCTCCGCGCGCGGTGCCCACACGCGGAACCCGCTCGGTCCTGCACCGAGCGGCTCTTCCCAGGGAAGCTCTGTCACTCGGGCACGAACCAGACGGCCGCGAGGGGCGGCAGTGTTACTTCCGCTGACACCGGCTGGCCATGCCACGGGATCGGGTCAGGGACGACGGATCCGAGGTTGCCGACGTCGCCGCCACCGTAGAACGTGGAGTCGGTGTTGATCGCCTCCCGCCAGCGGGTGGACCGGGGAAGACCGAGACGGTAGTTCTCGCGGGGGACCGGGGACAGGTTCGCGGCGAACACGACGACGCGCTCGCCATCACGGGATTGGCGTGCGAACGCGACAACGTTGGCATCCGCGTCGTTCGGCTCGATCCACCAGAAGCCCGACGGGTCCGAGTCGACCTGCCACAGCGCGGGCTCGTCGCGGTAGAGGCGGTTAAGGTCGCGGATGAGCGCCTGCATCCCGGCGTGCTCGGGACGTTCGAGCAGGTGCCAGTCGAGCGAGCGCTCGGCGCTCCACTCCTGCTCCTGGGCGAACTCGCAGCCCATGAACAGCAGCTTCTTGCCGGGATGCGCCCACATGTACGCGTAGAGGGCGCGGAGATTGGCGAACTTCTGCCACCGGTCACCCGGCATCTTCGAGATGAGCGAGCCCTTGCCGTGCACGACCTCGTCGTGCGAGAGCGGGAGGATGAAGTTCTCGCTGAACGCGTACATGAGGCTGAACGTCAGCTCGTGGTGGTGATAGCGGCGGTAGATCGGGTCCTGCTGGAAGTAACCGAGGGTGTCGTGCATCCAGCCCATGTTCCATTTGAAGCCGAATCCCAGCCCCCCGAGATAGGTCGGGCGCGAGACGCCCGGCCACGCCGTCGACTCCTCGGCGGCCGAGATGATCCCCGGCTCGCGGGCGTACATGACCTCGTTGAGCTCCTTGAGGAACGCGACCGCGTCGAGATCCTCACGCCCGCCGAACTGGTTCGGGATCCATTCGCCCTCGTTGCGCGAGTAGTCCAGGTAGAGCATCGAGGCGACGGCGTCCACGCGGATGCCGTCGGTGTGGTACTCGCGCAGCCAGTAGAGCGCGCTCGCGATCAGGAAGTTGCGGACCTCGTGGCGTCCGAAGTTGAACACGAGCGTGCCCCAGTCCGGGTGGGCGCCGCGCCGGGGATCGGCGTGCTCGTAGAGCGCCGTGCCGTCGAAGTGGGCGAGCGCAAACTCATCGCGTGGGAAGTGCGCCGGGACCCAGTCGAGGATCACGCCGACGCCGCGGGCGTGCATCCGGTCGACGAACTCGCGTAACTCGTCGGGTGACCCGAACCGCGGCGAGGGGGCGAAGTAGCCGGTCACCTGATAGCCCCATGACCCGCTGAACGGATGGTGCATCACCGGCAGCAGCTCGATGTGGGTGAAGCCCATGTCCTTCACGTACGCCGAGAGCTCGTCGGCGAGCTCGAGATAGGTGAGCGAGCGGTTGTCCTCAAGCGGGTTCAGCCGCCAGGATCCGAGGTGGACCTCGTAGATCGAGACCGGATCGCCGAGCGCGTTCGCCTCCGCCCGGGAGGTCAGCCAATTGCGATCGTCCTCGCTCCAGCGGTAGCGCGAACGGGTGACCACCGATGCCGTCTTCGGCGGGTGCTCAGCCTCCTGCGCATACGGGTCGGCCTTGAGCAGCAGCTCACGGCTCGCGGTGAGGATCTCGTACTTGTACCGGGTGCCCGGCTCAATCCCGGGAAGGAACAGCTCCCAGATACCGGAGGAGCCGAGCGAGCGCATCGCGTGCAGCCGTCCGTCCCACGAGTTGAAATCGCCGACGACGCTGACCGCCCGGGCCGACGGTGCCCACACCGCGAACCCGACGCCGGTCACCGTCCGTGACCCGATCTGCATCTCCCGGATGTGGGAGCCGAGCAGGTCATAGATCTGCTCGTGGCGCCCTTCCCCGATCAGGTGCAGGTCAAGCTCGCCGAGGGTCGGGGTGAACGCGTAGGGATCCTCAAGCCGGAACGTGCCGGCGGGCCCGTAGTCGACCTCGAGCTCGTAGTGCGCCGGCAACTCGACGCCGTCGGCCACGCCCTCGAACACGCCGGCGGGGTGGATCGACTCGAGCTCGACGGAGGGGCCGTCATCGAAGTGGGCCGTGACGGCGGTGGCGGCCGGTCGCAGTGCGCGCACGACGACGCCGTCGTCCTGGGGATGCGCCCCGAGCACGGTGTGCGGGTCGGAGTGCTCACGCCGGACGAGCTGATCGAGCTCTTGGGTGGCGACAGTCATTCGGATTCGAGCAGCCGACGAATGCCGGCCACGGGGATCGATACCCAATCGGGCCGGTTATCAAGCTCGTACTGGAGCTCGTAGATCGCCTTCTCAAGCTCATAGATGAGCAGGAGGTTGGCGATCGCGGCTTCGCCCGGTGGCATCAGCGCGGGATCGACATGCTCGAAGTACGCGTTGAGGAATCGCTCGCGGGCTTGGTTCTCGAAGCCCTCGGGCGCTTCGTGGCCGCGGAGGATCGGGACCGCAGAGGTCGTGTAGGCGAACGAGCGCAGCATGCTCGCGATGTCCCGCAGCGGCGAGCGCTTGGCGCGGCGTTCCGTGAGCGCGCGGGCGGGCTCGCCCTCGAAATCGATGATCACCCAGCCGCCGGGGGTGTGGAGGGTCTGCCCGAGGTGATAGTCGCCGTGGGTGCGGATCATGCGGCCACCGACGCCGATCTGGGAGCGGGCGGCGAGTCGCTCGCGCACGTCCTGGCCGCGACCGATGATCGGCGCGACCCGGTCATCGTCAGGAAGCCGCACGAAGATGCGCTCGATGTCCTCATCGACCGTGGCGGTCAGCAGCGACAGCGCCTCGTGGCTCGGCTCCTCCGGGGAGAACGCCGGGTCGCCGGAGTCGGAGGCGAGCATGTTGTGCAGCTCGGCGGTCACGCGTCCGAGATCGGAGAGCTGATCGAGAAACCACCCGGGGTCGTGCTCGATCTTGTCGAGCGCGAGCTCCCAGCCGCCGACCGCCTCCGGGAGAAACTCCTGGGCGACCCCGAGTGTCGCCGCAAGCGGGGCGCCGTCGTAGTCGTACCAGCCGTGAAGCGGCGCGATGTTCGGGAACCCGCGTTCGGTGAGGAAGCGGAGCACCTCAAGCTCGGGATTGATGCCCGGTTCGAGCTTGCGGAACACCTTGAGTACGAGCTGGTCGCCGATCACGATCGACGAGTTCGACTGCTCGACGCCCATTGCGCGCACGGTGGCGTCCTCGGACACCGGCGCGGCGCCCTCGACGCGGTGGAACGAGAAGCGTCCCTCCGAGGCCTGGATCTCGTCCTCGGCGTCCATCCGCAGCACGAGCTCGAGCAGCCGGACGGGTTCGGCGAGCGCGTCATACGCGGTCCAATCCTTCGTCCGGGCGATCGGATCGTTGATGGCGACCTCGGTGCGGATCAGCGACAGCGGCAGCTGGTAGAGCTCGTGCGTCCCGGTGGCGAAGCGCGTCTGGACGAGCGCGACGAACAAGAACGGGGCGTCGCGGAGCGTGACCCCCTCGACGATCTCGATCCCGGAGACGTGGCGGGACTTCGAGGCGTACCACCGCTGCTGCTGCACCCAGTCGCGCAGGCTTTCCTCGTCGAGACACAGGCGGATCTCGTCCGCGGGGATTTGCACAGGCTCACGCATCGTGCTCACTCTGTCCTTCCTCGACCAACTCGAACCAGTAGAAGCCGCGCGGTGCCAGGGTCAGCAGGTATGGCAGCTGGCCGATTCGGGGGAACCGGGAACGCCCGAACAGCTCGACGGGGTGGCGGCCTTCGTACTCGCTCAAGTCGAGCTCCACGGCCTGCGCAGAACGAGCGACGTTGTGGACGCACAGCACGAGATCATCCTCGAACCTGCGTATGTGGGCGAAGATGCGGGGGTTCGACGGTTCGATCGGCTCGTAGGTGCCGAACCCGAACACCGGGTGCTCCTTGCGCAGCGCGATGAAGCGATGCATCCACCGCAGCAGCGAGGTCGCGGTGCGCAGCTGCGCTTCGACGTTGACGGCCTGGTAGCCGTAGACCGGGTCCATCAGCGGCGGCGCGTAGAGCTGCGCGAAATCGGCGCGGGAGAAGCCGCCGTTGCGGTCGCTCGTCCACTGCATCGGCGTGCGGACACCGTCGCGGTCGCCGAGGAACACGTTGTCGCCCATCGCGATCTCGTCCCCGTAGTAGAGGACGGGCGAGCCCGGAAGCGAGAACAGGATCGCGGTCATCAGCTCGATGTCGTCCCGGCCGTTGTCGAGCAGCGGCGCGAGCCGGCGGCGGATCCCGAGGTTGAGCTTCATCCGCGGGTCCTTGGCGTACTCCGCGTACATGTAGTCACGCTCCTCGTCGGTCACCATCTCGAGCGTCAGCTCGTCGTGGTTGCGCAGGAACAGACCCCACTGGCAGCTCTCCGGGATCTCCGGCGTGTTGGCGAGGATCTCGTAGATCGGCGCGGCCTCCTCGCGGCGAACGGCCATGAACATCCGGGGCATGACCGGGAAGTGGAACGCCATCTGACACTCGTCGCCATCGCCGAAGTACTGCACGACGTCCGCCGGCCACTGGTTGGCCTCGGCGAGGAGCACCCGGTCGGGATAGTTCTCCTCGATCTCCTTGCGGACCCGCTTGAGGTAGGCATGCGTCTCGGTGAGGTTCTCGCAGTTCGTGCCCTCGCGCTCGTACAGATAGGGCACGGCGTCGAGCCGGAAGCCGTCAAGCCCGAGGTCAAGCCAGAACCGCAGGACCTCCAGCATTGCGTCCCGGACCTCTGGGTTCTCATAGTTGAGGTCGGGCTGGTGGGAGAAGAACCGGTGCCAGTAGTAGGCGCCGGCGACGGGATCCCAGCTCCAGTTCGAGGACTCGGTATCGATGAAGATGATCCGGGCGTCCTGGTAGCGGTCGTTGCGATCGGACCACACGTACCAGTCGCGCTTGGGGGAGTCCGGGCTCGAGCGCGACTCCTGGAACCACGAGTGCTCCGACGAAGTGTGGTTCATGACGAGGTCGGCGATCACGCGGATCTTCCGCGCGTGGGCGGCGTCGATGAGTTGGCGGACGTCCTCGACGGTGCCGTAGTCAGGGTGGACCTGGGTGAAGTCCGAGATGTCGTAGCCACCGTCGCGTAGCGGCGAGCGGTAGAAGGGCAGCAGCCAGATGCAGTCGATGCCGAGCCACTGGAGGTAGTCGAGCTTCTCGGTCAGGCCGCGCACGTCGCCCGAACCGTCGCCGTTGGCGTCGAAGAACCCGCGGAGGTGGATCTCATAGAACACGGCGCTCTTGAACCACAGTGGCTCCGCCTCGAACCACTGGCGGGTCTGCGCCTTGGCGTCCGCGGACGGGTCCTGCGGCGGTCGGTCGAGGCGCGCCGCCGCCCGCTCGGAGGTGATCAGATGAGTGAGTGTGGGGGGGCCGACGGAGCTCATGCGTCTACGAGACTAATGTGCCCCTGCCGAACACCCGGTTCCAACCGGACATAGTTCGGCCCGATCCGCCACTGGAAGCGCTCGCCGGAGAGCAGATCCTCGACCGTGAACACGGGTGGCAGTCCGAGGTGTGCCGGGACGGTCGTCAGCCCCTCCTGGACGTTGTAGGGGTCGAGATTCACGACGCAGATGATCGTGTTCGAGCCGCTCTGCTTGGCGTAGGCGATGATCGCGTCGTTCGCCGTCTCGAGGAACGTGATGTTCGACAGGGACTGGAGCGCCTGATTGGAGCGGCGGACCTCGTTGACCCGGCGGATGAGCGGCAGCAGCGGGCCCTCGAGCCGACGTGCCTTCAGTTCATATTTCTCGGAGTCGAGGTACTCCTCGGAGCCCTCGCGCACGGCAACGTGCTCGAGCGCCTCGTAGCCGGAGTAGATCCCGTAGCTCGGCGAGAGCGTCGCGGCGAGGATCAGCCGGGCCTCGAACGCGCCCCGGCCCCCGTGCTGAAGATAGGCGTGGAGGATGTCCGGGGTGTTGGCGAAGAAGTTGGGCCGGAAGTACTCCTGCTCGCCGGAAAACGCGAGCTCGGAGACATACTCGGTCAGCTCGTGGCGCGAGGTCTTCCACGTGAAGTACGTGTAGGACTGACTGAAGCCGATCTTCCCCAGGTGGCGCATCACCGCCCGGCGGGTGAACGCCTCGGCGAGGAACACGACGGTCCGATCCCGGGCATGGATCTCGCGGATCAGCCACTCCCAGAACGCAAACGGCTTGGTGTGCGGGTTGTCGACCCGGAACACCTTGACCCCGCAGTCGACCCAGTGGAGCACGACGTCGAGCAGCGCTGACCACAGCGCGCGCCAGTCCGGCGTGTCCCAGTTGACGTTGTAGATGTCCTGATAGCGCTTGGGCGGATTCTCGGCGTACTTGAGCGTGCCGTCGGGCCGGCGGTGAAACCACTCCGGGTGCTCGGTCAGCCACGGGTGATCCGCGGAGCACTGGATCGCGAAGTCAAGAGCGATGTCGAGGTTGTGGGCGCGCGCCGCCGCGGTCAGGCTGCGGAGGTCCTCCTCGGTGCCGAGCTCGCGATGGATCGCGTCGTGACCGCCGGTCTCGTCGCCGATCGCCCACGGCGACCCGGGATCGCCGGGGGCAGCGACCAGCGCGTTGTTCGCGCCCTTGCGGTTGGTGTGCCCGATCGGATGGATCGGCGGCAGGTAAATGACATCGAAGCCGAGATCGGCGAGCCGCGGGAGCTCGCGCTCGACGCCGGCGAGCCCGCCCCAGGACCGGGGGAACATTTCGTACCACGCGCCGAACGCGGCTCGCGGCCGATCGACCTCGATGACGATCGGCGGATCGATGTACACCGCCCCGCGGCGCTCCTGATTGCGCTCGACGGTCTCGAACAGCTCGGGCCCGAGCGCGACGTCATGCTTGGCGTTCTCCGGGATGGCGGGATCCTCGAGCGTCAGCAACGCATGCTCGATCAGCGCCCGATCGCTCGGATCAGACGCCGTCTCCGCCGTGGCCCGGAGCAGGAGCACGCCCTCCGACATCTCGCCGGCGAGGTCGTGCTGACCGCCCGCCAGCTTGCGCCCGAGCTCGTCACGCCAGGTGCCGAAGAGGTCGGTCCACGCCTCGATCGTGTACTCCCAGCGGCCGATCTGCGAGACCTTGAACTCGCCGGCCCACCGGTTGCCGCCGATGTGCTCATCGATGCGGTGCAGCGGCGACTCTCGCCAGTGTTCCTCGCCAGGACCGCGGTAGCGGATGACGGCGCGGAGCAGGTCGTGGCCGTCTCGGAAGACGTCGGCCTCGACGTGGATCCGGTCACCGTCGACGCGCTTGACGGGGTAGCGGCCGCCATCGACTGTGGGGGTCGGGTATTGAACGACGATGCGGGCCGGGGGCCGTTTCAGCGGGGGCAGCGCGGCATCGGTGTCGGGTTTGGTGTGGGTTTGGGCGGCTGAGGGCACACCCGGAAGGTATCCAGACCGCTGGGTCAGGTAAACAGCGGTTCGTGATGATCCTGTGACGGAGTTTCCACGGACGTGCGGCATTCAGATGCATTTGACCTCCCTGCCCGGGGGGCGTCTCGGGCCGGAGGCGTATCGATTCGCGGACTGGTTGGCCGCCGCCGGGCAGTCGTGGTGGCAGGTTCTGCCGCTCGGCCCGCCCGATCGCTACCAGTCGCCGTATAAGTCAAAGTCGGCGTTCGCGGCGTGGCCAGGATTCCTGTCCACGCCTGAGGCGCCGGTGTCGATCGACGAGGTCGACGCGTTCGTCGCGCGCAACGCGTTCTGGATCGAGGACTGGGGCCGGCTCGCTGGCGGTCGCCGCGCGGTCGAGGACCAGGTGCGCTTTGACCGCGAATGGGCGTCCTTGCGGGGATATTGCAAGGAGCGCGGAATCCGGCTGCTCGGCGACGTCGCGATCTATGTGGCGCCCGGAAGCGTCGATCAGCGCGCCCACCCCGAGCTGTTCCAGGACGGGTTCGTCGCCGGCGCTCCGCCGGACGCATTTTCCGATGATGGTCAGCTGTGGGGCAACCCGCTCTATGACTGGCCGGCGCTGCGCCGACGCCGGTACCGGTGGTGGGTCGAGCGGGCGCGGCGGACGTTGGAGCTGTTCGACGTCGCCCGGATCGATCACTTCCGCGGGTTCGTCGCGTACTGGTCGGTGGCTGCGGGTTCTCGGACGGCCGTCGACGGGCGCTGGGTCCGCGGCCCGGGGCGGGCGGTGTTCGATGCGATCGCCGCCGGGCTCGGCGGGGCGCTGCCGTTCGTCGCCGAGGATCTCGGCGTGATCACGCCTCCGGTCGATCGTCTGCGGGACGCGCTCGGCCTGCCTGGGATGGTCGTGCTCCAGTTCGGATTCGAGCCCGACGTACCCGGGAGCGTCCACCGGGTGGCGAACCACGTTGTGAACCGGTTCGTCTACACCGGCACCCACGACCACGACACCGCGCGGGGCTGGTGGGAGGGGTTGGACTCGGCGCGGCGGGATCTCGTCCGCGCCGATCTGAAGGCGTTCGGGTTGTCTGACGTGGTGCCGCGGCTCGATGGCGAGCCGTGGTGGGCCCTGATCACGCTTGCGCTCGCCTCCTCGGGGTGTGTCGCGATGATGCAGATGCAGGATGTGCTTGGGCTCGGCTCCGACGCGCGGATGAACAATCCGGGGCGCCAGGGCGGTCAGTGGCGCTGGCAGATGGAGCCCGATGCGTTGACGCCGGCGCTCGCGCGGCGGCTGCGGGAGGCGACGGAGCGGGCGAACCGGCTGGCCTGAGGGGAGGCGCTTGGCGTCGTGTGTACAACAGCTGTACACATTCCGCCAAGCGCTCAGGCTCGGGCCTTGACCCAGGCGGAGCCGAGTGCGGTTTTCGTGGCCCGGTACGCGTACCGCGCGTCCGTACGCAACCGCTCGCGCCAGGTGGTCTCGTAGCGGATCAGCGACGCGGGGTCGACCTGGACCGTCATTCCGTCGGCGGCCAACACCCGCAGAGCCCGCTGAGCGATCGCGATCTGTCCGAAGGCGGTCGGGTGGACCCGGTCGACCATCACCTGGTTGCGCGCACCGAAGTCGGTCAGGTCGATGACGAGCGCTCCCACCGAGGCCGCCACCGCCACGACGATCGCGTTGAGCTCGGGCACCTTCGCCCCCGCCCGCGGGCGACCGAGGTCGAGCGGCGCCGTCGCGGTCAGGACCCGATCGCAGCGGCCCGCCACGAATGTGAGCGCCTCCCGGTAGGCCCGCTCAAACCGCCCCGGATCCCAGTCCGGTGACCGCACGTCGTTGACGCCGATGTAGAGGCACCCGAGGTCGTACCGCCCGCCTGGAGTCGCCCGCTGCACGAACGCCGGAATCTGCTCGGCGAGCACGTCAGGGGCCTGCGCGCCGTCGACCGCATACGCGCTGTAGGGGAGCCCCGTGGCGCGTGCGACCCAGAGCGCCCAGGACTGGAGCGCCACGCCCCATTGCAGCTCCCCACCCCCGTTTGTGATCGAGTCTCCGAAGGCGAGGACGCCGAGTGAGGTAGAGGCCAAGAGCGCGAGGGTACTGCCCTACTAGATAATCGTGTCCGTGGAACCCTCTCAAGCCACGGCCTTCGACGGCCGACAAGACCTCGAGCGCTCGGCCGCGGAGCTCGCCGCGCGCCTGCCGGAGCCGCTCAGCCCGCTCGCCCGCCTCGCCTACAACTACCACTGGTCCTGGCAGCCACATGGCGCGGAGGTCTTCGAGGCGATCAGCCCCGGCCGATACGCGATCTCCAACAAGAACCCGGTCCGGGTGCTGCTGGAGGCCTCCCGCTCGGAGCTCCAGCGCGCCTCCGAGGATCAGGGCCTGCTCGATCGGGCCCAGGCGCTGCTCGCGGCACTCGACGGCGAGCTCGCCCGGCCACCCGAGACGCGCGGAGCGGTCGACCCCGCCCATCCGGTCGCGTTCCTGTGCGCCGAGTACGGCATCCATGTCTCGCTGCCGATCTACTCGGGCGGCCTCGGCGCCCTGGCCGGCGACCTCGTCAAGGAGGCCTCCGACCAGGCGGTCCCGCTCATCGCCGTCGGGCTGCTCTACCGGAAGGGTTACTTCCGCCAGCGGATCGACGCGGGCGGCTGGCAGCACGAGTACTGGCTCGACACCGACCCGGATCGGCTGCCGATGGCGCTCGTGACGGGGGCCGACAGCCAGCCGATCAGCATCACGATCCCGATCTACGACGCTGACGTCACCGCGCACATCTGGCGCGCCGACATCGGGCGCATCCCGCTGTATCTGCTCGACACCGACACGCCGGAGAACGCGCCCTTTGAGCGGTGGATCACCGGGCGGCTGTACGTCGCAGACCCGGAGACGCGGCTTGCGCAATACGTCCTGCTCGGGATGGGCGGCGTCCGCGCGCTGCGGGCGATGGGGATCGAGCCCGGGGTCGTGCACCTCAACGAAGGCCACGGCGCCTTCGCTCCGCTCGAGCTCGCGGCGCCCGATCTCATCCAGGGCACGTCGTTCGACCGGGCGATCACGGCCGCGAGTCAGCGGACGATCTTCACCACGCACACCCCGGTGCCGGCCGGCAACGACTCCTATCCCGATGATCAGGTCGCGCGGGCGGTCGGCCGCGTCGCGGACGATCTCGACATCGACATCGACGAGCTGATTTCCCTCGGACGCACCGATCCGTCCGACGAGGAAGCTGAGGTCGGCGTGACGCAGGCGGCGCTGCGCATGAGCCGCGCGGCGAATGCGGTCAGCCGCCGGCACGGCGAGGTCGCCCGCGAGATGTGGAATGAACTGTGGCCGGATCGTCCCGTCAACGACGTCCCGATCGCGCACGTCACCAACGGGGTCCACATCCCGACCTGGATCGGCCCGGAAATCCGGGGGCTGCTCGACCAGTATCTCGGCGAGGGCTGGATTCGCCACGCCGCCGATCCGGCAACCTGGGCCCCGGTCGATGACATCCCGGACGAGGCGCTGTGGGCGGCTCGCGGTCGTCAGCGCGCCGCCCTGATCATGTATGCACGGGAGCGCAGCGCCGCCGAGCGGCTCGGTCGCAACGATTCGCGGGAGTACGTCGAGGCCGCCCTGCGGGCGTTCGATCCCGAGGTGCTGACGATCGGTTTCGCCCGCCGGGTCGCAACCTACAAGCGGCTTGAGCTCCTCACTCGCGACGCGGCATGGACGCTGTCCCTCCTCGGAGGTGAACGTCCCGTCCAGGTCATTCTCGGCGGCAAGGCGCACCCCCGCGATGAGGACGCCAAACGGACGCTGCGCAACGTGTTCGAGCTCAAGAAGGCCCCGGTCGTCGGTGAGCGGGTCGTGTTCCTGGATGACTACGACCTGGATTCCGCCAAGTGGCTCGTGCGCGGCTGTGACGTCTGGCTCAACCTCCCCCGCCCGCCGCTCGAGGCGAGCGGGACGAGCGGCATGAAGTCGGTCATCAACGGCGGGCTGCAGCTCTCGGTGCTCGACGGGTGGTGGGCCGAGGCGTGCGATCACGGGGTCAACGGCTGGGGCCTGCCCGGCGACGTCGATCCGGACGAGGACGCGCAGGACGACCGGACCGCCGAGGCGCTCGAAAAGGTGGTCATGGATGAGGTCCTGCCGCCGTTCTACGACCGCGACGAGCGCGGCCTGCCGACCCGCTGGCTCGCGCTCGTGCGGGCGTCGCTGCGCACGCTCGGCCCCCGGTTTGCGGCGACCCGCATGCTCGCGGAATACGTGGACGGGCCGTATCGCGGGGCGTAAGGTGACGGGAAGGTTTTCGCCCCCGGCGGAGTCCTTTGAGACGGAGAGTTATGTCCGCACACGCTGACAGTCCAGAAATGAAGGCAGAGGATCTGCGCGACCTCTCCGCGCTCGCCGACGGCTCGATCGATCCGTCCCGCCGAGATGCGGTCGAGGCGCGGATCGCCGCCTCGCCCGAGCTGAGCGCGCTCTACGCCCGTGAGCGCAGGATCGTCGACGTCCTGCACACGGCCCGCGCGACAGATCGGGCTCCCGACGCGCTCAGGGCCCGGATCGTGGCGCAGCGGCCGACGCGCACCGTCGCCGCCCGGCGCCGGCTGAGCTACGGCGGGGGCCTGGCCGCCGCGCTGGCGGTCGCCGTGCTCGCGATCGTGCTCGTCCTGCCTGGCGGAACTCCCGGCGCTCCGTCGCTGAGCGACGCCGCGGCGCTCGCCGCCCGCGGACCGGCGATGCCGGCGCCGACGGCCGACCCGGATCAGCCCGGCAAGCTCCAGACCCTCATCCAGGGCATCTACTTCCCCGATTGGAGCGGCCAGTTCCACTGGCGCGCCAGCGGTCAGCGCACCGACACGATCAACGGTCGCAAGGCGATCACCGTCTACTACGACTGGAAGGGACACCGGATCGCCTACACGATCGTGGGTGCGCCCGCGCTGAAGACACCGAGTGCAGAGGTCACCGTGCGCAAGGGCGTCGAGCTCCGCACGCTCACGCTCGGCGGGCGGCTGGTCGTCACCTGGAAGCGGGACAACCACACGTGCGTCCTCTCGGCCACCGGCGTTCCCGCGGACAAGCTCCAGAAGCTCGCGTCGTGGGCGGGCGCGGCGGCGTAGAACCGCCGTCCGGTTACACGTCGCGGGTGTTCTCGGGCACGAGCGTCCGCGCGACCCGCTGGCGCGCGCGATGCAGCCGCGTGGTGATCGTCGCCTCCCGCACCTTCAGCGCCTTCGCCGCCTCCCGGTAGGACAGCCCGACGACGTCGATCGCGATCAGCGCGTCCCGGAAATCGTCCGGGAGGTCGGAGATCGCGGCGTACAGCTCGGCGGACTCCAACCGCGACTCGGGCTGGACCGCCGAGCGGTCCTCGATCAGGTCGAGCTCGTCCGGCAACGCGGTCGTCTGCGGTCGCCGGGCGGCCGTCCGGCGCTGGGAGAAGAACGTGTTGCGCAGCACGCGGAGCAGATAGCCGAGGTCATCCTCGGAGCGGAGGATCCGCGGTTTGCGCAGCACGCGCGCAAACGTCTCCTGGACGAGATCCTCCGCTTCCTCCCGTGATCCACAGAGGCCCCAGGCGGCACGGTATAGCCGATCGATGTGATCGCCGAGCGCCGCCGGGTCAAGTTGACGTTCGGGTGACATGAAGGTGGCGCCCGGAGCATACGGCCGGGCGCCCACCCGGCACAGCACATGGCGACCCGGGTCAGCCCTCGAGCTCGGAGAGCGGACGCGGGGCCGGACCGACGTACTTCGCGGTCGGACGGATGAGCCGGCCCTCACGCTTCTGCTCCATGATGTGCGCCGACCAGCCGGCCGTCCGGGCGCACGTGAACATCGGCGTGAACAGCTCCGGCGGCACCTGCGCGAAGTCGAGCACGACCGCCGACCAGAACTCGACGTTCGTCGCGAGCACGCGATCCGGACGGCGGGCCTGGAGCTCGGCGAGCGCTGCCTGCTCGAGCGCTTCGGCGACCTCGACGCGGGGGGCGCCGAGTTGCTTGGCGGTGCGGCGCAGCACGCGGGCCCGCGGGTCCTCGGCGCGATATACGCGGTGGCCGAACCCCATCAGCCGCTCGCCCCGATCGAGCATGTCCTTGACGTAACGGTCGGCATCACCCATCTCGGCGACGTCGTCGAGCATCTTCAGCACACGGGAGGGGGCGCCGCCGTGGAGCGGGCCGGACAGCGCACCGACCGCGGCGCTCAGCGCAGCGGCGACGTCGGCGCCGGTCGAGGCGACGACGCGGGCGGTGAACGTCGAGGCGTTCATCCCGTGCTCGGCGGCTGAGATCCAGTACGCGTCGATTGCCTCAACGTGCTTGGGGTCAGCCTCGCCGCGCCAGCGGATGAGGAACCGCTCCGCGATCCGGGTCGCCTTGTCGACCTCCCGCTGAGGGACCGGCGGCTTGCCGATCCCGCGGGCCGACTGGGCGACGAACGACAGCGCCATCACCGACGCGCGGGCGAGATTGTCCCGAGCCTCCTCGTCGGAGATGTCGATCAGCTGGCCGAACCCCCACTGCGGGGCGAGCATCGCGAGCGCCGATTGCACGTCGACGCGGGGATCCCCGGAATGGACATACAACGGGTGCGGCTCGGCCGGAGGCATCCCCGGGACCAGGTGGCCGTCGACGAGGAGGCCCCACACCTGCCCGAACGGGACATTGCCGACGAGCTCCTCGATATCGACGCCGCGGTATCGCAGGGCGCCGCCCTCACGATCGGGCTCAGCGATCTCAGTGGCGAAGGCGACGACTCCTTCGAGCCCCGACTGTACTTCGGCAGTTGCAGACATTCTTGTGCGTGGTCTCCTGAGCGGCGTAAAAGGTCGATCCACAGGCTAGATGGTCGTGGAATCAACCATCTCGCTCACGCGCGCGCTGAGGCGTGGTTCGCGTAGCCTTGCGGTCGTGTCCGAGCTGATGTTCCGATCGGCGCTCGAGCTTGCCGGGCTGGTCCGATCCGGGGAGATCTCCGCGACCGAGCTCGTCTCCGATTGCCTGGCGCGGATCGACGCGCTCGAGCCGACGATCGGCGCGTTCACGCACGTCGCCCACGACGCCGCGCTCGCCGTCGCCACGGAGATCGGGCCCGGGGACGCGCGCCCGTTCGCCGGCGTCCCGATCGCGATCAAGGACAACCGGCCGGTGGCCGGGATGCCGATCACGATGTGCAGCGACCTGTTCGGCGACTTCGTCGCCCACCACGACGCGTTCCTCATCCGCCGGCTGCGCGACGCCGGGTTCGTGTTCGTGGGCAAGACGCGGCTGCCGGAGATGGGGATCCTGCCGACGACCGAGCCGCGGCGGTTCGGCCCCACCCACAATCCGTGGGCGCTTGACCGCACGCCCGGTGGCTCGAGCGGCGGGTCGGCAGCGGCCGTCGCCGCCGGGATGGTCCCGATCGCTCACGGCAATGACGGCGGGGGCTCGATCCGCATTCCCGCGGCGTGCTGCGGGCTCGTCGGGCTGAAGGCGGCGCGCGGCCGGATCTCGGTCGGGCCCGACGGCGGCCAGAGCTTTCTCACGATCGACGGCGTGCTCACCCGCACGGTCGCCGAGACGGCCACGGTGCTGGACCTGATGGCTGGCTACGAGCTGGGGGATGCGACCTGGGCGCCGGAGCCGGACGAGCCGTTCGCGGCCGCCGCCACGCGTGAGCCAGGCCGGCTGCGGATTGGCCTGGCGCTCAACCCGGCCCTCGACGGCGCCGAACTTGACCCGGTGTGCGAGGCGGGCGCGCGGGACGCAGCGGGCCTGCTCGAGTCGCTCGGACACCACGTCGAGGAGGTCACCCCGCCATGGTCGGGTCTCGATCTGCTTCCGGATTTCACCCGGGCGTTCGGCCCGCAGATCTCCCAGACGACGCAGATCGCGGGGCGCATCGCCGGCCGCGAGCCGTCGGTGGACGACGTCGAGCCGCTCACCTGGGCGATCTGGGAAAGCTCACGCGAGCACGACACGCTCAGCCTGCTCAGCGCGCAGACGCGACTCGAGCATGTGTCGCGGCGTATCGTCACCCACCTCGCCGACTACGACGTCGTGATCACCCCGACGCTCGCCATGCGCCCGGTCAAGATCGGGGAGATCCATGGCCGCGGACCGGACCCGTGGGGCCACTATCGCCGCAGCGGCTCGTTCACGCCGTACACCGCGATCGTCAACTGCACCGGCCTGCCGGCCATCACGCTCCCGCTCTATCACGGCGACGACGGCCTGCCGACCGGCGTGCAGCTGATCGGGCCGCCGGTCCGTGAGGACGTGCTCCTAGCGCTCGCGGCTCAGCTCGAGCGGGCGCTGCCGTGGCGTGATCGACGCCCCGCGCTCGCCGTCGCCTGACCGCTCAACCGACCCCGAGCACGGCCCGCATCGGCTTCGGGATGACGCCGAGCGACTCCGCGTCGGCGGTTCCCTGACGGGAGGTCATCGGGATCTCCATCAGCTCGGCCTCGTCCCAGGTCGCGAACGCCGCCGGGCCGGTGAGCAGCTCCACGAGCTCGAGCGCGCGCCGGGTGAGCGGGGCCGGGATCCCGACGATCAGGCGGCGGCGGTGAAACGAGCTGAGCGCGATCTCGACGACCTGGCGGTGGGTGAGGGTCTCCGGTCCCGCGAGCTCGTAGCGCCGGCCGTCGGCCTCGGCCGCCTGGGCTCCGCCAGGGAGGGCGGCCATCACGCAGTCAGCGACGTCCTCGGCCCAGATCGGCTGAAACGTCGCCCGGCCGCGGCCGGGGATCGGCATCACTGGCAGCAGCGACATCCGCTGGAGTAGGCGCAGGTACGGATCGCCGGGCGAGTAGATGATCGACGGGGCGAAGATCGTGTGGGTGAGGCCGGATTCGGCGAGGGCCCGCTCAGCGACCCCCTTCGCCCGCAGCAACCGGGCGCGGCTCCGGGTCGATGCGCCGAGCGCCGAGAAGAACACGAACCGCTGCACCCCGGCGTTCTCGGCGGCCCGGACGAGCCGCCACGTGGCGACCCCGGCGAGCTCCTCGATCGACCCACCCGGCTGGTCGCGCACGACCGAGGCGAGATGGACGACGGTGTCGACACCGCGCAACGCGTGGCGGAACGAGAGGTGGTCTGAGAGGTCGCCGAGTGCGATCTGGACCCGGACCCGCTCGGCCCCGAGCCGCCGCGGATCACGGACCAGGCAGCGGACCGGCACGCCGGCAGCAGTCAGCCTCCGCAGCAGCGGTCGTCCGACGTTTCCGGTGGCGCCGGTGAGCAGCAGCACGAGGCAGGAGGCTAGTCGGTCACTAGTGTCGTGAATCGTTAGTTCGGTGGCAGCCTCGCGGCGTCTGGACGCGCCTGACGAATGGGGATGATCCCGCCGTACCACCAGTACGACTTGGATCATCCCCATCCGTCATCCACGCCCAGCCACTCGCGACGCTGCTCACGAACTTCCGCTCACGACACTAGCGGAGGGCGCACGAGAGTTACACGTCCGTAAAATGCGCCGCTCCCCCCGTCACCGAAACACGAGACAGGAAGATCCAAGACTTATGGCCTACGTGATCGCCGAGCCTTGCATCGGCACGAAGGACAACTCGTGCGTCGAGGTCTGCCCGGTCGACTGCATCCATCCGACGCCGGACGAGCCCAACTACGACGACGTCGAGATGCTCTACATCGACCCGGAGGAGTGCATCGACTGCGACGCCTGCGTCGAGGCCTGCCCGGTCGACGCCTGCTTCGCCGAGGACCAGCTCCCGGAGGAGTGGACGAAGTACGCGCAGATCAACGCCGACTATTACGCCAACCGCAAGTAGTCGGGTATGACGGCTGGGCCGCATGCGGCCCAGCCCCGGTGGGCGCATGCGCCCACCGGCGGGGAGGTGCATGCACCTCCCCGTACGTGATTCAGGCCATCGGGAGTGACATGCCGACCGGCTTCGGCGCCGCGGCCGGCGACGGTGCCTGCAGCACCGGCAGTTCCATCGGCGAGAGCGCGATCAGCCCGCGCGCAGCCTGGTGGATCGCCTGCGCGGCCGGGTCATCCGGATCGGAGAACACGAGCGGCGTGCCGGCATCGGACTGCTCTCTCAGCGGCATCGTCAGCGGCACCTTGCCGAGCAGCGGCACCTCGAGTTCTTCGGCGAGCCGCTGGCCGCCGCCCTCGCCAAAGATCTGGTACCGCTCCCCGGATGGGGTCATGAATCCGGACATGTTCTCGATCACGCCCGCGATCTCGAGCTTGAGCTTCGTCGCCATCTCGGCGGAGCGGCGCGCCACCTTCTGGGCGACCGGCTGCGGCGTCGTGACAAGAATGAACTTGGCCTGCGGCAGCAGCTGCGCGAGCGTCATCGAGACGTCCCCGGTGCCGGGCGGCAGATCGATCAGCAGATAGTCAAGCTCGCCCCACTCGACGTCCTCGAGGAACTGCTGAAGCGCCTTGTGAAGCATCGGGCCTCGCCACACCACGGCGGCGTCCTCCTCGACGAAGAACCCGATCGACATCACCTCGATGCCGTCATGCGTGGTGAGCGGGATGAGCTTGCGCTCGGCGTTGACCTTCGGACGCTCCGCGCCGAGGCCGAACATCCGCGGCTGGGAGTAGCCCCACACGTCGGCGTCGAGGACCCCGACCCGCTTACCATCGGAGACGAGCGCGGCGGCGAGATTCGCGGTCACGCTTGACTTACCGACCCCGCCCTTGCCGGAGCCGACGCAGATCACGTTCTTCACGGCGGCGAGCGCGCCCTCGGGCAGCGTCCCGCGGCCAAGCTTGTGGCCAAGCTTCTGCTTCTCCTGATCGGAGAGCACGTCGAAGCTGACGTTGACGCCGGTGACGCCGTCCAAACCGCGCACCGCGGAAGCGACCCCGTCCTGGAAGTGGCTGCGAATCGGACAGCCCGGCGTGGTGAGCGAGACCATCACGTCGACGACGCCGTTCTCGTGCACGTCGATCGAACGGACCATCTCGAGCTCGACGATGTCCCGGCGGAGTTCGGGGTCGATCACGACTCGCAGGGCATCAAGTACTTGGTCTCTTGTTGGCATACGTCGATTGTGACAGACGGTTGGACGGCGCCGGGAAGGCTTCAGGCGGGGACCGCGGTGGCGTCGAACGGATCGTCGGAGAGCAGCGCGATCCGGCACTCGGCGTGGATCATGGTTCGCAGCGTCACCAGCAGCGCGAGGTTGAGCGGCAGGCCGAACGCGCTCGCGACGAGGCTGGACGATTAAGGACCGACGGGGCGCCACTTGCGTGACGCCCCGGCGGTTGAGGGAGGAGAGGGTGCTGCATTCGCCGGCGAGTATGGGGCCGGCGAACCTGTCCCGCGGTCCGGCCTCTCCGAGCCGGGGCGGGGTAAGCCTGATGGGCGGTCGGTTACCCGAGGCGCTCCTGAGCGGTGGTAACGATGCCCTGGGCGCGCTTGGTGACGACCGAGGACTGCTTCTCGAAGTCCTTGCGGACCGCGCGGACCTCGCGCTCGAGGCGACGGCGGTTCTGCTTCACCGTCCGCTCAACCCGCGAGCGGCGCTGACGAAGTTCACGCTCGAAGCGCGTGCGGGTCTTGCGCACCTGACGCTCGAACCGGTTGCGCGCGGTGGCCCCGCGGCGCTCATAGCGCTTGATCTCGCGCTCGAGGCTTGCACGGCTGCGGTACTTCGTCGCCAAACCCTTGACGGTGGAGACGAGGTTCTCGCGGGCCAGGATGGTGGCGCCGACGGGAACGAGAACCGCCCGCTCGGCGATCTCCTGAATGTGCTCGACCTGCGTCTTGGGCTGGGTCGAGGTTGTCGTCGCGGCGGCCTTGCGCGCGGTTGACCCGGCCGGCTTCCGAGCCGACGTGCTCTTGCGGGTCGTGGCGGAACGGCGTCCGCTGGGGGTGCTGCTGCTGGTAGTAGCCATTTGGTTTGCTTCGCTCCCGTAGGAATTAAGGATATTAGCTCTAAGTTCTTGCGCGGGGGCCCGATTACGACCGAACATGTGTTTGTAAACCGCTGGCCGACCTTCGTTACAGTCTTCGTCAGGAGCCGTGATCGGATCCAAGACCCATTACGCCCGGAGCGGCGATGCGAGCATCGCCTACCAGGTCGTGGGTGAAGGCCCGATCGACCTCGTGTTGATCAACGGCCCGGCCTCCCATCTCGAGCTCATGTGGGAGGAGCCATCGACGGCTCGGTGCTTGGAGCGGCTCGCCTCCTTCTCCCGTCTCGTGATGTTTGACCGCCGCGGCACCGGTCTTTCGGATTCCGTGTCACGGCCGCCAACGCTCGAGCAGCAGATGGACGATCTCGCCGCCGTGCTCGATGTGGTCGGCGTCGAGGAGACGGCGCTGTGGGGGGCCAGCGATCTCGGGCTCTCAGCGCTGTTCGCGGCGACCTATCCGGATCGGGTGACGGCGCTCGTGCTCTCGTCGGTCGCGCCTCAGGGAGGGGCGACGCTGAAGCCCCAGCTCCATGAGCAGATGCTCGACGCGATCGAAAATCACTGGGGCGAGGGCACGCTGCTTGAGATCTACGCTCCGAGCCAGGTGGGGAATCCGAGTTTCGCCGCCTGGTGGGGACGGATGCAGCGCTCCTCGGTCAGCCCGGGGATGGCCCGCCAGCTGATCGACATGGTCGCGCAGACCGATCTGCGCTCCATCCTGCCGACGATCCAGGCCCCGACGCTTGTCACCCACCAGTCAGGCGACCGCTACATCCCGCTCGAGATGGGTCGCGAGGTGGCGTCGCTGATCCCCGGCTCGCGGTTCATCGAGTACCCGGGCGAGGACACCTACGCGTGGGTGGCATTCCCGGGGACTGACGACGTCGAGGAGTTCCTGACCGGGCGTCGCAGCCCCTCGGAGATCGACCGGGTGCTCGCGACGGTCATGTTCACGGACATCGTCGGCTCGACCGATCACGCCTCGTCGCTCGGCGACGGCCGCTGGCGGCGCCTGCTCGACGAGCACAACGCGCTCGTCCGCCACGAGCTCGAGCGCTGGCGTGGCCAGGAGGTCAAGACGATCGGCGATGGCTTTCTCGCCACGTTCGATGGGCCGGCGCGGGCGGTCCAATGCGCGGCGAGCATCGTCGACGCCGTCCGCGCGCTCGGCCTCGAGATTCGAGCCGGCCTGCATACCGGTGAATGCGAGCTCGTGGGCCGGGACGTCGCCGGGATCGCGGTCCACATCGGTGCGCGGGTGATGGCGAACGCCGGTCCCGGTGAGGTGCTCGCGTCGAGCACGGTCAAGGATCTCGTCGTCGGCTCGGGTCTACGGTTCGACGATCGCGGCCTGCACACGCTGCGTGGCGTGCCGGACGAATGGCACCTTTACGCGCTTGAGCGATGAGCCGGTGGGAGGCCCCGCCCGTCCTCCCACCCGGTGCGCCGAAGCCAGGCCGGCGGGTCGTCGATCTCGGCGAGGGTCGGCAGCGTCTCCGGGCCCACGAACACGTGGGAGAGTGCCTCGGGGCCGGCGGCCTCGACGATCGCATCACAGAAGATCTTGCCCCGCTCGTATTGCTTGAGCTTCATCTCGAGCCCGAGCAGACGAGCGACGAGGCGATTCAGGCCCGACTGCGACTTGCGCCGGCGATCGATCGCGGCGCGGAGCTTCGGCAGCGAGGGCAGGAGGTCCGGGGCGACGGCGTCCATCACGTGTTCCGCATGCCCCTCGATCACCGCCATCACCGCCTGCACCCGGTCCAGCGTCTCCCGCTCGGCCTTGCTGGTCACGATCGAGATGAGATCGCCCTGGCGGACCGCGCCGAGGATCCGCTTGATCTCATCGCCGCTCGGCAGCCGTAGCTTGCGGGGCGTGTCAATCCGGACCTCGGCCTGCTTGAGCAGGTCGCGCACGAGCCCGGCGACATGCGGGTGCAACCACGGGACGCCCGCGAACTGCACGGCGTGGGTCACCTCGTGGAGTGTGACCCAGGTCATGAACTCCTTCTCGTCGGCGCCGAAGGAGTCGACCGCCTGGCCGAGATTGGGGAGGACGAACAGCAGTCGGGGCGGGCGGTCCTCGACGGCCTCATCCAGGAGCACAAGCTCGTACTGACCGAGCACCCGCTGCCCGAGGTATCCAACAACCACGCCCACCTCGGTCGAGAGCACGAAGCCGACCCCGATCTGAATGGCCGGCGTCAGTGGGCCGAAACCGGTATTCGCCCGCTCGAGGACCGGGTCGAGGAGCAGACGCATCGAGGCGAGGTTGCTCGCGACCCATTCACGGCGGCTGATCCCCTCCGGCGGCGGGATCGGGCGCGCTGGTTTCAGGCCGGTATACGCGACGACCCGCTTCTCGGCCTCGGCGGCGAGCTCGGGCAGGTCGGCGTCCGGCGCCTGCGCCTCTCCGGTGCCGGCGACGAACGCGGCGATCCGCTCGGCGATGATCCAGTCGATCATCCGATGATCGCCTCGAGCTGTCCGAGTGTCTCCGGGGTCCGCGCGGCGCACACATGCGAGGTCGGTTCGGTATTCAGCGGCGCGGCAAGCGGTTCCTCGTGGGCTGGGAAGCTCACGTGGCCGCCGGCCTCGCGGACGATCAACTGCCCGGCCGCCGAGTCGACCCCGCGGGCGCGACGAAGCGAGACCATCCCGTCGAAGCGGGCCGCGGCAACCTGACAGAGCGAGGACGCGATCGTCCCGAGGGCGCGCAGGCGGTAGGCGGTGGTCTGGAGCGAGTCGATCGACGCGGCGACCCACCGCGGGTCGGCGGACTCGATCCCGAGCACCTCAAGGCGCCCGTCGCGGCTGCGGCGCTCGCCGAGCGCGGCGTCGAGGCGGGTCCCGTTGAGATGGGCCCCGCCGCCACGGTGCGCCCACCACTCCTCACGGGGGCCGAAGTCGTAGACGAAGCCGAACACGACGTCGGCCATCGTGTCGCCGGCGGCGACGGCGATCGAGAGCGCATGATGGGGGAGGCCGCGCTTGGCGTTGAGCGAGCCGTCGATCGGGTCGATGATGACGCGGACGCTCGGGTCGCCGTAGTCGATCTCCCCGCGCTCCTCGGAGAGCGCGACGAAGCGGAAGCCGTCCGCGCTCAGGCGATCCAGCTGGGCGAACACGACGGACTCGGCGGACGCATCGATGACGAGCGTGCGATCGCCGCCGCTGCCTCGCGAGCCGGTTTCCTCGGCCCGCTCCGCGATGCTCGGCCGGGCCGCGAGCACCTCGGTGAGCCCGGCCGCGGCACTGCGGCAGGTGGTGAGCCAATCGGCTTCGAGGGCGGAGCGGGTGGAGGTCATCTCATACCTATGCTGTCAGACGTGTCTGAGGAGCCTTCTACCCCCTGGAGTGAGGCCGTCAGCCACGCCGGAGGGCCGCAGCTCATCCTCGGGTGCGCGGGGAGCGGGAAGACGAGCCTGATCGAAGCGCGCTTCTGCCGGCTGGTCGACGACGGCGAGCGGCCTGAGCGCCTGCTCATCCTGGCGCCGTCGGCGGGACGCGCCGATGCCATCCGGGTGCGGCTCGAGGCACGACTGGAGCGGGGTTACGAGGCACTCCACGTGCTGGCGCCGGTCGGGCTCGCGGCGTGGGTGCTCGGGATTGCCGCGGGCGACGCGAGCGATCTGGATGCGACGACGCTGAGCGCCGGCGACCGACTGGCGATGCTGATCGAGCGGATCGACGAGCTGACGGTGCAACACCATGACTTCGGGGGGCGCGTCAACGCCCTGTTCGGCACGTTCGTGCGCCGCATCGATCGCTGCAAAGGGGAGCTGATCGATGCCGAGGCCTACGCCGCCTGGGCCGCGCGAATCGGTGCCGACGCAGGAGAGGCGGCGCTCGAGCGGGAGTTCGCGGAGGTGTACCGCGCCCACGAACGGATGCTCGCCGACGCGGGCGCCCGGGACGAGGGCGACCTCATGTGCGATGCACTGCGCGTCGCCACCGACCATCCCGCGATCGGGCGGCGCTTCACCCACGTGCTCGTCGACGACGCCCAGGAACTCGAGCTCGTCACGGGGCGGCTCGCCTGCGCGCTCGCGGCCCCGTCGGCGGACGGCCTGACCGTGACCGCCGACGTCGCTGCGTCCTTGCGGCGATTCCGGCGGGCGGGCGCCGCCGCGGTCGCGCCGTTCGAGTCCCTGCCTGGCGTGCGGGTGGTGCGGCTCGAGCGATCGGAGCGCTGCCCGGTCCAGATCGCCCGCGTCGCCGGCGCCGTGCTCGGTGCGCCGATGACGGGTTCGGCGGCGGGGGGTGGAACGGTCGCGTTCTGGCGGGCGACGAACGATCGCGCCCAGGCGCAGGCGGTGGCCGCGGAGATCGAGCGCCTGCTCGGACGCGAGGGCGTCGAGCCGGGCGACGTCGCGGTGCTCGTGCCGGACGTCTCCCGGGAGGGGCAGGCGGTTGCGGTCGCGCTCGAGGAGCGGGCAGTGCCCCATCGGCTGATCGGCGAGGCGGCGTTCTTCCAGCGAGCCGAGATCCGTGACGTGCTCGCATGGCTCCGACTGCTCGCTGATCCTTCCGACGCCGCGGCGGTCGTCCGTGCGCTCGCCCGTCCCCCGATCGAGCTGCGCTCGGTCGACATCGCGCGCTGCACGCAGATCGCGCGCCGGCGCAAGCTCGACATGGTCGCCGCGCTCGCGGCCGCGACGGAAGCGCCCCAGGTCCCGCCCGAGGCGCGCGAGCGGATCCTGATCTTCCTCAAGCTCTACCGCTCGGGCGCGGCGGCGATCGACACGACCCGTCCCGATCTCTACGTGCACCGGCTGATCGACCGCCTCGGGCTGCGCCGCCAGCAGCTGTTCGCCGCTCAGGCGGATGTCGTCGAGCGACTGCGGGCGCTCGCCCGGTTCGGCGAGCTCGCCTCGGCGTACGTCCGGCGCAAGGCGCTCGCGACGCCGCGCGAGTTCGCCCGCTCAATCGCCGCGGTCGCCGACTTTGGCCTGCGGGAACAGGAGGAGCCGGTCGTGCGGGGTGCCGGAGCGGTCCAGGTGATCGGGCTCGACGGCGCGGGCGGGCTCGAGGCCGCGCACGTCTTCATGATCGGCCTGCACGGCGGCGTGAGCGTGCCGGCGCCCGAGCCGGTGCCGGACGCGCTCTTGCCCGACGCTGGGGTGACGCCGCCCGACGACGAGTCCGGCCGGGAGCGGGGGCTGCGCCAGGCGCTGTATGCCGGGGTCACGCGGGCGCGCGAACGGGTCGTGTTGTCCTATCCGGCGTTTGGCGACCGCGGCGATGAGGTGGCGCCGCTGCCCTTGATCGAGGCGGCTCGACTCGGACTCGGCGTTGAGTGGGAGGACAAGGAGGAGGAGCTGTTCGGCCCCGCGGAGACGCTGCACTCGACGTACCGGCTCCTCCGTGACGAGCTGCTCGAGGGCACGATGCGGACCGCGGGGCGGCTCGGGGAGCTGCGCTTCGACACCGACCTCGACATCTCGCATGCGGTCGTGCGCTATCTCGAGCTGTTGAAGGTGGCGGCTTTGATTGCCCGCCCGGAGGGCCAGAACGTTGCCGAGGCCCTGCGCGACGTCAACTCCCGGATCCTCCAGGCGGTCACCGCCGAGCAGCGTGAGATCTTCAGCTCCTCGGCGCTCGATGACTACCTGCTCGACGCCGAGCGCGACGCTCGGCGGCGCGCCGCCGCGATCGTCGCCCGGGACGAGCCCTCGCTCGAGGCCTTCCTGCCGCGGCGCGGCGAGGGAGTCGTGCTGTCGGCGTCCGATATCGACACCTACCGGACGTGCCCGCTGAAGTACAAGTTCGCGCGCGTGTTTCGGATCCCTCAGGAGCCGACGCTCCACCAGCGCTTCGGGATCGTCGTCCACCAGGTGCTCGAGCGCTTCCATTCCGGCGACGATCCGCCCGGGGGTCTGCCGCAGCTGCTCGGCCTGCTCGACGCGTCGTGGCGACGGGGCGGGTTCGGCGACTCCGAGGAGGAGCGCCAGCTCCGGGGCAAGGCCGCGGCGGCACTCAGCCGCTACCACGATCGCTTTCAGACCGAGGAGTGCGAGCCGGTGTGGTTCGAGCGGCAGTTCACGTTCAAGCTCGGGCCGCACCTGCTTCGCGGCCGAGTCGACCGCGTCGATCTGCTGCCGAGCGGCGACTACGAGCTGATCGACTACAAGACCGGCCGGCCGAAGACCGCCGCCCAGCTTGCCGACGATGTCCAGCTCTCCCTGTACGCCGTCGGTGCGCGCGAGGCGTGGGAGCTCGACGCCTCCCGCCAGGCCTACTACTACGTGCTCGACGACGAGAAGGTGAGCGTCCCGCTTGACGACGGCGACCGCTCAGAATGGATCACCGCGGTTGCGATGGAGGTTGCCGAGGGGATCCTCTCGCAGGGATTCGAGCCGACGCCGTCGTTCTCGGCGTGCTCGATCTGCGACTACCGGCTGGTGTGTCCGGCGGCGGAGAGGTAGGGCAGCGGATCAGAGTCGGGCGAAGGGCGGGATCAGGCTCCGGCGGGACCGCGGCCGGGGCCCGAGGGCTCGTCGCCGCCGCGCTGGCGCAGGAACCGCTGGAGGTCGCGGGCGATCGTCTCACCGGAGGGCAGGGGCCCGGTCTCGTCGTCCTCCTCCTCGCCGGCGGCCTGCTCGAGCCGCTCGACGAATGCCTGGACGTCCGGATCGCTCTGCACGGCGAGGTTGACCTGCCGCTCGTAGTCGGCGGCCGCGGATTCAAGGTCGGAGCCGTCAACCGCGACGCCGACGAGCCCCTCGAGCTTGCGCACGAGGGCGAGCGCCGCCTTGGGGTTCGGAGCGGCGGCGATGTAGTGGGGCACCGCCGCCCACAGGCTCGCCGAGGGCAGACCGGCGTCCATGCACGCCGCGTGGAGCACGCCGATGATCCCGGTCGGCCCCTCGTAGGTCGAAGAGCTGAGGCCAAGGCGGGCGACGAGGGCCGGATCTGAGGCGAACCCGGTGACCGAGACCGGGCGGGTGTGCGGCACGTCGGCGAGCAGCGCGCCGAGCGTGACGACGAGTTGCA
Organism: uncultured Solirubrobacterales bacterium; assembly: GCA_963850335.1. Classification (GTDB taxonomy): domain Bacteria; phylum Actinomycetota; class Thermoleophilia; order Solirubrobacterales; family Solirubrobacteraceae; genus Palsa-465. Next base: position 316,081 of record CAWKKY010000010.1, on the reverse strand, counting down.
CGCCGATCGCCTCGGCGACATCGACGATCAGCCGGCTGAAGGTCCGCCAGCGAAACGACGGCTCGCTGCCGGAGAGCACGATGAGATCGCGAGGCGCCCGCGGAATGCGGACCTCGAAGAGCTCGACGTCGGGCCACACGATCTCCCGGGTCTGGCCCTCGGAGAGCCGGATCTGCGGCCGGGTCGCCTGGAAGTCGTAGAACTCCTCAGGGTCGATCGACGCAAACCGGCGCCCGCCAAGAGCGGTGCCGACGAACGTCGTGGCTGACGAGGCGGCATCGGCAGCATCGTTCCAGCCCTTGAAGGCGCAGATGAGTGCCGGGGCCCGCAGACCATCGGGGCGATAGTCCCATCGCAACGGCTGCATCCGGTTCACCGTACATCATGGGCGGATGGCTCCGGCCCAGACTGTCAGCGTGCTCCGCCCCGGCGAGGAGGTGCGGGGCGTCTTCGCCTGCGTGCGCAAGGACCGGCTCAACTCGCGGACCGGGTCGCCGTATTTGGCGCTGGAATTGCGGGATCGCACGGGCACGATCTCCGCGCGTGCGTTCCGCGGGGCGGACCAGCTCGCGGCGATGTTCGAGCGTGGCGACCTCGTGTCCGTGCACGGGCGGGTCGAGCGGTTCCGGGACGAGATCGTGCTCGAGGTCGACTCGATCACGCGGGCCGAGGACGTTGATCCGGCGTCGTTCCTTCCCTCGACCTACCGTGATGTCGACGAGCTCGACGGGTTCCTCGAGCATCTCGCCAGCGAGGTGTATGACCAGGGGTATCGGTCGCTCCTCGACGCGCTGCTGGGCGACGGTTCGCTGCGGGCTGATTGGCGCCGGGCTCCGTGCACGCGAGGGGCGCATCACGCCTACCTCGGCGGGCTGCTCGAGCACACGGTTGCGGTGGCGACGCTCGCCCACGAGGTGAGCGCTCAGCATCCCCGGTTGAATTCCGACCTCCTGCTCACCGCCGCGATCGTCCACGACCTCGGCCGCACCCGTGAGTTCACCTACGCGGCCGAGATTGGCGTGACCGAGGAGGGGCGGCTGCTCGGCCACATGGTGCTCGGCGAGCGGCTCCTGTCCACCTTCGTCCGCCGGCCGGACGTCGCGCTCGACACCGAGCGTGAGCTCGCGTTGCTCCACTGTGTCCTGTCCCACCACGGTCCGTCGTCGGCGCCGGGCGGGCGATTCGCATCGGCGGAGGCGCTCGCGCTCTTCCGGCTCAACGCGCTCGACACCACGGTCAAGGGCGCGCTTGAGGTGGGGCTGGACGGCGGGTCGGGCGGTTCCGGCGCGCGCTGAGCGGTTCCGGCGCGCGCTGAGCGGTTCCGGCGCGCGCTGAGCGGTTCCGGCGCGCGCTGAGCGGTTCCGGCGCGCGCTGAGCGCGTCCGGGTCCGCTCCGGCGGACGGCTCGTCACGACGGGCGCGTCACTCCGCCGGAATATCGCGCCAAATCGCCACCACCGCTTGCATCCGGGCGCCATATTCCCCGTGAGGGGGAGGCTTGCGACCGAACGTCGGCTCGCAGCCCGATTTGGCGCGTTTTGCCGGTTGGGCGTCGTGGCCCCGCGGACTGCCGGATGAATCCGTGAGCCGTCGGGTTCGGCCGTCTTCGTGAGCCTACCTCGTAGGATCACCGCCGGCGCGGCACGGGCCTGGTGGCCCATCCGGTCTTCAAAACCGGTAGGGCCGGGCAGCCCCCGGCTTGGAAGGTTCGATTCCTTCGCCGCGTCGTGGCTGGAAATCGGGGCGTCGTGCGACGGTGCCGACGCGTCGATGCGGTTGCTTGTCCTTTGGACAGGGCGCGGTTAGGCTCGTCTGAGCTTGGACCACGATCGGGTAGACAGCGCCTTTCTCGAGAGCATTCCGCTGTTCGCGGGGCTCGCATCAGAGGATCGCTCCCACGCAGCGTCGGTGGCGCGTCGACTGGAGTGGGACGTCGGACACATCGCTGTCAAAGAGGGGGAATTCGCATTCGACTTCTACGCGATCAAACACGGCCGCGCCGAGGTGCAGCACGGCGGCCGGGCGATTGCTGTGCTCGGCGCCGGGGACTTCTTCGGCGAGCTGGGTGTCGTTCCGCACGATGACCATTGGTCGCGACGCCGGAGCGCGTCTGTCGTGGTGACGGCGCTGACCGAGGCGGTCGCGATCGCCGGCGCCGATATGCGCAGGCTGGCCGCGGACATTCCAAAGCTCGGCGACGCGCTACGGATCGCCGCCGCGGCGCGCAGCCACCCGGAGGATTCGTAGCCGGGAAACCCGCGCGTGAACACAGCGATGGCGTCTATTTGAATGCGTTCACCGCCCGGGCCACGACCAGCCCGAACAGCGCGATTGCCACGGTTGACTGGACGAGCATCAAGTACTTGGCGCGGTGGGTGAGTGGCACGACGTCGGCGGGGCTGAACGCGGTCGCATTGGTGAACCCGAGGTGAAGGTAGTCGAGAAACACGGGCCGCCAGCCGGGCGTTCCGAGCTCGGGGCTGATGTGCTGCGTGAACGCGAAGTCAACCGGGATCGTCCGCCTGGATCGTGCGATCGGCCCGCCACCGTCGATCAGCCAATACAGAAGTCCGAAGGCGACGTTGTTGCCGAGCCACACAATCGCGCCGGAGGCGAGGAGCTGATCGGGGGAGTTGGTGACGCCCACGCCCTTGATCAGGTCCGCGACGAGGAGCGCGGTCGCCCACAGTGCGGCGAAGACCAGGATCGCGACGAGGATGAGCGCGACCCGACGTAACCTCCGGCGTTCGGCGGGAGCCGACGGGTCGCTCAGGATCAGCACGACCAGCAGCGTGCCCTCGATCGCGGGAAGCAGCCACGGCGCGTGGATCGCTCCCTCGCCTGGCAACCAGACGCGGACGGCGATGTTGAGTGCCATCACGACGAGGACGGCGGCGACGGGCGGCCACCGCGACTCGCCCAAGAGCGCTTCCTCGCCACGCTCGCCGGCCGAGGAAGGCTGTCCGCGCCCGGCTTCGCGGTCAGGAGCCACGAGCGGATCGTCGCACAAGCGGTCAAACGCATCGTCGATGGGTTGGCAGCGCGGTTCGGGATAGTGTTCAGTAGCTGCGTCGTGACGGCAATGACTGAAAGCGCCGTGCGCGCACGAATGAGCTTGGACCACGCGTGATCGGGTGGCGCTCGGTTCCCGGCGTGCGTGCCCTCGCGGACTACCAACGGTCGTGGCTTCAACGGGATGTGGTTGCCGGACTGGTGCTGACGACCCTGCTCGTCCCGCAGGGGATGGCGTACGCGGAACTCGCTGGACTCCCCGCGATCACGGGGCTGTACACGACCGTGTTGTGCCTGCTCGGCTACGCCCTGTTCGGCCCGTCGCGCATCCTCGTGCTCGGACCGGACTCCTCGCTGGGGCCGATGATCGCGGCGACGATCCTGCCGATTCTTGGCTCGAACGGCAGTCCGGAGCGGGCGATCGCGCTCGCCTCGATGCTCGCCTTGATCGTCGGGGCGGTGATGATCACCGCGGGGGTCGCAAAGCTCGGCTTCGTCGCTGATCTGCTCTCCAAGCCGACGCGGATCGGCTATATGAACGGTCTCGCTCTGACCATCCTGATCGGTCAGCTGCCAAAGCTGTTCGGGTTCTCCGTGAAGGCGGATGGGCTCATCAACGAGGCCCGAGGGTTCGTGGACGGGCTCGGGTCGGGCGACACGGTTGGCGCTGCCCTCGCGATCGGCGTGGGGAGCCTCGCTTTGATCCTTGCGATCGGGCACTGGTGGCCGCGGATCCCCGGCGTCCTGATCGCGGTGATCGCCGCCATCGCAGCGACCTCGCTGTTTGGTCTCTCAGACCACGGTGTCTCGCTGGTCGGGAGTCTCCCGAAGGGATTCCCTCCGCTCACGCTGCCCCACCCGATCTCCGACCTCCCCCTACTCATCGCTGGGGCACTCGGGATTGCACTCGTTGCGCTCACCGACACGATCTCGACGGCGTCCGCGTTCGCCGCTCGTACCGGACAGGAGGTCAACGGCAACAGCGAGATGATCGGAATCGGCGCCGCCAACGTGGCCGCCGGGTTCTTCCAGGGGTTCCCGGTCAGCACGAGCGGGTCGCGGACCGCCGTCGCCGAGCAGACGGGGGCGAAGACACAGCTGACCGGCGTGGTCGGAGCGGCGGCGATCGTGCTGATGCTCGTGCTCGTTCCCGGTTTGCTGAAGAACCTTCCGAACGCGACGCTCGCGGCGGTTGTCATTGCGGCCTCGCTCTCGCTCGCGGACATCCCCGGGACGATCAGGCTGTGGCGCCAGCGTCGAGTCGAGTGCCTGCTCTCGATCGTCGCGTTTCTGGGGGTCGCGCTACTCGGCGTCCTGCAGGGCATCGCCGTCGCGGTCGCGCTGTCGATCCTCAACGTGTTCCGGCGGGCGTGGTGGCCGTATGAGACCACGCTGGGGCGCCTGCCTGGGACGCCCGGATTCCACGACCGGCTGGTCCATCCCGAAATCGAGGAGCTCCCCGGGATGGCGATCTTCCGGTTCGACGCACCGTTGTTCTTCGCCAACGCGAGAACGTTTCGAGACCAGATTCGTCGCCTCGCGGGCACCGATCCCCGCCCCCGTTGGATCCTGATCGCGGCCGAACCGATTACGGATGTCGACACCACCGCTGCGGACATGCTCGCCGAGCTCGACGAGGAGCTCAACGCCAACGACATCTCGCTGGTCTTCGCCGAACTCAAGGACCCGGTCCGCGCAAAGCTGGAGCGGTACGAGTTGATCGGGCCCCTCGATCCCCACCACTTCTTTCCCACGCTCGAGGCGGCGGTCGAGAGCTTCCGTCGTCAAACCGGCGCCGATTGGACCCGCATTTAAGATCCGCGACGTGGAGATCCCGCCCGAGGTTCGCTACGCCGTGCGAGACGGGAGGAGCATCGCCTACCAGAAATGGGGCGACGGTGATCGGCGCATGGTGATGATCGGGGCGGCGCTCGGGAACCTGGATTTGGTGTGGGGTGACCCAGCGTTGTACGACGCGTTCGTCGCGTCAGGTGAGCGCTCGGAGGTGATGATGTACGACCAGCTCGGTCAGGGGTTGTCCGATCCGGTCGGTCACGTTCCGACCCTGGAGGAACGTGCGGCTGACCTGAAGGCGGTGATGGATGCCGGCGGCTTGGACACGGCGACGGTCTGCGCCATCTTCGATGCGTCGCTGGGGGCGCTTGTGTTCGCGGCGCAGCACCCAGATCGGGTCGATGGGCTGGTGCTGTGGAATCCGTTCGTCCAGGGCTGGCGGTCGGCGCCATTCGACGAGCTTGTGGGCTGGGACGGACGAAGTGAGGTGGAGGCGTATGACCGCGCCTGGGATGACGTGCACGCGCGCTGGGGAAAGGGCAACTCACTGGGGATGCAGATGCCGGCGCTGGCGACCCGGAGCAACGTCCGTCTCTGGAGTCTGCTCGAGCGCGCGGCGGCGAGCCCGGGGATGATCCGGACACTCCACGCGGCGACGTTCGCAGCGGATGTGCGCGACATCCTGCCGCTCGTGCGCGCACCGGTGCTCGTGCTGCGCACCGCTGGCCATCGGCTGCCCGAGATGGTCATGCGACACGTCGCCGAGCTGCTCCCACACGCGACGTTCGAGGAATTGTCGGAAACGAGCAGCATGGCGGAGTTCTATGCAGCTGCCCAGCACCGCGCCGCGCAGTTCATCTTTGGCGCGGCGGAGGACCGCCCGGCCTCCCGGGCGCTGATGACAGTCCTGTTCACCGACATCGTTGCTTCGACCGAGCACGCGGTGCGGCTCGGTGACACACGCTGGCGACAGGTGCTCGGAGACTATGAGCGCATGGTCGCCGGCGAGGTCGAGTCGGCAGGCGGACGTGTCGTGCAATTTGTCGGCGACGGTTCACTCAGCACGTTTGATGGCCCGGCACGCGCGATCCGTTGCGCTGAGCGACTCATCGAGGCCTCGCGCAGCCTCGGCGTCGAGACGCGCGCCGGGCTCCACACGGGCGAGTGCGAGCGGCGCGCGAATGGCATCGCCGGGGTCGCGGTGCACATCGCGGCACGCGTGAGCGCGAAGGCCTCCGCCGGCGAAGTGCTGGTGTCACGGACGGTTCGCGACCTGGTCACGGGTTCGGGCATCGGCCTTCGGCCATCCGGAGAACACGATCTCAAGGGAGTTCCCGGCACCTGGGAGCTCTTTGCCGTCGGCGAGCAGACGGCTCCCGTTGCGCCCCCGGATCAGAATCGCGATCTCCGCGCACTCGACCGTGTCGCGCTGCTCGCCGCGCGGCGAGCGCCAGGTCTGCTTCGGGCCGCGAGCCGGCTCAGCACCACGGGCCACCGCGCCAGGCTGACCGATTGAGAACCTGCGGACAAGGGAGCAGCGAAATGCGGGTGGCTTTCTCGACGTATCCGACGGGAGGGCGGCCATGACCGAGCATGCGGTGGTGATTGCGGGAGGAGGGCCGACGGGGATGATGCTGGCGGCTGAGTTGGCGCTGGCGAGCGTCGATGTCGCGGTCATTGAGCGGCGTCCCGATCATGTGCTTGTCGGCTCGCGGGGCGGCGGCTTTCACTCACGCACGATCGAGGTGCTCGACCAGCGTGGGGTGGCTGACCGGTTCCTCGCCGAGGGGTCGGCGGCGCAGGTCTCGACGTTCGCCACGACCGTGTTGGACATGAGCGACTTCCCGACGCGTCATCCGTATTCCCTCGGGCTCTGGCAGAGGGACATTGAGCGGATCTTGGAGGCGTGGATCGCTGAGCTGCCGGTGCGGGTCCACTACGCCCGTGAGGTGACGGGCTTCGCGCAGGACGACGCCGGCGTCGACGTCGAACTGTCCGACGGCCATCCGTTGCGGGCGCGCTACCTCGTCGCGTGCGACGGAGGGCGCAGCGTCATCCGTAAGGCGGCCGGTATCGAGTTCGAGGGATGGGACGCGACGCGGAGCAACCTGATCGCTGAGGTTGAGGTGACCGACGAACCGCCGCGGGGCATTCGCCGGGACGCTCTTGGCGTCCACGGCCTACACAGGCTGGAAGATGGAAAGACGGAGCGGGTCCTCGTGACCGAGTCGCAGCTCGGGTCCAGTAGCGAGCCCACCCTGGGCGATCTCAGCGAGGCGCTCATCACCGTGTACGGCACGGACTTCGGTGTCCACAGCCCGACGTGGATTTCCCGGTTCAGCGACGCAACACGGCAGGCGGTCGCCTACCGGGCCGAGCGTGTGCTGCTCGCCGGCGACGCTGCCCACATCCACTACCCGGCGGGCGGACAGGGCATCAGCCTCGGCGTGCAGGACGCGGTCAACCTGGGCTGGAAGTTGGCCCAAGTGGTCAACGGGATCTCCGCGGACGAGATCCTCGACACCTACCACGCCGAGCGCCACCCGGTCGGCGCCCGGGCACTTCGGTACACGATGGCGCAGAGCGCGCTCCAGCGCTCGGACGACCGCATGGATGCCCTGGTCGGCGTCCTCTCGGAGTTGGTGGCCATGGACGAGCCGCGCAAGCAGCTCGCGGGGATGGTCTCGGGTCTGGATATCCACTACGACCTCGGTGAGGGACATCCGCTCCTCGGGCGCCGCATCCCCGATCTGGACCTGAGAACCCCCGATGGGCCGGTCAGAGTCTTCGAACTCCTCCACGACGCCACGCCGTTGCTCCTCGAGTTTGGCGCCGCCGGCGATCTCGACATCAGTCCATGGGCCGATCGGGTGCGCCGGATCGACGCGATCTACGACGGCGTGTGGGATCTCCCAGTGCTCGGCACGGTCACCGCTCCCGCCGCCGTGATGATCCGGCCCGACGGATATGTGGCCTGGGTCGGGGATGGAACCGGCGCTGGCCTCCCGGAAGCGCTGACCACCTGGTTCGGACCGCCCACGGCGCCGTAGCCGTTCACTGGACGGAGTTCCTGATGACCGACAGTTGGCGCCAGAATCCAGACTGACCAAGCCGCCGAGCGTCGTGTTTCTTCAGGTCACCAGTAGGGTCTTTCCGACCGTGGCGCGATCCTCGATCGCCTGATGGGCGTCGCGGGCGTCGGCCAACGGGACCTCCTGTCCGATCACCGGGTGCAGGGTGCCCGCAGCCGCCATCGCCAAGGCGCGAGCAGTCAGCCCAGCCATCGCTTCTGGCGTGGTGCGCGTGCCACGCAGCTGCGTGATGCCGCGTTGCCCGTCCTCCTCGCTGAGCGTGGAGAACGTCCCAGACGCCATGCCAAACGTGCACAAGCGCCCGCCGCGACGAAGCAGCGTCGTGGCGTCATGGCCGATCGAGCCGCCGACGCCGTCGAAGACAACGTCGACCGCCGGACCGTCAATCGCCGAGGCGACCACGTCGGTCCACGAGCCGCGCCGGTAGTCCACCACAACGTCGGCACCGAGTGAGCGGGCGAGCTCAAGCTTGTGATCGCCGCCGGCCGCCGCGACGACGAGCGCTCCGGCGCGCTTGGCGAGTTGCACCAACAATGATCCGACGCCGCCGCCTGCGGCTTCGACGAGCACGGTTGCTCCGGATTCGATTGCGGCCTGGTCAAGCAACGCGAGCGCGGTCCGCCCATCGGCGAGCAGCGCCGTGGCGTCCGCCAAGGGGACCTCGTCGGGGATCGTGATGAGCCCGTCCGCCGCGACCGCCACCGACTGGGCATACCCTCCGGTTCCCCCGGTGGTTGACACCACGCGCGCGCCAAGCACGTCACTACGGAGGTCCGGACTGACGGCCACCACCGTGCCCGCGACTCCGTTGCCCGGAATCACGGGCAGTTGCGGCAGCATCGAAGCGTGCGGAGCCCGCCCGGCTCGGATTTGCGTCTCGACGAAGGTCACGCTCGAGAATGAGACGTCGATGAGCACCTCGCCGGAGCCGCATTCCGGATCCGCGACCTCGCGCAACTCGAGCACCCGAGGTGGACCGAACTCCTCGATCACGATCGCTTGCACGCCTCAGACTCCGCTCGGATCACGCCTCGATCGTCCACGACGGATCGCCCAGGTGCAATCGGCCGATGGTCCTAGGCCGGAGCTCTACGCACACCCGGGTCGATACGGGATCGTTTGTCGAGCCGGTCCGGGTGACTGTCAGACGGGTGGGTTGTGGCCGATGTTCAAGGTATGGACGTTTGCCGGACCAACAGCAAGGGTGATGACCGTCGGGTCTGGCGCCGGGGGAGCAGATGACCTTCTCAACGCTTGCGGTCGTGCTCTTGGCCGGGGTCTGCGGTCCCCTGCTGGCATCCGGTGAGCGGGCGATGGTGCCGGTGATCGTCGGGGAGCTCGCCGCCGGCGCGCTGCTCGGCTCGGCGGGCCTGAAGGTCCTCGACCCGACCCAGCCGACGTTCGTGTTCCTCGCCAGCGCCGGCTTTCTCATGTTGATGTTCGCGGCCGGCATGCACGTGCCGGTCCGCTCGGTGGCGAGTTCGGCGCGCGCCGGTGTTATCGCCACGCTGCTCTGCACCCTGCTGGCGGTCATCGCGGGCTTTCTCATCCATACGCTGCTCGGCGGGCCGGCGCTCGTGTTTGCGCTGCTGACCGCGAACTCCTCCGCGGCGGTCATCGTGCCGCTGGTGCAGGAGTCCTCGCTGAACCAGAAGAAGCTCGCCGCCACCCTCGCCCAGGTGACGATCGCCGACGTCTTGACGATCGTCACGCTGCCGCTCGTGCTGGCGCCCTCACGGGTCGGTCGGTCGGCCCTCGGCGCCGTCGCCGTGCTCGCGGCGCTGGGTCTGCTCGCCGTTGCGGCACATACCCTGCGCGGGCGCACCTGGATCGCCAGCCTGCGTTCTCGCTCGCGCCAGCGGGGCTGGGCCCTCGAGCTCCGGGTGGCGCTGATCGGCCTCTTCGTGCTCGCCGCGGTCGCTGAGAAGTCGGGTATCAGCTTGCTGATCGCCGGATTCTCCGGCGGCCTCCTGCTGTCCTGGCTCGGCGGGCCCAAGCGACTCGACAAGCAGGTCGCCGCGGTCGCCCAGGGCTTCTTCGTCCCGATCTTCTTTGTCTCGCTCGGAACGAAACTCAACCTGGGACAGGTCTTCACCGATCCGTCGCTGCTCGCCCTCGCCTTCGCGCTTGCGCTCAGCGCCGCGGTCGTGCACGTCGTCACGGGCGTGGCGCTTCGCCACGGGCGGGCCGCCGGCCTGCTTGCGTGCGCGCAGCTCGGGTTGCCCGCGGCGGCCGCCGACCTCGGTCTGCGAGCCCACGCGATCACCGGTGGGCAGGCGGCGGCGATCGTTCTCGGCGGCCTGGGGACCATCGCCATGAGCGTGTTCGCAGCCGTGTTGCTCAGGGCCGCCGAACAGTCGGCCGAGGACGCCGTTCCGGCGATGATCGAGGCTGACCCGAGCCGACAGGCCGACAAGCTGAGCATCCGTTGGCAGAAGAAACCCGAGGCTCACGATTTCGAGACCGCCGAGGAATACCTGTCCCTCGTCCTTGGCGAGGAGTACGTGCTCGAGGCCATGCGCCAACTCCGCGATGCCCGGGAGCCCAAGCGGTATACGGCCAAGGAGATCTTCAGCGCCGCCCAACTCACGCCGCTGACGGCGGCTGACACCGGCGTGGCCAAAAAGCTCGCCAGGCTCGCCAAGGGCAAACGCCTCCCGCCGATCATGATCGTCCGCCGGGAGGGCGCGCCGCTCATTCTCGCCGCCGGATACCACCGCGCCTGCACCGGCTATGTGCTCGGTAAACAAACGCCGGTGGCCGCGTTCGAGGCGCGTATCGGAGACGTCGAAACCTAGGCCGACCCAAGTCCGTGGAGTCGGCGCGCTCGGGGGAGTGATCTTGAACGGCGCTCGCGAGCGTGTGCTCGCCGGGTCGGCGGCGGCGGCCGCGGCGGCCGTTCACGCCTCCGGGGGGAGCACCCGCTGTGCCTGTCGCGGCTCATCTGGGAGATCGCGCAGGATCGCGCACCAGCTCGCCGACGGCATCCTCGCTGAGCGCTGCCAACTGGATCGACTCCGCGGCCGGGTCCGGGTGCCCCCTAACCGGGGCCGCTTGGCCCCGCCTACCTGACGATTGTGAAGTCCGTCGTCCGTGCGCGCGACCGCGTTCCCGCGGCGTCGGTGGCACCGACAGTGAGGACGTATGAGCCGACCGTGAGCCGACGAGTGCGAGACAGCCGGCCCTGGAAACGGATTGCGGTCACGCCGGCCGGGCCGTTCACACTCAGCTGCCCGGCGGGGACCAGCCGGGTGCAGCGCGGACGCGAACGGTTGGACGATCGTGGCGCGACGCACTGCCGCCCGACCTTGCGCCCGGATGCCATCTCAGCGAAGGTGAGCTTGACCTTGGCGGCCTTGCTGAGGCGAAACGAGATCGTCGTCCCGATCGGCGCTCGCTTTGCCGAGATCTGGGGGAGCCGCGACCCGAGGCGCCAGCGAGAGGGCTTGACGGTCAGCGAGGAGATCGCCGCGGGCGTGTCGTGGGAGACCGTGACGCGGACGGTGGCGATGTTCGAGTCAGACGTGCCGTCGTTCGCTTTAAACGCGAACTGGTCGGTACCCGAGAAGTTCTTCGTCGGCGTGTAGACGATCGCGTTCCCGGCGATCGTGCTGAGCTTGCCGTGACGGGGCCCGCTGACGATCGACCGCGTGATCGGGTCGTTCTCAGGCGGCGGGTCGGCGCAGGTGAGCGGGATCGTCGCCCGCGCGTTGAAGCCCACGCTCAACGTCCGGCCCTCACACAAGGGCGACGGGTTGCGCGTCCACTCCGGGTTGCCGTCGAAGCGACCCGGCACGTTCGGCACGAGGGCCGTGGGCGAGCCCGAGCCATCCGCGTTCTTGACCATCAGATCGCCCGCCCCGAAAGCCCCTTGGACGTAGGCGATCTTGGTGCCGTCGGGTGACCACGCGCAGTTGTAATCCGCCAGTCCGCTGTTGGCGATCGTGGTGACGTTCGACCCCGTGATCGTGGAGCGCATCACCTTCGCCGCGGTGGTGCCGAAGGCCCCGCGGGTGAAGCACAGACTCTGACCATCCGGCGAGATCGCGGGTTGGTAGTCGTCGGTGCTCCCTGTCACGACCGGCGTGGCGACGCCGCTGCCGTCCGACGCCTGCTTATAGATGTCGTCGTCGACTGGAGGCCCGGCCGAGACCACGAGGCTGTAGTAGATCGTCTGGGAATCGGACGACCACACCGGCTTGCCGGCAGCTCCCGTGCCCGGGGGCTCGGGCAGAACGATCTGCGAACCATCGGCGACGCTCTGAATGACGATCTGGGTGTTGGAGCCGGCCTTGCTCTGGTACGCGATCCGGGTTCCGTCCGGCGACCACGACGGACGATCGTCGGCGACGCCGGGGACGGGCGTGATGTCGGTGGGATTGGTGGCGCTCAGTGGTTTGGTCAGGTCAAGGATGTAGATGTCGAAGTCGCCGCCGGCGGGGCCCGCCGAATACACGAGCTTGGTCCGATCCGGCGACCAGCTGGCGTGCCGGTGCTGGATCGCGGCGTTCGCGGTCACCCGGACCGGGGTGGCACCGGCCTTCGCGGCGACCCAGAGCTGCGCCGTGTTGTCGGTAAACGCGGTCGAACCGTCGTCCCGACCGCTCGCAAACACGATCTTGCCGTTCGGTCCGCCGATCACGGCGCCGGCACCCGGAGCGCCCGCAAGGGCCGCCCCCAGCGCGGCGAGAACGACCACCGCCCGCGCACCGCGGACCGAGGCGAGCCTCCGCCGTCGCGGGCCGCGGCGGACATGCTGAGTCTGGACGTAACCGGTTGAGGAAGTGCGCATGGCAGCTCGTGCTTTACGAGCCAACCGACCCTACCCCATGACTCAACCCGGCTCCACCGCCCGGGCTGCCTGGTCGTAGGCGACGCGAGCGGCGTGGATCTCATGGATGTGACCTTCGGACCAGTGCTTGATGGCGGCGACGACCGGCAGGATCGTTCGGCCGAGTGTGGTGAGCTGGTAATCGACCCGGACCGGGACGGCGGGGGTGATCGTCCGAGTCAGCAGTCCGTCGCGCTCGAGACGACGGAGCGTCTGGGTGAGCATCTTCTGGCTGACGCCCGCGATCCGGCGTGAGAGATCGCTGTAGCGCAGCGGCCCTTCCGCCAGGGCGCTGAGCACGAGGGTCACCCACTTGTCGCTGATGGCGTCAAGCACTTGGCGGGAGGGGCATTCGGCGATGTAGGCGTTGTACTGCAGACGCGCTCGCTCGCGTCGCTGGGCGGCTGTCATGGTCGGCACGGCTCACCTTTTCGTCGTATACGCACTTCTGGGTGCCTCCTTTCCAAAAGAGAGTAACAACCCTATGGTGCGTGAAGCAAGCCACGGACTGGAGGATCCTGATGAAGGCGGTTGTCATCCATCGCTTCGGCGGACCTGAGGTACTCGAACTCGCGGAGCTAAGAGAGCCCGACCCCGCGTTCGGGCAGGCACGGATTCGGGTCCGAGCCGCGGCGGTCAACCCTGTCGACGTGGCGACCCGTGCCGGTCTCCTCGCCGAGCACGGGCTGATGCGGGCCAATGGTCAGATCGGGATCGGCTGGGACCTCGCGGGAACGATCGATGCGCTCGGACCTGGCACCAACGGCTTGAAGGTCGGCGACGAGGTGATCGGCATGCGCGACTTGCTGAGTGCGCCGATCGGCGCCCAAGCCGAGTACGTCGTGCTCGATGTCGACGCGATCGGGCCGGCGCCTCTGAGCGTGTTGCCGGCGGAGGCGGCCACCATCCCACTCAACGGCCTGACCGCTGCACAGGCGCTCGACCTCCTCGCCCTGAGCGACGGGCAATGGCTCCTTGTGACCGGCGCCGCCGGTGCTCTCGGTGGGTTCGCGCTCGAGCTCGCGGCGCTGCGCGGCCTGAGGACCATCGCGCTCGCGTCGCCCGGCGATGCGGCGCTCGTCGAGGAGCTTGGCGCCCACGAATTCCTCGCCCGTCCCGACGATGTCGGCGCCGCGGTGCGCGGCCTCGTCGCCGGTGGCGTCGACGGGGTCATCGACGCCGCCGTGCTCGGACTGCCGGCGCTCGACGCCGTGCGAGACGGCGGCGCGTTCGTCGCGGTAGCGGCTGGCGCCGCGCCGCTTCCCCTCCGCGGGATCCGAGTCCACAACGTCTGGATCCGAAGTGATCGTCCGCGCCTCGGCGAACTCGCCGCACTCGTCGATGGAGGCCGACTCACGCCACGCGTCGCGGCGAGCCTGCCGCTCGACGCGGTTGCCGCTGCGCACGAGCGGTTGTCCACGGGCGGCCTGCGCGGCCGCATCGTCCTTCAACCGTCGCACTGAGGGCCGGTGCGGCGGCGATAAGCTGAGCGCACCCGGGGCCAGAACGGCCCGCACGCGGCTGACTGGAGGATCGATGGCGGCGGACAATCAGCAGCCCCCGTCCGAAACCGATCTCGCCGCGCTTGCGGTCGAGGCGTTCTTCTATGGGTTCCCGCTCGTTTTCGATCTGAGCGAGGTCGAACGGGTCGTCCAGAACGGCCTCAGCTCGGTGCCGCCGACTCCGTTCAACGCGTTCGGGCATGCCGACGAGCTCGCTGGCCCGGACACGAAGTTCGTCTCGGTCAACAACGACACGCTCTACTCGATCGCGAACGTCGATGTGAGCGGTGGGCCGGTGCGGCTCGACGTGCCGGACGCCAAGGGCCGCTACTACGTCCTGCAGTTCGTCGACGCGTGGACGAACAACTTCGCCTATATCGGCCACCGCGCCACCGGGACCGAGGCCGGCTCTTTCCTGCTGGTGGGGCGGCAGTGGGACGGCGAGGTGCCGAGCGACGTGCGGGTGATCCGGTTCCCGACGGCCATCGCGTCGATCGTCGGCCGCTGGGCGGTCGACGGCGATGCCGACATCCCGAACGTCGCGGCGCTGCAAGCGGGTCTGACGCTGACCCCGACGGCACCCGGCGACGGCATCCCCGCCGTGGGTCCGGCGGTGCCCGGGGACCTGCGGTTCTTCGAACAGCTCCGCCTGTGGATGGCCGCGTTCCCACCGTCTGAGCGCGACCAGGCGTACCAGCGGCGCTTCGAGCCGCTCGGCCTGTTCGCCGAGGAGTCGCCGTATACCGACGGTGAGAGTCAGTTGGCCACCGTGCTGCGGGCCGCGCTCACGAATGCCAGGCAGAAGCTGGAGGAGGCACTGAAGGGGGACTCGGCCCCGCTTCAGAACGGCTGGAGCCTCACTTACCACGTGTTCGACTACAACCTCGACTTCTTCGAGGTCGGCGCGATTGACGACGACGCCTGGAAACTTCCGGACGGGCCCACGCGTTACGCGCAGCGGGCGCTCGCGGCCCGCGCCGGCCTGTGGGGCAACCATGGGTATGAGGCGGCGTACGCGATGGTCTATCTCGACGGCGACGGCACGCCGCTGGACGGCAGCCACCGCTACGAGTTGCGCCTGGATCGTGAACCCCCGGTCAGCGCGTTCTGGTCGGTGACGATGTACGACGACACGGACTTCTTCCTCGTCGCCAATCCGATCGAGCGCTACTCGATCGGCGACCGGACGCCCGGGCTCCGCCACGACGGCGACGGGGCGCTCACGATCGTCATGCAGGCCGAGGAGCCCGGCGATCCCGGACGTCGTGCCAACTGGCTGCCGACTCCAGCCGGAGGGTTCCGACCGATCCTCCGCATGTACGAACCGGACGCGGCCGTGTTCGACGGTCGCTTCGAGCTGCCGCCGATTCGCCGGGTCGACTGACGTCGCGCTCAAGTCTCCTCGAAGACGGCCGAGCACATGAATAGGTCGCGTTATGACCAGTGCGTATCTTGCCCGGCAACCCATCCTGAACCTCGACCAGTCGGTCGCGGGCTATGAGCTCGTCTATCCGGCCCGCGAGGCGGACGAGGGACATGTCGACGATGCGCTGTCGGCGGCCCGCGTTGCGGTCAATGCGCTCAGTGAGATTGGCCTCGAGAACCTCGTCGGACAGAGCCGGGCGTGGATCAGCATCTCCCCCGAGTTCCTGTCGCTCGATCTGGTTGGCAACCTGCCGCCCGATCGCGTCGTCCTCCAGCTCCGAGCCGGGGCGTTCACCGATCAGGCCGCGCTCGACGTGATCGACGAGCTCCGGACGGCCGGTTATCGGTTGGCGCTGGAGCAGTTCTGCTACCTCCCTGGGCTCGAGCCGCTGGTCGAGCGCGCTGACTTCATCAAGATCGACATGGCGGCCCTCGGCGCCCGAGAGCTCGCCCACCAGTGCTTCGAGCTGAGAGCGTCTGGCGTCACGCTCGTGGCCGACAAGGTGGAGACGCCGGAGGACTTCCGCCTCGCCAAGTCAGCCGGCGCCCAGTTGTTCCAGGGTTACTTCTTCTGCCGCCCCCATTTGGTCGGGGCCCGCGCGATCCTCCCGAGCCGAATCGCGCTGATGCAGCTGGCCGCGGCGCTCCAGGATCCGGCGATCCAGTTGAGCGAGCTCGAGCGGCTCATCTCCGCCGACGTCGGGCTCAGCTACCGGCTGCTGAAATACATCAACAGCGCGTACTTCGGACTGCGCGGACGGATCAGTTCGATCAACCAGGCGACCGCTCTGCTCGGGATTGCGAACCTCCGTCCGTGGGCGACGCTCACGACCCTGGCGGACCTCGGCGACAAACCACGGGAGCTGTTCGTCACCGCGCTGGTGCGCGCCCGCTTCTGCGAGGAGGCTGGCGACAGCAAGGACGGATCGCCGCCAGAGCGGTTCACCCTTGGTCTCTTCTCGGTGCTCGACGCCCTCACCGACATCTCGATGCACACCGCGCTTCAGAACCTTCCGCTGACCCCGTCGATGCGCGACGCGCTGATTCACCACACCGGCGCCGGGCGTCTGCTCGATTGCGTGATGGCGATCGAGCAGGGCGAGTTCGAGCGTGCCGAGGCGATCGTCAGCGACGCCTCGCTGAGCTATCTCGAAGCGCTCACCTGGACGAACGACAAGGGCAAGCAGCTCATCGGCTGATCCTGCGGGGGTTGCCCTACTGGGTGCCGCCGCCTGAGCCGGAGACGAGCCGATGTCTACCGATCGCCCGACCAGCGCAGAGCGCGGCGTCGGGCGCGGGGCAGGCGGCTCACGACGAGGTCGTAAGAGTCCTCGACCATGTCGCAGATGGCCGAGTCGGGCAGCGAGCCGTCGATGACGACCGTGTTCCAGTGCCGTTTGTTCAGGTGGTATCCCGGGAGCACCGCCGGGGAGGCCTCGCGGAGCAACTCCGCCAGGTGGGGCTCACACTTCACGCTGACCCGGAGCGATTCCGCGCCCAAACGAGAGAGGGCGAAGATCTTTCCCGCGACCTTGAAGGCCGAGGTCAGCTCGCCGAACGGGAACGTCTCCTCGGTCCCGGGAAACGACAGGCAGTGGTCACGAAGCTCGGCCGGCTCCATCCTCCGATGATCATGCCGGGTCGCTGACCAACCGACGAGCCGCCTGGCGTTCCGGCGCGATCCGGATGACGTTCCAGGCGAGGCCGACGCGCTCAAGGCCAAAGATGATCCACGAGGAGGGATCGACCTCATACCAGCGCAGGCCGTGACGGGCGCTCCGCGGGAACGCGTGGTGATTGTGGTGCCACGACTCGCCGAGCGACAAGATCGCCAGCAGGCCGACGTTCGTGGACTGGTCCTCGATGTCGAAGCGCCGGCTGCCGAAGAAATGACACACCGAGTTGACCGACCAGGTCACGTGGTGGACGAGGAAGATGCGCACGAGGCCGCCCCAGATGTATCCGCGGATGGCGCCCTCGAGCGTGAATCCGTGAAGCACGAAACCGGCGATCGTCGGAATGAGGAGCGATGCGACGACGAGCAGCGGAAACCGCCGACCGATGCGACGCATCTTCGGGTCGTCGTAGAGGTCGCGCGCATACCGCTTCCAGTCGGCCTGCCCCTGCGTCTCCATCAGCCACCCGGCGTGGGCGTACCAGAGGCCCTGGAGTCCATTGCTGTGTCCGACGTGCGGTGAATGCGGGTCGCCCTCGACATCGGTATGAGCGTGGTGCTTGCGATGGTCGGCGACCCAATCGAGGACCGAGCCCTCGACCGCGAGCGAGCCAAGCACGGCGAACGTGTGCTCGAGCCACGGATAGGTCTGAAAGGCGCGATGCGTTAGTAGGCGATGGAAGCCGACGGTGATCCCGACCGCGGTGATCAGGTACATCACGGCGAGGATCGCGAGGTCGGTGACATCCACCCACTTCTGCCAGAGGAGCACGATGGCGACGATGACGCCGACGAACGGGACCACGACCCCCATCAGGTTGGCGGTCTTTTCGGTTCGAGTCATATCCGTCACTCTATGGCGATAATCGACGAGTTTCTACATCGCTGACCGAAGATCTCTGCTCGGATATGCTCATCTAAGTGAGCAATTCTTCGGAACCGTGGCGCTACCTCCCGCCCGAACTCGCGGATCTGCTCGAGCCGGAGTTGCCGACGATCACGGCCGAGATCCTGCCCGCCATCGGCCAGGAGGTGCCGGAGTACTCGCGTCCGCTCGAGGGCGACTTCGGCGAAGGGATCATGAACGGCGTGGAGGAGGCGCTGCGGCGGTTCATCGCGCTCGTACGCGACCCTGACGCTCCCCGCGACGCGTCCCGCCAGGTGTACGTGATGCTCGGACGGGGCGAACTGCGGGCCGGCCGCACGCTCGACTCACTCCAGGCGGCGTACCGGGTCGGCGCGCGGGTCGCGTGGCGAGGTCTCGCCCGCGTGACCCAGGCCGCCGGCGTCGATCAGGAGATCAGCGCGCGGCTCGCCGAGGCGATCTTCGCCTACATCGATGAGCTGTCCGCTGAGTCGGTCGAGGGGTACGCGCGGGCGCAGGCCCAGCTGGCCGGCGAACGTGACCGGCAGCGGGGAGAGCTCGTCGCCGCCCTGCTCGGGCACCTGCCCGGAACGGATCTCGCCTCGCTCGCGTCGACGCTCGGTTGGTCGCTGCCGCGGAGCGCCGCGACAATCGCCTGCCCGCCCGATCGGGCCGCCGGGCTGGCACGGCGCCTTGGAGGCGATGTCCTCTTCAGTGCGTTTGACGCGGTCGGATGCGTGGTCATGCCCGATGCGGAAGCTCCGGGACAGCGCGAGGCCATCCGAGCCGCGGCGCACGGCCGACGGGCGGCGATCGGGCCCAACCTGCCGATCGATCGGCTGCCCCTTTCCTGGCGACTCGCCACCAGCGCGCTCGAGCTCGCCGATGGCCGGGAGCTCGTGGTGGCTGACGACCACCTCTCCGAGCTCCTTGTGCGACAGGCGGCGCCGGTCGCGCAGCGCATCCTCGAGCGGCGCCTCGCGGAGCTTGATCAGCTGACGCCCGCCGCGCGGCGCCGGATGGCGGCCACCGCCCTGGCCTATGTCCAGCACGGCGGCAATGCGGCGGCGATCGGCCGCGAGCTTCACCTGCACTCCCAGACGGCTCGCTACCGCGTCGCGCGGCTCCGCGAGTTGCTCGGCGACCAACTCGACGATCCGGACGCACGGTTCGAGCTCGAGGTCGCGTTACGCGCGCTCAGAGACACGGAGCCGCGCGACCCGGTTTGACGGCGTCACTTGCTGCTCCAGAGGTCAGGCGCGCAGGTCGCGGCGATCAAACGTGATCACGGCGACGACGGCGAACCCGATCGCCACGGCGGCGAGGACGAGGAGACCCCCGACGTCGACGCCGCTGGTCAGCGGGTCATGTCCGGAGTAGTAGTAGAAGAGGGAGAGGTACTTGAGCCAGGAGAGGCCGCTGACCAACGGGGCGAAACCGTTGATCAGCCAGCCGAGAATCGCGATCGCCGCCGCGGCGCCGACAGCGACGGCGCGACGACCGGTGCCGGCACCGAGCGCGAGCGCGATCGCCCCGGTGGCGAGCCCGAAGAACGCGAGCTGCACCGAGAACGCCGCGATGTCGCCGGCGCTGATGCCGCCGCCCCCGAGTGCGACGCCGGAGATCATCCCCACCGCGGTCGCGAACGCGATCGCCACCACGATCGCGGCCACCGCCACGGCGCGGGCCGCAATGAGCCGCGAGCGACGGAGCGGGTGGCCGAGTACGAGCGTGAGAATCCGGTCCTCCTCCTCGCCGGCGGTGCTCACGGCGGCGGCGCTGATCGCGAGGGCGCCGATCACCAGCGGGCCGTAGATCGAGCCGATCTCGCTCCGGAACCACCCGGTGATCGTTCCGTAGTCGGCGCCGCCGAGCAGCTGGGCGACGCCCTTGGGGATGCTCAGCTTGCCGATCGAGTGCCCGACCGCCGGGAACAGCGCGCCGACGGCGAGGAGGACGCCGATCAGGCCGACGGACGCCGAGATCGTGGAGACGAGCCGGAGGCGGAGGGTCATGCGCGCCGAGGGCCAGCTCATGCCGATCCCTCCGCCCGGTAGTAGCGCAGGAAGATGTCCTCAAGGTCCTCCTGGCCAGGCCGGACCGCGAGCACCTCATGAGCGGACGCCGTCTTGATGACCGCGTCGGCGGATCCGGCGAACGCGACCGTCAGGGTGCTGCCGTTCGCGGTCACCTCGGTGACTCCGTGCAGGGACCGGAACTCGTCCTCGGAGACGGGCGCGGCGAATGCGATTTCGAGTCGCTGCACGGCCACCTTGCGGAGGTTCTCCAGTGTGTCGACGACGACGAGTCGGCCCTGGCGGAGGATCGCGAGCCGGTGGGTCACCCGCTCCACCTCCGAAAGGGTGTGGGAGGAGAGAAACACCGTGCGACCCTCGGCGCTGACCTCTCCCAGCAGCGCGTGGAAGCTCTCCTGCACGAGCGGGTCGAGGCCGGAGATCGGCTCGTCGAGGATCAGCAGCTCCGGCTCGTGCATGAACGCCTGCACGAGACCGAGCTTCTGCCGATTGCCCGTTGAGAGTTCGCGTATCGGCCGGTCGAGATCGGCGTCAAAACGCTCGGCGAGTGTGTCGCGCACGTGCGCGTCGACGCCGCCGCGAAGATCGGCGAGGTATTGGAGCACGACGCGCCCGGTGAGCTTTGGGTACATCGAGAGATCGCCCGGGAGGAACCCGATCCGCTGCCGTACCTGGAGGCTGTCGTGGTTGGCGTCGAGCCCGAGGACGCGCGCCGAACCGGAGGTCGGACGGATGAGGTCAAGCAGCAACCGCATCGTTGTCGACTTGCCGGCACCGTTGGGACCAAGGAAGCCGAACACCTCGCCCTGCTCGACCTCGAGGTCGAGCTCGAACAGGCCGCGGCCGGCGCCGAAGTCCTTGGTCAGCCCGTGCGTCGTGATGACCGCTGACGTGCTCATCGTCCGTAGCGTAGGTTGGAGGAGCTCGGGCGCGTCAGGCCCGCCGGCGTCCGGTCACGCTGAGCCGTCGAGCACGGTGAGGTCGAGCTCGGCGAGGCGCTCGGGGTCGGCGAGGAAGTCAAGCTCGGCGATCCGCCCGTTGCGCACGGTGACCGCGGCGACCGAGAAGGGCTGGCCATCCCGGAGCGCGACCATCCCGGCGGCCCCGTTCACAAGTGCCCGTCGAACCGTGAGATCAACGCGGGAGAACATGAGCGCCCGGCCGGCCACCGTCTCGGCCCCGCGCGCCTCGTGGGACAGCGGGCCCGGGCCCCCGTCGGCGCGCAGCACGACGTCGGGATCGAGGATCGCGACGAGCGCATCGAAGTCACCGTCACGCGCGGCGGCGAGAAATGCTTCGACGACATCCCACTGACGGTCGAGATCGACATCCGGGGCGGTTGCCGCCCCCCGGACGCGCCGCCGCCCGCGGCTGGCAAGTTGTCGGGCCGCATCCGGAGAGCGGTCGATGATGCCCGCGATGTCGGTGAACGGCACCGCGAACATGTCATGGAGCACGAAGGCGAGGCGTTCGGCGGGGGAGAGCGTCTCGAGCACGACGAGCAACGCCAAGCCGACTGAATCGGCGAGCAGCGCCTCGTGCTCGGGGTCGGTGCCGTCCGCGGGATCGATGATCGGATCCGGGATATACGGGCCGAACGCCTCCTCGCGTCGAGACGAACGGGCGCGGAGCATGTTGAGCGCCACGCGTGCGACGACGGTGGTCAGCCAGGCGCCGAGGTTCTCCACGATGCTTGCGTCCGTTCGACTGAGCCTCAGCCACGCCTCCTGCACGGCGTCGTCGGCGTCGCTCAGCGAACCAAGCATCCGATAAGCCACCGCCCGCAGGCGCGTCCGGTGCTCCTCGAATTGATCTGCCAGCAATTCCTGGTGGGTCACGGTCACGTTCCTCCGTCGCCTTGGGTCATAGCAGTAAGACCCGGTGGGGTCCTGCGCTGTGACATGGCGCGAGATTGCGAGACCCAAGGAGCAGACAATGCGAGTGTTCGTGGCAGGAGCGAGCGGTGCGATCGGAACCCATCTCGTCCCACGGTTGATCGGCGCCGGACACGAGGTGATCGGTACCGCGCGCTCGGCCGAGCGCGCGGATCAGATCCGCGCTCAGGGGGCCGAGGCGGTCACGATCGACCTCCTTGACGCGGGCGCCGTGCGCGCGGTTGTGCGCCGGGCGGCGCCGGACGCGATCGTCCACCAGGCGACGGCAATCGCCGAGGCCCGCTTTGGCCGCAGCCTCGACAAGGCCTTCGCGATGACGAATCGGCTGCGGACGGAGGGCACCGATGCTCTGCTCGCCGCGGGCTGGGAGGCGGGGGTGTCGCGATTCGTGGCGCAGAGCTTCGCGCCGTATCGCTATGTGCGGGAGGGCGGATGGGTCAAGACTGAGGATGACCCGCTCGACCCCGCCCCGCCCCGGACTGCAGCACGCGCACACGCGGCGATGCGCTACCTCGATGAGACGGTCACCGAGGCCGGCGGAGTCGCGCTCCGCTACGGCGGCTTCTACGGCAGTCCCAAGGACGGCCTGGTCGAGCCGATCCGCAAGCGAATGTTCCCGATCGTCGGCGACGGTGGCGGGTACATGTCGTTCATCCACGTCGCCGATGCGGCCGCCGCCACGGTGCTTGCGCTGGAGCACGACGCGCGCGGCGTGTACAACATCGTCGACGACGAGCCCGCCCCGATCCGGGACTGGCTGCCGGTCCTCGCCGATGCGGTCGGCGCCAAGGCCCCACGCCGTTTCCCGCGGTGGCTCGCACATCTGATCGCGGGCGAGGGGAACGTGATCAACGCGACCGAGGCCCGTGGCGCCTCCAACGCCAAGGCCAAGCGGGAGCTCGGCTGGACGCCGCGCTACCCGACGTGGCGGCAAGGGTTCGCGGCCGCGTACGGGGCTCAGCCGCCGAAGCGCTCCGCCGCCGCGGCCGCGATCTCCTCTGGCGAGAGGTCGCGAATGTGCTGAGCGACGTTCCAACGATGTCCGAACGGGTCGGTGAGCTGGCCCTGGCGGTCACCCCAGAACTGATCCGCGATCGGGTGAAGGACGGCCGCACCGGCGGCGAGTGCCTGCTCCCACAGGGAGTCGGCATCGTCGGTGGTGATCTGGAGGACAGTCGCGGTGCCGCCGATCGAGATCGGCGAGAGGACCCCGGCATCCGGGAATTCGCTGGCGATGTGCATCTCGGACTCACCGATCCGTAGCGCGACCGTCATGACTGCTCCGTTGGGGAGGGGACGCGGGAGAGCTCCTCGGCACCGAACGCGCGGCGGTACCAAGCGGCCGCCTCGGCGGCGTCGGAGACGACGAAATGTGGCATCACGTTCATGACGCCAACGGTACCCGCGCGATGCCGGTTCGATAACGCTCGGTCCCTCGAAACGCGAGCCGACCGGCGTCCCGATAATGTCCGCGCGCAATGGCACGGCCCTTCTTCAAGCTCAGCGCATGTGACGAGGCGTTTCTTGCCTCGGCGCCGAACCGCCAGGTGGGCGTGTTCGAAATCCCGCACCCCGCGGAGCGGGTGTGGTCGGCACTCACCGCCGACGGCACGCTCAGCTGGTGTCGCGCGCTTGCGAGCGTCACCTGGACCTCGCCCCGCCCGTTCGGCGTCGGCACGACCCGGACCGTGAAGACCCCGCTCGGAGCGCTCGTCCTCAAGGAGCAGTACTTCATCTGGGAGGAGGGACGGCGCAAGTCGTTCTACGTCAGCGAGGCGAGCATGCCGCTGTTCCGCCGCTTCGCCGAGGACTACCTCGTCGAGGAGACCTCGCCCACCACCAGTCGGTTCACCTGGACCGTCGCCAGCGAGGTTCCGCCGGCCGCCAAGCCCGGCAACCCGATCAACGGGCTCGTCACCAAGAGCCTGTTCACCGACACCAAGCGCCACTTCGGCGCCACGTAGTCCGCAGCTCGTCGCTGGGCGCTGGGCCTATCGGAACCTCGGGGTCTTGTGTGCGCGGCGTCGAGACCTCACACTGCCGGTCATGGATGCGCAGCGATCCGGATCGTGAACGTGCAGGGCGAACCGACACCGGCGGCGGCGCCGCACCGGGTGGTCGTCGTCGGAGGTGGCTTCGGCGGCCTCCGGGCGGTCCAGCGGCTCCGGCGTCTTCCGGTCGAGATCACGCTCATTGACCGGCGCAACTTCCATCTGTTCCAACCGCTGACCTACCAGGTCGCCACCGGGGCGCTGTCGCCGGGGGAGATCGCGTATCCGCTGCGGGCGATGTTCGCGCGGGATGAGAACGTCCGCGTGATCCTCGCGAACGTCACCGATGTCGATCTCGAGGGACGCACCGTGTCGCTGACGTCGACGCGTGGGGTTGCTGCGCCGCCGGTGGTGCCGTACGACACCCTGATCGTCTCGACCGGCTCGAGCTACTCCTACTTCGGACACGAGCCGTGGCGAGCATTCGCCGCCGAGGTCAAGTCGCTGGAGAGCGCGATCTCGGTCCGGACGCAACTACTGCGGGCGTTCGAGCGCGCCGAGCTCGACCCCGACGAGGAGGCGCGCGAGCGTGAGCTGACGTTCGTCATTGTCGGTGCCGGTCCGACCGGGGTTGAGATGGCCGGTCAGATCGCTGAGCTCTCGATCGACACGCTCCGCCGTGACTTTCGCGTCATCGACCCGCGATGCGCTCGGATCCTGCTCCTCGAGGCGGGCGACCGCGTGCTCCCGGCGTTCCCGCGCTCGCTGTCCGCACGGGCGCAGCGCGCGCTCGAGCGGCTTGGGGTGACCGTGCACTTGAACAGCCCGGTGGTCGGGATCGATGCGGGAGCGGTGACCGTCGGGAAACCGACCGGCTCGCCGGAGACGATCCCGGTCGGCACCGTCGTGTGGGCCGCCGGCGTCACCGCCTCAGGTCTCGGGCGTCACATCGCGGAGCGCAGCGGTGCGGAGCTCGATACCGCGGGCCGGGTGACGGTGGAGCGCGACCTGACGCTGCCGGGCCATCCGGAGGTCGTCGTGCTCGGCGACATGGTTCGTGTCCGGGGCGCCGACGGTAAGGCGGAGGCGCTGCCCGGTGTCGCGCCGGTGGCGATCCAGCAGGGCCGTTACGCGGCGGAGCTGATCAAACGCCGCATCACGGGCGAGCGGTGGCAGCCGTTCCGGTACCACGACAAGGGCAACCTGGCGACGATCGGCCGTCGCTCGGCGGTCGCCGACCTGCGGTTCATCCGGCTGAGCGGGACCCTCGCCTGGGTCGTCTGGCTCACCGTTCACCTCTACTACCTCAGTGGCTTCCAGAACCGGTTGATCGTCCTGATCCGCTGGGCGGTGAGCTTCTTCACCCGCGGGCGCGGGGCGCGGATCATCGACGACATCCCCGGCGGCGCCGTTGATGGCGCTAGGGCGTCCGCGGCGGCCCGATGAGCGGCGTCCGGACCGGTCCGGCGACGCCGACGAACGCGACGATTTCATAGCCGCCGGGGTTGGCGTCCGGGACCGGCTTGTTCTTCCAGTTGTTGGCCACCCAAGCGTTGCCGGACGGGTCGATCTGAACGCCGGTGTTTCTCGTCAGGCCGTCAAACGCATAGCCGGACGACGGGGAGATCGGGCTGCCGGTGCGGTCACCGGGCGGGCAGGCGGTGGCGTCGACGCCACAGAACTCCGACAGCCGCTGATGGCCGAAGTTCGCGACCCAGACGTTGTTGTGCCCGTCGACCGCGACGCCCCAGGGAAGAACCAGCCCGCCGCCTGTGAACGGAGCCGGGCGGGCCACATGGCCGGTGCTCGTGATCAACGTGATCGAGCCTCGCTGCGTCGGCGGCACCACAGTCATCCCCGGACACGGGACGTCGAGAAGACGCGAGTTGGAGACCCACATGTTCCCGTGCGTGTCGGCCGCGATGCCGAGCGGCTTGTCGATCCCGCCCGACGTGATCGGGGAGCCCGGGGCGGGCGTGCCGTTGGGCTGCAGGATCGCCACCCCGCTGCTGCCGTTCCCGGTCACGTATGCCTGGCCGCGGCCGTTGAACGCGATGTCGAACGGCTTCGTGATCCCGAGGTTGCTCAGCTGGGTGAACGATCGCGGATTGCCGCCGGCGTACCGGGTCACAGAGTTGTTGCCGCAGTTAGCGATCCAGATGTTGCCGGTCCGGTCAGAGACCGTCCCCTGGGGCCAGCTGATGCCGCCGATCGTGTAGCCACCCGGATGCGCAAGGGTTCGGTTCGGTGAGAGCGCCCGCCCCGTGGAGGTGAACTCGGAGACGCTGTTATGGGGAGGCGGGCTCGGGCACGACGTCGAGGCGAAACCGAAATTGCCCACCCACACGTTGCCGTGCGGATCGAGCGTGATCCCAAATCCGGCGCCGCTCAGTCCGCCGCCGCTGAACGGCGATCCGCTGGCGTATCGCCCCGTGGGCGTGAACTTGAACACGTAGGGACTGCCGCAGACGGGCGCCAGCGGATTGCGGCTGTACGTGTAGTTGCCGGTCACCCAGATGTTGCCGCGGGCGTCGATCGCCATGTTCCCCGGGCCGTTCAATGTCGCGCCGTCACCGTCGAAGCGCAGGGCGAGGGTCCACGCCGTGGGGCGCTGTGCGGGCGACAGGGCTGGGGTGTACGGCTGGCCGCCGGCGCGGGTGAGGGCGAACAGGCGCGCCGCGTTGTGCCACGGGTTCCGGGCGACATCGGCGAGCGCCACGAGCGTGCTCGTCGGGGTCGGGCCGCGCGGGTCGCGGGCGGCACGGAACAGCGGCGTGCACCGGCCGCTCCCGGCGCACGGGACGATCAGGTTCGCGAGCGAGTTGAACGTGCGGAGGGTGGAGGTCTGGGCGCCGTTCGGGCGGGTCGCGAGCACGGTGCCGAGGCGCCCGGTGCGCGCGCCCGCGAGGTTGGCCGCCATTCCGGCAGCGTTCGGGATGCCCGGGAGAGTGCCGCGCACCGCACCCTTGCCCACGATGAATTGGGCGAGCCCGAAAGCCATCGCCACCGTCGTGCGCTCGTTGACGACGACGTGATTCCGTGAGCGCGCCGCCCCGACCACCGCCGCGAGGCGGCTGGCCCCATCGGGGCCGGCGAGGACGTACAGGATGCGCCCGGGCCCACGAGGTTGGGCGAAACGGATGGTGAACGCGCCCGCGCGGCTGGTAGCACCGACGGCCAGCCGTGTTGGTTGGCCAGCGCCGGTCGCCGTCGCAAACAATGAGATCCGTGTCGCTCGCAACGCGCGGCCCGCGCTGAGGACGCGCCCGCTGAGTGTGGCCGCGGGCGCGGCCGCCGGCAGCGCAGCGATGCTGAGCACAACCGCACCCAGGCAACGCGTTGCCCGGTACGTCCTCTCTCTCGGTTCCGGCATTGCGTCTCCCCTCAGCAGGGATTCGACGTCAGCGTGAGCGGTGAACAATATGAGTTGCGGAGACGTTACGGGGCCTTTTGACAGTAGGATCGCGCCGCCTTTGCGTCGAACCTTCCGATCTACCGCGGATCTGTCCGCGGCCCGACGCAAACCGAAAGGGGACCGATTTGACCAGGTCACGTGCTGTTGCCGCGCTGAGCGTGGTTGCCGTAGCCGCAGTGCCCGCCGCCGCGCTTGCGGGGACGTCGCACACGCAGCTGTTCCAGAACCCGAAGAAGACCGTTACCTGCGGCCTGAAGATCCACGCTGCGAAGAAGCCCGCGACGCTCGTGCTCTGCAGCGCCAAGGGCATTCCGAAGACCAAGAGCCCGGTCGGGGACCCGTTCGTCCAGATCGGTGCCACGGGCCCGGCACAGCTCGTCGCGATCAGCCAGGCGTCGTGGGTTGGCAGCAGCGTCAAGACGCTCTCCAACGGCACCCTGTGGAGCTCGATCGGCGTCACCTGCAACGTCGCCAAGGGCACCGTGCTCTGCTTCAACGGCGACAACCACGGGTTCGTGATCGGCAACGGAAAGTACAAGTCGTTCTGAGAGCCATCTGACGCAACAATGGTCTGATGCCGCGCATCGCCACGATCGGCGTGTACGAGTTCGACGCCGAGAGCTTCATCGAGACGCTCGACGACGCCAACGTCAGCAAGCTGATCGATATTCGCCAACGTCGTGGCGTGCGCGGCACCCGGTACGCCTGGGCCAACGCCCAGCGGCTGCAGGCGCGGCTCGCCCGCGCCGGCATTGCCTACGAGTACCACCCGGAGCTCGCCCCGACGACCGAGCTCCGCCACCTCCAGTACGCCGAGGACGATCGGCAAGGCGTCGGCAAGCGCTCACGTGTGGAGCTCGCGCCCGAGTACATCCGCCGGTTCACCGAGGACATCCTCGATGTCGTTCCGCTCGAGCCGTTCGTCCGACGGCTTCCGGTTCAGGGAGTCGGCGCGCTGTTGTGCGTCGAGGCGACGGCGCGGGCGTGCCATCGTTCGCTCGTCGCCAACCGGCTCGCGGAGCGGTTCGCGTTCGAGGTGGTCCATCTTGAGCCGGCGTGATCCGTAGTCTGCGCCAACCTCCGTGCCGTAGAGGTGCCGGATGCGCAATCCGGGCCGTGGGTCCAGGGTGGGGTCGGAAAGGAGCGATATGTCAGATGTGGAGGAGCGATTCCGCGGCAAGTACGTGAGCCTGACGAGCTTCAAGCGCGACGGCACCGGCGTCGCGACCCCGGTGTGGTTCGTCGCTGAGGACGGGCGGCTGCTCGTCCAGACCGGCGGCGAGTCGTTCAAGGTCCGCCGCATCCGGCGAAACCCGCATGTCACGGTCGCGCCCTGCGGCGCGTCGGGGCGGACCAGCGGGCCGGCGGTGTCGGCGACCGCCGAGATCCTCCCCGACGCCGATGTCGAGCACGTGCGCGGCCTGGTGAGCCACAAGTACCGGATCGACCGGATGCTCATCATGCCGATCTACTGGGCGGTTCAGCGCTTGCGCGGGCGCACGAGGAGCGGAAGCGAGGTCGCGCTCGCGATCACACCGAACGAGACGCCCTAAGGGGAACGTATGCTCGAGCACGTGAACCGACGGCGACACCGGGGAGCGGCCGTCGTGGCCGTGATCGTCGCGGTCGGCATCCTGGCCGGTGGTTGGGTGGCGAGGAGTGGCGCGGCGGATGCGAGCACCAACCGCGCGGTGGCTCAGAGCGAGGCGTCGCGGCTGTTGTCGCTGATCCAGCTGCCACCGGGGACGGCGAGTTCCCAGACCGAGCCCTCCGGGGACCATGGACAGCTCGCCCAGCCCGGCTACGACGAGGCGACACCGAATCTGGTTGATGCCGGAGCGTGGTGGACGACGGCCGCCAGGCCGGCGGATGTCCTGACCTATTTCGAGAAGCACCTTCCGGCCGGCGCGAGACTCGAGACGTCGGCGAGCGGCTCGACCGGTCTGGAGGTTGAGACGTTCAGTTTCGGGTCGATCCGCGGCGTCCTGACTCAACGGGTCATCTCGATCACGCTTGTCCCCCTTGCAGACGGGAGCACCGGCGTGCGGACGGACGGCGAGGCAGTCTGGCTGACCCCGCGTCCGGCATGGGAGCAGATTCCGGACACGACACGGTCGATCACGTTCACGGCACAGGGCAGCACGGCATCCGGCCGCTCCGGCCGCGTGTCCGCCCCGCGCACCGTCACCGGCGTCGTCGTTCAACGCGTTGTCGCCTTCATCAACGGCCTGGATCTCGTTCAGCCGGGCGCCGTCGCATGTCCGGGCGGTCGCTACGAGTTGCTGCGGGTGACGTTCCGGGCGGCTGACGGCAGCGTCCTCGCCGGTGTGGTCGAGAATCCGACCGGGTGCGCCTCGATCACGCTCAGCGTCGGCGGTCGCACCGGGCCACTGCTCAACGACTATCCCACCCTCACGAGCGAACTCGCGCGCCTCGGCGTCATCCGCACGTGCACCGGCCGCCAGCTCCGCGTCGCCGCGGACCCCGTCGCCCGCGACGTGGGCGGGGACGTCCTCACGCTGACGTTCACGAACCGATCGGACGCCGTGTGTCGCATGACCGGATTCCCGGGCCTGCGGCTGTTCGATGGGCGCGGCCACCGTCTGCGCCTGACCCTGCGCCACGTGGGCAGCTCCGACTCGGTCGCCCTGGACCCGGACGAGGCGACGTGGGCGCTCGCCACGTCGACCCGGTGCAACGCGCCGCGGGCGCGTCGGGTCCGGGTCACGCCGCCGGGCACACGGGCCTCGGTCATCCTCCGGGTCGGATCTCGCGGACGGCCGTACGCTCCGTGTCACGGCAGGATCAATCTCAGCGCGCTCGGCCCGGCGTTCTGAGGTGATCACGCCACAGGTCCGAGAACGCCTCGACCGGGAGTTCCCCGCCGCTGAAGATCGCGCTGCGGCTCGGTTACTGATCGAGCGGATCCCCGCCGAACTGGCGGTTTGGCGTGAGGTGAGCGAGGGGGACCGTGTCGAGGTGGCCGCGCTCAGCGTCGCCGCCGGTGACCTGGGGAAGCTGGGGGAGGCGGTCGAGCTCGCCCTGCTTGACTGGCGAGACCTGCTCGTGGCCGCCGGATACGGCTAGTGCACCGTTCTCGAAATCCCTTTGCGATCTGGCGGCGTCCGGACGCGCCTGCGACCAGCCGTCCCAACGCAGGTACCACCAGTACCTGCTGTTGGAACGACCGGTCGCAGCCACGCCCAGCCACCCGCCAGCTCACTAAAGGGACTTTCGGAACGCCGCACTAGTCGCCCCACCGACTAGACACACAGCTCCGGATCTTCAGTTAGCGCGCGCGTTGCCGAAGACGTGCTCATGAGCGGATTTCGAACGACACTGTTTGCGCTTGCCGCCGGCTCATTGCTTCTCGGAGCGAGCGGCGTCCTCTCGCCGGCGCTGTCGACGCTGCTGTGGCTTCCGTCCGGACTCATCCTCACGTGTCATCCGGCGAGCCCGGTCGTCCGCGCGATCCGGGACTCGCTGCTGCGCAGCCCCGACGGACCGACGCATCGCCTGCACTGAGCGGCTCGCGCCGGCGCGGGTGCCCGCCACAGCGGCTTCCGCGGCGAAGCCCCGTTCTGTGCCGCGTTGCGGATGGTCAGCGACTGACCTTGACGCGGCCCATGATCCACGCGGCCGGTACCGGTCCCCAATTACGGCTGTCGTTTGACGCGCCGCGGTCATCGCCCATCACGAACCACTCGCCGCTCGGGATCTGGATCGGCGTCGGAAAGTTGCATTCCTGGCTGGCGCCGCAGGCCGCGATGTAGGGCTCGTGTTGGGTGACACCGTTGCGCACCACGATGCCGCCGAGCACCGCCACCGTGTCACCGGGGCCGGCCACGATGCGCTTGACGAAGATCTCGTCGCTCCGGTTCGGCGTCGGCTCCGGGCAGACGCTTCCCGCCGGCCGCGACACGCCGCACACCGGCGTGTCCGGCATCGCTCCCTCTGGGGCGTGGAACGCGACGATGTCGCCGATCCGTGGAGCTGAGGACCGGTACGCGGTGGTGTCGAGCGGGAACACTCGCCCGACGGCGAGAGTGGGGCGCATTGAGCCAGAGGTCACTCGCAGCGATTGTGAGGGCTCATGATTCATCTCGCCGACGAGAATCGCGCCGAGCACGGCGATCGCGGCAACGAGCAGGATGAAGACGCGCCGATTGTCGATCACACCGTTTGTTATCGGCCGAACGGCCGAGATTCCTCAGCGGATTCTCAGCGGGTCGCCGCGGCGGTGGAGTGCACCGAACGCCCGCGATCCTTCTCGTAGGCCTCGATGAACTTCAGCCAGAGCTCACTCCGGGTCGGGAAGGGCGAGATGACGTGCGCAAGTACGGGCACCGGGACCTCGGCGACGACCGCGAGCGTGGCGGCCTGCACGAAGTCCTGAACGTCGGCTCCGACGAACGTCACCCCCACGAGCACCTCCCGGGAGAGGTCGACGATGAACCGGGTCGTACCGGGCGTGCCGCGACCGTAGAAGCTCGCGCCGGCCGTGCCGCTCGTGTCGAAGTCGAACACGGCGACGTCGAGTCCGCGGTCGCGGGCCGCCCGTTCGGTCAGGCCGACCGCGGCGACGCTCGGCTCGGTGAACACCACGCGGGGCGAGTGCTCGCGGTCCGCCCAGGCGACGGCGTCCTCACCGAGGATGCAGTCGACGGCGACCCGTGCCTGGTACTTGCCGGAATGGGTCAGCAGCGAGCGCCCATTCACATCCCCGACCGCGTACAGCCACGGCAGGCCGGCAACCCGCATGTGATCGTCGACTTCCAGTTCGCCGCCGCCGTCGAGCCCGATGGTCTCGAGCCCGAGCTGGTCGGTGAGCGCTCGGCGGCCGACGGCGACGAGCAGATGACTGCCGCGCAGCGAGCGGCCGTCGTTGAGCTCGAGCGCGATTTCGTCGTCTTCCCGGCGTGCCCTGATCACCTTGGCCCCGAGCTCGACGACGACGCCAGCGCGCTCGAGTGCCTCCTGGACGGCGTCCGAGGCCAGCGGCTCCTCGCGGGAGATGAGGCGGTCGACGGCCTCGACGATCGTGACCGAGGCGCCGTACCACGCCCACGCTTGTGCCATCTCGACGCCGACGATCCCGCCACCGAGAATGAGCAACCGGGGTGGCACCTGCGAGGCGGTCGTCAGCTCGCGGTTCGACCAGGCACCGATCTCGGCAAGGCCCGGAATCGGCGGAAACAGCGCGGCGCTCCCGACCGCGATCACGACCGCGTCCTTTGCGACGAGCACGTCGTCGCCGACCCGAACGCGCCGTTCGCCGTCGAGGCGGCCCCAGCCGCGGACGATCTCGACGCCCCGGTCCGAGAGCCACGGCACCTGCGCGGAGTCGTCGAGGTGCCGAATCACCTCGTCGCGCCGCGCGAGCACCGCCGCGACATCGATCGAGCCGGTCACCGCCTCGGCAGCGCCGGCCACGCGCAGCGTTTCGTGCAGTGCCTCCGGTGGTCGAAGCAGCGCCTTCGACGGCATGCACGCATAGAACGAGCACTCTCCGCCGATCAGATGGCCCTCGATGACCGCCACGCGCTTGTCGCTCCGGCCCACGAGCCGTCCGGCCGCGACCTCCCCGGCCGGGCCGGCCCCAATCACGACCGTGTCGAATTCCCGCTCCACGTGTGAGTTAGTCAATCAGGTGGGGAATAGACTCCGCGCTGTGTCGAGCGGTGTCGGCGTGCTCTCGGTGGCGACGCTGAGGCAACGGTGGAGGGAGACCAGCACGCCGGGCAGCTGGCGGGCGTGGGCGAGCGCCGCTGCCGTGCGCCGCGCGATCCGCGCCGCCGTCGTCATGCCGACGCTGTTTGCCATCACCCTCGAGGGGTTGGGCAACCTCCAGATCGCGTTGTTTGCGAGCTTCGGAACGTTCGCGACGCTCGTGCTCGTCACCTTCGGGGGCACGACCCGCGACAAGGTCACCGCGCACCTCGGCCTCGCCCTCGTTGGCAGCGTGCTGCTCATCATCGGCACGGCCGTCAACTCCTCGGCGCTCGCCGGTGGCCTCGTCACCTTTGCGGTTGCGTTCGTCGTGTTCTTCGCCGGTGTCACCGGCCCGAACGCGGCCTCCGGTGTCACCGGCGCGCTGCTGGCCTACGTGCTTCCGGCGGCCTCCCCGGGCACGATGTCGATGGTTGGAGACCGCCTCGCCGGATGGTGGCTCGCGTCAATCGTGGGGACGGCAGCGGTGCTCGTTCTCCCGAACCCGCAGACCGCCGACCGCCTGCGTGGAGCCGTGACAGCGCTCGGCGACACGCTTGCCGATGAGCTTGAGGCGATGCTCGCGGGCGAGGAGACCGACCAGCTGCTGCGACGGTGCCTCGACGCGAAGAACGCCGTGCTCGGTGTCTTCACGGCGACGGCGTTCCGGCCGACCGGTCTCGCGATTCGTGACCAGGCCCTCGCCAACGCGGCCGACCTGCTCGAGTGGTTGACCCAGCTCGTTGCCGATACCGCACGCGCTCGGGGCGATCTGCAGTCGGCGGCGGCGCCGGAACGTGATCTGCTGCAGAAGTCGGCCACGACGCTGCGGGACGCCGGGCGGCTGTTCAGCGGCGGGCGGAAGGCACCCGACCTCGAGGGGCTGGAGGCGCAGCGCATGGCGACGCTCGAATGGGTTCGGCAAGTGCCGCTCGACAGTGCGGGGTACGAGGATGCCGCCCGGCTCTCGTTCCACACGCACACGATCGCGATGACGATCCTCGGCATCGGCGCGGATGCTCTGACGGCGGCCAAGCTCGTCGACCCGCAATGGATCGAGGAGGCCGAGGCCCGGTGGTTCGCCGGCGCGGCCCAGCAGCCAGTCGGCCGCGGGGGCCAGCTCACGGCGTACGCGCGCGTCGCGACCCACCACGCGACCGTCCGCTCGGTGTGGTTCGTCTCGAGCCTGCGCGGGGCGCTCGCGCTGGCGGCGGCGGTCGCGATCGCCGACGCGAGCTCGGTCCAGCACGGGTTCTGGGTCGTCCTCGGGACCCTGTCGGTACTCCGCACGAGTGCCGCGGCGACGGGGGCAACCGCGCTGCGCGGCCTCCTCGGCACCGCACTCGGGTTCGTCGTCGGCGCGATCCTGCTGCTCGCGATTGGAACTTCCACCGCGGCCCTGTGGGTCACTCTCCCGATCGCCGTGCTGGTCGCGGCGTACGCCCCGGGTACGC
Source organism: uncultured Solirubrobacterales bacterium (assembly GCA_963850335.1). Classification (GTDB taxonomy): domain Bacteria; phylum Actinomycetota; class Thermoleophilia; order Solirubrobacterales; family Solirubrobacteraceae; genus Palsa-465. The sequence goes on along the minus strand of CAWKKY010000010.1, from coordinate 281,386 downwards.
TGCCGTTCGCGGTCGGTCAGGGCGCGTTCACGGTCACCGTGGTCGTGCTCTTCAACCTGCTGAATCCGGTCGGCTGGAAGATCGGAGAGCTCCGGATCCTCGATGTCGCGATCGGATGCGGGGTCAGCCTGGCGGTCGGCGTCCTGTTCTGGCCGCGGGGGACGGCCCCGGTCGTCGGCAACGATCTGGCCGACGCGTTCCGCAGCGGCGCGACCTACTTGCGGGAGGCGATCGACTGGGTCTGCGGGCGCCGCACCGAGGCGCCGCAGGCGGGCGAGGTCGCGTTTGTCACCGCGCGGCGCCTCGACGATGCGCTGCGCGGGTTCCTCGCCGAGCAGGGCACCAAGCACATTGAGAAGGAGGAGTTGTGGCGCCTGATCGGCGGAACCCTGCGCCTCCGGCTCACGGCCCATACCGTCGCCGGGCTGCCGCAGGGCTGGGCGACCCTCCACGGGCAACCTCTCGGGACGGTCATGCGACAGGCCGATGAGCTCTGCGCTTGGTATTTCGAGCTCGCTGCGAGCGTCGATGCCCCCCGCCCTGGCGCGGATCCTCGCCTGGGCGTCCCGGCGCTCGAGTGCGGTGAACCACCACCCGGGCGCTATCGGCGAACGATTTGGCTCGAGCAGTACCTCAGCCAGCTCGTCGATCATCTCGAGGTACTGATTGATCCGGCCGCGCACGTCGCGCGGATCCGGGCGCGCCCCTGGTGGCGCTAACCGGTCACGCGCGAGGCCGCAACTCAAACGTGGCGTCGATCGCCGCGGTCACCTCGATCTGGCCGGCCTCGATCGGGATCTGCGGGCTATCGGGCGCTCCGGTCGGCGTCGGCTCGAAGCGGCTGAGTCGGGATGTCGAGCCACCCGGTCGTTCCGGCTCCACCATCGTGATGAGCGCGCCGAGCTCGGCATTCATTCCGGAGGCGTAGGCGTCGGCCTTGCGCTGGGCATCGGCCGCGGCGAGCCGAGCGGCCTCGAGCCGGACCGGGTGGGCCGGCGAAACGAACCAGCGCGGCCCAACGATCGAGGCCTGGAGCTCTTCGACGGCACGCGAAATGACCCGGCTGATGACGTCCGCGTCCGCGAGGAGCAGGGCAACCGCGGCGGTGGCCCGGTGACCGAGCGACCGGCGCCCGCGTGACTGCGCGGCGTCGAACTCCTCGGCGACCGAGACGCCGGAGGTCGAGCGGTCCTCTTTAGCGACATCGAGCTCGTCGAGCAACTTGAGGAGCGCCTCGGTCCGGCGACCGACGTCGGCGAGCGCTTTGCCCGACGTGCTCCCGACCTCGTTGAGCGTGATCCAGAGCAGCGCCTCGTCCGGATCGGCGCGCAGGGACGTCTCGCCGCGCACGGTCACGGTCGCCCCTTCGATCGGCTTGATCACCGACTCTCGCATCACGTCATCTTCCCGCATGGCCGGAATTGCGGCCCGTACGTGGCGCGGCTCGACCATCAGCCGAGAAAGGCGAGCAGGGCTCATCTTCCGGGCACTCGGTCCCGTTTGTGAACACATATGTGGCACGGATGCCGACTTTCTGCGGGTCTCCGTTTGTGGACCGGTGTATTGCTGTCCGCGGTTGCGGCCTGCGGCGCCATGCCGTCCCAAGCACCGGCCGCGTCGAGGCACGGCATGGGTCTTCTCGAGCCGGCGCGGGCGCCGAGCAAGGCCCCGAGCGTGATCCGCTTCGCCACCACCACCCCTCCGGGGAGTGCCGACCTGACGCCGTACGCTCCGCCGGTCGGTAACCAGGAGGCGGTCAACTCCTGCGCCGCGTGGGCCACCGACTACACCGCGCTCGGCTACTGGGAGAACCGGCTCGGGATCGCCGGCGGTGTGCTCGCCCCGATGTACACGTACTCCCAGGTGACCCATGGGCAGAACGTCGGGACGTCGATCGAGGGCCACCTCGACATCGCCAAGAGCCAGGGCGTCGACAGCTCGGCCGACTACTGGCAGGGTCCGACCGACTACCAGGACCAGCCAACGGCTTCGGAGACGATCAACGCCGCGAACTGGAAGGTCAGCGGCTACCAGGAGCTGGCCCTGGGTCAAAGCGCGAGCTCCACCGTGACCCAGCAGTCGATCGAGGCGGCCGTGGCAGCGGGTGAGCCGGTCGTGATCGGCATCCCGGTCTACGAGAACTTCATGTACCTGAATTCGGCCAATCACGGCTTCTACTCGGGCATCGGCGGCGCCTATGACGGCGGGCATGCTGTCACCGTGCTCGGCTACGACTCGACCGGCGTCCGGATCGAGAACTCGTGGGGGACCAGTTGGGGCGACAGCGGCTTCGCGACGCTTTCGTGGTCGTTCGTCAACCAATACGCGCTCGACGCGGTTGCGGTCGGGCAGCTCACCGGCTCCGCGCCGGCGACGACGGCGCCGGTCAACACCGGCGCCCCGGTCATCACTGGCAGCGGACTCGACGGCGGGACGCTGACGACGAGCCTCGGCACCTGGTCGCCGGGGGGCACCTCCACGGCGATCCGCTGGCAACGATCGACGGACGGCGCGAACTGGTCGGATATCGGCGCGACGGGACTCTCGTACTCCACCCAGGCCGCCGACCTCGGGACCTATCTCCACGTCATCGTGACCGAGACCAACAGTTTCGGCCAGGCGAGCGCGACGTCCGCAGCGTTCGGGCCGATCGCGTCGGGGCCACCGCAGGTCGCGTCTTCGCCGGTCATCTCCGGCTCCCCGAGGGTCGGGGCGACGATCAGCGCGACCGCTGGCACGTGGGTTCCGGCGCCGAGTAGCTACGCGTACGCCTGGCAGTACTCCGCCGACGGCGAGTCGGGCTGGGTGACCATCCCCGGCGCGCACGGGGCGAGCTACACGATCGGTGCCGACGACGCCGGCAGCTATCTGCGGGTTCGCGTCATCGCGACGAACGCGGTCGGCGCGTCAACCGCCATCTCCTCCCCGTTCGGTCCGATCACCGTTCCGGTGCCGGTCAACACGGTTCGGCCGGCGATCGCCGGCACCGCGCGCGTCGGCTTGACGCTGCGCGTGAGCGCGGGCCGCTGGTCGATGGCGGGAACGATCGACTACGCGTGGCAGTACTCAGCGAACGGACGCACGGGATGGGTGACGATCCCCAGCGCCCGCGGCGCCAGCTTCACGATCGGCGCTGCCTACACGGGCACGTACCTCCGGGCACGGGTTCGGATGGGGACGGTCGACGCCTACAGCGCGTCGATCGGACCGGTCGGCAGCGCCGTTCACCACTCCCCGGCCCTGCACGTCGGCCGCGCTCGCGTGTCGGCCCGCACCGTCTCATTCACGGTGACGGTTGCCAGTGGGACCGGACGACCGCACGCCACCGCCGTCGCGCCCGGACATCGTGTCCGGCTGCGCGCGTACGGCGGTGGCTCGCGGTTCACTTTCAGCGGCCGGCTCAGCCGGGCCCGCTGGGTGGTCACGGTCACGCTGCATCCGGTCCACGCGTCGTTTGTCGTCGTCGTCGGCCGCTGAGCGCTACTCCGTCAGCTCGCGAGCCATCTCGTCGAACGCGGCGACGTACGCGTCGATCGCTTCGTTGGTGTGGGTCACCGAGAGCGTCCACTCCTCCTCACGACCTGGCGTCATGAAGATGCCGCGGTTCATGTTGTAGAGCCAGGCGAGCTCGGTGACGTCGACATCCTGGTTGGCCTTGAACGTCTCGTAGTCGACGACCTTGGTCGTCGAGAACGTCACGCAGCCCTTCGCGCCCGCGCCGACGGCGTAGCCAGGCAGGTTGTAGCGGTCGATCACGCCCGTGCAGCCGGCCACGATCCGGTCGTTGAGCGCGTCGAGGTGCTCGTAGGCCTCGGGGGTGAGGATCTCGAGCAGGCTCGCGCGGGCGGCCGCCATCCCGAGCGGGTTGCCGTTGTAGGTACCGACCTGGTACACCGAACCGTCCTCGACGGCGCTCATCGCCTCCTCGGTGCCGCCGATCGCGCCCGCCGGCAGCCCACCACCAAGGGTCTTGGCGAGCGTGACCATATCCGGGCTCACGCCGAACCGCTCGGCCGCGCCGCCCGCGGCAATCGCGAGGCCGGTCTTGACCTCGTCGAAGATGAGAACGATCCCGTGGCGACTGGTGATGTCGCGGACCGCCTCGAGGTAGCCGGGCTCGGGAAGCACGACCCCGAGGTTCATCATCGCCGCCTCCATGATCACGCAGGCGGGCTTGCGGCCTTCGGCGTCGAGCCTCTCGATTCGGCGCTCCATCGCCCCGGCGTCGTTGAACGGAACGGCGATCGTGAGATCGGTCACCGCCTTGGGGATGCCGGCGCCGTAGGGGAGCGACTCGTAGTTCTCACGGTCACCGATGCGGTCGTACTCGACGCCGATCGACACCATGACGCCGTCGTGATGGCCGTGGTAGGAGCCGAAGATCTTCATGATCGTGTCGCGGCCGGTGAGCCCGCGCGCGATCCGGATCGCATCCATCGTCGCTTCGGATCCGGAGTTGACGTAGCGCCAGCGCGCAAGGCCCCAGCGGCGCTGGAGCTCCTCGGCGACGACGACGCCGTCCTCGGTCGTCGCGGCGAAATGCGTGCCCTCGGCGACGCGGTCGCTCACCGCCTTGACGATCGCGGGGTGGGCGTGCCCCTGGACCATCGAGCCGAAGCCGTTGTGGAAGTCCCACATGCGATTGCCGTCGACGTCGAAGACGACCGGTCCCTCACCCGTCGTCAGGTAGATCGGCCACGGATCCCGGAGCTGATAGGAGGAGGAGACGCCGCCGCTCAAGGACTGACGGGCTCGGCGGTACATCTCGGCCGATCCCTGGGTGCGCTGGTCAAGCTGGCGGGACTCGCGTTCGATCAGTTCCTGGATCCGTTGGCGGTCCAGAACTACCGGTGTGTTGAGTGCCATTGGTGTGCCTCCAAATCGATCGCGTCGCGCGGTCGTGCGCGCGCGTGGCTGCGTCGGCTAGGTTAGCCGTCAAACGCACGATGACGACGGTTCAGAACATGGAGGCGGACGCACATGGGAAGCCTGAGTGGTAGCTCGACGGCGGAAATCAATGCACCTCTCGACGAGGTTTGGAAGCTCGTCGAGGACGTGGAGAAGGCGCCGCAATGGCAAGGTGGGCTCAAGGACATCGAGGCGATCGAGCGTGATTCCGAGGGTCGCGCGGTCCTCGTCGAGTCCTCCTCGGACGCGAAGGTGAGGACGATCAAGTCGACGGTCCGCTTCACCTACGACGGGCCGACGCGACTGTCGTGGACCCAGGTCAAGGGGGAGATGAAGTCGGTCGAGGGGAGCTGGGAGCTCGAGGACCTCGGTGACGGCCACACCCGGGCCACGTACGCGCTCGACGTCGACCTCGGACGGATGCTCGGCATGGTCATCCGTGGGCCGCTCGTCGACGCGCTCCGCGGGATGCTCGTCAAGGCGCGGGCCGGCGAGCTGAAGCAGGCGCTCGAAAACGGGTAGCCCATGGGGCATGTCGATTCTCAATATCCCCGTTGCGGAGGTCCCGCAGCCGGCCGAGCCGGTGACGCCGGCCGTCCCGGACGCTCCGGTGACCCCCGCCGTCCCTGATCCCGGCCACCCTGCCGCCCCGGAGGAGCCGGCCGAGGTGCCGACACCGGAGGAGTCGCCGACCCCGGTCGTGCCCGAGTCCTCACCCGAGGAGAGCTGACGCAGGGCTCCTCCGCCGTCGGGGCTGCGCAAGCCGGCGGTGGGCACACTCGTTAATCACTTGGAAAGGCGTCTCCGTCCAGCGACGCCGCCCCGGCGGTATCGAGGTTGTCGTGAAGAAGGTCCTCGCAATGGCGGTCACTCTGTGTGCGCTGACCGCTGCAACCCAGGCGTTCGGGGCCGTGACCCCCGGCACCGCCGGCCAGTGGAACCTCGACGAGGGCGCTGGTCTTACCGTCGCCGACAGCTCCGGTAACGGCAACAACGGCGTCATCCAGGGAAGTGTCGCCTGGGTGCCCGGCCGGTTTGGCTCGGCGCTCAGCTTCGACGGCAGCCCAGGGCGGGTGAGGATCTCCGACAATCTGGCCCTGGAGCCGGCGCGCACGGTGACGGCGAGCGCCTGGGTCCGCAGCGATGGCACCCCCGGCGACTACCGCTACGTCCTCGCCAAGGGTGCGACGGGGTGCATCGCGGCCTCCTACGGCCTGTACACGGGTCCCACGGGCGGGCTCGAGTTCTACATCTCCGCAGGCCGCGGGACCGCGTATGTGCGTTCGCCCGACTCCGGCACGGGCGTCTGGGACGGCCAATGGCACCTCGCCGTGGGGACGTTCGACGGCAGCACCGTGCGACTGTACGTCGACGGCTCAGAAGTCGGCCACGGCACGGCGCGCAGCGGGCCGCTCGAATACACCCTCCCCGACTCCAATGACTTCTTCATTGGCGATTACCCCGGCTGCACGTCTCGCTCGTTCCGCGGGGCCATCGACGACGTGAACGTCTGGAGCCAGACGCTCAGCGCCGACACGATCCGCTCGCTCTTCGTGCAGGAGACCGAGACGCCGAACGGCGGTCAGACGCCGGTCATCAGTAGTGGCGGCAGGTCGCCCGTGGGTCCGGGTTCAGGCCCCGGCGCGGGCTTGCCCACGCGGCGACCGGCGATCCGAAGCCTGCGCCTCTCCCCGGCGAAGTTCACGCTGCGCCGGCGCGTCACGCACCATGTGCGCGACCTGATGGAGGGGACGACGATCAGCTACACGGACACGCTCGCCGGGAGCGTCACGTTCACCGTGCTCGCCCACCGGAGTGGGATCGTGCGAGCGAGCCGCTGCGTCGCGCCCCCCGCGCGCCGGACCGGCGCGCACGAGAAGCACTGCACGCGGACCGTTGCGCTCGAGAGCTTCAGCCGCAGCGACCGCGCCGGGCGGAACACTGTGCGCTTCACGGGTGTCCGCGGCCACCGGCTTGCCCCCGGCAGGTATTTGCTGCAGGCGACGCCGCGATCGGGCACCCGGAACGGCACGGCCGTGACCGTCCATTTCACGTTGATCGCTTAGCACTGCCGGTGGGCCCGGCCTCAAACGTTCCGGGGGACGATCGCGTCGGCGACCTCGTCGGCGTGGCGCAGCGGAAGCAGGTGCCCGGCGCCGGGAATCTCGACCAGCTCGGCGTCCGGGATCGTGGCGGCCAACCGGCGCGCTGAGTCGACCGGGACCACGACATCGCGCGTCCCGATCACCACTGTCGTCGGTGCCCCGAGCGACGGCAGGCGCGCCTCAAGCGCCGGGAGGTCGCGAACCAGGCTGCGCTGCTCGACCGAGAACGCGCGCAGCGCGTTGCGCCTGCCGAAGGCGTGGCCGACCGCTTCCAGATGCTCGTCCGAGATGCGGAGCGTCCGGGCGATGAGTCCGCGGGTGGGGCGGGTCCGCAGCGCCAGCGCGGGGGCTCCGACGACGACGAGGCTGCCGAGGTCCCCGAGCACCGGCACGGCGAGGAGCCGATCGAGCCGGTACAGCGACGCGGTGTTTGCGGCGGGCGCGACGAGCACGAGACCCGCGACCCGGCCGGGATGATCGACGGCCAGCTGGCAGGCGATCGCTGCGCCGAAGCTGTGGCCGACGACCGTCGCCTGCGCGATGCCGGCGCCGTCAAGCGCCGCGATCGCGGCCTCGGCGTTGCCGGCGAGATCGCGCGCCGGGGACGTGCCGTCCCACCCAGGCCGGTCGATCGCAATCGCGCGCGCGCGGCTGCCGAGGGCGGCGATGACGCGATCCCAGTCACGGGCGGCGCCCGGCTGACCGTGGAGAAGCAGGACCGGGCGTGGTGACCCGGAGCCGACCGTCAAGCAGCGCCGGGCGGACCGCCCGACGAAGTCTTACCGACGGCCTGGCCGTCGCGGCCGACATAGCCGTCCTTGCCGCCGGCGATCACGACGATCGCCTCATCATCCCCGATGTTCATCATCCCGCGGTGGGTGTCCGGGGCGACGCGCGCCATCCCGCCGGGGCCGACCACGTGCCGCGTGCCGTCGCCAAAGCGAAACTCGACGTGGCCCTGATGGACGAAGTACGTCTCTTCCTGCTCCTCGTGGTAGTGGGTACCGGTCTGATAGCGCGGCGGGAGCACGATCGCGTTGATGCCAAACGCGGTCACGCCGAGCTCGCGGCGGATCTTTCGAAACCCGGGCCCCTCGCCCATGTCGTCGAGGCTGGAAACCGTGTAGCCGTCACCTTGTTCTGTCATGAACCTGAAATCCTAATCCCCGCACGTGCGATGGGGCGAGCGGCAGGGCATACTAAGTCCGTGACGTCAGTCGTTGGTACCGAGGCGCTCGCGCCGCTCCGCGCGGATCCCGCACGGGCCGCCGTGTTGCTCGACATCGATGGCACGCTGGCGCCGATCGTCGAGCATGCGTCCGACGCGGCGGTGCCCGAGCGCACGCGCCAACTCCTGATCGCGCTGTCGCGCCGGTACAGCGTCGTCGCCTGCGTCAGCGGCCGGCAGGCCTCCGAGGCACGGGCAATGGTCTCGATCGGCTCGATCTCGTACCTCGGCTCCCACGGCGCTGAGCTGCTCAAGGCGGGTTGGACCAAGCCCGTGCTTGATCCAGAGCTTGAGGACTGGGCCCGGCGGATCCAGGATTTCGGCCGCGAGGCCGACACGCCCGAGCTGCGCCGGCTCCGCGTCCGCCGCGAGGACAAGGGCCCGATCGTCGCCTTCCATTGGCGCGGGGCACATGACGAGGAGGCGGCGCGGTCGGCGATCGACACGATCGCGGAACGGGCGACGGCGGCGGGACTGCGGACGCATTGGGGCCGAAAGGTGCTCGAGGTCCGACCTCCCGTCCGGATCGACAAGGGGGCGGGCATCCGCTCGTTCCTCGCCGGTACGCCGGTCGAGATCGCCCTGTACGTCGGCGACGATGCCACCGATCTCGACGCCTTCCGCGCCCTCGTGGAGATGGTCCAGGAGGGCGAGATCTCCCGCGCGATCCGCGTCGGAGTCAGCTCCGAGGAAGGGCCGCAGGAGATCGTCGAGGAGGCTGACTTCGTCGTCGACGGGACCGAGGGCGTGCAGCAACTGTTGTCGATGCTCGTGGCGGATTGACGCGCGAGCGGCAATGCGGTTCTCGGACTTCCTCCGAACGACGGTTCTGATCAGCGCGGCGGCGGCGACGGCGCTCGGGGCGGTCACGCTCGCGGGGGCCAACGGCTCCGGTGATGATCTGCTCGTTCCGCTCGCTGCCGGCTGGTGGCTGATCGCGGCGATCATCGGGATCTCGCTCGGCCGCCGGGCGGAGACCTCGCCGCCGATCGCGACTCTGCTGGCGAGCGCGCGGATGCAGCCGACCCTGCCCGAGGTCAACCCCGGGCGAGTCGTGCTCAACCGGCTGTGGCCGCTGCTCGTATCGACGATCGGCGCCGGTGCGCTCGCGTTCGTGCTGCCCCAGGTCCCGGCCGTCGCGACCGGGTTCGCGATCATCTGGTCGCTTGCGTGGCGTCGCCAGGCGTCGGCGGTCACCGCGATCGAGGAGCGTGACGGTGCTCGCTTCTACATCGAGCGCACCTCGCCGATGAGTCCGATCAAGCTCGTCCGCACGCCGGGGTTCCGCTCCAACCTGTTCGAGCTGAACGGCGCATCGCGACCGCACGCCCGACGGGGCGCGTAGTCCGTCCCCCGAACGTGGCCGGGACCGACGTCCTCGTCGTCACCGTCGACAGCACCACCGGCTGGCGCTCATCATCCGGGGGACTGACCGACGCCCTTCGCCGCGGGGGGGCCTCGGTGGAGCTCGTCCGCGCCGGCCCGGTGCGGGAGGTGCGGACCTTTGCGCTCACTGATTTCGTGCAGGCGCGGGCTGCACGGGCGGCGACGATCCGAGCGATTGCCGCCCACCGCCCTCGCGCGATCGTCTACTGCTCGGTCACCGCCGCGCTCCTGTGGCCGCGCCCGGGAGCGGTCTGGGTCGACTCGCTCGCCGCTGAGAACCGACCCGGGCGCCACGGGATCTGGCAGCGGCCCGTCGAGCGACGGCGGCTCCGCGAGGCGCCACTCGTGCTCGTGATGAGCGACCGCTCGCTCGATCCGGTGCCCTCAGCCGCTCGCTCAAGCGTCCTCGTCCGCTCGCCGGTCGATCCCTCCGGGCCGCTCGTGCCCGACGCCGAACGCGACATCACCGCGATCGCCTACGCCGCGGACCCCGGCAAGCGTCGCCTCGACTTCCTGCTCGAGCAGTGGACACGCGCGCGCCGTGACGGAGAAGAGCTGATCGTCACCGGCGTCGATCGACCGGAGCGGATCGCCGGCGTGCGCTGGGCGGGCACGATCGCGCCGGCGGAGTACCGCGCGATGCTTCGGCGGGCGCGCCTGTTCGTCACCGCGCCGCGCCACGAGGACTACGGGATCGGCGCGCTCGAGGCCCTGGCCGACGGGTGTCGGCTCGTGACCACGCCCGCGACGGGGCCGTACCCGGCGCTCACCCTCGCCCGCCAGCTGGATCCCCGGCTCGTCAGCGACGATCTCGCGGGGGCGATCCGCTCCGCGCTGGACGCCCCGGCCGCGGATTACGCGCCCCGGGCTCGTGAGCTGGTTGCGCCGTTCGGGACCGCGGAGCTCGACAGGGTGGTCCGCGAGGAGCTCCTGTCACGATTGTTGGGCACGTGACCGTCCCGGCGTTCATCCCGAGCCCGTCGTCGAACGGGCTCCACATCGGTCCGTTCTTCTTCCACGCCTACGGCATCGCGTACGTGTTCGCGGTGCTGGCGGCGGTCCTGATCACGCGCAAGCGGACCGGTCAGCCGGAACTCGTCAACGAGGTCGCTCTGTGGGGGTTCCCAGCCGGCCTGATCGGCGGGCGCCTGTACTTCATCATCACGACCCCGGGTCAGGTCCCCGACCACTGGTGGGGTCCGTTCGCGATCTGGCAGGGTGGCCTTGGCATCTGGGGCGGGATCGCGTGTGGCACGCTCGCGGGGCTGTGGGTGCTCCGCCGCCGTGGGGCGAACATCCCGATGTTCCTGGACGCCGCCGCGCCGGCGCTGCTCGTCGCACAGGCGATCGGGCGGATCGGCAACTACTTCAACCAAGAGCTGTTCGGGGGGCCGACCACGCTGCCATGGGGACTTGAGATCGATCCCGCCCACCGGCCCGTCGGCTACGGCCAATACGCGACCTTTCAGCCGACGTTTCTTTACGAGATCATCTGGAACCTGTCGCTCGCCGTGTTCCTCGTGTGGCTCGGGCGCACCCGCAAGATCCGGCCCCCCGGCCTGTTCGCCTTGTACGTCGCCGGCTATTCGGGCTTTCGCATCTTCGAGGAGACGCTGCGGATCGACACGTCGAACCACGTGCTCGGCCTGCGGCTCAACTTCTTCGTCGCGACCGCCCTGTGCATCGCCGGCCTGCTGTGGTTCGTCGCGACCCAGCGTGGGTGGCGCTTCCGCCGCACCGCCGGCTCGCTCGGCCTCGTCTGGGTGGTGGTGTGGGCCGCGGGCTGCGGTTCAGCCGCGCCGGTAGGTCCCCACGAGCGTCGCGACTCCAATGGCGGCCGTCTGCAGCTGATCGGGAGTGAACCCGGGCCGCAGATTCGAACGGCCGCCGAGCGCGTTCAGGGTGATGACGTAGTGGTGCGCGTGTCCGCCGTGGGGCGGGCAGGGCCCTCGGTAGCCGAGGCTGCCGAAGCTGTTGCGCCCGGGAATGATCTGACCCGGGACCCCACCAGCCTGTAGCGCGGTCGTGCTCGGCGGGATGCCGGCGAGCGCCCAATGGACGAAGTTGCCGCTCGGAGCGTCGGGATCGCGCATGATCAGCACGAGCTCGCGGGTGGCCCGGGGGACCCCGGAGAAGCGCAGCGGGAGTGAGAGGTCGGCGCCGTCGCAGGTGTAGCGGCGCGGGATCGCACCGTTGTCCCGCAGGGCGGGGCTCGTCAAATGGAAGCCGCGGGCCAGGGTGGCCGCGGGGGCGGGCGCCGTGTGCGACACCGGGCCGGTGCTCGACTGGGGTGCTGACGCGTGGTCGCTGATCGTCGTCGTGCTGGCCGTCGACGCCGATGCGCTGCTGCTGCTGCTGCTGCTGCTCTTGCTCCCTCCGCCGCAGCCGGCGAGCGCGAGCCCGGCCGCGAGCGCGCCCGCGAGCGCGGTCGCCGTCAGCGAGGCGCGGGTGTTCATGCCGCCGAGCGGCTCCGCTTGCGCAGGGCGTCGAGCTCGGCCCACGGACGCGTGTTCGCGACGTCCGCCGCGGTCAGCCACGCCCGGCGAGCGGTCGCGATGCCGTAGCGTGCGACGCCGAACCCGCCCGTGCGGTGGGCGTCGCAATTGATCACGAGCGGCACACCGGCGGCCCCGGCCGCCCGTGCGTTGACCTCGTTCAGGTCGCGCCGGTCCGGGTTCGCGTTGATCTCCAATAGCGTGCCGGTGCGCTTGGCGGCGGCGATCACGGCGTCGGCGTCAAACGCGTACGGCGCGCGCTGCTCGATCTTGCGCCCCGAGGGATGCCCGAGCAGATCGACGAGCGGATGCTCGAGCGCGCGAATGATCCGCTCGGTCATCGCGTCCGAGCCCATGCGGAACGAGGAGTGGACGCTGGCCACGATCCAATCGAGCAGCTCGAGGACGTCGTCGTCGTAGTCGAGCGTGCCGTCGGGGAGGATGTTGACCTCGCTGCCGGCGAGCAGCTCGATCCCGTCGATGTGCGTCTCCCGGATCCGCTCGACGTGCTCCCGCAGACGCTCCGGAGACAGGTCGTCGCCGAACCCGAAGCTCGCCGAGTGGTCGGTGATCGCGAGGTACGCGTAGCCGGCGTCGCGGGCGGCGATCGCCATCTCCTCGATCGACGCCGTCCCATCGGAAGCGGTCGTGTGGCAGTGGAGGTCGCCCCTCAGATCGCCGAGCGCGACCAGGTCGGGGAGCGTCCGCTTGGCGGCCGCCTCGAGCTCGCCCCGGTTTTCGCGGAGCTCCGGCTCGATGTACTCGAGTCCGAGGAGCGCATACACCTCGGCCTCGGTCTCGCATCGGTGCGTCTCGCCGGTGGCGTCGTTGAGCACGCCGTACTCGGAGACGTGCAGTCCCTTGCGGACGGCCGCGTCGCGGAGCGCCATGTTGTGCTCTTTGGAACCGGTGAAGTGCTGGAGCAGGTTGCCGAACTGGTCGGGCGCGACGATCTTGAGGTCGACGCTCAGGGCGGTGTGCGTCCGCATCCGGACTCCCGCCTCGGTCGGCGTTCCGGCCGACTCGATCAGATCGAGCGCGGCCGCGGCGCGCGCCAGCGCCAGCGGGTCAGTTGCGGTGGCGATGACGTCGAGGTCCTTGACGCTGTCGGCCATCCGACGGGCCGAGCCGCCGAGCTCGACCCGGTCCGCGGCCGGATGCGCACGGAGCTGCTCGAGCAGCTGCTCGCCGACCGCGAGCGCGCGGTCGAGGACGACCCGCTGGCGCGGCTCGCCGGCGCCGGCCTGGCTGAGCGCGGCGAGGATCGACTCCTCAGCCTTCGGCCCAAAGCCCTTGAGTTTCCGAATCTTCTGTTCCTGGGCGGCGGCCCGCAGCGCGTCCAGCGAGTCGATCTGGAGCTCCTCGTACAGGCGCCGCGCCCGCTTGGGCCCAAGCCCGGGCAGGCGCGTGATCTCGATCAGACCGGTCGGGAACTTCGAGCGCAGCTTGACCAGCGCGGGAATCGCTCCGTCGTCCGCGAGCGCGATCACCTTCTCCTGGATGATCCCCCCGACCCCCGGCAGTTCCGTCGCACGCCCCTCGCGGGCCAGCGCCGACACTGACACCGACGCATCCCTCACCGCCTTCGCCGCATTCCGATACGCCACCACCCGATGCACGACCGCCCCATCGAGCTCATACAGATCCCCCAGCTCGTCGAGTGCGGCAGCGATTTCAGAGTTTGTCGGATCAGCCATCGGTCTGCGTGTCGCTTCCCAAGGCTAGTTGGTGGTCGTTCCGCGGGTGCTCGTGGATACGGCCGGGCTCACACGCGGGGCATGTCGTCGGTCCCGGCATGGCTCGCGCATCCTGGGGTGAACGTTTCATCAGCGTGGTACGTTCGCGTCGCCATGCCGGCCCGACAGGCATCCCCTGCGGGCCGAACGCCACGCTATACTTTCTGAAGCAACCCACGAAACCACCGCCGAAGGAGCCCACCCCCATGGCTGGCAATGTCGCCGAAGTAACGGACAACAACTTCCAGGCCGAGGTCCTCGAGTCAGATGTCCCGGTCCTGGTGGATTTCTGGGCGCCGTGGTGCGGGCCGTGCCGGATGGTCGCTCCGGTCGTTGAGGAGATCGCCACCGAGCGCGAGGGCGCGCTGAAGGTCGTCAAGCTCAACACCGACGAGAACCAGCAGACGGCGATCCAGTACAACGTGATGTCGATCCCGACGCTGATCCTGTTCCGCCACGGCCAGCCCGCCAAGACCGTGATCGGCGCCTACCCCAAGAAGCGCCTCGAGGCTGAGCTCGAGCCGGCCCTCGCTTAAGTGAGCATCGCCACACTTTTTGGCTAAAGCTTCGCCCCGTGCCGCCGATCACTGTATGGTTAGCGGCATGGGACTGGCTGTCCTAGACGCCCGCGAGACGGATCTCGGCCTAGAGGTGACGTTCATCACCGACGCCGGGCTCGAACAGCTCGAAGGCACGCACGCCGAGGTCGCCCAGCTTGCGCGGGTGATGCAACAGGTGAGTGTGCTCGCGCCGCTGAACGAGTCTGAACGCGTTTGGATTGAAGACGTCCCGGTCGGCGAGGCCACGGTCAAGCTGGGGCTCGCCCCCGGTGGCCGGGCCCGTCTGCTGATCGAGCGCCCCTAACCACCGAAGCCTCTGGGCTTAAAGTCCCCCATAGGGGACTGCAAGCCCAGAGACCACGCGGCGATCGATCGCTCGGCTGCCCGCCGGCCCGGCGGGCCATGCTCACGATGCGACCGCGACGCCGACTTGGAGCGATCGCCCGTCGATCGTGACCGGCACGATCCCGTCGAGCGACTCGTAGCTCACCTCGGCCGCGAGCGTCTCGCCCGCGATGTAGTCCTGATGGGTCCGAGCCGCGCCCACGAGCGCTTCGTCGCCGGCGAGCGTGAGGGCGATCCGGTCGGTGACCTCGAGTCCGGCGTCGCGCCGCGCCGCCTGGACGGCATGAACGATCTCGCGGGCCCAGCCCTCAATCCGCAGCTCGTCGTCGATCTCGAGCTCGAGCGCGACGGCGTGTGATCCCTCGCGCTCGATCTGATAGCCCGGCAGTGGCTTCATCGACACCAGCAGGTCATCGGCGCCGAGCTCGTGGTCCGCGCCGGCGACGCTGATGCCGAGCGCCGTGCCATCCCGGAGCGCCGCGCCGACGCGGACCGGGTCGAGTCCGGCGACCGCCGCGGCGACCAGGGGCATGTCCTTGCCGAAGCGCGGCCCGAGCGCCCGGTAGTTCGGCTTGACCTCGATCTCGCCGAGCTCGTCGGCCTCGGTGACAAACCGCAGCTCGCGCACGTTGAGCTCGTCCCGGACGAGGTCGGCAAACCGCTCGATCGACGCCCGCTCGAACCCGTCGGCGACGATCACCGCCGCGCGCAGCGGCTGGCGCACCTTGAGCTTCGATGACGCCCGCGCCGCAAGGCCGAGACGGACGGTCTGACGGGCCACCGCCATCGCATCCTCGAGATCGGGGTCGCGCGCGTCCGGCACCGGGTAATTCGTGAGGTGGATGCTCGGCTCGCGGCCGTCGAGGTTGTCGTAGATCTCATCGGCGAGGAACGGCGTGAACGGCGCGAGCATCTGGGCCACGGTCACGAGCGCGGTGCGCAGCGTCTCGAACGCCGCCGGCGCCCCCTCCCAGAACAGCCGGCGCGAGCGGCGGACGTACCAGTTGGAGAGGTCGTCGACGAACGCGGCGATGGCGCGTCCCGCGCCGGTCGCGTCGAAGTCGTCGAGCCGCTCGCGGGCGATCTCGACGGTGGCGCTGAGGCGGGAGCGGATCCACCGGTCGAGCTCGGTCGGCTCGCCGCTCGCGTCTGGCGCGACCTCATTGGCGTTCGCGTACAGGACGTAGAACGAGTAGATGTTCCACAGCGGCAGCAGGAACTGCCGCACCGACTCGCCGATCGTGTCCAGCGAGAAGCGGTAGCCGTCCCACGGGTACTTGGAGGTGAAGAAGTACCACCGGAACGCGTCGGCACCGAAGCGGTCGATGACCTCCCAGGGCGCGACCACGTTGCCGAGCGATTTCGACATCTTGCGGCCGTCCTCGTCGAGGATCAGGCCGAGGCAGACGACGTTGCGGTACGAGCTCTGGTCAAAGAGCAGCGTGGAGACTGCGAGCAGCGAGTAGAACCACCCGCGCGTCTGGTCGAGCGCCTCACAGATGAAGTCGGCGGGGAACCGCTCCTCGAAGTGCTTCACGCCCGAATGCGGCGCGCCCCACTGCGCGAACGGCATCGAACCCGAGTCGAACCACACGTCGATCACCTCCGGCGTGCGGCGCATCTCCTCACCGCAGTCCGGGCACGGGAACGTCACATCGTCAACGAACGGGCGGTGTGGATCCTCGAGCCGGACGCCGGACAGCTGCTCGAGCTCGTCGAACGAGCCGACGGCATGCGTGTGGCCGCCCGCGCACCGCCACACGGGCAGTGGCGTCCCCCAGTAGCGCTCGCGGGACAGGGCCCAGTCGACGTTGTTCTCCAGCCACTTGCCGAATCGGCCGTGCTTGACGTGCTCGGGGTGCCAGCTCACGGTCTCGTTGGAGGCGAGCAGGCGGTCCTTGATCTCGCTCGTGCCGATGAACCACGACGGCTTGGCGTAGTAGAGCAGCGGCGTGCCGCAGCGCCAGCAGTGCGGATAGGAGTGGCGATAGGTCTCGGAGCGGAGCAGCTTCCCGCTTGCGCGGAGATCCTCGACGAGGTCGGCGTCGGCGTCCTTGACCCAGCGCCCCGTGTACGGCCCGATCCGCTCGTCGTAGGTCCCGTCGGTGCGGACCGGGTTGACGACCTTCAGGCCGTACTGCTCGCCGAGCCGGAAGTCGTCCTCGCCGAAGGCGATCGCGGTGTGGACGAGCCCGGTGCCGTCCTCGGCGGTGACGAAGTCGCCGAGCAGGACGGTATGGCCGCGAGGGCCGTACTCCTCGCCCGCGATGAACGAGAACGGCGGGTCGTAATGGGTGCCTTCGAGCGCCCGCCCTGCGAACCGGTCGAGCACCTCGGCCTCCGGGCCGAGCACCCGCTCGAGCAGTGCCTCGGCGAGCACGAACACCTCCTCGCCGCCGGTGCGCGCTCGGACGTAGGTGAGCTCGGGGTCGACGGCCACAGCGGCGTTCGAGACGAGCGTCCATGGCGTCGTCGTCCACACGAGGAGGTTGTCGCCGGCCCGCACGGCTGGGCTCGCGACGGTCACCGGGAAGCGGACGTACACCGAGGGGTCGTCGACGTCTCGGTAGACGTCGGGCTGCCCGAGCTCATGACTCGACAGCGCGGTGCCGTCGCGCGTGCAGTACGGAACGACTTTCAGGCGCTCGAACAGCAGCCCCCGGTCGTGGATCGTCTTCAGCGCCCACCACACCGACTCGATGTAGCTCGGATCGAGCGTCCGGTAGGCGTCGTCGAGATCGATCCAGAAGCCGATCCGCTCGGTCAGCCGGTTCCAGTCCTGGACGTGGCTGAGCACCTTCTCCCGGCAGAGCGCGTTGAACTCCGCGATCCCGTAGCGCTCGATGTCGTCCTTCTGGGTGAAGCCGAGTTCTGCCTCGACGGCGAGCTCCACGGGCAGGCCATGGCAGTCCCAGCCCCCCTTGCGCTCGACGTAATACCCGCACATCGTCTTGTACCGGGGAAAGATGTCCTTGAACACCCGGGCGAGCACGTGGTGAGAGCCTGGCGCGCCGTTCGCCGTCGGCGGTCCCTCGTAGAAGCCCCAGGAGGGTGCGCCCTCACGCCGCCGCACGGACTCGTGGAACACGTCGCGCTCCCGCCAGCGCGTGAGCACCCGCTCCTCGAGTTCGGGGAACGAGGCTTTCGGATCGACCGGTCGGTGGGGGGCAGCCATGGGCGGTCGATTGTAGGTGTCGCTCCTGTTACGGCTCAGCTAAGACGACCTCGGCCCCGGCGCCGGTGATCTGCCCGACGATCGGGTCCCCGGCGGGGGCATCGGTGACGACCGCGGTCACGTCACCCAGCGTCAGCACGGTGTAGGCCGAGACCGCGCCCAGCTTCTCGGCGCTCGCGAGCACATACGTATCGGCCGCGCGCGCCGCCAGCGCCCGCTTCATCGCCGCCTCCTCCCCGTCGCCGGTCGTCAGGCCGTGCTCCGGATGGACCCCGGTGACGCCGAGCAGGAACAGGTCGGCGCGGATGCCGGCGGCCTGCTCGGCCGCGACCGCACCACACGCGACCGCCGAGTGCTTGTAGATCCGCCCACCGAGCAGGAACACCTCGACGCGCGGATGGTCGATCAGCGCGGCGGCGATCGTCGGGCTGTGGGTGATCACGGTCGCGTCGAGGTCGCGGGGCAATGCCCGCACGACCGCGAGCGTCGTCGTGCCGCCGTCGAGGATCACCCGGTCCCCGGGGCTGATCAATGCGGCGGCGCGCCGCGCGACGCGGGCCTTGCTCTCCGGCTCGACGGTTTCTCGGACTCGGTAGTCGGCGAGCGCCCGCGAGACCGGGACTGCGCCGCCGTAGACGCGCTCGCACAGCCCCGCGTTCGCGAGCTCACGGAGGTCCCGGCGCACGCTGTCCTCGGAAACCTCGAGCTCCCGGGCCAGATCCTTGGCGACGAGCTTTCCGTCCCGGTCGAGACGGTCGAGCAGGAGATCACGGCGTTCGGCGACGAGCACGGTCACGATTCTTGCACGATTGGCGGCGGAGACTTGCAGAGTCATGCACGATGATGCATTATTGTGCCGACTATGCGAACGCAATCAACAACACCCGGCGTCGACGATCCGGACGCCCGGGGGCGGACCGGACTCGACCGCGTCGGCCGCGACCTCGAACGCAACCCGAACGTGATCGTGCGTGATGTGGAGGTCACCTCGAACGGCTGGCACGTGCTCCGGCGCACGACGTATGACTACCGGCGCCGCGACGGCGTCTGGGAGACCCAGCGGCGCGAGACCTACGACCGCGGCAACGGCGCGACGATCCTCCCGTACGACCCAGATCGGGGCACCGTCCTGCTCACGCGGCAGTTCCGCTTCCCCGTCTACGTCAACGACCACCCGGACGGCATGCTCATCGAGGCAGCCGCGGGCCTGCTCGACGACGATGACCCGGAGACGGCGATCCGTCGCGAGACGAGCGAGGAACTCGGCGTCGCGCTCGGCGAGCTGGAGCACATCTTTGACATCTACATGAGCCCCGGCTCGGTGACCGAGCGCGTCCATTTCTACGTCGCGCCATACACGCCCGCGCACCGAGTCGCGGACGGGGGTGGGCTCGCCGACGACGGCGAGGACATCGAGGTGCTCGAGCTCCGGTTCGAGGACGCGCTGGCGATGATCGCCGACGGGCGCATTGCCGACGGCAAGACGATCATCCTGCTCCAGTGGCTGGCTGGTAGGTTCCAACGTCGGTGAAGTCACGCTCAGCCGCACGCGGCGATGAACGCACGCACGCGTTCCGCGAACCGGTCGGGTTCGACAAGGTGCAGACAGTGACCGCCCTCGGTCCACTCCTCGACGGCCGCGTGGGGGAGGTGCCAGGCGAGATACGCGCGCTCGGCGTCGCTGAGCTCGCGGCCGAACACCATCAGGCCCGGCGCGCCGATGCGTGACAGCGCTTGCTCGATTCCGGCCTGGAGCTCGTCCACCGGCGTGCCGAGCAGTTCGTCCCAGTAGCCGAGCACGAGGTCCTGGCGAATCGACTGACCGGTGAGCACCTCCGAGCGGAGCGGCTCGGAGACCCGGTCGAGCCCGAGGCTCTGCTGAAACGGGGCGAACGCCTGCTCGAATGCCGGTCCGCGCAGCGCCGGCTCGAGCTGGTGCACGAGCCTGACGAACGGCCGTAGATCCGGGAACGAATCGACCATGACGAAACCCCGGACCGGGTAGGCGGCGGCATAGAAGGCCGCGAGTCCGCCGGACATCGAGTGACCGACGAGGACGGGACGCTCGACCTCGAGGCGCCCGCAGAGGGCATGGACCTCGGCCACGATCTCGTGCCAGGCGGGCGGGGGGCCGGGTGTCTCGCCGTGCCCCGGGAGGTCGACGGCGATGCTCCGGACGCTCGCGCCGAGGTGCTCAATCACGGGGCGCCAGGTGCTGCGATTGAACGTGAGGCCGTGCAAGAAGACGACCGGAACGCCGGTGCCGTGTTCCTCGTAGGCGAGGGCCGGTTGGTGAACGGAGAGGGACATATAGAGTCAGGTTCCTTTCGGACAGATAGTTTTGGTACGCCGTAACGTAACGGCGTACCGTTATGCTGTCAAGCGTGGGACGCCCGAAAGAACATGGCGACGAGATCGCGGCCGCGCTGCTGGCGGCCGCCGAGCGCACGATCGAAGAATGCGGAATCGACGCGCTCTCGGTCCGCGGGGTGGCGGGCGAGGTTGGAACGACGACGCGCGCCGTCTACAGCGTCTTCGGCTCCAAGGACGGCCTCCTGGCCGCGCTCGGGACACACGCGTTCCACCTACTGAAGGATGGGGTCGACGGAATCCCGCACACCGAGGACCCGCGTGGTGATCTGATCGCGGCCGGGATGATGTTCCGGCGCTTTGCGACCGAGCATCCATCGCTGTTCGCGCTCGGCGTCCAGAGGCAGGTGCCGTCAGGCGCGTGGCCGGACGTCAGCATCGCCGCGGACGCGGCGCTCGATTCGTTGCGGGCGCTGATCGCCCGCCTCGAGGAATCTGGGGTCCTCGGCGGGCGCACCGTCCCGGAGGCCACGTTCGAGTTTCACGCTCTGTGCGAGGGACTGGCCGCCGTCGAAATGCGCCGCGTCACGCCGCTTTCGGACTCGGAACGCATCTGGCGGCAGGCGCTCACCGCCCTCGTCGAGGGCTTCGCGCTCAGCGGAGAGCGAACTTCGGAGTGAGCGTCGCCGGCGGCGCCGGGGTGCCGGTGGCCGCGGCTTGGCGCCGCTCCTCCAGCTTGCTGAGCAGACGGTCGCGCGCCTCGACGGGCGCCTCGCCGAGGCGGTAGACGGTGCTCGCGCCGGTGTCCGGGACGGCCCCGCGGAAGTCGAACACGGCGACGTCCTGGACGACGCCGCGGACGGCGTAGACGAGGCGGCCGATCGCGTCGAGCGACACCCGGCTGCCGGTCAGCACGATCCCGGTCGGCGCCAGCGCGCGGACGGCGCGCCCGAGCCGCGTGGGATCGATCGCCGGCGTCAACGAGAGAGTGCGGACGCCGGCGCGGCGCAGGACGATGTCGAGCGCCTGGGCGTACAGGGCGTCGAGATCGCAGGCGAGCGCGGCGTCGAAGATGAGGATGCCGTCCGTGCGGTTCGCCGGTGGCGCGAGCCGCTTGAGCGCCGACATCCAACCGGTGGCCTGACGCCAGGCGAACTCATACTCCGCGGTCGTGTGCTGGGGGTGATGATGCGCCGCGACGGCGTCGATCAGGACCTCTTCGATCGTCCGCTCGTACGAGCGCAGCGTCAGGCTCTCCTCGAGCAGCCGGTTGACCTTCTCCTCGTCGAACGCTCCGAAGGCGGCGGCGAGGCGGGCCGACGACGATGGGCCCTCGCCGCGCTCGCGGGCGAGCGAGATCGCGCTGGAGACGTTGTGAGTCTCGGCGAGGGTCAACTTCAGCGCCTCGATCTCGCCCAGCGCGTACTGGCGATGCCCGCCGGCGGAGCGCTGAGGACTCGGGAAACCGTAGCGGCGCTCCCAGCTGCGCAGCGTGTTCGGACTCACACCGAGCATCACTGCTGCCGCATTTGTCCGGATTCCGCTCAATTGCATAGCGATGCGCTCATTTGCGTCCAGATTTATCGAGCTTGTGCAAAGACTTTGCAATATGCGCAATCTCGCCTGCAAGGTGCATAGATTGATGCATTGGAAGGAGCGGTCGCCCCGGCCGCGACGGGAGGTCTCGGTGGTCAGTCGAGAACGATCAATGCTGCGTCTGGCGAGTTACAACTGGCGATGCGTGCCTTGAGCCGGACGCCGAACGTCTTCGCAGGCCGGACGAAGGTCCGGCGGATGTCGCCATCGCCGCGCGCCGCCCACGTGACGGCGACCGCAAGATTGGTGGGCCCCTGCGCCTCCGCATCGGCAGGGACGAGAAGCTCGGTGAGATGCCGGTTGACCGCTTCGGTCTCTTGCGTGGCGAGGAGTTCCTCCGCGGCCGCGGACACGGCGCACACCGCCATCGAGCTGTCGATGACCAGGAACGCCCCGCCCTCCACGGGCGCCGCCTCAGCGGAGCTCTGGAGCAGCAGCCCGAGTCCGCAGCTGTTGCACACGCGTGACTCCGGCTCCTCCTCAGGCCGCTTGCCGCAATGGCCGCAGAACAGGACGCGCTCGTCCGGTGCTCGACGGAGGGGTTCGGTCGGGACGAGAGCCAGAACGCCACGGCCCGCCCGCGTCGGTCGCTGCGTCATTCCGAATGTCCTTGTTGATCGTGCCACTCGTGGAACCTGCAGCCGCTGCCTACAGGCTCATGGTCCGCGCGCCCCCGCCCGACTGTCGCGAGTCGTGGCTCGTGGGGCTCAGCGGAACCGGGGTACTGATGTGCTCCGTCTCGACCAGCTCGAGCAGCCGCCGCTGGGCGTCCCCGGCCCCGGACGGCAGCATGCTCGTACCGGTTGTACGCATGCGCACCCGTTGATCGCCGCGACGGTAGACAGCGACCGGCATTGCCCCTGCGGCAAGCCGGACCGCATACGCCCACCGCGCGACCGTGTCATCCGCGAGGTGGCCACCGGCCAGAACGACGAGATCCGGACGGTGCACCGCCAGCGCGTCGCCGATCCCGGCCACCCCTCGTGCGGACAAGCTCAAAACCCTGATGCCGGCGCGCACGCAGAACAACTCGAGCGCGCGGATGTACGGCGCGTCCCGATCGAGCTCGTCCCGCGAGGCGTCGCCGATGACGATGCTCACCGGGCGCACCGGCGGCGGCGCGAGTCGCTGAGCGCGGCGCAGCCAGTCCGTTGCCCAGTGGGCGGCGAACGCCCAGGCGGCCGACTCGGTTCCGTACCGGCGAGCGATCTCGTCGAGCGTCGGCAGCAGGACCTCCTCGACCGAGCGCTCCACCGAGCGCAGCGCGAGCGCCGCCTCGATCGCGCCGTCTGCGCGTTCGCGCTCGTAAGAGACAAGCGCCCCGACGAGCGAATTGCTGTCGGCGGCGAGTCCCTCGCGCGCGCGAGACACGGCCGACGAGATCGACAGCCCCTCCTGGAGCGCGTCGCGCAGTGCGGCCACCTCACCGTGCGTGAACAGGCGATGCTTTCCCGGCGACCGCTGCGGCTTGGGGAACCCAAAGCGGCGCTCCCACGCGCGCAGCGTGTTGGGGCTCACGTTCAGCAACGCGGCCGCTTCACTCGTCTTCAAATAGCGCATGCACTCGGAAAGGTCGGGGCAGTCGTTGCCTTTGGCGTGGTCCGCTGGCAGAATTGGACAAGTTACCGGGTGAATCTTGTGCGGAAGTTGTGCAAACTTCGGTCGAACGACCGTCCACCTCGGTTCCACCCGGTGTCAAAAGGAGGGGAAAGCATGCACTTCCGTGGCGGCTGATCGCTGACAAACTAGAAATCCCCGCATTTCGCGGTAACGTGAGTCGCTATGGCGGACCATTCCGCTGACGCGTCCGGCTGGTCTGCGCCGATTCGGCACTGGACGCCGCGACTCGTTCTGGGGCTAGGACTTGCTGGTTGTGCGTCGCTCGCTCTCGTGCAGGCGCAATTTGACCGTGCCGGCACGACAGCACTGGGCCCAGTTCTCGGCATCGCGGCCGTTGCGGCGGGTCTATTCACCGTGCCAATGCTTGGGCGGGCGTCCGCGTCGTCTGCGTTTATCGTCGCGACGCTCGCCGCGGCACTGCTGGGGCCCGCGGCGGCGTGTGCGTGCGCCGTGATCGCGGAGATCACAGCGACGCTCAAGATGCGGACGCCGCGTATGGCCACGGCGTTCAACCTGCTCGGCGCGATGGCGCCGGCACTGGCGGCGGGCAACCTTGTCCAGGCGCTGCATCCGACGCCGACCGATTCGGTTGCGTTCTACGCAACGGTCTGTGCGGCCGGAGCACTCGATGCCGTGCTCAATTTCGGGATCGTGGCGTTCTATCAACAGTGGTATCGGGGAAACAACGCGCTGAACCTCCGCGTACTTCTCGACTACCTGCCGAGCTTGGGCCTCAACATCGCGCTCGCAGTCGCGGGGACGAGCATCTACCTCAAGGTGGGAATCGGCGGGATCATCTTCGCGCTCGTCGCCGTGTTCGCTTTCACCTACATGGCGTACCTACTCGAGCGGGCCCGACATCGCTCCCAGCAATACGTGTCCCTGTCCTGGGGGGTCCTCGCGGGGCTGATGCGGTCGCTGCACATTCGCGACGAGCGCTCGGCGCGTCACGCGGCTGCCGTGGCTCGCTTTTCCCGGGACATCGCCGAAGCGGTCGCGATGACCGAGGCCGAGTGCGAGCTCGCGCACACCGCGGGCCTGCTGCACGACATCGGCACGTTCGCGCTCTCCGACCGCGTCGCGGAACGCGGGCGCACCCTCAACGATGAGGACTGGGTCGCGATTCAGCGCCACCCGGAGCTCGGCGCCGACATGCTCAAGGACCTCGGCATGTACGGGCCGGTCGCCGAGATCGTGCTCTCCCACCACGAGCGGATCGACGGCCGCGGATATCCGCGCGGGCTGACCGGCGAGGACATCCCGGAGATCGCCAAGATCATCTCCGTCGCCGAGGTGTACGACACGCTCACCGCGAGCGACACCTACCGGACGCGGGTCAGCTCATTCGAGGCGCTCCGTGAACTGCGCCGGGTCGCCGGCTCGCAGCTCGACGCGCGCTACGTCGAGGTGCTCGCCGAGCTGCTCAGCGGCGAGGGCGTCGACTACCGGCACGCCGACGCCGTCGACTTCGACGATGAACTCAACATGGAGCGCCGGATCCGCGAGGCGGGCGCCGGTTAACCCCGAAACGGCGGACCGAGGTCCGCCGCACAGGTCGGTACTGGGATGGGTGCGCCCCCCGGGAGCGCTAGCTGGCCATGCGATTGACCCCGAGGCCCGTCTGCACCGGTCGCGAACCGCGCTGAAGCGATTCGATGAACTCCTCGATCTGGTCACGGCTGAAGCGCCGCTGTCCACCGGGTGTCCGGTAGGACTCGAGGTAGCCCATATCCGACCAGCGCCGAATCGTGCCCAGGGAAACGCCGAGGGCACGAGCAGCCTGGGAGGTCGAAAGTCCGAGGGGGCTTTCTTTAATTGGCTCCATGCAAAGCATTTCAGCCGTGATGGGGAGCGTTGGAGAGGGTCGGAAAGGATTTGCACAGCCTTTAGAGAGGAAGATGCCGACTGTGCTTGTGGATGCGAGGATCCACCCGATGCGGCTTCGCCTCTATCACCACCACGATGGCGCCCGCGTCGCGTACCGCGAGTCGGGGACGGGTCCGGCGCTGACGCTGCTGCATTCCCTCGGTCTCTCACATCGCGAGTGGGAGCCGATCGTCTCCCCGCTCTCGGCCCGCTTCCGGGTCGTGCTGCCGGATCTGCCGCTGCATGGTGACTCCGAGGACCGGCCGCGGCACCCGTACACGCCGGACTGGCTCGCTGACGTGATCGCCGGCTTCTGCCGCGAGGTCGCGGGTCCCCGCCCGCTCCTGGCCGGCCATGACATCGGCGCCGAGCTCGCCCTGCGCGCGGTCGTCACCGATCGCCTGCGCCCGTCCCGGCTCGTGCTGATGCCCAACCGCCTGCATCGCCGCGACGAGTTCGCGGGCAAGCGAGCGATGTGGCGCGCCGTCTGCCGGGCGGGCGCGCTGCCCGGGCTCGATCGGGCGCTGTCCCACGCGGCCAAGGCCGTGTTTCGCCCGTCGGTCGGCGAGCGGCTCTCCGTGCAACACAACCCGGCGGCACGCGATCTCCTGCGCCACGCGTTCATGGATGTCGGCGGCAACGGCAACCGGGCCCGCTCGTGGGCGAAGTTCGCCCGTCGCTGGCCGGTCGAGCCCCAGCGCTACCTGCTTGATGAGTACCCCCGGATCGAGAACCCGGTGTTGTTGCTGTGGGCCGAGGAGGATCCGGCTCATCCGCTCGAGGGCGCCCAGGAGGCGCTGGACCTGCTCGCCGACGGCCAGCTGCGCACGCTGCCCGGCACCGGGTTCCTGATGGCCTATGACGATCCGGTGGCCGTCGCGCGTGAGCTGATCGCGTTCTGCGGCTGACGCCGGCCGTCTTCAGGCTGCGGACCCGCGGTACCGTTGTTTCGAGCACCAACGAAGATTTCTGCGCGAAAGGAAACCGGCATGAGCGTCCAAGAGTCCGAGCAGCTGTGGGGCGGCGAGACGACCAAGGCAGTGGACAACTTCCCCGTCTCCGGGGAGACCGTGCCGGTATCCGTGATCCGCTGGCTCGGGCGGATCAAGGGGGCGGCCGCGCGCGTCAACGCCGAGCTCAAGCTGCTCGATCGCGACACGGCCGAGAAGATTGCCGCCGCCGCGGACCGCGTCGCGTCCGGCGAGTTCGACGACCAGTTCCCGATTGATGTGTTCCAGACCGGCTCGGGCACCTCGTCGAATATGAACGCCAACGAGGTGATCGCGAACCTTGCCGGTGACGGCGCCCATCCGAACGACCACGTCAACATGGGTCAATCCTCCAACGACGTATTCCCGTCGGCCGTCCACCTTGCGGCGCTCGACACGGCGACGAACATCCTGCTGCCCGCGCTCGACGCGCTCGAGGCATCGTTCACGGCCAAGGCCGAGGAGTTCAAGGACATCGTCAAGTCCGGTCGTACCCACCTGATGGATGCCGTGCCGGTCACCCTCGGCCATGAGTTCGGCGGCTACGCGGCCCAGGTGCGCCTCGGTGCCCGGCGCGTCCGCAACGCGCTCCCGCAGGTCGCCCAGATCCCGCTTGGCGGGACCGCGACCGGCACCGGTCTGAACACGCACCTGGAGTTTGCGACCCGCGTCCGCGCGCATCTGATCGAGGTGAGCGGCCTGGAGATCCGCGGCCCCGAGGATCCGTTCGAGGCCCAGGGCAACCGCGACGCGCTCGTCGAGCTCTCCGGCGCGCTGAAGGTCGTCGCCGTGTCCCTGACGAAGATCGCCGGCGACCTCGCGCTGCTCGGCTCCGGGCCCCGGGCCGGGATCGGCGAGATCTTCCTGCCGGAGCTCCAGAAGGGCTCCTCGATCATGCCCGGCAAGGTCAACCCGGTGATCCCCGAGGTCGTCCTCCAGGTGAGCGCCCAGGTGATCGGCAACGACGCCGCGGTCACGATCGGCGGCATGCAGGGTCAGTTCGAGCTCAACGTGCGGGTCCCACTGATCGCGAAGAACCTGCTCGAGTCGATCCGCCTGCTCTCCAGCACGGCGACGATCTTCAAGGAGAAGTGCGTCGACGGCATCCGCGCCAACGAGGAAGGCTGCCGTCGCTCCGCCGAGGCGACGCTCGCGGCGGCGACCGCGCTCAACCCGCACATCGGCTACGACAAGGCGGGCGAGATCGTCAAGGAAGCGGCGAGCTCGGGCCGGATGCTCCGCGATGTCGCGTACGAGAAGGGCGTCGACGAGGAGACCTACAACACGGCGATGGACCTGCGCAAGATGGCGCAGGGCAATCTCTAGCGGGACGCTAGCCTCTGGCAGCGATCGCCTGCGCGGCGAGGCGTCCGCTGAACACGCAGCCGCCGAGGAACGTGCCCTCGAGCGAGCGCTTGCCGTGCATGCCGCCGCCTCCGAATCCCGCTGCCTCCCCGACGGCATAGAGGCCCGGAACCTCGGTGCCGTCGGGGCGGAGCACCCGGCTCTGCAGGTCGGTCTGGATCCCCCCGAGGCTCTTGCGCGCGAGCACGGTCATCCGGATCGCGATCAGGGGACCCGCCTCGGGGTCCTCAATCGGCTGAAACTTGCACGTCCGCAGGCGGTCACCTCGCCAATCGCGTAGTTGCGCGATCCGCCGGAGCTGGTCGTCGTTGAACTGCGCGGGCCCGCGCGCGATCGTCGCGTCGTATCGGCGAACCTCGGAGATCATCTGAGCCGGGTCGAGCGCGCCGTCGTCGGTCACCGCCGCCATCCGCACCGCCAGCTCGTCGAGTGACTCCGCCGAGACGAAGTCCGGGCAGTTCTCGACGAAGTGGCGGACGAGCGTCGGCTTGCCGAGGAGCACCGAGAGGAGGAAGCGGCCGAGCCGCTTCTCCCGGATCGCCGGGTTGTGCTGCGAGCCTGAGACGTCGAGCTCGCGCCGGGCGATCTTCCAGTTGCAGATCATCCAGTAGTACTTGCGCTCGTCTTCGCACATGCGCTCGAGCGCGCGGTAAGCATCGAACGTGGGAATGAGCGCGTCGGGGCCGTAGCGCCGGCCGGTCGGGTCGAGCACGAGGCCGGAGCGGGGCGGGATCAGCTTCAGGCCGTGCCGTGGTCGACGCGGCCGCGGATGCCGGACGGCGTCCGCGTAGTTCCACATCCGGGCGAGATGGGTGACGTTGCCGCCGAGCCGCTGCACCTCCTCGTGCATCGCGCCGTCGGCGTAGTAATGGGAGCCCATCAGGATGTCCTCAGGCGGACTGCCGAGCTCCGCGGGCCAGTTGCGCCGAACGATGTCGAGGTTGCCGCCGATCCCGCCCGACGCGATCACGACTGCGCCCGCCCCGATCTCGTGGATGTCCGCCGTGTCCTCCTCGACGAAGCGGACGGCGCTCACGCGCTCTGCGTCGCGCACGAGCGTTTGCGCGCGCAGGCGGAAGCGGATCGCGAGTGCCGAGCGGCGCGGGTGGCGATCGATCGCCTGCCAGAGCGCGTCGACGAGCGCCTGGCCGCATCCCCAGGTCAGGTGGAACCGCGGCACCGAGTTGCCGTCGCCGAAGGCGCCGCGCTCGGCCCAGTTCACAACCGGGAAGAAGCGCACACCGTGGCGTTTGAGCCAACCGCCGACGTCATCGCGGGCCCGGGTGACGTACTGCTCGGCCCACTGCCGCGGCCACACGTCCTCCGGCTCGAACTCCGCGACTCGCAGCCAGTCCGCGAGCGCGAGCTCGTTCGAGTCCTGCACCTTCGAGAAGCGCTGCTCGCGTGAGTCGACCATGAACACGCCGCCGAACGCTTCGCGGGCGAGACCGCCCACCTCCTCCGGCCGGCATCGGTCCGCGAGCAGCACGCGGCGCCCGCCGTCGAGCAGCTCGAGCGTCGTCGCCAGACCGGCGAGTCCGGCACCGATGACGACGACGTCCGGCTCGGTCACGCTCACGCTCTCGCGGATCAGGTGGCGACGGTTTCCGCGCCGAGGCCGATGACGCCCTTGGCCACGTCGACCGAGTAGTCGATCGGGACGACGATGAGTGACGGCACGTCGAGCGCGAGGGCCGCGTCGAGGCGCTGGCGGAACTCGTCGGCGGCGCTGACACGCCAGGCGGGCAGGCCGAAGGACTCGGCGAGCTTGACGAAGTCCGGGTTTCCGAACGAGACGTCGAAGTGGCGGCCGAACTTCTTGTCCTGCTTCCATTTGATCGAGCCGAACTCGCCGTTCTCCCACAGGACGTTGACGACCGGGGTCTTCAGCCGGGCCGCGGTTTCGAGTTCCTGGAAGTTCATGAGGAAGCCACCGTCGCCGTTGACCGTGACGACGCGCCGCTGCGGGTAGACGAGCTTTGCCGCGATCGCTGTCGGCAGCGCGAAACCCATCCCGGCGAGGCCGTTGGCGATCAACACCGTCCCCGGCTCGTGGGCGGGGAACATCCGCCCGATCCACAGCTTGTGCAGCCCGACGTCGGAGACGAGGATGTCCTCGCGGCCGAGCGCAGCGCGGATGTCCCACAGGACGCGGGGTGGGCGCATCGGGAAGTGGTCGTCCTCCTGGGCCTCGTTCAGCGCCCGCAGGGTGACGTTGCGCAGGCCCGAGGGCATCGCGCCGTCGCCGGACGTCGTCGCCCGGGCACAGCTCGTCGCCAGCCGGGCGAGGACGTGGGCGATGTCGCCGATCAGCTCGACGGCGGGAAGGTAGAACTCGTCGATCTCGGCGGCGACGCTGTCGACGACGACGATCTTCTTGGTCCCCTTGGGGTTCCAGTGCTCGGGCGCGTGCTCGACGAGGTCATAGCCGACCGCGATCACAACGTCGGCGTCCTCGAAGCCGGCCATCTCGTAGTCGCGGGCCTGGAGCCCGACGGTGCCGGCGGCATAGGGGCTCTCGTAGTCGAGCAGTCCCTTCGCCATGAACGTCTCCGCCACGGGGATCCCGGTGACCTGGACGAACGCCCGGAGCGCCCGGGCGGCATGACCGCGGATCGCGCCGTTGCCGGCGAGCACGATCGGGTTCTCGGCGGCGTCGATGATCTCAGCGGCACGCTGGAGTTCGCGCATGCCCGGCTCCGGCTGCACCGATTCCAAACGCGGCAGCGGGGCCGCGTCGAGCGAGCGCATCATCACATCCTCGGGCAGCTCGAGATGGGTCGGGCCCGGCTTCTCGGACTCGGCGACCTTGAACGCCTTGCGCACGACCTCGGGGATGATCTCGGGGCTCGACACCCGCGCGTTCCACTTGACGATCGGCTTGAGGATCCCGATCAGGTCGATGTACTGATGGGACTCCTTATGCATCCGCTCGACGTCGGCCTGGCCGGTGAGCGCGACGAGCGGGGCGCGATCGAGAAACGCGTCGGCGACCGCCGTGATGAGGTTCGTGGCCCCGGGACCGAGCGTCCCCAGGCACACGCCGGCACGGCCGGTGAGCCGCCCATAGGCGTCGGCCATGTAGGCCCCGCCCTGCTCGTGGCGGACGGGGACGAACTCGATCGAGGAGTCCGCGAGTGACTCGTTGAGGTCAAGTGTCTCCTCGCCGGGGATGCCGAACACGTACTGGACACCCTCGGCCTCGAGGCACTCGACGAATACGTCGGATGCTTTGCGCGCGGCCATGTCAGCACCCTATCTAACCGAATCCTGTGCGTTCCAAGCGGCCGGCGCTTCATGCCCGAGCGAGTCTGTCTACCCTGAGGTGGGTGCCTGCGCCGCTGCTTGCCGTCGACGGCCCGTATGTCCTGTACCGCTCCTTCTACGCGCTGCCGGACTCGATCAAGGGTGCCGACGGCCATTCCGTCAACGCCCTGCTCGGGGCCACGAACCTGCTGCTGAGGATCGCCGCCGACCAACGTCCGCGGGCGATCATCGTGTGCTGGGGCGCCGAGGCGGCCGACTACCGCGTCAAGCTGTTCCCGGCGTATCACGCCGACCGACCGCAGCCTCCCGACGCGCTCGAGTGGCAGTTCGGGCAGGCCCCGGATCTGTTCGAGGCGTGTGGCTGGAGTTCGGCGACCGCGTCGGACCTCGAGGCCGACGACCTGCTCGGGGCGCTCGCGGCGGTCGAGGTGGAGGCGGGCGGTGAGGCGCTGATCGTCACCGGTGACCGCGACATGTATCAGTGTGCGGCCGACCGGGTGAGCGTCCTGTTTCTCAAGCAGGGGCTGAGCGGCTTTGAGGAGGTCGATCCGGACGGCGTCAAGAAGAAGTATGGAGTGACGCCGGAACTCGTTCCAGACTTCATCGCGCTGCGCGGGGATCCGTCCGACGGCCTCCCGGGCGCGCCGGGGATCGGGCCGAAGACCGCCGCCGAGCTGCTCGCGCGCCACGGATCACTCGAGGCGGCAATCGCCGGCGCCGCCGACGAGCGGCCGCGGGTCGCGGCGGCACTCCAGGACCACGCCGACGAGCTCCGGGCGTTCAAGGACATCGCCACGCTGCGCACGGTGGCGCTCGAGCGCCCGCCCGACCGCGCGACCGACCTGAGCGGTGGGGCACAGGCGGCGCGGCGGTACGGGCTGAACCGGCTCGCCGAGCGCCTTGATCAGGCCAACGATCTCTCCGACCTGTGATGGCGCGACAGCCTCGAGCGGCGGGAAAGCCGTCATGATGGCCGCGGTGTCGCGTCGGGTACTGCTCCTCATCGGGACGGGTCTGCTGCTGCTTGCCGCCGTGGGCTGGTCCTCGACCCGGGGAACCCACGGTCAGGCGCAGGCGGACGGCTGGGCCGTGCGGGCCGCCGCCGAGACTGACCCCGACCAGCCGATCACCGCCCATCATCTCCAGCCCACGCCGGCCCTGCGCCCCGCTCACCGGGCGCGTGCCCACTCCGCCGCGCCCCGCAAGCGCGCGACCGCGGCGGCGGCTGCGCCTCCGTCGCCGGTTGCGCTCAGCGACGGCTGGAAGGCGGTCCCTGATCCGCACAACCTCGGCATCGCCGAGGACTGGGGACAGGGTGGCGGCGGCACCCTCCCCTGGGTGCCGGTCTCACTGCCCAACGACTTCAATGCCACCGTCTCCCCGACCTCGGATACGGGCTCGGTGGCCTGGTACGAGGTGCAGTTCACCGGTCCCAAGACCAGCCAGGGCGGCGCTTGGCGGGTCGCGTTCGAGAGCGTGCGACGCAACGCTCAGGTGTGGCTGAACGGCTACGACATCGGTTCCAACTCCGACCCCTACGCGCCGTTCAGCCTGGCGGCGACGACGCTCAGGCCGGGCCAGCCGAACCTGTTGATCGTGCGCGTGGACAACATCAAGGGTGGCGGCACCCTTCCGGAGGACTGGTGGAATTGGGGCGGGATCATGGGGCCGGTGACGCTTCAGCCGGTGGGGCGCCTCGCCTCGAAGGATCTCGGCGTCACCTCGACGCTCGGCTGCCGGTATCGCTGCGGGTCGTTCGTCGTCCACGGCAGCGTGGTCAACCGCACGATCGGCGCGCTGCCTGCGACGGTCGTGGCTCGCGTGACCTCGCCGGGCGGCACCACCGTGACCGCCCGCCAGTCGCTCGGCAAGGTCCGCTCCGATGCCGGCGCAACGATCAATCTCAACGTGCCGGTGCCCCGGCCGGCGGCGACCTGGTCGCCGCAGCACCCCTCGCTGTACACGGTGCAGGTGCAGGTGGAGAGCTCCGGCGGGCGGATCGAGGAAAGCCAGACGCTCACCAGCGGCCTCCGGAGCGTCACGGTCAAGCAGGGCGTCCTCTATCTCAACGGGCGCCGGCTGTGGTTGCACGGCGCGTCGATCCACGAGGACATGGACGGTCAGGGTGCGGCCCTCACCGACGACAACATCAAGACGATCGTCTCCGAGCTCAAGTCTGTCGGCGCCAACGTCACGCGGGCGCACTATCTGCTCAGCCCCCGGCTGCTCGCTGCGCTCGACCGGGCCGGAATCATGGTCTGGGCCCAGCCGCCGGTCGACCACGCCGACAACAAGCTGCGCTCGTCCCAGGGCCGCAACCACGCGCTGTCGCTGTTGCGCTCGACGTTGCTCGGCAATCGAAGCCACCCGTCGGTGATCATCGATTCGGTCGGCAACGAGCTCTCGCCGAACCCGGACGCGACCCGCGGCACCCGCACCTATCTCCAGCAGGCAACGGCGCTCGCACGGTCGCTCAATCCGGGCGTGCCGGTCGGGCTCGACACGTACTGCTACCCCGGGTACCCGGCGCAGAAGATCTACTCGTCCCTCGATGTCCTCGGGATCTCCCACTACTTCGGCTGGTACACCGGCCCGAAGGGCCACTCGATCGCCAGCTTCAACGGGCTGCGCCCGTTCCTGCTCCAGGCGCACAAGCGCTACCCCAAGCTGGCGCTCGCGGTCTCCGAGTTCGGCGCCGAATCCCGGTTCGACGGGCCGGTGAACACCAAGGGGACCTACGAGTTCCAGAGCAACTACGTCACCCAGACGATGAAGGTCCTGGGCGGGCTCTCTTTCATGAACGGCGCGATCTACTGGACGCTGCGCGAGTTCGCGGTCAACCCGGGCTGGACCGGCGGCGTGACGCTCCCGGCGGGCACGACGCCCGACGGGATCCACCACAAGGGCCTGATCGCCTACGACGGCACGGTCAAGCCGGCGTTCGCGGCCGCCCAGCAGGCGTTCGCCAAGCAGCCGGGGTTCGTGCACTAGCTGTCTGTTGTCGTGGGGAGGTCTGGGTCCGGGCCCGGGTCTGGAGCCGGGCCGTGGTCTGGGTCCGGGCCCGGGTCTGCGACCGGCGGAACGGCGCACCGAAGGGGATTGGTTCCAGCTCGGCGTCGTTGGGCGGCCGGGGGGAGTTTTGCGCCAAATCGGGTGGCGGATACGGATCTGGGCGCGAGACTCCCCGCTGGGGGGAGCTTCGCGCCCGAACCCGCGGGCGCAGGCGGTTTGGGCGCGGTGTTCCGGTTGGTGCTTTTGGCCGGTGGCTTCGCACCATCGGAGCTCGCTTGCGGTGCGAGCGACCGGCGGACAGGCGCATCGAAGAGGGCTCCGGTTGTCCCGACCGAGGAGGTCGCCAAAACCGCGATAACGCACGAGAGCGCCGGGCGGAATCGCCGAAACGCATGAGAGCGCCGCCCGATCTCGCCGCTTTCGTGCGTTTCGGTCAAACAGCCGCCGATTCGTAAGAAAGCGTCGGGGATCGCCGTCGCTGGCATACGTTTTGGTCGCAGCGCCGCGCGCTGTCATACGTTTGGTCGTGGCTCTCGTCGGGCGGGCTCGTCGCGCGGGACCCATCGCCCGGGCGTCGCAGCCTTCGGCTAGCGAGACCCGCTAGGGCGTGAACTTGACCGTGATCACGTCGCCGTCGGTGACGACGTAGTCGCGGCCCTCGAGCCGGAGGGTGCCGCGGTCGCGGGCGCCCGAGTAGCCGCCCGCGTCGACGAGCTCGTTCCAGGGGACCACCTCGGCGCGGACGAAGCCCTTCTGGATGTCGCTGTGGATCATGCCCGCGGCGTGCCAGACCGACAGGCCCCGACGCAGATGCCAGGATTGGGCCGGCTTGTCCTCGCCGGCGGTGAAGAAGGCGACGAGCTCGAGGAGGGCGAACGCGCCCCGGACGACGGTCTGCAGGCCGGATTCGCTCAAGCCAAGATCGGCCCGCATCGCGGCGGCATCCTCGTCGTCGAGCTCGGAGAGCTCACTCTCGAGCCGGGCGGACACGGCGACGGCCTCGGCGCCGACGGCGCGGGCGTGCTCGGCGACGGCCTCCGGGACCTCATCGCTGCCCTCCTCGACGTTGGCCACGAACAGCACCGGCTTGGCTGTCAGCGGGGACAGGAGCTTCATCGCGTCGGGCGCGTCGACGGGTGGGGGCACCGTGCGCGCCGGCCGTCCGGCCTGGAGCGCGTCGATCACGTCGTTCAGCCACGCGGCCTCGGCGATCGCATGACGGTCGCCGGACTTTGCGGTCTTGGAGACGCGGTCGCGCCGCCGCTCGGCCTGCTCGAGGTCGGCATAGATCAGCTCGGTCTCGATCGTGTCCATGTCGGCAACCGGGTCGACGCGGCCGTCCGGGTGCACGACGTTCGGGTCCTCGTGGGCGCGGACGACGTGGACGATCGCGTCGGTCTCGCGGATGTTGGCGAGGAACTGGTTGCCGAGGCCCTCGCCCTTGTGGGCGCCGGCGACGAGTCCGGCGATGTCGTGGAACTCGATCGTGTCCGGCACGATCTTCGACGACCTGACGGTGTCCGCGACAGCGTCGAGCCGCTCGTCGCCCACCGGGAGGACGGCGACGTTCGGCTCGATTGTCGTAAACGGATAGTTGGCGGCCTCGACGGCGACGCCCGTGAGCGAGCGAAACAGCGATGACTTGCCGGCGTTCGGCATCCCGACGATCCCGACCTTCATGACGCAAGCTCTCCGACGAGTGTGCCGAGTGCGGCGCCCGCGATCACGTCGCTCGGGTAGTGCACGCCGAGGTACGGCCGGCTCACGGCGAATACCGCCGCCGCGGCGTACAGCCCGGGGGCGGGCAGTAGCCCGCGGAACGCGCGCGCCGCCGCGAAAGAGGTCGTGGTGTGGGCGCTCGGGAACGACAGGGTCGACACCGTCGGCGTCAGCGGCGGCATGCCGGACAGCTCGGGCCGGCGGCGACGGACGATCAGCTTGACGGCGTAGTTGGCGCCGTACGCGATCGCGACGGTCCGGATACCGCGGCGCCAGGCGGGACGGCGGGACCGATCGAGCGCCGCCCCGGCGCCCCCGAGCGCGAACCAGCACGCGGCGTGCTCGCCGAGGCGCGAATAGACACTGAGGACCCGTTCGAGCACCCGCGGGTGGGCACGGGTGCGCATCAGCACAAGGAGTCGCCGGTCGTAGCTCAGGACAGACACGACGCATGACTGTACGAGGCTGCTGCGGAGTACGGTGTTCTCGATGGCGAGAAGGTGGACTCGGATGCGCGCCGTCGCCGTCGCCGCGATCGTCCTCGCCGGTTGCGGCGGTGGCACCGCGGCCGGCACGCGTGCGTCCGCGCCCCGCGGTGCCCGGCTCGCTCACTGGACGACGTTCGTCCACGTCCACCGTCCGCTCGATGTCGTTGGTCCTCGGCGCGACGGCGCGATCGTGCTTGCGGCGAACGGACGGCTCGCATTGCTCCGCCCGGATGGCACTGTGACGTCGTACGCGCCCGCCTACCGCAA
This sequence comes from uncultured Solirubrobacterales bacterium, assembly GCA_963850335.1. GTDB lineage: Bacteria > Actinomycetota > Thermoleophilia > Solirubrobacterales > Solirubrobacteraceae > Palsa-465. The sequence continues at coordinate 244,949 of CAWKKY010000010.1, read as the reverse complement.
CTCGGTCGGCGAGGAGCCCTATGTCGCACTCGCCCCGCAAGGCTGCTTCGGTCGCGACAGCGTGTACGCGATCCGGCTCGGGACCGACAAGGGCGTCGTCCGCGTCGCCGCGTCCGGGGCGACCCGGACGCTGGCCCGGCTCACCGCGCGCGGGCTCGTGGACGGGATCGCGTTCGACCGCACCGGGGCGTTCGAAGGGCAACTGCTCGTGACCGTCAACGCCGGGTCAGGCTCGACGGTCGACGCGATCGACTGCCGCGGCCGCGTGCGGGTGGTCACCGCTCACGCGCCCCGGATCGAAGGGGGCATCGTCGTCGCCCCGCGGGGCTTTGGTCGGTTTGCCGGCGACCTGATCGCGCCCGACGAGCGCGGCGGATGGATCTACGCGATCACGCCGAACGGTCGGACGGCTCGCGTCGGCGCGTCCGGACTTCCGCACGGTCCGGACATCGGTGTCGAGAGCGCCGGGTTTGTCCCCGCGGGCGTCACCCACGCCCTGCTCGCCGACCGCCGCACGCCCGGCAACCGTCACCCAGGGGACGACCTTGTGCTGGGTCTCCCACACCGCGCGCTCGTCGCCGCCGGCGTCCGCGCAGGTGATCTGCTCGTCGCCACCGAGGGCGGCGCGCTCACCGACGCGGTCCGCTGCAGCCCGGCCGGCTGCGCGATCCGCCATGTCGCGAGCGGCCCCGTCGTGGCCCACGGCGAAGGCCACATCGCGTTCATCACCGAGCGCTGACACTGTGTCGTCCGCCCGCCAGTGGGCGACCGTGGAACGCAGGCGCACGTAGGCAATCCCACCGGGGATGGTCGGGAGCCAGAACGAGATCAGACGATAGGCGAGCACGCCGAGGATCGCGAGGCTGCCGGGGGTGCCGAACGCGATCAGCGCCCCGATCATGCCGCCCTCGACGCCGCCGATGCCGCCCGGCAGCGGCAGGGTGTTACCGAGTTGTCCGACGAAGTACGCCATCACGATCGTCGCCAGGGGCGGTGGCGTCCCGAACGCGTGCAGCGACGCCCATAGCGCGCCGATGTCAAAGCCCCAGTACCCGATCGCGCCGAGGGCTCCAACGCGCCGCGCGCGGACGAGGTTGACGGCGATCCGCATGGCCTCGCGCAGTGGTCGGGGTCCGCGGGGGAGGCGGCTGACGAGGAGCGCGACGATGATGATCGCGGCCCCGACGATCGCGGGGACGACGGTGAGCGTCCACGGCGCCTCACCCGGGAGGATGCCTCCGCGCAGGCCGATCCCCACGACGGTGATCGTCGCCGCGAATACGCCGTAGAGGAGGACCTCGAACGCGAGCATCCGGCGGGCGATCGCCGCCGCGGACAGCCCGGCGGCCCGGAGCACCCACACCGTGAGCGCGACCCCGCCCGCGCCCGCGGTCGACAGGAGCTTGCTCGCGACGGATCCCGCGAGCGTGATCTGAAACGCCTCACGGGGTCCGAGCCGGACCGGATGGCACGAGAACACGGTCAAGAACAACAGTCCGTAGCTGGCCAGCGAGATCGCCTCCAGGAGGAGTCCGGCGCCCATCCACGCCGGGTCGGCGTCCCGCAGGCGCTGGAGCGTGCCGGACAGGCCCTCGATCTGAGGCAGCACGAACACGACGAACGCCGCGATCGCCGCCGCGGCGACGCCGAGGCTGAGCGCGCGGCGATGGCCCCGCGCGAAGGCGCCCACGGCATGGAGATGGTCGCCGCCGACCGGCCGATCATGTCGGATGGCCGATGCGGCGGGCATCGCTACACCTGCGGGACCTCGAGCGGTCCGATGGGCCGGCGGAAGTGCACTCTGCTCCCGGGCGTGTCCCCGTCAGACGGGTCTGAAACCCGATCAGCCCCCGATCTGACAATCCGTGCTTTCCACGGATCACGTCCCGTCCTGAGTACGGTGGCTCCGGGGGCCGGCAAAAGCCATCATTCTCGGTGCGGACGGATCCAGTCCTGAGGGGGAAGCTAGCCCCCCCCGCAAGCAGTCCGGTCGCGCGCTGGTTCCCTGCCCCGGCGCGCGACCGATTTTTTTTGGTGTGAACGCAATGCGCCCGGCATGAGGGGAAGCCGGGCGCGTGCGTCGTTAAAGGGACGCCGGGACTTCCTCAGGCCGAAGCAGACGCGGCCGGGACTACGTCAGGCCGAAGCCGACACGGTGTTCTTCGGCGTCAACGAGCACGTAGACGACCTTGCTGAGGTCAAGGGCGACGGTGCCGTCCTCGGCGCTGAGCTCGTGCCAGCCGTCGCCGCCGAGCGCGCCGCGCAGCTTCTTGAGCGCATCCGGGGCAACGCGGGCGCCGAGGACCTGGCCCCCGAGGAACCCGATGTTGATCTTCTGCGGCTTCTCGTCGGCCATGTCAGTGAGCCTCCTTTGCGGGCTGAACGATCTCCGTCAGGACGCTACCGGTCGAGCCCGGGTGCACGAATGCGACGCGGCTGTTGCGGATGCCCCGGCGCGGCTGATCGTCGATCAGGCGCATCCCGGCGGCGGCGAGCTCCTGAAGCGTCGCGTCGATGTCCTCGACACGGTACGCGACGTGGTGCAGGCCCGGGCCCCGCCGGGCGAGGAACTTGCCCACCGCGGTGTCGGGGCCGAGCGGCTGGAGCAGCTCGACGTGGCAGTCTCCGACGTCGAGCAGGGCGGCATCGACGCCCTGCTCGGTCACCGTCTCGCGGTGTACGAGCGGCATCCCGAGCGCGTCGCGGTAGATCGCGAGGGCATCGTCGATGCTCTCGACGGCGACGCCGACGTGGTCGATCAGGGTGAGCATGCGGAGGCGGACAATACCCGTGGCGCGATTGCGGCGACCGGCCGCCGCCGCTCCGCTCTCGCTCCGCCGGCCCTACTCGCGCTCGTGGGGCTTCTCGGCGCTCGCGGCGGCGATGCCGAGCTCGCCGGTCCCGACCCGGGCCGGGGCCTCCGCGGGGATCCCGTCCATGATCCGGTCGATGTCGCCGCGCTCGAGCACCTCGTTGGTGAGGAGCGTGGCGGCGAGCTCGTCGAGCTGGGCTCGGTGACGGTTGATGATGTGGGTCGCCATCCGGAACGCCTCGTCGGCGAGGTCCTGGACCTCGGCGTCGTGGACCCGGCGGGTCGCCTCCGCGGCACCGTCGGCGATCACCTTGAGCGACCGGACGCCGGTGCCCATCGCGTAGTCGTGAATCATCGAGTGGGCGATGTCGGCCACCCGCTTGAGGTCGTCGGAGGCGCCGGTGGTGATCGAGCCGAACACGATCTGCTCCGCGGCGCGGCCGCCGAGCAGCATCGTCATGAAGTCGATCAGCTCCTCGCGGGTCTTCAGGTACCGGTCCTCCTCGGGGAGGTTGAGCGTGTAGCCGAGCGCCTTGCCCCGCGGGACGATCGAGATCCGGTGGACACGGTCGACCGATGGCAGCAGTTCGCCGCACAGGGCGTGACCGGCCTCGTGGAACGCGACGACGCGCTTCTCGTGATCGGTCAGGGCGCGCCGGGACTGCATCCCGGCGACGACCCGCTCGAGTGCGGAATCGAAGTCGCCCATCGCGACCGACACACCCCCGCGCCGGGCGGCGCAGATCGCCGCCTCGTTGCAGATGTTCGCGATGTCGGCGCCGGTGAGGCCGCTCGTCTGGCGGGCGAGCAGACCCAGGTCGACGTCCTCGTCGAGCGGCTTGTTGCGCGAGTGCACGCCGAAGATCCGCTCGCGGCCACCGACGTCGGGCGGGGATACGAAGATCTGGCGGTCGAACCGTCCGGGGCGCAGCAACGCCGGATCGAGCTTGTCCAGCAGGTTTGATGCGGCGATGACGACGACGTCCTTGGCGCTGGAGAAGCCGTCCATCTCAACGAGCAGCTGGTTGAGGGTCTGGTCGCGCTCGCCGCTGATGTCCATGCCGCGGTGGCCGCCGACGGCGTCGAGCTCATCGATGAACACGATCGCCGGGGCGTTCTTGCGCGCGATCCGGAACAGGCGGCGGATCCGGGCGGCGCCGAGGCCCGCGAACATCTCGATGAACGACGCCGCCGACTGGGAGTAGAAGGTCGCGCCGGACTCGTGGGCGACGGCCTTGGCGAGCAGTGTCTTGCCGGTCCCCGGCGGGCCGTGGAGGAGGATCCCCTTCGGCACCTTGGCGCCGAGCTCACGGAACCGTTTGGGGCTGCGCAGGTACTCGACGACCTCCCGCAGCTCGTCCTTGGCCTCCTCGGCGCCGGCGATGTCTGACCAGCCGAGCGACGGCGCGCGCTCGGGCTTGATCTCGACCGGCTTGGTCTTCGGCATGTGGCGCATCAGCACGATCACCGATACGCAGAGCACCCCCATGAACAGGATGGGGATCCAGTGGAGCATGAACGTCTGGATGTCCGGCTCCCACAGGAAGTTTGCGCGCACCATGAGCTAAGTGGTCATCGGCAACGGGCGGTTCTCACTCAACCTTCTCCAGGCGCGGATTCGGCAAATACACACGCCCAACCTTCGCGCATGGCTGACCTTCGACGATTACGACGTCCGCCGTGTAATCGTTCTGACCGCGAATCAGGGACGACCCGACCCCATAGGCGTCCACCGGGACGCCGTCAGCCTCGAATTCGGCGATCCGGTCCGCGGTGAAGCCTCCGCTCGCGACGATCTTGACCTCAGGGAATCCGTCGGCGTCGAGGGCCGCCCTGACCTTCTCGACGAGTCGGCTGTTGACGCCCGTCGGCTTGAAGTGCCCGAGCTCATTCCACAGCGAGCGATCGACGAGGTGCTCGGAGGTGTCGAGCCGGACGCCCCACAGCTTCGGACCGAGCGCCTCGGCGACCTCGAGGGCGGTCGTCACCGAATCATTTGACCAGTCGACGAGGACCGTGATGTTCATCTGCGCGTGGTAGCGATCGGCGAAGGCCCGGGCCGCCGCGACGGTGTCCCCGCCGTAGGCGGCGATCAGCCCGTGGGGGACCGTCCCGATCCCGGTCCCGCCCCACCACGAGGCCTGGGCATCGGTGGAAACTCCGATCGCGCCGGCGACGTGCGCCGCCCAGCCGTCGCCGGTCTGGACGAGCCAGTGGTCGTGGCGGGCGGGGAAGTAGAAGATCGCCTTGCCGCGGGCAGCCTCGACGACCGTTCGCACGTTGCGCATGATCAGCGAGCGCCGCGCGAGCACCCCGAGGTAGACGGTCTCGAGATGGGCGAACAGGCTGTAGTCGCCCTCGATCGTCAGCACCGTCTCGTGGGGGGCGATCCGTTCGCCCTCGTGCAGCGCCTGCACGTTCAGCTCGCCCCATCCGTCGATCCACTCGTCGCCATCGAAGCGTCCGGAGCACGTCTTCAAGATCGCGATCGCCTCGTCGATGCCGCCGAGGAGCGAGTCCTCCTTCTGAAACACCTGCATCACGACACGCGGGTGACGGTTCTCTGCCTCGAGCAGTTCCTTCGTGTAGACAAAGTAGGCATCCGAGTAGTAGCCCTGGCGGATGCGCTGGACCGGGAGGCGGAAGATCTCCGGGTCCAGGCGGGTCGCCACCTCGGTATCCATGCGGGCGATTCTAGGCGGGCCGGCTTGTGCCGGTTGCTACGCTGATAGGCGCGATGCTCAGCGCTCGACCGTGACTCCACGCCGTACCCCAGCCTCTCGCTGAGGCTCTGGGGCGACCGTCCTTCCGTCGCCCCGCCCTGTTGTCCCGTTCCGTCGAGTGTGTCCCATGAGTTCGTATCTGCGCGTTCTGCGCCTCCCAGACTTTCGATATCTGTTCCTCGGTCAAGCCGCCAGCGTGATTGGCGATCGCGTCGTGCTCGTTGCGCTCGCCCTGTACATCACGCAGCGCACCGGCTCACCGACGGACCTCGGACTCGTCCTCGGCGCGCAGACGCTCTCGCTCGTCGCCCTGCTGCTCTTCGGCGGAGTGTGGGCTGACCGTCTGCCGCGGCAGCGGATCATCATCGCCACCGACCTGACGCGCGCGGCACTGCATGCGCTGCTTGCTGCGCTCATCTTCGCGGGGTCGCTGTCGATCTGGGAACTCGTCGTGATCGAGGTCCTGTTCGGCGGCGCGCAGGCGTTCTTTCAGCCCGCGTACACCGGCCTCATTCCCCAGACCGTGCCCGCGACCCTGCTCCAGGACGCCAAGGCGATCACCGAGACGGTGGCGAACCTGGCGTTCCTCATCGGGCCCGCGATCGCCACGTTGCTCGTGCTCGGCGTCGGTGCGGGCGAGGCGTTCGCCCTCGACGCGGCGACCTTCGTCGTCAGTGCGCTGCTGACGATGCGGGTCCATCCCGGGCCCGTCGCGGCGGTCCCGGCGACGGCGGGCGCGGTCGCCGAGTCGCCGTCGGTGCTCCGCGATCTCCACGACGGCTGGCGCGAGGTCCGTTCCCGCACATGGGTGTGGGTGACGATCGTCGTGTTCACGGGCGCGGTCATGTGCGTGTACGCGCCGTGGTACGCGCTCGCGCCGATCATCGCCCGTGACCACTACGGGAGCGCCGGCGTGTTCGGCGTGCTCGAGAGCGTCGCCGGTGTCGGCGCGGTCGTCGGGGCGGTGTTGGCGCTGCGCTGGCGTCCCCGCCATCCGCTCGCGACCGGCTTGATCCTGACTCTCGCCTGGCCGGTTCAGGACGGGCTGTTCGCGCTCGGCGCCCCGGTCGGGGTCGTCGTCGTGTTCGCGTTCGCGACCGGATTCGGGTTCTCGCTGCTGATGATCTGGTGGGAGACGGCGCTCGCGCGCCACATTCCGCCCCGGGCGCTCGGCCGCGTGAGCGCGTGGGACTGGATGGGTTCGCTGGCGCTGCTGCCGGTCGGCTATCTCGTGGCCGGGCCACTCGCGGCTGCGCTCGGCGCGCAGACGGTGCTGGGCATTGGCTGCGTCATCGGCCTCGGGCTGCTGACGCTCAGCCTGGTGCCGCGCGCCGTGCGTCGGCTCGGACCTGGCCCGGACGCCTCGGCCTCAGCCGAGGAACTCGCGGGCGATGTCGGCGTAGAACTGGGCCGCGAAGCCGAGGTCGCGGACGTCGATCCGCTCGTTGGCGTTGTGGACGAGCGGTCCGGTCTCGAACAGGGTCATGTGGCGGTGCGGAAAGAACCCGTAGGCCACGCAGTCGGGGAACGCCTCGCGGAACCATCGCGAGTCCGAGAAACCCGGGAGGATCACCGGCACCGACTGGGCACCTGAGTCGTTCGCCTGCACCCACCGGTCGATCGCGCTCATCAGCGGCGTGTCGACGGGTGAGGCGTTCCCGACGACCTGCTCGGTGAACTCAACGTCGAGTGTGTTCACGCCGTCGCCCAGGGCGGCGGCGAGGCGGCGCATGGCGGCCTCCTCGCCAAGCCCGGGCGGGACCCGGCAGTCGACCTTGAGCGACGCGCGGGACGGGATCACGTTGATCTTGTCCGAGGCGTGGATCATCGTCGGCGTGAGTGTGACGCCGAGCATCGGCTCGACGAAGATGAGCAGCGCGGGCGCCGTCTCGGCGATCGCGCGCAGCGCCGCGGCCGGGTCATCCGAGTCGTAGCCAAGACCGCGCAGCAGTGCCGCCGGGCCCTCGGTGACCTCGAACGGCATCTTGCTCGCACCGATCTGCGTCAGCACCGGTCCGAGCTTCAGCAGCGCGTTGTCGCCGGTCTTCGGCAGCGACGCGTGACCGGCGACGCCGTTCGCGGTGAGGCGGAAGCGGAAGATCCCCTTCTCGGCGACGCACACGCCGTAGTAGCGCGTCCCGTTGTACTCGAGCACCGGTCCGCCGCCCTCGTTCAGGAGCAGGTCGCAGCGCACCTTATCCGGGTGGTTCTCGCACAGCCAGCGCGCGCCGACGTCACCGCCGGTCTCCTCATCGGCGACGAACACGAGCTTGATCGCGCCTGCCGCGGGCCGCCAGCCATCCCGTGCCATCGACACGGCGGCGACCGCCTCGGCCGCGACCTGTGACTTCATGTCGAGCGAGCCCCGCCCCCACAGGAAACCCTCGGCGAGCTCGCCGGACCACGGATCGTGCTGCCACTCCGACGGGTCCGCGAGCACGGTGTCGACGTGGCCGAGGTAGACGAGCGTCGGGCCATCGGGATTCTGCCCGCGGAGCGTTGCCACGAGGTTCGGCCGCTCGTCGACGGCGCCGAGCAACTCGGTCTCGAACCCGGCGCTTCGGCAGTACTCAGCGAGGTACTCGATCGCGGGACGTTCGTTGCCGGGCGGGTTGACGGTGTTGAACTGGACGAGCCGCTGGAGAACCTCGGTGGTCTCGGCCTGAAGATCGGTGATCGTGGTCATTGGAGGGTGAGCGTAATGGGTAATGGACCGGGTGAATACCATGCGGCGGCGTGTCCGCCGACCTCGAACTTGCGCTCGCCCTTGCGGACGCCGCGGATGTGATCACGATGGATCGCTTCCTGGCCGATGACCTCGTGGTCGACACCAAGCCCGATCTGACGCCGGTGACCGAGGCGGACCGTGCGGTCGAGGAGGCGATCCGGGAGCGCCTCGCCGAGCTGCACCCCGGCGACGCGATCCTCGGCGAGGAGTACGGGCAATCCGAGGCCGGCGACGGCACTCGCCGCTGGATCGTCGATCCGATCGACGGCACGAAGAACTACGTGCGCGGGATTCCCGTGTGGGCGACGCTGCTCGCGTTGCAGGAGGACGACGAGCTCGTCATCGGCGTGATCTCGGCGCCGGCGCTCGGGCGTCGGTGGTGGGCGGCGCGCGGTGAGGGCGCGTACGTCGATGAGCGCCTGCGCGCCGGCGGGCCGCGGCGCATCGGCGTGTCCGGCGTGCGCATGCTCGAGGACGCCCAGCTGTGTTTCTCCGGGCTGGAGGACTGGAAGGACGGCGGCGCGGCGCTGATGCGCCTCGCGCAGAGCTGCTGGCGCTCCCGCGGCTACGGCGACTTCTGGCCCTACATGCTGCTTGCCGAGGGGGCGGTCGACCTCACCTGCGAACCGGTGGTCGAGCTGTGGGATCTCGCCGCGCCGCGGATCGTCGTCGAGGAGGCGGGCGGCCGCTTCACCGACCTCGGCGGCGTCCCGACGGCGGCCGGTGGCGATGCGCTGGCGACGAACGGATTGCTGCACGACGCAGCGCTGGCGATCATCGGCCGCTGAGCTGCGCGCCGGTGTCGGCGTCGCGCGGCCCATAATTCCGCCATGGAGCAGCTATTCGATGACGAGGAGGTCGGCGGCAATGCACGTCCGTTGCCGCCGGACGCGCCGCTCGCGACGCGCATGCGCCCCCAGACGCTCGAGGAGTTCGTCGGGCAGGCCCGGCTGCTCGCGCCGGGGTCTGCGCTCCGGCGCGCGATCGAGGACGATCGCCGCCACTCGATGATCTTCCATGGGCCCCCGGGCAGCGGCAAGACGACGCTCGCGCGGATCATCGCCGAGCACTCAGGCGCCGCGTTTGAGGAGGAGAGCGCCGTTCAGGCCGGCCGCGCGGAGGTCCGGGCGGTCCTTGACCGCGCCCGCCAGCGCCTCGATGGCACCGGCAAGAAGACGATCTTCTTCCTCGACGAGATCCACCGGTTCAACAAGGCCCAGCAGGACGCGCTGCTGCCCTCCGTCGAGGAGGGACTCGTGACGCTGATCGGCGCGACGACCGAGAACCCCTACTTCGAGGTCAACTCGGCCCTCATTTCCCGCGCCCAGGTCTACGAACTCGAGGCGCTTACGCCAGATGAGATCCGGAAACTGCTCGAGCGCGCGGTGTCCCGGGGCGAGGTGGGAGATCCCGGACGCGTTCTCCCCGAGGCGCTCGACTTCCTCGCCGCCCGGGCCGACGGAGACGCTCGCACAGCGCTGAATGCGCTGGAGATCGCCTCCGAGGTCGCCCCCGATGGCGAGCCGGTGACGCTCGCCCACGCCGAGGACGCGCTCCAGCGCCGGGCGCTGCGCTACGACCGCCAGGCCGACCGCCACTACGACACGATCTCGGCCTGGATCAAGGCGACCCGCGGCTCGGATCCTGACGCATCGCTGTACTACCTCGCGGTGATGCTCGAGGGTGGGGAGGACCCCCGTTTCATCGTGCGCCGCATGATCATCCTCGCCTCCGAGGACATCGGGAACGCGGACCCCCAGGCACTCTCCGTCGCCACCGCGGCCGCCGCCGCCGTCGAACACGTGGGCCTGCCGGAGGCTCAGTTCGCGCTCGCCCAGACGGCGATCTATTTGTCCCTGGCGCCGAAGTCGGATGCCGCCAAGCGAGCGGTGTTCGCCGCCCGCGGGCATATCGCCGATCATGGCGCCGACCTCCCGCCGCCGTGGCTCCGTTCGTCCACGCGCACCGACGGCGACTACGACAACCCGCACCGCCGGCCCGGCCACATCTCGCCGCAGGAGCTGATGCCGGACCGGGCGGTCGGCGCCCGGTTCTACGCGCCTGACGAAGCCGAGGCGGCCCTGCGCGCCCGGCTCGAGGAGATCAGGCGCGAACGCGGCCGTGCGTAGTTTCCGCTCGTTTTACAGGGTTTTCACGAGACTGACGGGCAAAGCTACTACGCTGTAGCTACGTCTCCTCGCTCTTTCACCCCGCCTGCCGTGGGCAGGTACTACCAACTCGCGCCCGGACACCGGGTCCGTCTCCGGATGGTCCAGCCCCGGGATAGCTCGGCGATTCGCGCGTTCCTCGCCGAGCAGGGTCTCGGCATCGACGAACTCGAGCTTGCGCGGTGGTTGCGCTTTGACCCGCGGCGCCGGGCGGTCATCTGCGCGAGCGCGCTGATGGAGGGACGGGAGGCGATCGTCGCGGTTGGCGGGATCGACCTCGACCGGTCCACGCCGGATACGCTCGTCGTCGCTGAGGACTCCGAGCGCGCGCTGCGGGCGTTGCTGGTCGGTGCGCTCGGCGGCCGGGCGCGCATGCACGCCGCGTGAGCTCGGATCCCGGCGAGTAGTCTCATTCGGCATGGAAGCCGCCACCATCACGCAGCAGCTTGAATCGTTCAATCCGGCCACCGGCGAGCGCATCGGCAGCGTTCCGATCACCCCCCCGGACGAGGTCGCGGGCGTCGTCTCCGACGTCGCCCAGGTCCAGCCGTTTTGGTCGCAGCTGACCCTCGCCGACCGCGCCCGCTATCTGGAGCGGGCCTCGCAGGTGCTGATCGACGAGTCCGATGACATCCGCGATCTGCTCGTGCGCGAGCAGGGCAAGCCGCGCAACGAAGCGTTCTCGATGGAGATCCTGCCGACGATCGATGCCCTGCAGTGGATCGGGCGTGCCGGGACCGAGATCCTCGCCGATGAGAAGATCGCGATGCCGCAGCTGTTCCTCAAGACCAAGCGCTCGTCATTCACCTACGAGCCGCTCGGCGTGATCGGGATCATCTCCCCCTGGAACTACCCGTGGAGCATCCCCTTCGGGGAGGTCGCGATCTCTCTGATGGCCGGCAACGGCGTCGTGCTGAAGCCGGCGTCGCTGACGCCGCTGATCGGTGAACGGATCCGCAAGGTGTTTGAACGCGCCGGCGTGCCGGAGGGCCTCGTCCGCGTCGTGCATGGGCCCGGCACGGGCTCCGCGCTCGTGAAGTCCGCCGTGGCCAAGGTGTTCTTCACTGGGTCGGTCGAGGTCGGGCGCGGCGTCGGTGAGGAGTGCGCGCGGCAGTTGAAGGGCTCGGTCCTCGAGCTCGGCGGCAAGGATCCGATGATCGTGCTCGGCGACGCGAACCTCGAGCACGCAGTTGCCGGAGCGCTCTGGGGCGGGTTCGCCAACGCCGGCCAGACGTGTTCCGGGATCGAGCGGGTCTACGTCGTGCGCGAAGTGGCCGACCGATTCATCTCCGAGGTTGTTGCGGGCGCTCAGCGGCTGCGAATCGGGGATCCGCTCGGCTGGGACACCGAGATCGGCCCGATGGTGTCCCGCGAGCAGTTCGAGACCGTCGGCGAGCTCGTCGATGACGCGGTCGCGGCGGGAGCCGTGCTGCGGTGCGGCGGGCCCGTCACCGAGGTGCCCGCCGGGCTGTCGTCCGATGCCGCGTACTACGCGCCGACCGTATTGACCGGCGTGACCCACGAGATGCGGATCATGCGCGAGGAGATCTTCGGACCCGTGCTGCCGATCATCATCGTCGACTCCGAGGACGAGGCGGTGCGGCTCGCCAACGACTCCGATTTCGGCCTCGGGGCCTCAGTCTGGACCGCGGACCGCAGCAAGGGCGAGCGGATCGCCCGTGAGCTCGAGTCCGGCATGGTCTGGATCAACGACCACATGTTCAGCCACGGTGCGTGTCAGTGCTCGTGGGGCGGCGTGAAGGAGTCCGGCCTCGGCCGCACCCACTCCAAGTTCGGCCTCTACGAGTGCGTCAACGTCAAGCTCCGCGTGTGGGAGGGATCGCCGCTGCGCGACCCCTGGTGGCACCCCTACGACGAGACCCTCGGTCGGGCGCTCAAGCAGACCGCGACGATCCTCTACGGCCGCCCCTCGATCCGGGCCGGCGCGGTCAAGGACGGCCTCGGACCGTTGCTCAAGCTCGGCGGGCGCCTCGCGCGGGACGCCGTCAAGCGCTGAGCGCCACTGTCGTACCCTGTAGAGACATGCCCGCTCAGGCTTACATCGGCAAGGAGTGCGTCTGCCAGCTCCGCAAGGGGATCTGCGACCAGTCCTGCGTCAAGGACATGCTCGACACGCCGTTCTACATCGCGTGCCTGCGACTCAAGGGCCGCCGCGCACTCGTCGTCGGGGGCGGAGACATCGGGCTGGAGAAGGTCGAGGGCCTGCTCGCATGCGACGCCGCCGTGACCCTGGTCGCGCCCGAGGCGCACCCTGACCTGGTGGCGCTCTCGCTCGAGGGGTCGATCACCTGGGAGCGCCGCGAGTACGCACCAGCCGACCTCGAGGGCTGCCTGATCGCGATCGCCGCCACCGACGACACCGACGTCAACATCCGCGTGTTCGAGGAGGCCGAGAAGCGCGCGATGCTCATCAACGTCGTCGACGTGCCGCCGCTGTGCAACTTCATCCTCCCGGCGATCGTCCGCACGGGGCCGCTCGCGGTCGCGATCTCGACCGCCGGCGCCTCACCGGCGCTCGCCAAGCGGATGAAGCGCGAGATCTCCGAGATGTTCGGCGAGCCCTACGCCCAGCTCGCGGTGATGCTCAACGACGCCCGCGGATGGGCCAAGTCGACGCTTCCCACCTACCAGGACCGCAAGGAGTTCTTCGAGTCGATCGTCAACGGCGATCCCGACCCGATCGAACTGCTGCGCGCTGGCGAGGTCCAGGCCGTCAAGGACCTGATCGCCTCCGCGCAGCGCGTCCACGCCCCGGCGTGAGCGAGCTCACACACCTCGACTCTGAGGGCCGCGCCCGGATGGTCGACGTCGGCGCCAAGCCGAGCACCGACCGGCGTGCCCTCGCGCGGGGGATCGTCCGCGTGACACCGGAGACGGCGGCGCGCGTGGCGGCCGGCGACGCGCCCAAGGGCGATGTCATCGGCGTCGCGCGGATCGCTGGGATCCAAGCCGCCAAGCGCACGTCCGAGCTGATCCCGCTCTGCCACCCGCTGCCGCTCTCGTTCGTGGGCGTCGAGGCCGAGATCGATACCGACGCGGGCACGATCACCCTCACGACCGAGGCCCGCACGACCGGCCAGACCGGTGTCGAGATGGAAGCCCTCACCGCCGCCAGCGTCGCCGCGCTCACCGTCTACGACATGGTCAAGGGGATCGAGCGCGCCGCCCAGATCGAGTCGGTCGTACTGCTTGAGAAGTCGGGCGGCAAGTCCGGCGAGTGGCGTCGATCCACGGTGTGAACCTGCGGGGAACCGCGGTTGAGGCCTGCAGAGACTGCTGAAACGATCCTGAACCATGAAGGGGTGGCTCGCTCTGGGGGCGATCGCCGTTGCCGTGCTCGCCGTGGGCGCGCCGAGCGCGGCCGCGCGCACGACCACACAGAACGAGCCGTCCGTCGTGATCAGTGGAGGGCTGACGTACGCATGGCACGCAGACCCGCGCCGCGGCTGCTTGGCCGCTCGCGTCTGCGGGCTCTCCGGGGCGATCTCTGTGCAGGGCGACGGATCGAGCAGCCTGTTTTACGACGTGCCGCGGACCGTCGACCTTGACCTCCCCGGCGCGGTCACGGTTCGCGTGCAGCGCGTCGGGGCCGGCGGCGCGGTCACCGAGTGCGTGGAGTCGCTGGGTCAATCCGACGTGTCGATCGACTACTCGCGGCGGCGGGCGGGACCGGTGCCCGCGCTCGTGTCGTCGCTGCCGATGAGCCACTGCGCGACGCCGCTCATCGACGACCTCGCGCGGCTGAGGCTCACGGCTCGGTACGCGGCCTCCCGGCCGACGTCTCTCGACCTGCGCGCCCGCGTTCCGTTCGTGTCGGGCCCATACACCGGGACGCTGACCTCGACGATCACGACACGCCCGGACAGTTCTGGGTTCGGTTCGTCGTCGTCGAGCGAGAGTGGGCCGGGATCGGCCCCTCCGACCCACCGGCGACGGTTCGAATACGTCGCCATGCGCTACCGCGCAACGTTCCTCGGCGGGGGGTCAGGCATCAGTTTCTCATCCGGCTCGACCGGCGTGTGCGTTCTTCTCGACAGCTGCGGTGTTACCGGCTCGTCGAACGTCTCGATCCCGGCGGCGTCGTTCACATTCCGCGTGACCGCGTCACGCGCGGTGCGCCAACCGATGGGCGGCGCCCGTGTCCTCGCCGACCTCGCGGCCGGACGACTGACGCTTGACGAGCCGCTGTACGCGACGCACCAGTTCCGCGGGGCCGTCACCGCGCAGACGACGCAGGACGGGACCCAGAACTGTGAGGCGGAGCGCCACGGCATCCCGCTATCACTCGGCGCCGACGGCTACGGCGGCGCGCTCGGCTTCTTCGTGGACGATGCCAGCGGCTCGGAAGTCGCGCTGCGGGCCTATTGCGCAGGACCGACGACCGCCGATGTTTTGGGGAACGGACGCTCGAGCGATCTCCTCACCGGGTCGCTGCCGCTGAAGGATCTCGCTCCGCCACAGTCAGCGACCGTGCTCGAACGCCGACGCGACTTCCGTGCCATCCCGTACAGCGGGCGCTGGGCCGGGCAGGCGATGCTCATCCTCCGCCGGACCGCGCTGCGGACCGGGACGCGGTGGGAGCGGGTCGGTTGAACGATTCGGCTCCCCATCGCGCTGGTCATCGGCGTCGTCCTGGCGACGGCGGCGTCGGCGGCGGCCCAGTCGATCGGCGTCGGCAGCGGGCTGTTGGTGAGCTTCGGCGGAGGCGGTCATCTCGTGGCCCAGGATGACTATGACCTCACCGTGTCGGGTGAGGTCCGGATCGTGTTCCACGGCGATCCGGCTGCGGGCTGTGCGGCGCGCGGCCTGTGCGAGTACTCGGGCACCGCGATCTGGAAGCCCGGACCGAGCGTGAGCGCCACGTTCTTCCTCATCCGTCAGGGTCACGCGCTGCAGTCGAGCGGTTTCACGTTCTTCAACGAGGACATCGCCGGGCTCGAGGGCGAGATCGTCCACCGCTCGGTTCCCGGCGCCGCTGCCGCGGAGTGCGCCGATGCGTCGGCACCCGAGGATCTGTTGTCGGTCACCGGCCATGGCACGTCGGTGACGCTCGCGCCCGACGTCACGGTCGCCGGGCGGTGCGCCGGACCACTCGCCGGCGATCTCTCACCTGCGGTGCCCCGGGTCACGCTGGCGACCCGCACCCTCAGGCGCCGTCGCATCCGGCTTGACCTGTCCGGCACCCGGACCTTCGCGGCGCACGGCCTGAGCGGCACTGTCAACTCCACGATCATCGTCACCGGGCGCAAGCTCCGGTCCAATACCCAGAGCAGCACCCCCTCGCCGGGCACCCACCGGATCCGGATCGTGTCGGAGTCGCTCACGATCGTGCGTGGCTCGGGCTCGATGAGCGCCCTGATCGCGGGCGCGCAGGACATGAACGTCTGCTCGCTGCTTGACTCGTGTGGAGCACGCGGAGAAATCACCTGGAAGATCGCTCCGAGCCACATCAAGGGCGACATCTGGGCGAGCGGACCGGCGAGCCTCCCGCTGAAGGCGTACCGCGTCGCTCTCGGACTCCTGCCGGGACGGCCGGACCGCCACATCTTCGTCCTCGGGGACCTCGGCTGGAGCGACCACCAGACACTGCACGAGTCTTTGACCCAGGCCGGTGCCGTGTGCAATGACTCGGCTCCGGTGGCCGGTGGCTCGGTCCAACTTGCCGTGGCCGGCGGCGCTCTGCATGCTTCATACGCCGCGGACACCGACGGGCGAACGCGATGCCCGGGCCCGGTGCTCGATGCTTCCCTGGATCCCCAGCTTGCGGGCACGATCGCGCTCAGCCGTGTCCGCCGTCAATTCTTGGTTCACCTTGGAGGCGGCAGTTCCGTGGCGGACGACGGGTACACCGCACGTCAGTCCGGCTCGCTGACGCTCACGCTACGGCGCGGTCGTGTGACCCAACGGATCGAGCGCTACTGATCCCGTAACCTCGCGGCTCATGAAAGCCGCGATTGTCACCGTGTCGACGTCCGTCGCCGCCGGGAGGACCGAGGACACCTCGGGGCAGGCCCTCGCCGAGCACGCGCGGCAGGCCGGCGCCGAGGTCGTGTCGAACGAGGTTGTGAGCGATGATCGCGATGCGATCGAGGAGACGCTTCGTCGCCTGTCGGCGCCGCAGGCCGGGATCTCGCTCATCTTCACGACCGGGGGCACCGGGCTGACCCACGACGACGTCACGCCGGAGGCGACGAAGGCGGTCATTGACCGGGACGCGCCCGGGTTCGCGGAGGCGCTGCGGGCGGAGTCGCTGCGGCACACGCCGCTCGGGATCCTCACGCGGGGTGTGTCCGGGATCGCAGGGCGGACGCTGATCATCAACTTCCCGGGCAATCCGAAGGCGATCGGGGAGCTGTTTCCGGTGATCGCCCCGACACTCGGGCACGTCGTCGCGACGCTGCAGCGCGAGGGTGGCAGACCCGCCGGCCATTGAGCTGCGCGGCCTCACCCGGTTCTTCGGGGAGCGCATCGCGCTGCGGGACGTGTCGATGCGGATCGAGACGGGCGCGACCGTTGCCGTGCTCGGCCGCAATGGGGCCGGCAAGTCGACCTTGCTGCGCATCCTGGCGACGTTGCTGCGCCCGCACCGGGGCGAGGTCGAGTTGTTCGGCGAAGCGCTGCCCCGACGAGCGTTCGCTGTCCGCGGCCGGATCGGCCTGCTCGGACACGAGCCGCTCCTCTACCGGGACCTGACCGGGCGCGAGAACCTGCGCTACCAGGCCCGCCTGCACGGCGTCGAGGAGGACCGCGTCGAGGAGGTCCTGGCCGCGGTGCAGATGGACCGCCGCGCCGATGACCCGGTACGCCTGCTCAGCCGCGGCATGGTCCAGCGCGTCGCGGTCGCCCGCGCCGTCCTGCACCGCCCGCAGCTGCTGCTGCTCGACGAGGCGCGCGCCAACCTCGACCCGGCGGCGAGCGAGCTCGTGGAGCCGCTCATCGGCCGCGCGAGCCACACGACCCGCGTCGTCACGAGCCACGATCCGCAGAGCGCGCTCCAGGATGCCGACGTCGTGCTCGCCCTCAAGGACGGCCGAGCGACCTACGTCGGCCCGCCCCAGCAACTCGGCCCCGACCAGCTCCGGGAGCTCTACGCATGAGGACCGCGGTCACGGTGCTGCGCAAGGACCTGCTGCTCGAGCTGCGCACGTTCGAGACCGTGCCGGCGATGGTCCTGTTCGCGGTGACGACGTTCGTCATCTTCCACTTCGGGCTCAACCGTGACGCGATCGACGGTCAGCTCGCGGCTGGGGTGTTCACCGCGACGCTCCTGTTCGCGGCGATGCTCGCGGTCAACCGGTTGTTCGTCGCCGAGCGCGAACAGGGCGGCTTTGACGCGTTCCTGCTCGCTCCCGTCGATCGCACGGCGCTGCTGCTCGCCAAGGCCGCGGCGCTGTTCACGTTCCTCGTCGTGCTCGAGGTGATCGCCGTGCCGGCGTTCGCGCTGCTGCTCCTGCGGCCGTCGATCGGGCCGCCGCTCCCGGGGCTGATCGCCGTGCTCGCGCTGGCCAACGTCGCGTTCGCGGTCATCGGCACGCTCGTCTCCGCGATCGCCGTCCACACGCGGGCGCGGGACCTGATCGGCCCGATCATCGGGCTGCCGCTGCTCGTCCCGGCGCTGATCGCCACGGCACGCGCCGCGGGGCCCCTGTTCGCCACCCATGGCGTGACCGCGCCACCCGGCAAGTGGATCCTCGTGCTGGGCCTCTACGACCTCGTGTTCGTCCTCGTGGCCTACGGAGTGTTCGATTTCCTCATCGAGGAATGACATCGCCCCGCGGTTGCCCTCAGCACCCCTTTATCATCGGAGTCGATGACGATTTACGGTCGCGGCCTTCGGGTGCTGGCGATTGCGACAGTTGCCACCATCACCCTGGCGCTCGCGCTGGTGTTCTTCTACGCGCCACTCGACGCCGATCAGGGCTTCATCCAGAAGATCTTCTATGTCCACGTGCCCCTGGCGATCGTGTCGCTCTGCGGGTTCATCTTCGGCGGGATCAACGCCATTGGCTACCTGCGCACCGGCGATCGCAAGTGGGACATGCGCTCCTACGTCGCGATCCACATGGCGCTGGTGTTCTCGATCGGTGCCCTCATCACCGGTTCGATCTGGGCGAAGGCGTCGTGGGGCCATTGGTGGGTGTGGAACGAACCAACGCTCGTCTCGTTCCTGATCGTCGTGCTCCTGTTCGCGACCTATCAGCCACTGCGCTTCTCGATCGAGGATCCAGAGCGACAGTCGCGCTACGCGAGCGTGTTCGCGATCGTCGCCGGGGCGTTCGTCCCCTTGAACTTCATCGCCGTGCGGCTCGCCCAGGGACTCGTCCATCCCCGCGTGCTGACCCTCGAGGGCGGCAACCTGCCCGGCTCGATGCGGCTCGTGTTCTACATCAGCCTGCTCGGGATCCTGCTCCTCTACGTCACGCTGTGGAAGTACGAGATGTCGGCGAAGAACGCGCGGGCGCAGACCCGTGCGCTGCGGCGGATGCTCCTCGGCGACGACGACCTGCGACCGCTGAAAAGGAGCGCCGCCCCCTCATGAGTGCCCTGTTCGCCGCCGCCCCCGCGCTCCCGCTGCACAGCGCCGGCAAGTACGTCGCGGGCGCCTATGTGGTGTTCGTCGCGATGATCCTCGTCTACGTCGCGATCATGGCGATCCGCCTGTCGCGCAACGAGCGGGACATCGCCGAGCTGCGGCGCGACGTCGAGGCGGCCCGCGCTGAGACGCCGGCGGGACCGACGACCGAGTCCGACCGCGAGACCGAGCCGGTCGCATGACCGAACTGCTCGCGATCGGGGTCTCCCACAAGACGGCACCGGTCGAGGTTCGAGAGCGCCTCGCGCTCCCCGAGCAGCGCGCCACCGAGTTCCTGCGCGATCTCCGCGGCACCGCTGATGTCCTCGAGGCGGTGACGATCTCCACCTGCAACCGGACGGAGCTCTACCTCGTCGTGCGCGAGCCGGTCGAGGCGGAGAGCACCGTGCTCGGAATGCTCGCCGCCCAGGCCTCGATCCGGCCCACCGAGCTCGCGAGCGCCATCTACGCGCACCGCAACTGCGATGCCGCGCGTCACCTGTATCGCGTCACCGCGGGGCTCGACTCGATGATCACCGGTGAGAACGAGATCCAGGGACAGGTCAAGCGGGCCTATGAGACGGCGCTCCAGCGCGAGACGACCGGCCCGATGACGAACCGGCTGTTCAACGCCGCGCTGGCGACCGGCAAGCGGGTGCGCACGGAGACCGGGATCGCCGAGCGCGCGCTCAGCCTCCCCGGCGTCGCCGTCGCGCTCGCCCGGGAGCGGCTCGGCGACCTGTACGGCCGCGAGGTCGTGATCGTCGGCACGGGCGAGACGAGCGAGCTCACCGCGCGGGCGCTCGCCGACTCCGGCGGCCGCACCGTGTTCGTCGCCACCCGCCGCCACGACCGCGCGATCAGTCTTGCCAAGCGCTACCAGGGCCGCACCGTCGGCTTCGATGAGCTTCCCGCTGTGCTCGGTCAGGCCGACATCGTCGTCGCCGCCACGGCGTCGCCCCACCTGCTGCTCGAGGCCCGCGAGCTCGCCGAGGTGATGGCGGCGCGCGAGCATCGCCCGATGCTCCTGATCGATCTCGCGGTCCCGCGCGACATCGACAGCGACTGCGCGCAGATCCCGGGCGTCTCCCTGTTCGACATCGACGATCTCCAAACCGTGATCGCGCGCAACCGCCGAGTGCGTCAGGCCGAGGCGCGCAAGGCCGAGGGGATCATCGAAGAGGAGATCGGTCAGTTCGCAACGTGGCTTGGCTCGCTCGAGGTGCTCCCGACCGTTGCCGCGCTCCGCACCCACGCGACCGACCTGGCCGAGCAGGTCGTCCGCGACAACGCCGGCAAGTGGGAGAGCGCATCGCCGAGGGACCTTGAGCGCGTCGAGGCGGTCGCCCGCGCGATCGTCAACCGTCTGCTGCACGAGCCGACCGCGCGGATGAAGGAGCTGCGCGACGATCGCGTCCACGCCCGCATGGCGCTCGTCCGTGAGCTGTTCGGCCTCGACAGCGAGGTCGAGGGCGACGGGCAGGCGGACATCGAACCCGAGGAGCTGGCGGAGGTCCGCGAGCTGCGTCGGCGTTGATCCGCCTTGGGACGCGGGGCAGCGCGCTCGCGCTCACCCAGGCACGGTGGGTCGCAGAGCGGGTCGAAGGGGAGACGGAGCTGGTGACGATCAATGCCACGGGGCCGATCGACGACAAGTCCCG
Source organism: uncultured Solirubrobacterales bacterium (assembly GCA_963850335.1). GTDB lineage: Bacteria > Actinomycetota > Thermoleophilia > Solirubrobacterales > Solirubrobacteraceae > Palsa-465. The sequence continues at coordinate 224,264 of CAWKKY010000010.1, read as the reverse complement.
CTGGGTATCAGAGCTCGAGCGGGCGCTCGTCGAGGAGCGCATCGACGTCGCCGTGCACTCAGCCAAGGATGTGCCGACTGAGCTCCCGCCGGGGCTCGAGCTGATCGCGATCCCAGCGCGGGAGGATCCGCGCGACGCGATTTGCGGCGCCCCTTCGCTCGCGGCACTCGTCAGCGGCGCCCGCATCGGGACAAGCAGCCTGCGCCGGAGCGCCCAGGTGCGCGCGCTGCGCCCCGATCTCGAGGTGCTGCCGATCCGCGGCAATGTCGACACCCGGCTGCGCAAGCTCCGCGAGAGCGAGTGCGACGCGCTCGTGCTCGCCGCCGCCGGACTGCACCGGCTCGGCCTCGAGCCCGACGGGCTGCTCGACGAGCTCGTGCCCGCCGCCGGTCAGGGGGCGCTTGCGATCGAGGCGCGTTCGGGGACGGCGCTCCCCGAGCTCGTCGACCTCGATGCGACCCGCGCGGTCACGGCCGAGCGCGAGCTCGTCCATGCCCTCGGCGCCTCGTGCAACACGCCGGTGGGCGCGCACGCGCGGACGGGCGACGACGGCCGGCTGGAGCTATCGGCCTGGGTGGGACTTCCCGACGGCACGGAATGGCTGAGCGACAGATTGTGGGGCGGCCCCGATGAAATCGGCCGGTTGGTCGCGGGACGCCTGCGGGCGACGGGCGCGGTCGAACTGCTGCGGCGCGCCGAGCGGGAGCTGGCGCGATGACGGTCTACCTCGTCGGCGCCGGCCCCGGCGACGCCGGCCTCATGAGCGCCCGCTCGCTGGAGCTGATCGCCGCTGCCGACGTCATCGTCTACGACCGCCTCATCCCCGACACGGCGCTCGACGGCGCGCGTGCTGAGGCCGTGCGCATCTACGCCGGCAAGGAGGGCGGGGGGCCGTCCGTCTCCCAGGACGACATCAACGGCTGGCTCGTCGAGCACGGCCAGGCCGAGAAGGAGGTCGTGCGCCTGAAGGGCGGCGATCCGTTCGTGTTCGGCCGTGGCGGCGAGGAGGCCGAGGCCCTGCGTGAGGCGGGCGTCCCGTTTGAGATCGTGCCCGGCATCACCGCCGGGATCGCCGCGCCGGCCTACGCCGGGATTCCCGTGACCCATCGTGACGCCGCCAGCGCGGTCGCGTTCGTCACCGGCCACGAGGACCCGGCAAAGCCGGAGTCGGCACTCGACTGGGCCGCGCTGGCCGCGTTCCCGGGAACCCTCGTCGTGTACATGGGGGTCCGCCAGCTCTCTGCGATCACCGAGCGGCTGATCGCCGGCGGGCGCCCCGGCACCGAGCCGGCCGCGCTCGTCCAGCGCGGAACGCTGGCCGACCAGCGTTCGGTCGCGGCGACCCTGGATACGATCGCCGAGGTCGGCCGGGACGCCGGAATCAAGGCGCCCGCGATCGCCGTGTTCGGCCCGGTGGCCGCGCTCGGCGCGAACCTCGAGTGGTACCGCCGCCCGCCGCTCACCGGTCGGCGGATCGCGGTCACCCGAGCGCGGGCGCAGGCCAGCGGGCTCGCCACCCGGCTGCGGGCCCTCGGAGCGTCGGTCGTCGAGACGCCAGCAATCCGGATCGTCCCGCTTGACGGTCCCGCGCCGGACCTCGGCCAGTACGACCTCGTCTGCCTGACGAGCCCCAATGGGGTGCGGCTGCTGTTCGACCGGCTCGCCGCCGCCGGCCGGGACGCGCGAGCGTTCGCCGGCGTCCGCGTGGCCGCGATCGGACCGGGGACGGCTCGGGCGCTCGCCGAGCACGGGATCACGGCCGACGTCGTCCCGGAGCGGTTCGTCGCGGAGGGCCTGATCGAGGCGCTCGCGGACGTGCCGGTGGAGCGCGTCCTCATCGCCCGGGCAGCCGAGGCGCGCGATGTGCTCCCGGATGCGCTGCGTGAGCGAGGCGCCGAGGTCGACGTCGTCGCGTTGTACGAAACCGTCGCGGAGGAGCTCTCTGAGACCGAGCTGGCAGCGGTCGCCGCCGCCGACTACGTCACATTCACCTCGTCCTCGACGGTGCGGTTCTTCCTCGACGCCGCCGGCACCGAGCTGCAGGCGGGCACGCGGCTCGTCAGCATCGGGCCGGTGACGAGCGAGACGCTGCGTGAACGCGGTCTCCAGGCGCACGTCGAGGCCGAGCGCCATGACATCGACGGGCTCGTCGACGCGCTCCTCGCCGACGCCGCCGATTGATGCGGCTCCGCGCGCCGGTCATCGATGACGCCCCGGCAGTGCTGGAGGTGCTGATCGCACGGGATATCGCGGACACCGGCGAGCCTGACTACACGCTTGAGGACCTGCTGGAGGAATGGCGTCTCACAGAGGTCGACCTCGCCCGGGACGCGCGCGTCGTCGAGCTTGATGGGCAGATCGCCGGGTTCGGCATCGTGCGGCGCCCCGGGGCGATGATCGCCGTCGATCCACGCTTTGAGCACCGGGGCGTGGGTCGGGCGCTGCTCGAGTGGTCCGAGGCACGTGGCCGCGAGCAGAGCCGCGCCGTCCACCGGCAGTACGTGGGAGCGGCCGACCTCCAGGCCCGGGAGCTCCTGACTGGATCCGGTTACGCGCTCCTGCGTAGCTACTGGCGGATGGTGCGTGAACTCGCCGGCTCAGAGCAACCCGGTCCGCTCACGGAAGGCATTCGGATGCGTGCGCTCGACCTCACGAGCGACGGCGAGGCCGTCCACGCGCTCGACGACCTCGCGTTCTCGACGGTGCCCGACTACGACCCTTCGACGTTCGCCCAATTCCGCGAGGAGCACCTCGCCGTCCATAACCTCGATCCTGGGCTGAGCGTCATCGCCGAGGTCGACGGCGCGATCGCGGGGTTTGCGCTGACCCGGGTCTGGCCCGAGGACCGAACCGGGTTCGTCGACATACTCGCGGTCCATCCCGACCATCAGGGGCGCGGACTCGGCGCCGCTCTGCTGCGTGACGCGTTCGCGCGCTACGCCGCGGCCGGACTGCGCGAGGCGAAGCTCGGCGTGGCGACTGACAATCCGCGCGCGCTCCGGCTCTACGAACGGGTTGGGATGCGGCAGACGTTCCGCTTTGACGTCTACCAGCGCGATGTCGACTGACTACGGGCGCCCGAAGATCATCAGCACGTTCGGGTCATCCGGGTCGACCTTGACCGTCACGTCGTCGCCGCTCGCAAACGGATTCGACGGATAGATGTACTGATTCATCGTCGCCGCATACGGCTCACCGCCGGCGGGCGACACGGTGAGGGTGATGTTGTACTCGGTGCCGCCGGGCGTGTCGGTGTTGCCGGTCGACTCCATCGCGTCGATGTGGGCGGGGGTGTCGACGCCGACCTTCGTCAGTTTCTGTGCGCGGTTGGCGAGGTCCATCTGACCCCGTGATGCCCCGACACCGACCTTGTTCGTCGCTGCCTGTGCCGATTCCGCCGCACCCTTGAGCCGGTCCAAGAATCCCATTTGCGCCCTCCTCTGGTTGCCGTCGTGAGTGGCACCGATCCCGCGTGCCGTGCGACACGTTAGCCGCGTGTCATCGACAATGCCCGGTCATGAGCCGTCCGGTCATCACGTTTCTCTCTGACTACGGGCTCGCCGACCACTTCGTCGGCGTCTGTCACGCGGTGATCGCGGACATCTGCCCGGAGGCGCGCGTGATCGACATCACCCACGGCGTCCCCCGCCACGACATCCGTGCCGGCGCGGTCATCCTCCGTGGGGCGCTCCCCTACGCACCCGCAGGCGTGCACGTCGCGGTCGTCGATCCGGACGTCGGGGCGGAGCGTCGAGCGGTGGCGCTGCGTCTCGCCGACGGGCGCATCCTCGTCGGCCCGGACAACGGCCTGCTGATGCCGGCCGCCGAGGACGCCGGGGGTGTCGTCGAAGCCGCCGACATCGCGCACTCGCGGTTTCGGCTCGAGCCGGTGTCGGCGACGTTCCACGGCCGGGACATCTTTGCCCCGGTCGCCGCCCGGCTCGCGGCAGGGGCGTCGGTGGCCGACGCGGGAACGCCGATCGAGCCCGGGGCGCTCGTCGCGCTCGCACTCCCGCGAGCCCGGTTCGAGGCCGGGGAGCTCGTCGCGCACGTTGTCTACGTCGACCGCTTCGGCAACGTCGCGCTCGACGCCAGTCACGACCAGCTGCCGGAGTCCGGGCTGAAGCTCGGGCGGCGCGCCCAGGTGCGGTTCTCCTCCGGCGACACCATTGACGTGCCGTTCGTGCGCACGTTCGCCGATGTCGGGGTCGGCGACGCGCTCATCTACGAGGACGCCGATCGGCGACTCGCGCTCGCGATCGGCCACGGCGACGCGGCCATGACGTTCGGTCTGCGCCTCGATGATGAGCTCAGGATCAGCTCGGCATGAGGCTCGGGTCTCCGCGGCTCCATCTCGCGCGGATCGAATCGACGAACGTCCGCGCCCGGGAACTGGCCGGCGCCGGAGCGCCCCACGGCACGCTCGTGACCGCCGGCGAGCAGACGGCGGGACGAGGACGGCAGGGGCGCGCGTGGGTCGCGCCCGCGGGCCGTGCGCTGCTCTGCTCGGTCGTCGTCCGCGACCCCTCGCGACTGCTGCCCCTCGCGACCGGCGTTGCGGTGGCGGACACGGTCGGGGAGATGACGGGCGCTCCGACCCGCGCGACAGTGAAGTGGCCGAACGACGTGTGGCTCGATGGCCGCAAGGTCGCCGGGATCCTCGTCGAGGGACGGCCGCAGGAAGGATGGGCGGTCGTCGGGATCGGCCTCAACGTCGCGCTCCGAGAGCAGGACTTTCCGCCTGAACTTCACGACACGGCGACGACGCTCGGCCTCGAGCCCGACGCGATCGAGCCGACGCTACAGCGGCTGTTGGTGGCGCTAGGGCGATGGATCTCCGCGCCGTCAGATGCCGTACTGAAGGCCGTCCGCGCGCGGGACGCGTTGCTCGATCGGCCGGTGCGCTGGGGCGGTGGATCCGGGCTGGGCGGTGGCATCGACGGAGACGGTCGGCTGATCGTGCTCACCGACGGTGGCCGGGTCGAACTTGACGCGGGCGAGGTCCACCTGGAGCGCGGGGCCTGAGGGGAAGCCGAACGCGGCCGCGCGGGCTCGGCGGCTCGTTCCCCATCGATTTAAGTTGGCCGGGACCCCGCCGATCCGCTTGGGATGATGAGTCTTGACCAGGCGGTCGGCCGGATCCAGTCGATCATGTCGATGGAACAGGCCATGGCGAACCCCGTGGCGTATCAGCAGGCGCTCGCGGCGTCCTCCGCCGTCACGACCACCGGGACGACCGGAGGGACGACGGGCGGGTCGTCGTCGTTCAGCAATCAGCTGAACTCGGCGCTCGTATCGGGCACGGGCACTGGGTCGACCGTCGCCACGGGCGGTGCCGCCATCAGCGGCGGCAGCTCACGCGTGCAGGCGATGGTCAGCATGGCCGACTCGCTCGTCGGCAAGCCCTACGTATGGGGCGGAGGGCACTCCGGCTGGGGGACCCAGTCCGGCTACGACTGCTCTGGCTTCGTCTCCGCCGTTCTGCACGCCGGCGGCTACCTGAGCCAGCCCGCCGACACCACCGCGCTGCCGAGCGAGCCCGGGATCGTCTCCGGCCCCGGGCAGTACGTGACGATCTACGACCGCGACGGGGCAGGCCAAGGGGCCGGACACGTCATCATCGAGATCAACGGCCAGTTCTACGAGTCAGGCGGCGAGTCCGGCACGTGGGGCGGTGGCGGCGGCGTCGAGAAGATCAACCGTCCGTCGGACTCCTACCTGGCGACGTTCGACCGGGTGCTGCACCCCGAAGGGCTCTGAACCGGCTGACAGGGGGCCCGAACGCGCTCCGTCCGGCCGCATCGATGGGGATCTCGTCCCCAATCGGGGACCGGAGGCCCATCGACCCGTGCGCTAGGCGGCTTCTTCTTCGGTCGAGCTCGAACGACGGCGGCGTCGGCGTGCCGGGCGGGCCTTGGCGATCGACTCGGCGACGGCCTCGACCTCGGCGGCCGCATCGGGCTCGGGCTCGGGCGCCGACTGCGGCTCGTCGTCGTCATCGGAGGGGCCGTCGTCGTCCTCGGGCTCGTCGTCGTCCTCGTCCGCGTCGTCGTCCGCGTCGTCGTCCTCGGGCTCGTCGTCGTCGCTCTCGGCGGCGACATCCAGATCGTCGTCGTCATCGTCGTCGTCCTGGTCGTCGTCGACATCGACATCGACTTCGACCTCGACGACCTCGACGTCATCCGACTCGACGCCATCCTCTGTCGTCCCGTCCTCCGCAGCGGCCGCGACGGCGACAACGCCCTCTTCCTCGCTGGCGCCATTGGCGCCGCCCTTGCGCCGACGGCGGCTCTTGCCGCGCCGGCCCTTGGGGAAGTTGCGGAGCAGCTCACGGGCGAGGGCGGCCGGCTTGCGGGCCATCCGGGTGCGGGCACCGCGGAGCGCCTCCTCGGCTTCCGGCGTATGCGCGAGCGCCGCCGCGAGCAGCGCCGCTGACAAGCGCCGGTCCTCCTTGCGAGCGGCATGGACGAGCCGGCGCGCATTGCGGGCGTGCGCGGCGCCGGAGGAGTTGACGAGCAGCCCGAGCAGGCGCTTGGTCTCCGGCCAGCGCTGCACCGCGTACTCCTCGTGAACCTCACGGGTGTACTCGGCCATCCGCCAGATCCACGCGTTCGCCTGGTCGCGGCGGCCGATCCGTCGCTCGGCGAGCGCCTGGAGCATGATCTTCACGCCCTCACGTCGTTCGTCCCGCGGCCAGCCGGCCATGATGTCAATCGAGGTGTCGAACGCCTCGGCGTCACGGGAGGCGGCGATCTCCTGGAGCGCCCGGAGCCGAAGCTGGGCGTTGCGGTTGCGCTGCACCGCGGTCAACAGGAACCGCCGCTTGAGCTCGCCGCCGCGGTCGAAGTGGAGCATTGCCTTCGCCCGGCGCCAGCCGTTCGGCGCGACCCGGGCCCCCGCGAGGGCGGCCCATACGTGCTGCTCGCCGTAGTCGAGGTGCTCGACCGCGATCCGCCAGAGCTCGCGCTCAAATACCTCGGCGCGCCGATCGGGATCGGCAGTGACGGGCAGGACGCGGCGCTCGACCCGCACCCGCCGGCCGCGGCCGCGGCGGACGGGGCCGACGACGATCGCGCCGCCGCGGTAGACGTCGCGGTCAAGCAGCGAGTGCAGCGTGACGACCGGATCGTCGTGCTTGGTCGCCGGGTGCACGAAGTCGATGACGATGCCGGCTTCCTTGCCGGGATGCCGACGGGTGACGCGACCGACTCGCTGCTGGTAGATCCGCTTGGAGGCGGTGGGCGCGAGGTGCATGCAGATCGTCGCCCGGGGACTGTTCCAGCCCTCCGCGAGCAGCTGCGCGTTGATGAGCACGTCGATCTTGCCCGACTCGTAGTCGGCGAGGATCCGCGCGAGCTGGCGCTTCGGCGTCTCCCCGGAGACCCCCTGGGCGTTGATGCCGAACTCGCGGAACGCCGCCGCGACGTTGTACGCGTGGCGCACGCCGGCGGCGTAGACGACGCCCGGGACGCCGTTGAAGCGGGTCTTGTAGAGATCGGCGATCGCCATGTTGAACGGCGTCTGGTCGAGCAGTTCGGCCAGCATCTCCTGGTCAAATTCGGTATCCACCTCGCCGCGGCGCAGCGGCACCTTGGCGATCGTGCGCACGCCCGGGCCGGGCGGGATGCGGATGCAGCGCAGCGGGGCGATGACGCCGCGGCGCGCGGCCTGCGCGAGATCGAAGCGCGAGGTCTGCGTGGGGAACAGGTCGGTGACGTGCCGGGCGATGAGCGCGCCGGTGGCGGTCATGCCGATGAAGATCGGGCCGGCCCAGCGGCGAATCGACGCCGAGGTCTTCTCGCCGAGAGCGGTGTGGGCCTCGTCGCAGATGACGATCGTGTAGGCGTCGGAGACCTTGCCCGCGTTGCGCACGAACCACTGGTAGGTCTCGACGGTGACCGGGCCGTTCGCGGCGTCATGGTCGCCGAGCAGCGGCGCGCTGATCCGGTCGCGGTAGCCACGGTCACGCAGTTCGCCGTTGAACTGGTCAACGAGGTTGCGCCGGTGGGTGAGGATCAGGACGCCGCCGGTGCGCGACGCCTCGACGAAGCCGAGGGCGGCGACCGTCTTGCCGGCGCCGGTGGCGTGCTCGAACCAGAACCGCTTGTCGGCGTTCGGGTCTTCAGGCGCCTCCTGCACGTCCGCGTCGACCGCGCCGAGGTCATCGGCCCAGTCCTGCGGCTCCTCGTCCTCGGGCTCGCCGTCGTCGAGCACCGCATCCTCATCCTCGTCCTCCTCGCCGGGGATCGCGGCGGAGGCGAGCTCAGGCGGGTCGGCGACCGGGGGGGCCGCGCCGTTGCCGTTGCTGTAGCCATTGCCATTGCGCTGCGCCTCGGCGAGGAGAGCGGTCAGCGTGCCGGACAGCGCATCGACCTGGTGGGCCGAGAGCACAGTGCCGTCGACGAGGGTCGGTTCCTCCTCGGAGAGCAGGCGCTCGAGCCCGAGCAGCAGCGAGAACTGGCGGCGCCACTCGATCGAGGGCACCTTGGCGTCGGTTTCGAGCTCAGCGAGCGCAGCGTCGAGCGCCCGGCGCCTCGCGGAGCCGGGGGACAGCGCATCTTCGAGCGATTCTCCGTCGTAGACGAAGCGCTCTCGTGTGAAGAGCTCCGCACGCGCAATTGCGGCCGGACTCGGGAAAGGGGTGGAGGCACCCATAAAGATCAGATGGGAAATACGACTGGATCGGGAGCCGCGGCAGACAGCGCGTAGCGACTCAAGAGGCCTTCGGCGACGGCCGAAACAGCGAGGATTCCCTAGCAGCGGTTCCCCCCTCGCCGAACCTGTTTAAGAGGATAGCGACTATTTAACCAGAGTGAAGATTCCCGGCTACTGCGGACGAACACGCTTCGTCGCTATGGCAATCTGTCTGCTCGTGGGCAAACGTATCCTTCTCCTCGCGCTGACGCTGCTCGCCGGGCTCGTCGCGGGATGCGGCACGACCGCACACAACGAAGCACCGGGACCCCAGCAGGTCACCACGGCGTTCAAGGATTCCCCCCCGAGCCTGGCTGCGCTCCATGCCCAGGCGAATCAACTCCTCACCGGTGGACCGAAGGCGTTCAAGGCCCGGCTCGCCTCGCTGCACGGATATCCGGTCGTCGTCAACAAGTGGGCCTCCTGGTGTGGGCCATGCCAGAGCGAGTTTCCGGTGTTCCAGAAGGTGGCGGTCGACTACGGCCGGCGGGTCGCGTTCGTCGGTATCGACGGGAAGGACCCGGGCTCGGGGGGCAAGGCGTTCCTCAAGAAGTTCCCCGTCACCTATCCGAGCTATTACGACCCCGGCGAGGACATCGCCCGCGCGATTCAGGCGGCGACCTTCTATCCGCAGACCATCTACTTCGATCGCCAGGGGAAGCTCGTCTACGATCACGCCGGCGCCTACGTCAGCGACAGTGCGCTGATCAAGGACATCCGGCGATACGCGTTGGGAAGTGGATGACAGACACGCTCACCTACGAGGTGCGTCGCGTCCGGGGCGAGAAGGAGATGGCCGCCGCGCTCGACTTGCGCCACGAGGTCTTCTGCGTCGAGCAGGGGGTCCCGGAGCGAGAGGAGCTCGATGGTCGCGACAGCGAGGGGATCCACCTCGTCGCGGTCGTCGACGGTGAGCACGTCGTCGCAACGTGCCGGTTGCTGATGGTTGGCTCAACCGCCCAGTTCAGCCGGCTCGCCGTGCGCCATTCGGCTCGCCGCCGCGGAATTGCGACCGCGATGCTCCGTGCCGCCGACCGCGAGACGGTCGCCGCCGGTGGCAGGCGGCTGGTGCTCCACGCGCAGACCTACGCCCAGGAGCTGTACGAGCGGGCGGGGTACCGGACGCGTGGTCGCCGGTTCACCGAGGCGAAGATCGAGCACATCGCCATGGAGAAGACGCTCTGAGTGGGCCCACTAACAGGTCAGCGACGGCGTTGAGGTACCCGGCCCGGAACTCGGGGCGTCGACGGTGCCGCTCGCATCGCCGCTGACCGCGCCGAGGTGGACGACGTACCAGACGCCCCGCCACGAGATCATCGAGGCGATCCCGAACGATCGCACCGAACGTCCGTCCCGGTAGACGACCCGGGCGTTGGGGACCTCGTAGTAGCCAATCCGGTTGTAACAGGCGCCGGGCCCGACCCAGTGTGCGTACCCGGCGGGCACGTCGACCCGCAGCAGGCGCGCCTCGGATCCCCCGGCCCGGGATCGCCCGGCCATGAGCAGCGCATGGGCGGCCCCGAGGTCGAGCCGGAACGTCCCGACGAGCCGCTCATGCCAGTCCGCCCGCGGATCGCTGATCGCCTTCACCTGGGCATAGGCGGCCTCCGGGAAGTACGCGGGCAGCGCCGCGCGGAGCGAGTTCGTCCGCACGCCGCGCCAGAGAGCGTCCATCTCGTCGCGGAAGGCGGTCGTGTGGGCCGTGGGGAGCTGATGGGTCTGGGGAAGCGATCCCGGCGGGAGAACCCTGCGGCGACGGGGCCGCGGTCGCGCTGGGCCCGAGGATGACGCCGGGGCGGTCCCACTCGACGCCGACGCCGACGCCGACGCCGAGGTCGACGTCGCGGTCGACGTCGCGGTGCCGGACGCGGCGCTCGGGGCCGGAGCCGAGGACGACGCGCCGCCGCTCCCGCAGCCGCCGAGCCCGAGCGCGACGAGGGCGGTGACCAGGAGCTTGGGGTTCATCGTGGGAGACCGTAGCGGCGCGCTGCTACGGTCGCGCCCGTGAGCACTCCAGAGATCCCTCCAGAGATCCGCATTGACCCGCTCACCGGTCTGCGCGCGATCGTCGCCGGGACCCGCGCCTCGCGACCGGGCGGCGGGCTGAGCGCGACCCCACCGCCCGAGCTTGACCCCGCCGAGGACCCGTTCGCGGAGGGCAACGAGGACCGCACGCCCCCCGAGGTCTACGCGGTCCGTCCGAACGGGGGGGCGCCGAACACACCGGGATGGACGGTGCGGGTCGTCCCCAACCTGTACCCGGCGCTCAGCGCCTCGGTCCCCGCCGAGCAGGTCGCGGACACGACCCCCGAGGGCGAACCCGCGCCCAAGCCGGGCGCCAACGCGAACCGCGACTTGTTCTGGTCGACGCCCGCCGTGGGCGCTCACGAGGTGATCGTCAACTCGCCTCGGTCGGTGATCTCGCTCGGGGAGTTGACCGTCGACGAGGTCGCGGCCGCCATGGACGTCTGGCGTGAGCGGATGCTCGCCCATACCGGGGCGGCGTACGTGCACGTGATCGTCAACGAGCGGCGTGAGGCCGGGGCGTCGCTGCCACACACGCATGGCCAGCTGTATGCCCTCGACTTCGTTCCGGCGGCGATCGCGCGCGAGCGCGAGCGCTTCAGCGCGTACTCGACCCGGACGATGGGCGGCAACCTGCTCGCCGACCTCGTTCAGGAGGAGGTGCGCAAGCGCGAGCGGATCGTCGCGATCGACGCCGACAGCGTGCTCATGGCTCCCTACGGCGCCCGTGTGCCCTACCAGCTGCTGCTCGCGCCGCGGCGTCCTCGTCCCCGGTTCGAGGACGATGGCCCGACCGGCGCCGCGATGCTCCACGACGCGCTGGGACGGCTGACCCGCCGCCTCGGCGCGATCCCGCCGCTCAACCTGTGGGTGCGGACCGCGCCCCGCGGCGCCGAGCAGTTCTGCTGGCGGATCGACATCCTGCCGCGGCTCACGCACCTCGCGGGGCTCGAGCTCGGCGCGGGCGTGAACCTCAACATCGTCGCGCCCGAGCAGGCGGCCGCCGAGCTCCGAGACGCCTGACGCCCATGCGGGCGCTCGTCCAGCGTGTGTCCCGGGCGTCGGTCACAGTCGACGACGAGACCGTGTCGGCGATCGGCGCAGGGCTGCTCGTGCTGCTTGGCGTCACCCACACGGACACCGAGCAGGACGCCGACTGGCTGGCCGACAAAGTCCGGGCGCTCCGCGTGTTCCCGGACGCTGATGGCAAGATGAACGAGCCCCTCGGCGACCGCGAGCTTCTGTGCGTGAGCCAGTTCACGCTCTACGGCGAGACTCGCAAGGGCAATCGGCCGAGCTACGTCGCGGCGGCGCGCCCGGAGCAGGCCGAACCACTCTACGAGCGGTTCTGCGAGCGGGCACGGGCCAAGCGGGGGGTGTTCGGCGCGATGATGGAGGTCGGGATCGTCAACGACGGCCCCGTGACGCTGGTGATCGACAGCCCCGCGAGCTAACCCAGTTCGGCGATGAGGTCGGCGACCGAGTCGACGATGCGTGAGGCGCGGTAGGGGAATCGCTCGGCCTCGGCGAGGGTGGTCGCGCCGCTGAGGACGAGCACCGTCTCGAGCCCGGCCTCGAGGCCGGAGACGACGTCGGTGTCCATCCGGTCGCCGACCATCGCGGTCGTCTCGGAATGGGCATCGATGGCGTTGAGGGCCGAGCGCATCATCAGCGGGTTGGGCTTGCCGACGAAGTACGGCTCAACCCCGGTCGCCTTGCTGATCAGCGCCGCGACGGAGCCCGTCGCCGGGAGCGGACCGTCGATCGTTGGGCCGGTCGGGTCCGGGTTGGTGGCGATGAACCGCGCGCCTCCCTCGATCAGGCGAATCGCGCGGGTAATGCGCTCGAAGCTGTAGGTCCGCGTCTCGCCGAGGACGACGTAGTCCGGGTTGCGCTCGGTGAGCGTGTAGCCGGCGGTGTGCAGCGATGTGGTCAGTCCGGCCTCGCCGATGACGAACGCGGAGCCGCCCGGCCGCTGGTCCTGCAGGAAGCGCGCCGTCGCCAGCGCCGAGGTCCAGATCGCCTCCTCCGGAACGTCGAGGCCGCTGCCGCGTAGGCGGGCGGCAAGGTCGCGGCGGGTGTAGATCGAATTATTGGTGAGCACGAGGAACGGCATGTCGAGCTCACGCAGGCGGGCGATGAAGCGATTCGCCCCGGGAATGAGATCCTCCTCGTGGACGAGCACCCCGTCCATGTCCATCAACCAGGAGTGGATTTCGCGCTTGCCCACACCGCCACCCTAACGCGTGCCGATCCGCTGGGCGGCCGCCGGAACGTCAGGCGGCTGCGACCGCGCCCGCCAGCTCGGCGCGGTACTTGCCCAGGAAATGCGCCAGCACCGGCTCGACCTGGCTGAGCAGATCGGCGTCCGGGGCGACGCTCGCAGTGAAGCCTGTGAGGTAGAGCAGGTTCTTGAAGAACAGGACGAGCTCCTTGGGCAGCCGAAACCGGGCGGCGGCGAGGATCCGCAGGATGCCGCTGAGGGCGGCCCCGACCTCGTCGAAGGTGAGCGTGTGGCCGTCGGCGGGGTTGATCGCGTCGAGTTCGGGCTGGAGCTCGGCGGCGAGCGCGCCGCGGTCGACCCCGGGCGGCAGCGCCCCGAACCGCTCGAGGGCGTCGAGCTGACCGACGGCATCCATCTGCGCGAACGCAAGCATGAACTGGACGAGCGCCGCTCGCTGGGAGGCGTCGATCCGCCCGCAGATGCCGAAATCGACGAGGGCGAAGGCGTCACCTCGGTCGATCAGCACGTTGCCGGCGTGAAGGTCGCCGTGGAAGATCCCGTAGATCAACGTCGTTTCCAGGACCCCGCGGATGGCCAGCTCGAGCAGCCTCTCCCCGTCGAGCTCGGGTCCGTAGGTCGACGCGGCGGCGTCGTAAGGCGACGCCGTGGACGCGCTCCATCGCGAGCACGCCGTCAGTCACGAGGCCGGGGATCGGCCGCGGCAGCGTGCAGTAGTCGATTCCGGCATCCTCAAACGCGGCGCCGAGCTCGACGAGGTTGAGCGCTTCCAGACGGAGGTCGAGCTCCTGGAGCACGAGCTCCGCGAACAACTCGACGAACCCGGTGAGGTTCGCCGTCCGCGCCGCGGGATGGAGTCGTTCGGCGGCGGCCGCCGCGAGCGCCATCGTCTCGATGTCGGTGCGCACTTGCTCGTGGAGGCCGGGCCGGCGGATCTTGAGCACGATCTCGGTGCCGTCCTGGAGGCGGGCGGCATGGACCTGCGCGATCGAGGCGGCGGCGAGCGGCTCGTGTTCGAGGTCGACGACCGCGTCGCACCGGTCCCCGAGTTCGTCGCGCAGCACGGCCTGCACCACGTCGGCGGGCAGCGGTGGTGCCTGATCTCGGCACCACCCGAACGCGTGCACCCACTCGTCCGGCAACAGGCCCTGGGCGGAGGCGATGAACTGGCCGAGCTTGATGTACGCCGGGCCCCCGGCGCGAATGAGCTGCTCGGCGCGGGCGAGCATCGACCCGCTGCCACGCGGGGGCGCGATCGGCAGGCGGGCCGCACTTGCCGCCGCACCGAGCAGCGCGAACGGGGCCTGCGGTGCCGCGGTCGTCGTGATCTTCCACCCAGTGGCGGCGAACGCGCCGAGCGTGTCGGGCCAGAGCCGGGGTTGCGCAAGCGCGGTGGCGTCGGCCTCGAGCTCCTGGCGGACCTTGGGGAGCGTGCGCTGCCAGCGAGCGGCAGTGCTCGCCAGGCCCGGCATCTCACGCACCCACGACGAACCGGCGACGAGCGCCCGGCGGTCGGGGAGGGGTGGGATCACACCGTCAGACAACGTGACGTTTTAATCCGTAACGTTCGATACCGGCACGATAGCAGCCGATACCCTCTGTCGGGTGCCGCGCGCTCAGCGAGACCTGAAGGCCGTCCCGGACAGCGACCATGGACATCCGCTGACGATCGAGCAGCTCGCGCTCGAGAGTGGGCTCTCGGTGCGCAACATCCGTTCCCATCAGGCGCGCGGGCTGCTCCCGCCGCCTGAGGTGCGTCGACGCGTCGGCTACTACGGGCCCGAGCACATCGAACGGCTCCGCGTGGTCGGCGAGCTCCAGGCACAGGGCCTGCATCTCAAAGCGGTCAAGCAGCTCCTCGACGACACCCAGGGAACCGTCGAGCGGCTCCTCAGTCTGCGCCGGACGATCGCTGAGCCGGTCGCGCTTGAGCGCTCGGAGACCGTGACCGAGGCGGAGCTCGACGAGCTGCTCGGGGAGGCCGGCGCCGCGATGCCGAAGCTGCTCGGCAAGCTCACCGACCTCGGGTTCGTGCTGCCGATCGGCTCCGGCCACTACGAGATCACGAGTCCGTCGCTGCTCGCGGCGACCGGGGAGGCGCTGAGCCGAGGCATTGCGCCGGGCCACGTGGTCGAGCTGATCGACTCGCTGCACCGACACGCCGAGACGATCTCGCGCCGGCTCGTCAAGAACTTCGTCGACGATATCTGGAAGCCCTACCTCGACTCCGAGGCACCGGACGCGCGGTGGCCGGAGGTCGCGGAGTCGATCGCGCGGCTGCGTCCACTCGGTGGACAGGCGCTCGGCGCGATGTTCACCCATACGATGAGCCGGCAGATCGACCGCGCCCTGGGCGATACGACCAAGCGGCTGTCCGAGCGCAAGCACTGAGTCGCCCTCTCCGTGCCACTCGCAGTGGCGGGTTGCGGAAAACTACTGACCGCAACGCGGGGAATTCCCGCTGGCACTTCAGAAAAGCCGCGCCGATGACGGGCACATGACGCCCTCGATGGGAGTGGAGTCGCAAGGAGCGGTTCACGCTGCCCGAGCGACTGGCGCACCGGAGTCCGGAATGTTCCAGACCGGAATCGCGCGTGGCGTCCTGGTTCTCTATGTCGTCTCTACCGCAACCGCCGGCGCGCTTCTGGCCGGCAGCGGGCCCCTGCGGTGGACTGAGATCGGCCCGGCCCTCGCGCTTCAGGCCCTCGTCGGCGTCCTCCTCGCGTTGAGCATGCGGCGCGAGCATGAGATCCCGTTCGCCGGTCTGCTCGGGATCGTCGCCTACCTCGTCTCCGTCGCGATCCTCCGCGACGGGGCGGGCCCGACCGCCGGATTCGGCGTCCTCGTCCTCCTGCCGGTCGCCTGGTCAGCGCTCCGGGCTCGCCGAGCCGAGATGGTCGTCGCCATCGCCGGTGTGGCGGTGATCTACCTCGCCCCGATCGCGATCGTCGGCGCTCCCCACTACCCGACGAGTCAGTGGCATGCCGGCGTGCTGTTCGTCGTCATCGCGGCTGGCCTCGGGATCACGGTGATGCAGCTCGTCACCCGGGTGCAGGGCCTCATGCACCAACTCCACGCGCTGGCGCGAACGGATGACCTCACCGGCGTCGCCAACCGGCGGGCGTGGACCGAACTGCTGCGGCGCGAACTCGCGTTCTCTCGGCGCACTTCGCACCCGCTATCGATCGCGATCCTCGACTTTGACCACTTCAAGCGCTTCAACGACGAGTACGGCCATCCGGCCGCGGACCGCATGTTGCGGACCACCGTCGCGGCGTGGGCGCACACGCTCCGCGAAACCGATGTGCTCGGCCGTTGGGGCGGAGACGAGTTCGTCCTGTTGCTGCCGTCGTGCGACGCCGGCTGCGCCGTGTTCGTGATCGAACGCCTCCGGGCGGCGTGCCCCGAGGCCCCGTTCTCCGCGGGGCTCGTCGAGGCGGCGGAGGACAGCACCGTCGAATCGATCATCGCTGAGGCCGACATCGCGCTCTACCAGGCCAAGCGCAACGGCCGCACGGCGACCGCGATCTCCACCAAGGTTGACCTGGCTCGGAGACCCCGCCGCAGCGAGGTCTCCGAAGCCATGTCCTAGGTGCTCAGCGGCCGGTGTCCCCGGGCGCGTGCCCGCCGAAGCTCAGCACCTGCTGGATGCCGCTCGGGCGGTTCGCGTAGCGCATCGTGTACTTGAGCAGACCCGGGACGAACGTGATCTGCTCCCGCGTCGCGTCGCTGCGCCATGCGCTGGGGGTGCTGCCCTGCGACGTCGCGAGCGTGGTCCCGGCCTGATCGACCGCGTGCCACAGCTGCGCTCGGCACCGCTTGAGGTTGCCGCCACCGCAGTAGCGGAGCTTGAACTTGCCCTGCACGCGTTCGCCGAGCAGCGTGCGCAGGTCCTTGTCCATGGCGATGTGCCAGCCGCTGTACTGGCCGGCGGGCGGCTCGTCATAGATGCTCTCAAACGACGCGTAGTCCGTCTCGAGCTTCGATCGCAGTCCGAGCACCGAGGACAGCCATTCCTGGGCGAGGCCCGGCCACGCCGTGTCCATGATCGCGGCACCGGGGTCGGTGATCTTGCCGTTGCCGGTGCGATCGAGCCGGCTGCCGCCGTGGGCGTGCCAGGCGTCGAGCAAGGCGAGCATCTGCGCATCGCGTGCGTTCGGCGCCTTGCCGCCGTGCAGGACCTTCGACAGCACCGGCTCGAACGTCATCTCGCGCACGTCCTGGGTCGCGGCGGCGTTCATTGCCGAGACCATGCGCGCGGGCGTGACGTTGTTGCCGTGGCCGAGGTTGTTCAGCAGCAGATCGACCCGCTGGAGCGCGCCGAGGTTCCAGTTGTCGTCCGGGGCCTCGTACCCGAGCTGCGTCCGGTTGTTCCAGTTGACGATCTCCCCGTTCGGCGGGTTGATGCCCTGGGGGTGGTTCTTGAACGAGACCCAGCCCTTCCACTCGTCCTTGCCGCGGCCGTCGATCGGCATCGCTGGATCGACGTTCTTCGGCCGGATCGGGATCAGGCCGCTCGTGAACACGCCGATGCTCTTGTCATCGACGTAGAACGAGTTGAACGTCTGCGGCGTCAGGGATGCGGCGCGGAAGAACTGGTGGATGTTGTGCACCTGTCCGTGCGCGACGTCGTGGTAGAAGAGCAGGTCGCGGACGTCCTGTCCGTAGCTGGCCCGCTTCTCGGAGAGCGCGACGAGTCGGCCGTGCACGCGGGCGTAGCCCATGACCGAGCCGTGGATCGTCTTGTAGAACGTCAGCGGCTTGGCCGACGCGCCGGAGCCGAGCACGCCCGCGTTGAAGAACGTCATCGCGCGGCACTGGCCCTTGTACAGGTACTTGTGCGTGCTGTGCCCGCACAACGTCTCGACGTACGTGTCGATCTGGTCGAGACCGGCCGAGGTGAGCGACCACGCGGCGTCCTGGCTGCGGCCGATGAAGATGTAGCCGGGGAACGGCGCTGACATCGCACCGACCTGGCTGATTCCGGGACCTTCGAGATCCATCTCGAGCGTCAGCCCGGGGTAGTAGTAGCCAATCTGCGGACCGGCGACCATGATCGGGTGGTGGGTCGCGGAGCGCTTCGCCGACACGAGCAGCGCGTTGCTGGCGTGCCCCCGGGCGTCGCGGGCGACCGTGAGCGCCTTGTCGGCCGAGGCCGACAGGCTGCTCGGATCGAGAATGACGTTTCCGCTCGTGCTCTTCGGGCGGGGTTGCAGCTGCACGTGGCCGGGGACGCTGGCGGGCGCCTCCGGGTCATAGGCGTCGCGCAGGTCGTTCCAGATCTTCAGACCACGGACATTTCCGAACTTGCGATCAAGCGCGCCGAGGAACTCGGACCGGACGGCCTCGTCACCGCCGCCCTCGCCGACGAACTGGTCCTTGAGGGCGTTGAAGGCGTAGATGTCGGTGCGCGTGAAGTTGCCCGGCTCGCCGTGCGCGACTCGGTAGGCGTTGATGCCCTGGAGGTAGACGTCGATGTCGTGCAGGACCGCACGCCCCTTGACACCGGCGCTGAGCAGCGAGTTGGTCTGCTTGGCAACCTCTCGCTCGGTCTGCGCCGAGGGGGTGAACTGCTGGAGGTTCGCGATCAGCCCGAGCGCGCTCACGCCGGGAGCGTCGATCGCCGCAACGAGCGAGTCGTAGCGCGCCTGGTCGAGCAGCAGTCCGCGATCCTCGGCGATCACCCAACCGGCGCCCCAGGTGACGTCGTCACGCGTCGTGCCGTAGATGTGCGGGACGTGGTAGCTGTCGCGTAGCACCGTGACGCCGGCGTGGGGAACGGGCTCGGTGGTCGTCGGACCGGTGAGCGCGGAGCCAACCGGCTCCGGCTTGAAGTCTTGGTTGATGTCACTTGCGGTGACGTGGTTGAACAGCGGGGTGAGCGCGTTGTACATCTGCGCCTGCTGCTGGTCCCGCTGCTCGGTGGCAGATGTCGGGATCTCTCCGTACTGGCCCGAGGGGATGATGTCCCGGGCAATCAGTGCGTAGTCCTTACTGGTGGACGGCACCGCCGCGGAGGCGGCGGGGGGTAGGGCAGCGGCGATCACCGAACTGACGCTCCCGACAACGGTCGCGAGCGCGACAAAACTACGACGCAAGAGGACTCCTCTCTCCGTGGTCTGCGGCGCCCCGGCAGGCCGCTCCATTGCGCGAGAGCGTACGGGATCGGCCGAACGATCAGCACGGACACCGCAACTTCCGTGGCGTGTGCGTACTTTAAGAGCCCGTAGGGACCTGAGCATCAAGCCCGGGAGGCCTCTGCGCCCCGGGCCTGCTCGCAGGCACCCCAGAAAGCGACCCCCGAGCGCCACTCACCGTCCTCCGCGCGCTCGGGCCTGAAAGGAGCCCTGATGATCAGACGCGTCCTGACGACGTCATTCGCGGCGCTATGCGCCTTCTGCGTGCTCGTGCCCGCCGGTGCGGGAGCGGTCACACTCGGGATCGGAAGCCCGGATCCGGGCATGTTCTCGAGCCCACGCTTCCAGGCGCTGCACATCACGACCGCTCGCTACGGGCTGGCGTACGACGTCGCCGCCCGGCGCGGCGATGCCGGCCAGCTGAGCGCGTTCCGCGCCTGGTACAGGGCCGCGCAGGCGGCCGGCGTCAGCCCGCTCATCTCGTTCGGCGCCGACACGATCGGGTCGACCCAGGTTCGGCACCACGTCCCGAGCGTGAGCGAGTACACGAAGGCGGTGAAGGCGTTCCTGAAGCGCTTCCCGAAGATCAAGTACTACACGGCGTGGAACGAGCCGGACTTCCCGTACTACAAGTTGTCCCGGAATCCGGCGCTCGCGGCGAACTACTTCAACGCGCTCTACAAGCTGTGCGGCAAGCACTGCAGCGTGCTCGCTGGTGACGTGTTCCTCCCCGCGACCGGACCGAGCGCGCCGGTCATCAACCATTCGCAAGCCCGCCTCGGCGCGTGGCTGCCCGGCTACATCCGGGGGCTCCACCATCGCCCCGCCGGCTGGGCGCTGCACGACTACACCGAGGTGCGAGGGCGCAACACCAAGCAGCTGAGCACGCTCATGCGGCTGACGAGCGGGCCCATCTGGCTGGACGAGACCGGTGGCATCATCCGCCGGGGCCACTGGATCTACAAGGCCCAGAGCGCAGCCGCCGCGGGGCGCGACGAGTCCTACCTGCTGTCGCTGACGAAGCGCTACCACCGGATCAGCCGGATCTACCACTACCAGTGGTCGGCCGTGCAATCGGCCGGCTGGGACTCCGCGCTGCTGGACACCAAGGGTCGCCCGCGCGCGGCGTATTGGGTTGTGTTGAACTGGCAGCGGGCGCATTCGGCGCGCGGCGGCCATTGACCCACCGCAGACCGCGGCGGGTCGCCTCAGCGGCGGCCCGCCGCGGCTCATGTTTCCGGATCGGCTGGGACCGGGAAGGCTTGCGACAACGGTCACGCACGGTGACCGCGTCGTGAGGGAGGAACCATGCAGGCACTGCGGCCTACCGGCCGAGGCATCTACGTGTTCGGTGCGCTCGGGGGGCTTCTGTTCGGCTACGACACCGGCGTCATCTCGGGAGCGATCCTGTTCATCCCGAACGACTTCAAGCTGTCGTCGTTTCTCCAGGGGGCGATTGTCGCCGGGCTACTGCTCGGTGCGATGGTCGGCGCGGCGGTCGCCGGGCGTCTGTCGGACCGACTCGGCCGCCGACTGCTGATCATGATCGCCGCCGCGGTGTTCACCGTCGGCGCGCTCCTCGCCGCCGCCGCTCCGACCGTCGGCATCCTCATCGCGGCGCGGGTCATCCTCGGCCTCGCCGTCGGTGCCTCAGCAATGGTCGTGCCGCTCTACCTCGCGGAGATCGCGCCCGCGGAGGAACGGGGGCGGATCACGTCGCTCAACCAGCTGATGATCGTCGGCGGCATTCTGCTCGCGTTCATCGTCAACGCGATCCTCGCCTCGTCCGAGAACTGGCGGTTGATGCTCGGGCTTGCCGCGGTGCCGTCTGTCGTGCTGCTCGCGAGCATGGTTTTCATGCCAGAGACGCCGCGCCACCTCGTCCGCACGGGCGACGAGGAGGCCGCACACGACGTGCTCGAGGATCTGCCCGGCGATGAGCCTCCGCGGAAGCGGATCGAGGAGATCAAGGAAGTCCAGCCGGACGCGCACGGAGAGACCGGACTGCGAGCGCTGTGGCACGCCAAATGGGTCCGCCCCGCGCTGCTGGTCGCCTGCGGCCTGGCCGCGTTCCAACAGTTCGTGGGGATCAACACGATCATCTACTACGCGCCGACGACTCTGACTAACGTCGGCTTCGCCAAGACGAGTGCGATCTACGGCAACCTCGTCATCGGTGTCGTCAACGTCGTGATGACGATCGTGGCGATCAAGATCATCGACCGCGTCGGCCGGCGGCCGATGCTGTTTGCCGGGGCCGCTGGGATGATCACCAGCCTGCTCGTGCTCGGCGTCGCCCTCTCGGTGCTGCCGACGCCGCACCATCCGGGTGACCCGGCGGCGATCATCACACTCGTCTGCCTCGGGACGTTCATCGCGTCGTTTGCTGCGACGTGGGGACCCGTTGTCTGGGTGATGATCCCGGAGGTGCTGCCCCTCAGCGTGCGTGGCACCGCCGTCGGGGTGGCGACGTTCTGCAACTGGGCGGCGAACTTCCTCGTCGCGCAGACGTTTCCAGGCCTGCTGAAGGGCCTCGGGCCGGGTCCCGTGTTCATCGGCTACGCCGTGCTCGGCATGCTTGCCGCGCTGTTCGTTCAGGTGTTCGTCACCGAGACGAGGGGCCGCAGCCTTGAGGAGATCGAGGCCGACCTGCAGAACCGCGGGCAGGGGCGGCGCCGCGAGTCCCAACAGGCGGTGGCTACACACTAGTGTCGTGAATCGTTAGTTCGGTGGCAGCCTCGCGGCGTCTGGACGCGCCTGACGAATGGGGATGATCCCGCCGTACCACCAGTACGACTTGGATCATCCCCATCCGTCATCCACGCCCAGCCACTCGCGACGCTGCTCACGAACTTCCGCTTCACGACACTAGCCATAGAGTGCGCGCTCGCCCGGATTCGTGTTTCCGGGGGGCGCGGCCCCGGGAAGGCTTGTCGCGAAGGTCACGAACGTGACCGTGCCGGACCCCCAGATGCTCCTCCGGGGGTCCGGCATCCTCATCGTTCCGGGAACGCCAACCGGGGAGCCGAGAGACCGATGGGGTGCGCCGATGGCAGACGTGAACGGCACCTGCGACGAGCGCTTTGCAGGCGTTGCCCAGGCGCTCTCGCGCAACCTTGACGACGGACTCGATGTCGGCGCCTCGGTCGCGGTCCTGCTCGACGGTGAGCCGGTCGTCGACATCTGGGGTGGCTACTCCGACGCGGAGCGCACGAGCCTCTGGGAGCGGGACACGATCGTCACCGTGTTCTCGACGACCAAGACGATGACCGCACTGTGCGCGCTGATCCTCGCCGACCGCGGCGAGCTTGACCTGGACGCACCGGTGTCCGGCTACTGGCCGGAGTTCGCGGCGGCCGGCAAGGCGGAGGTCGAGGTCCGCCAGCTCCTCGGCCACACGTCGGGGCTGTCCGGTTGGGACGAGCCGCTCGTCCCCGAGGACCTCGCCGATTGGGAGCGCTGCACCTCGCTGCTGGCCGGGCAGGCTCCATGGTGGGAGCCCGGCACCGCGTCCGGATATCACTCGCTGACGCAGGGCTATCTCGTTGGCGAGCTCGTCCGGCGGGTGAGCGGCATCTCGCTC
Source organism: uncultured Solirubrobacterales bacterium (assembly GCA_963850335.1). GTDB lineage: Bacteria > Actinomycetota > Thermoleophilia > Solirubrobacterales > Solirubrobacteraceae > Palsa-465. The sequence goes on along the minus strand of CAWKKY010000010.1, from coordinate 201,583 downwards.
GGGGAGTTCTTCCGGACGAACGTCGCCCAGCCGCTCGGTGCGGACTTCCACATCGGCCTCCCGGCCGCGGAGGAGCGCCGCCTCGCACCCCTGATCCCGCCCCCGGCATCGCAGGCGCGTACCGACGGGCTGCCGGAGCTCGGTCTGAGGACGTTCGGCAATCCCCTGATCGGGGGCGCCACGAGCGCCGAGCCGTGGTGGCGCACATCCGAGATCCCAGCGGTCAACGGCCATGGCAACGCTCGCTCGGTCGCCGCCGTGCAGTCGATCATCTCGTGCGGGGGAGAGGCGCGGGGTGTTCGGCTGCTGTCAAACGACGGCGTCGCCGCGATCTTCGAGGAGCAGTCGAACGGCCCGGACCTCGTCCTCGGGGTGCCGCTGCGCTTCGGCGTCGGCTACGGGTTGGCGAGCGAGACGATGCCGATGGGGCCCCGCACCTGCTCCTGGGGTGGCTACGGCGGTTCGCTCGTCGTCAACGACCTCGATGCGCGGGTGACGATCGCCTACGTGATGAATCGCATGGAGGCCGGGATGCTCGGCGATCGCCGCGGTGCCTCGATTGCGATGGCGACGATCGCCGCGCTCGTCGGCTCCGGCTGAGCCTTACGGCGCGGTCTCGGCGGGGACATCCCAGCCGAAGTACACCTCGGCGCCGCTGATCTGTTCGCCGCTGAAGGTGAGCACCTCGGTGTTGCGGCCGCGGCTGCCGTCGGGTCGACTCGATTGGTACGTGACAACGACCTCGTCGCCGGACTCGATCAGGCGCACGAACTCGAAGTCCGTGCGCTGACCGGCACCGGGCCAGCAGCGTTCGAAGTAGCCGGCGCGATTGAGCCCGACATCCAATGGACTCGAAAATGTGAAGTCGTCGCTGAATGCGCGCTCGACGACGTCGCGATCACCATCCGCGAACGCCTCGTAGATGCTCCGCGCGGTGTCGAGCCGGCTCTCGTTCGCCATGTCCCTACCTCCAGGTCGATCGTTTACAACAGAAGAGACCGCGAGGGGCCGGCATTCTCATCGCCGGCGCCGCCGCCTATTCCACGGCGTCGCCCGACGAGACGACCTCCGCGGGGGCGGACGCGCTCTTCGGCCGCCGGCGACGAGCACTGCGCCAACGCGCAGGCGCCCGAGCGGCGTCCTCGTAGACCTCCCAGGTTGCCTGGGCGGCATCCGCCCAGGTCCAGGTCAGCGGCGGCGGGGCCGGCCTCCTCGCCGCCTCGGCGGCGGCGATCAGACCGTCGAGATCATCGACGTCGCTCAGGGTGATGCGACCCTCGAGCACCTCGCGCAGGGCGGGAACATCGCAGGCCGCGACGGGTGTGCCGCACGCGAGCGCTTCCACCGGCGGCAGGCCGAAGCCCTCGTCGTCGCTCGGGAATACGAGCGCGTGAGCCCCGGTGTAGATCGCGGCGAGGTCATCGTCGTTGACCTCTCCGGTGAGCGTGACGTTGGGAAGCTCCGACGCCCAGGGTCCCGTCTCCCCAACGAGCACGAGCGGCATCCGCCGCTCGGCCCGGGCGAGCGCGGCGACCCGCTTGCGGGGATCGGGTGTGCGCAGTCCCCCGACCCAGACGAGGTATTCCTCGGGCAGGGCGAAGCGGTCGCGGACTTCGCTCACCTCGTCGTCGGGGCGGGGGTGCAGGGGCGTCGCGGCCGCCTCGCCGATCACGACGATCCGCTCCGCCGGGATCTCCAACGCGCGCATGGCGTCGTCGGCGACCGCGTTGGTGGGCACGATGACCCGGACCGCACGCTGCACCGCGAGGTAGCGCATCCGGAACCGCATCCCGGTGCGCAGGTACTCGCCGCGCCGCTTGAGCGGGAACAGGTCATGCAGCGTGACGACCATCGGGACCGGGGAGCGCAACAATGCGCCCTCGATCCAGGGGGCGTGGAACACGTCACAGCGCCGCGGATTGTGCGTCTCGGTGATCTCGCCGAACCCGAGATCGTGCAAGGCCTCGAGGAGCGAACGGGCGTAACGCCCGATTCCGCGGGAATCCTTCCCCGCCCGGCTATCGAACGCGACCCTCATGCCGCGATCATGCGCTCCTCACGTGCACCGACCGGGATGATGCTTGATCTCGGCTCGGCGTGTCGTGCCCACCAGACGATGAAGGATTACTACGAGGAACTCTGGCAGCGCCTTCCGGTGGAGCTCACGCCTCCGGACTGGCGGCTGCGTCGCGATTTTCTGATGGCGGAGCTCAACCCCGGCGACCGGGTCCTCGACCTCGGCAGCGGCGCGGGCGAGTTCACCGCCGAGCTCGCCCGGGCGGGTGCCCGGGCGACCGGGGCCGAGATCGCGGAGGCGGCGATCGAGCGGGCCACCGAGCGCCATCCGGAGCTCGATTTCCGGCTCGTCCCGTTTGACGGGCCGCTCCCGTTCGAGGACAGCTCGTTCGAGCGCATCTGGGCGAGCGAGGTGATCGAGCACGTCGCGGACACCGGGCGCTGGCTCTCCGAGGTCCGGCGGGTCCTGGTCCCGGGTGGCCGGCTGCTGATCACGACCCCGTCCCACGGCCGGCTGCGCCTGCTCGTTCATGGTCTGGAGCCATACAGCGATCCACTCGGCGACCATCTGCACCTCTACACCCGCCGCGCGCTCACCTCGCTGCTCGGAGAGTTCGCGTTCACCGCCGTCGAGGTGCGCCTCGCCGCCGGGCCGCCGTTGATGCGCCGGATCCTGCTCGCGCGAGCGATTCGCTGAGCGGTCTGCTTAGATCGAGTCCAATGGCGGTCCAGGCGTCAGCCAAGGTCGTCGCCGCGCGTGACGTGACGCGCCGCTATGGCGAGGGAGCCGGTGCCATCGAGGCGCTCAGGGGTGTGTCCCTTGAAGTCACGGGCGGTCAGCTGGTCGCCGTCATGGGCCCGTCCGGCTCTGGCAAATCGACCCTCATGCATACGCTCGCCGGACTCGACACGCCGACGAGTGGCAGCGTGACGATCGCCGACACCGAGATCACAACCCTCGATGACGACAAGCTCACGCTGCTCCGTCGCGAGCACATCGGCTTCGTCTTTCAGTTCTTCAACCTGCTCCCGATGCTCAGCGCCGAGGAGAACATCCTGCTGCCCCTGTCGATTGCGGGGGAGCACGCAGACCGTGACTGGCTCGCCGAGCTGCTGAAGAAAACCGGACTGAGCGGCCGCAGCACGCATCGCCCGGCGGAACTCTCCGGCGGCGAGCAGCAGCGGGTGGCGATTGCGCGCGCGCTCATCACCCGTCCGACGATTCTGTTCGCGGACGAACCGACCGGCAATCTTGATTCGAGGACGGGTGGGGAGATCCTCGACCTTCTGCGCGACTCGGCGAACGCCTACGGCCAGACGATCGTCATGGTCACGCACGACCCGCGCGCCGCGTCGATCGCCGACCGGATCCTGTTCATCGCCGACGGGAAGATCGTCAACGAGCTCACCGGCGCCAGTCAGGCCGACGTGCTGTCGGTGATGGCCACGTTGCAGTCATGATCCGGGTCGCGCTCAAGGGGCTGCTTGGGCGCAAGCTCCGCGCAGCACTCACGGCGATCGCGATCGTGCTCGGCGTCGCGATGGTGAGCGGGACCTACGTGCTCACCGACACCATCAAATCGGCGTTCACGACGGTCTTCACCACCGTCTACAAGAACACCGACGCGGTCATCACCGGCAAGAGCGCGATCGGCGGTTCGAGCCGCGGTGGGGACCGGGTGACGGTCCCGACCCTGCCGGCATCGCTGCTCGCCCGGGTGCGGGCACTGCCGGGGGTGGCGCTCGCGACCGGCGGCGTCTCCGACCAGGCGCAGCTCGTCGGGCACAACGGCAAGGTCATCGCCCGTGGTGGCGCCCCGGGGCTGCTCAATAGCTACACCCCGGCGGCACAGCGCTTCAATCCGCTGGAGCTGACGCACGGCACGTGGCCGACGGCGCCGGGTGACGTCGACATCGACGCGAACACGGCGGACAAGAATCATTTCTCCGTCGGGCAGCAGATCGGCCTCATTGCCCGCGGCCCGGAGGAGCACTTCCGCATCGCCGGGATCGTCAAGATCGCCGGCGTGTCCTCACTCGGCGGCTCGACGCTCGCCGTGGTCACGCTGCCGACCGCGCAGCGGCTCTACAACAAGCAGGGCCGCTTTGACCAGATCAGTGTCGCCGCGCGGCACGGGGTCTCTCCGCAGACGCTTGTGGCGCAGATTCGCCCGACCCTCCCCGTGACGGCGCAGGTGCGCACCGGCCAGGGTCAGGCCCAGCAGCAGCAGAAGGACACGAGCGGCTTTCTCACCATCATTCAGTCGTTCCTGCTCGCCTTCGGAGGGATCGCGCTGTTCGTGGGCAGCTTCGTGATCGCCAACACGCTCTCGATCACGATCGCCCAGCGCACCCGCGAGCTGGCGACGCTGCGGACGCTCGGCGCGACGCGCCGGCAGGTATTGCGGTCGGTGCTCGTCGAGGCGTTCGTGATTGGCCTGTTCGCTTCGGTGACCGGACTGTTTCTTGGCCTCGGTCTCGCCAAGGGCCTCAACCAGCTGTTCGTGTCCTTCGGGATCGACCTGCCACAGACCGGCACGGTGTTCAAGACGCGGACGGTCGTCGTCTCGCTCATCCTCGGGATCCTGATCACGGTCGGCGCGGCGCTGCGCCCCGCGCTCCGCGCGACGCGGGTGCCGCCGATCGCCGCTGTCCGGGAGGGCGCCGTACTGCCGCCGTCTCGCTGGGCGCGATTCGGCGCCTATCCCGCTGCCGCCACGCTCACCGGTGCCGTCGTGCTGTGGATCATCGGCCTGTTCTTCAGTTCGGTATCGACGACGTGGCGGCTCATCGCGATCGGCGTGGGCGCGATCGCGCTGTTCTCCGGCATCTCGATGCTCGCTCCGAAGCTCGTTCCTCCGCTCGCCCGGGTGCTCGGTGCGCCGGCCGCCCGGATCGGCGGCGCCGCCGGCGAGCTCGCTCGGGGCAACAGCGTCCGCAACCCGACCCGGACCGCCTCGACGGCCTCAGCGCTGATGATCGGACTCACGCTGGTGACGATGGTCGGGGTCCTCGCCGCTGGCCTGCGGACGCGTTTCCAGGATTCGGTGAACAAGGTCTTCGTCTCCAACTACGTGCTCACCGCATCCGACAACTTCAGTCCGATCGGCGTCGCCGCCGCCGGGGCAGTTCAGGGAGTGCCGGGCGTCCGGACCGTCTCGAGCGTGCGCGCCGGCCAGGGCCGGGCGTTCGGCGATCGCATCACAGTGACCGGCGTACAGCCGAACGTCAGCCACGTGATCTCGGTTTCCTGGCCCGTCGGCGGTCCGTCGACGCCGGCCCGCCTTGGGCCAAACGGAGCGTTCGTCTCCAAGGACTATGCGCACTCGCACCATCTCACGCAGGGCGCGCCAATCGTCATTGAGACGCCGAGCGGCGCGCGGTTGCCGCTCGTCGTGCGCGGCGAGTTCGCTCCGCCGAAGGGCGGCTCGCCGTTCGGCGACGTCACGGTGGCGACGCCGACGTTTGACGCCGTCTATCCCAGTCCGCAGAACCTGTACACGTTCATCAACGTCACCGGTGGCGTCAATCCCACGACGACGAACCGGCTCAACCAGGCGCTTGGCGCGTTCCCGGACGCGAAGCTCCAGACGAAAGCCCAGTTTGCCCACAATCAGCTCCAGGGGCTGACGACGCTGCTCAATCTGCTCTACGTCCTGCTCTCGCTTTCGATCCTGATCAGCCTGTTCGGGATCGTCAACACGCTGGTGCTGACCGTGTTCGAACGCACACGCGAGCTGGGGATGCTGCGAGCCGTCGGCATGACCCGGCGCCAGGTGCGCCGGATGATCCGTCACGAGAGCGTGATCACGGCACTGCTGGGCGCTGCGCTCGGCATCCCCCTCGGCGTGATCCTGGCTCTGATGATCGGCGTCGCGATCAAATATCCCGCGTTCACGATCCCGGTCGGGACGCTCATCGTGTTCGTGCTCGCCGCGGTCGTCGCCGGGATCATCGCGGCCGTGTTCCCGGCGCGCCGCGCGTCGCGGCTCAACGTGCTCGCGGCGCTTCAGTACGAGTAGCGGTCAGGCGTCCTTGCGCCAGCGGGGCGGCCGCTCGGGCTCGTGCCCGGAGTGCTCGCGCCGCCACTCGGCCTCGATCGACTGTTTGGTCGCTTGCTCGTCGCGCTCAAATTCCCGCAGTCGCCGCTCGAGGGTCCGCTCCACGGCGTCCATCTCGCGCGCGCGTTTACGCACGTCGAACTCGAGCCGATGTTCCTCGTTGCGCAGCCGGGCAAGTTCGTCGGATTCGGCCATGCCCCGATGATCGGCAGGTGGCGACTTTTTGCATCCGGGCAATGCCGCAGAGCGGGCGGGAGTTCGCCGCAGCGACTCCGCGGCCCGAGCGCCGTGACGATTGTCACATCGCCCCGGTGCCGTATGCCTTGACACTGCGGAGCGCGTGCGAGACAGTCGCGCTGCCTGTGATGGGTATTTCCTGAACCGGGTCTCGGCCAGCCACCGACGATCCACTTGATAAGGGGGACACATATGGCTCAATCAGCGATCTCAGCTCCTGAGGTTGAGAGTCTTGCGTCGTCGTTCTCGGGGCGCCTGCTTCGGTCAGGGGACGACGGCTACGACGCAGCCCGGGCGGTGTGGAACGGCTGTTTTGACCGTTACCCGGCACTGATCGCCCAGTGCGCGAGCGCCGCCGACGTGCAGGCGGCGGTGCGCTTCGGGCGAAAGAATGGTCTTCAAATCGCGGTGCGAGGCGGCGGGCACTCCGCCCAGGGCCACGGCTCCTGGGACGACGCGCTCGTGATCGACACCTCGCCGATCAAAGACATCGCGATCGACCCTGACGCGCGGACCATCCGGGCCGGCGCCGGACTCACCTGGGGCGAATTCGACGCCGCGACTGCGGAACACGGGCTCGCCGTCACCGGCGGGCGCTTCTCGACGACCGGGATCGCCGGGCTGACTCTCGGCAGCGGCAGCGGCTGGCTCGAGCGTCGCTGCGGCCTGACCGCCGACAACCTGATCGAGGCCGATCTCGTCACCGCCAACGGCGAACTCGTCACGGCGAGCCGCGAGAGCAACCCGGACCTCTTCTGGGGCATCCGCGGCGGTGGCGGCAACTTCGGGATTGTCACCTCGTTCACGTACGGCCTGCACGAAATCGGTCCGATCGTGCTCGGTGGAATGATGGCCTGCCTGCCCGAGCGGGCGCCGGAGACGTTGCGGTTCCTGCGGGACTACATGGTGGACGCGCCTGACGACCTTGGGCTCGGCGCGGCGTTCATCAGTGCGCCGCCGGAGCCGTTTGTGCCCGAGGAGATGCATTTCGCGCCGATGTTCGGGCTCATCGTCTGCTGGACCGGCGACCCCGAGGAGGGCCAGCGCGTGCTGGCGCCGATCCGCGAGGTCGCCCAGCCGGTGATGGACATCGTGCAGCCGATCCCTTATGTGGCGCTTCAGAGCATGCTCGACGCGGGCGGCCCCCATGGCACCCGCGCCTACATGAAGGCGGAGTTCCTGCCCGAGCTCAGCGACGAGGTGATCGAGAAGCTCGCCGCCCACGGGGCGAGCCGGCCGGGACCGCTCGTCCAGCTCCTGCTCGAGCCGCTCGGGGGCGCGATCGCTCGGGTCCCCGAGGGCGAGACGGCACTCGGCCGGCGGGATGTGCCCTGGTGCTACCACGCGCTGTCGTTGTGGATGGATCCCGGCGAGGAGGCGGCGGCTGCGCATACGGCCTGGGCGAAGGAGCTCTCGAGCGATCTCGCGCCGCATACGACGACCGGCGTCTACCTCAACTTCACCTCGGATGAGGGCGATGAGCGGGTGCGTGACATGTTCGGGCCCGAGCGCTACGCCAAGCTCGTCGCGCTCAAGGATCGCTACGACCCGGAGAACGTCTTCCGGCTCAACCAGAACATTCGGCCCTCAGCGGGCGCGTAGCGCCCAGCCGCCGGCCGGCAACCGATCTGCCAGCGCGTCCGCGAGTGCACGCGGGCGCGCTGTACGCGGGTCGAAGCGCTGCGCGATCTCGGTGACGGCGGGCTCGGGAACCCCAAAATCACGGGCCGCGCGGAGAATCGCCATGTACCTCAGCACCGGGTTCGACGTCGGCGGCGTGGGGGACGGATTGTCCATCGACGGGACTCTCCCCGCCGTCCGGGATGTGAAAACCCGGCGCCGTCAGAGACGGACAATGTTCGGTGCGTGCTGCCCGCGGGTGACGCCGCGCAGGTCGACGAACACCGCGGCATCGCGAGCGATACTGCCGTAATCGATCCCCGGGTGCGCGGTGACGAGCACGACGACGTCCGCGTCGGCGACCGCCTCATCAAGCGGCATGCTCTGCAGCCCGAAGTCCGGCAGTGAGGGGACATGGGGATCGTGGTAGCGCAGCTCGGCGCCCCGTGCGCCGAGCACCTTCATGATTCGTAGCGCCGGCGACTCCCGCGTGTCGCCGACTCCGCCCTTGTAGCTGGCGCCGAGGATCGCGACACGGGATCCCCGGACGGGCTTTGACACATCGTTGAGCGCCCGCTCGATGCGCTCGACGCAGTGATACGGCATCGTCGCGTTGACCTTGCCGGCGAGCTCGATGAACTCGGTCGACATGTCGAACTCGCGCGCCCGCCACGCCAGGTAGAACGGATCCACCGGCAGGCAGTGACCGCCCATCCCCGGACCCGGGTCGAACCGCATGAAGCCGTACGGCTTGGTGGCGGCCGCGTCGACGACCTCCCAGATGTCGATCCCCATCCGCTCGGACAGGAGCGCCAGCTCGTTGACGAGCGCGATGTTGACCGAGCGAAAGATGTTCTCGAGCAGCTTTGACATCTCCGCCGCCTCGGGCGAGGAGACGCGGACGAGGTGATCGCAGACACGGCTATAGAGCGCGATCGCGCGCTCACAGCATGCGTCGGTGATGCCGCCGACGACCTTCGGAGTGTTGCGCAGTGTGTAGTCAGTCCGGCCCGGGTCGACGCGCTCGGGCGAGAACGCGACGTTCACCTCCTTGCCGACGGTGAGGTCGGACTCGAGCTCGAGCCGGGGCACGAGCTGGTCACGGGTGGTCCCTGGATACGTCGTCGACTCGAGGACGACGAGCTGGCCACGCTGGAGCACCTGCCCGACGCGGGTCGACGCGGCAACGAGCGCGGTCAGATCCGGCTCCCGGTTCGGCGTCAGCGGCGTCGGGACGCAGATAATGATCGCGTCGGTCCGGGCCAGCGGCTGGAAGTGCGCCGTGGGCTCGATCAGGTGAAGCACCGCGCTCAACCGTTCGGATGGGATGTCCTCGACGTACGACTCGCCCGCTCCGATCGCAGCCACCTTCCGCGGGTCGACGTCGACGGCCACGACGTGCTCGCCGGCCTCGGCGAACGCGACGACCAGCGGGAGGCCGACATAGCCTAGCCCGACGATTCCGACGCTCATTTTTCGCACTGTATCGCTGGGTGCACTGGTCAAGGAACGGGCGGGCGCTCGCCGTACTTGTGCACGTTCGGATGCGCTAACTGCTAGCGGATCTGGACACCTGAGATCGCGCGAGCGATGACGAGCCGCTGGATCTCCGAGGTTCCCTCAAAGATCGTGTAGATCTTGGCGTCGCGGTGCATCCGCTCGACCGGGAACTCGCGGGTGTAGCCGTTGCCACCGAGGATCTGGATCGCCCGTTCGGTGGCCCAGACGGCGACCTCGCCGGCCTTGAGCTTGCTCATCGACCCCTCGGCATTGTTGAAGTCGTGACCGTTGCGCCCCATCCAGGCGGCGCGCCAGACGAGCAGGCGGGCGGCATCGATCTCCAGCTTCATGTCGGCGAGGGTGAACGCGATCGCCTGGTTCTCGATGATCGCGCGACCGAACTGGACACGCTCCTTGGCGTAGGCGAGCGCGTATTCGTAAGCGGCCCGGGCGATCCCGATCGCCTGGGCGCCGACCGTCGGACGGCTCACCTCGAACGTCCGCATCGCCGCCTGACCGCGGGAGCGCTGGCCCTCACGGGCGCGGGCGAGCCGTTCGTCGAGCTTCTCCTTGCCGCCGAGCAGACACGAGCCCGGAATCCGGCAGTCATCCAGGAACACGTCGGCGGTATGCGAGGCCCGGAGACCGTGCTTCTTGACCTTAGTGCCCATCTCGAGTCCGGGCGTGTTCGGTGGGACGACGAACGAGGCATGGCCCCGGGCGCCGAGCTCGGAGTCGACCTGGGCGACGATCACGTGCACGTTCGCGATTCCGCCGTTGGTCGCCCATGCCTTCTGCCCGTTCAGGACCCACTCGTCGGTGGTCTCGTCGTATTTGGCTCGGGTCCGCAGCGAGGACACATCCGAGCCGGCGTCGGGCTCGGAGACGCAGAAGGCGGCGACCTTCGGCTCGGCCTCGGTGCCGAAGCACTGGGGAATCCATTCGCCCCACTGCTCGGGGGTACCGTTCGCCTGGATCGCCGCCACCCCGAGCGTCGTGCCCATGATCGCCATGCCGATCCCGGCGTCGCCCCAGAACAGCTCCTCGTTGACGAGCGGGAACATGATCCCGCTCTGGTCGTACCAGAACTGGGCGATTCCCTCCAGGCTGTAGAGGCCGATCTTCGCCGCCTCCTGGATGATCGGCCACGGCGTCTCCTCGCGCTCATCCCACTCCGACGCGGCCGGGCGGACGGTCTGCTCGGCAAAGCCGTGCACCCAGTCCCGGATGTCCTTCTGGTCCTGGCTCAGCTCGAGCGAGAACGGCGGCGGCGTCTCGGCGCCGTTGCTGCTCTCGGCGTCGTTCTGCTCAGGCGTCGCTGCTTCCATGTCGGTGTCGCTCCTCGTCGTCTCTCAAGGTCGGGTCGGCCGGATGGTGTCCGCGGCGGGCGGCCCGGCTGGGCGGCCCGGGGTTCGGTGCGGTGGTGCTACCCGTGAGTAGGATCCCGATCACGGGGTTCGGGTGGGCCATTTTGGCTGGGGATCGGTCGTTCTCCGGCTCCCGACCCGGGGCTACCCGTGCGCTGCCTTGATCGCCGCCAGCGCCGCCTTCGCCTGCCCGATCGACAGGGCGATCTGGGATGAACCGAGGTCGAGCTGCTGGGCGTGCTCAAGCACCCCGAGGGCCTTATGCGGCTGGCCATGTCCGACGTCGTAGACACCGAGCTGCTGCCACGTCGCCGGGTTCTCGGGCTGGAGCGAGATCGCTTTCACGAGTTCGGCATGGGCGGCGTGCTCATCCCCGATCCGGCTGTAGAGCTCGGCGAGTAGCCACAGCGGCTGGACCGAGACGGGATCGCTGCCCGCGGCATCACGGGCGTCCGTGAACGCAGCGGCGGTGTCGCCGCGCGTCAGCGCGCTCAGCACGGCGCCCGTCGCGTTGTCGGAGTGCAGCGGCTGCCAGATCGCCCACGCCGCGAGCAGTGTGATCGTGACCAATCCGGTGCAGGCGAGTCCGACGAGCGGACGCACCGACAATCGCACCCGCTCGGCGCGGCGTCCGACGGGAGTCTCGAGCGGTCCCCGTCCGGCCAGCCAGCCGGCGCACATCAGCGCCGGAAGGGCGGTGCCGGGGATGAACCAGGTCCAGTCGATCGCCGAGTGCACGCCGAACGCGACCACGACACACAGCAGCGTCAGCAAGCCCAGCCGCTCGGGTGACTGCCGCAGGCCGGGCGCCCGGGCGCGGACCGTCGTCCGGGTGGCGAGCGACCAGGCAATGAGCAGGCCGAGGTTGACGACGATCCCGATCAGCCCGAAGTCGGCGAACGTCTGGGCGATGTAGCTGTGGGCATGGTCGACACGGAAAATCGACGTTGAGTAGCGCAGGCGGGCCGTCGCGTAGCCGTCCGCGCCGGCGCCGTGCAGCGCCGAGTGGGTGAACACGGTCCAGCCGTCGTTCCAGTCACGGGCCCGTGAGGAGCCGAGTTCGATCAGCCGTCCGGGGTTATCGCCGACCGATTCCTTGGTCGTCGTGAGCGTGCTCCAGACGTGCGAGATCTCGCCCGTGAGTCCGCGCTGGGAGGCGGCGAGAGCGGCGATCCCCGCCACCGGCAGGAGGGCCACGAGTCCGATCAGGACGAGGCCGATCCGCCGCCGGGTCTCCCGCGCGAGGGCGGTCCGATCGACCGCGAACGCGCCCGCGAGACTGACGATCCCCAGGGCAACGAGGACGAGCACGATGACGATTCCAAATCCATGCCCGGCGCTCGTGCGTGCGCTCAACGCGACGTGGTCGTGAGTAAGCGCGTGGGTCGCGAGGGCCCAGCCGCTGATCGCCGCGGCGCCGACTATCCCGAGGCCAAGCACGAACGCGCCCCGGAGCCGTATCGGAACCACGGTGAACCACAGGGCGAGACCTGCGATCGAGGCGAGCACGGCGCTGCGCGAGTAGGAGAGGACAACGACGGAAACGAGCACTGCGATCGCCGGAGGCACGAGCGCGCGGAGCGCCGGAGCGGCCTCACGCCGGGCGCCGATCCACAGACAGGGCGGCAGTCCGAGGGACGCGATCAGGCCGGTCGCGTTCCAGTAACCGAACGGTGTGCTCAACCGCCCGAGGGAGTCCGTCGGCGCGAACGTGGCCGGGAACACCTTGACGAGCAGCGCGTACGCACTCAGGGCGGCGGCGGCCAGCGCGATCGCGCCGATGAGCGCCGGCCACCGATCGGGAAACACGCGCGCGAACGCCATGCCGGTACCGAACACCGCGAAGTACGACAGTGTCCGGTTGGCCTCGAGCCACGACGTATCGGGGGTGACCGACCAGGTGATCGAGAGGGTCGTCACCAGCGCGAGAACGGCGAACAGGAGGAGCGCGGCCTGTCCGTACCGGGGGCCCGGGGCGCCGATCACCAGCACCGTGATCGCGGCGGCGGCGCCGATCAGCACGAGCACGATCTGCGCCCACGTGTTCGGGGAAAGTTGGTCGCCCGCCTTCGTCACGAAGGCGACGACGACGAGCGCCACGGCAAGCGCGGCGGCGATCAGCCACTGGCTGCCCACCCGCACACCGGGCGCGGACGGACTCTGTGCCGCCCGGGGATCTCCGGGCGCGGCGCGCTCGGGCGCCGAGGCGAGAGACGACACAGCGTGCGAATCTAGCGAACTCATTTGACGACAATCAGGCCGTAGCGGTGGGCGAACACCGCCGCCGGTGCGGGCACGCCGCTGCGTGGGGTTCCTGTCCGCGTGGCGAGGTCATCGACGATCACGCACGGGCGGGCGCAGGTGCCGGCGCGCCCGGCGCCGATGTTGAACGGCCGATCGAGCTGCGGGGACAGCGCCCGCAGGTAGTAGACGACGACCGGCGTGTCGGTGAGGACCGTCCGCGGATGCAGTGCGGCGACTGCCGTGCGCACCGGGACGAGGCTCGGCTCGAACTGATGGCCCCACCGCTTGATCAGATTCCCGACGCCGAGCGCAACCAGCAGGACCGCCGCCGCGATGGTGAGCCAGCGGAGGTCGAGCGCGACGAGCGCCGCGGCGCCGAGGGCGGCGACGAGCGGGATGAGGATCGTGAAATACCGCTGGTTGAAGATCTGCAGGCCGACGATTCCGGCGAGCGCGTGTCCGATGACGATCAGTCCGAGCGTGACTGCGATCACCTTCACGGTCCGGACGCCAATCGGCGAGATGCGGTCCTGCCAACGCCGCAGGGCGAACCCCACCGCGATCAGCGCACCGACGATCACGACGAACTCGATCCAACGGGCCGCGGTGGCGTGCAGGCCGCCGCTCTCCCCGAAGGTCAGCGTGACCGTCGCCTCGCGCAGCCCGACGAACGACGGGCTGCTGAACGGAGGCGAGAGCTTCGTCTTGTTGACGAAGTGCTGCGCGTGCACGATCTGGGGGATCCACGGGACCAGGCTGAGCACCGGCAGGGCGCCGAGCACCGCCGTCCGCCAGCGGTCCCGCCGGCCGACCCACACGACGGCGGCGGTGAGCGCGAGCAGGAAGATGACCGCGTCGTACTCGCTGTACACCGCGACGACGCCCGCCACCAGGTACAGCGCCCACCACTTCGGCCGGGCGCCCTCCATCAGGCGGAGCATCGCCCACAGCGCGAGCAGCAGCGCCAGGTCCTCGAGCATGAAGCCGCGGGCGAGGTTCGAGTAGGTGACGAGGAACGGCGACACGGCTGTGGCCAGCGCGGCCAGGAGGGCCACGCGCGTGCCGAGGGGACGGCGGAGCGCGACGAACAGGACCGCGCACACGAGCACGCCCGGAAGCGCAGCCGGCAGTCGCAGCCACGTCGGATGCTCGAGCGGGAGCGGCGCCAGCAGCAGGTAGAACAGCGGCGGCGTGTTCTCCGAGCGGGCGAGTCGCTCGAAGAACGCATGCGGAGACCCCGCGGACCCGACGAGGTACGAGTAGCCGTCGTCAAGCGAGATGTGCGAACCGATTGCGGCGGCACGCAGCGCGACGGCGAGCAGCAGGATCGCTCCCAGCGCCACTCGCCAGTCCACACCGACGCGGCTCGCGGACGCCGACGCCGACGCCGACGCGGACCCGGAATCGGACGAGATCGAGGCTGAGGTCACGATTGGCCGGGTGCCGGTCGCCGGGCGATCAGCATCAGGGTGTGACCGAACGGCGCCAGGCGCGGTCGGGAGCCGAGTCGGTCCAGGGGTTGCACGGCGCGCTGGAGGCTCGGCGGGAGTCGACGCCACGTGTACGTGACGGCGTGGATCTCAGGACGCAGCCCCACCGTCCGCGCGTACATCGTCAGCTCGCGCGGGGAGAGCGGAATGTCGTCCGGCGTGCCGTGAATCCGGGTGGCGATGCCGGTCGTGTTGGCGATCGCCAGGGCGCACCCCACCGGGTGCCACAGGCCGGGCTCGATCGCGATCAGTATCCCACCGGGCCGCAACAGAGCCGCGGCTTCGCTGAAGCATGGTCCGAGTGAGCCGTGGTACGCGATGTGGTGCAACACGAGCCGGTAGAGGACGACGTCGAACGATTGCGGTGCGAGCTTGAGCTGTCCGGCGAGACCGACGTGCGCCGCATCGGCGCGCTGGGTCTCGAGCACTCCGGCCACCTTCGCCGGGTCGGCGTCGATCGCCGTCATTCGGAACGCCGGGGCCGGAAACAGGTGTCGTCCGGGATGCCAGCCGGAGCCGACCGAGAGCACGTCGCCGTGATCGATGCCGACGTGACGGCGAACGATCGCCTGCTCGCGGCGGTGCATCTGGGCGTACTGGAACTCGAGCGTCTCCGGGCGGCTCACCCGATCGAGCAGGTTCTCCGGGCTGTACGGCTCGCTGCCGATCGTCATCACGCCCAGCTCCGATGGCGAGCGAGGGTGTGCTGGGCCTCACGCGCTGAGGTGTACGGCCGCTCGGCGAGGAACGCGCGGGCCTCGGCGACGGCGTCGCCCCGGTCATACGAGGCGGCGATCCGGCGCAGACCGTGACGGATCGGCGTCGCGTCGACGATCCCCTCCCGCCACCGGTGCTCGCGGGCGAGCGCCGACCAGTGCAGGTCAAGCCCCCATCCGAAGCGCAGCGGCGGGAACGGGAGCAGGGCGGCGAACGTCGTGCGGTGAAACGCCGTCACGGGGCCGATCTCGACGTAGGCGGTCTGACGGGCGACACAGCCGCGCCGGCGACGCGTCACCTGCCAGGCGGCGTGCGAGCGATGCCGGTGTGCGGGCTGTGCGATCTGGAAGTCGAAGCGCTCGGCGAGGAACAGGAAGGTGTCGAGAAATCCGCCCGGCAGCGCGACGTCGTCGTCGACCACGAGCAACCAATCGTCCTCGGTCGGCGGATCGGTCTCGAGCAGCGCATTGAGGTTCTCGAATTTCCCTCTCGTGCCGGCGGGGGCGCTGACGAAGCGGACGTCATGGCGCGAGCTTGTGAGCTCGGCGCGGGCCTCCGCGAGCAGGTTCGGCACGTCGGTCCGCTCGATCGCGAGCGCCAGCACCCGGCGGCGGGGACCGTGGGCCGCAGCGCGGCGCAGCCGGGGGCGCTGGAGCAGCGCGAGCGCTGTGGCGTCGTCAAGCGCGTCGGCGATCACCGCCCGCGTCGTCGCCCGGAGACCCCACACCTGCCCGCTCGTGCCGGAGGCGAAGTCCTCTTGGGTGGAGCTCGGGGGTGCCTGCGGCGCGAACCATTCGTGGATGCGCCCGACGGTATGGGCGGCGAACACGATCCCGTACGCACAGCGGCGACGCACGGTGTGCCAGCCGCATCCGGCGAGCGTGCGCAGCTCTCGGTGGAGCCCGGGCGCGGTGCCCTTGCGCACGTCGTAGCGCCGGGCGGCGCGTCCCTGGACATACGCTGCCGTGGCGAGGCGCCGAAGCGTTGAGTCGGCGGCGGTGCGGCGGTGTTCGAGACCGGCGGACGCGACGTAGCGGGTCCGGCCGCCGGCCGCCTCATGGCGGCGCTGCCAGTCCTCCTCGTCGCCGCGGACGAAGATGGTCTCGTCGAACGGCCCGGTGCGCTCGAGCGCGCGGCGACGGACCGCCATGTTCGCGCTCCACACGAACGGGACATCCCGGTCGTGGGGGCCGTGATCAAGCGTCGTGATCGGCGCCGGCTCGCGCCCACAGGCCCGGGGTCCTCCGCCCTCCAGACGGGCGCGGATCGGTCCACCGAAGACGTCGTGGTCAGGGGCGGCCGCGACGCCGGCGAGGAGCGCCCGCAGCCATCCGTCGGGCGCCGCGATGTCGTCATCGATGTACACGAGGAGCTCGGATGTCGTCTGCTCAGCGGCCGCGTTGCGGGCGGCGTTCGCACCGCGCGGGGTGTCCAAGCTCACAATGCGCGCGCCGTGGCGTCCGGCGATGGCGGCGCTGTCGGTGTCGGGGCCGTCGCTCACGACGAGGACCTCCACGTCCCTGTCCACGTCGGCGCCGCGCGCCTGTGGCATGACCGAGGCCAGCGTTACGTCCAGGTACGCGGGCCGCCCCCGCGTGGGGATGACGACGGTGACGGAGGGTGGGCTCGGCACGACGAGATTGTGGCGGCGCGTGGGGTCGGCGGGCGCAGCCCGCCGGCGTTCACCGCGCCTCGAGGCGGCGATGCTGCGCGAGCTGCCGCGCGAACGCGGTCACGAAGCGCGGGTTGTACCGGAGGTAGCGCCGCCACAGCCGGCGGGGCTCATGGGCGAGGCGGTAGGCCCATTCAAGGCCTGCCGACTGAAGCCAATTCGGCGCCTGGGGAACGAGCCCGGCGTGGAAGTCGAACGCCGCGCCGACGCCGACGAGGACCGGGGCGTCGAGCCGCGGGCGCATGATCGCCATCCACTTCTCCTGCTTTGGCACTCCGATCCCGACCCACACGACATCCGCCCGGGCGCGATTGATCTCCTCGACGACCGCGTCCTGCTCTTCGGTGGTCAGCGGCCGATGCGGCGGCGAGTAGCCCCCAACGATCTTCACGCCCGGATACCGCTGGCGGAGGTTGAGTGCGAGCTGGACGAGCGCGCCCTGGTTGCGCCCGCCGTAGAGATAGAAGCGATGGCCGCGGCGGGCCGCCTGGGCGCAGGCCTGGGCCATCAGGTCAGGACCGTAGACCCGGGCGGCGAGGGTGTGGCCGAGCGAGTTGATCGCCCACACGAGCGGCTGCCCGTCAGGGACGTTGAAGGACGAGGCGATCAGCGCCCGCCGCAACTCGGGGTCTTCGCCGGAGGCCATCACGGTATGGACGTTGCAGACGCAGACGTAGCCGCGCTGCTGCTCGGCGATCATCGCGTCCATCCAGTCGAGCGTCAGCGCGTAGTCGGTCAGGGCGAGCGGAACGTCGAGAACCGAGACGGTTCGCGGATGTTCGATCGGTTGTGGATGGGGTTGGACGGAGCCCTCTGGGCGCATGAGCTGCTCTCGAAAAGGTAGTTCCACTGGCGCTGCGATGAGAAACGTTACGGATCGAAACGGGATTTGGCGGTCTTGGTTGCGCAGTAGCGCCCCAACGGTCGCACGTTCAGACGAAATTCTTCGTTCTCGTAAACGTCAACCCCCAATCGCAACGTTCATCCAGATTGCACGAAAGTGGCCCGAGATTTGTTCGTTTTGAACCCAGGATCTGTAGCCGCTGTTCTGATCCGGCGCTATGCTCTCCCGCGACAAGGACGTCAATCGGGCCCGCGAGCATCGCCCCCTTTCTCGCGGGTCTCGGACGGCCCCCAGCCCTACCAGGGTCGTCCTTTGGTCGGGCCCGTGCCGCATCACGCGGCACGGGCCCGCCCGCCCTGGCTGGCGAGCCAGTCCACGTCGCAGGGCGGCGCTCTCACGGCCTGGCTAACGCCGCAGCCGCAGATCTCTAAGCTCTCGCGGCGACATGCGCTGTGTGGTCACCGGCGGGGCCGGCTTTATCGGATCGAATCTCGTGGACGCGCTCGTGGAGCGTGGCGATGAGGTGACCGCGATCGATTCGCTCCTCAACGGTAAGCGCGCGAACCTCGAGGGCGCGGTCGCTCGCGGGGCGACGCTCTCGGTGACCGACATCCGCGATGCTGAGGCGATCCGGTTCGTGTTCGAACAAGCGCGGCCGGACGTCGTCTTCCACCTCGCCGCGCAGGCCGACGTCCGCGTGTCGGTCGCCGATCCGCGTGCCGACGCCGACGTCAACGTGCTCGGGACGATCACCGTCCTCGACGCCGCCTTGGCCGCCGGGGCCACGCGGTTCGTCAACAGCTCCACCGGCGGCGGCCTCTACGGCGACGCCAGGCTCATCCCGACGCCCGAGGAGCCCCCGGGCGGCATCGAGCCGATGGCTCCCTATGGTCAGGGCAAGCTCGCCGCCGAGGGCTACTGCGGGCTGTTCACCCGTCTGCACGGCCTGTCGACGGTCTCGTTGCGCTACGGCAACGTGTACGGCCCCCGGCAGGACATTCACGGCGAGGCCGGCGTCGTCGCGATCTTCTGCGGATGCCTCGTTGAGAGCCGGACGCCGACGGTGTACGGCGACGGGCGCCAGACGCGGGATTGGGTCGAGGTCGGCGACGTCGTCCGCGCCAACCTCCTCGCCGCGGACGCGCCGTCGCTCACGGGCGCGGTCAACATCGGCCACGGCCAGGAGACATCGGTGCTCGAGCTGATCGACGCGCTGCGAGATGTCGGCTCCGCGACCGGGATCGGCAGCGGGCTCCCCGAGGCCGCGCTCGCCGCGGCGCGGCCCGGCGAGGTTCAGCGCAGCTGCCTCGACGTTCGGCGCGCCCGTGAGGAGCTCGGCTGGGAGGCGTCGGTCTCGCTCCGGGATGGCCTGCGCCGGATTCTGACCGCACTCTGAGCCCGTCGCCAACGGCGCGAGGGTCGAGCTGCCCGGGTAACGACCAAAGACGCATGTGGGCAGCAGAGATTCTGGGCGCTCACATGCGTTTGGGCGAAAGAGCGACCAGAACGCAAGAAAGCGCTGGGACAAGCAGGTACTGACCTACGTTTTGGCGGTTGGGCCGACGCTCACATGCGTCTTGGCGGTTGGGGCGTCGCTCACATGCGTTTTGACGGTGCGCACGCACCCTCTCGTCGCGCCGTTCGCTGGACGTGAGCCCACGCGGCAAAGCCGCTGCCGTCGCTTTAGGCCCGCGTGCGGCTCACAGCGCTACAGGTTCTCGGCCACCCGCGGCGCCTCGCGGGCGAAGAACCACCAGCCGATCCCGAAGATCGCGACGATGATCCCGAGCGAGATCAGGACGCGGAATCCGCTGCCGGCGTAATACGCGGCGCTCTCCCACGAGGGTGCTCCGCCGTCAGGCGAAGGGGTCGGGCCGATCAGTGCGTAGCCCATCTGCGTGAACAGGACAGCCGGGGGATTGAGCATCGCCAAATGCGTCGCCGTCTGGGCGGAGATGTGGTACTTCTCGGCGAGCAGCGCGAACTTCGACACCGGATACATGACCGGCGTGAGGTAGAACCACGCCTGGACGAACACGTCCCAGATCGGCTGAATGTCCCGGAAACGGACGTAGAGGACCGACAGGATCATCCCGAGGCCCGTTGCGAGGACCACGAGGGCGAAGATGATCGGGATCAGCTCGAGCCACTCGATCCGCGGCGACACTCCGTTCGCCAGCGTGAACACGAGCACGGCGATGAAGTTCATGCCGAGGTTGAACAACGACGTGAGCGACACCGACAGCGGGATCACCAAACGGGGGAAGCGCACCTTGCGCAGCAGCGCCTCCCGTTGGACGAGGCATTGCACGCACCCTGAGGTCACCTCGGCGAGATAGGTCCAGAGCACGATCCCCGTGAGGAGGTAGACCCCGTAATGGGGGACGCCCTTGCCGATCTGGAAGATGACCGTGAAGACGAAATACAGGACGCCGAAGAACAGGAGCGGCCGCACGAGCGACCACAGGTAGCCGAGCGCCGAGCCGAAGTAGCGCAGCTTGAACTCGGTCCGCGCCAGTGTGAGCGTCAGCTCAAGGAACCGTCGGACGTCACCTCCGAGGGCGGAGGGTCCATGCACCGCTTCGGCCTGCGTCGCCATCGCGAGCAAGCTAGCAGCGGTGGACGCTGGAGGAGCGCGGGCATAATCGCGGCGTGAACGTGCGGTGGATCCAGCCGAGCACGGCGCTCGACACCCAACGCGGCGACGTCGTTGTGTGCATCCCGGTGTACGACGGCCACGAGCATGTTCGTCGGCTGTCTGCGCAGCGTGCTTGCGCATACCGCCGGCGGAGATCCCGATCCTGGTCTGCGATGACGCCAGTCCGGATCCGCGCTCGCACGACTTTGTCGCCAAGCTCGGCGATGTGGCGGAGTCCGAGCACGATGTCTACTACCTGCGGCGGGAGCGCAACCTCGGGTTTCCGGCGAACGTCAACGGTGCGTTCGACATGGCGGCACCCGCAGATGTCGTCATCCTCAACTCCGACGTGGTTGTCGGCGAGGGCTGGCTTGAGGGCCTGCGCGACGCCGCCTACGTCGACAGCCGAGTCGCGACTGCGACCGCGCTCACAAATCACGGCAGCCTCGTTTCGGTGCCCGACCGCCGTCCCGCGCCCAAGCTGCCTCCGGAGTGGAGCCTCGACGCGGCGAGCGCTGTCGTCCGTGCCCGCTCGCTGAAGCTACGGCCTCGCCTCCCGACGGGGATTGGACACTGCATGTATGTACGCCGCAGCGCGCTCGAGCTCGTCGGCACGTTCGATCTCGCGTTCACTCCAGGCTACGGCGAGGAGGTTGACTTCTCGCAGCGCTGCATCCGCAGCGGGCTGAGCCACGTGCTCGCTGACGACGTGCTTGTCCTCCATTACGGGGGCGCGAGCTTCTCCCGCAACGGCAAGCGCAATCCGGTGCAGGACGCGCACGAGAAGATCATTGAGAGTCGATACCCGTACTACCACGACAGCGTCCGGATGCTCGAAGACGACGTCGCCGGTCCCTTGTCGCGCGCGCTGAGCGCCGCCCGCCGCGCGCTCAGGGGGATCTCGATCGTGATCGACGGCCGCGTGCTCTCCGGTCCGATGACCGGGACCCAGCTTCACGTGCTCGAGCTCGTCGCCGCCCTCGCCCGCACGGGAGAGGCGCGGATCCGGTTGGTCATCCCCGACACGCTCTCCAGTTATGCGAAGCAGGCGCTCGCCGTCTGCCCGGACGTGGAGCTCATGACTCGGTGGGAGGCCCTCGACACCCGGTTTGAGCTGGCCGACGTCGTCCATCGCCCCTACCAGGTCGCCAACGACGAGGACCTCTCGTTCCTGGCCAAGCTCGGCGAGCGGTTGATCGTCACCAACCAGGACCTGATCGCGTACCACAACCCGTCGTACTTCCGGGACTTTGACGCGTGGGAAGGCTACCGCCGCATTACGCGGGCGGCGCTCGCGGTCGCCGACCGCGTGATGTTCTTTTCCGCCCACGCACGCGACGACGCGATCGCGGAGGATCTCGTCGAAACGGACCGTGCGAGCGTTGTGCACATCGGCGTCGATCACGTCCTCACCCGCGTCCCGACGCAACCGGTTGCGCCGCGCGGCACCTCGCGGCTCCCAGACGGGGCCGAGGTGATCCTGTGCATCGGCACCGACTTCCGCCACAAGAACCGGATCTTCGCGATGCGGATGCTCGAGCAACTCCAGCGCCGCCATCAATGGGATGGGTATCTCGTGCTCGTCGGGCCGGCGGTTTCCACCGGGTCGTCGTCGTCAGACGAGGCCGAGGTGGTCGCATTGCGGCCGCGGCTCGCGGATTCAGTGCTGACGCTGGCCGCGGTCAGCGAGGCCGAGAAGGCGTGGCTGCTCGAGCGCGCGCGGCTCGTCGTGTACCCAACCGTGCACGAGGGTTTTGGGCTCGTCCCGTTCGAGGCGGCCGACCACGGTGTCGCTTGCATGTGGGCGCGGGGCACGTCGCTCAGCGAACTGCTGCCCGACGACGTGGCGAGCATCGTTCCCTGGGATGCCGAATTGAGCGCGGATGCGGCGATCGCGCTCCTCCGTGATCCGGAGGCCCGCGAGCGCAACGTCGCTGCGATCCGTACCGCCGCAGCGCGACTCGTGTGGGACGCGACGGCAAGCCGCCTGCTCGCGCTGTATCACGAGACGTGTGATCGTCCGGCGACCCCCGCGAGCGCGATGGAGCGTCGATCCGGACTGATGACGGGCGCGTTCAGCGAGGACGCGATCCGTCTGATCGGTCCCGACGGCGCGCTTCCCGAGGACGTCGAGCGGCCGCTGTTGGCGCTCGCGACGCATCCGCAGGTGGGCGCGCCGATGTTCGGAGTGCTCAAGTTGGGGTACCGAGCCGGCTACCGCCTGCGGCGCTTCGGGCGCGGAGATCCTCAACCGTGAACCAGCGGCTGCGTGGGGCAATCAAACGACGGATGGCGGCGAATGCGGACATGTCAGAAGAGTCGAAATGGTTTTGGGACCACTACGAGTACGCCCCGAACCAGATCCTGTCCTTTGCCAGGGACTGCGGCCTGTCTCTGGAGGGGTGCGACGTCGCTGACATCGGCTGCGGTGACGGGATCATGGCCTTGGGTGTCTGCACCGCCGGACGTCCTCAAAGGCTGGTCGGCTACGACATCATTCCGACCAACACGGAGGTGCTGGCGGCGCGAGCGCGGGGCGAGCGCGTACTCGATGGGGATCTGCCTGCGGAACTCGAGTTCCGCCAATCCTCGTCAGAGCAGACTCCGGCTCAGGACGCTGAGTTCGACTTCGTGTATTCGTGGTCGGCGTTCGAGCACGTCCTGGAACCGATCAGCGTGCTCACCGAGATCCGGCGCATCCTCCGCCCCGGTGGCCATTTCTTCCTGCAGCTGTGGCCGTTCTTCCGCTCGCCGAGGGGCTCTCATATGTGGGACTGGTTTGACGACGAGTTCCACCATCTCAAGTCCACCCAGCGCGAGGTCGTCGATTACCTCGCCGAGAGCGAGCGTCATCCGCGTGAGCTCACGAACTACATGAGCCGCGAGTTCGAGAACTTGAACCGCATCACCGTGGAGGAACTCCAACGGTCGGTGCTCGCTGCCGGCTTCGATGTCCGTCGGCTCGAGCTACTCACAACGCCGGTGACCCTCCCGCCCGAACTCGGGCGCTACTCGTGGACTGACCTCGCCGTCGGCGGGATCAAATTCCTCGCATCGCCACGACCGTAGGAGCGGTCAACCGTCGCCGGGACTGCCGGGATCATGGCCGTTGGCGGATTCCGCCATTTCCGCCCGGAGCTGCGCCGCAATGACCGAAATCCGCTCGCCCTGCTCATACAGTCCGACGCGTAGCATGTTGAGCTCGCGCGCAAGTTGATCGGCGTCGTAGCTCGGGGGGGTCGGCTGGACCTCACGAGCGCGTGCGGCAGCGACGACGCGCTGGATCGCCTGAGCGACGGCGGTGCGCGACATCGGGCCGCGCGTGGAGGTAGAGGTCGGTGCGGTCGTGTCTGCCGGCGACGACAACGAGCGGCCGATTCGCCGCTTCGCTGTCGCACCGTCGGCTGGACGGCGAAGCACCACCAGATCCTGGCTGATTGAGCCGTCCGGCAGGTAGGCGGCGATGTCGAAGTAGTCGGTCCAATGCTCGAACACGTACCACGGCGCGTGGACAGTCGAGTGGTAAAAGTCCGGGTGGGTGGATCCGACGTACATGTCGTCACGGATGAACAGAATCCCCTTGGACTCAAGCTCGCGCTGCCATCGGCCGTAGTCCTCGCCGACCTGCTCGCTTGCCTGAACGGTCCGCGTCCAGCTCGACTCACCCTCGACCGTGAGCAGCACCAGCCCGTCGGGCTGCGTGATCCGTCTGAGCTCGGCGAGCCACAGATCCTGGAGTCGCTCGTCGAGATGCGAGAAGACGCTGTGATTGATGATCAGATCGAAATAATGGTCCGGGTAGGGAAGCGGTGGCTGGTGGGGGCCAACCTCGAACCGGCCGTACGGGACGTTGTGCTTAAGCCAGCTGATCATCTCCGGATCGATATCGGTCCCATGGATCTCTACGTCGTCGGAGAGCTGCCCGAAATGACGGATGAACCGTCCGCAGCCGCAGCCGAAGTCGAGCAGCCGCCGGAAGTCGTTGAACGATCGGCCCTGGGATGCCAGCGCCCGTTCGAAGTAGCCGAGGTGCTCGAGGCCGCCGATGTCGAAGGACCGCATCGCCTCCTCCAGATGGTCCGGGGGAAACGGCGGAGCCACGCGGTTGATGAGGTCCGCCGGGGGAATCGGCGGCCGATCGGGTGCCAGCGCAAGACTCATGGTGGCGGGATCGTAAAGGGTCGCTCGATCTCGATCGTGTGTGGGAGATCCGCCGAGCCGCCACCGGTGCGGGCGGCGAGAACGATCATTGAGCTATCGGCATGAAGGTCGAACAGATCGGCGCCCATCCCCTCACGTGCGACCGTCGCTACGAGCCGGTGGCGCCCGGGTCCGAGCCAATTGTCAAAGCGAAACCGGATCACCGCGGTTTCGCCGGTCTTGAACTGACCGGTCAGCGCGCCGTCGACGTACGTACTCGTTGCGAAGACAACGTTTCCGAGGTCGTTCCGGAGCGATACCCCGAAGATCGGGTTCTCGGCATCGGCGTGGAAGCGGACGTCCATCCGAATGCAACATGGGTCACCCTGCTGGACGGTGACGGCGACGTCGCCGTCACGGTCTTCGAAGACCGCGTTCATCACCTCGGCCACCGGTGCGCGGCGGAGGATGTCCGGGCCACCGGTATCACGCGCTTCCTGCCGCACCCGCTTGAAGTTCAGGGCGTTGTACTGACGTGCGATCTCGGGTGGGGCCCCGATGTCGACGACCCGCCCACGCTCGAGCAGCATCGCACGATCACAGAACCGCTCGACGGAGCCCATGTCATGCGTGACGAACACGATCGTCCGTCCTTCTGACTTCAGTCGCAGGAACTCGTCAAAGCACTTCTGCTGAAACGATGCGTCTCCGACGGCAAGGACCTCATCGATGAGAACGATGTCGGCGTCGACCTGGATGGCGACGGAGAAGGCGAGCCGCACGTGCATTCCGGATGAGTAGTTCTTGAGCTTGAGGTCCATGAACTCCTCAAGTTCGGCGAACCGCACGATCTCGTCGAATCGTTCCCGGGCCTGGTTGCGGGTGAGACCGAGCATGATCGCGTTGATGATCGCGTTGTCTCGCGCGGTCAGATCGGGGTTGAAGCCGACTCCGAGCTCGATGAAGGGGGACAGCCGGCCGTTGACCTCGAGCCGGCCGGCGTCCGTGTCATAGATACCGGCCAGACACTTGAGCATCGTGCTCTTGCCGCTCCCGTTGCGTCCGACGATCCCAAAGAACTCACCCTTCGCGATCTCCACAGTGACGTCATCGACGGCCTGGAGTACGTCGTAGGTCCGGGTTCGAAACGGATGCAGAACTCGTTCCTTGAGCGTGTGGTACTGCTGGTGGGGCAGTCGGAAGTGCTTAGAGACGTGGGCGAGGGAGATCGCGGGTGCCATGGCACACCCGGTCGGCGCCGTCGCCGGCTGCGGCTCACCGAGGGTGGCGCTCACGGAGCCTGACGGTAGCAAGGTGCCGGGTTGCGGCTCGGGTGTGAACACTGTCCAAACACTCCCGGAATCATTGCGCGCACACGAGCAGCCGTTTTGAGACCGACAGCCGAACCTGCCAGGGCACGCCGGGTGCGCGGTCAAGAGGCAGGGTGAGCGAGCTAGCCCGCTGCTGAGCGCGCCGAGCGGCGACGGCGGATACACGGATGCGAACCGTCTGACGGTGACCGAGCTCTGGGTGCCGGCAGGGGCGTCGAAGACAAGCCGAGTCCCAGGTCGCACGCTCACGACAGCCGACGCCGCGGCGGGTGTGGTCGCAACGATCTGGACGCACGGGCCACGGGGAACGGCATGGCCGAGACTGACATTCTCTACCGCGATCGGCCGAGTCCCCTGAGCGGCCCGCTGGCTGGAACCAGCACCAGTCGCTCTGCTGCGATGAGTGTGGCGTCGGCCTGGAGCTGAACCGGTTGCGATGCGTGCTCGAGTTCGGGCAGGCTGTACGCCGGAGATCCAAGGTCATGGACCGCTGCGAGATACGGACGAGCATGGAGTTGTGGCGCGGCGCTCGGTTCCGCGATGAACGATGGGGCGACGACCGGGGCGGCCACCTCAACGGCGCCGAGCGCTGACCGGACGTTGATGTCGCTCGCTCGCAGCGCACGTTCACCTCCGCGCAGCAGGTGTACGTTCGACGCGATCGCCCCGAGCGCCACGAGGACCACCCCGATCGCCCACATTCGCGTCACTCGGAGGCCCCCGGCAACTTCGGCGATCAGCACGAGGATGAAGACGGCGCCGACATACAGGTAGCGGCTGGCGGTGGGCTCGAGGGCGTCGGCGCGAGTGATGGCGGCAAGTCCCCAGAATGCGAGCGCGCCGGCGAGCGCGGCAAGGACGATCGGGGTCATCCTGCGGTCTTCACGCAGCCTCCAGCCCGTCACGAGCCCGATGGCGAGACCGACGAGCAACGGAGGACCCCAGCTGAGATCCAGCCCGGCGATCCCCGCTGTCGCTCCGGCGGCAGCGCTGGCGATGTATTGAGGCGCGCTCAAGAGTGCGTCAGACGAGGTGCTCTCTCCCGTCGACCATCCGACATACCAGACCGCGAACACCAAGAGGGGGACGGCGATGACCCAGAATCGTCGCCACGGGGCGCGCTGGACGAGCAGTACGACGCGCAGGCGGCGACAAACGGGATCCCGACGCCCGAGCTTGCGACCGCGATGGTCAGCGAGACAACCGCCACGATGTCGCGGCGGCGGGAGGACCGCTCCAATGCCACCAGCGCTGCCAAGCCCCCGGCGACGGACGCCAGATAGCCCATCTGAAACGGCCACAGGAGAATCTGCCAGGCGCTGCCCATGAACAACAGCAGCGCCGCAGGGACGAGCGCGAGCCACGGGCCGACCCGCGGACGCACAAGCACGTAGAGCAGGCCACAACACGCAAGGTGCAGCAGCACGACGATGATGCGGTACGGGGCGTAGTGCCGAAGTCCAACGAGCGCGAAGAGAAGCTTGTAGATGACGACCGGGACGAGCACGAAGTGGCCGTTGTGTGGGTCGAGATACGTCCCGAGGCTGCTCCCTCGCCGGGTGAGCACGAACGTCCACTCGTCGTAGAAGAACGTGAGATGACGTCCGGCGTAGACGAGCAGCAATCCCCCGACGAGCAGCAACGCGCCGAGGACGACGGACGCGGGATGTACGTGACGATCAGCTCGGCGTGCCTGGGGGTGGCTCTCGGTGATCGCCATCATGCGAGCACAGGATGCCTCAGGTCGGGCCGTCGTGTCGTCCGCGGATCCGCGGGACGATCAGGGTCGCCAGCACGACCGCGATCAACCCCACCAAGCCGACCAGGGTCAGATACGGGCTTAGCCGCATTGCGGTCGTGCTCGCCTCCCGGACGGTGATGCGGGCACTTTTGATGCCGCTGGGCGGCCGTGCGAGGGCCATGAAACCGTCGATTGTCCGTCCGGCGACGGGGAGCCCGGTGACGCTGACGATGTATGCGGGAGAGGCGATGTTCGTCGCCAGGGCCCCGACTCCAGGCGGAATGCTCACGGTCTCGGTGATCGTGTTGTCGTGGACGAGCGCGGGGTCGAGCCGAATCAGTCCCTGAGTCGGGACCACCCGCGTATTGATGTCCCGGAAGCTGCCGTAGATGTTGAACACGTACCACGTTGGCGGGGTGCTCTCCGGGTAGTGCTCGACCCGGGACCGATTTGTGAGAAAGGCTCTCGACCCTGGATACACGCCCGCGTCCGAGTTCCAGACCTGCCAGGTGCCGAGGCCAAGTCCAAGCGCCGTGACTGCGGTGAGCGTGCCGAGCAGGACGCGCCGGCCCCGAACGCCGCCGTCCTGCACCACCGAGAGCAGCGTGAGCACGATGCCCGCGAGCGCCATGACGATGTAGGTCTCCAACCGGAACGTGAATTGGATGTGGCGCAGCGGGGCGGGCACCAACGACCATGCTCCGTCGTCCATCAACAGCAGGATCAGGACCGCCGTGACCACAAACAGCAGCGTCACAAGCGTGCGCCGACCCGGTCGCCATCGTGCCTTCCACGCGATCGCCGCGGCGACGACCGCCCACAGCATCACGAACACCGGCAACTCGGTGAAATGAGACCGCGTATACGGGTCGGTCACCGCACGCATGCGGAACGGGTTGAACACGATCGCGAAGCGACTGAACGGATCACTGATCGTCGTCGCGATCTCGTCGAACAGGCCGACACCCGTGAATGACGCGTAGCGGAGATCCGGGAGGAGAAACCACCCGTTGACGAGGATGCCGAGGGCGATGACTCCGACCGCCATCCCGGCGCGCACGAGCAGCTTCCGAGTGAGTTGTCGCGCAAACGCAATCGCTGCGACCACCGCGATGACAACGAGGAACGTCGCGCCCCAGACCAGGCTGATGTTGTGGCTCCCGGACCAGAACACCGTGGCGATGGCGAGACCAAGGACGGGCCCCGGCCGCGGACCTCGCCGAATGATTGACAACGCGCAGGCAAGGAGCAGGGGGATCGCCGACGTCGCCATCAACTCCGGCCATGAGCCTCGCCCATACGCCACCGAGAGGTAGTACGCGCCGCTCACCAGGATCGTCGCTGGCAGGTGGGCGACCAGACTGTTCACGCCGGCCTGCCGGGCGATCCACCACGTCCCTCCGTAGGCTGAGCAGAAAGCAGCCACGATCAGACCGACGAACACAGCCGTGGGTGCGCCGGTCAGCACCATCAGATAGCCAGCGATCGCGTACAGCGTGCCGCCGTAGAACAGGAAGTTGGGGTAGAACACCCCGAGTCCGCCCGCATGGACGAATAGGCTCGGCAGCCCGCTTTGCCTGATCTCCCGCGACTGCATCCAGGCGAGCCACAGGTGGTCGACCCAGTCGTCGACGAAGCCGGACGAGCTGAACACTGCGGGTGACGCCAGCATCAGGATGACTGCGACTGGGATCAGAACCTGGAGGTTGCGCGGTGACATCGCACCGACGACACGGTTCGCGGGCCCGAGTTGGGCCGGCGTCGGCGCTGCGCTTTCGACGCTCACCGCGGCGATGCTAGCCGTGTGGCATGGAGGCCGACCCCCCCGCCATGGGCGCCTGCTGACGTAGGGGTGCTCTAGGCTGCGCTCGTGGTCGAGCGACCTGCCAGTGGCGAGACTTTCAAGGCGGCGGAACCGAGGCCGCGGGTGTCGATCGTGATTCCGTGTCTCAACGAGGCGGCCGGCTTGTCGGCGCTCCGAGAGCGTCTGGAGAGTGCCCTCGCCACGATCGGCGGTGGCTACGAGGTGGTGATCGTCGACGACGGCTCGACCGACGATTCGGTCGCCTACGTGGAGCGATGGATCGAGGAGGCGGACAACGTCCTGCTGATCACACTGTCCCGCAACTTCGGGATGGAGATCGCGATGTCCGCGGGTCTCGATACGCCCGGAAGGCGACTTTGTCGTGCTGATGCATGCCGACCTCCAGGACCCGCCAGAGTTGATCCCGGAGATGGTCGAGCGGGCGACTCGACGGTGCGGACGTCGTGTACGCACGGCGCATCGGACGTGACGAGAGCATCGTCAAGCGGACCCTGGCGACGGCCTTCTACGCGATGATGCGGCGGCTGGCGCGGGTCCCCTATCAGGGGCAGGCGGGCGATTTTCGCCTCATGTCGCGACGGGTCGTGGAGGCGCTACGCGCGATGCCCGAGCGCCGGCGATTCCTCCGCGGCATGGTGGCGTGGGTCGGGTACGACCAGGTCCCGATCGAGTACCGGCGGGCGGCCCGCCGCAGCGGCCGTGGCGCCTCGTATCCGGCGCTCGCCCGGCTCGCATTCGAAGCGCTCTCGGCGTTCTCGGACGTTCCGCTCGCGGTCGCGAGTTGGTTCGGGATGTTCGTGGCGAGCGTCAGCGCGGCGGCGGCGTTCGTGATCTTCGTCCTACGCTGACCGGAGCTGTCCACGCGTCGCTCGGCATCTGGATTCTGTTCGCCGTCCTCTTCCTCGGCGGCGTGCAGCTCGTCAGCGTCGGCATCCTTGGCCGCTACCTTGCGCGTGTGCACGCGCAGGTGCTCAACCGGCCGCTGTACCTCGTCGACCGGTCGTCGGCTCCGGCGGCCGCCGCGAGATTCCGCGCTTGCCGGACGAGCCCGCCTCGGCGACTCGAACGCCGCGTGGTCGCGATCGGCCGGGCGCGTCTGCCGGACGTCAGGCGGCGCATCGCGCCGCCGGTAGTCGCCTCGGCTGAGGTGATGCTCGAGCCAGACGTAGAGGACGATGAACAGGTACCGGCTCCCCATCTCCTGGAGGTTTAGCTTCGACACGCCGTGCCGTCGGTTCGTCCAGCTGACGGGAACCACCGCGTAGGAGTAGCCGCGGACGATCGCCTTGAGCGGGAGCTCGACCGTCAGATTGAAATGGTTTGACAGCAGCGGCTGAAGCTGGTCGATCACGTGGCGGCGGTATGCCTTGAACGCGTTCGTCGTGTCGTTGTATCCATGCTGGAAGAGCACCCGGATGACCGCGTTGGCGACCCGGTTGAGGATGAGCTTCGAGACGCGGGTAGTCGT
The DNA here is from genome assembly GCA_963850335.1 of uncultured Solirubrobacterales bacterium. GTDB lineage: Bacteria > Actinomycetota > Thermoleophilia > Solirubrobacterales > Solirubrobacteraceae > Palsa-465. The sequence goes on along the minus strand of CAWKKY010000010.1, from coordinate 170,672 downwards.
GACCTTGCCGCCTTGGCCGAAGCGGGTGCCGAACGCGCAGTCGTAGCCCTGCTCGAGCACGCGGTAGTAGAGGACGAGGTCCTCGGCGAATCCGACAGGTCGGCCATCATGATCGCCACCGCATCGCCCGTGTACAGGTCGAGCCCGGCCCGGACGGCGTGTCCGAAGCCAGGCGGCAGATGCGACCGGACGCACCGGACGCTCGGGGTGCTCGCGGCGATCCGGTGACCACATCGGCGGTGCCGTCTCCGCTCGCGTCGTCGATCACGAGGATCTCGTGGTCGATCCCGGCGCGTTCCAGCTCGGCGACGCGTCGACGTCACCGTCTCACCGATCGAGTCCGCCTCGTTGTGGGCCGGAATGACGACGGACAGCTTCATCGCGGGCAGGTCGACGAGCGGCTCAGCGAGCGGTCAGCCATAGCTCCGCGTTCTGCTCGTAGATCTCCCGTAGTACCTCGTCGATGCCGTAGGTGATGTCCCAATCCGGATAGTCCCGGCGGAACGGCTCGAGGTCGGAGATCCACCAGCGGTGGTCCCCCACCCGATTCTCGTCCGAGAGCTCCCAGTTCAGCTCCCGTCCGGCGATGCGCTTCACAGCGTTCGATCGCCTCGAGCATCGAGCAGTTGCTCTCCCGACCGCCGCCGATGTTGTAGACCGCGGCGCTGCGCGGAGCACTGGTGGACGGCATCGAACGCGGCGACGAGATCGGCGGAGTGAATGTTGTCGCGGACCTGCTTGCCGCCATATCCGTACACCGTGTAGGGATCGCCGGTCATCGTGCAGCGCATCAGGTAGGACAGGAATCCGTGCAGGCGCGCCCCAGCGTGATTTGGGCCGGTGAGACAGCCGCCGCGGAAGCAAACGGTCGGCATGCCGAAGTATCGCCCGTATTCCTGGACGAGCAGGTCAGCAGCCGCCTTTGATACGCCGAACAAGCGAATGTGTCGAGGCATCAATCGACATCGACGTGTCGATGCCACGAAAGTAGCGGTGATCGGTGGGCAGCTCGAGTCGCGTTGGCGTCTCCTCGAGCGGAAGCTGGTTCGGCAGATCGCCGTAGACCTTGTTCGTCGAGCAGAAGATGAATGTCGCGTCAGGAGTGTGCTGGCGGGTCGCCTCGAGCAGGTTGAGCGTTCCGTTGGCGTTGACTCCGAAGTCCGTCTGCGGATCCGACGCCGCCCAGTCGTGAGATGGCTGCGCAGCGGTGTGGATGACCAGCTCGATCGACCCGGCGTTCTCGGCGAACACGCGGTTCAACGGCGTCGGCATCACGAATGTCGAGCTCCAGGGAGCGAAACGTCGTCCGAGCGTCCGGCGGAGCCGCTCGGTCGTATGCGCGGTCGAGGCGGACGGACCGAAGAAGCGCGCCCGCATGTCGTTCTCGAGCCCGATGACATCGAAGCCCGCTTGCGACGAAGTGCTGGACGGACTCCGAGCCGATCAGGCCTCCCGAGCCAGTGACGATCGCGATCGGCATCGGCGCGCAGTGAAGCACTTCGGTCGGGCACCGTCAGCCCCGGGCGCCGCCGGGACGCGTTCGACACGACTCTCGCCTAGGCTGCCAGATCGCGATGGACTACCAGCGCCTCTACGAATACCGCTTTCGTGACGTCGACCAGAGTGCCCGGACGGCGGTCTGGCATGAGATCGCACCGTTCATCCACGGGCTCATGGGGCATCCGCAGAAGGTTCTCGACCCCGCCGCAGGGCGAGGCGAGTTCATCAATGCGGTGCCGGCGCAGGAGCGGTGGGCGATCGACCAGGTGGCGTATGCCGAGGGGACATACCGCACGAATGTGCGGTCGATCGTCTCAGACATCTTCGAGGCCGATCTGCCGGCGGCGTACTTCAACGGCGTGTTCGTGTCGAACTTCCTCGAGCACCTGCTGTCCCAGGAGGCCGTGGCGACGTTCCTCGGGCGGATGCACGACGCCGTCGGCTCCGGACGGGCGGATCGCGATCATGGGCCCGAACTTCCGCTACTGCTCCCGCGAGTACTTCGATATGGCCGACCACACGCTGATCTTCACCCACCGGGCGATCGCCGAGCATCTGTACGCGGCCGGCTTCGAACCGGAGCGGATCGAGGCGCGGTTCCTGCCGTATTCGTTCACTGGGCGGCTTCCGCCGTCGCCGGCTCTGACCCGGCGCTACCTGCAGACCCCGGCCGCGTGGCGGATCCTGGGCAAACAGTTCCTCGTGATCGGCCGCCGCGTCTAAAGCGCACGCCGCGATCGCCCGCTGATTGGCGGCGATCCAGGCGTGGATGTCGCCGAGGATCGTCCGCGCATCGCGCTGCGGGCGCCAGTCGGTGAGCCCGAACAGCTTGGCGCAGTCCGAGATGTAGACGGCGACGTCCCCGGGGCGGACCTCATCGGACGCCGCCACCTCGATCTGGGTGCCCGTGATCTCGGCGCAGAGCGCCGTCGTCTCCTGGAGGGACAGGCTGCAGCTCCGGCCACCGCCGACGTTGGCGGTCACGCCATTCCAATGCTCGGGATCGCCGAGCTGACGATCGATCAGCTCGATCAGATCGTCGATGTGGAGGAGATCACGGACCTGCTTGCCCGCGCCGCCAAACCCGATGTAGTGAAGCGGACGACGGAAGTGGTGGGCGAGCATCCAGTAGGTGAACACGCCCTGGTCGACCTTGCCCATCTGCCACGGACCGGCGATCACGCCGCAACGGTCGATGACCGCTCGCAGGCCGTACGCGGCCCGGTATTCCTCGATCAGCAGTTCGGCGGACTGAGCTTCGTCGCGCCGTACAGACTCCGGGCTCCGGCGAGGGGAAACGCCTCCGAGATGCCGGCCGGCGAGGCGCCGGGCAACGGTTGCTCGGTGCCGAGCTCGAACCGCGTGTCGGTCTCCCCGAGCACGAGCGACTCGAGGGGCGGCGATCGGATAGACGCGGCTCGTCGAGAGGAAGACGACGTTCGCGCCGCGGCGCCGGGCGAGCTCGAGGCAGTTGTAGGCGCCGATCAGGTTCGAACCGATCAGATAGTCCGGGCTGCCGTCGTATCCGGCGAGCACGGACGGCTCGGCGGAACACTCGACGAGTGCGTCGATCTCCTCGACCGCTAGCAGGTCGTCGAGCAGTCGGACGTCGCCGTGCACGAAATCCCACCTCAGCCTCGCGCAACCGCGGCCAGGTTGAGCTCGCCACCGCGTCGGCGAAGGTTGTCGAGCGCTCGCACCTCCCAGTCCGGGTGGCGCGTGCGCAGGCCGATCGCGAGGTTGGCGCCGATAAAGCCGGCGCCGCCAGTAACGAGGACACGCACAGCCGCGTAGTGTGGCCGAAGCGCTCACGCGCAGGCGGATCTCGGACGTCGCTGCACCGATAAGGTGTCGCGCCGATGCAACGCCTACCGACCAACCTGGAAGGCCCGGTTTTGATCGAGGTCGTCGCCCACGGTGACGACCGGGGCTTCTTCATGGAGACCTACCGGCGGAGCACCTTCCAGGAACTCGGGGTGGCCGAAGAGCTCATCCAGGACAACCACTCACGATCCCGCCAGGGGATCGTCCGCGGGATGCATTTCCAGCCCGGGATGGGCAAGCTCGTCCGCTGCGCCCGGGGCACGATCCTCGACGTCGTCGTCGACCTGCGGCGGAGCTCGCCCGCGTTCGGGCAGTGGGAGATGTTTGAGCTGAGCGACAGCAATCGCCGTCAGCTCTACTGCCCGAACGGGTTCGCACACGGTTTCTGCGTGGTCAGCGATATCGCCGATGTCATCTACAAGACCTCGGCCTACTACGACCCCTCGCTTGAGAGCGGGTTCGCCTACAACGACCCCGCCGTCGGCATCGAATGGCCGCGCGAGGTAGAGCTGAGCGTTTCCGAACGAGACCGCACGGCGCCGGCGCTCGCCGATATCGCCGACACACTCCCATTTGGTTAATCCTTACCGGACGGTCAGAATTGCGGTGTGGCTGTCAGCAATAAGACCGTCGTGAACCTCTCGGACCGGGATCGGGAGCTGATCGCCGAGCTGCGCGAGCCGGCGCCGGCCGGTGGGCGGCACGGCATCAACCGGTACCTGTACGAGCTGTACGAACGTGATCCGAATCTGCGTGGCGCATTCCCGGATCTCGATCGGGATGGGGAGGCATTTGTCGAGTGGCTGCACGCCTACGGCCAGGAGCAGTACTCGATCATTGACGAGCTGATGCCGCCGGCGCCGGAGGCGTTTCAGCACTCCGATCCGCGCATCCCGGTGCTCGGCAAGGCGCTGCCTCCCGACGTCGGCGTCAACGTCCTCTCGTTCCTGCGCGCCGAGCTCGGGGTTGGCGAGGCAGGTCGGCTGCTCGTCGCGGCGCTCGACGAGCGCCGGATCCCGGTGCTGCCGATGGAGAGCACGGTGCGACCGGATTGCCGCCACGGACATGCCTTTGAGACCGCCATCGCCGGCGGCGTCGCCTTCCCGATCACGATCACGTGCGCGAACCCAGACTGGATGGGCCACTGGGCGCATAGCCTCGGGGAGCGCTTCTTCCGAGACCGGTATTCGATCGGCTACTGGTGGTGGGAGGTCGACGGGCCGACGCCATTTGACTGGCGGCCGAATTTCCGCCTCGTCAACGAGGTGTGGACGGCGAGCGAGCACATCGCGACGACACTGCGCCCGGCGATCGATGTCCCGATCCGCACGATGACCTTCCCGGTGTCGGTGACGCCGCCGCCGCCCGCGTCCCGGGCGGCGCTCGGTCTGCCGGATGGCTACGTCTTCTTGACGATGTTCGACTACGCGAGCTCGCTGCGGCGCAAGAACCCGCTCGCCGTGATCGACGCGTTCCGACGGAGCTTCGCGCCGGGGGACGGAGCCTCACTCGTGGTCAAGTGCATCAACCACACCCAACATCGCGCCGCGCACCGTGAGCTCATGGCGGCGGTCGCCGAGCATCCCGACATCTGCGTGATCGACCGCTACGTCTCGCCGGAGGACAAGGACGCAATGGTCGCCAGTTCCGATTGCTACGTGTCGCTCCACCGAGCCGAGGGTTTCGGACTGCCGCTGGCCGAGGCGATGTTCCTCGGTAAGCCGACGATCGCCACCGCCTACTCCGGCAACCTCGAGTTTCAGAACGAGGCCAACAGCTACCTCGTCGGGTTCCGGCTCGTCCCGATCGGCGGTGACGGGACGCAGTACCCGCCCAACGGCGTGTGGGCCGAGCCGGATGTCGAGCACGCCGCCGCGCTGATGCGACGCGTGTTCGATGATCAGGTGGCGAGCCGTGCTCTCGGCGCCCGCGCCGCCGCCGATATCCGACGGACGCACTCGCTCCAGGCGGCGGGCGTCTCGATGGAACAGCGCCTGGACCGGATCGCGCGCGAGCTTGAGCTCTGGCCGTCCGAGGAGCCCGGTGGCCGCTCGGCGGCAGCGCCGCTGATCGAACGTGGCCCCGTTGCCCCCGCTAAGTCGACGTTCGGATTCGCCGGGCGGCCCGCCCGGCGGCTGCTCCTCAGGGCGCTCAAGCCGCTGACCTCCTACCAACGCGCCGTCGACTCACGCATCGTCTCCGAGCTCGAGCAGGCGCGCGACGACCTGGCGAAACTCCGCGCGCTCGAACTCCGGGTCGCGGCGGCCCGCGCCGCCGAGCTCGCCCGTAGCCGTCGGGCGGCCGACCCGGCCGACCGGTCGCTGACCGTTCGCGTCGCCGCGCTCGAGCGAAAGCTGACCCCGCCGCACGCGCTCGTGCCGCTCGAACGGTTCGAGAGCCCCGTCGGCCGCGTCGAGGGCTTTCGGCAGGGGATGAACGGGCGCAGACCCGCCGATCCATACCTTGAGTTCGAGAACGTGTTCCGCGGTCCCGAACGTGTCGTCCGTGATCGCCAGCAGCGCTATCTCCAGTTGATCGGGCACCGCCAGCCCGTGGTCGACCTCGGGTGCGGGCGCGGCGAGTTCCTCGAGGTCCTCCGGGAGGACGGTCTCGCCGCCCGGGGCGTCGATCTCGACCGCGCCATGGTTGAACACTGCCGCGGGAAGGGCCTCGATGTCGCCGAGGCGGATGTCGTCGACCATCTCGAGGCGCTCGCGGACGCGTCGCTCGGCGTCGTGTTCGCCTCGCAGGTGATCGAGCATCTCCCGTACCCGCGGCTACTCCGATTGCTCGCCGCCGCGCGCGCCAAGCTGCGGCCGGGCGGCCTGCTCATCGTCGAGACGCCCAATCCCCATTTCCCGCTGGCGCTCCGCAACTTCTGGATCGACCCGACGCACCAGCACCCGCTGTTCCCCGAGGTCGTCCTCGCCCTCTGCCGGCTCAGTGGGTTCACCGGGGGCTACATCTGGCATCCCGGCGGCCTCGGCGATCCCGACCGTGACCGAACCGAGCAGCCCGACTACGCGATCGTCGCGGAGGTGACCGCACCGGCTGCGCCATCGCCGGTCCCCAAGGCGGTCAGCGTCGTCACCGACGTGGGCGAGCTCTGGTATCCGGAGGCGCTGTGAGGTGCTGACGCCGGCCGTGCAGCAGTCCGGAACCTGGGATGGACCGGACGGAGCGGCGATCCGGGCCGCGCTGGCGCCGGGCATGACCGTCGTCGACGTCGGGGCCCACGTGGGCTACTTCGCCCTGCTCGCGGCTCAGTGCGTCGGCCCGGGCGGCAAGGTGGTTGCGGTGGAACCGGCGCCCGAGAACTACGCCCTGCTGGCGGCCAACGTCGCTCGAGTGGGGGCGACCCAGATCGAGGCGGTGCACGGTGCCGCGTGGCGAGAGGCGGGCGAACTCGAGTTGCGGCTCTCGCCGACCAATACGGGGGACCATCGTGTCTACGACGATGGTGCGGACCGGGCGAGGACGCGCGTGCCGGCGGTGCGACTCGACGAGGTGCTGGCCGACTGCGAGCGCCTGGATCTGGTGATCGTCGACACGCAGGGCGCTGAACAGCCCGTGCTGGAAGGGATGTCGGAGGCGCTGACGCGCTGGCGACCTCGCCTCCAGGTCGAGTTCTGGCCCGACGGAATCCGTGAGTTCGGCGACGACCCCGAGGCGACGCTCGCGTTCTACCGCGGGCTCCGCTACGACATCCGGGTCCTCGGCGAACCGGATGCGATCGACGGTGGCGATGACCTCGCGCGGCTCGTCGCGGTCGCGGAGAGTCGCCCAGGGGGTTTCTGCACGCTGCTGCTCACGCCGCGGCGAGGCTGACGAGGAGGTGCGATCGCGGTGTGCGAGGTACCATCCCGCGAGTCGGCGCTCGCAGGGTGCGCGATCAGTAAGCCGCCACGTCGCCTTGGCGCCATGAAGCCCTTCGTACCCCATGCGTAACCGTCTCGCTGTCACTCCGTCCCAGTACCGGCGACTCGCCTATTGGACGCTTGGCGCCCTGACCGTGATCGTTTTGACCGGTGCCGCCGTGCGGCTCACCGGCTCCGGGCTCGGCTGCCCGGATTGGCCGAAGTGCTACGGCAAGGCGCTGCCGCCCCTCTCAACCCACGCCCTGATCGAGTTCGGCAACCGCGCCCTGTCGGGCGTGGTCGGCATCCTGACCGTCGTCACCGCGGTGCTCGCGTTCACGCGTCGTCCGTTCCGGCGCGATCTCGCGTGGCTGGCGGTGTCGCTGCCGCTCGGGGTCGTCGCCCAGGCGGTCCTGGGCGGGTTCACCGTCCGCGAGCATCTTGCCCCGGGGTTCGTCATGGGGCACTTCATGCTCTCGATGATCGTCCTCATCGCCGCCGTGGCGCTCGCCTGGCGCGCGACCTATGAGCCTGGCTCGCGTCCCCGCTCGACGGATCGTCTGGTGGTGTGGTCGGTGCGCGCGCTCGCGCCGCTCGGCGCGCTGGCGATCGTCGCAGGCACCGCGGCCACGGCCGCCGGCCCGCATGCCGGCGGCTCGCCCGGACAGCGCATCCATCGCCTCCATTTCAAGGGCAACGACACGTTGACGTGGCTGGTGCACCGCCACGCGACGATCGCCGCCGTGTTCGGCATCGCGGTCATCGCCGTCTGGTTCCTGCGCCGCCGTCGCGGGGCGGATGCAGACGTGCTCGAGCCGCTGACCGTGCTCGGCGTGCTGCTCGCCGCCCAGGGTCTCGTCGGGAGCGTCCAGTACGAGCTGCGGCTGCCGACGGACATGGTCTGGGTGCATGTGACGCTCGCGACCTTCACCTGGATCACGGTGCTCTGGGCGGTCGCCGCCGCGGGGTCGCTCGTGCCCCGCGCGCGGACCGTGTCAGTGCCCGACCCGCGCCTGAGTCGGGCGGCCTCGCGCCCGACCGGGACGCCGACCGGGACGCCATCCGACGTGTACTGAGTAGTCCTCCCACGAGACCGCTGCAGGAAATCACGCGCTGACAGACTGCTTCGATCGCTACGATCGACGTTGATGACGAGCTCCGAGAGCACTGCTTCGCCATCACCGCTGCCCGGCGCGCGGGGCACTAACGCATCGCTCAGCATCCTCGTCGTGGACGACGAGTCTGATCTGCGGGAGATGCTGACACGGTCGTTCTCGCGTGAGGGCCACCGGGTGATGGCCGTGGCCGACGGTCGCAGCGCGATCGACCGCGCGAGCACCGAGCACTTCGACATTGTCCTGCTCGACGTCGCCCTCGGCGCCGGCCCGGACGGCTACGAGGTGTGCCGGACGCTGCGGGCCCGCCGGAACGTCGTTCCGATCATCATGCTGACGGCGCTTGACTCCGAGGCGGACGCCGTTCTCGGTCTCGAGGCCGGTGCCGATGACTACGTCACCAAGCCGTTCGGCCTCGCCGAACTCCGCAGCCGGATCCGTGCGGTGCTGCGCCGCGCCGGCACCCGGGCGATGGGCGAAGAGGTACTCGTCGTCGGGCCGATCAGCCTCGATCGCGCTCAGCGCGAGGTCACCGTCGACGGTGAGCACGTCCGACTGACGTTTTCCGAGTTTGAGCTGCTCGACGCGCTCATGGCCGACCCCGGCCGGCTGCTGAACCGCCAGGAACTGCTGCGGGCGATCTGGGGCGACAGCGCCTACCGGGATCCACGCGCCATCGACGTCCACATCCGGCATCTGCGCGAGAAGCTCGAGCCTGAGCCGGACAAGCCGCGCTACATCCTCACCGTGCGCGGGGCCGGGTACCGCCTCCGAGGACCGTAGAGGTGGCGCGAGCGCGGCCGCGACGAGGGGCGCTCGGTCTGCGCGGACGGATCGTCGGCGCGGTCGTCGTCACGACCGTCGCCACGTTGGGCGTCGCGGCGCTTGCCCTGCTCGGGCCGCTGGAACAGAGCCTCCGGCGGGCCGCGCTCACGACGCTCAAGCACGACCTGCCCAAGCACTCCACGCAGAGCTTCGAGCAGCTCAATCTGCTGGCCCTCACCAACGCCCTCCAGAATCCAGCCGTCCACTCCCCGGCTCAGGTCGCACTCCAGCGAGCCCAGCAGAACCTGGCCTCCCGTCTCGGCGGCGGGTTCGTGTACGTCCTCGGCTACCCGAACGCGACCGGACATGGACGGCTCTTGCTGACGTCCGACCTCGAAGGCGAAACCGCGGAAGCCGACTCGTTCGACGATGCCGCCCTGGCGTTCCAAACCGGCAGGCGCGAAGGCGAGCTTCGGGACGATCGATGGCAAGGATTACGTCCGGATGGCGACTGCCGTTCACGAAGGACAAGGTCCGATACGTCCTCGCGGTGCGGCGTCCGATCGACGAGATCCCGGGTGCCGTGCGGGCGGTGCGCACCGCGTTCATCACCGCCGCGCTCGCGGGCCTCGCGCTGACGTTGATCCTGGCCATCCCGCTTGCCGCGACGCTCGTCCGTCGGCTCCGTCATCTCCGCCAGGCTGCGCTGCAGCTCGCCGAGGAGGGACCGCCGGTCGACATGCCAGAGGACCGGGCCCGCGACGAGGTCGGGGACCTGGTCCGGACGTTTGCGACGATGCAGCGCCAGCTCGAGCATCAGGAGCAGGCGCGCCGCGCGTTCGTCGCGACCGCCTCGCACGAGCTCCGGACTCCGCTCACCTCGCTCGACGGCATGCTCGAGCTGATCGCCGATGACCTGCGCGCCGGCGAGCCCGACCTCGACGACGCCCGCGACCTGCTGGACCGCGCCCGCGCCCAGTCGCGTCGGCTCGGCCGCCTCGCCGCCGACCTGCTCGACCTCAGCCGAATCGACGCCGAGGTCCAGCTCCGCTCCGAGCCGGTGGAGCTCGGCGAGCTCAGCCGGGCCGTCCTCGCCGAATTCGAGGTCCGCGAGAGCGAGCGCGGGGTCGCGTCGGTGCTCGAGGACAGAGACGGTCAGGTGTGGGCGCTCGGGGATCCCGGCAGCGTCGCGCGGATCATCCGCATTCTGCTCGACAACGCGGTCCGGGTCAGCCCGCCCGGGAGCGAGGTCCGAATCGCGCTGCGCAGCGAACCCGGCCCGTCGTTGACGGTGTGCGACCGGGGGCCGGGCGTGCCGAGCGACGAGCGCGATCTCATCTTCGAACGTTTCAAGCGCGGCCGGGACACCGGCGGGCAGGCCGGGTTCGGTCTCGGTCTGGCGATCGGGCGTGAGCTGGCGCATCGGATGGGCGGCGACCTCGTGCTCGAGAGCTCAGAAGGCGCGGGTGCACGGTTCACCCTGCGGCTTCCGGCGGCGCGCGCGCCCGACGTGGGGGGCCTCAGAGATATCGCCGGAGCTCGGTGAGGATCGCCTCCGGGTTGCACTGCAGCTGCTCCTCGGTGTAGCGGAGGACGATGTAGCCGGCCGCCCGGAGCTCGAGGTCGCGCTGGTGGTCGCGGCGGATCTGAGCCGGGGTCCGATGGCCGCGCGTCCCGTCGATCTCGACGATCAGTCGGTGCTGCGGCCAGCAGGCGTCGACGAGCCAACCGTTCGACGTCGTTGACCGCGGCACTGCCGGCGATGCCGCGGCCGGTCAGGGCTTGCAGGCCGCGGATGTCCAAGAGGCCTTCGTACTCGGCGTTGGCCAGAACGAAGCGCAGCAGGTCCGTGCGGGGGTCGGTGGCGGCGTAGTCGAGGATGGCCTGGCTCGGCGTCGTGATCGGCAGGCCCCGATGCCAGCGCCGCTCGATCCTCCGTTCTCGGTGGACGATGATCAGGCCATAGTCCTGCACCCGCCGCGGCGTGCTGACGTAGATCCGCTCCGGTCGGTACTTGAGGAGACCGAGCCACCAGATCACGCTTGCGCCGTCGAGCATCGCACCCGGTCCGGCGTAGAGGACGGCGGCGGCGAGGTCGGACTCGGGCGTGCGGCCAGGATGACCGACGGCGTAGACGCGCGGGAGTTCCCAGAACAGATAGCCGTGGTCGCGCCAGCGTCCGATCGTTCTGCTGCTGATGCCGATGTGGCGGAGCTGGTCAAATCGGATCCGCCCCCATTGCCGCTCCGCCCACGCCGCGACCCGAACTCTCGCATTTGAGGGGCACCGTGCGCCTGTGAATTGCGGTTCATCGGGATCCGGGGGAGGCTGGCGGTTGGCCATGCATGGCAGGATCACGCCGGTCGCTGTAACGGAACAAGACGCATTCGTGGCAGGTCTGTGCCAATTCAGCACAGCGTTTGTGACGGGCGTCTGGCAGCATCAGTCGGATGGACGATCGCCTGATGCAGGCCATGCTCGATGTCGACGAGCACCATTGGTGGTACCGCGGACGCCGCGCGATCATTCGCGCCGAGCTCGAGCGCCTGCCGTTGCCCGACGCCGCGGTCGCCCAGGTGCTCGATGCCGGGTGCGGCTCAGGGCGGACGCTTGAGGAGATCGCCGATTACGGCACGGTGTCCGGGATCGAGCTGAACCCTGATGCGGCGGCGATCGCCAGCGGCCGAGACTCCAGATATGACGTCCGGGTCGGCCGGCTGGAGGAGCTTCCGTGGGACGACGACACGTTCGACCTGATCACGTGCCTCGACGTGATCGAGCACACGCCGGACGACCGGGCGACGCTCGCGTCACTGCGGCGGGTCAGCAGGCCGGGCGCGTGGATGATCGTGACCGTCCCCGCCTACCAGGCGCTGTGGTCCCGGCATGACATCGCCAACCATCATTTCCGCCGCTACTCCCGACTGCTGCTCCGCGGAGCGGGGGTCACCGCCGGCTGGGAACTCGTGCGGATGACCTCCTTCAACAGTCTGCTGCTGCCGCCGGCCGCGGTGGTGCGCATGGCGCAACGCAAGCGCGGGCTTGAGCCGAACGGCGACTACCGACCCGACCTGGATATCGGGCCGCCGTGGCTGAACGGCGTGCTTGAGCAGCCGTTGCGGGCGGAGGCCGCATGGCTGCGGCACGGTGGCACGCTCCGCGCCGGGCTGTCGCTGCTCGCCGTCTTTCGTAACCCGCCGAGCGCCAGTCCGCCGAGCGCCAACCCGCCGAGCGCCAGTCCGCCCAGCGCATGACCGTCCAGCTCGCTGCGCTCATCGGCGTAACGAGCAGCCTCGGCTACCTCCTGCCGGCGATCATCGGACTCGAGTCGATGGGCATCCCGTCGCCGGGCGAGACGGCGTTGATCCTGGCGGCCGTGCTCGCGAGCCAGGGCAAGCTGCAGATCGAGCTCGTGCTGCTCATCGGGATCGCCTCGGCGATCATCGGCGACAACATCGGCTACGCGCTCGGCCGTCACTTCGGGCGTGACGTGCTCACGGCATCCGGCCCGTTTCACCAGCGGCGCAGGATGCTGATGGCGGTCGGTGACCGCTTCTTCGACAAGCATGGCGCCAAGGCCGTGTTCTTCGGCCGCTGGGTCGCGCTCGTCCGGATCGCGGCCGCGTGGCTGGCCGGGATCAACCACATGAGGTTCCGCCAGTTCTTCTTCTGGAACGCGCTCGGCGGAATCACGTGGGGCCTGGCGTTCGGACTCGCGGGGTACTTCGGCGGCCACGCCGCGGCCCACCTGATCACGGAGTTCGGGATCGTTGCCGCAATCGCGCTGGTGGTCGTGGTCGTCGTCGCGGTGATTGCCATCCGAGTGCGCGAGCGGCGAGCTCACGCCCGCCTTGAGGCGGAGCTCGCCGATGAACCGGCGCCTACGGCTTCGAGTCAGCCCCCAGATCCAGCGCACAGGAGTTGATGCAGTAGCGCATGCCCGTCGGGCGCGGTCCGTCCTCGAAGACGTGACCGAGGTGCCCGCCGCAGCGCTTGCATAGGACCTCGGTGCGGGTCATGCCAAGGCTGCGATCGCTTCGCAGCTCGACGTTCTCCGCGACCGCGGGCTCGTAGAAGCTCGGCCAGCCGGTCCCGGAATCGAACTTCGTGTCCGAGCTGAAGAGTTCCGCTCCGCAACCGGCGCAGTGATACATGCCGTCGTCCTTGATGTCCCAGTAGGCCCCGGTGAATGGGCGCTCGGTGCCGTGACGGCGGAGGATGTCGTACTGCTCAGGGGTGAGTCGCTCCCGCCACTGCTCGTCGCTGAGAGTGACCTCGCGCGTGGTGTTGGTGTCGGTATCCATGACGACGACGTTAGCGCTGTAGGGTGAACGGACCATGAAATTTGGCGTTGCGATCTTCCCCACCGCAGGCATCCAGAACCCGGCCGAGCTCGCGCAGATGGCAGAGGACCGGGGCTTTGAATCTCTCCTGTTCCCCGAGCACACCCATATTCCGGCCGGCCGAGATACGCCGTACCCGGCGGGTGGCGAACTGCCGCCCGAGTACAGCCGGACGTATGACCCGTTCGTCGCCCTCACGGCGGCAGCGCTGGCCTCCCAGCAGCTGCTGATCGGCACGGCCATCTGTCTCGTGATCGAGCGCGACCCGATCATCACCGCGAAGCAGGTGTCCTCGCTCGATCGCATCTCCGGCGGTCGGTTCCTGTTCGGCGTCGGTGCCGGGTGGAACGTCGAGGAGATGGCGAACCACGGCACGGATGCCAAGCGCCGGTTCGGGATCATGCGCGAACGCGTCGAGGCGATGAAGGCGATCTGGGCCGAGGAGGAGGCGAGCTACCACGGCCGCTACGTCGACTTCGAGAGGATCTGGTGCTGGCCAAAGCCTCTCCAGGACCCACATCCGCCGGTGCTCGTCGGTGGGAACGGCCCGACGGTGTACGACCGCGTGGTCGCGTACGGGGATGAATGGATGCCGAACCGCATCGGCAAGGACGACGACATGATTGCCGCCTATGACCGCCTCCAACTCAAGGCCGAAGAGGCCGGGCGGACGGAGATCCCGATCACCCAGACGGGGATGATGCGTGATCCCGCGCGGATCGAGAGATTCGCCAATGCCGGCGTGCACCGCTCGGTGTTCTGGCTGCCGTCCACCGGGCCCAGCGACGTCGAGCAGGCGATGGACCGGTACGCCGAGGCGGTCGATGCGTACCGGAGGGCCGGCGGCTGACGCCCACGCTCCCAGGACCGATCGACCTCGTCCTCTCCGGTGGCGGCGTGCTCGGCATCGGGCACGTCGGTGCTGCCGCTGTGCTCGCGGAGCACGGCGCGGATTTCAAGCGCATCGCTGGTGTCTCGGCCGGCGCGATCGTCGGGTCGCTGCTCGCCGCCGGCGCGTCGGCGAACGAACTGCACGGCCTGCTTGAGCAGCTTGACTACACGCAGTTTCTCGACAAGGACGCGCTCGACAAGGTGCCGATCCTCGGTCCGGTGCTGTCGGTGGTGCTTGAGAACGGTTATGCCGCGGGCACGAAACTCCACGACTATCTCGCCGATCGGCTGAAGGGTCACGGGGTCGAGACCTTCGGCGATCTTCGGATCACCGACGATCCCGGTGCCGACCCGCGACCGGAGCAGCAGTGGCGGCTCACCGTCCTCGCCGCGGACGTGACCCGCGGACAGTTGCTGCGCCTGCCGCAGGACTACGAGCGCTACGGGCTCGACCCTGACCAGCAATCGGTCGCGGACGCCGTGCGGGCGTCGACCGCGGTCCCGTACCTGTACGAGCCGTTCACGCTCGAGTACCCGGGCGGCGAGTCGCTGCTCGTCGACGGCGGATTGGTGAGCAACTACCCGATGGACATCTTTGACCGCACCGACAAGCGCCAGCGGCGGTGGGAGACGATCGGTGTGACGCTGCTGCCGCAACTCCCGGCCGGCGACACCCGGTTGATCCCGTCGCTCAGGCTCGTCAGCAGCGTCCCGGGCGTCCGCTTCCTGGAGTCGGTCATCATCACCGCGATCGTCGGGCGCGACCAGGGCTACCTGGCCCAGCCGTGGGTCGGCGAGCGCTCGATCCAGGTCGACAGCCTCGGCGTTCAGCCGTTCGACTTCGGCATCGACGCGACGATGGCTGAGCAGCTGTACCAGAGCGGGCGCAGCGCCGCGACGCAGTTCCTCGCGACACCCTGATGATCATCGTCGTGCTGGCCGTCGTCGCGTCGACCGCGTTCGGCGTCTTCGGTGAGCACCGCGCGGCGGGCCAGGCAGCACGGGCGTCGCGGAGCGCGCTCGCGGTGATGCTCTACGCGCTCGTACCGTTCGTGTCGTTCGTCAACATCGCCCATCTGCACCTCTCGAGCGGTGGCGGCGTGGGACTCATCGGCGCGTACATCGCGCTCGCGTGCGCCGGGGTCGCGGCGTGGGCGGTCGGTCGCTTCGTGATGCATCTCGCCCGTCCGACCCTCGGCGCGATCATCCTCTGCGTCATCGTCGTCAACACCGGCTACCTCGGACTACCGATGACGGTCGCGCTCCTCGGCACGAGCCATCTCGGTGCGGCGGTCGCCTACGACCAGATCGTCAGTGGACCGGTGCTGTTGCTGTTCGGCTTCGGGATCGGCGCCGCATTCGGAGGCCGCGCCGGAGACACGCCCCGGGCGCGCCTGAAAGCGTTCCTGATGCGCAACCCGCCGCTGTTGGCCGTGATCGCCGGGCTGATCGTGCCGGCGTCGCTCGTTCCCACGGCCCTGGTTCAGGCGTCGCACATCGTTGTCGCGGCATTGCTGCCGCTCGGCTTCTTCGCCGTCGGCGTCAATCTCTCGGCAGAGCGTCGCGAGGATGCCGCGCCGCTGCTCGAGTTGCCGGACCGGCGGGTCGTCCTCGCGGTCGCGCTGCGTCTGGCAGCGGTGCCGCTCGTGCTCTTCGGCATCTCCGAAGTGATCGTCAAGCTGCCGTCGGCGTATTTGCTCCAAGCAGCGATGCCGACCGGGATCAACTCATTGATCGTCGGCCATGCGTACGGTCTTGAGCAGCGACTGATCGCGACCATCATCGTCTGGAGCACGATGGCCGTCATGGTGATCGGTCTGGCGATCGCGTTTCTCTGACGCGCGCCTGAACCGCAGGACGTCGTCATCGAGCGAGGCGAACCGCAACCCGACGATGTCGAGCGCGTAGTTCTGGTGGAGCCGCCACGGCCGCTTTGAGCCCTGCTTGGGGAACGCGTCCAGCGCGCGCAGCACGTAGCCGGAGTTGAAGTCGATGAACGGCTCCGGCGCGACGCTGGAGTCGTCGTTCTCGGCGACGCAATAGTCGTAGCCGTGGCTGCGCATGTGGTTGAGCAACCGGCACACGTACTGGCACGTGAGGTCGCACTTCAGCGTCCACGAAGCGTTCGTGTAGCCGAACGCGGTCGCGAGGTTCGGCACGCCGCTCAGCACCATGCCCTTGTAGCCCATGGTTTCCGGGAGCTCGACTCCTCGCCCGTCGACCGTGAGCCGGACACCGCCGAGCGGGACGAGCTCGAGTCCCGTCGCCGTGACGACGATGTCGGCGTCGAGCTCCGCGCCCGAGGCGAGTCGGATGCCGGTCGCGGTGAACCGGTCGATCCGGTCGGTGACGATGTCGGCGCGACCCTCTCGGATCGCGGCGAACAGGTCACCGTCGGGCACGAGGCACAGGCGCTGATCCCACGGGTTGTAGCTCGGGTTGAAGTGAGTGTCGATGTCGTAGCCGGGCGGGAGCTCCCGTTCGACGCCGCGCCGGATGAGTTTCTTCATCAGCTGCGGGCGGCGACGGCTGAGCTGGAAGCTGAGCAGTTGCACGAGCACGTTGCGCCACCGGATGACCTGGTAGCCGAGCCGCGCTCCGAGAACGCGACGCAAGCGGACCGCGAGTCTGTCCGTGCCGGGCAGGGACACGACATAGCTCGGCGAGCGCTGGAGCATCGTGACGTGCGCGGCCCGCTCGGCCATCGCCGGCACGAGGGTGACCGCCGTCGCGCCGCTCCCAACGACAACGACTTTCCGGGCTGCGTAATCGAGGTCCTCCGGCCAGAACTGCGGGTGGATAATGCGCCCGGAGAAGTCCTCGCTGCCGGGGAAGTCAGGCGCGAAGCCGCGGTCGTAGCGGTAGTAGCCGCTACAGAAGAACAGGAAGCCGCAGGTCAACCGCACCGGCTCGCCGGTGTCGGTCCGCTCGGCCTCGACCAGCCACTGCGCCTCATCGCTCGACCACTGCGCGGCGACCACGCGATGGTTGAAGCGAATGCGCCGGTCGATCCCGTAGTCCGACGCGGTCTCCCGGATGTAGGAAAGGATCGACGGCCCGTCAGCGATCGCCTTCGCGTCCTCCCATGGCCGGAACGCATACCCGAGGGTGTGCATGTCGGAGTCCGAACGAATGCCTGGGTAGCGGAACAGATCCCAGGTGCCGCCGCTGCGGTCCCGTGCCTCGAGAATCGCGTACGTCGTCCCCGGGCAGCGCGTCTGGAGGTGATAGCCCGCTCCGATCCCGGAGAGACCGGCGCCGACGATCAGGACGTCGAGGTGTTCGGGAGTGTGGTCCACGGGCGTACCGGGTCAGCCTACTGGCCGCGCGCCGGCTCGAGGTAGCTGTTGCGCGCCCGGGGATCGTCCTCGAGGATCTCGAGGATGAGGGAGGACCAGCCGAAGTCGGCAGCGCCCATTCCCGCCCCGGTGTACGGGTTGTAGTACTCCCGCAGCCCCTGGGTCGCGATCGCGCCGGCGAGCCGCGTGGCGAGCGTGTCGGCGTGCTCGTCATAGCCGAGGCGGACGAGACCGAGCCATACGAGCCACGCCGAATTGACCCAGGTGGGACCCCGCCAGTACAGCCGCGCCCCGAGCAGGTTGCGGTCCCGGGTGGAGAAGGTCGGGTCGGCCGCCGACACCGACGCCGGCGGGACCGGGAGCCAGAACCGCTTGGGGTCGAGCAGGTGACGTTCGACGAGCTCGCGCCCGATGTCCTCCGGGAGATCGGGAAGGGCGAGGGGCGACAGCGCCGCCCAGGTCAACGCCGGCTCGCGGGTGGGCGCCGGCCGGGCGAGAGGTCCGAACAGCCCGCTTCGCTCGTCGTACATCCGCGCGACGATCTGCTCGGTCAGAGACGACCGCCCGAGTGTCGCGCGCGATAGCGAGTAGAGCACGTTCGTCATCACCTCGCAGCACACCGGACCGCCGTCGGCCTCGATCGCGCGGGCGTCGTAGCCCAGCCGGCGGTTGCGCTGCACGAGCAGGACATAGCCAGGGCGGCTGTGGGCGCGATGACCCCAGACCGCGTCGAACTGGGGCGAGGCATCGAGTCCGGATTCGTCCGGCTGCACGATCCAGATGAGCCCGTCACCATCGAGGTCGCGGTTCGCCTCCAACCAGTCGTGATGCCTGGCGATGCCGGGTACCTCGCGTGGATCGCCGACCGCGATCTGCCACGCCCAGGCGAGGACCGGCGGCTGGATGCTCGCGGTCGTGGGGGCGCCCGGCTCGGTGACGTTGTAGGTGAAGCGCCGCACTCCGGAGAGCGGCGTATTCCAGAAGATGGTGTGGCCGATGAAACCGTCGGGGCGCTGCGCGGCGAGCAGGGACTGAAGCTCGCGTCGGCTACGGTCGGCGTCGAAATGGCGCCACGAGATCGCCGTGAACGACGAGTCCCAATACCACTGCCAGGGGTAGTGTCCGGGGCTCGGACACGTGTAGGCGAACGGCGTTCCGTCCGCGTCCGCGCGGCCCTCGCGCCAGTTCTGGCGCAGCACCCGCTCGCAGGTGGCTCGGATCGCTTCGTAGGTCTCTGTAGGCGGTGGCATCGGCGCGAGATAGTGACAAATGCCATACCAAGTGCGAGTGGCACGTTCGCTACAACTGATTCATCACCGTGCTCGAGACACCTGTCGCCGCTGCGGAGCGCCTGGCGTTGCTCGCGCAGGAGCGTGCGCCTTACGCCGAACAGGAGCGTCGGCTCGCACCTGATCTCGTCGACGAGCTCGCACGAGCCGGCCTGTTTCGGCTGCTGGTTCCCGAGGCGGTTGGTGGCTCCGAGTCGTCCCCTGTGACGCTCGTCGAAACCGTCGAGGCATTGGCGCGCGGCGACGCTTCCGCAGCCTGGTGCGTCGCAGTCGCGGCGACGAGCGGGCTCCTGCTCGCCTACCTCCCTGAGTCCGCGGCAGCGAATGTGTTTGCCCGCCCGGACACCGTGCTCGGTGGCGTGTTCGCGCCCCGCGGCCGCGCGCGGGTGGAAGGGGACGCGTTCCGGGTCAGCGGCCGCTGGCCGTTCGCGAGCGGCAGCTCGCACTGCGACTGGCTGATGGGGGGCTGCGTGGTGGAGTCGCCGGCCGGCGAGCTGGTCACCCGGCCGGGCGGCATGCCCGACATCCGCCTCATGCTCGCCCCGGCCTCCGAGGTCGCGATCCACGACACGTGGCACGTCGCCGGACTACGCGGCACGGGCAGCAACGACATCGAGTTCGCCGAGGTGCTGATTCCCCGTGAGCTGACCGGGTCGGTTTTCACCGAGCCGCCCGTGCAGCCCGGCGCGCTCTACCTGTTTCCGCTCTTCGGTCTGCTCGCCGTCGCGATTGCCGCGGTCACGCTCGGCAATGCGCGCGGCGCACTTGACGAACTCGTGCTCCTCGCCTCCGAGAAGACCCCGACGGGCAGCCGGCGCCGTCTCGCCGAGCGTGCGACCGTCCAGGCTGAGGTCGCCGAGGCTGAGGCGTCACTGCGGGCTGCCCGCGCCTTCCTGCTCGACGAGGTCAGCCGGGCCTGGATGCTCGCCGGTGAGCACGGCGAGGTTGCCGTGTCAGAGCGGCTCTCGCTCAGGCTGGCGGCGACGCATGCGGCGAGTGCTGCGGCGCGCGTCGTCGAGTCCGTCTACCGGCTTGGCGGCGGCAGCGTGATCTACGAGTCGAGCCCGCTCCAGCGCCGATTTCGCGACGCCCACGTTGCCACCCAGCACATGTTGGTGGCGCCGGCCACCTGGGAGCTCGGCGGCCGCCTTCTCCTCGGGCTCGAGTCCGACGTCAGCCAGCTGTAGCCCGCGCGCCTGGGCTCACTTGGCCGGAAGGGTGCGCGCGTAGCCAACCCCTCGGGCGACCCAGCGCTCGAGCTGGCGCTTGGTCCTGAGGCCGTCGGGCGTCACGCGCAGCCAGCCCTGCATCTCGCGCCCCCGCATCGCAAACGGCTCGGCATGGGGCTTGCCGATGAGGGCGTCGGTCTCCTCCGGGTCAACCCGGAGCAGGAGGCCGCCCTGTCCGCTGGCGCTGACCGACATGTTCCCATTGATCAGGAAGGCCAGACCGCCGAACATCTTCTTCTCGGTGACGCCCGGTTCGGACAGGATCAGCTCACGGATGCGGTTGGCGAGATCCTCGTCGTATGCCACGACCGCATTATCGCGCCACGGCTGCGGGATTTGCCATGCTGTGCGACGTGCCGGGCCACACGATCGAGATTCCGACGGCCGACGGCGTTGCAGACGCGTACCTCGCCCGTCCCGACGACGGCGGGTCGCACGGCGGCGTGCTGTTCATGATGGACGCGTTCGGCCTGCGGCCCCGCATCGACGAGATGGCCGATCAGATCGCGTCACACGGATACGTGGTGCTCGCGCCGAACCTCTTCTACCGGTCCGGCCGCGCCCCGGTGCTGCCGATGCCCGACGGCGACGATCCGGACGCCCGGGGCCGGTTCTTTGAACAGCTGCGGCCGTTGGCGGCGCAACTCACGCCCGAACTTCTCGCCGCCGATGGGCAGGCGTACCTCGACCGGCTCGCCGAGGAGTCGACCGAACCGGTGGCGATCGTCGGCTACTGCATGGGCGCTCGGCTTGGCTGGCGTATCGCGGCCGCACATCCGGACCGGGTCGCGGCCCTCGCCGGATTCCACGCCGGCGGACTCGCCACCGACGCCCCGGACAGCCCGCACCGTTCGGCCGCGGCGCTGAGCGGGACCGAGCTGTACTTCGGGCATGCGGATCAGGACCAGAGCATGCCTGCCGAGCAGATCGCACAGCTGAACGCCGCCCTCGACGCCGCCGGGGTTCGCTACCGCTCGGAGGTCTACGAGGGCGCGCGCCACGGCTACACGATGTCCGACACGCCGGTGTACGACGAGGCGGCGACCGAGCGGCACTTCCGGGAGCTGTTCACGCTGCTCGCAAGGACGTTCTGAGCGCACCGCACCGCCACACCGATCGGAGTGGCGGTTCGGGAAGGATCGGCGCCGGTCGGCGTCTGGAACAAGTAAGCGCAAGTCGCCAGCCGCGCTCGGCGCGCGGAACTCTCGAATACCCCGCGTCCATGGAGGCTGTCATGCCGTCGCTCATTCTCGTACTCGCACCTCGGTTCCGCTCGACTCACCGGCGCGGAAGGAGACCCGGGTGCGTGGCGCCGATGCACTAATCACAGCTATCGCGGACCACGGCGTCGACACCGTCTTCGGCGTGCCGGGGGGCGCCGCGCTGCCGCTCTATGACGCCCTCGCCGCAAGTCGGATCCGCCACGTGTTGACTCGGCATGAGGCCGCGGCCGGCCATGCCGCGGAGGGATGGGCACGGGTCACCGGCACTCCGGGCGTGGCGCTGTCGACATCCGGGACTGGGTGGATGCCCTGACTGGCCAGCGCTCGCCCGCGCCTGCGGAGTACGGGTGGCCGATTCGGTCGAGGACATGCTCGCCGAACCCGGGCCCGTGCTTCACCACGTGCGGGTTCCCGGCGACGCGGAATGCCTGCCCATGGCCGCACCTGGGACGTCCACCGCCACGATGATCGGCTAGTGCGTGATCTGGGTAGGCCAGAAGCATGACCACAGACGACCAGACGCAGGACACCACGACGACGCCTCCGGCTGATGACCGCGACCGAGTCGTTCCGCCCGGACCGCGCGGGAACCAGGCACCTGAGCAGGAGTGGGTGCGCCGCGGCGAGGAGCAGCTCGAGAAGATCTCGGGCAATTGAGCTCCGACGCTGGGTCCGGGCCGGGCGGTTAGGCTCTCGGCATGGGCTACCGGGTCGTCTCTCCCGATGACTTCGACTGGATCACCCGGCCGCACGCGCCGGGCCAGCCCGCCCGGCACGTCGCCGAGCTGAGCGACCGGCTCGAGGTCGACCACACGCGCGGCAACGTCTGGCGCTACGAGCCCGGTGCGCGCGGACGCCGGCACAGGCATCGCGAGCAGGAGGAGACGTTCGTCGTCATCGAGGGCACGCTCTCGATGTATCTCGGGGATCCTCCGGAGCGCCACGACGTGCCGGCGGGCGGCGTCGTCCACGTCCAGCCCGGAACCGTGCTACAGGCGGCGAATCACGGGACCGGCGACCTGATCGTGTACGCCTACGGCTATCCGCCGGAAGACCAGCACGCCGAGATCCTCGGCTCGGTGGCCTAGACCCAGGGGCGATCAGCGCTTGCGGTGGCGTCCTTCGACGCCGCGATCCCAGTTGCGGATCTCCTGAGTGATGTCGTGGTGCAGCTCGGAGGGCCGCTCCGGACCAGAGTTGTGGTCGATGTCGCCGTATGGATGCTGGTTGATACCGCTGCCGCGCCGCGTGTAGTAGCTGAACGCGAACACGAAAAAGCCGACGATCATGACGCCTAGGAACACGAAACTGCCACCGGCAAGGGCAAACACGAACGGAATGGTCATCTCGGGATGCACCTCCTTCGTCTTGGTTGTACGACGACGCTCCAGTTTTGTGATCCGGAGGCCTCCGTGAACCTGGTCCGTAGCTATCCGTATGCCGCCGGCGGGGGCGGGTGAAGGGTCAGCGGGTGCCCTGATGGGACGCCGCGGCCGTTGCCACGTCGCGTGGGTAGGTTGCGCGTGCTTTGAGGAGGAATAGACCGGCGGCGACGAGCGTCCCGAGCAGCAACAGGAAGCTGATCTCCAACCCGCGCGCCGCACTCGGGGAGACGACGCCGGGATGGGTGCCGATCGGGGCCTGCTCGGGAACGATCCCGGCGATCAGGTCGGCGAGGCCTCCGAACACGAGCGGAGCGGCCGCCTGGGCGAGTGATCGAAGGACCGTGCGCGTGCTCTCCGCGCGCCCCCACAGACCGGCGGGCATGATGTCGAGGCGGGCCGCGTCGAGCGGCGGATTCGCCGCCGAGAGGCAGGCGGCGCCGGCGACGTCGAACCACAGGGCAGGGGTGAGATGAGAGGACACGAGGCCGGGGACGAGGAGCACGGCCGCGGCGATGTAGCTGAACGCGGGGATCCAGATGCGGGCTTCGAGGTGGCCGCGCCGGAGCAGGACGTCGCTCACGCGCCCGCTCACCAGCGTCCCGACAAGGGCTCCGAGGACGAGCATGCCGAGGACGAGTTCCGCGGTCGCCTGACCGGCGTGGTAGTGCCCGCGCACGAACAGCAGCGCAAACGTCGACAGTCCGGAGAAATAGAAATAGCCGAGCGAGGAGCTGATGATCATCAGCATGTTTGTGGGGATGCGCAGGATGTAGCGAACCGCAGCGACGATGCCGATCGTGCGCGGGTCCTCGTGGAGGATGAGGTCCGGGTCCGGTTCGACTCCCAGCCGCCGGGCCGCCTCGTGCGCGAGCTCCTCGGCGGCGGGGTCGGGAGCGTTGGCGGCCTCCGCGAGCGGGTGGGTGGCGGCCGCCTGCGGGTCGTTCTTCGCCGCGGCACGGGCGTGGCCCTCGGCCACCACTTGGTGGAGATCCTCGACCCCGGGCTCGAGCCAGCTCTGACCGCCGCGCAGCGGCTCAGGAACGGTGCGGTCCAGCTCCCGGGCGAGGAAGAATCCGGGGATCGAGAGCAGCAGGAACGCGGCGCGCCAGTCGATCAGGCTTGCCACCGAACCGCTGATGATGAAGCCGGCCGCGGTCCCTGCGATCTCGCCACCGAGGATGTAGGCGTAAACCCGACCACGCTCGCTCGCCGGGAAGTAGTCGCCGGTCAGCGACGCGATCGCCGGCCCGGCGGTTGCGGTCACCGCACCGAGGACCAGGCGTGTGAGGAGCAGCGTGTTGTAGGTCGACGCGAACGCGCTCGCGAGCGATGCGATGCTCCACAGGGTGATGCTGATCGAGAGCATCGGGATCCGCTTCACGCGGTCGACGAGCAGACCGACCGGGATCGTGAAGATCGCGCCGACGAGCAATGAGACCGCCGTCAACAGGCCGATCTTCGTATTGCCGATATGCAGGGAATGCTCGAGCTGCGGGGCGACCGCGCCGACCGTCGCGGCGTCCGCGCCGCTGAGGGCGAGCACGGCGCCGAACATGGTGATGACGCGAGCCCGCGCCGGACCGCCGACGCGCTTGACGACCTCGCCGCGGACCAGCTGTGACATCCAGCGGGTCGCGCGTGCGATGGCGCGCCACGTCCCTGCCGCCGCTTCCCGCCCTGTCACGTCAGCGATGATCCGATGAGCACGCGGCCAGTATTGCGAAGCGGCCAGCTGGGACGCTCCGAAGCCCGAACCGGCGGCCTCGATAAACCTCCAGCGGGCCGTTGCGCCGTATGGTTCGAGCTTCAGTCCGAGCGAGACCCTGGAGAGCCCATGAGTGACGGCGCGCCGATCAGCATCCCCAACCCTCGCGAGCTTCCCGCATGGAGCGCGCTCACGAGTCATTTTGAGCAGATCAAAGGGACGCATCTGCGCGAGTTGTTTGCGGCGGACGCGGGACGAGGGGAGGAGTTCGTCGTCTCGGGCGCGGGGTTGTTCCTGGACTACTCCAAGAACCGAGCCACCGGCGAGACGATGCGTCTGCTCGTCCAGCTTGCCGAGGAAGCAGGTCTCCGGGAGCGGATCGAGGCAATGTTCTCCGGGGAGCGGATCAATGTGTCGGAGAACCGCTCGGTCCTCCACGTCGCATTGCGCATGCCGAAGGGCAGTTCGCTGATCGTCGACGGCGAGGACGTCGTCGCGCAGGTCCATGAGGTCCTTGACCGCATGAGCGCGTTCTCCGAGCGGGTCCGCTCGGGCGAGTGGCTCGGGCACACCGGCAAGCGGATCCGGAACGTCGTCAACATCGGGATCGGCGGGTCGGATCTCGGCCCCGTCATGGCCTACGAGGCGCTGCGCTACTACAGCGAGCGCTCGATGACGTTCCGGTTCGTCTCCAATGTTGACTCGACCGACTTTGTCGAGGCGACCCACGACCTCGACCCCGAGGAGACGCTGTTCATTGTTTCCTCAAAGACGTTCACGACGCTCGAGACGATGACGAACGCGCACTCGGCGCGCGACTGGGTTCTGGCGACGCTCAGTGACGAGTCCTCGATCGCAAAGCACTTCGTCGCCGTGTCGACGAACGCCGAGGCGGTCACGGAATTCGGGATCGATACGAACAATATGTTCGGCTTCTGGGAATGGGTCGGCGGACGCTACTCGATGGATTCGGCGATCGGACTCTCGACGATGCTGGCTGTCGGACCGGAGAACTTCCACGCCATGCTGGCTGGGTTCCACGAGATCGACGAGCACTTCCGGACGACGCCGTTTGAGGAGAACCTGCCAGTGCTCATGGGCGTGCTCGCCGTCTGGTACGGCGACTTCTTCGGCGCCGAAACGGTCGGCGTCATGCCGTACGAGCAGTACCTCAAGCGCTTTCCGGCGTACCTTCAGCAGCTGACGATGGAGTCGAACGGCAAGCACGTACGGCTCGACGGCGTGCACGTCGACTACCAGACCGGCGCGATCTACTGGGGCGAGCCGGGCACGAATGGGCAGCACAGCTTCTACCAGCTCATCCACCAGGGCACGAAGCTCATTCCGGTCGATCTGATCGGCTTCGCCAACACGCTCAACCCGCTGCGAGATCATCACGACCTGCTGATGTCGAACGTGTTCGCGCAGGCCGAGGCGCTCGCCTTCGGGAAGACCGAGGAGGAGGTGCGCGCCGACGGCACGCCGGAGGCGATCGCCCCGCACCGCGTGATGGAGGGGAACCGGCCGACGAACGTGCTGCTCGCCGATGTGCTTGACCCGGCGACGCTGGGCAAGCTGATCGCCCTGTACGAGCACAGCGTGTTCACCCAGGGCGTCATCTGGGGGATCGACTCGTTCGACCAGTGGGGCGTCGAACTCGGCAAGGCGCTCGCCCGGCGGATCATCCCGGAGCTCGAGTCGGCCGACGAGCCAGACCTACAGCACGACAGCTCGACGAACGCGCTGATCCGGCGCTACCGGTCGATGCGGCGCTAAGGCGCTTACAGGTCGAGGGTGATCACGGCGAGCTCCGCTCTGCCGTGCCGTGGCGTGATCGTCACGCGGCAGGTGATCGACCTGTGCGAGCCGGTGGCGGCGAACGAGCGGTGGCCATCCAGTGGGGTCGCGACGAACCGCTGACCGTGCTCGATCGCGACCGTGAGCCTCGAGCCCGGCGGCGTCCCGTGAAGTCGGACGACGTAGCGGCCCGTGGCCCGATGCAGCGTGACCGAGTCGGTCGTGTCGCGGACGTACAGCACACCCCCTGAGGCGTGGCGGACGCGGACGACTCCCTCACAGCTTGGCCGCGGGATGATCCGCAGGCGCGTTGAGTACAACAGCGGGATCGACGCCAGCGCCCGACCGCGACACGTGACCTTCGTGCCGGCGCGCAGGACGATCACGTCGTCGGCCCGGGGGTGGCGCGGAAGCCGCGTCCCGAGGGCCGAGGAGCCCATCCGCAACGCCTCGGTGACGTCGTGCGGCGGGCTGATAGCGGCCGCGCTGCTCGGGCACGGGTTCGGCGCCGGCGTGCCAGCGAGGGTCTGCGCGACATCGGTCGCGATCGCTGGATCGTTGAGGAGGGCGTAGCGGACGTTCGGGAAGAACGGCAGGAAGGTCAAGCTGTGGACGTCCGGGAAGGGGGCGAAACAGGAGAGCTGAGGGATGACGCCGGGTCCCTTGAGTCCAGCGGCCTGAGCGCTCCGGAGCCCGACGAGGACGTCATTCGGAGACACGTAGGGGTTGGTGATTCCGGGCAACGTCACCGCATCGCCGGCGATCGCGCTCACGGGGATCCCGGCGAGCGAGGCGCCCTGCCCCGGGTTCCACTGCGCCATCGAGGCCGCCGTCACTTGGCTGAGCGCGGGCTCGAAGGTCAGGTCCTTCGCCGCGATCACGAGGTAGGCGAGCACCTTGCAGGTGTTGTCCTGGCCGCAGAACGACGGGTCGATGCCCTCGGCGATGTCGGCCATGAAACTTCCGAGGTGTGGGGTGCCGAGCGTCGTGATCGACTGCACAGAGACCGCGGGAAACACGGCGGAGGCAAGTCTCATCGCTCCGCGCGTCCACAGCCCGCCATAGGAATGAGCGACGATCCGGATCGTGCGCACGCCGTACTGGGTGTGCAGGTAGGCGATGAACGACGCGAGCGCCGCCGCGTCGGCAAAGATGTCGCCGCGCGAGTTGATCGTCATGCTCGCCGGCAGTTGCGCCGGGCAATTCGAGAACGTCGGGGGATGCGGCTTCACGGGTCCGGCGCCGTAGTTCACGGGCGCCGTGTAGACGCGGTAACCCAGGGCCGCGAACTTCGCCCCGTCGATGCTCCACGTCTCACCGCGGGGGGAGGTCCCCGAGCACTGAGCCGTCGGCGTGGTGAACGGCGACGTGGTCGTGATACCGGACACGAGCACGACGGCATCCGGAGGGGCCGCGGCCGCCGACGCCGCTGAGACGGACGCGAGCCCCCCAGTGAGGGCGAGCAGCACAAGCAGCGTCGCACGCCGCGCCATCACCCCGATGTCATTCATCCTGAACACGTTTTTGAGAAAACCCGGCCTGCGGTGGGGCGATGATAGCTCCGGCGTCGGCGCGCGTGGCGCCAGTGGTTACATTGGGACGGTGAACGCGGTGCGCATCGGCTTGGCTGGGTTCGGGTCCGGGGGGCGGGTCTTCCACGCGCCGCTGCTCGCGAGCGCGGAGGAGTGCGAGTTCCTCGGCGTCGTCACCACCTCGCCGGAACGGCAGCGCGCGTTCGCAGAGCAGTTCCCCGGTCGCGCGACCTTCAGCTCGCTTGAGGACCTCGCCGCGGCGGGCGCGGAGGCGGTCACCATCTCGACACCGGCGGCCACCCACATGGAGCTTGCGCAGCGGGCATTGCGACTGGGCCTGGCCGTCGTCTCAGACAAGCCGTTTGCGCTCAACGCCGACTCCGCCCGAGAGACGGTGCGACTCGCCGAGGAGCTTGACCATCCGCTGTCCGTCTACCAGAACCGCCGCTGGGATTCCGACTTCCTGACGCTGCGCAAGGCGTTGGACGCCGGGCTCCTGGGCGACCCGGTTCGGTTCGAGTCACGCTTTGAGCGGTTCGCCCCGGATCCGGGGCCCGGACCCGCCGGCGGCGGAACCCTGCTCGACTTCGGCAGTCACCTCGTCGACCAGGCGCTCGTGCTGTTCGGTGACGTGCGGACCGTCTACGCCGAGATGCACACGCCCGAGCGTGCCGGCGCGTTCGACGACGATGTGTTCCTCGCGCTCACGCACGCGAGCGGCGTCCACTCGCACCTGTGGGGCAGTTGGCGGCAGTCCGCCCCCGGGCCACGCTTCCGTGTGACCGGCACCGACGCGAGCTACGTCGTCGTGCCCGAGATGGACGGCCAGGAGGCCAGACTCGTCGCTGGCCAGTCACCCGCGACAGAGTCCGACTGGGGCGTTGAGCCGCCCGAGCGGTGGGGCCGCCTGTTCCGTGACGGGGACGCGGAACCGCTGCCGTCAGAGCGCGGCGCGTGGGACACGTTCTATCCGGCGTTCGCGGCTGCGGTCCGGGGCGAGGCTCCCGTGCCGGTCGATCCATGGAACGCCGTCGCCACCGCGGAGGTTCTTGACGCCGCGCGCCGGAGCGCGTCGAGCGGTCAGATCGTCACTGTCGCACCCGCGCGACAGTAGGGCGCGCGACCACCGAGCGCGTGGCAGTCCCGTGACAGGTCAGCCACGCGCTCGCGGTGCTGTCGAGCGCCAGGCCCGAGCTACTTCGCGGCGAGGCGACGGCGAGCCTTCTGCACCGTCGGCAGCGCTTCCTTGGCCTTCGCCAGCGGCCGCGCGCGAATGTCGACGCTCGCCGGCTTCGCGGCGATCGTGATCTCCTCGCCGGTGGCGGGGTTGCGGCCCTTGCGCGACTTCGTGGCCGGCTTCACGCGGACGGTCAGCTGCACGAGCCCGCCGATGCGGACCTTCTGGGCGTTGCCGATCTCCTCGAGGATGATGTCCTCAAGCGCGGTGATGACGCGCTTGGCGTCCGCCTTGCTCAATTCGGAGCGATCGGCGACGGCGGTGACAAGCTGGGTTTGGGTGAGAGCCATGTGTGCTCCAGGATCGAGACTGCAGGATTAGGGGGGAATTCAAACTGTCGCGGTGGACGGACACGCGTTCCAGGGGGACGAGCAATCTTGCGCCAGTATCCGCGTCGGGCGCGAATACTTGCACGTGCGGGCCATTCGTGCAGAGACTCATGGGACGACGAGCAGTCCACCATCGAGCGGGAGCGATACGCCGTTGATGTAGTCGGCCGCCGAGCTGGCGAGAAATGCGACCGCTTCGGCGATGTCTTCCGGCTCGCCAAAACGCCGCAGCGGGATCCGCGCCAGCTTTTCGTCACGGTCGCGCACACGCGACGGGTCATCCCATACTTCGTGCCCCATGTCGGTGAGGACGACCGTCGGGCACACCGCGTTTGCCTGAACGTTCGACGGTCCCCACTCCTGCGCCATCGTGCGCGTGAGCGCGTTGAGTGCCGCCTTCGACGCCGCATACGCCCCGAGGTTGGGCGTGGCCACCAACGCACTTAACGACGACACGTTGATGATCTTCCCCGCGCGGCGCTGAAGCATTCCTGGGACGACCGCCTGCGCCATTAACAGCGCGGCTCGGAGGTTGACCGCCATGGTGCGATCCCATGTCTCGGGATCGACGTCGAGCAGTGGCGCGGTCGGCGCGATGCCGGCGTTGTTGATGAGGACGTCCCAGCCGTCGCTGTGTGCCAGCGCGGCCTCACCGGCCGCCCGCGCACCGTCGACGGTGGCGAGATCAGCCTCGATTGCAACGCACTCTCGGCCAGCGTCCGTCACGAGCCTCCGGGTGCGCTCGAGTTCGGCGGCGTCGCGGCCGACGATCCCGATGTCGGCCCCATGTGTGGCGAGGCAAACGGCGATCGACCGGCCGAGTCCCCGAGATCCGCCGGTGATCAACGCTCTCCGTCCCTCAAGCGGCGGCATCAGCGACATCCTATTCGAGCGCTCGTTGCCCGCCACAACCGTGATCCTCCCGCAGCCACGTTCGGTAGAAAGCCGAGTGGTTTACGGGCTTTTCCACAAACCTTGTTGGCATCGTATTGACGATGCGGGATTCGCCTCGATTCGGCCGAAGGATCAGCGATAAAGGGAGTAGGTACATCGCTCACTATCGGACCGGAGATCCATCATGCCGGCGAATATTGCACCGTTTCATCAGCAGGCCGAGGACGTCGGGACGTTCCTGATCGCCGCCCGTGCCCGCGAACGCGATGCGCAGCGTCCCGAGCGTCCCGAGCGTCCAACCGGACCGTCCGAGAACGCCGACTGACGCGCCCGCGGCCCGTCCGCACGCATCGCCAGCAGAGCCCCCGCAACCGGGGGCTCTTGCCATTTCTGGGGTCGCCGAGCGCCTCTGCTGCGCCGCCCACGTGAATCCCAGCCCTTGCGGGCAAATACCCAACGCGGTCGGGAGGATCCACGCTGGCCGGTGACGTCAGCGGACGCGACACTGACATCGGCGCTGCCGCGCACGGGAAAGGAGTCGGCCGTGGAGTTCGCACCCAAAGTCCAGATCCGCCAGTGCAACGATTGGGACGTGCTCGCGTTCCTCAACACGCACGACATCAAGTACAGCCTGACCGGCGATCACATGTTCGTCATCCATGGCCACGAGCGCGACCTGCGCGCGGGACCCGGAGACTGGCTGTGTCTCACGCCGAACGGTGACGTCGAGGTCGAGCGCGGCGTGTTTGCGCTCCACGCGCGGCGGGCGATCGATGTCGCCCACCACGTGGGGTAGGCCGGTCTACCGTTTCCTCACGCGCAGGCGCGACGTTCCTGACGGGCCCGCGAGAGAGCGCCGCTGCCGCTGACGGGCCCACGAGAAAGCCCCGCCATCGCTGACGGGGCTCTCGCACGTTTTCAGGTGTCGGTGAGGCTGTGGCCGATCAACCGCAGCCGGTGTTGAACCCGCAGCTCGAGCACGTGTAGCAGCTGCCGGTGCGCTGCATCATGCCGCCGCACTGCTGGCAGGCCGGCCCGAGGTCGAGTCCGCGACCGACCGCCGGGAGGACGGGCGGCGTGTCGGTGAACGCGGCGGTGGGGGGCCGCGACGTCGAGCCGCCGTTCCCACCGTTGCCGCCTCCCCTTGTGCGGTCGCCGGCGTCGTCGGGCTCGTCGCCGATCACGGCCGGTGCGGCGGTGTCGCTCACCTGTGAGGTGAGCGCGTCCTGTGCGGCCTTACGGGCCCGCACGGCGGGCGTGAGGATCCCGAGTTCCTCCTGGAGGTCCGCATCGAGGAAGCGCGAGGCGAGCCACCGCATGATGTAGTCCGGCATCGACTTGGCGAACGGGATCTCCGGGTTGGAGGTCATGCCCTCCGGCTCGAAGCGCATGTAGCTGAACTTGCGCACGAGCGTCTCGAGCGGCACGCCGTACTGGAGCGAGATCGAGATCGCCGTCGCGAACGAGTTCATCATGCCGCGGAGTGTCGAGCCCTCCTTACCGATATCGGTGAGGAAGATCTCCCCGACTGACCCGTCCTCGTACATCCCGGCGGTGATATAGCCCTCGTGGCCCCCGATCGAGAACTTGTGCGTGATCGACTGACGCTCCCGAGGCATACGCCGCCGCTTCGGAGGAGCCTTCGCCAGTGCGTCAGCGACGGCCTTTTCGATGTCGGCCTCAGTCGTGGCGGGAGCGGGCGCCTCCTGCTGGGCGTCGGTCCGCAGCGCCTGGGCGGTCTTGGACCCGTCGCGGTAGATGGCCAGTGCCTTGACGCCGAGGTTCCATGCCTGGATATAGGCATCCGCGATGTCCTCGACCGTCGCGGTCTGCGGCAGGTTGACGGTCTTGGAGATCGCGCCGC
Organism: uncultured Solirubrobacterales bacterium; assembly: GCA_963850335.1. GTDB lineage: Bacteria > Actinomycetota > Thermoleophilia > Solirubrobacterales > Solirubrobacteraceae > Palsa-465. The sequence goes on along the minus strand of CAWKKY010000010.1, from coordinate 138,594 downwards.
TGATGAACGGCTGCACCGCTCCCATCATCTTGATGTGGCCCATGTGCGAGATCGCCCGCTCGCCGACCGCGACGTCGAATACCGGCTGGTGCTCTGCAGCGAGGTCCGGAGCGCCGAGGATCGTGCCGTGCTCGTTCACATAGGCGACGATCTGCTCGATCTGCTGATCGTTGTAGCCGAGAGTCTGTAGCGCGAGCGGCACCGTACGGTTGACGATCGTCATCTGGCCGCCACCGACGAGTTCCTTGAACTTGACGAGTGAGAAGTCCGGCTCGACGCCAGTTGTGTCGCAGTCCATGAGGAAGCTGATCGTGCCGGTCGGCGCGAGCACCGTCGCTTGCGCGTTGCGATACCCGTACGCGTCGCCGGCGCGGACGGCGTCGTCCCAGCTCGTCCGTGCCGCGTCGAGGAGCGCGGTGTCCCGGCAGGTCGAATCAGGGATCGCGTACGACGCATCGCGATGCATCCGCATCACGGCGTTGTGGGCTTCCCGGTTCTCCGGATACCGGTCGTACGGACCCATCGCCGAGGCGATCCGGGCCGACCCGAGGTAGCCACGTCCGGTCATGAGTGCCGTGATCGCTGCGGCGGTGCCGCGGCCGGCATCAGAGTCGTACGGCACGCCGTCGGCCATCAGGTAGGCGCCGAGATTGGCGTAGCCCAGGCCGAGCTGACGGAACGCACGGGCGTTGGCCGCGATCTGCTCGGTCGGATAGCTCGACGGCGAGACGATGATCTCCTGGGCGAGGAACACGATGTCGACCGCGTGCTCGAACGAGTCGACGTCGAACGTCCCGTCGGCGCGGCGGAACTTCATCAGGTTGAGTGACGCCAGGTTGCAGGCCGAGTCGTCGACGTGCATGTACTCGCTGCATGGATTCGACGCGTTGATCCGACCGGACGCCGGGCACGTGTGCCACTGGTTGATCGTCGTGTCGTACTGGACGCCCGGGTCAGCGCACCGCCACGCGGCCTCAGAGATCTCGCGCATCAACTCGCGCGCCGGGATCGACTCCCCGATCGGCTGTCCGGTGGTGCGAGCCAACAGGTGCCAGTCGTCATCGTTCTCGACCGCGCGCATGAAGTCGTCGTTGACGCGCACCGAGTTGTTCGCGTTCTGGTACTGGATCGAGAAGAACCCGTCGCCATCGATCGACATGTCAAATCCGGCATCTCGAAGCGCGGCCGCCTTGTCCTCCTCCTTGGCCTTGCACCAGATGAACTCGCGGATGTCCGGGTGGTCGACGTCGAGCACGACCATCTTCGCCGCGCGACGTGTCCCGCCCCCTGACTTGATCGAGCCGGCCCAAGCGTCGGCCCCGCGCATGAACGACACCGGACCCGACGCGGTGCCGCCACGGCTCAGCGGCTCCATCGAGCCGCGGATCCTCGAGAGGTTGATCCCCGAGCCGGAGCCGCCGCGGAAGATGACGCCCTCCTTGGTGTTCCAATCAAGGATCGACTCCATACGGTCCTCAACCGAAAGGATGAAGCAGGCGCTCGCCTGCATCTTCGGGTCGCCGACCGGATGCCAGCCGACGTTGAACCAGACCGGCGAGTTGAACGCCGCCATCTGGTGAAGCAGGATGTGGGTGAGCTCGGCCTCGAACGTGTCTGCGTCGGCGTCGGTGGCGAAGTAGCCGCGCTCGCGGCCCCACGACGCGATCGTTCCGGCGACCCGGGTCAGCATCTGCTTGACCGACCGCTCGCGCTCGGCCGACCCAGGCTGACCGCGGAAGTACTTCTGGGAGACGATGTTCGTCGCGTTCTGCGACCAACTCTTTGGGAACTCGACGTCGCGCTGCTCGAACGAGACCTTGTCGCCATGGCCGATCCGTGCGTCCCGCAGCTCCCACTCAACCGCGTCAAACGGGTGCCGCCCAGGCATGGTGAAGTAACGGCGGACGGCTAGGCCGGCACGCGACTCTAGGTCGGTTGACACAGTGGAAAATTGGGTCTGCGGGATGTGCTCCATGCCGGGCGTCCTCTCGTTTTTCCGCTCGTTCCGCGGCTTTTGCTCGACCCCTGTCTGCGTGAGGGGGTAACAGCGAATCCTCGCGCACGGGTCGGACGGAAAAGCACCCTGCCGGGAAGCGCAGAACACGCAAAATCCAAGCTTCTGGACGTCTTCTATTTTACTCCGGCGAATGCCGATTCCCGGCCTGCGGGAGCGGTTTATCGAGCTATTTAGGGGCGATTGTCGACTGCGCGTGGTCTGAGCGGACCGGACGAAGCTAGCCGAGCTGTCCGGTGAGGAAAAGGACCGCGACAACGAGGCCGAGCACGATCAACACGATCCCGCCGATCGCCTGCGGCGGCAGCGATTGCGTCGCCACCCGAATGCGGTCCGGAACGCTGAGATTCGCGGTCCCGGCCGCGGCGGCACGCCGGAGGGCAGACGACGAGATCTGTTGCGGTTGGGCCCGCCCCTCCAGCCGAGGCGCTGGCCTCTCGGCGAGCCCGGTGAAGCCCCCCTGCGGCTGCCCGCCCTCGGGCCACGGTTCCAGGCTCGCGGCGCTGAGCTCAGCGTGGTCAGCGGCTCGCGCTTCGGTCTCTGCGGCGTCGCTGAGGGACGCGAGTCGCAGCTGGCGCGTCTCCGCCTGTGCGTCCCGCCGGACCTGCTCGAGTTCATCGTCGCGGTCAGCAAGCGCTCGCCGCAGCTGCTCGATCGCCTCTCGCGCCTCGTCGAGTTCGGCCTCGAGCTGCCCGGCTCGGTCGCGCTGTTGGGTGGCTTCGGCGGCGACGCGGTCGTCTTCGGCGGCTTTGGCGTCGGCAGCGTCTTGGGCGGCTTGGTCTGTTTCCTGTAGGCGCGCCTCGAGCTTGGTGACTCTCTCCCTGGCGCGTTGCGCGTCGTCGGCAGCTGCCGCGTGTGCCTGATCGAGTTCGGCTTGGAGCTGCTCGGCCCGGTCGCGGTGTTGGGCGGCTTCGGCGGTTGAGATGTCGACGAGCGCCTGGAGGTCGGCGGCGGAGGTGGCGGCGGTGTCGGTGTGTTGTTGGAGTTGGGCTTCGAGGGCGGCGGCGCGGTCGTCCGCGGCGGCTTTGGCGTCGGCGGTGTCTTGGACGGCTTGCTGTGTCTTCTGAAGCTCGGATTCGAGCTCGGCGACACGCTGCACCTCGCTCGCGGCTGCGCCACGCGTCTGTTCGAGCTCGGTCGTGAGTTGTTCAGCCCGTTCGCGGTGTTGGGCGGCTTCGGCGGTTGAGGTGTCGACGAGCGCCTGAAGATCGGTCGCGGTGTCTGCGTGTTGGTGGACTTGCGCTTGGAGTTGAGCGGTGCGTTGCCCGGCGTGGTCGGCGGCTGCGTGGGCGTCGTCGAGGTCGCTCTGGAGCCGATCTGCCCGCTCACGGTGCTGCACGGCTTCGGCGGTTGAGATGTCGACGAGCGCCTGAAGGTCGGCGGCGGAGGTGGCGGCGGTGTCGGTGTGTTGTTGGAGTTGGGCCTGGAGCGCGGCGGCGCGGTCGTCCGCGGCGGCTTTCGCGTCGGCGGCGTCTTCAGCGGCTTGGTCTGTTTCCTGTAGGCGCGCCTCGAGCTTGGTGACTCTCTCCCTGGCGCGTTGCGCGTCGTCGGCAGCTGCCGCGTGTGCCTGATCGAGTTCGGCTTGGAGCTGCTCGGCCCGGTCGCGGTGTTGGGCGGCTTCGGCGGTTGAGATGTCGACGAGCGCCTGGAGGTCGGCGGCGGAGGTTGGCGGTGTCGGTGTGTTGTTGGAGTTGGGCTTCGAGCGCGGCGGCGCGGTCGTCCGCGGCGGTCTTGGCGTCGGCGGCGTCTTCAGCGGCTTGTTGTCTTTCCTGGAGTTGCGCCTGGAGCTGGGCGACCCGCTGATCGAACTCTTGCTCGGCGCCGGCGGACGCCGCCCGGGTCTGTTCGAGTTCGGTCGTGAGTTGCTCGGCCCGGTCGCGGTGTTGGGCGGCTTCGGCGGTTGAGATGTCGACGAGCGCCTGGAGGTCGGCGGCGGCGGCTGCGGCGGCGTCGGTGTGCTGTTGGAGTTGGGCTTCGAGGGCGGCGGCGCGGTCGTCCGCGGCTGCTTTGGCCGCGGCGCTCCGGCTGGTCTCCTGCGCTTGATGCTCGAGTTGCTCGTTGAGCCGGTCGATCTCTGCAGCTCGCTCGGTGGCCTGATCGGCCGCGGCGCTGACGTCTCGCTGCGTCTGCTTGAGTTGCGCCTCGAGCTCAGCGACCCGCTCGCCTGCACGCTGTGCGTCGCCGGCAGATGCCGCCTGCGCCTGTTCGAGCTCGGTCGTGAGTTGCTCAGCTCGTTCGCGGTGTTGGGCGGCTTCGGCGCTGGCGATGTCGACAAGGGCTTGGAGGTCGGCCGCGGTGTCCGCGTGTTGTTGGACGTGCGCTTCGAGTTCGGTGGTGCGTTTGCCGGCGTGGTCGGCGGCTGCGTGGGCGTCGTCGAGGTGGCTTTGGAGCCGGTCTGCCCGCTCACGGTGCTGCACGGCTTCGGCGGTTGAGATGTCAACAAGGGCTTGGAGGTCGGCGGCGGAGGTGGCGGCGGCGTCTGTGTGCTGCTGGAGTTGGGCTTCGAGGGCGGCGGCGCGGTCGTCCGCGGCGGCTTTGGCTGCGGCGGTCTGCCTGGCCTCCTGCGCTTCGTGTTCGAGCTGCTCCTTGAGGCGCTTGATCTCTGCGGAGCGCTCAGTGACCTGATCGGCTGCGGCGCGGACCTCTCGCTGCGTCTCCTGAAGTTGCGCCTCGAGCCCAGCGGCTCGCTCGCCGGCACGCTGTGTGCCCTCGGCAGATGCGGCGCGTGCCTGTTCGAGCTCGGTCGCGAGTTGCTCAGCCCGGTCGCGGTGTTGGGCGGCCTCTGCGGTTGAGATGTCGACCAGGGCTTGAAGATCGGCGGCGGCCGCCGCGGCGGCGTTGGTGTGCTGCTGGAGTTGGGCTTCGAGGGCGGCGGCGCGATCGTCTGCGGCGGCCCTGGCGTCGGCAGCGTCTTGGGCGGCCTGGTGTGTCTCCTGAAGGCGCGCCTCGAGCCCGGCGACCCGCTCGCCGGCACGTTGTGCGTCGTCGGCAGACGCGGCGCGTGCCTGTTCGAGCTCGGTCGCGAGTTGGTCGGCGCGGCTGCGGTGTTGGGCGGCTTCCGCGGAGGCGATGTCGACGAGCGCCTGCAGGTCGCTTGAGCTGGCCGCGGCCTCCAGCGCCTGATGTTCGAGTTGCTCCGTAAGGCGTTCGACCTCGGCACCGCGTGCGGTGGCCTGGGCCCCGGCGGCGCGGGCATCGCGTTGGACGCGGGCGAGCAGCGCCTCGATCTGGGTCACGCGTGTGTTTGCGCGTTCCTCTGTGGCGGCCGAGGCCGCCCGCACCTGGTCGAGCTCGGTCCCGAGCTGCTCCGCACGGGTCCGGTGCTGGGCGGCTTCCGCGGTGGAGATGTCGACCAGCGCTTGAAGATCGGCGGCGGCAACCGCCGCTGCATCCGTGTGCTGTTGGAGATGGGCTTCAAGTTCGGTGGTGCGCTGCCCCGCCTGGTCGGCGGTCGCGTGTGCCTCGTCACGTTCTGCTTGGAGCCTCTCGGCCCGGTCACGGTGCAGCTCGAGCTCGCTCGCGCCGCTGTCGATGCGGGCTTGGAGGTCGGCGGCGCTGGTCGCAGCCGCATCCGTCTGGAGCGCGAGCTGCTCATTGAGGCGGTCGATCTCGGCGCTGCGCTCCGCGGCCTGATCTTCGGCGGCGCGGGCATCGCGTTGGACGCGGGCGAGTACCGCCTCGATCTGGGTGACCCGCGCATCGGCGCGCTCGCCCACGGCAGCGGATGCCGCCCGCGCCTCATCCAGTTCGGCTTGGAGTTGGTCGGCGCGACCGCGGTGTTGGGCGGCTTCGGCGGTGGAGATGTCGACGAGCGCTTGGAGGTCAGCGGCGGCGGTGGCGGCGGCGTCGGTGTGCCGCTGGAGCTGGGCCTCGAGTTCGGTGGTGCGTTGGCCGGCCTGGTCTGCGGTGGCGTGTGCCTCATCACGTTCGGTCTCCAGCCGGTTTGCCCGGTCACGATGCCCCTCGAGTTCGGCCGTCGAGCTGGCGAGACGGGCCTGCAGGTGGGCGGCGGCGCTCGCTGCAGCGTCGGTCTGCTCCGCGATCCGCGCTTCGAGCTCGGTGGCGCGATGAGCGGCCTGTTCGGCAGCCGCGTGCGCGTGGTCAAGGTCGGTCTGCAGTCGGTCAGCCCGGTCGCGGTGCCGCGAGGCGTCCGCGGTCGCGACGTCCGCGAGCGCTTGAAGGTCGCCTGACGCCGCCGCGGCCTGCTCTGACTGACGGGCGAGTTCTCGCTGGAGGCGCGTGATCTCCGCTGCGTGTTCGGCGGCTGCGCCGTCGGACTCGGTCGCGCGCGCCTGCGCCGCCTCGACGTCGTGACGAGCCGTGTCGAGCTCGGACTCGAGTTGCTCGGCTCGCTCTCGATGACGGGCGGCTTCGGCCGTCGAGCTGTCGATGAGCGATTGGAGATCGGCTGCGGCGGCGGCCGCAGTGTCCGTGGCGCCCCCGAGCTCGCTTCGCAGACGTTCGGTCTCCTCGTGCGCCGTTCCGGCGTCGGCGCGTGCCTGATCAAGCGCCGACCGGAGTTCGTCCGCCCGCTGCTCGTGCGCAGCGGCGTCCTGAGAGAGCGTTTCGATCTGGGCCGACAGCCGCGTTGAGGCGACAGTGGCCTGCTCGGTCTGTTCACGAAGCTCGTCGCGGAGACGCAGCAGCTCCGCGGCCTGGTCACTCGCCCGTTGCTCGGCGTCGCGAGCGTCACCTCGGGCTTGCGCGAGTCTGGCCTCCATCTGGTCGGCGCGTTCGCGATGTTGCGCCTCCTGCGCGGCGGCGAGCTCGGCACCCGCCTGGAGCTCGTTGGCCGCGGCAGTGGCCTCGTCGGCATATCGCCCCAGGTCTTGTCGCAGACGCTCGATCTCCGCCGCGCGCTCGGTTGCGATCCGTTCCGCCTCGGCGGCGGCCTCACGGGCGCTGTCTGCCTCGTCGCGCTGGCGGTCGAGCTCCGCAGCGCGCTCGGCGGCTCGTCGTTCGGCCCCGGTCGCCGCAGCCTGCGCCTGCTCGAGATGCGAGCGGACCCGGACAGCATCCTCTCGCTGCTGGGCCGCCTCGGCATGGGCGACCTCCGCCGACGCCTGGAGTTCGGCGGTGAGGGCGGCCGCCTCGTCCGTTGTCTGGGCGAGCTGATCCCGCAGCCGCCCGACCTCGGCTGCACGTTCGGCGGCTGCCGCGTCACGGAACTCCTGGAGTTCGGCCGCGTGATCCGCGACCTGGGCCTCCGCCAACCGCTGCGTCATGGTCAGCTCGGACTGGAGCGCTGCCGCGTTGGCCCGGGCCTTCCCGGCGTCCGCCTCACGCGCCTCGCGCCTGGCCCGTTCGGCATTGAGCCGCCGCTCGAGTTCGTCGATCGCCCGCCGGCGCGCGTCGGCCTGCTGCTCCGCGGCCCTGCGCAAGCGCCGCTCCTCGGCGAGCTCGTCAAGACGTCGACGGGCCGACGGCAACGGGAGGTCGAGCGTCGAGCCGCCGGCCAGCTCCAGGGAAAACCGTGACGCAGACTCGACGACGGCGACTGTCGCCGAGAACGCGGCGCGCAATACGCCTCCGGGGTCGGGGGGCGCTGGGAGCGCAGTAAGTCGCTGGACCCTTTGCTGATCGTGAATCACCAGAACGGGTCGATCGCCAGCGAGCAGCGCGTCGGGCGCTCGCGCCGCGACACGCAGAAGCACCGTGCCGGGACCGGCCTCGATTTGCTCGAACTCGGTTAGCTCGATGGCGGAGCGGGCAGTCATCGCCGCGGTCGCGATTCTAGGTCTGTTATATCTCCCCCGCTCATGGGATTGTCCACGTCAACCACAGACTCCTCCCGATGAGACTGCTCGTCACAGGCGGCGCAGGCTACATCGGCTCGATCGTCGCGCGTCATTTGATTAACGACGGCCACGACGTGGTCGTGCTCGACAACCTCGAGCGCGGACATCGCGAGGCGGTGCCGCCGGGCGCTGGACTCGTCGAGTGCGACCTCCGTGACCTCGACGCCGTGCGGGCAGCCATCGACGACTCGTTCAGCGCAGTGCTGCACTTCGCGGCGTTCGCGCTCGTCGCCGAGTCGGTGCAGCATCCCGAGCGGTATTACCGCAACAACGTGCTCGGAACGCTCAATCTGCTCGACGCGATGCGCGAGGCGAGCGTGAGCCGGCTCGTGTTCTCCTCGACGTGCGCGGTGTACGGCGAGCCCGACGAGGTGCCGATCCCCGAAGGGATCCCAACCCGACCGACCAACCCGTACGGCGCATCGAAGCTGGCGGCGGACGGAATGATCTCGGACTTCTGCGCCGCGCACGGTCTCGGCGCGGTCAGCCTGCGCTATTTCAACGTCGCGGGCGCGAGTGGTGAGCTGGGTGAGGACCACGAGCCCGAGACTCACCTGATACCGAACGTGCTCCGCGCCGCGATGGGCATCAACCCGGCGGTGAAGATCTTCGGGACCGACTACCCGACGAGGGACGGCACCGCGATCCGCGACTACATCCATATCGACGACCTGAGCGCCGCACACCTGCTCGCGCTGGAGGCGACGCGCGCGGGCGAGCACCAGATCTTCAATCTCGGCAACGGCAATGGATTCTCGGTCCGCGAGGTGATCGCCGCCTCGGAGGAAGTCACGGGCAAGTCGATCCCGACCGAAGAGGCTGAGCGGCGCCCGGGCGACCCGCCGATGCTCGTTGCGGCGGGCGAGAAGATCCGCCGTGAGCTCGGCTGGGAGCCGAAGAAGCCGAGCATGACCGGCATGGTCTCGGACGCCTGGGAGTTCGCCCAGGCCCATCCGAGCGGGTACTCAGGCTAGGTCGTCAAGTGCCGTGAGCGCCGCGCCCAGGACCTGGTCTTCAGGCTGGGACGCATCGAGGCGTCGGATCCGGTCGGGCTCGGCGCCGGCCAGGTCCTCGTAGACCGCCGCGATCCGGGAATGAAAGTCGGCGTGTTCGCGCTCGAGGCGATCGAGTCCCTCACCGCGGTCAATCGACCGCGAGCGCCCGAGCGCCGGATCGATCACGAGCAACAGCGTCCGGTCGGGCGTGAGCCCGCCGGTACCGAATCGGTTGATCTCGCGCACCGCCTCGACCCCGAGCTCCCGACCCCCGCCCTGATAGGCGAGCGACGAATCGACGAAGCGGTCGAGCAGCACCCAGACGCCTCGCTCGAGCAGCGGGACGAGGGCCTCGTCGACGAGCTGAGCCCGAGCGGCGGCGTACAGCAGTGCCTCGGCTCGTGGACCGATGATCACGTCGGGGTCCTTGACGAGCTCGCGGATCTGCTCTGAGGCCTGGACGCCGCCAGGCTCGCGCAGGAGCTCGATCTCGACACCGCGATCGCGCAGTGCCGCCACCAGCCCGCGGGCCAGCGTCGTTTTCCCGGCTCCGTCGATCCCTTCGATCGTGATCAGGCGCCCGCGTTCGATGGTTCCACGTTATCGGGGCATAACATCGGGGATGGTGCTCCCCGAACTCGACCGACATCCTCACGCGCGAGCCGTCCTCGCGCCGGCGCTTGAGCCCGGCGGTGCGCCCTCGCACGCGTATCTCTTCCACGGTCCGGGCGGCGCCGGCAAGCGCGAGGTCGCGCGGGCGATCGCCTCGGAGCTGCTGATCGAGGGGTCTCCCGATCCGGCCGGGGCACGCGCGCGTGCGCTCTCGGGGGCTCACCCCGACCTCACCTGGGTCGCGCCGAGCGGAGCGCACGAGATTCTCGTCAGCGACATCGACCAGCCGGTGATTGCGGCCGCGAGCAAGACTCCGTTCGAGTCCGCCCGGCGAGTGTTCGTCATCGAGCGTGTCGACGAGCTCGGCGACGAGGCCGCCAACCGCATGCTGAAGACGCTTGAGGAGCCCGCCTCCTTCGTGCACATCATCCTGCTGACCGACCGCCTCGTCGACGTCCTGCCGACGATCCGCTCGCGGTGCCAGCTCGTGCGGTTCGACGCTCGGCCGGACGCCGAAGTGGCACAGGAGATCGAGGCGCTCGGCGTCACCGCTGAGACTGCGCTTACGTGCGCGCGCCTATCCCTGGGCGATGCGGACCGGGCAGCCGAGCTCGCCGGCCCGGAGGGCGTCGCACTGCGCGCTGCGGCGGAACGGTTTGCGCGCAGCGCGTGCTCGGGCACGGCGGCCGAGAGGCGTCCGTGGGCGGAGTTGCTCACGGCCGTGCGGGCCCGGGGGGAGGCGACCGAGGCGGAGCTCCGCGGCCGTGCCAAGGCGGAGATCGAGCTGTACCCGAAGAAGGAACGTAAGCGGGTCGAGACCGAATGGAGCGACCGGACGCGGCGGGCGCGGCGGCGTGTCGAGACCGGGATGCTCGATCTCGGGTTGCAGGTCGTCGCGCTCTGGTACGCCGACCTCGCGTTCCTCGGATGGGGCGCGGAGGATCTGGTGCGCAACCGCGATCGGCTTGCCGAGCTGACCGAGGACGCCGGGATCCCGGCCGACCGCCTTCGCCAGGCGGTCGAGCTCGTCGAGGACACGCGGCAGCGCTTCCAGCTCAACGTCACCGAGGAGCTCGCCTGCGAGGCGCTCGCCTACCGGATCGAGCGAGCGATCGCGACGTGACCGCGCGCTCCCGCGTCTACCTGCGCGCGCCGGCGCCCGCCGACCAGCACGAGTTCATCAAGCTCATGCGGGCGAGCCGGTCCTTCCATCGTCCATGGGCCACCGCGCCGACCGACGAGGATCGGTTTGCCGCCTACATCGCCGACTCCCGCCGCCCGGACTTCGAGGCGATGCTCGTCTGTCGCTACCACGACGACGCGATCATCGGCTTCTTCAACATCTCCCAGATCGTCCGGCGCTCGCTCCAGAGCGCCTATCTCGGCTACGCCGCGGGGAAACCGTTCGCCGGCAACGGGTACATGCGCGAGGGGATCGATCTCGTCGTGCGCCGCGCCTTCACCACACTCAGGCTGCACCGGATCGAGGCGAACATCCAGCCCGGAAATCGCGCGTCGATCGCGCTCGCTCAGGGTGCCGGCTTCCGCCGCGAGGGCTTCTCGCCGCGCTACCTCAAGATCGGCGGACGGTGGCGCGATCACGAGCGCTGGGCGCTGCTCGCCGAGGAATGGCGTCGTCGCCACGAGGTCGACGGCGACGGTCTTCCGATCGACGCCGCGGCACAAAGCGCGTTCGTAAACCGCCGTTAGACTCCGCGTCGAGGCCGACGTAGCTCAGCTGGTAGAGCACTTCACTCGTAATGAAGGGGTCCCCGGTTCGAGTCCGGGCGTCGGCTCTGAACGAATGCCCCGTAGATCGGGGCTTTTTCGTTCAGTGGGGCCTTGTCGCGGCTTCCGGTGTCGGCGGCATGGAAGCCATTTGGAAGCCTGTCCACCAGGCATCGCGGCCGCGTACAGAAGCGCCCCTACTCAATTGAGCGGAGGCGCTGGGACCTGCTGGCTGTCTGTTTGGCGCCTACGACGGTCGGCCGTCGGCGTCGCTCTGCAAGACCACACGAAGAGTGCCGGCGTACTCGGCGGTCATTCGTGAGCGCCGCATCTGGCGCCGGCGCACGTCCGCGATCTCGTGTACGTACACGACGCGCGTGACAGTGGCGTCTCGGTGACCGAGAAGGAAGGCGACCTCGTCGACACTCTCGCCAGCAAGGAGGGCGCGGGACGCAACCGTGTGGCGGAATGAGTGCATTGACGGCACGGCACCAGCCGGTACCGGCAGCGGCTCGCCGTCGGCCGTTCTCTCGTGCAGGACGGGGAACGTCGCTCGCCCGTGTTGATCGACAGCCCGCTGCTGTGCCTTCCGAAGCGCACGTGCAACGTTCCGCTGGGACAGCGGGCGGTCGCTACGCGTGGCGAACACGAACGACTCAGCCGTCGTTCGGCGTTGAGGCGAGCTTGTGCCGCACCAGGATCAGCGCCAGCTCCCTCGGGATCGGCACGGTCCGCGCGGATCCGTCCGTCTTCGTCGGCCGCCGGTTGCCCTTGCGGTCGACTTGCCATGCGAACGTGATCTCCCCGTCGTCGAGATCGTCAAGACTGACGTCGGCCCACGTCAGGCCGCAGATCTCCGACACGCGAGCACCGGTCAGCGCGGCAACGGTGAACAGGGTGCGATAGGGCTCGGAAGCGACGGCGAGCGTCTGCTCGATCTGCTCTGGCGTGAAGATCGGCGCGCGCTTCGCCAACGAGACCTTGGGCCTTTCCGAGGACAACATCAGCGTGATCGGATTGACGCCACTGAAGCCGAGCCGGCGAGCAGCGAACTTGTAGATGCGGCCCGCCGCACCAAGTACCGCCGCGATCGTCGCTTCGCTCTTGCCGTGCTGCCGCAGGTCCCGGACCAGCCCCGCGAGATCATCGGCCGTGATGCTGTCCAGCCGTCGGTTGCGGTAGCGGGGGAGTAGGTGACGCTCGACCGCGCTTCGGTATCCGGCTTGCGTCGTCGACCGCAGCTCCAGGACCGGTCCGGCCAGCCACAGTGCGGCTGCTTCGCCGAACCGCATCCGCGAGTTCGGCGCCACGGTTTCCCCGCGACCCTACGAGCGAGCAGCTCGTCTCGTAGCTTCCGGGCCGCCATGATCCCGCCATCGACTGTCCGCCACCGCTGGATCCCGGACGCGTCTTTGAATCCGATCTCCAGGACGCCCGTCGGGCGTCGATAGATGTTCCGCTCCACGCTGACCCTGCGCGGCTTGCTGCTCTGATCGCTCATGACACGGGCCTCAGCGCCGCCGACGCGGATGTCGGACGTGCCGACCGGCGCCACTCGTCGAGCTCATCTCGGTGGAAGTAGAGCTTGCACCGAGGTCCGTCCTGGTGGGCCGGGATCGCGCGCTGCGCAGCGAGCTTGCGCAGCGTGTCGCGATGCATGCCGAGGTAGTCGGCTGCGCCGCGAGCGTCGAACCACTCGCCGGTGTCCTCAGCCGCGCTGGCCGCGTGCCGTTGGATTAAGCGGTCAACGACGAGATCAGCGAGGCGGCTCAGGACCTCGTCGATGAGGTCGCGCGGTCGTTCTCCGCCGGTCATTGGTTGATGCACCGGCACCGGTACTGATCGGTCGAAGGTGCGGAGCTGATCACTCTCCAGCGACCGCTCGGTCGTGGCGTACGCTTGCATCGTCGGGACCTCCTTTGGAGGTCTCGGCCGGCCCCGGGGTGCTGGCGCACCGCCGGGGCGTCTTTGTTCTTACGCACGTAAGGTATCGAGCGGGTCGGACGGAAAGAGTACGTCCGTAAGGTTGCGCCGCTTACGGATGTAAGGTGGTCATATGGGACGCAAGGTCGACGTCGACGATCTCATCGACACGCAGGGCGTAGCCACGATCCTCGGACTCGCCCACCGCAACACGGTCAGCGAGTACCAGGCTCGGTACGGCGACATGCCTCGTCCGGTCGTCGACCTCGGCGGCGGCCGTTCAAAGCTCTGGCTGCGCCCCGAGGTGGAGCGATGGGCTGCTGCACATCGCGAGCGTGCCGGTGGTCGTGGCCGTCCTCGCCGCGACCAGCAGTGAGTCTCGCGGGCGGCGTCCCTTCTCGGCAAAGGTCGCCACCAGTTGATCGAGCCTGATCTCCATCCGGGAGATCATCCACTCACGATTTGGTGACGCCCCGGACGGGCGTCGCCAAATCGGGAGTACCCCCGCCGGAGGCGACTCCGGGAGGACCGCAGCGTCCCGCGAACATCCGCCGCCACCGGCCCCTTCACCAGCCGAAAGGCCCGCGACAGCGAGCGGACGGAGAGACGAAACGTTGATCGGATCGCACAGCCGGCCATCCGCCGGAACAGGCACGCACAACCGCCTGAGCGACCGGCAGGCTAGCGCTTCGTCGCCCTTGCAATCGTCCGGTGACAGCCCAGGCGGGAGATCAAAGGAGTCGTGCGCAGCGGCGCACACCGACACTGGGAACTGGGCGAACTCGCAAGCCAACAGTCGCCGCCGTCCCGCGACGTCCGAACGAAGCAGGCGTCGGACCCGATGGACCGGGCGGGATGCTTGCTGTCGCTCGCGGACCTAGACGCGCAGCGCGCCAGGCAATCGCGGAGAACGACGTATGGACACAGTTGAGTCCCGAGGGCGAAGATGCAACTTCCCCTGTGACCTCACCAACCGCGGTCTGGGGGTAGACCCGAGTGAGGTCGACGTTAGAGGCTCCGCATGTTAACGCCCGCTTGGTCGCGGGCGCGTCTGCTTGGTCTGACGTCCGGCGGGAGCTGCCCCTTCCGTCTTCGAGCGTCGGCCAGGTATCGGCTTCTTGAATGCCTTCTGATAGGCGTCGAGGAGGAAGGGCAGCATCTCCGCCTCAGGCATCGGCTTGCCCGCTGCCTGGCGTCGGAGCATTTCGCTGCAAAGCTGAATGTATGCCTCTCCGAGTGCGGCGGTCAGGGCGGCGGCGACCGTGGCGTTGATGAGGTTGACTCCAGGTATGACCTTGAGGAGCGACGCCGCTATCTGCTTGCCGGCGACGGCGACACCTCCGCTGCCAACGAGGCCTCGGATGAGGTTGACGGCTCCCTCGTTGTTCATGTCGATGCCAAAGACTGCCGTGATGCTACCGAGCATCCCCAGCTGCACAGGCAAGAGGATTGCGGCGTCCGGAACTGGGATTGGTGTGGCGCCGATACCGGCGGCGGCGACGCTGGAGGCTGCGACGATCGCCCGGGCTTGGTTGGCCTTCAGGCGAATCACTACACCCTGGGCGTTCACAAACGCCCGCTTCACCGCCTCGGGGAGGATGTCGTTGGTCCGCTCCACGAGTTCCTCCAAACCCTTGGGCGGAAGGGTCTGTCCGGCCACCCTGCGTTCCCGCGCGAGGGTGTGGACCGGCGGCCCCTCAATGGGCAGGCCCTCCTCCGCGATGACTCGCTCGAGGTCGCCGGCGCGCTCATCATCGATGCACTGCGTGAGAACGAGGATGACGGGCACCTCGCCGGCGAGAGCCCGGACGATTTCGATGTCGAAGTCCTGGATGCGCACCTGGCCGGCGTCCACGCAATACCAGGCGACGTGGATTACGTCGTTGGGAGAACCCTTGCGCGAATCCGTAATTGTTTTCTTGTATTCGCGAATTACGTCGTTCTTCGCCTGCCCGAGCTCGATCCCCGGGGTATCGAAGATGGTCACGGGCACCCCGGGCACGTCGTAGCGCTGCACGTGCGTAGTGACCGGCTTCCCTACGCCTTCGTCGGCGAGGCGGACCCGGAACACAGCGTTGATCAGGGTGCTCTTGCCGACGCCGGTCTGCCCGCTGATGAGAATGTTCGCGTGACCGAGCTTGGCCATTTCGCGCTGTTGCGCTGCGCTGAAGTAGGCCGCGGGGTCGGCCGTGACATCCTCGACGGACGGCTCGCCACTCTCTTTCGAGCCGGAGCCGCCATCTCGCGACCCGCGATGCATCCGGTCCGCCAGGTCCCGCACTCCGTGAGAGACGACGCTGCTGACGTCCTTCGCACCCCGCTGCAGCCAGGACTGGCTCTGGCGCCTGGCGCGCTCGAAGCGCTCTCGCCTGTCATTCCGGTCGGGCAATGCCGCCTCCTGCCTCGTGAACGCAGGTCATCGTCGCATAGAGCGAAGGCTGAGACCGAGCCCTCTCGTGACCGCGCGAAAGCGATCGCGCGCCGCGGCGCTGAGCGCGCCGGCCCGCGACGAGCGCACGGTCGCCATTTCAATCGTGCGGCGCGACGACATGTCGCGGTTGGAAGCGATCGCCAGCCGCGGCCTGCTCTCCGCGCATTCCGAGACTCGTGGTAGGGCGAGCGAGATGCGCTTCGCGCGAGGAAGGCGGGTGCGCTACGACTCGTGGTTGGCGCTGCTGAACCCTCTCATGAGCTGACCGGGGACGTTCCTATAGATGTCAAGTGCGGCGTCTGGAGGTGCTGGCACCGAACCCGCCGCAGTGGATCGTGGTGACGGCGCGGGGTCGCGGCGGGGGT
Source organism: uncultured Solirubrobacterales bacterium (assembly GCA_963850335.1). Classification (GTDB taxonomy): domain Bacteria; phylum Actinomycetota; class Thermoleophilia; order Solirubrobacterales; family Solirubrobacteraceae; genus Palsa-465. The sequence goes on along the minus strand of CAWKKY010000010.1, from coordinate 122,728 downwards.
GCTGGTGGCGCGGGCGCTTGGAGGGCGGTGAGGTCGGCGAGGAGGGTGTGGTAGGTCTCGCGGGCGATGTAGCGCTTGAGGCAGCGGATGATCTCGCGCTTGTTCTTGCCTTCGGCGGTGCGACGCTCGGCGTAGGCGCGGGTGCGTTCGCAGAAGCGCAGTCGGCAGACGGCGACCATGTACAGGGTTCGGTTGGCGTCACGGTCGCCTCCGTGGTTGAGTCGGTGTCGGGTGGTCTTGCCGGAGGACGCAGGAACTGGGCTCGCGCCACAGAGAGCGGCGAACGCGGGCTCGCCGGTCAGCCGTTCGATGTTCTGGCCGGCGGTAACGAGCAGCTGGCCGGCGTGGCAGGTGGAGATCCCGAACAGCTGCATCGTTCGAGGCGCGGCGGCCTGCACGAGCGGTCGAAGCTGCCTGTCGAGCGCGTCGATCTCGGCGTCGAGGTGAGCGATCCGCCCGGCGATCGACCTGAGCGCGAACTTCGCGGCCTGGGACGGCGAGCTGAGATCGTGGGGCGCCGGTCGCAGACGGCGGCAGAGCGACGCCTTCCCGACAAGCGTCTTGCGGCACGCGAGCTGGTCGCGGAGTTCCTGCGGCGCGGTGATGATCAGCTCGCCGAGCTGGACGGTAGCGGCGCGGCGAGCCTTGACCGCGCTCTCCCGCGCGACACGAAGCTGCCGGATCGCCTCGACGATCCCATCGGTCCGCTTCGGGATCGCCGTCGCCTTCCCCGTCAGCGCGAGCCGCGCCGCCATCTCAGCATCGATCGGGTCGCTCTTCCCACGCCGGCGGCGGGTGTGCGCATGCGGCTGGTTGACCTCGAGCACACCGACGTCGTGCTCGCGCAGATAGCGCACGAGCCCCGCCGCGTAAGAGCCGGTCGACTCGATCGCGACGACCTCGACCGTGCCGAACCCGCGCAGCCACGACAGCAGATCCCGGTACCCGGGCGTCGTCGTCGGGAAGCTCTTGGTCGCGAGCAGAGCTCCGCGGCTGTCCAACGCGGCCGCGTGATGCGTGTCCGCGTGCGAGTCAACACCACCAACGACGAGAACGTCGTCCTGCGTCATGCTGTGCATGTCGTCCTCCTTGTCCGGGAGGGCGGCCCGGTCGGGAAGGGCGGACACAACAGTGACGAGGCACTTCGATCAGGTTCCTATGAGGTCACGCCGCCCGACCCGACCGCCCCATATGGGCGATCAGCGGCGACCAACCCGAAGCCGACAGGTCCTAGGAATGACACCAAAAGGTCAGTTCGAGGGTAAGTCAGACTCCGGGCCGGACGCCTGACCCCATCTTCACTGTTTGACGGAGACTTCCAAACGAGGATTTCGGTCCTTGAGGAAGGAACCCACTGGCATGGCACGTCCGACGAAGTATCCGAAGGAGTTGATGGATCGTGGGATCCGGCTCGCGTTGGAGGGCGAGCGTCCGATCGCCCACATCGCGCAGGACTTGGGGATCAATCCCGAGGCGCTGCGCAAGCGGGTGCGCCGGGCGGAGATCGACGCCGGTAAACGCGAGGGGCTCAAGACGAATGAGCGTGACGAGCTCGCGCGGCTGCGTAAGGAAAACTTCGAGCTGCGCCGCTCGAATGAGATTTTGAAGTCCGCGAGCTTGTTTTTCGCGCGGGAGCTCGACCCAGACCGGCCGAAGTGAGCCGCTATATCGATGAGCATCGGGAGCGCTTCGGGGTCGAGCCGATCTGCCGGACGACCGGACTGCTCTCGAGACAGCCCGGCCTGTTCGCCCACTGGCGGTGGGTCCGCGCGTACTGATAGCTGGTGAGAAGAGCCCGGTGACGGGAGACTGTCACGCCGGGATTCTGTGGGAGCCCGGGGGTGAGACTCCCCCGGGCGACCCGACCTCGGCACCGCAGGCGACGCCCAACTGGCCACGAGCAGGGGAGCCGACAAGCAGGCCAGCCCACGCGCACAGCCCCGGTTCTATATGCGTCCCAAACTGCGAACCTTCGCCATGATCGGCTCCTCTATGCGGTTGTGGTCGCCGCGCGGGGTCCAGCCCGCACTGCCTAATCACCCCACGAACGCGTGGGGGACCGGCCGACTACACCAGCCAGGCCGGACAACCTCCATATGGCTGAGCCAAGTTGCTAGTCCATCCGGCAGTCAGTAGGATGGCGACGCCCTTGGTGGAGTGTTGCAGCTTTCTGAAAGGGGTTCCGGATAGCGCGATTATCGGGCAACTCGCGTGCCTATGGCCGGCTCTTAGCTAGACCGCGCGGGCATGCCTTTGTGCGGGTGCTGTTGTGTGCGCTGGTCATTGCGCTGGCGCTCGGGGCTGCGCGCGCGGCTGCTTCGAGCAACCGGATCGTTCAGACCCCGCAGCCGCTGGAGTCAAGCTGCCCGACGGGGGCGGGAAAGCCGCCGGTCCGGGGAAGCCATTGTGTGCCGGTGCCGGTGTCGATGATCCAGGACGAAACCTCGAACGCCACCGGCTGCGGCCAGAGCGTGTTCATGCAGGTGCCACTGATCAGGGGGATCGTTGAGTACGGCGTCCTTTGGACGAACATCAACCCGGGCGCCACGCCCTGGCTGTTCACCGCGAGCGGAGGCCGAAGCGGCACCGGCAGCGGTCCGTATGGCGAGGAGTACTACTCGACCAAGCAGGTCGAATCCCCCGGGGGAACGATCTACAAGGTGCCCCACGGCTATGGCGCTTGGTTCGTTTCCGCGGGAGGCGGTCCAGCACCGTGCGATTTCCGCGCCAGCAGCGCGGTTGCGTGGGGTTGGACGGCCCGCTACGCGGTGACCGGCACCGTGACGATCGCGGGTGGTGAAGGGCCCGCACCGGATGTCCGCATGCAGGCGAACTGTCCGAGCGGTGGAACGACCACGACCGATGCCGGCGGCAACTACGAGTTCCTGCTCGACCGCGGTCCGTGCACGATCAAGGTGGAGCCCAAGCCGGGCGAGAAGGTCCACCCCAAGCAGCGGGTGTTGAACGTCACCCACGACTTCCACAACGTGGACTTCCAGCTGGAGCTGCCGCTCCTTTACTACAAGGTGGAGACTGGTCTGTCCGTCGGCGTCCGCACGCCCGGCGGGAACAAGCTGATCAAGGCTGGCACCAACTTCACCGAGCGGGTGACGTTCAAGAACCGCTCGTTCACAAAGACGATCGTGGTCGCGCCGGTCTTCCCGACGGTGTCGGGCAATGTCGAGGGTGGGTCGCTGCAGCCTGTCGGTGGGACCGTGCAGCGGCAGGTTTCTGACCTGAGCGTGACGGACCCCTCGCAGTTCGTGCTGCTGCACCCGCGGGAGAAGAAGGTCTACGACGCGGTCTTCGCCACTGTTGCCAGCAACTCGCTGGGCTATTACGCCGGCACCAAGCCGGCGTCCGCCGGAACACGCGGGTACATCCAGTTCCCGGTGCCGGTCGCCCGGATCGTCGAGCCGGGTGACGAAGCTTAAGCCCGTACCCGCGGTCGACATCGAGGTTGCCAAGGGCTCGACCGAGCAGATCGCGATCCACGTCGACGACAGCGCCCCAGACCAGGCTCCGTTCAACGGCTACCTGGCTACCTACGACATAAGCAAGGGGGCCCTGCTTGGGCTCTGGCACGTGGCCTACGGAATGGTCACCGGGATCAAGGACTTCGCCGTGCTCCTCGGACATGGGGTCAGCTCGATACCTACCGGGGTCATCAACTACCTCAAGCTCGAGGCCGAGCTGTGGCAGGAAGTCAAGGACGACCCGGTGCAGCGAGCCCTGTTCATGAACGTGCTCACCCACGAGGTGCTCCTGATGTACAAGGAGGCTCCGTTCCTGCTGAACAAGGTGAGCGACCTCTACGGGGCCGTCAACACGGCGGTTTCGAATCACCTCAACCAAGTCGAGCAGGACGTCTACACCGGGGACTGGGAGAAGGGCTATACGCAGCTGGCCGACGACGGCACGCAGGTGGTCGGCAACGTGGCGACGCTGTTCGTCAACCCCGTCAAGGTCGCGGCGCCTCTGGCCGGCGCTGTGTTGCCGCGCGTGGCTCCGCTGCTGGAAGGGCTGTACGCAGCTGACCGCGTCGAATTCGTAGCCGAGACGGCGACCTTGGACGAGGCCGCCGCTGCCGCTGCCGAGGGAGAGCAGACAGCGCAGGGAGCGGTGCAAGTGCTGCGGGCGCTGAGGCCCGGGGTGCAACTGACACTGACGGAGATGGCCAACTACTTCGGCATCTCCGAGAATCAGTACCGCGAACTGGCGAAGTTCTGCACCGAGAACAAACTGCTGGTGACGCTCCGCTCGCGCGCAGAGGAGGCGATCGACCTGGTCGAGAGGGGGATCGCGTACGTCAAGCCGGCGGCGATCAAGCTGAAGACCGTCAATGCCGACGACATCAAGTACCTCGGCTATCCGGCCGAGGTGACCACCACGTCAGGTGAGAAGGTCAGCTCGATCGGCCAGGTCATGATCCTGAAGCCCAAGTACCGCAGTCTGCGCGGGTTCCGGGCGGCGATGCAGGCGCAGGGCATCGCGCTCGACGGCGCCCAATACGCCAGGCTCGAGGCGCGCTGGACCCAGCGAACGCTCGAGTGGCTGGACCCCGACCCAGGCTATATCCATAACCTGCTCAAATCAGCCGATCGGGACCATTCGCTGGCGCTCGACTGGCACTGGGGCGAGAATCACATCCCGCCCGGGCTGCCGGGCAGGCCGGAAACGGTCGGCTTCCGCATGCTGAAGGACTCCGACAGCGGTGCCCTGCTCCCCCAGGTCAACGCGGGTGCCGGTTGGAAATCGATCACCGGCGACGTCGACTTGGTGTCGGTCACGCACGCCGACGGCAGCGCGCTGACCGACGAGGAGTATGTCGCGTTGCTCAAGAAGCTTGGAGCCGGAAGCCTCGGCACCCAGCACCCTGCAACCGCGACCTGGTATCTGGACTCGAACGACGCCACGGGCCTGTTCGATCCAAGCGATCCGCTGTTCAAGGACAAGGCGAAGTACATGATGGCCAACGAGTGCTGCGTTATGCAGGTCGGCCCAGATGGCTACGCCGCGGCGGTCGAACTGCGACTCGATGGCAGCTGGTTCATCGACAAGAACAACTACCACCTCAACTACGTGGGCGGTTACCTGATGTCGACCAGATGAGTGTCAGGAGCCGCTGAACGCGACCCAGACGTTGATGGCACCCTCGACGGCGTGGCGGTCGGGTGGAGTGCGCTCGCGACAAACACCGCCGGCGACGTCGATCGGCTGGAGCCTAATCCTATGCGAGCGCCGATTGTCACCGTGGCGAACGCTCATGACCGGCGGATGTTGGCCTCGTTCCTGAACAACGTGGAGCGGCAGCACGCCGGCACGACCGTGCTCGGCGCGCGAAGTCGGGCTGCGTCATGCTCATCGGTTCGCCACCGTGTTTCACGAGCGAGGCGCGCACAGCGGGATCTGACAGCGCGCGCGATGTCCTCGGCGAGCTTCTGAACGACTCCGGCTGGAGTGGCACCCGGCGCCCAGATCCCGTACCAGATCGGGAAATCGAAGCCGAGGACGCCTGCCTCGGCAACCGTCGGAACGTCGGGGAGCGCGCTCGAGCGCCGGGCGCTGCTCACGCCGAGCGGCAGGAGTCTGCCCGCGCGGATATGCGGCAGGGTGGTCGGGATCGGCGACAGCGCGTAGTCGGTGCGCCCCGCGATCGTGTTCGCGATCGTGTCGGCGATCGCATCGCTCCCTTGCGCGGGGACGTGGGTGGCGTTGATCCCGGCTGCGAGATTGAATCTCTCGATCCCCAGGTGCGTCCCCGTGCCCACGCCGCTGGATCCGAACCGCAGCCGCCCGGGCTTTGCCCTCGCTGCAGCGATCAGCGCGCCGACGGTAGCGAGGCCTGTGGTCTCGCCGGCGACGAGCACGTAGGACTGAGTGGTGAGCGCCGCGACCGGGACGAAGTCCGAGCCAGGGTCATAGGGGAGGTTCGTCACAAGCGCCGAGCTGTATGCGTGCGCGTTGGTGTGGACGAGCAACGTGTAACCGTCGGCGGGGGACGTCGCCACCATCGCTGGGGCCGCCGTGCTCCCCGCACCAGGATGGTTCGCGACGATCACGGGCTGACCCCACAGCTCAGCAAGCTTTCGACCCACCGCGGTCGCGACCACCTCTGGCCCACTGCCCGGGCCGAACGGTTCAATCATCCGCACGGGTCTGGTCGGACAGTCGGCGTTGGCGGTCGGAATCGCTGCTCGCATGATCTCCTCTTCGGGGAGCGAGGGTTGTACCACGGCTCGCCGGCGGCGCTGGCGGTCTCGAGCAGCACCCAGCGGCCCGACCGACGAATGCCGTCGCTCTCGCTTTGACAACTCGATCAGCATCGGAAGGTCGTCGATGAAAGTCCCCCAACACGCGGAAAGCCAGTCGCGCGCGTAATCGCGTTCCTCATCCGACGGGTCACCGAGCTGGCGATCGCGTTGGCAACGATCCACGGTCTGGGTCGTTCTCCGGCTTGCCGCTGCTGCGCGCGACTGCAGAGTCGCCGATGCGATGTCCGATCCGGGAGCCTCGCGAAGTCGAAATCAATTGCGAGCGCTCACTCCGCTCGGCGCGATTCATGCATTGAGCAGTTGGCGACGAGCGGACCTCACTCCGTGAGTGACGATGCTCGCGAGGCCTGGTCTGGAGGGAGTGAACGCCGGCGTAGGTGAGGAGTGGGCGAGGTCGAGACGTCGAGCTGACCGCAGGCGCCCGCCCCCACGGAGGACGAGCACACCGTCTATGCCGTGGTCTGATCGGTCCATCCGAAGGCAACCTGCGTGTTGGTGACGATGCTGCCCCGCACCTTGAGATCGACGAGCGCCCCGGCCGGGACAGGCGCGCTGTCGGTAGTGTCCTTGCACGTGGTACCACCGGCGGGGATCGTGCAGCTGACCGCCGTCGGGGAGTCGTTCACGTCAAGCGTGAACGTGACGTCGAAGGTCTCGATCTGGAAGATGCCGACGTTGAGATTGCCCGCGGTACCCGCCACGGCCGGAGCTCCGAGGCCGTCCGACTCACTGGTCGGCGCGGGGCTCGGCGTCAGCCCCTCGGGGGCGAGATAACGAGTCAGCCCGGCGTTGCCCACGGAGGAGACCCCGCCGAGCATCTGCGTGATGTTGGTTGACTGGCACGCGACGGTACCGGCGGCCGCGACGGAGGCGATCGCGCTGCCGGGGACGCACGTGCCGCCCACGCGCGACTGGCAGCTGGATGGGCCCTGGCCGCCGAGCTCAGACGCGTTGGCGGCTGTCTGCGCGGTGGTGGCTGTCTGCGCCGTGGTAGCGAGCGGTCTGCGCGGTGCCCGCGTTCCTCGCGTTTGTGGCGTTGGTAGCGCTCTCAGCGCTCGGGACGGTCCCTAGCGTGGACAGCTTGATGTTGGCGCCCGTCAGTGTGTTCCGGGCGACCTTTGCGCCCGTCACGGCACCGCTGCGGAGCTGTTTGGTCCCGACCGAGTTGGGCGCAAGCTTGATCGACGACGCGACCGCCGTGCCGCCGAGCGCGACGAACAGCGCCAGGTAGGCGACGAGGTTGCCCTGGAAATGGGGCCAGATCCGGCGAGGCACGACAAGCTCCTGTTGGACGACCCGCGGGGATCCTCTCAGGTTCGGCGCCACAGAGTGAGGGACGACCGCCCGCACCACGACCGGCCCGTCCGCATCAGCCGGCGGCGATCGGCCGGGGAAAGCGGCACGGCGACTCGCTTGCGCTTTCGCCTGAGGCCGTCGCTCAAAGGTTCGTGAAGCCCGTGGCGTGCGCGGTCGGCGGGAGTCGGGGGGTCACGCCCGGGATCGGGTCGCCCGGCCGGAGGGGCGTCCAGGACGGGCGGTGAGGTCCCCGGGGCCCTTCTCAGGGTCCTGCGGTGGCTATCTGGTGGCGGTGGAGCTTGGTGAGGTTGTGGGTTGCCATCAGTAACCGCCACTCGGTACGCACGGCAGTGCGGCCTCGTCGGTGAAACCGGGTGACACCGCGGTTGTGTTTGGTGTGACCGAATACCGGCTCGATCATGTGCTTGCGTTGTCGGTAGAGCCGGTCACCGAGTTCAGCGGCCAGGACGTAGCCCATCCAGGTGTACCGCCCGCCGGTCCAGCCCGGTCGTGGGGTGTCGCGGGTGACGGAGTCGGGCGGGATCAGCACCTGCACGTGCTTGTTGGCGATCACCTCGTCCATGTGCTGCTCATTCCAGTATTGCGTGTCCGCCACCGCGGTCTCAAGCCGGCCGGTGACCCCGGCGAGTTCGAGCTCGCTGAGCGCGGCGGTGATCATCGGATCGAGCTGTGACCAATCGACCGTGCTGTTGGTGATCTCCGCCGCGAGCACGATCTGACCGCGGTCGACGACCGCTTGCGCGTTGTAGCCCTGCACGTAGGTGTCGGTCGCCTTGATGTGCTTGCTGTCGGGATCGGTCACGTTCACCTTCCCGTCCGGGATCTGCGGCGGGGTGGAGGGGTTCGGTGGCTTGCCGAACCGGCGGCCGTCCTTCATCCGCCCAGCCGCCCGATGCTCCTCATACGCCTGATTGCCACGGCAGTCGGCGTCGAGGTCGGCCTCCAACTGCTCAGCGGCCAGCAGCAAACGGTCCTCACGTGAGCGGCGGATCGGGTCCGGGTGCTTCCAGCGGCGCTGCTCCAGTTGGCGTCGCGCGTCACGCGCCCATCCTTCCCGACCCTGCACCCGGACGACAATCAGTTCGGCATCAAACGTGAAATCATCGACCGCCGTTGTGTCACCCTCGGCCGGGTCGTCACCCTCGGGCTGCTCCTCACCGCCGTGCCCCTCGGTGGTCGTCTGTTGGTCCTCGCAGTTCCGGCGGGCGTCCCGGAAGAACCTGCGGCGGCCCTCGGGCGTGTGCAGCTGCTCCGGCAGCTCATCGCCCCGCGTGTCGCCGTGCTGGCGATCCTCGGCCGCGTCGGTCGCGGTGTGCTCGGCGAGGATCTCCCGCGCGATCTGTGAGAACTCGCGGGTCTGACCGCGGCTCGCGTTACCCGTCAGGCGTGTCCCGTCGATCGCGACCAGTCCCGGCTTCACCAGGCCCGCCTGGTCACACAGGCGCAGCACCTCACTGAACAGGTCGGCCAGCGCGGTCTCGTGACGCACCACGAACCGCGCGATCGTCGCGTGATCGGGCACCAGATTCCCCGTGATCACCCGGTACGCGACGTCCTGACGGCAGTGACACTCGATCTGACGCGAGGGCCGCTGCTTGGTCGCGTTCGCGTACAACACCAGCATGACCACCTGAGCTCAACCGGTCGTCGCAACGCCGGTCGGGGACGTGCCCGAGCGACTCGACGGCGTCCCCCGGGCGCCCGCCGCCCGGGCGGCCGTGATGTCACTGACCCTCGCCAAAATCGTCGCCCGCGTCATCGATGTCTACGGACGTGCGCTCGGCGACCCGCCCGCGGCACGCCGCTGACGCTCCGGGCTCGCCGCGAGGCGGTTTGGGCGAGCAGCCACTCGAACTGGCGAGTCAGGCCATCGGCCAGCGAGACCGATGGGGCGAAGCCAAGCACGCGGCGGGCCAACGTGATGTCGGCGGCGGTGTGACGGACATCGCCACGCCCGGTCGGGAGATGGCTGACCTGCAGCGCACGGCCCGAAAGCTCGGCCACCAACGCGACCGCCTCGGCGAGCGATGCCGGCGAGCCACCGCCCACGTTGAAGACGCGCTGGCCGTCGAGCTCCACGTGCGCGGCGGCCAGAGTCGCTGCGACGACGTCGTCCACATAGGAGAAGTCACGTGTCTGGTGACCGTCGCCATAGATCTCAAACGTGTCACCGGTAAGCGCGGCTGAGCAGATCCGATGAAACGCCATGTCGGGACGCTGGCGCGGTCCGAAGACAGTGAAATAGCGGAGGCGCACCGCATCGAGACCGAAGTTCGCGTGGTACAGATCGCAGAGGTGCTCGGCCGCGATCTTCGTCTGGCCGTAGGGTGAGCGGGGTCGCGGCCGCTCGTGCTCCGCAGTGGGTCGCACCGTGCCCTCGCCGTACACCGACGACGAGGATGCATGGACGAAGCGGATCGCGGGCAAATCGCGCACCGCCTCGAGCAGATGTTGGGTGGCGAGCACGTTGTTGCGCAGGTAGTGCTCGTAGCGGGCGCCCCAGCTCGAGCGCACCCCCGGTTCGGCGGCGAGGTGCGCGACGGTGTCGCAGTCCTCGACGAGATCGCGCAGCGAGCCGCGCGCCAGGTCGATCGGCACGAACTCGAACGCGTCCCAATCGGCCAGGTGGCGGAGGTTGGCCAGCTTCTGCGGACGCGCGTAGTTGTCGCTGAAGCAATCGACGCCGCGCACTGCGCAGCCGCTTTGGAGCAGGGCGTCGGCGACGTGCGAACCGATGAAGCCGGCGACACCCGTGACGAGCGCGCGGGAGCGGCTCGCGGGAACTAGTGACGGGGACACCACGTCTCAGCCGGCCAACATCGCGAATACCATCGGCGCCGCATGCGCGGGAAAGCTGCGGAACAGATCGGCGTGGTGTTCGTGAGTCATGGCTCGGGGTCCTGGCTTGGGGTGGCGATCCGCTCGGTGGCTCGCCATCTTCCTGGGGCCGAGATTATCGTCGTGGAGAATGGTGAGGACAAGATGCCCCGGTGCCACGGCGACGCGGTCGATCGGCTGACGGTCGCCCGCAACGAGGGCTTCGGAGCGGGATGCAATGTCGGGGCCGCCCTCGCCGGACGGTCGCACCTGCTGTTCCTCAACCCCGACGCCCGGCTGGCCCTTTGTCGACCTTGACGCGCCGGGACCGCTCATCAGGCGCCCGCGGCTCCCGGAGCCTGCTCGCGCTTTACCGCAGCTGGCACTCAGATCCCGATCTACCTCGCTCTGCCTCATCAAGCCGGCGTCGCTGCGAGAGGTCCCGCTCGAAAGCCGCATCGGCCACGAGCCGCCCTGGGCGTCGGGAGCTGCGATGCTGGTGCGTCGCTCCGAGTTCGAGGCCGTCGGCGGCACGCGGGCGCACTTCGTCGAGCACGATAAGGAGCAGGGCTCAAAGTTGATGACCAGCGATCGCATCGCATGCTCGCTGGCGGGCCAGGTCGAACTGGCTGAACACAGCCGACTGGGACGCGATCGCCGCGGACTACCTCCGTGCGCTGAGTCGTCCAGCACGCCCCGGCACCATGTAGCCGCGCTAACGGCGGCGTCGGGCGGGGGTTGCGCCTATCCCGGTACTGCGGCCTTGAACTGCCAGGAGCCGTAGGTGTTGTTGGCAGGATCGTCCCCGAGCGTGAAGCCTTGGGCCAGGATCGACGCGTTCGGGCCTGTCGTGTCGAAGATGTCCGTGCCACCAGGGATGAGTGTCGCGAGGGGCAGGATCGGCTCCGTGTTGCTGAACGACATCGGAGGGGGCCCCGGGCAGGCCGTCGTCCCAGAGAAACCGTGGTTTGGATCCTCGACCTGGGCGGAGTAGCCCCTCAGAGACGTCTTGATCTCCAGATACCCGTGGTCGGGGTCGATCTGGTCTCCCCACGGAGAATGCGACACCACCCCGTGACCACTGTGAACGCATCCTCCCGCATCCGTCCCACTCAGGTCCTCGGTGACGCCACCGCTGGCCTGCCAAAAGAACACGTACTGGCCGTCTTCGTTCACCGTGCCGAAATAATTGAAGGTCAGCCCCGTCGCCCTCACGACGGCGTTGCCGTCGCTGGTGCTGTGAAATCCCGCCGCGAACGAGGGCACGGTCCAGACCCGTGGAACGGCGGCGAACCTGATCTTCGGACTGCAGTTGTTGGACTCGTCTGACTCGTTGACCTTGCGCAGGGAATCCGCGCAGATCACCAGGCTGTAAAACCCCATTCCCGCGAGCACCGCCGTGTAGCTCCGCTCCACCGTCTTCGACCTGCCTGGAGCGATCTGCCCGACGATCTCGTCCTTCAACTTGCCGGGGCCGAGCAACACCTTCACCTGGCTGCGGAGCGCCAGGGCGTGGCCGCGGTTCTTGACCGTGAAGACGAGACCGAACCGCGCACTCCCGTCCTTCTCGACGACAACGCTCGAGATCTTCGACGAGGCAGACTTGGAGGGCGTGGAGCGGAACTGCACGTGTTGAATCACGAGATCCGGTCGTGCCGGCTTCGATCGCCCGCGGGCCGCGGCGCCAGGCGCCGACACCCCCACCACGGTCACTGCGGCTATGGCGAGCGATAACACGGTTGCAATGCGGTCACGGCGGTGCATGGATGAGCCTCCTATTGCCCCTCTCGACCCCTGCCGGGGCGGGACTCCCAGCCGGGGTCATGCGGCATCTCGCTCGCTGAGGAGTGGCCCGTGACGTCGCTGAGCGTGCTGCGGCGACCGCGAGGTTCACCAGCGGCAGACAAACCCTTCTCGGACACCCTACTCGCAAACTGGGAGCCGGATGAGTGGCAGGCTTCCGGCCGTCAACAATGACCGGACCTCAGCCGACGTGTGCAGGCCAGGGCAGCGGGAACAGTTCGCGGTATGGCCGGGCCTCCTCGACGGCACGAGCGACCGACGGTCGCATGAGGACGCGTTCGGCGTAGGCGGCGAGCGCAGGGTGCGCCCCGCGGTCCAGTGGATGCACGACGTGGGCGTAATGCAACGCGGGCGCCGCGGCGCAGTCGGCCAGCGTGAACTGATCGGCAGCCAACCAGGCCTCGGGGCCGCGTTCCTCCAGCTGACGCTCCAGTGTCGCGTAGGCAAGATCGAGGGCGGCGTGGGCCTCGGCAACGCCGTGAGGATCGCCGGCGCCCGCCGGTCGCAGTGCGTCGCCGACGATCTTTTGCACCGGCGTGGCGACGTAGTCGTCGGCCACTCGATCCCAGAGACGCACCGGCGACGCCTCGCCGGGGTCGGTGGGGACCAGTGTCGGGGCGTCGCCGTGCCGGTCGAGGTGTTCGACGATGATCGATGACTCTGGGACCACGACTCCGTCGTCGACGAGCACTGGCATCGAGGCCGGCGGCCACAGCGACGCGAGTGCGTCACGATCGCCCTCGACGAGCTCGGCCGTGAACGGCAGATCGCGCTCATACAGAGCGATGAGCGGTTTCCAGCAGTACAGCGCGAACGGATGCTGGTGCAGGACGAGGTTCACGCGGGTACCTCCTCGGCGAGGAACGCCTCAAGCCCGTCGAGCAGCAGGCCGGTGCCGTGCTCGCGCTCGGCCGGGTCTTCGAGATCATCGAGGAAGGCGCCGTGCTCGGTGAAGATCAGGTGCGTACCGCCGTCGTGGTCGGCACGCATCTCGACGGTCGTCAACGACACGGAGATGAGGCGGCCGTCGAGCAGGAGGTCGTAGGCGAAGACAATCCGCTCGTCGACAACGATGTCGTGGAAGTGACTGCGGAAGAGGTGGTGGGCTCCGCCGTCGTCGCGTCCCGCGCTCACCTCGCTGCCGCCGACCCGGAAGTCGAGTGACCACTCGGTGTCGCTCCAGCTGTCGGGCGCCCCGAACCAGCGCTGACGGAGGTCGGGATCGGCGAACGCCTGGAACGTCTGAACTGGACTGTGGCGGAAGCGCCGTTCGATCGTGAAGTCGTGCTGGGTGATGCTCATTTCTTGCGTTGTTCCTTCGTGTTCGGAAAGGTCTCATCGAGGATGTCGCCCAAGAGGTTGAGGCGACGTTCCCACATCGCGCGGTGCTCGGCGAGCCAATTCTCGACCGCGCCCATCGGGCCTGGTTCGAGCCGACAGGTCCGCACCCGCCCGACCTTCTCGGACCGAACGAGCCCGCTGAGCTGCAGTACGTCGAGGTGCTGCATCACCGTCGGGAGTGACACGTCGAGCGGCGCCGCGAGTTCGCTCACCGAGGCGGGACCACGGGTGAGCCGTGCGACGATCGCGCGGCGGTTCCCGTCGGCCAGAGCGTGGAATGCCTGATCGAGTTGCTGGGGCTCAGCGAGCGGCACGACGATGACCGTAGCACATCACTTTGGTAACTGACTAAGTAACGTGGCCCACCGACGATGGAGCGACGACAGGTGCGACGATCACGTGCGCACGAGCACACGCCGCGTGGAGACCCGCAGCGCGCGCTCGTGGCAATCGTGGTGCCGTCAGGCCTTGATCAGCCCGTTCGGGTTGAGCACGAACTTCTTGGCGACTCCGCTGTCGAAGTCCTTGTAGCCCTGAGGTGCCTCATCCAGGCTGATCACGGTGGCGTTGACCGCCTTCGCGATCTGCGCCTTGTCGTGGAGGATCATCTGCATCAATCCGTGGTGGTACTTCATCACCGGACACTGTCCCGTGGTGAAGCTGTGCGATTTGGCCCAGCCAAGGCCGATCCGGATTGACAGCGACCCGGCCTTCGCCGCGTCGTCGACTCCGCCGGGATCACCGGTCACGTACAGACCCGGGATTCCGAGCTTGCCGGCCACTCGGGTCACGTCCATGATCGAGTTGAGCACGGTCGCCGGCGCTTCCTGCTCCGAATCCGCGCCGTGGCCTCGCGCTTCGAAACCGACCGCGTCCACGGCGGCGTCGACCTCGGGCACGCCGAGGATCTGCTCGATCTGATCCTTCGGGTCTCCCTTCGAGACGTCGATCGCCTCGCAGCCGAAACTGCGTGCCTGCTCGAGTCGCTCCGGGATCAGATCCCCGACGATGACCACGGCCGCGCCGAGCAGCTGCGCCGAATGCGCCGCAGCGAGCCCTACGGGGCCGGCTCCGGCGACGTAGACGGTTGAGCCGGACGTCACGCCTGCCGTGTACGCGCCGTGGTAACCGGTGGGGAAGATGTCCGAGAGCATCGTCAGATCGAGGATCTTTTCCATCGCCTGATCTTTGTCCGGGAACTTCAACAGGTTCCAGTCGGCGTAGGGCACAAGCACGTACTCGGCCTGACCGCCGACCCATCCGCCCATATCGACGTAGCCATACGCCGAGCCCGGACGATCGGGGTTGACGTTCAGGCAGACACCTGTGTGACCGCTCTTGCACATGCGGCAGCGGCCGCAGGCAATGTTGAACGGCACCGAGCAGAGATCACCAACCTCGATGAACTCAACTCCCGGACCGACCTCGACCACCTCGCCGGTGATCTCGTGGCCAAGGACGAGCCCCTCAGGCGCCGTCGTCCGGCCGCGGACCATGTGCTGGTCCGAGCCGCAAATGTTCGTCGCGACGCATTTCAGGATCGCGGCGTGCGGCAGTTGGCGCCCAACGTTCGCGGGGTTCACCCCCGGACCATCCTTCAACTCGAACGTCGGATAGTCGATGTTCTCGACCTCGACCTTTCCCGCACCCATGTAGGCCACGCCTCTGTTATCTGGCATGTTGCCTCTCCTCTCTCGGGTTTGTCCGGCCCCGGTAACTACTCCAAGAGAGGGCTACCCCGCGTCGACGCCTACGACTCGAACCCGGCCAGTCTCGTGCGCAAGTCGCGGCAACGGGCTGCGAGATGCTCCGTCCGAGCCCGAGTCTCCCAGTGCACCGGGTGCTCACCTGAGCCATCCCGTCCGCCGCCCATCGCAAACGCGTATTCCCAGCTGGCCATGTGCGTCCGCAGCTCGGAGGTGGCCTCGGCCAACTCGGACTGCACGTCCTCCCGCGTTTCGTGGCGATCGGTCATATGCGCGGGTCGCCGATCGGGTTCTCGCTCGCCACCCGGCAAGCGTACGACACGGCCCCGCGATGGGTTCGCCCGTGCATTTTCTATCCTGTTGTTGGTCATGCCAGGAGAAGGCGCGGAGCAACTTCGGGGTGCAATCGCTGGCGCGGTCGTGGCGTCGTCCGATCCGGGCTGGGACGCCGCGCGCCAGGCGTGGAACCTCACGGTCGACCAACATCCGGCGCTCGTCGTCCGGGCCGGCGCGGTCGCCGACATCGCCGCGACCGTGCGCTTTGCCGCAGCCAACGGCTTGCGGGTCGCGGTCCAGGCGACCGGTCACGGCGCGACGAGCCTGGGCGAGCTGGACGATGCGATTCTGCTGCGGACATCCGAGCTCGACGGCGTGGTCGTCGACCCAGAGGCACGGACCGCACGGGTGCAGGCGGGGGCCCAGTGGCGAGAGGTCATCTCCGTGGCTGCAGCGCACGGGCTCGTTTGCCTGCACGGGATGTCGGGCGGCGTCGGCGTCGCCGGCTATGTCCTTGGGGGCGGAATTGGCTGGCTGGCTCGGCGCGACGGCTTCGCCTCGAGCCACGTCCGGTCATTTGAGGTCGTGACAGCCGACGGCGACGCGCGGATCGTCGACTCCGAGCGCGAGCCCGACTTGTTCTGGGCACTGCGCGGCGGGGGCGGGGGTCAGGCGATCGTCACCGCGCTCGAGCTCGACCTGTTCGAGCTGCGCGAGGCGTTCGCCGGCGCGTTGTTCTGGCCGATCGAGCGGGCCGGCGAGGTCGTGGACGCGTACCGCGCGTGGATTGCGACCGCGCCCAACACCGTCACCTCGACGTTGAGGTTGATCCGCTTCCCGCCGCTACCGGCGATTCCGGAGCCGCTCCGCGGGCAGGCGTTCGCGGCGATCACGCTTGCGTTCACCGGTGGCGCAGCTGACGGCGCCGAGCTGGTCGCGCCGCTGCGCGCGGTCGCGGCACCGAGCATCGACACGCTCGCCGTTGTCCCCGCGTCCGCGCTTGGCGATCTCTCCGGCGACCCCCAGGACCCGACACCGGGACTCGGTCGGGCGGTGCTCCTCGACACATTCACCGGACCGGCGGCCGAGGCGTTCGTTGAGCTTGCGGGGCCGGACGCAGACACACCGTTGACGGCCCTTGAGGTCCGGCATCTCGGAGGGGCGCTCCGGTCATCATCACCCGATCCGGGTACGGCGGGGCCGCTCGAGAGCGAGGCACTGATCTACGCGGTCGGGGCGGCGCCGACGCCGGAGACGGGCGCCGCGGTGCGAGCCGCGCTGGGGGCGATGAGCGAGCGGCTCGCTCCGTGGGTCGGGGCCCGCCGGACGCTGCTGACGTTCAGTGAGGAGCCCGGGCTGCGCCATGCGTTCACCAACCCGGTGGCCGACCGGCTCGCACAGATCACCTCGCGTTACGACCCGGACGGTCTGGTGCTCGCCAACCACGTCGCTGACTAAGGCGCGGCGGTCACGACCGGGCCGCGCGCTGGCGGCGCTGACGAGATCACCGTCCGACGGGTGAGACCGGTGGCTCCGCGGGGGTGCCATCCGTCCGCTGATCGGTCGCAGCGGTCGCAGCGGTCGCAGCGGTCGCGGCAGTCGCCGCCGCCGCCGTCTCGGGCCCACCCTCGGGCCGGCTCCCCAACGTCGTGCGGAGCGGCACCTCCTTGAGCAGCCAGGAGAGCACGAAGGGGATGACCGCGAGCGCCACGCCCCAGAGGAACACGCCATGCAGCGCATGAGCGAACGCCTGCAGGAAGTCCGCGTGGACAGCGGGAGGTAGGTGCTTGGCCTGCGCGGGGTTGAGGTGCACACCGCTGCCAAGTCGGGCGGTGATGGCGTGTGGGAGCCGAGAGAGCTCGCCCGCGAGCCGAGTCGCGAAGATGGTTCCAAAGATCGCGACGCCGAACGCGCCGCCGACCGATCGGAAGAAGGTGGCGGTCGAGGTCGCCACGCCGATGTCCTGCGGCTCCACGTCGTTTTGCACGACAAGGATCATCACCTGCATCACGAGCCCGATCCCGATGCCCACGACGAGCATGTACGCCGAGGCAATCCACGGGGCGGTCCCGACCCCGAGCCGCGAGAGCAGATACATCCCGACGATCAGGATGGCGGTTCCCGCGATCGGGAACCATCGATAACGCCCGATGCGCGTGATCACCTGGCCGGAGGAGATCGTGGCGACGAGCAGTCCGGCGATCAGCGGCAGCATCCGCAGCCCGGACGCGGTCGGGCTGGCGCCGTAGACGATCTGAAGGAACAGGGGAATGAAGATGATCGCGCCGAACATCGCCATCCCGATCGCGAAGCCGATTCCGTTCGCGACCCTGAACACGCTCGAACGGAACAACCGGAGCGGCAGGATCGGCTCGGCGGCCCGCGTCTCCTGCCAGATGAACGCCGCCAGCAGGGCGGCGCCGGCGATGCCGAGCCCGATGATCGTCGACGAGCCCCAGGCGTACTCGCTCCCGCCCCAGGTCGTGAGCAGGATCAGCGACCCGACGCAACCGCTGAGCAGGGCAGCGCCGAGATAGTCGATCCGGTGATGGTGGGTCGGCGTATGCAGATGCAGCCGGGTGATCACGATCACGACGGCGAGCGCCCCGATCGGCATGTTGACGTAGAACACCCACCGCCAGGAGAGGCTCTCGACGAGAAAGCCGCCCAGCAGCGGTCCCGCGACCGAGGCAACGCCGAACACCGAGCCGATCAGCCCCATGTAGCGACCCCGCTCGCGGGGCGGGACGATGTCACCGATGATCGCCTGCGCGCCGACCATCAGGCCGCCGGCGCCGATCCCCTGCAACGCGCGAAACGCGATCAGTTCGTTCATCGACTGGCTGAGCCCGGACAGCATCGAGCCGACGAGGAAGATCAGGATCGCTGCCAGGAACACCGGCTTGCGCCCCATCATGTCGCCGAGCTTCCCGTACACCGGTGTCGACACCGTCGTGGCGAGGAGGTAGGAGGTGACCACCCAGGAGAGGTGGTTCAGACCGCCGAGGTCGCCGACGATCGTCGGCAGTGCGGTCGAGACGATCGTCTGATCGAGCGCCGCCAGGAACATGCCGAGCATGAGCGCCCCAAACACCGTCCACAGCGCCCGTCCCGTGAGCCGCTCGGCTTGTCCGGTGCTCACGGCTCGCGCCGCCCGGCTGCACGCGCGATTCGGTGGATGGAGACGTGGTCGGTCACTGCGGTCCTCTCCGAACAGAAGCTAGCCAGGCGTGCATCCGGGGTCCATCGGTAGCCAGCCACGGTCAGCCTCCGTAGCCAGCCGCACCGGCGAGTGAGAGTCCCAGCACCACGATCGTCGATCAGGCGCGCGCCCGATGCTCCTGGGTCACGCTGACGAGCGCCGCGATGATCTCGTCCGCCAGTCGGGCGCCATCGGCGGGGCGCTCGGGCGTGGCCTGGACGCGGACCACGATTTCGTCGCGATCGACCTCCTCGAGGAGCACCCGCGGCGCTGAGCGTGTCGGTGAGCCGACCCGCTCATCGAGGATTGCCTGGACGTGGCTTGGGCGGATCCCGCCGCGGATACGCACTTTGACATCCACTGGCTCCGGCTCACGGAGCGGAACGATCACGGCCGAGAGGACCACGCCGTTGGGGATCATGACTCGGTCTTCCCCGCGTGCGAGTGTCGTGTAGAGAAGGCCGAGCGAGCTGACGACCCCCTCGGTTCGGCCCGCCAGTGGGCCAGCCTGGAGGCGCACCCGTTCGCCAACCCGGAACGGGCGTGCGCTCAAGAGCACCATGCCGGCGATCAGGTTGCCGAGCGTCTGCTGCGCAGCGAGACCGATCACGACCGCCGTGAACGCCCCGCCGAGGGCGAGTGTCTGGGGCCTGAGTCCCGCGACCCGCAGGGCGGCAACGCCGGTGATCAGAACCGTGAAGAAGCGGATCAGGAAGCCGACGGTCCCCGCGGTCGCCGGATCCATCCGACGAAAGAACGCCGGCGCGGCGACGCGGCCGATGTCGCGCGCGAGTGCCCACCCGAGCACCACGAGCGCCAGCACCGTTGCGGCCCTGACCGGTGCATCGAGCCCGGCGCCGAACAGCTGCCTGCGATGCGCGTAGACGAGGACGACTCCCGCGAGCAACAGCAACTGGAGGGCCGCCTGCCGGCGTGCCCGGCCCACCGTCTTGTGGCTGACCTGCGCGGCGAGGCCGGCCTCTCGCCACGCGTGGCTCCGGGTCTCGAACATGCGATCAAGGGAACGCTCCCTGCGCTTCTTAGACGGCTTCAGCATTCACTTGCCTCTCCGCCCCGACCGCACTGACGGGTGACCTCGAATGGCGTCTACAGGTCCCGCTCACGACGAAGTCGCAGCTGCTCGCGATCGCGTCGCGCTCGCAGCTTGCGAGCCTCGAGATGGGTCTGCTCGTTGCGCTGCGCGATGTCCTTGCGAACATCGTCAAACGCCGCGTCGGCCGTTGAGAGCCCGGGGCCTGGCGCCTGGCGGACCGGGGCTTGCTTCTGATTCTGCTTTGCCATGTGCTGCACTCCTCGACGCTCCGCTAGGAAGGCTGAACCACAGGAAGAATGCGAGCGCGGGGCACTCAGACGGTGGAGACTGCTTCTGAGTGTAGTCAGTCGCACCGTCAGCCCGGGGCAATTCCGAGCGGGGCGGTCGGAATATGGTATGGTGACACTCCGCTCCGTGAGCCCTAGCTCTTCTTGCTTCCCGGGCGATTTGTTTCGGTCAGAAGGGCAGAGAGGCGGTTGGCTGTGGCCACCGCATTAGGCATGGCTCGGGCTCGGGTTAACCGCAAGACCCGCGCCGCTCATGAGGTGCGTCACACCGAGGCCTGGGAGCACGAAACCTTCGCCGAGGAACAAGCGCGATGGGAACGAGGCGACCACGAGTACGCCCGGATCTGTGAAGAGGTCCGATCAGCAGAGGGCGACGAAGCCTCGCGGCGCGCTGACGAGGTCAAAGCGAAATGGGACGTTTGTGCTGCCCCGCAGCGTCAGGCCGACGACGCCGCGGAGCGAGTCCGTCACGTAGAGCAACCCCGGTTGAGCCACGGGCCAAGCAAGCTGGAGGTGGAGTAGTGAGCACTGCCGAAGCATCCGTCCTGACCGAGAATGAGCAGCTTGCCGGCATCAATGCCGACTACGAGGAACGCTACGGGTTCCACGACGCCGAGCACTATCTGTACAAGGCGCCGAAGGGGCTGAACCGTGAGATCGTCGAGAAGATCTCGGAGTTCAAGTCCGAGCCGGCGTGGATGCGCGAGTTCCGGCTGAAGGCGCTCGATCACTTCTTCGCGCGGGGGCAGCCGACGTGGGGGTCGCCGATGCTGGGCGAGCTCGACTATGACGACATCCGATATTTCGTCCGCGCCTCCGAGACGCCCAGTCGGTCGTGGGACGACGTCCCCGAGGACGTCAAGAAGACCTTTGACCGCCTGGGAATTCCCGAGGCCGAACGAAAGTTCCTGTCCGGCGTCGGCGCGCAGTATGAATCAGAGGTCGTGTACCACCAGGTCCATGAGGATCTTGAGAAGCAGGGCGTGATCTTCACTGACATGGACACGGCGTTACGGGAGCACGAGGACATCGTACGTCGATATTTCGCGACGGTGATTCCGCCGAACGACAACAAGCTCGCGGCGCTGAACTCGGCCGTGTGGTCGGGCGGATCGTTCGTGTACGTGCCGGAAGGTGTCCACATCGAAATGCCCCTGCAGGCGTATTTCAGGATTAATACCGAGAACATGGGGCAGTTCGAGCGCACGCTGATCATCGCGGAGCCGGGCTCATACGTGCACTACGTCGAGGGTTGCACTGCTCCCACGTATAGCTCTGACTCACTTCACTCCGCGGTGGTGGAACTGATCGCCCTTCCGGGCGCTCGCATCCGTTACACGACGGTTCAGAACTGGTCGACCAATGTGTACAACCTCGTCACAAAGCGCGCCGTAGCCCACGAGGACGCCACGGTCGAGTGGGTGGATTGCAACCTTGGCTCCAAGCTGACAATGAAATACCCGAGCATCTATCTGCTCGGACGACGAGCCCACGGCGAGGTCCTGTCGATCGCGTTCGCTGGCGCCGGCCAGCACCAGGATGCAGGCGCCAAGATCATTCACGCCGCGCCGAACACGACCTCGAATATCTTCGCCAAGTCGATCTCCAAGGACGGCGGGCGCAGCTCATACCGCGGTCTGCTTGAGATCGCCAAGGGCGCCCATGGCTCCCGGGCCAAAGTCGTCTGCGACGCATTGCTATTGGACGAGCGCTCGCGCTCGGACACGTACCCGACGATTCGGATCGGAGACGACGACGTCAACGTCGGCCACGAGGCGACGGTGTCGAAGGTCGGCGACGAGCAGCTGTTCTATCTGATGTCGCACGGGATCCCGGAGGAGGAAGCCTCGAAGCTGATCGTCAACGGGTTCATCGAACCGATCATCAAGCAGCTGCCGATGGAGTATGCGGTCGAGATGAATCGGCTGATCGAACTGCAGATGGAGACATCGATCGGGTAACGGAGTGACCGCGTCGTCCAGCCAGCTTGGAGGCCAACGTGGCCGACCGCTCGTCGGATGACCAGCATACGCTGGCTGACAGCGAGCAGACGTTGGCCGACAGCGATCAGACGCTGGCCGACAGCGATCAGACGAGCGGCGAGCGGGACCAACGGAGCGCGGACAGCGACCAGGCCGCCTCCGATCGCGATCAAGCCGCCAGCGACCGCGACCTCGCGCATGGCGTCGATCCGCGAGAGCACGAGGCCAGCCGCGAGATCCGTCGGCGCACGGCGCTCGAGCGCGAGCAGACCGCCACGACGCGCCTGCAGAGCGCGAAGGAGCGGGATGAGACCGCGGAGGCTCGCGATGTGGCAGCCCTGGCGCGTGATCGGGCTGCCGCCGCCCGGGATCTGGCGATGGCGCACCGCGACGCCGATCACGACCACCACGACGCACGCACGGGCACCGGCGCGGAGCTCATCGCCCGCGCTGCCGAGCAACGCAAGCGCGCCGGGGACTATCGCTTGCAGGCCGCGGAACACCGCGCGCAAGCCGCGCGGGATCGCTGGGCCGCGGCGACAGACCGCGAGCAGGGGGCCCGTGACCGCCGGCAAGCGCTCGCCGATCGCGAGGCGCTCGCTCACGCGCTTGCGATGACCGAGATCGATCCATTGACGGGGGCCCGTGCCCGAGCCGCGGGACTCGCCGACCTTGATCGGGAACTCGACCGCAGCCGTAGGACGCGCAGCAAGCTCGTCGTCGTGTACGCCGACACTGTCGGACTCAAGAAGCTCAACGACAGCAAGGGTCACGACGCCGGCGATCGGCTGCTCAAGCACACCGTCACGCTGATCACCGAGCACCTGCGTCCCTACGATTTGATCGTCCGTCTCGCCGGCGACGAGTTTCTGTGCGCAATGTCGAACATGACGATGTCGGACGCGCGTCAGCGCTTCAAGGCGATCGCCGGCGCGCTCGCTGCCTCCAGCGAGCCAAGCGCGCTCCGCACCGGCTTCGCTGAACTCACAGGCGACGAGACTGCCGCGGAGCTGATCATGCGCGCCGACGGCCAACTCGTCGACAGCCATCGCGTCCACTGACGCCGGGCCCAGACGACGGCCATCTCGTTCTACTGGCTCGGCGACCTGTACTGGAACAACTTCCTCGCGCATCTTGACAACCCGCCCTACCCATCCTGGGCGGATGCGGGTTGGATCTGCTGGTACCTGCCTCTCTACGTCGGCGTGATGCTGCTGCTCCGTGGGCGCGTGCAGGGACTTCCGGCCAGCGTCTGGCTCGAGGGATTCGTCGGTGCGCTCGCGTTGGCGAGCGTCGGCGCGACAGCCGTGTTCGACCCGGTCGTCGCTTCCACCCACGGCAGCCTCTCGACGGTCGCGACGAATCTCGCCTATCCGGCCGCCGACGTGCTGCTGCTGGCGATCATCGCGGGCGGTTTCGCCCTGCTTCGCCACCGCGTGGGCGCGTCCTGGATGCTGCTCGGGGCCGCGCTGCTGCTGTTTACGCTCGGCGACACGGTCTATCTTGTCCGTGCCGCCGAGGGCACCTATCGAGAGGGCAGCTGGGTCGACGCGACATGGCCGCTGGCGATGGCGCTCATCGCCGTCGCCGCGTGGACCCGTAACCGACCGCCATCGGCGCTGACCGAGCAGGACCGTCCGTGGGTCGGGCGCGCCCTGGGCGCCGTCTTCGGGACGCTCGTCGTTGGCGAGCTTCTCCTGGAGAGCATTCGTAAGGCGCCGGTGGTGGCGCATCTCCTGCTCGTCGCCGCGGTGGTCGCGCTCCTTCTGCGGCTGCTCATCAGCGCGCGCGAGCGGACTCAGCTCGAGCGGACTCGGATTGAGGCCCGGACCGACGAGTTGACCGGGCTCTCGAACCGTCGCCACTTCTACGAGCGGGCCGAGGACTGGCTCGCCCAGGGGCCGGCGGCGTTGGTGCTGCTTGACCTCAACCACTTCAAGGAGATCAACGAGACGCCGCGATCGTGCGCTCGACGATCGAGCTTGGTCGCAGCCTCGGGCTGCACACGGTCGCGGAGGGTGTGGAGACCGCCGAACACCTCCGGCTGCTCGGCGAGTACGGCTGTGACACCGCCCAGGGCTACTACCTATCGCGCCCGATCCCCGCCGACGAGTTCGACCGGTGGCTGGGCCGGGCGGAAGGCTCGCGCTTGCCTCCCGGGCGCCTGAGCCCGAGTGGGTGAGCGCGACAGGACCGTCGTGCCCTGCGCGTCGTCGAAGATCGTCGAGGCTCGCGTGCCGGCGTGATCGGGTCACCCCGGGACAGCAGAGATCGGTCGGCCGTTCTCGAGGTAGATGCAGTGCTTGGCGCCCGCGGCCGCCGCCACTCGTCGGCGAACCGGTTTGCTGAGCAGCGCGACCGCGTCGTCGATCGTGACGAACCGATACTCGTCGATTTCCTCGTCACTCAGTCTGATCGCGCGGAACGCGTCATCGCTGAACGTGCCGCAATCGAATAGGAACCGGAGCCCGCCGGGTCGATTGGGTTTCGGGCGCCGGAAATCGACGCACACCAACCGACCGCGCTCGACGTCAAGGCCGCACTCCTCGAGCGTCTCACGCCGACAGGCCTCCCACGGCGACTCCCCGTTCGCTTCGACCTGGCCTCCGGGGACCGTCCAGCCCTTCTTGTAGTTCGGCTTCAGAATGAGCAGCCGTTGTGCGGCGTCGAAGATCAAGGCGCCGGCCGAAGCCGGGATCCGGGGGACCGTCGCCGCGATGTCGAGCATGTGGACGGAATCAGCCGGCGCTTGGGGGCCGGAGCTCGGAGACATGGCCGCCGGCGTCGGTGACATAGAGGTCGCGGGCGTGCCAGCCGACGCCGCCGAACCGCGCCGATGTCGGCTGCGAGATCCCGTCGGCGATGGCGCAGGACACGTGCGTGCGCGGGTTCAGGCGGTAGATCTCGCCGCTGACGAAGCCCGCGACGTACACGGTTCCGTCGCGGTCCACGGTGAGGTCGTCCGGCGCGACGCCGGTACCGAGGTGCCCGACGACCTGAACGAGGTTCGGGTTGGAGATCGAGATCCGATCGACCTCTCCGTCCTGGCTTGCCGTGCGATCGGTGTACAGCCAGCGGCCGGACGGATCGACCGCGAGACCGTTCGTGTCGTCGAGCCGGGCCCACTCGAACTGCGGATGGCGCCGCTTGCCGGCCCTCACGCGGGTCAGCCCGGTTCCCGTGCCGACGTCACGACTGACCACCGCGTCTCCGTTAGGCAGGAACGCCAGCCCGTTGGGCATCGTCAGGCCGCGCGCCCAGATCGTGTGCTTGCCGGTTCGCAGGTCAAGCCGTTCGATCGTCCCGTTGGGCATCGCCGGGATCGTGTCTCCGGTGTTGAAGTACAGGTAGCGCCCGATCGTCCGCTCTCCGCCGGGGCTCGGCACGCCGGCCAGGAGCGTCGAGAGGTGCCCGGCGGCGGTCAGGCGCAGGATCCGCCCCTTCGTCAGGGCCGAGATCGTCATGCCGCCGTGTCCATCGAACGAGAGGTTCTCAAGCCAGCCCTGGCCGCTCACGAGCGGGCGCACGTGCCAGGAGGTGCAGACCGCACTGGCTCGCGCGGCCGTGGCGCCTGGCGCGACCGCGCCCGCGAGCACCACGAGGCCGATCAGCCCCGCCAGGATCGCGCGTTCGACGAAACGTCGCTGGCCCCGTGACACCCTCAAAGCATCGCAGGCGGGCACGGTCCTGTGCCCCCAGGCGTGCGCGGAGCTTGCGCGACAGCCTTCAGATGACCGGAAGATCGCGCCAAACCGAGACGGGGCACTGGATGTGGGCGCCATTTTCCGCCTGGCGGGGAGTACTTCGCCCAAACCCAGCGCTGCCGGAGGGTTTGGCGACATATTCCGGTCGCCGAGCGGACCCCGTGCCGTGCCGCCCCAACCCGAGCCGAGCCGACCCGAGCCCGCTCGATTACGGCCTGGATGTGTCAGGGTCGTCGGTCACACTCCTTGGTGTGGAACTGCTGGTGGCCCGGAACCCGAATCCATCGAGCTCGTTGCCGTACCTGCTGAGGGTGCCGGTGAACAGTGGTCTCGTGTTTCGCACGAAGGGGACGTGGCCTCGGACGAATGCGCTGTACTGCCATCCGGCAGACCTTGAGGAGTGGCCCGATCAGCCTGAGATCGTCGAGCGCGTGGGGCTGCGCGTGTGTGCGCGGCGCGGCGCCGCGATCGACCTCGTCTGCGATCGTGGCCGCGAGAGCCGCTCGCAGATCGTCTTCACCCGCGCGCGGGGGCGCGAGGTCGTGTTCTGGCAGTCGCCGCGAACGCGCAAGCAATCCCGGCCGGATGTTCGACTGCCGACCGCCCGCGCCCAGGGGTTCGACGAGCTCGAGGTGCTTGTCGACGCTCACGAGCGTTACCCGTTCAGTTTTCCCGGGCAGAAGGTGCGAACCGTGCGTCGCGCGCTCGCCTGCGGCGATTACGCAGTCAGTCTCGACGGTCGCATCGTCTGCGCGGTCGAGCGAAAGTCACTCGATGACCTCGTCGCGAGTTTGACCACCGGCCGATTGCGCTATGCGATCAGCGAGCTTGCGTCGCTGCCTCGTGCGGCGGTGGTGGTCGAGGGCGGCTACTCGCGGATCTTCGGGCTCAAGTACGTCCGGGGCGCGGTGGTCGCCGATGACCTCGCCGAACTGCAGGTCCGCTGCCCGAACGTCCCCGTCGTGCATTGCGAGACCCGCAAGCTCGCCGAGGAGTGGACCTATCGGTACCTGGCTGCCGCGCATGCGTGGGCGGGCGCCGAGACTGCCGCCCAGGCCCGCATCGCCACGGCGACCGACAGCGACCTCGACGCAGGTCCCCCCGCCCCGCCGCCCTCGATCTCCGAGCTGCGCGCGTGGGCCCGGGCCCAGGGCCTCGTCGTGTCTGACCGCGGCAGGATCAGTCAGGTGGTGCGTCAGGCCTACGAGGACGCTCACGCACTGGGCGCAGACCGCGGGCTGACGGGACCCTAGTCCTCGTCACCCGGCTGGGGGTGATGGGACGTCTTGTGGGGCCGGTGCGCGCGCAGGTATGCGTGAATCCTCACGCCCGCGTTGTGACGGAGATCGAAGTAATAGAACGGATAGTCGTGGGTGTGGAACACGCCCTCCGGGAAGCCGCCGGGCGTGCCGGGGGCATACAGGGGCACGCTGCAGGTGCTGCAGACGACCGTGCCGCGCTGCAGATCGATGCGGGCGTCGGCGTAGTGAGCGACCTTGACGAGCTTGCCGGCCGCATTCGGTAGCCGCGAGCCGAGGCTCTTGGCGGAGGATGCGGGCCGCGCCGACCGGGTCCACGTGATCGGGTTGATCGCGATCGAGCCGGGGTTGACGACCGGGTTGTCGATCGTGAGTCCCGGCGCCTCGGTGTTCCAGGAGACGATGACGCCCGTATCGTCCGCGCCGTTCGCAAATCGCAGTTGGGAATTCTGCGCGAGGTAGCTCCGCGTGACGCCGTAGCCGATCACATACGCGGCCACCATCCGGCGGGAGACCGCTGGATGCCGCCTGAGGTAGCGAGAGAGGATGAAGAGCAGCACGTTGGAGCCCTGCGAGTGGCCGGCGAGGATGAAGGGCCGGCCATGGTTCTCGTGCTTGATGTAGTAGGAGAACGCGGCGATCGCATCGTGGGCGGGGGCTCCCCCGATGATCTGAGACTGCTTTGCGAGCGGCGACGTGAGCACGGTGACCGCGTCGGCCTGGCGGTAGTACGGGGCGTAGATGTTCGCCACCGTAGAGAAGGCCGTCGCCTGTTGGCCGAACGACCGCTTGGCGCCGGCGACCATCGCGGCATCGTTGATCGTCGAGATCACCGGCTGACTCGCGCTCGTCTTGAAGTACGAGGTCGGATAGAGATAGAAGACGTCGATCTTCCGCGTCGGGTGGGTCGGACGCGCGAGCCAGTTGACCTGCTGGGCGTAGTCCGGGAAGCCCTTCGCGGTTGCGCCGCGGAGGCTCGCCGCCGGGGTCGCCGCGCGCGTCGAACCGACGGTCGCGCAGGACAAGAGCCCGATCAGACCGAGCGTCGCGGCTCCGAGGCGGATCAGACGTGTGCTGGCGGCGGGCGCCGCGGCCGGACTACTCGGTGGGGCAGAGGCGTGAACCGGCATCACAAATCGCATCGGTGGCGCCGCGTGCGCGCTGAACCGTGCCTGCCACGCGTCGGTGATGCGTACTTCGCCGTTCCCGAGTG
Source organism: uncultured Solirubrobacterales bacterium (assembly GCA_963850335.1). Taxonomy (GTDB): domain Bacteria; phylum Actinomycetota; class Thermoleophilia; order Solirubrobacterales; family Solirubrobacteraceae; genus Palsa-465. The sequence goes on along the minus strand of CAWKKY010000010.1, from coordinate 94,492 downwards.
GGTCAACGCGGTTGAGCGGGAGTCAAATATCGACTACCGCCTCCCGGCGCCCCGCGCCGCCGTGACGCCTGCCGGTCTTAGATACTCGCCGGCATGCCCGCCCTGCTCGGATTCGCGCTCGCCGCGGCTGCCTATCCGCAGCTGCTTGCGATCGTGGTCGTGATCCTCACCCGCCCCGGGTCACGGCGGCTTTTGTGGGCGTGCTGGCTGGGGGCGTTCAGCATGAGCGTCGGCTGCGGCCTCGCGGTGCTGCTGCTGTTCCGCGACCGCGATAGCGTCATCGGTTCCACCTCGCACCGGGTCGGAGGAGCGCCGTTCGTCATCGTCGGGGTGATCGGGCTCGTGCTCGCGGCGCTGATCGCGAGCGAGCGCGGCCGGGCGCAGCTCGGCAGGACGGTGCCGCGGATTCGCCGCCGGCCCAGGCCGTCCGGGTCCGCAGATCAGGCCGACGGCGCCGGCGCCAAGGGCGGCTGGAAGAGCAGCGCGACGAGCGCGCTCGCCCGCGGGTCGGTGATTGTGGCCCTTGGCGTCGGCGTCGTCCTTGGCGTGCCTGGTCCGTTCGATGTGCTCGCGCTCGGCCAGGTCGTGCGCGCCAGCTACGCCCTCGTTCCATCGATCGTGATCGTGGTCGTGTTCAACCTGATCAAGCTGATGCTGATCGAGTTGCCGATCCTCAGCTATGCGGTGGATCCCGGCGGCACGGGCGCACGGGTCGACCGGTTCTCGTCGTGGATGAAGGCGAATCAGATGAGGGTGATCGCGGCGGTGATCGGAGTCATCGGTCTGCTCCTGATCATGCGCGGGATCTCGCGGCTATGAGACCGTCACGGTCGGTGGTTTCCCGGGATTGCGAGCGAGCGGCCCAGGCACTAGGGTCGTCCGCTGCATGAAAAGCGCGACGCTCGAGCCCACCGAATCGCCGGAACGCGGGCGCGCCGCTCGCAAGGCGTGCCCGCGGTCGGCCCATGGCGACTGGGCACCCGCCGACGATCGTCCCGATCCCGTCGCGGTGCTCCAGGCTCAAGCCACCACCCGGGTGCAGGAGCTCGTGCCGATTCGCTACGGCCGGATGCTCGTGTCCCCGTTCACGTTCTACCGCGGCGCGGCGGCGGTGATGGCGGCTGACCTCGCTGCGACGCCGGACTCCGGGATCGTCGTCCAGGCGTGCGGCGATGCCCACATCTCGAACTTCGGCGGCTTCGCGGCGCCCGACCGGCGGCTCATCTTCGGCCCGAATGATTTCGACGAGACGCTGCCAGGACCGTGGGAGTGGGACATCAAGCGGATGGCGGCGAGCGTCGAGATCGCCGGCCGTGACGTCGGCATCGCGGCTGAGGAGCGCAGCCGGTTGGTCACCGACTGCGTGCGCGAGTACCGCACGGCGATGCGCGGCTTCGCCCACGCCAGCCACCTTGACGTGTGGTACGAGCGGATCAACGCGAGCGAGCTCGTCGACCGCTTCGGCGGCCGGCTCGGCAAGAAGGGGCGCGTCCTCTTCGCCGCGCCGTTCGCCAAGGCGCGTCGCAAGACGAGTCTGCGCGCGGTTCGCAAGCTCACTGAGCTCCACGCGGGCGAGCCGCGCTTCCGCAGCGTGCCGCCGCTGCTCGTGCCGTTCCGTGAGCTGTTCAACGATGCCAACCGCGACGAGTCGGACTACATCCGCGAGCTGCTCGAGGGGTATGCCGCCGGGCTCGACCCTGACCGGCGCTACCTGTTCGGCACCTACCGCTTCGTCGACATGGCGCGCAAGGTCGTCGGTGTTGGCAGCGTCGGCACCCGTGCGTGGGTGTTTCTCCTCGTCGGCCGAGACGGACAGGATCCGCTCGTGCTCCAAGCCAAGGAGGCGCAGGCGTCGGTGCTCGAGCCATATCTGGGGGAGAGCGAGTTCGAGAATCACGGCGAGCGGGTCGTCCGCGGGCAGCGGATGGACCAGGCGGCGCCGGACGTGTTCCTCAGCTGGCAGCGAACCGAGGACCTCGACGGTCGCGAGCATGATTTCTACATCCGCCAGCTGTGGGACTGGAAGGCGTCGATCGACCTCTCAACGATGAAGTACGACGGTCTGCATGCCTACTCGCGGGCGTGCGGGTGGTCGCTCGCGCGGGCGCACGCGCGCTCAGGGGACCGCCTGGCGATCGCGGCCTACCTCGGCGGCGGCGCCAAGTTCGACACGGCGATCGCCCGGTTCTCAGCGGCCTACGCCGACCAGAACGAACGTGACTATCAGCGCCTGGCCGACGCGGTCACCGCCGGCGAGGTTCCCGCGCTCCGCGGTGTCTGAGCACGATCCAGCGTCGGGCGACTCCTCACCTCCCCCGCCGCCGTCGTCCTCTCGGTCGGCTGCTCTGCGCCGATCCGCCGAGACCGCCCGGGCCGCCGCCGAACGGCAGGTCGAGCGCGCGAAGGAGCGGCGAGCGGTCCGTGAGGCGCTGGAGTCGCTGGCATCCGAGCAGCGCACGGGAGCCACGTTGCTGGCCGGCGGTCTCGCGTACCGGTTCTTTCTGTGGCTCGTGCCGTTTGGTCTCGTGGCGGCGGCGATCGTGAGCTTCTGGGTCCGAGACAGCCAGCGGAGCCTCACCGATGCCGCCAAGAGCTTCGGGCTCGGCGGCGTCGCGGCGCGGTCGGCGACGAGTGCGGTCGAAGAGGGCTCAAACGCACGCTGGTTCCTGCTCATCGCCGGGTTGGCGCTGATGCTGTGGGCGGGGATCAGCGCGGTCCGGGCGCTGCGCGTCGCCGCTCGACTCGCGTGGGGGGTACAGGCCGAGCGACTGCGTCGCCCGCTGCGCGCAAGCGCGGCATTCACCGTGATCTGCATCCTCGGGCTCGCGGCGAGCATGGGGGCATCGTGGGTCCGCCATCACTCGCCTGCGTGGGGAGTCCTGATCACGATCGCCGATATCTTCATCTACGCGCCGCTCGCTCTGTTTGCCTTCGCCCGCCTGCCCCGAGCGGCCGGTGCGCCCTGGCGGGCGGATGTGCCGGGGGCATTGCTCGTCGGTGGCGGAATGACCGGGGTGCATCTGTTCCTCGCCTACTACCTGGCGGAGCGGCTCGAACGCTCGCCGTCGCTGTACGGGACGCTCGGCGCCGCGACCGTGGTGATGCTCGTGCTGTTTCTCATCGCTCGCTTGATCGTCTCGGCGCTGTTCCTCAACGCAACGCTCCTGCGCGGCCGCGCCGATGGATAGGCGCGCACGCTGGGCGGCGGCGCTGGCCGCCGTGCTGCTGACGCTGGCCATCGTTCTTTCCTATGCGGGGCGCGCTGTGCTCCGGGCGCAGCCGTTCGCCGACCGGGCGGTGGCGGTGTTGCGCGACCCGGCCGTGCAGGCGGATGTGGCCGACCATCTCACCGCCGCGGTCATCCGTGCCGGACATGGCGAACTTGATTCGGTCCGGCCCCTGATCAGACCGATCGCGGGCACGGTGGTCGGTAGTGGACCGTTCGAGGCGCTGTTTCGCCGCGGCGTGCTCGAGGCTCATCGTGTGCTCGTGGGGAAAGGAGGCGGGCCCGTCCTTGTCAACGTCGCCGACGCCGGAGTCCTGATCGAGGGGGTCCTCGCCCGGGTGGCACCCCAGGCCGCGCGCCGGCTCGACAGCGAGCGTGTCGTGACGGTGCTCAGCCTCCGTCCGGGTGGATTCGTCCGCGATCTCGTCCGCATCATGCACGCGCTGTACGTGCTCGCGTGGGCGCTCGCCGCGCTCGCCCTGGTGATTGCGGCCGGGTTGCTGTGGCGCGCGTCCGACCGGCGTGCGATGGCCCAGCGGCTCGGCGTCGGCGTGCTCGCGAGCGGGAGCGTGGTCGTCGCCGCCTACCTCGTCGGCGGAGCGATCGTCGGCCAACTCGCCCCCACCGGCCGCGGTGCCGCGGCGCGCGCCGTCTGGCGGGGATTTCTCCACGGCCTGTACGTCGAGGCGGTGATCATCGCGGCCGCCGGGGCGGTGGTGGCCGCGCTCAGCGCGCGGGGTGTGCGTCGATCGGATGCGGTGAGCGTGCTCGCGGACGCGCGGGCGGCGCTCGCCGGCGAATGGGATGGAGGCAGCGGTTGGCGGCGGGCGCTGATCGCCATCGGCCTCGTGCTCGTCGGTCTGGCGATCCTGCTCGAGCCTGCAGCGACGCTCACCCTGGCGGCGCTCGGGATCGGCGTGTACGTGTTCGCTCGCGGCGCCCAGGCGCTGGTGTGGATCGTCGGGCGGGCGCCGTCCGCGGTGCGGCGCGGCCCCGCGGGCGCGATCGCACCGGCGCGACGGTGGCTGGGACCGGCGCTCGCCGCCGCCCTCACCGGCGCCGCCCTCGCGATTGCCCTCACCGGGGCGGCCGACGACGCGCCCGCCGTTGCGGCATCGAGCTGTGAGGACTCCGCCGCGCTGTGCGATCGGACGCTCAATGATGTCTCGCTCCCCGCCACCCACAACTCGATGGCGTCGGTGACGATTCCCACGTGGCTGTTCGGCCAGCAGGACGGCACGATCAGCGATCAGCTGGGATTCGGGATCCGCGGCCTGCTGATCGACTCGTACTACGGCGAGGCGGTCGGCGGCCGAGTCCGCACCGACCTCGAGAGCCTGCCGAAGCGTGAGACGGCGGTCGAGGAACTCGGTGCGCCAGCGGTCGATGCCGCGCTGCGGATTCGGGGACGTCTGGCGCGAGAGGGCGCAGGAAAGCGCGAGATCTTCCTCTGTCACGGCTTCTGCGAAATCGGCGCCATCACCCTCGCCTCGGCGCTCAGAGACCTGCGGTCGTTCCTCGTCTCGCATCCCGACGCCGTGGTCGAGGTCATCAATCAGGACGAGGGAGTGACGCCCGCGGACATCGAGCGCGCATTCGAGCAGGCGGGGCTCCTTGACCTCGTATACCGGGGGCCGCTCGGACCGTTCCCGACGCTCCGCGAAATGATCGACTCCGGCCAGCGGCTTGTCGTGATGGCGGAGAACGACGCCGGGACGATCCCGTGGTACCACCTCGCCTACGCGCATGCCCTTCAGGAAACCCCGTTCCGGTTCACGCGCACCTCGCAGCTGACCGACCCGGCAAACCGCGCGGCGAGCTGCCGCGCCAACCGCGGGCCGGACTCGGCACCGCTGTTCCTGCTCAACCACTGGATCGACACGACGCCGGTGCCTCGTGCCTCGCTCGCCGAGGTGGTCAACGCCCGCGAGCCGCTCCTGACTCGTGCTCAGGAATGCCAGCGGATCCGCCACCGGCTGCCGAACCTCGTCGCCGTCGACTTCTTCCGCCGCGGTGACGTGCTCGGGGTCGTTGACACGCTCAACGGGATCAGCTCGCCAGGGCGCTGACCTCGCCGCGCTCACCGCCGGCGATCAGACGGGCGCCGCGTCCGTGATCAGACGACGCGCCATTTCCGAATGTGACATCCGTCGCTCGGTCACATTCCGCGCTTCCGCCGCGTCTTTTAGATGTACGAACACGCATCGGAACTGAGGTGACACAAATGAAAACGAAATGGATGACGCTCGTGACAGTGGCGATCGGCGTCTTCATGTTGCTGCTCGACGTCACGATCGTGAACGTCGCACTGCCTGACATGCAGCGTCAGTTGCATGCGTCGCTGTCCGACCTGCAATGGGTGATCGACGCCTACGCACTCAGCTTGGCGGCGCTGCTGTTGACCGCCGGATCGGTCGCCGATCGCGTCGGCCGCCGATTGGTGTTCGCGGGCGGTATCGGGATCTTCACCGCGGGATCGCTGCTCTGCGGGGTGGCCCAGAGTGCCGTGTTCCTCAGCGTGGCGCGTGCCGCGCAGGGCGTCGGTGGAGCGGCGATGTTCGCGACCTCGCTCGCGCTGCTCGCCGAGACATTTCGCGGCAAGGATCGGGGCGTCGCGTTTGGCGTCGTCGGGGCGATCACCGGAGTCGCGGTCGCCGTCGGTCCGGTCCTCGGTGGGGCGATCACGAGTGGCCTGTCGTGGCGCTGGATCTTCTTCGTCAACATCCCGATCGGACTCGTGGCCATCGGTCTGACACTGAACGCGGTCGAGGAGTCGCGTGACCCCGATGCCGGACTGCCGGACTGGCTCGGATTTCTTACCTTCAGTTCCGGCCTCGCCGCGCTCGTCTACGGGCTGATCGAGACCAACTCGCACGCGTGGGGTTCTGGCCGTGTGCTCGGTGCCTTGATCACCGGCGCCGCGCTGATCGTCGCCTTCGTGCTCGTGGAGCTCCGCCAGCGGCGACCGATGTTCGACCTCGGTCTGCTGCGCAACCCGACCTTCATCGGAGGGCTCGGGTCCGCGTTCGCGATCTCCGCGTCGATCTTCTCGGTCCTCACCTTCGTCGTCCTGTACTTCCAGAACATCCTGCACTTCTCGGCGATCGGGACCGGCGTGCGGCTCCTCGCCCTCACCGGCGCGATCTTCCTCACCGCCGGCATCGCCGGTCGCCTCACCTCACAGGTGCCGACGCGGCTCCTGATCGGTCCCGGTTTCGCACTCGTCGGCCTCGGTCTCCTGCTCATGCGCGGACTCGACGGCTCGTCGGGCTGGACGCATCTGCTCCCCGGACTGATCGTTGCCGGCGTCGGCTCGGGGTTCGTCAGCGTGCCGCTGGCATCGACGGCGGTCGGAGTGGTGCCGCCGAGCCGCGCGGGAATGGCATCGGGCATCAACACGACGTTTCGCCAGGTGGGAATCGCCGCCGGAGTCGCGGCGCTCGGGTCGGTGTTCGCGGCACGGATTCGGGACGGCGTCGTCTCGCAGCTCGCCGGCACGCCGCTCGCGCACAGTGCCCACACGCTGGCCGCGGAGATCAGCACCGGCCACGCGGCCCAGGTGATCGCGAGCGCCTCACCGGCGGTGCGCGGTCAGCTCGCGGCGGCCTCGGTCAGCTCGTTCGCGGGGGCGCTCGACGAGATCCTGCTGATCGGGGCGGTGATCGCGTTCTGCGGCAGCGTCATCGGACTGGTCCTGATCCGGCAGCGGGACTTCGTCGTCGACGAAACGCAGATGTCACATTCGCCTGCGCAAGCTCGTCTTGCTCTGGAGACCACGACCTGAGGAGGAACGACATGTCCGTCACGATCCCCGCCACCCGCCTCGCGCTCAGCGACGTTGCCGTCCGCCAGTACGCGGCGATGAGTCGCCTGTCCTCGTCGGTCGAGCTCGACGAGCGGCTTCGCGGGCTGCTCGACGTGCGCGCGTCGCAGCTGAACGGGTGCGCGTTCTGCATCGACATGCACTGGAAGGACGCCCGCGCGTTCGGTGAGAAGGAAGAGCGGCTCTACATGCTCTCGGCCTGGCGGGAGAGCTCGGCGTACTCGCAGCGCGAGCGGGTGGCGCTCGCGTTGTGCGAGGCGATGACGCGGATCGCGGACGCCGACGTCTCTGACGAGCTCTGGGATGAGGTCGCCGGCACATTCGACGCCCGCGAGCAGGCGCAGCTCGTGTTTGCGATCACCGTCATCAATGCCTGGAATCGCCTGTGCATCACGTCACGGGCCCAGCCGGGGTTCTACGAACCGGGCATGTTCGAGGAGCAAAACCGCGCCGGTGTCGGGCGCTGAACGCGGATGCGATGATTCCAGGAGGCAGCTCGATGATGCAAGCCAACGCAGAGGAAGACCGTCTCATCGAAGAGTTCGAGGCGCTGCGGCCCTACCTGTTGCGGGTCGCCTATAGCCACCTCGGCAGCCTCAGCGAGGCCGAGGACATCGTGCAGGAGTCGTGGGTTCGGCTCCAGGGCGTCGAGCGATCGGCGATCCGCAATCTCCGGGCATGGCTGACGACCGTCGTCAGCCGGCTCGCGCTTGATGCACTGACCTCGGCTCGCGCCCGGCGTGAGCGCTACGTCGGGCCGTGGCTGCCGGAGCCGATCATCGAGACCAGCGAGCCCGCCGCCGACCCGGCCGCCCGCGTCGACCTCGACGAGTCGGTGAGCATGGCGATGCTGATCGTGCTCGAGTCACTCTCGCCGGCCGAACGGAGCGCGTTTCTGCTCCATGACGTGTTCGGCTACTCATTCGGTGAGGTCGCGGACGTCGTTGGCCGGACGCCGCAGGCGGCCCGCCAGCTCGCGACCCGGGCGCGCCAGGCGGTCGAGGCCCGCCGGCCCCGTTATCCGGCGGCGCTTGACCAGCAGCGAGAAGTCATCAGCGCGTTCCACGCAGCGGCCGAGGAAGGCGACGTCGCGTCGCTGCTCGAGCTGCTCGACCCGGCGGTCACGTTCCGCAGCGACGGCGGAGGTGTCGTCAGCGCGGCGCGCAAGATCATCACCGGTGCCGAGCGTGTCGCCCGGATCGTCAGCCGGATGGCCGGGCACTATGGGGACGCGTTCCGGCTGACACCGGTCACCGTCAACGGCGCCCCGGGGCTGATCCTCGAGACCGGCGGTTCGCCGAGCGTCATCTCGTTCACGATCGACCAGGGTCGGATCACCGAGATCGACGCGGTACGCAACCCGGAGAAGCTCCGCACGCTCAGCAGACGCTGATCCGCAACCGGAGCGTCTGGGTGACGGTCAGGCGCTTGCGACCGGGCTTGCGGTAGGTGATCGCGAGCATCAGCGTGTGCGTGCCGGCGCGGAGGTTGGCGAGCGAGAGCTGCTCGGTATCAGGGAGGAAGCGCACGACCGCGGTTGCCCGCGGCTTGCGCCTCGATGACGAGGTCCAGGACAGCGTCGCCCTGACGAACCGGTCTCGGGCGCCGCGGGCGGTCGTCACCGCGGACAGGGCGACCGGGAGCTTGCGGGTCGGGGCCACGCACGGTGACCCCGGCACGCTGGTGGCGCTCAGGCGCTGATCGCCGAACGTCATCGCTCTCGTGATGCCCGCCGGCGAGCTCCGGTCGACGACGAGTTCCTCGGGGGAGACGCCGCTCTCGGCGTTTGAGCCGAGCCACGTCAAGTGACCGTCCCCGCCCACGGCGAGGGTCGCGACCGTTGAGTACAGACCGTTGGCGACGTATACGTGGCGACCGTCCGAGGACACTCCGATTCCGTCCGGGTAGGCGTGCTGACGGCGGTCGGTCAGCACCGAGCTCAGTGGCGTCAGCGCCCCCGCGGATCCAATCGAAAACGCGGTCGCGCTCCCCTGGCCTGAGTTCGCGCTGTAGAGGTAGCGGCCGCTCGGGGAGACGGCGAGCGCGAACACTCCGGAGTGGGAGTCCAGGCCGCTGATCAGCCCGGTGCTCGTCTGCGTCAGCGCTCCTGCGGCGCCGATCGAGAACGTCGAGACGGTTCCGAGGCCCCGGTTGGCGGCGAACAGCTCACGGCCGTCGGGCGCGACGGCCAGCGCCCACGGCCGAGAGCCCGATCCCGTGCCGGTGACGACGTCGGCGCCCACCTGGGCAAGCGTGCCGTTGGGCGCGATCGAGTATCGAGAGATCGTGCCTGCGATCGAGTTGGCGACGTACAGCGTCTGGCCGTCCGGCGTGATCGCCATCCCCGGCCCGTCGGTGAACGGGCGCGTGACCGTCGGGCCGTTCGGCGTCAGCGCGCCACTCGGACCGATGGCGTAGCTCGCGAGCGTGCTTCCGAGGTTGACGATCAGGAACCTGCCGCTCGGCGTGGTCGCGAAGCTGAAGGGGATCTCCGGGAGCGTCAGGGGTGCGCCCTGCTGGGTCAGGAGCCCACCGGCGCCGACCGAGAACGTCGTCACGGTGCCGGCGGACACGGTCTTGCCGGGCAGCAGATCGCCCAGGTAGAGGTGGCGGCCGTCGGGTGCCACGGCGAGCCCGCCGAATCCGTTCGGATGTCCGGCCACGTCGTTCTCGCCGAACGGCGCGAGCGGGCCGGCCGGCGTGGGCGCGAACGTCGAGACGCCGCCGCCGGAGATGTTGGCGGTGTACACCGTGTCCGCGTGCGCCGACGCGCATCCGAGCACGAGCACACAGCCCGTCGTCACCAACGACATCCACCGGCGCGCCGGTCCCATGGTTCACCCCCACTGACGGTCGATCTGAAGCGGAACACTACTCCCGCCGGAGCCGGGTTACCGCGCGAGGATCGATTCGAGCGGCCGCGTGTTGAGGACCTGGCTCGGTCCGGCGCCGCCCCGGCGCGCGGTGGCAACGGCGTACATCATGTTGCCCAGGCCATCCGGTGAATGCGCGTCGGTCGAGCACACGATCTCGACGCCGGCGCGCAGGGCGTCGCGGACGTGATCACCACTGAGATCGAGCCGGGCGGGAAGGCCGTTGACCTCGATCGCGATCCCCCGCTCCACGGCGAGCGCGTAGATCCGATCCAGGTCGAGGGCGTTCTCTGGGCGACGCGTCACGTACCGGCCGGTGGGGTGGCTGAGGCACGACACGTGTGGGTGCAGGAGCGCCTCCTCGACGCGCTTCGTCATCTCGCGCTTCGGCATCCGCTGACCCCCGTGCACGCTCACCTGGACCCAGTCGAGCTCGGCGAGCACGTCATCCGCGAGGTCGAGACGGCCATCGGGGAGGATGTCGCACTCGATGCCGCGCAGCACGCGGAACGGCGCCAGCTCTCTGTTTGCCGCGGCGATCTCCTCGCCCTGGCGGCGGACCTCGTCCGGAGTCAGTCCCCGCACCGCCCCCACCGCCGGCGTGTGGTCGCAGATTGCCAGGTACTCGTAGCCGCGCGCGGCGGCGGCGCGACCCATCTCCTCGACGCTCGCCCGTCCGTCTGACCAGGTCGTGTGGGAGTGGAGATCGCCGCGGATGTCGCCGAGCTCGACGAGCTCCTCGGGCGAGGTGGCGCCCGGCTCCTCGCGCAGCTCCGGTGGGCACCACTCCAGCCCGAGCGCGCGGTAGACGGCTGGCTCGTCCGGCGCTGCGGGCAGCGGCTCGAGCGCTGCAACGTACGCGTCCGATCCCGTTGCCCGGACGAGCTCGGTGCCGAACCGGTCCGGATCGGCGACGATGAGCTCGATCGGCACGCCCTCGACCGTCACCCCGGTGGCCCGACGGTTCGCACGGTCGAGCACCGCGACGATCTGAGGCAGTTCGGCGAAGCGGGCAAGAATCGGCTCCGGCTCGGCGGCCGCACCCACGACCGCGAGCCGCTCGCAGGCGTCACACCACCGCCGGGCGTCGCCCGCCGGCGCGACGTCGAGCGCGGCGGCGATGGCACCGGTCAGCTCGCGAGCTCGGTTCAGGAGCAGGGTGGGCCGTGCCGGGCCGTCGGCTTCGCGCGCGAGCGCGTCGAGCAGTCGCGCCTCGAGTTTGGGTCCAACCCCCGGGACATTCCGCAGGCGCCCGTCGGCTGCCGCGCTCCGAAACTCGTCGGCCGTGTGGATGTCGAGGGCCCGGGCGATTTCGATCGACCGCCGAGCCGTCAGTCCGAGGTAGCGCCCGAGGCCGACCAGCTCGGGGGAGAGCTCCCGCTCGAGCTCCGCGAGCTCCGCGATTGACCCGGTTTCGACGAGCTCTCGCAGCCGCGACTCGATGCCGGAGCCGATCCCCCGGAGCTCACGGACCCGGCCGGACTGGATCAGTTCGGAGACCGCTGCCGGAGTGCTCCGAATGGTGTCCGACGCGCGCCGGTAGGCCCGGGCCGTGTACGGGTTGGCCTCGGCGAGCTCGAGCAGGGTGGCGAACGCGTCGAGGCGATCGGCGATCTCACGGTTGGTCACGAGCAGAGTGTTGCCTACCGTGTTACGCGGCGGTCCGATGCCGGAACAACCATGAGGCAGCCACGCTCGCGATCGCGAGCAGGAGGAGCGACCAGGCGATCGCGATCAGCGCCTCGTGGCCGACGGCGGCTCCGGTCGAGGTGTGGCCCATCCATAGGCCGCGCATCGTCTCGATGATCGGGGTGAACGGCTGGTTCTCGGCGAACCTGCGGAGCACGGCCGGCATCGTCCGCGCCTGCACGAACGCGGTGCTCACGTAGGGAAGGAACATGAGCACGAACGTGAACGCATTCGCCGCCTCGGGACTGCGGGCGAGCAACCCCACACCGGCGGCGAGCCATGACAGCGCGAAGATGAACAGGACGATCACTCCTGCGGCCGCGAGCCAGCCCTGCGGCGACGCGGTCGGGTGCCAGCCGACGAGGAGGCCCGCCCCGACGACGAGCGCAGTCGCCGTCAGGTTGCGCGCGAGACTCGCGACCACGTGTCCGAACAGGATTGAGGAGCTCGCGATCGGCATCGAGCGGAAGCGGTCGATGATGCCGCCGGACATGTCGGCGGCGACGGCGACGGCGGTGGTACCCGCCCCGAAGCCGGCGCACAGGACGATCAGACCGGGCACCACGTAGTTGGCGTAGTGGCCGCCACGGCCGAGCGCGCCGCCGAACACGTACACGAACAGCAGCAGAAGCACGACGGGCAGCGTGAGCGCGGTGAAGAACGCCTCCGGATCACGCAGCGAGCGCCGGACGCAACGCCTCACCATCACGGCCGCGCCGCTGATGGTCGCGGTGTCACTCATCGGGCAACCTCCATCGGGGTCGAGGGGATGTCCTCGTCGGACGTGAGCGTCATGAACACGTCGTCGAGGCTCGGGCGGTACGTGGACACCGTCGTCGCGGAGACGTCGGCGGCCTCGAGCGTCGCGAGCACTCGGAGCATCGTCTGCGGGGTGCCGTCGGTGGCGAGATCGAGCGTTCGCAGGCGCTCATTCCCTGCCGCCGCCGGGAACTCATTCCGTGCGCGCTGGAGCATGTCGACGTCGGCGAACTGGAGTCGCACGACCTCGGCTCCGACGCCCGACTTGAGCTCATCAGCGCTTCCCTGGGCGACGATCCGGCCCTGCCGGAGCACAGCGATCGTGTCGGCGAGCTGATCCGCCTCCTCGAGGTACTGCGTGGTCAACAGCACGGTCACGCCGTCGTCGACGAGTCCGCGGACGGTCGCCCACAATGCCTCCCGGCTGCGCGGGTCAAGGCCAGTGGTCGGCTCGTCGAGAAACAGCAGGCGCGGGCGCTCGATCATGCTGATCGCGAGATCGAGACGCCGCCGCATCCCGCCGGAGTACGTGCTGACGCGTCGATCGGCGGCATCCTCGAGATCGAACTCGGCGAGCAGGGCGGCGGCGCGGTGCCGCGTCTCGCGCCGCGAGAGTCGGCGCAGCCGTCCCATCATCTCGAGGTTCTCCCGGCCCGTCAGGACGTCATCGACGGCCGCGTACTGACCGGTCAGGCTGATCGCCCGCTTGACGGCCACCGCCTCGGTGAGCAGATCGTGGCCGGCGATCGTCGCCGTCCCCTCGTCGGGGCGCATGAGCGTCGCGAGGATGCGGACGGCCGTCGTCTTCCCAGCGCCGTTTGGGCCGAGCAGGGCGAACACGGAGCCGGTCTCGATCGCGAGATCGACATGGTCGAGAACTCGATGCTCGCCGAACGTCTTGGTCAGGTTGTTTGCGGTAACTGTATATGCCATACACTAACTGTATATGGCATACGCTAAAGCCGTCAAGTCATCCTCTGCCCCGGAGTGAGCTGATGTCAGACGACCCCCGACCTCTTCCTCCGGGCCTCGACCTTCTGTGGGGCCGGCGCAGCCGCGGGCATCGCGGGCCGCGTCCCGGCCTGTCGGTCAGCGCGATCGTTGATGCGGCGATGACGATCGCCGATGCCGAGGGGCTCGCGGCCGTGTCGATGTCGAGGGTGGCAAAGGAACTTGGGTTCACCCCGATGTCGCTGTACCGCCACGTGACGAGCAAGGAAGAACTCCTTCAGCTGATGTGGAATGCGAGCGCCCGGGGCGCTGAGAGTCTCGAGCTGCCGGGCGAGGGGTGGCGCGAGCGTCTCCGGGGGTGGGCGCTGATCCAGTGGGAGATGCTCGGCCGCCATCCGTGGATCACGCAGATGCCGATGGCCGCGCCGCCGATGGCCCCGAACTCGCTGACGTTCGTCGAGCGTGGGCTTGAGGCACTTGACGACACGGGTCTCCCCGACGCGGACAAGCTCCGGGTTATCGGCCTGATCAGTAGCTACACACTCAGCGAGGCGCGGATGGCCCACGACGCCGCGCGGGCCCGCGCAGGCGAGGAGGCGGGTGAGTGGGGGAGCTTTGAGGCGCTGTTGCGGGAACTCGTCGACGCTGAGGCATATCCGCGCCTTCACCGCATCGCCTGGTCCGCCGAGCTCGGTGATGCGCCGTCCGGGTTCGAGGAGCAGGAGGAATTCCGATTCGGTCTTGAGCGGATCCTCGACGGCGTCGAGGTCCTCGTCGCTCGCGGCGGCGAATCATGAGACCGGAACGCCCATCCGTGGCGGCGCAGCGGTGATTCCCTGCTCCTCCGCGGCGCTCATGAACCGCTCGAGGGCGTCCGGGATCGAGCGGTAATACGGGTCGAGGTCGAACCCGTCGAAGTGCATCGGGATGATTCGCTCGGCGCGCAGCAACCGGCCCGCGACCGCGGCCTGTTCCGGCGTCATCGCCGCCGGCAGCGGGCTCGCGGGACGACGCCACGGGAATGAGACGACGGCACCGTTGATCGGCAGCAGCGCCACGTCGAACGGGCCGGCGATGGCCGCGGCATGCCACCAGGAACCGTGGAAGAGCGTGTCACCGCAGTGCACGATGCGCTCGCCGCCGGCCTCGATCGCCCAAGAGACCTGCGGCTCGCCGGTGCCGTCGACCGCCGGCAGCGCGGTGACCGTGAACGGCCCGAGTTCCGTCGTCTGCCACGCCGTCATGCCATGAAGCGGCAGGCCGGCCTCGTCCAGGTCGTGCGTCGCCTGGGCGAGGCCCGGGGCGGGCGGGGGCGGGGCGTCGAGCGGGCGCTCCGCCGGAATGAGCACCGGTGCGCCGGGGGTGAGCGCGTGGCTCAGCGCGCCCGCGTCGGCATGGTCACGGTGGAGGTGGGTGACGAGCGCGCCCACTGCGGTGCCGGGCGACGGTGGCAGGACCTCCGGCCACCGCACGTCGGCCGCTGCATCGCCGACCGCGGCATAGAGCGCCGTCGGATCGAGCAGGGGGTCGATGACCAGGGTGGCGTCGTCGTGTGCGAGTTCGACACCAGCCCAGCCCAGCCATGTGACGCGCATGTGGGATCTCCTCTCGGGAACTCGGCGGACGACTCCGCCACCGGGGGTGGGACCATAGCAAACGATCGTTCGCTATATGCCGATCGGTCGTTCGATAAAGTCGTGGGTCGATGAGCCCCCGTCATTCGGCCGAGGACGCGCTTCAGACCCGAACGGCGATCGTTGAGCACGGAACCCGGCAGGCGTCGATCGAGGGGCTCGAGGGCATGACGATCGGTCGCCTCGCGGGTGCGCTCGGTCTCAGCAAGGCGGGGGTCATCGGTCCGTTCGGCTCCAAGCGTGCGCTCCAGCTCGCCGTGCTCGGAGAGGCGGTACGCGTGTTCACCGCGGAAGTGTGGGTACCGGCCGCGGGACTGCCGGCCGGCCGGGCGCGGCTGCAGGCCGTGTGTGAGTGCTGGATCACCTACCTGGCCGACTGCCCGCTTCCTGGCGGCTGTTTCATCACGACCGCCTCGGCCGAGTGGGACGCCCGCGAGGGACCGGTCCGCGACGCGGTGGCCGTCGCTCAGCGCCGCTGGCTTGACACACTCCGCGCCGACGCGGAAGTCGCGGTGCGGGCCGGAGAGCTGCCGGACGACACCGACCCCACCGAGCTGGCCTTCGCGCTCAACGGAATTGCCATGAGCCTCAACCAAGCGATACAGCTGTTTCACGACGACGCAGCGCCGGACCGGGCGCGGCGGTCGATGGCGCGGCTGCTCGCGCCACCAGCAGGGCGATGAGGCGCACGCGGGGCGTTCTCTGCGCCGGATGTGTCGGGCTCCTGCTCGCGGGCTGCGGTCAGGCGGTGATCCTCGCCGGACCAACGGCGCAGACCGTCACCCAGTTCGTCGCCACGCACACCGGCTATCACCCGCGCGACGTCAGCTGCCCGTCCGGGATCCCGGCAAAGGTCGGCCGCACCTTCTCGTGCCACTTCACGGGACCCGATGGCAAATACGAAGCGCGCATGCGGGTCGTGAGCGTTCACGGGCGCCGAGTCAACTACGACATCCGGACCGTGATCACCGAACAGGACGTGCTCGTCGGCCCCGCCGAGCGCGAGATCAGCGATTTCGTGTTCCGCCACACTCGGTTTCGCCCCGCCGACGTCACCTGCCCGAGCGGCGTCGTGGCGCACGTCGGGACCCGCTACCAGTGCCACTTCACGGGACCGGACGGAACCTACACCGCGTACGTGACGATCACGTCGGTGAACGGTCAGTCGGCGGCAAGCCAGATCGTGACGCGGCGGACCGGGTCGTGATCGTCACGAGCCACGCCGGTCCCTCGAGGTTCGGCTGAGACGGACCTGCCGCTTAGCATGGGGAAGACCGGCAGAGTTCGCGCCGTGACGCTCCTCCGCACCCAGCGGGTTTGCCTACCTGCCGGTACCACCCTAATCGTCACCGCGAGTTCTAACGGGAGTGGCGGTCGGAACGTTGCGACAAATGCCCGGTGGCGCGAGCTGCGGAGCGCGTCCCAGCGTCCGCGCCGCACGGCGGGCCCGCCGGAACGCTAGGGCTTGACCTTCTTTTCGAGCGCCGCGACGCGCTGCTCGAGCGACGTCTGGTTGGTGCTGAGCGTCGCCACTGTCGCCGTCAGCTTGTGGACCTCGGAGTTCAGCGTGGTCACCTGCTTCTGAAGCGCCGCGATCTCCGCGGTGTTCCGGGCGACGCCGGTCTGGTTGCGGCCGAGGTCGTGAAGCAGCTGGTTGTGGCTGCGGCGGGCGGCCGCCGCCTCGGCTTGAAGCTGATGGAGCACGCTCGTAGCTGTCGCCGAGTCGCGTCGCAGTTGGGCGTCGACGCCGGCCACCGCGGTGCGCGCGGCACGGCTCACATCGGCGGTCACCTTGGCGTCATTGCTCGTGGCGTTCTGTGCCGAGATCGCGATGATGAGCGCGACGATCGCGATCACCGCCCCGATCGCACCCGCGATCCCCAGCCACAACGTCTTGCGGTCCGTGCCGCCCCCACGGCTTTGCGTGTTGGGGTCGGTGGCGCCCCCACCGTTCTCGGCCCTGGGCCCGTTGGGCCCCCCACTGGTCTCGGTCATGGGCGCGAACCCTACACGCGGATCCAGCGTTCACCATTCTGGATCCGGGCCAGCGTGCGCTCCGGCGGGCGGCCGAGCAACGTCGTGGCCACGAACTCCGCCGCCAGAGAGGTGAAGACCGCATGGCGGGCGATCATCGCGTGCCGGCCGCGGTCGACCTCCACATAGGCGACGTCCGCCCGCTCGGCGAGGCGCCGCGCGAGTGCGGCGGAGCGTTCGGGGCTGGCGACGCGGTCGCGTGAGCCGTGCACGATGAGGATCCGCTGCCCCGCCAGCCCCGCAGGCACGTCGTCGGGATACACCCACGGCGCGAGCGCCACGGCACCGCGTACGGAGGGCCGGGCCACGCTCAGCAGCGCGGCCCGACCGCCGAGCGAGTGGCCGACGAGACACGTCGGAAGTGCCCCGCCGTGGCGTTCGGCGATCCGGGCGAGCGCCCAGCGCGCGTCCTGGGCGGGGGTGTGCTGGGTGTCCCACCCGCGTGAGGAGTTGAGCAGCCGGTAGACGGCCAACCGGCCCTGCCCGGCCCGGGCGATCCGGCGCGCGATCGGGACCATCCGTAGCACCGACAACTGGGTGGGACTGACCATCATCGATTCTCCCCGCCGGGCCCCGCCGTGGAGGACAAGCACGGCGCCATCGGGTTCGTTCGGGACGGTGACGTCGATCAGGCGCGGCTGCAGGGGCATGACGACATGATCGCGGTCGCGCCCGCCGCCGGCGCGGTTCGCCCGGCGCGGAGGGATGACGGGCTCGGCGGGGCGTCAGAGACTGACGCCCCGCCGAGCGCCTCAGGAGGAGAGAGGGTCCTGATGCAACGTCGCGAGCGACGCCCGCCGGTCGGCAAGCGTTTACCCGCTGGGGAGACTCCGAAACGTGGTGTTTCGCTCCGAGCTCGCCATCGAGCGCTTCGCGAGCTCGGCCCACACGTGGTAGCCGTGCTCACGACTCGTGCCCCATTGCCGGGCGAGTGCGTCGACGATGACGAGCCCGAGTCCGCCCCCGAGCTCGAGCGATCCAGGTCGCGGCGACGCGGTGCGCGATTCGTCCGCATCGCGCACCGAGATGCAGACGGCGTCGCGGCTCTCGCTGACCTCGAGTTCGAGGCGGTGGTCCGGATCGCAGCCCATGTGCGTCACGACGTTGGTGACGAGCTCGCTGGCGACCAGCATGGCGTCACCGGCGAGCCAGCCGAGGTGATCGAGTCCCCCGATCGACCCACGAACGGCCGACGCTGCGGAGCGATCACATCGCACCTCGGTTCGCATCAATGCCACGCCATCGTTAGGCACCACGATGGGCGGCTACCCGCACACGTCGTCCGAGAAAAGCGCCGCGGTCAGCGCCCGCCCGGCGCCGACCCGGGTTTCCCTCAGGTCTCCTTGGCTCAAGAACCGCCCAAACCCAACGATTATCAGGGGAAATGCGCGAGGCGATTCCGTATGACGCCGGACGCGCCACAGAGATGGCCGGGCAACCCGCGAGCGCGGAGCCTCAGTCACCGATGGGGCCAGAGCCGGCGACCGCACCGGTCCGCAAGAAGCGGATCCTGTTCGTCGATGACGAACCTGACCTGCTCGAGAGCCTGCGTGACGCCATGCACCGGCATCGTCACATGTGGTCGGTGCTGCTCGCCTCTGGCGGCGAGCCGGCGCTCGAGATCCTCGCCGAGGAGCCCGCCGATGTGGTCGTCGCGGACATGCAGATGCCCGGCATGGACGGGGCGACGCTGCTCGGTCACATCAGAGACCTTTATCCGACGACGATCCGCATGGTGCTCTCCGGCTACGCCAGCCCGCAGCACCTGACGCGGGCTGCCGCCGTCGCTCACCGGTTCCTCGGCAAGCCGTTCGACGCCGCGGAACTCGCGCGGCTGATCGAGCGCTCATGTGCGCTCCGCGAGCTCACCGGCGAGGCGGAGGCGTTCCGAAGGACAGCCGCCGCCACCGCACTGCCATCTCGGCCTGGGGTCCACACCCAGATCACGGCGATCCTCGCCGACCCGGGGTGGGAGCCTGACCAGATCGCGGCCACGATCGAGAGCGACATCGCGATCACCGCCAAGGTCCTCCAGCTCGCCAACTCCGCGTTCTTCGGCATCGGCCGCACCGTCACCTCGGTGCGCGAAGCGGTCGTCTACCTCGGCGTCGAGACGATCAAGTCGCTCACCCTGATGGCAGAGGCGTTCGGCAAGCTCGCGCCGGAGCACCTCGAGGGCTTCTCGATCGAAGAGTTTCAGCGGCACGCGATGCTCGTCGCCCGCGTCGCGGGTGCGATCCTGCCAACGGGCCGTTCCCAACAGGAGGCGGTGACCGCCGGGCTCCTGCACGACATCGGCAAGCTCGTGCTCATCGCGGACGATCCGGTGCAGTGGAACGAGCTCAATGACATCGCCGTCGAACGCCACATGCCCCTGCATGAGGTCGAGGAAGAGGTGCAGGGCGTCACTCACGCGGCGACAGGTGCCTACCTGTTGTCGCTCTGGGGCCTCCCCGACGGAGTCGTTGAGGCGGTCGCCCACCATCATGACCCCGGCGAACTCCCCGCGACAACGATGGACGCGGTCGCGGCCGTGCACATCGCCAATGCGCTGGCCAACGACATCGAGGCCGGGGCCAGCGGACGCGCCCCGTCCGGCGGGCTCGACGAGGACTTCCTGGCGAAGCTGGGTGTCTCGGCGCAACAGACCGGCTGGCGAATGCTCGCCGCCCGCTGCGCCGAGAACCTCAACTAGTCATTAGAACCGTGACGTGTACAGGTCGCAGTGCACGCCGATGCCGTTACTCGTGGTCGACGTCACTCTGCAGGACGTCGCCGAGTTGATCGGCTGGGTGCCCTTCGGGAGGATGACGATCACGCCGCGGGACGCCTTCTGGGGGAAGAAGACGTTGATTGCGGACCAGACGTACAGCGACGGATGCGGCTCGTTGACGGTCGTGTTCGAGTGACCACTCAGATCGCTCGCCGCGGTGCCGGTGAAGTACCCGCCGGAGCCGTCGAACTTCGTCGCGCTCTCGGCGAGGAACGCCTCACCGAACATGAACATCTTCTGCGAGCACGAGATCCCCGAGAACCACTTGGCGCTCGTCTTGTTGCCCGACACCGGCGTTGCCTGGGTGGTGAAGTTCACCAAACATTGGGCCGCCGAGATCGGGACGTTGGAGAGCCGAGCGCGCTTGGACGACGTGCTCGGGACGGCGCTGCCTCCGAGCACGGTCGCCTTGTTGCCATTGAACGAAATCGCCACCAGCGGTGACGCGTTCAGGGTGGCACCGAGGCCACTTTTGGGCTGCGTCCGCACGGCCTTCGAGGAAGAGCCGATCTTCTTCAGGGTCGCCGACGAAGGCGGTCCCGCAGCGGCTGCGAGGCTCGAGCCGCTCACCACCAACGCCATCGTGAATCCGGCGAGCGCCGCGCCGCGCCGCCGTGATAGTGCCCTCACTACTACCTCCTGCATCTTCGGATTGTTGGCCGCTCGAGGATCGTACTGAACGGTCACCAGCGCACGGGAGATGTACGCTGGCGCCCGTGTGCCACCGCGTCATGCCTCCGCCCGCTGGGTGCCGATGAGCACCGAGCTGACGAGCGGCCTCGCCGCGCTCCGGACGGCGGTCTCCGAACTCGAACAGACGGGCTCCGCGGAGGCACTCGACGCGGCCTTCGCCGCGGCGGGGGAAGCCGTGCGACAAGCTCGGGGAGCTCGCGCCAACGATCCGGCGGACGCGACCGAGGCGCGTGCCCTGCTCGACCGTCTGCCCGAACTCGCGCGGTTCGCCACGGTCGCGGTGAGCGCGGCGGGGGACGCCACCGACGCAGCCGCTGCCCGGCTCTGGGACGCGCTCGGCCTGGACTCGCGCCCGCCTCGGTGGGACGGCGACGAACGCGCGGGGGCACGGACTCTGATCGCGTGCGCGTGCGCCCCGTACGAGCGACGAGGGCCCGCCTGGCTGGTTCCGCGCCTGCTCCGTCTGGCCGCGCCGCGGTGGGGGGCGGTGCTTGCCGAGGATCTGCGCCGTAGTGATGAGCGCCACTGGGAGCACGCACTCGGCTCACGCTACGCGTCCGTGCGTCAACGCTATGCGCCCCGCACGAAGCGCCGCACGGGCGGCGTCGCCGAGGTGGTGGCTGGTGATGAGCGCACGCTCGAGGCGCTGCGTATCCGGCTTGCCCGGTGGCTGGCGGTGGGTCCGGATCCGGCGACGATCGCCGAGGAAATCGAGGCCGCAATCGTGTCGACGCGGACGCCCGCGCGGCTGGCTTAGTGTCGGCGACCCGGAGCCCCGGGTCGCCCTGGCGTGGCACGCGCGTCTGAGCCGCGCCAGTGGGCCTCCTGGCCGATTAGGGCGAAGTCGCCCGGAACGAGATGCGGAACTCCCCGCGGTGCTCCTCGCCGGGCGCGAGCACGGTCAGCCCGTCTCCGCTGCGCAGTGCGTTCGTCGGCGCGGTCATCGGCTCGAAGCAGATGAAGTCTTTGCCCGGCGGGGCGTAGATCTGGGAGAACGGGTAGCCGGAGACGAGCTCGAGCGCGATCCCGGTGTCGGCCGTCTCGGCGGCGTAGCGGGCGGGAAGTGACCCGACCGCGAAGCCGTCATCCCAGCTGCTGTCGGCGAGTGCGAGTTCGCCCTCCGGGGCGGCCGCGCGCTCACCGGTTGGAATCATGTGGTCGTCGAGCGTCAAATGTTCGGCCGCGGGGAGGTGGAGCTGCCAGGTGGTGCGGCTGCTTCCGGGCACGCGGAGGTAGGGGTGGAACCCGAACGCCACCGGAACGCGGTCCGATCCCGATG
The DNA here is from genome assembly GCA_963850335.1 of uncultured Solirubrobacterales bacterium. Lineage (GTDB taxonomy): Bacteria > Actinomycetota > Thermoleophilia > Solirubrobacterales > Solirubrobacteraceae > Palsa-465. Next base: position 72,758 of record CAWKKY010000010.1, on the reverse strand, counting down.
CCGCCACGATGGTCACGATCGTCAGCTCACCGGCGCCGACGCGCACCTCCATGCGCAGCTCATGCCGGAAGGGGAACAGGTGGAGCAGCTCGGGTGTGCTCCAGTCGAGCGCCGCGGTCAGCGACGCGCCGTCCTCACCGGTGCGTGTCTGAAAGCGAAGCAGCGATGGGATCACCCCGTGGATCGGCAGCCCGTTCGGATCGGCCGAGAGCAGCGCTCGGTCGTCCGGGAGCGACACTGCCGTGCCGGCGGCCTCATACGCGAACGCGGACAGCCGGTTCGCCCACGGATAGAGGAGCGGAATGCCCATCGTATGGCCCGCCGAGGCGTACGCGTCGACGCCGCGGCCGGCGTCGAGCAGCTCGGCACTGTCGACGGTCAGCGAGCGGCACAGCATCGCGGCGTCCGGAACGAAGGTCGCGACCGTGCTGCCGTCGCGTGAGGTGATCACGGTGGAGGCGAGCGTCATCGCCACATCGTGGCAGTCGCGCTCAAGATCCGTCCGCCGGTGGCCGATGACCGGGGTGTGTTCCCCCGGTGTCGATGCGTGACGCCGTCGGGATCCGATGGACATGCACGCGCCCCAACCACAGCTTGCCGTTGTTCCCGGAGGGCCGCCTGAGCCCGCGCCGATCCGGGTGCTGATCGCGGACGATCATCCGCTGATCATCGCGGGTGTGCGCCGGACGATCGAGCACCTCGAGGACATCGAGGTCGTCGGCGAGGCGCACTCCGGCCCGGAGCTGCTCCAGCTGACCCAGCGCCGGGATCCGAGCGTCGTGCTCATGGACCTGCGCATGCCGGGCATGAGCGGCTTTGAGTGCATCGAGCAGCTTCGCGCTCGGTGGCCGCAGATCAACGTGGTCGTGCTCTCTGCCTGCGATGACCGAGAGACGATCGACGGCGCGCTGCGGGCGGGCGCCGACGCCTACGTACTCAAGAGCGCTCAGCCGATCGATATCGCCTCCGTGCTCCGCCAGGTCGCAAGCGGCGCGGTGTTCTACGCGCCGACGACGCCGCCGCGCGGGCCGGAGCCGGCCGATGACCACACCGGACCCGCGCTGACCGAGCGCGAGCGTTCGATCCTCGCCGCGGTTGCCTCCGGCCTCACGACGGCCGCGATCAGCCGCGAGATGTGGGTCAGCGAGCACACCGTCAAGTTCCATCTGACGAACATCTATCGCAAGCTCGGGGTGGCGAACCGGGCGGGCGCGGTCCGCTACGCGCTTGAGCATCACCTGGTGGGCGTCTAGCCCAGATTGGTCCTCGCCGCCTGGGCATGGGTGAGGGGAGTTTGGCGCCAAATCGGAGCCGTCAAATGGATCGGGGCGCAGAATGCCCCCTGAGGGGGAGGAACGCGCCCGACACCGTACGTCGGGGGCGATTTGGCGCGATATTCCGCTCGGGGTCGGGGTCGGGGTCGGGGTCGGGGTCGGGGTCGGGGTGGCTCGGGGTCTGGCGCGGTCCGGCGGTCGCCCGCCCGACCCTTTCGATGCGCCGTTTCTATTCCGACGGCGACCGGTCGGCCGGCGGCGGCCATGCCGGCAGCCGGACGGAGATCACCGTCGGGCCGCCCCGGCGGCTCTCGATCTGGGTGCGGCCGCCGAGCATCCGCACCCGCTCGTGCATGCCGACGAGCCCGAGGTGACCCTCCCGCGCGGCGCGCACGAGCGTCGCCTCCGGCTCGAAGCCCTGCCCGTCGTCGACGATCTCAGCCTCGGCGCCGCCCGGCGACGCCGACACGGCGATCGTGACGTTCGAGGCCTGCGCGTGCTCGCGGACGTTGCTGAGCGCCTCGCGGATGAGCGCGAGCAGGGTGATCTGCTGGGACTCGCTCAGCACGGAGAAGTCGCCGCGCAGCCGGGTGTCTGGCGCGATGCCGGTCCGCACCGAGAAGGCGTCGGTGAGCTCGCGCAGCGACTCCGGCAGGCTGCCGAGCGGCAGGAACGGCGACTGGACCGTGCTGGCCAGGCGGCGCAGGTCGCCGTCGAGGGCGACGAGTTCGGCGGCCAGATCGTCGAGTCGGCCCACGATCCGATCGTGGTTGGGGTCCTGACGAATGATCGGCAGCAGCTGCTCGCGGAACAGCGCCAGATCGGTGGCGAGCAGATGGACATCCTGCTGGGGCCCGTCGTGAAGGTCGTAGCGCAGACGGGCGAGGCGACGCTCGACCGCCGAGATCACCGTCTGCTCGGAGGCCCGGTCACGGCGCAGGAGCTCGTCGCGCTCGAGCGCGGACTCGAGTCCCGGCGCCACGATCCGCAACAGCATCCGGCGGTGGTCGGTGCCGGGAGGACGACCATGGGCGACGAGCGCGGCGGGCCGTTCGACCCGTCGATCAAGGCGCACACCGACCGCCGCAGCGTCGGCCGCACCGCCGGCGTCGGCCGCACCGCCGGCGTCGGCCGCACCGCGCGCGTCGGAGTCCGGGCGCCCGAGCAGGCGTGCGGCGAGGTCGCGGGCCTCGCCGTCCTCGGGCGCGGGGGTTCCCGCGGACGCGAGCTGCAGCGGCGCACTCTCGGGCCCAGACGTCCATAACGAGACGGCCCGGGCATCGCTGAGGCCGACGAGCAGCGCGAGCTGGACCTCGACCGCGACCTTGGGGGCAAGCTCGCCGAACCGCGCGGAGCGCAGCACGTCCCGCGCGAGGGTGACCCGGCTGAGTTCGGTGATCGCCTCGATGCCGGTGAACAGCGCGACGGCCTCATCCGGGCGGGCCGCGAGGTCAACGGCGATCGCCTCGATGAGGTCAGAGGCGTAGCCGAGCCCGAGCACCGCCACGGCCGGGTGCTCATCGCCGGGCGCCCCCAGCATCGTCAGCGCGTCCTCGCGACCTTGGCGGCGCGCATCGGACGGGAGCGCGATCGAGCTCACCGTCTCGTCGATGAGCCGATCGAGTCGGTCAAGGATTGAGGTGAGCGAGCGCTGCGCCGGACCGGTGCCGAGCGGCTCGCCTGTGGCGTCGGGTCTGATGCTCCGCACAGCGGAGGATCAGGGTACCGCTCGGTCAGGCGGCCGCCGGACCGTCGCTCGCGTCACCACGGTGGTTGGGGGTCTCCTCAGAGGCCGCGCGGGTGGAGAATCGTGTTGAACGTGACCAGGTAGTCGAGCGGCGGCGTGATCTTCTTGACGCCGGCACCGCCGCCGCCGAGCGTCGACCCGCCGGACTCGTAGAAGGTGCCATTGAGATCGATGATCACGTGCCCACCGTTCCCCGTCCGGTCGAAGATCGTTACGTAGCGCCCGGGACCGGAGGCGATGTCCGCCTGCCCGGGCAGGGTGTCCGTCGTCTGCGGTGAACCGAGGTAGCCGCCGGAGTGGAGCACCGCCGAGACGAAGCCGGAGCAGTCGTAGCCGCCCACGAGCTGCCACCCACCGTGCCCGCCGCCCCACACGTAGGGCAGCCCGATCAGCTCGTCGGCCTTGGCCTTCATCGCCTTGATCTGCTCCCCGGCCTTGCCGCGCACCGGCACGCCCGCGGTATCGGCGATCCACTGTGCCCGGCGCATGACGTCCTCGACGTACCAGTTCGCGTGGTTGTAGGCGAACACCGCGCGGCGCAGGTCCTGCGGCGCCCCGCTGGCGCGGAGGTAGCGCGCTGCGGCGAAGATCGCGTCCCGTGGGTCGTAGGGGTCCTTCTTGCCGTCGCCGTTGGCGTCGACGCCCCACTGGGCCCAGGTCTCGGGCATGAACTGCATCCACCCCTCGGCGCCGGCGGAGGACACGCTGAGGTCGCGGCCGTAGTTCGTCTCGACGGAGTTGATCGCCGCCAGGACCTGCCACGGCACGTCGTAGCGAGCCTGCGCCTGCTTGTAGATCTCGACGAGGAACGCCGGTGGCCCGTCGAGATTCCCGTAGATCCGAGCCAGCAGCGCCGGCGGCGGCACACTGGAGATCGAGGTCGAGCTTGAGGTCGAGGGCGTCAACGCAGAGGCCGCCGTGCCGCCCGAGGTGACGCTCGGGACCGCGACGACGGCAGAGACCGCCGCGTGATGGGGGTGAAGGTTCGGCGGGGTCGCCGACAGCGGTGCGATCGGCGCGCCTCCGGTGGGGAGGATCACGCGCGGGCCCGCGGTCCGGGGACGATGCTTGGACTTGGCGTGGTCGGGATGGTGCGCGGCGTCCGGCCCCGACTTCGAAGGCGACTGCGTCCCACCGGGAAGCGGTGAAAGCGTTGACGGTGTCTGGGCCGCTGGCTGCCAGCTGCCGGAAGTCGGGTGCGGGCTCGCGGGCGTTGTCTTCTTCGCGCCGGTCGGGTGCTTTGACTTGCTCGGCTGCTTGGAATCTGGGTGGTGCTTGGCTGCGGGTTGGCTTGCCGAGGTCGTGAGCTTGGCGGTCACCGGTCGGGGCAGCTTCGGCGTCGGCTTCGGCGCCGCGGGGTCGCCCTTCGCCGTCGTGGGAGCAGGGTGCGTGTTGGCCGGCGAGCTCGCCAGCTTGACGACGGGCTTGTCCGGGAGCGCGACGTGTGCGACGACGACGGGATGAGCCTGGGCGGCGGGCGAGATCTCCGGAGCGGCGGCGCTGTCGCCGTGGCTGACGTGCAGGCTCGGTGTCGCGTTCGCGGCGGCGAGTCCCGTAACCGGGAGGGTCGTGGCCGAGAGCGCGAGTGCGGTCGCCATCGCGGTCGCCCGTCGGCCGAGCCGCAGCTGCGGCAAGCGCCGGGCCAGGCGCAGCTCCGTCCGGGCGCTCAGCGGCAGGATCAGCGTCCCGGGCGCCGGCAGGGCGATCGCCGGATGACCGGGGGCGACCAGCTCGAACAGCGCCTGCGGGTGCTCTGCGACCTCGAGGGGGATCGCGAACGAGGCGAGCCACAGCAGCTGGCTACCGCGCCGGTCGGTGGCGTTGACAAACGCGCCATGCGAGCTGACCGCCCCGGGGCGGGTGACCACGAGGCGCGGCGTCGCGGGAATCTGTGGCTGCTCGGAGAGTGCGCCCATCATCCGCACGACGCCCCACCGTCCAGCGAGCGGGGCGCAATCAAAGCGTTCGAGCGCCAGCCAATCAGTCTCAGGCATCGTGACCTCTGGTGCGGGCGCACTCAATCGCGCGGTACAGATCGTCCAGCGAGCCCCACTTGGGGACCACCGGGAGCGTCGCGAGGCGGTCACGCGGGTCACTGGACACGGCCACGAGCCCGACCTGGGGCCGGAGCGTCTGGAGCCTCGCAGCAGTTTCTGCGGCCGCCGTCAGCGACGCCGTGGCGTCGAGGACGACGACATCGATCCGCTCCCGGGCGGCATGCGCGCGGACGTCACCGCGGGCGGGATGGACGGACACCTCGCAACCGCGCTGCGTGAGCAACGTGGAGGCGACGGCACGGAAGCGGCGGTCGGTCGCGACCACGAGCACGCGGGGCGGGCGGGTGTCGGCGTCCGGGACGGGCAGCTCGGCCCGAGGGCGTGCTTCGCGTTCCCACATACCCCTATGAGTCGAGCGCCCGCGCCCGATACGCACTCGACCTTGGTCTAGGTCGGTCCTAGCCGTTCGGTTCTTGCAGGCCGTCGGCGGCCAGACGCTCGCCGAGGCGGCTGTGCCGACGGCCGGTATCGGCGGTTGCGGCGGCCCGGGCCACGACGCCCCGGCTTCCCACGATTACCGTCGCGAGCTTGGCGCGGGTGATCGCGGTGTAGAGCATCTCGCGGCGCAGGAAGAACGCGCCGGCAGCCTGGTGCGCGACGATCACCGCCACCGGCAGCTCGATCCCCTGACCCCGGTGCACGGAGCAGGCGTAGGCCAGGCGCAGCCGATCGGTCTCCTCCGGCGGGAGCCGGAACACCGCATCCTCGGCTGCGAGCACCAGGGCGTCGTCGTCATCATCAGAGCCGGACACCTCATCGAGCAGCCGCAGCAGGGTTCCGTTCATCAGACCGAGCTCGTGCAGGTTGCGCCCGGTCATCATCAGCTTGTCGCCGATGCGCAGCCGCCCGCCGCGGACCGGCTCACCGCTGGGGTTGAGCGCGTTGCGCAGCGCGATGTTGATCGCGTCGATGCCGAGTGCGCCCTTATATACGGGAGCGAACACCTGGATGTCGCTGATCGGGTCGACCTCGTAATGGCGGGGCAGCCGCTCGGCGACGAGCTCGACGATCTCGGCGAGGGCGCGCTCCGGATCCGGACGCTCGATCAGGAACAGGTCCCGGCGCATCCCGTCTGCCGGTCGGAAGTCGGGCGCCTGCCCGCGCCGGATCGCGTGGGCTCCCTGGACGATCATGCTGCCGGCCGCTTGGCGGAAGATGTGGGTGAGCCGCGTCGTCGGCACACGAGTGGACGCGACGAGCTCGGCGAACGGCTTGCCCGCGCCGACCGGCGCCAGCTGGTCGGCATCGCCGACAAGGACGACGTGGGTTTCCGGCGCCACCGCGCGCAGCAGGGTCACGAGCAACTCGAGATTCGCCATCGACGTCTCGTCGACGATCAGCAGGTCCGTCGTCAGCGGGTCGTCCTCGTCATGCGTCGGGCCCTCACCCGGAATCCACCCGAGTGCCGAATGGACCGTGCGGGCGCGCACGCCGCTCGCCTCCGTCATCCGGATCGCCGCCCTGCCGGTCGGAGCCAGCAGCATCAGCTTGGCTCCGCAGGATTCCGCCACCGCGGCAATCGTGCGGATCGAGGCCGTCTTGCCGGTGCCGGGGCCGCCGGTGATCAGCGACAGGCGGTGCGCAAACGCGGCCGCGACACCGTGGCGCTGCTCCGGGGTGAGTTCCTGGTCACCGGCGGCGCGGCGCACCGCATCGTCGTCTGGCTCCGTCAGGCGGCCGTCCTCCGCCTCAGCTCGCGGCCGCACCAGGGCATCGACCCGAGCCGCGAGTTCGGCCTCGAGCGCCGCCGTCACCGGCCGGTACAGCCAGCCGTCCTCCCGGACGAGCGCGCCGGCGCGGACAAATTCCTCGAGTAACTCCGGGGTGACGGGCGTTCCCAGGAGCTCGGCGAGGCTCGCCCGGAGCGCGTCCTCCGGAAGGCAGGTGCTGCCGCTGCGCTCGGCCTCGGTGAGCAGGTGCAGCGCGCCCGCCTGCGCCCGGGCCTGGGGATCGGCCGCGGCGGCACTTCCGAGCCCGCGCGCGATCCGGTCGGCGACGAGGAACCCAACCCCGAACACGCGCGTCAGCTCGTAGGGGTGCTCGACAACTTCTCGGTGCGCCGTGGGCCCGTATTCCGCGTGGATCCGGTTCACCAAGTACGCGAGGCCGTGGGGGGCGAGGAGCAGATGCAGCCGACGGGTGACGCGCAGTTCGTGCCACGACTGCGCCGCCTGCGCGGCACGCTCGCGGCGCAGCCCGGTGCCGGCGAACGCCGCCTCGGGATCGGCGTCGATCGCGTCGAACACGCCTCCGACTCCGTGGCGCTCGATGAGCGTCTGCGCCCGCTTGGCACCAACGTGCTTGATCCGCCGCAGATAGGTGGCGACCGTGGCTTCGTCGGTCGGCGCGAGCGGGTGGGCCTCGGTCACCTTCACCTGGAGGCCGTAGCGACTGTCGTCGACCCACATGCCGATGACGTGGGCGCGCTCGCGCTCTTCGAGATGGACGAGCGGGCCGACGAGCACGATCGGCTCCCCGTCCTCGTCGAGCGCGTCGACGACGGCCCAGCCGCTCTCCTGGCTGGCGAACCGGGTTCGCCGGACGAGGACCTCCTGATCGAACCCGACCGCGTTCACCTCGGGCACGTTAGCCGCCGGACTGTTGGTCGTCGCGACGGTGGCACAGAGATGGCACACCCGTGACGGGCAGCCGGGCTACAGCCCGAGACCGAGGACGCGCATGCGCTCGTCGAGGTCCTCGACGGCCGCCACGACGCTGTCCGGGTGGCGCGCGTAGTGCTCGAGGTGCTCCGCGAGCAGTTGCTCACGCGGATAGGCGCGATCCAGCACGGTCCAGCCGGTACCGGGGCCGGTCGGCAAGCCGAGCGCCGCGACCACGTCGGCGTCAAGCGGCGCCTGGTAGCTCCCGACGAACGGATGCGCCGGCGGTGCGGCCTCGTAGGGGAGTCCGAGCGCGGCATGAATGCGCGCCGCGATCTCGACGAGCGACCCGTTCGTCGGATGATCGACGGTGAAGAAGCTGCGGTGGTGCAGGCCGGCGCTGAACAGTCGGTCGGCGACGCGGATGTCGAGCCGCGACTCGTACGCGGCGAGACGTTGCTGCGCGTGCCACGCCCACGCCCGCAGCCCGTCAGGCGGGCCGGTGAAGTTCCGCAGCCACTCCTGGGCCCGATCGGTGCTCCACCCCTGGGCGGCGCAGAAGACGAACCGTAGATCGTGGTAGCCGGCGAGATGGGGGATCTCCTCGCGGCTGCTGTCCGTCGCCCGCACGTAGGTCTGGTAGGGAAAGATGCCGTCGTAGAACAGCGCCGGGACCGTGAGCCGGCGAGCGTCCGGCGGGGCCGCCGAGACGATCTGGTCCGATCCGACGGGCATCCCGCGGTAGTCGTCGCGGATCGGTTGGTAGATGACGAGCTTCGCCTCCGCCATCGTCTGCCGCAAGCGCGCCACCGTGTCGTGCGAAGCGATCTCGTGCACCGCCGGAATCGGCTCGGTGCGGTATGCCTCGCTGAACGCGAGCGAGTCGGCGAGCAGGCACCGGATCGGTTCGGCCGTGCAATTGCCATACACGACGGCAAGGGGACGGTCGCGGCTGGACAGCCGTCGCGCGCCGCCCGCCCCCACGCATCGGGCCGTCCGGGCACGCACACGGGCGAGCGTTTTCACGGCGGCGACTGTAGCGTCCGCAACCCAGTTCGGTTCGACGAAGGAGCACGAGCATGACCGCAACGTCACTGATCACAGGGGTCGACTTCGCGATGGTCCCGACGCAACAGTTCGAGACCGCGGTCGCGTTCTACGGTGAGACGCTCGGTCTGGCGCGGCCGGTGTTCCGGCCGGACCGCGGGTTCGCCGAATTCGAAACCGGCAACCTGACGCTCGACGTCACCGACGTCGGGCAGATGGGGATGCCGTTTCACGCCTCGCCGAACCCGATCGCCCTCCACGTCGATGACGTCGCGCACGCGCGGGCGGAACTCGAGAGCCGGGGAGTCGAGTTCCGGGGCGAGATCCTCGATACCGGTGTCTGCCACATGGCGTTCTTCGCCGACGCCGACGGCAATGCGCTGATGCTGCACCACCGGTACGCCCCGCGGGTGACCGAGTCGGACACGTAGGCGGCCGACGGACAGTCGTCTACGGAAGCGGCGCGCCGGGCGGGACGATGTAGACCCGTTGTCCACTGGCGAAGTTGCCGAGGTCACGCGGGTTGGCGGGCGGCGGGCGGAACACGTCGATGTGCCGCCCGACGATCGCGCCGCCCGTGTCCGCGGCCTGGAACCACCCGCCGTTGATCGACGCGTAGGACGGGATGTAGACGTGGCTGCCCATCGGGATCACGCTCGGATCGACCGCGATGCTCCGCAGGTACTGGAGGGGTCGAGACGGACCAGCGGCGAAGGTGATTCCGGCTGGCGGGGGCACGTACCTCGTCCCGGCGCCGTTGGACCATCCACCGGTCAGGAGCGGGAATGTGAGCACGCCCTTGACGGTGCGCCAGAAGCCGCCCGTACGCCAGTACGGAGCATTGCCGCCGACCCCGAACTGGACGCCACCGCCCCCGGTCGACGTGACCCACCCGCCCGACCCGACGTTTGACACGTGGTACTGGCGGCCGTCGAGTCCGACGCCGTCGCCCTCCATCGACAGGCCGTGGGCGGAGTACAACCAATCGATCCGATGGCGGCCTGCCAGGCCCGGTGCGGGGACCTCGGCGCCGCATCCGAGGGCGGTGACAGCGGCGGTCGTCGCGATCAGGACTCCGAGCGAGCGCGCGCGGGGCACGCGGCGCAGGCTAGCGTTGGGCCTACCCGGCGCGTGCCGGCTCGGAGCGCTCAGACCTCTCGGCACGACGGACCGCTGCCTCGATTCCATCGGTGGCGATCAGCGGGTGAAACGCGCGCACCAGCGGTCGGACCGCGGCGACTCCCACCCGACCCTGGGTGCCGATCGCCTCGACGCGCGCCTCGGAGGCGAGGGTGGCCGTCTCACCGTCGGGGTCCGGCTGCACCCAGTGGGCGAACGCCACCCGGGCGGTCCCTCGCTGGGAGAAGTCGAGGTACTCCTCCGCGGACGCCGGCTGCGGGTAATCCCGGCGCAGGGTCCAGATGCGCCCGACGAGACCACTGACGAGCACGCGCTCGGTCTCGTAGAGCACGACAAACGGGGGGTTGCGGAACAGTTCCTCGAAGGAGATGTCCGCCGAGAGTCCCGGGATCCGCCAGCGGATCAAACGCCCAAGCACGGACGTCTCTCGGAGCGTCACGCTCTGCGCCGCCTCCCACAGACGGTCGGGCGCCACCGCGCTGCGCCGGCGGTGCGAGACACGGATGGCGGGCTTTGCCACCCAGCGGTCGAGGTCAGGAGAGGTCATCGTGTGCGGTGAGGCTGAGGCGGCGCGCCACGTCGGCGACCGTGATCCCGTCGATCTGTACGAGCTTGTCACGCGCGTGGGTGCCGCTCGTGAGACGCACCCGCCCGTTGGCGACCCCGAGCGTCTTGGCGAGCAGCCGACACACGGCCTCGTTGGCGCGTCCGTCAACCGGCGGGGCCGTCGTTTCGACCAGGAGGCGACCGGCGCGTTCCCCCGCGATCGCGGAGCGCCGGGCCCGGGGTGCCACGCGGACCGCGATCAGGACCGCCGGCCCGTCGGCACGCAGGAGTGGGGTATCGAACTGGCGAGCCATGGCGAGGGTATCCCCAATGACCCCGCCGGCGAACCGATTATTCCGCCAGCAGTTTCTTCTTGAGCGCCTCGAACTCGGCGTCGCTGAGCGCGCCCCGGTGGTGTAGGTCCGCCGCCTTGGTCAACTCGTCGATGACGTCGACGTGCGCCGGCTGCGGCGGGGCGCCGGCCACCGGGACCGACCACTGGGGTGAGACGACAACCGTCGAGACTCCCGCCGCCTGCGCCTGGGCCATGATCCGCTCCCGGAAGGCCTGCGGGTCGGCCTTGATCTGCGCGACGAGTTCGCCGACCGGTCCATGGCCGCTGAGGATCTGCCCGAGGACCGCTGCGGGGTTGCCAGTCATGCCCCCGGCCTGGACCGCCTGCATGATCCCGAGTGGGTCCGTGGGGGTCAGCGCCGTGGGAGTTGTCGGAGCTGTGGGTGCGGTCGTCTGGGTCGGCGGGATCGGCACGGTCGTCTGGCTCGGTTGCACGGTGACCTGGACCGCGGGGTCGGGGCTGCTGAACGGTTCGCGCCCGTCCATGCTCAGGGCGCTGAACGGATCCTGTCTGCCTGTGCCGAGGCCTGCCAGGCCCACGTTCTCTTCCTGTTGCTTGCGCTTGCGTCCGAACATCGCTGGGCTCCTCACCGCGGTTGAAAGCTCCGCGAAGAGTGCCGCGTCCCGGCCGTCAGGTCAACGTTTCCCGCGAGGCGCGATCATCTCCGCGCGTGATCCAGCATCTGCTCGCTCCCGTCGTCCCCGGCTTCGCCGCCGCGCTCGGTCTGCCCCGCCGACTGTCAGGGACGGACGGTGTCGCCCTGACGTTCGACGACGGGCCGCATCCGGAGGGAACACCGGCGATCCTCGACGTGCTCGCGCGCGCGAGCGCGCACGCGACGTTCTTCGTCATCGGAGAGCAGGTCGAGCGCCGGCCCGCGCTGCTCGCCGAGGTGACGGCGGCCGGCCACGCCGTCGCTCTGCACGGGTACCGCCATCGCCTGCAGCTGCGGCTCGCAGCGCGCGAGGTGGCCGACGATCTCGCCCGGGGCAGCGCGGTGATCGAGGACGCGATCGGCCGCCGGCCAACGCTGCACCGGCCGCCGTTCGGGATCTATAGCCCGGCCGGGCTGGCCACTGCCCGGGCGGTGGGTTTGCAGCCGCTGCTGTGGTCACGCTGGGGGAAGGACTGGCGGAAGTTCACCACTCCCAAGCGCATCGCGGCCCGGAGCACGCGGGATCTCGGCCCGGGGGACGTGATTCTCCTGCACGACGCCGACTTCTACAGTGCACGCAACTCTCATCGCCGCACCGCCGAAGCGCTTAAGCGGGTTCTCACGGAGCTAAGCGCGCGCGAACTCGGTACCGTCCTACCTATCTGAGAGCCTTTCCGGCACGCCACGGGCCGGTCAGGATCTGCAAAGCTTGCACGCGGGGCCTGCGTACTGCCGATGGGTGGCGCGCAGATTCGCGCGTCGGCGCGACGTCGCACTTTCAACCTATGTCATCTGCTTCCACAGCTGCCACGCCCGATTACGCACGGTTTGCGATCGGCTTCGACAACCGGGACCGCGCGCGCCTGCACACGCTGATCGACGAGGTGCTCGATTCCAACCGGTGGTCGGAAGCGAGCATGAACGAGCGCTTCGAGGAGGCCTGGGCAGCGCACAACGGTGTGCCCGCGGTCGCGATGTCGAGCTGGGCCGGCGGCGCGATGGCCGCCCTGCAGTTCGCACGCGTGCGCGGCGAGACCGTCCTCTGCCCCTCCAACACGTTCATGGCGACGCCCCTCGCCGCGCTGAACGCCGGCGCCGACGTGCAGTTCGTGGACTGCAACCGCGAGGACCTCTGCATGTCGTTTGCCGACTTCGAAGCGAAGGCCGAGCAGCACAAGCCGCGCGCCGCGTTCCTCGTCCACATCGGCGGTCATATCGCGTTCGATTCCGAGCAGATTGCGGCGTACTGCAAAGAGCACGACATCTTCCTGATCGAGGATTGCGCGCACGCTCACGGCGCCGTCTGGAACGGGCGTCGCCCCGGCACCTACGGCGATGCGGGCGTGTACTCGCTGTACGCGACGAAGACGATCTCCACCGGCGAGGGCGGCGTACTCGTCTCGAGCCGGCCCGAGGTGATCGAGCACGCCCGCGGGTTCCGCAACTACGGGAAGCCGAGCTACGACGTCCACGGTCTTAACTTCCGGATGAGCGAGTTCACGGCGGCGCTGGGCCTCATCCAGATCGAGCGGCTGCCAGAGATCGTGGCGTGGAAGAACACCGTCGCGCGGGAGCACCTCGACCCCCAGTACGCGTCTCGGCTGGAGCTCCCGGACGGGATGACGTCCGGCCTGTACAAGTACATCGTGTTCGACTGGCTCGAGCGCTCAACCGGCCGCGTCTACGACGAACCGTGCCACCGGATCCTCAAGCACGACGTCGATCTGCCGAATTCCGACTGGGTGGCGCGAAACCATTCCTGCCCGCCGTTGTACTACCGACCTGAGGGGCAACCAAAGTCATGAGAGTCTTGGTCACAGGCGGGTCGGGCTTCATCGGATCGCACGTCGTCGACAAGCTTCGCGCGCGCGGCCATGATCCCGTGATCTATGACCTGCGCCCGTCTCCGTGGCACTTGGACTCCGCCGAACCGGTCGAAACGGTCCTCGGCTCGATCACCGACCGAGAGGCACTCGAGCGGGCGCTCCATTCCTGTGACGCGGTCGCGCACCTCGCCGCGGTCGCCGACGTCAACGACGTCCATGCATCGCCGGAGGACGCCGAGCGGATCAACGCGCGCGGAACAGTTGCCGTGCTCGAGGCGGCCCGGCGCGCCGGGGTCAAGCGGATCGTCTATGCGAGCACGATCTGGGTGTACAGCGACACGGAGTCCGACGAGGTCGACGAGGAGACTCTGCTCCCTCCGCCGAGCCACCTCTACACGAGCACGAAGCTGGCCGGCGAGCTGTACTGCAAGAGCTACCAGGAGCTGTACGGGATCGACTACACGATCCTGCGCTTCGGGATCCCGTACGGGCCGCGAGCCCGCGAGGCGGCGGTCGTCCCGGCGTTTGTCAATAAGGCGTTTGCCGGCGAGCCGCTGACGCTGTCGGGCGACGGCATGCAGTCGCGCCGATTCGTCTACGTCGAGGATCTCGCTGACGGTGTCGCGCTCGGCCTCAGCGACGTTGCCACCAACCGCGTCTACAACCTCGTCAGCGACGAGAACGTGACGATCAAGCAGATCGCCGAGCTCGTGCAGGAGATCGTCGGCAACACAGAGATCGTCTACATGCCCGCTCGTCCCGGAGACCTGGGGACGAAGATCGTCTCGGGCGCGCGCGCTCGTGAAGAGCTTTCTTGGACCGCGGCGACGCCGTTCCGTGAGGGCGTGCGGCGCTACATCGACTGGCGCCGTGAGCAGGCGACTAAGCAGGCGGCCGCTGAGGAGGCGGCGATCATCCCGGCCGGCGAGCCGGACGCCGAATCCGAGCCGCGCAAGGTCCTCATCATCTCCGCCGACATCGGCGAGGGTCATGACCTCCCCGCACGTGCGGTCGCGCGCGAGTTCAAGGACGAGGACCCGGACGCTCAGGTGTCGATCGTCAACGGCCTGCCCGCCATGGGTCCGATCCTCACCAAGACGCTGCGGGAGAACTCGGCGTTCATGTTCCGCTACGTCCCGTGGCTGTTCGACTTTCAGTACTGGCTGTTCATGAACTTCGCGCCGACGCGCTGGCTCGCCAAGCGGCTGCTCGTCGCGTTCGGCCGGCGAGGACTGATGCGGCTGATCAAGGCGCATAACCCGGACTACATCGTCTCGACGTACCCAGGCGTGACTGCGATCCTCGGCGAACTTCGGCGCAAGGGGAAGCTCGACGTTCCCTGCTACTCGTCGATCACCGATCTCGCCGGTTTGCGCTTCTGGGCGCACCCCGGGATTGACCTGCACTTCATCACCCATCCGGAATCAGCCGAAGAGGTCGAGAAGATCGCCGGACCCGGCAGCGTCCGCTGGGCCAAGCCGCCGACGTCGCCGGCGTTCCTCGCCGCCCGCTCGCGCGCTGAGGCGCGGCGCTCGCTCGCCCTTCCTGCCGAAGGCAAGGTGATCGCAGTCTCCGGCGGTGGCTGGGGCGTGGGCGACCTCTGCGGTGCCACCAAGGCGGCACTGGAGAACGAGCCTGACGCGACCGTCCTCTGCCTGTGCGGCCGCAACGACAAGCTGCGTGCCGAGGTCGCCAAGCGCTTCCCCGACGAACCGCGCCTGCGGCTGATGGGCTTCACCGACCGCATGGGCGACGTGCTCGCCGCTGCCGACGCGCTGATCCATTCAAGCGCCGGCCTCACCGTGCTCGAGGCGATCATCCGCGGCTGCCCGGTCATCTCCTACGGGTTCGGCGTTGGTCACGTTCGCGCCTCGAACAACGCGCTCCGGCGGTTTGGGCTGGCCCAGGTCGTACGCAATCAGAAGGATCTCGGTCCCGCGCTGGCGAAGGCGCTCGAGCACCGGCCCGAGCCGGACACCTCGTTCGCCCGGCGCCCGTCGACCGCCTCGCTGATCCTCGCCGATGAGCGGCGGGCCCGGGTGGTGCCGCGCTGGCAGCTCCGGACCGCCCGTGCCATCACGGCCGGGGCCGCCGCGCTGGCGATCGTCGGCTGGACGCTGACCGCCGGCGCGTCGTACAGCCTGGTATCGCACTTCGTGCACATGAAGCCGGTGACCACGGTCGAGACGACCCGCCCGGAGATCGGCGTCCTCGTCGATGCTCCGAGCGCTCAGATCCCAGGCATCGCCAGCGTGCTCGCCTCCAGCGGCATCCATGCGTCGTTCGCACTCGATCACACGCCGACCACGTCGGATCTCGGCGTCCTGGGATACGGCGACCGGCTCGTACCGCGGCTACCGACCGGCGGCCTGCTGCGCTGGATGCAGACACGAGCCCAGCTGCATCGGATGCTCCACGCGATGGGCTTCAGCCATCATTTCCTGTACGCCTCAAACGGTCCGAGCGTCGGCCAGTGGTGGCTCGCACACGGCGCGGGCGGACGACTGATCGCCGGCGCGGTTCACGTCGACGACAACGGCGACTCACTCGGCCGGCTACACGCCGGCGAGGTCATCGAGCTGACCATCTCCGGATCGCAGGACTCGCTGCCGCTGCTCGAGAAGCTGCGCAGCCAGCTCGCGGCGGATCACCTCGCCGCCGTGCCCGTCGGGCGCCTCATGCGCGACGCCGGCGCGACCGTGTAGCCCTCCGGCGGCTGCGGCGGTCCTACCAGTGCACGCCGCGCGTCGCCCGGGCGAACGCCCGCTGCTCCGGCGTCGGCTCCGCGATCTGCGGCTTGCCGTCGCCCTCCGGAAACAATTTGTAAGCCCGGTTGACGACGAGGTCCTGGGCGCCCGGCGCGATCGCGTACCCGAGCTGGCCGATGTTCCCGAGCGTTGTCGCCACGCGCTTTGGCCGCTTGCGAATCGCGTCGGTGATCATCTCCGCGGCCTCTTCCGGGGTGAGCGTCGGGAAGCGGTCGTAGATCTTCGTCGGCGCGATCATCGGCGTCTTGACGAGCGGCATGTACACCGTCGTGATGTGGACGCCGTCGCCGATCACCTCCGGCGCGATCGAACGTGAGAACGCATCGAGCGCCGCCTTCGACGCAAGGTACGCAGAGAACCGAGGGGTGTTCGTCTGCAGTCCGATCGTCGAGATGTTGATGATGTGACCGGACCCCTGGTCACGCATGGTCGGCAGCAGATCGAGGATCAGCTTGACCGACGCGAAGTAGTTGAGCTGCATCGTCCGCTGATAATCGTGGAAGCGGTCATACGCCCGGCTGACCGAGCGGCGAATTGACTTGCCGGCGTTGTTGACGAGCACGTCAACGCTCCCGTGCATTTCGAGCGCCTCGTTGGCCATCCGGTCGATGTCATCGAAGTCGGTGAGATCGGCGCGATGGACGTACGCGTTGCCGCCGAGGGCCTCGACCTCACGGCCGACCTCCTCGAGCTTGTCCGCCGAGCGCGCAACGAGCAGCACGGTGCCCCTCGCGCGGCCGATCTCAAGCGCGGCCGCCTTGCCAATGCCCGACGAGGCCCCGGTGATCATCACGTTCCGGCCCTTGACCGCGTCCTCGAGTGAGCGGGCGAGGACGTTTCCGGCACCGGGGATACGCTGCCCGAAGGCGCGGACTGTCTGAGCCCCTTTCAGGGCAAGGTCAACGGGATTGGGAGGCGCCATAGGGGGCACCGTAGCAAGCGTGTGACGACGATCACAGGAAGGTTCCGTCCACCCTTCATGCGAACATGCGTTCGTGGTCGCCCAAGTCGTCTGTGTTCTGCTCCCGAGGTTCTCGTTGACCGTCGCTGCTCGCGATCGTTCCGAGCTCCTGCAAACGCCAGCTGCGCTGGCCCCCGAGCCCGGCGCCGTGCAGAAGGTGGGAGAGGTGTCGCTCGCCGCGGAGGCGTTTGGTGTCCATGCTGGGATCCAGGTTGGGGAGGCGCTGGCGCGCTGTCCGCGGCTGATGCTCGTGCCGCCGGACCCGGTGGGTGTCGCCGACGTGTGGGAGCGGCTGCTCGTGCGCCTTGAGTCGATTGGGGCGGCGGTCGAGCCCGAGCGACCGGGGCTCGTCTGCTTCGACGCCTCCGGTCTGATGCGATTGCATCGGGGGCTCGACGGGGTGCTATTGGCAACTCGGCGGGCGTTACGAACCCCGGCACGGATCGGGATCGCGCCGTCGAGATTCTCGGCCGTCGCCGCTGCCACGCGGGCGCGGGTGCGCCGACCAGAGGTCGTGGGAGGTGCCGGCGCGATCCGCGTCGATCCCGATCGAGCGCGTGCCCAGGCGCGGGCCTATCTCGCTCCACTGCCGGTCGCTTTGTTGCGTGCCCGGGCGTCTCTGCTGGACCTTCCGGACGCGCTCGAGCGGTTGGGTGTCCAAACACTGGGCGAACTGGCGGCGGTCCCCCCAGCCGCCCTGGCGGATCGGTTTGGTCGTCTCGGACTGCTCGCTCATGAGCTCGCGACGGGTGGTGACGGCGAGCTCCGTCCCCGGCCGGCGGCGGAGTTCCTCCGGGAGTCGCTCGAGCTTCCGGAGGCGACGTCGGGCACACAGCTCGAACGCGCCCTTTCGCTCCTGATTGATCGTCTGCTGGCGCGGCGTGAGCGACGTAGTCGGACATTTCGGTCGGTCATCCTCTCGGCGGTCCTTGTCGAGCAGGGCGGGACCTGGCGGGAGCAGGTCGTATTCCGCGAGGCGCTTGCCGATCCGGCGCGGATGCGGCTGGCGCTCACTCCCCGGCTGGCGCTTGTCCCCGCGCCCGCCGAGTTGCTGCGGCTCTCCGTCGAGCGCTTTGGGCCGCCGGCGAGTGATCAGCGGCCGCTGCTTGACGATCCTGCTGAGGCGCGGGCGGCGAGGCTCCGTGAGGCGATCCGCCAGACGCGTGCGGCGGCTGGTCCCGATGCCGCGCTGCGCATCCTTGAGGTCGATCCCGGTTCTCGGTTCCCCGAGCGCCGGGCTGTGCTGACTCCGTTCGAAGGATGAGCGGGCCACGGCGTCTATCGGTTCCGGTACGGGTCGCGGTGGAGGCTGGCGATGGCGGAACCCCGAACGTGGTTGAGGGGCGCGAGATCGAGGCGGTCCGGGAGTCATGGCTCGTCGAAGATCGATGGTGGACGGATCGTCCCCTGCGACGCCGCTACTGGGAGGTTGTGACGACGAGCGGCCGCAACGACACCGTGTTCCATGATCTCCAGAGCGGGAGGTGGTGGCGCCAGCGGTAGGAGCGGAGAAACGCCAGCGGTAGGAGCGGAGAAACGCCAGCGGTACGAGCGGAGAAACGCCGGCGGCGGTACGGACGGTGTCTGGCGTTGACGGGCGGTGTCGGGCACTCGCTCCAGCCCTACACTCGGTCTATGCCAGATGCGACCTCCACCCAGCCGGGCGCAGACGCCGCAGGATCTCTCGCGCGCAACACGCCTGACCTTGGACATACGGCCGTCGGGACATGGAGCGGCGGGCGCTTCATGCGCTTCGGGGCGCCCCTGGACGACGAGCGCTTCCTGTCACTGATCACGCCCGACGACGCGATCCGGACCGTGATCACGGCCGATGTGTACGGCACCGGTGAGGCCGACGCGATGCTGGGCCGCGCGATTGGCGGTCGTGCCCGCGAGGAGATGTGCGTCGTCGGCGCCGTCGGGCATGACTTCTACACCGGCGAGCGCGACGGACCGAAGGGCTTCCCACGCTTCACCGACCCGCGGCTGCGTGACGAATCCGGGTACGCGGACTATCTGCGGATGGCCACTGAGCGGAGCCTCGAGCGGTGTGGCATTGACCACTTCGACCTGTTGCTGCTGCATAACCCTGATCGCATCGGCTACACGAACGAGGTCGTGTGGAACGGCATGGACATGCTGCGCGAGGAGGGTCTTGCGAGCATGATCGGCGTTGCTCCAGGTCCCGCCAACGGATTCACCCTTGACCTGATCGACTGCTTTGAGCGCTTCGGTGAGCTGATCGACTGGGCGATGATCATCCTCAATCCCCTTGAGCCGTGGCCCGGCGAGCTGTGCCTCAGCGCTGCCGCGTCCGCTCGGATCAAGGTGATCACCCGTGTCGTCGACTACGGCGGCCTGTTCTTTGACGATCTCCGTCCCGGGCAGGAGATGCATCCGCACGACCACCGGGCGTTCCGGCCGGCCGGTTGGATCGAGGCCGGGCGTGACCGGCTCGATGCGATGCGGCCGATCGCTGATCGCGCCGGCCTCTCCATGATCGGGCTTGCATCTCAGTGGAACCTGGCGCATGAGTCGGTCGCGTGCGTCGTGCCAACGCTCATCCAAGAGGCGGGTGACGGCGCCCGCTCCGTCGAGGAGAAGCGTGCCGAACTCGCCACGATTCCGGCAGAGCAGCGCCTCACCGAGCAGGACGTCCGCGAGATCCGCGCGGTTGGTGACAACACGGGCTGCATGGCGCTCAAGGGCGCGAACCCCGGACACGCCGGCGACGAGCGCGCCGACGGCTGGTCGCTCTATCCACGGCTTCAAGATGTCGCGGCCCGCTGGCACATCGATCCCGAACGGGATCTCACGCAGGTCTGACCTTCTTTACGCTCCCCTGCCTCGCTCTTCATCTGCTCTTGGTAAAGACTTACGGGTCTCTTGATCCGGTCAGTCACTGTTACTACGCGTGCACGGAGCAGTGGCGCTCGGAACGCCGGTGCAGCACAGGGCGGACACCCGGGGCTGCTTGACACAGTGGCTTGGCAGCGAATCTGCCGGGCGCAGAGACACTGGAGGACCGGGACCACGTCACTGCTCCGTTGTACGCCTCAGCGTTAGGATCGAAAGCGATGAGCTTTCGGCTGACAGGTCGGTGCGGCTGCGGCGCAGTCGAGTATGAGGTGACCTCGCCGCTCGTCTCCGCCGGTTATTGCCATTGCAAGCGCTGCCAGCGGCGTACAGGTACCGCTGCGTCTCCCAATGGACAGGTCGAGCCAGGCTCGTTCCGGGTGCTGACGGGAGAGGACCGCCTCCGCGCGTGGCGTCCAGAGGGCGGCTTCGAGAAGTGGTTCTGTGGCGACTGCGGCTCGGCGATGTTCAGTCGCCATCCGGACGACCCGCTGAAGGTGGGGATCAGGCTCGGCACGCTCGACGCTGATCCCGGAATCCGGCCAACGTCCCGTCAGTATCTGGAATCCGCGGTCGACTGGGAATCGGTGGACGACGAACTTGACCACTTCCAGGGTCCGCGTCCCCCGGCCTGAATGAGGCCCTGAGGAGCGGGAGCGGTTCGCCGCCCGGAGAGGAGCGGGAGCGGTTCCGCCGCCCGGAGTGCGAACATGTGTTCGTGTCCTCATACGTTGAGCTCCACTGCCATTCCGCGTTCTCGTTCCTCGACGGTGCCTCCCTCCCGGACGAGCTCGTCCCTGCGGCGCTTGAGCTGGGCTACGACACCCTCGCTCTGACCGATCACAACACCGTCTCCGGCTCGATGGAGTTCGCCGTGTCCGCGCGGGCGCTTGGTCTGCGCCCGATCCATGGGGCCGAGATCGACCTCGAGGATGGGCGGCACATCACGCTGCTCGTCGAGGATGCCACGGGCTGGTCGAACCTCTGCCGAATCCTGACTCGCGCGCATGCGGACACGCGGGAAAAGCCCGGACCGCCCTCGCAGCCATGGGTCCCGCTCACGACAGTGCTCGAGCACGGGGCGGGACTCGTCTGCCTCAGTGGGTGCGCTCTGCGCGGCGTCCATGACGAGTTCACGCTGCGCCGGCTGCTCGACAGCTTTGGACGCGAGCGTCTGCGCGTCGAGCTCCAACGGCCGTTTCTCCAAGACGACCGTGCGCGCAACCGCCAGCTTGCGAGGCTGGCGGGGCAACTCGGGGTGCCAACCGTCGCGACCGGGAACGTCCACGCTCATGCGCGCTCTCGCGCTCCCCTGCAGGACGCGTTCGTGGCCATCCGACTGCACACCACGCTGGACGCCTCAGAACCCGAGCGCCGGGGCAACTTCAGTCATGTCCTGGCCGCGCCGGATGCGATGGCGGCACGCTTTCCCGAGCATCCGGACGCCGTGGCCGAGTCAGTCGCGGTTGCCGATCGTTTGCGGTTCGACCTCGGCAGCGATCTCGGCTACCGGTATCCCGGTGCCGAGGATGACCAGGCAATGCGCGCGCTGAACGAGTTGTGCCACGCACGGCTACGAGATCGTTATGCAGGCAGGCCGAGCGAGCTGCGCAGTACGGCGCAGGGGCGCCTTGAGGAGGAACTGCGGATCATCGAGACACTTGATCTGCCCGGCTTCTTCCTACTGCATCACGACCTGCTTGAGCTCTCTCGGGAGGTGGCGGCTGAGGTTCGCGGTCCCGACAGCGCCCGCGCATTGCTGCCACCCGGCCGGGGCCGGGGATCGAGCGTCTCCTCGATCGTCTGCTATCTCACCGGTCTCTCGCATGTCGACCCGGTCGAGAACGCGCTCATGATCGGGCGGTTCCTCAATGAGGAGCTGACCTCGCTGCCGGACATCGACCTCGACTTCCCGCGGGATATTCGGGAGAAGCTGATTCCGCGCATCCACGAGCGATACGGACGTGATCGTTCCGCGCTCGTGGCCGCGTTTCCTACCTATCGAGCGCGCGGCGCGATTCGTGAGCTCGGCAAAGCGCTCGGCCTGCCGGCGGGCGAGATCGAGCGGGTCGCGAGAAGCAGTGAGGGATGGGACGCCCGGCATGTGGCGCGTGACATCGAGAGCGCATTCGGCGTCGACCTCGGCGAGGAGTTCGCGGAGGTCACCGACCGCCCGGTCCAGGCGCGGGACTTTCACGACCCACCGCCGCCGTCTCCGGATCCGCGCCGGGATCGCGGCCGGCCGGGATCATCGGGATCAGGATCGGACTCAGCGCGTGGGCGGGGCGGCCGCTGGCGGTGGCTGGCTCGGCTTGCTGCCGAGGCGCATGGTCTGCCGCGCCATCTCTCGCAGCATTCCGGCGGGATGATCGTGGCGACGCGTCCGCTGATCGATTGCTGCCCGATCGTGCCCGCCGCGATGGAGGGCCGGCAGATCGCACACTGGGACAAGGACTCCTGCTCGGACGCCGGGTTCCTGAAGATCGATCTGCTCGGGCTCGGAATGCTCTCGGCGGTCGAGCGGACGGTCGAGATGATCGCCGCGACTCGGAACGAACGCATCGATCTCTCTCGGATCCCCTATGACGACGCCGACACATACACCTGTATTCAGGAGGCGGACACGACAGGCGTGTTCCAGATCGAGAGCCGGGCCCAGATGCAATCGTTGCGGCGAACGCGTCCCGAGACCCTCCAGGACATCACCGTGCAGGTGGCGATCGTTCGACCTGGTCCGATTCAGGGGGGCGCGGTCAACCCATATATCGAGCGGCGGCAACGACTTCGGGTCGACCCGAGCTATCGGGTGCCCTACGAGCATCCCTCGCTCGAGCCGGTCCTCGGTGAAACGCTCGGGACGATCATCTTCCAGGACCAGGTGCTGGAGGTCGCGATCGCGTTCGCGGGGTTCTCGCCGGGTGAGGCCGAGGGTCTGCGCCGGGCGATGAGCCGAAAGCGATCGGAGGCGGCGATCGAGGCCTACCACCGGCGCTTCGTCTCCGGAGCGCAGAAACGGCACGGCGTCGATGAGGCGCTGGCCGAGCGGGTGTTCGCGATGGTCCAGGGTTTCTCCGGCTTCGGGTTTCCGAAGGCGCACGGCGCGGCGTTCGGGCTGCTCGCGTACCAGTCGACGTGGCTGCGCGTGCACTATGGCCCGGAGTTCCTCTGCTCCCTGCTCAACGAGCAGCCGATGGGCTTCTATCCACCCGACGCGCTCATCCACGAGGCGCAGCGCCGGGGGATCGAGGTATTGCCACCGGATGTCAACGACAGCGATGCCGAATGCGAGATGGAGTCGTCGGGAGACGGGGTCCGGCCTGATCGGGTCCGTATCGGGCTCGGCTATGTCCGGGGCGTTCGTGAGCACGAAATCCGACATCTTGTTGCGGCTCGGACGGCGGCTGGGCGCTTCCGGGGGCTGTCGGACCTGGCATCACGGGCGGGCGCCGGCGCGCCCTCGCTTGAGCTGCTGGCATGGTCAGGTGCGTGTGACTCGCTCGTCGATGAGGCGGACGACGTCACTGACGCCACCGCGCGTCCCCACATCTCCGCCCGGAGGATCGCGCTGTGGCAGCTCGGGGTCGCGACGCCGGGCAAGAACGTGCCGGGGGGGACACAGCTGGCCCTGCCGCTCGATCTGCCGGCCCCGCCGAAGCTCAGAGAGCTCTCGCGGTGGGAGTCGATGCTCGCCGACTACGGGACGACCGGCGTGACCGTCCATGCTCACCCGATGTCGCTGCTCCGAGAGCGGCTGCCCGCGGGGACGGTGTCAAGCGAGGAGCTCGAGGTGCTTCCGCATGGATCGCGGGTCCGGGCTGGGGGACTCGTGGTTGCGCGCCAGCGACCCGGCACGGCCAACGGGATCGTGTTCGTGTTACTTGAGGATGAGTTCGGGACGATCAACCTCATCGTCCCGGCGCAGGTGTACGAGCGAAATCGGCTCACGGTGCGGACCGAGCCGCTGATGTTGATCGAGGGCAAGCTGGAGAAGTTCTCGGCGGCCGGCGGAATCATCAACGTGCTCGTCGACCGAGTCGACTCGATCGCCGCTCCGGACCGGCT
Organism: uncultured Solirubrobacterales bacterium; assembly: GCA_963850335.1. Taxonomy (GTDB): domain Bacteria; phylum Actinomycetota; class Thermoleophilia; order Solirubrobacterales; family Solirubrobacteraceae; genus Palsa-465. The sequence goes on along the minus strand of CAWKKY010000010.1, from coordinate 48,864 downwards.
GCTCGCCGAGGTCAAGGACTTCTCGATGCTTGACGAGCAAGTGCGGATCGGTCGGGCCGAGCAGCGCGTGGGCGCTGCGGCGGAGGCTCGTGAGACAGAGGCCGAGGTCGACGATTTCCGTGCCGTGGCGCCGCCGGTGATGAGCTTTGCGTCAGGAAGGCGACGATGAGCTGGTGCAATGGGCAGCCGGGTGGTCGGCAGAGGGCGAAAGGGGCGGTCTGTGCGGCAGGAAAGACCCCCTCAGACGACCAAACAGGGGCGGTTCACGGTAAGGTGCCCGCGCCGTGCTAGCAACGTTCCTGTTTCTCGGATTCTGGGTTGTTCTCGCCCTGGTCCTGTTCTTCGTCGCGATCCGTGGCGGATTGGGCGGCGCTCGGGCGGCGCTTCAGGGGAAATCGGGGCGGACGAGCCGGTTTGCGTGGATCGTGTTCATCGTGATCTACATCGGGTTCGGCGCCGTCGTGCCGCTCGCGTTCCTCAGCGGTAACCACGCCAACGCGAGCAGTCAATACGCGGGCCTGAGGCTCAACGCGGATCAGAAGCAGGGGCGCGAGCTGTTCGGTCAGAACTGCGGCGTTTGCCACACCCTGGCGGCGGCCAATGCCATCGGCAAGGTCGGGCCGGACCTGGACACGCTCAAGCCGCCGTACGGCCTCGTGCTCAACACGATCAACAACGGGTGCCTGCAGGACCCGGGGTCAAACGCCGCCGAACAGTGCCTCGGTCAGGGCAACATGCCCGCGCAGATCGTCGAGGGCAAGCAGGCGCAGGACGTGGCCTCGTTCGTGGCCAAGGTCGCCGGGCGCCAGTAGCGCCGGCGAAAAAGTCTGCACGTAGCGGCCTCATCGGCCGTCGACGTCTGTGCAAAAGATCCTGCATCCGCAGGTATTGGTACAGTCCCGCTCCCGTACAGCTGAATTCCCGCCATTGCCGTCGCCCACGGGCGCCGGAGTGAAGGAAGCGGGGGACCCAGGTTGTTGGGGCTAATCGCGCTTTACGCGTAGCGCCGCTCTTTCGGTGCGAGCCCGTCAGCTAACCCCGCAAGCACCAGAAAGAGGACGGTTATGCCACGAGCAGGCGTATCAGTCACCCCGGGGCGCACATACCGCGGGGATGAGGACCCAGAAACAGGCGAATACCGGCGTCCGGTCGAGAGCCGGACGAGTCGCGCTACCTCGGAGCGGACCGCGCGCCTGCCTCGTGATGGCGCCGGGCGCGCCATCCGCCCGCCCCACGTCCGCCTGGCCTCGATGGCCGACGTGACGGTCGAACTCGATTTCACCCCACGGCCGCGCGCCCGTCGCACTTCGGGCCCAGCCGAGCCCCGGGCCACCACCGCGCCGCGCACAGCCGCAGAACCTCCGGGCTCAGCCCGGCCCCGCGCGAGCGCTGCGCCCCGCGCGAGCGCCGCGCCCCGGTCGACTTCGCGCCCCGTCGTCGCCACTGAGCTTTCGCCACATGCCTCCCTGCCGTTCGACTCCGAGCGCGCCTCCCAGACGGCGGAACCGCACGCAGTGATGCCCGCGTCAGGCGCCACCGGCCGGCGCACGGTCACGATTCGCGGCCGGGGCTCGGAGCGCTACAGCACGACGACACAGCGTCGCCGCCCGGCGCGCCGTCCGCATGAGCGAGAGGGCTTCCGACCGGACCGGGCCGCGATGTGGGCGGTCATGCTCGGGTTCATCCTCGTGCTCGTCGCCGCCACCAGCTCGCACGCGGCCACGATCACGCATCCGAGCAGCGGCGGCGCCCAGCGCCAGCTGACGATCGCGCATCACGGTGCTCACCGGCACCCCGGCGGGACGGCCGTCCGCCTCCGCGTGGGCTAAGAGCACTTTTCACGCTCATTCCGGGCTGCGGAGCCGCGGCCTTACAGATCTCCGAAATCCCGATGATCGGGCGTTTATCCGCGCTCGTATAAGAAGTAGAGCGCGTCGATTCGACGGGGCGAACACCCCAGGTCGGCAGGCCCGCTCGCAGGATCCGCCCTTAGCAACGCTCTTGTGCGATCGTCGGCCCGCCGGTAGACTTATCAACCGTAAGCAGGTCTCGAAAGTAAAGGGATGGGCGGAGAACAGCTTCTCCTACCCATACGGCCCCACTGGTGGTCAAATGAAGACATCAATGAGCAGGTTTCAGATTCACGACGATCTCACGGCGCCCGAGAAGTCGGTGCCGGTGCTGCGTGGCGCCCTTGCCACGGGCGGGCAGCTGCCGAACTTCCTGGGCGTTCTCGCCGGCTCGCCGGCTGCGCTTCGGGCCTACGCACGGTTCCGCTCCGAGCTGCGCCACGGCAAGCTCACCCTCGCGACGCTCGAACGGATCGCGCTCGCGGTGTCTGAGCACTACGGCTCAGCCCCTGGGATCGAGATGCACTCCCGGGCGGCTCGCGCCGCCGGGCTGGCGCTCGACGAGGTCGCTCTGGCGCGCAAGTTCCTCTCTCGCGATCCCCGTGAGGAGGCGCTCCTGCACTACCTCCAAGCCCTGCTTGAAGGCGGCCGTCCGGCGATGCACCTCCACGAGGAGGCCCGCGAGGCCGGCTGGGATGACGAGCAGATTCTGGAGGCAATCGCAGCCGTGTCGCTCGAGAGCTTTGCGGCCATGATCAACGTCGCGGGAGAAGTTCCCGTCGACGGGTCCCGCGAGGTGTCGCGAGCCCTGCAAGCAGCGTAGAGTCCCGGGCTGAGCAATGTGCTCGCGTGAGGAAACCTCTGACGGCACGACGCCGGCCCCGGGATGCTGCCCCTTCTACCACGAGGCCGTTGAGCTCGTGGGACGTCGCTGGACGGGCGCGATCCTTCGCGTCCTCATGGACGGCCCGCTCCGCTTCTCCGAAATCGCCTCGGCCGTGCCCGAGCTCTCAGACCGTCTCCTCTCGGAGCGGATGAAGGAGCTCGAGGCACGGGGCATCGTCGAGCGGACGGTCATCTCAGGCCCACCGCTCCGCGTCGAGTACCGGCTGGCCCGGATGGGGCGTGAGCTTGAGCCGGCGCTCGCCGAGCTCGAGCGTTGGGCCCAGCGCTGGCTGCGTCGCCGCGAGCCGGCCGGGGTCTAGCGCAACCGGCCGAGCGGCCCACCGTCCGACCCACCCTCTCCCGTCGTTAGTGCAGCGACGCCGTGCGCGCCTGGCCGCCGTGGCGCCAGTGCAGCGTCGAGCCGGTCAGTCGCAGCGAATGGACCGCGATCGTCGCGCCCGAGTCGAGCAGCGCCGTACCGTGCGCGTCGCCTCGACGGACCTCGATGCCGCGGCGATGCGCCGCGAGCGAGCTCGTCGAGACGATCCACGCAACCGACCCGCTCTTCGCCAACACGAGACGGTTGACAGCCGTGTAGGACTCTGGTCCGAGCGGTCCGGACGCGGGAGCGCTCCGGACCTGCGTCCCGTCGGTGAGCCGGCGAACGTCGATCACCGTCGAGCCCGTGTCGACGCCGCACGTCTCCAACCCGTAGGCGGTGAACGTGCCGCGGACCGTGACCGGACCGACCAGGGAGCTGTTGATGCAGCTGCGCCGGCCGCCGAGCCGGATCGGCCCGTGCCCGCCCGCAGCGCAGCCGTAGGCGCTACCGCCTGACGCGTATACGCGGCCCTGCGGTCCAGCGGCCAGCGTCGTTGCCGAGGCGGGCCCGCACACCGGTCCGGAGGCGGAGCTCGACCCGCTACCCGAGGCGCCGCAGGCGGCCAACGCGGCTGCGGTGGCGAGGAGCGCAAGTCGGCAGGACACGCCTGCGAGCATAGGACCACCGATGGGATCGGGGCAAGCAAGTAACGTTCCGCCGACGATGAGCCCAACCAGCGCCTCATGACGGACACCGCACGACCCCTCACCGCCGACGACGTCACCGCCATCGTGGCCGAGCGGGACATTCGCTTCGTCCGGCTCTGGTTCACGGACATCCTCGGCCAGCTCAAGGCGTTCTCGATCAACGCGACGGAGCTCGCGGACGCGTTCGAGGGTGGCATGGGCTTCGACGGCTCCTCGATCACGGGCTTTAACCCGATCGAGGAGTCCGACATGATTGCGATGCCGGACCCCAACACGTTCGCGGTACTGCCGTGGCGTCCGGAGGAGCAGGGAACGGCTCGGATGTTCTGCGACATTCAGACGCCCGAGCGGACGCCCTACGAGGGTGATCCCCGGTACATCCTCCACCGCGCCCTCGAGCGGGCTCGCGCGATGGGCTTTGACATGTTCAACGTCGGTCCCGAGCTCGAATACTTCTACTTCCGGGACTCCAAGTCGACCGAGGTGCTCGACGAGGGTGGGTATTTCGACCTCACGACGCTCGACGCCGGTTCGGACCTGCGGCGCGAGACCGTGCTCGCGCTCGAGCAGCTCGGGATCCACGTCGAGTACACCCATCACGAGGTCGGGCCGAGCCAGCACGAGATCGACATGCGCTACGCCGATGCGCTGAAGATGGCCGACGACTGCATGACCTACCGGATCACGGTCAAGGAATACGCGATGAAGTACGGCCTCCACGCGACCTTCATGCCGAAGCCCCTCTTCGGCAAGAACGGCAGCGGGATGCACACCCATCAGTCGCTCTTCAAGGGCGACCAGAACGCCTTCTACGACGCAAATGACCAGTACTTCCTCTCGGACGTCGGCAAGGCGTTCATCGCCGGTCAGCTCCGCCACGCCCGGGAGATCTGCTCGATCTTCGCTCAGTGGGTCAACTCCTACAAGCGGCTCGTGCCCGGGTACGAGGCGCCGGTGTACGTCGCGTGGTCACGGCGCAACCGCTCGGCCCTCGTGCGGGTTCCCCTCTACCACCCGGGCAAGGAGAAGGCGACGCGGATGGAGTTGCGGTGCCCGGATCCGGCGTGCAACCCATACCTCACGTTCGCGGTGCTGCTCCAAGCGGGGCTCGAGGGTATCGAGCACGGCTACGAGCTTCCCGATCCGATGGAGAAGAACCTGTATCACCTGAGCCCCGAGGAGCGGCGTCGGCTCGGGATCGATCAGCTGCCGGAGACGCTCGGCGAGGCGATCGAGCTCACCGCCCAGTCCGAGCTCGTGCTGCGGACGCTCGGCGAGCATACGTTCAACCGGTACATCGAGATCAAGCGCCAGGAGTGGGAGGACTACCGCGTCCAGGTGACTCCGTGGGAGCTCGAGCGCTATCTGCCGGTGCTGTGAGAAGCTGCGCGGCGCTCTCGGTTCTCATCGGTCTGCTGTGGTGTGCGGCGCCCGCGAGCGCGCACACGATCACCTCTGGCGTGATCACGGTCGGCCGAGGCGCGAATGGTGTCGAGCTCGGGATGACGCGAGCCCAGGTCACGCGGAAACTCGGCCGCCCGAACGCCGAGAACGCGCTCGGCACGCTCACCTACGGTTCCGACAGCGCGAATATCATCTTCGACGTCTACCGCCTCATCGATCCCCCGCACACCGTGCGCGAGTTCGTCATTGCCAGTCCGCATGACGCCCACTTCCGCCTGTCGGACGGGAACCGCATCTTCACCAAGGGCGGTCTGCGGCGCCTCGCGAAGCACTACGGGAAGGCGCTGAAGTTCCACCGGTTCGATGACGGCTCGCCCTACTACGAGATCGTCAGCCGCTTTCACGGCAAGACCGTGAAGACGGCGTTTCCCACCGACAAGCGGGGACTCGACGCCTACGTCGAGGACGTCTTCATCGCCCTCGCCTAGGAGACCCGGGGCCGCCTAGAGCGAGGCGGCCAGCTCCTCCGGCGTCGTCACCGGCGCCTGACAGACGAAGTGCTCGCACACGTAGGCGGCAGCGCGTCCGTCAACCGGGGTGCGGTCCTTGAGCAGCGGCACGCCGTCCCCGGGCGCCGCCGCGAGGACCAGGTGCGGACGGTATGCACCGCGCACGACGTCAAGGAGCGGCGCCGGGTCCGGCCCCACGATCGCCACCTCACGCACCGGCGCGACGTAGAAGTCCGCGGCGAGCAGCAGGCGACCGAACGCCTGCGGGTGGCGCACCGCGATCGCGAACAGCAGGTGGAGTACGCCGAGTGCGTGGCGCTCGTACTTGCCCTCTCCGGAGAGGAGGGCGAGCCGCAACAATCCGAGCGCCGCGGCGGAGTTCCCGGACGGGATCGGCGAGTCCTCGAGGTCCTTACGGCGTGCGGCGAGCGGTTCGTGATCCGAGGCGGTCGTGAAGAACGCACCGAGCTCGGAGTCCGAGAAGCGCGCGATCATCGTGTCGGCGAGGCCCGTCGCCTCGTGGTACCAGCGTGGATCGAACGTCGATTCGTACAGGGTCACGAGCGCGTCGAGCAGGTACGCGTGATCCTCGAGGTAGGCGTCGATCCGTCCGCGCCCATCCTTCCACGTCCGCAGCAGCCGACCGTCCGCATCGCGCAATTCGCTGAGGATGAACTCCGCGCACGTCGTGGCCGCGTCGATGTACTCAGCGCGGTTCAGCGCGGCGCCGGTCTCCGCCAGGGCGCTGATCATCAGCGCGTTCCATGACGTCAGCCGCTTGTCGTCGAGCCCTGGTCGCACCCGCGCCGAGCGAGCGCCGTACAGCGTGCAGCGGATCTCCGGCAGTCGCTCCGGCCTGGGCCCGCGCGCCTCGAGTACGAGCGCGTCCTCAAACGGCCGCGGACGGAAGTACGCCACCGCATCGTCGTAGAGCTCCCCGAGCGCGCCTCGGAGCTCCTCGTCGGTCCACACGTAGAACTTCCCCTCGACGCCCTCCGAGTCGGCGTCGAGGGCGGCACAGAACCCGCCTTCCGGGCCGCGCATCTCTCGCAACGCCCAGTCGAGCGTCTCGCAGCACACCTCGCGCATGCGCTCGTCGCCGGATACCTGCCACCCGTGGAGGTAGGCCCGCGCCAGCAGGGCGTTGTCGTACAGCATCTTCTCGAAGTGCGGGATCGTCCAGGTGGCGTCGACCGCGTACCGGGAGAAGCCCCCGCCGACCTGGTCGTAGATGCCGCCGCTCGCCATCGCGCGCAGCGTCGCGAGCGTCATCTCGTGCTCGCCCCGGGCGAGCAGGAACTCGATGGTCGAGGCTGCCGGGAACTTTGGCGCGCCGCCCCAGCCGCCGTTGCGCGCATCGAAGGAGCTGCGCAGCGCGGTCGCCGCCTGATCGAGGAGCTCGTCCTGGATCGGATCGGGCGAGGGCTGGAGCCGCGCGGTGGACCCCAGCGACTGCACGATCTGATCGCTCTGCTCGCGGATCTCCACGCGACGGTGCTCCCACGCGTCGGCGATGCCCTCGAGCAGCATCCGCCAGCTCGGCAGGCCGTGCCGCGGCTCCGGCGGAAAGTACGTGCCGGCGTAGAACGGCACGCCCTCCGGGGTCAGGAACGTGTTCAGCGGCCAGCCGCCCTGGCCAGTCATGCGCTGGCAGGCGTCCATGCAGATCGCATCGATGTCCGGGCGTTCCTCGCGATCGACCTTGATCGGAACGAAGCGCTCGTTCATGAGCGCGGCGATCTCCGGGTCCTCGAACGACTCGCGCTCCATCACGTGACACCAGTGGCACGCCGAGTAACCGATCGACACGAGCAGCGGCCGGTCGTGTTCGCGGGCACGCGTCAACGCCTCCTCGCCCCACGGAAACCACTCGACCGGGTTGTCCTTGTGCTGGAGCAGGTACGGCGAGGTCTCATTCGCGAGACGGTTGGGCATTGGCTTGGAGGCTACCCATTCGATCTGCGAGTACCCTCGGCCCTCGGAGAGCCACGAAGAGAGGAGACCAATTGCCAACCTCGCGCGAGCCGGTTACCGCGTCGGATGCCCCGGCGGCCGTTGGGCCGTACGTGCATGCGATTCGCAGCGGTGAGTTGCTGTTTTGCTCGGGGCAGGTCGGACTTGATCCGCGCACCGGTGAACTCACCGGCACGACCGCGGGCGAGCAGGCGGGACGGTGTCTTGAGAACCTCGCCGCTGTGTGCAGCGCCGCCGGCGCGAATCTCGGTGATGCCGTGCGCATGACGGTCTACCTGACCGACATCTCGACGTTCGCGGAGGTCAACGAGGTCTACGGCTCGTTCTTCGAGTCAAGCCCGCCGGCGCGGGTCGCGATCGGCGTCGCCGCTCTGCCACTCGGCGCCAAGGTGGAAATCGACGCGGTGGTGGCGGTTGGCGACTGAGATCGAATCGGCGAGGTCGGGCAACGTCGCGGACGATCGGCCGACCGCGGCCGACATCAGACGCGCGATGGCCGCGGGGGCTGGTGTCGTCAGGGAGACGCCCGTCCTCACCTCGCAGACGCTCTCCGGCCGATGCGGTTCGACCGTCGTCCTGAAGGCCGAGAACCTTCAGCGGACGGGCTCGTTCAAGCTCCGCGGGGCGCTGGCCAAGATCGCCGCGCTCGGTGACGCGTGCGCCCGTGGCGTCGTCACCGGAAGTGCGGGCAACCACGCCCAGGCGGTCGCCTATGCCGCGAAGGCGCGAGGGATCCCCTGCGAGGTGTTCATGCCGCAGGGGGCCTCGATCGCCAAGGTCGAGGCCGCCGAGGCGCTCGGAGCCGAGGTGCGGTTCACCCCCGGCACGGTCGACGAAGCGTTCGCCATCGCGCGTGAGCGCGCCCACGACGGCGGTCTCGCGTTCGTCCACCCGTTCGACGATCCGGATGTGATCGCCGGGCAGGGCGGCATCGGAGTGGAACTGCTCGCGCAGGTGCCGGACCTGGCGCGCGTGATCGTTCCCGTCGGCGGAGGCGGTCTCATCAGCGGGATCGCGATCGCGCTGAAGTCCGAGCGGCCCGACCTCAAGGTCATCGGCGTCCAGGCGGAGACGTGCGCGCCGTACCCGGCCTCGCTCGCTCAGGGGCTGCCGGTGGCCGTGAGCTCCGCGCTGACGATCGCCGACGGGATCGCCGTCAAGCGGCCAGGGGACCTCACGCTCGCTCTCATTCGCCGCTGGGTCGACGAGGTCATCGTCGTCGGCGAGGACGAGGTCGCCGAGGCGATGGTGTTCCTGCTCGAGCGCGCCAAGCTCGTCGTCGAGGGCGCGGGCGCCGTCGGCGTGGCCGCGCTCCTCGCTGGGCGGGTGGCGCCGCACCTCGACGGGACGACCGCAGTCGTCCTGTCAGGCGGGAACGTTGACTCGGGGTTGCTCACCGACCTCACGCGGCGACACGAGAGCGAGGCGGGTCGCCGGCTCGTGCTGCTCGCGCGGCTCTCGGACCGGCCGGGGTCGCTGGCCCGACTGCTCACGCTCGTCGCCGAGAAGGGGGGCAACCTCCGGGACGTCCAGCACATCCGTGAGGGCGTTGAACTCCATGTGCGCGAGACTGCGGTCCAGCTCGTCCTGGAGACGCGCAGCCACGCCCACGCGAGCGATGTCACCCGGGCTGTCCGAGACGCGGGCTACGCCGAGCCGACGGTGCTAGGCCGCAGCTGACTGGCGCGCGTCGCCTGACTGACGCGCGTCGCGGTACTGGCGCGCCTGCTCGACAAGCGCACCGATCACGCGGCTCTCCTGGTCGGCCTCGGGATGCCACTGCACCCCGAGCGCAAACCGGCAGGTGGGCACCTCGATCGTCTCGGCGAGGCCGTCGAGGGGCGATCGGCCCGTCACGATCAGACCTTCGCCGATCTCGTCGACGGCCTGATGGTGGTGACTCTTGGTGACGTGCACCTCCTCGCCGGCTGCCCGCGCGGCGAGCGATCCCGGATCGAGATGGACGTCATGGTCGGAGTTGTCGAAGCTGCCGGGGTTGCGCCGGTGGTCCTCGTGTCCGACGAGATCGGGGAGGTGCTGGTGCAGCGTTCCGCCCAGCGCTACGTTGAGCAGCTGCATCCCGCGGCAGATGCCGAGGACGGGCATGTCGCGCTCGAGCGCGCCGCGGACGAGCGCGATCTCGGTCTGATCCCGTTCGGGCACCGTGCGTTTCGTTTCCGGATGCGGCTTGGCCCCATACGACGACGGGTCGATATCGGCGCCGCCGGAGAGGATGAGTCCGTCGAGGTGGTCGAGCATCTCGTCGGGATGGGTGACGAGCACGGGGTCCGGCGCGATCATCATCACGAGGCCGCCGACGCGCTGGATCGCGGTGACGTAGCCCCACGGCAGCAGGGCGGCGCGCTGATCCCACACCCCCCACCGGGCGAACTCGAGGCTTGTACAGATTCCGATCGCCGGCCGAATCTCGATCATGCACTTTCAGACTAGCGGGAAAGTTTGACGGCTTCCCGGCGTCCTTTCGGCTGAACCCGAAAACCGGAGAGTCACTATGAAGCGCCTCGCAGCCATTGCCCCGTTCCTGATCGCCGCAGTTCTCGCCGGTTGCGGCTCATCGTCCTCGTCGTCCTCCACCTCGTCGGCGGCGGCCTCGAGCAGTACCGCGGCCGCCGCCAGTTCCACCACGGCGGCGCCGTCCGGGGGCGGCGGGCTCACGCTGAACGAGTCCGAGTTCAAGATCACCCCGGCGGGCCCAAAGGTGCCGCACACGGGAGAGATCACGATCACAGTCAAGAACGTCGGTGCTGTGACCCACGCGCTGACCGTCGATACGCCGTCGGGTCCGGTGAGCACGAGCAGCATCGCTCCGGGGAAGACCGCGACCCTGAAGGTGAACATCTCCAAGGCCGGCACATACACGTTCTTCTGCCCGATCCCGGGCCATGAGGCGGCCGGTATGAAGGGTGCGCTCGTCGTCGCGTAGGCGCTACTGATCGCGGAGGGCGGCGCGGCGCACCTTGCCGCTCGCCGTCTTCGGCAGGTCCGAGGCGAACTCGACGATGCGCGGGTACTTGTACGGCGCCGTCTCGTGCTTGACGTGGTCCTGGAGTTCGGTGGCGAGCGCAGCACTCGGCGCGTAGCCATCGCGCAGGACCACGACCGCCCGGACGACGGCGCCGCGCTCCTCGTCCGGGGCGGCCACGACCGCCGCCTCGGCGACCGCCTGATGTGACACGAGGGCCGACTCAACCTCGAACGGGCCGATCCGGTAGCCGGCGGAGATGATCACGTCGTCCGAGCGTCCGACGAAATAGAGGTAGCCGTCATCGTCCTGATGGACGCGATCGCCCGTGTGCCAGGGTGTCTGGCGGGGGGCGGCGAGGTCAGGGCGGCTGAGGTAGCCGACGAAGAAGGTCGGATCGGTGGTCGGGTCGCGGAGAACGAGCTCGCCGTCGTCGACGATGAGATCGACGCCGGGGAGCGGACGCCCCATCGACCCCGGCCGCACCGGCTGGCCGATCGGCATCCCGGTGAGCTGGCCGGTCTCGGTCTGGCCGTAGCCGTCGCGGATCTCGAGGCCGGTCGTCTGCTTGAACGCCTTCAACACCTCCGGATTGAGTGCCTCCCCGGCGGCGACGAGTCCGCGCAGACTCGGCACCGGCTTGATCTCGGCTCGCTTGGCGATGACCCGATACTCGGTCGGTGCCATGCAGAGGACGTTGACGTTCTCCCGGGCGAGGATCTCGAGTCGCTCCTGCGGATCGAAGCGGGCGTCGTGCAGGAGTGCCGTGGCGCCGCGGATCCAGGGCGCGATGAAGGCGTTGCGCGCCGACTTCGACCAGCCGCTCGCCGCCGTGCACCAGACGAGATCGCCGGGCTGTGCGCCGAGCCAATGCTCGGACTGCAGCTGTTGGCCAGGGAGGTAGCGCTGGCCGTGGACGATGCCGTTCGGTTCGCCCGTCGTGCCGCTGGTGAACGTCACGAGACACGGGTCGCCCGGGTCGAGGTCGGCGGGCGGAGCCGGCTCGGCGTCGAACAGGGACGCGTCCGGAATCGTCAGCACCCGGCAGTCGGGCTGTGCCGCGGTGAGCTCGCCGAGGTTGCGCTCATCGGCGAGGATCAGGGCCGGATGGGCGGCCTCGAGGCGCAGGCGCAGATCCTTGGCCCGCAGCTGCTCGTTACACGGCAGCACGACCGCGCCGATCCGGAAGCAGGCGACCATCGTCAGCACCCACTCCGGCCGGTTGCCGATCAGCGTCAGGACGAGATCCCCGCGGGTGACGCCGGCGGCCGCGAGCGTCCCCGCGAGCCGGGCGCTGCGATCGGCCACCTCACCGAAGGTCCACAGACGGCGGCTCCCGTCCCGCGCGAGTTCGACGATCGCCGGGCGATCGGCCGGTGCGGCCTCGACGACGTCGACAGAGAAGTTCATGGAGGCGGCAGTCTGCCACCATCGCGCCCGATGAACTTCTGGAATGGGGTGCTGTGGGTCCACCTGCTGGCGATGGCGTTCTTCGTCGGGGGCCAGCTGATGTTGGCGGGCGTCGTCGTGCCGCTGCTTCGCGGCGGTGACCGGGAGGTTCTTCGCGCCGCTGCCCGCCGGTTCGGGGTCGGCACGCTGATCGCTGTGGTCGTGCTCATCATCACCGGCTCGATGATGGCCTCGCACCTGCATCGCTGGAGCGACTCGGCGCTTCAGGTCAAGATCGGGCTCATCGTGCTCGTCGGCGTGTTGATCGCCGTGCACAGCCGCCGGCCCACGTGGCACACGCTTGACGCCGCGATCTTCGTGGTGTCGTTGGCGATCGTGTGGCTCGGGATCGTCGTCGCGGGTTGACCGCGATCGCCGGTCGCTAAGCTCGAGACCATGGGTCTGATGTCAGGGAGCGGCCCGCTCGGCCGCCAGCCGGCGGGGCAGTTCAACTTTGAGGTGCCGGTGCTCGGGCGAGCCCTGTATCTCGACCCCTCGCCCAAGCGCGTCCGGGTCGTTGTCGGCGACCAGGTGATCGCGGATAGCCGTGACGTCATGATGCTGCACGAGTCCGGCCACCAGCCCGTCTATTACTTCCCGCCTGACGACGTGCGCTCGGAGTTTCTCGAGTCCTCCGATCGGCACACACGTTGCCCGCGCAAGGGGGAGGCCTCGTACTACACGATCCGCGTCGGCGAGACCGTCGTCGACGCCGGCGCGTGGTACTACCCCGACCCGATCGAGGGCACGCCACCGATCAAGGATCTGATCGCGTTCTACTTCAACCGGATGGACCACTGGTACGAGGAGGACGAGGAGATCTTCATCCACCCCCGTGACCCGTATCACCGCGTCGATGTCGTGCGCAGCGACCGGGACGTACGCGTGTCGCTCGAGGGTGAGGAACTCGCGCACAGCACCCGCGCCCTCGCGCTCTTTGAGACGAACCTGCCGACGCGCTGGTACGTCCCGCGTGAGGACGTGAGCGCCGAGTTGGTCGACAGCGAGACCATCACCGGCTGCCCATACAAGGGTGCGGCGTCGTACTACTCGGTGCAGCTCGGCGACGGCAGCGTCGTTCGTGACGTCGTGTGGTACTACCGCGAGCCTTACGACGAGGTGGCACGGATCGCCGGCCTCGTGTGCTTCTTCAACGAGCGGGTTGATCTCGAGCTCGACGGTGAGCTGCAGGAGCGTCCCGAGTCGCCGTGGAGCCAGGGCGTCAAGGACGACGCGGCGAACGCGCCGCCGGTCGAGACCCGCGGCTGAACGACTCTCAACGCCGCGCTTTCAGTACGTTCCAGAGACGCTCGGCCTCGCGGTCGGGCTGGGCCCGGAGCCGGCGCTTGGTGAAGCGCAGCGTCACGTGACCCGCCTCGAGTGTGTCCGCGTCGCGGTCGCGGTCATCCTCGAACGCGTCGCGGCTGCGGTGATAGATCCAGCCGTCGCACTCGATGATGACCTTCTCGGCTCTGAACAGGATGTCGACGCGGTGGCCGGCCACGTGAACGTTCGTCTCCGGGAGTGGGAACCCGTAGCGCACGAAGAACGGGAACATGTCGTCCTCGAACCCCGAGTCGGTGGGGCCGGAGTCGCGCTCGACGAAGGGGAGCAGGAGGCGGCGGCCACGGTGCCAGTGGAAGCGGTCGAGTGTCTCGGCGAGCGTTTCGAGGCTGATCAGCGACCTGTTCCTGGCGTCATTGACGGCCCGTGCCCGGGCCTTGACGTCGAGGCTGGTGGCGGAGTCAAGGAGGGCAAGGGCGGGTGCGGTCACGTGGGTGTTGAGCGTCCAGCGGATATCTCCTTCGCTGAGACCGCGGTTCTGGCGGACGTTGACGCCCCTGATCCGAACGTCGCGCGGGACGGAGACATCGAAGGGAGGCGGACGCCACGCGGGTTGCAGGCCCCAGGCTGCGAGCGCGGCGAGACCCGTGAGGCCGGAACCGGAGCCGCACGCCAGGACGGCGGCGGTGGCCCATTCGAGCGGGGTGCGTGGCGGGCGCCCCACGGAGTAGACGTTCTTGTAGACATGAAACAGCCGCCCGGTACGCACTCGGTGGACGATCGCCTTGTTCGTGAGTCCGAGGGCGACCAGTTGCGCCCGTGTGACATTGCCGTTCTGGCCGCTGGCGATCTGTTCGACCGCGGCATCTATGGGAGAAAAGTGCCCTATAGGGGACTGGAGGCCCAGAGGCCCCCCGATTCACCCCCCTCGATGCGCCGTTTCGACTCCGACACACCCCGCAAAGGCCCGGGAACCGTGGGATCCCACACCTCAAGATCCGCCCCCTGCCACAGTCCATGCCGCCGGACTCTTGTTACGCTCGCCGCATGGCCCTAGCTGAGACTCCCTATACCGATAAGACCGACGAGCAGAAGGCGATCTGCGAGATGGTCCACCAGTTCGCGGATGAGCAGATCCTCCCGAACGCCGAGCATTACGACCACGAGGACGCATTTCCCGAGCCGATCGTCGAGCAGATGAAGGAGCTCGGCCTGTTCGGTGTCACGATCCCCGAGGAATACGGGGGAATGGGCCTGGATCTGACGACGTACGCGATGATCGTCGAGGAGCTGAGCCGCGGCTGGATCAGCATCTCCGGCATCGTCAACACCCACTTCATCGGGTCGTATCTGCTGATGAAGTTCGGCACCGAGGAGCAGAAGCAGAAGTACCTCCCGCAGATGGCGACCGGCGAGCTCCGCGCCGCCTTCTCCCTCTCCGAGCCTGAGCTCGGATCCGACGTCGCGGCGATCAAGACCGCCGCCAAGAAGCTCCCGGACAGCGAGAACTACGAGATCAACGGCACGAAGATGTGGGTCACGAACGGCCTGCGCTCAGGGCTCGTGTTCGTGCTCGTGCGGACCGACCCCGGCGCCGAGCCGAAGCACAAGGGCCTGACCTGCTTCATCGCCGAGAAGGAGCCGGGCGTCGCCGAGAACACCGGTGAGTACGCCGGCTTCAACGTTCCGCCACAGATCAAGAAGATGGGCTACAAGGGCGTCGAGTCGACCGAGCTCGTGTTCGACGGCTACAAGTGCCCGGCCGAGAACATCCTCGGCGGCGAAGAGGCCGGTCTCAACAAGGGCTTTGGGCAGATGATGGACGCGCTCGAACTCGGGCGCGTCAACGTCGCCGCCCGCGGCGTCGGCCTCGCGCAGCGAGCACTGGAACTGGCACTCCGCTACAGCCAGGAGCGCAAGACGTTCGGCAAGGAGATCGCGCAGCATCAGGCGATCCAGTTCAAGCTCGCGGACATGGCGACCCAGCTCGACGCCGCTCGGCTGCTCACGCATCGTGCCGCCCGGATGAAGGACGCCGGCGAGCGCTCCGACATCGAGGCCGGCATGGCGAAGCTGTTCGCCTCGGAGACCGGACGGTTCTGCGCCGAGGAGTGCCTGCGGATCCACGGTGGCTACGGCTACTCCAAGGAGTACGAGATCGAGCGGATCTACCGTGACGCGCCGCTGCTGCTGATCGGCGAGGGCACGTCCGAGATCCAGCGCATGGTCATCGGCAGAAAGCTTCTGCAGCGCCACAAGATTTAGTACGTGCGGCGCGGCAGACACTGCCCGTAGCGTGAGTGTCACATTCACGGTGCTGTCCGGTAATCGCTGAGGCAACCACGTAACTTCACTCTGGGCACGCCGTTAAGGCGGGTGTACTCACGCTCGTGCGGACGGCACGGGCGGCCACGGACCCGGAGAGGGGGAGCCATGCGTGTACGCGTTGCTGCGTGCGCGGTGATGACCGCTGCCGCGATTGCGGCACCGGCGGCCAGCGCTGCCACACTGACGGTTAATTCGAACTTCGACAATACGACTTCCGGTGATGGGCAGTGCTCGCTTCGGGAGGCAATCCTGGCGGTCGACTCGCCGGGGAGCGCGGGCGGAGACTGCGCCCCGGCGGCGTTCGGCGCCAACACGATCGTGCTGAAGTCGGGGCGGTACTTCCTCGGAAATGGCGGCGCGCCGCAGACGCCGCTGCAGATCGCCTCGACGGTGACCAGCCTGACGATCCAGGGAGCGGGAGAGTCACACACGACGATCGATGCCTCCGGGCTCGGAAACCGGGTGTTCGAGGTCTCACCCGGCGCCGGCGTGACGATCCGCGACCTCGAGATCACAGGTGGCCACGCGCCGGACGGCGCCGCCGGCCCGGCCGGTGGCGCGGGAGGGAACGGCCAGAACGGCGGCGGGATCCTCAACCAGGGGACGCTCGCGCTCATCAACACCGAAATCGACTCCAGTCAGGCCGGCGCCGGTGGCTCCGGCGGAAACGCCGGCAGCACGCCGAGCGACCCGGCGGTCCCAGGTGGAGCCGGCGGCAACGGTGGTGAGGGCGGCGGAATCTTCAACACCGGGAACCTGACCCTGTCCGGCGTGACGCTTGCGCGTGACACCTCGGGGTCCGGCGGCAGCGGTGGCATTGGCGGGCCAGAGAGCACGACGAATCCCGGCGCGACCGGTGGTGCGGGCGGCGCAGGCGGTAACGGCGCGGGCCTCGCCACCGAGGGCGGCACCGTCACGATCTCCGGCTCAGCCATCCGGGGCAACTCCGGCGGCGCCGGCGGCAGCGGCGGTACCGGCGGAGGGTCGACCAACGCCGGGAGCGGGACGGGCGGCGCGGGCGGTGCGGGTGGCGCCGGCGCGTCGGGTGGCGGCATTTGGACCGCCGCCGGCGGCTCGCTCAGCGTGACCAACGCAACGGTTGCGTCGAACACAACCGGCGACGGCGGCAATGGGGGCAACGGCGGCCTCGGCGTCGGCGGTGGCAGCACCGGCGGCCACGGTGCGAACGGGGGTGACAGCGGCTCGGGCGGCGGTGTCGCGGCGAGCGGCGCCTCGAGCCCCGGGTTGCTGAACGCGACCGTCGTCGGCAACCGGGTCGGCCAGCCGGGTGCGGCCGGCTCGGGGGGCACCGGCACGACCACGGGGGCGGCGGGCAATGCCGGGAACGCGGGCGCCGGCGGCGGTCTCGCCGGCCTGGCGGCGGCCGTTTTCAGCGTCGAGAACAGCCTGCTCGCGCTCAACGGCGGCAGCAACTGCGGCCCCTCGTCCGTCACTGACGGAGGGCACAACCTGGCCTCGGGCGACGCCACATGTCCGGGCAGCTTCGGGACGGGCGATCCGAACCTCGGACCGCTCCAGGACAACGGCGGACCGTCGTGGACGGTGTCGCTGCAGGTGGGCAGCGCGGCGATCGACCAGATCCCGGCCACCGGCGCGGCCTGTCCGGCGACCGATCAGCGTGGCGTGGCCCGTCCCGCCGGGGCGAAGTGCGACATCGGCGCCTACGAGCTCGCGGCCGCGAGGGTGACGACCAGCGGTTCGACGGCCGTCGGACGGACGGTTGCCACCCTTCACGGGTCAGTCACGCCGAACTCCGGGCTGGCGAGCGTGCATTTCGTCTACGGCACGACGACGAAGTACGGCTCGACGACGTCCGCTCAGCTGCCGGTCGGTGTCATGCCGACGGCGATCTCGGCGACGATCCGGGGCCTCAAGCCGGGCGTGACCTACCACTACCGGCTGGTCGCGACCACGTCGGTCGGCACGGTCACCGGCGTGGACCGAACCGTGACGACACTGACCGCGCCGAAACTGACCCGGCTCACGCTCACGCCGAAGGCGTTCAAGGCCGGGCGTGGCACGAAGATCAGCTACGTCGACACGGAGGCCGCGACGACGAGCTTCGCGGTGTTCCACATCGTGCGGCATCGCCGGCCGGCGCGCGTGGCCCGGTTCTCGCACCGTGACAAGGCGGGACGCGACAGCGTCCGGTTCAGCGGCCGAGGACTGAAGTCCGGTAGCTACCGGCTCGAGGCAACGCCCAAGGCGAATGGCCTGACCGGGCAGACCGTGAGCTTCACGTTCACGATCAAGTGAGCTCACCGGCGAGGGTCGCGCGGCGGCGCGACCCTCGCCCCCTGGATGTGCCTAACCGGGCATCGGTTCGTGAGCACGCGGACCCGGTGAGTACGCCTCGGCCGGCTCCAACATGCCGTGGACCTGCTCGCGCAGCTCAGGCGTGTCGTCGTGACCGTGTACCGATGCGGCGTGGTCTGCCGCAGCGCGCACGACCTCGTCCTCCTCGCCGATGATGACGAGTGAGCAATTTGACTCGCTCGGCCACCGGCGGCAGTCGGCCATCATTCGGGCCATTGGTCCTCCTTTGGTGGATTGCCCGCGACGATCGTCTCGCCTTGGCCGGGCGGCGTCAACCGTCCGGCTCGTCGACCGCACTAGACTCCGTGCCCTGTCCTCGCCGTCGGACACCAAGACGCTGATCGAGACCGCCGTCAAGCGGTTTCAGGCCGAGGTGCCCGCGCTCCAGCAGCTGAAGCTCGTCGTCGGACTCGAACTCCGGGGCCGCGGGGACGTCCAGCTGTATCGGGTCGAGGTGCCGGGACCGAAGGTGTCCAAGGACATCCCGAGCGACGCCAAGGTCACGCTCAACGTCTCGCGCTCGCACTTCAACGAGCTCGCGACTAAGGGGACCGTCAAGAACTGGCGTGACGCGTTCGAGCACGGTGAGGCGAAGGCGACCGGCGTCGAACAGGTGATGAAGCTGATCGTCAACGTCGTCGAGCGCCAGGAAGAGCGCTCGCGCACCCGCAGGCCAAGCGCGATCAACCGCAGCGAGCGCTAGCTCGAGCGCCTCGCGGCGAGCTCTTCCGCCGCGGTCAGCTGTTCCTCGACGAGCACGAGGCCCGCGTCCCAGAACCCGGGATCCGCCAGGTCGATGCCGACGATCGATCCGAGCTCCTCCGGCGCGCGTGAGCCGCCTGAGGCGAGCAGCTTCAGGTACCGGGGGACGAACTCGTCGCCCTGCTCGCGGTAGCGGCCGTAGGCGGACAACGCGAGCAGCTGGCCGTAGGCGTACGCGTAGACGTAGCCGGGCGTGTTGATGAAGTGCGGGACATAGGACCACCACGAGTGGTAGCCCTCGGTGATCTCGACCGAATCGCCGAACAGCTCGGACTGGGCCTCGACCCAGAACTCGTTGATGCGGTCGACCGAGAGCTCGCCCTCGGTGCGCCGGCCCGTGTGGAACAGGTGCTCGAAGCGGTTCATCGCCATCTGACGAAACACGGTCGCGATCGCGCCGTCGATCCGCTCGGCAAGCAGGCTGAGCCGCTCGTCGTCGGTCGTGGCGGCGTCAAGCAACCGTCCGAACACGAGCGTCTCGCCGAACACCGACGCGGTCTCGGCGAGGGTTAGCGGCGTCGACTGGTGGAAGACCCCTTGGGGCTGGGCGAGGGCCGCGTGGAGGCCGTGGCCGAGTTCGTGGGCCATCGTCAGCACGTCGCGACGCCGGGCGGTGAAGTTGAGCAGCACGTACGGGTGAACGCTCGGAACCGTGTAGGAGCAGAACGCGCCGCCGCGTTTGTGGGGTCGGACCGGTGCGTCGATCCAGTGCTCGTCGAAGAACCGGCGCACGACGCGCCCCGCCTCCGGGGAGAACGCGTCGTAGGTGTCGAGCACGAGCTCGCGCGCCTCGCCGTAGGAGAACGACACGTCCTCCGGCAGCACGGGTGCGGCACGGTCAAAGTCGGCGATCCGGTCGACGCCGAGCAGCTTCGCCTTGAGGCGGTACCACCGCTGCGGGATGTCGTAGCGCGCCCGGACGGCGGTGATCAATGCCATGACCGATTCGTCGGACGCCTCGTTCGCCAGATTGCGGGCGGCGAGCCAGTGGGGGTAGCTGCGCAGCCGATCCTCGACGGACTTGTCGTGCGCGAGCGTGTTGTAGATGAACGCCCGCGTGCGGAGGCCGGGCTCGAGCGCGACCGACACCGCGTCCGCGGCGCGGCGGCGCGCGTCGCGGTCCGGATCCTGGAGGCGGGCGAGCGCCATGTCGAGCGTCTGCTCCTCGCCGTCGAGATCGACGCGCAGTGCGGAGACGAGTTCGCCGAATAGGCGGCTCCACGCGCCGTGGCTCGAGATCGACTTTTCGGCGAGGATCTTCTCCTCGGGCTCGGAGAGCAGGTGGGGTCGGTAGCGGCGGGCGCTGCGCAGGTAGTGGCGGGCGAAGTCGAGGCCGTCGGCGGCGAGCAGCTCGTCGGCGCGGGCGTCATCAAGCGCGGCCCACTCGAGCTCGAAGAACAGCAGCTTCGTCTCGATCTCCGTGGCGAGCTCCTGCATGCGCTGGAGCAGCGCGCCGCGCGTCGGGTCGGCGGTGTCGGTTGAGAACCGCAGCGACGCGTACGAGGCCGCCTTGCCGATCAGTTCGTACATCGCCTCGAGCTCGCGCATCGCGGCGCGCAGTCCCTCGGCATCAAGTTCGGCGACGCGGCCCGCGTGGGCCTCGGCGAAAGCGGTGGCGCGGTCGCGCGCCTCTTCGAGCTGACGGTCGACACCGTGCTCAGAATCGTTGTCGACGAGCGGCGCGAGATCCCATTCGGTCGCGAGCAGCTCGGGATCTTGGAGATGGTCGGCGGTGGTGGCCATGGTGATTCAGGTTATTAGGCCGTGCGCGCCACAGGGTTTAGAATCCTATTCTAGAATGAGATTCTGGCACTCGACATGATCGGGCGGCGTGAAGAGATCCTGGCCGCGGCGCTCGCCGAGTTCACGGCACATGGGGTCAGCGGCGGGTCGATCCAGGGCATCCGCCGTCGATCGGGGGCGAGCGTCGGCTCGATCTACCACCACTTTTCAAGCAAGGAGGAGCTCGCTGCGACCCTGTATGTCGAGGGGCTCGGCTCCTACCAGGAGGGCTTTGTGGCAGCCCTCGATGGCGCGGGCTCGACCCGTGCGGGCGTGGAGGACGCCGTGCGTCACCACCTGGCGTGGATCGTCGATCACCGTGAGCTGGCGGGGTTCCTGCTGCTCGAGCGCGACGCCCGCGTGCTTGTGGGGAGCTCCGAGGCGCTCCGGCTGCTCAACCTTCGCTTCTTTCGTGCGGTCCGTGACTGGACTGCACCTCGCGTCCGCGCCGGGGAACTGCGCGGGCTCGAGCCGGAGGTGCTGACGGCTCTGTGGATCGGGCCGAGCCAGGAACTCGCGCGCCACTGGCTGGCGGATCGGAGCCGAGTCTCACTCAGCCAAGCGGCTCCGGAGTTGGCCGGGGCCGCGTGGAGATCACTGACCGCAGGAGGTTGACGATGGATTACGAGCAGATCGTGGAGCGTGCCCGGGCCGACCGCGAGCGCGAGTACGTCCAGGTCGAGCGCACCGCGGCGCGGGCGACCGTGACGCTGAACGACCCGGAGAAGCTCAACCCACTGAGCGCGGCGCTCACCGTGCAGCATGCTCGCCTCGTCGGCCGGCGCGACCGACATCTGGCGTTGGATCCGCGGGCAGTTCGGCGGGATCGCGCGGGTGATCACGCGCCACCGATAAGGCATTCATCGCCGCGGTCAATGGACCCGCGGCCCGGGTCGGGCTGGCGTTCGCGCTCGCCTGTGACGTGTTGCTGCTATCCGAACAGGCGCGGCTCGTGCCGGCGTTCGGCCGCATCGGGCTCGTGCCCCACGATCAGCTCCTCGGCACGGCGGACGCCTGGTGCGGGCGGATCGAGCGGCTCCCCGCGCATGTGCTCGCGATGAGCAAGCCACTCCTCCGCCACGCCGCCGACATGACGTGGGAGCAGGCGATCGCGATGGAGCAGTTCTCAGAGCCGATGTGCTTCACGACCGAGGCCCACCAGGCGGCGGTCCGCGAACTGCTCGCGCAGTCGTCTACCGGCAGCCGGCCGGATTGAGCGGGCCGGCGAGCGCGAACACGGCGATCTGCTGGCCGGTGGCGCGGCGCGCGTAGATGAGATGGGCGGCGGGATCGCCGGCGGTCCAGCGCGCCTCCGGCGAGGGCTGGAGCGGTTTCGGATGCCACGGGTCCCGGGCCGGTGTGGCGACGAGATAGCGGAAGTGGCCGGCGTTGACCGCCCGCCGCCACGCGGGGCACGACGTGATCGGGGTGAAGGAACCGTGCGGACCGCGGGCGGCGACGTACGCAACGGGATTTGACACGTCGAGTCCGAAGTACGGATAGCTGAAGAAGCCGCCGAACGTCCCGACGACGCCGACGCGAGCGTCGCGGACGGCGCGAAAGATCGCCCACGTCCGCGCCAGTGAGGAGACGCCGGGCTGATAGGCGTAGCGCCGGTGCAGGTAGTGACGCTGGAGCGGATAGCCGGCGATAACGACGATCAGCGCGGCCGCCCCGACGGCGGCGAGACCGGATCGGCGGGAGACGGCGAACACCAGCGCGACCGCCGCGAGCACGGCGAACACGCCGGGCAGCTGGCGCGAGGGCCACAACCGTGCCTGGATCAGGGTCGCGACGAGCACGGCGCCGAAGACGGCGAGCAACCCGTACCGCATGCGCTCGTCCCGCAGCGCCGGGGCGAGTGGCAGGAGCGTCAGCGACAGGATCAGCGCCGGCGCCCCATAGCGAAGGTTGAATGCGAACCCGAGCGGCTGACCGGCAGGACCCGCTGCCGTCTCCGGGGTGAGCAGATAGCCGGCGATCGACGCGAGCGCGACGAGCCCGAGCACGCGCAGCCGGGCGTCTGACCCCGGCAGCAGTGCGAGCACCGGGCCGAGGAACATGAGCGCGAGGATCGCCCACCACCATCCGCCGAGGCCGGAGGCGAACCCGGGCTGGAACGATGCGCTCCAGGCGTGCCCGTTGAACAGGTAGTGAGCGACGCTGAAGCCGGTGTGCGCCTGCAACGCCGCCGCCGGCGTCGCGAGTCCCGGGAGGCTCACGAACGGGAACGGGTTCCCGACAGCGATGAGGTTGCGCAGATACCAGAAGCCGCCGGCAACGACGAGCGGCCCGACCCAGAGCCAGGACCGGCGGCGCACCAGCACGACGACCCCGACGGTGAGCGCCACCGCGGGAACGACGAGGCTGAGCTTCGTCCCGATGGCCAGCCCGGCGGCCACACCGCCGAGGACAAGCGGGAACGTCGCGTCGGTCTCGGCGTTGAAGAAGACCGCCGCGGCGGCGAGCACGAAGAAGATCCCGACGATGTCGTTCGCTGCGCTCCCCGCCTGCGAGCCGACGAACATCGGGACGGCGCACGCCACCGCCGCGCCAGTCATCGTCAGCCAGCCGACGCCCCGGGGTCGACCGATGCAGTAGCCCGCCAACAACACGAGCCCCAGCCACACGAGGTTGAAGATCGGCGACAGCGTGTCCCGGCTGAGCAGCACGATCCCGGCGCCGTGGAACATCTCCGCGGTCGCCGGATAGAACGCCGTCAGGTACTCGACGTCGGTGAATCGCAAGCCGGTGATCTGACCGGTCTGCGCAAACGACGCCGCCCATGGGAGGTGGTACCAGACGCTGTCGAAGCTGCGGATCCCGAAGTCGTAGGAGCTGAACGTCGGTCCAGACCATTCCGCGAGCACGGCGAGCCCCGCGATGCCGGCCGCGATCGCGAATCCGGGTGACGCGAGGCGTCCGCGGACGGCGGCACCGCTGGCACGGGGGGCGCGAGCGTCAGCGTCAGCGGCACCGCCACTCGCAAGCGCCCTCGTCGTCCCCACGCCGATCAGGACCGCCGCGATCACGATGGCCGCGAGGCGGAAGAGCCGGACCGTCCCCAGGATCTCGAGCTCGGCGGTGAGCAGTGCGAAGCCGATGACCACCTCGGCGAGGCGGGCCAGGGCGCCGCTCCACGCGGGCGCGTAACGGCGCCGAACCACGAACGCTGAGGAGCCGAGCGAGGCGCACACGACCAGCAGCGCTGCCGCGCCGAGCACGTACCGGCCCGGGTTCACCACGGAGTTGGCTGCCGACTGCCCTCGGCTACGCTGCTGCGCGAGCTCATGATCGCGCGAAGACTAGGTGCCTGGCTGTGTGCGGCGACGCTCGTCGGCCTCGCGGGGTGTGGTCAGAGCAGCGGCGGGACGCCCGATTTGGCGAAGCTGCCGCTCCCGCCCGGCGCCCAGGCCACGCTCAAGGTGCAGCGGTGCGACAAGGGTGCGAACGCGTTCTGCGCCTGGGAGCTCGTCGTCACTTCGACCACGGCGCGCAGCGCCGATGCGCTCGTCAAACAGGAGCACGCGCTGCTCCTGACGGACGGCTGGACGGGCGCGAACGCGGAGACCGGGCAGCAGCATGCGGCCGATTCGCCCGGACACAAGCTGCGGGTCACGTACGCAACCGCGTTCGGCGACCTGCTGGGCATCGACCGGGGGTGGATCAAGCGGTCGCGTACGGTAACGCTCGCGCTCTCGCGGGCGCTGTTCCAGCGCACGGCGGCGATGTCGATGCTGCTCGAGATCGGGGCGTCCTAGGCGTCCTCCACGTCGTCGGCGTCCCGGACGTCCGGGACGTCAGTGGGATCCCCGTCGTCCGGTGAGCCTCGCAGCTCGAGCCGGCGCCCCGGCCCGACCGCAACGGCCTTCCGGCCCGCGAGCAGATCCCGGAGATCCTCGCCGACAAGCTCGCGCCGCCAGCCCGTGAGCGTGCGGACGTCCGGCTCGGGCTCCGAGCGGCGCGCGGCGGCGACGATCTGCTCGAGCTCACTACGTGACGCGATCAGCTCGTAGGCGAGGGACGAGTCCAGGGCGCGAGCCCGCAAGAGCGCTTCCGCGAGGGCGATCATTGGCGCGTCGCCGGGTTCCGAGCGACCGCGGGCCTGCTCGCGGGGGATCGGTTCCGCCTCGCGGCCGCGCGCGATCGCGTCGAGGATGCTCTCGCCGCGACGACGTACGGTCGACGGGTGCACGCCCCGGATCTGCTCGAGGCCGCGCGGGTTCGAGGGCTGTCGCTTGGCGAGCTCGACGAGCGGTGGATCCGCGAGCACGGAGCCGACCGGTCGGTCCTCGCGGGACGCTGTGCGCTCGCGCCAGGCGGCGAGCTCGCGGGCGACGGCGCGGGCGCGGGGGTCGAGCTGGCCGACGCGCGGTAGGCGCTCCCACGCGGTCTCCGGGTCGCGTTCGTCGGTCGCGCCCTCGAGCCGCCGGCACTCTTCGCGCGCCCATTCCAGGCGCCCACGCTGCCGGAGGCGCCGCTGCAGCTCGTCGGCGAGCTCGAGCAGGTGCAGCACGTCCTCCTGCGCGTAACTGAGCTGCTCGGCCGTCAGCGGGCGGGCGTCCCACCGCGTGTAGCTCGCGGTCTTGCCGACGCGCCGGCCGAGGATCGAGCCGATCAGGTTGCCGTAGCCGGCCTGGGCGCTTGCCCCCGCAAATCCGGCGGAGATCTGCGTGTCGAAGATGTTCGTCAGCTCGGTGCTCCAGACGCGGCGGAGGATCGCGACGTCCTGCCGACCGGCGTGGAGCACGACCTCGATGTCCGGGTTGGCCATCAGCTCGCCCAACGGTGTGAAGTCGAGCGTGTCGTCGAGGGCATCGATCAGGAGCACCTGGATGCCGCCGGGCTCTTCTGGCGCGTCGACGACGATCTGGACGAGGCACAGCAGCGCCCGGTAGCGGCCCTCGGACATGAACTCGGTGTCGATGCCGATCCGCCCGTGCTCAAGGGCGGAGGCCGCCGCACGTGGTATCAGCTCGTTCCTCGCCAGCCCCACATCATCCATGTGCGGAGACCCTATCTGAAGCCATAACCTACCGCCATGGTAGGATTTGGACCATGATCTTCTCCTCCAAGGCCGAGTACGGCGTTCGACTGATGGTCGAGCTCGGACGGCAAGCCCCTGAGCATCCGACGAGCCTCAAGGCGATCGCGGACGCGGAGGGGCTGCCGCTCGCGTATCTCGAACAGGTCGTAGCGCGCCTGCGCAAGGCGGGTCTCGTGATGAGTGCCCGTGGCGCCCATGGCGGCTACTGGCTCTCCCGGCCGCCGGAGGAGATCTCGATGGACGAGGTGGTGCAGGCGCTCGAAGGCTCGATCGCACCGATGGAGTGCTTTGTGCATGACCGCACCGAGCGCGTGCTCTGCTCGCACGAGCCCGACGCCGGGCGCGGGTGCGCAACCAAGCTCCTTTGGATGCGAGTCCAGGGCGGCATCACCCGTTCGCTGCAGACGACGACCCTGGCCGAGCTGGTCGAGTTCTCACGCAAGTACGACCGCGTGCCAGTGGCCTGACCAGAAAGAGATATGTCTGAGCTAGAAATCCGCAACCTTCACGTCCGTGCCGGCGATAAGCCGATCCTCAAGGGACTTGACCTCACCGTCGACAAGGGTGAGATCCACGCCCTCATGGGTCCCAACGGCTCGGGCAAGTCGACGCTCGCGAACACGATCATGGGCCACCCGACCCTCGAGGTGACCGAAGGACAGATCCTGTTCCGCGGTGAGGACATCACCGAGGCCGAGCCGGACGAGCGTGCCCGCATGGGTCTGTTCATGGCGTTCCAGTACCCGGTCTCCGTACCGGGCGTGACGGTGACCAAGTACCTGCGCACCGTGCTCAACGCCCACCGCCAGGCGCACGGCGAGGACCCGATCCCGCTGCGTGAATTCCGTCAGACGGTTGAGGCGGCGATGAAGCTGACGAACGTCCCGAAGGAATTCTCGAGTCGCTATCTCAACGAGGGGTTCTCCGGCGGCGAGAAGAAGCGCATGGAGATTCTCCAGCTGGCGCTCCAGAAGCCCGGCATGGCGATCCTCGACGAGACCGACTCCGGGCTCGACATCGATGCACTGCGCGTTGTCGCCAACGGGGTGAACGCCGTCGCGGGTCCGGACATGGGCGTGCTGATCATCACCCACTACCAGCGCATTCTGCACCTCGTGCAGCCGAGCCACGTCCACGTGATCTATCAGGGCCGAATCGTCAAGCAGGGCGGCCCCGAGCTCGTCGATGAGCTTGAGGCGAAGGGCTACGGCTGGATCACCGACGCCCTCGACGCGGCCGTGGCCTAGCCATGGCCGCCGTCTCGACGAGTGCCCTGCGGGACGTCGCGTCGGAGTTCCCGGTGTTGCGCCGGGAGTTCGACGGGCACACCGTTGCGTACCTTGACTCCGCGGCGACGTCGCAGACGCCTCAGCCGGTAATCGACGCGATGACCCGGTACTACACGCACTCCCGGGCCTCGATCCACCGAGGCGTGTACCCGCTCGCGGTGGAGGCGACTGACCTGTTCGAGGGCGCGCGCAACCGCATCGCCGACTGGCTCGGATCGACGCCCGAGGAGACGATCTTCACTGCCAACGCCACGGCGGCGATCAACCTCGTGGCGTACACATGGGGCCGACAGAACGTCGGCGCGGGTGACCTGATCGTGCTCACCGAGATGGAGCACCACTCGAACATTGTCCCCTGGCAGCTGCTCGCCGCCGACCGCGGCGCGGAGCTCGCGTACGTACCGGTGCTCGACGATGGTCAACTCGACCTCGACGCGCTCGACGCGCTGCTCGCCCGCCGGCCCAAGCTCCTCGCCCTCGCGCACGTCTCGAACGTCGTCGGCACGATCAATCCCGTCGCGGACATCGTCCAGCGGGCGCACCGTGCCGGCGCCGTCGTCCTGCTGGACGGCAGTCAGGCGGTGCCGCAGATCGCGGTTGATCTGCGGGCGATCGACGCCGATTTCTATGCCTGGACGGGACATAAGGCGTACGGGCCGACCGGGATCGGCGTCCTGCACGGCCGCCGCTCGCTGCTGCTCGAGATGCCGCCGTTCATCGGCGGTGGCCACATGATTCGGATGGTTGGCGCCGACTCCTCGACGTGGACCGACCTGCCCTGGAAGTTCGAGGCCGGGACCTCACAGATTGCCGAGGCGATCGGACTCGGCGCCGCGGTCGACTGGATCCGCGCGATCGGCATCGAGCAGATCCGCGCCCACGAGGAGGCACTCGTCGCCGACACGCTGACCCGCCTTGGCGACGTGCCGGGGATCGACGTTCACGGCCCGCGCGACGCGACCGAGCGCGGTGCGCTCGTGTCATTCACTGTCGAGGGCGCGCACCCCCACGACGTCGGCGAGATTCTCGGACGCGAGGGCGTCTGCGTTCGCGCCGGTCATCACTGCGCGCAGCCGCTAATGCGAAAGTTGGGAGTCTCGGCGACGACGCGCGCGTCGTTCGCCGTGCACAACACGTCCACGGACGTGGACCGGCTGCTCGCGGGTCTCGACTCGGTCCGCAGCATCCTTCAGCTGTAGCCCCGGCCGCAGCAGCGCGTACCACAGCCCGAACGCCCCCACGAGCGCGGCGACCCCGGCGAGCACGAGCGTGCTCCGAGGGCCGGCGGCGCCGGCGAGCCAGCCGGTGATCGGAGCTCCGATCGGCGTCGAGCCGAGGAACACGACGCTGTAGAGCGCCATCACGCGTCCGCGCATCGCGGGCGCTGCGGCCAGCTGGAGGGTGGAGTTGATGCTCGCCGCGAAGGTGACGCTTGCGGCTCCGGTCACGGCGAGGGCGATCACCTCGAGGCCGAGCGTCGGCGCCACCGCCGCCGCCAGGCTGAAGATGCCGAAGCCAAGCGCGGCGACCGTGATGAGTCCGGGCTTGATCGTCTCCCGCGTGCTCGCGGCGAGCGCGCCGGCGACCGCCCCGATGGCCATCGCGCTTGTCAACACGGCATACGTCGCGGCGGTCCCGTGGAACGCGAAGCGGGCGATGAGCGGCAGGATCACCTGGAAGTTGAAGGACAGCGTCCCGACGAGCGCCATCACCGCGAGTGGCACCCGGAGCGCCGGTGTGGCGGCGACGTGGCGGAGCGCCTCGCGGAGCTGTCCCGGCTCGCGCGCGACCCGCTTGCCCTCGTGGAGTTCGTCGGGGTCGATCAGCCGCAGGGCGAGGAGCATCGCGCCGAAGCTGAGCGCGTTGATGAGGAAGCACGGGGCGACGCCGATCGTGGCGATGATGGTGCCGGCGAACGCCGGGCCGATGATCCGGGCCGACTGCACGATCAGGCTGTTGAGACTGACGGCGTTGACGACCTTGACGCGCCCGACCATTTCCATCACGAAGCTCTGCCGCGCCGGGTTGTCGACGGCGTTGACGGCGCCGCGGACAAACACGAGCGCCAGGACCACCGGGGCGGTGACGTTGCCGGTGCCCGTCAGCACCCACAGCGTCAGCGCCGGAATCGCCATCAGCGTCTGGGTGGTCATCAGCAGTCCGCGTTTTGGCATGCGGTCGGCGAGCAGACCTCCCCAGGCGCCCGCGATGAGCATCGGCAAGAACTGCAGTGCGGCGGTCAGTCCGACGACCAAGCTCGAGTTCGTCAGCCTGAGGATCAGCCACATCTCGGCCACGATCTGCATCCAGTTGCCGCTTAGCGAGATGATCTGGCCGACGAAGTAGCGTCGGTAGTTCGGGACGGTGAGCGAGCGGAACGGGAGTTTCAGCGTCTCGACGCTCATGGCTCCTCCTCGACCAGCCGCTCGAGCAGCGCGGCCGCCCGCTCGAGCGTCTCCAGCTCGTCGGCATCGAACGTCTCGAGCCGCCGGGCGAGGTAGGCGTTCTTCCGTCGCCGCCCGCGGGCAAGCACTTCGGCGCCCGGGCGGGTGATGGTGACGCGGGCGCTGCGGCCGTCACTGGCGTCCGGCTGCCGGGCGACGAAGCCGCGCTCGATCAGGACGCCGAGGATCCGGGTAGCCGTGGGTCGTTGGATCCGTTCGATGTCGGCGAGCTCACTCGGCGTCAGCGGGCCGTGGCGTTCGATGCTGATCAGGGCCGAGTTCTGCGACGGGGTGAGCTCCATCGCCGTCTGCTGGCGCAGGCGCCGAGCGAGGCGGGCCACGGACAGCCGCAGCCGGGCGGCAAGCTCAAGGTGGGTGTCGATCGAAGTCTCGGACAAAGGCAAGATGATTAGCGTTGCTAACTATCATAGCACCGCTACCCTCCCTTAGTGATGGACGACCTGTACCGCGAGAACATCCTCGACCACTACAAGCACCCGCACAACTGGAGCCCGCCGGCGCCGGAGCTCGAGCGAGTTGACCTTGAGTTCCACGACCTCAATCCTCTGTGTGGGGACGAGCTGACCGTGCGGCTGATGGTCAACGGCGAGGGTCGGATCGAGGACGTACGGTTCGAAGGGCATGGCTGTGCGATCTCGCAGGCGGCGGCCTCGATGGCCTCCGACGAGGTCAAGGGCATGGCGGTGCAGGACGTGCTCGCGCTCGACCGCTCGTTCGTGCTGGAACTGCTCGGGATCGACATCTCGGCGACGCGCCTGAAGTGCGCGCTGCTCTCGCTCAAGGTGCTGAAGAGCGCCTCGCTCGGCCAGTCCGCCGAGTGGGAGCCCGAGGCCCCCGAGAGCGGACGCGCGGCGTAGTCACCGCTCCGGCTCAGGCCGCGTACGCCGCGTCGCGCTGCGGGCGCAGCGGAATCCTCAGCGTGAACGTCGTGCCCGACCCGGGCACGCTGGCACAGTCGATCGAGCCGTTGTGCTGCTCCATCGTGGTCCGGGCAATCGCGAGGCCCTGACCGCTGCCCTGGCCGATCTCTTTGGTGGTGAAGAACGGCTCGTAGATCCGGTCGAGCAGCTCGGGGGGAACGCCCGGCCCGTCGTCGGCGACCTCGATCACGACGTCCTCGGCATCAACTCGGGTCACGATCCGGATCGTGCCGCGACGTTTGGAACCGTCCGTGAGCTCGCCGATCGCCTGTGCGGCGTTGATGATCAGATTGAGGAACACCTGGTTGAGCTCGCCGACGTTGCACGTGACGAGCGGGAGGTCACCGAGCGTCAGTTCGATGTCGGCGACGTACTTGTACTCGTTGCGGCACACGGCGAGCGTCGTCTCGAGCGCCTCGTTGAGGTTGGCCGGGGTGGTCTCGGAGGTCGAGGCATATGAGAACCGCTTCATCGCCTTGACGATCGAGGTCACGCGTCCGATGCCGTCGACCGTGCGGTCAAACGCGCTGGGGATGCGTTCGCACAGATAGTCGAGGTCAGCCTGCTGCTCGGCCTCGGTCGCGCGGCGCTGACGCTCATCCTTCTGAATCGGCTCGTCGGTGTGGAGCAGATCGCGGTACAGGTTGGTCAGCGTCAGCAGCCCGTCGACGGCATCGCGCAGGAACGTCACCGAGTCGCTGACGAACTGCATCGGCGTGTTGATCTCGTGGGCGACGCCGGCGGCGAGTTGGCCGACGGCCTCGAGCCGCTGGGAGACACGGCGCTGGAGGTCGAGGCGCTGACGCTCGCGCTCGAGCGTCACCCAGTCGGTCACGTCGCGGCCGGTGACGAGCACGGCGCCGATCGCCGGGTCATCGACGAGTCCGACGAGCGTCGACTCCAGCGAATGCCAGGAGCCATCCTTGTGGCGCAGGCGGTGATGAATCGGGAACTGACGCTTGCGCGTGTCCGCGGCGGCGGCGGCGAAGGTGGCTCGGAACGCGGCGAGGTCGTCGGGGTGCGACAACTCGCGGGCATCGACGCCGATCAGCTCGTCCGGCGCGTACCCGAGCCAGCGCTGGATCGACGGGCTGATGTACGAGAGCAGACCGTCGGCGCTGACGAGCGTGACGATCTCCTGCGAGTTGGCCAGCAGCGTGCGCCAGCGCTCCTCGCTCTCACGGAGCATCGTCTCGGCGAGCCGTCGCGCGGTGATGTCCTGGGAGATCCCGCAGGTGCCGATGATCGTGCCCGCGATGTCGCGCAGCGGCAGCTTCGTGGTCGCCGCCCACGCCACTCGCCCATCGGGGAACACCTCGCGCTCCTCCTGGCCGATGATCGGCTCGGCGGTGCGCATCACCCGCTGCTCGTCGTCGAACGCGCGCTGGGCGTGCTCGGCGGAGAAGAAGTCGAAGTCGGTGTGCCCGATCAGCTCCGCGGCGGTGGCGACGCCGAGCTTTCTCGCCTGCGCCTCCGAGGCGCGGACGAAACGGCTCTCGGAATCCTTGAAGTACACCTGGTCCGGCGTGGTCTGCAGGAACGCGGTCAGCAGCTGGCGCTCCTCGGCGAGCGCCGTCTCGATCTCCTTGCGCTCGGTGATGTCCTTGATCTGGGCGACGCGCACGGCGTCGGCCCGGTCAGGCCCGTCGGCCGGCGAGAGCGTCACGAGCGCGCAGATCACGCTCCCATCCCGGTGGACATACCGGCGCTCGTACTGGGCGCCGGCGTCATTGAGGAACTCGGCCCGGAACCGCTCGAGCTCCGTCTCCGGGTCCTGGCAGACGATGAAGTCGATGAACCGACGCCCCTCGAGTGCGGCGCGGGGGTAGCCGAGCATCTCGCAGAATGCCGGGTTGACGGTTACGAACCGTCCGTCGGCGTCGACGAGGACGATGCCGATCGGGGCGTGGTTGACGATCCGCTCGAGCCGGCGATGCTCGTCGTCGAGCTCCGACCGAGCGGCGGCGAGCGCCCGTCTCGTCAGGTGGCGGCGCAAGGACGCCAGCACCAGGATGAACAGCACTCCCGGCTGCCCGAGTGCAGCCCTGAATCTCGAGAACCGAAGCATTCATCCTGGGTGATCGGCCCCTGAGGGTCCGCGTTGAGGCCGACCCGCCCGTTCGGTGGTTGCAAATCGGTGAGATCGGGAAGCTCGCCCGCATGAGCGTGCTGCGGACAAAGACCGTTGAACAGTCGATCGCGGACACCGAGGAGCCCGGGCAGGGCCTGCGGCGCTCGCTTGGACCGGTGCAGCTCACGCTGATCGGCATCGGGGTCATCATCGGCACCGGAATATTCGTGCTGACCGGGGAAGCGGCGGGGACCATCGCCGGCCCGGCGATCTCGATCTCGTTTGTCGTCGCCGCGATCGTGTGCCTGCTCGCGGGCCTCTGTTACGCGGAGTTTGCCTCGGTGGTGCCGGCCGCCGGCTCGGCGTACACGTTCTCCTACGCCAGCCTCGGCGAGCTCGTCGCCTGGATCATCGGCTGGGACCTCATTCTCGAACTGGCGCTTGGGGCGGCGACCGTCGCCTCGGGCTGGTCACAGTACCTGCAGGTCGTCCTCACCTCATCGCCGTGGCACGCCCATCCCCCGACCTGGCTCTTCGCCGACCACCACAACCTGATGGCGGCGGTGATCGTGCTCGCGCTGACCGGGCTGCTGTGCTTCGGGGTGAAGACCTCCAGCCAGTTCAACGGCGTCATCGTCGTGATCAAGCTGGCGGTCATCCTGCTGGTCATCATCGCCGGCCTGTCGTACATCCACAGCGGGAACTACCACCCGTTCATCCCCAGCTCCTCGGCCAAGCCGGCGCCGGGCGGGAGTTCGGGTTCCACCCTGCTCCAGGACCTCGGCGCCGCGCCTGGCGCGTTCGGCGTCGGCGGCATCTTCAGTGGTGCCGCACTCGTGTTCTTCGCCTTCATCGGCTTCGACATCGTCGCCACGAACGCCGAGGAGACCCGCAAGCCGCAGCGCGACGTGCCGATCGGGATCTTCGCTTCGCTCGCCGTCTGCACGGTGCTCTACGTCGCGGTCTCGCTCGTCGTGACGGGCATGGTCAAGTTCAACCACATCGACGTCAAGGCGCCGCTGGCGACGGCGTTCCAGTCGGTGGGGCAGAACACGATTGCGACGATCATCAGCTACGGCGCCCTGGCCGGCCTCACCTCGGTCATCCTCGTCCTGCTCATGGGGCAGAGCCGGGTGTTCTTCGCCATGAGCCGTGACCGGCTGCTCCCGCCGGCGTTCTCGACCGTGTCGAAGCGCTTCGGCACGCCGTACCGGACGACGATCGTCACCGGATGCGCCGTCGCGCTGGTCACGTTCGTGTTCCCGCTCAAGGTGCTCGCCGAGATGGTCAACATCGGGACGCTGTTTGCGTTCGTGCTCGTCGCGATTGGCGTCATCGTCCTGCGTCACACGCGCCCCGAACTCGGCCGACCGTTCCGTACGCCATTCGTCCCGGTGCTGCCGATCGCCTCCGTGCTCGCCTCGCTATGGCTGATGCTCAACCTTCAGTCGACGACCTGGCTGCGCTTCGGCGTGTGGCTCGTCCTAGGGCTCGTCGTCTACTTCGGCTACTCGCGCCGCCGCAGTCGGCTGGCGGGGGAGGGCGATGCCGCACAGAAGGGCGACACGGCGCAGCGGCGCACACCCGTCGGCGCCGGCACCGGAAATTAGCCGCGTCACTGAGGCGCTGCGGCGGCGCTCAGGCGACCTGAGAGAACAGCTGTGCCAGCTCGGGATAGCCGCCGGAGGCCCAGCCGGAGTTCTCGATCGCGGACATCTGGGCCTGCGCTGATTGCCCGGCGGTCTGCATGATCGCCTGAATTCCGGCGGCGGCGTGACCGTATCCGGGGATTGTGTCCTGGCCCTTCAACCAGCCGGCCGTGGCGTCGGCGGCGGTGACCGGGTTGCTCCAGATCGAGTCGCTCGAGCCGTAGGTGCCGCTGTCGGTGTAGCCGATGTTGAGCCAGTCGTTGTTGTTGGCCGACTGCCGCGATTGCGCCGCCCCGCCCGACTCCTCGGCGAGCATCCAGGCCGCGACCACCTGCGTGCTCAGCCCGGTGTCGGCGGCCAGTCGGGTGGCGAACTGCTGCTGATCGGTCGTCAGCATGCTCTGGGCCTTCGCCGACAGGGTGCTCGCACCGGTCGTCTGGGTTCCGGTCGTGCCGCCAGCCTGGGCGAGGGCGTTGGCGAAGCTGCTCCCGCCAGTCGTCGAGGTTGCCGTGCCTGCGGTGGACGAGGCGCCGCTGGTCGCCGAGGTCGAGGCGGTGGGCGTGAACGCGGTTTGCAGCGCGGCGAACTGGGCCTGAATCTGGGCTACGCGAGTGACGGCGTCGGTGTACGGCATTCGTCCTGGTCTTCGGCGGGGGAGCGTCGAGCTTGAGTCGCACCTCAAGAGGCGGCGCGACGCCGATCGCTCGGGACGATTGGATAGGCGTCCACCGAGGACGTCGCCGGAATGACGAACGCGCTTGCGCCTCTTGGGGACGGCGACGTGTTGGGGGCCCGCTGCTGCGGGAGCCTTGGAAGGCGATCAACCTCGACATGCTCAACGACCGCGCCGTGCTGGCGGTGCGCGACGCCAACTTCGCCGAGGCAGCGGAGCTGCTATGCGCAGCGGTCAGGCTCTACCCAGAGTATGCCGCGGCGACGAGGCAACCTCGCGCGTCAACGGCTGGGGCGGCGGGTCGTGGCGCGAGCGTATTTTCGTACCAGATCCTGACGCTCCACGCTA
Source organism: uncultured Solirubrobacterales bacterium (assembly GCA_963850335.1). Lineage (GTDB taxonomy): Bacteria > Actinomycetota > Thermoleophilia > Solirubrobacterales > Solirubrobacteraceae > Palsa-465. The sequence goes on along the minus strand of CAWKKY010000010.1, from coordinate 13,826 downwards.
ACCGTGTGGGTCGCGGGATCACCCGGCGCGGCGCGAGTCGCGCCTTGTGGGCCGGCAGGCAGCAGTCTATAGTCCCTCGGAGCCCTGAACCGTCTCCCGCACTCGGATAAATTCGTGTCTGGCGGAGATCGTGTCGACGCATGGGATGCGTCGTACGATCGCCGTGAGAATCACCTGTTTTGGCCCACGGAGGAGGTTGTGCGGTTCATGGCGCGCTACGTGCGGCGCCGGGTCGGACCGCACGAGTTCATCGACCTCGTGCCCTTGGTCGGCCCCGACGGTGCGACCGCTCGGGTGCTGGACCTCGGCTGTGGGCTCGGCCGGCACATCGTGCTTGCACACGAGCTTGGGCTCGACGGCTATGGCATAGACGTGTCGGCGCGCGCGATCGAGAAGGCCCGCGCGTGGCTCGCCGAGATCTCGCCGCGGCTGCCCGACCATGCCATTGTCGGCGACGTCCGCGAGCTTCCTTGGCCGAATGCGCACTTCAGCGTCGTCATCAGCCACGGCGTGCTCGACTCTATGCCGTTCACGTTCGCCGCGGCGGCCGCCCGCGAGGTGCACCGCGTGCTCGAGCCCGGCGGGTACTTCTACTGCGACCTCATCGCGCCGGACGCCCCGTCCGGAGCCGCCGAAATCGACGTCTCAGGCGCCTTCGAGGCCGGGACGGTGCAGTCCTACTTCACCGAGGAGCGCATCGCCGACCTGGTCGGATCGTTGTTCGACGTCGTCGACCAGATCCACATCCGAACGCGTCACCTCCCCGCGCGGAGGACGACGTGCCGCTGGCATCTCGTGCTGCGCCGGGGCCAGGAGGGCTAGGCGGTCGGGCTCAATCCTCGGTTGCGGCGGGCTCGTTGGAGCGGTCCATGTCGCCGTCGGACTTGAGGAACCGCCACGCGCCGCAGTCGTTCGCGTCGGGCGCGAAGATGACGTTGATGGGGTCGGCCTTGGGCCGGTAGGGCCGCAGGAGCTCAGCCAGTGCTGTCTCGGGACGGGGCGCGTCGGTCGCGCGCATGCTGGCCGCGGCGAGGGCGGGTTCGAGCTCGTCGCCCGGGGAGAGCTGGAAGTCGGCTGCGCAGCAGCCGGACGACCGTCCCCAGGCGAGCACGGCCCCGACCAGTCCTGCCGCGTCGGCGCTCGCCAGCAGCTCGATGATGCGGAGCACCGGGGCGCAGTCCGGACGGGACGGCTGCTCGACGCGTACGATCGCCCAACCGTCGTCGCAACGCAGGGTGCTGTAGTGGTGACCGACGCTATCCTTGTAGCGCCAACGGTAGAACTCCGCGCTCCGGTCGAGCCCGCAGGTGACATCCGCCGCGATCCTGGCGAGCGCCACCGGGTCGAGCGTCACCGACTCGGCGGAGCGAGCAGTTGGGACTCTCTCGAGCCACTGCTCTACGGCACCGGCGCCGACGTCTGGCGGGCTGACCAGCAGCTGCCGATATCCGTCGTCGAGCGGCGCCACCCAGCGCCGGAGCAGCTGGTACCGATCGAAACCGAGCCGTGTGAAGACGCTTCGAGCGAGCGGATTGACCCCGAGGCTGCCGAGGATGTCGAGCTCCCGCCGCGCCTGCCGTAGCAGTAGGACGCCGATCCCCGCAGCCCGGTAACCGGGATCGGTGAACCATAGCCCGACCAGTGCCTGCGGGCGGACCGTGACGCCGTCGGCGGTCACGTGCCGGACCATGCCTGGGATAAGTCCGACGAACGACACCACCTGCGCGCCGTCGGTAGCGATGAACGCCCAGGGATTCCCATCTGCCGCCTCGCCGTAGCCGCGGTATTGCCAATCGTAGAGCCCGCGATCGAGCAGCGGATGGTCGCGCTGCCAGTGCGTGCGGATCGCGCGGCGGACCGCCGGCCAGCTGTCGGCGTCACCGCGCCGGAACGCGACGGCCATGTCTACGCGCTCGCAGGCGACTCAACGCCCGACACGGCGCTCCCAGTCGCCGAGCGTTCTGAGCTCGACAATCTCTTCTAGTGCGAGCCTGACGCCGCAGCGCTCCTCGACGAGGCCGAGAATCTCGAGCGTCGCCAGGCTGTCCCAGCCGGGCACGTCGCCGACCGCGCTCTCGTGGGTCAGCTCGCTGGCAGGGACCCCGGTGACCTCGGCGACGATGTCTCGGACCATGGGCCCCATCAACGCGCGACCTCCAAGCCACTGACCGCGACGTGGCGCGGCCATTCGACCTCGGTGCCCTCGAGGGCCAGCTCCTGCACGTCGGCGTCCGGCGGCGCAAATCCGCGCCGGCCGAGGAAGGCGCGAGCCGGATGGTTGCGGTCGGTGAACGCGACCTCGGCCCGCACGGTGTCCGACCCGCGCGCCCGAGCGCGCTCGATGACTGCGCCGAGCATCACGTCCTCGACGTTGCGTCCGAGTATCCGGCATGAGAGCAGAAAGGAGTCGATGGTCATGCGGCCGTCCTCGGGGCCTGCAATGACCACGCCCGTCAGCCCGTAGCCCCCGAAGCGGTCGCTGACGGTGACCGTTGAGCCGAACCAGCCCGGCCGGTCGAGCAAAGCTCGGATCGCCGTCTCGTCATGACGTCGCACGCTGACGTTGAACTGGTTCGTCTTACCGAGCAGCTGCGCGACCCGCGCGATCGTCCGCTCGTCGATGTCGGCCACCTCGACCCGCAGCTCGAGATCGCCGAGGTAGTCAGCGTCGCCGAGCTCCGTCGCGCGCCGGCGACGCTCCTCCTCGGTGGCCATCATCTCGACGCGTCCGCGGTCCTCATCGGTGACGTGCGACACGTCGAACCACCCAGCTCCGGCCAGCAAGCACGGGACCTCGACCGGGTCGGACGGGACGAGCACACTCAGGCACGCGGGCAGTCGCGCTGTGACCTCCGCGACCTCGGCGGGGTTGTCGTCGATGAACACGATCGCCTCGGGCAGGATGCCCAGCTCCTCTGCGATCGCGATGATGTTCTCCGATTTCGTCCTCCAGTTGATCTGCGCCGCCGCGATGTCCCGGCGGCGCAGGGCCATGCCCGGGTGGGTGTCGATGACGTTCCAGACGTCGTCGGCCGCATTCTTCGAGCACAGCGCTATCAGGACCCCGCGCTGCGCGAGGCGAACGAGATAGCGCTGCGTGGCCTCGTAGGCGCGGCCGACGGGGTCGGTGCCGCCGATCTTAATGCCCTGAGGCCCGTCTTCACCGAGGATCCCACCCCACAGCACGCCGTCGCAGTCGACGGCGAGCGCCTTGTACGGCACTCGCCGCGCGGCGGCGACCGACCGCACGAGCGCGGCGGCGAGCTCCGCGAGCACAGGCGCGGTAAAGGGTTGCATGGCCAGATACCACAGGCGATCATCGAAGGCGGGACCGGGCTGGCGCATGAGAATCGACGGCAGGTCGACCGTGTGCAGCTGCGGTGTACCGGCCGCCAGCTCAACCAGGGCGCCGTTCGCGCGATACCACTGGGACAGCCGGCCGCCGCCGAGCCCGTCAGCCGCATCGAGCTCGCGCGGAGGCCCGAGCAGCACCACCCAGACATCCGTGCCGGCCGCCGCCAGCCCACCGAGGCCGTCCTGCAGCAGCCCGAGGTCGCGGTCGAAGCCGGCGTCTTGCGGGGCGTGCCCGAACAGCCCCTCGAAATCGCCGAGCACTGCGACCTCGGCCGGGCGCTCGCTCGAGCGCGAAAGCTGTTCGAGCGCGTGGGGAACGACTGCGTAGGAGTGTGCGGTCACGCGCCGCGGGAGCGAGCCCTCGGCGAGGGCGACACCGAGGCCCGGCACGAGCGACTCGGCGGTGTGGGTAGACAGGAGCAGGAATTCCGGCGTCTCGGGCCCGAGCGTCCGCGTGAGTTTGGTCCATTGCTGCCTGAGCGTCGCCATGACGGTGCTAGGGAGGCCTGCAGACGCAGGACCCGAGTCCGGCGCCAGCATTCAGGTCGACAGGCTAGCGGACGGATCCGTGAAATCACGGACCGTCGCCGGCGGCGGCTGCCAGTCGAGGAAGCCGCCTACGACGTCCGCAAGCTCTTCGGCAACGACTCGTCCTCAAACCGGGCCGCACCCGCCCGCGACCCGTCCCGGAGATGGCCGCACGCACCATTGCGCAAGGGAAGCGCCACATCGGCAACGAATTGTCGCTCACGTTTCGCAGGCATCTAGCCAGTGTCAGGGCTGGATGGGCCGGACGCGACCTGGCCGATCCGTCCCAGCGGGCCCGGCGCAGAAGTACCACACGGGACCGCAGTCAGGGGAGGCGACTGGACACTACACTCGCTCGCTATGCCCAGACGGAACCTCGTCGCGATGTACCACTACATCCGCCCGCGCAACTCCGACGGGGTGACCGGCATCACGCCGGAGCAGTTTGTCCGCCAGCTCCAGCTCATTGGCGAGCACTACCGCTTTGTGACCCTCGAGGAGTACGTCGCCACCCACGAGCACGCGAGCGGGATGGCGCTCGTCACTTTCGACGACGCTGTCTCTGATCAGTACGACTACGCTTTTCCGGTCCTCGAGGACATGGCGGTCCCAGCGGTCGTCTTCGCGCCCATGCGGCCGTTCTCCGACGAGCCGGATCCGTGGTCGACCCAGCACTTGTTCCATGCGCTCGCCGAGCACCTCGGCTGGAGCGAGTCGGAGCGGCGGGTTGACGCCGTGCTCGGGCGGGTCGAGATCGACCGAGAGGCGATGGATCGGCTCTATCAGTACGAGGTGCCGAGCAAACGGCGGATGAAGTACACGCTCGCATTCCTGATCGACCAGGCTCGGGTACGCGCGGTGCTAAGCGAGGTCAACGCCTCCGTCGGCCTAAAAGCCGCCGACTGGTTCGTCTCGGCCGAGCAGCTGCTCGAGATCCAGTCGGCCGGCCACGCGATCGGCGGCCACGGCTTCGACCACGTCCCCTACGACACGCTGACGCCCAAGCAGCAGGCTGCCGACATGCACCGCGCCCAGTCGACGATGAGCGCGATCTTTGGGGCGATGACGCGGGCGCTTGCCTACCCCTTCGGTCGTTTCAGCCCAGAGACCGAGTCCATCGCCCGGGGCTGCGGGTACTCGCACTGCTTCCCGGTCGAGGGGCGCGTCGACGCGAAGTTCCTAGAGGACGACCTCCGAGCGACCGCGGGCAGCTGACCGCCCGCCACCGGCGTCTGCATCGACTGCCACCGGACCTCTATGACGCGGGCCGCGAGGTCGTGGTCGAGATGTTGCGCGGATGGATCGTCAGATTCAGCAGTTGACCGCGAGGGTGGATCGTTGAAGCGCGAGCTGGCGAGGAATTCCATGAACTCGGCGGGGCCGCCGTTGAGTGATCGGCCGGAGAACAAGAGCAAGAAGCGGGTGCGACCGAAGGGACCGTTGGGGAAGGCGACAGTGGGCGCCCAGATGGTGATCAGAGGCATGATTGTGAGCTGCTGCCGATGATCGCCGTGGATGAGGTGATCGTGCACTGGCTGCGGGCTGCGCGTGCGGGCATGTGCTCTGTGATGCGGAGCCGCCTACTCCAGCACGTTTGGGCCCAGGTTGGGCGCGGCGATCGCGACGACGTCGGTTAGCAATCGGACCTCACGTCGCGACGCCGCTTGAGCTGGCTGAGCAGCGCTTCGGGGCCGGTCAGCACCGGCTCGGTGGACGCCTTCCTACGGTCACCGCGCTCATGTCAGGCCTCGTATGACCTTGTTGACGAGGTTGACTTGATCACCGAGTCCGTACTCCACCTCGAGCAGATTTCGCCCCAGCCCCATCGCGGCCAAGCTGAAGTACTCGCGGAACGAGCCTTTGTAGAAGCGTCCATCCTTGTCATACAGCACGACCTTGCGGCTGTCGGTCGCGCTTACGATGTCACAGAATCCGCTGCGCACGCCTACAAAATAGCCCGCGGTTTCAACGAAATCCGGGGCGAGGCGCAGCGGGAAGTGGGCGGCGACGGTCCCGGTGATCGGCTGCTCCGACGGTGCGCAGTTGGTGCAGACCGTCAGACCGCGTGCGGCGCAGCGGGCGGCCACCGTGACCCAGAAGCCCTCATCCGGAACATGGAAAAGCGTGTTCGCATAGGGCGAGAGCACAACCGTGCGGCCGGGGACGAGTCCCTGCTGGTCGAAGAGCTTGATCACCGCATCATTGGTCGCCGAGGCCGTGGGGACCTGAGCAGGGGCCCCGTCTGGGAAACCGAAGACGGCGTGCCGGAACATCTTTTCGAAGTCGAGTCCCTTGAAGCCACGGAGCCAGCGCGTCGGCGCCCCCTCCCATCCATCGTTGAGCACCACAATCGCGTTCGGCGCGGCACGCTTGAGCCGGCCATAGCCGACCATTCGGTTGAGCGTCTGCGGATCGATGACGGTCACATCGACTTCTCCCATCATGCGCGCCACCTGCGCGCACGCGTTACTCGCCACCGCGAGCGTGTAGCTGGGGATGTTCTCGCGCTCGACGAAGCTCTTCAGATATAGGCATATCAGGTAGATGTCCCCGGTACCGGCATACGGCGCAATGAACAGGGTTGACTCACGGTCTCGGCCGATTAGCTTGCGGTAGCTCAGGGAACCGCGCAGAACGTCCTGGATGGCGCGCAGGAACGCCGTCCGGGACTCATCGAACTTTGTTGGGCTGAGGATGAACGCCTGCCGGCCCTCGCGATAGCCGAGCGACTCCAACTGATGGAGCATCTCCCTGGCCGCGGTGACGGCGACCACGATCACGACGTAGTCGTCCCGGTGAGGAACGAGCACGGCCTCGGGGTGCAGCACGGTCAAGCCCTGGTAATTACGGCCGATCTTGTCCGTGTCGTTGTCGATGACGGCGTCGATGGTGAGGCCATGCTGCTCGAGTTCGTCCTTGACCTCGGTGGCGAGTAGGGAGGCTCCGAACAAGACCACCTTCCGGCCGCGTAGGGCCCGGCGGCGGATCGTGCGCCGCGCCTGCTTGCGCACGTCCTCCCTCTCGCTAGGCACGGGCCACTTCCTCGCCGGCCCAGCCGCGGATCCGATAGATCGCGAGGCAGACCAGGTCATCAAGGGTCAGACGGTTGATGCTGACCATCCGCCAAAGGTGGTTTGCGTACGGCCGCGTGAGCGACACGAAGCAGATTCGCATCGAGAACTGGCACAGCTCGTCGTAACTGAGCAGAGCATCGATCTGGCGACCCGTGAGGACCTCGACGGCGAGGATCCCGTCGGTGTCCTCGCGAACCTGTCCCGCGACCCAAGCTTGGTTGGTCACGACCACCACGCCGCGACTCGCCGGTCGGCGATCAGATCGGCGATGCGCGCGAGAGCGACCTCGTTGAGGGCCGGATCATCCTCGATGAACGCCACCACATAGGCGCCGTTTCGACCTGATGGCGCCTGCGCAGCCGCAGCCAGAGAGCCCGTCCGCGCCACGCTGCGAGAAGCCGTCCAGCGATCACAGGATCTCGTCGAAGTGAGGGCTGTGAGTACGGTGCCTCATCGCGGGTTTCAGTTTCAGATTGGTGCGCCGCGTGCTTGGAGACTTGCCAGTTGGCGAGCAGGGGGCGCAGAGCGGAGGCTGTCGACGGGCTTCACGAAGCGGCTCACCTCGCCGCTGCGCAGCTCGGGGAACAGCGCCTTGACCGCCGCCTCTGGCAGCTTCCACCATTCTGAGCTGAGTAGCAGCTCACACTCGTCTTCGCTGAACCGGCGATCGATTTCGCGTGCCGGGTTTCCCGCCACGACAGCGTAACGAGCACGTCCGTGTGGACTACTGCAGCGGCCGTAATGACGGCCCCGGTGCCGACCGTCACGCCCCGGAGGACCGTCGCCCTGCGCCGATCCAGACGTCGTTCTCGATGGTGATCGCGCACCGGTCCCGACGGTGCGCGCGACGAACCGTCCCCAGCTACCGCTCACTGCCGGGGCGATCACGCCGCCGCGCTCGTCGTCGAGGATCAATCGGACCCCGCCCGCGATCAAACAGTACTCGCCGATCCTGAGCTGCCACCCGGGTGACGCGAGATGATGTTTGGCGGCTCGCTGAACATACTGGTTCGTCCGACCTTCAGCTCGGTGTCGGGCAGGAGAGAGGGGTGCACCATCCCCTGACCGCGTCCAGCGTCGAGTCGTCAATCCGCATCAGCCCGGTTGGTGCCGCTCGCCGCGGCGAGCGCGTGTAGACGGCGTTGACACGCTGCGGCACCGGTCCTTGTTGAAGCTCCAGCGTCGCCTCCTCTGTGGTGTTGGCGAGCCCAGCCTCTGACATCGCGGACAGCAACCGCTCGGCCACCAACTCCGTCGCTGTGTCCCCAGAGGTGATCAGGAGCGTGACGGGATCGTCGCCTGTGAACTCCGTCGACGACGCGCGCAGCATCTCCGGAGCCCCGATCAGCTCGTCGGCGAAGGCGCACACCTTGATGCGTTAGGATCCGATACGGCGGCGGGAGATTGATGTCCGCCGTCACGCACACGATCCGGTGCCGGCTCAGTGCTTCGAGTATCGCGGCGAGCAACCGGTCGCGACATCCAACCGGAGTCTGGCGACCCGCTCCTTGTGCCAGCCGACGATCTCACGGAGCTCCTCGGGCGTCCGCACCAGCTCGCGCCCGAGTTCCCGATCCGCGACCATGCGGGCGGCTCCAGGATCGGCGCGGACGGCGTGCAAATCCGGGAATGACTCCACGAGGGAGGCGTGGTCGGGCACGGGCAAGGGGTTGAACATCGGCGGTCCGTAGATGCCGACCTCGCTCCCCGCCGCGATCGCGTAAAAGATCGCGGTTGTGAGACGGTTGCTCACAGCCCGCTTGTGCCGGCGGAGGTCAGCTAGCTGACGGGTCAAATAGGAGCGGTCGACGCTGATTCGTCCTCGCCGGTTCAGGTCCTGCGCGATAGGACGGCCGTTGGTGATGACCCGGGCGCCCCCGCGCGAGTAGATTTGGCGCAGCGCCACCTGCTCGTAGTCATGCCAGTGCAGGCAGAACGTGACCGGGCCGTCCTCGACCTCGAGCACCTCGTCAACGAACTCACGGTGGCCGCCGACGGTCTGGGCCCACGGCAGCCCGTGCCACGGATAGACGATCGTCCCCTCGGGCTCGGCTGTCAGGCAGGGCTGCACGAGCTCGAGGAGGTACAGGAACGGCGAGCCGATCGGCGTCACACCCTCCCACCCTTCGGAGATGGCCTGGCGGCCCAAGCTCTCCGACCACAGGAACTTGGCGACCGGCAGCCGGCCGAGTTCCTTGTTGTCGCGCGGAACCTGCATCCATCCATGCTGAAGGACGCCGTGAATGGGCCACAGCCACTCGTCCGTGTACCCGCAGTATTCGTGCAGAATCGATGCGTGGCCGTAGAGTTGGTTTTCGGTGTGCATGGAACTGTTGCCCGTGTCGGAAATCAGGTCAAGGCCTCGGCGGGACTCATCCCGTTAAGAGTTCATCGGAGGTCATCTGGCTCCTGTCTGGCTTCCGCTGATGCCTCAGGCTCAGGAACAGTTCCGCGACCGCAAGGTCGAGCGGCTCATCCACGTCGACGCTCGACATCTCGTCCATCACGAACGCAAGCCGATTCTCGTTCATGATGGTCGCGGGGGTGAGCGAGGCGACCTCGTTGATGTACAGCGCACCGTTCAGCCTAGAGCCGGGCGTGATGCCGCTCAGCGCCATCTGCGATCGACTGAGCATCGCCATCGCCATCGACCCATCTCAGACTCCGGAGCGGGCGCGCGGCACAGACTGACACAAGCGAGTGCGCCGCCCGTGTGACGTACGTTTCGATCGCTTCATCGACGTGCCGCGCGGTCCTGAGAGGCGACGTCGGCTGAAGCAACACCACGTCAGTGAAGGAGGCGTCCACCGCCGCGATCGCGTGCAGCACTGCGGCCACGCTCGTCGCTTCGGATCCAGCGAGTTCCGAGGGACGCTCGATCACGTCCACCCCGTACTCACGCGCGACCGCCGCGATGCTGTCGCCATCGGTGCTGACCACCGCGTGATCGAGGAGCCGCGACCCCTTAGCAGCTTGCAGCGTATGGGCGATCAGCGGCACGCCGCCGAGCGGCGCGAGGTTCTTGCCTGGAATTCTCACGCTCCCTGCCCTGGCCGTGATGACTCCAAGGAACCATCTTCCGCGCAGCATCAGGCGGCCGGCGCGAGGTCGAAGAACAGCTTTTGGAGGGGCGACTCCCACATCACCGCCCCCTTGATGAGATCCATGAACCGCTCGGTGCTATCCCCGGCCCCGAAGCTGCACTCAGCCGCACGCCCCGACCGGATCGCGAGTTCGACTGTTGCCGCGATTGCGACGGGGTCATATTCCGCGTGCAGGATGCCAGCGTCGGATTGATAGCGCCCAGTCTGCCGGTCGCCCACGTCAAGGCTTGGCACACCGTATACGCCGGCCTCACGGATTCCCGCACTGGAATTGCCGACGATCACCGAGGCATGCTTCAGCAGCGTGAGGAAATACTCGAAGCGCATCGAGGGCAGGAGCCTGAAGCGGGCGTTGCCGGCGAGTCGCGTGTACGCCTTCATCACGAACGTGCGCCCCGGGTCGTTATTGGGATGGATGATCACGTAATTCAGGTCAGTTGCGAGGAGTCCCGACACGAATGCCTCTGAGTGCTCCAGCATGTTCATGTAGTCGGTGGTGACCGGATGCAGGATCGCCACGCCGAAGTGCGCGTAGGGAATCTCGTATCGCTGCTTGACCTGATGGAGCGACGGCAGGCCCGCGCCGAGCATCACGTCGATGTCGGGTGAGCCGATGACGTGCACCGACCCGGATCTTCTCCGAGTTGGAGAACGCGCTCCCGCGCCTCCATGTTCGCCACCAGGTGAACGTGAGCGAGCTTCGTGATCGCATGGCGGATCGACCGTCGATGGTGCCTGAGAGCTCCCCCCTCGATATGGACCAGCAGGACATTGTTGGTTGCGGCGACGATAGCCCCAGCCAACGCTTCGATGCGATCGCCGTGCACGACGATCAGGGCGGGCTGCACCTCCCGGGCGAAGTCACTCAGGCCCTTGATCGTCTCGGCGAGCACGATGTCCATATTCGTGTCCCCGTCGATTCGCTGATTGATGAACGAATAGGTGTTGTGGTACCCGTCCCGGATGATCTCCCTGTACGTACTGCCGAACTCTCGGTGCATGTGCATTCCCGTGATGAATACCTGCACCTCGAAGTCGGATCGGCATCCACGGCGAGCATGATCGGCTTCAACTTGCCGTAGTCAGCCCTGGTGCCGGTGAGAAAGATCACGCGCTTGCTGTCCCGCCGCGCCTCACGCATCGAGCATGCCCCAGTCGAGGTGCGTGCCCGACGGAATGTCGCTCCTGGCCCGCTTGCCGAGCGCGGACTCAAATCTCCGCCGGGATCGAGCCGGTCCCGGGACGCTTCACCCAGACGTTTTCGTAGCTGAGGCTCTCGCCAGACGCGATGTCTTGAATGGAGACGATGTCGCGAATGCGAATGCGGCGGTGACTTCCTCTTCCGCTACTCGGCCCTTCGATCCGCCGCGCATCATCTTGATCTCTCCGCTGGATTTGATCAGTCCGCGGCATTCGGCCTCGTCCATCGAGAAACGATGTCCGGCCCCTCGCGATCCCTACGATCGGTGAAGTGGCGCTCAACCACCGAAGCGCCGAGCGCCATCGCCGCGATGCATGCATTGTTGTTGAGCGTGTGATCGGAAAGCCCGAAGGGAGCCTCGGGAAACGCGTGTGCAAGCTCCTGCATCGCCCCAAGGCGGACAAGCCGCGGTGGCGTCGGATAGACGTTCGTTGTGTGCAACAGCGCGAAGGGCAGCCCGGCAGCACGCACGATCTCGACGGCGCGGCCTATGGCTGTCAGGTCGTTCATCCCGGTCGAGATGATCAGTGGCTTCCCAGCCTCACAGATGTGTCGTAGGAGTGGGTAGTTGTTGAGTTCTCCGAGCCGATCTTGTACGCCGGCACATCGAACTCCCGCAGCCGGTCCGCGGCGGCCCGCGAGAACGGAGTGGAGATGAACGTCATCCCCTTGCTCCGGACATACGACATCAGCTCGTACTCGTCCTCAGCGGTAAGGGCAGCCTCGGCCATGATCTCGTAGATCGACCGGCCGGAGTTTCCTGGCACCGTCTTCCGGGCCTCGGAGCTCATTTCGTCCTCCACCACGTGGGTTTGGTGTTTCACCATCTCCACGCCGGCCCTGCTCGCGGCATCGACCATCTCCTTGGCCACCGCGAGGCTGCCGCCATGGTTGATTCCGATCTCGGCGATCACCAGCGGCGCTTCCGTTTGGCCACGACGCGGCCGTCTATCACCAATGCGCGAGGACTCATCGAGGGTTACCCGGGTAGATCGGTCAGAGCTGTGCGGCCTTGAGCCGCTGCGTACTGCGCGCTGAGCGCAGACCGCGATCAAAGGCTCGGGTCGATGCGAACCCGCAAGCTCGGGGCCTGATCGCGGGTTCCTGTCCAGGCGACAGCGGTCATTAGCCCGGACGGCTTCGCGTCATTGACGACGATCCGCTCCCCAAACGGTGCGCCAAATATGACGACGTCGTAGCGGATGTCCTGGGCGGCCAGAAACTGCAGCGTTACCTCACGGTGCGCCTCGGTGCGGCTGGTGACGATCACCACCATATCGCCGGCAGGGATCTGCGCGAGTAGCGCGTCGGCTCCGGCCAGCAGCGTGTCGCCTCCCGCGGTGAGGTGGCCGTTGTGCTTGACGAGCGTTCCGTCAAGATCGAGGAACCACGTGTGCCCAAGCGGCGAGAGGACAAGTTCTGTCATCGCAGAGAATCTTCTTGGGCACGGACTGTAGCTCGGCGGCCCGGACAGCATGGACGGGTGCTGCACCGCCGCCGCATCCAGCTCCGCATCTAGCTCCACGGCATCGAACTGCGCACCGATCGCCCCGCCGGGATGGTTCGCGTGCAATACGTCGAGCGGCACGCGAAAGTGCTCGATGAGGCACATGGCGAGCTGCTGCAGGACGATGAGGTTCAAGACCGTGGAATTGTTGGGCAGATGTTCCAGGCATCGCCTTCGTGCTCAAGGTTCAGCACGACCCGCTTCGGGATTTCCCGGTAGAGGACGCTCTCCCGGCTAAACGTCAGCAGCCATTGGGTGCAGGCGCGCTGGTTCAAGAGGCGCCAGAGATGCACTGACTCGGCAGTGTCGCCGCTCTTCGTGAGGATGACCACGAGGTCCCCGGCCCGTACCAGGCCGAGATCGCCGTGCACCGCCGAGTTCGTATGCACAAACGCTGCTGCCAAGCCTACGGAGTTGAGCGTGCCGACGACCTTTTCGCAGATAGGGACGTTCTTCCCCAAGCCGGAGAAGACCGAAGTTGGTCACCGCGCCACGAGTGTGGCGACCGCGTCCGCCTGAAGGGCGTTGAACTCCATTGAGTCAACAGACTGAAGAGCGCCCGTAAGGACGCGGAGCGTCTGATCAAAAACGCGCTCACAGCCTGTTCCTCGAGGTAATAGAGCCCGTTGTAGAAAGCCCCGCAAATGGAGTCGTAGTCATGCCACGCATAGGTAGTGAGCGACAGCCAGATCACCGCGTGAAGGAGCTTGATCGTGCTGCGAGCGGCGCCGCTCAGCGCGAACAGGTCCTCCTCGAGGCTCTCCCAGCCGTTGGAGGCGACCGCGAGATCAACGCCCTCCGCGTCCGAGCTAAGACGGAAGTTCTTAGGTTGAACTGGTCGTAGTTGCCGACGACGGAGTAGTACAGCTTCGCCCAGTCATAGTTTGGGTCCCCGTACAGTCTCGTGTACCTGAATAGCCGCGCGGGTCGATGAACACAGGTTCCGTACCCCCGCGCAGCATGAGGTTTGAGAAGGTTGGGTCCCCGTGGATGAATACGAACCGATCGAGGGGTCAGCGACGACAGCGCGCGCTCCAGATCACGTTTATAGAAGTACA
>CAWKKY010000009.1:0-90035 GCA_963850335.1 uncultured Solirubrobacterales bacterium | reverse complement strand
GAGCGAGCGCTAGATTGTCGAAGACGAGCAGTTCGCCGGGTTGCAGGCGCACCTCGATTCCGACGATCTCGGGACGGAGACCGCGTTGGGCGAAGAACGCCGCCTCGTCGGCGAGGCCGGCGAACTCGCGGTGCTGCTCGATCAGCGTATGACGGAGCCTGACCCGAGCGCGCAAATCGAGGATGTGATCGGGTGGGATCCACGACTCCGGCAGCCGTCCGGCCACGAGCAGCTCGCGCAGATGTCGGGCGTCGGCGCGATCGTTCTTGGCGCGCTTCTTGTTCCCGCGCCTGGCGGCGGTCTCCGCCGTCGGCCAAGTGCACCACCGCGCCGACCCGGCGCAACTCCTCGACCAGAAACCGCCACCCGGTAGTGGCCTCGAGCGCGACCTCCAGCCTGCGGCCACAGAAGCGAGACAGGAACCGTCGCACGCCTGCCTCCATCCGCCCGCGCCACCCGCGCGCGCGAGATCTCGCCAGTAGCGGTGTCCACCCATTCGGCGGTGATCTGCGCTCGATGCTGGTCAAGTCCCATCACGGTCGTGTCCATGCGTGTTCCCCCGTCTCGGCATCGGCGCCCGCCGTGCACGCGCGAGCAGCAACCCAACCGCCCGATCACGTAGCGTCAGCCAACGGTCGGTACCTCTTCGTTCGACTGGCCGGCCGCGCGGCTTGCATCCGCGCGCGCCTGACCTATGCCATTCGACGCAGAGGACCGGCCACCTTCACAGCGGCGGCCTCAGCGACCCATCGTCTCCTGGAGCCCCCTCCTGAGGAAAGGGTCCCGGGACAGACCCTCTTTCCGCGGCGCCAAGCGAGTCTGCGCGGTTCGTCGTCCGGATGCGCGCGTCGCCAGCGAAGCGCCTGTTTCAGTGGCGGGTCGTGCACGCCGCTGCCTGGGCTTGGACTGGTGGTCGCGTCGTTCGCTGCGTTTCGGATCGGCTTTCCTGCTGCGGCGGCGAGTTTGGGCGGCGCGGGCGAGGTCGCTGCTTTGTGTCCTGGCCTCACGGTCATGATCAGCCTCCGTTCGCGTGGCTGTCGATGTCGGCGTCGAGGCGCCCTTGGTGTCGTACTGCCCGGTGTGGACGTAGGCGACCTTGCCGGCCCGGTCGATGAAGATCGTCGTCGGCAGCCCCTGACGCCGCCAGCGGCGACAGATCGCCCGTGTGCTCCGGTAGCTCGGATAGCTGACGTGGTGCTTGGCCAGGAATGCCCGCGCGTCGCCGGCCGAATCGTTGGTGTCGGCGCCGACGAACGCGACCCGGCGGCCGTAGCGCGGGAGGCGGCGGCGAACAGGGGGAACTCCTTGCTGGCACGGGGCGCACCAGGACGCCCACGCGTTGACCACGATCGGATAGCCGCGCAGCGCGCGCAGCCGGGCGGTGAGCGCCGCCGGCTCCGAGCAGCCGGCCGGCCTGCCGGTGCAGCGCCGCCAGCGGCGGCGGCGAGCCCGCCAGCGCACGGGCTGCCGGCGGGTGCGTCGGGACGCGACCTCGGTGGCGCGCGAGCGCCGCGCGCACGTGCCGGGTGAGCTCGTGGGCTCTGGGCCACCGTCGGTCGAGACGTGCGTACCAGAGCATCCGACCCTTGGGGGACACGAGCACGAGCCAGGGCTGGTCCTGGACGCTGATAGCCGTCGGCGACCCGGCCGCTGCGGTCGACCGCGACCGGGTAGGCGAGCGGTGCGGCAGGCCGCGCAGGAAGGCGGGCGCGCGCGGCGACGGCTCCACGCTCCCCTCGTCGACCGCGGTCAGCGGGGGCAGCCCGGCGCCGCGGCCGTCGCTGGTAGCGGTCGAGCGCCTCGAGGCTGCCCGCGAGGGCGATGTCTCTCGCCGTCCCAGCTGGCGAAGAACAGCAGCAGGCGCGCGTGCGGCCGGGGCCGAGCCGCACCGTCCCGCCGCCGGCCCGCGGCAGCGTGCCGGGTGCGCGGGGCGATCCCCGGACCTGCGCGTAGGAGAGGTCTGAGCGCACCGGCGGATGCCCGGGCAGCAGGCGCGAGGCCTCGTGCGCGAGGAGCTGCGCCGAGCTGGTGCACGCTCGCGTACGCTTCTGGGTCATGTACAGCCCGCGCAGCGTGCCGTGGGGGTCGATCACGTACACGGCCGGCGTGTGGTCGATCTGGCCCGGCTCGATCGTCCACCCCGATGCGGTACGCCTTCCAGATCCGCCTGAGCTGCGGCAGCGAGCCGGTGAGGAAGCGCCACTTGTGGAGCATCCCGTGCACCTGCGAGTACGCGCGGACTCCGCAAGCGCGGTCGCCTGCGGGTTGGCGCCGACCCCGAGCAGCTGCGACCTGGTCCCGGCGCGCCGAGCATCGCCTTGGCCTCGAGCATCGCGCTCGTGGTGAGCGGGCACACCGTCGTGCACTCCGAGTCGTTGAACGCGAGGATCACGACCTTGCCGCGGAAGGAGCCGCAGCGAGACCGGCCGGCCGAACTGGTCGCTGAGCGTGAAGTCCGGGCGCGGACCGGGAGCGGGTGCCGGGGTCGAGATTCGGATTGGTTGCGAGCGGGTCCCTGGGTCGGTCGCCGACCACCGACCACGCCGAGGACCACCGCGCCAGAGCCACGACCCCGACGGCGACCAACCGCGGCCGGCGCCCGGACTGAGCGCCGCACGGTGCCGCGGACGGAATACTCCGGCCACGGGGTGTGGTCGCTCGAGTGTGACCGCGACGCGCCTGCGAACCAGCACCGCGACGCCGAGCGCGCCGACTGTGAGAGCCCCACGCACGGCCGAGATGCCGACGAGTCCGTCGGTCGCGTTCGGCCGCGCGCCGCTCCGGCCGCCCGTCCGCGCGCGCCGCTGCCGGTGCGCGGTCCTGCACCTGATGTCCGCGCCGAGGATCGTGACGTGCGCCGCGGTTGCGAGCGTCCGCACCGCCGTCTCGACCGCGGTCGTCAGGCCCGCGCCGGTGGGCGGATCTGGCAGCCCTCAGTGCCCGGTACGCGGGCGCGGTGCGTGTCCGGGCCAGTTGACGCCGAACCCGTTGGGCATCACGACGAGCAGCCGCCCCTTGTAGGCCAGCGACAGCTCGAGCCCCAGGAACCGTGCGTAGGCACGTGGCTTGCGCCACAGCCCGGTGATCGCGCCGAGGTCGTTGCGGCTTGCGATTATCGCGACCCTGACCGGCAGCCGGCCTGGTCGGCCCGCAGCAGCCGGTCACCGAGCCAGCCTGCTGCGGTACGGATACGCCGGCTCCGCCTCGAGGAACAGCCACTGGTACGCGAGCACGTCGCTGCCCGGATCGCCGTCCGCCCGCGCGACCGACGCGGATGCCGCAAAGATGGCGAGGAGCGTGAGCGCGAGCGAGCGCGGTCGCATCGAGCTACCCGAGGACGCTGCGTACGAGCAGGATCGCGACGATCACCGGCCTGCGGTGGCCCGGACTCCAGCGATCCTGTTGCGTGGGCTGCACGGGACGGCCGACACCAGGACGTTCGTCGGGGGCCGGGAGGTTTCGTTGCAACGTCGACAAGAAATATTAGGCAGGCCATAATCTGCGGTTGATGCCAGCGGAACAAATGCTTTCGGCGTCAGTTCAGGACTATGCGAAGGCCGTGTATGCGCTCGAGAGTGCGTGGCGGCTCGCCGGTCTCGACGAACGACCTCGCCTCGCGCCTGGGGGTAACGCCGGGGTCGGTGTCGGGCATGCTGCGCAAGCTTGCAGATGTGGGGCTCCTGGAGCATGAGCGTATCACGGTGTGCGGCTGACCGCCGAGGGTCGGCGTGTCGCGCTCGAGGTGCTTCGCCACCATCGGTTGCTTGAGCTGTTTCTCGCCCAGGAGCTCGGGATGTCCTGGGATCGCGTGCACGCCGAGGCCGAGGTGCTCGAGCACGTGCTCTCCGAGGAGCTTGAGGAGCTGATCGCGGGGCGTCTGGGCGATCCGGCGGTCGACCCGCACGGCGACCCGATCCCCACGCCGCACTTCGAGATCGACGAGCGCCAGACGCGCAGCCTGGACGAGTTGGCGGTGGGTGCCGCAGGTTGCTTCGTGCGCGTGTCGGATTCCGACCCGGAGATGCTGCGCTACCTGGCCGAGCACGGCATGATCCTTGGCACTCGGTTGGAGGTCATCGATCGCCAGCCGTTCGGGGGGCCGGTGTTCGTGCGGTTCGGTGAACGCGAGCATCCGATCGGCGGCGAGCTTGCACGCGCGATGCGCATCGAGACCGACAAGGACGAGCGATGACCCCGCCGCCGGGCCCGCCGATTCCCGCGCTGAGGGCGCGCTGTAGGCCCCACGATCCCGCTGCGCGAGGTCCTCGAGGAGAGCGCGCTCGAGCTGCTGCTCGCCGAGGGCGCTTGCGCGCGACGCTGTGGATGCTCGGCCCTGCGTTCGTCGCCTCGATCGCGTATGTCGATCCGGGCAATTTCGCGACCAACCTGCAGGGCGGCGCCAAGTTCGGCTACCTGCTCTTGTGGGTCGTGCTCGCAGCGAACCTGATGGCGATGCTGGTCCAATACCTCTCGGCCAAGCTGGGCATCGTCACCGACCACAGCTTCCCTGAGATGGTCCGCCAACGGTTCCCGCGCGCGGTCACATGGGGCATGTGGATCCAGGCCGAGCTGATGGCGATGTCGACCGACATCGCCGAGTTCCTCGGCGCCGCGCTCGGGCTGAACCTGCTGTTCGGCGTGCCGCTGCTCCCCGCCGGTCTGATCACCGGCGTGATCGCGTTCGCGATCCTCGAGCTACAGAGACGCGGCTTTCGCCGCTTTGAGCTCGCGATCAGCGCGCTACTCGGGATCATCTTCGCCGGCTTTCTGTACGAGACGCTGCGGATCGGACCCTCCGTCCACGGCTCGCTGCGCGGGCTGGTCCCCGGCCTGCACTGGCACCAGCTCGCTGTACCTCGCCGTCGGGATCATCGGCGCGACCGTGATGCCACACGCGATCTACCTGCACTCCGCGCTCACCAACGGCCGGATGCCGGTCCGCAACGACAAAGAGCGCAGCCGCGTGCTGCGCTTCGAGCGCTTCGACGTGATCATCGCCCTCGGGCTCGCCGGCCTGGTCAACATGGCGATGCTCGCCGTCGCCGCGAAGCTGTTCCACACCCCAGCCCTCTCCGGCCTGAGCACGATCCAGGACGCCCACACCCAGTTCGGCCACCTCGTCGGCGGCGGCGCCGCGCTCGCGTTCGCGGTCGCGCTACTCGCCTCCGGCGCCTCCTCCTCCAGCGTCGGCACCTACGCCGGCCAAGTCGTGATGGCCGGCTTCATCAACATCCGCATCGGGGTTCTCGTGCGCCGCGCGATCACGATGATCCCCGCGATCGCCGTCCTCGCAGCCGGCGTCAACCCCACCACCGCGCTCGTCCTCAGCCAAGTCGTGCTCTCCTTCGGCATCCCATTCGCGCTCATCCCACTCGTGATGCTCACCAGCCGCCGCGACGTCATGGGCGTCCACGTCAACCGCCGCTCCACCACGATCATCGCCTGGACGCTCGCGGCCATCATCAGCGCCCTCAACGTCTTCCTGCTCTACCAACAATTCTTCATCAACTGAACGACCACACAGCGCACGGCGAGCGCCACCGCGGGCCAGACCACGAAAGCACCCCGGGCACGAAGCCAACGCGCCCCTGAAACCGGCCCAGACCGACGGCTCGCTGAGCGACAGACAGCTCCACGTCGGCGTGCTGACAAGCACGCCGAGTGCTCGCCGAACACACGCCCGATTGCCAACGGGGTGCAACAGTCCGCGCCGCCGTCACCCACAATGTCGCCGCCCACGAGCAGCCGGGACCCACACGGCGTCCGACGGACCGCCCCTCCCCCACGGGTTCCGCCAGCGCTCAGGCACGTGGCTATGAGGAGAGTGGTCCTGGTGACCCGGACCGTCGAGCCGGGCCGGACTGCTTCTGGTCGCCGTCGCAATTCGACACTGTCGTCGACACCAACGAGCGCTTCTCCATCGGCCGGTCGGTACGCCAGTGCTATAGGGGACGATCGCGTCGGATGCCTCCCGCACCCACGCGATGTTGGCGTCATCCTCGGCCGGGTCGAGCCACAGCCCGATGAAAACCGTGCAACCCGAGGGTGATCGCTTTCGTCTCGGAAACGCCCTCAGAGCCCACGACTGCATCGGCGACGATCCGCAAGTCCAGATCCAGGCCGGTCGGTGTCCGGGTTGACGATCGCATCCGCCCGCGAGAGGCTGACAGCTTGCCGGTTCGGCGTGGCCGGCGACCACGACGTTGACTCCGTTGCCGAGATGGTCGGCAATGTTGCGGACGTCTTCGTTGTGGCCTACCATCTCCTCAGGCCTGATCGGCCGGTCCGCCGGGAACAGGTCCGATGCAGCGATACCACGCATCACGCAGCGAAATACCACGTGAGTCCCTGGTATCCACGGAGAGAGAAGCGACGAGGCTCACCTCAGCCCGGGCAACCGGGCGATCTCACCGCAGGAAGCCCGGACGATGGCGCAGGCCGGCTGTCGTACGGAGAGCCGCCGCAAGCCGGTCGATCGACACCACCAGCACTCCGGCCTCGACATGCTCGACCCCGCGACGTCGAGCAAGGCACACGACCGGCAACGCACCGCGCTTGCACCATCGCCGCCGGCGACGCGATAGCCATGCCGCCTGTTCGCGCACACGAGCAACGTGTCGGTCCTCGTGGGTCTTGGTTTTGGTCTCGATCGCGAAGGCCAGGCCGGTGGGGGCGATCGCGACCGAGTCGATGTCCCCGCGTCCGCGCCACGGCAGCGAGTGGCGCAGCCGCCAGCCCTCCGTCTCGAGCCGCGCGAGCGCTCGCTGCACCTCGTCCTCCGAGCGGGCGCCGACCCGGCTGCGGCCGGCGAGCACGAGCCAGTGCCGCGCATAGAGGCCGAGACCGATCGCGAGCAGCAGCAGAAGACCGGCGATCGATGTCACCCCCATGCTCGCGAGCCAGAGGCCGAGCATCGCGACCGCAGCGGCGCCGGCTGCGGCAGGCCCAGCCCGCGACAGCCGTCGGTATTGCTGGCGGCGTGCGTAGTTCACGCGACCATCTCCAGACACGAGAATCGGAGCATGAGGCGATCTTGGCACTGCTCGAGGACGCCAAGGATCGGGTCCGTTCAGCGGCGCGCTTGGGGGTCGCCGTCCCGTCCGCGATGGAATCCGCACGGGTCGCCAGACGTCGCCGTCCGAGCCCCGCCCGCCGCCCGGTGCGGCATCTCTTATTCATCTCTTGGCGGTCCGCGCAAAACGAGGAATTTGCGGACACGAGCGAACACATCGAGAGACGGCCACACCGGCACAGTGTGCCGCGAAATCAAGCTGATTTGCAGGCACTTACGTGAAGCCCTCTGACGGACTCGAACCGTCGACCCCTTCCTTACCATGGAAGTGCTCTACCAGCTGAGCTAAGAGGGCGCTCGGCTGGAGCGTAGCGCCTGTGAATGAGACCCCGCGGGATCAGCCGCCCAGGTGCAGATCGATTGCCTCGATCTCGTCCTCGGCGGGAAGCTTGGCGAGCACGGCCCTGACGACTCGCTCGAGGTCGATCTCCTCGTGGCCAAGATCGTCGTAGAGCGTCTTGAGCGCTGTGTGGACGATCTTCAGCTCGGCGGGCTCGAGATCGAGCCGGTACGGGGCTGCGGCGGGGTTGATGGAGTCATCGGCCATGTCCACCCGCCAACGTACCTCCGTCACGACGCGTTGACATCCGCACCGGGCGCGCATCGCCGATACGGACCAAGTACGGACGCGGGGCCGCACCCGGATTTGCGTCAGGGTCGACCTCGAAATCCCCGGACCGGCTAACCTCGTTTTTCTGGGTAATGGGGCATCGCAGTGAGCTTCTACTGAACCGCAGCACTGAGCTGGCTGCGCTTGAGGCGGCGCTGAATCGTGCGTCGTCGGGCAGCGGCGCCGTTGTGCTGCTTGAAGGCGCCGCCGGCACCGGCAAGAGCGCACTCGTGGAGCGGGCGCGCGAGCTCGCGCGGGACGCCCAACTCACGGTGCTGAGCGCCCGCGGCGGCGAGCTTGAGCGCGACTACCCGTTCGGCGTTATGCGCCAGCTGTATGAGCCTCTGCTGGCGCGGTGCGACGACCGCGAGCGCTCCCGGTTGCTCGGGGGCGCGGCGGAACCCGGCGCCTGGGCCCTCGGGCTCGGCGACGGCCATTCGGCGACCCACGCCGCCGGCTTCGCGGTGTTGAACGCCCTCTACTGGCTGACGGTGTCAGTCGCCACGACCGCGCCGGCAGTATTGATCGTGGACGACGCCCACTGGGGGGACGCCTCCTCGCTGCGGGTGCTCGACTATCTCGCGCGGCGCCTCGATGACCTCCCGGTCTGCCTGATCGTGGCGCTCCGCCCTGACGAGCCCGGGGCGCATCTCGAACTCCTGGATGGACTCCGCGGGGCGCCAAATCTGACGCGACTCGCGCTCGGGCCGCTCGGCACCGACGCGGTGGCGACGATCGTCCGCCGGCACTGGGCGGATGCCGACGCGGCGGTGTGCGACGCCTGTCACCGAGCCACCGGCGGCAATCCGCTACTCGTCCAGGAACTCCTGCGCGCGGTCGTGCCGTCGAACGGCCTCCCCACGGGGGATGACGTGATGGCTGTCGCGGTCCCGTCGCTCGGCGACCGAGTTCTGCGGCGCGCCGCGCGCGTCGCCGACGAGGCACCACGTCTGACCCGGGCGATGGCCGTGCTCGGGGACGGCGCTCGACTGATGAGCGCGGCCGAGCTCGCCGCGCTGCCGCAGGCTCAGGCGGGCGAGATCGCGCACCGACTCCGCCGGATCGACGTTCTCGCCAGCGAGGACCCGTTCACGTTCGTCCATCCGCTGATCCGACGCTCGGTCTACGACGCGATCCCGGACGCCGAACGACAGGCCGCCCACCGTGCGGCCGGGGAGCTGCTCGAGCGCAGCGGCGCCCCCGGCGAGGCGGTCGCGGCGCACCTGTTCGTGCTCCCGCCGAGCGGCGACGACTCGCTGGCGCATGCCTTGGTGGGAACCGCCGAGGCAGCGCTGGACCGAGCCGCTCCCGACGAGGCGGTCGGCTGGCTCGAGCGTGCCCTCGACGAGGGCGCGGCTGAGCCGTCACGGGCTGAGCTGCTGACGCGCCTCGGAATGGCGAAGACGCTGTTGCGCGACCCCGCCGCGCTCGTCCACCTACGAGAGGCCTTCGAGACCGCGGACAGCCCGGAGTTGCGCGCCCGCGTGGGCGTCACGCTCGCCGGACTCGCCGCCCACGCCGGGCTCTGGTCCGAGTGCGTCGACGTCGTGGAGGCGGTCGAGAGGGAGATCGAGCACGTCGACTCGGCACTGCGCGCGGACGCTGCCGCCATCGGCGCCGCGGTCATGCTCTACGACGCGGCTCGGATCCGCGACTTCGACGCGCGTCGGCCCGCCTACGCCGAGCTGGCCAAGGGCGACGGTTGGGGGTCGCGCGCGCTCGAGGTACTACTCGCGGTCGAAGCCGGAAGGCGCGGCCGTACGGCCGAGGGCCTCGAGCTTGCCCGCCGTTCGCTGGTCGATGGGGTCCTGATCGGTGAACGAGGCGGCGGCGGATGGGTGACGCCCGAATTGATCGGCGCGTTCATCGAGGCCGACGACATCGACGGTACGGAGGCCGTGCTCGAACAGGTCGACTTGGCGGCGCGCGCCACGGGCGCGACATTCGCAACCGTCACGACGATCGCGTTCCGCGGGTGGCACCAAGCCCGCATGGGGAGCCTCGCCGCCGCAGAGGTGAACCTACGGACCGTGCTCGACCTAGCGCGGCAACTCGACCTGCTGATGGGCGTGACCACCGCGGCGTTCTTCTTGATCGACGTGCTGCTCGAGCGTCCCCACGTGGAGGAGATCACGCAGCTCGTTGAGCAGATCCAGCTCCCGCCGGACTTCCTGAACACGGCAAGCGGCGCGATGCTCCTCGAGGCTCGCGGATCACTCCGCGTCCAGCGCCGGGAGAACGAAAGCGGGGTCGCTGATCTGCGGGCGGCCGGCGCCATCAACCGGTCGCTGCGGTTCGGTCCGTCGTACTCCACATGGCGCTCTTCGCTGGCGTTGGCACTCGGTCCCGACGATCACGACGAGGCGATGGCGCTCGCCCAGGAGGAACTCGCACTCGCGCGGGAGGGCGGCCTCGCCCGAGCCCAGGGGATCTCGCTGCGGACGCTCGGCATCCTCGAGGAGGGGGCGGCGGGGATCGGGCACCTCGACGAATCCATCGCAATGCTCGACGGCTCACCCGCCCGTCTGGAACACGCCCGGTCGCTCGTCGCGCTCGGGAGTGCGCTGCGCCGCGCGAATCGCCGAGCCGATGCCCGCAGGCCCCTCGCCGCGGGGCTGGAGGCGGCACACGCCTGCGGCGCGGTGCGGCTCACGCAGCGGGCGCGAGCCGAGCTCGAGGCTGCGGGCGGACGGCGACCACGCACCGTCGGCGGAGGCGTCGAGTCGCTGACGGCAAGCGAACGCCGCGTCGCCGCGCTCGCCGCCGCGGGCGTGAGCAACGTGACGATCGCGCAGGAGCTGTTCATCAGCCTGAAGACCGTCGAGACACACTTGACTCGCGCATATGGAAAGCTCGGCCTCGCTGGCGCCGGATCTCGTGACCGGCTCAGGGCCGTGATGTCCGCCTAGCGCTGGCCGGCGATCGCGCCGCCGGTACGTCGTCGTCACGAGCCGGCCACAGGACCGACCGCGAAATGCGACGGTCCGATGCGGCGTCGCCTGGCTCGGATGGTCACCGCGCGGTGACGGCGGGCGCGACCATGATTTCGGCTGGATGCAGGTACGCACATGCTGCCGTCGCCGTCGTTCCGGCACGCGATTCAGAACACACGGGCGCCCGGCGACGAGCGGAGCGTGCTCGGCTCCTATCTGCCGACCGGCACGTACTACCCCGATAAGCGGGCGTTCGAGAGGCTCGGCTGCCCGGTCCGGTAGCGCATTCGACCGACGGTCAGCCGCCGTAGGAGCCCTGGAGCAGCGACATCATCGTCGATGCACTGCCGCCGCCGATCGGCCCACCACTGGAGTCAGCGAATCCGATCTCGACGTGCGGCCCGGTCGAGATCCCGACGATCCCGGGTCCGATCGAGCTCATCACCTGCCCGGCGCTCACGTGCGTACCGACTGAGAGCTGGTTCGCCGGGCCGGCGTGACCGTAGTAGACGTAGCTGTAGGCGCCGATGGGACTGTCGCAGTGGAGCACCGGCGCCCAGGGACCGAAACCGCCGATTCCGTGGAGGACGATCGTGCCGCTGCAGACCGCGAGCTCGGGCGTGTTGCCGGGGGCCGAGATGTCGACGCCCTGATCGAGCGACCACGTGCTCGGCGGTGACGCGGTGCCCTTTGGCAACGGGAACACGAACCCGCCGCCGCTAGAGACCTGGCCGGAGCCGACCGAAGCGGAGCCCGAGCCGCCTGACCCGCTCGTGCCGCTCGAGGCACCTGAACCGCTGGCCCCGGAGCCGCTCTGATTCGCGGCGCTGGCCGCCTGCGCCGCCTGCGCGCTCTGCAGCTTCGACAGCTGATGCTGCAGGTCGGCGACGTGGCTGCTGACGCTCGTGAGCTGACTCGCCGTCTGTTGTTGCTGCTGCGCCGCGGCGATCTGTTGCTGGACGAGGCTCACCTTGGCCCGGCCGAGCGCGTCGCGCTGCGCGAGCACCTCGTGGGTGATCGTCTCCTGGCGTGCCTCGAGCGATCCCAGCCGCGTCGCCTGAGCGGCGACCGCGCGCCGGGCAGTGCGCACGCGGTCGACGACCTGGACCGTCTGCGTGCGAATCCGGGTGGCGAACGCGATCCGCTCGAGCAGATCGCTGAAACCCCGCGCCTCGAGCACGACGTTGACGATGTCGGGCCGATCGGTCTCGTAGTCGCTGACGAGCTGCTCGGAGAGGACGGATTCGGCGCGCGCCTGAAACGCCTCAAGTTGCGTCAGGCGCGTTTTCGCCACGGTCAGCTGGGCGCGCAGCTGGAGCAGCTGGCTGCGCTTGGCGTCAAGGTTCGCCTGGATCCGATTGATCTGACCCTGCAAGCCGGCGATGCGGGCGTTGATCTGGGCGACGTGACCGGCCGCGGCGTGCACGGCGCCTCTGAGATGTGAGATCTGGCCCTGGCCGGCCCCGATCTGCTGCTGCAGCTGCCCGGTGCTCGCCGCCCGCGCCGGCGCGAGCTGCGCGGTCAGCCATGCGCCCGTCAACAGCGCGAGCGTCAGGCACACCGTGCGGAGGTATGGCCATCGAGGACTTGTCATCACGCGCCGTTCCGGGGGCGAGGGACCGTAACACGGGCCCCGCGGATTACTGGCAGGCCGGACGGTCATGCACGGAAACCTGCAGCGAGAGGACCCGCGGTCTCGACGTCGACCGCGCGGGTCAACTCCGCTTAGGACCGTCGACCAGCCAGGCCGCGACCCAGCGCTCAGCCGACCCGCAGCGACACCGGCGTGGTGCCGAGTTCCCGCGGGGTCCCGCTCGCCTTGAGTCGCTTGCGCCGGCCGAGCGCGAAGCTGTCCTGGGCGATGCACTCGAGCGCCGGGTCGGACACGAGCACCTGTCCCGCCTTCGCGGCGTCGCACACCCGCGCGGCGACGTTGACATCGACGCCGAGGTAGTCACCCCCCAGCCGGCGCGGCCGTCCCCAGTGCACTCCGGCCCGGAGCTGCGGGCGATAGCCGTCGCACTCGATCTGCACCACGGCGTCCTGCGCGTCGAGCGCCGCGCGGACGGCGCCGTCGGCGTCGATGAACGTCGCCATCAACCCGTCGCCGAGCCGCTTGACGACCCGGCCGCCGCGGGCGAGCACGGCCGTCTCCTGCGCGGTGCCGACCTCCCGCAGGAGCTCGAGCGTCGCCGCGTCGCCCGCCCTGAGCGCCCACGCTGAGAATCCCACGAGGTCGGTGAACAGGATCGCGATCGACACCTCGCCCCGTCCCCGCCCGGTCGCCTCGGAGACCGACTGCCACAGCTGGAGCCCCGCCATGCTGAGCTCCTGCACGACGCTCTCGCGCTCATCCGGACGCAGCGACGACACGCCGCGCGCCACGACCTCGACCGGCGTCGCGCCCGCCGTCGACAGCGGATCACCGAACCGCTCGTCGCCGGGAAGCCGCGTGCGCAGCCGCTTGGCCGCCGCCAGCAACGACGGCTGACTGTCCAGCTTGACGGCGGCGCCGCGCAGCCGCGAGATACCGTCTGCGCGGTCGCGGGCCGCTCGGTCGCGAGCGGCGCTCTCGAGGTCTTCGGAGGACACGTCCTGGTCAGATTCCATGCCTGACCGAGGATAAAACGTGACCGCTCCGAAAACCTGAGTGGCGGGAGCAGGATTCGAACCTGCGAAGGCTGAGCCAACGGATTTACAGTCCGTCCCGTTTGACCGCTCCGGAATCCCGCCGGGCTGCGCTGAGTCTAGCGACGGGCCTCGTCTTCTGACCCGTCGGCGGGGCCCGCCCGAGCGGCAAGCGGCGGTCCAGCCGATCGACTTCGAACCCGGCGTACTTCGGTCCGCCGAGCACGATGCGTGTGCCTCCGCCGATCGCTGCGGCGGGAATGAACCAGCGCCGACCGTCGCCGACGTGGACGAACAGGTAATCGCAACGCCTTTGGTCGAGTCGTTTGACGAGCCCGCTCCAACTCTGGTTGCCGCCTCGTGTGGCGAGCATGACGTCGAACCGGCCTCGCTGGGCGTACGTCGAGGTCTTCACTTGCACGCGCAGAAGGCGCCCGTCGAGGTCCGCCACGAGATCACAGTCCGGGCTGTGAAGCAGTGGCACGTACACCGCCGCACCCTGGCCCACCAGCCAATCGATGGCAGAGATCTCTCCGAGGTCGCCCTGTCGGATCGGGGTCCAAACTTCGGCCATGACCCCAACGTAGGCATGGCCGCGGACGACTCCACAGAGCCGTTACAAAGCGCCCGAAGGCCGGCGCCCGCGAACCGCCCGCGGACGCCGTTCAGGACTGACCCCAGCGACCGCTACGACGCGTCGCGCAGACGCTGCGCCTCGGGCAGCGCCTCGAGCTTCTTCAGCGTGTGGTTCTCGATCTGGCGGATCCGCTCGCGGGTGACGTTGAACGCGCGGCCGACCTCCTCGAGCGTGTACGGCCGCTCGCCGGTCAGGCCGAAGCGCATCTCGATCACCTCGCGCTCGCGCTCGGGGAGCGCCGCCAGTGCCCGCCGCAGGTTCTCGCGCCGCAGATGCTCGGCGGCGAGCTCGAACGGCGACTCAGCGGTCTGGTCCTCGACGAAGTCGCCGAGCTCGGATTCCTCTTCCTCGCCGATCGGCTTCTCCAACGAGATCGGCTGCTGCGCCATCCGCAGGACGTCGCGGACCTCGCGGACGGTGGTCTCGAGCTCACGCGCGATCTCATCGGGCGTCGGCTCGCGGCCGAGCTGCTGGACGAGCTGGCGCTCGACGTGGACGACCTTGTTGAGCTTCTCGACCATATGGACGGGGATGCGGATCGTCCGGCCCTTGTCGGCGATCGCGCGGGTGACCGCCTGGCGGATCCACCACGTCGCGTAGGTCGAGAACTTGTAGCCGCGGCGGTAGTCGAACTTCTCGACGGCGCGGATCAGGCCCATCGACCCCTCCTGGATGAGGTCCAGGAAGGTCAGACCGCGACCGAGATACGACTTCGCGATCGAGACGACGAGGCGAAGGTTCGCCTCGATCATCTGCTGCTTGGCGTCCATGTCGCCGCGCTCGATCCGGCGCGCGAGCTGAACCTCCTGCTCCGCGGTGAGCAACGAGACCCGACCGATCGAACGGAGATACAGCCGCAGTGAGTCCAACGATGGCTCCACCGTCAGATCGATCTCGACCTTCTTGCGCTGCTCGGGAGCCGGCTCGGCGGCGGCCGCCGCATTCGCCTCGACGCTGCCACCTTCTGACTTCGCAAGCTTGCCGTCGGCTTCGACGACGTCAATCCCTTGATCCTCGAGGTACGTGTGGAGCTCCTGCATCTGCTCCTTGGTGACCTCGACCTCCTCCAGGCACGACTCGATCTGCGAGAACGTCAGGAACCCTCGCTCCAGACCTTCGGCGATCAGCGGTCGCAGTTCGTCCAGCTCCGTAATCGGAGCCTCGTCACTCAACAGCACCATACCCTTATCGCTCACGGCCCCTGAGCTCCCTCCGGACGCAGCTTCGAAACCCTCCGGATGTTCCGGCTGGCTCCCTCTCTCCACTCTCCACAACGAACGGCGAGTGATACCAGAAAGTTCCGCTTTATCCAACGCTGGCGCGTCGGCTGGACACCGCGACCGGGAGCCGAGAGGTGCCGCGGTCTACTCTTTAGCGTTAGTCATGGCACCAGAGACCACCCCCACCATTTCGCTCGTCGACGTGCAGTCGCAACGGCCGAGCGTCCAGCTCAGCCTGTCCCGCGTCGGCGTCACCGACGTCGAGAAGGTCATCCGGCTCAAGCAGAACGGAACCGAGCAGCTGTTCTCCGCTCGCTTCGAATGCGTCGTCGAACTCGGACCCAATCAGAAGGGCGCGCACATGTCGCGCTTCGAGGAGGTCGTCAACGAGGCGATCGGCCAGGTCGTCCTCAACGAGACGACGTTCAAGGTCGAAACGCTCGCCGAGCACATCGCTCAACTCGTGCGTGAGCGACAGGACGCCCGGCGCGCCGAGGTCACAGTCGAGGCCCGCTTCCCGGAGCACAAGCCGGCTCCGATCTCCGGCGTGCAGACGCAGGAGCTGTACACGCTGCACGGCTCGGCGATCTGCACTGACCTCGGCACGCGCCGGCTGATCGGCGTCACGGCGCAGGGGATGACGGCCTGCCCGTGTGCCCAGGAGCTCATCGCCGCCTCCGCGCGCACCAGGCTCGCGGACGAGGGTTTCGACGAGTCGGACATCGAGCGGATCCTCGATGCGGTCCCGGTGGCGACCCACAACCAGCGCGGCCTCGGCACGCTGCACATCGGCTGCACCGAGCTGTGCAATGACGAGATCGACGCCGGCCAGCTCCTCCAGATCGTCGAGCAATCGATGTCGTCCGAGATCTACGAGCTGATGAAGCGCTCGGACGAGGCGCACGTCGTCGAGAAGGCGCACCGCCGCCCGCGGTTCGTTGAGGACTGCGTGCGGGAGATGGTCGCCGGCGTCGTCGGCGCGTTCCCCGATCTCGATGACCGCGCGTTCATCTCCTCGCGCCAGGTCAACCTGGAGACGATCCACCAGCACAACGTTGTCGCTGAGCGGTTCGGCACCCTGGGCGAGATTCGTGAGGAGCTGCGGACGGGCGAGCCGTCAGCGGTTCACACGAGCCGGCGAGCTTGGCTCGACGCGACGCCCTGACCATCATCACCACGTGATGCGCGCCGTCGTGCTCGACGCTCCACGTCAGCCGCTGAGGCTGACCACGTTGCCCGATCCCGAGCCGGGGCCCGACCAGCTGCTCCTTCACGTCCGGGCGTGCGGAGTGTGCCGCACCGACCTGCATTTACGTGACGGCGAGATCGACACGCCCAAGCTCCCGGTCGTCCCCGGTCACCAGATCGTCGGGATCACGGACGACGGCCGCAGGGTCGGTGTGCCCTGGCTCGGCTGGACCGACGGCGACTGCATGTACTGCCGCTCCGGCCGAGAGAACCTGTGCGTCAACGCGCGCTTCACCGGGCGTGACATCGACGGCGGCTTCGCGGAGCTGACCATCGCCGATGAGCGCTTCTGTCTGCCGCTGCCGCCCGAGCTCAGCGATGAGGAGGCGGCGCCGCTGCTGTGCGGTGGGCTGATCGGCTACCGGGCGTTGACGATGACCGGCGACGCATCCCGTCTCGGGCTGTACGGGTTCGGGTCGGCCGCGCACATGATCTGCCAGCTCGCCGCGTGGCAGGGCCGGACCGTGTTCGCGTTCACCCGCGCCGGCGATACGCGTACGCAGGAGTTCGCGCGGAGCCTCGGCGCCGCGTGGGCGGGCGCGAGCGACGAAGCCCCGCCGGAGCCGCTTGACGCCGCGATCATCTTCGCGCCGGCCGGTCCGCTCGTCCGCGAGGCGCTGCGTCGCCTGGCGCCGGGAGGCGTCGTCGTCTGCGCCGGGATCCATATGAGCGACATCCCGTCGTTTCCCTACGCCGAGCTGTGGGAGGAGCGGATGATCCGCTCGGTTGCGAACCTGACCCGCAAAGACGGTGAGGAGTTCCTCGCGCTCGCACCCCAGGTCCCGATCCGCGCGAGCGTCACGCTCTATCCGCTCGAGCGAACCGAGGATGCGCTCTCGGATCTGCGCGCGGGCGCGTTCGAGGGCACCGCCGTCGTCGTGCCCCACTCGGAGGCGAGCACCGCGTAGACCACGTGGTCGAGGTAGCGGCCGCCGATCCGCTCGACCCCGCGCAGCACTCCCTCCTCGCGCAGTCCCAGCCGGCGCAGCACGTTCCGGCTCGGCCGGTTCTCGACGGCCGCGCGGATCTCGACGCGGTTGAGCGCCCAGCCGTCAAATGCCCAGTCGATCAGAGCGCGGACGGCGAGCGTCATCGTTCCCCGGCCCTGCTCACGCGCCGCCAGCCAGTAGCCGATGCTCGTCCCGCGGTTCGCCCAGTCGACCCGGTGAAAGCCGGCGGACCCGATGATCCGCCCGCTGTCGAGGATCGCGCACTGAAAGCCGTCGTTGCCTGACAGCTGCTTGCGCGTGTGGGCGATGAACGCCCGCGCCCCGTCGAGCGTCTGTCCCGACGCCCATGGCATCCACTGCGCGAGGTGGGCCCGGTTGGCCTCGATCAACGCGTACAGCTCCGCCGCATCGGACTCCTCGAGTACCCGTAGCTCGCGGGTATCGGACAGCGTGAAGCGGAACATCTCTTCACAGTAATCCCCGCGCGGGGCCTCGTACAACCCGCCACGCTAGGGCACGGATCCGGAAGGTCGGGTCGGAATCGGCGAGTGGCTGGGCGCGGCTGACGTCGAACGTGGGATGAGGCGATGCGAGCATCGTCGATTCCCACGGGTGGCGTCAGGCGCGCTCAGACGCCGCCGACACGATCCGAACTTCCGGATCCGTGTACTAGGGTTAGAGCATGCCCCTAGTCCCGATGGTGATCGAACGGACCGCGCGTGGCGAGCGCGAGTTTGACATCTACAGCCGCCTGCTCAACGAGCGCATCATCTTCCTTGGCACGCCGATCGACGACCAGGTCGCGAACCTCGTCGTGGCGCAGCTGCTCCACCTTGAGTCCGAGGATCCCGACAAGGACATCTCGATGTACATCAACAGCCCTGGCGGCTCGATCTACTCGGGACTGGCCGTCTACGACACGATGCAGTTCATCAAGCCAGAGATCCAGACGATCTGCGTCGGCGTCGCCATGTCGATGGGGTCGCTGCTGCTGGCCGCCGGTGCGAAGGGCAAGCGGTTCTCGCTGCCCAACAGCCGGATCCTCATCCATCAGCCGTCCGCCGGCTTCGAAGGACAGTCGACCGATATCGAGATTCACGCGCGGGAAATCCTCAACATCCGCAAGCGGATCGACGAGATCTACGCGCATCACACCGGCCAGACGTTCGACCGCGTCCACGAGGACATGGAACGCGACCGCTTCTTCAAGCCCGACGAGGCGCTCGAGTACGGCCTCATCGACCGCGTGATCCACCACCACTGATCCACCAAGCAGGGAGGTAGCAGGATGCCGATTGCAGAGCGCAGCGCAACGACGGCATGGGACGGCGATCTCGCCCACGGTAGTGGCGTCGTCACCGGCGCGAGTGGCGCACTCGGAGACCTGCCGGTCACGTGGGCCTCACGTACCGAGCGCTCCGACGGTAAGACGAGTCCGGAGGAGCTGAT
This sequence comes from uncultured Solirubrobacterales bacterium, assembly GCA_963850335.1. GTDB lineage: Bacteria > Actinomycetota > Thermoleophilia > Solirubrobacterales > Solirubrobacteraceae > Palsa-465. Next base: position 71,288 of record CAWKKY010000009.1, on the reverse strand, counting down.
CGCGGCGGCGCACGCCTCGTGCTTCTCGATGGCGCTCGCGCACGAGCTGACTCAGGCCGGGACCCCGCCCGAGCACCTCGACGTGAGCGCCAAGGTGACCCTCGACCAGAAGGACGGCGCGCCGACCGTCACGGCGTCCGAGCTGACGGTCACCGGCCGCGTACCCGGGATCGATCAGGCGACGTTCGAGCAGGCGGCGAGCGGCGCCGGCAAGAACTGCCCCATCTCACGCGCCCTCGCGTCACTCGAGATCACGGTCAACGCCACGCTCGCCGACGCGTAGAGCGGGCAGCTCAGCTCAGCTCAGGTCGCCGGCGCGCGGCGAATCCGGCCGGATCCCTCGCCGCGCGTCTCCGGCGGCTCCGGCGCGACCGGGCGGCTCAGCGCCCAGAAGAGCATGAGCCCGCCGAAGATCAGCATCCCGATCCCGGTCCACAGGTCGATGTTGATCCCGGCGGCCTTGGTCTTGACGTGATGTGACCCGACGATCCCGGTGATCGTCAGGATCACGCCGTAGAGCACGAACACGCCGCCAATCAGCCGGCGGATGTCGAACCGGTTCGCGTTGCGTGCAGCCTTCGCCTCCTCCTCGTCGGAGAGGATCGGAGGGGCGTCGGTGCCAGGGGGCTGAGGCTGGTCGGTGCTCATCAGGCGAAGACGATGTTGAGAACGACGAGGATGCCGATCGCGACACCGGCGAGGAGTGCCGGCGAGCGCCACCACAGCTTGTCACGCGGGTCTTCGTTCACTTCTTTCTCCTCCTTGCGGGTCAGACCCCAGACGAGCCCGCGGAGCTCCTCCTGCGGTTTCGGCTTGGTGACGAGCGAGACGAGGACGAGCACGATCGCACCGACGATGAACGCGATGATCGCCTGCCAGAAGCTCGCGCTCAGCGCGGAGCCGAAGTGGAAGACCGTGTGGTACGCGTTGAGCCGATTGACCGTGTACGCCGCCGCCGTTCCCGAGACGAGGCTCCAGAATCCCGCCCACGGTGTCGCCCGCTTCCAGAACATCGCGATGATGAACGTCGCGAACAGAGGCGCGTTGAAGATCGAGAACAGCGTCTGGATGTAGTTCATGATGTTCGAGTAGCCCTTGGCGATGAACGCCGTGAACACCGAGATCAAGATCCCGACGACCGTGATGATCCGGCCGGCCCGCAGGTAGTACGCCGCGTCGCGGTCCTTTGCGAAGTACGACTGCACGATGTCGTAGGTGACCACGGTGTTGAACGCGGTCACGTTCGCCGCCACCCCGGCCATGAACGCGGCGAGTAGGCCGGTGATCGCGAGCCCGAGCATCCCCTCGGGCAGGAAGTTCCCGATCAGGTGCGGGATCGCCGTGTTGTACTGGAGGCCGATGGCCTTGCTCACGCCGAGGCCGTGCACCGTCAGCACCGCGATCAGGCCGGGAAGGATGATGATCGCCGGCAGGAAGATCTTCGGATAGGCGCCGATCAGCGGCGTGCGACGTGAGGCCGACATGTTGCGCGCCGACAGGGCTCGCTGAACTTCGGCGAAGTTTGTCGTCCAGTATCCGAAGCTGAGCACGAACCCGAGCCCGAACACGACGCCGACCCAGTCCGAGGCGAGCGGGTTGGTGACGTGATGAATGCCGAGACCTCGCCAGGCGTGCAGGCCCGCGTCGCCGAGCGGCTTGAACGCCTTGACCTTCGCCTCGAGCCCGTTGATGCCACCGATCGAATGCAGCGCGACGATCGTCAGCGGGAGCAGCGCGGCGACGATCACGAAGAACTGGAGCACCTCGTTGTAGATCGCGGAGGTGAGGCCGCCGAGCGTGATGTAGACGAGGACGAGTGCGGCGGCGACGAGGATCGCGAACGTGACTGACCAGCCGAGCATCAGGTGGATGATCAGCGCGAGCGCGAACAGGTTGACGCCGGAGATGAGCACCGTCGCCACGGCGAACGTCCCGGCGTTGAACGCGTGCGTCGCCTCGTTGAAGCGCAGCCGCAGGTACTCGGGGACCGAGCGGACCTTCGCGCCGTAGTAGAAGGGCATCATGAAAAGCCCCAGGAAAATCATGGCCGGCACGGCGCCGATCCAGTAGTAGTGGACCGCCGGGATCCCGTACTGGGCACCGTTCGCGGCCTGTCCAAGAATCTCGAGCGCGCCCAGGTTGGCGGCGATGAACGCCAGGCCGGTGATCCAGGCGGGCAGCGAGCGGCCGGAGAGGAAGAAGTCGAGGTCGGTCTTGATCGCCAGGCGGGCGACGAAGCCGATCCCGAGCACGACGACGAAGTAGATGCCGAGGATCACGTAGTCCAGGGCGCTCGGATGAAGTCTGAGCATGGTGGCGCTCAGCCTCCTACCCCGCCCACGCCGGTTTCATTCCGACCGGAAGGTTTTGTGTTCTTAGGCGACCGGATGTTCGATCGAGCCGAGACTTTCGATCTCGATCCGAACGACGTCACCACTGCTGAGGAACTGCGGCGGAGCCATGCCCATGCCGACGCCACTCGGCGTCCCGGTGAGGATCAGGTCGCCCGGGGAGAGCGTGCAGGTCTCGCCGATGAAGGCGACGAGCTCGTCGCAGCCGAAGAGAAGATCCGACGTGCTCGAGTCTTGCCGCAGCTCGCCGTTGACCCAGGTCCGCAACTGCAGATTGCCGGGGTCGGGCACCTCGTCGGCCGTGGTGACCCATGGCCCGAACGGGCAGAACGTGTCGGCGCCCTTGGCGCGCGTCCACTGCGGCTCGCGCCCCTGGAGGTCGCGCGCCGACACATCGTCGGCGACGCAATATCCCCCGATCTTCCCGTCGGCACCGATCACGATCGTCAACTCGCCCTCGTAGTCGAGACGCTTGACGACCGCGGGGCAGACGATGGGCCCGGACGGTGGCGCGACCGAGCCACGCACCTTGACGAACACGATCGGCGCCTGCGGCCGCTGCGCCCCGGTCTCGGCGATGTGCTTCGCGTAGTTGAGGCCGATCGCGTAGACCGTTCCCGGCTCCGGGACCGGCGCCAGCAGGTGGACGTCGCGCACCGGCCAGGACTCGGATCCTGCGGACACCGGCGCGGCACCGGCGAGGATGTCGACGACCGGCGGCGAACCGTCGAGCGCGACGACGCGTTCGCCCTCGACCACGCCGGTGATCGGGGACCGTCCGTCGGGAGGCACGAAGGTCGCGAGCTTCATCGCTCGCGGAGCCTATACGCCGGCGCCCGCCCCCACCTTGTTCGTCGCCTCGACGTGGGTGACGGGCAGCCCGAGCCCCCGTGTCTTCGAGACGAGGTCGAGCCTCAGCCAGCGGGAGATGCCGAGCGGCAACGTGGAGATGATGATCTCGTCGTAGTGGCCCGCGAGGTTGACCGCGTCATGGATCGCCATCAACGGCTCGGGATCACCGATGCTCCCGGTGACGTCGTGACCGCCGGCCTGCGAGAGCCTGGGCAGCGCCTCGTCGAGCACCGCCTGGGCCTCCTCGTGGCTCGCATCCTCGGGATCCAGCAGCTTGTGGAGTCCGTGCGGATTCCGAGGTACGACGAGATGGAAACGCGCCGGCCCGCGGGCGGCACGCTCCCGGACCGCATCGAGAAGGCGCGGGGTCGCCGCGGTCTGGTGCGCAACGACAAGAACGTGGGCCGGCTCTGACATACGACACCTCCGGCAGGCTGCGGATACACGTGCGCCTGCGAGTATCCCACCGGTCACGCGACCCGACAAGCGGGATGTCGTGCCCGCGGATCAGACGCCGCTCAGATGGGGCGCGGTCTGGTGGCGGGGCGGCGGATCGAGGGACAGCAGGCGGGGCACGGTGACGAGGCCGTAATGACGCTTACGGAGCCCGTTGATGATCGCCGGCAGCGCAGCGACCGTCTGGCTGCGGTCCCCCCCGCCGTCGTGCATGATCACGACCGCGCCAGGGCGGGAATTGCGCAGAACGTTCGACACGATCGCTCCGGTCCCCGGACGCCGCCAGTCGCTCGGGTCAATTGACCACAGCACCATCAACATCTGGCGCCGGCGGATGGTCCGCATGGTCACGTTGTTGAACGCCCCATACGGTGGCCGGAACAGCCGCGGCGCGGGCGCCCCGTACTGCGTCAGCTCTCGTGAGACGGCATCGATCTGGCTCGCCTGGCCGTTCGCGCCCAGGCGGATGAGCCACGCGTGGTTCTGTGTGTGGTCACCGATCACGAAGCCGTGGCGGATCTCGGAGCGCAGGGCACCGGAGAAGTCGTGTAGCTCCTGACCGACGACGAAGAACGTCGCCGACACGTGCATCCGAACCAGGATCCGGATGATCGCCGGCGTGTACGGCCCCGGGCCGTCGTCGAAGGTCAGCGCAATCGCCCGGCGACGGTGCGTCCCGTTGGCGATGAACGGCGTGTACCGCATCACGGCCGCGACCTCGCGGTCCTGCGCCGAAGCCCGGTGGGTTCGTCGGTGACGAGCGGGCCCCTTCGTCGCCGCAGTGCTCGTCGGGGACGTCGCGGCGGCGGCGCGGCTCCCCGGGGAATCGGCACGCGAGACGATCACGACGACGCCGACGGCGATCGCCGTCGCGAGCACGAGGATGCCCACGATTGTCGATCGCTGCGGCCCCCGGCGTCGTCGATACCGATAGGACGAATGACGCCTGCTCACGTCGCCTCACCTTAGCGCCGGTGACCGGCGGTGACCGTGGGCTGAAGCGGCCTCTAAGTCAAGCGCGCTGCAAGACCGCGTGCGCCCATGTGGGCGATCGCCTGAATCGTGATCTGCGGATTGACACCGGATGCGGTCGGAAACGACGAGCCATCGAGCACGTACAGATCCCGCGCATCCCAGGTCTGGCCGGTGGGATCGCACGCCGAGGTGCCCGGCGATCCGCCCATCCGGGCTGAGCCCATGATGTGAAACGAGCCAAGCATGAGCTGGCCGGCCCCGTATCCGGCGGAATCGACGTCGCGCATGAACGCCTCGCGGTTGCCGCGCCCGGGCTCGTAGGAGACCCATTTCGACTGCCCGGTGAAGATCCGGCGCGCGCCGGCCGCCTCGTGGATCTGGGCCGCACCCTCGATGCCCGTGCGGACGTGCTGGGTATCGAACGGCGAGAGCTTGTATCGCACGACGGGCTCGCCGTCACGTCCGACTCGGACCTCGCCGCCGTCACGATCGCGGAGCAGCACGCCCATCGGCACGGAGTTGGAGAGGCCCTCCATGAGCGTGAAGTGCTCACGCGCGCCCCGCCATGGGCTGAACGCGATGAACAGGTGCGGGTGGTTGGCGGCAGTCTCGTACTTCAGGCCGTAGCCGTCGTGCAGGTCGCGGTGCTGGTCGGAGTAGAGCGCCTGCATGACTCCCTCCCACGTCTTCAGCTCCTCGTCGTAGATTCCCCACACCGCCGTCGCCGGGTGGAGCTTGAGGTACTTGCCGATGTGCGGGTTCTGGAGTCCGGAGCGCCGGAGCAGTGCGGGCGTGTGGATCGCGCCACAGGCGACGATCACGGCGCGGGCGCGGACGGTCAGGCGATGTCCGTCGGCCGTCGTACCGGTGATGCCGCGCGCGGCGCCACTCTCGATCAGCACGCTGTGGACCTTCGTGCGCACGATCATGCGCGCGCCCGCCCCATGCGCGTCGGACAGCCACGTCTTGACCACGGACTGCTTCGCTCCCACCCGGCAGCCGAGGCCGCAGTAGCCGCACTCCTTGCCCTGGGCGCACTGGCGCACGCCGCGCGGCATCGCGTCGACGTGCCAGCCGAGTTTGACGCACCCCTCCTGGAGCTTCTGCTCCCGCGTCGAGGGCTCGTTGTACTCCTGGCTGACGCCGAGCCGCTCGGTGACCGCGTCGAGACTCGCGGTGTAGTCGTCGGAGGTAAAGCCGGGCACGCCGTGCGAGGCCCATTCCTCACGGATCGCGTCCGGGGTGCGGAACGAGGTCGAGTAGTTGACGACGGTCCCACCCCCGAGGCACGCGCCCGCGAGCAGCGCGACGCTCTGGTCGTGGGTCGCGCTCGGCGCGCCCATGTAGTACTGAGTGAGCGCGGCGTACTCCGAGCCGTCGAAGTCCTGATCGTCGTAGTAATCCCCGGACTCGACGACGATCACGTCAAGACCGGCCCCGGAGAGCACCCCGGCGGCCGTCCCGCCACCGGCACCCGAGCCGACGATCACGACATCGCAGTCGAATTGCTCGTCCCGAGTGATCGGAATCGGCGCCAGCTGCTTGGGTGACGCACCACCGAGCTTGCCGAGCGGCCCGTCGTATCCGATCGCGTCCCAGGCCGCGTTGCGCGCCCCGCCGCGTCCGGGGAGCATGTAGTAGAAGAGCAACGCTCCCCGCCGCAGGGCCTGGAACGCCGCCCGTCGCTGCGGCGCCCGCGAGTCACCCCAGGCGAGCAGGACCTTCTCCTGCTCCGCCGCGGGAAGCTCGCTGAAGTGCTTCGGGCCGGCGCCGCCCAGCACTCCGAGCGGGCGGCTGTCCCACAGCGAGAGGAGAGCGAGAAGCTGGCGTCGCTCGGGCTCGCGCGGGTTGAGTGACACCGCGGTGAGCAGCGCGTCCGGAACGCCGAGCTCGGTGGCGCTCGGTAGACCGTCGCCCGAGGGGCAGAACGCGTCACAGATCTGCTCGAGCGCCCGTCGCTGGCGGTCGCTGAGCGTGATCGGGGCAGGACCCGCCCCGGATGCGGCTGCGCCGTTTGCAGCTGTGGCCATCTCTCGCTCCTTCTCGTTCTCGTCGGTTCAGGACCGACGTCTCAGCGCAGGCGGTACTCGCCCCGCGCGACGATCACCGCCGATCCTCCCACGCGCACGCGCGTGATGTCATCCGCGGACCCGTCGGCGCGGGCGAACAGGATCGACGGACGGGCGATCTCCTCCCCTTGGCGGATCTCGATCTGCTCGCCGAACGCGATCCGGCCGTGCCGGGCGAGGTGGACGGCGAGCGGCCCGGCCGCCGAACCGGTGGCGGGATCCTCCGGAACCGCGAGGCCGGGCGAGAAGTTCCGGGTCTTCACGTACCCACCCGCGACGGCGCACACGTTGACCCCCATCGGCCCCAGGGCGGCGAGCGCACCGAGGTTCGGGCGCAGAGCCGCCACCCCCGACGGACTCGCGAGGACGACGTAGACGTGTTTGGGCCCGTTGCGGTATGTCTCAACGGGCAACTCGGAGCGCTCGACCCCGAGCGCGCCGAGCAACTCGGAGCTGTGCTCGTAGGGCGTGATCCGCGGGACGGGCTGATCCATCTCGCCGAACGTGATCTGACCTTCGGCATCCCGGGTCAGCGTGACGGGGATGATCCCGGCGCCGGTCTCGAGGCGGATCAAATCCGTGTCCGGCCGCTCCGAGCCGAGCACGACGGCGGAGCCGAGTACCGGATGTCCGGCGAACGGCAGCTCGCTGCCGGGCGTGAAGATCCGGATCCGAGTGTCGGCACCGTCGAGAAGAGGCGGAAGCACGAATGTCGTCTCTGAGAGGTGCAACTCGCGCGCCGTGCGCTGCATGAGCTCGGTGTCGAGGCCCTCGGCATCGAGAAACACCGCCAACTGGTTGCCTTCGAGCGGCGTCTTGGTAAACACATCGGCGACGGCGTACCGGTGCACGCGGCCTCCCTACTCGTCCGCCATTGCGAGGAGCTTGGTCACCGTCGTCCAGTTTCGCGAGGTCGAGGGGACGCCGAGGCCGGAACCGGCGACCCGCCCCCACAGCTTTGAACGGGCGACGCCCTCCGGGTGCCAGGTGTAGAGCTCGCGTCCGACCGCGACGATCCGCTCGGGCTCGGCGACGGCCGCCTCGAGCCTCTCGAGCGCCTCCGGCTTCAGCTCGCCGGCGAGAAAGCACACCTGGTAGCGCTTCGGATTGTCCGCGACGTCGCCGAGCGGGTTGCGGTCGACGACTTCGGCGAGTTCGTCACGCGTGCGAGCGACGACGGCGATGTCGAGGTCAAACGTGTCCGCGATGACCTTGTGGCAGCGCTCGGCGAGCCGATCCGGGGTCAGATCGCTGCCGAGCACGATGTTCCCACTCTGCACGTAGGTCCGAACATCGTCGAATCCGGCGTCCTTCAGCGCGTCCCGCAGGGCCGGCATGCCGATTCGATTCTTCGAGCCGAGGTTGATCCCTCGCAATAGGGCGATCTGGGGCGTCATCGTCGCTGTAGAGGCTACAAATCCTCGTGCGAACGCTCACATTGCGGAGAACTACGGATCACCTCTGCGGTGTCTCGCGGATACGTGGATGACGCTTCTGGTCGATGCCCTCCATGCCGGAAATGAGAAGGACGGGGCTCTCTAAAGGACACGCCGGCATGGTTCCCCAAAACTGGACGGAGTTAGCAAATGGGACTTGACAGGACGCGCACTGGACGGCTCTCCGCTGAAGAGACACTTGAGCTGTGGCAGGCCTACAAGGACAGCGGCGACCCGCGACTGCGCGACCGCCTGGTTCTCACATTCGCTCCGATGGTGAAGTACATCGTGTACCGCAAGGTGCGTGAGATTCCCGCCCGCTGCGAGGTTGAAGACTTCATTTCCTGCGGCCTCGAAGCACTGATCCGCTCAATCGATCGTTACGACCCGGAGAAGGGCGGCACGCTCGAGCAGTTCGCGTGGATCCGGATTCACGGCGCGGTGCTCGACGAGCTCCGCCGCAACGACTGGGCGCCGCGGTCGCTGCGCCGCTGGGAGCGGGACATCAACCGCGCCCGCGAGCAGTTCGTCGCGCTGTACGGCCGCCCCCCGAGCAAGATCGAGCTGAGCGAGGCCATCGGCATCAGCGTCGATGACCTGAACACGCGGCAGGCGGAGCTCGCCCGCTCCGACGTCGGCTCGCTCAACACGGTCGTGCTGTCCGAGGACGACACGACGATCGAGCGTATCGACACGCTCCCCAGCCGTGACACCGAGTCCGATCCCGAGGCCGCCGCGATGCGCGAGCGGGCCAAGGACAAGTTCCGCACTGCGTTCGCCCGGCTCCCCGAGCGCGATCGCAAGGTGGCGGTGCTGCTCTACGTGCACAACCTGACCCTCCGCGAGATCGGCGAGATCCTTGGCGTCACCGAGAGCCGGGTCTGCCAGATCCACGGCCAGCTCAAGCGCAACCTGCGCGAGCAGCTCCGAGCCGACGAGCAGCTGCTCAGCGAAGTCGCGTAGCAGCTCAGAACAGGGGTTCCTGGCCGTCGATGCCGCCGTCATGGCGGCCGCGCGGCGGAGCCTGACCGAGCGCGATCGCCAGGTCGCGGGCGATTGCCTGCTCGGACCGAGAAGCGATCAGGGGCTCCTCGATCCCCTCGATGTGAACGAGCGTGCGCCGGCCATCGCCGCGCTCTCCCCCCTCGAGCGGGACAAGCGCATAGATTCGGTCGGCACGGACGAACTTGCCGTAGCCGAGCGGGATGAGCGGAACGGAACGCGCCACCCCCGCATCGTAATGCGAGGACTGGCGGCGAGCGAGACGTTCAGCCGCGGCCCGTCGAGCGAGCCGCAGCTGACGCCAAGCGATGCGACTAGGAGGCGACCTTCGTCGACGGATCGGGCACGATCCGGATGTACGGCTTCGGCGACTCCCACTCGCCGAACAGCTCCTTCGCCTGCTCGTCGTTGACCGACCCCGCGATGATCACGTCGTCACCGGGATTCCACTGTGCCGGCGTCGCCACCTTGCTCTTCGCCGTGAGCTGAAGCGAGTCGATCACGCGCACGACCTCGTCGAAGTTGCGGCCGGTCGTCATCGGGTACACGAGGATGAGCTTGATCTTCTTGTCCGGACCGATGACGAACACGTTGCGCACGGTCTGGTTGTCGGCGGGCGTACGGAGCGTCGGATCGCCGCCAACCTCGTGGGAGAGCATTCCGTAGAGCTTCGCGACATTGAAGTCGGCGTCGCTGATGATCGGGTAGTTCGGAGCCGTGCCCTGGGTCTCCTCGATGTCCTTCGCCCACTCCTGGTGGCGGTCAAGCGGATCGACCGACAGGCCGATGATCTTTACGCCTCGCTTGTCAAACTCCGGCTTGATGCTCGCCATGTACCCGAGCTCGGTCGTGCACACTGGCGTGAAGTCCTTGGGGTGCGAAAACATCACGGCCCACGAGTCGCCGATCCAGTCGTGGAAGTGGATCGTGCCCTCGGTCGTCTGAGCCTCGAAATCTGGGGCGGTATCGCCAATTGTCAGCGCCATTGCTACTCCATTCCTGTCGATCGCGCGGGTGGCCTCTCGGGACGTTAGTGGGAATCCGGAGAGGATTTCAACCAATTGAGTGAGGATAGCTCGCGGCGGCTGACAATCCGGATCACGGAGCGTCCCCGGTAGAGTCTCCGGCGATGCGCTTGAAGGACCGGGGTTGTGCGGCGCTGGTCGTCGCGATGGGGTTGTGCGTGCCGGGTGCGGCCCAGGCTGCCACGGCGTCGCAACTGTTTGCGACGCCCGGCGAGCACGCGTTCGTCGTGCCCCCGGCGGTGACCAGCGTCAGCATGATGCTTGTCGGTGGCAGCGGCGGCGCGGGCGCCCACGGAACGATCGGTGGCGCCGGCGCCACGGAGGTGGCCACCCTCGCCGTCACGCCCGGCGAGACGCTCTACGCCGAGGTCGGGGGCGATGGCGCGGCCGGCGACCCGAACGATCCTGCTGGCGGCGACGGCGGCGCCAACGGTGGCGGCACCGGCGGCGAGCAGTTCGTCATCTTTGTCACGCCACCGTCTGGCGGAGGCGGTGGGGGTGCGTCGGACGTCCGCACCGTGCCCGCATGCCCGTCAAGCAATCCCGCGCTGCTCGTCACTCGCCGCCTCGTTCGCCTCACGACTCGTCGTTGCCGCTGGTGGTGGCGGCGGGGGCGGCGGCTTCCAGGGAAGCGATGCGGCGTCCGGCGGCCACGGCGGAGCCGGTGATGCGGCGGGGAACGGCGGCCAGACCGATCCGCCGCCGCACTCCAACGCGCCCGGCGGCGGCGGAGGCCGTGGCACGACCACCAGCGGTGGCGCGGCCGGGGGCAGCTCGGCCGCCGGAACCGACGTCACGGCCGGCACGCTCGGGGTCAGGCGGAGTCGGGCGGAGCCAGCGGCGGTGGAGGGCGGCGGCGGTGGTGGCGGCGGCGTCTACGGCGGTGGCGGCGGCGATGCGGGCGACGGCCCAGATCTCCTGACATCAGCCACATCTACGGCGCCGGTGGCGGCGGAGGAGGCGGCGGAGCATCGACGCTGCCCCCTGGTCCCGCGGGCGTCAGCGGGCTCTCGCTGCTGCCCACCGACACCGGGGCGGAGCCTCAGATCACGTTCACCTGGACGCTGCCGGCGCCAACGGCAACGACGCAGACGGCGAGCGGCGTCACCTATGCGGCCGCGACGCTGCACGGCACGGTCAACCCGAACGCGACACCGCTGAGCGGCTGCCAGTTCACGATCTCGCCGAAGCCGCCGGGCGGTTCGACCATCACGTGCGCGCAGCAGATCGGATCCGGGACGACCCCTGTACCGGTCTCCGCACAGCTGCTCGGCTTGTCCCCCTCGACGACCTACACCGTACGGCTGAGCGCGACCGACGCCCAGGGCCAATCGACGGGCGCACCGATCACGTTCCGCACCCTCCCCCCGCCCCCGCGGATCTCGGGCTTCGCCGCCAAGGTGGTCCGTCGCCACGGCCGCCGCCAGGGTTCGATCACGCTGAAGGTCTCCGAGGCGGTCACGCTGATCGTCACCTTCGAGCAGAAGAAGGGCAAGCATTGGCTCGCCCTCAAGCGCACGGCGTCGGCGAAGGTGCGCGCCGGCACCGCAAAGCTTGGCTTCACCGTCCGCGGTCTGAAACCCGCTCGCTACCGGCTCACCGTCGTCGCCACGAACGCCGTCAGCGAGCGCTCACGCCCGCAGCAGACGACGTTCACGCTCAAGCGTTGAGGACAAGCCCGAGGCGCCGTTCGAGCGCCTCGGCGAGCAGGTCCCGGACCGGCCCGGCCTCGAAGCGCTCGACAAGCGCCGCGAGGAACCCCTCGATCACGAGCCGCTTCGCGACCTCATCTCGGAGCCCGTGGGAGCGCAGGTAGAACAGCTGCTCGGGATCGACCTGGGCGACCGCCGCCGCATGGGTGCAGCGGACGTCGTTGGCCTGGATCTCGAGGCCCGGGATCGCGTCGGCGTGCGCCCGCTTGGAGATGAGCAGGTTCCGCGATTCCTGGAACGCGTCGGTCTTCTGTGCGCCCGGGTCGACGATGATGTTGCCCTTCCAGACGGCGGTCGAGCGGCCCTGGAGGACGCCCCGGAAGGCAAGATCCGAGGTCGTGTTCGGCGCGGCGTGTTCCTGGGTGGTGTCGAAGTCGATGTGCTGGCGGCCGTGCGTCGCGTACGCGCCGGTCACGCGGGCGTCCGCGCCCTGACCGCCGAGACGCGTCTCCATCCGCACCCGGCCGCGCGCTGAGCCGAAGCCAAGCGCGACCCAGTCGAGCGACGCATCGCGCCCCACCTCGGCGCGCTGGGCGCCGAAGATCCAGCTCTTCTCGCTCAGGTTCTGACCGCAGACGTAGCGCAGGTGGGCGTTGTCGGAGACGACGAGCTCGGTGATGACGTTGAACACGCCGTCGAGCTCCTCGTCGGCAGACAGGTATTGCTCCCACACGTCCGCCTGGGCGCCCTCCTCGAGCACGATCAGCGTCCGCTGGTGCAGCAGCGTGCCCGCCTTCGCCTGGACGGTGCGCAGCGAAATCGGCTCCTCGACGGCGACACCCTTTGGCACGTACACGAACGCGCCGCCGCGGTATTCGGCGGCATCGTTGAGGATCGTGAAGACGTCATCGGCGCTGACGACCGAGCCGAGGTGCTTGCGCACCAGCTCGCCGTGCTCCGCGACGGCCTGCGCGATCGAGCAGACGATGACCCCGGCGGGCAACGTGCCGGCGGCATCGAGCTCGAACAGCGGCGCGGCCGGCGCCGTCTCGTCGCCATCGGGTCCGCTCACCGGCGCGTAACCGGTGAGATCGAACCCTGAGAGATCGGTGAATTCCCAGCCGGGCCGACCCTTGAACTGCGGCAGTTCGAGAGCCTCGCCGGCGGCGGTGCCGCTAGCCAATTGAACCCTCCATCTGGAGCTCGATCAGCCGGTTCATCTCGACGGCGTACTCCATCGGGAGCTCCTTCGTGATCGGCTCGATGAAGCCGTTGACGATGAGCTTCGACGCCTCTTCCTCTGAGATCCCATGCGACATCAGGTAGAAGAGCTGGTCGTCGCCGACCTTCGAGACGGTCGCCTCGTGGCCGACGTTGACGTCGTCCTCGCTGATCCGAATCGTCGGATACGTGTCCGAGCGCGAGTGCTCGTCGAGGAGCAGCGCGTCGCAGACCACCTTCGACCGGGCACCGTGGGCGCCCTTGGCGATCTCGAGCAGCCCCCGATAGGAGCCGCGCCCGCCGTCCTTGGAGATCGACTTGGCGAAGATGTTCGAGGTCGTGTTCGGCGCGGCATGAACGATCTTGCCGCCCGCGTCCTGGTGTTGGTCCTTACCGGCGAACGCGATCGACAGGATCTCCCCGTGGGCACGCTCACCCATGAGGTAGACGCTCGGGTACTTCATCGTCAGCTTCGATCCGAGGTTGCAGTCGACCCACTCGACCGTCGCGTCCTCCTGGGCGACGGCACGCTTGGTCACGAGGTTGAACACGTTCGTCGACCAGTTCTGGACCGTCGTGTACCGAATCCGCGCGCCGGGCTTGGCGATCAGCTCGACCACAGCGGAGTGCAGGCTCGAACTGCTGTACGTCGGCGCGGTGCAGCCCTCGACGTAGTGCACGTAGGAGCCTTCGTCGGCGATGATCAGCGTCCGCTCGAACTGGCCCATCGACTCCGTGTTGATCCGGAAATACGCCTGGAGCGGCATCTCGACGTGAACCCCCGGCGGGACGTACACGAACGAGCCACCGGACCACACGGCCGAATTGAGCGACGCGAGCTTGTTGTCGTTCGACGGGATCACGCTCGCGAAGTACTCGCGCACGAGGTCCTCGTGCTCGCGCAGACCGGTGTCCATGTCCTTAAAGATCACGCCCTGCTTCTCCAGGTCCTCGCGGACCTGGTGGTAGACGACCTCGGACTCGTACTGCGCGCCGACGCCAGCCAGGAACTTCTGCTCCGCCTCAGGGATTCCCAGGCGGCGGAAAGTCTCCTTCTGAGCATCGTCGACGTCATCCCAGGAGCGCTCGGCGCGCTCGGAGGCGCGGACGAAGTAATGGATGTCGTCGTAGTCGACCTCGGCGAGCATCGGCGAGCCCCACGTCGGCTGAGGCCGCGCGAAGAAGTGCTCGAGCGCCTTGAGGCGGAAGTCGCGCATCCACTGGGGCTCGGACTTGAACTCCGAGATCTTCTCGACGATCTCCGAGTTGATGCCCTTCGGCGCCTTGTACAGGTAGTTCTCGGCGTCGTGGAAGCCATAGCGCTCGGTGTAATCGGCGTTGATCTCCCGGAGACGCTCGTTCTCGGTCACGGCCACGGTTACTCCACCTCCAGCTTGATGGTGTCGTCTTCGATGATCACCGGGAACGTCTCGACAGGAACGTACGCCGGCAGCGTCAGGGGCTTGCCCGTTTTGAGATCGAACAGGCTGCCGTGCCGCGGGCACTCGATCGTGCATTTGTCCTGGTCAAGCTCACCCTCGACCAACGGGCCGTTGTCGTGCGAACAACGGTCCTCGATCGCGTACACCTGGCCAGAACAGTTGAACACGCCGATCTCGAGGTCCTCCCATTCGACCAGGCGCATCTCGCCGGGCGGGAGCTCGTTCGTAGGGCAAACGTCAATGATCGGCACAGTCGTTTCGAAGTCCTAGCGGAATGATCGGATTTACCGGTCGGATGTTAGCGGCTTCGGTGCGGGCGCTCTGAGGGGACATTGCGCTTTTGGCGGCTGCGAGATCACAGGACCAGCGACGCGAGTCCCCTCAGAGCGCCCGGCACCTTCGCTGGCATTCGGCGATCAACCTCCCACGTGAGCCGGGTTGACCAACCGGTGCGGGGGGTATGGGCCGTAGGTCCCCTATGGGGGACTAAATGCCCAGAGACCCCCGGACCCAGGCCGATCCTGCTCCCCTTCGATGCCGCCGTTCGCTGGTCGAGGGCCGCCGCGCCACGGACCGCCGCGGCAACGAAAGCCACCCGTCAGGAGGACGACGGCGGCGGCTTGAGCCGATCCGGGACGTCCGGCAACTTCGCGCCGGCCAGCCGGGCCGCCTCTTCGTTCTCGCGCTTGACCGCGAGCCAGATCTCCTCGCGGTAGACGGGGACCGAGCGCGGAGCGTCGATGCCCAGCCGGACCGTCTGGCCGCGGATCTCCATGACCTCGACGACGACGTTGTCGCCGAGCATGACCCGCTCGCCGGCGCGGCGCGTGATTCTCAGCATGAAAGGCTCACGCGGCGTCGTTCGCGGGAGCGGCCGACTCACGCGCGAACAGTGGGGCCCGGAGCGAGCAGTCGCTCGCCTGGTTGATCACCTGATGGCCCTTCCCGTTCCAAACGAGGATCGGCGCCTTGAGGTTGGCGCTGAAGTCCTCGAGCGTTTCCGCCGCTCGTACCGTGACGTAGATAGCGACCGTGGTGACGTCGTCGAGCCCGAGTCGCTCGGCGTCCTCATCGGCCAGTTCAACCCCGAACCCACCAAAGAAGCGCGCCGGATCGGTGACCGGCAGCGCGAGGTCGGGGTCCTCAAGTGAGTGCAGCCAGAGAAATGGGCTGTCTTCGTCGGCGGCGAGCAGCGCGTATCGCGAGCCGCCGAGCCCGATCAGGCCGTCAGGGAACTCGACGATCGTCGTTGGGTCGATCTCGACGCGACCGAATCGAGAGCTGTCGATCATCAGAGACACTCGCTCCTCGCCACTCACCGTTGGTCACGTTACCGCAGGAAGTCCAGCAGCGAAGATTGGATGATCGACGCGCTCGACTTGAGCGCCGCGGTGTAGGAGGCCTGCTCGGTCGAGTAGTCGGTGGCGGCCTTGGCGAAGTCGACGTCTTGCGTGTCCGACAGGAGCTTCGTCGTCGAGCTCTGCAGGTCGCTGATCCGCGAGGCCGCGAGTGTGATGCGGTTCTCGGTCGCGCCGACGTTCGCCTGCAGCGTGCTGAGCGCGTCGAGGTTCGAGTCAAGGTTCGCCAGGTCGGTCGTGCGCAGCGAGTTGGCGTCGGCGGCCGTGCCGCTGCGCAGATGCTGGGAGATGTCGCGCAGCGTGGCGAGGAGTTTCCCGTCGGCCGCGGACTGCCCGTTGCCGAGCACCGAGGAGATGTCGCTGTTGACCTGGATCGTCGTCGCGGGACCGATCTCCCGGGAGATCGTGCCCGTGTTGCCGTTGTAGGTGTCCGGGCCGCTGATCGTGTACGGCGCCGTCGTCGTCGCCGTGCCGGCGAACACGTACTGACCGGCGTACTGGGTGTTCGCCTCCTGCTTGAGCGCCTCGCTCAGCTGGTCGATCTCGTCCGCCGTGGCAGCCCGCCCGGAGGTGCCAGTGCTGTCGTTCCCCGCCTCGACGAGCAACTCACGCGCGCGCTGGGTGATGTTCTCGATGCTCATCATCGCGCTGTCGCTCGCCTGGGTCCACGCCGTACCGTCCTCGACGTTGCGGTTGTAGCTCGACAGCCCGGCGAGCTCGCCGCTCAGCTGGACCGCGTGACCGGCGCCGTACGGATCATCGGACGGACGGTTGATCTTCTTGCCTGAGGAGAGCTGTTCCTGGGTGTTGCTCATCCGGTCATAGGACTGGGTCAGGTCGACGAGCGTGCGCGCCGCGATCATCTGGGTCGTGATGCGTTCCATCTACAGCCCCACGGTGCCCGTGTGGTTGATGAGTGTGTCCAGCATCGAATCCATGGTCGTCATCACCCGCGCCGAGGCCTGATAGCCGCGCTGGAACTGGATGAGGTTCGTCATCTCCTCATCGAGTGAGACGCCGGAGACGCTCTGGCGCTGATCGCTGATCGCGGAGAGGACCGACTGTGCGATCTGCTCGGTGTTCTGCGTGGACTGGACGTCGGAACCAACCGAGGAGACAAACGACGCGTATGACTGATCGGCCACGCCGCCGCGCAGGCCTGCAATCGCGAGCGCGACGTCGTTGGCGCCGGCATTACTGGTCGCGGTCGTCTCGATCGTCGCGGCCGTCGCGGCGACCGAGACCGTTCCCGCCGTCGTCCCGCTGAAGAACGGCGTCGCGGTGTGCAGATTGTTGACCGAGGTGACGAGCTGGTTGACGACGTTGTCGAGGCTCGAGCGATAGCTCGCGATCTGTCCGCTGCTCCCGGAGAGGCTGAGCAGCGCCCCGAGCTCGCCGCCGGCCGCCGAGGTCATCGTCTGGGGCCAGGTCACGGTCGACCCGCTGACCAGCGGGGTCGCCGCGTCACCGAAGTTGACCGTCACCATGCCGGTGCCGTTTGTATTCGAGACCGAAACCTTGGCGAGCGAGGACAGGTCATCGATCAGCGCATCGCGCTTGTCGAGCAGGTCATTTGGATTCTGGCCGGCCGCCATCGCCGCGCTGATCGACTGGTTGAGGGTCGCGATCTGGTTGGCGTCGCTCTGGACCTGACCGCTTGAGCCGGTGAGATCGGTGTACTGCTGCGACGCCTGCGACTGGATCGTCGAGAGCTGCTGGTCGAACTGGTTGAAGCTCGTCGTCAGCGTCGTCGCCGTATCGATCAGCGTCTGCCGCGCCGCGGTGCTCTGGGGAGCGTTGGCCACGTCACTCCACGCGTTCCAGAACGCCGACAGCTGGCTGGAGATTCCGTTGTCGGACGGCTCGGCGAGACCGGTCTGCACCTGGTCGAGCACCCCGGCCTCGGTCGAAGCGGAGTTGTACGACGTGTTCTGGGTGCGGTACTGGACATCGAGGAACGTGTTCCGAATCCGGTTGATCGTCGCGACGTCGACCCCGGTCCCGACCTGGACGCCGCCGCCGGAGACGTTTGAGTACGCCGGGATCGTGAGCGGCGTGCTCTCGGTGAGGTCAGCGGTCTGGCGCGAGTACCCCGGGGTGTTCGCGTTGTCGATGTTGTGGCCGGTGGTGTCGATCGCCGCCTGGTTGGCGAGGAGCCCCCGAAGCGCAGTCTGCAGTCCCATGTATGACGAGATCGTCATGGTTCATGCCTGAAGGTCGAACATGCGCCGGTTGGCGCCGAGTGACATCGTGGCGGTCGGCCGCTCGCCGACCGAGTCATAGCCGGCGTCGTCGCGCCCGTCGGCGAGCCGCAGGAGATGATCGAGGAACGCCAGCTCCTGGCTCATGAGCGCGCGGTTGATCGTGTGCTCGCGCTGCAGCTCGGCGAGCAGCCCCCGCAGCTCCCAGCTGCGCTCAAGTGCCTCTTGGGCGGAGGTCTCGGGCATGAGCGTGGTGAGCAGCGTCAGGGTCACCGAACCCGCAGCGATACCGAGGCGGGCGCCGGCACGGTCGAGGAGCCGCGAGCGCTCATCCTCGAGCAGTGTGCGGCTCTGCATCTCGGCCTGGAGCATCCCGGCGAGCGCGACAACGCTCTGCACGTTGCGCTCGCGGATCGCCTCGCCCTGCTTGAGGACGATCTGCAGCAGCCGGCGTGCGGAGACGAGCTGGACCTCGAGGTGGGCGAGCACATCGCCGGTGAGGAGGTCGTCCTGATCCGGGACGGAGAGAGCGGTGCTCATGTCTTGGCCTGGGTCGTGGAGTGAGTGGGGTCGAGCGAGGAGGCGATTTCCTGGGCGACACCGAGTCCGCCGGCCGACATCACGCCCTGGGTGAGCGCCGTCGGCAACAGCTGGGCGTAGGTGCTCGTCGTCGGGTCGCTCCCGCCGAGCAGCGAGCTGCTGGTGCTGCCGTCGGAGGAACCGGAGTCGTCGCCTGACCCCGACGTACCGTCGGTCTGCGTCGTCGCGGCGAGCTCCTGACTCAGCTGGTCGACGAGCATCTGCTCAAAGCCGAGGGCCGTCGTGTAGGCGTTCTTCTGAGCCGTCGTGCCGTTGCGCACGCTCGCGGGGAGCAACGCCTGGTCGATCGGGGCGATGCTGCCGAAGCTCATCGCTTCACCCCGTCGGCGATCTGGAGCATCTGGTCCTGCATGTCGATCGCCTTGCTCGCCATCGCATAGTTGCGCTGGGTATTGATCATCGCGCCCATCTCGGTCGCGAGATCAACGTTCGAGCCCTCGAGCGAGCCTTGCTGGATCGTCGCGCCCGTGGCACGCCGAACGCCGCCGCTCGCTGCGGTCGCGCTGAAAACGTTGTCTCCGTCAGCGAGCAGCTTGTCCGGCGCGGGCACGGTCACGAGGTTGATCCGGCCGAGCACCTGGTTACCGGAGCGCACGGTACCGTCCGTCCCGATCTTGACCGAGTCGGCGGAGATGCCGCTCGGGATGTGGATCGGCGGCTGGAGCAGCATGCCGGTGTCGGAGGTCAGCCGGCCCTGGCCGTCGACCTGAAGCGAGCCATTGCGCGTCAGTCCCATCGTGCCGTCGGGACGGCGCACCTCGATGTAGCCCTCGCCGACGACCGCGACGTCGAGTGCGCGCCCGGTTGGCTGGAGCGCTCCCTCGACCTGGCTGCGGCCGACGATTTCGGCGGCCGATCCCGCACCCGTGGAGACGGTTGTGCCGCTCCCGCCGACTCCGGCGCTCGAGTACAGGAGATCGTGGAAGCCGACCCGCGTGGCCTGGTATCCCGGGGTCGACATGTTGCTGATGTCGTTGGACAGAGCATCGAGCTGCTCCTGTTGGGCTTCCATGCCCGCAGCAGCGCTGTAGAGACCTTCAAGCATCAGCTACCTCCCAAGCTGGCTTCCGAGTTCGCCGACTTCTGCAGCGTCTCGTCAATCGATTGGATCGCCTTTTGCGAAGCCTGGTAGGCGCGCAGGCTGCCCATCATGTCGACCATCGTCCGGACGGGGTCGACGCCTGATCCCTCAAGCTCGCCCTGCTTGACAACGCCTGTGGCGCGCCCGGCGGCGGTCCCGCTGAAGAGGTTGTCGCCCTGCTTCGCCGCCCCGTTCAGCTTGAACACCCCGACCGCGCTCGCCGGCACGGTTCCCTTGGTACCGACGCGGATCGGGCCGCCGCCCTGTCCGAGAACCTCGTTGCCCTGGGCGTCGACGAGGAAGCCGGCGGTGTTTGTCGAGAACTGTCCGTCGCGCGTGTAACGAACCCCGGACGTGGTCCGGACCCCGAAGAAGCCGTCTCCGGCGATGCCGAAGTCAAGCGGCTGGCCGGTCGGTTCCAGCGCCGTCGGCGACAGATCGGTCGTGATCTTGTCGATCCGCGTTCCGGTGCTGATCGAGCCGACCGTTTGTCCGGTCGCGGTGTTCTGGAGCAGCAGCGAACCGAAACTCTGCTGCGTCGCACGGTCGGACTTGTAGCCTGGCGTCGATGCGTTCGCGAGATCGTTGGCCAGCTGGTCCTGCCGGACCTGTTCCGCGAGCATCCCCTGGGCGGCGATATAGAGGCCGGAATCCATCTGCCCGTGTGGTCGGCCGCCGACGATGATTCTTAAGGCGATATCGACGAACCGCTCCTGGCATGGTCGCACCACTCGCCGTTGACCTTCTCCTCCTGCGGAGCGCGCTCGCGCCGGATATCCGGATCGCTCCCGGCCGGGCGATCATGGCCCGCGTCGTGACCGCCGACGGGAGCGGGCGCGGCGCGCTGAGCATCGCCGGCGCCCTGTTTGAAGCCGAGCTCCCCAAGCAGGTGCGAGCCGGTGAGGATCTGCGACTCGTCGTCCGCGATGTCAGCGCGGATCGGGTTGTGCTTCAGCTCGCCGACCAGGCACCCACGGCGCTCGCGGCACCGACCCCGATCCCGCTTCCCGGTGGCGGAGCGCTCAAGGTGCTCGAGCACGAGCAGCAGCGTGGCGGCAGCACGTCCGCCGACGGGCGTGACGTGCTGACCGTGCGTTACGACGCCCCCCACCTCGGCCCAGTCGATCTGCGGTTCGATCTGCGGTCCGGATCGTTGCACGTGACCGCCACGCTCACCGCCGGCGAGCCGCTGCGCCGCGCCCAAGCGGATGCGGTCTCCCTGCGCGAAGCGCTCGAGTCACAGCTTGATCGTCCGATCAGCGTCCAGCTCAAGGCCCGCTACGAGCCGCTCAACGTCTATGCCTGATCAGCCACAACCACCCAAGCCGCGGCGGGCGACCGCGCTGCGCTACGAGCACGGCGAGCATGCTCCCACGGTGGCGGCCACAGGACGCGGGCTGGTTGCCGACCGGATCGTCGCTGCGGCCAAGGAGGCCGGGGTTCCGGTCCGCTCTGACCCGGCCCTCGCGGAGGCCCTCGGTGCGCTCGAGCTCGACGCCGACGTCCCCGAGGCGATGTGGCGTGCCGTGGCCGAGACGCTGGCCTGGGCATACCAGGTCGACGCGCGCGCGACCTCGTCCCGGCGCCCCGACTGAAGTTCGGCAACGCACTGCCGATCTACAGGCGCAGGAACGGTTCCTGCGATGGCACTCCGACTCACCAATTCGTCGATCCAAAACGGCCCGCCTGCGCCGGCGGAGCTTGCCGCCCAAGCGGCTCGACTGCTCGCCGGCGGCGACACCGACGGCTATCGCAAGCTGTTCGAGCGCACGGCCGAAAACGAGGATCTGAGCCGTCGCTATTACACGCGCGTGCTCCTGCTCGAGGCCGGGCTTGCCGCCACCCAACACGCGCCGGCGAACGTCGCCGCGAAGATCTTCCTCGCACTGGCGCAGGCCGGCACGTCCCTGCTCGAGGACGAGCCGCGCGAGCCGATGATCCTCAACTACACCGGCATCGCGTTCTACGAGCTGTGGAGTCTCGACGCGGCCCGGTCGCTGTTCGGAGCGACGCTGTCGCTGGCACCTGAGACGCCGCACATCCGCAGCAACCTCGAGGAGTGCAAGCGACGCGCCAAGGCATCCCAGGGCGCCAACCCGCTGCGCGGTCTCTCCGCGGTCCTCGGTCCCCTGGGCAAGCGGGCCAAGCGCGTTGCGGCCCGCGCCCGGCCGGCGGAAGGCCTGACGCTCAGCCTGTGCATGATCGTCCGTGACGAGGAGGAGATGCTTCCCCGCTGTCTCGCCGCGGTGAAGGACGCCGTCGACGAGATCATCATTGTCGACACCGGCTCCACCGACCGGACAATCGAGATCGCCCACTCGTTCGGAGCGCAGGTGATCGAGCAGCCCTGGACCGGCTCCTTCTCCGACGCCCGCAACACATCCTTTGATGCCGCCACCGGCGACTGGGTCATGTACCTCGATGCCGACGAGGTCCTGGTCAAGGACGACGTCGAGAAGCTCCGCGCCGTCACCGGGCGCACGTGGCGCGAGGCGTTCTACCTCACCGAGACGAACTACACCGGCGAGGCTGGCGACGGCACCGGGCTGACCCACAACGCGCTCCGGGTGTTCCGCAACCGGCCCCACTACCGCTTCGAGGGTCGCCTGCACGAGCAGATCGCCCAGCACCTCCCCGCCTACGCGCCCGAGCGCATCGAACTCACCTCGGTGCGGATCGAGCACTTCGGTTACCTCGGCAGCGTCCGGGACGCGCGAGACAAGTCGCAGCGCAATCTCGAGTTGCTGAGAGCTCAGCAGGCAGAGGGAACGGATTCGGCGTTCCTGCATTTCAACTTCGGTTCGGAATACGCCGCCGCAGGCGACGCCCCGGCGGCGCTCGCGGAGTTCGAGCGAGCGTGGTCGATGGTGGAGACCGACCGGGAGGGGGGCGCGTTCGAGTTCGCACCCACGCTCATCGTCCGGCTCGTCAAAGCACTGCGCATCTGCGGCCGGCCGGCCGAGGCGATCAGCCGGGCGAACGACGGACTCGACCGGTTCCCAGCGTTCACCGATCTCGTGCTCGAGCAGGCTTACTCCTCGCTCGCTCTCGGCCGGGAAGCAGAGGCCCGGGCGCTATTCGTGGAGTGCCTCCAGATGGGCGACGCGCCCTCGCAGTACACCGCCGGGCTCGGGTGCGGGTCATACCTTCCGCGGCTCGCCCTGGCTGAGATCCACGCCAGTCATGGAGAGCTAGAACCGGCTCGAGAGCTGCTCGATTGGTGCCTGCGCGAGTACCCGGATTTTTACGGGACGGTGCTCCCGTATGCGTCGGCCCTGCTCCGCTCCGGCATCGAGGCCGACCAGGTGGCGACTGAGATCGAGGAACGCGTCGCGGAACCAACCCCGACCGTACGGTTCATGCTCGGGATCGCGCTGTACGAGTGCGGAGCCGCCGGTGCGGCCGAGCGTCAGTTCCGGCTGGTGCTCGAGCGTCAGCCGCACAGCTCGCGGGCCCGCGTCGCGCTCGGCGAAGCCCTGCTCTCGCAGAAGCGTTACGCGGACGCGGCGATCGAGGCGCACCAACTCGAGGCCGACGACCCGCTCGCGGCGGCAGCCTGCCGGACCGAATGGTTCGCCCGCATCGCCGGTGGCGACTTCGCCGAGACCGATATGGCGGCTCGCGCCGAGGCGGCCGGAGCGCCCGCAGATGAACGCCAGGTGTTCGCCGCGTGGCAGGCGCTCGCTGCCGGCGGGACCGATGTCCCGCAAATCGGGACCGGGTCGATCCCGCTCCTGTTCAAGGTCCTCGAAGCCCTGCTACGGGTCCAGGACTTTGAGCAGTTCGAGGTGCTCCTCCCCCTCCTGCAGTCGTCCCCGCTTCCAGTTCGCGAACAGCGCGAGCTGCTCGCCGGCCTCTACCTGCGGCGAGGGTTTCTCGCGTCGGCGGCCGAGGAATGGATGGCCGTATGCCACGAGCATGCCGACGCGCGAGCGATGGTCGGCCTGGCCCAGGTCGCCGCCGCCCACGGCCTCACCGAGGACGCCGCGACGTTCGCGGCAGAGGCATTGGCGCTCGAACCTGCCAACCCGGCCGCGTCGCGGCTGCTGGCCGCCGTAGCCGCATGACCGACGGATCGAAATAAATCCGCTCAAGTTCTGGGCCGAGGGTTCGATTACTCGGGGCGACTGGTCTGCGCCGCATCAGTGAGCGCACGCTTTCCAAGGAGGAAATGCAATGAATTTCAACATCGGCTCAGTTGGATCCGCCGGTGTCCCGCCGGTTCAGGGCAGCGGCGCGGTGCGCAACACGAAAGCGCCAGCACCCGCGTCGGCGAATGAGGAGGCCGTGGTAGTGGACGCGCTCTCTTCGACACCACCGGATGAGGTGCACGCCGCGATGGCAACGGCCTCGGCGTCCTACGACAAGCTCCAAGCGTCCGACCGGCACATCAGCTTCCGGATCGACGACGCGAGCGGAAGGCTCCAGATCCAGGTCCACGACCTCAAAGGCAACGTTCTCTTCGACCTCCCCCCGGATAAGGCACTGAAGGCAGCTGCCGAGGGCGTCGTGGAGTAAGGAAGACCCAATGTCCACCAGCTCAGTCTCAGGCCTCAGCACCGGCACGTCGTCAACCGGCAGCTCGCTGCTGCAGATCACCGGCCTTGCGTCGAACATCGACACGACGTCGATCATCAATGCGCTGATGGCGTTGGACAAGCAGCCGCTCACTGCGCTGCAGAACCAGCAGAAGGCACTGCAGGCACGCAACACCCAGCTGACCTCACTGCAGTCGGCGCTCCAGAGCCTGGCGCTCAACGCCCAGGCGCTCGGCTCACCGGGGCTGTTTGCCAACACCCAGACGGTCACGAGCAGCAACAGCTCCCAGGTGAGCGCCTCGACCACGTCGGGCGCCGGCGTGGGCGGATATCAGGTCGCCGTCTCGCAGCTCGCCAACTCAGGTCAGCGGACGTACGCGTTCACCAGCCCGACGTCGGACCAGAGCTTCACCATCGACGGCGGGTCGGCGATCACGATCAAGGCCGGCTCCACCACTCAGGATCTCGCCAACACGATCAACGCCGATCCCAACCAGACGGTCTACGCGGCGGCGATCGACTCGGGCACGATCGTGTTCTCCAATCGCGCCACGGGTGCGCCCACCACGCCGGGGAGCTTCATCACCCTCGGAGGCTCCCAGACCGCGCTCACCGAGCAGACGAGTCTGGCCCGCGCCGGTCAGGATGCGAAATACAGCATCGACGGCGGTCAGACGCTGACGTCGTCCACAAACACGGTCACGGGCGCGATCGCCGGCGTGACGCTCACCTTCGGCGGCCTGACCACGACGAGCGGACCGGCGACCGTGACCGTCTCGCCACCGGGTCCGAGCACCTCGGCGATCGAGTCCGCAGTGCAGACCTTCGTCAGCTCGTACAACGCGATCATCGACCAGATCAGTGCCAACACCTCCCAGCTGCCGTCGAGCAGCGATCCCACACAGGGAACGCTGTACGGAGACGATGAGCTCAACAATCTCGTCTCGACGATGCGCCAGCAGAACTACACGCCGAACGCGAGTCTCACGGGCATCACCAGCCTGGCCGACATCGGGATCACGACCGGCGCCGCCACTGGGTCCTCGCCGTACTCCCAGGATGCCGTCAGCGGCAAGCTCACCGTCAACACCCAAGCTCTCGAGTCCGCGATCGCGTCGAACCCGAACGGCATCAAGGCGATGCTGGAGAGCTGGTCAAACAGCCTTGCCTCAACGATCAACAGCGTCGCGGCCCCCGGGGGCACGATCGACCTGCGCATCCAGGGCGACACCTCCGAGCTCGGCGATCTCACGAACCAGATCAGCGACATGAACGCGATGCTCGCCGACCGCCAAACGGCGCTCCAGACCGAGTTCGCGAACATGGAGACGGCGCTGCAGCAGAGCCAGACGCAGAGCAACTGGCTCAGCGGTCAGATCGCTTCGCTGCCGTAGCACCGGCTGCGCGCCAAAACGCAGGCGGCGACCTCAATCTCCACCCGCACCGTCCGATATAAGGACAGAGCGCCATGTACCAGCAACTCGCCGCCTCGCCCTCCGCCTACCGCCAGAGTGCCGTCCTCACCGCCTCCCCGGAGCAGCTCGTCGTGATGTTGTACGACGGAGCGCGTCGCTTCCTCGGCCAGGCGGCAGTGGCGATGCGCGCCGGCAACATCGAGGTGGCGCATCAGAAGCTGCGGCGCGCCGAGGCGATCATCTCCCACCTCCGGGAGACGCTCGACCTCGACCAGGGCGACGTCGCGGGACGTCTCCAGTCGATCTACCTGTTCTGCGGTCGTCACCTCAACGACGCCCGGGTGCAGCGCGATCCGCAGAAGATCGAGCAGGTCAGCGCGCTGCTCGGCGAGCTGCGCACGGCCTGGAGCACGGTGGCCAGCACATGAGCAGCGATGAGCGCGCTCCCTATCTCCACCTGATCGCGCTGATCGAGCGCGATCTCGCGCTCGCCGGTGAGGCGCGCTACGCGGACCTCGTCACCGCCCACGCCGAACGCGAGGCGTTCGTTGCGACGCTCCCCTCCACCCCGCCGTCCTGTGCGCGTGACCTGCTTGAGCGGGCCTCACTGATCCAGCGTCGCCTGACGATGGAGCTGATGCGCGGTCGCGACGAGCTCGTCTGCAAGACCGGTCTCGTTGAACGCGGCCGACAGACGGCGCGCGGATACACGCCGCCGATCCAGCGCGCGGTTCGGTTCGCGGAGAGCGCCTAGCGGCGTTCGCCAGCTTGTCGCGCATCTGAGCGTCCGACGGTTCAGCATCGGCGACTGCAGTCGATTCACTGAATATGCGCCTGGTCGCGATTAACCGGGTCCCCGCAGACGCCGTACTCGCGCGTGACGTCCTCGTCGGGCGGAGCGACGGGATCCCGCTGCTGCGTAAGGGCGTCAAGCTCAACGATCGCTTCCTGCGCGGGCTGCAGCAGACGGGCATCCACGCGATCTACATCGATGATCGCCTGAGCGAAGGGATCATGGTCCAACATGCGCTCAGCGATGAGGTCCGGAGCAAGACGACCCGTGCAGTCGCCGCGGCCTACGAGTCGGCGAAGGAGACGATCGTCACCGGGCAGCCGTACAGCGAGCGGACGCTGACGGCGCTGAGCTCCGTCGTGGAGCGGATCCTGCTCGAGCTCGAGGAGACCGGTCAGGCCACACTCGCGCTCGCCGACCTGTGCAGCGCCGACGCCTACACGTTCCAGCACTCGGTCGACGTGACGACCCTCGGCTTGCTGATCGGTCGGCAGATCCTCCACGAGCGTGGCTGGGTCGACTACCGCGGCCGCCAGAAGTTCGATCGTTTCGACGAGCGGCTCTACCAGCTGGGGCTCGGTCTGCTGCTCCACGACATCGGCAAGCTCGCGATCCCCAGCGACGTCCTGCATAAGCCCGGACCGCTCAATGAAACCGAGTGGGAGCTGATGAAGACCCACCCGCGAGCCGGGTTCGAGCTGCTCCGGGACAGCAACGTGTCCCCGCTCGTCAAATCCGTCGTGCTCCGTCACCACGAACGCTGGAACGGGAGTGGATACCCGGATGGCCGCAGCGGCACCGAGATCCACGAGATGGCGCGGATCGCCGCCGTCGCGGACGTCTACGACGCAGTCACCTCCGAGCGGGTCTATAGCCCTGCCACACCGCCGCACGTGGGCGTGAAGATCATCCTCGACGGCGCTGACATCGGGTTCGACCCGGCCATCGTCCAAGTGTTCTCGCAGCTCGTCGCGCCGTTCCCGCCGGGCGTCGAGGTGACCCTCGAGGACGGCCGCCGCGGCCTCGTCGTCAGCGTGCCGGACAGAGAGCTTGACCGACCGGTGGTGCGCGTGATCGACGACCCGAGCGCGCCGTACGACGTCTCGCTGGTCAAGGATCGTTCGCTCGCCATCAAGGGCTGGGAGCGGACGATGGCGATCCCCGCCGCCGCGTAGCGGGCATCCGAGTACGCCGGCCGCGGCCCGCTTCGTTTTGACGTAACGGCCCGGTCGCGCCGAGGCTCAAGTAGAGCCATCAGACGCCGATGAAGAGGATGACCCCAGGGAGCGGGTCGGCGAGCCCACGGAGGGCGGAACAAAAGGAATTGTGCCCTCCATGTCCATGCTCGACACGACCCAGCTCGCCCTGATCGCCGCGATGCGCGGCTCGATGCAGCGCCAGACGGTGCTCACGAACAACCTCGCGAACGTCGACACTCCCGGCTTCCAGCGCCAGGACGTCGACTTCCAGAGCACGCTCAACGACGCGCTCCAGAACGGCCAGTCACCTGACTCGCTCACCTTCCAGACCGTCACCGACCCGCAGGTCGTGCGGGCCGACGGCAACGGCGTCGACGCGGAGAAGGAGCAGGCCTACCTCGCCGAGAACGGCCTTCTCTACCAGGAGCTCACGCAGGTCGCCTCAGCACGGCAGTCGATCCTCCAGACCGCGATCGGGACGCAGGTATGAGCTTCTTCGGAGCCATCGACATCGCCGCCAGCGGCCTCACCGCCGAGCGGACACGGATGGACGTCACGTCCGAGAACTTGGCCAACGCCCAGACGACCCGGACCGCGAGCGGCGGCCCGTACCAGCGCCAGGAGGTCGTCCTGGCGCAGGCTGGCGGGAACGGCTTCGGGGCGACGCTCGCCGGCGCGATCGGCTCCCCGTCGGGCAGTAATGGCGGAGTCCAGGTCGCCGGCATCGTCGGCGATCCGACGCCTGATCAGCTCGTCTATGACCCGGGCCACCCTGATGCCAACGCCCAGGGGTACGTCCGGATGCCGAACGTGAGCCCGGTCACCGAGATGGTCGATCTGATCTCTGAGTCTCGCTCCTATGAAGCAGACGCAACCGCGATGCAGACCGCCAAGCAGATGTACTCCAAGACACTGGACCTCCTGAAATGATCCCTCCCATCTCAGGTGCGATCGGACCGCTCGGAGCGTCGGAGTGGACGATCAGTCCGATCACGAGCGCCGGCGCGGGCATTCCGTCGACCAGTGCGGTCAATACCGGCTCGAGCTCGGGCGGCGGCTTTGGCGGAGCGCTGGCGAACGCGATCAGCTCCCTTGAGCAGACGCAGACCAACGCGACGGCTACGTCCAAGGCGCTCGCCACCGGACAGCTGACCGATCCCACACAGGCGGTCGCCGCAATCCAGGACGCGTCGCTGACGATGCAGTTCGCCTCTGAGCTCCGCAACAAGCTCGACGACGCAGCGTCGACCCTCTTCCAGACCCAGATGTAGCGAGCGCCGAGATGCCCGCCCGACAGATCGCCGCGAACCTCACACCCAAGGGATGGATCAAGATCGGAGTCGGCGCCGCCGCGGTCGTCGTATTCCTGTTCTTCATGATGCAGCTCGCCTCGGCGCCCAGCTACTCGACCCTGCTCACGGGCCTCGACCCGGCACAGACGGGCAAGATCACGAGCACGCTCGATACGAAGGGCATCAGTTACGAGCTGCAGAATGGCGGGACCGCGCTCGCCGTCGACTCGACCAAGACGTCGCAGGCACGCGTGGCGCTCGCCACCGCCGGGCTGCTCTCCTCAAGCCAGCAGCCAGGGTTCTCCCTGTTCGACAAGCAGCAGCTCGGCTCGAGCAACTTCCAGCAATACATCACCTATCAGCGCGCACTCGAGGGCCAGCTTGCCGCGACGATCCAAGGCATCCAGGGCGTCTCCTCGGCGCAGGTGCAGATCGTGCTCCCCAATCCGCAGGATCAGCTGTTCTCCTCCGAGGCCCAGCCGACGACCGCCGCGGTGCTGCTCTCCGGTTCGACCGCGCTGGATCCCGCCTCCGTGCGCGGCATCGCCCAACTCGTCGCCTCGAGCGTCCCCAACCTCCATTCGGACAAGGTGACGATCACGGACGCGAGCGGACAGCTGCTGTGGCCGACGTCGGACAGCTCCGGCGGAGGCACGGGGCTCTCCAAGCAGGCCGCCGAGGCGCGGTACGACTCGACGATGGCGGCTCAGCTCAACGCGATGCTCGCTCAGACGCTCGGACCCAACAAGGCCTATGTGCAGGTCAACGCCGACGTCAACGCCAACCAGGTCAACTCGGACACGCTCACCTACAAGGGCAAGCCGATCCCGCTCACCCAGACGGTGAACACCGAGTCGCTCACCGGCGGTGGTGGCACGGCCGGCGGCACGGCCGGTACGACGGCCAACATCCCGGGCGTCGCCGCGACCGGCACCGCATCGGCCCAGAAGTACAACCACAAGCAGACGGCGACGACGTTCGGCGTCAACAAGGACGTGACCCACGCGATCATCGCCCCGGGCGCAATCAACCGGCAGAGCGTCTCCGTGCTCGTCGACAGCTCCGTCCCCAAGAGCGCAGTTCCCGCTCTGCGCGCCGCGGTCACGAACGCGGCGGGCCTACAGAACAAGCGCGGCGACACGCTCTCGTTCGGACAGATCACCTTCCCGAAGGTGGTCCCGACCCCCACCGCACAGCCGAGCAACATGATGAGCTACGTCAAGTACGGCGTCGTCGCGTTTGGCGCGATCCTGTTCCTGTTCTTCGTCGCCCGGCTGCTGCGTCGCCGGGAGAACGAGCCGTTCGCCGGCAACCCGACGTGGGTTCGCGAGCTCGAGTCACCGCGCCCACTCGCCGCACTCGAGGCCGCCGAGGCCCCGCAGCCGGCCCGGGTCGCGCAGCTCAGCAGCCCCGTCAATGTCGCCAAGCGCCAGATCGAGGATCTCGTCGAGCGCGACCCGGATCGCGTCGCGCAGCAGGTCCGCGCCTGGATGTCCGAGGACTAGTCCTCAGCCCGACTCGTCATGCCCGCGGAGCTCGAACCCCGTAAGTCCCATTCGCCGGTCCGTTCGGCGGTCCCCGGTCGCAAGAAGGCCGCCGTTCTGCTCGTCACGCTCGGCAAGGAGCGCGCCGCCGACGTCTTCCGTCACCTCCGCGAGGACGAGATCGAGTCGCTGTCGCTCGAGATGGCGAAGCTCCAGCGGGTCGAGCCGTCGACGACCGAGGACGTCCTCGAGGAGATGGTCGCTACCGTCACGGCGTACGACTCGCTTGCGGCGGGCGGTGTCGAGTACGCCCGTGAGGTGCTCGAGCGTGCGCTCGGTCCGGCCCGGGCGATGGACATCATCGGCCGGCTCTCGACCGTGATCGAGATGCGGCCGTTCGAGTTCCTGCGCCGAACGCCGGCGGAGCAGATCGTCAACTTCCTGCACAACGAGTCGCCGCAGACCGTCGCGCTCGTGATCGCCAACCTGCACACGACGCTGTCCGCGCAGGTGCTCGCGAGTATCCCCGAGGGCGACCAGGCCGACATCGCACTGCGAATCGCGCGGATGGGCGAGACCAGTCCGGACGTCGTCAAGCAGGTCGAGGACGTGATTCGACAGAAGGCGGCGACCGTCGTCCAGCAGGAGTACTCGGTGGCCGGCGGCGTCAAGTCGCTCGCGGACATCCTCAACCAGGCCGACCGCTCGACCGAGCGCAACGTGCTCGACTCGCTCAGCGAGAGCGACGAAGAACTCGCCGCCGAGGTCCGCCGCCTGCTGTTCGTCTTCGAGGACCTCGTCAAGCTCGACGACCGCGGGATTCAGCTTGTCCTGCGCGAGGCCGACCAGAAGGATCTGGCGCTTGCTCTGCGCGGCGTCAGCGACGAGGTCAAGGACCGGATCCTGGCGAACATGTCCGAGCGCGGCTCGCAGATGCTCGTCGAGGAGATGGAGTACCAGCCGCCGCAGCGCAAGCGCGTTGTCGAGGAGGCGCAGGGCCGAATCGTTGGGATCGTCCGCAAGCTCGAGGACGCGGGTGCGCTCGTGCTGTCCCGTGGCGAGGCTGACGATGTCCTTTGACACCGCTGCCGGCGTCCCGGCCGCGTATGCGTTCGAGCAGCTCGAGTCCTCGCAGGTCTTGGGCGGCAACGCCTCGGATCTGATCGAGGGCGCCTGGGCCCAGGCCGAGCAGATCCGCGAGACCGCCCGCCAGGCCGGCTATGCGGAGGGGCACGCCACCGGCTTCGCCGAGGCGCGGGCCGAGGTCGACTCGGCCATCGCCGCGCTGTCCACCGCGCTCGGCGCGTTCGCCGCGCTGCGTGAAGAGCTGACGACGGCGCTCGAGCACGACGCGGCCGAGCTCGCGTTCAAGCTCTCCGAACAAGTGCTCGCCGGCGTGCTCGATGTGCAACCGGAGCGGGTCATCGATGTCGCCCGCAACGCGCTTCGCCGGGTCACCGACCGCCGCCGGGTCGTCCTGCTCGTCAACCCGGCCGATCTTGAGGTGATCAGCGGGTCGGTCGAAACGCTGAAAGGTGAGCTCGGCGGGATCGAACACTGTGACGTCCAATCCGACCGCCGGATCGATCGCGGCGGGGTGATCCTGCGGACCGAGGCCGGAGAGATCGACGTGACAATCGACTCCCAGGTCGAGCGGGCCCGGGAGATCGTCGCCACCACCCTGCGGACGACGGCCGATGCCGGTTGAGGTGACGCGGGTGGCGAGCGCCACCCGCGCGATCAAGGAGGCCGACCTCGCGTACCGTCGCGGCCGGGTCAGTGATCTGATCGGTCTGATCATCGAAGCGACCGGGCTCGAGGTCGAGATCGGCGAGGTGTGCATGGTGGGCGACGGTCGCGGCCGGCCCCGGGTGGCGACTGAGGTCGTCGGCTTCCGCAGCGGCCGGACGCTGCTGATGCCGCTCGGCGAGCTCCACGGGATCGGACCGGGAACGCTCGTCGATCCGACCGGCGAGCCGTTCCGGGTCGCGGTCGGCGAATCGCTGCTCGGCCGAGTGATCGACGGGCTCGGCGCCCCCCTCGACGAGCTACCCGTACCCGACGACATCGCCTGGCGGTCGACCACCGCCGCCCCGCCGGACGCGCTCAGCCGCCCGCGGATTCAGCACCGCGTCGGCCTCGGCGTCCGCGCGCTTGATGGCCTGATTCCCTGCGGACGCGGCCAGAGGCTTGGCATCTTCGCCGGTTCCGGCGTGGGCAAGTCCTCGCTGCTCGGCATGATCGCCCGTTCGACGACAGCCGAGGTCAACGTGATCGCACTCGTCGGCGAGCGCGGTCGCGAGGTCCGGGAGTTCATCGAGCGCGACCTGGGCGACGCACTCGAGCATTCGGTCGTCGTCGTCGCCACCTCAGACCAGCCGGCGCTCGTCCGGATCCGGGCCGCGTTCACGGCCACCGCGATCGCGGAGTACTTCCGAGACCGCGGCCGCGATGTGATGCTGATGATGGATTCGGTGACGCGCTTTGCCATGGCCCAGCGCGAGGTGGGGCTCGCGATCGGCGAGCCGCCGGCCACGCGTGGCTACACGCCGAGCGTGTTCGCGCTGCTGCCGAAGCTGCTCGAGCGCGCGGGCACGAGCCCGCACGGCTCGATCACCGGGCTCTACACCGTGCTCGTCGACGGCGACGACATGAATGAGCCGATCGCCGACGCCGTACGGGCGATCCTCGACGGGCACATCGTGCTCTCTCGCTCGATCGCGCACACCGGCCACTACCCGGCGATCGACGTCCTCCAGAGCGTCTCGCGTCTCATCGGCGAGCTCGTGTCGCCAGAGTTGCGTGACGCCGGTCAGCACCTTCGGGCCGCGCTCGCCGCGTACCGCGAGAAGGAGGATCTGATCTCGATCGGCGCCTATAAGTCCGGGACCGATCCCGTGCTCGATGCGGCGATCGCGATGCGCGGCGAGATCAACGCCTTCCTACGTCAGTTGGTGGACGAGCACAGCACGCTGGAAGCCACCGACACGCGCCTGCTCGAGCTGGCGCACCGACTCGCCCACGCGAGCATTCTCGATCCGAGCGTGGACCCCGCCGCCGGCGCTCCGGGCGCCGCGCCGGGTGCCGTGCCCGGCCAGGGCGTCGGCGTTCCCGTCGGCTCTCCGAGTGGCGCGCCGGTCGCAATTCCGTCTCTGATGCTCGGCTGAGATGTTCCGCCACCGTCGCCACCTAGCCAAGTGTCTAGTTTCGCTTCAAACCGAGCGCAAGCGGCCGTTCATGTTGACCATGAAGGGTGGTTCCTCGTTCCGGTTCCGGCTTGAGCGCGTCCGCGAGTTGCGGGAGCGCAAAGAGGATGATGCGAAGCTCGCGCTCGCCGATGCGATGGCCGAGCACTTCCGCGCCGAGGAGCGGCTCCGGGATGCCGAGCGCAGGATCGAAGGCGCCCGCGCCGCCCAGCTCGGTGCCACCGACAGGCCCCGCAGCGGCCTCGACCTCGTCGCCCACCAGGCGTATCTGGAGCGGACCGAGTCGGCACGCGCGGTGAGCCAGCAGGTCGTCACCCGCAGCGAGGTGCACGTCGAGAATCAGCGTGATCAACTCACCGAGGCCGCCCGCGACCGGCAGGCCCTCGAGCGACTCAAGGCGCGCCGTCAGGCCGAGTTCACCGCTGAGGCCGCCCGGCTCGAGAGCAACATGCTCGATGAGATCGCGATCATCAACTTCCGGCGGAGGGCAGCATGACCGGCCCGTCCGCCCCGATGCCCTCGACAGCGGCGAGCACCGTCGCCACGGTCGCTCCGGCATCGACCAACTCACCCGCGGCGAGCGCTTCGAGCGCCGCACCTGCTGACACCGCCCCGGCTGCCCGGGGACCGTCGACGACGACGGCCACCTCGACCGATCCGGGAGCGGCCGCCAATGGGCCACCGGGATCCGCCACCGGCCCGCCCGCGCGATTCGCGAGCGTGCTGGAAGACCAAGTGGCCCGGACCGCACTTGCGGAAGGCCAGAGGGAAACGGGAGATAGCCCGGCTCCCCGCCGCAGCACCAGCACCTCGACGCAGTCGAGTGCGGACGCCGGCACGGCGACGAGCGTGCCGAGCAGCACCGCTGACCTCGCCGGTGTGATCGCCGCCCTGTCATCGATCGCCCGTCAGGTTCAGGTGACGGCGACCGATCAGGCAACGACAACCGGCGCGCCCGCCGACTCTCCCGAGCTCCCAGGGGCTCCGGCGAACGCTGCCGCCGCGACGGTCGGCACCGAGCCGGCGCCGACGCAGGCAGGCCTCCCCGGCGCCGCCGCACCGACGACTGCACCGACTCCGGCAACGGCGCCAACACCCGGAGCCGCAGCCCAGGCCTCCTCCACGCTGACCCCGGGGCCGTCAGCCGGACAACCCAACCCGGCGCCCACCAGTCCGCAGCCGACGGCCACGCACCAGACGGGCGCCCAGGCGACGGCCACGCCCGCCGCGACGAACCCGGTCGCACAGATCATTGCTGACGGGACCGCGGCGACCACGCCGGCCACGCCGGCCACGCCGTCCGCGCCGGCCTCCGCGTCGGCCTCGACTTCCGCCAGCGCCGCGCAGAGCGCCCCCGCCTCCGCCGCCGCCGGGGCACCGGTCACGGCCGCGCCCGACGCTCCCGCCCTGGCGACGGCACCGGTAACGTCGCCGGCGCCCACGGCGGCCACCGGCGCCGGCTCGCCGGCGAGCGGCGTAGCGCTGCACCAGGCGATCGAGACGGTCCACATGACGATCGAGCTCGGCGCGCGGAGCGGCTACTCCCAGGCGCGCATCCAGCTCGCGCCACCCGAGCTCGGCGAGATTCGGATCAACCTGCACCAGACCGCGGAAGGACTCGTGGCGAAGGTGACGGCCGCGGATGGCGCCGCCGCCCAGACCCTGCAGCAGGGTGGGGCTGAGCTCCGGCGCTCGCTCGAGTCGGCCGGCGTGACGCTCCTGCGTCTGGACATCGGCAGCGGCGCCCAGAACGGTGCGTCGGCTGGTCAGTCCGGCAACGCCGGCGGGACCGCGGACGGCAGCGGAAGCAGTCGCGGAAACGCGAGCGATGAGGACGCCGCAGCGGCGGCAGCCGCATCTGACGCGGAGGCCGCCACCACGGTCGCCCTCCCGAATGGCATGACCATCGACGTACTTGCATGACCCACGGAAGCGAAAGCAGAGACCAATGAGCGCGATCAACCCGACCACCAGCACCGCGACGACGACGCAATCGAGTTCCTCCGCGACGTCGAGCACCGGAAACGCGGCGCTCGACAAGAACACGTTCCTCAAGCTGATGATGGTGCAGCTCCAGAATCAGGACCCGCTCCAGCCAACTGACCCGACCCAATACGTCAACGAGCTCGCGCAGATGACGACGCTTGAGCAGACGACGAACATGGCGACCTCGGCGGCGCAAACCGCGAGCGAGCAGAACACAGTCGGGGCCCTGCAGCTGCTCGGTCACTCGGTCACCTATGCGGACGCCTCGGGCAACACCCTGTCCGGCACCGTGCAGAAGGTCCAGCTCACGAGCACCGGCCCAACGCTGACGATCAACGGCATCGGCGGCATCGACCCCTCGAGCGTGTCCGAGGTCTCCTGAGCTTCGCCCCGCAGCTGACGCCATGACCCCCGCCATCCCCAACCCCGCGATCGTCCCGCCGCCCGGCGTTCAGCCGGTGGCGCCGGCGCAGAGCACGCCGCCGGGCACGACGACAAGTCAGACGGCACCGGTCAAGGGTCCGTCGTTCGCGCAGGTGCTGGCGACGAAGACGGCCGCGCCGACGTTCTCACGCCACGCGCTCGAGCGGCTGCAGCAGCGGGGGGTCGATCTCGGCGAGCCGACCGTCCAGCGCCTGACCAATGGGATCTCACGCGCCGCCGGCAAGGGCTCGCGTGACTCCGTGATCTTCGTTGACAACACCGCGTTCGTGGTGTCCGTCAAGAACAACACCGTCATCACGGCGGTGCCATCCGAGCGCATGCGCGAGCACGTGTTCACCAACATCGACAGCGCCGTGATCGCATGACGACGGCGACACACAACCACGGCTGGACCTCTTTGAGGGTGCCGCGAAAGGAAGGGATGTTCCGATGATGCGAGGCATGTACGCCGCGATCAGCGGCCTCCAGGCTCATCAGACGATGCTCGACGTCACCGCCAACAACCTGGCCAACGTCAGCACGATCGGATACAAGGGGCAGCGGACGACGTTCGTCGACGAGCTCTCCCAGGTCATTCGAGGCGCCTCCGGCCCAACCTCGAATAATGGCGGCACCAACCCGATGGAGGTCGGTCTCGGGGTTCAGGTCGGCTCGATCGACAACATGATGGGCGCCGGCTCGGCCGAGTCAACCGGCAACCCGCTCGACCTCGAGGTGCAGGGCCGTGGATTCTTCCGCGTCGCCAACAGCACGAGCGTCGACGCCTCGGGGAACCCGGTGATCACGAACCCGACGCCGGAGTACACCCGCGCGGGGAACTTCACGACGAACACGCTCGGTTACCTGACGACCCAGAGCGGCCAGTACGTGCTCGGGTATAAGGCGACCGCGCCCGTCGCTCCATCGACGAACTACACGATCGACTCCGCCAACGGTCCGGACAACGCGATCCAGATCCCGACGGCCGGCACCGACATCGCGGTCGGCCAGGATGGCAGCGTCACCTACGTCGATCCGAGCGACGGGAGCCGCAAGACGGCCGGCTACATCTCGCTGGCGTCGTTCCCGAACGAGTCCGGTCTGCAGCGCGAGGGCGGCTCGCTGTGGCAGTCGACCGCCAACTCCGGCGCGGCGACCGTCGGCTCACCGGGCGTCGGTGGCTTCGGCACGACGATCTCCGGCGAGCTCGAAATGTCGAACGTCGACATCGCGACAGAGTTCACAAACATGATCACTGCTGAGCGTGGGTTCCAGGCCAACTCGCGCGTGATCACCACCGCCGACCAGATGCTTCAGACACTGGTGCAAATGGGAGGCTGATCCTGATCGGGGCGCGAGGGGCGGCAATCGAGGGATGCCGCCCCTCCCACACCCCGACAGATTGAGGCGCGCCATGATCACCCTGCACAGACTCGGCCATCCCGGCGAGGAATTCCTCGTCAATCACGACATGATCGTGTTCGTCGAGGCCAACCCCGACACCGTGATCAGGCTCACCGGTGGCGACAAGATCGTCGTCGCCGAAGCGCCCGCAGAGGTCGCGGACAAGATGCTCGTCTGCCGGGCACAGGTCATGTCACTGGCGATGCGGCTGGCGAACACGACCGCCGGCACTGCTGAAGGCGTCGGTATCGGCCTACGCGGCTGAAGTATCGCCCCCGTCAGCCGATCCTAAGGACATGAAGGCAGCCACCGGCATTGGAATCGTCGCTGCCACTGTGGCCCTGCTCATGAGCGCGACGATGGAGGGAACGAGCCCCGCCTCGTTCATGAACATCTCTGCGCTGATCATCATTGTCGGCGGCACGAGCGGGGTGACACTCGCGAGCGTCGGGATGGAGAGCATGAAACGGATCCCGACGTTGTGGAAGATCGTGCTCAATGCCGAGCCTCCGGATTACGGCAGTCGGGTGACGCTCCTCGTCGGCCTCGCCGAACAGGCACGCCGCGAGGGCCTACTCGCCCTCGACGCGAAGCTGAGCGACATCGACGATGAATTCACCCGCAAGGGCCTGCAGCTCGTCGTCGACGGCAGCGACCCCGCGCTCGTGCGTGAGGTGCTCGAAGCCGAGATCGACGGGATGGCCACCCGCCATGGCGCCGGCGCGATGCCGTTCGAAAAGGCGGGCGGCTTCGCTCCGACGATGGGGATCATC
The DNA here is from genome assembly GCA_963850335.1 of uncultured Solirubrobacterales bacterium. Taxonomy (GTDB): domain Bacteria; phylum Actinomycetota; class Thermoleophilia; order Solirubrobacterales; family Solirubrobacteraceae; genus Palsa-465. The sequence continues at coordinate 33,054 of CAWKKY010000009.1, read as the reverse complement.
GGCACCGTCATGGGGCTCGTTCACGTGCTCCAGAACCTGTCTGCCCCGGCGACCCTCGGGCCGTCGATCTCAACCGCGTTCATCGCGACGCTGATGGGCGTCGGTGCCGCAAACGTCATCTTCCTGCCGGTCGCATCGCGGCTGAAGGCGATGTCGACCGAGGAGGTCGACCTGCGGACCCTCACCGTCGAAGGGATCCTCTCCGTCCAGGCGGGTGACAACCCCCGCATCGTCGCCGAGAAGCTCAAGTCGTTCATCGCCCCGGCGGAACGTGACATCGAGGAGGACCCGGGCGCGCCAGGCGGCACCAGTGACGCCGACGCCGAGCGGGAGGCGGCCTAGCCATGGCCTCCGGCCGTCGCAAGAAGCACGCCGAGCACGAGAACGAGGAACGATGGCTGCTCACCTACGCCGACATGATCACGCTCCTGATGGCGCTGTTCATGGTGCTGTTCTCCATCTCCTCGGTGAACATCTCCAAGTTCAAGACGCTGCAGGAATCCCTGAAGGCGGCCTTCTCCGGATCGATCCTTCCCGGAGGCAAGGCGCTGATCCAGTCCGGATCCCAAGAGCAGTCGCAGAAGTCCGCTCAGGACACCGCGATCCCGTCGATCGTCGCCATCAACCCCCAGGCTGCCAACCAGAACTCGGCCGGCTCGGGCAGCAGCACCAGCGGCAGCACCAGCAGCACCAGCTCAGCCCAGAGCATGAGCGCCGCGAGCAGCACCGAACAGGCGAAGACGCTGATCGCGGCGGCGAAGATCGAACAGCAGCAGCTGACGCAGCTGAAAGCACAGCTCGACCAGTACCTCAAGGCGCACGGTCTCCAGAACCAGGTACAGACGACCGTCTCCCGGCGGGGGCTCGTGGTTCGCGTCCTCACCGACAAGGTCCTGTTCGCCTCCGGTCAGGCGGACCTGAAACCGGCGGGGTTGCCCCTCCTCGGCGAGGTGGCGAATCTTCTCAATGTCGCGACGAATCATGCGATCGCGGTCGAGGGTCACACCGACAGCGTGCCGATCTCAAGCGCGCAGTATCCGAGCAACTGGGAGCTGTCCACCGCCCGCGCGACGACCGTCGTGCGCTACTTCATCAGCCGCGGCGTCGACGCCAACCGGATGTCCGCTGCGGGCTACGCCGATCTTCATCCCATCGCGAGCAACGCGACCGAGCGCGGGCGGCAGTTGAACCGACGCGTCGAGATCGTCCTGTTGCGGAATACCCCCGAAATCCCCGGTTGATCCCATGACCAAAAAGAAGAAGATCATCATCATCGCTGTCGTCGTCCTGCTCGGCGGCGGCTACGTCGCGAAGGGCTTCGTGATGCCGCCGCCACCGAACAAGGACAAGATCAAGGGCACGCTGTATCTGATGCCCAAGGAGTTCCTCGTCAACCTCGCTGACGGGCGCTACGGCAAGGTCGACGTTGCACTGCTGCTCGCCCCCGGGCAGAGCACCGGCGCCACCGCCGAGGCCTCCGGCAACTCAGGCGCCGTCGGAACGCTCCCGGAGGAGGCGATGATCCGGGACATCATCGTGAACATCCTCACCAACCAGAACAGCAACGCGCTGACCGATGCCGGCCAGCGGGAGAAGCTCAAACACCAGATTCTGCTGGCGATCACCAAGCAGACCGATGTGAAGGTCTCAGAGGTGCTGTTCACCGATGTGGCCGTCCAATAGAGAGGTGTGAAGATGACGGAGAAGATCGAGCTCGAGCAATTGCAGGACGACCCGAGTGCGAACCCCAGCCATCTCCGTGGGAGCCCGGATCTGCGGCGGCTCAGCGACGTGCCGGTCGAAGTGACGGTCGAGATGGGCCGCACACAGATGACCGTCGGCGAGACGCTGGAACTGCGTCACGGCTCGATCGTCACGCTCAACCGGATGGCCGGCGAGCCCGTCGACCTGCTCGTCAACGGAACCCCGATCGCCCGCGGCGAAGTCGTCGTCATCGACGAGCAGTTCGGCTTGCGGATCACCGACGTCGTCGGCCAGGCCGCGCCTGCCGATGGCGAGCCCGGCGGCGGAGGTTCGCCGGAGCCGGGCGCCGTCGGGGAGACCTCTGACCTAGCCGCCTGAGCGCTCTCAAGCTCGGCTCTCAGAGGCCGAGTAACAGGGCAGCAACCCCACCGGAGCACATGACATGTCCGAACACTCAGAGTCACGACAGCTCGTTGTTTTCACGCTTGGTGCCGAGCACTACGCGCTTCCGATCCAGCAGGTCCACGAAATCATTCGCTACTCCCAGCCGCGGTCCGTCGCGTCGCGCGCCGAGTGGGTGCGCGGAGTGATCAGCCTCCGCGGCCGGATCGTCCCCGTGTACGACCTCGCCGCCCGTCTGGGCGTCAGCTCCGAGCTGAGCGACCAGACGAAGATCGTGATCGTCGAGTCCGGCGATGAGACCGCCGGCGTGATCGTCGACGACGTCGACGAGGTCCTGACGATCGAGGACGCTCAGATCGAGGAAATCCCGAGCGCCGACTCGGCGCTGATCGACTCAATCGCCAAGGTCGGTGACCGCCTCGTCGTGCTGCTCAAGCCGACGACGATCTTCACCGGCGTCGACCTCGCGGCCGCTTGATCAGATCGGCCCTGCGAGCCCGACCATCATGCCCACCGCCTCCCCTCGAGTCGTGGTTGCCGACGACAGCGCGCTCATGCGCCGGATCGTCTCGAACTCCTTGACACGCGCCGGCGTGGACGTGGTCGGAGCCGCCGCCGACGGAGATCAGGCGCTCGCCCTGTGCGAGCGCGAACACCCCGACGCGATGACGCTCGACCTCGCGATGCCGGGCCTCGACGGCCTCGGCGTGCTCCGACGCCTGAAGGCCAAGGGCGGCAAACGCCTCCCCGTCGTCGTCGTCTCGGCGTTCTCGCCCTCCCAGGGGGCACGCGCTGTCGACGCGCTCGCGGAAGGCGCATTTGACCTCGTGCCCAAGCCGGTGGTCGGCGAGAGCCTCGACGCGTTCACCGACAACCTGGTCACGAAGGTCCGGCTCGCCGCCGACGCGTCCGCGGTTCATCCCTCGGCCCGCGCGCCGGCCGCCCACCCGCGTCCCGTCCGCCGGACGGGGCTCGCCCGGGCCGTCGTGATTGCCACCTCCACCGGCGGCCCCCGAGCGCTCGCCGCCCTGCTCCCCAAGCTTCCCGCTCGCGTCGGCGCGGGCACCCTGATCGTTCAGCACATGCCTCCGGGATTCACCGGTTCGCTCGCCGCCCGTCTTGACCGCAGTTCCGAGCTCACCGTGCGCGAGGCGGCAACTGGCGATTTGCTCGATCCCGGCACCGCCCTGCTCGCGCCCGGCGGACATCACCTCCGCGTCTCCGGCGACGGACGCATGAGCCTGACCGAGGAGCCGGAGATCGGTGGTCTCCGCCCGCGCGCCGACCTGACGATCAAGGATGCCGCGCAGGTGTGGGGCGACCGGACGCTGCTGGTCGTCCTCACCGGGATGGGCAACGACGGCCTCGTCGGCGCGACCGAGATCCAGCGACGCGGCGGCCGGATTCTTGCCGAAGCGGAGGCGAGCTGCACCGTGTACGGAATGCCGCGAGCGATCGTCGAGGCGAAGCTCGCCAACGACGTGCTCCCCCTCGACGAACTCGCGGATGCGATCAGATCGGAGGCTGGCTGATGAGCGTCACCGCTTCAGATGACTACCAGCGATTTTGCGATGGGTTGCGCCAGCTCACTGGCGTCGACCTGACTCAGTACAAGCGGCCACAGATGGAGCGCCGTCTGCGCTCGTTCCTCGAGCGTCGGGGCTTCCGGACGCTCAGCGAGTCGCTGCCCAGCCTGCGCTCAGATCGGGCCGAGCTTGACGCGCTGCTCGACCGCATGACGATCAACGTCTCGCAGCTGTGGCGCAACCCCGAGCACTGGCAGGTGCTGGAGGAGACGATCATCCCCGAGCTCGGCGAGCGCGGACGCGTCCGCGGTTGGAGCGCCGGCTCCTCGTACGGCGCCGAGGCGTACACGATGGCGGCCCTGTGCCGGCAGGTGGCACCGCGAGCGCGCGTCGAGATTCTCGGCACCGACATCGACAAGCGCATGGTCGAGCGGGCCAAGGAGGGTGTATTCAGCACCGAGGACGCGCGCAGCGCGCCGGCCGATGCGATGGGCCGGTGGTTCCAGCCCGTCGAAGGCGGCTGGCAGGCCCGCCAGGAACTGCGATCGATCTGCAAGTTCGAGGTCGGCGATCTGCTCCGCATGACGCCGCGGGCCCGGTTCGATCTCATCCTGTGTCGCAACACCGTCATCTACTTCTCCGAGCCGATCCGCGACGAGCTCCACGCACGCCTCGCGGGCGCGCTCGTCAGCGGCGGCTACCTGATGGTCGGCGCGACCGAGCGGGTGGCCAACCCGTCGGCGCTCGGCCTGAAGTCGGCCCATCCGTTCATCTTCAGGAAGGCATGATGGACACCTCCGAATACATGCCGATGTTCCTCGCCGAGGCGCGCGAGCATCTCCAGGAACTCAACATCGCCGTGGTCTCACTCGAAGAGAACCCGGAGGACCGTCCGACCGTCGATGAGATCTTCCGCATCGCGCACTCGCTCAAGGGCATGAGCGCGACGATGGGTTTCGCCGCGATCGCCGAGCTCACACATGAGATGGAGGAGGTGTTCGAGCTTCTCCGCCAGCGCACCGGCGCGCTCTCACACGACGCCGTCGACACCGTCCTCGCCTGTCTCGACGCGCTGTCCGACACCGTTGACGGGATCGAGGAGGACGGGGAAGAGCGACTTGATCCAGGCCCGCTCCAGGAACGGCTGCGGGCGCTGGTCCGCTCCGGCACCGAGGATCGGCGCAAGGAGGAGCGGCGCCAGCGGGACGAGGCGCCCCCCGAGGAGCGTCGCACCGGCGAGGACCGCCGTGAGGCAGAGCGCCGCGAGCTCGAACCTGAGGCACCGCCGGCCGTGGCCGAGGCCGATCTCGACGACGATGAGCTGCCGGCTGAGCTGCTCGCCGCCATCCCCGACGATGGCAGCCGCCTGCTCGATGTCAAGGTGAGGCTGACCGACGATGTGATGATGCCCGCCGTACGCGCCCTGATGGTCCTCACCGCGCTCGCCGAGCATGGCCACATCGCCCGTAGCGTCCCGGAGCAGTCGGCCGTCGAGGGCTTCACCGGGCACGCGGTCCGCGCCTGGCTCGTGACGCAGGTCGGTGAGGCGGAGATCGCCAACCAGGCGGTGACGGTGAGCGACGTGGCGGACGTCGAGGTGACTGCCGTCGAGCCGCCCAGCGGCGACGCGGACGGTCCGGCCGCCCCCGAGCCGGTCACGGCTGCCGCCCCGCAGTCAGACCCAGAGCCGGCCCCCGAGGCCCAGTCGGCCGCACCCGCGGCCCCGGACGCGGGAACCGCGTCCGCCAAGCCAAAGACGCGTGAGCCGGGCGAGGCCCCGACCGGCGGCGGCAACCATCAGCAGCGGACGGTCCGGGTCGACGCCGAGCGCCTCGATGCGCTCATGCATTCGATGGGCGAGCTTGTGATCCACCGCACCGCTGTCGAGGCCCTCACCAGCGGCCTTGAGGTCCCGGAACTCCAGCAGGCCGTCCAGGACCTGACCCGCTCCAGCCAGGCGCTCCAGGCGATGGTGATGCAGGTCCGGATGATCCCCGTCGACATCGTCTTCATGCGCTTCCCGCGCCTCGTCCGCGACCTGTCGAGCAAGCTCGGCAAGGAGGTCGAGCTCCAGCTGGTCGGGCGCGACACCGAACTCGATCGCACCGTCGTCGACGCCCTCGGCGATCCGCTCGTGCACCTCGTGCGCAACGCGATGGACCACGGCGTCGAGCATCCCGACGACCGCGTTGCCGCCGGCAAGCCGCGGGTCGGCACGGTTGAGATCGCGGCGCGCCACGCCGGTGGCAGCGTCGTCATCGAGGTGAAGGACGACGGGGCGGGGATCAACCCCGCCGCGGTCGCCCGCAAGGCCGTCGCCAAGGGCCTGATCGACGAGGACACGGCCGCCACGGTCGACATGCGCGGCGCGGTCGAACTCCTCTTCAGCGCCGGCTTCTCGATGGCCGAGCAGGCGAGCGACATCTCCGGCCGCGGCGTCGGGATGGACGTGGTGCGCACCAAGATCCGCGAGCTCGGCGGCGAGGTCGTGATGGACTCCGAGCCGGGTCGCGGTACCACCGCGCAGATCCGGCTGCCGCTCACCCTCGCCATCGTGGCCGCACTCCAGGTCGACGTCGCCGGGGCCCCGTTCGCGATTCCGCTCGACCGCGTCGAGCGGACGCTGCGCCTCACCCCGTCGATGGTGCGATCGGTCGCCGGCCGGCGGATGCTCGTCCTCGAGGACGGTGTCCTGCCGCTGCTCGAGGGCTCACGCACCTTCAAACGGCCATCCGAGTCCGAGCATGAGCTCGTCGTGATCATCCGCGGCGCTGATCGCCGAATCGGCCTGGCCGTCGATGAACTCGTCGGGCAGCGTGAGCTCGTGACGCGACCGCTCCCCTCGGTCGTGTCCAGCGGCGAGCCGGTGTCCGGTGGCGCGGTTCTCGCCGACGGCCGGATTTCGCTGATCGTCGACTGTGACGCCCTTGCCAGCTTGATCATGAGCGGCAGCGCCAGTGTTCCGGCTGTCGCTGCACGTGGTGACACCCCCTCGGACAACGTCTCACGGATTGCAGCATGAGCCAACCTTTCTCGGAGGTTACGTCGTGAAGTCCTCTTATTCGGAGATGCAACTCGACGCGCTCGCTGAGCTCGCGAATATTGCATCTGGAACCGCCGCCACAGCGCTCTCGCAGATGCTGGGGCGCGAGGTCGAGCTACGGGTGCCGCGCGCGTTGGCGCTGCCGCTGGCCGATGCAGTCGATGCCGCCGGAGCCGCGGACGACATCGTCACCGGAATCGTGCTCGAGCTCGAGGGCGGAGTCGATGCCCTCGTCCTGCTGCTCATCCAGGCCGATGACGCCGCCCTCCTCTGTCAGATGCTCGGCGTCGAAGCCGGAACCGAGGTCGGTGACTCGGCTCTCTCGGAGATCGGCAACATCCTCGGCAGCTCGTATCTCAACGCCCTCTCGGCCATGACCGGGCTCACGCTGTTGCCGTCCCCGCCGACGCTCGCCACCGATCTGCTCGGCGCAATCGTCGCCTCGGTGCTCGCTCAGGCGGCCGGGGAGAACGACGTCGCCCTCGTCCTTGACTCCGAGCTCGATCTCGCGGAGACGCCCTGCTCGCTGTCATTCCTGCTGCTTCCCGCGTCCGGCCGTGCCGACGAGCTGCTCGCCCCCCTCGGGCTGGCCGGCGGGGAGTAGCCGTGACCGCCGTCCGTATGGGCGAGATGTTCGCTTCCGCTCGTGCGGACGACGAGCTGGTGGCCATCGGCCTCGGCTCGTGCATCGGGCTGGCGATGGTCGACCGGAGTGCCGGCGTCGCCGGTCTCGCCCATGTCGTCCTGCCCGAGTCCGGCAACGCCACGGGACCTCCGGGCAAGTACGCGGATCTCGCGATCCCCGCGCTGCTCGACCTCGTGCGCCGCGCCGGGGCGCGTAAGGAACGGCTGGAGATCGTGCTCGTCGGCGGCGCCCGCATGTTCGCCCTCGGCGCCGGCCTCGACATCGGCGCCCGTAACACCGCCGCCGTGCGCGCGGCGCTCAGTGCCGTCGGGCTCTCCGTGCGCGCCGCTGAGACGGGCGGGAGTTCCGGCCGGACCGTCCGCGTGCACTCAGATGAGGGCATCGTCAAGGTGCACACGGCCGGCGGTCAGCCGACGACGATCCTCGGGCCTGGCGCCTCCGGCGCGGCTGGCCGCAGCTCCGCAGGCCGGCAGCCGAGCGCCCAGGTGTCCTTCGGAGCCGCAAAGGCGTAGGCGCATGGGTGAGATCCTCAATCCCGATCAGATCGCCGCGCTCGTCGAAGCCGCCAAGCAGGGGCAGCTTCCGGACCAGAGCGCTGCGACCTCGCGGCGCCGCCACCGGATCCGCACCGTTGACTTCTCTCGCCCGACGAAGTTCACCAGCGACCATCAGCGCCGGATCTCACGGGCGATCGACACCTTCTGCCAGACGGCCGCGACGCGGCTCTCAGCTGAGCTGCGCTGGCCGATCGAGCTCGAGGCGATCAACACCACCCAGGTGACCTGGTCGGCGGCGCAATCGCTGCTCCCAGGCCACTCCCTGGCGGCCATGCTCGAGGTCCAGCCGATCGGCACGCGGATGCTCTTCATCGCCGAGCAGGCGTTCGTGCTCACGACAGTCGAATGCCTCCTCGGCGGCTCCCCGGACCGCCCACCCCGTGAGCGGCGCCTGACCGAGATCGACTGGAGCTTGACGCGCCGCGTGTTCGATGCGCTCGTCAACCAGATGTCGATCGTCTGGCAGGACCTGGCCCACGTCTCGCTGGCCTGCACCGGGATTGACTTGCATACCGACACCGGTCAGATCGCGCCGGTCAGCGAGCCGACGCTGGTGGTCGTGATCGAGAGCCGGATCAACCAGCGCTCAGCGACGATGGCCCTCTTGATCCCGTGGCTGGCGATTGATCCGATCCAACAGCGGATCTCTGGCCGCGAGCACTTCGGACTCGACGACGCCGCTCATGCGGAGGGCGAGATGCAGCGGGCGCTCGGCGCGGTTCCGGTCACGCTGCGCGCCGAAGTCGCCCATGTCGACCTCCCGGTGAGCGAGATTCTGGGGCTCTCCAGCGGCAGCGTCATCCGACTCGGCAAGCAGGCATCCCGGGGCGTATCGCTGTTCGCCGAGAACGTCCAGCTCGGCCACGGCCTCCCCGGCGCCAATGGTGCCCGTCGGGCGGTCCAGGTCCGTGATGCATCGGGGCAGACGTCATGAGCAATCCTGACATCACCCCGCAGGCGGCGCTCGTTCGCCTCGGCGCATCGACCGCCGAGGCGGTCGCACAGGTGTTCGAGAGCTACGCGCCTGGCCTCGTCGAGCGCGGCGAGGTCACGGTCCTCCCCGACGCCGGCAACGCGTTCGAGAACTTGCCGTTCGGAGCGATCGCGGCGAGCGTGTCCTACGTCGACGGCGTCACCGGTGCCAACGTGTTCGTGATGAGCCCCGCCGGGGCACGCGCGCTCGCCGGCGCGATGGGCGTCCCGCCCCCCGACGAGCCCGAGACCCCGGATGAGGAAAGCGCTCTGGTCGCGCTCACCGAGCTCGAGCTCTCGGCCGTTGCCGAGCTCGCCAACCAGATGATGGCCGCGGCGGCCAGCGCGATCAGTGTCGTCCTCGGCCAGGAGGTCGCGATCTCCCCGCCCGACACCCGGGTGGTCGACGATCACGACTCGGCGGTCGACCTGTTCGGCAGCGCTCCGCACGCGACCTCGACGACGTTCCTGATCGCAGGTGAGGCCTGCCGCCTGATCCAGCTCGTTCCGAGTGCCTTCGTCGTGCGGATGGCGCGCGCGATCGACGAGCAATCGATGGACAACCCGGGCGAAGGAGAGTCGGACACCGGCGCCGCCGGCGCGGCGGGGGCCGAGGCCGGTTCCTCGGAGGCCGGCATCACCGTCCACGAGGCCTTGGAAGGCATCACCCTGCGCGTGTGGGCCGAGCTCGGCCGCACCCAGCTGCCGCTCGGCAGCGCGATCGATCTTCCCCTTGGCGCCGTCGTCGACCTCGACTGCGCGGCCGACGCCCCGGTCGACATCTTTGTCAACGGCCTCAGGTTCGCTCAAGGTCAGCTGTTCGTCACCGATGACGGTGAGTGGGCAGTGAGCCTCGAAGCACTTCGCGGCCAGGATTCACCGGCCGCGCCGGAAATCGATGCCCACCCCCAACTCGAAGGAGCAGTCACCTAATGGCCCGTGTACTGGTAGTCGACGACGCTGCGTTTATGCGCAAGGTGGTCAGCGACGCCCTCTCCTCCGGCGGCCACGAGGTTGTCGGCGAAGCGACCAACGGCTCCGAGGCCGTGGAGCGCTTTCAGGAGCTCCGGCCCGAGCTGACGACCCTGGACATCACCATGCCCGAGAAGGACGGCCTCGCCGCCCTGGCCGAAATCATGGCCATCGACCCGGCCGCCCGGGTTGTCATGTGCTCGGCCCTCGGACAGGAGACCAAGGTGCTTGAGTCGATCAAGCTCGGCGCCAAGGACTTCGTCGTCAAGCCATTCCAACCGGCGCGCGTGCTCGAAGCCGTCGGTAAGGCGCTCGCGTAGGCGCCTGCGTATCGCATTCGCGGTCGCAGGCGTCCCCGCCTGCCGCGCGCGTGCGCTCTCTTCTCTGCGCCGCCTGATCAGGACGCCCCCTGACAACGGGGCGGTGCGTCACGCACCAGCCGGTCCGCATGCCCCGCGCATGCCCGCTTGCGGCTGACCTCTAAAGACTTTCCCGTCGATGACCGATTACCGGGGGGACTCTCCCTCGGAGTCTCCCTCGATGAAGTCGCTCACGCGAAATCGTGGCGCCGGTGCGCTGACCGGTGCCCTCACGCTTCTGCACGCCCACGTCGCCCTCGCGGCAACGAGCGGTGAGCAGACACCGCTGCACCTCAGCGGGAGCACCCCCAGCACTCACACCAGTGGTGGGGGCAGCTCGAGCATCGTGCGGACGATCGTCGGTCTGTTCATCGTCATCGTCGTCATCTACGGCGTCGCCTGGGTTCTCCGCCAGGCCAAGCGCGGCGGCGGGAGCCGCACGCGGGGTAAGGCGCTCTCGTCGGTGGCGACGGTGTCGCTCGGCTCAGGCCGTTCTGTCCAGCTCGTCCGCGCTGGGCGTGAATTCGTGCTCGTCGGAGTCGGCGAGCACGGCGTCACGCCGATCCGCCGCTACACCGAGGCCGAGGCAATCGAGGCCGGGCTCGACCTGACGGTCGATGACTCGTTCGACCCCGATTCCGAACCCGAGGAGCGTCCCGTCGGCCGTGTGGTCGAGACGCTGCGGCGGATCACGGTGCGCTCGTGAAGGTCGACGCCTCCAACGCCGTCCAGCTGCTGCTCCTGATCGGCGCCCTCACGCTGATCCCGGCGCTGCTGTTCACGGTCACGGGCTTCACCCGGATCCTCATCGTCCTTGGCTTCATCCGCCAGGCGCTCGGCACGCAGCAGTCGCCTCCGAACCAGGTGATGGTCGGGATCGCGTTGTTCCTCACGCTGTTCGTGATGATGCCGACGATCTCGGCGATCAAGGTCGTGGCCTGGGAGCCGCTGCAGCATCACCAGATCTCAACCACGACCGCGCTCAAGCGGGCCGAGGTGCCGCTGCGCGAGTTCATGTTCCGTCAGACCCGCAACCAGGACATCTCGCTGTTCGTCAGCCTCGCTCACGTCAAGCCGCCCAAGACGCGGGCCGGCGTCCCGACCTACGTCCTCATCCCTGCGTTCATCATGAGCGAGCTCAAGACGGCCTTCCAGATCGGGTTTCTCATATTCCTGCCGTTCTTGATCATCGACCTGATCGTCTCCTCGACGCTGATGAGCATGGGGATGATCATGCTGCCGCCGGTCTTCATCTCCCTGCCATTCAAGATCCTGCTGTTCGTCCTGGTCGACGGGTGGGACCTCATCACGCGCTCGCTGATCGCGAGCTTCCACTAATGGTCGCCGCCGCAGTCCATCGAGGGGTGCCGAGATGAATCAGGACACCGTCGTCAACCTCGCGACCCAGGCGATGAGTCTCGCGCTCAAGGTTGCCGGCCCGCTGCTGCTCGTCGGGCTCATCATCGGCCTCGTCGTGAGCCTGTTCCAGGCGGTCACCCAGATTCAGGAACAGAGCCTGTCGTTCATCCCGAAGATCATCGGGATCGCGGTGCTGATCGTGCTGCTCGGGCCGTGGATGCTCGACCAGATCGTCAGCTACACGCAGAACCTGTTCAACTCGATCCCGCAGCTCGTCGGAGGCTGAGCGCGGTGAGCCAGTCGACAGTGAACCAGCTGATGGCCGGCATCGGCGCCGCCCACGTCGCGTCGTTCTTCATCGTGCTCGCGCGGATCACCCCGCTGTTCCTGATCGCGCCGATGTTCTCCTCGAAGCTGGTTCCGCGACGTGTGCGGGGCATCATCGCGATCGCGCTCGCCTTCGGACTCACGCCGGTCGCCGCCCACGGCGTGCGGGTGCCGACTCAGCCACTGGCGATCGCCGGGCTGATGGTCCAGTCGATGCTCGTCGGCCTCGCCTTCGCGCTCGTCGTGGCGACCGTGTTCGCGGCGCTCAGCCATGCCGGAGCGATCGTCGACGGGCTCGCGGGATTCAGCTTCGGCGGCACGATCGACCCGATGAACGGCACCCAGGACGGCGTCCTGACGCATCTCTACAACACGGTCGGGGTCATCATCTTCATCACGATCGGCGGGGACGCATGGATGCTGCGCGGCCTCGCCCGGACATTCACGCTCGTCCCGCTCGACAAGGGCCCCCAGATCCCGTCGCTGGTCGCCGCGACCTCGGCTGCGGTCGGTCAGCTGTTCATCGGAGCCGTCGAACTCGCCGCGCCGGCGATGCTCGCGCTGGTGATCACCGACGTCGCGTTCGGGATGGTGTCCCGGGTCGTGCCCCAGCTGAACGTGTTCGCGGTGGGCTTCCCGATGAAGGTCGGAGTCGCGCTCCTCGTCGTCGCCGGGACGCTCGGCTTCCTCGGCAACTGGCTCACAGACCAGCTGATGAATTCGGTCGGCTCAGCTCTGCAAGCGATGAGGATCGCCTGATGCCCCGCGACGACAGGACTGAGAAAGCGACACCAAAACGCCGGCGGGAAGCCCGGAAGAAAGGCCAGGTCGCCAAGAGCCAGGACCTCGGCGGCGCTGCGGTGGTCTTCGCTGGCCTGATCGCACTCACGTGGATCGGCCCGGCCGTGGTCACCAACATCGCGGGCTCGATGCGCGACGCATTCACCCACATCGCGCACTCCGGGGACATTGCGACCTCCGCCGGTCTCGAGAACCTGACGATGACGGTCCTGAGGACCTTGCTCGCCTCGGTGGGACCGCTGGCTGGTGTGTGTGTTGCCGTCGGGGTGATCGCCAATGTCGCCCAGGTCGGGTTCCGTCCGTCGTTCACCGCGATCAAGCCTGACTTCAAGCGCATCAATCCGGGGAGCGGGGCCAAGAACCTGTTCGGCAGCCGGCTTGTTTTCGAACTCGGCAAGGCGATCGCCAAGGTCGCGGTCGTGGCCGGCGTCGCCGCGATGGCGCTCATCCCCGAGCTCACGAACCTCGGCGCGAGCGTCGGTACGAGCCCGGGCATGCTCGGAAAGCTGATGGGCGCCAGCGCGATCGCCATCGCCCAGCGCGCGGCGATCGCCTACCTCCTGATCGGAAGCATCGACTTCATCTATCAGCGCCACCGTCAAGAGAAGCAGCTCAAGATGACCAAGCAGGAGGTCAAGGACGAGTTCAAGCAGCATTCGCTGCCGCCGGAGGTCCGCTCCGCGCAGCGTCGGCGCCAGATGCAGATCGCCCGGGCCCGGATGATGGCTGCGGTGCCCCAGGCCGACGTCGTCGTGACCAACCCGACGCACTACGCCGTGGCACTCAGCTACGACGGCACGAAGCCTGCCCCGGTGCTGATCGCCAAGGGCCAGGGCTACGTCGCCCTCCAGATTCGCAAGATCGCCGAGGAGAACGACGTGGTGATCGTGCCCGACCCGCCGCTCGCGAGGGCGCTGCACGCGTCGGTCGAGATCGGGCACATGATTCCTGAGGAGATGTACGCCGCGGTCGCCCAGGTGCTCGCGTACGTCTACAAGGTCGCTGGGCGCAGAAAGGCGATGGCGGCATGAACAGCGACTCGATGCGCCGCCTCCTAAAGCACTCGGACCTGATCGCGGCGCTCGCCGTCGTCACGGTCGTGACGATGTTGGTCGTGCCGCTCCCCTCGGCGCTGCTGGACCTCTTCATCACGCTGAATATCTCGCTCGCCCTGGCGATCGTGATCGCGACGATGTACCTCAAGAAGGCGCTCGACTTCTCCGCCTTCCCGAGCCTGCTGCTGCTGACGACGATGTTCCGCCTGGCGATCAACGTGTCCGTGACACGCCTGATCCTCAGCAAGGGCGACGCCGGATCCGTCGTCAGGTCGTTTGGGCAGTTCGTCATCAGCGGCAGCGTGATCATCGGCCTCGTCATCTTCCTGATCCTGGTCGTCATCCAGTTCGTCGTCGTGACCAGCGGCGCCGGGCGTGTCGCGGAGGTCGGTGCCCGGTTCACGCTCGACGCGATGCCCGGTAAGCAGATGGCGATCGACGCCGATCTCAACGCCGGACTGATCACCGACGAGCAGGCGCGTTCGCGCCGGTCGGAGATCGCCCAGGAGGCCGACTTCTACGGGGCGATGGACGGTGCCTCGAAGTTCGTCAAGGGCGACGCGATGGCCGCCGTGCTCATCACCTTCATCAACCTCGTCGGCGGAATCATCATCGGGATGCTCCAACACGGGATGTCGTTCGGAGAGGCCGCCCAGCACTACTCCCTGCTCACGGTCGGCGACGGGCTCGCAGCTCAGATCCCGGCGCTGCTGATCTCCGTCGCGACCGGCATCATCGTCACCCGCTCGGCCTCTGACGACGATCTCGGATCTGACATCGCTCACCAGGTGCTGCGCCAGAGCAAGGCGCCGCTCGTCGCCGGTGCCGTGATCTCGTCCTTCGCGCTCGTCCCCGGCCTACCGAAACTGCCGTTCCTGTTCATCGGCGCCATGTTCGGGGCGCTCGGCTGGGCGGTGCGCAATGGCGAGCAACAGGAAGCGGCGGCGGCCGCCGCCGCGGTGGCCCTCCCCGCACCGGAGGAACCCGGCCCGGCGGTGTCCAAGGACACCGTGATCAAGGAGCTCCCGCTCGACCCGCTCGAGCTCGGCATCGGCTTTGGTCTCGTCCCGCTCGTCGATCGCCGCAGTGGCGGCACGCTGGTCCGGCGCGTCTCGATGATCCGCCGGCAGATCGCCGGTGAGCTCGGCATGGTCATCCCGCCGGTCCGGATTCACGACGAGATCGATCTCGACTCCCATGAGTACGTGTTCAAGGTCCGCGGCTCCGAGGTCGCCCGCGGCCGGATCATGGCCGGCCACCACCTGGCGATGGACCCCGGAGACATCGGGGGCACACTGCCGGGCATCCCGACGACCGAACCGGCGTTTGGGCTGCCGGCGATCTGGGTCGCCGACGGTCAGCGGGCCGAAGCCGAGGCGCTCGGGTACACGGTCGTTGACGGCGAATCCGTGATTGTCACGCACCTGACCGAGACGATTCGCCGCAACTCGGCGCAGCTGCTCACGCGGCAAGACGTCAAGCAGTTGCTCGATCAGCTCAAGGAAATCAATGAGGCGGTCGTATCCGAGGTTGTGCCGGACGTGCTGTCCCTGGGAGAAATTCAGCGGGTACTTCAATCGCTGCTATCAGAGGGCGTCTCGATCCGTGATCTGGGGGCGATCGTCGAGGCCGTCGGCGACAAGGCGCGCATCACGCGCGACCCCGGGCTGCTCGCGGAGTACGCCCGCCAGGCGCTCGGTCGAGCGATCACCGCCCCCCACCTCGATGCGCAGCAGACGTTGCGCGCGATCACGCTCGATCCATCGATCGAGCAGGAGGTGGCCACCTCGATCACCCAGACGACGGATGGCGAGTATCTGGCGATGGAGCCGGCGCGCGCGCACCAGGTCCTCGGGGCCCTGCGCGCGGAGTCCGACCAGGCCGCGGCCCGGGCCGGGATCCGACCCGTGCTGCTCTGCTCCGCCCGCGTGCGCCGCCACATCCGCCGCCTTGCTGAGCAGGCAATTCCCCAACTCGCCGTCTGCTCCTACAACGAAATCGCCCCGGGCATCAACGTCGAAACGATTGGAGTCGTTACCACATGAGCACCACCGCCCCACCCGCCACGAACGGTCATTCCGAGCCCGAGGACGGCGTCCGCACCTACCGGGGCCGGAAGCTTGAGGACCTCATCCCGCGGATCAAGGAGGACCTCGGCCCGGACGCGATCATTCTCCGTGAGCGCGAGGGGCTGATGGGCGGCATCAACGGCTTCTTTGCCCAGCGCTTCGTCGAGATCGAGGCGCGCGCGGGCGCGCGCCGCGTCGACCTCTACGACGAGCCGGTCGACGACACGTTCGCGAGCCAGCTCGAGCACGCGGCCACGCCCTTCATCGACGACCCCCGGCCGACGCCGCCGTCGGCGTCGGTCCCGGCCGCGGACGCGCTCATGCCCGAGCCGAGCGCCCCCGCGATGCCCGAGCTGAGCGCTCCGCCGACCGCCCCCGCGATGCCCGGGCTGAGCGCTCCCCCGACCGTCCCCGCCATGCCCGAGTTCGACCTTGACGATGAGGCTGGGTACGACGAGGAGATCGTCGAGATCACGCCTGAGGCGATCACCGGGATGGGAGTGAGTACGCCCGCCGCCGGCGTTCGCGCCGACGCGCCGACCACAGCCGAGCCGGAGCCCGTCGCCGAGGCGGCCCCCGCCGCAGAGCCCACCCCGGCGCCCGCACCCGCGGCGCCCGTCAAGGCACGGCGACGCGGGTCGCGGCTGCGGGCCCGAACCGGATCTGCGACACCCCAGCACGAGCTTGACGCCGGCGCCGCCGCCGCCCTCATGACCAATCTGAGCGCTCGCGGGGTCAGCCCCGCCTGGGCGCGCGAGCTGATCGGCGAGGCGGGCGCCCACTTTGGGCCGTTCGCCCAGACGAGCCTGCAGGACGCCGTCCGAGGCGCGATCGCCGCCACCCTCTCCTCGGCGCATCCGCTGCCGTCGACCGGTGCCGCAGTCGCGTTCGTCGGAAGCGGTGGCGCCGGCAAGTCTCGCTGTGTGGCGACGCTCGCGGCGGCCTACCGTCGCGGCAGCACGCTCCCGGTCACCGTGCTGTCCCTCGCCGGCGCGCGGGAGGCCCGCGCGCTCGCCGACCTGCTGAAGAGCCATGGGATCCCGGTGGCGTCCGTCGCCGACGGCCGCTCGCTCGCCCGCCGCGTCGAGAAGGGTCGCGCCGGCGGCCTCGTCGTGATCGATACCGGCGCCGCGGTCGCGAGTGACGTTGGCAGCATCACCTCGTTGGCCGCGCAGCTCGCGCCCCTGTCGCTCGACGCGACCGTGCTCGCGCTCCCCGCGACGCTCGGCGCGGAGACGGCCAAGCGGCTGCTCATCAGCCTATCTCCGCTGGGCATGACCGCAATCGCGGTCACCCACGCTGACGAGACCGATCAGCTCGGCGTCGCAGTCGAGCTCGCCGCGGCGACTCGGACTCCGATCAGCTACCTCCACGAGGGACTCGACATCGACCATGCGCTGTCGGCGCCGAGCCCGTTCACGCTCGCCCAGAGGCTCCTCCCGTGAAGCGACGCCGCGACCATAAGACGGGTCCCCTCCCGCCTGGTGTGGCCGCGGCCGAGGGCCGCAGCGCAAAGCTCAAGGCAGGCGACACCATCGACTGGCCGGTCCAGATCTCAAGCCGCGAGGGGGACGAGCTGATGCTCGTCCTGCTCGCCAAGGGCGAGGGGGTCGAGCTCGACGCCGGCACCCAGGGGTCCGAGCCAGTGATGTTGGAGACCACCTCCGATCACGGCATCGTGCGCTTCGCCGGCGACGCGCAGCTCGAGAAGCCCGACCTCATCCGCTTCCGGGTCAGAGACGTTCCGGAGATCGAGCAGCGGCGTGAGTACGTCCGCGTCCGTGCGCCACGGCAGGTCGTCCTCGCCGTGTCCGGCACCGGCACGATCGACAGCGCCTACTCGCTCGACTTGAGTGGCGGCGGGATGCTCCTGAGTGGACCGGACACCCTCCAGCTCGACGACAACATCCGTTTCCGGCTTCACCTTGACTCGACCTCTCCCCCGATCCGAGGACGGGGACGCGTGGTCCGCGTGGCCGGCGAGAATCAACGCGCGGTCGTCTTTGAGGACATCTCCCGCCAGGACCGGGAGCGCCTGATTCATTTCATCTTCGATCGTCAACGTGAGGCGCGGGCCCGAACCCGTGACCCCACTTAGCCGAGGACGGAGCGACCATGAGCGACGAGCCGGGATCTGCAGACGGCGGCGGCCCCGTGGGGCCGGCCGGTCCGGCGCCTGACGATAAGGACATGACGCTGATCGCCCCGCCGAAGCCGGCGAAGGCGAAGAAGCCGGCCAAGGGCGCGAAAGGCGCCAAGGGCGCAAAGGGCGGAAAGGGCGGAAAGGGCGCCAAGGGCAAAGGCAAGGGCGGCAAGTCCGGGCCGACGCTCGCGACACATCCCACGGCTCACGCCCAGATCCGCCGAGCCAAGGGCTGGGGCGGACTCGGCGGCTTCGCCATCGCCGCCTATCTGTCCTACCAGGCTCAGGTCCCGTTCGATCAGATTGGGCTCCGCGCGATCGCCGCCGGCATCGGCGGATACTTGGTCGCGTGGGCGTTCGCACAGACGTTCTGGCGCTATCTGCTGCTGGCCGAGCTCCGGGCCCTCGCCGAGCGGCAGCGCAACCCGCAGCCGGCGGCGACCGCCGCGGGCGCGGCACAGGCGTCGCCCGCGCCCGTGGCGCCACCGGGTGCAGCGGACTAAGCGTTCTCCATGCGGCGGGCGCCTGAGCCCGCCTGACGGGTGCGTACGGTCCTCGAAACGCCTCTCTTGGGGGCCTGAGCCTGTGCAAGCGTGTGATGGGGCCTTATGGATGACGCGCCTTGTGCCGTTAATCACAGTGAGGGACCATGGATCCGATCCACCCCATCCTTCCGCAGCCCCCCAACATCCCGCCGGTGACCGAGGCGCCCCGGGTCGGGAGGATCGACCGCGATCAACGCCGCGGAAAGCGTGATGAGGACGAGCATGGGAACGCGCGCGGGAAGACCGGGACCCACCGAGGCAGCGGCGAATTCGGTGACGAGTCCGACCCCGGCGCCGAGCCTCATCCGCATATCGACGTGACGGCGTAGGGGGTTGATTCCAAGCCTCGAGCGTGCGGTGCCACGGACACGCGTCCGAAATTCTCCGCAATTCGCTCTCAAGTCCCGTTCACCCCGGGCGATTACCACGAATAGAAAGGCCGACACGGAGTCGGCCGGGACACCACCAACCGCCATCAAGGAGATGAGCTATGTCCCTGATGATCAACACGAACGTCGATGCCTATGACGCGCATCGGAATCTCGTTAACACCGAGGGCCAGCTGTCGAAGTCGATGCAGCGTCTGTCCTCGGGCCTGCGCATCAACAGCGCAGCCGATGACGCGGCCGGCCTTGCCATCAGCGAGAAGCTGACCGGTCAGGTCAACGGCCTCGACCAGGCCCAGCGCAACGCGCAGGACGGCGTTTCGCTCGTGCAGACCGCTGAAGGTTCGCTGAACGAAGTTCACTCGATGCTCCAGCGCGTCCGTGAGCTCGCCGTGCAGTACTCAAACGGCACCCTCGCCACGAGCGACAAGGCAGCGATCCAGTCCGAGGTCAACCAGCTGCAGTCCGAGATCGCCCGGATCGGGTCGACGGCTCAGTTCAACGGCATCGCGCTGTTCAGCGCGTCGACGACGATCTCCTTCCAGGTCGGCGCCAACGACGGTGAGCAGATCAGCGTCACCACGACGGACATGGCCAGCCTGGTCGGCACGATCAGCCTGGGCTCGTCCACGACCCTGAGCACGATCGATGGCTACATCAACGCGGTCTCCACACAGCGGGCCGAGTTTGGTGCAGTCCAGAATCGCCTCCAGTACACGATGGACAACCTCTCCACTTATGAGGAGAACCTGTCTTCGTCACTGAGCCGCATCCGTGACGTGGACATGGCCTCTGAAATGGTGAACTTCACCAAGGAGCAGATTCTCCAGCAAGCAGGCACCTCGATGCTGGCGCAGGCCAACTCGGCCCCGCAGTCAGTCCTCAAGCTCCTGCAGTAGCAGACTTCGCCGGATGGGTGGCGCTGAACAAGCGCCACCCGGTCCCGGCGACAAAATCTCGATCGCGGCAGCGCGTACCCGCGGCGAGGCACAACCACCCCGCGCCTTCCCTACTCCCATCCGCGGGGGCCCATAACCCTCCATCGAGGGAACCGAAACAGACGACGGGCGCTTTCGGGCGCCCGTCTTCTGTTAACGGCAGGTCGCGCTCAATCCGTAGCGCGGGTCTTGTGCTGGTCTTGTGCTGTCGTGCTGGTCCCCGGTCGTTGGGGTCCGGGACCGGTCCAAAGGCAGCATCGAGAGGGTGCGGGGCTGCCGGCCGGGGTCGGGAGTCGGCGTGCCCTCGGCCACAGCCACAGCCACAGCCACAGCCACAGCCCGAGCTCTCCCCGAGTCACGCCGGCAACCGCGTCATGGGTACGGCCCCGCCTACCCCACCGGCCCCGACGCGCCGCGCCGCGCCGCTGCGTGCGCCCGGCGCGGGCGCTCCGGCGCTCCGGCCCCTACGCCCCGGCGCCCCCGCCTGAACCCAAGGGGAATAGTTCGCCCGAACGCGTTCCAGTGACGGGTTGGGGCGCGAAATGCACCGTGAGCGGGAGTTTCGCGCCCGAACGTGATCCGCCGGGGCGATTTGGCGAATTATTCCCCGGCGGCCACGCGGCCAGGCGGCCCGGCGGCCCGGAGACATCGGCGGCCGGGGAGGCGGGGCCGCCCCCAGAACCCCGGAGCGAAGCCAGCCACCCCTCGTTGCCACCACGTCCCATGACACGCCGACGCGACGGACTCACAACCGGCCGCCCGTACGAACCGCCCGCCCGCACGAACCGCCCGCCCGCACGAACCGCCCGCCCGCACGAACCGCCCGCCCGACCGGCTAGGACTCGTCGATCACCATCAACGGCTCGCGCACGACGCTCGCCGAAAGGTTCCACAGCCGGGTCACGAGCTGCTCGGTGGCGGTGTGGCCGCGCGCGATCAGGAGGTTGCCGGTGCTCGAGCGAACATCGTCGGCGAGCATCATCCCGGCTCGAAGCCCGAGGAGCGGGATCTGCTTGATGCGGCGGACCTCGTGCGGATCGTAGGTCAGCCGGGCGAAGGCCTCCAGCAGCCGCGGGTCGTACTCGTGTTCGCGGTTGCGCATCGAGGCGACCACCACCCCCGGATCGGATCCGTGCGCCTCCAGGGCGTCGAAGTCGACGGCGAGCCGGAGGATGCGGGCGCCGAGTGGTGGTGGCCCGTCGAGGCCGCCTCCGACAAAGGGGTGGCGGTAGGAGTCGAGGATCGCCACGACGCCCTCCAGACGGGGGATGTGTTCAAGGATTCGACGGGTGAGCTCCGGTACCCGCTTCACCATCCGCTGCTCGCCCGGATTCAGGGTCGTGCCCCGGTAGAGCTTCTCGGCCGTCTCGGCCGGCAGGGTGACCGCGCCGAGGTGGACGAGCAGGGCGGCGACCTCCACTTCCCAGGAGTCGGCCATCCCGATCGCCTCGGACAGGGCGACGACGTGTTTGCGGACGCTCGCGCTGCGACCGAACGCAGCGGGCGCAGCGAGGGCGAGCACGTCGGCGAGCGCCTTCACGCTTCCCTTGAGCGTCTCGTCGAGCAGCTGTCGCTCAGCGGTCCGCAGACGGTGCTGCTCAACCGCGGCCTGACAGGTCGCGAGCAGTTCCTCGACCGGGCACGGCTTGGTCAGGAAGCGGAACAGCTCTCCCGTGTTGACGGCTGATATCGCCGTCTCGACGTCGGCGTAACCCGTGAGCAGGATGCGGGTCGCGTCCGGCGCGAGCTCGCGCGCCTCCTTGAGGAACGCCGCGCCGGACATCCCCGGCATGCGCATGTCGGAGATGACGGTCGAGAACGCCTCCGGGTCCTGCCGTAGATGCTCGACCCCCTCGGCCCCGCTGACCGCGGTCGTGATGTC
The DNA here is from genome assembly GCA_963850335.1 of uncultured Solirubrobacterales bacterium. Lineage (GTDB taxonomy): Bacteria > Actinomycetota > Thermoleophilia > Solirubrobacterales > Solirubrobacteraceae > Palsa-465. Next base: position 11,368 of record CAWKKY010000009.1, on the reverse strand, counting down.
GAAGTGTCGACGGAGGGCGTCCCGGAGTGAATCGAGGATGTAGGGCTCGTCATCGACGATGAGGAGGCGGGCGAGGTTCGCGCGCTTGCGCGTAACTGAACCCATCGAGGTCACACTCCGGTTGATCGGTCCGCGGCGGGACGGCTTGAGGTCGCCCTCACCCACGACTCAACCGTCGCCAGGGCCGGTCGATCACGGGGGTGATGTCTCTCGATGTGACGATCGCGCGCGTCGCGCAGCTCGAGACCGCGTTCTCCCAGCCGGTCGCGACCACGGCGACCGCGAACGCCACCTCGCCGACCGCGACCGCCGCCATCGGGACCACCTCGACCGGGACCTCCACGACCGGCTCGACGGCCTTTGCCAACCAGCTGCAGGGCGCGCTCGCCACCGGCGGCGTGCAGACGGTTGCCGGTACCGGGGGCGGCGCCAACGCGATCGTCCAGATCGCCGAAGGCGAGGTCGGCCAAGCCGAGCAGCCACCCGGTTCCAACGATTCGGCGCGGATCGCCCAGTACCGCAGCGCCGTGCAGGGCTCCTCGGCCGGCGAGCCGTGGTGCGCCTACTTCGCCTCTTGGGTCGCCCGCCAAGCGGGCATTCCCCTCGGGAACCAGGGACAGGGCTTCGGATACGTCGGCGACATCTGGAACTGGGCCCAGCAGACCGGTCGCGCCGTCGTCAATGGTCCGGGCGTCGTCCCCAGCCCCGGCAACCTCATCATCTTCGGCGATCACCATGTTGGGATCGTCGAGAAGGTGCTCCCCAACGGCAGCATCCAGACGATTGAGGGCAACTACTCCGACCAGGTCTCGCGCGTGGTTCGCGGCGCCGGCGAAGCGACCGGCTACGTGCGGTTGGGATGACCGCCGAACCCGCCATCCCGCATTCCCCGGGGCCGCTTCACCCTCAACCCACCGCCGCCACTGCCGATCACCAGGATGACGTCCCTCGATGCCACCCTCGCGCGCAGCTGGAGAGCATGTCGACACCCCCCCATTTGAGTGCGGTCACCGCTTTGATCTTCGCCGGAGGCACCGGCCAGCGGATGAGCACCAGGGCGACCCCCAAGCAGTTTCTGGAGCTGCACGGCAAACCCGTGATCATCTACACCATCGAGCACTTCGAGAAGCATCCGGAGGTCGACAGGATCGTGGTGGTGTGCCTCGAGTCGTGGATCGGGGAACTGAGGCGCTTGCTGCGGCGCTACGACATCGACAAGGTGACGACGATCGTGCCCGGCGGCGCAACCGGCGACGCGTCGATCTACAACGGACTGGTCGCGATGCAGGACACAACCGCCGACGAGGACATCGTCCTGATCCACGACGGCGTACGCCCCCTGATCGACGAGCGGCTCCTGACCGAGAACATCGCCGCCGCCCGCGAGCACGGGGCGGCCATCACCGTCGAGCACGTCGTGGAAAGCGTCGTGCGGGTCGACGCCGACGGTTTCGTGGCGGATGTTCCGCCCCGGGATGAGATGCACGTCGCCAAAGCACCGCAGAGCTTCCGGTACGGGCTGATCTTCGAGCTGTACGCGTGGGCGCAGGCGGAGGGGGTCGGGACGATCGACTCCGCCCATCTCTGTCATCTGCGCGGGATCCGCCCGCGCGTGGTCGCCAGCACGCCCAACAACATGAAGATCACGAAGCCAACGGACTACTACGTCTTCCGTGCGCTGTACGAGTCCATGGAGAATCAGCAGATCCTGGCAGCGTGAGGAGAGCGCGTTGTGGCCGCGCCTGATGTGCTCAGAGACGATCTCGAGACAGCGCTGAACGATCCGGCGATCGTCTGGGACCGGTTCCGCGGCGCCACCGTTCTCGTGACCGGCGCGACGGGCGTCATTGGGAACGGCATCACTCGGCTGCTCTGCGCGGCCAACGCTGCGAAGGATCTGGATCTGACTGTCGTGGCGCTAGGACGCGACATCATCAAGGGGCGAAGGCTCGAGGCTGAGCTCGACGTGCGATTCCTCGCGGCGGACGTGCGCGAGCTCTCGCCGGCCACGAGCGGGTTGGACACGGCCGACGTTGTCTTTCATACGGCGGGGGTGACCTCATCGGCACGCATGGTCGCCTGTCCCGAAGAGGTCCTCGCCACAGCGGTCGACGGCACCCGCAACGTCCTCGACCTCGCCGTGGCAGTCGGAGCAAGCAGCGTCGTCTGCGTGTCGTCGATGGAGGTGTACGGCCAAGGCTTGTCTGGCGTCGTCGCGGAGAGCGACCTCGGGATCGTCGATCCCCTCGACCCTCGCAGCAGCTACCCGGAGGGAAAGCGGCAGGCCGAGTCATTGAGTGCCGCTTACGCCAGGGATTACGGGCTGTGCACGACCAATGCACGCCTCGGTCTCACCTTCGGTGCCGGGGTTCCGAACGATCTCGACAACACCCGGGTCCCTCTGCAGTTCGCGCGCGCGGTGCTGGCCGGGCGTGACATCGAGCTACACACCGACGGGGCCGGCTTGACCAACGTCTGCTATCTCGCGGATGCTGTCCGCGCGCTGTTGCTGCTCGCCACCAAGGGTGGGGCCGGGGAGTCGTACAACGTGGCGAACTCGCAGGCGAGCATGAGCATCCGGGAAATGGCGGAGCTGGTCGCCGGTGAGGTCGCCGGTGGGACGATCAACGTCGTCGTGCAGACGCCCAGCGACATTGAAAGCCGGGGGTACGCGCCGCCCTCCTCATACCGTCTGGCGACCGGCAAGATCAGCGCGCTCGGCTGGGAGCCGCGCTACGGGATGGCGGAGATGTACCAGCGCATGATCGCCGCCTGGCGGTCATGACACTTGGAGAACGACCGACTCCCAACCCGGGAGCGCGAAGAAGTCAGCGACCTTGTAGGGCGTGGTGCTGTAGTGCGCGTCGGGAAAAACGTGGACCTTCCGGCCGCGAGCGGTATGGACGACGTCACAGAGCCCACTGCGCAGGCTGATGAACGTACCCGCGTGCTCAACGGCATCGAGCAGCTCCGGGATCGGTATCTCAAGCGCCAGCGTCCCGGGCACCGGATCCTCATCGCCATGCACGACCGTTGCCACGACATCTCCCTGCGAGGTATGGCGCTCGGCGGTGTGTTCCCAGAACGACCACGGAACGGGCAGGACACTCTTGGCGTACGGGGTCATCAGCACACCCCGGCCCTGGGGAATCTCGCTGACCCACGACGGATCGGCCTGGCTGGTCTGAGCCGGCACGTCCCGCCTTGGGACCTGAGGTCGAGACCCTGCCGACCGGTGGTAGACAAGGTCCCGGTACATGTCGGTGAACGACACGAACCGGGTGTCGAGCACGCGGGCCGGGGCAGCGTCGCCGTACGGCCTGTCGTGGTGGGCGATTGTGGCGTCCTGGGCTCCCCCATCGACGATGGCACCCACGAGGTCGTCCATCTCGACCTGCGTGAGGCGGTGCACGTCCTCGTGGCCGAAAAGCCGCGCGACCTGCCGGCACCCCTCACCGACGACGACCACCACCGCCCGCGGAAGCCGGCGGCCGGTGCGGTCAGCGGTCGGGAGATATGCGAGGGCCCAGTACACGTCGCCGAGCGCTCCGAACGGACACACGATCAGGCGTCGGTCCGGGTGAGAGATGCGGAGCTGATCGAGCAGCCGCGTGCCGCGATCACGGTCCCTTCCGGATGCCGCATCGGGTTCGATCGAAGCGGTGCCGACGCGAATGATCTCCCCCGCATATTTCAGGTTCAGCAGCTGCCGGCACATCTCCCCGTGGAACCGCGAGGCGATCAGAACGACCGACGGTACGTTGACGTCAGTGATCGCGCTCGGGGAGATGACGGGGACCCCATGCAGTGAGCAGCCCTGCTTCGCAGAGTTGTTGTCGAGAATCCCGGTCAGCGTCATGTCGTGTCGGTCCAGCCGACGGCGCATCTGCTCGGTCGCGGCGGTGTGGCCGAACGCGTAGAGCGAAACGTGCTCGAGCCGGCCGGAGCGCTGCAGGTCGTCGATCGCGCGTTCAACGTCGGATGTCATGGCCGGCGGTCACGCATCCGTCAGACAGCTCATTACGTAGTCGTGGATGTGCTGACCCGCGGTACCGTCAGAGTGCGCCGCGAGTGACGCGAAGTACTCCTGCTGCCCCGGCACCCGACCGTCGGGTTGGCTCAGCATCCGGCGCAGGTACGCGATCGCGCCCTCATAGGCGAACCATTCAGGCCGGGCGTATGTCGTCAAGGCAGCGTTCGGGCCGCTGTCCTGAGGTCCCTCGGGCCGGGGCAGGTTCGTCTCCACGTTGGCATCCTGAATGACCATCGGCTTGCCGGTGAAGCCAAAGAGCGTGACGATCGAACTCCACTGGCCGTAGTAGGCGTGCGTGTTGTGAATCGCCCGTTGCAGGTCTGAGGAGGTGTCGACGATGACCCGGTCTGACCGCGTGGCTCGCTCCTCATAGGCCGTGTAGAGCGACTCAATGTCAGGCACCATGCTGGTCACGGTCGCCCGCTCAAGCGGATGCGGGCGCCACCACAGCATGAGGTCCTCGCTCGCTTCCACCAGGTCGAGGACCTCGTTCAGCTTCCGCATGACCGCCTGGCGGTCAGCGGGGGGCCCGAGCAGCCCCACGATCGAGGTCACCTGGAGAAGCACGGTCCTGCCTGTGGTTCTTTCGATCCAGTCCGGCGGGAGGAGGCGACCCCGGCGTACGGACGAAGTCGAACTTCGGTGAACCGAGCGGCACGACCTTGTTGCTCGACCACTTCTCGATGACTGCCTGGTCGATCTCTTCGGACTGGACGATCACCTTGTCGAACAGTTCGAAGCTTGGCGACCGGTAGAGGTGCTCTCCTGGAGCTGTGGCCGAGACGTAGTACGGAACGTACACGAGCAGCTCTGTGTGGGGACGCAGCTCCGCGCTATAGAACTGCGGAGCGACGCTCGTGACGCGATTGTTGCCGTCATAGGGGTTGTGGACGTAGATCACGTCAGGGTGCGTACTTTGCAGATCGAACTCGGCGATGTGGCGTGACCGGGACTTCGGGAGGCAGGTCGTTGACGTGGACGTGCCAGGCGCCCGCGCTGCCGTCCGGCAACCGATCTGCGTATGGGATCGGGACGACGATCGCATCAACCCGGGGATCAGCATGGGCTGCAGCCCAAATGGTGTGGAGGCTGTCCCACATGGACGCGTTGTACGGCATGAACACGACCGTGTAGGTGATGCTGTCGTCGGCGAGGAGCCGCTGTTTGAGTGCGCGGAGTTGACTGCCCAGTTCGCGCTTCGCCGCGGTTGCTTCGGAGCCGGCCGCGGTCAGCAGGCTTTGGGCGGTGCGGGCGATCACAGCCCGCGCATCCGCGTAGGCCGGCGCGTCGATGAGAGCCGCCGCCTCGAGAATGTCGCCGGCCATCCTGCGCACGGACGCCGGCTCAAGGTAGGGGAGTTGTCGCGCGCCGTCGAGCATGCTGTCGGCGACCGCGAGGAGGTGGTCGCGCTCACGCTTGCGCAACGCGCAACTCTCCCGAGGGGCCGCCGGTCCCGGGCTCGGACGAGCGTGGGTGCGGCGCGTGTGAGATCCGGGCGGGCATAGGTGGTCCCGAGCATCGAGGGTGGCCCCAGCCGCCCCTGTAGTCGGTCATGCCGCGGGCAACTGAAGTCGCAGGTTAGGCTGTCGCCATGATCCCGACGCAGATAGCCGCCAATGTCGTCCGTGAGGGCGCGCCCGCCGTGGAGGCGTACTACATCGTCACCACGAGCCCGCATCACCGGCTCGCGCTCGTCTGCGATGACAGCGACGTGCTCGTGGGGGTCATCGGCTCGCGTGAGATCGATCCCGAGGCGGTGAATCTACGCCCGCTCTCGTGCGGCGACATCTGCCGGCGCGAGTTTCGCTCGCTGTCGGCCGGCGACGCCGACACCCTCTACACGCGCGCGCGGGACATCTTTGCCGAGGCCGCGATCGAAACTCTCCCGGTTGTGGATGGCCGCGGCATGCCGGTATCGCTGTTCAGCCGCTTCCAGGCGTTCTTCAAGCAGAGCTACCTGCAGGTGGATCACCCCCATTACGCGCTCGGGCTGCTCGACGCTGCGCAACGTGCCCGGTCACGAGGATATGACCGGATCAGTGCCCTCGAATTCGGTGTCGCGGGCGGACGCGGACTTGTCGCCCTCGACCTGTACGCGCGGGAGGTCGGGCGCTTGGTCGGGCTGACGATCGACGTCTACGGATTCGACACCGGTGAGGGGCTGCCGGCGCCCGTCGACTACCGCGACTGCACGCAACTATGGATCGGCGGCGACTATCAGATGGATGTCGAGGCCCTGCGCGGTCGGTTGCACGATGCCCAGTTGGTGCTTGGCGACATCAGAGACACGACGAAGACCTTCCTCGCTGAGTTCGACCCGGCACCGGTTGCCTTCATGTCTGTCGACGTCGACCTCTACTCGCCGACCGTCGCGATTCTGGACATGCTGCGCGCCGACGACACGTGGTTCACGCCGACCGTCACGATGTTCTTCGATGACGTGTTCGTCGACCTCGAATTCCAAGGTGAGGCCCTCGCCATTCGCGAGTTCAATGCGTCGAGCGAGACCATCAAGATCAGCCCAGAGAGCCGCGCCGGAGTCAAGATGATGCCCGGGCTGATCGATCGCTTCGACAAGCTCCAGCTCGACTGGACCGCCCAGTTCAAGTGGGCGAACCGATTCGAGCATCCGCGGTTCGCGTCGCCTAGAGCTGCCGCCGAGAACCTCTCCCTCTGACGAAGGCCTGCGGACCGAGCGCGACGGCGTCGCGACGGCGTCGAGCGCCGATGACGGGCGCCTGACTACAGCGGCGGGACCGCCTGCCGATCTACCTCGGATGAGGCTGAGTTCGATCACGAGCGGACGAGCCGGACATTCCTATCAGCACACGGGCGATCCCGATGAACAACGACGACCAGCTAGGCGGCCACTCGCCGCTCCTGCTCGAACGCCCCGCGTACGCGGATAACGGAACGCCTCCTGAAGAGCAGGCTCCTCGACGGACCGTCGACTACATCGTCGTGCAGGCCGGCGGCAAGGGCACGCGCCTCGAGCACTTGACCGCGAACAAGCCGAAGGCGCTCGTGCCGGTTGAGAACCTGCCGATGATCTTTCATCTCTTCCGCAAGTTCCCGGACAAGAAGTTCGTCGTCATCGCCGACACCCATCGGGAGGTCTTGCGGGAGTACCTCGCTGCGTTCGCCGACGTCGACGTACACGATCGTGGATGCCGCCGGAGCTGGCACGTGCGGCGGCGTCGATCAAGCGGTGGCGTTGCTCCCTGACGACGAGCCGTTCATGCTTGTGTGGTCCGATCTCATCTTGCCGGCGACGTTCGAGCTACCGGCAGGGGACCGTGACTGGCTCGGCGTCTCGCAGACGTTCGACTGCCGGTGGAGCTACACCGACGGTCGCTTTGTCGAGGAACGCTCACGCGAGCATGGCGTGGCCGGGCTGTTCGTGTTCCATGACAAGTCGACCCTGTCGGACATCCCTGCAAGCGGGGAACTCGTGCGCTGGCTTCAGCAGCAGGGTCTGACGTTTGACGAACTGGGGCTCGCCGGCACCCGTGAGTTCGGTCTGCTTTCCGAGTACCAATCGCTCGCTCTCCAGAAGACTCGCCCGTTCAACCGCGCCACCGTGGTGGGCGAGAGGTTCATCAAGGAGCCGGTCGATGAGCAGGGGCGGTCGCTCGCCCGTCGTGAAGTGGCCTGGTACCGCCACGCGCAGAAGCTCGGCGTGACGAGCATCCCCGAGCTGTATGAGCTCGAGCCTCTGACCATGGAAAGGATCGACGGCAAGAGCATCTACGAGTACGACGACCTGGCGCTGGACAGCAAGCGCGCGATCTTGGCTGATCTCGCCGCCGCGCTCTCCGAGCTTCACTCGCTGGAGTCGACCCCCGCCGACCCATTCAGCCTCCGCGAGGCGTACTACGGGAAGACCGTGGCGCGCCTGAAGGCCGTGCGTGACCTGATCCCGTTCGCCGATCGCCGGATGATCACGGTCAACGGGCGGGAGTGCCGCAACGTGTACTTCTACAAGCGTGACCTCGAGCGCGCGCTCGACGCGCTGGCCGTCGAACGGTTTGTCTTCATCCACGGGGATCCGACGTTCTCAAATCTGATGTTGAGCGCCGAGACGAAGCCAGTGTTCATCGACCCACGCGGCTACTTCGGGCACACGGAGCTCCACGGGGATCCGAACTACGACTGGGCGAAGCTCTACTACTCGGTCGTCGGCAACTACGACCGATTCAACCTCAAGGACTTCCGTCTCGGCTTGGACGCGGAAGTGGTTGATCTGGCGATCACGTCCAACGGCTGGGAGCGCCTCGAGGCGGACTTCTTCGCGCTGAGCGGCGCCGATCCCGTGACGATCAAGCTCCTGCATGCCGTCATCTGGCTGTCACTCACGACGTACGCGTGGCAGGACTACGACTCGATCTGCGGGGCTTTCTACAACGGGCTCTATTACCTGGAGGAGGCGCTATGAGCCACGATTTCGCTGAGACGCTCCGCGTCCTGGGTAGCGCAGTGCAATCACTGGACCCGTGCGAGTTCGACGCGCTCGAGAAGGACGCGGCGGCCACCCTCGCGCGCGGAAACAAGCTCGTCTTCTCCGGTCTGGGAAAGAACGTGCCGATCTGCGAGAAGGTCGTCGGTACGTTGAACTCGGTCGGGCTGGCGGCGGCGTTCGTCCACACCAATTCGGCGGTGCACGGCGATCTCGGTGTGGTGCGTGATGGCGACCTCGTCGTGATCATGACCAAGAGCGGTGAGACCGCCGAGTCGGTACACCTCTCGCGCCTGCTGCGGAGACGCGCCTGCACGCAATGGCTGCTCACGTTCAATCGCAACAGCATTCTGCACCGGGAGATTCCCAACCGTGTCGTCGTCGACCTCGAGCACGAGGGGGACGGCTGGAACATCCTGCCCAACAACTCCACCGTGGTGAATCTCATCGTCCTCCAAGGATTGGCGATGTCCCTGATCGAGCAGTTCGGCGTCCCACTCGACGTGCTGCACGCCAACCATCCCGGTGGGGCGATCGGCGCGAACCTCGACGCCGCCAAGCTCGACGGCGTCATCGACGCATCGGAGCTGCATTCCGCCGCGATGGATGTCTGGCCCGATCGCGAGCGGCCAGCGGTGCACGTTGACGCGCGGCCATGAAGGACCTCGTCCTCTCCGCGCTCGGACATACGTGGTTCCTTGATCTTGACGGCACGCTCGTCAAGCACAACGGCCACCTGACTGACGGGCAGGACACCTTGCTCCGCGGGGCTGACGCACTGCTCGCCCAGATACCCGCCGACGACTTGGTGGTGATCGTTACGAGCCGTGCCGAGGCACACCGGGAGCCGACCGAGCAATTTCTTGCCGACCACCACGTGCGGTATGACCACATCATCTTCGACGCCCCTTTCGGAGAGCGGATCGTTGTCAACGACGCCAAGCCGTCCGGACTGGTGACCGCCCTCGCGGTCACTGGAACGCGCGACGAGGCACCACCGGTACGGGTACTCATCGACGAGAGCCTGTGATGGTGAAAGCACTCATCGCAGCCTGGCGTGGGCGTGCTCTGTGGATCCGCCTGCGCGAGCGCTACGAGATCGACAATGGCGCATACGTCGTGGCGTTCGTCGAGGACGACCGGGCTCTCAACGGGGTCGCGCTCGCGCACATCGGCGATCTGATCGCTGACCGGCGGGCGCGCGGCGTTGTGATCGTGACCGACCAGGAGTGGGTCGCCGAGCGCGCCGCGAAGGGGACCGACGGCGTCCTCGCGGTCGTGGTTCTCTCGGCCCGTCAGATCGAGTCGCTGCTCAGCTTCTACGAGCTCTACCAGTTCTCGCCGAGAATCTTCTTCGTCTCGCTCACACGGCCCTGCGAAAACTTCCTCTCACGCATGGTCGACGTGAACGGTCTGACTCTCGAGGACCTGGTGTGCCTCTCGATGTATCGCATCCGAGGCTGGGCCGGTGCGGGGCTGACCCATGCCTAGCGCGGACCAGGGGCTGCGAGATCAGGCGCGCCGGCTCGCTCGCCGGCGAGCCTTGCGTGGCAAGACGGCGGTGCTGTTCGGCGCCTCCGTGCTTGCCGCCCGCGTGAAAGAGGAGCTTGAGACCCACGGCGTGACCGTCCACGCTGTGATCGACAACGACCCGGACAAGATCGGCCGGAACTATCAGGGTCTGGTCGTCCGGCGTCCGGAGGAGGTTCTCGTCCCGTTCCGCGACGAGTTTGCCGTGATCGTGGTGGCGTTCGCCGCGGCGAGGGAAATGCTGCATCAGCTGGAGTCCCTCGGCTATCGCGAGCGGCGACAGGCTTTCATCCTCACGCCGATCCACGCCGATGAATCGCTCCGGTCGTTCACCCGGTTCGTCGTGCGCGCCCTGCGCGGCCGCCGCACGTACCGGAAGTTGACCGGTGGTCACCGTGAGTCGACGCTCTTCATCGCCCCCTACGCCGGAACCGGAGACATCTACCTCATCGGGCTGTTCCTCAAGAGCTTCGTCGAGCGACGCGGCATCGGGGACTACACCCTCGCCGTGACAAGCGGTGCCTGCGCCCAGGTGGCACGGATGATGGGTGAGAGCCGTGTCGTGGTCGTCGATCAGGATGCGCTGAACGCAGTCATCTCCTACGGCAGGCTCACGCGGGCGCGACCGAACGCCATTGTTGTGCTCAACGACGGGTGGGCGGCGGCGCCCACCGAATGGTTGCGGGGCTATAAGGGACTCAACTTCGAGAGGATGTTCCGGCACACCGTGTTCGGGCTCGGGGACGAGGTGGCGCTCCGGGTTCCCGCCTCCTCCCCGACGAACGCCGACGTTCTCCGGTCCTTCGATGAGCAGGGACTCGTCCCCGGCCGTACCGTGGTGCTCTCGCCGTACGCGAACACCCTGTTTCGTGTCCCCGACCCAGCGTTCTGGGCGCAGGTGGCCGCCCGTTGCCTCGAGCGCGGCCTCACAGTGTGCACCAACTGCGCCGGCACGGAGCAGCCGATTGCGGGCACCCAGCCCGCTCGCTTCCCGCTCCTGCTCGCCGCGGACTTCGTCGAGACCGCGGGGTACTTCGTCGGCGTACGCAGCGGGTTCTGCGACGTGGTGAGTGGGACCGCCAGCCGGAAGGTCGTTCTGTATGACAGGGACGGCCGCTTTTATAAGGCCTCGTTTCACGACTACTTCAGCCTGACCGCAATGGGAATCGGACCTAACGTGCGTGAGATTGAGTTCCGCGACGGCGAGCAGGAGGACACCGTCGACGCGGTGATGGCGGGTCTGACGTCAGGCCGGTGACCTGCCGGCCGTAGTGGCAGTTCGGCGTCTGGCCCAGCGGTCTGGAGCTTCAGGCGCCCTCGCCCTTGCCGATTACCGGGGAGACCTATGC
>CAWKKY010000008.1:0-138913 GCA_963850335.1 uncultured Solirubrobacterales bacterium | reverse complement strand
TATCGCGCCAAACTGGGATCGCCGTCCGTGTTTGGGCGCGGAATGCCCCTCCAGGGGGAGGAACGCGCCCGAATGCACGGGCCGAACCCGATTTGGCGCGAAACTCCCCTTCGGATCAAGCGTCGCGGGTGAGGCGCCGGCGTCTCCGCCCGTACCGCAACGTAAGAAAGACGCCAAACCATGTTCAGCCGGCGAAGCCGGGCGTTTTCTTTGCGTTGAGCGAAAGGAAGAACGCCACGATCGGGATGCCGCCCGGACTTTGGCGCGTTTCTTGCGTTGCGGACGCGGCGCGGCCGCGCACAGCCGGGCAGGCCGCGCACACCCCACCCCTCGATGCCCACAACGCCGGTCCCGGACCCACGGACCCGGACGCACCCCCGCACCCCCGCACCCCGCACCCCCGCACCCCCGCACCCCCGCACCCCCGCACGCGGTACCCCCGCCACGCACCCGGACGCGCCAGCGCCGGCCCGGTCCACCTTCACCAACCCACCGTCGCGCCACCGCCCAACCCCGAGCCGACCACCCGTAGGAAACACGCGAGCGTGCGCGTACTGAACCGCCGAGTTGGCGTGCCGGGCCATCAAGGCATTGGATCGGCATCTCGGTTCAGCTACAGTCTCCCCACTGTGATTGGCGACATCCTTCAGCCAACCCACCTGCTGTTCGTACTTGTGATCGCGCTGCTTGTGCTCGGTCCGAAGCGTTTGCCCGAGGTTGGGCGCTCGCTCGGACGTGGGCTCCGGGACTTCCGAAGCGCGCTCAGCACTGATGAAGCTGAGCACGTCGAGAGCGGTCCCGTTCAGACGAGCACCGAGACTGCGCAGCCGGTGAAAGAACCGGCCGAGCACGTCAGCTAAGCGAGCCTGAGCTCGCTCGAATCGCCGCTGAAGTCAGCGTCGTCGTATGTCCACGCTCGAGCCACAGCTTCACGCTGGTCCCGCCCGGCGCGCGCGTCGCGGGCGGTTGCTCGTGCGCATGTTGCTCGGGTGCCTGATCGTCGTTGCCGCTGTCGCGGCGACGGTGGCCACCGGCACGCTGCTTGAGGTCAAGTTCTTCACCGATGCGCTCAAGCAGAGCCCGCAGCTCAAGCTCGGCAATGAGCTCGCGAACGCGAACGCCGGCGGCCCCCAGACACTGCTGCTGATCGGCTCCGACCAGCGGGCCAAGTCGGCGATCGACGCCAACAACCCGCCGCATTCGGACACGATGATCCTCGTCCGGCTCGATCCGAACGAGCCGAACACGACGCTGCTCTCGATCCCCCGCGACCTCAAGGTCACGATCCATCCCGATCATGGTCGCTCCTCGACGCAGAAGATCAACGCGGCGTACACGCTCGGGGGGGCAAAGCTGACGGTGAAGACGGTCAAGCAGGTCCTCGGGATCAAGATCAATCACGTCATCGACATCAACTTCGGCGGCTTCAAAGCGCTCGTCGACTACCTCGGATGCGTCTTCGCCCAGGTGGACCGTCGCTACTACCACTCCAACCTTGGCCTCGCGCCCAGCCAGACGTATTCCGAGATCAACATCCAGCCGGGCTATCAGAAGCTCTGCGGCACCGACGCGCTCGCGTACGTGCGCTACCGGCACACCGACACGGACCTCGTGCGCGCCGCGCGCCAGCAGGACTTCCTGCGTCAGATCAAGAACCAGGTCGGCGCCAGCGGACTGGTTGCCCGGTTGCACCCCATCGAGGAGATCTTCGGCAAGTACTCGAGCACCGATATCCGCTCAACCGACGATGTCCTCAAGCTGCTCGAGTTGGTCGTCCAATCGGCGAGCCATCCGGTCCGGCAGATCACGTTTGCCGCAGACGTCGGCCCGTCGTACGTGACCGCGAACCACGCGCAGATCAGCCGCACCGTTCATGCCTTCCTGACCGGCGGCGCGAAGCCGGCGCGGGTCTCCGTCGGCGGCGGCAACGGGGCCCCCAAGAAGGGCAGCAAGTCCAGTGGAGGGCCACCCCCGACGCCGCTCACGCCGGCCACGCCGGACGAGCTCCTGGTGGCTCGCCAGAACACGCACAAGATCCCGTTCCCGCTCTACTACCCGGTGAATCGCGTCACAGCCCTCGGCGCGCTCCCGGACACGATCCGGCCGTACCGCCTCCAGGGCCATGTGGCCTACGTCGTCGTCGTCTCGCAAGGGAGCCTCGGCCAGTACTACAACCTTGAGGGCACGACCTGGCAGGGAGCGCCGATCCTCAGGAATCCGAGCCAGACGATCACGCTTGGTGGCCGCAGGATGCAGCTCTACTTCGAGGGCCAGCGCCTCCGCCTCATCTCGTGGCACGACGGCCCAGCCGTCTACTGGCTGACGAACACCCTCCAGAACATCCTCACCAACCGGCAGATGTTGGCGATCGCTGCCGCCGCAAAACCCGTCCGGTAGGCCCGGCAATGTGGCTCCGCCGCACCGTCCGAGCTCGTCGAGCCGCCGCAACCGTCGTAACCGCCGCAACCGTCGCAACTGTGGCGAGCGCGGTGGCCGCCGCAGCCGTCCTCCAAGCCTGCGGCGGATCGTCGTCGTCATCGTCGACCGCGGCTCCCTCGAGCGCGAGTCACACCTCTTCGTCCGTGACCGCGAGCGGTGCCGTCGGCGGTGTCTCAGCCCAGAGCGTCGAGCACGCGTTGCAAGTCCACGGTGGTCCACCCGCGCCGACGGCCGCGCAGTGTCACGCGTCCTCGGCGGCCGAGCGGGCCGCCGCACCGTTCGGCCATACCGCGCTGCCGATCTTCACCTGCGAGTTGACCGTGAGCGGACACCCGGGCCGCTACGCCGTTCAGGTGCTCGCAAACGGCTGCTTTGTCGCGGAGCGACTTAGTGGCGGTCAGTCAGTCCAGGGCTGCGGTATCAAACGGTCCTGACCGCTGCGGTCAGTCACGCGGACGGCAGCGCATGAGAACGTCTGTTCGCCTCGGTAGGCTCGCAATCGATGGAGCCCCTGGTCGAAAGCGCCGCGCTCGTACTGCTGCTTCGCACCGGCACCCGGCCGTGGCAGCACTACGCGGAGCTCATCGAGGAGGCCGGGAGTGCGCTCGCGGTCCTGGAGCAGGAGGCCGGCCCCCAACAGCAGTTGCTCGACCCGCATCCGGACCTCCAATCAGCCGCCGGCCAGATCGAGCAGTGGCGAGCCGAGGGGATGCGTCTGCTCACGGTGCTCGACGACGACTACCCCGAGAATCTCCGTGGGGTCCATGATCGCCCGCCGCTGATCTTTGTCTCGGGTGAGCTGCGCCGCCAGGACGCCCGGTCGGTGGCGGTCGTCGGCGCACGCCAGGCGACCGACCGCGGACGCACGATCGCGCGCAAGATCGCGGAGCACCTCGTCGATCGCGGGTTCACGGTCGCCTCTGGCCTCGCTGCCGGGATCGACACCGCGGCGCACACGGCGGCGCTTGCCCGTAAGGGGCGGACGTTCGCGGTGATCGGAACCGGACTGCGCCGCGCCTACCCCCCGCAGAACGCGCCGCTGCAACGCCGCCTCATCCGCCAGGGGGCAGTCGTTTCCCAGTTCTGGCCTGACGCACCGCCGAGCCGGCGCACGTTTCCGATGCGCAACGCGGTGATGTCGGGGATGACACTCGCGAGCGTCATCGTCGAGGCCTCGGAGACGAGCGGCTCACGGATGCAGGCGCGCCTGGCCCTGGAGCACGGTCGCCCGGTGTTCCTCGTCCGCTCGTTGCTCGAGCAGCCGTGGGCGCGGGAATTCGCGACGCGGCCGGGCACTCACGTGGTCGACAACCCGGCGGCGATCACCGACACGATCGAGCGCCTCACGACCGGCGCCCTGCAGCCATGAGGTGACGACGACATGCCGACGGTCGGGGAGCTGACGGCGGTCTATGGGAACTTCATGCTCAGCCCGAGACACGGTCCCGGCGTCTGCGAGATCTGCTTCAACTTCACCGACGGCTACAGCGACTGTTACGCGTGCGCACACGGGGAGCAGCGCCTCGACCTCGTCGTTCCGATCTCGTACAGCGTCGGGGGCGAGCAGCTCCACCACGCCCTCGCCAGCTACAAACGCCGCGAGGGCGACACCGCCCGGCGGCTGGGCGCCGAACTCGCCGCCGTCCTCTGGCGCTTTCTCGGCGCGCACGAGCCGTGCGTCGCCCTCGCCGCGGATGCCCCCGGCGGCTTCCCGATCGTGACGACGGTCCCCTCGGGTGACGCCGAGCGGGACGCAACCCACCCGCTCCGGCATCTCGTAGCCGACCTCGTGGCGCCGACGAAGGCCCGTCATGCGGCATTGCTCACGCGCTCAGAGATCACCTGCTCGCCACGGGAGTTCTGCGCCGAGAAGTACCGGGCGCGTCGCCGCCTTGATGGCGAGCCGGTGCTGCTGATCGACGACACCTGGACGACGGGGGCAAGCGCCCAGAGCGCGGCGGCAGCGCTCAAGGCCGCCGGGGCCGGTCCGATCGCGGCCATCGTGATCGGTCGGCACCTCAATCGCGAGTGGCACGAGAACGATCGACGGATCCGCGGGATCACGCTCCCGTTTGATTGGGAGCACTGCGCGGTGTGCGCTCACTCGTGACCGAAACGCCCGCGAGACATCACCGGAGGCTTCGGCGCTGTAGCCTCGCGGCGATGGCGTCCCGGGTACCGCACAGCCCCGATGCATCCGGACGCGCACGACGCCGGTACGCGCCGCGGATGCCTCCCGACCAGCGGCGGGAGCAGCTCATTGACGCCGCCCTGGGAGTGATCCTCGAGCAGGGCTACAGCGGCGTCTCCATCGAGGCGATCGCGCGGGCGGCCGGCGTGACCCGACCGGTGGTCTATGACCACTTCCCAAATCTCGGGGAGCTGCTCCAGGCGCTGATCGCCCGCGAGGAGCATTGCGCGCTCGAGCAGCTGCGCGAGATCGTCCCCGAGGATCCGGGGGCGTTCGAGCCGATCGAGCTGCTGATCGCGGGCATCCGGCGCTTCCTCGACGCCGTCGCGAGTCGGCCGGCGACGTGGCGGATCATCCTGCTCCCCCCAGAGGGCAATCCCGCGATTGTGCGTCAGCTGGTTGAGACGAACCGAGCCCGCACGTTGGAGCAGATCGAGCATTTGGTGCGCAGGACGATGACTCGCCCGGAGGTCCCCGATGACCTCGACGTCGAGCTCACCGCGCGGACGATCCGCAACCTGGCCGAGGAAGCCGGGCGCATGCTCCTGACCAATCCTGAGCGCTACTCAGCCGAGCGCTACGAGCGATTCACCGAGCGAACCCTGAAGCTGCTGTGGCCGCGCAATGGCGGCGATCGCTGAGCCGCTGACGATCACCGAACGTTCGGCGACCGACCTCGCCCGAGCGATCCGCCGAGGCGAGCTCACGGCACGCGAGGTGGTCGAGGCCCACATCGCCCGCCATGTCGCGTGTGCGCCCCGCGTGAACGCGATCGTCTCCGACCGCTTCGACGACGCCCGACGGGAGGCGGCGGCCGCTGACGAGCGAGTCACCGCCGCGGCGTCCGAGGACGTTCTGCCTCCGCTCCTCGGCGTCCCTTTCACCGTGAAGGAGTCGATCGCAGTGCGAGGGATGCCGCAGTCGACCGGCCTCGTCGCCCGCGAAGCGTTTCGCTCCCCGGAGACCGCACCGGTCCCGCAACGGCTGATCGACGCCGGCGCGATCCCGCTCGGGGTGACGAACACCTCCGAGCTCACGCTGTGGATCGAGTCCGAGAACCGCGTCTACGGACGCACCAACAACCCGTATGACTCGCGGCGCACGGCGGGCGGGTCATCCGGCGGCGAAGGCGCGGCCGTGGGCTGCGGCGGCTCACCGTTCGGCATCGGATCGGACATCGCCGGATCGATTCGGATTCCGGCGTTCTTCTGCGGCGTGTTCGCGCACAAGCCCTCTGCAGGGCTCGTTCCGAACACCGGCTCCTATCCGGCCACGCCCGGAGACGACGCCGGGCGGATGCTCGTCACGGGTCCACTCGCCCGCCGCGGCGAGGACCTGATGCCGCTGCTGCGAATCATTGCCGGTCCGGACGGCGTCGATCATCTCACCCGGACCGCCGAACTCGGCGACCCGGCAGCCGTGTCGCTCGACGGGCTCCCGGTCACGACGATCGAGAACTCCTCCTTGCTCCCGATGACACGCGAGCTGCGCGATGCCCGTGAGCGGGCCGTCGGCGCACTGATGGCCCGCGGCGCGGTCGTGCGCCGTGTCGAGTTTCGCGCCTGGCGCCGAGCCGTCCTGCCATACCTCGCCATGCTCCAGTCAGGCGCGTCCCGAGCGACCCTCGGATTGCTTGAGGACGCCGGCGTCGAGCCTGTCACGTGGCGCACGCTCACGCGCCGCGGCGGGCCGCACACGTTGCCGACGCGGATCGCGCTCGCCGCCGAACTGCTGCCGCAGATGCAGGGAGAGGCCGCCGACAAGCTCGTCGTCATGGCCCGTGAGCTCGCGGCCGACCTGATCGAGGCGGTCGGCGAGGGCGTCATCCTCCATCCGGCCCATCAGCGCGTGGCGCCGCGTCACGGAGGAACGGTCGGGCGGCCCTGGCTGTTTACGCCCGCCGCGATGTTCAACCTCGCGGGCGTACCCGTGACGGAGGTCCCGCTCGGACTCTCCGGTCAGGGGCTGCCGCTCGGCGTCCAAGTCGCCGCCGGAATCGACCGCGACCATGTCTCGATCGCAGTCGGGCTCGCGCTCGAGGAGGTCTTCGGCGGCTGGGTCCCCCCGCCGGACTTGCCGTGAGCACCCACGCTGCGCGCTCGGAACGGCACGTGCGCCGGCGACGCGGGGGAAGCACGCCGCGCGGCGCCATCCCCTGCGCCGCGCGGCGCCATCCCCTTCCCACAAGGGCCAAAACGACGACGGGGACCCGCTTCCAGGGTCCCCGTCGCTCGATCCGTCAGGTACACCCACGGCCGGGTTGGGTGCGTCCTTCAGGACCGTTCGCACCCAAGACACGTAAATCCGATCAGAGTTGCGGCCGCGAGAAAAAAATTCTCTTGCCATACTGAGGATCCCCTTCAGGGGGGCGTAGCTCAGTTGGTTAGAGCGCCGGCCTGTCACGCCGGAGGTCGCGGGTTCGAGTCCCGTCGCTCCCGCTTCACGTCCTGCCCGGGTGCATCCGCTACGGCAACGCGAGCAGGGCTGCGCTGTATCCAGCGATCGCCAGCGGGTAGCTTCCGCCGCGCTCGTGGACGGTCTCGGCCACGCGACGCCCATGCCAGCGGCCATCCGCACCGATCGTCTGCCCGCCGAGCGTCACGCCGTGGGTCGCACCGACCGACGGCGCGAGCAGCCGGATGAGGGTTCCGTCGGCCCCGGAGACGCCCGGCGGCCGGGCAACGCGGATGCCCAACCGTTGCGCCGACTCGTTGATGATGAGGATCCGGACCCGTCGACCGGAGCGAACCGCCCACGTCTTCAATGGAACGGCCGCGGACGGGTCAAGCCGCGCGCCGAGGAGTTGCCCGCCAGGACCGATCGTCCGCGCGAACAGCGCTAGCCCGTACAGCTCGGGCCGGGCGTTCAGGCCGTGCCCGCCGAACACGACCGGCGCGTTTGTCAGGCCCGCGCGGATGTGCCAGTTGACCGAGGCGACGTCGCTCCTTGCCATCTCGAACAGCGCGTCGGGAGCCCATAGGGCGGTGGCGAAGGACTGAACGAGCGACGCCGGCCCGCCGCACGCGACGGTGTTCATCTCGCTGACTCTGATCGCGAGGTGGTGTCCGAGGCCAAACTGGACGGCGTCCGCCATCGTGGCGGCGAGACCACCGGAGTAGTGGTCGTCGAGGAACCCAGCGGGGCTTGGCAACCGGCGATGCTGGTCGGCCGTGCAGTCGGCAGTCGCGTACCGGTGAAAGGTCAGGCTGCCGGGTGTCGACGGACCAAGTGTGAGGAGATCCGTCGACCACGCGAGGCTCGGATACGTGAGCTCGGGCCCAAGCAGCTTCATGCCCGGAAACGCACGTGTGAGCGCGTCCGCATACAGGCGGAAATCGTGCTTGTACTGGGTCGAGCCGTAGTTCGCGGTCCACGATCTCGGCGTCAGCGGCGTCGTCGTCGAGACACGTTCGCGATCAAGCCATGACTCGAAGCGATACAGGTCGGGCTCGTTGCCGACCGCGAGCCCGGCGAGCGTCCCTGCTGGCAGGCGACGTTTGACATCCGAGACGAACCGAACGGCCATGCCGGGCGAGTGCACGGCGAGATTGACGTTCAGCTGGATGCGGAGATTGTCCGTCCGTACGAGTCGCGCCAGGCCGTCCGGCCACCGCGGGTCGAGCTCCGAAATCCAGCGCCCTGCGCCCCGCGGCGACGCCTGCCAGTAGGTCTCGTCCGCGGAGCGGCCGCCGACGCGGACAGGGAGAGGCGCGCCGTTAGGCGGTCGGATCAGCGCGATCATCCGGTCAAAGGCGACGCCGGCCGCCTCGAACTGGGACATCTCGTTCGTCTCGAATGACAGTCCGAAGAAATCGGATGGAAGCGACCGCAGCGCCGTGCCGACACTGATCGTCACCGGCGGTGACGCCGCGGCGCGTGACGCGGGCAGCGCGACGACTGTGACTGCGCAGGCCAGAGCAATTGCCCCACGCAAGCGCGACCCCAGACAGGCCGTCGTCTGTTCCATCGGATGATCGTCGCGACGCGTGCGAGGGCTCGCATCGGGTGAACCCCTCGCGCGGGCGGCGGCGGGTCAGGGGATCGGTGAAAGCGACGTGACGCTCGGGGACGTCGTCGACCGTTGGCCCTGACTCGCTGAGCTGCCATTGCTCGCTGACGAACTCGACCCCCCGGACGCTCCTTGTGCGGAGGCCGCCCCTGCGGAGGATCCGGAGGACGTCTGACCCGTCGCCGAACCAGACCCGGCAACCGCTCCGGTAGTGCCGTTCGAGGCGCCCGTTTGAGTCGAAATGATCACCGGCCAGCTCGGCACGTTGAGCGTCGGGAACGCAGCTCTGAGCAGACCGGCACTCGTTGCGCTCCGGGCCGACCGGTTCAGCCGAAGACTGGCTCTCTTCACATCACCGGCGGCGAGTCCGTAGGCCTTGACGTCGTGTGCCTGATCCGCTCGCCGGAGTGCGCTCAGGGCCTCCGCCTCGCCAGTGAAGGCGGCAGCGAGGCCCACTACCGTGTGCGTGTAGCGCTCAGGGGCATTGACCTTGCGGAGGCTGCGCGCGGCCTGCGTGTCGGCATTCACCGCTGACGTCACAGCCTTGACGGGCCACGGCTGACCGCTGCTCTCGGCGGCAAGTCCCTGTTGGCGACCGGCGGCAGCTCCCGTGTCGTGCCGCAACGATTGCGCAAGGCCGGCGTCCCGTCCGACCGACAGGGACGCGGACCCGCTGACATGCGCCCGGGTCGCCATCTGTATGCATTCCGTGAGCGCGGCCCTGATGGAGTCGGGCGCGCTGCAAATGACCGCGAGGTCACCACGGGGTGTCGGGATCACCAACGCGTCGACGCTCCGACCGTTAGCCAAGCTGGTCCAGCGGTAGCGGGCGACGGCGCGTCCGCTCACGAGCCGGCCCGAGGTCGGCGCCGCATGCCCGAGCCGCGCCACGAGCGCCGGAGGGGGACCACCTGGGATCTCGGCGGATCTGGTCAGGGCGCCGGCGGTGATGGTCGCGCTGCCCGAGGCGAGCTCGATCGGGCCAGTCCCACCTGCCGCACCGACGGGCGCCATCGCAAAGGATCCGAACGCGGCATGAGTCGGCTTCCACGGATGGGTGTAGACGAGTGAGAGAGGGCCGGAGTGGGCGGTCAGTGTTGTCGTCGCCTTCGCTGCGCCCCCGGCACCTAGCTCGATCGCCGCAAGCGCGGCGCCGATCGCGGCGACGCCGACCGTTATCGCGGCCAAGATCCGCCGGCGCCGGCCCCGGCCCCGGCCCCGGCGACGGGGTCCGGCGCCGTCGTGCACCCGCTTCGCGGTCGCAATCGCGTCCCCGTCGTACGCGGCCGGCAGGGTCTCGGCGTCTGGGAGCGAGGCGGCCTTGACAGAGAAGGTCGGCCGCCGCCGCGTGTAACCCGAAGGCAGTTCACGCAGCGCACCCTCGGCCGCCGCGACCAGCTCTCCGGCACTCGCATACCGGTCGGCCGGGTTCTTCGCCATGCCCTGCTCGATCACGTCGTTCAGCGTCTTCGCCTCGGGTACCGAGAGCCGTGGCGGCGGCTCGCTGACCTGCGCGAACAGAGCACCCGCCTCGGCGTAGCGGGCGTACGGGACCTCACCGGTCAGGCATTGGTAAAGGACGACCGTGAGCGCGTAGACATCAGTGGCGGCGGACGCCGGGGCGCCGAGGACCTGCTCCGGGGCGGCGTAGTGGAAGCTCCCGACGAACCCCCCGTCCGCGGTCATGCCCGCTGTGTCGACACGCTTCGCGACGCCAAAGTCCGTCAAGTACGGGTGCCCGCGCTCGGTCAGCAGGATGTTCTGCGGCTTCACATCGCGGTGAACGAGCCCTGTGGCATGCGCGCAGTCGAGTCCGTCCGCGATCGGCTTGAGGATGTGCAGGGTCTCCACAGCCGACGGCGGATCAACGCGGATGCGTTCTGCGAGCGTCAGCCCGTCGACGAGTCGCATCGCGAGGAACAGGCGTCCCTTGTCGCTTCCCGCGTCGTAGATCGGAATGATGTTCGGGTGATCGAGGCGCGAGACGTGCATCCCCTCGCGCCGGAAGCGCTCCGCGAACTCCTCGTCCCTCCCGAGGTCAAGTGACAGAACCTTGACCGCAACCTCGCGGTCCAAGGACAGCTGCTCGGCGCGGTAGACGACGGCCATGCCGCCGATCCCAAGCACGTCCCTCATCCGAAAGCCACCGAGAGTCTCACCCGGAGACAAGATCACTGCGGTTGCTGTCACGGCGACCCCGGACCCACGCTCTCCCCCGGTTACGTTCCTCGGACGTCGGCGGTGTGGACTTGTGCAGTGGGTGGCGCACTGTCTGGGCTGACGGCCACGGCTGGACGCGAGCCGATGTGTCGGGGACCATCCACCGGGAACGCG
Organism: uncultured Solirubrobacterales bacterium; assembly: GCA_963850335.1. GTDB lineage: Bacteria > Actinomycetota > Thermoleophilia > Solirubrobacterales > Solirubrobacteraceae > Palsa-465. The sequence continues at coordinate 127,940 of CAWKKY010000008.1, read as the reverse complement.
TTTTGCCATCCACCAGGTGCAAACACAATCTCACGGAGCCCGCCGTGGGTTCCCCTCCAGAAGACATCCTGGACGCCGTTGGAATGGACGACGGCCGAAGGCGCGGATCCGAGTTGTCCAGAATTCAACGGTTCCGACACGTGCCCCGGGTCGAATGGGTTCGACAGCTCCCGCAGTGTTCCGCCCGTGCTTCGCCAAAAGACGTCCTCCGCCCCGTTGCCATCGAGCAGCGCGGCCGGGGCGGATCCGAGCTTTCCGGCACCTGGAACGGGATAGGCAACGACGTTGTCCGGCGAGCCGACGTACCGCACCGTGTACAGCCGTTTGTTCGTGCCCAACCAATAGACGTCCATCGCACCACCTCGGAGGGTCACGACAGCCGGCGCTGACCCGAGCGTTCCTGTCCCCAGCGGCGCTGACGTTGACCAGACGCCGCCGACCTCAGAGAGCTCCCAGAGAAGCCCCTCGCTGTCGCTGCCCTTGAAGAAGACGCGGGCGACACCGTCCGTCCCGACAGCCGCAGTCGGGGCGGAACCCAGCTTTCCGGCCGCCGAGATCTCTGTCGCGGCGCTCCAGAACCCCGTGTAGGACATGACCCACAAGCCTCTGTCCGCGCCCTTCCAGAACACATCCCGCTCGCCGTCGTCACGGACGATCACGGTTGGATCGGACCGGACGCCATTGCCAGAGCCGATGGCGTGCGGACGGATGAACGATGTACTACCGGGGTCGTTTTGCGTCTCGTACAACTGGTGACCAGGCCCGCTCCAGAGCACGTATTCGGTCCTCGGGGGACTCGCAGGGGGACATTTCTCGAATGGGATCTCGGACGGGTTCTGCGCCTGCGCAGCCGTCAGCACGGAGACGGTCGCAGGCATGCACTCGTCACGTGGTCCGGTGTACTGCCCCCTCTTGAACACGACGAGGATCCAACGGCCCTCAACATTCCGACCTGTCACGCCGACGAGGATCTTGGTCCCGGGCTGCATCTGAAGCGGCGCAGGCGATGGAGTCAGCACCACGTGGGTCTTGCCGTGCGACCTTGCGACGAACGTCGTAGTCCCGCAGTCGAAGCATGCAGCTGTCACCTGCTCGCGGTCCGTGACCGAACCGAGTGTGAGTTCCAGAAGCTCTGCGTGCCTCGCCGTCATCACCTCCGGGACGATGAAGAAGGGAGTGACGGCGACCCGCTGCGGTGTGGGCGCCGAGACAATCTGCGCCTGTCCGGCCCCGGGTGCGATCACGGACGCGCACGTGGCGATCAGCACGGTTCGCCAGAGGAGGCTCGCGGAGCACCTTCTCCCCCACATGGGGCGCGATCCTACCCACCACTCGCCACGGATTTGGATTCATTTTTACGGGGTCAGAGTGCTGACACCTTGCTGGCCCAAACGTGCCAGCGCCACCGCCAGTTGCGCACGGTTGTGAACCCCGAGCTTGCGATACGCGCGACCAAGGTGCGCCTCGACGGTCTTCGGGCTCAGGAACATCTGTCCGGCCGCCTCGCGGACGGTGGCACCCTCGGCGAGGAGACGCGTCGCGTGCGCCTCCTGGGGGGTGAGGTCGTCGATCGTGCTCGGGTCCTCGCGCCGCCGCGCGGTGCACGAGGTCGCCCGTAGTTCGCACGCCGCCCGCTCGGACCATGGCTGAGCTCCGATTGAGCGAAACGTCTCGAGCGCGTCGCCTAGGTGCCCGCGTGCCTCGACTCGCCGCCTCGCCCGGCGCAGGCGCTCGCCAAAGCACAGTTGAGTCCGGGCTGACTCGAATCGATCGCCCGCCTCGCCTCGGGGGACGGAAAGCGCCAAGGCATCAAGAAACTCCTCCTCGAACCCTTCCTTGCTTGCGACCATCCCCCGGCAACGGGCTGCGGCCATCGTCGACCACGTGGGTTCGGGTCGGCCCGCTCTCCCAGTCAGCGAGGCAACCACGATCTGTGCTTCTGCTCGACGTCCGAGACCCACGAGCACCTCAACCAGGTCCGGCTCGAATCGCACCACGTACGGGTCTACGTGGCGCAGCGTCCCGACCGTCCGGGCGCATCGAGTCAGGTGCCAAGCGGCAGCCGGCAGGTTCCCCATCGAGAGTTCGAGAAGACCGAGCACGTGATCCGCGGCAATGTCCAAGACGGCGAGGCCGGCTCGCTGACCCATGATCCCCGCCTCGGCCACGGCCGTCCGACAGCTCGACTCGTGGCCGCAGACAGCATGGAGCGCCGCCCGGTTCAGCACGTGCACCGCGCGCGCCAGGACCTGGCGCTGCGACTGCGTGGTATCGGCGGTGGGGTCCGCAAATAGGCTAGTTCGCACGTGCTGCCCCATCCGATCGAGGTGATTCGGATGCGTCCCGATCGAGCGGCTCGGTGGCGGCCGCAGCTTCTCGGCCCGGCTCAGCGCGTTCCGCGCGCTCCTCAGACGTCGCCGGGTCCGCCGGTGAGGGTGCTGGGTCGCTGAACCATGGGAAAGGAAGCGTGATCCACGGCATCGGTAGCTCTGCGATGAAGCCTGTCCGAGCCTGCGCCCGCTGCCAAGACAACCTTGCGGTAATCCGCTTCCACCTGTGCGGTTATGCTCCGCGAGTCGCGTCAAGGTGATCGCAGAGCGACGGGAATCCGGACCAGCCTGTTGGAGTGTGGAATGAGCGATGAGCGATCAGACTCGTGAGGCGCCGGCGGGCCAGATCGCGCCGTACGTCCGGTCGGCTGCTGAGCTAAAGCTCATCATCGAAGCCGAGCGCCGCGGGCTTCCGTTTCTGCTCTGGCGCGATGCGGGCGGCACGCAGCGGATCTTCAGCCTCGGTGAGTCCCGGTACGCGACGATCGGTCGGCGCTCTTCGAACAGCGTCGTGCTCTCCGGGGACGGCGAGGTATCGCGGACGCACGCCGAATTTGAGCTGATCGGCGAGGATTGGACACTCAGCGACGACGGGCTCTCGCGCAACGGCACGTTCGTCAACGGTGCGCGGATCACGAATCGCCGGCGGCTGGTTGACGGCGACGTCCTCGTCGTCGGCAGAACGATCGTCGAGTTCCGGGCACCACGCAAGGGCTCGACCGCCGTCACCGTCTCGGGCGCGGACGTGCCGAGGATTGTGGACCTCACCGAGACACAACGGAAGATCCTCATTGCACTATGTCGGCCGTCCCAGTCGGACGATAAATACGCGGCGACCGCGAGCAACCAGGACATCGCGAGGGAGGTGTTTCTCGGCATCGACGCTGTCAAGAACCACCTGCGATTGCTGTTTCAGCGCTTTGACATCGCGGACCTCCCGCAGAACCAGAAACGCGCACGCCTCGCTCAATACGCCTTTCAGTGGGGTCTGGTGACGGACAAGGACCTCTGAGACACCCGGGGGCGGGCGGTGGTCACCGTCAGGACGTGACGCTGCTCCGGTGCAGCGTGCGCCACACGAACGGCGCCCGCATCGGGTGTTCCCCTACAACCCGGGTGAAGCTGCCCTCAATACGGGGCGAACACCCGATGCGAGCGCCGCGGCGGCTCCCCACGATGCCGGGCACATGTCCGATGTCACCGCATATCACCCTGGCCTCGACGGGCTGCGCGGGATCGCGATCCTCGTTGTCCTCCTCTTCCACGCAGGTGTCGGCTGGGCAGCCGGGGGATTCCTCGGGGTCGAGGCGTTCTTCGTTCTTTCGGGGTTCCTCATCACCTCGTTGCTGATCGCGGAGTGGCGGCGAGCCACGTCGATCGCGCTCCTGGCGTTCTGGGGGAGACGCGCTCGGCGGCTGCTGCCCGCACTGTTCTGTCTTGTCTTCGCCGTCGGCCTTCATCAGGCGGTCGTCGGCGCGGCCAGCCCCGCGCCGGGCCTGAAGGGCGATGGGCTCGCAACCCTGCTCTACTTCGGCAACTGGCGTCAGATCGCGACTGCGAGCAGCTACTTTGCCGCGACAGGTCCGATCTCCCCGCTTCAGCACACGTGGTCGCTCGCGATCGAGGAGCAGTTCTACATCGTGTGGCCGCTGCTGTTCCTCGGCATCTGCATGCTCGTCGTTCGCCGATCCCGGCGTGACAGCTTGGACCAGCGCCCCTACCGCGTGTTGCTCACCGTGGTGGGCCTCGGCGTGCTCGGTTCCGTGGTCACCTCGATGCTGCTGTTCGCGTCGGGTCGCGGCCTTGACCGCGTTTACTACGGTACGGACACACGTGCCGCGAGCATCCTCCTCGGCGCCGCACTCGCCCTCGGAGCCATGAGTCGCAACGCATGGACGCAGCCGCGACGTCGGAGCTCGCCGCGACACGTCACCGCGGTGTCGCTCGTTGCCCTGATCGCGATCGTCGCAATGGTCGGCGCCGTCGGCGGCGAATCGAGGTGGCTGTACCCGTTTGGGCTGCTCGGGTTCGACCTCGCCGTCGTCGCCGTCATCTACACCGTCGTGTTCCATCCCTCCGCACTGGCGAGCCGCCTATGTTCCCTGCCGCCGCTTCGTGCCCTCGGCGCGATCTCCTACGGCGTGTACCTCTATCACTTCCCGCTGTTCGTGTGGCTCGACGCCGGCTCGACCGGCATAAGCGGTACGTCACTGCTTCTGTTGAGGCTTGCCGCGACGTTGCTCGTGGCGACGATCTCATACGTCGTCGTCGAGCAGCCGGTGCGCGAGCGCCGGTTACCGCGGTGGAGCATCCGTGCGCTCGCACCTGTCGCCGCCGGCTCGGCGACCGCAATGCTGTTCGTCGCCGCTGCGGCGGCGTCCTCCGGCTCAACGCCAGTCGTCCCGTTCCCATCGGGAACCGCAGGTCTGTCCGGGTCGCAGCCACCGTGCCGAGTGCGACTTACGGACACGCCCAGCTATGGACTCGCGCCCATGACGTACGACGAGGCAGCCGTGCTGCAACCGAAATGGCTCGCCGCTCGCCGCCCGGAATGGTCCGGCACGGCGCGCGTCACGTTCCATACCTGCGCCCCGAAGCGGGTACTCCTGATCGGCGACTCGCTCGCATTCTCCATGGGCCTGCCGATGATGATCCGCGAGGCGCACTTCGGCTCCGAGGTCATCAACGCCGCGATCCTCGGTTGTTCCTTCGGCACCCGTGGGCAGATCGACGCCAACGGGCGCTGGGAGGACCAGCGTCCCGGATGCAGGACGGCGCTTGCTCAGTGGGCTCATGACGAGGCGGCGCTCCATCCCCAGGTCGTGCTCGTCGAGCTCGGCTTTCGCGATGAGTTTGACTGGCGATGGGGCCACCGGATCGTCCACCTCGGGCAGCCGGATTACGACGCGTACCTACAGCGGCAGATTGACAGCTACGTCGCCACGCTCGCCCACAACACCATCAAGGTCCTCTTCCTCACCGTCCCGTGGTCCAGTCCGCCACCGCTGGCCAACGGGTCACCGGAGCCCGCCGGCACGTCCCAGCGCCACCACGAGATCAACTCGATGCTCGCGTCGGCGGTGCGCCGGAACCCCGGTCGAGCGGAGCTGATCGACATCAATCCCGTCGTTGCGCCTGGCAATCACTACTCCGCCCGGATCCACGGTGGCGTGCTCTGTCGCTTCGACGGGATCCACTTCACGATCTACTGCGGAGAGTTGCTGCAGATCCCCGTGCTCACGGCAGCCCGGGCCGCTGCCGGCTAGCACGGGACGCTCGAGCGAGCCGGACAGAATCCGGTCAACCGCGCCACTCGACAACCCCGCCGGGCTTGAGTGCGATCTTCGATCGTCGATTCGTCACAATGGGAGCGGAATGCGATGAACGCTTTCGCGCTCACCTACGAAGGCTTTGATCCACATCAGGAGGGGCTTCGCGAAGCGTTGACCTCGACCGGGAACGGCTATCTGTGCGCTCGCGGCACGGCCGAGTGGGAGGATGCCGACGGGGTGCACTACCCCGGCACGTACGCGCACGGGGTGTACAACCGAGAGACCACCATCCTTGGCGGGCTGCCGGTCCTCAACGAAGATCTCGTTAACCTGCCCAACTGGCTGGTCGTCAAGCTCCGGATAGAGGGGGACGACGCGATCAGACTTGCCGACGTCGAGCTCCTCTCCTACCGCCATTCGCTCGACATCCGCAACGCCGTGGTCATGCGCGAGCTCCGCTTCCGCGATCGCAGTGGACGTGAGACGACGCTGCACAGCCGCCGGTTCGTGAGCATGGCGGACGTCCACCACGCGGGGATCGAGTGGACACTGACCGCGGAGAACTGGTCGGGGCGGGTCGAGGTGGTGTGCGCGCTCGATGGACGCGTCACGAACAGCGGCGTGGCCCGCTATCAGCAGCTCGAGGGGCGGCACCTCGATCCGGTCTCGCCGCGAACGTTCGGGCCCGAGGTGATCGCGCTGAAGGTCCAGACCCGCCAGTCGAACCTGTACATCAGCCAGGCGGCGCGGAGCCGCGTCTTCACCGGCACCGACCCGGTGAGCGTGGAGCGCAGCCTCTACCAGACGGAGGACTACATCCAGCAGCTTCTGGCGTTCGAGGTCCGGGAGGGAGTCGCCGTCCGCGTGGAGAAGCTGGTCGTGTTCTCCACCTCCCGGGACCCGGCGACGAGCGACTCGCTGGCCAGGGCCGGCACGTCGGCGCAACGCAGCGGAGACTTCGAGGCGGAGCTCGCGCGGCATCGGTCGGCCTGGGAGGAGCTCTGGCGGGTGTGCGACCTGAAGGTCAAAGCGGACCTCGACGTGCAGCGGCTGCTGCGCCTGCATACCTGTCATCTGCTGCAGGTGTGCTCGCGCTTCACGGCCGACATCGATGCCGGGGTTCCGGCTCGCGGACTGAACGGGGAGGCGTACCGCGGACATGTCTTCTGGGACGAGCTGTACGTGTATCCGTTTCTCAACTACCGGATGCCCGAGGTCACCCGCGGGCTGTTGATGTATCGGTACCGGCGCCTCGACGAGGCGCGTGCGGCGGCCGTCGAGGCGGGATTCGGTGGCGCCATGTTCCCGTGGCAGAGCGGCAGTGAGGGCAAGGAGGAGACCCAGCGCGTCCACCTGAACCCGCTCACGGGCCGCTGGGAGCCGGACCTCAGCCGTAACCAGCGCCACGTCAACGCGGCGATCTTCTACAACATCTGGCATTACTTCCAGGCCACCCAGGACCTGGCGTTCCTGCGTGACTATGGAGCAGAGATGATGCTCGAGATCGCCCGGTTCTGGGCGTCGATCGCGCACTTCAGTCCGGAGCGCGAGCGGTACGAGATCCATGGGGTGATGGGCCCGGACGAGTTCCACGAGAAGTACCCAGGCGCGACCGCAGGGGGCCTTCGAAACAACGCCTACACCAACGTGATGGTGGCCTGGCTGTGCGAGCTCGCGCAAGAAGTCCTCTCGCTGCTACCGGGAAGCCGCGCGGAAGCGCTCCGGGACAGGCTTGAGCTCGGCGACGACGAGCTTCGCACGTGGGAGGACATGAGCCGCCGGATGTTCGTGCCCTTCCAGGACGGGGGCATCATCAGCCAGTTCGAAGGCTACGACGAGTTGGCGGAGCTCGACTGGGACGCCTATCGCACTAAGTACGGCAACATCCAGCGCCTCGACCGGATCCTGCACGCCGAGGACGATGACCCCAACCGGTACAAGGTCACCAAGCAAGCGGACACCGTCATGCTGTTCTACCTGTTCTCCTCCGAGGAGCTCCAGCGACTCTTCGATCGCCTCGGGTACACGTACGGGCCTGACACCGCGCGTGACAACACCGCGTACTACGACCGTCGCACCTCGCACGGCTCGACCCTCAGCCATGTCGCGTACGCCGGGGTCCTCGCCGCGTTGGACCCCGAGAGTTCCTGGGACCGCTTCCAGGTGGCCCTGGGGAGCGACGTGGGTGACGTTCAGGGCGGGACGACCAAGGAGGGGATCCACATGGGCGTGATGGCCGGCACGCTCGACCTCGTGCAGCGCAGCTACATGGGCACGCAGGTTCGTGACGGTGTCCTTTGGTTCGAGCCCAGGCTGCCGTCGCCGATCGAGGGGCTGTCCTTCTCGATGCAATTCCAGCGGACCCCCCTCCTGGTGACGCTCGCCGACGGCCAACTGACGCTTGCCGCCCATCCCGAGGGCGTCAACCGGCCGATCAAGGTTGGAGTCGGAGATCAAGTTCGCGACTTCCGGCCCGGTGACCATCACACCTTTGTGCTGCAACCGGATCGAACCGTCGAGCACCAATTGCCCAGCTAGTTTCACGAGAGGAGCCGGCGTGCCAAGACGTTTCCAGGGAGCGATCTTCGACGTTGACGGAGTGCTCGTCGACTCGCCCCACCAGAAGGCCTGGCGCGAGTCGCTGCGCGAGCTGATGGAGAACGAGTGGAGCGATATCCGCGATCACACGACCTGGTCGCCGGAGGCGTTCACGCCGCGCGTGTACGAGCAGCAGATGTCCGGCAAGCCGCGAATGGCCGGCGCCCGCGCGGCGCTCGAGTACTTCCATGTTCCTGATGACGAGGACGACCACCGCCTCGCTGAGTACGCCGATCACAAGCAGGCGATGGTCGTGCGCCTGATCGAGGCCGGGGACTTCACCGCCTACCCAGACGCCCTGCGTTTCATCATCCACGTCAAGGACGCGGGGATCCGTATCGCGGCCGCTTCCTCATCAAAGAACGCGAACCTGTTCCTTCAGCAGATCCGGCTCGACACGTTCGCCGAGGAGAACGGGATTACCTCGGGGTCGGTGCGACCGGGTCTGACGCTGCTCGACTACTTCGACGCCGACGTCTCCGGGAGAGACTTCCCGCACGGAAAGCCCCACCCTGACATGTTCTTGGCCGCCGCCCACGAGCTGGGAACCGCACCCGAGAACTCAATGGTGATGGAGGATGCCGCAGCCGGGGTGCAGGCCGCCAAGGCCGGGGACATGGCGGCGATCGGCATCGCGCGTGTCGACGACGCGGAGCTCCTGGCCGCAGCACACGCCGACATCGTGGTCACAAGCCTCGACGACGTAGACCTCACGGCGCTGCGCGATGGCCGTCTGGCCAGCAAGCGCCCGTAAGTGGCCGGAACCACGGTGATCATCGGCGGCACGCGTGGCCTCGGGCGCCACCTGGCCGAGCGGTGCGCGCAGGATGGCGAGCGTGTCGTGATCACAGGACGTGACGCGGCCCGGGCCGAAGGCGTCGCCCGGGAGATCGGGGGCTCGGCGTGCGGAGCAGGTGTCGATCTGGCGGCACCGACGGAAATCGACAGCGCGCTCGGCGCCGTCGAACGCGTCGACCGGCTGGTGCTGGCGGCGATCGACCGCGATTTCAACAGCGTCCGCGAGTACAGCATCGAGCGGGCGCTTCGGCTGGTCACGCTCAAGGTCGTGGGCTACACCGAAGTGGTGCATTGCCTGCATCCACGGATGCACGATGACTCGGTCGTGCTGCTGTTCGGCGGCCTGGCGAAGGACCGCCCCTACCCAGGCTCGACCACCGTCACGAGCGTCAATGGGGCCGTGATGACGATGGTGCGGACCTTTGCCATCGAGCTTGCGCCCGTCCGCGTGAACGCGCTTCACCCTGGGATCGTCGGTGACAGCCCGGCCTGGGCGGGCAACTCCGAGATGCTGGCGCGCGTCAAGGAGCAGACCCCGACCGGTCGCATGGTGACGATGAACGACATCACCGATGCCGCGCTCCTCCTGCTTCGGAACCCGGCGATCAACGGCGTGAACCTGGCTGTCGACGGCGGCTGGGTGCTGATGTGAGCGATCAGCGCCCGCGGTTTCATGTGCAGCGGCGGGGCGAGACCGGGCCGGTCCTTGTGGGACCGCACGTTGGCTCCGCGCATACCGGTTGGGCTCGGTGGACGCTGGCGCCTTCCGGGCGGACCGACACGCATTTGCACTCGTTCGAGCAGAGCTTCTTCGTCCTCGCCGGCGAGCCGCTGCTGACCGCCGATGGGCGCACCCACCGCCTGTCGCCGAACGAATGCGGGCTGTTGCCGGTCGGCGTTCCCCACGCATGGAGCAACGAGACGGCCTCCGACGCCATATGGCTCGAGGTGAGTAGCCCCGCTCCGCGCCGCTCCGGACCTCCCGACACGTTTCGGACCGGCGGGCCGCAGCCGCTCGACGGTCCATTTCCGCCGCTCGACATCCGCGATCCGCGCACCCGGACGTTTTTCCGCCTCGGCTCGGGCGACATGGAGCTCGATCACCTCAAGATCGGGGCCGCCGTCGATGCACCGACCGTCTCGGCGAGCATGGCCACGGCGCTGCTGGCCTACAGCGGGATCGCAGTCAAGATGCTCGTCGACCAGCGACTGGGAGCGGTTCTCCATCAGATGTTCATGGTCGAATACGAACCTGGAGGGGTGGCGCAGCCCCACGACCACCCGTTCGAGGAGACCTACTACGTGCTCAACGGCGAGGTCGAGGCGAGCGCGGACGACGAACAGTTCACGCTCGGGCCGGGCGACCTCTTCTGGACTGGCGTGGGATGCGTCCACGCCTTCCACAACCGCAGCAACGGTCGGGTTCGGTTCCTTGAGACGCAGTCGCCCCAGCCTCCGGCCAACCACTCGTACCGTTTCAACCGCGATTGGGACTATCTGGCGAAACAGCTCGACCGGGGTTGATAGGCGCCGGGAGGTTCACCGGTGGGCGGCGCAGTACGCGTCCCGCGCCGCAGTGCGTATGGAAGATCGCGGCTGATATGAGCGTTCATGCCGAGGAGCATGTCCCCGAGCGTGCTCACTCGATGCCCTCTGAGCTGCCGAGAACGCCATCCGCCATGCCTGCGGAACCTGGTTGCGGCGGCCCGCCCGCCATGAGTCGAGCGCGTGGAAGTAGAGCGTCGCGAACACCGAATCGAGATGAGCGACATAGGCGGGGTTCTCGTAGCGGCGGACGTCCACGCTGTTCTTGATCGCGGCCGATACCTGGCGGTACATCGCCGCGAACGGAGCCAGGTGGCTGCAGCCAAGAGCGGCGATACGCTGGCTCATGGCGGCCACGACGGCCGCCATGCACGCCGGCTGGCCGCTGTCGCAGATGTTGCTCGAAGCCGAGCTCGAGCGCCCCGCCCAGCGACGGGCCAATCGTACGCCACTGCGAACCCGTCCAGTTCCCGATCACTCCGAACGGCGGCAGGTGCGCCAGCGGCACGGTCCCGTTGCAGGAGCACAGCGCAAGGCTCAGACAGACGATGAGAAGACGTGCTCGCCGCAGCAAGGCTCACCCCGGACGGTCTCGGCGCAGGATCACCCCAGCAGCGAGCAGCGCGACGAGCGCGATGCCGACGAGCGCGGCCGCGTCGGCAAGCAGGGCGGAGCTCGAGTGCTGCCACAGCGGGTCGCCGTGGTACCGCCGGCGAAACGCGCGGAACAATGCAGTCGGGTCATCGACATTGACCGCGGGGGTCCGCGTGAGCACACCGGTCACGGCCTGGAGATTGTTGAGGTCGCTCGTTGAGGCGAGCCCGGCGAACCCCCATCGAGTCGATGCCACATACCCGAGCTGCTTGAGCACAGGCTTGTTGCCAATGCTCGGGAACACCCCGCCGAGCGCCAGCACGAGCAGGAACACGAGGACGATCGGCAGCACCGTGGTCGCGCGGTCGGGCGTCTTCGCGGCCGCCGAGACGAACAGGCCGATTGCCATCGCGGCGATTCCGGTGAGCGACGCAATCACCATCATTTCTCCAAGCGGCCAGCCGAGCAGTACAGCGCGCGCCGGACCGTGCTGAGCGCTCAGCGCGAGCGCCACGAGCACGACGGCCTGGAGGACGGTGATCGCCCCCAGCACGAACGCCTTGGAGCCCAGGTAGGAGACCAACGACACCCCCGCAGCGCGCTCCCGGCGGAAGACCGGCAGTTCCTTGGCGATCTCCCGGACCGCATTCGACATCCCCAGCCAGCTGACGCCGAGCACGACGACCAGCAGAACGAGGCTCGCCTGTGAGACCAACCGCAGCTGCGACGGCGGTGACGACGCCAGCTGCCCGCTCGGCAGCGCTACGAGCAACAGCAGCCCGAGCAACGGCGCCTGACCGAGCAGGAGCGCGAGGTTGCGTTTATCGGCGACGATCACGGCCGCGTAGCGGCGACTGAGCGCCACGAACTGGTGCCAGCGGCCGCGCGTGCTCACCGGTGACGCGGCGCGCGGCGTGGGCTGTGTGCGCGTGGCCACCGGCGCGGTGCGCTCGACATAGGTCGCGTAGTACGGGTGTGCGCGGAACCGGGCCGCGGCTGCGGCACCGTCGGTCTGACCGAGATCGTGGAACACATCGGCGTAGTCGTCGCGCTCGAAGTACGCGAGCATCAACTGCGGCGGCCCGAAGTACGCGACCCGGCCTCCGGGCGCGAGCGCCAGCACGCGGTCGCAGAGGCGCAGGCTTTGAACGCTGTGGGTCACAACGACGACGGTGCGCCCGCGATTCGCAAGGTCGCGGAATAGCTCCATCAAGCTTCGCTCGTAGTTAGGATCAAGTCCCGACGTCGGCTCGTCGAGGAACAGCAGCGACGGAGCGGTGAGCAGCTCAAGGCCGACGCTGACACGCTTTCGCTCGCCACCCGAGAGGCGGGCCACGGCGGTATCGCGACGATGCGCGAGCGCGAGCTCGCGAGTGACCTCCTGCAGGCGCCGGTCGCGCTCGGCAGCACCGACGTCGCTGGGAAACCGGATGTCCGCGGCGTAGTCGAGCTCGCGCTCCACGGTCAGCTCGGGATGGACGATGTCGTCCTGAGGGACGTACCCGATCCGCTGCCGAAGCGCGTCGTAGTCCGCGTAGAGGCTCCGGTCTCCATACCGTACGTCGCCCGCGGTGGCCATCCGAAATCCGGTCAGCGCGCCGAGCAACGTCGACTTGCCGCTGCCCGACGGCCCAATCACACCGAGCATCGACCGCGATGCAAGCGAGAAGCTGACACCGTCGAGCAGGACCGCGCCGTTCGCCAGCCGGACGGTCAGGTCGACCGCCGCGTAGGCGACCTCGCCGGTATCGACGTACTCATCGAGCCGGCCCTCGACGAGGCGATAGGAGTTACGCCCAACTTCGACGACGTCGAGTTCGTCGAGCGCGGCGCGCTTGATCCGGCGACCGTTGACGAACGTCCCGTTGTGACTCTCGAGGTCGACCGCCTCGTAGCGTCCGTCGCCGAGCCTGCGAATCTCCGCGTGCCGGCGCGAGACGAGGACATCGTCGATGCCGGACCGATCAGCGGTTCGCATCGGAGGTCGCAACCAGAACCGGCTACGTGCCCCACACAATGCTCGTGCTTCCCCTCCGGCGCGACGGCGCGGTCGTTGGCGTGCTCTCGTTGCTCGACCGTCGCGGCGGAAACGCCTACGGGGCCGATGATGTGCCGCGCGGCGAGCTCTTCGCTGAGCTCGCCGCAGCGTCCTTGGCCTGACTACTCGCGGGCCAGCATGGCGGCGGCTTCGCGTTCGAGGTCGACGTACGGGTCGCCGCTGACGTCGACGGCCACGCGGTTGATGGTGCCGCCGGTGAACGCGTGCGGATGAGGCCCTGGGTAGTCGTCGGTGACCGGCTCGCCCGCGTCACGCCCGACGCAGAGGCCCTCGCCGGCGATCGAGAACTTCCCAGGCTGGGTCTTGATCCGCGCCTCGCCGACCTTCGTCTCGCCGTGGTAGAGGGACAGGATCCCGGTCGAGACGCCGGGCGGATCCTCGCCGTCCTTGACAAAGTTGGCGGCCAAGATCAGGTTCTCGCCGACCGGCACGTCTTCGGTGCCGACGATCTTCTGTTCGAAGTGGCCGACCCAGTTGTAGACGTAGTGCAACCGGTTGTCCTTGATGTAGAGCGCGTGCCCGCCGAATCGCGAGCCGTGCGCGAATAGGACGCCCTCGGCGCCTGCGGCGGGAATGTCGACGAGCGCGCCGATCCCGTAGGAGCGGTTGCGGATGTTGACCGCCTGTGACTCCGGCACCTCCGCCAAATCCGGGTAGTAGACGTAGCGGTTGCGCGGTGGGCTCAGGACCGGGCGGGGGGTCGTGAGGATCTCGAGGGCCGAGCGGTCATCGAGCGGGAACGCGCCGTTGCGACCGGCCTCCGCGTACCAGAGGCTGACCATGTCATTGAGCCGTTCCGCTTCCTGATCGGCGAGGTTGTGCAGTTCTGCGCGGTCGACGTCGGTGTGGTAGAGCTCCCAGGTGTCGGTGCCGAAGTGGCTCCAGCCGCTGATCGTGGGGTGGGACGTGACGGCCTTCCAGCCGTCATGCCAGATCGCCCGCGAGCCGAGCATCGAATAGAACTGCGTCGCCCGCGCGGTCGGGATCGTCTCGTTGTCGAAGCTGTAGCGCATGCTCACGCCGTCGAAGTCGGTCTGCGTGTGACCGCCGATCGCCTCGGGCGGCTCGACGCCGAGGCAGTCGAGGATCGTTGGGACGAGATCGATCGCATGGTGGTACTGCTCGCGGATCTCGCCCTTCGCCGCGATTCCGGCCGGCCAGGAGATGATGCACGGGTCACTCGTCCCGCCGTTGAACTCGTAGCGCTTCCACATTTTGAACGGAGTGTTGAACGCCATCGCCCAGCCGTTCGGATAGTGGTTGTAGGTCTTCGGACCACCGAGGTCATCGATCATCGCGAGGTTCTGCTCTAGCGAGTCCGGGATGCCGTTCGTGATGTTGTTCTCGTTCACCGAACCGTCGGGTCCGCCTTCACCACTCGCGCCGTTGTCGGAGATCAAGAGAATCAGCGTGTTCTCGCGCTGCTCGGTCTCCTCCAGATAGTCGAGCAGCCGCCCGATCTGGTGATCGGCGTGCGCCATGAAACCGGCATACACCTCGGCCATCCGACAGAACAGCCGCTGCTCCTCGGCCGACAACGAGTCCCACGGCCGGGTCATGTCAAGCGGCGGGAAAGGCTGCCCGTCCGGCCCCGTCTGGTCGGCGATCGGGTTGATCGGCGGCACCTCGGTGTTCGGCGGGACGATCCCGAGCTCCTTCTGACGGGCGAGCGTCTGTTCGCGGATCGCCTCGTAGCCCATGTCGAACTGGCCCGTGAACCTGTCGCTCCACTCCTTCGCCACCTGGTGCGGTGCGTGGCACGCCCCCGGCGCGTAATACAGGAAGAAGGGCTTCTCGGGCGCGACCACCTTCGCGTCCCTGATGAACTCCAGCGCCTTGTCGGTCAGGTCCTCGGTGAGGTGATATCCCTCCGCCGGCGAGCGCGGTGGATCGACGGGATGGTTGTCGTAGACGAGGTCCGGATACCACTGGTTCGTCTCCGCGCCGAGGAATCCGTAGAAGCGCTCAAAGCCGCGGCCGGTCGGCCAGTTCCGCCGCGAGGATGCGAGGTTCATCTCTGACTCGGGACATAGGTGCCACTTCCCGACCATGTACGTGTTCCAGCCGGCCTCCCCGAGGATCTCCTGGATCTGGCCGTTCTCCGGCGGGATCACCCCGCTCGCGTTCGGGAACCCGATCGCGGCCTCGGTGATGCAGGCCATGCTGTTGCGCGTGTGATTGCGCCCGGTCAGCAGGCATGAGCGCGTCGGCGAGCACAACGCGGTCGTGTGCATCTGGGTGTACCGCACCCCGTCCGCGACGATGCGATCGATGTTCGGCGTCGGGACCGGACCGCCGTAGCTACTCAACAAAGAGAAGCCGACATCGTCCAAGACCATGTACAGAACATTCGGCGCCCCCTCGGGAGCCCTCGGTGCCTCGAACGGGGCCCAGTCGGGCACCGAATCACGAATGTCAACGTTGATAACGCCCTTGAACCGCTCGCTCATCGCGCCAGCCTCTGATTTCTGCCGAAGAAGGGAACCGCGCACCCTCGCGCGCGTCCGCCCAACCATGCCAACGGGCGAACGGCGAAGCATCACCCGGATCGGGTGATCATCGGCCACGTCGCCGGCTGCAGCCTCGATACTTCGATCTCAAACCGTTTGATCTCTATGCTTTATCGCATGCCCTTCAATCAGCCCACCTACCCAGACCTCGCCGGCAAGGTCGCAGTGATCACCGGCGGCTCCCGCGGCATCGGAGCCGCGACCGCCGAGGCCCTCGCCGCCAACGGAGCCTCAGTGGCCGTGGTCGGGCGCGACGAGCAGACGCTGACGGCAGTCGCCAGCGGCATCCAAGCTCGCGGCGGCCGTGCCATCGGCGTGCGAGCGGACTGCACGGTGCCGGCGGACGTCGACCGACTCGCCGCCGAGGTCACCGAACAGCTCGGCGCAGCGGACATTCTCGCCACGTTCGCCGGAGGCAACGGCATGCCGGTGCCCACCCCACAGGAAACGGCCGCGCACTGGCGCGAGGTCGTCGAATCCGACCTCACCTCGGCGTTCCTGACGATCCGTGCCCTCCTCCCCGCCATGGTCGAACGCCGTGAGGGGTCGATCGTCACGATGTCCTCGGCAGCCGCCCGCCAAGCGGCTCAGTCCAGCGCCGCGTATGCCGCTGCCAAAGCGGGGGTCATCGCGCTCACCCGGCACTTGGCAAACGAGCTTGGGCCTGACGGGATCCGGGTCAACTGCCTCGCGCCGTCGGCGGTCGAGAATGAACGGATGCGAAGCTGGACCACCGAGGACCAGCGGCGCCAGCTCGCCGCCTCGTTTCCGCTCCGGCGCATCGGACAACCCGTCGACGTTGCCACTGCCGCACTGTTTCTCGCCTCGGATGCCTCCTCATGGGTGACCGGCATCACGCTCGACGTCGCCGGCGGCAAGATCATGGTCTGACGGTACGGTGGGGGCGTGAAACCGGCTCGCGCTCCGATCGGCCTGCATCTGGCGCGGACCGCCCGGGTCGTCAGTCGGTCGTTCGACGATGTGCTGACCGCCGCCGGTGGGTCGCTCCCGGTCTGGCTGGTCCTGCTCAACCTGAAGACGCGCCAGACCGCGAACCAGCGTGAGTTGGCCGAGGCGGTCGGGGTGCACGAGGCGACCCTCACCCACCATCTCAACGCGATGGAGGCCGAGGGGCTGCTGACTCGACAGCGCTCTCAGCTCAATCGGAGGATCCACGTGGTCGAGCTCACCGCCGCCGGGGAGGCCGCGTTCCTGCGCCTGCGCGACGCGGCTCTCGCGTTCGACCGACAGCTCCGACACGGCCTCAACGCGCAGGAGATCACCGCACTCGACGGCCTGCTGACTCGGCTCGAAAACAACGTCGCAACCGATGAGGACGGGTCCAGGCCATAAGGTCAGTGGCGGAAGCTGTCACACCGAGAGGCGCTATCCCGTCTTGTCGATGCAGGCGATTCTCGATATAGGAAGGCGACGATGAAAGTCTTTGTGGCAGGTGCGACGGGCGCGATCGGGCAGCAGCTCGTGCCCCGTCTGGTGGCCTGCGGCCATGACGTGTACGGGATGACGCGGAGCGAGTCGAAGCAGCCGCTGCTCGACGCGCTCGGGGCGACCCCGGTGGTCGCCGACGCGCTCGATCCCGATCAGGTCGCGGACGCGGTGGCCCGGGCGAAGCCCGACGTGATCATCCACCAGCTGACCGCGATTCCGGAAGCGGTGGACATGCGGCATTTTGATCGCGATTTCGCGCTGACGAACCGTCTGCGCACGGAGGGGACCGACCACCTGCTCTCGGCCGGGCAGGCCGTCGGGGTACAGCGGTTTGTGGCCCAGAGCGTCGGGGCCTATGGCATGTACGGGCGGACCGGGGGACCGGTGAAGGCCGAGGAGGACCCGCTCGACTCAGCCCCTGCCCGTGAGATGCGTCAGAACGTCGCCGCGATCCGTCACCTCGAGGAGGCGGTCCTGGGGGCCGATTGGACGCAGGGGGTCGTGCTGCGCTACGGCGTCTTCTACGGCCCGGGCACGTCGCTGACTCCGGGTGGGCAACAGTTTGAGCTCGTCCGCAAGCGCAAGTTCCCGCTCGTCGGCGATGGTGCCGGCGTCTGGTCGTTCATCCACGTTGCCGACGCGGCCGAGGCGACCGTGGCGGCGATCGAACACGGCACTCGCGGCGTCTACAACGTCGTCGACGATGACCCCGCTCGCGTCGCCGAGTGGCTGCCCGCGCTCGCTCAGCTGCTTGGCGCCAAGCGGCCGATGCACGTACCGCGCTTCATCGGTCGTCTGTTCGCCGGCGAGGCCGGCGTCGTGATGATGACCGAGATCCGCGGAGCGACGAACGCGAAGGCGAAGCGCGAGCTCGCATGGCAGCCGCAGCATCCGAGCTGGCGGGAGGGATTCGCCACGGCGTAGCTAATCGAGACGACCGGGGATGGTGTGGCCAACCCGACGCCCGACGAAGAACGGTCCCAGTCGAGCGGCGTCCGGCGCGCGGGGGCATCGAGGCATCTCAGCCCCGGATGAGGTGACCCGCCAGCGCGGTAAACCGCTCGATCGCCACGACGAGCGCCTCCTCCGGCGTGTCCTCCTCACGGGTGTGGCTGATCCCGCTCGTTGACGGCGCGAACAGCATGACCGTCGGGATGCCCGCGCCGGCCAGTGCCGCTGAGTCATGCAGCGGCCCGGACCGCAACGGGGCGTCACCGTCGCTGAACCGCACCGCCGCCTCGACGAGCGCCGCGTCGAAGTTGACCGGAGCGATCGACCACAGGCCGATATCGGCGAGCTCACAGCCGTGTCGTTTCGCTGCGTTGTCGATCTCCGTACGTACGGACGTCGAGAGCTGCCGTAGCCCGGAGACGTCCTCGTGCCGGAGGTCGAGCGTGAACCCACATTCGGCCGCGACCGCGGTGGGGATGCCGGGACTCGCCGCCAGCTGACCTACCGTCGCGAGGCCGCCAGCTGACTGGGCCAGGCCGCTGACCGCTGTGATCGCCTCGGCCGCAGCACGCACCGGATCGGCGCGAAGCGCCATCGGGGTCGCGCCCGCGTGGCCTGAGCGTCCTCGTAGGAGGTAGCGAGCACGGGTCACACCGAGGCAGCCCGAGACAGCGGCGACGTCACGGCCACTCGTCTCGAGGATCGGGCCCTGCTCGATGTGGAGTTCCAGCGCGCACGCGACGTCGCCGAGTTCGGGCGCGCGCACTCCGAGCCGGTCGGCATCAAACCCAAACTCCGAGACCACGTCGGTGGCGGATCGACCGTCGGCGTCACTCAACCGCTCAAGCTCTGTACGGGAGAGGGAACCACATGCGGCTGAAGAGCCGAGCAGCGATCGTCCGAAGCGGACTCCCTCCTCGTCCGCCCAATCGACGAGCGCCACGGTGCGACGCCGCGGGCTGCCCTCGCCAGCGACCACGCTGAGCACCTCGAGTCCGGCGTGGATACCCAGGACGCCGTCCAGCCACCCGCCATCGGGCACGCAGTCGGTGTGCGAGCCGAGGAGCACGCTGTCTGCCGACTCTCCGTCGAGCACGTACCAGCGATTCGCGAATGCGTCGGACGAGATCCGCACATCCGGCACGAGTTCCCGCACGAGCGCGTCGAAGCGCATTCGCTCCTCATGCCACACGGCGCTCCACGCCACGCGTTGCCCGCCGCTGCGAGCATCGACTTCCCGCAGCCGTCGCACGACGGCGTTTGCATCAGGGCCGAGCATTCAGCGTAATAGTCTCGATTCGATGCAGACGAGTGCAAATCGGCTGCGGCGCTGAAGCGATGAGCCAATCACCACCCGCCGAGCAGCGACCGGTCGAGCTCGGCGGCGGAGTCAGCGTCACGGCAATCACGGACGCGATCGCCGAGCACCGCAGGCCGATCGAGGAGTGCTTCCCCGGCGAGCCGGTCGCCGGCTGGGCGGCGGTCAAGGAGCGCTATCGGGCGACCGTGAGCGCCGGCGGACACTGGCGGCTGCCGATCAACGTGTTCCTCGTGCGGACACCGGAGCTGACCCTGCTCGTCGACGCGGGTGTCGGCTGTGAGCGCACGCTCGCAGCCGATGTCTTTCGCGTCGCCGGCACGCTTCCGGCGCAGCTCGTGCGCCACGGCGTGGCGCCTGATGACGTCAACCAGGTGGTGTTCACGCACCTGCACGAGGACCACATCGGCTGGGCCGACGATCCTGATTCAGGAGAGCCGACGTTCGCCAGCGCGACGTATCACGTACACGCACGCGAGTGGGTGACGAATCACACCGGTCAGACGCCCGACTGGGTCGTCCAGGCGCTCGATCCCGTCGAGCGCCGCGGCCGGCTCGGTCTGCCCGAGCTTGGACGGCTGACGGACGTGATCGAGATGGTGCCCCTCCCCGGACATACGCCGGGCCACGTCGGGCTCGTGATCACGGGGCCCGATGCACGGGTCGCGCTCGTCGGTGACGCGTTCAATCACCCCCACCAGGTCACCGAGCCCGAACTGCCCTCGATCGCCGACTCCGACCGGGACCGGGCGACCGCGACGCGCCACGAGATCCTGCGGCGCGCCACGTCGGGCGAATGGACGCTCTTGGGAAGCGCGCACTTCCCCGGCGCCTGGTGGACCGTGGCCTCCGAGGACGGCCAGCTCCGAGAGACGTTCGCTGGCGACGAGCCACTTTCACGATCGAAGCCGCGTCGAGCTCCGGCGTAAGCTTGTTGGAGTTGCGCCACGCGCCTGTGCCAGACACGTCCAATCCTCGGTGGCCGCCGCCGCGGGCCCTCGTATCCGCGCTCGCCGTGGCGCTCAGCATGCTGCTCGCCGCCTGCGGTGGGGGGTCCTCGCACAGCCACGCAGCCGGCGACGGCACATCGACCAAGACCACCGCGCCGCCCCGCAGCACCGCGCACGTCTCGATCACCCCAACGACGCACAGCACCGACCGAGCACCGAACCGGGGGCTCACGGTGAAGGTCGCGGGCGGCACAATCAGCCAGGTGATCGTCCGGACGCGTGGCGCACGCGTGACCGGCAAGCTCAACGCGACGAAGACGGCGTGGCACAGCAGGTGGGCGCTTGACGTTTCGCAGCGCTACGCGGTGACCGCGACCGCTGTCGATCCCGCCGGTCGGTCGGTCACGGAGCGCGCCTCGTTCAAGACCTTCACGCCCGCCCAGACGTTTGAGACAAGGATCGTCGAAGGCTCCGGTCAGACCTATGGCGTGGGGATCCCGATCGTCCTCTACTTCAGCCGCCCGGTCACGAACCGCGCCGCCGTCGAGCGGGCACTCGCGATCAAGACATCAAGGCCAGTCGTCGGTTCGTGGTACTGGGACATCCCCTGCAACATGGCGCCGGCGTGCGTCTACTTCCGCCCGAAGCACTACTGGCAGCCGCACACCCGGATCAGCTTCGTCGGTCATCTCAACGGCGTGCAGGCCGCGCCGGGCGTCTACGGCCACCACACCCTCACGCAGTCCTTCACGATCGGACGATCGCTGGTCGTCGTCGCCAGTACGTCGCAGCACTCCATGGACGTGTTCCGAGACGGGAAGCTGTTCGCGCACTGGCCGATCAGCAGTGGCCGCCCCGGCGACGACACGCCCAACGGCCGATACCTCACGATCGAGAAGGCCAACCCCGTCCAGATGACCGGTCCGGGTTACAGCATCTCCGTGCCGTGGTCGGTGCGGTTCACGTGGAGCGGCGACTACCTCCACGATGCGTACTGGTCCGTGGGCGAGCAGGGCTTCACGAACGTCAGCCACGGCTGCATCAACATGTCGCCGGCGAACGCCGAGACGTTCTACAACATGGCCGTTCCGGGCGATCCCGTAACGGTCACCGGCAGCCCGCGCGCCGGCGAGTGGGGCAACGGCTGGACGATGTGGTTCCTGTCCTGGAAGCAGTGGGTCCGGGGGAGTGCGCTGCACGCGGTCGTCCACGCCGGACCCCGCGGCAGTCGGTTCGTGCGGGCCTGAGAGATCGTCTCAGGCGGCGTAGTCGTAGAACCCGCGCCCGGTCTTCCGTCCGAGCCGACCGGTGGCGACCATCCGCTTGAGCAGCGGCGGAGGCGCGTACTCATCCCGTTTGAACTCGTCATAGAGCGAGTTGCAGACCGCCCACAGGACGTCGAGGCCGATGAGGTCGCACAAGGTGAGCGGCCCCATCGGGTGGCCGCACCCCAGCTTCATCCCGGTGTCGATGTCCTCCCGGGAGGCGAATCCGTCGTCGTACATCCGCACCGCGGCCATCAGGTAGGGCACGAGCAGCATGTTCACGATGAACCCCGACCGATCCTTCGTGTGGACCGGCTCCTTGCCGATCTCGTGGACAAGCTCCTCCGCGGCCGCCGTCACCTCGTGTGAGGTGTCGAGCGCGAGCACGATCTCGACGAGCTTCATCACTGGCACGGGCGAGAAGAAGTGCAGCCCGAGCACCCGCTCCGGATGATTCGTCGCCGCGGCGAGCTCGGCGATCGGGATCGATGACGTGTTCGACGCCAGGAACTGTGCACTGGGCAGCGCAGCGTCGAGCCGAGAAAACAGGTCGCGCTTGACCGCGACGTCCTCGATCACGGCCTCGATCACGGCATCGGCGCCAGCCAGGTCCTCGATCCGGGTCGTGAACGTGACACGCTCGAGCAGCGCATCCGGTGTTTCCTCGCCAAGTTTGCCGCGGGCGGCAGCCTTCGCGAGCGACGCAGCGATGTGCTTGCGCGCGCGGTCAAGCGGCTCCTGCTCAGGTTCGTAGAGGAAGACCCGGCGGCCGGCCGTGATCATCGATTCCGCGATCCCTGATCCCATAAAGCCGGCTCCGGCGACCGCGACGACGGACACGTTCATGAACTCACCTCGTTTGTCTGGGTGCCCCGCTCAAGCGCGTGGGCGAGCGCGGCGAGGTGATCTGGTGTCGAGCCGCAGCAGCCCCCTACGACCTTCGCGCCGTGGGCGGCAAATTGCGCGACCTGTCCGGAGAAGGAATCCGGACCCTCCGGATACTCGACCTTGCCCCCGACGACCTGCGGCACACCGGCGTTCGGCTTGACCCACAGTGGGACTTTCACTCCGGCGTCGACAAACTCGGCGACGATCTTGGCCGTGTCGGCGAGCGAGCGGCCGCAATTCGCGCCGACCGCTGCGAGCCCGATGGACGCCGTCGCGTCCACGACCTGGGTCGGGCTGAGGCCCATCATCGTCCGGGTGCCCTGGTCGAAGCTGAACGACATCACGAGGGGCAGGTCGCTCACCTCGCGAGCCGCCTCGGCGGCCCACAGCGCCTCGTCAAGCGCGAAGAACGTCTCGAGCACCAGCATGTCGACGCCTCCGGCGACGAGCGCCTGTGCCTGTTCACGGAAGGCTTCGATACAGGCATCGCGGGTGAGTGGCCCGAGTGGCTCGACGAGCTGACCCGTCGGTCCCATCGATCCGGCGACGAGGAGACCGTCGCCAACCGCCTCTCGGGCGATCTCGGCGGCGCGGGTGTTGAGCTCTCCCGCGCGACCGGCGAGCCGCCCGTCCTGGAGCCGAATTCCAGACGCGCCAAACGTGCACGTGAGCACGAGGTCGGATCCGGCCTCGGCGAAGCGACGGTGCAGGTCGCCGACGTTCTCCGGCGCATCGAACACCCATTCTTCCGGAGCGACCCCGGGCTCGATCCCCATGTCCTGGTAGTTGGTTCCGGTGGCACCGTCGGCGATGAGGACTCCGCGGCGCTCGAGCAGCTCTGCAAATGAAGACACGGCGGACACCCTAGCCGCTGCGACGTTGAACCATCTGGCTCGCCTCGAACAAGACGTTCACAACACGACGGGCTGAGTCACGGCACTCTAGGTCGATGAGCGCGATTGACGCGAGCGAGCCGCGAGCGGCCGAACCGGACGAGCGGGCGCCGCGCCGCGGGCTCCAGGTCGGCTTGCTGCTCGCAACGCTCGCGGTCGGCGGAGCGCTGGTCGCACTCGTCCCGTCGTTGCGTCACGCGGTGGGGCTCTGTCTGGACGGCAACTTTGCCGGCCTACGCGACTACATCCGCAGCCTGGGTGCCGGCGGGGTCCTGCTGCTCCTGGCTCTGATGCTCCTCCACGCGGTCATCTTCTACCCAACCGAACTGGTCACGGCGACGGCCGGCTTTGCCTATGGCTGGCTCCCGGGGTTCGCGTTGTGTCTCGCCGGGTGGACGCTGTCGGCGCTCGCGTCGTACGCGATCGGCCGCCGCATCGGCGATCCGATTCTGCGCTCGGTGCTCGGCGAGCATTTCCGCCGCTTCGACCGCGCCATTCACGGGGCGGACACGGTCGTGTGGCTCAGCGCCCGGCTCATCCCGGTCGTCCCGTTCAGCTTCGTCGGCTATGCGGCGGGCGCGACCCGATTCAGCCTATGGCGGTTCACGTGGACCTCCGCAGTCGGCTTCATTCCGCTCACAGCGGCCGTCAGCTATCTCGGCTCCGAAGCTCGGACCCTGTCGCTGAGTGACCCGTTGGTCTGGGTCGCGGTCGCGCTCATCATCGGCCTGCTCGTCGCCGGCCACCTCGCCGCGCGACGCAGATGAACGCTGCCCGCGTTCTCACGTATTTCTCACGTTTGTCTCTCGGCTCCCTCACAACCGGCGAGCACGATCAGGCTCGTCCCCCAGCACCAACCCCCTAGGAGAGACATGAAGAATCTGAGATCAACCCTGATCACCGGGGCCGCCGTCGGCGCGGCCGCGATCGGAGGCGGCGCGATCGCCTCCGCTGCCTCATCGTCCACGTCCACGTCCACGACGTCCACCGCGAGCTCGAGCGCGCCGACCGGCCGGCCGCCGGCGAACATGCCAGCCCACGGGAGCGCTGCGCACGAGGATGCCGAGAAGACGGTGACCGGAACCGCGGCCGACAAGGCGAAGGCCGCCGCGATCAAAGCCGAGGGCGTCGGCACCGCCGGTACGGTGACCACCGACTTCACCGGTGACGGGTACGAGGTCACCATCACGAAGACGAACGGCAGCAAGGTCGAGGTTCACCTCGACAAGACGTTCAAAGTGATGCAGGGACCCGGCGGGCCCGGCATGCACGGCCCCGGCGGGCCTGGCGGTCCCGGCACCCCCAGCCGCTCCGGCGCCCCCAGCGGCACCACCACCGGCTGATCGGGGCGCGTGACGAGGGCGGGCCTGATGGTCGCGCCCTCGTCACCGCGGTCCGTTCGTCAGAACGCCTGCGCCGTCGGGCGGATGAGGATCTCGTTCAGCGTCATCCGCTTCGGCCGGCTGACGGCGAACGCGATCACCTCGGCGATGTCCTGCGCGGTGATCGCGGTGCGCTCATACATCTGCTCGGCCTGCCGCTTGGTGTCCGCGTGCGTGATGTGGTCGGTCAACTCGGTCGCCACCGCGCCCGGCTCGATCAGCGTGACGCGGATGTCCGGCTGGAGCTCCTGGCGCAGCGCCTCGGACCAGCCGTTCATGCCCCATTTCGTGGCCGCATAGACGGCGTTGCCGGGCCGGGCGAACCGGCCCGCGACCGACGAGATGTTGATCAGGTCGCCACCGCCGTCGCGCAGCTGATCGAGGAACACCTCAGTGGCGGTCATCGCGCCGAGGAGGTTTGTCTCGACCATCCGCCGGTGCTCAACGCGCTGATCGGAGCCGAACGGCCCGAGCAACATCTGGCCCGCATTGTTGACGAGGACGTCGGTGGAGCCAAGCTCGGTGCGCACACGCTCAGCCGCGGCGACGACCGAGTCACGGTCCGTGACGTCAGCCTCGACCGCGAGGCTGCCGGCTCCGAGTTCGTCGGCAAGGGCGGAAATCCGGTCAGCACGACGGGCGAGCAGCGCGAGCCGGTATCCGTCCTTCGCAAGCGCCCGGGCGGTCGCCTCGCCGATGCCGGACGACGCACCAGTGATGACGGCAATCGGGCCGTCCGTGTTCTCAGTACTCACAGGGATGTCTCCTTAATGTGGGATGCCTCGACACTGTCCTACCCGCCACGGCCGCGACTGCAGATACCAGCGCTCAAGTCCAGCCCGCGGCGGCCGATTAGAAGGGACGAACACGCTCTACCCGGCACGCGCGCCGGCGAGCAACATAGAGAAGGGACAGTCGACATGGAGTCGGCTGAACTCACACAAACCGCCATCAAGGAGATGAGCACGTGTCCCTAATGATCAACACGAACGTCGATGCCTACGACGCGCATCGGAATCTCGTTAACACCGAGACCCAGCTGTCGAAGTCGATGCAGCGTCTGTCCTCGGGCCTGCGCATCAACAGCGCAGCCGATGACGCGGCCGGCCTTGCCATCAGCGAGAAGCTGACCGGTCAGGTCAACGGCCTCGACCAGGCCCAGCGCAACGCGCAGGACGGCGTCTCGCTCGTGCAGACCGCTGAAGGTTCGCTGAACGAAGTTCACTCGATGCTCCAGCGCGTCCGTGAGCTCGCCGTGCAGTACTCGAACGGCACCCTCGCCACGAGCGACAAGGCAGCGATCCAGTCCGAGGTCAACCAGCTGCAGTCCGAGATCGCCCGGATCGGGTCGACGGCTCAGTTCAACGGCATCGCGCTGTTCAGTACGTCGACGACGATCTCCTTCCAGGTCGGCGCCAACGACGGCGAGGTGATCAGCGTCACCACGACGGACATGGTCAGCCTGGTCGGCACGATCAGCCTGGGCTCGTCCACGACCCTGAGCACGATCGATGGCTACATCAACGCGGTCTCCACACAGCGGGCCGAGTTTGGTGCCGTCCAGAATCGCCTCCAGTACACGATGGACAACCTTTCCACTTATGAGGAGAACCTCTCAGCGTCCCTGAGCCGCATCCGTGACGTGGACATGGCCTCTGAAATGGTGAACTTCACCAAGGAGCAGATTCTCCAGCAAGCAGGCACCTCGATGCTGGCGCAGGCCAACTCGGCCCCCCAGTCAGTCCTCAAGCTCCTGCAGTAGACGTCGAGACCCCCGTCCGGCCTCGCACACCGGACGAGCTTCCGCCGCAGGTGCCCGTCCCGATTTCGGGGCGGGCACCTGTCGTTCGGCGGTCGATCAGCCTGGGATTCCGGGCACGGGCGGAAGCCCGACGATCCACCCGGTGTACCCCGCGAAGCAGTCGTGTGCGCTGGAGCCGTGGCCGGCGGGCCAGTTGACGCCATCGTTGTAGAAGATGTCCGCCTCCTGCCCGTCCTTGGCGATCTCGGTCGAACTACTCGCGCTGCCGACCTGGTCGAAGTCGCCCGGATTCAGCGGCGTCGCCGTGCTGGTGTCGAGCGCGTCGCTGTTGGTGTGGATGTTGACCTTGGTGCCGGCTGGCGACGGCCCGGTGCCGTCGAGGTCGGCCGTGGTGTTTGCGGTCACATCGAACGTGACCTGGTTCTGCCCGCTCGAGTCCTTTGAGCACGTCGAACTGAACGTAAAGTGGCCCTGGCGGCCGAGAACGACCGTCTGACCAGACCTCAGGAATTTCTCGCCGTGTGAATAGGCGAGGTGGCGGGCCTGGAGGAAGAAGCTCGGGGACTGACCGCCGAGGTGCCTGGCGTTGTTCGCGTTGGCAACGACAACGGCCGCGACGCCGGTCCCTCCGAGCGCGATGAATAGCGCCGCGAGGCTGATCACCATTGCTGGTGAAACGCGGCGCCGGATGTGCGACTTCATGGACTACCTCCTGTATGGGTTGGCGCCTCTCAACCCCAGCATCCAGCGTTTGCCACCTCCCCACGATGAGAATCTGCTTAGGGTTCTCCGCGCAGCGCGGCTGCGAACGACTTGGCGCCAGACGTTCCAAGACTTAAGATGTCGCCATGAGCGACGAGAGCATCGCAACGCGCATCGAACGCCTGGTCGCCGAGGAGCATGAGCTGCTCGGACGAGAGGAATCCGACCGCACGGACCTGGGGTCACTCGATACCGACCGCGACCGTCTGGACGCCGTCAAGGTCGAGCTCGACCGCTGCTGGGATCTCCTCCGCCAGCGGCGCGCCCTCCGGGACGCGGGCGCTGATCCGGACGACGCACAGGTCCGGGACGCGGGCACGGTTGAGCGCTACCTCCAGTAGCGGTCGCCTCAGCTCAGCGTGAAGTCCTGGTGGTAGGCGTTGACCTGGCCACGGATCTCGACGATGACCATCACCACCTCACCGCACGCGCGGCACCGCATCACGGCGCCGGGCGCGCGAGCGTAGACGGCCAGTTCGGCCACCATCGAGTGGGTCCCGCAATGCCCGCACGCACCGTGAGCCATCGTCATGTCCGCTCCGAAGTGCTCGGACAACGCTCCGGCGACGGCATTTCCGTCGAGCGCCTCCATCGTCAGCTCACCTCACTCGTCGTCATGTGCCCGATGCCCCGAACCGCTCGGTCCTGATCCGCGACGGCTCGTGTCCGCTGTCGACGAGCGTCTGCGCGATCACTTCCACGAACGCCGTCGGTCCGCACACGTACGCGAGCGGACGGTCCGACGGCGGCCAGGCGACCGCGCCGAGTAGCTCGCGGTCCACCCGCCCCCGATGGCCGGTCCAGTCGTCCGGCGCCCCTCGCGTGAGCGTGATCTCGACGTCGACGCCGTCCGCGTCGATCATCCCCATCAGCTCGTCGCGGAAGATCACGTCGGCGAGGGAGCGCGACGAATAGAGCAGGCGCGGGGTCACGGTGCGTGGGCCGGCCGCCCAGTGGCGAAGCATCGCCCGCAGCGGCACGACTCCCGACCCGCCGGCGACAAGCAGCAACGGCCCGCCGAGCGACTCCTCCCAGACGAAGTAGCCGCCGATCGGCCCCCGCAGCTCCAGCTCGTCGCCCGGTTGCAGACCGTCAACGAGGTACGGCGACACCTCCCCGTCGTCGAGGCGCTCGACGGTCAGCTCGAGGCGCGCATCCTCAGGCGCCGAGGCGATTGAGTAGCTGCGCTGCGCCTGGTAGCCGTCTTCGGCGGTGAGCCGGACATCGACGTGCTGTCCCGCACGGTGGCCCTGCCAGCCGGGCAGGTCGAGGACGAT
Organism: uncultured Solirubrobacterales bacterium; assembly: GCA_963850335.1. GTDB lineage: Bacteria > Actinomycetota > Thermoleophilia > Solirubrobacterales > Solirubrobacteraceae > Palsa-465. Next base: position 99,337 of record CAWKKY010000008.1, on the reverse strand, counting down.
CGTCTTGGCGCGCGCGGTCTCCTCGACGAGCTCGACCACCGTCCCGAGCTGCCAGGTCAGTCGCCCTGATACCGCTGCTCGCGCCATGGATCTCCGTGATTGTGGTAGCCGTAGCCCTCCCAGAAGCCGGGCTCATCGTCAGGCGTCAGCGTCAGCCCCCGGACCCACTTGGCGCTCTTCCAGAAGTACAGGTGGGGCACGAGCAGCCTCGCCGGACCCCCGTGCTCAGGCTCCAGCGCCTCGCCGCCGTACTCATAGACCACCCAAGCGCGACCATCGGTGATGTCTTCCACGGCGAGGTTTGTCGTGTAGCCGCCGTCGGACCAGGCGGTCACATACTCGGCCTCGGTGGAGACCCCCTCGAGCAGGGTGTCGACCGACACGCCCGTCCACGTCGTGTCGAGCTTTGACCACTTCGTGACGCAGTGAATGTCGACCGTGAACGTCTCGGAGGGCAGCGCCAAGAACTCGTCCCACGGCCACGACACGGGCTCGTCGACAGCGCCATGGATCGTGAAGCTCCACTCGTCGAGCGGCGTGTGCGGTGTCGGTCCGGCGCTGAGCACCGGAAAGTCCGCGGTGACATATTGGCCCGGCGGTACCCGGGACGGATCGGCGACCGGACGACGCCGGCCGGTGAAACCCCGGCTGATCGGAGACATGGCTACTCCACAGGTTGGCCGTTCGCCGTCAGCTTAACCTCGATGTTGCCCCGTGTGGCATTTGAGTACGGGCACACCTTGTGAGCGCCCGCGACGAGCCGCGACGCCTGCTCGACATCGGCGACGTGCGGCAGTGAGACATCGAGTTCGACGGCGAGCTTGAACCCGCGCTCCTCGGTCGGCAGGAGGCTGACCTTGCTGTCGATCGCCACATCACCGACGTCCAGCTTTTCCCGCCGCGCGACGGCACTCAGTGCGCTCTCAAAGCAGGCTGCGAACCCGACCGCAAACAGCTGCTCGGGATTCGTTCCCCCGCCCTCGCCGCCGAGCTCCGCCGGCGGGCGGAGCTGCACGTCGAGGGCTCCGTCGGAGCTCTCTCCGTGGCCCTCCACCCGCCCGCCGGTCACGTGCGCTGCCGCCGTGTAAATGATCTTCGCCATGCCTACTCCCTGTCCGAGTACTTGAGAGCGCAAGGTTACTCGCGGCAACCCTCGCGGCCTCTTCGTGAACAGGTTTGCGCAGGTTCGACAAATGTTCGATAGCGATTGTTGCGCCGAGGCGGCATGCTTATGGTTCTCGCCAGGAATCCACGGGCACCCGGGGCGCGGTGCTGAAAGGGCAGGGAGCCGATCTGCCTGAATCGTGGATTCGCCGCCAGCGGTGGGCGCTTCCCGGGGCAGCGCCCACAGCCGGCGGTTGTTCGCGTCAGGAGTCGGAGGCCGAGGCGGACGCGGTCGCCGCGACGGCCTGACGCTTGCGGGCTCGTCGCTCTGCGACGGACGCGAGGACCAGGCTCAGCTCGAACAGGAGATAGAGCGGCACGGTCTCGAGCAGCATCGTGATGGCGTCGCCGGGCAGCAGCGCGGCGACCGCGGCGCATACGCCGATTGCATATCGGCGGTTGCGGCGTAGCTGCCGGGGCGTGATGACGCCGGCGCGCGTGATCACGAGGATGCCCACCGGGACCTGGAACAGCAACCCCATCGCGAGGACCGTTGTCGCCGCGAACTTGTAGTACTGGCTCGCCTGCACGAGCACGTTGAACTGGTCGCTGTTGAAGTTCTGGAAGAACCGCACGGCGGCCGGGAGCACGATGAAGTACCCGAAGCCGACACCGGTGATGAACAGCAGCGGAACCGCGAGCAGCATCGGCCGCAGCTGGCGCCGGTGCTCGGGATCGAGCGCCGGCGTCAGGAACCCGTACGCCTGCCACAGCACGATCGGCAGCGACAGGATCAGGGCGAAGATCAGCGTCACCGTCAGCGTCGTTGTGAACGGCTCCCCGATGCCGAGGGTGATCGGCCGGTCGCCCTGGGGCGGTGCCGAGAGACTGGCGACATCGCGCTGGAGGTGGGCCTCGACCTGACCCAGCACCGCGCTGACCTGCGGCGAGTGATGCTCGGCGGCGAGCGCGCCGGTCACCGTGCGCAGTTGGACGGCGACATCGCGCGCATCCTGCTGGGTCCGGTACGCAGTTCCGAGCGGCCCGCGACCGGCCCGCACCTGATGCTGGGTCTGATGCGCCAGCGGGGTATTGATCAGGTGCAGGAGCCGGTTGTTCTGCCAAAAGCAGAAGCCGAACGCGACGACCACCGCGATCAGGCTGATGATGATGCGCGAGCGCAGCTCATCAAGGTGCCCGACGACGGACAGGCGCTCGTCATGGGCGACCGGCCGAATCGCGTTCGGCATATACAGCATCTGAGGCAACGGGTGTCTCCGCGGAGTCAGACGGGGCGTGATCAGACGGCCGAAGAGGTCGGCGTCGGCTGGACGTCACGCTGCTCCTCAGCGAGCACCGAGACCGGAGCCGCGGGAAGGTCCTGGCGCTGCTCGCTCGAGCGGTCGCCGGTCAGCGCATCCTTGAAGCCACGGAGGCCGTGTCCGAGGGACTGACCCATCTCGGGCAGGCGCTTGGCGCCAAACACGAGCAGCAGGATCACCAGCAGAAAGGCGATGTGAATCGGGTTGTCAAGTCCCATCAAGGCTCCAATCGGTCGTCGGGTTCTCCCGTTAGTTCGGAGCCGAGGCCGAGACGGATCACTCGAGCGGAAAGGTGTCGGCGGCATCGCGTGGAAGAATCGCCGCGATGACAGGGCGAGCACACCCGGCCGCCGAGGGGAGCGCCATCCTCCGGCGCAGGTCAGGGTGAGCGCGTCAGCGCCCCTGCGCGCGCGGCATCGCACGGCCCGGCGCGCCGGCAAGCACGCTGACGAGGGCCATGAACTGACCGTCCGCGGCGGTCTCGCCGCGCTCAGCCTCGATGCACTGTCGAGCGTCGCCTACGGGCCGGAGTCGATGGTGCTCATCCTCGTTCTCGCCGGGACCGGCGCGCTGCGGTTCACGGTGCCGCTGACGCTGGTCATCGCGGGGATGCTCGTCCTGCTCGTCCTCTCCTACACGCAGGTGATCGCGGCCCACCCCGAGGGCGGAGGAGCGTACGCGGTCGCCAAACTCAACCTCGGCCGCAGCGTCGCGCTGCTCGGGGCGGCGTCGCTCGTCGTCGACTACATCCTCACCGTCGCGGTCAGCCTCGCGGCCGGGGCGGCGAGCCTCGCCAGCGTGTTCCCAGGACTGGCACCGCACCTGCTCGTGATCTGTCTCGTCGGCCTCGTGCTGCTCACCGCGATCAATCTCGTCGGCATCACGGAGTCGGCGCGGTTCTTGATGCTGCCGACGCTGATTTTCATCGTCAGCATCTTCGCCGTCCTCATCGTCGGGCCGTTTCATCCCCACCCGGTGGCCCAGATCGGCACCCCGATCCCGATTCATGCGACGACGACTGTCACCTTCATTCTCCTCCTTCGAGCCTTTGCCGCAGGATGCTCCGCCGTCACCGGTGTCGAGGCCATCGCCAACGGCGTGCCGGCGTTCCGGCAGCCACGGGTCCGCACCGCGCAACGCACGGAGGTCTCGCTCGGCATCCTGCTCGGGGTCATGCTGATCGGCCTCGCCGTTCTCATCCGTGCCCATCACGTCCTCCCTCGCGGGCACGTCACGATCCTCGCCCAGCTGACCGCCGGCGCGTTCGGCACCGGGTGGCCGTTCTACGTCTCCAACATCGCCGTGACCCTCGTCCTCGGCCTCGCGGCGAACACCAGCTTCGGTGGTCTGCCGGTTCTGATGAGCATCCTCGCCAAGGACCATCGGTTGCCGCATCTGTTCTACCTCCGGGCCGAGCGCCCGGTCTACCGCCACGGCATCTTCGCGCTCGCGATTCTCGCCGGACTGCTGCTCGTCGCGGTGAATGGGCAGACGGACAAGCTGATTCCGATGTTCACGATCGGCGTGTTCGTCGGGTTCACGATCTCGCAGATCGGGCTCGTCCGCCATTGGGCGACGAAGCGGCCGTCGGGCTGGCGATGGCGGGCAACGCTGAACGGCGTCGGTTCGGTGATGACCGCGATCGCGGTCGTCGTGGCGCTGACGACGAAGTTTCTCGAAGGCGCCTGGGTCGTCGTGCTCGTCATCCCCATCCTGATGTGGCTCTTCTCCCACACCGAGCTCTACTACGGCAGGGTCGCCAAGGAGCTGCGGCTCGGCAAGACGCCCGGCATGCCCCACGGGGGCCAGAGCGTCGTGATCGTGCCGACGTCGGCCGTCAATCTCCTCACTGAGCATGCGCTCAACGCCGCGCTGTCCCTCGGCGACACCGTCGTGGCGGTGGCCGTCGCGGGCGACGAGGAGGAGTGCGAGCAGGTGCGGGCGGCGTGGCGGGAATGGGCCTGCTCGGTCCCGCTCGAGGTCATCATCGACCCCCACCGCTCGCTGGTGCGATCCGTCCTCTCCTACGTCGAGAGCGTCCCCCGGGAGGAGAACACCACCATCACGGTCCTCATCCCGGAGGTCATCCCCACCAAGCGCCGGCGCGAGATCCTCCACAACCAGCGCGGGCGGTTGCTCGCGACGGTGCTCAAGTCACAAACCGACGTCGTCGTGGCAACGCTCCCGTTCCACGTCAAGGCGTGAACGACGGCTCAGAAGTGCCCGGCCAGGCCGTTGGCCGAGATCCGCCGCTCGTCCTCGGGCGCGGGACGGAGAATCATGACCTCGGCCGGGACACGCTCGAGCAGCCACCGGAGGTCCTCGCTGCTGAGCCCGACGCGAGGGCTATCCGTCGCCGAGACGATGATCCGGTCGTAATGCTCCTCGTCAAGGAGTCGTTGGAGCGCATCGCGATACGTGCGGCCGCGGCCGATCCGCGCGTCCACGGCGACGCCCTTGGCCGCCGCGCGCTGTTCGATCGCCTCGAGCAGCGGCATCCCGTTCGCTGATTGGGCCGGCAGTGGCGAGTCGATCGGGAGGTTCCGCGGGACGCGGGCCAGGAACGCGGGCATGATCGTCGCGTCCTCGGCCTTCGCCAAGCGCACCGCCGCCTCGAACGCGCGGCGGGAGATCGCTCGGCCGGTAAAGGGCAGGAGGATGCGTCGCACGGTGACGGCCTGCTTCTGCTGTGACGGGCGCCGTCCGTGAGGTGGGAGCCAGTAGCCAAGCGCGAGTCCGACCGCGAGCGCGACGACGATGACAAGGACGATGAGAACAACGTTCATTCGGACCCCTGATCGGTTCGGCGGCTGCGGTCAGCGACGATCCGGACATCCACGCCGGGGAGGAGTTCCATCAGCCGTTGGGGGAGCGGGATGCGCAGCCGGGCAACCCCGCGGGCCGGGCGGCTGCGGCCGAGCAGTATGTACGTGGTCCCGCGGCGGCGCGCAACATCCGCGATCGCTTCCGGGATCGTGTCGGACTCCTCGACGAGCAGTTGCGCGCCGAGCACCGATCCGAGGTGTCGGAGTGCTCGCACCGATTGCTGCTGATCCTCGGACAGTTCGACGCCGGGCGGACGGATCCACAGGAGGTCGACCGGAGCCCCGAGTCGCTGCGCCGAACGCCAGGCGCGGCGAACGAGCCGCTGGGCTCCGGGGTACGGCTCGACGAGCGCGAGCAACCGCTCACCGACCGCTTGAGGCATGTCGCCGGCGATCAGATCGTCCCGCGTCCCGACGGGCTCGACGGTGGCGAGGCGCTTTTGCCCGACCTCCTGGGCGACTTGGCGAAGGGCCACCTCCCGGAGCGCCGAGAGGTTCTCGATCCGGAAGAAGTTGTTGAGCGCGGCGTCGATGCGCTCCGGCCGGTACACCTTGCCGGCGCGGAGGCGATCGAGAAGCGCTTCCGGGGTGAGGTCGACGAACACGACCTCATCCGCGTGCCCGAGCACCGCGTCCGGAATCGTCTCGCGCACCCGGATGCCACTCAGCTCCGCGATCTGGTCGTTGAGCGACTCAAGGTGCTGAATGTTGAGCGTCGAGAGCACGTCGATGCCCGCGGCGAGCACTTGATCGACGTCCTCGTAGCGCTTGGTATGTTCGACGCCTGGGGCGTTCGTATGGGCGAGCTCGTCGATCAGGCACAGTTCGGGTGCCCGGGCGATGATGCCCTCCAGGTCCATCTCCTCAAGCGTCGTACCGCGGTAGGTCACGCGCCGCCGAGGGACGAACGGAAGTCCCTCGGCGAGCCTGGCGGTGTCCTCACGGCCGTGTGTCTCCAGCAGGCCGATGACGACGTCCCGTCCGTTCTCCAGCTCGGCATGGCCCTCGAGCAACATCCGGAACGTCTTGCCGACGCCGGCGGCCATGCCGAGGAACACGCGCAGGTGCCCGCGACGAGCCGCGATCACCGGCTGGTCATGCTCCGAGGAGATTGTGGATGACGAGGTCAATGAGCTTGATCCCGATGAACGGCGCGATGATGCCGCCGAGGCCGTAGATGAGTAGGTTGCGTCGGAGCAGCGCGCTCGCCCCGATCGGCCGATACTGCACGCCCTTCAGGGCGATCGGGATGAGGGCGGGGATCACGAGCGCGTTGAAGATGATCGCCGAGATCACCGCGGAGCGCGGGGTGCCGAGGTTCATGATGTTGAGGACGTGGAGCGGCCCCTGGCCGTTCTTCGAAACCGCGAACGTCGAGACGAAGATCGCCGGGAGGATCGCGAAATACTTGGCGACGTCGTTCGCGATCGAGAACGTCGTCAGGGCGCCCCGCGTGATCAGCAGCTGCTTGCCGACCTCGACGATCTCAATGAGCTTCGTCGGGTTCGAGTCAAGGTCGACCATGTTGCCGGCCTCGCGCGCCGCCTGGGTGCCGGTATTCATCGCCACGCCGACATCGGCCTGAGCGAGTGCCGGCGCGTCGTTCGTGCCGTCCCCGGTCATGGCGACCATGCGACCGCTCGACTGCTGGTCCTTGATCAGCTCGAGCTTCGCCTCCGGTGTTGCCTCGGCAAGGAAGTCATCGACTCCTGACTCCTCCGCGATTTTGGCCGCGGTGAGCCGGTTGTCGCCGGTGATCATGATCGTGCGGATGCCCATCGAGCGCAGGTGATCAAAGCGCTCGCGCATCCCCTCCTTGATCGTGTCCTTGAGGTAGATCACGCCAAGGACCTGGGAATCCCGGGCGACGGCGAGCGGCGTGCCGCCCTCCCGGCCGATTCGGTCGAGCACCGCCTGGAGCTCGGTCGGCGGGCGCCCGCCCTCGGCTTTGACGAACTCGATGATCGAGTCGCCGGCGCCCTTGCGGATCTGGCGTCCGTCGAGATCGGCGCCGCTCATCCGGGTCTGGGCCGTGAACGGCACGAACTTGGCCTTGAGGCTGCCCATGTCGTGCTCGCGGATTCCGTACTGCTTGGCGAGCACGACGATCGAGCGGCCCTCCGGCGTCTCGTCGGCGAGCGAGGCAAGCTGCGCCACCTCAGCGAGCTCCGCCTCGGTCACGCCCGGCATCGGGATGAACTCGCTCGCGAGCCGGTTCCCGATCGTGATCGTCCCCGTCTTGTCCAGGAGCAGCACGTCGACGTCACCGGACGCCTCGACTGCGCGCCCGGAGAGGGCGAGCACGTTACGGCGCACGAGCCGGTCCATGCCGGCGATGCCGATCGCGGACAGCAGCGCGCCGATCGTCGTCGGAATGAGCGCGACGAGCAGCGAGATGAGCGTCGTTTCGGAGATCGGCGTGTCGGCGAACAGACCGAACGGCCGCAGCGTGACGACGACGATCACGAACACGAGGGTGAGGCCGGCGAGCAGGATGCCGAGCGCAATCTCGTTCGGCGTCTTGCGCCGGGATGCGCCCTCGACGAGGGCGATCATTCGATCGAGGAACGACTGCCCGGGCTCCTGCGTGATCTCGACGACGATCTGGTCCGACAGCACGCGGGTGCCGCCCGTCACTGCGCTCCGGTCACCGCCGGACTCACGGATGACGGGCGCCGACTCGCCGGTGATGGCGGATTCGTCGACCGACGCGATCCCTTCGATCACGGTGCCGTCGCCCGGGATCAGGTCGCCGGCATCAACAACGACGACGTCGCCCTTGATGAGCTCGTTGGCCTTCTTCGAAGTGCCGTCACGGAGCGTCGCGACGGTCTCTTGGCGCATCGATCGCAGCGTGTCGGCCTGGGCTCGGCCCCGCCCCTCGGCGAACGCCTCGGCGAGGTTGGCGAACACAACCGTGAGCCACAGCCACACCGAGATGACGAACGTGTACCAGGCCGGCTCGTTGCCGCCGCCAAGCGGCGTGCCGCCGAACACCTGGATGAGCCAGGTGGCGGTGGTGATGAGGGCGCCGATCTCGACGACGAACATCACCGGGTTACGGATCTGCACCCGCGGATCGAGTTTGATGAAGCTGTCCACCACAGCGCGGTTGACGATGTCTCGCCGGAACAGCGAGATCGCGCGGCGCTCGGACGGCGTGCTCCCAGGAGCTGTATCGACTGACATCAGTGACCACCTGTCAAACGGTTAAGGGCGAGGTTGAGTTGGAGGACGTTCACTCCCGGCTCGCCGGAAAAGCCCAGTCCACGACCATGCGCGTACTGCGACACGAGCTTCATCACTCGGGCGAGCGCAAGGTGCCGGACCGTTGCGACCCGATGCGCCTGGATGTCGGCGTTCGCGGGCGAGATGTCCGGGTCGATCCCGGACGCTGACGTGTTCGCAGCGTCGACCGGAATCTGAGCGCCCGTCAGCCCTGGGTTGTATGGCTTCTCGAGCGCGAGGTACGCCTGCATGTTCGAGGCGATCGCCTGCTCGGTGGCCAGGTTGTTCGGACCCGCGTTTGAGAACGCGGTGCCGGCGGCGTTATAGGCCGGCACGGTCGCCGAGGGTCGTGACTGGAAGTACCGGGGGTCCGGCACGGTCACCGGGTTCCCGCTCTTGTCGACGACGGGCTTTCCGTTCTTGACCACCTGATCGGTGAATCCCTGACCGATGATCTTTGAGCCGACAAGCTTCCCGTTGACGTAGACCTTTTGGCCGTTGGCGTTGCCGGGGAATGCCACCTGGCTGATGCCGGTGACCACGAGCGGGTACGCGATCCCGAACACGAGTGTCAGGACGACGATGCCGATCGCTGAGGTGATGATGTCTTTTCTCATGATTAGTAGAGGTGTCCAGTGAGGCCCTGTACGAGTGGGCCGAGCAGGAGTGCGGGGAAGAACGTCAGCGCGCCGACGAGGATGATCACCCCGATCAAGAGCACGGCGAACGTGGGGTTGTCAGTGCGCATCGTCCCCAGTCCGGCAGGGCTGACCCGCTTACCAGCGAGCGACCCGGCGATGGCGAGGGCGAACAGGATCGGCACGTACCGGGCGATCATCATGTCGAAGCCGCCGAGCAGGTTGGCAAAGGTGATGCCGTGCGAGCCGAGATTGCCGGCGTTCGGCTGGATGAAGCCGGTGTAACCGGCGAACGCCGACCCGTTGTTGTTCGCCTGCGACAAGTAGGCATAGAACGACTCGGAGAACGCCTGCGGCTTACCGGGGCTGAAGATCGACGCCCGGCCGGCCTTACTGGCGACCGCCATCGCCGTGCAGAACAGCGCCATCAGCGGCGTCGCGAGCAGGCCGAGGACCGTGAGCTTGATCTCCCGGGCCTCGATCTTCTTGCCGAGGTATTCCGGCGTGCGGCCGACCATCAGTCCGCCGATGAACACGGCGAGGATGACGTACAAAAGGATCGAGTACAAGCCGGTTCCGACGCCGCCGAAGATCGTCTCGCTGGCGGACAGGTTGGCCATCGGGATCGCCCCACCAATGCCAGTGAAGGACTCAATCGCGCTGTTCACCGCTCCACACGACGTGACCGTCGTGACGACGTCGAACAGGGCCGATCCGGCGATCCCAAAGCGAGTCTCCTTGCCCTCCATGTTGCCGCCGACGGACCCGTGCAGCACGCCCGTATGCAGGCCCGCCGCGTGCTGTGCCGGCGAACCGTGCGCCTCGGCGATATACGCGACGATGACCGCTCCGAGGAACATGAACATCACCGCGCCATAGATCGTGTAGCCCTGGCGCCGACGGCCGGTCATCCGGCCGTACATCAAGATCAGCGCCGCCGGGATGATCAGGACCGCGAGCATCTCGACGAAGTTCGTGAAGCCCGAGGGGTTCTCGAAGGGGTGCGACGAGTTGACGTTGAAGAATCCGCCGCCGTTCGTCCCGAGTTCCTTGATCGCCTCCTGTGAGGCGACCGGTCCCTGAGCGATCGTCTGCGTCCCGCCGGTCAGCGTGTGCGCCATCACGTAGTGCGAGAAGTTCTGGATCACGCCCTGGAAGACGAGCACGAGAGCGACGACAAACGCGATCGGCAGCAGGACGTAGAGCGTCGTGCGGATGAGGTCCTGCCAGAAGTTGCCGAGGCTCTTCCCGGAGCGCGAGATGATGCCGCGGATAAGCGCGACGGCGACCGCGATGCCGATCGCGGCCGAGAGGAAGTTCTGGACGGTGAGCCCCGCCATCTGGCTGAAGTAACTCATCGTCGTCTCGCCGCCGTAGTACTGCCAGTTCGTGTTCGTGAGGAACGACGACGTCGTATTGAACGTCACGTTCCACGGGGCGGAATGGAAGTGCTGTGGGTTGAGCCCGGTGAAGTTCCACAGGGTCTGCGTACGCAGGATGAGATACAGAAGCAGCCATCCGGCGAGCGAGAAGATGATCAGGCTCTTGGCGTACGCCTTCCAGTCCTGACCCTTGTGCGGGTCGACCCGCATGACCTTGTACAGGAGCCGCTCGGGTCCTCCGAAGATCCGGTCCAGGAAGGTGCGCTCGCCCGAGTACACAGCAGCCATGTACCGGCCCAGCGGCAGCGCCAGGACGGTGAGGATGGCCGCGAAGCCAAAGATGGTGACCCAGCCGAGGAAGGTCATGACTTACAACCTCTCTCCACGAAGCAGCGCGTACACGAGGTACAGGCAGACGAGCACGGAAACGACGAGTCCAAAGAAGTCAGCGCCACTCATGTGGCCGATAAATGCGGCGAGCGAGAGACTCATATCCGCTCGATTCCGAAGATCAATGCGTACAACACCGCGAAGGTGACGACGCCGAGTACAACCGCGACAATGTCCATGTCCAGCATCATGGGCCCGCCGGCATGTAGGCCGCATACAGAAAATGCGCCGCGGCGTACAGATCGCATACAGATGGGTCGCGCTATGCGGGGATCCCGGCCGGCCGATCGACTCCGGACGCAGTCCGGGGCCTGAATCGGTAGCCGATTCCGCACTGGGTCTCGATCAGTCCGCGCCTCTGTCCGGGGTCGAGCTTTGCGCGGATGGTCCTCGCGACGTGTCCTCCAGCAGCCGGCGCGGCATCAGAGCTCGTGCCCCGTGAGCTCACGGCAGCACCGCACTCGACGATCACGGCACGCGCGGCGCTGCCCGGGTGAGTTCCAGACGCCTGGACGGCCGTGGTTGCCGTCATGACTTGGTACCCCGCGTGAAGCGTCACCCCCAGGGCCCGTTGGGCCTGCGGGCTGGGGTCGCAGACGAGCACACGCTCACTCACATCGCGCCTCAATCTTGCAACAGCCGACATGCAGCGGCGTACAGATCGCCCCTGCTGGCGTACAGATTTCCTGCAGACGAGGGCGCCGCTACTTCGGCTCGAACCGGTACCCGATACCCGGCTCGGTGCGGATGTAGTGCCGGCGCGCCCCAGCGGGCGCCTCGATCTTCCGCCTCAGGTTCGCGATCTGACCCCGCAGCACGGTGACGTCCTCCGCGTACTCAGGCCCCCACACCTCAATGAGCAGCATCCGGTGGGTCAGCAGACGACCGCGGTTGCGCACGAACACCCGCAGGAGATCGAACTCGGTTGGAGTGAGGTGAACTTCCTCACCATCGCGCCGGACGCGGTGTTCAGCGAGGTCGATTTCGAGCCCGGCGACCTCGACGAGCGCGCTCTCAGGCTCCGGGGCCGTGCGACGGAGGACCGCCTCGATCCGGGCGACGAGCTCGGCCGGACTGAACGGTTTGGTGACGTAGTCGTCGGCTCCGGACCGGAGCGCCCTCACCTTCTCCTCCTCATCGCCAACGGCCGAGAGCACGATGATCGGCATCGAACTCCACTCGCGTAGCCGCCGAGCCAGCTCGATGCCATCGCCGTCCGGCAGGAGGAGATCGACGATCGCAACGTCCAGCGGGGTGAGCGCAGCGGCGTCGAGTCCCTCCTCCATGGTCGCCGCTGTCACGACCTCGTAGCCGTGGCTGCGCAGCGTCGCCTTGAGCGCCCGCAGGATCTGGAGCTCATCGTCGACGGCGAGGATCCGCCGTCCGGTCGCGCCCGGACCGTTCACTCAGCCGCCTCGGACCCGTCGGCGGCGGGGAGCTCAATGACGAACGTGCTCCCCTGCCCCGGAGTCGACTCGACCCAGATGCGGCCGCCGTTGGCCTCGACGAAGCCCTTGGCGATCGCCAGCCCGAGGCCCGAGCCGGGGTGGCTGTCCACGGCGCTGTCGGCGCGGTAGAACGGCTCGAAGATCCGCTCCTGGTCGGCGGCAGGGATTCCGGGACCCTGATCGATCACGCGGACGATCACGCGGTCGCCGACCGGGCGGGCTCGAATGATCACCGGGTCTCCATCTGAGTATCGCCGGGCATTCTCCATCAGATTCGCCAGCACCCGCTCGATCTGGACGAAGTCGGCCCGGACGGGTTGGACATCCGGGTCGATCCGTACCTCGAACCGTGCCTCGGGCGGTTGCCCGGCGAGCGCGGCGTCGATCACCTCCTCGACGGTGCATTCCGCGAGCCGGGGGGCGGCGGTCTGCGCTTCCAGCTTTGACAGGTCGAGGAGGTCGTCAATCAGGCGTGCCAGCCGCGCACCCTCGTCGACGACGAGGCCGCCGAGCTCATCGCGCTCGGCCGGACTGAGATCCGCTACCCGCATGGCAGCGCCGGCCGCGACCATCGCCGTGACCGGGGAGCGAAGGTCATGGGAGACGGCACGCAGGACGGCGGTCTTCACCGCCTCGCTGCGCCGCAGCCCCTCCGTCTGGACCGCCTCGGCGACCAATCGCTCGCGCTCGAGCACCATCGCGAGCAACGCCGACAGCGTCGGCACGATCCGCTCGCGCACCCGGGTGGTCAGCCGCGGTGGGATCGCCGCTGGAATGAGCAGCGTCCCCAGACGGCGGCCCCCGGCGACCAGGGGGATAGCGGTCCGGCGGGCATCCCCGCGCTGCTCATCGAGCGCGATCGTCGCCCACGTCAGCTCGAACATCTGCGCCAGACGACGGCCGATCAGCGCGAGCGCATCGTCGACGCCGCTCCGCGCCAGCAGGAGCTGCGCCATCTCCGAGGTCAGGTCGGCCTCCGCACGACGACGCTCGGCCTCGATCGCCCGTGAACGCGCACGTTCGCTGACGGTGCTCGTGAGGATCGCGGCGACGAAGAACGTGGCCACGGCGATCCAGTTGCGGCTGTCGGCGATCGTGAATCGGCCAACCGGTGGGATGTGGAAGAAGTTGAACGCCGCGGCGCTCATCACGGCGGTTGCGATCCCGAGCCATGCGCCCCAGAACGCCGAGACGATCACGACCGCCAGCAGGTAGACAACGCCGAGCGAGGAGACCGCCGTCACCTGCTTGAGCGGATACACGAGCCCGGTGGAGAACGCCACGAGCGCAACCGCCACGAGCACACCGAGGGACCAGGGCGGGCGCCGGCCCCCGGGTGAGAGCACCGATCCCGTGTTCTCGTCCACGAGCCTGAGCGTATTACGCCCACCCGCCGGCGCCTGACCGCCTCCGACGGGCGGCGTCCGCCCTACAGCGCGCGGACGGGGTCACGCACGGTGTCGCCATTTCGCATGAGAGCACGCCCGCATTGACCAAAACGCATGTCAGCGACGGCCACGAGCGACGCTTTCTTGCGTTTCGGCTCGATCGCGGGGCGTGCAGCAGGGAACGACGCCGTCAGCTCCCGAGGAGCGGATCCGCGGCCTCGTCGGCCCAGATCATCGCCTCGGTGTGGGCGCGGGCACAGCCCGGGATGAGCTCGTCGGCACGGCGGAAGTCGCCAGTCTCCAGCGCGGTCACGCAGTCGAGCAGCCGGCCCATCTCACCAGCGTGGGCGACGAGCGCATCGCGCATCTGCTGAGGGAACGGGATCGACTTCAGGACCTCCTCGATCGGCGTGTCGAGGAGAGCCTCGATCACCGAGAACAGGCCGAGTGTGAACAGCTGCGAGGGCTCAGCGCCGCGGATGCGCGACCCGGCGAGCTCGCAGAACCGGCCCCGGGTCAGCGCCGTGATCGTCAGCTCGGCCGGCTTGCCGTCGATGCTCGCGAACACCGTCAGCGTCGCCCACCGCTGGAGGTTCTCGATCCCGAGGAGTGCCACCGCCTGCCCGATCGATGTCACCTCGCAGTGCAGTCCGAAGAACGCCGAGTTGATGTACCGGAGCAGGCGGACGCTGAGCGCGACGTCGCGGGCGACGAGACGCTCAAGCTCCTGAAGCTCGGCGTAGGGATCGTGGAGCGCGGCGATCAGCTGCATGAGCGCCGCACGGTTGGCGTTCAGGCGAGCCGGCGCGAACAATTTCGGCCGCCGGTAGAAGTACCCCTGGAAGAGATCGCACCCCTCAGCCATGCAGTACTCATGGTCCTCATGGGTTTCGACCTTCTCGGCGAGCACGGTCAGTCCGTGTCGCCGAGCCCGTCGCACGTGCTCGGAGAAGCTCTCCCGTCCGAGCGCGAGCACATCGAGCTTGACCACATCGACGAGTGCGAGCAGCGGCTCGGCCTCAGGGCTGTACTCAAAGTCGTCAAGCGACAGCTGGTATCCCTGTTCCTTGAGCTCGGCGATGGTGGCGATGAGCTCGTCATCGATCACCTGATCCTCCAGGATCTCGAGCCCGACGATGCCTGGCGGCGCGACGCTCGCCAACCCGCGCAGCAGGAAGTCCCGGGAGACGTTGATCCAACCCGGATGCGAACCCAGGATGCGCTCGGGACCGATCTCGGTGAACACGTTAAGCATCACGTTGGCGGTGGCGGCGACATCGTCGATGACCGCGGCCTCCGCGACGAAGCCGGCGCGGAACAGCAGCTCGTAGCCGACGACCCGCATCCGACGGTCGAACATCGGCTGGCGCGCGACGAACAGCTCTGACCGCGCCGGCAGCGCCGGCGGCGTGGGCCGACGCCGTTGGTGACGGGGCGCGGCAAGCTCTGCGCTGGCGGGCGAGATCCGATGCATCTTTTTCGTCCCTGGGGAAGCCCTGCGATAGCGGTACTCAAGTGTTCTCGGCATCGTCCACAGCCGCCCGACCGTACTTACTACGGAACCAATCGGTGACCCCGGACAGACCCTCAGCCGGCCCGGGCCGGGAGGGCCCCGATGATCCGGTCAAACCGCGGGACGCCAACCCCACTCGCGAGGTCGTAGCCGCGCTTGGCCCGGTGTCCCGGGACCTTCGGGCTGTACCGGTTGTCGCCGGTGACCACATCAAAGATCGTGCTCGGCCGGTGGCGGCGCAGCCAGTAGAGCAGTCCATTCACGGGCCCGAGCGGCGTGCGGTGTGCGGCGCGCAGCCTCGCGTTGATCACCGCGAACGCCGACGCGAGCAACGGCGCGGCTGAGCTCGTCCCCGCGTCCTCGATCCAGTGGCCCGCGTTGACGACCGGCCAGCCCGGAAGCATCGACGCGTGAACGGCGGCGTCCGGCACCGCCCGGCGGGTCCCGCCCACGCCAATGCCGCGCTGGTACGGCGGCCGGAGGTAGAAGCTCGAGAGGCCGCCGCCGCCCGCACCTCCGCCGTTGTCCGGGGTGAGCCATTTCAGGTCGTTCCACACGACCTCGCCCGTGCGATCGTTGGCCCGGTTGAGGACGAGCCGGGTTCCGCCGACGACGGTCACATACGGCGAGGACGCCGGCCACGCCACCCCCGGGATGGCCACGCCGTTGCAGGTTGAGCCAGAGTCGCCAGCCGAGCCAAAGACCGGTACCCCGGCGAGACCGAGGCGGACGAACATCGAGCCCAGCAGGCTCGACCCCTGACGCGCGGACGCGCTGGCGAGGAACTGCCGCTCGCAGTAGCCGTAGGAGATCGTCAGGGCATCCGGCAACCGACCGAGCGTCATCAGCTTTGCCGGACCGAGGAACCAGAGGTTCGGTGAGCCCCACACCCCGGTGAGCAGGACCGAACGCAACTGCGGTGCCATCCCGCGGACGAGCGCGAGATCCTCCTGCGGCTCGAAGCTCTCGCGGCCGAACGGACGCGTCTGGCCGTCCGTGAAAACGGTGTGCACACGCCCGGCGGGGAGATGGAAGCACCGGGCGTTGGCGACGATGTCCTGGGGGGCAACGCTCTCCTGGTCGCCGAGGATGGCGACTGTCCCGCCCGCTCCGGATCCAACCGCGTCAAGCCGGTAGGCGTGCCGGACCTGGGCAAAGCTGTACGCGCCCGTCGCCCGAGCCGCGTTGCAGCCATCGGTCCAGGTCCCGGCATTGCCGGGTGCCGGTGTCGCCCCAAGCCCTCGCCGTGGGCCGACGCCGCCGGGCGGCCGTGCGGTCTTGGCGTAGGCCGCGACCACCTCGCGGACGAGCGGACGCAGTGACCGCGAGAGCCGGAGTCGGCCGACGGCCGTATACGACGTCGCGTTGTCCTGAACCAGGGAGGTGATGCGGACGTGGAAGGCGCGGCCGAGCTGCCGCGGCGTTCCGCTCACCCGTGCGAAGACCCCAGAGGCATCGATCCGGGGCGTGAGTCCCAGGGCTCGGATCGCGCGGGTGAACGCGACCCGCGTGCCGGCGTCCGCGCCGTACCGGTGGGCGATCTGGCCGGGACTGAGAAATCGGCGGTAGCTCCGGCTCCCAGGTTGCTCAGCGGCGAAGAACGCCGCCACGGCGCTCGACTCCGGGCGCTTCAGCCCGAAATAGAAGCTGATCACGGGCGAGCGACCTGCGGCTCGTGCCGGTGCCCCGTCGAGACGCCCCGCCGCAAGCGCGATCACCGCGATCACACATCCGACGCCAACACCGGCCGTCCACCGGATCAGCCGACGCTCCGGTCGCTGCACCATGCGCTCATCGTATCCCCGCTCCGGTCCCCGACGTTGACGGAACGGCGGCGCTCAGCGAGACTCCCCGGCGTGCCGGCGCGCATCGAGATGAACGAGGCTGCGGCGACGGAGTTCGCAGAGGTGGCGCGGGCGTGGTGGGTGCTCGCGCTGCTCGGGCTGCTGGGGGTCATCGCCGGCATCGTCGTGCTCGCGGTTCCGTCGATCAGTCTCGCCACGCTCGCCGTGCTGACCGGGATCTTCTTCCTCATCGACGGGATCGTCGAGGTCACCTCGGCGCTCGTCGACGCCGAGGAGAACCGGGCGTTGATCGCGATCTTCGGCGTCATCACCGCGATCGCCGGGGTGATCCTCATTCGCCACCCGACCCATGCGCTCACGGCGATTGCGCTGCTCGTCGGTCTGTGGCTGCTCGTCGCCGGGCTGTTGCGCCTGATTCGGACGTTCAGTCAGCGCGGCGCTCGCGGACCATCGTTCGCGCTGGCGGCGCTCGAGATGCTTGCCGGGATCGTGATCGTTTCGAGTCCCGGCATCGGGATCACCACCCTCGCCCTGCTGATCGGGATCGCGTTCATCATCCGTGGATTCATGCTCGTTGCCGCGGGATGGGCGTTACGCAGTCTCGGCCGAGCGGTCAGTCCCGGCTCCGGCGCGGGGTCTGCGCAGGACCAATCCGCGGGCTGACTACCCCGCGCTGACGCGGCCCGCGTACGCGGATTGGAGCCCGCGACCTAACCGGCGGCGTCGGCGGCGAGCCCTTCAAGCAGCGACGCCATCGCGTCGAGCGTCTCGGTGTGCCCACCGACGTCATAACTGCTCACGAGCGCGCGCGGGTCGCCATACCCGAGCCGGGTCCCGTCGCCACCATCCCACACGAGCATGCGCAGCGGCAGTTCGATGCCGACACGCGCATCGTCCTGCATGAGCGGGGTCCCTGCTCGCGGGTTGCCAAAGACGACAACCGTCTCGTCGGGCAACTCCAGGCCGGCCGTGCGGGCCGCCGCCGCGTGATCGAACTCGGCGAAGACCGTCAGCCCGCGGCGAGCCAGGGCGTCCTGCAGCCGCGTCAGTGTGGTGGAAAAATCGTGTGCGCTGGTGACCGTGATCATGACCTGATTCTCCCGCGGGCCGCAACCCCGGTTCCCCTCACCGATTAGGGGACGCGCCACCGTCGATAACTACGCGAGCTCGAGCGCGCCCGCCAGCGCGGTCCACTCCGCGCGCGGCACTCCGGAGACCCCGACCGTCTGCAGGCACACGTGATTCGCGCCGGCAGCCACGTGCTCGGATGCCGCGGCGGCGATCGCCCGGGCGTCGCCGTGCGGCACCACCGCGTCGAGCAGCCGGTCCGATCCGCCGTCGACGAGGTCGTCTTCGGTCCAGCCCGATCGGAGCAAGGCATTCGTGTAGTTGCTGAGCCCGAGGTAGAGCTTTGCGTACCGCCGAGCGGTCGCCCGTGCGCTCGCCTCATCCTCGTCGAGCACGCACGCGAGCTCCGGGGCGAGCAGCGCGGTCGGGCCGAGCACCGCGCGAGCCGACCGCGTGTGCTCGACGGTGACGAAGTACGTGTGTGAGCCGAGGGAGCGCTCGGCGCACAGCGCAAGCATCTTCGGCGCGAGCGCGGCGAGGCAGCGCCGGTCTCGCCCGACCGGCGTGGGAGCGCCGTCAAGGGCATCGAGGAATGCGCGCGTGGCCGCCAGCGGCTTGGTGTACTCGCCTTGTGCCTCCGGGTGGCCGATCCCGATCCCGAGCAGAACCCGGCCCGGGAACTCGGCGTCGAGCGCGGCGAAGTCCTCCGCCACCTGGGTCGGGTCGCTCGCCCACACGTTGAGGATCCCGGTGGCGACCACGAGCCGCTCGCTCGCCGCCAGCAATGGCCGAAGGGCCGGCACCTGCGGCGAGCCGCCGAGCCAGAGCGTTCCGAACCCGAGTTCTTCGACCAGGCGGGCGGCCGCACCGGCGTTCTCCTCGCCGATCGCGCGGTACGCGGTCCAGATGCCGAAGCGGCCGAGCTCCATTGCCCCCACAGGATCGCATGCTTGACATCGCCAGGGTGTCGGGCATAGTGCCGACTTTGACCCGGCCCACAAGGAGGGAGCATGACGCCGTCGACCGCCCACGGCGAGGTGGCCGCGCCGGCGCCGATCCGCACGAAGGACGAGATCACCGAGGCGTGGTTGTCCGCGGTCCTGGTGCGGCCCGGGCTCGCGATCACGAGCGTTGCGGAGATCGGTACCGGTCAGATGAGTCAGTGCTATCGGGTCACCCTCGACGGTGAGGACACCGTCGTCGTCAAGCTCGCCTCCGAGGATCCCATGAGCCGGGCGACCGGACAGGGCATGGGCGCGTATGCGCGGGAGATCTCGTTCTATCAGGAGCTCTCCGCCCGGATCGAGCAGGTCTTGCCGAAATGCTGGTACGCGGCGATCGACGGTGACGGCTGGTTCACGCTCGTGCTCGAGGACATCGTCGGCGCGCGGCAGGGCGATCAGATCGCCGGCTGCGGAGTGGATGAGGCGCGCGTCGCCCTGCGCGCCCTGGCCCGGGCCCACGCCCCGGTGCTCGGCGACCCGCACCTCGGCGCCGCCCCGTGGCTCAACCAGCCCTCGCCGCTCAACCAGGCGCTGCTCGAGATGCTGCTGCCGGGGTTCCTCGAGCGCTATGAGAATCGGATCGCTCCGGAACATGCGGAGGTCTGCAAGCGCTTCGTCGCGGCCGTCGACGCCTGGACGGAGGACCGGCGGGCCCCGCTTGGACTCGTCCACGGCGACTACCGGCTCGACAACCTTCTGTTCGATGACGCAAGCTGTCGCGTCGTCGACTGGCAGACCGTGTCCTGGGGCCCCGCGATGCTCGACGTCTCGTACTTCATCGGTGGCGGCCTGGCAGTCGAGGATCGGCGGGCCCACGAGCAGGAGCTCGTGCGTCTCTACCACGACGAGCTTCTGGCCCACGGCGCTGCCGGCCTGTCGTGGGAGACGTGTTGGGAGGAGTACCGACGCCAGACGTTCCACAGTCTCTTGATGGCGATCGCCGCGTCGATGGTCGTCGTGCGCACCGATCGCGGGGACGACATGTTCATGACTCAACTCGAGCGCGCCGCCCAGCAGGTGCTCGACCTCGACGCGCTGTCGCTACTGCCCGAGCCCGGCGTCAAGCCGCCGGCGCTGGTTCCCTCCCCGGCCGATGAGGGCAGCCACGATCCTGGGCCCGAGCTGACCTGGAACGAGAGCTGGTACTTCGACGCCGTGTCCGACGACGCCACGCTCGGCGTCTACGTGCGGGTCGGGCGGATCCCCAACCAGAACCACGCGCTGTACTCGGCGGCGATCGTCGCCCCGGGGCGCCCGGCGATTCTCGTCGTCGATGCTCAGGCTCCCCTCCCTGAGGCCGGCGATCCCGCCCAGGCGATCGACCACGAGTCGATTCACGCCGCGCAGGAGTGCCGCGAGCCGCTCGCGCACTTCGGGATCACACTGCGGGCGAGCGGCCAGTCGTTCGACGATCACTCGGCACCGCTGCGGGGCGAGTCCGGGACGCCGGTCGACGTCAGTCTCGATCTCGAGTGGGAGACGACCGGCACGCCGTATCAGTGGCGCGTCGCGACGCGCTACGAGATCCCCTGCCGGGTGACGGGCACCGTGCGCATCGAGGACGAGGAGCACACCCTGTCCGGGCCGGGTCAACGCGATCACTCGTGGGGCAACCGCGACTGGTGGGCGAACGACTGGATGTGGAATGGGTTGCACCTCGACGATGGCACCCACGTTCACGTCGTCACGATCCCCGAGCTCGAGGGCTTCGGCGTCGGCTATGTCCAGCGCGACGGCGAGGTGACCGAGATCGCCGGGGCGTCGAACACCGAGACGGTGGAGGACAACGGGCTGATCTCGTCCGCCACGGTCACCGTCACGCAGCCAGAGCCCGAGCTCGCCCTCACGATCGAGCCGCTGGCCTTCGGCGCGCTCCGACTCGAGGCGCCCGACGGTCGCGTCTCGCACTTCCCCCGCGCGATGTGCCGGGTGGCGACCGCCGACGGCCGCGCCGGCCTCGGCTGGATCGAATGGAACCGCAACCAGCGATCGTGAATGCCGTCCGTCACCCGCCCGGCTAGAGACGACAGCCACCGGGCAATCGTCGAGCAACAGGTGCTCGAGGCGGTCGAGCACCTGCTCGCCGGCGGCGAGTCGTTCACCTCGCTGGGCGTACAGCGGATCGCCGCCGAGGCCGGCATGGCCCGCACGACGTTCTACGGTCACTTCCGCGACAAGGCGTCGCTCCTCATTCGCCTCACCGAGTCCGCGACGCTGCGCCTGTTCACGGTCGCGGCAGACTGGGTGCGTGACCCGGGCAGCACGCGGGAGAGCCTCGAGCCGACGGTCGCCGAGCTGATCGAGGAGTACCGCGAGCAGGCGGCGCGCGGCCAGGCCGGCGGAGAGGCGGAGCGCGACCGCGCGAGTACGACCGCGACCTGGATCGCGTGGGGGACCGAGCGGACGATCGCCATGCACGTCGCGACGTACCCGTACGACGCACGCGCAGACGCAGCCCTCGCCGCCGGAATCGCGGCTGCGACGTGGGCGACGGTGCAGCACGTCTAACGGAGGTGTGGTCGAGCCGCACACGGTGTAGATGCCGTCATTTGGCGAGCAGCTGCTTCTCGTGAACCCCGAGGCGACGCCGCTTTGACGGCCTCCTACCCGGCGGCGGCGCGAGTCAGCGGCGGGGCATCCTCGATCAACGGCCGTCCGCTGCGGAGCAGCCCCTCGATCGTGCTCGGACTGACCGGCGGGGAGAACAGGTAACCCTGTCCGAGCGGAGAATGCATGCGCCGCAGCCGCTCAAGCTGACCGTAGCGCTCGATTCCCTCCGCGACGATGCTCAGGTGCAGACTGTCAGCGAGGTTGACGATGCCACGCACGAGCTGCGCCTTGCCGGCGTCGTGCTCCATGCCGGTCACGAACGAGCGGTCGATCTTGAGGACGTCCACCGGGTAGGCCTGGAGACGTGACAGCGCCGAGTAACCGGTTCCAAAGTCATCAACCGCGACGCGCACGCCGACGTTCTTGAGGTTGTTGAGCAGCGCGATGATCCGGTCGCTGTCGTCCGGCAGCAGGCTCTCGGTGATCTCGAGCGTCAGCAGACCCGGCTCGAGCGAATGCTCTTCAACCGCGCGGGCGACTGCTCCCGGGAACGAGGGATCGCGGAGCTGACGAGTGGAGACGTTGACGCTGACCGTGAGATCGAAGTCCGCAAACTGGCGCTCCCACGCCGCCGCCTGGGCGCAGGCGGAATCAAGGACCCAGGCGCCGAGCGGAACGATCAGACCCGTGTCCTCGGCGAGATCGATGAACTCCGCTGGAGACAGACGCCCCCGCACCGGGTGCGCCCAGCGGACGAGCGCCTCGCAGCCGACCATCCGGCCGTGCTCGAGCTCGACGATCGGCTGGTAGTCGAGCTCCATTTCGCCGGTCTCGATCGCCCGCTGGAGCTCGCCGCTCAGCTCGAGCCGGTCGAGCACACGTTTGTGCATCCCGGCCTCAAACACGCGGACCGTGCCCTTGCCCGCCTCTTTGGCGACGTACATCGCGGTGTCGGCGTTGCGAAGGAGCTCGTCGACGGTCAGTCCGCCGTCGCTGACGGCGACGCCGATCGAGGCACCCACGCGCAGTTCGCGGTCGCCAACCGTGATCGGCGGGGCGAGCTCTTCCAGCAGACGGCGCGCGACGAGTTCGGCGTCCCCGTCGCCGTCGATCAGCTCGAGGAGCACCGCGAACTCGTCGCCACCCAGGCGCGCCGCGGTATCCGTGATCCGGGCCACATCGGCGATCCGCGTCGCCGCGGCCCGCAGCAGCTCGTCGCCGCTTGAGTGGCCGAGACTGTCGTTGATCGTCTTGAAGTCATCGAGGTCGAGGAACAGGACCGCGACCGGGTGCTCCTGGCGCCGCGCCCGAGCCAGGGCGTGCGCGAGCCGGTCCTCGAACAGCGCGCGGTTGGCGAGGCCCGTCAGCGAATCGTGGAACGCGCGCCGGCGCAGCTCATCCTCGAGGCCCTTGCGCTCGCTGATGTCACGCATGCTGAGCACGACGCCCTCGATCGCGGGATCGCTCAGCCGGCTCTCGGCGACGACCTCGAGGTGGCGCCAGCCACCGTCCGCGTGTCGGAAGCGCACCGTCTCGGTGACCAAGGCCCCAGTGTTCGTCACCGCCGCAAGTTGCTTCGCCAGGCCGGGGGCGTCGTCCGGATGCACGAGGCTCGTGACCCGACGCCCGATGACGTCCTCCACGGTCAGCCCAAGGGTTCGGGCCACCGACGGCGATTGCCAGCGGACCGTGAGGTCCGGCGCGACGACGGTGATCACATCGCTCGAATTCTCGACGAGCGCCCGCACCCGCTCCTCGGTACGCCGCTCCAGTGATCGCCGCTCCTCGGTAATGATCGCGCGACGGGTGATCCGATACAGCTGGAGGCCGAGCAGGACGAGCAGGACGAGTCCGACGATCAGCGACGCGAAGTACGCGACGCCGGCGCGGGAGGCCGCGGAACGCGCCACGCCCTGCTGAGCCGCGGACGCGCGAGCGGAGTCGCGGTCGAGCGCGTCGAGCGTCGGGGTGAACACGACCCGGGCCTTCCCAAAGCCGTTCCTGGGGTTCGGGCTGTGATTGAGCACCGGCAGCATCGCCAGGCCGGCCGAGTACAGCCGGTTGGCGTCACCAAGCAGGGCCCGAGTCAGCGGACTCTGGTCTGCCGCACGCAGGGCGGTGATCGACGAACTGAGGGAGCTCCAGATCCGCAGGCCCTGGTTGAGCACGGTGCCGGGGTTGAGCTTGTTCTCGCGGCCACCGACGTTCGATTCGGCGACCGCCTCCCAGGCGAACTCGCCGAGGGCGCTGCTCGTCGCCTGCACCTGCTGGACAAGCACCTGGATGCGCTGATGGCGTTCCTCATCGCGCCGGGCGGTCTCGGCGATGGTGACCATGGCAGCGATGACCACGATCCCGGCGGCGATGGTGAGCAGTTGGCGCCAAGGCAGGGCAGCCGCGTGGCCCCGTATGCGCCGGGCAGGTCCCATATATAAGAACTTCGGCCAGTCGAGGCTGTGCTGAAGCGTACTTCAACGGTAATTATTCGGACAACATAAATGCGTTGACCGCTTCCTCGAGGTGGTCGGCCGTCCGTGCCAACTCCTCCGCCGACGCGGCGTTCTCCTCGGAGGTGGCCGCCGTCTGCTGCACGGATGCGGACACCTGCTGCGTTGAGGCTGCTGCCGCCTCGGCGACCGTTGCGACCTCACTGACGTCGTCCTGCATCGCGCCCGCGTGGCCGGCGGCGGTCTCCGCGGCCGTCGCGATCGACGTGACCCGGTCGCCCATCTCCTGGACCTCGCTGCGGATCGCCTCGAATGCCGCACGGACCTGCTCAACCGTCGCCACGCCACCCTCGGTCCCGCGCGCCGCCTCCTCGACGACAGATACCGCACGTTGAGTCTCACCCTGAACCTTGGCAATGAGCTCCGTGATCTGGCGGGTGGCCTCAGCGCTTGACTCGGCGAGCTCGCGCACCTCTTCGGCGACGACGGCGAATCCGCGTCCCTCCTCGCCGGCGCGGGCCGCCTCGATCGCGGCGTTGAGTGCGAGCAGGTTTGTCTGCTGCGCGATTCCGGTGATCGCGCCGACGATGGCGCCGATCTGGTCGGAGGTCGCGGCGAGACTGCGGATCGCCTCGGCAGCCTGCTCGGAACTGCGCCGGACGTATTGGTGACGCCCGGCACGAGCGTCCATTGCTTGTTCGCCGTAATCGGATCCGCCGCGCGGCGGCTTGAGGACGAACGGGTGGGTTCAGTGGTTCTGCTGCGACGCCCTGTGGGTGGCCCCTGATCCCGACGCGAGAAACTGCTGCCGACGATGCGGAGCACTACGCAGCGCCAGTGTCGCGCACGCAACCGGCGGAACTACGGACCGACGACGAGGGAAGTTCGCCGATTACGCGCGCGTGTGCGCGACCTACCGTGATGGGGATGGTTGGCCGCGGCGATGCGCGGACGACCCAAACGGCTCACTGTGATCAAGCGTCAGCCGGCCGGAGCCGTTGCGGCGATTGCGCTCCCACGCTGTGGCGCTCTCGGCCGGCTGGCAGTCTGAGACTGAGGTCAGTCGGTGCGCAGAAGGACGCGCCCGACGCTCTCGGCCACACACGCCGGCTTCGCGCCGCCGTCGATCTCGACGGTGAACTTGTCGACGATCTCCCACCAGCCGTTGCCCTTCTCCTCGACGGAGACGAGCTCGCCCGTGATGCGGACGCGGCTGTCCGCCGGAACCGGCGCCGGGAAGCGAACCCGGTTCCAGCCCATGTTGACGCCGAGTGCGATCCCCTCGAGGTCGGACGCGTCGCGGGCGGAGATCTCCTCGCGGAGGCCGTCAATGATGCTGAGCGTCAGGTTCCCGTGGGCGATCGTGGTGCCGAACGGGGACTCGCGCTTGGCGCGCTCGACGTCGACGTGGATCCACTGGTGATCGTGCGTGATCTCGGCGAAGGCGTCGATGTCCTCCTGCGAAACCGTGCGCCATTCGCCCGGTCCGCGCTGGACACCGATCATCTCGCGCAAGCGGGCGATTGGGTCAGTAGTCGTGCTCATGCTCGCGAACGCTACCGGCCGGCCGGCGGCTACGGGTACAGCCGACGCTTGACGGCCGCCGCCAGCGGCCTCGGCAGCGCGGTGAGCGCGCGGAGCGCATGCGGCATCACGCGCAGCTGGCGGTCGCTGAACACGGTGGGGATCACCGCTTCGACGACGTGTGGCCCGGGCTCGACGAGCGCCCGCCGCAGCTCGCTGAGCAGATGTTCCGCCGAGTCGACCCGGGTCGCGGGCACGCCGAGGCCACGCGCGAGCTCGACGAAGTCGACGTCCGGGCGACTGAGGTCGAGCTGGGACTTCGCCTTCGGTCCGGCGGCCTTTGCGCCGACGCGCGCGAGCTCGACATTGAGGATCCCGTAGGAGCGGTTGTTGAACACGAGCACCGTGACGTTGAGACCCTCACGGGCCATCGTCCACAGCGACTGAATCGTGTACAGCGCCGACCCGTCGGCCTCGAGCGCGAGCACCGGTCGGTCGGGGCAGGCGATCGCGGCGCCGACGGCGACCGGCAGTCCCTGCCCGATGGCGCCGCCGGTGAGCGCGAGCACATCGTGCCTCGGCGCGCCCGCGGTGGCCGCGGCGAAGGTGAGACCGGACGTTTGGGCCTCGTCGGAGACGATCGCGCCCTCGGGCAGCACGGAGGCGACGGCCGCGCACACCTTCTCGGCGGTGAGCGCACCGTGGGGTGCCTTCACGGGGACGGGCGCCTGAAGCGTCGGCGCCCCGGTCAAGGTCTGGGCGCCCAGGCCGGCCCGGAGCGCGTCGCGCAGGGCCTCGAGGCTGCCGAGCGCGTCACTTTCCGGCGCGGCGAGCTCATGAACCTCGCAGCCATCAGGCACGAGGTAGCTCTCCTTGCCCGGGTAGGCGAAGAATGACACCGGCGGCTTGGTGTCGACGAGGACGAGATGTCTCAGGCCGGCGAGCTGCACCATCGCCAGCTCGGGGACGTAGGCGAGCCGCTCGACCGCCGGGAGCCCCGCGCCGCGTTCGATCCGAGTGGGAAACACCTCGGCGAGGAGCGTCGCGCCGGTGAGGGCGGCGATCTGCGCCGCCACCAGCAACCCCGGTTCGCGCAGGACACGTCCGCCGAGCAGGAGCGCGGTGCGCCCGCCGCTCCGCAGGGCGTGGGCGATCGCCTCCACCGCTTCCGGCGATGGTCGCGGCGGGGTCGCGCGGGGCACGGGCCGAGCGGGCGCGGCACCCTCGCCCCAGGACACATCCGCCGGGAGAATGAGCGTCGCCACCTGCCCCGGCGGGCCGAGCGAGGCAGCCACCGCCTCCGCCGCGTCGGTCGCCACCGTCTGCGGGCTCGTCGAGGTCCGCACCCACGTCGAGACGTTGCGGGCCACGGTCGCGATATCCGACTGCAGCTGCGCGTCGTATTGCGCGTGGTAGGTCGCGTGATCGCCGACGACGTTGACGACCGGCACCTTCGCCCGCCGGGCGTTATGAAGGTTGGCCAACCCATTGCCGAGTCCAGGTCCGAGGTGCAACAGCGTGGCCGCGGGCCGGTCGCTCATCCGCGCGTAACCGTCTGCCGCTCCGGTGGCCACCCCCTCGAACAGCGCCAGCACGCCGCGCATCTCCGGGACCGCGTCGAGCGCCGCAACAAAATGCATCTCCGAGGTTCCGGGGTTCGTAAAGCACGCGGTGACGCCGGAGTCGACGAGCGTGCGGATGAGTGCCTGGGCGCCGTTGGACATGTGCAGTTAATCGGCGGCTGGCTCCGCCGAGGGTCGGAGCCTACCCGTCCGACGCCCGGTGGCACGCGGTTGCACCGCCGACGGGTGATGTCGGCGCTGCGTTAGATTTCTGCGCGATGAGCCCGCTCCCGACCCGCCCGCTCGGCCGCGACGGCCTGCCGACCACGATCGTCGGACTCGGCTGTAACAACTTCGGCCGCCGGCTCGCACTCGACGACACGCGGACGGTCGTCGACGCCGCGCTCGACGCCGGCGTCACGTTCTTCGATACCGCGGACATTTACGGCCGTGGCGAGAGCGAGGAGCAGCTCGGCCGCGTGCTGGATGGGCGGCGCGATGAGGTCGTGCTGGCGACAAAGTTCGGCATGGACATGGGTGACGGCAAGGGGCCGCGTGGATCACGCGACTACATCCGCCAGGCGGTCGAGAACAGTCTCCGCCGGCTCCGCACCGACGTGATCGACGTCTACTGGTACCACCGCCCGGACGGCGAGACCCCGATTGCCGAGACGCTCGGTGCGCTCCATGAACTCGTCACCGCGGGAACGGTCCGGGCCATCGGTGCCTCGAACTTCAGCGCCGCCGAGATCGAGGCGGCGGAGACGGTCGCGGTCGAGCAGGGGCTCACCCGATTCGCCGCGATCCAAAACGAGTACAGCCTGCTCGTCCGCGAGGCCGAGCGCGAGGTGCTGCCGGCGTGCGAACAACTCGGGCTTGGCTTCGTGCCGTTCTTCCCGCTCGCGTCCGGACTGCTCACCGGCAAGTACCGCCGCGGCGAGGATGCCCCCACCGGTACGCGGCTGGCCGGCCGCGACAGTGTGGCCACGCCGCAGCAGTTCGACCAACTCGAGGCGCTGACAGGGTTCGCGGAGGCGCGCGGGTTGTCGCTGCTCGCCGTCGCTCTCGGGGCGCTGCTCGCGCATGATGTCGTGTCCTCCGTGATCGCGGGAGCGACCAAGCCCGAGCAGGTGCGGGCGAACGCCGCTGCGGCGACGTGGACGCCGAGCGACGACGATCTGGCGGAGCTTGACCGCATCCTCGGCGGGTACCCGTGAGCCTTGAGCAGTCCGCTTGACCGCCTGACCGCGCAGCAGCGGGAGCTGATCTCGGCGGCGCCGCCGCCCAGCCACGCCGCCGTGATGAAGGCGGTACTCACCGATGAGCGGTTCAGCGATCCGGAGTGGATGTTCGAGCGCAAACTTGACGGCGTGCGCTGTCTCGCGATTCGCTCGGGCGACGCAGTGCGGCTGCTGTCCCGCAACGACCTCTCCCAGAACACGCGCTATCCCGAGATCGCCGACGCGCTATGCGCCCAGACCGGCAGCGAGTTCGCGGTCGACGGGGAGATCGTCGCCTTTCAGGGATCACAGACGAGCTTCACACTGCTCGCCCAGCGCCACCAGCGCCCGGTCCCGGTCTTCTACTACGTCTTCGACATCCTCTGGCTTGACGGCTACGACGTGCGCTCGCTGCCGCTGCGGGCGCGCAAGTCGCTGTTGCGCGACGCGCTGTCGTTCGGCGATGGGATCCGCCTGACACCTCACCGCAACGGTGTGGGCGAGGAACTGTTCCGCGAGGCCTGCCGCAAGGGCTGGGAGGGACTCATCGCCAAGCGCGCCGACAGCCGGTATTCGTCCGCCCGCTCACGCGACTGGCTCAAGTTCAAGTGCGAGCACGGGCAGGAGCTTGTGATCGGCGGCTACACGGCGCCGCGGGGCTCGCGGCTCGAATTTGGCGCGCTGCTGGTCGGATACTTCGACGGCGACCGGCTGCGGTACGCCGGCAAGGTCGGCACCGGATTCGACGAGCCGACGCTCCGTGAACTCGCCGCGCAGATGCGCAAACTGCGCTCCGACCGCTCCCCGTTCGACGACCCCGGGTCGATCCGTGAACGCGACGTGACCTGGGTCGCCCCGGCGCTCGTCGCCGAGGTCGGTTTCACCGAGTGGACGCGCCACGGTCGGCTGCGCCATCCGCGGTACCTCGGTCTGCGTGACGACAAGGCCGCCAGCGAGGTCGTCCGTGAGCGCGGCGGGTGACCCGGCCTCGTCCTCGGCGCTCCAGCGATTGATCGTCCGCCGCAGCCGGGACAGCGCGGCCACCGCGAGCGGCACCGGCAGCCACACCGCGATCGTCCGGTACGCGAGGACGGCTGGGAGCGCCACCGCTGCCGGGACGCCAAACGCGATCAGCACGCCGGCGATCCCGCCGCTCACCGAGCCTGGGAGCGGCAGCGTGTTCGCCACCTGCCCGACGAAATAGGCGAGGACGACAACAGCGACAGACGGCGCGTGGCCGAACGCGTGGAGCATCGACCACAGCACGGCCGCGTCGAACGCCCAGTACGCAGGCGCGCCCGCCAGACGCGCATCCCGGGAACGGATGAGGGCGACCGCGTCTCGCACTGCGCCGCCGATCAGCGCCGCCTTCCCCGAGCGGGCGCGGAGCGCCAGGCCGAGCGCAAGCGCGATTGCGAGCGTCGCCGCCAGGGCCGGCACTGCGCTCAGCACGAAGGGTCCGTCGTTCGGGACGAGCCCGACCGCCAGTGGCGCGCCGGCGAGCACGATCGCGAGCAGGAACATCGAATACAGGACGACGAGGAACGCGAGCAGCGTGCGAGTCGCGCTGGCCGCGGTCAACCCGGAGCGCCGCAGCGACCACACGGTCAGCGCCGCTCCGCCGGCCCCGGCGGTCGGCAGCAGCCGAGTCGCGGCCGTTCCGGCGAGCGCGATCTCGGCGCTCTCCCGTGTCCCGATCCGAGAGCTGGCCCGGCCCGCCACGAACGCGAGCAGGGCGATGTAGCCGGCGATGGAGACGCCCTCAAACGCGATCCCGGCTGCGGTCCACACGGCGTTCACCCCGAGCGCCCGATGCAAGACCGATGAAATCGCGCCGATGCGGTGGCCCCCGACGACCACGAACGCGGCGATGACGGCGCCGAACAGCGCGGGGAGGATCGCGCGCCGCGCCAGCGAGCGCAGCTCGAGCGGGGGCAGCGTGAAATCGGCGGCGGCGTGGTCGGAAGAGATCATCGTGGACAGGGGTCGGGTAACGGCGGCGGGCGTTATATGTGTTCTACGACGCCACGGGTCGAATAGATGTGACATTCGCCGCAGCGAAAACTCATCGGTCGATCCACATCCGTGGCCCCGGCGTGGGTGATGGATAGGCTTGAACCCGTGCGCGAGGTTCTCCCCGGCGTCTACCACTGGACCGCGGTCCACCCGAACATCGGGATGGAGGTGTCCTCGTACTGGCTGGACGAGGCCGGCGTACTCATCGACCCGCTGGCGCCGCCGGGCGTCGGGATCGAGTGGTTCGCCGACCGGCCCACGCCGCCCCGCGCGATCGTGCTCTCCAACCGCCATCACTACCGCCACAGCGGGGAGCTCGCCGCCCGCTACGGCTGCCCGG
This sequence comes from uncultured Solirubrobacterales bacterium, assembly GCA_963850335.1. GTDB lineage: Bacteria > Actinomycetota > Thermoleophilia > Solirubrobacterales > Solirubrobacteraceae > Palsa-465. The sequence continues at coordinate 68,563 of CAWKKY010000008.1, read as the reverse complement.
TGCTGTGCGTGAGCGCCGGCATGCACGAGTTCACCCACGGCGAGTCGGTGAGCGCCTACGAGCCCGGCGAGACGTTGCCGGGCGGCCTGCTCGCGTTCGAGATCGACGCCATCTGCCCCGACGACATGGCGCTCTACCTCGCCCCTGCCCGCGCGATCTGGTTCGCCGACGGCCTCGTCCGCGGGCCGGACGGCGAGCTTGGGTTCGTCCCGGATTCGTTGATGGACGACCCGTCCGGGACGAAGCGGCGACTGCTTGAGTCCTTCGAGCGGGCCGTGCGCGAGCTCGACTTCGAGCACGTGCTCCTCGCCCACGGCGGGCCGGTGATCGGCGGCGGCCGCTCACAGCTCGAGGCCCTCATCCGTTCCGGCGGGCGGACCGTGGTGATGTTGTGAGCGGGATGCAACTCTGCTTGATGATCGAGGGGCAGGAGGGCGTCAGCTGGCCGCAATGGGTGGCGCTCGCGCAGGCGTGTGAGGCCCACGGAATTCCTGCGCTGTTCCGCTCCGACCATTACCTCAACCTCGACGGCGCCCATCCGGAGCGTGGCGCTCTCGATGCGTGGGCGACGGTCAACGCGCTCGCCGCCGTCACGACGACGCTGCGCCTCGGGACGCTCGTCTCGCCGGCGACCTTCCGGCATCCATCGGCGCTCGCGAAGCTGGTCGTGACGGCCGACCACGTCTCCGGTGGTCGCGTCGAGCTCGGCCTCGGAGCGGGCTGGCACGAGCGGGAGCACGCGGCGTACGGTTTTCCGTTCCCGCCGACGCGGATTCGGATGGAGATCCTGGAGGAGCAGCTCCAGGTGATCCGGGGCAGCTGGGCGGACGCCCCGTTCAGCTTCGACGGCCGTCACTACCAGCTCCGTGATCTCGTCGCCCAACCCAAGCCGGTCCAGCGCCCTGGGCCGCCGCTGATCATGGGCGGCCTCGCCGGCCCCCGCAGCGCCGGACTCGCCGCCGACTACGCGGACGAGTACAACACCGTCTTTCCGACGGTCGACGAGGTGCGTGAACGTCGCGCCCGCGTCGACGCCGCGTGCGCTGAGCGGGGCCGCGACCCGATCCCGTTCTCCGTGATGACCGGCGTGATCATCGGTGAGAACGACGCCGAACTCACACGGCGCCGGGCCCACGTCGCCGAGCTCAGCGGCAATCCGAGCCTCCTGGAGGCCGTGCCGAACGGGTGGATTGTCGGCACCGTGGAGCAGGCACAGGAACAGCTCCTCGCGCTGCGCGATGCCGGCGTGAGCCGGGTGATGTGCCAGCACCTCGCTCACGACGACCTCGATGCCGTCGCGCTGCTCGGATCAGAGCTCGCGCCCGCGGTGGCCTGACCCGCCGTCGTCGCGCCGGAACCCGGTGCGTTTTGTCGCTGTTTGCGACATGGTGGGACTGAACCGAGCCTCAACCGACACTGAACGTTGCGGCGATGACGGCTAGGGTGTCGGCCATGATCAAGACACTCACGGCGCTGCTCGCGGTCGCCGCCTTCATTGGCGGATGCGGAAGCAGCAGCTCCTCCTCCAGCACGGCGTCCTCGTCGTCGGCTCCCGCGACCAGCTCGAGCACGACTGCCGCAGCGTCGTCCAGCAGCGCCTCGTCCTCCGCCGCCCCCTCGGGCGGCTCGGCGATTGCCAACAACCCGGCGGTGAAGGCCGCCGTCGCCGCGTGCAAGCAGCGGATCGCCGCCGCACCGAATATCTCGGCCGACGCCAAGGCGAAGTTGTCGGGCCTGTGCGATCAGGCCGCGTCCGGCAACGAGGCTGGCGTCCTCAAGGCTGCCGCTCAGGTCTGCCAGGAGATCGTCAAGCAGTCGGTCCCGCAGGCCGCCCAGCAGCAGGCCCTCGCCAGCTGCCCGAAGGCCTAACGCAATTCCTCTCCTTCTGCGGGGCCGGGGATTCGTTCCTCGGCCCCGTCGTCGTTCCCGGCCAGCCCGCTCCCACCCGGGCTGGCCCCTCCATCGTGAGCCGGGCCGTCAGCCCAGGGCGCCGCGACGACCGCTGAAGAACACCACGAGCGCGAGAATCGCGATGGCGAACAGTATGGGGTGAATGATCACGCCGCCGGCGATCGCAATGATCAGCAAAACGATTGCTAGTAAGAGGAGCATCTAGTCACCTCCCTCCTTTCCCTGGAGACGGTGCTTCCCAGTCTGGGGCCGCGTGACGCATGAGTTTGTTTTCGGAGGGGCGCGGCCGAGCCGTGGTGACGCTCATGCTCGGCATCTTGCTAAACTCAATCGAGTTAGTGTAGAAGGCCCTTGGGGAGCCAGTGTCAATGCGGATCGACCTCCACCAACACATCTGGACCGAATCGCTGCTCAACGCGCTTGAGCGTCGGGACCGTTTCCCGTTCGTCCGACGGGCAGGCGGCCTGACCACCGTCCTCGGACCGACCGGTCGTCGAGCCCCGCCCCGCCGGGCTGGCGCCGGCGATCATCCGCAACGGGACTCGGGTCATCCAGCCGCTCGGAGTACCGGCATGAGCCTGTCGGTGCAGGAACTCGAGGAGTTCGTCGGCTCACTCGTCGCGAGTCCCGACCGGTGGCGCCACCTCGTCCGGCACTCCGGCGACGCCCGGGTGTATGAGCAGATCTGGGACGACACCGATGTCAACGCGTGGGTCATCTGCTGGAGCGAGGATCAGGACACCGGTTTTCACGATCACGATGAGTCCGCGGCGGCGATCGCGGTGATCTCCGGAAACGTGCGGGAGGATCGGCTGACCCTCGGTGGCCCGCCACGCTCGCGTACGATCGGGGCGGACTCCGTGTTCTCCATGCCCCCGGAGGCCATCCACCGGGTGCTCCACGAAGCGCAGCCGTTCGAGGTTGAACTGACCGCGGAGCCGGCCCTCAACGTGTAGCGTCACGCCCGATGGCACGGGTCGGGCGGTACGTGAAGATGTCGTCTGGACGGCATCGGCTCGCCGGATGACGTCGCGGTCCCTGACCTGGGACCGGATCCTTGCCTGGCGGCTCCGCCGGCAGCTCCTTGACCCGGTTGGATCGGTGAGCGCACCCACCGTCGTTCGCGCTCTGTGTGGAGTGCAGGCCCAGGTCCCGTCGGCGGCGGGCCTTGCCGTCGCGGTCCGCCAAGACCCCCCGCAGCCGGCCACCCTCGCCGGTGCCCTTCGCGACCGAACCGTGTTCCGGACCTGGGCGATGCGCGGAACCCTGCACGTGCTCGCCCCGGACCAGGCCGGCGCGTTCCTGTCCCTCGTGGGGGCGATTCGCACGTGGGAGCAGCCGTCGTGGCAACGGAACTTCGGAGTTGGGCCGCAGGAGATCGCGCTGCTCGCAGCGACCGTGGCCGAGGTCCTCGACGGCCGGGTGCTCGAGCGCGACGAACTGATCGAAGAGGTCGCGGCGCGCGCCGGCCATCGCGAGTTGGACGAGCACCTGCGCTCCGGCTGGAGCGCGCTGCTCAAGCCCTTGGCGTGGATGGGGCTTTTGTGCAACGGCCCGAGCCGCGCAAACCGGGTGACGTTCACGAGCCCGCAGTCGTGGCTCACCGACTGGGGCGGTATCCCTGCGCCCGACATCGCCGCGCGGGTTGCCATCCCGGCGTATCTCGGCACGTACGGCCCGGCCCGGCCGGAGACCTTCGATGCCTGGCTCACGCGTGGCCGGTCTCGAAAGACGCAGCTGCGCGGCTGGTTCAGGGATCTGCACGCCGAGGGGGTGCTCGCGCCGGTCGATGTCGAGGGCGAGCCCATGTGGGCGTGCGCCGACGACCTCGACGAACTCCACGCCACCCCACCGTCGTCGACGGTCCGCCTCCTCCCCGGGTTCGACCAGGCGGTGCTCGGGCCGGGAACGAACGATCCGCGGGTGGTCGCACCGGAGCGGCGCTCCGCGGTGAGTAAGACCGCGGGTTGGATCTCACCCGTAGTCGTCCGTGGCGGACGAGTCATCGGCGTATGGGACGCCGACGGCGATGCCCTGAGCGTGCGGCTGTTCGATGAGGAACCGGCAGATGCGGCCACGGAGCGTGCCATCGAGGCCGAGGCGCACCGCATCGGTGCTCACCTCGGTCAGCCGAGGGGGGTCGTCATCTCGCGAGCTTGAAAACCTATTGGTGTTAGGTTATAACCTATACCAACTAGGTTTTGGCCGGATCGCGAAAGGAACCCAATGCGCACGACCCCCGTCACCGACAACCTCACCCAGCTCACCCGTCTGCGATTTGTCAACGCGTACTTCGTGCGGGAAGACGATGGGCTCACGCTCATCGACACCGGCATACCCGGCGGGACGGACGACTACATCCGTCTCGCAGCGGCGGCGGGGGGCGTGATCACACGGATCGCCCTCACCCACGGTCACGGTGACCATGTGGGCTCGCTCGACGCGCTGAAGGCGAAGTTGGGCGACTCCGTCGAGGTGCTCATGCCGGAACTCGACGCGCGCATCCACGCCGGCGAGAAGGTCGTCGAGGGCAAGCTGCCGGGGAGCTGGCCGAAGCTGAAGACGACCCCGGACGTGCGGCTGCAGCCGGGCGACCGCGTCGGCAGCCTCGAGGTCGTGGCCGCACCGGGCCACTCTCCCGGACACAGCGCGTTCCTCGACACTCGTGACCGGTCGCTCATCGCCGGCGACACGTTCACGACCGTCGGCGGTCCCCAGGTCAGCAATCACTACTACTGGCGCTTCCCGTTCGCCACGATGGCGACGTGGGACCGAGGCAAGGATCTCGAGTCCGCCCGCGCGCTCAGGGCGCTTGACCCGACGCTCCTCGTCGTTGGCCACGGCGGCGCCGTCCGACAGCCCGGCGCGGCAATGGACCGCGCGATCGCAAGCGCGGGCGGGTGATGGGGCGCTCTGGGTACAACACCCAGTGGGTCGTCACATACGGGGGAATGGTGGCGGACGAGTTCGGGTTCGATCAGCTGACGCTCGCCCGGCTCGCCAAGCACATGAAGATGCGCACGCCGTCGCTCTACGCCCACGTCGAGGGGCTCGACGACCTGCGGCGACGGATCGCCGAACGCGGCGCGGAGGAGCTTGGGCGGCGGCTGACCAGGGCGGCGTCCGGACTGTCCGGTCAGGAGGCGCTCGCCGCGATTGCCAATGCATACCGAGGGTTCGCCACCGAGCGCCCGGGTGTGTACTCGGCGGTGGAGCGCGCTCCAAGCTTTGGCGCCGACCCGGATGTGCTTCGCGCGCCGGTCGATGCCGTCGTCGCCGCGCTGCAGGGCTACGGGCTTAAGGGTGATGACGAGATCCACGCCGTGCGAGTCGTCCGATCCGCCCTGCACGGCTTCGTTTCGCTTGAGTTGAGCGGCGGATTTGCGCTCAAGCTCGACCTCGACGAAACGTTCGCTCGGCTCGTAGCGACCTTGGACCGTGGGCTCGCTCCCTAAGCTTGGGTGTGATGGCGAGCACCTATGCCAAGGTCGAGCACGACGGCGTCGAGGATGTCGTCGCCGTCGAGGAGCCACTCGAGATCCGCGTTGACGGTGAGCCGCTCGCCGTGACGATGCGTACCCCGGGACATGACGAGGAGCTCGCGCTCGGGTTTCTGCACGGCGAGGGCCTGATCGACGGACCCCGGCCGGCCGGTCTCACCGACGACTTCGCCAACAACATCATCGAGGTGCGGGGACCGCTCAGGCGCGACATGAGCGCGCGCCGCTTCTACACCACGTCGTCGTGCGGCGTGTGCGGCAAGGGGGCGCTCGAGGAGGTCGCCGTGCACAGCGCCCCGCTCCCGCCCGGGCCAATCATTGCGCGCGGGCTCGCCGCCGAGCTCCCAGCGCGTCTCGACCAGCCGACGTTCCAATCGACCGGCGGTCTGCATGCCACCGGATTGTTTGAGGCGGACGGGACGCTCGTGTTCACCCGGGAGGACGTCGGCCGCCACAACGCGATGGACAAGGTCATCGGCCGCGCGCTCCTCGACGGGCTCGTGCCGCTCGGAGAACGGATCCTGTGCGTAAGTGGCCGCCTCTCCTTCGAGCTGGTGCAGAAGGCGGCCGTCGCCGGCGCACCGATCCTGATCGGCGTCAGCGCGCCGAGCTCACTCGCGATCTCGCTCGCCGAGGATCGGGGTCTCACGCTGTGCGGGTTCGCGCGGGGGGACCGCGTCAACGTCTACACGCACCCGCAGCGGATCACGCAGTGATGATGATTGACACCGTCGTCGTGTTGGAGTCCGCGAAGCCGTCGTTCGCCTTGTAGGTGAAGGTGTCGGTCTGCCCGACATGCCCCGGCGCCGGCGTGTAGCTGAACGACCCATCGGAGTTCAGCGAAAACGCGGACGCGTCCGACGGCGGGCTGACGAGCGTCGCGGTGAGCAGGTCGCCATCGGCGTCGGTGTCGTTCGCCAGCACGTTGCCCAACAGCGGCGGCCCGGATTGGGACGTCGATTCATTGTCGGGATTGGCGACCGGCGCATGGTTGACGCCCGTGATCCCGACGGTGACCGTCGCCGGGGTTGAGCCCAACCCATGGTTGTCCTTGACCGAGTAGGTGAACGTGTCCGTCGTCGACTGACCGTGCGTCAGCGCCTGAAGCGTTGATGAGGTCGTCGGATCGTAGGACCACGTCCCATTGCTGTTGACGGTGACGGTCGCCCCCTTGGGGCTGGTCGTATCCGCAGTGTTCAGGCTGAGCGTGTCCCCCGTGTCCGGATCGCCGTCGTTCCCGAACAGGGTCGGCTGCCCCGTCAGCGGCGCGTCCGAGGTCGTCGACGCGATCGGCGTCCCCGTGCTCCCGTCGTTGATCGCGACGGGTGCATCATTCACACCGGTCACCGTGATCGACACCGTTGCCGACGACGTTCCGCCATGGCCATCGTCGATCGTATAGGTGAACGTATCCGTCGTCTGCGCGCCGACCCCGAGGGCCTTCAACGTCGCCGAGCCCGTCGGGTCATACGAGTACGACCCATCGGCATGAATCGTCACCGCGGCGCCGTCAGTGCTCGTGCCCGTCAACGTCGACGAGCCATTCAGCTTCGTGACTGTCAGTGGATCGCTATCGAGGTCGGTGTCGTTGCTGAGCACACCAGGAGCGGTGACCGTCATCGGCGTGTCGGCCTGTGCAGATGCGCTGTCCGCGGTCGCCACCGGCGCATGGTTGACGCCCGTGATCCCGACGGTGACCGTCGCCGGGGTTGAGCCCAACCCATGGTTGTCCTTGACCGAGTAGGTGAACGTGTCCGTCGTCGACTGACCGTGCGTCAGCGCCTGAAGCGTTGATGAGGTCGTCGGATCGTAGGACCACGTCCCATTGCTGTTGACGGTGACGGTCGCCCCCTTGGGGCTGGTCGTATCCGCAGTGTTCAGGCTGAGCGTGTCCCCCGTGTCCGGATCGCCGTCGTTCCCGAACAGGGTCGGCTGCCCCGTCAGCGGCGCGTCCGAGGTCGTCGACGCGATCGGCGTCCCCGTGCTCCCGTCGTTGATCGCGACGGGTGCATCATTCACACCGGTCACCGTGATCGACACCGTTGCCGCGACGTCCCCCCGTGACCGTCGTCGATCGTGTACGTGAAGGTGTCCGTCGTGTCCACCCCCCCTGGGAGTTCCCTCAGCTTCGTTGATCCCGTCGGGTCATACGTGAAGGAGCCGTGAGGATCGATCGAGACAAGGGCGCCGTCGTTACTCATACCGCTGAGCGCCGAGGTTCCATTTAGCTGCGTGACTGTGAGGGGATCGCCGTCGGCGTCCCTGTCGTTGGAAAGCACGTTCGGCAGGGACGACGGCACCGTGTTCGCGGCCGTGGACGCGCTGTCGGCGACCGCGACCGGGGAGTGGTTCGCCCCCGTGACGGTCACCGTGACGGTCCCGGTGGCGGTTCCGCCGTGGCCGTCGCTCGCGCCGTAGGTGAACGTGTCCGTCGTTGACTGCGAGTGGGCGAGGGTCTGGAGCGCCGCGGACGTCGTCGGGTCGTACGTGTAGGTGCCGTCGGCGTTGATGATCACCACCGCGCCCTTCGCCGAGGTTCCGTGGAGCGGGAAGGTCCCGCCGGCGCCGTTGAGCTGGCTGACCGACAGCACGTCGCCATCGGGGTCGCCGTCGTTGGCGAGGACGGCGGCGCCGTGCAGCGGAACCGTTCGCGAGATCGTCGCGGTATCGCCCTGCGTGACCGGGCTGTGGTTGCGCGTCCCGAGCACGGTCATCGTCACCGTCGCGGTGTCGGTGGCCCCGAGACCGTCGGTGGTGCGGTAAGAGAACGTGTCGGTCGTCGTCTGGCCTCGCGGCAGCGCCTGGATCGCCGACACCCCGCGGGCGTCGTAGGAGAACCCGCCGTCGGCGTGGACAACCACGGCCGCGCCCTTCGCGCTCGTGCCGTGCAATGGCAGCGGGCCGCCGTTGCCGTCAAGCTGATCCACGGTGATCGCGCGGTGCTGGGTCTCGACGTCGTTCGCGAGCAGGCCCTGGGCAGCGGTCACCCCGAAGAACGCGTCGTTGTGCGCCGTGTAGGCGTCGGTGGCGGCGACCACGGCGTCACCGGGGAGACACGTCGGGGCCGCCGTCGAGACGCCCGCCGTGCGCACCGTCGGCGGCGCACCGACACCCGTCCCGGCGACCCAGTCGGCGGCGGCGCCGCGAGCCAGCGCCCGCGCCAGCAGATAGGCAAAGCCTGATTTCCCCGCGTGCTCCAGCGCTGTCGCCTGGGTCACCTCGCAGGGATCGCCGATCACCTGATCGAGCCCGGCGGTGAGGCGGTTGGTGAGCGCCAACAGCTTCCCGGGGTTCGTGTTGTTGGCCTGGAGCGTCCCGCCGACGATGGCCTCGGGGACGTACGTGAAGCTGCGGACGCCCGCCGGGGTCGCCACGAGCCGCACGTTCGGCAGCCGGACGAGCGCCTGGAAGCCGACCGCGGATGGCGAGTCGAGCACGAGCAGGAACGTGACCCGGCGCTCGGCGCGGATCAGACCGCGCAGCGAGGCGATCGTGAGGTCCTGGTGGCGGACCGTGCGTCGAGCTGCCTGCATGCCGATGTTGACCGCCGTCGCGCGCTCGTAGCCGGCGCCCGCGGCGTACAGGAGCACCTCGCGGCAGCCGTGGCTTGATACCTGGCTGCGGACAAGCGACGTCGGCGTCGAGCGTCGACGCGCCGCGTACGTCACCGATTGCACGCCGGGCGCGGCGCCGCGCAGCTGCGAGATGCGGCCGTCGAGCGCGCTGCGGGACGAGAGGACCCGGGCGAGGCCGTAGTAGTCACCGCCAAGGGTGTTGCCGAGCGAGATCACGCAGGCGTGCTCGCCCGCGAGCACCTCGCCTGCACGGCGTGCCTGCGTCGGATCGAGTGCCGTCCGCGCGGTGCGTGCCGCGTGCACTGCAGCAGCGAGCTTCGCCGTGCCGCGGTACGGGCGGTAGAAGACGTGACTGCCGGCAGCCGCATAGGCGTCGGCGCCGCGCAGGAACGGTGGGAGTGCACCGCCGACCACGGGCGGCCACAGCAGGGTCCCGCTCAGCGTGACGTGGCCCGTCACGGCATCGACGAGCGCCACCCGCCCCGGGTGCTCGTAAGCCTGGAACGGCCCGCGGTCGTCGTAGAAGAACCACGCCGCATGCGCCGGCCGAAGGATCACGGCCGCACCCGAGTTCGTCGGCCGCCCGCCGGCGGCGGGCCGTACCGGCCCGCCGAGCGTCACGGCCGTATGAGCGGCGATCGGACGCCCGAGTCCGAACACGATCTCGGCGTCGCTGCGCCTGGTCACACCAAGCGCCGTCAGCGCTTCGCGGACTGCGGTGCTGTGGCCGATCGCGGCGCGCCGACTCGCGGCGGCCCGGCCCGCGGTTCCGGCGAGCGCGGCCGTGCCGGCGGCGAACGTGGCCACAAGCACGGCGAGCGAAACCGTCAGCCGCCACCAGCTCGATACGAGCTTCCTCAGATGTCGATGCTTAGGAACGGACTCTCCCCAGCGCGACACTAGAGCGCCGCGAGTGCCACGAGCCGATCCAACTCCTCTTCGGAGCTCCATGCCCCGACCGACGCCCGCACCATGTCGTGGGACGGGATCATGCGCACGACGATCCCCTCGGCCGCCAGGCGAGCGACGTCCGCCTCGGCATCGCCGCTTGGTGCCTTCCACGCGACGAGCGTCGTCCGTCCCCGCGGCCCGACCTCGAACCCACGCTCGGCCAGTCGCTCGGCGAGGCCGGCGGCGAGGGTCGCGGCGCGTTCGTGGACCCACTCCCACCCTGCCAACTCGAACACCCCGAGGGATGCGAGTGCCCAGGCGTTGCGCAGCCCCGACGGAAAGCCATGATCGAATCGCTTGGCGCCGTCCGCGGGATCGAGTTCCAGCGCCTTGTCGCCGGAGCTGAGCGAGCCGTATCCGGGCCACGGAATGAGCAGCTCGTCCACGCGATCCGGGCGGACGTACAAGCACCCGCTCCCCTCTGGGCCACAGAGCCATTTCTGCCCCGACGCGGCGTAGAAGTCGCAGCCGAGCGCGCCAACGTCGAGCGGAATCGCGCCGATCGCCTGGGCGGCGTCGAGGAGCACGGGAACGCCGGTCGCGGTGAGCGCCGCGACGTCCATCAGCCGACCGCTCACCCAGGAGACGTGTGAGCAGGCGATGAGACGCGTCGCCGCGGTCACTGCTCCGGGAAGCTCCGCGAACGGAACCACTCGAATCGTGACGCCGTGGCGGTGCCGCGCCCGCGCGAGCGGGGCCAGCAGACCGGGATGCTCCTCGTCGGTGGTGATCACCTCATCGCCGTCGCGGAGGTCGAGACCCGCGACCACCGTGTTGACGCCGTCGGTCGTCGACCCGGTGAGCGCGACGTCGGAGTCCTCGCAACCAAGGACCCGGGCGTAGCCGGCGCGCGCGTCCGCGGCGAGCTCCATCACGCCGTCGAAGTAGGGACGCCCGCATCGGCCCTGCTGCGTCTCGACGTCAATACGCGCGTGAGCGGCCGCGGCGGCCTGCTCCGGCACCGGACCCTCGGTGCCGGCGTTGAGGTATGCGAGCCGCTCGAACACCGGAAACTGTGAGCGGAAGGCAGCGGGATCGGTCATCGCTTATCTAGTTGACCGGGATGCCGTGCTTGTGGCAGGCGGTGAGCACGTCCGCGTTTTGGCCGCGCGTGTAGCCACTCCCGGTGAGCGCCGAGTGGCAGATGGCGCGGGCCTGGGCGCCGCAGCCGGACACCTGCTGGGCTCCGATGAACCCGGGGGACGTGACGCTGATGCACCCGCTCGCGGGCTTCGGACTCGCGGTCGCGATCGAGATCACGACGACCACGAGCAGCGCAAGCGTCGTCGCCAGCACACCGGAAAGGATCCACTTCTCCCTGGAGCTGAGGGTGCGACGCGCGACCGTCGTCTGCGCGTGTCCCGGCGGCAGGATGAGCACGCCCCGAGTGTAAGACCTGCCCGGAGCGCGGGGCTCGCCGCTGTCAGCGAACCCCGCGCAGCTTGGGAACTGCCCCCCAGGGCGCGGTCCTAGAAGCCGCCGACTCCGTTCGGCGTTCCGAGTCCCGTCGGGCCGTCATAGCCGGCCCCTGTAGTGCACAGGTACGAGCCGCCGCAGCTGCCATTCGAGCCACTCGTCACATCGAACACCGAGCCCGTGTGGCTGTAGGGATAGCTGCCGTAGGTGACTGAGGCGGTATTGCCGGCGAGCGCGTACACGGACGCGATCAGCGGTGAGCTGAGGCTCGTGCCACCAACCTGCGCCCATCCGTCGAGGCCCTGAACAACACCGAGGCCGATCAGGGTGTCGCAGAAGCTGCTCGTGCCGCAGCTGTTGTACGTGTCGTAGACGCCGAGGCCGCTGTTTGGATCCGCGTCCGCCGACACGTCGGCGACGGTCCGCTTGGCGCAGCCGGAGTCGTGCTGCCAGCTCGGCTTCGGCTCATAGGCAGAGCAACCGCTGCCCGCGCCCGACCATGCGGTCTCGCTCCAACCGCGGGCGTTGCTCGCGGTACTGAGCGTGGTGCCGCCGACGCCGGTCACGTACTGCGACGACGCGGGCCAGCTGACGCCATAGCCTGAGTCACCGGAGCTTGCGGTGATCGCGACCCCCGGGTGGTTGAAATGCGTGTCGTCGCTGAGCTGCGAAGACGACTCGCTGCCGCCGTAGCTGTTCGAGACCGAGGCCACCCCCGGCGTCGCGGCTGCGGTGTCGACCGCCGCGTCGAGGTCGGTACTTCCCGTAGAGCTCGCCTCGACGAGCAGGATGTGGCAGTCCGGACACGCCGAGGAGACGGCGTCGAGGTCGAGGCTGATCTCCTCAGCCCAGCCATAGTCGCCGGTCGGCAACGGGCTCGCCTTGCCGTTCTCGTTGAGCTTCTTGAAGCAGCCGTTGGCCGTGGTGCACGCCGACAGCCCGTAGCTCTTGCGGAACGTGCCGAGGTCCGCCTCGGCCTTCGGATCATCGTAGGCGTCGACGATCGCGACCGTGCGCCCGCCCGAGCTCAGCCCGGCCAGCTTGTACGCCGACTGGATCTGCTTCGGGCCAAGCCCCGTCGGGCCGGCCATGATCTGCGGCCCCGCGCCCTGGCTCGAGGCGATCGCCGTCGAGAAGCAGCGGAGCGGCCCGCCGGCAGTCGTGTTCACGGCAGCCAGGACCCGACCGGCGAGCCCGTGGTTCGCCGGGTTCGCGCAACCGAGGTCAACGTGCAGACCCGTGACCGGCGCACGGAGCAAGCCCCCGAGGTTTGGCAGCGCGCGTGCCTGCGCGACGCCGAGGCAACAGATGGCACCAGCCAGCGCCATCGTCAGTGTCGCCCTGCGCCCTGCGCGCGCAGCGACAATCCTGCCCATCTCTCTACCTCCCGCGGTGGATTCGTGGACTGGCCGGGAGGTTAGTGAAACTCGCCCGACGCCGCGCCGTTAGTCAGAACTTCTGGCTGATGGGTCGTTGCCGCCGTCGTCGGGGAGGTCGCGCTTCAGCACCTTGCCGGTCGGGTTGCGGGGCAGCTCATCGAGGAACACGATGTCGCGCGGGACCTTGTAGTTGGCGAGGTTCTCCTTGACGTAGCCCTTGACGTCCTCCTCGCTCAGCTCGGCGCCGTCGTTGAGCACGACGAACGCCTTCAGCCGCTGGCCGAACTTCTCGTCATCGACACCGATCGCCGCGGCTTCCGAGATCGACTTGTGTCCGGAGAGCAGCTCCTCGACCTCAGCCGGGAACACGTTCTCTCCGCCGGAGACGATCATCTCGTCGTCACGGCCGTCGATGAACAGCCGGCCGTTCTCGTCGAAGTGGCCGACATCGCCGGAGGACATCAGGCCCTGGATCGAGTCCTTGTTGCCGCCTCCGGTGTAGCCCTCGAACTGCGACAGGTTGCCGACGAAGATCCGGCCGGTCTCGCCCTGGGGGAGCTCCTTGCCGTCGTCGTCGAAGATCTTGATCACCGATCCGCGCACGACACGGCCGACGCTCGAGGAGTCCGCCTCGATGTCCTCCGGCGTCGCGATCGTCGCGTAGGCGACCTCGGTGGAGCCGTACAGGTTGTAGATCACCGGACCGAACACCTTGCTCGCCCGCTCGGCGAGGTCGGCGCCGAGCGCCGAGCCACTGACGAAGATGATGCGCAGGTTCGAGAGATCGCGCTGCCTGATCGCTTCCTCGCCCACGTCGACGAGTCGGCGCAACATCACCGGCACGACGACCATCGCACTCGCCTGGTGCTCGGCGAGGCTGTCGAGCGTCTCCTCGGGGTCGAATCGGCGACGGACGACGAGCGTCGAGCCGAGCGCGACGCCGACCATCGCCTGCATGAAGCCGAGCGCGTGGAACATAGGAACGCAGAGCTCCGTCGTCTCGCGCGCCTTGAACGGCACCTTGCTGAGGAGACCCCCGAGCAGAGACAAGGAGCGCGGCTCGCTGCGGGGCGCGCCCTTGGGAGTGCCGGTCGTCCCGCTCGTCAGGATCGTTACCCGGGGCGACTCGCCGGGCTTCGGTGGCGCGTCGGTGGATGCGCCGGCGATCAGCGCCTCGATCGAGTCCTCAGGGACGTCGTCCTCATCGTCGGTCCACGCCCGGAAACGTCCGCGGGGCGGCTCCTCGATTCCCTTCAGCACCTTCGAATACTCGTCGTCGTAGACGAGCAGGTCGGTGCCCTCGCGCTCGGCCACCTCACGGATCTGCGGCCCAGCGAACGATGTGTTGAGCAGGATCACACGAGCACCGCACTTAGCGGCCGCGAACACCGACTCGAGAAACCCGCGGTGGTTGCGGACGAGGATCGCGACCCCCTCGCCAGCCTCGAGGCCCCGCCCGCGCCAGGCGTTGGCGAGCGCATTGATGCGCGCGTCAAGCTCCGCGTAGGTCAGCTCCCCGCGTTCGTCGATCAGCGCGGTGCGGTCGCCGTGCCGAATGGCACTGGCGGTGATCGCGCCGGCGAGCATGCCGTACCGCTCAAACCCGATCAGAAGCTGCGCGACGCGGTGGGGCAGCTCGACTCCGACCATGCCGCTGCGGATGCACAACGCGGCAAAGTACGCCTCATCACCGAAGCGCTCGACCAGTTTCGCGGCGCCTCCGACGAGCGCCTTGGGATCGAGCAAGACCTTCGGATCAAGCAGCGCTCGGGGATCAAGATCAACCACTGTGCCTCACCTCGCGACCCGTCTTACCCATAAGTAGAGAATTAGACTCTCGCCCTCCGCCAGGCTGGTTTGTTTGTCACCGCCGGGGTAGTACAGACCCCATGGTGGGCGAACTCATGACACTACCTGTGCGCGTCGGCGTCCGTGTGACGCTGTCCGCGCTGCACACGACCTTGACCGCCGCTGCCCGCGTGATGACGGTGGCGGGCGACACGCTGCAGTCCGTCACGGGACACGACGACCCTCCGGCATACGCGCCCTCGCGGAGCGCTGAGGCCGTCGTCGCGGAGCCGCCACCGCCACCGCCGTCGCCGTCGCCGGTACCCGAGCCGACCGCCACCCCGGCCGCCGCGCCTGCGCGCGGTCCGGCGCCCGCGCCCGCGACTGAACCGGAGCCTGAGCCCGTGCACGTCTCCGAGGACGCAGAGCTCGTCGCGGAGGTCGCCGAGCCCGGCGCTGAGGACGGCGCGGGAGCGTCGGTGACCATCGACGAGCCGTGGAAGGGCTTTGCGCTCCTGGGCGCGAGGGACGTCATCGACCAACTGGCGCGTGCCGGACCGGCCGAGCTCGCCGCGATCCAGCTTTACGAGAGCACACACAAGCAGCGCGAGACTGTGCTGAGCGCCGTGACGCGCGAGCTGCGCAAACAGAGCGCCGACGCGCGTTCCGACCAATCAAACTGACCAAGGAGCAAGACCGAAAATGGCCGAGAAGATCATCAACGAACGTGACACCAAGCTCACGCAGTGGCTCGGCGAGGCGTACGCCAAGGAGTCCGAACTCGAAATCGACCTCAAGGCACACATCGCGCTCACCGAGAAGCAGTCCTACAAGAAGCGGTTGCGCCAGCATCTGAGCGAGACGCGCGATCACAAGCGCCGCGTCAGCTCACGCATCAAGAAGCTCGGTGGCACGCCGACGACGGCGCCGAACATCCCGGCGGTCCCGACCGCGGTCGGCGAGGCCGCGGGCAAGGCCGTCGCCGCGGTCAAGGGTCAGGTGGGCACGGCGCGCGCGCTCCTCACCGAGCAGGCTGAGACGCACCTGCGCAACGCCCAGGAGGAACTCCGCGAGGAGCACGTCGAGATCGCGATCTACACCCGGATCGAGACGCTCGCCAGCGAGGTCGGTGACAAGGAGACCGCACAGCTCGCTCGCAGCATCCGGCGCGACGAGGAGCGCATGGCCAAGTTCCTGGACGCCGAGCTCGTGCGGCTCGTCAAGGACGTCGTCCGGAGCGAGATCCCGCGTGACCAACGCGCGACCACGACCCGGCGCAGCAGCTCACGCAAGACGAGCAGCGCCCGATCGACGAGCGCCCAGAAGACGACCGCTCGGAAGACCAGCGCCAAGAAGTCCGCCGCCCGCAAGACGAGCGCTCGGTCGACGCGGACGAGCTCGTCTCGCAACGGCGCGAGCGCGACCAATGGCAGCCGGGCGGGCACAACCTCCCGGGTCCGCTCGGGCTCACGCAGCTCGTAGACCTCTGAGCGCTGCCTAACGCCGGGCGCTCAGCTTGCGCTCGAGCAACTCGATCGACCGCTCGAGGTCGTCCAGCGTCGCCTTGTCGACGCTGGCGATCCCGAGCCGCCGGTTGAGCCAGGCGTTGATCTCACGGTGGCTCGTTCCGTCGCGCCGGCGCACCTCGGATACGAGCCGGTGGCGCTCACTGCGCAGCAACGCCCGCCGCTCGAAGGCCGGCACGTCCCGGCGGGGCAGATCGTCCTCGCCGGGGAGCGGAACCGAGGGCGTGACGAGCGCCGGGTGGACCGGGGCCGGGGCAGTCGCCGCTCCGCCCGGCGAGCCGAACAGCGTCATCTGCGGCGCGACATCGGCGCTCAAGGGCACGAACGCCAGCGCTTCGCCCGGCTCGGTCTCCGTCCGCTGCGCGCGCTCGAGCGCGTCGTCAAAGCCCTCATCGACCGTGGCGGCCTTGAGCACGTGCCGCAGTTCGGTCTCGACCGACGCCGCGTGGTCGCGGAGGATCGGGTCGGCGGGGATGTACAGCCAACTCGGCTCGACCGGACGCCCCGGCAACGTCCGCACGAACCGGCCGACGATCTGACGGAAGACGAGGGGCGTCTTGGCCGCGGTCGCGTATACGCCGACGCGCAGCCGGGGGATGTCGACGCCCTCGGAGACCATGTTGACGGCGACGATCCACGGATCTCGCGAGTCGGTGAACGCCGCGAGCTTCGCCGCCGCCCGCGCCTCCTGATGGAGCACGACGACCGGGGAGCGCCCCGTGGCCTCGCGCAGCAGCGCAGCGATCCGGCGAGCGTGATTGGAGTCGGCGGCGATCACCAGACCGCCCGCGTCGCCATGGCCGCCGGCACGGATGTCCTTGAGCTTGGTGTGCGCCTCGCGCAGGATCCGCGGCAGGCCGTCCGGGAGCTCGGTCGAGATCGCGGTCCGGTACCGGCGACTCGCCTCCCGGGCCGTGAGCACCGTCTCGAAGCTGGACTCGATGACATCATCGCCGCTGCGCCACGACAGCGTTCCGTCGTAGGCGACGAAACACACCGGCCGACAGATCCCATCCTTGACGGCCTCGGCATACGTGTATGAGACGTCGGGCTCGGCGAGTCCGTCGCGGTCGTAGCGGACGCCGGGGATCGGAGTCGCGTCGGAGCGAAACGGCGTCCCGGAGAGGAGCAGCCAGCGCGCCGACGCGCGGAACGCCTTCGAGAAGCCCTCGCCCCAGGCAAGTTCCTCCCCGAGATGATGGGCCTCGTCGGCGACCACCAAGGTTCCGGAGCTCGCCGCCTTGGCCCAGCGCACCGGCGACTTGGCGATCCGCGCGTAGGTGACGGCGACCCCATGGAAGCCGCGCGGCGGCCGAGGCGTATCGGAATCAGGCGCCAGCTCGAGCCCGAGCGCGCTCGCGGCCCGAGCCCACTGACGCGTCAGCGGCGCCGTCGGACACGCGATCACCACCGAGTTGGCCCGCTTCTCAGCGAGCTCCCGCCGTGCCAGCTCAAGCGCCGGACGGGTCTTGCCCGCGCCCGGTGCCGCGGAGACCAGAAAAGGGCCCTGCTCCCACCTCGCCATCTCGGCCAGTGCGCGGGTCTGCCAGCTCCGCAAACCGGCGGAGGTCGATCGTGGACGGGCGGACATGAGCCGGGCATCGTGACGACGCCAGCGGACGTTTTGAGACTCCCTGCAAACGCGTGTGGCGCACGTCACAGAGCGCCAGGATCGCGCGTCAGGCGACGACGCCCCCCGCCTGAGCGGCCGACTCGGCGGCGGCTGGAGCCTCCACCTCGCCGACTGGCTCCTCGGCCTTGCCGGCGGGCATCGCGATGAGCGACACGATGAACGCGATCGCCATCGCCCCGGCCATGCCGTAGACGACGATTCTCGTCGCCTCGGCGAAGTCCAGCTGGAGCGCATGGGTGACCTGGTGGTTCGCCTTCCCGTTGCCGCCGGCCCCGCTTGCACCCGCCGCGCCTGAGATCGCGTGCGCAATGCGCGTCGCCGCAGCGCTCGGCACGCCGAAGTGGCCGAGTGTGGTGACGACGCGTGAGGTCGTCTCGGTGATGAGGATCGACCCGAGGATGGCCAGTCCGAGACTGCCCCCGAAGTTGCGCACCGTCTGGGTGATCCCGGTCACCGCGCCATACGCCGCGCGTGACGCGCGGTTCAGCGCGTCGGTGCTGACCGGGCCGAGCACACACCCGACCCCGGCGCCGGCGATCGCCAGGAACGGCCACTGCTTGCCGAACGACAACGCGTCGAGCTTTGAGCCCCACAGGTAGAAGCCGACCGCCGCCAACGCACACCCGAGCACGACCGTCGGTCGCGCTCCGCGGCTGTCCAGGACCCGGCCGCCCCACTGGGCCCCGACCGTGAACCCGCCGAAGAACACGAGCAGCAGCAGGCCGGCGTTCTCCGCGCTCTCGCCGAGCGACACCTGCGCGTACAAGCTCGCGAAGAAGAACAGCGGGACGAAGCAGATCGAGAGCAGGAACAGGACGGCGTTATCGACGGCGAACGCCTTGTTGGCGAACAGGCGCATCGGCACGAGTGGATCGTGCGTCCGAAGTTCGAAGCGGATGAACGCGGCAAGCAGAGCCAACCCGACGATCAGGCAGCCCCAGGTCCCGACGCTGCCCCAGCCCCACACGCCCGCCTGCTGGAGACCGACGATGGCAAAGCCCATGCCGGAACTGACGAGCACCGCGCCGCGCATGTCGAGCGGCCCCGGGTGCTTCTCCTCGCTCGGCTTGGAGATGACCGTCAGGATGATGGCGATGATCGCCACGGGCACGTTGATCCAGAAGATCGAGCGCCAGGTCCACTGCGTCAGGTAGCCGCCGGCGATCGGTCCGATGGACGTGAGGCCGCCGGAGATCGAGAAGAAGATCGCGAGCGCCTTGCCGCGTTCGCTGACCTCGTAGGTGGCGGCCACGGTGGCAAGCG
Organism: uncultured Solirubrobacterales bacterium; assembly: GCA_963850335.1. Classification (GTDB taxonomy): domain Bacteria; phylum Actinomycetota; class Thermoleophilia; order Solirubrobacterales; family Solirubrobacteraceae; genus Palsa-465. Next base: position 49,621 of record CAWKKY010000008.1, on the reverse strand, counting down.
CGGCCGGGAACAGGAACGCCGCGCTGGCACCCTGGAGGATGCGGAACACGATGATCCAGGTCTGGCCGATCGAGCCCGTCGGGGTGGCACCGCAGAGCGCCGAGAACGTGGCGAACGCCGCCACGCCGATGATCACGACGCGGCGTCGGCCGAAGACGTCGGCCACCCGGCCCCCGAGCGCGAACAGCGCGGAGATCGCGACGAGGTAGCCGTTGACGATCCACTGAGCCCCCGTCGGCGTGAGATGCAAATCACGTTGGAGGTGCGGAATCGCAAGCGCAACGATCGTCTGGTCAATGAAGATCATCGCGACGGCGAAGATCATCGCCGCGAGCACGAGGTGTTTGTTGGTGCGCTGCAAGGTTGGTTGGCTCCCTGTCTAGACGACGGCCTCTAGGTGCAGATGTGTGCCCAAAGCATCGGCGCGGCCACGCAGTCCTTGAAGGACCAGGTCAGAAATTCGGTGTGCCGCTGCCCGCTGATCTCGATGACGGTCCACTCGGACCCTCAGTTCCCACGCTGCCATGGAAATCCTGCGTGTCGCCAATATAGCCTGCACGGCAAGGCCCTCATGGAGTCTGCACAGGTCATCGTCATCGGCGGCGGCATCGCTGGATGCAACGTCGCGTACCACCTCGCCCGCGCCGGCTGGCGCGACGTCCTGCTGATCGAAAAGGGCGAGCTCACGAGCGGCTCGACGCACCACGCCGCGGGCCTCGTCACGCAGTTCAACCCGTCGGCGACGATGATGCGATTTCGGCGCTACAGCGTCTCGGTCTACCGCGAGCTCGGCGTGTTCAACGACGTCGGCAGCGTCCGCATCGCCTCGAGCCCAGACTCTCTGCGCGACCTTCAGCGAGCGGCCAGTCGCGCCCGCGCGCTCGGCCTCGACGCCGAGCTGATCGACCCCACCGAGGTGCTCGAGCGACTCCCGTTCGCCTCCCCGGAGAGCCTCTACGGCGGGGTGTGGATGCCCGATGACGGCCACGTCGACCCCCACATCACGACCTACGCCGTCGCCGACGCGGCACGTGAGGCGGGTGTCCGGTTCATGCTGCGCACCGCGGTCACGGGGATCGAGCTCGGCCCGCGCCATGAGGTCCGAGCGGTCCTCACCGCCGACGAGCGCATCGAGACCGAGCACGTCGTCAACGCGGCCGGCGTATGGGCACCGCGCGTGGCGGCGATGGTCGGCGCCTGGTTTCCCTCGGTGCCCGTCGACCACCAGCACGTGCTCATGCAGGCCGTCCCCGGCGAAGAGGTCCCGCGCCACAGCCCGTGCTTCCGGGACACCGATCACCTCGTCTACGGACGCGACGAGGCGGGCGGAATGTTGATCGGCGGCTACGAGGGCGACCCGGTCGCCCGGTGGACCGACGGCGTCCCGTGGGAGCACGGCGCCCGCCCCGTCGCCTCCGACATGGATCGGTTCGCACCGCTCCTCCAGGGCGCGATTGAGCGGTTCCCGTTCCTCGAGCGCTCCGGCGTCATCCGACTGCTCGCCCACCCGGACGCGATGACGCCGGACGCGAACCCGCTGCTCGGGCCGATGCCCGGAACCCCCGGGTTCTGGGTCGCCGCCGGCCTCTCGCTCAACGGCTTCGGGGGTGCCGGCGGCATGGGCCGGGCCCTCGCCGAGTGGATGACCGAAGGTGAGGCCCAGGAGGACGTCACCGCCTATCGCGCGTGGCGGTTCGGCGAGGCCTACCGCGACCCATGGTTCGCGACCGCCTGCGCGCGTGAGACCTACCGCTACTACTACCGTCTGCGATACCCGTTCGATGCCGACGAGTGGGGCCGCGGGCTGCGGTCCGAGCCCGCTCGGCACGCGCACCCAGGAACTCGGCGCGGTGTTCGGGACCAAGAACGGCTGGGAGCGGCCGGATCATTTCGAGCCTGGCCGACCGTGGCGGCGCAGCGGCGCCGACCAGCGCGCCTTCGGATTCATGACGCCACCCTGGTTCGAGCAGGTCCGCGCCGAGCACACGGCGATCCGGGAGCGTGTGGGGATCCTCGACATGACCTCGTTCGGCAAGCTCGAGGTGCGTGGTCCCGGAGCGCTGACCCTGCTCGATCGCGTCTGTGACAGCCGAATCGACCGGCCGGTGGGCAGCGTCATCTACACGCAGTTCTGCGACCAGCGCGGGGGCATCGTCGCGGACGTCACCGTCACGCGCGTGCGTGAGGACACCTTCCGGGTCGTCACCGGAGCCGGGACCGTCGACGGCGACCGCGGCTGGCTGACGCTCGCGCGGAGACCCGACGACCCGCCGGTTGAGATCGAGGACGTCAGCGACGCGTACGCCGTGATCGGGATCTGGGGACCGGCGGCGCGGGAGGTGCTCGCGAGCTGCACCGAGGACGACCTGTCGGACGCGGCGCTCCCCTTCCGACGGGCCGCGCCGATCCAGCTGAGCGGGGGTGCGCCGGTGCTCGCCCAGCGCATCACCTACGTCGGCGAGCTGGGCTACGAGCTCTACGCACCGAACGCGTGGGCGGTGCAGGTGTGGGATCGCCTGATGGCCGCGGGCCGGCCTCACGGGATCGCGGCCGTCGGCTACCGCGCGCTGGAGTCGCTGCGCCTCGAGAAGGGCTACCGGTACTTCGGCACGGACCTCACCGCGTCGGACACCCCGTACGAAAGCGGCCTCGGCTTCTGCGTCGCCCTCGGCAAGCCGGACTTCATCGGCCGGGCAGCACTCGCGACCGACGCCGCCCAGCGTCCGGAGCGCCGGCTCCGGACGCTGACGATCGGCGGCGGCGAACCGCTCACCCTCTACGGCGGCGAGGCGGTCCGTGCCGGCACCGAGGTGATCGGGCGCCTCACGAGCTGCGCGTATGGCTATACGGTCGGGCAGATGGTCGCGCTGGCCAAGCTTCCCGCCGGGCTCGAGACCGGCGCCGGCGTCGAAGTCGAGTGGTTCGGCGATCTCGTGCCCGCACGGGTCGAGCCGGACGCGCTGTACGACCCCCAGGGGGAGCGCACCCGTGGCTGACAGCGCCGTCCGGGCGATCGTGCTCGACTTCAACGGGACGCTCGCGCAGGATGATCATCTCGTCGCCCCGCTGTACGTGCGGGGCTTCGCCGCTGCCGGTGCGGAGCTGACCGTTGAGCAGTACCACCGTGAGTTCGCGGCGATGCCGGACCACCTCGCGTTCAGCGAGGCGATCCGGCGTGCCGGGCGCCCGGTCGACGCCGTAGAGCGCGACGCGCTCGTCGCCGCCCGTCGTCAGGGGTACCTGGACGCCGTCGCGGAGGATCCTCCGGTCGCCGAGCACGCCCGTGGCTTCGTCCGCGCGGCCGCCGCCGGCGGGATCCGGCTCGGAGTCGCCTCCGGCGCGTTCCGCGAGGAGATCGAGCACGTGCTCCGCGCGGCCGACATCGACACGCACTTCGACACGGTCGTGGCGATCGACGATGTCCGCCACGGCAAGCCCCACCCCGAGGGGTTCACCCGGGCGCTTGAGCAGATCAACGCCCTCGTCGCACCCGAGGCGCCGATCGCGGCGCACGAGGTCGTCGCGGTCGAGGACGCAACCGAGGGCGCCGAGGCAGCTCGAGCCGCCGGGATGCACGTCGCCGCGATCCGCGGTCTCGGCTACGACCCGGCATCGCAGCTCGCCGACCTCATTATCGAGCGACTCGACGTCGCCGCACTCGAGCAGATGCTGGCGTTGGGTCGGAAAGGACGGAGCGCTGATGGACGCTGAACTCGCCCGCGTACTCGAGCAGGTCCCGGAACTCGCCGGCAGCGGAGTGACCGCCACCCCGCTGGAGGGTGGGATGACGAACCACAACTTCCGGGTGTCGACCCCAGATGGGGACTACGTCGTCCGGATCAGCGCGGCCCAGGCCGGCGAGCTCGGCATCGACCGCGACAACGAGCACCACAACTCCCTGCTCGCCGCCGAGGTCGGCGTCGGCGTCCCGGTGCTCGCGCGCGTGCGCGACCCGGAAGCGCTCGTCGTGCGCTTCGTCGAGGGCGTGACCATGAGCCCCGCCGACTTCGCCGTGTCCGCCCGGGTCTCGGCGCTCGCCATCGCGCTGCGCCAGCTCCACACCGCGAAGCCGTTCGCACGGGACTTCAACATGATCGACGTCCAGGCGCGGTACCTCCAGATCGTGGCCGACAACGGATACCCGCTGCCGGGCGACTACGCCGTGTACGCCGACCGGGCCCGGACCGTCGGCGAGCTGCTCACCACCACGCGCGAGCGCACCGCACCGTGCCACAACGACCTGATGCCGGGAAACTTCATTGAGTCCGATGGGCCGGGCAGCCACCTGTGGGTCGTCGACTACGAGTACTCGGGCAACAACGACCCGATGTACGACCTCGGCGACGCGATCAACGAGCTCGAGCTCAGCCCGGAGAGGGCGGCCCAGCTCGTCACCGAATACCACGGTGAACCTCGCCCTCGAGAACTCGCTCGCGCCCGCCTGTGGTCACTGATGTCGAAGTACGGGTGGTGCCTGTGGGGCTCGATTCGGGTCGGCGCCACTCAGGATCCGGAGATCGTCGAGTGGGCGCGGGCCCTCTGGGAGCGCGCGGTGTGGGAGTTCGAGTCGCCGGAGTTCGAGGAGCTACTGGGCCAAGCGGCCGGCTGAGCCCGGGCTCAGCTCGCGGCGAGCCGCTGGTGGACGAGGCGGATCGCCATCGATCCCTCGCCGACCGCCGAGGCGACGCGCTTGACCGATCCGGAGTGGACGTCCCCGACCGCGAACATCCCCGGGCGGCTCGTCTCCAGAAACAGCGGCCGGTCGCCGTCGTAGTCGGCGAGTTGCTCGCTGCGGAGGTCCCGGCCGGTGAGCAGAAAGCCATGCTCGTCCATCGCGACGCTCCCGTCGAGCCACGTGGTGTGTGGCTCGGCGCCGATGAACACGAACAGCGCCTTTGCGTCCAGTTCGCGCCGCGCCCCGGTCCGCGTGTCCTCGACGATGACCGTCTCGAGCGCCTGCTCGCCGCCGAGCGCGACGACCTGCGAATGGGTCGTCAGCTCGACCCGCGGCTGGCGAGCGAGCTCGTCGATCAGATAACGCGACATCGACTTGGCAAGGTCGCCGCCGCGGATCATCAGGCGGCACGTGCGGGCATGCTTGGAGAGGAAGAGCGCCGCCTGACCGGCCGAGTTGCCACCACCGACGACGAGCACTGGGTCATCCTCACACAGCTTGGACTCGGCCTGCGTGGCCGCGTAGTAGACGCCGACGCCCTCGTAGCGCTCGAGGTTCGGCACATCGAGCTTGCGGTACTGCGCGCCGGTGGCGACGATGATCGAGCGGCCGTTGACGACGTCGCCGTTGTCAAGCTCGATCGCAAAGTGGTTGTCCTCGAGGGCAAGCCCGATGGCCCGCGCCGGGACCACGAGCCGGGCGCCGAACTTCTTCGCCTGAAGGATCGCGCGGGCGGCGAGCTCGCTGCCGGAGACGCCCGCCGGGAACCCGAGGTAGTTCTCGATCCGCGACGAGGTGCTCGCCTGGCCGCCGAACGCGATCGCGTCGACCGCCTGGGTATCGAGGCCCTCCGACGCGCCGTACAGCGCAGCGGCGAGACCGGCTGGGCCGCCACCGACAATCACGACGTCGCACAACGGTGGCGGCGCGCCGCGCGCGCCCAAGCCCATCTCACGGGCCAGCTCATCGGTCGTCGGATTGCGAAGCACGGTTCCGGCCCCGAGCACGACCGGCGTCTCCGCGGGAGCGACGTCGATCGCCCGCAGCATCGCGTCCGCTTCCTCGTCCTCCTCGAGGTCCACCCAGTGGTAGGGCACCCGGTTGCGGGCGAGGAACTCGCGAAGGCGACGGGTGTCCGGCGAGAACCGCGACCCGATCACCCGCACGCCGGCACCGACGTCGATCAGGATCGAGCGCCGCGCCAGATAGGCGCTGAGGACGATGTTGCCGAGCTCCTCGTCGTTCGCGAGCAGCCGGCGCATACGGTGGACGTCGACCTCGATCACGTCACCGGGGTCGCGGACGACCGCGGTGAGATACACGCGCGCACCGGTGAGCAGGTTGAGGTCGCCGAGGAATCGATATGGCCCGTGGATGGCGATGACCCGGTCGTCCACCCCATAGCCTTCGACGATCGCGACCGCCCCCGACTCGACGACGAAGAAGTTGTAGCTGTCGTCCCCCTCGCGGAACAGCACCTCCCCGGGCGCGACGCGCCGAACCTCGCCCACCTCGCGCAGGCGCGCCCGGTGTTCGTCGGACAAGCGGGGAAACGCGCCGCCGCGGTTTGGCGGTTCCTCCATCCCGGCACCCAGGATCGCGCTCACCGGCGCATTGTTTCGTACCCGTCGAGTCAGCTCTCGCTGAGCCGCCCCAACACATCGATCGCCCGCGTGAGCAACTCCCGTTCCTCGTCGTCGAGGTCCTCGGCGATCGCCCGGGCGAGCCACCCGTCGCGTCGGCGGCGGTCAGCGGTCAGTGCATCCCGGCCCTGCTCGGTGAGTTCGACGAGGGCCCGCCGGCGATCGCCCGGGTCCGGCCGGCGGCTGACGAGACCATCGGCCTCGAGGTCGCCGACGGTCTGGGCCATCGACTGTGGCCGCACACGTTCGACCTGGGCGAGGTCGCTCACGCTCTGGGGGCCCTGGCGGTCGAGCCGGCCGAGTACGGCGCCGTGGGAGAGCGGGAAGCCGTGTTCCTGGCGCAGGCGGCGGATGAGCTGCCCGATGACGACGCGCAGCTCGCTCGCGGTCAGGGCAGGATCGGTCTTGCTCGGCATGACGGAAGTCTATTCCTTATCTGCAGGTGAACTGTACAGGTTGCCTGTATAATTGGTCTTCGTGGCAAGGGCTCAGACTGACGATCGGTACAAGTGGATCGCGCTGTCGAACACGACGCTCGCCGTCCTTCTGGCGACACTCGACGCGTCGATCACGCTGATCGCGATGCCGGACATCTTCCGCGGCATCCACCTTGACCCGCTCGTGCCGGCGAACAGCTTCTACCTGCTGTGGATGATCCTCGGCTACCTCGTCGTCACCAGCGTGCTGATCGTCAGCCTGGGGCGCCTCGGGGACATGTTCGGTCGCGTGAAGATCTACAACCTCGGGTTCGTCATCTACACGGTGGCGTCGCTGCTGCTCACGGTCGATTGGCTCACCGGCCGCGCCGGCGCTGACTATCTGATCGTCTTCCGACTCGTTCAGGGTGTCGGCGGCGCCTGTTTGCTCGCGAACGCCGCCGCGATCATCACCGACGCGTTCCCCGCCAATCAGCGAGGGATGGCACTCGGCATCAACAACATCGTGGGGGTCAGCGGCATGTTCGTCGGGCTCGTGCTCGGCGGACTGCTGGCGCCGATCGACTGGCGGCTCGTGTTCCTCATCTCGGTGCCCGTCGGCCTGTTCGGAACGGTATGGGGCTACCTCAAGCTCCAGGAGCGCTCCGAGCCGCGGCGGCGCCCGATCGACTGGCTCGGGAACGTCACCTTCGCGGCGGGCCTCGTGCTCGTGATGGTCGCGATCACCTACGGGATTCGCCCGTACGGCCACCACGCGACCGGCTGGAGCAGCCCGCGGGTGCTCGTCCTGTTCGGCGCCGGGATCCTGTCCCTGATCACGTTCGTGATGGTCGAGCGCCGTGTCACCGACCCGATGTTCCGCCTGCCGCTGTTCAAGATCCGCGCGTTCACGTTCGGGACCCTGTCGACATTCCTCTCCGCCGTTGCCCGCGGCGGCCTGATGTTCATGCTGATCATCTGGCTCCAGGGCATCTGGCTCCCGCTCCACGGCTACGACTTCACCCAGACGCCGCTGTGGGCCGGCATCTACATGCTGCCCCTCACGCTTGGCATGCTCGCCGCCGGACCCACGTCCGGCTACCTGTCCGATCGGTTCGGCGCTCGCTGGTTCGCGACCGGCGGGATGCTCGGCGCCGCGGCCAGCTTCGGGCTGCTGTTGCTGCTTCCGACCGACTTCCCGTACCCGCTGTTCGCGGCCATTCTCGCACTCAACGGGATCTCGATGGGGATGTTCGCGTCCCCGAACCGAGCCGCCGTCATGAACAGCCTGCCGAAGGGAGACCGCGGCGCCGGCGGCGGCATGAACCAGACATTCCAGAACTCCGCCCAGGTGTTCTCGATCGGGATCTTCTTCACGCTGATGATCGCCGGGCTCTCCTCGACGCTGCCGCACGCGATGACCACCGGACTCGAGGCCCACGGCGTCTCCGCCACCGCTGCTGGCCATGTCGCCTCCCTACCGCCGGTGTCGATCCTGTTCGCCGCGTTCCTCGGTTACAACCCGATCCAGCACCTGATCGGGCCGCACGTGCTCGCCGGACTGAGCGCGCATGCGCAGGCGACGGTCACCGGCCGCGCGTTCTTCCCCCATCTCATCTCGGCACCGTTCCGCAGCGGCCTCCAGGAGGCGTTCGCGTTCGCGATCGTCGCGTGCCTCGTCGCCGCCGCTGCGTCGCTGATGCGCGGCGGTCGCTACTGGCACGCTGACGAACCCGACGACGCCGCGGCCGCAACGTCGCCGGCACCGGCACCCCCACCGCCCCATCCCTTCCCGCTCCCACACCCCGAACCGGAGAGACAACATGCACGTTGAGTGGTACGGCCAGTCGTCCTTTGCCCTGCGCAACGGGGAGACGACGGTGTTCATCGATCCGTTCGGGGACATGTCGCCCGCCGCCGGACGCGGAATGCAGTTCGACTATCCGCCGATCACCGACGTCGACGCCCATCTCCTGCTCGTCACCCACGAGCATCTCGATCACAACGGCGTTGAGTCGATCGGCGGCTCGCCGGCCACCCTGCGCTCGACCGCGGGCCGGCTCGATTCCCCGATCGGCGAGGTGCTCGCCGTTGCCTCCGAGCACGACGCCGCGGCGGGGACCGAGCGCGGACCGAACACGATCTTCGCCTTCGACTTCGGCGGCGTGCGCGTCTGCCACTTCGGCGACTTCGGGCAGGCCGAGCTGCGGCCCGAGCAGGCCGAGGCGCTCGGCTCGGTCGAGTTGCTGTTCATCCCGATCGGGGACGGTCCAACGATCGGCGCCGCGCCCGCGGTCGACATCGCGCAGCGCCTCGGCGCCCGGTGGGTGGTCCCGATGCACTACCGGACCCACCGCACGAACTTCCTCGAGCCTGTCGACGCATTCCTCGAGCTGATGCCGTCGGTGCAGCGACTCGACCAGCCGACGTTTGACACGGCAGCGCTCGGCGGCACCGCCAGCGGCGACGGCGACGGGCCGGTCGCGGTCGTGCCCGCCGCTCCGTAGTCAGCCACCTTTTCGCACGACAAGCGCGGGCGGCACCCCACCGGATCGCCGAAACGCACGTCAGCGGGTGCGGGTCCCGGCCACCGCTGCGGGGCCGATGCAGCACCCCCTTCGATGCGCCGTTAGTCCTTGCCGCCACCAAGGAACCATTAGCGGCTAATATTTTTGCCTCATGGAACCGTCCTCTGCCGCTTCGCCCCGCGCCGAGGAGATCGCCGAGGCGCTCCCGGTCCGGGCGGCCGCGATCTCGCGGCTGTTCATGGCGCACACGACGGTGCCGATCTCCCGCACCGAGATCGGCGTCCTCTACGTCGTGTCCGAGCAGCCACGACGGATCACCGATCTGGCGATCCGGGAGGGCGTCACCCAGCCGGCGATCACGCTGCTCGTCAATCGCCTGGCGGAGCGCGGATGGCTCAAGCGCACCCCCGACCCGCTCGACGGCCGGGCGGTCCTCGTCGAGCTGACAACCGCCGGGTGCGCGCTGCTCGATCAGGTACGTGCCGAGTTCCGGGCGCTGGTGAACGAGGAGATGGCGATGCTTGACGACGAGGACATCGGCGCGCTCGCTCGGGCGGTTGAGATCCTCGACGGGATGATCGAGCGGCTGGAGGATCGATCGCGATGAGCGGGGCTCACGGCACCGTCGAGCGTCAGAACTATTGGCTGACGTTCCTCGTGCTCGCGCTCGCCGGGATGACGTTCGCGCTGCTGCAGTCGGCGGTCGCGCCCGCCCTGCCGGTGATCCAGCGCGACCTGCACGCGTCGGCGACGGCGACCGCCTGGATCCTGACTGCCTATCTGCTGAGCGCGTCGGTGCTCACGCCCGTCGTCGGTCGGCTCGGCGACATGTTCGGCAAGGAGCACACGCTCGTCGCGACGCTGGTCGCGCTCGGCGTGGGCACGCTGATCGCGGCCCTCGCGGACAACATCACCGTGCTGATCCTCGGCCGGGTCGTGCAGGGTGCCGGCGGCGCGATCTTCCCGCTCGCGTTCGGAATCATCCGGGATGAGTTCCCGCGCGCACGGGTCGCGCAGGGGATCGCGCTCATCTCCGCGATCCTCGGTATCGGCGGCGGCCTGGGAATCGTGCTCGCCGGCCCGATCATCGACGCGCTCTCCTTCCACTGGCTGTTCTGGATCCCGCTCATTCTCGTGATCATCGCGACGATCACAACCCTCCTGTTCGTCCCCGAATCGCCGATCAAGTCCCCCGGCCGAATCAACTGGGGCGGCGCGATCCTCCTCTCGGGTTGGCTCGTGTGTCTGCTCGTCGCGATCAGCGAGGGCCCAACATGGGGCTGGGGCAGCCCGAAGACCGTCGGGCTGTCCGTCGGCGGGATCGTGCTGCTCGTCGCGTGGGTGATGAACGAGCAGCGTGCGCCGGAGCCGCTCGTCGACATGGACATGATGCGGATCCGGGGAGTGTGGACGGTCAACGCGGCCGCGTTTCTCGTCGGCGCCGGGATGTACAGCTCGTTCATCCTCATCCCCCAGTTCGTCGAAACGCCGAAATCGGCCGGGTACGGCTTCGGCGCCAACGTCACTCAGGCGGGCCTGTTCCTCGTGCCGTGCACTTTGATGATGCTCGTGACGAGCCCGATCGCCGGACGGATCACCAATCGGATCGGTGCCCGGGCGCCGCTCATCCTCGGCTCGCTCCTGACGTGCGTCTCGTTCGTGATGCTCGCGTTCGCGCACGACCATCCGTGGGAGATCTACGTCGCGGCGGCCATCCTCGGCGCCGGTATCGGGCTCGCGTTCGCGTCACTGGCGAACCTGATCGTCGAGGCCGTGCGACCTGAGCAGACCGGAGTGGCAACCGGTATGAATACCGTCATGCGCAGCCTCGGCGGCTCGGTCGGCGCACAGATCGGCGCGAGCATCATTGCCGGGACCGTGGTTGCCGGAGCGGTCCCGACTGAGCACGGCTTCACGCTCGCGTTTCTCGCCGCGGCGATCGCGTGCGGCCTCGCCGCCGTCGCGAGTGCGCTCGTTCCCCGCCCGGTCGCTGTCGAGGCCACTTCATCGGCGTCCCTCGCGAGCGAGACCGCCTGACCGACAGATGGGCTGTTACTGCACGATCCTCGTCGCGCTCGACGGCTCACCGGATGCCCGGGCCGGGCTGAACCACGCGGCGACGCTCGCGTGCGACCAACACGCCCGGCTGATCGTGCTGAGCGTCGTCCCCCCACCCCGTCATGCGGTCGCTGTCGGCGCCCCGACGATCGTCACCGATAACGAGGCGGCGTACGTCCAGGAGCTGCGCGAGGCGATCGACTCACTGCCCGACACCGTGAGCGTCGAGTCCCGCGTCGTCACCGGACGAGCCGCCAAGCGGATTCTCGAGATCGCCGACGACTGCCGGTGTGATCTCATCGTGATGGGCTTTCACGGTCACGGCCGACTCCACACGGTGCTGATGGGATCGACGTCCGCCACGGTTCTGCGAGAGAGCGACCGGCCGGTCCTGCTCGTCCGCGCCACCCAGGACACAGCGCAACTCAGCCGCGGGCTGAACGTCAGCCGCGGCTGAACGGGTCCAGCGTGACCCGGTTGCGCCCGGACGCCTTACTCGCATAGAGCAGCGCATCCGCCCGGCGGATGATCCGTGCCGCCGTGTCGCCGGGCTTGACGATGGTGGCGCCGATGGAGACGGTGAGCGACACCGCACCGTTGTCCGTTTGCAGGTCGGTCTGCTCGACGAGCGCCCGGACGCGCTCGGCGATCAGCTCGAGCGTCTGGGGCCGCGCGTCCCCCACGAGCACGACGAACTCCTCGCCGCCCCACCGAACGATCGTGTCCGACGTCCGGCTCGTCTCGGCGAGCGTCCGGGCCACCGCGCGGAGCGCCTCGTCGCCGGTGTCGTGACCGAAACGGTCATTGACCTGCTTGAACCGATCGATGTCGGCGAACAACACACCGAACGTACGGCCGATCGTCTCGTACTGCGTGATCCAACCCGCCAGCGTCGCCTTACCGAGGCGCCGATTTCCGACGCCGGTGAGCGGATCGAGCATCGATTCGCGCTCGAGCTCGAGTTCGCGCCGGCGGGAGTCGAGCAGCTCGCTGTCGTCGTGGAACGTCTCCACTGCGCCGACGACGGCACCATCGGCGTTCCGGACCGCTGCCGCTCGGACGCGCACGGGCTTGCGATGCCCGTCCTTGTGCCTGAGGTAGACGTGCGCCTCTCGGTGCTCGCCGTCGCGCATCGTCGCCGACAACGGGCAGATACTGGTGCACAGGATCGTGCCGGCGTCGTCGCAGTGGTTGAGCAGATTGTCCTGGCAGCGGCGACCGAGGACCTCGTCCTTGCTGTAGCCCGTGATCCTCTCTGCACCCTTGTTCCAGTAGAGGATCCGGCGTCGGCGATCGACGAAGTACACGCCGTCGCTGAGGTTCTCGAGCACAGTCGTGCGCAGCTCCTCGGTGAGGCCCAATGGCAGGGCTGACCCAGCACGCGGTGCCATAGTTCGGCAATCGGCCAGCCTTCCAGGGCCGTCAACCGTAGTTAGCGGCAGGTCGGATCCGGATCCCACCGCGTCGCCGACTGCGCCGGCGTGGTCACTCCGCTCGAGGGGATGAGCTGGACGTGGTTGACCTCGGTGTTGTTCGGATCGTCCGAGGGGTCAAACGGCCGGTAGAGCCCGAACTGAGCCAGCTGGGCCTCGGTGATCTGGGCGGCACTCGAACGGAGCAGGCTGCCGACCCCGATGTCCTCGGCGAGACCCTTCGTGTGCGGGTCGTCGGCGAAGCCCCCGACCGCAACGCTGTGGGCCGGTGTCCGGTAGCCGCTGATCCCGTAGATCGTGAGCCCGAGCGATTTGCCGAGGGCAGCGAGCCGGGCGGTGAGCACAGGGAGCTGCCCCTGCGTCTGGCTCGTTCCGGGGTCGGGGATGAAGCCGGGCCCCTTGGACGCGACCAGCGGCGCCGCGTTGGCGGCGTTCGTCACGCCCCCGCACAGGTTGAGGCGCTCCAGTTCACGTCTGACCTCGGCGAGCGGGGGCGCGTGCGCGTTGACGTCGCCGACAACGGCGCCACCCTGGCCGGCCGCGGCCGACGATGCCCCGACGCCGGCCGTCGGTTCGACGACCTGCGGATGGGGTTGAGGCGTGCTCGCAGTCTGCGGGGTTGGATCCGCGGTTGCGGTCGACCGCCCGTCGCGCTGACCCGCGGCGCCGCACCCGGCAAGCGCGAGGACAAGCGTCACGGCGGCCAGCGCAAACGCGATCGTGCGGCGTTGAACCAGATTCATCACACGGGTCGCTCCCTGGACTCCACCTTAGCGGCGTGATTTGCGAACCGCGCCAGCCTCCTCCTCCGATCGGAGGAGGTCAGATCATCCTCCCGCTCCACCTGCCGGGCGATGGTCACCCGCAACCACCGGGGCCATTGTTGTGTTGACAGACACGACAGGAACAGGAGGCCACCATGATCAGTACAACGGCAGATTTCACCAAGGATCGCAGTGCGACTCCGAGCGGCACAACGGACGATCTCGAGCGACATGCCTACGAGGTTGTGTTCCGCAACGAGACCGGCCATCCGCTCATGCTCGTGAGCGCGTGTCACGGGGCAGCCGACGTGTGGTTGCTCACACCCCCGCCGACGGTCCGGGCCGGTGAGACGGTGACGTTCCGGATCGGATCAGCACGGCGCGCCGCCGGCGGCGTCGTCATCTACCGTGACGCCGTGCGGGGCGGACTCGTCACGTTCTGCGGATCCGCCTCGTCGCGGATCGGCAGTTCCTGCTGCTACGCCACACCTACCGACGGGCTGTTCGCCATTGGCCCGCAGGGCTACCTGCCCGGCGTGGCGCCGCACGTCCACGGGACGTACGTGCTCGGTTAGAGTGCGCCGATGGCGCGACAGGGAGCGTTCCGCCAGGGGCGAAACCATCTTCCACCAGGGCACCCGCCGGGGGCACAGAGCCGCCGGGTGAATCGCGGTGCGCCAATCGGGACGATCTTCCTCACGCTGGCCGCCGTGGGCATGACGGCCGGAGCGGTCATCCTGTTCGTCACCGCCCCCCACGACAAGAGCCCGTCCGGCGCCCGCATCGGCGGCGCGGTCCTCATCGTCGGCGCCGCGGTCTTTGTTCTGTTGGGCGCGTGGGCGTGGTGGCGCCGACATCCCCGCCAGGCGCGCCACCTCGAACTCCGGGTGGAGCCGATCGAGGCCAGACTCGGCGACACCGTGACCGCCACGGTCGTGATCACGAACGCCGCCAAGCTCGGCGAGACGCTCGAGCTCGGACTGCTGTGCACCGAGTACTACGACGTCAAACAGACCGTGTACACCCAGAACGGCTCTCAGGAGCAGCGCATCCTCAAGACGACCGACGCGTTCGCCACCTGGAACGCGCTCGATCGTGCAACACAGCAGCAGAGCGTCCGCTTCACGGTGCCTCCCAACTCGCCGTTCTCCTACGAGGGCGGAGCGGTGTCCTGGGCGTGGCACGTCGCGCTACGTGACCGCCACGCGCATGGTCTCGACGCCTCGCGGGACGTCCCGATCTGGATCTCCCCGTGACACCCCACCCCGCCACAGCGCATCTGACGATCTCGCTCGACCGGCCCGCCTTCCGGCCGGGAGAGGCGGTCACCGGTTCGGTCCAGATCGCCGAGACGGTCGAGGCGCGTGAGCTGACGGTCGCGCTCGAGTACCGCGACTGGACCGCCGACTACCACGCGGTCGGGCGCGCCATCGCCGCGGCAACACCGCTGGCGACCGGCACGCTTCAGGCCGGCATGAGCTATCCGTTTGCGGTGACCCTCCCGGTTGACGTGCTCCCCGGCCAGTCCGGTGACTTTGGCTCCACCTCCTGGGGAGCGCACGCCCGGGCCGATCGCCGCGGCATCGACTACCACGCCTGGCACGCGTTCGCTCTCGCCGGCTCGTGATCTGGGTGCGTCCGGGGTAGGGTCCGGCCCACCATCGAGATCACGCCCTTCACCTCCTCCCACCGCGAAGGCCATGGCCCTCCGCTCGTGTGCCTGCACGGCTTTCTCGACACCTGGCGCACGTGGGAGCTCGTCCTGCCGACGCTGGAGCGCCGGCACGAGGTGCTCGCGCTCACCCTCCCCGGTCACGCCGGCGGACCACCGCTCCCGGATAACGTCACGACGACGACGATGGCCGAGTCGGTCGAGCGCGCGCTCGACGAGGCGGGTGTCGAGACCGCGCATCTCGTCGGCAATTCGCTCGGCGGCTTCGTCGCTCTCCAGCTTGCCGCGCGCGGCCGGGCCCGCACGGTCGTCGCGCTCGCCCCCGCCGGTGGGTGGGCGCTCGGGGACGAGTCCTACCGTGAGCTGCTCAGCTTTCAGCGCTCCCTTCAGGCGCAGGCGGTCACGCTCGCGCCACGCGCCGACGCACTCCTGGCCACGCCCGCGGGACGGCGCCGCGCCACGCTGGTCCAGACGGTCAGCTACGAGCACATCCCGCCTGAGCTGCTCGCGCACCAGCTCGTTGGCATCGCCGGCTGCACCGCTGCCGGCGCCACCGTCGACGCCGCACTCACGTTCGGCTGGAATCTCGACGCCGAGCGAATCACCTGCCCGGTTCGGATCGTGTGGGGGGCCGAGGATCGGCTGCTGCCGTGGCCGTCAGCTGCCGTCCGCTATCGCAACGACTGGCTTCCGAACGCCGACTGGGTCGTGCTCGACGACGTCGGTCACGCCCCGCAGCTCGACGTTCCGATCGAGACCTCCGAGCTGATTCTCGGATTCACCTCCTGAAGGCCGGCGTGGCCCGGCAGCTCCGCGATCGCCCAGCTCAGCATCACCACCTTCCACTACACCGGCCCCGGCTACTACCACGTCGTCGATCGTGGCTCGACGGTGGGGCACGACGTCGGATTCACCGACCTCTCCCATACGTTCGACGCGGCTGAGATGCCGCCGGACGCCGAGGCCGGCGGCTTCACGGTCACCTCCGATCAGGGCGGCACCTTCACCGTGCCGCTCCAGACGATCCCGTAGCCTCGCGGCGCCGCGGCGACGCCGCTCAGATCGCGCCGTGCAGGAAGTACCAGACGAAGAATCCGCTGAAGATGATCAGGATGATGCTGACCCGCCGGCCTCGCAGCAGCTCGGAGACGGTGTGGAGGATCAACCCGACACCGACGCCGTTGGCGATGCTGTAGGTGACCGGCATGATCAGGATCGTCGCGAACACCGCGAGCGGGGTCGTGTTGTCCCAGCGAAGATCGCGGACGAGCCCGAACATCATCACCCCGACGATCACCAGCGCCGCGGCGGTCGCCTCCGGCGGAATCATCCCGGCGATCGGCGAGATGAACATGCAGAGCAGCAGCAGCGCTCCGGTGATGATCGACGCCAACCCGGTCCGTGCACCTGCCGCGACGCCGGCGTTGCTCTCGATGAAGGTCGTGTTCGAGGAGGCCGACATGAAGCCGCCGAGCGTCGCCGCAAAGCCGTCAATCCCGAGGGCGGTTTTGATCCGCGGCAGGCGACCGTCCTCGCCGAGGATCCCGGCGTTCCGGGCCACGCTCACCGTCGTGCCGACGTTGTCGAACAGGTCGGACATCACGACGGCGAGGATGATCGCCACCACGCCAAACCCGAGCTGCCCGTAGTGAAAGGCGACGTGGCTGCCATCAGCGAGCGCCAGGTCCGGCGTCGTCAGCCAGGCGCCGCGTGGCAGCCGTGCCGTGCCGTCGGTCCAGATGTGGTACCCGTCGATTGCGTTGATCACCGTGGCGAGCACGGTCGCCCCGAGAATGCCGAACAGAAGCGCGCCGCGGACACCGCGGTCATACAGCGTCCAGGTCCCGAACAGGCCGACGACGAACACGAGGATCTTCCAGGTCCCGAGGTGCGGAGCGAGGGTCCCGAGGTTCCCTCCCTCAACAATGAATCCTGCGTTCTTGAGACCGACGACGGTGATGAAGGCGCCGATCCCGATCCCGATCGCAAGCTTGAGGTCGAACGGGATCGCGTCGATGATCCGTTCTCGCAGGCCCAGGACGACGAGCGCCACGATGACCGCCCCGTCGATGACGAAGATGCCCATCATCGACGGCCAGTCGACCCGGTGGGCCGCGACCTCCGCGGCGGCGAAGGCGTTCAGGCCGAGACCGGCGGCGAGCGCGAACGGATAGCGACCGAATATCCCCATCGCAATCGTCAGCAGTCCGCCACATAGGGCAGTGACGGCGAGAACCTGATCGAACTGCAGGTGCGTTCCGTGGAGGTCGGCCGTCCCGCTGAGGATCGACGGATTGACGAACACGATGTAGACCAGCGTGAGGAAGGTCGTGAGGCCGCCGATGACCTCGGTGCGCACGGTGCTTCCACGTGCAGTGATCTCAAACCAGCGATCCACAACGGGCAGTGTTACCCACTCGGTGCTCGGGCAGACCTCTCGTTTGACGTTTCTGGCCGGGCGGATATCGTGCCGTCCGTGGGGTTGTCCAGGGGGAGGTTGACCGATGTCTGAGCAGATCGCCGACTCGCCGCTCGCGGTGCGCCGCGTGTTGCCGCTCTACCTCGTCGTGTTCGCGGGGTTCGTCGGCTACAGCCTGATGATCGCGATCTTCACGCCGCTCATGTTGCGGCCGGACGGCGGCATGCTTCCGCGTTCCGATGGCACGTCGACGCGGACGATCGCGCTCGGGATCCTGCTCGCGCTCTATCCGCTCGCACAGTTCCTGGGTGCGCCGATCATCGGTGCGCTCTCGGATCGCCACGGCCGGCGGCCGACCCTGTTGGTCTCGTTGGCCGCGTGCGCGGCCTGTTATGCGCTGATCGCGGTGGCAGTCGGCACCCGCACATTCGGACTGCTGCTCCTCGCCTGCTTTCTCGCCGGCCTCTCGGAGGCGAACATCTCCGTGGCCCAAAGCGCCATCGCCGATATCGCGCCGGCGTCCGAGCGGAGCCGGTGTCCAGAGAATCCCTCCTCGTCGCCTGGGTGGCGGTCCCGATCGTCGTTGCCAATGCCGGAGTGGTCGGGTGGCTGGCCAAGCGGTGGACCGCGCGTCAGATGCTCGCCCGGGCCGCGCTCGTCCTCGGCCTGGCGATGGCGACGATCGTGATCCCGAACTCGCAGGCCGCCCTGTGGCCGACGCTCGGCGTCACCGCATTCGCCGTCGCGATCTGCCTCCCAGCGGCGGCCACGATCATCTCCGAGAGCGCTCCGGCCGAGGAGCAGGGAAGCGCGCTCGGAACCAATCAGTCACTCCAGGTCGGCGCCGAGGCGATCTCCGGCGTCGGCGGAGGCGTGCTCGCGGCGATCGCGACGGCACTGCCCCTCAGCGCGATGGCGGCACTCGCGTTGTGCGGCGCCGGTCTCGCGCGGGTGCCGTTGCGCCAGGTGGCTCACGCGGGTTAGGCTGGACCGCCATGAACGAACAGATCGTCAACGGACTCATCGGTCTCCGCACCGCCGTCGGTGCCGGAGCCTGGCTCGCACCGCGGCTCTCGGCCCGCCTGTTCGGGCTCGACCCCGCCGCCAATCCGCAGGCCCCCTACCTCGGCCGACTGTTCGGCGTGCGCGACGTCGCACTCGCGCTCGGCACGAGCTCGAGCTCGGGGTCAGACCGCGCCCAGTGGCTGCGGCTCGGCGTGGCCTGCGACCTCGCCGACGCCGTCGCGGGGCTCCTCGCGGGTCGCCGCGGCGAGCTGCCCAAGCACGCCACGGTGCTTGTGACCACGACCGCACTCGTCGCGGCCGGGCTCGGGATCGCGGCCCTTCAGGACGACACGCCCGCCGTCTGAGATTTCGTCACCGTCAGCTGCGTCGCTGGCGGCGCTTCAGCCCGGTGATCAACGCCACCGACATGGCGATGCCGCCGACCATGCCCGCGCTCAGGTCCCGGCGCGACACGGCCGGGTCACGGGCGAGCGACCGGAGTCCGACGACCCCGGTCGGCCCCAGCGTCAGGATCGCGGTCACGACGCCCGGGTCATAGCGCCGGTTGCGAATCGCCCAGCCAGCGTGCAGGACCACATTTCCGAGGTGGCTGGTGTACAGGAGCGCCAGCGGCGCGGCGGCGGCCGGACCAGCGGTCGTGAGCGCGCTGAAGCCCCAACCGAAGACGACGTTGATCACGAGCCCGGCGCGTCGGTCGAGCGGAAACTCGTCGTCGTCTGACCCGATCACCTCGCGGTTCATCCACGGCAGAAAGCCACCGGGCCAGACCCACTCCTCGGTCTGGTGCCAGAGCAACGCGGCGATCGGACGGACCGCTGGCTGCTTGACCGCGAGCGCACTCACCGGCCCAACCGCTCCCGCCGCGACGACCGGCCATCGTCCGTGCCTCTCACGCATCGAGGCGATGCTATCCGCCGGCGCGGCTGTTCATCGGCGCTCGGGCATCGTGCTCGGGCCAACGTTGTCATCGAGCCACGAGGTGACCGGCCGCGCGGCGCGCCAGGTGCCGGAGACGAACTCCAGCGCGGCGTCCCGGCCGATGCCCCGTCCCACCTTCGTCCGGGCACCGAGGAACAGGCTCTTGCGGCGCAGCTGCTCGATCCGCGGATGGTCCTTCGGGTAACCGCGAGGCGTCGCTCGAAGGCTCTCGCCCCACACTTCCAGGCCGGCACTGCTGACGTTGGCCACGGCGGCCTCGAGTGCGCGTCCGCACGCGTCGTCGGCGACCGCCTCGCGGTAGCGCTCGAGTTGATCGCGCGCCATCACGTGGTAACCGCTCCCGGCCACGAGCCCGTCAGCGGAGATCGAGACGTAGAGGCCCTGGGGGCCGAGGTCCGACCCACGCAGGATTCCGTAGGTGTTCGTCTTGTACGGCGATTTGTCGGGCGAGAAGCGGATATCGCGGTTCTGGCGAAAGAGCTTGACCTCGCCACCGAACGTCACGC
This sequence comes from uncultured Solirubrobacterales bacterium, assembly GCA_963850335.1. GTDB lineage: Bacteria > Actinomycetota > Thermoleophilia > Solirubrobacterales > Solirubrobacteraceae > Palsa-465. The sequence continues at coordinate 29,542 of CAWKKY010000008.1, read as the reverse complement.
CCAGCTCGTCGAGCATCGCCTGCATCTGACCGCGGATCGCGTCATCAAAGAAGTCGCGACGGGCCGAGAAGTACGCCTTGCTGTTATCGGCCTCGAGCCCGATGAACCACGAACGGACCTTCGGGCTGAACCCTTCGAACGCGCTCACGACGTCATCCTCCCAAAAGCCGGCGCCTGTTCGCCGACCGGGCGCGACCGATAGGCTCGCGACCGGATGAGCGCCCGAGGGTGGCCAGATGGCGCGCGGTGCGTATCGGCCGGGGGCTGCGCCGCGATGAGCGATAACGAGCGTCGCCTCGTTCTCGTCGCGGGCACCGATCCGCTGGAGGCAGTGAGCGGGCACCGCACCCTGGTCGCCGCCCATGCCCGGGCCGCCGCGCTCGCCGGTTTCGCTCCTCAGGTGTTCTGTGTCGGCCCGCCGCCCCGCATCGAGCACTGCGACGTCGGCACGCTGCACCGGATCGCGTCGCCGATCCGCAGGAATTACACCCTGCTCGCCGCGGCCCAGGAGCCGGTGCTCGTCGCCGCGATCAGCCGCCACCTCGCGGGCGCGCCGGGCCCGCACGTCATTCACAGCTTCGGCGCATGGGCATCGACCGGGGTCACCGCAAGTCGCATCCTCGCCCGCCGGGGCGTGACGGCGGCCCCGATCGCGAGCGTGTACACGACCCTCGATCACGAGGCGCGAGCCAAGGTGGGCGGGCTCGCGCCACTCCATGGCCTTCGGCAGGCCCTCGGGTACCGAGTCTCAGACCGGTGGGTGCGGAGGGTGGCGGCGCCGGCGGAGCGGCGCGGCTATCGCGGCTCGGCCCGGCTCCTGGTCAACTACGACTCCGTCCGCCGGCTCGTGGAGACGGCTTGCGGTCCAGGGCTCGACATCCGCCGACTGCCCTACGCAGCCCCGCTCGCATTCCGGTCCGACGCGGGTGACCCGAACCCCACACCGGAGGCGATCACCCGGCTGCGACCGGAGGGCGCACCGCTCGTCGTGAGTGTCTCGCGACACGACCCGCGAAAGGGCCTCGACATCCTCCTGCGTGCCCTGTCCAGGCTGGTGCGAGCCGGAACGCCGGTGCGCGCGTGCCTCGTCGGTCCAGGGCCGCTGTTCGCGGCGCATCAAACACTCGTGCGAGAGCTCAACCTGTCCTCCAACGTCGTCGTCACCGGCCACGTCGACGACGTGCTCCCCTACCTGCAGCAGGCTGACGTGTTCGTGCTCCCATCGCTCGAGGAGGGCAGCGGCTCGGTATCCCTGATCGAGGCGCTCCAGGCCGGAGCGGCGATCGTCGCTTCGGACATCGATGGGATTCCTGAGGACGTGACCGACGAGCGGGATGCGCTCCTCGTCAGACCCGGGGACGTCGACGCCCTCGCCGCAGGACTGACGCGGTTGTGCACCGACGCGCCGCTCCGAGCCCGTCTTCGGACGCAGGCACGGCACACGTACGCGGACCGGTTCTCCGCCGAGCACCTCGTGTCCGCGCTGACCAGGACATACGCCGACTTCGGCCTGACGCCGGCCCGGCCACTCGCACCCGCCCGAAACGGACGGTAGGGTGCGTGCGTGCGGAACCGGACCTTCACCGCGATCCTGGCGGTCATCGCCATCCTCGCCGTCACGCTCCCGATCGCGAGTTCAACCGCGCGCAGCGGGGCGGCCGCCCGCGGGATTCCCGATGTGACGACGCTGTTCCAACGCGCGGTCAAGCTCGTGCGGGCCACGCAGCGGCCGCAGTTCGCCAAGGCGGTCGTGCTCGAAGCGGACGGCATCACCCGGGGCGGCGGATGCAATCTCCAGGGATGCTTCGCGGGCCGGGGCGTGACCTCGGCGGCGGGCGTCGTCGCCTGGCGGTTCGTCCTCAACAACCAGGCGACGCGGCAGAACATCCGCAGCGCGACGATCTCCTACGGCCCCGCGCCCAAGCGCTTCGGGCGCCTCACCGGCTACGCCGCGCCGTTCCTGGATGACGTCGACATTGCGAAGGCGCCGCGTATGACCCTGACTCAGGCGGTCGCACTCGTCCGGCGGGCGGGTCACCGAGGCAAGTTCTTCGACGTCACGCTGCGCAACCCCCTCGGCCCGAAGCGCCTCAACCCGATGTACATCTTCGGCTTTGCCGGCAGCTTCGTCGGCGTCGACACCGTGACAAAGAAGGTTCGCCCGCTGGCGACCTCGGTCGGTTCGTCGGGTCACGTCAAGGGCTGAGGGCAGCGGTAGTCGGGGTAACGTCTCGGCATGACCCCGGAGCGAAGTGCCCGCCGGGCCGCCGTCGCCCAAGTAGCCATCGACGCCGTGTGCGATCGGGCGCCCGCGGACGTCGAGGTCGTGTCCTTCGAGGACACGCTCGATCTCTCGGATGTCGATTTCCTCGTGCCGACGCCCGCGACGAGCCAGCGGCTCGACGAGCTCCGAGACCTCACCCGGCTCGCCGTCGTCCAGATGCTGTCCGCAGGCACCGATCGCATCGAGCCCTACCTCCCGCCGCAGGTGACGCTCTGCAATGCCAGCGGGGCGCGTGACGCCCCGGTCGCGGAATGGGTCCTCGGCGCCCTCCTGGGGACGTCCACCGGCCTGCTCGAATACGCCGGGGCGACGACCTGGGACCGGTCGCGTGTCATTGAGGACCTGGGCGCATGGACCGTGCTCATCGTCGGCATGGGCTCGATCGGGCGGCGTGTGGCGCGGTATCTGGAGCCATTCGGCACCCGCGTGGTCGGGGTTGGCTCTCACGCGCACGACGATCTCCACGGCCCCGGGGAGCTGCCGACGCTGCTGTCCGGCGCCAACGCCGTCGTCATCCTCGCGCCCCTCACCGAGGCGACACGCGGCCTGATCGGGCGGGCGGCGCTGGCGAGGATGCCGGATGGGGCGGTGGTGATCAACGCGGCCCGCGGACCCGTCGTTGACACCGACGCGCTCCTCGCCGAGCTCGACCGCGGCCGGCTGCGCGCCGTCCTGGACGTCGTCGACCCAGAACCCCTCGGGGACGATCATCCGTTGTGGCGGGCGCCGGGCCTGCTGGCGCTGACGCCCCACATCGCGGGCGATTCTCCGGCCGGAGGTCGTGCCGCGGCCGCACTCGCCGGTGATCAACTCGCCCGCTGGTGCCGCGGTGACGAGCTCCTCAACATCGTGCGCCGGGGCTCCTGAGCCCGAGCAATATGATGTCGGCGACTCGCGGGCACCCCTCGCGAGCGGACCCACAAGGGGGAGGACCAGATGAATGTCGGACGGATGAGCCTCATCGCGTTCGCGGTGTTTCTCATCGGGATCGCCGGGCTCGCGGTCGTCGCCCCCAGCGGCCGGGGGGCCGTCCTCGTGCCCTACGTCGTCGTGTGGCTCGGGTCGTTCGCGTACGCGATGTATCTGTGGATCGCGGTGATGCGCTACGGCGACCGCCGCCTCGTCAAACGCGGCACTCAGGGAACGGCCAAAGTCCTGACGACCAAGGAGACGAGCTGGTCGATGTCGTCGGGGGAATACGAGGGGATCGGCGCACCTTCGGTCTGGAAGTACGGCCTCCAGGTCAATATCTCCGGTAAGGACCCGTACGAGACCACGCTGTACATCTGCGCTCATCTCCGCAGTGGAGACACCGTGCCGGTGTACGTGAGCCCGCGCAACTCGGGGCGCGTCACCGTCGACCTCAAAGCGCTCAGCTCGGCGCGGGACGAGGAGTTGCGGGCGGTGGGCACCCGGCGCGTGACCGCCGGCGGCACCCTGATCCGGGAACGTCCGGCCGTCCCGGCCGTCCCAACTGTCGACGTCGCCGACGAGCTCGGGAAGCTCGCCGATCTTCGGGACCGCGGCGTGCTCAGCGAGACCGAGTTCGAGTCCCAGAAGGGGAAGCTGCTCGGGGCGGACTGAACCCGGGAGTCGGACTTAGACGTGAGCGCGGACTCGGACCGCCAGCGCCGCGGCGGCCGCGCCGAACGTGCCTGCGGCGAGCACCGTCCCCGGCTTTGACCGCGATGGCAGCTCCCGCCCGTCCGCGGCCAGCGTCGCCGCGACATCGGTGGCGTCCGAGGCGGCGCACGCGATCAACCAGGGGTGCGCCGGAGTGTCTGACAGCACCGCCGCGACCGCGCCGGCGGCCAGCGTCAGTTCACGGGCACCGAGACCCCGAGTCGGGATCGACGCGGACGCGTTGCGGACATCACCGAGCCACGGCCGCGCGACGCGGGCCGGGGCGACGAGGAGTCCGAGCGCGTAGGCGGCGCGCAGCGCGCTGTAGCCGATGACGAGCCGCTTCGTCTGCCGGGTCATCGGGCTGGAGAGCGCTCGCATCGATGGTGGTCTACCCGCGACGTCGTCTCGCCGATCATCACGCCGCCCGGCGCTCGAGCGCGGCCATGACCTCGGCGACGCATTGGTCCGGCACCGTCGTGCCCGTGTCGACGACGACGTCGTAGTCGCAGAAGCTGTGCACGACATCGACGAGCCCGCGGGCGCGGCCGAGCACACGATCGCCGCGAGAGCGCTCGCGCGCCTCGAGCACCGACACATCGCAGCGGACGCCCACCATGAACACATCGAGTCCGGCGAACGCCTGTTGCCGATTTGCGTACATCTCGGGGTCGTGGAGGACGTCGTCGAAGATCGTGTCGTTGCCGCCATCGACGAGCGCCCGGACGGCCTGTGGCATCGACAGGATGAGCCGGCGGAACACGGGCCCGAACACGGCCGTGATGCTGATCGGCTCGCCCGGCGCCGAGGTCGTGACCATCTCGACTCCCTGCGCTGTGTAATCGTCGGTGGAGGTCTGCACCAAAGTGTCGGCGCCGAGGTAGTAGCGCGGCGCAGACGTGAACACGAAGTCGTCGAACCCGACGCACAGGTACGCCTCCGGGATCGCCGACTGCAGGCCCCGGCAGAGCGTCGTCTTGCCGGCGCTCGACGGCCCGTTGACGTAGATCAGGTCGGGCCAGCGGAGGTCGGTTTGGCTCAATGGGGGCGCGCGGGACCGGAGTGAACGATCGTGAGGGGAGTTTCGGCATCCGCGGCTCCCATCCTCGCCAGATCGCTTGCAGCAGCCGGTGCGGCCATCGCGTCCAGGCGGCCGTGGAACGCGGCGGCAACGCGGGCCGCGTGTGCCTTGGCGAGCTCGGCCCGTGGACCTGCGAACAGCTCATCGACGGTCGTCTGCCAGAGCCACAACCATCGCTCGAAGTGCCCGCGGCGCAGCGGCACCTGGGCATGGATGATCGCGTGCGGGCGAAACGCACCGCCGGAGTACGACTGGGCGCCGAGCAGGATCGTCTCCCAGAATGAGGTGATCCGTGGAACGTGGGCCTCGAGGTCGAGCCGGGCGACGTCGGTGAAGATGAAGCCAATCACGGCGTCACTCAGCGCGCGCGTGTAGAACGCACGGACGAGGTCCTCGCAGTCATTACGGGTCTCGATGTCGTGTCGCGCCGGCGTCATGCCCCACGGAGGATAGGCGTCGGCGGTTGCGTTCCGGTCAGCCCGTCAACTAGGGTCGCCACTACCGCGACGGGGGGCACCGTCGCACGTGACCGAAGGAGTGAGATGACGACGACGTTCGTGCTGCACACAGTGGCCGACTACGACGCTTGGAGGCGTGTCTACGACAGCGTCGCGGGCCTTCAGGCCCGGGGGGGAGTGACGGACCAGGCGGTCTACCGGGCCGCGGATGACCCGAACAGCGTGCTCGTCATGCACGAGTTCGGCAGCGCCGAGGAGGCCCAGGCCTTCTTCGGGAACGCCGAGCTGCGCGAAGCGATGGGTGAGGGGGGCGTCGACCCGAGCACGTTCCGCCTCGAGTTCTACGAGCGAGCCTGATCGAGCCACCCGTACAGCGCCTCGATCATCGGATCGGGGCGCTCGAACGGGCAGCATGGGCATCGGCGGCTCAACTTCGACGCCGATCGTGGCGATAAAGCGGGCATGACCGTCTCATTTCGTCAGCTCGTGGCCCTCGTCGGCATGACCATCGGCCTCGTCGCGCTCGTGATCGACAGCGCGAACAAGGGATGGACCGTCCTCGGGACGGTCGGGGTCGTCGCCTTCGCCGTCGCCATCGCCGCCGAGCTGCTCACCGTCCAGCGCGCCCGCGGCCACAGCTAATCAGCGCCGGCGGCGCCTGTGAGGGGTTGATCCGGGTGCTAGTTTGAGTCGTGGCCCCTCGGGCCTCTGTATGCGTGGCACTCACTGACATCCGCCAAGACACATCGATCGGCCGTCGGGCCTGGATCGACGCGGATGTTCCTTGTGCCACCACCGGAGCCCGAAAGGAGCATCCATGTCTGCGCTGTTGCTGTCCGCACAGCAGATCTCCCGCCAGTACGGGGCCCGCACGGTCCTCGACTCCGTCGACCTCAGGGTTGCCAGTGACGTCCGCGTCGGTCTCATCGGACCGAACGGGTCCGGCAAGTCAACCCTGCTGAGGATCCTCGCCGGACTCGAGCCCCCGGACGCCGGGACAGTCCACCATCACGGAACCGTCGGTTACCTCCCGCAGGTGATCGGACCCGAGTCGCACGGCATCACCGTGCGCGAGCTGATCCACGAGCGGGCCGGCGTGGCCCAGGCCGGACGCGAGCTCGAGCGACACGTGGCACGGCTTGCCGACGGCGACCTGAAGGCGATTGACCCACACGCGGCCGCGCTCGACCGATGGCTGACGCTCGGGGGCGCGGACCTCGACGCCCGGCTCGTCGCCGCGACCGCCGAGCTCGGCCTCGGCGAGCACCTGCTCGAGCGCTCGCCGGAGTCGCTGTCCGGCGGGCAGCTCGCACGGGCCGGACTCGCCGGGCTCGCGGTCACTCGCTTCGACGTGATCCTGCTCGACGAGCCGACGAGCCACCTCGATGACGATGGGTTGACCCTCCTCACCGCGCTCGTTCGCTCCCGAGAAGGGGGCATGGTGATCGTCTCCCACGATCGCTCGTTCCTGGCCGACGTGGTCGACGAGATCGTCGAGCTCGATCCACACACGGGCGCGGCGGAGCACTTCGGGGGCGGCTGGGAGGCGTTTGAGCGTGAGCGGGCGGCGGCGCGCGCCCGCGCGCGCGCCGAGCACGACCAGGCGATCGCGCGCCAAGCCCGGCTGCTCGACGCCGAACGTGAGACACGGCGCCGGGCCGCCGCCAGTGCGAACCGCGCCCGCGCGCGCGTCCACGACAACGACAAGAACCTGCGGGAGTGGGTCACGATGCGAGCCGAGGAGATGGCCGGGCGTGCCCGCAAGATGGGCGGTCGGGCGCGTCGCGTCGAAGTTCCCGAACGGCCACGGGATCACCCCGCGCTCGGACTGCGGCTCCGGCCCGACGAGCGCCGCCGGCCGTGGGTAATCGGGCTCGAAGGCACCGTCGCCCGTCGGGGCACGTGGTCGCTCGGACCGATCAACCTGTCGGTCGCTGACGGCGAGCGCGTCCTGGTCAGCGGGCGCAATGGGAGCGGCAAGTCGACGCTGCTCGCGCTGCTCGCTGGTGAGCTCGCGCCGTCCTCGGGGCGACGGCGCCTCGCCCCTGGCGCGGTCATCGCCCAGCTCGACCAGACGCAGGCCCGGGGCCCGGGCAAGGTCTTCTCCACCTCGCGAACAGAATGTGCCGCCCTCGCTGGGCCGGGGACCCTCGCCGGCCACATCCGCACGGTCACCGGACTTGACGAGGCGGACGCCCGGACGGCGCTCGCCGCCTTCGGCCTGGGTTCTGACCAGGCCGAGCGCGAGCTCGCCACGCTCTCACCCGGCGAGCGCACGCGTGCCGCGCTCACCGTGATCGCCCACCAGCGAGCCGCCTGCCTGCTGCTCGACGAGCCGACCAATCACCTCGACATCGAATCGCTCGAGGTGCTCGAAGCGGCGTTGCGAGCCTGGCCGGGAGCGCTCGTCGTCGCCACCCACGACCGCCGGCTGCAGCAGGAGCTCCGGCTCGATCGCGAGGTCGCGCTATGACCGCCCGCCCCGGCTGGGCCGGCCGGCCAAACACCGTCGTGCGGCCCTCCACAATGTCCGCGTGAGTCACGACGGCCGCTTCGCCCCATCGCCGACCGGACCGCTCCACATGGGGAGCCTCCGAACCGCGCTCGTCGCGTGGTTGTGCGCGCGTGTCCATGGGGCGCGGTTTCTCGTGCGGATCGAGGATCTCGACCCACAGCGCTCGCGACGCGAGTACGAGCAGGGGCAGCTCGACGATCTCCGGGCGCTCGGAATCGACTGGGACGGGCCCGTCGTCCGCCAATCCGAGCGCGATGCGCGGTACGAGCGCGCCCTCGGGGAACTGCAGGCCCAGGGTCGGCTGTACGAGTGTTTCTGCACCCGCGCCGAAATCCGGGCGGCGGCATCGGCGCCACACGGTGACCTGCCGGAGGGCGCCTACCCCGGAACCTGCGGCGACCTGTCGAGCGCCGAGCGACAGGCCCGGATCGACAGCGGGCGGCCGTACGCCCTACGGCTGCGCGCCGACGGCGAGCACGTCGAGTTCGACGACGGGCTGCTCGGGCGATGCGGCGGCGTCGTGGACGACTTCGTCGTGCGCCGAGCCGATGGCGTCACCGCCTATCAGCTCGCGGTCGTGGTGGACGATGCCGACCAGGGCGTCAGCGAGGTCGTCCGCGGAGCCGACCTCATCAGCTCGACGCCGCGGCAGATCGTGCTCGGCCGACTGCTCGGACTGCCCGCGCCCGCGTACGTCCACGTCCCGCTCGTGCTCTCGACCGACGGCTCGCGGCTCGCCAAGCGACACGGCGCGGCGACGCTCGCCGATCGTGACGAGCCGGCGGCCCGCACCCTCGCGCTGCTCGCCCACACGCTCGATCTCGCCACCGAGCGCGACCAGATCGCCACCGCGGCGGACCTGCTCAGCGAGTTCGACCCGGCGCGCCTCCCGCGTCACCCGGTCGTCCTCAGTGTCTGAGCGAGCGCGCCACGACCCGCTCATATGTTGAGCGAGATCTTCAGCTCGCCTCCCTCGTGTGACACCGTTCTGGATGCACCGATGGATCGCGTCACTGACATCGACATCTCGCTGGCCGAGATCGCCCGTGCGGTCGACCGGATCGATCCAGCGTTTCTCGGCACCCCCCAGGGCGTGAGCGACACGCTCTCGGACCGGTTCGGCCGGGAGATCGTCGTCAAGAACGAAACCGAGACCCCGATCGGGAGCTTCAAGGGACGCGGGACCTGGCTGCTCGCCGAGCAGCTCGATCCCAACCGAACCTGGGTGTGCTCGACGGCCGGCAACTTCGGCCAGGGACTCGCCTACGCCGCGCGGGCGCGCGGCGCCTCCGTCCACGCGTTCGTCTCACCCGACGTCCCGGCGGGCAAGCAGGCCGGCATGCGGGCGCTGGGCGCGACCGTGGAGCTCGCCGAGCGCCCGGGCGCCAGCGCGCGGGCGTACGCGGCGGATGATGACGATCGGCTGCTCGTCCTTGATGGACAGCGGCCCGCGATGGCTGAGGGCGCGGGAACGATCGCCGTCGAGCTGGCCGGCGAACGGACGCGGTTTGACCTCGTGATCGTCCAGGTTGGCGACGGCGCGCTCATCTCCGGCATGGCCCGCTGGCTCAAGGCGACCGAACCCGCAACGACCGTCATCGGCGTCTGCGCGGCCGGCGCCCCGGCGATGGCCCGGAGCTACGACGCGCAGCGCATCGTGACCACAGATCGAACGGACACGATCGCGACGGCGCTCGCGATCACGGATCCGGTGCCCGAAGCACTCGCCCGCGTGCGCGCACTCGTCGACGGCATCGTGCTCGTCGACGATGATCAGCTGCGCATGGCTCAGCGCGTCATCAATGAACGGCTCGGCGTCGCCGTCGAGCCCGCGGGGGCGGCCGGTCTCGCCGCGCTCGCCGTCCACGGCTCGACGTGGCCACCGGGCAGAACCGCGGTCGTCCTCACCGGCGCCGCTCAGGCCTGAACGTTCGACGTCTCACCGTCATCGCCTGAGCCGCTGCCGCAGCTGCGCAAGTTCGCCGGGCTCGAGCCCGTGCCCGGTCAGCCACTCCGAGGCCCCGCCGAAGCGCTCGTCGACAAGCTCGAGCACGCGCTCGATCGTTCCGGCCACCGGGGCGTGCTGTTGCGGATCGTGCCCCTCGAGCTCATCCCGATAGGTCGGCGAACTGACGAGCCGCTCGAGGATCGCCTCGATCCGCTCCGCCGTGGCCAGGTAGTCGCGGATGATCGCCCCGCGGTCGACCCCGGCGGCATCGAGCGCGAGCGCGACGACGACGCCGGTGCGGTCCTTGCCAGCGGCACAGTGGACGAGGACGGCCCCGTCGGCGCCCGCGATCGCCCGCACCGAGGCGACGATCGAATCCGGGCGCGCCAACAGGTAGTTCATGTACGTCCGCACGACGGGGGGCTCCGCGGGGAAGTCGTCGGGACCAAGCTCCCCCTCACCCCATGGCTTGACCGTCGCCGCCTCGAGGTCGGTGTTCCCACCGGACGAGGGGTAGAGGGAGCGATGGTCGATGCGGATCCGCGGCTCCTGGGTGATCGGACCCGGTCCCTCGAGTTCCACCTCGACGTCAGTGCGAAGGTCGAGCACGAGCTCGAGCGATTCCTGCTCGACGAGCCGACGGATGTCATCGAGGGTCAGCGACTGGAGGTTGTCCGAGCGCAAAAGCACGCCGGGTACGACGACCCGGGCGTTCGCAGCGCCCTCGAGCGGGATCCAGCCGACTGGGTTCACTATCGCTTTTCCGGAGTGAGAAGCCCGCGGTTGAACGCCTCGGCAACCGCGGCGGCACGATCGCTCACCGACAACTTCGCGTAGATGTGGAGCAGATGAGTCTTGACCGTCGCTTCGCTGATCAACAGGGCCTGCGCCGCATCGCGGTTCGTCGCGCCACGGGCCACGAGCGTCAGCACCTCGAGCTCACGCTCGCTCAGTCCGTCGGCGGCGGGCGCTCGCACCTGGGTCAGGAGCCGCGAGGCGACGGCCGGGGACAGGACCGACTGCCCGGCGGCGGCGGCGCGCACGGCGCGAAGCAGTTCCGCGCGCGGAGCGTCCTTGAGCAGATAGCCGGTCGCCCCGGCCTCGATCGCCGGCAGCACGTCGCTGTCGCTGTCGTAGGTTGTGAGCACGAGCACCCGGGAGGAGACGCCCTCCCGGGCGAGCGCGGAGATCGCCGAGACGCCGTCGAGTTCAGGCATGCGCAAGTCCATGAGGATGACATCCGGGCGGAGCGCGCGCGCCCGCCGCACGGCGTCCGCCCCGTTGGCCGCCTCAGCCACGACCTCGATCCCGTCCTCGCTCGCGAACATCCCGGTGAGGCCGTCACGAACCACTGGGTGGTCGTCGACGATCATCAGGCGGATCGGCTCACTCATCCGGCAGCCACCGGGATGCTGGCGGCGATCGTCGTGCCGCCACCCGGCTCGGACTCGACCGCGAGCTCGCCGCCGAGCTGCTCGATCCGCTGCCGCATCGCCGTGAGCCCGAAGCCGCCGTTCGCCCCGGCCGGCGCGGGGACGGTCGGCGTCGCGGCACGTGGCGCTCCGAAGGACGCGCCGTTCGCTGCCGGGAACCCAACCCCGTCATCACGCACGTCGAGGCTGACCACGTCGTCCATGTAGGAGAGCGTCAACGCGACGGCGCTGGCCCCGGCGTGCTTGGCGACGTTGGCCAATGCCTCCTGGCCTGTGCGCAGAAGCGCCACCTCGACCTCCGGACGGACCGCGAGCGGGGTGCCCGTCGTGGTCGTCCGCGTGACCACGCCGGTCAGCCCGGACCACCGGGCGCCGACAGCTGCGAGCGCCTCCGGAAGCCGAACCTCGTCGAGCTGGGCGGGGGCGAGGGCTTGGACGGAACGGCGCGCTTCGGCAAGGCTCTCCCGGGCGAGATCGAGCGCCGCGTCGGTGTGGCGCTGCCCGCCGGCGCCGCCCTGGGCGGCGGCCTCGAGCTGAGTGATGATGCCGACGAGCCCCTGGGCGAGCGTGTCGTGGATCTCACGCGCCATCCGCTGACGCTCATCGAGGACGCCCGCTTCCCGCGCCCCCGCGAGCAGCTGTTCGTGCAGTCCGGCGTTCTCCCGCATCGACGCCTCGAGCTTGGCGTTGGCCTCGGTGAGATCCTCGACCATTCTCGCCCGCATCGTGTACTCCTCGTCGCGGCGCTCCATCATCCACCCGATAGCGCTGTAGACGAACACGTTCAGCCCGACGACCGCCACCCAGCTGGCCCAGCTCCCGGCGGTGCCGCCCGGGAGCCCGCCGTGTTGCGAGGTGCCCGTCACCGCCGCGACGGCGACCAGCCCGACGATCCGTAGGCGACCCTGAACGACCTCGTGGAGCCACAGAAAGCCGGTCCAACTGAAGAACCCGTACACCGGGTCATTGATCACCAGCACGGCGCTGATCGCGACCAGCCCGATGAAGAACACCGCCATCGGATGGCGGCGATCGCGCCACTGCCGATGCAGGGTGAGGAACCACAGCATCCACACCGCCGCCGCGGCCGATCCGGCGACATCGACGATCAGCTTCGTCGAGTCGCCGGAGTCGATGCCGACGGCGAGAGCCGTCGCGATCGCGAGGAGCACGTACGGCAGCACCTCGATCCCCGCGAACTCCGGCCGATCGAGGCAGTCGGTTCGCTCACCCTGCGTTGTACTCATCGCTCGGACATCCCGTGCTACTCCCACCGAAACAATCTAGCCGCCGCCAGGCCGAAGACCGCGGCATAGGCAATCAGGACCAGGACGTGGCTGAGTCCCGGAGTGTGACCCTGCAGCGTGTCCTGCAGGGCGGCGACGAGCGCTCCGAGCGGCGTGTAGTGACTGACCTCACGCAGGCCATGGCCCATCTGCTGCTGCGGGACCCACAGCCCGGCGAAGAACATCATCGGGAAGAACAGCAGCGTGCCGAGGATCTGCGCCACGCGCTCGTTGGGGGCGAGCGCCGCAATTGTGCCGCCGAGCCCGAGCATCGCAACCGCTCCGAGCAGGAGCGCAAGCACGAACCCGAGCCACGCACTCGGCAGCGACACGTTGAACGCCACCGCGGCGACGCCGCCGATGAGGACGAGCGCGGTGAGAATGATCGCGGCGGTGATCGTCATGTCGGCACCGAGCAGCTTCCATGGCGCTACCGGGGTCGTCGACATCCGCCGCAGCACGCCGATATTGCGGTAGTTGGCGAGCATCGACGGGAACGCGGACACAGCGACGATGGTGAGTACGAACGCCATCAGCGTCGGTACGTACACGTCGATGATCCGCAGCCCGCCGAGGCTGTGCTGCGGTTTGTTCGAGGCGAGCCCGAACACGATCGTGAGGACGAGCGGGAACGCGATCCCCCAGAACAGCGCCATGGGTTCACGGAGCCAGAGCTTGCCCTCCGTGCGGAGCAACTGAGCAAATGGGCCCCGGGGAGGGGCGGCGCTCGGTGCGATGGTGGTGGCGGACATCAGTGCATCTCCTTTCCGTCATTGCTCTCGTGGCTCGTCAGCGCGACGAACGCGTCCTCAAGGCTCGTCTGGTCGACTCGCAGCTGTCCCGCGACGACGTTCTCGCGGGCGAGCGCGGCGATGACGGTCCCGAGCACATCGCCCGTTCCGGTGACGATCACCTGGTGGCCATGGACCTCGACGTTTCGCACTCCGGGCAGCGAGGCAAGTTGTTCCTCGCGGACCGGAACCGATGGCTGAAAGCGGATCCGCTGCTCGGTGTCGGTGGCGCTCGCGAGCGCCGCCGGGGTGTCGAGGGCGACAACCGAGCCGCTGTCGATCACGGCGATCCGGTCGCACAGCCGCTCGGCCTCCTCTAGGAAGTGGGTGACGAGCACGACGGTGACGCCGCCGGCGCGGATCTGCTCGATCAGTGCCCAGACATCGCGCCGCGCCTGCGGATCGAGTCCGGTCGTCAGCTCATCCAACACGGCGATCCGCGGCTGCCCGATGAGCGCGAGCGCCACCGACAGCCGTTGCTTTTGACCGCCGGACAGCTTCGCGTACCGGGTGTCCCGCTTGGCGCCCAGACCGAGCATCTCGAGCAACCGGTCGCCGTCCGCCGGCTCGCGGTAGAACGAGGCATACAGCTCGACCGCCTCATGGACCGTGAGCTTGGGCGGCTGCGCGGACTCCTGCAGCTGCACGCCGACGAGCGATCGCAGCTCGTCGCGCTCGTGCTGGGGATCGACTCCGCCGACCGCTATCTGCCCTTCGTCGGGTCGACGCAGCCCACAGATGCACTCGACGAGGGTCGTCTTCCCGGCGCCGTTGGGCCCGAGAATGCCGAAGATCTCCCCCTCCTCAATCGTGAGCGACAGGTCGTCCAGCGCGACCGTGTCGCCGTACCGCTTGCGTAGATGCTGGACATCGATGATGGACATGAACATCTCCTGATTCGTTGCCTGCAGACATGGTCGAGGAGCGCCGGGCCTGATACATCGGCCGCGCGGCTCTACTTGTGATCCGTCGGCGGGGGAGCCGACATCAACCGATCGGTGGATAGTGCGGGCGCAGGCGGCGCGGCCCTACGCGCAGGCGAGCCATACTGCGGGCGGTGGGAGACGGCTCGAACGACGCATCACGGATCCCGCGGGATCTCGCCCTCGTCGAGCACGCCGAACGCGTCGGCGGGCTCGGCAGCTGGGATTGGACCCCGGCCACGGGCGAGCTGCGGTGGTCCGACAACCTGTTCCGGATCTACGGGCTCGAGCCCCGGGCGATCACGCCGACCGCATCGTTCGTCGTCGAACACGTCCATCCGGATGACCTCGACCGCTTCAAGGCGATGCTGGACGCGCGCTCAGCGGGGGAGCCGTGCGAGTTTGAGTACCGGTTCCGGCGTGACGACGCTGTTACGCGCGTGTTGAAGACGACGGTTGCCGCGATCGATCCAGGCAGCGACGGTGGTCCGCGTCGCATCACCGGCTCCGTCCAGGACATCACCGAGCACCGAGCGCTTGAGCGCGTCGTTGACACCCGGATCGCAGTCACCGAGGCGCTCAATCGCTGGACCTCGCTCTCGGAGAGCGGGAGCGAGTTGCTCGCCACCCTTGGGCGTGCGATCGAGAGCCCGTTCGGGACGATCTGGATCCTCGACGGGAGCACGTTCGCCGCCCGGCTCGTCTGGAGCAGCCGCCGTGAAGACCTCGCCTGCGTGGCGGCCGACACGGAGCAGTGGCGACCGGGTCCGGGCTCGCCGAGCGTCGGGGTCGCCTACGCCACCCGCCGGCCGGTGTTCTCGCTCGACGCGCTGGCGAGTGTCACGCGTGAGCGTGCCGCCGCGTTGCGCCAGGCGGGGCTGCACGGGTCGGTCGCGGTGCCCGCGGTGTACGAGAGCGAGGCGCTCGCGGTGCTCGAGCTCCTCACCGCGGAGCCGATCCACCCCCCGAACGGGCTGCGACGAGCCCTCCAAGGGGTCGGACACGAGATCGGCCATTTCCTGTCCCGGCGTCGCGGAGAGCTGACGGTGATGACGATGACCCCGCGCGAGCTCGAGGTGCTGCAACTCGCCGCCGAGGGTCACAGTGCGGAGGCGATCGGGGCCCGCATGCACGTCAGTGGCTCCACGGTAAAGCGGCACTTCGAGCGCGCCTATGCCCGGCTCGGCGTCTCCGATCGCTCGGCGGCCGTCGGCGAAGCGGTGCGCCGCGGACTGATTCGGTAGTCGACATCGCAGCGGGCATTTCGCGTTGACGAACCACGATTAGCTGACTAAAGTCAGCTAAGTGCCGGATGCGATGGTGGCCCAGGTTCGTCGCTTCAACCGCGTCGTCACCGAACGCGTCGGTGCCCTGAACGAGCGCTTCCTCGGACGCGAACGTCCGCTCGGTGAGGCCCGTCTGCTGTGGGAGATCGGCCCCGACGGCTGTGAGGTACGGCTGCTGCGCGCCCGGCTCGGGCTCGATTCGGGCTATGCGAGCCGACTGCTCCGCTCACTCGAGTCCGCCGGACTCGTGACCGTGACCGCGGCCGAGGATGACCGACGACGGCGCATCGCGCGGCTCACCGCCGCCGGCCGACGCGAACGCGCCGTCCTGGACCGGGGCTCGGATCGGCTCGCGGAGTCCCTACTCGAGCCGCTGAGCGCGCGCCAGCAGGGCCAACTGATTGCGGCCATGGGCGAGGTCGAGCGACTGCTGATCGCGGCAAGCGTCGCCATCGTGCCCGTCGACCCGGAGCACGCGGACGCTCGGTACTGCCTCGCCGAATATGTCGCCGAGCTCAACCGGCGCTCCGACCGTGGCTTTGATCCATCGGTCGGCGCGACCGCGCTGCCGCACGAGGTCCGGCCGCCCGCGGGCGCCTTCTTCGTCGCCTACCTCCACGGCGAGCCGATCGGCTGTGGCGCGGTCAAGCATCATCCCGACGCCCCCGCCGAGATCAAGCGCATGTGGATCGCGCCCACCGCACGCGGCCTCGGTCTTGGCCGGCGGCTGCTCGACACCCTCGAGGCGTGCGCGCGCAAGGGCGGCGCGGGCGTGGCGCACATTGAGACGAGCGCGACTCTCAACGAGGCGCTCTCGCTGTACCGGTCGACCGGCTGGGCCGAGGTCCCGCCGTTCAACGACGAGCCGTTCGCCGACCATTGGTTCGAAAAGCGCCTCACGGCGTCAGTGCGCGACGGGTCCGCTCTGAGCGCCTACGGTTGAGTTCGAGCCGGCTGTCGTCAGCCGTCAGGGGCTGTCCCTGCGTCGCTTTTGAGGTGTGATTAAGCGGACCCGCCGGTCCCGCATCGGGGCTCACGACAGCGTCTGCGCAATCGCTGGATGCCGGCGAGGGACCCGGCACAAGTGCCCGCGCGTGGAGACGCCAGGCGACGCGGGGAAGATCGGGCCGGTCGGGTCGGCCGAGCGCCGTCGGTCGCCGGCGCAAGGAAAGTTCCGGATAGCGGAACTTTGCTTGCATCACTCGAACCCCCGAGCGGTTCGGGGCAAGAAACGTTTCGCTATAGCGGCGGGTCACTTCCGCGTATATATCGGCCCGCGTCAGCGGCTCGGGGTGAACCGCGCCACGAGCCGACTCCGGCGCGCCGGGGCGCCGCCTCCGTCCTCGATGCGGTCGGCGCTCGCCAGGACCGTGGTGATCAGACGCTGAGCGATGACGCGCGCCGGCTCGGGCTCCCAGCGCCGTGTGCGGTGCCCCACCCACGGCAACGTCGTCAGCTCGGTGTCGCCCCGCCCGAGGATCAGGTCGGCGAGGGTTCGGCCGCACAGGCTCGACGCGATCACACCGTGGCCGGCGAGTCCGCCCGCCCGGGCGATACCGGACGCACGATCGAAGGTGATCGACATGCTCCAGTCCCGCGGCACCGCGAACACCCCACCCCACCGGTGGCTGATCGCCGCGTCGGCGGCGGCCGGGAACCAGGTGCGGAGCGTCCGTTCAAGCTCCGCGTGGATCCGCGGCGAGCGCTCGTCGCCGCGCCGGATCGCGTTCCCAGCTCGGTACCAGGCGCCCCGCCCGCCGATCGCGATCCGCCCGTCGATCGTCCGCTGCCCGTAGCTGAAGAGGTGACGCTGGTCGGCCACCGGCTCGCACGCCTTCCAGCCGATCTCCGCCCACGTTGCCTCGTCGAGCGGCTCAGTCGCGACCATGTGGGAGAACACCGGCATGAAGTCGCGATGATGACCGGGCAGGTTGACCGTGAAGGCCTCCGTCGCCTGCACGACGATCCGCGCGCGCACGCCCACCCGCGCCCCGCCGCCCACCGGCGCGCACTGCACCCGACCGGGTTCGATGCTCACCGCCGGGGAGCGCTCGAAGATCCGTACCCCCCGCCGCTCGCATGCCGCCGCGAGCCCCCGCACCAATCGACCGGGATGGACCCGCGCGCAGTGCGGGGTGTACGTACCTCCGACGACCCCGGCGATCCGTACCCGGTCGGTCAGCTCGTCGGTCGTGAGGGAGCGCACGTCTGACTCCTCGAGACCGCCCTGACGTCGGCGCTCGACCCCGGCTCGGACCCGTTCCAGCTGTGCCCGCGTGGTCGCGACCCGCAACGCGCCGCTCTTGATCCAGCCGCAATCGATCCCCTCCCCCCGCACGACGTCGCCGACATGGTCGATCGCGTCGATCATCGCCCGCTCGGCGCGCCGGATGCCCTCCCAGCCACCGCGCGCCAGGTACGACTGGGCCTGGCCGGCGATGCCGGCCGACGCGAACCCCGCGTTGCGCCCGGCGGCGCCAAACCCGGCGATCTCGGCCTCGAGCACGACGACGGCCAGCGTGGGATCCGCCACCGCCAGGCAGTACGCCGTCCACAGGCCGATGAAGCCGGCACCGACGATCACGACGTCCGCGGTCGATTCGTCCTCGAGCGTCGGTCTCGGGACGATCGGCTCCCCCAGAGTGTCGAGCCACAGGCTGACACCGCGATAGTCGGTGGCCCCGGTCATGGAGTGGATCGTGGCACGAGGCAAGCCCCCAGGCAGAGCGCCTGCTCGGGCGTGTCTGCCCAATGCGCGAGCGGCAGGGCGTGTGTGAACGTGTCAAACGTGGCGCGCAGTTTGCCGTAGCGCGTATCGGTGGTGACGGTCGGGATGCCGAGCATGAGGCCAAGGATGTGGGCGTGCAGGGCGTCGGTGACAATGACTCGCCCGCGGCCCAACAGGCGCAGCGCCCGGGCAAGCCGCTCGCGCGACAGCAACTCGCGGATCTCCGCGAGCTCGCGCCACCCATCTGGGGCCGCGCGCTTCGTCAGCCGTCGGTTGCGCTCGAGCAGCGCGAGCAGCGACTCCGGTGGTGGCGGCTCACCGTCAAAGGGCCGGCGCTCAGCAGTCCGCAGGTTCCAGTCGACTCGCCACGCCCCGTCCGGCACCACGTCGGGATTCACGCCCCGGGATTCACGGTCCTCGCGTGCGATCCACAGGACGTCGGTCGCCGGAGGCTCGGACATCAGGTCAAGTGGGCACGCGAATGCGAGATCCGGCGCGAGGCGCACGTCGACGTCGAACGACCCGCGCGCGAGGGTGAGGCTCGGGGCGTCGCGAACGAGGAGCACGACGTTCCCATGCCGCTCGAGCGACCGCCGCGTCGCGTCCCGGGCCTCTGGACGGATGAAGTGGACGGTCTGCGGCAGTTGGACGACGGGCACGCCGGGGAACTCGCGGAGCACGGCCTCGCGCAGCGCATGGGTGGCCGGCCACAGATCACCGAAGTTGCCGCCACCGCTGAACACGATGTGAGCCCCCGCCGCAACCGCCTCGCCCAGCGCCTCACGCGAGTAGTCACGCCACGAACACTCGTAGGTGACCTCGGCGCCGATGCGTTCCAGGAGCGCCTTCGCCGCGATCCAGATCGCGTGGTCACCGGGGTTGGTGTGGTTCGGGTAGCCGAGGAGCGCGCAGCGTGAGCCGGGTGCGATCGCGGCGCGCACCGCGTCACCCACCTCGCCTGAGAGCCGGTCGAGCACCGTCGCGGTCGATGGTTGCGCCATCGGCGGCCACGCTAGCGTTCCGCCGACGATGTGTGCCGGGCACTCAAGGGTCGTAGTGGTCACCTGGGACCTGGCTCACAACGGTGCGAGCACGGCGTTCATGCTGGCCGATCTCCTGCGTCGTGAGCACGAGGTCGTGATCGCCGGTCCAACCTTCCTCGGCTCGGAGATCTGGGCGCCGATCCAACACGCCGGGATCCCGATCCGATCCTTCCCGGGGACGCCTCTTCCACGGTTCGTCGAGGACGCCGAGCGATTCGTCGCCGACCTCGACGCTGATGTGATCTACGCCTGCAAACCCCGGTTCCCGACACTGCTGTTGGCGAGCCTGATCAAGGACCAATGCGACGCGCCGGTGATCCTCCATGTTGACGACTTTGAGCTGGGGCTCGTCGGCGCCACGGCCGCCAGCTCCATGACCGAGCTCGAGACCGTCCGGCACCCCGATCCGGCGGCCTTCTCCGACCCCGCCGGCCGCGCCTGGACATCGGCGTGCGAGGAGTTGATCGCCGGTGCCGATGCGATCACGGTGTCCGGTGAGCCGCTTCGCCGGCGCTACGGCGGAACCGTCATCGGTCAGCCGCGGGACGAGACACGGTTCGACCCCGCCCTCGTCGATCGTCGCTCGGACCGCGCCGCGCTCGGCTATGGCGAGGACGACCGCGTCGTCCTGTTCCTCGGCTCACCGCGGCGGCACAAGGGCGTCGCCGAGCTCGCCGCCGCCGTCGCCGAGCTCGCCGACCCCCGCGTCAAGCTGTGCGTGATCGGCGCGTTCACCGACGCTCGCCTACGTGCCGAGATTGCCGCTGTTGCTCCCGACCGGATCCAGCTGATCGATTCCCGACCGGTGTCCGAGGTCCCCGGGCTCACGGCGATCGGCGACCTCGTCTGCCTGCCCCAGGACGCGTCCGTCGATTTCGTCGCCTACCAGACGCCGATGAAGCTCACGGAGGCGCTCGCCATGAAGGTCCCGGTGCTCGCCCGCGAGACGCCGGCGCTGACCCCGTTTATTCGCGCGGGGGTCATCGCGCCGGTCGGTGACGCATCGCTGGCCGCCCGTGTCAGCGAACTGCTCGAGGAGCCAGAGCGAGCGCGAGAGATGGTCCGCCGCGGACGCGAGCACTTCCTCACTCACCTCAGCTACGCCGCCGCGCTCACCTCGCTGGGCCGCGTGATCGCCGACCTCCCCGACGCCCCGACGCCGATGCCCGACAGCTGGGAGCGAGCGTGCGAGCTGGCGAGCTCCGCCGCCGAGCGCCCGCGCAGCTGATTCTGAGGGCGTCAGGCGGCGGCGTCGCCGAGCATCGCCCGGGCGATCACGAGCCGCTGGATCTCGCTCGTGCCCTCGTAGATCTCGGTCACCTTGGCGTCGCGGTAATAGCGCTCGAGCGGGAACTCGCGCGTGTACCCGTAGCCGCCGAGGACCTGAATCGCCTCACCGGTCACCTCCCGAGCGACCCGCGACGCGAACAGCTTCGCCTGGGCCCCCTCGACGGTGTGCGGCCGGCCCGCGTCCTTCAGCTCGGCGGCTCGCCACGTGAGCGCCCGGGCCGCCTCGATATTCGTCTGCATGTCGGCGAGCTTCTGCTGGATCGCCTGATGTCCGGCGATCAGCCTGCCGAACGTCCGTCGCTCCTTGGCGTAGGCGACGGCGGTGTCAAGCGCCGCCTGCGCGATCCCGACCGCCTGCGCGGCGATCCCGATGCGGCCGCCGTCGAGGGTCGCGAGCGCGATCCGGAGCCCGGTACCCCGAGTCCCCATCCGCTCGCCGGGTGTCTCATCGAACGCCAGGTCCGCGGTCGAGGATGAGTGCAGACCCATCTTCTCCTCCTCGCGGGTCACTCTGAACCCAGACGCACCACGGCGGACGACGAAGCACGATGGGCGATCGGGATCCTTCGCGAACACAAGGAATGTGTGCGCGTGCGAGCCGTTCGTGATCCACTGCTTCGTGCCGCTGACGTGACCGTCGTCGCTCGCCCGCGCCAGCATCGCGCCGGCGTCGCTGCCGCTGCCGGGCTCGGTCAGCGCGAATGCGCCGAGGTCGTGACCTTGGGCCAGCGGCGGGACCAGGCGCTCGATCTGCTCCCGGGTCCCGTGCGCGATCAGCGGCAGCGTGCACGCGCTCGTGTGCACCGCGACGGTCACGCCGACCCCCGCATCGCCGCGGGACAGTTCTTCGAGCACGAGGATGTAGGCGAGAAAGTCGGCGCCCGCACCCCCGAGTTCGGCGGGGACGCAGACCCCCATCAGTCCGAGGTCTCCGAGCTGGACGAACACATCCTTCGGGAAGGTGTGGTCCCGGTCCCAGTCGCTCGCGCGCGGCGCGATCCTCTCATCGGCGAAGCGACGCGCCAGCGCTCGGATCTCGGCCTGCTCGTCGGTCAGTTCGGTCACGCCCCCAACATAGAGATACTGGCCTCGGTACGTTGGTCGGATCCGCATCTGGAGCGCCGGGAACAGCCGGTCGGCCTACGCCTCGATTCGGCGCACGCAGTCGCGCTCACCGGTCGCGGAGACCAGATCGCGAAGACCCTCCAGCAGCTGCGCCCGCTCGATGCTCACACCGCCGGGTCATCGGCACGATCACCGACCGCCTCATTGGCCATTTGGCCAAACATCTCCGAGGAACGCCATCGCTCGCCGGGTGCGCCGCCCCAGATGAACCGCACATCGATGTCGGCCAGTTCCGCGTAGCGCGAGCGCTCGAAGTAATGCGGGACGAGGTCGACGACGACGCGCTGGGCAGGCACCCACAACGCCACCCAACCGATCACCACCAGGCCCTGCGAGAGACCGGCGACGAAGACATCATCGGTCAGCTGCTCAAGCGAGGTCGAGACGACGATCGTCAGCAGGAAGATCGAGATCCCGACCAGAGCAGCGATCCGGTCGCGGCGCGACAGGGGTGCCGCCCGCCGGAGACCATGCGTGTAGGCGCGCATGTCCCGGCGCACCGCGGCGGTCACGGCTTGCTCGTCGACCTGCTCACGCTCGCTCGCCGGTGCGTAACAGTGCAGGACCGCTGGACGCGCGGCGCGGACGTGCTCCCATGCGTCGAGCAGGTGGAAGCGGACGTCCTCGGCGAGCGGGCGCTGGGCGACCGGGCGCGCGTCGTACGGCGCGAACAGGTCGTCGACCGACGCGACGCGGATCGCAAACTCGGCCGCCCGCGCGGCGTCAGCCTGCTCGCCTTCGGACTCAGCCCCCGCCGGCTCGGCCTGCTGGTCGGTGCTCGACACGGCGCCACGGTGACTGATCGGCGCCGCGGACGCAAGCTTTGGTGTCGGAATGCCGCCGCCGACCCCGGCGGGTAACCGCGCGGCGCCGGCTTCGGATGTGCCACGGGGGGCGCTCCCCAGTCCCCGACGCCGGTGAGCACGTTGGCGAGGGTCCCGGTGAGGTCGGCGGCCTGGCCACCGGTGTACAGCGGTCGGAGGATGTCGTAGACGATCTGGGAGGTCTGTCCGGTCCCCGGACAGCACGGCGGACCGCCCGGCGCGCTGATCCCGATCTCGATGTGCGGGCCGCTCGAGATGCCGACCTGGCCACACCCGACCTCCGCGATCGCCTCACCGCGACTCACGTGTTGGCCGACGGACACGAGTGCTGGCTTGGCGTGCCCGTAGTACACGTAGCGTCCGGCGTAGCTGCCGCTGTCGAGCAACAGGATCGGGGCCGCGGGGCCGAAGCCGCTAATCCCCTCGCCGACGATCGTGCCCGAGTTCACCGCGACCTCGACGACACTGCTCCCGCATGCCCCGCCGACGGTCGAGATGTCGACGCCCTGGTCAAGGGTCCAGTCGGACGGTGGAACCACGAGCGACATTGGCCGCAACGGGAACACCCACCCACCGCCGCCCGTCGGTCCGCTCCCCGTCGGGCGGCTGCCCGCCGAGACGTGCTTGTGCTGGTCAACCCACAGCCGCAACGTCATCGCGGTGAGCACACCGACAACCCCGCTCACGGGGTGCAGACGCGCCGCGGACTGAAACGCTGCTGCGGCCTGCTCGGTGTGAGCGCCGAACACGCCGTCCGCTGTCGTCTGGATCCCGACCGCGGTCAACCACCGCTGCAGTGTCTGCACGTCACGCCCACGGTCTCCCTGGCGCAGCACCCGACGGAATGGAGGTGGCGGATCACCGATCCGTCGGTGCTCACCGACCCACGTCTGGAGGGTCGTCGCCGTCCGGGTGCCGACCACGCCGGTCACGGGATGCAGACCGGCGGCGGACTGAAACCGTGCTGCCGACTGCCGTGTGTTCGGCCCGAACACGCCGTCGGCGGTCGCCCGCGCCCCCACCGCGGTCAACCACCGCTGCAACGTCTGCACATCGCGCCCGTGGTCGCCCTGACGGAGCACTCGGCCGAACGGGGCGCTGGCCGCCGCCCACGGTGGCGAGACCAACCCCGCCCCGGCAAAGCCGCATACAACCACCGCGGCGGACGCGAGCAGCATCGCGGGGCGCCATCGCTGCATCCCGTGGCGCCCTGCACGTCCTTGATCGGCGAATCGCGTCAACAAGCCTGCTCGCGGGCCTCGTGGCTCCACCATCACCCCCGCCCATGAGGGATGGCAGCCCGGCCGATCCTCCGGACACTGTCCTCATCGTCCCTCCCGGTGGCAAGTCCTGCAAGATCTCGCCCACGCGGAGGGGTTCAGACGACAACATCGACGGGGCGCCCGCCGCCTTGAGCGACGGGCGCGCGGTCCGCGAGAGGTCTGTCACACAGAACGTTGCTGCGCGCCGGCCGACTCGGGCTGAGCCGGCTCGGCCTGTGCTGCCTCAGCCCCGTCGGCGTCGGCGGCTGGATCCTCGACCGCCGAGGTGCCGCGGAACCGGTGACGCTCGTCATCCTCGATCAGCTCGTGATCGGCAAGCCCTTGCTCGTGCAGCTCGGCCTTCTGGTGTCCGATCTGCGCGCGCTCACGCTCACGCTGCGCCTCCTGCTCGGCCGCTTGGGCCCGGCGCTCGGCCTGCTGTGCCCGCTGCTCGCGGGCGGCCGCGTCCTCCCGATATTCGCCAACGACGCGTTCCCGACGCCTGCCAAGCTCATTTTCGCGCCGTCGGATACGCGCGCTCTCACGCAGACGCGGGAGCACGGTCAGCAGCGCGAGCAGCGCCACCACGACAACGACGATTACCACGATCAACGCGGTAGACATCCCTTTTCCTCCTCTGTTGGAGCACCTACCGTGGAGAGTGCTTCCCGCCCTCGAGCGCGACAAACGTCAGCGCGATGACCCAGTGTTTCGGTGCGACACTCGGTGTAAGACCCGAGGAGGTTGTTCAGCTCGTTGAGGCGAGGGGAGTTTTGCGCCAAACCGCGCGGCGGAGGTGGATCGGGGCGCGAGACTCCCCGCTGGGGGGAGCTTCGCGCCCGATCCCGCGGGCGCAGGCGGTTTGGGCGCGGTGTTCCGGTTGGTCGCTTTCGGCCGGTGGCTTCGCACCATCGGAGCTCGCTTGCGGTGCGAGCGACCGGCGGACAGGCGCATCGAAGAAGAGGTTGATGAGGCGGGGTGCGGGTGCGTGGTGCGGATGCACGGAGGTGAGTCCGGTTGTCCTGAGCGAAGGGGTCGCCAAAACCGCGATAACGCACAAGAGCGCCGGGCGGAATCGCCGGGCACCCGTCGGGCCGGCTCGTCGGGCGGGCTCATCGCGCGGGACCCATCGCCCCCAGGCGCTGACGCCCCGTCATGGCGCGCCGCCTCGTATCGTCCGCGCAATGTCCGAACCCCTGACGCTTGACCGCGCCGACGGCGTCGCGGTCATCACCATGCGCGCGCCCGCGCGCCGCAACGCGCTGACCCTGGAGATGGCCGCGGCGATGATCGCCGCCTGCGAGACGATCGACGCCGATTCGGAGATCGGCGCCGTGATCGTCACCGGGGAGGGCGACTACTTCTGCGCCGGCGGCGACCGCTCGGTCCTCGCCCAGGCCGGCGAGGATCCGGCCGAGCCCGATACCTACGCCGGGATGAGCACCGTCTACAACGCGTTCGCCCGCGTCGGGAAGCTCGAGCCGCCGACGATCGCGGCGATCCGCGGAGGCGCACTCGGTGCCGGGCTCAACCTCGCGCTGGCGACCGACCTGCGTGTCGTCGCCGAGGACGCAACGCTCCTCTCCGGGTTCCTCCCAATCGGACTGCATCCCGGCGGTGGCCACTCGTTGCTGCTGGCCCGCTCCGGCGGCCGCGAGACCGCGAACGCGCTCGCCCTGTTCGGTCAGCGGTTGACCGGTGCCGAGGCGGTGGCCCGCGGCCTCGCGTGGACGGCCGTGCCCGCTGACGCCGTCGACGCGACCGCCCGGGAACTCGCCGCCGTGCCCGCGGCCGACCCGGCGCTGGCGCGCCGAACCGCAACGTCGATGCGGCGCATCGCCGGGCCGCCCGCGATCCCGTGGGACGCCGCCCTCGACCTTGAGCGCGCGTCTCAGATGTGGTCGATGCGCCGTAAGGCACTCAGAGACTGATCCGACGGCCGGCGGCCGTCCCGCTATCTCGGGTGAGGCACGTACCGTAGAGATCGCGGTGATCGTTGACGCCGAGCTCTTGCATGCTTCGTGTGCGCATGCGTACAGCGCCGAGAGTTGGGCTCGCTGGGCGCGGTACGATCGCCTCAGGCACGCGTGCGGATCCAGAGGGGAGATCCTTGGCGCTGGGACGAGGTCTGAGGAGGGTTGGGAGAGCGTCGGCAATCGCCACCGTGATCGTCTGCGCAGCCGTGTCTCCGGCGCTCGCCGACCGAGGCTTTACCCCGCGGTTCAGCACGAACGCGAACGGTGACATCGCGGTCGTCGGCAACACGCTGGAAAGCTGCCAGAGCTCGGCCGCTGACTGCACGAGCGCCCGCGCGGGGAAGGGCCCGGCGCTCAACAACAACACCTTCGTGATGGAGCGGGTCGACGTCGATCACACGATGCTCGACTCATCATCAGCGGACCTGAGCCTGCCTGCCGGGGCGCGGGTCCTGTTCGCGGGGCTGTACTACGGCGCGCGCACGACGGCCGGCACCCGCGGCAAGGCGGCGCCCGACGACGCACCGTCCGCGTTGCGATCTGTCGGTCTCAAGCTCCCCGGCGCCTCCGGATATGAGCGCCTCGCGGGTGGGCTCGACGAGAGCACCGAGGTCAAGGGCGCGTACAGCGTGTTCGTCGACGTCACCCGGCAGGTCCGCCGGGGCGGATCGGGCTCGTACACAGTGGCGGGCGTGCAGTCGGCGACCGGCGAGGATCGCTACGCCGGCTGGGCACTCGTCGTCGCCTACGAGGCAGCGGGCGAGCCGCCCCGCAACCTCACGGTGTTCGACGGACTGCAGTCGGTCACCCTCGGTAAGCCGGCACTCACGATTCCGGTGAGCGGTTTTCAGACGCCGCTCACCGGTCCGGTGCGCACCAAGCTTGGGTTCATCGCCGACGAAGGGGACCTTGGGGCGACGGGCGACAGTGCAGCGCTTGACGGCAAGCCACTCAGCGACGCTCTCAACCCCGCCAACAACTTCTTCAACAGCACGATCTCCGCCGACGGGCGGCACATCACACAGAAGAACCCCGACTACGTCAACCAGCTCGGGTTCGACGCCAAACTGGTCGGGATCAACGGCATCCTCGCCAACGGCGCCACGGGCGCGAACATCACGCTGAGGTCGACCGGAGATCAGTACCTGCCGCACGCGATCACGTTCGCCACCGACCTCTACGCGCCGGCGATCCACGCCACCAAGACGGTCGCCAACCTGACCCATCCCGACCAACCTGCTGAAGCCGGGGACACGCTCCGCTACACGGTCCGCTACACCAATGAAGGACTCGAGGCGGCGCGGAACTTCGTTGCCGAGGACCCGCTGCCCGCCGGAACCACATACCTGGCCGACTCCCTGCGCATCCCCGGCGCGGCCGCGGACACGGCCCACCCGAGCGACATCCATGGTGACGACCTCGGCGAGTACGACGCCGTGGCCCGGACGGTCCGGTTCTTCCTCGGCGCCGGCGCGGGCCCAGGCCGCGGCGGCGAGTTGGCCGCCGCGGGAGGAGCCGGTGACCAGGCCGAGTTCAGCTTCGAGGCGCGGGTGGACGAGGGCGTGACCGCCGAGCACGAGCTCACAAATGTCGCGCAGGCCGCATTTCTGGCTCCGAGCCTGAACAAGGCATTGAGCGCCCTCTCCCCCCCGGCCACGATCAAGGTGATCCCCGGCCCGCCGGCGCCGGCGCCCGCCGACCTCGCGCTCGAGCAAACCGAGACCGTGGCGCCCGGCTCACGCGGCAGCGATGTCGTTGACGACCACGTCCTGATCGAGAACCACGGGCCCGGGGACGCCACCGACGTCGTCGTGCACGAGACGATCCCACCGGGCGCGACCGTCGAGTCGGTCACCGCGGACGAGGGCTTGTGCACGGTGAGCGCGGGTGAGGTCACCTGCAACGTTGCGCACCTCGACGCCGGCGGGTCGGTCGACATCAACACGATCCTGAGCGAGCCCGCCGGCGATGCCGCGTCGGGGTCGGTGGACGAGACAACCGTTACCGCGTCGCAGTTTGACCCCACCCCAGGCAACAACAGCGGCGAGGTCACGGCTCCGCAACCACCGCCGACCGGTGTGAACCCGCCGGTCGCCGATCTCGGAGTCCAGATTCACGAGAGCGCAACGACCGCCTCGCTCGGGGACAAGCTGACCGAGACGATCGCGGTCACGAACCATGGACCTGACTCCGCCACCGGGGTCGACCTCACCGACGTGCTCGGCGCCGCGACCGAGGTGACCGCCGTCGACCGGGGCCGGTCCTCCTGTAACGGGGGCGCCCCACTGCACTGCACGCTCGCGACCCTGGCGCCGGGAGCCAGCACGACGATCAAACTGACGCTCCGCCCGCTGAGGCCCGGTCGCCTGATCCAGTCGGCCAGCGTCAGCGCCGACGAGCTCGACGCCAACACCGCCAACAACCTCGCCAGGGCGAGCACGACCGTCCGGCGGCGCACCACCGCGGCGCGCCTGCGCATCGTCCCGCTGCAGCCCGTGGCCCACCCCGGCCGCGTCGTCAGCTTCGTGATCACCGCCACGGTGACTCGATCCGTCCCCGGGGTCACGCCGTTGCTGTGCGTGACGCTCCCCGCCCGGCTGCGGTTGACCTCCGCCGGTGAGGCGACGACCAACGGGAAGATGGTCTGCTGGCGGATGACCGACCTCGTTGCCGGCCAGCCGCAGACCTTCCGCCTGCGCGCCCGGATCGCCACCGCACGCACCGCCGGCACGACCCTGTCCGTGCATGGCCGAATCAGCGGCGAGAACTTCGCCCCGACGCGGGCAGCCGCCAGCGTCCTGGTGCCGCGCCGAGCGGTCGCCTGCACGTCACGCGCGCTCGAGGGACTTCTGGCGCGGATCGCCTGTTAGCGACGTCGGCGTTCGAGATCGAAGCCGCCGTCAGGCGAGCTGGATGATCCCGAACGCCAGGACGGCGATCCCGATCGCGGCGGTGAGCGGTCCGACGACCACGGGCCAGTTGGCGAACAGCCAGTCGCCGACCGGCCGCAACATGCGCTCGGCGCGCTCCCCCATCACCGCAAACATGACGGCGATCACGATCAGGGGCAGCGTGTAGACAACGCAGTACAGGGCGAGCAACGACGCCTTGGCCGGGTTGGACACGCCGGACCCGACGATCATCGCGATCGCAGCGAAGTAGGGAAACGCGGTCAGGAGCTCGACCCCCGCGATCGCGGCCCCGGACAACACCGAGTACCCGGAGGCGGTGTCGCGGTGCTCCGGCGGCTTCTCGCTCACCAACGCCGTCCGCCGGACCCAGATCAGCCCGCCTCCGATCACGAGCACGGCGCCGGCGGCGGTGATCAGCGCGTACTTGAGCGTCGGAGCCGGCTTGGGCACCAGCGCGAGGATCAGGTCGCCCAACCCGAGCGCGAACACGACGCCGAACGCGAACGTCACCGTCCACGCGGTGAGCGTGAAGATCGCCGTCTGCCGGCGCGGATGCGAGCCGGTGGCCAGGAGCAGTTCACCGGCGATCAGCGACGGATTGATGCAATCAGGCAGAGCAATCGCCACGATCGCGATGGCGAGCTTGAGCATGAGACTCGCAGCGTGGCCTGAACCCGCGCGCCGCACATCACCCTGAAGAGATGACGGCGATCCTCTGGGTCGGGCTGCCCACCAACAGGGCGATGGGCCAGTG
>CAWKKY010000007.1:0-788775 GCA_963850335.1 uncultured Solirubrobacterales bacterium | reverse complement strand
AACCGAGCAGCGTCGCCGGGCAACCACCCGCGCTCGGGAGACTGCTTCTTCCGGACAACCTTAGCCGCGCGATCGCCAGACGGCGCGTGGCTGCTCTCCGCCTTCGGCGGCAACGCTGAGCGGCCGAGGCTGCCCATGCGAAGAGTCGCCGACGCGATCACGAGCTGCGATTACCGTCCGATGTCAAGAGGAGTCGCCAGCTCGGCCGGTCTCGGGCGAGTGCTCCACGCGGGCGCCGAATGGGCAGTGTCCTATTGGGCTGTTTACGGAGCCCCCGCAGCGCTGGCGGGGAGAACTACGGAAGTCGCACTCGAGATCTTGAGTGCTGCCGTAGCGGTGTCGACATTTCCCGTGTGGGTGAACGTCCGAGTTCTGCTCACTCGCGTGGATCGGGATCTCGGTGGCTTCTTTGAATTCAGCAGAGCGGAGGGACGTTGCGCTTTCGGCGCTCAGCCAGGGCGTGCCGGTCGTCGCCCGCCTTCGGCTTCTATCGGTGACGTGCGCGGCGGTCTGCGGAGCGCTCGCCGCGATCAGCCTGCTCGGTTGGGTGGCGGGAATCGGACTGCTCGAGCGGCTCGCTCCCGGGCTGCCGCCGATGAAGGCAAACACGGCCGTTGGATATCTGCTGGCGAGCGTTGCGCTGTTGGGGTACTCGCATGCTGCGCCGGGCTCGCGGGTGCGGAAGTTGGCGGTGTGTTGCGCGTTAGTGGTGGCGCTGGTCGGCGCCGTATCGCTGGCTGAATACGTCCTCGGGCGCAACCTCGGCATCGACCAACTGTTCTTCCACGACCGCGGTGGAGCCAACGCGCCGTACCCGGGCCGCCCGGCGGCCAACGCGTCTTTGGGGTTCACGCTGCTCGGTGCGGCACTGCTGCTGTGGGACGTGCGGGTCGGACGGTGGTGGCCGGGCAGTGCATTCGGCTGGCTGGCAGCCGTTCTGGGACTGCTGGCACTGACCGGATACGCCACAGGAACAACGTCCCTTCTGACGTTCTCCCAGCGCCAGCACATTGCGCTGAACTCGGCTGTCGCACTGGCATTGGTGTCAGTGGGGCTTCTGCTGGCGCGGTCAGACCGCGGAGCGACCAGACTGCTCGCGAGCGAGCGTCCCGCCGGCGCGCTGCTCAGGAGACTGCTCGCGATCGCAGTGGTCGTTCCGTTGGGCGCGGCGACGATGACACTCGTCGGCGAGCGGCTTAACCTGTTCGGCACGACCGCTGGCGCTTGGCTATTCGCGAGCGCAGTGTCGATCAGCTTCGGCGTGTCCGCCTGGGTGACGGCACGCTCGGCGGAGCGGATGGAGGAGCAGCGCAGACGGGCGTTTGAGGACCTCGAAGAGGCTCAGCGGCTCGCCAGGATCGGATCGTGGTCCATGCGACCGGGTCGAACCTCGACGTGGTCAGCGCAGCTATTTGAGATATTGGGCTGCGACCCGAGTAATGGTCCGCCACCCGCCGAGGAGTTCTACGCGTCGGTTCATCCGGATGATCGCGAGCGCGTGATCGCTGCAGTCTCCGGCATCAGCGACGAGGAGGGGTTCGAGATCGACTACCGCCTGATCCTCGCCGACGGGACGCAACGCGTCGTGCATTCGACCGGCCACCGCGACGCCGCCCGGGGCATGGTCGGCACGATCCAGGATGTCACCGCCATGCGCGGCGCAGAGCTAGCGGCGAGACTGGCGGAGGAGCGCTTTCGCCAGGCATTCGACGAAGCGCCAATCGGGATGGCGCTGATCGAGCCGAACGGGCGAATCGACCAGGCAAACGCGGCCTTTGCAGAGCTCTGCGGGCAGCCGCGAAGCGCCGTCGAAGGCGTTCAGTTACGCGGCCTGCTTCACCCGGGCGACGCCGACAAGGTCACCGAGGCGCTGGAGCAGCTCGCAGCTTGCAAGATCGATGAAGCCGAATTGGAGCTCCAGATCGTCGAGCCCGTCGGAGCGATGCGCGATATCTCAGTACACGGCACGCTCCTGCGTCGGAGCTCGGGGCAGCCGAAGCGCCTGCTGTGCCAATTCCAGGACGTCA
Source organism: uncultured Solirubrobacterales bacterium (assembly GCA_963850335.1). GTDB lineage: Bacteria > Actinomycetota > Thermoleophilia > Solirubrobacterales > Solirubrobacteraceae > Palsa-465. The sequence goes on along the minus strand of CAWKKY010000007.1, from coordinate 786,748 downwards.
CGGAGCGCAACCAATTCGAAGCCCAACTGCAGTTCCTCGCCGACCACGACCCACTTACCGGGCTGATGAACCGGCGCAAATTCGAGTCCGAGCTCGAACGCCACGTCCTCCACGTCAAGCGCTACTGTCCCGAGGGAGCGCTTCTGGTGCTCGACCTCGACAACTTCAAGTCGATCAACGACATGCTCGGCCACAGCGCCGGCGATCAGCTGATCGTGTCGACCGCAGGGCTCATCCGCGGCCGTCTGCGGGATTCAGACACGCTCGCACGGCTCGGCGGTGACGAGTTCGCGGTAATCCTGCCAAGAGCGGACCAGCAGCAGGCGGCCGACGTGGCACAGGCGCTTGTCGAGGCGGTGAGCCGCAACATCCTCGTCGTCGCCGGCGAGCGCAAGTCGGTCACGACCTCGATCGGCGTCGTGATGTTCAACGGCGACATTGAGTTGCTTACCGGCGAGTCCGTCCTGATCGAGGCTGACCTGGCGATGTACGACGCCAAAGAGGCCGGGCGCGACCGCTACGCCTTCTCCGGCACCTCCGAGCACCGCACCAGCCACACCAAGGCACGGCTGACCTGGGTCGACCGCATCGAACACGCGCTCGCGCATGACCGCTTCGCACTGCTTGCCCAGCCGATCCTCGATCTGCAGACCCATCAAGTGCGGCAGCACGAGCTCCTGCTGCGGATGCTCGACGACCAGGGCGAGCTGATCCCCCCGGCCTCGTTTCTCGGCATCGCCGAGCGCTTCGGGCTGATCTCCAAGATCGACCAATGGGTAGTAACGCATGCGATCGACCTGATCGAGCAGTACCCACAGCTGCAACTGGAAGTCAACATCTCGGGAGTGTCCCTCGGCGACCCACAGCTCCTGCACGTGATCGAGACCCGTCTCAAAACGAGCGCGATCAATCCCAGCCGGCTGATCTTCGAGGTCACCGAGACGGCCGCCGTCGCCAACATGACGAACGCCCAGGCATTTGCCAGCCGTCTGCGTAAGCACGGCTGCCGGTTCGCGCTGGACGACTTCGGGGCCGGGTTCGGATCCTTCTACTACCTCAAGCACCTGCCGTTCGACTACGTCAAGATCGACGGCGAATTCGTCCAACACGCCGCAAACGGCCAGATCGATCAGCTCGTGATCGAGGCCGTCGTCCGCATCGCCCAAGGACTCGGCAAGGAAACGATCGCCGAGTTCGTCACAGACGAGAAGACCCAACGGATCGTCACACGGCTCGGCGTCGACTATGCACAGGGCTACCACATCGGCAGACCGATCCCCATCAACACGCTCCTCCTGACGCTCCCGGACCCAGATTCCAGCGAGCACGAACGACCCACCAGACCGGCAGGTAGCCCTCCGCGCGCATGACCGACGTCAGACAACGTGGCACAAAGGCAACCCGCGCATCGGCTCCACCGAAGACCCACACGCCCAACGCCAGCGCAGTGCAGCGATTCTCGACGAGCACGGCAACTGCTGACCGAGCCCCGAATGCTCCTTCTTGTCCTCTCGATTCCTAGAAGTGGCGCACTATTGAGCGCCCGGCGTCAGCGGTCGGCCATCGCGAGGCGCACGATCGCTCATGTGATCAGACGGTCTCACTTCGGACGGCTGGATCGGCGACGAACCGCATCCTCGCGTGGGACCTGCGTTTGGCGACAAGCAGGTCGCTTACCCAATGCAGCACGACACCCGCTTTGCCGGTCAGACGCAAGTCGTGCCCGGCGTCCCGTGCGGCTCCGTGGGATCCGATACGTCGGTGCTCCGATGTGCCTGCGCTGGCGGTCACGCCGCTACTCCGGCCCTGCTCGCCTTGCGGACGAATTGACCTGTCACGACACGCGCGAATACGACGTCGTTGCGCAGCCTTGTAATCCCGCCCGAGCGGACTTTCCTTAGTCGCTTAGCGCAGCACGAGCCCACGCGAGCGACTCAGTGCCAATCCTGACGATTTCCCCGACATCAACCACGGGAACGACCTTCGTATCGTTCCAATAGAAGAACTTCGAGACGAACGAGTACACGACGTCAGCATCCGCGGCTTCTACGAGCACGTAGCCGCCGTTGTTCAGGTTGGACACAAATGCGTCAACCTTGAGGCCATCCTCAGGCGCCCACTTGCCAAAGGCCTTCAGCAGCGCGTCCTGATTAGCGAGGTTCTGGTCGTGGCTGAGGCCAACGGTGCGAACCTCGTATTCGATCATGTATTTCACTGCAGCCCCCTCGTGGAGTTGCCGGGCGCCTGCGTCGCCAGGCGTAACGGTGTCGCGGCGGGCCAGGAACGGCGCGATCGGATTGCCACGCGAGCGATCGCCCCGTCCGGCGCTCCCACGTTCCGAACGCGCCTCTCCACTCGCGGCCGCGCGCCAGTGCCGGCGCGTCGCGGGCCAGCCCGGTCGCCCGCTCTGAGTCGCCCAGACCCCTGGTGCGCCTCGGCGAGCCACACCTGGCGAGCGGGCTCCTGCAACGCGGAAGGGAGCACTCTCCTCTCGCGTGGCGGTCGTCTCGGACACTGGACGCCGGCCCGGTCCCAAGCGACCGGGCCTGACTTCGCTGCACCAGTCCCCCGAAGGGTGGATGATTGGCGCATGAGCGCCAGCGGGCCGGAGATGGTGGCGGTCCTGATGACCGATCTTGTGGGTTCGACCGCCACGGCCGACCGGGTTGGCCCCGAGGCGGCGGAGGAACTGCGCCAACAGCACTTCGCACTGCTGCGTGGCGTGCTTGAGCGCACAGGTGGCCGCGAGGTCAAGAACCTCGGCGATGGACTGATGGTGGTATTCGACGGCGCCGCTCAATCGCTCGCGTGCGCGGTTGGGATGCAGCAGGTCGTCGAGGCGCGCAACCGTCGCGCCGAGGAGCGACTGGGCGTGCGGATCGGCGTGAGCGTTGGCGACGCCGCTACGGAGGAAGGCGACTATTTCGGTGAGCCGGTTGTCGAGTCCGCGCGGCTGTGTGCTCGCGCGGAGGGCGGGCAGATCATCGTCAATGACCTGGTTCATCGACTCGCTGGCTCACGCGACGGTCACAGCTTCAAGGCGCTCGGTTGCCTTGAGCTGAAGGGGATCTCCGAGCCGGTTCAGGCGTTCGAGCTTGAGTGGGAGCCAGCGCCGGTGATGGGGATCGCGCTGCCTGAGCGGCTGCGTGGGCTTCCACCGACCGCCTACGTCGGCAGGATCCGGGAGCGCGACCGGCTAGGCGAGCTGTGGGGGAAGGCTCGCGACGGCTCGCTGCGCGTGGCGCTGATCGGCGGGGAGGCGGGTGTCGGTAAGACGCGGCTGTCGACACACCTGGCGCACATTGTGCACGCGGAGGGCGCGACGGTGCTTTACGGACGTTGTGATGAGGATCTCGGCGTGCCCTACCAGCCGTGGGTGCAGGCGCTCGGCTACATGGTCAAAGAGGCGCCGGAATCGGTTCTCGACGCGCACGTCGAGCGTTTCGGCGGGGATCTCGCGCGGCTTGTGCCCGCGCTGCGTCATCGCGTTCCCGATCTGCCCGCTGCGCGTGAGAGCGACCCTGAAACCGAGCGCTACATGATGTATGCGGCCGTCGCGGGTCTGCTCGAGGGGGCCGGCGAGGATGAGCCGCTGCTGTTGATCCTCGACGACCTGCACTGGGCTGACGCGCCGACGCTGTCGCTGCTCCGGCACGTTGTATCCGCGGGCGCCGCGATGCGCTCGTTGGTGGTAGGGACCTACCGCGACTCTGATCTGGCGCGCGAGCATCCACTGACGGCGCTGCTCGCAGATCTTCACCGCGAGCAGGGCGTGGAGCGGATCAAGCTCACAGGCCTTGACGTCGACGACGTGCTCGCACTGATGGAAGCCGCGGCCGGACATGACCTCGATGAGGACGGACGCGCACTCGCAGCAGAGATCACGCGCGAGACGGCGGGCAACCCCTTCTTCACTGGCGAGGTGCTGCGCCACCTGACGGAGTCTGGTGCGCTCGTCCAGGTGGACGGCGGGCGTTGGCGGCTCGCCGGGAACCTGACTGAGCTGGGCTTGCCCCAGAGCGTGCGCGAGGTCGTCGGTAGGCGCGTCGAGCGCCTGGACGCCGATGCGCGCACCGCGCTCAGCGCCGCCGCTGTCATCGGCCGCGACTTCGACCTGGATCTGCTGTTGGCGGTCGTCGAGTTTCCCGAGGCGAGGCTGCTCGACCTGCTCGAGGAAGCCGTCGCCGCTTCGCTGTTGCGCGAGAGCCCTGAGGTTGCGGATCGCTTCACGTTCACGCACGGGCTGGTCGAGCACACGCTCTATGGGGATCTCGGACGCTCCCGTCGTGCCCGCCTGCACAAGCGGGTCGCGGAGGCGCTCGAGGAGCTCTGCGCGGGTGAGCCAGGCGAGCGGCTCGGCGAGCTCGCCGGCCACTGGGCCGCGGCCGTCGTCAGCGCAGACCGCGCCAAGGCGATCCACTACGCGAGGCTCGCCGCCGAGCGGGCGCTTGCGCAGCTCGCTCCCGATGAGGCCGCGCGCTGGTATCACCAGGCGCTCGAGCTGTTCGACCAGACGCCCGCCGGCGAGCGCTCAGAGCGCTGCGAGCTGCTGATCGGCCTCGGGGAGGCACAACGCCAGACCGGTAACCCGGCGTTCCGCCAGACACTGCTCGACGCCGCGGCGCTTGCCCAGCAGCTCGGGGATGCCGATCGCCTGTGTCGCGCCGTGCTTGCAAACAGCCGGGGATACTTCAGCAAGGCGGGCGCGGTCGACGCCGAACGCGTGAAACTGCTCGAAGCTGCAGCCCAGGCGCTTCCGGACGATGATACGCGGCAAGCCTGGGTGCTCGCGCTCCTGGCCGACGAGCTGCACCAAGCCGGCGATGCTCACCGATGTCGAACGCTGGCCGGCGAAGCCATTGACATCGCTCGGGCGTCCGGCGACGTGGAGGCGCTGGCCTACGCGCTCGGGCACGGCGGCCAGGCAGTCGCGTTCCCGGACACGCTGCGTGAGAGCGAGGACATGATCACCGAGCTCGCTGAACTTACGGAGGTTCTGGATGACCCATCGATGAGGTTTCGGGCGGCGGCCGCAAGCCTCGTCGTCGGCCTGGTGCGCGCGGACCGCTCGCGGATCGAGTCCTCTCTAGCCACCATCAGGGCTCTGGCCGCGTCGGTGCCGGAGCCCGTCTTTGTCTTCCAGAGGCTGATGGCCGAGTCCTGTTGCGCGCTGGCCAACGGGGAACTCGACAAAGCTGAGAAGTGGGCAATCGAGATGTTCGAGGCGGGCAGCGCATCCGGCCAGCCCGATGCATTCGTCGTCTTTTCCGCGGAGCTCTTCAACGCGCGCTACGCCCAGGGTAGGACCGGGGAGCTCGTCGAGGAGTTGGTGCGGACGGCAAGGCATCCCAAGAGCAACTCGATCGCACGTGCGTTCGCTGCGCTCGCCCTAATCCAAAGCGGCCGGTCGGACGAGGCGCGCGAACTGGCGCTAGCCGAGGACTACAGCCGCGTGCGGTGGGACTGGCTGTGGCTGCTGGCAATCTTCCTCTGGGCCGACGTCTGCTCCCGGCTGGGGCTCGTAGAGCGCGCGGATGAGTTATACGAGCTCCTGGTTCCTTGCGCCGGTGGGCTCGCCGTCGGCGGCACGCTGGTGATGGGATCGATCCCCTGGGCGCTCGGCGCGCTCGCAGCGACGCTCGAGCGCTACGAGCAGGCCGAGGCGCATTTCGCGGCCGCCGCCGAGATCGAGGAGGCGTTCGGAGCGCCAGTGTTCCTCGCCCGCACCCACGCCGGCCGGGCCCGCGCCCTCATCGCCCGCGGCCGACCTGGGGACCTCGAACAGGCACAACACATGCTCGGGCAGGCCGAGCAGACGGCCGAGCGCCTGGGCGCGGGGCTCGTCACCCGCGAAATCGCCGAGTGCCGCTCGACTCTCGCAGCGATCAGGGGCTAGCTGGAACAGCCTCCACGCCGCCGGTGTGCGGCGAAAGCGAGCGTCCGAGCCAGTGCCGCGCTCGTGCTCGCTTGGACGAGTTGCAACACTTCGCCGCACACGCCGACGGACGGCTCCATCTGTGACAGAGCAGCCGCCTCGCCCGCCGTCGCCAGACTGCTCCTTCAGGCGTAAGGGGCAGTGGCTCGGCCGCGATCATGGCGGTGCTCCGAGGGATTGGAGGAGTCGCTGCGGTCCTGCTTCATGGTGGCGACGAGCACGTCGCCCTCGCCCGAGTTGACGTCGACCTTCGCCGAATCGACCGCGCCGCCCGGGCTCGTCGCGGCGTCTTGCAGCGTCACAGCGAACCGCCGAGTCCACGGGCGGCCTGCAATGGCCGCGTAGTGGATCGCGGCGGTCCCAGAGAAGGCATCGCCAAAGGCACGCACGGCGCTCGCGGTTCCACCGGCGGCCCGCCGCAGGCGCCGCCGGTGATCCGGATACGGTCGTGATCCCGGGCTTCGGGGCCGGTGAGGTCAGCATCGACGTCAACGGGACGGTGCTCTCGCCCGGGCAGGCTCAGGACGCTGCCGCTGCCGGGCCGCTCCTCGCATCGGCGCGTACTCACGTGAGCCGAGGCATCGCACCGGTGAGCCTGAGGATCGTGCCGACGGCGGTGGGCCGCCGGCTGCTGAAGCGTCCTCACCGCGCGTTCCGCGCCCGCTACACGCTCAGCTTCCGACCCACCGGCTCCCGGATGACATATCGCGGTGTCCGGGTGTTCACGGTCCCGGCGCAGCCCTGAGCTTCCACGCGCCGCTATTGCTCGAGCTGCTACCGGCGGAGAGGGCTGCCAGCGGCGACGCGCCGTGGGTGCTACCCGTGGTTGACGATGGCTTCCGCCTCTCGAAGACGCATAGGCCACCGCCGCTTCGGCGACGACGCAATGACTGGGAGCGGGCGAGCCTCCTGCCGGTTCGCCCGCCGGATCGATCCACGGCGCTGGTTGCGCTATTGGCGAACAGCGGGGCGTGACTGCGAGACTACTTCCGGCCCTGCTCTGCTCTCCCGACGGATATCCGTCCGCGTGGCCGTCGCAGCCGGTCCGGCAGGCGGCTCCGCTGTCAGGAGGCTCTCCGAGCCCACGTTGACACGACGGCCCAGCCGAGGAGAAGGACCGCGACGACCAGCCACGGGATCGGGTTCATGCTCTGGTCGCATCCCGATGTGGGCCCGGTGTGCCAGCAGGTGGTTCCGGGGCCGTGCCGTTGCAAGTAGGCGATGTAGAGGCACACGAGCCCTGGGCCTGCGGGTAGGCCAGCACGCCACCGGCGGGCTGGCGGACGCGCCAAGAGCACGCCGCCGAGAATCACGGCGGGGCCGAGCGCGAGCAGCCCGAGCGAAACGAGGCCGAGCGCGCCTGCTGTGCCCGTGAGGACCCATGCGGCGAACCAAAGGACGGGCGTGGCCGACCAGTGGCGGGCAGCGGTCGTGGGGCTGGTCTCGGGGGACGCCACGCGTGTGTTCGTCAGTGTGAGCCGGCTAGGGCGAAGTGGCGGCGCAGTTCGTTGGCGTAGGAGCGGCCCAGCGATTGGCTGTGATCCTGGAGCCAGTCGGTGAAGGCGATCCGGCCGAGCGCCGGAGCGTGGGACACGAGCAGGCCGGATGTGAGCCCTCTGATCTCCTCTGGGGTGAGCACAACGTCGCCGAGGATCAGGCCGAGCAACCGGGCGGCGGTGGAAATCGCTGGTGCCGGGACGCGCAGCACGGGTGAGTGGCTGCCGGTGGCATCGCGGACCGCGTGGACGAGTTGGATGAAGGGGAGCCTCTCGGGGCCGGCGGCGTCAAGGATCACATCGGCTGGCGAGTCGGCGGCGCTCAGACAGATGTCGGCAAGGTCGTCGATGTGAACTGGCTGGACGGGGTAGCTGCCGTCGCCGGGGACGGCGAAGAGTGGGATGTGGCGAAGGATCCAAGCGATGTTGTTGGCGAGGATCTCGTGCTGACCGCCGAAGATCCAGGTCGGGCGCACTACAGCGAAGGGCACGCCGGTCTCGGCGAGCGCGTGTTCGACGAGCGCCTTGCCGCGGTAGTACGGCAGCGGCGAGTCGACGGAAGGGTTGGCGATGCTGACGTGCACGATCCGCCGAACACCGGCGCGGCGAGCAGCATGGAAGAGAGCGCGTGAGTTCGCGATCGCGCCGGCGAACGATGCACGCCCATGATCGAACCGAACCCAATACGTGTTGTACAGAGTGGTCACGCCCTCAAGTGAGCGGGCAAGTGCAAGCGGGTCATCGAACCGGTACGGCAGCGCGGCGACCCGTCCACGCAACTCGTGCGGGCGGTCCGGATGGAAGGTCAGCGTGCGCACTTCGCGGCCGCATCCGAGTAGCCGCACGGCGATTTGGGCACCGGTGTAACTGAACGCACCGGTCACTAGGTCGACGTTCGTGTCATGGCTGCGCATCGCCGGTCTCCTTCATGTGGGCGGGAAGCAGGATCTGGAGGAGTGGCGCGCCGCGAGCGCCGAGGTCGAGGAGTGACTCGGCGCGGGCGTGATCGCCGTCGAGCTGGCCGAGCATGTCGATGCCGAGATAGAGCGCGATGATCGCGAATGCCAGATCGCGGGGCGGGACGAGCGGCTCGAACATCGAGCCGGCGATCAGCGCTCGCACCTTGTGCTCGACCATCTCGACCCACGGCTCGATACGGGCGACGACCTGGCGGCCGAGGTCTGGGTCCGACATGCCGCCGGCGACCATCTCGGCGAGCACGGTGACATAGCCGTTCTCCAGGTCCTCGCTGTAGATCTCACCGGCAAGAGCAGCGAGCTCGGCGAGCGTCGTCGCCCGCTCGAACGCCGGACGGTATGCGCTCATTCGGCGGTCGCTGACGCGATCGAGCGCGGCGAGCAGGGCGCCCTGCACGTTGCCGTGGTGATAGAAGATCAGCGCCTGGTTGAAGTCGCCGGCCTTCGCGATCTCCCGTGCGCTCGCGCCCGCATACCCGCGCGTCTTCAGCACCTCAAGCGCCGCGTCGACGATCCGCGCCCCCGTCCCTTCCTGAGCCTCATCACGGTCGCCAGCCGGTCGTCTTGGGGCACTCATACCCACCGATTTTAGCACTCGCTCAAAGCGACCGCTCAACCTGCGACGACGGCTCGCGACGAGCAAGCATTGGATCACTCCCAGCAGCGGCGCGTGTGGACTGCACGAAACGGGATCCAGCCGGCCCGAGCGCATGCGGACCGCCCGACGGATCGACGGGCTGACCTGCCTACGTATCCGCGCGCGTATCTCGACGGCGTCCCCAGCTTCCCCGCAACGCGCGGATTCGGGGCGCCCGCGTCCCGCCTCGCGCCGAGGATCGGCGTGCGACGCGAGTTTCGCGAGATGCGGGTCCGCTTGACTGCGCATGGGAGACCTGCATCCCCGTCAGCGCCGTGCTCGAGCCGCCGACCGCGTCGGTGGTACGAGACGTCGATCCGCGTGGCGTCGTGTGAACCCTCCGACGGCGCAGCAACTGGGCGGCCCGGACTTCGGTGGCGATAGTGTGGCTCGGTGGACGTTCCGGAGCCTCGCTACGCACGCAGCGGTGATCTGAACATCGCCTACCAGGTGGTGGGTGACGGGCCGCTCGACGTTGTGATGGTTGCGACGAACTTCTCGAACATCGAGCTGCTCTGGGGGCTGCCGGCGCAGGCCTGGTTCCTGGGGCGGCTGGCGTCGTTCTCTCGGGTGATCCTGTTTGACCGGCGGGGGAACGGGATGTCCGATGGGATCACTGGGACGACGCCCTTGGAGGGGCACGTCGATGATGTCCGTGCCGTGCTGGATGCCGTCGGGTCCGAGCAACCAGCGCTGATCTCGACCACCGAGGGCTGCGCGCTGTGTGCCCTGTACGCGGCGTCCTTTCCTGAGCTGGTGCGCGCGCTCGTGATGGTGTCACCGGTGCCCCGCCCGATGGCAGGCCCGGGGTATGAGTGGGCGCAGAGTCTCGCGAAGCGCGCTGCGATGGTCGAAGCCGTCATCGAGCATTGGGGCACCAGCTCGCCTGAGCAGCCGTGGGCGACGTTCGCCGGCGCGGATGAGCGGACGCGACGATCCTGGGCGCGGTACCTGCGTCTGGCGATGAGTCCTGGGGCGCTGCCGCGACGCTGGCCACGCACGGCGAGACCGATGTGCGCGAGATCCTTCCGAGTGTGCAGTGTCCGACGCTGGTGCTGCACCCTCGGGCCGACACGTTCTTTGACGAGCGTCACTCTCGCTACGTCGCCGAGCACATCCCGAACGCCCGGTACGTCGAGACGGCCGGCGCTGGCCCGGTGTGGTTCGGCGATGAGGAGGCACGTGCTATCGCCGATGAGATCGAGCACTTCCTGACCGGTATGCGGCGCTCGGTCGTCAGCGACCGCGTCCTTGCGACGGTGATGTTCACCGACGTCGTCGGCTCGACCGAACGCGCCGCAGCGCTGGGCGACGGAGCGTGGCGGTCGCTGCTGGCGCACCACGACACCGTCGTGCGCGAGGAGGTCGAGCGCCACCGCGGGCGGTTCGTGAAGTCGCTCGGCGACGGCGCGCTGGCTGTGTTCGACGGCCCGAGCCGGGCGATCAGCAGCGCGACCGCGATCCGCGACCGCGTCCGTGACCTGGAGCTGGAGATCCGCGCCGGTCTGCACACCGGAGAATGCGAACTGCTCGCCAGCGACGACGTGGGCGGGATCGCCGTGCACATCGGCGCGCGCGTCAGCAGCCTCGCGGGACCCGGCGAGGTGCTCGTCAGCAGCACCGTTCGCGACCTCATCGTCGGCTCCGGACAAACCCTGACCGACCGCGGCGAGCACGACCTCAAAGGCGTACCCGGACCGTGGCGAGTCTTCGCGGTCGAGACCTAGTCCCCGGTCCGGCCTTCCATGACTAACGGCGGGAGCACGACTGCGTCGTCGTCAGGCACCCGCTTTGCCTGCCCCGCAAGCATCTCGACGCCAACGGCAACTTCCCTCCAATGCGCGGAAAGCTCGCTTGCGATCACCGGTATTTGCTGGTGGTCGGTGGCATGGTGAGGTCGAGTCGCTCGAGGCGCTCCGGATCGAGAAGCACGTCGATCTGGGCGATCTTCCCGTCGGTGACGGTGAATGCCATCACCGAGAACACGCGGCCAGGCGGCGCCACGATGGCCCCGGCGGCGCCGTTCACGAGCGCGGGTCTGACGAACGGGTAGAGCTTTGCGTAGGTGGCTGTGTGCGTAGCGACGGCGTGGGCGCCGTGCAGCACCAGCGAGGCCTCGGCGCGCAGGACGCCGCCATCGATCCTCAGCTCCACTGCAGGGTCGAGCACCTCAAGCAGCGCATCGAAGTCGCCGTCGCGCGAGGCGGCGAAGAACGCATCCACGACGCGTTTCTGCCGCACAAGGTCCCGGTCGGGCTCCGGCGAGTTCCGCACACGTCGTCGGGCTCGGCTGGCGAGCTGCTGAGCGGCCGCTTCGGAGCGTTCGAGGGCGGTGGCGATGTCGGCGAACGGTACGCCGAACACGTCGTGCAGCACGAACGCGAGCCGCTCGGCGGGGGTGAGTGCGTCGAGCACCACGAGCAGCGCCAGACCTACCGACTCGGCTACAAGCGCCTCGTGTTCGAGGTCATCCTCGTCGAAGCTGACCACGGGATCCGGGACGCGCACTGAGAGCTCCTCGTGTCGCGCTCTGCGTGCACGCAGCATGTTCAGAGACACCCGCCCGACGATCGTCGTCAGCCAGGCCCGCATGTTCTCTACGGCCGCGGGATCCTGGTCGCGAATTCGCAGCCATGCCTCCTGAAGCGCATCGTCGGCTTCGCTGACCGACCCGAGCATCCGATATGCGACCGCGCGGAGATGCGGCCGGTGCTGCTCGAACCGTTCGGTCAGCCACTCGCGTTCGTCCATCGTCAGCTCTCCGCTCCCACGACCCAACCGGTCACCAGTGCTCGTGATACCCGAGACTGGCGGTGAGGGCCGCCGCCGCCAAGACCAAGAAGAACACGGCTCCTCCGATCTGGCGGTCGCGGACCCGTAGGTGAGCAGTCACAGCGCAGACGAAGTACAGGACGAGGCAGCCAGCCGCAGCCGTCCCGAGGGTCGGCAACGCAAAGCCTGTCAGAAGTCCGACTGCGCCGGAAGCCAACAGCGTGCCGAGCGGGACCATCCATCGTCGGGCGACCTGTACCTGGTCAGCGATGACCTTGACCGACTCGGCGCCGGCGAAGTTCAACGAGGCGGCGTAACCGTTCGCAATCGCTGCCACGATCGTGATAACGAGATAGGTGATGTGCATGTCTCCTAGACACGCGTCGTCCGAAGAACCTGACAGCCGACGAGGCCGGTCGTCCGGTACGACGGATCATCGACCGGCTCGAACCTCGACGATAGGCACCCTGCACCTACCGGCCTGTCCTGCTCTGCTCGCGCTACAAGCACCTCAACCCGTGACGGCGGAGCCCTGCTTCGCGCGGAAACCGCGCATCTCGGGCGGCGATCGCTTTCGCCATCTGGACGGCCTCGGAGCGGACGCGATCATCCGTCCGCGCCTTTGTCGGGCTGCTCCGTCGTCGCCAAAGCTGTAGCCGGACATGACGCAGTCGAGATGACGAAAGCACTCGTCGGGCCAGAGCCACCTCTCGCGCCGAGGCTTCCGCCTCGTTTGAAGGGTGATGCCACGACGGCTCGCTCGTGCTCAAGCGTCGTCGGCCGGAACGCCGGTCAGCGGTTGTAGGCGCGTCCGCGGGGCAGGATGCGCTCGATGATGATCGTCCGCGAGGCGACGTCGAGTTCGATGATCACGCGCCAATCGCCGACCCGAAGACGGGACTCAGCGCGGCCTGTCAGTCTTCGCAGGTCAACGCTTCCCGGGTCCTCGACGAGCCGCCCGATCCCGATGAGCACTCGCTGCTTGACCTGCGGGTCAAGCCGTTCGAGATCCTTCTCAGCGCGCCGTTCGAACTCGACGGCCCACGGCTCTGCGCTCACGAATCGCCGTGCTTGCGCATGATCTCCGCGTAGGAGATCCGCGGCACGCCTGCGGTTCGGTCGGCGTGCACCTCGGCGAGCGCGTCCTCATCGGCGGCTGTGAACGGCTCATCGTCCTCCGGCGCGTCGCGGAATGCCGCGAACACTGGATCCTCACGCCGCTGCGCGATGTATCGCAGCGCATCGTCGGCCTCCCGCTCGGAGAGCTCGTCGACGAGCTGATGCAGACGCTTCCTGGCGGTCACGTCGGCAATTCTATCGCCGGTGTCCTCGAGGAGCCGAGATCTGGTCACGGTCAATCCCGACCCTCGATCTGCGCTCTTCTTGCGTCCAGCTCGTCCAGTCGTTTGCGCAGCTCAGCCATTTCGCGCGTGATGCCCCGCAGCTCCGTCTTCGCTTGCCAGCTATGCAGATATTCGTCGCCGAGCTCCTCGTTGATGTACGCCTCGAGCTGCCGTCGCAGGACGCGAATGTACGGGTTACCGTGGACCGCGCCTTCGCGATACTCGAGCTTGCCGGCGTTGATGCCTGTGACGATGAAATCCTCGTCGACCCCGTACTCCTTGCGGGCCGTCACGTGGCTCAGAGTCGCTCCCTTGCGGGACCATTCGCCGTATTCCGCCATGCACCCAATGATCCCCAAGCCGGAGGTGTCGTGCATGCCAGGCGGTGGCGAGCCCGAGGAGCGGACACGAGAACTACCGTGACCGGGGCGAGGTAAATGAGATCGTTGGCGACGATCGGTCAGTGCGCGCTCGCCACGGCGAGTGGGTCACGACCGCTTGTAGCGCTCGGCGATCTGTTCAACTGTTGACGATGGCGCGGGACGATGGCGAGGTAGTCGTTCGTCGTCCAAAGGAGGACGTCATGGAATCCACGCCACTGCTGGATTGCGCCGGAAGGCGCAGGTCGCCCGCGACCACGTCCAGCTTCCACCAGGCGCTGCCGCCCAGGAACAAGGGCATGCGGTATCCGCCGGACCCGCCCACCGTCGAGGAGATTGTGGCGGTCATGCGCGCCACCGGGGATGCCCCGGAGGGTGTGCGGCTGCGCGGCATCATCGTCGTGTTGTGGCGCGCCGGGCTGCGGATCAGCGAGGCGCTCGCGCTGAACGAGACCGACCTCGACCCAGACCGCGGTTCAGTGCTTGTCCGGCACGGAAAGGGAGACAAACGCCGCGAGGTCGGCATGGACCGGTGGGCGTGGTCGCATCTCGAGCCTTGGTTGGAGCTCAGGAAGGAGCTGCCGGTAGGCCGGCTGTTCTGCATCGTGCGCGGCCCGACCCGCGGGCGGGCGTGCACGTCAGCCGGGATCCGCGCCCAACTGCACCAGACCGCTGCGATCGCCGGTGTCCGGCGCCGGCTCGCGCCCCACCAGCTGAGGCATGCTCACGCTGTCGAGATGTCGCGCGAAGGGATCTCGCTGCTCGTGATCCAGAGACAGCTCGGGCATGCCGACCTGGCTATCACGTCCCGATACTTGAGGGGGATCGACAACACCGAGATCATCGCCGCCGTCCACGAACGCCCGGCACCGATGATCCCCGCCGACCCGCGAACCGCGCCGCGTCGTTGAGCTTGAGGCTCGGGCCAAACGTATGTGGCCGTTGGAGGCGGCGGCCACATACGCCGGCGCCGGTCCGTTGAGCCTGGCTGAGGACAGTCGGTCCCGCTGCGCCGTCGGCGGCAATCGCGCTTCCTATGCAGAGAGCGGTGTTTGCACGGCGGCGCGGCGCTGTCGGTATCGCTCGGAAGCCGTGTCACCGCGTTCCGGCTGGACTTCTGCTTCGGGATCGAATGCCGTCGCGCAGATTGTCGTGATCGCACAATCGACGCGGGCTGCTCGCGGCCTGTGCCAGTCCACGACGATGGCCTGGAGCTTGCCCTGGATCTGGCGAATACGAGGTGCGGCGCGAGCGTCGGGGGGCGAGACCTGCTCTGCGGTGGGCGCGGTACTTCCACTCCGTGGGCAAGAAGCCGTCCGGCGTCCAGCGCGAACGAGTGGTGCTGCTCGTCCCGCAGGAATCGGCGTCTTCGTCGATGCGAGGCTTCGTTTGCGATTGCGGCTGTGCCTTTGGCGGGGCGAGATCGGCCCGGTCGGCGACCGCTAAAAGGGTCGCCACCGGGTTGCAAAACCCACGCACGCGTGCCAACGTTTATCCCGATGCGCGTACGGGGGCTGTTCGTGATGGTTGTTGCTGCGCTCGGAATGGCTGGGGGATCGTTTGTCGCCGTGGCCGCCTCCGGCGGTGCTCCGTCGCTCCTGGGTGAGTGGCATATGGACACCATCCAGTCCGGCGAGGTGCCGGAGACGCCGAGTACCGTCAATAACACGGACGGTCTCCAGATCTACGGCGCGCAGCAGGTGCCCGGACGGTTCGGTCAAGCGTTCAGCTTCAACGGTGCCGATCGGAACTCTCTGCGGGGCGAAGGGGCGGACTTCCAACCCGCACAGATCACCGTGATGGCGTGGGTGAAGGCCTCGAGCAGCCCGGGGTCGTACAAGGCGATCATCGCCAAGGGGGGAAATAACGACTGCGGCGTCGCGTCCTACGCGCTCTACACCGGGCCCAACGGCGGCGCGGCGTTCTATATCGCCACCAATCGCACCACGACCGTCAGCTCGGCATCGATAGCGCCGGCCCAGATCTGGAACGGTCAGTGGCATGCGCTCGTCGGGACCTACGATGGCTCCGCGGTGCGCCTGTACCTCGACGGCGCCCTGGTCGGCTCGGCGACGGCATCAGGCGGCGCGGCGATCGACTATGCGGTGGACGAAAGCGCTCTCTCGGTCGGGGATTTCGAGCCTTGCAGCGGGTTCTCGTTCACCGGCGACGTCGACGAGGTCCGCGTCTACAACGGCGCGCTGAGCGACACCGAGGTCGCGCAGGTGTCGTCGAGCACGGCGACAACGCCGCCGGAGCTGTCCGGTGGGACCACCACCACGACTCAGACCACCACGACTGGTTCGACACCGCCCCCGCCGACGGCGTCGCTGACGACGCTGCCGTCCCCGACCAAGCGCGGAAGCCCCATCCTCAGCGCCGCGCGAACGACCGGCGCCACGCAATTGCTCTACGACATCAACGGCGACCACAAGTCCGACATCGCGCTGTCACCGTCGATGCCGTACACGCAGCTGATCCTGCCCAAGGGCGGCAGCACGACGGTCACGCTGAAGGCAGTTGGCGCGGTCCAGCAGCCGGTCTCGACGGCGTCGACGACCTTCCATGTCCCCAGCTTCGGCCTGCCCGCGAAGGTCGAGTCCTCGCTGCCTCAGATCTCGGTGTCGTCCTCCAGCATGTCCGCTTTCAAGCCCAGCCCCGGTGCCATTCTCAAAGCTCTGTGTGCGCCGACCGAGGTCGACTGGGGCGTGATTGGTGCCAACGGCTGCTTCAAGCACGTGACCGACCCCAGTCAGATCCCGGCGAGCGAGGCCACCGTCGCCGACCAGTACTACAACGACTGGCGCTGGCCACCGGACTACGGCGGTTGCGCGAGCTGCGCGCCCGACCCATACCCGTTGCCGGCTGAGGACTGGAGCGCCTACATCGCCTCGACGACGGTCAAGCTCAACGGGATGACGCTGACCCCCAACGACGGCGCGTCGATCGTGATCGATCCGATCGCCAGCCACGTGTTCTCATCCAACGCGACGCTGAAGCTGGGGCCCTTCGTGATCAAGAAGGGCAACGTCGATCTCGACTTCAACGACTATGCGGTCGGCTCCCATCACGACTACAACTCCCTGAGCTACACAGGCCAGACCACGACGCTGCTCAGCTTCGACGCCAGCAAGGACGTGCCGGTGATCGGCGGTTTCCCGCTGAACGCCGGCGCGGAACTGGCGTTCGCCTCTGACAACGGTGTGCGCAAGTCCGTGGCGACCCTGCATGTGGAGCTGCCGTCGGTCTTCGATGTGTTCGGTTCCGGCGACCAGCCCAGCGGTGCCGTCAGCCTGGCGGCCACCAACACCAGCGGCTTGTCCCTCAACACGCTCAACCTCAGCGTGCCGAACGCCTCGATCGGCGGGGTCGGCCTCAGCAACCTTCTGTTCACCTACAACGCAAACGGCGACCCTGAGCAGGGCGTCATGTGCCCGGCGAAGTACTGGAGCGCGAGCGCGAACGTCTATCTCGGAGCAGGCGACGACGGATCGCCGGGGCCAGCCATCCTGATGTCGCCGCCGCCGTTCAAGGGCATCCGTTTCTGCCAGGGCTCGTTCTCATACCTGGGTGCGGATGTGGACTTGGGCGCGGCGGCGCCGGAACTCTTCCCCGGTGTCTTCCTCGACGGCATCAACTTTCAGCTTGGGCTCAAGCCCACGGTGCTGATCGGCGGCGCGACCCTATCCGCGGCGCAGATCACCCAGGTGAAGGGCTCGCTCCTGGCCGTTTTCCCGACCCGGGACTACCCCTCCTACACGCTCACTGCCGGCGCCGCCGGATCGGCGCTGCAGGATCTCGTGGGCCGGACGTTCACGAGCACGTCGTTCGCGGTCGGCGGGGCAGTCGCAATAACCGTTCCGGGAGTCGGCGATCTGAACATCGCTCACGGTGGCGCGGTCTACTCCTACCCCGACTACGTCGGGATCGGCGCCAAGGTCGACGTGCAACTGGGCATCTTCGTCTTCCACGGCAGCCTGGGCGGCCAGTTCGCCCTCGACCGGAGGCTGTTCGAACTCGACGCCAGCGCCGACATCTGCGTGCGCGGCTTCAAGATCTTCGGCGATCCGCTCTGTGGCGGCGGCCTGCTGGTCGCCTCGGAGAAGGGCGCCGTCGCGTGCGTCAATGTCGCCGGGCTGAACCCCGGTGTCGGCGTCAAGACCAACGGGTCCCTGGATGTGTGGATCCCGGACGGCTGCAAGCCCAGCCGGTACTGGAGCGCCGGGCGCGGGTCATTTACCGCCAATGCGCGCTACGCGCACGCGGCGCGGGCGGTCACGATCACCGTCGCCAAGGGCGAGAGCGCAAAGAGCGTCAAGCTCGTCGGCAGCGGCGGCGCGCCGCACGTCGAGATCACCGGTCCCGGCGGTCAGACGCTGAGTATTGACGGGGACAACGCCGTCAAGCGGGGTGCGCTGCAGGCGATCAGCGCGTCGACCTACTCGACCACATGGATCGGTCTCAAGGACGCGCGCCCGGGTACCTATACGATCACGCCGCTGCCCGACTCGGTGCCGATCGCCAGCCTGGCGGAGACGCGTCCGGGCTATGACAGCGACTTCAGCGCCAAGGTCAGCGGGCGCGGCCCGCGGCTGACACTCCACTACGACGCACGCAAGCGCGGCGGCGGCCAGCGCGTGACGTTCTTTGAGGACGGCGCCAACGTGATGCACCCGCTCATCACCTCCACCGGCGGCACTGGAACCGTCCGCTTCACGCCGGCTCCGGGCGCGCCGGGCACCCGCACGATCGTCGCCAGCGCGACCGTCGACGGCAGTCCGATACGCAGCCAGACGCTGGCGCGCTTCCACTTCGCCGGCACAGTGAAGACCGGCAGGCCGGGCAAGGTGACCGTCCAGCGCAAGGGCGGCAGCCTGCTGGTGAAGTGGACGGCCGCGGCGGGCGCGACACGATATGGCGTGCTGCTCACCCGGAGCGATGGCGCCCAGCAGCGCTTCACCCTCGCGGCGTCACGCCGCTCGTTGCGGGTCGGACACTTCCCGCTGACCTTCGGCGGCCGCGTCAGTGTCAGCGCTCGCGGGGTGCTGGGGGACTGGGGGGCGGCGCGCAAGAGCAAGAGCTTCAAGGCGACCAAGAGGGCTACATCGGTTCTGGTCACGCAGAAGATCCACAAGCCGGCGCGCAAGAAGCGCTGATCGTCGGGTCAGGTGCCGGCGCCGGTGCTCGTGCTGAGTGACTGGACGGTGAGTGCGGCGAGATCGGGCGCTGCCCACCTCGAGATCGTGGCTGCTTGCACTGAGAGCTGCAGCGTCGACTCGTTTCGCGTGTCGCTGCTTCACTAGACCGCACGGACGGTCGCAGCGCGCTCTTCGCACTTCGCCCGGAGGGAACTGGCGCGCAGAGATTCCTCCTGACCGGGCCGGTGGATGGCTCAGTGGGTGAGGAACTCCTCGATGAGGGTGGTCCGATCGAAAACGGAGATCGTTCCGTCGCCTGCCTTGCGTAGCGTTACCCGGCGGGTGCGGGCTGGCGCGACAGAGTAGGCCACTCGGGCGCGGCCTTCCCTCAGAGTGCCGATGCAGCGCCCCGTTTCGGCGCGATTGCACACGACGGTCACGGTGATTCCGTTGCGGCTGCGGACAGCGCTGGTGGCGCGTATGAAGTGTTCGGGCTCGGCGGTCCCGAACCCGTTGACCGCAGCGAACGCGATCGTGCTGAGCAGCGCGCGGGGCACAGTGATGGGGCGGCGCCAGGGCCGCGGCGCATGCGGCACGAGCCGGATGTACGGCGTGCCTGCGGTCACGCGATCGCTGACGACAGCACGGCGTCCATCGCTGCGGACAAGCGCGACCGTGCGGGGGGCCACGAGCACGCCGTGCACCGGGTGCAGCGTGTTGCGGCCAGCGGTCGGTCGTACCGTGGTACCGGACACCGAAACGGATGAGATCGCGGCCGAGGAGCTGTATCGCTGAGCCGTCCCCGCCTCGAGTTCGACAAGGGCGTGACCGTCAGGTCGTGGACGCCGGGCGGGAGCGCGAGATCGACCGGGTGCTGGGAGTCCGTCAGCACGATCTGGTGATCGGGGAAGGTGAGCACCTGAGCCAGGCCGCGGACCTGTGCCTGCTCGAGCGTGAGTGCTCCCGGCACCCGTGGCGTGAGCGGCGCGCTCGCGTCGTGGGCGGCGCCGTCACTGCTCGGGTCGGTGGGGATGTTCAACTCGTCGCCCGACGCCGTGCACCCGCCCGAATCGCCCGGCGGTATGGGTTTGCCGTCGGAGATCCAGGCCTGGAGCCGCGCCTGGATCCCGGGGTCCTCCGTCTCCGCCATATGCCCGACGCCGCACTGAACGTAGATCGGCACCTGGGCCCCGAGGACGGTGTGGATGAACGTGTCGGCCTGCTGCTTCTGTGAACTGAGCGGAACGGTCCCATCGCCATCGGCGGTCAAGGTCCTTGCGCTCCAACCCAAGATCCCCTTCGTGAGGATCACCGTGTCGATGGTGGGTGTGCCGCCGGAGACGAGCGCGCGGTAGTCGACCGCGGTCGCCGGGAAGCCGTCGATCTGGGCGGGAGCGCTCGTGCGGCATTGATGAGGCCCGCCGAGGCGCCGAAGTTCGTCTGCAGGAAAGCCGCCAGCTGAGCCTGGCGGATCCACGACACGGAATGGCCGTCGGATCCCTGCACGCCGAGCCACGGCCACGGGTAGTGGTCGCTGGGCAGCAGCGAGTCGAGGCCGGACGACGTTGCCGCGAAAAGCTGGAATTCTCCGTTCTTGGCGAACGGGTCGATCTGGTAGGCGCCGATGTCGGGTACCTCGTGGCCCTCCTCGATCGGGAAGATCGACTTCGGCGCGCCCCAGTACGGTGTGCCGAGCGTGATGGCACGTGTCACCTTGGTGGCGTAGGCAGGGTTGGCGAGGAAGGTTCGCATGACGAGACCGCCCATCGAGTGAGCGACGAGCACGACCTTTCCCACGTGCGCGGCAGCCCGCGCGTCGTCGACCATCTGATTGAGCCCGTCGATGTTGAAGCTCGGCGACTTGCGCCAGTCGTAGTAGTAGGTGTACTCCGGCCGGCCGTTCGCCGGATCGCTCAGACCCTTCAGCCAGTCCTCCCCCCCGCCGTAGATGTCGATCGAGAGTGGGCCGAGATTGACCGAGCGGACGAGGCCGGTCGCCGTCGCAGTTCGTGTGCACGGATCGCCGTCGGGGTAGGGCGAGAAGCCGTCGTCGGCGAGCCTCATGTGCTTGAAATCGATCCAGTACCCGCCCGTCAACTGGGGGAAGAGCACTTGGCCGGTTGCGCAGACGATCTCCGAGCCGCCGAAGCCGGGGACGAAGATGATCGGCGGCAGATGCCACTGGAAGGTCCTCGTCGCACCGATCACCTGGCCGCTGTTGGTCACCCCGTAGACCGTGATCGTGTTCGGACCCTGCTTCAGGCTGTCAGCGATGTCCTTATAGGGGATCGTCACATGATGGGGCGAGGCGCCGGTCAGCGGGGTCCTGCAGATCGACCCGGGCGGAGGTGACACGGGACCGACCGTGTAGCACCACGAGTCAAAGTCGGTTCCGGTGATCGTTGCCTTCACGACCGCGGCCGAATCACCCGTCCGAGCGTGCTGGGCGGCGTCGGCGTCGACGACCGCGTCGGCGGTCGGAGAGTCGATCGACACGCTGTCCACGGGCTGCCAGACCATGTCCCCCTCGGTTACGTATGCCGACGTCGGCAGCACCGAGATCGTGTGGTCGTCGGCCGGGTTGCTGTCATGGAGCCGATGCAGAACCAGATACTCGCCGTTGAACGGGGTGGCGCTGCTTTCGTCGAGCACGTGGATCGCGAGCTCGGTCCCGTCCGGGGAGTAGACCGCAGCTGCGACATAGCTCTGCGGCAGGTCGTACTCGCTGTTGGAGACACGGGTCGCGCTGCTCGAGCCGAGGTTGACCTCGAACAGCCGGTTCTCAGTACCGAAGCCGCTGAGCCGGCCGGCGTTGATGAGGGCGCGCGCGCCGTCCGGCGAGACGTCGTCGACCGTAAACGTGTCCACGGTGGCGGTCCAGTCGTTGTGGTCGGTCGGCGCGATGTCGGACGCCGTCGCGAGGTAGGCGGCTGTGCCGCTCGACACATCGATCGACACGAGCTCCTCGTATCGCGACGGGACGGAGAGGGTGAGAAATGTGACGAGCCGCTTCGAGTCCGGCGTCCAGGTTGGCCAATACGCGACCGCGCCGTCCCCGCTGTCCGGGACATAGGAGATCAGCTCGCGCGGCGCGCTCGAGCCGTCGGTCGGCGCGACGTACAGGCTGGCGCTGTGGCTGCCGTTGGACGGAAGCAGCTCGAAGGCCACCCACGCCCCGTCCGGTGACAGCGCGATGTAGGCGTACCCGTATCCGGAGGGCCGGTCGGCGACGGTGATCGTCCGCTGCAGCACCCCGCCGTCTCGGATCTCGATCCCGCTCGTTCCGTCGAAGTCGGTCTCGGCCGTCACGCCGCCTCCGTCGATCGAGAGATCGGGGCACGTCGAGAGCAGCTCGGTCGGGTGGCTGCCGTCGGGCTGGCGCTGGACGAAATGGCACGCGGTCCCCGACGTCATCTCAGGCTCGACGATCACGCCGTTGACGCCAGGGGGCGTCGCGTGAGCCGCGGGCGCGAGCAAGGTGAAAGCCGCGCAGACGAAGACGGCCGCAGCGAAGCTCCGCGCCAGACCCGCCATCCGGGTTGCGACGCCGGTCGGCCGAGCGGACGCGGCCCGTTCACCCATGATGGCGCCGGCGCCTCTTGACGAGCTTGATGTGGATGCGCTTGGTCACCGTGAAGACGTGTCCACGCTCCCGGATCGCGAGATGGAGTGCCAGCGTCATCTGGCGGCGCCGCTTCAGCTGCGCCTCACCGGCACGCGTCAGCTTGACAGACACCTTCCGCTTGGCGCCGGCCCTGACGGTGAGGCGGAACGGCCGGGCGAGCGCCGGGGGGCGTCGCCGCGCAAGAGTGGATGCGCGCTGCTCCGCCGCGGCATCGACGGCGACGTCTCGGCTGCCGTTGGCGGAGCTGCCAAAGCTGCCGTTGATGGTGCAGTTGCCGCCCATCGGACAATCGATTCCGATCCAGCAAAGGATCAACGACCCGGTGCCGGTCTGGCCGAGGCACCCACCGGCCGTGACCGTGATCCCCTCGGTAGACCACCAGCTCGGCGTGGCGTAGACCAGGATGGAGGCAGTTCCGGCGTAGCTCGCGCCGTCCGGCGTCCTGGCCACATACCCGAAGCTGTCGTCTCCGGCGTAGCCCCCGTCCGGGGTGTAGACGACGTAGCCCCCCTTGATCGCCGACAGAGTGCCGTGTCGGGGCGAGGTGACGATCGATAAGGTGAGCGGATAGCCGTCGGGGTTGGCACACGCCAGGAAGAGCGTCACTGGCATGTTGGCCTGAGTGGTGGCCCCCGTGCCGCACACCGGAGGGTGGAACACAACAGTGATCGTGACGTGGGCGATGGCCGAGGTCCGCGTTCCGTCGGACGCCTGATAGGTGAATGTGTCGGTGCCGGTGTACCCCGCGCTCGGGATGTAGAGGACGGATCGCGACGCCTGGTCGATCGACCCGAGCGAGCCGTGGCTGGGACCTCCGACGATCGAGATCGTGATCGGCAGACCGGCGGCGTCGCTACACGCCAGCCCGATCGACCCCGAGCCGCTGCGCAGCACGTGTCCGGTCGTGTCGAAGCAGACTGGCGGCTGCCCGGGACTCGTCGGCGCGCCGGCGCTCGCCGACTCGACCGTCTGCACGTCCCCGTCCTGCGCGGTCCACAGCAGCGCCGGGACGCCACGCGCGGCAGCGGTGATCGCCGTTGCCTGCTCGCCCGCCGACGAAACCGTCTCGGCGGCGCCGAAGCCGCCACTCCCGAGAAGCGATGCCCGGACACTCGCGTCGGAGTGGGCCCACGCCACGACGCCGGTCCCGTCGCCACTCGCCGCCGCGGACACGCCCGGGGAAGGAAACGCGTCACTGTCAAGGGTCACCGGCGAGGACAGCGACGCAACCGGAGAGGCCGCCGTTGCGGCCTCGATCTCATCCGTCGTCGCGGTCGATTGCGCCCAGGCCAGGATCATCGAGCCGCTGCTCCGATCGACGGCAAGCGAATAGTGTGGCTCCACGTCCGTCGAGACCGTCGTCGGAGCCGACCAGACGCCGGAATGGAGCTTTGCGGCGATGAGCGAATCGCTCCCGGACGAGCCGTCGTTGGTCAGAAACGCGAGATACGCATCGCCCGAGTGCGTCACGCGCAGCTGAAGATCGAACACGCTCGTGCCGGCCGGCTCGGTCGCGACGGTCACCGGGGATCCGAAGGCCGAGCTGCTCGTCGAGCCGGCGGCGAGCGCTCGCGTGTCGATGAGCGTCGACCCCGAAGGGCCGGCGTCAGTCGTGACCATCACCGCGCTCCCGTCCGCGAGCACGTCGGCGGCCCCCTGGGCGCTACCCGGGTCGGGCAGGCAGACGAGGCCGGTCGGGTCCGCGAGATTTGTCGTCAGGCAACCGCCGGCGACGAGCGCGGCCGCGTGGCCGCCCGGCTCGACGAACACCTGCCCGCTGGCGTCGCCGGCATCTTGGGCGAGCGGCGCGGGCACGGTCCAGTTGGCAGCCAGGGTCCTGGTCTCGAACACCGGGCGGTCGTTGCCGATCGGACGCCAGGCCAGGGTGGCGGTTCCGTCATCGGCCACGCCGATGCTCGGCGAGTCGCCGCCGCCCGTGGCGGGGTTCTTCGGGTCCGGATCCTGGGTCTGGAGCGTCTCGGGCTGCGCGAACGCTCCCGACGCTGAGCGTTGCGTCGCCTCGATCGCGGTTCGGTCGGTATTCGCCCCCGAGCCGTCGTACGCGGTCCACGCCGCGAACGCGTCGCCAGCCGCGTCGACCGCCAGCACCGGGGCCGAGCGCAGCGTGCCCGACGACAGCAGCGCCGGACTCGACCAATCCGTCGCGGCACCCGCCACCGCAGCCCGCGCGAGGACAACGAGGAGAACCACCACAACCACACCCCAACACCAGAATGATGTTCGTAACCGCACGTGCCCCACAAGCCTCGGCCCCGGAACGAGTCCTTCCCTGGAATATTTGCTGGAACGGGTGCCGGCCGGGCCCGTGGCGCGCGATTATCGCCACCTCCCGTCACGCTGTCAATACCCAACTGGAGTACTACCGATCGAGACGAGCAACTCCGCCGGCGTCAGGCGTTAAGGAGCTGCGCCACCAGCCGTCGCGCGGCTTCGACGGCTTCCGGTCGAGCCCTGCGTTCGTAGTCGCACGGGTATCTCCGCGACGGCGGCGAAGAACCCGCTATGCGCGGCAGGCAGGGAAGGACCCTCGCGGAGCAGGTCAGTCGCCCGGCTCGGGCTCGACTTGTGCGATTCCCACAAGAGCGCGCGGGCCGGCCCAGACGAAGCGGGGTGCGACTCGCTTCCCTCGATGGCTGCTCTGGAACGAAACCATCGCTCCTAAGAACATGCGAGAAGCCGGTGTTGCCTACGCAACGCGATCATCGGCGAGCCGACGCGGGAGACCGAGAGTCCTCTCGGCAGCGCCCAAGTCGCGCCTCCACCCGGGGCCGATGTGCTGCTGCGCTTTCCGATGCGGGGGGCAGCATGCCGCGGCGGCGATCCAGACCGACCCGGAGCGGGCAATCGTTCCGCCGATCTCTATTCGACTATCCCTTTCGTCATGCGTGCGCCGGGCCTCGACGGCTATAGCTTTGGCGACATTTCGCATCCGCGGCTCTCGGGCTCACCGTTGCTGCCAACGGCAAAGAGCAGTTCGCCCCATGCGTCCACGCTGGCATCGATCGGCGAGCTTGCCGGTGGCCATCACGAGCGGCTCGACGGCGCCGGCTACCACCGCAAGACGCAGACGCGCGGGCTCGGGCGTGCGGTGCGGATCCCCGCCCCTGCCGACGCGGAGGCCGAGTTGCTGCGCGAGGCGGACGAGGGCCGACTGTGCCCGCAGGCGGTCGACACGGTGCTCGCCGCCGGCAAGACCACCATGGAGATCACCGAGACCCGCGCTTCGAGTCCGCACGCCCGTCTTGTCGAAGATGTGCTGGACGTGGTGGCCGGCCGTCTTGGCTGAGACGCCGAGCCGCGACCGTCTGGGCGTTCGAACGCCAGCTCGTGTAGTCGGCCTAGACAATCGTCTGCCCCGGCCGAGCACGCTCTGCTCGGCCGCCTGGTCGTTCAGCTCGTGAAGGGTCCGGGGTCCACCGGTACGTCGACGGCGTGCTGTTGAAGGGCGTCGAGCGGGACTATGTTGAGTGCCCGCTCGTGGGTGGAGGCGAGCACGACATAGGCCGCGGCACCGTCGTTGTGGGCGCGGAGCCAGTTGACGGCGGTCACGCACCAGCGGTCCCCGGGCGCCAGTCCGGGGAACCCGTAGAGCGGCAGCGGAGTGCTGAGGTCGTTGCCGATGCTACGTTGATGCTCGAGAAACTCCTCGGTCACGACCGCGCAGATCGTGTGGCTGCCCTGATCCTCGGGGCCGGTGTTGCAGCACCCGTCGCGGTAGAACCCCGTGAGAGGCTCGCTGCCGCAGGGCTCGAGTTCGCCGCCAAGCACGTTGCGCTCGCTCACCGGCGCCAGTATCGCGGTTCGCGTTCGCGGGTGGGGGTCGCGGTCGCGTTCGCGGGCGGCGGTGCGGCAGGATGCCCGTCATGGCCGTCGTGCGCAACCTCGTGAATCTCAGTGCTGTGGAGAAGGGGTTCGGAACGCGATCGCTCCTACGCGACGTCACGCTCGGGGTCGCAGCCGGTGAGCGCATCGGCATCGTGGGTGGCAACGGCGACGGGAAATCCACCTTGCTGCGACTGATCGAGGGCAGCGAGCCGCCTGACGCGGGGAGTGTTACCCGTACGCGGGGCCTGCCGCAGGCGCTGCTGGGGCAAGGCGATGAGCTTGCCGGGTACGCGACGGTCGGCGAGGCGCTCATCGGCGAGCGCCCGCAGCATGAGTGGGCGGGGGACGCCGCCGTGCGGTCGGTGCTCGAGGGCCTGCTCGGCGGGGTGGCGCTCAGTCGCTTCCCCGCAGGACTGGACACGGCGATCGCGCCATTGTCGGGAGGTGAGCGACGAAGGATCGCGCTCGGCAGGGTGCTGCTCGAGCACCCGCAACTGCTGCTGCTCGACGAACCGACAAACCATCTGGACATCGACGCAATCAACTGGCTGGCCACGCACCTCGCGGCCAGACCGGGCGCACTGCTCGTGGTGACCCACGACCGCTGGTTCCTTGACGCCGTCTGCACGACGACCTGGGAAGTCTCCGAGGCAGCGATCCACCAGTACGACGGTGGCTACGCCGCGTTCGTTCTCGCACGCGCGGAACGGGACCGTCAGGCAGCGGCCCAGGAGGACCGCCGCCGCCAGCTGCTGCGCAAGGAGCTCGCCTGGCTACGCCGTGGGCCTCCGGCGCGGACCTCGAAGCCGAAGTTCCGGATCGAAGCGGCGAACGCTCTGATCGCGAACGAGCCCGAGGTACGTGATCGCACCGAGTTGCTGCGCTTCGCGAGCGTCCGACTGGGGAACAAGGTGCTCGAGGCGGTGGAGGTCTCCTCGGGGTTCGCGGCGAAGGAGGTCCTGCGTGGGGTGACGCTGCGCCTCGGGCCAGGTGACCGAGTCGCGCTGCTCGGCGCCAACGGATCCGGCAAGACGACGCTGCTGAGGCTGCTCGCAGGTGAGCTCGAGCCGACGAGCGGTCAAATCGAGCGCGGAACGACAGTGCGCCTGGCCCACCTCTCTCAGGACACCGGCGAGCTTCCCGACGATCTGCGAGTCGTGGAGTCGCTCGAGGAGGTGCGGGGCATGGCCACGCTCAGTGACGGGCGCGAGTTGACCGCCGGCTCGTTGTGTGAGCGCTTCGGCTTTCGCGGCGACCGTACACAGACCCTCGTAGGAGACCTCTCCGGTGGGGAGCGACGCCGGCTGCAACTGATGCGGTCGCTGATGGAAGGCCCGAATGTGTTGCTATTGGACGAGCCCACCAACGATCTCGACATCGAGACCCTGACCGCGCTCGAGGATCTCCTCGACAGCTGGCCCGGCACGCTGGTCATCGCCAGCCACGACCGCTACTTCGTCGAACGCGTATCGGACTCGGTGTTTGCCATCGGTGCCGATGGCAGACTCCGCCATCTCCCGGCCGGCGTCGAGCAATACCTCGCGTCCAGTGCTCAAGGTGAACCCGCACGACCACGTCCGGGCGTCGAGCAGCGCGGCCCGACACCGGGCGCCGTGCTCCGCGCAGCGCGGAAGGAGATGAGGCGTGCCGAGGCAGCCTTGAGCAAGCTCGAGACGCACGAGGCGTCTTTGCAGCACGAGATCGAGGTGAACGCCAGCGACCACGCGCGCCTCAGCGAGCTACAGGCGCAGCTCGACGCGCTCCACGCAGAGCGCGAGCGACTCGAGACAGCCTGGCTCGAAGCGTCCGAGGCCCTCGAGGTCTAGCCGTTCGTTCAACGTCCGCCGGCCATCGCTTTCGTCTATGGACAGCCCGACAGCTCGTGATCGCATCGGCGACGTGAGGATCGCCGCTTCAAACGTGGCGTGCGTCTACCTCATGATCGCTCGGGGTCTCGACTGGGCTTGCAAGAGACCCCGTATTGGCGAGGAGACATGGTGATCGTCGCCAAGAGCGACCGAGGAGATCTGGTCCGAGTCAAGGCGAGCGATCTCTCTGAGGAGGATGCGGCTCAACTCGGTGCGATTGCTGGGGCGCTCGTCGGGCTGGGGCCGGACGTCGGGAGGGACGATGGCGACGTCGCGCCCACCCACGGCCAGGCGGCCGAAGCTCGCGGGTTCCTCGGCGACGAGGGCCAAGCGCGACCAGCACGCGGGCCTCAAGGGGCAGCATCTCGCCCGTCCAAACAATGATCGCGCGATGTCGCCGGACCCCGCTTTGCGTCACCGACGAGCATTGCGAGCGCGACGCCGTCAGCTCTGCTTCGCGCGGGATCCGCAACTGCCGCGCAGCTAACGCCATCCCCGAGGCAGACCCGGGTGGGCCAGTTGTGCTTGCCGCGCATTGCGGGTTCCTCGTCGACGGCGTCGAAATCTCCGTCGGAGCGTGAAAGGAAGTGCCGCCTCAACCTACCGCGAACGACCGGCTCGATTGAGGTCGACGACGGACATCAGCAGCGTTCCACTGCGACGGCGTCGATGTCGAACGTGAGCAGGGCAACGCTCTGGTCGGCGACACCGTCCGCGTCGCGGCGGTGCATGAGCCGGCGCGTTGGGAACACGAACCCGTCGAACGTCTTGGGATCGTGCGTGTACTGGGCAATCGGCGGGCTGCCTGTCACCTCCGGCGAGTAGTCCATGCGACGCAGCATGAACCGCTCGTCGTAGTAGAACACCTGATCGGGGTTGTGGTTGGCGTTGGACGGTGGAAACGTCACCGCCAGCCGCCTCCATGTCTCGCCGTCCTCGTTCCAGGGCTCGATCTCTCTCGCCTGCACGCCGCGGTAGGTGAACCCGAACGGCTCGGTCAGATAGTTCCACATCGCCGCGCTCGCGAAGTACGCGACCTGGATCGCGTCCCACGGCGTCGCGAACGGATCGAACTGGCTGGGGAATGAGTCGCGCGGTCGGGTGCGCTCCTCGATCACCTGGCCGTCGCCGTTGCGGATCGCTACCCGTTCTGGATCGACGTCAAATACCGAGGTTCGGTCCTGGGCGAGGAACGGGGTGAACTCGATGTGCTGGCGGTGAGCGTCGAGGGTCACGGTTTCGTTTGCGAGGAGGTCCGGCCAGCCGCGCGCGGCCCAGAACGGGCCGCCCCGCGAAAAGCCGACCCTCAGCGTCCCGACCATCTGCCAGTTGTCGAGGCCTCCGTGCGCGTCCAGCACGGCTGAGAGCAGTTCGTCGATCGGAGCTCCTCCGTTTACGGTTTTCAGGTGTTCCCAGCACAGGCCTGGGAGTGTTGCGTCAAGAGACTGACCCGGCACAACGTACCAAGGTCAGTTGCGTGATGCAACTCACTCGCGCTACGCTTAGCTCATGCTGCGAAGCGACTATGAGGGACAGAACTGCTCGATCGCGCGGGCGCTCGAGGTCGTGGGTGAGCGCTGGACGCTGCTGATCATCCGCGACGCGTTACTTGGGCTGTGTCGCTTCGGTGAGTTCCAGGAGAGCCTCGGGATCGCCCGCAACGTCCTCACCCACCGGCTCAACCGGCTGGTCGAAGAGGGCATCCTTGACCGCGTCCGCTACAGCGAGCGCCCGGAGCGCTACGAGTACCGGCTCACCACCAAGGGCCGAGACCTCGCCGTGACGCTCGCCGGCCTACGACAGTGGGGCGACAGGTACCTCAGCGAGAAGCCGCCATGGATCACGCGCCGACGGTCGGACAAGCGACCCGTGATCGCGGCGTTCGTCCCGACGGGCGCCGACGTTGTGCGCGAGGACGAACTCGAAAACGTCCCCAGCCCCGGCTGAAGACGGCTGAGAGCCACTCACTCGACGCCGCCCAGCTGCGCTTACAACGCGCGGAATCGCAGTGAGCACGCCTGACCGAAGCCGGCCTTCCCACTGATCACGAGCAGCCTGCCGTACTCGCGCGTGCTCTCGCGATCGTCCAAATCCGAGCGTGCGCCTCCCGGCTCGGCGCGACTGCTTCTGTCCTCACGCCCGCTCGGGCCGCGCCATCGCAATGGCGACGTAGCAGTGCTCAGCCGAGGGACGGGACGGACGAGCGCTCGGGGCTGAAGGCGATCGTGATGTGGCTGGGCGCTGTCCGAGAACCGCGCCCAGGGCATCGTCCGGCCGGTCTACCAGGTTGACGGCCGCGGCGGTTCGCAAGACCCACCAGCGATTCGAACGTCCCCTCCCGGTGAGTGGGATGCGTTCTTGGTTCAGGGAAGTCACACGAACATCGAGAACATCCCGGAGAACAGCACCCTGCCGGCCTCGGATACTCCAGGCGGGTCAACGAGCACCTGGAAGGTCCCGACAATGCAAGCGTACGGAAGTGCGGACGTGGCGATGGCTGCCGAACCCCGCCCCCTCGATCTTCGCTCGGCGGCACCGGGCAGCGAGAGCAAGGTCTCGCCGAGCGCATTCGCTTTGGAGGCGATGCTGTCGCAGCTCGCCGATCTCGTCGCCGCAAGGGTGCAGGCGCACTACGAGCACGCCGCACACTGACGCGGTCCGGCGGCGCGATCAAACGCCCCGCCACGGCACTCAGCGGAAATGGTGTTGCCTGATCGCCGCGACAGAGAGCGCATGGCGTCAGGCTCCCACGAGCTTCCCATGGAACAGTCACCGCAGGACAGTCCGCGAGCCCAGCCGCCGGCGCGGTCACGCCGACGTCGGGCGGCTGATCGTGGAAGCGGCGAGAGCGTGGCGTCAGATGGCCACCCAGCGCCTCATGTTCTCGACAGGCCCGCGGCCATGCCCCGCGCGAGGAGTTGCTCCGCCTGCTTGCGGCTCGCCTCATCGATCATCTCGCCGCCGAGTAGCACGGCTCCGCGCCCGCTTACTGACCCCGCGCGCTCGAGCTCCTCGATAATCGCCGATGCCGTATCGAACTCCTGCTGGGTGGGGGAGAAGACGTCGTTGAGCGGCTCTATTTGGGTTGGGTGCAGTGCCCACTTGCCGTCGTAGCCGAGCGTTCGCGCGAGCATCGCCCGAGCCCGCAACCCGTCGAGGTTCGCGATCTCGAAGTGCGGCCCGTCGATCGCCTGGATCCCCGCATCGCGCGCCGCGACCAGCACGGTCTCGAGTACCCAGCGCCAGTGGTTACCGCCGGGATCGTCCGCGACCGCCGTCGGTCGCCCGAGCGAGGCGGCGAGGTCTGCGTAGCCGACGATGAGTGCCTGCACGCGGTCACTCGCGTGGGCGGCGTCGTGGACGTGACGAAGGCCCGTCGCCGTCTCGATCAGCAGCTCGAGGCCAATGGGCTGCTCCCGCGGCGATTCCTGTTCGACGAGCGACGCGAGCTGAGCAACGAATTCGACGTCCGCAGCCCCTTCGACCTTCGGGACGATCAATGTTGCTAGCCGGTCGCCGGCGCCTTCGATGAGTTCGATGACGTCGCGATGACACCAGCGGGTGCCGGTGCCGTTGATTCGCACCCCGAGCGTCGGCGTCGCCCACTCACCGTCCCGCACCGCGGCAAGGACGGTCTCCCTGGCCTGGGGCTTCTGATCGGCCGGCACCGAGTCCTCGAGGTCGATGATCACTTCGTCGACGAGCAGTCCGCCCGCCTTCGCGATCATCTTCGCCGACACGCCCGGGACTGACAGGCACGATCGGCGGGCTCGCATCGCCAGAGGCTATCGCGGCAGCGCACGAGATTGACTACGTTAACGGGACGGGGCAGCGGCGACATCCGGCGCTGCTCGTGACCATCCAAACGGAGGGCGCCGTGCGAGCGATCGAGCGTGTTGAAGTCGGTGGCCCGTATTTCGAGGACTTCGCCGTCGGCCAGGTGTTCGACGACGCGCCGGCGTTGACGCTGACCTCTGGCCAGGCGGCCTTGCATCAGGCGCTCACCGGCGATCGTCTGCGACTGGCGCTCGACGCGGAGCTGAGCCGCGCCGTCACCGGGGACGAGCGCCAGCTCGCCCATCCGAACCTCGTCTGCGACGTGGCCATCGGCCAGTCCACAGGTCCGACGCAACGAGTCCTCGGCAACCTGTTCTACCGAGGTCTCGTGCTGCTCTCCCCCGTGTTCCTTGGCGACACCCTGTACACGCGCACGCAGGTGGTCGCTCTCAAGCAGAACCGGGCTCGCGATAAGCGGCCGGCGACCGGCCTCGTCGCACTGCGGATCCAGACCGAGAATCAAGATGGCGCGCCGGTGCTTGACTTCTGGCGTTGTCCGATGATCCCGCTCCGCGTGCCGACCGCCGAGACAGGCCATGATCAGAGCTTGGATCGTATCCCGGTCGACCTCGACCCCGACCGTGTCCGCGCCGCGGTTCCGTCCGGCTGGCGGCTGTATGAGCTCCGTGAACGTGTCGCCGGCGAGCACTTTGCCGATGTCGCCGAAGGAACCGTGTGGGAGATCGGCGGCCGCGACACGGTGACGGGTGCGCCCGAACTGGTCCGCCTGACGCTGAACCTCGCGGCGGCGCATTCGGACGCCGGCGCAACCCCGCACGGCCGGCGGCTCGTCTACGGTGGCCATACGATCTCGATCGCGGCCTCGCATACGACCCGGGCGCTCCCCAACCTCGCGACGATCGTCGCATGGCGCGGCTGCGATCATCTCGGCCCCGTGTTCGAAGGAGATGTTCTTCGCACCGAGCTCACCCTCGAGTCAAAGCACGCGCTCGAACAAGGAGGCCTGCTTGACCTTCGCGCGCTCGTCTGGGCTACGCGCGAGGACGGGCGCGGGGGCGAGGAGGTGTCGGTCCTCGACTGGCGCTTCGTCGGGGTGATGGCATGACGGGGATCCTCGAGGGCATGCGGGTGGTTGAGGGCTCGGCGTTCGTCGCCGCGCCGCTCGGCGGGATGACGCTCGCGCAGCTCGGAGCGGACGTGATCCGCTTCGACCCGATCGGCGGCGGACTTGACCGCAACCGCTGGCCGGTGACCGCCGACGGGAACAGCCTGTTCTGGGCAGGTATGAACAAGGGCAAGCGCTCGATCCAGATTGACCTCGGCTCGCCGCGGGGGCGTGAGCTTGTGGCTGAGTTAGTGGGCGCCCCCGATCCGGACGCTGGCCTGTTCCTAACGAACTTCCCGCTGCGCGGTTGGCTCGACCCGGAAACATTGGGGCACCGCCGGCGCGATCTGATCGTGGTCAATATCACCGGGAACCACGACGGATCCTCGGCGGTCGACTACACGATCAATCCGGCCACGGGCTTTCCTTGGGCGACGGGGCCCCGGCATCTGTCTGTCCCGTTCAACCATCTGCTGCCGGCCTGGGATGCGATCACGGGCACGCTCGCGGCGACGGGCCTGCTCGCCGCGGAGCGCCACCGCCGGTCGACGGGTGAGGGCCAGGTCGTGCGTGTCGCACTTTCCGACGTCGCGCTTGCGATGGTCGGCAACCTCGGCAAGATCGCCGAAGTTCAGATCAATCGGAGCGAGCGCCCGAAGGACGGAAACTATCTGTACGGCGCGTTCGGTCGCGACTTCTCGACGAAGGATGGGCGGAGGATCATGATCGTCGCGCTCACGTTGCGCCAGTGGCAGAGCCTCGTCACGGCGACCGGGCTCGGCGAGGCATTCGCGGCCTGCGAGCGCGTGATGGACGTCGATCTTGAAAAGGAGGGCGATCGCTTCGCGGCGCGAGAAGTGATCGGGGCGCTCTTGAAGCCGTGGACCACCGCGCGCACACTCGATCAGATCCGCGAGGTCTTCGACGCCCAGAACGTCTGCTGGGGTCCGTACTGGACCTTCACCGAACTCGTCGCGAACGACGAGCGCTGCTCCCCGGCCAACCCGATGTTCCACGAGGTCGAGCACCCCGGGATCGGCGCGTACCTGATGCCGAGCTCGCCGCTGCGCTTCGACGCGTGCGAGCGGCTCCCTGCCCGGCGGGCGCCACTGCTCGGGGAGCACACCGACGAAGTACTCGCCGACGTGCTCGGAATGACCGACGCCGAGATCGGTCAGCTCCACAAGAGTGGCACTGTCAGCGGGCCGGTCAGCGTCGAACAATGAGCGTGCATGAACCAACCCAACCGAGGGGAATGCCGAGCTGATGTCCAAATGGGTGTACGACTTCGCCGAAGGCTCGAAGGAGATGCGCGAGCTGCTGGGTGGCAAGGGAGCCGGCATTGCCGAGATGACCCGCGTCCTCGGCGCGGAGCGCGTGCCCGCGGGGTTCACGGTCACGACCGCAGCGTGCGTCGAGTACATGCGCGCGGACAGGCAGGAGCCCGACGGAATGGCGGAGCAGGTCGCGGAGGCGATCGGACGGCTCGAGCGGCTCAGCGGCAAGCGGCTCGGAGACCCCAGCGACCCACTGCTCGTGTCCGTCCGCTCAGGAGCTCGGGAGTCGATGCCCGGAATGATGGACACGGTGCTGAATCTCGGCCTAGGCGATGAGGCGGTGGCGGGAATCACACGCTCGACCGGCAACGAACGATTCGCGTGGGACTCCTATCGGCGGTTCGTGCAGATGTTCGGAAATGTGGTGCGAGGAATCCCCGGCGATCGGTTCGAGGACGCGATCAAAGAGGCGAAGGCCGCGCGCGAGGTCAAGCTGGACACCGAGCTCGACGTCGACGCACTCAAGCAGCTCAGCGACACCTTCAAGCGCATCTATCACGAGCACACCGGCGAGGATTTTCCCTCCGAGCCGGACGATCAGCTGCGGTTCGCAATACGGGCGGTGTTCGACTCGTGGATGGGCGACCGAGCGGTCGCATACCGGCGCATGAACCAGATCCCCCACGACTGGGGCACGGCCGTCAACGTCCAGCAGATGGTGTTCGGCAATAAGGGGGACACCTCCGGATCCGGCGTCGCGTTCTCGCGCGACGAGGTGACCGGAGGACCGGAGCCGAGCGGAGATTTCCTCCCCAATGCCCAGGGAGAAGACGTCGTGTCCGGCGCCCGCACGCCGCGCGACATCGCCGAGATCAAGGATTGGCTGCCCGAGGCCCACGCCGAGCTGATGGAGATCCTGCGCACGCTCGAGGGCCACTACGAGGACATGCAGGACACCGAGTTCACGATCGAGGAGGGTCGCCTCTACATGCTGCAGACCCGTGGCGCGAAGCGGCCGGCGCAGGCGGCCGTCCGGTTCGCCGTCGACGCGGTCCACGAAGGCCTGCTGTCCCGCGAGCAGGCGCTCCGCTCGATTGACCCGGGCTCGCTCGACGCGCTGCTGCATCCGACGTTCGACCCCACTGCCCGGTTCGAGGTCCTCGCGACCGGTGTCAACGCCTCGCCGGGCGCCGCGAAGGGCGAGGTCGTCTTCACCGCGCCCGACGCCGTCGCGGCGGCGGAGGAGGGTCGCGATGTGATCCTTGTGCGTCCGTGCACCGATGCCGAGGATGTGGCCGGCTTCTACGCCGCGAAGGGCATCCTCACGTCCGAGGGCGGCAAGGCTTCTCACGCCGCGCTCGTCGCGCGTGGGATGGGGCGCCCCGCGGTCGTCGGCGCGGAGGCTCTGACGATCGACGTGAAGGCACGGACGATCACGGTCAACGGAACCGAGATCCGTGAGGGCGACCGGATCGCGATCGACGGCACCAAGGGATGTGTGACGATCGAGGACGTCCCGCTGGTCGAGGCCCGTGTCGACGAGAACTTCCAGACCGTCCTCACGTGGGCCGACGAGATCCGTCACCTGGGCGTCCGGGCAAATGCCGACACACCGCGGGACGCGCTGCGGGCCCGCGAGCTGGGGGCGGAGGGAATCGGCCTGTGCCGGACCGAGCACATGTTCATGGCCGAAGACCGCCAGCCGAAGATGCGCGCCATGATCATGGCGCACACGGCCGATGAGAGGCGCAAGGCGTTGGCGGAATTGCTGCCGCTCCAGCAGCAGGACTTCGAGGGACTATTTGAGGTGATGGCGGGCCTGCCGGTGACGATTCGCCTGCTCGACCCGCCGCTGCATGAGTTCCTGCCCGACGCCGAGGAGCTCGCCGCGAGGGCGGAGCGCGCCAGGATGGGCGGCACAGACGATCTCGCGGAGCTTGAACGACTGCTCACGCGGGTGCACGAGATCAGCGAGGAGAACCCGATGCTCGGGACGCGGGGGTGCCGGCTCGGAATCCTCTATCCAGAGATCTACGAGATGCAGGTGCACGCGATCTTCCGCGCCGCGAAGGCGGCGAAGGAGCCGCCGCATCTCGAGGTCATGATCCCGCTCGTCGACTACGAGCACGAGCTCGAGATCATGCGCGAGCTCGTGGTGAGCGTCGGCGAGCAGGAGGGACTCATCGAGGGGAGCGACTACACGGTCGGGACGATGATCGAGCTGCCGCGAGCTTGCTTCGTTGCAAACCGGATCGCACTGCACGCCGACTTCTTCTCGTTCGGTACCAACGACCTGACCCAGACGGCGCTCGGCTTCTCGCGCGACGACGTCGAATCGAAGTTCGTCCCGACGTACATCGACCGCAAGATCATCGACCGCAGCCCGTTCGAGACGATCGACCGTCCGGGCGTCGGCTGGCTCGTGCGGCTGGCCGCCTGGGTCGGGCGCGAGGCCCGCCCGGACCTGAAGCTCGGGATCTGCGGCGAGCACGGCGGCGACCCGGAGTCGATCGAGTTCTTCCACATGGCCGGGCTCGATTACGTCTCCTGCTCGCCGTTCCGAGTCCCGATCGCGCGGATCGCCGCGGCGCGGGCACAGATCGCAGATCCGCGGACAGACATGAGCGTCCTCGAGCGGCTGTAGACCCGATCAGGGCGACAGCGACTGCGCGGTATATCGCGCACGCAGACGGGCGCCACACGTCATTGACGCCCGCCGTGGTGATGAATTAGCTCTCGTCGAGTCCGAGCGAGCAGGGAGCGCCGCTTCGCGTCTCGAGCGATTCAGAACGGCGGGCCCAAGCATGTGTGAAGTCGCCGACATTAGGTTCCCTCCTCACAGCTGCACCGATCGAACAGGACAACACAGCCGATGGCAGCTACCACGGCATCAGCTCGGTCGGTCACTATTGGAGTCCGTAGATGCTCGAGGCGCAGCCTGCGAAGAACGCGTGCCTGTCCTCAGGGCCGAGATCGTCGAGGATCGCCAGCAAGGCATCGATGAGATCATCGAATCCCGCGGGGCACGGCGTTTGCCCCGCAGGGCCGGTTTGGCCACCGGGCGCTGAGGGATAATGCGTTGGTCATGAGCTCACGCGCGGCTGTGGGTGGTCCTTGGGGCTGGCGGCGCCGTTGACCTCGGGTGATCTGCTGGAGCGTGAGCGCGAATTGGCGCGTATCGAGGAGTTGCTCGATACGGCCCGCTCAGCAATCGGCGGTGTGGTGCTGATCAGCGGTCCGGCAGGTGTCGGTAAGTCGTCGCTGTTGGCGGCCGCGGCGCGACGTGCTCGTGAGCACGGGATCGTGGCGTTGCGAGTTTGGGGGGACGAGCTCGTCGTGGACTGTCCGTTCGCCGCAGTGCGAGAGTTGCTGTGGGCGGAGGTTCGGACTGCCGGGCCAGACGTGTGGGACGGCGCTGCTCAGCTCGCCGCACCGGTGTTCCGAGATGACCGCGCAGGTGGGAACAACCGCGACGTTGTGGCTTCCGTGCTCCACGGCCTTTACTGGCTTGTCGGGAACCTTGCCGAGCGTGCCCCCTTAGCGTTGCTCGTCGACGACGCGCAGTGGCTGGATGAAGCGTCGACGCGATTCCTTGTGTACCTAGCGCGTCGTGTGGAGTCGCTTCCGGTGCTGCTGGCAATAGCGATGCGGAACGCTGAAGGGGACGCCGCGCGTTCGGCGCTCTCCGGTTTGCACGAGCTGGGCCCTAGCGAGCTCAGAGTGCGCCCGCTGAGCGAGGAGGCAAGCGCCGCTCTGGTCCGCGCGCGGCTCGGAGCGCGCGCCGACGACGAGCTGTGCCGGTCCTGTCATGAGACAACCGGGGGCAACCCGTTCTATCTGCGGGAACTCACGACGGCCCTCTCGGCCGAGTCGGGCCGTCCGACGGTGGAGTTGGCCAGGCGCGTCCGCGAGTTAGGTGCCGGCACGATCGGGCGCGCCGTGCTGCTCCGGCTGTCGCGGCTCGGTGTGGATTGCGAGCGACTTGCGCAAGCGGTCGCGGTGCTCGGGCCGGGCTGCGCGCTGCGCACTGCAGCGGAACTCGGTGGGCTTGATCGCGAGCGGGTAGAAGTGGCAGCCGATGCGCTGCGAGGTGCTGATCTGCTGGCGGCGGGGCGGTCGCTCTCATTCGTGCATCCGATTGTGAGCGAGGCGTTGATCGCCGAGCTCCCACAATCCCGTCACGCCGCCCTGCACGCGGAGGCGGCTCGTCTGCTGGCGGGCGACGGCGCGCCCGCCGACCGCGTGTCGGCGCATCTCCTTTCCGCTGAACCATACGGTCAGATGTGGGTCGTCGAAGCGCTCAGAGCCGGCGCGCGCGCGGCGCTCGCGCGCGGCGCGCCGGAGGTCGCGGTCGCCTACCTGCGCCGTGCGCTATCCGAGCCGCCGCCGGCCGAATCGAGGCTGGAGGTGCTCGTGGAGCTGGGGCACGCCGAGAGACTCCTGCCGGACGCAGGCGAGTTTGGGGCTCTGCGTGAGGCCCTGGCGCTTGCGCACGACCCCGAGCAGCATGCCGAGATCGCATTGGAGCTGGCGGTGGCGCTCTTCGGGGTCATGCAGAGCCACACCGCGCGACTCGTGCTCGAGGAAGCCTTGGAACCCGCGGACAGCCTCACCCCGGGGACCGTCGAGCTGTTGGAGACGGCGTTGATAGGTGGTGGCCTTGACGAGCTCCCGGCGACCCCCGCATTGCGCGCGCGGGCTGCGCGGCATTTCGAGCGGAGCCGTCGCGGTGAGGTCCGCGATCCGCGGATGCTCGCCGCGCTGTCGATCCTCGGTGTCGTGGTCGGGACACCCGCGGACGATTGTGCTTCCCTGGCGCGGCGTGCGATTGCGGATGAGCGGTTGCTCGCGGATTGGCTCGACTACGGGTACGTAACCGCAGCGTGCGTTCTGTGCGAGAGCGGATATCTCGAGGAGGCGGCGCGAGCGCTGGATGCAGGGATCGTCGAAGCCCAACGTCGCGGTCTCGCTCCGATCTTCATGCAGTTGGTGGTCGTGCGGGCGGAGACCGCCGTGCGTACCGGAGACCTCGACACTGCCGAGCTGTTCGCCAGGGACGCATTTGACTTGGGCCGCGAGCTGGGCGCCGAGCGTGTCGCGGTGCTGTGGCTCCCGGTTGTGCTGGTGGAACGTGGGCAGACTCGGGACGCGTCCCTGCTCCTCGAGCCGGTCGAATTCAGCCGCTCGCTGCTCGATGGGTCTTTCGGCGTCCAGCTCCTCGCGCATCGAGGACGCGTGAGGATTGCTGCGGGCCAGCTTGAGCCCGGGATCGCTGACCTGCTCGAGGCGGACCGCCGCATGGCCGCCGCGGGCTGGCAGCTGAGCGTGGCCACTGACTGGGTGCCTACAGCCGCGCGAGCATTGGTGGACTGCGGTCGTTCAGGGGAGGCGCTCGAGCTGGCCGCGCGGGAGCTCGCGGACGCAGTCTCATTCGGCGCGCCGCGGCGCCACGGGATGGCACTGTCGCTCAGCGGGCTACTCGACCCCGGCGAGGCCGGTCTCGCGCAATTGCGCGATGCGGTCGCGATCCTCGAAGCTACCCCGGCGCGCCTTGAGCTCGCTCGCGCCCTGGTGAACCTTGGCGAAGGCCTGCGCGCGAGAGGTGAGCGTCCAGCGGCCCGCGAGGCGATCGCCAGAGGGCTCGATATCGCCCATCGGTGCGGCGCGACTGCCCTGGTCGAACGAGCCCGCTCCGAGCTCGTCGCCGCCGGTGCCCGCCCACGCCGAACCGCGCTCAGCGGTCCAGACGCGTTGACTCCCGCGGAGATGCGCGCCGCTCGGATGGCCGCCGCCGGATTGACCACCCGACAGATCGCCCAGGCTCTGTTCGTTTCGACGAAGACTGTCGAAGGGCAGCTGTCCCACTGCTACGCAAAGCTGTCGATCCGCGGTCGCCGCGAGCTCGCCGGTGCACTCGGTCGAAGGCCGCCAGAGCTCGACACCCCTACGTGAGGGACTCAAGACCTGATCTCGATGGCGGCGAGGTTGTACGGGTCGTTCCGTGGCTTGGTGTCGAGGATCGTGACGGAGACACCGGCCGCGGCTGTTGCTCGTGCCGTCGTCTGGAGCCAATAGGTGGCGTGCCGGCCGCTCGATACCTGCTGGAGCAAAACCTGGTGGGGTGCTGGCCTCCTCGGCTTCGAGCTCGCCGCGTGAGCGATCGGCTCGGGCGACCAGTCTCCAGGACAGGGACCCACCGGCAAGTCGTGGGGTCTGCCTGCCGTGGGCCGGCCCGTTTGCGGCGACGAATGCCACGAGCAGCTCTCCGGCGACGCGGGTCGAGAGACGGACCTGCGCCGCGTTGAGCCCGTGAGTGCTGGCCTGTGCATCGATGTCTGGACCTGCCGCGTCAGCATTGACCGCGAGCGTGAATGGCTCGCTCGCATCTGGCGTAACGCCGTTGACGGCACGTATGACGAATCGGGCAACTCCAGTCGCGGCGCTGGGACTGACGATGAAGTCGGCCGTGTCGTCGTGGTGATCGACGAACCTGACGCCATTGGGCAGCGTTCCAGTCTCGGTGATGGCCGCGGTCGGGTGGCCAGTCGTGGTGATCGTGAAGCTCCCGCCGCGCGCACCGCTGAACGTTGCGCTGCTCGGACTGGTGATCGCTGGTGCCCGTGGTGGCGCCGACACCGATATCCGAGCGCGAGCCAGGTTGGTGCCCCGGTCGCGAGCGTGAATGTGGGCCCTGGGTTCCCGGACGCGGTGAACGGATACGCATAGGGACTTCCGGCGGTCGCCGTCAACGGCGGGTGTACCCGCGGTGCCGGGAAGTCCCGTCTTGCCGACTCGTCCGGCGGGGAGGCCGGCGCCGCCGCTCCCTGGCGCGCCCGCGCGACCATCGCTCCCGCCGCCTGCGCCTGGCCGCGAAACACCCGCACCCGCGCCGGCGCTCACGTCGTCCGCCGGTCGTCCGGTCGTTGCGGTGTTTGCTAACTGTCCGCGGTCCGAGCCGATCGCAGGCCGCGATCGGATATCTCTTCCGCGACCTCCGCCGGCGCTTGCTGGGTCGCGC
The DNA here is from genome assembly GCA_963850335.1 of uncultured Solirubrobacterales bacterium. GTDB lineage: Bacteria > Actinomycetota > Thermoleophilia > Solirubrobacterales > Solirubrobacteraceae > Palsa-465. The sequence goes on along the minus strand of CAWKKY010000007.1, from coordinate 745,533 downwards.
CGCCTCGGTTAGCGCGACGAGAGGCTGGCTTTTGCAACGCGGGCTCTGCGGGCGGCTGTCTCGACGTACTCGTCCGGCAGACACCTGCCCGTGGAAGCTGTCCGTCCCGTGCTCCGCGACGTCGCTTTCCTGGTGGGGAGCTCGGCATAGGTCCGGGCGGCTGATTGTCGGCCGAGGTTCGCCTTCTGCGCGGCGAGTGAGGGGAGGAGCGCGTGCTTTGCCGAGGTCGGCGTCCATCGTGACTCTGCAGGGTCGGCGGTTGGCCCGCCGGAACACCGATTTCGGTCTGCGCTGGGGTCTCGACGTAACGCGCACCCCTGAGTCGGCCGGAACCTTGTCACGATAGACCTGGTTCCTACTGCAGCTTGATCGAGAAGCCCTCTGCGACCGGAGTCAGGCCGTTGACGGTCGCGACGACGAACAGCGTGTAGGTCGCCTGGCTTCAGGCGCCTGTTGTGCAGGCGGAGCGGGAGCTCTAGGACGCTCCGCCCGGCGTGGGCGGTCCTCGTCCGCGAGGTGACCATGCCAAGTCGGCTGTCGCGCACGGCTAACTGCAGTGTGGCCGCTCTGTCGAGCGTGAGGACGACGGAGATGGCGGTCTGCTTGCGTCTCACCGTTCGGGGGGTGACCGTGACGCGGCTGAGTCGGAACGTGGTCGCGGCGACGCGCGCCGTGGCTGGCGAGCTGCGGCGTGTCCCGTTGACGGCCTGGACCTGCACGGTCGCGGCCTCGGCAGAAGCGAAGCGGGAGAGCGCAACGCTGCGCCGCGGGCCGTAGAAGACGCGCGAGCGGCCGTCGCTGGTGTGAACCACCGTCAGGTACCGCGTTGCGCCCGGCTCCGCCTCCAGGTCGCGATCAGCTGGCTACCATGGCGACGCGCCACAACGCCCCGCGGGGTCGCCGGGCGGCGGGGCGCGGGCGTCCGGTAGGTCCCGATCTGTCGCTCGGTCCGGATCAGCCCGTCCTGCTTGACGATCGCCACGATGGTGCGCGGGGCGCCACTGCCACTGTGCGGCGAGAACGCGATGGCGCCGCGGCCGCCGCCCTTGGCCGTTCCGATTAGGGCGACGTCACCCGTCCCCCGCTCGAGGAACTGCACGGTCTGTCCGGGCACCCTGGGGCCGGTGTAGACCAGCCGGTAGCTGGTTCCCTTCCTGACAACATGCGCGACCACGGCGACCGGTGGCCGCACGGCGGCGATGCGGACATCGGTCAACAGCGTCGATCCCGGGAGCGCCGTGACCCGCCACGTGCCCGCCGAGGGGCTGCGCAGCCCGACGTAGGTGACTCCCGACCTCGTGTCGTGGAACACCAGGCGCCTCGGGCTGTCGATCGCCCCGCTGGCGGCGGCCTCCTGGTGCTCCCCGTGCGGGCCGGCGAGCGCGAGGGACGGGGCGCCGCGCAGGCCGCTGACCCCGACGAGCAGCCCGCGAGTTGGCGCGGTCACCTGGAACTGGAGGCTGGCCACGGCCGGCGCCTGCGCGCCTCGCGCCCGCGGCGCGGAGCGCGGGCGAATGTCGCGTGCGCCGGTGATGTCACACGAACTCCCGAAGAGATCGAAGGAGCCGCTGCGATGGATGACGATGCCGATGTGCCCGATGAACGTGTCGACGCAGGCGCCGGCGCCGTTGTCGGAGACGTTCACCTCACCCGACGCGCTGAGGTCCAGGCGCGGTATCGAAACGCTGCCGTTGCCGTCGACGTTGAAGCGCAGCGGCGAAACCCGCCAGAAGTCCGCGGTCACGGTCGCCTCGACGCGGAGAAGCCCGAGGAAGTCCGCCCGGAGCTGGGCCGTGCCGCTGACCGTGCCGTCGCCGAAGACCTTAACGTCGCCGCCGAAGACCGGCGCACCAAAGATCGCCACCTTGCCGGTTGCCTCGAAGAAGGGTGGGTTCGCGGCCCATTGCAACGTGTAGCCGGCGTCGATGGCGAGCGGGTCCGCGTCGACGAACGGTACGGTCACGATCGAGCCGAACCTCACCGTGCCAGTCGTGCGGTCAGGGTAGACGTCGAAGCCGACCTCCTTTAGACGGAGCAAACCGAGCGGCAGGTACACGGGCCTGGTAGCAGCGCCAGCATGCGCGAAGTCGCCGTGTGCGAACTCGATCTCGCCGTGCAGCGGGAGTCCGGGAATGGCCTCGACCGTCCCACCCGCCTTCCAGCGTTTGTCGGTCGCGGAGAAGTTGAACGAGACGTCCTGGAAGACGACGCCGGCGATGATCGCGCACCCCAAGTGCGCGTTGAGGTCCTGCAACCTGAGACCACCCTGGTCGGCGATCAGCGTCGCCTGGACCCCGGTGGAGCCGCTGTCCAGACACGGCGTCGTAGGCAGGGTGATGTCGGCGCAGACGATCACCTGCCCGTTGATCAAGTGCACGGAGATCGGGCCGCCGAGGTCGAGGTCGCCGAGCGAGGAGCCGAGCCCGGCGGGGTCCGGGAAGGACCCCAGCAGCGGCGCGCCGGATACGGCGGGGTCCTCGCACGATGGAGCGGTACCGGACGCTTGGGCGGCGTGAGCGCGCCGCGCGAGCAGCGACGGGCCTCCGCCCGGACCGACGTAGCTGATCGGGATGCGCGTGGAGATCGTCGCGTGGCGCGCGAGGGGGGTCGCCGGCACCGACCCGTCCGCGGACGGGGCGAGGTCCACGCTTGCGTCGTCGGCCATCACGAAGCCGTGCGGCTGATCGGCGACGACGTAGTTGCTCGTGACGATCGTGCCGTTGATCTCGACCGCGACCTTCTGGCCGGAGGTCTCAGGGATCGCCACCATGAACGGCTTGCTCGGGTCGGGCCAGCTCGCCAGTCTGGCGGCCGGTTGGTACAACGTCGGCGTGGGTGGCGGCGGTGGCGGTGGCGGGCAGCTCGCGTACAAGCAGGAGTTCGTCGGCGCGTAGGGCTTGGGGAGCGGCGTGAGCTTGGCCCGGCCGAACCACGGCCTCACCCTGTGCAGCACCCAACAGCCCGGCCCGACGATGTCTGCGGTGATCAGTTGCCACTGGAGGTGCTTGACGCACTCGCTGACCGTGTGCGGGTGGCTTAACCAGAAGGTTGTCTGGTCCACGCCGTAGCGGGTGCCGTTCGCGTTCGTCGCGACCACGCGCCAGTGCACGGTGGTGAAGAACGGCAGCCCCGTCAGCTGCATCGAGACCCTTACTGGACCGGACTCCCTCAGCGTGCCCCCGGCGGGCAGCGTCGGCCCGACGTGGTCGTAGGTGCCTTCGCTGAGCCCCCACTCGGCACGGTAGGTCGTGGGGCTGCCATTGGTAGCGACCGACGCGGAGACGCCCTCCTTGTAGGTCCCGTCCGGACCGTCGTCCCTCTGATCGAGGACCGTGGGGCGCTGTGGGCCGGCGTCGAGGAACTCGGTCAGGGAGGAGTTCCCGGCGTTTACGATCCAGAGGTGATTGCCGTCCGAGACGATGCCGTTGGGAAAGCTGAAGCCTCCGTCCGTCGCGCTGAAGGTGTGGATGATCGAGCCGTCACTCTGGCGGATCTCGACGACCTCGGAGCCTTCCCAAAGGTTCACCCAGATGTTGCCGTCGAGAGCGACGATGCCGACCGGTCGCGGCGCGCTCATCGGGATCGTGCGGATCCACGAGCCGTCGCTGGCGTTGGCTTCTGTGACCGACGGAGATCCCAGTGACCAGTTGCTGATCCAGATGTTGCTGCCGTCGTAGGCCAGTCCTGCGGGCGAGGCGATGCCGTAGGAACCGCCAGCGAGGGTCCGGATCCAGGAGCCATCGCGGGCGTTCAGCTCTGTCACGGAGTTGCCGGCGATGTTCGTGACCCACAGATGGGCGCCCTCGGTCATGATCGTGTTCGGGCGACTGAAGCCGTAGCTGCCGCCGGAGAGGATCTGAACCGGGGAGCCGTCGCTGACCTTGACTTCGGTCAGGCTGTTGCCTAACTCATTGGTGATCCAGGTGCGCGCCGTGGCCGGGTCGTAGGCGATGCCGCGTGGCGCGTTGAAACCGTAGCTGGCGCCGGACAGGACCCGCACCAGCGAGCCGTCATTGGCGTTGATCTCGGTGACGGTGTTGCCGTTAGGGTTGGTCACCCAAACGTGGGCGCCGTCGTATGCGAGGCTCCAGGGATGGTTGAAGGCGTACTCGGGCCCCGAGATCGTGCGGACGAAGGCGCCGTCGATGGCGTTTGTCTCGGTCATGCTGTTGCCGCCCTGGTTGGCGGTCCAGATATGGGTCCCGTCGAAGACCGCGCCGAGCGGCGCGCTGAAGCCGTACGGCGCGCCGCTGAACTGCTTCGCGACCCAGGTCGGGCCGTCGATCAGGCTCGGCTGGAGCGCTGCCGCGGCGTTGCCTGCCGGCGCCGCGGCCAATGCCGCGAGCAGCGCGATCGCCGAGACGTAGAGCCGCCGCTTTCCACGCCTGCTGACGAACGACAACAACTGAACGGAACCAATCACGGAACTCCTTCGGCCTTGGAGTCAGTGGCGCCTGATTGGGGGGCCGTCGCGCGGTCGATCTCATCGATCAGCTCGAGCCAGCCGTAGAAGCGAGTCGAAGTAGATCCCCCAACGGCGACTTGTCCGTGGATCGTCCCATCGGTCTGCTGGACCTCGACCAGGACGCGCACTGGCTGCTGAACGCTCACCGCCGCGAGCATTTCGGTCGGGGGGGCTCCCGCACATCAGGAGACACCCTAGAGTTCTGGCATCACCCCCTTACGTTTGGTTCCGCCGACAAACGACTGAGCGCGCCGCCAAGCTCGCGGCAGATGTGGATCGAGAAGCTTGGCCTAGGCCTGGGAGATTTGCGTAGCTGTTCCGGCATTTCCGCGACGCCGTCAGCGCGCGGTCGAGCATGAACCGGGCATCCACGGCCGCCCGTGCCTCCCAAAGCGATCGCTTCGCCACGAACCACTCGCCACACCGGATGAGCGCGGCGTCGCCCATGCAGTCGCCCGAGTGGAACGACGCCACCAGCTCAAAGCGATCGTCCCGTACCCTCGTGTGAGGGTTCGAGGGCTGCCATCCGCCGGTGGCGTCTACCGCGAGTCGAGAAGGCAGACCTCTATCCCAAGAGTTCGTTCGTCTCCTTCAGCAGCCAGAACGGACGAGAGCGCAAGTCATCACGAAGTTCGGCCCGTGCGTCGAGCTCTCCCGCGCCTCCTGCGAGTGCGCCACCCACAGGCCCGCCCGATCCGGACAGCACGGTGACCATCGTGTCGTGCAGCCCGGCAAGGTGACCCGCCACAACTGCAACGGTGGCAGCCGCCGCTCCCACGACAGCGCCGTCCGACACTCTGCGTAGCAGCGTTCGCTTTGCTCCGGCGTCTCAAGTTCAGCTTGGATGCTGGCAATAGCCGGTTCGATTTGACGACGACGCAGGGATGCCAGCTCAACCTCGTCGAGCGGCACGTGTTTCAAATCCTCTGCTGCCTCAGCGAGAGCGGCCCGGAATGCTCCCGCGGTGCTGTCAAACGGTCTCTAACGTCGATGACCACGTCCATGTCGGCGTCGGGAAATCCAGCAAGCGAGCCGAAGAGCGAAACCGCAAGGGCGCCCTCCCACGCCTTCCGGGCGGAGAACCACGGAGCCGTCACTCCGGCAGGCATCACAGGGACGTTGTACGGATCGCTGAGCTGCCGCTCGCGCCTGGCGGCTAGGGACTCGTCGGTGTGCAGGGGGCCTGGGCCGTCCAGCTTTCCCAGCCGTGACGGTGTCCGCGGCAAGCGCCACGCCAGCGACTGCAGCCTCGCCTTGGCGAGGCTCGCCGACTGGGACAAGCGTCGCCCCGCGTCGCTCGAGACCGATGTCCGCAACAAGGGCCCAGTCGAGCCCTTGGAACACTTCCGCACGATCTGCGTGCAGGAGGGCTGCCTTGAGCAGGCGCCGCTCGTCACGCTAGATGGACGCTCGTGCAGCTTCAGGGAGCGATGTCATCGACGGAGGATGGGCACCGAACTCGGCGGACGGCAGCGCTATGCCAAAGGGCGGGAGAGCGGTCAAGGGACGGCGCGCCAGGGTCACCGCAAGAGTTCTATACGACCCGGCGCGGACCGTGGGGGCTTTGCACATCTCCTTCCAAGGACCGATACCTGACAGCCCGTGGCCGACAGCGGCCAAATGCCGCTTTCCATGGCCGCCGTCAGCTGATCGTGATCGCGCTCGGGACCTCGATCCAGCGATGCCCACGATGCATGCGCAACGTGAGCGCGTAGCGCCCGGCGTTGAGCCGCCGCCGGTCATTCAGGACGAGGCGCACCCCGCCGCCGGAGGACGGCCTGATCGCGCGCCCGGTCGCATAGACCCGACCGCCGCGCGCGAGGACCGCACCCATGCTGCGCGCGGCAGTAACGAACTTGACCGTTCCGGAGACGAGTTTGGTCGTGCACTTCTTGACGGAGATGCGCCGCTTCTTACCGTTCACGATCTTGGTCTTCGTCGTCGTGGTGCATACGACCAACTCGACCTTCCCGGCGCGTCCGGTTGCGCCCGTCTTGCCGGTCCGGCCCGTCGCGCCGGTCTTACCGGTTGCGCCCGTCGAACCCGTCGCGCCAGTCTGGCCAGGAGGTCCTTGTGGTAGCTGACCGCCGGTGCCAGACAGAGACACGCCGGCCGGTGCCACCGCGGCATTCGTCCGAAGGCTGAGCGTTGCGGCGCTTGCGCCGGGCGCGCTCGGTGCGAAGCGCACGCCGATCGTGCAGCTCGATCCCGCGGTCACCGGCGCGAGGCAGCGATTGCTGAGAAGGAAATCGCTCACGTTGGTTCCACTCAGGTCGGCGCCGGAAACAACGAGCGGCGCCGACCCGTTGTTGGTCACCGTAAGCGTCCGCTCGGCGCTGACGATGCCCTGCGGCTGAGTGCCGGAAAACGTCAATGTGCTGCCGCTTAGCTCTGCGGTCGGCGCTGCGTACGTCAGCGTCACCTGCGCAGCGGATGCTGTCGGAGCGGCCGCCGTCACGTTGGAAGCGCCGTGGATCACGAAGCTCGAGCCGCCACCGCCACCGCCGCCGAAGTCCGGTGCACCTCCACCTCCGCCACCGCCGAAGTAGCCACCACCACCACCACCACCATCGCCGGCGACCGTGAGCGCTCCGAGCCCCCCTTGTCCGAACGAGCCCGCGCCGCCGGCGCTGCCACCGCCGGCCGGTGCACCACCTGCGCCCCCGGCCGTCGCCGTCCCGGCTCCGCCGCCCTTGCCCTCGGACGAGTCAGCACCGGGCGATCCGGCATTTCCGCCGGCGCCCGACGAAGCACCGACGCCCGCGCCGCCGCCCCCTGCCGCCACCACGAATAGTGACCCGAATCCGGGGCTGATCGACGTCCCGACTGCGGATGCTCCGCCGCCGCCACCACCACCGTTGAGCGAGTCTCCGCCACCGCCGACGCCTCCTTGAACGACCCCGCCGGCGCAGGACCCGTCGTCGCCACTGCCAGCAACGATGACCTGAAGCGATTCGCCAGGCGACACCGGAACGGTTGCCATCAATCCAGCCCCCTCGCCGCCGGAAATCACGCCCCCGCAAGTGTTTCTACCTCCGGCGCCGCCGATCGCGTTGATGCCGACGCTGCTGAGGCCCGCCGGCACCGTGAACGCATGGAAACCTGGCGAGGTGAACGTAGTCGTCAAGGTCGTGATCGCCGAGGCGCTTTCCGCACTGAGCGCCAAGCCCAGGCACACAACGAGCGGGCACATCACCGCGCAACGCAGTCGACTCGGATTCCCCATCAGACCCCCTCGATATCGGGTTGCGCCGTGAACTCGCGGCGCCAGCAATCTACACCGCGGCCCTACGTGCGGCCACAGGCCGCGCACCCGCCGCACCCGCCGCACCCGCCGCACCCGCCGGGACGTCTAGCTCGCCACGGAATGTTGTTGCTTGGGCAGCTGGGTCCGCGCAGTTTCGGGGTTCGTCGAGACTCATGCCGTGCCATCTCCGCCCACGGCGCCAGGGATGAGCTCGTTGTAGCGAGTGGCCTCGTAGGCCCACAAGCCCAGCAGAGCCGCGTGAGGCTCGTACGTCAACGACGCGGTGAGCGCGGTCGTCGGCGAGTGGCCCGGCACGAACCGGGCGACTTCGCCGCGTTCGCCACGCAGGATCCAGCTTGCGGACAACGGCCTCTCCCGCAGTCGATACTCCTGACCGGGAGAAGCGATCGTTCCGGAACGCGGTGAGGAGTAGGCAATCGGCGCAAGGGAGCTGCTCGTTTGAGCTTAATGTGAGGCCACTCGTGATGGAGCCGCCGATTCTCAGCACGCTTCGAGCTGTACCGGGGTGCCCCGGCCAACAGATCGCAACGCAACTTCGGACAAAATCCACGGCCGATCGAGCCGGAGGTTGCTGGTTCGAGGCTATCGTTCCGCCTCACAGAGACGTGGCAGGATCTTCTGAGCCACGACGCCGTCGGCCCGGCACATGCCCTCTAGCGCGTCGCAGTTCGGCGCCCACCAGTTCGTGGGGTCACCGTACATCTGGTCCTCTGCAGCGAACTCCGCGGAGCCCAACTGACCGTCAGCACCAGGCACGTGGATTCCCTCGGTCTCGATGATCACGACCTCGCGGGCAATCCCTGGGACCTTCGTGAGCACTTGCAGCCGGTCGCGCAGGTGGTAGAGCACGCCAAGGAATAACACAACGTCGAACGGGCCGAGGTCAGACAGGTCTTCGGTGGCGACATCACGGATGAGGGGCTCGACCGCGCTACCCAGCGCCTCACGAGCCAGATCGAAGAAGGAGGTTGACACAGGACGTCTTCGGCGACCACGCGATGACCTCAGCCGGCCGTGCGGGGCCGGTGCTTCGGCGACAACTGGATCACACAGCCGTCCACGTGAGGAGTGTTGGTTGTCGATCACTGCGTCAGCGACGCTCCTGGCGCTGTCAGCGCCCTGACATCGAATCGCCGCTCGCCCCGAATCTGATTGAAACGATGGGTCCTTTTGCGTAGGTTCGCGCTCTACCCGGTCGAGGTGGCGGTGTGGGAATCCGCCTGATCGCCATCGCCGGTGGGAAAGGGGACACAACGGGTGTCTCTAGATCAGAAGAGGGCGCGGTGGTTCGGCGTCCTCTACCTCATCACGTTCGTCACGTCGATCCCGGCGCTTGCGCTGTACGAGACCGTGCTCCGACATCCGGTGAGCTACATCGCGGGTGCTGGGCACGATAACCAGGTGTTGCTCGCGGCTCTGCTTGAGCTGCTACTGATCATCGCGAACATCGGCACCGCGGTCGTGATCTTCCCGATCGTGAGACGCCTGAACGAGGAGCTGGCGCTCGGCTACGTGACTGCGCGCCTGTTCGAGTGCATGTTCATCCTCGTCGGCATCCTGTGCATGCTCGGGATCATCACGTTGCGGAACCAGGTTGCAGGTCCGTCTGAGGGGACGGTCGCGTACACGCTCGCCGCGATTAAGGACTGGACGTTCCTCCTCGGCCCGGGCTGGGTCGTCGGCTGGGGTAACGGGCTGATCCTCGGCTACCTGATGTACCGCTCGGGCCTGGTGCCGCGACGGGCAGCGTGGCTTGGCCTCATCGGCGGGCCGCTGGTCATCGTGTCCGGGACGGCCGTGATGTTCACCGGCAACGATCCGAGTAGCACGCTGCACTCACTGCAAGGGATCATGAGCGCCCCGGAAATCCTATGGGAGCTGTTCCTCGGGATCTACTGCACGATCTGGGGTTTCAGGCGCGATGCCCCGATCCTTTCCGCGAGCGCCCGGTGACGACTCGACCAGACCCGACGCCACACCCCAGATGGTGCGACTGACGCTGTCCCAACGCCGCGGCTGCGTCTCTCGCAGTACTCGGGGGTCGCGTTCGCCCCGCTCTTGTCATCGGCTGGTTGACAAGCTGTCGCCCGTATCCAGCACTCTCGACGATGACTGCTTTTGTCCTCACGCCAGTCGCGGCGCCGCGTCATCGCAATGGCGACGTCTCGGTGGCCCGTGCGGCACAGGGTCACGCCCGGCCGAGCGATTGGTCTATCCCTGCCCGGCGGCGCGCCGTCCCGATGAGGATCGCTGCCGCGTCGGCCGCGCCCGTCAGCGACTCTGGTGGTCGGGGCTCGCGCGCCAGCAGCTCGCCGATCGCCTGCCGAAGTGTCGCCGGTTGCCAGGCATCGCGGTCAAGCAGGTCGGCGCGTCCGGTCATCTCCCAACGCAGCGCCCGGTTGAGCTGCTCGCGCCGCGGGAACGTGCGCGGCGCAAAGAGCGCGGGACGGCCACTGCTCAGAACCTCTGCGACGGCGTTATAGCCAGCCATCGAGACGACGGCGCGGGCCCCGGCGATAACGGCGTCCATGTCGGGCCGGAACGTCTCGACGCGTACGGCTAGGCCGCGCGCCGCCACGCGCAGATCGCGGACGGCCTCCGCGGCCATCAGGGGCCCGGTGACGAGTACGGTCGGGCGCCCCACTGGCTGAAGCCGTACCGCCTCGATGACTGCTCCCATGAGCTCGGCGCCGTCGACCCCGCCCCCGGCGATGACGAGCAGATACCCGGGCTCAAGGTCGGGAGGGCCGTGCGCCGCCGGCGGCGGGGCGACGAGCCCGGTGTTGTAAACCGGTAGCCCGTGCGCGGTCAGCCGCTCGACCCGAAGGTCGTCGGGCTCCGACGGCCCGTACACGAGCGCGAGGTCGTAGAGCTCGCCAACGGTTCGAGCGAGCGCCTCGTCCCAGTAGCGGTTGAGCTCGGCACGGTCGTCATCGACATCCCACAGCCCAAGGGCAAGCGTGCACGCGCGCTCGGCTCGGAGCGCTCGCAGCGTGTCGATCAGCTCGTCGCCGCGCCCCAGCGGCCGGTAGTCGACAACAGCGATGTCGGGGCGCAGCTCTCGCACAACCGCGGCGGTGATCTCACCGCGGAGCGCGTGGATCCGATCCGCTGGGAGCGAGAGCCCTGCCGCCGGTCGCAGTACCGTCGAGCCCCAGCGTGACCCAGCGTCGAGCGGCGATGTCGGAAGCTTCATGATGTCGACTCCGACCGGCAACGCGAACCCACCTGCCGCAGGTGAGCCCGTGAGCACGAGCGCTGTGGAGTCAGGGTCGTGCTCGACGATCCCGCGGGCGACCGCCAGCGACAGCCTCAGATGGCCCAGACCGAGCATCTCGTTGCAGATCAGGACAGCCCGCACGCGGCCGAGGGTATCGTCGGCGGCGAATCAGCTGGTAGCGTCGCGATCGATGTCACCCGCACCGCCGCTGGTGCTCATATCCGGCAAGGATCCGTTGGCACAGATGGGCGGGCACGAGAGCTACGTCCGGGCGCACGCGCTTGCCGCCGCGCGGCTTGGCTACGAGCCGCACATCCTGGTCGTGGGGCGGCGGCCCGGAACCTGCATCGCCCCGTTCGGGGTCGTGCACCGTATCGCGCCTCCGTGGCCCGGCGGAGTGCCGGTCGCGCTCCAGATCCCGCTGCTGGCCCGGGCTGCGGTCCGGCTGCTGACAGCGCGGCCCGGCCCGCACATCGTTCACGGCTTCGCTATCTGGTCGGCGTCGGCGGTCGCAGCCGTGCGGGCGCTAGGTCGCCGCGGCGAGACAGCGACCGCTGTCGCGAGCGCCTACGCGACCCGCACCTACGAAATCACCGAAATGCAAAACGGCCTAGGCTCCCATCTGTCATCGAGCGAGCGCTTTCGCTATCGCGCATGGCTCCGGTGGGCGGCACTCGTCGATGACCGGATCGAGGGGTGGGGCTACCGCAACGCGCGCGTCGTGCTCGTCAACTATCGGTCCGTGCGCCAGATCCTCTCCCGCGCCTACGGCGAAGGACTTGACGTTCGCCTGATCCCGTACGCCGCCGCGTCCAGCTTCGCGGACGCCCCGGGTCTGGGGCGGACGCCGGCGGGCAAGTCCGCCGCGCCCGGGCCTCCCGTGATTCTCGCCATATCGCGTCACGACCCGCGCAAAGGCATCGACGTGCTCCTCCACGCCCTGTCCGGCCTCGCGTCCGCGGGCATCCCGTTCCGCGCGATCCTCGTCGGCGGCGGCCGATTGCTCGAGGCCCACCGCCGGCTCGCGCACGAGCTCCACCTCGGGCACGTCGTCTCGATCCCGGGCGAGGTGCCGGACGTCAATCTCTACCTGCGGCGCGCGGACATCTACGTGCTGCCGTCGCGCGCAGAGGCCAGCGGCTCGGTTGCCGTCCTCGAGGCGCTGAGGTCGGGCGTGGCCGTCGTCGCGAGCGCGTGCGACGGCATCCCCGAGGACCTCACTGACGGTCGCGACGCCGTCCTGGTCGCGCCGGGGAACGCTGCCGCGCTTCGCGATGCCATCGCCGCGCTGCTCGCTGACCCCCAGCGCCGCGCGGCGCTGGCACAGGCCGGCCGAGAGCGCCACGGCGAGCGGTTTGCGGCTTCTCGCCTGACCGACGCCCTCGGCGAGCTCTACCGTGAGCTCGGGATTGCACCGGCAGGCGTCCGGCTCGCGCGGATAGCGTCGGCGACGCACAATTCGCAGGCATCATCGTTCTGACGAGCGCTTTCATCGTTCGGCGTCGGCACCGTCCGCGATCGCTCCGGCGACTTGTCGCCTTCCCGCTGGGTTTGCTCCCTGATTCCCGGTTCGAGACCTTGCAGTCCAGGCGAGCCGGGTGGCCGCGCGGGAAGCGCCGCCACCTTGCATTCGGTTCCGTAGGGTTGCCGCGTCTGCCCTGTGGAAAGGCTCAGTGGTGACGCGGTAGGCGAGGGTCGGCTGGGATCATCGGGGCCGGGCGCTCGTGCACCGCCGCGATGATCTCGGTGTTGTCGATCCCGCGCAGGTACCGTGACGTGATCGCGAGGTCGGCATGCCCGAGCTGTTCTGGATGACGATCAGCGAGATCCCCTCGCCTGACATCTCGACCGCCGAGCCACGGCTTCAGCTGCGTCCATGCCCAACTGTCCATTCCGACTTCACGCCGTTTGTCGCCCTTGCCGTGGCGGACGACGACCGAACCGCGATCTGGGTCGAGGTCGGTCTCGCTGAGCGCGAGCGCCTCGCTGATCCGTAGCCCGGCGCGCCACAGCACCACCATGATTCCGCGCAAGCGCACGCCCTCCGGGCTATCGCCAGCGGCGCGCATCACCGCGACGATCTCCTCGACCGTCGGCGGGTCGGGCGGATACCGGAGCCCCTTATTCCTGGGCGACAGCCCTTGGTGGAAGGTTGATGTTGTCGCCGGTGACCGGCGCCGGCCGGCACAGTCGAGCAGCGGTGTGGATTCCATGACGTCCTCCCCTTAACGGCGGGTTGATGCCGTCCATCGTCGCATCACCGCATCGTGATGATAAGATGCGGCCGTGGCCAAGGTTCGTACGACGCTGACGATCGACGAGGATGTTCTGAAGTGGGTCAAGATCCGCGCCGCACGGACCGGCGCCTCGGACAGCGCCGTGATCGAGGAATCCCTGCGCCGCGACCTCAAGCTCGACGTTCTTGACGAGCTGTGGGCAAACGCGGCGATGTCCGAAGCCAAGGCTTCCGAGCTCGCCGTCGAGGCGCAGCACGCGACCAGGCCGCGCCGACGGTCATCTGGTGCGCGCGGTCGTTGACGTAAACGTCCTGAGCTCGGCGGTGCTGTCCGCCCAGGGATCGCCGGCCGAGATCCTGCGTGCCAGCCGCGACGGCCAGTTCGAGCTCGTCGTCTCCGAACTCTTGCTCGCGGAGCTCAAGCGGACGCTCGCCTACCCCAAGCTTCGCAAACGGATCGCCCCGGAGAAAGCCGACGCATTCGTCAACTGGGTCCGCGACCACGAAACCATCGCCGAGGATCCCGCAAGCCCACCGCCAGTCGGCTCCCGAGACCCGGACGACGACTACCTCCTCGCCCTCGCAATCGACCGCCGCGCGTACCTCGTCACCGGCGATCAGGACCTCCTCGTCCTCAGCAACGATCTTCCGATCCTCACACCGGCACAGTTCGCGGCGAACCTCCGCGAGACCCGCTGAGCAACCCCAGCTCCCGTCGCTCTGCCGGCGACGCCGCCGAGCCAGCCGTGCGTCGCCGATGCGATCACGAGGTCGGAGGTCGAGGGGATGATCAAAGCGATGGCCGCGGGATGCGCACTTCCCGCGCGTTGCGGGGCGCTGCTCGCGTAGAGAGGGATGCTTGTCACGGAACGAAAGCGGGGGCTTCTCGTCGCGTTCGGTTAGGCGGTCTGGCCGCCGTCGACGACCATCGCGTGGCCGATCGTGAACGCGGCTTCGTCGGAGCAGAGCCACTGCACTGCGGCGGCGATCTCCGCGGGCCGGCCCATGCGGCCGATCGGTTCCTGGGCGATGACGGCGGCGCGGCCTGCGTCGGTGTCGCCGGTGAAGCGGCGCATCATTTCGGTGTGGATGATGCCGGGGCAGATGGCGTTGATGCGGATACCGGAGGCGGCGTAGTCGAGCGCGGCCGACTTGGTGAGGCCGATGAGCCCGTGCTTGGTGGCGGCGTAGGCGGCCTGGCCGGCGAAGCCTTTGACGCCGGCGCCGGAGGAGGTGTTGACGATCGCGCCACTGCCGTGGCGGAGCATCAGCTCGATTTCATGCTTCATGGCCACGAACGGACCGCGGAGATTGACCGCAACCAGGCGGTCCCACTCGTCGTCTGTGATCTCGGCAGCCGGCTTGATCTCCTGCTCGATCCCCGCGTTGTTGAAGGCGATGTCCAGGCGGCCGAACCGCTCGACCGCGGCGTCGAGCGCCGCCTTGACGTCGTCGGCGCGCGTGACGTCGCACCGTACGGCGAGCGAGTGACCGCCCGCCTGCTCGATCATCCGCGCCGTCTCGCGGTTCCCGTCGGCCGCGACGTCGGCAACGACGACGCTCGCGCCCTCGCGCGCGAACGCGAGGGCGGTGGCGCGGCCGATGCCGCTGCTCGCCCCTGTGATGAACGCGATCTTGCCTGCGAAGCCGAAGCGGCGCTTCACCGGCTCAAGCGGCATTGCAGTCATCTCGCCGACCGAGCCGAGGTGGCCGCTTTTTCCGGCCTCCCGCGTTTTCGGCGATGGCGCGGCTGCTCCTCCTGTCATGTAGTGGTAGAGATCGTCGGCATTGCAGGCGCGCGAAGTGAAACCGAACGGAGTATGTGACCTCCGTACGACGGCGATCGCGCGGACTTTCTGAGCTGAGCTCGTTCGGTCAGTGGACCGGTTGGAGCGGATCAGGTGGTTCGGATCGAGGGTCTGAGCCCCGCGCGAGGTCCGACTGACGACGACCCGGGTCAGCGCTTGAGCGAGGAGGGCGAGAGCAGGCCGAGCTCCCGCGCTCGCGTCACCGCGTCCGCGCGGCTGTGCACGCCGAGCTTGGCGTACAGGTTGCGCAAGTGGGTCCTGATCGTGTTCAGCGACACGAACAGCTCGGCAGCGATTTCCGGAGCAGGGAGGTTGGTCGGCAGGTAGCGCAGCACGCGCAGCTCGCTCTCGGAGAGGGGCTCCTGGAGCGGCGCGGCGTCCTTGGGCCGGGCCGCCGGAGTGTGTCCGGAGAGCAGGTTCAGGATCTCGGCGATCAGCGAGGCGTGGGTGGTCCGTAGTCGCGCCTGGCGCTCGAGCAGCTCCGCGGTCGGGTAGAGCAGGAACGGAAGCAGCAGGCCGCCGGGCTCAGCGACGTCGAGCGCACGCTCGAGCGCGCGCGACGCCGCTCCGGGATCGCGAAGCGTGTCGCGCGCGATCGCCTCCAGCAGCAACGCCTCGATTTCCCACACCGACGCCATGACCGGGGTCGCGTCGTCGAGGAGGGGAGCGAGGGCGTCCACGGCGGCCTCGGGATCGTCGCGGGCTAATCTCAGAGCCGCGGGTAGGACCTGCATCTGGCTCGTTTCGCGAACCTCTTGGTCCATCTCCGCGAGAGCGCGCTCCACTCGTTCGGCCTCGCCCACGCGAAGGAGCATCCGGAGCTCGAGCGCTTGCACGCGCGCCGTGAACACGTGCGGCATGACAAGCCGCCTCTCCATCCGCTCGGCATCCCGATAGGCTGCAGCCGCCTCCGCGTGCCAGCCACGCGCGAACGCCAACAACCCCCGTGCCGCGTACAGGATCGCCGCGGTCGGTTGGGTGTCGTGCCCGAGGACGCGTTCGGCCAGGTCCAGCCACGACTCTGCCTCTCCGAGCCGCCCGCGCCAGACCGTCGCCCCGCCGAGCGCCACGTACGCGGCTGCGGCCGCTGGTGCGCTCTCCTCCCAACCGTGCTTGCGGGCCAGCTCGATCGCCTGCATGGCGCGCTGCTCCGCCGTCGCCAGAGAGCGAAAGGGGCTGAGGAGCGCCCGGTGTGCCAGCGCGTGCAGCTCGAGCATCGGTATGGAGATCCGCCGGGCCTCCTCCAGCCCCTGCTCGAGGTGGCGCTCGGCGTCCTCAAGTCGACCGGCCCACATCTCGGCGATCCCGAGGTCGGTCACCACCCTTGTGCGCACCTCCTCGCCGAGGCCAAATTCCGTGGCCTCGGTAGGGGCGAGCAGTCGCTGCGCCTCCTCGGCAACGGCCTGAAGGTCGTTCCGGGCCCGAGCGAGTTCGAACCGTTCGAACGCAAGCGCGATCCTGAAGCGCCCGCGACGGTGTTCGAGTACCGACGCCGACATTCGTGCCGCCAGTCCCAGATACCGGTCGGCCTCCTCCAGTGACCCCGCCGCCCGCTTGTCGGCCCCGGCGAGCACCACCAGCTCGGGATCCGCTGCGACCACGCCGGCGGGAAACCCAGACAGAAGCTCGTGGCGGGTGGCGAGCCGTCCATCGAAGTACAACCCGAACCAATTGTCGCCGAGTAGCCGCGCCGCCAAGCCCCAGTTCTCGGCCGCCTGCGCGTGGCGAATCGCCTCGACCGGATGCCCGTGTTCGGCCAGCCACTCGGCGGCGATCGTATGCAGGCCGGACACTTCCCGCGGGGCGGTCCGCTGCAGCTCGAGCGCGAGCAGATCCCCAAACAGGTGGTGGTAGCGAAACCAGGTTCGCTCCGAATCCACAGCGACCACGAACGCGCCCGCGTCCTCGAGCCCGGCAAGAATCCCGTAGGAGCCCGAGCTTCCCGTCAGCCGGTCAGCGAGCGGTCCGCTGACGCGCTCCAGCAGCGAGGTGCGCAACAGCAGCTGCCTCACTTCCGCCGACTGACGCTCGAGCACCTCCGCCAGCAGGAACTCGGCCACCGCGCGCTCACGGCCCGAGAAGCTGACCGCGTAGCGCTCGGGATCCGGGTGGCGGGCAAGCGACAACGCCACCAGTCTCAGGCCAGCCGCCCAGCCTTCGGTTGTCGCGACCAGCGACTCGAGCGCGCCGTCGGACAGCCGCACCCCGACTGCCTCCAGCAGCGCGCGCGACTCCTCGAGCGTGAAGCGAAGGTCCTCGCCCCGGATCTCGGTGAGCTCCCCCTCCACACGCAAGCGGTGCAGGCCCAGGCGCAGATCGTGGCGTGTCAACAGCACGCATCGCAGCTCAGGCGGCGCGGTCCCGAGCAACAGCTCAATGTGGCGGTTGGCGTGGTCGGCCTGGAGCTCGTGCAGGTCGTCGATCACCAGCCACAGCGGCTCTCGGAGCGAGCTCAGATCTTCGAGCAGCCGTCCGACGACGTTCGCGCCGTCCAGATCAGGGGCGGCCGTCAGCTCCCGCACCCGCTCCGATCCGGCACCGGTCTGGCGCAGCGAGTCGAGAACCGAGAGCCAAAACGCCTGCGGATCGTGCTCGTGACGCGCCACCGACACCCACGCAACGCGCTCGCTCAGACCCTCCGCGGCGATCCACGAGCGCAGCAGAAACGTCTTCCCGCTCCCCGCCGGCGCCGACACTTGGACCACCCGCCGCGCCGCGCCCAACCGCTCGAACAGGCCGGGCCGCGGGATCAACCACGCCCTTGCACCGGAGGCGCCATGTTCGACGGCTGCTCCCGAGTCGGCCACGACACACATGGTTGCACTGGCGATCAACCCAACCGTGGGAATCATCGGAACGATGCGATGCGCGCTCATCCTCCGGACGGCGACGCTGATCACATGTCAGCCAGCAAGACAGCGGCCGGCGGTCGCGAGCCGCGGCGCTACGAGCTCCGGGTCCGCGGGCCGATCGGCCCGACGCTGATCCAAGCGTTCCCGACGTTGTCCGCGGCAAGCCGTGGACAGGACACGCTGCTCACCGGCTCGCTCCGAGACCAGAGCGCGCTGTACGGCGTCATCCACCAGCTCGAGGCGCTCGGCCTCGAGCTGCTGGAGATCCGCTGTCTGCCGACCAGCGTCAGACCGGACATAACCAATAAAGCACCAACGACCTAATGGAGCCCCTATGAATACCGCTTCTCATACCCCTGCAAACCGCGCAGCCGTGACACGGCGCATCGACTTTCGCCCAGGCCAGGATATGCGCTGGGAGATCGTGCGCAACGGCGAGGACACCGATGGTGAAGTTCTCGAGGCAAATAGCTGGCTCGGTCCCCACAGCCCTAGCCCGCCTGTGCACGTGCACGACAATGCTGAAGACAGCTTTGAGATCGTCGAGGGCCGACTTGACGTAAAGCTCGACGGTACCTGGCGTACCTATGGTCCGGGAGAGCGCGCCGCAGCGGCTCCCGGTCACCGGCATACCTTGCGAAACAGTCATGATGAGCCGGTTCGGTTCATCAATCGCCACCGCCCCGCCGCCGACTACGAGGGGTTCTTTCGCGACATGGCGTCGCTGGCGTCGACCGGGAGGATGGGCGCTGGAATACCCCGCAGTCCGCGTCAAGCGATCTACGTGGCGATGCTGTTCACAGCCCACCCGACCGCGATCCGGACCTCGCGCCTGCAGCGATTTGCGTTCGCGTCGCTGTCGGGCTTGGGCCGGATGCTGGGGATGAGCCTGTGAGCGCGCTCACGCCTCGCACCAAGAATCTCGCGCTGGCGCTGCTGGCGATGACGCAGTTCGTGGTCGTGATCGACGCTTCGATCGTGAACGTCGCGCTGCCGTCAATCGGGCACGCGCTGCACTTCGCGCGCACTGACCTGTCGTGGGTCGTGAACGCCTACGCGCTTGCCTTCGGAGGCTTCCTGCTACTCGGCGGTCGGATGGCCGACCTGCTCGGACGCCGGCGGATGTTCATGGTCGGCCTGGTTGTCTTCTCGCTCGCCTCGCTCGCCGGTGGACTGGCGCAATCGGAGGGATGGCTGATCGCCACCCGTGCCACGCAGGGCCTCGGAGCCGCGATCGTCTCACCGGCCGCGCTGTCGATCATCACCACCACCTTCGCCGAGGGCGCCGAGCGCAACCGAGCGCTCGGGATCTGGGGAGCGGTCGCCGGCGCCGGGGGCGCGGCCGGCGTGCTGCTCGGCGGCATCCTCACCAGCGGCCTGAACTGGCGCTGGGTCCTGTTCGTCAACGTCCCGATCGGCCTCGCAGCGGCAGCGCTGGCCCCCCGGACGCTGATCGAGAGCCGCGCCGACGACGACACCAACACGTTTGATCTGCCCGGCGCGGTCACCGTCACCGCGGGCCTGTCGCTGCTCGTCTACGCGATCGTCAACGCCGTCAATGTCGGCTGGGGATCGTCGGAGACGCTGCTCCTGATCGCCGGTGCGGTCGTGCTGCTGATCGCCTTCCTGGTGATCGAATCCCGGCAGCGCAAGCCCCTGATGCCGCTCTCCATCTTCCGCCTGCGGACGCTGCGCGGCGCGGACATCGTCGGCCTGCTGCTCGGCATGTCGCTGTTCTCGATGTTCTTCTTCATCTCCCTGTATCTCCAGAACGTCCTGCACTACTCGCCGATCAAGACCGGAATCGCGTACCTGCCGCTGGCGGTCGGAATTATCATCTCGGCCGGACTCGCGTCCCAGCTGGTCACCCGGATCGGGTTCAGGCCGACGCTGATCGCCGGGCTGCTGCTGGTCGCCGGTGGCCTGCTCTGGTTCTCCGAGGTGCCCGGTAGCGGCGGCTCGTTCGCCTCCGACGTGCTCGGCCCGTCGCTGCTGGCGGCCCTGGGGTTCGGGTTCGCATTCGTGTCCGTGACGATCGCCGCGGTCACCGGGACCCGGCCGCATGAGGCGGGGCTGGCATCAGGTCTGATCAACACCTCCCAGCAGATCGGCGGGGCGCTCGGACTGGCGATCCTCGCGACGCTCGCCAACAGCCGCACCCAGAGCCTCCTCCACTCTGGAGTCCACAGCGCCTCCGTTGCCCTGTCCAAGGGGTTCGACCGGGCGTTCCTGGTCGGTGCCGGCTTCGCCGTCGCCGGTGCGGTCCTGGCCTTCGTGCTGATCTCCTCGCGAGACAGCCACGAACAGTCAGTGGCCGCCCGCAGCAGCGACCCGGCTCCCGCAGCCGCCGCCGGCTGACCCACCCCCACGGCTCGGCGAGCGCGCGGCTTTCAAGGCTTCCGCGCGTACTCGCCGAGCCGTCGCGAAACAGCGCGAGCGCTTCCAGCCCTCGACGGGATAACGAGCGCAACAAGCGACACCCCCCCAGCCACGCCTGCGCGTCCGGCCGAGGCCCAAACCAACGAAGGGATCTGAGAATGGCCACCGGCACCCAGCACTCGCGCAGAACAGAGCGCGTCGCTGGTGGTTGCCGTGCGGCGCTCGCAAGGCAAGCAGGGATCTCGGTCCGGTACCGTGGGGACCCATCGACGGGGCTCGATCACGCCATAGCCTTGGGGTTAGGTCACCTTCGGCTGTGCTTGGCCCCTCACGATCCTCGGAAGGACGGTGTTACGGACTGCGAGTTACCCTCGCGCCGAGAGCTTGCATGGCGGGGGTGTAGAACTCGACGCGGTCGCGTCCTGTTCGCTTCGCGTTGTACATGGCGAGGTCTGCCTGCTGAACGAGTTCCGCAGGATTGGCATCTGGGTCGGACGAGACGACGACGCCGACGCTGCCCGTGATCGTCGTGCCTTGATCGACCTCTAGAGGTTCGCGCAGCGCGTCCATGAGCCTGTCACAGATGACGTGGAGCTCATCGGCGGATCGCAAGCCGGTGAGGAGCAGCACGAACTCATCACCGCCGAAGCGCGCAACGGTGTCGGTCGTGCGCGCCAGTCGCGCAAACCGATGGGCAACGGCTGCGAGCACGCGATCGCCGGCGTCATGGCCGAGCTTGTCGTTGACCGTCTTGAAATGGTCGAGATCGACGAACAAGACGGCGAGTTGACCAGGGGTGCGTGCGAACGCTGCGAGCGCCTGGGTGAGGCGATCCATTAAGGCGAGACGGTTCGCGACGCCGGTGACCGGGTCCTCCAGCGCTTGGCGCGCGAGCACGCTTTGCGCTTCCACCTGAGTTGTGACATCGCGTGAGATGCCGAACGTGCCGACGATCTTGCCGTTGTCTGCGCGCAGCGGGAGCTTGGTCGTGGCAACCCAGCGGTCGCTGCGGTCCTCGAACGTCTCCCGTTCGATTTTGCCGACGATCGGCTCGCCGGTCCGGATGATGTGCTGCTCATCTTCAAACGCTTCGGTGGCGTGCGGCGCGGTGAACAGGTCGAAGTCGGACTTGCCGACGAGCGACTCCGGTGCATCGCTGTCACCGAGCGCGTTGACGAACCCCCGGCTGACGAGCACGAACCGGCTGTCCCGGTCTTTGAAGAACACGCGCTCCTCAGTGGAGGCAATCAGGTTGCGAAGGCACAACCGCTCGATGTCATATCCGGCCAACGACGATTGCGGTGGAGGATTCCCGTGGTTCTGCGGAAGACGCGAAGAGGACCCCTCGCCCATGACCTCCATATCGGAGCGGTTCGGCGGTGTCCCCGTCCGCACATCGCCGCAGCATTCCTCCGTAGTTGTCGGCTAGGCGGGCGTCCAGACGAGGGTGCGGTCTCCTCTCGTAGCTCAGCTGGATGACTGCGGCGTCAGTAGGGAGGAAGAGCGAAGTCCCCCCAGCCCTCGGCGATGACGAGTGTCCTCGAGTTCGAGCGTCCGCCCGTCGCCCATTCGCTGATCGCTCGTGTGATCGCTGACGCACGTCCTCGGAAGCCGCTCGCACGAGTCTCATGATGGGACCCCTCTGCCAGGTTCTGTCTCGAGGTCGAATCCCTATCGCCTCCGCGCGGACGTCGGAACGGCAGACACGGTTTCAAGCTCCGGGGTCGAGAATCCCTAGTGGTGCCGCGGAGATCTTCCTGAGCGACGACGACAAAGCCCGAAGAGCCGGCAGAGCGGACGTCAGCGTTGGCGCGCTGGGCGGCGACGATGTGGGCGTTCGGATCCAGGCAGGTGCTTGGCGTGCTGAGGGAGCCGGATTCTTCGGCCGTCGCGGTTATGCTCCCGCTCGGGTTCGGCTCCGGTTGCGGGCCGAACGCCGAGCGGTTGCTGGCTACCGGCACATGCGTGGGTCGATCCAGAAGTTGTAGATCTGGGACGTGGCTTTGTTGGCGCTGAACTTGAAGCGGACCTGCTGCCAGCCCGAGATGGGGCCGGACTTGATGTTCCAGGCCTTCGACAGCGTCCAGGCGGTGCCTGTCGCGCCGAGGTTGCCGGCGCTCTGGTAGTTGACGCCGTCGTAGGAGACGGACAACGTCAAGCCTTGATTGCCGACGACGTTGCGCACGATCGTGCGCGCCGTCGGGTAATCCGAGGAGACGCAGACTGGAGCGCTGATCGCGCTCGCGCCGCTCGGCAGGCTGAGGACGGTGCCAGAGCTGCCGTCTGCGCGCACGGTCGAGACGACCGACGCCCCACCGGTCAGCGTCCAACCAGTGCCGGTGAACCCGGCGCCGGTCTGACCCGGGACTTGGCTGTACCAGTTGGTGTCGTTCCAGGAGAGGAACGGCTGCGAGACTGGGAGAGCGGTGCAGGTGGCCGGAGCGGTTGCCGCCGCAGCGCTGGCTGGTGCGATGGAGATCGCCGCCAGAGCGATTCCCAGGCTCAGGGAACGTCGTGTGAAAAGGCGAATGTGCATCGTACGCACCTATCCATGGTGTGTACTGGCGGCCGAGCTATCTCACTCCGTGTGAGACCTCTAGCTTTGCGTCCCCGGCTCGCGCCGGGTTTGCCCTTTTCAGTTTGGGGTTTACACCTGTGTGATCGACCAGCCCGGTCGATGGGAGAGAGCGTTGTGAGCGATCTCAACGGATGTTCGACGCTGGGCCGTCGAATTCCCGTGGCCGGGACTCACGACGTGGCGTGGGAGGCCGATGATTAGCGTGAGCATGTCGAACGCGCCGAGTCTCGAGGAGCAGCAGCTGCTCGCCGACAGCCTCCGCCGCGCCGGCTCGGAGCTGAGCGCCCGCGAGCGCTTGGGGGAGATGGTGATCGGCCTGGGGTTCGTGGCGGCCGTCGTGGCCCTGTGGGCGATCCGCCCGCCGTCTGCGTTTGCGCTCTGGCCGGCGTTGCTGTGCATGTTGGTGTTGGCGCTCGCGACGACGGTGAAGTTCGACACGCCGTTCGGCTTCACGGTGCCGACCCAGCTCGCGTTCGTGCCGCTCGTGTTCGCTGTCCCCGCGGCGATCGTGCCGCTTGCGGTGGTGCTGGCGCTCGCGATCGCGAGACTGCGTGACGTCGTGATCGGCGAGATCCGGCCGAGCAGGCTGCTGTTCACGCCTGGGAACGCGTGGTTCGCCATTGGGCCGGCGCTCGTGTTCGCGATCGCAGGCACCACGCCGGCCGATGCCAGCGCGGCGCTGCTTCTCGCCGCGCTCGCCGCACAGTTTCTTGTCGACTTCACCGCCTCGTCAGTGCGCTACGCGATCGCGAGAGGCGCGAGCCTCTCATCGCAGCTGCATGAAAGCGCGTGGGTGTATGCCATCGACGCCGGACTCTCGTGTGTGGGGCTGCTCGCCGCCAACGCAATGGCCGTAACACCGGCCGCGGTCCTCGGGCTCGTGCCGCTTCTGGCGATCCTCGCGATCTTCGCGCGGGAGCGCAGCGCACGCCTCCAGGGACTCCTGGAACTCAACGACGCCTACCACGGCACCGCGCTGATGCTCGGTGACGTCGTCGAAGCCGACGACGGCTACACGGGCGAGCACTGCAAGGGCGTCGTCGCGCTCGCGCTTGAGCTCGCCGACCAGCTCGAGCTGACGGCAACGCAGCGCCGAAACCTCGAGTTCGGCGCGCTCCTGCATGACATCGGGAAGATCGCCATCCCCAAGCCGATCATCAACAAGCCAGCCCCCCTGGATCCGGACGAGTGGGCGATCATCAAGACGCACACCATCGAGGGCCAGAAGTTGCTTGATCGCGTCGGCGGGTTCATGCACGAGGTTGGGCTGATCGTCCGCTCCCATCACGAACGCTGGGACGGAGGCGGCTACCCAGACGGGCTCGCCGGCGAGACGATCCCGCTCGAAGCGCGAATCATCGCGTGCTGCGACTCCTGGAACGCAATGCGCACCGACCGCGCCTATCGGACCGCGCTCACACATGACGAGGCGCTTGCCCAAGTCCAGTCAAACCGGGGCGCTCAATTCGATCCCCGCATCGCCGAGACGCTCATCACGATCGTCGACGGCGCCCCACAACCGCGACCCGACCGAACACCGAGCGTACTCGACGCCGCGACCGCTGAGCACGTCGCGCAGCTTCTCACGCCGCCGGTCCAGCTCGACATCGACAAGCTCTGAAAACACGATCGGGCAGCCGGACGATCGACGTTCTGCGCGTGATCGCCTTTCGTCAGAATCGCTTGTCCGGCGGCGTGAGCCCGTCGTCGCCAAGGGGATCGTCAGCTTCGACAACCTCAACAGGAACAAAGCAGTCGTGAGCGGCGACGCCGACGGCTGACCGCGTGACGCCTCAAGCGGCAGTCTCGGGCTCGTTGCCGCTGTGGCGATGAAGCACAAGCCTAATCCGGGCCAGGCGAGACGTCCGAGATCGTTCGAATCGAGGGTCTGACGAGGCTCCTGGGCGCCATCCTGAGGTTTCTGACCTTCCCTTGGGAGGGAGCGCCGATCCGAGGCGATACTGGCTTATCCCGCGGATCTCGGAGGTGTTGACGGGGCGCGCGGTTGTGGATCGGCGCGCTTGGACCGACTCAGTGTCGTGCGGCGTGCTGGGGAGGCGAGTTCCCAGGCGCGGGCTGCGGCGCTGGAGCGGTCGCTGACGCCGAGTTTGCGGTAGCTGTGCTCGAGGTGTTTGCCGACGGTTCGCCGGCTGATGCCGCCGAGTTCCTCGGCAATGTGTTGGTTGGAACGGCCGAGCGCGACGAGCCGGCTCACTTCGGCTTCGCGCCGGGTGAGGCCGGCCGCGAGGAGGGCTGGGACGAGCGCGCCGCCGCTCTCGTCCGGGCTCCCCGAGCGCAGCAGCTCGTAGGCGATCGCGTTTCGATACGCCTGGATCAGGAACGGCCGCGCGTCGTCTGCCACATCACGCTCAAGGTCGCTGTAGTCACGTTTGCCACGGCTGAGGGCGACCGCGAGCACACGGTCGGGAGCGGCGGGGAGCGTAAACGCGAGCTGGTGCTCGAGACCGAGCGGCTGATAGAGCTCTCGGTAGAGCGCGAGCCGGTGCAGCTCGGCAGGGCTGATGACGTCGGAGAAGCGGTAGGCACGTCCGTCGCGCGATTGCAGGTAGCGCTGTAGGAGCGGGTTCTCGTGCGCGTGCTGCGCGAAGCGCTCGTGGTACTCCGGGGCGAACTCGGGGCGCACCAGCGTGACCACGGTGTCGGGCGTCGGTCCGATCTCGTTCAGCGAGACGCGCTTTGACGGGAGCGCGCGGTGCAGCGCATCGAGCAGGCCGTGGCGAAACTCGCTGATGTCGAGCAGGCCGCACACGTCCGCGACGAGTCGGAGGACTTGGGCTTCTCGGCTCTCGCTCACCTAACCTCCGCGTCAGCATACGTCGCTTTGACGTATACCCGCCCCGATCGCCATCGGCATTGGCAGTAGTGTGGCGTGGTGGTGGTCGACTCGCGGCCGCCGCTTGGGGCAATCAGAGAGGCGGACACGTGGGCGCTTTCGGGGCTGGAAACGCTGTCGCACGATGGGAAGGGCTGCTGGAGTCATGGGCTCGGTTGAGCCGGATCGCGCGGTTGGCTGCCGCACTGCTCGCGGGCGTGGTCGGAACCGTCGTGCTGAGCGTGGCGCCGGCGCCGGCGTCTGCTTCAGCGGGAACGCTGACCGCCGTGGCGCTCCCGTCCAGCAACGGCACGTCGTGGAATGCGGTCAACGCCTCAGACCAGGTCGCCGGTTCCTACATCTATCCCAGCGGCCGTCCGACGGCCGTGCGCTGGCAGAACGGAGCGCTGACGGCACTCCCGACCCCGAGCAACACGTTGGGCACGACGAACTCCAGCGCTGGCGCGATCGACGCCGCCGGCGGATTGTTCGGGGGCTACGAAGGCGCCGATGCCAACCACTTCTCGCGGGGATCCCCAGTCGTGTGGTCGCCCTCGCTCGTGGCCTCCTCGCCGGCGACGGGCGTGTACGACGGCACTAACTCCTCCGCGATTACACCGTCAGCCACGGCCGCCAGCGAGAACGGCAACACCGCTGGTTGGTGGTGTGGAAACAATGGGCGCTACACGCCGTGCGCGTACTACTACGCCCTCGCGCCCACCGGAGCTCAGACCGCGTACCAATTCGTCTCGCTGGCCACGCCAACGCTCGCTAACCCCCAGGGCAGCATCGCGATCAACGACGCCGGTGAGCTGGCGATCGGCTACGGCTCTCAGTCCTACCTGTACCCGACCGGGCCGACCGGGCTGATGACGCCGGCGGCGATCCATTTGGCTGGAACGCCGCGGGAGATCAACGACAACGGTGACGTGATCGGCACTACATCCGGCGGCTCGCCGGCGATCGAACTGGCGAACGGAACTGTGGAGCCCCTCCCGCTCCTGCAGCCGGGCGATACGGCAGGCCCAACCGCGATCAACGATAACGGTGAGGTGGTCGGTAACGATTGTCACAGCGGAACGTGCACCCCGGTGGCGTGGATCGACGGGAAGGTCATCGCCCTCACGTCGATGCTCCCTGCAGGCTTCACCGGCACGCTCGGCACCGCTGTCGATGTCAACAACCAGGGCTCGATTCTGGTCAACGATCAGCAACACAACGGTTCGGCCCCCTCCTATCTGCTGAAAGCGCAGGAAGGTGCTCGCGTGATCGGCACGATCCTTCGCGGGTCGCGGGTCGGCGTAGCTGACCGTCCGGCGCGGCCGGTGGCCGGCGACGTGGTCGCGGTGGCCGGGACGACGTCAGCGGGGGCGGCCTTTTCTGGGACCGCCACGACAGATGCCACTGGCGCCTACGCGATCAGCGCGCCCGCCGGTTCGTACACGGTGAGGTTCCCGGACGGGGTATGCGTGACCGGCCCTTCGGTCTGCACACGCTCTCAGGCGGTCACCGTCAACGGCACCGATGTCACGGTGAACGGGATTGCGGTGTCCTCGACGCTCAGCGTCAAGGTCACGCTGTCGAAGTCGAGTCTCCAGCTGGTGCTCGGCAAGGACGAGAAGCTGGAGCCGAAGACGATCGGCATGACGGTCAGGATCAAGAACACCGGCTCCAAGACGGTCAACGCCGTGACTCCCCAGAAGCCGCTTTACTCAGCCGTGGGCGGCGCGAAAGTGGCCAAGATCCCGCTCAAGCTTCTGACGGGACCGACACCCTCGGCCGGGCGTGCCCTGAAGCCTGGGGCGACGATCGAGGCCAAGTACGAGCTGCGGGTCTCGGGTGATGGCAAGTACGACATCGAGGTACTCGCCGTCGGCGGCATCACCGGAGTGGGGAGGGTGACCGGCGTCGGGTCGGATCGCCTCACGGTGGGCGCTCCGGTGCTGGTGCTCACCTCCGAGCTCGGGCGCAAGGTGAAGAGCGCGAGCGCTCCCTCGCTGATTCGTGCGGGGACGGTGTTCACGGTCAAGCTGAAGCTGCGGAACATCTCCTACACCCACACGCTCGGGATCTACCCGATGAAGCCCGACCTCGAAGGCAATGCCAGCGACGGTCACGTCGAGATCGCGGGCCGGCCAATCCAGAATCCATCCTTGACCGCGCCGCCGGAGCCGAGCGACGCGATCGTCCTCGGGCCGCGACAGACCCGGGAGATGGAGATCGTGGTCCGCACCACCGCGACCTACGCCGACGTGCAGTCCCCCGAGTTTCCCGGCGGCGGCACGCGCGCGGTCGTACACGTCCCGACCCCCCGGGTCGCTGACCTCGGCGAGGACGAGTCGGTCAAGGGCGAGATTCCGGTGCGCGACATCCATGTCATCGGCGAGAAGGAGTATCGGGTCGGGATCGACGACCGCGACTTCCGCGACCCGCCGCCGGAGGAGAATTTCCCCGCCAAGGTCGCCTACTTCTCGGTCGGTGTTTTTCAGGGCGTGTGGAATCTCACCGGCGGGGTCGCCGTTGCCGTGTTCAAGGATCTGCCGCTGCTGCTGGCCAAGGGGATCATCGGCGTGCCGTCATCGATCCTCGCCTACGCGCACCTCGAGGCCGAGCTGTGGGATTCGATCAAGGATGACCCGGTCAAGGTCGCCGCCTTTCTGAACATCGTCAGCAACACGGCGCTGCTCGCCTACCAGCACGCCCCGACACTGGCCGGGAACACGACCGAGTTCGTCAAGAACATCGATCAACAGGTGCTGGCGCACTACACCAAGCTGGCCAATGACGAATCCTCAGGCAACTACTACGCCGCGATCCAGGAATACGCCAAGGAAGGGACCGAGATCAGCGGAAACCTGGTGCTGGCCAGCGGTCTACTGACCCGCTTGCCGGTGGCGATCGAAACGCTGAACGCGATCAAGCAAGCGTCGTACGTGAAGGTCGGAGAGGCGCTCAACGCGGTTGCCGACGGCGCCGGCGTGACCGAGGCGCTGGCCACGCTCAAGCAGGCCGTTCCGGGCTATGAGTTCCTGACTACTGATCTGCGGAAGTTCTACGGGCTTTCAGAGAACCAGGTCGCGTACCTGCGCGGTTTCGCGAGGGAGAACAAGCTGATCATCACTCTGCGCAGCCGCGCAGAGGAGTCGATCAAGTGGCTGGAGGAAGGTGCGGTACTGAAGCCCGAGCAGATCAAGATCAAGACGGTCTCGATGGACGACATCAACTACCTCGGCTACCGCAGGAGCGACCTCGGGCGCGTCGTGGTCCGAGAACCGCCGACGCCGACCGAGCTTGCCGCCTATCTGAGGGACAAGGGCATCGCTCCCGACAGCGCGGAGTGGAACGCCGCGTTCAAACGGCGCCTGGATCGCAGCCACGAGTGGCACCACCCCGCTTATGACCAGGGATACGTCAAGTACCTCGAGGATGGGGCCAAGAACGAGGACCTGACGCTGCGCTGGAACCTCCAGCACAACTCGGTCGACTCGAGCATCCTGCCGAACGGCTACACGAAGTACGGGATGCGACTGCTCGATGAGGGCGGCGGTAACCGTGTGCTGCAGTTCTGCGTGGACACACCTCCATGCCGGGCAGGAAGCCCCGGCTGGCGCTCGGTCACCGGCGACGTCGACTTCCTCTCGATCGTGCACGCAGACAACTCTGCGCTGAGCCCTCTCGAGCGAATCGCCGTCTACCGGCAGATGGCCAAGAGCCCGGTCGGCATGCTCCACCCCGCCGCCGACACGTGGACGCTGGTCAAGCGCGGCGGCCAGCAGATCTTCGACTTCCCGGTCAAGACCAACGAGTTCGTTCGCGGCGGCACGGCGGCCCAGTTCGGGCCGGATGGTGTCGCCCGCGCGGTCGTCTTCAACCCGGCCTCACGCTTCACCGGCCCGACCACCTACCGGATCTTCTGGAACGGCGGCTACGTCAACGTCAAGCGACTGCTCTTCCGCTGAGGCCCCGATCAGCCCCGATGCTGCGCGAAGCGCCGAAGGATTCCGCTGACACACCCTCGCCGTCTTCGACACCTGGAATGCGTCGTACTCCGACGCGCTTAGCCGAGCAGCCCCGACGGTGGGTTGATCGTCGGGTACCTGCCCAACGGGGCACTGATCGCCTTCTACCGCGACAGCGAGAAAGCGACGCGCCTCGAGCCCGCGGTGCTCAGAAATGCCCGCCGCATCTACGCGCAAGTGGAACGCCACGGCGCCGCGACGATCCTCTGGCGGCGACCGCCGACCCCAACGCTTCGTGTTGCCGTACAGGGCTGCCTACCAGCTGCCTAATCACTACCGCGTCCTGATCGCATCGCAGACCTGCTCCCACCGTCCGGCATGTATCGCGGAGTCAGCCCCGGCAGACCTGCGTTGCGTCCAGCACCGCGCATCACGCGTGCACGCGAGGACGAGCTGGTGTTCGGACGCCTGGACGGAACGCCGTTCAGCCCGTCGACGATCGCGCAGCGGGCCGAGCGCGCGTGGGCAGCCGCGGACATCGCGCCGGTGACGCTCCACGAACGCCGGCACACGTTCGCCACGCTGATGATCGCCGCCGGGGTCAACGCCAAGGCGCTGCAGACGTTCATGGGCCACTTCTCGATCACGGTCACGCTCGACCGGTACGGGCACCTGTTCCCAGGCTCCGAAGCTGAGGCCGCGAATCTTCTCGACGCCTACCTGAATGAGGCTCACGAGCGCGCGAGACAGGCCGAAATCGCCGAGTGTGGGAAAAGTGCGGGAAAAACACCCTCGGAAAAGGCGGTTATGAGCGGCGCGGAGCGGTCTCCAGCGCCGCCCACCCAAAGACACCTAGGCCCCACGAACCCCCAGCAAACGGGGGAAACAGCGGAGAGGGAGGGATTCGAACCCTCGATGGACGAAACCGCCCATACCGGTTTTCGAGACCGGCGCATTCAACCGCTCTGCCACCTCTCCGAGCGTGGCCCGATTGTAGGAGCGCTTGCCGCATTAGGTGGCGAGACTCGGATCGTCGAGCGAGCGTCTGAGCTTCTCGACGAGACCCCCGAACATCGGATAGGTGCCCGGTCCGTGGGCGGCGTTGATCGCCGGCTTCCACATTTCCCAGCGATCGATCAGTGTCCGCCCCAGAAGGAGCTTGATCAGCTCGAGGTCGAACGCTCCCTGGCTCTCGAGCGCGGCGAGCTGCTCGAAGTAGTCGAGCTCGCGGTAGAGCACGTACGCCTCCGGGGCGTCGGCGACCACGTAGGCGGCAAACGCATCACGCAGTTCGTCGGCGGACTTGAACCGCCCAACGAGCCGACGGGTCTCGACGAGCGCGTCCTCGTTCCAGCGGCGGAAGAATTCGGCCGCCATCTGCGCCTCGCGGCTTCGGCGAGCCTCACGGACCTGCTGCGCCGCGAACACCGCGGCCCCGAACGCGCCAAGTAGGCTGAGGGCCAGGATCGCCGTCGCGATTGCGGTGACCTCGCCCCAGTCGACGGCTATGGCAATCACGGCTTGCCTCCGACCCGGTTGCTGAGGACCGGACGGCACGTTCCGCCGGCGGGCGCGGGAGGCGGGTGGCGGCCGGCCTGCCGCGCGCCCCACCACCCGGACGCGAGCAGCAGTGCGCCGGGGACGATGCCGCTGACGACGGCCACCACCTCCGTGCCGGCGCCGCCCGCGGCGAGGGCAAGACCGACGAGTCCGCAGGCGCCGATCGCGCTGCCAAGCCAGTGAAAGAACGGCTCGCGGAACACGGCGCCGAGCGCGACAAAGTGGACGCCAACGACGAACGAGACCCAGGCCACTCCGGCCTCAGGGGCATCGAGCGGACCGTTGAGGGCGCCCAAACCGGTGGCCAGCGCGGCGACCTCGGCCGTGACCACGAGCGAGTACGCGCCCCGCGAGCCCGCGTTGGGTGGCCGGCCGCCGTGATCGTCGGTTCGCGCCACCGCAATGAGCACGGTAAGGAACGCCGCGAGTCCGAGCGCCTGAAGCGGGATCCCCACCGCCCGCGGCAGCGGTCCCGCGTTGACCAGGACATACACCAGTCCGAAGACGGCTCCAACGAAGGAGCCGAGCCGCTGCGCACTCACCGCTTCCTGCCTCTCGGTCTTGATCACCAATCCCAGCGCACGAGTCTAGCAGATTGGATATAGCACGCTCTATTCAGTAGAGTTAACTATATGCAAGAGGCATCCCGCTACCGATCACCGTTGCGGCGGGCGCGTGCGGAGGAGACGCGTCGGCGGATCGCGGCGGCCGCACTCGAGCTGTTCGCGGCCCATGGATTCTCAGGAACGACCGTGGCCGGGATCGCCGAGGGCGCCGGGGTGTCGGCGCCGACCGTCTACGCAACATTCGGCTCCAAGGGGGCGATCGTCCGGGCGCTGCTGGAGCAGATGGAGGACAACGCCGACGTCGCCGAGTGGAGTGAGCGGATCGACTCTGAGCTGGACCCGCAGCGCAAATTGGCGGCGTTCGCGCAGTGGAGCCGCGTCCTGTTCTCAAGCAGCAAGGTGGTGATCGCGGCTGCGGATGGGGCGGTCAGCGACCCCGCGATCGTGGAACTGCGCGACGAGGGCAACCGCCATCGCCGCGAGGGCCTGCGTGACCTCATCTCCGCCCTCGCCGGCGCGGCCGCCCTCGCCGCCGATTTGACCGAGCGCGAGGCGCTCGACCGCGCCTGGATGCTCACCGGGGTGGAGCTCTACCTCAACGCAACGAACGGATGCGGCTGGTCCGACGACGAGTACGAGCATTGGCTGGCTGCGCTGCTCCAGGAGCAGCTGCTCGAGCGCCCTACGGGGTCGCCCCGCAATCGCCACCCTCTACAGTGAATGGTCGCACCCGATTCTCCACTGGAGAGGGCATTCATGGACGGCACTGACAGGACTCGCTACGACGCTTACAAGACGGTTCGTGATCTCGTTGGCGAGCTTCGCAACGTGAAGCTATTCGACGCCGAAGCCGACAGCATCCTCTGGGCAGCCGAAGGTCTGTTGCTGGCAAAGCACCCCACCGACCCTGAGGCCGTGGAGGCTCGTACGGCCTTCGACACGTTGATGGGCGTTCTCGCCACCGAGCGCTGGCCGGACACCGGCCCAACCACGGCAGGCCTTCAGCGGAAGCGGTTGATCGAGGCGTTCGCGGAATGCGCGCCGGTCGAGACCGTCTCGGCGTCCACCTAAACGCACCTGACCGGGTGGCTACTCGACGAGCGGTGGCTCGAGCAGCGACGCGTTGATGTGTTCAGACAGGGCTGTGGCCGCCGCTTTCTGGGCGGCCAGTTGCTGTCGATCGTCGTCGGCGCTCATCAGCGCCGCGTGGTAGGCGCTGGAAGCGGTGTCCCAGAAGCCGCTGAGTCGGTCGGTATCGAGCCGCGCTTGGCGGCGCAGCGTTTCGACGGCCGACGCGATGACCTCTGCCGAGGTATGCGGGTCGAAGGTTTCCTCGGTGTCGGTCTCACGAACGAACGTGAACGTGTGCTGCGCGGTGAGGACCGGTTGGTGGAGGACGCGCACAACCTGGGTGGACGCATCATCGAGGACGCTCGTCGAGACGCTGAACCGCGGGTACGGCTCAATGCCCGCGAGCCAGTGCTGACCGTCGGCGTCGCTCGCTCGTCGTTGACGATCGTCGAGCGTGAGGCTGAGGTACTCCGCGACGTGTACCCATCCCCAATGGGTGGCCGCCAGCAGGACTCCGATCACGGCAAAGACGACATCGAGCGTGCCGCCGCCGTTGAATAGCGCCGCCCAGAGGCCGTAGAGGGCGAGCGCGACGCCGCCCACGAGGGTCACCCCGGTGAGCGCCGACCCCGCCGCCACGAGCCGGCCGTGCCCCTGAGCCTGGATCATCGGGGCCCGATATTGCTCGGCGTCGGGGAGGTTGAACTGATCCTCGTTCAGCAGCCGCGGGTCAGCCGCGACTCCGAGGAACGCCACCATTCCCTGGCTGCCGTCAGTCATCGTCCGGGCTCGGGGCGCGCGGCTCAGACTCGGGGCACTAGCGCCTGTCTGCTCCCGGGGCGGGGCGGAGCGTTGGCTGAGACGGAGTACGCGCGCGTGCGCCGCCGTTGCCGCCGTTGCCGCCGCTGTTGGCGGCGTCGGCCGCCAGGTTGCCACTGAGAATGCCCTGCTGGACCTGGTCCATCAGCGACCCGACCGACGCCGGCGAGTGGGGCAGCAGCAGCGTGGTCATGTTGCCGTTCTCGCCCACGGACCGGATCGTGTCCATGTACTGCGTAAGCGCGACCAAGCCCATCGCCTCCCTCGGATCGATCCCACGTTCGTCGGCCAGCACCTCGAGCGAGTCCTTGAGGCCCTGCGCGATCGCCCGCCGCTCCGCCGCCACGCCTTCGCCGTGGAGTCGCATCGACTCCGACTCCGCCTCGGCCTTCTTGATCCGCAGCGTCTTGTCGCCCTCACCCTGGGCGGTCGCCGCCTCCTGATTGCGGCGCGCGGCATTGATGTTGTTCATCGCATCCTTGACCCGCTGGTCGGGCTCGATGTTTGTGATCAGCGCCTTGATGATCTCGTAGCCGTAGTCCGCCATCTGGGTCTGGAGCGTGTCCTGGATGTGCTTGGCGATCGTGTCCGCGTCCGCGTAGGCCTCGTCGAGATCCATCGTCGGGATGTGGGAGCGAACGACGTCGAAGGCGTACGACTTCATCTGCACCTCCGGGTCATCCAGCTTGTAGAAGGCGTCCTTGACCTTGTCCTGGTCGGTGCCCACCATGTACTGAATCGCGAGCTGAACCACGACGAACACGTTGTCCTGCGTCTTGGTCTCGATGTCGGCGTTGAGCTGCTCGACTTGCAGGCTCATCCGGCCGGCAACCTTCTCGACGAACGGTGACTTGCGCTGGAGTCCGGGGCCGGCGACGCGGACGAACTTGCCGAACCGCTCGACGATCGCACGCTCCTGCTGCTCCACGGTAAAGAAGAAAAGAGGCACAGCGAGGTCCTTTCACACGGGCGCGATCGGCCCGCGGTCGCCCGTGGGAGCGAGGGAGAGAGAATCAACGCGACAAGCGGAGCCGGTGAGCCGAAGCAACGGTGGACGGCGCCGCGATTAGTACGTCTGAGTTTAGAGCACCGCTCACCTCGGCCGAACGCCTCGGCGGCGTGGGCACCCGGCAGCGGCTAGCGTGACCGGCGCACGGGCTTCCCGTGGCCGAACAGCGGGCTCACTCTTGCCCGGGCGGGGGCGCCGGTGCGGTTGTGGACGCCGTCACCGATGGCTCGGATGGTGATCGTGCCGCCGATGTCGACGAAGATTCGATTGAACGTCGCTCGGCGTGCCCGCGTGGTGGTCACTTGACGGGTGCCGTCTGTGAGCGTCAGGCTGACGCTGTACGTGTGGGCGCCGCGGACGCGGGTGAAAGACACCGCGGCGACGGCTCGGCGGCGGGTCACACGCACATGTTTGACGCGTGCCAGTCGCACGAGCGGCGGAGCGAGGTAGCTCGTCACCCGGATTCGCACCCGGGGCACGCCGTCGCCGTAGACCTCGGCGACGATCTGGCGTCGGTCGTGTCCGGGGCTCGCCGTGAACGCGACCATGCCGCTCCCGCCGCTCGTGCTACCCAGGGCGCGATGGACCTGACCGGAGATCTCGAAGAACGTGACGGACTGGCCTGCGAGCCGCGTGAACCGGTAGACGAGGCGACGCTGTTGGCCCTTGCCGGTAACGCGCGCATTGATCCTGGGCCGGCGACCGTCCAAGCGGTCGAGCTTGGTGGGCGCGGGCGAGCCCGGGTTGGTGACGATCCGGTAGCGGCCGGGGGTCGCATGCCCCGGCGCGATGATCGTCTCGTTCAGCGTCGGAAAGCGAGCGAGCGTGAACGACGCGCCCTTGACGATCCGATTGGGCGGCAGGCCCGCCGTGCTGGCCGTGGCGCCATCCGGTGAGGTGACGGTGATGTCCGGAGCGCCGTGGGTTGCGTGGACGCGCAGATTGACCCCGTTCAGCCCCGGCGGCACCACCGCGCTTGTGAGGATCGACGGTGCGCCCCGAGGTTGGACGGCGGCCGCTTGGACATTGATACCGATCTGCCGGTCCAGCCAGTTGTTGTCGCAGCTGCCGATGTTGATGTCGCCCGGCAGATCGAAGTAGGTGTCCCCCCAGTGATAGGCGAACCCTGCGCTTCCCGACACGCTGCCGACGCCCAAACCCAGGCACGCACCGACACCGCCATGCTGTCCGGTCTTCGGCGAATAGGAGACGATCAACTCGGCGTTGCCGCTGAGCAGCGTCTCGGAGAGGGCGCTGGCCTCGAAGTTCGCGTAGCCCTCAAAGTCGAATGGAAAGCCGTGGCTCAGTCCGATCGCTCCCTTCAGCCCGCCCTTGAACGCGATCCCGGTGCCGGGCTGATCCTCGTAGTTGCCATGAGGAAGGCCGACATCAAGACCTGCACCAAAGAAGACCGCGGCGGGATCATCGACGTAGAGCGCGTAGGCAGAGCCAACTTGGAAAGCCGGCAACTCGGGCAGGGTCAACGAGGCCACGCCGCTGGCGCCGATTCCGACATGGTTGGTGTACGGGAAGGTGCCGCCCGTCTGTTGCAGCACGCCAGCTCCGAGCTCGTTGCCGGTGAACTGGTAGCGCGAGCCGTTAACCGTGTCGACACCGAACACGTTGCCGGTGATCGACAGCAGATCGACGACGCTCAGCGCGACGCAGCCGCCGTACTGGTTGTTGCTGGCGGTCGACTTGAACCCGGCGGCGAGGCCGGTGATCGAGACACCGGGGAAGATTGGGATGCCACCTGAGCCCTGGAGGTCCAGCGCTGCCCCCGCCTGCGAGAGTCCGCCGTCGCCGCTGAAGGCGAATCCGAGCGGGATCGCGTGCGAGCACCCCGGGATCGAATTCGAACCGGGCCGGAACTTGACGTCCAGAGCGCCTCCGATATTGAGGTTGGCGCTGGCGGTCCAGGTGTTATCTGGGAACCCCGCGTCGTCGATGTTGGTGATTCCGGGGCATGGATCGATCGCCACGTCCGGGCT
The DNA here is from genome assembly GCA_963850335.1 of uncultured Solirubrobacterales bacterium. Taxonomy (GTDB): domain Bacteria; phylum Actinomycetota; class Thermoleophilia; order Solirubrobacterales; family Solirubrobacteraceae; genus Palsa-465. The sequence goes on along the minus strand of CAWKKY010000007.1, from coordinate 708,919 downwards.
GTAATGGGCGCGGAAGCAGATGCCGAAGCCGGTGAGCGCGACCGGTCCGAGGTCCACCTTCGAACCGCCGGTCGTGTCTCCGAGGTAGCCGTATACGACGTGGAACGGCTCACTCGGGCCGATCCGCGCCTGCACCGCGGCTGTGACCGGCCCGTCGCCGCCGTTGAAGGGCGCCGGGAGTTGGACATGGAGCGTGACGATTGCCGTGTCGTCGGCGAAGGCAATCTCCAGGCCGCCCACGCTGGGGAAGCCGCCGACCGCTCCGAGTTTCGCGATGATCGCCGCGGCATTCGGAAGGCTGCGCTGTCTGGCGATCTCGGCCGGGAGGTTGGGCACGGTCAGCGCTGGATAGTCGACGCCCGGCGAGCCGCCCCCACCGGCCGCTCCCGGTGGCAGCGCGAAATTGATGAGCTTGAACGGGTGGTCGCTACCGAGCAGCAGTCCATCCAAAGACGTGGAGCTGCGCTGGGAGACGAGGAGGTTGAACTGCGGGACGACCACAACCTCTTCACCTGGCGCCGGCGCGTAGTCGATCCCGTTGATCCTCACCGGACCGGTCGACACCCAGAGATCCAGGCACTCCGTCTCTCCCGTGGACTGCTTGCTCGGCGCGACCACGCAGGCGTTGCCCGCGAAGGCGATTGAGCGAGCCCCGGCGGCGGCGGTGCGGACTCGGTTCGGCGCGGCGCGCGCGACCTGCTCGGCGACCGGTCCGCCTGCCTCGACCGGCGCTCCGCCGAAGCGCGGGCCCACCGGCTGCTGCTCCTCGCCGACGGTCGAACAGATGTAGTCGTTGCCCTGGCTATCCACGCAGAGCCGCGGCTGAGGTGGATTGAGCGCGTTCTCCACATCTTGAAGAAGTGCGCTCGTGTCGGCTGCCGAGCTCACGCCCGCGAGGCCGGCCTGACCCGCCGGCAGGGTCACCTTTTGGCTGCCCAGGTGCCCGCGCTGGTGAGCGACGAACGTCACCTGAATGCTGTCCTCGTATTCGGTTAAGCAGCCGACGGCGTCAATGACCCCGGACTTGATCTGAGTCGTGCAGCCGGCTCCAGGCGCGTACGCCACGGCTGGCGCGACCCGGGCGCCGCGCGGATCGCCGGGGGCGGACTGACAAACCGCCACGGGGGGGAGCCGCACGGTCCGGACATTCGCCGCATCGGACGCGGTCGAGGTCGGTCTCACAACGATCCGCTGCGTGGTGGCGACGGACCCCCCCGAGAGTTCGGTGTGCCGTAGGTGGACCGTATCGGTGCCGACCGGCAACGTCCGCGTCATCAGTCCCGAGGTCACGGCAGCGCAATTGGCGAGCTCGTGCCCGTTGACGCTCCATCGGTAGCTGCCACCGGATCGCGACGACGAGGCGCGCAGGGTGACGGTCTTTCCCGCAGCGACGCTGATCGGCGCAGCGAAACTCAGATGATCCGGAGGCGTGGTGGTGGTGGTGGTCGTCGTCGTTGTCGTTGTCGACGTCACGTTGGCGGTCGTGGTTCCGTTCGCTGTGCGCCCGTTGACCTTGGACACAGACCAGGAGACCGTGTCGGATCCGACGGCCGTGTACGTGTGCGTGCCCTTGATATCGAAGCCACCGCCGGGGGCGGCAGAGACCGAGCCCGCCGAGACCTGCCCGTCACCCCAGTCGAGCGACACTCCGTAGTCCGAGGCGAGCGCCGTGACGTCGCCGTCGGTGATATGTGCGACGACCCCGCTGAATGCGCTTCCGGCGACGGCACTGAACGCCCCGCCGGTGGTGTTCAGGGGCGCAGCCGAGTTATCGGTTGACATGTCGTCGATCAGCAGCGGCGTGCCGCCACCAACGACGCCCTCGATGTAGATCGCGACGTACGCGATGTCGGCGTTCGGGCGAGAGATCGACAGGAGCGTGTGCGCGCCCGCGCCGAGCGGCGTTTGCGGAGTGAACGCCACGAACGTGCCCGACCCGTCATAGCCGATCATGATCGCCTTGACGCCCACTGCGCCCGGGGCCGTACCGACATACGCACTGATCGCCTTGCGGGGGAACGAGAGCGCCGCGAAGGTGCCAACCGAGGAGGAGTCACTGGCGCTGCAACGCGGCGCGCTCACGACGTTGGGCGCCGAACGCGCGTCGGGTGGATCGGCAACTGCCTCCGGGGGCCCGCAGTCGGAATTGCCCAAGCTGAACCCGTGGTCGGAGGCTCGGCCAAACGTGATTCCGGCAGACGCGTACTGATTGGTCACGGCGGCACCGCCGGCCAGTCCATCGAAGCCGATCGTCGTGTCAGACGTCGCCGCGGCGCTCGCCGGAAGCAGGAGGGCCAGTGACGGGAGCGACACGAGCAGGACGACTGCGACTCGACGCGCCAGCGCCAAGCCAGACGGCCTCGCGGCTCGCAGGCGACCTTCATGGGACGCTCCGGTGAAACGGATGGGTTGCTCCTGGCGCCTACGTTCACATATGGGCCTTGCTATCGCACGACCCATACCGGGCCGGGAAGCTGGAGCCGGAACAGACGCTCGCCAGGATTGGAGCGAGCCGCGCGCTCCACCATACACCCATGTCAGTGGCCGTCAGCGGGCGGGCGTGCGACGATGGATGGACATGCCTGACCCGGTCCCGGTCCGTGGCCTGTTCGAGACGCACCTCACGGTGCGCAATATGGATCGCGCCGTGGCGTTCTATCGCGACATCGTCGGACTGCCGCTCGCGCTCGACCTGCCCGAGCGCGGCGCCGCGTTCTTCTGGATCGGCGGCCCGGGCGAGGCGATGCTCGGGCTGTGGTCGCTCGGCTCCGCACCCATGGGTCTCTTGTTGCACGTAGCGTTCACGGTCACGCTCGAGGACGTCCTCGGAGCCTGCGATCGCCTCCGTTCCCAACGGGTCGTGCCGCTCTCGTTCTTTGAGGCCGAAACGACAGAGCCGAGCGTCCTCGGTTGGATGCCGGCGGCCGCGGTGTACTTCCGCGATCCCGACGGTCATCTCCTCGAGTACCTGGCGATGCTCGATGAGCCGCCAGCTCCGGAGCTCGGGATTGTCCCGTGGTCTGAGTGGACGAGCCGGCGAGCGGCGTCGCGCTCAGAGCCAGCGTGACCCGGGGCTACTGATCGCTGTCGGCCAGGCGCCGGAGTTGCCGTCGCCGGGCCGGATCGAGCTCGCCGATGCTCTTCGCGAACTGGGCGAGCGCGACGTCGCCGAACTGGTCGACGAGGCCCTGCACCTCTGCGCCCGCCCGACGTTGCTGATACTGCTCTTTCGTGAGCCGCGGCGAATACGTGTCAGCCCGCCCGTCGCGCGTTCGCGAGAGCAGTTCCTTATCGTCGAGTCGGCGCATCACGGTCATGTAGGTCGTGTAGGCGCGCGGTGGCTTCGCCTTGCGGTTGAGCGCCTCCATCACGCGCTTGACGTTGGTGTCGCCCTGGCGCCACACCTCCTCCATGATCTCGGCCTCGAGCTCGTGGAGCGCCGGGGGCGCCGCGGGCGCCTTGTGCTTGCGGGGACTCATCTCGTGCGGGCTCGCTTCACGGTTACGGCATACCCGCCGAGCAACGCGATGGCGGCGGGAATCATCGCTAGCACGACGATGCAGGGTTGGCGAGACACGACCGGCAGCGCGAGCGTGGCGCTCCCCGTCGCGACGTTACCGGCGAGCACGGCGACGGCGGCGATCAGCGTGATCCCGAACGCCACGACGAGGCACAGCACAGCTGGGAATCGCCAGTTCACGGGCTCGCCGAGGACGTGGTCGACGCGCGCCGCATCGATGCCCACTCCATCTCCGCCGGGGCCCGCCTCGGTGAACGCGAGCATTGCCCGGGCCAGCGCGGGGCGGCCGCCGGCGCTCGTGAGGACCGCGTGCTCGTCGGCGCTCAGCTCGGCCAGCGACAGCTGCCGACGGGCGAGCGCCGCCAGCGGCGGCAGGAAGAACAGGGCTCGGGCGATGACGCGCATCGTCGCCAACCGCAGCGGATCGCGACGCTCGGCGTGGTGGCGCTCATGCGCGAGCACCGCATCAAGCGCATCGTCATCGAGGAGGCCGAGGGCGGCGCTCGAGAGATAGGTACGTGGTCGGATCAGCCCGGCGCAAAACGCGCGCGGGACCTCGTCCTCGATGATCAGCGCGCCGTGGCGCGAGAGCGGCCGGGCGGATTTCAGGCGGCGGCTGAGGCGGAGTGCGCCGGCGATCTCGCGGGCCGTCGCCAGGAGCGCGATTGCGATCGCGGCGAACCCGACGACCGCGAGCGCGAGGATCACCAGCGCGTCTGCATTGGCGGCCGGATACGCGAGCGTCGCACCAAGGAACGAGACCTCGTGCGAGCCCGCGCTAGGCGCGAGACGCCACGCCTCGAACAACCGAACGATCACAAACAACGACGCGAGCAGCCCGAGCCCGCCCAGCAGCAGCCCGGCGCGTGAGACGCGGGCAGCGGCGGTCCGCGCCGGGCGCCCGAGTTCAAACCCCGCGTGTGCGTGCGTCGCGTCGGCCATCTGCTACTCGCAATCGTAGCTGTCTCGTCGGCGCGTGGCGACGTCGGATTGCGGGTCGGCGTACCCCGGCGGCGGCGAGGCACAGAACGGCGAGCAGCGATCCGCTGACGAGCTCGTTGATCCATGCGGCGTTGAGCGTCGCGTAGCCGAGCAATGATGCGGTCCTCGGGTCCGGGACCGCCCAGTCGACGCCTCAGCCAGTAGAAGAGCCCGATGCCGACCAGCCCGGTTCCAATCCCGACCATCCCGATGAAGGCGAGGCGCACTGGTCCGGTCAACGGCGGACGGTCGGCCTTGGGGAACGAGTTCAACCCCCGGACAGTCGCGTTCGGCCGATCGAACGCCAGCACGCTGAGGAGATGGGGGACCTTCACGTTGAGGATCGGCACGTGGCCCGGAACCGGGATGCCGCCGACGTTGAGGCCAGCGCCACGTTCGGTCTTGTTGACGCCCTCGATCGCGGCGAGCTTCGCCGGCTGGTTATGCGCGACGGTGCGGCCGAGCAGATCGCCGACGCCGACCTGGAGCGGGGCAAGGATGGCGGCCGAGGACATGGCGACGGCGATCGCCTTGCGGTGATACGCGTCGCGGTGGCCGCGGAGCATCCCGACGGCATACACGGCCGCCACTCCGAACGCGGTCGCGAGGTACGCGCCGAGCACCATGTGCGAGGTCTCGGTCGCCCACGCCGGGTTGAACATGGCCGCCAGCGGGTCGACGTGCGTGACATGACCATGATCGAGCTGGAATCCGCGCGGCGCGTTCATCCACGCGTTGGCGGTGAAGATGAAGAACGCCGAACCGACTGAGGCGAGCGCGATCGGGATGCCCGAGAGCCAGTGGAGGCGCGGCGACAGCCGATCCCAGCCGTACAGGTAGATGCCGACGAAGATCGCCTCGATGAAGAACGCCGCACCCTCAAGCGAGAACGGCAGACCAATGATCCCGCCCGCATAGGCCATGAACCGCGGCCACAGCAGGCCGAGCTCGAAGCTGATGATCGTGCCCGACACGGCGCCCACCGCGAACAGAACGGCGAACATCTTCGACCAGCGTCTGGCCAGCGCCCGCCACACGTCATCGCCGGTGCGCAGGTGCATCCCCCTCGGCGATCAGCATCATCAGCGGTAGTCCGACCCCGACCACCGCAAAGAACAGGTGGAAGCTCAGCGAGGTGCCGATCTGGGCGCGACCCGCAGTCAGATGGGTGATCGCGGCGAGGGGAAGTGACGTGAGGTGGCTCATAACTACTACGCACCGTGGCAGATATTCGCGCGTTGCCTACGACGCACCCTAGTAGTACGATTCACCGCGTCATGAGGCGGGCCGATTCCCAGCGCATCCTGCTCACCGGCGCCACCGGTTACGTGGGCAGCCACCTGCTGGCTCGGCTCGAGACGCTGAACCTGTCGGTGAGGTGCCTGACCCGGCGTGCCGACGCGCTCGCCGGGCGCGTCGGTCCGCACACCGAGGTCGTGACCGGCGACGTGCTCGAACCTCGGTCGTTGGCGGATGCACTCGACGGCGTCGGCGCCGCGTACTACCTCGTGCATTCGATGAGCTCCGCCCCCCACTTCGACGAGCTCGACCGCCGCGGCGCGCTGAATTTCGCCGACGCCGCCCGGCGGGCCGGCGTCGGCAAGATCGTCTATCTCGGCGGCCTCGGATCCGGCGAGGACCTCTCCCGGCACCTGGCCAGCCGTCATGAGGTCGGATCAATCCTCAGAGCGTCTGGGATCCCGACGATCGAGCTCCGCGCGTCGATCGTGATCGGGGCGGGCAGCGCATCGTTCGAGACGATCCGTGCGCTCGTTGAGCACCTGCCGGCGATCCCCGCACCGCGGGCGATCGAAACCGCGGCTCAGCCGATCGCGATCGACGATGTGGTCGAGTACCTCGTGGCCGCGATCACGGCTCCGGCGCCGCGGGGCGGCATCGTGGAGATCGGCGGCGCCGACCGGGTGAGCTACGCCGAGCTCATGCGCGAGTACGCCCGGCAGCGGCAGCTCCGCCGGCGGGTGATCCCGACCGAGCTGATCACACCCCGGGTCTCGAGCCTGGCGCTGGCGCGCGTTCCGCTGTATGGGCAGATCGCGGCGTCGATGGCGACGAGCCTTGCGCAACGCGACAGTGGTCGAAGAGCACTCCGCCGGCGAGGCGTTTGCCGTTGAGCCGCAGGGCATCGCTGCGGCTGTCGCGGGTGCCCTTCGCCATGAGGACCACCAGTTCGCCGAGATGGAGTGGTCGGGCTCGCCGGCCCTCTCGCCCGGACCGCGCTGGGGCGGTATTCCGGTTGGGCGCCGCCGGGTGAGTTCGCGAGCGATGGCCGCTCGCGGCGGTCCGGACGAGGCGTTCGCGCGGATCCAGCGGCTCGGCGGTACGACCGGCTGGTACTCAGTCGACTGGTTCTGGCGGATGCGCGGCCTCCTCGATCGGCTCCGCGGCGGAGAGGGATTCAGGCGCGGACGGCGTCATCCGCACGATCTCCGAGTCGGCGACCGGGTTGACTTCTGGCGCGTCGAGCGGGTCGGGCCCGGGCGGAAGTTGCTGCTCGCGGCTGAGATGAAGCTGCCCGGGCGCCTCTGGCTTCAGTTCGAGGTCCAGCCGCACGCCGACGAGACGGAGATCCGCCAGACGACAATCTTCGACCCGGGCGGCTTCGTCGGGCTCCTGTACTGGTACCTGCTCTATCCCGTGCACCACAGCGTCTTTGGAGCGCTGCTGCGCGGGCTCGCGCGTACCCGTCGCGTCTAGTTAGGTCGTCACGGGCGGCGCCCGGCGACCCTCACCCCGTCCCGCCCGGCGGGCCGCATCCGCTTGACGGTTCGCACCACGACCCGCAGACACGCGAGGAGGGGGACGAACGTGCTCACGACCAGGCACGGCTGAGCCGAGATGATCGGCAGGTTCAGCGACGCGTGCACGGAGGCCGAACCGCTGACCTCCCAGATCAACAGCCCGAGCGCCGCGAGCCCGCCAATCGACGCGGCGAGCAGACCAAGCGGAAGCCGCCAGCCAATCGGTTCGCCGAGCAGCGAGTCGACCCGTTCAGGCGAGATCCCGCTCGACCCCGGCGGAGCGCTTTCGTCGAACGCCAGCAGTGCCGAGGCCAGCGCCGCCTGCTCGCCGTCGCTGGCCCGCACCGCCGCGCGGTCCGCGCTCAGCTCGGCCAGGTCCGCGTAGCGGTCGGACAGCCGCCTCAGCACCGGGACGAAGAACAGCGCATCGCCGAGGATTCGGACGCACGCGAGCCGGAGGGGATCGCGGACGCGCCGGTGATGGTGCTCATGCGCCAGGACGGCCCCCAGCTCCGCGTCCGAGAGCAACTCGACGGTCCGCCGCGACACGTACACGGCGGGACGGAGATAGCCGGCGCAGAACGCCTGTGGACGCCGGTCAGCGAACACGTTGACCCGGCGGTCTTGGTGGAGTCGCTCGACCGGGCGCAGCTGGCTGATCAACCGGAGGTAGTGCCGGCGCTGTTGCCAGCACGCGTGCACGGCGAGGGCCACCGCGAAGGCTCCGAGCGTGGCGAGCGTCAGCAGCAGCAATCCGGCGCCGTTGACGGCGGGGTAGCTGAAGCGGATGCCGGCCAAAACGACGGCCCCGGCGGCGTGCGACCGCCCGAGTACCGCCGACGCCGCGGTGGTCACCGCGCTACTGGCGACGATCAGGCCGCCCGCGCCGAGCGCCAGCGCGAGCGCGAACACCTCTCGGTCTGCGTTGTCACGCCTGGCGTGCAAGGCGCTGGAGAGATCGACGGCGTTGCGGGTCCAGTTGGGCCATCTGCCGGGCGATGTGGGCCAGCGCCACGTCGCCGAACTGGTCGACGAGGGAGTCAAGCTCGGCCCGCGCGCGCAAATCACAGAACTGCTCGCGCGTGTACACCGGACGGTAGATATCGGTCTTGCCGCTTCGCCTGCGCTCGAGCAGGCCCTTGTTGGTGAGCCGCGCCATGATCGTCATGTAGGTCGTATAGGCGCGCTTTCGCGAGCTGTGGGCGTTGATTGCCTCTCGGATCTCCCTGACGGAGATCTCGGCGTGACGCCAGACCTCCTCCATGACCTCCTCTTCGAGCTCGTGCAGTGGCGGAGGGACGTCAATCTCGATCCCGGCTGAAGACGGGGCCACGACGCTAAGCCGCCTTCTCGGTACGCGGCGTTCTGGTGCTCGACATCTGCTTCCTCCGGAGGTTTTGGGGCTGCCAGCATGTTACTACGCGAACTAGTAGTTGACAAGACGATGGGTCATTGATCTACTACGCCGCGTAGTTCTACTACACACCGTAGTCATCAACAGATCGGAGCTTCCGTGCTCAAGCGTATTTCCGTCGTTTCCGCGCTCGCGGCCGTGATCGTGAGCGTGGCGATGGCCGGCGTGGCCACCGCCCGGCCGTCGAAACACCGACACCGCCCTGGCCATGGCCCCCTGGTTGCTGGCCAGCCTGACCAGGTGATCGAGTGGAATCAGGAGTTGCAGAAGGTTCTCGTCGCTCCGGGGGCCCAGCCCGCCACGATTCACCCAACCCGCACCATGGCGATCGCCCAGATCGCGGAGTTCGACGCCGTCAACGGCATCAAGCGGGAGGGGCGGCCGTTGCTGGTCGACGCGCGCGGACCGCGTGACGCGTCGCAGTCGGCTGCCGTCGCTGCCGCGGCGGACAGGGCACTCGATGCCCTCCTGCCCACTCAGCAGGCGACGATCGACGCCTTCTACCAGAGCTCGCTCGCTCAGATTGGATCTGGCTGGCGCGTGCAGGAGGGCATTCGATTTGGGCAGCGCGTGGCAAACGCCGTGCTCGCCGCACGTGCCGGGGACGGTGCCACTGCGACGCCGCCCGTGTTCACGCCCCTGACCGGGCCGGGCGAATACCAGCTCACGCCGCCGACGTTCACGCCAGCCGCGTTCACGCAGACGGCCCACGTCAAGCCGTTCGTCCTCCGCAGCCCCAGCCAGTTCCGGCCGCCGGGGCCGCCCGCGCTGACCAGCGCGCGGTACGCGCAGGATTTCAACGAGGTCCACTCCCTCGGCGAGCTGGGCAGTACGACACGGACAGCCGATCAGACGGCCGTCGGCAAGTTCTGGGGAGCGGCACCGATATGGGTCGTCTGGAATCAGGTCGCCGACCAGGCCGGCATTGCGTTCCGGAACAGCCTTGAGCAGAACGCGAGGATGTTTGCCGTCCTCGACGCGACGCTCGCCGACAGCGCGATCACGCTCTATGACGCCAAGTACACCTACCACCGCTGGCGTCCGATCACTGCGATCACCGCAGCCAACCAGGGCAACCCGACCACGACGTCGGATCCTGCCTGGGTCCCGCTTGCCAACACGGCGAACGATCCCAGCTACCCGGGCGCTCACGCCGAGTTCAGCCAGGCCGCGGCCACGGTGCTCGAGGATTTCTTCCGCACCGACGTGTTCTCGTTCTCGTTGAGCAACGCCTCGGTCGGCATCACCCGATGGTTCGTGAGCTTCTCGCAGGCGGCGGCCGAGGCCAACGCCAGCCGGATCGTCGCCGGCCAGCACTTCCGCTACGACGAGGATGCCGGACAGACCCTCGGAGGCCAGGTCGCGAATTACGTCACCGACCAGTCGCTCGCCAACGATCGGCACCACCGCCACCACGGAGGCCGGCGGTTTCGTTAACACCACGGCGTAGCTACGACAGCGCATAGTAGCTAAACGCAGCGTCCGCTGCCTCTGTGTAACCGGCGCGCGTCAGCGGACGCGCGCCGGCCGACGTCTTCACCCCTGCCCGTCTCTCTGACAAGGAACATCGCCGTGCTTACACACCTCATCAACTTCGGAGCGGCGACTGCGTCGTCGCTCACCAACGCCGGTCAGGCCGGTCTACGGTCGCTCGCCATTGGAATCGGCGGTGGGCTCGGCGCGATCGGCGCCGGCGTCGGCATCGGGATGATCTTCCGACAGGTCATCGAGTCCGTCACCCGCCAGCCCGAGATGCGCGACGAGATCACGAGCATCCAGTGGCTTGGGTTCGCTTTGACCGAGGCCGTCTTCTTCTATGGATTGGTCGCTGGACTGATCGCGTACGTCCTATGAGCACCGCCTCGGCTCCCTCGCAATCACGCGCGATCCCGTATGACGTCGCCTTCGTGGTGGGTGCGGCTCCGATCCTGCTCCTGGTCGGCACGCCCGCGCTCGGCTACCTGATCGGTGCCGCGGCATGGATCCTGGTCAGGGGCCTCGGTGTCGCCGTCGAGCGCTATGCAACCTCCCTGAGCCATGTGGTGCACCAAGCATCGCTCCGAATCGCCTATCGCATGACGCGCGTTGTGGTGCTCGTGGCCGTCGCAGTCGTGGCGAGTAAGGCCGTCGGGAGGGACGACGGGCTGGCCGCACTGCTGGTGATCGTCCTGTCCTTCACGATCCAGCTGACCGCGGCGATCATCGAGCGATCCGGGCTGCGGTGAGGTCGCGTGCGTAGCGACCGGGACCCTGAGACGACGAACGCCATCCCGACCCTGTGATCGGGCGGCGTCAGCTGGCGGCTTCGGCCTCCTTGAGCCGCTCCGCGAGCTCGTCGGCGTTGGCATCGATCTCTTGCGATACCGCGCGATTGACGGCCTTGATGTTGGCCGCGATCTGGTCGGACATATTCGTCGCGTAGACGACGATCAGACCGGCCTGACCCTGACCGAGCACGTCACCTAGCGCCTTGAGGTCCGAGTCGGCCATGCCGCCCGTCACGTGGCCGGTGACCGCGCCGATCGCCGCGCCGGCGCTGCCTCCGGCGACGAGGCCACCGAGGAGCCCGACGGCTGGGAAGAGGGCACACGCAGCCCCGACCGCGAGTCCCCAGCCGAGTCCGTGCGCCGCTCCATGGCGGGTGGGCTGCTCATGCTTCTTGACGACCTTGACCTCGCCGCTCTCATCACGGGCGAGGACGGCGGCGTCGAAGTCGTGAGAGGTCTTGACCTCGTAGTAGAGCGCCTTGATGGCCTCGTAGTCCACCTCTGCGTCTGCCAAGTCGTCGTATGACGCCGCCATCACCAGCAGGGTGTCTTTGTCGTTCATGGATGTGTCTCCTAGCGGGGTTGGCGTTGAGATACCGCGGATCTGCTGTGGTCATCCTGCTGCCGTTCGTCGGCATTGTCGCCCAACTGCGCGGCGTGAAGAAGCCCGCGCGTCGCTGACGCCCGGCGACGGTCTACTTCCTGCGCTCGGCGAAGAACGCGCGCAGTAGGTCCGCGCACTCCTCAGCGAGCAGGCCCGACTGGACCTGGGGGCGGTGGTTGAGCTCTGAGAGGTCGAGCACGTTGATCACGCTGCCGGTGGCGCCGGCCTTCGGATCAGCCGCACCAAAGACGACCCGGGGCACCCGAGCGAGGATGATCGCCCCGGCGCACATCGCGCACGGCTCAAGCGTCACGTACATGACCGAGTCGAGCACGCGCCAGCTGTCGAGGACCCGGGCGGCCTCGCGCAGCGCCACCATCTCCGCGTGAGCCGTCGGATCCGAGCGCAGCTCGCGCTCGTTGTGGCCGGCCCCGATCACCTCGCCGTCCTTGACGACCACCGCCCCGATTGGGACGTCGTCGTGCTCGAGCGCTCGCTCCGCCTCGCGCAGGGCGAGGCGCATGAAGTATTCGTCGCGGGGAAAGAAGTGTGCACTCGGCATCGACCACGACGGTACCGCCCGCGTTGGCTTTGGGCGTTTGGGTGAGCTATTCACCCCAACGCCCAAAGCCAGATCCGCAAGCGCGCGCCGGGTGGATCGGGTCCGCAGAGGCGGTCTCGGCCGGCATCTGGACGCAGCTACGGGGCGTAGAGCGTCGCCACGATGCGGAAGCGGCACACCGTCTGTCCGTCTGGACCGTTGGCTACCCACACCTGAAACTGCGCCGATGAGCCGTCGCTGTAGTCGACTAGGTAGTCGACATGGTCGTTCAACGAGGTGGCCAGGGGCGTGTCGGACGTGCCGTAGACGGTGGTGCCGGCGTGTGTCCGTTCAACGTGTCCGGTCCCGCTCTCGAACGTGTAGTGGAGCGTCGCGCTGGTCGCCGGGTCGGAGCAGGTTGCCTGCAGCACTCCAGACGGAATCGCGGGATACAACTCCTTGGAGTCGCCGGCAGCCACGTCTTGGGAGAGGAAGCGGAGCGTCATGTGACCGAAGAACGAGCCGTTCTGCACGTACCCGCTCGGCGCGACGTTGCCCAGTTGCCCGGCGTTGTCCGCGGTCGAATGGAGCCCGAGATAGCGTCCGTCGCTCTGGGTTTTCGAGTAGAAGTTCGAGGTGTCCGGTGTCCCGGGCGGTCCGGTCAGACCGCGCGCTCCGGTGAGCCCGCGCGCCCCGGTCAGCCCCCGCGGTCCGGTCTGGTTCCAACGCACAGTCTTCTCCGAGCGAAGACAGTGTCGGCCACGACCGACCAGCCGCAGCGATCCGGTTCGCCTCACCGCGCATGCGGTGATCGTCGACGACGATCCGGCCGCCAAAGCCAGGCCGGCCCCGACCGCGACAACGGCGACGGCGACGGCGGCCAATGCCGCGGTGCGTCGGCCGTGGACAAGGGCACCCTTCATGCTGCACCTCCTGGTCGTGGACCTCCCGAGGCGCCAACCTACCGCGGGGAGCTCCCTATTCGAAGCCTTCGGGCGGTCCGATCGTCGCCGCCTCCGGACCGAATGCGTCGACGTAGTGATCGCGGACGTCCCTCCACCCGTCCATCGCGCCCCGGGCCTCCTCGGGCGGTGCCCCGTCGAGGTGCGCGCCGAGCGCGGCGAGGCACGTGTGCCAACCCGCGCCGTCCCGCGCGCCCTTGCCGCGGTCCTCGAGCACGGCCAGCAGTCGCAACAGCGTTCCGGATGAGATCGGCTCGAGCTCGATCCGCACCGTGTCCGGACCCCACCTGAGTTCCATCAACGACATCGGATCGAAGGCGAGCATGACGCCGTCCATCGGCTCGGCCTCCCCACCCGGGAACGTGAACCGCAGCCGTGCCCCCGCCGCCCGCTCGCCGTCGATCGTCGTCGGGAACCAGGCGGCGAGGTGCTCCGGTTCGGTCACCGCCCGCCAGACCGTCTCGACGCCATGACGGAGCCGCCGCTCGAAGCGGAGCTGCCAGCGCCCGTCGCGCGTCTGTTCTAGTTCACCGTATTCCGTCATCGCGGAACCCCTCCCAATCAGTCGCTCATCGTGTCGAGATGGCGTTCGAGGTCGTCGAGGCCGGCCGTCCACATCGCCCGGTACGGGGCGAGCCACTCATCCGCCTCGCGCAGGGGCTCCGGTCGCAGCCGGTACAGGCGCCGCTGGGCCTCTCCCCGGACGTCGACCATCCCCGCGTCACGCAGAACCCGCAGGTGCTTGGACACGGCGGGCTGGCTCAGCGAGAGGGCCCCGACGAGCTCTCCGACCGGCCGCTCTCCGCGGCGCAGCAGCTCCAGGATCTCTCGACGGTGGGGCTCCGCCAGGACGTCGAACGCCATCATGGATCGTAATATGCCTGATTGCTTATATAGCTGTCAAGACATATAAGCATGAAATTGCTCACAAACGGCCAATCCAACCGTCGCTACCGTTGTTCCACGGAACTTTTGGGTCTCGCGCCTGTCTTAACTGCGGGGAACGGTTCTGCTCAAGGCCAACTCGACCCGACCGTTCCAGCACCGCATGTTCCGTACCCGACGCTCGTTCATCTCTGCCCTTGCCGGGCTCGCCACCGCGGCCGCGCTGATCGCGGCGCCCGGGAGCGCGGGCGCGGCCGACTACGTCCCCGGCCAGGTGATCGTCGGCTACGCACAACAGCCGACCGGCGCGGTCACGGCCAACGTCGCGCGTGCCACGGGCACCGAGACGACCCAGGTGGCGCCGTCACCCGCCCCGGACACGCAGGTCGTGAAGCTGAAGCCCGGCGTCACGGTGACGCAGGCGTTGCGCAAACTCCGCCACCAACGCGGCGTCGCCTACGCGGTGCCGAACTACCTCGCCCACGCGAGCGGCTCGTGGGTGCCGAATGATCCCGGCCGGGCGAGGCTTCGGGCGGGGTGGGAGCGCCTGCAGTGGAACTTCCTGCCCGGGGCCGGCGTCAACGCCCCAGCGGCATGGGCGAATCTCATCGCCGATCACCGACCGGGCGGGAAGGGCGTCACGATCGCGATTCTTGACACCGGCGTGGCGTTCCGGAACTACAAACAGTTCACGAAGTCGCCGGACTTCGGCCGCACGAAATTCGTTGCTCCGTACGATTTCGTCAGCCACAACAAGTACCCGCTCGACCGCGAGGGGCACGGCACGTTCGTGGCCGGGACCGTCGCCGAATCGACGAACAACGGCTACGGCCTGACCGGTCTCGCGTACGGGGCGTCAATCATGCCGGTGCGGATCCTCGGTGCCGACGGCACCGGGGACGCGGCGACGATCTCCCGCGGCATCCGCTACGCCGCGACACACGGCGCCCAGGTGATCAACCTGAGCCTCGAGTTCTCGCTCGACGTCACCTCCTCGGACATTCCGGACATCATCTCCGCGATCCGCTTCGCCCACGACCGGGGCGTGGTCGTCGTGGCCGCCGCCGGCAACGAGGGCGTCGAGCAGGTCGCCTACCCGGCCCGCGCGCCCGCGGTCATCTCGGTCGGGGCGACGACGAAGGACCGCTGTTTGGCGGACTACTCGAATGGCGGTGCACGGCTGGATCTCGTCGCGCCCGGCGGCGGCGACGATACGACGCTGCTGACCGACTCCAACTGCCACGCCGGCCGCAACCTTCCGGACATCTCCCAGATCACGTTCTTCGATCCGTCGCACCCGCAGCGGTTCGGCTACCCGAGCGGCTGGTACGGAACCTCGATGTCCTCACCGCACGTTGCGGCCGCGGCCGCGCTCGTGATCGCGAGCGGCGTGATCGGGCGCCATCCGAGTCCTGACGCGGTGCTCAAACACCTCGAGCAGACCGCGCAGACCCTCGGCGGCACCAAGCCGAACCAGTCCTACGGTTACGGGCTGCTCGACGCGGGCGCGGCGACCTCCAAGCTCGGCACCGCCGCGCGGCGCTGAGCCACGCTCAGGTCGTCCGGACGATCAACACCGAACACGGCGCGTGGTGCGAGACCTTGTTCGGCACCGAGCCGAGCAGGAACCGTTTCGCCCCGGTCATCCCCCGGTTCCCGACGACGATCAGATCGACGCGCTGCTCCTCGGCGACGTCGAGGATCGCGTCGGCGGCGTCCCCCTGACGCGCGAACGTGTCCACCTGCGCGACGCCGGCCGTGTTGGCGTCGCCCTTCGCGTCGTCAAGCATCGCGAGCACCTCGTCACGCGGGTTGACCATCCACTGCAAATCCTTCGGCACCTCGACGGCCGCCTTGCTGAGGCGCGGCTGGGCAACCGTCTCATAGGCGCTGACGATGAGCAGCCGGGCACCGAGTTCGCGGGCGAGATCGATCGCGTAGTGCACAGCGGTGGTCGCGGTGTCCGACCCGTCAGTTCCGACAAGTATCGACGCAAACACGGCCTACGCCAGTCGCGTGATCGCGATCACGATGCCCGCGAGTACGAACACCGTTATCAGCACCATTGTCCAGAACCACAGCTTGGGCACCCCTCCAAAGTATCGTGAAGTCGGTGTCCGACTCGATGATCCTGCGCCTGAAGGCGGTCAGCGATGCGGTCCTGGCTGTCACCTCGCAGCTGTCGGTGGAGCAGGTGCTCCAGCGACTCGTCGACGCAGCACGCGACCTGGCGAGCGCACGCTACGCGGCAATCGGGATCCCGGACGGTGACGGCGGATTCCGGCGATTCCTCGTCGCCGGCATGAGCGACGAGCTGATCGACGCGATGGGACCGCTCCCCCGCACGCACGGCATGCTCGGCGCGATGTTGGAGACGGCACAGCCGTTTCGCACGACCGATATTCACACCGATCCGCGGTTCCGCGGCTGGTGGCCGCGCGGGCACCCCAACATGCGCTCGTTCCTCGGCGTGCCGATCGTCGCGTCGGATGAGGTGATCGGCGCCTTCTACCTGACCGAGAAGGAAGCCGCCGCGACGTTCGACGAGGCCGACGAGCAGCTGATCGGAGTGCTCGCTGCCCACGCGGCGATCGCGATCACCAATGCGCGCCTCTACGAGCAGAGCCGCGAGCTGTCCGCCGTCTCGGAACGCAACCGACTCGCGCTCGACCTCCACGACGTCGTCAGCCAGAAGTTGTTCAGCGTGATGCTGACCGCCGAGGCGGCGGCGACGCAGCTCGACCGCGACCCGGCAGCCGCGCGCGAGCAGGTCGACCGCGTGCGGGCGCTTGCCGGCGACGCGCTCGACGAACTGCGCTCGCTGATCCTCGGTCTCCGGCCGCCCGAGCTCGAGCGCGACGGACTGGAGTTGACGGTGCAGAAGACCGCCGAGATGCTCGGCCGGGTCCACAACGTCGAGGTCGAGCTGATCGCCGACGAGATGTTCGCGGCGGGCAACGGCGGCGACAACGGGCTGCGGACGGGCGAGTATGACCTGGCGCTGCTGAGGATCATCCATGAGGCGCTCCACAACGCCGTCCGCCACGCTCGGGCGAGCCGGATCGTCGTCCGACTTGGCGGCGACGGCGTCGAGGTCACCGATGACGGAGTCGGGTTCGAGCCCCGGCGCGCCGAGCTGCGCTCCCGCCACCTCGGCCTGACCTCGATGGAGGAACGCGCCCGTGAACTCGGCGGCCGGCTCGAGATCCGATCGGCTCCGGGCGCGGGTACGACGGTTCGGCTGACGGTGCCGGCATGACGAGCGTGCTGCTCGTCGACGACCACGCGGTCGTGCGCGAGGGGCTGCGGACGTTCCTCGACCTCCAGGACGGGATCGACGTCATCGGCGAGGCCGCGGACGGCAACGAGGCGGTGCGCGAGGCCCTCCGGCTCGACCCCGACGTGATCCTCATGGACCTCGTGATGCCCGAGCTCGACGGCGTCGGCGCGATGCGGCGTCTGCGCGCCGAGGCGCCGCGATGCCGGGTGATCGTGCTCACGAGCTTCCTTGACGAGGAGCGCCTGCTGCCCGCGATCCAGGCGGGCGCGGCGGGCTATCTGCTCAAGAATGCCCAGCCGACCGAGCTCGCCCGCGCGATTCACGCCGCCCAGCGCGGCGAGACGATCATCGACCCCACAGCCGCGGCGCGGCTCGTCGAGGCGATCGCGGACAGCGCGACGCGCGTCATCGCCGAGCCGGAGCGCCTCACCCGCCGCGAGCGCGAGGTCCTGGAGTTGATCGCCGCCGGACGATCGAACAAGCGGATCGCGTTCGAGCTCGGCATCTCCGAGAAGACGGTGAAGACGCACGTTGGCCATCTCCTGGCCAAGCTCGGCGTCACCGATCGGACCCAGGCGGCGCTCCTCGCCGTCCGAGACGGGTTGATCAGCGGGTAGTCCTAGGACCAATTGCCGCTGGAGAGCGAGACCGCGACACGCGTACGGTCGTCGCATGCCACTCGCACTCATCACCGGAGCCTCCCGCGGGCTTGGCCTCGCTCTCGCGCGCTCGCTCGCCGACCGCGGCTGGGCGCTCGTCATCGACGCCCGTCACATCGGCGA
This sequence comes from uncultured Solirubrobacterales bacterium, assembly GCA_963850335.1. Taxonomy (GTDB): domain Bacteria; phylum Actinomycetota; class Thermoleophilia; order Solirubrobacterales; family Solirubrobacteraceae; genus Palsa-465. The sequence goes on along the minus strand of CAWKKY010000007.1, from coordinate 690,924 downwards.
TCTCGACGCCGTCGCCCGTGAGCTCGGCGAGCGCACCGAGGTCGCGGCGATCGCCGGGGACATCGCCGACCCGGATCATCGCCGCGCGCTGCTGCACGCCGCGGGCGACACGATCGACCTGCTCGCCAACAACGCGAGCATCCTCGGACCGAGCCCGCAGCCGCCGCTCGCCGACTATCCGCTGGCGACGCTCCAGCGGGTCTACGAGGTCAACGTGTTCGCGCCACTCGCGCTCACCCAGCTCGCGCTGCCAAGGATGCCGGACGGCGCCGCGATCATCAACGTCACGTCCGACGCTGCGGTCGAGCCGTATGAGGGGTGGGGCGGCTACGGCTCGTCGAAGGCCGCGCTGGAACAGCTCAGCGCGATCCTCGCCGCCGAGCATCCGGCGCTCCGCGTCCTCGCCGTCGACCCCGGCGACATGCGGACCCGGATGCACCAGGACGCGTTCCCCGGCGAGGACATCTCGGATCGCCCGCCTCCTGAGGAGAGCGTGCCGGGTCTACTCACGCTCATCGAGGGCGCGGTGCCGAGCGGGCGCTACCGGGCGCGGGAGGTCGAGGTTCCCGCATGAACACGCTCGCGTTCGAGCTGCCGGCGGGCCTCGAGGCCGCCGCCCCGCAGGAGGCATGGGGTACGCCCCGCGACGGGGTCCGGCTGATGGTCGCCGAGCGTGAGGAGGAGACCGTCACCCATGGGACGTTTTCGGACCTGACCGAGGTGCTCGAGCCCGGGGACCTGCTCGTGGTGAACGTCTCGGCGACGCTGCCCGCAGCGCTCGGGGCGCGCCGAGCCGACGGATCCGCGGCCCGCGTCCACGTCTCCACGCGGGCTCCCGCGCTCGGTCCGGACTGGCGCATCGTCGAGGTCCGCAGCGCCGACGGTGCACGGCCGTCGGACGGCATCGACGGAGAGCAGCTGATGCTTGCCCGCGGTGCCCGGGTGACGACGACGCTCGCGTATGGATCTGGGCACCGGCTGATGCTGGCGCACTTCGAGCGGCTTGGCGGGCGGAGCGTCGAGGGGTTTCTCGAGGATCATGGCGAGCCGATTCGCTACGGCTACGTCGAGCGACCCTGGCCGCTCCGTGACTACCAGAACGTCTACGCCGTGGAGCCCGGTAGCGCCGAGATGCCGAGCGCCGGGCGGCCCTTCACCGAGGCGCTCATCACGCGACTCGTGGCGCACGGGATCCTGATCGCGCCGATCACCCTGCACACCGGGGTCTCCTCGCCGGAGCGCGCCGAGGGCCCGTTCCCCGAGTACTACGACGTGCCGACCGCAACCGCGGGGCTCGTGCATGCGGTTCAGCGCGGCGGCGGCCGGATCATTGCCGTTGGCACGACGGTCGTGCGGGCGCTCGAAACGATGAGCGAGCAGGACGGCTGGGCGGGGCACGGCGCCCGCGGCTGGACCGACGTGCGGATCACCCCCGACCGCGGCGTCTGGCTCGTCGACGGGCTCGTCACAGGCTGGCACGAGCCGGAGGCCTCACACCTGGAAATGCTCGAGGCGATCGCCGGCCGCGAGCTGCTCGAGCGCTGCTACGAGGAGGCACTCCGCGGCGGATATCTATGGCACGAGTTCGGCGACAGCCACCTCATCCTGCCGTAGGCGACGCCCGCACCACACCGAGCCGCTGGGCCGCGGCAGCCGCGGCGGCCCGATTCGGAACCGAGAGCTTGGTGAGGATCCGTGACACGTGGACGCTCGCGGTCTTCTCGCTGATGAATAGCTCGGCGGCGATCTCCCGGTTCGTCATGCCCTCACCGAGGAGGGGGAACACCTCGAGCTCGCGCGCGGTCAGATCGAACTCGGCAACGTCATTGGAGGCGGCGTCGTCACCGGCCAGGCGCACGCCGAGGTCGATACGGGTCCGCCGGGCGAGCAGCTCGAGCTGCTCGCGCAACGGACGCGCGTCAAGCGTGCGGGCGCACGCGTGGGCCTCCCGGAGGAGTGGCTCGGCGGACGAGCGCGAACCGCCACCGGCCGTCAGGAGGGCCTCCGCGCGGCGCCAGGTGCAGTAGGCCGCCTCGTACGGGTTGCCCGCCGCCTCCCAGGCCGCCTGCGCGTCACGCCACGGCGCCTCATCGGCGGGTGCCTCGATGCGCGCAAGCTCAGCGACACACGTCGCGCGGTAGGCCGCGACGTACGGCGAGACCGAGACTGTCAACATCGCGATCCCGCGATCGAGCTGTGCGATCAGCCGCCGCACGCGCTCGAGGTTGGCCGCTGCGGCATCCGCGTCGCGCTGCGTGCCCTGTGCCAGGTCGGCGTAGGCGCGGGCGCCGGCCATGTAGGCGCCGCCGGAGAAGAACACGTGCTCGGCGTCGGCAATCTGCTCCAGGCAGTCCTCGACGATTCTCGCCGCGCGACGCGGACGGCCCCGCCACAGCTCGAGCGACGCATGCGTTGCGGCGTGAGGCCCGAGCCACATTGAGCCGCTGCCGCTGCCGAGGTCCGCGCCCTCGTCGAGCAGGGCGAGGGCGGCCTCAAAGTTTGAACGCTTGATCTCCAGGCGCCCGAGTTGGAGGAAGACGATCGCGCCGGTGACGCCGGTGGGGCCGCGATCGACGACGTCGTCGAGGAGCGCCTGGGCCTCAGACCAGCGCCCGAGGTCAACCAGGCGGCCGGCGATCTCGCCAACCAGGAAGTCCGCCATGTGGCCGCTCATGCCGTACTCGCGAGCGCTCGAGACGCCCTGCTGGGCGAACGCGATCGACTCTTCAAGCCGCCCCTGCTGGTGCAGCGCGTCGCTGCCGTTGACGAAGCTGCGATGGATCTCCTCGCTGAGACGCAGACGCCGGGCGATCTCGAGCGCGTCCCGGGCACTGCGCACGGCTCCGTCCAGGTCGCCGGTCGCGGTCAAATTGCCGCACATCGTGTTGAGGATGTGCGCCTCGACGCCCTCGGCTCCCACGGCCCGAGCGATCCCGAGCGCCTGCTCGCAGAGCACGATGGAGTCCGAGAAGCGGTGGCAGAGCATCAGCGCCTGCCCCTCGGCGGCAAGCACGTACGCGAGTGGTTCGCTCTGCGGCTCGGTCGGCATCAGCTCGACCGCGCGCGCGTACTCGGGCAGCGACGCGTCACCGCAGCCGTCCATCCAGAGGTACCGGCCGAGCCGCTCGTGGGCGAGAGCGGCGTCGACCGGTTCGTGCTGCTCGTCGACCTCGGCGAGGAGCACGCGGGCGATTCTCAGCCCGCTCCGGACGTCGCCGGTGAGGACGGCTGCGTCGGCGGCGCGCCGCAGCAGATCGCAGCGACCGAGCGGCAGCTCGTCGGGGACCGATTCCAGTCGATCCCAGATCTCGAGCGCGCGGGCATAGTGCAGCCACGCCTCTCCGAGGGCTCGGAGTTCCTCGGCGGCGAACCCGGCGGCGAGCGAGGCCCGCAGCGCCGTCGGAAGCTCTCCCGCCGCGTACCAGTGGTACGCGAGCTCCGCCTCGGCAAGGGCGGCTCCGCCGGCGAGGTCCGGCCGCTCGGACAGTGTCTGCGCGAGCGTGCCGTGCAGCGACCGGCGCTCGCCCGGAAGCAGATCCGAATAGATCGCCTCCCGCAGCAACGCGTGGCGAAACGCATACCGGGCGGTCGTCGAGTCGTGGGTGAGGAGGAAGTCATCGACGGCGGCGCGCAGCGCACGGTTGAGCTCAGCCTCGGGCACGTTGGCCGCGGCGGCGAGGAACGCGTGCTCGACCGTACGCCCGGCGACCGCGGCGATCCGCAGCACATCCTGGATAGCGGCATCGTGCGTCTCGACCCTCGTGAGCAGGATGTCCCGGAGCGAGCGCGGGAGCTCACGGGTGTCGCCACGGGAGGCGGCGAGCAACTCCTCGGTGAAGAACGGGTTGCCCTCGGAGCGCTCGAGCAACGTGTCGATCAGCAACGGGGGTGGCGCCGAATCGAGGATCGCGCTCACCTGCTCGCGCACTTCCGCCCGAGTGAGTGGCGCAAGTTCGATCTTCGTCGCCGTGCCCACGCGCTCGAGGTCGAGCACGAACGGACGTGCCGGGTGGCGCCGGTGGAGCTCATCGGCCCGGTAGGTCACGATCAGCGCGATCGGCTCCCGCCGCGCGGCCCGCACGAGATACGCCAGGAAGTCACGCGTCGAGCGATCCGCCCAGTGGAAGTCCTCGATGACGAGCATCAGCGGGCGCTCGCTGGCAGCCGCCCTGAGGACCGCCAGCAACTGCTCAAACAGGCGTCCCTGAGACAGCTGGCCGGGCGGGGACTCGTGGCTACCCCGCTCGCGGGTCAGCTCCGGGAGGAGCATGGCGAGCTCGCTGCGTCCTGAGCTCAGCCAGGCCTCGACCCGCTCCGCGTCTCCGCTGCGCAACAACGCACGCAGCGCGGCCATGATCGGCGCGTACGGCAGCTCGCCATCGCCGAGCGGCAGACACTCACCGAGCATCACGGTCATCCCGTCGCGCTCCGCTCCCGCGGCCAGCTCGGAGATCAGCCGGCTCTTGCCGAGTCCTGCGTCGCCCGCGATCAGCGCGAGCGTGCCGACTCCGTCCCGGGCCTGGGCGAGCATCGACCCGAGCGCCGCGACTTCCTCGCGACGCCCCACGAACCTCGAACTGGAGACGCGCCCAACCACGTGTCGATTATTGCGCCCGGCGCCAACCGGGCCAACGACGGCCCCTTAGCGCCCGTGGGTGGCAACTAAGGCGAAAGATCAGGCAGATGCCCGATGTGCGCTCAGACGGCGTAGGCCAATGTGATCTCACCCACCTTCCCGCGCCAGGAGATCACCGTGAACGCCAACCTCACCCGCATCGTCGCCCTCGAGCATTCCGCTGAGCTACGGCGTGCCGCCCGCGATGTCCGCGCTGCCCGCGGCAACGAGGAGCCCACGCCGCAGCCCCAGCGCGCCCGGGGTCTCGTCCGGTTGCTCGGAGTGCGGCGCACTCGTGTCAGCGGACGGCTCGCGACGTCGCCGGATTCGTGCGATGCCTAGGCAACCATCCGAATCCGGTCTCCGGCCGGCTCCGGTCTGGCCGGAGGGTGAGCGCCTCGCGATCCGCCCGCTCGAGGCGACCGACCGCGACGCATTCGAAGCCCTGTTTGCCCGGCTCAGTCCCGACTCCCGGTTCCGCCGGTACCACGGTCCGAAGCCCGCACTCATGCCGCGGGAGCTCGCCTACCTGACGGACGTCGATCACCTGCGGCACGAGGCGCTCGCCGCGATCGACAAACGGGACGGGTCGATCATCGGCGTGAGCCGATACGTCGGACAGGCCCAAGATCCGCGGGTCGCCGAACTCGCGATCGAGGTTGCCGATGACATGCAGGGCATCGGGATCGGCACGCTCCTCGCGCGTTTGATCGTCGATCGCGCGCGGCGCAACGGCTTTGATCGCGTGATCGCAAGCACCGTTTGGGACAACCAGCCGGCGCGTGCGGTGCTGCGCCGCCTCGGCTTCCGGGCGCGCACGAGTGCCGGCAACGTGCTCGAACTCCATCTCGCGCTCCAGGACACCTGAGCGAGGGGTTCGCCCCTGGTAGCGTCCGCCCGTGGCTGACCGGGAGACCAGGGCACGATTCCGCGACGGCGATGCCGGTGCCGTCCGCGACATCTATCGCCAATACGGGCGGCTCGTCTTCGCGGTCGCGCTCCGGATCCTGAACGACCGGGCGCTCGCCGAGGAGACGACGCAGCAGACGTTTCTCAAGGCCTGGCGAGCGGCTGACGCCGTCGACCCCGAGCGGGATCTCGGCCCGTGGCTTGCGACGATCGCCCGCCGCGTCGCGATCGACGTCTACCGGCGTGAGGCGCTGCGCGCCACCGATCCGCTCGACGCCGTGCCCCCTGGAGACCCGGCGCTCGCCACGTCGCCCGGCGGCATCGAGGACGTGCACGACGCGTGGGCGGTGCGCGAGGCGGTCCAGGAACTCCCTGAGGATGAGCAGGTCGTCGTCCGTCTGCAGCACTTCGACGGCCTCACGCATACCGAGATCGCCGACAAGCTGAAGCTGGCGGTGGGCACCGTCAAGTCACGTTCGTTCCGCGCGCATCGCCGGCTCGCCCAACAACTCGCCTACCTGCGGGAATGAAACCGAATGACCCTGATCTACCGTATTACGAGACACAGAGAGGACCCTGAGTGACGCCGAGCGACGACGACCGGATCGCGTACCTCGCGGGCGAGCCCGTCGAGTCGCTGTCGGACGCCGATCGGGCGGACCTTGACGGGTTGCGCTCGATGCTCAGTTCGGCGGCGATGTGGGACGAGCCCGATCCCGGGCTGGAGGACCGGATCCTGGGCACGATCGCCGACGCGGCCGCGCAACGCGCGCCGAGCTCGCGCGCGGCGGCACCGGCGCCCGACCGTCCGTCGCGATCCCGCTTCGGCGCGTTCTTCCGCCGGCCGGTGATCGCGTTCGGATCGCTCGCTGCCGCCGCCGCAGTGATCGCGGTCGTGGTCGTGGTCGCGCTCGGCGGCAGCTCCGGACCGGCTCAGCTCCGGTTCGCGATGGTCGTCCACGGCACCCCGCTCGCGCCGGGAGCCCAGGGCAACGCCTCGCTCACGAAGACCGCGTCCGGATGGCGGATCGAACTGAGCGCCACCGGACTGCCTCATCTCCAGAACGGCCGGTACTACCAGGCATGGCTGAAGAACGCCGCCGGCATCCTCGTGCCGATCGGGACCTTCAACGATGCGCGCCAGGTGACGCTGTGGTCCGGCGTTCCCGTCACTCAGTTCCGCACCCTGACCGTCACCCAGCAGCAGGCGAACGGGAATCCCGTGTCGTCCGGACGCAAGGTGCTGATCGGGACCGCGACCCCCGTGCACTGACTTTCACGGCGACGGCGAAATCTGCGCGAACCGCCTGACGTTTTTCCCCGTACTGCGATTCAAGTACCTAGAGTCGAACCCCCATACCGGGGACCGAAAGGGGAGAAGATGCGCACGATCAGGCGCAAGCGGGTGGCAGTGGCGAGCATGGCGGTGGCGCTCGCTGCGGCGGGCTCGGCAGCGGCGTTTCAGCAGCTGCCGCCCACCGACCAGGTGAACAACGACGTGCCCGCCGGGATCAACCCGGCGCTTGGGGTCAGCGGGGAGGATCCGACGAACGCTGACGTGGTCGGCGGGGCGCTGGTCGCCGGAAAGCCGGCGGTGCCGTGGGCGATCTTCCGCCAGCACGAAACGGCCGACCTGCGGCACGATCAGATCTTCTCCCGCTCGTTCGCGAGTCCGGGCGCATGGACGACGCGCGGCAACGGCACGGTCGGCGGGCGCTCTGAGTGCGAGCCCGACGTTCAGCGGCTCGCTGAACTTCGACCAAGGCCAGGACGGCGAGGCGCCGGCGATCGACTTCGCCGGAACTGGCCGTACCGTGCCGTGGGCGACGTGGTACGAGAGCACGCCGGCACTTGCTTCGGCAACAACAACATCTTCGCCAGCCGGTTCGACGACATCGACGACGCGAACCGGGAAGTGGATCTTCGCCGGTCAGGGTCGCGGGAACGGCGGCAGCGTACCGTGCCAGTGCCCGTCGCTGAACATCCGCACCAACCAGGACGCGGAGAACCCGTCGGTGGCCGGCGGATCGGCCGCCGACGCCGGCGAAGCCCGGCCCGTGGGTCACGTGGCAGGAGATCGACGCGACGCGCCCGGTAGCCGGCAAGGACCAGATCTTCACGGTCAAGGCCGATCGGGTCCGGACGCCGCGAACTGCGACCGGCGTCAAGCCGCTCGGCGTCCCCGATAGCCGGTCACCGTCCCTGCCATCGGCGGCTTCTGCTGGCAGCAGACCGGGGTCGAACGTGTCGGTCCGTCGACGCCGATCCCAGTCGATGAACGTCGACCCGACGCGGGACGGCGTCGAGCCAGACATCGCGTTCACGGGCACGCAACGCACGGCGTGCCGTGGGTCGTCTGGTACGAGAAGGACAACACGGTGAGCGGGACCAGTGGCCTGACACAACAACGAGATGGTGTTCGCCGCCAAGGGCGTCGCCCCGGCTCAACGACGCCGACCGGCAACTGTCGATGGTCTTCAACTGGACCGCCGTCGGGCAATCCGGCAGCGGGCTGCTGGACGCGACTGGCACGACACCACTTCGGCAGCGTGTGCGGCTTCGAATGTCGCCGACGAGCGAACTGCTCGCTCAACAAGAACACCGGGACGACCGACGCCGAGGATCCGCGGGTGGCCGCCGGCACGATGGTCGCCGGCGAACCCCACGGTCCCGTGGGTCATCTGGGACGAGAGCGTTCGACACGGTCGTACAAGATCAGGTGTTCGTGTCGTCAGCCTCGCCGGCGCGGACGCATTTCGAGCTCGCCAACAACGGCCAGCCGATCTCGCTCGACGCCAACGACGCGACGCGCCCGGACATCACGTTCTCCGGCAACACGCCGTACGTCTCGTGGCGTGAGGACATCGGGGGCGGCGTGACCAAGGGGTTCCTCGGGCCACTTCGTCGACGCCGCAGACCCGACTTCGTGCTCGACGAGAGCGACGTGCCGCTGAGTCCGACTGGCGACTGGCACCGGTCAGGCCGATGTCCGTGACGCCGATCTCGAGCGGCTGCACGGCAACGCCGTTCAACGCAGGACGGCGCGGCATGTCAGGGCAGCGCGCTCGGGACGCCGTTCTTCCTGTTCACGAACGGCGACGCAGCCCGCTGCAGCCTGTTCGCGGATGCCTACCAGCCGGCAACCCCGACGACGGGCGGTGCGAGCAGCGTCACGACGAGCTCAGCCACCATCAACGGAAACGTGGCGACGAACGGCGCGGCCGTGAACGTCTCGTTCCAGTTCGGTACGACGACCGCCTACGGCGGCACGACTCCGGCACAGAAGACAGCGAACGGACAGCCCGTCGGCGTTCTCAGCGGCGCTCACCGGCCTGCCGGCGAACACGGTGATCCACTACCGGGTGGTCGCGACGAGCGACTTCGGGCCGACCGTCGGTCAGGACCAGACGTTCAAGACCAACGCAGTCCCGCCGACTCCGAAGCCGGGCCAGGCGTCGTTTGGTCGTGTGAGCGTGTCCGGCACGACGGCGAGCGTGAAGGCGTCGTGCAGCGGCAACTCGGTCGACTCGTGCAAGCTGTCGTTCAAGCTGACGGTCACCGAAACGCTCCTCGGCAAGAAGATCGTCGCCGTCGGCGCCCGGGCGAAGAAGCTCAAGCGCCACAAGGTCACCGTGACGGTCGGGACGGCGAGCACGTTCCTGAAGGCCGGTCAGAGCCGGGTCGTCAAGATCTCGCTCAACGGCACGGGCAAGAGCCTGCTGTCCAAGTACCGCACGTTGCACACCACGCTGCGTGTGACGCAGAGCGGCAAGCGTGGCAACGTGCTGAGCAAGTCGGTGACCTTCAAGGCACCGAAGCCGAAGAAGAAGCACCACAAGTAGTGCGGCATTAGTGCAGCGCGACCGCGGGCAGGTCGTCAAGGAGACCCACCGCCCGCGGATCGCGTCCGTCCTCAAGCACGATCGCCCCGCCCGGCCAGTACGGGTGGGGCGGTTGTGCGTGGTGGACGAGCAGCGGTTCGTACAACCAGGAGCCGGTATTGACGATCTTCGGCAGCCCGCCCGGACCGCGCCATTCTGTGACGTCATCGGCGGCAAGCGGACCGAGGCGGTGGACATGGCCGAACACGACCCACTCCGCGTTGATGCCGAGGCGGTGCACGACGCGGGCCAGCGCGGGGATGCTCGCGCGGCGCATCTGGACCCCGAGCACGTGCGCGGTCAACGGAGACAGCCGCGTGCCCAGGATGCGTCGGCGCTGCTCCCGCGGCATCGTCGAGGCGCGGACGAGCATCGCGAAGTCATCGACGAGCGTCGCGGCCGGGCGCGGCAGCCAGCGGGTGGCGCGGGTCATCGACGGGCGGTTCGCGGTCTCGTACGCGATCGGGGGCACCTCATCCCGCGGGAGCCGGCGGAGCGCCCCCCGCGCGAATCCGAATGACGAGACCGGCATCAGGTGCCAGTCGAGGTAGTGGCCATGGGTCACCCATACGCGCTCGTCGAGCCACACGCCGGGATAGAAGACCCGCACCGACGCCGGAGCCAGCCACGACACGAGCCGGGCGAGGGCCGGGCTCGCGTCGACGGGCACGGCGCTGTCCGGCAGGAGTGCCTCGCCGGCCCGGCGCGCCCACGCGCGCACGAGCGGGCGATCGTGGTTTCCGGGGATGACGATGATCTCGCCGTCGGGTCCCATCGCCCCGCCGATCGCTCGCAGCACCGGCTCGGCGACGGCCATCGCCTGTTGCGGGCGTCCCTCCATCAGTTCCACGGTGTCGCCGAGTAGGACCAGCCGATCGACGCCCTCTAGCGCGGCGAGCAGGCGCTCGAGCGCCACCGGCCGGCGCAGCACGTCGTACTCCAGCCGCGTGCCGAGGTGCAGATCGGAGATGAGCAGCGTGCGCACGCGGCCGACGATAGCCGCGCCAGGATTCAGGCGCGATCGGCGAGGGCTCCCGCCGGAGCGGGAGCCGCGAAGCGCAGCGGCGCGCCGCGGGCGACGACGAGCACCGGCGCCGTCGCGCTCTCGATCTCGTTACGGGCCCGCGCGCTCACCATCGTCTGTCCGACCCGCGCCTCCGCCCGCGAGCCGATGACGAGCAGGTCGACGCCGCGGCCGTGATCGACGATGTCCGCGTGCCGATGCTCCGCGAGCCCGCGGGCCGTCGCCAGCGCCGCATCGTCGGCGGCGTGGGCGGGCAGCCCGATCGTGTTGATGTGGGGAACCCGGTCAGAGCGGTAGCCGGCCGGGGCGATCGCCACGGCCGCCGGGCCTCCGTCGAGCAGGATCTGCGTCGAGCGCTGCGGCGCGATGTGGCCGGGCGCCGTGCGGTGCTCGGAGCCGAAGATGATGAGGTCGGCACCCTCGCTGCCGGCGATCCGGCGCAGGCCTTCGGCGGTCGACGCGCTGACGACGACCCGGGTCGTCTCGGGCATGTTCCACTCACCGAGCCACCGGGCGCCACGCTCAAGCAGCGCGCGGGCCTCGTCCTCCTCGAGCTCCTCGCGGGCGCTCTCGCTCAAGGTGGCATGGCGGACGTAGACGAGCAACGGGCGAGCTCCGAACGCGCCGAAGATCCGCGCGAGCATCAACGCGTCGTGATCGCTCGGCGTGTCGTCGTACGAGACGAGGGCAGTCAGTGGCATCGAGGTCCCTTCAGGTCGGACGTGCGCGTGGGGTGGCGTGAGCGTCATTTTCGCCGTGCATCCGGCGTCCGCCTGCTTGTCACGCGGATCACCCCTTGATCTGTGTCCATCGCCGTTGCCACTCGCTGTAGTCGGTGCAGTCGCTCCGCCCGTTCCCACAGTCCTGCGTCGGCGTCTGCCAGAACGTGATCGAGTTGAAGTAGGACCGCGGACGATTGGCGTGGTACTTCGCGCACGCGCCCCTCTGGATCTTGTCCATATCCGAGCAGGCGAGCCTGTTCGCGGGAGTCTCGCCGAACGCGATCGCCTGCTCCGCCTGGACCTTCGGGGTGGATATCCACTTCATCCACAGGTACGCGCAGTTCGGGTGCCTGGCGTGAGCCGACAGCATCCACGTGTCGGCCCATCCGGTCGTGCCGTCCTTGGGGATGAGGTCCTTCACCGGCACCTTCTCGTCCCGGAGCGTGATCGCCTGGTAGGGCCATGACGCGCCGATCACCGCCCTGCCGCTCTTGAACAGATCGATCTCATCGGAGGCGAGCGCCCAGTACTTGACGATCAGAGGCCGCTGATGCTTGAGCAGGTTGACCGCGGCGTCAAGCTGCTCCTCGGTCAGCTCGTAGGGATTCGTGATCCCGAGGCTCGGTCGCGTCTTGCCCAGGTAGAGGGCGGCGTCGGCGATCTGGATCGGGTTGTCCGGGACGGTGACCCGGCCCTTGTACCTGGGGCTGTAGATCGTCGACCAGCTGCTCGGTGCCGGGCGCACCTTCTGGGTGTTGTAGAGCAGCGTGTTCGGGCCCCACTGCAACGACACTCCGTAGTGCACCCCGTTGACCGTATTCTGCGGCGGGGACCGGAGCTGCGGGATGAAGTTCTTCCAGTCGGGGATCAGGTTGACGTTGACCGGCGCAACGTCACCGTCGCGGATCAGGCGCAGGCTCGCGTCGCCGGAGGCGGACACGAGGTCGTACTGCGCGCCGCCGCCCCGGCGCATCAGCCTCACCATCTCGTCCGAGGAACCCGCGTACCGGGCGTTCACCTGACAGCCGGTCTGCTTCTCGAACGGCTTGACCCACTGCGGCTGCGCGTATCCCTCCCACGCGATCACGTTCAGTCGTCCCTCGCCCTTGCCGATGCTCGTCGGCATCCCGGCGTCGCGCTTCGAGTCGCCCGACGAGCCGCCGCAGGCGACGATCCCCATCGAGAGCAGCGTCAGCACGACCGCCCCGGCGAGGCGCGCGTCAGTCCAAAGCTTGGACAGCGTCAGCGACAGGTTGGAGTGCGGCGGAGCCGCGGATGTCAGTCACGAGCACACGATTTGTGACCCACTCCTCGGACACCTCGCGCAGAACCGACAGCATCGCGACGGCCGCGGGGGCTTGGTAGCCGGCCGGCATCGCAGCCATGATCGGCCGCGACGGCGGTGCCGGATCAAGGTGGCGGACGACCACATCCTCACGAATGCCACGCGTGACCATGTCCGGGATCAGGGCGACACCGACGCTCGCCGCCACGAAGCCGAGAATCGCCGGATAGTCGTCGTTCTGGAAGGCGATCTGGGGTTCGAACCCGGCCTCGTGACACGCACGGAGGAACAGCCGGGAGTCAGGGCACGTGTTGGTCGTGGCGAGCATCCACGGGTCCTGCGCAAAACAGCTGAGATCGAGCTGGGGCGCGTCGGCGAGCGGATGTCCGGAGGGCATCGCGACGTACATCGGATCGTCAAACAGATGCACGAGCTCGATCCCGAGCAGCTCGCGCGGGTTCGCCCCGTTCGGACCGGCGGATGTCACAGTGGCGAGGGTTGCGTCGTTCAAGGGATCGTGGGACAACGCGAGATCGAGTTCACCCGCGCGCAGTGCGGGCAGAGAGTCGGCCGGATCGGCCATAACGATGTTCATCTCGACACCGGGGTGACGGGTGCGGAAGCGAGCCACCGCTGGGGGCACGATCGACGCTGCCGCAGAGGCGAAGGTCGCGAGCCGCAGACGGCCGCGCTCGAGTCCCGCGAGCGCCCGCAGCTCCGCCTCGACATCGTCGAGGCGGCCGAGGATCGCATCGGCGCGCTCGAGCAGCAGGTTGCCGGCGTCGGTCAGCACCGCGCCCTGTGGCACGCGTCGCACGAGCACCGTGCCGAGCTCGGCCTCGAGCGTGGCGATCTGCCGCGAGACGGCCGGCTGGGTGTAGCCGAGCGCCTCCGCCGCCGCCGAGAACGAGCCGTGACGGGCGACCTCGCGAAACACCCGGAGTCGTCGCGTGTCAAGCATGCCTACAAGTTATACCCCCTCAATCAAACCCCTATTTGCATTTATGTCGGGGCGACGGCAAAGTCACCGTCAACCCCGTAGGAGGACCGACGAAATGTCACCGCTCGCACTCTCTGAGATCACCATCCGCCCCGCGTACGCCGACGACAACGGCTCGCTCGTTCGCCTCGCGACACTCGACAGCGCCTCGGTTCCGGTCGGACCGATGCTGCTTGCCGAGGTCGACGGCGAGCTGCGGGCGGCGCTCGCGACCGACACCGGCACCGTGGTCGCCGACCCATTCTTCCCCACGGTCGAGCTGATCGCCCTGCTGCGTAAGCACGCCGCCGTCAGCCACGCGATCCCGCGCCGGCGTCGCGCCTGGTTCGGGATGCGGACGACGCTCCGTCTGCTCGGCGAAGGCTCGCGGCAGCAGCAGTTGGCCCCGGACCACCGCTGAGGCATGAATCGCAGTTCACCGGCACATGTCGCCGGTGAACTGCGGTTCATCGCGGCTCGGGCGGCCTAGTATCGAGCGTGTATGGCCGAGGACGGAATCACACGTGGCGAAGACGGCGTCGCGCGGTGCGCGTGGGCGGGAACCTCGCCTGACTATCAGGCCTACCACGACACTGAGTGGGGGTTCCCAGTCACCGACGACACCCGGCTGTTCGAGAAGCTGAGCCTCGAAGGGTTCCAATCCGGCCTCTCGTGGCTGACGATCCTGCGCAAGCGCGAGGCCTTCCGCCGGGCGTTCGCCGGCTTCGACTTCACCCGCGTTGCGTCGTTCACAGAGCGCGATGTCGAGCGAATGCTCGGTGACGCGTCGATCGTGCGTCACCGGGGCAAGATTGAGGCGGTGATCAACAACGCCCGCTGCGCGACCGAGCTCGTCGCCGAAGCCGGCTCGATCGCAGCCCACGTCTGGAGCTTCGAACCGCCGCCGCCGAAACGGCCGCGGACCCTCGCCGACGCCCGCGCGCTGACCCAGACCGACGAGTCGCGCGCGCTCGCGCGTGACCTCAAGAAGCGCGGCTGGCGGTTCGTTGGACCGACGACCGTCTATGCGTTCATGCAGGCGATGGGGCTGGTCAATGACCACCTTGGCGGATGTGCCATCCACGCCGAGGTCGACCGCGCCCGCGCCGGCTTCGTCCGCCCGTGAGCTCGCTCGGGCCGGACGTCGAGCTCGACGGCCATCGCGTTCTCACCGGGAGCTGTTCGTGGACCGACCCGACGCTCGTCAAGGACGCTGACTGGTATCCAAAGCGGACGATGAGCGCCGAGGAGCGGCTGCGCTTCTACGCGGAGCAGTTCCCGCTCACCGAGATCGACTCGACCTACTACGCGCCGCCGTCCGAGCAGCAGGCGCGCCTGTGGGCGGAGCGCACCCCGGACGGATTCCGCTTCGACGTGAAGGCCTACTCGCTGCTCACCGGCCATCCGACACGGCCGAAGAGCCTGTGGAAGGACATGCGCGAGCAGATCGATCCGGATGCCGAGGGCAAGCGCAACATCTACGCCCACCACCTGCCGCCGGACGCCGTCGAGGAGGCATGGCGACGGTTTGCGGCGGCGCTCCGCCCGCTCCACGACGCCGGGCGCCTCGGCGCGGTTCTGTTCCAGTACCCGCGCTGGTTCACGCCCAAGAAGGACAACCGCAAGGAGCTCTCGGCGCTCCGCGAGCGGCTGCCTGACTACCGGATCGCCGTCGAGTTCCGATCCCCCCGGTGGCTCGCCGAGAAACGGGACCGCGAGCGGACCCTGGGCACGCTCACCAACGACGAGCTCGTGTTCGTGGGCGTTGATGCGCCAGAGGTCTCCGAGCTGCCGCGGGTGTTCGCGGTGACGAACCCGGAGCTGTTCACGGTGCGCTTCCACGGCCGGGCCGACAAGACGTGGAACGACACGTCGCGGTCCGCGGCCGAGCGGTTCCGCTACCGGTACACGACCGACGAGCTGGGGGAGCTCGTTCCGGAGCTCGCCGAGCATGCCCACGAGGCGGCCGAGACCCACCTGCTGATGAACAACTGCTACCAGGATTACTCGGTACGCAACGCGGCCGAGCTGCGCGACCTGCTCGCCCAGTACACGTCGTAGCCGTCGCTACTCCCCGTCGTCGACGATCCCGACCACGCGCGCCGGGGCCGCGCTCCCGCCGACGAGCCGGAGTGGGAAGCACGACACGTCGAAACCGGTCGGGGGAAGCTGATCGAGGTTCGCCAGGCGCTCGATCTGTGAGTAGGCAAGGTCAGCCTGGTGGGCCGCCCAGAAGACGCCGGGGCGGCCGGACTCAAGCGCGTCGGCGGCCTGGAGGTTGAGCGGGCGGTCCCAGCCCCAGGCATCGATGCCCATCACGCGGACGCCCCGCTCGTAGAGCCAATGGGTCGCCTCGGCGCTCACGCCCGGGCCCCGGATCATGTAGTCGGGCTCGGCCAGGAACTGATCACGACCGGTCCGCATGAGCACGATGTCGCGCTCGCGCAGCGCGTGTCCGGCGGCGGCGAGCGCGGGCTCGAGGTCGCCCACCTCGATCGTCTCGCCGTCCGCGCGATCGTGGAAGTCAAGGACGACGCCGGGTGCGGAGAACCAGTCGAGCGGGAGCTCATCGATCGTCTGGGCCCGCTCGCCGGCGATCGTCGAGTTGTAGTGGTAGGGCGCATCGACGTGCGTCGAGTTGTGCGTTCCGAACCGGGTGAACGTCTCCACGGCCCAGCCCTCGCCATCGCGGAGCAGGTCGCTTCCGACCCCGAACATCGCCTTGATCTGTGCCGCGCCGGCCGCGTGATCGGCGAACTCGATCTCGGTGCGCAGCAGGTCCGGGAGCGTCGCCGGACTCGGGACGATCGGAACCGAGAGATCGATCAGGCGCCGCGCCACGTGCTCAGCCTAAACGACGGCCGCCGGGCAACGTCGCTCTCCGATCGAACGAGGTGCCGGAGCGTGAAATGAAAGACTGCGGGCGTGGCCGGCGACCGCGACAGCTCTTGGACGATCCTTCCGGTCACCCCGGCCGACTTCGACGAGCTGCTTGTCCTGGTGCGCGGATACTGCGACTTCTACGAGGTGACGCCCTCGGACAGGGATCTGCGGGCGGTGTTCGCCGCGCTCGCTGAGGACCCGGTCAACGAGGGTGTGCAGCTGATCGCGCGGGACGACGAGGGGCGTGCCGTCGGCTTCGCGACGGTGTACTGGAGTTGGTCGACGGCGCAGGCCGCCCGGATCGGCGTGCTCAATGACCTGTTCGTCACCCCTGAGGCCCGGGGACGTGGGGCGGCCGAGGCGCTGATCGCGGCGAGCGTTGAGCAGTGTCAGCAGCGGGGGGCAGGTCACCTGAGCTGGCAGACCGCGACCGACAACCATCGCGCCCAGCGCGTCTATGACCGGGTCGGGGCCACGCGCGAGCAGTGGGTCGACTACTTCCTCGTCGTCCCCGAGCCCGGGCCGTAGGATGCTCGGTGGCCGCGCGCGCGTGCGCGCGTGGATTGCAAGTGCGAAGCGGCCGCTCGGCGTCGCCGGATTTCGCAACGTCGCGGCCGGCTACACGATCAACGAGCTCGGCAACTGGCTCGGCGAGATCGCGCTCGCCGTGCTCGTGTTCGACCGCACCCACAGCGCTCTCGCGACGGCGGCCCTGTTCCTGTGCGCGCGGTTTCTGCCCGCGCTGCTCGCCCCGATGCTCACCGCGCGCCTCGAGCGACGTGACGGCACGCGCGTCCTCCCCGGGCTCCACCTCGCCGAGGCGGTGGTGTTCGGCGCGCTGGCGCTGAGCGCCGGGTCGGCCGGCGTCGCCATCCTCGTCGCTCTCGCGGCGCTCGACGGGGTCCTCGCGATCACGGCTCGGGCGCTGTTGTGGGCGACGACGGCCGAGCTGCTGCGTCCTCACGACCTGCTTCGGCAGGGCAACTCGCTGCTCAACGGCGGTTTCACGATCACCGGTGCGATCGGGCCGATCTGCGCCGGCGTGCTCGTGGCCACAATCGGCTTCGGTCCGGCACTCGGCCTCGACGCGGCCAGCTTCGCGGTCGCGGCGGCCGTGCTCGCAGCGGCCCGCTCGCTGCCGTTTGGCGGGGCATCCGATGAGGAAACGTCCTGGCGTGAGCGCCTGCGTGAGGGCGTGCGCTACGCCGTCGCCAATCCCCAGGCACGGGCGCTGCTCGGCGCGCAGGCCGTGGCGCTCGTGCTGTTCACGCTCGTCGTCCCGATCGAGGTCGTGTTCGTCAAGGCCCAGCTGCACGCGGGCAACGCCGGGTACGGGGCCCTCCTCGCCGCCTGGGGCACCGGCATGATCATCGGCGCGCTGGTGTTCGCGCTCGCTCGGAGCACCTCGACGATCCGGCTGCTCGTGCTCTCGGCGCTCGCGATCGGCGTCGCGTACCTCGGCATGTCGGCGTCGCCGACGCTCCTCGTCGCGTGTCTGTTCTCGCTTCTCGGCGGGATCGGGAACGGCATCGAGTGGGTGGCGCTGCTGACGGCACTGCAGGCGGCGACGGCACCCGAGCGCCAGGCGGTTGTGATGTCATTGTTCGAGGTGCTCGGCACCGTGATGCCGGGAATCGGGTTTGCTCTGGGTGGCGTGATCGCCGCCGCCTGGTCGCCGCGCACGGCGTATGCGGTGGCGGGGGCCGGGGTCCTGGTGCTCGTCGCGGTCGGGCTCGTGGCGGTCCGGCGGTACTCAGGACGCCAACCCGGCGACCCGCCGGCCTACGAACCGATGACAGACGGGGAGATCGTCCGATGAGCACGTCGCCAGAAACATCAGAGCCGCACTCCGCGCAGTACATCGAGGACGCGAATCGCAACTTCTTCTGGAACCGCGACCAGGTTCAACTCGTCGCCGACCGGCTGGGCCTCGGGACCGTCACGACGATGCTCGACGTCGGCTGTGGAGCCGGTCACTGGACGTTTCTGCTCGCCTCGGTTCTGCGGTCAGGTGTGCAGGTCACGGGGGTCGACCGTGAAACGGAATGGGTCGTTTCGGCGACGGAGCGCGCCGCCCGGATGGATCTCGGGCATCGCTTCCGCTTCCAGGTGGGCGACGTCATGGCGCTCGACTTCCCGGATGCGACGTTCGATCTCGTCACGTGCCAGACGGTGCTCATGCACCTCGCCGACCCCCGGGCGGCGATCCGCGAGCTCCTGCGCGTGACCAAGCCCGGAGGGATCGTGCTCTGTGCGGAGCCGAACAGCCTCTCGGCCTTCGTGATGCTCTCGAGCACGAACGCGTCGGCGCCGGTCGACGAGGTCCTTGATCTCGTCCGCTTCGGACTCACCTGCGAGCGCGGCAAGGCCGCCGTCGGCGAGGGCAACGATTCGATCGGCAATCTGCTCCCGGGGTACCTCGCCGAGGCCGGATGTGTCGACGTGCAGAGCTTTGCCTGCGACAAGACCCACGCCATGTACCCGCCCTACGCCTCCGAGGAGCAGCAGACGCTCCGCGGGTACTACGTCGGCGGCCTCGAGGGGATGCTGTGGCCGCGGGCGAAGGCGAGGCGCTACTTCCTTGCCGGCGGTGGGTCGGAGGCGGAGTTCGATGCCGCGTGGGCCCGGCGGGAGGCGGAGTGTGAGCGCGACGCTCAGGCGATCCGCGACGAGCGCTTCCACATCCTCGGCAGCTGGGTGCTCTACCTGATCGCCGCTCGCCGGCCGGACGGCGTCTGATGCCGAGCATCCTGCTCGTCCGTCATGCCCAGGCGTCGTTCGGCGCGGCCGATTACGACGTGCTCTCCGAGCGGGGCCACGAGCAGGTGGCCGCGCTCGTCGAAGGGCTCGGGGAGCGCGGGATCGTGCCCGCGCGGGTCATCACCGGAACGCTGCGCCGCCAGCGGGACACCGCCACCCCGTGCGCCGAAGCGCATGGGCTCACCCTCACCGTCGACGAGCGCTGGAACGAGTACGACGACCGCGACATCCTCACCCATCACTCCCGCGTTCCCGTCGGGCTTGAGCAGCACCCCGGCGATCAGCCGATCAGCTCGCGCGAGTTTCAGGAGATCCTCAACGCGGCGCTGCGGGCATGGATCGGTGCCGGTGCGTCCGGTCCGTGCGCCGAGCCGTGGACCGCGTTCCACGCCCGGCTGTCGGCCGCGCTGGGCGAGCTCGGCGGATCGCTCGGTCGTGGGGAGACCGCGCTCGTCATCAGTTCGGGCGGCGCCATCGCGGCGGTGACGGCGGCACTGCTCGGGCTCTCGCCGGAGGCGCTCATCACCTTCAACCATGTGAGCATCAACGCCGGGATCACGAAGCTGACCGTCGGACGTGGGGGCATCACGGTCATCTCGGTCAACGAGCACGCCCACCTCGAGCGCCCCGGCGCATCGCTCGTCACCTACCGCTGAGCCGCGGCACGCAGGCCGCGTATACGATGCGACGCACGGCGCCGGGGTCGCGGTGCCCACCCTGAGGAGAGAGCATGAAACGCATCGCACAGCTGGTTGTCCCGATCCTTCTGGCGTTCGCGGGGGTGGCCAACGCCGCCACGCCGGCCGTCCCGATAGGGAGCACCGGCCCCACGCCGACGCTGCCGACGTTCATCGGCCACGCGGCCGTTGCGCACCCGGTGTCCGGCGTCGGCGTCGCCTGGCAGGACCCGTTCATGGCGCCGAACCCCAGCAACAGCGTTCACAACGATGCGTGGGCAAGCGATGACTACACGGGGCGCTCCGGCCCCCTCGGTCGCCGCCTCACGACATTCTCCGCGGCGATCGGCCGCGACTGCATCACGCTGACGTTCAACCACCAGGGACAGCTCATCGGTACGTGCACGGACCTCAGCCACGGGCCGGGCCTCTACCTCCTTGACCCGAACACCCTCGCCACGCTCGCGTTCCTGCAATTGCCGTTCGTCCCGCCGCCCGCGGGCACCAACCCGGCGACGAATACCACCGGCGGCGCGTACTTCTACCTCGACAGTCACGACCGGGCGGTGCTCGCGGCCTCGAACCGGCAGATCCTCGTCGTCGCGCTCGTCCACCACAACGGCACGCCGGCTTTCCGGACGGTCGCCAGCTACGACCCGACGCCGTGCCTGAGCGCCGGCGACCGGATGCCGTCGGTTCTGCCCGACGCCCAGGGACGGCTCTGGTTCGTCGGTCGCTACCACGGTGCCGTCGGTGTGCTCGATACGAAGACCGGGCGCTGCCGCTCGGTCATCCTTCACCAGGAGATCGAGAACTCATTTGCGGTCGGGCGCGACGGTGCCTACATCGTCACCGACAAGGCGATGTACAAGTTCCGCGCGGGCGCGAATCTGCTTCCGCGGATCATCTGGAAAAGCGGCTATCGCAACACGGGTACCCAGAAGGTGGGACAGATCAACGCCGGGTCGGGAACGACGCCGACGCTCATCGGCGGACCGGCGGCGCGCGCCAAAACTGCGGCCGCCCAGTACGTCGCGATCACCGACAACGCGGACCCGCTCGATGTCGTCGTGTACCGCACGCAGGATCGACTCGGCGCCCACCAGCATCGCGTCGTCTGCCAGGTGCCGGTGTTCCGCAAGGGCGCGAGCAGCGACGAGAACTCGCTGATCTCGATCGGACGCTCGCTGATCGCCGAGAACAACTACGGCTACGACCTCCAGAAGTTCAACGACGTGATCGGTGGCGGCGTGAAGATCGGCGGCAACCTGGGGGCACTGAGCAGTCCGGGCATGGACCGGATCGACATCGACAAGAACGGCTCCGGTTGCCGCATCGTGTGGCGCAATACGACGATTCGCACCCCCTCGGCTGTCTCCAAGGGCGATGCCGCCAACGGGCTCATCTATACGTACACGAAGCCGAGAGACCCCGGTCAGCCGGGTGCTGGCGTCTGGGCGTGGGCCGCGGTCGACTACCGCACCGGCAAGCTTGTATGGCAGCGGGTCGCCGGTCACGGCGGTCTGTACAACAACCACTACGCGGGGATCGCACTCTCGCCGTCCGGCAAGCCGACGCTGTACCTCGGTGGGATCGGCGGGATCGTGGCCCTGCGAGAGGGATAGGGTGAGGCACATGGCGGACCAAGCGCGCCGACTCGTTCTCGCGGAGCGCCCGACGGCGACCGTCGACGACACGACGGTCCGGCTCGAGACGATCGAGGTCCCGGAGCCGGGACCAGGAGCGGCGCTTGTGCGCACCCGCTTCATCTCGATCGACCCGACGATCCGGACGTGGATGAACGACGCTCCGGGCTACCTGCCGCCGATCCAGATCGGCGACGTCGTGCGCAGCGCCGGGGTCGGCGAGGTCGTCGCGTCGAACAGCGACCGCTACCAGCCGGGTCAGCTCGTCTTCGGGATGACCGGCTGGCAGGACTACACCGTCGCCGACGAGGGCGAACGGACGATGCAATTGCTTCCAGACGGCATCGATCCGACCGCCGCGCTCAGCGTGTTCGGGACGACCGGGATGACGGCGTACTTCGGGCTGCTGGACGTCGGCCGGGTCAAGGAGGGCGACACGGTCGTCGTCTCCGGAGCCGCCGGAGCGACCGGATCGACCGTCGGTCAGATCGCCCGGATCAAGGGTGCCGGGCGCGTCGTCGGGATCGCCGGGAGCGACGAGAAGTGCGCCTGGCTCGTCGACGAGCTTGGGTTCGACGCGGCGGTCAACTACAAGCAGCCGGACGTCAGCGGGCGGCTGCGCGCCGCGTGTCCCGACGGGATCGACCTGTACTTCGACAACGTCGGTGGCGAGCTGCTCGACATCTGTCTCGGCCAGCTGGCGATGCGGGGCCGGGTCGTGTTGTGCGGGGCGATCGCGAGCTACAACGAGGCCGGCCCGCCGCCTGGGCCGAGCAATTACATCAACCTGCTGGTGAAGCGCGGGCGGATGGAGGGGTTCATCATCCTCGACTACCTCGATCGCTTTCCGGAGGGTCAGATGGAGATGGCCCAGTGGGTCGCCGCGGGCAAGGTCAAGTTCGCCGTGCACCTCGTCGACGGGCTCGAGCAGGCGCCGTCAGCGCTCAACATGCTGTTCACCGGCGGCAATCGCGGCAAAGTGATCGTTCGGGTGGAGTAGCCTCCGCACTTAGATGACCGAGGGACCGGAATTCGACGCGCGTATTGAGCGGCGGGAGGGCTACGTCGTGGTCGTCGTCCATGGCGAGCTCGACATGGACTCAGCCCCACCGCTGCGGGCGCTGCTCACCTCCCCGGAGGCCCAGTCGGCGACGGTTGTCCTCGACCTGAGAGCGGTCAGCTTCGTCGATTCGAGCGGACTCAGTGTGATCGTCGGCGAGCATCAGCGCGCCAAGTCAGACGGGTTCAGGTTCCTGGTCTCGATCGCCGGCGCGCGCCAGGTGGAGCGTCTGTTCGAGCTCTGCGGGCTCAAGGGCACGGTGACAACGGTTGAGAACCCCGATGCGGTGTCGGTGGCGTAGGCGCCGGGCGGCGCAGGGCGGGACGGACTAGTTATGGCTGAGCGCGGCGGAGAACGGAACATCGTCGAGGCGCTCGCCGAGGCGGGCGAGGTCGGCCGCGATCTGCTCGCCGTCGACTGGGCGGCAACGCCGCTCGGCCCGCCCGAGACGTGGTCACGAAGTCTCGCGACGATCGTCCGCGTCGTCGTCAGCTCACGGTTCTCGATGTGGATGGCGTGGGGCCCCGAGCTCACCTTCTTCTGCAACGACGCCTACCGGCGTGACACGCTGAGCAAGAAGTACCCGTGGGCGCTCGGGCGCCCCGCGCGTGAGGTGTGGGCGGAGATCTGGGACGACATCGGGCCCCGGATCGAGACCGTGCTCCGCACCGGCGCGGCCACCTGGGATGACTCGCTCATGCTGTTCCTCGAGCGCAGCGGCTATGTCGAGGAGACCTACCACACGTTCTCCTACAGCCCGCTCACCGATGACGACGACAGGATCTCCGGAATGCTGTGCGTGGTCAGCGAGGAGACCGAGCGCGTCGTCGGCGAGCGGCGGATGGCGACCCTCCGCGAGCTCGGCTCCGAGCCGACCACCGGACGGGACGACCGCGCCTACCTCGAGGCCGCGGCCCGCAATCTCGAGCGGAGCAACCACTCCCTCCCGTTCGCGCTCGTGTATCTGCGTACCGAGGACGGCACCGAGGCCGAACTCGCGTCGACGGCGGGGATCGCGCCCGGTCATCCCGCCGCACCGCGGGTCATCTCGCTCCAGAACCCGGCTGCGGTGTGGCCGATCGGCCAGGTCACCGGCGCCGCCCCGATCATCGTCGAGCACATCGACGAGCGCTTTGACGCGCTGCCGACGGGCGCGTGGAACGAGTCGCCGACCACTGCCGCGGTGCTTGGGCTCTCCCAGCCGCTCCGGCCAAGCCGTCCGTACGGCTATCTGATCGTCGGCATCAATCGGTTCCGCCCGCTTGATCAGCCGTATCTGTCCTTCCTCACCCTCATCGCCGCCCAGCTCGCCTCGGGGATCTCGACGACCCGCGCCTACGAAGCCGAGCGGCGTCGCGCCGAGGATCTGGCCGAGCTTGACCGGGCGAAGACGACGTTCTTCACGAATATCAGCCACGAGCTCCGCACGCCGCTGACGCTGCTGCTCGGCCCCGCGGAGGACGCCCTCGGGGACCGGCAGGACGCGCTCTCTGAGGTCAATCAGCACCGGATCGAGATCATCGCCCGCAACGCCGAGCGGCTGCTCAAGCTCGTCAACACTCTGCTCGACTTCTCGCGCCTGGAATCGGGTCGCACGACTGTGAGCTTCGAAGCGGTCGACCTCTCGCAATACACGGCGGAGCTCGCCTCGATGTTCGACTCCGCGGTGAAGCGCGCGGGCCTCACCTTCCATATCCAAGTGGAGTCGTTGCCGGAGCCCGTCTACATCGACCGCGAGATGTGGGCGAAGATCGTGCTCAACCTGCTCTCCAACGCGTTGAAGTTCACCTTCGCCGGATCGATCACAGTCACGCTCGACGCACACGGCGGCAAGGCGCGCCTGCGTGTGAGCGACACCGGCATCGGGATCGAGCCGAGCGAGCAGGAGAGGCTGTTCGAACGGTTCCACCGCGTGCTCGACGCCCGCTCCCGGACGCACGAGGGCTCGGGAATCGGTCTCGCGCTCGTCGCCGAACTGGCCGAGCTGCACGGCGGTCGGCCATCGGTGCAGAGCGTGCCCGGAGTCGGCACGACGTTCACGGTCGAGATCCCGCTCGGCCGCGAGCACATTCAGGCCGACCAACTCGGCGAACGCCCGCGGGAGATCTCTGTCGAACGGGAAGCCGCGGGATTCCTCGCCGAGGCGAATCGCTGGCTGCGGCGCGAGCAGACACCGGCGCCCGGAGCGGCGAGCTCCACTCAGCCGGATCGCCCGCGGGTGCTCATCGCCGACGACAACCCGGACATGCGCGACTACATCGCCACCCTGCTCGGTGACGCTTACGACGTGCAGACGGCCCCGGACGGCCAGGCCGCCCTGGAGCTCGCGCAGGCCGACCCGCCCGACCTCGTGCTCACCGACGTGATGATGCCGCGCCTGGACGGCTTTGGCCTCCTCGACGCGCTCCACGCGGACCCCACCACGCTTCACGTGCCGGTGGTCATGGTGTCCGCCCGAGCGGGAGAGGAGGGCATCATCGAAGGTCTTGAGGCCGGTGCCGACGACTACCTGATCAAACCGTTCAGCGCGCGGGAGCTGCTCGCGCGCGTGCGCGCGAACCTTGAACTTGACCGCGCGCGGCGGACCCGCGAGCAGCTCGAACGCAGCCAGACGCTCCAGAACGAAGCGGAACGGCTCGCCGAGGTGGGCAGCTGGGAGATCAACCTCGAAACGGGACTCGTGCGCGGTTCTGATCAGCTGATACGCATGCTCCGGGTATCGGCCGAGGAGTTCGCGATGTTGGACTACGAGGCGCTGATCGAGCGGATCGTGCACCCCGACGATGTTGAGGAAGTGCGCCGGAGCCTGGCGGGCTCGATCGCCGAGCGACGGCCGTTTGCGGTAGACACGCGCATCGTCCACCAGGACGGCAGCGAGCGCTGGGTCCGGGCGCGCGGCGAGCCGCTGACCGACGCTGACGGTCAGCCCGACCGCATCCGGGGCTATCTCCAGGACATCACCCAGCGTCGCGAGGCCGAACAGGCGATCGTGTCCGCGGCGGCAGCGCGCGAGGCTGCCGAACGCGAGCATCAGATCGCCGATGCCCTCCAACGGAGTCTGCTGCCCGGCCGCGGGTTCGAGTCAGTTCACCTCGAGGTCTCGACGTACTACCAGGCCGGAGTGGTGGGGACGCGCGTCGGCGGTGACTGGTATGACGCGATCGACCTCGGCGCCGGACGCACCGCGCTCGTCATCGGCGACGTCGCTGGCCGCGGGATCCGCGCCGCGAGTCTGATGGGACAGCTTCGCGCGGCCGTCCGCGCCTACGCCCGGCTCGATCTGCCGCCTGCGGAGGTGCTTGAGCAGCTGGACGGGATCGTCTCCGAGCTGAGCGCCAACCAACTGGTGACGTGCATCTACGGTGTTTATGACCCCGCCATGGGCGAGCTCCGCTACGCCAACGCCGGACACTTGCCGCCGCTGCTCGTCACCCCCGGCGAGACGGCCCAGCGGTTGCCGGAGGCGACTGGTCCGCCGCTCGGCGTCGGCGCGACGCAGTTCGGCGAGGAACGCGTCGTGTTGCCGAGCGGTGCCGTGATCGTGATGTACACCGATGGGCTCGTCGAGCGTCGCGACCGCGACCTCGATGCCGGAATCGATGCGCTCGCCGCCCGGCTGCGCGCGGGCTCGGGGCCGGTGACAACGCTCCCCGGGTCGCTCGTCGAGGCGCTGGCCCCGGAGGGGAGCGAGGACGACATCGCGATCCTGATCGCCCGGATCAGCGACGAGTCGGTGCAGCGCAAGGCCGAGATCGATGTCCCGCCGGTCGGCAGCGCCGTTCAGGACGGCCGCCGCTTTGCCACCGCGACGCTGACCGAATGGGCGGTGCCGCCGGAGGTCGTGCAGGACGCGACGCTGATCGTCAGCGAACTGCTGACGAACGCGATCGTGTACGGGACCCCGCCGATCCGTCTGCGGCTGCGCAAGACCCCCGAGGAGCTCGCGATCGAGGTCGACGACGCCGCCAGCGCGATGCCCCGCAAGTTGCGCGCAACCCCGACCGACCTCCACGGCCGGGGGCTTGCGATCGTGGCGGATATCGGGAGCCGCTGGGCCGCGCGCCCCGACGGCTACGGCAAGACCGTGTGGAGCACGCTGGCGCTCCCGCCGGCGCCTCACCAGCGCTAGAGATCGCGCGACCGGGATGTGGTTCGTGCGCTATGGGATCGGGGCGGTGATGGTCATCGCCGGCATCGTGCTGCTGATCACCGTGCCGGGAACCGGCGTCGACGGGTTCGCGATGGCCGTCGGCGGCGGGCTCGCCGTCGTGATGATCAACTTCCTGTTCCGCCTCGGCGCCGAGGGCGATCGCGAGCGCGAGCAGGAGGAGCAGGCGCGGCGGTTCTTCGATGAACACGGCGTCTGGCCGGACGAGCAGCCGCACCAGCCGAAGGCCTGGCGGCTGCCGCCCGGGGTTGTCACGCCGGAGCAGGAGCGCGCCGAGCGAGAGGGCAGATCGAAGCGGAGCTGATCCAGGCTCACGCCGCGTCGGCGAACTGCGCTCGACGGAGATCGTGAGCCCGGACGCGCGCCCGCACCGCCGCGGTGCAGTGCGCGTGAAGCGTCTCGAGTTCCTCGGGAAGCTCCCCCTCGACCGTCTCGAGCACCCGCATCCAGGACAGCGCGTCGTGGTACTGCCCGGCCGCGGCTGCGTCCATCGCCCACTGGGTTGTCTGGTTCACCGCCCGTCGATGACGTTCATCGGCATCGACGCGATTGTGCTTACGCATCGTCAAAGCTCTGTTGTGATCGCTGGCGCGGCCCCTCAACCGCGATACGACCGTGTTATCGGCATTTTCCCGCAGACTTGAGTCCGTAGAAACTACTGACGATGGCCCCGTATCTCCCTGCGCTGTCCGGGCGGGAGACCACGGATCCTGCCTTCGGAGTGCGGACCTCGCGTTCCGCGTGACGATTACCCTGGTCATGACCGGAATCCCGTTCGAACGCGCCCGCGGTGTCTCAGCCCGCGTGCTCGCGCCGGCGACGAGCCTCATCGGCCGGCTGCGCTACGCATATAAGTTCGCCCTCATCGGGGTGATCATCCTGGCCACGCTCGGATTCGTCGGCGTTGCCTACGTCCAGCAGGTCTCCAAGCAGATCGACTTCTCCGCAAAGGAGCGGGTCGGCGTCGTCTACGTCGCGCCCGCCGCCCGACTCACGGAGGCGCTGGTGCAGCTGCGCAGCGCCGTGGCCGCAGGGGACACGGCGGGGGTCGCTGCCGCCGGCGCCGCGGTGCGGTCCGCGGTCATCCTCGTCGACGCGGCCGACCGGCGCGTGGGAGGCCAGCTCGGCGTCAGCAGCGAGTGGGCCAAGCTCCGCCCGGTCGCGTTGGGCCTCAGCCATCAGAGCGCGGGCACGACTGGTCAGTACGACGCGGCCGTCGCCGGGGCGCTCACGCTCGTCACCGATGCAGGGAACAACTCAAATCTCATCCTCGATCCGGATCTCGACTCGTTCTACGTCATGGACGAGTGGATCACGAAGCTCCCGCCGCTGCTCGACACTGCCGGCAAGGCGAGCAATGTGATGCGGTCGCTCACCGGCGCCGCGGCGGCGAGTCTCGAACGGCGGATCACGCTGGCGCTCGACCAGGGGTCGATCTCGACGAACCTGAGCGGCATCAATGCCGACCTGACGACCGCGTTTGCCCACACCGCGGACCATGGGCTACGACCCGCGCTGGCCCCGCCACTCGCCGCGCTCAACACAGCGGTGAACGCGTTCTCCCGGGAACTTCAGGCATCGGTCACCAGTGGTCACGCCGGTCCGGCGGCGACGTCGTTGTTCGACCAGGTGCTCACGAGCGGGACCGAGCTCGAGTCCCGGAGCGGGCCGTGGCTGGACCGGCTGCTCGCGGCGCGGATCGGGCGTCTCCAGTCCGCGGAGCGCCGCGTCGAGATCATCGCGCTGCTCGGCCTCCTCGTGCTCGCCTACCTGTTCGCCGGTTTCTATCGCTCGGTGACGAGCTCAATCGACGCCGTCCTGCGGCGTCTGCGCGGGCTTGATGAGCACGATCTCACCGATCTCTCCGGCGGGCTTCAGGCGATCGCCGCCGGCGACCTCACCGTGGTTGCGGCGCCCACGACGACGCCAATCGACGATCACACCCGTGACGAGCTCGGGGAGATGACGCTGACGCTCAACGACATGCTCGTCAAGACGGGTGAGAGCTTCCGCGCGTACGCGGAGATGCGGGACCAGCTGATCGGCATGCTCGGCCAGATCTCGACGAGCTCGACCACGGTCTCGTCTGCGTCGCACCAGATCGCGTCAAGCTCCGAGCAGACGGGTCGGGCCAGCGGCGAGGTCGCGCAGGCCGTCGGTGGCATTGCCCAGGACGCCGAGCGGCAGGTCGAGAAGATCGTCGACGTCAAGGATGCCGCGGCGCGGGTCGCCAGCTCGGTGGCCCGGTCCTCGGAGGAGATGGCGAAGACCGCCGGCGCCGCGCGGGACACCCGTGAACTCGCGCGCGGTGGCGACGAAGCCGCCGTCCGCGCGAGCACGATGATGGAGTCCGTGCGCGATGCCTCTCACGAGACGATCACCGCGATGGATGAGTTGGCGGCGAAGTCGGGACAGATCGGCGAGATCGTGGGCACGATCACCGCAATCGCCGAGCAGACGAACCTCCTCGCTCTCAATGCCGCCATCGAGGCCGCCCGGGCCGGCGAGCACGGGCGCGGGTTTGCCGTCGTTGCCGACGAGGTGCGCGCACTCGCCGAGGAGTCCCAGCGGGCCACCGATGAGATCTCGGCGGTCATCGCCCAGATCCAGGCCGAGACCACGAGAGCGGCAGGCGTCGTCAAGTCCGGCGCCGCGCGGACCGACGAGGGGGTCGGGGTCGTGGAGGAGGCCCGCGCGGCCTTCGCCCAGATTGCCGCCGCGGTCGACGCGATCTCCGAGCGGATCGAGCAGATCGCCCAGACCTCCGCGGAGATCGTCAGCGGGGCAGAAGCGGTTCAAACCGAGATCGACGAGGTGGCACGGCTCGCCGAGCACTCGTCGGCGTCGACCGAAGAGGTCTCCGCTTCCACCGATCAGACCGCCGCGTCCGCCGAGCAGATCGCGGCGACAGCGCAGGAGCTCTCCGGAAATGCGGCGGCGCTGAACAGCCTGATCGACCACTTCACACTGAAGAGTTGAGCAGGCAGGTCAGCTCTTGAACAACTCGTAGCCGACCTTCCGGAGCTGGACCTCCTCACTGCCCTCGGTGATCCGGTAGCGGCGATGATGGCGGTAGATGTGCTCGAACGGCATGTGGCGCGTGTAGCCAACGCCGCCGCACGTCTGCATCGCGCGGTCGGCCGCCTCACACGCGAGGCGGTTGGCCCGGTAGTTCGCCATCGCGACGAGGTGTGTGACCTCCATGTGGTGGTGGCGGTCGAGCTCGGTCGCGGTCCGGCGGACGAGACCCCGGACGAGCTCGCAGTCGGTCCACAGTTCCGCGAGCGGGAACTGGATCCCCTGATTGCGCCACAGCGGCTTTCCCCACACCGTCCGCTCGCGCGCCCACCGCACCGCCTCGTCGATGCAGTACGCGGCGGCGCCGAGACTCGATGCCGCCTGACGGATCCGGTTCTCATGCACGAACCGCTGGGCGAGTGCCAGCCCGAGGTCAGGCTCTCCGAGGATCGCGTCGTCGCCAACACGGACGCCCTTGAGTGACACCTCCGCGTGGTCGGTGGGCATGTTGAACGTCCACCAGTAGAACTCGATGTCGAGTCCCGGAGCATCGCGGGGAACGATGAACGCGGTGATCCCACGGGCCTCGCCGGGCGTGCCGGAGGTCCGCGCGAACACGAGGTCATGGCTCGCCCGGTGCATGCCGGAGTTGAACCGCTTGACCCCGTCGATCACCCACTCATCGCCCTCGCGCCGGGCGGTCGTCTCCAGGTAGGTCGCGTCAGAGCCGTGGTTCGGCTCGGTGAGACCGAACGCGAGCCCGACCTCGCGGCGCAGGGCCGGCTCGAGCAGCGCCTGCCGTTGGGCGTCGGTTCCGAACTCGTGGAGCAGGATCACGGTCGGGAAGTTCCCGATCATCGAGATCTCGCTCTGCGGATCGTTGTGGAGACCGATCCCCAGCCGGTTGAGATGCTCCCGGACGACCGCCATCTCGTAGTTCGATGCACCGCGGCCGCCGAGCTCCGTCGGGAGCGCGTAGCGCCACAGTCCGGCCCGGTCGGCCCGATTCATCATCTCCTCAAGCAGCGCCTCCCACTCGGCGCTCGGGATGCCACCGCGCTCGACGTCGGTACGCGCATACTCACGGCGATGGTCGAAGAACCGGGCGTTGTCGTCCTGGTGCTCCAACGGGCGCACTTCACGCTCGATGAAGTCATCGATTTCCGTGATCACGGCGGTCAGCTCGTCCGGTACCTCGGTGGTCATCCTCGCTCCTCTCTGGGGTCGGTCAGCCTGGCGATATAGCCGGGGTTCGCCACCTCGAGCTTCAGCTCGACGAGCGTCCTCAGCGGCTCGAAGAGCTCCGTGGCACGGCCGTCGAAGGCACCCTCGCGGATCGCCGCGGCGAGTTCGGATTCGGTGCCGGCGCCGATGGCGTGCAGCGCCTCCGCACGCCGCGTCGCGTGTGCGTCGGCTCCGGTCAGCTCCCGCCGCACCATGCCGAGCGCCCGCATCGTCACCCGGGTCTCAAAGGCGGAGCGGCCGTCGAGCCGGGGCAGCACGTTGTCGCCGAGCGCGGCACGGGCGGCGTCGAGCAGCTCGACCATCGTGGGGCGGTCGTGGCCTGTGGGTGGCTCGCTCGGCGATCCCCGCTCGTCGCGGGCGCGCGGCCGTGGCCGCGCTGCGCCGCCCGGGTCCAGGAGCTCGAGCAGATCCCATTCGACCTCACACGTGCGCCGGCCGATGACGGCGTGCTCCACCGAGTTGATCTCGCCCGAGAGATGCGAGAACGCCTGCATCTCGCAGATGACGCCCCAGCGCAGCGTGCCCGCGAGCTCCCAGAAGCGGAGGACGGCAGGGTCGACCGGCTCGCCGCCGTGGCGTTGGTAGGCGGCGAGCAGTCCCGCACGGCTCCCGAGCCCGGCGGCCGGCCGGTCCGGCCGGGTGAATCGCCATGCCGGCACACACAGCCACCCGAGGTCCTCGACCGGATTACCAAGGTGCGCCAGTTCCCAGTCGAGCACCCCGGCGACGCCGCGCTCGTCGATCATCAGGTTTCCCATCCGGAAGTCGCCGTGCACGAACGTCCGACGGCTCGCCGGTGGCGGGTCGCCGGCGAGCACGCGGAAGGCGAGCTCAAATGTGGGATGCGGCTGGGCGAGGCGGTCATGCCACTGACGGATCAGGTCGAGCGGATCTTCGATCGGTTGCGCCACCTCCGGATCGGCCGGCATCCGGTGAACGGCGACGAGCGCTCGAGCGATGTCGTCGAGCAGCGCCTCAGAGCTGGGGGAGGCGTCCTCGGCGAGGATCACGCTCGGGTCGGTCGTGCCGGCGAGCGCCTCGACGACCCACCAGCTCGCTCCGAGCTCAGGATCGTCGGCGCCGTGGGCGACGACGGCCGGGACCGGGACCCCGGCGTCGGCCGCAGCGGCGAGCAGCCGTGCCTCAGAGGGAGCCTGACTGAGTTTGGTGGCGCCCTGGGCGATCTGGAGCACGAGTGGTCCGCGGGAGGCGAGCTCGAAGGCGAACGTCTCCCGCGAGGCGCCGCTGCTCAACCGGTGCACTCCGTCGACGGGGGCCTCACCGAGCACCACTGCGAGCCCATGCGCGATCCGCTCCAGCCGGTCATCCACGGCGCGGACTCTTTCAGCTTCGCGCGGGGTCCGAGCGCTGACGGCGTAGCCCCGGCGCTCGACGGGTAGCTGAACCGTGGAGATGGGGAAGATCCTGCGTGTATATCTGCTGCCGGTGCTCGCACTGATGGCGCTGGGCGCCCCGGCTGCCGGAGCGGCCTCGGGTGCCGCGCCCCGTGGTGCCGCGTCCGGAGACGGCGGGTCGTGGGCGCACTTTCCGGGATCGGCGCGGACGAACGCGACGTACTTCAACAACGCCGCCTTCGCGGCCGCGGACCCGTACGTGATGTACGACCGGAAGTCCGGCTACTACTACGCCTACTCGACCGAGGGCGCCGACCCCGGCTACTACTTCGCCGTCTACCGTTCGGCCGATCTCGTGACCTGGGAGAAGGCGGCGCCGGGTGCGCTGCCGGTGTCCGACCCGAACCAGTGGGGCAACGACTGGTTCTGGGCGCCGGAGGTCTACCACAACCCCCGTACCGGCCTCTACTTCATGTTCTACGCCGCGCGCTCGGACGCGAACGCGCAGCGGTGGTTCGGCTACGCCAACTTCGAGGAGCCGTGCAAGATCGGCGTCGCCGTGTCCCGATCACCGAGCGGTCCGTTCCACAACATCACGAACCACCCGATCGATTACAACCCGTACGACCCGGCCTACCACGACGTCAACCTGATCATGGGACCGGATCAGAAGCAGCCGCCGGCCACCCTCGCCCAGGGTCAGTCCGCACCGCTCGGGACCTACATCCCGATGATCGATCCGGACGTGCTGTTCAACCGCGACGGACGCCAGTACCTCTACTACTCGCGCAACGCGTACCGCAACTGGGTATGGGACACCGACCTCGGCAAGTACATCGAGGAGTCGAACATCAACGCCGTCGAGTTGACGACCGCGTGGTGGCGCGACCCGCGCGGTCAGACGATGCCGACGATCGCGCCCCGGTACCGCGGCGCGAACGCCTCGTCGGGCGGTCCGGCGGGTCCCCGGCGCGACGGCTTTGTCCGGATCCTCGACTACGACCACGACAAGCAGGAATGGGAGAACGCCGACGTCAACGACTACGTGGTCACGGGCGGGCAGAACAAGGACCGCCGGTGGGAGGAGGGGTCGACAACCTTCCGTCACGCCGGCGTCTACTACCTGACCTATTCCGCCAACAACTGGCAGACGCCCGCCTACGGCGTCGGCTACGCGGTCTCCCATAGCCCGCTCGGACCGTTCAGGAAGTACGCCGGGAACCCGATCCTCAGCCAGAACGCCGCGATCGGGATGTACTCGACCGGGCACGGGAGCGTCGTCTTCTCCCCGGACGGCCGGCAGGCGTACTACGTCCATCACGCTCGTCCGACGACCGCCACCACCCAGCGGCGGCTCTACACCGAGCGGATGTACTTCGGCCGGGCGGGCAGCGACCCGTTCGGACATCCGATCCTGTCGATCGACCAGGCGACGACGGACCGGCCGATCCCATCGGGCGTCGCGCCCTACACCCTCACCGCCAGTCGTCGCGTGCTTCGCCTACACGCCGGCGCGAGTGCGGTGCTGTCCTGGAAGGTGCTCAGCGCACCTGGCGCGACGCTCGCCCTCTCTAACCCACTCAACCGGGTCGCGGTCAGCTCGTCCGACCCCGCCGTGGCGAACGTGACCAACCCGAGCGCCACGGCCTCCGCGATCGTTGCCGGCGATCCCGGCGAGGCGACGATCACGCTCACCTACCAGCGCGAGCGGGCTCGCGGCGGATATTTCGACGTCGTCAACGTCGGGCGCCATCGCTCGGATCTCGTCATGGAGCGCCTCCGCGTTATCGTCGATCGCTGAGTGCCCGACGTTCGCATCACCGAGTTCACCGACCCCGGCTGCCCGTGGGCGTATAGCGCCGAGCCGGTCCGGCGGCGGTTGGACTGGCTCTACGGCGACCAGGTCGAGTGGGACGTTCGCATGGTCGTGCTCGCGGACGCGCCCGACGAGTACCTCGAGCGCGGGTTCACGACCGCCAAGCAGGCGCACGCGTACAAGAAGATCGCCCGCGAGTACGGGATGCCCATCGACACCACCGAGCGGCCGCGGATGGCGGCAACGCGCCCCGCCTGCCGGGCGGTCGTCGCGGCCCGGCTGCACGAACCGCAACTCGCGCGTCAGCTGCTGCGCTGCCTGCGGGTGCACAATTTCGCCGGCGACGGTCTGCTTGACGACCCGGCCCTGATCGAGTTGTCCGCGGCGAGCGCCGGCATCGACTGGGCCGAACTGCAGCGGTGGATGGCCGACCCGCGAGCCGAGGAGGCACTTGGTGCGGACATGCTCGCCTCCCGGGAACCGATCGGCGCTGCGCGCGTGCTCGACCACAAGCTCGCGAACTGGTCCGGGGGTCGGCGTTACACGTGTCCGTCCTATGAGATCACCCGCGTCGCCGACGGCGTCACCATCGCGGTTCCCGGGTTTCAGCCGTTCGCCGTGTACGACGTCGTGCTCGCCAACCTCGTTCCGGGGACCGACCGGCGGGACTCGCCGGCCGAGGTCTCCGAGGTGCTCGGTTGGGCATCGACCCCACTCGCGACGCGTGAGGTCGCGGTCCTGTGCGACGTCGATCAGCCCGACGCCCGTGAGGCGCTCGGCCGCGTCGCGACCGAGCGGCACGTTGGCTCGGACGGGTTCTGGACGCTGACGCCGCGCTAACCGGCAGGGTGTCTGGGTCTTATGTGCCCTATAGGGGACTTTAGGCCCAGACACCCAGCCCGGATGCATATGATGGCGCCGAGCCGAACCGGGGCTCGCTCAGTTCAGTGCGCACTCTCTCTCGTTATGTGACGGTCGTCCTCGCCATCGCGGGCGTGAGCGGGTGCGGCGGCGGGTCGAGTCCGTCGGCGACGAGCTCGGCGAGCAGCGCAAGCAGTTCCAGTGGCTCAGGGACGACCGCCCAGTCGAGTACCTCCGCGAGCGTGCACCCGGCGGTCGGCGTGCGCCGGTATGCGATCGGCGGTGACCCGTGGGCCGCGACGGCGGCCGCCGGCGACGTCTGGGTCGCTGAGCACAACAACGGCACCCTCATCCGCATCGACGGTCGGACCGGCGCGGTGCGCTCCCGCGTTCCGATCGCCGCAAAGCCCGCGTCGGCGATCGGCGCGGCGTCCGTCGGTAACCGAGTCTGGATCGGGATCGCCGCCTTCGGGAAGGGCGGCAACGACCTCGCGGCGACGCGATCGGCCGACGCGCACACGGGCAAGCTGGGACCGCTGCTGTCCGGGCCGGCGCGGGCTGCGTTCGCGTTCGGCGCCGGCGGCGGCGCGGCCTACATCGGCGGGTTCGGCTACCTCGCGCGGATTCCCTTCGATGGCAGCCGGTCGACGACGGTCCAGCTCGGCCAGGGGCGCGTGCGGGCGATCGGCGTGGCCGGCAGCACCGTGTGGGTGGGCGTGCATGACTCGACTCAGGACACGGACACGATCATGAGCTTCGATGCCCGCAGCCTGCGACGCGGAGCGAGCGTACCGGCCGTCGGGCCGGTGACCAGCATCACCTCCGACGCGGGCGCTGTGTGGGTGGCAGCGGCGACACAGGCCGGCGATTCGGTGGTGCGCCTCGACCCTCGTAGCGGGCAAAAGCTCGCCGAGATTGATGGCGGCAGCACCCCAACGGCGCTCGCCGCGGATGGGTCCGGCGTCTGGGTCCTCGACTACTTCGTCAGCACGGTGCGCCACATCTCGGCAGCCACGAACTCCGTCGACGAAGCGCTGAAGTTCGCACCGGCCGCGAGCAGCGATCTGCTGCCCGACAACTCACCGGACGGGCTCGCGGTGCTCCCGGGCGCCGTGTGGGTCACGGTCCGCGAACCCGCCGCCGCGTACCGCATCCCTGCGGTCCACTGACCTGACGCGGGGTCAGATCGGCGCGGCGAGCGCGGCGAAGCTCTCGTTCTGAAGCCAGCGACGCGGTCGCTCGCCGTCTACTCGACGATCTCGTACTCGTAGCCCTCGAACAGCCCCGTCTCCAGCACGCCGGGCACGCTCTTGATCCGGGCGTTCAGCCCGACCGGAATCTCCGCGAACGTCGCGTCGAGCACAAGAAACCCAGACTCGGTGATGACCGGCCCGTCCTTGCCGGTGCCGGTGCGGACCCATACGTCCTCGCAGCCTTCGTCCCGCAGGCACGCCGCGACGTGTTCGACGGCGTTCGGGTGGACTTCGACCGGGAGCGGGAAGCCGGTCCCAAGCCGCTGCACGTGTTTGCTGGGATCGATCGCGAGAAACATCCGCGACGACGTGCTCCAGAGGAGCTTCTCACGAAACATCGCCCCACCACGGCCTTTGAGCACGCGCCCGGCGGGATCGACCTCGTCGGCGCCATCAACGGACAACGTCGGCACCGCATGCCCCAGCCGAGCGAGCTGCAGGTTGAGACTCGTCACGGCAATCTCCGTCTCATACGACGACGGGATCACCTGGATGTTCAGTCCCTCGGTCTGGACCCGGCGCCCGATCGCCCAGAGCGTGAGGTAGGCGGCACTCCCCGAGCCCATCCCGACGACGTCGCCATCGTTGACCTTGGCGGCCACCGTGTCGGCGACCTGCAGTTTCGTCTCGAGGTTCTTGATCTCCCTTGGCCAGCGAAGGAGCGGTGAGGCGTGCCAGTTCTCCGGTTGGGCGGACATCGAGGCTCAATCGTAATGACTGCTTGATGTCGCATGGGGATCCGCGAATCGCCGCACTGAGTGGGCACCTCTAAGCTGCTCGGGATGAGCGATCGCGAGCCGCCTCCGCCCGCGCGACGTGCCTCTGATGCCGAGCGCGAGCGCGCCGCCGAGCTTCTCCGCGATGCGATGGCGAGCGGCCGACTCGGCGTCGAGGAGCTTGACGAGCGCATCCCGCAGGTGTTCGCGGCGACGACCCGCCCCGAGCTCGAGCGACTTGTCGACGACGTGCTCGTGCCGGCAACGGACGCCCACCCGCTCGCCGCCGGCTCGACCGCACTCGCGCCGAGCAGCGGGCGGCTGCCGGTCCACCCCGGTTCCGACGGCACGGGACGGATCGTGTCGATCTTCAGCGGCACCGAGCGCAAGGGCCGCTGGACGGTCGCCGCGAGGTGCAAGGTCCTCAACGTCTTCGGCGGCACCGAGCTCGACCTCTCCGACGCTGAACTCGCGGCCGACACCGTCGAGCTGAAGGTCGTCAGCTGGTTCAGCGGGGCGACGGTGATCGTGCCTCCGGGCCTCAACGTCGAGGTCTCGGACGTTGCGATCCTCGGCGGGAACGCTGTCGACGTCGGCGAGGAACGTCCCGACCCCGGCGGACCGACGATCCGCATCAGGCTCGTGTCGATTCTTTCCGGCGCGAAGGTGAAGCGCCGGCAAGCCGCTGCGGTTGAGCGCGCCCGGAGAGATTCGAACTCCCGACCTTCGGTTCCGTAGACCGACGCTCTATCCAGCTGAGCTACGGGCGCTATGACGCGACCGCCTCGACGGCGGCGCTGACCAGAGGATAACGGCGCATCGAGACGGTCGGGGTCACGGGTCGGGCAATCGCCCGCCGGGGTTGCCCGGCTCCTGGTTTAGGCCGGGCGATCTGATTTCGAACAAACGTCGAGTCCAAGGCGGTCGATCGAGATCGAGGGGCCGGGATGCCGACCCGAGTAGTGGGGTAGTGCGTCGCCGCTGACGCAAACGATGGGAGCACCGTGCCACGAGCAAGGAAGGTCGGCCTCTGCGAGGGGCTGAAGATCAATGAGGATCGTCGAACACCAGAGAGCGCACCGCCGGCACATCGCCGTGATCCTGGCGCTGCTGGCGTGCGCGTTCGTCGCCCCCGTGGCATCCGCCCGGGCGCCGGCGTCCGGCGGCGGCCTCAACCTCCGCGCATCCTACGTCGGAGCGCGGGCCTGGAGCGGCAGTCCGGGGGTACGATCGGAGACGGTGAGCGCCGGTGCGCGATCCGCCGTGCTCGCCGAGGGCACCGGCCTGACGCCGTCGGAGGTTTCGACCGAGAACGTCTGCGGTGAGCCGGTCGCGGGGCGCGCGCGTTGCGCCGCGCAGATCCTCGTGCTGCGCGGTACCCACGACCGCGTCCACCCACGGGTTCCGAGGACGCGGACGTTCACCCAGGTGTTCCCGCGCGTCCGCCGTGCGGGCGCTCCGTCCGCGTCCAGCAGTCCACCGGCATCCGGCCTGACCGCACACAGCCCGGCGTGGATCCAGCAGGCCTACGATCTCACCTACCTGTCTCAGACCGCGGGTGTCGGCGACACCGTGGCCATCGTCGACGCCTACCACGACCCGACGGCCGAGGCGGATCTCGGGCAGTACCGAGCGAACTACGGGCTGTCCGCATGCACGACCGCGAACGGCTGCTTCCGTCAGGTCAACGAGAACGGGCAGAGCTCGCCGATGCCGCCGAACAACAAGAGCTGGGAGCAGGAGATCTCTCTCGATCTTGACGCCGTCTCCGCGGTCTGTCCCAACTGCCACGTCCTGCTCGTCGAAGCCGCCACGAACGCGTGGGGTGACCTCGCCACCGCCCTCCAGACCGCGGCCACGATGGGTGCCAAGCAGATCGCGAACAGCTACAGCGGCTACTGGTGGGGGACGTGGCCCTATACGGACACGTTCCCTGGCGTGTCGGTCGTCGCGGCGACCGGCGATCACGGCTTCCTCAACCAGGGCGACACCGACACGTCCGCGCACGGCTACAACAACTATCCGGCGGCGCTCCCCGGCGTGATCGCCGCTGGTGGCACGAGCCTCGCTGCGGCGAGCGGCGGGCAGAGTGCCCGCGGGTACGCCGAGTCGGCGTGGGCGCTGACCTCGTCCGGCTGGGGAGCGGACTCCGGCTGTGAGACCGCGCTGCCCAAACCGGCGTATCAGACGGACACTGGCTGCACCGGCCGCGCCTACAGCGATGTCTCGGCCGACGCGGACCCGTCCACCGGACTGAACGTGTACGACTCCGGAAACGGCGGCTGGCTGCTGATGGGCGGCACGAGCCTGTCCACGCCGGTGATCGCGGCCTACGAGGCCGTGACCGGAATCACCGCGTCCGATGCGACCCCGCAGTGGGCATACACCGACAGCGCGCTGCTCAACGATCCGGTGAGCGGATCGGTCGGCACCTGCCCGCAGAGCCTCGCGTACCTGTGCGCCGCGGGCGTCGGCTACGACGGTCCCACCGGGATGGGCTCGATCTCCGGTGCCGTCGCTCCCGGCGCGCCGGGGATCGGCGGCCCGACGTTCAGTTCGGGGTACGTCAAGACGGCGGCGCCGACGTCCCTCACGCTCCTGGGCGGGGTGTACCCGAACGGCCTCGACACGACCTACTACTGGCAGTACGGGCAGACCAATGCGTACGGACAGCAGACCGCACCGGTCGACATCGGCGCCGGACAGGCACCCGTCAGCGTCACCGACACCCTGGCCGGGCTGATCACAGGCACCACCTACCACGCACGGCTGGTGGCGGCGAACAGCACGGGCACGAGCTACGGCTACGACTTCACCGGGCAAACGCTGCTCAACGGACAGTTGCCGCCGTCGAACACGACTCCTCCGGCGATCACCGGGACCGCCCAGGAGGGACAGACGCTCGTCGTCTCCGGCGGGGCGTGGTCCCCCGCAGCCGCCACCTACGCCTACAAGTGGCAGCGCTCGGCCGACGGCAGCACGTGGAGCGACATCGGCGGTGCCGGGAACCAGGGCTACCTCCTGACCGCTGCTGACGTTGGAGACCAGATCCGGGTGATCGTCACGGCCGCGAACAGCTTTGGGTCCGCGACGGCCACGGCGAGCTCGGTCGGTCCAGTCCGCTCCGGCGCGCCCGCGAACAGCGCGCTGCCCGCCATCACGGGGACGGTCCAGCAGGGACAGTCGCTGAGCGCAGGGGTCGGCACCTGGTCCCCGGCGGGCACCGCCTACACCTACCAGTGGCAGCGCTCCACCGACAACGGTTCAAGCTGGACGAACATCGCCAACGCGACGAGCTCGAGGTTGATCCCCGCCGATGCGGACGTCGCCACGTTCCTGCGCGTCCTCGTCACCGCGACCAACCCGTACGGCACCGCGACGATCGCCTCCGGTCCGGTCGGTCCGGTCAGCTCAGGCGCGCCGAAGAACATTCAGGCGCCGGTGATCAACGGCACTCCCCGCCAAGGGCAGGTGCTCACCGTCAGCTCGGACTGGAACCCGGCCGGCACGACCTATGCCTACCTCTGGGAGCGCTCGGCTGACGGGAAGAGCTGGAGCACCGTCGCGAGCGCGACCGGGTCGAGCTACACGCCGACCGCCGCCGACGAAGGCCTCAGCCTCCGGGTCACCGTGACCGCGACGAACATCTATGGGCAGGCGTCGAACACCAGCGCGACCGCGGGCCCGATCGCCACCAACCCGCCGGTCAACACCACGTCGCCGACGATCAGCGGCACCACTCAGCGGACGTTCACCCTCCACGCCGCGCTGGGGGCCTGGAACGGCGCGAACAACGCGTACAGCTACCAGTGGCAGCGGTCGGTCGACGGTACGCAGTGGTCGGCGATATCGAGCGCCAGCGGTCCGGCATACACGCTGACGCTCGCCGACGTGGGTGACGTGGTCCGTGTGCTCGTGACCGCGTCGAACGTCGACGGGATCGCGACTCAGGCGAGCAGTGCAACGACCCTCATCTCCCCGGACCCGCCCTCCAGCCTCTCGCCGCCGACGATCACCGGCGCCGCGCAGCGGACGAGCACGCTCGCCGCATCGCTCGGGACCTGGACCGGGCCGGACAACGTCTACACCTATCAGTGGCAGCGCGACGCCGGAGACGGGTACGTCGACATCGCCGGTGAGACCGCCAGGACCTACACCCTCGCGGCCCCCGACGAGGGCGCCGTCGTCCGGGTCGTCGTGACCGCGACCAACCCCGACGCGACGATCAGCGAGGCGAGCCAGCCGACGGTGACCGTGCTCGGGGCCGGCCCCGCCAATCAGTCCCCGCCGGTGCTATCCGGCGCCGCGCAGCGCGCCTCGACGCTGACGGCGAGCTCCGGCCTGTGGGGCGGGCTCGGCAACAGCTACACGTATCAGTGGCAGCGCTCTCCGGACGGCAGCACGTGGTCGGACATCAGCGGGCAGACCGGCACCAGCTACGTGGTCGGCACCGCCGACGAAGGCAACGCCGTGCGGGTGCTCGTCACCGCCACCAATGCCGACGGTGTCGCGGCGGTGCCGAGCGCGCCGACGGCCACGATCCCGGCTGCCGCGCCCGCCAACACGGCCGCCCCGACCGTGAACGGCACGGCGCAGCGGGCGACGATGCTCACCTCCGATGCGGGGACCTGGACCGGGATCGGCAACGCGTATACGTATCAGTGGCAGCGGTCCTCGGCCGCGAGCACGTGGACGAACGTCGCGGGCCAGACGGCCTGGACCTACACGCCCACGACGGCCGACGAGGGCGCGCAGGTGCGAGTACTCGTCACGGCCACGAACCCGGACGGAACGCTCACCGTGCCGAGCGCGCCGACAGCGACGGTGCAGGCGTCGGCGCCGAGCAGTACGACCGCGCCTTCGGTCGCGGGCTCCGCCCAGCGCGGCGTCACGCTGACGGGGACGCCGGGTGCATGGGATGGCTTCGGCAACACGTACGCATATCAGTGGCAGCGCTCCTCGGGCAGTGGGTGGACCGACATCGCCGGCGCCACCAGCCCCGCGTACACGCTGGCCGTGGCGGACGAGGGACAGACGATCCGCCTCAAGGTGACCGCGACGAATGCGGACGGGGCCGTCAACGCGACGAGTTCCGCGACCGGAACCGTGCAGGCCTCCGCCCCCGTCAACACGATCGTCCCGACGATCGCCGGTGTCGCGCAGCGCACGACCACGCTCACCTCGGCGCCCGGGACATGGACCGGAAACGCCAACGTGTACACCGACCAGTGGCAGCGCTCGGCCGACGGCACCACGTGGACGCCGATCAGCGGGGCGACCGGCGCCATGTACACGCTCGCCGTCCCCGACGAGGGTTCGCAGGTGAGGCTGGTCGTCACCGCCACCAACCCAGACGGTTCCGTGAGTGCAGCGAGCACGGCGAGCGGCTCCGTGGTGGGCGGAGCGCCGGTCAATACCGCTGTGCCGGCCATGACCGGATCGTCACAGCGTGGCTCGGTGCTGACCGTCAC
The DNA here is from genome assembly GCA_963850335.1 of uncultured Solirubrobacterales bacterium. GTDB lineage: Bacteria > Actinomycetota > Thermoleophilia > Solirubrobacterales > Solirubrobacteraceae > Palsa-465. Next base: position 648,580 of record CAWKKY010000007.1, on the reverse strand, counting down.
CCCCGGCGCCTGGAGCGGGATCGCCAATACGTACGCCTTCCAGTGGCAGCGCTCCGCCGACGGGCTCACGTGGGCGAATATCAGCGGTGAGACCGCCGCGAGCCACGTGATCGGCGTCGCGGACGAGGGTGACAGCCTGCGGGTCACGGTCACCGCCACGAACGCGGACGGGACCGCCACTGCGGCTGGGAGCGCGACGGACGTGGTCCCGTCTTCGCCGCCGAGCAACACGACCGTGCCGGCCGTCACCGGTACCGCCCAGCGAAGCTTCCTGCTGACCGCCACCCAGGGCACGTGGGCGGGGATCGGGAACACCTACACCTTCCAGTGGCAGCACGACACCGGTGCGGGCTACGTCGACATCGTCGGGCAGACCGGCACGACGTACACGCTCGGCGTGCCCGACGAGGGTACGACGATCCGGGTGCTGATCACCGCGACCAACCCGGATGGAACGGCGACGAAGACGAGCGCGCCAACGGCCAGCGTGCTCGCGGCCGCGCCGAAGAACACGGGGGTCCCGACCCTGACCGGCACGCCGCAACGCGGCTCGTTGCTCACCGGAACGATCGGAACCTGGGACGGGATTGGCAACGCCTACGCGTATCAGTGGCAGCGGTCGGCCGACGGCACCGCGTGGACGGCGATTCCCGGGGCGACCAACCCGACGTACACGCCCGCCGTCGCCGATGAAGGCGCGGAGGTCCGGGTGCAGGTCACCGCCACCAACGCGGACGGCAGCGCCACCGCGTCGAGCTCCGCCACGACCGCCGTGACCGGCGGCAAGCCTGACAACCTCACCCCGCCGACCTTCGCCGGTGCCCCACAGCGCGCCGTCACGCTCGCGGTCACCAGCAACGGCAACTGGGACGGAATCGGCAACACGCTCACGCGCCAGTGGCAACGCTCGGCCGACGGCGGTCAGACGTGGACGAACATCGCCGGACAGACCGACGGCTCCTACACGCTCACGCTCGCCGATGAGGGGGCCCAGGTCCGGCTGCTCGTCACCGCGACCAACGCCGACGGCGCCACCGGTGCGGCGAGCGCCCCGAGTGCGACGGTGTCAGCTGCGCCGGCCGTCAATACGACGGCGCCCGCCGTCACCGGCACGCCGCAGCGGGGCGGGACCCTGACCGTCAGCCAGGGCAGCTGGTCCGGCCCGGACAACACCTACGCCTTCCAGTGGCAGCGCAGCACCGACCACGGCACCAGCTGGTCGAAGATCACCGGCGCGACCATCGCCACCTACCGTCCGCTCGCCGGCGACGAAGGGGCGATCATCCGCGCGCAGGTCACGGCGAGCAACCCGGACGGCGCCGTGACGGCGACCGCCCAGGCGACCTCGGCGATCCAGGCGGCTCCGCCGGTCAACCTCACGCCGCCCACCGTGACCGGGAACCCACAGCGAACGATGACGTTGACCGCCACTCAGGGCACGTGGTCGGGGGCCGATAACACCTATCTCTACCAATGGCAACGCTCCACCGACCAGGGCGCCACGTGGACGCCGATCGTCGGGGCGAACGCCGTCAGCTACACGCTCCAGACCGCCGACGAGAACGCCAACATCCGGGTCTTCATCACCGCCACCAACCCGGACAGCGGAGCCGGCATCCCGTCTCCGGCCACGCCGGCGATCCAGCCTGCAGCTCCGGTGAGCACGGCCGCGCCCACGGTCAGCGGGGGCGCCCACGTGAACGGCACCCTCACCGCCGCACCCGGGACCTGGACCCCCGCCGGCGCGAGCTTCGCCTACCAATGGCAGCGCTCCGCCGGCACCTCCACCTGGACGGACATCAGCGGTGCCACGAGTCCCAACTACACCCTCGCAAGCGCCGACGTCGCTCACGTCGTCCGCGTCCTCGTCACCGCCACCAATCTCGATGGGCACGCGAGCGCGTCGAGCGCTGCCACCGGAACGGTCGCCCAGCCGCCCCAGAACATCGTTCCGCCGCCGGCCCCGACGGGCACGCTGATGGATACCTACCGACTCACCGCCGACCCCGGCACCTGGGACACGCCGGGCGCGACCTTCGCCTACGCGTGGCTGCGTTGTCCGGCCGACGCGACCAGGGTCACCGAAGCGTGCGTGCAGGTGGGCTCCGGATCCACGTATACGCTCGGCGGCGCCGATGTCGGCCAGTCGATCGCGGTCAACGTCACCGCGACATCCCCGGGCGGTACCGCTCCCGCGCTCGCCAGCCAGGTGACGAGCATCGTCGTCGGCCGCCAGCTGACGAACCTCACGCCGCCCAACATCTCCGGCAACCCGCAGATCCCGTCGACGCTGATCGCGAACCCCGGCACCTGGAGCGTTCCGCTGAGCGGCATCGCCTACACGTGGCAGCGGTGCGACATGACCGGGGGCGCCTGCGTGCAAGCGGGAACCGGGACCCAGTACACGCTGGGCGAGATCGACCACGGCCACACGATCGAGCTCCATGCGCAAGCGACCTCGCCGGGCTGGAGCGTCGGCGCCTCGAGCCAGCCGCTGACCATCCAGGACCAGGCGCTGCCTCAGGCTTCGGCGCTGCCGATCATCTCCGGTGCCGCCGTGCGGACCGTCACTCTGACGGCGACGGCCGGGGTATGGACGAACGCGCCGAGCGCCGTCGCATACCAGTGGCTGCGCTGCAGCGCGGGCGGGACCGGGTGCCAGACGATTCCGGGCGCGACCACGGCGAGCTATTCGCTGGCGATGGCCGACGAGGGGCACGCCATCACCGTCCGCGTCACCGCCACCAACACGTCAGGCAACGGCACCGCGACCTCGCGGGCGACAGATCCCGTATCGGCCGCCCCTCCGTCGGTGGTTCACCCGCCGGCGGTCTCTGGAACGACATACCAGCAGGACGTGCCGCTGTCGGTCGTCGCGAACAGCGCCGTGTGGGTTCAGACGCCGGATACGACGTTCACCGCGATGTGGAAGCGCTGCGACCTCGACGGCACGAACTGCCAGGCGATCGACGGTGCCAACGCGACCCAGTACACACCGAGCCGCAGCGATGTCGGTCATGCCCTCGAGCTCGCGATCACCGCCACCAACCCGGACGGGTCCGCGACGTCGACGTCGACGCCGACGCAGGCGATCGTCCCGGCGCCACCGCGGTGGCGAGCCCTGCCGCTCATCTCTGCGGATCCCGGTCACGTCGGCGACGTGCTCACGATCACCCCGGGGGTGTGGTCCGGAACGCCGGTGAACTCGGACAACGTGCAGATGATGCGCTGCACCAACACGTGCTCGGCAGTCGGCCCTGCGGACGCGACCAGCTACACGATCACCACCGGCGATCTCGGCGCCATCGTCCGCGTCCGCGAGTACGCCACCAACGCCGGCGGCTACACGGTCATCTGGTCCGCCCGGTTTGTCGGCCCGGTGTCCTCGGCCGCCTCCGGCTCAGCCGTCGTCGCGGATGACACCGCCGCTCGGGTCCGGAACACGCAGGGCATCGTGCTCGCGCTCGCCTCGCTGCAGACGAACGCCAGCGCCAACGTCGCCTCCGTGCGGACTGCGGGCGCGCGTCACATGGGCCGGACGCTCGTATTGCGCCGTGGACCTCGGGCGGGCGGCCGGCTCCGCGCCTGGGCGTGCCCGGTAGCGACGCTCCGGAGCGGCGCGCCGGCGGCGTGCACCGCGAAGGTGAGCGTCGGGGCGCGGACCAGCCTGTCACTGCCGACCTCGATGACCGGCCGCATCCGGGTCATCGTCGTCCGGCAGCGTTACTAGCTCCGACCCGGCACACAGTCCGCAGTCGGATCTAGTGTCCCCATGGCGGCGGATGCCAGGATCAAAGGAACAGGTGGGGCCAATCTTTCCGACAATGGGCATGGAACCCCGACGTGCGCGCCGATGCGCGGGGGTCCTCGCCGCGGTCATGCTGCTGCTGGCAGCGAGCCCCGGCGGCGCGGCCGCGGGTGGCACATCACAGGTCACGGTCCGGGTGGGGCGTGCGGTGCTCCCGGTGCCTCGGTCGTTTCTCGGTGTGTCGGTCGAGCAGAACGAGCTGCTGCGCTACGACCACTACCGCTCGGCATTCCTGCGCCTGCTGCACGCTCTACAGCCCCCGGGCGTCCGCTCACCGATGGTTCTGCGCATCGGCGGGGAGAGTGCCGACAGCTCGTTCTGGGGGCCCACACCGTTTGCGCTGGTCCAGCCCGCCTATCGCCAGGACCGCCCATATGTGCTGACGCCTGCGTGGATGACCGAGGCGGGATCGCTCGTGAGCGCGGGGGCGCTGAAGGTGATCTTCGACCTCAACCTCGCCGCGCATTCACCAGCGATGGCGACGGCGGTCGCGACGGCCGCTTGGAAGGCGTTTCCACGGCAGAGCGTCACGTCCTTTGAGATCGGCAACGAGCCGGACCTCTATCACCTCGGCCTTGTCGGCCTGACGCAGGCCGTCCGCGCGCGCCGGAACTCGTGGGCCTTCAGCTTCGGGGTCGACGACTACGTGTCGCTGTTCGGCGCCTACGCCCGGGCGGTGCAGCGGGCCCTTCCGGCGGCGCGGTTGGCCGGGCCGGCCGGGGACAACCGCTCGACGACCTGGGTGACGGCGCTCGGCGACAGCCCGGAGCGGCGCAGACTCTCGCTCGTCACCGAGCACTACTACCCGCCGTTCGCCGGCTGCGTCGCCGCGGGATCGCGCAAGTACCCGAGCGCCGCGGCGTATTTGCAGGACGCCGTCGCCGCGGGATTTGCGCAGAGTGAGCAGCCGATGGTCAACGCCGCCCATGCCCTCGGACGGCAGGTGCGTCTCACCGAGACCGGCTCCTCGGTGTGCGGAGGCGTCGCCGGGCAGACGGATACGTTCGCGACCGCGCTGTGGGCACCGGACATGCTCTTCAACCTGCTCGCCGACCGCATCGATGGCGTCAACATCCACCTGCGCGCCAACTGGTTCGTCAACACCGCGCTCTTCTACACGCACTCCGGCCTCTACGCCGAGCCGCTGTTCTACGGTCTCGCGTTGTTCGCTCGGGCGCTCGGACCCGGCGCGGAACTCATGCAGGCCGTTCAGACCGGAGGTCCCGGGAAGCTGAAGGTATGGATCGTGCGGCTCGCCGACGGCAGCCTACGCGCCGTGTACATCAACAAGTCCTCTGAGGCCACGTACGTGAATCTCGCGGCTGCGGCGCCCGGCACCGCGTCCCTTGACCGCCTGAGCGCGCGCTCGATCACCGACAATGCGTCGGTCGCACTCGACGGGCAGCGGTTCGGGCTCGACGGCAACTGGAAGCAGACTCCCGTCCCGGACGAGGTGCCGGGACACGACGGCCGGTACGGAGTGCTCGTCCCGCCGTTCTCCGCCGCTCTGCTCTCCGTGCCCGGTCGCGGCTGAGGAGCGTGTGAGCGGGTGAGCGCCGGTCACCCGGACTGGTGCGCGCCGGACGGCATTTATCTCGGGGGGAGCACCGGCATCGACGCTCATGAAAGTCGCCAGGCGACGATCGGCTGATCGAAGCCGTGGAGCAGGAGCTCGCGATGTGCCTTTGGCGGGCGCGACAACTCGCCCATGGCGGCCTGGACGGTCGTCCCACTGATCAGTGCCTGATTCGGCTCGGCCTGGTCGGCGAGTCGGGCGGCGACATTGACCGTGCTCCCGTACCAGTCGAGCCCGCGCATCACCGCGGGGCCGGTATGGACGCCGACCCGCACGGGCAGTAACTCAGGGGCGGTTCCGATCTCCTGGACCGCGTCGGCGGCGAGTTCGACTGCGGGGGCCGCCTCCGGGGTCCAGATCATCACCCCGTCGCCCATCGACTTGACCTGCCAGCCGCCGTGCTTGCGGGCGAGGGCCCGCATCGCGCGTCGGAACACCCGCGCGAGCTCGGCGGCCGCGTGGTCGCCCTGCGCCTCGGTGAGCGCCGTGTACCCGGCGAGATCGGCGAACACGAACGTCGGTGCGCGCTGGCGGCGCATCCACGGTTTTCGGCCGATCGCCAGCATCCGGTCGACTGCGGTATTCATGGTTGGGCTCCCCGTAAGCAAAGGTCTGAATTCGGTCCTTATAGACGAGGACCCCAACCTAGGGGCAATCCTTCCATCCGCCTGCCGGACGCCCGATTGCGCAACCGCCGACGCGCCGGTGCGGCTAACCGGCGGCGCCGCCCGGCGCCACTCCGTCACCCTCGTCGTACCGCGCGACGGTGAAGCCGATCAACATCGGCACGTGGACGGCGAACACGACGAGGGACAGCGTCAGGATGATCAGCGGCCCACCGCTGAGGTGGTTGCGCAGGAACGCGTATTCGATCATCCCCGCGATCACCGCATAGGCGAGGAATGCCCAGCGGGCGACGTCGAAGAACCTCGTCCAGGGAAAGCCCGGGGTCCGGGCGAGCAGCACCATGTTGATCACGAGCAGCCCGATCGAGGCGATGAGCAGCGCGACGGCCGGCCCGAGCGCCACGTGATTGGGGATGTTGGCCGACAGGTAGATGCCGCCGATCACGACGAGGGCGAGCGACGCCATTCCGAGCTCGGTCACGGGGGGCAGGCGGCGCTCGTTCATCCTGACGCCAGCTTGGTCATGATCACGAGCGTCGCGATCTGCATCAGACCGAGAACCCCCGCGCAATAGATGAAGCGCTTCATCAGCTTCTCGATCACCTCGGGGCGCGGGCGCGGCTTCTTGAGTTCCACGAGCACAGCGATGTTCGCCGGCTCGAGCAGGCCGAGCGCGAGCACCGCCATCACTCCCACGACGATCATGCTCGCGACGACCCAGCCGTGGTCCGGGTAGCTCGACTGGTTGGTGCCGAGCTTCGTCGACAGCTGCCAGCCCGCTGCGAGCGTCATCGTCACGACCGTGGGCATGATGAGCACCATCTTCGGCATCAGCCGCGTCGTGAACTCGACGCGCGCCGGAACCGACAGCCGCCCGATGATCGGGCCGAGCACCAGTCCGAGGAACAGGTCGATGATCGTCCACGCGGCGCCACCCGCGACGTGGAGGAACTGAAGCGGCCACAGCTTGTTGGCCGCGATCGCCGCGATCACGAGTACGGCCATGATCCCGACGAGGATCAGGCCCTTGCGGGGAACGATCTCGAAGTCCGGGCGCTCAATCCCGGCCGGTGGTGCCTGTGCTACTGCCCCAGGAGCGGAAACAACGGTGTCCGCCATGACGACAAACTCTAACCGTGACTTCGTCAGATCGCTAGATGTATTCCACGTTTCAGCGTTAGGCGACGAGCGAGCGGCTGGGGCGTCCGAGTTGGTGGTTGAGCGCGATCCCGGCGGCGTAGGCGAGCAGGCGGCTGGCGATCCGGGCGTGGAGGCCGTGCAGGGTGCGGGCGCCGTGTCGTTCGAGGGTGAGGATGTCTTTCGCGGTCCAGTAGATCGATTCGATCCGTTGTCGGATCGGCGCGAGGTGCGGGCCGCGCCGGGCTCGTCTTTGCGGCGGGTCGGAGGATCGTGGCGTCCAGGGCGCGGCGTCGGCTTCGAATTGGCGGCCGGCGTAGCCCTTGTCGCCGATCACGGTCAGCGGCCCGGTGCGGTTCACGCGGCGAGCAGTCGCAGGCAGATGTCGCGTTCGTTGTCCTTGGGGCTGGTCAGGATCATCGCTCGCGGGTGCCGTCCGGGGCGCAGAGCGTGTGCAGTCGCAGGCCGTAGAAGTAGCGGCTGTGGCTGGCGCAGTAGCCGTAGTCGGCGGCGTTGGCGAGCGCGTCATCGAGCGAGGAGCTGCCGGCGCGTTTGACCGTCTCGCGCGAGCGGCGCACTCGACCGGGGTGGAGTCGACCAGCAGCACGTTGTCCTCCCAGCCGGGCTCAGGCGCGCGAACGGCGATCAGCGCTCGATCGTGCTGGCCAGTCGGTCGCGGCGGCGGTAGAAGCCGGAGCGTTGGGTCAGGCCGGGGAACAGATGCCCGAGGCGCTTGATCGCCGTCCGATGAACCGATGGTCGCTCGGGATCCCCATGATCGACTGCGCGACCGCGAGCGTGACGACCTCCGCGTCGGTCAGACTCCGTCGTGGTTGACGGTCTTCGCAGGCAGGAGATCGTCAGCGATGCAGAACACGTAGATCAGCAGCAGGTCGAGGTCGGCGTCCATCGGGCCCCCAGGGTCGACGCTGGGTACTGAGCACCGCCGACTTCGACCTGCCTGTTATGTCCCCTTCACACCCACGACCCCGCCGCCGGTCGTGGAACTACTCATCTTGGCCGATCCACTCGGCCGGGCATGAGAGTTCCCACACGCCGGTTTACGGTGCGTTCGCCAGGTGTACACCCTGACCATGGCAACGACACAAGCTGTTCAACCATCGCAGAACGGGAACCGGGGATCCGCAGGTCGAGATCGAGGATTGGCAGGGCATGCCGGACCGCGTGTCCCTGCTGACGCGATCGAGCACACCATCCGGCACGCGACCCTGCGCGGCGTCGGCTTCGTCGGGTTGCTCGCGATCGCGCTCATTCATTTGCTCGACGTCATCGGGAAGATGAGCGAGACGCCCTACCTGGGGGTCATGTACATCGGACTGATGATCGCCTCGCTGGCCGTGGCCTTCGCCCTGCTGCATACCGGCCGGCCGATCGCGTGGATGGCCGCCGGCGCGCTGGCGGGACTGACCTTGATCGGCTTCATTCTCAGCCGCACGACCGGCCTGCCGAGCGCAACCGACGACATCGGCAACTGGAAGGAGGGCCTCGGCCTCGCCTCGATGTTCGTCGAGACCGGCGTCGTCCTGCTCAGCGCGTACGCGCTCTCCCTCGCCGGGCGCGAGCAGCGCCCCGGTGTTCACGTCGCCGTTCCGGTCGCCGACTAGGAGTCCAAGTGGGGGTCGGCGCATGCGCCGACCCCACGGCGGGCGCATGCGCCCGCCGGCCGGGGGTGCATGCACCCCCGGCGACCACCATTTCTAGTGTCGTGAATCGGTAGTTCGGTGGCAGCCTCGCGACGCTGCTCACGAACTTCCGCTTCACGACACTAGGCGCCCAGCCGGAACGGAGGGTAGGCATCGGTGATGAGGATCAACGCGTACCCGACGACGCGGTCGTGCCAGCGGATGACGCCCTCGATGTAGTCGAACACTCCTCGCGGATACCGCCCGGTGATGAGGATCGCGAACCACGCGATCACGGCGGCGAAGAACACGCCGATGAACAGGAAGAGCAGCGCGACGTAGTGGGGAATCGCCAGTAGCCATTTGACGATCGGCAGCCAGCGGTTGAGCCCGTCGCGTGCGTCGGGGTAGGGGAACTCAAGGTGGACCGCCTGTTCGTCGTCGGTCGAGGGGTAGCGATCGTCCATCAGCGCGAGGTACACACCGATCCGGTTCTCCAATCTCAGCAGCTGCAGGTTCCAGTCAAACCACCAGCGCGGGTACTTCTGGCGAAAGACGAGCATCAGCAGCGGCGGCAGAACGAGCAGACCGGTGCCGCCAACCGCGATCGTCGTGGTGTTCCCGGTCCCGCCTGCCCAACTGGCCGTGTAACCGCCGATCGACGCCGCCACGATCGCGATTGGGATCACGGTGAAGATGCGCAACGCGGTCGTGACGCGGTTGAGCTCACGGTCGGGATAGTCGACGGAGAATTGCACTGGGTGAGCGTCGTTCATGGCCGACCCTTTCAGTTGTTGCTATCTCGCCAGAGCCTACGCCGATGTTGCCGACCCTCGGTGCTTTCCACCGCAGTCTCACCGTCTTCGCCATGATCCCTGCCGATGAGGCGTGCCGCGCGACTCGACGGGCTGGGAACGACGATCTTCACCGAGATGTCGGCCCTCGCCGCCCGGACCGGGGCGATCAACCTGGGCCAGGGGTTCCCGGACACCGACGGTCCGGAGCCCGTGATCGAGGCGGCGGTCGCCGCGCTCCGCACCGGCGAGAATCAGTACGCGCCGTTGCCCGGCGTTCCGGTGTTGCGGGACGCGGTGTTTCACCATCAGCGCGATCGCTACGGGTTGGAGCCTGAGGATGTCCTCGTGACCTTCGGCGCCACCGAGGCGATCGCCGCGGCGCTGCTCGGGCTCTGCGATCCGGGCGATGAGGTCGTCGTCCTCGAGCCGTACTACGACTCCTACGCGGCCTGCATCGCGTTCGCTGGGGCCAGCCGTCGCCCGGTGACGCTGCGCCCGCCGGACTTCGCGCTCGATGAAGACGCGCTCCGATCGGCGATCGGTCCGCGGGCGAAGGTGCTGCTGCTGAACTCACCGCACAATCCGACCGGCCGCGTGCTGAGTCGCTCGGAGATGGAGGCGATCGCCACCGCGTGCGTCGAGCACAACCTCATCTGCGTCAGCGACGAGGTCTACGAGCACCTCGTCTACGACGGCGAGCACCTTCCGCCGGCGACCCTGCCGGGGATGGCGGAGCGAACGCTGACGATCTCAAGCGTGGGGAAATCGTTCTCGTTCACCGGCTGGAAGATCGGCTGGTGCTCAGGCCCCTCCGACCTCGTGGCCGCGACCCGGATGGTCAAGCAGTACCTGACATTCGCCGGCGGGACGCCACTTCAGCATGCGGCCGCCGCCGCGCTCCGCCTCCCGCCCGAGTTTCTCGATCGGCTCCAAGCAGAGCTGCGCGACCGGCGCGACCAGTTGTGCGCGGCGCTCGTCGAGGGCGGGATGCGGCCGATCCGACCGCAGGGGACCTACTTCGTCAACGCCGACGTGGGCGAGGACGCGGCCGCGTTCTGTGCGCGGCTGCCGGAGCGGTGCGGCGTCGTCGCGATCCCGACCGGTGCGTTCTACGACGACCAGACCGCCGCACCTACGCTCGTGCGGTTCGCGTTCTGCAAACGCGAGTCGGTGATCTCAGAAGCCGCCCGCCGGCTGGCGACGCTTCACGCGTCGGCACCCTGATCGCTGTCGAGCGGAGGGGGCGGGATTCGAACCCGCGGTCCGCTTGCACGGACTCTGGTTTTCAAGACCAGCGCATTCGACCACTCTGCCACCCCTCCGGTGGCCGTCCCGTCCGATGCTAATGCCCCCCGCCGGAACGTGGAGACCAGACCCCGGGAGTCTCCGGTCAAGCTCTACACTCCCGCCGAGCACCCGGGAGAGGTGGCCGAGTGGCTGAAGGCACTCGCCTGCTAAGCGAGTAAGGGGTTAACACTCCTTCGCGGGTTCGAATCCCGCCCTCTCCGCTTCCAGCCCGTCTTCGCAGAATCTCCGTCGAGGTGAAGATACTTCGGCCCGCGAAGCCCCATTTAGCGGACTATTGCGGCCGCGCTTGAGCGGGCCAAACAGGGTGTACGCTGGCTCAGATCCTGGGACATGGAGGCCAAGGAACACGTGGACCGAACTCCGCGTCGTGACACCGCAGAGACACGACGTGAAAGTCTCCCTGCGCCCGCGGAGCTCCTCGAGGGCCTGCCGGACGCGGTCGTCGTAACCGGCCCAGACGGTCGGATCCGGCAGGTGAACTCCCTCGCCGAAGAGCTGTTCGGCTACCCGCGCGCGGAGCTCATCGGCGGTCCGGTTCAGCAACTGTGGGCGGAAGGGGCGCGGGAGCGCTACTCGCGCAACATGCAGCTGTACTTCGCCACCGAGCATCCGGTCCGGTTCTCGACGGAGGTGTGGGGCCGACGACGGGACGGCTCCGAGTTCATCGGGGAGATGAGCTGGGGGATTGTGCAGACGACCGACGGGCCGCTGCTGCTCGCCGTCGGGCGCGACATGTCCCGGCGCCGCGCGGCCGAGGCGCGCTCCCGGGCGATCGCCGCGCTCGCCGAACGCGCGCTCGCCGGCGCGGGGCTGAGCGAGCTCGCCGAGGAGGCGATCGATGCGATGCGGACGGTGTTGCCGCTGAGCGGCGCCTGCGTGGTCCTCCGCGACGGGAGCATGCCGGCGTCGTACGGGTCGCTGCGCGAGATGGGTATCCGGCTGCCGATCGGCGCGGCCGGTGAGGTGATGGTCGCGCCCGAGCGCGAGCTCGACGACGACGAGCTTGACCTCGTCCAATCGACGGCGAACATCCTCGCCACTGCGCTCGCTCGCCTGCGCGGCGAGGAGCGGATGCGCCACGAAGCCGTTCACGATGCGCTGACCGGACTTGCCAACCGCACGTTGCTGAACGACCGCCTCGAGCATGCGCTCGGACGGTCGAGGCGTGAGGGCCTGCTGACGGCCGTGCTGTTCGTCGACCTCGACCACTTCAAGCTGGTCAACGACACCTACGGTCACGCGATCGGCGACATCGTGCTCGTCGAGTTCGCCAACCGGCTGCGGACTGCGGTCCGGCCGGGGGACACCGTCGCCCGCTTTGGCGGCGACGAGTTCGTTGTCGTCTGCGAGGGGATCGACGAGGAGGCGGCGATGGTCGTCGCCGGCCGGTTGCAGGACGCGGTCCGCCAACCCGTATGCGGAGGCGGCGCAAGTCACCGGCTATCGGCGAGCATCGGGATCTCGCTCGGCGACGACGACGCGGACGCGCTCATCGGGAGGGCGGACACGGCCGTCTACCGGGCCAAGGCGGCCGGCGGCGGTCACGTCGAGGTCCATCGCTAGTTGAACCCGTCCGCGGGTTGTTAGGCTTCCCGCCGTGCGCAGGCTTCGGATGGCCGCGGGGGCGGCGATGGCAGCGATGGGACTGGCGGCGGTGGATGCGGATGCGGCGTCGCTGCAGAGCTTCGGCGATCCGCTGACTGACGCAGCGAACGCGACCTTCGGGTGCGAGGTGGCGCCCGGGATCGGCGACACGGCAGGCAACTACTACGCATTCTCGTCCAACCAGCCCGACTGCACATGGTTCAACACCGCGGGCGGTACGGTCCCCGGCGACGGTGTGATCCAGACGTGTCACGATCAAGTCCGGACCGCGTCCGGCTCAGCTGCGGTTCGTCGTCGTCCGGACCCTTGCAGCGCCCGGAGCGGGCTCGACGTGCTGCTTCTTCGCGGCTGAGTCCGCGGTCGTCCAGCCCGCCCCGAACTCGATTCAGACGTTCCCGGTCAGCCTGCGCGTCGAGCGCAACACCAACCCGAAGACGGGGATCATCACGCAGGACACCGTGGGGGTCAGCGCCGTGAGCGGCTCTGGGACCCTCCCGATCCATGACAACGGCCGTCACAACCTGCTTGACCCGATCGATCCCGGCAACAGCGCGAGTTGGTTCTACCCCCGTCTCGGCTCGGTCTCAGGTGACAGCGGAGGCGGTCGCCATGCCGACGGCGCCGGCGGCTGGCGGGTCCTCATCCGCGTCGGGTTCTGCCCGGACGGGCAGGTCTGCGGACCGAGCGCAACAGCGCCCGTGGTCACACGCCCGGCGCTCGTGCCGAACGTGTTCCGAGTCGCGCCGGGCGCAACCCCGGTCGTGGCGCGCGTCGGCACTGGCGCGACGCTGTCGTTCACTCTGTCTCGCGCTGGGACAGCGACGATCGCGATCCAGAGCCCCTCCGGCCACAACCGCTGGCAGACCGTCGGCACCCTGACCCGGAAGGGACTGAAGTCCGGGAAGCGGTCGCTGCGGTTCACCGGTCGAATCGGGCACAAGGCGCTGGCACCGGGCTCCTACCGGGTGGCGATCACCGCTCGCGCGGGGAAGGGGCGTGCCTCGCGCGTTGCGACCGCCTCGTTCCGCATCGTTCGCTGACGCTCGACCGCTAGCGTCGCGGGCGATGACCGAGCTGACTCCCGCCCAGCGGGATCTCCTGGACAGGATTACGCCGGTGCTCGGCGAGGCGTTCGGCGAGCGCGTCCTGATCGCGCCGGATCAGCCATCGCTGTTCGTGCGCCGCGGAGCGATCGGGGTCCGGCTCGACGTGGTCGATGCGCCGGGCGGCGATGCCCTGCTCGAGTGCTACGCGTGGGTCGCGCAGGAGCTCCCGATCACCGCGGAGCTCGGCCTGTACCTCGCCCAGCGGAATGTCGAGTTGCACTTCGGCGCCCTGGCGATCGACGGCGAGGGCGCGATCATGCTCCAGCACGCGCTGTTCGCCGAGTCCGTCTCAGACGGCGTGCTCATCCGGTTGGTCCGCGTGCTCGCGGACAGCGCCGACGTGCTCGACGCCGAGATCCGGGGGCGGTTCGGCTGAGATCTACGGCTGGGGCTGCGTCGGCCGCGGGCGGTCGTCCCCCGCCTTACGCGCGGTGCCGAACACGTAATCCCAGAACGGCGCGCTGACGCCATAGAAGCGCTCGTGGTTCTGGAAGTGGTGGCGCATGTGCAGTTCGCGCAGGCGCTTCCCGAGTGCCGTCGTCGGCCGGTGATGGTGCACGTGGTAGTGCAGCATGTCGTAGAACAGGTATCCCGAGAGGAAGCCTGCTCCGAACGGTAGGAAGGCCGGCACACCGAGCACCAGATAGAAGACGAAGACGAACAGCGAGGCGAGCGGGATGCTCACCGACGGCGGCATCACGAGTCGCATCGGGTCATTCGGATGGTCGTGGTGGACGCCGTGGATGATGAAGTGCAACCGGGCTCCGAGCGGGTGGGTCGGCTCGAAGTGGAACACCAGGCGATGGAGCCAGTATTCGGTGAGCGTCCAGAACAGGTAGCCACCGAGGAGCCAGAGGGGCGTGACCCATCCTGCGCCTTGGATGATGCCCTCGACGATCATGAATGCGATCACCGGACCAAACAGGATCGGCGGGACCGCGGGGTGGACGCGTGAGAGCTTGTCCAGGAGATCGGACTCGAACATCCGCGGCGAGGCTTTCAGCACCTCGCTCCGGCTCAGTCCCTCCAGGTCATCTACGTGATGGGTCGCCATGCCCGGAAGGATAGCTACCCGGTCCGACCGGTGCGGTCCGGCTCTTAGGGAACCCTAATGGGCGCCGTCGGCCTCGGGGCGCGCGCCGTCCGCGGGCATCGCGATCACGATGTGCTGCGTCGAAATGACGAGGAACGGCCGGTACTCCGGGGTCGCCGAGCCATCGAGCGGAGTGACCTCAACATCGGTCAGCGGGAGAAACGCCCGCTCGGAGGCGTTGAGATAGTCGGTCAGCCGACTTCGGTAGCCGTCCTTGGGGAGGTGGAGCAGTCCGGAGATCCGGTACCGGTCCGTCTCGACGACGATGCGCTCATCACGTTGCTCCATGGAGAGTGACGATAGCTGCGCCCCCGATCCCGATGCGATCCTTCCACGGATGTTGGATGCGAAGTGGTACGCGATCCGCCGGGCCCAGAACGCCAAGCCGGTGACGTATCGCTGCCCGCTGTGCGGCAAGCACCTCCCAGCGCTCAGCGAGCACATGTTGATCACGCCGGAGGGCGACCCGCGCCGCCGGCGCCATGCCCACGCAAAGTGCGTGATGGCCGCTCGGGCGGCAGGTCGGCTTCCCACGCGCGGGGAGTACCTCTCCGCGCAGCCGCGGCCCCCGGGACTGTGGCGGCGGCTGACGTCCCGCTGGCGCGGCACCGAGTAGCTCTCGCGCAGTAGGGTTGGCGCGGACATGGCGCGCGATCTCCGTCTTGGACTCAACACCGGCTACTGGGCAGGCGGCCCGCCCCCGGGCGCACTCGAGTCCGTGCAGGAGGCCGAGCGGCTCGGGTTCGACTCGATCTGGACCGCCGAGGCGTACGGCTCGGACGCGTTGATGCCCCTTGCCTGGTGGGGTTCCCAGACCGAGCGGATCAAGCTCGGGACGGCGATCGTGCAGATCTCGGCGCGGACGCCCGCCGCCACCGCGATGGCTGCGATGACGCTCGACCATCTCTCCGGCGGACGCGCGATCCTTGGGCTCGGGGTGTCCGGCCCGCAGGTCGTCGAGGGCTGGTACGGCCAGCCCTTCGCCAAGCCCCTCGCTCGGATGCGTGAGTACATCGGGATCCTGCGCAACATCTGGGCGCGCCAGGGCCCGCTCACGAACGACGGCCCTCACTATCCGCTCCCACTGGGTGGGCGGGACGGCATCACCGGGCTGGGCAAGGCGCTGAAGTCCTCGATCCACCCGCTGCGCGAGGACATCCCGATCTACCTTGCCGCCGAGGGTCCCAAGAACATCGCGATGGGCGCCGAGCTCTGCGACGGCTGGCTCGCCCTCTTCTACTCGCCCCACCACGAGGACCTCTACAGCGAGTCGCTCGCCGAGGGCTTCGCGCGGCCGAACGCGCGGCGCACCGCCGACACGTTCGATGTCGCCGCGACCGTGCCCCTGATCGTGACCGACGACATCGAGGCGGCGGCCGACATGGTGCGCCCGATGTACGCCCTGTACTTCGGCGGGATGGGCGCAAAGACCGCGAACTTCCACGCCAACGTCCCGATCCGGATGGGCTACGAGGCGGAGGTCGCCAAGATCCAGGAGCTCTACCTGGGCGGCCACAAGGACGATGCCGCCGCCGCCGTTCCGACCAAACTGGTCGAGCAGCTGACCCTGATCGGGCCGCCGGACAAGATCCGCCACGACCTCGAGGCCTGGCGCGACTCGGCCGTCACCACGTTGCTCATCGGCGGCGACCCCGCCACCCTGCGCACCGCCGCCGAGCTCGTCCTCGGCTAGCGGCCCATCGACCGCAGGGTCTCTGGGCCTAAAGTCCCCTATAGGGGACCTAAGGCCCATCAACCCTTCACCGGTTGGTCCTGGCGGCTCCCTAGAAGGGGTGCGCGCACGCCCCCTCACGCATCGTGGTACATGGCGAACTCCCACGGGTGGGGCCGCAGGCGAATCGCGTCGACCTCGGCTTCGCGCTTGTACCGGATGTAGGCCTCGATCAGCCCGGACGTGAACACGTCGCCCTCGAGCAGGAACGCGTGGTCGGCCTGGAGTGCATCGAGCGACGCCTCCAACGATGAGGGCACCGTCCCGATCCGGGACAGGGTCTCCTCGGGCAGCTCGTAGATGTCGACGTCGAGCGGCTCGCCCGGGTCAAGCTGGCGGCGGATCCCGTCGAGGCCGGCGAGCATCATGGCGCTGAACGCCAGGTAGGGATTCGCTGTCGGGTCCGGCGAGCGAAACTCGATCCGCTTCGTCTTCGGCGCCTCGTGGTACATCGGTATGCGCACACAAGCGCTGCGGTTCCGCGCGCTGTAGACGAGGTTGACCGGCGCCTCGTAGCCGGGCACGAGCCGGCGATACGAGTTCGTCGTCGGGGCGCAGAACGCGAGCAACGCCGGGGCGTGGGTGAGCAGTCCGGCGACGTAGTGCCGCGCGAGGTCGGACAGGTTCGCGTAGCCGCCCTCGGCGTACATCAGCGGCTCGTTGTTCTTCCACAGCGACTGGTGCACGTGCATTCCGGAGCCGTTCTCCTCGAAGATCGGCTTGGGCATGAACGTCGCCGTCTTGCCCGCGCGTGACGCCTCGTTCTTGACCACGTACTTGTAGATCATCATCTGGTCGGCCATCTGCAGGAGCGGCTGGAAGCGCATGTCGATCTCGCCCTGGCCGCCGGAGGCGACCTCGTGGTGGTGGAACTCGCAGCGAATCCCGAGCGTCTCCATCGCCGCCACCATCTCGCCGCGCAGATTGGCGAGCGAGTCCGCCGGTGGGACCGGGAAGTAGCCCTCCTTCTGCCGGAGCTTGTAGGCGAGGTTCGCGCCGGTACCGGCCGGACGGCCGGTGTTCCAGAAGCCCTCGGCGGAATCGATCTCATAGAACGCCCGGTGCTCGACCTGCTCGTAGGCGATGTGGTCGAACACGAAGAACTCGGCCTCGGGACCGAAGAAGGCCACATCAGCGATCCCGGTCTCGGCGAGGTGCCGCTCGGCCTTCTGCGCGACGAAGCGCGCGTCCCGGGAGTACGGCTCGCCGATGACCGGATCGGCCACCGAGCAGATGAGCGACAGCGTCGTCCGCGTGTAGTAAGGATCGATGAAGCCGGTGCTCGGGTCCGGGATGAGCAGCATGTCGGACTCGTGGATCTCCTGGAACCCCCGGATCGATGACCCGTCGAAGCCAAGTCCGGATTCGAAGTCGCCGACGTCCAGCGACGTGAGTGGGAGCGTCATGTGCTGCCACATCCCGGGCAGATCGACGAACTTCAGATCCACCATCTCGACGCCGCGCTCGGCGGCGAACTCGAGTACTTCGGGCGCCGTCTGCGCGCCGGCAGCAGCGGCCGTCTGAGAGCCATGAGTCATCGACAGCTTCGCTCCTTGAGTGACTGCATCAACCCGCCGAGCCTATCTACATGCCCCAGCCCGCGGCGAGTGCGGGGGCCGGAAAAGACTCGGGGGGCCGCCGAAGCGGCCCCCCGATCTTGTCCCCCGTACGGGACGCCTTCCGTGAGCGTGCCAGCGGCTACGCGGCGGTCGGTGCCGGTTCGGCACCACCGCCACCGCTCCCCAGCCCCGGGATCCCTCCCGGGAAGCCGAGCGAAGGCACGTCCGACGGGTACACCTCGTGGCCGTGTTCGGCCGTGTCTCCGATCTCCATGTTCTCCTGCGACATGCGCAGAGGTATGAAGAGCCCGACGAGCTTCAGCAGCACGAACGTGCCGACCGCGGAGAACACGATCACCCACAGGCCCGCGAACAACTGCCATTTGAGCAGTGTCCAGTTCCCGTAGAGCACGCCCTTGGCACCAACCGCCTCGAGCTTGCCGTCGACCCTGTTGTAGAAGACGGCCATATTCGGATCTGCGAACACACCGGTGAGCAGACCACCCGCAAGGCCGGCAAAGCCGTGCGTGTAGATGACACCGAGCGTGTCGTCGACATTCCGGAACGGTCGCAGCCGGCTCAGGTAGTTGAGCGAGAAGTACACCAACGTCGAGGCGATCACCCCGAGCGCTATCGCACCCCAACCGTTCACGTAACCAGCTGCCGGCGTGATCGCGACCAACCCCGTGATCATGCCGTTGACGCCTGAGATCAGGCCCGGCTTGCGGCCGGTGATGTAGTCCCACGCGATCCAGATCAGGAACGCCACTGCGGTGCAGAGGTTCGTGTTGAGGATCGCGGCGGACGCGGACATGTTCGCCGTGTACGGGTCGCCGCCGTTGAAGCCGTTCCAACCGAGCCACAGCAATCCAGCGCCGACCGCCACCATCGCGACGTTGTTCGGCGCGTCGACCTCGCGGTCACGCATGAGGCGCGGTCCGATGACGGCCGCGGCAACGAATCCGGACACGCCGGCGGACAAGTGGATGACATAGCCACCCGAGTAGTCCACGGCGCCGTTGTGGGCAAACCAGCCACCGCCCCAGATCAGGAACGCGTTGATTGAGTAGATCAGCGTGCACCAAAGTGCGACGAACGGAATCCACGCTTTGAAGTTGACGCGTCCCAGTACGGACCCCAGCATCAGGATCGGCGTGATCCCCGCAAACACGAACTGGAAGTAGACCAGCGCTGATTGCGGGAACGCAGTCGTTCCGATTGATGGAATGTCCGCCTGGTGCTGGAGGTCGTTATGACTTAGAACCGGTCCTGGCTTGCCGACGAACGTCGACCAGAAGTCCTTGCCGGAGCCGATCGGGTGGCCAAAGCCCATCTTGAAGGCCCAGAGCACCCATACGACGAGGACGACCGCAAAGGCCGCAAACGCCAGCATCATGCTGTTGACCGACCAGCGCTTCTGCATCACGCCGCCGTACAGGACTACGAGACCAGGGACGCTCATCAACCCCACGAGCGTCGCGGCAGTCATCTGCCAAGCATTGTCTCCGCTGCTTAGCCAGGAGGGTGCCGTTACAGCCATGAATCTCCTTCGTTGTCGGGGGACAGCCGCAGCCGAACTCACGCACGCGTGAACGGCGGCGGCAGCTACAGGCAGGAATTGTCAAGACGGCCGCTGGACCCCCGAATGGCCCCGGGTCCAGCGTTCGTAAATGCCGACTAGACATTGGGATAAACGAATCCCGCAAACCGCGGAAATCCGCGCCAGACGCGGGCTGGAGTGCGTGGCGCCCCCGGGCGCAGCTGTGGGCGCGCGCCGGAATCGCTGCGGGCGCACGCCGAAGCGCTCCGAGGCCCCACCAAGCCTCAGAGCGCTCCAGCTGAAGTCCCCCGCCTGAGCGGGGGCGTCGCTCTAGAGCGTGACCGGCGTGCCGTGCGGCACGACGAGCACGGAACCGCGCGCGGAGTTCAGCTGCGTGCGGGTGAGACCGCTGAGACCGATCCGACCGGTCGGCCCCGGCGATCCAACGACATACAGGTCGGCGGTGCCTTCTCCGCCGTTGAGCGAAGCACCGAGAGTCTCTGACAACGCCTTCGCCGTCTCGATCGCGGCGGTGTCAGCGTTTCCAGCGGCGATGGAGACGGAGCCGATCGCTCCCTCCTTTTCGGTGCGCAGGCCGGCCGCGGCGACGGCGATCGCCACTCCGGCGCCTTCAAGCATGTGCTGCGCCGTGTTGCCCGGCTCGGCATGGCCGGGCGGGGTGCGGTAATCGGACCCGAACACGATCAACGCCGCGCCCTCGGTCTCGGCGAGCTGCTCGAGCCCCTCCCACGTCGAGCCGCTGAGGACGACGTGTGTGGGGGTATCAGGCGCGTCGAGCCAGATTGCGCCCTGCTCGAGCCGTTGTTCGGCGTCGTGCTGGGCCAGCTCCTCGCGGCGCGGGTCGAACTCTCGGGTGTGGCGCACGTAAGCCAGCGCCAGGTCGGCGCCGGACTTGGCAAGCATCTTGCCGAGCGCGAGCGCGTCGTCGTCATTCGGGGTACCGTCGTAAGAGACGATGATTTTCGTACTCATGGTGGGTGGCAAATCCTGTCCGTCGGTGGGGGGCGAATCCTGTCCGTCGGTTTCCCCACGGACATTGGCCCGCGGGACAACGATTGTGCGGACAGGCTATCCAGCTGGACGCGCCCGCGACATGTGCCACGATCGCCGAGTGAGCCTGGTCGCTGCATCATGAAGGTTGCCGTCAACGGCGCCATCACGATCTGGTTCGGCCTTCACTTTCGTCACCACTTCCACGGGCCGCCGGTCGACTACCTCGGCCTCGCGGCGGCGTCGGTAGCGAGCTGGATCGGGGTCCCCGGGCCTGGCGAGTCGGTGCTCGTGGCGGCCGGAATCATCTCCGCCAAGCAACGCCTCGACATCGCCGAGGTGCTGCTCGTGGCGTGGGTGGCGGCCACCGCCGGCGGAGTCGCCGGCTGGCTGATCGGAATGCGTGCCGGTCGCGCCGTGATGACCGCTGCGGGTCCGTTTCAGCGGATGCGCCTGAGGGCCGTCGACCGCGGCGATGAGATCTTTGGGCGAGTCCCCGTGCTGGCCGTCGTGCTCACCCCGTCCTGGATCGCCGGCATCCATCGGGTCAAGCCAACCGTGTACCTGATCACGAACGCGCTCAGCGCGGCCCTGTGGGCGGTCGGGATCGGGCTCGGCGCGTACCTCGCCGGTCCGGCGGTCGTGGAGGTCGTTGACGATGTCGGTTGGGTCGCGACGATCGGTTTCGTGGCGCTCGTCGCAGCCGCCATCATGCTCGAGCTGCGTCGCCGCCGCGGGCGGCGGACGCCTGCGGCCCCGGGCGCATGACGCATCGCCCGGTACCCGATCAGAGTTGAGTGCCCGACCAGGCGACCGTGTGGAACGGGACCGCCGGGGAGCCGACGCTGAGCTGGACGACCGTGTGCGGATTGAGCGGGATGTCCCGCAGGCTCTTCGTCCAGGGCTTGCCGTTCACCAGGGCCGTGACCTTGCCCGACACGCTGCCGGCGCGATCGGCGCTGAGGGGCTGGTGCCAGACGTCGAAGAAGTTGCCGAGCGTGTAGATCCGCTGCGTCGGGGACTCGATGTGGATGACGCCGTCCGGCGCGTGGGTGTGCAGCCAGTAGATGCACTGGCCGCCGTTGGCGACCGGTCCCTCGCTTGACTGCACGACCTGCGAGCCCGGGATGCCGATGCCGCCCGGAATGGCCCGTGACTGACCGTTCACAAACACGGCCAGGTGCGCATGGATGTGGTAGGCGAGCTGCTCCGTGGCCCCGCACTTGATCCCGTCGACGGTGCCGGTTCCGGTCGTCCCGGGCGAGGCGAGGCTCGCGCCGGCCTCGATCGGGACGCCTTCGAAGCCCACCTGCGCGCTTGACGTCGCGGCGGCCGAGGCCGTGCTCGAGGACGCCGATGAACTCGATGAGCTGCTGCTGCCGCACCCGGCGACAAGCCCGGTGACGGCGAGCGTGGCGATGACTGAGACGGGGCCCCGGCGCATCAGGATCGGAACGGTAGCGACTGATAACGTGCGGCAGCGATGTCAGACGCTGGCGTGCCGATGACAACCGCGTTCGAGCTGCCGGGCATGACGGTAAGGGAGAGCCTCGGCATCTGTTACGGCCTCGTCGTGCGGAGCATGGGTTTCACCGGTGGCGTCACGGCCTCGTTCAAGGCCCTGCGGCGGGGGGAGGTCTCCGAGTACACACAGTTGCTCGAGGACTCGCGCCGGCACGCGATCGACCGGATGGTCGACAACGCACGCTTGATGGACGCCGACGCCGTGATCGCGGTTCGTTTTGACTCGTCGGAGATCGGCGGGCAGTTCACCGAGATCGTGGCGTACGGCACCGCCGTCAAGGTGGACCGCGCCGGCTGAGCGCGGTGCGGCTCTCCGACCAAGAGCGCGAGGCGCTGTTCGAGCAACTGAGCCGCCACGCGGCGGCCGGACGGCTTGACGTGGCCGAGCTGGAACGACGCGTGGCCGCCGTTGCTCACGCCCAGACGCGAGAGGAGGCCGCGGCGGTGCTCGCCGATCTGCCGCCGCTGACCGCGTCCGCACCGCCCGCGGGGCGTCCCCGCCGCCGGCGTGGACACGGCGAGGTCGACACGGTGCAGCCGGACTGGTCGCCGACCGCCGAGCGCTTCCGCGACCCGCGGACGGGCCTGGTCATGCGCGTGTGGGTCGATACCGGTGGCGGGCGCCATTACGTCGCGGACGACGAGTCGTGATCGGCGGTCGCGTGGAGTTGGCCGGCGGGTGCATTCGGCGGCGTCGTTGGGCCGCCGTGCTCACTCGCGTTGAGGATGGTTGCGCCGGCGGTGCCGCCGACGAGGGACCCAACCACGAGGCCGATCATGACTCCACGTCGCATGCTGATCATGGCTCGGAGTCTCTCGCGCGTACGTGAGGACTCTGTGAGTCCTTCTTCTGAGCTTTGTAAGAGTCCGCGTCCGCTGCGAAGATGGTTCACGTGACCAGCGGCCACATGCCATTTCTCAGGCAGCTGGGACCGGACGATGCTGATGCTTTGCTCGCGCTTGCGCGTCGTCGGCGCATCCGCCGAAACGAGACGATCCTGCGCGCGGGCGCGGCCGGCGACGAGGTCGTGGTGGTGCTTGACGGCCGGGTGAAGCTATCCGCATTCGGCCCCGACCGACGCGAGGTCGTGATCGCCCTTCGCGGCCCGGGCGAGCTGCTCGGCGAGATGGCAGCGCTCGGCGGCCAGCGGCGGACGGCGACGGCCGTGGCCGTCGATGACGCCGAGGTCGGGTTCCTCCATGCCGACGAGCTCCGCGATTTTCTCCACGATCATCCTGACGCGGCGCTGGTGATGATCCGGATGCTCGTGCGGCGCCTCAGTGAGGCGACCCGGGACGTCGTCGACCTGGCGACCCGGGACAGCGTCGGGCGGATCGCCAAACGGCTGCTCGAGCTCGCCACCGAGCACGGCGCGCCGACCGACAGCGGCACCCGGATCGAGCTCTCGCTCAGTCAGGACGAACTTGCCCGCTGGACCGGCGCCACGCGGGAAACCGTCTCACGCGCGTTGCGTCTGATGCGCCAGCTCGGCTGGGTCGCGACCGATCACCGAACGGTGACGGTGCTCGATCCGGTCGCTCTGCGGGAGCGGGTCGGCGAGGTCTTGTAGCCGGCACGGACCGGCGGCGGCTGGGCGATTGCGGCCTGCAGCCGTTCGCCAACGCCCGGAAGCGCGTCGCACAGGCGGCCGATCCCGAACGAACTGAACGCGAGCAGGCGGACCGGGCTCGCGGTGATGACGCCGTAGCCCTGGGGCCGGGGCGCGATCGGATCAAGCTCGCCGAAGCAGTCGCCGGGACCGAGCGTCGATACCGGACACCCGTCCCGGATGAGCAGCGCGGTTCCGTTGTGCAGCACGAAGAACCTCCCGGCGAGCTCGCCCTCGGTGAGCAGCTCGGACCCGGCCGCGACGTCAAGGTCGAGCGTCGGGCCGCCGAGCGAGCGCACCTCGGTGAAGCGGATCGGTTCGAAGGGATTGTTGGCGGCGGATGTCATCGCGATCGCGTCAGAACCGGCTGCTCCAGGCGGAGTGCCCCTCTCCGCCTGGAGCCGGTCATGGTCGCGCGTCCCCCTGCTTGCGCTGATGGTCGAACCGTGCCCCGCGGCTCGACCAAAGCGCCCCCTTGTGTGAGTCCCCAGCCCATGGCCCGGTCCCGGTCTCGGGCCCGTCACCGCGTCTGCGAGACGATGGCTGGTCCGAGTGCTTGGTGATGACCGTTGTCATCGTGGGCGCAGCTTATGTCCGCTATGCGAGGCGGAAATGCGACATTTGCCACATTGGCGGCCAGGGGGAGTGGAAAATCGGGTCGCCACGCCCTCTGTAGAGGGTATGGCGCGCACACCCGGCAGACGACACCGACGGCGCGACGATGGCCCGTTCTGTGTTCCAGTGCTCGGGCATCGAGAACCTCTGATCGTCACCGGGACCCGCGATCAGCGGGTCGCGGCGATCGCCGGCGAGCAGCGCAGCCGGGCGAACCGGCTCCAGCTGCTCAAGGCTGCGATCACCGACCATCAGATCAGGACGATGCGCGGCAACGGTTGGTTGGACGCACGGTTTCCAGGCGTGTACGCCGTTGGCTACGCGTCAGATGGCGATCTAACGCGTGAGACCGAGGCGCTGCTCGCCTCTCCGGTTGGAGGGCTGCTCGGCGGCGTATCCTGCGGCGCGGCGTGGGGCTTCATCCCGTGGCACCTCACGCGCGCCGAGGTTCACATCACGATCCAGGGCGAGCACCGGACACGTCATGCCGGAATTAGGCTGCACCGCACGACGTCCCTCGATGCCCGGCTCGATGTCCGTATCCGCGTCGGGCTGCCGACCGTTTCCCCGGCTCGCGCACTCGTCGAGATGGCCGGCACGCTCACGCCGCGGGAGCTCGAGCGTGGGCTCGACGACGCGCTGCACAGCAACGTCGTCCGGCTCCCGCAGGTGCGGGAGGCACTGATGCGGATTGGTCGTTACCGCGACGGTGCCAAGACGCTCGAGGCGCTTCTCACCGAGCGGGAGGACGGCGCTGGCCTGTCGCGGTCCGATGGCGAGCTCGCCCTATGGGACGCGTTGGTCGCCTCTGGGCTGCCGCGCCCGGCGCGCAACCTCCAGCTGGTTGACTACGAGGTCGACTTCTACTGGCCTGAGCTCCGCGTGGTCGTTGAGGTCGACAGCTACCGGCATCACCTGCGCAAGGCGAGCTTTGACAGTGACCGAGCCAAGGACGCAGACCTCGAGGCACGTGGCTACACGGTGCTCCGCTTCACCGCCATGCAGATCGCCGAGGAGCCACTGGCCGTCATCGCTCGGATCGCGGCTGTGCTGACCTGGGCCGCATCACGTGCTGCGTAGCGACGTGTACGCGGGGTTGGCCGGTCATGTGATCGTTCGGCCAGGCCACTTCGTGACCGCTCGGCCATGTCGCCGCAAAAACCGCAAAAATGCTCCGCCAGAATGCGGCGCTCAAGCAGACCGGACCATGTTGGCGGTCAGAGCGACGAAATGCTCCGAGCCGGTCCTGCTCCCCTCAACAGCGGACCATTTTGGCGGTCGGCGGTCGGCGGTCGGCGGTCGGTGACAGGCCGGCCCAGCGCCACACGGCGGACGCCCTCCGTCGCCGAGGCGCCCGCCGCTGACACCAACCGAACGTCCTAGCTGCGTCCGCCTCCGCCAAAGATGCGGAGGAAGAACAGGAAGATGTTGAACACGTCGAGGAAGATCCCCGCGGCGATCGGAACCGCGCTCTCCATGTTTGCCCGGCGCAGCCGGTTGAAGTCGAAGATCGTGAACGCGCCGAAGATCACGAGGCCGCCGACGCAGTAGATGATGTTGCCGTGCGGGATCGAGACAAACAGTCCGACGATCCCGAACACGATCAGCGCCAGCAGCGCCCAGAACAACGTCCGTGCCCACGAGGACAGGTCACGTCGTGTCGCGTAGCCGTAGGCACCGCAGGCCGCGACGAAGCCGCCGGTCGCACCGGCTGCCTGCCACAACGCGCTGGGGTTGGCCTTGGCGTAGTAGTTGATGACCGGCGCGACAGCGAGGCCGAGCAACAGGCCGAGCCCGAACAGCAACGCGATCGCGAGTTGCTCGCGCCCGCGCGAGGAAGCGATATTCAGGCCGAAGATGCACGCGAACGCACCGATGAACAGAAACAGTCCGGTGCTGCCCTTCAGGTCTCGGCCGATGTAAGCGCCGAGCGCCGTGCATCCCAGGGTAAGGGCGACAAGGCCCATGACTTGGCCGAACACCGCACGGGCGCGATCTCGGCTGACTTCGGCCGCGCCCAGGCCGACACCGACTTGATCGTATGTTGGCATTCTGTGTGCCGCTCCTTAGTAGAGATCCCGAGCCGGGCAAACGATAGCCAGTGGTACGCGCGAGCTTGCAATTCCTCGTAGCCTCCCGCTGATCCAGCCGGGCAGTTCGTGCGAAATAAGGGGCATGAGCTCACTACAGGGGGTCAAAGCAGGATGAAGGTCGCGGTTGTTGGTGCTGGCATCTCGGGGTTGGTGGTGGCCCATCTCCTCCATCGCGAACACGACATCTCCGTGTTCGAGGCGGCGGACTATGCCGGCGGTCACACGCATACGGTCAGGGTCGACACCCCGAACGAGACCCATCACGTGGATACCGGCTTCATCGTCTTTAACGACCGCAACTACCCGAACTTTGAGCGGCTGCTCGCGCGCATCGGAGTTCCCTCGCAGCCCTCCTCGATGACGTTCAGCGTCAGCGACGGCCAGGGCGACTTCGAGTACAACGGCAGCTCGCCGAATGGGCTGTTCGCCAAGCGCGCCCACCTCGTGACGCCGTGGTTTCACCGGATGATCGCTGACCTCGCGCGCTTCAACCGGGCCGCTCGGGAGCTCGTCGAGCACCCGGGGGAGGGGCCGTCCCTCGGGGCCTGGCTGGAGCAGAAGCGCTTCAGTCGCCCGTTCATCGAGCGGCTGATCGTTCCGCAAGCGGCGGCGGTATGGTCGGCCGACCCGGGTCAGATGTGGAGCTTCCCGGCCCGGTTCCTCGTCGAGTTCTTCGACAACCACGGGATGCTCGGCTTCACCGACCGGCCCCGTTGGCGGACGGTCAGGGGCGGCTCCGCGCGCTACGTCGAGGTCCTGACGGCGCCCTGGCGACACCGCGTGCGGCTGAACGCGCCCGTCCAGGCGATCAGCCGGGCCGACGACTACGTTCTCGTCACGGCCCGGGGCGCCGAGGCCGAGCGCTTCGACGAGGTCGTCATCGCGACCCACTCAGATCAGGCGCTCAGGCTGCTGACCGACGCCTCGAGCGCCGAGCATCAGATCCTCGGCGCGATCCCGTACCAGGTGAATGAGGCCGTGCTCCACACCGATCGCCGGCTGCTCCCCCGGCGGCGGCGGGCATGGGCGAGCTGGAACTACCACCTCGTTGACGACACGTCCGAGCGGGCGACCGTCACCTACCACATGAATCGGCTCCAGGCGCTGCGCGCGGAGCGCGAGTTCTGCGTCACGCTCAACCGGAGCGAGGCAATTGATCCCGGTAAGGTGATCAAGAAGATTTCGTATGCCCATCCGGTCTACACACCCGAAGGTGTCAGGGCGCAGGAGCGCGTGGCAGAGGTCAGCGGGCGCAACCGAACCCACTTCTGCGGCGCGTACTGGGGATGGGGGTTCCACGAGGATGGGGTGGTGAGCGGACTCCGCGTCGCGGAACGATTCGGAGCGAAGCTGTGAGCAGCGCGACAACGGGACCGCAACTGATCCACGCCTCAGGCGCGGAGGCGAAGGCTGGCGGCGCGCCGGGCGCGCTCAGCTCTGGCCTGTACCTCGGCGCCATCCGCCACCGGCGCTTCGAGGTGCGCGAGCACGTGCTCCGCTACCGGCTCGCGCTCGCCTACATCGATCTCGACGAACTCGGAGGGCTGCTCGGTGGCCGCCTCGTCGACCCCCGCCCCGGATTGGTCCGCTTCCGCCGCCGGGATTACCTCGGCGACGCGGGGACGCCCCTGGCGACGGCGGTCCGCGACGAGGTGCAGCGCCAATCCGGGCGGCGGCCGCACGGCCCGATCCGGCTGCTCACACAGCTGCGCTCCTGGGGGCACTGTTTCAACCCGGTCAGCTTCTACTACTGCTTTGACCCCGACGGAGCTCGTCTCGAGCACGTCCTCGCCGAGGTGACGAACACGCCGTGGGGCGAGCGCCACGCCTACGTCATCAGCCGCTCCGAGCTCGGCAGCCAGCCCGGCGCCCCGCTCACCGGCGAATCGGACAAGCGCCTGCACGTCTCGCCGTTCATGGGGATGGACTACACGTATCAGTGGCAAGTGGCCACTCCGGGTAGACAGCTCCACGTGCACATCGAGAACCATCGCGCCGGCCGGCGGACCTTCGACGCGACGCTGTCGATGCGCCGCCACGAGCTCACCTCCGAGTCACTTGGCCGGACGGCGCGGCGCTACCCATTCGCCACGCTTCGCGTGCTCGGACTCATCTATGCCCATGCGGTGCGCCTGGGGCTCAAGGGCGTACCGCTCCACTCCCACCCTTCCATGGAGGTGTCATGAGCCGCCGGGTGCTCCTCGAACTGCTTGGCCGGATCCGAGTCGGCAGTCTGACGGTCGTCGAGTGCGGCCAGCGTTACGTGTTCGGGAGCGGCGCTCCCACGGCCACCGTGGTCGTGCACTCACCGCGCGTCTGGCCAATGCTGCTGCGGGGCAGCCGCGGTCTTGCGGAGAGCTACGCCCAGGGCCTCTGGGACTCGCCTGACCTCGTCGCGGTGGTCCGTCTCGCGGCGCGTAACGTCGAGGTGCTTGACCGGTGGCGGGCACGACTGACGCCGGTGCGGGGTCCGTTCCAGACGGTTCGCGGCATGGTCGTTCGCAACACGCGCGTGCGCAGCCGCAAGGACATCGCTGCTCACTACGACCTCGGCAACGAGCTGTTCACGCGGATGCTCGACCCGACGATGAGCTATTCGTGCGCGCTGTTTGAGCATCCCGGGATGACACTTGAAGAGGCCCAGGTCGCGAAGTTCGAGCGGATCTGCGAGAAGCTCGAGCTCGGGCCCGAGGACCATCTCGTTGAGATCGGGACCGGCTGGGGCGGGCTCGCGGTTCATGCCGCCGCGACTCGCGGCTGCCGAGTGACGACGACGACGATCTCGCGCGAGCAGCGGGACTACGCGCTCGCTGAGGTTCACCATGCGGGTCTCTCCGAGCGAGTCGAGGTCCGGCTGCAGGACTACCGCGACGTGCGCGGCTCCTACGACAAGCTCGTCTCGGTCGAGATGATCGAGGCGGTCGGCTGGCAGCACTTCGGGACGTTCTTCGCCACGTGCTCGCAGTTGCTCGCCCCGCACGGCGCGATGCTGCTTCAGGCGATCACGATCGACGACCGCGCCTACGCGGTCGAGAAGGCGTCGCGTTCATTCATGAACACCCACATCTTCCCGAACGGCTGCCTGCCCTCGCTGGAGGTGATCGCCCGTCACGTCGCCCGCCGGACCGACATGCAGACGCTGCACCTTGAGGACCTCACCCCACATTACGTGCCGACGCTGATCCGCTGGCGCGAGCAGTTCCTCGCCCACGCGGATGAGCTCGAGCGGATCGGTTACGACGCCCGCTTCCGCCGGCTGTGGACGATGTATCTCGCCTATTGCGAGGCCGGATTTGCCGAGCGTCGGATCTGCGAGGTGCAGATCGTGCTCGGCAAGCCGCACTACCGCCGGTCGCTCCCGTCCGCGGTCAGCCTCGAGAGCAGCCCGTCGAACAGCCTCCAGGCAGCGGCGCGGGACTGAGGCTCGCCGGCGCGGGTCTCCCCGATGAGGGCGTCGGGGTCGACTCCCTCCGCTCGCAGCTGCTCCGGTGACTCGGCCGCCCACATGCCGACGATCTCGGCGGTGACCTCGGGATGGAACTGCAGGCCGATCGCGCGTCCCAGGGCGAACGCCTGTGGGCCGACCGCGCTGTCGGCGAGCACCGTCGCACCCGGGGGGACGGTGAAGCTGTCGAAATGCCACTGAAACCAGGGGCCGGGCGCGATCAGCTCGGGGTCGCCCGTGCGCACCTCAAACCATCCGATCTCGGGCGCGGGGGCGCGCTCGACGGAACCGCCGAGCGCGCGCGCGAGCGACTGCCCTCCGAAACAGATGCCGAACGTTGGGATCCCGAGCGACGCCGCGCGGCGCAGGATCGTGAGCTCACGCTCGATCCACGGCACGCCGTCGTCATACGCGTGCTCCTCG
Organism: uncultured Solirubrobacterales bacterium; assembly: GCA_963850335.1. Taxonomy (GTDB): domain Bacteria; phylum Actinomycetota; class Thermoleophilia; order Solirubrobacterales; family Solirubrobacteraceae; genus Palsa-465. Next base: position 618,329 of record CAWKKY010000007.1, on the reverse strand, counting down.
GAGCCGAGTGGGACGATGAGGTCATACCCGGCGGGGTCGATGGCTCGCTCATCGGCGTAGATGTGCAGGACGTCCTGCTCGGCGCCGCGCTCGTCGAGCCACTCGTGCACGTAGCCGCCAGGGGTCGACGCCTCGTGCTGGATCACGAGCGCGCGGCGGGGAAGGGGCTGTTGTGCTTGACCGGGAACGGCGCCGATGATAAAGGACCAACCACCACACCATTTCGAATCCGGAGGGCATGTCGTGCCGAGCAGTGCCGAAACGATGTTGCAGGTCGTCGAACCCGCGACCGAACAGGTGATCGCGGAGCTTCCGCACGCCGGGGTCGACGATGCCGACGCGGCCGTCGCCCGTGCCAAGGCCGCGTACCCCGCATGGCGTGACCTTGCCCCCGGGGCCCGGGCCGAGATCCTGCGCAGCATTGCGCGGACGGTCAGCGAGCGTCAGGAGGAGCTCGCCCGGCTCGAGGCCCGCAACGCGGGCAAGCCGATCGGGGATGCCCGCGGCGAGATCGGGATGATCGCCGAGGTCTTCAACTATTACGCGGGCGCGCCCGAGCGTCTGCTCGGCGACACGATCCCGGTCCCCGGCGGCATCGACCTCACGTTCCGCGAGCCGCTCGGCGTCGTCGCGCTGATCGTCCCCTGGAACTTCCCGCTGACGATCGCGGCCTGGAAACTCGGGCCCGCGCTTGCGGCCGGCAACACGGTCGTGCTCAAGCCCGCCGAGCTCACTCCATTGACGGCGATCGAGTTCGAGAAGCTGGTCGTCGAGGCCGGGCTCCCAGAGGGCGTCCTCAACGTCGTCGTCGGTCCCGGCCGCGTGGTCGGCGAACGCCTCGTCTCGCACCCGGACGTCGCCAAGGTCGCGTTCACCGGCTCGACCGAGGTCGGCCGCCGGATCGCCGCCCTCGCCGCCGAGCAGATCAAGCGGGTGACGCTCGAGCTCGGTGGCAAGTCGGCGAACGTCATCTTCGCCGACGCGGACCTCGAGGCGGCCGCGGCCGCGGCACCACTCGCCGTGTTCGGGAACGCCGGCCAGGACTGCTGCGCGCGCAGCCGGATCATGGTGCAGCGCCCCGTGCTCGACCGCTTCATGTCGCTGCTCGAGGACGCGGTGACGGCGTTGAGGGTCGGCGATCCGCTCGACGAGGCGACCCAGATGGGGCCGCTCATCTCTGCCGACCAGCGGGCATCGGTCGCGACATTCGCTGCGGAGGACGCCCCCGTCGCCTTCCGGGGACACGCCCCTGACGGTCCGGGGTTCTGGTTCCCGCCAACCGTGCTCTGTCCCGTGAGCAACGATGACCGCGCCGCCCGGGAGGAGATCTTCGGACCGGTCGCAGCGGTGATCCCGTTCGACGATGAGGCCGAGGCGATCCGACTCGCCAACGACACGATCTACGGGTTGTCCGGCTCGATCTGGACGCGCGACGGTGCCCGGGCGATCCGCGTCGCCCGCGCGCTCGAGACCGGGACCCTGTCGATCAACTCGAACACCTCGGTGCGCGTCAGCACGCCGTTCGGCGGCTTCAAGCAGTCGGGCATCGGCCGCGAGCTTGGCCCGCACGCGCTTGAGCACTACACCGAGCTCAAGAACGTTTACATGGCCATCGCGCCCGTGGGGTAGGTTTCACGGCGCCATGGCTCTGGGGCTTCCCGATCACGTCAATACCTGCTTGTTCGACCTCGACGGCGTGCTCACGCAGACGGCCAAGGTGCACGCCGCGGCGTGGAAGCAGATGTTCGACGACTTTCTGAAAGCGCGAGCCGAGCAGCGGGGCGAGCAGTTCGTGGCGTTCGACAAGGTGACCGACTACGACGAATACGTCGACGGCAAACCGCGCTACGACGGGGTGCGCTCGTTCCTCGAGTCGCGCAAGATCGAGCTCCCCCAGGGCACGCCGGATGACTCCCCGGGGCAGGAGACGATCGACGGGCTCGGCAACCGCAAGAACGAGATCGTCCTGAAGATCATCGAGGACCAAGGCGTCGAGCCCTACGAGGGCTCGGTGCGCTACGTGAACGCGGCGCGCGACGCCGGGCTGCGCCGGATCGTCGTCTCCTCGAGCACGAACGCGCGTGACGTGCTCGAGCACGCCGGGATCATCGATCTGTTCGAGGACATCGTCGACGGCACCGTCGCCGACCGCGACCACCTCAAGGGCAAGCCTGCCCCGGACACGTTCCTTGAGGGGGCGAAGCTCGCCGGCGTCGACGCCTCGCAGGCGGCGGTGTTTGAGGACGCGCTCGCCGGCGTTGCCGCGGGGCGGGCCGGGAACTTCGGGCACGTCGTCGGCGTCGATCGCGTCGGTCAGGCGGACGAGTTGCTCCGGCACGGGGCGGACGTCGTCGTCAAGGATCTCTCCGAACTGCTCACGTGATCAAGCACGCCGCGTTCCCTGTCGAGCCGTGGGCGGTCCGCGAGACCGAGCTGGACCTCGACCGGCTCGCTCAGGTCGAGTCCGTGTTTGCGCTCGCCAACGGCCATATCGGACTGCGCGCGAACCTTGACGAGGGAGAGCCCTTCGGTCTTCCAGGCACGTACCTGAACGGATTTCACGAACTCCGACCGCTGCCGTACGCCGAGGCCGGCTACGGCTACCCGGACATCGGCCACACGGTGGTCAACGTCACGAACGGCAAGATCATCCGCCTGCTCGTCGAGGACGAGCCGTTCGACGTCCGCTACGGCGACCTGCGGCGGCACGAGCGCGTGCTCGACCTCCGCGCGGGCATGCTCGAGCGCACCGTGGATTGGGCCTCCCCGACCGGCGGCGCCGTTCGCGTCAGCTCCAAGCGGCTTGTCTCGTTCACGCAGCGGGCCATCGCGGCGATCCTCTACGAGGTCGAGCCGCTCGAGGCGCCAATGACGGTCGTCGTCCAGTCCGAGCTGATCAGCAACGAGCAGATGCCGGAGGTGGGCGGCGATCCGCGGGCCGCCGCGGCGCTCGCGGCACCCCTTGAATCCGAGCAGCACGAGGCGCTCGATCAGCGGGCGATCCTCGTCCACGTGGCCAAGCGAAGCCGGCTGCGGGTGGCGGCGGCGATGGACCACGTGATCGAGGCGCCCGACGGGTTCGAGATCAGCGGTGAGAGCTTCACCGACCTCGGCCGGCTGACCGTCACGGCCGATCTTGAACCCGGCAAGCCGTTGCGGATCGTGAAGCTGCTCGCCTACGGCTGGTCGGCCGAGCGCAGCCTGCCGGCCGTCCGGGACCAGGTCGGCGGTGCCCTCGCCGCGGCGCGCCACACCGGGTGGGACGGCCTCGTCGCCCAGCAGCGTGCGTACCTCGATGACTTCTGGGCCCGCGCGGATGTCGAGATCGACGGCGACGCCGAGCTCCAGCAGGCGGTCCGCTTCGCCTTGTTCCACGTGCTGCAGGCCGGCGCCCGCGGTGAGCAGCGGGCGATTCCGGCCAAGGGTTTGACCGGGCCGGGCTACGACGGCCACGCGTTCTGGGACACCGAGAGCTTCGTGCTCCCGGTCCTCACCTATGCCGCGCCCAACGCGGTCGGTGACGAGCTGCGTTGGCGCCACAGCACGCTCGACAAGGCGCGTGAGCGGGCGAGCATCCTCGGTCTGCGCGGAGCCGTGTTCCCGTGGCGGACGATCGCCGGAGACGAGAATTCCGGCTACTGGCCGGCGGGCACGGCGGCGTTTCACATCAACGCCGACATTGCCGACGCCGTCGTCCGGTACCGCTACGCGACCGACGACGACAAGTTCGAGCGCGAGGCCGGGCTCGAACTGCTCGTCGAGACGGCCCGCCTGTGGCGCTCGCTCGGCCACCACGATGGCCACGGGCGCTTCCGGATCGACGGCGTCACCGGTCCCGACGAGTACAGCGCGGTCGCGGACAACAACGTCTACACGAACCTGATGGCCAAGCGGAACCTGCGTGCTGCCGCTGACGCCGCCGAGCGCCATCCCCGGCTCGCACGCCGCCTCGGCGTCGACGACGAGGAGGCTGCGTCCTGGCGTGACGCGGCCAAGGACATGGTCATCCCCTACGACGACGAGCTCGGCGTCCACGAGCAGTCCGAGAACTTCACCCGGCATCAGCGGTGGGACTTCGCGGCGACCAAGGCGGCGCAGTATCCGCTGCTGCTCCACTTCCCCTACTTTGATCTGTACCGCAAGCAGGTCGTCAAGCAGGCCGACCTCGTGCTCGCAATGCATATGTGCGGCGACGCCTTCACCGCCGAGGAGAAGGCGCGCAATTTCGCCTACTACGAGCCGCTCACCGTCCGCGACTCATCGCTCTCTGCGTGTACCCAGTCGGTGATCGCGGCCGAGGTCGGGTGCCTCGATCTCGCCTACGACTACTTCGCCGAGGCCGCGCTGATGGATCTCGACGACCTGGAGCACAACACCCGCGACGGCGTCCACATCGCCTCGCTCGCGGGCGCCTGGCTCGCCGCGGTCAGCGGGTTTGGCGGCATGCGTGACCATGACGGCGAGCTTGCCTTCATTCCGCGGCTCCCCGACGCGATCAGTCATCTGTGCTTCCGGATGTCGTTCCGTGGGCGCCGGTTGAAGGTGGACGTCGTGCACGAGCGGGCGACGTACACGCTGCTCGAGGGAGAGCCGCTCGACATCACCCACCATGGAACCGCCGCATCGGTGACGGCCGACGAGCCCGTCGAACTCGACATCCCACCCGCGCCCGCGGGCGAGCCGCCCAGGCAGCCACCGGGACGCGAGCCGGCTCGCCGGCGCAATCCCAGCCGCGACCGCCCCTGACCTCCAAGTGGGCCCCGGAGGCCGCTATCCGATCCGCCACTTGATCGGCCCGAGCCCCGGGAAGTGCAGGGCCTCAGCCGTCGCGCCGGTGAGGTCCCACTCCCGCCCGGCGATGTACGGACCGCGGTCGAGCACCGGGACGCGGATCGCGCGGCCGCCGTAGACGAACGTGACCATCGTGCCGCACGGCAGCGTCTTGTTGGCGACGCCGAGCTGCGGGACGTGAAGGACGCCGCCGCACGCGATCGGCAGTCCGTAGTCGGTGAAGACGGACGCGATGCTCGTGTAGAACTGACCGGGCGTGAGCTGACTCGGGTCGAGCAGCGCGCCGTTGAAGTTGAGCTTGTCGAGGTGGTACTGCGCGACCGCCGTCTGGAATTTGGCGACCGCCGCCTGCACCGCGGCGTCGCTCGGGGCGTCCTTGGCGGGCGCGGTGCTGACCGAGGCTGGCCCGGTGGGACGCGGATCGTGCTTCGGAACGACAATGGTCGCGGCTTCACCAGGCGTCGCCGGGCGCTTGGCCGCGGCCGCGGAGTTCGGATCGCCCTGGCCGGCGACCGGCTCGACCACCTGCGGATGGGCCTGCGGTGTCGAGCTCGTGGAGCTCTGGGTCGTCGTCGTGACCGGCCCGGGATTCCGCTGGGTACTGGCGCCACAGCCGACGACCGTTAGCGCAAGGAGTGCTGTCGCCGCACGGAGCCGGATACGTCGAACTCTAACCGTACACTGCCCGAATGGTGCCGATCCGGTCCGTCGTGACGCGCTCGCCGGGGCGGACGCAGCGACACGAACAGGCCGCGTAGCATGCCCCGTCCAGTCGAGGAAGGCCGCGCCTATGTGCCCGGTCTCGATGGGATCCGGGCGATCGCCGTCATCCTGGTGATCGCCTACCACCTGGGGCTGTCACAGGCCAAGGGGGGCATGCTCGGGGTCGGCGTCTTCTTCACCCTGTCGGGCTACCTCATCACCGATCTCCTGCTCGCCCATTGGGGGCGCCATGGCAGCCTCGGCCTGAAGCGCTTCTGGCTGCACCGGGCGCGCCGGCTGCTGCCGGCCGTGTTCGTGCTGCTCGTCGCGGTGAGCGTGTGGGTCGCGCTGTTCGACGCCGCCCAGCTCGCGTCGGTGCGCCGCCAGGTCGTGTCCGGGGCGTTCTATTTCGCGAACTGGTCGACGATCGCGCAGCATGGTTCGTACTTCGCCCGCTTCGCCGCGCCGCTGCCGCTTGATCACCTGTGGTCGCTGTCGATCGAGGAGCAGTTCTACCTCGTCTGGCCGTGGCTGCTGCTCCTCGGCCTGCGCACGGTTCGCCACCGCAAGCGCCTCGCGCTGATCACGCTCCTCGGGGCGCTCGTCTCCGCGATCGTGATGGGGCAGCTGTTCCACGCCGGGACCGACCCGACGCGGGTCTACGAGGGGACCGATACACGGGCCTTCGGACTGCTGATCGGCGCCGCGCTCGCGATGGTCCTGCCGACCCGGGCCGGGCGTCCCGCCGCGCCCGCGGACGTGCGCCGGGTGCTTGACCGCGTCGGGATCGCAGGGCTCGTCGTGATCCTCGTGCTCGTGTGGCGGACGAACTCGTTCTCGTCGTTCCTCTACCCATACGGGTTCGTCCTGCTGTCGATCGGGACCGCCGCCATGATTGCCGCCGTCGTCAACCCGACGAGCCGCTTCGGCGAGGCGCTCTCGTGGACGCCGCTGCAGTGGATCGGCGTGCGCTCCTACGGCATCTATCTGTGGCAGTGGCCGATCATCGTCCTCGCCAATCCGAACGCGACGGGCTTCAACCTGCCCCGCGCCGTGCTCGAGGTCGGCGGCACGCTGCTCATCGCGAGCCTCTCGTGGCGCTACGTCGAGGAGCCGATCCGCCACGGCGCGCTCGGCCGGCTGTGGCGGCAATTCCGGGCCGGCGCATCACGGCTTGAGGTGCGCCGCCGGGCCCAGACGCTCGTCGCCGCGACCGCCGCGGCGCTGCTGCTCGCCGTCGTCGGGCTGGCCGGCGCGCTGCCGGTGGCCTCGCACGGGGCCGCCGGGCCGCATCGTGACGCCACGGCGCCGCGGGCGCTCACGCAGGGCGCGGACCGCACCCGCGAACCCGGCCACGCCGGCTCGACGACGACGGGCAGCCACACGACCACCGTCGCCGCGGCCACCGCGCGCCCCACGAAGACATCGTGCACGTCGGTCGTCTACATCGGCGATTCCACCTCGGAAGGGATGATCTCGACCGACTACCTCCCGAACGCCAAAGACCGGCTGCAGGCCCAGCTCGGCGACTTCGGCGTGAGCACGGTGTACCCGGAGATCTCGGGCGCCCGCTCGATCGTCGAGACGTTCGACGGGCAGCCGAACGCGGCCACAGTCGCCCAGGACCACGTCTCCTCCGGGTACAAGGGCTGCTGGATCGTCGCCATGGGCCTCAACGACGTCGATGACCAGAACACGGGAGGCAACGTCGGCTACGCCGAGCGGATCGGCCGGATGATGTCGATCATCGGCCACCAGCCGGTGCTGTGGGTCGACGCGATCACGCTGCTGAGCGACGGTCCGTACAAGGAGCCCGACATGCAGAAGTGGAACGCCACGCTCGTCGCCGCCTGCAAGAAGTACCCGACGCTTCGCGTCTACGACTGGGCCGCCCATGCGAAGCGCAAGTACTTCATCCCGGACGGCATCCATTACTACACCCCCGGCTATGTCGCCAAGACGCACCTGACCGCCCAGGCGCTCGCGACCGCCTTCCCGGCGAACTCGGCACCGGTCCCGAGCTGCGTCGTGTCGTGAGCCCCGGATCGAAGCTGTCGGCCGAGGCCGCCGCGAGCCTCCGTCACCCGCTGACCCGCGTCCTGCTCAGCCTGACGCTCACCACCGGGATGATCGATGCGGTGAGCTACCTCGCGCTCGGGCGCGTGTTCACCGCGAACATGACCGGGAACGTCGTCCTGCTCGGGTTCGGCATCGCCGGCGCCGGCGGGCTGCCCGTGGTCGCGCCGCTCGTGTCGCTCGCCGCGTTCGTCGTCGGCGCGCGCGTGGGCGGGCTGCTCTCGGCGCGGTTGGCGTCACGGCATCCGATGGACCTCGGCACCGCGCTCGTGATTGAAGTCGTCTTCACCGTCGCGGCGAGTGTGATCCTCGCGGCGCTCGACGTCCGCCCCGGGACGGTCGCGGCCGGCATCGTGATCGCGCTGCTCGCGTTCGCGATGGGGGTGCGCAACGCGACCGTGCGTCGGATTGCGGTCCCCGATCTGCCGACGACGGTGCTGACGACGACGCTCACGGGACTCGCCGCCGAGTTCTCGCTGCGGCGCGACGGCGATGCCGCGGCCGGCACGGCCCGGCGGGCGGCGGCCGTGCTCACGATGTTCCTCGGCGCCCTCATCGGGGCGCTCCTCGTGAAGTCAAGTCCCGCGCTCTCCGCGGCGCTGTCGGCGCTGCTCGTGCTCGTCACGCTGCTCGCCTACGTCCCGCCCCGCTGGCGCGCCGCCGGGCAACCTGCTTAGCTCCGAACATGGTGCACCCGGACGATGACGAGACCGAACGGCTGCGCCAGATTCAGGCCGATCGGGCACGCATCGAGGAGGAGCTCGCCAAGCGCTCCGAGGACGAGGAGGAGCAGCGCATCCACGAGCGTCGCTCGGACAAGGCCGACTACCTCCGCGAGAAGCTCGACGAGCAGCAGCGATCCGGCTGAGCGACCAAGCTGCCGCCCTGACCGACCCGCCGGCTCCAGCGCGCTACGACGGGGCAGCGGCGGGGGAGCCGGGCGCTGGTGCGGCGGGCTGCGCGCGGCGGACGATCACGAGCGCGAACGCCCCGAACAGCGCCACCGCGATCAGCAGCGGACCGGTTGCTCCGGAGCCGAACGCGGTGGCGAGCCCGTACACGATCGCGCCGATGAGACCCGCGGCGGGGAGCGTCAGGATCCAGGCGACGACGATGTTCCCGGCGACGCCCCAGCGCACCGCGGAGACGCTCGTGGCGGCGCCCGTTCCCACGATCCCGCCGGAGATGACGTGCGTCGTCGAGAGCGGGTAGCCGACCGTCGTCGCGGCAAGGATGACGGTGGCGCCGGCGCCCTGCGCCACGAACCCCTGGGCCGAATCCATCTTGATGATCCGGCTGCCGAGCGTGTTGATGATGCGCCAGCCGCCGACGAACGTGCCGAGTGAGATCGCGCTCGCGGAGCAGATGACGACCCACGTCGGAACCTGGAAGGACGCGCTGGAGATGTCCCCATGCGCGACGAGTGCGAGCGTGATCACACCCATCGTCTTCTGCGCGTCGTTGGTTCCGTGCGAGAGGGCGAGCAGGCTGCCGGACGCGAGCTGCCCGAGCCGGAAGCCGCGGTTGACCGGGCCCGGGCGCAGCCGGCCGACGATCCGGTAGACGAGCAGGATCGCGATTCCGGCCACCCCGAACGCGAGCACGGGTGCCACGAGCGCCGGCACGATCAGCTTGTCGACGATGCCCTTACCGTTGACCGCCGCCGTTCCCGCCGCCGCAATCACCGAACCGACGAGCCCACCGACGAGCGCGTGCGACGAGCTTGACGGCAGGCCGTAGAACCAGGTGACCAGATTCCAGGCGATCCCGCCGATGAGCCCGGCGAAGACCACCGTCGTCGTCACCGCGTGCGTGTCGACGAACCCCTGACCCACCGTGGCCGCCACCTTGAGCGAGATGAAGGCCCCCACGAAGTTGAGCAGCGAGGCGAGCGCGATCGCCTGGCGCGGCCCGATCGCACGCGTCGAGATCGACGTCGCGACGACGTTCGCGGTGTCGTGGAAGCCGTTCGTGAAGTCAAACGCGAGCGCGGTGCCGACGACGATCACGAGAATGATGTCGCCGCTCATACTTGTGAACAAAATGTGAAGCCCGTCACCGGCGCCACTCTAATAAGGTTGCCGTCGTGCCGGTGCAATGGGCGCAGCTGGGGGCGGGCCGGACACTTGTGGCCTCGAGTCGCGGGGCGTGGTTACAGCGGCCCGAGCCGACGATGTTCTCGCTCCGCGGCGACATGCCGGACTCGATCGCGGCCACACCGGAGACGACCCGGCATCTGCTCGACGGGGCAATCGCCGTCGCCGAGCGCGCTGCGGCACCCCATGTTCGCCCCCCGGTAATGACGCGGTTGCGCTGGGCCTGGCAACTCATCGGACAGTGGTACACGGCTCACCACAGCGTCGCTCTGCTCCCTGACCTGATCGAGCGTTTCAGCGACGACGGCCGCTCGGACCTCGTCGACTTCACGCGGCGCAAGCTGGACGAGGAGGCCGGGCACGACGCGTTCGCGATCGACAGCCTGGCGGCGATTGGATACGACAGCGAAGCGCTCGTGGCGCATGTGAGCCCGCCACCGGACGCAGCGGCGCTCGTCGATTACGCGCGCGCCTGCGCACGCGGAGAGACGCCGGTCGAGTTTCTCGGGTACGCGTACGCGCTCGAGCGCCGCGTGATCCGGGTCTCGCCGGACGTGATCGCCTCCATCGACGCGCTCTTCGACTCCGCAGTTGACGCGACCGCCGGCCTGCGAGCGCACGCCGGCGAGCTCGACCTCGGTCACGTTCAAGAGTTCATTGCCTTCACCACCCGGCTTCCCGCCGTCGACCGGACGCGGATGGCGCTCGGATGTCATCGGACGACCGAGATCGCGTGTGCGATCCCTCCCGGCGGCGATCCGGCTGAGGCCGATCTCGCCGATCACCTCGAAGCGTTCCGGCGCGCCGTCGCCGCAGCAGACTGACCCGCAACCAGCAAGGGAGTACAGATGAGCAGCGGTAATCCTGAAATCAGAGGTGTCCAGATTCTCAACGAGATCGCGGCCGAGGCGCTGGAGGACGACGACTACCGGCAGCGTCTGATCGACGATCCCGCCACGGTCCTAGCCGAAGCCGGGCTCATCGTGCCCGAGGGGGTGACGCTGACGGTGCACGAGAATGCTGAGGACGAGATCCATCTCGTGCTGCCGGCCCGGCTCGACGAGGAACTCGAGGTCGATGAGCTGAGCCTGCTCTTCGTGTCTCATCACATCTTCTGAAGGACCGCGCGGGCGCTCGACTGACCCGGAACGTCACCCTTGGCCTCGAACAGCGCGAGCGCCTCGGTCGCCTGTTCGGTCGCTTCCGGCCGGCGCTGACGGGCGGCCACAACCTCGCTGAGCACGAGCCGCGCCTGAGCGCGAACGTCGACGAAGTCGGTGCGATCGGCGTGGTCAAGCCCGCTCCGTGCCCAGCGCTCGGCGGAGTCCGGGTCGCCATCGGTCAACGCGAGCGCCGCCCGCACGCCATGCGTGATCGCGAGGTTCAGTAACTCGCCCGGCCCGCTGAGCGACTCGGCGACGTCGGCCGCTCCGCGGGCCGCATCGAGGGCGCCGAGACGCTGGTGGACGCGGGCGAGCAACGCCTGCGTCGAGGAGCGCAGCGATCGCTCGCCGAACTCGGCGCCGATGGCATCGGCCCGCAGGAGGGCGTCGCGCGCCGCGGCGAGGTCACCCGCGGACGCCTCGATCGAGGCAAGGGTCTGCTGACAGGTCGCGGTCATGATGTGCGTGCCGAGGGCGCCGAATCCGTCGAGCGCCTCCGCCACCGCGTCGTGGGCCCGATCGAACCGCCCGGACAGCCGGTTGACCTCAGCCCAGCCGAGGGCGAGAAATGCTGCCAGTGACGGCCCAGGATCCTGGGCCGCGATGGCTCGCAGCTCCGCGGTGATCGAGTCCGCCGGGGACGGGCCGTACAGCAGCGTCGCCACGTACCAGCCGAGCGCCCGTGACCGCAGGGCGGTGTCGCCGGCGATGCGGGCGTGCTCGGCGGCGAGCCGCACGCTCGCCGCCGCGAGGGTTGCCTGGCTCGCGACCCACTGGCGCCAGAACGCGAGCATGTGCGCCTTGGCGAGTCCGCGATCATCGCGCGCTTCCGCCAGGTCGGTGAGGAGTCCCGACAGGCTCGTGGCGATCATCGAGCCGGCGTCGTCCGGCTTGGCATAGACGAGCCACTGCAGCCGGGTGAGGGCCGCGTGACCCGGCGCCGCGTGATCACGTTCTGCGACGGAGAGCAGCCGATCGGCGCCGGCGAGGTCCCCGACCTCGATCAGCTGCTCGGCGAGGGCGACGCCGATGAGACCGTGCAGCGGGTCATCGGCCGGTGCGAGCGCGAGCGCGCGCTCGAGCAAGCTGCGGGCGGCTACGACGTCGGTCCGGTCGGCGGCCCGCCGGCCCGCCGCGTGCAGACGCTCAGCCGCCGCTCGGCGGAGCGAGACATCGACGGCGCGCCGCAGCTCCCGGGAGTGCTCCACCGCCTGCTCGAGGTGCCAGCCGGCGATCTCGTCCACCTCCGCGAAGTCGACCGCGGAGTCCTCGAGCCAATGGGCGTAGCGCTGGTGGAGATCCGCGCGCTTGGCGATCGAGACACGCTCGTAGGCAGCGTCCCGGATGAGCAGGTGGCGAAAGCGGTACGCGACGTCTCCCGGGACGTTCGCCACGTGGGGGCGGATCAGGTCCTTGCGCACAAGCAGCGCGAGGCCGCCCTCGACCTCGCCCTCGGTCCCGTCTCCACCGAGCGCCGTCACCGCCGAGCGGTGGAACACCTGACCCTCGATCGCCCCGCGCTCGAGCAGCTCTCGCTCTTCGGCGCTCAGCCGTTCCAGCCGAGCCGCCAGCAGCGCCTGGATCGTCGCCGGCACCTCAACCGTGCCCCGCTCGCGCGCGAGTCCGACCATCTCCTGGAGAAACAGCGGGTTCCCTTCGCTCGCCCCGACAACCCGGGCCCGCATCTCGGTGCTGAGCCCTGCGCCGATCAGCTCGAGCAGGTGCTCGGCCTCGTCGCTGCGCAGCGGCTCGAGTCGCAGGGTCGACGCGTTGGCGCCATCGCCCCAGTCCGGATGATCCTCGAGCAGCTCCGGGCGGGCGGTCACGAGCACGAGCAGCGACGCCCCGCTCGACAGCGCGACGATGCTCCGCAGCGCATCGAGGAGCATCGGCTCGCCCCACTGGAGGTCGTCGAGATGCAGGATCACGGGCGCGCCCGTGGCGAGCTCCGCCAGGCACTCGCGGATCTCCAGGAACAGTTCCTCGGGCGTGCCGGCGCCGCCGCTGCTCAGGTGGTGGCGGACGGTCTGGGCGCCGGCGCCCGCGTCGGCGAGCGCCTCGACGAGCGGCCAGAACGTGATCCCTTCGCCGTAGGGCAGACAGCGACCCCGGAGGAGCATGGGGCCCTCGCCGAGCTGTGCCAGCAGCTCATCGGAGAGACGTGACTTCCCCACACCAGCGGCGCCCAGGATCGTGACCATGTGGCATTCCGCGGCTTCGATGACCCGCTCCCACACCTGATGGAGCAGCCCCAATTCCAGCTCGCGGCCGACGAACGACACGTCAGTGCTACGCGCTCGTCCGGGCGCCGTGGGGTCGACGGCGCGCAGGCGATAGGCCGACACCGGCAAGGACTTGCCCTTCAGTCGCAGCGGCTCGAGGGGCTCAGCATCGACCGCGTCGAGCACCATCGTCAGCGTCTCGGCTCCGATCAGGATCTCGCCGGGGGGTGCGGCAGTCTGAAGGCGGGCGGCGGTGTTGACCGGATCGCCGAGCGCGAGCGAGCGGCCGACATCGGTGATCACAAGCCCCGTGTTGATGCCGGTTCGAAACCGCAGCGTCGCGCCCGCCTCCTCCGCGAGGGCGGGAAGCCGCTCGCGGATCTCCCATGCGGCTCGCACCGCGCGCAGGGCGTCGTCCTCGTGCACCTGCGGAACCCCGAAGATGGCGAGGATCGCATCGCCGGCGAACTTCTGCACGGTGCCGCCATGGCGATCCACGGTCTCTCGGATGACCTCGAAGTAGCGGTTGATGATCCGGCTGAGGAGCTCCGGGTCAAGCTCCTCGCCGAGCGCCGTCGAGTCCGCGATGTCACAGAACATCGCAGTGACGATCTTCCGGGTCTCGCCGGAGGTCGGCTCCGCCACCAGCGGACTGCCACATGCCCCGCAGTAGCGAGAACCGTCAGGGCTCGGCGTTCCGCACCGCTCGCAGACGATCATCGCGGGACGATTCTTCCATCCCGCTCACCCTCGGCGTGCGATGCGGTGCCCAGCGTCCCAGCCGGGGGCCCGCCCGTCCATCGGCGGCCGAATGCGTTCCGGCGCAAGGTCGGCACGGGCGAGCAGCCAGGAGATGACCGAGTTCGAGTTCCACATTTCGCCGGTGTGGAGCTCGTCCAGGCCCCACACCGGCGTCGGGAGCTGCGGCAGCGCGGCCAGCACGCGGGCGACGCGATCCGCGTTGTCACTGAGCCGGCGCGGGCTGTCGACGGCCTCGGCGACGTCGGGAATGACGCCGTCGCGCCAGCAGTGCACCTCGTAGCGAAACATCGTGAGACGGCCGGCGCCGCGAACGCCGACGTCCCCGACCGCTGCGACGCCGCGATCGGCCGCGGCGCCGCGTCGGACCGGCGTCATCTCGATCACGTACCGGCCGGCCTCGGCACGGAGTTCGAGTGCCGAGTGGTAAAGGTCCGCCCGCGCCCGCCGGGCGCGCCGCGCGACGATCGCCTCATACGCCCGGCCGTTGTATTTGACGCAGTGCCCGCCGGCTCCGAGCGGCAGCCAGAACAGGTCGATCGCCGCCTCGGCGCTCACATGGCGAACGGTAGCTCGCCCCTGGTGTGGTCGCGATCGCGACGAGCGCGTCGACAAGCGCGAGCGCGGCCGCGTGGCTCTCGTCGGTGATCGGGCCGAGGGCGTGGATTGCGTAGCGCGCCGCGGGCACCGGCGCGACCCGGCGGCGTTCCCGGGCCGCGCGACGGCGGAAGCGGTCCGCGATCGACCGGCGGGCGCGGAGTGCCCAGCGTGCATCGCCCCACCGAATGAGGTGCTCGGCCCGGGCCAGCTCGATCTCGGGGGTCGAGGCGGTGCCGACGCACTTGGTCGCGTAGGCGTAGAGATCCTGACGGCGCTCGTCGTCGAGCAGGTCGTTGAAGTTGCGCAGGAAGGATCCGATCGCGGGTGACACGGTTCGCGGGTGGTCGCTGAACGGCTCGCCCGCGAGCATCGACGCGAGCTCCATCACGCACGCGCCGTGCTCCGGCGAGGTGTGCTTACCCCGGCCGAGGCTGATGGTTTGATGGCTGACGGTCTGCAAGGTCGTCCTCCTTACGGATGGTGCCGGTCGCGGCGGCACTGAGCCGGGCTGATCATTTGGTACCCGCGGGTCGCAGAGCGAAACGACCGAGCGCGTGACACTGTGACGCACGTGAGGAATCATCGAACATGGGTGAGCCCGGAGGTGGAAAACGCGATCCGAGAACTCGCCGCGATCGACCGGCCGTCGGCCTCGGACGGCGAACGGCGGGCGGCCGAGCGCATCGCCGGGTGGCTGGCGGCGAAGGGCTGCCGGGCCGAGGTCGAGCGCGAGCTCGCCCATGGCGGTTACTGGTGGCCGATCGGGCTCGCCAACGTGTCCGCCGTCGCTGCCGCCGGGCTCGCGCTCCGACATCGCAGCGCCACCGCGCGGACGGTCGCCGCCGGGCTGGCCGGGCTCGCGGCGGCGGCGCTGTGGGATGACCTTGGACACGGCCGTCGCTGGTTCCGTCGCGCCGTGCTCCCGCGTCGGCCGACGTGGAACGTCGTCGCCGAGGCGGGCGATCCGGACGCGCCCCGGACGGTGGCGCTCGTCGCCCACCACGACGCGGCGCACTCCGGTCTCGTGTTCCACCCCGCCCTCGGGCGGATCGGGCCTCGGCTGACTCCGCGGGCCCACGCGCGCGCGGGTCACACGCTCCCGATCCTCTACGGCGTCTGGCTCGGGCCGGTGCTGGTCGCGCTCGGGGCGCTTCTGGGACAGCGGCGGCTGCTCGGCACCGGTGCGACGGTCGCCGCCGGCGCCACGGTGGCGATGACGGACATCGGCGCGCGAGCGGTCGTCCCTGGCGCCAACGACAATCTCAGTGCGGTCGCGATCCTGCTCGCGATTGCGGACGCGCTCGAGCGGGATCCGGCTCCGGGTATCCGCGTGCTGCTCATCTCCACCGGCTCCGAGGAGTCGTTCAGCGAGGGCATGCAGGCGTTCGGGGAGCGCCATTTCCGCGATCTGTCGCCGGAGACGACGCAGTTTCTGTGTCTCGAATGCCTCGGCGGATCGACGTTGGTTGTGCTCGAGGGCGAGGGCATGCTGAAGATGCGCGACTACCCGGAGCCGATGCGCGAGGCGCTCGCCGCCGCCGCCCGGGCCGCCGGCGCCCCGATCACCAGGGGCCTGCGCACGGTCGCCGCCACCGACGCGATCATCGCGCTGCGCGCCGGATACCCCGTGGTGACCCTGGCCTCCGTCGAGGACACCAAGCTCCCCCTCAACTATCACTGGCCGACGGACACGCCCGACAACCTTCACTGGCAGACGATGGAAGACGCGGCGGCGACCTGCGACGCGTTCATCCGGCGTGGTGAGGACCTGTAATTGGTGCGAGTCCGGGGTGGAAATCTGTCGTGGGCGTGACAAAACGTGTCGCGGCGCGACTGAGACGAGCGAAACGGGTGATAAAGGAACAGAGAGTGCTCGTCCAGGACGCAACCGTCGGTTCCGACGCGTCATGGTGCGACGCCGCCCCTCATGACCGCCCTATCGGACGCCACCCAACTTGAGCAGTCGCTCGCCGCGCCGACCGTGCCCGCCATCCGGGTCCTGGAGGCTGACCCGGAACTCGCCAGGGGCATCGTGCCCGACCAGCTGGCGCTCGCTGCGAGCTCCTCGGCCGCCCCGGTCCGGGGGCTTGGCCGTGGGCCATGGGCGGTCGAGCCTCCGTCGGATCCCGGCGAACTCGGCGGGCTCATCCTTGGCGGTCTCATCCTCATTCGCGTCACGGTCGGCGAGCGCTCCCATGCCGAGCTGCTCGGCGAGGGTGATCTCGTCAGCCCGTGGCTCCCGGCCGCGCCGGAGCTGTCAGATCAGGCCGATGTCACCGCGCGTGTCGTCGAGCCCGCCGAGGTCGCCGTGCTCGACCGCCCGTTCGCGCTGCGGACGGCCCGCTGGCCAGAGATCCATGCCGCGCTCATGCGGCGACTGATCCTCCGGTCTCGTCGTCTCAGCCTTCAGTCAGCGATCAACTCGATCCCGCGCACCCAGGAGCGGCTTGAGCTGACCCTCTGGCAGTTCGCCTATCGCTTCGGTCGGGTCGCCTCCGGTGGTTTGCGTCTCCGCCTTCCGATCAGCCACGCCCAGCTCGCAGAGATCGTCGCAACGCAGCGGCCGTCGGTGACGATCGCGTTCGCCCGGCTGCAGGACTGCGGGCGTTTGATCCGCACCGGCCAGCACGACTGGCTGCTGTGCGGTCCCGCGCCGGCCGAGCTCGCGCCGCTCGCGCTCCAGTTCGGGATCGAGGGCTGATCGCGGCCCACGTCATTTTGCTGACGTGGTTTATTCCCGGCTGACCGGCATCGTCGTAATCTCCCTAGGCGTGGAGTCACCGCTCGCCACCCCGTCCGATGACCTCGTCCTCAAGGTCGACACGCTGCCGGGCGATACGGTTGTGATCGCGCCGCGCGGTGAACTCGATCTCGGCACGGTGCCCGGCTTTGACCGTGCCCTCGTCGACGCGGAGTCCCGCGCGCCGCAGCGGATCGTGATCGATCTCCGCGGGCTCGCCTTCATGGATAGCAGCGGGCTCCGGGCGCTGCTCTCGGTGCGCGGCCGGGCCGACGAACGCAAGTACGGCCTCGTCCTCGTTCCGGGCAGTCCGAGGATTCAGCGCGTGTTCTCGATCACCGGGACCGAAACGCTGTTCACGTTCGCGGACTGACCCGCTCCGCGAATCACCGCAGCGACTCGGCTCGCGGGCGGGTGCCGGAAGCTGCCGATTCCGGGTAGTCCGAGGCTGATGATGTTCTCGCACCTCGCCGACGCCCGCGTCGCTCCCACCGCACTCGCGAGCCCCGATCCGCGGGCCGAACTGCGCAACCACCCGGAGCTGATGAAACGCCTGTGCCACGACACCCTGGCCGGAAACTGGCGCGACGGGATGGTCGGTGGACGTCGCCACGCGTACACCGCGCCGAGCACCCGGAGGGCGTCCCGCCAGCGCTACGTCGACTCATGTCTGGCCGCGATCGCGTGGCGTCGATTCGACCGCGTCCGCGCCCGGGCCGAGTTGGAGACGCTGCTCGGAGCGGCGGCGCGCTCAGAGCCGCCGCTCCTCGCCTGGGCGTGGCAGGTCGCGGTGGGTGACCCGGCTGCGGAACCTGCGCTCGTCGACCATCACCGCCGTATCGAGTCCGAGCGCGCGAGCGACCGGGACGGTCTGCTGCGGAACGCACGAGCAATGCCCGTCGCTGGCGGCGGACGGGTGTGTGCGCCGGAGGTCAACGTCGCGCACGGGCTTTCCCGACTGGCGCTCGGCCAGCCTTCGCTCACCCCGAGCCTGCTCGAGCGGCTCTACGACGAGCGACGCGGGATGTTTCATCAACTCGTGCGCCGGCGCGGCCGTGAGCGGATCGACCAGCGACCCGGCATGAGCTGGACGGCCCTCTCGCCGCTGGCGCTCCCGGATCTTCCGGCGGATGTCGGACGGCGACTGGTCGAGGAACATCTTCTTGACCGGCGAACGTTCTGGCTGCCGGTTGCTCCGCCCTCGGAGGCGGCGTCGATCCCCCGCCGCGACCGTCCCTTCGGCCTGTGGCGCTACCCGCTCGCCTCGACGCGCATCGGGGCCGCCTGGCTGCTGTGGCTCGGCCTCCGCCGGCTCGGCGACGACGACGCCGCACGGGCGATGGCTCAGCAGTTCGCTGCGGTCGTAGCGCGAGAAGGACTGCGCGAGGCCTACGACCCCTACACCGGCGATGGTTTGGGGGCGAGCGGTTTCTCGGGCTCTGCGCTCATCATGGAGCTGCTCGACCCGGATCCGCTCGCCCTCCAGAGCCACCTC
Organism: uncultured Solirubrobacterales bacterium; assembly: GCA_963850335.1. Classification (GTDB taxonomy): domain Bacteria; phylum Actinomycetota; class Thermoleophilia; order Solirubrobacterales; family Solirubrobacteraceae; genus Palsa-465. Next base: position 599,685 of record CAWKKY010000007.1, on the reverse strand, counting down.
CCGGCTTTCACCCCGAGAGGCCGATCAACCGCGGTCAGCTCTTGATCAGCGGGCCTGCCTTGGCGAGCACCTGCTGCTTGGTGAGCGGCTTGTCGAACCCGCCGTTGGGGACGGGTGACTGCTTGGTCAGCAGTCCGATCGTCGCCGCGTGGCGGGCCTCGACCTGAACGATCGACCCGGCGGCGGCCAGCAGCGCGACGTTCTGGAGCGCCGGTCCGGCGCCGTTGTACGCCCCGACGCCGGTGTTCTCGAGCACGTACGCGAGCGCCAGGAAGCTCTTCTCGTCTGTCGCCGGGAACACGAACGTCGGCTTCTTCGCCGGCGTGCCGCCGGCACCCTGGATCGCCTTCGTCAGCGCCGCGACATGCTGCATCTCCTGGTCGCCGAACTCGGCGGCGATGGCCCGGGTCGGACCACTCAGCTTCAGGGACTTCGCCTTGACCGTGTAGAAGGCGGTCTCGAGGTACTCGAGCGTCAGCGCGAAGTTCAGGATGTCGACATCCGTCGTTGCGGTGGCGCCGAGGGCGCTGCCCACGAACGGTGCGACCGCGGTTGCGCCGTACACCGCGCCCGCCGCCATCGCTCCGCGCAGGATGAAGCTCGCGCGGCTGATGCCGTGAACTTCCACGGCGGCCAACTCCGGTGCGGAGGTTTCAATGTGTGTCATCTGAATTCAGTCCTCTCGTAGCAGGGTCGATCGCCTCAGGCGATGAACGGCTTGACGACGGTGAGCACCTGCTCCATCGTCATCGGCTTGGCGAACGCGCCGTCGGGGGTGGGCGAGCGCTTGAGCACGAGATTGAGCGTCGCCGCATGGCGAGCCTCGACGCTGTGGATGGCGAGCGCCGCCGCGAGGATCTCCTTGCTCTTGATGTTGCCCGCCTGCCCGAGGTAGGCCGCCGCGCCGAGGTTCTCGACGGTCGCCGCGAGCTTGGTCACCGCCGCCGCATTCGTCAGTGGGAACTTCCCCGTCGGCTCCATCGCCGGCGTACCGAGGCTGCTCGCCACCTTCTTGAGCGCGACCACGTGCTCGTGCTCCTCGGAGCCGAACTCCTTGATCACCGACAGGTTGGCCCCGTGGAACAGACCGCTGGCGATGACCTTGTCGTAGAACTGCGACTCGAGGTACTCGAGCGTCAGCGCGTAGTTGACGATCGCGAGATCGCCGTTTGCCGAAGTCGTTGAGCTCTGCGTCGATGACGCGGCCGCCACAGTCCCCGACGAGCCCGAGCTGCTCGAGCTCTTTGAACTGCTGCCGCAGGCCGCGATGAACGCCGCCAGACCAGCGGCGGCCGTGCCCGCGCCCATGCGCTTGCCGGCCATCTTCAGGAACCGCTTGCGCTCGACATCGTCGCGCGCGAGTTCGATGACGACGCCGCCTTCTGGACGGCCCGCCTCCGTCGTATCAGTCATCAGGTACTACTCCTTGGATCGCCCGAGTGCTTCCGCCCGGGTTCAGGTGCTCTACGGAGCGCGCGCGTCAGCGGATCACCTCGTCGCCTGATTGATCCGGGCCGGGGCGGACGCCGTACTCCCGGGCATGACCAGACTGCTGTCGTCCCTCACCGCCCCGATCTGTGCGGCCGCGATCCTCGCCGGCTGCGGGTCCTCTGGGTCCTCCTCGAGCTCGTCGCCAGGCTCGGCGTCGAGCGCGACGTCGAGCGCGACGTCGAGCGCGACGGCGTCCGTGGCGTCCTCTTCGGCCGCGCCCAGCGCCACCTCGAAGGGGCCACAGATCATCTCGATCAAGAGCTACGCCTACACGCCGGTGACCCTCACCGTCGCGGTCGGCACGCGCGTCACGTTCACGAACCACGACGCCACCGCCCACACCGCCACCGCGACCTCGCCGGCGTTGGACACCGGTTCGATCGCTGCGGGTAAAACCGCCACCGTGACGCTCAGCCATCCCGGCACCTACCACTACATCTGCCAGTTTCACCCGTTCATGCACGGAACCCTGATCGTCCGCTGATTGCCTGGTGGGGGCGGTGGGGTAACGTCCGAGAATGACCTTGACTGCAAAGAAGATGTTCTGCGGCCGCCGCGGCGTGCTGCTCGGAGCCGCAGGGGTCGCCGCCATCGTCGCGGCCCTGCTGCGCCGTCGCGCGTCCCATGATCAGCCGCCGCTCCCGGGTGCGGCAACCGGTGTCACCGGCGAGGGGCTCGCTGCCCGCACCTCCGCCGCCGAGGGTCCGCTGCTCGCGAGTGCGCCCCCCGATGCCCCGGGTCCGTCCGTGACGCCGCCGGCCGACGGCGGGTCCGACATCGAGCGAGCGGAGCGCGCCGACGCCATGCGTCCTGACCCTGAAAGCGAGGCGCCGCCCACCGATGAGGCGTTCGTCGCGCAGGAGGAGGCCGCCGCGGCGGCCGAGGCGGCAGGCATCGGTGGACGCGTCGCGCCCGACGCCGGTGACCCGGCCCTCGACCCGGTCTACCAGGCGGGGGGCGGCGAGCAGGACGGCTTTGAAGAAGCCGAGGCGGAACTCATCGAGAACGCGACACACGGTGACGGACGCGGCGACCCGGAGCGCGATGCGTTCTCGGGAGAACTCGAGGCCGATCGGTCGACCGTCGTCTACGGCGAGAACGACCAGATCGCACCCTCCGAGCTCGAGGATCCGGACGCGGGTCCTGACACCCCCGGCGCGACGGGCCGTCCCTGAGGATGGCCCGCCGCGCGCAGCGTGCGTGTCGGTGAGTCGCTACAGCTAGGCGATCGCCGGCTCGACGATCTCGAGGCTGATCTCGGCGCCATCGGCGCCATCGGCGTTCCGGGCGGTCACCTGGGTGCCGTCGCCGATCCGGCCATCGAGGATCGCGCGGGTCAGCTCCTTTTCAAGCGTGCGACGCAGGTGCCGCTTGAGCGGCCGGGCGCCGAACTCTGGATCGAAGCCCTCCCGAGCGAGCCGGGCGATCAACGCCGGCTCGACCGTGAGCTCGACGCCGCGCTCCTGACGCACGCGCTCGGCAATCCGCTCGCAGATGAGAGCGCCGATGCGCTCGACCTGCTCCTCGGTCAGCGGCTCGAACACGACGATCTCGTCGATCCGGTTCAGGAACTCGGGGAGGAAGGCTCGCTTGGCCGCCTCGAGCATCCGATCCGTCGCCGGTGCGGACTCGCCGCCTCCGGTGAACCCGAGCGAACGCTTCGCCTGCCCGGCGCCGAGGTTTGACGTCATCACGATCACCGTATTGGTGAAGTCGACCGTACGGCCCTCGCCATCGGTCAGGCGGCCATCGTCGAGCACCTGGAGCAGCACGTTCCAGACCTCCGGATGCGCCTTCTCGATCTCGTCAAGGAGCACGACCGAGTACGGCCGACGCCGCACCGGCTCGGTGAGCTGGCCGCCGTCGCCGTACCCGACGTAGCCGGGCGGAGAGCCGATCAGCCGCGCGACCGTATGCGGCTCGCGGTACTCGGACATGTCGATCCGGACGAGCGCCTTCTCGGTCGCGAACAGCCGCTCAGCGACCGTCTTGACGAGCTCGGTCTTGCCGACGCCGGTCGGGCCCATGAACAGGAAGCTCCCGAGCGGACGGTCCGGCTCCGACAGGCCCGCGCGGGCGTGGCGTACCGTCTCAGCGACCGCGTGAACCGCGGCATCCTGGCCGATCACCCGGCCGTGGAGGTCATCCTCGAGCGTGCCGAGGCGCTCCAGATCCGCGGTCACGAGCTCGCCGACCGGGATTCCGGTCCGCGCCGCCACGACGGCCGCAATCTCCTGCTCGCCGACGGTCGTCCGCGCGACCTCCTGGCTGTCCTCACGCAGACCGGAAAGTCGCGTCTCCACGTCGTCGATCATCTCCTTGAGCCGCCCGGCGTCCTCGTAGGCCTCGGCGTCGACCGCCGCCTGCTTCTCCGCCTGCAGCCGCTCGAGCTCCGCCCGGAGCGTGTCGGTGTCGGTCACCGGCGCCCGCAGGCGAAGCCGCGCCGCGGCCTGGTCGACAAGGTCGATCGCCTTGTCCGGCAACCGGTATTCGCTGATGTAGCGGTCAGACAGCCGCGCCGCGGCCTCGATCGCCGCGTCCGCGATCTGCACTCGGTGGTGCTCCTCGTACTGCGGGCGCAGCCCGTTCAGGATCGCCACCGTTTCTGCGACCGACGGCTCCTCGATCAGCACCGCCGAGAACCGACGGGCCAGCGCGGCGTCACGCTCGATCTTGCGGTACTCGGCGAGCGTGGTCGCGCCGATCATCCGCAGCTCCCCGCGGGCGAGCATCGGCTTGAGCATGTTCGCGGCGTCCATCGCGCCCTCGGCATTGCCCGCGCCCAGCACGGTGTGCAGCTCGTCGACAAACAGGATGACTCGTCCCTTCGATGCGACGACCTCGTCCAGGGCGGCCTTCAGCCGCTGCTCGAACGCGCCACGGAACTGAGTCCCCGCGATCATCCCCGCGAGGTCGAGCGCGACGACGCGCACGCCCCGTAGAGCCTCCGGGATCTCGTTCCGGGAGATGCGCAGGGCCAGGCCCTCCGCGATCGCCGTTTTACCGACGCCCGCCTCGCCGATCAGCGCCGCGTTGTTCTTGCGACGCCGGCTCAGCGCCTCGATCACCTGCTCGATTTCGATATCCCGCCCGATCACCGGGTCGATCCGGCCGGCGCGGGCCTCGGCGGTCAGGTCGCGGCCGAATTGGTCCAGTGCCGGCGTCTTCGACCGCTGCCGCGTGCCGGCCCGCTGCCGGGTCGAGGTGTCGCCGGGGCGCCCGGCACCCGTTCCGGAGGCGCCGGAGAAGCCGGAGCCGGCGCCGAACTGGCCACCGTCGGGCCCGCCGCCCTGCTGGGCGAGCGCGATCCGCGCGCACCGCTCGCACAGCGCGCCGTTACGACGCTCGCCGTCGACCAGGAACGTGACCTCGACCGCCGCCGGGCGTTCATGGCACACGTCACAGACGCGTGCGTTCTGGTTGTTCTCAAATTCCACAGTTATCCGTTTCCCGTTAGAAGATCTAAGTTGGTCCGACTGAGATTTTAGCGACTGAGGAGCGGAACCTGGCGGGGTGCGATGCTGATCTGCGACGCTCCGGACCATGTGCGACACGATCGTGATCGTCAGACCTGACCGCGTCCTGTTCGCCAAGAACTCCGATCGGGACCCGAACGAGGGCCAGGTGCCGGAATGGCATCCGCGGCGCACCCACGCTCCTGGGGACTCGGTCCGTTGCACGTGGATCGAGATTCCGCAAGCCACGCGCACGCACGCGACCTTCATCAGCCGCCCGTTCTGGATGTGGGGCGCCGAGATGGGCGCCAACGAGCACGGTGTGGTGATCGGCAATGAGGCGGTGTTCACGAAGGAGCCGTACGCGCCGACCGGGCTCACCGGAATGGATCTCGTCCGCCTCGCGCTCGAGCGGGCGGCGACGGCCGAGGAGGCGGTGGGCGTGATCACCGGCCTGCTCGAGCGGCACGGGCAGGGAGGTGGGTGCGGTCACGAGCGGCGCTCGTTCACCTACCACAACAGTTTTGCGATCGCCGATCCCGCCGAGGCCTGGGTCCTGGAGACCGCGGGCCGCCTCTCGGCGGTGGAGCGCGTTACGAGCGGCGCCCGAAGCATCTCCAATGGCCTCACGATTCCGGGCTTTGCCGAGACCCACGGCGACGCGCTGCGCGCCACCGTCTCCGGGTGCCGAACGCGCCGGGCGCTGACCCAGCGCGGGGCCTCGGCGCCGGCCCCAACCCCGTCCACGATGATGGCCCTGCTCCGTTCACATGGCGATGCCCGGGGACCTCGGTACGCGCTCGCCAACGGCGGGATGGCCGCGCCGTGCATGCACGCCGGCGGGGTGCTCGCGTCATCACAGACGACTGCGTCGTGGGTCTCCGATCTTCGCCCCGGCTCAGCGGGCCGGCACTGGGTCACGGCCACGGCCGCCCCGTGCACGGCGCTGTTCAAGCCCGTGCGCGTCGATGAGCCGGTCGACCTCGGGCGCGCCCCCGCGGACATCTTTGACGCCCGCGCCCTCTGGTGGCGTCATGAGCTTCTCCACCGCCGGGTGATGCACGACCCGGAGCTCGCCTATCCGCGGTTCGTCTCCGAGCGCGACGCGCTCGAGCGCGAGTGGCTCGCATCGCCGCCGACCGGCGCGGACGCGTTCGCCCAGGCCGACGCCCGCCTGGCCGAGTGGACCGAACGGGTCGCGGCGCATGTGTTCGCCGACGCCCGGCCGGTGTGGGTCCGTCGGTACTGGCGGGTGCGAGACCGGCGCGCCGGGCTTCCGCTCGAGCTCGGCCGTCTGCCCCCGGTGGCCGAACCGGTCGCCCCGCAGTAGGCTTCCACCCGTGCCCAGGAGCACGCAGGCGGGGAGCGTCAGAAGCCGGTTCTCATCCCCGCAGCCAAACGTTCCCGGGCGCGGGATCGTCGCCAGCTACCGGCTCAGCTTCTGGGCTGTCGCGGTCGCCGTCGGAGTGATCGCTGGGCTTGGAGGCGCTGCGCTACTCGAACTGCTGAAGGGCGTCGAGCATCTCGCCTGGTCGTTTCAGCACGGATCGTTCCTGGCCGCCGTGAGTCGCGCGTCGGCGCTGCACATCGTGCTCGTGCTGTTCGGCGCCGGACTGCTGACCGGGATCGGAGCGCTCATGATCCGGCGCCTGCCCGGGTTCGGGGGCGGGGAAGTGTCGGAGGCGCTGTGGATTCGCGATGCACAGCTCGGACTCGTCCAGAGCCTCAGCCGCGGCGTGCTCTCGATCGTCACCGTCGCAATGGGCTCGTCCCTCGGACGAGAAGCGGCGCCGCAGCTGGTCGGAGCGGCGGCCGCGAGCCGGTTGTGCGATGCGATCTCAATGCCTCGCTGGCAGCGGCGGCTGCTCGTCGCCTGTGGTGCCGGGGCCGGCATGGCCGCGGTCTACAACGTTCCTCTCGGCGGGGCCCTGTTCTCGCTCGAGGTGCTCCTTGGGACGATCACCCTCCCGCTCGTCCTCCCGGCGCTGCTGACGACCGCGCTCGCGACGATCGTTGCCTGGGTCGCGCTCCCCAACCACGCGGTCTACGTGATCCCGAGCTACCGCGTCGCCGCGCCGCTCGTCGTCTGGGCAGTGCTCATAGGACCGCTTGCCGGGCTGCTTGCCGTCGGCTGGGTCCGGCTCATCGCCCGCGTCCATCGACTACGGCCCACCGGATGGGGGCGTCTCGTGGCGCCCATCGTCGTACTGACGGGGCTCGGTGTCGTGGCGATCAAGTACCCACAGCTCCTCGGCAACGGCCAAGAGACCGTCCAGCTCGCGACGGTCGGCGCGCTATCCGTGGGATTGCTCGCAGCGCTCGTCGTGCTCAAGCCGCTCGCCACTGCCGCCTGTCTGGGCTGCGGCGCTCCCGGTGGCTTGTTCACGCCGACCCTCACGTTCGGCGTTCTGTTCGGCGGGCTCGTCGGGCATGCCTGGGGCGGGCTCTGGCCGGGGGCGTCGCCGGGTGGCTACGCGCTCGTCGGCGGTGCGGCCGTGCTCGCCGCCTCGATGCAGGGGCCGCTGGCCGCGATCGTGCTCATTCTCGAGCTTGCCCCGCGCAGCCAGACGCTCGTCGTGCCGCTCCTGCTCGCGGTCGCCGGCGCGACCGTCGTCGCCCGGGTCCTCGGCGCCCCGTCGGTCTACTCGGCACGGCTCGGAGAGACCAGCGAGGAACCGGAACCGGAACCGGCCGAGGGAGGGTCGGGCCCCGATCCGCTGCGTGACGAGCGCTAGCGGCCGCGAGGTCATTCGTCCCCGTAAGACGTGGGCACGTTGCTTCCCCCCGGATCAGCGACCGCGCGCCCGCCCGAACGGCGACAGCTAGACGACTGTATGGATGCTCTCGAGGCGACCGTGGTCGATCGTCAGCACGCGGTCGAATGCCTCGAGCGACTCGGTCTCGTGGGTGATCACCAACAGCCCTCGGGTGCCGTTGTCATCCAGGATCCGCTCCATGATCCGTTCCGCGAGCGGGCCGTCGAGGTGGGCGATCGGCTCATCGAGGATCAGGAACCGCGGCGTCGCGAGCAATGCGCGGGCGAGCGCGAGCCGCCGCCGCTGTCCACCTGAGACAAGCTCGCCCTGCTGGCCGACCATCGTGTCGAGACCGTCGGGAAGCGAGCGGACAAAACCGTCGAGCTCGACCGTACGCAGCGCGTTCCACAGGTCGTCTTCGGTCGCCTCGCGGCCTGCGATCAACAGGTTCTCGCGGACCGTGGTGTTGAACAGGTGCGCATCCTGTCCACAGATGAGAACCGCGGCGCGCAAGTCGAGTTGGGCGACCGTGCGGATGTCGATGCCATCGAGCGTCACCCGTCCACTCGTCGGGTCAAGGAACCGCACGAGCAGCTCGCCGAGGGTTGTCTTGCCGACGCCGCTCGGTCCGACGAGCGCGACGCGCTCACCGGGCTCGATCCGCAGTTCGGCACCGTCGAGCACGACCGGCTCATTGGTGCCGTAGCGCATGACCACGCGCTCGAGCGCGAGCGCGCCATCACCGGTCAGCGCAGTCGGCTGCGCGGGATCGACGATGTCCGGCTCGGTCTCGGAGATCTCCTGCAGGCGTGCCGCGGCGGACTGGCAGGCCCGCAGTCGGCGCGCGGCGGCAGGCAGCGGCGCGACGGCGTCGCAGGCGCCGAGGAACAGCAGCGCGACCGCGGCGAGGAGCACGTTCGGGAGCACGCCGGAATGGACCGCGCGGACACCGACGATGAGCACCGCGAGCAGGCCGGCACCGGTGAGCAGACTGTGCAGGCCACCCGCGCACGCCCCCGCGAGCGCATCGCGCCGGCTGATCCCGGCAAGCTCGGCATCGCTCTCGCCGATCCGCTTCGCCTGCGCGGCGCTCGCCTCACTGAGGGCGAGCTCGGCGGATCCGTCGATCGCTTCGACGAGACGCGCGGTGAGTCGGGCCCGCGCCGGCGCCTGGTCCCGGCCGCTGCGGTCAGCGATCCAGGCGCTGACCCAGGACGAGCACACGGCCGCGCAGGTCAGCGTCACCAGCAACACGGCGCCTGCGGCGCCCAGCATCAGCGCGCCGGCGATCGAGGCGCCAACGATCACGACGACGGCGACGAGCGCCGGAATGATGATCCGCAGGTGGAGGTCCTGGAGGGTGTCGACGTCGCTGACGAAGCGGGAGAGCAACTCGCCGCGCTCATGGCCGCGGAGCTGGCCGGGGACTAGCGGCGCCAGACGCATGTAGAACTCGGTCCGCAGCCGCGCGAGCATGCGGAGCGCAAAGTCGTGTGAGGCGAGCCGTTCGGCGTAGCGCAGAACCGCGCGTGAGATCCCGAACGTCCGGACGGCAACGATCGTCACCGTCAGCGCGATGATCTGGGGGCGTTGCGCGGCGCGGGAAATGAGATAGCCGGAGGTGGCGAGCAGCGCGATCGCCGCGCCGGTGGCCCCGGCGGCGAGTGCGACCGAGAGCGCCAGGCGGGAACGCTCGCCGCCGCGGGGGAGAGCGACCTTCGCGAGTGCGCTCATGCTGCCACCGGGGAGGCGAGGTCGGTGCGACGGATGCGACCCTCCTGGAGCGCGATGACCTTCGACGCCTGCGCGGCCAGCGAGGCGTGGTGGACGATCAGCAGCGTCGTCCGCCCTTGGGCCACGCGCGCCAGGCCATCGGCAACCTCGGCCGCGGTCCGCGCATCGAGATGCGCGGTCGGCTCGTCGAGGACGAGAATCGGTGCGTCGCGCAGGAACGCCCGAGCGAGCGCGATCCGCTGGCGCTGGCCCGCGGACAGCCGCCGGCCACCCTCGCCGATGACGGTGGCGAGACCGTCCGGGAGACCGGCCACGAGCTCCTCGGCGCCCGCCGCATGAAGCGCGATGGCGAGCTGGTGGGCATCGGCGTGCGGAGCGCCGAGCCGGATGTTCTCGGCGACCGTCCCCGTGAACAGTGTCGGCAGCTGCGGAACCCAGGCAATCCGCGCGCGCCAGTCGTCGACGTCGAACTCGCGGATGTCGACGCCGCCACAGCTCACCCGTCCGGCGGTCGGATCGTCGAAGCGCATGAGCAGCCGCGCGAGCGTGCTCTTGCCACTCCCGCTCGGCCCGACGAGCGCCGTGGTCGTGCCGGGGGCGAGCCGGAGCGTCACGCCGTCGAGCACAGCGGCGGGGCGATTCGCGTACGTGAACGCGACGGACTCGAAGGCGATGGCGTGGCGGGCCGGATCGGGGACCGCCCGCGGATCGCGGGCGCGGGGCACGCCGGAGTCACCCGAGACGGTCTCGAAGATCCGCTCGTAGGCGGCGACGCCGTCCGCGCTCGCGTGGAACTGCTGACCGACCTCGCGCAGCGGGGCGTACAGCTCGGGTGCGAGCAGCAACACGGTCAGGCCGGCCTCAAGGGTCAGGTGCCCGCCGGCAAGCTGCACGCCGATCGTCGCCGCGACAAGGGCGATCCCGATCATCGCGCACAGCTCGAGCACGAGTGCCGACATGAAGGCGATCCGCAGCGTCGCCATCGTCTCCTGGCGGTAGCTCTCGCCGACGTCACTGAGGACCTGCTCCTGGACGTGTTCGCGGCGATATGCCCGCAGTGTCTCGAGGCCGCGGACGACGTCGAGGAAGTGGGCGCTCAGCAGGGCGAGCGCGCCGAGCCGCCGCCGGGTCTTGGCCTGCGTGCCCTTGCCGATCAGGATCATGAACATGATCAGGATCGGGACCGTGATCGCGAGAATGACGGCGGTCACGGGATCGAGGATCGCCGCATACACGAGCACTGCGACGGGCACGATGCTCGCGAGGATCAGCTGGGGCAGGTAGCCCGCGAAATATGCCTCGAGCGCGTCGACGCCCTGGACCGCGCTCGCGGCGAGATCGCCGGTTCGGACGTTCGACGCCCGGCGCCCAGGCGCGCGTACGAGCAGGTGATCGACGAGGCGCCCCCTCAGCTCTGACATGACACGCGCGGCCCCGAGCCGGCCGGTGAGCTCAAAGCCGGCGTTGACGAGCGCCCGTCCGGCGAGCACGGCGGCGAGTGCGATCAGCGGCCCCTTCAGCGTCTCCAGGGCGACGCCGTGGGTTGCCGAGCGCGCCACGATGTAGCCGAGCAGCGCCGCCTGCGCCAGGATCAGGCCGCACTGGGCGACGCCGAGGCCGGCGATCAGCGAGAGATGGGTCCGGGCGGCTCCGCTCTCACGGAGCAACCGTCGGTCAACCGGTGCCGCCACGTTCCCCGCCCGCCTTGCTAGGCGCCCGCGGCGGGCCCCGCCGTTGGCTCCGGGGTCGTCGGACCGTGGTGACCGTCACGCCCGCGGGTCTGCGCCCGGTGCTCGAGCACCGCGACCGGCGTCATCGGGCCCTCGAAGTCATCGCGGCCGAGTCGGTGACGGAACACCCAGTACGTCCATGCCTGGTAGGCGAGCACGATCGGCACGAAGATGACCGCGACGACGGTCATCACGGTGAGCGTGTAGCTCGTCGACGACGCCGCGTGGAGGGTCAGGTTGAACGCTGAGCTCGTCGTCGACGGGATCGCGTTCGGCCAAAGTGATGCGCACAGAGTGACGACGAACAGCACGATCGCCAGGGAGCTCGCGACGAACGCCCGTCCTGGCGAACGCATGAGCAGGGCCGGAACAAGCGCGTATGCGGCGACTGCAAGCACCGCCGGAATGACGACGCCGGCTCCGAAGGACTGGTCGGCGCAGGTCCACACGAGGAACGCGACCGTGATGACCGCTGCGACCGGGACGACCCGGCGAGCCAGCGCTGACGCCCGCTCCTGCACCTCACCCTTGGTCCGCAGCGACAGGAAGATCGACCCATGGGCGAGGAAGACCGACAACGTCGTCAATCCGCCGAGCAGCGCGTACGGGTGGAGCAGATCCCACAGCGATGCGTGCACGATGTGGTCGGGGCCCATCGGTACACCGTGGACGAAGTTCGCCCACGCGACGCCGAACAACAGCGCCGCGACACCGCTCGAGATCCCGAGCGCCCACTCCCAGGTCGAGCGCCACCGGGCGGAGTCGACCTTGCCCCAGAACTCGAACGACACGCCGCGCACGATCAGCGCGGCGAGAACGAGGAAGAGCGCGAGGTAGAACCCGGAGAATGTGCTCGCGTACCACTGCGGGAACGCGGCGAACGTGGCGCCGCCGGCGGTGAGCAGCCACACCTCGTTGCCGTCCCAGACGGGTCCGATCGTGTGGATGATCATCCGCTTCTCGACATCGTCGCGTCCGAGACCCCGGACGAGCATCCCGACGCCGAAGTCGAAGCCCTCAAGAACGAAGTACCCGGTCCAGAGGATCCCGATGAGGACGAACCACAGGCCCTGGAGGAATGTTGGATCTGTATGCATGGATCTGTTCTCCGCAGGTCAGTAGGCGAGGACGAGTTCGGGACGGGTCGGCTCTGTGGGCGGCGCCGTCGGCGGCTGATCGTCGGGGCCCGGGTCGGGCTCGGCGCCGTGCTTGATCTCACGGACCATCAGCCAGCCACCGACCGCAATCAGGACTCCGTAGATGACGATGTAGCCGGCGAGCGTCACGATGATGTCGCCGCTCGCGACGTTCGGAGAGTTGGCCTTGGCCGTCGTCAATAGGCCGTAGACGACCCAAGGCTGGCGGCCCATCTCGGTGAAGATCCAACCCGTCCAGTTGGCGAGGATCGGGAGGAAGATGCCGACGATGGCGGCGCGCTGGAACCATTTGGCGGTCTCCAGCTTGCGCCAGCGTGTGAGGATCAGGCCGCCGAGCGTGAGCAGCGTCATCAGAATGCCCGCGCCGACCATCAGGCGGAAGGTCCAGTAGGTGACGCCGACGATCGGAACGTAGTCGCCGGGGCCGTACTTCTTGACCTCGGCCGCTTGGATCTGGTTGATCCCCTTGACGGTGCCGTTCCAGGACAGGTCGGCGAGCAGGGACAGGCCATGTGGGATCGTGATGTTCTTGTTCAGACGGCCCGGGTTGCGGGTGAAATCACCGGTGGCGAAGATTGAGAACCCGACGCCCTTGTGCGTGTTGTAGACCGCTTCGGCGGCGGCCATCTTCATCGGCTGCTGCTGCTCCATGAGGCGGCCCTGGGCGTCGCCGAAGAACATCGTCGCGAGCACCGCGACGAGCGTGATCGGCAGCGCGAGCTGGAGCGAGCGGCGGACGACCTGGTTGTCGCGCTTGCGCAGCAGTTGGATCGCGGAGATCCCGATGACGAGCATCCCGGCGGTCGTGAACGCGCCGAGGATCGTGTGCGGGAACGCGAGCAGGACGGTCGAGTTGGTGAGCACCGAGAAGATGTTCTTGAGCTCGGCGCGGTTGGTGACGTGGTTGATCGCGTAGCCGACCGGGTGCTGCATCCACGAGTTCGCGGCGAGGATGAAGTACGCGGAGATCATCGTCCCGACCGCCGTGGCCCAGATGCAGAACAGGTGGAGCTTTGGCGACAGGCGGCCCCAGCCGAACAGCCACAGCCCGATGAACGTCGACTCGAGGAAGAACGCGATCAACGCCTCCATCGCGAGCGGTGCGCCGAAGATGTCACCGACGTAGCGGGAGTACTGCGACCAGTTCATCCCGAACTGGAACTCCTGGACGATGCCCGTGACGACCCCGATCGCCATCGAGATGAGCAGGAACTTTCCCCAGAACCGCGTCATCCGCAGATAGACCTCTTTGCCCGTCCGATAGTGCAGCGTCTGACAGGTGGCGACGAATACCGCCAGCCCGATCGACATCGGGACGAAGATGAAATGGAAGAGGGTGGTGACACCGAACTGAGTTCGGGCCAAATCGAGCGTCGTCATCGGCTAGTTCCTTGCATCCGTGTGCGTGCGTACCTCGGTTCACGGCTAGGCGCGGCCCAGAGACCCGCCTCCGTTCTGAGGGTGCCGAACTGGATTCCGCTCAACATCCGGGCGAGATGCGTGCACCCGGTCGAGGCAAACTACGGAGCTGTAGGAGCAGATTTCCGATGAAGCGCTGCTGTTCCTCGTGCATGGCGGCCGGCGGCTCGGCGAACCGATCGCAGTCGGCCTGGGGGAGCTCGCCATCGACGATCTCGGCCGCGAACGCGATCCCCACGGGGCAGTCAAGCCCGTTCTCGTAGTGGCTCGGGTACTCGATGTAGCCGAGCATGTCCCCGACGGTCACGGTGACCCCAAGCTCGTCCCGAGCGACCCGGGCGACGGCGTCGACGAGCGGCTCGCCGAAGCGAACGGTGCCGCCGGGGATGTGCCAGAGGCCCCGGCATGGCCCGAACGTCCTCAGCGTGAGCACCACGCCCTCCTGCGCGGATGCGATCACGACCTCGACCGTCAGCCGCGGCACCCGGGCGTAGATCGCCTCGAACTCCGCCTGGGGGAGCGGGCCGCGGGGGAATGGCTCCCGGGTGGACATGGCGCGGAGGATCGCAGTTCGGCGTGGGCGTCCGTCGTGCGTCGCTCAAGCGCGGGCGCGGGCGCGGGCGCGGCGCGGCGCGGCGCGGGCGCAGGCGCAGGCGCAGGAGGGAATAATTCGCCAAATCGCCCCGGCGGATCGCGTTGGGGCGAAGAACTCCCGCTCACGGTGCATTTCGCGCCCCAACCCCTGACCGGGACCCGTTTGGGCGAAATATTCCCCTTGGGCCGGCGCGCCCCGCGCCCCGCGCCCGGCGCCGGCGCCGGGAGGGCGCCGAGAGCGCACACCAAAACTGCGCCGTCCGCCCACATTCCCGAACTAAACCACTGTCTGGTTGTGGTATGCTCAACTCCGGATGGCAAAGTCCAAGCCCGATCCCACGGCCACTCCGATCCCGCACCCGCTCCCTGACCCGCTGATCGAGCTCGTCGCCCAGCGCTTCCGGGTGCTGGGCGAGCCGATGCGGATCAAGCTGCTCGACACGCTGCGGGAGGACGACGCGACGGTCTCCGAACTCCAGGATGCGCTCGGCGCCTCGCAGCAGAACGTCTCCAAGCACCTGGGAATCCTGCTCAGTGCGGGGATGGTGAGCCGGCGCAAGGACGGGAACCACGCCCGGTACTCGATCAGCGATCCGAGCGTGTTCGATCTCTGTGAGCAGGTCTGCGGTGGGGTTCGCCGCCAGCTCAACGAGCTCGACGCGATCCTTCAGCCCTCCTGATCAACCGGCGGCAAACTCCGCATTGACGGGTACGGCCAACGCCGGATGTGGCCCGAGGCCGTAACTGAAATCGTGATACGTACGTATGTTCGATAGAGGACGCCTCATGTCGTCAATGCCAACCACAAACGAATTCGTTTCCGTGGGAGCGCCCGTGGTCCTGCGGGACGGCTCGCGCGTGCGCCTGCGCCAGGGCCACCACACGGACCGGGACCTGCTGATCCAGGGGTTTGCGCGGCTGAGCGCCGAGGCTCGCTACCGGCGATTCCTCGCCGCGACGCCGGAGCTGACCGAGGACATGGTTATCTATCTCACCGTGATCGACCATCACGATCATGAGGCGATCATCGCGCTCGAAGAGGAGTCGGGCGAGGGTATCGGCGTGGCGCGCTATGTGCGCGATCCCAACCATCCGGACACCGCCGAGGTTGCCGCCACCGTGCTCGACGAGTGGCAGGGCCGCGGGCTCGGGACCCTGCTGCTCGAGGTGCTCGGGGGACGGGCCCGGGCCGAGGGGATTCGCAGCTTCACGGCGATGATGCTCGCCTCGAACCAGCAGATGATGGAAGTCTTTGAGGGGCTCGGTCCGGTCCACGTCGTCGATCGTGATGCGGGCACCATCCAGGTCGAGATGCCGATCCCCGAGACCGGGCTCGCGCCCGCACTGAGAAAGCTGCTCCAGATTGCCGCGCGCGATCCCGCGCGCGATCAGATCGCGGTGCGCACTCGCGCCGGGCTACCGCCGACCGCGTGAGCGCGCCGCCCGAGCCGCCGACCGCGCCCAAGCTCAGCGATGAGCTTGAGGGGTGGCTGAGCTCCGACGGCGAGCGCACGATCGGGACGCTCGTCGACACGTTCGGCGACAAGAGCTTTGCCCTGCTGTTCGTCCTGTTGCTCGGCGTGCCGGCACTGCCGCTTCCCACCGGCGGCGCGACGCACGTGTTCGAGGTCATCGCCGCCCTGCTCGCCCTCCAGCTGATCGTTGGTCGTACCAAGGTGTGGCTGCCCGACCGGTGGTGCAAGCTCGAGCTCGCCGGGCCGCGCCAGCAGAAGTTCATCGGTGGCCTGATGAAGCTGATCCGTCGGCTCGAACGCTACTCTCGCCCGCGGTTCGCGTTCCTGCTCCAGCACCGCCTGACGCGGCCGGTGTTCGGCCTGCTCGTGCTTGGCGGGACGGTGGGGGCGTTCTTCGCGCCACCGTTCACCGGGCTCGACACCCTGCCCTCGCTCGGGGTCGTGCTGCTTGCGCTCGGCTATCTCCTTGGCGATGCGCTGATCGCGATCGTCGGGGTCGCCGTCGGATCGGGCGGCGTCGTGCTCGAAATCGTGCTCGGCGCCGCCGCGATCCACGGCCTGCGAACGATCTTCTAGCGCCGCGCCCCAGTCGGGACGCGCGGTCAACGGGCGGCTGCTACGCCTCGACCGCCTCGGCGACCGCAGCGTGCTCGTTCGGCACGCAGTGCGTCATCACGCGGCCCTCGACATCGCGCGATCCGTTGTGACCGAGGTTGGCACGCCGGCGCTCCTCTTCCTCGGAGAGCTCCTGCGTCGCGAGCGGCGCCAAGCCCTTGACGTCGTCAACGCCGATCCCGAGGCCCTCGCCGACACGGAGGCCGAGTTCGTCCTCGCAGAGCAGCAGGTGCCAGACCATCCGCTCCTGGATGTGCCGGTCGCACTGGCCGAGCAGCGTGACGAGGTTCTCGACGAGATCGTCGCGCTCCCACTGCTCGGAGAGCAGGTAGCGCTCACCCGCCTGCTGGTAGTCGTTCGTTCGCGGGATCCGCTGGCGCCCGATCGCGCCGGACACCGACGGGCCCCGCGTCGCGTGCTTGGGCCGCGGCGCCTCAGCGAGTCCGCCGAGCGTCGTCGGCTCGTAGTTGATGTGTGGGTTCGAGCCGCCGTCATCGACGTGGTAGGTCATCTCGCCGTCCCGCTGATTCGTCGAGACCGGGGCGTTCTTTGCCGCGTTGACCGGGAGCTGCAGGTAGTTCGTCCCCACGCGGTAGCGCTGCGTGTCGCTGTAGGAGAACGTGCGGCCCTGGAGCATCTTGTCCTCGGAGAAGTCAAGACCGTCGACGAGCACGCCGGTCCCGAACGCGATCTGCTCGCTTTCGGCGAAGAAGTTCTCCGGGATCCGGTTGAGCTGCATCGTGCCCACATGACGGAGGGGGAACTGCTCCTCCGGCCACACCTTGGTGTCGTCGAGGGGGTCAAAGTCGAGTTCGGGATGCTCCTCGTCGCTCATGATCTGGACGAAGAGATCCCACTCCGGATGGTCGCCGCGCTCGATCGCTCCGTAGAGATCCTTCGTGTGGACACCGAGCACCTGGCCCTGCATCGCGCCGGCATCGTCCTCGGTCCAGCTCGCCACGCCCTGCCTGGGGTGCCAGTGGTACTTCACGAGCACCGTCTCGTCCTCGGCGTTGACCCACTTGTAGGTGTTGACGCCGAAGCCCTGCATGTTCCGATAGCTCGCCGGCACGCCGCGCGGGCCGAAGATGAGCGTGACCATGTGCATCGACTCGGGCGTCTGGCTGATGAAGTCGAACACGCGGTTCGGCACCTGGCGCTCGAAGGTCACCGGGTCCGGCTTCTGGGAGTGGATGAAATCCGGGAACTTCGTCGCGTCGCGGATGAAGAACACGGCGATGTCGTTGCCGACGAGATCCCAGTTGCCGTCCTCGGTATAGAACTTCACCGCGAAGCCGCGGGGGTCGCGAATCGCCTCAGATGAATCGCGGCCGCCCGCGACCGTGGAGAAGCGCACCGCGACCTCGGTCCGCTTGCCGGCCTCCTGGAACAGCTTCGCCCGTGTGAACTTGGCGATCGGCTCGTCGCCGACCTTGCCGGTCGGCTCGAAGTGGCCGAACGCGGTCGCGCCGCGGGCGTGAACGACGCGCTCGGGGACACGTTCGCGATCGAAGTGACTGAGCTTCTCGATGAAGTGGTAGTTCTCGAGCGTCGCGGGACCGCGATCACCGATCGTCTGCAGGTTCTGGTTGTCGCCGACAGGGTGGCCCTGGCGGGTGGTCAGCGTCGGGCGGTCTTTACCGTTGGAATGCGATGCGTCGGGCACGCGGGCTCCTCCTGGCGTCGTGGGGCGGCGGTGAACTGTCTTCTTTGGGCATACCCAGCTCCCCCTGAAACGATCGTTAAATTGAGCCGTTCCAGTTTGTAGACTGACCACTCATGACCCCGCTTGACGCCAGGCGGCCGGCGCTCGAGCCAGGGCAGCTCTCGGCGGAACTCCGCCGGCGGGGGCTGCGCGTCACCGCGCCCCGGCTCGCCGTCTACCGCGCGGTCGCCGAAACGCCCGGCCATCCGGACGTCGAGACGATCGCCGGCCGAGCCCGGGAGGCGCTCGGTGCGCTCTCGACCCAGACCGCCTACGACGCACTGCGCGCGCTGACGGCGGCCGGACTGTTGCGGCGGATCGAGCCCGCCGGGAGCCCGGCCCGTTTCGAGGCGCGCGTCGGGGACAACCATCATCACCTCGTCTGCCGGGTGTGCGGCGCCACGCAGGACGTGGACTGCGTCACGGGTGAGGCGCCGTGCCTCGCTCCCGACGATGCGAGTGGTTTTGTCGTCGATGAGGCAGAGGTCGTCTTCTGGGGCGTCTGTCCCGCCTGCCAGAAGCGGGACGCGCTGCTCGACGTCGGCGAGTAGCGTTGTCCGTCGATGTGCCGCCTATTCGGTCTATGCGCCGGAAGCGAGCCTGTGACGGCGACGTTTTGGCTGCTCGAGGCACCGGACTCGCTGCGCGCGCAGAGCCACCGCGAGCCGGACGGGACTGGGCTTGGTTACTTCGACTCGGACGGTCGGCCGGTCGTCGAGAAGCAGCCGCTCGCCGCCTTTGAGGATCGGGCGTTCGCGCGCGAAGCCCGCACCACCCACTCGACGGCGTTCGTCTCGCACGTGCGCTTCGCTTCCACAGGCGCGTTGGAGCTGCGCAACACGCATCCCTTTGAGCAGCGCGGCCGCTTGTTCGCCCACAACGGGGTCATCGAGGATCTCGCCGCGCTCGAGGGGCAGCTCGGACCCGAGCGGGCGCTGGTCACGGGCGATACGGACTCCGAGCGGTTCTTCGCGCTGATCACGAAGCAGATCGCCACACACGACGGGGACATCGCCGCTGGGGTCACGGCGGCGGTCGACTGGGTCGCCGATCACGTGCCGGTGCTATCGCTCAACTTCATCCTGATCGCGCCCGGTGAGCTGTGGGCGCTCCGGTATCCCGACACCCACGAGGTCCACGTGCTCGAGCGCCCGGCGGGGACACCGCTCGATCACACCTCGAGCCAGGGCACCCACGTGCACTCCGAGCATGCGGCGTCGCGGCCGACGGTGGTGCTCGCGAGCGAGGAGATGGACGACGATCCCGGCTGGCGGATGCTTCGCTCAGGGGAGCTGCTCCACGTGACCGAGCGGCTCGAGACGCACTCGACGATCATCCGAGAGCGGCCGCCCGCCCAGCTGCTGACGCTGGCTGATCTCGAGGGCCGGGCCCGGAGCTCCCAGAGCCCGAGCTAAGCCTCGGCGTTGGTGCCCGCCCAGCCGCTGCCATGGTGGCGGTTCTGTGCCTCCACCTCGGCCGCCCGTTCCTCGTTGAACCGGCGTCCCCGGCGCGTCACGCCGAGCACGAGCTCGAGCTCCTCGGTCGTGTGCTCTGCGAACAGGCGCTCGGACATCGCGAGGTGCTGAGCGTAGAACTGACCGGCGCTGGCATGGGCCTTCTCGGTGACGGTCACGAGCACGCGACGCCGGTCCGCGGAGTCCCGGACGCGCTGGACGAACCCGGCCCGTTCGAGACGGTCGAGCGCCGTCGTCATCGCCCCCGAGGTCAGGCCGGTCATCTCCGCGAGCTGGCCGGCGGTCAGCGCCCCCGCCCGTTCGATGGCATCGATGCAGCGCATGTCGGTCCGGTTGACACCGAGGGCGTCGGCGACTGCCGAGTCAAAGCGGTCGGTGGCGCTCTGCGACTGGCGGATCTCGCCGATCAGCTCATCGAAGACCTGACGTTTACGTGATTGTCTTGACATTCAAATCTCTTGATGAATAAGATATTCGATCATCAAGTTACATGATGATCGGAGGCAGGTGATGGACCTCGCGATCGAAGCGATCGATCTTCACAAGCAATATCCGCCGGATGTCGTGGCATTGAACGGCATGAGCCTAGCCGTCCCGGCGGGCACTATCTTCGGGCTGCTCGGTCCCAACGGAGCCGGGAAATCGACCACAGTGCGGGTTCTGTGCACGCTGTCACGCCCAGATCGCGGGCGGGCCCGGGTGGCCGGGATCGACGTTCTCGCCGATCCGGTCGCCGTGCGGCACGCGATCGGCGTCGTCGGGCAACGTCACGGAGCCGCGCCGGAGGCGACCGGCCGGGAGAACCTCATCGCCCAGGGCGAGTTCTACGGCATCACCGGCCGGGCGCTCCGCGAGCGCGTGTCCGAGTCACTGGACGGCTTCGGTCTCGCCGACGCCGCCGATCGGGCGGTGCGGACGTACTCGGGCGGGATGCAGCGGCGGCTCGATATCGCGATGGGGCTGCTCCATCGCCCGCACGTCCTGTTCCTGGATGAGCCGACGACCGGACTCGACCCGGAGGCGAGGACTGAGATGTGGCATGAGGTCGAGCGGCTTGCCCGGGACGAGCAGATGACGATCCTGCTGACGACGCACTACATGGACGAGGCCGACCGGCTGGCATCGCAACTGGCGATCGTCGACCGCGGCCAGGTCGTCGTCGAAGGGACACCGGATGAGCTCAAGCGGGCGCTGGAAGGGGACACGATCCAGATCGAGCTGCCCGTTGAGGACACGCTCCGCGCGGCGGACCTGCTCGCGCCCGTCGAAGGGGTCAACGAGGTGTCACTCGACGGTCGCGTCCTGAGGGCCCGGGCGCGGAATGGCGCCGCGGCGATCCCGCAGGTGATGCTCGTGCTCGAGTCCCATGGCATCCGGGCGACGTCGGTGACGCTCGCGCGACCGTCGCTTGACGACGTCTACCTTCGGTACGCCGGGCGGACCTTCGAAGGCGCCGATGTGAGCGCTGAGGCGGTCGCGGCATGACCGCGCTGCGTCAGACCGGGCAGGTGTACCTCCGCGGGGTGCGGGTCTACATCCGGGAACCGGCCTATCTCGCGATGACGATCACCCAGCCGATCATCTGGTTGCTGCTGTTCGGCGCGCTGTTCAAGTCCGTCACCCACATTCCCGGCTTCGGGGGTGGCTCGTACATCGACTTCCTCACCCCGGGCGTCGTCGTCATGCTGGCCGTGTTCTCCGCCGGGTGGACCGGGATGGGCCTGATCGAGGACATCAACGGCGGCGTCATGGACCGGGTGCTCGCCGCACCGGTGTGGCGCGGCGCGCTCAACGCCGGCACCGTGCTCTACGGCGCCGTCACGGTGATCGTCCAGACCGTGCTCATCGTGCTCCTCGCGCTGGCGCTCGGCGCGGACTACCGCGGTGGCGTTGTCGGCGTGCTGCTGTTGCTGCTTGTGGCGGCGCTCCTGGCCGCGATCTTCTCCTCGCTGTCAAACGGTGTGGCCGTCCTCGCCCGGCAACGGGAGACACTGATCGGCGCCGTCACGTTCGTCCAGCTGCCGCTCACTTTCCTCTCGGCGGCGCTGATGCAGCGCAGCCTCGTTCCCGGCTGGATCCGCACGGTGGCGAAGTTCAACCCCGTGAACTGGGCGGTCGAGGCCGGTCGGTCCGCGGCGATGCAGAAGACTGACTGGGCCCTCGTGATGAGCCGCATCGGGCTGCTCGTCGCGGTGATGTTGGCGAGCGCCGCATTCGCGAGCTGGGCGTTCGCGAAGTACCAGCGCTCGCTCTAGGAGACCCGAAACCGGTCCGACTCCTGACTCGGCCGGCTCTTCGCACCGGATCATGGGTTTTTGTGCTTGTGCGGTCGGGTACGACCTAGGTCAGATGTCCGTTCTGGGAGGCGCATTGCGTGCGGCGCGTGCCGTGGCCGACGGGGGCAGGGCGTGGAGCGAGATCCTCATCGAGGATGCGCTCCACCCCCGCCGCACGTTTGATGGCGACGACATCGACGCCTGGGACCCGGACTACATCCGGCGGATCCTCCCGATCTGGCGCGCGTCGTTGCGGACCTACTTCCGCAGCGAGGTCCGGGGTCTCGAGAACATCCCCGCGGAGGGACCGTGCCTGCTCGTCGGCAATCACTCTGGCGGGGTGATGATCGCCGACACGTTCGTGTTCGCCACCGAGTTCTACGACCACTTCGGACCCGACCGCCGGTTTCACCAACTCGCCCATGACGTGCTCGCCCGGTTCCCTGCACTCGGCGTACGGCGACTGGGGACCGTCGCCGCTTCGCACGACAACGCCCGGCGGGCCTTCGAGCGTGGCGCTCCCGTGCTCGTCTACCCGGGCGGCGACTACGAGACGTTCCGCCCGACGTGGCATGCCGATCAGATCGAGTTCGGTGGGCGCAAGGGCTTCATCAAGCTCGCGCTCGAGCAGGGCGTGCCGATCGTTCCCGTGGTTGCCGTCGGCGGCCAAGAGACTGCGCTCTTCGTCACCCGGGGCGAACGGGTCGCCGAGTTGACGCGATTGGCCGACCTGACCCGGATCAAGGTGCTTCCGGTCGCGATCGGCCCGCCGTTCGGCGTCAGCCTGCTTGATCTCCCGACCCGGATCCCGCTGCCGGCGAAGATCACGATCGAGGTCTTGCCGCCGATCGACCTCGAGGAGCGCTTCGGGCTCGGTGCCGAGCACGACGAGATCTACGAGGAGATCACCGACGAGATGCAGGACGTGCTCTCAGCGCTCCAGGACGAACGCACTCTGCCGGTCATCGGCTGACCGCGGCAGCGTCGCCGGCTCGCTCGGGGTCCTACCCTTCGGGGTGTGAAGCGCATCGGCTTTCTCTCCTTCGGCCACTGGCAGGTGGCCCCGTGGTCGAAGACGCAGACCGCACGTGACGCGCACGTGCAGACGATCGAGCTCGCCGAGGCCGCCGAGGCGCTCGGTCTCGACGGCGCGTTTGTGCGGGTCCACCACTTCGCGCGGCAGCTTGCGTCGCCGTTCCCGCTGCTCGCCGCGATCGGGGCGCGGACATCGCGGATCGAGATCGGCACCGCGGTCATCGACATGCGCTACGAGAACCCGCTGTACATGGCCGAGGACGCCGCCGCCGCTGACCTGATCAGCGATGGGCGTCTTCAGCTGGGCATCAGCCGAGGCTCCCCGGAGCCCGCGCTGCGCGGCGCCGAGACGTTCGGCTACGTCCCGCCTGAGGACATGACCGACGCCGACCTCGCCCGGGAGAAGACGGCGCTGTTCCGGGCGGCGATCGCCGGCGCGGGCGTTGCGCAGGCTGACCCGAGCCACACCGGGATGGCCGGTGTGCTTCCGATTCAGCCCCAGGCGCCGGGCCTCGCCGAACGGATCTGGTGGGGGTCCGGGACCCGCGGGACGGCCGGGTGGACCGCCGAGCAGGGAATGAACCTGATGAGCTCGACGCTCCTCACCGAGGACACGGGCGTCCCGTTCGACGAGCTTCAGTTTGAGCAGATCGCGATCTTCCGCGAGGCGTGGAGCGCCGCCGGATGGGAGCGCGAGCCGCGCGTGTCGGTGAGCCGGAGCGTGATCCCGATCGTCAGCGACGAGGATCGGGCGCTGTTCGGCGGCCGGGGCAACGAGGACCGCGACACGGTCGGCTACCTCGACGGAGGCCTCGCCCGGTTCGGGCGCAGCTACACCGGCGAGCCGGACGCGATCGCGCAGGAACTCGCGCGGGACGTTGCCGTGCAGGCCGCGGACACGCTGTTGCTCACCGTTCCCAACCAGCTCGGCGTCAAGTACAACGCGCGGATGCTCGAGACGATCGCCACCGAGATTGCCCCGGCGATCGGCTGGTCGCCGGCCGCGTCTCGCCCTGCAGAACGAGACTCTGAGGCGGGGCTGACGGCGGGCTGATCGGGGCGCAGGGGCGTGGATGCCGGTCCTCAGGCCAGACTAACCGCTGCATGAGCGACGAAATCACCGAGACGGAGTCCGCGTCCGCACGCGAGTTTGACTACGACCGGACGGTCGCGCTCAGCGATGGCGTGTTCTCCATCGCGCTCACCCTGCTCGTCCTCACGATCAGCTTCCCGGAGCTCCACGGCACCGCGACACGGCATCTCGGCGCCCAGCTTCAGGACCGCTTCCCACAGCTGCTGTCCTACCTCCTGAGCTTTGCCGTGCTCGCCTTCCTGTGGCTGCGCCATCACGCATTCTTCCGCGGCGTCAGACAGATCGATGCCCGGCTGGCGGGCCTCAACCTCGCCTATCTCGCGGCCGTCGCGTTCCTGCCGTATCCGACGCGGCTGCTGGGCGAGTACGGCAGCGAGAGCGTGTCGGTCGTCATCTACGCCGTGACCATCCTGACGATCGTGCTCGGGTCCGGGCTGATGCGCTTCCATGTCGAGCGGGCCCAGCTGCTGAGGCCGGACGCGCGGCTCGACTCCTGGTATCGCTATGCGGTCGCACCGGTCGTGTTTCTGATCTCAATCCCGATCGCGCTGTTCGTCAGCCCTGCGGCGGCCGAGTACTCCTGGCTGCTGCTGCTGCTGACCGGGCCGGTGGAACATCGGCTCGGTCGCGGAAGGTGACATCCGGGTTTTGGCGAAACCTCACCGGGCAGCGAAGACTCATGAGGACGCCACAGATGCCGATCGCCTTCCGGGAACTCCTCCGGCTCCGCCGCGCCGTTGTGATCGGCGCCGTGATGGCTGGGATCGGCGTGTCCGGCTCGGCCTCAGTCGCCGCGGAGCGCTCGAACCACGTTCGTCGCCAACCCCGGAGCGCGTCCTGCGCCCTGATCGCGTTTGCGCCCAACAGCGACGACATCGCGTTCGACATCAAGACCCTTGGCGTCACCTGTGCAACCGGCCACTCGGTCGCCCAGGCGTCGGCGCCGAGCGATCTCCGACCTGGACCCAACCGTGCCTACGGCGCCGCTGGGTTCCATTGCCGGGGCACGTTCGTCCGGCCCGTCGGCAAGTGGTACGAGCACTACGTGTGCCGCAGCCGCGCCAGCCGGGTCGTGTTCGACCGCGGCTGACCGCCGTCAGCTTGGCGTAAGCGAACTTCTCCGGTTCTTCGTTTGCTCCTGCCCTCGGCTGAGGAACCGGCCGTAGGTTGCGCTCATGTCACCTGCGCTCTCATTCCTTGACCACCGCACCCGTCGGCAAGCGATGACCCCGTCGCTCGCACCGGCCGGCCGGTATCTCTCATTCGCCGACGAAGACGGCCCTCGGTTGATCGCGCTCGGCGAGAAGATCACGCACATCGGCCGGGGCCTGACGGCCGACATCCGTGTCGACGATCGCCGCCTCGCGCGGCTGCATGCGATCATCGTCCAGCGCCCTGAGGGCGCGCGCCTGCTTGACGGGCGCAGCGCGGACGGAACACGCGTCAACGGCGAGCATGTGATCGCCGTTGACCTGGCCAGCGGCGACGAGATCACGCTCGGCCCGATCACCATGCGCTACGTCGAGTTGCCGTTGGAGAGCCGGCTGACGCGTACTGCCCGTGAGCGCCGCGCCCGGGCGCGGCTCGGGCTCGGCGTTCCGGCCGTGCACGCGGTCGGCCGGCGCCGCGCCGGCTCACCCGCGGTCGACTGCGGACTCACGGACGGAGAGAAACTCTGCGATCCGTGGGTTGACGACGTCGGGCCGCTCGAGGTGGAGGAAGTGCCCGACGCCGGGCACGATCTCCACCTCGCTGGGGGCGCGGAGCACGTCCCCGGCGCGAGCCGCGAGCTCCGGCGGCTGGCAGCCGTCGTTCGCGCCGTGCAGGTAGAGCAGCGGTACGGGCGGTACTCCGAGCAGGTGGCGCTGCTCGGCGGAATAGGTCCGGTGACGGGTCCAGGGCAGAAACAGGGCGCGGTAGTAGCCGAGCGCCGCCGTCGCGTGACCGGGTGGCCCGAGCGCCGCGAACACGTCGATCAGATCCTCGTGCGCGTCGTAGCCTGGGGACCAGTCCGCCCATAGCTTGGGGATCACGCGCGGAAGCGCGCGCTCCGAAATCCCGGGAAGCAGCTGGAAGAACATGTACCAGCTCATCCGCAGCTGGCGCAGGATCAGCGGCAGCTCAGCGATCAGCCTCCGGGGCGAGCCCAGCGGCGCCAGCAGCACCGGGCCCGGGGCCACGGCCATGGTCACGATCTTCCGGAACGCGCCGGGCGCGTAGGAACCGGCGAGGTAGGCGGTTACAGCTCCCCAGTCGTGGCCAATCAGGGCCGCCGGTTCGTCACCGGCCAGTGCGCCGCGCAGGGCGAGCGCGTCCCGGGCGAGCGCCCCGACGCCGTACCCGCGGTCGGGCGCGAGCTCCGTGGGCGCGTACCCGCGCGTGTAGGGGGCGACCACCCGCCACCCCTGCGCGGCCAGCTCCGGGCCGAGATGTCGCCACGTCCGCGCGGTGTCCGGATAACCGTGCAGGCAGAGTGCCAAAGGTCCGTCGACCGGGCCCCAGGCGAGCGCCGTGAACGTCATGTCCGCGACGGGAATCCGGAGCGTTTCGGCCTGCGGGACATGGGTGACCGTCATCGAGCCGCCACCCTACCCGCTTCATCCCATCGGATGCCGCGCGCGGTCCTCGTCCTCGCTGCGCCGTCCGCACCGGTTGTGCCATCACGCGCCGCCAGCCACCGTCTCGCCGCTCCCCCATCAGCGCTTGGCGGCGAGCGGCGCGCAGTGGCCGGCCGGTTCGGCGGTCCGGGCGAGTTCGCGCCGGAGCCCGATGAACGACACCGTCCCGATGATCGCCGGCACGGCGAGCTGGAAGGCGCGGTACGCGAGCACCGCCGCGACCGCCACGGACAACGGGCTGCCGTACAGCACCATCGCTCCGATCAGCCCGCCGTCGGTGCCGCCGATTCCCGCGGGAAGCGGGATCAGGCCGCCGAGTTGTCCGACCACGTAGGCGAAGACGATCGGCCCGAGCGGCGGCGTGTCGCCGAACGCGGCGAACGCGACGAGGAGCGCCGCGATGTCGAAGCCGAGGTACCCGATCGCGCCGAGGATGGCGCCCCACCGCCTGGTTCTGATGATCTCGCCGACGTCCCGGATCCCGTCGGCGCCGATCGCGAGGCCGGTTCGCAGCTTGTTCGCCCACGAGCGACCGGTCGCCTGCGGGCGGTTGGGGAGCAGCCGGGGGAGCATGAAGATGGCTAGCGCGGCGGCCCACGCGAGCACCGAGAACACGAGCGTCGGGATGAACGGGATCTTCCCGTGGAACAGTCCCGTCAGCAGCACCGGTCCGAATACGGCGGCACACACGAAATTCGGCACGCTCGTGAGCACGAAGAAGGCGACACTCCGGCGGCCGATGTGCTCGGTGGACATCCCACCCTGACGCAGGGCCCACGCTCCGAGGGCGAGCCCACCGGCGCCGCCGGTGGGGACGAGCACGTTCGTCGCCTGCTCCGCCATCCCGAGTTCGAAGCTGAATCGCCAGCTCATGCCGGGGCAGAACACATCGCGGAACGCGACGATGTTCGACAGGCAGGAGCAGAGCTTCAGCACGCCGATGAGGACGAGCAGCGCGACGTTGGCCTGGGCAAAGCGATCCCGCAGCGTGTCAAGACCGGGGAACGACAGGATCGCGATGACGAGCACGCCGAGGAACACGCCCAGCTCAAGCAGGCGCTTGACCATGTGCCGGGTGTCGAATTCGCCCGGCATCGTGCCCGATGCTTCCCCACCGTTGTTGCTCATGCGCACCTCGTCACTACGACGATAGTGAGGCGCGCGGAACTACGGCAACGACGGAGCTTCTCTGAGCGCGTCGGCGGCGTCGGCGGCGTCGGCGCGTCGGCGGCCGCAGCGTTCGCGTCCCACAGCGTCGGCGTGATCTCAGAGAGGACGGCGAGGCGTTCGCGCAGTTCGCTCGGCTGGAAGTGCTCACCGTCGACGCGGTCGGCATAAGCCGTCAGCTCGAGCAGGCACCCTCGTAGCTCGGAGTCGGTCAGGCTCACGACGCCGTGCGCGCCCGCGGCGGCGAGCGGTTCAAACCGCTCGACCAGCGCGGTCTGCTCGCGGAGCGCGAGGACGTCCTCGACGGTGTCGGTGTCGAGAGACCGCCGGCGGTCAAGCTGTTCAGAGAGCGCCGTGAGCATCGCCTGGCTCGCATCGTCGGACACGGCAAGCGTGATCGTCACAGGGCTCGCACCGCCGGTGGCGCGGACTTCGAGGATCTGAACGGGCGTTTCCGGCATATACCTAGAGTAGTTCGCCGTCCGATCGCCGCCGTCGGGATTCGGACACGCTTGCGGTGCGGTTATGCCCGCGGGTGGGTCCCGAAAAACCCGATCTTCAGCTTTGTCGGCGGTCGCCTGGTGTCTCGTTCGCTAGATCGTGAATGATCCGACGAGTTGCGCCAGCTTGGTCGCCATCTCGGAGAGCTCCTCGCTCGAGCTCCCGATCTGGGTCGTCGACGCCGAGGACTCCTGAGCCGAGGCGGAGACCTGCTCGGTGGCTGCGCTGGTCTCCTCGGCGACGGCCGAGACCTGCTCGGTCGTGCTCGCGGCGCGATCCACACATCCGCTGACCTCGTCGATGCTCGACGCCAGCCCGTTGAATGCCTCCCGGGTCTCATCGGCCGTCCTCGCGGCGGACTCAGCCAGTTTGCGGACCTCGTCGGCGACGACCGCAAAGCCCCGGCCCTGCTCACCCGCACGCGCCGCCTCGATCGCCGCGTTCAGCGCGAGCAGGTTCGTCTGGTCGGCGATCTTCAAGATCTCGGCGGTCAGGGCCATGCCCTGCTGAGCGACCTCGCGCGCCGCACCGGCCATCCGGACCGCGTCGTGCGTCGCCGAGCGCGCGTCACCGACGAGCTTGACCTGCCGCTCGGCGCCCTCGGCGACGGTCGTCGTGGCGCGGGCGATCTCGCTCATCGCCGCTCCGACCTGCTGTGAGCTCGCGGACATCTGCTCCGAGGACGCGGCCACGCGGCCGGCGAGCGCCCCGATCTCCTCGACCATGCTGCCCACGCGATCATTCAGTCGCGCCCGCATCGCGTTGTAGCCGACGAGGGCTCGCTGGGCCTTGTCGAGCATCTCGTTGAAGGTCTGCCCGAGCTGCCCGAGCTGCTCCGTCGGCGGTGCGGCGAGCGGTTGGGTGACGGGATGAGCGTCGACCGTCAGGTCGCCGTCGGCGGCGGCCGCGAGGCCATCCGCCAGCCCGGTGAGACAGTTGTCGCTGAGACTTGTGAGACGCTGCTGCAACGACTCGATCGACGAGTGGTCACCGAGGGCGCCAGCGAGCTGCACGCGCACGGTGTTGTAGCTCTGAATCGCCGACTGCGCCTTGCCCAGCATCGAGTTGAAGAGCTCGACGAATTCTCGCTGATCGACGGGAACGCCGGCGACGTCGATCGGCTTTGTGACCGGGGTCACCGTGACCGTCAGGTCGCCGCTGCACATCGCCTCGAGCGCGCCCGCGAGTTCGGTGAGACAGTGGTCGTGCATGCTTCGCAGCCGGTCCTTCAGTTCCTGCGATGACGCATCCACAACGGGTGCTGAGTGGGCATGGGTGTTCGCTCGATGGCGGACTGCGCGCATTCCAGTCCCTCCTGATTGGCGCTGACGATGATCGGTGACCGGCATCATCGGCGGTCGCCGGGCGTCCTTGAGCCCGGAGTCGGTAGCCCACACGGATCCGGTGCGGTCGCGGTTGCGTAGTTACTCCCGATTGGGAATGGAGCCGAGCTGCGGATTGATGGAGCGGGGAACGACGGTAGATTCGCGCATGGAGTCGTCCCCAGACCTTGGCCAATGGGTCCGGACACGAAGGAAACCGGAGAGGTGATCTCATGAGCCGCGGTACGAATGCCCCTGCGCTGTGTGCGCTGCAGATGGAGCACAGCTGCGATGACCCGTCGGCCGCGTTCGCGCTGTGCCGCGAGCGCTCAGTTCTCGGTCTCGGCTGGGGCGTCGACCCGTACGCCGAGGTCCGTGACGAGGCCGCGGCGATGCGACGTCGACAGACTGGAATCCATCCTGCGGTGCGGGCGTTCGTCGACCTCCCGGAAGGCGCGCTCGTGTGGACGCGGGATCCGGATGACGGCACGTTCTATCTCGCCGAGATCTGTGGGCCGTGGACGTACTTCGACGACTTGGAGGCCACGGCGGCGGACCTGCACAACGTTCGGCCCGTGCGCATGGTCGCGTGTCCAGTTCCCGCTCAGGTCCCAGTGCCAGTCGCCAACGCGTTCATCGGCAGCTGGACGCTCCAGCTCATCCACAACTCTCTGACGCTGCTCCGCAGCGCAGCCATGTTTGCCGGCCTCTGGCCGGACGGCAGTCCGCCCGTCGATGCGCTGCTGACGCCGACGGCGTGCGAGCCGTCACTGGCGGTCTGACGAAGGGACACGATGGCACGGCGGACCGGCAAGTCAGGACGACAGCCCCGGCGGGCCGCCGATCGCACGTGGTACTGGTGCGCCCCGTGCGCGCAGCGCTGGCAGCTCGAGCTGATCCCGCTGCTTCAGGCTGAGGGATGCCCGGTGTGCGGGGGCCAGGTCGTGCCGATGCTCGGGCGCGGGCGCCCCGACGAGCGCTCCGACCGCGACCGCACGCCGTAGGCGACCGGCAGCGTTGGCCGGGCCACGCGCTCCTGCGCCGGGACGAGCGCGAGCAGGGCCGCCCGGCTCGCCTCGTACAGCGCCCCGGGATGAGGCGCCCGATAGAGCGGGCTATCCGGATCGCTCAGCAGCAGGTGCGCGAGCGCAAGTCCCTGCGGGCGTGCGGAGTCGCGGTCGCGGATCGCGCGCTCGAGTTGCTCGAGCGCGGGGCGAGCGATGCAGACGGCCTCGCCGTCGCACGCCATCGCGGCGGACTGACCCGACCGCCGACGGGGCTCGGACAGCACACCTCGCAGCCCCGCCGCGGTTCGGCGTCGCGCGTGCCGCGTGGACAGCACCGCGCTCCGGCGGGTGAGCGCAGCACTTCGCGCGGGGTCGGCCCCGGCGGCGAGGGCGCGGTCGAGTGGCCGCGGCGCGAACCGGGCGCGGAGGGCGGGCGAGAGAGAGATGGACACAGTTGGCCTCGACGCCAACCTACGACCCGCCCGGCGCGACACCAACGACTTTGACGCATTCTCTATGGGCCGCTCACGATTCTTAGCGGCGTCTTTACGGGCCCGGTCTCAGCGGCCGTTTTCGCTAGCGCGGCCCGGTCACCACTGAGCGGCCGAGCACGTGGCCCGCCCGGTCGAGCGCCTGCACGGCGACCGCCCGCTGCGCCGAGGTCTCGATCCCGGTCTCGAAACCATGGCTGCGTGAGGTGGCGAGTGGTCGCAGCGCGCTCGCGCTGGTACCGCCGAGCACCTGCCAGCTCCATACGCTGGTGGCCCCGTTCCAGCTCGCGTACACGACCATTCGGCTCCCGCGCTTGGTCACCGCGATCGCCGGTGGCTGCAGCGGGGCGCCCGTCCAGCCGAACCGATACGCCCGGTAGCTCGTATTGGCGCCGACGAAACGGCCGTCGAGGATGACCTTGCCGCTGCGGTCGTACTCGGTGAAGTACGGCATGCCACCCCAGCCGACGAAGGCGTCGAGGTTGAGCAGCAATTCGTTGTTGCCCTCGAAGAACGCCGCCAGGGATGGCGAGTGCTGGCGCTGGTAGACGAGGCGCGCCGCGCGATGCGTGAGATCGAGCGCGAGCTCGACCGCACGTGACTGGTGGACCTTCGGCGGTCCGCCGCCGTCGTCGAACAGCGTGACGGTCGTGTCACCCGCGGAGCGGATCCGGACGTCATGTTGGAACGCGAACGTCGCGCCGGGTCCGAGCTTGAAGGTCGAGTGCCGCCCTCCCAGGGTCCAGATGACCTGGCCGGTCTGTCGACTTACCTTGTAGGCGGCCCACGTGTTCCGCGCCGAGATCACGAGGTTCCCATCGGGGTCGACGTCGATCGAGTTGACGTGGAAATAGTCGAACGGCTGGCGGGTGCGGCTTGCGGGCCGCAGCCCATGGCTGTCGGTGAGCGGCACGTGATCGAGGCTGTCCCACTGGAACAGGACGAGTCCGGTCGGGATGTCGATCTCCTGGACGACCGAATCGAGCACGATTTGCCGGCTCGGCAGATGGACCGAGCGACCGTTGACATAGACCGGGTAGTACGCGGTGACGAGCGCGGTGTTGGCGCTCGTGATCTCGAACTCGTGCAGGTCGGCGCCGAGACCATTGGCGGCGTGGACCGTCGCGATCGGCCGGTAGCTGTTGTCGTAGATGTCGTCGGTCCCACTCCCGATGCCGCCGTTGACGCGCCCCTGCCACCAGGTGAGCGCGGGTCGCCCCAGATAACTCTGGACGCGGAAGTCCGAGAGACTGATCCCGGCCGGGGTCGGGTGGTACCACACGAGGTGTCCGTTGCGGTCGACGATCTCCGCGCCTGCGGTGAGCGGCCCCCGCTGCGGGTCGAGGAAGATATCGCCCTCTCCGCCGGTGCGATCCATGCGCACCGCGGCCGGGCGCAGGGAAGTCGTGTGGAACGTGTCGACGTCCCCCGGGGTCCGCGGCGTCGCAGTTCCGCCGCTCTGTGGGAGCCCCGACGCCGGGTTGGCGACCTGGAATGAGAACGTCCCATCGCGCGCGCCGGTGATGCTGAAGTGCGTGTGGACGGTCACGGTTTCGCCGGCGCGGAAGGCCCGACCAGGCAGGAACGAGCCTCCAAAGCCGTCGGAGTCCGCTCGGATGGAGCCCCCATGGGCGCCGCTGCGGGACCCGGTCACGGTGATCCCGGTGAGCTGGCTCGGAGCGATCCCGCGGAACGCGATCTGGGTGCCGGGGGAGGCCACACGAGCACCGGGGATCGGGAAAACGTCGGCCGCGAGTGCGCTCGAGCTGACGGCGCCCGAGACGAGCAGCGCCGCGCCGAGCGCGCCGAGCACGAGGCGGGTGCGCCGACCGACCTCGGCAGGCTTGCAGTGGGTGAGGGGCGTCAACGGGACGTTGGGAGTCGGCGACACGCGACACTCGGAAACACGCATCATTCCCGAAGGATGCGCCGGGGGCCACCCGGGGCCAGGGCATGTCCGAATGCTGACAACCAGGGCCGCGCCGACGCGGCCATCGGAACTCGGGATCGCAAGGTGTGTTTTGCTCCGAGTGCCTGTGGCCCGACATCTGCCTGCCCCGAAGCACGTTCCACTCGCGCTCGCGCTGCTTGCGCTGGGTGTGCTGCTCGCCGTCGGCTTCGGCACCGGCGTGATCGGCGGGAGCGGTTCATCCTCCCGAGGCGCGGGGGTTCCGACGAGGGGTCCGGCGCCACGTCAGACGCCGCCGCTCGCAGCGCAGCCACCCGCGGGCGTGCGGGCGACCACGGCGGACTCACGGCGTCCGAACATCGTGTTCGTGCTCACCGATGACCTCTCGATGGATCTCGTGCGGTTCATGCCCGAGGTGCAGGCGCTCGCGTTACGGGGCATGACCTTCGACAACTACTTCGTCACCGACTCGTTGTGCTGTCCGTCGCGATCGTCGATCTTCACCGGCAACTTCCCGCACGACACAGGCGTCTTTACCAACGGGGGCGCGGACGGGGGGATCGAGGCGTTCTACGCCCACGGAAACGAGTCGACGAGCTTCAACATCGCGCTTCAGCAAGCGGGCTACCGCACGGCGATGATGGGCAAGTACCTCAACGGCTACCTCCAGTCGCGCTCGCCGGTCCCCGGGACCTACGTGCCGCCGGGTTGGAACGAGTGGGACGTCGCGGGGTGGGGATACCCGGAGTACGACTACCCGATGAACATCAACGGCGCGGTCCATCACTTCGGCCACGGTCCGAATGACTACCTGACGAACGTGATCACCAGGCGCGGGGTGGACTTCATCAATGCATCGGCGAAGAGCCACAAGCCGTTCTTCCTCGAGTTGGCGCCGTTCACGCCCCACCACCCGTTCGTGCCGGCCCCCCGCGACGCCAAGAAGTTTCCCGGGCTCACGGCGCCGCGGCCGGCCAACTTCGACGTGCTGCCGACCGACGCGCCGCGGTGGCTCGCGGGTCACCCGCCGCTCAGCCCGGCGAAGATCGCCCGGATCGACCGCGCCTTTCGTCTGCGCGCCCAGGACGTGCAGTCGATCGACCGCATGATCGGCGAGGTCGAGACGGCCGTCCAAGCGCACGGGCTCACCCGGGACACCTACATCGTGTTCACCTCCGACAACGGTCTGCACACCGGCGAATACCGGCTGATGCCCGGCAAGTTGACCGCCTTCGACACCGATATCCACGTTCCGCTCGTCGTCGCCGGTCCGGGCGTGCCCGCCGGCGTGGACGTCCCGCAGGTCGCCGAGAACATCGACCTCGCGAGCACCTTCGCGTCGATCGCCAGCACCCACGTCTCATCCGATGGCCGCAGCCTGCTGGCGCTGCTCCACGGCAAGGACGAGCCCGACTGGCGAAACGCGGCGCTGATCGAGCACCACGGCCCGGCCGTCGGGCCCGGGAATCCGGACGCTCAGAACCCCATCAGCGGCAACCCTCCGAGCTACGAGGCGATGCGCACGCCACGGTTCCTGTACGTCGAATACGACAACGGCGAGCACGAGTACTACGCGCTCGACTCCGACCCCGACGAGCTCCACAACCTCGCGCGGACGCTCCCGCCGGACCGGCTATCGCAGCTGCATTCCGAGCTCACCGCGCTCGAGAACTGCCACGACACCGACGCGTGCTGGTCAGCCGGGCACGTCTCGCCCTAGCGTCGCGACACTGGGTCCGGCTACGCCGAGGCGCCGTTGACGTCTTGGCGGTGCAGCGAGAACGCGACGTTCCGGTCGTCGATTTCGGCGTCGAGCACGTGGCCGTCGAGCAGGCCGGCGATGTCGGGTGCCAGAAAGACCTCGAAGTCCATCGCCGCGGGGACATGCTCGTCCTCGGGACCCGGCTCGGCGACGATCTCCATCCCGATCGCGGCCTGACCGGCTTCATCGACCGCTCGCTCAAGCCGCAGACCGGCTCCGGCGGGCGCTTCTGAATTGGCAAGAATGGCGTCCACCGCTTCGGCGGCCGCGGGGGTTACGGTCAGCATCGAGCCCTCCTTCGGTTGGGTTCAACTCATTCGCTTACCCGCATGCCGGACCGATAACCATCGGGCGGCAGGAGGCTGACACCGACGGTGCGTCAGGGACGCCGCGCGCGGCCGATCGCCTGGGTCGCCACCGGGAACGCGATCGGCACCGACCCCACCCACATCCGCCGCTCGTCCTCAAGCTCAAATCCGGCCGCGGTGATCGCGGCCGACGTGTCGCGGGCCGTATGGCAGCCGCCGAACGCCCGCGGCCAGAACACCCGGTCGACGACCCGTTGGCTGCGCGCAATCCTCGGTTTGTGTGAGAGCACGTGCTCGTAGAAGCGCAGCTCGCCGCCCGGGCGCAGAACCCGCCGCAGCTCAGCGAGCGCGGTCGCCTGGTTCGGAACCGTGCACAGCACGAGACACGCCACCGCGGCGTCGAAGCCGGCGTCTTCCGCGGGCAACGCATCCGCGACACCGTCGAGCACCGTGATCGGGATCGCGGCTTTCTGGGCGGCGGCCTGCGCCTGCTCGCGGAGGTACGGCTCGGGCTCGACGGCGACGACCTCGGACACTGTCGACGGGTAATGAGCGAAGTTGCTGCCGGTGCCGGCGCCGAGTTCGATCACCCGGCCGTCGAGGCCGGACAGCAGCTCATCCCGATGGCGGCGGATGTCCGCGGGCTCGTGGCGACTCATCACCGACCACAGCCGGGCGAACAGCGGGTGATGGATCGCGGAGGCAGAGTCCGGCACGGGCTACAGATTCTCCCGCATCGGACGTGCGCGGGTCCACGCGACACCCTCCCTTAAACACCGCCGGCGCCGGCGCCGGTTGAATCAACCGGCTCACCGACGCCGTGGCGGTGCTCCGTGGGAAGGATCAGAACTGCGCCAATAGGGCGGCCGCCGCGGCCGGATCGATCCCGACCGAGCCCGAGCCGTAGCCGTACCCACCTGAACCCGGGTCGTAGCCGTAGCCGCCTGAGCCGTAGCCACCGGAGCCCGGGTCGTAGCCGTAGCCGCCTGAGCCGTAGCCACCGGAGCCCGGGTCGTAGCCGTAGCCGCTCGCGGACGGGTCAGACCCGGCCGTCGACGTGCTCGTCGACGACGCCCCGACGTAGGACACCGAGAACGACGACCCATCCGACGACAGGTCGGTCGGCTGGGCTCCGCCGGAGGAGCTGTCGCCCGCGGAGACGTCGGTCACGCCGCCGCCCGGGCTGAGGGTGACCGGCTGCGACGTCCACGCCGAGTCGGAGATCGTCCCGGTGTGGCCGGACGCGGTCGCCGACGCGTTCGTGAAGCCGACCTTGCCGAAGTTGGCGAGGGTCAGCGGCTGGCATCCACTGGTGTTGTCGCAATGTGACGGCGCCTCCGCGATCCATTCCGCGGTGGAGACGTCGGGCTGGTTGGGCATGGTCAGATTCTTCGTCGTGCTCTGCCCGGTCGTGCTGTCGGACACGGTGATCGTCACCGCGGAGCCGTTGACGGCGACGCTGCTCGACATGTGGTCGCCTGCGGAGACCTTGAGGTCAAGCTGGACCGGCGCCGCCGGCAGTAGCTCGTACCACGCGGTGTGGGTCGCGTTGCCGCTCGCGTCGCAGTCGACCGCGGTGCCGGCCTGCTCGAGCGAGTCAGACCCGCTGTCGCCGGCGCCGGAACCGCCGAGCCCGACCCAGAACGAGGCGTGGCCGGAGGAGGTCGAACAGTCCGCTGACGGCTCGGTCCAACTGCCGGCAACCCGGGTGAAGCCGTTCCCGTCCTGGGTGGCGGCGCGGTAGCCGGCCCAGTTCGAGCTGACGCTGGAGCCCGTGCTGACCGTGTCCGCCATCGCGGACGGAGCGAGTGCGGCGGCGGCCAGTCCCGCCCCGACTAAGAGGGTTGAAAGTGGTCTGATCTTCATGTCTGCCTTCCCTTCGTTGAGCGCATGACATGACGGTGGCTCGGCTGACGAAGAGGCCACCTAGAACCGGGTAAGAAGCACTTACGAATACGCTGCGCGGCACCTCAGCATGTGTGCCCTGACCAACCGCACCCCGTGGCGGCCCTGCGCCGGATCCCGCGCGAGCTGATCGCGCT
This sequence comes from uncultured Solirubrobacterales bacterium, assembly GCA_963850335.1. Taxonomy (GTDB): domain Bacteria; phylum Actinomycetota; class Thermoleophilia; order Solirubrobacterales; family Solirubrobacteraceae; genus Palsa-465. The sequence continues at coordinate 562,548 of CAWKKY010000007.1, read as the reverse complement.
CCTCTATTCCTCCGGCGTCCTTGACGAGGCGCCTGCGTTGTCGTGGTTCTTCGTCAGCTCGCTCGTCCCGCTCGCGCTCGGGCTGACCGCGCTCGCCACCCTCCTCGTCGGAGACGCGAGTCAGGCCGAGCACCTCGGGGAACGCATCGCCCAGGTGCTCCCCAAGGACGTCCACGCCGAGGTCACCGACCTGATCCTGCGCACGCGCCGTGACTCGCCGCTGCTCATCATCGGCTCGATCGCCGTGATGATGTGGACGAGCTCGGGAGCGGTCGGCGTGCTCGCCCGCTGTCTTCGGCGCGTGGCGGAACTGCCCTCGACGGGCATGATCCGCGGCAAGCTCCGAAACATCGGCGTCGCCGGCGCCGTGGCCCTGCTGATCGTCCTGATGGTCCTCGCGGCGTCGGCGGGGACCGGGCTCGTGCACGAGATTGGTCTGCCCTCCCTCGTGACCCGCATCGCCCTGCTGCTGCTGTCCGTCGCGGTCACGATCGCGGTCTGCGCCGGCGTTCTGCTCGCGCTCTCCGACGGCGTCCTCAGCCGCCGGGCCGCGCTCGCCGGCGGTGCCGTCGCGGGCGTCGTCCTCCAGCTCACCCCAACCGTCGCCGGCTACTACCTGCGGGTTGTCGCCGGCGGGACGCCCGTTGAGCTGTTCCTCATCCTCGCCGGCGTGCTCATCACCTGTTACATCGCGTCGCTCGGGCTACTGCTCGGGGCCGCGGTCGCCGGGCGGGTCCATCTCGAGCTCCACCCAGGCGATGCCGCCGGCGCGGACGCTGCCGCCGGTGCGGACGATGCCGGCGGTGCTACCGGTGCCGCGGTCGCGAGCGACACCGGCTGACCTACCCCGTGGCGCTGCGTTGGTTATGGGATTTTGGGTGAACTATTGACCCAAAGTCCCAAACCCAATCCGCGCGCTATGCCGTCCCGGCTCGCGTCGGTGTGACGAGCCGGTCGTAGGCGTCGTACTGAGATGCTCGCGCCTCGATCTCGTCGCGCAGAGCGGCGTGCTTCTGGGCGGTGTCGCGGATCTCCTCGTAGTGGGCGCGCTTCTCGTCCATCGAGATGACCGAGCGGGTGAGATCGGTCCAGCGGATCGTGAGGTCATCGCCGAGCTCGCCGATGGCACCGCACGTCGCGCAGCGCACGTCGCGGCCATCGAGATCGATGACGCTGAGGTGGCACATTGGGCACAGGCCGGGATCGTCGCCCCGGTACTCAGCCTCGTCGAAGGACCGTCCGAGCTGGGTGGCGACGTTGCGGCCGAGCGCCGCGGCGCGGCCGAGGGCGGCCGGGTCAAGCACGATCGAGCGCGGCGTGCCGGCGCCCTGAAACTGGATCTGGTCGACGACGGCCATGTGCATCGAGAACGTCATCGTGTGCATGAGCGGCAGCGTCAGCGTCTTCCACTGCGAGGTGAGTGAGCCGCCCACGGCGATGAACCCCGCGACGCGCGGCTTGAGAACCCGCTCGTCGACGCGGAACGGCACGGCCGGCTCGCCCCCGCCCCGGCGGACCGCCGCGAGCTCCTCGATGATCGCCGCGTCGGCGTTCGGCCCGAGCAGGTGATCGACGAGCAGCTTCAACCGCGCCGCCATCGTGCGCGACATGATCGGACTGGAGACGATCAGGCCGTCGCACTCGACGAGGCGCTCCCACAGCCACCACCCATCGTCGGGCTCGGGCATGTCCGGACCCGCCGGGATGCGGAGATCGTCGACGCGGACGAGCTCGACGACGGCCCCTGCTTCCTCGGCTGCGCGGAGTGCCGCCTTCAGCGCAATCTCGGCGCTCCCGTTCGGGCGGCCGCCGCTCAGTCCGAGCACTTTGGGCGCGCTCATGAGTTGCTCTCGGTCATCGGAATAGTGTATACAGTTAGCCAACGCGTATGCAAGAGGAGAGAGACGCGATGAGCACTATCGAGGGCTTCGGCGGCACGGTCGTGCTCCCCGGATCAGCCGATTACGACGAGGCGCGCGCCGTCTGGAATGCGATGCATGATCGGCGTCCGACGATGATCGCCCGGCCGCGCACCGCCGCCGACGTTGCCACCGCGATCGCCCACGGGCGATCCCACGACCTGCCGATCGCCGTCCGCTGCGGCGGCCACTCGATGCCGGGTCACAGCACCTGCGACGACGGACTCGTGATCGACCTGCGGGCCCTGAACCGCGTCGGCGTTGACCCAGACACCCGTCGCGCCACGGTCGGCGGGGGCGCGTTGCTCGGCGACGTCGACCGCGCGACGCAGGAGCACGGACTCGTGCTCCCGGCGGGTGTCGTCTCGCACACCGGCGCCGGCGGTCTCACGCTCGGCGGCGGGGTCGGGCGGCTCATGCGCCGCTTCGGCCTGACGATCGACAGCCTGATCTCCGCCGAAGTGGTGACCGCCGACGGCCGCATCCTCCGCGCCTCCGAGCACGAGCATCCGGACCTGTTCTGGGCGCTGCGTGGCGGCGGGGGCAACTTCGGGGTCGTGACCGAGTTTGAGTTCACGCTCCACGAACTGACCGAACTCGTGATCCTCGCGATGTTCCACCCGCTCGAACGCGCGCGCGAGGTGATCGCCCGTGGTCGGCTGGCGATGGGACCGGGCGCGCCCGATGAGCTTCTGTGGACGAGCTTCCTGCGCCGCGCGGGCGATGTCCCGTGGATCCCGAGCGAGCTCGTCGGGGCGCACGGAATCATGTCGCTCGTCGAGTGGTCGGGGAGTGACCTCGAGGCGGGCCGCGAGCTCCTCGCCGAGATCCAGGCGGAGCTGACACCGCTCGCCACCGACCTGACCGCGATCCCGTTCCTGACGATGCAGACGATCACCGACGAGTTGTTCGCGCACGGCCTGCGGACCTACATCAAGGCCGGGTTCGTCGACGACCTCGACGAGGGGTTGATCGACGCGCTGCTCCAGCGAGCTCGGGACATCGGCTCGCCCATCTCCCAGGTCGAGTTGCTCGCGCTCCGCGGTGCGATCGCCCGGGTGCCGAGCGGGGCGACGGCGTTCCCGTACCGCGATGCCGGCTGGCTCGTCAACATTCCGGCGACCTGGCGCGACGCCGCCGACGACGACCGGGAGATCGCGTGGGCGCGTGAGACCTACCGGGCGATCAAGCCGTTTCTCAGCGAGGGCAACTACGTCAACTTCATGGACGACGATGAGGACGGTGGCGCGTCCGGCGCCTACGGCCGGACCGTGGAGCGGCTCGCCGAGGTCAAGGCCGAGTACGACCCGGACAACGTCTTTCGCCTCAACCAGAACATCGTGCCGGCGGTGCGGGCATGATCAGCGAGGCGGCGCGGGTTCAGCAGCGCCTCTGGGGCACCGATCCGGATGCCTGGGCAACCCACGCCGAGGCACACAACCGGCCACTGTTCGATGCCGTCCTCGACGCGGCGGCGGTTGGTCCGGGAGCGCGCGTGCTCGACGTCGGCTGCGGGTCCGGACTCGCGCTCGTGCTCGCCGCGCAGCGCGGCGCGATCCCGAGCGGCGTCGACATCAGTGCGGGCCTGCTCGGGGTCGCCCGGGAGCGACTCCCCGACGCCGACCTGTGCCTCGCCGACATGGAGGCGTTGCCGTTCGATGACGCCTCGTTCGACGCCGTCCTCGGGATCAACGCGTTCCAGTTCGCCGGGGATCCGCGCCTCGCTCTGGGTGAGGCGGCGCGTGTCCTCGCACCGGACGGCCGGATCGTCGCCAGCCTGTTTGCGGCGCCGGAGCGCTCGCAGGGGACGGTGGTGCACGAGGCGATGAGCCAGTTGGTGCCCGCCGAACAGCACGACGATCATGCGCCATATGCGCTCTCGGCACCCGGCGGGCTCGAGGCGGCCCTCGTCGACGCCGGGCTGCGCCTCGCCGACGAGGGCGAGGTGATGTGCGCCTGGCGCTACGCGTCGATGGACGACGCGCTCACCGGCATCCTCTGCTCCGCCGGAGGCGCCCGGGCGCGCGAGGCCGCCGGCGAGGCGGCCGCCCGCGCCACGGTCCACGACGCCCTGAAGCAGTTCGAGGACGCGGACACCGGTGTCGTTGAGATGCTCAACACCTTCCGCTGGGTGGCGGCATGCCGGTGATCCATCACGTCGGCTACGTCGTCGAGGACCTCCGCACCGGCGTCGCGCGCTTCGCCGCGGCCACCGGCGCCGGGCCGTTCTTCGCGATGGAGCACATGGTCTTCGACGAGGTCAGCTACGACGGCGGCCCCGCCGTGTATGACCACTCCTCGGCGTTCGGCACGTGGGGGCCGATCCTCGTCGAGCTGACCCAGGTGCACGACGCCCAGCCCGCCGGATTCGCGCAGGCGCTCGTCGCACCGGGTGCCGGCGTCGGTCACGTCGCCTGGCTGACCGACGACCTCGCGGCCGAGACCGAGCAACTGCGTGCCCACGGGCTCACGCCGTTCCACGCCGGCCGCGCGGGTCCGGCGTCGGCCGTGTGGTTCACCGGCGGCACAGTCTTTGGGCATCCGGTCGAGGTGCTCCGGCGGGCCCCGGAGATCGAGCGCTTCTACGCGATGGTCCGCGCCGCGGCCGAGGGCTGGGACGGAGCAACCGAACCGTTCCGCCTGATGACCGGGCCGCCGGAATGAGCGCCGGCGCTCCGGAGGTCGACGTCGATGTTCTCGTCCTCGGATTTGGGGTCGCCGGCGCGAGCGCGGCGATCGCCGCCTGTGATGCGGGTGCGCGCGTGCTCATCGCCGAGAAGCTGTCCTACGGCGGTGGCAACTGCCTGAACTCAGGCGGCTTCCTGTTCGACGTCGACGGACCCCACGCCGTCGACCACCTCGACGCGCTGTGCTTCGGCAAGACGCCGCGCTCCGTGCTCGGGGCGTTCGCGACCGGGTTGCATGAGGTCGAACCGTGGCTGCGCTCGCTCGGGGGTGAGGCGCCGCTGGTCGACCCGGGTGCATTTGGCGGGATGCTGCCGTCGTGGCCGCATTTCCCGGGCGCCGGGCACGTGACCTACCGCCAATTCACCCCCGCGGCGGGCGAGCGGCCCGGCCCCGCGCTGTTCCGCTTGCTGCGCGATCAGGTCGCCGAGCGCGGGATCGAGGTCCGCTACGACGCGCCGGCCAGCGAGCTGACGCTCGACGATGAGCGCGTCACGGGCGCCGTCATCGGCGGCGATCGCGTGACGGCGCGCGCGGTCGTCCTCTCCGCCGGCGGCATCGAGTACGACGCCGAGCTCGTCGACACGCACCTGCCACTCGAGCTCGTGCCGGTCGGCCATCCCGGCAACACCGGCGACGCCGTCCGCCTCGCGCTCGGTGCGGGCGCGTCGCTGTGGCACATGGGTGCGTTCTTCGGCTGGTTCGCGTTCGTTCACCCTGACCACGTCGCCGGGTTCCCGCTCGACGTCCACGGGCCGAGCTTCATCTACGTCGACGCCGACGGCCGGCGCTTCGCCGACGAGACCGGGTGGGAAGTCCACGACAAGGTCCGCTCGCTCACCGCCTACCTGCCGCGGCGCCGCAACTACCCGCACATGCCCGGGCACCTCGTCTTCGATGAGCGGGCGCGGGTCGCCGGTCCGCTCAACGGGATCGTCGGCACCCCAAACGACTACACGTGGAGTGCCGACAACACGACCGAGGTGGAGGCCGGCTGGATCACGCGCGCCGACACCCCCGACGCCCTGGCGCACGCGATCGGGGCGCCCGAGCTGCAGGCCACGCTGGCGGCGTATGGCGAGCGCCCCGACCCGTTCGACCGCGCGGAGCAGACGATCGTCCCGCTCGAGGCGCCGCTCTACGCGATCCGCATGCATCCCGGCGTGGCGACCGCCTCTGGAGGCCCGCGCCGGGACGACGGCGCGCGTGTGCTCCGTTCCGACGGCACGCCGGTCCGGGGTCTGTACGCCGCCGGCGCCGCTGGAGCGGTGTGGGGTCACCTCACCGAACACGGCGGCGGCCTCACCGACGCGATCGTGTTCGGACGGATCGCAGGCGCGAACGCCGCTGGGTGAGTCCTCAACAAAGTGTGTGCACCGAAAAAAGTGGACACACTTTGAGAAGTCGTGTACAGTTGCGCATCGGCGAGTGCCCGTCTGCATTTCGTCATGAGGAGAGATCGTGAACTACCTGCTTGATGTCGACGCGCTCCGCGTCAGTTATGGGGGCGTCACCGCCGTCGACAACGTCGACGTCAAGGTGCCCGAAGGCGTCGTGTTCGGCCTGATCGGGCCCAACGGCGCCGGCAAGACATCGATGGTCGATGCGCTCACGGGCTACACCCGGGCGGCGGCCGGCCGGGTCGTTTTCGACGGGCGCGACATCACGAAGTTGCGTCCGTACAAGCGGGCGCGGATGCGGCTCGCTCGGACGTTTCAGTCGGTCGAGCTGTTCGACGACCTCACGGTCGAGGAGAACCTGCTCGTCGCCAGCGAGCACGTCAACGTTGTCACCGCCCTGCGCGACATGTTCCTGCCCGCCCGCGCGCCGGATCGCCACGGGGTCGACTGGGCGATCGCCGTGTGCGGCCTCGAGGACATCGTCGATCGCTACCCGACCGAGATCTCCCACGGGCAGCGCAAGCTCGTGGGTGTCGGCCGAGCGCTCGCGCTCGAACCGCGGCTCGTCCTGCTCGATGAGCCTGCCGCGGGACTCGACAGCGAGGAAAGTCTTGAGCTGGGGCGCCGCCTGCGCTCGCTCCCAGAGGAGCACGGCGTGACCGTCTTCCTCATCGACCACGACATGGGCCTCGTGCTCAGCGTGTGCGACACCGTCATGGTGCTCGATTTCGGCAAGCGGATCGCGAGCGGCACGCCGGCCGAGATCCGTGAGAATCCGACGGTCGTCGACGCCTACCTCGGAGCGCACAGTGACAACTAGCGCCCCGACCGCGCCGCCGACCGTGCGCCCTCGAGGTCGAGGGCCTCCAGACCGGATACCTCGGGACACCGGTCGTCCGTGATCTCAATCTCCGCATCGGCGCCGGCGAGGTCGTTGCCATGCTCGGCCCTAACGGCGCCGGGAAGACGACGACGCTCGAGACGATCGCGGGCCTGCACAAGCCGATGGCGGGAAGGATCACGATCTTCGGCGACGAGGTCGCCGGGGAGGAGGCCTACGTGCTGGCCCGTCGCGGCGTGGCGCTCGTCCCCGAAGGCCGCGCCCTGTTCCCGGGGCTGACCGTCCGTGAGCACCTGCGCCTGGCGCATGGCCGGGGGTCGACCAACGAGGAGGAGCTGCTCGAGATGCTCCCCGAGCTCCGCAAGACGATGAACCGCAAGGCCGGGCTCCTGTCCGGCGGCGAGCAGCAGATGCTCGCGGTCGGCCGCGCGCTGATCAAACGCCCCCGGCTGCTGCTCGTCGACGAGATGAGTCTCGGGCTGGCGCCGGTCATCGTGCAGCGGCTCCTGCCGGTGTTGCGACGCGCCGCCAACGAACTCGGGGCGAGTGTCCTGTTCGTCGAGCAGCACGTCGCACTCGCACTGCAGATCGCCGACCGCGCGTACGTGCTCAACCACGGCCGGATCGTGCTCGAGGACAGCGCAGAGAGATTGCGGAAGGACCGCGAGTTGCTCGCGGCGAGCTACATGGGCGAGGCCGGGGCCGGCCCGATCGCCGACGACACCCACACAACCACAGGAGGGAACGAACAGATGAGGGCACTTCGAAAGACGGGGGCGGTAGTCCTGCAGCGGTAGCTGCGCGTGCAGTCTTCGTCGCAGGCTGCGGTAGCAGCTCGTCCTCGAGCAGCAGCTCGTCATCGGGCGGCAGCACCTCGACCACCGCGAGCTCGCAGCCCGCTGGCGCGCTCGGCCCTCGGGACACCGCACAAGGCGACCGGGACCCCATACGTGTTCGGAACCGTCAACGATGAGGCGGGACCGGTTACGTTCCCCGAGGCGCGCACGGCGGAGGGCGCCGCCGTCAACTACGTCAACAACTACCTGAACGGCATCAACGGCCATCCGATCCAGCTCGCGAGCTGCGTCTCGGATGCCTCGCCCGCGACGAGCTCGCTGTGCGACGCAGCTCGTGGACAAGCACCCGGTCGCGATCCTCGGTGCCGCAGACGTCGGCAGCCCGGCGACGATTCCGGTGTACGCGCGAGCGAATCTCGCGTACCTTGGCGGGGTTCCGTTCACGCCGGTGGAGCAGAACGCTCCGAACTCGATTCAGTTCTGTCGGTCAGCCTCGGCGACAACGCGGCCGCGGTCCGTATGCCAGCACACGCTTGGAGTCAAGAAGGCCTCGGTCCTCTACTTCGATGACCCCCAGGGCAAGTACGCCGGCTCGGTCATCCAGACCGACATGAAGACGCGGCTTCGACGTGAAGTCGATTCCGGTTTCGCCGACGCCGGCAGACATGTCCGAGGCCGCGGCCTGGCGGTCGCGGCCCATCCGACCTCATCTACGACGACACCCCGACCAGTGCGGCAGTGCTCAAGGCAATCAAGTCTTGGCTACAGCGGGCACATCGGGGGAATCGACCCCTGCACCGACCCCCGGCGATCGCCTCGGCGGCCGGCGGACGAGGGCATCTTCGCGCCGCCGTTCTTCTCCGTTGACTCGAACCAGCAGGATGCCAATGTGACACTCGGCGGCAATGGGAAGTACGCCCCGGAACACATCGCGATTGACTCCCGCGCTCTCCGAGCCATCGCGCCGTGATCAACGTCCAGAAGCAGCTGAGCACGATCAAGGGCACGCCTACACGAAGACCATCCTGGCAGCGTTCACAGCGGGTCCGAATCACCCGAACTTCCTCTCGCACCCGTACACGTGCGATCGGAAGAGCGATCGCAGGCCGTCTCCTGCAACGACTACTTGCTGATGAAACAGATCAAGGGTGGCAAGCCCAGCACCACGACGGACTGGATCAGCCTCGAGGCTACTTCACCAGGGGTAACACCGGACAGGCGGGCCCCCGGCGCGACGGGCCCGCCCCTCTCCTTCACCCCACCGTATGTCCAGCTAGATCCTCTTCCTTCTCCTCGGCCTTGGCGCCGGCGCCATTTATTCGATCCTTGGGCTCGGGCTGGTGCTCAAGTACCGCAGCGGCGGCATCGTCGACTTCGCCCATGGGGCAATCGCGATGTGGGTGGCGTACGTGTTCGTCAACCTCCGCACGACGGGCACCCTGCCGCTTCCCTGCCCGTCCTGCCGAACCGCATCTCGCTGACCGGCGCACCCGGCCGCCGGCGATCGTGGTCTCGCTCATCTACTCCGCGCTCCTCGGCGCGGTCATGTACTCTGATCTACCGGCCGCTCCGCTACGCGGCGCCGCTGACCCGCGTCTGCGCGTCGATCGGTGTGATGCTGTTCCTCCAGGCGCTTGCCGTCCTCAACTTCGGCACCGAGGCCAGCGACCTGCCGATCCTCCCGCTTCCTCGATCACGATGGCGGGCATCACCTTCCCGAGCGATCGGATCTACTTCCCGCCATCACGATCGTGCTCGCGGCCGCGCTGTCGCTCGTCTATCGCTTTACCCGCTTCGGGCTCGCCACCCAGGCGGCCGCCGAGAACGATCGCGGGGCCGCGCTTGTCGGGATCTCCGCAACCCGGATCGCGGGCGGAATTAATCATCGCGAGCGTCCTTGCGGGCGTGGCGGGGATCCTCATTGCGCCGATCGCGAACCTCGACCCGACGTCCTACACGCTGTTCATCGTGCCCGCGCTCGGTGCGCTCGTCGGCCGCTTCCAGTCGTTCTGGATCACGGCGCTCGCCGGGCTCGCGCTCGGGATGGCGCAATCGGAGATCGTCAAGCTGCAGACGTGTGGACCTGGCTGCCCCAGCAGGGGCTGGCGGACGCGCTGCCGTTCATCCTGATCATCGTCACCATGTCGCGCTCACGCGCGGGCTCGCGCGCGGGGCGAGACGAGTGAGTCGCGCAACCCATCGGTCGCACGGCCACAGAACCCGGTCATCACCTCGGCCGTCTGTCTCGTCGCGGACGTGATCCTGTTCGCGTTCCAGGGCTCGCTGCGAACGCGCTCATCACTTCGTACCGTCGATCGGCCTTGCGCTCTCGCTTGTCGTGCTCACCGGGTACGTCGGTCAGGTGTCACTCGCTCAGATGTCGTTTGCCGGCATCGGCGGGTTCATGCTCGGCCACATCTCGCACGGGTGGGGCCTCGGCTTCCCGTTCTCGTTGATCGTCGCCGGACTTGCGCCGTGCCGATCGGCATCCTGGTCGGTTTACCCGCGCTCCGATTGCGGGGGATCAACCTGGCGGTGGTGACGCTCGGTGCGCGGCGACCGCCGACGCGCTCATCTTCAACTGATCCGGGTTCACCGGCGGCTTGTCCGGGCGACAACGTCGCCGCACCCCTGCTCGGACTCGATCTCTCGATCTCCAATGGCCATGCCTACCCGCGGGTGATCTTCGGCGTGATGGTGCTTCATCTGTCTGATCCGCCTGCTCGTCGCCCGATTGCGACGAATCCGCCGGCCGGATGCTGTTCGCCGTCCGCTCCAACGAGCGCGCCGCCGCCGCCGTCGGGATCAACGTCGCCATGGCGAAGCTGTTCGCGTTTGCGATCTCGGCGTTCATCGCCGGGATCGCCGGAGCCTGTACCGGCTTCCGCACGGACGTTTACCCGGCCGGGTTCAGTACATTCAATTCCCTCACCCTGCTGGCAATCGTCTATGTGGCCGGCATTGGGCGGATCTCGGGCGCGGTGGTCGCCGGGATCATGCTGTCGGCCTGGTCTGCTCGTCACCTTTCTCGATCCACCTGAACATCGGTAAGTACCAGACGATGGTTGCGGGCATCCTGCTGACCCTCACCGCGATCAAGCAGCCTGATGGCATCGCGGCGGCGCCGCCGCCACCGCTCGTCTGGCTCGGTCGGCGAATCGAGGGATGGTGGCGTCACCGATCCGGTCAGCCCACGCCGGAGGATGGCGCGGGAGCCGCTCGCCCGAGTCGGCCCCGGACGACGCCCTAGACGCACACCTCGTGCACGACGTTGCCATCATCGGCGCCGGACCCGTAGGGTTGCTCGAGGCTGCCCTGTTAGCACAGTCGGGACTCGACGTTCTGCTGATCGAGCGATGGCCAGACCCATTTGGCCTGCCGCGGGCGATCCGCATGGACCACGAGGCGATGCGCATCTGGCAGCAGTTGGGGATCGCCGATCGGCTCCTCGTCGACGCGCTCCCAGTTGAGCGCTACGACTGGTACGGCGCCGATCGGAAGCTCATCGTCACGTTCGACCTGCCGCCGTCACCCTCTGGGTGGGTCTTCTCGTACACCTTCTACCAGCCCGAACTCGAGGACGCACTGCTCGACCTCGTCGCGAGTCTGCCGACCGTGACGGTGCGCCGGGGCTTTGCCTGCGTCGGGCTCACTGAACGCGGGGACCACGTCGACGTGGAGCTGCGACCGTTCGACACACAGGCCGCGTACCCGGATCCATCAGCCGCGGTCGAGCGGGAGCGCGCCCGTTACCTGATCGGGGCCGATGGCGCCCGCTCGACGGTCCGCGATCTGCTTGAGATCCCCCTCGTCGACGCCGGGTTTGGCGAGCGATGGTTCGTCGTCGATGTGCTCCCGCGCGACCCGGCAATCGCCGCGCGCTTCGAGGACTTCCCGATGCAGTTCTGCGAGCCCGAGCGGCCGTACATGCACGCGCCCAACGGTCGACGGCACCGGCGCTGGGAGTTCATGCTCCTCGACGACGAGGACGCAGCTGACTACGAGCGGCCGGAGCGCGTCTGGTCACTCCTCGAGCCGTGGCTGGCGCCGGGCGAGGCGACCATCGTCCGCGGCGTTGTCTACGAGTTTCGCGCCGCTGTCGCCGACTCGCTGCGCGGCGGCCGACGCTGCTTCTTGATGGGAGACGCCGGACACCGGATGCCGCCTCATCTCGGTGAGGGATTGTGCTCGGGCCTGCGGGACGCGACGGCGCTCGCGTGGCGGCTCGCGCTCGTGCTGCGCGGTGCCGCGGGCGAGCGAGTCCTTGACTCATACTCCTCTGAGCGCCTCCCGCACGCCCGTGCGCTGGTCGAGCAGTCGCTGGCGATGGGCAAAGTGTCATGTGAGCGCGATCCGCGCGCGGCGGCCGCGCGCGATCGGAACCTCCGGGAGGCCGGCGGTGTTCAGCCATGGCCGTTCCCCGCGCTCGGTCCCGGCCTCGGGCATGCCGACGACGGCGTTGAGCCGACCCTCGTCGGACAGCTGTCGATCCAGGGCAACGTCGAGGGCGCGGCGCGCGCCGGCCGTATGGATGATGTTGTGGGACACGGCTTCCTCCTGATCGTCGAGGACCCGTCCGAGGAGGTGCTTGCGCCCCACCTGAGCGCCGCGTTCGAGGCGATCGGTGGCCGTGTCGTTGGCCTCGGCGCAGGCGTCGTCGATCTCGATGAGCGCCTCACGGGGTGGCTGCGCTCGCACGGAGCCGTCGCGGTGCTCACCCGCCCTGACTACTACGTGTTCGGTGGCGTGTCAGCGGCCGGCGACATCCCCGCGCTCGTCGAGGCCCTCCTGCGCCAAGTCGACGCCACCGGCTTGCCCGCCCACCTGACAACCCCCCGAGACACCGAGGAGGACCATGTCCACGATCGCTGAAGAAATCGCCCGTCCCGAAGGTCCTGCAAGCGGGTCCGGAGAAATCAGATACGCCCAGTTTCACCACAACAACTTCTTCACGACCCGGCTCGAGGAGATGAAAGCGTGGTACGGGACCGTACTCGGAATGACACCGACATTTGCGTTCCCGATGGGGGTGTGGATGACGAATGACCGCGCGAACCACCGGATCGCTATCACCGCGATTCCCCGCCTCGCCGAGGACCCCGACAAACGCAACCACGCCCGACTGCATCACCAGGCATTCGAGTTCGCCTCCTTTGATGATCTGAACGCGACGTTCGTTCGGCTGCGAGCCGAGGGGATCGTCCCTCGCGCCTGCCTCGATCATGGGATGACCTTCTCGTACTACTACGCCGACCCAGACTTCAACTACGTCGAATTGCAGTGCGACAACTTCGAGGATTCGGTCACCTCGAGCACGTGGATGCACGAGTCGCCGGCGTTCGCCCAAAACCCCATCGGGGCGTTCGTCGATCCGGACAAGGTGGCGAATGCGTACGCCGATGGTGTCGCGTTCGGCGAGATCCGGCGCCGCGTGTGGGAGACGACGACTTCCGACCGGACGAATTCCCGGACATGGGTGGCCCGGAGCCTCAGCCCGGCGACCCGCCGTTGCCGGTCAAGTGGTGAGGACTCAGGTCTGAGTCTCGCCGCCGTGCTCAGACTCCTGCTCCAAAGAGCGGGAGACGAAATCCACCGTGTGCTGGAGGTGCTTCACCATCGCCTGCGCGGCGCGCTTCGGCGCACGCGCAGCGCACGCCTCGTAAATCGCGGTGTGCTCGGCGTGAGTGTCATGACCGTTCGGTGACCGAGCCGCGTACAGCCGCAAATATGCCGCGGAAGCCTCGCGTAATTCCATAATGAGCTTTTCCAGCTTCGGACGATGGGCGGCGCGATAGATCGTGCTGTGAAATTGGACGTTGAGCTTGTTGTACCGAGCGGAGTCCTCGGCGGCTGCCTGCATCCGATCCAGCAGCTCCTTGAGGGCAGAGAGATCCCGGTCGGACATGTGTTCGACGGCCTTCTCCGTGGCCAGGGCCTCCAGCGGGATGCGAATCTCGTACGTCTCCTTGAGATCGTTGACGGTCGGCTGGAACACGACAACGCCCCGGTGTGGGGAGCTCACGAGCAGCCCCTCGCGCTCGAGCGCGGCGAACGCCTCTCGCACCGGAGTGGTACTCACTCGGAACCGCTCGGCGACGTCAGCTTGCCTCAGGCGACTGCCCGGCTCGATGCGTCCGGTCCGGATGTCGTCCCGCAGTGCGTCGACGAGCCCTTCGGTGATGGTGGTACGGAGGGGACTAGCCACCTTAACCGAACGCTTCTCGAGACCGGTTCGGTCTCTCGCAATTGAGCAGCACGCTCAAAGAGTACCTTATCTGATATCGTGTACAATGCATCGTATGGCGGTGTTCGTCGCCCTTACCGGGGCCTCGTCAGGCATCGGACGGGCGTTGGCAATGTCGGTCCCGTTCGAGAGGTGCACGCTCGTCGCAGTATCTCGTCGAAAAGCGCCGGTCGGCGAATGGGTGCAAGCCGATCTCGCCGATCCGACGACCTGGCGGCGGGTGACGAGCGTGATCGCATCCCGCCTGGCGGCGGGCCGGTACGAGAGGGCGGTCCTGCTGCACTTCGCCGGCACGGGAGCGCCGCACAGTCCGACCGTCGACGCCGACCTCGACGAGTACACCGCGGCGGTGCTCCTGAATGCTGCCGCTGGACCTGTGATTGGCAAGGCGTTCATCAGTGCCTGCCGTGAAGCAAGTCTGCCGGCGATCGTTGTCCTCTGCTCATCACCCGGGGCCGCGACTCCGATGCCCGGGATGTCGCACTATGGTCCCGGAAAGCTCGCGATGGAGTATTGGGTACGCGCCGTCGCGGCAGAACATCCGGAGGGCGTGCGCGCGTTCGCGGTCGTCCCCTTCGCCGTCGATACGCCGATGGTGCGGGAGGTGATCGAACAGCCGGCCGATACGCAGCCTGTCGCTGCGGTCCTCCGCGAGGCGGCGGAGCGGGGCGAGCTCGCCACGGCCGACGCGACCGCCGCAGAGGTCTGGCAGGCCGTCGCCGATGCTCCGGCGGGCACGATCGTTCCGGTTGGAGCGGTGCCCCCAGGACTCCGAGCGGCGTGAGCCCCCACCCCGGTCGCGTCGCGCTGATCACGGGTGGCGGCAGCGGGATCGGGGCTGCGATCGCAGCCCGGCTCGTCCGCGACGGCGTGCGCGTTTGCATCGCGGGCCGGCGCGAGCAGAGCCTCGAAGCGACAGCACGCGCGCTGCCTGAAGGCTCGGTCATCACGGTGCGCGGAGATGTCAGCGATGAGGCCGACGTGCGGCGGATGGTCGAGGTTGTAGCGACGCTCGGTGACGGTTGCCTCCATGTGCTCGTCAACAATGCCGCCGCGCCGATCAATGGGACGATCGAGACCGTCAGTCTTGACGACTGGCACCGCGCGCTGGACGTCAACCTGACGGGTCCCATGCTGACGATGCGCTGCGCGCTGCCTGCGCTTCGAGCCGCCGGCGAATCGGCGGTGATCAACGTGGCCTCGGTCGCGGCGCTTGTCGGGAACCCCGGGATCACGCCATATGCGACGTCGAAGGCTGCGTTGCTGGCCCTGACCCGGCAATGCGCGATCGACTTCGGGGCCGATGGTGTCCGAGTCAACGCGGTCTGTCCCGGGTGGGTGCGCACCGAGATGAGTGAGCTCCAGATGGATGGGCTCGCGTCCCGGGTGGGCGGCGATCGTGAAGCGGCGTTTCGTGCGGTGACCGAACACCAGCCGCTCCCGCGCGTCGCCTCGTCGGCCGAGATTGCGGGCGTCGTGGCCTTCCTCGCCAGCGACGCCGCGCGATTCATCACTGGGGCAATGCTGCCAGTCGACGGCGGATCGTCTGCGGTAGGTCCTCTGGGTCAGCTGATCGGGGGCTGAGCGCGACACGTGGTAGGGCCGCTCCTCACCTTGCCGTCGTATGACACATCATATATAATGCACAGCCAATGTCGTTCGACGAGAGACAAACTGCCTACTTCAAGGCGCCCGCGCCTGTGACCCGCCAGGCGACGGATGACATCCGCCGCCGCGTCGAGACGATGCTCGCCGACATCGAGTCAGGCGGGCTCGACGCGGTTCGCCGGTGGTCGCGCGAGCTCGACCGGTGGGAACCGGGCGACTTCGTCGTCAGTCCGGACGAGATCGCGCAGGCGAGCACGAGTCTTGACGATGAGCTCAAACACAGCATTGCGTTTGCCCAGGACCAGATCCGCACCTTTGCGACAGCACAGCGCTCGACGCTCACCGACCTGCGCACCGAGCCATTGCCCGGTGTTGTCCTCGGCCATCGTCACATCCCGGTCGGCTCGGTTGGCGCATACGTTCCGGGGGGCCGCTACCCGATGCTCGCGTCATCGTTTATGACGATCCTCGTCGCGAAGGTCGCCGGGGTCGAATGCGTTGTCGGCTGCGCTCCACCCAGGCGCGAGGGCGGCATCCACCCGGCGATGGTGCACGCCATGAGCACCTCCGGGGCCGATGTGATCGTGGCCCTTGGCGGCGTGCAGGCGCTCGCCGCACTCGCCTTCGGACTCATCCCGGGCGTTCCGGCGGTCGACATGTTGGTCGGTGCGGGCAACGCGTATGTCGCCGAGGCCAAGCGACAGCTCTTTGGTCGGGTCGGAATCGATCTGCTCGCCGGACCGACGGAGGTGCTGGTGATCGCCGACGATTCCGCCGATCCGCGGAT
Organism: uncultured Solirubrobacterales bacterium; assembly: GCA_963850335.1. Classification (GTDB taxonomy): domain Bacteria; phylum Actinomycetota; class Thermoleophilia; order Solirubrobacterales; family Solirubrobacteraceae; genus Palsa-465. The sequence goes on along the minus strand of CAWKKY010000007.1, from coordinate 546,267 downwards.
CGTCGCCGCGGATATCCTCGGCCAAGCCGAGCATGGTCCTACGTCTCCGGCGGGCGTGATCGCTATCGGTAAACACGTGGCCGCGGCGGTCTCCGCTGAGATCGACGACCTGCTCCCGGGCTGGCCCACGTCCGAGATTGCCGGCCAGGCCTGGCGTGACCATGGATGGATCGCGATTGCCGCGGATGATGACGAGGCGATCGCCATTGCGGACGACGCCGCCTACGAGCATCTTGAAGTGCAGGTTCACCCTGACAAGCTGACGCGTTATCACGATCGGTTGGGGAACTACGGTTCGCTGTTCATCGGCGATCAGGCGACGGTCGCATTCGGCGACAAGGCCGTCGGTACCAACCACGTGCTGCCGACGGCCCGCGCCGCGCGCTACACCGGTGGGCTGTGGGTTGGGAAGTTCCTGAAAACATGCACGTATCAGGAGTTAAGCCCTGAGGGGACGCGGGTCGTCGCGCCGCATGTCGAGGCGATCTGCGAGGCCGAGCAGATGGCCGGTCACGGGCTGACGGCGACGATGCGCCTGGAGCGTCTCGTGACGACATGAGCGTCTGGTCGCTGGACGGCCGGGTCGCGCTCGTCACCGGCGCCGGGCGCGGCATCGGTCGGGCGTGTGCGCTCGGTCTGGCCCAAGCGGGCGCGGCCATTACGCTCGTGTCCCGTACCCGCAGCGAACTCGACGAGGTGGCAAGCGAGATCCGAGAAGCTGGCGGGATCGCGACCGTCGTGGCGGTCGACGCCGCCGACGAAAACGGCGTGCACGAGGCCGTCCGTGCCGCTTCCGACCTCGGCGATCTCCGCGTCCTGGTGACCGCTGCCGGCATGAACCGACCCGGCGCCTCGCGTGATTATCCGACGGCGGATTGGGATGAACTGTTCCACCTCAACGTGCGCGCCACCTTCCTCGCGTGCCGCGCCGTCGGCGATGCCCTCCTCAGTCGTGACGCCCCTGGCAGCATCATCACGATGTCGTCGCAGATGGGCGCCGTCGGCTATCCGGGGCGCGCGGCGTATTGCGCCACAAAGCACGCGGTCGATGGTCTCACGCGCGCGCTGGCGGTTGAATGGGGGCGCGACGGCATACGGGTCAATGCGGTGGCTCCGACGTTCGTCGATACGCCGATGACGGCTTCGATGCTCGCCGACCCAACGTTTCGTCACGAGGTGCTGGAGCGGCGGTTGCCCACCGGTCAGTTGGCGACGGCGGCGGACGTGGCGAACGCTGTGCTGTATCTGGCCAGCGACGCTTCGAACAGCGTGACCGGACACATTCTCCGCGTCGATGGAGGGTGGACGACATGGTGAAGGCCAAGCCGATGAAAGGAGAGGGCGCGCATGCGCATCGCCCGAGTTGATGTCGATGGTCGTCCGCGGTCCGCGGTCGTAACGAGAGACGAGAAGCTGCGATTGCTGCCGGCTGAGATTGGAGTCCTCGATCTTCTTGGCGCGACGCCACACGAGCGCGAGGCGCTTGTCGAGCGTTCCGAGAATGAGGTGCCGCTTGACGCTCTCCCTCTGCTGGCACCGGTTGAGCCACCGTCGATTCGGGACTTCAGCGTCTTCGAGGCGCACATCGAAGGCATCGTCATGGGGGAAGGGCGGGCGGTCCCCGAGCGCTGGTACGAGGCCCCCTTCTGCTACTTCTCAAACCCGCACGCGATCACGGGCCCGGGGGATGAGATCGCGGTCCCACCGGGGTCGGATTACCTAGATCTGGAGCTTGAGGTGGCCGCGATCATCGGTCGTCCTGGGCGCAACCTGTCCGTCGAGGAGGCGGCCGACCACATCGCCGGCTACACGATCTTCAACGACTGGTCGGCGCGAGACCATGCGGTCGACGAGATGCGGCTTGGCCTCGGGTTTTGCAAAGCGAAGGACTTCGCGAACACGCTCGGCCCATGGATCGTCACCGCTGACGAGCTTGAGCGCTACCGCGACGGCGACCGCCTCGACCTCGATCTCCGAGCGAGTATCAACGGCCGGGAGCTCGGTGACGACACGCTCGCCAACATGGCCTGGAGCTTTGACGAGCTCGTCGCCTATGCCAGCCGTGGTGCGTGGATACGTCCCGGGGACGTCCTTGGATCTGGGACATGTGGGAGCGGGTGTCTCTTTGAACTGCGCGGGCGCGGTCAGGATTGGGCGCCGCTCCAGCCCGGCGATGTGGTGACGCTCGCCGTCGAAGGCATCGGCACGTTGACGAATGAGGTCGTCGCGGGCCCCGACGCGGTACCGCTCCCCGCGGCGCGGCCGGGCCGTCTCCGGCATCGGGCGCAGGCGTAACCCCGTCTCGCGTCGGAGCGCGAGTCAGCGCGCCGCGGCGGCGGCGGGCGGCGGCGATCCGGCGGGCACCTGCTCCTGGACGATGTGGTTCTCGACCGCGCCGATACCGTCAATCTCGACGCGCACGACGTCACCGGGGACGAGCAGCTTCCCCAGGGCCTTGCCGACGCCGCCGGGGGTTCCGGTGGCCACGATGTCGCCGGGCTCAAGCGTGCAGATGCTCGAGATGATCTCCACCTGTGCGAAACAGTCGAAGATGAGATTGCTCGTGTTGGAGGATTGGCGAAGCTCGCCGTTCACGAATGTTCTGATCGGCAGCGAATGCGGATCGATTTCGTCACCGGTCACGATCCACGGACCGGTCACCCCGTGCGTGTCGAACGACTTGCCGAGTGTCCATTGGCCGGTGCGATGCTGAATATCGCGGACTGTGAAGTCGTTGACGACGAGGTAGCCGGCGATCACTTCGTGAGCACGCTCCCGGGGCACATGACGGCATCGGGTGCCGATGACGAAGCCCAGCTCCCCCTCGTAGTCGAGTTCATCCGAGATTGCTGGACGCAGGACGTCGTCATAAGGCCCGTTGACGCAGCTCGACATCTTGGCGAAGACCGTCGGGTAGTCAGGCGTCGGGGCGCCGGACTCGGCGATGTGATCTGCGTAGTTCAGGCCAACAGCCAAGAACTTGCCTGGGTGCTGGATGGGAGCTGCGAGGGCATCACGGTCGAGCGGCTGACGCCCTACCCCCGATGCTGCGGCATCCCGAGCCTGCGCGAGCGCGTCTGGTCCCGCTGCCAGGAGCGCGGCCAGGCCACCCGGTAGTTCAGGCGCCGCGGTCGCAAGGTCGACGGTCTCGTCGTTCTCGACGATCACTGTTGCGAGGGAGCCGTCGGGACGGCGCATGGTGGCCAGCTTCATGTCGTGCCTTTCGGGTCGATCGCGACGAGACGCTACCAGACGGATGATGGATAATGCATAATGCGTCAATGGCCGCGACTCTCGTCACTGGGGCGTTCGGCTGCCTCGGCTCCTGGGTCACCGCGCTGCTTGCGGCGGCCGGGCAGCGTGTGATTGCCCACGACATCGGGATTGACGATCGCCGGCTGCGCCTCGTCGCGGCGGAGGCCACGCTCGAGCACGTCACTGCTGTCCAGGGCGATGTCGCGGACCTCGCGGCACTTGAGCGGATCATTGCCGAACACGCCGTGACCGCCGTCGTGCACCTCGCTGCCCTGCAGGCTCCCTACTGCGCGGCCGACCCGGTGGCCGGCGCCCGCGTCAATGTTCTGGGCACTGTGGCCGTGTTTGAGGCCAGCCGACGAGCGGGGCTGACGGCGACGCTCAGCTACGCGAGCTCGGCTGCCGCCGCCGCGCCGCTCGGCGCCTCGCCGTCAACGCTGTACGGCGTCTACAAGCTCGCCGCTGAGGGAGTCGCCGAGCGGTATGCCACGGACTATGGCGTCGATAGCATTGGCCTGCGGCCGGCGTGCGTGTACGGACCCGGTCGCGATCGGGGTACCACGGCAGCCGTGACCGAGGCGATCGTTGCTGCTGGCCGCGGCGAGGCGTTTCGGATCCCGTTCAGGACCGCCTTAGAACTGCATTACGTCGAGGACGTGGCGCGCGCGTTCATCACTGCAAGCCGTACGGTCGCAGAGGGCGCGCACGTGCGGACGGTCCCGAGCGAAGGACCGACTCGCATGGCGGACGTTGTCACCGTGGTTGACCGAGTCGTCCCGGGGGCGGCGGAGCTCATCACCATTGGCAAAGAAGAGCTGCCGTTTCCGGGTGAGGTCCCGGGGACGCCGTTCGAGATGGCACTCACCCCTCTCGAGGACGGCATCAGAGCCACCGTCGGGCTGACGGCTGGAGCAGGCACGTGAACGCGTATGACCTTGTCGGCCGGGCTGCGCTCGTCACCGGGGGCGCCAGCGGATTGGGCCGCGCGGTCGCCGATCGGCTAGCCGTGTCTGGCGCTGCGGTCGCTGTGCTCGATCGCCAGCCGGCCGAGGGTCATCTGTCGGTCGTCGCGGACGTGACCGACGCAAGGGCGCTTGATGCGGCTGTGCTCGAGGCCGAATCCGCGCTCGGAGCCATCGATCTCCTCATTCACTCCGCGGGCATCGGCGGCCCGTGGGGATCTGCCTTCGCGCTTGACGCCGCCGAGTGGCGTCAGATCGTTGATGTCAACCTCACCGGCAGCTTCCTCGTGTGCCGGCGCCTGCTCCCGGGAATGGCCGAGCGTGGATACGGTCGCGCGGTCCTCATCTCGTCTGTCGCGGGGAAGGAGGGGCACCCGTTGCTGGCGGCGTACGCGGCCGCAAAGGCTGGGATGATCGCGCTGGTTAAGTCGCTGGCACGGGAGCTCGCCGGCTCGGGCGTGCTCATAAACGCGGTCACGCCGGCCGCCTTCGCGACCCCGATGGCGCTGGAGCAACCTGCGGACGTGCTCGAACGGATGCGGGGCGCCGTCCCTCTTGGACGTCTCGGCACGCCCGAGGAGGCGGCGGCGATGATCGCGTGGCTCGTGAGCGAAGAGTGCTCGTTTTCGACTGGCGCGGTATTTGATCTCTCAGGTGGGCGCAGCACCGCATGAGTGATTACGACGTCGCAATCGTCGGCTACGGACCCGGTGCGCAGGCTCTCGCCGCGCTGCTCGCCCGCGCCGGACACCGCATCCTCGCGTGCGAGCGATACCCGCACCTCCACAACCTGCCGCGCGCCGGGCACATCGATCATGAGGCGCTGCGTCTCGTCCAGGCGGTGGGGGATGCCGAGACGTTCGCCACGACGCTATGGGAGGTTCGTGACGACTACGTATGGCTGAACGCACGCGGTGAGCAACTCATGCTCCAACCCGCACACGCCCCCGAGGAGGCGATCTCTGGGTGGTGGTCTGACTACACCCAGTGGCAGCCGAACCTTGAGGCGGTATTCGACACCGCCGCGCGCGCCAGCGGTGCTGACGTTCGGCTCGGCTGGCAAGCGGTGGCTTTGGATCCGGCCGACGACGCGGTCGAGCTGGTGCTCGAACGGACGGCGTTGGACGGTCACGGCCGCATTGTGCTCACCGGCGAGCGACGGTCCGTGCACGCCCGCTACGTCGTCGGTGCCGACGGTGCCGGAAGTTTCGTCCGCGAGACCCTCGGCATCGAGCGCGCGGACCTCGGCGCCGACCAGCGCTGGCTTGACGTCGATATGCGCACGAAGCAACCGATCCCCTTCACGCCGAACATCGGCCAGATCTGCGACCCGGCACGGCCGCGCATGCTGATGCCGCTGGGAGCGACGCATCGGCGCTTTGAGTGGATGTTGCTGCCGCACGAGACGATCGAGGAGATGGAGCGACCCGAGGTGGCCTGGTCGCTGCTTGAGGAATTTGGCGTCACGCCGGAGACGCATGAGATCGCGCGCCAGGTCGTCTACACATTTCAGGCCCGCATTGCGCGGCAGTGGCGCGAGGGCAACGTGCTGCTGAGCGGGGACGCGGCGCACACGATGCCTCCGTTCGCCGGCCAGGGTTTGCTCTCGTCGTTGCGTGACTCAAGCAATCTGTCCTGGAAGCTGGATCTCGTCTTGCGAGGGCATGCCTCGGCGGATCTGCTCGACACCTACGAAACGGAACGTCGGCCACACGTGCTGGCGTGGACCGACATCTCGCTCGCTGAGGGACGCGTGTCCTGTGAGCTCGACCCGATGCGGGCCGCCGAGCGCGACCGCAGATTGCTCGCCGGCGAGGCGGCGGTCCCGCACGTGTTGCCACAGCTTGGACCTGGCGTCCTTCAACGTGTTCCCGATGCGCTTGTCGGTGGGTTGGGGCTCCAGGCACGGGTGGCGGTGCCCGGCCGCCGGGGTCGCTTCGACGACCTGGCTGGAGGACGACGATGGGCTCTGGTTGCCCGTGGGGGCGATCCCGCATCGCATCTCGGTGACGCCGAGCGCGCTGCCCTCGACCGGCTCGGTGCGGTCGTCGCGGAGGTGTTGCCCGCCCATGCGAACCCGCGTCCGGGCGCAGTCGTCGACATCCAAGGCCGCTACGGCGCGTGGTTTGACGAGCACGGGGTCGCGGGCGTCCTGGTCCGGCCCGACTTCATCGTCTTCGGCGCGGTGGCCGAGCTCACTGCGCTGCCGGCTCTGGTCAACACGCTCGAGGATCGACTCAGTGGGGTGCCGGTTGCCTGACCAGACGCTGCTCATCGATGGTCTGCGATTCGCCGAGGCCCCACGGTGGGTGAAGGACCGCTTGTGGTTTTCGGACGTCCACGCCTTTCAGTTGAAGACCGTGACCCTCGACGGCAGGATGGAGGTGATCGGGGACGTTCCGGGGCGGCCCTCCGGTCTCGGAGCGCTCCCCGACGGCCGCATGTTGATGGCGACCGCGCTCGACCGCCGGCTCATCGTCATCGACGATGCTCACGGGAGCTCTGTCGTCGCCGACCTCGCCGGGGTGACGACCGGGCTTCTGAATGACATGGTGGTCGACGGGCGCGGCCGCGCCTACGTCGGCGACACTGGCTTCAATCTGGCCGCTGGGGATCGTCCGGGCCCCGGCCGGATCATCCTCTGGGAGGCCGGCGCCACGCCGCGGACGGTCGCCGAGGACGTCATCTTCCCGAACGGGTGCGTCGTCACGCCGGACGGCGGGGAGCTGTTCATCTGCGAGACGATCGCCGAGCGGATCACGCGCTTCCGAATCGAGGACGACGGATCGCTCACCGACCGACGTGTCATCGCTGAGGTGGGGACACCACCGGACGGGCTGTGTCTCGATGCCGACGGAGGGCTCTGGGTGGGACTTCCCCATGCGAGCGAGTTCATCAGGGTCGCGCCGTCCGGAGATGTCGTTGAGCGGATTCCGTCGCGCTCGCCGTTCGCCGTCGCATGCGCGCTCGGCGGCCACGACCGCCGAACACTGTTCCTATGCTCGGCGGATACGAGCCTCGAGCGACTCGCCAAGGGTGACACGACCGGTCGGATCGACATCGTCGACGTCGCGGTGTCCGGGGCTGGTTGGCCGTGATGAGCCCGGCGCCTATCGACGTTCACGCTCACTGCCTGCCGCCGAGCTACCGGGCCGCGCTTGACCGCGCGGGCGTGCAGCGACCCGATGGCTTTCCCTATGTGCCGCAGTGGAGCGCTGCGTCCGCGATCGCGCTCATGGACGACACCGGGATTGGTGCCGCGTTGCTGTCAGTGTCCTCGCCCGGGCTGCATTTCCTCGGGTCGCCGGAACGTCCCCGGCTTGCGCGCGCTGTCAACGAGGAGGGCGCCGAGGCTGTCCGCGCGCATCCGGGTCGGTTCGGCCTGTTGGCGTCGCTTCCGCTCCCGGACGTCGATGCAGCCCTCAGGGAGATCGACTTCGCGCTCACGGCGCTCGGCGCTGATGGCCTCGTGCTGATGACCAACTACGACGGCGTCTACCTCGGTGACCCACGCCTTGAGCCAATCATGGACGAGCTCGATTCTCGAGGGGCGCTCGTGACGCTCCATCCGACGTCGCCCGCGGGCGCGGAGGTTCACGGCGTGCCGTACCCCCGGCCGATGATCGAGTTCCCCTTCGATACCACCCGCGCGGTCGTCAACCTCATTCTCTCGGGAACGTTGACTCGACACGCGGCGATCCGCATGATCGTTCCGCACGTCGGCAGCGCGCTGACGGTGCTCGCCGATCGAGTGCAGGGCTTCGTGTCGGCGTTCGCCGAATCCGGCGCCGGGGCCGTCGATGTGTTCGCCGCACTGCGCACACTGTGGTTCGACGTCACGGGCGACCCACTTCCGAACGCGCTCGCCGCGCTACGGCGAATCGCCGGCCCGGATCGCATCCTGTACGGCAGCGACACGCCGTTCGCGCCCCCGGGTGTCGTCGCGCGCTCGCTGCGCGCCCTCCGAGGAACCGACATCATCAGCGATGCCGAGCGGTCGGGGCTCATGTACGAAAACGCGCTGTCTCTGATCCCTCGACTGAGGCTGGTGTCCACGTGAGCGACGTGCTCACCCAGGTACTCGATGATTACGAAGCCGCATGGAACGAACCGGATGCGGCAGCACGCGCGCGGCTCCTCGCTGCGTGCGCCATCCAGGAGATCGTGATGGCGCCCGGATATAAGCCGGACACCCCGCTGATCCGTGGTCGTGAGGCCCTGTCCGGTGAGATCGGCGCGATGATCGCCGGACGACCGGCCGACCGCGGCTTTCGGCTCACCCTCGCGGATCGAATCGAGTCACATCACGGGTGGGCTCGCTTCGCCTGGCGGGTCGTCGACCCCGGCGGCACCGTCCTGCGGATCGGCGACACGGAGATCGCCGGGCTCGACGTCGTCCAGTTCGCACAGGACGGCCGCCTGGCGACGATCCTCGTGTTCGTTGGCTAGCCGCCGCTTCGGCGGTCCGGCGACGGATCTCTCGCTCACCCTAGGGGACGATGACGAGCTTGCCGTGCGGGCTCTGCGCCTGGCGGACCCAGGCGTCCGGGGCGTCCTCGAGTGCGTAGCGCTCGACATTGACCGTAAGTTGTCCGCGTCGTACGTGGTCGATGAGCTCGAGGTATGCGGCACGAACGGTCGGGGGCTCCACGAGCCCGGTCGTGTACCCGGTAACCGACGCGCAGCGGGAACGAAGCGCGGCGGCCGGGACGGTGGCCGTTGACCCCGCGGCATGACCGACCTGGACCATGCGTCCCCACGGCGCGATCGCGCCGAGCGCCGCCAGGGCCGGCTCCCCCCAAAGCATGTCGAGGACGACGTCATAGCCTCCGTCTGCCGCGTTTGTGAGCTCCTCCGGTGTTAGGCCGGTCGCTGCGTCAGCACCCAGATCCATGGCGAGCGAACGCCCTGATTCGCTCCGCGCTGCCGCCACGATTCGGCCTGCGCCGAGAATCCGTGCGAGTTGCACTGCCAGCTGACCGACGGCTCCACTCGCTCCGAGTACAAGGATCTTTTCGCCCTCGCTGAGCCGCGCGACCCGAGTGAGCGGAATCCAGGCGGCGAGGCCGGCTGTGCCGACCCCGACGGCGGCACCGGCATCAACGTCGTCTGGCAGCGGGACGAATCCCTGCCGCGGGACGAGCGCTCGTTCGGCCAGCGAGCCAAACGGCGGCACGCAGAATGGGAAGTAGCCGCGCTGACCGTCTGGGTCGCGTCCGACCCCTTCGCGCCCGACGACCGACGGGACGGGCGGCACGATGGCGTAGAACCTGCCGCTGGCGATCGTCAGGTCGACCGGGTTGAGCCCGGCGGCGACAACGTCGACGACCATGGCGTCGTCCTGTGCTGAGGGCGCGTCGAAATCGCCCAAGCGAGGCGTCGCTCCGAGTTCGTTGAGGATCACCGCCCTCATCTGCAGACGCCAACACGCAGATCCATGGCACGCATTATGCATTATGCATACGACTGGCGCCGGTCGGGATAACTGTAGACAAAATACCAATCTGTATGCAATGATCGTGTTAGCATGCAAGTCGGTCTTGATCACATCGGGCTCTCGGTCTCGGATGTCGATGCCGCTGCATCGTTTTACGAGCACGCCTTCGGTTTCGCGGCCGAGTTCCCGTTCGAGCTTCCGGGCGACATCCGAGGACTCATGATGCGGGCTTCCGAAGGTCACCGGCTGGAGCTCTTCGAGGCGCCGGATGCACAGCCGGGGATCACCGCCGCGACGCCCCTGCAGGCGCTCGGCACGCGCGGGTACGGCCACTTCGCGCTGGCGGCAGCGGACATCGGCCCGGTGTACGACCGCGCACTCGCCGCTGGTGCCCGGGGCGTCGTATCGCCTTCGGCGTCGCCCGAACCGGGCGTGCGCTTCGCGTTCCTCGCCGATCCCGAGGGCAACCTCGTCGAGCTCGTCGAACGGCGAGACGGGAGCGGACCATGAGCGGTCGCCTGGACGGCAAGGTGTGCTTCATCACCGGCACCGCCGGCGGTCAGGGCGCCGCGGCGGCCGAGCTGTTCGCCGACGAGGGCGCCACCGTGGTCGGCTGCGACATCAAGCTCGACGGCATCGACCTGTCGGACCCGGAGCAGGCGGCGGGCTGGATCGAGCGCGGCGTCGCCGACGCCGGCCGGATCGACGTGCTCTACAACAACGCCTCGGCGACGCGGGTGGGACCGTTCGATGAGCTCAGCTGGGAGGACTGGCAGTTCGTCCTGCGCAACGAGCTCGACCTGATCTTCGCCGTGACCAAGGCCGCCTGGCCGCACCTCAAGGCGGCCGGCGGCGGCGTCGTCATCAACACCGCGTCGGTCTCGGCCTGGCGCGGCGCCACGTTCATCGAGCAGGCCGCCCACGGCGCCGCCAAGGGTGGGGTGCTCGCGTTCACCCGACACCTGGCGGCGTCCGGTGCGCCCCATCGGATCCGCGCCAACTCGGTCAGTCCCGGCCTCATCATCACGCCGCAGATCGCCGAGTTCCACGAGGACCCGGTGCACCCGATGCACGAGATGGCGCGGACGCATCCGCTCGGCCGTCTCGGCGAGCCGGTCGACGTCGCCCGGGTCGCCCTGTTCCTCGCCTCCGACGACGCGGCGTATCTGAACGCGATCGACATCGTCATCGACGGCGGCCAGTCGGTGATCGTATGAAGCTCATCTCACCAAGCGACCCCGAGTTCGCGGAGGCGTGCTACGCCCCGACATTCAACGCCCGCCACCCGCTCGATCGGGTGCCGGCCGCGGTCCTTCAGGCGACGAGCGAGCAGGATGTGATCGACGGCGTCCGGCTCGCATCCGAGCGCGGCTGGCAGGTGTCGGTCCGCGCCGGCGGTCACAGCTGGCCGTGCTGGAGCGTGCGCGACGACGCTCTGCTGATCGACCTCGCCGGCCTGGGTGAGCTCTCGCTCGACCCCGAGACGGGCCGGGCGACGGCGAGCCCGTCGACGCGGGGCGGCCTCGAGCTCTCGCCGTTTCTCGCCGCGCGCGGGCGCATGTTCACCGGCGGGCACTGTGAGTCGGTGGCGATCGGCGGCTTCCTCCTCCAGGGAGGGCAGGGCTGGAACAGCCGGCGCTGGGGCTGGGGCTGCGAAAACGTGCTCGGCATCGACGTTGTCACCGCCGACGGCGGGGTCCTCCATTGCGACGCCCATGAGAATCCGGATCTCTACTGGGCCGCCCGGGGCGCCGGTCCCGGCTTCCCGGGCGTCATCACCCGGTTTCACCTCCGAACATACGCGGCAATTCCGATGTGGCACGACACTCGGATCTTCCGCCTCGACGACGCCGTGCCCCTGCTCGAGTGGCTCCACGAGGTGCTCCCGCGGCTCGACGTCACGGTCGAGCCGGTCGTCGCGGCGACGCGGCTGCGCACCGGCGAGGTCGAGCTGCTGCTCCATACGACCTTGCTCGCCGAGCGTGCCGAGGACGCCGATCGCCTGCTGACCCTGCTCGACACGCCACCGGTGCAGCAGATCGATCACGTGCGCGGCCCGACGACGATCCCGGAGGAGAACGCCGCCCAGGCGCTCCAGAACCCCACGGGCCACCGGTACTGCGCCGACAGCCAGTGGACGAACGCGTCGGCCGCGGAGCTGGCGCCACGACTCCAGGCGATGTGGGGCGAGCTGCCGACCCGCCACTCATTCTCGATCTGGTACGGCTGGGCGCCGACGCGCCCGCTCCCAGATATGGCGTTCTCGCTTCAGGCCAACGTCTACTGCGCCGCGTATGCGATCTGGACCGACGCCGACGAGGACGAGCAGCACCGCAGTTGGCTGCACGGTCACATCGGCGGGATCGCCGAGGAGCTGGGGGAGGGGCTGTATGTCGGCGACTCCGACTTCGCCCGTCGACCGGACCGGTTCATGGCGACCGACAACTTCGCTCGGCTCGGGGACGTCCGCGCCGAGCGCGATCCTGACGGCCTGTTCGTCTCCTACCTCGGAGAGCCGGTGTCGTGATGGGGCCGCTGAGACGGCCTGTGAGTCGCCTACCGGAAGACCAGACCGCCGTCGACGGACAGGGTCTGTCCGGTGATCGCCTCGGCGCCGTCGGTGCAGAGGAAGGCCACGGTCTCGGCGACGTCGTCCGGGGTCAGGCGCCGAGCTCGAGCGCCAGCATCCGGGTGAGCCCGATCAGGGCTGCCTTGCTCGTCACGTACGCGAGCAGTTGCGGCGACGGAGGGTTCCACACCGTGTCGGAGACGACATGAACCACGCGGCCCCATCCGCGCTCACGCATAGCGGGCACGAACGCTTGGGCAAGGAGCAGCGCGGCTTCGACGTTGACCGCCTGCACGTGACGCCATGTGCCGAGGTCGATCTCGGACAGCGCACCCTGTTCGAAACTCGCTGCGGCATGGACGAGCACGTCGACCGGCCCGAGCGCGGCCGCCGCGCGACGCACGTCGTCGGCGTCAGCGAGGTCACACTGCTCGCGGTCGAGGACCTCGACCCGGTGGCCGGCACGACGCAACGCGTCGACGATTGCCCCCCCGATCGCCCCGGCGCCACCGGTCACGACTGCCGTGCGCCGGTTCACCGTACGAGCGGATCATGGGCGATGGACACGTCCGCTAAATTGTATCCAGAACCGATCACTACACACAGTTATGCCAGCGGGTAAGCGCGGTCGGCGCGCCTCGCCGCGCGGGAAAACGGAAACCTTGGCCGCACGGGAGAATACGCAGTCACTGATGGCGATTGATGGCTCCCCGGCTCGCCGGGACAATGTCGAGCAGGTCTACCGGCGCGTGCGCGAGGCGATCGTCGGTGGCGAGATCGCGCCCGGCGCGGTCATGTCCCAGGTGGCGCTCGCGGACGAGCTCGGCGTGAGCCGGACCCCGCTGCGTGAGGCACTGCGGATGCTCCAGAGCGAGGGCCTCGTCGACGCGCAGGCGAATCGGCGGGTGACCGTGACCCCGATCTCGGCGACGGACCTCGAGGAGCTCGTGGTCGTCCGGGTCACGCTCGAGACCGAGGCGATCCGGCTGTCGGTCGAGCGCCTGGAGCCTGAGGACATCGCCGCGCTCGAGGGGTTCCTCGCGCAGATGATCCACTTCGCCAAGGAGAAGGACTACGAGCGCTGGCAGGGACCCCACACTGCGTTCCACCGCGGGCTGACCGCTCCCGCCGGCATCCGCATCAACGCGCTGCTCGGGCAGCTCTCCGACCACTTCGAACGCTACCGCCGCGTCCACATCGCCCGCTCACCCAAGGCGTGGCTCGTCGTCGGCCACCGGGAGATCCTCGACGCGGCCAAGCGAGGCGATCGCGACGAATCCGGCCGCCTGCTCGCCGGACACCTGTCGGCGACTGCGTTCGACGTGATGGAGCTGCTCGAGCCCGGATACGAGCCGACCCGGCTGCGCCAGACGCTCTCAGATCTCGGTGCCGAGCCCCAGCGCAAGCGTTGAGCTGACCGGCGGGCGGATCCGCGGTCGCGATGGCGCGTACCTCGGCATCCCGTACGCGGCCGCGCCCGTCGGGGAGCGACGCTGGCATGCGCCCGGCCCCCTCGAGCACTGGGCCGGGGAGCTCGACGCGCTCGCGCCCGGACCGCCACCGCCGCAGCCGGTGCGGCCGATCTCGAAGTTCGCCTGGGGTGAGATCCCACCCGGGGATGAGGACTGTCTGTACCTCAACGTGTGGATACCGACGAGCGGTACCGGCGACTGGCCGGTGATCGTCTGGTCGCACGGCGGCGGCTGGACGGTCGGCTGGACCGGGTCAGGCCTCGACGACGGGGCGCAGTTGGCCAACGCAGCGGACGTCGTCGTCGTGAGCTTCGGCTACCGGCTCGGCTCGCTCGGGTGGGCGTTCGGAAACTGGGGCCTGCTCGACCACCTCGCGGTGCTCGACTGGGTCCAGCGGGAGATCCGCGCCTTCGGCGGCGATCCTGACCGGGTCACGCTTGCCGGTCAGTCGGCGGGCGCCGGCAACGTCGCCGACCTGATCGTCAGCCCGCAATCCGCCGGACTGTTCACGCGCGCCATCCTTCACTCACCGCCGCTCCCCGAGGCCGCGAACGACCCCGCTCGTCGCCGCCGCTGGGAGGACGACCTCGGCATCACCCGGGAGACGGGGGCCGCGGATGTCGTCGCGCGCCACGAGGCACTCCTGCGCGAGGGCGAGTGGCAGGGAACCCGGGGCGCTGCGTGGCCGACGCTCGACGACGATGTGCTGCCCGCAGCACCGCTCGATCAGCCGGCCGCTCGGATCGACATCCCGGTGCTCGTCGGCACGACCCGCGATGAGTCGACGTTCCTGCTTCGCACCGGCGGACGCGACGCGCCGGACGAGGACGTGCAGCGGCTCAGCGCGCATCTGTTCACCGAGCCGACGCAGCGCTGGGCGCGAGCCCGTGCCGAGGCGGGTGGCGACGTCGATCTGTTTCGGATCGACCACAGCTCGCCGGATCCTCGGCTCGGCGCGCTGCACACGGTCGACGTCCCACTCCTCTTCGGCACTGCCAGTTCGAGCGAGGTCGCGCGGCACTACGTCGCCGACGACGAGACCACGCGCGCGGTGTCGGATCAGGTGCAGCGTGACTGGCGCCGCTTCCTCCACGGTGAGTCGCTCGGCTGGGGCACGGCGCAGCCGCACCTCATCGGCGGCTGAGCGCCGCCCGCGGCTGCGCGCCGCCCGCGACCGAGCGCCCCCGCGACCGATCAGGCGTCGGCGCCGTCGCCGACCCGCTCAAGCGCGCCGCCGCCGAAGTTCTTGTCGTGCTCCATCGCCATCCGCATGATCGGGTAGACGACCTCGCGCATATCCGCCTCGTAGCCCGCGATCGCCTCGATCAGATTCTGCTCGCCGCGCCCGACGGCGGCCAGGCGCTCGCTCAGCAACCCGGCATCGCGGAGCGAGAGGTTCGCCCCCATGCCGAGCGTCGGCAGCATCGCGTGCGCGGCGTCGCCGATCAGCGTCACCCGCGAGGACTGCCATGGCTCGGGTGGCTCGAGGAAGCCGAACGGAATGGAGAACATCGACTCGAGTTCGAGTCGCTCGACGATGCCGCGGGCGGCGGGGTGCCACCCGTCGAGCGCGCGGAGCATCGAATCACGCAGCATCGCCGGCGTCTCCGCCGTCCACTCGCGGTTGGGCGGGACCGTCGTCCCCGCAGCGACGCTGCAGCTGACCATCATGTAGTCCTCGACGGGCTCGAGCGTGACGTCAGAGGCGATCGCGGTCGGGGCGGAGGCGATCTGGAGGCGCGGCTGGAACGCGCCGAGCAGCAGGCGGTGCCCCGCGCGGTCGGCGATGATGATCACGCCCTGGCGCAGCAGCGGCGGCAGCTCCGCCACGACCTCCGGGGTGAGCGGTGAGCGGCCGAACACACCGATCCCATCGATCCCGGTGTCGATCACGCTGACCCCGGGGAGCCGCTGGGCGCGGATCGCGGAGCGGATCCCGTCGGCGCCGACGAGCACGTCGCCCTCGGCGGTCGTCCCATCGGCGAGGTTCAGCCGGACGCCTGACTCGGTCTCCTCGTAGCTCGCCGCCGGCATGCCGAGATGGAGCGAGCCGTCAAGACGGGCGAGCAGGATCTGGCGGAGCGTGCGACGGTGCACGCCGGTGTGGGGGCGCGGGCCCTCGTTCGGCGGTCCGAGGTGGGGCTGGGTGCTCAGCTCATCGAGCTGATCGCTGAGCACGATCGACTCGCGCCGATCCGGCGTCCGCCGCGAGGTCTCGAGGTAGAGCTCGTACAGGTCATCCGGAAGGCAGGTCCGCAGACCCTCGCCGCCGTACGGGTTCATGTGCAGCATGTAGCCGGTGCGCCGGCTGAAATCCGGGTCGCGCTCGAAGACATCGCAGGTGTGACCGGCCTTGCGCAGACCGTGGGCGAGGCAGAGGCCGCTGAGGCCGCCGCCGGCGATCAAGACGTGCATTCTCTCCATTGCCCGAGTGTATACAGTTGCGTGTCTGCACGCAAGTCGTTAGTCTGCACACAGTTGACCGCGCGGGCAGCGCACGCCGCCGCGCTCGAGTACGAGGAGAAAGCATGACAACGGTGATCGCCGAAGAACAGCCCGTGACGACGCTGCCGGGCGAGCCGGTCCCGTACGTGATCGAGGCCGGCAGCGGCCGCGCCCACGTGCTGCTCGGCGAGGTCGGGCGCGCGCTCGTCGGCGCCGAGGAATCCCGCGGCGCGATGTCGGTGATGGCCCTTGACGGCCCGCGCGCCGAGCGGCCGATCCCGCTCCACTACCACGACAACGAGTACGAGTACTGGTACGTGCTCCGGGGCGCCGTGCAACTGTGGGCCGACGGCGAGAGCCGCGTGCTCTACCCCGGCGACTTCGGCTACGTGCCCCCGGGCGCCGTGCACGCCTATCAGCTCCAGGGTCACTACTCGACGTTCGTCGGTCCGGTCGTCCCGGGGGGCTGGGACCGCTTCTTCGATTTGACTGGCGAGCCGTTCACGACCGCCGCCTTCCCGGCCGGTCCCAAGGGGCCGCCGCCATTCGAGAAGTTCGCCCGGGCCGAGGTCGAGTTCAAGATGAAATACCGCCCCGATCTTGAGTACGCGACCCCGCGTCACGACGCGGCCGACGACACCGTCCCTGACGCGCAGAAGCCGTACTTCCTGCGCGCCGGCGAGGGCGCACGCCACGAGCTCGCCGGCCAGCTCCAGACGCTCCTCGTCGGCGCACCCCAGACGTCGGGCACGACAACGATGACGACGATCGAGATGCCGAAGGGGCCCGGCCTCCCCGCCCACGTCCACGAGCAGACCTACGAGTCGCTGATGGTGCTCGAGGGCCAGCTGCGGCTCGTGCTCGACGGCGACGAGCACGTGCTCACGCGCGGCGACACCGCGAGCATCCCCGCCGGGACGGTCCACTCCTACGCCGGCGACGGCCACTACACGAAGGTGCTGACGATGAGCGCCCCGGGCGGGCTCGAGGCGTTGATCGCCCGCGCCGGCCGGCCGACCGACGAGCACATCTTCGGCGCCACGCCGGCCGCGCTTGACCTCGACGCGTTGCGCGCCGCCGCCGACGGACTCGACGTGAGCTTCGCCTGAGGGGGCCGGTCGCGCTCGAGATCCCGAGCGAGGTCTCTGGGCCTCAGTGGGGCTATAGCGACACTTAGGCCCAGAGGTCCCGCCGCATCGCGTAGGTTCGTCGTGGTGACAACGCAGAAAGGAGCGCGATGACGTTCATCGAGACGGTGCCGGAGGCAGAGGCGACGGGTGCGGTGCAGGAGATGTACGAGACCGACCGGGCGTCGTTCGGCGATCTCCCCAACCTCACTCAGGCGTTCTCCCTGCGCCCCGAGGTCTACGCCGCCTGGCGGCAGCTCAACGGATCGATCAAGGCGGGCATGGAGCTCCGTCGCTACGAGCTCGCCACCCTGGCGGCCGCCCGTCGGCTGCGCTCGAGCTACTGCGCGCTCGCCCACGGGTCGGTGCTTCTCAACAACGGGTTCGTCACCCCGTCGGGGCTGCAAGCGCTGATGGATGACGACGGGACCGCCGCCGCCCCGGCCGAGCTGTCGCCGGTCGACGTCGCCGTCATGGAGCTCGCGGACAAGGTCGCCGACGACGCGACCACCGTCACCGCCGCCGACGTTGACTGCCTCCGCGAGCTCGGCCTGAGCGACACCGACATCCTTGACGTCGTCCTCACCGCCGCCGCCCGGTGCTTCTTCTCCAAGTGCCTCGACGGGCTCGGCGCCGCCCCGGACGCCAAATACGCGGCGCTCGACCCGGAGCTGCGTGACGCCCTCACCGTCGGCCGCCCGATCGCCACCGAGTAACCCTCGCGAATCAGCTCCGGACCGGCAAGAATTCGCCAAATCGGCACCGGCCAGAGCGTTCTGGCGGATTCCTGCCCCTCAGCGCAACAAATGCGCCAAAGCCCAGCCGGCCCGCGGGCTCTGGCGAGTTTTGCCCCCAGGCGGCTAGCGCGCCAGTGAGGCCCCGACCCCCTACGGCCGCTTACGCAGCCGCCACACGTTGATCGTGACCACGCGCTCGCCATCGGCCGCGACCGTCGCCGAGTGCGGCACCCCACCCGGCAACACCGCGAGCTGCCCGGGCGAGAGCGGCGTCGGAACTCCGTCGACGACGAAGTCGACGGTCCCTCCCGAGGACACGAACGTGACCTGGTCCTCAGGATGGGAGTGGGTCTCCCACGCGCATCCCGGCTCGTACCGGTAGACGGTGACCGTCAGCTGTTCGGTGTCGATCGTGGCGCCGAAGATGCCCGGCCGGACCTCGGTGAACTCCTGCTCGTCCCAGCGCAGTGCGAGGGCCTCGGCGAGCATCAGACGCTCGCCGGGACGCTGGCGGGGACGACGTGGTTGCGGAGCACGCCGATCCGCTCGATCTCGCACTCAACGGTGTCACCGGGCTTCAGGTACAGCGACATCGGGTCGTCGCTGAACCCGGCCACGCCGGAAACGGTGCCCATCGAGATGAGGTCGCCGCGGGAGAAGCCCATCGGCGAATAGTGACTGATGACCTCGGGGACCGTCACCGACATCTTGCTCATGTGCGAGCTCTGACGGACCTCGCCGTTGACCCGGAGCTGCATCGACAGCTCGTGGGGGTCACCGACCTCGTCCGGGGTCACGATCCACGGGCCGATCGGGCAGAACGTGTCGATGCTCTTCGACAGGCAGAAGACGCCGGACTTCATCTCCTCGCGCTGGATGTCCCGCGCGGTGATGTCGTTGAACACGAGGTAGCCGGCGATGTACTCCTCGGCCTCCTCGGGGGAGAAGAACTTGCCGGCCTTGCCGATCACGACCGCGAGCTCGAGCTCGTAGTCCATCTCGTTGGTGAGTCCGTTCGGCGGATAGACGATGTCGTCATCCGGTCCGATGATCGCGTCGATGTTCTGGAAGAACACGATCCACGGCAGCACCGGGTGGGACCAGTTGACGTTCGTGGACTCCTCGTGGTGCTCCTGGAAGTTGCCGGCGGTATGGAAGAACTTCTTGGGGATGATCGGCGCCCGCAGCCGCACGTCGGCGAGTGGGAACGTGGTACCGGTCTCTCCGGCTTGCTGTCCGCGCTCAAAGAAGGTGCGCATGTCAGGCACGTCAAGCTGGACGACCGTGTCGCCCTCGACCCGCCCCACCTTGCCATCGTCGAACGTCACCAGCTTCATCTCGCATCCCTCTGTCGGAGTCATCAGCCGTCTGTCGGCATTACCGTAAGTTGCATACACTCTACCGAGGTGTGTAGAGTTCTGCAAGATGCGAATCGCGAGTCTCGACAACCGCCTGGCGCTGCTCCAAGCCGATCGGGCGCTCGACGTCGAGCGGGCGAGCGACGGACGCTTCGGGAGCGACCCGCAGGCCGTCTACGACGTCTGGACCGAGTTCACCGCGTGGGCCACGAGCGCTGACACGTCCAACGCGCAGCCGCTCGACCCTGCCCAGCTCGGACCCCCGGTCCCCCGCCCGCGGCAGGTGTTCGGGATCGGGCTGAACTACGCCCTGCACGCGCAGGAGGCCGGCCTCGAGCTGCCGCCGATGCCGCTCACGTTCACGAAATTCCCGTCGTGCATCGTCGGCCCCGACGCCGATGTCACGGTCGCGACCGACCGCGTCGACTGGGAGGTCGAGCTCGTCGTCGTGATCGGACGCACGGCCCACACCACCCAGGCCGCGGACGCCTGGGATCACGTCGCCGGCGTCACCGTCGGTCAGGACATCTCCGCCCGGGACGTCCAGATGATCGGCTCGCCGCCGCAGTTCAGCCTCGGCAAGTCGTTCCCCGGATTCGGGCCGACCGGGCCGTGGCTCGTGACGCCGGACGCGCTTCCCGACCGCGACGACCTCGAGCTCGGCTGTGCTGTCAACGGCGAGCAGATGCAGCACGACCGCACCTCCTCGATGATGTTCTCGGTGTCCGAGATGATCGCCCGCCTGTCGGCGATCTGCCCGCTGCTGCCCGGGGATCTCATCTTCACCGGCACTCCGGCGGGCGTCGGCAACCGGATGGAGCCGCCGCGCTACCTGACGCCCGGTGACGAGCTCGTCTCGACCATCGAGGGCATCGGATCGATCACCACGAGGTTCGTATGAGCGCTTGGCTCGGCCTGGAGGGACAGCGCGTCGTCGTCGCCGGCGGCGCGGGGAGCTTCGGCGCCGCGATCGTCGAGGCGTTTTCCGAACACGGCAGCACGGTCGCGGTCATCGACGTGCAGCCCGGTGATCACATCCAGGCCGATCTGCGGGACCCCGATGCGGCGCGGCAGGCCATGACCCAAGCCGTCGACCGACTCGGCGGCATCGACGTGTTCGTGCACGCGGTCGGGATCAACCGCCGCAAGCCGATCGAGGAGTACGACGACACCGACTGGAACGACATCATCCAGATCAACCTGTCGAGCGCGTTCTTCACTGCCCAGGCGGCGCTCGCTCCGATGCGGGCCCAGGGTCACGGCCGGATCGTGTTCTTCTCATCGGTCGCCGGCCGCAGCGGGCATAAGAACCATGGCCCGTACGCAGCAACGAAGGGTGGGATCAACCAGATGATGCGCGTGATGGCGCACGAGTACGCCGCCGATGGCGTCACCGTCAACGCGGTCGCGCCCGGCTACATGGACACCGAGCTCACGCGTCAATATCTCGCCGATCACCCGGGCCGTCGCGAGGAGCTGATCAAACTCATTCCGGCCGGCCGGTTCGCAAATGTGGACGAGGTCGTCGGCCCGGTCCTCTTTCTCTGCTCGCGCCAGGCGAGCTTCATCAATGGGACGGTTCTGTACATCGACGGCGGACGGAGCGTGCTCTGAGCATGAGTGGCAAGCTGGAAGGCAAGCGAGTGATGGTCACCGGAGCGGGAACCGGATTCGGGCAACAGCTCGCGATCCGGGCCGCCCAGGAGGGCGCCGCCGAGGTGCTCGTGCACTACCGCAGCTCCGAGGCCGGAGCGCAGGAGACCGCGGCCCAGGTCCGCGCCGCCGGGGCCGAGGCATCGCTCGTCCAGGGTGACATCGCTCACTGGGACGAGGTCAAGCGGATGGCCGACGAGGCCGGCGCACTCGACGTGCTCGTCAACAACGTCGGCGACATGGCCTCCTCGCAGCACTCGTGGCGCGAGCTCGATGAGGCGACGATCGACCACGTGCTCGACGTTGACATCAAGGGCACGATGTTGATGGTCCACGAGTTCGGGGTCCGGATGCTCGACCGCGAGGCGCGCGGTGCGATCGTCAACATCGGCTCCACGGTGATCGTCCGCGGCAGCCCTCGCGCCCCGATCTACGCCGCCGGCAAGTACGGGCTGCTCGGGATCACGAAGTCCTACGCCAAGGCGCTCGCGCCGCACGTGCGCGTCAACACGTTTGCCCCCGGGTTCATGGATACGCCCGCGGTGATGAACCGCCCCGACATGAAGTCGGGGCGGCTCGAGCAGCTCGAGCGGGATACGCCGATGGGGCGCATTCCGCCACCCGAGGACGTCTCCGGGGCCGCGCTGTTCCTCGCCACCGACGACGCGATCCACATCACCGGCAGCTACATGATCTGCGACGGCGGCTACTCGATGCTCGGCGCCTGAACGCCGGCGCCGTGGAGCAGGATGGTGTGAAGGCCGAGCGCCATCACTCCGGCGGCGCCCATCGCGATCCCCATCGACGCCGCCGAGGTCCCGGCGAGGCCGACGAGGGGCGCGACGGCGGCGCCGGCGGTGAACTGAAGGAACCCGAAGACCGCCGACGCGCTGCCGGCCCGCTCGCGTTCACCCTCGAGTGAGAGCGTGATCGCGTTGGCCATGATGAAGCCCATCGTCCCCGCGAACGCGAACAGGAGCGGGATGATCGCCGCGGCGCCCAGGCCGGAGACGCCCGCGATCGCGAGCAGCGCGCCGACGGTTGCGTTCGCCCGCAGGGCGTAGGAGAGCAGCACCGCCGGCGGGTGGACGCGGACAAGTCGTCCATTGACGACGTTGGAGGCGAGGATCGCGAGTCCGTTGAGGCCGAACAGCAGGCCGTAGACCTGCGCGCTGACGCCGAAGACACGCTGGTAGACGAACGAGGACGCCGAGATGTACGCAAACAGTGCGGCGAACGCCAGGGCCGCTGACAGCGCGTACGCCATGAAGCGCCGATGGGTGAGCAGCTCCCGGTAGGTCGAGAGCGCGAGTTTGAGGCTTGCCGGCCGGCGCCGGCGACGGGGAAGCGTCTCCTCGGTCCCGAGGAGCACGGCGGCGAACAGCGCCGCGCCGACGATGGCGAGGAAGACGAACACCCCGGGCCAGGCGACGAACAGGAGGATCCCGCCGCCAATTGCCGGGGCGACGATCGGGCCGATGCTGATCACCGCCCCGAGCGTGGAGAAGAACCGGGCCGCCTCGGTCCCGCCGTAAAGGTCGCGGACGATGGCGCGGGAGATCACGAGCCCGGCGGCACCGGAGAGGCCCTGGACGAGCCGGGCCACGTCGAGGATCCACACCGCGGGCGCGACCGCGCAGGCAATCGACGCGAGCGTGAACACGGCGAGTCCGGTGAGCAGCGGGCGGCGGCGACCGAGCGTGTCACTGACGGGACCAATCAGGACCTGGCCGATGGCGAGCCCGAGGACGCACGCGGTCAGCGTCAGCTGGACGCTCGAGACCGTCGTTTGGAAATGGTGGGCGAGCGCCGGCAGCGCCGGGAGGTAGACGTCCGTCGTGAGCGGCCCGAATGCGGACAGCGCCCCGAGGATGACCAGCAGCCGCGCGCGAGACGGTCTCAACCGTCGGCACGCACCCAGCGCCGCAGGCCGTCCACCGTCTCCAGGCGCCCGAACACGTTCCCGGCGTCGTGCGTCATCGTCGCCAGCGTCCCTGAGTCAGCGAGCTCGCGGGCGAGCGCGGCGCGCGTTTGCTGGGCCAACGAGGGGTCGACGTCGGTCAGCGACGCCCAGTCATCGGTGAGCAGCTGCGCCGGGTTGTGCGAGGCGTCGGCGAGCAGCACGGCGCGCTCGTCGCCGGACGCGAGCTCGATGATGCAGTGCCCCGGGGTGTGGCCCGGCGCCAGCCGCAGCGTCACGCCGGGCACGATCTCGGTCCGATCGCCCTCGTGGAGCACGATCGTGTCGGCGAGCGGCGCGAGCCGCTCGGGGGCGGGGATCGCGCCGAAGTCATCGCGGCCGGGCCCCGTCTCGGCGTGCGGTTCCGGGCCGTAGTAGTGCGCCCAGTCGATCGCGTGGGCGTGGTGGGCGGCACGGGTGAACATCGGCGTCTCGCCGTCGGTCGACCATCCGACGTGATCGAAGTGGAGATGGGTGAAGATGACGACGTCGACATCCTCCGGGGCCACACCGGCGTCGGCGAGCCGCTGCGGGAAGGTGCCGATCGGGAGCTCTGCAATCGCGCCGCCGCCGATCCCGGTGTCGACGATGACGACATCCGTCGGCGTGCGCACGAGGAACCCGCCGAAGTTCACCCCCATCAGCCCCTCGTCACCCAAGAACCCCGGCGGCCACGCATCGGCCGCCTTGTTGAGCAGCCCATCCGGCGGTATCCACAGTTCGCCGTCGCTCAACGGCGTGACGGACAGTTCACCGACCCTCGTCGTCATCGTGTCTCCTTCCAACCGGTCTCGAGTCCGGTGATGAGGGCGGTGATCGTCTCGTGCAGCGGCGTCGGCACGCCGGCCGCCGTGGCCGCGCGGACGATCCCGCCGTTGAGTACGTCAATTTCGGTTGGTCGGCGCGCGAGTACGTCCTGGAGCATGCTCGGACGGTGGTCGTGGTTGTCGATCGCCGCCCGGCTGATCAACTCATCGGGGTCGCTGTCCAACGCGATCCCGAGTGCGTCAGCGACCGTACGCCCCTCGTCGACCAAAGCGCTGACGGTGCTCCGCAGCCGCGGGATGTCGCAGAGCTCCCCATGGGTGAGGCCGGTGAGCGCCGCGATCGGGTTCGTCGAGGCGTTGAACAGCAGCTTCGTCCATTGCGCGCCGCGTGCATCGGGCAGCGCGTGAGTCTGAAAGCCGCCGCGGTTCAGTGCGCCGGCGAGCGCCTCCACCTCCGCCATCGCCGCCGGGCGGGGCTCAAACGGCCCGATCCAGGTCGGACCGCTCGCGTCCATGTTGACGACCCCGGGCGCGGTCACGTGCCCGGCGGGGAGACAGACCCCGCGGATCACGCGCGAGACGTGTTGCGCGACGATCTCCTCGCTGCCGATCCCGTTCTGGACGCTGCACACGGCGCCGTCGGCGAACACGCTGGCGGTCGCGGCCATCGCCGCCTCGGTGGCGGTCGCCTTGACCGCGACGATCCCGAGCTCGCACGGTGGGATCGCGCCCGCATTGGTCTCGGCATTGACGCGGCCGGTGAGCGTTGCCCGGCCGGTCAGGCGCAATCCGTCGCGGTTGATCGCCGCAACGTGCTCGGCGGAGACGTCGTACGCCCACACCTCGACGTCATCGAGCTGGGCAAGGTGGGCGGCGTAGAGACCTCCGATGGCGCCCGCGCCGACGACGCAGATCCTCACGCCAGGACCGCCGCGGCGATCTGGTGGCAGACCGCTGGCGGGGGACCGGCGATGCCGAGACCGGCGACCACCCGGTCGCCGTCGCGCACCGGCAGCCCACCGGGAACCGTCGCCACCGCGTAGGGGAGCACCGACGTCATCCGCGGGTCGACCTCGGCGCTCGGCAGCCCGAAGGTTGCGGCACCGGCGGCCACCGCCTCGGCGACGAAGGGGGCGGCGGTCGGCGTCTCGTCGATCGTGTCCTGCTGGATCGGATCTCCTCGGTGATCGACGATCGCCACGGCGACGCGAGCGCCGCGCGAGCGCGCCTCGTCCATCGCGCGGTCGGCCATCGCCGCCGCCCACGCGTGCTCCGGCAGATCGGCCGGCGGCGGCTCGCTGTAGCCGAGGCCCTCCTCGCTCGGCAGTTCGCCGAACGCCTCGAGCCAGCGCTTCTCGTCGTCGCCGTGCTGGCCCTCATAGGGCAAGCCGAGCGCCCACAGCACGAGCACGTCCTCGGAGTTGGCGGGCTTCCCCTCGGCGATCAGCATCCGGGGATCGATGCCCGGGATCTTTACGAACGGCCCGACGGTGGCGCCGGACGCGCTGATCCCGCCGATCACGACTCCGTCGGCGTCGAAGATCGGCATGCCGCCCGCGCCGGGGAAGTTCGCCTCCGGAGAGCAGGCGACGAATCCGCTCGCGATCGGCGGCGGCAGCGTCGCCATGCGGACGTGGTGCTCGGTGCTCGGGATCTGCTGGGTGGCCGAGATCCACGCCTTCGACCGCGCACGGGCCATCCCGCCCGCGCCGCCGCGATCCATCCGGGACGCGGAGACGAGCACGCCGCTCGCGCCGACGACCGCGACTCCGCCGCGCACGCCGACATGAGCGGCCTTGTCGAGCGCGCGAGAAATGAGCGCGCGCGCGTCGTCCAGCGAGATGTCCTGTGTGTGCACCGTCGTCTCCCGTTCTAAAAGTCGTCCGCTGCCGGCAGGCCGACGTAGTTCTCGGCGAGCGACCGGGCGGCCGCCTCCGAACGTCCGATGTACTCGAGCCGGGAGAGCTGAAGGCCGTGCTCGAACGGACCGCCCCCGAGGTTGTGCAGCAGTTGCGTCATGTAGTTCGAGAAGTCCTGAGCGCGCCACACACGCCGGAGCGCCGTTTCGGTGTAGGCGGCGAGGGGGCCGTCATCGTCACGTTCGTAGTGCGCCGCAAGCCCCGCCGCGAGCAGCCGGGCGTCATTGACCGCGAGGTTGAGTCCCTTGGCGCCCGTCGGCGGAACGATGTGCGCCGCGTCGCCGGCGAGGAACAGGCGGCCGTGCTGCATCGGCGAGGTGACGAAGCTGCGCATCGGGGTGATCCCTCTGTCGAAGATCGGGCCGCGGGTGACGGTGCCGAGGCGCAGCTCGAGCTCGTCCCAGAGACGCTCGTCGGACCAGCCATCGAGGTCCTCGTCGACGGGCACCTGGAGGTAGAGCCGGCTCACCGTCGGCGAGCGCATCGAGTACAGCGCGAAGCCGTGCTCGTGCCAGGCGTAGATGAGCTCCTCGGTGGCCGGCGGTGCCTCGGCGAGGATCCCGAGCCAGGCGAACGGGTAGGTGTAGTCAAGCTCGGTCCGCTCCGCATCCGGAATGAGCCCCCGGCATAACCCATGGAACCCGTCGCACCCCGCCACGAAGTCACAGTGCAATTCCGCCGCGGCGCCGTCATGGACGAACGTGACCCGTGGCCGGTCGGTCTCGACGCCGTCGACGGCGACGTCGCTCACCTCGAACAGGAGCGGAGCCTCGGTCGTCACCCGCGCGGCGATCAGGTCCTTGACCACCTCCTGCTGGCCGTAGACGGTGATCGCGCGGCCGGTCAATTCGCTCATCGGCACGTACTCCTGCGCGCCTGGGCGCCGCAGAAAGATGCCGTGGTGTTCCAGTCCCTCGCGCGCGAGTCGGTCGCCGACGCCGAGCGTGTGGAGCAGGTCGACCGTGTTCTGCTCGAGCACGCCCGCCCGAACGCGGTGCTCGACGTACGCTCTGTCGCGCGACTCGAGAATCACCGATTCGATTCCCCGCTCGGCGAGCAACATCCCTAGGGTGAGGCCCGCGGGGCCAGCACCGACAATGGCGATCTGCGTCTCCATGGCGCGATCCTACAGAATCTCATCGAAAGTGTCTACAGTTTGATAATCTGCACGCACAATGGCTGACGTTATCGAACTTCCCGAGGCGGTGGCCACGCTCGTGCGGGACGGTGACGCGGTCGCACTCGAGGGCTTTACGCACCTGATCCCATTCGCCGCGGGGCACGAACTGCTCCGCCAGGGGCGGCGCGAGCTCGAGCTCATCCGCATGACCCCCGACGTGATCTATGACCAGATGATCGGCGTCGGGGCGGCCCGCAAGCTCGTCTTCTCGTACGCCGGGAACCCGGGCGTCGGCTCGCTGCACCGGATCCGCGACGCCGTCGAACACGCGTGGCCGACGGCGCTCGAGCTCGAGGAGCACTCGCACGCCGGCATGGCAAACCGGTTTGCCGCGGGCGCGGCCGGGCTGCCGTGCGCGGTCATGCGCGGCTACATCGGGACGGACCTCGAGGCGCGGACGCGCATCGAGCGGATCACGTGCCCGTTCACCGGCGAGCAACTCGTCGCGGTGCCGGCGCTCAACCCGGACGTCGCGATCATCCACGCCCAGGAGGCCGACCGGGACGGCAACGTCCAGCTGTGGGGTATCCCGGGCGTACAGAAGGAGGCGGTGCTCGCCGCCGAACGATCGCTGGTCACGGTGGAGCGGATCGTCGATGCGCTCGAGCTGCGCCCGGGCGGCATGGTGATTCCCGGCTGGGCGATCGACGCCGTCGCGCTCGCCCCCGGGGGATCACGACCGTCCTACACGCTCGACATCACCACGCGCGACAACGAGTTCTATCGGGAGTGGGACGCGATCAGCCGCGATCGAGAGCGGTTCACGGCGTGGATGGATGAACATGTCCTCGCCGGAGCAGGAGCGGAGACGTCGTGAGCGCCACCACCGCCGCGACCGCGGCCGAGGTGCAGACGGTCGTCGCCGCGCGCACGCTCGTCGGCAGGCGCTCGTGCTTCATCGGGGTGGGCCGGCCGAGCACGGCGGCGATCCTCGCGCGGATGGTCCACAACCCGGATCTCGTGCTCGTCTACGAGTCCGGGACGATCGGGGCTAAGCCGTATCGCGTCCCGCTCTCGATCGGCGACGGCGAGCTCGCCCAGACCGCCGACGCCGTCGTGTCGGTGCCCGAGATGTTCAACTACTGGATCGGGCCGGGTCGGATCGAGGTCGCCTTCCTCGGAGCCGCGCAGGTCGACCGTCACGCCAATCTCAACAGCACCGTGATCGGGGATTACGACACGCCGCGGACGCGGCTGCCGGGGGCGGGTGGGGCGCCGGAGGTCGCGATCGGCTGCCGTGAGATCGTCGTGATCGCGCCGCACTCGCCGCGCACGTTCGTCGAGAAGCTTGACTTTCTGACCACGACCGGCGAGCGCACCACCCAGGTCGTCACCGACCTGTGCGTGATGGAGCCCCGCGACGGCGAGCTGACGCTGACCGCGCTGCATCCCGGGGTCGAGGTCGACGACGTCCTTGAGAAGACCGGCTGGCCACTGCGCGTCGACGACGAGCCCACGCGGACACCCGCCCCGACCGACACGGAGCTGTCCGCGCTCCGAGAGCTGCTCAGCCGTGGCTGACCGGCAGGGAATCCACATCGAATCCGACATGGTGGTGACGAGCGTTGCGTGAACCTGCCCTTGACTATCCGGACTACAAATCGACCGCGCTGCGCCATCCCAAGCAGCCACTCGTGTACCTGCCCGAGCAGGTGACGGAGATGACCGGGCCGGCGCTCGGTCAGCTGCGCCCGGGGGAGATCGAGAACGACCTGACCAAGGGTCATGGAGGCGAGCCGATCGGCGAACGGATCACGGTCTCCGGCCGACTGCTCGACGCCGATGGCCGCCCGATCGCCGACTCGCTGGTCGAGGTCTGGCAGGCGAATGCGGCGGGCCGCTACCACCATCGTTGGGACACCTGGCCAGCGCCGCTGGATCCGAACTTCACCGGTGGCGGGCGCACGGTGACCGATAGCGACGGGCGCTACGAGTTCGTCACGATCAAGCCCGGCCCGTATCCGTGGGGCAATCACTACAACGCGTGGCGACCGGCGCACATCCACTTCTCGTTGCTCGGGCGGTCCTTTGAACAGCGCCTCGTCACCCAGATGTACTTCCCGGGCGACCCACTGTTCCCGTATGACCCGATCTTCAACTCGGTGCGCGACGAGCGCGCCCGGGAGCGGATGATCAGCCGCTTCAGCATCGACGACAGCCAGGACAACTGGGCGCTCGCGTATACGTTCGACATCGTCGTCGGTGGACGGTTCCAGACGCCGATCGAGGAGACGCACTGATGCCGGGAGAGACGCCGTCGCAGACGGTCGGGCCATACCTGGCGATTGGGTTGCCGTGGCAGGCGGGCCAGGTGGCTGCCGCCGACGGGGTGCGGATCTCCGGTTACGTGCTCGACGGCGCCGGAGATCCGATCGTCGACGCGCTCGTCGAGACCTGGCACCACGACCCGCCGAGCTTCGCCCGTTCGCCGACCGACGATGAGGGCCACTGGGAGGTCACGGTTCCGGCGGCGCCGTACGTCGCGGTCCACGTGTTCGCGCGCGGCTTGCTGCGCCACCTGACGACCCGGATCTAC
Organism: uncultured Solirubrobacterales bacterium; assembly: GCA_963850335.1. Taxonomy (GTDB): domain Bacteria; phylum Actinomycetota; class Thermoleophilia; order Solirubrobacterales; family Solirubrobacteraceae; genus Palsa-465. Next base: position 516,890 of record CAWKKY010000007.1, on the reverse strand, counting down.
CTTGACCCGGCGCCCGATGACCCCGTGCTCACGAGCGTGCCCGCTGACCGGCGCGACACGCTCATTGCCCAGCGCGATGGCGACGGCTACCGCTTCGACATTCGCATCCAGGGCGATCGGGAGACGGTGTTCTTCGATGTGTGAAACCAGAATGGAGCTGACGGCGTGAGCCCGCCTGCGCCCAAGACCCCGCGCGACCTGATGCTCGCGCCCATCTCCGTCGAGATCAACGACAACCTCGAGCGCATCCGCGACAAGCAGCCGGCCGAAATCGACGTCCAGCTCCAGCTCGAGCTCGACCGGCCCCCGCTTCCGAACACCCCTGAGCAGCGCGGCGCCCACGTCCTGCACGCCGCGGTCCGCAACGTCGAGCTGCACCACTGGACGGCCGAGATCACTCCCGACGCCTGCCGGTTGCGGCTCGCCGGCGGATCGGTCACGCTCGACCTCGGGCTGAGCGCGACGATCATGCGCTACATCGAGGATGGCGTGCCCTCCGCCACGGACCTCACGTAGCGGACGGTGAGGGTTCTCCCACTCTGAGAGGATTCACACGCGCGTTTCGCGTTCGCCTTACACACGGGCTTCATAGTCATCGCCATGACAGCCCTCGCCCGCGAACCGATCGCCCTCGCACCGTCCTTCGCCCGCTCACGCCGGGACGCACGCACGTCAACCGTGCTGCGGCTGGTGCCGACTGACGATGGCTGGTCGCTCGTGGGCGGCGACGGGACGGCGGTCTTTCAGGCGCCCGGGCCCCGTGGACGCCGCCGCTGCCTGCTCTTCGCAAAAGCACACGACGTTCTGACCGTTCTCACATAGCGCTTCGACCGGCCCGACCCGGGCCGCCACTTGTGCGCGTCCGCTCGGACGTGGCAGGGTGTGGCGATGGCCGACCGCACCGAGCCCGCGGACATCACCGCGTCCGTTCTCACGAGCTTCGCCGAGTGCGCCGACCCGCGTCTGCGCGAGCTGATGACCGCGCTCGTCCAGCATCTGCATGCGTTTGCGCAGGAGGTCGGGCTGACCCAGGCGGAGTGGCAGCGGGCGATCGACGTCCTGACCGCGACCGGTCAGATCACCGACGAGCGGCGCCAGGAGTTCATCCTCTGGTCGGACACGCTCGGCCTGTCGATGCTCGTCGATGCGCTCGATCACGACCTCCCGGACGGGGCGACCGAGTCGACCGTGCTCGGCCCGTTCTACGTTCCGGGCGCACCCGAGCGGGCTCGCGGCGAGTCGATGACCGAGGACCCCCTACGTGGCGGCATCCCCGTCCGGGTCTCCGGCCACGTCCGGGCGCTCGACGGCACCCCGATCGCCGGCGCCGAGATCGACGTGTGGCAGAACGGTGAGGACATGCTCTACGCCGTCCAGTCGCCCGAGGCCCCGGAGGACCACCTGCGCGGCCGCTTCCACACCGACGCGGACGGACGGTATGCGTTCATCGGCGTGCGCCCGGTGCCCTACCCGATCCCGGACGACGGACCGGTGGGCGCGATGCTGGCCGCCACGGGTCGGCACCCATGGCGCCCGGCGCACATTCACATGATCGTCCGCGCGCCCGGGTACCGGACGTTGACCACGCACATCTTCGACGCCGCCAGCGAGTACCTCGACTCAGACGCCGTGTTCGCGGTCAAGCCGTCCCTCGCACGGGAGTTCGTGCGTGACGGCGACGGCTATGCGGTGGAGAACGATCTCGTGCTCGCACCGCTCGACGGGTAGCCTTGTCTCATGCCACCGCTCCGCTCAAGAACCGTCACCCACGGGCGCAACATGGCAGGTGCCCGCGCCCTGCTCCGCGCCGCCGGCGTGGCCCGTGAAGATTTCGGCAAACCGATCATCGCCGTCGCGAACTCGTACACGCAGTTCGTTCCCGGCCACACCCACCTCAAGCCGGTCGCCGAGATCGTCTCCGAGGCGATCCACGCCGCGGGCGGCATCGCCCGCGAGTTCAACACGATCGCCGTCGATGACGGGATCGCGATGGGCCACGGGGGGATGCTGTACTCGCTGCCGTCCCGCGATCTCATCGCCGACAGCGTCGAGTACATGGTCAACGCCCACTGTGCCGACGCCCTCGTCTGCATCTCCAACTGCGACAAGATCACGCCCGGGATGCTCAACGCCTCGCTCCGGTTGAACATCCCGACCGTGTTCGTGTCCGGCGGCCCGATGGAGGGCGGGACTGCCGTGCTCGTCGATGGCACGGTCCGCAAGCGCATCAACCTGATCACCGCGATCGCCGATGCCGTCGCCGACGACGTCTCCGACGAGGACATCGCGCTGATCGAGGAGGCGGCATGCCCGACCTGCGGTTCCTGCAGCGGCATGTTTACCGCCAACTCGATGAATTGCCTGACCGAGGCGCTCGGCGTCTCGCTCCCGGGCAACGGCTCGACGCTGGCCACGCACACCGCGCGGCGCGAACTCTACGAGGCGGCTGGCCGCACCGTCGTCGAGCTCGCCCATCGTTTCTACGACGAGGACGACGCCTCGGTGCTTCCCCGCTCGGTCGCGACGAGGTCCGCGTTTGAGAACGCGATGATGCTTGACATCGCGATGGGCGGCTCCACGAACACGGTGCTCCATGTTCTCGCCGCCGCCCAGGAGGCAGAGCTCGATTTCACGATGAAGGACATCGACGAGATCTCCCGGCGGGTGCCGAACATCTGCAAGGTCGCGCCGAGCGGCACCTATTTGATGGAGGACGTGCACCGAGCCGGCGGGATCCCCGCGATTCTCGGCGAGCTGTGGCGCGGCGGGTTGCTCAACACCGACGTGCACACCGTCCACGCCCGCTCGGTCGACGAGTGGCTCGGTCCGTGGGATGTCCGCAGCGGTAGCGCCTCGCCCGAGGCGATCGAGTTGTTCCATGCCGCCCCCGGCTGCAAGCGCTCGGCGACCGCCGGCTCGCAGTCCGAGCGGTGGGAGTCGCTTGACACCGACGCCGCCGAGGGCTGCATCCGGGACGTCGCTCACGCGTACTCCAGCGACGGCGGTCTCGCGATCCTGTACGGCAACCTCGCGGTCCGCGGCAGCGTCGTCAAGACGGCGGGCGTCGACGAGTCGATCCTCACCTTCAGCGGCCCGGCCGTCGTCGTCGAGTCCCAGGAGGAGGCCGTCGAGGTCATCCTCGGCGGTGGGGTCAAGGAGGGCGACGTCGTCGTCATCCGCTACGAGGGCCCGCGCGGCGGCCCGGGCATGCAGGAGATGCTCTACCCGACCTCCTACCTGAAGGCCAAGGGCCTCGGAAAGGCGTGCGCGCTGATCACCGACGGCCGCTTCTCTGGCGGCACCTCCGGGCTCTCGATCGGGCATATTTCGCCTGAGGCGGCCTCCGGCGGCGCGATCGCGCTCGTCGAGACCGGCGACACGATCTCGTTCGACATCCCCAATCGGCGGATGACGCTCGAGGTCTCCGAGGAGGAACTCGCCGAGCGTCGCGAGCGGCTCGAGGCGAGCAGCGGCTACGTGCCGAAGCTGCGCGAGCGGACGGTGTCACCGGCCCTACGGGCGTACGCGATGATGGCCACGTCTGCCGATACGGGCGCCGTCCGGGACATCAACGCCGTCGAGCGCGCGGTCGCGGCGGCGGCGCAGGCATCGCCCCAGCTCACGAGCTGATCAATCAGCCGACATACGCCGCCAGGTGCTCGCCGGTGAGGGTGGAGCCGGCGGCGACGATGTCGGCGGGCGTCCCCTCGAACACGATCCGGCCGCCGTCATGGCCGGCGCCGGGCCCGAGGTCGATGATCCAGTCGGCGTGTGCCATGACGCCCTGATGGTGCTCGATGACGATCACCGATCTTCCTGAGTCGACGAGCTGGTCGAGTAGCCCGAGCAGCTGCTCGACGTCGGCGAGATGCAGACCCGTCGTCGGTTCGTCGAGGACGTAGACGCCGGCCGGGCTGGACCGCTTCTCCGCCATGCGCGTGGCCAGCTTGAGCCGCTGCCGCTCACCGCCGGACAGGGTGGTGAGCGGTTGGCCGATCGTTAGGTAGCCGAGCCCGACATCGGCGAGCCGGCCGAGGATCTTGTGCGCTGCCGGCGTTGCCGCCTCGCCGTCGCCGAAGAATTCCTCGGCGTCGGTCACCGACATCGCCAGCACCTCGCTGATGTCATGGCCGCCGAGCTGGTAGTCGAGCACCGAGGCATCGAACCGCTTGCCGCCACATTCCTCGCAGGTGGTGGCGACCCCGGCCATCATCGCCAGGTCGGTGTAGATGACGCCGGCACCGTTGCAGTTCGGGCAGGCGCCCTCGGAGTTGGCGCTGAACAGCGCCGGCTTGACCCCGTTCGCCTTCGCGAACGCTTTGCGAATCGGGTCAAGCAGTCCGGTGTAGGTCGCCGGGTTGCTCCGGCGTGATCCGCGGATCGCGCGTTGGTCGATCGATACGACCTCCTCTCGCCGAGACACGGAGCCGTCGATCAGTGAGCTCTTGCCCGAGCCGGCGACCCCCGTGATGACGACAAGCACGCCGAGCGGGATGTCGACGTCGACGTCGCACAAGTTGTGGGTGCTGGCGCCCCGGATCTCCAGCCTGCCGGTGGGCGTTCGCACCGTCTCCTTGAGGCCGGTCCGGTCCTCGAGATGACGGCCGGTGAGCGTGTCGCTGGCGCGGAGTCCCTCGACCGAGCCCTCGAAGCAGACGGTCCCGCCCGCCGCGCCGGCGCCCGGGCCGAGGTCGACGACGTGATCAGCGATCACAATCGTGTCCGGCTCGTGCTCCACAACGAGCACGGTGTTGCCCTTGTCGCGGAGCCGCAGCAGTAGCTCGTTCATCCGTTGGACATCGTGCGGATGCAGGCCCGTCGTCGGCTCGTCGAATACATAGGTGACGTCGGTCAGCGAGGAGCCGAGGTGGCCGATCATCTTGACGCGCTGCGCCTCGCCGCCCGACAGGGTGCCGGAGGGTCGGTCAAGCGAGAGGTAACCGAGCCCGATCTCGGCGAACGAGCCAAGTGTGTGGTGCAACGCCTCGAGGAGCGGCGCCACCGACGGCTCGCCGAGCTCACCGACCCAGTCGGCTAGGTCGCTGATCTGCATCGCGCAGGCATCGGCGATGTTGATCCGCTTGATCTTCGACGATCGCGCGGCCTCGCTGAGGCGGGTGCCGTCGCACTCGGGGCAGACGGCGAACGTCACCGCCCGCTCGACGAACGCCCGGACGTGTGGCTGTAGTGCGTCGAGATCCTTAGAGAGCATCGACTTCTGGATCCTCGGAATGAGCCCCTCGTACGTCAGGTTGATGCCCTCGACCTTGATCTTGGTCGGTTCCTTGTGAAGCAGGTCGCCGAGTTCCTTCTTGGTGTACTTGCTGATCGGCTTGTCCGGATCGAAGAATCCGCATCCCTTGAAGATCCGTCCGTACCAGCCGTCCATGCTGTAGCCGGGGATCGTGAGCGCGCCCTCATTGAGCGATTTGCGCTCGTCGTACAACGCCGCGAGATCGATGTCGCTGACCGAGCCGCGGCCCTCGCACCGCGGACACATGCCGCCGGCGCGGGTGAAGCTCGCCCGCTCGGTCGTGCGGTTCCCGCGCTCGACGGTGATCACGCCGGTCGCCTTGACCGACGGGACGTTGAACGAGAACGCGTTCGGTGAGCCGACGTACGGCTTGCCGAGCCGACTGAACAGGATGCGCAGCATCGCACCCGCGTCCGTGGCGGTCCCGACCGTGGAGCGCGCGTCGGCGCCCAAGCGCTGCTGGTCGACGCTGATCGCGGTCGTCAGCCCCTCGAGCACGTCGACCTCGGGGCGGGCCATGGTCGGCATGAATCCCTGGACGAAGGCGCTGTAGGTCTCGTTGATCAGCCGCTGGGACTCCGCCGCGATCGTGTCGAACACGAGCGAGCTCTTGCCCGAGCCAGACACCCCGGTGAACACCGTCAGACGGCGCTTGGGAAGCTCGAGGCTGACGTCTCTGAGGTTGTTCACGCGCGCGCCGTGGACGCGGATGAGATCGTGGCTGTCGGCAGTCGGCGGCGCGGACGCCGCCGACTCCCTGCGGGTGGCCAGGCTCATCGGTCCTGGAAGAGACCGAGAACGTTGCCGTCCGGGTCGGTGAAGGAGGCCACCAGACGGCCACCGCCGACCTCGTGCGGCGACTCGCTCACGGTCGCGCCCGCGGCGGTCACCTCGGCCAGCTTCGCCTCGATGTCCTCCACCTTCCAGTAGGCCACCGGCGAGCTCATGCTCTGCGGTCCGCCGTTCGGCACCAGTCCGATGTGCTGGCCCTCGACGTCGAAGCCCACGTAGTAGTCCGAGTCGGCCTGCGGCGCGATGCCGAGCAGCGCGGTGTACACGGACTTGGCTGCCGCCAGGTCGGACACGGGATGGAGCACGATTTGGATTCCCTGCGTGGAAGAACCGGTCATGGTCACTTCGCCCTCCTGTGGTTGGGATCGTTCGGGCTTAAGACACACGGGATGCCCGGAAATCGACAGCCGATCCCGGAAAATCACTCTAACCCTCCCACCATGACCGTGGTATAACTGACCGACAGTTAGTCGTTGCCGGAGAGGGGAGACCTCACGTGGACTCACGACTGACCCGCAGACGGCTGCTCGAGGTGGCGGCGGCCTCGCTGGTCGCCGACGCGGGACTCAGAGCATTCACCTCGCCATCTGATGCCGCGGTGAAGCGGATCCGCTGGCCGAGCGCGGCGCTCGGCCCGCGCGACGCCCGGGCCGTCAACGTCGCTCAGTTCATGCCGGCCGGGCAGCTGACCGAGTGGCACCGCCAGCTCGACGCCGTCGGACTGCGCGCGACCGCGAGCCCAGTTCACGAGCACTACATCGACGTCCTCCGCGGACGCCTCGAGCGCGCCGGGGTCCGCCAGCTGCACTTCGAGAACGTGCCGCACCGGCGGTGGCTTGCCGAGTCGTGGGCGCTGCGCGCGGGGAGCAGCGGCGCGTCGCAAGTGATCCCGACCGCGTCGTACATCCCGTATTCCGGCGCCACCCCTCACGGCGGGGTTACCGGCCCGCTCGTGCTGCTCGCAGATCCGGTGAACACACCGCCCGCCGCCGGCTCGCTGCGTGGGAAGATCGCCCTCTTCGCCCTGCCGGTCACGTCGCTGACCTACGGCGCCCTCGGCGCGTTGGCGTACCAGAGCTATGACCCGGCCGGATTGCTGAGGCCAGCGGCACCGTACGCTCGCTCGTGGCTCTCGATCTCGACCCTGATCGCGATCCTCGATGCGCTCACCCATGCCGGAGCGGCCGGCTGCGTCTGCATCCTTGACCTGCCGGCCGACGCGGCCCACGGCGCGTACTACCCCTACGACGGCACGATCCGACCCGTCCCGGGCGTGTTCGTCGATCGCCGAACGGGTGAGCGGCTGAAGGCCCTCGCGGCGAGCCCCGGCGCGAGCGCGCAGCTGACGCTCCGCTCCGAGACACGCCAGGTGCAGACCCGCAACCTGATCGGGATCATCCCGGGCGCATCGAGCGAACTCATGCTGCTGCACTCCCACACCGACGGGCCGAACGCGATCGAGGACAACGGGCCCAACGCGATCGTCGCGATCAGCCAGTACCTGACGCGCCTGGAGCGCCGCAGCCTCCCGCGCAGCGTGATGGTGCTGCTCACGACGGGACACTTCGCCGGAGGTGCCGGCGTCGAGGCGTTCGTACGCCGCCATCGGCACACGACCCTGCCCCGCATCGCGGCCGGGATCACGCTCGAGCACCTCGGCGCGCTTGAGTGGAACCCGCAGCCCAATGGAACGACGCGGCTGACGGGGCACGCGGAGGCCGGAACCGTGTTCACGCCCGAGTCGAGCGCCCTGGTTGACGCGGCCGCCGCAGCGCTCAAGCACGCGCGCGATGATCCGGCGAGCGTCCTGCGCCCGTACATCAGTGCGCCGGGCAGTCCCGACGGCAACGGCTGGCCGGCGGAGGGGACCCAGTTGTGGACGATGGGCGCGCTCCCGACCGCGAACTACATCACCGGCCCGACGTACCTGCTCAACTGGGGAATCCCGACGCTCGACAAGCTCGACGTGGCGCTGATGCGTCGTGAGGCGATCGCGTTCACCCAGATGCTGCTCACGCTCTCCCGCGTGCCAACGACGAAACTACGCACGCTCGATCTTCTGGGCAAGCGGTGACGGCCACGCGCACCCGGATTCCTCGCGCCGAGCGTGAACGGCGGATCCTCGACGCCGCCGTGCGCGAGTTCGATCGCCACGGCTTCCGTCAGGCGTCGATGGAGCGGATCGCGCACGCCGCCGGGATCACGAAGGCGCTCGTGTATCAGTACTTCGTCTCCAAAGAGGGCGTGTACACGGCGTGCGTGGAGCGCGGCCGCGCGGAGATGTTCGAGCGGATGCGGCAGGCCGCGCAGGCGGCAGGCGCGGATCGGACGCGGGTGCTCGCGGCGGTAGTCGGCTCCTACTTTGACCAGCTCGAGGCAACCCGGGGTCGCTCCTATGTCCTTTACGGTGACGCGCCGTCCAGCGCCGTCGATGCCATGCGTCGTCGCAACGCCGAGGTGATCGAGGAGCTGCTGCGAACCGGGTCGGCGTTGTCCGAGGACGACGTGCCGCTCTTCGCCGAGCTGATCATCGGTGCCGGCGAGCAGGTGGGACGCTGGTGGCTCGCGCACCGCGAGGTTCCCCTCGGCCGCGTCAAGGAGCGGTACACGATCGCCATCGGCGCCGGGATCGAGGCGCTGAGCCGGCGATGATGGGTTCGTGCCGAGCCGCCGGGCTCGTCCTGCTCGCCGGCCTCGTGCTGCTCGCATTTCCGGCGACGCGCGCCCGCGCCGCACCGGCGCTCGGACGCGCGTGGCCAGCGGCCGACATCGCGTCATCCGCCGGCAGCGGGGACTTTGGTCGCTGGCAGGTCGACCGCTTCGGTCTACCGAGCTACCGCTACCGGATCGACGAGCTGCGCAGCCCGCTGGCGCGTCAGCCCGAGCTCGGCGGGTCAACCGACGCCCAGCATCAGCTCGGCAACGACCATGTCGTCGCCGCTGCCTACAACCACGGCTACGTCGAGCTCTGGAGCCAGGACCGCCGCTATCAGTGGACCAACCGCTATGACGCTGAGGACGGTCACTACGCCGGTGGCTTCGGCTATCTCCGGGTCGGGCGGCGCGTGATCAGCACGCTCTTCGACGACCGTCCGGCGGGGACGCGCTCAGCCCGGACGTTCGGGGTCGGCTACTTCGAGCACACGACGCACGCGGCGGGCCTTGACGTGGACGCATCCGTGTACGCGCCGTTCGGCGACGATCCACTGTTGCTGCACGACGTGACGATCCGCAACGACGGGTCACGCGCGCGGCGCATCACGTGGTTTGAGTATTGGGACGTCAACCCGTACGACCAGGCGACGAAGACGTCGATCGCGACGGGCCGGGTTCGCTGGGCCCCGGCCCTGCGCCTGCTCTCGACGACGCAGCGCGCGACGGCGACCGACCGTCGTCCGCTGACGATCTTTGCCGCCGCACTCCGGGGTCGCGTCGCCGGCCACGCCGGTGACGTCGATGCGTTCTTCGGCAGGCATGCCGGCAGGGGCGACGATCGCCGTGCGGTCCCGGCCGCCGTCGCGGCCGATCGGCTGACCGGGCAACTCGCGCCCGCCTCACAACCCGGCCGGGTCGGCCGGGCGATGTTCGCGTTTCGCACGACGATCACGCTGCGCCCGCATGGATCGACCACGCTCCGGTACGCCTACGGGGCCGCCCACGCGTCCGTGATCCCGCGGCTCGTCCACCGCTACGAGCGGGCGGTCGGGCCGCTGCGGGCGAGTGAGCGGCGATGGCGCGGCTGGCTGCCGCAGATCACGCTCGGTGGCGGGCGGACATGGCTCTCCCGGGAGTTCCAATGGGACGCCTACACGCTGCGTTCCGGCGCCACCTACGAGGACTGCCGCGGTCGGCATATCCTCTCCCAGGGCGGCTACTACCAGTATCAGCTCGGATTCCAGGGGGCGTTCCGTGACCCGCTCGAGCAGATCCTGCCGCTCATCTACGCCGATCCCGCACTCGCGCGCGATGTCTTGCTCTATTCCGCCCAGGAGCAGCCGCGCCCGGGCGGGCTGATCCCCTACGCGATGTCGGAGCTGTGTCACAAGCTGCGGTTCGGCAACGCCGACGATCTCGATCTGTGGCTGCTCTGGGCCGCCGCCGAGTACGGCCTCGGGACGCGGGACCTGCGTGTGTTCGACGTGCGGGTGCCCTACACCGGACACGGGGCCGGGACGTTGTGGGATCACCTGAAGCTCGCGTTCGGCTACCAGCAGTCGCTGCTGCGCAGTCACGGCGGCTATGCCGCGCTCGGCACCGGCGATTGGTCAGATCTCTCGACCCAGTTCCTCGGCATGACCGAATCGACGCTCGTCACCGCCCAGGTCGCGTACGTCTATCCGCGCCTGGCCGAGCTTGCGCAGGCGCGGGGTGACCATGCGTTCGCGGTCAAGCTCCGGGCCGCCGGAACGCGCGCTCTGCGTACGACCCGGGGCCAGTGGACAAAGCGTGGTTGGTACGCGCGCGGATACGACGGCGGGCGCGAGCTCGGCACCGGGGCGATCTTCGGGGAGCCGCAGCCGTGGGCGATTCTCGCTGGGGCGCCGAACAGCGCTCAGGCACGCGCGTTGGTGGTGAACATCCGCCGCCTCCTCACCGGCATCGGCGCGCCGGTGGCGGCCCACGGCCCTGCGCGGATCGGATCTGCCCAGTCACCGGCGGCGGCCGACCCTGCCGTCACTGAGCGGACGCGGCCGCCCGGGGGACTCGGCGCGGGTGCCGCCGTCTTTCCCGGCGGCAGCTGGTACGCCGTCGACGGCTGGCTGACGTGGGCGCTGGGTGCACTCGGCGGCCGCGTGCCGGGGGCCCGCCAGGATGCGTTCTCGGAGCTCACCCGCAACACCCTCGCGGCGCACGCCGAGGCGTATCCGCGTCATTGGGACGGCATCATCTCGGTCGACGACGTCTGCCACGCGTCATATTCGCCGACGCCGGCGCAGTGCGGGATCGGCCTGAAGACGAGCTATGACGGCCAGATCATGCATCAGCCGGCGTGGAGCCTGTTCGACGCGATCCGCCTCGCCGGCGTGACGGCGACAACGAGCGGATACCGGATCGAACCCGAACTGCCGTTCCGTACGTTCTCGCTCGCATTCCCCGACATCGGCGTCGCGTACTCCCCGTCTGCAGCCTGCGGATACATCGTCACGGCCGCGGACGGTCAGGTCATGATGCACGTCGCCCCGCCAGCTCTCAGCTCGGGGCGCTGGCGCGTCACGGCGAACGGGCGCCCGGCAGCGGTCACCACTCAGGGCCGGATGCTCGTGTTTCCGTTGGCCGTGCGGGCCGGGCGGCCCGCACGCTGGTCGGCGGTCCGAGGGCTTGGTTGGACCACTAAATGCTGAGCCCGCCGTCGACCGCCAACGTCGCGCCGGTCATGAAGGCGCTCTCGTCGCTGGCCAGGAACACCACCGCCTGTGCGATCTCCTGGGGCGTCGCGTGGCGGGCCAGCGGGATCATGCCCTCGAAGGCTTTCGCCGCCTGAGCCTCCGGCGCCCCGATCGCCTCGACCTCGATCGCATGCTGGAACGCGTTGTCGGTCGGACCGGGATGCAGCGAGTTCACGCGGATACCACGCGGCGCCATCTCCTTGGCGGCGGTCCGCATGAGTCCGACGACAGCGTGCTTGGATGTGGCGTACGCGCTGATCCCGGCGTCCGACGTCAGCCCGACGACGCTCGAATTGATGATCAGACTCCCGCCGTCCGCCATCACCGAGAGCGCGTACTTAGCGACGAGGAAGCTGCCGATCACGTTGACGGCGATCACCCGTTCGAACACGTCGACCGGGTACTCGGCTACGGGCGCGACCGTGCCGAAGATGCCGGCGTTGGCGAACGCGACGTCCAGCCGACCGAACCGCTCGACGGTCGCCGACACCGCGGTCTGCACCTGTTCTGGGCTCGTCACGTCAGCTTCACACCAGGCTGCGACGCCCTCTCCGACCGTCGTCGCCGCCCGTTCTGGGTCGGCCGGCGCGAGATCGACGAGCATCACACGCGCCCCTTCGGCAACGAACGCCTGGGCAGTCGCCAGGCCGATACTCCCGGCGCCGCCCGTGATCAGTGCGACCTTGTTCCGCAAGCGTCCCGTGGGTGTTGCGTTCATCGGCGAACCCCTTTCAGAAGGCATCGGTCGCCGGGAGACCGGCGTAGTTCTCGGCCAGGCTGGTGGCGGCATAAACCGATCGCGACAGGTACTCGAGGCGGGCGAGTTGCAGACGTTCCTGGAACGCACCCTGGTAGAGATCGTGAAGCAGCTGGGTCATGTAGTTAGAGAAATCCTGAGCCCGCCAGACGCGGCGTAACGCCGTCTGTGAGTACGAGTCGAGCGCATCGGTGGATCCGTCCCGATACCAACTCGCCAGCACGCGGGCCAGCAACCTCACGTCGTTCACCGCCAGGTTGAGTCCCTTGGCGCCGGTGGGGGGAACGATGTGAGCCGCATCGCCAGCGAGAAGCAATCGCCCGTACTGCATGGGCTCGCACACGAAGCTGCGCATCGGGGTGATGCCCTTCTCGATGATCTCACCCTCGTTGACCCGCCATCCATCGGTCGCGAGGCGGACCTGGAGCTCCGCCCAGATCCGGTCGTCGGACCACGCTTCGAGCCGCTCATCCGCCGGAACCTGCAGGTAGAGTCGACTGACCTCGGCCGAGCGCATCGTGTACAGCGCGAACCCTCGTTCGTGCCACGCATAGATGAGCTCGTCGGTGGCCGGGGAGGCGCGCGCCAGGATTCCGAGCCAAGCGAACGGATAGACGAATTCGTGCTGGGATAGGCGGTGCTGCGGAATCGTGGGACGACTGACGCCGTGAAACCCGTCGCAGCCGGCGATGAAGTCGCACTCGATCGTGTCCGTTGCGCCATCGCTCTGAAAGGCGATCGACGGTCGGGCGGTTTCAACCCGGCGGAGTTCGACGTCCGAGACCTCGAAGTGGAGCTGGCCGCCACGGTCAAGCCACGCCGCAATGAGGTCCTTGACGACCTCCTGCTGTCCGTAGATCGTCACGTGGCGGCCGGTCAGCTCGGCGATGCTGATCCGCTGCGTGTGACCGTGCCGGCGGAGATAGATGCCGTCGTGCGTGAGTCCCTCGCGCGCGAGCCGTTCCCCGACGCCGAGGTCGTGCATGAGATCGACCGTGTTCTGCTCGAGCAGACCGGCGCGCACGCGCCGCTCGATGTACTCGCGGTCGCGCGCCTCCAGGATCACCGACTCGATTCCCTCGCGCTGCAGCAGGAGCGCCAGCGTCAGGCCAGCGGGGCCAGCGCCGACGATTCCGACTTGTGTACGCATCCAGTTCCTCTCGCTCGTGTCCCGGTGAGCAAGCCGTCGCGGCGATCGTATGCGATTGACGCTGCGGCGCGGGCGCGTGTCGGATACGTTGTCGGCGTGACCGTGCGTGAGGCGACATTCGAGGTCATGCGCCGGTTCGGGATGACGACGATCTTCGGCAATCCCGGCTCGACCGAGATCCCGTTCCTCACCGATCTCCCGGACGACATCGGTTTCGTTCTCGGGCTCCACGAGGGGACGGTCGTCGGGATGGCGAGCGGGTATGCGCTCGCTCGCGACCGTCCCGCCTTCGTGAACCTGCACACCGCGCCCGGGCTCGGCAACGCGGTCAACGCGATCGCGAATGCGCGTGACTCCCGGGTCCCGCTTGTGATCGTTGTCGGACAGCAGGACCGCCGGCAGATTTCGGCCGAGCCGTTCCTGACCGGCCGCTCGCTCGAGCGGCTCGCGGGCGATTACCCGGTCTGGGCCTCCACGCCGCTGCGCCCGCAAGACCTGCCGGGCGCGATCGCCCGCGCATACCACGAGGCCGCCGGCGCCCGCGCGCCGACCCTCGTCGTCGCGCCGATGGGCGACTGGTCGCAGCCGGCTGACGAGCTGGCGGTGGGCGCCCCGGCCGAGGTCATCCGCTCGCGAGGGGTGATGGAGGCAGAGGTGGCGGCGCTCGTCGACCTGCTCGACGCGGCGGACGCACCCGCGCTCGTCGTTGGTGCCGGCGCCGACAGCCCGGCCGCTTGGGACGCGGTCGTGCGGCTGGCTGAGCGGCTCGGCTGTCCCGTGTGGCAGGAGGCATTTGGCGGCCGCGCGGGATTTCCGCAGGATCATCCGCTGTTCGCCGGCCACCTGCCCTGGATGCGCCGCCGCATGCACGACACGCTTTCGCCATTTGACCTCGTGGTCGCCGTGGGGACGAACGCGTTCCGGGCGTATCTGTTTGACGACGCGGTACCGCTTGTGCCGCGCGGGACCCGCGTCGCCGTGATCACCGCTACGGAGGCCGAGGCCCTGCGCAGCCCGTGCGATGTGGCGCTCGTCGCGCCGGTGGCGGGAGCGTGCGCGGCGGTCGCCGACTCCGTCCGGATTCGTACGCCCTCAGCCGACACTCCGCGTCCTCCGCTTCATCAGCCGCCCCCTGGACCCGCGCCGCCCGGTCCCGCTGAGCCGCTCAGGCCGGGACACGTGTTCGCGGCGTTGAGAGAGCGGTTACCACGCGATGTCGTGCTGGTCGAGGAGACACCGTCGAGCCGCCCCGAGCTGCACGAGCGAATCCCCGCGCGTGCGCCCATGGGGTTCGTCAGCGGGGCCAACGGTGGGCTCGGGTTCGGCCTCTCTGGGTCAATTGGACTGCGGATGGGCAATCCGGATCGGCCGGTCGTAGCCGTACTCGGCGACGGCGCGTCGTTGTACACCATTCAAGCCCTGTGGAGCGCGGCGCGCTACGACGTCGGGGTGCTGCTGATCGTGATGGCGAACGGCGGCTATGCCGTCATGGACGCACTCGCGCGCGAGCAGGGCGGCCGCGGCGCGTGGGGTTCGTTCGAGTCGATCGACATCGCAGCGATCGCCGAGGGATTCGGCTGTGCCGCCACTCGCGTACGCACGCACGAGCAGCTGCTGAGCACGCTCGACGAGGTCATCCCGACCCTGCGTGACCGTCGTCAGCCGCTGCTCGTCGAGGTCGCCGTCGCGCCCTCGTGAGGGTGTTGCTTGCAGTTGCAGCTGGTAGGATCAAGGTTCGGAAACCTGATACGCACACCGATCGGGAGAGGCAACGTGAGCACGGCCGGCATCAACGGGTTGACGACGACGATCGCCGCGCTGCCAGACAGCGCAGGGCAGCATCTGGGCTACAGCGAGTGGACCGAGATGACACAGGAACTCGTTGACCAGTTCGCCGAGGTGACCGGCGATCACAACTTCATCCACGTTGACCCCGAGCGGGCAGCGACCTCGCGGTTCGGCGGCACGATCGCTCACGGGTTCTTGACTCTCTCGCTCATTGCTCCCATCACTCAACAGGCTCTGACCGTCACAGACGCCACGGTCGGGATCAACTACGGGCTTGACCGCGTGCGGTTTCCGGCCCCGCTGCCGGTCGGGTCCCGCTGGCGGGCCGGCGTTGAGATCCAGGAGGTCAGGGAGGTCAAGGGCGGTGTCGAGGTGAAGCTCCTCGTCACGGTCGAGGTCGAGGGCGCCGAGAAGCCGGCGCTCGTCGCGGAGAACGTGCTGCGTAGCTACCGATGAGCGATCTCGATCTCGCGCGCGTCGTGGCGATCGACGTGCACACGCACGCCGAGCGCAATCCCGATCAGCCGCAGGACTCGGTCACCACTGAGATCCTGGCAGCGGCGGCGACGTACTTCGGCGGGAGCCCGCCGCAGCCGACTGCGCAGGAGGTCGCCGACCACTATCGGCAGCGGAACATGCTGGCGGTCATCTTCACGGTCGATGACGAAGCCGGGATGGGTCGGCCACGGATCGGCAATGACGGCGTGCTCGAGGCCGCGCGTGCGAATCCCGACGTCCTGATCCCGTTTGGCTCAGTCGACCCCCACAAGGGCAAGTTGGCAGTGCGCGAGGCGCGGGCGCTGATCGAGGCCGGCGTGCGCGGCTTCAAGTTCCATCCCAACACGCAGGCGTTCTGGCCGAGCGACCGCGAGCACTACGGGCTGTATGAGGTGATCGCAGAGGCGGGACTGATCGCGCTGTTCCACTCGGGCACCACCGGAATCGGCGCGGGGATGCCGGGCGGCGGCGGGGTGCGCCTCAAGTACTCAAACCCGATGTCAGTCGATGACGTCGCCGCGGACTTCCCCGAGCTCGACATCATCATTGCCCACCCCTCGTTTCCATGGCAGGACGAGGCACTGGCGATCGCGGTGCACAAGCCGAACGTCTACATCGACCTGAGCGGATGGTCACCAAAGTACTTCCCGGAGAACCTCATCCGCTACACGAACACGCTGCTGCGAGAGAAGATGCTGTTCGGCTCTGACTACCCGCTGATCACCCCCGACCGGTGGCTCGCCGACTTCGAGAAGCTGCCGATCAAGGACGAGGTCCGGCCGCTCGTGCTCAGAGAGAACGCCATCCGGCTGCTCGGCCTGCGCTAGCGCGACGGCATCATCACATGAGGCCGGGCTGGTGAGCGCACCTACGGAGCACACGGCGCCGTCGCTGATCTACGCGGTCGGCCGGGTCAATCAGGGGATCCGCCGGGAGATGCGCAGCCGGCTGAAGGCGTTCTCGCTCACTGTCCAGGAGTACACGACACTGTCAGTGCTCGCGGCCCGTCCTGGCCTGTCCAACGCGCAGCTTGCCCGCCGGGCGCTCGTCACCCCGCAGTCGATGATCGAGATCCTCGCCAAGCTCGAAAGCCGCAGCCTCGCCCGACGGACCGTCGACCCTGAAAATGCTCGGGTGCTCCGCGCCGAGCTCACGGCTTCTGGGCGGACGCTGGTGCTTCGCGCCGATCCGGCAATCGCTGAGATCGAGCAGCAGGTGCTGGACGCCATGACTGCCCGAGAGCGCGACATCGTCGTGCGCGCGATGCGCCGGGTCATGGGTCAGCTGTCAGGCGGGCAGGAGCTCTAGGCGACCGCACTCGCGGCGACGTCGTCAAAGTAGCCGTGATCGCCGCCGTCGATGTACTCGGCCAGGCGGCTGGCCAGCGCCATGATCGTCAACGAGGGATTGACCGACAGCGTCCTCGGGGCGACCGACCCGTCGCCGATGAACAGCCGCCGCACGTCGTGGGATTCGCCATGCGGGCCCACGACAGACCGCGTCGGGTCGCTGCCCATCCGGCAGCTTCCCTGTACGTGGGTGCTGATCACCGCGGTCTGGAGCACGCGTTTGGCGCCGGCGGCCTCTAGCACATCGCGGGCGAACTGCAGTGAGGCGTCGATGCGGGCGCGCTCGCGATCGTTCCAGTCAAAGGTGAAGCGGTCGCGCCCCGACGCGTCGACCCAGGCGGTCCCGTTGTTCTCGTCGTTGACCATCGTGAGCAGCCCGGTGAAGTACCGGTATTGACGCATCATCTCCACAAGCTCCTCGCCCCACAGCGGCCGGTCGTACTCGTCCGACAGCGCTGTCGCAAAGCCGATCGGGTCCTGCACCGTCGCTGACTCGACGATGAAACCTCCGTGTTCGTCGCGCTGGTACTTCATGCAATGCGCGCTGATCGGATAGACCATGTGGGCATCCTGGATTTCGTCGAACAGCCCCTCCACGAGCCGCGCCGGGTGGAAACCAAGATTGCGGCCGATCAACTCGCTGCTCGGGGATCCGGCCGCAGCCTCGCGGACCCCCGAGCGGAGCAGGATGCCCGGGGTGGCAAGCGTTCCCGCGGCGACGACGACGACAGCGCCGTTCGCCCGTCGCCGCGCGCCCGAGGCATCGTCGTATTCGACCCCGGTCGCGCGCGGCCCGTCCCCGCGGTCTTCGATCACCACCCGCTGCACCTCGCAACCCGCCTGCAGATCGAGCTCGGACGTGACCCGGGCAGGCTGAATGTAGGTGTTGAGAGTCGACTTGCCGGCGTTCGTTGGGCAGCCCTGCAGGCACGAGCCGCACCGCATGCAGTTGGAGTCCGTATAGGAGATCACCGGCTCGAGCTCTGCACCGAGCGCCCGGAAGCCGCGCTGGGTGGTGTGGACACACGTCTGCCAGTCGGCGCGCTCGCGCACGCCCAGACGCTGCTCGACCCGCTCCAGGTGGGGCAGCAGATCCGCCTCCCCGAACGGTTCCCCGCGATCGTTCACGAGACCGGCCGCAGCGTGCCACTTCTCGTAATCCTGCGCTGTTGGGCGGAGGGCCACCTTTGTATTGATCGTCGTGGTTCCACCGACACAGCGGCCTCGGAAGAGCGCGACGGGTGGCTCGACAGGACCGGCGGCCGGCTCGGCGAAGGCGAGCGGCCACCACAGATCGTGAGTCGCGTGGGCCTCCCAGCGCATGAAGTCGGCGGCGGTGCGGTGCGGGCCGGCCTCGACTAACAGCACGTGGCGGCCGCGCTCGGCGAGCTCGCTCGCAACAACTCCACCTCCGGCGCCGGAGCCGACCACGATCACGTCGTATCGCTCACTCACCCCGTCACCCCCAGGTATGACCAGTCCTTGTTCAGTCGCGCGGCGAGAGGAGGAGCGAAACCGATCTCCGACCAGGCGCCGGGCCCGGGTGCCCCCGGCGCGACGAAGTCGCTGTAGAACGCCTCACAGGCGAGGGCTCGGATCATCATGAACTCCGGCGTGAGGGCATGCTCGGCCAGCGACTGGGCCCCACCGGCTGCCGGCTCGAGCGCGTCGACGGCCCCGAGCGCCAACTCCCGGTCTCCGTCCGGCATCTGGGCCAGCACGGCGTCGATGTACACCTCGGGACCGACGCGCTCAGAACCGGGCACGATCAGCTGACACAGCCGTCTGACCAGTTCCGAGCGGCGCTCGTCGAGAATCACCATCTCTCCCTCCTCGTTGTGGCGTGCGTGCAACGTACGTTGACCTACCGGCTCGCGCAATCGGCTCTGCACGCGGTGGTGATCACGGTTGCACACTTGACCGTGGTCATATCATCCCGAGCCATAGTCGACAAGATTGTCAACAATCTTCGCGAGCGACCCGAGGACGCAATTCGCGAAGCGATCGTGGCCGGCCGGCTGCAGCCCAACGAGCGCCTCGTTGAGGCCGATCTCACTCGGACGCTTGGTGTCGGGCGGTCCGCGGTGCGCACCGCCCTGACGCGGCTCGAGTCCGAAGGGCTTGTCGCGCACGTGCCGCACCGTGGGGCGCATGTCCGTCTTGTCGACGAGCGGGAGGCGGTGGAGATTCTTGAAGTCCGCGCTGCGCTCGAGGGCCTCGCAGCTCGCCACGCCGCCGCAGCCGCGCAGGAAGCTGACGTGGTCGACCTCAGGCAGATCCTTGAGCGGATGCGCCGGATGCTGGATCGGGGCGATCTGCTCGGCGCCTCGGACGAGAGCGCCGTTCTGCATCGGCGGCTCCTCGAGCTGGCGGACCACGCGACCGCTGCGCGTCTGATCGGCGCGCTGCGCTCCCAACTGGTGCGTTTCCAGTACCGCACGATCCTCATCCCGGGGCGCAGCGAGCAGTCCTTCGCAGAGCACACCGCGATCGTCGACGCAGTGGCGACGGGGGATCCTGAGGCGGCAGAAACGGCGATGCGCACCCACCTGGCGAACGTCGCGCACGCGCTGCGTCGATGAGCGCTGAGCCCTCGAGTCGCGCACGGGCGCTCGTCCGGGGCGGGTACGACACCCATGTCCACATCGCGCCCGACGTCGTACCCCGCAAGATCGACGACCTGACGCTGGCCCGGCGCTGCATCGAGCTTGGAATCGCCGGCTTCGTGCTCAAGTCGCATTACTGCTCGACCGCCGAGCGGGCCGCGGTCGTCCGCGGCGCGGTGCCCGGGATCCACGTCCTCGGCGCGATCGCGCTCAATCGGGCGGTCGGCGGCATGAACCCGTTGGCGGTCGAGATCGCCGCGCGGGAGGGAGCGCGAACCGTATGGTTCCCGACCGTCGACGCTGTCAACGAGGCGGCGGAGCGCGAGGCGCCGCCCGGCGCCAAGGTTCCGGTCTGGGTGAAGCTCCAGCTTGAGCTACGCGAGCAGGGCCTCGAGATTGAACCCGTGCCGGTGCTCGACGGCGACGGAGCCGTGCTTCCCGAGACCCACGCGGTGCTGGCGATGATCGCCCGCCACGGGATGGTCCTCGCGACAGGTCATCTCGGCCGCGACGAGATCTTCGCCGTCGTCGATGCCGCAGTCGACGCTGGAATCGAGGGCATCGTCGTCACCCATCCGGAGTTCCCCTCACAGAACCTCTCAATCGAGGATCAGCAGCAGCTCGCCGCCCGCGGCGCGCTGCTTGAGCGCTGCTTCACAACGCCTCACACCGGCAAGATCGAATGGGACCGATGGATCGAGAACATCCGTGCCACGGGCCCCGAGCACTCCGTCCTGTCCACCGACCTCGGCCAGGTGTTCAATCCGCCGGTCGAGGACGGGATGGCGCTGATGGTTGACCGACTTCTGGCGGCCGGATTCGACGAGGACGAGGTGCGTGTCATGGCGGTCGTCAACACGCGCCGGGTGGCAGGGGCTGGGCCGCTGTGAGCGAGCGCCGGATCATGGCGATAGGCGCCCACTCGGCCGACTTCGTATGGCGGGCCGGCGGGGCGATCGCGGTCGCAACCTCCCAGGGCGGCACGGCGAGCGTGGTGGCGTTGTCCTATGGAGAGCGCGGCGAATCAGGCGAGCTGTGGAAGGAGGAGGGGCAAACGCTCGAGCGGGTCAAGCAGATCCGCCACGGTGAGGCTGAGCGGGCGGCAGGCGCGCTCGGCGCGTCGTTCGCTTGCCTGGACCTGGGGGACTACCCGCTCGAGATCGGATCCGAGGCGCTGCTGCAGATCACCGAGACGATCCGCGAATTCGCGCCCGACGTGCTCGTCACCCACACCGACACCGACCCGTTCAACCCCGATCACCCAGTCGCGTTCGCCGCCGTGATGCGGGCGCGGAGTCTGGCGGCGGGGGCGGGCGTGCCGAGCGCGTTCGCGACGGTGCGACCGCCCGAGCTGTTTCTGTTCGAGCCGCATCAGCCGGAGTTGTGCAACTTCACCCCGACGACGTTCGTGAACATCACAGCGGTGATGGACCGCAAGCTTGCCGCGATGAACGAAATGAAGGCACAGAGCTACCTGCGGAACTACTACGCCGAACGGGCTGAGCACCGCGCAAACCACGCGCGCCGTTCGTCTGGAAACGCCGAGATCCGCCAGGCGGAGGCGTTTCAGCGGGTGACGCCGCAGGTGGTCGGTGAGCTGTGAACGAGCTCTACGCGGAGCTGGCGCAGCTCGGGACAGCCACCGTCTATGAAGCCGGGGGGCGGCGCGGATGCGTTGAGGCCGATTTCATCCAGATTGTGCCCGGTTCGCGCGCGGCGGGCCCGGCGCGAACCGTCCGCTGCGGACAGGACGACAACCTCATGGTCCATGCGGCGATGGCGCAGCTCGAGCCCGGCGAGGTGCTCGTCCTGACGATGCCCGAGCCCCGGCCGGTCGCGCTCGTCGGAGACCTGCTGGCGACTCAGGCCAAGGTCCACGGCGCCGCCGCGATCCTCGTCGACGCGTCCGTTCGCGACGTGGAGGAGCTTGCGCAGCTCGGGCTGCCGATCTGGGCGCGATGGGTCCGCGTCCGTGGTGCCGGCAAGGACGTTGCCGGTGTGATCGGGGAACCCGTGGGCGTCGGCGGCGTGACGGTCCGTCAGGGCGACGTCATTGTGCTCGACGGAGACGGCGTGGCGATCGTCGAGCGCGAGCGGGTCAAGGACACACTCGCACGCTCGCGCGAGCGTGCCGAGCGAGAGACGGTTAAACGTGGACGTCTGCAGGCGGGTGCGCTCTCGTATGAGCTCGATGGGCTGCGCGCGCGGCTCGAGCCAGACGGGCAGGCGATGCCATGAACGACGTCGTACCGGAACCGATCCATGACCTCGCGCACGTTGGCCATGCGGAGCTCCTCACGCCGTTCCCTGACGAGAGCCTGCACTTCTTCGTCGAGCTGTTCGGGATGGAGGTCGAGGCGCGTGAGGGCCAGTCCGTGTACCTGCGCGGGTGGGGCGACTACCAGCGCTACAGCCTGAAGTTGACCGAGGCCGCGCTTCCGGGCCTCGGCCATCTCGCGCTCCGCGCCTGGAGCCCGCAGGCGCTCGCGCGCCGCGTCGCCGCGGTGCAGCAGAGCGGGCAGGACGGCGAGTGGGTCGACGGCGATGTCGGCCACGGACCTGCGTTCGGGTTCACCGATCCGGATGGGCACCGTCTCGAGCTCTACTACGAGACCGAGCGCTACCGGCCGCCCGACCATCTGCGCCCGGCGCTCAAGAACGTGCCCCAGCGCTACGTCGGGCGCGGGGCCGCGGTCAAGCGTCTCGACCACGTCAACGTGCTTGCGCGCGATGTGGCCATTAACCGGCGATTCGCCGAGGACGTCCTCGGATTCCGGCTCTACGAGCAGATCGTGGCCGACGACGGCAGCGAGGTCGGCGCCTGGATGAGCTTGTCGATCGCCGCGCACGAGCTCATCTACGTCGCCGACCATGCGGGCGCCAGTGGTCGCCTGCACCACCTTGCGTTCTTCGTCGACACCCGCGAGGAGCTGCTGCGCTCGGCGGACCTGTTCCTCGATGCGCACGTCCCGATCGAGGCGGCACCGTCGAAACATGCCGTCGCGCAGGGCATGTTCCTGTATGTGTACGAGCCGGGCGGGAACCGGGTCGAGGTTACGACCGGGACGCACTTCATCTTCGATCCGGCGTACGAGCCCGTCGTCTGGACGCAGGCCGAACGCGCGCGCGGTCAGGCCTGGGGGGTCAAGACGATCGAGACGTTCCACACGTACGGCACGCCTGACGTGAGCGGGGTTGCCACCGGGCCGCCGATCCCACCGACGAGTCAGATCCCCGATGTTGGGGGAGGGTCGCCGTGAGCGTCGGCCAGCGGCCCGACGAGGTCGAGGACCGCCGGCTGATCCGCGAGCTCGTCGAGAACTGGGCATTGTGGCGCGACGCGGGTGACTGGGAGCGATTCGCGACCGTCTGGCACGACGACGGTTTCATGATGGCGACGTGGTTTCAGGGTCCGGCCACCGAGTTCATCCGGGTGAGCCGGGAGGGCTTCGAGCGAGGGGTAAACATCCTCCACTTCCTCGGTGGGTCGACGATCGACCTCGCCGGGACGCGCGCGATCGCGCAGACGAAGATGACGATCTCCCAGCGCGCCGAGGTGCACGACGTGGTCTGCGACATCGTCTGCACAGGGCGGTTCTACGACTTCCTCGAGCGCCGGGATGGTCGGTGGGGCATCGTGCTGCGCCAGCCGATTTACGAGAAGGACCGGCTTGACCCAGTCGATCCTGCCGCGACGCTGACGCTGACGCGCGAACGGCTCGACGCGTTCCCGGCCGGCTACCGCCACCTCGCCTATGCGCAGAGCGAGATTGGCTACAAGGTCAAGTGCGACATGCCCGGTCTGACCGGGTCGGCGGTGGAACGCCTCTACTCGCGCGGCGCCGACTGGCTGGCCGGCGGTCAGATCGGCGACCCGCTGCAGACGACGTAGGTGCCCCTCCGAGTCACTACGCCACTCCGGCAGCGGCCGCGGTGCCGGACCCGGCGCGAAGCAGATCGGCGGCACGCTCGGCGATCATGATGACCGGAGCGTTTGTGTTGCCGCGCGTGACGGTGGGCATCACGGACGCGTCGACGACCCGGAGTCCCTCAAACCCGAAGACGCGCAGTTCGGAGTCGACGACCGACCCCATCGCGCAGCTTGACGTCGCGTGGTACACGGTCTGCGAGACGCGCTTGATAAAGGTCATCAGGTCCTCGTCAGAGTCGGACTCCGGCACGCTGAACGGTGCCCGCTCGACGGCCTTGAGCGCCGACTGCTCGGCGATCGTCAGCGCCATCCGCATGCCCGCGAGCATGCTCTGACGGTCCTCCTCGGTTGTCAGGAAGTTGCACAGCACGCGTGGCTTTGAGTCCGGCAGCGGCGTTCGCAGCATCACCCGCCCCCGGCTCGTCGGTGCGATCACAACCGGTCCGAAGCAGTAGCCGTGGTCGGCCGGCGCCGCCAGCCCCTCGTCGAAGAACATCGACGGCGCGAAGTGAAACTCGACATCGGGTGCATCGAGTCCGGGACGGGTGCGGAAGAACCCCGCCGCCTCGGGGATGTTGGAGGTCAGCGGACCGCGGCCCTCGGTCTCGAGCTGGGCGATGTGCTCCGGGTCGGCGGCGGCCATGAACAGCGACGGCTCGTCGGTCAGGTAGTTGACCTGAGCCATGCAGTGATCCTGGAGGCCGATGCCAACCGGCAGCGTCTCACGGATCTCCATCCCAAACGGCGCCAGCTGATCCTCGGGGCCGATCCCGGAGACCATCAGCAGCACGGGTGACTGGTAGGCCCCGGCCGAGAGGATCACCTCACGTTCGGCGCGCAACTGCTCGACCTTTCCGTCCCGGGCGATCTCGACGCCCACAGCGCGCTTGCCCTCGAACAGGATCCTCAGTGCCATCGCGCGCGGGATCACCTCGAGGTTGGGGCGCTGTGCCGCCGGGCGCAGGAAGGCATCCGCGGTGCTGCATCGCAGGCCGTCGCGCTGGGTGAGTTGGAAGCGGCCCACGCCCTCCTGACGAGCGCCGTTGAAGTCCGGGTTCTGCTCGTGCCCGGCCTGGTGGGCCGCCTCGAGCATCGTGTCGACGAGGGCGTGCATCGACCGGCTGTCGGACACCGACATCGGGCCCCCGACGCCGTGGTGGGCATCCTCGCCGCGCTCGTTGTCCTCTGAGCGCTTGAAGTAGGGCAGCACTTCGTCGTAGCTCCAGCCGTCACACCCGGCGGCTGACCAAGCGTCGTAGTCCGCGCGATTGCCGCGGATGTAGATCATCGCGTTGATCGAGCTGCAGCCGCCGAGCATCCGCCCGCGGGGGAGGTACAGCCGCCGGCCATCGAGCCCCGGCTCCGGCTCGCCCTCGAGGTCCCAGTCGAGGCTCGACTTGAACATGACCGGGAACGCCGCGGGAATCTTAATCTCCGGCTGGGTGTCTTCGCCGCCCGCCTCGAGCAGTGCCACCCGGACGTCCGCGTCCTCGCTCAGGCGACCCGCGAGCACACAGCCCGCCGACCCCGCCCCGACGATGACGTAGTCATAGCTGTCAGTCACCCCGGATCACCACCTTCATCACCTGATTTGGATTGCTCATCGCGAACTGGAGCGCCTCCGGCGCGTCGGCGAGCCCGAACTCATGGCTGATGAGACGCGCCAGCACGATGCCGTTGCGTTCCACGGCCTGCACGGCATCGCCGAACTCGCCGCCGCCGCAGCAGGTGACGCCGAGGTAGTCGAGCTCCTTCTCGGTCAGACTTCCGATGCGGATCGGCGCCTCCTCGTTGGACATTCCCACCTGGACGGCGCGGCCGGCGGAGGCGACGACATCGATCATCGCGCGGACGGCGGCAGCGGCCCCGGTCGCGTCGACGCCGACCGGCGGTCCGTGGGGCGCGGCCCACCGACCGACCGCCGACACGACTTCGTCATGGCTCGTCCACACGAGCGTGTCGGCACCCATGTCCCGGCTGAGCGCCAGCCGGTTTTCCTGAAGGTCGACCACGAGCACTTCGGCACCGCGCTCGCGCGCGAGCAGGCAGACGCACTGGCCGATCGGCCCAGCACCGAAGACCACGACGCGCTCGCCGCGCGCAACGCGAGCGCGACCAACTGCGCGCACGGCGATCGACACGGGCTCGGCCATCGCGGCGATGGCGGCGTCCTCGGACTGAATCGGGAACACCTGGTCCTGCCCGACTGTCAGCTGATCCTGCAGGCCACCGTCGAGATGGATCCCGAGCAACTGGAACTGGTCGCACGTGTTCGGGCGCCCGACGCCGCACGGGTAGCACTCGCCGCACGTGTGCAGCGGATAGACCGCGACCCGCTGTCCGGCGCTCAGCCCGGGCCGACAGCCGGGCCCAACCGCGGTGATCGTGCCCGCGAACTCATGACCCTGGACCCGCGGGAACTGTGAACCACCAGCCGCGTCCGACAGCTCACCGGCGAAGAAGTGGTAATCCGAGCCGCAGATGCCCACCGCCTCCGGATGAACGATCACCTCGCCCGGACCCGGATCGGGTGGGTCGGGACGGTCGACGACCGTCATTGACCCGACCCGCTCGGTCACGGCAGCGCGCATGCTTCAGCCCCACACCTCCGCCGCTGTCTCGACGATCAGCTCCAGCTTCGCCACCTGCTCGTCGAAGGTGACGGAGTTGCCCTCGACCGTCGAGGAGAAGCCACATTGTGGGGAGAGGCACAGCTGCTCGAGCGCCACGTACTGAGCGGCCTGTTCGATCCGCTGCTTGAGCTGATCTTTGCTCTCGAGCTCGCCGCGCTTGGTCGTCACCAATCCGAGGACCACGAGCTTGTTTTTTGGGACGAACCGCAGCGGCTCAAACCCGCCCGACCGGGCGTCGTCGTATTCGAGGAAGAAACCGTCCACGGCGAGCTCGCCGAACAGGGCCTCCGCGACGAAGTCATAGCCACCCTCGGCCACCCATGAGGAACGGAAATTCCCACGGCACATATGCGTTGTCACCGTCAGGCCATCGGGCTTGTCAGCGAGCGCCTCGTTGATATGGCGGATGTAGGTTTCATGGAGGTGCTCCGCGTCTTCACCCTTGCCGGCCATCTCGGCGCGTTGGTTCGGGTCGTTGAGGTACGCGAGACTCGTGTCGTCAAACTGCAGGTAGCGGCCGCCCATCGCGGCGATCGCCTTGACCTGGTCCGCGTACGCCCCGGTCAGGTCGCTCCAGAACGCGTCAACGTCGGGATAGACGTGCGGATCGATCGCCGCGCGTCCACCCCGGTAATGGACCATGCTCGGCGACGGGATCGTCAGCTTGGGGGTCACCCCGTCCTCGACCTGGCTCTGCAGGAACCTGAAGTCGTCGGCGAAGATCGGCTCGGATAGGTGCACGCGCTCGGCAATGTGGATCGAGGCCGGGGCGAACTCGATCTCGCCCTCCTCGTTGCGGAACTGGACTTTGATGTCCCCCGGGGGCCGCTTCTCGATCCCGCCGAGCTGGTAGATGAAGTCCATGTGCCACGACGCGCGGCGGAATTCGCCGTCGGTCGCCGACCGCAGGCCGACGTCACGCTGCATGTTTACGACATCCCGGATCGCGTCGTCCTCGACGCCGCGCAGTTGCTCGGCGGACAGCCGTCCGCTCGCGAACTCCTCGCGCGCCTCCAGCAGCCGCTTGGGACGCAGCAGGCTGCCGACGTGGTCGGCACGGAACGGGGGCGTCGTCCGGGGTCCCGACGTGATCGAGTTTGCGGTCTTTGCTTCAGCCATTTCTACCTCGCTTCGCTCATGGGTTCTCTCACGTTGATCTCGACGCGCACGCCGTTGGGGTCATCGAAAAACAGCTGCCGGAGCCCGGCGGCGGGCACACGGTTCCGAACCGAGCGAACACCTTTCGTGGTCAGCTGTCTGCGAACCCTGTCGTAGTCGTTGGCACTGAAGGCGATGTGGTCGACGGGTCCCGTGCCGGGCGGCTCGCGTGAGATTGCGAGTCCCAGCGATGCCGCGTGCGTCAGATACGAATGCCGCTCGGCGATGTGCAGGCACGGCGCGTTGCCGGCGTACAGCCAGTACCCGCTGAACTCGAGTGGCGGCCGCTCGCCAACCCGGAGCCCGACGATCTCGCAGTAGAACTCGCGGGTTGCCTCGATGTCGTCGCTGAGCACGAGCACGTGCTCCATCGCGGTGACAGTCATGTCGGCTTGACAACGGCAGGCGTGGGCGTGCCGTTCCCGGTTGGAGCACCCCGGAACAGGTACGCCGAATGGAGCAGCTCCGGCTTCTCACGCAGCTCCTTGGCGGCACCCTCGTACCGGATGCGGCCACCTTCCATGACGTACGCGCGATCCGCCAGACTGAGCGCAACCGTCGCGAACTGTTCGATCAGCAGCACGCCGATGCCTTCCTGCGCGATCGAGCGGATCGTCGGAATCAGGCGCTGCACAACCACAGGGGCGAGACCGAGCGACAGCTCGTCGATGACCATGTAACGCGGCTGGGACACGAGCGCCTGGGCGAGCACGACCATCTGCTGCTCGCCACCCGAGAGTGAGCGGGCGGCCGTCGTCAGCCGCTTCGCCAGCTCTGGGAACAACTCGAGCGCGCGGTCCCGGCCCGCCTTCGCCTGCGCACGGGAGAGCGAGTAGGTGGCAACGCGGATGTTGTCCTCGACGGTGAGGTCGGGCAGCAGCCGGCGGCCCTCCGGAACGATGGCGAGGCCGGCCTGGCGGATCTTCTCGGGGCGGCGTCCAGCGAGTTCCCGACCGTCCATCAGCACCGACCCGCCGAGCGGCTTCAGCACGCCGCCGACCGCGAGCACGAGGCTTGACTTGCCGGCACCGTTCGGTCCGAGCAGCGCGGTGACCGCGCCGGGTGCGACGGTGAGGGAGACCTCGTGCACAACGGTGTGCCCGCCGCGCGCAACGCCGAGGTCCGTCAGGCTGAGCGCTGCGTCGCTCATGCGCCCTCCTCGGCGGGTGCTGGATCCGGGACGGCGGCGTGAGCCTCGATATCCTCGGTCCCCAGATAGGCCCGGATCACCCGCTCGTCGCGCAGCACCTGCGCAGTCGGCCCGTCGGCCAAGAGCTTGCCGAAGTCGAGCACGGCGGTCGTCGTGCAGCAGCCGGACACGAGGCTCATGTCGTGGTCGACGAGGATCGTCAGTGCCCCGATCTCATCCGGGATCCGGCGAATGACGGCGCCCAGGTGCTCGGTCTCCTCATCCGGCAGGCCGGCCGCGGGCTCGTCGAGCAGGACGACGCGCGGCCGTCCGACGACGGCACGGGCCACCTCGACGAGGCGGCGGTCACGCGCGCCGAGCACGCCGACTCTCGTGTTCGGATCCATGTCAAGCCCGACGAACGAGATCGCGCCCAACACGTCGTCCCGGCGTGAGGATCCGGTCAGTTTGGAGTGCTCATGGATCATCGCCACGTTGTCGAACACCGAGAGCTGCTCGATCGCCTGTTCGGTCTGGAAGGTTCGGCGCACGCCCCACCGGGCGCGGCGGAAATGCGCCATCTTCAGGAGATCCTCGCCGAACGCCTGAATCGTTCCCGAGACCGGACGGACGAAGCCGCTGAGGACGTTGAAGAACGTCGTCTTGCCGGCGCCGTTGGGTCCGATCAGGCCGCAGGTTCCCTGCTCGAAGCGCAGGCTCATTCCGTCGAGCGGCGTCACCCCTCCGAACCGGACCGTCAGGTCGCTGACTTCAATCACGCCTTCTCACCCTCGGCGGCGGTGCGCCGCCCGCGGCCGAACAGGAGCCGGCCGAGGCGCTTGATGTCACGCGGAACCTGATCGATCAGGCCGGCCGGTGCGGTCGTCAGCACCTGGAGCACCCCGATCCCGAACAGGATCGTCAGCCAATCTGGAGACACGCCCCAGTTATTGAGCAGCGCCTGGAGGAACTTCAGGAGGAACGCGGCAACGATTGCGCCCCACAGGCTGTAGGTCCCGCCCATCAGGACGACCGCCAACAGCGTGATCGAGTCCTGGGTTGCGAACGTCAGTGAGTTCAGATACCGGAAACTGGCCGCCACAAGTCCACCGGCGACGCCGGTGACGAATGAGGCGAGGGCAAACGCCCACAGCTTGTAGAACGTCGTGTTGATCCCGGCCGCCAGAGCCGCAGATTCGCTCTGCCGGATCGCTGCCCACGCTCGGCCCGGCTTGCCGCGGATGTGCACGAGCACGAGAAGGAACATGAGGATTGCGACGATCACCGAGTAGCGGAAGAACGCTGGATCGGTGGTGGCGGCGCTCGGCCGGCGGATCGCCTGGATATGAACGCTCGCGCCGTTATAGCCGGTGAAGCCATGACCGCCGTTGGGGAAGTTGATGGTGTCGAGTGCGACCGTGATGGCGCCCGCCAGCATCAATGTGATCAACGCCAGGTACAGGCCGCTCATCCGCAATGCGGGAAGGCCGACGAGCGTGCCGAGCACCATCGTGATCAGCCCGGCGGCGAGGAGCACGATCGGGAAGGACAGACCGGTAGCAAACAGCAGACGTGCCGCCACCCAAGCGCCCATCGCCAGCACCGCGCCCTGGCCGAGAGACACCATCCCGACACGTCCGACCAACAGTCCGAGCCCGAGCGTGACAATCGAGTAGATCGCCACCTGAGTCCAGGCGTCGACGTAGTAGACGCTGAAGATCGAAGGGACCGCCAGCAGAACGACGAGCAGCACCGCGGCGATCACGAGCGGTCGGACGAAGGCACGCGGCTGCGGCATCCGGCCCCGCGGTCGCCGCGCAATTGCTGACTCGGGCGTGGCGGTGTCAGTCTCCGTGTCAGTCTCGTCGGCGGTGCTCTTGACGCTGGCGGATTCCACGCCGGGCCTACATCCCCT
Organism: uncultured Solirubrobacterales bacterium; assembly: GCA_963850335.1. Lineage (GTDB taxonomy): Bacteria > Actinomycetota > Thermoleophilia > Solirubrobacterales > Solirubrobacteraceae > Palsa-465. Next base: position 486,543 of record CAWKKY010000007.1, on the reverse strand, counting down.
GGCGGCCGACGGAGATCACGCGGCGTCGGTTGAGGATCAAGAGCGCGATCGCCGCGAGCACGAAAGGCGTCATATCGCGATAGTTGCTGAGCGAGGAAACGGGCGTCAGCTCCGCTGTCACAAGCCCGATGATGATCGCGGCGAAGAACGTGATCACGATTGACCGCAGGCGCGCGATCAACGTCGCGGCGAGCGACGAGATGACGAGGAACGTCAGGCTCGTGGCATCGAGCGCGACGAGGTCCGCCAACAGCACGCCTGCGATCCCCGACAGCACGCCGCAGCCGAACCACGCGTTCGCCTCAACGCGGCGGACGCGGACGCCGAGCGTCGCCGTGATCTCTCGGTCGTTCGCCATCGCGCGCATCGCCGTGCCTGTCTTGGTAAAGCGCAGGAATGCGCCGGTGACGATCGTGATCGCCAACCCAAGCGCGAGCGCGATCACGTTCGTATACGTGACTGAGATCTCACCAACCTGGAACGTGTTGTTGTCCGTCGGGATCGTGAGCGCCCGTGACGCGCCACCGCTCGATGGCCACAGCAGGTCCATCACCCCGAGCAGGATCAGCGTCAGGCCGAGCGTCGCCGCGGCCTTGACCAGCGGGTCGCGTCCGGCGAGCGCGGGCCCGAACACCATTCCGTAGACGAGCGTGATTAACCCGCCGGATAGAACGCCGATCAACGACGCCGGCCAGAACCCAAGGCCGGCGTGGTTGATCAGTTGCCATGCGATCAGGGCGCCCATCGCGCCGACCGCCCCGAATGCCAGGTTCAGCACTCCGGTCGCTCGGTACAGCACGACCATGCCGATGCCTGACAGGGCATACACCCCTCCGAGTGACAGCCCCGTGACGAGGAACTGCTCGAGGTCAGTCAGGCTGGGCATATGGGTTCACGCGCCCTGATCGCGGTTGCAGTGCCGTCCTCCTAGCTCGTCGGCGGATTCGTCGACGGTGCCGTTCCTGCGGCCTTACGATACGCCGCAATCTGCGGGTCGGCAGCAGAGATGTTGAAACACTGCTGTGCCGTCACCATCTTCCCGTTCTCCGGGGTGGTGGTGAAGTCCGCGTTGTTCGGGATGTGCAGCGGGTAGTCGCCGTACACCCACGGCTGACACAGCAACTCCGTCTTCTGGTCCTTGATTGCCTTGATCGCGGTGTTGACGTTCTTCATCGTGTACGGCCCCTTCATCTGCTGGAGCGCGTTGGTGAGGAACTTGCCGAGCAGGAAGCCCATCTGGCTGAACGAGCCGAGCCCGCCGGCAACGCTTGAGCCGTACTTGGCGAGGATCGCCTTGTAGAGCTGCATCTCCGGTCCGTTGTGGTCATCGGGAGAGGTCAGCTCCGCGTTGACGAACAGCTTGTGGTTCCACTTCGGTCCCAGAGCCTTGGCCAGGAAGTCGGTGTTGCACGGCGTCGAGCAACCCCAGCCCTTGACCCGGTCCTCGAGCCCGAGCTTCTGCGCGGCCTGGAGGATCACGAGCGCCTCGGGCGGAGTGAAGTTGAGCACAACCCACCCGTTCGAGCCGGCCTTGTTCACCAGGTCGAGCGCCACGGAGCTAGCGTCGTTGATCGGCACGTTCTCCGTCAGCTCGGTGATCGGAACATGCGCCGCGTCCGCCAGCGCCTTCGGGCCGGCCGCGATATACCCGGTCCCAGGCACATTGGACTGGACGAACACGACCTTGTTCGGATGCTGGCTCAGCCCGTACTGGGTCGCGCCGTCCGAGCTATACCGCGGCCCCATGTTGACCGCCGCGCTGTTCGGCGTCGACCAGCACTCGGGCGCGATCCCGGCGTCCATCTCGTAGATGCCGAGCTGCTTCCAGTAGGCCTGGTTGACCGTGCACTCGAGCAGATCGAAGACGCCGTCGATCGCGACCACGTGATCGTTCTGGATGAGCTGCTTCGCCGCGGCCGCGACCTGCGCCGGCTGCGTCTGGTCGTACTCAATGAACAGCTTCAGGGGGTGTCCGTTGACACCGCCGTTGTCGTTGACGCAGCTGAAGTACGCCTGGATCATGTTCGGACCGTCACTGAAGTCCGTGCCCGGCTGCTTCGTGTCGATCGTGCCGACGTTGATCGGTGTGCCGGTCGCCTTGACGCCGGGTTTCGATCCGCACTTCGAGACGTCAGCCGACCCCGTGCTGCCGGTGCTGCTGGCCGCGGACGTGCTCGACGTCGCACCTCCGCCGCCCCCTGCTGAACTGCTGCTCGAGCTGCTACTGCCGCAGCCCGCAAGCACCACCAACAACCCGAGCACCGTGATCAGTGCCAGGCCCGGGCGCGCGCGCCCCGAGACGTGGAACATCCTTACCCTCTCCTCTCCTGATGAAGGTATGGCCCGCCCTGTCTGGCGAGGCGATGGCTGATACTAATTCGCGCCGTACCTGCATGCAAGAAAGAGTTGTAGACACCCAAAAATCAGCCTTTGTGGATGACGGAGCCGTCATCTTGCATGCAGCGAGTGCCGGACGGTAAAGTCGCCGCGGGGCCCGTACACCTTGGCCAAGTCCGCGAACCGAACCCACATCATGAGGGCGCAGCTGCGGCTGCGGGAGTTGATTCTGAGCGGTGAATTCGCGCCCGGGGAGCGCATGTCGGAGCTCCCGCTGGTTGAGCGGCTCGGTGTCTCGCGTACGCCGTTGCGGTTGGCGCTCGCCGAACTCGAGCACGAGGGTCTGCTGCGAACCCTGACCCGCGGGGGGTACGCGGTCCGGGAGTTCACGAGGGACGACATTCGCGACGCGATCGAGCTGCGTGGTGTACTCGAGGGCACGGCGGCCCGGTTCGCGGCTGAGCGTGGCCCGACGCAGGGAGATATCCGATGTCTGAACGAGATCAGCGAGGCGACGCAGCAACTCGTCCACCAGGCCGATTACGAGTCGTTCGAACGGTTCGTCGCCCTGAACGAGAGCTTCCACGAGCGCCTGCTGACGATGGCGCGCAGTCCGCTGCTTGAGCGCTCGCTTGAGAACATCCTGCTGCTGCCGTTCGCCAGCCCGAGCGCGTTCGTGCTCGCTCATGCTGAGCTGCCGGAGTCCCGCGAAATCCTCGTCGTCGCCCACCGCCAGCACCTCGCGTTGATCGACGCGATCGAGCGCCGGGAGGGGGCCCGTGCTGACGCACTCGGGCGTGAACACGCGCGCCTGTCGCTCGTGAACCTGGAGATCGTCCTGAGGCATCGCGGCGTCATGGCGCGGATGCCCGGCGCGACCCTGTTGGCACTTGACGGTGAAGGTCACACTCCCACCGTGTCGACCGGTTGATCCCATTCGATCACCACCCGGGCCGCCGCCAGGATCTCGTCGACACCCGGGCGGAAGGCATCCTCAAGCGGTGGGCTCACCGGCACCGGCGTGAACGGTGCCCCGACGCGCTGAATCGGAGCCTCCAGCGAGTCAAACGCTGCGTCCTGAAGCTGCGCGGCGAGTTCGGCACCGAACCCGCCAACCGTCACCGCCTCGTGGGCGATCACAGCACGGCCGGTCTTCTGTAGCGAACGGGCGAGGGTGTCGAGGTCGAGTGGGACGAGCGTCCGCGGGTCGATCACCTCCGCCTCGACGCCGTCGCGCGCGAGCTGCTCGGCGGCCGCGAGCGCGTCCGCCACCATCCGTGACGTGGCGATGATCGTCAGCGAGCTGCCAGATCGTAAGACGTTCGCCTCGCCGAGCGGGATCGCCACCGGCGTGCTGTCCGGGTCCGGGCGCGACTCGCGACGGAAGTAGATCGACTTGTTCTCGACGAACACAACCGGGCCCGGGTCGGCGATTGCGGACCGCAGCAGGCCCGCGCCGTCGGCGGCGGAGCTGGGCATCACCACCTTCAGTCCAGGGACATGTGTCAGCCAGGCCTCGAGGCTCTGAGAATGCTGCGCTCCGCTGCGCCCGCCGGCTCCACCTTGGGTGCGCAGGACGAGGGGCACCGACAGCTGACCGCCGGACATGAAGTGAGCCTTCGCTGCCTGGTTGACGAGCTGATCGAGCGCGAGGGTGATGAAGTCGATGAACATGATTTCGACGATCGGCCGCAGCCCCGCCTGCGCGGCGCCGATCGCCACGCCGCAGACGGCCCCCTCGCTGATCGGCGTATTGAGGACCCGCTCGCGGCCGAATTCCTCTGCCAAGCCGGCCGTGGCCTGATACGGACCACCTTCGGCGACGTCCTCGCCGAGCACGATGATGCGATCGTCCTCGCGCATCACCTGGGCGAGCGTCCGCCGGATCGACTCGATGAACGTGATCTCGGATCGCTCGCTCACGCGTAGACCATCTCCTCCGCGAGGCTGGGTTCAGGCCAGGGGCTGGCGCGCGCGAACTGCACCGCCGCCTCGACCGCCGACGCGGCCTGTTCGCGGATCGCGTCGATCGCCCCCGCATCCAGCCACTGGTGCTCGACCGCTGAGTGCTCAAACCGCGCGATTGGGTCCTGCCGCTGCCACTCTTCGTCGACGAGCACGTCGCGATACTCCTGCGCGTCGCCTTCGTAGTGCCCTCGTCGGCGGTGGGTGAGGCACTCGAGCAGAAACGGGCCTTCGCCAGCGCGCCCCCGGGTCTCCAGTTCGCCGAACGCGCTCCACACGGCGGCGGCGTCGCTGCCGTCGATCGTCTCGCAGTCGAACCCGTACGGCGCGACGACGTCGCTCACGCGCTCGACCACCGTGTGTGCCGAGCGTGGCGTGAACTCAGCGAAGCCGTTGTTCTCGCAGACGAAGATCAGCGGGAGCTGCCAGAGCGCCGCCAGGTTCGCGGTCTCGTTGAAGTGACCGGCCTGGACTGCTCCGTCGCCGAAGAAGACGACCGTGATGTCCTGGCTGCGGCGGTATCTGGCGGCGAGGGCGGTACCGAGCGCGAGTGGCAGGTTGCCACCGACGACTCCGGTCGCGCCCATGAACCCGCGCTCTCGGTCAACGATGTGCATCGATCCGCCAAGGCCGCGGCACAGGCCGTCGACTCTTCCCATCAGCTCGGCCATCATCCGATCCAGCGGCGTGCCCTTGGCGATCGCGTGGCCGTGAGCGCGGTGGCCGCTGTACACGGCATCGGTGTCACGCAGCCGCCGGCACACCCCGGCCGCAACACCCTCGCCACCAATGCTCAGGTGAATGAGCCCGTGAACCTGCAGGCTGCGCTTGAGCTGCGCAACGCGCTCTTCGAAGCAACGGATCCGCCACATCGTTGCCAGCAGGTCCGCGACGCTCTGCGCGTCGAGCTTCGCCGGTGAGCGCGGCACGCTCTTCTCGCCGCCGCTCTCGCTACGGGCCACTGACGCCGGCAACGGGCGCGGACCCCAGTACCTGATGAACCGCATCCGCAATCTTTGCCTCGTTCGGCAGAACGAACGCTTCCATCGGCTCGCTGTAGGGAACCGTCGCATCGAGTGCGGTGACCAGCTTGATCGGCGCCTTGAGGCTCCCGAATCCGTGCTCGGCGACCTCCGCGGCGATGATCGAGGCGGCCGAGGCGTGCCGGGTCGCCTGGTCGGCGATCACGAGGTGGCCGGTCTTCTCGACCGAGGCGAGAATCGACGGCATGTCGAGCGGCTGGAGCGAGCGTGGATCGATCACCTCGGCGTCGACGCCTTCGCCCGCCAATGCTTCGGCGGCCGCGAGTGCCTTGCCCACGGTCCAGCCCGTGGCGACGATGGTCACGTCCGATCCGGGCCGGCGGATCGCCGCCTCGCCGATGGGCACGACGTACTCGCCCTCGGGCACGTCGCCATGCTCGAGCACAAGCAGATAGTGCATCAGGTAGATAACCGGGTTGTCATCGCGAACGGCGCTCGCCATCAGGCCCTTGGCGTCGGCGGGGGTGGCGGGGAGCACGACCTTGAGTCCCGGGATCCCCGCGAACATCGTGTAGATCGAACCGGTGTGCTGTCCAGCCCAGCCCGCGGTGAAGCCGTAGCCCGCCTTCAGCACGAGCGGGACCTTGACCCGTCCGCCGCTCATGTAGCGAAAGCGAGGCGCCTCATTGACGACCTGGTCCATCGCCACCAGCATGAACTCGGCCATCAGCAGTTCCACGATCGGCCGGTAGCCGGCAAGCGCGAGCCCCGTCGCCATTCCGATCTCGGCAGTCTCCGAAATCGGCGACACCCGGACGCGGTCGCGACCGAACGCCTGCACCAGCGGGTCCTCGTCGCTGGGTGCGACGTCCTGGCCGTAGAACACCACGGTCTCGTCCCGCTGCATCTCGAGGCTGATCGCCTCCTGAACGGCCGCGATGTAAGGGATCTCTCGTGCCATCGTGTCTCTCCTCGCGGTCAGGCGTAGATGAAGTTGAGGGCCGCTTCGGGCGCCGGGAACGGGCTGTCGAGGGCGAACTGGACGGCGGCGTCCATCTCGTCAGTGACCTGCTGTGCGATCCGGTCGGCGCCCTCCGGGCTGAGTGTCCCCTGCTCAACGAGGCGCATCCGGAACCGGGGGACCGGATCGCCGCGGAGCGCGGCCTCATACTCCTCGCGGTTGCCGAACACCGTGATCGCCTCGTGCTCGGGGTAGTGCAGCGGAACCCCCGGCGGCGCGATCAGGTTGCCGTGGGCAGAAAGCCGATAGACCTTGGATTCCACCAACGTCGGGCCCTCGCCGCGGCGGGCGCGGCTGACGGCCGCACTGACGGTTTCGTGCACGGCCACCGGGTCTCCGCCGTCGATGGTGACGCCGGGCATGCTGTACGCAGTGGCTTTGACCGACAGCGGCTCGCCGGCGGCCGCGTTGGCGTCCTCCTGCTCGACGCGGGTGCCGACGTTGTAGCTGTTGTTCTCCATGATGTAGACGACCGGCAGCTTCCACAGCGACGCGAGATTGAGCGACTCATGGAACGCGCCCTGCTTCGACGCGCCGTCGCCGAAGAAGCAGAGGACGACCTGCGGTGGGTGGGATCGACCCCGGAGCTGTGCCGCGAACGCGACGCCCGTCGCCTGCGGGATCCCCTGGCCGACGATCCCGGACGTGCCCATGAAGCCCCGGTCCGGGTCGCACAGGTGCATCGAACCGCCGTAGCCACCGCACAGGCCGTCCTGGCGGCCGTAGATCTCGGCCATGATCGCCCTCGGATCGGTGCCGAGGGCGATCGGATAGCCGTGGCAACGATACGTCGCCATGAGCTGATCGTCGGCCTCGATCGCCGCGAGCGAGCCGACGATCGACGCCTCGGCGCCGTCGGCCAGGTGCGTATGACCGCGGATCACGCCGGGGTGCTTCTCGAAGGTGCTCTTCACGCGCTCCTCGAACTCGCGGATCCGCAGCATCTGTGTGTACATCCAGACGAGCCGGTCGGTGTCCAGTTCTGCCATGTCTTCCTCCTGTCGAGTCGTCGTCGCGGGAGCGGCCACTCCCTATGCGACTCCGGCGTGGAACTGCGCGATGGTCGTCTCGTACGCCCGTTCGAACTCCTGGTCGATGGGGAGGTTGCGCAGCGCTTCGGAGAGCACCTCCACACCCCAGGGCCCGGCGTAGCCCATGTCCTGGCAGACGTTGACGTAGCCGGGGAGGTCGAACTCGCCCTCTCCGGGGAGACGCCGATGGTTGACGGTCTCGTCAACGAGGTCGTCCATGTTCTGCACCTGGCCATCGGAGAGTTCGACCCAGCTGAGGTACCGAAGCGGGACTCGCCGCAGCTCATCGGGCCCGATTCCCAGCTTGGCCATATGCCAGGTATCGATTGCCAGGCCGCCATTGGGCTGTGCGGCCCCCTCCACCACCTGGAGGGCCGCATCAAGCGAGTTGACGTTCACGTCGAACGGCATGAACTCGTAGACGACCGTCGCCCGTGTGTGACGCGCCGCGTCCTCACAGAGCTCGCCAAACGCGTCGGTCAACTGGCCGAGATCACACTGCGTGCCGGGAATGTTCCCGACCTTGATGTGATGGGCGTCGAGGGTCGCCGCCGCCTCGAACAACAGCTGCCGGCGCTTGTCGGACTCGGCGCGCAGCGGATCGCCGGGCGCCACGAAAAAGTCGGCGAGGAATTCCAATTGCAGGTAGCGCAGCCCGGCATCGTCGAAGATCTCCTTCATCTCCCGCAGCGACCGCGTCTCGAGCTGGTGCTCGATGTCCGCGTGCCACAGCCCGATGCCCGCAAAGCCGACGCGCGCCGCCTCGGCGCAGCGGTCCCGCCATTCAAACGTGCTCCATTCACGCCCGACGTGCACGTCGGCCGGGCCGGCAATCGTCCAGTACAGCGCCAGCAGCTCGATCTCCGGCATCGCTTCTCCTCTCGCTCCGACGGCACCGGCCAAGCTATCGCCGGGCGGCAGGTCAGTCCAGCCATCGCGTGCAGGCCTTCTTGTCGATCGGTGCGACCCGCTACGCCACCTTGCTGATGATCTCGTTCATGGCGCTCACGAACTCGTCGGTCCGCGACAGCCATGGCCAGTGGTCGGCATCGATCTCGACCACGGGGTCGCAGCCGCGCTCGGTGAGCATCCGACGCTGCATCGGCGGCGGGATCGAGTGGTCAGAGCCGCAGTAGATATACGCCCGGGGCAGCGCCTCGAATGCGGCCCGTGCGCTGTCCTCGACGACGATCGTCCCTTCCCATGGCGCGACCGGCTGAGACCCGAGCCGCGGCGCCGCCCAGTCCACCTGCTCCTCGGTGCAGCAGCCGAGCATCGCCGCGACCGCACCGTCGCGGGTCAAGCGGCCAGAGGGAGGATCGCCCTCGACGATGACGTTGGCCTGCACCTGATCGCCGGCGGCCTCGGGATAGGAGACGAGCTCGACGAGGCTCTGGCCCTCGGCCGGCGCAAAGGCGGCGATGTACACGAGCGCCCCCACGTGCTCGGGGCAGCGCGCCGCCGCCTGGGTGATCGCCATGCCACCCATGCTCTGCCCGGCGAGGATCGCCGGCGGACCATCGGACAGCACCTGGCAGATCTTCTTGCCGTAGGCGTCGAGCGTGACCTCGGCAACCGGCGTCGTGTCCTCACCCGCGCCCGGTAGATCGAGCGTCTCGACGATATGGCCGCCGTCCCGTAGACCAGGTAACGCCGGCTCCCAGCACCACGCGCCAGCGAACGCACCGTGCACGAGCAGAATCCTTGCCATCTCTCTCCTCCTAACGCGTCGTCGGCAGCCGCACGATCCTATTCGCGCCCTCGGGGCCACCGCGGGAACCGGGCATCGGTGCGCAAGCGGGGGTGCGCGGACCGGCAAGCGCGGTTGACTTGGGGGGAGCGCGTCCCGTATACAGAGCGGGTCGAGCCCAGCCCGCGGCGAGGCGACCGATTGGAGAGAGACGGAGGTTCGTATGGTCAGCGCGACGCCGGCACTCGGCGCATTTCCCAGTCCCTTCTCGATTGAGACGCCTCCGGGCTGTGAGGGCTGGCAGGAGATGTACCCGTACTACGCGCTGTTCGATGAGCGGCGTCGTGACACGGATGAGAACCGGTTCTGGTTCTGGAACTCGATGCATTTCCCCGTGCCGATGCCCGCGTTCGACGCGATCTGCATCGATTCCCCCTACCAGGCGGTCGGGGCGTGGCAGAACCGGGTGTTCGCCGTCCCCCCGGCAATGGGGATCGACTACCGCGCCGTCAACGGCTACATCTACATCTCGGGCAACCCGGTCACCGACCCGGCGAAGATCGCCGAGCGCGCCGAGTTCTTCCAGAAGCGCGCCGGCCACTATTACGCGAACTGGAGCGAGCTGTACCCCAAGTGGCGCTGGAAAATGGAGGCACTGATCGGCGAGCTCGGCGAGCTCGTCGTGCCCGACCTCCCCGAGTACGAGCCCGACGAGGTGGCGTTCGGCGAAGATCGCAACACCGCGTTCTACGAACTGCTCAACGCGTACGGCCGGTGCCTGCGGATGTGCGACATGATGTGGCAGCACCACTTTGAGTTCCTCCTGCTCGGGTATGGCGCGTACGCGACGTTCGCCGAGCTCTGCAAGGCCCAGCTGCCGGACATCCCGGACCAGCACATCGCCCAGATGGTGGCTGGGATCGACGTGCTGCTGTTCAAGCCCGACGCCGAGCTACGGCGGCTGGCGAGACTGGCTTTGGCGACCGGCGTCGACGGTGCGTTCGTCGAGGGCCGCAGCCCGGACGAGATCGACGCGGAGCTGAGGCAGAGCGAGGCCGGCCAGGGTTGGCTCGCCGAGCTCGAGCAGGTCAAGAATCCGTGGTTCAACATGGCCACCGGTGACGGTCTCTACCACTACTACCGCAGTTGGCTCGACGACCCGAGCATTCCTTACGCGGCGCTGATCGGGCACGTCGCGGCGCTGCGCGCCGGCGAGCAGATCGAGCGGCCGACCGAGGAGATCGAGCGTGAGCGCGACCGGCTCGCGGAGGAGTACGGGGCGCTGCTCGACGAGGAGACACGGGGGCCGTGGAACGATCTGCTGGCGTTGTCGCGGATGGTCTTTCCGTATGTCGAGGAGCACAAGTTCTTCTGCGACTACTGGTTCCTCACCAAGTGGTGGAACAAGGTGCGTGAATTCGGCGCAGTGCTCGCCAAACACGGGTTCCTCGAGGACGGCGAGGACATCTTCCAGCTGTCCCGCCACGAGGTCGCCTCCGCGCTTGACGAGCTCGTGCTGACGTGGGCGACCGGGGGACAGCCGCTCGGTCCCCAGCACTGGCCGCCGATCGTCGCGCGCCGCCAGCAGATCCTCGAGCGGCTGGCGGAGTGGACGCCTCCTCCGGCCCTCGGCGTCACGCCCGAAGCGATCACCGACCCGATGACGGTCATGCTCTGGGGCGTGACGACGGAGCGCGTCCGGGAGTGGGCCCGCCAGCAGGACGGCGGCACCGAACTCAATGGTGCCGCTGCGTCGCCCGGGGTGGTCGAGGGACCGGCGAGAGTCGTGCGTTCGGTGGCCGAAATCGCTGACATCCGCGACGGCGAAATCCTCGTGTGTGGCAGCACCTCGCCCGCGTGGGCGCCGATCTTCTCGAAGATCAGGGCGACCGTCACGGACGTCGGCGGCGTCATGTCGCACGCCGCGATCGTGTGTCGTGAGTATGGGCTGCCTGCGGTCGTGGGCACGGGGCGCGCCAGCTCGCAGATTCGCACTGGTCAGATGCTTCGAGTCGACGGGACAGCGGGCGTGGTCACACTCCTCCCCGCACCCTGAGCGCGGACCACATGTCTGGTCGCCACCCCGCCCGCCGCGTCAGCGGAGCAGCCGCCCGCCGTTGACGAGCAGCGTCTGGCCGGTCACGAACGCGCTGTCGTCCGAGATCAGGAAGGTGAGCGCACCGAGCAGATCCGATGGCTGCCCGACGCGGCCGAGCGGGGTCCCGCTGACGTCGTATCCGTCCGCGCCGGTGAGGCCGCTCGATCCCTCCGTGGCGGTGAACCCCGGCGCGAGCGCGTTGACGCGGATGCCGTCGGGACCGAGCTCGCGCGCCATCACCCTCGTCAACCCGAGAACCGCGGCCTTCGACGCGACGTAGTGCGCGAGCCCGGGGGACCCGGAGAGCGCCACCTCCGAGGCGAGGTTGACGATCGCCCCGCCGCCGGCCGAGCGCAGGAGCGGCACGAGTGCCTTGGCGCACAGCCATGCGCCCTTCAGATTGACCGCCAGTACGCGATCCCATTCCGCCTCGGCGATCTCCTCGAACGGCCGCCGATGCAAACCGGCGACGACGGCAGCGTTGTTGACGAGCGCGTCGAGGCCGCCCACCCGCTCAACTGCGAACGACGCCAGTCTCGACGTCTGCTCCGAGGAGCTGACGTCGGCGACCACCGTCACAACCGTGTCGCCGTGCTGTCCGGCCAGCGTCTCGGTCTCGTGCAGCACCGGCTCGTCGATGTCGCAGCCGATCACGGACGCGCCGAGACTGGCCAGGTGCACGCTGAACGCCCGGCCCAGCCCGTGCCCGGCCCCGGTCACCAGCACTCGCTTGCCGGCGAGACGGCGATCGCTCATGCCGCAACCGAGGCGTGCTCCAACCGCAGATCGAGCGCGATCTGCTGGAAGCAGTTGTAGCTCGATCCCCGTCCGATTCCCGGCCCGGAGTGGAGGTTCGCAGAACAGTCGTACAGGTTCTCCAGCAGCACCCGATACCCGTTCAGCCCAGGCACCGGGCGAAAGCGCCCCAGTTGCGACGCGATCGTGCTGGCGGTGGAGTAGCCACCCTCGATCATGTTCGGCCGCTCCCGTTCGATGTCGTCCGGTCCGTATACCCGCATCGCGATGACGTTCTCCGCGGTCATGTTCGGCGCGTACGCGGCCCAGCGCTCGAGCAGGTGCCGGCTGAACGCATCCTTGATCTCACGCCACCGGTCTGAGCTGACGATTCGTCTCGGCGCCGCAAACTCCTCGACGCCGACGATGTGGCTGCCTGCGGGAGCGCGTGTCTGATCCCAGAGACTGTCGACCGAGCACAGCACATACGGTCGGCTCGCGAATCCGTTCAGGTGGATCTCCGGCTGATACCGAAGGTGGAGGTAGTCGAGGTCCTTGGGGCCCCAGTAGAGGCGGGGCTGCGCGCCGACCCCCGGGTTGTCCAGCTCGGCCAGGTACCGCGGTGGCTCGTGGATCGCCAGGTTGGCCCAGAACAGCTGCCCACGGTCGTAATGGATGTTGCCGACGCGGCGGCGCAGCGCGGCATCGACGTCCAGGTCGCGCAGGAGCCGCAGCACGGTGAGCGGCAGACCGAGATTGCTGATCACGAGCTCGCCCTCGATCCGCGTTCCGTCGACGAGCTCCACGGCTGTGGCCCGGTTGCCCTCGACGACGATGCGATCGACCTCCCGGCTCGTCTCGTATTGGACGCCCAGTCGGCTCCCGGCCGCCACCAGCGCGTCGGTGATCGCCTGGCTCCCGCCGATCGCGATCGCGGCCGGCTCGAAAGACAGCGTCAGAGGGAGACAATGGATCAGCCCCTGCAACCCCGGAACGTCGTCAGGAAAGCAGCCGGTGGACGTGGTGGCGGCGCGGACGAACAGGGTCTGCAGTTCGGGGCTCTCAAAGAAATCCCTGGCCAGCTGCCCGAGCGTCATGAACTGGTGCACGGGGTGCAGGTGCGTGCCCGGGACATCGAGCAGCTGCTCGAGCGGATCGGGGGTACCCCACGGCGGCGGTGGGCTGAAACGGTGCCGGCGGAAGGCCTGTTTCCAGTGCCGTTCGTGAGCGTCGAGCAGCTGCAGGTACGTCTCGGCGTCCCGAGCCGAAAAGCGGGCGATCTGCTCCCAGGTCGCCCTGATGTTCTCTTCTGAACGTTCCTGACGGCCGGTCGCCGGATCGACGACGCGGTACGCGGAATGACCGATCAGCGAGGAGCCGTCGTCGAAGATCATCCCCTCGTTCTGTTCGGGGAAGACGTAGCGAAGCCCCTCGTCGTGCAGCGCGAAGTCGCGGTAGGCCGGGTGTCCATAGAACCGCGTCCAGTGGCTGCAGTGATTCATCAGAAACCCCGGCGCCGGGCCCTCGCTCGTGCACGCACCGCCACCCAGATGGGCGCTCCGTTCCAGCACGAGCACCGACAGGCCGGCGCGTGCCAGGTAGGGAGCGATGATCGTCCCGTGGTGACCGCCGCCAAGGACGACCGCGTCAAAGCGGGCATCGCTCACAGGATCGTCACCGTGCCGGCGCGGCCGTCGACACGCAACCGGTCACCGGTCCTGATCCGGCTCGTGGCGGTCCCGGTGCCGACGACCGCCGGCAGCCCATACTCCCGCGAGACAATTGCCGCGTGAGACATGATCCCGCCGATGTCCGAGACGGCGGCGGCGATCTTCCCGAATACCGGCGTCCAGCTCGGTGAGGTGATGGGCGCCACCAGGATCTCGCCTGGCTCGAGCTCGCCGAGCGCTCGCAAATCGAGCACCACCCGGGCCGAGCCTTCGACAACGCCGGGCGATGCGGCGAAGCCGGTCAGCGTCGACGTGGCCTCCGCCGCGCCGGACGGCCCACTCGCGCACGCGCTCGGTCGTGATCCCCCACAACATGATTCGTCATTGGCTCGCTGATCGTCTCCGGCACCGCCCCGAGCGCCGGTGGCGGGGAGAAGCGCCGCATCGACTCCATGATCCGCCGACGCTCGGCGACGATCGGCCGCCAGTAGCGCACGCCCCGCGGTTCTGAGCCAGCGGCCCAGGCGAGGCGAAGATCGACCAGCGCGTCGAGCACCTCGTGACGCTGGAGATAGAAGATGTCCTCCGCGTCCTCGAGCATGTCGTGGTGAGCCAGCAGAGCGCCGAATTCCCGCGCCTTGTTCCAGAAGATCGTGTGGTACCAGTGCTCGACGTAGAAGTTGTGGCTCTCGACGTACGGGAACACCAGCCGGGCCAATCCGAGGTTCTGGTCAAACGCTGCGATGACGTCTTCCGGCAGGAGGTTCCGGTACTCGGCCGTGATCCGGTCCCGCGTCTCCCGAACCGCCTCGAGCGGCCGAGCGATCTTCTGACCCTCCTGCAGCCGAGAGATGTAGCTGCGGAGATGGCCGAGCGGGACGCTCGTGTCATCGATCCACGAGCGATGGTGGTGGTAGAAGCCGTTCCCGTTCGAGTAGTTGAACCAGGGCTGCTTCACGGAATCCCAGTCCTCGAGCCACCGCCGTCCGCCCTCGGACGTGGCGAGCGCCTCGCGGAGCGCGGCCTCGGTCGGGGCGCTCAGTACCGCGTCCGCCACCCCGGCGGCGATGGCTGCTCTCGGCGAGGCGCTGGAGCTCCGCGTCCGGGCGGAACAGCACGACATCGACGCCTGAGACCATCTGCGCGATCGTCTGGTCCTCGATGTCCGGGAACTGCTGCTTGCACAGCTCGTAGAACACGAGGTACGCCGCGTAGCCCAGGTTCAGAAACTCGAAGTGGTACTGCCAGATGAGGTCGACGCTCTCGAGCAGGCGGTTGTAGGCAACGAGCAGTGTGTGCGTCGACCCGACGCCGCGGCCTTCGGTGACGACCGCCTCGTCCTCGATCTCCGGCAGCTCCGGCACGGCTAGCGCGTCGAGCGCCGCGATCGCCTCCTCGACCTTCGTCTGCCACCTACCGTAAAGCTCGTCCCAGTTCTGGAAGTAGAAGCCGGCTCGACGCTGAAACAGCTCTGCTCGGCGCCCGATCTCAGCCGGGTCGGTGACCGGCACGGAGCTCATGTACACCCACCCGTACAGCACTCGGTGGTCGATCCCGAGGGCGGGCGGCAGCACGAAGATGCGCGCGTTCGCCTGACCGAGGCTCATGTACGGCGAGTCGGCGGTGACGAAGTCGAACGGATACATCGGCTCCGGGAAGTGCATCCCGTCTCGGAACCAGCCGCGCGCCTCCTCGGACGCCCGCCGCTCGTGGCTGAACAGCGCGTAGTAGGGATACATCGACTCCCACCCCTCGCAGCCCTCCGGCACCGGTACCTCGAACGGGCTCGCGAAGCCCCGCACCTGACGTTCAGCGGTCGCCATATCCACTCTCCTCTCGTGCTGGAACGCCCACGTTAGGCGCAATCGGCGGCCGCGATCAAGACCGAATTCGCACTGCTGTGAGAGGCAACGCCTATCATCTGTCAATGGAGCTGCGGCAGCTGCACTCGTTCGTGGTCGTCGCCGAAGAGCTGCACTTCCGCCGCGCCGCCGACCGGCTGCACCTGGCCCAACCGAGCGTCAGCCAGCACATCCGTTCGCTCGAGGCCGAGCTCGGCGTGAGCCTGTTCGACCGCAACCGCCGTGGCGCGACGCTCACCGCGGCCGGTACGGCGCTGCTGCGGGAGGCCCGCGAGCTGTTGGCCCGGGCGGACGCCGCAGCCGCCATCACCCGCGCCGCTGCGAGCGGCCAACGTGGCCGCCTGCGGGTCAGCCTGACGCGCTCGCTGACGGGCGGCACTCCGGGGGCGATTGTCGATGCTTACCGGACGAGATATCCGGAGGTCGAGCTTGAGCTGAAGCTGGGGACGACGATGCTGCATGTCGAGCAACTCCACGCCGGCGAGATCGATGTCGGCTTCGTTCGTCCTCCGCTCGAGGATCCCGGGCTTGAGGAGCTGCTCCTCGGCCGCGAGGCGCTCGTGTGCGTCCTGCCGGCGCGCCACCGATTGACGAGGCGGACGACGATCCGGCCGGCGGATCTTCGTGGCGAACCGCTCGTGTGGTGGCCGGAGAGCCACGGTCCGGGGGCGTGGCGGGAGGTCCGCCGCGAGGTGTGCGGTGAGCCTCCATGGCCACCGCTGGCGCGGTTCGAGCCGGAGGAAGAGCGGATCGTCTCGGCGGTCGCCGAGGGCGCCGGCGTGTCGTTCATCATGTCCGGACGGTCGAAGAGCCTGAGGATCCCCGGGGCTGTGTACCGCCGGTTCGCGTCACCGGAACCGACGATGGGCATCGCGCTGGCGTGGCGCCGAGGAGACACGCAGCCGACGCTGGAGCGGATCGTCGCAGTCGCGCGGGAGCTTGTAGCGCAGCCCGAGGCGATGACCGCGGCCTGATAGTCGTCGGCGATCACAGCCGCGCACATCCAGCTTGAACCTGTCCGCACCGGGTGCGTAATGTGCGCTGCACCGAGAGGAAGAGGATGAGGATGATGTACAGCCGTCTCCTGAACGACCTGCGGCTCGCCGACGAGCCGCGGTTCGGCGGTAAGAGCGCAAACTTGGGCGAGCTGCTGGCAGCGGACATCCCGGTGCCGCCTGGCTTCGCCATCTCGACGGCGGCATTTGAGGCCTTTCTTTTGGAGTCGGGGCTGAAGGGTGAGATCGCTGCCGCGCTGGAGCGCGTGTCCCCGGGCGACGTCGATTCGGTCGGCGGGGCGTCACAGAAGATCAGCGAGGCGATGCGCTCGGCGCCGCTCCCGGACGCGGTCTATTCCGAGGTGAGCGCCGCGTATCAGGAGCTCGCGCGGGCAGTCGCCGTGGCCGAGCCTCCCGTCGCAGTCCGCTCGAGCGCGGTCGGCGAGGACAGTCAGGACGCGACGTTCGCCGGCCAGCAGGAGACGTATCTGTGGGTTTGCGGCACCGATCACGTCTGCGACGCCGTGCGGGACTGTTGGGTCAGCCTGTACAGCACGCCGGCCATCAGCTATCGGTCGCGCCTCGGCGCGGGCGCCGCACCGGCCGCGATGGGCGTCACCGTCCAGCTGATGGTCGACGCGGCGGTATCCGGGGTCATGTTCACGTGCAACCCAGTGACCGGTGACCCGAGCATGGTCGCGATCAACGCAAGCTGGGGGCTCGGGCTCGCCGTCGTCGGTGGCGAGGTCACCCCGGACGACTTTCTCGTGAGCAAGGTGACCCGCGAGGTCGTTCGCGAACACATCCACTCCAAGCACGTCGAGTACGTGCCCGATCACGGAGCGCGCGGTGCCGTACGCCAGCCGGTCCCGGAGGCCCGTCGTGACGCACCGTGCCTTGGCGGAGCCGCCATCGGCGAGCTCGTCGACGTGGCGCGGCGGGTCGAGGCGTTCTTCGGCTCCCACCAGGACATCGAATGGGCGCGTGACCACGACGCGCGGCTGTCCATCGTGCAGTCGCGGCCCGTGACAGCCGTACCCAAGCGCACGCAGAAGCCCGTTGCGCGGGATGCGCTGTCGCTTGTCATGAGCACCTTCGGCGCGACTCGACGCGATGTCTCTGACTGACGACGACATCCGCGAGATTCTCCGGATCATCGACGAGTCCGAGCTCGAAGAGCTGCGGCTCGAGACCGACGGCCTATCGCTCTACGTCCGGCGGGGCGATGGAGGTTCAGCCGCATCCTCGGATCCAGTGCTCGCGAGTCCGGGCGAGACGACGGGTGCCGGGAACACGGCAAGCCCGGCCGGGTCGGCCGCATCGGCCGCGGTGAACGATGGACTGCTGACCGTGCCGGCGCCGATGCTCGGCACGTTCTACCGTGCCGAGGGCCCGGGCAGGCCGCCGTTCGTCGACGTCGGCAGCACGGTCGAACCTGACACGATCGTCGGCATCATCGAGGTCATGAAGATGATGAACTCGATCCCTGCCGGCGTCGCGGGGACGGTCGTCGAGGTGTGCCACGAGAACGCCGTCCTCGCCGAATACGGGGCCCCGCTGTTTCGGGTCCGGCCCGCATGAGGCGGGTGTTCATCGCCAACCGCGGCGAGATTGCGGTGAGGATCGTGTCCGCCTGCCGCAGCCTCGGCTTGGAGACGGTCGTCGGCGCCTCCGAGGTGGATCGTGACGGGCTTGCCGCCCGTGTCGCTGATCGCGTCGTCGTCATCGGACCCGGCCCGGCGGCGCAGAGCTACCTCCGTGACGACACCATCGTTCAGGCGGCGCTCGGGACCGGCTGCGACGCGATCCACCCCGGGTACGGCTTTCTCGCCGAGAACCCGGCGCTCGCCCGGCGCGCCCGCGAGCATGGCGTGACGTTCGTCGGCCCGCCCCCGGAGGTGATGGAGCTCTCCGGGGACAAGCTGCGGGCTCGCGAGGCGGCGCGGCGAGCGGGTCTGCCGATTCTCCCCGGGCACGAAGTCGCGACGCCCGCCGAGGCTCGTGATATCGGTTACCCGCTCTTGATCAAGGCGGCGGGGGGTGGCGGAGGCCGCGGGATCAAGCTCGCGCAGGACGAGGACGAGCTGCGGAGTCTGCTCGGCCTAGCCCGGAGTGAGGCGAGCGCCGCGTTCGGCGATGAGCGGCTGTACGTCGAGCGGTTCATCGCCGCCGCGCGGCACATCGAGGTGCAGGTCACCGCCGACGACCACGGGTCGATCGTCCATCTCGGTGAGCGGGAGTGCAGCGTGCAGCGTCGCTATCAGAAGATCGTCGAGGAATCGCCGGCGCCGGTGCTGTCGGGGCACACGCGCGATGCGCTCCACGGTGCGGCTGTGGCGTTCGCCCGCGCGATCGGCTACCGCAACCTGGGAACCGTCGAGTTCGTCGTCGACGCCGTCACGGAGGAGTTCTTCTTCCTCGAGATCAACTGCCGGATCCAGGTCGAGCATCCGGTCAGCGAGGCCGTGACCAGGCGGGACCTCGTCGCCCTCCAGCTCCAGATCGCCGACGGCCGACCACTCGGATTCGCGCAGGAGGACGTCTCCGTTGCTGGCCACGCGATCGAGTGCCGGCTCAACGCCGAGGACGTGACGCAGGGCTTCCAGCCGTCCCCGGGCACCCTGACTCTGTTCAGCGTGCCGCAGCATCGGGGACTGCGCGTCGACACGCATTGCCAGCCGGGCGCGATCGTGCCGCCGTACTACGACTCACTCCTGGCGAAGCTGATCGCTCACGCGCCGGACCGCGATGGGGCGATCGCGATCCTGCTCGATGCGCTCGACGATGTCGACGTGGAGGGCGTTGAGACGAACCGCACCCTGCTCCTCAGCGTGCTCGGGCACCCGGACTTCGCTGCGGCGAAGGTCACGACCGACTGGCTCGAGCGCGCGCTGGCATGAGTCGCGACATCGCATACATCGACACGACGGTGCGGGACGGCAATCAGAGCCTGTGGAGCGCGACGGGTCTGACAACGCCCGACGTGCTCGCGATCGCTCCGACGATCGACCGCGTCGGGTACCACGCGCTCGACTTCACCTCGAGCACGCACATGGCGGTGTCCGTGCGCTTTCACCGCGAGGATCCGTGGGAGCGCTTGCGTCTCGTCAGCGCTGCGATGCCGAGTACCCCGCTCGGCATCATCACGACGGGCATGCGGTTCATCTCCTGGGTGCCGGCGGACGAGGAGGTGATGCGGCTCTCGTTCAAGCTGTGCGTCCGCAACGGGATCCGGCGGATCCAGATCGCCGAGCCATCGAACGATCCAGAGCGGCTGCGACGCCTGGCCGCAATGGCGCGCGCCGAGGGTGCCGATGAGGTCGTGATCGGGCTCACATACTCGATCAGCGACGTCCATACACATGACTACTATGCCGAGCGGGCGGGGGCGCTCGCCGACTGCCGGGACATGGACCGGCTCTACCTCAAGGATCCCGGTGGCCTGCTCACGCCGGACGCCGTCCGCGAGTTGGCGCCGCCCCTGCTGGCGGCCGCAGGCACCCGACCGCTCGAGCTGCACAGCCACTGCACGATCGGACTCGCGCCGTACGTGTACCTGGAAGGCGTGAGGGCCGGCTTCGGCGTCGTTCACACTGCGTGCGGACCGCTGTCGCGCGGGACCTCGCAGCCGGACGTGCTGAACACGGTGCGTAACCTGGCGGCGGCCGGCTACGGGCATGGGCTCGACCTCGACGCGGCGGCCGCCACCGCCGAGCACTTCAGCGAGGTCGCCCGCGTCAAGGGGCTGACGCGTGGCACACCAAGGGAATTCGACGGGGTCTACTACACCCATCAGCTGCCCGGCGGGATGGTCAGCACGACGCGCCGGATGCTCGAGGAGCTCCGTCGCCCGGAGCTATTCGAGGCCGTGCTGGAGGAGGTCGCGCGGGTGCGAGCCGAGATGGGTTACCCGATCATCGTCACGCCCGTCTCGCAGTTCATCGCCACCCAGGCGGCACGGAACGTCATCGATGGTGAACGGTGGATGAACGTGTCCGACGAGACCGTGCGCTATTTCCTCGGGCACTACGGACCACCCCCGGCGCCCGTCGATTCCGGTGTCGCGGAGCGCGTGCTGTCACGGCCGCACACCGCGCAGCTTCGGGAACTGCAACCAATCACGCTTGAGGGCACCCGCGAGCGGTTCGGATCGCGGATCTCCGAGGAGGAGCTGCTGCTGCGGCTCACGATGCCCGAGGAGCAGGTCGACGCGATGGTGGCAGCACGCGGGCGGCCGGCACCCCCGCCCGCCGCCCGGCCCGGCCGCGCCCCGCTCGTGACGCTGCTTGAGGAGATCGCGCGCCGCGACTCGATCACCCACTTCGAGCTCGTCAAGGGCGGCGATAAGGTGCTCTGGCGCCGTGGGTGAGGCTTTGGCGCTCGATCACGTTCGTGGATTCGTGTTCGACATCGACGGCACGCTCGTGCACCGAGGTGCGGACGGACGGGCGCGTCCCCAGCCGGGCGCCGTCGCGGTGCTCGACCGCGTTCGTGCGTCCGGGCGCCGGCTCGTGCTGTTCACGAACGGTAGCCATGTGCCGTCGGCGCAGATCGCGCACGGCCTGCGCGAGGACGGACTACCAGTCGCCGACGAGGAGGTCCTCACTCCGGTCGACAGCGCCACCGCCTGGTTGCTGCGTCGGCACCGGTCCTCGGCGGTGCAGCTGTTCGCCTCCGAGCGCGTGCGCGAGTGGATGGTCGCCGCCGGCGTCACCGTCACCGACGGCGATGACGCCGACGCCGACGCCGTGTTCATCGCGCACGTCGATCAGGTTGACTTCGCCGAGCTCGAGCGCGCCGCCCGCGCGGTGCTGGCCGGCGCACCGTTGCTCACCGGCAGCTATGTCCGCGGCTACGCGGGCGCGAACGGGATCATCTTCAGCCGCGGCGCGATGACGACCGCCGCGATCGCCAAGGTCACCGGCGCCCGGCCCCGCGTGCTCGGCAAACCGTCCCGCGCCGCACTCGGCGAGGTCAGTCGCCGTCTTGGGGTAGACACGAGCGAGGTGGCCGTGATCGGGGACGACCTGGGGATGGACATCGCCCTGGGCCGCATGGGTGGCGCCACGACTGTGCTCGTGCGCAGCGGCATCAGCGGCAACGTGATCCTCGACGACGTGCCCGCCGCGCGCCGCCCCGACGCGGTCATCGATACCGTCGCCGATCTGCTCGATCGGCTCTAGCTATCGCTGGCCTCGCGAGCCGGCCTGCGCGTTCTGGATCGCCCGCCAGACGCGCTCGCCGTTGACCGGCATGTCGAGGTGCCGCACCCCGAACGGCGCCAGCGCGTCGATCACGGCGTTGTGAACGGCCGGCGTTGCGCCGATCGTGCCGGACTCGCCGATGCCCTTGGCGCCGAGGGGATTGACCGGGGTCGGGGTTTCCATCTCGACGAGCTCGAACGACGGCAGCTCTGTCGGTCCCGGCATGAGGTAGGTGACGAGGGTGGCGTTGAGGGGATTCCCGTGGTCGTCGTAGGTGAGCTCCTCGAACAGTGCCTGGGCGATGCCGGCCGCGAGTCCGCCGTGCACCTGACCTTCGGCGACGAGTGGATTGATGATGCGTCCCGCGTCATCGACGGCGATCAGCCGCTCCAGCGTCACGGCGCCCGTCTCCGTGTCGACCTCGACGACTGCCACGTGGGCGCCGAACGGGAACGTCGGCTGCGGAGCAGTGAAGTCGACCTCGGCGCGCAGCTCGCCGAGCGCGTCACGCTCGGACAGCCGGCCGGCCAGGTCCGCCCAGGTCAGCGCCGGCTCCGGGGCGCCGGTGACGTGGAACCGTCCCTTGTCGAGGTCGAGCTCCATGTCCTCGACGCTCGCCTCGAGCTCCTCGGCGGCGAGTTGCTTTGCCCGCTCAACGACCGCTTCGGCCGCCTCGGCCGCGGCGGCCCCGCCGATCTGGGTCGACTTCGAGCCGTACGTGCCGGTCCCTCGAGCGACCCTGTCGGTGTCGCCCTCAACAACGGAGACCTTCTCCATCGGCAGGCCGAGCCGCTCGGCCGCGATCTGCGCGAAGGTCGTCTGGTGACCCTGTCCCTGCGACTGGGAGCCGCTGAGGACGATGGCTTCACCGGACGCGGTGATTTCGACCGCGCCGAACTCCGTCTCGTTGATCCCGTTCGTGATTTCGACGTAGACGCTGAGACCGATTCCGAGCTGCCTCGCCTCGCCGCCCTGGCGGCGGGCCGCCTGCTCCTCGCGGAGCGCGTCATAACCGGCATGCTCGAGCACCAGGTCGAGCGCGCCGACGTAGTTTCCGCAGTCGTAGTGACCCCCGGACGCGGTCTGATATGGGAACGCGTCCGCAGCGATCAGGTTGCGGCGGCGGACCTCGGCGGGATCGAGCGAGATCTCGGCGGCGAAGATGTCCATCGCCCGCTCGATCATCTGGGTCGCCTCGGGCCGCCCGGCGCCGCGCACCGGCCCCGTCGGGGTCGTGTTCGTGACGACAGCGGTCACATCGGCCTCGATCTTCGGGATCGCGTAGACGCCGCTCGACATCATCGCGGTCAGCATCGGGAGGAACGATCCGATGCCCGGGTATGCCCCGGCGTCCTGAAGGATGTTGATCCGCAGCGCCGACACCCGCCCGTCTCGACTGCCGCCGAGCTCGAACTCGATCCGCTGCGCACGCCCCTGGTGCATCGCCACGAGGTTCTCGCTCCGCGTCTCGGTCCAGCGGACCGGCTGCCCGATGGCGCGCGCCAGCCACGCGACGATCACGTCCTCCACCGCAAGACCCTTCCCGCCGAAGCCGCCGCCGACATCGGGCGCGACGACGCGCACCTGCTCCGGCTCGAGCCCGAGCAGCAGGCCGAGCACCATCTTGTCCGTGTGCGGTGTCTGCGTCGAGATCCAGATCGTGAGGCGGCCGTCGTCGAACTGCGCGAGCGTCGCGCGCGGCTCGATCGGGCAGGCCGCGAGGCGTGGAGACACCGTTGCGCCCCGCACGACAACCTCGCAGTCGTCGAATAGCTGGGGATCGGGCGCCTCCGGCGCGTGGCGGAGACAGACGTTTGTGCCCACCTCGTCGAACAGCAGCACGTCGCCGCGCAGCGCGGCATCGAGGTCTGTCACCGCCGGGAGCGGTTCGTACTCGACCTGGACGAGCTCGGCCGCATCGACCGAGGCGGCCCGCGACGGCGCGAGCACGACGGCGACGATGTCGCCGGCAAACCGAGCCGTGTCGGACGCGACGAACGGGCGGAACATCCGAGGGTCGACCTCGATGAAGGGCGGCGTCGGGTTGACGGCGAGACCGACGTCCGCGGCCGTGAATACACGGGCACCCGGGACGTCCGCGGCGGCGGTGCTATCGATCTCGCCGACCCGGGCATGCGCCCATGGTGAGCGGATGAAAGTCACATGAAGCGCGCCCTCGATCGGCACGTCATCGACGTACTGTCCGCGCCCCATGAGGAACCGTGGGTCCTCGTGGCGACGCACTCGCTGCCCGATCACGCTCGCCATCAGGTGTGGACACCTACCAGACCGCGGACCTCGCGAGACGACCTGCGGCCGGTTTGGCAGGCGTCTAGCTCTCCTGCGCGGATTCCCTTGCCGTTCCGCGCATCATCGAGCCCGGTGTGGGGCAGACTCGGTTTCACCGGTGGGCCGAGACCCAGGCGACGGAGCCGGCATCGACCGGTAGCGCGACACCCGTGATGAACGATGCCTCATCCGAGCACAACCACACGACCGCGGCGGCCACCTCCTCCGGCTCGCCAAACCGCGTCATCGCCTGCGGCGCCAGGATCTCCTGTTGGCGCTCGGGCGGCTGCTCGGACATCAGCGGCGTCATGATCGCCCCAGGACACACGGCGTTGACCCTGATGCCGTCGTTCGCGTACTCGACGGCGGCGTTCTTCGTCAGCCCCAGGATTCCATGCTTGCTCGCGGTGTAGGCGCTGAGCATCGTCACCGCGCGCAGGCCGGCGTTCGAGGACGTGTTGACGATTGCCCCGGCACGCTGCTTGCGCATTTGACGGATTTGGTGCTTCATTCCCAGGAACGTTCCGCGCAGGTTGACCGCGATCACACGGTCGAAATCCTCGTCGGAGGTCTCGTGCAGGAGCATGTGGACGCCGAT
Organism: uncultured Solirubrobacterales bacterium; assembly: GCA_963850335.1. Taxonomy (GTDB): domain Bacteria; phylum Actinomycetota; class Thermoleophilia; order Solirubrobacterales; family Solirubrobacteraceae; genus Palsa-465. The sequence continues at coordinate 462,065 of CAWKKY010000007.1, read as the reverse complement.
CCCGGCGTTGTTGTGAGCGAAGTCGAGCCGATCGAAGCGGCGCACGGCATTGGCGACGAGTGCCTCGTTGTCGGCCGCGCTCGAGACGTCACAGGCGACGAACTCGGCCTCGCCACCTGCCGCCCGGATCGACTCCACGGTCTGCTCGCCGCCCGCCCGAGCGCTGCCAAGGTCGGCGACGAGCACTGCCGCGCCCTCGGCCGCGAATCGCACCGCGCACGCGCGGCCGATGCCGCTCGCGGCGCCGGTGACGAGCCCCACCTTCCCTGTCATCAGGCCAGCCATGGTGCGAGCCTATCCCGACACCGCATATGACGTCCACGACCGACTCTCGGGATGAGATCCTCACCCGGGCCGGGCTGACGCCGGAGACGCTCTACGACGAGTTGACCGACGGCGGCGAGCGGTCGCTGCGCCTCGAAGACCTGATGTATGCGGCCGCGGACCGCGTTCCGGGTCTCGTGCCCACGGGGGCGGAGATGGAGGACGAACGCGCGCGCTCGCTCGCCGACAAGCACCGACTCGAGTTGGCTCAGGGGCTGCTCACGGCGCGCTTCCTGGAGAACCCGCGGACCGGCCGGCATTTGCTGGAGGCGATGCTCGAGCCGACGCCCGAGGCGCTTGAGCTCATCGCGGAGTTTCGCGCCAGAGGTGTCGTCGACCTCGGCCCCGTGCAGGTCACACGCCAGGGGAAGGCCGGGATCCTTGAGCTGCGCAACCCTCGTCACCTCAACGCCGAGGATGGTTGGACGCTCGGCCCCACGGAGACGGCGCTCGACCTGATTCTGCTCGATCCCGCGATCGAGGTCGGCGTGTTCCGGGGCGGTCCGGTCGACCATCCGCGCTACGGCGGCGAGCGCGTTTTCGGCGCCGGTATCAACCTCACGCTCCTCTACCAGGGACAGATCGACTTCCTGTTCTACCTCGTGCGGGACATGGGGTACGTCAACAAGATCTTCCGCGGCGTGATCACCCCGGAGGGCGCAATCGAGAAGCTGTGGATCGCCGCGGTCGAGCGCTACGCCATCGGTGGCGCCTGCCAGCTGCTGCACGTCGTCGACCATGTGATCGCGACGCGCGGCGCGCGCCTTTACCTGCCCGCGCGCAAGGAGGGCATCATCCCGGGAGCGTCAAACCTCCGTCTGCCGCGCTTCGTCGGTGACCGCGCCGCGCGGCAGGCGATCCTCTCGGGTCGCGAGTGGCAGGCGGGGCAGCCCGACGCCGCGCTGCTCTGCGATGAGGTCGTCGACGCAGCCGAGATGGACAGGGCGGTCGACTCGCGCATCGACGCGCTCACCAGCTCCGGCCTGATCAACGCCGCCGCCAATCGCGCGGCGATGCGGGCGGGCGCCGAGCCGCTCGATCTCTTTCGTCACTACATGGCAACCTACGCGCGTGAGCAGGCGTACTGTCATCTCAGCCCCGCGCTGGTGCAGAATCTGGAGCGCCACTGGAATGCCGACAAGCGCCGCGTCTAAGACGTCATCGCCCCCGCGCAACCGCGCCGAGACGATGCCCCGCGCGGAGCTCGAGGCGCTGCAGCTGGCCCGTCTGAGGCAGATGGTCGAGCGCGTCCTTGCCGCGCAGCCCGCCGGCGCCGAGCGCCTCGCCGCGGCCGGGGTGGACGACGGCGTCTCGGATCACCTCGCTGCAGGACTTGGCGGGCGTGCCGTTCATGACGAAGGACGACCTGCGCCGGGGCTACCCGCTCGGCCTGCTCGCGGTGCCGCGCGATCAGGTCGTCCGCATCCACGCGTCCAGCGGCACTCACGGCAAGCCGACGGTCGTCGCCTACACGCGCACCGATCTCGAGACGTGGACCGAGCTGATGGCCCGGTGCATGTCGATGACCGGCGTGCGCGCCGGGATGATCATCCACAACGCAAACGGCTATGGCCTGTTCACGGGTGGCCTGGGGTTCCATCAGGGCGGTGAGCGCATCGGCGCGACGGTCGTGCCCGTGTCGGGCGGATTCACCGCGCGCCAGGCGACGCTGCTGCGTGACCTCGCGGCCGACGTGCTCGTGAGCACTCCCTCATACGCCCTGGCGATCGCTCAGGCGCTCCGTGAGGAGGAGGACGCCGACGAGCCGCTCGGCTCTACACACTTGGCGCTCGGGCTGTTCGGCGGTGAACCGTGGACAGAGGCGATGCGCCGTCAGATCGAGCAGGCGCTCGGGCTGACCGCGTTCAACTTCTATGGGCTGTCGGAGATGTGCGGGCCCGGCGTTGCGGCGGAGTGTCCCGCGCGGGAGGGGCTGCACGTCCAGGAGGACCACTTCCTCGTCGAGGTCGTGCATCCGGTGACCGGCGCCGCGCTGGAGCCGGGGTCGGAAGGGGAGCTCGTGTTCTCGACGCTGACCAAGGAGGCGCTGCCGTTGCTCCGGTACCGCACACGTGACATCGGGACCGTCGTCGTCGAGCCGTGCGCTTGCGGTCGGACGACGGCGCGGCTTGTTGGGCTGCGCGGTCGCCATGACGACATGCTGATCGTGCGAGGGGTCAACCTGCATCCGTCGACCGTCGAGCATCTGCTGCTGAGCGTCGACGGGAGCTCACCGCACTATCGCCTCATCCTCGAGCGGCGTGGTCCGCTGGATGAGGTGACGCTCGAGTTCGAGCCGGCGCCCGGCCACGATCCCGCGCCGGTGGCGGAGCGCGTCGGCCACGTGCTACGTGAGCACACCGGTCTGCGCATCGGCGTCTCAGTCGTCGAGCTCGGCAGCATCCCGCGCAGCGTCGGCAAGGCCTCGCGAATCGACGACCGCCGGTCGTAGAGACCTCTCAGTTGTCGGCTGCAGCTGCCAACCGAGCCGCATGCCGCACCTCGCTTGGCGTGGCACCGAACTCGCGCTTGAACACGCGAGAGAAGTGGGCGGCGTCGCAGAACCCCCAGCGGAATGCGATCTCGGTCACCGACCCCCCGTTGGGGCGCTGCAGATCCTCGCGGCAGCGCGCCAGGCGCTCGGTGCGGACGAGCGTCGCCACGGAGGCGTCGGTGTCCTCGAACAGGGCATGCAGCGCGCGCACCGACATGGCGTAGGCGAGCGCGATCGAGGCCGGCCCGAGCGCCGCATCCTGGAGGTGGGTGCGGACGTAGCGACGGATGTCCGCGCGCAGCGCGGCACGTTCCGCTGCTCGATTCGTCGGCAGGCGCGGCTCGATCGCGGCCCTGAGCAACTCGAGCGCCGCATTCGCCGCCGCGATGCGTGCACCCGTCTCCAGCTGGGGTAGTTCGAGGGCGAGCGCGTTCATATAACGGACGAGCAGGCGAGCTGGGCCATCACGGTCGAGGGCGGGGAGGGCGTCCGCCTCGGCCAGTCGCGGGCAGAGCGCCAGCACCTCGTCACGCGGGAACATCAGCGTGCGTTTGTAAAACGGCTCGACGATCTCGACCTCCGTCGGCTGCAAGCCATCCCACAACACGACATCGCCCGGCCGCAGCGCGACCTCACGGTTGCGCTCGCGGACGAGTTCGGTGCCCTTGCACACGAATTGGAGTCCGAGGATGTTCTCGTTCCCGGCGGAGGTGCTCATGCCGCCATGATGGAGCCCGAGAAACGGTGATGCTGCGCAATCGACGAGCATCAAGTCGCCCAGACGGCGCCGCATCACGGCGCCCTGGAACTCGATCGGCGTCCGCGCTGTCTGCCGCACCTCGAACGCGATGTGAGTGGCCGCGAGGATGTCCTGCCATGACTCCAGGCGATGCTGCACACTCGCGCCGTGGGCGCGCCATCGCTCGGCTTCGCGCAGCCGCGGACCGAGCGACTCTGGGCCCTCGAGCGTCCCGGCCAGTCCCTGTTCTCCAGTCATCGATTCCCTCTCGGACAAACCGCCCGAATCAGCGGTTCATGCTATTGCAGACGGTGGTCCGGATGGGGAGGCTCGGCCGACGCCGCGCTGCCGTCGGCACCGGCGGAGCGGCGCTCGGACGCCAGGGCGACAAAGGCGTCGAGTGCCGCCGGGTCGGCGAGCGAGTCGCGGCTGGCCACCTGCTCCACGGGATCCCCGCGCAGAATCCGCTTGACCGGCGACTCCAGCTTCTTGCCTGTCAGCGTGCGTGGGATGGCGGGCACGACGAAGATGCCATCCGGCACGTGTCGCGGTGAGAGCTCACTGCGCAGCGCCGCCGCGATTCGTCGGCGCAGCGATTCGTCGACAACAGCGCCGTCGGCGGCAACGACGAAGAGCAGCAGTTCGCCCGCGCCGCCGCCGGAGTCCTCCAGGTGGATGACCAGTGCGTCGACGACCTCCGGCAGGTCCTCAATCACGGCGTAGAACTCGCCGGTTCCGAGCCGCACGCCGCCGCGGTTGAGGGTTGCGTCCGAGCGACCGGTGAGCACGCAGCTCCCGCGCGGCTCGAACCGGATCCAATCACCCTGGCGCCAGACGCCGGGATACCGGTCGAAATACGAGCTCCGATAGCGAGCGCCGTCGTCGTCGCCCCACAGACCCACCGGCATCGATGGCATCGGCTTGGCGATCACAAGCTCGCCGAGCTCACCAACGACTGCCTGTCCATATACGTCGAACGCGTGCGCGTCCACGCCCAGACAAGGCCCGGAGATCTCACCCTCATACACGGGTTGAGCAAAGGATCCGGAGACGATTCCGGTGCACACGTCGGTCCCCCCGGAACCATTGATCAACACAAGCTCCGGCGGCAGCTGCTCGTAGACGTAGCGATATCCCTCTGCCGGCAACGGCGAGCCCGCCGTGCACAGCGCCCGGAGCGAGCGCAAGTCGCGTTCCTCGCCCAGCCTGAGACCGGCCTTACGACAGGCCATCAGGTACGGCGGGCTGACACCCATCACCGTCGGCTGAAGCTCCTCGGCGAGTCGCCATTGCTGCAGCAGGTCAGGCCAGGTCGGGTCTCCGTCGAGCATCACGATGGAGCTTCTGAGCAGGAGCGCCGACACGAGGGCGTTCCACATCATCCACGCCGTGGTCGAGAACCACAGCAGGCGTCCACCCGGCTTCAGATCCCACCCGAGGCCCTGATTCTTGTGATGCTCCACCAGCTGTCCCCCGTGGCCATGGACGATCGCCTTCGGCAGCCCGGTCGTCCCCGAGGAGAACAGGACGTATAGGGGATGGTCGAACGCCACCGGCTCGAACTCGAGCGGCTCGGCATCGCGGGTCAGCTCCTCCCAACTGGTCGCGTCCGGCACCTCCGCCTGGCCGTAGGGGACCCAGACGACGTGTTCGATGCTTGGAATGCGCGCCCGGATTGCCGCCACCTCCGCGCGCCGGTCGACGTATCGGTCGCGATAGCCGTACCCGCCGACGGCGATCAGCACACGCGGCTCGATCTGGGCGAAGCGATCGACAACGCTACGCGCCCCGAACTCCGGCGCGCACGCGGCCCAGGTCGCGCCGAGGCTGGCCGTGGCGATGAACGCGGCCAGCGTTTCCGGAATGTTCGGGAGGTAGGCAACGACCCGGTCGCCCGGCTGCACGCCGAGCCGCTGTAGACCGGTGCGAACCCGGGCCGCCAGGTCCCGTAGCTCGCCGAAGGTGAGTTCGACCGGCGGACGCGTTTGCGAGCGGGCCACGACCGCCGAGCGGTCCGCGTCCTCCTCACCGCCGACAAGGTGCTCGGCGTAGTTAAGACGGGAACCGCTGAACCACTGCGCGCCCGGCATCGTCGGCGTCGGGAGCACGCGGTCGTACGGGGTGTGGGCGCGGATCTCGAAGAAGTCCCAGATCGATGACCAGAAGCCCTCCAGATCGTCGACCGACCACTGCCACAGCTCTTCGTAAGAACCGAACGTGCGGTCACGCTCACGCCCGAGCCACGTCATGTACCGGCCGATCTCCGTGCTCGTAGCGAGATCGGCGGGTGGACTCCAGAGGACGTCTCCGATCATTGGTCTGTCTCCGCGGTAGGCATCAGTGCGAGATCACGGGGAAGGCATCCCGAGCAACGACAGGTACCGAGCAACCGCCTCGGCCCGGTTGGCGACGTGGAGTTTGCGCAGGATGCTGTTGACGTGAAACTTGACGGTCCCGTCCGACAGAACGAGCTCCCCAGCGATCACCCGGTTGGTTGCGCCATCGACGAGCAGCCGTAGCACCTCAAGTTCGCGTCGCGTGAGCAGCCCGGCGAACACGACGCGGTCGTCTCGGCCCTCCGATGGCGAGTCGGCGTCGAACGGGTCCGGCGGCGGGAGCGGGGCGGGCGGCCGAGTTCCCAGGTTGATGGGTGTCGCGGTCAAGGTGTCGGAACGCGCGCGGGCCCACTCCAGGAACTGCCGCATCTGATCACGCTCCTGCCTGAGGGTACGTCGCAGGCTGGCGGTTTCGTAGGCCTGCACGAGACCGCTGACGAACTCCCATAGGACGTCGCGATCGAGCACGTCGACCGCTGCGTCGGATCCGCGGTCGGCGTGAATGACCCCGATGACGTTCGAGGCGATCAGGAGCGGGGCCGCCGCGTACGCTCGCCACCCCATCAACTCGGCCAGGCGCCGATCGACTCGGGGGTGAGCGCGGGCATCGAGGACGATCGTCGCCCGTCGGCGGCGCAAGAGCTCCGTCTCGATCAGCGGGTGCTCAAGGCGCACCGGCGCGCTTCGGAGAACCTCGACAACCCGGGCGGCGCCGGCCGGGTCACCCTCGAAGCAGGCCGCCTCCGCGATGATTGTGCCGTCGCGGACGACACTGATCACGGCGCGGCGGAACGACGATGAGGAACACAGCACCGCCGGCGCCCGGTCCAGCATCGCGGCCGGCGACGTGATCTCCCGCAGTTCCGCGACGGCCGCCTGCGCCCGCGCGAGAGACTCGAAGCGCGCCTCGAACCGGACCCGCAAACGCTCGAGCGCGAGCTCGTGGTCGGCCTGTCCGACGTCGAAGTGCGAGGGCAGTCGCCGGCGCAGCGCGGTCGCCGCACCGCGCAGCCGGGCAAGATCATCTGTCGCGCTGCAAACGATCTCAGCTCCGAGAAGGCGTTCGGCATCGGCGATCGTTTGCGTGACGCGGTGGTGCAGTCCTTCGCCGAGCGGACCTGAGAAGATCTCGGGAAGCTCGCTGGCAGTGCTCATCGGTCGGCTCCGCCGCCCCGCGCGTACCGCGACACCGCGTCCGCCCGGCTTGTGGCACCCAGCTTGCGCAGGATGTTCTTGACGTGATATTTCACCGTGCCGACGCGAACGACGAGCGCGTTGGCGATCGCCTGGTTGGTGCGGCCGCGCGCCATCAGGCGCAGCACCTCGAGCTCGCGCGGGGTCAACGCGTCGCGGGTGGCCCGGCGCGACCTAGTGTCCGCGGACGCGATGGCCGGTGTGCCGGGATCCGCGCTCAGTCGCCCAAGTCGTCCCGACATCCATTGCACTGCGGCGTGGAGCTCGGCCCGGTGTCGCCGCAACGTGTCCCGCAGCGCGGCGCGCTCAAACGCGGCTGCAAGCCCGTCACTGAAGCGGTTCAACACCTCGTCGTGGAGCTCATCGATCATGCGGCCGCTCGCGGCCGTGTCGGCGTGGACCAGCCCGACCGTGTGTCCGCCCACGGCGACCGGGGCGACGACGTAGCAGGACCAGCCGAACACGTCTGTCAGCAGTGCGGGCGTGCGCGACCGGGCTGACGCAACGGTGACGCGCGCGCCGACACGACGCCGCACCACGTCGGCCTCGACCAGCGGGTACTCGAGCACGACAGGATCGCGCCGCAGGCGCTCCAGGATCGCCTGTGCTGCCGGGTCCGACTCGCGCGTCCATAGGGAGTGCGGGCACATCTCGTTGTCGAGGACCTTGCTCAGCAACACGCGGTCGAACTGTGATCCGTGGCCCAGCTCTTCCGCGGCGCGGTCGAGCATCCCCTCAGGCGTCCCAACCTCGCCGAGCCTTCTGAGGGCGTCACCGACACGCTCCACCGCGTCGGAGCGGCGAACATACTCCAGCTCAACGATCTCGCGCTCGAGTTGACGGCAGGCGGCCAGCGCGCGTTGCAGCTCCTGACTGTCGCGCACCTGCTCGGTTGCCGCACGCGTGCTCACCGGCGTCGAACCTATCAGTGCGGGCTCCCCCAGAAGCGAGCCTTCCGGCCGCGCGGGCCGCGGGACGGCGGGGCACTACGTTGACGGATCGAGCAGCGAGTACCGTGCCGCGGCCTGCTGGCCGACACAGCTGATCGCGAACGGCCGCCCCTTCTCCTCGAGCGTCCGCCAGGCGGTTGCGGCGTGCTCGCGTGCAACCAGCGCGAGCGCCCGGCGCGGTGCTTCGAGCAGCCAGCTCACGTCGACCGTGCCGATGCGCGCTGCGAAGAACGGTGCGACCCACCGAGGATCTTCAGCCTCCCCATACACCCCGATCGCCGCCAACATGTTGGGCGTGGCGCGGCCGATCAGCTCGATCGCCGTCGACGCATGCGAACAGTCTCGGACGGTGACGGATCCATGCCGACGCGCCTGCAGGCGAAGGTCTTCCCACATTCGCCTCGCGCGGGCTGGTTCACAGAGCGCGACTACCCGGTCCGGTTCGGCCCGGCACCACCGGATCGTCGACCGTCTCGCCACTCCACCGACGGCGAGGTCCGTGCCGGCGACGCGAACGAGGAGCGCGCCGATCCGCTCGGCCGGACCCTCGAGCACGAGCTTCGTCAGTTCGGAGCGATCAACGAGCCCGACCGACGTGAGACAGACCGCGAGCTCGCCGGCAGCAGATCCGAAGTTGACGACGATCAACCGGCCCTCGTGTTCGGCAAAGACGGCTCCGGCCTGACGCAGGATCGATGCGAACGCATCGTTATTCCGAGCAACCGTCGACACGCAGACGACGATAACCGGACGTTGCCCGCCCGACCCTATCCCTTTTGGGAGAGTTTCCTGGCCGATCGGGAGGCCAACCGATGCCGGCGGCGGATCCGCCTCGGCGGATGGAGTCAGACCCATCCGAATGGACGGGGTAATTAGGCGATCTGGGAGTGGCGGCGCGCCCGCGCGAGCGGGAAGGTGTGAACGCGCGGACAGCCGCCATCGAGCTGGAAGGAGAGCGGGGACCTTGAGGACCACCGACGTGAACCAGGTCGGCACCGTTGCCACCGGCCGCCACAGCGATCCCTACGCCCGGCTGATGGGACTGATCACGGCTGAGGAATGCGTGATCATGGACGGCGCGGTCGGGACCGAACTGTTCGACGTCGCCGGCCAACCCCCGGACGTCGAGGAGCACCTCTGGGGAGTGACCGCGATCCTGGACGCGCCGGCCAGGGTCGCCGACGTGCATCGCCGCTACGTGGACATCGGGTGCGACCTCGTCTCGACGAACACCTGGGGGTTGCCGACTGCCCTGCGCGAAGGGTCACTCTGGGAATCGGCGGGGTCAGTGCATTGGATGGATGTCGCGCGCGATGCGGTGCGGATCGCTCGGTCCGCCGCCGCGGACGCCGGTCGTGAGGACGTGGCCGTCGCCTTCAGCATCAACGGTGATGTCGACACCGCCGACGGTCGGGAGACGATCCGACTGCTCGCGCGCGCGTTCGAGCAGGATCGACCGGACCTGATCCTGTTGGAGACGCTCTCACTCGTGCGCGGATCGACGTACGCGACCGTCGAAGCGCTGCTCGACACCGGCCTGCCCGTGTGGCTGAGCTTCCGGCGCTGCCGCCAGGGCGTCTGCGGCGTGTACGGCGAACATTGGGGAGGTCCGGAGGGTGATGCGTTCGGACGCGCCGCACGACGGTTCGAGGAGATGGGCGTCGGCGCGCTGGCGATCAACTGCGTCCCGCCGGACCATGTCACGGGCATGCTGTCGTGGCTACGCGACTTCACCGATCTGCCGCTCGGCGTCTACCCGAACCTGGGCTACCTGTCCGCCGCCGGATGGCGACACGAGACGAGCATCGGTGGGCCCGAGTACGCGGAGCTCGCACGACGCTGGCGTGAGGAGGGGGCCCAGATCATCGGCGGGTGCTGCGGCGTCGGGCCAGAGCACCTGGCGGCGGCTCGCGCCGAGCTGGCGGGCACCAAGCCGGGAAACGCACACCCCGAAGCGCTTCCGAGCGATGGCGAGCTGACCACGGCGCGCGGTCGGCGCAGCGCACCCGGGTGGAGCGACTCCCGTGGCCGGGCGATGTTCCCGCTCGAGTTCCCCGACATGATGCGCGAGTCGGGCGTGTTCGTTCCAACCCAGGGGAGCATGTTGATCTGGAAGTACCTGTACCGCGAGGGGATCGGTGCACACCAGCGCTGCGTCGACATCGGCTGCGGGACCGGACTGCAGACCGTGCAGCTGGCGCGTAACGGGGCCGCGCACGTCCACGCGATTGACATCGATGAGAGCGCGACCACGAACACGCTGGCGAACGCATTTCGCAACGGCGTCGCCGACCGGGTCACGGCCTCGGTCCAGGATCTCTATCCGTGGGTCCCCGAGGAGCGGTATGACCTGATGGTCGCCTCCCTGTACCAACTGCCGATCGACCCGTTCGAGCAGGTCGTTACGCATCGCCCGCTCGACTACTGGGGCCGCAACCTTCTCGACCATCTCATCCGCCTGCTGCCAACGGCTCTCGCCGATGACGGCACGGCCTACGTGATGCAGCTCTCGATCATCGGAGAGCGCCGGACCGTGCAGCTGCTCGAGGAGCTCGGTTACCAGTCACGCGTCGTCGACTTCGCGTTCTTCGAGATGGCTGAGACGTTCGAGGACAAGCGCGAGCAGATCTTGCGGGTCGAAGCCAGCTCGGACGCGTATCACCTTGACGTCGGCGGACGCGAGATGATGGTCGCCTACCTGATCGAGATCACGCGCAAAGATCTGCGGTAGAACTCGCCGCGAGGGAGTCAACCCAACAGGAGAGGGACATGGCGACAACGCAGATCGCGAAGCAGCAGCTGTTGATCGGTGGTGAGTGGACGGACGCCCAGAGCGGCCGTGAGTACGAACAGGGCTTTCCGTTCACGGGAGAGGCCGTCGGGGCGGCGTCGGCAGCGGGACGGGAGGACGCGCGCGCTGCGGTCGAGGCGGCGCACGCGGCTTTCGCCGAGTGGTCGGCGAGCGCCCCGGCCGCGCGAAGGGCGATTCTGTCCAAGGCGGCTGACCTCTTGATGGAGCGCCAGGAAGACATCGCCGGGATCGTCACCGAGGAGACCGGGGGCGTGTTTGGCTGGGGCATGTTCAATGTCCAGCTCGCGGCCGGGATGCTGCGAGAGGCCGCGGCGCAGGCCTACGGCTTGGTTGGCGACGTGATCCCCTCGGATGTTCCGGGCAAGCTCGCGATGGGTGTTCGTGCTCCCGCCGGCGTGGTCGTCGCGATCGCACCGTGGAATGCCCCGGTGATCCTGGCCACGCGCGCCGTCGCCACGCCGCTTGCGTATGCCAACACGGTCGTGCTCAAGGCGAGCGAGATCTCGCCCCGGACCCACGCCGCCGTGGTCCGCGCGCTCCAGGACGCGGGGTTGCCGCCGGGCGTGATCAACCTGATCACCAACGACCCCGCCGACGCCGCCGACGTTGTGGACGAGCTGATCGCCCATCCCGCCACCCGCCGGATCAACTTCACCGGCTCGACCAAGGTCGGACGAATCATCGCCGAGACCGCAGGGCGTCATCTCAAGCGCGTGCTGCTGGAGCTTGGGGGCAAGGCTCCGATCGTCGTACTGCGCGATGCCGATCTGGATCGCGTCGCCTCGGCGGCAAGCTTCGGAGCGTTCTTCCATCAGGGTCAGATCTGCATGTCGACAGAGCGGATCGTGGTTGAGCGTCCCGTGGCCGACGCGCTGGCGCACAAGCTCGCCGAGCGGGCGCAGGCGCTGCCGATCGGGGACCCGAGGGAGCCGACGACGGCGATCGGGCCGCTCGTCAACCAGGCGGCCGTTACGCGCGTGTCCGGACTCGTGCGCGACGCGATCGAGAAGGGTGCGACGGCGCTGAGCGGCGGGGAGCCGGACGGACCGTGTTTCCCCCCGACCGTGCTCAGCGGCATCACGCCCGAGATGCGCCTGTACTCCGAAGAGTCCTTCGGTCCGGTCGTGGCAGTGATCGCGGTCGACGGACCGGACGAGGCGGTGAGGGTGGCCAACGACACCGAATACGGCCTATCGGCGGCCGTGTTCAGCGAGAACGTCCCAGCCGCGCTCGAGCTTGCACAACGGATCGAGAGCGGCATCTGCCACATCAACGACACAACCGTGCAAGACGAGCCGCAGATGCCGTTCGGCGGGGTCAAGGCCAGCGGATTTGGTCGCTTCGGCGGCCGAGCCGCGCTCGAGGAGTTCACGGAGTTGCGCTGGATCACCGTTCAGGAGACGCCGCGGGAATACCCGATCTGAGCCGGCGAGACGCGGTCGCGTCAGCCGCCGCGATCCGTCTCGCCGGCGCAGGCCGAGGATCAGGCGTCCGAGTGCTGATCGGTGTCGCCGAGCGGGCTGTCGTCGTCGCCCGCCGGCGCTCCCGGAGGTCGGTGCGCGGCCGAACTCGTTGCGCCGGCGTCGGTGCCCGACTCGGTCGGGCGATCGTCGGTCTCGTCGTCGTGGTGTGTGTCGTGATCGATGGTCATACCGAACGTATACCCGTCCTGAACAGATCGTTCACCTTTTTCTCATAACGCGTTCAGGTTCGGCCCCGGGTCTGGCCGCGCGCCAAGCGTTCCGCCGGATAGCGGCGGGCTTCTTGCGGCCACGTGCAAGGAGAGTTCCGCATGGCGGAACCTAGCTTGCGGGTGCCGCGGTTGACGGTCGGACCGCGTCCTCGGTAGCGTTATGGACTAGACCAAAACGCCCCGTCTGCGGGCCCACGACCTTCCCGACCTGGATCCGAAAGGTGGCCCCATGCCGCGTCCCCGCAACCTCCCCGACCGCGCCCGGATCGTCATCATCGGTGGTGGCGTCGGTGGGACCTCGATCGCGTATCACCTCGCTGGGCTCGGCGAACGCGATGTTGTGCTCGTCGATCGCAACGAGCTCACGAGCGGCTCGACCTTCCACTCGGCCGGGCTCGTCGGTCAGCTGCGCGGCTCGGTCTCGCTGACCCGGATGATGATGTACAGCGTCGAGTTGTATCGGCGCCTCGCCGCGGAGACCGACACCGATCCGGGATGGGTCGAGTGCGGCGGCATCCGTCTCGCGTGTACCCAGGAGCGCGAGGAGGAACTCGACCGCCAGGTCGCCTGGGCGCGGACGTTCGGGCTCCCGCTCGACCGCATCTCGCCACAGGAGGCGAAGGACCTGTTTCCACTGATGGAGACCGACGGCGTTCGGGCCGCCTCGTATCTGCCGACGGACGGGTACCTCGATCCCTCGCAGCTCACCTACGCGCTTGCCGACGGTGCCCGCAAGGGCGGCGCGCAGATCTTCACCCACACCCGCGTCACCGGCATTGACGTGCGTGACGGTCACGTCCGCTCGGTGAGCACCGAGTGGGGCGACATCGAGGCCGAGATCGTCGTCAACGCCGGCGGGATGTTCGCCGCGGAGATCGGTCGTCTGGCCAACACCCGGGTCCCGATCGTGCCGTTCGCCCACGAGTACCTCGTCACCCAGCCGTTCCGGGATCGCGGCGGCGCGCATCTGCCGACGCTGCGTGACCCCGACAACCTCATCTACTTCCGTGAGGAGGGTGGCGGGCTGGTCATGGGCGGATACGAACGTGACAGCGCGCCGTGGTCGCTTGACGACCATCTCGTCGACCGCATCCCCGCGGACTTCAACGGTCGCCTGCTCGAGGAGGATTGGGAGCGCTTCGAGGAGATCGCTGATAACTCCAAGCGCCGCGTGCCGGTGATGGACGAGGTCACGATCACGAAGCTGATCAACGGACCGGAGGCCTTCACCCCGGACAACGAGTTCTGCCTGGGCGAGAGCGACGTGGGCGGCTTCTTCGTCGCTGCCGGCTTCTGCGCCCACGGACTCGCCGGCGCCGGCGGGATCGGCAAGGTGATGGCCGAGTGGATCCTCGCCGGCGAGCCGACGATGGACGTCTGGGAGATGGACATCCGGCGTTTCGGCCCGCACTACCGCTCGCCGTCGTACACGCTCAAGCGCGCCCAGGAGGTGTACGAGACCTACTACGACATCCGCTATCCCGGGCACGAGCGCCAAGCCGGCCGTCCCCTGCGGGTCTCGAGCGCATACGCCTGGCACGGCGAGCACGGCGCGGCGTTCGGCGAGAAGTCGGGCTGGGAGCGAGTCAACTGGTACGACTCGAATGCGGCCGAGGGCGACCCCGGTCTGCGACCGCGCGGCTGGGCCGGCATGCACTGGTCACCGGCAATCGGCGCCGAGCACCTCGGCACCCGCGAGCGGGCCGGGCTGTTCGACGAGTCCTCGTTCTCCAAGATCGAGGTGTCCGGCCCGGGGGCGGCGATGTTCCTCGAGTCTCTCTGCGACAACCGCGTCGCCCGCGGAGTCGGCGACATCACGTACACGCAGATGCTCAACTCGCGGGGCGGGATCGAGTGCGACTTCACGGTGACCCGGGTCGAGGAGGAACTGTTCTCGATCGTCACCGGCACGGCGTTCGGCAATCACGATCTGTCGTGGATCCGTTCGCACCTTCCCGGCGATGGATCGGTGCGCATCGCCGACGTCACCGCGCGCTGGGCGTGCTTCGCCCTGTGGGGCCCGCGCGCCCGCGACATCCTCGCGCCGCTGACGCCGGACGACGTCAGCGAGGGGGGCTTTCCGTACATGACGACGCGTGACATCGCCATCGGCGACGTTCCCGTCCGGGCCCTGCGGGTGACGTTCGTCGGGGAGTTCGGCTGGGAGTTGTACTGCCCGACCGAATACGGCGCGGGTCTGTGGCGCACGCTGTGGGAGGGCGGTCGGACCCACGGGCTCGTCTCCGGCGGGTACAAGGCGATCGACACGCTGCGCCTCGAGAAGGGCTACCGCGTCTGGGCCGCCGACATCACGCCGGATGAGAATCCGTATGAGGGCGGACTCGGCTTCTGCGTGAAGCTCGATAAGCCCGGCGGTTTCGTCGGGCGCGACGCGCTCGCTCGCGCGAAGGAGGAAGGCCTCCCCCGGCGCCTGCGGTGCGTCGTGCTTGAGGATCCGCGCTCGGTCGCGCTCGGCAACGAGCCGGTGCGCGTCGACGGCGAGGTGGTCGGCCGGGTGACGACAGGCGGGTACGGTTACAGCGTCGAGCGGTCGATCGCCTATGCCTACCTGCCCCCGTCAGTCGAGCTCGGGACCGCGGTGGAGGTCGACATCTTCGGCCGCTGGGTGAGCGGCGAGGTGACCGCCGAGCCGCTGTTCGACCCCCGTGGCGAGCGGATCCGATCGGTCCCGGCAGCCGCGTAGGGCAGCGCGTTACTCAGAGCCGCTAGTCGTCGACACCTGCACGACGAACTGCGCCCGGTCACCGCGGTGGTGGTCGCGCGCGAACTCGACCGGTGCGTCATCGGCGGCGTACGTCTGGCGCTCGACGCGCATCAACGGGCTGCCGACGGCGACGTCGAGCGCGTGCGCCTGGCGGGCGTCGGCGAGCGTCGGCTCGAGGCGCTCGATCGCGCGCACCGGGGGGCACGCGTAGATGTCGCGCATGACTGCGTAGAGCGACCCGCTCATATCGTGGTCGAGCAGTCCCGGGAAACGCGCGGCGGGCAGCCACGAATCCTCGAGCGTCAGCGGCTCTCGGTTCGCGAACCGCAGCCGCTCGACGCGGTACACCGATGCGCCGGGCGCGACGCGAAGTTCGTGGGCGACGGCGTCGGGTGCGGGAAGCTCGGCCAGCGCGCGGATCCGCGCGCTCGCGGAGAGACCGTGGCGATGGACCATCTCGGTGAAGCCGGCGAGATCGCGCAGGTCATAGGCGAGCTTCCCCCGGGACACGACGGTCCCCCGGCGCCCCACGCCGCGCTCGACGAGGCCGCGCTGCGCGAGCGACGTGAGGGCGGCGCGTGCCGTGAGCCGGCTGACCCCGACCCAGTCGGCGAGGTCGCGCTCGGAGGGGAGCCGCTCACCGACCGCCAGCCGCCCCGACTCGACGAGCGCGATCACCCGCTCCTCAATCTGTGTGTAGGCGGGAACCTCGTCCGCGCGATCGAGGGCCCACTCGTCGGTGAACAGCGAACGCAGTGTCAAAAGCTCAGAATTTCTTCTTGAGCAGCCCGAACACGCCCCGGACGACCTCCTGCTGGAGTTGCTTGCCCTGCTTGGAGGACAGGAAGGCCGAGATCGCCCCGACGCCACCGGCTGCCGCGCCCGCGGCGGCCTTGTTCTCGTCGGTCGATTCGGGCGCCGATGACGCGGCCGGGCCGCCGGCGGCGGTGGCGGCGGTGGCGGCCACCGGCGCTGCGGCGGCCGCGGCCGGGGCCATCCGCGCCGCGAGGATCTCCCGGGCGCTCTGGTTGTCGACCCGCTCGCCGTACTTGGCCCACAGCGGTGAGGCCTTGGCGGTGCCCTCGACGTCGGAGGCCGGGCCCATCTTCGACACCGGCGGCGTCATCCGCGTGTGCACGACCGGGGTGGGCACGCCGGTCTCAGACAGGATCGTCACCGCGGCCTCGCCGATCCCCATCCCGGTGAGCAGCTGCTCGAGGTCGTAGAACGGAGACTTGGGGAACGTCGAGACGGTCGCCTTGAGCGCCTTGGCGTCGTCCGGCGTGAATGCGCGCAGGGCGTGCTGGACCCGGTTGCCCAGCTGCCCCAGGATCTCGCTGGGGACATCCTTGGGGGTCTGCGTGATGAAGTAGACCCCGACGCCCTTGGAGCGGATCAGCCGGACGGTCTGCGCGATCGAGCTGCGAAACGCCTCGGTGGCGTCGTCAAACAGCAGGTGGGCCTCGTCGAAGAAGAACGCGAGCTTCGGCTTATCGAGGTCACCGGCCTCGGGCAGCGCCTCGAACAGCTCCGCGAGCAGCCACATCAGCGCGGTGGAGAACAGCTTCGGCTTGTCCTGGACGGCGGGCAGCTCCAGGCACGAGATGACGCCGCGCCCGTCGGGAGCGGTGCGCATCAGGTCGGCGACGGCCAGCATCGGTTCGCCGAAGAACTCTGAGCCGCCCCCATCCTCGAGCCCGACGAGCGACCGGAGCAGGACCCCGACGGTGGCGGAGGACAGGCCGCCGATGCCGGCGAGGTCCGCCTTCCCGTCATCGGAGATGAGGAACGTCAGCAGCGATCGCAGGTCGGAGAGGTCGAGCAGCGGCAGGCCCTTCTCGTCCGCGTAGTGGAAGACGAGGCCGAGCGATTGCTCCTGAGTCTCGTTGGCGCCGAGGACCTTCCCGAGGAGCTGCGGGCCGAAGTCCGAGACGGTCGCCCGTACCGGGACGCCGGGGCCGATGCCGCCGAGCGACAGGAACTCGACGGGGAAACCGGTTGGCGCGAACGACATCCCGAGGTCAGTCGCGCGCTTCTCCGCTGCGCTGCCCGCTTCGCCGGGTTCCGCGACGCCGGACAGGTCGCCCTTGACGTCGGAGACGAACACCGGGACCCCAGCGACGGAGAGTTGCTCGGCAATCCCCTGAAGCGTCTTCGTCTTGCCGGTACCGGTCGCGCCGGCGATCAGCCCATGACGATTGACCATGCGCAGCGGCAACTTGACGACCGCCTCCGGCACGACCGCCCCGTCGAGCACCCCGCGGCCCAGGTCGAGCGCCGCGCCCTCGGCGGCATATGCGGTTGCGATCGTCTCAGCGAAGTCGGCCATCACGGGTCCCTCCAACGGATTTCACAGAAGCTTGGGGGCGAACCATATGCCTCCGGTGAGGACGAGGGAGTCCCCCGACCCTGGTCTCGCGCAAACGTCCGGCGCCGCGGTGCCCGCGGCTACTCCCGTCGTTCGAGCGAGTCGCCGATCAGCCAGATCATCGGTGGCCAGAGGCCAACGAACAACGCCCGGCGCTCGGCGTTCCCGCGCTCGTCCTGATCGACCGTCTTAGCGCGGATCCACAATCCGATGCAGAGCCCGATGCCACCGAGCGACAGGACCTGCATGTGGCCTGAGCGCAGACGCAGGCGATGAAGAAGGTCAGAGATCATGTCCCGTCCGTTCTACCCAGATGAACGGATTGTTCACCTTTTTCTCCGGGTATGTTCAATTTATGCCAAAACGCCAACCTGCCGTCCGCCGCTGGCTGACCGCCGCGAGCTGGCCCGTCGGGGTCGGCACGACCTCGTGGGACTACATGTGGCGCTCGACCCCGCTGCACCGCATCGAGACCGAGGTGCCGCAACCGGCGAACGGCGTGGCCCTTCTCCATTATCCCAGCGGGGTGGACCACGAGGAGGTGCTCGGGCAGGACGACGGCCACGGCCCCCTGTTTCACCGGCGCTACCGGGTCCGCATCCGCGACTGTGACGCCGATGCCGACGCACTGATGAGCGCGCTGCGCGGCAACCTCAATCGCGCCGCGCCCACCGGATTCGCCCGCTTCCACAAGCTCAGCGGCTCCGACGACGACATGCAGCGCGGCGACGAATACGTCGTCCGGATGCCGGGGCCCTGGGACGGACCGGTGCGGATCATCGACGTCACCCCACGCTCGTTCCGGCTCGCCACGCTCGAGGGCCATCTCGAGGCGGGACAGATCGAGTTCCGCGTCGACGATGGTGGCGACGGCCATCGCGATGGCGACAGCGGCGACGGCCAACTCGTGTTCGAGATCGAGTCGTGGGCTCGGAGCAGCGGCCGGTTCGCCGACCTGCTCTACCACCGGCTGCGCATGGCCAAGGAGATCCAGGCTCACATGTGGATCTCATTCCTTGAGGGCGTCGTCAAGTTGTCCGGCGGGCGGATGACCGGTGGTGTCGCGATCGAAACCGAACGCGTCGAGGACGCCAATGGCCACGGATGAGCAGCTGCTCGGTCCACCTCATGTGCGCCGGCGGCTCGCCGCGCTGAGCGACGCGCCGCTGAACTTCAACCCGGACAGCCTCGCGCGGGCGTCCGCAGAGGACGGCTGGCACCTCACGGACGTCTGCCAACCGCTCCCCGACGAACCGGCGGGGGCCCCGGTCGAGAACGGCCCCTGGGAGATCGCCCGCGCGCTGATGCGCAGCTACGAGTTCGCCGACCCGTCGATCGTCCGCGCCTACTACGACCCGGCGGTGCCGCTCGAGCGGCGCAACATGCTCCTCAAGCTCCAGGCGCTCGGCGTCGTCCATCTGTACGTCGGGGTGCGCGTTGGATCCGTCTACGACGAGACAGGCGATCGCGACGGTCGTCCGGTGCGCGTCTGGGGGTGGAACTACTCCACGCTGGAGGGCCACGTTGAGATGGGGCAGATGGACTGGCAGGTCTGGAAGTGGCTTGACACCGGCGCCGTCGAGTTCCGCGTGCACTCGATCTCACGCATGGCCCACATCCCAAACCTCATGATCCGGCTCGGGTTCTTCCTCGTGCGCGGCCGGGAACGCACCGCGTTTCTGGAGAGCACCAAGCGCCGGATGCGGACGTTCACCGAGCTCGCACTCGACGATGAGCGCTCCGCTGACGAGGTTGAGGCCGCCGCCGGGCGACTCGTCGCGCGTCCGTTCGCCGGGGATGCGGACGCGAGTGAGCAGCTCGCCGACAATCTGCGGGAACCCAGGAGGTAGTCATGCCCGAGCGCATCCCGCGATCGTTTCCCCAGAGGTTTCCGATCTTCCAGTTCCCGAATCGACCGGCGATCGTCGCCGCCGCTGCGGGTGCCGTCGCCCGGGGAGCGTCCGGGCGCGTGGCGCGCGATGCGGCGGTCGTCTCGCACCTCGCGTCGCTCGTGTGGGCGTACGGCGAGATCACCGACGGGGCCAACTGGGCCCGCCGGCTGTTCGGCGTCATCGGTGGCGCCTACGCGGTCGCCGGGCTCGCCAGCCAGGCCTCACGGTAGGCCGCCGGAGCCGCACTGGCGCGCTGCGGGGTCGGCGAATAGGCTGCCGGGATCGCCAGCCAGGACAGCAGGACGATCGTTTTCTTCCCCGAGGGCGCGTTCGGCCCGACGAACAACTGCGTCGGGATCGGCGACGTGCTGCGCGCGCGCGGCCACCGGGTCGTGTTCATCATCGAGGAGTCGTTCGCCGGCACGCTTGAGGCGAAGGGGTTCGAAGAACGGCTGGTGCGACTCGGTCCGCCGCCCGAGGTCCCCGAGGAGCCGGGGCAGTTCTGGAAGGACTTCATTCGCGATACCGCCCCGGTCTTTCGTCAGAGCACGCTGGAGCAGCTCGGAAGCTTCATCGCGCCGACCTGGCAGGCGCTGATCGACGGCGCGCGTTATGTCGACGAGCGCCTCGCCGGGATCATCGGAGAACTCGAACCGGACGTCGTCGTGGAGGACAACGTCTGCGCGTTTCCGGCGATCCCCGCATCCGGCCGGCCGTGGGTGAGGATCGTGTCGTGCAATCCGCTGGAGGTCAAAGACCCGGCGCTCCCACCGCCGTTCTCCGGCCTGCCCTCGACGGACTCGGCAGGTTGGGACGCGTTTCGCGCCGAGTCCGCTCGTCAGACCACTGAGATGCAGGAGGGCTTCTCGGCGTTCTGTACCGAGCGCGGTGCCCCACCGTTGCCGATGGGGGAGATGATGCACGAGTCCCCGTGGCTCAACCTGTTGATCTACCCGGCCGAGCTCGACTACCGGCGCCGTGTCCCGCTGCCCGCAACGTGGCACAACCTCGAGACGAGCGTCCGCGCGACCGATGAGCCGTGGTCTCCACCCGAGCGCGACGGACCGCTCATCTACGTCAGCCTCGGATCGCTCGGCTCGGCGGACGTGGCACTCATGCGGCGGCTCGTCGAGGCGCTGGCGCAGACGCCGTACCAATACGTGGTCAGTACCGGACCCCAGCACGCGGAGTACGAGCTCGCCGAGAACATGACCGGGGCGGAGTTCCTCCCGCAGGTCTCGGTCCTACCGCACGTCGACGCGGTGATCACCCACGGCGGGAACAACACGACCACCGAATGCATGTGGCACGGCAAGCCGATGCTCGTCCTCCCGATCTTCTGGGACCAGCACGACAACGCGCAGCGCGTGCACGAGACCGGCTTTGGTCTGCGGATCCCCACGTACACGTTCTCCGACGGGCAGCTTGAGGCCGGGCTCTCGAGGCTGCTTGCGGACGGCGCTCTGCGGGCGCGAGTGCGCGCGGCCGGAGAGCGGCTGCGCCGTCGCTCCGGCACCGCCCAGGCGGCCGACCTGATCGAGCAGCTCGCGACGCGAGGCGAGCCGCTCGCGCGGTCCGTCGCCTAACTGGGTGATTCCGCGGCGTCCGAGGCCCTCCTAGAGTGTCACCGTGCCCACCTTGAGCGGATCGCGGACGGCGATCGTCACCGGAGCGAACTCGGGGCTCGGCTTCGAGTGTGCGCGGGCCCTGCTCGACAGCGGCTGGCATGTGGTGATGGCGGTGCGTGATGTCGAGCGGGGACAGACGGCGGCCACCCGGTTGGCCGCGGGCGACCGGTGCCGCGTCATGCGCCTTGACCTGGCCTCGCTGGCCTCGGTCCGCGCGTTTATCGCCGACTACGGGGAGGCCGCATTGCCGCCGACGCATGCGCTCATCTGCAACGCCGGCCTGCAGGTCATCTCCGAAACGCGGTTGACCGAGGATGGGTATGAGCTCACGTTCGGCGTCAACCACCTTGGTCACTTCGCGCTCGTCCAAGGACTGCTCGGCCGGGCTCGCCCGCCCCGCCCGCATTGTCATCGTCAGCAGTGGCACGCACGATCCGGCGAAGCGAACCGGGATGCCCGCGCCGCGTTACACCTCCGCCGGCGCCGTGGCCCATGCCGACCCGGCGGTGCCGCCGGCGGAGCCGATCGGAACCCTCGGCCGCCGGCGTTACACGACCTCGAAGCTGTGCAACGTTCTGTTCGCCTACGAGCTCGATCGCCGACTTCGCGAGAGCGGGAGCGAGGTGACGGTCAATGTCTTCGACCCCGGCCTGCTGCCCGGATCCGGGCTCGCGCGTGATTACACGGGTGCGCAGCGCCTCGCCTGGCGCTTCGTCGGACCACTGCTGCGCGTGCTCCCGGGCGTCAACAGCACCCGCACGTCCGGCAGAAACCTGGCGGCACTCGCCACCGACGAGCGCTACGCGAACACGAGCGGCCAGTACTTCTCCGGCCTCCGCGCGATCCGCTCGTCGGCCGAGTCGTTCGATCGCGCCAAGGCGGCCGATCTCTGGGTCACGAGCGAGCGGCTGGTCGATGCCGCGGCGTGACCCGCGCAGAGCGCGAAATTTCGTGACATTTGGGTAGCAATTGCCGGGTCGCTCCGGTTATCGTTATGTCAACGAGGGGCGCGGTGGGGCGACCTTAGTCCCCCCACCGGTCCGTGCGCTGAACCGTCGAGCGCTCGGACAAGCCAGGGCAGACGGAGCCTGAACCAGGCTAAACACACTCGCTATAGGCGAGGGGGTATCGCATGGCCATTTTTGATGAGCCGGACACGACCACTCAGGGCACTGTCGCGGACACTCACTTCTGCCCGCACTGCGGGCGCGCCGCCGGGGACGGGCGCTTCTGCTCGGGCTGCGGCTCGGATCTCTACGAGGTCACCCAACAGATGCCGCCGACGCAGCCGCCGCCGCGCTACGAGCAGGGTGCGCAGCCACCGCCCGCCCCACCGCCACCTCAGGCGACGGGCACCGAGCGGGGCCCGCACTCCCGGGTCGCGGTCATCGTCGCGGGAGCGGCGTTCGGCCTCGCGGCGATCGCGGCCGCGCTCATCCTGATCCTGTCCGCGACGTCGGGTTCGAGCGGCAACGGTTACCGAGACAAGCTGTCCTCGGCCCTGTCGCCAGTGCTCGCAGCGAACACGACCCTGTCGCAGAGCCTGCAGAGCCTGTCCGGTAACCAGACCCAGACGGCCGAGAGCGCCACTGCCCAGGCCCAGCAGGCGGTCACCCAAGCCCGCGGCGCGGTCGTCGTCCTGAGCGTGCCGTCCTCCGACCAGCAGCTCTCCCAGCAGGTGCAGCAGGGGCTGGCGCAGGAGTCCAGCTATCTCCAGTCGGTTCAGACTGCGCTGAACACCCCGGCGAGCGCCGGCGGTCAGTTGCAGACCGAGGCCGGGAACACGAGCGCGGCGCTCGTGCCGCTCGGCGTTGTCGCGCCGGGGATCGGCAACAGCCTGAACGCGACGAGCGCGCTCGTGTCGTGGGCCGCCGGCCGGCGTCGCTGCGGCTCGCCGCCACGCGCGACGCCGCCAGCAGCACGACGATCACAGACAGCCGCCGGTACAGTCAGTCCGGTCCCGCCGACCGCCGACACCGGCGACGCGTCGCATCGAGCACCGACTGCGGCGGTGGCGTCATGGCCGGCCCGAACACCTCCTGCCCGTTCGCGTTCAACGTGAAGGCGGCATGGGAGGCCGGCGCCGGGCGTCAACAACACGGTGCAGGTCGTTCTCGCCCGTGACCGGTCAGACGTACACGATGACGTGCACGCAGGCCGGCTCCGGCATCACCTGCTCCGGCGGCAATAACGCCTCGGTCTCCTGGCAATGACTGAAGGCCCCCGGCGGGAGCGCCCCTGGTGGCGCTCCCGTCGGCTCGTTGCGCTCATCGTCGCCGTTGACGTTCTCGGCGTCGCCGCGCTCGCCTACGCGCTGACCACGCATAAGACGAACCGGCCGCCGACCGTCACCGCGTCGGAGGTGACCGCCGAATCGCTCACCGCGATCCATCAGCAGCAACGCGAGCACCGCCAGGCGGCACAGCGTGCGGCCGCTCGCCGTACCGCGGCTCGCCGCGCCCGGCGCCAACGCCAGCAGCCGCAAGCATCCGGTACCGCCGCCCCCACAGCGAGTATCTCCCTCCCGGGCGCGCAGGCGAGCTTCGCCCGGTTCGCGGCCACGCAGCCGGGATCGATCGGGGTCGCGGTGAGCCCGCTCGGCGCGCCCAACGTCGTGACGTTCGGCTCGCTCCAAGTTGGTCACGGCTGGTCGACGATGAAGGTGCCGGTGCTCGTGACGCTGCTCGATCAACTGGCAAAGGGTGGTCAGCGACTCGACGCCGCCGGACAGGACGACGCGACGCGCGCACTGCATGCGTCGGACAACAGCGCTGCCGAGGCACTGTTCGCGCGGCTCGAGCAGTTAGACGGTGGGGTCGACGGCGCGAGCGCTGCGGTCCAGGACACCCTGCGCCGCGCTGGTGACACCGCCACGCTGGTGAACACGGCGCCAAACGCTTCCGGGTTTACCACCTGGGGGCAGACGCAATGGTCGGCGACCGGCGAGGTGACCTTCTACCGGGCGCTCGCCGCCGGCTGCCTGCTCTCTCCGGCCGACACGAGCTACGTCCTCGGGCTCATGCAGGGCGTCGAGTCCGACCAACGGTGGGGCGCGGGTTCGGCCGGCTACCCGCCATCCGTGGCCCTCGGGTTCAAGGGCGGCTGGGGTCCGGAGGATGGCGGGGGATACCTCGTCCGCCAGTCGGCGATCGTCGGTGCCGGTGCCGGACGGGGGTGGGTCCTCTCCTATCTCGCCAAGCCCTCGGACGGATCGTTTGGCACCGGCACGCAGATGCTCACCGCGCTCGCGACGTGGGCGGCTCGGACGTTCGCACCCCAGGGCGCACCGGCCGGCGGCCCCGGCTGCGGGTAGCGCGCAGCGCCGGCTGCTCGGCTCAGCGTTGGAGCAGACGCTGCTGCAGCTCGCGCAGCTCCGGTGCGGGGGTGGCGCCGAGTTCGTCACGCAGCCGTTGACGGAGTTGCTCATAGACCCTCAGCGCTTCCGCGCCGTTTCCGCGCGCGGCGAGGATCTCCATGAGCAGCGCGTGCCCGCGCTCGCGGTAGGGCGCGAGCTTGACGAGCTCGCGGGCGGTGCGCTCGCCGGGCGCGAGCTCCGATCCGCCGACGCCGAGCGCGACCGCGGCATAGCACTCGAGCGCCGAGATATGGATCTCGCCGAGGCGCTGACGGTATTCCTCGGCCCAGGGCAGATCCTCGCTGCGCAGGAAACCGCGCCGGGCGGTGAACATCGCGATCAGCGACGGTCCCCATCCGCGGGTCCAATCGTGTTGAGTGACGGCTGCCTCGGCGCGGTGGATGGCTTCCTCAGCCGCCTCGAGATCGATCCATGCCTCGGCGGGCAGCCGAAGGTGGATCTCGCCGCGGCCGCAGAGCACCTCGGTGCCGACGACTGCCCGAAGTCGCGACAGCAGTGCGCTGAGCGCCGTATCGGCGCCGGCGGGCTGGCGATACGGCCACAGGGCTTCGATCAGCTGATCGCGTGAGGAAGGGAGCGCGCGGGTGACCGTCAGGTAGGTGAACAGCACCCGCGCCTGGCCGCCCGGGAGCCTCGGCGTGAGTTCCCGCCCCCGGAGCTCGACGGCCAAGCTCCCGCAGAGCTGAATACGCGTCGTGTGTTGTCGCCCACGGTCGGAGCCAGGAGAATCGCAGAAGCGTGCAAACCAGCGGACGTATTCGTCGCGCTCGATGTGAAGGAGATGGCCATGGCGAAGATCATCCGATGCCAGTGCGGGTTCCTTGGACAGGGGGACAACGCGGATCAGGCAGCGACGGTGATCGAGGCGCACATGCGCACCGATCACCCCGAGCTCGTCGGCAAGGTCACCCGAGAGGACCTGATCGCGATGGCCGAGGAAGCCTGAGTCGTCACAGCAGGAGGAGCGCGCCGGCGGCGACGATGAGCGCGGCCGTCGCCCAGTGGACCCCGTAGGCGACGGCCTTGGGGCCGCCGGCGCGGAGGACGATCGTGCCGTCGGCGATCGGGATCAACGCGAGCGTGAGCATCAGGCAGCCGAGCTGTGAGCGCGCGCCATCGATGAGGAGCACCGCAATAGCGATTCCGATGGCGATGTCGCGCGCCGCTTTGACGGCCAGCCACGCGTGACCGGGCGGGCTGTCTCCCGGGCCGCCGGGGATCCCGAAGCCGGCGGCCGCCGGCGTGGGGTCGAGCAGGTAACGCGACCCCATGAGGATGGTCGCCAGCGCGAGCAGCGCGGCGAGGATGGCGCCGACGTCGCTCAACACGGTGTGTCCCCCACGACGCCGAAGGCCGCGTCAGCTGAGGCGAGCCAGTCGGTGCTCATCTGTGGCGCGGCGTGGATCGCGGTGATCCGAAGCTGCCCGTCGCCGATGTTGGTGAAGGCGTGGGCGGTTCCGGCGGGTGCGATCAGGATCTCGCCCGCGGAGGCCACCAGCCGGGCGTCGTCGATCCGGAACGCAGCCTGGCCGCGGTGGACGACGAACAGCTCGGGGTACGGATGTCGGTGCAGCTGCGGACCCGCGCCCGGGACGTCATCGACCAGGAACAGCGAGACCGGCAGCGCGCCGTGGTCGGCGCCGATGAACCGGCGGGCCGCGGGGGATCCCGGCAGGTCGTCCTGTCTGACGCACAGCGGCCCGCCGTTCATCAGTCGCGCTGTCGGGGTTGGCTGGAGGTGCTTGTGGGGGTTGTTCTGAGGCATGGCGTTCAGTCTCAGCCCAGGACAAGCATCTGTCCAACCGATAGTCACGATGATGCTGATCGATAACATCAATCAATGGAACTGCGTCAACTGCGGCACTTCCTCGCGGTCGCCGACGAGCGCCACTTCACCCGGGCCGCCTCGCGGGTGCACCTGACCCAGTCGAGCCTGTCGAGTTCGATCCGCACGCTCGAGCAAGAGCTCGGCAGCGACCTGTTCGTGCGCAGCACGCGGCAGGTCGAGTTGACCGACGCCGGCCGAGCACTCCTCAGTGCGGCACGAGGCGCGGTCGACGCGGCCGAGAGTGGCCGGGACGCCGTCGCCGCGGTCCGCGGGCTGCTCCGCGGGCACCTCGCAGTTGGTGCAATTCAGGCGCTCGGACCGCTCGACCTCCCAGCGCTGCTCGCCCGCTTTCACCGCCGACATCCGGCGGTCACCCTGCGGCTCAACCACGACGGCGCCTCCGAGCTCGTGCGGCGGACCGCCGACGGAGAAATCGATCTCGCGATCGTTGACCACCCGCTCGGGCCCCAGGGCAGTCGCGTCCGAGCGAGAACGATCGGCACCGAGTCGCTGAGGCTCGCGGTCGCCGCTCAGGATCCCCTGGTCCACCGCAGCCGGGTTCGTCTCATTGACCTCGCCGAGCGTGACTTCATCGAGTACCGCGCGGACTCCTCGCTGCGCGCCAGCATCGACCATGCCTGCGACGCGATCGGCCTCCGCCGCCACGTCGTCTGCGAGGTCGACACGATCACCGATCTCGTTGAGCTCGTGGCCCTCGGCATCGGCGTCTCGCTCCTGCCGGCGGCCGCGATCCGGATGACTGGCGGCCGTGCCACCGGGATCGCCACCGAGCCATCGATCGAGCGCGACGTCACCCTCGTCGTCCCGCGTGACCGCGAACCCTCGCCAGCCGGGGAAGCGTTCCTGCGGCTGCTCGACGAGGAGCGCAGCTGATAGCGGCGCCTGGGCCGGCCATCCCACTCCGTTTCGCCGGCACCCCGAATTGGCGCGGAACGACCAAAACGCAGTCAGCGGAGCGTGCGTCGACCGCGACGCATGTGAGCTCCGGTGATCTGGCGAGCTTTCGTGCGTTTCGGCGATTTAGCGACCGGTTCGCAATGCAAGAAAGCGCCGAGATCGCCCGCCGCAGTCAAGCGTTTCGGTCGTTGGGCTGCGACCCGCGTCTTCGGCATCGGGGAGCGGTGGATCGAGAGCGCTCCGCGACCGCGGCGCGCTCTCGATCCCAACAGGTTGGGCTCAGCCGCGGCGGTACTTCGCGACCGCAAGCGGCAGCGAGACGAGCAGGATCCCTGCGGTCCACAGCAGTGCCCGGATCACGAAATACGAACTTGGATGTCCGAGCAGCGCGTGGGCGTGGGGCCCGAGCGTCAGCGAGCGCACGGCGTCAACCATGTAGGTGAGGGGCTGGTGCTTGGCGAACACCTGGAGCCAGCTCGGCATCGAGCTGACCGGGACGTACGCACTGGAGACGAACGCAAACGGGAACACGATCATCCCCATCCCCTGCGCCGCCTGGGCGCTGCCGGCGAACAGTCCCATCGTGATGAACAGCCACTCGAGCGCGAAGCTGAACAGTACGACGAGCCCGAAGGCGGCTAGCCCCTGCATGGCGGAGCCATGGAGGCTGAATCCGACTGCAAACGCGATCGCGGCGGTGAATCCCGTGCTCCACGTGAAGATGACCGTGTCGGCCACAGCCCTCGCGGCGAGCACCGCCGCCCGTGGGATCGGCAGCGAGCGCAGCCGGTCGATGAACCCGTGTTCCAGGTCCTCGGCCATCGCGGTCGCGGTACCGATCCCACTGAACAACACGCCCGTGGCGATGAAGCCGGGAACGAGGAAGTCGACGTAGGGCATACCGGCAATGTGGATGGCGCCGCCGAACATGTAGCGGTAGATCAGGAAGAACAGCGCCATCTGGACCGTCGCGAGCACGATCAACTGCGGGGTGCGCACAAAGCGCAGCAGCGACCGGCGGGTGACGGTTACGGTGCTCTTGGCGAGTCCCGTGTCTCGGCCTGCCGACACGGGCCGATCGACGGTTGCGGACAGAGTTGTCATGAGTGGTTGTGCCTTTCTGGCTTGAGCTCAGGCCGCCTGCGCGGCGGTCGTGTGGGTCTCGTCGGCGGGCCGTCCGGTGAGTGTCAGGAAGACCTCGTCGAGGTTCGGCTGTCGCATCCCGATGTCGTCGATCTCGATTCCCGCCGCCTGAAGCGAGCGCACCGCGCTCATCAGGCCGTCGCCTCCGGAGTCGACGCGGACGCTCGCGCGCCGGGTCGGTGCATCGATCTGTGCACCGTCGTCGAACTGCCCGAGTAAGGCGGCGACCGCTGAGAGATCGCCGGCCTCCCGCACCTGCAGTTCAACGACGTTGCCGCCGACCCGCTGCTTGAGCTCGGAGGGTGTGCCCGCCGCCACCGCGCGCCCGTGATCGACGATCACGATCTGGCTGGCGAGGTGGTCGGCCTCATCGAGATATTGCGTGGTCAGCAGCACGTCGGTTCCGGCCTGAACCAGCCGGCGAATCGCGTCCCACAGCTCGATGCGGCTCCGCGGGTCGAGTCCGGTCGTCGGCTCGTCGAGCACGAGTAGCCGCGGAGCCCCGACGAGACTTGCCCCGAGATCGAGCCGGCGCCGCATGCCGCCTGAGTACGTACGCGCGAGCCGGTCGGCGTCGTCGAGCAGACCGAGTTGCTCGAGTACCGAGATCGCGCTCGCCTTCGCCATTCGGCGCGTCTGTCCGTACAGACTCGCGACCATCTCGAGGTTCTCCCGCCCAGTCATCGCCTCCTCGACGGCGGCGAACTGACCAGCGAGACCGATCGCGCGCCGGACCGCTCCCGGATTGCGGTCGGCGTCGTGTCCGGCGACCCGCAGCGTCCCCTCATCCGGACGGATGAGAGTCGCCACGGTGCGCACGAACGTCGTCTTGCCTGCCCCGTTCGGACCCAGTACTGCGGTGACCTGCCCGGCCGGCGCGACGAGGTCAAGGCCGTCGAGTCCGCGCGTCTTTCCGTACCGCTTGTGAAGGCCATAAGCCTCGATCGTGAGTGTCATCTGAGACGTCCTTCGGTGGGGTGGATCGATGAGTGCGGGCGACGATCCCACCGGGCGAGCGGCATGGCATCGGCGCATCCGCCGGTCTCGGACATCGCGCAGACCGGATTCGGCAGCGGGGTAGTGGCGCTGTACCGCGCGTCGCACCGGCGAGCTCGCCAGTCAACGTCTTCACGCGCGGCGCCAAGTGGTCTAGCCTCAGGCACGCACGGGAGTGAGCTAGGTCTGCATGAGCACCGCCGCCGACAGTCGGCCCAGGCTTTTGGGACGCGCGCGTGAGTGCGCGGCGCTCGACGATCTGCTGACCGCGGCGCCCGACGGGGACAGCAGCGCGCTCGTGCTGCGGGCCGATGCGGGGCTCGGCAAATCGGCATTGCTCGACTACGCGGCCGACCGCGCCGAGGGGTTCACCATCCTCAGGGCGGCTGGGGTGGAGGCCGAGTCCGAGCTCGACTTTGCCGGTCTGCACAGCCTCGTGCGCCCGATCCTCCGTTGCCTGCCCAAGCTTCCCGCGCCCCAGCGCGCCGCGCTCTCAGCGGCGCTCGGTCTCGGCGACGAAGCGGGCCCGGACCGTTTCCTGGTGTCCGCGGGACTGCTCTCCCTGCTCGCGGCGGCGGCCGAGGAGGCGCCGGTGCTCTGTTTGATCGACGATGCCCAGTGGCTCGACGCGCCCACGTCCGATTCGCTCGTGTTCGCGGCCCGGCGCCTGGAGGCGGAGGGCGTCGTCATCCTGTTTGCGGCACGCGAAGGGGAGCGGCGCCGGCTCGACGCTCCGGGGATCGACGAGCTCGTGCTCGCCGGGCTCGAGCGGGAGTTCGCGCTCGAGCTGCTCGAGCGTCGTGCCGAAGGTGCCTCGCCCGCAGTCCGCGCACGCTTGCTGACGGAGGCGGGCGGCAATCCGCTCGCGCTGTTGGAGCTTCCGGCCGGCCTATCCGCCGAGCAGCTTGCCGGTCGCGCGCCGCTGTCACTGTCGATTCCGCTGACCCTGCGCCTCCAGGAGGCGTTCCGTCGGCGCGTCGCGGACCTCCCCGGTGCCACGCAGACCGCCTTGCGGCTGGTGGCCGCGGACGAAGCCGGCGAGCTCGCCGTGATCCTGGGCGCGGCAGGCGGGCTCGGACTCGCCGAGGACGTGCTCGATCCCGCCGAGCAGGCGAGACTCGTCGCGGTTAGCAGCGGGCAGGTGGTCTTCCGCCATCCGCTGGTCCGCTCCGCCGTGTACGAGGCCTCCACCTCCGCCCAGCGCCGCCAGGCGCACGCCGCGCTCGCCCGCGGCTACGTTGCAAATCGGTTTCCTGATCGGCGTGTCTGGCACGAGGCCGCCGCGGCACTCGATCCCAATGAACAGATCGCCGAGGCGCTTGAGCGTGCGGCGGAGCGGTCGCGGGTCCGCGGAGGGCACGCTTCGGCTGCGACCGCGCTCGAGCGCGCAAGCCAATTGAGCGAGACCGCCTCATCACGCGGGAGACGACTCGCGGCGGCGGCGCGCGCGGCCTTTGTCGGCGGTCAGGTCGAGCGCGCGGCCGAACTGATCACCCGAGCGCTGCCGGATGCCGACCGATCTCAGCGCTCGCGGCTGCTTGGACTGCGAGGGATGATCGAGGGGTTCTCCCAGCTGCAGCCTGAGTCCGTGCGAACGCTGGAGGACGCGATCGAGCTCAGTGACGATGTTTCACTCAGTCTCGAGCTGCTGCTCGAGGCCGTCAGCATCGCGATGTATACGGCGGACGACGAGCGGGTGAGCGCGCTCTGTGATCGCGCCACGGAGATGTCGCCACTCACGGACTTCGATCGTCTGATCATCGCCGTGCTCAGCGCTGAGTACGCCGACCAAGCGCGCGGAACGGAGCTGACCGCACAGGCGATCGAGATCGCCGAACGCTTGGGGGACGCGCGGTGCCTCATTTGGGTGGCCCGCGCTGCCGGCCGGGCCGGAAGCTGGGGTGACGGACTCCCGTACGCCAGCCGCGCTGTGCAGATCGCGCGCGAACGCGGGTTCATCGCCACACTTCCCCACGCGCTCCGCGCCTACGGCTCGCAGCTCATTGGATGCGCGCGGTTCGATCTGGCCTACGCGGCAGCCGAGGAGGGCTGGCAGCTCGCAGCGGAGCTCGGCCTGCCGTGGGCGGCCAGCCTGACGCTCGCCGATCTGGCGACGATCGACGCCGTCCGAGGCAACGCGGACCGAGTGGCCGCGCACCTCACCCAACTCCGACAGCTCGCCTCAAGCAGCGCGGATCTCGTCCACGCCGCGGTGGGCCGAGCGCGGGGGCTGCTCGATCTGGGAGCGGGCCGGCCGGCCACTGCGCTCGAGCACCTGCTCGCGGCGATCGAGGTGACCAGGCACGACTCGAGCCCGATCGTGGTGCTCGGCGTGCCGGACGCCGTCGAGGCGGCCGTACGCGTGCAGCGGGTCGACGCCGTCATGCCGTGCTACGAACGCTTCAGGGCCTGGGTCGAGCGATTCCCAAGTCCGGCCCGGCTCGCGCTCCTCGAGCGCTGTCGCGCGCTGCTCGACGACGACGATACCGAGCGCCACTACCGCGCGGCGCTCAACGGACCGGGAGCGCTGAACCCGTTTGATCATGCGCGCACCGAATTGTTGTACGGCGAATGGCTGCGCCGGGAGAGACGCCGACTTGAAGCCCGGCCGTATCTTCGCAGCGCGATCGCCACCTTTGAGCGGTTGGGGGCGGCACCGTGGGCCCATCGAGCGCGCAACGAGCTGCGGGCGAGCGGCGAGACGACGCGCCGGCGCGACCCGTCCACCCGTGACCAGCTGACTCCACAGGAACTCCAGATCGCCACGCTCGCCGCCGGGGGGCTCACCAACCCCGAGATCGCGGCGCAGCTCTTCCTCAGTCCGCGGACGATCGACTATCACCTGCGCAAGGTGTTCACCAAGCTCGACATCGCCTCGCGCAACGAGCTCGCCGGGATCGAGCTCCACGACTGAGCCGGCGGCGCTGCGTCACTCCTGCAGCATCTGGCGCGCCGCTTCCCGCCACTCCTCGAGCTTGTCGGCACGGCCGTTCGCCACGAGGTACTCGAGATCGAACTCGAGCGGCGGCAGCCCGGTCGGGTGGGCCGACGCCTCGATCTCTTCGATGAGGATGTTGGCGACGTAGAGTGCCTCGACGCTCGGCCACGGGGGGTTGTGCAGCCGGCCAGTGTGGTGACGGGCGACTGGCTCGGTCACCGTCGCCGGGAGACCCCACAGGGAGAGCAACTGCGCACCGAACTCCGCGTGCGTGGCCCCGAAGCGATCGATCTCGATCTCGAACACGTGATGTCTCGAGGTTGTCGCCTGCGACAGGACATCCGCGAGATCGCCCCGGCTCTGCGAGGCGAGCACGAGCAGGCCGACGTCGTGCAGCAGCCCGGCGGTGAACGCCTCATCACGCCCCGGCTGGTCGCCGACGAGCTGTGCGGCGAGGCGAGCCACGTTCAGCGAGTGCTGGTGGAGCCGGCTGACGTCGAAACCCGGAATCGGCGGGTCCACCTTGAAGGCACGAAACACTTCCGCCTGGAGCACGAGCGTCCGGAGGATGTCAACGCCCAGGTAGGCCACGGCGCCGGAGATCGTGCTCACCGGAGTGCGGCGCCCGAAGTACGCCGAGTTGGCGAGCTGCAGCACCTTCGCGGAAAGCGCGATGTCACGCTCGATCACACGTGCGGCGTCGGACGCTCCGGCGTTGCCGGACTCGAGCACCTGCGTCAGTTCGGCGTACACACACGGGACCGATGGGAGGGCGGACGCGCCGAGCGCCCGGCGACCCAGGTCCACCTGTCGCATCAGCTCCTGGATCGAGCATGCCTGCTCGATCACGCGCCCGAGTTCGCGCGCGTCGCACGGCTTGGCGATCATGCGATGCGCCACGGCCGCGGCTCGGGCGACCAGCGCCATGTCGGCATGACCCGACAACACCATCCGGATCGTTCCCGGCCACCGTTGCTTGACGAGCTCGAGCAGTTTGGCGCCGTCGGTCCCCGGCATCCGCAGGTCCGAGACGATGGCGTCCTGCACCTGCGCCTCGATGACCTCGATCGCCTCATCGCTGCCTTCGACGAAGCTCATGTCCCACTGTCTGCGGTACGAGCGAAATGCGTCACGCAACCCGTCGAGCAGCTGCCGATCGTCGTCGACGAACAGGATCTGCCGCTTCAGCGGGGGCGCGTCGGTCGTCATCCGCGCTCCCCTCGGGCCGGGCCGGCGACCACATGCAGCGGCTGGCGAACGGCGTGGGGGCCGATGTTGCGAAGACGCTCGAGCAGCTCATCTGAGATGGGTTGTCCGCGGGCGGCGAGAAGGCTGCCGTTGAGCGTGAGCGCATCGTCGGCGAGGACCGTCCCGAGCTCGAGTCCGTCGAGCGCGACCTCGCGGACCTCCGGCGCGGCGCCGCCCACGTCGACGACCCGCGCGAGCACATCCACGACATGGTCGTCGTAGATCCCACGACCACGCAGCGTCCCGATTGCGACTCGCCGGGCGGCGCCCTGGCACTCGAGCGAGTCGTAGTCTCGAACGATGCGGAGAATCTGAGCTCCGGCCGCGGCCGGGTCTGACGCGGGGAGCGATATGTCGCCGTAGCTCCGGTCGAGGATGTCGAGGACGCCATCGAGCCGAGGGATGTTCCCGATGAGCCGACGGGTCACGTCAGGCACGCGCGCGACCATCGCCGCCTCGGCATCCTCGACCGGGAGCCCGGCGTACAGCTTCTCGGCGGTCGCCTGCGGCAAGGTGATCGCGCCGATCTGGCTGAGCATCGCGGCGACCTCGACCTCCCATGCGTTCGCAAGTCCGAGCGCCCGACCGAGGCGCGCGGCGAGCACCTTGATCCGGCTGGCGCGACCGAACACCACCGGATTGGCGAGCGCCAGCACGTCGGACAGGGTATCGACGCTGTCGCGAACCGTTTGCTCGAGCACGACCTGCTCAGCCGCGTGCTGCCGATGATGTCCGAGCGCTGCGGCACACGTGCGCAGCAACTCTCCGGCGTCGGTCGGCTTCGTCAAGTACCGGAACAACCGCGCGCCATTGACGGCCTTGATCGCGACCTCAAGATCGGCGTGACCGGTGAGCAGGATGCGGACGGCGTCGGGCGCCACGGCCCGCGCCTGGCGCAGGAAGCTCGCACCTGACATCTCCGGCATCCGCATGTCGGAAATGACGATCGCGTACGCGTCCGGCTCATCTCGCAGCATCGACAGGCCGGTGGCACCGCTCGTCGCGACGCGGACATCGAAGCTGCGGCGCAGGACACCACGCAAGCCGTCGAGCACGTGGGGCTCGTCGTCGACGCACAGGATCCGCGGTCGAAGGCTGGCGGTGCTCAATTCGGAGGCCACGGCGCTCATGGCCGGGGTCGGCGTCGGCGTCGGCGTCGGCGTCGTCGGCGTTGGCGTTGGCGTTGGCGTGGCGTCGGGTATCGCCTGGTCGATCGGAAGGCGGATCGTGAACTTCGTCCCAACCCCGACCTCGGACGCGCAGCTCAGCGACCCGTGATGGTGCTCGATCGTCGTCCGCGCGAGCGCGAGACCCTGACCCGTCCCCTTGCCGACCTCCTTCGTGGTGAAGAACGGCTCGTAGATCCGTTCCCGGATCTCTCGTGGGATCCCCGGTCCGTCGTCCTCGATCTCGACGACGACCTCGTCGCCGTCGGTGCGCGTCGAGATCGAGATGTGCCCGGGTTCGGCACCGTCGTCAAATGCCTCGTCGATCGCCTGCGCCGCGTTGATCACGAGGTTGAGGAACACCTGGTTGATCTCGCCGATGTTGCAGGCGACGAGCGGGATGTCGGCGAGATCCGTCGTGACCTCGGCGACGTACTTGTATTCGTTTCGGCACACCGCGAGGGTCGTCCTCAATGCGTCGTTGAGGTCCGCGGGGCCGACCTCGGTCGACGACGCGTACGAGAATCGCTTCATCGCCTGGACGATGGTTCGGACGCGCCCGATACCCTCCTCGGTGCGGGCAAACGCCTTCGGGAGGCTGTCGACCAGGTACTCGACGTCGGCCTCGTCCTCGGCGAGCGTCATCGTCCGCCTCCGCTCCTCCAGGGGGATCGGGGTCTCGTTGAACAGTCCCTCGCGGTAGAGACCCGTGAGGATCAACAGGTCGTCCACCGCGTCACGGAGGAACGTCACCGAGTCCCCGACGTACTGGAGCGGCGTGTTGATCTCATGCGCGATGCCGGCGGAGAGCTGGCCAACCGCTTCCAGACGCTGCGACACCCGCCGATCCATCTCGAGTCGTTCGCGTTCCTGATCGAGTTCGAGGCGCTCGGTGATGTCGCGGGAGATGAGCAGCAGCGAGGCGTCGTTGCTGTCATCGAACCGCACGATCCGCGATTCGACCGAGCGCCACGTCCCATCCGCGGCCTGGACCTTCCCGATCAGCGTCACCGGCTGACCGGAGCGGGCGTCCTCGAGCGCGTGCCGGAGCTCGGCGGTCTGATCGGGATGCGAAGGGAAGGTCACGTCCAGGCCGACGAGCTTGTCTGCCGGATAGCCGAGCCAGCGTTCGACGACCGGGCTCGCATATTCGATGCGACCGCTCGTATCGATCATGACCACCATCTCCTCGACATGAGCGAGGAGGGAGCGCCACCGCTGTTCGCTCTCTCGAAGCCGTGCGTCGGCGAGCTTGCGCGTGGTGACGTCGATCGAGATCGTCACCGTGCCCACAACCGCGCCGCCCGGGCCGTCGCGGAGTGGCGCGACGGATCTCGAGAGCCACAGGCCTTCGCCGTTCCGTCGGGTGATGAGCTCCTCTCGGTCGACGACGGCGCGGCCGCTGGCCATCGTCCTCTGCTCCTCGTCGTGCAGCGCCGACGCCTGCGCCGTCGGAAACACGTCGAAGTTGGTCTTGCCGATCGCTTCCTCGGCACTCGCGAACCCGAGCTCTGCGGCAAGCGCGTCGGACATTCCCAAAAAGCGGCCCGCGCGGTCCCGGAAGCAGACGAAGTACGGCGCATGGCGCAGAAACGCGTTCAGCAGCCGGCGCTCGCCCTGCAACTCCTCCTCGACGAGCTTTCGGCGCGTGAGGTCGTGCGTCTCGACCAGGTAGAGGCGCCGTTCGTCACCGGGCGCGCTGAACGTTGATCCATTGATCAGCACCCAGACGATCTCCCCGTTGCGCACGACGTATCGCTTCTCAAACTCGAAGGTGTCCATCTCGCCGCGCCGGAGCCGTTCGAGCGCCCGCTGGCTGACGAGCAGGTCGTCCGGGTGGGTCAGCTCCACGAACGAGTGGCCCACGAGCTCCGTCCGCTCATACCCGAGCATGCGACACAGCGGCGGGTTCACGGTGACCCAGCAGCCCTGCTCGTCGACGACCGCCATCCCGACGCTGGCAGCAGCGAACATCGCCGGGAGCCATTGGTCTCGGTCCTCGGTGGAGGTCCCCTCGTGATGAATCCATCCGGCCATCACAGTTAAGGGTTCGGTCAAACCCGAGCTTGGGCGAGAGGGGGTCACGCGGATTGATGTCCGGGTTTCCACGCATCTGGATGGTTGCGTCCAAGCATCTAGCCCCCAGAGCGTCGTCGCGCTAGACTCTCTAGCCACTGGTTGAGCATTGGGCTCAACATTTCAAGGTGCCCGCGTTTCCGCAGTCGTTGCCTCAGCAGCGTCACCGAGTTTCGCTGCACATATCCCAGGAGGGAAAGCCACATGGCAACAGGAACCGTCAAATGGTTCAGCGACGACAAGGGCTTTGGATTCATCACGCCCGATGACCAGAGCAAGGACGTCTTCGTCCACCACAGCGCGATCCAGGGCAGCGGCTTCAAGTCGCTGGCCGAGGGCGCGAAGGTGAGCTACGACTCCGAGCAGGGCCCGAAGGGTCCCTCGGCGGCGAACGTCCAGGCGCTCTAGCCATTACAGGTCATCGGCGACGGATGCGTTTATCGCGTCCGTCGCTGAGGGCCGTGTGCCAAGTCAGCCGCCGGCAGAGCTGAGTAACGGGCCGGCACACGATCGCCGGCGAATCTCAACCGTTAGGAGCGGCAAGCATGGCGCAACGCAACAAGAAGACGACCATGGCGAAGCTCGCCCGGGAACACAAACTTCGCGAGCGGCGGGTTGACAAGCAGGCCCGCAAGGACGCGCGCAAGCAGGCCGCATCGGACGACGCCATGGGCCTCGGCGCCGCTTCGGGGCTCGACGACGCTCCGGGCTTCGACGACTCGCCCCGGCTTGACGAGGCGCCGCAACCTAAAGAGGCCTAGGCCACAGTTCGTTACGGACAGGCCGTCATGTCCGCTCTCACTGGACCTGAGACGCTGCTCAAACCGCGTCTGCGAGGGGTCCTACATCAATGGACGTTCGCCGCGGCGCTGGCCGCCGGCGTCCTCCTCGTGGCACTCGGCGCCGAGTCTGCGCGCTCACTGGTTGCGCTGGCGATCTACGCCGTGAGCGTCGCCGCGCTGTTCGGCACGAGCGCGCTCTACCACCGGATTGACTGGCGGACGGTCGGCGCGCGCCGGCGCATGCGGCGGCTCGATCACACGATGATCTTCGTGTTGATCGCCGGTAGCTACACGCCCTTCGCGTTGCTCGTTTTGCACGGAGCCTTCGGCCTCGTCATCCTGATCGTCGCGTGGTCCGCGGCGGCAGCGGGCGCCGTGTTCAAGCTGGTCTGGATTGACGCGCCCGGTCGGCTGGTGGCGGCCACATACGTCGTCGCCGGCTGGATCGTCGTGATTGCGATGCCAGAGCTCCTGGCCCGTCTTGGCCCGGTGGCCGTCGGCGGCCTGGCCCTCGGCGGCATTCTCTACAGCGTCGGCGCCGTCATCTACGCGCGCCAGCGCCCGGATCCGGTGCCGTCCGTGTTTGGCTACCACGAGGTGTTCCATCTCCTCGTGGTCGTAGCCGCCGCACTGCAGTACGCCGTGGTTGCGTTCTGGGTTGTGTAGAAGCCGGTCTTAGACCGCGAGCAATCCGACGACACCGATCGCCAGGAGCGCGGTGCCGGCGATCGCCGCCACGCCGCTGAGGGCAAGCTGGCCGACGTAGCGCACCCGCGTCTCGGCCGAAGCGACCCATCCGTCGACCCGTGTTCCACCCCAACGGCGGATCCCGAGCAGCGCGATCAGCGGCGCGACGAACAGCACGTTGTAGACGACCACTAGGGCGAACTCGACGGGCGCCGCCGGATGCGCCGCGAGGATCGCCGAGATGACGCCGAAGTACATGAACGCCGTCGGCAGCTCGAACGCCATGATCCCCGCGCCGAGCGCGAACGCGGACGCGCGCGTATAGGAGCGACGCGCGCGCGGCTCGTCGTCTCCGCCTGACCGTGTCCGCCACAGGACGCAGGCGATCACGAGCACGAGTACCCCGCCGCCCGCCTCAAACGCGTGCTGAACCGGTCCGTGCAGGTGGTGCAGCGCATGGATCAGCACCCGTCCGGGACCAAACAGCAGTACGAGCCCCCCGGCCGTGTAGACCGCAAACACGCCGAGCGTGAAGCTGGCGAGCCCGCCGGTTGCCGGCGCGGACGCGAGCCACAGCCCCGGGACGACCGTTGACGGATTGATCGAGTCCGCCAGCGCGACCGACGCGACGAGCAGCGTGAGGGCGAACATTCGGCCGGCGGCCCCGGATTTCGGCTAGGACGGGGGCACGCGAAGCAAGACGACGTGCTCGGGATTGATGCCGATGCGCTCGCCCGTGTCAGCGTCGTCGAACCAGGCGAACTCCATGATCGAGCCCCTGGCGGCGTCGAGAATCGTCCGCTCGGCTTGCGCAGCGGTGCCCTCGATTCGGTAGCGATCGCCACCGACGACCGTGATCTCAGTGGTCACCTGGGGCGCGGAATCCGTGGTCATTGGGAGCGAGACTACCCGTTTCGACGGCCCCCGCAAGAACCCCTGGTTGCGCGTGCTACGGTGAATCTCGACGGGCGATCTCAATCGCCCGTGGGGTTCACCACGCCGACGCAGCGAACCTCGCCTGACCGAACGTGACCGCGCCGGTGAAGGGAGATG
Organism: uncultured Solirubrobacterales bacterium; assembly: GCA_963850335.1. Classification (GTDB taxonomy): domain Bacteria; phylum Actinomycetota; class Thermoleophilia; order Solirubrobacterales; family Solirubrobacteraceae; genus Palsa-465. The sequence goes on along the minus strand of CAWKKY010000007.1, from coordinate 422,699 downwards.
GAGATGCCCGACCGACCGAGCCGGCCAACCGGACCGAAGACGACACGAGAGCGCGCCGAGGAGAAGCGGCGTGAGAAGCTGGATTTTGTCGCCGAACAGGTCGAGAACGGCCAACTCGTCATCCGGCAGATGACCGAGGCGGAGCGTCAGCGCTATCCGCCGCGCACGTCGCCTCCTCCCAAACGTTCGAAGCGGTGACACGGTGCGCGAGCGAGAAGGTCTGATCGCGCGGATCCGTCAGGTCCGCCGCACGGCCGATACGTCGACACCGGCGCCGCGGACGACTGGGCCACGAGATGACACCGCCGGGATTCAGGCCCTGGAGGCGCGCGTCGAGCACCTGGAACACCTCGTCGAGGCGCTCCAGGACTCCGTCCATCGGGACTCTGAGCGATACGGGGAGCGGATCACCGAGCTCGAGGCCCGGACTCAGCCCAGCGCGCTCAGCGTCGCCCTGAGCAAGGACGCCCGCGACCGCGGGTTGTGACCCGGTGGCGGCGTTCTTTATCCCGGGCATCGCCGGCGAGGACGGCCACGCCACCGAGCACGCGTATCTGGACATCCGGACCCAGGTGGAGGTCGACATGGGCCGGCGCCCCACCGTGCGCCGAATCGAGAAGCTGTGGACGCGCCGGGGCAGCATCGACTGCACGACCGCGGTGGGACTGCCGGATCCCCTGAGCGGTGGGACTGTCATGGCGATCTTCGACATGGGCCTGCGCCAGCCGTTTGTCGTATGGCGCACCCAGAGCGAGTCGGTCGCGGGGGGCGGCTGCTGCGAGATTCTCGGCTTGAGTGCGTACTCGGTCCTGGAGTTCGATGCATGAGCGCTGCGAAGGACATCGAGCTCCTCGAGGAGGACGCGCGTTACTACCACGACCGGGTCGCCCTGCTGCGGGCCAAGCTCTACAGATGGGGTCAAAGGGCAACCCCGCAACTCCGCGACCTCGAGCGCCGCTTGGCCAAAGCCGAGGGTCGACTACGCGCAAAGCGCGGCAGAACCGGACCCTGAAGCTGCTACGTTGACTGCAGCGGTCGACGCCGTCGGCCGCGAGGCAGCTCGCTTGGGTCCCGCAATCAGCGGTTCGGGTCAGCCTTAGCCTCCCGAATCGTTCGCGGCCCAGCGCCGCCAAGGAGTCCTACATGTCTTCGCAGTCCTTTGCCGATCTCGGCGTCTCGTCCGCCGTGCTCGGATCCCTGTCTAAACAGGGGTTTACTCACCCATTCGCGATTCAGCGCGACGTCATCGGAGATGTTCTCGATGGTCGCGACGTGCTCGCGAAATCCCCCACCGGGTCGGGCAAGACGCTCGCCTTCGGAATCCCCATGGTCGACCGGATCGAGGCGCATGATCCGCGGCCGGCCGCGCTCGTGCTCGCGCCGACGCGTGAGCTCGCCACGCAGATCGTGGACGACATTTACGAGATCGCCCATGCCCGCGCGCTCCGCGTGACCGCCGTCTACGGTGGGGTCGGCCTCGTCAAGCAGGCGCGGGAAGCGGCGCGGTCCCACATATTGGTGGCGACCCCCGGGCGGCTCGAGGATCTACTCGCGCGCGGCGCCTTCTCACTGAAGAACGTCCGCATGCTCGTTCTCGACGAGGCTGATCGGATGCTCGATATGGGCTTTCGGCCTCCGGTCGACCGAATCGTCGCGCTCTGCCCGACGACCCGCCAGACGCTGTTCTTCTCGGCGACGCTCGACGGCGAGGCCGGCCGGGTGGCCCGGGAGTACACACACGATCCGGCCGTCCACGAACAGGGGCCGACGGCCCGGCGTGCGGCAACCGACATCGAGCACCGCTTTCTCTCGGTCGAGCACGAGGACCGGCTTGACGCGCTCGTCGCCGAGCTGCGGCGTGACCGCGAGCTGACGCTTGTGTTCGTGCGGACCAAGCACGGTGCCGATCGTCTCGTGAAGAGGCTTCGCGCCCATGGCGTTGAGGCCGTGGCGATGCACGGCAACAAGTCACAGCGCCAGCGTGAGCAGGCGCTCGCGCGGTTCGAATCCGGCGAGGTCGACACTCTCGTCGCCACCGACGTCGCGGCCCGCGGGATCGACGTCAGCGGCATCTCGCACGTCATCAACTTCGATCCACCGGCCGACGGCGAGACGTATGTTCACCGCATCGGCCGGACGGGCCGCGCCGGGGCGAAGGGCATCGGCATCACCCTGGTTGGGCCCGCCGAGCACCACGACGTCAGCCGGCTTGCCTCGGGACTCGGTCTCGAGCACGGCTTGCCGGGTGGAGCCGGTGAGCGGCGCCGGACGCACCCGAGCGCAGGCGGCCCGAGCGGCCGCCCGGCCAATGGCGGCCGCCCCGGGAACGCAGGCGGCCGCAGTGGCCGTCCGCGGCGGCGAAGCAATCGCCCGCGCTCCGGCGCGCGCTGATTCTCGCCGCGACGGTGGCGACGTCCGCGACGTCCGCGACGTCGGCGACTTAGGCCGGCGCGCGGACGATCAGCGGATCACCTCGCGGAAGTCCGGCCCCGCATAGCGGCTCGCATAGGCGGTCTGGTAGCGGTTCATCGCGCCCCAGCCGCTTGGGCAACCGAACTGTGTGCAGCGTCTGCGGTACTCACGCTGATAGACGGCCTGGGTCGAGAACAGGGAACGCCACTCGGCGATTCCGCGGTGATGGCGCGGGACCTTGTACGAGGCTCCACCGGTCGTCGTGGTCGACTGCGTGACGCTCCAGCCGAGCGACGCGGAGAGCACGCCGTCGCTCACGCCGACCTGCCCGCTCACCGAGTTGGCCACCGTGAACCCGCGCGAGCAGGTGACGGAGCCGCCGTGGCTCTGCGCGCAGAAGTGCCATCGCGTGTGGGTCCCGTACGGCGCACTGACGTTCGTGACCCGCCATTTGTAATCCCAGTGGAAGTGGTAAACGACGTCGGCGGACGCTGCCGGCGCGGCGGCGAGCAGGACCAAGCCGACAAGCGAGATCGCCAGTTTCAGCTGCCTCATCGTGCCTCCCCTCCTTTGCCTGGCACCACCCCGGCGCCAGGTTCGATGTGAACCGGCCGTCCCTGAAGGCCTTCCCCCGCGCCATCGCGGGCAAACGACGGCGGCGCTCTCGACGTGGTGCTGCGCTGATACGGTCCCGCGCCATGGGAACCACCTCGCGACGTCGTTTGTTGGTCGGTCTGGTCGTCGGGTGTGCCGCGACGGCATCGGCGGCCGTCGCTCGCACGCCGCACGCCGGGCCGCTATCCGGAACCTGGAGCGGATCCCTGAGCGGCCAGACCGCGCACGGCGTCAAGCGTGAGCACATCGCGATCGTCGTCAACGCGAAGCAGACCGGCGGGACCTGGCGCCTCAGCAACTCCTGCCACGGCCCGCTGACGCTCGACAGCATCTCCAACGGATACCACCACTACCTGCGACGCCGCGGCCGCGGATCGACCTGCACTCCGGGGGACATCGACTGCCTGATGCGGGTCGGCGCGAACGTCTACGACACCGTCACCGCACGTGCCGGCAGCGCGTACGCCCCGTCCGGCACGCTGCGCCGCGCGCGGCACCCTGCCCGCGGGTAACACGCTGACGCTCGGCGGGTAATGAAGGACCTCCACGGAACAGCCACGACCGTCGTGACGGCGCCGCTCGACCAGTGCCGGACGTTATTTGAGGCGGTCGATGGCTACCCGACGTGGTATCCGGAGGCCGTTCGCGAGGTCGACGTGCTCGAGCGTGACTCCACCGATCGCCCCACGAAGGTGCGTGCCAAGCTCCACTTGGCTCGCGGGCCGCTGGTCAAGGACTTCGACCTCATCCTGGCGGTCGTGTCCGAGCCGCCGGGCACGATCCGTCTGACCCGGATCGCCGACGCCGGCTCCTCGCAGTTCAACGTCACGTGGCGTCTGCGGGAGGACCGCGGAACCCGCATCGACCTCGAGCTCGCCGCGAGCATGTCCGTGCCCCGCTTCATTCCGGTCGGTGGTGTCGGCGACGCCATCGCCGAGGGCTTCGTCGCCGCCGCGGCCCGCGCCCTCAGCTAAACGCTGGTCTGAACATCTCCAGGATGCGCTCCGCTAGTGACACAGGTTCAACTTTGATGGCACGGCTCAGAGCTGCCGCCGCGAGCGGCTGGCACAGCCGGCTGGGTGTGCAATTGGGATCGCAGATCCTCACGTCGCTGAACACGCACGGGCTGTTCGCGGGCTCGAAGATGACCTTGGTCCCCGCGTCGCAACCAAGCGAGCCTGTGCCGAACCCGTTGCGTGACTACTTTGAGGCCAACCGCGAGGGCCCGGGCATCTGGCGGTGGCAGCACTACTTCGATATCTATCACCGACACTTCGCGCGGTTCGTCGGCCGCGAGGTCAATGTGCTCGAGATTGGCGTGTACAGCGGCGGCAGCACGCCGCCGGCATCTTCATCGGCCACCAGGCTGACCCCGCATTCTGGGAGCGGGTTCTCCGCACCGTTCCCGGCTTCGACATCGTGATCGACGACGCGAGTCACGCGCCGCATCATCAACTTGCGGCCCTCCGGTCGCTGCTCCCGAACGTTCGGCCTGGTGGTGTCTACGTCACAGAGGACATCCACGGCCGCAGTAACGCCTTTCAGTTCTTCATCAGCGGCCTCGCCCGCAACCTCAACTCGTACGCCCGCACCGAAGACGAGGACACGTTGGCAGCAACCGGATTTCAGCGCCTCGTCGACTCGGTCCATCTATATCCGTTCGTGTCCGTGATCGAGTTGCGAGAGTCACCGCTCACCATGTTCCGCAGCGGGCGGCGAGGAACCCAATGGCAGCCCGAGGGGTGGAAGTCGCGCAATCCCGCACGCGCGGATTGAACCCGCCGGACCTCGCGATACAACTCAGTCAGGTCGTGCTCGCCATCGCGGAACCGTCCTAGGGCTTCCGCGGACGTTCCCCAGAGGAGGGGCTAATCCATGTCATGTCGTTCGCTGCTTGCCGCCGGCGCCACCCGGCGGATCGTCCTCCTGGGGCTTGCGCTCGCGGCCGGTGCGATTCTCTGCGTCGCACTCGTCACCCCGAGTCGGGCCGCGACGGTGAAGTGCCCGGGGACCTTCCAAGTTCTGCACAACGACCGCATTGGGAAGCTCTCTCTGCCCGGTGGCCCGTACAACATCACCGCGACCGGGCTGGCCTGTGCGACGGCATCACAGCTCTTCACGCAGTTTCTCAATGACTGGGACGGTCGGCTCCCGGGCGGCTGGAAGACGATCGTCCGCGGCGTCGGACAAGGCGGCTTCACCAATTCCCGCGGGCAGTCGTTCACCGTCCAGCGCGCCGGTGGCGGTGGCGGAGGCGGAGGTGGCGGCAGCCTTGTCTGCAGCCAGCGCTTCCTGCTCACTCAGAACGATCGGATCGGGCCGCTCGTGATCAAGAAGGGGCGCTACATCCTCGATCGGCTCGGACCCCTCTCGCCGAGCTGCTCGCAGGCGATCTCCCTGCTCGACGGGTTCCTCATGGACTTCGACGGCGTCCTGCCCAACGGATGGGTGCTGCTTCCGGACGACGCTTCGTTCGTGCGGGGATCGGTCACATATGGATTCCGCCTCGAGCCTGATCCAGATAGCGGAGGCGGCAACCGCTTCCCGACCAAGACCACACGTTGCTCGGCGACGTTCCGCGTGCTCCACAACGACCGCATCGGTGCGCTCACGTTCCCGGCCGGTCCGTACTGGGTCAGTATCTACAAGAACTCGAACATCACCTGCCCCCAGTCGACCCAGCTGTTCGCCGCGTTCCTTCAGCGCTCGGACGGCAGCCTGCCGAGGCCGTGGGTCATCGACGTCGCAACGGGCAGCTTCCGGCGAGGAAAGTCGAGTCAGTACGGCTTCGTGGCCAAGCCCGCCTTCAACGACAGCGGCCGCTAAGAAAGCGTCGCAAATCGCGACGGGCCCGGCTGGGCAGCACGCGCCCGGCGTGACGCGTGGTTACGATCGCGCCGTGCCACAGAGCTTGCATGTCGTCCAGCACCCGGTTCTTGCGGATCGACTCACGGTGCTGCGCGACCGCGAAACACCGCACGCCATCTTCCGCCAGGTTGTGTTCGAGGCGGCTGCGATCATGGCCGTCGAGGTCGCGCGGGAGCTGCCGGTGAAGCAGGTCGAGATTCACACGCCGCTCGAGGCCACATCGGGCGTGCGCCTGCTGGACGAGGTGACGGTCGTGCCCGTCCTGCGCGCGGGGCTGGGGATGGTCGACGGCTTCCTCCGTTTGCTTCCCGACGCGCGGGTCGGCCATGTCGGGATCTATCGCGACGAAGCTGCACACGTGCCGATCGACTACTACGAGCGGCTTCCGCCCGGACTGCCCTCGACCCGGGTCTACGTGCTCGATCCAATGCTCGCCACCGGGGGGAGCGCGGTGCGCGCCCTGCACCAGGTGAAACGCGCGGGGGGTGCGAGGCTCGAGCTGGTGTGCCTCGTCGCGGCGCCGGTCGGGATCGAGGCTGTCAGCGCAGCGCACCCGGACGTGCACATCTGGACCGCGGCGGTCGACCGTGAGCTTGACGAGAACGCCTATATCCGGCCGGGGTTGGGCGACGCCGGCGACCGCGTATTCGGCACGACCTGATCACGTCCCGTCCACTTGTCCTGCGCGCGGTGGCGGTAGGAGGCAAGCCGGTCCAGAAGCGCAGGCGCCGAACCCTCGACCAGCAGCGAGTCAAGGTGATCGGCGCGTACAAATCCTTCGGTGACCGCATGCTCCAGGAATGTGAGCAGAGGTCGCCAATAGCCTGCGATGTCGAATAGCCCGAGCGGCTTGTGATGCAGGCCGAGCTGGCTCCAGGTGAACAGCTCGAACAGCTCATCGAGGGTTCCGGTTCCGCCTGGAAGTGCGATCACCGCATCCGATCGCTCGGCCATCAGCGCCTTGCGCTCGTGCATGGTGCCGACGACGTGCAGTTCCGTCAGCCCGGCGTGCGCGACCTCGTGCTCGACGAGTCGACTTGTGATCACGCCGGTCACCGTGCCCCCGGCGCCCAGTGCCGCATCCGCCAGTACTCCCATCAGGCCCACGCTCGCCCCACCGTAGATGAGTTCCAGGCCGCGCCCCGCCAAGAGGCGGCCGAGTTCGCCGGTCGCCTCGGAGTACTCGGGGAGCCGACCTGCGCTCGATCCGCAGAACACGAGAACACGCTTCACCGCTGAAGCGTAAACGCCGACGGAGCCGTGCGGGCGCGTGGCCCACACGTATCCGCTCGGGGACATTTCACGGATGCGCCCGGCCCGGGTTCCCGGCAGCGTAGTCGCGATGAGCACGGCACCCAGCCTGAGTCCTCGCGGCGCTCCGCGGGCGCTCGTCCGTGATGTGTTGCTACGGGATGGGTCGACGCTCCGGCTACAGACGCCGTCACCGGCGGACTTCGATGAGATCAAGTCGTTCTACGACGGGCTTTCCTGGGATAGCCAGTATCTGCGGTTTCACGGCTATCCGCGGACGGATCTGGCGGCGCGAGCGGAGGCCGACGCAACGGGTGCTCGGCGGTTCGCGTTGATCGGCCGACAGTCCGGACGAGTGGTCGTCGTTGCCGCGTACATCGAGCTGCGCGAGAAGGGGGTAGCGGAGGTCTCGTTCGCGGTCGCGGATGACTTCCAGCAACGCGGGATCGGGACCCGCATGCTCGAGCAGCTCGCATCGGTTGGCGCGGAGCGAGGGCTTCGGCGCTTCGACGCGGATGTGATGGCCGAGAACCGGACGATGCTGCGCCTCTTCGAGCATGCAGGATTCGCGATCGGCCGTGTGGGCTCAGGTGGCGAGGTGCGGGTGTCACTCGACATCACGCCGGGCCGGGCCGTCGAGGAGCGGAAAGGCGAGCGCGATCATGTCGGTGCGGTCGCCGCGCTTCGTTCGGTGCTTGCCCCGTCCTCGATCGCGGTCGTCGGCGCCGCGGGATCGCCGGGGAACCTGCTGACGCAGGTGATGACGAACATCTGCGCCGGAGGCTTTCGCGGCCAGGTGGTTCCCGTCTCCCCCGGTGGGGGCGTGGTGTGTGGCATTCCCGCCGTGAACAGCCTGGGCGAGCTGAAGGTCGTGCCCGAACTGGTGATCGTCGCCGCCACAGGCCAGGCCCTCCTCGAGCACGCCGTGGCGGCCGGCGCGGCGGGAGCCCGCGCACTGCTCGTGTTGTCCGCCGACGGCGACGAATCGCCGGCGACGTCATCAGAGGAGGAGCGGCGACTCGTCGACGTCCTCCGAGCGGCCGGCATGCGCATGGTGGGACCGGACTCGCTGGGTGTTCTCAACACCGCGGACGCAGTCAGCCTCAACGCGACGTTCAGCGGCGCTCACCTCCGGCGGGGTGCCCTGGCCATCGGATCGCACACGGTCGCCTCGGGGCTGAGGTTGCTCGGGTATGCCGCCGCCCACGGGCTCGGCGTCTCGGCGTTCGCGTCCCTCGGCAGCCGTGCCGACGTCTCGACCAGCGACCTGCTCGAGTGGTTCGCCGAGGACGAACGCACGCGCGCGCTGATGCTGTACGTCGAGACCTTCGGCGATCCCCGCCGCTTCATGCGCGTCGCACAGCGAGTCTCGCGCGTGAAGCCGATCCTCGTGCTCACGGGAACCCGCCCACCGCTACGTGCCGGTGACGAACCGACATCTCAGACGGCAGCCGCCCTCGGCGGCGACGAGATCTTCGACGCGGTGTTCCGCCATGCCGGGGTGCTGCGCTTCCGAAGCGGCGAGGAGCTGTGTCAAGCGGCCGAGCTGTTCGAGAGCCAGCCGCTCCTGCAAGGACCGCACATCGGGATCGTGAGCAACTCGCGATCGCTGGCGCACCTCGCCGCCGCGAGCTGTACGGCGCGCGGACTGAAGGTGGAGCGCACCGCGCGCGGCGCGAATCCCGTGGTCCTCAGCTTCGACGCCGGAGGGCACGACTACGAGGACGCCGTCCGCCGGCTGCTCGTCGATCCCGCCATCGATGCGGTGCTGCCGTGCTACGTCGACCAACACCATGGCCGCCCCGCGTCGATCCTGGAATCGATCTCGGATGCGTGCGCGGGAGCCACGAAGCCGGCGGTCGGCTGTGTCGTCGGCTCGGATGGCCGGTTACCGGACCCGCCGGCGCTGAGCATCCCCAACTTCCTGTTCCCCGAGGCATGCGCCGCCGTGCTGGGGCGCGCGGCCGAACGCCGCGCCTGGCTCTCCCGGCCATTGGGCGAGCCGCCCTCCTTCAACGACATCGACGGGGACGCGGCCCGCGCATTGATCGACTCCGTCCTCGAGCGTCGCCCCGGCGGCGGCTGGCTCGATCCGGAGCAGCTCGCGGAGCTATTGGCCACGCACGGCGTCTCATTGACGACGGTGCAGCACGCGAGCGATCTCGGTCACGCGCTCGCCGCGGCCGACGCGATTGCCGGCCCGGTCGCCCTGAAGGCGGACCTGCCGGCACCTGCCCGCGCGAGCGAGATTCACGCGGTCCTGCTCGGTCTCCGAGGTGACCAGGCGATCACCTCGGGCTGGGAGGAGCTGAGGCGCTGCGTGCGGGTCGCGGGACACCAGTGGCATGGCGCGGTCGTCCAGCCACTCGCCCGACCAGGCGCCGACGTGCTCGTGGGCGCCGTGCGCGATCCTGACGTCGGTACGGTGATCGCCGTCGGACTCGGCGGGCGCCAGGCCGGATACGGGAAAGCGGCAGCCTTTCGCCTTCCGCCGGTCACCGACGTCGAGGCCGACGAGCTGATCGACGCGTGCGAGCCTGTCGCCGCGGAGCTCGCGAGCTTCCCCGGCGGGCAGCCGCTCGATCGCGTCGCGCTCCGAGAGCTGATCCTCCGCTTCGCGCTGCTCGTCGAGACCGTGCCCGAGCTCGTCGAGGCCGATCTCAATACGATCCGGTGCACGCCCGACGGCTGCAGTGTGCTCGACGCGCGACTGCGGATTCAGCCGTCCATCCCAATCGAGAAGATCAAGACCTGGTGAGCCCCCCTCTCGCGCCGTCGCGCCTGACCTTCGCCGAGCTGTTCGATGCCCGCGTCGCCACTGGCGCTCACCTCTGCGTAGGGCTCGATCCGACGCTGGCGTCGCTCCCCGACGTCATCGACCGCACGCTCTCCGCGCACGAGCGCGTGCTGCGCTTCAACGAATGCATCGTCGACGCGACGCGCGACATCGCGGGTGCGTTCAAGCCCAACGCGGCCTTCTACGAGGCGATGGGCGCCGCCGGCTGGGACGCTTTGCGGCGGACCGTCGACTACATCCACCGGGTCGCGCCGGACGTGCCGGTGCTCCTCGACGCCAAGCGGGCTGACATCGGCTCGACCAACGAGGGCTATGTCCGTGCCGTGTTTGACGAGCTCGGCGCCGACGCGGTCACGGTCCACCCCTACCTCGGCGAGCAGGCGCTGCGGCCGTTCCTCGATCGCCCCGGCGCCGGCATCTTCGTGCTCGCGCGTACCTCGAATCCGGGAGCGGGCGAATTTCAGGACCTGCTCGTCGATGGGCTGCCCCTGTACCGGCAGGTGGCCAGGAGGGTCGCGGGCGAATGGGCCGCGCAGGCGCGGCTCGGGCTCGTCGTCGGCGCCACCTACCCGCGCGAGCTCGAGGAGATCCGCGCCGACGTCGCGCCCGATGTGCCGATCCTGATCCCCGGCGTCGGGGCCCAGGGCGGCGACCTCGAGGGCTCGGTGCGCGCCAACGTCGAGGCCGGCAGCCGAGCATTCATCATCAGCGTCTCCCGGGGGATCGCCGGGGCCGCGGCCGGCGGCGATCCCACCGCCGAGATGCGGGCGGCCGCGCGGGAGTTCGACGACCAGATTCGACGCGCCGCGGCCTGATCGCAAGCGCGGGCGCCTGGCGGTTCCGGCATCGAGAGGGACCCCTTGGCGGATTGTGTACAGCTGTTGTACACATTGCGCCACGCGCTCCCCGCAGTACTAGACCGTCTAGTCCAAACGGGGGGCGGGGCGGACCACAGCACGAGCTCGCTGCTAGCCGGCGATGAGCTCCTCGAGCTCCCGAGCCCAGCCGAGCAGCCGCACGTCGTCGCCCGGCGCGGCGACGACCTGAACGCCGCAGCCGCCGACCTCGCGCACGGCACACGGGAGCGAGATCGCGGGGCAGCCGAATGCGCTCCAGGGTCGCGTGAACGCGCTGGCGACGCTCACCGGAGCGGGCCGCTGCAGCAGTGGAGGCAGGATCGGCGTGGTCGGCAGGATCAGCGCGTCGACCTCTCCGAACAGCGAGGGCGCGAATCGGCGCGCCTCGGCCAGCGCTTGGGACGCGCGGAGGTAATCGGTGGCCGTCAGCGAGCGGCCAAAATCGATGCCGGCACGCACCTCGGGATTAACGGACTCGGGTGGCTCGGCATCGACAGGATCTCCCCAGCATGTCGCGAGATGCGCCGCGAAGATTGCGCCCACACCTCGGACCTGCGGAGGTGAACCCACTTCGCGAAGCTCGATCCCCGCGCCATCGATCCGCGCACCGTCGACGCGAGCGAGCGTGCGCTGCCACGCCGCCAGCAGCGCGGGCTCGCAATCGGTGGCGGCGACCATCTCGGCCGGTATGCCGACGCGTAGGGGCCCTCCGCCCGCACACGAGCGTCGCCCTCGCCGGTGACACAGCGCCACCGGCCGATAGCGCGGCGAACGCCAGGCGGCAGTCGTCGACCCCCCGCGCGAGGATCCCCGCAGTGTCGAGCGGTGGCGCGAGCGGCGCGCACCCGTCGAGATCGATCCCGCCGAAGGTCGGTTTGAAGGCGACGACACCGCACCACGCGCCCGGCACGCGCACCGACCCTGCCGAGTCGGCCGCGAGCGCCAGCGGCACGATGCCCGCCGCGACCGCGGCGGCCGCGCCGCCCGAGGACCCACCCGGGCTGCGTCCCGGAAGGAGCGGGTTCTCATAAGGTGGGTAGCCGGGCGCCTGGCCACTCATCGTCCACGCGAGCTGGTCCATCGCGGTGGTGCCGATGACGTTCGCGCCGGCGGCCCGAAGCGCTTGGACCGCCGTGGCGTCGCGCTCGCTCACACCGGATTGCGCCGCGAGACCGAGGTGCCGCGGAAGCCCGCGAACCGAGAACGCGTCCTTCACCGCGACCGGCACGCCACCGAGGGGTCCCGGCGCTCCCCCGTCGCGCAGACGCGCGTGGAGTGATGCCGCGTCGGCCTGCGCCCGATCCGCCGCCAGCTCCCAGAAGGCGCCGCCGGCGGCGGCCGCGGCGGCCAGGGCGGCGGCCGTGATCTCTCGCGGGTCGGCAAGACCCCGCCGAACCTGCGAGGTCAGCGTGGCGAGCATCCGTCGGCTCACGAAAGCGCGGCGACGATGCCGAAGGCGAGCGCGGTGCCCGATGTCGTGCCAACCGACCGCAGCTCCGAGAGGGCCTGCGCCGCGTCCTCCGTGCCGCACAGCGACGCGAGGAAGCGCGCGGCCTCCGGGACGACCTGCCCGGCCGCGGCACAGGAGAGCAGCGCCGCGGACAACGACGTCGTGGCTACACGGGCTCGCTCGAGGATCTCCGGCGCCGCGCCGAGTGCAACCGCATCTCCACGGAGCGCGCACACCGCCAGGCCACCGGCCACGACATCGTCTCCGGCCGGCGTGAGACCCGGGCCCTCACCAAGCAACGCGCAGGCCGGTCGAGGGTCGGCCGCCAAGAGGCCGGCGATGGCCGCCCGCGCCGGCTCGGACTCCACGCCGAGCTCGGCGGCCGACAGCTGTCGCAGCCGCCCGTCGGCGTCCCTCACCCGGTCCGGATCGGGTTCGGTCAATCCGCGGGGGCGCGGCTCGAACCAGCGCGTCGGCATCCAGACATCATCGCCGACGCGCAGCTCGCCCTCGCCGACCTCGACGGGTGGTTTGCCCACAAGGGTGGGCAGCGATCCGCCGACCACCATGGCGAGCGGAAGCCGTACCGAGGACGTGGGCAGAAGCGCGACCACGTCTGGCTGTGCGCCGCCGTCGAAGCGCAAATAGATGGCCGCAGGAGAGGCGCCGAGGACCTGACCGATGCGCCGCGGCCCGTCGAGAAGGAGCGCCAGCGAGGTGCTCGCCGCGGCGCCCCGTCGACCGCTCGATGTGACAGGTGAAGAAACCGAGCGAGACGTCACGTTTGGTCAGTGAAAAGCGGTCGTTTTGGCGCGTTCGTCTTACGGATATGGATCGAGTACTTTGGCCGGACGATTCTCTGCAAATCGGATGTTAACGTGCCGCAATAGTTGGATTAGGCAGGACAACGCCTCATAAAACAGGCAGGACAAAGCCTTTTCCCACAAGGAGGACTGGCCATGGTGCTATGGAAACTCCACGGGGACGGTAAGCACATACCGCCCACCGAGGTGGTTGCCCCGGACGAGCGTCTCGCCTGGCCGCAGACGATCGGGCTGGGGTTCCAGCATGTTCTCGCGATGTTCGGGGCGACGTTCCTGGTGCCGTTGCTGATCGGCTTCCCGCCGAACACGACGATCTTCTTCTCTGGTATTGGCACGCTGATCTTCCTGATCGTGACGATCGGGCGTGGTCAGCGGCTCGGCCTGCCGAGCTACCTCGGGAGCAGCTTCGCGTTCATCGCTCCGGTGATCGCCGCCAAAGCAGTCGGCGGGATCCCCTCCGCCCTCGCGGGCATCTGCATCGCCGGCGCCGTCTTCTTCCTCGTCGGCGCGGCGGTGAACGTCTGGGGTTCCGGGTTCATCACATGGCTGATGCCGCCGGTCGTGACCGGAGCGGTCGTCGCCCTCATCGGCCTCAACCTGGCCGGGAGCGCCTTCACCAACTACTCCAAGCAGCCGTTGCCGGCAACCGTCACCGTCGTGGTGATCATCCTCGTGATGGTCTCGCTTCGCGGGTTCCTCGGCCGACTGTCAATCCTGATCGGGGTCTTGGCCGGCTACCTCGTAACCCTGGCTCAGGGGCACATCCATTTCGCGGCGGTCAACGCGGCGTCATGGGTCGGTCTGCCGCATTTCACGGCGCCGAACTTCACGTGGCGGCCGATTGGCCTGATCGTCCCCGTCGTGATCGTCCTGATCGCCGAGAACACCGGTCACATCAAGGCCGTGGCCACGATGACCGGCCAGAACCTCGACCGCTCGCTCGGACGCGGCTACATGGCTGACGGCCTGGCGACGATGCTCGCCGGACTCGGTGGCGGTAGCGGCACGACGACGTACGCCGAGAACATCGGCGTCATGGCGGCGACCAGGGTGTACTCCACGGCCGCCTACTGGGTCGCAGGTATCGTCGCGATCCTGTTCGGCCTGAGCCCGAAGTTCGGAGCTCTGATCGCAACGGTGCCCGTCGGGGTCCTCGGCGGTGCCGGGACCATCCTGTACGGGATGATCGTCATCCTCGGTTGCCGGATCTGGGTCGAGAACCGGGTGAGCTTTACGAACCCGGTGAACCTCATGGCCGCTGCGATCGGCCTGATCCTCGGCGCCGGCAATTACACGATGACGTTCGACCACGGCAACATCGCGTTCAGCGGCATCGCCACCGGCGCCTTCGGGTGCATCATCGTCTACCAGGTGATGAAGTTCATCGTCGCGCGCGGCGCCTTCCGCGACGGCGGGCTCCCCTACCTCGTTCCGCTCTCGGTCCTGTCCGCAAACGTGGACGGCTCCGAAGTGGACCTCGTGAGCGGGGCGGCCACGGGCGAGCCACAGCTCGCAAACGGCGCGCCGAGCACGCCGGCCGTCGTGGGGCCACACGCAAACGGGGGGAACGGCAAGACCGACCACCCAGCCGTCGTGGGGCCGGACGGAGCCGGGGCGACGGGCAAGAAGGACACCCCGACACCCATCACCTAGGCAGTACTCATCAGAGGTTTTGGTCGCTCGGTCTCCGTGGATCGAGCGACCGACCTCCACACACCCACTGTTAGTGCAGGTCGCTTGGTCTCCGCAGGCCGAGCGACCGGTCGTGCCTCACGGCAGCCATCCAGCCACTACCCGGTGACACACCAACCACAGAGGAAAGCGGAGCGCAATGCTGCTAGATCCCCCCACTGAAGTCTCGCAGGACCACATCAACATCGACGTCCGAGAGATCGAGCCGCTCCTGCAGGGTCCCGCGATGAATTTTGCGCCGTGGCCCGGAGCGATGATCGAACTGAAGGACGGGCGCACCCTCTACATCCGTGAGGCGACCCTCGACGAGGCGCCCGAGATGATGGGTTACATGAAGCAGGTCATGGAGGCCGACCACGACTTCTACGACGTCGTCGGTGCTCGTGTTCACGCTGAGATCGCCGGCTGGTACCGCAAGCGCCTCAAGGACCCATACACCCTTGTCGGCCTGATCGACGGCGAGTGGGTCGGATTCTGCAACGGCCGGCTGATGAGCGAGGACATCAACATCAGCCTGCACACGATGGCCCTCGCGCGCGGCGCGCGTATCGGGGCGATCATGTACTACGCCAAGAGCTACTACACGTTCGAGATCCTCAAGCAGCAAGAGTTCTGGGCGACGTACGAGAGCTACAACGGCTGGCATCGCTGGGGACTCGGCATGGCACAGCCCAGCTATCCGTGGCCCGAGGTGCAGCACGAGCTCGGCGGCGCCAAGGTCTACTACATCCGCAAGAAGTACTGGGAATCCACAGTCAGGGCGTACCTGCGTCAGATGGTGGGCGCTGACCTGGTCTTCGATGTTCCGTCGGAGCTCGTCGAGACCAATAGCCGCCTGATCGTTCCCGACAGCGTGCTGGTCTAACGGTAGAGAAAGTCGACAGACAAAATGTCAGACCCCATTGAAGTAAGAAAGGTGCCGATCGAGAGTGTCAGTGATGCCTCGGGGCTCACTCAGCTGATCGACGACGGCATCATCGAGGCCGATCGCGTGATCGCCGTCGTGGGCAAGACGGAAGGCAACGGCGGCGTGAACGACTACACGCGCATCATCGCCGACCACGCGTTCCGTGACGTGCTCGTCGAGAAGGGCACCCGGACGGTCGAGGAAGTGCATCAGATCCCCGTGCTGTGGTCGGGTGGTACCGACGGCGTGCTCTCTCCGCACGCGGCGATCTTCGCCACCGTGGCGCGCAACGGCGAGGCGCCGAGCGACGAGCTGCGGCTCTCGGTCGGCTCGTCGATGAGCGAGCAGATCCTGCCTGAGGAGATCGGCCGTCCAGAGATGGTCCGGAAGGTGGCCGACGGAGTCAGGGTCGCGATGGAGCGGGCAGGCATCACCTCGCCCGCGGACGTCCACTACGTCCAGACCAAGACGCCGTTGCTGACCCTGCCCACGATCAACGAGGCGAAGAGCCGCGGCAAGACGGTGTTCACCGAGGACACGCTGCACTCGATGGACGTTTCGAACGGAACGGCAGCCCTCGGAATCGCGGTGGCGCTCGGCGAGATCGAGATGCCGACGGCTGAGCAGATCATGACCGACCTGTCGCTGTACTCCGCGGTGGCCTCGTGTTCCTCCGGTGTCGAGTTGGATCAGGCGCAGATCGTCGTGGCGGGCAACGTCCGGGGGATTGGCGGTCGCTATCGCATCGGTCATGCGGTCATGCGGGATGCGCTGGACGCCGACGGCGTCTGGGACGCGATCCGAGCCGCGGGGCTCAAGCTGCCTGATCGTCCGCGGCCCGAGGACCTGCACGGCCGGCTCGTCAACCTGTTCCTCAAGTGCGAGGCGGACCCGACCGGGCGTGTACGCGACCGGCGCAACATCATGCTCGACGACTCCGATGTCCACTGGCACCGTCAGATCAAAGCGTGTGTCGGCGGCGTCGCGGCCGCGTGCTCCGGCGATCCGGCGATCTTCGTCTCGGTCTCGGCCACCCATCAGGGGCCGGCCGGTGGCGGACCGGTGATCGCGATCGTCGATCTCGGCTGAGGGGGTGCCGTCGCGATGACCAGAACCGTCGAAGTGCGCCGGGGGCTCTACCGAGACTCCGTCGCTCTGATGCAGATGTCCCACACCGTCGCCGGACTACCGGGCGTCGAGTCGGCGCTCATCGCGATGGCCACCCCGCTCAACCTCGACCTGCTGCCCGGCCTTGGCTTCGCACCCGAGGCCGGGACCAGCCCGGACGACCTCCTGGTCGCCATCTGTGCGGATGACGACGAGGCGCTGGCGTCGGCGCTGCGGCGGCTCGAGGAGCTGTTCTCAGCCCGGGCATCGGAGGGTCAGGCGGCCGACGTGATGCCGCCGCGGACGACCCAGAGCGCGCTGAGGCGAAGCGGCGCTCACCTCGCCGTGATCTCGGTCCCCGGCCCGAACGCGTTCGTCGAGGCGATGGACACGGTGCGCCAGGACGCCGACGTGATGCTGTTCAGCGACAACGTCTCGGTCGAGCAGGAGATCCGCCTCAAGGACGAGGCACACGAGCGCGGGCTCCTCGTGATGGGACCGGACTGCGGCACGGCCATCGTTGGCGGTGTCGGGCTCGGGTTTGCCAACGTCATGCAGCCCGGGCGCGTAGGCATCGTCGCCGCGTCCGGAACGGGAGCCCAGCAGGTCTGCGCCCTCCTCGACGCTGCGGGGGTTGGCGTGAGCGCGGTGCTCGGCACCGGCGGTCGCGATCTTTCCACAGCAGTGGAGGCACGGTCGACGCTCGACGCCATGAACATCCTCGACGCCCACGAGGGCACCGACTTGATCATCGTCCTGTCCAAGCCGCCTCCGGAAGCGGTGGCCGAACGGGTGCAGGCAGCCGCGGAGCAGTTGCGAACACCGTCCGTGGTCGGCTTTCTCGGACGGGGCCGGGACGATCTGACGATGCTGACCGGGAAGGCGCTGGAGGCGCTGGGATGTCCTCCGCTCGACCTTCCCCAGTGGCCCGCCGGACGATCGCGCCCGCCGCGCCCCGGAGCTCTGCGAGGCCTGTTCTCAGGGGGCACGCTGTGCGACGAGGCCATGGTCATCGCCGCCCAGGCATTGGGCCCGATCTCTTCAAATATTCCACTCGAGCCCGGATGGGCGCTTGGCCCGGAGCTTCGCTCCGAGGGCCATCTGATGATCGACTTCGGGGACGATCAGCTGACCCAGGGCCGCCCTCATCCGATGATCGACTCGACGCTGCGCATCGAACGATTTGCCCAGGACATCGAAGATCCGGGCTGCGGCGTCGTGCTGCTCGACGTCGTCCTCGGGCACGGGTCCGATCCGTCGCCCGCCACCGATTTGGTGCCGGTGATCGAGCGTGCGACTGAGCGCAACGTGGCGGTCGTCGTGTCGCTGATCGGAACGCGAGGTGATCCCCAGGGGCTCGACACGACCGCGAAGCAACTGCGGTCGGCGGGCGCCGACGTCTTTCTCTCGAACGCGGTTGCGGCTCACGTGGCAACTGGACTGGTCACGAGGAGGCCATGATGCAACTGGACGAAACGCCCGCGGTCGTCACGGCTGGACTTGGTCTGTTTGCGGAGGCGCTGGCGGCGCAGGCCGCCGAGGTGACCGCGGTCGGCTGGCAGCCACCCATGCCCGGCACCGACGACGCCCTGGCCGCGGTGATGGCCGACCCGCGTGGCGCGGATGCCAACGCCGAAGCGGTTCGCCGACTCACGGAGGCCCGACCCCGGCTTGTCGGCATCGAGCGTGCGGGCGACGCGCTCGGCCTCGAGCCCGGCGAGTTCCTTCACGCCGGGCCACCGATCACATTCCCAGACCTCTCCGGGCCCGTGCGCGGCGCACTGCTGGGCGCGATGGTCTACGAGGGAATCGCCGATTCGGTAGAGGCCGCCGAAAGCCTCGCGCCGACCGTGCGTCTGGCGCCGTGCCATTCCCGCCACGCCGTCGGACCGATGGCAGGGCTGATCAGTCCGTCCATGCCTGTGTTCGTCATGCACGACGACGTGTTCGACGTCACCGCATACTGCACGCTGAACGAGGGCCTTGGAAAGGTCCTGCGATTCGGCGCCTACAGCGCAGAGGTAATCGAGCGCTTGCAGTGGATCGAGCGCGTCCTCGCTCCGGTCCTCGACGCGACGCTGCGCCGGCATGGGCCTGTGGACCTGCCGTCGATCCTGGCCCAGGCCCTGCAGATGGGCGACGAGGGACACAACCGCAACCGTGCCGGGACGTCGCTCTTCATCCGTGAGATCGTCGCCGATCTGATTGAGGTCGAGCTTCCGATGACCGACCTCGCCGCCGCGCTGCGGTTCATCAACTCCAACGATCACTTCATGCTCAATCTGGCGATGGGCATGGCCAAGGCCGCCGCCGATGCGGCCAGGGACATCCCGGGCTCGACGATGGTCGTGGCGATGGCCCGCAACGGGACGGAGTTCGGGATGCAGACCGCCGGGACTTCAGATGAATGGTTCACCGGACTGGCGGACGTTCCCGAAGGCCTCTATCTGTCGGGTTTCAGCGTCGAGGACGCGAATCCCGATCTCGGTGACTCGACGATCATGGAGACGGTCGGACTCGGCGGGTTTGCCATGGCCGCCGCTCCCGCAATCGTCCGGTTCGTCGGCGGAGATGTGTCAGATGCCGTCGAGAACACGCGGCGGATGTACGAGATCACGCTCTCGGAGCATCCGCTCTACCAGATCCCGGTGCTCGGGTTCCGCGGCACGCCGACCGGGATCGACGTCTCGCTCGTCGCTCGGACCGATCTGTTGCCCATCGTCAATACGGGCATCGCCGGTCGGGAACCGGGCGTTGGACAGGTCGGAGCCGGCATCGTCACGCCGCCACGCGACGCGTTCGTCCAGGCGATGAGAGCGCTGGCGGTGCGCGCCGAGGTGCCGCGCGCGCGGGAGATCGAACAGCTACAGGCTTTGTGAGGAGGCGCACGCATGACGTCAACACTCGACTATCTCGCCCCCGAGTCACGCGCCGATCTTCTTGGTGTGCTCGCCGACCGAGGGCCGGACGCCAAGCTGTTGGCCGGTGGCACGGATCTCCTGGTCGACCTTCGTCACCATCTGGTCGACCCAGCGTTCATCGTGAACCTGAAGAAGGTCTCGGGCTATGCCGAGATCACGTTCAGTCACGACGAGGGGCTGAAGATCGGCGCGGCCGTCACGATCAACGACGTCCTGCGCAGCGAGTTGATTCAGGAGTACTACCCGCTGCTGGTGGCTGCCGCCCGTGATCTCGCCTCCTACCAGATCCGCAACCGCGCCACGGTCGTCGGCAACGTCGTCAACGCCTCGCCGTGCTCGGACATGGCGCCGGCGCTGCTGTGCCTGAGCGGGCGAGCCGTCATCTCCTCGCAGCGCGGAGAGCGGGTTGTCGCATTCGACGACTTCTTCCAGGGCGTCAAGCGGACCGTGCTCGCATCGGACGAGATCCTCGAGACGATCATCGTCCCGCCGGAAAGCGCCGGTGGCCGCGGCGGCTACCGCAAGCTCAAGCGGATCAAGGGTCACGACCTCGGGATCGTCGGCGTCGCTCTCTTCAAGCGGGAAGGGGTGATGCGGGTCGGGGTCAGCTCGTGCGCCCCCACCCCAATCCTCGTCGACGGGCTGTCCGAGACCGACACGGCAGCGGACGTCGTCGCCGCGGTTCGGCGCGCCATCAGCCCGATCAGCGACCTTCGCTGCAGCAAGGAGTACCGCGAGCACATGGTCGAAGTCTTCACGCGGCGACTGCTGCAGGAGGTGAACTGATGGAGATCTCTGTCACCGTCAACGGCCGCGAGTACACCCGGCACGTCGAAGGCTCGCCGACGCTTCTGCGGTTCCTCAGGGAGAACCTCGGCCTGACCGGAACCAAGGAGGGCTGTGAAGCCGGTGAGTGCGGCGCGTGCACCGTCTTCCTCGACGGTCGCACCGTCAACTCCTGTCTGGTGCTGGCCGCGGAGGCCGATGGTGCCGTCATCGAGACGATCGAAGGCGAGGCCTCGGACGGTGCGCTCTCACCGATTCAGGAGGCCTTCGCCCGTCATTTCGCCGTGCAATGCGGGTACTGCACCGGAGGCATGATCATGTCCGTCCGGCGGTTGCTCGAGGACAATCCTCGCCCGACGGTGGAGGAGATCCGCGACGCCATCGAGGGCAATCTGTGTCGCTGCACCGGCTACGAGCAGATCATCGAGGCGGTGCTGGATGTGTCGGGCCAGCTCGCCGAGGCCACCAGAGAGGATCTGAGGTATGTCTGAGATCGCAGCGGCGGAGGCGAGCCCGACCGTTGGCGCCAGCGCGCGCCGCGTCGAGGTCGCCGCGAAGCTCACGGGTGACGCTGTCTACACCAGTGACATGGCGCTACCGGGCATGCTGCACGCCGCAGTCAAGAAGAGCCCGTACGCCCGGGCTCGGATCGTCAGCATCGACACGGCAGACGCCGAGGCTCTGCCGGGAGTGAGAGCCGTGCTCGTCGGCTCCGAGCTTGACTACAAGCTCGGGTTGTACGTCGTTGACAAGGACATCCTCGCCAAGGGCGTGGTCCGGCATTTCGGCGAGGGGGTGGCGGCGGTCGCAGCCGACACGCTCGAGATCGCGCGCGAGGCAGTTGACCTGATCAACGTCGAGTACGAACCGTTGACACCGGTCCTCGATCACCTCGACGCGATCGCGGACGGCGCACCGCTCGTACACCCGGATCTCGGTGACTACAGCTACGTCGAGGCCGCGTTCACTCCCCAACCGGGAACCAACGTCGCGAACCTCACGTGTCACCGCAAGGGTGACATCGACGCCGGCTTCGAGGAGGCCGAGTGGATCGTCGAGCGGGAATACACCAACCCTTCGGTGCAGCACGTGCCGCTGGAGACCCACGTCGTGGTCGCCGAGTGGAAGGCCGGTGATGAGATTACGATCTGGTCGAGCGCGCAGTCTCCGTTCACCGTTCGCAACCTGTTCTGCTTCGCGTTCAAGCTTCCGCTCAACAACGTGCGGGTGATCGTGCCCCATGTCGGAGGCGGGTTCGGCGGCAAGGCGGGTATCCACCTCGAGCCGCTGGTGGCGTGCCTCTCTCGCAAGGCCGGCGGCAAGCCGGTCAAGTTCTGGGCCACGCGCGAGGAGGAGTTCAGCCTCCTGCCGTGCCGGAGCGCCCTGACCTATCGCATCAAAACCGGCGTGAACTCCGACGGCAGGATCACCGCCCAGGAGATGACGATGTATTGGGACGCCGGCGCCTACGCCGACTATGCGGTCAACGTGACGCGGGCCTCCGGTTACTCGGCGACCGGTCCATATGACATTCCCAACGCCAAGGTCGACGCGTACACGATTTACACGAACAAGCCGTTTGGCACCGCGTACCGCGGCTTCGGCCACGTTGAGTTCTTCTGGGGGCTCGAGCGCCACATGGAGCTCGTCGCGAGGTCGATCGGGATGGACCCGCTTGAGTTCCGTCAGAAGAACCTGCTGCGCCCGGGCGCGACCACCCTCACCGGAGAGGTCATCACCGAGCACACCGGCAAGCCGCGTAAGTGCCTCGAGGCGGCGGCCGCGGCGATCGGCTATGGCTCGCTCACCCCCGAGGAGGAGGCCCATCAGGAGCGGACGGGGCGACGGATCGGCAAGGGCGTCGCAACGCTGCACAAGGCCCCGGCGATGCCGTCGAACACCGCCACGGCCGCAGTGATCAAGATGAACTCCGACGGTTCGGTCGTGGTCAACCTGGCGCTGACCGAGATCGGCCAGGGATCGGCGACGGCACTGGCACAGATCGCCGCGGAAAAGCTCGGCTTCCCACTTGAGAAGGTCAAGTGCACGATCGAGAAGGACACCGACAAGGATCCCTACGACTGGCAGACGGTCGCGTCGAAAGGCCTGATCCTGTCTGGCAACGCGGTCATCCTCGCGTGTGAGGATCTCCTCGATCAGGCGTACGCGGTCGCCGCGCAGGTCCTGCGGGCGAACGTGCGGGATCTCGCCCACGACGGAGAGACGATCTTCGTCGAGCATCATCCAGCGTCGTCGGTGACGTTTGCGGAGCTGTCGATCGGCTACGCCTATCCGAACGGCAACGGCATCGGCGGCCCGCTGATCGGCGTCGGCCGCTACATCGCCCAGGGCCTGTCGTTCCTCGACAAGGAGACCGGGCACGGTCTGCCCGCGCTCGACTGGACCTACGGCGCTCACGGCGTGATCGTCGACGTCGATCCCGAGACGGGGGAGTTCTCCGTCCTGAAGATCGCCTCGGTGTTCGATGTCGGAAGGGTGATCAATCCCGGCATGGTGCGCGGTCAGTGCGTCGGCGGAATGGTGCAGGGGCTCGGCACCGCGGTGTGCGAGGGCTACATCTACGACGAGCAGGGACATCTCCTGAACCCGTCGTTCACCGACAACAAGGTCCCGACCGCCAAGGACGTACCGGAGATCGTTGAGAGCTACGTTGTGGAAACCCCTCAGCTCGATGGGCCGTTCGGGGCGCGGGGCGTCGGGGAGCACCCGATGATCTCGGTCGCGCCGGCCATCGGCAACGCCATCTGCGCCGTCACCGACGCCGAGCTCACGCACATGCCGATTCGCGCCGAGGACGTGTGGCGTTCGATGCGCGATCACCAGCCGATCGACAACTGGATCTGCAAGACGCCGCGCGGTTCCTGCCGGTCGGAGCAGTTCGAGCAGTATCACCCGTCCGAGGACGTCCCGGCGTCGTGAGAATCAGCGCGACACCGGAGGGAGAGCGATGCGGATCGTCGTAGCGCTGGGAGGCAACGCGCTGTTGGAGCGAGGCGAAAAGCCGGACTCCCAGATCCAGCTTCACCACATCCACGCCGCGGTCGCGGCGCTCGCCCCGATCGCCGCGGACAACGAGGTGGTCATCACCCATGGCAATGGGCCTCAGGTCGGGCTGTTGGCGCTGGAGAGCGCCGGGGATCTGTCGCTCTCACGGCCCTACCCGTTCGATGTCCTGGGCGCCGAGACACAGGGGATGATCGGATATTGGCTGTCGCAGGCGCTGCAGAACGCACTCCCCGGCCGGTCGGTCGCAGCGTTCATCACGCAGACGCTCGTCTCCGCCGCCGATCCCGCATTTGCCAATCCGAGCAAGTTCGTCGGGCCCGTCTACGAAGAGGCCGAAGCGAAACGACTTGCCACGGGCGCGGGTTGGACGGTCAAGCCAGACGGCAGCTATTGGCGTCGAGTCGTGCCGTCGCCGCTGCCGCGCGGCATCGTCGAGATCGAACTCATCCGCCAGCTGTTCGATGCGGGTGCCGTGGTCGTCTGCGCCGGGGGCGGCGGCGTGCCGGTCATCCGCAACGATCGCGGCCTGCTCGAAGGGGTGGAGGCCGTCGTCGACAAGGATGCGACCGCCGGTCTTCTCGCCGAAGCGCTCGATGCCGACGCGCTGCTGCTGCTCACAGACGTCCAGGCCGTCCAAGCCGACTACGGCACGCCGACGGCGCGGCCGATCGCGACGACCACGCCGGCCGTCCTGAGGGCGCACCCGTTTCCGGCGGGATCGATGGGACCGAAGGTGGAGGCCGTGTGCCGGTTTGCGGAGATGCCCGGACGCGTCGCCGCGATCGGCGCCCTCGGCGACGCAGAAGCCATCCTCGCGGGCACCGCGGGCACCATCGTCACACCGGACGGCGCGTATCCCTAGGCGGCCCGCGCCCATCACGATCACGGAGGACGAGCGCCGGCAGATCGACGTCGCGAACGCCTCGGAGCGGCCGGTGGTCGTGTTCATCCACGGTCTGTGGCTGCTGTCGAGTAGCTGGGAGCGCTGGCGGGAGCTGTTCGAGCAGGCGGGCTACGCGACCGTGGCGCCGTCGTGGCCGGACGATCCCGTGACAGTGGCGCAGGCCAGGGCCGATCCGGAGGTCTTCGCCGGAAAGACGATCGGGCAGGTGGCCAACCATGTCGCGGAGGTGATGAATGCGCTCGCCGCCGAGCGCGCCATCGTCGGTCACTCCATCGGCGGCCTGCTGGCGCAGATCATCGCCGCCCACGGGTTCTCGCGGGCAACCGTGGCGATCGATCCGGCGCCGTTCCGCGGGATTCACAAGCTGCCTTCCTCAGCGCTCAAGGCGGCGAAACCTGTGCTTCGGAGCCCCGCCAACTGGGGCCGCGAAGTCATCCTCACGTTCGAGGAGTTTCGCGATGCGTGGGCCAATGCCGTCAGTGAGGAGGAGGCGCGGCACCTCCACGACACGTTCCTCGTGGCGGCGTCCGGGGCGCCCGTATTTCAGTCGGCGCTCGCCAACCTCAACCCGTACTCGAACGCAAACCTCGATCCGAAGAGCCGGGTCCGCGGGCCGGTGCTATTCGTCTCGGGGGCTCAGGACCAGACAGTCCCGTGGGAGCTCACCAATGGCGCCTTCAAGCTGCAGCGCCGCAACCGTGGCGTGACCGAGATCGTGGAGATCCCCGAGCGCGGACATTCGCTCACGATCGACAGCGGCTGGCGTGAGGTCGCCGAGACTGCACTCGCCTTCATCAGGCGGTTCGTCCAGCCCGGTGAGGACGTCCGCAACGTCCCCTCCGCGCCAGCCGCTGCCGTAGCGACTAACTCCGCCCCGAAGGGCAGTGCGAGGTGATCACGAGAGTCGGTAAATGAAGTCGTACTTGGTCCCTCCGGCGAGCGAGTGCAGCTTCATGCTTCCGCGGGCGTGGGAGTAGATGCCGGTCCCGCCGGTGATCGCCAGCTCGCTGTCACGCGTGTCGTAGAACGGTCCGTAGACGGTGATCTCACCGCCGCGGAGGAATGCGGTCCACGTGCAGTCGTAGCTCTCGCCGGGAACGATGCGGACGCAGTGTCCCAGGTCCGTGCCGACCTGATGATGATCGGCGGCGTCGAAGAGCTGATTGTGGAAAGTCAGGAGGTCGCCGGTGTGGTCGCCTGACTTCTCGACGCTCACCGTGGTGTCGGTGGTCGCGTGCTCGACGACATGCAGCACGGCGCTTCTTGACTGCGTCGCCGTCCCCCCGATTGCGAGACCCGCTCCGACGAGCGAGCCGAGGAGAATGCCGAAGACCACGGCGAGAACACTACGTTTGGGCATGGCTGTTCCTTCCCATCGATGTTTGACCGCGAAGAGCACACCGTAAGATCGCCGTCAAGTGGCAGGCGGTCGTCGTCGGGGCGGTGGCGCAGAAACCTCGCCGCCGCAGAGCCCGTCAGCTCCCGCGGTCCTTGCCGGTCATCAACCCGACGAAGTGTGTCCACGGTGAGGGCTTGTCGTCATGCCGCGGCGGCGGCGCAGCGTCCGCTGCCAACGGGAGCTCTGCGACCGCCACGGAGGTGATGCTCAGGTCCACTCCGCGCTCATGCAGGGACGCGACCTGCCCGGCCACCACGAAGCGCTGGGTGCCCTCACTCCGAATCACGATGCCGTGGAAGATGTCCAGGTTCACGGCGGCGACGATGTGATCGACGGTCCCCACGGCGTCCCCGTCGACCGCATACACCGGGACGCCCTCGTCGAGCACCAGGTAGGCGATCGGAAGTCCCTCGTCCACGCGATAACCCTACCGCTCCCGGCTGAGCGGTCCGGCGCTCGGATCAGTTGGACGTGTCTATTGCGCCATCGGCTCGTTGACACCGAGGCCGAGCAGCGCTCGAACGTGCACCGCGGCTTCATGTGTCGCATCGAGCTCACGGCACTCGGCATGACCGTCGATCACCGCGAGGAACGCGCCGACGATTGCCGGATCGAACTGGCTGCCAGAGCAACGACGCAGCTCCTGACAAGCGATGTCATGCGCGACCGCGGGCCGATAGGAGCGGTCGGTCGTCATCGCCTGGTACGCGTCGCACACGCTGATGATCCGGGCGCCGAGCGGTATCTCGGCACCGCGCAGCCGGTCGGGATAGCCGGTGCCGTCCCAGCGCTCATGGCTCGCGCGGACGACACGCGCGACGCCACGCAGCGCCGGAGCGCCATGAAGGATCTGCTCGCCGAGAATGGTGTGGCCGTGAACGAACTCCCAGTCGCTTTCGCTGAGTCGGCCCGGTTTGTTGAGAATCGCGTCGGGGACACCGATCTTGCCGATGTCGTGGAGTTGGGCAGCTCGCGTGATGTCGTCGAGCGCCTCCCCGCCCAGACCGAGCCGGCGCCCCACCCTCCCGGCGAGATCCGCGATATTGCTCGCGCGCTCGTGGAGCTCGGGCTGCTTGGCGTGCATCGTGCGCAAGAGCACTTCGCCAGCCTGGCTGCGCACGGCAGTCGATCGGCTCGGCTTGTTCGCGTACATGCGCTCGTCGGCGATCTGGAGCGCATGCTCGGCGCTATTCGCCTCGTGCGGCAACAGCACGACGCCGAGCGAGGCGTCGACGGTGAACCCGGCACCGGTCTCCGCCAGCGCGGCGGAGGCCCTCCGAATCACGACGTCCGGCGCCATGCCCTCCAGATCCACGTGCACGCAGAACTCATCACCACCGAGTCGATACGCACGGCCGCATCCGTCGACCGCTCGCTGCAGCTTGGTCCCGAGACGCGCGAGCAACGCGTCGCCGGCCAGGTGCCCGAAGGTGTCGTTGTAGTCCTTGAAGCTGTTGAGGTCGAAGAGCAGAAGCAGCGACGTGCTGCCCGCGGCGTCGTCGCTGAACGCGCGACCCAGATCCTCGCCGAGCCTGCGGCGGTTGCCCAGGCCGGTCAGCGGGTCCGTCATCGCCTGCTCGTAGATCGCGTGATGGGCGATGATCTCGGCTGCCGATAGCTCAGCCTTGCTGGCCAGCTCGGAGACGAGCGCGATTTCGACCTCCTCGAACGCACGGCCGACGCGTATGAACCGAAGCGACCCGGTGATCGTGCCGGGCGATGCAGCAACCCGCATCGGCACGCTCAGCGTCCACACGCCCGCTTGGCCGATCTGAAACGGGGCGGCGGACTCTCGGCCGATCGCGTCTTCGCGCTCGAGCAGACCCAGCCACTCTGCCGCGCCCGCAACAAGCTGCTGAGGAGATGGACCGTAGGCGAGCTCGAGTCGCCCAGCCGTTGCGTCGATCGCTTCGATCGATCCGTGCAGGAGGATGTCGAGGAGGCCGCTCAGCTCGAGCTTGGCGGCAAACGCGTCACCGAGTCGCCCGACGGCCGACTGCAGCCGAGCGCGTTCGTGCTCGACGAGCCTCAGCCGTTCCTGGGCCTGATCGATGCGCCGGCTGCGCTCACGTGCCAACCATGCGAGAAGGAACGCGATTGGCAGGACGAACAGAATCGCGAACGTGTTACGA
Organism: uncultured Solirubrobacterales bacterium; assembly: GCA_963850335.1. Taxonomy (GTDB): domain Bacteria; phylum Actinomycetota; class Thermoleophilia; order Solirubrobacterales; family Solirubrobacteraceae; genus Palsa-465. Next base: position 394,750 of record CAWKKY010000007.1, on the reverse strand, counting down.
CGCATGGCGACTGCAGTGAGGAACCCCAGCGGCGCCAGGGACGCGTCGGCCACCCAGACGATCGCAATGACCTGCATCTGGACGCGGAACTCGGGCACAACACCGGAGAGCCGTGTCCGCAGCACAGAGCTTGCGAGGTCGACGAGGCAGCCGACTGCGAACGCGGCAACCACGAGCGGCAGTTCACCGAAGCCGATCGTCGGCGATCCGGCCGCGAGCAGCACGAGCGCGGGACCGATCGCATGCCATGCATCCGGCAGCGCCGAAAGGACCCGCCGGGGCGGTACGTGACCGCGCGCGCAGTCGAATGCATTCCCGATCACCAGCCCGAGACCAACCGCGGCCGGCACCGCCGCGGGCGGGAGCATCACGAGCATCGGAATGAGGATCAGCTCGGTCGGCACAACGTAACCGGCGCCGACCGCGAACTCGACGCGCCCGACCACGGCGTAGACCGCGATCAGCAGAGCTGCGAGCGGAGGACGTAGCGCAGACAGATCACCGCAGAGCAGCAGCGCGCCGGCAGCGGCAACGAAGAGGGCTCCGGCAGTGGCGTCGACGATCAGCTCGCGCTCAGACGCGGCCCGCTTGCGTCGCGCCCAGCTGCGCTCGAGCAAGCGCTCGAGCGCAGAATGTGGCGCGTCCAGTGAAAATCCCAAGCTGCTCATATGCGACAGAGCTCCCGCTGGTGAGGACTCGCTCCTCAACCGGAGCGGTAGGGGTCGACGTAGACGTCATCGATCTGCCAGCTGCCCGTCGCCGACGGCGCGGTGAACCTCAAAGCCACCGAGATCGTGTGTGAATCCGCCAATGCCCCGGCTCCCCCATCGATCGGGTCGGTGGGCGCCCATGCGGGCATCGAGCCGTCGGCGAGATCCGCAAGCGGCACGACGATGACGCGGTACCGCCTCTGCACAAGCGCGTCGACTTGGAGATCGCTGCCACCGTCGAGCTGCTGCGCGAAGAAGCGGAGGCTCGACATCGTGTTGTCAACACAGAAGTACGGTGAGGTCGCGCTGCCTCCGGCGTCGATGGTCAGCGACTGGCTGTCGTCGCCACTGTTGACCTGAAAGGACTCGTTGCCCGAGGTCAAGCTCGCGTTGTCCAGACTCCACCCGACGTCATCGGACGATCCCTCGAACGAGCCTCCGGGAACGAGGAAGTAGTTGTTGGCATCACTCCACTGCTGGAACGGCGTCGCCACCGGCTGGGCCGGACACGCGGCGGACGCCGCGCCCGTGCTGGCGAGCACCGCGAAACAGGTCAGGGCAGTGATCCGACAAATCGCGCTCCGCGCACGGGAACGGGTGACCAACGGCATCGGGGAACCTCCATCAAGGCGGGCCGTCCGTGGCGCAAGAAGTGTCCGTTTGCCGCGAGCCGCCCTTCTTGGCGAAACCAACCATCCTGCGTCCGGCTCCCGGCAGTAGAGCGAGCGTGTGGGGCTTCTCTGTCCCCATCGGCACCTGCGAGGCCAACCTTTAGGACCAAGAGAGAATTCGTCGAAATTGGACGCTTATACGAGACGTGCTCTCGGGGTCGGGCGTGCGGGGGCTGACTTGGACAGGCGTTGTACCGGCTTCCGTGTAGTGGTAGGTTCCGGCCAGCGGTGCCCTAGACGCTCTCTGCCGGATCGGCGGGGTGACCGCGTGAGAGGAGTCGGCCTTGAGGAAGCTGCGTTGTCTCACCGTGTTGTCGGCCGCCGTCGCGGCTGCCGTGCTTCCCGGGGCGGCGCTCGCGGTGGACGGCAATGTGAACTCCAGCGCGGACGCGCTCGCCGGCGTTGCGACGCCCGCCGCGAACCAGGGCGGGCCGCTGACTTCCAGCTCGGCTGTCGCGTCCCATGGCGCGCGTCGTTTGCCCCGCTCACCGCTTGCACTTGCGCCTGCAACGGCAGCGCCACTTGCCCCGGCATCCAGTTTCTCGGCCACGGCGGCGCCGCTGCTCGCCAACTTCAACGGCACGTCCAGCCGTGACAGCGCGGCGACCAACTTCAACCAGGAGTTCGAGCCACCCGATCAGGGCCTTTGTGCCGGAAATGGCTTCGTCGCGGACATGGTCAACTCCGCGTACACGATCTACAAGCCGAACGGCGCGGCAGTCAGCGGACCGTTCAACATCAACGGCCCCTTCGGTGAGGGTCTGACCCAGTTCACAAGCGATCCGCGCTGCTACTACGACCCCACGACCAACACGTGGTTCGCGACGATTCTGTTCATCAGCGGCGGTGACTTTGGCTCATCGCTCGGGCCTACGTCGCACCTGGACATCGCGGTCAACAGCCCCAACGGCCCAACTGTCAACGGCAATCCGGGCGATCCCACGAACCCATGGACCGTCTATCAGATCGACACCACCGACCTCGGTGACAACGGCTGCCCATGCTTCGGCGATCAGCCGAGGATCGGGATTGACTCGCAGAACGTCTACGTCACCGATGACGAGTTTTCGATCAACGGCCCGCAGTTCAACGGTGGGGAGATCTACGCGTTCTCGAAGAAGGATCTCGTTGGACTTCAGCCGACTGTGCACTTCGTGCGCTTCCCGCACCTGGCGGTCGGCGGCACGACCCCCTTGGCGCCCCAACCAGCGCTCACCACCGGCGCCTCGTCCGCTGAGTACTTCCTGGGTTCCCTGGATCCGAACGGAACATTCGATCAGCGCCTAGCCGTGTGGGCGATGAGCAACACCAGTGCGGTCAGCACCGGCGGGAAGCCGACGCTCTCGAGCCTCGTGCTGAGCTCGGAGGCCTACGGGGTCCCACCGGGCGCCGAGCAGAAGGGGACGGGGAGCCTGCTGGACAGCGGCGATGACCGCATGCAACAAGCACAGTTCATCAACGGGAGCCTCTGGGGCGAGCTCACCACCGCGGTCACGATTCCGAGCGACTCCGCCGAGCGTGCGGGAGCGGCGTGGTTCAGTGTCCAGCCGCATCTGACAGGCGGCAAGCTCGACAGCAAGACCAAGCTTCTCCAGCAGGGCTATGTGGCCGTCAAAGGCCGGTCCTTCATCTACCCGGCGTTGCAGGTAACGCCCGGCGGCGGGGCAGCGATGGTCGGGACGCTTTCCGGCAGCGATTTGTTCCCCAGTGCCGCGTTCACGACACTGGCGCCGGGGAGTAGCGCGTTCGGGACGGTGCGGGTCGGCGCGACGGGGTCCACGAACTACGACCCAAACGCGACTCGCTGGGGCGATTACTCGTTTGCAGTGATGGACCCAAGCGGAAAGTCGATTTGGCTGGCGACCGAGTACGTCCCACCGAAATCGAGCCAGACACTAGATGGCATGAGGAACTGGGGCACGCGCGTGATGAACGTGGCCGCGCCGTAGCGAAGCACTCTCAGGCCGTCGCTGCGACGGTGGCGTCGAGCATCCGGAGCAGCAGATTGGTGACGTGCTCCTCGTCGAGGTCGCGCCTGCGGCGGGAGTCGAGCACGGACTCCGCGAATGCAATGTAGGCCTCCAGTCCCGCCCGTTGGAGCGGGGTTGGCGATGGTGTGCCGAACGCGTTGAGTGACATCGCCTCGACGACGATGCCGATGAATCGTTCACGGATCTCGAGCACAACAGGGTCGGCAGACGCGGCGCTGATCCGGCTGACACACCAGGCGGCCGACGGCTCGGCAGCGTGACGCATCATTGCCGCGAAGTTGCGAGCCCGCCGCTCCTCGAGCGGCAGCCGCGCGTCGACGGTCCAACCGCCGGTGAGATCGTGTCCTGCGAGTTCGGAGGCGGCTCGGAAGAGCTCGGGCACGCCCCCCGGGAAGTAGTGGTAGAGCAGGTTGCGAGTGACGCCGGCGCGGTCCGCGACGGCATCAAAGGTCAGGCCCTCGTACCCCGAGCGCGCGAGCACCTCCATGGCGCTGCGCACGAGCTGCTCGCGGCGTTTGGCGGGTGAGAGGCGGCGGGAGGGGCGGGGTGCGGCCACGGGGTCTCCGTGTCGGATCCTAGCTACTATTTGGACATCTCACAACTTGACAAATCGTAAATAAGTGCGGTAGGGTCGACGCATGCCTCGCTCCCATCGCCATCGTCTCCTTGCCCCGACGGTCCTCGCGCTCGCGCTCACGAGCGCAGCCACCGCGAGTGCCGCTCCGATCGCCGACCCGTCACCGACCTCGCTTCCGCGCTCAACCGGCTCGGCCGTGGCGGCCCGGCCGTTCCCGTCAACGACCGCGCCGACGAACCCGGCCATGGCCCCCAACCCGAATAACAATCTCCACAACGATCCCTGGATGACCGACGCCTACAACCGACCCGGACCGCTGGGGAAGAACCTGCGGGCCTCCTCGAGCGCGATGCCGGCCGCGCTCTGCGGTTCGCTGACCTTCGACTCGGCCCGACGGATCCTCAGCGTCTGTCCCTCGATCACCAACCCGGTCAGTGCCCGCGTGATCGACTCGGAGACCCTGCAGATGAAGGCGAGCTTCGTGCTCGGCGCGCCGAACCCCACCGGCCCGACCGCCTTCCAGAACTTCACCGGCGGCGGCTACTTCTTCCTTGACAAGCAGAACCGCGTCTGGAGCGCGACGAAGAACAGCCACTTGGTCGTGCTCGCGGAGAGCGCGGCCGGGACGCGCCTCTCGAAGGTCCGCGACTACGACCTCACGAAGGTGCTGACCGGCAGTGAGCGAGTGACGTCCGCGCTGCCGGACTTCCAAGGCCACGTGTGGTTCGTCTCCAAGCAGGACGGCAAGGTCGGGATTCTGAACACGCAGACGCGCAAGGTCCGGGTGCTGCGCACCGGCGAAGAAATCGAAAACTCGTTTGCGGTTGACCGCGGCGCGATCTACATCGTCTCGGACAAGCGCATGTACCGCTTCAGCGACGAAGGCGGGCGCCCGCACATCGATTGGAAGGTCACCTACCGCAATTCCGGCATCCACAAGCCCGGCCAGGTCGACGCCGGATCGGGCACCACGCCGACGATCATGACTGGCGGCTATGTCGCGATCACCGACAACGCCGACCCCATGGACGTCGTCGTCTACCGGACCGCGAACCGACTGCCGCGTGGGCAGAAGCGCGTTGTCTGCACGGTCCCGGTCTTCTCAAAGGGCGCGAGCGACACCGAGAACTCACTCATCGGCTCAGGCCGCTCCCTGTTCGTCGAGAACAACTACGGCTACCAGAACCCGTTCGGCGCCACCGGAGGCGCCCAGACGACCGGCGGATTTGCGCGCGTCGACGTCAACGCACAGGGAACCGGCTGCAGGCGGGTGTGGACGAACACCCGCGTCAGCTCGCCGACCGTCGTGCCGAAGCTCTCGACGAAGACCGGGCTGATCTACACCTATGAGCGAGTCCCCGCACCCGCCGGCGAGCAGCCGTGGTACTGGGCGGCGATCAACGCAAAGACCGGCAAGACCGCCTGGACCCGCTACGCGGGCAGCGGCCTGCTGTTCAACAACAACTACGCCGGCATCGCCATCGGCCCGGACCGCAGCCTCTACCTCGGCGTCATCGGCGGCATCGTCAGGCTCGGGGACGGCGCGTAGCCGCGCTTTCAGCCCAGGATCCTCAGTGCTCGGCGGCGGTCGGGGCATCAGCGACGATCTCCCATACCGCGGGCACGCACCGCTGAGCCCAAGCGAGCTTTCCGCAATGAGCAGCACCGCCGGTGACAGCGACACGGGCGCTTCGCGTCGTGAAGGGCGGGTGGGCCCGCGGCGGCCGCTAGCGGCAATCGACGCGACACGGGCCTTCACAACCCCGCGGGGTCAGCCTTCGAGCAACGCTTTCAGTCGGCGCAGATCGGCTTCGTTCGCCCTGCGCATCGCGAGCGTCATAACCGGCGCGGTGACCGCGGCGAACCCTGACGGTTCGCCGGCGTTGCGAAGAGTCATCTTGGTCCTCCCGGGCGCCGCATCGTCCCATACGTATGTGGTCTCCATCGGAAACGGCCCCTGAGCCGTCGCCATCACGAAGCGGCGGGCGGGATCGATCTCGCGGACCTCGTATGTGTACTCCAACTTCCGGCCGAGGAACTGGGCGCGGAATCGCAGCTTGGACCCAACGGCCAGCGGTGGTGGGGTGTCCCATTCCACTGCCTTGATGTTCTTGTACCAGGCCGTCGCATTGCTCGGATCGGCGGCAAACGCGGCTACCTCCTCACGCGGTCGCGCAATCTCAATCTCAGTCACGACATCGACTGCCATCCGCAAAAGTCTCTCACGACAACTGCATGCGCAGAATGCGAGCGACCCTATCCGCGCGCGGGCTACCGGGGTTCAATGACCGTCGGGGCGGGTTTTCATGGCGGCCTACTAGTGCGACTGCTCGACCACCGTTGCCCTGGGGGGAGCGGCCAGCAGCTCAAACAGGGGCGCAAATGCGCTCATTGCCTCGCTGTGCTGTGTCCGCTCTCGCGCTTCGGCTGAATCCCAGGCGGAGATCTCGACCGCCTTGTCCGGGTCGTCGACGACTACGTAGAGGACGGTGCTGTGGCAGCCGGCGGTGCGCATGCCCTCGAAATGTCGCGCTACGCGAGTTGCGCTCCCGGGCTGAATCGTATTTAATGGCCGCGTTATTTAACCGATCTATTAGATGTCCGCCGACCCGCTCAGCCTGACGTTTGCCGCGCTCGCCGACCCGACGCGTCGCGCGATCCTGACCCGCCTCGCCGAGGGCGAGGCGACCGTGAACGAGCTCGCCGAGCCATTCCCGATCAGCGGGCCCGCGATCTCACGTCACCTGAAGGTGCTCGAGCGGGCCGGGCTGATCGTTCGCAGCCGGGAGGCGCAGTGGCGTCCGAGCCGGATGCAAGCCGCCCCGCTGGACGAGGCGGTCGACTGGATGCAGTCGCGCAAGCGCACATGGGATGCCCGGATCGACCGACTCGACGCACACCTACGCCGCAAAGGAGAGCAGCATGAGTGACTCGACGCCGGTGACCACTTCCGAACAGGACGTGCTCATCACCCGTATCTTCGACGCGCCCCGCGAGCAAGTGTTCAAGGCGTGGACTGACCCGGACGAGGTCGCGGCGTGGTACGGCCCAGAGCACATGGACATCCCGCGCGAGAAGGTCCGCATCGACCCGCGCGTCGGTGGACGCTGGGAAGTCACGATGGTCCAGCGTGGAGGCGGCACGGAGTTCGCGATCGCATACGAGATCCTCGAGCTCATCGAGCCGGAGCTGATCGTCATGCGCTCGGACCCGATGCCAGACGCGGGGATGCACCAGCCCGTTGTCGTGCGAGTCGAGCTCCACGACCACGGCACCAAGACGCGCATGACGCTCAGCGACGGGCCCTACCCGCCCGCAGGCCGCGGTCACGCCGAGGCCGGCTACCAGGCGGCGCTCGACGAACTCACCAAGCACCTCGGTGACTAGGCCGGCGTGAGGTCAGTCCCGGACGGCGGCGGTGTCTTAACGAGTGCAGCTCAGTTCTGAACAACCGATGGAGGCATCAGACATGACGGCTCTCGAACTGGCGGGGAGCTACTCCGGTAAGGGGAAGTTGACCTCGGCGGGGGTGCTCGAGGTCGTTGGCGGGAAGATCGTTCGCGGCGAGCTGATCTACGACGCGGAGGGGTTGCGTCGCGCGATGACCGAGGCGCAAGCATGAACGATCCCGGCGCTGCGACCCGTGCGAGGATGGCTGCGTGACGGCGATCGATTCTGCATCGCCCCGAGACGAGCTCGTACGCTGGGCCCGGGCCGGAGACAGCGATGCATTCGCCGCGCTCGCCGAGCGATTCCGATCCGAGTTACAGCTGCATTGCTACCGGATCGTTGGGTCCGTCCACGACGCCGAGGATCTCGTGCAGGAGACGTTGCTGGCGGCCTGGCGCGGCCTGGAAGGGTTCGAGGCCGGACGTCGGTGCGCTCGTGGCTGTACCGGATCGCGACCAACCGGTCGCTGAACGCAGTGCGCGATCGCGCCCGCAGACCGCCCGAGGCGCCACCGCCGCCAGAGTCGAGTCCGCCGACCACCGCAGCCAACCGGACAGCCGGACAGCCGGAGCCAGTCTGGCTGCAGCCGTATCCCGACGTGCTGCTCCAAGCGATCGAGGAGAACCTGCCCGATCGCGAGCACGCACCACTGCCGGGATCGCGCCAGGAGCAGCAATTGGTGTCACGCTTCACTGCAGCGTTCGAATCGGGCGACGTCGCCGGCGTCGTCGCGCTGCTGACCGATGATGGTGTGCTGAGGATGCCGCCTGAAGGCATCGAGTACCAGGGTCGCGCCGCCGTCGCCGAGTTCCTCTCAACCGTGCCGGGAAATGGGCAGCTGCAACGGTTCCGGCTTGTCCCGACTCGCGCCAACGGCCAGCCGGCGTTCGGCCAACGCGCGGCTTCGTCACGATCGCGCCGGACGGGCTTAAGGGCAAGAGTCTGGACCGTTGGGTCGCGCAGGCCGTCGCGCACGCCGAGTCCCTCCCGCCCAAGGCCAACTAAGTTGAATCAAACCCGGTGGATTGGCTAAGTGGGGAGCGACCCGCAACTCGGTGACGAGCAGGTCGCTCGTGGATACTGCTCCGGCGTTTGCGCTGCCGTGCGCGTCACATGGGGAGCTGCGATCGAGCGGCGTGTGCCCCAAACGACTGGAGTGATAAGGATGGAACGGGACTTCGATCGGGATGGCTGCGAACAGACCGCGCGCTCGGCCGCGGTGGGCGGGGTGAGCTGATGAGGGCGGTCTGGAACGGCGTCACGATTGCCGAGAGCGACGACACGGTTCTCGTCGAGGGCAATCACTACTTTCCGCTCGAGTCCGTCGACTCGGCGGTGTTGCACCGGAACAGGATGAAGTCAGTGTGTCCGTGGAAAGGGCTCGCGAGCTATTACGACGTGGAGGTGGACGGCGATCGGAACACGAACGCTGCATGGACCTACCGGCACCCCTACCCATGGGTTCGGAAGATCAAGAACCGGGTCGCGTTCTGGAACGGCGTGCAAGTGGTGAGCGACCGATGACGACTGAGCAGCGCAGCCCGGCTCTCTCACCGTCCTGCGTCGAGGTGGAGCGTCCGATCGGCATCACGCGATCGATCTGCCAGCACTCGAGCAGGACCGCTGCACCAGCTCTGCGGCGTCCCGATCTCTATCGGGATTCCATTCGCAGCGGGCCTGACCCCCCGGTCATTCGTACGCGGCCGACCGCGGGGTGGGCGTTTTAATCAGTCGCGTCGGCAGCCGTCATGGCAACCGGCTCCGTGCTCGCCGGCGCCGGATTCGCCGGCGACTCGTCAACGGACGCGGGCGTCCGGCCGCGCGCCAGGCTGGCCTGGAGGTCGCGAATGATCGCGCCAAGCAGGCCTGATGTGAGAAGTCCCGGGCCAAGCGGTCCGGACCTATTCTCACCGAGTGGTGGGAGCTGCCGGAGAGCGGTTCTGGTCGCCGCCGACATATGGCTGAGCTGCCATTGGATCTCGTCGCCGAGAGCCTCGGGGCGATCGGGGGCGGCAAGCCCAGCCGCTTTGGCGGCGTAGGCGGCGGCACCCAAGGCGTGCGCTCCCATGTGGGGAGTGGCTACCGCCTGCCCGGCTGCTTTGGCGGCAGCCGCAGCAGCCGGGGTCCCCACCTCGCGAGCGGCGGCACCTCCCATGAAGCGACGGCGGATCTCTTCCGCGACGTCGAGCTCACCACGGGCAAAAGCTCGCGTTCGGGCAATCGCATCGCGGGGGCGGCTATCACCCGGAGCTTCCGCCTCGAACAACCCCAGGACCCGCTGTGCGCAGTCCGCCGCCCAGCCGGCGACGATCCGCCTGTCGGCTTGACTCAGTGTTTGCGGAGAGCCCACACCATCATTCTCCCAGCCATCTCGAAGCCCGCCCCCGAACGTCGGTGCCGAGGTGTGGCCGGACGATCGTCCCCCCGTTTGCGGGCGAGCAGGGTGGAAAGTCGGCGAGCCGAACCGTAGTTGTCCCTGATGCTGGCCAGGTGTTCGTGGCTAGCGTTACGAGAACGATGCGAATTTTGAATGCGGTTGGCTGGACGATGAGAGGACGACCTGCGATGTGTGTGCTGAGCGATGCCCCGGCGCGGTGCTCGGCGTGAGCCGGGTCGTCGTTCTGGGGGCGGGGATTGCCGGTCATACTGCCGCGACGTTTGCGCGCAGCTGGCTCGGTCGCGGTGACAGTGTGACCGTGGTTTCCCCGAGGCCGGATTACAACTGGGTTCCGTCGAATATCTGGGTCGGGGTCGGGCTGATGAAGCCGACGCAGGTGACGTTCCCGCTGGCGCCTCTGTATGAGCGCGCTGGGATCGAGTTCGTGCAGGCCTCCGCACGGGAGATCCATCCGGAAGGTGACCCGGACAACCGCACCCCGTACGTCACCGCCGAGGCCGCCAACGGGACCGACGTGAAGGTGTCCTACGACTTTTTGATCAACGCGACCGGTCCGGCGTTGCGCTTTGACAAGACGGAGGGTCTCGGACCGGACGGTGGCAACAGCCTGTCGGTCTGCCTTCCAGGGCACGCTGCCCAGGCGGCGGCGGCGCTCGATGAGGAGGTCGAGCGGATGCGACGGGGTGAGAGGCGCCGGTTCCTCGTCGGCGTCGGTCACGGGACCTGCACGTGTGAGGGGGCGGCGCTTGAGTACGTCGTCAACCTCGAGTTTGAGCTGCGCAAGCGGGGCGTGCGCGATCGCGCTGAGATCATCTGGATCACGAACGAGTACGAGCTTGGTGACTTCGGCATGGGGGGGATGCACCTCAAGCGGGCCGGCTATGTCACGCCGAGCAGCATCTTCAACGCGTCCCTGTTCGCCGAGCGGGGGATTGATTGGATCACGCGCGCGCACGTCAGCAAGGTCGAGCCCGAGCGCGTTCTCTACGAGACCGTGGACGGGTCCGAGGGAGAGCAGGCGTTCGACTTCGCGATGCTGCTGCCGCCGTTCTCAGGCGTCGGACTGAAAGCCTTCGGCCATGACGGAGCGGACATCACCGACCGCCTGTTCCTCCCGAACGAGTTCATGCGGGTCGACGCCGACTACACCCCCAAGGCGTATGAGCAATGGCGTTCGACCGATTGGCCGCGCACCTATCAGTCGCCTGACTACGCAAATGTGTTCGCAGCCGGGATCGCGTTTGCGCCTCCGCACGCGATCTCCGTTCCCCATAAGAGCCCACGGGGGACCGTGATCGCCCCCGCGCCGCCGCGGACCGGGATGCCGTCGGCGACGATCGGCAAGGCGGTTGCGGCGAGCATCGTCGACATGATCCGCGGCGCCGGGGCGCCGACTCACACGGCGTCGATGGCCGAGATGGGCGCCGCGTGTGTCGCGTCTGCCGGCGCCAATCCGTTGCGGGGCACGGCCGCGTCGATGACCGTGTTTCCGATTGTGCCTGACTATGAGCGCTATCCCGAGTACGGCCGCGACCTCGACCTGACGTTCGGTGAGATTGGCCTGGCGGGCCACTGGATCAAGATCCTGCTTCACCACCTGTTCCTCCACAAGGCGCGCCTGCGCCCCGGCTGGCGCCTGATCCCGGAGTAGCCCGATGCCCGACGAGAAGAGCCGCTACGTCACCAAGCCGACAAGGTTCACCGTGTTCCTGCGGACGTTCGTGCCCTGGCAGGCCTGGCGGTTCGCGGTCATCAACCTGAAGATGCTCGACATCATGCGCCGCGGCCACAAAGCCAAACACGGCAAGTAGGGACGTTGGGTGCCACCGTGCGGGTCCGCGCCGCCCGCATTCGGCACCGAGCGTGCTTTCCAGGCACACGAGGGCATTCCGGCAGCACGCGACCGTCATGGCGAGGAGGGCGGCGTCCCGCCTGATCGCGCGATCCCGTCGAGGGCGAGGTCGACGACGTCGCGCAGGAACCGGTCGTCGAGTGGCGCATGCCCGTGCAGCAGGCGGTGGTAAAGGGGGCCCCAGACCAGGTCGATCGCCGACTCGACCGGCAGGTCAGACGACACCTCCCCGCGCTCGATCGCCCTTCCAAACAGTTGCCGCATCGGCTCGCGCCGGGGCTCGACGAACCGGCTGACGTACCGTTCGGCGAATGCCGGATCATTGCGCGCGGCACTGAGCAGCGCGGCGACAACACGGGCATACGGCCGCCGCGTCACCCGCCCCACCCACGGTCCCAGCAGCGCTAGGAGGTCGCTCCGTAACGCGCCGGTATCCGGTGCCGTTCCGACATCCGCCGACCAGGCGTCGTAGATCGCGTCGAGCGCGAGCGCCTCCTTGGTCGGCCACCAGCGGTAGATCGTCGCTTTGCTGACGCCAGCCTGCTCGGCGACGGCGTCCATGCTGGTAGCGCCCAGCCCGTCGACAAGCAGCAGCTCGGCGGCGGCCGCCAGAATCGCCCGTCGCGCTCTCTCACTGCGCGGGCGCCCCGGCTGCCGGAGCCGAGGTCGGTCCTCCGCAGGCACCGGCGCGCAGCCGTCAGCGGTCGTCGCCGAGGATCGTCACGAGGTCCTCGTCGGTGAGGTCGAGGTCAGCGGCCGGGAGGATCGGGTCGACCTGGTCGGGCCGCCGGAAGCCGACGATCGCTCCATCGACGGCGGAGTTGCGGAGCGTCCAGGCGACGGCGACCGCTCCGGGGGTGGTGTCGTGGCGCTCGGCGACCCGACGGATTCGGTCGACGCGGGCGAGGTGCTCGGACAGCAGCGGCTCCTGGAAGCGTGGATCGGTCGTGCGCCAGTCGTCGTCGGGCAGGCCCGCGATCCGCTCGCGGGTCATCCGACCGCTGAGCATGCCCGACCCCATCGGCGAGTACACGATCACGCCGATCCCGTGCTCCTCGGCGTACGGCAGCAGCTCGGACTCGACGTCGCGTTCGATCAGCGAGTACTGGGGCTGGAGCGTCTCGACGGGCGCGATCTCCGCGAGCCGGCGCAGCTGCTCGACGTCGAAGTTCGAGACGCCGATATGGCGAACGAGACCACGCTCCTTGAGCTCGACGAGCGCTGAGAAGCCCTCGTCGATGTCCGGCTCGGGATTTGGCCAGTGGATCTGGTAGAGGTCAATCGCGTCCACACCGAGCCGCTCGAGGCTCGCCTCCGCCTCGCGCAGCACCGAATCGCGCTTCAGGTTGTGCACGACGCGTCGGCCCGGCCCCTCGAGTAGCGAGCATTTCGTGAAGATGAGCGGCCGCTCCGCCGCGGGCAGGTCGCGCAGCGCACGTCCGATGACCTCCTCGGAGCGACCGAAGCCGTAGCCGGCCGCCGTGTCGATCCAGTTGACGCCCCGCTCGAGCGCTCGGTGAATCGCGGCGATCGACTCCTCGTCCTCCTGCGGGCCCCAACCGAACTCCCAGCCACCGCCCCCGATCGCCCAGGCGCCGACTCCGAGTCGGGTGATCTCAAGCCCCGTGTTTCCCAGCATCGTCGTCTTCAGCTGCATTTGTCGCTCCCGGCACTCGAAATGTTCTCGGCCGCTCCAATATATCGAAACTGAACGTTCCGTTTCCAGGAGCACCCCAACGATCGCGCACGGTCGCACATGCGCTACAACTACTCAGTGGTACAGTAGAAACCCGGGCGCGCCTGCGGTGCCCCGCTGACCGATGAGCGTGGCCGCAGCGTGCTTTCTCCTCAGCCGTCTCAGGTGGTTTACGCGGACGGCTGCACCGCCTGCCGCGTCTACCTTCGAGAGTGATGAACGACCATTCCCTGCCGGCGGCGCGCGATGGCGTCACGCGCTGAGCACAAACAGCAAGCGCGTGCACAGCGCCTCGCGGACGAGCATGCGACCGCTGAGCGCACACGCCGCCGGCGACGCATTTACGCGCTCGGCGGCGTCGCACTCGCGGCGGTCGCGGTGGTTGTGGTCGCGATCGCAGTCTCGGGCAGCTCCGGCGGTTCGGGCGGTCTGACCAACGGGAGTGGTGAGACCGCGCTCGTCGCGCAGGTCAGGCAATTGCTCGCCGGGATTCCGCAGTCGGGAGTGACATTGGGCAATCCGAGAGCCCCGGTGACGCTGACCTACTACAGCGACCTGCAGTGCCCCGTCTGCGCAGAATTCACTCTCAGCAGCGGCTTCCCGGAACTTGTCGCCAACGAGGTACGGGCGGGCAACGTAAAGGTTGAGTACCGAGCGTTCGAGACGGCAACCCGCGATCCGCAGACCTTCCAGGCCCAGCAGGTCGCGGCCCTCGCCGCGGGGAGACAGTCCCATTTCTGGGACTACGTCGAGCTCTTCTACCGCCAGCAAGGCACGGAAGGCACGAGCTACGTCACCGAGCAATACCTCGCCGGGCTGGCACGGCAGGTTCCGTCCCTGAACCTCGCCGCCTGGCGCAGCGCACGAACCGCTCCGTCGCTGACCGCTGAGCTGCAGTCCGACGCGCGGTCAGGGACGACAGCCGCGGTTCAGGGCACCCCGACGTTGATCGTCCAAGGTCCTCGCGGGGCCGCGCAGGTGCCCACAGCCGTGCCGAGCTACGGCCAGCTCCAGCAGACGATCAAGTCGGTCACGTGACGCGCACAACGCGACCGGGGATCCCGCGGAGCGCGTCTGCTGCTTGGTCACGACGACCGGCATCGACATACAGATCGCGTATCGCGTCAAGCCCACAGTTTTTCCCTCAAACGACGCTCGGAGACTGACATGCCAACCCCACACTCTCAAGCCGATCATGATCGCCACCTGACCCCAGGTTTCGACGCATCGATGACCCGGATGCTTGGCGCCGATCTACGGCTGCTCTACGGAATCGGGGTCCCCATTGCGATGATCGTCGGTCTGATCATTGTGCTCGCCCTCAATCCAGCGAAATGGGTCGTCGGCGTGGTCGTCGTGTGTGAAGTCGCGGGGCTAGCACTGATCATCACCAGGCTGTACGCGATGATGAGCGACGACGAGGCTCCAACATCGTCCCGGCCCGACTGACAGCCGTTAGCGGCTCCGACTATTGCACCGCGCAACTCGCATCAAGCGCGGGGTGGCGGACGCCGATCTAGTTAATGAAGGACGATGACAGCCTCGAACCCCACGCCTGTCTCGAGCATGCTCGGCACTGATTTCAGTTGGGCGGGCGTGGTGCGGTCCGACAAGCTGACGTGGTTCTCGCGCGCGCTGAGCCTGTCCGGGTTCGCGATCGCTGCGTACCTCGCGACGGTGTATCTACAGGACATTCCGCCGGCGTGCTTCGGTGGGTCCACCGGCTGCGTCACAGTTCAGCATTCAAGTTATGCGCATCTCGCGGGGGTTCCGTTGCCGCTGTTCGGACTGGTGGGCTACGCGGTGTTGTTCGTCTCCGCCTGCTTGCCGGGCCAACGGGCGCGGACGGCGGGCATGGTCTTCACTGTGGTTGCGGTCAGTGCGAGCGCCGTGCTCACGTACCTGGAGCTGAACGTGATCCATGCGGTTTGTTACTGGTGCGTTGCGTCGGCGGTCTGCGCGAGCTTCCATGTGATCGTCAATTCGGCCCGGTACGTTCGCGGCGATCTGTCAACCGGTTAGCGTCGCGTTGGACAAGGAGCCGCCATCGGCGCGCTCGCCGCACACGTCACCGCCGCCGCGATCCGTGACGCCGTTCAGCGTGCCCCGCCGTCGCCGTAAGCGCTCGCCGTGGTCAGCAGGCGATCCGCGGGGGGAGATCGTCGGGCACGTTGGTTAGGTCGACGAACGCGTCTGCGAATTGGGTGAACCGATACAGGTCGTGGTAGTTGGAGGCGAGCCCGAGTGATGCGCGGATCGCTCCGCCGGAGGGAAGCCCGAGCTGAGGGATGTAGTCATCGAGGGTCATGCCCTCGCCGAACTCGCCGCCGAGGAGCGTCTCGCGCGAGATCGTAAACGCGACCTCGCCGGCGCCGGGGTTGCAGAAGCATCCGGTGCGCAGCGAGACCTGGTGTCGGCGTGCGACGCGGTCGACGTAGCGCTCGTCGACCACCTGGCCGTCGGGATGCAGGAAGTTGAACGCGATCGTCGCGCCGCGCCGATGCCATGACTGCGGCCCGTAGACGATCACGGCGGGGGACCCGTCGGTATGTGTGAGTGAGCCGAGCGCGTCGAGCAGGCCAGCGCCGAGCGCGTTGACGCGGGTGTGGATCGTCTCGATCCCGATGCGGTCCAGGAACCGAAGTCCGATCTCCACTGCCGGGAGGTTGAGGTAGTTCACGGTGCCGTCCTCGAAGTGCGCGGCGCCGGGGGCGGACTGGTAGTACTCGCGCTGGACGAACGCGGCGACGATCGTGCCGCCCGAGAACCACGGTCGCTCGAGCTTGGCGAGCGTGTCACGGCGGGCGAGCAGACAGCCGATTCCGGTTGGCCAGCCGAACATCTTGTAGAACGAGAGGGCGACGAAATCGGGCTGCCAGCGGCTCAGGTCCAGCCGGTTGGTGGGAACGTAGGCGGCGGCGTCGAGGAGCACGTCCCAGCCGTGTGATTGGGCCAGCGCGATCCATTCCATGGGGTGGTGCACGCCGGAGAAGTTCGACTGGGCGGGGTAGGCGAACAGGTTGTGGTGATCGCCGGCGGTGTCGGTGAGGTAGCGCGGCAACAGCGTCCTCGTCGACGCGCAGATCGGGCGGGACGCTCGGCAGGTAGGTGGTCTCGGCGCCGCGGGCGCGGGCGAACTCGCGGATCCCGTTGACCGAGTTGTGGTTATCGAAGGTGAGCAGGAACCGGTCTCCGGGATGGAACGGATAGGCCTCGCCGACGAGGCGCAGCGCGCCCGTCGCGTTAGGGGTGAAGATCGCGACGTATTCCTCCGCTGACGCCCGGAAGAAGCTGAGCACGGAGGCGCGGGCCCGCTCGACGAGTTCGGTGCTGGCGGCCGAGGTGGGGTTCACCGAATGTGGATTGCCGTAGACGCCCGCCTCCAGCAGACGCAGATGCTCGCGCAGCTGCGAGGTCGCGTAGAGACCGCCGCCGGTGTAGTCGAGGTACACATGGCCTCCGTCGTCAAGCCGCGCGAACTCGGTCTGACGAAGCTCGTCCAGACTGGAGGTGTCGGCGTACGCGGGGTGTCGGCGGATGAAAGCGGCCTGGGCGTCCTCGATCGAGTGTCTTCGGTCGCCAGTGACGCTCATGAGTTCCGCCGGCCGATCATCCGAGCCACTCGTTGCGGTCACTCGGGCCGGCGGGCGCGGAGAAGCGCGTCGAGCGCGATGCGCTCCCCATCGGGCGTTTGTACGGGGCGTTCCACGCGCTCGGCACGCTCGACGTGCAGCCCACGCCCCTCGATGTCCGTCACGACGTCGAGCGCGGTGTAGAGCCGGGCCGGGTCCTGCGGACCGCCATGTCCGTCCTGAAGGTTGGTGCTGTCGTGCGCGACCACGAAAAGCGTGCCATCCGGTGCGACGGCGTCGACGGCTGCTTGGAGGATCGCCCGCCGGTCTGCGGCCGGAACCTGGAGGTAGAACACGATCACGAGGTCAAACGCCTTCGGGTCGGGGCGGTAGTCGATGAGATCTGCGGCGACCCACTCAACCTTCACGCCGCGCCGGTCAGCGAGCTCACGGGCCTTCTGCAGTCCGACCTCGGAGAAGTCAACGCCGACGGCCTTCCACCCGCGCTCGGCGAGCCAGACCGCGTTGCGTCCCTCGCCGCAGGCGAGATCGAGCGCGCGTCCGGGCGCGAGCGTCTCGGTCTCAGCGACCAGGAAGCGGTTCGGCTCCGCCGTCCAAACGAGTTCGCTGCCCTCGTAGCGGCGATCCCAGCTTGCGCTGTCCATCCCGGAGGCCATGCTACGCCGCCTCGATCACGGTTTGCTCGATCCGCACGAACCGGAACAGGCCGTCGGGCCAGCGCCCAACGATGCCCGTCAGCTTTGACCGAGAAACCATGGAGCGGCAGCTGCTCGTTCGGGGTCGGACCAACCTCAGTGCGGCAGCGGCGGCTGGCCGCCGGGGCTGCGACCGAACACGGAGTACAGCGGGCAGTAGCCGACGGCACTGGTCGCGAGCATGATCGCGGCGATCGCGTAGAGCACGATCGCGCCGATGGACCCGGGGCCGATCAAGATCCCGATCACGACGGCGGCGGGAGCGACCAGGAAGGTCCTCACCCGGCGGTCCAGGATGTTCATGTTCTTGCTCATAAAGCTCCCTCTCGGTTACGACGGTCCCGGGCGGATTCGGCCGGGGTGGGGAAGGGTCAGTCCGCCTGATGTTACAAGCAAACAGCTAAGCAGTTGTAGAGTAGTTAGTACGGGTCACAGTTGCCAAAAGCTCGCATGAGTTCGGTCCATCATCGGCCTCTGCGCGCCTGCGTGGAGCTCGTGGGCAGTCCCGCTCGTGTCCATGCGGCGATGCCACCCTTGACGTTGGCGGCGTCGAGCCCGGCTTTCGTTGCCGAGCGCGTGGCGATCGCACTGCGGCTTCCCGATCGGCAGAGGAAGGCGACCGGGCGATCGCGGTCGAGTTCGCCGAGTCTGGCGGACAGCTGGCCAAGGGGGATGTTCCGCGCGCCCTTGACCTTGGCGTCGGACAGCTCGGATGGTTCGCGGACGTCGATCAGCTGAAGCTCGCCGCGGGCCAAGGCAGCCGCGGCATCACTTGGTGTGAGCGAATTCGAGCGAGAGAACAGCATTGAGCCTCCAGATGAGGGCATGCTCGGAGCGAGCACAATTGTTGAGTGAGAGCGCCGGGCCTGGGCGCAAAACGCGCCCGGGCCGGCGTGACCGTGGTGCCGTGCTCCAGCCGCTCAGGCGTGTCCGAAGGAGACCTCGGGGAGCACACGACGTGCCCAGCGGGGGAGATACCACGCCCATTTGCCCATCAGGCGGAGCAGCACGGGCAGCAGCAGCAGCCGGACGAGGGCGGCGTCGAGGAGCACTGCGACGCCGAGGATGATGCCCATCTCCTTTGGTGGTAGCGGGCCCGAGAGCGCGAACGTGAAGAACACAGCGACCATCACGGCACCGGCGGCGAAGATGACGCGGCCGGAGTGTGCGAGCCCGCCGATCATCGCTTCTTTGGGGTCGTGGGTGCGGTCCCAGTGTTCTTTGGCGCTTGAGAGCAGGAACACGGTGTAGTCCATCGAGATCGCGAAGATCATCGCGAAGAAGAACACCGGCCCCCAGGCGTCGAGGAAGCCCTGCGGCTGGAAGCCGAGCACCGAGTGCAGGTCGCCGTTCTGGAAGACGAGCTTGGCGACACCAAACGCAGCGCCTGTTGCGAGCAGGTTGGTGAGCACGCCGACAGCGGCGAGCAGCGGTGCTTGCAGTGCGATCAGCAGCAGCAGGAACCCGAGCCCGAGGACGACGCCGATCACGAGCGGGGTCTTGGCCGACAGCGCGTTCTGGAGGTCATGGTTCTCGGCGACGGCGCCGCCGATCAACGAACCGGATGGGAGCCTTGCACGGAGTCGGTCGATTGTCTGGCCGACGGCCGGGTTGGACGGGTCCTGTTTGGGGACCGCCGTGATCAGCGCGTAGCCGCCCGACGTTTGGGCCGGCATCACGGCCGCGACGCCCGGATCCTGCTTGGCGACCTGGGCGGCTTGGATAGCCTGGTTCGCGGGTGTGATGACCTGCAGTGGGCCGGTGGAGCCGGGTCCCATCGCGGCCTGCACCTGCTGGTAGCCGATGCGGGAGCTGTCGGATGTGGGGACGACCTTGATCGACGGCATCGCGGTCTTCAGTTGGGTGACTGGGATCGCGAGTGCGATGAGGATTGCGAGCGCGATCGCCCCGTAGGCGAGCGGCCGCTTCCAGAGCCGTTCTCCCCAGGCGGCGAATCGTGCGGAACGGTGCTCGCCCGAGTGCGCCCACGGCAGCGCGAGCTTGTCGACCCTGGGGCCGAGTTTCGCGAGCACGGCGGGTAGCAAGGTGAGCGTCGCGGCGAGCACGAACAGCACGGCGAGCATGATCCCGAGGCTCATCGAGCGGAACGCGGGGCTCGGGACGAGCATCACCGCCGAGAGCGAGATCAGGACCGTGACACCTGAGAACAGGACGGCCTTGCCGGCGGTGTCCATCGTGACTGCCGTGGCCTCCTCGGCAGAGAAATGGGAGCCGAAGAACGCGCCGCGGAAGCGGTGGACGATGAACAGGGCGTAGTCGATTCCGAGCGCGAGCGCGAACATGAGCGCGAAGTTCATCGCCCAGATCGAGACCGGCATGATCTTCGTGGTCAGGTACAGCGATCCGGCGGCGGCCATCAGCCCGACCATCGTCAGCATCAACGGCAGCCCGGCGGCGACGAGCGAGCCGAACGCGAGCAGCAGGATCACGAGGGTGACCGGCCATGAGACCACTTCTGACTTCAGCATCGCCGAGCGGTTCGCCGCGTTGAAGTCAGACCACATCGCGGAGGCGCCGGTCAGATGGACCTGCACGCCGGCGCCCGACAGCGCGGCGAGCTTGCCCTTCAGGCGGTCCGCCGCGACGACCATCGCGTTCGCATTACGCGCGGCGCCGGCCTGCACGATCGCGGTGTGCCCATCGCGGGAGATGGACACGCCGGCGGCGGGCGCGATCACGGTGCTGACCGCGCCGTCGGCGCGCAGCGTGCGCTCAACGTGGGTGACCGCGGCCGCGAACGCCGGGCTGCTCACAGTCTGGGTCGGCGAGTAGAGCACGGTCATCAGGCCGTAGCTCGACATGCCCTTGAAGTTCTTGTCGATCAACTGCCGGGCCTGGACCGATTGCGAGCCGGTGGTCTCCCAGCCGGCACCCGAGAGCGCCGTCTCGACGCGCGGCGCGAAGAATCCCAGCACCACGGCGATCACCAGCCAGGCGGTCAGCACGGTCCGGAAGTGGGTCGCGGTGTAGTGGCCCAGACGGCCGATCGGCCCGACCTCCACAGCATGCGGCTCAGGACCGGGCGCTTCCAGCGGCGGCGTCTTCGTGTCGAGCACGGTCATCAGACCGTCACCTCCTCACGAGCGCTCGGCGCGGACGCTGGCTCGCGGTTGTCAGTGGGGTTGGGATAGATCGCCGATCGCAGCCGGCAGGTACGGCGGAGGACGATCGACGCGGGACAGGCGCCGAAGAGGACGTACAGCCACTGGTTCACGCCGACGAGGACGGCTAGCAGCAGGAACCATTTCGACACCAACGCGCCGAGTGCTGCAGCCACCAGCGTCATCGTTCCGGCGAGCGCGAACAGGACGCGCTCCAGCGGCCAGCGCGACGGGGACCGGGGTTGGCTACTCATCGGGCTGTCCCTTCCTGAAGCACGGGTTCGGCTGTCGGCGTGAGCTGGTCAAGCGCGCCGACCAGCGACTCAGCGCCGACGGCAGCGGGATGCGCGCCGATGACCTCGCCGTCGCTGATCACGATGAGCGTGGGAAGCTGCCTGACGGCGGCCGTGATGGTGCCTTCGGTGAGGGTTTCGACGTGGCTCATGGTTTCCGTTAGCGGTTTGGGGTCTGAACGGCGATGATCCGCAGGTATCTACACAACTGTACGTTTGTGCATCGCACTCTAACGAGCCATCCCTCATGTGTCAACCGCACACCGGTGCAGTTGTGCACTCAGCACCGACACCTGCGTTCGATCCGGGGGCGGTGGCAGCGGGCGCTGTGCAGCGATCAGCGCGGCGTCAGCTCGCCGGCGCGGCGAGTGGCAGACCGAGCGTTACCCAGTCGTGGATCCCACCGCGGTAATAGTGCAGTCGCTCCGCCGGCCACCCGGCCGCGATCAGCGCGTCGATCGCCTGCCCGGTCGCCGTGCACTGCGGGCCGTTGCAGAACACGACCGTCGGGTCCACGGGATCGAGCTCGGCGATGCGCTCGACGATCTCGCCGTGCGGGATGTTGAGCGCCCCAGGGATCGTGCCGCGCTCGACGTACACCGGCAGGCGGCAATCGAGGAGTGGCCGCCCCGAGCGCAGGTGCTCGATCACCTCGAGCTCCCCGACGGTGCGGACCCCAGGAGCGAGGCAGATCGGCTGGATCACGCCCCAGGTCGCGTCCACGGCGAAGATTCCCGGCTCGCCGTCGATGGCGCGGGGAACGCGCTCGGGATCTGAGCGTCGTGGCAGCCGTGAGAGTTCCGCGAGCATCTTCACCACTCTACCACCTTCACAACTAAATGCTTGTGTTACGATATAGCGATGTCCGCTCGGCAACCGTTCCCGCATCCGCTGGCCGACCCGCTCGTGGACGTGATCGCCCAGCGCTTTCGGGTGCTCGCCGAGCCGATGCGCATCAAGCTCCTCGACCGGCTTCGCGAAGGGGACGCCACCGTCGGCGAACTCCAAGCGGCTCTCGGCGCCAGCCAGCAGAACGTCTCGAAGCACCTCGGAATCCTGCACAACGCCGGCATGGTCACCCGCACCAAGGACGGCAACCACGCTCGCTATTCGATCGCCGATCAGGGCGTGTTCGAACTCTGCGAGCAGGTTTGCGGAGACGTGCGGCGGCAAGTCGCGGAACTCGGCGCGCTGCTGCAGCCGACCACCCCGGCCCGCTAGCGCCCAAATACCCCGTTCGGCTCCAATGAGAGCGGTTCGGGGCGTACGAGCATCTCACCAGAACGGGCCTGGGAACACGTCCCGCACGGCGACGCGCGGCTGCTCGACCTGCGAACCCAGCTTGAATGCCGCCGCTACGGCTGCCCCCCGGCACGCCGCAAGTCTCATTGACCCGACACGTCGCCTGGCCGGCTGCCGGCCTGCCAATCGAACCGGAGCAGATCGTCGGAAGAGCGCTAGGTCGAGCGAAGCGCCGTGCCGGCGGCGATTTCCTGGACAGGGAGCGACATCTCAGTTCGGACGCGCTCGGCAAACCGATCCGCGCGCTTCCAACCATGCTCTCCACCCTCGATCATCAGGACCTCGGTCGCAGAGAATTCCCGCAGGCCATCGATCAGGCATCTCATTGGGTCGCCGGTATCAACGTGACCCGTTGCGTGGATCCCGGCGCGCCGGAGAACCTCAATCGCCACATCAACTCGATCCTGCGCCTCGTGCAACTCCCCGTCGACATCGTCCGCCAAGGCTCGCAGCGCCGAGGAGGCGACGACCGGCGCGACGATCATCGTCTCCGCGTCGCCCCCGTTCCGGCGGGCACAGACTTCCTCGCACAGCGCAGCGCTTTCAAGCCCCTCATTGGCAACGACGAGAACGCGCTCTCGCCCATCGCTCGCCGGCGCCGCGGTGGCGACGGCCTCGGTCGTCTCTCCACGTCGACCCTCCAGCAGCAGAATCAATCCGATGAGCCAACCGAGGCCGAAGATGAACAACAGTTTGCCCACGAACAGACCGCCAGCCCCGCCGATGACAACAAAGAGTCCGAAGCTGATTCCGTCACCCAGATGGGTTTGCCACCAACGATAAATTGATCGCCGCTCCCAGCCATCGGTAGCTCCCCGGCTTTCCGTCCCGGAGAACCCACACGCCACGCGGCGAAGAGCCGCGCACCTGCACAGCCTGCCGGCCCTCCGGCCTCACTAGGTCACAGGTGTCGTTCGTCTTGCGGCCGGCCAGCGCCGAAACCGAAGCCGGGTGGCCGGTAGCATGAGCGCGTGGCCGACTCCGAAAGCAGGGAGCCTCGCCAGAAGCTGGTCGTCTGCGTTCCCGTCACCCCAGAAGGTCTGGTCGACCCGCGCTGGGGGCGGGCACATCGGGTTGCGATTGCGGTGGTGGGCGAAGCCGGAATCAAGGACTGGCAGGAGTTCGATGTCGGCTGGGACAGCCTCCACGACTCCGGCAGCGAGGGCTCGCACCACGCCCGCGTTGCGCGTTTCCTGCGCGACCACGACGTCGAAGCCGTGGTCGCACATCACATGGGCGACGGTATGAGACACATGCTGGGGAAGATGGGGCTCTCCGTGCGTCTCGGGGAGGCGGGCGGCGCGAGGGAGTCCGCCACTGCAGCGGTCGGGGTCGATCCGGACAATGGTCCCCGCCCGCGGTGATGCAGCCCGTGCGGCGAAATCTTCGAGCCCGTAGCACCGCGATCGGGGCCGCGGAACCCCTCGTTAGACGGTCGGTCCGCCGGCCGCCACCCAATCTTTCAGGCCGCCGATACTCCTGACATCGCTGTAGCCGGAGCGCTGAAGGATCGACTGAGCGATCCCCGCCCGCACACCCGTTCGGCAGTACACGTAGATCGTCGCGCTCTTAGCTACCGCGGGCAGCCGACCGGCCTCCATCTTCGTCACGTCGAAATTGACGGCCCCCTTGGCATGGCCGGCGGCGAACTCGGCGGGCGTGCGGACGTCGATCAACGTTGCGCGTCCCGCCGCCACATCAGCGATCGCGCTTGCCGCAGCCGTTGGCTGTGCGATGGCGGGCTGTGAACCGGTCGAGGTCGTGTTCGTAGCGGAATGGCTGCCGCATGCGGCGACTAGGATGCCGACGCCGACGACGACCAGCGCGAGCACCAGCCATGTCGCGACCCCTTTCGGGCGCTTCGCTGCGTCAGCGCTCCGCGGCGGAGCGCCAGTCCTCGTGCCTGCGGGCTTCTTCGTGTCTTGCTTGCTCATCTCACTGCCTTCTCAGGCCGAAGCCGGATTGTGCGTTGACCTCTCTGTGTTTAGGCGGCGCGGAGATGGTCGTCGGGGAGGTGCTCGTCGAAGGTCATGCCGGCCTCGATGGCGCGTCTGACGGGGCAGGTTTCGGCAGCGCGCATGATGCGGCGGACCTGGTCGTCTGAGAGGTCGTCGGGCAGGCGGATGGTGACGTCAAAGCGTCGCGGTGTGGAGGCGTTCTCATAAACGACATCGACGCTGATCTCGCCAACCGTCCAGTTCTTGGTCCGAGCGTAGGTGCGGATCGTGGTCGCGATGCAGGCGGCGAGCGCGGCGGGTAGCAGCTCGTGTGGTGCCGGCCCGTCGTCGGTGCCGCCGAGACGCGGCGGCTCGTCGGTGGTGAGACTGTGGCGCCCGTCGATGAGCACGTCCTGGCGCAGTGTGTCGCCGCTGGAGTGAGCGGAGGCGATGAGAGTCATGTTCGGTCCTTGGTGCTGAGGTGATTTGCGAGGTCGTCCAGGGCCCCGGGGATGAGCTGGTAGTAGGCGAACAGTCCTTGCTTGTGGCAGCTGAGCACACCGGCGTCGCGCAGCACCTCGAGGTGGTGCGCGAGCGTCGGCTGGGAGACGTCGAACAGCGGCAGCAGTTCGCACGGGCACAACGGCTCCGTGTGACTTCCGAGCACGTCGAGCAACTGAATGCGCACCGGGTCGGCCAACGCTTTAGCGAGCAAGGCCAATTGCTGCGCGCGCGCCGTACTGATGGCCGCGGGTGCGGCGACGCGTCGCTCGCCGCTGGCCAGTTTGCGCCGCGGGTTTGTTTTGAGCTCGGCGGACATCACGCCACCGGAGCGATCAGGCGCTCGACATGCTCGAACACGTTGCCGACCCCTCGCGCTTGCCGCTGAAGTGCTCTGGTGCGCCCGACGGTCACCCTCAGCAGCGAACGCAAGTGGTGCGAGCGGACGGCGGGGAGTTGAGCTGTGTCTGCGGAGGTCGACATCGCGCGCTTTCTATTGATGCTCGTCAATCACGTTAGGCCGTCTTGAGCGGCGGACCGGGTGACTCTTCTAAGTGTGTGGACAGGCACGGATGCCGGTCCGTCGCAACTACGGAAAGCGATGTCTCGCGTCTCCTCTGAGGGCCCGACGGGGGGAGCATTGTGTGGTTGAGGCCCTCCGGCGCGGCGCCCCTGGCCTCCACCTGGCGCGGCTAACGAGCGTTACCCTGAGGACGCATGGCCCTCCGGATTCAGACCCAACGATCGGCCGACCACAAGCGCGTGCAGGTGATTGGCTGGCGGCGCCAAATCGCCCTGTTCGGTGTCGTCTTTGCGATTACGTGCATGGTCGTCACGGTGGTCTCAAATCTCGCCGTCGGCATGACGGTCGCTCAGATCGCGTTCATCGTCACGGTCGTTCTCGTGATGGTTCGCGCTCCGGATTAGCCGTCGATGACCTGCGTCGGCCCCAGCCCGCGGCCTCAACCGCGCGCGGTGCCGGTGACCGCCAGGGCGAGTTCGAGGAATGCGCGGGCCGCTGCCGAGAGGGGCGCTTGGCGGTGGATGAGACCGACTTTGCGCGTGATCACATCGCATCGGCGCTGACGACCTTGATGTCCGAGCGGAGAGTGTCGGTCCATTCTGCGGGAACCGCGGCGCGCGCCGAGATCGATCCCGGCGTGCGCGCCGCGATCGGCGAGCTCGGGATCGATCCCGATGAAGACTTCGCTCGTCCGGTCACCGATGAGGTGCTGCGCGCGGCCGACGTGATCGTGACGATGGGCCACAGCGTCGGGGTCATCGAGATCCCGGGCGGCGTTCGCCATGAGGACTGGCGCATCGGGGACCCGATCGGCGCTCCGGAGACCGAGATCCGCCGTGTCCGCGCCGACATCGAGTACCGCGTCAAGGCGCTGCTGACTGACCTTGGGGTGCTGCGTGCCGACGCAGAACTGCTCGACGTCTCCGCCGCGGGGGATGAGTCTCGGGTTGGGAGAATGACGGGTCGCGCGGCTCGGTAATCCCGGCGAGGTCGCACGCGTTGCGGGGCGCCGGAACGTACGGCGTGCGGCGCGAACGTCGCGACCTCGAGTGCGAACGAACGGCTTGCCCTTGCGGTCGTTGATGAAGGCGCGGGCGGCCGAGCCGAGGACATCGACGCCGAGGCGTTGCGTCCTGCTCGCCCTCTTGACTGCTCTGGATGGGCCACATACCGTGGCGCGAACATGGGGGACCCTGAGCAAGCCGACGGGCGTCTGCGAATCAGCGACGCCGACCGCGATCAGATCTCAGACGTGCTCGGTGAGCACGCGGCCGAGGGTCGACTGACGATGGACGAACTCGACCGCCGTGTCGGAGTCCTCTACGCGGCGCAGACGCGCGCCGAGGTGGCGCCGCTGGTCGCCGACCTGCCGCCGCTCGTCGCGCCGGGGGAGGAGCGCCACCATGTGCTTGTTCACGAGCGCGAGGAGAGTCTGCCGACGCTGCCGGAATGGCTCACGCCGGCCGAAGTCACCGCGTTGGCGCCGCCGGCGAGGGCAGCCGTTTCCGCGCCTGGTGCGGGCAAGGCGGCCTTGCGCAAACACGCGAAGCTCCGTCAGGATGAGAACGCGATCGGCCACACGTTCCAGGCGACGCGGAGGTCGATCGGCGCCGCGGTTGAGCGAGCACGGAGCGCCGGCAACTCGACCGAGGTCGCGCGGCTCGAGCAACGGCTGCGCGAAGCGAACGAGGCTGCGCAGGCCGGACGCCGCGCCGTCACGGCCGGGAACCGGGCCGCCGCGCAGCAGCAGCTCGCTCGGCTCCGGTCGCTGGCTCTGACGGACCCGGAGAACGGCGCCGGTTAGGAAAGCGCGCGTTCGAGCGCGCGGTGATCCGTCGATGGCAGTCAGAGGATGAGGTCGTCGTCCTCGACCACCCGTTTGCCGGTTGCGTAGCATCGGCGGCGATGTCCACCGTCGAGATCCGCCTCCCGGGGCTCATCGTCCTCGAGCATACCTTTGAGATACCGCTCGACCACTCCGCACCGGAGGGCGCAACGATCGACGTGTTCGCGCGGGAGCTAGCGGACCCTGAGGGGCGTGAGAAGCCGTTCCTCGTCTACCTCCAGGGCGGCCCGGGATTTGAGGCGCCGCGCCCGACGCGGCTCCCCAACGATCCGGGTTGGGTTGACCGAGCGCTCAAAGACTTCCGCGTACTGATGCTCGACCAGCGTGGCACCGGCCGATCCACGCCCGTCGGCGCGCTCGTGGGGATGAGCCCGGCGGAGCAGGCCGAGTACCTCTCGCACTTCCGCGCCGACTCGATCGTGCGGGATGCCGAATGGATCCGCCGGGCGCTCGGCGTCGAGCGCTGGAGCGTCCTCGGGCAGAGCTTCGGCGGCCTCTGCGCGACCACGTATCTGTCGATTGCGCCTGAGGGCCTGCGTGAGGCGCTCATCACCGGTGGGCTCCCGCCGTTGGGCAATCGCGTGGACGAGGTCTTCACCCGCACGTATGCCCGCATGCGCGAACGCAACCATCGCTACTACGATCGCTACCCGAGTGACCGCGAGCGGGTGCTCGACCTGCATCTCCAGCTCGAATCAGAGGCGGTCCGCCTGTCCAGCGGAGACCGCCTAACCGGGCGGCGCCTGCGCCAGCTTGGACAGATGCTCGGCTTCAGTGACGGCGCCGAGAGCTTGCACTACGTGCTCGAGCTCCCGGTGGGCTCGCCAGCCTTCTGTCACGACATTGACCATGCGGTCAGCTTCAACCGAAACCCGATCTACGCCATTCTGCACGAGGCTTGTTGGGCCGACGGTGGTGGCGCGACCCAGTGGTCGGGCGACCGCGTTATGCCCGATGACTTCCGCCGAACGCCCGAGCTGTTTACGGGCGAGCACATCTTCCCTTGGATGTTCGAGGATTACGGCGCACTCGCGCCGCTGCGAGAGGCCGCCGAGCTGCTTGGCTGCTCGGGAGTGGCCACGCCTGTATGACCCCGACGTGCTGGCAGCCAACGAGGTCCCGGTGGCGGCGCTGATTTACGCTGACGATCCGTACGTGGAGCGCGGGTTCTCTGAAGAGACCGCAGCCCACATCCGCGGCGCGCGCATATGGCTGACCAATGAGTACGAGCACAACGGGCTGCGCGCCGACAGCGAGCGAGTGTTCGGCCGACTGCTCGACCTGGCGCGCGGACGAGCGTGAGCGGCAGTATCGGTTGACGGATCGCAGCAAGTACCCTGAGCCCGGGCCGGAGCCCGGTACCCGTCCGTCATGCCCACCATCCCAGAGCGACAGCCCCGTGGTCCGGCGGCCCACCGGACCGGCATGCTGAGCTGGATCGGGCGACTGCGCGTCGCCCACCGAGTCCTGCTGGCACTCGGCGGCAGCGCAGTGCTGGTGGCCTGGCTCTTGCTCGCCCCCCTCGGCTGCGCCGACCGGGTCAGCCGGGGGCGTGGCGGAGTGGTTGGCCGACGGGCCGGGCACGCCGTCGCCGGACCGGCTGCGCCGGTCGCCGCGCCCGTCCCCGCATGGCCGGTGGCGTCGGTCCGCCTGACCGGCGGGCGCCCGCGCCCGGTGCCGGCGTCGTTCCTGGAGCTGTCGACCGAGTATTGGACGGTCCCGCACTACGCCAACCAGCCACAGCTGTTCGCCCGGGCTATCAACCTGCTCCGCCGCCCCGGGATCCCGCTCACACTGCGGATCGGCGGCGAGTCCGCCGATCTGTCCTGGTGGGATCCCCGGTACCGGACCGCGCCAGGTTGGTCGTACCCGCTCACCCCGAGCTGGCTGTCAGACGCCGTGCGGCTCGTGACCGCGACCCACCTCCAGGTGA
This sequence comes from uncultured Solirubrobacterales bacterium, assembly GCA_963850335.1. Taxonomy (GTDB): domain Bacteria; phylum Actinomycetota; class Thermoleophilia; order Solirubrobacterales; family Solirubrobacteraceae; genus Palsa-465. The sequence continues at coordinate 365,660 of CAWKKY010000007.1, read as the reverse complement.
TGCTGGATCTCAACCTCGCCGACCGCGATCCGGCCCGGGCGGCCCGGTTCGCCAAGGCGGTCGGTATGCGGCTGCCCCGCGGCAGTTTGCAGGGCCTGGAGATCGGCAACGAGCCCGACCTGTACCCGAAGATGACGTCCTTGGGGTTGTCCTCGGTCGCTCACTCGCAGGTCGCGCGCTACTTCGCGTGGGCGGCCCGCTACGCCCCGGACGCGTACGTTCGTGATTTCAACGCCTACCTGGCGGCGCTGCACCAGGTCGGAATTCACGTTCCCGTCGGGGGCCCGGAGATCTCGGACCCGACCCAGACCCAGTGGCTGACCAGCCTGATCGCCGGGGCGCGCAGCCGGCCGGCGTTCATCAGCGGTCACCGGTATCCGCTCAACCCCTGTAACCCCGTGTCCGCGCCCAACTACCCGACCACCCGTCGGCTGCTGGCCAACACCGCCTCGGCCGGCTTGGCCGCCGCGCTCCGGCCGGCGGTGACCATCGCGCGCCGGGCTGGGTTGCCGTTCGCCCTCACCGAGTTCAACGCGGTGACCTGCGGTGGGACCGCGGCGGTGAGTGGAACGTTCGCCAACGCGCTGTGGGCGCCCGACGCGCTGTTCTCGTTGATGCGGGTCGGCGTCGGCTCGGTCGACCTCCATCTGCGCGCCCGCGCATTCAACCCGCCGTTCTTCGTCACCGGACACGGGCTCCGAGCGCGGCCGATCCTTTACGGCCTTGTCCTGTTCCAGCGCATGCTCGGCCGCCACTCCTGGTTGATGCCGTCGACCCTACGGACACCCGCCCGTACGCTCCTGCGCGCCTGGGTGGTGCGCGGTGACGGCACCGAGCGCGTGCTCCTCATCAACAAGGGGGGGCGCGGCACCAACTTCCGGCTGGCGCTGCGCGACACGGGTCCCGGACGCGTCGAGCGGCTGCGGGCTCCCGGGCCGACGGCGCGGACACGTGTGACCCTCGCCGGGCTGTGGGTGACCCCCGGCGGACGGTGGCGCGGGCACTTCCGGCAGGAGACGGCAGTGCCGCGCGCCGGCGGCTATGAGGTCCCGGTGCCCGGATACAGCGCTGCGCTTGTCACCCTGCGGCTGCCTGGGAAGGAGTGATGATGGGCACGGCTGGGCTCGAACCAGCGACCTCTCGCGTGTGAAGCGAGGGATCAGCTGCCGTTTAGCCTGGTAATCAGCACAATTTGCATCTGGCGGCGGCCTGTGCATACCCCCTGCTAGGGCTGGGTTCAGTGAATGATTCACTATTCGCGCGCCGCCCGAACCGCGTCGCCCGAGCCGTCCAGGACAATCGCGCGATGCCGAGACTGTGCGCGTTCTACGGAATCATGATCTACATGTACCGGCCGGATCATCCACCGCCGCATTTCCACGCCGAGTACGGCGAGTTCGTCGCTCAGGTTGAGCTCGGATCGCTCGAGGTCCTGAACGGATCGCTACCTCCTCGCGCGCTCCGGCTCGTCCGCGAATGGGCCCGCCTGCACCCCGAGGAGCTCGCCGAGAATTGGGCACTTGCGCAGGCGCTTGAGCCGCTGGTCCCGATCGATCCGCTGGCGTAGCATCAGATCCGATGCTACGCGTCACGGCAGTCACGCCGCTAGATCCACATCGCCTCCGGGTGGAGTTCAACGACGGCGTCGTCCGCGACGTCGACTGCGCGTTCTTGCTCCACGGGACCCTGGGCGAGCCTCTCCGGGACCCTGACTACTTCCGGCAAGTCCGCGTCGACGAAGAGTCGCGGACGATCGTGTGGCCGAACGGGCTGGACCCGGCGCCGGAGCTGCTCCACGGCGACTACGAACCGGCGAGCACGAGCGCCGGCGACTCCCAGCAAGCCGCCGCGTAGGTCGCGCTCGCGGCCGCCGTGTCGGCTGCCGTCACCCGGAGGTGCGCTTTCCGCGCATGGCTGCTGGGCATCGAAGAATAAGTCGAGGCCCGCGCTTGGTCCTCATACGCGCGCGAAACCCAAGGCGGCACAGGGTCGGGCCCTTTCTCGCCGCGATTCTCCTGGTCAGCGCGCCGCTGCTCGGCAGTGCGAGCGCTCCGAAGGCGCCGTCCTCGGGATGGACGAACATGTTTGCCCATGATCGTCCTCCACGCCATCTGGTCGCGCGACGCGCGGCTGTGCGTGTGGGGCGAGGACGGCCGACTGCCGGCGTGCGCGCCTCGCCGGCGCGGCAGGCCACCGGTGAAGCCTCGTCCGCGCCGGCACCCATTCGCGGCGCCGGTACAGGAGTTCGCTCGCGCACTCGGCGAGGTATCCCGAGACCTCGATCCGGAGAGCGCAGGCGAGCTGCGTGTGCTCTTGCCGTCTCACGAGCACGGTCCGCAGGCCTCGCCGCAGCTGTTGCGGACCGATGGCGACGGCGGTGGCTCGGCCCGACCGGATCGTCTGGATTCGTGGGTCGTTCCCACCGCACGGTTCGGCGCCGCAGACGCCGTCGAGCTTCTGCTCGGTCTCCCGGGTGACGATCAACGAGGCCTGGCGATCGGCGATTCGCCACGGGTTCTCGCCGAGCTGGCCAAGCTCGCGCTCGAGCTGCTCGCGCGCGGGCGCGTCCTGCCGGGACTCGCCCGGCGCGAGGATCGGTGGGTGGCGCAGTGGGAGCCGGTCACGAGCGATCCCGGAGACTCCGAGCGTCTGCGACTGCTGGCAGGATCGATGCCGCCGCTCCTGCGCGCGGAAGTTGGCTCATCCGAGATCGGAACGCCGCCCGCGACGATCGTCGACGGTGCGCTCGGCGCCTTCCTCGACGCGTGCGCGCGACGCTTCCTGACCAAGCCGATCCTCCACACGCCCGGTCGGAAACGCAAGCCCGCGACGGTTGAGGCGTGGATCGCCGCACTGACCGCAGCCGACTCGGTCATCGCAGCGGACGAACTCGAGCTCGCGGCGCTCGCCGAGCAACTCGACGCCTGGCGAGGTGCGATGGAGCACTACGCGGCGCACCGAACGTTCCGAACGTGCTTCCGCCTGTCGGCGCCTGAGGAATCCGCCGGACCGGTCGCCGAGGAGCCCACCTCGCCTGCCGCCGAGGAGCCGTGGCGCATCGAGATCCTGCTGCAGGCGAAGGACGACCCGAGCGTGCTCGTCCCGGCGGAGGATGTGTGGAGCTCCAACGGCGATGGCCTGCGTCTGCTCGGCCGTCTGATCGAGGATCCACAGGAGCGGCTGCTGGGCGGGCTCGGCCACGCGCTACGCCTGTGGCCGGATCTCGAGCCGGCGTTGCACGAGGTGGCGCCCACCGGCGTTGCGCTCGACACGGACGCCGCCTTCCGGTTCCTGCGCGATGCGGTCCCCGCGCTCGAGCAGGCCGGGTTCGGCGTGCTGTCGCCGGCGTGGTGGGACAAGCGGCTGCGGCTCAAGCTGACGGCCGAGCCGTCCAAGGAATGGGAGGACGGCAGCGGGCTGTTCGGTCTCGACGGCCTGTGCGCCTACGAGTGGCGGATCGCGGTCGGCGATGCGTCGCTGTCGGTGTCGGAGCTGCGGCAGCTCGCGGCGATGAAGCTGCCGCTGGTGATGTCGCGTGGGCAGTGGATCGTGCTGCGCTCCGAGGACGTCGAGGCCGCGCTGAAGTTCTTCGAGGGACGCAAGGAGCGCGGCGAGGCACCGGCCGCGGAGCTCCTGCGCGACAGCCTCGCGCTCGAGGCCGGCCGCGACGAGCTGCCCCCGACCGAGATCGAGAGCACCGGCTGGCTGAGCGAGCTGCTCAGTCAGAGCGGCGTGAGCAAGCTCCGGCAGATCCCGACGCCCGCGACGTTCGCCGGCGAGCTGCGTCCGTACCAGCAGCGCGGGCTGGCGTGGCTGGGGTTCCTCTCGAGTCTCGGCCTCGGGGCATGTCTCGCGGACGACATGGGTCTCGGCAAGACCCCGCAGACGTTGGCGCTGCTGCTCGCCGAGCGCGAGGGCCGCCGCTCACGCAAGCGGCTGAGTCCGACCCTGCTGATCTGCCCGGTGTCGGTGCTCGGCAACTGGCAGCGCGAGGCCGAGCGGTTCGCGCCGGGCCTGACTGTGCTCGCGCACCACGGTCGGGAGCGACTGAAGGGCCGCGCATTCACGGCCGCGGCGCGAGGTGCGGATCTCGTGGTCACGACCTACGCGCTGGCGGTGCGCGACCGCGAGGCGCTGGCCGCCGCCAAGTGGGAGCGAGTCGTGCTCGACGAAGCGCAGAACATCAAAACGAGCGACGCGAAGCAGACACGGGCGATCCGCTCGATCCCCGCCCGCCATCGAGTAGCGCTGACCGGCACGCCGGTCGAGAATCACCTCACCGAGCTCCACTCGATCATGGACTTTCTCAATCCCGGGCTGCTCGGCCCGGCTGCGACGTTCAAACGCTGCTACGCCACGCCGATCGAGCGCTACCGTGACCGCGACGCGACGGAGCGGCTGCGCCACGCGACCGGCCCGTTCATCCTGCGCCGGCTGAAGACCGACAAGAGCATCATCACCGACCTGCCCGCGAAGATCGAGATGCGCATCGACTGCCACCTGACCAAGGAGCAGGCGACGCTCTACCAGGCGGTTGTCGACGAGATGATCGAGAAGGCCGAGCACACGACCGGGATCGAGCGCTCAGGGATCATCCTGGCGGCGCTGATGAAGCTCAAGCAGGCGTGTAACCACCCGGCGCACCTGCTCAAGGATCGCTCTGCGCTCGACGGACGCTCCGGCAAGCTCGCAAGGCTCGAGGAGATCCTGGCTGAGGCGCTCGCCGAGGGGGACAAGGCGCTCTGCTTCACCCAGTTCGCCGAGTTCGGGCACCTACTCCGCCGTCACCTGCAGGAGCGGCTCGGGCGCGAGGTGCTGTTCCTGCACGGTGGGACCGCGCAAGCCGCGCGCGACGAGATGGTCGCGCGGTTCCAGGGCGACGGCGGGCCGCCGCTGATGATCCTGTCGTTGAAGGCGGGCGGTACGGGCCTCAACCTCACCGCGGCCAACCACGTCGTCCACTTCGACCGCTGGTGGAACCCCGCTGTCGAGGACCAGGCGACCGATCGCGCGTTCCGGATCGGTCAGCGCAAGAACGTCCAGGTGCGCAAGCTCACGTGCGTCGGCACGATCGAGGAACGGATCGACATGCTGATTGCGCAGAAGAAGGATCTCGCCGAGCGGATCGTCGGGACCGGCGAGGGGTGGATCACCGAGCTCGACACCGCCCAGCTCCGCGAGCTTATGACCCTCTCGCACGAGGCGGTGGCGGCGTGAACGACTGGGCCGATTGGCGCGATTGGGAGCCATCGAAGCCGCTGTCGGTGCAGGGCGGGATCGCCGCGCGCAGCAAGCGCGGCGCGATCGGTGAGACGTGGTGGTCGCAGCGGTTCATCGCGCTGCTCGAGTCGTTCGGCGTCGGTTCCCGGTTGCAGCGCGGGCGCAACTACGCTCGCCGCGGCCAGGTGATCGAGCTCGACGTCGAGCCGGGCATAGTAATCGCGAAGGTGCAGGGCTCGCGCTACACGCCCTATCGCGTCCGGATCCTGTGCAAGGCGCTGACCGAGCAGCAATGGCGGCGACTGGAGAAGGCGATGGCCGCGCAGGCGCTACCACTCGCGCAACTGCTCGCCGGCGAGATGCCCCGCGACATCGAGGACGTGTTCGCGTCGTGCAAGCTGACACTGTTCCCGCGCTCACGCGGCGAGCTGAAGGCGAGCTGCACGTGCCCGGACTCGGTGAACCCGTGCAAGCACATCGCGGCCGCCTACTACATCCTCGCTGAGCGCTTCGACCAGGACCCGTTCCAGATCTTCGCCTGGCGGGGCCGCGAGCAGGCGGAGTTGCTTGAGTACCTGCGCGCGCGGAGAGCCGGCGCCAGCTCCGCTGGCGGTGCCAGCCGCGCCGCGCATCGCAGTGGCAGCGCAGGCGCTGGCACTGCGCGACCGGCGGCGCCCGAGTCGCGCGATCCGGCGCTCGTCGACGAACTCGACTCGTTCTGGGAGAGCCGGCCAGCGCTCGCCGACCTGCACATCAATCCACTCGCCGCCGAGGGAACGGATGTGCTGCTGCGCCAGCTCGGTCCGGCGCCGGTCGACGTCGACGGTCAGAACCTCGTCGATCTCCTTGCGCCGGTCTACCGTGTCCTAGCGGGGCAGGCCGAACGCCGCGCGCTCGAATGACCCGCCGGACCCGCAGAAAAGCTCTGGCGCGAGCGCGGCCGCGGCGGACGCGATCGGGACATCGCCGCCGTTGAGGTAGAAGGTGGCGCCCGCCAGTCGCGGTTCGGCGAGTACAGCCGCCAACACCGCGGCGACGTCGTCCCGGCTCACCCGCCCTCGGTACCGGCGCTTCCAGCAGCTTGATCGCGCCATTCCGGTCGACGGTGAGCTTGCGCTCGGCGCCGCTGCCCGCGGTAGAGGTCGAGGCTTGCTGTGGCCTGCAGCGAGACTTGCTCGCCGCGCGGAGCGGGTGCGCGCCGAGCTGCACCGAGTCACCTTCGCGCGCACGAAAGGAGTGCCAGCCGGCGGCAGGCACGCCTGCCTCTCAGAAGTGGCGGCAGAGCATGGCTTCGCACGGTGCTCTGGGCTCGGTGGGGTCAGTCTGGCGTCGGTCCCGGTACGCGCGCAGCGCGTAGCGCTCGTCGACAACGGCCGTCTTCGCACATGTGAGTGGGTGGAAGGGCGGAACGGCCGGGTCCTCTGGGCCGAGTCGACCCCTCGCTGCACAGCGAGCGCTCTCGCGTGACTCACAGTCGGCACGGGCGCCCGTATTACGGGCGATCGGCGACCTCAGCGCCAGCGGTTTGGTCCTCGGACGGCGTCATTCACTATTCCCATGCACTAAACGCGGAGGATTCCCGGACGTCACGGGAACAAAAAGCCACGGATTAACAGGACTTTTGAATGGGCACGGCTGGGCTCGAACCAGCGACCTCTCGCGTGTGAAGCGAGCGCTCTCCCACTGAGCTACGCGCCCGGACGTGCTGATTCTAAAGCCGCGGACTCAGCCTGGCGTAGAGGTCCTCGTACTGGTCCGCGATCCGATCCCAGTCAAAGGGCGCCGCGGACTCGCGAGCGGCGATCGACATCCGGCGTCGCAGCGGCTCGCTGTCGTGCAGCATCACGAGCCGCCCGGCGATGGCCTGGCCGTCGCGCTCGGTGAACCAGCCGTTCACCCCGTCGATGACGAGCTCCTCGGTGCCGTTCATCCGCGGCACCACCAGCGGCAGGCCGGCAGCGGCGCCCTCGAGCGTGACCAACGAGAACGCCTCGAAGTAGGACGGGGCCACGAGTGCGTCGGCCGCGACGAAATACGGCACCGGGTCCGCTTGGCGGCCGACGAACCGAACTCGGGATCGCAGGCCGGCCGCGTCGATCTGGCGGGCGAACGCCGCCCGGTCGCCGGCGCCCACGACCACGAGCGTCCAGCCCGGCGCGTCCTTGAGTGCGTCGAGCGCGTGCCGAAGTCCCTTCCGGTGCCAGTCACCGCCGACGAACAACGCGATCAGGCTGTCGTCGGCGACGGCGAGCTCATCCCGGATGCGGCGCCGGACCCGCTCGTTTGGCCGAAACGCCTCGAGATCGACGCCGTTCGGGATCGTGCGCAGACGATCCCCGATGCGCGGGTACCAGCTCGCAGTGTCCCGGCTGAGCCCCCCGGACACGCACGCGATCTGCTGCACGCGCCGCGGGTCGTAGCACCACCGCTCGAACAGGATCGCGATCCAGGACGTGAGCCAGGAATTGAGTCGGTACGGAACGCTTGGCCGGCGCGCGCGGGAGATGCCGGAGCCCCGAAAGGCGGCCTCGCAGAACTGCGCGGTGATGACGTCGGCACGGTTGATGATCGTCGGATTGATCGTGTGCAGCAGCCCCGACCGTTGCCGCACGAGTGCCAGCGACGCGAGCAGGGCGTCTGCGAGCAGCGCGACGCTGACCGGGCGCGACGGCGAGCGCAGCCGGATGAAGCGGACGTTCGGGCCTGGCTCGAGAGCGCACGAGCGGGCGATCACCGTCACGCGCCATCCCCGCTGCACGAGGCGACGCGACAACTCGTAGGCGGCCCGCTCCATCCCTCCCACCGGGGCGACGTCGGAGGCGACAAGCGTCAGCATCCGGCGCGGATCGGCGCCGCCTGCCGGCCCGTCGGCACCGCGCTGCGGCCCGACATTCCCGGCAGGCTGCGGCTCCATGTTTGTCGTTACTTCCAATCTCGTCGGAGCGGCCGCTCGCCGTGGCCCCCATCGCGGACGCTTGAAGTGGCCCCACTTCGCGTCGGTTGTCGTTGATATGGATCTTGACTGATCGCCCCCGGAGACGGCGGGCTGCGTACGCTCCGTTCGGCCGAGAGTGCCGTGCCTGATCGCCTGTATCGTTCGCCCGCCACCGACCGGGGCGACCAGGAGGAAAGCTTTAGTGGGCGCCATCAAGGCCACCATTCATCGGTATGCGGCGGCGATCGGACGACGCCTCACGGCGCTCCTCGCGCGGGTGCTCGGCGACCGGTTTCCACCGCTGCTGCTGCGCGCGGTGATGGTGTTCGCGGCGGTCTCGGTCCGAGAGACGGCGACGTTCGCGGGCCGGGAGGTGTTCTCCCGCCGCTGCGTTGGTGAGTACCACCTGCGGCGCTCCGGTCAGACGTTGTTCCTCCGCCACCCGGCCTCGGATGCGTGGGTGGTCTACGAGGTCGTCCGGCGTGGCGTCTACCTCCCGCCTGCGGAGGTCGAACAGGCGATCCGGGCGCGAACCGAGACGCCGCGCATCGTCGATCTCGGTGCCCACGTCGGTTCGGCGTCGCTGCTGCTGCTCGAGCGGTTCCCCCGCGCGCACGTGGTTGCGGTCGAGCCGAATCCGGACAGCGCCGCCCTGCTGCGGCGCACGATTGAGCGCAACGGTCTCGGCGAGCAGTGCGAGATCCGCCAGGTGGCAGCGGGCACCGAGGCCGGGACGGCGACCATCGAGGGGTTCTCGATCCTGTCGCACTTCGTCCGCGACGGTGCCGTCGAGGCCGTCGACTACCAGCCGTATCTGCGCCGCTTTCAGAAGGACGCCCCGCCGGTGCCGACGGAGGTCGCGGTCATCGATGTGTTCGACCTGCTCAGAAACGCCGACCTCGTCAAGATGGACATCGAGGGTGCCGAATGGCCGATCCTCCAGGACCCGCGATTCGCCGAGTTGCCGATCTCGGCGCTTGTGCTCGAGTATCACCTGCAAGGCTCTCCTGAGCGGGACACGACGGCGCTCGTGTCTCGGCTCCTACAACAGGCGGGCTTCCGACTCGGCGAGGTCTTCGACGAACACGACGGGGTCGGACTCCTCTGGGCGTGGCGCTGACGCGCCGGCCGCCGCCTCCCGCCGGCTGTTGCGGCGCACGGTGATGTAGCCGCCGACCGCCGCGGTCATCTCGGCCGTGATAACCGACCAGGCCATCCCGATCGGGCCCAGCAAGGGCGTGAGGATGCAGCCGAGAACGACGTTCAGGATCCCGGCCCGCAGAACGATCCTGGCGACGAGGCGATCCTGATGGAGCGTGATCAACCAGGTCCCGAGCACCGTGCCGACCATGCTGATCGGGATGATGAGAACGAGCACCCGCAGGATCGGGACCGAGTCGTGGACGAACCGGTGGCCGTACAGGATCCTGATCACGGTCGGCGCGAATATGAACAGCCCGGCGGTGAGCGCGAGCGCGATCGTGCCCGCAGCTCCGACAGTAATCCTCAGCAGCCGCCGGGCTCGGTCGCGCCGGCCCTGAGACTGCAGCGAGGTCAGTCGCGGCAGCACGGCGATTCCAATCGGGCCCATCGCGGTGAGCGACACCCGGACGACGCGCTCCGCCGCCCCAAAGTGCGCCACCGCCGTCGTCGATTCGAACAACCCGAGGAGCACCACGTTGAAGGACGAGTACAACGTCGCGGCGATCATCCCCATGAAGATCGTCGTTGAGGCGCGCAGCTCGCGGACGGATGTGCGCAGCGCCGGCTTCTGAAAGCGAACCTGGCGGTACATCATCACGTCGGAGGCGATCCAGCCGGCGAGCGCCGACCCCGCGAACAGAGCCATCACGAGCCACGCCTGATCCGGCCCCTTAACGAACGCGAACGTCAGCACGGCGCCGAGTACGCGGAAGCCGAGCTGGACCAACGTGATCAGCTTCATCTTCTCGGTTCCGACGAAGTACCAGCCCGGGGCGAGCGCCGAGGCAACGGCAGCCAGCCACGCCATCGCCAGGAACTCCGGGTGCTGGGTCATCTTGGGAACGATCACCAGCGCTCCGATCGCGATCGGCAGCGAGGCCGCGGCGAGGAACAGCTGCGCTCCACGGATGCGATGGACCGTGCGCTGCAATCCCTCCGGGTCCGTCTGGCTCTCGGCTGTCGACCGCACTCCGGTGTAGCCGAACCCCCAGTCGATAAACACGACGAGCACGTAGGAGAAGCCCTGGGCGAACACGACCAGGCCAAACGCGGACGGCCGCAGCACCCGGGCGATGTACGGCAGCGTCAGGAGCGGGACGATGAACGTCGCCAATTGCATCCACCCGAGCGCGATCACGTTTTGCGTGACCGGGTGGCTGACTGCCTTGCGTACCTTCCGTAGCACTCCTATAACCGCTTTCGCGTAGTTCTATTTACTGAATTTCCGCGTTATCCCCAGCGGGCCCCGTCTGTCATCATCTCGCTCCCAAGCGCGAGTCCAGAAGGGGTGAGATATGGGGGTCCCAGCACATCTGGCTGACGAAGAACGAGGTCCAGTCCCGCTGGACGACACGATTCGTGACGTGCGCCTTCCGGTTCGGCTGTACGCGAACCAAAATACACACCGCCTGATTCCGGCCTCCCTGGCGCTCGCGATCGTGGCCGGCATCGGTCCGGCCGTCCGCCAACGCCGAAACCCCGCCGAGCGCGACGCAGCGGAAGAGTTCATGCGTGAGTTGCTCAAGCACACCCCGCGCGCCGCCGAGGCAGATGCGCTCGCCGGCAAGTGGCTCGTGGAGAAGTCGAGGCTGCGCGAGCTGTTCTGGCGGCCGTGGCTGCTGCAGAAGTCAGAGGTCCACGGGCGCGAGCATTGGGAAGCAGCGCGCGCGGGGGGAGACAAGGGATTCGTGATCGTGTTTGCGCACATGGTCGCGACCTGGGCGGTACCGGCCATTCTCGGGATCCGCGGCTTCGAGCACTACATCGTCGTCGGGCCGCATTACTGGGCGCCATTGCCCCCGGGCTACGAGGGTCCGGCGATCAAGCACCGCCGGATCGAGTACGGCGTCAAGCCGCTTGGAAACTCCCGGCTCATTTCAACCGACGGTCGACCCGAACGGCTCCCCGAGCTGATCGCCGCCGGGCATCCGGTCGCGATCGCCTTCGACGCTCCGGGACGTGCTGCGACGCCGTTTCTCGGGCGGATGATCGCGGTCGGCGGTGGTGGGGCCGCGCTCGCGTTCGGCACCGGGGCGAAGGTGCTCCCGGTCGTGCCCGAGCGGCACGGAACGCGTATCGACCTCCGGTTTCACGCTCCGCTCGATTCCACCGACTATGCGGATGCCCGCTCGCTGCGGGCGGCGATCGCCGCGACGTTCGAGCCGATCGTGCTCTCCCGTCCGCAGGAGGTCGAACTCGCGTGGTTCCCGTCCCCACTCGTCACCGAGCCGCAGCCGCGGCCCGACCGCGAGGCGCCGGCGCCCGAGCCGGCCCGCTGAATCAATCCCTCGGCGCACCTTGCGCCTCAGAGCCGCCACGTCGCCCGGCCGCGACCGGGTCACGCGGCGGTTCATGGCACTATAGGAGCGGCAGTTCCACGAATGGATTCGACTTCGAAAAGCGCGTGAGTTCCGAAACGCCCGGAGCCGCGGACCTGCCGCTCGTGTCGGTGGTGTTTCTCGCTTACAACCGCCGCCGCGAATTGCTGCGTTCGCTGCATCAGACAATCAATGAGAGCGGCTATCCAAGCTCCGCGCTCGAGGTGCTCGTCGTCGACAACGCGTCGGCCGACGGAACCGCGGAGGCGGTCGCCGACGCGTTTCCCGACGTCCGCGTCGTCCGCAACGCGGACAATCTCGGGGCCCCGGGGTGGAACGCCGGCTTCGCCCGTGCGCGGGGGAAATACGTTCTCATCCTCGATGACGACGCGTATCTGCGCCCCGGTGATCTCGAGCGGGCGGTTCGGGCTGCCGAGGAGGAACACGCGGGGCTCGTGTCGTTCTCGGTCGTCAGTGCCTTCGAGCTCGACCGTCGCCTGAACGACGATTGGCCAACGGGGCTGCTCAGCTTCTGGGGCTGCGCGGCGCTCGTCAATCGAGACGCGCTCTCCTCACTCGGCGGTTACGACCCGAACCTCTTCATCTGGGCCAACGAGGTTGACCTCACGATGCGCCTGCTCGATCGGGGCTTCCGGCATCTGCACCTGCCCGACGTCTACGCCATCCACATGAAGGAGCGGATCGTCGAGTTCGAGCCACGCCGCTACCTGGTGAACGCGCGTCATCACGGCTACATCGCGGGCAAGCTGCTCCGCCCCGGTGACGCATCCGCAGCCGTGCTCAACATCGCCCAACAGGCCGCGGTCGATACGTTCGCCCAGCGGCGCATGGCGATCGGAGCGGTCAAGGAGGTGCTCGCTGGGCTGCGGGAAGGATTGCGTGTCCGGGAGCCGGTGCGGCCCGTTGTCTCCCGCGCCTACCGGCACAATTTCCACGCGTTCGCCGGTCCGTGGCCGTTCACCCGCTCGGTGCGGGAGCGCCTCGGTGCGCGCGGCGGCGACGGGGACGTGACGACCCAGCGCGTCGACCGCAACGCCGCCTACTACAGCGAGCGGGCGGCGTTCTATCCAACGGCGCGCGCCTCACTGAAGCTATGAGCGCGGTCGCCGAAGCGTCCGGGGAGCCGGCGCCGGGCCGTGTCTGCGCCGTCGTGGTCACGCGTGACCGCCGGGATCTGCTGCGGCGCTGCCTGCTCGCATTGCGCGAGGAGCGCCGTCCCCCGGACGGAGTCCTCGTCGTCGACAACGCCAGCTCTGACGGGACCCCGAAGATGGTCGTCGATGACTTCCCGGAAGCCGAGCTGCTCCGGCTCGAGGAGAACGTTGGCGGAGCGGGCGGATTTCATCGCGGTGCAGCGCGGGCACATGCTGAGGGGTACGACTGGCTATGGCTGCTTGACGACGACACGCTGGCCACCGGCAACAGCCTCGCCGCGCTGCTCGCTGGGGCGGCCCGGGCTCCCGGCGGCGTGCCGATGCTCCTCACCAGCCAGGTCCGCTGGAAGGACGAACGCCTCCATCCGATGAACTATCCGGTCCCCCGCTGGCGCTGGCGGCGAGAGCTCGCCGCCGGAGTCGCCGACGGACTGTTGCTCGTGCGGTACGCGACCTTCGTGTCGGTCGTCGTCCATCGCACCGCGATCGACCGGTTCGGGCTGCCACTCGAGCACTTCTTCATCTGGGGTGACGACGTCGAGTTCACGGCGCGGGTCCTCCGGGACAACCCCGGCTATCTCGTTCCCGAGAGCGTCGTCTATCACTGGACCCCGTCGCCGCATCCCGCCGCCACGCCCACGACCGATCGGTTCTATTACCACGCGCGCAACTCGCTGCTGATCCTTCGGGGCTCGAGCCTCCGCGCGGTCGAGCGGGTGGACTACGCCCGCTACTACCTGCGCACGCTCGCGCAATACGTGCGCGTCAACCGAACCGATGCGCGACGCTGGCGGCTCCTCATGCGCGCCGTGCGCGACGGAGCGCTCGGAGCGACCAGGTGACCCCGCTCCGTCCTGCGGCTGTGACCCGGTTGCGCGGTCATGGACACCCGCCCCGAGCAACGATCGTGATCATCACGCAGAACCGCAAGGATGATCTCCGGACATCGCTGCGGTCCGCGCTCGAGCAGGAGGGTGATTTCGAGCTGCTCGTTCTCGACGATGGGTCCCACGACGGGACGGGCGAGATGCTGCGCGACGAGTTCCCGCAGGTGCGCGTCGAGCGCTTCACCGACGGCGCCGGACTGGCCGCCCGCCGCAACGATGCGATCGCGCTCGCCAGTGGGGACATCATCGTCTCGATCGACGATGACGCGGTGTTCACCTCGACCGACACCGTCGCTGTCACCGTGAACGACTTCGATCATCCGCGGATCGCGGCCGTGGCGATGCCGTTCATCGACGTCGGCATCACTCCCGAGATCCAGCAGCGTGCCCCGGATGCCGACGACACGTGGCTCGGCCCGGTCTATCGCGGAACCGCGAACGCGGTCCGCCGCGACGTTCTGGTGGAACTCGGCGGCTATACCCCAGAGATCCAATGGGTGGGCGAAGAATGGGATGTGTGCCTGAAGATGATGGACGCCGGGTACGTGATCCGCCTCGGACACGCGGAGCCGATCCATCATTTCACCTCGCCGAAGCGCAGCTCGCGTCTCATCGATGTGTATTACCGGCGCAACGAATTGCTGATCTGCTGGATGTACTTTCCGTTTCCGTGGAATTTCGTGTACATGGTCGGGTATGTGGTCAAGGGCATTCAGCGGGGTGTCAAAGCTGGGCGCACGCGGAACATGGTCGACGGGATGCGGCTCGGCCTGCGCCGCTGTCTGTCCACCGGCCGCCGCCCGGTCAACCGGGCCGCGTTTCGGCTTGACCGGAGGACCCGGGCCGCGGTGCGTGCCGGGGGCGCCGTGCGCCTATCCGCGGTCGAAGCCCAACTTCCACCGCTCGCCTCCTCAGCGCCGCCGATCCGGCCGCAGCCGCATCCGGTGGCGTGGAAGGTCCACGTCTCGCTTCGTGACGTGCGAACCCGGCTGACGGATGCGCTCGGCAGGCCGGTGCGCTGCGAGGTCTGCGGAGAGGTGCTGTTCCGAGGCGTCCCGGTCGTCTGGCGCGGCCGGCTGAAGATCTTCGGAGCGGAGTCTGAGGCGGTGCGGGCGGATTGGGACAAGATGAATCGGATGGTGTTCCGCCACCTCGATGTTGACCGGTGCATTCGGCGATGAGCATGGTCACTGCCGTCATCACGCATCTGGATGCCGAGCGGGTGCACGAGGGCGCGGCACTCATGCGCACGGTCGCGCCCGAGGCGCGGCTCGTCATCTGTTACGGAGGCCCGCCAACGGAGTTCGCGCGGATTGAGATCGAGGAGAAGGTCTTCATCGACGACCCGACTCTGAAGAGCAACGGGCCCCACCTGCAGTCGATGACCCAGGTGTTCGAGGCGGTCTGGAACGCGTTCTTCGTCGACGATGAGGGGGCCGACTCGCTGTACGTGATCGAGTACGACCACCTCGTGCTCGACGGGGACTTTGAGGCTCGGCTCCTCGAGCTCGCGGGCACGACGAATGCCGACCTGCTCGGCAAGAAGTGCATCGACTGCTCGGCGAGCAACCACGAGCACTACATCCGTTTCCGGCGAGATCCGAGACTACTTGAGCACCTGCGGCGCCTGTCCGTGCGTGAGGACCCCGCGCGGATCTTCTCGTGCCTCGGCGACGGCATCTGGCTGACCCGGGATGCACTGGAGGCGTATGTTGCGGTCGGGCCGCACCCTCCCTGTTACCTCGAGGTGTACGTCCCGACGCTGCTGCATCACCTCGGCTTCCACGTGGTCAACGTCGATGCACACAGTGATGTCTACCGGGACGTCCGGTGGCTCCCGCCGATCGAGCTCGACGAGGTGCTCGAGCGCTTGGAACGGGGAGCCGTGTTCATGCATCCGGTGAAGGATCCGCGGGCCGTCGGGGCGGTCATGGACGTGATCGCCAACCGAGCCCCGGTGCGCCCGGCGTGAGCGAGCAACGACCGGTGGTGGCGGCCGCCTCGGCTGCCGTCGGCACCGCTGTGCACGCCCAGAGGCCGGGGGTTAGCGAGGTGTTCACCGGCGCCGACGCCCTCACGCGCGCCGTGCGGTCCGACAGCGATTGGATCTGGGTACTGGCGCCCGGTGCCGAGCCGGAGCACGACGCCCTCGCGCGCCTGCTGCACGCGTCGCAGATGCCGGATGGGCCGTCTCCAACGATCGTGGCGGGCGCGGTGCGGGACGTGTCCGGAGCCACCGTGGTCAGCGATCTTCCCGCCGGGGACGAACACAATCCTGGCGTCGTCGATGCCGTGCGGTGTCGGACGTTGCCGATCCGAAATACGACGTTCGCCAACTGTCTTGTGGAGCGGGCGTGCTTCGAGCGCCATGGACTTCCGGACGACCGCAGATACGGGCCATTTGCCCCCGTGCAGTGGAGCGCCGACGTGCTCCGGAGCGAACCCGGATGTTTCGTGCCCGCCAGCGTCGTGACGGTGGCGCGGTTGACGGTCCGCCCCCGCCGGGACGCACTCGCAGCCGCTCCGGGACTTCTGCGCATGCTGAGGACCGGGGCGTGGACCCGCGGGGACGCCCTCGCCAACGTGAACCTGTGTCTGCACGCGCTGCTGGCGCCGGCGCAGGTCGGTCGGGGCTGATGGCGGCGACCGAGGAGGATCCGGTCGTCGTGGTCGTCGGGGGCTACGAGTACGCGACCGCCATGAACCAGCCGGCGACCGTCACGGTGAGAGAACTCGCCCGCCGGTACCGCGTCCTCAATATTCACAGTGACGCGCACGGGAGCATTCTGCGCCGCGTGATGGGTCGCGCGGGTCACATGGAGGCACGTGATGTGGCCCGCACCCTGTTCGGGTCGATGCGCCCACGTCGGGTCGAGGAACGTCTGTGGTTGGCGCCGGTTCGCGGCCTGGCAGCGGTGGGGCCCCTCAGCGTCCCCGAGGTCATGCGGCGGCGCAACGTGCGGGTGCTCGCCGACATCATCAACGAGTGGCTGCGCGACGTCGGGGCGGCGCGCTGCCTGCTGGTGTTCTACTGGTGGTCGCTGCCCGAGCTCGTGGACCTGGTTCCCCACATCGCGAGCGTGTACGACTGCACCGACGACTTCTCCGCGCTGCCGGGCGGGCTGGTTCCGAACCGCGTCGTCGCGCGGGTGGAGAGTCGGCTGCTTGATGCCGTCGACGAGGCCTATGTCGTCTCACCGGCGCTGCTTGAGGGCCGAGCGGCGCCTGAACGCCGCATCGCGGTGCTTCCGAACGGCTTCGATCTGCGCCTCTTTCGGACCCTTGAGCAGGAGGGCTTCCAGATTCCCGACGCCGTCCGCAGCGCCCCGCATCCGATCATCGGCTACGCCGGAGCGTTCACGGACCGCATCGACTGGGAACTGCTCTCCGAACTGGCAGGCCGAAGGCCGCAGTGGACGTTCGTGCTCGTCGGGGGCGAGCCGACCGCCGTTCCCCCCGGACTCCGCAACCACAGCAACGTTGTCTTTCAGAGTGCGGTCCCGTACCCCGAGGCGATGGGTGCGATCTCGCGTTTCGACGTCGCCACGATTCCCGCCCGCATCGGCCAGTTCAGCCGGGGAAACTCGTTTCTCAAGCTGTTGGACTACTTCGCTCACGGCAAACCCGTCGTGGCACCGGCGCTGCCGGACACCGGGGCGGTGGCGGCAGAGCATCCCGGTTTCCTGGCGCTGGCTGACGGCGTAGAGGAGTGGGAGGCTGCGCTCGCGGCGGCGCTCGACGAGCCTGAGGACTCGCCGTTGCGCGCGGCGCGCCGCGGCTACGTTGCCGAGCGCACCGTCGAGCGGCGCGTGGCGCGGATCATCGACGAGGCGGTCACGAGGCCGCGACCGCGGAGCGACTGAGCAGCTCGCCCCGAATGAGCGGGGATCCGCCGGGCTGATCGTGCAGCGGCCAGACCGACGCGGGCGCCTCCAGCGCCCAGTGCTCGACCTGCCGGGCAATCGCGCCCTGAAGCGCGGTTGCATCAGCGAAGTCGCGGGGGTCAAGCGGCTCGCCGAACCGGACGACCGGAGTCACGTCGCGCCGCCGGTTGAGGACCGGGACCACGAGCGCGTCGGCGTCATGCGCCAGCCGCGCCGGACCGTTCGTGAGTCGCAGTCTGCGCCCGAGGAACGGGGTCGGCATGTTGCCGACGGTGTCAAACGCGATCAACACCGTCTTGCCCGAGCGCACCAGCTCGAGCATCACCGGGAACACGCCTGGCGATGCGTTGTCCGTGGCGCGCTGGACGACATGACCGCGACCGAGCATGTTGAGGTAGCGGGCACCCTGACGCGCGAACCGCGCGTCGTATCCGGTCCCGCGGTCGTCGTCGTAGTGGTGCGGGGAGGCGACCACGGAGACATCGAGTCCGTGCCGGGCCATCGATGGGAACTGCGCGTAGGACGGCCCGAAGTGCGGAAACACCGCGACGACGCCCCGCCCCTCGCGCTGAGCGGCCCGCAGGGTCTGCCGATTCTCCACCGTGCCGCGGCACAGTAGCCACGGACGCCAGAACAGCTCGATGCATTTCATGAACTCGCGCATCGCGTCTTCGGCCACGGTCTCCTCGGTGCCGGCGAGCGGCGTGTGCTCGAGCAGCTCGCCGTAGAAGCTCACGTTCTGCTGCCACAGGCCGTTCTTCTGTCGTCTGGACAGCGCGGCAAAGGCGTCAATCAGCCGGAAGGTCAACGGGGCCGGAATGAAACGGCGCGTGATCGTCGAGCTGTGGGCGAGTACGACGCTGCGTCGTGCCGCTCGCATCGCGGGATGACGTCCGCGCGGTGGTCCCCAATTGACCGCGCCCGGCCGCTCCTCAGTCTCGGACGGTTCGCTCACCTCGCTGGCCACCGTGCCGGCATTCATGCGGTCAGTGTAGAGCTGGCATAATCGGCCCAGCAGCGACTGATCGCCCCGGATGGCGCCGTCGCGCTCCCTCATCGTCGATGGTCAATTCTCCAGACACACACGCCGAAGCGCGGCACGCGGGCGTCGACATCGATGCGTTCTACCGGACCAGCCGCGAGAAGATGAACGAGGCGATTGACGGTCCCGGGCATCATCCTCGCGGTGAGTACATGCCGGGCGCGCATCGACACTACACGCGGCGGCTTGCGCTCCTCGATCGGATGAAGACGCTGGATTTCGCGACCGCGCTCGATGTCGGCTGCGCCGAGGGGTTCTTCATGGCGGCGATCGCCGAAGCGCGCGGCGCCGAGGTGTGGGGTGTCGACCTCTCCGATCACGCCGTGGCTGCGGCGAGACGGCAGCGTGGCCTGACCGTCGCCTCGGCCGAGGCGACGCGGCTGCCCTTCGCCGACGGAGCCTTCGACCTCGTCTACTCGACCGAGGTCATCGAGCATGTGCTTGACCCAGCCGCGATGCTCGCCGAGATGCGCCGCGTGTCACGACGGCACGTGCTCGTGACCACGCCCATCAGTCAGCACTCGAGTGAGCACCCGCCCGACTACACGAACCCCTACGGGCACATCAACGACTTTGACGAGAAGACCGTCCGTCAGCTGTTTGGGTCGGAGGCGGATCTGCGAACGTTTCGGTGCAACGCGACCTTCGCGATGGTCTCCGGCGTCGGGCGCTTCCTGCCCGCCGGGCCGCGTGACTTCTTCTACCGGCTCGACACGCGCGTCGCCAAACGGGTCGGCTCACCCCACGGTCGCATCGTGCCGCTGCGCAACCGCGACTGGATCATCGTGACCACGGGAACGGGAGAGGGCGGACCCCGTGAATGGCGCTGCCCGCAATGCCACGGCGAGCTCACGGCGGTCGACGACGGCCTGCACTGCGCGGCGGATGACGCCACCTACGGGTTCGCGGCGCCTGGCGTGCCGGACTTCCTCAGCCCGCGCTGAGATCAGCGTTACCCCTCTCTGGCGCAGCCGCGCCACCCGCCGCTCGCGTTCAGTTCGCCGACGGCTGCCAGTAGGTTCCGTCCGGACTCGGTGAGGGGACCCCGAACGTCGGCTCGACGACGTGAACGAGCACGAACGACGCAATCGTCTCGGCCGTGGCGCCGGCTGAGGAGCCTGCGAGCGGATCGTGACCCCCGTTGTAGTCGAGGACGCTGTGGTTTCGACCCGCCGCGAGCTGGAGTTGGCGTCCGCTCCAAAACGGCACGACGTTGTCCGTGCGTCCATTCACGATCAACAGCGGTCGCGGTGCGATCTGACCGACGTAGCGCCGCGGATCGAGCGGCGAGAGGGTGCGAACCGCTTCCCGTTCCTCCGCCGGCCGCGAGCGCAGGTGCGACAGGACCAACGCGGTCTCGATCACCGACCGCCAGGTTCCGGGCGTCGACATCAGCACCACGGCTCGGATCCGCGGGTCCTTGGCGGCGACCAACGTGCCAACGATCCCGCCGAGGCTGACACCGGCGTAGGCGATGTTGCGCCGGCATACGGGCTGCGCCTCGAGGTAGTCGACGCTCTTGTGCAGGTCGCTCACAGTTCCCTTCACGATGTTCGCAATCGCGGGGGCGCTCTGCAGCGCGGCGGCGAGCGGCTGGCTCTTCGACTCTCGCGCGCCATGGTCACGCAGGTCGATCGAGAACGTGGCGAGTCCGAGCTGCGCAATCCCGCGCCACACCCGCGCGGAGTCTTCCTTGCGTGACCCGGCGCCGAATTGCCAGATCAAGCAGCCTCGGACCGAGCCGGACCTCGGAATCGCCATCAGCGCGGGGATCCGACTCCCGTCGGCCGCACGCAGGCTGAGGCTGTGGACGGCGACGTCTCCGTCGAGTCGCACGTCCGGATGGTGATGGGGCGTCGTGCCGGTCGTGGTGTGGCTGCTCCCGCCGCATCCAGCGATGGCGAGGGCGAGCGAGGGCAGCGGCGACGAGTGCGCTCGCCGGCGACCGCCTCGGTCGTCGAATCTCGCGGCGCTCGGGGCGCGTCATGGCAGCATCCCCTGGATCGCGGCGACGGCGCGGCCGACGCCGTTCTCGTCGCTGATCCGTTCCCCGGCGCGACGTGCGGCCGTGCGGATCCGTTCCCCGCGGAGCTCCGTCAATGCGGCCGCGAGCCGTTCCGCCGTGAGCCGGTTGAACGACAGCGGCGCTGGTCCGGCGCCGATAGCGGCGACCCGCCGACCCCAGAAGAACTGGTCGAACACGGTGGGGATCACCAAGGTCGGACGTCCCGCCCGCAGGCCGGTTCCGATCGTCCCGCTGCCGCCGTGATGGACGACTGCGGCGACCCGTTTGAACAGCGTTTCATGCGGAACGGTGGGCACCGTAAGCACCGCTGGATTGCCCTGGAGCACCCGGGTCGCGGCGAGCGCTTCGCCGGACACGATCGCGCGGTGCCCGGTGGTGGCGAGCGCGCTGGCGACGGTCTGGGCCGTCTCCTCCGGGTGGGGGAGCGGCATGCTGCCGAATCCGATGTACAGCGGTGCATCGCCGCCCGCGATGAACGCCTCGACCGCTGCTGGGAGCTCGTCGTCTGTGCTCGGAGGGAACACCCATCCGGTGACCGTGACGTGAGGGGGCCAATCAGCCGGGCGGGGCACAACTGCATCGCTGAAGGCATGGAGCACTGGGAAGGGCGGCCAGCGAGACGCTCCGTTCGCGGCGGCGAGCGGGTTTGACGGCAGCGCCCATTGCCTGCGAGTGGCCGGCTTCAGCGGCTCGGTGAACGTCTGCTTCTGCAGCCGCTCGCCGATCAACCAGCTCGCGCGATTGCCGAGCGATCCGAGGGTGAGGAACGGCGCGAGCACGGGGTGCGAGAACGCCCCGGTGACCACGAGAGGCGTCAGCGTCACCATCGCGGAGGGAACCCCGAGCTGGTCCGCGGCGCCCCGCGCAAAGGTCGTCGTCGGCGTGAAGATCGCGAACTC
This sequence comes from uncultured Solirubrobacterales bacterium, assembly GCA_963850335.1. Lineage (GTDB taxonomy): Bacteria > Actinomycetota > Thermoleophilia > Solirubrobacterales > Solirubrobacteraceae > Palsa-465. The sequence continues at coordinate 344,071 of CAWKKY010000007.1, read as the reverse complement.
GATGTCGGTCCACGGGCCGAGGAGGTCCGCGGCGCTCGACTGTCCCACGAACGCGCTCAGCCCGCTGTGAATAAGGCGCAGGTGCGACCGGATCCGCCACGGGGAGATGAGATCCGGATTGAAGGAGACGGCTTCGAACATCTCGCTCGGGTCGCCGGGCAGCGGATGAAACGTAATGCCGGCGGCCTCCGTGATCTGGGCGAACCGCCGTGGAGCGCTCAGCACGACGTCGTGTCCGCCGGCGCGCAGGCCGCGGCCGAGTTCCACGAGTGGCTGCACATCGCCCAACGTGCCGAGTGCGGCGATCCCGATTCGTGCCATTGCTCAGAAGCCGATCGGGCAGGTCGACATGTAGCCGCAGAGGAAGCGACTGACCTGGGTCAGGACGAACTTGTAGTCCGGTCCGGGAGCGAATGGGTCGTGACCCCCATCGAAGTACAGGACCGACTTCGGTTGCTGAGCGGCGTCGGCGAGATCGAGCGCGTCGATCGGCGGGACGAGCGGGTCGTTACGACCGTTGATGATCATCACTGGTCGCGGTGAGATCCGCGCCACCCACGTCGCGGGGTCATAGGGCTCGAGGATTCGGACCGCCGCGTTGAACTTCGCAACGTTCCGATCGATCCCCGGCAGGAGCACGAACGGGACCGACGGATCCGTCCGTTTCACCTGGCCGTTCGCAATCAGGGCGCTCCTCCAGGTCGGGCCGATCGAGGTGAGAATCGCGGCCTTGATCCGGGAATCCCGGCCCGCGACGATCGCGCCGAGCACGGCGCCGAAGCTCGTGCCGACGAAGCCGATGTTGTGCCGGCACTCGCGGCGCGTCTCCAGGTAGTCGATGCCGCGGCGCAGATCGACGACTGAGTCGTCGATCACGGTTGCCATCGCTTCCGGCGACGTGATGTCCTCACGCAGCTTGTCCGCTCCACCGCGGGCGCCGGTGTCACGCGGATCGATCGAGAACGTCGACAGCCCGAGGGCCGTTGCGCCCTGGGCGATCGCCTTTGACTGCTCTTTGGTCTGACCGATGCCGCCCTGGTAGATCAGGCAACCCCGTGACGTGCCGACGACCGGCGTCGCGAGCAGCGCGGGCACTCGGCTGCCGTCCGAGGACACGTACGAGAGCGTCTCGACGTTCACGGCGCGGTCGGTCCCGTGACCGAGGATCTGTGGACGGAGCGGGACCCGCCCGTTGTATGTGAGTGTTTTGGCCACCGTCGACTGCGAATGCGTCGTGCCGCACGCGGCCAATCCCCCCAGACACGCGAACACGACCGCCAGCCGGGCGGCTCGGCCCGCTAGAGACATCGAGAGGATGATAAACAACCGGCCCAGTGGGCAACTCTCGAAAAATCTCAATCATCGGGGCCGGTCTCACGGGGTGCACCCTCGCGTGGCGCCTGGCTCAGGACGGCATCGAATCGGTGCTGTACGAACGGGCTGACGTGCCCGGGGGACTCATCCGCTCCGAACATCTGGGCGGCGTCCTCTACGAGCCTCACGGCTCTCACATCTTCCACACCGAGGACGAGGAGGTCTGGAACCTGGCGAACGCGATGACCCCGTTTCGGCCGTACCGCCATCGCGTCGACATCGTGGTCGAGGGCAAGATCCTCAACTGGCCGATCCTCGTGTCGGACATCGACGCCCAGAGCGCGCAGCGAGGAGATCAAGCGGGAGCTCGAGGAGCGGCGCGGCATCGACCCGGAGGCTCGCGCGCAGGCGGCGAACTTCGAGGAATGGTGTCTCGAGCTGATGGGCCCGATCCTCTACGGGCGCTACATCAAGCCCTACACCGAAAAGCAGTGGGGCCGGCCAGCTCGAACCTTGTCTGCGCAGTGGGCGCCCAAGCGCGTCTCGGTCAGGTGGGACAACGACCCGTATCTGTTTCCCGACCCGTTCCAGGGCTGGCCCGCGGGTGCCGGTGGCTACACCGACCTCATCGATGGACTCCTTCGGCCAGAGGCGATCACACTGCGTACCGACGTCGACGTCACGCTCGCCAACCTTGGTGACCACCTGAAGGACGACCGTTCCGACGCCGTGGTGCTGACCTGCCCGCTCGATCAGTTCGCGGGCGAGCGGTTCGGCACGCTCGACTGGCGCGGCATCGTGGTGCGCTCGGTCCACATCCCGCACCTCGAATACGCGCAGGGCACGATGGTCGTCAATTACCCCGGTCTCGAGTACCCGTTCATCCGCATCCACGAGACCAAGCACGCGTCCGGACAGCAGTGCGAGGGCACGGTCCTCGGCTTCGAGTTCACGGGCGCTCCGACGCGCTATTACCCGATTGAACTGCCGGAGAACAGGGCGCTCAACGACCGCTATCAGGACCACATTCGCGGCACCGTGTCCTCGGCTCCGGTGTACTTCGCCGGCCGGCTCGCGAACTACCTCTACCTCGACATGGACGACTGCATGCGCCAGGCGCTCAACACCGCCGACGAGGTGATTGCCGGCCTCAGCTAGCAGCCGGTGAGCGGCGACGGAGCCACAGTCGACGCGCACGCCCAACCGAGGGCGCGGTCATGAGGCGAACGATGACGCGCCGCCCCATCCATACGCACCGCTGCGGGATCCAGCCACACAGCCAGACCATCAGCCACAGGATCGCCTGAAGCGGCGGATACCAGCCGGTGTGCAGCAGCGCCGCGACCCATTCGTCGGTGCCGATGACCATCGACCGGGTGGACCACGGGTTGGGTCCAACAAAGTGGAACACCGCGCCGTCGCGCACCAACCTCTCGCGCTCGTCGACGAGGTGCTGTGAGATCTCCGTCGGCGGCAGTCGCTCCATCACGGCAAGGTTGAGAAGCTGGACGTTCCAGGTTGGGTTCAGCTCGTGCCACGTCTCGACGACGGCGTTGAGCATTCCCTGATCGTCCCACGACGGCCCGGGACCGGGCTCCGTTGAGGACCGAAGCGCACGGTCGCCGACGCTGGTCGCGCGCCAGCGCGCGAGATCGATCACGAGGACACCGGCGTTCAGATACGGATGCGACCCGGTGTGCGTTTCGAGACCAGCCCACGGGTGCGTGGTGGTGGCGATCGCGTAGTCCCGGACGGCTCCGAGAACGGCGCCGTTGAGCGGGGTGTCGAAGAGCGGCGACAGGTCCCTGCGCACGAGCACGTCTGAATCGAGGTACACCGCGCGGGTGATGCGCTGCGGCAGGATGTCGGCGATCAGCAGCCGGAGATATGAGCTCGACAGCGCCGGGGAGGTCGAGCCCTCGCTCCCGAACGCGTGGCGGGGATTTGTCACCCAGCGCACCGTGTCCCTGGCCGCGGTGCGTTCGACGATCCGGCTGATGCGCGATCGGGACGACTCCGACAGGCCATCGTCAAGGATGTAGACCTCGGGCGAGACCGCCGCTGACAGGTGCCTCAGGCTCGAGTCGATCGCGACCGCAAGGCCGCGCGCGTAGCGGTCGTTTGCTGCAAAGACAAGCGCGACGTCGCCGGGCACGGCGCGGATGTTAGGTCGGCTGCGCCGCGGCCACGCCAAGCCGCGGTGAGTCCACCGGCGCCACCGGCTCGAATTCGGCTCGCCGGGTCGCGACGACGCCGATCAGCAACCACATCAGCGCGGCGAGCGCATAGTCGCCACCGATCGTCCATTGACCAGCCCCGACGACGAGGATCCCGATGATCGGGAGCAGTTCTCGCCGGCCCTTGAAGTAGCCCCGGACCGCCTGAAACAGGATTGACAACACGAGCAGGAGGTAGACGACTCCGAACACCCCGAACGCGACGAACGCGTTCGAGATGTCGACCTCGGTGGCGCTGCTCCCGGGCCCGACGGCGGGTATGCCTTGGAATGCTGAACTGGCGGTCGGGTTGGAGGATGTGATCACCCCCGCGGCGCCGTTCGTCACCGCGGTGCCGAGCCCGAACGGGTGCGTGAGACTCGATTTCACGCCGGCGACCACGAGTGCGAGGTGGGTGAGGAGCGTCGAGCTGTTGGGATCCAGCGGGTTCGCGATGCCGCTGATCTGATGGGCGACGAGCGCGTTCGAACCGCTCCCGGACAGCGCCGCGGCGCCGAAATGCAGCGCCCCCAGCGCGAGCACGACCGCCGAGACGGTTACGAGCAGCGCGGTGCGCGGGCGTCCGGTGCTCAGACCGATCATCACGACGATCGCGACGAGGGCGGTGATCAGCGCGCTGCGCCCCGACGACAGGAACAGCGCGACGCCGAGCAGCGGAATCGGCACGGCGAAGATCAATCTGCCCCGCAGGCAGAATGACACCGAGGTGGCGAGCGCCGCGGCGACGAACAGCGCGTACTCGCCGAAGCTTGAGAACGTCCCGAAGGCCCGGGCGGAGCCACCGAGGAACAGCGAGCTGTAGCCGCTCGCTCCCGGGGTCGCGACCCACAACGCGTCCCACGGCGGGTCGGACACCTCGATCTGCCACAGGCCGTACGCGGCGACGACCGTGCCCAGCACGACGATCAGAGTCATCAGTCGGTTGACGTCGGCGGGCGACAGGTACTCGCGGCCGACGAAGAACCACAGCAGCGGCACCGCCATGAACATCAGACCGGCGATTCCGGCCGAGATCCCGCCGCCGGCGGGGTTGACGACTTCGGCGAGGGTCAGCGCGAGCACGACCAACACGAGCTTTGAGATCGCGTCCGGGGCCCACGGTCGTTTGTCGAGGACGAATGCCTTCGCGATCAGCACGACGGCCACCAGCGGGGGAACGAGCAGCATCGGATCGGCCGACACCCAGGGTGCGACGGGCAACAGCATGCGACGCAGCATCGCCATGAAGACGAGGTAGGTGAACGTCGCGAGCACGCCGAGCCCAGGCCGGATCAGTGTCAGCGTGCTGAGGAGGAGCCCGAACCCGAGCGCGATCGCGAACCGGATCCAGGCGCCGCCCGCGACGACGAGCAGCGACGTGAAGCTCGTCAATAGGATCGCGAGCGCACAGGTCTTCACCGACGTCCGCGCGGGTAGGCGGAACGGCGGGAGCGCCGACGGGAGCGGCAAGCTAATGGCTGAGCGGGGCTGCGACACGGACCGTCTTCTCGACGACGACGAGCCGGCTCCTACGAACGTGGCTGCGCGTAGGGGTTCTTGACGCGGCGCGAGAAGTTTGCAACCACGCCAATCGGCTCAATTCCCAGCCGCTCGAACTCAACGCGCAGCTGACGCAGCGCAACGCCTGTGTCCTGCCCGATGCGGGCGACGAAGATCACGGCGTCGACCTCCTTGGCAAGCGGGATCGCGTCCGCGACAAACCCGGGCGGCGGACCGTCGACGACCGTGAGTTCGTACTGGGACTGCCATGACCGCATGAGGTCGCGCATCGCGTCGGACTCGAGCAGACGGGTCGGATCCGCCGCGGGCGGGCCGGCGAGCAGCACCGAGAGATTCGTTTGGGCCTCGCCGCTATGACCGTTCCCGCCGACTGGGGCGCCACTGAGCTTGAGCGTCTGGACCGCGCCGCCATTCACGTGCTCACTCTGCAAGACGGTGCTGAGGCCCTCCTGCCCCGGAAGGCTGAGCAGGTGACTCAGCCGAGGACGCCGGAGATCGGCCTCGACCAGACATACGCTGCGGCCGATCCCGTCCGCAGCCGCGGCCGCGAGGTGCAGCGCAACCGTCGTCTTGCCGCTTCCGGGGCCGGGGGAGGTGATGAGCACGGACCGGATCTGGCGGTCACCCTCGAGGTGTCGGAGCTTGCTCGCCAGACGTCGAAACGGCTCGGTCTCGCGCGGGTCCAGCAGGTCCCCGGCGGTTGCCTGCTTGCGCAGCGCGCGGCTCTTCGGCACGGTCGCCAGCAGCGGAAGTCCGGTCTCGCGCTCGATCTCGTCGCTGCTGCGCAGTCGCTTGTCGAACTGCTCGGCGCCGAATGCGAGGGCCAAGCCGAGGAGCAACCCGGCGAGGCCGCCGATGATCCCGTTGCGGAGCGGCTTTGGCGACGACGGCGAGTTCGGGGGAACCGCTGGCTGCACGAGGTGCACGTTCTCGGGTCCGAGTGACGCCAGCACCGAAAGCTTCGTGAGCGCATTCTGCAATGCGTTGCGCTGGGTGCGTGTGAGCTTGCGAGTGTTGATCTCCGAGCGGACGCGATCCTCGGCCGCTGAGATCTCCGACACGGTCTGCTGGCTGGCGATCCGCAGGTACTGGCTGGCGACCGTGTTGGCGATACGAGCCGCTTCGTTCGGTGACCCCGCGGTTCCCTTCACGCCGACGAGATCGGTCTTGCCCTGCGTGGAGATGTCGACGTAGGACTTGAGATTCTGCGTCGTGTAGGGCGGCCCGAGCTGCTGCGCGGCGCCGGCGCGGACGTTCTCCTGATCGACGAGACCCACATCGGTCGCCGACTCGATCGTCGGATCGCTGTTTGGCAGCGTGAGCGGCGTCCCGGTCAGCTGGATGTCGAGCAAGACCTGGCGGAAGAGCAGCACGGCCGTGCTCTGGTACTGCTTCTTCTGGCTGGCCGATAGCGCCAGTGCGACGCCGACGCCGACGATGATCGTGAGGATGACCAGCCAGAGCCGGCGGCGCACGATGCCGGCAAGTGCGCCGAGGTCGCTGCGTTCTTGTTGTTGTGCCGCAACCATGTTGAAGACCCGGATTCAGGTGGTCGGTGGAGGTGCCAGAGGTCCGTCTCGCTCGCTGCCCCGTCGACAGAGTAGCTGAAGAAGTTTGTCGCGGACTCGACATTTGATGGAGCCGACATGAAGATGTATCATCGAATTACGTAATCACCGGTAGAGATTGGACTCGAATCCGGTCGTGCAGGGGTACCGGAGCCGGGGTTGAGAGGTAATAGGAGCTTGCCGCCGCATGCTCGTAGAGATCGCAGACGACTTGGACGTCGAATACGCGCTGCTCGGAGACCCCGCTGGACTCGCGGCCAGCGAGGAGGCCGTTCTGGGCTGGGCGGATGAGAACCGGGCCGCAGTGAACCCTGACGGCCCGGAAGTTGGGCCGGGACCGCGGGGTCTGCGCGCCAAGCGCGTCTTTGACCTGACGGTCACTTCGATGCTCATCGTGCCCATGGCGCCCGTCGGTGCACTCATTGCACTGTTAATTAGACGGACGTCGCACGGTCCCGCACTGTTTCGTCAGACTCGCGTCGGTCTGCACGGTCAGCACTTCCAGATTTTCAAGTTCCGCACGATGGTGCACGACGCGGACGAGCGCAAACGCGACCTCCTTCACATGAGCGAGGCCGACGGCCTGTTCAAGATCAAGGAGGATCCGCGGCTCACGCCTGTCGGCAGCGTGCTCCGCGCGACGTACCTGGACGAACTGCCGCAGCTCATCAATGTGCTGCGCGGAGACATGAGCCTCGTGGGCCCGCGTCCGCTGATCCCGGAGGAGGACGCGAGCTTCAAGGGATCGAGTCGCCAGCGACTCCGCGTCCCACCGGGGATGACGGGCGACTGGCAGGTACACCGCGGTGGGGGCGCCTCTCGGGACGAGATGATCGCGCTCGACTACCGCTACGTGGCGGAGTGGTCGATCTGGCGCGACGTGCGCTGTCTGATCAAGACCGTGGCGTACATGCTGCATCGCAAAGGATGGTGAGAGCGCGATCACAAGCCGGTCACAAGCTCATCTTGAATGAGGGGTCGGCGTGTGCGAGACTCGGAGTAGCAGGGCTTCGGCGTGTCAGGGGACACGCTGGGCATCGGGGTGGGTACCGAGCCTTTCTGGGAGGCAAAGGGGACGTGGGGCGAATGACCGCCCCTGGCGGCACCTTCAACCAATGTGCCGGTGGCAGGTTCAAGTGACGTAGTGTCACTCACCAACCCGTGTCGAAAGAGCAAGGAGTCGGTACCTAGATGGTGACGGGGCTGGTCCACGATTATCTGCTGGTCATGCGAGGTGCCGAACGCACCTTCCAGCAAATCGCGGCGTGTTACCCCCAGGCCCCGATTTACACGCTGCTCTATGACGATCAGCGCCTGGGGCACGTGTTCGGCGATCGCGTTGCCGGCGCGTCGATGCTCCAGCGTCTGCCCGTTCGCCAGGCGGGGTTCCGCCGTCTGCTCCCGCTGTTTCCGCTGGCCGCCGAACGACTCGACGTCGGTCACCACAACGTCATCGTGTCAAGCTCGAGCGCGTTTGCGCATGGCATCCGGCCGCGTCCGGGGGCGACGCACATCAGCTACTGCCACAGCCCGTTTCGCTACGTCTGGCACGAGCGGGAACGCGCACTCCGCGAGGTGCGGCCGTTAGCCCGCCGGGTGCTCGGCCGCGAGCTTGATCGGATCCGTCGCTGGGATCTCGACGCCGCCGGACGGGTCGATCACTTCATCGCCAACTCGCGGATCACTCAGGAGCGGATCGCCGAATTCTGGGGCCGCGACTCGGTGATCGTCCATCCTCCCGTCGACGTTCACCGGTTCACGATCGGCCAGCCGGAGGACTTCTTCCTGATCGTCGGTGAGCTCGTTCCGCACAAGCGCGTCGCCGAGGCGCTGCTGGCGGCGGAAACGGCTGGACGTCGGGTCAAGATCGTCGGGACGGGACCTGAAACGCCGCGGCTGCGCAACCGGTTCGGCCACGTGGCGGAGTTCCTCGGACGGGTCCAGGACGACCATCTCACCGACCTCATGGCCCGGGCTCGGGCGGTGATCGTTCCCAACGTCGAGGAGTTCGGCATCGTCGCCGTCGAGGCGAACGCGGCGGGGCGGCCGGTGATTGGACCGAACCGAGGTGGCACGAGCGAGACGATCATCGACGGGATGACCGGGGTTCTGTTCCCGGCGGGCGACTTCAACGCGGTCGCGGAGATCATGCGGGACGTCGACTTCGATCGGTTTGACTCGATGGCGATTCGTCGCTCGGCGCTGCGTTTCCGGGCCGAGGTGTTCCGCGAGCGACTGCGGACCGAGGTACGTCGGCTCGCCGGCGCCGGCGCGGGCGCGGGCGCGGACGTGGGTGCGGGCGAGCCGCGTCCGACGGACCGCGGCGAACCATTCGCCGGTCGGACCAACGGCACCGACGGCGCGACCGAGAACGGCGGGCGGACCGCGGCCGCGCCCGGCGCCGCGCCGGAACTCGTGTTCCGCGACTAGTGTCGTGAATCGTTAGTTCGGTGGCAGCCTCGCGGCGTCTGGACGCGCCTGACGAATGGGGATGATCCCGCCGTACCACCAGTACGACTTGGATCATCCCCATCCGTCATCCACGCCCAGCCACTCGCGACGCTGCTCACGAACTTCCGCTTCACGACACTAGCCACGCTCTGACCGGGCAGCGCCCGCCGCCCGATCGTCCACTCGTAGACAAACAGACGAGTCGTTTCATGGTTCATTCAGCCGTCCTCAGCGGGCGTCGATCCCAGATGCATGAGGCGTTTGGCGAAGGGATTCGCGGCGTACGGCATTGCCATGCTCGTAACGTGTTTGACGGTCACGACGGCCACCGCAGTCACTGCGCACGTCACCCGTGCCGGCGCGCGCTGCACGCATGTGAAGCACCCGCGCTCACATGCCCGCGCCCAGCGCTGCCGCACCGTCCGCCGGTCGAAGCGGCCAGCCGCATGGGTCGTCTCACATCGTGCTGACACACCGGCGCGACTGACCTCGAGCAAGGCCGCGAAGCTCCAGAAGGCGAAGCCGACGCAGTCGACGAAGCAGACGACCACGAAGCAGACGACCGGGTATCCCACGTCGACCTCGTGGGCCGGGTGGAACATCCTCTCCAACCCGATCGACCCGCGAGAGCAGACTGCCATCCCGTACGGCTCTCGCTCGGACTGGCTGCAGCCCTGGCGCGCCTACATGGATACCCAGCCCGCATCGATGCTGCGCAACGCCCTCGGGATCAACTTCGATGTCGATGCGCAGTACGCGTCGGCGACCGCGCAGTTCCTTGGCGGCGTTGGGTTCAAGCGCGCACGGGTCGACATCGACTGGAGCGCGATGTCGTACGACAACCCGAGCCAGCTGCAGGAACCCGCTCGCTGGGACACGATCCTCGGCGCGATGAAGGCGGCGGGCATCAGGCCGCTCATCCTGCTCAACGCGAACGACAGCTCGCCCGGGCCCTACAAGACGTTCAACGCCCAGATCACCCAGTCCGTCCCCGCCGGCGCGCAGACCGTGCAGGTGGATCCCGCGAGCGCCCAGCAGTTCGTCCCGGGGTTGTCAGGCTTCAACGTGCCCGGCGGCACCGCCGCCGCGTTCATCGCCACCTCGGTGTCACCGAGCGGACTAGTGACACTGTCCCAGCCGCTGCCGGTCGCGGTTCCGGCGGGCACCTACGGGGTCACGACGCTCCGCTACCAGCCGTTCGCCGCACCATTCACCGCGAGCGGTCAGCCGAATCCCATGTTCGAGCAGACGCTCGCTGGGTGGCTGCTGTACGTCAAGGCCGTGACGCAAGAGGCGAAGAAGGTGTTCGGCAGCGACAACTTCGACGTCGAGATCTGGAACGAACTCAGCTTCGGCTCGGCCTTCCTGAACGTCGGCAACTACTACAACCCGCTGCCCTCCACGTTCCAGGGGACCGGGAGCGTCGACGACCAGCTGCTCGCCCGCACCGTGGCCTGGCTGCGCGATCCGGCCAACGGCGTGCCGAACGTCGGAATCGGCGACGGCTTCGCCAACCAGACCCAGTATGCGTCGGGTTCCACCGTCCCGGCCGGCACGACAGCGGTCGACAAGCACCCGTACTACGGCGGCGTCAAGCCCCTGCCCGGGTTCGCCGGGGCGGTTGCCGACGAACGTGATGTCAATGCTCAGGACACCGCGGAGGGAACCCTGAGCGCCTCCGGGGCCTGGAGCCGGCCGTTCGTTCCCACGTACCGCTCCTTCTTCCCTGAGTACTTCCTCACCGCGATCGAGACCGACTTCCTCGAGCGCGACCTCGCGCCGACGACGACCATGGTCGGCAACGTCGCCCACGGCCGCAACGTGACGCCCACGGGCCAAACGACACCGCCTCAGGTCTGGGTGACCGAGGACAACTTCCGCCCCAACGACGGCGCGCCCTCGGTCAACGCCGCACAGTTCCGTCACATCCAGGCCAAGGCCGCGATGCGGATCCTCAGCTCGTTCGTCAACAAGGGCGTGACGGCGCTTGATTTCTACGCCGTCAATGACGGTGCGTGGTCGATGGTCGATCCCAACGCTGCCGGTGGCGGCGAGACGATGCAGGCCCTCCAGCGCTACATGCAGGCGTTCGCCGGGCCGGACACGATTGCCAACCGGCGCTCGCTGACGCTGACCTCGATCGCCGATCAGGGGAACTGGAGCCAGTTCACAGGAGACGGTACCGCCGCCCACCCGGCGCTCTACAACCGCAATGTCGTCACCTTCTTCCCCTTCCAGACCGACTCCAACAAGTTCGTGATCCCCGCCTACGTGATGACGCGGGACATGGGCACGGTCCTCAATCCGAGCGCCGCGCAGGGTTCGCCCGCGCAGTACGACCTGCCCGCCGAGACCTACCGGCTGACGGTCGGAGGTCTCAACATCTCCGCTCTCAAGGTGAGCGCGACCGACCCGGACACCGGCGCGTCCGTTCCGGCAAAGGTCGTTGCGGCGTCGAACGGACAGGCGACGATTGAGATGCCTCTCACCGATTCGCCGCGCTTGCTCGTCCTACAGGACGGTTAGACGACCGCCGACTCGATCAGGTCGTTGAGCGCGCGCGCCGCCGCGCGCGGAGCGAAGTGCTCCAGCGTGCCGGCGAGTCCGTCAGCGGCGAATCGGCGGCGGTCCTCGGGGTGTTCACGCATGCGCGTGAGACAGCGGGCGAGCTCGTCGGTGTTCCCTTCCGGATAGAGGAGACCGCCACCGGTCGTGGTCACGACCCACGGAATCTCACCCGAGGACGATCCGATCACCGGGGTGCCGCACAACAGCGCCTCGCAGAGGACCTTGCCGAACTGCTCCGCCCAGGTTGTCGTTGTCCGAGACGGGAGCACGAGCACGTCCATCTCGCGGTACAACGCCGGCATCGCGTCGCTGCGCAGTCCCGTTCGCAGCTCGAGCAGTCCCCGCCCGAGGTCAGCCCGCTCGACGCGTTCCCGCAGCGGGCCGTCCCCGACGACGAGCAGACGGAACGGGAACGAGAGCCGGCGCACGGCCTCGAGCAGATCCTCGATGCCCTTCTGTGGCACGAGCCGGCCGGCATAGCCGATCGTGAACCGGTCGTGGTCCTGATCGGGCCTGGGCTCCGGCAGCCACTCGGGAATCGTGTGCGGGACGATCGCGATCGGAGCGCGAGCGCCCCACCGCCTGAGCATCTCACCCCCGGTGGGCGAGCGCGCGGCATAGAAGTGCGCACGAGGGGTGACCCAGGCGCGGATGAGCTTCGCCGGAAGGGGAAACGGGCGATCCAGGTTCTCGTCGCCCTGGAGACCCCACGGGATCCCGACCCGCTCGCAGGCGACGCCCCACTGCAATGCCGGCACCGCGAACGGCTCGTGCTCCATGAACGCAACGTCGGGCTTCCAGCGTCGCAGCCACCGCGTGGGTTCGGTGACGTAGAAGTGGCGCTGATATTGCCCAGGGAGCATCACGGGCACCCGCGCGAAGGTCTGCACGCGCTCGTCGTACGGCTGCGGGGTGAAGCCGTCCGGCGAGTACTCGTCGACCCACCGATTGGGCACGATGATCCGCAGCCGCCACCCGAGCTCCGCCAGCCGGATGTAGACGAGCTGATTGTGCGGCACCACGTTCGGGTGGCCAACGATCAGGATCGATCTTTCGCCCGGGGGTCTCACGCGCGCGCGCACGAGGCCGCCGGCGGTGTCCGTCCGAGCACCGAACGGTAGACCTCGATCCACCGCGCAGCGATCGTCTCCGGGGCCATCGTCTCGGTGAGTGCGCGCCCGTTGTGCGCGAGCGCGCGTCGCAGTTCGACGTCGTCGGCGGCGCGCCTGAGCAGCCGTCCGAGCTCGCTGACGTCGCCGGGTGTGTGGAGCAGGCCGTGGCGCCCGTCGACGATGTACTCGGCCACGCCGCCCGACCGCGCACCGATCACCGGCAATCCGGCCGCCATCGCCTCGAACACGACCGTGCCGAACGGCTCGGTCAGGACCGACGCGTGGACGAGCAGGTCAAGCTGTTCAAACTCGCGCTGGACATCGCTGCGAAACCCGGTGAACTCGGCTCGGTCGCCGATCCCGAGGTCGGCGGCGAGCTGCTCGAGCTCGTGGCCGTAATCGCCCTCGCCGAAGATCGCCGACCCGACGACGACGGCGTGGATCTCCGGGTCGGGGATCGCCTCGGCGAACGCCTTGAGAAACACGTCCTGGCCCTTCCAGGGCGCGATCCGGCCGACAATCCCGATCCGGGCCACCTGCTCTCGGATCGTCACCGGCGTCGCCGGCATCGGGATCGGATGAGGGATGACCGCGCGCAGGATGCCGGGGCGGAAGCGACCGACCGTGTCAAGTGTCGTCCGCGACGGGCTGATGATCGCGCTGGGCAGCGTCCCGATCAGCGCGCGCATCGGCAGCACCGCCTGCCGCGCGAGATAGCTCGCATCGATCTGGTCATGGAGGTGCCAGACGACCGGCGTGCCGCTCAACCGGCCGGCGAGCACGCCGTAGGCCCCCGCCTTCAGCGAGATCGTGCTGATGATGTCCGGGCGAAGCCGGCGGAGCCTGCGGCGGAGCGTCTCGATGTAACCGGCAAGGTCGAGTGCGGCCTGGGCCTGCGCGCCACCGGCGCGGACCTCGGTGCGCTTGAGCCCCCGGGTGCGCTCGGAGAGTGGGATGACCTCGACCCGAGCCCCGGCTGCCTCGAGACCGGCGACGAGTGGACCATCCTCCGCGAGGAGCACCGTCGCGTCGATCTCGGGCGCGGCCTCGATGAAGCGCAGCATCTCGATCTCCGCGCCGGAATAGCGCGCGACGTGGCCCAGGAAGACAACTCGGAGACGTGGAGACATGAGGCGGCCCAAGGCATCCCTGCCGCACCTCGGGCTGGATCACGCCGGCGAGGTCGCGGTACGATCGTACTGGGTGTCCGGGGAGCGGCGTCGGCAGGAGACCCTCTGAAGGAGCCCGGACCATGCCGAACATCGACGGCCATTGCGACGAACGTTTCGCCCGGGTCGCCGTGGCGCTTCAGCGGCAGCTCGACCGCGGCGAGGACCTCGGTGCCTCGGTCGCCGTCGCGCTGCACGGTGAGCTCGTCGTCGACCTGTGGGGAGGGTTCAGGGACGCGGCCATGACGCAGCCGTGGGAGCGGGGCACGATCGTCAACGTGATGTCGACGACGAAGACGATGGTCGCGCTGTGTGCGCTGCTGCTCGTCGACCGTGGCGAGCTCGACCTCGATGCGCGGGTGGCGGCGTATTGGCCGGAGTTCGCGCAGGCCGGTAAGCGCGACGTGCAGGTTCGCAACCTCCTCGGGCACACCGCCGGTCTTCCGGCCTGGGATCACGAGCTCGTGGCAGCCGATCTCGCCGACTGGGAGCGGTGCACGTCCACGCTCGCCGCGCAGGCGCCGCGATGGGAGCCCGGGACACAGTCGGGATATCACGCCCTCACTCAGGGGTTTCTGGTCGGGGAGGTCATCCGGCGGATCACGGGCGAGTCCGTCGGGGCATTCTTCCGCTCCCAGCTTGCGGAGCCGCTCGGGTCCGAATTCTGGATCGGGCTCCCGCCGGAGTTCGATGACCGTGTGACGGGGCTCGTGGCGCCGCCGGATGAGGCCGCCGCGCTCGACCCCGCGTCCTCGGATGACCGCACGCCGTTGGCGCGCCGGGCCTTGTTCAACCCCGTCGTGAGCGCGGAGGCGACGGCGCAGGAGTATTGGCGGCGCGCGGAGGTCCCGGCGGCGAACGGTCACGGGAATGCGCGCGGCGTCGCCACCGTGCAGGCGCTCGTCAGCAACCGGGGCGAGGCCCTCGGTCGCCGGCTGCTGTCCGACCGTGCCGTCTCGGCGATCTTCTCCGAGCAGGCGAACGGACATGACCTCGTGCTCCTCACGCCGGTCCGCTGGGGACTCGTCTACGGGCTGTCGAGTGAGTCAATGCCGATCGGCCCCCGGGCATGCCAATGGGGCGGGCACGGCGGTTCGGTCGTCCACAGCGACCAGGACACGGGTCTCACCGTCGCGTACGTGATGAACCGCATGGTGATCGAGGGCGACGCCCGGGGGTCGGTGTTCATCGACGCCGCCAAAACCTCGCTGGAGCCCGCGTGGCGACGCACGGCGCGGACCGGCCGCCGCGCCGCCCGCGCGATCCGGCGGCGCGTGCGCTTCTGACCCCGAGGCTGCCGCGACAGCCTCGACCCTCTACGATGGACGGCGGATCGTGCTAGGCGAGGTGCTAGCGGTGCCCTGTAACCCGCAATCCGCTCTAGCGGGGCTGAATTCCCTCTCGAGGGGCCCAAGCCCGAGGTCAGCGCCCCACTTGTGGCGGTGATGGTCCGGTCCCGCCGCGATGGAGACCCGTGAACCAGGTCAGGTCCGGAAGGAAGCAGCCTTAAGCGGTCACCTTCAGGCGCAGCGGGAGTGCTGGACCGGAGTCAACAAGCGGTGGCCGCGCCTCGGTGTTTGGCTTCGAAGGAGGGTGCACGATCCGCTTTTCGCTGGCGGCGAGCGGATCCGGTCCGACCACCGGCCGCCCGTCTAGACTCGGAACCCCGTGTCGACCGGCCCGTCTCTCTATCGCCGCCACCGTCCCCGGACGTTCGCCGACGTCGTCGGGCAGGAGCATGTTGTCCGCACGCTGTCGAACGCCGTCACCCAGGGGAAGGTCCATCACGCCTACCTGTTCGTCGGCTCGCGCGGGACCGGCAAGACGAGCATGGCCAAGATCCTGGCGGCGTGCCTGAACTGCGAGAACGGACCCACGATCACCCCCTGCGGCCACTGCGAGTCGTGCGTCTCGATCGCCAGCGCCTCCTCGCTCGACGTGATCGAGATGGACGCCGCGTCGAACAACTCGGTCGACGACATCCGCGACCTCCGGGAGAAGGTCGCGTACGCCCCGGTCTCCGGACGGCACAAGGTGTACATCCTCGACGAGGCCCACATGCTCTCCCAGCAGGCCTGGAACGCGTTCCTGAAAACGTTGGAGGAGCCCCCGCCGCGGACGATCTTCGTGCTCGCGACGACCGAGGCCCAGAAGGTGCTGCCGACGGTCGTCGACCGCTGTCACCGCTTTGACTTCGGCCGCCCGACGGTCGAACAGGTCGCCAGAGTGCTCTCGCGCGTGGCGCAGCAGGAGTCGATCGACATCGACCCGGCCGCGATCGCGCTCATCGCCCGGAACGCGACGGGTTCCTTCCGGGACGCGCTCGGCACGCTCGAGCAGCTCGTCACCTACGCCGGCGATGAGCGGATCGAGCCCCAGGCCGTTCTCCAGGTCCTCGGCGTCGCCGATGCCGAGCAGCTGTTCGGCGCCGTCGACGCGATCGTCGCCCGGGATCCCGCCTCGGCCCTCCGCGCCGCCGCCACCCTCGCCGAGTCCGGCCGCGATCCCGGCCAGGTGCTCCGCGACCTTGAGGTACACGGGCGGGAGCTGCTCACCGTGCAGTTGCTCCACGAGGTCCCGACCGAGCTCCGCGTCACCCCGGAGCGCGACCAGCGGCTGCTCGAGCAGGCGAATGCGCTGCCCGATACCGACGCCGTCCGGCTGCTCGACCTCGTCGCGACCGCGCTCGAGGCGACGACCAACGGCGCCCAGGCGCGGATCCAGCTCGAGCTCGTCCTGATCAAGGCCGCCGCGCCGGAGGTCGATCCGTCGATGTCGGCGCTGCTCGCCCGGATCGAGCGGCTCGAGCAATCGGCTTCCGCCCGCCCCGCCCAGCCCGCCCCGGCTCGCCCTCCGGCCCCCGCCCCGGCTCGCCCTCCGGCCCCCGCCCCGGCCCCGGCAGTGGCGCAAGCGCCGCCCCCGCCCGTGGCGCAAGCGCCGCCCCCACCTGCGCCACCGGCCGAGGTCGTCACCCCACCGCCGCCCCCACCTGCGCCAGTGCCCCAGGGTCCGCCGGGTCCGCTCACCCTCCAGTCCGCGGCCGCCGCCTGGCCGGCCGTCGTCGAAATCGTCAAGCAGACGAACGCGATGCTCGCCGCCCTGTTGAACGACGCCCGCGCGGTCGAGATCAACGACCGCGAGCTGACCTTGGCGTTCCCGCCCGGCGCCGCCTTCCTCAAGCGCAAGGCCGAGCAGGATGACCACCGTCGCGTCGCCGGCGAGGCGTTCCGCAAGGTGATGGGCCAGTCGCTCATCCTGCGCTACGAGCTGCGCGAGGTGCAGGAGACGCCCGCCGCGACGAACGGCGAGCACGGGCTCTCCGGCGAGGAGCTCGTCCGCCGCTTCCTGGAGGAGTTCGACGCCGAGGAGATCCTCGAGGACGAACTCGAGACCGAGACTGAACACCGCGAGGCCCGCTAAGGGCGGAGACAACACAACGAGATGCCACCCCAGCCGAACATGCAGCAGATGCTCAAGCAGGTCCAGAAGATGCAGCAGGACATGATGGCCGCGCAGGAGTCGCTCAAGGACGAGGTCGTCGAAGCCTCGGCCGGCGGCGGCATGGTCACGGTCCAGGTGACCGGCGATCTCCACGTCAAGGCGATCACGATCGATCCGCAGGCGGTCGACCCCGACGACGTCGAGCTGCTCCAGGACATGGTGCTCGCGGCTGTCAACGAGGGTCTGCGCTCGGCGCAGGAACTCGCCGAGTCGAAGCTCGGCGGGATCACCGGCGGCCTCGGTGGCCCGGGCGGTCTCGGCGGCCTCGGGATCCCGGGCCTGTAGGGCAATAGCCACGACCCCGGCCGACCCGCCGCGACCCACCACGTGTACGCCCCACCCGTCCAGCGTCTGATCACCGAGCTCTCCAAGCTCCCGGGAGTCGGTGGCCGCACCGCCCAGCGGCTCGCGTTCCACCTGCTCCGCGCGAGCGACGAGGACGCGAACGCGCTTGCCGATGCGATCCGGGAGGTCAAGGAGCGGATCGGCCTGTGCGAGGTGTGCTTCAACCTCGCCGATGGGCCGCTGTGCCGGATCTGCGCCGACGAGCGCCGGGATCCCGAGCTCATCTGTGTCGTCGAGGAGCCCTCGGATGTCATCTCGATCGAGCGGACCCACGAGTTCCGCGGGCGCTACCACGTGCTCGGCGGCGCGCTGTCGCCGATCGACGGCGTGGACCCGGAGGACCTGAAGATCGCCGAGCTCTACGACCGGGTCCGTGCCGACCAGGTCCGCGAGGTCGTGGTCGCGACGAACCCGACGACGACCGGCGAGGCGACGGCGCTCCACATCGCGGCCGGCATCCGCGAGGTTGCGCCGGAGACGTCGGTCACCCGGCTGGCGAGCGGTCTGCCGGTGGGCGCCGATCTCGAGTACGCCGACGAGCTGACCCTCGGCCGAGCGCTCTCCGGACGACGCGCGCTGTAGTCGAAAGTCCGCGTAACCTCACGATCGATGCCCAACACGGTGGTCATGAAATTCGGCGGCACCTCGGTCGCCGACGCGGAGCGGATCAAACGCGCCGCCCGGCGGATCGTCGCCGCCCGTGAGGCCGGGCGCAAGGTCGTCGCTGTGCTCTCCGCCCGCGGCAAGACGACCGACGAGCTGATCGCGATGGCCGAGGAGGTCTCGGGCGCGCCCGATCCACGCGAGATGGACATGCTGCTCTCGACGGGCGAGCGGATCTCGTGCGCCCTGTGCGCGATGGCGATCAACGACCTCGGCCACCGGGCGATCTCGCTCACTGGCTCGCAGGCGGGGATCGTCACCGACACCTCGCACACCAAAGCGCGGATCCTCGATGTTCGCGCCGACCGCATCCGCGAGGCCCTCAGCGACGATCTCATCGTGCTCGTCGCGGGCTTCCAGGGTGTCTCGACGAGCCGGGACGTGACCACGCTCGGCCGCGGCGGATCGGACACGACCGCGGTTGCGCTTGCGGCGGCGATCGACGCCGAGGAGTGCGAGATCTATACCGATGTCGCCGGTGTCTTCACCGCTGACCCGCGGATCGTCCCGGGCGCCCGCAAGCTGCCCTTTGTCTCCTTTGAGGAGATGCTTGAGATGGCCGCCTCCGGCGCCAAGGTGCTCCAGCTGCGTTCGGTCGAGTACGCGCGGACCCACGGCGTGCGGATCCACTGCCGATCGAGCTTTGAAGATGCCCCCGGTACGGTTGTCCTAGGAGAAGACGAGACGATGGAACACCCTCTGATCACCGCGGTCACGCACTCGACGGAAGAGGCGCGGATCACCCTGCTCGGCGTCCCGGACCGCCCGGGTGCGGCGGCGGCGATCTTCACCGCGCTCGCCGACGCCGGATGCAACGTCGACACGATCATCCAGAACGAGCCCCTCGGGGAGGGACGTGACGCGGAGGTCTCGTTCACGATCGCGACCGAGGACCTGCGCGCCGCCGAGACCGCGCTGGAGCCGATCGTCGCCGAGCTCGACGTCGCGCGCGTCGATACCGACCCGGACATCGGGAAGGTCTCGATCGTCGGCGCCGGTATGCGCTCGCATCCCGGGGTGGCGGCGAAGGTGTTTGACACCCTCGCCGAGGCGGAGATCAACATCGAGATGATCTCGACCTCGCCGATCAAGATCTCGTGCGTGATCCGCTCTGAGCGCGTGCCCGCCGCCGTCCGGGCGCTGCACACCGCCTTCGGGCTCGGCGCCTCCGCCGTCCAGGAGGAGCGCCCGATCGGGCAGGAGGCTCGATGACCGACCTCTACGAGGTGATGCGCTGCGCGCCCTCGACCCGCTACTTCACCGACGAGCCGGTCTCCCGCGAGACGATCGAACGGGTCCTCGACAACGCGCGGTTCGCTCCGTCTGGAGGCAACCGTCAGGGCTGGCGCGTCATCGTCGTGACGGACCGCGACCTGCGCCGCCAGTTACGCGAGCTCTACGAGCCGGCGTGGACGGCGTACACCCATCAGACCGGCGCGCGGGCCGTGCTCGACGCGCCAGAGCCGCCGCCCGGCATCACCCCGGGCCGGCTGAGGATGCTGAAGGGCGCCGACGAGTTCGCGCACACGTTCGACGAGGTTCCGGTCCACCTCGTCCCGTGCGTCGCGCTCGATGCGCTTGCGATCACTGACGCGTCACTCGACCGTCCCAGCATCGTCGGCGGCGCCTCGATCTACCCGTTCGTCCAGAACGTCCTCCTGGGCCTCCGCGCCGAAGGTCTCGGGGCCGCGTTCACGACGCTGCTCGCCCCGGCCGAGCCAGCGGTCCGCGAGCTGCTGGACATTCCGGAGGGCATCGCCATCGCCGGCCACATCTCGACTGGCCACCGACGCGATCCATGGCCACGGGCTCTGGCGCGCAACCCGGTGGCCGAGTTCGCCTTCGCCGAGCGCTACGGCGCGGCCTGGTCGATGCGCGACTGACGAGTGCCCACTACCGCCGTGCCCGCAGCTCGCGCCGGGTGCGCACCCCGAGCTTGCGGTACACCCGCCGGGCGTGCGTCCGAACCGTCTCGACGCTGACGTGAAGCGCCTGCGCGATCTCCGCGTTCGAGCGTCCCGCCTGAAGCAGCTCGAGGACGTCGGACTCCCGCGGGGTCAGGAGATCCGGACCAGCGGGCTCGTCGTCCTCGATCACCGCCGGCGGTAGCACGTGCATGCCGCGCGACGCGAGGTGGATCGCGTGCAGAACGTCCCGCGCCTGCGTGGACTTCGACAGGCACGCGGTCGCTCCGAAGGCGACCATCTGCCGGCATTCGGCCGCGGTGGGCCGGTTCGCAAGCACCATCAGCCGCGTGTGGGGGAAGGCGCGATGCAGGTCGCGGAGTTCGGCGGCGTTCGCCAGCGAACCGAAGTTGAGGATCGCGACGAGTGGCTCCAGCGCCTCCAGCATCGCCGGAACATCCTTGTGTGCGACGTCCTCGGCGACGAGTTCGAGCGCCTCATCGTCATCGACCAGCGAGCGCAGGCCGCGGCCGACGATGTCCTCGAAGCGGGCGATGGCGACTGAGATGGAGGGCTTGACCATGGAGTCCGTGTCGGCGCCTCTCCGCGCGACCGACAGTACGGTATCGGCATCTGCGGCGAAAGGGTGAGGCATACATCACCCTTTTTGGGCAGGAAGGTCACCCCAAGATCACCCCTGGCGGGAATGACATTTGGCGCCGCATGGGTCATTATTCCGGTGCGCTTCCGATCCATCCGGATGTTCAATGCAGCAAACCCAACGGGACCGGACGCATGGGAAGAGGTTTGACCGGCAGGGCTTGAAGGGCGAGGTTGCAGGGACCTCGCCCTTCGTTATGTCTGGGCGTCAATCCTCGGGCGGCGGGATCGTCGCCTTCAGCCGCCGACGGGCTGCCTCGATCCGCCGCGACGGATCATCGGACCCGTGGGGTCCGCCAACGCGCGCTGCGCACCCGGCGCCGCGCCGTGGCGGCCGCGAGCGAGGGAGAGGACGCGCCGGAGCGGCCGAATCACGAGTGGCCGCTCCCGGACGACCACTAGCCGCTGTCGGCGGTGGCCCCGGCCACCACGGACGTCGACCAATCGATCACCGAGGTCGGACGCACGATGTGCTTGTTCATCCCAAGCTCCTTGGGCGAGAGCCCGAGCGCCAGCCCGACGAGCTGGGGCAGGTGGAGCACCGGCATCCCGAGCTCGCGCCCGGCCACCTTCGCGGCCGTCGGCTGCTGGAGGTCGAGATTGAGGTGACAAAGGGGGCACGGCACGACGAGGCAGTCCGCGTCGGCGTCGATCGCGTCCCCGAGATGCCGACCCGCCTGCTTGAGCGAGGCGTCCTTGTTCATCGTGATGATCGGGAAGCCGCAGCACTTGTACACGCCCGCGTAGTTGATGACCGTGCCGCCGAGGGCCTCGATCACCATGTGCAGGTAGCGGTCGCGTGGGTGCTCCTCGTCGATCCCGAGCCGGCTGACCGGGCGGACGATGTAGCAGCCGTAGAACGGCCCGACGCGGAGATCGGTGAGCGGGCGCTTGACCTTCGACTTCAGCGCGTCGAGCCCGATCTCCTCGACGAGCAGCCACAGGAAATTCTTGTTCGTCAGACCCTTCTCGTAGACGAGGCCCTCTTCGGACAGGGTCTGGTTGATCTGATCGCGGTAGTCGGTGTTCGCATCGAGCCGCTCCTGGCACTCCGACTGGGCGCCCTGGCACGTCGAGCAGATGTTCATCATCATCTCGCCGTCGGTCTTCTGAGCGAGGGCGAACGTGCGCGCGTTGAGCGTGTCGGCGAGTTCCTGGTTGTGCTCCGCAATGACGCCGGCACCGCAGCACGCGGCGCGATCAAGCTCAATCAGTTCGATGTCGAGCAGCGGCGCGACCTTCGCCATCGAGCCATGCAACTCCGGGGTGAATCCCCGGCTGACACAGCCGGGCCAATAGGCAACCTTCATCAATTCTCGCTTTCTTCGGGCAGCCGGACGCCGCTCCGAAGGCGACAGGTCCTCGGGGTGCGGAGCGCCATCCTGACCGCCCATGTTACCCCGAGACCGGCGCGCGCGGTTCCCCGCGGACGGCCTCCGTAGTGCGTACGGAGGGTGCGCAGCGACCCCTCCGCTAGCTTGACCGAATGAGTTCCGGCGCCGTTTCACCCCCGCGTTTCGGCACTACCGAGAGGACCGATCGGTGGTGGGCCGCTCCGCTCGCGACTGCGATCGGACTGGGCGTCTTTGGCGTCTACTCGATCGTCGTCGCCGCGATGGGCACCGACTACCTGTACACCGGCGGCGGCGCCCGCTACCTATCGCCGTTCTACTCGCCGGACCTGAAGAGCTTCGGCCTGCATATCTCGTTCACCTACGCGTTCTTCGTCGTGTGGGTCCCGCTCGGCTTTCGGGCCACGTGTTACTACTACCGCAAGGCGTACTATCGCGCGTTCTTCCGCACGCCGCCGGCGTGCGCGGTGGCGGCACCGCCGCGTCGGCGCCCCTACACCGGCGAGACAAAGCTGCCGTTCATCCTCCAGAACGTCCACCGGTACTTCATGTACCTGGCGGTGATCGTGCTCGGATTCCTCTGGTACGACACGGGCCGGGCATTCCTGTTCACAGACGCCCACGGATCGCTCGAGTTCGGCGTCGGGCTCGGGTCGCTGATCATGCTCCTCAACGTGGTGTTGATCTCGTTGTTCACGTTCGGCTGCAACTCGGTCCGCCACCTGATCGGCGGACGGCTTGACTGCTTCACCTGCTCCACTCGAGCGCGAACCCGGCACAAGCTGTGGCGTGGCGTCAGCGTGCTCAACGGCCGTCACATGCAATGGGCCTGGTTCAGTCTCACGACCGTGGCCCTGACCGACCTCTACATCCGGCTCGCCGCGTCGGGCGTGTTCCACGACCCGAGGATCTTCTAATGGTGCCTCACGGGGATGTCGAGCGCCACCGCTACGACGTGCTCGTGATCGGGGCGGGTGGCGCCGGGCTGCGCGCGGCCATCGCGGCGGTCGAAGCTGGCGCACACACCGGCCTCGTGTGCAAGTCCCTGCTCGGCAAGGCCCACACGGTGATGGCCGAGGGCGGGGTCGCCGCGGCGTTCGGGAACGTCGACCCCGAGGACAACTGGCAGGTCCACTTTCAGGACACGATGTTCAGTGCCAAGTACGTCAATAACTGGCACATGGCCGAACTGCATGCCCAGGAGGCACCCGACCGGGTGGCCGAACTCGAGCAATGGGGCGGCATCTTTGACCGCACGCCAGATCGGCGGATGGATCAGCGTGCGTTCGGGGGTCACACGCACAAGCGGTTGGTGCACATCGGTGACCGGACCGGGCTCGAGCTCATCCGCACCCTCCAGGACAAGACTGTGCACTCCGGCGTCGACGTGTTCATGGAGTGCACGATCACGCGGCTGCTCAAAGACGGTGACCGTGTGTGTGGTGCGTTCGGCTACCGCCGTGAAACCGGGACCTTCATCGTGCTCGAGGCCGCGGCGGTCATCCTCGCGACGGGCGGCGCCGGCCGGTGCTGGAAGATCACCTCGAACTCCGGAGAGAACGCCGGCGACGGTCACGCCCTCGCCTACGAAGCGGGCGCCGAGCTGATCGACATGGAGTTCATCCAGTTCCACCCCACCGGGATGGTGTGGCCGCCCGGGGTGATCGGGCTGCTCGTCACCGAGGCGGTCCGGGGGGAGGGCGGAATCCTGCGGAACGTCGAGGGTGAGCGGTTCATGGAGCGCTACGACCCCAAGCGGCTTGAGCTCTCCACGCGCGACGTCGTCGCCCGCGCGATCTACACCGAGGTCCGCGAGGGGCGTGGGACACCCCACGGCGGTGTCTTCCTCGACGTGTCCCATCTCCCGGCCGACACCGTCAAGACCCGGCTGCCGAGCATGTATGACCAGTTCCTGGAGCTCGCGGGCGTCGACATCACACGTGAGCCGATGGAAGTGGGCCCGACCTGCCACTACATGATGGGTGGGGTGAGCGTCGACGGCGAGACCGGCGCGAGCCGGGTACCCGGCCTGTTCGCGACGGGCGAGTGCACCGGCGGAATGAACGGCGCCAACCGTCTCGGCGGCAACTCCCTTTCGGACCTGCTCGTGTTCGGCCGGCGCGCCGGCCTCGGGGCGGCCGCGCATGCGGCGAGCTCGCCCGCCCCCGCGCTCGATGACGCCGCCGTCGGCGACGCCGAAGCTGAGCTGCTCGGCTACCTCGAGGGCCCAGGCGAGGACCCCTACGAGCTCCACGCCGAGCTCCAGGCGACGATGCAGCTCGACGTCGGGATCTTCCGCGAGGCCGCGCACCTGCAGACGGCGCTGACCGCGATCGAGCGGCTCCGCGACCGGGCGGCGGGGGTCCGAGCGTCCTCCCCGGAGCGCGTCTACAACGGCGGCTGGCAGCTGTGCCGCGATCTGCGCAACATGCTGATCGTCTCCGAGGCGGTCGCGCGTGCCGCGCAGCTGCGGCACGAGAGCCGCGGCGCCCACTCGCGGCTCGACTTCCCGGAGTTCGATCCCTACTGGGGCGCTCACAACATCGTCGTGCGCAAATCGCCGGACGGGATGCAGGTGGAACCTCGGCCGGTCATCAAAGCGGCGCATCTGACGGAGCTCGTCGACGCGCGGAAAGAGGCGGAGCGCGTATGAGCAAGCGGACCCTACGGCTGTGGCGCGGAAAGGACGACGGCGAGCTCGTCGACTACGAGGTCGAGACCGAGACCGGCATGGTCGTCCTCGACGCGGTGCTCGAGATCCAGCGCCACCAGGCGAAGGACCTCGCCGTGCGCTGGAACTGCAAGGCCGCCAAGTGCGGGTCGTGCAGCGCCGAGGTCAACGGCTCACCGCGCCTGATGTGCAAGACCCGGCTCGATCACCTGCCGGAGGATCAGCCGATCACCGTCGAGCCGCTCAAGGCGTTCCCGCTCGTGCGTGATCTCGTCACCGACGTCTCGTGGAACTACGAGGTGAACAAGCGGCATCCCACCGTTCACCCCGGCGCCGGACACCGACTGGTCGATCGGCCAGGAGGACGTCGACCGCGTCGCCGAGTTTCGCAAGTGCATCGAGTGCTTCCTCTGCCAGGACGTCTGCCACATCCTCCGCGACCACCGGATGCGCGACCGCTACTTCGGCCCGCGCTTCCTCGTCCGAGTGGCGAGCCTCGAGATGCACCCGCTCGACACCGCAGACCGGATCGACCTCGTCGCCGACGACGGCGGCCTCGGGCTGTGCAACATCACGAAGTGCTGCAGCGAAGTCTGCCCCGAGGGCATCCACATCACCGACAACGCGATCATCCCGCTCAAGGAGCGGCTCGTCGATCGCCGGTATGACCCGCTGGCG
This sequence comes from uncultured Solirubrobacterales bacterium, assembly GCA_963850335.1. Taxonomy (GTDB): domain Bacteria; phylum Actinomycetota; class Thermoleophilia; order Solirubrobacterales; family Solirubrobacteraceae; genus Palsa-465. Next base: position 318,378 of record CAWKKY010000007.1, on the reverse strand, counting down.
AAGCTCGGGCGGCGGCTGCTGGGCCGCGGACGGCGGCGACCGCCGGACGACGCCTAGGCCGACGCGCCCTCCGAGGCCTCGGCCTCCGGATGCAGCGGCGTCGGCAGGTCGGTGTGCGGCGCGTGCAGCTCCGTTGGGTCGTCCTCGTAGCCGACGACGTACAGGTTGAGCTCGACGCGGTCCTTGCGACCTTCGATCGTGTCGAAGATCTGCTTGACCTCCTTCGGCGCCTTATGCGTATGCAACAGCGCCGTCTTCGGCGTCATCTTCCCGCGCATCAGGCCCTTCAGCGCGGTCGGCACGCCGCTCGCGAGCTCCTTGCCGGCGGCCGGATGGAACTTGCCGCCGTAGGAGTCAGCGAGCAGATCGGGCTCGTGGAGGATGCCGTTGCGACGGATGTTCTTCACGAACGCGTGCTCGTGGGAGTACCCGTTGTTCCGGTCCTTGATGTCGAAGTCCGACCCGGCCTTACGCCGCAGGCGCATGATCTGGCTCATCGGATCGACGCCCTTGGGGCAGGCGTCGATGCAGTTGAAGCAGTGCGTGCAGTCGTAGATGCCGTGCTGGTCCTCGCTCAGGTCCTTGAGCCGGCTGAAGTGCTCCGCGTCCCGCGGGTCACCGACGAACCGGTAGGCCTTGGCGAGCGCCGCCGGGCCGACGAACAGCGGGTCGATCTCCATCGAGAGGCAGTCCGACACGCAGGCGCCGCACTGGATGCACGCCATCGTCTGCGTGACGTCGACCATGTTGTCGTGGGGAACGATGTACTCCCGCTCGGGCACCGGCTGCTTCGCGAGCAGCCACGGCGTCACGCGCTGGATCTTCTTCCAGTGGACCGCGTCCATGTCGACGATCAGGTCCCTGATGACCGGCATGTTGCCCATCGGCTCGACGGTGATCACCGGGCCGTTCTCCGCGTCGTCCTCGCTGGCGCCGTTCATGCCGGCCACCCGGTGAGCGCGATCGGCGGCCTCCCGGAGGTGGGTGTTACACGCCAGTCCCGGCTTGCCGTTCATCCGCACGCCGCACGAGCCGCAGATCGCCTGCTGACAGGAGCAGCGGATTCCAACCGACCCGTCCTGTTCGTCGCGGATCTTGAGGATCGCGTCGAGCACCGACTGCGTCTCCGGCATGTCGACCTTGTGGTCGTCCCAGTACGCGGCCTCGCCGGACTGGGGGTCGAAACGGCGGATTCTCAGCGTGTACTCAGGCACTTAGTAGGTCCTTTCCTGCGGTTCCCACTTGGTGATGGTGACCGGCGAGTAGCTCACCTGCGGCACGTCACCGCCGTTCACCGAGATGTCGATGTGCTTGAGCCAATCGTCGTCGTTGCGGCCGGGGAAGTCCGTGCGGCTCTGGGCGCCCCGTGACTCCTTGCGCTCCTCCGCGCCGACGATCGTGGCTTCGGCGCAGTCGAGCATGTACCCGAGCTCGATCGCTCCGATCACGTCCTGGTTGAACACCGTGCCCCGGTCATCGATGACGGCCGTCTTGGACTCCTCCTTGAGCCGACGGACAATCTCGTGGGCCGTGGCGAGGCCCTCGGCGTCACGGAACACCGCGACGTACTTGTCCATCGTTTCGCCGAGTTCGTGCTTGATCGCCGAGACCCGTCGGCCGCCGCCCGCGTCCCGGTTGATGATCGCGTCGATCGACTTCTGCACGTCGTCGATCGCGGAGGCGGGGGTCGAGGGCATCGGGATGCTGTTCGCGCGGCGACCCGCGTGGTCACCGGAGCGTCGGCCGAAGATCAGCGTGTCGAGCAGGCTGTTCGCCCCGAGCCGATTGCCGCCGTGCACCGAAACGCACGCGACCTCACCGGCCGCATACAACCCGGGCACGGTCGTCTGACCGTCGACGTCGGTCTTGACGCCGCCCATGATGTAGTGCTGGCCGGGCTTGATGTGGATCGGCTCGCGGGTGATGTCGACCCCCGCGAAGTCGCGGCCGATGTTGACGATCTCGCGGAGCGCCTCGAGCGTGCGCCGCTTCGGGACCTTGGTGACATCGAGCGCGATGCCGCCGTCGGGGAACGCGCGGCCCTCGTTGATCTCGGTCTGCTCGGCGCGCGAGACGACGTCGCGCGAGGCGAGCTCGAGCTTGTTCGGCGCGTACTTCTCCATGAAGCGCTCGCCCTGGCCGTTGAGCAGCCAGGCGCCCTCGCCGCGGGCCCCCTCGGTGATGAGCAGACCGTTGCCGAGCAGCGTCGTCGGGTGGTACTGGATCATTTCCATGTCCATCAGCCGAGCGCCGAGCCGGTACGCCTGGGCCATCCCGTCGCCGGTGACGATCAGACCGTTCGTCGTCGGCTTGTAGGCCTGGCCGGCGCCGCCGGAGGCGAGAATCGTCGCCTTCGCGTTGAACACCTCGAGGTGGCCGTCGCGCAGGTTCCGCGCGATCCCGCCGATGCAGTGACCCTCGTCGTTCTGGAGGAGGTCGGTCGTGAACCATTCCTCGTAGCGATCGATCGAGTCGCTGTACTTCATCAGCTGCTCGTAGAGCACGTGGAGGATCGCGTGGCCGGTGATGTCCGCGACGTAGTAGGTGCGGGCGGCTGAGGCGCCGCCGAACGCGCGGGTTCCGAGATTTCCGTTCTCGTTGCGGTGGAAGGTGACACCGGCGTGCTCGAGCCAGAGGATCTCGTCCGGCGCTTCGCGGCACATGATCTCGATTGCGTCCTGATCCCCGAGGTAGTCCGAGCCCTTGACCGTGTCGAACGCGTGGGACTCCCACGTGTCCTCCGGATTGAGAGCGGCGTTGATGCCGCCGGCAGCGGCGACCGAGTGCGATCGCACGGGGTGGACCTTCGAGATGATCGCCACCGTCGCACCGGACTGGGCCGCAGCCAGTGCAGCTCTCTGGCCGGCAAGGCCGGCACCGATGATCAAGACGTCATGGGAAGGCACAAGCGACGATTCTATGGAAGGCGGCCCGTCGGCCGCCTTGCGGTACCTCGCCGCGGAGGATCAGCGTCTTCGCATCCGTCGCATGGAGCGCTGTTCTGCCCGAGGGGTATGGGCCTGAGTGGGGCTATAGCAACACTGAGGCCCAGAGACCCGGAAACCTATGGGCCTCCAGTCCCCTATAGGGCACCTAATGCCCAGCGACCCGTACCCCGAGCCTCTCGATGCGCCGTTCGCCAGTCGACGACGGCCGCGAGGGGGACCCGCAGCCGCCCGCCCGCACCGCCGATCAGCCGCCGAGCTCGTGTAGCCGCCGCTCCAGGAACGCCCGCTCCCCCGGGTTGCGCGTTAAATTGAGCGCTCGTTCAAGAGCGTCGCAGGCGGCGGCCGAGTCCCCGAGCCGGGCGAGCAGCTCGCCTCGGGTGGCGTGGAACAGGTGGTAGTCCCCGAGGCCGTCCAGACCGTCGACGATCTCCAGGGCGCCCGCGACATCGCCCGCCTCGCCGATCGCGACCGCTCGGTTCAGCAGCACGACCGGCGACGGCGAGACCGCGTAGAGGGCCGAGTACAGCCGCGCGATCTCGTCCCAGTCGGTCGCGGCCGCCGAGCCCGCCCGGGCGTGCGCGGCGGCGATCGCCGCCTGGAGCTGGTAGGGCCCCGGGCGCCGCCGGCGCAGGGCCGCGGTCAGCACCCGGACGCCCTCGTCGATCGCCCGGGTGTCCCAGCGCGATCGGTCCTGGTCGGAGAGCCGCACGAGTGATCCAGAACGGGGATCAACACGCACGGCGCGGCGGGAGTCCTGGAGCAACATCAGTGCGACGAGGCCGAGGGCCTCGGGTTCGTCGGGCATCAGGGCGGCGAGGAGCTTGCCGAGCCGGATCGCCTCGGCGCACAGCTCGTCGCGCAGCAGCCCGTCGCCGGCGGTCGCCGCGTAGCCCTCGTTGAAGATGAGGTAGATCACCGAGAGCACCCCGGCGAGGCGGTCTGGCAGCGCCGCGTCGGCGGGCACCTCGAAGGCGATCGCCGCGTCGCGGATCTTGCGCTTGGCGCGCACCAGCCGCTGCGACATCCGCGTCTCCGGGACGAGGAACGCGCGGGCGATCTCGGCGCCCGTGAGCCCGCCGACGACCTGGAGCGTGAGCGCTACCCGGGCGTCGGGGGCGAGCGCGGGATGGCAGCAGGTGAAGAGCAGACTGAGCCGCTCGTCGCCGACCTCGGCGAGCGCGTCAGCGAACGGTTCGGTCATCGTCTCCTCCATCGCACTGGCCGCGCCGAGCGTCGCGAGCTTCTCCTCGCCCGTGCGCTGGTGGCGCAGCCGATCGATCGCCCGGTTGCGGGCGACGGTCAACAGCCATGCCGCGGGCGCCTCCGGCACGCCCCGCCGCTCCCAGGTGACGAGCGCCGCGGCGAACGCCTCCTGGAGACAGTCCTCGGCGAGCTCGACGTCGCGGAGGCTGCGCACGAGCGCGGCAAGGACCCGCGCCCGCTCCTCACGGAACACCGTCTCGATGGAATGCGACACATCCATGTGACGAATGGAAGCGCGCGAACTCGACACACGCCACGCCGCCCGCAACGCGCGCCGATCGCGCTGGACCTCCGTGGGCGTCTACCCGGCCGGCGTGCCGACCGCGGACTGGAGCGCCCGGCGTACCTGCTCGACGGTGACGACGCCCTGGAGCACGCCCTCGCCGTCAACCGCCATCAGTGCCCCGAGCCGCCCGAGCGTCTCGGAGGCGAGCAGCTCGGTGAGCGGCCGGTCCTCGTTGACCCACCACTTGCCGCCCTCCTCGGACTCGAGCATCGAGTCGACGGTCAGCCACCCCTCTCCGGCATCGATGGCGGCCTGCACCGGCTCCTGGCGAGCGATCCCGACGAAGTGACCGGTCTCGTCGACCACCGGGAACCACGACCACCCGTAGCGCAGGAAGTACTCGTCGATCGCCTGCGACACCGCGGTGCCGGATGGGATCGCCACCGGCTGGCGATCCATGATGTCGGCGACCCGCACGCCCTCGATGCGCGCGGTGATCGCGGTCTGCACGAGCGCGGCGCGCGCCGCCTGGTAGAGCAGGAAGGCGAGCATGATCAACCACAGCCCGCCGAGCCCGGAGCCGTGGAGCAACAGGAAGACGCCCAAACCGGCGAGCACGACCGCGAACCCCTGGCCGGCCATCGCCGCCGCGCGGGTTCCCTTGCGCTTGTCGCCGGTCGTCTTCCACACGATCGCACGGGCGATCCGGCCGCCGTCGAGCGGGAATGCGGGCACGAGGTTGAAGATGAGCACGATCAGGTTCATCAACAGCAGCCAGCTGAGCGAGAGCAGCACCGGCGTGACCTGGATGTCGCTGTCGAGCAGGAACGCGTGCCAGAGCCGGTGGGGACCGACGATCGCCAGGTCGATCACGGCGAACACGACCACCATGAGCGCGGTGGCGGCCGGACCGGCGGCGGCGATCTTGAACTCCTCGCCCGGCGAATTGGCGTCCCGCGACATCTGGGTCAGCCCGCCGAACAGGAACAGCTGGATGTTCTTGACCTCGATCCCCTGGCGCCGGGCGACGATCGCGTGGCCCAGCTCGTGCACGATCAGCGAGAAGAAGAACAGCAGCGCGCTGATGACCGTCGTGAGGTACGCGACACCGTCCGAGCTGTGCAGCGTGGCCCGAAACGACGGTGACAGGTAGATGATCACGATGAACAGCGTCAGCAGCCATCCGGCATCCACCCCGATGCGGATTCCCGCCACGTCCATGAGCTTGATCGAACCGGTACGTCGGAACATGCTGCAATGGTGTCACAGCAGCCCCGCCCGGATATAACGATGCAAGCGTCCCCCCTCCTTGGAGACAGACCCCGTGAGTGATTCCCTGCAGCAGCTTCGAGCCCGTCTCGGCGAGCTTGAGGACCTCCGCAACACCGCCGGCCTGCTCGGCTGGGACCAGCAGACGATGATGCCGCCGCGCGGCGGGTCCTCGCGCGCCGAATCGATGGCGACGGTCGAGCGGATTCGTCACGAGATGTTCGTCGCCGAAGAGACCGGCCAGCTGCTCGACGCGGCGGCGGCCGAGCTTGACGGCGCCTCGCCGGAGAGCGATGACGCGAGCCTCATCCGGGTGACGCGCCGCCACTACGAGAAGGCGCGGCGAGTTCCCACTGAGCTCGCGGCCGACATCGCGCGCGCCGCCTCGCTCGGCCAGGAGGCGTGGGTCGTGGCTCGCCAGAACTCGGATTTCGCGGCGTTCGTGCCGTATCTCACCCACAACCTTGAGCTCGCCCGCCAGTACGTCGACTGCTTCGATGAGTTCGATGTCCCCTACGACGTCCTGCTCGACGACTTCGAGCCGGGCATGAAGTCCGCGCAGGTGCGGTCGCTGTTCGATGACCTCAAGAGCGAGCTCGTGCCGCTGATCGCGACGCTCGCCGAGCACCGCGCCAGCGTCGATCCCTCGATCCTCCACGGCTCGTTCCCGATCGACCGGCAGCGCGAGCTCGTCGCGCAGGTGCTCGGGCTGATGGGCTTTGACCGCACCGGGTGGCGGATGGACGACACCGTGCACCCGTTCGCGACCGGGATCGGCGCCGGCGACGTGCGGATCACGACGCGCTGGGAGGAGCCGTACTACGCCTCCGGCCTCTATGGCGCGATGCACGAATGCGGTCACGGGCTCTACGAGGACGGGATCGCCGATGCGCTGCGGCGCACTCCGCTCGGGCACGGCGAGTCGCTGGGGCTCCACGAGTCACAGAGCCGGATGTGGGAGAACATGGTCGGCCGTGGGCGCGCCTTCAGCGGGGTCCTCGCGCCGCGGATCAACGAACTGTTCGGCAGCTCGGTCGAGCCGGATGCGCTGTACCGCGCCGTCAACTACATCGAGCCGACGTTCATCCGCGTCGAGGCCGATGAGGCGACCTACGGACTGCACATCGTGCTGCGCTTCGAGCTCGAGCAGGAGCTGATCGAAGGGCGGCTCGCGGTCGCGGATCTCCCCGAGGCGTGGAACGCGCGCGTGAATGACTATCTCGGCCTCGAGGTCACCGACGACGCCGACGGCGTCCTCCAGGACGTCCACTGGTCCGGCGGGATGATCGGCTACTTCCCCACGTATGCGCTCGGGAACCTGATCGCCGGCCAGCTCTGGGACGCCGCGCACAGCGAGATGCCCGACCTCGACGACCGCATCGCCGACGGCGAGCTCTCACCGCTGCGCGAGTGGCTGCGCGAGAACGTCCACCGGCACGGGGCGAAGTTCTCGACGCCGGAGCTGCTTGAGCGCGTCGTCGGCGGACCGATCACGGTCGGTCCGTTCGTCAGCTACCTCAAGGCGAAGCTCTCGGACGTCTACGGCGTCGCGCTCTAGCGAGCGCACCCCGTCGCTACAGCGACGTCAGCGCGTCGTTGAACGTCGCGCTCGGTCGCATCACCGCAACCATCCGCTCGGGGTCCGGGCGGTAGTAGCCCCCGATGTCGACCGGCTCGCCCTGAACCGCTCCGAGCTCCTCGACGATCGTCGCCTCGGCGTCGCGCAGCCGGTCGGCGAGCGGCGCGAACCGCTCGGCGAGCGCGGCGTCCTCGTCCTGCTCGGCGAGCTCCCGCGCCCAGTAGAGGGCGAGGTAGAAGTGGCCGCCGCGGTTGTCGAGTTCGCCGGTCGTGCGCGATGGCGACTTGTTCTCCTCGAGCAGGCGGCCGGTCGCGCGGTCAAGCGTCTCGCCGAGCAGCCGGGCCTTCGGCTTGTCGTCGGTCTTGGCGAGCAGCTCGAACGACGGCGGCAACGCCAGGAACTCGCCCAGCGAGTCCCACCGCAGGTGGTTCTCGCGCAGCAGCTGTTGCACGTGCTTGGGCGCCGAGCCGCCGGCGCCGGTCTCGAACAGCCCCCCGCCCTCGATCAGTGGGACGATCGACTGCATCTTTGCGCTCGTCCCGAGCTCGAGGATCGGGAACAGGTCGGTGAGGTAGTCGCGCAGGACGTTGCCGGTGACAGAGATCGTGTCCTCGCCGCGCCGGGCCCGATCGAGCGTGAACCGTGCCGCCGCGCCGACATCGAGGATCTCGATCTGAAGGCCGTCGGTATCGAGGGCGGCGAGCGCCGGGCGGACCTTGGCGAGCAGCTCGGCGTCGTGGGCCCGTGACTCGTCAAGCCAGAACACCGCCGGGGCGCCGGTCTCACGGGCGCGGGCGACGGCGAGCCGCACCCAGTCCTGAATCGCGACGTCCTTGGTCTGGCACATCCGCCAGATGTCACCCGCGTCGACGTCGTGCTCCATCAGCGTCTCGCCGGCGCCGTCGACGACGCGGACATTGCCGGGCTCGCTGATCTGGAACGTCTTGTCATGCGAGCCGTACTCCTCCGCGGCCATCGCCATCAGACCGACGTTCGGCGTCGTCCCCATGGTCGCCGGATCAAAGGCGCCGTGCTCGCGGCAGTGCTCGACGGCTTCCGCGTAGAGCGGGGCGTAGGCGTGATCGGGGATCACGTACTTCGTGTCCTGGAGTTCGCCCGCGGCATTCCACATCTGCCCCGACGTGCGAATCGCCGCCGGCATCGAGGCGTCGATGATCACGTCACTCGGCACGTGCAGGTTGGTGATGCCGCGATCGGAGTCGACCATCGCGAGCCGGGGACCGCGCTCGTAGGCATCGTTGATCGCTGCGCGAATCGCGTCGCGCTCCTCCGCCGGCAGCTTCTCGATCGCGCCCAGCAGCGCGCCGAGGCCATCGTCGGGGTTGACGCCGACCGAGTCCAGTGCCGTGCCGTGGCGCTCGAACACATCGGCGAAGTACGCGCGCACGGCGTAGCCGAAGATGATCGGGTCAGAGACCTTCATCATCGTCGCCTTCAGGTGCACGGAGAACAGGACAGCTCGCTCCTTGGCATCGGCGATCTGCTCGGAGAGGAATGCCTGCAGCGCGGCGGCGCGCATCACCGAGGCGTCGATCACCTCGCCGGTCTGGAGCGACAGCTCGTCCCCCAGGACGGTCGTCGTGCCATCGGCCGCGACGTGCTCGATCCGCACCGTCGTCGCCTCCGGCACGGTCACGGACTGCTCGGTGGCGCAGAAGTCACCGTCACTCATCGTCGACACGTGCGAGGCGCAGTCACGCGACCACGCGCCCATCGAGTGCGGATGGTTGCGGGCGTACGCCTTCACCGACGCCGGCGCGCGGCGGTCCGAGTTGCCCTGGCGCAGCACCGGGTTCACCGCGCTGCCTTTGACCCTGTCATAGCGGCTGCGGACCTCACGCTCGGCATCGTCGGTGGGGTTCTCGGGGTAGTCGGGAACGTCGTAACCCTGCGCTTGGAGCTCGTCGATCGCCGCCTTCAACTGCGGCACCGAGGCGCTGATGTTCGGCAGCTTGATGATGTTCGCCTCCGGCGTCTTCGCGAGATCGCCGAGCTCGCCGAGCGCGTCAGCGATCCGATCGTCCTCGGAGAGCCGGTCGGGGAACTGGGCGAGGATCCGTCCCGTGAGCGAGATGTCGCGCAGCTCGATCTCGATGTCGGCGGCGCCGGCGAAGGCGCGCAGGATCGGGAGCAGCGATGCGGTCGCGAGCGCGGGGGCCTCGTCGGTGTGGGTGTAGACGATCTTCATACGCCCTCTCACCCTAGATGATTGATTCCGCGAGGGCCGCGCAGGCTCGCGACGTTGTCAACCGCCCGGGTATACAGTCGAGTCACTGTGTTCTCCGACCGGCTCCAGGAGATGAACGATTGACTGACACCCCCGTCCGCGTAGCGGTGACCGGCGCCGCCGGTCAGATCGGCTACGCGATTCTCTTCCGGATCGCCAGCGGCCAGTTGCTTGGCCCTGACACCCCCGTACATCTGTCCCTGCTCGAGATTCCCGCCGCCGTCAAGGCCGCCGAAGGTACGGCGATGGAGCTCGACGACTGCGCCTTCCCGCTGCTCCACGGCATCGACATCCATGACGATCCCAAGGCAGCGTTCAACGGCGTCAACATCGCGCTGCTCGTCGGCGCCCGTCCCCGCTCGAAGGGGATGGAGCGCAGCGATCTGCTCGAGGCCAACGGCGGCATTTTCAAGCCCCAGGGGGAGGCCCTGAATGCGGGCGCCGCCGATGACATCAAGGTGCTCGTCGTGGGCAACCCGGCCAACACGAACTCGCTGATCGCCCAAAGCAACGCTCCCGATATTCCCCGTGAGCGGTTCACGGCGATGACGCGCCTCGATCACAACCGGGCGATTGCGCAACTTGCGAAGAAGACCGGTTCCCAGGTCGCCGATATCACCAATATGACCATCTGGGGCAACCATTCCGCAACTCAGTACCCGGACATCTTCCACGCGAAGGTGGGTTCTCAGGATGCCGCGGAACTCGTCAATGATCAGTCGTGGCTGGAGAACGATTTCATCCCGACGGTGCAGAAGCGCGGGGCGGCGATCATCGAGGCGCGCGGCGCCTCGAGCGCGGCATCCGCCGCGAACGCGGCCGTCGATCACGTGCACGACTGGGTCCTCGGAACACCGAGCGGCGACTGGGTGTCGATGGCGATTCCCTCCGACGGCTCCTACGGCGTCGAGGAGGGTGTGATCTCGAGCTTCCCGGTGACCTGCGCGGGCGGCACTTACGAGATCGTCCAGGGGCTGGAGATCAGCGATTTCTCCCGTGGCCGGATCGACGCAACGATCGGCGAGCTCAAGGAAGAGCGCGACGCCGTCAAGCAGCTCGGCCTCGTTTAACAGTCAACGGTCACCCACCGCGCTCCCGCGGTGGGTGACCTTTGACAACCAACTCGCGGCCGCCGCGCGGCGGCCGGATGCTAGGACTGATCGGCCGGGTGCCAACCCTGGCCGTCGCGCTTGACCTCGCCGTCACTGACGAGCTTGGGCATGACGCGGTACAGATAGTTCGGCTCGATCTTCAAAGATTCGGCGATCTGCGGGATCGTGATCCCGGGCTGAGTGCGGACAAGCTCGAGCGCCTGGGCGGCACGTGTGCCACCACTGCGGCGGCCGCGCGGGCGACCGGGGCCGCGGCCGGTGCGTTTCCGCACCGGGCGTGACACAGAGCCCGGCGGACGTCCCGGTCCACGGCGACCGCCGACGAGTGCGGCACGCGCGGCCTCGAGCTTTGCGACCTCTTCCTTGAGCTCGCTCAGCCGGCCGTCAATCTCCTTCACCGTACTGTCAACGAATTCTGCCAACGGGTGCTCCCTCCGAGGGATTTGACTGATAGGGCAATAGACACCTTACACAGGCAGCCACAAAAGCCCCGCTGATGTGCGCCAAACCGTACCCGTCTGCACAGTTGCTTGCGCCGTTGTGTCAGGCGCAATACCCCGGAAACGAGGTCAGTCCCGCTCGAGGAGCGACTTCAGCCGGGACAGTGACTTCGACGCCTCGCGCTCGGAGGCGGCGCCGACGATCACGCGGCCAGCGGCATTTCCGAGACGACCGCCCGGAGTCTGAAACTCGTTCGTGTAGTGAAAGTGCGTCCGGCCGTCCTCGCTGTTCTCAAGCTCGTACCGGATGAGCGCCTTGGAATGCCCCGGCCCGCGACCTTCCCACTCGGCGTTATGGGGCTCGCGCACGTCAACCAGCGTCCATTTGACGTGAAACGACAACCCGCGCATGTGGAGGACCTGTTCCATCGTTGAACCCTGCACGAGCGGGAGGTCAGAGATCTTTCTGACATCGCGGTGGATGGTGACCCAGTCGCCCAATCGCCGCGGGTCCATGATCGTTTCCCAGACCCGCTCGATCGGCGCATCGATCTCGATATCGGTCGTTACTTCGCTCATCGGCGCCAGACAGTAACCACTTCGCTACCTCGCTGCGAGCGTCTCGTCGGCTTCCCATTCGCGCAGGGCATGCTCGATCGCGCGGTCCAGCGAGTGCATGCGCACGCCGAGCATCTCTTCCGCTCGGTCATCGCGCGGCAACAGGTCGGCTTCGAGGCCCTCCATCAGGGGACCGATCAGTTCGTGGTCCTCACCGGCGATCACCGACGCCACCCGGCTCGCGATCGGCGTCAGCGTCAGCCGGCCGAGACCGATCGTCGGTCGGTCGATGAACATGTGGTGGCGGATGCGGTCGATCAGCCCGGCGTAGGTGACGACATCGGGGCCGCCGATGTCGAACGACTCCCCGCAGACGTCGTCGGCCGTCGCCGCGCGGGCGAGCACCTCGATCACGTCGCGTTCGTCGATCGGCCGCGTGCGGTTCTCCCCCCACCCGGGCACGGCGAGGACCGGGAGGCGCTCGACGAGGTGCACGAGGAAGCGGAACGAGCGCGACCCGGCGCCGATCACGATCGAGGCCCGAAAGGCGACCGCGCAGTCTGAGGTCTGGAGCAGCGCCTCCTCGACGGCGAGTCGGCTGGCGAGATGCGCGGAGGGCGCGGTGCTCGCCGGCACGAGCCCCCCGAGGTAGATGATCCGGCCCACCCCGGCGGCGCGGGCCTCCCGCGCGAAGTTCTCCGCGGCCGCGGCCTCGCGGGCGGCGAACGTCGCCTCGCCGTTCGGTGCCTGCTCCATCGAGTGGATCAGGAAGTAGGCGACGTCGATCCCCTCAAGGGCCTCCGCGAGACCGACTCCGGTAACGGCGTCACCGGTCACCATCGGGATGCCGAGACCGGGATCACGCCGACCACGGGAGAGGCCGCGCACCGCGTGTCCGTCCCGGCGCAGCCGGGGGACGAGGCGTGACCCGACGTAGCCGCTGACGCCGGTGACGAGCGTGTTCACGAGCCGGGGCCTACCCGGTGGCGGGCGGCGATAAAGCGCCTGTCGACCGCGTCCGCCCGGAGCGCGCCGCTCAGCGCGAGCGCGGTGTCGAATTCCGCGAGCAGGATCTCGAGCACTTGGGTGGCGCCCGCCGCGCCGCCGGCGGCCAGCCCCCACAGGATCGGGCGCCCGACGAGCACGCCCCGCGCGCCGAGCGCGAGCGCCTTGAGGACATCGGTCCCGCGGCGGATCCCGCCGTCGACGAGCACGTCGACCCGGTCCCCGGCGGCCTCGACGACCGGACCGAGCGCGTCGGCACTGGCGAGGACCGTGTCCAGCTGCCGCCCGCCGTGGTTGGAGACGACGACCCCTCGCGCCCCATGCTCGGCGGCGAGCACTGCGTCCTCGGGTGCGAGGATGCCCTTGACGATCACCGGGATCGTGCTTTCGGTGGCGAACGCCTCGATGTCCGCCCACGTCAACCCGGCATCGGTGCCCGAGGCGATCTCCGACGGCGTCAGCGAATCCCCGCCCGTCCCGGCCAGCCACGCGTCGGCCATCGGCGCGGCAACCTCGGCCTCGACCGGCCAGCGCAGCTCGCGCTCGCGCACGCCGATGACGGGGAGGTCGACCGTGATGACGAGCGCTTCGTACCCGTGCGCGACCGCCTGGGCGATGAGCTCGCGGCTGATGCCGCGATCGCGGAACACGTAGAGCTGAAACCACCGGGTCGCGTCCGGGGCGGCCTGGGCGACCTCGGGCAGCGTCGCCGACGCGTACGTTGAGACCGTGACCACCGCGCCGGTCGCCGCGGCGGCCCGGGCGGCGGCGGGCTCGCCGTCCGGGTGGGCGAGCCGCTGGGACGCGGTCGGCGCGAGGATCAGCGGGTGGGGGCGCCGTCGGCCGAGGAAGGTCACGCTCGGGTCTCGCTGATCGGCACCCACGAGCACCCGCGGCACGACTGCGATCCGCTGCCACGCCGCGACGTTGTCGCGCATCGTCACCTCGTCGGTCGCGCCGCCGGCGTAATAGGCGAGCGCGCCAGGCTCAAGCACCTCCTCCGCCACGCGCTCAAAGTCGGCGAGCGAGATCAGCGTCGGGCCATCGGGTGTCATCGCGTCAGAAAGCTACGGAAAATGCGGGAGGTTCTCGGTGCCGCTTTCTAAAGGCCCGCTATTTGCAGGTATTTACCTTCGCGAGAGTTTCTTGCGTTTTCCGGGAATCGGCGTTGCGCGAGGGGGGTGAAGTTCGCTTTGATGAGCGAGGTCGCAGTCGCGGCCACCGACCACAACGGGGTGCTGGAGAGAGATGGCAGATAGGCGGGCAAACCCGGCGAAGCCGAGCTGTGAGACGTGCTTTTTTCATGAGAATTCGCTCTGCGCGGTGTCGGAGAGCGGACCCTGCGCAACCTTCCGCCCGGCGCACCCGGACGGGCTGCGCCCACCGCGTCAGATGCGCTTCGTGTTCCGCCAGGAACGCCGGCTTCAGGTCGCCTATGCGTTCCCGACGGCGAGTGAACAGGTCGCCCTTCACGCGTAGGTCCGCCGCGAAGTAGGCTTGCCCCAAATGGGGGCTGGATCGAGGGCAGGAAGCCGACGTGCGAAGGGACTCGCGATTGCGTCCTCTGTCTTGGTGGCTGGGGTCGGCCCCGCGGTCGCTCACGCCGCGACGTTGAGTGGCCGGACGACACAGCGGACGGCGATCAGCATGAAGCTCCGCGGCAACCGGCTCGCCTCGATCCGGGTGACCGTCTCGGCCGGATGCAACGACGGCGAGCGGATCCGGCGGACCGTGACGCTAAGGGGCGTGCCGCTCCAGCACGGACGGTTCTCGGACGCCGTCGGATCGGGCGCGCCACGCGTCGTCGTGGTTGGGACCGTCAGAGGTCGAAGCGCCCAGGGGCAGTTGCGGGCTTCCTTCCTGTACACGCTCGCGGGGCGGCCGAGCCGAGACGGCGTCATCTTCTGCGACACGGGCGCGGGATCCCAGCTCGTCGGCTGGAGCGCCGGCCGCGGGGCACGGGCGCACGTCGCCAACATCGGGCAGGCGTACAGCCCGCGCGGGGCCTGCATCAACTACGACCCGGCCGGTTATGACGTCGCCACCACCGTCAGCGACGCGGCGGACACGTTCGAAATCCGGGCACCGGCCGACGGTAGCGCGGACGCACAGGCCACCTCGCTTCAAGCCCCGTTGAGCGGGCTCTTCCTGCCGAGCTACCGGAGCTGGTTTGCGGACGGGGCCCATGACGGAACCGTCCTCGCTCCCAACGAAGCCGGGTCTCGACTGCCCTTTCGGGTCTTCCTCGTGCCTGACCTACCCAGTGACTTCGGTGGTTTCACGGCACCCATCTGCACCGAGCGCGACGCCAACGCGATTGTGCTCGCCTCCGACTATCTGCTCCGCGGCTTCGGCTCGTTGCCCGGGATCCTCGCCCACGAGCTCGCACACGCCTTCCAAAGCGGAACCGCGGACATGCCGATACGGGACAACTGGTTCATGGAGGCCACGGCCGAGTATTTCGCGAGCCTCGTCGCGCCGGACCCTGTCCAGCGAGCGCTACGCGATCAAGCGTTCTTCGGCGATCCCTCCATTTCGCTTGATTCGTTTCAGGGCAGCGGCAGCGAGGAGGCCCATGAATACGGAGCATTTCGCTTCATACAGTGGCTGGCGCTCCGTCTCGGGACGCGGGTGGACGTGTACTCCTTCGTGCGCGAGATGATCCAGCGCACCGCTCGGACCCCGACTCCGTCCGCGGAGGTGACCGACAACCTCGCCGGCATCCTGGCGGCCCGGAGCCAGTCGTTTGCCGACGACCTCGGCCGCTTCTGGGCCGAGCACATGCTCGAGCCGAGCCAGCAGCCGTCTGGTCCCACCGGACCCCGGGTCGATCCGCCCCCGTCGGTCGTCGGCCTCGCCGGCGCTGAGGCGACGTTCACCGCCCAGCGCGTCGCGGCGTGGTTCGACACCTACCATCTCAGCGGCGGCGTCCGCCAGGTCACGTTTACCGCGGACGGGGCCGGCCGGAACGGCCGCTTCTGGGTGTTGTACAACGGCGCGCTTCACGACTGGTCGACCGGTGGGAGCGCGAGGTTCTGCGTTGGTCGACCGTCCCCCGATGCCCACCGATGGCCCGGCGAGATCCGGGTGGTGTACGTCAACGCCGCGATCTACGGCGCCCCGGCGTCAATGCCGATGCACGTCGACACGAGCAGCGAGCCGTGCATCCCGGACGATCCCGCCCCGGCTGAGCCGTACGAGTCGCTTGGCCGCAGCTGCCCGCCGACGCCTTTCGCTCCACCTGGCCGCGGCCAGAATGCCTCGTGGGTGTTCCTCTACCTGTTCGGCCAGGTGTTCGACGACATGACCAAGTGGGACGCGGGCGCGTTCTTCGTCTCGCGCGGTCATCGCCGGCCCCTGCTCGAGGGGGAACGCAACCTCGTGCGGGTCCTCGACTGCACCGCCGACCGCGCGAGCGGGATTCCGGCCTCGGGTCCAGCCGCGTCGCGTCGCCGGCGAGCCTTCGTGCACGATCTCCGTCAACAGGCCGGCTATACCCGGCAGGCGCTCAGCAGCAGCGGCGGCGTACGGACCATCGCGGCGAACCGGGCGGCCCAGGCCGGTCAGGACGCCGTCTCGGAGTGGGAGGGCGTACTCCGGACCTTTGCCCGACCGGCGTGCAACCCATGGCGTCGCGTCAACCGTCAGGCCATCGGCTGCGGCGCAATCACAGATGCCTGACCCGTATCGCGAGACCCGTTCCGCGCTCACTCCGGAAGCTCAGATATGGTTGTCGCCGTGTACTGGCCCCTGATCGGCGGATTCATCGCCTTCGTGCTCATCGCGATCGTTCTCGGCCGGATCCTGGATCCGGACCGGCGCCGGTAGCACCTCCTCCTTAACGTCGTCGCTGTTCGCACGCGGGTGCCCCGAGCGTCGCGCGATCCACTCCGCGCCCGGGTGGTCGGTCAACCCGTGGAGGATGATCGAGCAGAAGACGACGAGCGCCGCGAGGTTGTAGATCCGGGGCCCGGCAGCGATCGGCTGTGAGAGGACGAGCAGGGAGAAGGTCATCGTCGCGACACCCTTGGGGCCGAACCACGACATGAACGCCTTGGTCGCGACGTCGACGCGCGTGCCCGCGAGCGCCGTGAACACGGCGACCGGGCGGGCGATCAGGAGCGTGACGACAGCGATGCCCACCGCCGCCCAGCCGTCGCCGAACAGTCCGTGGAGCGTCAGCAGCGATCCGAACACGACGAAGATCCCGAGCTTGACGATCTCGACGAGATCGGCCGCCTGACGCTCGAAGTAGTAGCGAAGGTCGGGGCGTCGGATCCCGAGCGTGATCGCGGCGACGAACACGGCAATGAGGCCGTTGCCGTGCGGCGGGAGCACGGCGATCCCGTAGGTGGCGAACGCAACGCCGAGCGCATACAGCGACCGCTGATGGGCGGGGATGCCCTTCTCGAGGTCACGGTCGCGTGGCATCAGCCGGGCGGCGATCAGCGCCACCACGAGCCCGGTCACGAACCCGATTGTCACGTCCTCGAGGACGAACCGCCACCACACGAAGTGTCGGTTGAGCGAGAGCGCTGCCGCGAACGCGAGCACCGCCGGGAGCGCGAGGCCGTCGTTGAGTCCGGACTCGAGGTTCAGCGAGTGACGGATGATGGCGGGGACGCGGGGATTCGTGACGACGGTCGAGGACAGAACCGGATCGGTGGGGGAGAGGAGCGCGCCGAGCAGGAACGACTCGGTCCACGTCAGGTTGGTGATCACGTGGGCGGCGACCGCGATGATGATCGCCGTCAGCGGCATCGCCAGGACGAGCTTTCGCAGCGGCAGTCGCCAGTGGCGCTGGAGCATCTCGCCGTCGACCTCGAGGCCGTCGCGGAACAGGATCACGATCAGGGCGACGGTGGCGAGGCCGCCGACGAACGACGAGCGCGCGTCGAGGTGGATGACATCGGTGCCCCCGGGGCCAAGCGCGAAGCCGATGACCACGAACAGCGCCGTCAGCGAAAGGAAGCTTCGCTGCGCGAGGCCGCTCACGAGCGCGCCGATAATGAGCAGGCACCCGAGCGCCAACAGCGACGCGTCGAAACGCGTGCTTTCGGCCGCGAGCAGCAACGGCATCTGCACGTGGGCTACGGCCACGCGATTAGAGTGTCAGACCTCAGAGAGGAGCGGCGTGGAGATCACGGTTCTCGGCAAGTCACCGTCGTGGCAGGACGTCGGCGGTGCATGCAGTGGGTATCTCGTTCGCGAGGGCGACTTCGTGTTGCTGCTCGACTGCGGCAACGGCGTGTTCGCGAAGCTCCGCGAGCTCGTCGACTACGTCGATGTCTCGGCGGTCCTGATCAGCCACCTCCACGCCGATCACGTCCTCGACCTCGTCCCGTTCAGCTATGCGCTGTGTTACGCGCCGCGCCAGCAGCCCGTGCCGGTGGCCGGGTGGCCCGGCACCGAGCACCCGGCGCGTCCGCAGCTCTACGCGCCCGTCGGCGCCCAGGAGTTCTTTCGCCAGGTCGTCGGGTGCTGGGGCAGCGAGGAGCTGATCGAGAACGCGTTCTCGCTCGCGGAATACGCCGCCGGCGACGAGCTCACGCTCGGGCCGCTCAGCGTCCGCTTCTGCGAGGTGCCGCACTACACGCTCACCCACGCGGTCGACATCACGACGCCCGCCGGCCGGCGCATGACCTACAGCGCTGACTGCAGCCCCAACGATGAGCTGCCGGCGTTCGCCCGCGGCACCGACATGCTGTTGATCGAGGCGACGCTCCCGCGTGCGGAGCGCACGGGCGAGCGGGGGCACCTGACCCCGCGCGAGGCCGGGGAGCACGGCCGGCGTGCGGGCGCCCGGCGGATCGTGCTCACGCATTTCTCCGACGAGCTTGACCCCGAGTGGGCCCGGGCGGAGGCGCGCGCGGCGTACGGCGGCGAGGTTGAACTCGCCCACGAGGGCACCACCTACAGGGTCTAAGATCCGACACGAATGCGCGAGCGTGATCTGTTTGCGAACTTCGACCGGATGCGCCGGGACATGGACGAGCTGTTCGGCGACGTGCTCGAGCGAACCGGACTGTCGCGCCGCCGCCTGGGGTTCGTCCCCGCCGTCGATGTCGCCTATACGGCCGATCCGCCACGGGCGGTCGTGACCGCCGAACTCGCCGGCGTCGATGCCGACAGCCTCGAGCTCGAGGTCCAGGGTCGCAAGCTGATCCTCTCCGGCCGGCGCGAGCCGCCGGCGGTCGAGCGCGATGTCTACCAGCAGGTGGAGATCGAGCGCGGCTCGTTCCGCCGGGTGGTCGAGCTCGGCGCGGACGTGCTCGCCGACGAGGCGCGGGCGCGCTACGAGGATGGGATGTTGCGCGTGGAGCTGCCGCTCGCTCAGACCGAGACGCAGGTCCATTCGGTCCCCATCCGCAGCGAATCCTCGCCGCAGCGGTGATCGAGATCGGCATCCCCGATGCCGGCGGGCGGGACGTCTCCGTCGACGGCTCGCGCACGCTCCCGGGTCAGGTGGGGGTGCTCCCGCTCCGGGACACGGTCACGTTCCCCGAGATGCTGATCCCGCTCAACGTCGGTCAGGAGCGGAGCATCGAGCTGATCAACGAGGCGCTCCGAGGTGACCGCACGATCGCGATGGTCGCGAGCCGCACGCCGGAGCTCGAGTCCCCCGGCCCGAAGGATCTCTACGACGTCGGCGTGATCGGCGTCATCGCGCGGATGATCCGGGTGCCCGACGGCACCCTGCGGGTGCTCATCCAGGGTGGTCAGCGGGTCCATTTCGATCGCTGGGTCGCGACCGATCCCTACCTCGTGGCCGAGGTCTCCGAGCTGCCGGACGTCGTCGTCGCCAGTCCGGAGCTGATCGCGCTCATGCGCAACGTGCAGCAGACGTTCACGAGCATCGCCGGCGATGTTCCGTATCTGCCGGACGAGCTCCAGATCATGGTCGCCAACGTCGAGGACCCAAGTCTGCTCAGCCACCTGATCGCCGGAGCGCTCCGACTGAGGACCGACGACAAGCAGGCGCTGCTGGAGGAGGTCGACGTCGCCAAGCGGCTGCGGCGCCTCTCCGAGATCCTCGCCCGCGAGCTCGAGGTCGTCGAGATCGGGTCCAAGATCCAGTCGCAGGTCCAGTCCGAGCTTGAGAAGGGGCAGCGCGAGTACGTGCTCCGTCAGCAGCTCAAGGCGATCCAGGAGGAGCTCGGCGAGGGTGACGAGGTGCAGGCGGAGGCGAATGAGCTCCGCGAGCAGCTCGAGGCGATCACGCTCCCCGAGGAGGTCCGCAAGCAGGTCGATCGCGAGCTCGCGCGGCTCGAGCGCCTCCAGCCCGCGATGGCCGAGTACGGGGTCGTGCGCAGCTATCTGGAGTGGATCGCCTCGCTCCCCTGGGACACGTCGACCGAGGACAACCTCGACCTCGCCCATGCGGCGGCGGTGCTCGACGAGGACCACTACGACATCGCGCAGGTCAAGGGCCGGATCCTCGAGTTTCTCGCCGTCCGCTCGCTCAAGCCCGACGCCCGCGGCGGGATCATGTGCTTTGTCGGTCCCCCGGGCGTCGGCAAGACCTCGCTCGGCCGCTCGATTGCGCGCGCCCTCGGCCGCACGTTTGAGCGGATCAGCGTCGGCGGGGTCCGCGATGAGGCGGAGATCCGCGGTCATCGCCGGACCTACATCGGCGCGATGCCCGGGGTGATCATCCGAGCGCTCCGGGATGCCGGCGCCAACAACCCGCTGCTGATGATCGACGAGATCGACAAGATGGGCGCCGACTTCCGCGGGGACCCGTCGAGCGCGATGCTCGAAGTCCTCGACCCCGAGCAGAACGAGAGCTTCCGCGACCACTACCTCGATCTCCCGTTCGACCTTTCGAACGTCATGTTCATCACGACCGCGAACACGCTCGACACGATCCCGGGCCCGCTCCGTGACCGGATGGAGGTGATCCAGCTCGCCGGCTACACCGCGGAGGAGAAGCTCGAGATCGCCAAGCGATATCTCGTACCGCGGCAGATCGACCGCAACGGCCTGACGCCGTCGAGGATCGCGTTCACCGAGACCGGACTGCGCGCGATCATCGCTGACTACACGCGTGAGGCGGGGGTGCGCCAGCTCGAGCGGGAGATCGGCAACGTCTGTCGCAAGGTCGCCCGCCAGATCGCGGAGCGCACGCTCAAACGAAAGCTCACGATCACCGAGCCGCGGGTGCGCGAGATGCTCGGCAAGCGCCGGTTCTACTCCGAGACCCGGCGGCGGACCTCCCGTCCGGGGGTGGCGACCGGTCTCGCGTGGACCCCGTACGGCGGCGAGGTGCTGTTCATCGAGGCGACGGCGATGCCCGGCCAGGGGAAGCTGACGATCACCGGTCAGCTCGGCGACGTGATGCGGGAGTCCGCGCAGGCGGCCGTCTCCTACGTGCGCTCCAACGTCTCCGACGTATTGCCGGATGTGCCGGCCGACTGGTTCGCCACCCATGACCTCCACATCCACGTGCCCTCCGGGGCGACGCCAAAGGATGGTCCGAGCGCCGGCGTGGCGTTGGTCACCGCGCTCGCCTCGCTGCTCTCCGGGCGGCTCGTCCGGGCCGACGTGGCAATGACCGGCGAGATCACGCTCACCGGGCAGGTACTGCCGATCGGCGGGCTCAAGGAGAAGGCGCTCGCCGCCCAGCGCAACAAGCTGCACTGCGTGATCGCCCCGGAACTCAACGCGCAGGACATCGACGAGATCCCCGAGCACCTGCGCCAGGACCTCGACTTCCGGTTCGTCTCGACCGTCGACGAGGTCCTCGACATCGCGCTCCAGCGCCGCCCGGTGCGCAAGCTCGCGGCGTAGCCGTATTTTCCCGCCGATGCGCGCGGGCACGATCACGCTTTCTCCGGCCTCGTACGCGTTCATCGTCCAGCCCGGGGTTTCCCCCGGTGCGTGCAGGTAAGAATCACGATGACCCGGCCTCACGGGCCTCAGCTAACGGGTTATTCTCAGTGAGCACCGGCCCACGCACCCGAGGGAGATTCATGGCATCACGAAGTAAGAAGGTAAAGGCGGCGGTTCCGTTCAATCCGGCCGACGTCGCCAACATCGCCAAATCGAATCCGTACATCCAGCGCCTGATCGAGGACGCCGACCTGCGCGAGAACGTGCAGAAGGCGATCGAGTCGAGCAAGAGCGCCTACGGCCGCCTGTCGAACGGCAAGGCCCCGCACAAGGCGCTGCTTGAGGACAAGAAGCTGCACAAGGATCTGCAGGCGGCCGCTGAGGCTCTCCGCGATGCGACCGTGGCCCTCAACGATGCGCCGAAGAGGCAGGCCAAGAAGGGTCGTCGACTCGGTCGTCGGCTCGTGATCCTCGGCCTCGCCGGCACCCTTGCGCTCGTCGGAAGCGAGAAGCTCCGTTCCAAGGTGCTTGACACGCTGTTCGGCGCCGAGGAGGAGTTCGAGTACACGCCGCCGGCAACTGCCGGCACGACGCCGCCCGCGACCCCGGTCAGCGCGGCGTAGATTCAGTCACATCCGTGTCGGTCAAGGGCGCCCTCAGGGCGCCCTTGGCGTCTTCTGGGAGGTATTTGACGGCCTCGCGCATCGTCACTCCCGAGGCGCGGCCGCGCCGCGGCTCGAGCCAGGCGGTGACCGTGCCCGGATGCGTCTTGCCGTAGTCGCGGAGCACCCAGCCGATCGCCTTGCGGATGAAGAACTCGCGCTCCTCGAGCATCGCGTCGGCGTAGCCGGCGAACCGGGCAAAGTCGTGACCCGCCCGCAGCGGCGCCAGCTGAGACAGGAGCGCCGCGCGCCGCACCCAGTAGTTCGGGTCGCTCGCCCAGTCGTCAAGCTCGGCGGCGACATCCGGATGAGCGACGATCAGGCGCCCGGTGACACCGCCGGCCAGGGGATCGACGAGCGCCCACGTTTCGGCGTCGCCGATGAGCGTTCGCAGGAGCGGCAGGTCACTCGGTCCCACGAGATCGGGGCGCGATTCGAGCGCGAGCACGGCGGCGAGCCGGCAGTCGTATGGACCGGAGCGCCACAACGCCCGGACGAACGCGACGAGCTGGTCGTGCGTGATGTCCGGGCGACGGACGACGAGTCGGCGCACCGCGCGCCGATTGTCTGGGACCGTCACCCCAAGGTGCACCCGGTCGCTCCTCAGATACCGCTTCTGTCCGGCCGCTCGTTCCGGGTCGCCGAGCCCGTGGAGCTGACGCTCGAGATCGCGAGCCGTGTCGGCGGGGTCGAATGCCACCCCGCGACGAATAGCACTCCGGACGGGGAAACCCTAGAATCGCGCCGCATGGAGGTGGCAACCACGCTCCGCTCAGCGGCCCCCGATGACCTGCCCAGCGATAAGGCCGCGCGGATCGTCGAGGCGATGCGGATCAGCGTCGGGGCACGCGGCATCGCCGGCGCGACGTTTGACCACGTCGCTCGCGAGGCGGGCGTCTCCCGCGGCCTCCTCCACTACTACTTCGGCACGAAGGAGCGGCTGCTCGTCGAGGTCGTCCGCCGGGAGAGTGACGTCCGGATCGAGCAGCTGGAGACCGGGATCGCCGGTGCCCGCAGCGCCGACGAGGTGATCGAGACCCTGCTCGAGAGCTTTGAGGAGTTCAGCGGCAAGGGATCGGCGACCGCCGTCATGTTCTACGAGATGGCGACCCTCGCCCAGCGCAACGTCGAGATCGCGACCGAGCTTGCCGAGCTCGGGCGCCGCACGCGCTCCCATCTTGCCGACGCCCTGCGCGCAGGGAGCGAGGCGGGCGTGCTCAGCCTGCGGGCCGACGCCGACGACATCGCGACGTGGCTGTTCGCGCTCGCCGACGGGATGACGCTGCGCCTGCTGGTCGAGCCCGACCACGACATCTCGGGGGTCATCGCGCAGGCGGTCACGGCCACCCGAGCGCTGCTCCGCTAACGGTCGCCGCGCGGGCGTGCGCCGAATCGCCGTTCTCGTCTTCATCGGTGTCGTGCTGCTCGTGCTCGTCGCCGGGCAGCTCGTGCTGCCCGGGATCGCCGAGCAGCGGCTGCGTGATCGCCTTTCGCACAACGGCTCCGTCCTCAGCGTGAAGGTGAGCGCGTTCCCGGCGATCACGCTGCTCTGGCATCACGCCGACAAGGTTGTGATCCGGATGGCGTCCTACGAGTCCGCCTCCGGCAAGCTCGGCGGTCAGCTCGATGAGGCCGATGGCGTCGGCACGCTCGATGCGTCAACCCAGGTGTTCCGCAGCGGCCTGCTCACCCTGCGCAACGCGAGCCTGCGCAAGCGCGGCGACGAGCTCACCGGGACGGCGACGGTGACCGAACAGGACCTACGCGGCGCAGTGCCGTTCCTCGACAACGTCCAGCCGGTCGCATCCGGGAACGGGACGCTGACACTGCGCGGCTCGGCGACGCTGTTCGGGGTCACCGCGACCGCCGACGCGACCGTCGCCGCTCAGGACGGCAAGCTCGTCGTCGCGCCGAACGTTCCGTTCGGGGGGCTCGCCACGCTGACACTGTTCGACGATCCGCACCTGGCGATCGAGGACGTGAGCGCGTCCCCGGCCGCCGGCGGGTTCACGGTGTCAGCAACGGCCCATCTTCATTAGCGCACCCAGCCGGGCGCCCCCAGACTCCGAGATAGCGACCGAGTACGAGGTAGCTGACGAGCACCGCGGTGCCCTCGATCGTCGCAATGATCAGGCTCGCGAGGACCGCAAGCGGCAGCCGGTGCACCGGCGGGAGCCCGCCCTCGCCAACGCCATGCGCGAGGCCGAGCGCGAGACCGGCCACGAGCGCCACGATCGTGGCCATTCTCCACGGGTGCCGGCGCATGGGCAGCATCCTCACGAGCCACCGTGCGCGTCCGAGTGACGGGACCTGGTGTCCGAACCGCGCCAGCGCGTGGGTCCCGAGCGTCTCCAGATCGGCGAGCGCATCCTCGTCGGCCGTCGGCATGGCGCCCGGGTCGAGGCCGGCCGCGGACGCCCGGTGCCGGCCGCGCCGCAGCACTCCGGTGAGGAAGACGACCACCGCGGCGAGGCTGAGGAGCGAGATGGTGCTCGTGGCAGGGGGCGCACCGTGGGCGTCGTGGACGACGGTGAGCCCGCAGAGCAGCGTCACCCACGCGCACACCGTGATGACGCGCGCGCCGCGCAGCACGAGCGTGAGTCGCACCCCTCGGGGGCCACGGGTCTCTCGCGAGCGGTACAGCCGGACGAGCGTGAGGCCGCCCGCGACGAGCGCGATCTGGCCGAACACGAATCCCAGCAGGCCCGCCGGAAACCCACCGCGACCCCAGGTGAGGATGCCCGGCGGGGTGACCTCGATGAGGACGAGCAGGGCGGCGAGGAGCAACGACGCGCGTCCCGCCGTGCGGGCGGCCCGGGCCGCTTCGTCCTCGTGAAAGGTCTGGACGAGCGCCTGCGCCGGACCGAAGCGCCGGACCGCCTCACGTTCGGCGCTGTCCACCTCATACCCACTGGCGAGCAGCTCGGCGGCTGTGCTCTGAAGGTGATCCTCGACCTCGGCGATGATCCGCCGCCGGCGGGCGGCGGGAAGGTCGAGTAAGTCGATCAGCTCGGCCAGGTAGTCGGTGATCATGCCGTGCCTCCCTTCGGGGCCAGCGTGGTGGTGGCGAGCACCCGTTCAACGGCCCCGGCGAACCGACGCCACTCATGTGATCGCTCGCCGAGCGCGGCGCCCCCGCGGTCGGTGAGCTCGTACTGCCGGCGGCGGCGTCCGCCGATGACGGCCCATTCGCTACGGAGCAGGCCGTCGTTCTCGAGCCGATGGAGCGCCGGATAGACGGTCCCCTCGGGAAGCTCGAACTGCCCGCCGCTGCGTTCCCGGAGTAGCTCGACGATCCCGTAGCCGTGCACGGGCCCATCGGCGACGACCGCCAGCAGCAGCGTGTCGAGGTGTCCCTTGAGCGGCTCGCCTCTCATACCTAGGTAGCCTAGGCATAGGACGACTAGGTGTCAAGGCAGGCTCTCAACGCGGGCAACCCCGGGGATGTCTCCAACGGCAGCGATCGCCCCCGACGCGCTCGACGCCCCCGCCGCGCCGCCAACGTAGCGGTCGAGAAACGCGATCGTCACCGCCTCGACGATCCGCAGCTGTGGCTGCTCGGTCGTGTACGGGGGCAGGTGGCCGGCTCCGAGGAGCGAGAGCAGGTACTTCGGGCGGGGCGCGACGTCGAAGAACGCACGGGTGAACTGCGGCGGGTTGATCGGGTCCGCGGTGCCCTGGGTGGCGAGCAGCGGCGGGCTCGGCGCCGGGAACGTGAACCCACCGACATTGGGGATCTTGGCGCCCGACAGGATGATCGCGGCGCGGACCCGCCGGTCACGGAAGTGGACGTCGTAGGCGACCGCCAGGGCGGTCTCGCCGCCGTCGGATTGACCGCTCACGGCGATCCGGCGTCCGTCGGTGAGGCGGCGCAGGCGGCGGCTCAGCTGCGTGATCACGACGCTCATGTCGCGGGGCTGGTTGATGAGATCGGACTCGTTCGGCCCGCCGGGAGCGTGCGCGTTCTCCAGCGGGAAGACGGGCGCGGCGACGACATAGCCGGCCCGGGCCCAGGCGCGCAGGAGCGAGGCGTACGGCGCCGGCGTCACCGCAAAGCCGTGCCCGAAGACGATCAGTGGGCACGGGCACGGCGCGCGGAGCGGGTAGCGCACGATCGTGACCAGGACCCGCGGCCGGACCGAGCCGTCCGGGTAGCGGATCGTGCGCGAGCGGTCGATCAGGGTGAGCGTGCGCTGCGCGACCGCGTACGGCGGTCGGCGCGGGGTCGGGAGGCGGGCCGCGCTCGACGTGCGGGTCGTCGGCGAGGTGCTCGTCGTCGAGGTGCTCGTCGTCGTCCCCCCGCGCGTCACGGTCGTGGCGGTGAGCGCGGTCGTCGCGTGCACCGTGGTCGTCATGGCGCCGTGGCTCCCGCCGCCACATCCGACGACGGACGCCGCCAGCGCGACGCTAACGCAGATACACCGCGAAGAAATCGCGATCGTCCGGGGTGAGGTATCGGTCGGACGGGCGGTCCATGCTCGTGAGCAGGTTCGCCGCCCCGACCGCGCCAGGATGCCGGTAGTGGATGAACGTCGTCCAGTAGGTGTTGATGTCGAGCTCCATCGCGCGCACGGCCCGAGCCCGGATCATAATCGCGGCGAGTGAGCCCACCGTCTGGTCGGGCGCCGCGACGTAGATGAGGTTCCCGCGTCGGTCGATTCCCACGGCGGAGCGCCACACGCGGATCGCGTTGCCGAGCGTGAAGCCCCACTCCGGCCCGTCGGACAGATTCGGATTGGGCCGCCCGTGGTTGACGATCAGCGGCAGGTTCTGCCGGGCGTACTGGACGTCGGCCCCGACATCCGGTCCCCCCGGCCACGCGATGACGTCCACGTGCCCGTCGCGGTAGCGGATGATCGTCCCGAGCCCCTGCTTCATCGGCGCATACGTGTGACCGCCGACGGCAACGCCCCCGCCGGAATCTTTCATCTTGAAGCCGCTGTTGAACGTCGCAACCAAGCGGGAGCGCATCCGGTCGGGCACTTCCATCGGCCCGCGCGACGGAAGGCTGACCGCTGGCTCCTGGCGTCCGGGATAGAGCCACGTCGTCGTCCGGGTGTGATCGATCCACGCGACCCCGGCGACGAGGCGCGGGTAGTTGGGGTCCGGGCGGAAGCTCGTCACGAGCACCGGCGGCCGGGTGCCGCCGTGCGCGAACGTCGCGCGCCATTGACCCTCGCCGGGGAGGGCGGGGGACATCACCGGCGCGATCGGACGCGGGCGATAGGCGTGGAGGCGCCGCGCGTGGAGAGTCGGGGCCACCGCGGTCCCCGCCTGACCCGGCAGCGCCTTGAGCCCGGGACCGCCGGTCGACGGCGCGTTCAGGGAGTAGTACAGGTTCTCGACCTTGTTGACGATTCCGCGCGCGCCGTGGTCGCGCAGCCACTCGACGGCGCGGATTCCCACGCCGGAATTCGAGGGTGCTGCGATCGCGCTGACGAACGAGATCGCCGCCGGGATCGCCCAGATGATGGCGGCGACCAGCGCGATGCGGCGGATACGGTGAGTCGGCTGAGGTGGGCGTGAACGACCCGTCGGAATCCTTGTCCCCTGAAGGCGAACACGCGACATCGGCTCTTTCGTCGAAGAGATCATCGCGCTACACACTGACGTGAAAGTCGAGGAAAAGCCTAAACGGATGCTGAGAGACTGCTCATCATCCCGATAACGTCACTTCAGTTATGAGTCATAGCTTGCCCCCGATGTCTGGCCTGAGTGGCGCCACTAGTGCTGCGCCGGCGCTGCCTCTGAGGCCGCGCCGTGGTCGCCTGCACGCCGTGGTCGCCACCGTGCGCCCCCGGCAATGGACCAAGAATCTGCTCGTTATCGCCGCCGCCGGTGCCGCCGGTGCGCTCGGTCACGATGATGTGCCGCTTCGCGTTGGGCTCGCGTTCCTCGCCTTCTGCTTCCTCGCCTCCGGGATCTATGCGGTCAACGACGTCCGCGACGCGGAAGAGGACCGACTCCATCCCCGCAAGCGCGAGCGGCCGGTTGCCGCCGGCGAACTCGCCCCAGCCGCGGCGCTGCGCCTCGGGGTCGCGCTGATGGTCGCCGGGCTCGCGCTGTGCTTTGCGATTCGTCCGCTGCTCGGCGCTGTCGGCGCGGGATATCTGGCGCTCACGCTCAGCTACGCGCTGCTGTTGCGGCGGATCGTGATCCTCGACATCGTCGCGATCGCGGGCGGCTTCGTGCTTCGCGCCGTCGCCGGCGGCGTCGCCGCCCCCGTCACCCTGTCGCGCTGGTTCATCGTCGTGATCACGTGCTCCGCGCTGCTCGTCGCGGCCGGCAAGCGCTACGCCGAGCTCACGCGGACCGATGCCGCGGGCCTCGCCAAGCGACGCGTGCTCCACTTCTACACGCCTCCGCGCCTACGCCTGATCCTCGCGGGGAGCGGCGCCGGCGCGTTGTTCGCGTACTGCGTCTGGGCATTTGAGTTGCCGACGGTCGACGGCGTCCCCTGGCGTCCGCTCACGATCATCCCGTTCGCGGCTGCGCTTCTGCGCTACGGCCAGCTCGTCCTCAAGGGCGAGGGGGAGACGCCGGAGGAGCTCGCCGTCCGCGATCGCTGGCTCGCGCTCGCCGGTCTCGCCTGGCTGATCGTGTTCGCCATCGGCGTCCAAGCCTCGACCTGACACGATGGCCGCGATGACTGCGCCTCCACCGGCCACGGACACGGCCGGGATCACGCGGGTGACCCTGTCCGGATGGGGCGGCGGCCCCCGCACGAGCATGTCGCTCGTCGCCGTGAGCGATG
Source organism: uncultured Solirubrobacterales bacterium (assembly GCA_963850335.1). Classification (GTDB taxonomy): domain Bacteria; phylum Actinomycetota; class Thermoleophilia; order Solirubrobacterales; family Solirubrobacteraceae; genus Palsa-465. The sequence continues at coordinate 289,482 of CAWKKY010000007.1, read as the reverse complement.
TCGACGCGCTGCGTGAGGCGATCGCCCTGGTTGGCCCACGCGGCGCGATCGCCCGCGGGATGGGCCGCAGCTACGGCGACGCCGCTCAGCGTGACGGTGGGCTCGTGCTCGACCTCACGCGGATGACCGGCTGGGAGCTGGACGCCGAGCGCGGCGAGGTGACGGCCGAGGCCGGCATCACGCTCGGCACGCTGCTGGGCCTACTCGTCCCGCGCGGCTGGATGCTTCCCGTCCTCCCGGGCACCCAGCACGTGACCGTCGGCGGCGCAATCGCGAGTGACATCCACGGCAAGAGCCACGGGGTCGACGGGACCTTCGGCAGCCATGTCCGCTCCCTCGAGCTGCTGCGCGCCGACGGTGAGGTGGTGACACTCGAGCCCGGCTCGGACCTGTTCGCGGCGACGCTCGGAGGCATGGGGCTCACCGGCGTGATCGTCTCCGCTCGGATCGCCCTCGCGCCCGCCGCGAGCGGGATCGTGTCGGTCGACACCGATCGGGCGGACAGCCTGGATGAGGTCCTGGCGCTGCTCGCGGCCCCCGGGGGCAAATACCGCGTCGCCTGGCTTGACCTGCTCGGAACGCGGCCGGGACGAGGGGTCGTGACCCGCGCCGAGCCGGCCGCCGACGGCCCGGTGCCCGGCGCGGTCGTCAGGTCGCGGGCGACCGTCCCCGCGCGCTGGCCGGGCGGCGTGCTGCGGCCGTCGACCGTGCAGGCGTTCAACGAACTCCGGTTCCGCAGCGCACCCCGCCGCGCCCGCGGCGTGCCGGAGACGCTCGGGACGCACATGTTTCCGCTCGACGCGCTCGAGCACTGGCCGCGGCTCTACGGGCCGGCCGGCTTCGTCCAGTATCAGTTCGTCGTGCCGCCCGGCGCCGAGGCGGTGCTTGAGCGGGTGATCGAGCACCTGCGCACAGCCCGGGTCCCCTGCTACCTCGCCGTGCTCAAGGACTTCGGACCGGCGAACGCGGCGCCGCTGTCATTCCCCGCCGCCGGCTGGACGCTGGCGCTCGATCTGCCCCGCAGCGCCCCGCTGCTCGCACCGACGCTCGACGCGCTCGATGCGCTCGTCGCCGAGGCCGGCGGGCGCATCTATCTGACCAAGGACGCGCGGACGCGGCCGGAAGCACTCGCCGCCATGTATCCGCGACTCGGCGAATGGCGCGCCGCCCGCGACGCCGCCGACCCAGACGGGCGCTGGCGCTCTGACCTCGCCGTCCGCACGGGACTCGTCGCCCGATGAGCGCCACCGCGCCACGCCGCGTGTTGCTGATCGGTGGCACGTCGGAGATCGGGCTGGCGATCGTCCGCCGACTCGCCCAGGACACCCCCGTGCAGCCGGTGCTGCTCGGGCGCGACGGCGCGCGGCTGGCGGTTTCGCTCGCCTCGCTCGGGGGTGAATCGGTCGGCGAGACCGATGTGCTCGATGCCGACGCCCTCGACACGCACGCGGCGATCATCGACCGCGCGTTCGAGCGTGCCGGCGGGTTCGACGTCGTGATCGTGGCCGTCGGGCTGCTCGGCGCTCAGGACGGCCTCGACGCCGACGCGGCGCTCGCGAATGACGTCATGCGGGTCAACTTCGTCGGCTGCGGATCGCTGCTGCTCGCCGCGATGCGCGCGCTCCGGGCGCAGTCGCGCCCCGGCACCGTCGTCGTGCTCTCGAGCGTCGCCGCCGAGCGCCCGCGGGCTCAGAATGCGATCTACGGTGCGGCGAAGGCGGGGTTCGATGCCCTCGCCCAGGGGTTGGCGGACGCGAGTGCGGCGACCGGTCCCCGCGTGCTCGTCGTTCGGCCCGGATTCGTGCACACCCAGATGACCGCCGGACTGCCGGCGGCGCCGTTTGCCACGAGCGCCGACGCGGTGGCCGAGGCGACCGTCCACGGCCTCGCCGGGCGCGCTCACACGGTCTGGGTGCCGGGCGTCTTGCGGTTCATCTTCGCCGTGCTGCGGCACCTGCCGCGCCCCATCTACACGAGGTTGCCGTTGTGAGGTATCCGGGCAACGTCATCCTCGTCGACGTGGCGATCGCCGTCGTCATCGCCGCGATCGTGTTCATCGTCTCGCCGGGAATCGCCGTCACCGGGCTGATCGCCCTCGCGGTGCTCGTGGTCATCGGGATCAGCTTCGCCTGGAGCCTGCGCCGCCGCTGAGCGCGGCCGCTACTGGCCGAGCTTCGGCGAGCTCCACGACTGGCGCAGCCGGCGCTCGATCTCATCGCCGAGTTCAGCGATCGCGATCCGGTCCTGGGTGAGGCTGTCCCGATCACGCAGCGTGACGGTGTGGTCCTCGAGCGACTGGTGGTCGATCGTCACCGCCCAGGGTGTCCCGATCTCGTCCTGACGGCGGTAGCGGCGACCGATCGCGCCGCCCTCGTCGTACTCGGCCTGCATCCGGTCCCGGAGATCGCGGTAGATGTTCGTCGCCAGCTCGGGCTGCCCGTCCTTGCGGACGAGCGGGAGCACCGCGACCTTGACCGGAGCGAGCCGCGGATGGAGCCGCAGCACGGTCCGCTTCTCTCCCTCGATCTCGTCCTCGTCGTAGGCATCGACCAGGAACGCGAGCATCGCGCGGTCGACGCCCGCGGCCGGCTCGATCACGTGGGGCACGTAGCGATCGCCGCTCACCGTGTCGACGTACTCGAGCTTCTGGCCGGAGTGCTCGGCGTGGGCCTTGAGGTCGAAGTCACCGCGGTTGGCGATCCCCTCGAGTTCGGACCAGCCGATCGGGAACAGGTACTCGACGTCGCTCGTCGCGCTCGAATAGTGGCTCAGTTCGTCCTGCTCGTGGGCGCGCATTCGCAGGTGATCGGGCCGGATGCCGAGGTGGGTGTACCAGTCGAGCCGCTGCTCGAGCCAGTGATCAAACCACCGCGGCGCGTCCGGCGGTGGGACGAAGAACTCCATCTCCATCTGCTCGAACTCCCGCGTGCGGAAGATGAAGTTGCCGGGTGTGATCTCGTTGCGGAAGCTCTTGCCGATCTGGGCGATCCCGAACGGCGGCTTCTTGCGGCTGAACTGGAGGTAGTTCTTGAAGTTGAGGAAGATCCCCTGCGCGGTCTCGGGGCGCAGGTACACGGTCGACCCCTGCTCCTTGACCGCCCCGACCGTCGTCTCGAACATGAGGTTGAAGTCGCGGGCCTCGGTGAGGTCGCAATCCGGTGTCTCGCCCGGGTGCTTGGACGGCTTACGACCGCACTGCGCCTGGTCAATGTGGTCGGCGCGGAAGCGCAGCTTGCACGTCCGGCAGTCGACGAGCGGGTCGGTGAACCCCGCGAGGTGGCCGCTCGCCACCCACGTCTCGGGGTGCTGGATGATCGCTGAGTCGAGCGCGACGATGTCATCGCGCTGCTGGAGCATCGAGCGCCACCACGCTCCCTTGACGTTGTTCTTGAGCAGTACGCCGTAATGGCCGTAGTCGTAGCTCGACCCGAGTCCGCCGTAGATCTCGCTGCTCGGGAACACGAACCCGCGGCGCTTGCACAGCGAGACGATCTTGTCCATGGTGACGGCGTCAGTGGTGCTCATCCGGCGCTCGATGGTAGTGCTCTCGCTGTGAGCGATGAGTTCCGCCCACCCGGCCGGTCGCTACGTGTACGGCAAACACATCCAGGGAGGTGGGCATGCTGCTCGAGGACAAGACGGCTGTGATCTATGGCGGCGGCGGAGCGATCGGCGGTGGGGTGGCCCGCGTGTTCGCCCGGGAGGGAGCGCGGCTGTTCCTTGCCGGCCGGACGCGGTCGAAGCTCGAGGCGGTTGCCGAAGCGCTGGGCCCGGGCGCCTCGGTCTCCGTCGACGCTCTCGACGCCCTCGACGCCGACGCGGTCACCGCCCACGCGGACGCCGTGGTGGCCGAGGCGGGCGGCATCGACATCTCGTTCAACGTCATCTCGCAGCAGGACGTCCAGGGGACGCCGATGGTCGAGATGGACGTTGACGACTATCTGCGCCCGGTCGTGACGACCGCCCGGACGACGTTCCTCACCGCCGTCGCGGCGGCACGACACATGCGCAGGCAGGAGACCGGGGGAGTCATCCTCCTGTTCGGCGGCGCCGCCGACCCGCCGCGCGGGATCCACCTCGGTGGCCTCCAGACGGCGTTCCACGCGGTCGAGGCGATGCGTCGTCAGCTGTCTGCCGAGCTTGGCGGCGACGGCATCCGCGTGGTCACGCTCAGAACGAGCGGCATCGCCGAGGCGATCTCGGATCCATCACTGCGAGAGCGGGTCAGCCGGGGCATCGCCGATGCGTCGCTACTCGGCCGGGTCCCAACGCTTGAGGACGTCGGCAACGCCGCGGCGTTCGCCGCCTCGGACCGCGCCCGCATGGTGACCGCCGCGCACATCGACATCAGCGCCGGCACGTTCATGGATTAGGCTGGCGCGCTCATGGAGCGCACGGACGTCACCTTCACTTCGGACGGGGTCGATTGCGCCGCCTGGCTGTACCGCCCGCCAGGGGACGGGTCGCTGCCGATCGTCGTCATGGCCCATGGCTTCTCGGCGACCCGCGACCAGCGCCTCGACGCCTACGCGGAGCGCTTCGCCGCCGCCGGGCTCGGGGTCCTGCTGTTCGACTATCGCCATTTCGGCGCGAGCGGGGGCGAGCCTCGTCAGCTGCTCGACATCCGCCGCCAGCATGCCGACTACCGTGCCGCCGTCGCCTACGCCCGGACGCTGCCGTTCCTCGACGGTGACCGCGTCGCGCTGTTCGGCTCGTCGTTCTCCGGCGGGCACGTGATCGCGCTCGCCGCGGCCGACCCGAGCATCGCCGCGGTCGTCGCGCAGTGCCCGTTCACGGACTCGTTTGCCTCGCTGCCGAAGCTCGGCCCGGCCAATGCCCTGCGGGCCACGGTCGCGGGCCTCCGGGACGAGGTCCGAGCGCGCACGGGGCGTGCGCCCGCCTACATCCCGCCCGTGGGCCCGCCGGGAACGTTCGCGGTCATGAGCACCCCGGACGCGGAGGTCGGGTTCCGGGCGATGACGGCGCCGGATTCTCCCTGGGAGAACCGCGTCGCGGCGCGGATCGCACTCCAGGTTGTCGGCTACCGGCCGGGCCGGGCCGCCGCGCGCCTGCGCTGTCCGGCCCTGTTCTGCATCTGCGACCAGGACTCGGTCGCGCCTGCGGATCGCACCGCGCGCCTGGCCACCGCCGCGCCCCGCGGCGAGATCAAGCGCTATCCGGTCGGCCACTTTGAGATCTACCTCGGCGAGCCGTTCGAGCACGCGATCTCCGACCAGACCGAGTTCCTCACCCGGCACCTGCTCACGTAGCCCCTCCCGGCCGGGCAGCTCCGTTAAGCGAGACGCAACCGCAAACGACTTGTATGGCAACCCGGTCTGCTGGATCGTCTCACGATCATCAATAGACCGGAGAAGACACGCATGACCCATGGGTCCAGGATCACGCGCCTCGCGGCGTTGCTGTGCGTGCTCGGCGCGTTCAGCCTCGCCGTCGTGGGCTGCGGCAGCTCGAGTTCGTCATCGAGCGGCACAGCGTCGGCGAGCGCCACCACCACGAACGGCGGCTCGAGCATCTCGCACACCAAGGCGAAGTTCGTCCTGCACGCCGGACTCGCGTTCGGCGCCTTTCATCGGTGGATCTACAAGCCGCTGAAAGCAGGCGATCTCGCCCACCCGCTCAGCCACAAGTTCACGATCGTCAAGGCGGCCCTCGCTGCCGGGTTCGTCGTGCACGAGCTGAAGCTCGCCCTGACCGATGCGCAGGCCGACAAGACGCTCTCGAAGTTCACCACTCCCCTCACTGAGCTCCAGAACAAGCTGAGCGGCGCCGGCAGCGCCATCCGCAGCGGCAATGTGAGCACGTCGCAGTTCGATTCGGCCAACAGCCTGATCGACTCGGTGCGCTCGCAGGCCTCCGCCGCCGGCCAGCCGATCGCTGAGCAGACGCCCGCCGCACCCTAGGCCGCGGGCGTCAGGCGACCCATCCGCGAGGAGGTGGATGCCGGAACGGACTTGGCACTCTCATCTTGGGAGTGCCAAGTCCCGGGCTATACTTTGAGGCGGAATGCCGATCTACGAGTACCGTTGTGAGCAGGGTCACACCTTCGAGGTGATGCAGCGCATGAGTGACGATCCGGTCACGGCTTGCGAAACCTGCGAGCTACCGGTGCAGCGGGTATTCCATCCGGTGGCGGTCCACTTCAAGGGCTCGGGCTTCTACAACACCGACTACGGCACCCGCAAGCGCGCTCGTGAAATGAAGGAGTCCGCCGAGGGCCCCAGCAAGCGCCACGACAAGAAGGAGTCGAAGGACTCCTCGTCGAGCTCGAGCAGCTCAAGCTCGGACTCAGGTTCCTCAGGCTCGTCCTCCTCGAACAAGTCCGAGTCGACGGCGTCGTCGAAGTCCTCGTCGTCCAAGTCCTCCTCGGACTGATCACCGCGCTCACCGCCGCAGGGTCTGCCCGACGGGTGGATTCTCCACGCGCGCCGGATCTCTGAATAGGATCGCCCTGGAGCGTGACCGAGCGTGCGCCGGGCATGACAGAACCTTCAGTGACGCTATCCGAGCCAGGCCCTGCGGCTGTCCCGCAGCCGGACCCTGCCCTCCGCAGGCTGCTGATCATCGGGCTCGTGGGGGCGGCGATCGCGCTGACCCTCGGCATCTACGCAAACGCGCACACCCCGTCGTCGGACCTCGTCATCACGCTCGGGTTCTCGAACACGATCACGATGAAGGTCTGGCTGACGACGATCGCGCTGTGCTTCGCGGTCGTCCAGCTCTTCTCGGCACTGTGGATGTACGGCCGACTACCGCTCGGCGCCGCACCGTCCTGGCTCGGCGACGTTCACCGGATCTCCGGCCGGCTCGCGTTTCTCATCAGCCTGCCGGTCGCCTACCACTGCCTGTACCAGCTCGGCTTCCAGCACTCGAGCTTCCGCGTCCTGCTCCACTCGGTGCTCGGCTGCCTGTTCTACGGAGCGTTCGCCGCCAAGGTGCTGATCGTCCGCTCCCGGGGCCTGCCGGGCAGCGCCCTGCCCCTGGCCGGGGGCCTCGTCTTCGTGCTCCTGGTGTACGTCTGGCTCCTCTCCGGGCTCTGGTACATCGATCACTTCGGCTTCCCCTCGCCCTGATGCTGCGCCTCGTCGATCGCGGCCTGATGGTGATCAGCTGGGTCGCCGCCGCGCTCGTCGTCGTGCTGCTGTTCGCCGGCCCGAGCCTGGTCGGCGCCAAGAAGTCGATACCGCCCGCGACTTCGGGCACATCGGGGACTTCGGGGACAGCGGGGACGTCGACGACCGGTCACGGCTCCAAGGCGGGGTCAAGCGCTCAGGTCTCGGGCGCCGCGGTATTCGCCAGCGCCGGCTGCAGCGGCTGCCACACCCTCAAGGCCGCCCACGCGACCGGTGGCGTCGGCCCGAACCTCGACCAGGTCCAGCCGAGCGCGACACAGGTCAGCCAGATCGTGCAGTCGGGCGGCGGGGGGATGCCCTCGTTCTCGGGCAAGCTCAGCGGCGCCGAGATCGCGGCGGTGGCGAGTTACGTCTCGACGGTCGCCGGCCACTAGCGGAGTCGAATCGCCGGCCACCAGCGGAGTCGATCGGGGCGCGCGACGCAACCCTCCGGTTCGGGGCGATCCGTCACGATTCGGCCGACCCACGACTGACCGGAATATCTCGCCAAACTCCGCTGGGCCCGGGACGTTTGGCGAAAGATTCCCCTGAGCGGGGACTTTGTCGCCCGGATCCAGGTTCCTCACGGGATTTGGCGAATGATTCCCCGCCCCGGCTCCGGGTACCGGGCCCAGACCGGCGTAAGCCGCTCAGAACTGGATCTCGATGACCTTCTTGTCCTGGGTCGCCACCCACAACGTGTTGGCGTTGACCGCGAGCGCGAGCGGCGCGGCGGCGAACGTGATCGTGCCCGTCACCGTGGGAGTGGCGGTGTTCGAGATCCGGTAAACCGCCTTGTTGCCCTTGCTGAGCGCCCAGACGAACCGACTGGGATCCGTCGACGCGATCGCATCGAGTTCCGGCGCGACGGACACGTCGGCGGTGAGTTTGAGCTGCTGGGGACTGAATCGGGTCACATGACCGTTCGCGGTCGCGACCCACACGCCACTGTTGACCGCCACCGCAACCGGATGCTGACCGGCCGCGAACGCCGTCGTCGAGCCGCTGCCGTCGAGGCTCACGCGCAGCAGGCCGTCGGCCGCACCGTTCGTCGCCCAGAGCGAACCGTCGCCCCACGCGACGGCGGTCGCCGCGGGGGCGCTGTGGGCCGACGTGCCGACGAGTTGGCCGCCGACGGCGACGTGGCTGATGGCGCCACTCTTGTCCGCCACCCAGGCCGAGCCGTCGCCCTGATCAAACACCGTCGCGACCGGGCTGCCGGGGAGCTTCGTCATGGCGACCTGAGTGCCGGCGTCGCCGTTGTACTGCGCGAGCCCGTCCGAGGTGGACTGAGCCACCCACAGCGCGCGGAACCCAGCGCTCAGCGATGTCGGTCCGCCGCTTGCCGGGAACGTCGCGTGGGCGCCCGTGGTCAGGTTCCAGCGCACGAGCTGGCCAGCGTCGGGTACCGACGTCCACACGTTCTTCTTGCCGAGCGAGACGCCGCCGGGAAGGCCCGCGAGCGGGATCGTCGTGCCCAGTCGGAGACCGCCTCCCTGGACCGTGGTCCCGGCGGTGCCTTGAGTTTGCGTCGACGCCCCCGTCCCGGAGGTCTTCCCAACTGTGGGCGGGTTGTCTGAGAACGTCGCGATGAGCACGACGATCAGCGACAGGACAACGATCGGCGCCACCCACATCACCAGTGAGCTGCGCCGCCGCGGCGGCGCCGGTGACTCGGCAACCGGCTGGTCGTGCGGCCCCGCGGGGGTGTCGCCGACCGAGGCGGGGGCGGACTCGATGCGGGTCGGTGTCTCCTCGGTTTCGACCGTCGGCGGGACCGGTGGGACCGGTGGGACCGGCGGGACCGGCGGGACCGGCGAGGCCGGTGGGACCGGCGGGGCCGGTGGCGCGGCATGCGCCTCGGACGCCCCTTCGAGGGCGAACTGCGCCTGTCCGAGCGCCGCGGCGAAGTCGGCCGCGGACCGATAGCGATCCTCCGGGCGCTTGGCCATCGCCGTGGCAACGATCGCATCGAGCTGCTCGGGAACCGTTGCGACGATGGCGCGCGCTGACGGCACGGGCTCGGTCATGTGCGCGTGGATCGTCGAGATCGTCGACGGCCGGTCGTACGGCACCTTTCCGGTCACCGCCTCAAAGAGCACACAGCCCAGTGAGTAGATGTCGGATGCCGCGTCGCCCCGGCCGCGTTGGAAGCGCTCGGGAGCCGCGTAGTCGACCGTGCCGACGAACACGCCCGTTCGGGTGACCGACTCGCCCTCGGTTCGCCGCGCGATCCCAAAATCGGTCAAGTAGACGTGGCCATCCTGCTCGCCGTCCTCGCCCCGCGCAACGAGGACGTTGGCCGGCTTGACATCGCGGTGCACCAGGCCGCGCCGATGCGCCGCCGCGAGCGCGGCGGCCACCGGCTGGAGCAGCGTGATCGCGCGTTCGGGCGGCAGCGCTCCGGAGCGGTCGAGCAACGTTCGTAGGTCGGTGCCATCGACCCAGCGCATGACCAGGTACAGCGTCCCGTCGAGCTCGCCGGCGTCGTACACCGGGATCACGTTGGGGTGATCGAGCGACGCCGTGAGCTGCGACTCACGCTCAAAGCGAGCCCGGAAATCCGGGTCCGCGGCGAGCGCGGGCGCGATCGCCTTCAGCGCGACGGGACGCTTGAGCGCCAGCTGCGTCGCCTCGTAGACGACGCCCATTCCGCCGCGGCCGGCGAGTTTCTCGATGCGGCACCCCGCAAAGGTCAGCCCCGGTCCCAAGCTCTCTGCCATAAGGCGTTTATACCGGCCAGGCCCGGCGCGCGGCCATCGTTTTGGCAGCGCGCCGGCCAGTCGGCTGTCAGACGGGGGTGGCGGGGTGGCGCTAGGCGAGCACGCCAGCCTCGGCCTGCGCCGCCGCCCAGTCGACCGTCAGCACGTTCGGCTCGCCGAGGACCCGCTTTGCCGGCAGCTGCTTGCCGTCCTGGAGGAGCGCCATCGCGCTCGCCGGCACCGGCAGGAAGATCTGCGTCTCGGAGCCGTCGTCGAGCACGCGCACCTTCGTCGCGAACAGCTCCTCGCCGGTCGGCAGCCGCAGGAACTGCTGGCCGTGGGCGACGATCTCCACCCGGCACGGCGTGCCCTGAGCGAGCGCCCGCGCCGGCGGATCGACGACCGAGGGATCGTCGATCAGCACCACCGGGGTCGGTTCGCTCATCGATACCGCGATCCGCTCGCGGTTCTGCGGATCCGCCCGCACGGTGAACAGTGTCTGCTGCGGGATGATCCGCTGCGCGTTCTCGGGCGACAGCGACACGCGGCATTGCGCCCGGTACGACGGGCTCCCGTCGATCAGCCGGACCCCGACGGTCATCGCGCAGTCGACGAGTTGACCGATCGGCGTCTTCTGGACGTCGACGCACGCGCCGCGGCCGAGAATGCCGGTCGCCGCGAGGTCCGACGGCACCTGCGCGGCTGCCGCCTCGGCGAGCTTCGACTGCACCGCCGCGTTGGCCTCGGCCGCCGCCGCCGTGTCGAACTCGACGCTGCTCGGATCGGACGGGTCGTAACGGACGATGAACTCGTCGCCCGGGCTCGGAATCGACACCCGTGAGACGGTCACCTTCTTCTCGGTCTGGAACGGCGGCTGCCCCTCCGGCTGCACCTGGAGCGTGAGCTTGACCCTCGGGTTGTCGTTGATCGTCATCCCGGTGTCCGCGACGCCCAACACGATCGCACGCGCCTGGACCCCCTGAGACAGGATCTTCTTCTTCTTGCCACCGAACATGCCTTACCCCTCTTGTAGACGATGAGGGAAACCTATGCGCGGGCGCGCGCGGCGTCAGTACCGGATTGGTCTCAAACTCGTCTCGCGCGCTCGCGCGGGCTCAGCCGTTCTCGAGCTTGGCGACCGCTGACTGCACCGCCGAGGGGGACACCGTCAGCCCCGACTCGCCGTCCGGCAGCGTCGTCGCCCCGTTCGGCTTGAGCACCTGCGGCGGTGCGGAGCCGCCGATCTCGGCCGCCCCGAACATCGACAGCAGCGTCAACGCGCCCATGTCCGTGCGCAGCACCTTCGGCGCGTCCCACGACACCCAGGGCAGGCGGAAGAACGTGCCCGCCGACGTGAGCTGCGACTTCACCGAGTTGAGGATCTGCTGCTGGCGGCGCACCCGGGTCAGGTCGTTCTCGGCTGGGTTGCACTTGTTCTCCCGCGTGCGAGCGAGGGTGAGTGCGTCCCGGCCATCCAGGTGATGCACGCCGGGGCGCAAATTCAGTGAGAACCCGCCGTTCTTGGTCCCGCCGCTGATGTCCGAGCAGATCCGGCCGGTGCGGATGTCGATCCCGCCGATCGCGTCGATGAACTGCGGGAACGCCGCCAGGTTGATGATGATCACGTGGTTGATCTTCAGCCCCGTGAACGCCTCCACGGTCCGGATCGTGAGCGCTGGACCACCGTAGGCGTAGGCGGCGTTGATCTTCTGCGCGCCGTGACCGGGGATCGTCACCACCGTGTCCCGCGGAATCGAGAGTCGCCGGGAGGTGCCGCCGCCGACCCGCCACAGCATCAGTGTGTCCGACCGGCTTCCCGCGTCGTTCGTGTTCGCGCCCGCCTCGTGCGTCCCCTTCGGCCGTTGGTCGGTGCCGATGATCAGGACGTTGTTCGCCGAGAACAGCATGTTGCCGCCGGAGCTGAGCTGATCGCTCACCGAGCTCGGCAGCTTCGAGGTCTCGATCTGGGCGCTGATGATGAACAGCACGAGCGAGAGCAGGAGCCACGCGACGACCGCGATCGCCACGTACTTGAGCACCCGCTTGGCGATCTGCCCTGGTGTCCGCGGCCCGGACGGGCGCCCGCCGTCGCGGTCGGGATCCCGAGGCTCGGGGAGCTCCGCGTCCTCCTCGCCGCGCAGCCGCGCCCGCAGCCCCTTCGGCCGCGTGCGATAGACGGTGTACGGGCGATCGCCACCACCGGACCGGCCACCGCCCCCGGAACGGCCGCCTCCGGACCGGCCACCCCCGCCGGAGCGACCACCGCCCGCGCGACCGCCGCCGGAACCACCTGGTGATTCGTCGTCGGAACCTCCGCGATACACCCGATACGGGCGATCCTCGGACAGCGCTGGGTTGTCGGGCTCGTTGGGCATCCGGGAGCTCATATAGTGACGGCCATGCCGGCCCGTCGAACCATCGGCGTCGACATGGGCGGGACCAAGCTGCTTGCCGGCGCGGTGGACGAGGGCCTCGGTGTACACCACCGGACCCAGCGCACGGTAGCGGGTCTCGACCAGGCGACCGTGATCGAAATTGCAGTGGAAGCTGTCAACGAAGCACGCGACGCCGCCGGCGGCGAGGTCTCCGCTGTCGGGTTTGGCATCCCCTGCACGTTCGACTTCCGCACCGGGATCGCCGTTCAGGCGGTGAACCTCAACCTCGCGAGCGTTCCGTTCGCCGACATCATGGCCGAGCGGCTCGGTCTGCCCGTGTTCGTTGACAACGACGGCAACGTCGCGGCGATCGCCGAGCATCGGGCGGGCGCGGCGAGGGGAGCGAGCGAGGTCGTGCTGCTGACGCTCGGCACCGGCATCGGCGGCGGTCTCATCCTCCGTGGACAGCCGTACCGGGGGGCGATCGGCGCCGCCGCGGAGCTCGGCCACGTCGTGATCGACATCGAGGGGCCGCCGTGCCAGGGCAATTGCCCGAACCGGGGTTGCCTGGAGTCGCTCGCCTCCGGAACCGCGCTCGCGCGTGAGGCGCTGCGGATCGCCAGTGAGCGCCCCGACAGCGCCCTCGGTCAGGCACTGATCCGCGGGCGTGAGATGGTCGGCCCGCTCGTCACCGAGCTCGCTCACGACGGCGACGACGCGGCGCTCGAGGTGCTGACGCTGATCGGGTCCCGCCTCGGCGTCGGTCTCGCCAATTACGTGAACATCTTCAACCCCCAGGTGATCGTGATCGGAGGCGGCGTGATCGCCGCCGGGGAGCTGCTGCTCGAGCCCGCCCGCCGCGAGGTCGCCAAGCGGGCGCTCGCTCCCGGCCGCGACCAGGTCAAGATCGTCGCCGCGCACTTCGGCGTCGAGGCCGGGATGATCGGCGCCGCGGCGATCGCCTTCGACGGCCTCCCGGTCCGGGGCGAGGCCGCATAGGGTCACGACCGTGAGCGGCCATCTGATCGTCTGCCCGACCCCGATCGGCAACCTCGAGGACGTGACGCTCCGCGTGCTCGCGGCCCTTCGGGAGGCGGACGTCGTCGCCTGCGAGGACACCCGCCGCACCCGCATCCTGCTTGACCGCTACGGCGTCAGCGCGACCCTCGTCAGCTATCACGAGCACAACGAGGTCGAGCGGGCGGGCGAGCTCGTCGAGCGGATGCGCCAGGGCACGAACGTCGCCCTCGTCTCGGACGCCGGAATGCCGCTCGTCTCCGACCCGGGCTACGTGCTCGTGCAGGCGTCCGTCGCCGCCGGCCTCGCCGTCGAGGTGCTGCCCGGGCCGTCGGCCGCCCTCGCTGCGCTCGTCGCCAGCGCGCTCCCCGCTGACCGCTGGCGGTTCGTCGGGTTCCTGCCGCGCAAGGCGAAGGAGCTGACGGAGACGTTCGGGGCGCCGGAGACGCTCGTCGCGTTCGAGTCCCCGCGCCGCGTCGCGGCATCTCTGGCGGCACTCGCCGAGCTCGATCCGAGCCGCCCGGTCGCGGTCTGCCGCGAGCTGACCAAGATCCACGAGGAGGTCATCCGCGGAAGCGCCGGTGAGCTCGCCGCGCGCTACGCGTCCGACCCACCCCGCGGCGAGGTCGTGCTCGTCGTCGGCGGCGCGCCCAAGCGGCGTGGCCTCGACTCCGGGCCGGCGCTCGATGCGCTGCGCAAGCTCGTCGATGCGGGGGCGAAGCCGCGCGCCGCAGCGGCCGCCGTGTCCGATCTCACCGGAATCCCCGCGAACGAGCTCTACCGGGGGCTCACGACCGACGACCGCGGATAGCCTAGGAAGCGGATGTCGTTCTACATCACAACTCCGATCTACTACGTCAACGCCCAGCCCCATCTCGGCCACGCGTACACGACGATCGCCGCGGACGTGCTCGCGCGCCACATGCGCCAGCGCGGGGAGGACGTGTTCTTTCTCACCGGCACCGACGAGCACGGCGAGCCCGTCGCCGACGCGGCCCGGGCGCAGGGGCTCGAGCCCAAGGAGCTCGCGGATCGCAATGCCGAACGCTTCAAGGCGCTCGCTCCGCAGCTCGACGCGTCCAATGACTTCTTCATCCGGACCTCGGACGATGAGCACAAGGCGAAGGTCCAGGAGGTCCTCCAGCGCGTTCACGACAACGGCTTCACCTACAAGGGCCTGTACGAGGGTTGGTACTGCCCACGGTGCGCCGACTTCAAGGTCGAGAACGAGATCCTCGAGGGCAACCTGTGCCCGATCCACGAGATCCCGCTTGAGCGCCACTCCGAAGAGAACTGGTTCTTCCGCCTGTCGGCGTTCCAGGAGCCGCTCGAGCGCCTCTATGCGGAGCACCCGGACTTCGTCATGCCCTCGCATCACTTCAACGAGGCGCGCTCGTTCATCAGCCAGGGCCTCCAGGACATCTCCCTGTCCCGCAAGCGGCTCAAGTGGGGCGTGACCGTCCCATGGGATCCCGAGCACGTGTTCTACGTGTGGTTCGACGCGCTGCTCAACTACTACACGGCGCTCTCCTACGCCCGACCCGGCGAGGATCTGACCGACCGCTTCTGGCCGGCGACCTTCCACCTGATCGGCAAGGACATCCTCAAGTTCCACACCGTGTTCTGGCCGGCGATGCTGATGGCGGCCGAGCTGCCGGTGCCGCACCACGTATTCGTTCACGGCTTCCTGCTCGGCTCCGACGGGCGCAAGATGAGCAAGTCGCTCGGGAACGTGCTCGATCCGTTTGAGGTGATCGACGAGTACAGCACCGACGCGCTGCGCTTCTACCTGCTCCGCGATGTCGCCTTCGGGGGCGACGGCGCGGTCGGGATGGACGCGGTGCGCACGCGCTATGAGTCCGAGCTCGCCAACGAGTACGGCAACCTCGCCAGTCGCACGATCGCGATGCTCACCCGCTACCGCGACGGCGTCATTCCCACCACCCACCTCGATCCCGAGCTCGCTCGCGATTTCCACAAGCTTCCGCAGCACATCTGCGCGTTGCTCGATCGCGCCGAGGCCACCCAGGCGCTCGAGCAGATCTGGCAGCGCGTGCGCCGGCTCAACCGCTATGTCGAGGAGCGCGCGCCGTGGCAGCTCGCCAAGGATCCGGCGCGGTCCGAGGAACTCGACATGACGCTCGCGTCGCTCGCCGAGGGCATCCGCGCGATCAGCGTGCTCCTGCATCCGTACATGCCGTCCTCGACCGACAAGCTGCTCGCCGCGCTTGGCAGCCCAGAGGTCGGTTTCGACCATGCCGCGTTCAGGAGCCACTCGAGCGGGGCCACGGTGACGCCGCTTGATCCGTTGTTCCCCAAGCGGGCCTGAACGACGGCGTGATCGACAGCCACACGCACCTGTCGCTGTGTGAGCCGCCCGACGCCGAGCTTGTGGCGGCGGCCGTGCAGGCGGGCGTCGAGCGGATCGTCACCGTCGGCACCGACGGCGCGTCGTGCCGGGCGGCGCTCGCCGCCGCCGAGGACTTCCCCCAGGTGTACGCCGCGATCGGCCGTCACCCGAACTCGGCCACCGGCTTTGATGACAATGACCTCGCCGAGCTGGCCGCCCTCGCCGCGCATGAGAAGTGCATCGCGATCGGCGAGACCGGACTCGACTATTACCGTGACTACGCCCCACGCGAGGACCAGGAGCGAGCGTTCCGGGCCCAGATCGGCCTCGCCCGGGAGACCGGCAAACCGCTCGTCATCCACACCCGCGCCGCGGACGACGACACGCTCGCGATGTTGTCGACCGAGGCGGAGGGTCTGCGGGTGATCCTCCATTGCTTCTCGATGGCGGACCGGATTGGGGAGTGCGTGGCGAACCCTGATTGGTGGATCTCGTTCGCCGGCAATGTCACATACCCATCCGCAGCGCCGCTCCGCGAGGCCGCTCTGCGCGTTCCGGCCGAGCGGCTGCTCGTCGAGACCGACGCGCCCTACCTCTCGCCCCAGCCGGTGCGCGGCAAGCCCAACCAATCGGCGAACGTCGTGATGACCGCGCAGGCACTCGCTGTCGAGCGGCGGGTCGCCTACGACGAGTTTGAGGCGGGGGTGCAGGCGGCCGCCGCGTCGGTGTTCGGGTGGTGAGGGCGACGCGCCGCCGGGTCGGTCCGCGCTCCCTCGGCCAGAACTTCCTCGTCGATCGGAACATCCTCGACGTCATCGAGCGTCTCGCGACGCTGTCCGCCGACGACGTCGTGCTCGAGATCGGGGGCGGCCTCGGGGTGCTCTCGGAGCGACTGGCGTCGGCCTCCGGGTGGCTGCACGTGATCGAGGTGGACGAGCGGTTGCTCACCGACCTGGGCGCGACTCTCGCGCCATTCCCCCACGCGGTCGTGCACGCCGGCGACGCGGTCGAATTCGACTACGCGGCGCTCGATCCCGCGCCGACGAAGGTCGTCGCGAACTTGCCCTACTCCGTCGCCGCCACGGTCGTGCTGCGGACAATCGACGAGCTGCCGACCGTGGGGCAGTGGGTCGTGATGGTCCAGCGCGAGGTGGGGGAGCGGCTCGCTGCCACGCCCGGCGAGCGCGCCTACGGCGTGCCGTCGGTGCTCGCCCAGCTCGCCTGCGACGTCCGCGTGCTGCGACCGATCGCGCGGACCGTGTTTCGCCCGGTGCCGAACGTCGACTCCGTGCTCCTCGGGCTGACCCGTCGTCCCGGTGGCGGAGCACCGGAGATCGCGGCCCCGGTTGATCCCGCCGTGCGCCGGCTCGTCCACGACGCGTTCGCTCACCGGCGCAAGGCGCTCGCCGGATCGCTCGCGCTCGCTCCGGGGGCGGTGCCTGGCGTGCGCGAGCGCGCGCGGGAGGCCCTCGTCGAACTCGGCCACCCGCCCGACGTCCGCGCCGAGCGGCTCTCACCCGGGGACTTTCGCGCGCTCGCCCGGAAGCTGGCGTGATGCGGCTCCGCGCGCTCGCCCCGGGCAAGGTGAACCTGTCCCTGTTCCTGGGAGAGACGCGCGCGGATGGCCGCCACCAGCTCGTCACCGTGCTCGAGTCGCTGTCGCTCGCCGACGAGCTCGTCCTCGAGACGCTCGAGTCGGCGCCAGCGATGACTCCGGACGAGGTCATCTGCCCGGGGATCGAGGGTGAGAATCTCGTCACCCGCGCGCTCGCCGCCCTTCGAAAGCGCGGCTGGGACGCGCCGCCGGTGCGGATCGAGGTCGATAAACGGATCCCGGTCGCCGCCGGGATGGGCGGGGGCTCGGCCGACGCGGCCGCCGCACTCCGGATGGCGGTCGAGCTCGCGCCCGGCCGACCTGAGGAGGTGATGAGCGTCGCCGCCACCCTCGGCGCCGACGTCCCGAGCCAGGTCGTCCCCGGGCTCGTGCTCGGAACCGGCGCCGGTGATGTCATCGAGCCCTATGGGCCACTCGCCTCGCACGGCATCCTGATCGTGCGCCTCCCCGTCGCCCTGTCGACGGCCGATGTCTACCGCGAGGCCGACCGACTGGACCTGCCCCGGGGCGCCGACGCGCTGCGCGCGGCCTACGAGCAGTGCATCGCCGTGCTCCGGGACGGAGCGCGTCTCCCGGACGAGCTGATCGTCAACGATCTGGAGCCCGCGGCGGTCTCGCTGTGCCCCGAGATCACCACCGCCCTCGACGCCGCCCGCGCCGCGGGCGCCGACCACGCGCTCGTCTCAGGCTCGGGCCCGACGGTCGCTGGGCTATTCTGGGGTCCGGACGGGCCCGACCGTGCGGGCGCAGCGGCAGGTAAATTGAGCGCCAGCTACCCGGACGCCGTATCCGCGGTCCCGGTGAGCGCTGAATTCGGATTGCCGCAGTTTGCGTAGTCGGCTGCGCGGCCGCTGCGAGCCAACATCCCCAGCGTGCGCCACAATTCCGGTGAACGAACATGAGCAACCAGTCCATCACGTACCTCGTCGGGGGCGTCCTCGGTGTGATCGGCGTCGCGGCGTTCTGCGCGCTCGTTGTCGTGCCCGCGGTGACGTCGTATCGGCGGCCGCTCGAGCGGATCGGCGCGGTCATCCTGTCGCTGTACGTGCTCGCGGCGCTGATTGGGATCGGCATCCTCGCCGGCGCTCTCATCGTGTTCGAGTGGCCACGCGTCTTTTAGCCGTGACCTTCCTGTGTGATCCGAGTCCGCGAGCGTGACGGACGTGGCCGAGAGCACCCCTCGCGACGGCACCACCGCGCGCACCGGCCCCGACCTGAATGCGCTCGCCGCGATCACGGACGCGGTCGAGGCCGGCGCCGGCCTGCCGGAGATCCTTCGTGCCGCCGCCCGCGCGCTTGACGCCAGCCTGATCCTGATGGACCGCTCGGCGTCAGTCCTCGCCGTGGCCGCCCGCTCGCCCGCCGACGAGCGCTCGCTGATGCGTGACACCGAGGACGTCACGACGATCGAGCTGAAGGTCGCCGAGGCGGACGTCGGTCGGCTGCGGATGCGCTCCCGCGAGGGTGCGCCCGACGCGTCGGTGCTCCGGCTCGTGACGACGCTGATCGCCTCCGAGGTCGAGCGGGTCCGCGCACCCGAGCGCGCTTCCGAGGAGGCCGCGACGAGCTTCCAGCGCGCCGTGCTCGACCACGGAATCAAGGACCGTGACGATCTCGTCGCCCGGGGCAAGGAACTCGGCACCGACCTGTCCTCCGGAGGCACTGTGGTGGTCGTGCGCGCCCATCCCCGCAATCCGACTGAGGACGACTGGCGCCGGCGCCTGCTCGCCGTCGCCGGCCGCGGGGCCCGGTCAATCGCGCCGGGCTCGATCGCCGCGCCCACGACCGACGATCCGGGCGAGGTCGTCGTGATCGTCCCCGACGCTGACGGCGAAACCGGCCGCCGGGTGTCATCGTCGATACTCCGCGAGCTCGAGTCCGGCCTCCCGGGGTTCGCCTTCGCGATCGGCCGCAGCCGCCACGCCGGCGACGCGGTCAACCTCCACCGTGCCGGGAACGAGGCACTGCTCGCCGTCAACGTCGTCGAGGGGGACGGGGAGCGCTCGGAGCTCGCGTTCGAGGAGACCGGCACCTATCAGCTGCTGCTGCCGTACATGAAGGACCCGGCCGAGCTGAAGCGCTTCTACGCCGAGACGGTCCGCCCGCTCGTCTCCTACGACGAGCAGTACGAGACTGATCTGCTCGGAACGCTCGCGACGTTCCTCGACTGCGACGCGAACGTCAACGCCACCGCGGCCCGGCTGATCACCCACCGCCACACGGTGCGCTACCGCTTTGAGCGCGTCCGAGAGCTCACCGGCCTTGACGTCTCCTCGACCGACGGCCGCGAGAAGCTCTCCCTCGGACTCAAGGCGATGCGCGTGCTCGGTATCGCCGCACCCCGCGGACCGGCATCCGAGCCCGGCGCCGAGGGCGGCCGGGTTCCCCGGTAGGCCCGGCGTGATTGGCATCGAGGCGGCGCCCACAGAGCGCCTGGCGGATCGTGTACATCAGTTGTACACATTGCGCCAAGGGGTCAGTCTCGGCTCCGCTGGCCTCACGCCTCCGCGAGTGCTTGGCCCACGGTCCGCGCGGTCATCTCGCCAGCGATCCGGAGCGGTTCCGTGCTGCGGGAGGCGCGCGCGAGCACGAACGCGCCCTCCAACGCGCACAGCATCCCGATCGTCAGCTCGCGCGCCGTCGTCTCGGTGACGCCCGCGGCGTAGAACCGGTCCACGCCGGCGGCGATCCAGCGCTCGAACACCTCGGCGCACGCGATCCGCATCGGCTGCGAGCTGCTCGACACCTCGAGCGCGACCGTCGCGATCGGGCACGCATCGGCGTAGTCGGTCTGCACGAGGTGCTCGCCGGCGCCGTCGAAGAAGTCCCGCACCCCGGTGACGACGTCCGGTGCCGCGTCAAACACCGCCGGAATCAGCTGCTCGTACAACCCGCCGGAGACCCGGATTGCCTCCGCGCCCAGCTCCTGCTTACCGAGCGGGAAGTAGTGGTACACCGAGCCGAGCTGCGCCTCGGCCTGGTTGACGATCTGCTTGACGCTCGTCGCGTTATAGCCCTGTTCGCGGAACAGCTCGCTCGTCGCGTGAACGATTCGGTCCTTGGTCTTGTCCACCGCCATGGGTTGCCCTAATCTATCCGATCTCTTGAATGAACGTTCAATTTAATTGAGGTGGCGGATGTTCTCATGGCTCGCGCATCGCATCGTGTCCTTCCAGATGGCCCGGCTTCGCGACGGCGATCTGCGGCCCGTCCTGATCATGGACGCGCCCGATGTGCGCCTCGACTTCCCGGGCGAGAACTCGTGGGCGCCCGGCGCGCGCGGCAAGGCCGAACATGAGCGCTGGCTGCGTCGCTTCGTCGAGGTCGGCCTGCAGATCCAGCCGGACGAGGTCATCGTCAAGGGCTTCCCATGGCGCCAGACGATGTGCGTCCGCGGCACCGATCACCTGCCCGGCCCGGACGGGAAGAACGTCTACGAGAACCGCTACGTGATGTGGGGTCGGCTCGTCTGGGGGCGGCTCAAGGAATACGAGGTCTACGAGGACACGGAGCGCAGCAAGGCGCTGGACGAGTGGCTCGAGCGCAACCAGGCTGTCGCGACGGTTCGCGGATAAGATCGCGCGCTGATGTCGGTCGGGATCATCACCGGCTCCGGCACGCACGCGCTCCCGGGGTTCGAGGACGGCGAATCCGTGTCCGTCACGACACCGTTCGGCGAGGCGAGCGTGACCCGCGGGACCTATGGCGGAGTGCCGATCCTGCACGTCTCTCGCCACGGCTCCGGTCACGTGCGCCTGTCCAACAACGTCAACCATCGGGCGAACATCTGGGCGCTCAAGGAACTCGGCGCGAACGCGGTCGTCGGCTGCACCGCCTGCGGGGCGGTCGACCCGACGCTCGAACTCGGGTCGCTCGTGATCTTCGACGATCTTCATTTCATCGCCAACCGGCTCCCGGACGGATCGCTCTGCACGTTCTTCGTCGAGCCGGGCGACCGCGAGCGCGGCCACTGGATCCTTCACGGTGGGCCGTTCTCGTCAGATCTCCGAGCCGCCCTGCTCGTGGCGGCGGCCCGCGCCGGCCATGCTGCGCGTGACGGTGGTGTCTACGGTCACGTCGACGGTCCCCGCTTCAACACGCCATCCGAGATCGCCCAGCTCGCGACGTGCGGCGTCGTCGCCGTCAGCCAGACAGCCGGCCCCGAGACCGTGCTCTGCGGTGAGCTCGAGTTGCCGTTCGCGCTCATGGGGTTCGTTACCGACTACGCCAATGAGGTGGTGCCCGGCGAGCCGACGCCGGTCGCCACTCTGATCGAGCTGATGGGACGCAGTCCCGCGATCTTCGCCGACGTTCTCCGGGGCGCCCTAACCCGAATCGTTAACACTCCGCCAGGGGCGGCCGGTACCGTGTATCGCTTCGAACAGGGCTGACAGCAAGGGGGTCACGCAGGGTGACCGCGACGAAAACGCCCGGAGTGGGTCCTTGGGGCGATCCCGGATCTGAACAGCAGTGGCACCAGCAGGGTGCGAACGCCCGCGCCGCGGTACTGATCATGGCGCGAGCGCCGCGCCGGGGCGAGGTTCTGCGCGCGCTGGAGCCGCTGCTCGGCGCCGACGGCTGCGTCGCGCTTCAGTCCGCGCTGATCAGCGAAGCCGTCCGCTGGGCGCACGAGGTCGCGGCCGGCTCGGTCCACGTCGCGCACGATCCCCCGGACGCCGGACGTGAGCTGCGCGCGCTCGCCGGCGCCAACAGCTCCCTCTTCCCTCAGAACGGTGACGGCATCACCGGGCGCATCGCGGATGCGGCCGCGCGCGTGTTCTCGCGGAGCACCGGTCCGCTGCTGATCGTCTGGCCCGACCTCCCGGCGTTCCGGCCGGCGCACGCGTTCGCCGCCCTCGACGACCTCCACGCCGGCTGCGATCTCGTGCTCGGCCCGGTCATTGATGGCGGGCTCTACCTGATCGGCTTCTCCAGGCCGCTCCCGAGTCTGTTCACGCTGCCCGAGCCGCTCTGGCGCAGCCCGGACGTGATGGCGATGAGCGTCGCCGCAGTGCGGGAAGCGGGGCTTGAGATCGGGCTGCTCCGCGCCGAGCGTGCGCTCCACCGGCCGGCCGACGTCCGCGCCGCCCTCGCCGACCCGACGCTGCCGGAGGCGATCCGCCGCGTTTTGCTCGACGGCCGCAGCACTCCGTAGAAACCCGAAGCTCGAGTGCGGACTTACCGCGGGCGCCATCGGTAATTCGCCGTATATCTGTCCGAACCATTCAACCGGACGTCCAGCCTGTTCGACGTACGAGGAGAGAGGCCGCGGTTTGGCCGACACATACATACAGGCTACGAGTGGAGCGTCCGCCCCATGCGGCTTCTTTCTCGGTGCTCGGCGTCTCGACCGCATGTCCGGGCGAGGGGCCCGGTTCGCGGCAAAAACCGAATAGCTGCACCATCTTCCACGGGCGTGGCGCCGGTGCGGCGGGTCGCTCGCGGAGCCGCATCGGAGCGTGGGTTCGCGATCATCGAGGTGCTCGTCAGCTCGATCATCCTGGCGCTGATCGTGATTGGCACCTTCACCGCGTTCGACTCGAGCAACCGCTTCACCGCCAACGAGCAGGACCGCTCCCAGGCCTCAAGCATCGCGCAGCAAGACCAGGACCGGCTCCGCGGGCTCCAGGTCAGCCAACTCTCGAACCTGAACGCCACCCGCACCGTCGTGCTCAACGGCACGACCTTCACGGTCACGTCGACCGGACAGTTCGAGAGCGACGCTTCCGGGACGTCGAGTTGCGGCGGATCCGGCACCGCGGACTACATCAAGACGACCTCGACTGTGACCTGGCCGGCGATGGGCGCCACCCCGCCGGTCGTCGCCGAGAGCATCATCACCCCGCCAGCCGGCGGATCGCTGATCGTGCAGGTCGTTGACGCCTCGGGCGATCCCGTCTCGGGCATGACGGTGTCCGGAAGCGGCGCCGGCACACTCAACGGCACGACGGGGCCTGACGGCTGCGTGATCTTCGGCGGCCTTAACGGGGGGTCCTACAACGTCTCGGTGTCAGAGTCCGGGTACGTCGACAAGGACGGCAACGCGACTCCTCCGGTCAGCCAGCAGGCGATCACCGTCATCCCCGGTTCGAGCGCGACGAAGACCTTCTACTTCGACCAGGCCGGGGCGATCCAGGCGTACTTCAGCTCCAAGCAGTACGGCGGCGCGACGAACACCAACGTCACGGGGGACACGCTCGTCGCGTTCAACAACAACATGACCTATCCGGGGTACCGCTATTTCGGGACCGCGGGGACGCCGGACACGCCGCCGCTCGTCGCCCCGAACATCTTCCCGTTCCCGTCGACCTACACCGTGTACGCCGGATCGTGCGCGGCCGATGCGCCCAGCGCGTTTGGCGCCACTGACCCGACGATCCTCGTGCCGCCCGGACAGACCGTCACGTTCGGCGGTGCGAGTGCGATCAACCTGCCGGCACTCAACCTCGTGGTCCACTCCGGCACCGGGACCACGTCGCCGGGCAGCCTCCTCAGCGGGTCCCACGTGATCATCACCGACACCGGGTGCACCCCGAACGTCAAGCGCACCTTCTCGACCGACTCCTCGGGTCACATCAGTAACCCCTCGCTCCCGTATGGGACGTACACGGTCTGCGCCGACGCGCTCATCTCCTCGACCCGTCGGTACATGAGTGTCACCGGCGTGGCGAACTCCAACCTCAGCGGTACGACGGTCAACCTGTATCTCCAGTCCACCACCTCGGGGACGGGCACATGTACCTAGGTCGGCGCCCCCGCCGTGTCGGTACCTGGCGCGCCCGCGCCACCGACGAGCGCGGGTTCACGCTCACCGAGTTGCTCGTCGCGCTCTCCGCGGGCACGGTTCTCATGCTCGCGCTGTTCGCGGTGCTTGACATCTCGATCGTGCAATCGGCGCGGTCGACGGACCGTGTCGAGTCGAGCCAGCGGGGCCGCACGGCGATGGAGCAGCTCATCCAGGAACTTCATTCCAGCTGCGTCGCCGCGTCGGTGGCGCCGGTCCTCTCGACGAGCGACGGCACGACGCTCAAATTCGTCAGTCAGTTTGGATCGTCGCCGGTGCTCACACCGAACGAGCACGTCGTCACCGTGCAGGCTGACGGAACGAAGCCGTACAACGACCTCGTCGACAAGGTCTATCCGGCCACCGGCGGGAGCGCTCCGAACTGGACGTTCTCCACGACCGCGACGAGCACCAAGACACTCGCTGAGAACGTGTCCCAGTCGACTGTCAACGGGACGGTTCAGCCGTACTTCCAGTATTTCAGCTACTCGAACGGAGCGATCTCGACGACGCCGCTGACGACGCCGCTCAGCGTGAACGATGCCGCCGACGCCGTCCAGGTGACGGTGAGCATCGCGGTTGGGCCGACCGACAACTCCTCGGACCCCCGGCGGATCACCAACCTGAGCGACGCCGTGGTCCTTCGCTATATCCCGGCGTCCGGAGACCAAACGGTGGTGAACCTGCCATGTCAGTGAACGTGAGAACCATCGCCGCCCGGCTGCGGTCCGAGGAGGGCTTCACGATGATCCTCGCCGTCACGACGATGATGATCTCGGCGGTGCTCGTCGCTGCTGCGCTCTCAAGCGCATCGGGTGACTTCCAGCTCATCAATAACGACCTCACTCAGAAGCAGGCGTATTACGCCGCCCAGGCCGGGATCAGCGACTACGCGTTTCATCTCAACCAGGACGTCAACTTCTGGACGTACTGCACGAACGTCCCAGCGCCGTCGGCGCTCAATCAGGTCGGCTCGACCGCGAACCGGCGCAACGTGCCGGGCTCGTCGCAGGAGAGCTACGCGATTGAGCTGCTCCCGGCGACCGGGCAGAGCGCGTGTAGCACCTCAGATCCGATCGGCACGATGATCGAGCCGACCGGGTCGGCCTCGGGCACGTTCCGAATCCGCTCGACCGGCTACGCCTGTCCTGCCAGCGGATACACCGCCGGGGTGTGCACGAAGCCGGTGCAGCGGTCGATCGTTGCCACGTTCCGCCGCCGCAGCTTCGTCGACTTCATCTACTACACGATCTACGAGACGCTCGATCCAAGCGCCTATTCCTCGTCGTCGGATCGCACGGCCGCCGCCTCCGCGTGTCACGTGTTCTGGCGTGATGGGCGCCAGCCCCCGAACGGCAGCCGCAGCTACTGCGCGCAGATCTTCTTCGCCAGCGGGGACGTGATCAACGGGCCCCTTCACACCGAGGATCAGCTCGCCATCTGCGGCTCGCCGACGTTCGGACGCAACTCGCAGGACGCGATCGAAGTTGTGGCACCGTCCCCCGGCTACTCCACCCAGGGCAACTCCGGGTGTTCGAACAACCCGATCTTCAAGGGCACCTACACCGCCGGCGCGAACAGCATCGAGCCGCCACCGACAAACGCCCAGCTCAAGCAGATCGCGGACCCCTCCTACCAGTGGGTCGGTCAGACGCATATCACTCTCAACGGCTCGAACATGACCGTCATCAACGGTGGCAAGACGACGACCGTGCCGTTCCCGAGTAACGGCGTCGTGTACGTCGCGAGCTCCACCTGCTCGACCGTGTACACGCCGTTCAACGTGACGTATTCCAACGCGCTCGGGTTCCCGACCTACGGCGGCTCCGGCTGCGGCACGATCACCGTGGACGGCACGTACAACAGCTCACTGACGCTCGCCAGCGACAACGACATCGTCATCGACGGCAACATCACGCACAGCGGCAACGCGCTGCTCGGGCTGATCGCCCAGAACTACGTCCGCGTGTATCACCCGTGCTCGGGCACCGGCGGCAGCAACCAGAGCGGCTATCTCTCGAACCCGTCAATCGACGCCGCGATCCTCGCCACCACCGGCTCGTTCATCGTCGACAACTACGACTGCGGCTCCCAGGGGCAGCTCGGGAACCTCTCCATCTTCGGCGCGATCGCCCAGGTCTACCGCGGCCCGGTCGGCACGATCGGCTCGACCGGCTACCTCAAGAACTACAACTACGACGACCGCCTGCGCGAGCAGGAGCCGCCGCACTTCCTCAACCCGATCCAGGCGGCCTGGCGGATCCAGCGCGAGACGGAGTGCGCACGCGGGTCGGCAAGCTGTCCGTAGCAAGAGCGCCGGCACGATGAGCTAACGTGGCCGTCCGCCGGGTTCGCTCGGGTTACTGGGGAGTGGTCTAAGGGTATGACGCCGGCCTTTGGAGCCGTGAAATCCTGGTTCAAATCCAGGCTCCCCAGCTCTATCCGTCCGGAGACCTGATCCGATAGGGATCTGCCGGGCGCTGAGCGGCTCACCATCGCAGATCCCTTTGCGATACAAGCGGCAGCTGTCCAGTAGCGAGTCGCTCAGCGGCGTCCGCCACACGAACTAGTGTTCGTGTATGGCGCAAGGTCGGTTCAGTGAGAGCGAGGTACGAGAGGCGGTCGCAGCGTCCCCGAGTCTCTCAGCGGCGCTACGCAAGCTCGGATTGCGGCCGGCCGGTGGCAACCACCGCACGATCCGGAAGCTGATCGAGCAGTTCCAGATCCCCACTGATCACATGGATCCGAATTGGGCGAACCGCTGCATCCGTCCGCGCACGGCGACTCCCCTCGAGCGAGATCCTGGTCGACGGGTCGACCTATAACCGCGGGAAGCTGAAGCAGCGCCTCTACCACGAGGGGCTCAAGGAACGCCGATGTGAGATGTGCGGACAGGGCGAGGAGTGGCGTGGGCATTCGATGTCGCTGATCCTCGATCACGTCAACGGGTGCCCCACCGATAACCGGCTGGAGAACCTGAGGATCGTGTGCCCCAACTGCGCGGCGACGCTCGATACACACTGCGGACGCAAGAACCGGCTGGACGTCTGCCCGCGCTCCTGCCTGGTATGCGGAGCGGAGTTCGCGCCGAAGTACGCGATCACATCGCTATTGCTCGCAGGCGTGCGGATCCCGCAGTCGTGGACCTCGCGGTCCGCGGCCGGACGCCCGGAAGGTGACGCGTCCCTCGTACGACCAGTTGTCGGCCGACCTCGGCCAGATGAGCGTGCTCGCGCGTTGGCCGGAAGTACGGAGTCTCCGACAATGCCGTGCGCAAATGGGTGCGGCAGTACGAGGCGGGGCGCGACGGCCCCCCTCGGACCGATGAGCGTCCGCGCTCGCGGTAATCGGACACGGGCGGTCTCCGATGTCCGATTTCCGCCAGACACCACGGCTGGGGGGTGCCATCCTCGAGTCCAGTGATGATCGATACAGCGCAATCGTGGCTGTCGTCGACGGGTGAGCCCGGGACGGTTCTGAGTGACCCGGACCGTCTGTGGCGGGCGGTGGAGGCCGGCGATGCTCGGTTCGACGGGTGGTTCTTCTGCGGCGTGAAGACGACGGGGATCTACTGCCGGCCGAGCTGCCCGGCGCGGACGCCGAAGCGGGAGAACGTTCGGTTCTTTGCCACCGCCGCGGCGGCGCAGGGGGCTGGGTTCCGGGCGTGCAAACGGTGTCGGCCGGATGCGACGCCGGGCTCGCCGGAGTGGGATCTGCGCGCCGACCTCGTCGGCCGGGCGATGCGGCTGCTCGCGGACGGCGTCGTCGACCGGGAGGGGGTGCCAGGCCTCGCGCGGCGGCTTGGGTACACCGAGCGACACCTGCACCGCCAGCTCGTGGCGGTCGTCGGCGCGGGCCCGCTCGCGCTCGCGCGGGCCCAGCGCGCGCAGACGGCCCGCGTGCTGCTGGAAACGACGTCGTTGGCGGTTGCGCAGGTGGCGTTCGCGGCCGGGTTCAGCAGCGTGCGGCAATTCAACGACACGATTCGTGAGGTGTTTGCGGCCACGCCGTCGCAGCTGCGGTCATCGGCGCGCCCCGGGACGTCCGGGACGTCCGGGACGTCCGCGGCGTCCGGGACGTCCGCGGCGTCCGGGCCGTCCGGGACCCCGGCCGGCGACGGCATCACGTTGCGCCTGCCGTACCGCACCCCGATCGACGCCGACGGACTGATCAGCTTCCTCGGGCGCCGGGCGGTCCCCGGCGTTGAGGAGGTGAGCGACCGGACCTACCGCCGCAGTCTCCGGCTGCCGTTCGGCGCCGGGATCGTTGAGCTCACGCCGGACGGGGACCGGATCCTCGCTCGCTACTGGCTCGAGGACCTTCGCGACCTTGGCACCGCCGTTCAGCGCTCGCGGTCACTGCTCGACCTCGACTCGGATCCGGTCGCGGTCCGGACCCACCTCGGCGACGACCCACTGCTGGCGCCGTTGCTCGCGGCCTCACCGGGGCGACGGGTCCCGGGCCACGTCGACGGCGACGAGCTGGCGGTGCGGGCGGTGCTCGGGCAGCAGGTGTCGCTGAGCGCCGCCGCGACGCTCGGGCGGCGTCTCGTCATCGCCTACGGCGAGCCGCTCGCGCAGCCGCGCGGGAGGGTCACTCATCTCTTCCCCTCGGCGCAGGCGCTCGCCGCCGCCGATCCGGACACCCTGCCGATGCCGACCGCCCGCAAGCGAGCGCTGCTCGGCCTCGCCGGGGCACTCGCGTCCGGTGAGCTCGAGCTGCATCCCGGCGCCGATCGGCTCCAGGCGCGACGCAGCCTGGAGGCGCTGCCGGGCATCGGGCCGTGGACCGCCGAGTACGTGGCGATGCGGGCCCTGCGCGATCCGGACGCATTCTTGGCGAGCGACCTTGGCGTGCGCCACGCGCTCATCGCGCTCGGTCGGGCCGGCGACCCGCGCTCAGCGCTCGCCGTCGCCGAGCCGTGGCGGCCGTATCGCGCCTACGCGATGCTCCACCTGTGGGCGCAGCTCGCGGCCCCGGCAGCGGCTGCGGCCTGATGGCGCCGCCATGGCCGGGCCATCGGCTCCAGCCCACCGCCCTCCGTAATTTCCCACCGCCCGTCTGTGCGGTTGCCCGGATGGACCGCGCCGACCGATCGCGCATCATGTCTGTCGCCGTGTAGCACCTGACCGACACGAACCCGGCTGATGACCGAAGTAGACGGATGGTCACCGGTCAGGTTGGTCTCTTTGGGCCGGGCGGTGTCGACGTTTGACACCGCCCGGAGCCCAGAGCCGCGGCGATCCCGCCGCCATCCCGCCGGCCATCCCGCCGCCACCCCGCGGCCACCGCCGAGCGCGCCCATCCCCAGATCGCCTACGATCCGTTCGTTGTGACGGCACCCGTTGTCGTAATCCTCGCCGCGGGGCAAGGGACGCGCATGCGCTCCGCGACGCCGAAGCTTCTCCATCCGCTGTGCGGACGGCCGATGATCGCATGGCCGGTCGCCGCCGCTCAGGAGGCCGGGGCCGCCAAGGTCGTCGTCGTCGACAGCCCCGAGCAGCCGCTCCAGGCTGCGCTCAACGGCGCAGTCACGTTCGCGATCCAGACCCAGGCCCGCGGTACCGCGGACGCGGTCAAGGCGGCCGCCGAGCACATCGACCCGAATGCGCCGGTCGTGATCCTCGCGGGGGACGTGCCGCTGATCACGGGTGAGACCCTGCGCGCCCTCGTCGCCGACCACGAGCACCAGGGCGCCGCGGCGACGATGGCCACGGCGCTGCTTGACGATCCCACCGGGTACGGCCGGGTCGTCCGGGCCCCCGACGGCACGGTTGAGCGGGTCGTCGAGACGAAGACCCCCGGCGACGCGACCGAGTTCGAGCTCCACATTCGCGAGGTCAACACGGGCATCTTCGCGTTCGACGGCGGCGCTCTGCTCGAGGCGCTCGACCGGGTCCGCGGTGACAACGCCCAGGGCGAGTTCTACCTCCCCGACGTGCTCCCGATCCTCCGCGACCACGAGCGCACCGTCATCGCCCACGAGCTTGAGGACCCGACCGAGACGCTCGGGATCAACGACCGCGTCGCGCTCGCGAGCGTCACCCAGATCGCCCAGCGCCGGATCCACGAGCACCACATGCGCGCCGGCGTGACGATCGTCCTACCGGACGCGACGATCATCGACGCCGGCGTGGAGATCGGCCAGGACTCGGTGATCGAACCGTTCACGAGCCTCCACGGCGAGACGCGGATCGGCGCCGGCAGCACCGTCGGCCCCCATACGACGGTCCACGACTCGAGCATCGGCGACGGGAGCACCGTCCTGCACGCGTTCCTCAAGGAGGCCGAGGTCGGCGATCGGGTCAGCGTCGGACCCTTTGCCTACCTGCGGCCGGGGGCCATCCTCCGCGAGGGCTCCAAGGCGGGCACGTTCGTCGAGATCAAGAACTCCGATGTCGGGCCGGGTTCCAAGGTGCCCCACCTGTCCTACATCGGGGACGCCGACATCGGCGAGAAGTCCAACCTCGGGGCGGCGACGATCACCGCGAACTACGACGGCAAGAAGAAGCACCGCACGACGATCGGCTCCCGCGTCAAAACCTCCGTCGACACGACGCTCGTCGCCCCGGTGACGCTCGGCGACGACGTGTACACCGGTGCCGGTTCGGTGATCACCGACGACATTCCAGACGGCGCGCTCGGCATCGCCCGGGAGCGTCAGCGCAACATCGAGGGCTACGCCGAACGGCGCGAACGGCCCTCGGAATGAAATGACGATCACGTCCCCGTCCCGGCGTAGACTCGCAAACCGGATGAGCATCCTGGAGACGCAGCCGAATCCGACTGAACTCCGCGTCGAAAACGACAAGCGCCTGATGCTTGTTTCTGGCCGCGCGAACCCGGAGTTGGCCGCCAAGATCGGCGCCAAGCTCGGGGTGCAGGTCAGCGACGTAACGCTCAAGACGTTCTCCAACGGCGAGGTCTACTGCCGGTACGAGGAATCGGTTCGCGGCGCCGACGTGTTCATCGTCCAGCCGACGTGCTCGAACCCGGACGCCGGGCTCACCACCAACGATGCGGTGATCGAACTGCTCGCGATGGTCGACGCCGCCGTCGGCGGCTCGGCGCACCGGGTGATCGCGGTGACGCCGTGGTACGGGTACTCGCGCCAGGACAAGAAGTCCGCCCCGCGGGAGCCGATCACCGCCCGGCTGGTGGCGCGCATGCTCGAGTCCGCGGGGATCGACCGGATCCTCACCATGGACCTGCACTCCGGGCAGATCCAGGGCTTCTTCCAGAAGCCGTGCGACCACATGACCGCGCTGTTCATGCTCACCCAGTACTTCGCGGATCTCGGCCTGGAGGACCTCGTGGTCGTCGCTCCGGACGCCGGCCGCGTGAAGCTGAACAAGAAGTTCGCGTCGAAGATCGGCGCCGACCTCGCGATCCTCAACAAGGAGCGCCCGGCCCAGCAGGTCGCCGAGATCGGCTACGTCATCGGTGACGTCGCGGGCAAGACGGCGGTGATCGTCGACGACCTGATCGACACCGCGGGGACGCTCAAGGCGGCGGCCCAGGCGGTCAGCGACGCCGGCGCCAAGCGGGTCTACGCAGCCGCGACCCATGGCGTGTTCTCCGGCAACGCGTGGACGAACCTCGCGGCGGCGCACTTCGAGCGGATCGTCGTCACCGACACGCTGCCGCTGCCCCCGGGCGCTCCGGAAAACGTCACCGTCCTCTCCTGCGCCGACCTGCTCACGAACTCGATCCGCCAGATCTTCACCGACGGCTCGGTGAGCGACGTGTTCGGCGGCGAGAACCAGCTCTTCTGAGCGGACCGGCACCCCGGTCACGCCAACGGCCAGGATGGGGGAGCTCGACGATCCTCAGTTCGGCCGCCGCGTCCAGTCCGACCGCGCGGTCCGGCTGATGGAGCTGCTCGGCCTGAGCGAGGATGAGCTGTGCCGGACGCTCGCCGTCGACCCGCTGACTCTGCTCTCCGGGCAACTCGACCACAGCGCCGAGCTACCGATCCTCCTCACCCTGCTCGACGAGGCCTCCGAGCAAGCGGGACCGGCGGTCCTCAGCCGCTGGGTACGGGCCAGCGGGCCGCGCGGCCGTCCGATCGACGCGCTGCTCGCCCGGGACTTCGCGACCTTCGAGGACGCTGTCGCCGAGCTCGCGGACCGCGGCTTCGTCCTGCGCGGTGGCGGCGGCGCATGACCGAGCCGTTCATCCATGAGTTCCGCGTGCGCTACGCCGAATGCGACGTCCAAGGGGTCGTGTTCAACTCCCACTACCTCGCGTTCGTCGACGTCGGGATCACCGAGCTATGGCGCGAGGCGCTTCCCGGCGGCTACAACGCGATGCTCGATCGCGAGGTCGATGTCGTCGTCGCCGAGGCCCACCTGCGGTTCAGGAGCTCGGCCCGGTTCGATGATGTGCTCCGGATCGAGGTCGTCGTGACCCACCTCGGCACGACGAGCATCGTCACCCGGCACCGGATCTGCCGCGGGGATGAGCTGCTCGTCGAGGTCGAGATCCGCCACGTGGCGGTCACGCGCGAGGCGTATGCGAAGACGCCGATCCCGGATTGGCTGAGGGCCGGGCTCGAGCGTTGGCTCGAGGCGCCGGCCCCCGTGAAGCCCTAGGCGGGCGGTCGACAGACCGCTCAGTCGGTGTGCTCGGGGAGCTGCTCTGGCTGCTTCTTGCCGGGCCAGATCCCGAACAGGTGGTGGAACGCCTGAGCGCTCACGCGGCTGGCGGCTGCGGCCACGGCCGCCATCGTCGCCGCCTCCAGTGCGGCGGCTCCGATGACCTTGACCAGCGAGGCCTCTCGCGTCGAGGGATCCGGCGGATCCTGCTCGTCGATCTTGCCCCAGATCTGCTTGAACGTCTTGCGTCCGACCCGCGCCGCCACCAGTCCGGCGATGATCGCGAACGGCTTGTACAGGATCTTCATTGGCGGCAGCCTACCCGCCGAGTGGCCGTTGCTCCCCATGGAGGGTCGACGAAAGCGCATTTCCGCCATCCGGAGGTGGCTCGCCGCCGCGCGATATGGGTAAATATTGGGCCTTAGCGGCCGATCTGAAAGGGCACATGCTCAACGAGGATCACAGTTCCCAGGATGGTGGAGCGGACGAACTGCTTCGGCGCGCGCTGCTCGACGATTCCTCGGCCGTCGCCGTCTCGCTCCGAGTCGATGGCCTCCCCCTCAGCGACGCGGTCACCGTGATCTTCCACGCCCGCCGCGACCTCGGAACGCTGCAGACCTACGTCGCCTACGGGAGTCGGGGGGCCGGGGCCACCGTGTCGGCCAGAGAGCTGCTGCGGGTGCCCTGCGATCTTGACCTCGCCGACGCGGAGGACCGCGCAGAGGCCGAACGGCTGTACGGCGAGCAGGCCCGGGTGTTCCGGGACGCGCTCGTCGGCGCCGACGTCGTGCTCGACGTCTGGCGCGAGCCGCTCAGCGATCTCGCCCACTCGGGCGTGACCATCGATCACTCGGTCGAGTTGCCCGTCCGGCTGCCGGCGCCGCGGCTGCTGCCCACCGCCCTCGTCGCCCGGGACTCCCATCTCGTCGTCACGCCGGTGTGCGGCGCGCGGACGCTTGCCGAGGGTCGCCCGCCGCTTGGGATCGCATGCACGCAGCAGGACTTCACGCGCGTGTACCCGCTCGCGGACGACCCCGAGCGCTGCGTTGAGGATTTCCTTGAGGTGGCCGCCGAGCACGCCCGCGCGCTGGCGGAGCGGCTCGATCACCAGGAGGCCTCGGTCGAGCGCTTCCTGGAGATCAGCGAGTAGTCGAGACACTAGCCTTGCCCGGCGATGCGCCGGCGCCTCATCATCACCTCGGTCGTGCTCGGGATCGTCGTGTTCATCGCGATCAGCGTGATGCTCGCCCGCGCCTTCAACGCCGAGAGCGCCGAACGCGCCGCCGTCACCGACCTCGTCAAGGCCGAGGCCCGCGGCGATGCCGCCGGGGCGGCGGACCAGCTTCAGAACTGCGCCTCGACCGCGGGATGCCGCGCCCGCGTGACGAGCAACACCGCGACGATCCACCACGCCGGCGGTGTCCAAGTGCTCCAGCTGGAGCCCTCGACGAGCTTCTCGCTCGGGAGCACCATCGGGAGCGCGCGCATCGCGTTCCGGGTCGGGGGGTCGCTGCCGGTCGTTCAGTGCATCCGGGTCCGCCGCGCGGGCAACGTCGTCTCCGGACTGCGGATCGAGCTGCTCGCGGTGAGCGCTCCGCTCCAGGGCGACGCGACGTGCGGCTCATCCGGGCCGTGACACCAGCCCCACTCGAGACGCTAGTGGTGGGTCCTGACCGGGGTCCGCTCGGGTTCGCGCGCGGGTCGGCGATCCGGCCGAGGCACCAGGTCACGCATTCGCCGGTGGTCGCGTAGGCGCACCCGGGCCGGTTGCGCATCCGGGAGCGGTAAGCCGCCGCCCGGACCGCCCTTCGGCCGGGGCGGCTGACGTGGATGGTTGCCCCAGCCGTCGTCGGATCCATCTTCCGGCGGCCGCGGCGAGGTGTCCGGAGCGTCCCGCAACGCAGGAACCATCAGCACAGCAACACACGCCAGACCCACAAGGTGAACTCCGGCGATCATCAGCATGAGCTGAGCCTCGCCTGACATAGATAAAGCCTAGCGCGCACGCGGGCGGCCATGCGCACCTTCAACAGTTGTTGCATACCTTCTGAGACGCGTGAGCACGCCACTCGGCGCGCCGCTCGCTACCATCGCGTCGAGCCCATGGCCCGGAACGAGTCAACAGCCCTCAAAGTCGCACAACGTGAGCCCTCGGGATCGCGGGCGACACGACGTCTGCGCCGAGAGGGCCAGGTCCCCGGCATCGTCTACGGCGGTGGCGAGGATCCGATCGCGTTCTCGGTCGATGCTCGGGAGCTTCGTAACGCGCTGGCCCACGCCGGCGCGCTGCTCGATCTGAGCGTCGACGGCGCCTCAGCGACGCCGGTCGTGCTCAAGGAGATCGTCCATCACCCGGTCAGCGGCCACACGATGCACGTCGACCTGCTCCGGGTCCGCCTCGATGTGGCGATCCAGGCAACGGTCGTGCTCGAGCTCACCGGCGCCGAGGACGCCCCCGGTGTCAAGGAGGGCGGCGTGCTTGAGCAGGTCACGCGCGAGCTGACGATCGAAGCGCTTCCGACCGACATCCCGGACTCGATCGAGCACGACGTCTCGCAGATGCAGATCAACGACACGTTGACGCTCGAGGCGATCGCTGCCCCGAATGGCGTGACGCTCGTCGATGATCCTGAGATGACAATCGCCACGGTCACTCCGCCGCGCCTCCAAGTCGAGGACGAGACGGAGATCGAGGAGGAGACCGCGGTCGTCGGTGAGGGCGAGGCTCCCGCCGAGGGCGAGGGCGGCGACGCCTCCGAAGGCGACGGCGACTCCGCCGGCGAGTAGCCCGGAGCTCGCGCGATGCCACTTCCGGGCCGCCGCGGCGCCCCCGTCGACTGGCTACTGGTCGGGCTCGGTAATCCGGGCACCGAATACGCGGGCACGCGGCACAACATCGGGTTCGAGGTCGCGAACGTCCTCGCGGCACGCTGGGATCTGCCGCGCGCGAAGTCGAAATACAGGGGACTGCTCACCGAGGGCCGGACTGGTCCCGGTGGTCCGCGGGTCGCGGTGCTGCTGCCCCAGACGCACATGAACGACTCCGGCACGTCGGTCGGACCGGCGCGCGGTGCATTGAAGGTGCCGCTCGAGCACGTCCTCGTCATCCACGACGAGATCGACCTGCCGTTCGGCGACATCCGCCCCCGGATCGGAGGTGGCCTCGCTGGGCATAACGGCTTGAAATCCCTGAAGACCGGCCTCGGGTCCGCCGACTTCGGCCGCGTACGGATCGGGGTCGGCCGCCCGCCGACGACCGATCCCGACCGCGTGGCCGCGTACGTCCTTGGCCGCTTCTCCGAGCCCCGGGAGACCGTCGCGGCGCTGATCAATGAGGCCGCCGACGCGGCCGAGCGAATCGTTCTCGGGGACACCGACCTGATCTAAAGGCCCCTAAGCGCCGCCGCAGCGGTTGCGCGGCGGGTTCGTAGACTCAGATGAGGATGCTCCGCACCCTCCTCTCCCATGCCGAAGACGATCCGCAGACCGCTGCGCTCGAACGCGACGGCGGTCGCGCGTTCGTCTCCCAGGCGCTGCGCCCGTACCTCGTCGCGGCGCTGTTGCAGCGTGAGCCGACCCGGCCCGCGATCGTCGTCGCCGGCGATGACCGGGCCGCCCGCGATCTTGCCGCGGCGCTGCGCAGCTGGCTCGAGCCGCGAACCGTCCGCTACTACCCGAGCCGGGGCGTCACCTACCAGTCCCACCTGGCACCACCGCCGCACCTCGTCGGACTTCGGATCGCGGCGCTCGACGCGCTCCGCGAGGAGCCCGCGCCGGACCGCGAGGCACCGGTCGTCGTCGTCAGCGCGGTCGCGCTGTCCGAGAAGGTGCCCGACCCGGAGCTCCGGCCGCACGGCTTCGTCCTGAGGACCGGCGAGCTGATGGATCTCGACGAGACGGCACACGATCTCGTCGCCGCCGGCTACGAACGCGTCGACCAGGTCGAGGATCGGGGCCAGTTCGCGATTCGGGGTGGCCTGCTCGACCTGTTCCCGGCGACCGAGGACCGCGCGGTCCGGGTCGACCTGTTCGGCGATGAGATCGAGTCGCTGCGCTGGTTCTCGACGTTCACCCAGCGCTCGCTCGGCGACGCCGAACTCGTCGAGGTGGCGCCCGCCGCCGAGCTCGCCGAGGAATACCGTGAACTCGCCGAGATCGCCGCACTCGAGGAGGCCGAGGACCGGCCTGACGTGCGGGAGCTCCTCCCGATCGAGAGCTTTCATCCCTTCCTGACGCTCGCGCCGGAGAGTGCCCAGGTGCTGATCGCCGGTGAGGAGGACGTCGCGCCAGCGCTCGCCGACCATTGGCAGGACGTCACCGCGGCGTTTCCCGACGTCGATGCCCGCGCCCTGTACGTCGCCGCCGACGCGATCGACGCCCAGCTCGCCGAGCGGGCGCGGATCCGGCTCTCGAGCATCGAGGGCGACCAGGCACTGATCTTCCGCGCCCAGAGCCCGGACATCGCCGCCCGTGGCCTGAAGGAAGCCGAGCCGGAACTGGAGAAGCTCGTCCGCTCCGGGTACCGGACGATCGTCGCGTTCGCGCGCAAGGGGGAGGGCGAGCGAGCCGCGTACAACCTCGGACGGCTGAAGGTCCGCTGGCTGAACGGCACGCCGGCGAGCTCCGGCGACGGGATGATGACGTTCGCCGAGGCCCGTCTCCAGACCGGCTTCATCGCCCCGCAGTTCCACCTCGCGGTGATCCCCGAGCACCGGTTGTTCCGGCGCCGACGGCCCGCATCGGACCGGCGCCCCGAGCGCCGCCGCGGCGTCCTGCGCAGCTTCGCCGATCTGCGCACCGGCGACATCGTCGTCCACGAGGATCACGGAATCGCCCGGTTCGCCGGCTTTGACACCAAGACGGTCGCCGACGTGACCCGTGACTATCTGTACCTCGAGTACGCGGGCTCTGACCGGGTGTTCGTCCCGGTCGACCAGCTCGCCAAGATCAGCCGCTACGTCGGCGCCGGTGGCGCGCACCCGCCGCTGTCGAAGCTCGGCGGCACCCGCTGGGACACGATCAAGGCCCGGGCGCGGCACGCCGCCCAGGAACTCGCCGGCGAGCTGCTCAACCTCTACGCCGAGCGCAAGCGCCGGGAGGGCTACGCGTTTCCGTCGGATACCGACTGGCAGCGGGAGTTCGAGGACGCGTTCCCGTTCACCGAGACCCCGGACCAGCGCGACGCGATCGAGTTCGTCAAGACCGACATGGAGGCTCCGCGGCCGATGGACCGCCTCATCTGCGGCGACGTCGGCTACGGCAAGACCGAGGTCGCGCTGCGAGCGGCGTTCAAGTCGGTGCAGGACGGCAAGCAGGTGCTGCTGCTGGTCCCAACGACGATCCTCGCCCAACAGCACTACGGGACGTTCTCCGAGCGGCTCAAGGACTACCCGGTGACGATCGAGCAGGTCTCACGGTTCCGCCCCGCCGCCGAGCAGCGCGACGCCGTCGCCCGGTTCGCGAAGGGGGAGGTCGACATCCTCATCGGCACCCACCGGCTGCTCAGCCGGGACGTCCGCGCTAAGGATCTCGGGCTGCTGGTCGTCGACGAGGAGCAGCGGTTCGGCGTCAAGCAGAAGGAGTTGCTGCGCCAGCTCAAGCTCCGGGTTGACGTCATCTCGATGAGCGCCACTCCGATCCCGCGGACGCTCCAGATGTCGCTCGCCGGCGTGCGGGACATCAGCGTGATCGAGACCCCGCCGGAGGGTCGCCGCCCGGTCAAGACGTACGTCGGCGAGTACGACGAGGAGCTCGTCAAGCAGGCGCTGATGCGCGAGCACGAGCGCAAAGGGCAGGCGTTCTTCCTCCACAACCGGGTCGAGTCGATCGATGAGACCGCCGAGCGGCTGCGCGGGCTCTGTCCCAAGATGCGCTTTGAGGTCGCCCATGGTCAGATGGACGAGAAGACGCTCGAGCAGCGGATGCTGCGGTTCCTGCGTGGCGATGCAGACGTGCTCGTGTGCACGAGCATCATCGAGTCCGGGATCGACATCCCGCAGGCGAACACGCTGATCGTCGAGCGCGCCGATGTGTTCGGCCTCGCCCAGCTCTACCAGATCCGCGGCCGCGTCGGGCGTAGCCGCGAGCGCGCGTACGCCTACCTCCTGTATCCGAGCGCTGCGGCGCTCACCCCGGACGCGGCACAGCGCCTCTCCGCACTATCCGACTACACCGAGCTCGGCGCCGGGTTCAAGATCGCGATGCGCGACCTCGAGATCCGCGGTGCCGGCAACCTGCTCGGCGACGAACAGTCCGGCCACGTGGCCGCGCTCGGGTTCGAGCTGTACATGCAGATGCTCGACGAGGCCGTCGAGGCGGCGTCCGCCGAGGACACCGAGGGCGAGGAATGGGAACCGGTGCGCCTCGACGTCAACGTCGATGCCTACGTGCCCGCCGACTACATCCCCTACGAGCAGGCGAAGGTCGACGTCCACCGGCGGATCGCGGGCTCGCGGGAGGTCGCCGACCTCGTGTTGCTCAAGGAGGAGCTCGAGGATCGCTTCGGCGATATCCCGGATCCGCTCACCAATCTGATCGCCCTCCAGCAGGCCCGGATCAAGCTCGGGCAGGCCGGGGCGCAAGCGGTCACGTTCCGCGGTGGCCGGCTTGCCGTGACGCCGATCGAGCTCGACTCCGTGCGCGCCAAGAAGATCCGGGCTGCGATCCCGGAGGCGCTTTACGAATCCGGCAAGTCCCAGCTGTCCATGCGCGTGCCTGACGATCCGGCGAAGCGGTTCCCCGCCGTCGTCAAAGCCGCCGACGTGCTGCTGTCGGTCATGCGCGAGGCGGACGACGACACGCGACAGGCCGCCTGACCCCGGCTTGAAGAACTCTGTAAGTCCCCCGTCGCGATACGCGCAGGCTCGCTACCATCAGCCGTCGTTCATGAAGCTCTCTCGTCTGATCGCGGCGCTCGGCGCCTTTTTTGTGCTCGCAGCGGGCCTCGCCGCCTGCGGCAGCGGCGTCCCCGGGAACTCCGTCGCCGACATGTCCGGCAACCCGATTTCGACCGCCGCGTTCAACCACTGGATGTACGTCGCGGCGAAGAGCAACGCCGTGCAGACGCCGGGCGCGCCGGTGATCGTCCCCAACGATCCGCCGGAGTTCAAGAGCTGCATCGCGCAGGCTCGCAAGGAGATCCCGACGCTCGCCAAGACGCCGGCGGCTCAGCTCAAGAAGGACTGCAACCAGCTGTTCCAGTCACTCTCCTCGAAGGTGATGGAGTTCCTGATCACCTCGTACTGGTACCAGGCGGAGGCGGCCAAGCAGCACATCACGCTGACCGATGCCCAGGTCCAGAAGGTGTTCGCCAGCGAGAAGAACCAGCAGTTCAAGACGCCGGCCGACTTCCAGACCTTCCTCACGCAGTCCGGCCAGACGCTCCAGGACATCCTCTACCGCGTCCGCGTCTCGGAGCTCGTCAAGCGGCTGCGCGCCAAGCACCCGTCGACGGTCACGCCCGCGCAGATCCAGGCCTACTACTCGAGCCACACCTCGCAGTTCGGCTCACCGGAGTCGCTCAGCCTCCGGAT
This sequence comes from uncultured Solirubrobacterales bacterium, assembly GCA_963850335.1. Lineage (GTDB taxonomy): Bacteria > Actinomycetota > Thermoleophilia > Solirubrobacterales > Solirubrobacteraceae > Palsa-465. The sequence goes on along the minus strand of CAWKKY010000007.1, from coordinate 249,380 downwards.
CGTCCGGACGAACGACGCCAAGACCGCTGAGGCCGCGAAGAAGGCGCTCCAGAGCGGCCAGAGCTGGACGGTCGTCGCCAAGAAGTACTCCGTCGACACCGCGACCAAGAACAAGGGTGGTCTGCTCGTCGGTGTGACCAAGGGCCAAGAGGAGCAGGCGCTCGATACCGCCGCCTTCGCGGCCCCGGTCAACAAGGTGATCGGCCCCATCCACGGCACGTTCGGCTACTACGTCTTCCAGGTCACCTCGATCAAGAAGTCGACGCAGCAGACGCTCGCCCAGGCGACTCCGCTGATCAAGCAGATCCTCCAGGGCCAGCAGCAGACGAACGCGCAGACAGCCGTCGACAACCAGGTCAAGAAGGCCTGGCTGTCGAAGACCAAGTGCCGCAGCACATACGCGATGGCCGACTGCGCCGGCTACAAGGCGCCGAAGACGAGCTCGACCACGACGCCGGCGACGGGCGCGACCGGTACCGCCGGTTCGACCGGCGCGGCGGGTTCCACCGGCGCGGCCGGCTCGACGGGCTCGGCGGCGCCGACGACGACGTCGTCTTCGACGACGAAGAAGTAGCGCCCGTGCGCGACGGCGCGCCGGAGATCGCACAGGCGCTGGCGCGGCTCGACGCGATCACGCGACGGCTGCGCAAGGAATGCCCGTGGGATCGTGAGCAGGACGAGCGCACGATCGTCCCGCACACCGTCGAGGAGTCCTATGAGCTCGCCGATGCTGCGTATCGCCATGACGACGCCAAGCTCCTTGACGAGCTCGGCGACGTCCTCTTCCAGGTCCATTTCCTGTCGCTGTTGCTCGAGGAGCGCGGCGCCGGCGATCTCGCTCAGGTCGCGGAGCACTGCACCGAGAAGCTGATCCGCCGCCATCCGCACGTGTTCGGCGAGGTGGAGGCGCGCACCGCACAGGAGGTGCTGCGCAACTGGGATCAGATCAAGCAGGGGGAGGCGGGCCGAGAGCCCGGCCTCTTCGGCGAGGTGCCAGAGAACCTCCCCGGGCCGCTGTACGCCCGCAAGGTGCAGCGCCGGGCCGCCACCAGCGGCTTTGACTTCCCGAGCGCCCGGGGCCCGCTCCAGTCGTTGCGGGACGAGCTGAGCGAGCTCGAGGCGGCCGAGACCGCCGAGGATCGCTTCCACGAGCTCGGCGACGTCCTGTTCGCCGCGGTCAACGTCGGGCGCAAGCTTAAGGTCGATCCCGAGCTCGCGCTGCGGGCGGCGTCCGACCGTTTTCGGGATCGCGTGACGGCGGCCAGCGACCTCGCTGCAGCGGAATCGCGAAGCTGGAACGATCTCGATCCAGACGAGCAGCTCGCCTATTACGCCCGTGCCCGCGCGCGTGTTACCCCAGGAGGTCCCGAGCAGACATGAGCCAGATCGAACACGTTCACGCCAGACAGATCCTTGACAGTCGCGGTAATCCGACGATCGAGGTGGAGCTGAGCGTCCGCTCCGGTGCCTGGGGCCGGGCCGCCGTCCCGTCCGGAGCCTCCACCGGCGAGTTCGAGGCCACCGAGCTCCGCGACGGAGGATCGGACTGGATGGGCAAGGGTGTCACCAAGGCCGTCGACAACGTCAACGGTGAGATCGCGACCGCGGTCCGGGGTCAGGACGCGAGCGCGCAGGCGGCGCTCGATCGCACGCTGATCGCGCTCGACGGCACCCCCAACAAGTCCCGCCTCGGCGCGAACGCGATCCTGGCCGTGTCGCTCGCCGCGGCCCACGCGTCGGCCGCCGAGGAGCGACAGCCGCTGTGGCGATATCTCGGCGGAGAGAGCGCCCACATCCTGCCGGTGCCGATGATGAACGTGCTCAACGGCGGCGCCCACGCCGACAACGCGGTCGACTTCCAGGAGTTCATGATCGTTCCGATCGGGGCGCGGACGTTCAGCGAGGGTCTGCGGATGGCAACTGAGGTGTTCCACAGTCTCAAGACGATCCTGCACGACGAGGGACACGGCACCGCGGTCGGCGATGAGGGCGGCTTTGCGCCCGATCTCGGCTCCAACGCCGAGGCGCTCGATGTGCTGATGAACGGGATTCGCGCCGCCGGCTACGTTCCCGGCGACCAGGTCGCGATCGCGCTCGACCCTGCGGTGTCCGAGATCTACAAGGACGGCGCGTACGTGCTCGAGCATGAGCACCGCTCGCTGAGCGCCGACGAGCTCGCCGACTACTGGGTCGATCTCGCTGCTCGCTATCCGATCGTCTCCCTTGAGGACGGGATGGCGGAGGAGGACTGGGCCGGTTGGAGCACGCTCACCGACAAGCTCGGCAAGCGACTGCAACTCGTCGGCGACGACCTGTTCGTGACCAATACCGAACGGCTCAAGCGCGGCATCGACTCCGGCGTTGCGAACTCGATCCTGATCAAGGTCAACCAGATCGGCACCCTGACCGAGACGCTGGCGGCGATCCGGATGGCGCGCGAGGCGGGCTACAGCGCGGTCATGTCGCACCGCTCGGGAGAGACCGAGGACGTGACGATCGCCGACCTCGCGGTCGCGACCGGCGTCGGCCAGATCAAGACCGGAGCGCCGTCCCGGACCGATCGCGTCGCCAAGTACAACCAGCTGCTGCGGATCGAGGAGGCGCTCGGCGCCGAAGCAGAATATCCGGGCAGGCGCGCGTTCCGATCGTGAACGTGCGCGTGGCGAGCGCGCGGACGTCGACCGCTCGCGTGGGCGCCGTCTTGCAAGGGCCGGGCGCCGGCTTGCAGCAGGAAGGAGAGCGCCCGCGGCGAACGAAGCGCTCACGGGATGCCCTCGGGACGCTCCGCAACCGCCGCCACGCGCAGAGCCCGCGCCACGCGCCCTGCTCCCAGCCGCCCGCGGCGGGTCAGCGCCATGCGCGCCCCGGCGATGCGCGTGCGCTGGGATCGGGTCGGGCGGATCGGGCTGCTGGTCGTGTTCGCGGTCGTCGCCGCGCTCTACATCCAGCAGGGCATGACGCTGCTCACCACGCACTCGCAGGCCGCCCAGCAGCTTGCGATCGTGCACCGGCTCGCACAGGACAACCGGGCACTCGAACGCCAGCAGCGCTCGCTCAAGGACCCGGCGACGATCGAGCGGGACGCTCGCGCCCTCGGCATGGTGCGACCCGGCGAGCGCCCGTACGTCGTCACCGGGCTGCCGGGCGTCGGCAGTCACTGACCCGCAGGCCGGGGATCGCTCCGGTTCAGCCCGTCGAGCGCGGGTAGCCGAGCGAACGTGCCGCTGCGCTACGAAGACGTCATCGGCCTCTGGCGAGAGGGCGCCCGCCGACTGCTCCAGGCCGACCCCGCCGTCCGGCCGACGCTCGAGCGAGTGGTCGACGCGCTCGTCGTCGAGCTGCGCCGGCGGTTGGGGGGGCCGTTCACCGCGGACGAGCTCGCGCGGGTATATGAGCGCGACGGGATCGACTGGTGTTTCGACTTGGCCACGCGGGTGGCGCCCACGAATCCCGAGGCGTGGGATCTGACCACGATCTCCGGCGCAGCGTTTGCGCGGTACCTGCGGGAAGCGAGTGACTACGGCGGTGGGGGGCGGCGCGTCGCCGAGGAGTGACCCCGGCGACGCGCCTCCCGCGTCTCAGACCACTTGTGGTCGTTCACCCGCGTGAGCGGCCACTACTCTGAGTCGTCCGAATCCGAATCGTCGCCGCCGGAACGCCGAATCACGATCTGGTCCTCCTCGATCGTGACCTCGACCGGCCGATGGCCGGCCCAGTACTCGGCGTACACGGGATCGTCCTGCACGGCGGGGTCAAGCCACAGGCCGTAGCCCTCGTCGCCGTGATCGAACGTCGCTTCGAGTGCGCCCGAGGCACGACCGCGTCGACGCCCGCCACGGCCACCTCGGCGGCCGCGCCGGCGACGCGATGGCCGGTCCTCGTCATCCTCGGAATCGGAATCCGCATCAGCATCGGCGGCCTCTTCTTCGGCTGCCTCAGCCTCCGCGGCCTCCAGCTCAGCGGCGATCAGCGCGTCGTCCTCGGCGCGCAGATCGATCTCATCGTCGTAATCGGTGAATGTGCCGGCGGTTTCAGCATCGCTGCCGGCTTCCAGTCCCTGCTCACGCTTGAACGCCTGGATCTGTTGAACAGTGACCTCGAGCTGGTGCGCAATCCACGCATCCGTGCGTCCTTGACGCACCCAGGCGCGGATCCGGTTCAACTCGGGTCGCAACGATCGACGTGCCATGCGCGGAGACTAGTACAGGCGACGGTTGGACCCCCCGGAGGGTTGCATCAACCATCCAGTCCGTGCCCCGGTCACGGCTTGTTTAAGGCCTGAAGTTGCCGCTATGCTGGGCTCCGGGCGAGTCGGCTGTTTTGGCGAGACGGAAGTGACCGGCGGGCCCGCCACGACATCGGCTAGCAGGGAGGCACTCCCCCATGTTGGTACTAACGCGCAAGTCGAACCAAAGCATCATGATCGGCGACGACATCGAGGTATCCGTCCTGGCGATCATGGGCGAGAAGGTTCGGATTGGGATTCAGGCTCCACGGGACATTCCGGTGTTCCGCAAGGAGGTTTATCTCGAGATCCAGCAGGAGCAGGTCGGGACGACGAAGGGCGCGCGCGAGGAAGTTGACGCGGCGCTCCGGGGACTCAGCGACACGAACTAAGCGGGACCGTTCCGGGCCATCATCCAGGTGCCCGGACGCGAGCTGGCGGCAGGGCCGGCTCGGCGAATCCACCAGGGGAAGCAGGTGCGGGTTCAGCCGAGCAGGTAGTACAAGGTCTCGAACATCGCCACGGTGACGATGACCGCTGTGGCGATGAGCGAGAACATGAGCACCCAGAAGCGCACCGAACTGCGCTTCGATTCGCGCTCGTGAGTGCGCTTGCGTGAGCGCACCACGGCACGCCGCCGCAGGTTCTCCCTGCGGCTGCGGTCCAGCTGCATCTCGTGCCGGAACTCCTGTTCCAACTGCGCGAGACTCTGGCGCATCTTCATCGCCACGGGTTCGAGCCTACCACCGAAACCTGCCAAACGTTATGTCGACGCGACACATGTTGGTGGGAGTCGCGGGCCGGGGAGCCCGGCCCGCGCCAACCCTCAGACGGGTCGCTACGCGACCTTCGCACCTTCGTAAACGTGCACGAAATGCAGGTAGTTATCGGCGATCTGGGATGCGGCGGCCTCACGCTCGAGCTCCTTGCCAAGGAAGCCCTTGAGCGCGTCCCACCAGATCGAGCGGCCGATCGCGAAGCCGATGAAGCCATCGACCCCGGCTGCCTGCTCGAGCCAGTGCTCGACCTTCTCGGTCGAGGCGCCGCGGCCGAGCAATACGCACGTAACGTTCTCCCGGCCCTCGCCGGAGCGCGTCTGCTGGGCGATCGTCTCGGCGTCGCTGCGCTCATCGACGCCCTCGATCTTCCAGATGTCGACCTCGATCCCGAAGTTCTGGATGTCCTCGATCGCGCGGCGCATCAGCTCCGGACGAAGCTCGGCGTCGTAACGGTCGGTGTCCCCGCCGACGGAGGCGAGCTGCGCCTCGGTGGCCGGCACGAGCAACTCGAAGAGGAACTTGCGGTCATGGCCGTGCAGCCAGTCGGCGAGCTCCTTGAGCCGCCCGAGCTGACGCTCGTTCATCACCGCGTCGTCCTCCGAGTTGTAACGGACGAGCACCTTCGAGAAACTCGGGTCGAACTTCTCGATGTGAGCGCCGAAGTCAGCGCCGTAGTCGAAATCGAACTCATTCTGGCCGGACTTCTCGACCGGCATCGCCAGCGTGAGGCCCTTCGCCTTGGCGTCCCGCGGAATGTCGCCGCCGAACTGCTCGTCGACGAGGACTCCGGTCGCGCTCGCCTCGGCGCCACGCTTGACCGCCTCAAGCATGCCCTCGTAGATCAGGTGCTTGGCGTCGGTGATCGTCGCCGTCTCTTCCGGCGTCGGCTCCCCTTCGATTCCGAACATCTTCTTCTGGAAAGACCCTCGGTGATCGAAGGCGAGGATGTACAGCTTCCCGTCGTATCCGAGAGCCATCTTTCGTCTCCTTCTGTACGTGTTTGACGTCCTCGAAGTCTAGGCGCGGCCAGGCGGCCGCGTATCCGGGTATTTCCCCCGTTATCGAGGCTCTCGCGCGGGGGTTTGCGCGACAACCCCGTTAGGCTCCCTGCCGTGGAACACCGATTCGAGGGTCCGCCCTTCACGATCGGTATCGAGGAGGAGCTGATGATCCTCGATGCCGAGACGCTTGAACTCGTCAACGCGATCGAGTCGATGCTCGAGGACGCGCCCTCCGGCGAGATCAAGCCCGAGCTCATGGAGTCGGTGCTCGAGGTTTCCACCGATCCCTGTCCGAACACCGCTCAGGCGGCCGAGCAGCTCCGGGCATTGCGTCGTCAGGTGATCCAGACGGCGGGCGAGAAGAACCTCGCGATCGGCTCCGCCGGAACCCATCCGTTCGCGATGTGGGAGGACCAGCGGATCGTCGCCCGGCCGCGCTACCGCGACCTTATCTCGGCCCTGCGGTTCGTCGCCCGCCAGGAGCTCATCTTCGGAATGCACGTCCACGTCGGGGTCGACGATCCGGACAAGGCGATCCACGTCGCTAACGGGATGCGGGTCCACGTCCCCGTGCTGCTTGGCCTGAGCGCCAACTCACCGTTCTGGCGAGCCGACGCGACCGGTCTCGCCTCCACCCGGACACCGATCTTCCGCGCCTTCCCGCGCGTCGGGATCCCGCCGACCTATAAGGACTGGGACGACTACGAGCGGCGGATCGAGTTCATGATCCGCGCGAAGGTGATCGAGGACTACACCTACCTGTGGCACGACGTCCGCCCGCATCCCCGGTTCGGGACGGTCGAGGTCCGGGTGATGGACTCCCAGACCCACATCGAGCACACGCTCGGTCTGGCGGCGCTGACCCAGGCGCTCGTGCGCGAACTGTGCGAGCACTACGACGCCGGCAAGCAGCTCTCTAAATATCCGTTCGAGATGCTCGACGAGAACAAGTGGCTCGCCGCGCGCCACGGGCTCGAGGGCGAGATCGTCGACCTCCCGCACTCCGAGCGGATCCCGATGCGGACGCTCGCCCGGAGGCTCATCGACCGCATGCGCGACCACTGCAAGGATCTCGGCTCCACGAGCGATCTCGAGGCGGTCGAGGACCTGCTCGACCGCGGCAACGGCGCCTCGAGACAGGTCGTCGTGTACGAGGCAAATCACGACCTCCACGAGGTGATGGCGGAGATCGTCGCCGCGACCGCGGTCTGACGAAACACGGTCTCACGCGGGCACGGGGCCGCGCGTTCAGCGAATTGGTCAAAAATGGCCTTTCGCACCGCTCTACAATCGGTTCGTGAGCACCGGCGGCCCGGACCTTTTTGTCATCTGCAAGAGCTGCGGGTCAGAGGTGAGCCCGTACATCACCGAGTGCCCGTACTGCGGCAACCGGCTGCGCAAGCGCGCGCCGAAGCTCGACCGTGACGGCCGGATCGCCGAGCGCCGCCGGCGCAAGACCCCCACCACGTCCCTGCCCCGACTCCGGCGGGGCGAGATCCCCGGAATCCGTCCCGAGTCGCGCCCGTACGCGACGCTCGTCATCGTCGCCGCCGGCCTCGTCGGCGCGCTGCTGTGGCGGACGGGGCTCGTCAGCTTCCCGGACGTCGCCATCGTCGGCAAGCCCGGCTCGCACTGGTGGCGGCTGCTCACGGCGTCGTTCACCTACAGCAACACCGGGTATGCGTTCGTCACCCTCGGCGCGATCGCCCTCTATGGCTGGCTGCTCGAGCGCCGCCACGGTCCACTCGTCGTCATCGCCCTCTACCTGCTCGGCGGCGTCGGCGGGATCGCGGCCGCGTCGGCGATCTCGGCGTTCCCGATCGTCGAGGGCGCGAACGGCGCCGCGCTCGCGATGATCGTTGCGTGGGCGATCCCGGACCTGGTCGCGCTTCAGGCGGGCGAGGAGATCGAGGGTGACCTGCTCGGCACGCTCGTGATCGCGATCGTCGTCGCCCTGATGCCACTCGCCGTCCGCGAGGCGAGTTGGATGGCTGACGCGGTCGGCGTGCTCGTCGGGCTGTTCGTGGGGCTCCCGCTCGCCCGCGTCACCGCGCGCTAGTGTCGTGAATCGTTAGTTCGGTGGCAGCCTCGCGGCGTCTGGACGCGCCTGACGAATGGGGATGATCCCGCCGTACCACCAGTACGACTTGGATCATCCCCATCCGTCATCCACGCCCAGCCACTCGCGACGCTGCTCACGAACTTCCGCTTCACGACACTAGGCCGGTCAGCCGACCCGGATCGTGCCGGGCGCCTGGTCGGCCGAGGCCTCCACCAGCCGGCCGATTACGACCCCCGGGACCTCGGCCGCCCGCTCCGGCTCGAGCGCCACGAGCAGCCCGCCGGAGGTCATCGCGTCGCACACGAGCCACCGTGCCGCCTCGTCGACGCCGTCCTCGAAGGACGCGAACTCCGCGGCGTGGTCCCGGTTGCGGCGCGTCCCGCCGGCGACCGCGGCGCCGTCGGGATCGGCGAGGAGCTCGCGCACCCCGTCGATCGCCGGGACCGCGCTCGCATTGAGCTCGGCGGCGACACCGCTCGCCAGCGCGAGTTCGTGGAGGTGGCCGAGCAGACCGAAACCGGTGACGTCGGTCACCGCGTGCGCTCTCGCCTCCCGTGCCGAGATCGACGCGTCCCGGTTCAACGTCGTCATCACGGCGACCGCGGGCGCGAGGTCGACCCCGGGGACCCCTCGCTTCAACGCGGTCGATACCGCCCCGGCGCCGAGCGGCTTGGTCAGCACGAGCGCATCGCCGCCGCGCCCACCCGCGTTCGTCAGCACGTGATCAGGATGGACGACACCGGTCACCGCCATCCCGAACTTCGGTTCGGCGTCCTCGATCGAGTGCCCGCCGAGCACGGCGACCCCCGCGGCGGCAGCCACGTCGGCACCCCCGCGGAGGATTTCGACGAGCACGTCCTCGCCGAGCTCCGTGAGCGAGAACGCGACCAGGTTCAGAGCGCTCACCGGATCGGCGCCCATCGCGTAGATGTCCGACAGCGCGTTCGTTGCCGCGATCCGCCCAAAGTCGTAGGGGTCGTCAACGATCGGGGTGAAGAAGTCGACGGTGTGCACGAGCGCGAGGTCATCGCGCAGGCGGTAGACCCCGGCGTCATCGGCGAGGTCGAACCCAACGAGCACGTTCGGGTCGGCCGGGCCGCGCGGCACGCGGGCGAGCAACGGCCCGATCGCCGCCGCCGGCAGTTTGCACCCGCACCCGGCGCCGTGGGAGAGGGAGGTCAGCGGAACGGCCATCTATCTATGATCCCAGGAGTGGCTCCCACCGGAACGACTCGCCCCGGCGAGGGACACTAGCGAGTGCCGGACCGCGCCTACACCGACGCAGACATCGATGCCGCCGTTGCCGCGATCACCGATCCGAGCCGGCTGCAGGACGCGCAGGACCTGGTCATGCGGGTCGCGCCCTCGCTCCAGAACGTGCTGGCAGGCGCGCTCGAGGAAGGCGGATGGTTCGACAGCGGGCACGACCAGGCGATCCGCGAGGCGGTCGTCCAGGAGGATCCCCACGACCGGATCCGCGTCGTGCAGTCGCTGCTGGCGGAGGAAACGCGTCTCGGCATGCTCGTCGGGGTAGCGGTTGGTTTCGAGCTGGCAAGAGAACTCGGACGCCTGGCGTCCGAGCCAACGACAGAGGAGAAGTAATCGGATGACGGACGTGCAGTTTCTCGGACACTCCTGCTTCACGCTCTCAGACGGCGATACAACGCTCCTGATCGACCCGTTCCTGACCGGCAACCCCAAGGCTGCGATTGCGGCCGACGACGTCACCGCCACGACGATCCTGCTCACCCACGGGCACGGCGACCACATTGGCGACACCGTGTCGATCGCCCAGCGGACGGGTGCCCCCACGGTCGCGATCGTCGAGATCGCCAACGAACTCGGCGAAGAGGGTGTCGACGTCCGTGACCCGAATCTCGGCGGGACGGTGAAGTTCGACTGGGGCTGGGTCAAGCTCGTCCCCGCCTGGCACACCTCGACGACGCCGAAGGGCACCGTCAACACGCCCGCCGGGCTGCTCATCAACTTCAACGACACGATCGTCTACCACCTCGGCGACACGTGCGTGTTCAGCGACCTTCAGCTCGTTGGCAAGCGCCACCCGATCGACGTCGCGCTGATGTGCATCGGCGGCCACTACACGATGGACCGGGTCGATGCCGTCGACGCCGCCGAGTTCGTCGGCGCCAAAACCGTGATCCCGTGCCACTACAACACGTTCCCGCCGATCGAGACTGACGCGCAGGCGTTCAAGTCCGACGTCGAGTCCGCGACCGGATCGAACGTCGTCGTGCTCGAGCCGGGGGAGACCCACTCGACGTGACCCACGCGATCGTCCTCATCCAGGCTGACCGCTCGGTGCTCGCCACGCTCGGTGGCGAGCTCGCCGACCTCGAGGGCGTCGCTGAGGCGTACTCGGTGACCGGCGAGTGGGACTTCGCCGCGATTCTCCGCCTGCGCCATCCCGACGAGCTGGCCCAGATCGTCACTGGCCGGATCTCACAGATTCAGGGCGTCATGCGCACCTCGACGATGGTGGCGTTTGAGGTGTACTCGCGCCACGATCTCGAGGCCCTGTTCTCCGTCGGTCAGTGACGCCCACGCCACCCGGCGGCGGCGAGCGCCTGGCCGAACGCCGCCGCCATCGCGTCCGGGGTGTAGCCGGATACGGCGTCGCGAGCCGCGGCGCCGAGCCGCGCCCGTAACGCGGCGTCGGCGAGGAGGCGCCTGATCGCCGTCGCGAGCGCCGGCGCGTCACCCGCGGGGACGACGAGGCCGGTCTCGCCATCACGAACGAGTCCTCCGGCCGCCGCGCCGACCGCGTCGCTGACGATCATCGGCCGCGCCTGGTGCATCGCCTCATTGCACACGAGCCCCCACGGCTCTCGGAAACGCGGGGTCGGAATCGAGGGCAGCAGGGCGAACTCAGCGCTCGCGTACGCCGCGGCGAGGCGATCACGGGCGACCGTCCCGATCACCCGGACGTCCGGATGGCCCGGCGCTCGCATCCCCTCCGCACGGGCGGCGAGCGGCCCGTCGCCGACGAGCACGAGCGTCGCGTGGGGAGCGGCCGAGGCGGTCGCCACCAATCGCCACGCCTCGAGCAGCACCTCGACGCCCTTCTCGGCGACAAACCGACCGACGTAGAGCGCGAGCGGGCCCCCACCAAGATCGTGGTCGCGACGAAACGCGGCGATCTCCTCAGCAGCGACAGCCCGCGCGAAGAGCTCCGGCTCAACCGCCTGCGGAGCAATGAACACGTTGTCGTCGCGCCCGCGGATGCCGGTCACGAAGCGGCTGACGTGCGGCCCGTACGTCACCACCGCGCCGGCGTGGCGATAGATGTGCCGGATCGCCGGCAGCGTCAGCAGGTGGCCCCGTGAGCGAGGTTGTGCCCACACCGACGCCCACAGCACGAACGGGCGCCGCGCCAGCGCCGCGCCCGCGTAGGCCGCGGGCATGATCGCGCCCCCGGCGAACGGCGCGATCACCGCGTCATGCCGGCGAGCGGCGTCAAAGGCGGCGCGTGGGCCGCTGGCGCGGCGCGCCGGAAACGGGGCCGCCTCAAGCTGTTCGTCGAGGTCGGCGAACCACGGCGGGACGTAGCGATCGCCGCCTCCGAAGCAGAGGACCTCGACGTCGTCGTTCTCGGCCAGGCGCGTGAACAACGGGACCCGGTAGGGCGAGAGGTAGGTCGTCAGCAGTGCGACGCTCACGACCGAGACGTTGCCACGCCTGGGCTACGGCTGCGTCCCTCGCCCGCGCTCGAACCAGATCGAGCGGTCTTTCCAGTCGTGAACCATGAGCGCTCCGCCGGTGAGCGCGAGCACGACCTTCCCGCGGGTCTCGCCGGTCAGCCCGCCACCGGCGCTGTCGGCGACGATGCCGACACAGGCGAGAGCGGCGACGAGGCTTCCGGTCGCGCCGTGGTGGCAGCGCTGGCCGAAGATCCACAGCCGACGGCGGATCGCGTCGTACTCAACAAGCCGTCTCGGGGTTTGCCGTGAGCTCATCTCGACCGCACCTCATCTCACGACAGATGATCGGCATCTATTCTGCAAACCGTGAGCCCCCGAGCACGGTTTTTCGCTGCCCTCCCGGTTGCCTTGCTCCTGGCCGCGTGCGGCGGGTCGAGCCATCACTCCTCGTCCTCCGCGACGGCGAGCGCCGGCACGACCACGGCGTCGTCGGCGTCGACGTCCTCGAGCACGACCGCGGCAACGGCGACGTCATCGAGCACGAGCGCCGGCTCGGTTAGCGGGTCGGGCTCGGGCAGCGGGTCGGGTTCCGGCTCGGGAACGCAGACCGGCTCCTCGAGCACGAGCGGGCCGTCGGGGTCGGGAACCTCCCGGGGCGGCTCGAAGTCGGCCGGCGGCTCGACCAACGTCCGCGTCCCAGCGTCGTACGTGATCCGCTCCGGCGGCAAGCTGGGTCCGCCGGTCGTATCCGTGCCGGCGTTCCTCGCGGTGCAGCTGTCGATCGCCTCCGCGGACGGCCGTTCGCACACGGTGCTCGTCAAGACCCCGACGCCGCACACGCTCGCCGTGCCGGCGCACGGGCGCAAATCGATCCTCATCCCCGGCCTGCGGGCGGGGAATTACCAGATCGATGTTGACGGCAAGCCTGGCGGCACGTTGACGATCGGCGGCGAGCCGGGGCCGTAGCGCGGCCGGGCGCGTCAGCCGATCCGTGAACCGAGCGCCGCGTCCTGGTCAGGCCGCAGCAGCACGACCCCGAGATCGTCGTCGAGCGCGCCGAGCACGAGCACCTCGGAGCGGACGGGTCCGATCTGGCGGGGCGGGAAATTGACGACCCCAACGACGAGCGTCCCCTCGAGCTGCTCCGGGGTGTAGTTCGTGATCTGCGCCGAGGAGCGCTTGATCCCCAACTCGGGGCCGAAGTCGATGCGGAGCTTCCATGCCGGCCGGCGGGCCTCCGGGAAATCCTCGACCTCGACGATCCGCCCGACGCGCATGTCGACGCCGAGAAAGTGATCGAAATCGATCTCAGGCGGTGACGGTTCGGCCACTCGGGACTACGGCGCGCTCGGCGAGTCCGGCGCCGGCATCGTCGTCGCGCCGGTGCTCGCGGGCGGTGCGCCACCCTGACCCGGATCGCTCGGCGGCGCCGTGGTCGTGGTGGTCGTGGTCGTCGTCGTGGTGGTGGTCGGCGGCGGCGTCGACGGATCCGACGGCGTCACCGGGGCCAGCGCGCTCGGCGGCGGCGAGGAGGGCGTGGTGGTCGTCGGGGCCGACGCGGTGGTGCTCGTGGCCTGTGACGGCGACAGGATCGTCGGGTCGCTCTGCGTCTGCGTCCGACCGGGCGGAGTCGTCGGCGTCGCCGCGCTCGTCGTCGTCGACGACGTCGTGTTCGTCGTCTGTGCGGTCGTCGTCTTCGTCGTCGCCTTCGCGTTGGTGGCCTTGACGGCGGTTGACGCGATCAGCGTCGGCTTGTGTGCGACCGTGGCCTTGTGCGTGACCGGGACGCGGGTCTTCACATCGATGGCGGGCCGCGTCGCCGAGTGCCACGTCGACGCGGTCGCATGGGCCGTCGAAGCGGCATGGGTGAGGACCGGCAGGGCGGCGGTGTGCCGGTTTGAGCGAGTCCGGTTGGAGTGGTCGACCTCGACAGCGGCACCGGTGACGAGCGCGGCGGCGGCGAGACCGGCCGCCGCCTTCGTCGCGATCGCGCCCATGCCGGCGGAGACGAAGCCACCCGCGGTCGAACCGGCGACGATCGACGAGCCGGCAGCCGCGGCGCCACCGGCGGCGCCGCCGGCGCCGGTTGCGCCGGCACCGGCGCTCGTGGCGCTCGAGCCGGCGGAGTGACCGAGATGGGCGATGAGAAACTTCTTGAGCAGGACGAGCGGCCCGAGCGGCATGATCGCGGCGAGCGCGCGGTTGTTCTGCTTGAGCTGGACCTTGAACGCCGAGCACCGCTTGCACGCTCGCAGGTGCCGGCGGACGAGCGGGGTCGGGCGCCGCTTGATCCCCTCGGCGACCTCGCCGAGTTCGATCCGGACCTCGTCGCAGGAGAGCAGGCGCGCCTCGGCCGCCTCGGCAAGAGATACACGCGCGCGTACGAGCAGCGACTTGACGCTCGGCACCGTCGTCTCCATCGCTTCCGCGATCTGCTCGTACGAGAGCGCGTCCATCTCGCGCAGCACCAACGCGGTCTTCTGCGTCTCCGGAAGCTCATGGATGTCGCCGACGAGCAGCAGGAACTCCTCCCGCTCGTGGACCTTGTCGGCGGTGGTGGCGCCGTTGTCGGAAAGGTGGACGTCCATCGAGTCGACGCCGACGGCGGTCGCGCGGCGAAGATGGTTGAGGCTGCGGTTGCGGGCGATCCGGTAGAGCCACGGACGCACGTTGATCGGCCGGTCGTCGGCGTTCATCGCGTTGAAGGCGGCGGCGAACACCTCCTGGAGCACGTCCTCGGCGTCTTCACGAGAACCGAGCAGATGGCGGCAGAACGCGAGCAGTCGCGATTCGTACCGGGAGACGAGGACCTCAAACGCCGAGGGGCTGCCGCGTCGGACGAGCGCGACGAGGCGTTCGTCCGATTGCAGGCGGAGCAGCGGCGAGCGGGCGTGCAGGCCGATCCCCCCGGAATATTTGAGAGCGGAGACTTCCATCTGTGCTCGAGCGAGACTCCTCGAAAGAAAAGGACACGCTAGCAACGTGATAGTTGCGCACTAGCCTAGGGATTTCTGAAGAAATGGTGCCCAGTTGGCCCCTTTCGGACACGCCTCTGCCGGGACTAACATCTCGCGCGCGCCCGGGTGGACAAACTGGCAAAGTCGGCGCTCTTAAAAAGCGCTGCTCGAGAGAGCTTGCGGGTTCGAGCCCCGCCCCGGGTATCGGCCGAAAACCGACGCTCCGCCTTACCCGAAATCGAACTCCTGAAAACGGGAAAGTTCCCGCGTCAGACCGGAAAGTTACCGCGCCGGTTCGAAATTGACACCCCAGTAACCCCGTTGCTAGCGTCGTAAATCGTTCAGCTGCGGGGACCGATCCAGCCCCCGCGCGGGAGGACTCGATGTCGAGCAGGGCGGGTCGGTGCGTAATTCCAGTGTGATCGGCAGGATCGCGGCGGTTGCCGCGGTCGTGATCGCCGTTGGCGCCGTGGCCCTGATCCTGCTCTCGTCGGGCAGCAGCTACAAGGTCAGGGCGGTCTTCCAGAACGCGAGCCAGATCGTCCCGGGCGACCTCGTGCAGGTCTCCGGCAACAGCATCGGCACCGTTTCGGACATCTCGCTGACGCCGGACGGCCAGGCGCAGCTCACGCTCGACATCAACAACAAGCAGTACGAGCCGCTCCGCGACGGCACGCAGGCGACCGTCCGGGAAGCGTCCCTGTCCGGCATCGCCAACCGCTACATCGACCTCCGCCTTGGCCCGGCGAACGGCACCGAGATCCGGAACGGCGGGGTCATCCCGACCGCGGACACGACGAGCGCCGTCGACCTCGACCAGCTGTTCAACACGCTCAACGGGCCGACCCGCAAGGCGCTGCAGGATGTCATCCAGGGATCGGCCTCCCAGTGGGCCAAGCACGCTGATGAGGCCCAGGCCGCGTTCCAGTACCTCAACCCGGCGGTCGCGTCCACGAGCGTGCTGTTCCGAGAGATCAACCGCGACACCGGCAGGTTCACGAACTTCATCGTCAAGTCCGGCAACCTCGTTTCGGACATCTCGCAGCGCCAATCCGACCTGAGCGGCCTCATCCACAACCTCGCGTCGACGACCGAGGCGCTCGCCAGCCAGCGCACCGCGCTCGCGCAGTCGATCACCGAGTTGCCGCCGTTCATGCGCCTCGCGAACACGACGTTCGTCAATCTGCGCAGCGCGCTTGACGACCTCACCCCGCTCGTCAATGCGTCGAAGCCGGTCGCGCCGAAGCTCCAGAAGCTGCTCGTCAAGTTGCGGCCGCTCGCGATCCAGTCCGTGCCGACGGTCCGCGACCTCGCCAACATCGTGCGCCGTCCCGGACCCGACAACGACCTGATCGAGCTCACGAGCCTCGGTCAGCCGCTCGCGGCGGTGACGGTCCGCAACATCAACGCAAACGGCAAGCAGCGGCTCGGCGCGTTCCCGCAGTCGACGATCGCGCTCAACCAGTCGACCCCGGAGCTCGCGTTCGCGCGGCCGTACGCCGTCGATCTCACCGGCTGGTTCGAGGGGTACTCGCACCCGGGCGGCTATGACGCGAACGGCGGCTACAGCCGCGTCGCGCCCGTCGTCGGCGTCGCCTCGGTCCAGAACGGCACGCTCAACTTCCTGCCGGACTTCCTCAACGCCGCGCTGCGGGTCATCACCGCGTTCGGCGGCACCGGCGGCGGGGGAAGCACCTCCGGCGGCCTGCTCACCTCCGGCCAGGGCGACCGCTGTCCGGGCTCCATGGAGCGCGGCGCGATCTGGTACCCGGAGAGTGGCTACCCGTGTAATCCGAGCCAGGTGCCGACCGGCAAATGAAGCGGATCCTCCTGAGCGGCGCCGTCCTCGTCGCGGTCGGTGTCTTTCTCGTCCTGAGCACCGGGGCGTCGAACAGCGCCAACGCGAACGGGACCTACAAGGTCGAGCTCGATAACGCGTTCGGCCTGACGAGCGGCGCGGATTTCAAGGTCGCCGGCGTCAAGGCGGGGACGATCCAGAGCATCGATCTGCCGCAGGGGTGCATCAACGGCGACGTCGAGAAGTGCCACGCACTCGTCACCGTGCAGGTGAGCCAGCCGGGCCTCGGCTCGTTCCACTCCGACGCGTTCTGCCAGTCGCGTCCGCAGTCACTGATCGGCGAGTACTTCGTCGAGTGCGAGCCCGGGACCAAGGGCAAGGTGCTGGGGGCCGGCAGCACGATCCCGGTCAGCCACACGCAGTCGACGATCCCTGCGGACCTGCTGGCGAACATCATGCGGATGCCGTATCGCGAGCGGCTCACGCTGATCATCAACGAGCTCGGGGCCGCGGTCGCCGGACGCTCGGGCGACCTGGCGGCGGCGCTCCGCCGTGCGGTCCCGGCGCTGACCGAGACCGACAACCTCCTCAACCTGCTGGCCAACGACTCGAACAACATCCAGCAGCTGACCGTGAACTCCGACTCCGTCGTCACGGCACTCGCCAACAACACGACGACCGTCGAGCGGTTCATCGACGAGGCCAACCGGATCGCGATCCACACCGCCAATCAGCAGGCCGCGCTGCGCGGATCGCTCCAGCAGCTCCCGACGTTCCTCGAGCAGCTCCGGCCGAGTCTTCGGCAGCTCGGTGCGACGACCGACGCCAATCTGCCGGTGCTGGTCAATCTGTCGGGCGACGCCAACCAACTCAACCGCTTCCTCACCGACCTGCCGGGCTTCTCGCGTTCCGCGCGCCCGGCGATCAAGACGCTCGGACAGGCGTCGGTGACCGGCAAGGTCGCGGTCCAGGCGGCGCAGCCAACGATCGCCCACCTGAACCAGTTCGCGAAGCCGACGCCCGAGCTGGCGCAGAACCTCGCGATCGTCGGCCATGACCTGGACGACCGCAGCCGCGCCGTCGAGACCGATCCCCGCAGCCCGCACGGCCAGGGCTACACCGGACTCGAGGCACTGCTCCAGTACGCGTTCAACCAAACGCTCGCGATCAACACGTTCGGACCGTTCGGCCATCAGCTCGCGGTCGACGGGTTCGTGAGCGCGATGTGCACGCCATACGCGACGCCGGCCACGATCGCGTCGAACCTGAAGACCTTCGGCTCGGCGTACCGCAGCTGCTATTCGTGGCTGGGGCCAAACCAGGCGGGCGTCACCACGAAGGATCCGTCGAACCCGAGCGCCTGTGTGCCGGACCCGGGTGGTGCTCCGCCGGGTCAGACCGGGCTGCCGGCGAGCACCTGCAAGTCCAGCGCCGCCGATGTCGCGCGCGCCGCCACCGCCGGCGGCAAGCAGGCGCGCAGCACGACCCAGCCGAGCACTGGGACGACGCAGTCGGCGGCATCGACCGGCGCGTCGGCCCCGGCGGCCGGAGCGACGAGCGCCGGCGGGACGACGAGCGCGGCGGGCGGTGGCACGAGCGTGCCCGGGCCGGTCGGGGCGGGATCCGGGCTGCAGCAGACGCTCGGGCAGATCCTCGGCGCCCTCGGTGCCGGCGCCAAATCCTCGGGCGGAACCGCTGCCGACGGTGGGTCGAGCGCCGGATCCTCCGGGTCCGCTGGGTCCTCTGGATCGGCTGGGTCCGGGACCTCCGGCTCGGGCGGATCGGGCAACCAGACCCAGCAACTCCTCAACTACCTGCTCGCGCCATGAGACGCGCGCAAGCCAACGCATTCACCAGTCCTGTGCTCATCGGCGCGGTCACGGTGCTGATCATCATGGTCGCCGTCTTCCTCGCCTACAACGCCAATCAGGGGCTGCCGTTCGTGCCGACCCGCGAGCTCAAGGTGGACGTCTCGGACGCCTCGGACCTCGTCATTGGCAACGACGTCCGTGAGGGCGGCTTCCGGATCGGGCTCGTCTCCGACATGAAGCCGACCGAGCTTCCCAACGGGCAGGTCGGCGCCGTGCTCACGCTTCGGCTCGACAAGTCCAACGGCTCGATCCCGGTCGACTCCAAGGCAACGGTCGTCCCCCGGTCGCTCCTCGGTCTGAAGTACGTCGACATCGAGAAGGGGACCTCGAAGAAGATCATCTCCGACGGGGGCTCGCTTCCGCTGTCCCACACCACGATCCCGGTTCAGATCGACGACGTGTTCAACACGTTTGACGCCAAGACCCGGCAAGCGATCGAGCGGTCGCTGAGCACCTCCGGCGACATCCTCACCGGTCGCGGCTCTGATCTGAACGACACGATCTCGAGCTTGCCGGAGCTGCTCGGGCATCTGCAGCCGGTGACCGCCTATCTCGCGGCGCCGTCCACTGAGCTGACCCGGTTCATCGACACGCTGAACTCTCTGATGGGCGCGATCGCGCCGGTCGCGCAGACGAACGTCCAGCTGCTCGGGAACTCCGCGACGACGTTCTCGGCGATCACCCGGGATCCGAACGCCTACGAGCAGACGATCGCCCGGGCGCCATCGACGCTCAGCGTCTCGACGAACAGCCTGCGCACCCAGCAGCCATTCCTCGTCGATCTCGAAACGCTCGGCCACAACCTCGTCTCGCCGACGGCGGAGCTCGGGGCGGCGCTGCCCGATATCAACCCGGCGATCGAGGACGGCACCCGGACGTTGAAGCGCACGCCGTCGCTCAACCACAAGCTTCAGCAGGTGATGGATGCGCTCAAGGACCTCGCGCGCAACCCGGGCACGAACATCGCTCTGAACGGACTCGTCGACACGACCTCGACGCTCAATCCGATGCTCCGCTACCTCGGTCCCTTCGTGACCGTGTGCAACAGCTGGAACTACTGGTGGACGTTCCTCTCCGACCACATCTCCGAGGCGACGACGTTCGGGTTCGCGCAGCGGGCGCTGTTCAACCAGCCGAATCCGCTCCAAACGAACAACGTTGGCAGCGCCGGTGCCTACGCCCCGGTCAACGGCGGGATCGTCGACAGCCCACTCGGCGGCAACGCCTACCTGCACGGGCCAACGTACGGCGCAGCCGTTGACAATCAGGGCAACGCCGACTGCGAGACCGGCCAACGCGGCTACCCGAAGAAGCTCAACTACTACGACCCCCAGGGTCGCAACCTGCAGAGCGACCCGCGCACGCCCGGGGATCAGGGCACGACGTTCAAGGGTCGCGCGCACGTCCCCGTCGGCGAGACCTTCAGCCGCAACCCGCAATTTGGGCCGCAGCTCGCCCCGGTCCCGGGAAACAACTGACGTGCGACGCAAAGGGAAAAAGAAGCGTGACCGGCTGACCCGGTTTCAGGCGGGGGCCATCGGGGTGATCCTGATCGCGATCTTCAGCTACGCGGCGTACACGAAGTTCGCGAACCCGTTCGCGAGCAAGTTCACCGTCCACGCGCTGTTCTCGAACGCGAGCGGTCTGCGACCGCAGTCTTTCGTGCGGATCGCCGGCGTCAACGTCGGCACGGTCAGCGACGTCGCACCGGTGAAGGGCTGCAAGCTGACCGCCGCGACTGAGCAGAAGTGCCAGATGGCCGACGTCACGATGGAGATCGAGGACGCCGGGCTGCCGTTGCACTCCGACGCCACATTCGCGATTCGCCCCCGGATCTTCCTGGAAGGCAACTTCTTCGTCGACGTCAAGCCGGGAACGCCGTCCGCCCCGGCCGTCAGCGACGGCCACACGTTCCCGGTCTCGCAGGGCACCGAGCCGGTGCAGGTCGACCAGGTGCTGAGCTCGCTCCAGGGGGATACGCGGCACAACCTCCAGCTGTTGCTGGGGCAGTACGGGATCGCGGTCAAGAAGGGCGGCGCCGCGTACAACGCGTCGATCCCGCAGTGGTTGCCCGCCTACAAGTACTCCTCGATCGTCGCCCACGATGCGCTCGGGATCCAGCCCCACGATCTGTCGAACTGGATCGCTGAGCAGGGTCCGGTCGCCGGCGCCGTCGATGCCCATCCGCAGAACCTCGAGAACCTGATCACCGACTTCAACACGACGGCGCTGTCGTTCGCCCGCCAAAGCGGCGCGCTCCAGCGCTCGATCGCCGAGTTGCCGCGCACGTTGTCGACCGCGATCCCCACGTTCAACGCACTCAACGCGGCGTTCCCACCGCTCCGCCGGCTCGCCCGCACGCTGACGCCGGGCGTCGTGTCCACCGGACCCACGGTCGATGCGAGCCTGCCGTTCATCGAGCAGCTGCGGTTGCTCGTCCGCCCCCAGGAGCTCCGTGGACTGACCTCAGATCTGTCGGTCACGGTACCGGCGCTCGCCAAGCTGACCAAGGCGACCATTCCACTCATGCGTGATCAGGTGCGGCCGCTCTCGAGTTGCGTCGCGAACAACATCCTTCCGTGGTCGCGGCTGACGCTGAGCGACTCGAACTTCAACGCCAAGAACGGGTTCCCGCCGCGGCCGGTGTACGTCGAGGCCGTTGACTTCCTGCCCGGGCTCGCCGGCGAGTCCCGGAACTTCGACGCCAACGGACCGTACATCCGCGTCCTCGGAAACGGCGGCACGGCGACGTACTCCCTCCAGCCTGGCCTGTTCGGTCAGTCGCTGACGAAGATCGTCGGTGGCCAACCCGGCCTGCCGCCTGGCGGCAAGCGCCCGGCGCTGCATCCCAAGACGCCGTGCGAGACCCAACCGCAGATCACCGATCTCAGCACGCCGGTAGCGGCGCCGCCGACCCAGCTCTCGAGCGACCTGTCCGCCCCCGGCGCGTCGCTCCGCTCGCGTTCGGCGGCCGCGTCGGCGATCGACCTGTTCAGCAAGCAGGCCGCGCAGCAGGGCCTCAAGGTCAACATCCCCAAGACCCTCTTCTCCGGGAAGTAGGCCGTGGCCCGCGCGATCAAGACCCATCTCTCCGACTTCGCGGCGATCCTCGTCCTGCTCGTCCTGTCGGTCGCGGTCGCCGGCTACATCCTCTCCCACGAGCGGCTGCGCTTCCCGTTCATCGAGTCCACGCCGTTCACGATGAACGCCGAGTTCTCAACGGCGCAGGCGGTCACCCCCGGCCAGGGCCAGACCGTGCGCGTCTCCGGCGTGCAGATCGGCGAGATCGGCAACGTCTCGCTGAAGAACGGCGTCGCGATCGTCTCGATGGACATCGACCAGAAGTACAAGCACCTCATCCACACCGATGCCTATGCGCTGCTCCGACCGCGGACCGGATTGAAGGACATGTTCGTCGAGCTCAATCCCGGCTCGACACACGCGCCGATCGCCAAGCCGGGCTACACGATCCCCGCGAGCAACACGCTTCCCGACATCAACCTCGACGAGGTCCTCTCCTCGCTCGACAGCGACACGCGCGCGTATCTCGACCTGCTCGTCAACGGCGGTGGCCAGGGCCTCAAGCAGAACGGCGGCAACCAGCTCGCCCAGGTGCTCGAGCGCTTCGAGCCGACGCATCGTGACCTCGCCCGGCTGAACGGCGCGGTGGCGCAACGGGGCGCGAACCTGCGTCGGCTCGTCAACTCACTGCAGCGTCTCAACACGGCGCTTGCGACGAAGCAGAGCCAGATCGTCTCGCTTGTCGACGCGAGCTCGCGTGTGTTCCGCGCGTTCGCATCGGAGAACCAGAACGTGAGCCGCGCCATTGGCGACCTCCCGGCGACGCTGACCCAGACCCAGCAGACGCTCGCCAAGGTGCAGACGTTCGCAAAGCTGCTCGGGCCAACCGCGACGAAGCTGCTCCCGGCCGCGGGGGCCCTCCCGGCCGCCAACGCGGCGCTGACCGCGCTCGCGAAGCCGAGCACGCCGATCGTGCGCAATCAGATCCGCCCATTCGTCATCGCCGCGCGGCCGGTTGTTCGCCAGCTGCGGCCGGCGTCGGTCAACCTCGCCAAGGCGACCCCCAACCTGTCGAAGACGCTCGTCGTCCTCAACCACCTCGTGAACATGCTCGGCTTCAACCCGAACGGCGCCGGCGACCAGCACAGCTACCTGTGGTGGCTCGCGTGGCTGGACCACAACGCGCGCACGCTGTTCTCGGTCCAGGACGCCAACGGCGACTACCGCCCGATCTTCCTCCAGGCGAGTTGCGCGACGCTCGCCCAGATCGTCAACTCGGTAACCGGTGCGGAGACGGTGCTCAACCTCACGCCGATCCTCACCAACCTCAGCCTGTGCCCGAAGCAGGCCTCGGCGGACATCCGCGCCTACCGCCAGTACCAGTCCGGTCAGTCCACAACCGGTCAATCCGCGACCGGCCAGGCCGCGACCGGCCAGGCCGCGACCGGCCCGGCCGCGACCCGGAGCACGCGTGCCGCCGCCGACTCGGCCGCGGCGACGGGCTCCTCCAGCACCCCGAACGTCCCCGCTCCGGCCTTTCTCCCACAACTGCCGACCAAGTAGATGGAAACCGGAACTCCCTCACTCACCCGCGTGGTCACGATGGTCCTGTTCGCGCTCTCGTGCGTCGGGCTGCTGCTGTTCCTGTGGCTCTCGTTCGGCGGGACGATCCCGTTCAACACGCAGGGCTACCGGGTCAAGATCTCCTTCCAGAATGCCGGCCAGCTCGCCACCCAGGCCGACGTCCGGATCTCCGGGGTGAGCGTCGGGCGGGTGATCGACAAATCGCTTGATCCCCAGGGCAACCGCACGATCGCGACGATCGAGCTCGATCGCAAGTACGCCCCGATCCGGGAGAACGCCCGCGCGATCCTCCGCGAGAAGACGATCATCGGCGAGACCTACGTCGAGATCACGCCCGGCACGCGCAACGCCAAACCGGTTCCCGACGGCGGTCTGCTGCCGCGCGGTCAGGTCGAGCATGCGGTGCAGCTTGCCGAGGTGTTCAACGCGCTCGACCCGACGACTCGCCACGCGTTCCAGCAATGGCAGCAGCAGCTCTCCAAGGCGATCGCGGGCAACGATCAGAACCTCAACAGCGTGATCGGCAATCTGCCGACGTTCGCCGCCGACGCGACAGACATCCTCCGCGTGCTCGACGTCGAGCACGGCTCGGTCGTCCGGCTCGTGCAGAACGGCGGCACGGTGTTCGGAGCGATCGGCCGCGATCCGGCGACGCTGCGCAACCTGATCACGAGCGGCGAGACGACGTTCGCGACGACGGCGTCGGTCCAGAACGCGCTCGCGCAGACGTTCGCCGTGTTCCCGACATTCGAGAACGAGACGAAGCTGACGATGCAGCGGCTGAAGCGGTTCGCGATCAATACCGATCCGCTCGTCCGCGAGCTCAATCCGGTCGCGGCCCAGCTCGGTCCGACCCTCCGCGCCGTCCGCGCCCTGTCGCCGGACCTGAGACGCCTGTTCGCGAACCTCGGCCCGCTGATCACGGTCTCACAGACCGGGCTGCCGGGGATCCGCGACGTGCTGCGCGGCGCGTCGCCGCTGCTCAACCAGCTCGGTCCGTTCCTCGAGGAGCTCAACCCGATCTTCGACTGGCTCGGACAGCACCAGCAGCTGACCTCGGATTTCATCTCCAACGGCGCGGCCGGCATCGCGGCGAAGACGACCTCGGTCGGCGGCGACGGAACGGGCCATTACCTGCGCCAGTTCTCCCCGATCGGCGCCGAGACGCTCGGGATCTATCCGAACCGCGACTCCGACAACCGCGGCAACACCTACCCCTCGCCGTTGTGGCTCGCCAACCCGCAGAACCTCCAGAAGGGCAACTTCCCGTCCTGGGACTGCAACAACACCTCCACCGGCGGTCCCGTCCCAGCGGTCCCCGGCCCGGTCGGTCCGGTCGCCGGAGTCGGGTCACAGGAGGCGTGCTGGATCGCGCCGACGCTCCCGGGCGCGAAGCCGGGTCAGATCCCGCACATCCTCAAGAAGACCTACCCGGCGAAGTAGGTCTGCGGGCTACGCCCGAAGTAGGTCTGCGGGCTACGCCGCGTAACTCGCGGTGCCGGCGTTCGAGCGGCCCGGGATGTCGCAGAGGCCGTCGAGGACGGACTCGGCGAGCGACGTGTCCCCGGTGATGTGGAGCCCGTGGCGATCGCGCTCGGGCGAGAACGCGCTGATCCAGGCGATATTGGAGCCTCGTACCCGCGCGTCGGGGCTTGCGGGCGCCGACTCACGAATGGTGGCGGTCCCGTCGGCGAGCGTGATCGCGTAGGACGCGGTCTCGCCGTCGGACTCGACCACCAGCTCGACGACACCACCGCGGCTGTGCGTGGGAGTGAGCCCCGGCGCGAGCCGGAAGATCGCTCCGATGTCGATCGCCTCAGTGGAACGGGGTGGGCTCCAGGCCCACTCGTAGCCCCAGCGCGCGAGTTCGCCGAGAATCGGCATCAGCGCGCGGGAACGCTCGGTCAATTCGTAGTCGACGCGCGGCGGAACCTCGCGATAGCGCTTCCGGGTGAGCATTCCGTCGGCGACCATGCGGTTCAGTCGCGAGCGCAACTGCTCGGTGGAAATCCCGGGGAGAACACGTTGGAGCTCGACAAACCGGCGAGGGCCGGCCGCGAGATCACGGACGATCAGGAGGGTCCACTTGTCTCCGACAAGGTCGAGCGCACGCGCATCGGGGGACCACTGATCGTAGGGGTGGCGTTTGGGGGGTGGAGCCTGAGGAATAAGACGCTCCCTGCGGTGGACGGACCTGCCTACTAACTTTGAGTGTAAAGCAGCAAACACCCCGGGGGTGCCAATTCATCATCTTCGGATAAACGCGCACGGAATATTTCTTCTTCCAGGCGTGCGATTTTTCGCCAGTTTTCCGCGCAGCGGTCGTTTCGAGAGGTGTGGGAGAACTCATCGTGCTTGCCGAACGACTCGCAGACCGCTCCCGCCCGGTGGCCAGCACCGAGGCGGCCTTCTTTTTCGACCTCGTCTGCCCGTTTTCGTACCTGGCCTCCGAGCGCATCGAGCGCGAACTGGGCAACGTCGACTGGATCCCCGCGGCCGGAATGACGCTGCACGGCAAGGGTCACCCGGCGCATTCCGTCGCGGCGCGGACCGCGGCCGAGCGGATGGCCGCCGAGCTTCGCCTCCCGCTCATCTGGCCGGAGACGTTGCGGGCCGAGGCGCCGTCGGCGTTGCGGGCCGCGATGTACGCCTCGGAGCGGGGGGCCGGGGCGCGGTTCGCACTCGCCGCCAGCCGGCTTGCCTTCTGCGGCGGCTTTGACCTCGAGGACCCCGAGATCCTCGCCGAGGCCGCCGCCGCGGCGGGCATCCGCCTCGACGAGTGCCTCCAGGCCGCGGGCGACGTGTCGCGTGACGGTGCGGCCCACGCCACGGCGCGCGGACTGCGGTCTCGCGGTGTCCGCGAACTCCCCGCCGTCCGTGTCCATCACAGCTGGTTCAGCGGCCAGCAGGCCGTCGCCGAGGCGGGCGCGATGATCCGCGCGCGCCACGCGATCGGTCGTCCGCTCGCGCCGGCGAGCTGAGTCGCCGCGGACCCCCCGGTCCGCCGTTCATACTGTTTCTCGGATGATCGATCCGGCTGACCGGGTGGTGCGCGTCGTCGTCTCGGTGGCGTGTTGACCCTGCTCCGTCACATCGGGCGCGCCGTGAAGCGGTTCTGGAAGCTGGCGGACAGCGCCGGACTCACGGGGAACGCGGCGATGCTCGCGTACAACATGCTGATCGGCGTCATCCCGGTGGCGCTGCTGTCCCTCTTCGTCGCCGGGCAGGTGCTCTCGAGCGAGCGGGTCGAAACAAGTGTGCTCGGGGATCTGCGTGAGGTGTTCCCGGGAACGACGGAGCACACGCTCAACCAGTTGCTCGGCCAGATCAAGTCCTCCACGGCGACAACGGGCGTCCTGGCCCTGATCGCCAGCCTGTGGCTCGCCGGATCGTTCTGGGGTGCGCTTGACACGTCGTTCAGCCGGATCTACGGGTGCCGGTCTCGGAGGTGGCTCGAGCAGAAGCGCTTCGGCCTCGCGATGGTCCTCGTCGTCCTGCTCTTCATGGTGGCGACGGTCGCTGTCCCCACGGCCCAGAGCTTGATCAACGCGGGCGCGCGCGCGTTGCCGTTCGACCTCGCCCGGGTCACCGGGTTCGTGTACTTCCTCTCGCTCCTCGCCGGCGCGACGCTGCTGTTCGGCTGCCTCGCGATCATCTATGCGCGGGTCCCCAACCGGCCGGTCCCGTGGCGGGCGGTGTGGCCCGGAGCGCTCACCGCGGCGATCGCGGTCCCGATCATCAGCTACGTGTTTCCCGCGTACCTGACCCACATCTCGACGATCGCCCGGTTCGGCACGACGATCGTGTTCGTCCTCATCGTGCTCGGGTGGTTCTACCTGCTGGCGGTGATCATCCTCGGCGGCGCGGTGATCAACGCACTCCGACTCGAGTCCGCCGCCAGGCGAGCGACGGCGCTCGCCGCCACGCCTGACCCGCGCCCCGAGCCGGTCGCCGACCCGGCCCCGCAGTAGGCGAACGGTACGGCGTGTTAGGTTGCCCGGGTGGCGACGGACACGACGACTCAGGTCCACGGAGGACGCCTCGTCGCGCAGACGCTGAAGGCGCATGGCGTCTCCAAGCTGTTCACGCTCTCGGGTGGGCATCTGTTCT
Source organism: uncultured Solirubrobacterales bacterium (assembly GCA_963850335.1). Classification (GTDB taxonomy): domain Bacteria; phylum Actinomycetota; class Thermoleophilia; order Solirubrobacterales; family Solirubrobacteraceae; genus Palsa-465. Next base: position 222,313 of record CAWKKY010000007.1, on the reverse strand, counting down.
CGATCTACGACGGCTGCCGCGAGGAGGGAATTGACCTCGTCGATGTGCGCCACGAGCAGACCGCCGCGTTTGCCGCGGAGGGCTGGTCCAAGGTGACCCGCGAGCCGGGCGTGTGCGCGCTGACCGCCGGGCCGGGAGTCACGAACGGCATGAGCGCGATCGCGTCCGCGAGCCAGAACAACTCGCCGATGTTCGTGCTCGGTGGCCGCGCACCGTCGTTTCGCTGGGGCCAGGGCTCGCTCCAGGAGATCGACCATGTCCCATTCGTCCGCCCGCTCGTGAAGATGGCCGCGACCGCGGAGAGCACCGCCGAGATCCCGTCGCTCGTCGACGAGGCGATGCGGACCGCGGCGACCCCGCGCTACGGGCCGACGTTCATCGACTTCCCGCTCGATCAGGTGTTCATGGAGGCGGCGGCGCCCGAGCATCCGCCGCGCCCGCTGCCCCAGCCGTGGGAGGGGCCCGCGGTCGAGGGGCGCGGGCTCGATCGCGCCGCCGCGCTGCTGCGCGACGCCGAGCGGCCGGTGATCATGGCCGGCACCGGGCTCTACTGGGGCCGCGGGGAGCACGAGTTGCTCGCGCTGGCGGAGGCGCTGCGGGTTCCCGTGTTTCTCAACGGACTCGCGCGCGGGTGCGTGCCGGCCGACCACGATCTGTTCCTCTCCCGCGCCCGCGGGACGGCGCTCTCCGGCGCGGACGTCGCGATCGTCATCGGCGTGCCGCTGGACTTCCGCCTCGGCTTCGGCGCCGCGTTCGCGCCTGACGCCGAGATCATCGTCATCGACGTCGCCGAGCCCGAGCGCGAGCACCCGCGTGCCGTCGCCGCCGAGCTCTACGGCGCGCTTCCGGCGACGCTGGCCGCCCTGCGGGTGGGCGCGAACGGCACCGACCTCCACAGCGAGCGGGACGCCTGGGTCGGCTCGCTGCGCTCGATCGAGACCGAAAAGCGTCAGGCTGAGGCGGCCGAGCTGGCCGACGACCGCACTCCGCTTCACCCGATGCGGATCTACGGCGAGCTCGCGCGGGTCCTGCCCCGTGACGCGATCGTGATCGGCGACGGCGGCGACTTCGTCTCCTACGCGGGCCGGCTGATCGACTCCTTCCAGCCCGGCTGCTGGCTTGACCCCGGTCCCTACGGATGCCTCGGATCGGGTCCCGGGTACGCGCTCGCCGCCAAGCTCGCCCGGCCCGAGCAGCCGGTCGTCCTGCTCCTCGGCGACGGTGCCCTCGGCTTCTCCGGCATGGAGTTCGACACGCTCGCGCGCCACGGCGTGGCGGTGATGGGCGTCGTCGGCAACAACGGCATCTGGGCGCTCGAGAAGCACCCGATGGAGGCGCTCTACGGCTACTCCGTCGTCGCCGATCTGCAGCCCGAGACCCGGTACGACACGGTCGCCGAGGCGCTCGGCGCCGACGGGATCCTCGTCCGCACCCCCGCCGAGCTCCGCCCGGCCCTCGAGCGCGGCCTGAGCGCCACCCGCCCGACGCTGATCAACGTCCTCACGGACCCGTCGGTCGCCTATCCCCGCCGGTCGAACCTGGCCTAGCCTGGCTTCCGGCCGCCCGGCCGCCCGGCCGCCCGGCCGCCCGGCCGCCCGGCCGCCCGGCCCGTGGGTCCTCCGCCATCCATGCGGTGGGGTGGGCCCCAACCGCCCGACCCCGGCCCACCGGAATAACACGCCAAATCGCGCCCGCCAATCGGATCCGGGCGCCGTATTCCCCCTCAGGGGGAGTTCTTCGCCCCGATCCGCGGCCGCCCCGAGGTTTGGCGCCATATTCCGGTCGCCCGACCCAGCGAGCCGAGCCGAGCCGAGCCGACCCACGCGAAAGGAATTCGCCAAACCCCGCGCGCCGATCGGGTTCGGGCGATTTCGTTGCGTTGAGCGAAAGGAAATCGCCACGATCCATCTCAAGGAGCCGATTTGGCGAATTTCTTACGCACCATCCGACCGACCGACCGAGGATCAGGATTGCGTGAGCGAGGTCCAGATCGTGCCGACCGAGGATCAGGTCCGACCGACCGAGCCCCAGGTCTGACCAAGGCGGGCGCCAGGCGGGGGTGAATGGCGCACCCCGCCGCGGGAGTGCCGAAGGCCCGTTAACGAAAACCGCCCGCTGTTAAGCGGGCGGCTTCCGATCCAGGTTTGGCCCAATCGGGACGGGCAGGGGTACGTGCCAGAAAGGGCCGGTTAGAGTGGCTCGGGCGGCGGGAGGCGCCGATGTCTGCGGCTTCGCCCGAACCTATGAAGGGATCAGAAGCGCTTGCGCGTCTCTTTCACCCCGCGGGAATAATGCGGTGCGCCCAGGGTGACCGCAATAGTACATTCGTCCAGATCGGCGTCTGGCCACCCTGGACGCTTCGGACAAGAGTGTCCAGGCGAGCCAGCCGAGCTTTTTCCTGGTAAATCGTACTTTCCAGGGTAATCAGCTTAGCCATCGGTGTCGACCTTCCTGGCCAGCAACACGCATTCGCCTGGACGCCGCCTGGACACTGCCTGGTGGTCTAGGCCTCGTCGCGCCGGCGCGCCGGTCAGAACAAGTGACCCGTCAACTACCGGCGCCGACGGCGATTCCGGCCGCCAGGGAGGCGACGCCGAAAAGGGCGACTAACCAGAGGTACCTGCGCGTGAGGCTCAAGATCATCCCCGCCGGGGTACCCATGCGAACCAGAACCGAATCCTGTGAGCAACCCGGGCACCGCCGCGCGCCAAACCGCGCACGCCTCGTCGCGCGCCAAACCGCGCACGGAACGCCACGCGCCAAACCGCGCACGCCTCGTCGCGCGCCGAACCGCGCACGGAACGCCACGCGCCCAACCCTGCACCGACGGCCGCCCGGCGAGACGCGCCTACGCCGGCCGGACGAACCCGGCGATCATCTTCGCGACCTCGATCCGAGCGGTACCGGTCGTGACCACCGGATCGTTCGCCGCGAACGCGCGCAGCTCGTCCTCCGCATCGTCGGGGATCTCGACGACGCCGAGGCCGTACGAGCCCTCGTCCGCGATGAACGGCCCGAACACGACCATCTGTCCCGCGTCGAGGTAGCGCTGCCAGTGGGCGGCGTGCCGCCCCATGATCGCGCGCTCCTCGTCGCTCATGTCGAACGCGAAGGTCGGGCGCGGCGCGATCAGGCGGAAGGCAAACGTGCTCATGCGCGCCCGCGCCCGCCCCCGGCGCCTTCCAGCACCGCTTTCAGTCCCTCAAGCACTCCCATCCAACCGGCGCCGGAGACGCTCGCGGCGGTCCGCGGCGAGCGCTCAAGCTGATCGTGGGTCACGGTCAGCCGAGTCAGCCCATCATCGGCGGGCACGATCTCCCAGGTCACCCGGCTCGTCGGCTCGGCCGCGAGCTCGGCGTCGTACTTCGAGTCCCAGCCGTGGACGAGCCGCCGCGGCGGGTCGAACTCGAGCACCGCCGCGTCGCCCCAGACCGAGTCGTCGGTCCCGATCGACAGGTAGCGATCCCGGGTCACCGTGATCCGGGCGCCGTGGAAGTAGCGCGCCGTGAACGCCGGCGTCGTGATCGCATCCCAGACCTGCTCCGGGGTGGCGCGGATCGAGATCTCGTAGACCTGGGTGGCTCCGGTTTGGGTGGGCGTGGGGGGATTCATGCGGACGTCGCCTCCAGGTCGTGTTTGAGCTGAGTGAGTGCCGCGACGCGGTGCTCGGTGAACTTGTCGATCCAGCGGTCATGGATGAGCCGGATCGGGATGGGGTTGAGGTAGTGGAGCTTCTCGCGACCGCTCCGACGGACAACGACGAGGCCAGCCTGCTCAAGCAGACGCAGGTGCTTCATCACGCCGAAGCGCGTCATCTCGAGCTCGGCCTCGAGCTCGGTCAGCGTTCGCCCGTCGCGCTCGAAAAGCCGATCGAGCAGGTGGCGCCGGGTCGGATCGGCGAGCGCCTTGAACACGAGATCGTCATCAGTGGTCCGCGGCTCCACGAGAGCGGAGAATAGGTGACCGAAAGGTCACATGTCAAGCGACGAGTCGCCCTGCGGCTCAAGGTTGAAGCCAGGCCACGTCGAGCGCGGATAAAGGCAACTGACTCAGTGAAGAAAGACCCTGATCGTCTATCATTTGGTGCGTGAAGGAGCTGTTCTCGTTCCCCAATCCGGTCAACGAAAAGGCGGCCCGCGTCGTCGCGGGCGTCGTGTTTGCGACCGTCATCGTGATCCTCGCGACCGGGTGGTACTGGCTGCTGATTCCGCTCACCTACGGCTTCTGGGCGCGTGTCCTCACCGGCCCGACGCTCAGCCCGCTCGGTTGGACGGCGCAGAACGTGATCGCGCCGCGCCTTGGTGAGAAGCGTCCGACCCCGGGTCCGCCCAAGCGGTTTGCCCAGGGGATGGGGGCGTTCATGGCCACGACGGCACTGATCCTGGCGTTCGTCGTCGGCAGTCACACGGCGGCGGACGTCGTGCTCATCCTGTTCCTGCCCGCCGCCGGCCTCGAGTCGATCGTCGGCCTCTGCCTCGGGTGCAAGATCTTCGGGCTGTTGATGCGGGCTGGCGTCGTGCCCGACTCGGTGTGCGAGGAGTGCGCCGACATCACGCTGCGCTGGGCGCGGTCGGCCTCCTAGCGTCCCGCGTCAGAAACTCGCTGCCAGTCGAGGCGGCCCTGGCGGCGCCGCGCATCGTCCTCGTCGCCTCGCGCAGCTCCGCTGCGCCACGGCTCCTGCGTCCTCCCGCGGCATCCGCCGGTGCCACCTCTTCGTGGCCACGAGCTCCCAACGCGCGACACTCACGCAGCCCCCGCCAAGTCGTTCCCATCCCGAGCAGACCGTGTGGGAAGATCGGCGCATGGAACACGAACACACCCAGCACATCGCCGCAGCGCCCGATCAGGTCTTCTCCGTCCTCGCAGATGTGAAGCGGCTGCCGGAGTTCGTGCCTCAGATGACCGCGGCGCGGGCCGGCGACGGCGATGGTGTCACCGTCGACGCGCGGTACGAAGGCCATACCCAGCACGGCGAGGGCTGGTTCCGACCCGACGCGGACACCCGGCGGATCGAGTGGGGCTCGCACTCCTCGGAGTACCACGGGTGGATGCAGGTCGACGCGGACGGGGATGGCTCCCGGCTCACGCTGTTCCTCGCCACCACCGCCCAGGGCGACGCGCCGGACACCGAGGTGATGGGCACGCTCGACGCGATCCGGCGCCTCGTCGAGCGCACGATCTAAGAGTCAACCGCTCGGCCAACCGCCGCCCGCAACGCCGCCGGCAACGCCGTCCGCAACGCCGCCCGCAACGCCGCCCGCGGACCGCACCGTCACGGCACCGAAGCTGCAATTGAGCGTTCGCTGGGCGCGCTGTACGCTCGCGCCTGACACCGGTTCGGGACAAGGAGGGCTCCGGTGCGGACCCGACGGTCGACGTGTGTTGGCGTTCTGCTCGCCGCCGCCTGCGCGGCGGCGATGTTCTCTGGGCTGGTCCCGACCGCGCGGGCGGGTGCTCTCGGATGGGTCGGCCCGAGCGCGGTTGATCGTGCGAGTGGGCCGACCTGGAAGGCCGTCGCCTGTCCGTCGAGCGCACAATGCACCGCGGCCGATGGCCAGGGCCAGATCATCACGTTCGACCCCGGGCCCGGGGCGACACCTCCGGCGGCGCTCGTCATCGATCCGGGCCAGTCGCTCAGCGGGATCGCATGTCCGTCGACGACGCAGTGCACAGGCGTCGATGCGCGCGGCGGCATCGTCACGTTCAACCCGCAGAGTCCCGGTCAACCCGCTCGCATCCAGGCGACGGGCGGTGTCGGCTGGACGGCGGTCGCGTGTCCCACGTCCACGCAGTGCACGGCTGTCGGAGTCGGACTGGTCCATCTCGTCGCGACCTTCAATCCACAAGCTCCAGGGGCGGTCGGTGCGGCGCCGCTCCCGCAGGGCGCGGTGTTCGGCACGTCCCTCGTCGCCATCGCCTGCGTCTCGACGAGCCGCTGCGTCGCGACGGACACCGGTTCGCAACTCGTCGGGTTTGACCCGGCCGATCCGGCCGGCGCGACGGTCACAACGATCGGCCCCGGATTCCTCGCCGCGACGATCTCCTGTCCGACATCGAATTACTGCGTGAGCGCTGACCTTACCGGCGACGAGCTTCCGTTCAGTCCGGACACACTCACGGCCGGGACGTCCCACCAGGTGAGCAACATCGGGCTCGAAGCGATCAGCTGCGTGGCCGCAAACGAGTGCACGGCCGTCGATTCGGATGGCCGGGAGCTGACATTCGATCCCACCGTCGGAGGTGCCCCCGCGCGCAACACGATCGCTCCCGGCCGTGGGCTCACTGCCGTGGCCTGTCCGTCGGTGAGCCGCTGCGCGGCCGTGGGCGCGGACGGGGTCGGGGTCACCTTCAGCCAGGGCGACCCGGCGCAGGCAAAGCTGACGACGCTCGCGCCGGGCCCGATCCTCAGCGCCGTGAGCTGCCCGGCGGCGACGCAGTGCACGGCCGTCGATCGCGCTGGCCAGGAGGTGACCTTCAACCCCGCCGCTCCCGGCGGCGCGCAGACGGCGACGCTCGACGCGCAGCTGGCGGATCCTGTGCTCGACTACCTCGGCGCTGTCTCGTGCCCGTCGACGCATCAGTGCACGGCGGTCGAGGCAGGCGAGGGCGGGAAGGAGATCACGTTCGATCCGACGCTGCCGGCAGGCGCCAGTTCGTCGGCGATTGACGCCAACCACATCATGTCGGGCGTCGCCTGCCCACTCGCCACGCGGTGTGTTGCCGTTGACGGAGACGGTCGCCTCATCAGCTTCGACCCCGGCTCGCCGGGAGCGGCCTCGACGACGACTCTCCCCAATAACCCGCCGCTCACGGCGATCACCTGCCCGAGCGCGACGCAATGCACGGCGATTGACTTCTACGGCAAGGTCGCGACGTTTGCGCCGGCGACACCTGGCTCGCCAACGCTGACAGCCACGTTCTCCAGTGGTGGCGGCGTCACCGGGTTGGCCTGTCCGACGACGACCCAGTGCGAGGCGGTGGCGCTGAACGGCGAGGTCGTGACCTTCAACCCGGCCGCGCCCGTCGCGAGTCAGCCGGCGTTCGTCGACGGCGGGCACAACCTCGTCAGCGTCGCGTGCCCGTCGACGACGGTGTGCGTCGCCGTCGATGACTTTGGTCGGGCGGTCGAGGGCAATCCGTTGGACGTCGGTGGGTGGGCGCCCGGCCGGACGTTGATTGGCTCCGGTGGCTTGTACGGGGTCGCTTGTCCACTCGTGACACGATGCGTCGCCGTCGACGGGCTCGGCAACGTGTTCGCCGGCACCGGCGACGGACAGCCGCCCTATCCGTACATCCTCCGCCCACCGGCGATCACCGGGACCGCGCTCGAGGGCCAGTGGCTCAGCGTCAGAAGGGGAACCTGGTCCCCCGACGCCGTCGCCTACCGGTACCAGTGGGAGCGCTGCCCGTCGACCACGTTGTGCAGCCCGATCCCCAGCGCGAGTGGGACGCGTTATCACCTGACGTCCAACGACATGGGCGAGCGTCTACGCGTCATCGAGGTCGCGAGCAGTGCCGTCGGTGCGGGCACGCCCGCGACGAGCGCGGCCACCGGGGTCGTGAGCGCGCTCGGGTATGTCCTCATCGACTCCGCGCAGACCCACGGAAACGTCGTGGGCGTACGCATCGAGTGCCTGGGCCGAGCGCCGACCCAGTGTCCGATCGCGCTCTCGGTCACGGTTGTCGAGCGGACCCGTGGCGGCAAGATCGTCGCCGTCGGCGCCCGCTCGCACCGCGTCACGACGAAGCGGCGGGTGGTCACCGTGGGGAGCGGCAGCGAGACGCTGAGCGGCGGGCAGAAGGCGACGGTCGCCCTCACGCTGGGCGCCGCCGGACGCCGCTTGCTGTCCGCCCGGCGCCGCTTTTCCGCCACGGTGTCCGCGTCCATCAACGGCAAGCGCCAGGACTCGACGACCGTGACGTTCGTCATCCCGCGGCGGCGGCGATGACCTGCGGTCCCTGCTGGAGCCGGCAGGGACCGCAGCCTTCAGATCATGTGACGCTTACGCGTAGGTGCTGAACGTGGCGCCGCGGCTCGACGAGGAATGATCGTCCGAGTCGACCCCGCTGTTCTCGGCGGGCGTCTCGCGGTCCGGCGCAGCGACGCTGGAGCTGCTCGCCGCCGGCTGCGACTGCAGGCTGTTCGCGCGATAGGCGAGCAGCGATGGGGCACTCTGAATAGCACTAACAGTCATAGACCTTCCTTGGTGGTGGACGTCAGGGGGATTCGATGGCTCCACTCACTGTTATCGGCGGACCGCCGCGTTCGCGAGTAAAGCTTTGGTGTGAGTTACCTCATTCGGCGACGGTGACGGCCTGGTCGAAGATCTGCGCCAGCCGCTCGGCGCTGCGCGCCATCTCCTGCGAGCTGGCGGCGATCTGCTCGACCGAGGCCGAGGTCTGCTCGGTCGAGGCCGAGACCTGCTGGGTCGCAGCGGAGGCCGCCTCGGCGACGGCCGCAACCTCGCTGATGCTCTCCTTCATCTCGGCCGCTTGCTCGGAGATCTGCTCCGAGTCCTCGGCCATCCGTTGGATCCGCTCGGTGATGTCGACGACGACCGAGCCGATCCGCTCGAACGCGGTGCGGGTCTCGGCGACGGTGGCGACCCCGTGGTCGGTCCGGGCGACGCTCTCCTGCACGATCGAGACGACGTCGCGGGTCTCAGTCTGCATCCCCTCGATCAGCCCGGAGATCTCGCCGGCCGCGCGCTGGGACTCCTCGGCGAGCTTGCGGACCTCCTCGGCGACGACCGCGAAGCCGCGGCCCTGTTCGCCGGCCCGAGCGGCCTCGATCGCGGCGTTCAGGGCGAGCAGGTTCGTCTGGTCGGCGATCGCGGTGATCGTGGCGACGATTGTGCCGATCTGCTCGGATTTGGACGCGAGCATCTCGATCGCGGAGTTGATCTGGTCGGAGCTTTCACGCAGCGCCATCATTGCGTCGCTCGCCTGGGAGGCGGCCTCCATCCCTTCGGTGGCAACCTCGCTCGCCTCTGAGGCGGCGGCCGAGGTCTGCTGGGCGTTCTCGGCGGTGCTGTTCACCGTCTCGACGACGACGTCGGCGGCGCTTCGGACGGACTCGACCTGGCGGACCTGACGCTCAGCACCCTGGGCGACCTCGGTCATCGCCATCGCGACCTCGGTCACGGCGCGGCTCGCCTCCTCGGTGCTCGTTGCGACCTGGGATGAGGCGCCAAGGACGCCGGTGGAGACCTCGGCGACGGCGTCGAGTCGGTCGCTGACGGCACCCTTGAGCTTGGCCGCTTCGTCGGAAAGATCGTGGGCGACGGAACGCGTCTTGATCTCGGCAAGATCGACGCTCATCGACGCGAACGTGTCGAAGTAGAAGGCCTCGACGACCGCCTGCGTGTCCAGGTTGAACACGGCGAGCAGCGCGCGCTCGGCGCGCCGGCGCAGCACCGGGCGGACCGAGCGGTCCTTGAGGAGCTGGGCGTGGAACAGGTCGGTCCACGTCATGTAGCTCGCGAGGTACCACTTCATCGGAAGATCGATCACGTTGTGCAACCGGCCGACGCGCAGCCGCTTCTCGAAGAAATCGAGACCGAACTCGCCGGTGCCGGCGGCTTCGTCAAAGATCGCCATCAGATACCCCCGCTGGGTCGTCTCAAGGCCAGCCCGGAACTCCTCCGTGTTGCGGCCGTGCTGTTCGGCGAATCGGCTCAGAAACTCGGCGGTGGCGGGGAAGGCGAACTGATGGTCATAGAACGCCGTGACGATCTTTGGGACCGCATGCTTCGCCCAGCCATGGAGCTTTCGCAGCGCCGCGACGTCGCGCTCCCCCAGATCGATGAACTCGCGGCGCGTCGCGAGGTTCTCAGGGCTGATGCGGTACAGCGCGTGCAGGGTGTCCATTTACTCGGGCTCCAGGCAATCGGTTGCGGGCTGGTACGCACTTCTCTCCGTGAAGGACCCCCTCGCTACTCTGGTCGACCCCTCGAGTCGCCCCCTTGAGAGCGCTCACATCACCGCGCGGAAGCCGCAACCAAGCGGCAACCAACGCGCAACGCCTCGGGCGACCGCGGTCCGGCACAGCGACGAAGCGCCGGTCCCAGACCTGAATCTGAGACCGGCGCTCGCCCTCTCCTCCTGGAGTTGACCGGGCTAGGACACCGTGTACTCGTACGGCAGCGCCACGAGCTCGCCGCCGAGCGACAGCGTGTTCGAGAACACGTCGACGTACAGCGTTCCGCGCACCGTCCGTCCTTTCCGTCCGGACGGGGTGAGCGTGAGCGTCAGCCGGCCCTGGCCACCCGGCGCCAGCGTGACCGGCGTGAACGCCGGCGCGTTCGGGTCGACCGTCTGCTGCCAGATGTCGCCCGTCGAGGAACTCGCACCGAGATCGAACCCGCGCGTGTGTGCGACGAGCGCTGTCGACACCGTTCCCTTCGTCGCCGGTCCGTCGAACGGCCCGATCGGGTCCGGAGCGATCGACCAGATCCCCGGTGTCGCCACCCGCGATGCGAAGTGGGCGGCGGCACTGTTGCCGGAGCTCACCGCGGCGAGGTCCGGGTCACCCCAGCCGAAGTCGAACGTGACCGGCTCGCTCGCCTGGGCGAACGCGTCGACGCTGTTCGTCTCGGTCGGGACGAGGTACAGCGGCGGCAGCGCGTCCGACGGGACGGGCAGGGCGATGTTCGCGTCCGGCGTGAGCGACAGCAGCGAGAAGTTCTGCCGCCCGGCGATCCGCGGATCGAGGAACACGTTCTGGGTGCCGATCCCGGTGTTGCGCACCGTCACCGCGAACGTCGCCGGCTTGCCGGCCGGCAACTGCGCTGAGGCGCTGTTCGGCAGCTTCGGCGCGCGGACGACCGGCGGGGTAAATCCGATCTGTCCGCGGTACGGAGCTGACAGGACGTTCCCGCCGACCGGGTTCTGCACGTCGACGACAAACCGCCACCGGCCCGGTCGTGGTGACGGCACGTACGTCTCGAGGCCGCCCGTGAACGTCTGGACGCCGTTGGCGTCGGTTTGGGCGTTGGTGTCGCCCGTGACCTCGTTTCCGCTCGGATCGATCAACGCGCCGTAGACCGGTGTGCCCGGATCGCCTGCGAACGTGACGCCGACGCTCAGCTCCGGCTGGCCGGCGGGCACGTTGAAGTCGTAGGTGTCGATCTGGCCCGGCTGTCCGGCGCCGTTACGTCCGTTGCCGCCGATCAGGTCGCCGGTGAAGCTCCCGCCGCGCCCGCTCAGGGAGACGAGCGAGCGGATCGCGATCGGTACGACGGTCGTCTTGCCGTTACTCGAGTCGAGCTCGAGATCGTGGCTCGCGTCCCCTGCGTTGCCGAACGTGACCCCGACCTGGACGTTGCGGGACTGACCGGGAGCGAGCGTCACCGCCGAGGGGCTGACGGAGTCGACGCCGCCGAACTTCTGCGCGAGCACCTGCCAGTGAACCGGTCCGGTGAACGTCCCGTCCCGCTGGAAGATGATCGCGGTCCAGGTTCCCGGGGTGGGATCGTGGACATCGACCTCGCCGTGATTGCCGTTGCCCTGGGCACGCTGGACGGCGGCCATCTTGCCGCTCGGGTCGATCAGCGTTTCATCGACCCGCGCCTGCGGTCCCGCCCAGGCCTCAAACGAGTCGAGCCGGTCGGTCCCCGCGGGCACGTTGAACGTGACCTTCGCGTACGGCCGAGCGACGCCGAACTGGTCGACGAACGTCGGGCTGCTCGAGTCGAGCGTCACCGTGCCGCTGTGGTTGGCGAGCGTCTGGGTGATCGCGCGGACGTGAGCGTGGACGATCTGCGTCGCGCCGCCAAGGTTCGTGACCTTGACGGTGCGCTGGGCCGAGGTTCCGCTCTGCCCGCTCAGATCAAGCTGCGTCGGTCCGACAAGCAGGTTCTGCCCGACAGGCGTGCCGCCGAGCGACTTCGCGGCCTGCACCGCGGCGAGCGTGTTCATCTCGCCGGCGCCCTGCTCGACCGTTGGCACGTGCAGATCGGTCGCGGTGCTCGTCAGCAGCTGGCGGACGACCGCCGGAGACGGCGACGCGCCTCCGTGGCTGTCCCGGTAGGCCTGCACGACGAGCGCCGCTCCGCCGGCGATGAACGGCGCCGACTCGCTCGTGCCGCCGAAGCTCTGCAGCGACGTCGGCTGGCCGGCGAAGTTCGTGCACTCCTCGTAGATCGCGGTGTTTGGGCTGCAGAGAGCCCAGTTCGCCTCGCCCGGCGCGACGAGGTCGAGCACGCGCCCGCCCATCGTGAAGCCGGCTGACTCGATCGAGGAGATCTGGTCGTTCAGCCACCCGTGCGCGAACTGGTAGGCGTACTGGGTGCTCTGCGCGTAGTTGCGGAACGTCGTGCTCGCGCCGGCGCTGATCACCGACGGATCACTCGACGCCGAGCTCGGGCTCGAGCGCACGCCGGAGTCCCCGGAGCTCTCGACGACGGTGACGCCCGCCGCGACGGCCTGCTCGTTGAACTGCCGGGTGAGGTCCTCGGTGGTGTCCGGAATCGGATAGCCGCCGAAGGACTCGCTGATGACATCCGGGTGGTCGTTGCTCAGGGCGTAGTCGAGTCCCTGAAGGATCACCGAGTTGTACGCGCTGTTCGCGTTACCGAACACCTTCATCCCGATCAGGGATGCGCCAGGCGAGATTCCGCGCACCGTGATGTTGCAGCCCGCGGGCAGCGGGTGCGCCGGGTTGTTGAAGCTGGAGATGTCGTACGTCTCCCGGCCCTGTGCCGCGATCGAGCTCGCGTCGCCGAACGCCTCGGCGGCGCCGGTCGGCGCGTTCAGGCCGTCTCCGCTGAAGTCCTTGTAGTCGATGAAGACGTGGCGTCCGTCGGGCCGGATGAAGTCGGGGTTGTTGATGTCCAGCCCGTCAGCGAAGAACGCGACCTTGACGCCCTTGCCGGTCGCGAGCGACTGCGCCTGCGGCGTGCTCGGGTCATCAAAAGCGGTGTGAGTCGTCTGGAGCGCCTCCGGCTCGAGCAGGGGCTTGCTCGGGTCGGTGGGGCACACCTGCTGAGCGCCGGAGCCCCCATTGCCCCCGGACGCGGATCCCGTGCTCGAGGCGTTGATCGGAGCCGGGAGCTGGACGACCGTGTCGGGCACGACCTGGGCGACCGCGCCGTTGTGCTCGAGCGCCGTCTGCTCGTTCGGCGAGACGGTCGCCGCGAACGCGTTGAGCGCGTGGAACCGGCGGTAGATGCGACCGCCGGTGCGACCGACCTGCTGCTCGACCCCGCTGTTGACCTGCTGCTCGGTCTTGATCCGGGAAGAGATCTTCCGCTTTGTCGCCGGGAACGCCCGCACTTGGTTGCGCAGGATCACGATCACCCGTGAGGACACCGAGCGCGTGTGCCCGAGCGTCGTCGCCGCGGAAAGGCCCTTATGCGGCCGGTGGCTCGCGAACGGCCCGCTGCGGTGCGACTTCCCGGCGACCGCGACCCCCGCGGCGATCAATCCCAATGCGAGCGCGGCGACAATGCTGCCGAGCGCTCGGCGACGTAGCTTCCCCATCTCCTACCTCCGGCTGTATGCGGCCCTCTGGTAGGGGCAGCGAAGTGGACCCGCCGGGAGTACCCGCTACCGCGAGAGGCTATTCGGACAAATTCCTCAGTCCCAGGGCGGCGCCCCGGAGGATGTCGTGCTCGGACACCTCGACCTGTTCGAGTCCGAACAGCGTCATCACCTCCGTGAGGATCACCGTGCCGGCGACGATCGACGGCGCTCGTGCGGGGTCGAGACCCTTGACCCGGCGGCGCTCGTCAAGCGTCATCGCGGCGAGGCGATCCTTCAGCACGTCGCGTTCTTCAGCGCTGAGCACGTAGCCATGGACCTTCGCTGGGTCATAGGGGTCGAGGTCCTGGGCGATCGCAGCGAGTGACGTGGCCGTGCCGGCGACGGCGATCGCGTGCTCGACAGCGCGCCGCCGCTCCTCGGGGATCGCGTCCTGCAGAATCGCATGCACGTCGCGCGCGGTCGCCTCGAGCTCCTCCGATGCCGGCGGGTCGGAGTGAATGTGCCGTTCGGTCTGGCGGACAACACCCGCTTGCGTCGAGACGAAGAACTGGGCGTCACGGCCGCGGCCGATGATGAGCTCGGTCGAGCCGCCGCCGATGTCGACGACGAGCGTCGGCGTGGCGGAACCAGGATCGCGGTCGCTCGTCGCGCCGAGGAACGACAGCCGGGCTTCCTGCTCACCCTTGAGGACGTGCGGGTCGAGCCCGTAGCGGTCACGGACCGTGTCGGCAAACTCCTGGCCGTTCGCCGCATCTCGGGTGGCGCTGGTCAGCACCGCATCCGCTCGCTGCACGCCGTTCCGGTCGATCAACTCCCTGTAGCCGTCGAGCGTGTCGTAGACCCGCTGCATCGCGTCCTCGGCGAGGCGGCCGTCCTGATCGACTCCGGCGCCGAGCCGGGTCACCTTCGTGCGGCGCTCGAGTTCATCCGCGATCCGCCCGTCCTCGACGTCGGCGATGTACAGCCGCGTCGTGTTCGAGCCGATGTCGACGATCGCCGTGCGCATCAGTCCGTCGCCACGGAATTGACCTGGTGGGGCATCTCGCGCCCGGCGAGCCCGGCGAGCAGGTTCTCGACCGCGAGCCTCGCCATCTCTTCGCGGGCGGCGGTCGTCGCCGAACCGATGTGGGGGACGACGATCAGGTTCGAGGCGCCGAGCAGCGGGTCGCCCGGGGGCAGCGGCTCGGGGTCGGTCACGTCGAGGGCGGCACCGGCGATCACGCCGTCGACGAGGGCCTGACGGAGTGCGACCTGGTCGACGATCGGCCCGCGAGCGGTGTTGATGAGGATCGCGGTCGGCCGCATCTGGGCGAGGGCCCGCTCATCGATCAGGTGGTGGGTCTGCGGCGTGAGCGGGCAGTGGATCGAGACAAAGTCCGATTCGGCCAGCAGCGCCTCGAGCGCGTCGCCGGCGTCCGCACCCCGCGTATCGGCGTGGATCACGCGCATGTCGAAGCCCTGCGCCCGGCGTGCCACGGCGCGACCGATCCGCCCGAATCCGATGATCCCGAGCGTCGCGCCGTGCACCGAGGCGCCGAGGTGGTGGGCTGGTTCCCAGGTGAGCCAATCGCCGTCGTCGACGGACGCGACCGCCTCCGGGATCTTGCGCGCGGCGGCGAGCATCAGCGCGAACGCCAGGTCGGCGGTCGCGTCGGTGAGGACATCCGGCGTATTGCCGACTCGGATCCCCCGCGCGGTGGCGGCATCGACGTCGATGTTGTCGTAGCCGACCGCGTAGTTGGAGATCGCGACGAGCTTCGGGCACGCGTCGATGAAGGGGGCGTCGATCCGGTCGGTGAGCAGGCTCAGGATCCCGGCGGCCCCCTCGGAGTGCTCGCGCAACGCCGCCGGCGGTGGCGGCAGGCGTTCTGGCCACACGTCGACGTCGTGCTCGGCGCGCAGGCGGTCGAGGGCCGGGCCGGGCAGCTGGCGAGCGACGAAGACGCGAGACATGGGGGCGAGGATTCTGTCTCATCCGCCCGGCGTGCGTGTGAACGCGCTGTCCGCCGTGCGCTCAGTGGCCGCTGAGGCTGCGGACCGGATAGAGGTCGATCGCGCTGTAGACGAGCGCGATCGCCCACCCGAGCGTCACGGCGCGCGGCACCCGGCTCGGTGAGAACAGCCGGGCGGTGATCAGGTAGATCCCCGGCATCACCAGCAGCATGTAGTAGAGGTAGGAGATCCGGTCAAAGAGCTGCTCCTGGATCACGAACGGCACGAATGTGCCCACGCACCAGGCGGCTCCGAGCGCGGCGAGCTCGTCGCGTTCATACCAGGCGGCGGCGATCGCGGCGAGCAGTGCCGGGATGGCGAGGAACAGAATGAACGGGTTGATCTTCCCGCGAGCGTTGAACGTCGCTCGGCTGGCGACGATCTTGCCGTCCTGGGTCGTGTTGACCGCGGTGCGGGCGTAGTTGATCGGCTTCTCGTCGACAAGCCACTGCCACGGCGTCGAGCTGATGCCAGTCGCGTCCGGGGTCGCCTTCAGATCCGCCGCGTAGCTGAGCATGTGATCGACATGGGTGAACGGGCTGCCCCCGTAGGTCACGTGGGTGTTCGGGTCATAGCCGGGAACGACGAGGTCGAGGACCCAGATTCCGAGCATCAGCGTGACGAACGTCGCCCCGAGCATCAGTCCGAATGGCTTGGCTCGGGCCTTCAGCGTCGCGACGACGCCGGGATCGGATCGCCGCGCCCAAGCGATCCGGAGCGCCTCGAGCAGGAAGAACGCCGGGATCACCCCGAGCCCGATCAGCTTCATGCAGCCGGCAACCCCGAGCGCAAACCCGGCGGATACCGGCGAGCCGAGCATGTAGAGCATCGCGGCGATCAGGACCATCGCGACCACATAGATGTCGAGGGTGGCGATCCGCCCGTGGACGATCATCAGATTGTCGAGGGCCATCACGGCGCTGGCGCCGACGGCAAGCCATGGGCTGCCGCGAGCGGACCGGACCAGGCCGTACATCGCGGCGATCGCGATCAGGCCAAAGATGATGCTCCCGATCCGCCACCCCCACGGGTTGTCCCCGAGCGCCTTGATCGAGGCGGCGATGAACAGCTTCGCAAGCTGTGGATGTTCGGCGTTCGGGTCCTTGTGGAGCGGTGCGCCGGCGTACGGTGAGCCGGCCGGCGGGTGGATCCCGGCGATCACCCGGGCCGCGTTGACGTAGTAGGCCTCGTCGAAGATGAGCGTGTGGGCGTTCGGTCCACGGCACGGACTCGAGCACGGCTCGCCGAGCGAGAGGACACGTGCACCGAAGGAGACGAGGAGGATCAGCGCCAGCGAGACGAGCGGTGCGCGCGGATGCGCGAGCAGCCCGCGAGCACGGCTGAGAATGCGTTCTCCGCGAGTCACGAGAGCGAGCAGGATATGACCGTGACCGGGCGCCTGATCTTCGTCGGGCTCCACTGGCCCTTGGACTAGCTACGAGGTGCTGTAGTACTATGCGGCATCATAGATGTCCGCCGCTGACCGTCGCCGCAGCACCGAGCACCTCCCCGGATCATTCGAGGGCGAGACCGTCTCCCGACGCCGCTTCATGGGCGTCACCACCCACGCCGCCGGCGCCATCGCCGCGGCCGCGTTCACGCTTCCGGCGCTCGGGTTCGCGCTCGGTCCCGTGTTCGACAGCCAGCCGGACAGCTGGCAGGACATCGGACCACTGTCGCGGTTCACCGCTGGGGACTACACCCCGGTCGTGATCACACTCGACCCCACGATCGGGGAGGCCGGCAAATCGCTCGCCTATGTGCGTCAGCACAGTGACCACATCGACGGACCGCCCAAGGACAAGTACGACCACATCGTGGCGATCTCGTCGCGGTGCGCCCACGTCGGCTGCCCGGTGCGGTTCGTGGCCTACGCGGCATCGTTCGTCTGTCCCTGCCACGGTGGCGTCTACGACTTCCTCGGCCGCCGCACGGGCGGTCCGCCGCCGCGACCGCTCGACCGCTTCTACACGCTCGTCCAGAAGGACCGCGTTCTGCTCGGGCCGCGGTTCAGCGTCAACTCCGAGTTGCGGCGCTTCTCTCCCCGTGACCCGGGCCAGCCGCTCGACGGCATCGGTCAGTACCTCTATCCGGCCCGCGCCTCAACGCCGCCCGCGCCTCCCGGCGCGAAGTCGTAGACCGACACTGCGCCCCGCTCAGGCTTGCTCGGTGACGAGCGAGCGCTCTTCGGCGCTGGGCGCACCCGCGTCGGTCTCGGTCTCGCCGACGGGGGCCTCGCCCCGCGCCGGGATCCGCGGCAGGCCGACGAACGCGATCACCGCACCGATGAGGGCGAACGCGGCCGCGACGACGAACGCGACCTCGAACCCGTCGCTCAGCGCCACGCCGGTCGCGACATGGCGGTGCAGGTCACTGTTCGTCGTCGAGGTCGCGATCGTGGCCAGGATCGCCAGACCGAGCGCACCGCCGAACAGGCGCGAGGTGTTGACGATGCCGGATGCCAACCCCGCCTCGTGGCGCGCGACCCCGGAGACCGCCGCGAGCGTGACCGGCACGAACGCGATTCCCATGCCGACGGCGACGATCAGTGAGGGCGCGAGCACGTTGCCGGCGTAGCTTCCTCCGGCCGGGAGATTCGAGAACCACAACAGCCCACCCGAGAGCAGCAGCATCCCGGTGACGAGTAGTCGCTTGGCGCCGAAGCGCTGGACCATTCGCGACGACAGGGTCGAGCACGTCGCCAGCAGGAACGTCATCGGCAGGAAGGAGAGGCCGGCCTCGATCGGTGAGAAGTGGAGCACCTGCTGGAGGTAGAGCGAGACGAAGAACCACATCGCGAACATCGCCGCTCCGAGCATCAGCACGACGAGGTTGGCGGCACTCAACGTCCGCGACTTGAAGATCTGAAGCGGCATCAGCGGCGCCTTGGCAAAGCGTCCCTCGATCGCGACGAACGCGAGCAACAGGACGACTCCGCCCGCCATCAGGGCCAGCGTTGATGCCGAGCCCCACCCGGTCACCGATGTGCGGACGATGCCGAGCACAAGCAGTGACAGTCCGGCCGTCGCCGCGACCGCACCGGGGAGGTCGAAGCCGCGGACGCGGTCGGGATTGCGGCCCTCGGCGATGTAGCGCTCCGCTGCGATCGCCGCGATCAGGCCGATCGGGACGTTGATGAACAGGATCCAGCGCCAGTTGAGCCACTCGGTCAGCATGCCGCCGAGCAGCACGCCCGCCGAGCCTCCGGCGGCGCCCATGGCTCCCCAGACTCCGATCGCGCGGTTGCGCGCGGCCCCCTCCTCGAACGTCGCGGTGAGGATCGACAACGACGCGGGTGCGATCACCGCGCCGCCGAGTCCCTGCACCGCGCGGGCGGCGATCAGCGTGCCCTGGCTCTGGGCGAAGCCGCCCGCCAACGAGGCGAGCCCGAACAGCAACAGCCCCGCGACGAACACGCGCCGGCGGCCAAGCAGGTCAGCGGCCCGGCCGCCGAGCAGCATGAACCCGGCGAACGTCACCGTGTACGCGTTGACGACCCACTGGAGATCCTGCTCGGAGAAGTGAAGGGCGGTCCGAATCGAGGGCAGCGCGACGTTGACGACCGACACGTCGAGGATGACCATGAACTGCGCGAGGCACGAAAGCAGCAGTGTCGCGCGTAGATGTGGTTTTGCGTGGTGCCCGTTTTCGGACGACACGGGGTTTCCCTTCCGGTCGGACGGCTACGATCGGTAGAGAACACGGTAGCAAGTGTTCGATGACCTTCGTACAATCTGATCACATGGGTGCAACGATCTCCGATGCCGCGTCCGACGCGACGCCTCCGGCACAAACGGCCTCCGCCGCCGAGGCACTTTCGCATCCCGCCCGCGACGAAATCGAACTCCCGGCGGTTCTCCACGCGCTGTCGGACCCGATGCGGCTGCGGATCGTCGCCAAGCTTGCCCTCGGGGACGAGCGCACCTGTGGCAGCTTCGAGCTGCCGGTCGTCAAATCGACGTGCACGCATCACTTCCGGGTGCTGCGGGAGGCCGGCGTCATCCGCCAGCGCCTCGAGGGCACGACGCGGATGAACTCGCTGCGGCGTGCCGACCTCGACACGCGCTTCCCCGGCCTCGTCGACGCGGTGCTTGCCGCCTCCGCGGCCGCAACCGCCAGCTCCTGACCGGGCGACATTTGTCACAAGGACCACGGTCCCCAGTGCGCGAGAGTGCGCGTCATGGGAACGTGGACTGCACAGACGCGTGTCGCGGGGCTTCCTGACGAGGTCCTGGCGCTGCTCACCGAGCCACGGGCGATCGCCCGTTGGGCACCGATCAGCTTTGACGTCATCGACTTTGACGGTGACCGGCTCCGGGCCGGCGACCGGGTGCGGGTGCGGGGCGCCCTCGCCGGCCGGTCGCTCGAGTTCGCCGTCGACGTCTCCGAGGCCGAGGACGGCTACCTTGCGCTGGCCGCGATGGGCCCGATCCGGCTTGACGTGGAGTACGTCGCGGTCGCCAACGAGGACGGCAGCGACGTCCGGGCGACGGTCGCGGTCACCGGCAAGGGGCTGATGGGACGGGTGCTGGCACAGGCGACCGACGCGTTACTCGCCGCGGGTGCGCTGTCACATGCGGTGGGCCGGATTGCCCGGGAGCTCGAGCCCGCGCTCGAGCCGGCGCTCGCGTAGCTGTCGAAGATCGCGGGAGGAGGCTCACCCGCGCTCGGACGGGACCGCGAGCGAGCCACTTCCGCGCGATCCCCGGCACGCTCCCCATGCTCAAGGAGGTCGGCAACTCGCGGCAAAGGTTGACCGGCAACGTCGGCGTCTGGTCAACTACAGAACGTGCCGCCGCTGCCGCCTGACCATCGATGACGCCGACGCTCGACATCGAGCGCCGGCCGCTGGGCGCGACGCCGCTGACGATTCCGCGTGTCGCGCTCGGCTGCGGGAACTTCGGCGGCATCGGCTCGGCGCCGGCGTTCTTCGGTCAGGGACTCGGCGAGGACGATGCGTTCGCGCTGATGGACGCCGCGTGGGAGCTCGGCATCACCCATTTCGATACCGCCGATGCCTACGGCGGCGGGCGCAGCGAGGCGATGATCGGGCACTGGATCGAGTCGCGCGGGGTGGTCCCACAGCTGACGACCAAGACGTACAACCCGATGGACGAGGGCGCCGACCACGGCCTCGGCGCGCACCGGATTGAGCGCCAGCTTCGTTCGAGCCTCGAGCGGCTCGGCGTCGAGCGCGTCGACCTCTACCTTGCCCATGAGTTCGACCCCGACGTCCCGCTGGAGGAGACGCTCGGCGTGTTCGCCCAGGCGCGCCAGAAACGGCGGATCGGCGCGTACGGGGTCAGCAACTTCCACGCCGCCGAGCTCGTCGCCGCGCTCAAGGCCGGTGCGCCGGCGGCGATCCAGAACAGCCACTCGCTACTCGACCGCCACGACGAGGCCGACGTCCTGCCGATCTGCGCGTCGCAGCGGGTGGCGTACTGCGCGTTCAGCCCGCTCGCCGGCGGGTGGCTCACCGGGAAGTACCGCCGCGACCAACCGTTCCCGGCGGGGTCGCGGATGACTCAGCGCCCCGAGCCCTACGAGCCGCTCGTCGCGGAGAAGACCTACGACGGACTGGAGGCGCTCGAGGCGCACGCGGACGCGCGCGGCATCAGTCTCGCCGCCCTCGCCCTCGCCTGGCTGCTCGCCGACGATCGCCTGACCCAGATCGTCGTCGGTCCGGGCCGGCCCGAGCACCTCACGCCGGTGAGAGAGGCGCTCGAGAACCCCCTCACGCTGGCCGAGCGGACCGAGCTGACGAAGGCCTTCCGTTGACGGGTGTGCTCGTCCTCAGCCACGGTGACGTCGTCCGAGCGCTGCCGCCCGGCGAGTGCGCCGAGGCGATGTCCGCGGTGCTCTCGGCCCACGCCCGTGGGGACACCTACATGCCGCTGCGCTCGGTGATGATGGCGCCCGCGGCGGCCGGGTTCATGGGCCTGATGCCGGCGTGGCGCGGCGGCGGGGACCCCGTGTTCAGCCTCAAGACGGTCTGCGTGATGCCGGGCAATCCAGCTCGCGGACTCGACGCGCATCAGGGAATCGTGACCCTGTTTGACGGCGAGACCGGCCAGCCGACGGCGATCCTCGACGCGTCTGCGATCACCGAAATCCGGACCGCGGCGGTGACCGCGGTCGCGACCGCCGCACTCGCGCGCGCCGACGCTCGGACCCTGGCGATTTTGGGGTCAGGCGTGCAGGCGGGGTCGCACATCGAGGCGTTGACGCTCGTCCGTCCGTTTGAGGAGATCCGGATCTACAGCCCAACCGCGGAGCATGCCCGCGGCCTCGCCGAGCGCCACGCCGGCGCGGCCGGCACCGTGAGGGCGGTCTCCAGCGCCGAGGCGGCGGTCCGGGGCGCCGACGTCGTCGTCACGGCGACGAACTCCCGTGAGCCGGTGCTGAGGCACGCCTGGCTGTCCCCCGGCGCGCACATCAACGCCGTCGGCGCGAGCACGCCGCAGGCGAGGGAGATCGAACTCGAGACGATCGCCGCGAGCGCGCTGTTCCCAGACAGCCGTGAGTCGCTTCACAACGAGGCGGGCGAGTTTCTGCGTGCTGTCGAGGAGGGCGTGATCGCCGGCGGCGACCATGTGCGCGCCGAACTCGGGGAGGTGCTCGCCGGGATCGCCCCGGGGCGCGCCGACGACGCCGAGCTCACCCTGTTTCGCTCGCTCGGACTCGCCGTCGAGGACCTGGCCGCCGCCGAGCACGCGGTCGCGACGGCGCGGCGGCTCGGGCTCGGGACCGAGGTCGAGCTGTGATCCCGCTGACCGAGATCGAGGCCGCGCGCGAGCGCATCGACGGCGCGGCCGTGCGCACCCCGCTCGTCCGCCTCTACGCGGACGACGCGCCGGCCGAGATCTATCTGAAACTCGAGCTGCTGCAACCGATCGGCTCATTCAAGATCCGTGGCGCCACGAACGCGATCCGCCTGGCACCGCCCGACCGTGTGCAGCAGGGGCTCGTCACCGCGAGCGCCGGGAATATGGCCCAGGGCGTCGCCTGGGCCGCGCGCGAGCTCGGCGTCCCGGCAACGATCGCCGTGCCCGAGCACGCGCCGGAGGCGAAGCTCGCAGCGATCGCCCGCCTCGGGGGACGGGTGCTGAAGCTGCCCTACGACGACTGGTGGAACGTGATCGTGACGAGCCGTGTCGAGGGAGTCGACGGCCTGTTCGTGCACCCGGTCCAGGATGAGGGCGTGATGGCCGGCAACGGGACGATCGGGCTTGAGATCCTGGAGGATCTACCCGATCCCGATGCGGTCGTCATCCCGTATGGCGGCGGCGGCCTGACGGTCGGCATCGCGAGCGCGATCAAGGCGCTGAGGCCGCAGACGAAGATCATCGTCGCGGAGCCGGCGACGGGCGCCGCGCTTCACGCTGCGCTCGAGGCTGGGACCCCGACCGAGGTCGAGTACCAGCCGTCGTTCGTCGACGGGTCCGGCAGCCGCCGCGTGCTCGACACGATGTGGCCGCGGGTGAGGCCGCTCGTCGACACAGCGGTGCCGGTCCCGATCGCTGACGCCGCCGCGGCCGTGCGTGTGCTCGCCGAGCGCGCACACGTGATCCCGGAGGGCGCCGGCGCACTCGCCACGGCGGCGGCGCTCGCCGGGGAAGCGGGCGGTGGGAAGGTCGTCTGCATCGTCTCGGGCGGGAATATCAACCCGGCCACCGTGGCGGAGATCCTGAGCGGAGGTGAGGGATGACCGACATGCAGAGTCCGGTGCTCCCCGGCCGCGGCGCGAGCGACTACGAACGGTACCTGCGCACCGACGAGTTACTCGCCCTTCAGAAGACGCCGGAGGAACGCGTCCATCACGATGAGCTGCTGTTCCAAACGGTCCATCAGGCTTCCGAGCTATGGCTGAAGCTCGCCTGCGCGGAGGTCGACGAGGCGGCCGCGGCGCTCGAGCGGGGCACGCCGGCGCCCGCGTCCGCGGCTCGCCTGCTTCGCCGCGCGGTGTTGAGCCTCCAGTACGTCACCACCGGCCTCGACATGTTGAACCAGATGGACCCGTGGGAGTACCAGCAGATCCGGGTCGTGCTCGGTCACGGCAGCGGCTTTGATTCCCCGGGGTTTCGTCGCGTGCCACACGTCACCCAGCGCCTGTGGAAGGCGTTTGACGCCGCGCTCACGCGCGCCGGCCTCACGCTCACCGAGCTCTACCAGCACGGCCGGGAGCACGAGGACCTCTACCAGCTCGCCGAGCTGCTCACCGAATGGGACGAGCGGATCTGGGTGTGGCGCTTTCGCCACTACACGATCGTCGCCAGAGCGCTTGGCGAGGAGGCGATCGGGACCCAGGGCACACCGGTCCAGGTGCTCGGCAAGCTGATCGCCCAGCGCCAGATGCCGAAGCTCTGGCAGACCCGCAGCCGGCTCGTAGAGCTGTTCGACGCTGAGCGCGCCGCCGAGCGCGCCGCCGAGCGCGCGGCGTCAGGCGACGGCTGAGGCGACCGCGTCCCGGATCTCCGCGCCGACCTTCGGCACCGCCTCGTCGGCGCTCTCGAAGATGTTGACGAGCGTGAAGAACGCGTGGATCTGGTCCTCGTAGTGGTGGTGGGTGACCGCGACGCCGTCGGCCACCAGCCGCTCCGCATAGACGAATCCCTGATCACACAGCGGGTCGTAGCCCGCCGTGACGACGATCGCCGGCGCGACCCCCGCGAGCGACTCCGCCTTGAGTGGTGAGACCTCTGGATTCTCGCGCTGCGCCTCGTCGGTGATGTAGTTGGCCTCGAACCACGTCATCTCGGCCTCGGTGAGGAACGTGTCCGGTCCGCTGCCATACGCCTGCATCGACGGCGAGCCATGCATCGTGAAGTCGGTCGCGGGATACACGAGCACCTGGAGCGCGAGCGCCGGGCCTGCCCGGTCCCGGGCGCGCTGCGCGCACACAGCGGCCATATTCCCGCCAGCGCTGTCGCCGGCGACGACAAGCCGTTCGTGTGGGTACTTCGAGGCGACCCAGACCAGCGCGTCCCACGCGTCCTCGAGCGGCGTGGGGAACGGGTGCTCGGGCGCGAGCCGGTAGTCGATCGCGACGACGCGGCACCCTGAGCTCTGCGCGAGCATCCGGCACATTGCGTCGTGGGTGTCGAGATCGCAGATCGTCCAGCCGCCGCCGTGGATGTACACGATCGTGGCCGCGCTCTCGGTCGGCTCGTACCGCCGCGCGGCGATCGATGTGCCGGTGACCGGGATCGTGAAGTCCTCCACGACCGCGACCTCGGGGCCGGGCCCGACGATGTCGATGATGAGCCGCGACTGTTCGCGGGCGGCCGGAGGGGAGAGCTCCGGCAGCGTCGGCAGGCCCGCCGCCTCCAGGGTGTCGATCAGCTGCCGGGCCTGGGGGTGAAGCGGCACTGGGGACTCCTATCCGCGCGTCGCCTCGAGGGCGGCCACGAGCCGGTCGACCTCGTCAAGCGTGTTGTAGTGAATGAACCCGATGCGGACCGCCGCATCGGTGTAGCCGAGCCGCTTGTAGAGCCCGAGCGAATACCACGAGTCGTGGGCCCATACCCCGATCTGCTCGGCGGCGAGGGCGGCGGCGACATCCGGTGCGGGGACGCCCTCGACGTTGACGAGAAACGTCGGCACGCGGCCGTCCATGCCCGGGAGGCCGTAGATCGTCACCGCGTCGGAGATCGAATCGACGAAGTGCTGGCCGAGCGCGCGCTCGTACGGCACGATCGCCTCGAAGCTGCCAATCGAGTCGAGGTAATCGATCGCCGTGCTGAAGCCGGCGAGCAACTCGTACGGCTGGGTGCCGGTCTCGAAGCGGCGCCCGAGGGGCGTCGTCGGCGCCGGGCGCGCCTTGTACGGGCGCCAGCCTTCGATCACCGACGCGCGACCGTAGGCGATCCCAAGGTGGGGTCCGCAGTACTTGTACGGCGAGCAGATGAGCACGTCGGCATCGACGGCGCGCACGTCGATCGGTTCGTGCGCCGCGTAGTGGACGGCATCGATCCAAGCGAGCGCGCCGACGGAATGCGCCAGCTCGCACACGCGCCGGGCGTCGACGATCGTCCCGACGGCATTCGACGCCCACGCGAACGCGACGACGCGCGTGCGCTCACTGAGCTTCGATTGCAGATCGTCGTAGTCAAACGTCGTGTCGTCGTGGAGCTCGACCTGCTTGACGACGAGCTCGCGGTCGTGGGCGAGCTCGAGCCAGGGCGAGACGCCGCCATCGTGGTCCAGCGAGGAGACGATGATCTCGTCGCCCGGAGCGAACTCGCGTCCCGCCGTCCGCGACAGCGTGAAATCGAGCGAGGTCATGTTCGGGCCAAAGATGATCTCCTGGGTGTCGCAGCCGAGGAAGCGGGCCGCGCGGGCTTCGGCGCCCTCAAGGATCTCCTTGACCCTCAGCGAGGTCGCGTAGCCGGCACCGAGGTTGGCGCTCGCCTCCCGGAGCGCGCGGGCGATCGCGTCGCCGACCTCGTCGGGAACCTGCGAGCCGCCGGGGGCGTCGAGGAACGCAAAGCCATCCTGGAGCGAGCTGAACCGGCGACGGACAGCATCGATGTCAAAGAGGGTGTTGAGCGTGTTCGCCATGGTGGGCTAACCCAATCACAAGAGCGTCTCGCTTGCGCGCGTGATGCCCCGGATGATTTGATCACGATACAAAGCGCGGTCGCGCGTGGGGAGAGGAGAGGCTGTGAGCTTCAGGATCGTTCGGCGTTCCGAGGCGAGGTGGCAGGGAAGCGACGGCGAGGGCGGTGGCAGCATCGCGCTCGGCAGCGGCGCGTTCACCGGGCCGTACTCGCTGAAGGCACGCGTCGAGGAGGGACAGCGGACGACGAATCCCGAGGAGCTGCTCGGCGCCGCCGAGGCCGGCTGCTACACGATGTCGCTCGCGAACCTGCTCACGACCGAGGGCCATCCGCCCGATGACCTGACGACGACGGCGAGCGTCCGCCTCGAGCAGGTCGGCGACGGGCGCTTTGCGATCACGGCGATCGAGCTGTCGACGGTCGGGCAGGTCCCGGGTGTCGACGCGCAGCAATTCGCCGAGCTCGCCGAGCGCGCCAAGGCAACCTGCCCGGTGTCCCGGGCGCTGTCCGGAACCGAGATCTCGGTGACGGCCACGCTTGCAGGTGGTTGACCGTTCACAAGCGAATGTGGGAGGGTCGAACGCCTCTATGCCTGATCCGACCCTGATCAACACCGGGACCGTGCCCCTCGAGCAGACCGCGCTCGAGCTTGGGCCGGCCGAACGGAGCACGCGCACCACGGCAGCTGCCGAGGAGGTGCTGTTCGTGCTCTCCGGTGCCGGATCGCTCAGCGCAACCGACGGGGGAACGGGCCACCACCTGGAGCCCGAATCCGGTGTCTTTCTGCCGCCCGGCACGGACTATGAGCTGGCCAACACGGGCGACGCGCCGCTGCGAATCATCTCGGTCCGCCTCCCGGATCCGGTCGCCGCGCCGGCCGGCGCCTCCCGGCGGGTCGGCGTGCGGCATCTGGCAGAGCAGGAGGCGCAAGCGGCCACGACCGAGCGCGAGTTCCGGATCGTCGCCGATCCAGAACATGGCGGCCTTCAGTCGGCCACGCACTTCGTCGGGTACATCCCGACCTCGAAGGCGCCATTTCACTTTCACACCTACGACGAGGTCATCTACGTGCTCGACGGCGAGGGCACGTTCCATGCGGGCGAGAGGCACGAGCCGCTCCGCCCGGGTTCGCGCATCACGCTGCCGGCGCGGACCGTGCATTGCCTTGAGAACACCGGCAGCGAGGTGATGCGGGTCGTTGCCGTCTTCCGTCCGGCCGGATCGCCGGCCGCGGCGTACTACCCGGACGGGACTCCGGCCTACGCCGGAACACCGCCGCTCACCGTCTCATGAACAGAGGGTCCCCGAGGAGGAGGTCAGAAGTAGTGAAGCCACGCACGATCATCGCGGTGCTCGCCGCCGGCGCGTTTGTCGCCGGTTGTGGGAGCAGCTCGAGCAGCAGTTCGAGCAGCTCGTCGAGCGCCTCGAGCGGCGGCGGAAGCGCGACCAAGACTTGTGTCGCGTCGACCGGGTTTGAGGGCCCGATCACCGGCCCGGTCGCCCAGCTCGGCGCCGAGCAGCAGCACTTCGCCCAGCTCGCGCTCGCGCAGGACAACTCCGCTCTTCATACGAACATCACGCTCGTTCCGCTCGACACCCAGCTCCAGCCCGCGCAGGCCACGACCGCGACCCAGCAGGCGATCTCGAACTCGAAGATCGTCGGCATCGTCGGTCCTGCCGGCAGCCAGGAGGTCGAGGCGGTCGGTCCGCTGATGGGACGCGCGGGTCTGGCGTTCATCACCGGCTCGGCGACGAACGCGACGCTGACGAGCGGCAAGTACCCGACGTTCTTCCGCGTCGTCGGCGGCGACACCGACCAGGGCAACTCGGATGCGCAGTACATCATCACGAAGCTCAAGCCGAAGAAGGTCCTGCTCGTCGATGACCAGGAGTCCTACTCCACCGGTCTCGCCGGGGTCATCATTCCGGCGCTGGAGAAGGCGGGGATCAAGGTCGACCACGAGTCGGTCAGCCAGAAGGTCACCGACTTCTCGTCGCTGATCTCCAAGGTCGACCCGCAGACGACCGTGGTCGTGTTGCCGTGGCAGGTTGCGGCGAACGCCCAGCAGCTCGGCAAGAACCTCGCCGAGCAGAAGAAGAACGCCGTGATCTTCGGTACCGATGGTCTCTACTCGCCGGGTCAGTTCACGATCCCGGGCTCGTATGTCTCGTCGTTCGGTCCGGACATCAACGCGATCGCGGCCGACAAGGCGATCGCCGCCGAGGCGAAGGCCAAGTTCGGCACCTACGGCACGTTCGGACCGCCCGTGTTCGCCGCCCAGCACGTCGTCGATGAGGCGATCGCGACCGTCTGCAAGAACGGTCAGACGCCGAATCGCGCCAACGTTCTGGCCGCGATCAAGGCAACCAACGAGCCGACGTCGATCCTGGGGCAGCCGATCAGCTTCTCCTCGAGCGGCGCGCTCAACAACGCGAAGTTCTTCATCAACAAGATCAACGCGAAGGGCACGTACGTCCTGGTCCAGTGACCGGCTGACTGCGGCCTGAGGCCCGCGCCGCCGCTTCACTTCGGTGGAGCGGCGGCCGGGCCGGTGCCGCACAATCCCTCCGTCCACCATGCACGCGTTCTGGGAGCAGCTCGTCGCCGGTCTTACGACCGGGAGCCTGTACGCGCTCATCGCGCTCGGCTACACGATGGTGTACGGCGTGCTCAAGCTGCTCAACTTCGCCCACGGCGATCTGTACATGGTCGGGGCGTTCGTCGGCTACTTCGTGATCCAGTGGTTCGGCGGCTCGAAGCACCTCAGCATCCCGGTGCCGCTGCTGCTGCTCATCATGCTCCTGCTCGCCGGCGTGGGCGTCGGGTTCCTCGGGGTCGCGATCGAGCGCTTCGCCTACCGGCCGTTACGCAATGCGCCGCGGATCGCGCCGCTGATCACGGCGCTCGGGATCTCGTTCTTCCTGGAGAACACGGTCCTGCTCCTGTTCGGCTCCCAGACCCGGATCTACAACACCTCTGACTTCATCTCGCTCTCGACCGGGGTCCACATCGGGTCGTTCGAGATCAGCCTCGTGCGCATCATGGTCATCGGGCTGAGTCTGATCATGATGTTCGGGCTCAACCGGCTCATCCACCTGACGACCCTCGGCAAGTCGATGCGCGCCGTCGCATCCGACCGTGAAGCGGCGGAGATGCTCGGCATCAACGTCGATCGGACGATCGCCTACACATTCTTCATCGGCTCGGCGATGGCCGGCATCGCGGGCGTGATGGGTGGTCTCGTGTTCAACCAGGTCTACAACCAGATCGGCTTCATCGCCGGCTTGAAAGCGTTCACCGCTGCTGTCGTCGGCGGCATTGGCTCGATCCCCGGCGCGATGCTGGGCGGCATGCTCATCGGGCTCGCCGAATCGTTCTTCACCGCTGACGTGTCGTCGACCTACACGAATTTGATGGTGTTCGGGATCCTCTTCCTCGTCCTGCTCGTGCGCCCGAGCGGCCTGCTCGGCAAGGCCCAGCTCCAGAAGGTATGACCCCGCCGCCCGCGCCCGACATCGAGCAGCCGACGAGCGCGGAGGTCGGGGTCGATGAGTGGGTCGCGCGCAGCGGTCACCGTCGCGAGTACGCGCCGGGGTGGCGCGGGGGCGCGCAGCGGTTGTTCGAGCGCGTCGGGTGGTGGCAGCGGCTCGGGATCGCGGCGTTCGTCGGGCTGCTCGTGCCGTTCTTCACCGTCAACGACTTCCAGCTTCAGGTCGGGATCAACGCGCTGCTGCTCGCGCTGCTCGCGCTCGGTCTCAACATCTCCGTCGGCTGGGCCGGCCTGCTCGACCTCGGCTACATCGCCTTCTACGGGTTCGGCGCCTACGGGTTCGCGCTGCTGTCCTCCGACCAGCTCAACTCGCCCACCGGCATCCATCTCCCGGCGCTCGCGTCGGTGCCGATCGTGATGGTCGCCGCCGCGCTGCTCGGGCTCGTCGTCGGGCTGCCGTCGCGGCGGTTGATCGGCGACTACCTCGCGATCATCACCCTGTTCTTCGGTGAGGCGTTCGTCGAGTTCACGAACAACGTCGCCCCGAGCAAGCTCGGTGGCCCGAACGGCATCACCGGGGTCGACCCATACAAGCTTCCCGTCGTCGGGACGCTGACGACGAACAAGCAGTACTTCTATCTGCTGCTCGCGCTGCTCGTGATCTCGATGGCGGTGCTGCACCTGCTCGACACCTCGCGCACCGGCCGGGCGTGGCGCGCGGTCCGCGAGGATCCGCTCGCCGCCAGCATGATGACGATCCCGGTCAACCGAGTGAAGTTGATGGCGTTCGCCTTCGGCGCGGTCGTCGCGGCGCTCGCGGGCACGGTGTTCGCCGCCCAGCAGATCAGCGTGTTCCCGACGGACTTCGACACGCCGTTTCTCATCCTCATCTACGCCGGGCTCATCCTCGGCGGCGCCGGCAGCATTGGCGGAGCCGTGCTCGGCGGGCTGATCGTCTCGATCATGCTCGACGGCTTCCTGCGCAGTCCGACCGAGTCCGGGTATCTGTTCTACGGGATCATCCTCTTGACGCTCGTGGTCAAGGTGCGTCCATGGCGCAAGCTCGCCGGGATCGTCGTCGCCACGGTGGCGTTCGGGTTCGCCATGCACGCGATCGTCAAGGCGATCTCCGCGAGTGCGGTCGCGGGCGGTCCCCAGTCCAGCGGGTGGATCGCCGACGTCGTCCGGGATTGGGTCGTCGTCCCGTCCAATCCGAAGACGGTCGGCAACATCGGTTTCGTCGTGATGATCTGTCTGCTGATCGCGATCGTCCAGTTGCGCGGATGGTGGCGCACGGTCCTCATCCCGCCGACGATCTGGCTCGCCGCGTGCGTGTGGGAGGGACGACTCGTTGTCGAGACCGCGATCACCCGCCAGATCCTGATCGGCGCGATCCTGATCGTGATGATGAACGCTCGACCGCAGGGGTTCCTCGGCTCACGACGCGTCGAGGTTGTGTGATGGCGCCGGACGGCACCAGCCCGCCGCTGCTCCACGTCGACTCCGTGTCGCTCTCCTTCGGCGGGTTGAAGGCGCTCACCGAGCTTGAGGTGCGGCTCGGCGACCGCGAGGTCGTGAGCATCATCGGCCCTAACGGTGCCGGCAAGTCGACGGTGTTCAACGTCATCACCGGTGTCTACGAGCCGAGCGGCGGCGATATTCGGCTTGCCGGTCAGTCGCTGGTCGGCAAGACGCCGCACCGCATCACCCAGTCGGGGGTCGCCCGCACGTTTCAGAGCCTGCGTCTGTTCCTCAACATGTCAGTGATCGAGAACGTGATGTCGGCAACCTACGGCCACACGAAGGCGACGCCGGCGGAGTCGATCTTCCGCCTGCCCCGGGCGCGCCGTGAGGAGCGTGAGGTCCGCGCGCTCGCTGAGGAGGTGCTGTCGTTCTTCGGCCAGCGCCTCGCCGGGTACCGCTGGGATCAGCCGGCGTACTCGCTCTCCTACGCGAACCGTCGACGCCTCGAAATTGCCCGGGCGCTCGCGACCCGGCCGAAGGTGCTGCTGCTCGACGAGCCCGCCGCCGGGATGAACCCGAAGGAGACCGGCGAGGTGACCGAGGTGATCTCTCGCCTGCGGGCGGAGCTCGGGATCTCGATCCTCGTGATCGAGCACGACATGCACGTCGTCGCCAACTGCTCTGACCGGGTGATCGCGCTCGACCATGGGGTGAAGATCGCCGAGGGCACGTTCGACGTGGTGGCGAACCACCCGGCCGTCGTCGAGGCCTACCTGGGGCGCGATCCCGAGGCGCTGGCCGAAGCATGAGCGCGAACGGGTCCCTGCTCCACCTTGAGGACGTGACGACGTACTACGCGCAGATGCGGATCCTCGAGGGGATCTCGCTGCAGGTCGGGGCCGGCGAGCTCGTGTGCCTGCTCGGCGGCAACGCGAGCGGCAAGTCGACGACACTCAAAACGATCCTCGGCATCGTCCAGCCGCGCTCGGGACGCGTGCTGCTCGACGGCGACGACGTCAGTCGCTGGACGGTCGCGCGCCGGATCGCCCACGGGATCGCGATCGTCCCCGAGAACCGTCGCCTGTTCGGCGACATGACCGTCCGGGAGAACCTCGAGCTCGGCGCGGTGCTGCGCGGTGGCGAGACGCTCGACGACGATTTCGACCGCGTCCACACGCTGTTCCCGCGCCTGCTCGAGCGCGAGGCCCAGCTCGCCGGCACGCTCTCCGGCGGCGAGCAGCAGATGGTCGCGATGGGCCGCGCGCTCATGTCCCGACCCCGCCTGCTGCTCATGGACGAGCCGTCGATGGGCCTCTCACCGGCGCTCGTCCAGCAGAACTTCCGGATCATCAAGGAGGTCCACGAGTCCGGCGTCGCGGTCCTAATGGTCGAACAGAACGCGACGATGGCGCTCTCGATCGCCGACCGCGGCTACGTACTGTCGACCGGCGAGATCGTGCTCGAGGGAGCCGCGTCGGAGCTGTTGGCCAGCGAGGACCTCAAGCGGGCCTACCTCGGCCGCTGAGCGCTACTGGGCCTCGATCCAGTCGAGGATCGCGCGCGAGGGGGTGATGACGTTCCCGTCGCGGAGCTTCAGCGCGGGCAGCTTGGTGTCGCCCGTCGCCGCCTTGAGTTCATCTCGCGAGCCCTTGCGCAGAAACGGGAACGGACTTCCGTGGGCCGCGACCACCTTCTCGTAGGCGATGCCCTTGGCGCGGAGCGCCTCCTGGACTCGCCGACAGGGGTGAATCCGGGGACCGCCGTTGTCGCCGTGGCACACGTACAGGGTCGGCTTGCCGGTCGTCGGGGTGTCGGGCGCTGCGTCGGTCATCTTCGGATTTCCTGCCCGCTACGGCTTGATCTGAATCGTCTTGGTGACGGCGCGGCGGTTGCCTGCGCGGTCGGTCGCGATCACGCGCAGGATGACCGAGAACTTCCTGGCGTGTCCGATCAGCCTGCGGTTGGGCTTGAGCGTGACCTTTCGGGTTCCGCCGCGGCCGAAGGTCTTGCTGGCGAGCGTGAGGTTGAACGCGCGCGAGATCGTCGCTGCGCGCGCCGAGGCGAGCAGCGCGACGTCGAGTGAGCTCGGTTCGTTGGGGGTGATCGTCGCGCTGACGCCCTTGAGGAACGCCTTCAGCTTGAGCGTGCCCGCGAGTTTCGAGATCGTCAGGCGCGGTGGGGTGGTGTCCGGTGCGGTTGGTGTCACTGCGGCCGAGGGCGCCGAGGTCGGACCCGTGCCGAAGCTGTTGATGGCCGTGACCGTGAACGTGACCTTGGTGCCGTTCCGCAGTCCGGTGATGGTCGTGTTCGTCCGCGCGTCAGGCGTCGTCACGCGCTGGCCGCTCGATGCCGTCACGGTGTAGCCCGTGATCCGGCTGCCGCCTTCGACCTGGGGCGGAGCCCAGGTGACCGCGGCCGTGCCGTTGCCGGCAGTCGCGACGACCGCGAGCGGCGCGGTGGGAACCGTCGCCGGGGTGTAGAGCTCCGTCCTCGTGGGTGGCGCCGACACCGAGCTGTCCACGACCCCGCCGGCGACCAGCACGTCGCCGTCCGGCAGGAGTGCCGCCCCGCCTCCGGTCAATGGGGCGGGGACCGGCGAGACCGTGGTCCAAGTGCCCGTCTTCGGGCTGTAGATCTCGGTGCTCGTCAAGAACGTCGGCGTCCCGGTGTTCGGCGTGATGCCCGCGCTGATGAGCACCCGCCCGTCGGCGAGCGGTGTGACATTCGGGACCAGGCGCGGAGTCGACGGGCCGGCCGTCGGCGAGAACGTGTTCGTGGTCGGGTCGTAGACGTCGGCGCCAACAGCAGGGATTGGCTGCGGGAACGTCGCCACGCCCCCGAAGATCAGAACCTTGCCGCCCGGGAGCGGGACCAGGACGGGAGCGACGTGCCCGGCGCTGAGCTGATTCGTCACCGGGGTCCAGGTGTCCGTCCCGGGGTCGTACACCTCACCGGTCGTGAGGGCGTTGGTGCCATCGAAGCCGCCGGCGACGAGCACCTTGCCTCCCGGGAGGGGGGCCTGCCCGGGGAGCTGGCGCGCGGTGCCCATGTCAGCGGCGTTGTGGAACGAGTTGTCGGCGGGGTCGTACAGGTCAGCGTGCACCGTCGGCGCTGCGCTCGAACCCGCGAGCAGCGCCTTGCCATTCGAGAGCGCCGTGGCCGCGAAGGCGGGCGGTCCGGTAAACGTCGACCCGCTTCGAGCATCCCGCATCGGGGTCGCGGTGTTCGTCCACGTGTTGGCCGCCGGGTCGAAGACCTCAGCGCTCACGTCCGAGCCCGAGGTCGAGCCGAACACGAGGACGCGCCCGCTCGCCAGCCGGACCGCGCCGGCCGTGACGTACGCGTCGTTCAGGTTTGCCGCCGCGGACCACGCGCCCGTGGTCGGGTTGTAGATCTCCGCCGTGTTCGTCGCGCCCGGCCCGGTCGTCCCGCCGCCGGCGATGAGCACTCGGCTGTCGCTCAGGATCGTCATCGCGGGGAAGAACCGCCCGAGCGCAAGCGGCGACCCGTCGCGCCAGCTGTCCGGGTTCCCCGGGGCGGCCGCGGACGCAGCCGGCAGCGACAGCGCGAGCGCGATGCCAAGCACAACCGCAAGACTGCCTCCTACCTTCCGGGTCCCCATCGGCGCGGCACCATACGCGGTTCGGGTTGGCTCCACAAGCCGCGGCTGATGAGATGATCCTTACGCGGACACGGCTCGAAAACCGAGGTTACGATCGCGTCGATGAGCGAGGATGACACCGGCGTGGCGCACGGGCGTGACCGCGCGCTCGCGCTCGATGCTGGCCGATCACCTGGCGCCGTTTCGCGAGCGGTTCGAGATCGCCGATCCGTCGCTCGTTTATCTCGACGGCAATTCACTCGGGTGCCTGCCTATCGCCACCCGCGGCCGGCTGTCGGATGTCGTCACGCGATGGGGAGAGCGGATCGTCCAAGGCTGGGAGGACGGCTGGCTCGACCTCCCGCTACAGGTCGGTGACCGGCTCGCTGCCGCTGCGCTCGGCGCTGCCGCCGGGCAGGTCGTCATCGCCGACTCGACGACGGTGTGCTTCTACAAGCTGGCCGCGGCGGCGCTCGACGCGCGGCCGGACCGGAGCGAGATCGTCACCGACGTCGACAACTTCCCGACCGACCGGTACGTGCTCGAGGGGCTCGCCGCGGCGCGCGGCCTGACGATCCGATGGCTCGAGTTCGACCGCGCCGGCGGCCCGACGGCGGACGGCGTCGCCGACGCGCTGACCGACAGCACCGCGCTCGTCACGTTCTCGCACGTCTCCTACCGGTCAGCGCATATCGCCGAGTCGACCGCGATCAACGCGCTCGCCCATCACGCGGGCGCGTTGACGCTCTGGGACCTGAGCCACAGCGCCGGCTCGGTGCCGGTGACGCTCGACGCCGACGGCACCGATCTCGCCGTCGGCTGCACCTACAAGTACCTGAACGGCGGACCCGGCGCCCCTGCCTATCTCTACGTTCGCCGCGAGCTGCAGTCGCAGCTCCGCCAGCCGATCTGGGGCTGGCTGGGGCGGCGTGATCCGTTCACGATGGCGCCGGGCTACGTGCCGGCGTCGGGGATCCGGTCGTTCCTCTCAGGGACACCGCCGGTGATCGCCTTGGGCGCCGTCGACGCGGGGGTCGGGGTCGTCGCCGAGGCGGGGATCGACGCGATCCGTGCGAAGGGGGTCGCACTCACCGAGTACGCGATCGAGCTCGCCGACGCGCGGCTGGCCGACCTCGGCGTGACCGTGGCCTCACCGCGTGACGCGACCCGCCGCGGCGCCCACGTCGCGCTCGCCCATCCCGACGCGGAGTCGCTCACCGCCCGGCTGATCGAGCGCCGCGTGGTCCCGGACTTCCGCCGGCCGGATGTCATCCGGTTCGGCCTCAGCCCGCTGACCACGCGGTTCGCCGATGTCTATGACGGCGTCGACGCGCTCGCTCAGCTGCTGCTCGCGGACGCCTGAGCCGGCAGCCCGGCGGCCAGCGGCTCTCGGTGCCGGGTTCCGACTGCGAGTGCGGCGAGCACGCCCACGAATGACACGATCGCCGAGACGCTGATCGCGGCGACGAAGCCGTCGCTGAATGCACCCGCCGAGGCGTAGTCCCCCGCCCCGGTGAATGCAGCGACGACGACCGCCAGGCCGAACGAGCCACCGAGCTGGCGCATCGTGCTCATCGTGCCGGACGCGGTTCCGATCTCGTCCGGCCCGACCGCGCTGAAGATGGCGTTCTGCGCCGCCGGCAGAGCGAGCGACACGCCGGCCCCCGCCGCGAGCATCGGGGCGATGAACGTCCCGTAGGACATGTGCGGTCCCGCGGTGAGCGCGATCACGCCAAACCCGATGCCCTGCAGCAGCAACCCCGCTGTGAGCAACGGCCGCTCGCCAATTCGATCGACGAGCGCGCCGGAGAGCGGCGTGATGATGAACACCGTGCCGGTCCACGGGAGCAAGCGGATCCCGGCATCAAGCGGCGACGCCCCGAGCACGGTCTCCTGGAACTGGGCCATGAAGAACACGGCACTGAACAGCGAGCCGAACAGGAGGAACATCGCCAGGTTGCCGAACGCGAACGAGCGGTTGGCGAACAGACGCATGGGCAGCATCGGCTGCGCGGTCCGCAGCTCCCACAGCACGAACACGATCGCGAGGACGACGCCTCCGCCGAGCGTGCCGAGCACCTCGGCGCTGCCCCAGCCCGACGCGTTCCCGCGGACGAGACCCCACACGAGCCCGCAGGCGGCGATCGTGACGAGCGCCAAGCCGGGGATGTCCATCTTCACGCGCGGGCCGTAGGACTCGCCGATCTTCCGCAGCACGAGCGGAATCGCAACGAGGCCGATCGGAACGTTGAGCCAGAAGATCCATTGCCACGCGAGTCCTTGCGTGACCGCGCCGCCGAGCACCGGCCCGGCGATCACGGCGAGCCCAGTGATCCCGCCGAAGATCCCGAGCGCCGTACCGCGCCGCTCCGGCGGGAACGCCGCCGACAGGAGCGACAGGCTCATCGGAGCGACGATCGCCGCGCCGACACCCTGTACCGAGCGCGCCGCGATCAGCCAGCCGACGCTCGGTGAGAGCGCACAGCCGATCGACGCGAGCACGAACAGCGCCATTCCAGCGGCGTACATCGTCCGCCGGCCGATGCGGTCGCCGATCACCGACGCCGTCATCAGCAGCACGGCAAAGCTGAGCCCGTAGGCGTTGACGGTCCATTCGAGCTGTTCGATCGACGCATGGAGATGGACACGCATCGAGCTGAGCGCGGTCGAAACGACCGTCACGTCGAGCGCAACCATCAACGACGAGATCGAGGTCAGCGCGAGAACCCATTTCTGCTTGTTGGTCATCGAGCCTCCAGTTGGTTCAGGTGCTCGATGAGACACGTCCGTGAGATACAACTGACCGATGACTTTCGCGACCGCCCGGTGTCGCAATAGGTGATGACTGAAGCCACTCTTACCCGTGCCCGCGCCGGCGACCAGGCCGCGTTCGAAGAGCTCACCGCGCCCTACCGCCGCGAGCTCCAACTTCACTGCTACCGGATCCTCGGCTCGCTCCAGGACGCCGAGGACCTCCTCCAAGAGACTCTGCTCGCGGCCTGGCGGGGGCTCGCGGGGTTCGAGGAGCGCGCCTCGCTGCGCGCATGGCTGTACCGGATCGCCACCAACCGCTGTCTCAACGCCCGCCGCGACAGCGCCCGGCGCCCTCAGGAGGTCCCGATGGAGTTGCCTGACATGCCGAAGCCGACCCGGATGGCCGAACCCCTGTGGCTCGAGCCCTACCCCGACGCGCTGCTCGACGGCGTGCCCGACGTGGCGCCCGGACCTGACGCGACCTACGAGCTCAAGGAATCGATCGCGCTCGCGTTCGTCACCGGGCTCCAACACCTGCCCCCCAGCCAACGCGCGGTCATCGTCCTGCGCGAGGTGCTCGGCTTCCCCGCGGCGGAGGTCGCGGAGATGCTCGACAGCTCGCCGGCCTCGGTCAACAGCGCCCTCCAGCGGGCCCGGGCGGCGCTGGCTGCTCGTGGTGCGGTCTCTCGGGATCGCGCGGCCCTGCCGAGCGACGCCGACCAGCGGGCTCTCGCGGGCCGGTTCGCCGAGGCGTTCGAGCGCGCGGACGTCGACCGTCTCGTCACGATGCTG
This sequence comes from uncultured Solirubrobacterales bacterium, assembly GCA_963850335.1. GTDB lineage: Bacteria > Actinomycetota > Thermoleophilia > Solirubrobacterales > Solirubrobacteraceae > Palsa-465. Next base: position 184,175 of record CAWKKY010000007.1, on the reverse strand, counting down.
AGCGACGACATCTCGATCACCATGCCGCCCGAGCCGCTCGTCTACGAGGGTGTCCCGGCCGCCGATGCGTTCCTCCGAGATCGCCTCGTCGGTTCAAGTCGCCGGCGCAAGCTGATCATGACGAGCGCCAACGGTCAGCCCGCGTTCGCGTACTACCTCGCCGACGCCCACGACCGGGTCGGGCACTGCCTCGGCGTCATCGTGATGACGGTGCGAGACGGTGAGATCGTCGCGCTCACCCGCTTCGCCGACACCGGGTTCCTGCCGGCGTTCGGCCTGCCGCGCACGATCCCGATGTAGCGGTCTGGGTCTGGTTCAGGCGGGGCTGAAGAACGCGGTGGCGACGTGGATCGGTGGCCGACCGGGACGCTCCCAGACGATGCCCCCGCAACGCGCCATCGGCTCCCCCAGCTCCGGCCGGCCAGCCAGCAGGGCAGCGAGTTGCCGCTGTGCCGCGGATGGGTCCGTGCCGGTCCCGATCAACCTGATGGTCATGTGCATACCCGGACATTACGGCCATTTGCAGCCAAAAATGCAACCTTTTGGCGAAATCCTGGACACCGGGATAAGCGCCCGCGGGCGGCGTGCTCCGCGCGGACAGATACAGCCTTATGAACGGCCCCCATCACGGAGTGCCTCGGTCAGCTCATCACGCGAGGAGATGTCGAGCTTGCGGAAGACGTTGCGCAAGTGCCACTCGACCGCCTTGACCGTGACGAACTGGCGTTGGGCGATCTCGCGGTTGGTCAGACCGTCCGCGGCGAGTGCGGCGATGCGGTCCTCGCCGGCTGTCAGTGACTCGCGCCCGGACAGCATCCGCCGGTCGCGGCGAGGGCGGGCCCCGGCGGTGACGAGCTCGCCGTGGGCGCGATCGGCGAGTCCGCTGGCGCCGATCCGGGCGGTCTCATCGAGCGCGGCGCGGAGGACGTCGCGCGCTTCGGCCCGGATCCCGGCGCGGCGAAGCGCCGCCCCCAGCTCAAGCAGCGACCGGGCGTGCTCGAGCCGACCTTCGGCGTGCTCGAGCACCTCGACGGATTGCCGAAGGGCTCCGATCCCATCCGCGCCGCCGATCACCAGGCCGAGCGTTCGGAGCGACGCGGCTTCGGCTTCCGGGACGCCGAAGTGCCGCGCGTCGACGAGCTCCTCTTCGGCCATCGTGCGCGCGGGCCCTGGCCGTTGCAGCGCCGAGAGTGCGAGCGCCGCGGCGGAGCGCCAATCGCAGCAGTAGGGGTTAGCGATCGTCGCGGAGACGAGGCGACCGGCGGCTCGGGCCTCCCGGAGTGCCTCCGCCGGCCGGCCGAGCGCGAGGTGATAGTGCGCAAGCGAGGTGCGCAGGAGCGCATCTGGAAACGTGGGCGCGGCGCTCGCCGGCACCAGGTCGCTGTTGACGAGCTCGGTGGCCTCATCGACAGCCCCGCGCGCGAGCAGCGCGTCGAGCAGGTGTGAGACGCACCACGCGACGCCAGGCTCGCCGCTGCCCTCCTCAAAGATCCGCAGCGCGAGCCGACCCTCCGCCTCCGCGTGGCGGATCTCGCCCATCCGCAGCGACGCTTTGGAGCACATCGTCGATTGCCAGGCGACCGTCAGGCGGTTCCCGCGGCGGGTTGCGGCCGCGATCGAGTCGTGGTAGATGCGCGCCGCCTGTGACAGGGCGCCGGCGTAGATGAGACCGTTGCCGATCGCGCCGAGGATCACGCTGTTGGGCGCGTCGAGTCGTCTGTCCTCGAGCGCGCGCTGGGCGAGCTCGACAGCGACGCTCGCGGGAGGACGCGACGCGGCGATGGCCACCACGAGCGGTGCGAGTGTGCGCGGCGCCAGCGTCGTGTCGGACTCGAGCTCAGCGAAGCGGCGCTCCCAATACGGCGCGACGAGGGCCGTGCAGGTGAACTCGTGAAACGCCATCGCGAGCATCTCCGCCTCGAGTGCCACGCCGAGGTCGTCCGTGCGGCCCGGGACGCCGCCGAGCGCCTCGTGGAAGATCTCCACCGACTCACGGAATTCGCCGACGGACGCGACGGCACGGCCGAGATCGAGCGCGATCTGGGAGCGCACGGCGGGATCCGCGGTGACCGCGATGGCGGCGCGGAGGTGCGACTCGAATTCGTCGCGGCGTCGGTCGGCGGCCTCGGCGAGGCCGAGTTCATGCAACACGTGGCCGCGCTCATCGTTGGCGGGTGGCTCGTCGAGGGCGCGCTGGAGATAGGTGATGGCGGCGTCGGCGGCGCCTCGCGCACCGGCCTCGCGGGCCGCCGAGCGCAGGATGCTCACCCGCGCGGGATCACCGGCCGCCGGGAGTCGGAGGATGTGCCGCGCAACGCGCTCGCTCTCCGCGCCACGGGTCTGCATCAGCGCGGCCGCCCGCGTGTGCAGTCGTTGCCGTTCCAACGGCGGCGTCTGGCCGTACACCGCTCCGCGGACCACCGGATGGACGAAGTCAAGCTCGACGTCACGATCGGCGGTGAGCACATTGACCGCAACGAGTGAGTCTCCCGCGCTACCGACCGCCCCCACCGTGAGCTCGGTGAGCGCGGAGATGTCGCGCAGTGGCGTCGGCGGTCCGAGCACGGCGACGGCCCGCGCGACGGCGGTGGCATCGCCGGGCAAGAGCCGCAGACGCCGTCGCACCGTGTGTCCCACCCGTTCCGCGCCGAACTCGACGACCTGGGTCGCCTCCCCCGCGGTGCCGAGGACCCCCTGGTCGACCAGCTCCGCCAGCAGCTCGCCGAGCAGGAAAGCGTTACCGCCGGTCGCCGCGTGACAGGCACCGGTGAACTCGTCGACCGCGTCCGGGAGGTGACGTCGCACGAGCACCGCCGCCGCCTCAGCCGACAGCGGCGCGGGCCGCACCACCTGCGCGGCGTCCGTGAGCACATCGATCAGGGCCTGGTTGGCGCCCGGCTCGGCGGGGCGGGTCGCGCCGATGAGGACCAGCGGCAGGTCCTCGACCCGTTCGGCCAGGTACACGAGCCAGCGCAGCGACGCCGTATCGGTCCAGTGGAGGTCATCGGCAAGCAGCAGCAGCGGTTGCTGAGCGGCGAGGTTGGCGACCAGCCAGTACAGGCCATGCAGGTGTGCGAACAGCCCCTCGTCGGCGGCGGCTTCCGTGGACGAGGCGGTGAACACCGCCGCGGCGGACTCCGCGCCACCCCCAAGGACGTCCGGCGACTCGCGCACACAGCGTTCGAGCAGCGCCCGGACGACGCCGAAGCCGAAGGGCCGATCGAGTTCGGTGCCGCGCCCGCGGAGGACCCGGAAGCCAGCGTCCCGCCCGAGCGCTTCGGCCAGGCGCAGCAGCTCGGTCTTACCGACACCGGCCCGCCCCTCGATCAGGACCACCCCTCCGCGGCCGCGCTGAGCGCTCTCGATCACCCGCTCGAGCAGATGCAGCTCGGAATCGCGCTCCAGAAGCGCGACCATCCCTGCGGTGCGCGCGCACATGGCGCACAGCGTCTCATACCGACACGTAGATCCCGTGAAAACCTCAGGGTGCGCGGTCACCACGAATAGGCTGGGCCTGCCCGCATCGGTACAGCAGCCCTCGAGAGGAGACTTGATGATCGCCGTCGCCGGACGGGTGAAGAGCGACGAAGCAAAGCGCGACGAGCTCGTGTGGGTGGGGCAGGCGGTCGCGTCAGCGCTCCACCGCCAATTCGCCACACGGCACATCGCAGATTCGTGCGCGCGAGCACGGCCACGCTCGTGGCGCCTCCGGATGTCAAGCATGTCAAGTTCCACACGATCGCGAGCTCGATGGATCTGGCGAAGGTCAGTACCGGCTGACGTGGCTGTCGTCTCGTGAGAGCGCTGGTAACCGGGGGCGCAGGATTCCTCCTCGCCGTGCTGTGGTTTGACCTGAGGTTCGACGTTCAGGTCCCTCGGCACCGCCGACGTGAGCTGCCTGAGGACGTGCTCGCGTCGATCTCGGCCTATTACGCGCGGGTCACGACTGCCGCGCGACCAATGAATCGTCTGATCGTTGTGGCGATGCTGGCGACGATCGTGGCGATCGTCATCGAGATCACGAACGGTGGCTCACCGCCCTGGGTGGCCTGGGTGTCGCTCGGACTCGCTGGCGCCGCGATTCTGCTCGCGGGGATCCGGACGGTCCCGAGCGCGGTGCGCCTCGGGACCCGCGAGGACACGATTGAGGTGCAGAGCCGACTCGCCCGATCGATCTACCGCGAGCATCTGTTCTGTATCGCCGCGATCTCGGTCGTGTTCGTGGCGCAGCTGGCGATCGCCCGCTGACGGCCGCCAGAGTGCTCCGACAGACGTGCTCGGTGGTCGTGATGGGGCGCGCTGATCGCAAGGATCGCTTGCGGCCGGCCGATTCGACGGGACGGCGGCAGCCGGGAATTCGCTACCGGTTCCCTGAAATGCCACCTCTGCTGGCGGAGGGCTTGGTGGATTGTGTACAGCTGTTGTACACAATCCACCAAGGGGTGCCGACACCGTGGCCATCGTTCACCGCGCGGACGATCATCGCGGTGTGTGATCGAAGCAGCTACAGCTGCCGGCCGGCGTTGAACCCGACGCTCCGAGGAGTCGGAGGATCTGCTCCTGCTCCGCCCTCGCCACGCGCCAACCACTTCCGCCGCGTCCGGTCGTCCACCCTGCCAGCTGGATCGCGGTCGATCCCCGTCCGTTGGTGGCGTGTGGATCCGCGCCCGCGTCGAGCAACACCTTGACGGCCGCCGCGCATCGGTTGCGCACAGCGCGATGGAGCGGGGTCGTTCCGTTTGCGTCGACGGCGTTCACGTCCGCTCCAGATTCGACGAGGCACGCCACCGTGTCCCGCTGCGCGACGGGATCCCAGTGCGCCGAACCCGGGGTGCCATCGACCGCGTAGTGGAGCGGCTGGGCGCCGCGACGGTTCGTCGCGCCGATCGGCGCTCCGGCATCGACCAAGTCGCTGATCACCAGCACGTTGTAGGCAGCCGCGGCAACGTGCAGCGCGGTATCGCCGGCGTACACGTGGTGGTCGATCTCGCCGAGGAAATACGCGTCAGCGGCCTGCCTGGTCGCACCGGCTTCGAGGCGCGCCCGAGCAAGTTCAGGTGCACGAACGAGCAGCGCTGACACGCGCGAGGGATCGTCGCTCGCGATGACTCGCAAGAACGCGATCAGCTCCACGGCGGCTGACATCGTCACGCAGCAGACACTAAACCGCGGGCCGCGCACGACTGGAGAAAGCGCTGACGGTGGCGTAGGATCCCGGCCGTGATGCTGGGGCGGTGGGGTATAGCTGCGGGGATGGTGATCGCAGGGGTTCTGTCGGTCACGGCGACTGCTGCCGCCCAACTGTCCCTGTCGATCTCGAGCCCGCGCATCGAGGTGGCGCCGATCACGTTCACGGCCGGCGGTGTTGCCGCCGGCCCCGTGTCCGACGGGGAGAGCACTGATTTCCTGGCCGGTGCGGTGATCCGGCGGAGCGCCACATGTCCCCCCGGCGGCGCCGACGAGTTCGGCAACATTCCGGGCACCGTCATCACCACCTTCGACGCGTTCCCCACCGGACCGTTCAATGTGCACACGGTGGTCAAGCCAACGGGCGACAGCCCAGCAGGGCTGCCGGCCGGCGACTGGCGCGAGTGCGTGTACGTCCAGGATCGGGCGAGCAACGCGGTCAGCGGCTTCGGGCAGGAGGACTTCACCATTCGCAAGGCGCACGTCAGCATTCGCGTGAGCAGCATGCCTCGGCACGTGAGGTTCTTCTTCGATTCGCAGGGACGTGCGAACGCGACGGTGACGTTTGTCGTCCGCGCCAGTTCCGAGGTGCCGCTCCGGACGGTGACGGTGGGCATCGATCCACCGGGGAAGCCGCGCCCCTGCACTGCGGACCTGCACACGGCCCGCGCCGGTATCAGCTCCGCGTACCGGATCAAGCGCGGGCCGGCGCGCACCTATCGGATCCGGACACGCACGGTCTTCGCACCCGGCCCGGCGCCGTATGGCCGGCGGGTGAGAGTGTGCGCGGTCGTTGGGGCCACGGACCCCCACCCTGACGCACAGGTGCTCGAGGGGCTGGCCGACCCGAACTGGTCGATCCAGCGATAGCGCCGCAAACTCGGCACGAGATCGATGTCGATTTCTCCGCCCCGAGTTCGTCGGAGTATCAGCAGCCGGAACGGCTGAGACATCGACGAAGGGATCAACATGCCGCATCCAGTTGTCCACGCAGAGATTCGCTCGACCGATCCGGACGCCACGCGGGACTTCTTCGCCCAGCTGTTCGGCTGGGGCTACTCCGACGGTGCCTTCCCTGGCTACTCGTTCGTCGATGTCGGCGTCGAGGGGGCGCTGCCCACCGCGATTGGTCCGTTGCAGGGTGGGGAGGACAGCGTCCTGTTCTTCGTTGGCGTCGAGGATGTCGCCGCGACCCTGCGCCGCGCCGAAGAGCTTGGTGGACGCATCGTCCAACCGGCGCAAGAGGTACCCGGGGTGACGTTCGGGGTGTTCGCCGATGCCCAGGGCCATGTCGTCGGCGTTGCGGCCTCAGAAGGAGCCTGAGCACAGCTACGTCTGGACGCCGCCCCCATCCATCACGACGGCCTGGCCGGTGATGGACGCCGCGGCATCGGAGGCGAGGTAGGCGATCGTGTCGGCGACCTCCTCGGGCTCGAGGAGGCGGCCGAGGGGAGACAGGTGGGCGAGCGCGTTCTCGCTCTCCTCGGCCGTCCGTCCCGTCGACTCGACGATCCTTTCGATCGAGCGCCGCGTCATGTCGGTGCGCACAAACGTCGGGCAGACGGCGTTGACCCGGACGCCCGTCCCCGCGAGTTCGCTCGCGACCGCCCGGGTCAGCCCGACGGCCGCGTGCTTGGAGGCGGTGTACGCACTCGTGTACGGGGTGCCGACGCGCCCGTTCGTCGACGCGACGGTGACGACCACGCCATGACCACGCGAGCGCATCCCGGGCACGACCGCTCGCATGCAGAGAAACGCGCCGGTCACGTTGACGTCGAAGTGAGCGAGCCACGAGCTGAGGCTCGTCCGCGCCAGCGGGGCGCTCTCGGCCATGCCGGCGTTGTTGACGAGCACGTCGACGGCCTCGATCTCGGCGAAGATCCGGGTCACGGCGTCCTCGTCGGTCACATCGCAGACCGCGGTTCGGATGCCCTCGCTGGCGAGGCGCTTCAACGCCGTCTCATCGCGTCCGAGCGCGACGACCTCATCGCCGTCGGCCGCGAACCTCATGACGACCGCCCGCCCGATCCCCTTCGCCCCGCCGGTGACGACGACGGTGCGGCTCATCGTCCTGAGGCGAACAACCTGCGGGCGATGATCTCCCGCTGGATTTCGGACGCGCCCTCGTAGATCCGCGGGGCGCGGACCTCGCGATAGAGGTGCTCGAGCGGGTGGCCGCGCTCGAGTCCGCGGGCGCCGTGGAACTGGACGGCGGCGTCGACCGCCTCCTGCGCGACCTCGGTGGCGAGCAGCTTCGCCATCGCGGCGAGCATGCGATCTCCAACGCCCGCGTCGTGCGCGTTCGCCGCCTGATGAACGACGAGACGCGCCGCGTACACGCGCGCGGAGATGTCGGCGACGCGGTGGGAGACAGATTGGTAGTCACGCAGGGGGTGCCCGAACGTCGAGCGCTCGCCGGCGTACGCAATCGTCAGCTCGAGCGCCGTTCGGGCCATCCCGATCGCGAACGCGCCAACGCTCGGGCGGAACAGGTCGAGCGTCCGCATGGCCACCTTGAATCCGTGTCCGGGCTCGCCGAGCACGTGCTCGCGCGGGACATAGACGCCGTCGAACTCGAGGCTGCCGATCGCGTGGGGTGCGAGCAGGTCCTTGTGCTCGCCGGTCAGACCGTCGGCGTTCCCGGGGACGGCGAACGCGGTGATGCCCTCCGGCGCCCGCGCGAACACCGTGTAGATGTCGGCCTCCGGCGCATGGGAGATCCACAGCTTCTCGCCGGAGAGCCGGTACCCGGACCCGTTGCCGTCCGGCTCTGCCGCGAGCGCCAGAGCCGACACGTCCGAGCCGGCGTCGGGCTCGGTCAGCGCGAACCCGGCAACCGCACGGCCGGCGGCCACCTCTCCGATCCACTCGGCCTTCAGCTCCTCGCTCCCTGACTGGAGAATCGGGTACGCGCCGAGCCCCTGGGTCCCGAACGTCGTTTCCGCCTCGGTACATGCGCGGGCGAGCGCCTCGCGGATGAGGCAGAGCTCGATCGCGCGGGCCCGCTCAAACAGCTGCGGCAGCAGGCCGTGCTCGGCGAGGGCGCGCAGGAGCTCCCGGTTGACGTGGCTGGGGTCTCCGGCGGCGGCGATCGGCGCCAGCTCAGTCGCAGCGAGCTCGTGGGTGCGCGCGTACAGCGAGCGCTGCTCGTCGGTGAGGTGATTGTCGAGCGCGGCGGCGGGATCCCCGCTCACGGTCCGACCACCGCGATCCCCATCAGCTCGACGATCGCCTCGGGCACCGCGAGCCCGGTGACCCCGAACAGTCCCATCGCGGGGTAGTGGCGGTCAAAGTGCGTGCGCCACACCGCGCCGAGTTCCCGCTGCGAGCTGCGGTACGCGTCGACATCGGTGACGAAGATCTGGAGCGAGACAAGATCGGCCGGAGTCCCGCCCGCCGCTGCGAGCGCCGTGATCAGCGCCCCTGCGGCACCATCGAACTGCTCGACGAGCGTCGCGCCCTCACCGATCTGGCCGGCGAGGTACACGGTGTTTCCGGCCTTGACGGCGTGGCTGAAGCCCCGCGGCGTGGGCAGCTCGGGCGCGTTGACGATCTCTAACGGCATCCCTCGTCAGCTCCCCTTCCAGTCTGGCTTTCGACCATCGCTCCACGCGGCGTAGAACTCGTGAAAGTCGTCAGAATGCATGAGCAGCGCCTGCGTCATCGCCTCGAGCTCGATGGCGCTCCCGAGATCCATGTCGAGCTCGCGGGTGAGTAGCGCCTTCGTCGTCGAGTACGCGAACGCCGGCCCGGTGGCAAGGCGCGTGGCGAGCGTGCGGGCGGTGTCGGCGAGCTCCTCGTCGGCGACGACCTGGTTGGCGAGGCCGATCTCATACGCGCGGTCGGCGGTGATCTTCTCCCCGATCATCAGCAGCTCGGTCGCTCGGCCCAGACCGATGACTCGCGGGAGCAGGTACGCGCTGCCCATGTCGGCACCGGCAAGTCCGACGCGGGTGAACAGAAACGCGAAACTCGCCGACTGCGCGAGCAGGCGGAAGTCGGCGGCGAGGGCGACCACCGAGCCGGCGCCGGCCGCGATCCCGTTGACGGCGGCGATCACCGGGAGCGGGCACTCGCGCAGCGCCTTGACGAGCGCGCCGGTCATCCGGGTGAACTCGAGCAGCCGCGTCGTCGGGAACTTCACGAGCTCGCCGATGATCTCCTCGACGTCACCGCCGGAGCAGAACCCGCGGCCCCGCCCGGTGATGACGAGGACCTTGACGTCGCCGCGGTGCGGCAGCCCGGTGACGAGATCGCGGAGCGATGCGTAGACCTCGAACGTGAGCGCGTTGAGCTTGTCGGGACGGTTGAGGGTCACCGTCGCGACGCCATTTTCGACCGAGAAATCGAACTCCTCCGCCACGAGCCGCGACCATACTCGACATAGAAGTCCGGAGCAATGTGCAGTATCATTGCCGCCGAGGAGAGTTGGTCGGCGAGAGCCCGTATTGGAACCCGAAGACAGAGACGCTCGGTCGTGAGCGTCTCGCTGCGCTGCAGCTCGCGAAACTTCGCTACCAGTGCCAATGGGCAATGGCGCGAAGCCCGTGGTACCGGCGCCGGTTTGCCGAGGAGGGGTTCGATCCCTCGCAGCTGCGGACGCTCGACGATCTGCGCCGACTGCCGCCGCTGACGCGTGAGGAGTGGATGACCTCGCAGTCAGAGCATCCGCCCTACGGCGAGATCCCGACGATCGGCGGAGAGGGCGCGATTCGCGTCCACACGACGTCGGGCACGACCGGCCGCGGGCCGTTGCGCGCGCTCGACTCGCGCAAGGACTGGGCATGGATCGCCGAGATGTGGTCCTACGCGCTGTGGGGCTGCGGGGTGCGACCGGGCGACACCGCTTACATCGCCTTCGGATACGGCTCGTTCATCGGCTTCTGGGGTCTTCACTACGCGATGGAGAAGATGGGTGTCCTGAACGTGCCCGGCGGTGCTCAACCGACGGAGGAGCGGGTGCGCCAGATCATCGACTTCGGTGCGACCGTGGTCGCCTCGACGCCGACCTATGCGCTGCGTCTCGCCCAGGAGGCGTCGCAGCGCGGCATCGACCTGCCCGGCTCTGCGGTGCAGCGACTGATCCTGTCCGGAGAGCCAGCGGGCTCGATTCCACAGACGAAGGCGCTGATCGAGGAGCAGTGGGGCGCGAAGGCGTTCGACACCGCTGGCATGACCGAGATCGGCACGATCATGGTCTTCGAGTGCGCCGAGCAGCCTGGCGGCACTCACATCATCGAGGACCACCTCATCGAGGAGGTGCTTGACCCGGTGACGCTCGAGCCCGTGGCGTACGGGTCACGCGGCGAGCGCGTCGTCACGTCGTTTGGCCGGGGCGCGATCCCGCTCATCCGTTATCGGACGGGCGATCTTGTGTGTCGCGTTCCGGCCTCGACGTGCTCGTGCGGACGCGGGTTCGACATCTTTGAGGGGGGCATCCTCGGCCGCGTCGACGACATGAAGATCGTCCGCGGCACGAACGTCTACCCGCGCGCGATCGAGGCGATCGTCCGCGAGTTCCCCGAGGTCGACGAGTTCCAGACGGTGATCACCCATGAGGGGATTCGGGATGAGATCACGTTACGCGTCGAGCTCAAGCCGCATTGGTCCGAGGACGCGTGGGACACGCTGTCCGGGGCGCTCCACAAGCAGCTCGCGCACGCCCATGAGGGTCTCAACTTCCGAATCGAGCGCACCGGCCCGGGCGAGCTGCCGCGGTTTGAGCTCAAGGCGAAGCGAACCGTCGACAAACGTGAACCCGTGGGCGCGCGGACCGCGCCGACCGCGCCGACCGCGCCGACCGCGCCGACCGCGCCGACCGCGACCACCGTCACGGCTGGGGTCAATCGATGAGCACCGATCTGCTCGGCGACCCGCTGACCGCCAACGAGGAGCGGCTGCTCGCGGTCTATGAGGAGCTGAAGGCGCTGTGCGCCGACGAATCGCTCCCCCCGAACGCCGCCGCCAACTGCCGGGCCGCGCTCGCGCTCATGCACAACGTCGTCAACGGCATGGGTCTGATGTACGAGCACCTCACCGACCTGGGCGTCTAACCAGGTCATGCGTGTTGCGGTCGTCGGTGGAGGGCCCGCGGGGCTGTACTTCGCGATCCTCATGCGGAAGATCGCCCCGGACTCGGAGATCGTCGTCTACGAGCGCAACCGCGCGGGTGATGCGTTCGGGTTCGGCGTCGTCTTCTCCGACGAGACGCTGTCGGTATTCGAGCACGCCGATCCGGAGTCCTACGCGGCGATCACCGAGCGCTTCGCCCGGTGGAGCGACATCGACATCCGTCTGCGCGGGGAGACGATCCGGTCCGGCGGACACGGGTTCTCAGCGCTCGGACGGCGCGAGCTGCTCGCAATCCTCCAGGACCGGGCGCTCGCGCTCGGCGCCGACGTCCGCTTCTCCAGCGAGGCGCCGTCACTCTCGGAGCTCGGCTGGGCGGACCTGATCGTCGGTGCTGACGGCGCGGCCAGCGGGGTGCGTCGCGCGCTGGAGCAGGAGTTCGCCCCGGCGCTCGAGCCACGGCAGTGCCGGTACATGTGGATGGGCGTCGAGAACCCGTTCGACGCCTTCAAGTTCTTCATCCGCGAGACACCCGACGGCGTCTTCCAGGCGCACGCGTATCCGTACGACGCGCGGATGAGCACGTTCATCGTCGAGACCCACGAGGACACGTGGCGGCGTGCCGGGCTTGACGCCCTCTCGCCCGGACCACTCCCGCCCGGCGTCTCCGATGACGCGAGCGTCGAGTTCTGCGCCTCGCTGTTCGCCGAGGAGCTTGAGGGCCGGCCGCTGCTCGCGAACAACTCCAAGTGGTTGGGCTTCATCACGGTCCGCTGCCGTCGCTGGTGCGCCGACAACGTCGTGCTGATGGGCGACGCCGCCCACACCGCCCACTTCTCGATCGGGTCCGGTACGAAGCTCGCGATGGAGGACGCGGTCGCGCTCGCCTGGGCGTTCAAGACCCACGGCGAGGACATCGCCGCCGCGAGTTCGGCGTACGAAGCCGAGCGGCGGACGATCGTCGAGTCGACGCAGCGCGCAGCTCAGGCCTCGCTCGAGTGGTTCGAGGGGATCGGCCGCTACGTCGAGCAGCCGCGGCTCCAGTTTGCGTTCAACCTGCTCACACGCTCCCGGCGCGTGACCTACGACAACCTGCGCCTGCGCGACGAGGCGTTCGTCCGCTCCGTGCACGACGACGATGCGCCACCGATGTTCACGCCGTTCACGCTGCGCGGCCTCACGCTCGGCAACCGCGTCGTCGTCTCACCGATGGACATGTACTCGGCCGTCGACGGGACGGTCGGCGACTTCCACCTCGTCCACCTCGGCTCGCGCGCGCTCGGGGGCGCCGGGCTGCTCATGACCGAGATGATCTGTGTCTCGGACATCGGCCGGATCACGCCGGGCTGCGCCGGCATCTGGTCCGATGAGCACGTCGCCGCATGGAAACGGATCGTCGAGTTCGTTCACGCCCACGGCGGCTCTGCGTTCGGCGCCCAGATCGGCCACTCCGGTCGCAAGGGATCGACGAAGCTCATGTGGGACGGGATCGACGAGCCACTGCCGGACGGCAACTGGGAGGTGATCGCGCCCTCCCCGATCCCCTACAGCCCGTGCAACCAGGTCCCCCGCGAGATGGCCGCCTGGGACCTCGAGGCCGTCCGCGACCAGTTCGCCCGAGCGACGCTCGGCGCCGTCGAGGCCGGGTTCGACCTGCTCGAGCTCCACTGCGCGCACGGGTATCTGCTCTCGTCGTTCCTGTCGCCGCTCACCAACGCGCGGAGTGACAAGTACGGCGGATCGCTCGAGAACCGGGCCCGGTATCCGCTGGAGGTGTTCGACACCTGCCGCGCGATCTGGCCATCGGACAAACCGATGAGCGTCCGGATCTCGGCGGTCGATTGGGTGCCCGGCGGGTTCGGTGCCGACGATGCCGTGGCGGTCGCGCGGATGTTCGTCGAGCACGGCGCCGACATCGTCGACGTGTCCTCCGGTCAGGTCTCGCCGGAGGAGCGCCCGGCGTACGGGCGCTCGTTCCAGACTCCGTTCGCCGATCGGATCCGCCACGAGGTCGGGGTTCCGACGATCGCCGTCGGCGCGATCTCGTCCTATGACGACGTCAACACGATCGTCTGCGCGGGGCGGGCCGATCTCTGCGCGCTCGCCCGCCCGCATCTGTATGACCCGCACTGGACCCTCCATGCCGCGGCCGAGCAGGGATACGCGGGCGTGAACTGGATCCCGCAGTACGACGCCGGCTCGCGCAAACCGCCCGACGGCCGCGACACGGTCGGCAAGGAGCTCGGGCGGACGTTCGAGCCGGTGTCGGCGCCAAGCTACGCGCGATGAGCCTCGGCACACCCGAGGGCCTCCAGCCGCAGGACCTCGTGATCACGGTCCTCGGGACGTACGTCCGGCCGTTCGGCGGCGGGCCGGTGTGGTCGGGCGGGCTCGTGTCGCTGCTGGGCGAATTCGGGTTCTCGCACGGCGCCGCCCGGGTGGCGCTGACGCGGCTCGTGCGCCGCGGACTGCTCGAGCGCATCCGTTCCGGCCGGCTCGTCCACTACCGGGTCACGCCGCGCTGCGACCGGCTGCTTGCCGAGGGCGACGGCCGGATCTTCTCGCTCGGGTCGGCGCGGGCCACCGGCGATTGCTGGACCATCGTCTGGCATCAGATTCCTGAGGACCGCCGGCTCGAACGCTCCCGGCTGGCGCGGCGGCTGCGGTTCCTGGGCTTCGGGTCGGTGCAGGACAGCGTGTGGGTCTCACCACACGACCACGCGGCCGAGGTCGAGAAGCTCGTCGGCGATCTCGACGTCGCGTCGGTGACCGCGGTGTTCCTCGCCTCGGTGGGCTCGATGCACGGCCTGCCCGCGCTCGTCGCCCGCGCCTGGGACCTCAGCGAGCTCGTCGATCGCTACGAAGGGTTCGTGACCGAGTTCACGCCGTACGTGCGTGGGTCGGTCGATGACGACGCGGCGTTCCTCGTCCGCACCCGGCTCATGCACATGTTCCGGGGCTTCCCGTTCCTCGACCCCGAGCTCCCCGAGGAGCTCGCGCCGGTGTCACGTCCGCGCGATGCCGCGGTCGCGGTGTTCCGATCCGTGTTCGACCGGCTGGCCGACCCGTCACAGCGCCACTTCGACGCGGTCACGGACGCCGCCGCCGCCGCGAGAGCCGATGAATCGCAATTCACCGGCACCCCCCGCCGGTGAACTGAGATTCATCGCCCCGTGGGCGGGCCGCGCCGGCCGGCCGGCCGGGCTTCAGGCGGACGGAACGAACGCGAACACCCGGCTCGGGCTTCCGGTGCCGCCCACCAACTTCAAGGGTGAGACGACGAGCAGCGCGCCGGTGATCGGCAGCCGGTCGAGGTTCGCGAGCTGGGTCAGCCCGAGCCGCCCGGCGCCGAGCACGAAGTTGTGAACCGGGAACGGCGGATCGAACCCGCCGGCGGCACCAGCGTCGATCCCGACCGTCTCGACTCCGAACCCGGACAGGTTGCGCTCGGTGGCGAGCCACCGGGACGCCTCGACATCCGGCCCCGGCGTCACCGGTCCCTGCTCGCCGGCGTTCAGGAACGCGGTCTCATCCTGAGCGCGTGACTGCCAGCCGGTGCGCAGCAGGACCCAGGCACGGTCCGGGAAAGCACCGTTCGCCTGCTCCCACGCCGCGATGTCATCGACCGTCAGCAGGTAGCCGTTGTCGGCCTCGGTCTCCGCGGTCTTGTCGATCACGCAGGCCGGCCCGATCAGCTGCGTCGCGTCGATCGAGGAGATGTCGCTGCCGTCCTGACCCGTCACCCAGTGGATCGGCGCGTCGAGATGAGTGCCGACGTGTTCGCCGATCGTCAGCGTGTACCACGCCCACGCCGGACCGCGGTCGTCGTAGTGGCTGATCTCCTCACGCGAGAGGCCGGGTGTGTTCGCGAACGGCGGCGGCAGCTTGATCACCGGCGTCGACTCGGTCAGCGGCTGGGTGAGGTCGACGATCTCGACGCTCCCGTCGGCGAGGCCGGAAACGAGGTCGGCTACCTGGGTCATGTTCTCTCTCCTTGGGGGATCCGGGTTATCCGGCACGGAAGGCTTCCTCGAGCCACTCCGCGCAGATCGTGGGGTTGACCTTGGCGTCGAGCACGAGCGGATGACCGCGGCGCTCGGACAGCCAGGCGTCGATGACGTCGAGGTCGCCGACGCGGCGCACGACGTGGCCGTGGGCGCCCGACGCGGTCGCGATCGCGGCGATGTGCGCGTCCGGGAAGCGCACCCGGGAGACGTCGTGGCCCATCGACGCGAAGTGGTGGACCTCGGCGCCGTACGCGCTGTCGTCGTAGACGACGACGAGCAGCCGGTCGAGCTTCAGCCGGGCGGCCGTCTCAAGCTCGGCGAGCGCCATGAACGCGCCGCCGTCGCCGATCGCCGCGACCGTCAGCCGCTCCGGGTGGGCGATCGCGGCGCCGATCGCGTTGCCAAGCCCGAGCCCGACCGCCTGAAAGCCGTTGGGGAAGATCCACGCGCGCGCGTCGGGCACGTCGAGGTACATCGACGGGTAGCCGAGGAAGTGACCCGAGTCGACCGCGACGGCGCGGTCCCGCGGAAGGCGCTCGTCGAGCGCGATGCTGAGCGTCCGCGGATCGATGAACTCGTCGGTCGACGCGTCCTCGTAGGGCTCGTCGCGCCAGCGCCGGGCGGCAATCTGCGCCGCGAGCGCTTCGGTTCGGAACCCGGTGTTGCGATGCTCGCGCGCCGCCAGCTCTTCGAGCAGCGCGAGCGTCGTCGCGTGGACGTCGCCGACGAGTGCGTGGTCGGCGGGTCGGTTGCGGGCGATCGCCCGCGGCTCGACGTCGATCTGGATGACGGTGGCGTGCGGGCCGATGAGCGCGCCGTGACGCGTCGTCCAGTGGTTGACCGACGCTCCGGCGACGATCACGAGATCGGCCTGGGGGAGCAGCTCGGCGGCGAACGGCGAGGAGAACCCGCCCGAGATCCCGAGCGCGTAGGGCAGCCCCGCGAACAGTCCGTTCGCCGGCGCCGAGGTGGCGAGGACCGCGCCGATCCGCTCGCCGAGCGCCTCGAGCTCGGCTCCGGCGTCGGCGAGGACGGCGCCGCGGCCGGCGATGATCGCGGGTCGCTCTGCGCGGGCGATGTGCTCGGCGACCTCCATCACTGCCCGCATCGACGGCTCGGGGGAGGGGAGATCGGGCGGGGCGGGCTGCCGCGGCTCGGCGCTTGCGGCCGGCTGGGGCTGGATGTCGATCGGCAGCATCAGCACGACCGGCCGGCGCTCGGTGATCGCCCGGTGATACGCGCGCTGCGCGTCGTCGGCGGCGGTCTGGGCGCTGAACACGCGGTCGGCGATCGCGCCCACCGACTCGACGAGGTCGTGCTGGTCGATCCGGAAGTTGCTCGTGAGTGCGGCCGCCGGCGTCTCGCCGGAGAGGACGAGCAGCGGCGTCCGGCTCTTCGCGGCCTCGGTGAGGCCGGTCATCGTGTTCGTCAGCCCAGGGCCCTGGTGCACGCTGACGACACCGACCCGGCCGGTGGTGCGCGCGTATCCGTCGGCCATGCACACGGCGCCGCCCTCGTGGCGGGCGTGATGGAAATGAGCGCCGCCCCGGCACAGCGCGTTGGTGACGACGAGGTTGCCGCTGCCGAGTACGCCGAACGCGTCCTGCACCCCCTGCTCTGCGATCGTCAGGCCGACGACGTCGGCAACGGACGGCGGCGTCATACCGGCGCGACCGCGAGCTTGGAACTCCCCTCCGGGTGGAACACCGCGGCCATGCTACTTCGCAGCCCGCTGCGGTGTCTAGCGTCGTTGAACCGTTCACGACATGGCGTCGCGACGGTTGCGGGAGGGGCAGGGCGGGGATACCCTCAGGTATGAGCTTTCAGGAGCACCCCGCCGCCGCCGACGGCCCGGTCGAACCCGGCGCGCCCGCCGATCCCGCTCCGGCTCCGGCGCCGGATACGCCGGACCCCGCAGCCACGAGTGCCGAACCCGCCGCGCCGGTCCGCGAGGCGGAGACCTCGGCTCCGCAGCGGAACATGCTCCCGGCTCGCGGTCGTCGCCGCCTGGGGGCCGAGCGTGTGCTCGTGCGACTCATCGCCACGTGCGGCATCGTCGGCATCGGCGTCGTGATCGCGGCGATCATGGTCTCGAGCAAGTCGCAGGGCTGGGTCATCGGACTCGTCGTGTCGATCGTGAGCGTCGTGCTCTCGGCGATTCTCTGGTCCTCACGCCAGGTCTGACACTCCTCTATCCGGGGTGACGCGTGGCTCCCCGGAGCGCCCAAAGAGCATGTGTATTCTGCTCGACAATGAATCACCGCGCCGGGGTGGCCGTCATTGGGATGGCCTGTCGTCTGCCCGGGGCACGGAATCCGGAACAGTTCTGGTCGTTGCTCCGCGCTGGTCGCGACGCGATCACGGAAATGCCGGCCGACCGATGGGCGATGCTCGGCCTGTCAGGACCGGACGACACGGTGCCGGCACTGCGCTACGGCGGCTTCCTCGACGAGGTCGATCGTTTCGACGCGAAGTTCTTTGGGATCGCCCCGCGAGAGGCGGCCGCCATGGACCCGCAGCAGCGACTGGCGCTGGAGCTGAGCTGGGAGGCGCTCGAGGATGCGGGGATCGCCCCCGATGCGCTCGGGAGCACCCACACCGGCGTCTACGTCGGCGCGATCGCCAGCGACTACGCGGAGCTGACGCGCGGGAGCGAAGCGGACGCCGTCGCGCGGCAGGCGTTCACCGGCACCCAGCGGAGCATCATCGCCAACCGAGTGTCCTACTCGCTCGGTCTGCGCGGACCGAGCATGACGGTCGACACCGGGCAGTCGTCCTCGCTGGTCGCCGTCCACCTCGCCTGCCAGAGCCTCATCGCCGGAGAATCGACGCTCGCCCTCGCCGGCGGCGTGCACCTGAACCTCGCCATCCAGCGGGCGCTGGAACTCGCTCAGCTCGGCGCCCTCTCGCCCGACGGTCGCTGCTTCACCTTTGACGCCCGAGCGAACGGGTTCGTGCGCGGCGAGGGAGGAGGGCTCGTCGTCCTCAAGGACCTCGAGCGGGCGATCGCCGACGGCGACTCCATCTACTGCGTCATTCGCGGGAGCGCTGTCAACAACGACGGCGGCGGCGACGGCCTCACCGCACCCGATCAGGCAGCCCAGGAAGAGATGCTCGAGGCCGCATACGGGCACGCCGGGGTCTCCGCCGACGAGGTGCAGTACATCGAGCTCCACGGCACCGGGACGCCGCTCGGCGACAAGGTGGAGGCGGCCGCGCTCGGCCGCGTCCTCGGAGCCGCCCGGGACGCCGAGCGCCCGCTCGCGGTGGGCTCGGCCAAGACGAACGTCGGGCACCTCGAGGCCGCGGCGGGGATCGTCGGTCTGCTGAAGACGGCGCTGTCGCTCGAGCACGGAGAGCTCCCGGCAAGCCTCAACTTCGATCAGCCGAACCCCGAGATCCCGCTCGGGGAGCTCGGCCTGCACGTGCAGACGGCCTCGGAACCGTGGCCGGAGATCGCCCGAGCCGTCGCCGGGGTGAGCTCGTTCGGGATCGGCGGGACCAACTGCCATGTCGTGCTCGAGCAGCCCCCGCGCGGCGACGACGTCGCCGCGTCAGAGCCAACCGGAGTGGTGCCGTGGGTGCTCGGGGCCGGGAGCGCCGGTGCGCTCCGCGACGGCGCCGAGCGCCTCGCGCAGCGGGTGCAGGCCGAGCCGGTTCCCGCCATCGGCGACGTCGGCCACGCCCTGGTGACGACGCGGTCGTCGTTCGCGCACCGCGCGGTGGTGCTCGGTGAGCATCGGGAGGAGTTGCTCGACGCGCTCCGCGACCTCGGCGCCGATCAACCGAGCGCCCGCGTGATCGAGGGGATCGCCGACCCCGACCTCGACGCCGGCCATCCGGTGTTTGTGTTCCCCGGCCAGGGCGGCCAATGGTCCGGAATGGCGGTCGAGTTGCTCGAGCACTCGGCCGTGTTCGCCGCCCACATGCGCGACTGCGAGGCGGCGCTCGCCGACCACGTCGATTTCTCGCCGGAGGCGGTGCTGCGCGGCGATCCCGGCCAACCGTCGATCAAGCGGACCGAGGTCGTTCAGCCGGTGCTGTTCTCGATCATGGTCTCGCTCGCGGCGCTGTGGCGCTCCTACGGCGTTCATCCGGCAGCGGTGATCGGCCACTCCCAGGGCGAGATCGCCGCCGCCCACGTCGCCGGCGCGCTGTCGCTGAACGACGCGGCGCGGATCGTCGCTCTGCGCAGCCGGGCGTTGGCGGACATCTCGGGCCGCGGCGGAATGATGTCGGTGTCGCTGACGGCCGAGGCGCTCCGTGAGCGGGCCGCCGGCCTCGGCGACCGGGTTGTGATCGCCGCGATCAACGGGCCCGCCGACGTCGTCGTCTCCGGCGACGTCGACGCCCTGCGCGAACTCCTGGCCGGCTGCGAGGCCGACGGGGTGCGCGCCAAGCTGCTGCCGGTCGACTACGCCTCGCACTCACCCCATATCGATCCCCTGCGAGAACAGCTGCTCACGGACTTCGGGGAGATCAGCCCGCGCGCGGCCGAGATCCCGCTCTACGCAACGACGACCGGCGTCCTCGTCGACACGACCGAGATGGACGCCGGCTACTGGTACCGCAATCTCCGCCAGACCGTGCAGTTCGCCGCCGCCGCGGAGGCGCTCGTGCGCGACGGCCGGCGGACGTTCATCGAGATCAGTCCGCATCCCGTCCTCAGCGTCCCGATTGAGAGCATCGCGGAACGGATCCTCGGCGAGCCGGATGCCGTTGCCGCGCTCGCGACGCTGCGCCGCGATCAGGGCGGCCCGCAACGGTTCATGACCTCGGTGGCTGAGCTCTACGTCCGCGGCGCTGACGTCGACTGGCGCCCGGCGTTTCCGGAGCCGGGCACGGGCAAGATCCGCCTGCCGACCTACGCGTTCCAGCGCGAGCGCTACTGGATCGACGGGACCCCGGTCTCGGCCGCGGCGGGGCCGGTCAGCCAGCCAACGCCCAAGCCGGACGCGTCGGATGCGGAGCCGACGGCAAGCGCAGACTCCTCATTCGCCGGCCGGCTCAATGCGCTTCCCGCACAGGAGCGCGCCCGGACGACGCTCGACGTCGTGCGCAGCCAGGCCGCGGTCGTCCTCGGTCATGCCTCGGGCGCCGACGTCGACGCCCGGCTGACGTTCAAGGAACTCGGGTTCGACTCACCGGCAACGGTCGAACTGCGCAACCGGCTCAACCGGGCCACCGGACTGCGGCTTGCCACCACCGTCCTCTTTGACAACCCGACGCCCGCCAGTCTCGCCGACCGAGTCCTCGCGGAGATCGCCGGCACCGCTGACGAGGTCGCGCCCGCGGCGGTCGCAACGGGAGCGGGAGCCGACGAGCCGCTTGCGATCGTCGGGATGGCGTGCCGGTACCCCGGTGGCGTGCGCTCGCCGGAGGATCTGTGGAAGCTCGTCGCGTCGGGCGGGGATGCGATCGGGGAGTTTCCATCCGACCGCGGCTGGGACGTGGAGCGCCTGTTCGACCCCGACGGCGGACAGCGCGGGACGAGCTACGTGAACCGCGGCGGGTTCCTCTACGACGCCGCCGATTTCGATGCCGAGCATTTTGGGATCTCGCCGCGGGAGGCGTTGGCGATGGATCCGCAGCAGCGGTTGCTGCTCGAGTGCTCCTGGGAGGCGCTCGAGGATGCGGGCATCGACCCGCTCAGCCTCCACGGCAGCGACACCGGCGTGTTCACCGGTCTGATGAGCCAGGACTACGGCCCGCCGCTGCATCAACCGGATGAGCGGTCCGACGGCTACGCGCTCACCGGGACCGAGACGAGCGTCGCCTCCGGCCGGGTGGCCTACGTCCTCGGACTCGAGGGACCGTCGGTGTCGATCGACACCGCGTGCTCGTCATCGCTCGTCTCGCTGCATCTTGCCTGTCAGGCGCTGCGCGCGGGCGAGTGCTCGATGGCGCTGAGCGGCGGTGCGACCGTCATGTCGAGCCCCGGCATCTTCGTCGAGTTCTCACGCCAGCGCGGACTCTCGCCGGACGGTCGGTGCCGCGCGTTCAGTGCCGGGGCGAACGGCACCGGCTGGGCGGAGGGCGCCGGGGTGCTGGTGCTCGAGCGCCTGTCCGTGGCGCGGGAGCGCGGTCACCGTGTGCTCGCGGTCGTCCGCGGCAGCGCGATCAATCAGGACGGCGCCTCCAACGGCCTGACCGCCCCGTCCGGCCGCTCGCAGGAGCGCGTCATCCGCGCGGCGCTGGCCGGAGCCGGACTGGAGCCCGGGGACGTCGACGCGGTCGAGGCACACGGGACGGGGACCACCCTCGGCGACCCGATCGAGGCCCAGGCGTTGATCACCGCCTACGGACGCGCCCGGACCGGGGCGCCTCTGCGGCTCGGCTCGCTGAAGTCGAACGTCGGTCACACGCAGGCGGCGGCCGGGGTCGGGGGCGTCATCAAGATGGTCCAGGCGTTGCGCCATGGCGTCCTCCCGGCGACGCTGTGGGCCGAGGAACCCTCGCCACACGTGGAATGGGAGGACAGCGGGGTCGAGTTGTTGGCTGAGCCGACGCCGTGGCCGACGGGCGAGCGCCCGCGCCGGGCCGGCGTGTCGTCGTTTGGGATCTCGGGCACGAACGCCCATGTCCTGCTCGAGGAAGCGCCCGAGGCCATCGCCGCTCCGATGCTGGACGTGCCTTCGCGGACGCTTCCGTTCCTCGTGTCGGGTTCGAGCGAGGGCGGGCTGGCGGCGCAGGCCGGGCGGCTGCGCGAGTTCGTCGAAGCCCACGCGGACATCGATCCGCTCGAGCTTGGCCGCACTTTGGCGCTCGGTCGGGCGCAGCTGCCACATCGTGCGGTCGCGGTCGTGGGCGGTTTGGGTGAGCTGGCTGACTGCCTGCGCGGATTCGAGCGCGGTGAGTTTGTTGACGGGATGGTGCAGGCCGTGGCCCGTCGTGACGTGCGCCCGGGGTTTGTGTTCCCGGGGCAGGGTGGGCAGTGGCCGGGGATGGCGTTGGCGCTGTGGGATGCCTCGCCGGTGTTCGCGGCCAGCATGCGGGCGTGTGCGGCGGCGCTTGACCGGTATGTCGATTGGTCGCTCGAGGATGTGTTGCGGGGCGTGTCGGGCGCCCCGACGCTCGAGCGCGTCGATGTCGTGCAGCCGGCGTTGTTTGCGGTGATGGTGTCGTTGGCGGAGTTGTGGCGGTCGTATGGGGTGGAGCCGAGCGCGGTGGTGGGTCATTCGCAGGGTGAGATTGCGGCGGCGTTTGTCGCCAGGGCGCTGTCGCTCGATGATGCGGCGCGGGTTGTCGCCGTGCGTAGCCGGCTGATGCGCGACTCGCTCTCCGGGCGGGGCGGAATGGTGTCGATCGCCGCCTCCGGCGCACGCGTGGCGACCTTTCTGGAGCGGTTCGATGGCCGCGTGTCGGTCGCGGCGATCAACGGCCCGTCCGCGGTCGTGGTGTCCGGCGAGCCGGCCGCATTGGATGAGTTGCTGGCGCGGTGCGAGGCGGACGACGTGCGCGCGCGGCGCCTGCCGGTCGACTACGCGGCGCACTCGGCCCAGATCGAGTCGGTGCGCGAACAACTGCTGGAGGAGTTGGCGCTTCTCACGCCGCGCCCAAGCGAGGTGCCGCTGTACTCGACGGTGACCGGGGAGCGGATCGACACGACGGTGATGGATGCCGCGTACTGGTATCGCAACCTGCGCGAGACGGTGCGCTTCGAGCAGGCGGTTGCGACGATGGCGCGCGACGGCGTGGATGCGCTCGTCGAAACGAGCCCGCATCCGGTGCTCACCGCAGCCGCGTTGGAAACGGTCGAGGCGGCCGGGCTGGCCGCCGATGGGATGACGGCGGTCGGCTCGCTGCGTCGTGAAGACGGTGGGCTCGAGCGGTTCATCGCCTCGCTCGCCGAGGCGCATGTCAACGGGATCAGCGTCGACTGGTGCGGGCTGTTCGGAGAGGAGCCACGTCCCGGCACCCCGTTGCCCACCTACGCGTTCCAGCATCGCCGCTACTGGCTCGAGCGGGGCAGCGGCGAGGGTTACGGGAGCACGTCCGGCGCGGACACGGCCGACCATCCGCTCCTGGACACCGTGCTGAGCGTGGCCGGCGGCCAGGGCACGGTGTTCACCGGCCGCCTGTCGCTCGATCGGCATCCGTGGCTGGCGGACCACGTCGTGATGGGCACCGTCCTCGTCCCGGCGACGGCATTCGTCGAGCTCGCGCTCCACGCCGGCGCGCATGTGGGCACCGCGATGATCGAAGAATTGACGATCGGCGCGCCGCTGGTGCTCGGGGATGGTCGCGGCGCGACGATCCAGGTCACCGTCGCTGACGCCGACCCCGATGGCACGCGGCGGCTCACGATCTACTCGCGCCCCGACGTGCCCGACGGGCCGCCCGAGTGGACCGAGCACGCCACGGGCACCCTGGCGCCGTCACCGGACACGGCCGCCGCCTTTGATGTCCCGTGGCCCGACGAGTACGGCGACCCACTCGACGTCCGGGAAACCTACGAGCGGCTGGCCGCCGCGGGATATGAATATGGACCGGCGTTCCAGGGGCTCCGCCAGCTCGCCGACGATGGCGACGAGCGCGTCGCCGAACTGGGGCTCGATGAGGAACTGGCCGACACTGCGGAGCGCTACCAGCTGCATCCGGCCCTCGCCGACGCCGCCCTCCAGACAGCGATGCTTGGCCGGCTCGAGGCGCAGACCGCAGGGCGCCCGGAGGTTCCGGTCGCGTTCGTCGGCGTCCGCGTGCACCGCCCGGGCGCGTCCACCGTCCGGGCGCGGGCGGGCGCGGACAACCGCGTCGAGGCGGTCGACGAGAACGGGGACCCGGTGCTCTCGATCGAGTCGGTGCTCATGCGGGCGATCGATCCGAGCGCGCTGGGCGCGGCCGGCGAGCTCGGGCGCGACCTCTACGAGGTGGCGTGGACCGAGCTTCCCGTCGGTTCGATCGACGCCACGGCGGCGCGGGTCGCGGTCCTCGGTGATGGGCCGGTGGCCGAGGTGCTCGGGGCCGGCGTGGATCGCTACGAGGACCTGGCAGCGCTCGAGGCTGCGGTCGACGGCGGGAAGCCGTTCCCCGGCCGCGTCGTCGTCGGCCCGATCGTGCCTGCCGCCGATGGTCCGCTCGCCGACGTCGTGCACGACGTCAGCGAGCGCGGACTGGACGCGCTCCAGGCGTGGATCGCGTCGGCGCAGCTGCCCGAGGCGAAGCTCGTGCTCGTCACCCACCGGGCGCTCGCCATCGGCGCCGCCGACTCGCCGGATCTCACCCAGGCCGCCATCCCCGGCCTCGTGCGCAGCGCCGAGACGGAGAATCCCGACCGCGTCGCACTGCTCGACCTCGATGACGCCGAGCTCTCACCGGCCGTGCTCACGGCGGCGCTCATGAGCGACGAGCGGGAGATCGCCATCCGCCGCGGTGTCCTGCACGCACCCCGGCTGACCCGGGTGAGCCAGAGCGCGCCGGCGCTGCGGGCGCCCGACGCCGCGCCGTGGCACGTGTCGATCGAGTCTCCGGGCACGCTTGAGAACCTCGCGATCACGACCCATCCGCAGGCCGGTGCGCTGCTCGGCTCCGGACAGGTGCGGGTCGCGGTGCACGCCGCGGGGCTGAACTTCAAGGACGTCGTCAAGGCGATCGGTCTCGTGCCGCCCGACGGAACCGGCATTGGTCTCGAGGGCGCCGGAGTCGTCCTGGAAATCGGGCCAGACGTCGTCGACTTCGCTCCTGGGGATCGCGTTCTGGGGCTCATCGCGGACGCGTTCGGTCCCGTCGCGGTCACCGACAGCCGACTGCTCGCGCGGATGCCGGAGAGCTGGTCGTTCCCCGAAGCCGCCTCGGTGCCCGCCGTGTTCCTCACCGCGTATCACGCGTTGATCGACCTGGGACGGCTCACCCGGGGAGACGCGGTCCTCATTCATGGCGGCGCGGGCGGAGTCGGGATGGCGGCGCTTCAGATCGCCGCGCACGTCGGTGCCGAGGTCTTTGCAACCGCGCAGCCGCGCAAGTGGCCCACGCTCGCCGAGCTCGGGGTCGATGAGCAGCACGTCGCGTCCTCACGCGATCTCGCCTTCAGGGACACGTTCTTGGCCGCAACCGGCGGGCGGGGTGTGGACGTTGTCCTCGACTCGCTCTCCGGCGAGTTCGTCGACGCGTCGCTTGATCTGCTGCCACGGGGAGGCCGGTTCGTTGAGATCGGCAAGACCGACATCCGCGACGCCGTCGATGTCGCCACCGCACATCCCGGCGTGCACTACGAGGCGCTCGACATCCTCGAGACAGACCCGGAGCGCCTCGGCGAGATGCTCCGCGAGATCGTTGCTCTGTTCGAGCGCGGCGTCCTGCACCACCTGCCGCTCTCGACCTGGGACGTGCGCCGCGCGAGCGACGCGTTTCGGTTCATGCGCGAGTCCCGGCACACCGGCAAGATCGTGCTCCGCATCCCGCAGCCACCCGACCCCGGGGGAACGATCCTCATCACCGGCGGCACCGGCGGGCTCGGCAGCATGTTGGCGACGCATCTCGCCGAGCACCGCGGCGCGCGGCACCTCGTGCTCACAAGCCGCCGCGGAATGGACGCGCCGGGTGCCGCGGAGCTCCAGGCAACGCTCGCCGAGCTCGGGTGTGAGGCGGAGATCGTGGCCTGCGACGTGAGCGACCGCGAGGCGGTGCAGCGGTTGCTGGCGGCGATTGCGCCAGAGCGTCCGTTGACGGCCGTCTTCCATACGGCCGGGGTGCTCGACGACGGTGTGATCCCGTCGCTCGACGGCGAGCGGTTGCGCCGCGTGATGGCGCCGAAGCTCGACGCCGCGATTCACCTTGACGAAGCGACCCGTGGCGTCGAGCTGTCGGAGTTCGTGCTCTTCTCCTCGGCCGCGGGCACCCTCGGGACCCCGGGCCAGGGCAACTACGCGGCCGCGAACACGTTCCTGGACGGGCTTGCCCAGGCGCGCCGAGCCGAGGGACTCCCGGCGATGTCGCTGGCGTTCGGCCTGTGGGAGCGCGGCACCGGGATGACGAGCCATCTCAGCGAGAACGGCGACATGCGCGCCGGGCCGCTCGACATGGTGCCGATGCCCGACGAGCTCGGCATGGGGTTGATCGAGACCGCGCGGGCGCTCGATCAGCCGCTGCTCGTGCCGATGCGCCTCGACCTCGCCGCGGTCAGGGCGCGCGCGGCGGCGGGGCTGCTCCCGGGGATCCTCACCGGCCTTGTCCGCGCCCGACCGCAGACACCCGCCGCCCGGACGGAGGGGGCGCCCGCAACGGCCGCCGGCGGCTCGCTCGCCACGGCGGTCGCGAGCGCGTCGGACGCGGATCGTGAACGGATCGTCGCTGAGTTCGTCAACACCCATACCGCGGCCGCGCTCGGCTACGCCTCCGCGGAGAGCATCAACGCCGACCGTCCGTTCAAGGAGCTCGGCATCGATTCGCTGTCGGCGGTCGAGCTCCGCAACCGCCTCGCGAAGGCGAGCGGCGTGACCCTGCCCGCCTCGCTCGTCTTTGACCATCCGACGCCGGCGGCGGTGGCGCACTTCATGCGCACGCTTGTCGAGGGCCGGGAGCAGGAGGTGCGGGTTCGACCTCGGGCGCGCCCGCGGGTCGACGAGCCACTCGCGATCGTCGGGATGGCGTGCCGGTACCCCGGCGGGGTGCGCTCGCCCGAGGATCTCTGGGACCTCGTCGCCTCCGGCGGCGACGCCATTGGCGAGCTGCCAACCGATCGCGGCTGGGACCTCGAGCGGCTGTTCGACCCCGAGGGCACACGACCGGGCACGAGCTACGTCCGTCACGGCGGGTTCCTCTACGACGCCGCCGATTTCGATGCCGAGCATTTTGGGATCTCGCCGCGGGAGGCGTTGGCGATGGATCCGCAGCAGCGGCTGCTGCTCGAGTGCTCGTGGGAGGCGCTCGAGCACGCCGGCATCGACCCGCTGAGTCTCCGCGGCAGCGACACGGGCGTATTCGCCGGCGTGTTCGACTCTGACTACGCCTCCGGGGAGATCCCCGCCGAGCTCGAGGCGTTCCGCCTCACTGGCGGCACGACGAGCGTCATCTCGGGCCGGATGGCGTACGTGCTCGGGTTGGAGGGCCCGGCGGTGTCGATCGACACCGCGTGCTCGTCCTCGCTCGTGGCGTTGCATCTCGCCTCCCAGGCGCTCCGCTCCGGCGAGTGCGACCTCGCGCTCGCTGGCGGGGTCACCGTGCTCGTCACGCCCGAGTTGTTCGTGGACTTCTCCCGGCAGCGGGGACTCTCGCCGGACGGGCGCTGTCGCGCCTTCGGGGCGGACGCCAACGGGACGGGGTTCTCGGACGGTGTCGGTGTGCTGGTGCTCGAGCGGCTGTCCGTCGCGCGGGAGCGAGGCCATCGCGTGCTCGCGGTCGTCCGCGGCAGCGCGGTCAATCAGGACGGTGCCTCGAACGGGCTCACGGCGCCGAACGGCCCGGCACAGGAGCGGGTCATCCACCAGGCGCTCGTCAACGCCGGGCTCGAGCCATCAGATGTCGACGCCGTCGAGGCACACGGAACGGGAACGACGCTCGGCGATCCGATTGAGGCGCAGGCCTTGATCGCGACCTACGGTCGGTCGCGGCCGGACGCCCGGACGCCGCTGCGGCTCGGCTCGCTGAAGTCGAACATCGGTCACACGCAGGCGGCAGCCGGGGTGGCCGGGGTGATCAAGATGGTGCAGGCGCTGCGCCACCGCGTGTTGCCCGCGACGCTGTGGGCTGCCGAGCCCTCGCCGCACGTCGACTGGGCCGAGAGCGGGGTCGAGCTGCTCGCTGATTCGACGCCGTGGCCCGAGGGCGACCGACCGCGTCGGGCCGGCGTATCGGCCTTCGGGATCTCGGGCACGAACGCCCACGTGCTGATCGAGGAGCCGCCCGCGGACCCGGAGGTCCCCGCGGCAGACGTGCGCTCGCGGATTCTGCCGTTCCTCCTGTCGGCATCGAGCGACGCCGGGCTGGTGGCGCAGGCGGGACGGCTGCGCGAGTTCGTGGAGGCCTCGGCCGAGCTCGACGCCGCTGCGGTCGCGAGCGGGCTGGCGCTGGGCCGCGCCCAGCTGCCGCACCGCGCTGTCGCCGTCGTCAGCGGGCTCGGTGAGCTGGCGGACTGCCTGCACGGGTTCGAGCGCGGCGAGTTTGTCGATGGCATGGTGACGGGGGTCGCCCGCCGTGACGTGCGCCCCGGGTTCGTCTTCCCCGGGCAGGGCGGACAGTGGCCGGGCATGGCGATGGCGCTCTGGGACGCCTCGCCGGTATTCGCGGCGAGCATGCAGGAGTCCGCGGCGGCCCTTAGCCGGTACGTGGACTGGTCGCTTGAGGACGTGTTGCGGGGCGCACCGGGCGCCCCGACGCTCGAGCGCGTCGATGTCGTGCAGCCGGCGCTGTTCGCGGTGATGGTGTCGTTGGCGGAGTTGTGGGGATCCTTCGGCGTGACGCCGGGAGCGGTCGTCGGTCACTCGCAGGGTGAGATCGCGGCGGCGTATGTCGCCGGGGCGTTGTCGCTCGATGACGCGGCGCGCGTTGTCGCCGTGCGCAGCCGGCTGATGCGGGACTCCCTGTCCGGGCGGGGCGGAATGCTGTCGATCGCCGCTTCGGCCGAGCGCGTGGCGGAGTTCCTCCGTGGGTTCGGCGGAGAGCTGTCGCTCGCCGCGATCAACGGTCCCTCCGCGGTGGTTGTCTCGGGCGAGCCGGCCGCGCTGGACGAACTGACCGCGCGCTGCGAGGCCGACGGCCTGCGCACCAGGCGCCTGCCGGTCGACTACGCGGCGCACTCGGCCCAGATCGAGTCGGTGCGCGAGCAGCTACTCGAGGAACTCGCGCTTCTCACGCCGCGCCCAAGCGAGGTGCCCATGTACTCGACGGTCACCGGGGAGCGCATCGACCCCACCGTGTTGAACGCCGAGTACTGGTACCGCAACCTGCGCGAGACGGTGCGCTTCGAAGACGCGGTCCGAGCCCTGGCATCGGACGGGATCGGCGCGCTGGTCGAGACGAGCCCCCATCCGGTGCTGACCGCCGCAGCGCAGCAGACGGCCGAGGCGGCCGGCGCGGAGGTGACGGCCATCGGGTCGCTGCGGCGCGAGGACGGCGGGCTCGAGCGGTTCATCGCCTCGCTCGCCGAGGCGCACGTGCATGGGATCGCCGTCGACTGGAGCGGGTTGTTCGGAGCGCCGCGACCGGCTTCAGTGACATTGCCCACGTACGCGTTCCAGCGCCGTCGCTACTGGCTCTCCTCCGGCAGCGGTTCCCGCGATGCGAGCGCGCTCGGGCAAACCGCGGCGGAACATCCCCTGCTCGATGCCGTCGTCAGCCTTGCGGGAAGCGAGGGCACCGTGTTCACGGGCGTTCTGTCGCTCGAGCGTCATCCGTGGCTGGCGGACCACGTCGTGATGGGCAACGTCCTGCTGCCTGCCAGTGCGTTCCTGGAATGCGCCCTACACGCTGCGGCATACACCGGTGCGGATCTGATTGAAGAATTGACGATCGTTGCGCCGCTGCTGCTTGACGACGAGCATCGGGTGCCGATTCAGGTCGCGATTTCGGATCCGGATGCCGACGGACGCTGGCGGCTGGCGATCTACTCGCGGCCCGGTCCGTCCGATGACACGGGGCCGTGGACCGAGCACGCGACCGCGGTCCTCGCCCGGGATCAAGCACCTGCGACGTTCGATGTCCCGCAGACCCTCAAGCATGGCGAGGAGGTGGACGTCGAGCTCGCGTACGAGCGACTGGCGGTGGCGGGATACGAGTATGGGCCGGCATTCCAGGGGCTCCGTCATCTCAGCAGCGAGGCCGGGGACGTGGTCGCGGACGTCGAGTTGGACGACGAGCGGGCGAGCGTGGCGGATGCCTACCACGTGCACCCGGTGCTCCTCGACAGCGTGCTCCAAGCGGGCATGCTCGCCCGGCTGGAGGACGTGGCGTCCGGCGGCCCCGAGATTGCGTTCTCGTTTGCCAACGTGCGCCTTCATCGTCCTGGGGCATCGACAGTCCGGGCGTGGCTGGGCGCCGATGGAGGCGTTCGTGTGAGCGACGAGCAGGGCACGCCGGTGCTGTCGATCGGAATGGTCCAAACCCGGGTGGTGGATCCGAACGCGCTGGCCGCGGCCGGGCAGCGGGATCTCTACGAGGTGCGGTGGGTGCAGCTCCCGGAGTCGGGCACGGGAGCGCCGGGGCGACTGGCGGTCATCGGTGACGGGCCGCTGGCCAACGTGCTCGGCGGCGACGTGGCGCGCTACCGGGACGTGCAGGCGCTCGAGGATGCGGTCGCCACCGGGGCGCCGCTCCCCGATCGTGTGGTTGTCGGCCCGATCGCGTCGACCGATCACGACGCACTGGTGGACGACGTGCATGACGTGACCGAGCGCGGACTGGAGTTGCTCAAGGCGTGGCTCGCGTTGACGCAGGTGTCGGACGCGAAGCTGGTGCTCGTGACCGACAAGGCGCTGACTGTCGATGCTGGGGACCCGCAGGATCTGACCCAAGCGGCGCTCCCGGGACTGGTCCGCACGGCACGGCTGGAGAATCCCGATCGGTTCGCCCTGCTTGATCTCGGTGCCGGTGAGGTCTCCCCGGCCGCGCTGGGCCTTGCGCTCGGCAGTGGGGAGCCGGAGATCGCGATCAGACGGGACGTTCTCTACGTGCCGCGTCTGACGCGTGCCGGCGCGCCACCGGCGGCGCCCGGCACACCAGACGACAGGCTGTGGAACGTCGCGACCGGGACAATCCTCATCACCGGTGGAACCGGCGGCCTCGGCGGGTTGCTGGCGACGCACCTCGTCGAGCGCCACGGTGCCAGGCACCTCCTTTTGGTGAGCCGCCGCGGCCCGGAGGCTCCCGGCGCGGCCGAGCTAGCGGCGGCGCTGGCTGAGCGGGGCTGCGAGGTTGACATCGCTGCGTGCGATGTCGCCGATCGATCTGCGCTCGAAGCGCTGTTGGCGACGGTCCCCGACGATCGTCCGCTCACCGCGATCTTCCACGCGGCCGGGGTGCTGGATGTCGGGCTGATCTCCTCGTTGACCGGGGAGCGCCTGCGCCAGGTCATGGCGCCCAAACTCGACGCCGCGATCCACCTGCATGAGCTGACGCGGGACGTTGCGTTGTCGGAGTTCGTGCTGCTCTCCTCGGTCGCGGGCACCATCGGGGTGCCCGGTCAGGGCAACTACGCCGCCGCGAACGCGTTCCTCGATGCGCTGGCGCAGCTGCGGCGTGCCGAGGGGCTGCGTGCCATGTCCCTCGCCTTTGGCATCTGGGATCGGGAAACCGGGATGAAGAGCCAGCTCGGTGACAACGGTGAAATCCGCTCGGGGACAGCTGACATGTTGCCGCTGTCAGACGAGCTTGGGCTGGGCTTGTTTGACGCCGCCCGGGTGCTCGATCAGCCACTGCTCGTGCCGGTGCGGCTGAACCTGAAGACCCTGCAGGCTCGTGCCTCGGCCGGGACGTTGCCAGCCATCCTCAGCGGCCTCATCCGCGTGCCTGCGCAGTCATCCGCTGTCTCCCGCGCATCTCTGGCCAAGATCGTGGCGACGGCGGCGCCAGCGGATCGTGACCGGATCGTGATCGACTTCGTCCGTACGCACACGGCCGCAGCGCTCGGATACGGCTCACCGGACCACGTTGAGGCCGAGCGCTCGTTCAAAGAGCTTGGGATTGACTCGGTGTCGGGTATGGAATTGCGCGCCCGGCTGACCAAGGCGAGCGGCGTCAGTCTGCCCGCATCACTCGTGTTCGACCATCCAACGCCGTCGGCTGTGGCCACGGTATTGCGCCAGACGCTGAACGGTCGTGAGGGCGACACCGGACGTGGCCAGCACGAGCAGTCGCAGGCCGGCGAGAGCCATCCGAACGGCGGCCCCGACATGACCGCCCAGCGGTCGCTGCGCGGGGCGGCGACCCGCACCGGCGACGCGGTACGGCGGGCGGGCGTCGCCGTCCATGGCTCGACGTGGACGCGCCGGCTCGTTCCGTCTCCGATGGCGCTCGCCGGCATCAAGCTGTTCGCGGGGGAGGCTCGGCGGCGCGGTGCGCCGCAGTGGCGCGACCTTCTTGACTTCCACGAGGAACTGCTGTGGTACACGCATCTCCGTGGGACCGAAGTCGAGGTGGCGGAACGCGCGGTCGGCGAGTTTCTCTCGTGCCTGGAAATGTTCTGGCGTCCGTGGTTGATGTCGTCCGGTGAACTCTCCGGCGCTGAGCGGGCGCGCAGCGTCCAGGCCGGCGGCCGGGGCGGCGTGCTCGCGTTCCCGCATTTCGGGCCGTTCCATGCCTTGGGCCCCATCTCGGCGCGATTCGGCCTGGACATCTCAACGATCGCGTCGCCTCACCTCTTCGCGGACCTCGGGTCAGGCTACGACGCGCGGATTGCCCGTCGCGCCCGGGCCTACCTCGACATGCTTGGTGACGGCCGCTCGATCCAGCGGGCGGACGAAGCGGCGTCGGCGGGTGCCTTTCCCGTAGCGCAATCACGGTTGCGCCGCGGCCAACTGGTCGCCGTCGCGTTCGACATCGTCGGGAGCCTCCCGACCCCGTTCCTCGGTCGCACGGTTCGCCTCACGAACGGGCCCGTACTCCTCGCCCGGTCGACGGGAGCGATGATCCTGCCCGCCGTCCTCCGGCGCCACGGGATGACGCCCGTGCTCGAGTTCGGCGAGCCCATCGACCCGGCGCGGTTCGACGATGAGGCCACGCTCCAGGCGGCGCTCGCGCGGCAGATGGAGCTCTGGGCACTCGAGCTGCCCGAGGCGGTGTGGCCCCAGCAGACGCAGCCGGGCGGTCCACCGCTCATCAACGGGCCGCAGCTCGACGCCGGGGCGAGGCCGAGTTCGTCCGTCGCTTGATCGAACGGCTCCTACCCGACGTCGTTGTGTGCGCCGAGACGCGGGAGGACGCGGTCGACGTCGAGCTCTTCGCAGAAGAAGAGGCGTCGCTCGGGCGCGCGGTCGACACGCGCCGGCGGGAGTTCGTCGCCGGTCGGGCGTGCGCCCGGATCGCCCTCGGTCGTCTCGGCATCGCGCCGGTGGCGATCCCCAACGGGCCACGCGGAGAGCCGCTGTGGCCGCCGGGCGTCGTCGGGAGCATCACGCACTGCGCCGGGTACCGCGCCTGTGCGGTGGCGAGGGCAGCGGACGTGGCCACCGTGGGCATCGATGCCGAGCCGATCGGGCCGCTGCCCGAGGGCGTGCTCGAGGAGGTGGCGAGCGAGCGCGAGCGGGAGTTCATTGCGTCGGCGCGAGCCGGTGACGGCGAACTCGACCTCGGGCGGCTCATCTTCAGCGCCAAGGAAGCGGTGTACAAGGCCTGGTTTCCGCTGACGCAGCTGTGGCTCGGTTTCCGGGATGCCGAACTGTCCCTGGATCTCGTCCACGCGACGTTCCGCGCCCGGCTGCTCGTCCCGGGGCCGCTGGTGAGAAGGGAGACCGTCAGCGAGTTCCGCGGCCGGTGGACGGTCGAAGACGGCATCGTCTGCACGGCGGTCGTCGTTCCGTGACGTTCGTGGGTCCGGTGAGTCATCGGATCTCTGATCACCGCGAGCGCCCGTTAGTGTGACGTGGGTGACGGAGGAGTTCGCGATCAGCACGCGAGGGCTGCGCAAGGCCTACGGTGACGTCCAGGCGCTCGACGGCGTCGACCTTGACGCCTCCCGCGGATCGGTGCTCGGGCTGCTCGGCCCGAACGGCGCCGGCAAGACGACGGTAGTTCGCATTCTGACAACGCTGCTCAAGCCCGACGCGGGCACGGCACAGGTCGTGGGGCTCGACGTCATTCACGATGCGACGAAGCTCCGCTCTCAGATCGGGCTCGCCGGTCAGTACGCAGCGGTCGACGAGAATCTCACCGGCCTGGAGAACCTGACCATGGTTGGGCGGCTCTACGGCATGAGCCGGGCCCAGGCGAAGGCACGAGGCAACGAACTGCTCGAGCGCTTCGACCTCCTCGACGCGGCCAATCGGCCGGTCAAGGGCTACTCCGGCGGCATGCGCCGCCGCCTCGACCTCGCCGACGCGCTCGTCGCTCGCCCGCCGGTCCTGTTTCTCGACGAGCCGACGACCGGGCTTGACCCGCGCAGCCGCCTGTCGCTGTGGGAGGTGATCGAGGAGCTCGTGCGAGAGGGCCGGACCGTGCTCCTGACGACGCAGTACCTCGATGAGGCCGATCGGCTCGCCGACGAGATCGCGGTCATCGACCACGGGCGCGTGATCGCCAAGGGCACCTCGGACGAGCTCAAGGCCCAGGTGGGCGGCGAGCGACTCGAGGTGACGCTCGAGCCCGACGCGGACGCCGACGCTGCTGTCCGCGCGCTCGCCCCAATGTCCGAGGAGGCACCGAGCGCCGAGGATCACGTCGTCCGGGTCAGCGTGCGCTCGCGCAAGGGGAGCATCGTCGAGGCCGTCCGGCGGCTGAGCGAGGCGGGTGTTGACGTCGACGATCTCGTCGTTCGCCGCCCGACGCTCGACGACGTGTTCATGACACTCACCGGCCATGCCGCCGAGGAGGCGGCCGCCGATGCTGCGGCGGCCGCGGACAGTGCGCCCACCGCGGGGGATACGGAGCGGGCGCCATGAGGCGGCTTGTCACCGACACGATGATCATCGCCGAGCGCAACCTCGTGCGGCTGCCACGCGCGCCGGATCTGCTGCTCGCGTTCACGGTCCAGCCGATCATGTTCGTGCTCCTGTTCCGCTACGTGTTCGGCGGTGCGATCAAGACGCCCGGCTTCTCGTACGTCGACTTCCTGATCCCGGGGATCATCGTCCAGAACATCGCCTTCGGCGGATTCGTCACCGCGCTGGGGCTCAACGAGGACGTCCACAAGGGTCTGATCGACCGCTTTCGCTCGCTGCCGATGTCGCGCGCGGCCGTGCTCGCGGGCCGGACGATCGCCGACATCGTCACCAACACGCTGTCGGTGACGGTGCTCCTGGTGACCGGGATCATCGTCGGGTTCTCTTTCCACACCGACTTCCTGCATGCGGCCGCGGGGTTCCTCCTGTTGTTGTTCTTCGGATATGCGTTCTCGTGGTTCTTCGCGCTCATCGGGCTGCTCGTCTCCTCGCCGGAGGCCGCGAACTCGGTCGGCTTCATCGCCGTGTTTCCGCTGACGTTCATCTCCTCGGCGTTCGTCCCGGTCGTGTCGATGCCGGAACCGCTCAGGTCGTTCGCGCAGGTCAACCCGTTCACGATCATGGTCGACGCGATTCGCTCGCTGTGGCTCGGGGTGCCCGCCCACAACTACGTGTGGGGCGCGATCGTGTGGACGGTCGTGATCATTCTCGTGTTCGCGCCGCTCGCGGTGGCGCGGTATCGGCGGACCGCCGGACAGTAGGCGGATCGGCGTGGCCCTCAATCAGCCGCCGCCGGTGCCGAACGTCTGAGTATGCGCCTGCACATCCTCAGCGACCTGCATCTGGAGAAGGCACCGTTTGACGCTGACGGAGTGGAGGCCGACGTCCTGGTGCTCGCCGGCGACACCCACGTGGGCACCCGCGGCGTCGACTGGGCAGTGGAGCTCGCCGATGGGCGACCGCTGCTCTACGTCGCCGGTAACCACGAGTTCTACGGAGGATCGCTGCCCGGCGTCATCGATGAGCTGCGTGCCGCCGCCGACGATTCGCCGATTCACGTCATGGAGAACGACGAGGTCGTGTTCGACGGCGTCCGCTTCCTCGGGTGCACGCTGTGGAGCGATTTTGATTTCGACGGCCCCGAGGCCCGGCACGCCTCGATGCGGCTCTCAGAGCGCGTCGTCAACGACTTCTCGCACATCACGTTCGGGCCCGCTGGGCGGACCCTCACCCCGGCGGACACGCGGATGCTCCACGTCTCCTCCCGGGCGTGGCTCGCCGACCGGCTCGCCCAGGACTTCGACGGGACGACGGTCGTCGTCACCCACCATCAACCGGTGATCCGGGGCAAGCCGGAGAACCGCCTGCTGCGCTCGATCGCGGGGGCATTCGCCAGCGACGTCACCGACCTGATGGCCGGCGACCGGACTCAGCTGTGGATCTACGGGCACACCCACCGGGCCGCCGATCTCGACGTCAACGGCACCCGCGTGCTCAGCAACCCGCGCGGCTATCCCGGGGAGCCGGTGGCGGAATTCAACCCGGGACTTGTGGTCGACGTTTAGGTTTGAGGGTGACGTGTCGGTAAAGCTGCATTCGGGGAGCTGTCTGTGCGGCGGGGTCCGCTACATCGTCAACGGCCCGCTCCGTGACGTCGTCGTCTGCCATTGCTCCCGCTGCCGGCACACCCACGGTCACGTCGGCGCCTACACCGCGTGCGCGGCCAAGGACCTCGACATCGTCGCCGACGCGACCCTCGTCTGGTACCAGGCCGACGGTCGCGCTCGCGGCTTCTGTAATCGCTGCGGCGCGAGCGTGTTCTGGCAGGCGTTCAACCGCAAGACGATCTCGATCGCCGCCGGCACTCTCGACGAGCCGACCGGCCTTCGCACGATCGCGCAGATCCACACCGACGAGCCCGGCGACTACTACGCCGAACTCGGCGAGGGCGAGATCCACCGGGGCGGCCTCCCGACACCGGACGCGTGACGTCGCGGCGTGCGCCGCGCCGCGCCGGCGCCGCGCCGCGCCGTGCGCCGCGCCGCGCCGTGCGCCGCGTCGGGTCACGGTTCGGCGAGCGCCTGATACGGGTGGTTTGGTCGACCGTTTCGCATGTGAGCGGCGGGTGAACGACCACAACGCACGTGGGCGGCGGGCGATCTCGGCGCTTTCTTGCGCTCCGGTCGTTAGATCGCCGTAACGCACGAAAGCTCGCCGGATCGCCGGAGCTCACATGCGTTTCGGCCAAGACGGACTCTTGGCACGCCGCGTGTACCTTTCAGTGTTCGATGCTGAAGCGGGGAGCAGCCATCTCGGGTGTCGTCGCCGTCGTCGCGCTGATGTGCGTGACGGTTGCGGCTGGGTCGTCGAAGTCCGAGCGCCAGGCCGCCTACGACGCCGGGATCGCCGCCTATGTCCACGGCTTCCCGCCGCTCATCAGCCGCGCCTCTCAGGCGGTCTTCCCGGTCAATTCCCTCGTCGGCGTCGCCGGCTTGAGCACCCCCGCGAACAAGATCGTCGTGCTCCCGAATGTCGACACGGTCTACACCGTGTCGCGGCTCGACCTGCGTGCGGGCCCGCTGATCGTCGGCGTCCCCGCCTCGCCGCAGCGCTACTACGTGTTCCAGCTCATGGACGCGTACACGAACGTGTTCGGCTACATCGGAACCCGGAGGACCGGGACGCACGCCGGCGCCTACGCGATCGCCGGCCCCTCACACCCCGGCTCCGTCCCCGGCTACCGGACGATTCACAGCCCGACGCCGGACGCGCTCCTGCTCGGGCGCACGCTCG
The DNA here is from genome assembly GCA_963850335.1 of uncultured Solirubrobacterales bacterium. Lineage (GTDB taxonomy): Bacteria > Actinomycetota > Thermoleophilia > Solirubrobacterales > Solirubrobacteraceae > Palsa-465. Next base: position 146,593 of record CAWKKY010000007.1, on the reverse strand, counting down.
TCAAGCCGGGTGAGTCGGCCACCGCGATCTCCGCGGTGCTCGCCTCCTACACGATGACGCCGCTCTCGGCACTCGCTGGCGGCGGTGCCCCGCACCACTCGCTCGTGATCGCCTCGAGTACCCGAGGCGCAACGCCGCCGCTGACCGGCGGGACGACGTTCCTGGACAACTTCGACAGCTTCCTCGCCGCCGATCCGCCAAGCGCTGCGGAGCGTGGCGCCCTCGCCGGGCTCGGGCGGTTCGGAATCGGTGCCGGCCGATCCGGTGCCGTCACCGGGCTGCCGTCCGACATCCGCGCGGCGCTGATCCGCGGCATCAATGCCGGACCCGCTCGCGTCGCCGCGCTCGCGAAGCAGCTGGAGACCGGTCCGAAGCACGAGCACGCCGGGTGGGAGATCCCCACCGCCGACATCGGGCGATTCGGCTCGGACTGGAACCAGCGCGCCGCGACGGCGCACGACGCGCTGTGGGCGAACACGCCGGACGAGGCCGTCTACTTCATGACCGAGCGTGACGGCCTCGGCCACTCGTTGACCGGTCGGCGTCGCTACGTGCTTCGCTTCGCGCACCGGCTTCCGGCCCGGGCGTTCTGGTCGGTGACGATGTACAACGCCGGTCGTCATCTCTACGCCAACGCGCTCGATCGCTATGCCCTCGGCGACCGCAACCTGACGCCGGGCCCGGGCGGCTCGTTCACTCTCTCGCTCCAGCACAACGCGCCGAAGCACGGTCAGAGCAGCTGGTTGCCCGCACCCGCCGGGCGCTTCATCGTCGTGCTGCGGCTCTACGTACCGACGCGTGCGGTCCTCGCGGGGCAATGGCGCCCGCCGGGCATCGCCTGCGCTGACTGCGCCGCTCGTCGCTGACCCGCACGGTGGCCCCGTGCCGCCGTGGCTGCGGCGAACTACGCGGTCCGACCGGCGATTCGGGCGGATGTTGCTCCAGCCCAGAATGCCGAGACTTTGTATGTGTTCCGGGAAGGCGCACACGAAGCTTTGGACTTGCCCCGGGGGGTGTGCCATGAATGACCGCGATTTCAACGCCGAACGCAGTCAGCCCAAGCGGGACACCGTGCTCGCGAAGTTTGCGTTTGCCTGGCTCGTCCCCGCGATCGTCCTCACCACCGTCCAGCTGATCACGATGGGCAAGATCACGCCGCTTGCCGTCGCGTTCGACGCGATTGCCGCGATCATGCTCCCGTTTGGCCTCCTCTCGCTCGCGATCGCATTCGCGACCGAGGCCGATGACGGCCCGCCCCCTGAGGACGGCGGTGGCGGAGGCTGGGGAAACCCACCCGAAGATCAGGAGCCACCGCCACTCGGCGGGCTCAGCATCGACTGGGACAAGTTCGAGGCGGACTTCCGCACCTACGCGAACCCGGTCAGCCACGTCTGAATAGGCCGGCTGGGCCGCCGCGGAAGAAGGACAGCAGCCTCGCCGTCGGCGTCGGCCGCGGATCACCGGCCGCCGCGGGATACTGCGTCGCGATGGACGCGATGCTCCCTCGATTCGTCTCGACACTCCCTGGAGGCGTCCACCGCTCCGACCTGCCGACGCCGTTCCGCGTCGGCCACGTCAACTGCTATCTGCTCATCGATCCGCCGGTGACGTTGATTGATCCGGGCACGCTCGAGCCGGGCTCACTCGAGTCCCTCGCCGGGTTTCTTCACGAGCACGGTCTCGGCTTCACCGACGTCGAGCAGGTGGTGATCACTCACGCCCACCCGGACCACTTCGGCGCCGCAGCGGTGGTCGCCGCCCGCGCCGGAGCGCGGATCGTCTGCGGCGCGCCCGAGCGCGAGCGCCTGACGACCGCGCGGGACTCCGGCGCGGCGTACGTGCTCCTGCGTCGCCTCGGCGTGCCCGAGGCCGTCGCCGCCGGACTTGTCGGGTCCGGTGACGCGGTCCTCGCCAGGGTCGTCAAGTTCGCCGATCCCACGACCCTGTTCACGGTCTACGAGGGCGATCGCCTGCGCGCCGGCGGGCGCGAGTTCGTCTGCCTGCTCAGCTCCGGCCACGCCGATGGCCACCTGCTGCTGTGGGACCCGCGCGACGGCTTCCTGATCACGGGCGATCACCTGCTCCCTCGGATCATCCCGGTTCCCTCGCTCGTCGACGGCGACGAGACGGGGCGCCGCCGCCCGTTCGTCGAGTATCTCGCTGGTCTCGACCGATTCGCCGCGCTTCAGCCGGAGATGCTGCTCCCAGGTCACGGCAGCCCGTTCACCGACGTCGACCTGCTCGCCGACCGGCTCCGATCCCACGGCCGCGACCGTGCCGAGGACATCGCCGCGATCCTGTCGGAGTCGGGCGCCCCGGTCACCCCGTACGACATCGCCCAGCGACTGCAGTGGCAGCCTCAGGGCGCCCGGCTGGTCATGGGGCTGGCGAACGTGCAGGGCCACCTCGATCTCCTGGCCGAGGCCGGCCGCGTCGATGCCGACGAGACCGACGGTGCCGTGAGCTACCGGCTCGGGCGCCGCATCTGAAAGACGTTGTCAACGACCGCGTAATCGCCCGGGCCTCCGAGCCGCGCGATCGGCTTGAGGCCGAGCGTGCGGACGACCCCGTCCTCGTCGATCGCGGACTCGTCGAGGTGCACGCCGACGACCTGACCGATCACGAGGTGCTGATCGACCGGGTCGTCGTGGATGTCGTGGAGCTGGACCGCGTGAACGACCTGGCACTCCATCGCGCACCGCACGGCGGCGACTCGCGGCGGCGCAACGATCCGTGACGGCGCCATCTCCAGTCCCGCCCGCTCAAATTCGCTTTCCCCGCGCGGCAGCGGTGCCGAGCTTGCGTTCATCTGCTCGCGCAGGTCATACGTGACGAGGTTCCACACGAACTCCCGGACCTCGCCCGCGAACGTCGCCGAGTGCTTCGCACCGTGGCTGGAGAACGCGAGCATCGGCGGACCCTCGCCGATCGCATTGAAAAAGCTGTACGGCGCCAGGTTGACCGCACCGTCGGTGCTCAGCGTCGAGATCCACCCGATCGGCCGCGGCGCCACGATCGCCTTGAACGGATCGTGCGGCAGCACGTCCCGATCCCGCTTGTCCGGCTCGTAGAACAGCATCGACCGCAGACGCTACCCGCAAGGCCGATGTCAGCGTGCCACCAAGGACGAAGAGCCTGGCGCCCGTCGACCGATCGAGCTGTGACCCAGCTGTCGTCAGTCTCCGGTGCGCCAGGCCCCAACAGAGCCGCTCCGGGACCCACGCTGAACCCCGAGTGCTCACCTGTGCCTTCGCCTGGCTGCCCGGCCAAAACCTATCCTCTGGCACCGGCCATGTCTACGGCTCTATTGACGGGCGGTCACCCCCGCCCACCGAAGTCGAGCGCCTCGACCCCGAGCGACGCCAGGTCGTCAGGGAAGTCGTCGATGTCGACCACGAGCACGACCTTCGGCTCGATCCAGAACACCCGGATGCAGCAGTAGCCGTACTCGATGTGGTCCGGTGGCGGGACATCGGCGCCGTCGAGCATCTCGCGCACCTTCATCTCGCATTCGATCTTCTGCTTGAGCGTTGCCATGCCAGAAGCATGCGCGAGAACCGTGTGACGACTCAAGACATAGATGTGTCAACTCAGCACCAAGTGTGTGCCGCGTGGTCACGGCTTCGTCACGAAACCGTGGAGCCGTTCCGTTCGTCGTCGGCGATGATCCGCGGGCTGTCCGAGATGATTCCCCGGTTGCGCAGCTGGGTGAGGAACGGATGCTGGTCCGGGAAGCTCACGACCGTCGCCGCGTTCTCCTCAAACCGGATCGACAGCCTCGGCGCGACGAACTTGCGGATCTGACCGTCGATCTCGAGCCGCGAGCCGCCGTAACCGGAGATCACCTCAAGCTCGAGCTCCGACTCGCCGTGGACGACGAGCGGCGGCCGGAATCCTCCATGTGTCGGCAATGGCGTCAACGCAAACGCTTTGAGCCCCACCGGGAGCAGCGGGCCGCCGGCTGCGATCGTGTACGCGCTTGACCCGACCGGGGTGCTGGCAATGCATCCGTCGCCGGCAAACCGCGCAAACAGAGTCCCGTCGACCCGTGCGCTGACGCGGAGTTGCCCTTCGCCTTGCCGAACGAGGACGAGATCGTTGAACGCCTGATCGACATGGTCACCATCCACGTGGATCGTGAGCGCCGGCAGCTTTTTGACGACCCAGTCCCCGCGGGCGAAGCGGTCAAGGGCAGCGCCGATGTGTTGCGCCGGGACCGTCGTGAGCGCCCCGAGGCTTCCGCACGCAACGCCGAGCACGGGTCGCTCCTTGTGCGAGCCGCTGCGAATCGCATGCAGCGTCGTCCCATCACCGCCGATCGCGACGATCAGGTCCTGCTCGTCCGGGTCGACTTGTTCTGCGACCGTTCGGCCGCTGTCCCCGAACGCGATCTGTCCGACGTCGACGTCCCTGGCGCGCGCCCAACCGAGCACTTCGCCGATCGGCTCGTCAACGTCGCGCGTGGGATGCACGACAACGCCGACCCGTCGTAGCTCACCATTCGTGGGTCCTGCACCGTTCGTCAAAGACATGCCCGCACCCTACCCGTAGTCGCTAAACCGGTCCCCAAGCTCATCGAAGTTCGGCTATCATCGTACGTCCGCCGCGGGGTGGAGCAGTCTGGTAGCTCGTCGGGCTCATAACCCGAAGGTCGCGGGTTCGAATCCCGCCCCCGCTATCCCGGCCTCTTGCAGGCATTTCTTCCAATAATTGCCTGGAAAGAGCGGCAAAAACTGAGAGCCGGTCGCCAATCCGGTCTCGCCCAGCCGTCAGCCGCCGAAAGGCGGCTTTCGTGCGTCTGAGGGCGCTTGGGAACGCGGAAACCGCCCGTGGAATCTCCTCCGGCGGGCGGTTCATGGTGGTGCTGCGAGATGCGGCTGGCGGCGGGCCCGGTTGCTAGCCCGGCGGCGCGTTCGCGTTGCCGGTCTGCGGCTTGCCGATCGGGAGCAGGGCGGCTTTCGGTCCGATCGGCAGGTCGAGCTTATGCGTGCGCCGGTAGGCCTTCATCTTGTCGCGAAGCCTGTCGCCGCGCGCGCGTTTGACCGGCTGGTGCGGGTTGAGGCGCGAGTGGTTGCCGATATACCCCTGGCGCACGCAGATCCGGAACCATTCGGCGAGGAGTGCGGCGGCGCCGCGGAGGCGTTGCGCGTTGATCGCGACGCGCCGTTTTGAGCGGGTCGCGTTCGAGGTGCCGGACACGGCGTAGCGGTCACGCCACGCGTCGAAGACGCCTTCGAAGTGCCGGTGGGAGGCGAGCAGGTCGTGGTAGAGGAGGGCGCGGCGGCCGATCGGCAACAGTGCCCGGTATTCGCGCCGGCAGCTGATCGTCTGCATCTTCGTACGGCAGTCCTCGGTCCAGCCGAGCGCGCAGCGGTACGCGATCCGGGGGTCGCCGGAGCCGGTGATCGCGAATCCCTCGCCGGGCCCGCTCGCGGGCGCTGAGGGCCCGCCGCAGTATTTGCATCTCGGTCCGTGTTCGTCCCAGCGGCCGTCGTCGTCGCGCAAGTCGCTCCACGGTTTGCCGCCGGGGAGATCGCGTTCAGGGGTGATGCTCGCGACGCCGTGCTCGGTGTTCTCGCCGATGAACGTCCGATTGGTGAACGCCCGGTCGGCGATCACGCCGACGATCCGGCGCGTGGGGTTCTCAGGGTTCTCGTTGAGCGCGCTCATCGCCTTCTCATAGAGCTCTGGCCAGCCGAGGTGCTCCTGGATGTCGGCGGCGAAGAAGTGAACGGCGAACGGCGCCCAGAAATAGTCAGAGACGGCGGGCAGGAAGTAGCCGCCGAGCCACACCTTCTTCTTGGAGCGCTTGCCGGCGCGGTACATGCGCACGCCGGCGCTCTTGTCGCGCGAGCGCATGATGTGCCCACGTTTGCCGAACGTGTAGTAGCGCGAGCGCCGCCAGTCCTCCAGGCCGAGCGCCCGGGCTTCCTCATCGGAGAGCACATGGAGTTTGTTGTCCGGTGGCGCGTCCGGGTCCTCGGGCTCGGGTTGGGCTGAGCGTGCGTGGCGGTCGTCGTTGATCACTTCTTCGGATGCTCTGGCGACATGCTGGGCGACCTGGCCGGTGCGGGTCTGGCAGAACATCTTGTTCGGGCAGGCGTGCTCCAGCTTCGTGTGCGAGTGCCCGGGGGAGCCGTCGGTGTGCACGAAGTCGAACGCGTGCGGGACATGCTGGGCGCAGGTCCGCACGAACCGGTAGGCGGCGCGTTCGAACGCGGCGACGTACCGCGGGTCTTCGAGCTCGCAGAAGCGCAGGTAGGTCGTCTGCCACGACGGCGTCTGCTCAAAGCCGCATTCCTCCCAGATGCCCGAGGACTGCTGCTCGTGATACCACGGCTGCCAGTCCGGGTCCCCGGTCATGATGTGCGCGAAGAACGCGAGCGCCCACGAGCCCTTGATCCGCGGCGCGCCCGGCTGACCGCGATAGCGGACCGGGGAGGTGTCCGCGATCAGCTGCTCGCACGCGACCGGCGCGAACGTCTTGAACAGGCGGATGACCTGCACCGGGTCCTTCAGCACCGGATCGGAGGAGAACTCGGTCGCGCCCTTGACCCCGTATGCCGAGGCGTGGCGGCGGCGCACGCGTTTGCGCGCGGCGGCGGAGCACTCAGTACTCGCGGACGGCAGGGTGGGCGATGTTGAGGTCATGGCTGAAGCGCCGAACATCGCCCCGGCGAGCTCACGGCGGCCGGGTTGTGGTTCGGCAATTCTGACCGGTCAGATGTGTGACCGGTCTGATCTGACCATAGATAGGACGATCCGTTTCCTGCAAGCGTGGTTCACCGCCCGCATGCGCCCCTGTCCGGGTTCTCCTCGCAGAGCGGCAGTGCATTAGCGTGCAGCAGCTGTGAGCGCGCAGCGAAGCCGGCGAGGTCGTCCTCTGAAAGCAACCGCCGAGACGAAGCTCGGACGCGCCCGCCTCGACGCGGGACTCACGCAAGCGGAGATGGCCGAGCTCACGGGCCTGTCCGTGTCCGCGTACTGGTGCTTGGAGCACAACACGAACCCGGGCGAGGTCAACCTCCGCGAGCTCGTCAACTGCGCCACCGTTCTCCGGATCGGGCTCAGCGAGCTGTTCGAGGATGAATGGCTGCGCTGGCATGTCTTCGATCAGCGCCGGCCTGCGCCGCCGTGATCGCCCGCGCGCGCAACGCGCAGCGCACACCATCTCGCGCACGCTCCTGACGAACACACTCACCACGGCGCCTCCTTCCCTGTCGGCGAATCTATTCGGGAGCGTCCGCCTGTTCGGAGCTCCTACATCAATTGTGCGTTCGGGTATCGGTCCGCGGTCACGGCGACGATCGCCAGCGGCGGCGCCACCCGCGCCTGGATCGCCTCGCCTTCTGCTTCTCGATCGAACCGGAAGCGACGTTGCTGGTTGGGTTGTCGTTCCGCGTGAGGTCACGGCGGGAGATACCGTGGCGGCTTGAGGTCGGCGTCGTGGATTGATGTCACGGATCTCTGGGATCGGTGAAGGACTATGTGATGAGACGGTTGCGCTCGCGGTCAGATGTCGAGTTGTTTGCGGCGGTGCCGGGGGATCCGGATGCGTTTGCCGAGTTCTATCGCCGGCACGAGCGGGAGGTGCTGAGGTTCTTTGCTCGCTGGTGTCGGTCCTCGGAGGCGGCCGCTGACTTGATGGCCGAGACGTTTGCGGCGGCGTTTGAGTCGTTGCCGCGCTTTGTGCCTGAGTTGGGCGAGCCGCGCGCGTGGCTGTTCGGGATCGCCCAGAACCTGCTGTTGCGAAGCATCAAACGCGGCCGGGTCGAGAACGAGGCGCGGCAGCGGCTCGGGATGGAGGTGCTGGTGTTGGAGGACGAGGCGCTTGATCGCGTTGAGGCTTTGGCGTCACGTCGTGACGTCGCGTTGGCGGAGCTGGACGGCTTGTCTGAGGTGGTGCGGGTAGCGGTGTTCGGGCGGGTGATCGAGGAGCGCGAGTACTGGGAGCTCGCCGCGGCGCTCGAATGCTCGCCGAGCGTCGTGCGCCAGCGCGTCAAACGGGGGCTGGATCAGATCCGCGACCGGCTGGGAGCCGAACCATGACGATCTTTCCGGAATTCGAGCGCCAACTTCACGAGCTTGCCCGCCGGCAGTCCGGCGCTGCCGCGCGGCCGAAGCGGTGTGAGCGCGGGGCGATGCGATTGTTGAGCCGGGCGGGGCAGGCCGCGCCGAGTCTGGTGGCGGTCGTCGCGGCGATTGCGGTGATGGTGTTCGCGGTCGTGATGATCAGGCATGGACATGGCAGCCAGTCCTCGCCGGGTGTGCATCCTCCCGGAGGCGACGCGCAAGCGCTGAGCTACGTTCGCGCCGTGGATCGGAAGGTCATGGGCCGCGGCGCGTGTCGCCCGGTGCGCGGTGTCGTCCCAGCCACCCGACCGGGCGCGCCGAACCGGGCGTTGCTCTCGCTGCTCGGCGTGCTGCGTCGTCCGGCGCAGCCGACGGACAAACTCCCGGCGGCGCTTCGCCAGAACGCGGGCCACGCACGCGAAACATACGTCCATTACATCCGACTCGCGCGGGTCGCGGCCGGCGTGTCGTACTACGTCGTCCCGGCCGACTCCACATTCCATGGCCCGACATTCGCGTCGGCGTGTGACACGGCGCTCAGAACGGCCATGCGCGCCGAGCTTCCCCACGTCCCGTCCCAGTTGCGCAGCCGGGTCCTCGCTCTGCAGGACCAGGAGATCGCACGACTGCGAGCGCTCCGACGGCAGGCCGCCCAGAGTGGGGTCTGCCTGATGTCCAACAGCCAGTACGCGAACGGCGGCACGTGCGGCGCCACCGCAAGCCAAATCGGACGTGCTGGGTTGCTCAGCGTCTACGGGTACATCAGCGGCGTTGTCCCCGACGGTGTCGCCTCCGTGACGCTTCGCTATCCGGCGGCGAGCGGTTCGCCGAGCCGCACCGTTACCGCCGACGTCGTCGGCAACGTGTTCGCGACAGCAGTCGCGCAGCCGCGCGCCAACGTGTACCCCACGATGACCTGGCACTCCGCCACCGGCGCGACGCTCAAGATCGTGGTCGGGACCCGCGACAGCAACGGGCGAGCCGGCGGATGGTGCGGCGGCAACGCCGCCTCACGCCCCGGAACAGTTGCCTGCTAAACCGAGCGGCGCAACCCGACCGGCACACAGCAATCTGCCGGTCGCCGATCGAAGCGGAAGCGATGGTACGAGCGCGTTGGTGTGCTATTGGGGATGCCCGGTGGCCGGCGGGATGGTCATGCTGACCGTCCGTCCTCGTGCCGTCCGGATCGTGACGTGTCCCGTCTGGCGTGACGTTGGCCGCACTGTGTAGACGTTGCCCGATTGCGTGACCGCAGCGGCTCGGCCGGTGACCTTCGCACCGTCAGGGACGATGCCGTAGATGGTCGGAGCCGCTCCGGAGACCGGCACAAGCATCACCAAGAGGCCTTGCCGGGCAACCAGCCAGTTGGCCCCGCACGCACCGCCCCCGTCGTCAAGCTCGATGCAGCTCTGGAAGCGGTGGAGCACCATCCACAGCCGCTCGTGGCCAATCGTGCCGGCTTCAATTCCGCGTGACACGACCACTTCGCCGCCGGGCACCCCCTTGACGCGCACCACGCCCGTGGGCCGCCGCGGCGTAGAGGCTGATGTGAGGAATCGGTAGGACGAAGCAAGCGCACGGGGCACCGTGCCTGCGTGCCCTGAGCCTTCCGCGCCAGGCTCGTGCTGGCCATCGGCAACGCCGACGGCGATCGAGACGGTCACCGCGACGACCGCCATCGCGACTGCAACGCCAACCTTCGATGTCCTTCTCGTAAGCATTGCGCTTCTTCCGTTGTGAGACCGGTGCAACTCTAGTATCGCGCCGAATCCTCGCTGCGCACACCCACCCTAAGGGCTGGTGTCAGCCACACCTTGAGCAGGGCCGCCGCCGAGCGCAAGAGACGGTCGCTGCCGGTGATCGATCGAACCAGGAGGCGGGGCTTGCGGTCCTCGACCGCGCTCGCAATCATGCGGCCGACATCTCTCGTCTGACGAGGTCGACGGTTGCGAAGTCGGATCACAAGTTTCGGCGTGCCGATGTGGATCTTGCTGTCAATTGCAGCGGCGCCTCTCGCGTTCGGCTTCGGTCGTCTGGTGCTTGGTGAGTCTTGGGGCGCGTGCGCACACGACGCCTACGTCGCAGTGCTCATTGTCTGGATCCTGGCGGCGATCGAATGGGCATGGGACGTACTCGCAGGCGTACGAGATGCTCGTGCGGGCTCCCCAGACGATTAGCCGCCACCGATCAGCCGATAAGCGGCTGCCCCCACTCGATCTATGAGGAAGCGGTGAACCATGTCGCTTGCGTCCCGCTGGCCCTGACCGCGACGCCTGGCAGAACGTTTGGGTGTTGGCGGTCGGGTGTCGTAGAGTTCGCGGCAGCCGCGGCCATTCCCGGCGACGCGTGGGTGCTGCCGGTTTGGTCGGTGTCATTGTTTCGACGGGCGCCACCTGGGAGGTGGGCTGAATGTTCAGGAGATTCCATGGGCTGAACAGGCCGTCGTTGGGGACGGTGCTGGGCGGCTCGGCGCTGTTTGTGGCGCTCGGCGGGGTCGCGGTCGCATCGATCCCCAATGCTGGGGGAACTGTCGATGGTTGCTACGCGACAGCCGGCGGGGCGTTACGGGTCATCGATGCGCGGTACATCGCGGGGCAGAGCGGATAACGCTCCCGCACCCGCGACCTTTGCCCACAACCCCTCCGATCCACTCGACACCAAAACACGATCGTTTTGCGTCGATCGAAAGAGCGCCGCCGCCCCCTCAGAGGTGAATCGCCGAAGTTCGCACAGGGCGCCGCCTCCCGCAAAGGGCTTACTGGTCAAGCTGTGTTGGTCGGCGGATGTCGGGAGAGCGCCGTTTGGGCTTGCCCGTGCAGAGGGCCCGTTTTAGACCAGCGCCTCCCGACGTTCCGTCGAGGTGCCCGTTGAGCGGCAACAGGAGGTCGCGCCCAGAGCGCCATCAGTAAGCAACCGCCAGGGTACCTCGCGCCGACCCCTGTCAACCAGTTGTCCGAAGGATGGTGAGGGTGATGAGTGAGCTGCGGTTCGCAGGTGTGGACTGGGCCAGCGAGGAGCACGCGGTGTGCGTGGTCGACGAGCATGGCCGGATCGTGGAGGGCCGGCGCTATCGGCACAACGAGACCGGGATCCGCGCGTTGTGCAGTCGGCTGGTGCGCTTGGACGTCAAGCTGGTGGCGTTGGAGCGGCCGGACGGGTTGTTGATCGACCGGCTGCTCGATGCCGGGCTCGCGGTGATCGCGGTGCATCCCAACCAGGTCAAGGCGAGCCGGCCGCGTTATCGCGCCGCGGGCGGCAAGTCAGACGGCTTTGACAGTTTCGTGCTCGCCGAGCTTGCCCGCACCGACAGTCATCGCTTCCGGATCCTGGTGCCCGACGGTGATCAGACGAAGGCGTTGCGGGCGATGACCCGCGCGCGCGAGAGCCTGGTCCGCACCCGGCTTGGTCTGGCGAACCAGCTGCGCGATCAGCTCGCGACCTTCTGGCCGGGCGCGAGCAAGGTGTTCTCAAGCGTCGACTCGCAGATCGCGCTGGCGTTCCTGCGCCGCTATCCGAGCCCGGTCGATGCCCGCGGCCTCGGGGAGCAACGCCTGGCGGCGTTCCTCAAGCGCCACGGCTATCCCGGCCGCAAGCCGGCCCGCGAGCTGCTCGAACGGCTGCGGGCGGGCGCGGACGGCCGCGCCGGCGAGCTCGAAATGCAAACCCGCCGCGGAATCGTGCTCGCGCTCGTCTCCGCCCTGGAGCCGATCGTTGCCCGGATCAGCGAGCTGACGATCCAGATCCGCCACGCCCTCAACGCGCACCCGGACGGGCGGACGTTCCGCTCGCTGTTCATCGCGCACGACTCGTGGCTGTGCGCCGCGAGCATGCTCGCCGAGATCGGTGACTGCCGCGATCGCTACCCCACCTATCGCGCGCTCGCCGCCGATGGCGGCCAGTGCCCGGTCGCGGTCGAGTCCGGCAAAGCCAAACGCGCCCAGTTCCGCTGGGCGTGCGACCACCGACTCCGCGCCGCGTTCGACACGCTCGCGGACTCAAGCCGCCACCACAACCCATGGGCGGCAGATATCTATGACCGGGCACGCGCCCGCGGCGCAAGCCATCCCACACGCCGCCCGGATCCTCGGCCGCGCCTGGTGTCAGGTCATCTGGCGTCTCTGGCAAGACCACGACACCTACGACCCTGAGCAGCACACCGCGCTACAAGCGCGTGATCGCCGCCGCAGCCTGACCATCCGTCGGCCCCTCCCGGGGCCGACCTCACAAGCCACATCAGCGACGGCGCGGCGCCGCCGTCACCGCAGGCTGCCCGCAGGGCAGAGCGCGCAGCGCTTGACGGCAAACCGACCGTCGCTACCACCACCAACCAGGGTTGACACAGGGGGTCTACAAGCGACAGCGGCTGTCGTCATCCTGGTTCGACATGAACGCCGCATATGTGACGCTGGCCGCCGGTCCGGTCAGGCGCCTAGGCTCGGAGCATGCAGGAGCCGACGCCGACCGTGCTCAGTCAGTATCTGCTGGCGTTTTGTGCCCTCCGGAGAGGCGCGCTCGTGCTCGCGGCCGAGACCGTCAGCGAGCGCGAGTACCGGCGCGCTCGCGCGATCGTGAAAGCCGATCCCGACGAGCGCGGGATGCCGCTGCCCCATCCGCGGACTCTCCGGCGGCTCGTACGCGGCGACTGGTCGGCGGTCCTGCGCGTCGCGCTGCTGCCGCTGCCTCACGCGGAGCGGACAGATGCTCCGGAGCTCGCGACGGCTCGCGGGATGCCGGTCGAGGACGCGATTGTGTGCTTCTGGACGCTCAACGGCGAGTTCCCGTCGCGCACAACGCTGGAGCGGTTCATGGCCGCCTGCGACGCGCGGCTCGCGAACGCGCCCGCCGGGGTGCTCTGGCGCGTTTACCTGGACCGGGCGATCGAGCTTCTGCGATCGGCCGGACATGAACCGGGGGACATCAGGCCAGTGCACGGGCGCAGAGTCAGCTTCACCGTGCCGCCCGGCGGCCGTATTCCCGGAGCGCTCCCGCAGCGCCGCAACCGCCGCCGCCCGGTGACCGCAGATCGTTGTCGCCGGGCGATTGCGCTGTTCATCTCCGATCAGCGCGAGGCCGAGAAGTCGATGAGCCGGCAGGCGTACCTGCGCTGGCGGCGCGGGACGGACTGGCCGGCGCCGAGCAGCATGGCGCGGTTCGGCGGGTTCGGTGCGATCGTGCGCGAGGTGAGCTGACGCTCCTCGATGGCTGGCACGGTCACGCATGCCCCCGCGGTCGGCCGGGAGACCGACCCGACCGAGAAGAGGGCGGGCAACGCCGCGTCCGCTATCCTTTCCCTCAGGAGGGAAAGATTATGCCGCGAGGAACAGGAACATCGTCGAGGAACAGCACAGGTCTGCGAGTGTCGAGGTCCTCGCGTACGCGCGGCGCGGGGAAGCGGTGGCTGTCGGTCCGTGAGACGGCGGAGCTCGGCGGGATCACCGTGAGAGCGGTGAACAAGGCGATCGAGCAGGGGGTGATCGATGTTCAGAGGATCGAGGGGCAGGTCAGGATTGCGGAGACGGAGTTGGCGCCTGTGGTGCTGATTGATGAGATCTCGAAGACGGTGCCACTTGCGCTGTCCCAGAAGCGGCGCATCCGGGACTGGATCTCCGGGCTCTCGTTGTCCCGCTTACGCGGAGCGCGCGAGCTGGAGCTCGCACCGAGAGTGTTGGTTCAGCTCGATTCCGAGATTCTCCTTCGCGCGCGCGAGGCGGCGAAATACGCCCAGGCGCGTGATCGTTTCATCATCCGCGACCCGGAGACGAAGGCGGGGGAGCCGATCATCCGGGGAACTCGCTTGACGGTCAGGGCGGTCGCCGCGCGATTGGACGGCGGCGAGCCGATCGAGAACGTGATCGAGGACTACCCGCATCTCCCGCGCGAAGCGATCGAGGCTGCCGCGATCTATGCGCGGACCCATCCGCGCAGGGGACGGCCGCCGCGACCATGGAGGGGCCAGGGCCGTGAGGTTACTCGTCGATGAAGACCTCTCCCCGACGCTGACGGGCGTGGCGCACGCCGCCGGTTATGACGCGACGAGCGTGCGGGACCGCGGGCGGCTCGGAAGTCGCGATCGTTCCGTCGCCGGCCTGGCGTTGGACGAGGAACGCGTGCTCGTCACAAACAACATCGGCGACTTCCTCGCTCTCGTGGCCCGCCGTGGCGTCCACCCGGGGGATCATCCACATACCGCTCGGCACGTCAGAGCAGATGCGGGCTCACCTGGAGGCCGCCCTCAGCTACATCGTCGCTCACCATCGCGAGACCGCGCGCACAGAATCCGAGTTCATGATCAACCGAGTCATCGAGGTGTCCCCGGCCGGCGCGTGCGACGAGTACGAATGGCCGCCCTCCGGGGAGGCCCGGACGTAGGCGCCGCGACCCAGCGGTCCGGGCAGAGCACTACGGTCAGACCGTGCCCTCCGCCTCAGCGATCACCCGAGCCCGCCGCCGCGGGCGTGTGGCAACGCACGATCCCGAGACTCTGCTGAGGCTGGTCGAGAAGGTCGCGCGCGCCGCCGTCGGCTCGGGCGGTGCCCCGTCGGCGGCTGCCGTCTCGATGACGCTGTTCAACACGGTCAAGCTCGACGTCGACCGCGCCCGAGGGATCGCCGACCCGCGCCGTGATCCTGAGCTGATCCCGACGGCGCAGGCGATCCAGATGCGCTTTCAGAAGCTCGCCGGCCGGACGGTGCCGTGGCCGGAGCTGCTCGCGGGCGCGCTGCGATCCTCGCGTAACCGGGTCATGTGGCTGTCCGCGCTGCGCCGGGAGGAGACGCGCGATGACCTGACCGACGAGCTCGTCGTGCACGCGCTGTGGCTGGTCGCGACCCGCGAGAGCGCGCGCACGCTCACCAGGCGCGCGTATGTGCGCCGCCGCGAGGAGCTCGTCGCGGAGGACCGCGCGCTCCACGGAGACGACGGGATCCTCGAACACACGTTGCCGACCGGCAACCAGATCCTCGCCTACTGCGACATGGAATGGGAGAACGCGCTGAACCTCGCCGAAATGCCGTCGGCGGTGCGCCAACCTCGGCCCGGCCGCAAGCCGCCTCCTCAGCGGCCCGGCATGCCTGTCGCCGAGATGATCGCGATCTACGCCGCGCTCAACGGAACCTGGCCCTCGAAGCCGACGCTCGCGCACTTCGCCGCCAGCTGCAACGCCCGCCTGGCGGCCCCGGCCGGACCGGTCGGACCGCACCGGGACACGGCCGCTGAGCTGCTTCGCGCGGAGGGCATCGACCCTCCGAGCGACTCGCCACGGCCGCTCGGGAAAGGCAAGCGGCTCAGCTACCGCTACCCGACCGCCGGCATCCCCGGCGCGCCTCACCGCAACACCCGACGCGACAGCTCCGAGACCGGCCGGCTCCCGGCGAAACGGCATCTGTACGACGAGGAGCTCCACGCATTCGCGGTGCTGTCGCTGCGCGTCTGGCTCGCGGGCCTGCCCGCCGACGCGCGCCGCGTCCGCAGCCAGTACGCGGCCTGGCAGTCGGGAACCCGGTGGACGACACCGAGCGTGTTCGACAAGCGCCTCGACGGCTTCTCCGCGCTCAAAGACCAGGCCGACGACGAGAACGCGCGCGTCCGCAAAGCCGGAGGCGATCCGCTCGCCGACGCGCTCGCGCACGCGGCGATGATCCGCCCGGAACCTGCGCGACACAGCCCGGGTGGCCGCGGCAACAGCCCCGCGCCCGGTCCCGTCCGTGCCCCCGATCCCGACCCCGTGCCGTTCGCCGACGCGCTACGGGCGGTGCTCGCCGGGTCTCACGCCGAGGTGCTCGCACCGAAGCAGGACTGAGGCCGCCGCCGGTGCCGCCGCCGCGGTGCCGCCGCCGCCGGGATCGCTGCGGCACTGATGCTGGTCGTCGTCGTCGTGTCGGTGGTGGCCATCATGCTGCTGATCGTCGTGTTCGTGCTCGCGCTGATCGTCGTGTTCGTGCTCGCGATTAGCCGAGCACGCGGATATGCCGGTCTCTAATGCGGAAGCGCATAGCTGAACGCAGAGCTGCCCTACGGCACCCGGTAACGACGGTTGGGGCTCGTGGGAGCGTGACGGCGCTGGCGTCGAGCCCGAAACAGTATCGTAGGGCTGCCCGAACTTGTAGCCTTTATATGCCCGAAGTTGTAGTGTAGATCCGGCCAAACCTGTATTATGCGACTGTGGAACGGGCCTTCACCTATCGCCCCCGCATAATCGACGAGATCCTCGATCGCTACCAGTCGGCGTTCTCCGCAGTGGCGCTGCAAGGCGCCAAGGGCGTCGGGAAGACAGCGACGGCAAGACGGCGCGCTTCGTCGGTGTTCAAGCTCGACGAGCCAGAACAGTTGCAGGTCGTCACCGCCGACCTGAACCTTGCGATGAGCGCAGCGCCTCCGGTTCTGTTCGACGAATGGCAGCGTTACCCGCCAGTATGGGATGCCGTGCGAAACGCCGATGACGTCGGTGCCGCGCCGGCGAGCTATCTCCTGACAGGATCGGCAGACCCACGAGACGCGCCGGCTCACACCGGCGCCGGGCGGATCGTCACGGTCCGGCTTCGTCCAATGTCGCTGTACGAGCGGCTCGGTGAGGCTTCCGTGAGCCTTCGCGCACTGCTTGATGGGGAGGCGGAAACGGTGCAGGGCGAGACCGATCTCGGTCTGGAGTTCTACACGCACGAGATCATCCAGAGTGGATTCCCGGGGATACGCCGCTATCGCGGCTCGCTGCTGCGCGATCAACTGGAGAGCTACCTGACCCTCATCGTCGAGAAGGATTTCAGCGCGCTCGGGCAACAGGTGCGCAACCCGCAGGCGTTGCGCCGGTGGATGGCGGCGTATGCGGCTGCTTCGTCAACTACCGCAAGCTTTGAGGCGATCCGCGCTGCTGCAACGTCAAACCAGTCGGAGAAGCCGGCGCGGAGCACGGCGATCCCGTACCGCGACGCGCTGCGGCGTCTGTTCATAACGGACCCCGTGCCGGCGTGGCGTCCTCAGAACAACCCGCTCGGCGAACTCGGAGACTCTGAAAAGCATCAATTGGCCGATCCGGCACTGGCCGCCAGACTCGTACGTGCCAGCGCCTCCAGGCTGCTTGAGGGACGTGGCTCTGGCCCGAACGTCCGCCTCGGCCGGACCGGGGCCAGAGACGGCGTGCGCCTTGGTGCCTTGTTCGAGTCGCTCGTGACTTTGTCAGTGCGCGTCTACGCGCAGGCAGCCGAGAGCGCCGAGCCTGAGGTTCGCCATCTGCGCATGCACCGGGGTGATCACGAGATCGATCTGATCGTCGAACGCGAGGACGGCGCCGTGTTGGCCATTGAGGTCAAGCTCACGGCGGTGCCCGACGACGACGACGTCAGGCATCTCCACTGGCTGAAGGAGCGGCTCGGCGATCAGATGATCGACGGCGTCCTGATCAACACTGGCCGCTTCGCGTACCGTCGTCCGGACGGGATCGCCGTCATCCCAGCGGCACTGCTCGGCCCGTAACCAACACACAGCCGCGCCACGTCGGGATCGTGTCGCAGCGTAGCTCGCACGCCCTCGGTTGCCGGTTCGACCCGATCGCACCGACGATCGTGAAGAGGATGCCCGTGGCGATCGCCGACATGACCGCGAAGAGACATGGTCACGACGAGCGCAGTGGGCGTGGCGGTTGCGACCGTGATCGCGATGGGTTCTCCCATCCAGAGCGTCGATCGCTCCGGGTAGTTCAACGGTAGGCGTGCGTCACGATGAAGCGGACGGCTAGTGCGAGGAACATGCCTGGCCAGGCAAGAGCAGCCGCAAGAAGCGCGCACGCGGCGGCGCGTCGCCACGGCCAGCGGGCGACCAGGCCAGCCAGGAACGCGGCGGCGATGGCGCAGCCTCCGCACAAGAGAAGTTGGCGGCCGCGCGTCCACTTGTCGTGGTGATCGGCCAGCCAGACATACATGACCGCTCCGGCGCCGAGCCCGCTCACCGCGGCGAGCGCCCACAGCTTCACAGCGCGGGGCATGACGGTTTCATCAATGCGCGGAAGGTGGCCTCAGGCTGCGGGCGGCGGTCGGCGGGAATGAGCCGAGTCACGACTTGAGCATCGGCAGATGGCCGGACCAGGATGAGTTTCCGCTCGGCAGAGGAATCTGACCACCACGCATGCGCGATCCAACTGTGAGGTGTGTCTTCCAGAAGCTCAGCTGTCACCGACCTCGTCGACATCTGCACCCGAGAACTCGGAGCTGATCGTGCTGCCCGAGTCATCGCGGAGGCTGGGGTGCGAGCGGTCCGCTCACTCCTCGCCCCCGGGGAGATCTACGGTCTAGACCAAGCCGGTCGCGCCGAGCTTCAGATCTGGTGGTATCTGTGGCGTGCGCTCGCGGAGGAGTGTCCTGGCGCTTTCCTCCCCGACGCCCGCCGCCTCCAACACGAGAGTCCTGGGTCGCTCGTGTTCGCCTACGCGCGGCGTCGCGAACCGACGACCATTCCGCGGCTGCGCCTCAGGCAACATGAGCGGCGATCACTGGACCGAGCGCGCAGGGCGCTGCACGAGATCACGGGCCTTGAAGGCCTGAAACGCCCGTGCCGCATCTGGATGATCGACCCGAAGTCGCTCGTGTTCCGGGGCAGAGCCGCATTTACCGGAGCTGAGGCCGCCCACTGCATCGCTTCCGACCCGGCCGTGCGCCGGGAAGTCATCGTCCACGGCGAGTACGTCAGGGCCTACCGCGAGCACCCCGAAGATTTCTACCTCCCGCTCGCAATCCTCCACGAGGAGGTCCATGCGGCGATCGCCGAATCCTGCACCTGGGCCGAGAACGATCCGCTTACCCGACCCCTCGTCCAACGCCTACAGGAACCCGCGGCGGTCCTCTGCGAGCTCCACGCCGAGCACCTGCTGCTACACGGCCATGAGCCGAAAGGCGTCAACCAGCTTCGCCGCATAACGCGAGAGCATCCCGATGGGGCCCGCGCACGCGCGCTGCTCTCTCTCATCCCTCCCGACGCAGACGTCGATGACGGCCTGCGCCTGGCGGTCAGGATCGCACAGCTTGGGCTTTCCAGCGATTCTGATGAACAGTTGCGCGGTTCGCTCAATGAGATCACGGGACGCCGGCGATCGCTCGCGCGATGGCTCTCATCGTTCGGCTAGGCCGCGCTCAGGCGGCCCACACTGATGACGATCATCTCGGGTGACAGCTATCAACCGAAGGAGCGCACAATGGGTGGAGGACAGAACCCGCATCCAAACCTGCCGGACATGCCGCGGCCTCCGAAGAAGCCGAAGAGCAAGTAGCGGACACGACCAGAGCACGGGCCTCGCCGATGGGCTGTCGATTCCGGCGGCTCGGCGGCGAACCGTGCTCGCCCGCAACCACGGGGAACGCCAGCACGGCCGACACACTCTGAGGACAGCAGTCACCAGCTCTCGATTTGCTTTGCGCGTGTACAAGAGGCCTCGACCTTCGGGTCCGCCGCCCAATGAATGCCGGCGGTTCGGGATTGTTGGAAGAGGCCTATCCCGTTTCTTCAGGCAACTGTTCTCGTAATTGCCGTCGCAGTCACAGACCCGTCTCATAAGCCGAGGCTCGCGGGTTCAGACGACGATCGCTGAACCGGTTGGGGCTTCTGGCCGAGCACGACGATCCTGGCGCTCATCCGGAACTCTTCGAACGGGTCCTCGTGCTCCAGCGCAGCAAGGTCGGAGTCGAAGCTGTCGCTGTCCATGGCCCCCGTTTCGAGCACGCGCTCACGCGCGGCGTGGAGCTGCTCGATGATCAGCGCCCGCTCAGCGTCGCCGGCGTCGACCGTCCGGTGCTGGGCTTCGGGGAGCACGACAAGCGAGTTGATGTCGAAGCCGGCGGCGCGGAGATAGGTCGTGAGCTTGCGACCGATAGCGCGGTCGCCGCCACGTTCGTGCTGGATGCCCGCCACGGCCGAGACGAGCCGGTCCATGGCAGGGCTGGAGGGAGGCCAGGTGATCCGCAATTGGTCGTCCATGTCGCTGACGCACACGTATTTCCCGGGTCGAAGGACGCGGAACAGCTCACCGGCGGCGTGCACAGGGTCTGGAAGGAACTGGAAGAGTTCCCGCACGAAGACGAAATCAAAGGAATCGTTGGCGAAGTCGAGCGACCCGACATCGCCCACCGAGAATTCGAGCCTCGCGCCGGCGGCGAAGAACCCGGCGCCGGAGAGCCGGTCCCGCAGCGTCTTGGCGTGGCCGATGAACCGGTGATCGATGTCGACGCTCGCGAACTGCACCGGCAGGTTCGCGGCCACCTCAAAAGCGAGGATCCCAAGCCCGCAGCCGACATCGACCACTGAGCTCGCAGACCGCACGGGCAACATCCGCAGGGCAGGGCGCCAGAACCGGTGGAGGCTATGGGTGTACGCGAGCGTGACTGCCGCCTCGTCCTCGCCGGCGCTGCGCAGCTCGTCCGCGTACTCCTCGAGCGATGCGTCGAGCAGCCGCGCTTTCGTTTCGCTCAGCTCCATCGGCGCAGCCTCCTCTGTAGAGCGCGGTTGAGCGCTTCGACGGTAGCTGATGGGACGGCGTGAGGCCGTCGTCGCCCTCGCACAGCGATGACGTGCCTCAGGTTCGATCGGACCCGGGCGATTAAAGAGAGGAAGAGCCGACACGGAGTCGGCTCAAGGCGAGCACGAATGTCATCAAGGAGATGCACGCGTGAGCCGGCAGACCCACATGGATATCGCGGCGACGCACGCCGCAGACAACCTGACGCGGCCCTGGCAGTCGACGCCACAGTCGATTCCGCGGCTGGTCTCTGGGCTGCGTGTCAACGAGCAGATCCTCCAGCAGGCCGACATCTCGATGTTCGCCCCGGCGGACAAGCCGCCGCAGGCCGTCCTGCCGCTGCTGACGTAGCGACGAGACCCAGGGCGCCGCTGGTTACGGTGTCCCGCCGGGCTTGGCCTACGGGAATCCGACCACCGTCGTCGGCGTCGAGCTGGTCGAGTTGCCGTGGTTCCCCAACTCGCCGTCCCCGCCGTATCCCCAGCAGGAGAGGCCACCGGTCGTCTTCAGCGCGCAGGTGTGCTCGAGGCCGCCGGTCGTGGCGCTGGCGTTCGTGATCCCGGTGACCGTCACGGGTGAGGAGTGGTTGGTCGGCATCGTTCCGTCGCCGAGCTGCCCGTAGTTGTTCCATCCCCAGCACGAGACCGAGCCGGTCGACAGGCGTGCGCACGTGTGGGCCCCGCCTGCCGCGATCGTCGTGGCGTTCGTGATACCGCTGACTTGGACGGGGGCAGCGCTGGGGTTGTTCGTTCCGTTGCCGAGCTGCCCGTAGCCGTTCTGACCCCAGCACCAGACGGTGCCCGTGGCCAGCAGCGCGCACGAGTGGTCGGCGCCGGCGGCGACGGCCACCGCATTCGTGATCCCGCTGACCGTGACCGGGCCGCTTGCCGGGTTGGTCGTCCCGTTACCGAGTGAGCCGTCGACGTTGTTGCCCCAGCACACGACGTTGCCGCTGTGCGTCACCACGCAGGTGTGGAAGGTGCCTGCTGCGATCGACGTCGCGCCCGTGACCCCGATGTCGACCGGGAACGAACTGGGGTTGCCGCCGCCGTCGGCGAGCTGATTCTGGTCGTCGGCGCCCCAGCAGTCGACGTGCCCGGTCTGGAGCACGGCGCACGAATGGGTGGAGCCGGCGGCGATCGCGACGGCATTCGTGATTCCGCTCACCGGCACCGCGGAGTAGTTGGTGGGGCTGGAGCCGCCGTCTCCGAGCTCGCCATTGCTGTCGGTGCCCCAGCAGAGGACTCCGCCGCCGACCCGTAGCGCGCACGTATGCTTGTCGCCGGCCACGACCGCCGCGGCGTCCGTGATTCCGCTGACGGCGACCGGGGTGGAGCTACCGCCGCTTGCGCCCCGCCCGAGCTGGCCGTTGCCGTTGCCGCCCCAGCAGGCGACTGTGCCGGCGGCCCGCAGCGCGCACGACTGGTCGTAGCCGGCGGCAAGGCTCGTGGCAGGGGTGGCAACGTTGTGCACCGGCGGCAAAGTGGGGTTGGACCCGAAGGGTCCACCGGCGTCGGCGATCGGATAGGAGCGTTGGAACACGTCGAGCTCGGGGCTCTCGAGATCCAGCGGCGGGATCGAGACCTTGGCGGTGACATCGACCGGGACCGAGAGCGACCACCAGGGGTTCTGCGCGATATCCGCCGAGAATTCGAGACCCGTCCGCAGCGCGACCTCCGGGCCGACGACGCCATAGAGCAGGACATCGACCGTCGGCGTCAGGCTCACCGCCGCGTCGGCGCTCGCCGAAAGCGCGGGCGGCTGGAAGCTGAAGTGCGGGCTGAAGCTGTGGATGCCGTAGAACCCGCTACCGGACTTCCAGCCGATGCCGGCCGCGGCGGAGAATCCGGCGCTGGCGCCGGTGCTCAGCTGCGCCTGCGCCGATGCCGACGCGTCAAGGTAGACCTTCAGATTTGAGGTCATCACCACTGGGATCGGGCCCACGAACGTGTCGATGCTCGGACCCTTGACGCTGAGCAGCGTCTGCTGGGCCAACGAGCACGACCCGGCCGCGCGGATGATCGCCTGGACCGACGCGTTCAGGCTCGCGTTGGCGGTCAAGCTGGCGCTCTGCAACCCACCGCGGAGTGTCCAGTCGGCCTCGAGGTCGAGGCCCGTCGTGAACGACACGGTGTGCGTGACTGAGAATCCGGCGCTGCCCTCGCAGGACACGGTCGCCCGGGCCGCTCGCCGTGCGCTGGGCGACGCCGTCACCGCTTTCGCGACCAGACTCATTGAACCGTCGGGGACCGCTTGGAGCAGCGTTGCGGGCACGGTCGTCACGACCGTCTTGGTGCCGCTCTGCTTGACGCGGGTCACCCGACCGAGGAAGCCGTTGGGAGTGTCCTTGCCCTTACCGACGACTAGGATCTGGCCGACCTTCGCGTCATTGCCGCCGGCGTAGGTCACCGATCCGGACTTCCCCGGCGCAGGAACCGCGTGCACGGTCGCCGGGCTGATCACCTGGGTCTTCCGCGACACGGTCACCAGGTGAGAACCCTTGCGCGGAGCCAGCACCCGGAACCGCTTCGACCGCGATGCCACCCGGCCGAGCCGGGCCCGGACGACGATCGCACCGCCGCGCGATGGCGTGATCCACGTCAGCGCGAAGGTGCCGCGTGAGGCGGTACGGCCGCGCGCGACCGCGCGCCACTTCCGGCCGATCTCGCGCTCGACGACGACTTGGCGACCGGCGCGCGTGCCGGCGCGGCCGGTGAAGGTCACGAGGGACGCCGGCTTCTTCTTGGCGCTGATGGAGTTGAGCCCGACTGCGCTCCGAGCCTGCGCGGACACGGGCGCGGCCACCAGTGCCAGGACAACGCACGCCGCAGCAACGATCCGAGCCGCGATCCAGACCCGCTTCATCAGTTCTCCCCCTCGTTTGTACCCCACGGTCACCGGTATCGGCAGACCGGAGCATCGTGTTTAGCCCCGGAGGATCTGGTGGCGAAGCACGACCGTCCTGTCGGCATTCCGGAGCCGGAAGCGTAGGAGCAAACGAGACTTGCCGGGTCGTACTGTCACGCTGAACCGCCGCCGGTGACGATCGACGTGGAATGTGCGTCCGCTCACGGTCAAGGTGCAGGCCACCGTGGCCGCGGTGGCAAACCTCAACCGCCGAGCATGCGCGGAGATTCGTGAGGGCAGACTCAGGCCTAGGAGCTCAGGCACCGACGCTCTGACGCCGACCACGATGGCAGCGCTTCCGCGACGACCGTAGGCGTCGGTCGCGACCAATCGCAGTTTGTGCGCGCCTGGCTTCAGCCCGGTGATGCTGACGGTCGGCCCACGGCCAATTATTCGGCGGCCGTCGTACCAGGTGAGGTGGCGGCCGAGCAGTTGGGTGGCATCGTCGGCGAACGCGTCGCCGGCCAGGTACAGAGGAGCGGCCTGAACCGTTCGGACGCGACCGCGCGGTTCGATGATCCGCACCGAAGGTGGAGAGCCCGGTGCGACGAACACCCCCGACTGCACGACGGTCTCGTTGAACCCATCGCTGACGGTCACGCGAACGCGCGCGTGGCGTGAGCGGCTGAACCCGGCCGCGGGGAGCCGCACGGAGCTGCCGTGCACTCCGTCGGTGAGCATCGTGTACGTCCGGCCTCCGTTGGCCGAGTACTCGACGGTCACCTGCAGTGCGTCACCGTCGGCATCGCTGGCATGCCATCTGACGCTCACTGCGGCCCCTGGCCGAAGGCGAGCGCCGGCGCGTGGCGAGATCACACTGACCCGCGGAGCGTGGGGGCTGCGGGTGCGCGTCGCCAGGGTGACGCCGGCGGCGGTGACCGATACCGACGCCGCACCGGCGGCCGGAACCTCGCCGCTGAGCAGGATCGCGTGCGTCCGATCGGGATCACTATGGACGCCGGTCGCTCCCATCGGTGTGTCGCTGACCACCTGGCCAGCGGCGTTTCGGACGATGTAGTGATACGGGGACGATTGATCGATCCCGACCGTTCCATGTCCGCTTTGCACTCGCAGGATCGTCGCTCCCGCGCCGTCAACCATGCTCACCACGCGGAGAAACGGTCCGGCGGTCTTGTCCCGCGCTGTACCGGGCGTCACCTCGATGGTCGGCACGCCGCTGGGGAGAAAGTCGCCCCAGCTGTTCCAGTGCTTCGTCGAGATCCACCTCGTGGTGTCGTCCCCGCAGTAGCTCATGACGTCCTTAAAGACCTCCGGCGAGAACGTCGGAAACACGCCCGGCGAGCCAGGTGTTCCCCGGGGATCGATCCCGACGCCCAGGATGCCACCGGTGGCGTCCGGCCAATCAACCGCCGGGAAGTCATTTCCGCAGTGCGCCGCGTGAAAGTACCCCCGACTGTGCATGAACTCGTGCGTCACCGATCCGACGGGTCGCCCGGCGTAGGTCAGCGCCACCGGAGTGATGGCGGCGGGGAAGTAGTACACCGGCGCCTCGAGGCCACCGAGATCGTTCGGACCTCCGTAGATGCCCTGGGCAAGAGATCCCACGACGGCATGGCCGGTGTTGAAGTCGGCGACTCGGTCGAAGATCGCGCCGCGACGATCGTCGCGGCGATCATTGCCGAACCGCCCGAGAACGTCGGAGATGTCGACCTGGCGCCCGTCGTACGGAGCCACGATCAAGTCCTCCGGGGCCAGCGGAACGAGCACGCGAGTGGTGTCGAACTGGCAACTCGAACATGCGGGCGCACTGACATCTGCATTGTGGTTGTGCGAATCGGTCCCCACGATGCGAATGGGCGCGATGCGGACGGCATCGTGGTGCTCGAAGTGAACGTCGGTCAGGGTCATCTGATTGTTCGACTGGCAGGCGCCGCACTCGGGAAACGAGCCGGAGAGCTCGGATGGGTTGACCTCCGCGGTCAATACGAGGGTTCCGGGTTGCGCTGTCCACGCCGCAGGCAACACGTAGGAGTACACCGCGTTCGGATCAATTCGATCGGTGAACGGAATCCGGTTAGCCGCGCCTACCCGGAGCGAGGAGGGGACCGCGAGCGGCATCAACGGGCTCTCAGGGAACGGGACGGCCTGCCCGTTGGCACCGGACTGCCGGCCGCCCCGCAGCAGCCCGGGAGGGCTGGGGATCGACGTCCCGACCCGGAGTGCTGAGACGTTGGCGAACACGCGCACGATCGTCTCTCGTCCGGAGACGAGCTTGACCCCGCTGTAGCTGACCGGCCGGTCGGGGTGGGCCGGGTCGGGCATCGGTAGCTGCGTGTTCTGCACCGCTTGAGTGACCTCCATCCCGAGCACCCGCACATCAGCGACAGCGTTGACCGCGAGTGGCAGCGAGAGCGTCCCCACGGCTGTGCCGGCGGTGGAAGCGGTTGGCGTGGCAACCACGGTCACCGCTCCGGCGACGGCGGTCGGCGTCGCGGAGTGCCCGGCGCTGAGCGTCACCACCGTGCTGGTGTCTGTTCCGGTCAACACCTGCGGGGAGAAGGTGGCCGTGACGCCCGGCGGGAGGGCGCCGGTACTCAGGGCGACGTCGCCACTCGAGTGGTTCAAGCGGTCGACGATCAGCCGACGACTCGTCGTGCCGCCCTGAACGACCGACAACGGTCCGAATCCGCCATCTCGCACTGCAATCGCCGGCTGCTCCGCCGCCGCAGGTGGATCGTCGAACTCGAGGTCATCAATCAGCACGCTTTGTCCTTGGTCAAGCGCGTTCCCGTCAAGCGTGAACGAGGCTACCTGTGGTGTTGTGGACGCCGAGCTCGCGCTCAGCAACACATACCCGCCGCCGGACGGGACATCAGTGGCAGCACCCCCATTGCTGCTCGCGATGACGGCTCCGTTGGGGTCGCGAAGCCGCAGCGTGAGGTGGGAGGTGAAAGCCCCGCCGGTCACGTTCCGCACCCAAACGGACACGCGCGTCCTCAATTCGGCGAAGCTCCCCTCGACTCGCGGCACTGCGAACTCCGCGTCTCCCTGACTGATGTTCAGCACCCTGATTGGCGAACGGGCCTGGCCGGTGGCGGCCTGCAGGATGGGGTTCGAATATGTGGAATCGCGAACGAACGTGACGCCTTGCGGGGCAAACTGCGTGGACACCACGGAGCCGTCCGTCAGGACCGGACTTTCGAAATCGATCGTCGTCGCAGAAGCTCGAGAGCTCCAGGTCAACACCGCGAGTGCGACCAAGAACGCGAAGCACGCGCACCGGGCGCATCGTCCCGCAGCCAGCCGGTCGCCAACCTTCCCGCCCCACTCGTCCCGCACCTCACAGACCAGGTTCGTTCACCCCCAAGACTTTCTGATCGTCCCCCGGGTGGAGCGAGTGGCTCGTTGTTGTCGCCCGGCTGCGATGGAACGCGCCGATCCTATGTCCAGGCCCTTGTGATGTCCAGCCGACAGGTCCAGTCCGGCGTCGAGCGGCCTCTCAGCGCTGGCTAGAGTTGACGTGCAGGGCATACGGTTTGCCCGTGTACGGGACGGAGGAGCGATGGAGCGACAGACCGCGGAGCGAGAGTTACTCGTGCGCGGGGAGACGAGCGCCGCCGTGCTGGCGCGCGTTCATGACGGCTTGGAGCGCCGCGGTCGCTGGATCGACCCGGGCTCAAAGGACGGGATCGAGTTCCGGGGCGGATGGGCGCTCGCGTGGCGGACATCGAGCAAACCGATTCGTGGTGTCGTCCGCGCCGTCGACGAACCCGACGGAACGATCGTCCGAATCTCGATCCGTGACGCCGCGATCAGCGGCCAGGTTGTGAGGCTCGCGTTCGAGCATCGCCAGTATGAGACGGCGATCAACCGTGAGTTGGACGCGATCGGGCAGGACGTGCACCCTCCGCGATCGGCATAGGTGACCGAGGGATCAGGAACGAGTTGACCCGGCCCGGCAGTGCGGGCCAGCCTCGCGGCATGCTCTGGCTCGGAACCCCCGGCTGCAGGAACCCCGACGGCGCGCCGAGAAGCACCAGGAGGCTGTTGAAGTTCCGGCCCTCGATCGAGGACCACCCTCCCGGGTCGCCGCCGGCCTGGTGCCCGTAGGCGATCGCCAACGTCTCCGGTCCTCGTCCAGAACCCCAGCCGATCTCGATGTTAGGACTGCCGAGGTGCTCGATGGCGATCTGCTGGCCGGCTCTGACCGTCTGGCCCGCTCTGACCGTGGCCGTCACGCGTTCGGCGTAATAGACGTATCGCCCCGCGAACGGCCCGTTGAGGAGCCGGTACACCACGGCGCCTCCGCCGGGCCAGCACGTGATTCCCCAACAGCTGGGCGGGCCGGCGTCGTTGTTGCTGGCGAAGGTGATCTTGGCGTCACCGATGGCGAGCAACGGGCCTGATCCCGAATAGTCGACACCCATATCGATGCGGTACGGGCCAAGGCCGCTGACCTGACTCAGCGGATTGACGTACGTCCAGACGTCATAGCGCACCGTCCTCACTGATCGGTGGCCCGTCTTGTCGACCGCGACCACGCGGAAGGACTTGGTACCCACGGAGCCGGTGTCGATCGCGTGGCCGGCTCGCACGGTCGCTCGGCACTTCGCGATCGCACTGGTGATCCCGCCTTCGCTACAGCCAAATCTCGCTCGGACGTGCGAGCGGTGCTCGTAGGAGCCGCGGTTGCTCGGCTCCAGGATGGTGATCTCCGGGAAGGCATCCTCGAACGCGCCGATGTCGCACGCTCCGCGCTCGGGTCGCGAGACGCCTCGCTGATCGGTGGCCGGGCAGTGCGCGCCCCTCTTCGGCACTCGGTTGATGGCCGCGCTGCCCGGCCCGAGCGCCAGCGTGTCGGTCGGGCCGCCGTTGTCTTTGGGGGTTCCGAGCTTCGGGTTGGCGTAGGTGCCGGGGCACGTCCGATCCCCGAAGGTGAGGTTGTGGCCGCCGCCCGTGATGGCTCCCCGAACGTTGCCGGCGCACTGCTCGCCGGTGTTCGAGGCGACGATCGTGTTGAGGATCCGCGCATCCTCAGAGCTGGCCGCGGAAAGAACGTAGATCCCGCCGCCGAGGCCACGCGCGGCCTGACCGCTCGTGGCGGCGCCGCCGGACCCGACGGCGTTGCGGGCGATCGTTGCGTTGACGATCGTGCTCGCACCGGCGAGTGCCGCTGTGGCGCCGCCGCTACCGCCCACGCCGCCTTGGCCGCCCGAACCGCCACCGCCGGCGAGGTTCTCGACCAGCGTGCTGTTGACCAAGGTCATGGCTCCGCTCGTGCTGAACACGCCGCCTCCCGAGCCGCCGGCACCGCCCGCCCCCGCGGGTCCGGTCGCGAGCGTGCCGTTGGCGCCGCGTCCACCGATCCCGCCGGCTCCCGCCCGGTTAGCGGAGACGAATGACCGGCTCACCGTGAGCACTCCGTGGTTGTAGACCCCGCCGCCGAGGCCCCCGGCACCGCCGCTGCCACCGGAGCCGGGTGTCCCGCTGGAAGTCCCGCCTGGCCCACCGGAACCTCCGGAACCGGCGGTGTTCGCCCGGACGGTGGAGTCGCTCAGGGTGAGCCTGCCGAGGTTGTCGATCCCGCCGCCGTTGCCACCCGCGCCACCGGTACTCCCGGCGCAGCCGGCAAGTCCCACCTGGGCTCCGCCCGCACCACCCGCGCCGCCGCGGCCTGCCGCATTGCCGCTCACGACGGTGGTACGGAGGATCAGCGTTCCCGCGTTGAGAATGCCGCCTCCGCTGGACCCAACGGTCGCGGCGACACCGGGCGCACAGGCCGCGCCGCTGGGCCCTGGGGCCCCTGGGGTCCCACTCGCCGCACGGCCCCCGTGAATCGCCAGCCTGGTCACGGTGACCCGCGCCCCGTTCGCGATCGACAGCACCCGATCGTCGAGTCCGGACGCGTCGATCACGGTCCTCGCGCTGCCTGCCCCGACGATCGTCAGATTGCGCGCGCGCGTGATATTCAGGTCACCGGAGGCGTTGTCATCCGCTCCCGATGGACGGACGGACAACCGGTAGCGCCCGGCGAGCAGCACGATCGTGTTCGAGGATCGGCCGGCCCGCCCGCACGGCGTCCGCACCCCCGGCGAGTTGACCGCCGCAATTGCTTCCCGCACCGAGCATCTATGGGTCGAGGCCAGAGCGGGATCGGCCTTGACCGTGACTTTGAGTGTGGCCGCGGTCACCGCCGACGGCGCCGTGAACGCGGTGAACGCCAACAGAAATGCGGTTGCCGCGGGTGAGATACGCCGGGTTCCCTGCATCGGTGAACGCATCCTACGGTGACCTCCGGCTCAGTCGTGCAAGTCCTGCCGCCGCTGCTCCTGACAGGGAACCCGGTGGCGGTGTCGTTGAGCCGGGTAGGAGCAGGTCGTGTTCGAAGGCTGCCACCCGCGCACCCATACGACATGGCACCGCGTGGCGCCGCAGCTCGCCGGCTCGTTCTCTGTCGTCTGCCCGGACCTGCGCGGTTACGGACAGTCGACGCTTCCCGCAGACGCGCCCGAGCACGCGCAATCCTCCAAGCGCGCCATGGCCGTGGACGTCGTCTCGCTCATGCGGCGGCTCGGCCACGAACAGTTCGCGGTGGTCGGCCATGACCGTGGTTCGCTGGTCGCCTTCCGCGCCGCGATGGATCATCCGGACGCGGTCACACGGTTGGTCGTGATGGACGGACTCCCAGTGGTGGAGCATCTGGAGCGTCTCAACGAAACGTTCGTGCGTACGTGGTGGCACTGGTGGTTCATGGGGCAGACCGACAAGCCGGCCGAGCGTGTCATCAACCTCGATCCCGACGCCGAGGACGACATCGATATCCACGGGAGTCCGGCGGAGATCTGGCGACCCTGGGTGGCCGGGGAGCTGCGCAGTGGCGTGATCCACTCCGGACACCACCAGGCCGAGCAAGCGCCCGACGAGCTCGCGCAGGCGCTGATCGACTTTCTCAGCGCGCCGGCTCGGCCGTCATCCCCACCTGTGCTCAACGAGCCCGCTTGACGAGCTGCGTCCGATAGGCGTGCAACGCAGCGCGTGAGAACGCGTCGACGTTGACCGATCCGAGCCCGGCTGCGTCGTTGTATCCGGCGTGCGCGGTGCAGCAGCCAAGCGGTGTGCCGAAAAACTGCCGGCCGAGGTCGTTGTTGCCCCGTGCCACGCCGCGGATCACGCCGACCCGCCGCATCGCGGCGCCGTCGTAGAGCAGCGGGTTGACGAACCCGAGCGGAGGCTGGTGATGACGGGCGGCCTCCTGGTCAGCATCGGCGACGCCACCGGCGAGCAACGGCGTGGCGGCACTCGTGCCGCCGACGTTCACCCATCCGGTGCCGCTGCTTCCGGGAGGGATCGGGCATGCCGGTGGCGTGCAGAAGATCGCGTAGCCCGGCACGTCCTCGGCCAGCATCGAAACATCCGGCACCTCACGCGTGGGCCCGGTCGTGCCACCCACTGACTGCCAGCTCGGGCGATCGAACAGGAGGCTGGTTCCGCCGCCGCCGGCGCCGGACGTCAGCGGGCTGTTGTTCCATACGACCTCGGTGGCGATTCGGTTGGCGTCGGTGAGCGTGATGCTCGTGCCTCCCACGGCCGTCGCGTACGGAGACGATGCCGGGAATCCGACGCTCAGCAGCGGGAGCGCCGCAGAGTTGTCGCCTTCTGAGCAGCCCGGCGAGCCGGTGTCGCCGCTCGCCGCGAACACGCTGATCCCCGAGGCCGCCTCGAACTCGAGCACGGTGTTGGCCTCCCGCAGTCCCATGACCTGGCCGTCGAGCCGCGCTTCGCAGAACGAGTACGAGATCGATTCGACGTTGGGCCGCCGCGACCGTTGGCGCAGAGGCTCCGCGATCGTGTTGACGAAGCCGACGACCGAGGCCCCGGTCCCTTCGTAGACGTCGATGCTGCTTGCCCGCGGCGCGGCTCCCGCCAGGACCTCGAGATCGAGCGTGGTCTCATCGAGCGGCGGCAGCTGGTGCGGAACGCCGACCGGGATCACCCTCAGGTGCGGCCTCGGCAGCTGAAAGCAACGCGCGAACGTTGCGATGTCCGATGCCTGGAATCCTCCGGTCTCGACGACCGCGATCCGCTCTCCGCTGCCTCGCAGATCCTGATCGATCAGGCGCGGAAAGCCATAGGCCGTCAGATACTGATTGGGGGTAAATCCGATAAAGCCCTGCGAGAGCAGCCGCGTGGAGCCGTTGTCATCCTCCGCGCCGGCGGGGCAACCCGCGGGGGTGCCGGTTCGTGGGTGAATCGACGAGCCGCGGGAGTTGAACGGGGCGGTCGCGATCCGACCCACCACATCGGCTCCGCGGGCAGCCGATGCAGCGGTAGCCTGCAACCGCCCGTCCGCGACGCCGGTGACAGATCCGGCCAGCGCTCGTGGTACCGGCAGCGATCGGGCCCTGCCGCCCGCACGCGCGGCATTCCCGGATGCCGGAAACAGCACGCGCTTCTGGCCGGGTGTCAGCGCGACGTCGACATACGTGGCCGTTGGATCGAGCCGCCCATGCACGCGATGAGCGTGAAGCCACCGCAGCACAACGCGGCGCGCCGCGCGCGTGGCTCCGAAGCGCCGGACGAGCTGCTCGATCGTCTCGTAGTGACGGTATTCGGGGGAGGCCGGGTTCGAGACCGCGGCCACGAAGCGCGCCAGCGCCGCGCTCGGATGGCGGAGCGTCAGCAGCACGTGTCGCTGGTTGCCGCTGCTGCCGCCCGCCGCCGCCCGCGCGGACTGGTCGAGGCAGGTGACGCTGAGCCCCGCGGCGATGAGGATCACCAGGGTGATGCGGCGCGTTGCGGTGCGGGGGCGGGACAACGGTTTCGGTCGCATCGGCTCGGTCCGTGGATCGGCACACGCACGCCTTTGTTGAGCCACACGGGGCGGCGGCGGCGATGAGTACGCTGCCGCCCTACGGTCTCGTCTTCAGTACCCCCGCTATCCGAGGAGACGATTCATGCCCGGACCGCTCAGCGACGCCCATACCGTCACCAAGCTCCCCGCTCAGGATCTGGAGCGGGCGCGCGCCTTCTACCGCGACAAGCTCGGGCTCGAGCCGGTCGAGGAGCGCACCGGCGGCCTGCGCTATATGTGCGGGCCGACCGAGTTCCACCTCTTCACCTCGGCCGGAGTGCCCTCCGGGGCATCGACCCAGATGGGCTTCGAGGTTGAGGATCTCGAGGCGACCTTGGCGGGCCTGCGAGCGCGGGGTGTGACCTTTGAGCGGTTCGAGATGCCCGGCTTTGAGGCTCGCGACGACACGATCGCCGCGCCCGACAACTACCCGAGCAAAGGCACCGGCGAGCGCGGCACGTTCTTCTTCGACAGCGAGGGCAACCTCATCGGGATCGCCCAGCCGGTGGGCGATCGTGCAGCGCGCATGTGAAGATCTCGGAGGTGGACAGTGACGAGCGATTGCGCCGCGCCCGTCTGGCGGCGCAGCGGCTGACGCCGACGACGGCGTGTGCGAGCGCCGAGGAGGCGGCGCGTGCGGTGATCGGCGTCCAGGCGCAGGATCTCCGCGCTGCGGGCCTCGCGCTGCGCTCGCGCGTGCCGGGGCTGACGCGCGCCGAGGTGCGGGCCGCGCCGCTGCTGCGGACGTGGACGGTGCGTGGCACGGTGCATCTGATCGCAGCGTCTGATCGGCCGTGGCTGCACGCGCTGTTGGCCGACCGCAACGCGCGCACGTTCGGCGCGCGCTTCGAGCGCTACGGCGTCGCCGATCAGGTCAACGCGATGCGCCGCGATGTCGTTGAGCTGTGCGCCGAACGGCCTCGTGACCGGGCATCACTGTTCCGCGCGTTGATCGAGCGCGGCCACCCATCGCTCGAGCAGGGCCCGATCAACACCTTCGTCCCGTGGCTGTCGACGCAGGGTCTGGTCGTCAGTGACATCGACGGACTGCTCCACGCGGCCGATCCGCCGACGGCAGTTGACCGCGACGAGGCGCTCGCGATCCTCGGCGCGCGGTACTGCGCGGGCTACGGGCCGTGCGACGCGACCGACCTCGCAAAGTGGTCCTCGCTGCCGATCACCTGGGCGCGTCGGGCGCTCGAGGCCGCCGGTCGGCAGGCCGACCGCGACGCGTGGCCGGTCGACGACCCGCCGCCGTGTCTGATGCTCGCCGCCTTCGACACCCTCATGCTCGGGCACCGCACCCGGGAGCCGTTCGTCGCGGCCGAAGACGACCATCACGTCCTCAAGGGAGGCGGGATCCTCAAACCGATCGTTCTCGCCCGGGGAGTGGCAAGCGGCTCCTGGGCGATCAAGAAGGGCCGCCCTGAGACAGCGTGGTTTGGGCCGGCCGCCCCCGACGCGGCGCTCGCCGTCGAATCGGCGGACATCGAGCGCTTCCTCGCATCGTGACCGCTCGGCCCGCGGTGGTCCGTCGTTGGGTTAACTGGAGGAATGACCACCCTTAGGAGTGCCGATGGCAACCGCTGAGGTCTCGATCATTGGGCTGGGGCGTCCCACGGCGAGCGCGAGCGAGTACGTGGCGGAAATGCACCGCCGCCTCCGGGCGCAGGACAAGGTCCGATTCGAGCTGCACGCGATGGGGACCGAACTCGAGGGCACCCTCGACGACATCCTCGATGTCGTGCGCGAGCTGCACAAGGTCCCGTTCGAGCTCGGGCTGCCGCGCGTGTACACGGTGCTGAAGCTCGACGAGCGTGCCGACCGGCCCGATCAGACGCTGGCCGACAAGGTCCGCTCGGTCGAGGACAGGCTCGGCCCCGCCGGCTGATCAATCCCCGCCCGGACAACTTGCGTTTGTCCCTCCCGCGGCCGGGAAGCCTGCAAGCGCAAGGCGGTCCGACCGAGGAGGAAGACGGTGCGCAGGCGGAGTACGCGAGCAGCGGGACTGCTCATCTTGATCTTGGGCCTTTGGGGCGGTCTCGTGCCGTTCATCGGCCCGTACTTCCACTTCACGCTGGGCCCGACGAAGAGCTGGACGTGGACGACCAGCCGGCTGTGGCTCGATGTCCTGCCTGGCGCGGTCGCGGTCCTCGGCGGCCTGATGCTGCTCGGCAAGGGCCCCCGGCCCACCGGCAAACTCGGTGCGCTTCTCGCGCTCGCCGCCGGCATCTGGTTCGCGATCGGACCGTCGATGAGCCTGCTGTGGAACTCGGCCGGCGCCGAGGGCGCTGCTCACGGGGCGAAATTCGTCCGCGTGCTCGAGACGCTCGGGTACCACACGCTCCTCGGCACCCTGATCGCGGCGCTCGCCGGCTATGCGTTGCCTGGTCTCGCGACGCGTCGAGCGGAGGCGGAGGCGGAGGCCGAAGCCGACGTCGGCGTTGCGGAGACGGACGGCGTCCCGGCGCGCACCACGGCGGCGGCCGGTGGCGTCCGGCGCCCGATCCCCGAGCGGTCCGCGGTCGCATCGGAGCCCGCCACGACCGAAATCGATCGTTCGGTCGCCGTTGGCGAATACGAGGATGGGGAGACGACGGAATACCCCGCCGGGGCCGGGGCAGGCGCCGGTGCAGGTGCAGGCGCCGGTGCGGTGGCCCGGTCGCACGAACCGGTTGACTCCGAGCCGGAGCCAGCGCGGGAGCTACCGAGCGCCCGACGCGACCCGGCCGATCGGACGGAGCCCCTCGAGCCACGCGATGAGGGCGAGGCTCGAACCGCCGTCATGGACCATCCGGAGCCGGCGCAGCCGCCCGAGTCCGCGGCCGACGAAGGCGCCGCGACGTCGACCTACGAGGCCAACGGCGGATCGGGAACGAACGGCGGATCGGGTGAGCCGATCACCATGCGCCGCCGCCGCGGCGGGTTGCTCTCGCGGCTCCGCCAATAGCGCATCGACCGGGCCGGGATAGGGTGGCGGTCGCGGCCGCGAGCGACGCATTCGCACGTCAGCGCTGCCGGGATCGCCATAACGTTTGTGAGCGCCCGCCAGGATCGCCAAAACGCATGTGAGCGCCGGCCGTTCTCGTCGCTTTCGTGCGTTTGGGTCAGATAGCCGCCCGAACGCAAGAAAGCGCTCGAAACCGGGCGCGCTGTCATGCGGTTTGGTCGCTGTGGTGCCCCGCGTCCGCGCCCCGCGCCGGCGGATAGGGGGCCAACAGGTACCGCTCCGCGAGCTCGGTCGACTGCCCGGCGAACGCGGTGCCAGAACCTGCTCCGCTCAGTCGTTGCTGGGACTGCGTGACCCGCTCTCACACGCGTGACTCACACGGCCACCCGACGGTCGCCGCCTCCGCCGAGCGCGTACGCGTAGGGGTGATGAAACGCCTCCAGGGCCTCATGAGCGGGAACCTCAAACTCGTAGGCGTCGCCGGCGCGCGTGTCGGCGAGCGCCACGGAGACGCTCCCGGTGCCGGGATCCCAGAGCAGTGTGACGACGATGCCGTCGCCGCTCCGGCAGTCAAGTTCTCGACGTCGTGAGGTCAACTGGCGCGTGGGCATCAACCGGCCCTGTTTCCGAATCATGGGTGTCTCCTGCGAACGAGTGTGGTCGTCAATGAGACGCACAGATCGCCCCGAATGTGACATCGGTGACGCGGATATGCTCCGCCGCGAGAGGGATGCCAGACAGACCCGAAACCACCCCGCCAGGGTCACCGTTGCGCCTGGGCGCGAACGTGGGCCGCGTCGCCCTCATCACCGGGGGTGGAAGCGGTATCGGCCGTGCCGCGGCTGGTGAGCTCGCCGCGACCGGCGCCGACGTCGTCATCTGCGGGCGCCGCGAGGGTCCGCTGAACGAGACGGTCGAGGCGGTCGAACGGGCGGGTGGGCGCTGCGTTGCGGTACCCGCGGACGTGCGCGAGCCTGCGGAGATCGAGCGCGTCGTCGACGCGGCGATCGAGCGCTTCGGGGCGATCGATGTGCTCGTCCACAGCGCTGGCGGCCAGTTCACCGCCCCGGCGGAGGAGGTCTCCGATGGCGGCTGGCGCGCCGTCGGGCGGCTGAACCTCGACGCGGTCTGGAGCCTCACCCGCACGGTGGCCGTCCGTTCGATGATCCCGCGCCGCGACGGCCTCATCGTGTTCATCGGCTTCAGCCCGCTGCGCGGCATGCCCGGGTTCGTCCACGCGTCCGCCGCCCGCGCCGCCGTCGCGAACCTCGCCGCCGGGCTGGCGCTCGAGTGGAGCCGTCACCGCATTCGTACTGTCTGTCTGGCGCTCGGGACGATCCTTACCGAGGGACTCGAGCAATACGGCGAGGAGGCGGTCGAGCGTTGGCGGCGGTCGGTGCCGCTCGGCCGTCTGGGAACACCGGCGGAGGTCGCGGCGATGATCGCGTTTCTCGCCACCTCGGCCGGCGCCTACATCACCGGCACGACGATCGCGATCGACGGCGGTGCCGACGCCTGGGGACTCGGCGAGGAGCCACCGCAATGAGCGCGCTCGTCACCGGCGAGCGCCGCGGCGAGACGTTCGTTCTCACCCTTAACCGCCCGGCGAAGCTCAACGCGATCTCCGGCGAGATGGAGCGCGAGATCTGCGACCTGCTGACCACGCCTGAGCTCCGCGCGGCGGCGTGCGTCGTGTTCACCGGCGCGGAGCGAGTGTTCTCGGCCGGCGCGGACATCACCGAGTTCGCCGACCTCGACCCGGCCGCGATCATGGGCTACTACCGGCAGACGGGCGATTTCGTCGAGCGCGTCGCCGATCTACCGCAGCCGACGATCGCGGCGATCTGCGGCTACTGCCTCGGAGGTGGGTTCGAGCTCGCGCTCGCATGTGACTTCCGGATCGCCGATGAGACCGCCGTGTTCGGGCTGCCGGAGGTCAAGCTGGGGATCGTCCCGAGCTTTGGCGGGGCCTACCGGCTGACCCGGCTCCTCGGAGCCGCGCGGGCCAAGGAGCTCGTCCTACTCCGGGAACGGATCGACGCGGCCGACGCCCTCCGCCTCGGAGCGGTGACCGAGGTCGTCAGTGCGGGGGAGGCGCTCGACCGCGCCCTGGAGCACGCGTCGCGGCTTGCTCGCCTTCCACGCCTGGCGGTCGGTGTCGCCAAGCGTGCGGTTGACACGATGGCCGAGGCCCCGCGGGGTGCCGCACTCGAGCTTGAACGACTCGCCTACGGGATGCTCGCCCAGACCTCGGAGGCCGACGAGGCGCTCAAGCGCTTCGAGTGATCGATCCCTGACCCACCCCGGTCCGCACGAGCACAAAGCCGGTTAGACAGCGCGAGAGGTGGGAACCCCCGTGGTGTCGTTCGTTGCTGAGGAGGTAGGAGATGTCGGGTTCCCGCAGGTTCGGCCTGGGTGCCATCGCGGCGCTGCTCGTCGCGGCCGCGGCGGCTGCCGCACCGGCGGGCGCCGGCGCCCGGACGCACGGGTCCCTGAGCGCGTCCCAGCGCTCGACGCTCCACGCGATCGCCGCCGACACGTGGCGGTTCTACGCCTCCGACGTCGATCCGGTGACGCACCTCCCGCTTGACAACGTCGGCCCCGGAACCACGCGCGGCCAGTACACGTCGGCCGCGAACATCGGGGTGTATCTGTGGTCCATCGTGGCGGCGAAGGACCTGCGGCTGGTCAGCGCGGGCCGAGCTGTGTCGCTGGCCCGCGCGACCCTCCGGGAAGTCGCCTCGCTCAAGCGCTCCGACGGCTTCCTCTTCCAGTGGTACGACACCACGAATGGGCGCGTCCTACTCAATCCCGGACAGGGTGACTGCACCGACGCGCCGCGGAAACAGGACAACTGCTCGTTCCTCTCTGCGGTTGACAACGGCTGGTACGCCTCGGGCCTGATCGAGGCGCGCGAGGCCTTTCCGGAGCTGCGCGGCATGGCGAGCCGGCTGCTCGGGCAGATGAACTTCGCGATCTTCTATGACAACCGCCCGCAGACGGCCTGCAACACGAACGCGGCGATTGCAGGCAACCAGCCGACCGGCCAGATGTACGGCGGCTACTACGTCGGTCAGGGCCCGGCGGGATACCACAACGGGGCGCTCTACAGCGACCCGCGGATCGCGATGTACATGGGCATGGGCATGCGTCAGATGCCCGGCGACGTGTGGTGGCGCACGTGGCGGACGCTGCCCCCGAAGCGCTGTGCGACCGACCCCGACTTCTCCTCACAAGGTCAGTGGCCGGTGCCGGGATATTGGGAGACGGTCCACGACCCGGTGTCGGGCGGCACGTTCCCCGTCTGGGAGGGCCACTATGTGTACCCGGGCAGTTCGCTCACCTTCGTCCCGACGTTTGCGGGCGGCATGTTCGAGGGACAGATGGCGAACCTCGTCGTGCCCGAGACCCGGTGGGGGACGCACAGCTTCGGGCTCAACGATCTGCGCTGGGCTCAGGTCCAGCTCCGCTACGCGACCGATCAGCTCCACTACCCGGTGTGGGGCATGTCCCCGTCGAGCACGCCGGACGACACCGGCGGCTACGCGGCGTACGGCGCGATGGGGCTCAGCTTCGGCACGGGCCAGCAACTCGCGCAATGCCCGACCTGCGCGACCGAGACGGCGGTCAGTCCGCATGCGTCAGCGATCGCGCTACCGGTACTCCCGCGGCAGGCGCTCGTGAATCTCACGACGCTGCGCACGCGGTACCCGGGCGTGTACAGCTCCGACGGCGGCTTCTACGACGCCGTCGACCCCACCACGGGCGCGGTCGGGCACCGTCGCCTCGTGCTCGATCAGTCGATGATCATGGCCGCGATCGACGACGCGCTCAACCACGGCGCGCTGCAGCGGTACTTCGCCGCCGATCGGGTCTCCTGGGCGGCCCGGGCCGTGCTGGGCGCGGAGCGGATGTCGATCTCCTGACGAATCGAGACACGAGGGCGCGGCGGGCATTAATCACGGGAATCCGCGAGCAGCGGGATTAGTGTCGAGACCGGGCATACATACGAAGGGGGTTGTGATGGGACTGGCATTCGGGATTCTGTTGTTCGTACTGACCTACGGATCGATGGCGTACGTCATCTATGACGAGTTGAAGCGGCGAGGGCCAGGCGGGTCGGCGCGGCCCGCCACCAGCCCACGGCGCCACGGCGCCAGGCGGCTTCGGGCCGCCGGCCAGTATCAGCACTAATTGTCAGTCGGGGTGAGCGGAGCTCACGGCGTGAAACTCGATGCGATACACGAGCGTGTCATCGTCGATGGGCCCGGCGTGCGCAGCGCGGTGGCGCAGCGTCTCGCGGTCGGGCTCGCCCGCTCGTAGAACATCCTTTTCAGTGATTGCCGCGAAGGGGACATGCTTGATCGCGTCGATCTCGATCTCGCCGAGGCCGACTGGGTAACGCCCACCCTCCTTGACCCGGGGGCGCTTCCACAGCCGAACCGAGAGTGTGATCTCGCCGGCGAGGACGTCGCTGCGCAGCTCGCGACTGAACTCCATGCCACGGACGTTAGCCGCAATGTCTCGGACCGCACGCAGCGCCCGGGGCCGCGACGAGCGCTCAGTGCTTGCCCTTCTTCTTCGGATAGTGGCAGGCGAGGACGCCCGTGATGGTGACGGCGTCGGTACCGTCCTCGGAGAACGTGGGGCTGAAGCCGACGCCCATGAGTTTGCCGTCCTTGGTGAAGTTGATCCCTCCGCCGCCGGGCACGGGATACGGCGGCACGTAGTCGCTCGCGTAGCGGACACCCGATGGACTGATGAGCCGCACGACTTGTGGGGTGAAGTGGCCGCGCGCGAGTTTGTAGTGGTGGAACCCGCGGAACGGGATGACGTCCGCCTCGAGGTGGTAGCCGTTGTCGAAGGCGTCAGAGAGGAAACCCAGCTTGGTGATCTTGCACTTGGCCGAGGTGAAGGTCGCGACGACGCGGCTCTGGCTGTCAAGCACTCGGACCGCGTGGCCTGAGACGCCGGCAGCGTTCGCTTTCGACACCGGCAGGGCGAGTGCGAGCAGCGCGCCGGTGAGAGCAGCGAGTCGTACAGCAGCGGGAAACGGACGGCGCCTGGTCATGGTCTGGGGGCCTCTCGACATTGGGGTATGGCATGGGTCACGGCGTGCCCATGCTCTCCCGGACCGGGTCGTCGGGCTACCCACCCTAGGACTGAAGTTCGGTCACCCCGCCGACTCCCGCTACCGATTGGTGGCCGCGGCGATGGCGGGCCATACGCGTTTCCAGCTAGCGGCGCCAGAACGCGAGGCGCTGCACCGACGCCGTGAGGATGTTGCCCCACGTGATCTGCGCGTCCTGGCGCTGTGAGATCGCCTCAAACGGACTGAAGCGCATCTCGGCGCCGGTCCCGAACTTGATCGTGCCGTCGTCCTGGCGAGTGCCGTCGACGTAGATCCAGCCGCGCTCGATGCGATGAGTCTCGCTCATGGCCTAAGCGTAGCCCCGGCCCCGCGTGCGCGTTCTGTCATCGGTCGCTGCATACGCGTGCGTGAGGCGCGGGCAGAGCGGGGTCAGTCGAGCTCGGCCCGTAGACCGGCGCCGGTGAGTTGCTCGACATAGAGCTCAGCGGCCTCGCGGTTACCCGACCAGACGGTCGCCCGCCCGCTCCGGTGGATCGTCCAGGCGAGCCGCTCCGCCTGTGGTGGGGTCATCGACGGAATGACCCGGCAAAACGTGGCAATCACGTGCTCGAACGTGTTGTGGTCGTC
Organism: uncultured Solirubrobacterales bacterium; assembly: GCA_963850335.1. Taxonomy (GTDB): domain Bacteria; phylum Actinomycetota; class Thermoleophilia; order Solirubrobacterales; family Solirubrobacteraceae; genus Palsa-465. The sequence goes on along the minus strand of CAWKKY010000007.1, from coordinate 105,636 downwards.
GTTGAGGACGATCACCTGTGCGGAAAACGCAGACCCGGGGCCCCCGGCGTGGCGAGGCTGCTCAACGCGTACCGGATCGAGAACGGGCACGCATCAACCGTAGGGCATCTGAGTGCGTTGGGTCCCGACCGTACGGTCAGGGGCCACTCACACACCGAGCCGCGCAGTCTGACGACGTCGTAGCGCTAGCCTTGGACGCATGGGAGCATCGAGCCCGTCGCGCGCAGCAGGCATCAGAGCCGTGGCGCGATGACGCGCCGACGTCGCATCGCGCTCGCCGCGCTGCTGGTGGTCGTTGTGGCGATGATCCTCGCCCCGACCGCGCTCGCGGCTGCGGGCGGCGGCTCGGCCGGCTTCGGTGGGGGCGGAGACGGCGGTGGTGGCGGCGGTGGTGGCCACGGCGCGGGCCTCTACATCGTCATCCAGATCCTGATTCGGATCGCGCTCCTCGGCCATGGCCTCGGCGCGCTGGTGCTGATCGCTCTCGGGATCATCTACCTCCTGCTGCGCCAGGGCGTGCCGTGGATGCGCAACTTCTGGACCGCTAAGGGGAGCTCCGGGCGGGCCGCTGGGCGGCGGACCGCCCAGCGCGAGCGCCGCGTCGAGCTGGCGGCCGCCGAGGCGGCCGATGTCGATCCGGCATTCGCTCCGGACGTTGTCCGTCCCGCGGCGAAAAAGCTGTACACCGAGATCCAGGCGGCGTGGGACGCGGGCGACCGGATCCATCTGCGCGGGCTGGTGGCGCCGGACCTGCTGGCGGAATGGGAGCGCCGGCTCGATGACTTCGACACCCGGGGCTGGCGTAACCGGGTGCAACTGCTCGAAGAGCCGCGGGTCCAGTATGTGGGCCTGACCAACCGCGGCAGCGACAGCTCAGATCGCGTCGTCGTCCGGATCGAAGCCAAGCTTCGCGACTACGTAGAGGACCGCTCCGGCAGGCGCATCAAGCGAATCGGGCGGTTGACCGAGACGGTCCGCGTCCGCGAGTTCTGGACGCTCGGCAAGCGCGACGGTCACTGGATCCTGAGGTCGATCGAGCAAGGGGCAGAGGGAGCACACACGCTCGATGAGCAGCTCGTCGCAAGTCCCTGGTCGGACGACGGGGCGATGCGCGACGAGGCCCTGGTCGAGGGCGCGGTCGCGGATGCCGTACCGGAGGGCACGAGCATCGCCGAGATCGCGGACCTCGACTTCGAAGGCGATGCGCGCGCCGCGGCGCTCGACCTCAGCCTCGCCGACGGGCGCTTCGCTCCCGACGTGCTCGAGGTCGCGGCCCGCCGTGCTGTCGCCGCGTGGGCGGAAGCGGTCGATGGCGACGACGCGGCGCTGCTCGCGATCGCCCATCCGCAGGCGGCCCAGGACCTTCTGCACCCGGGCGATCCGAGCCACAAGACCCGTCTTGTCGTCCGCGGGCCAGCGGTCAAGCAGATCCGGATCACCGGCCTCGACGCCGCCGCGACGCCGCCGTCGATGGCGATCGAGGTCGACATCGAAGGCAGGCGCTACATCGAGGATCGCGCGACGACTGCGGTCGTGTCCGGGAGCCAGTCGCGCTCGTCGTCGTTCACCGAGCATTGGACGCTCGTGCTCGACGGCGACGTCACACAGCCTTGGCGGGTCGCTGCGGTGGCCGCTGAAGTGGCATCTCCGAACGGGCGCTAAATCCGCCTGATAGGTTCCGGCTCACAAACAGTCGAACGATGGGGGCACAATGAGTGAGCAGAGCATCGAGTTCGTCAACGGTGTTTACGGGGCGTTTGCGCGCGGTGACGTGCCGGCTGTGCTTGGGGCATTCGCCGACGACATCGAGTGGTACGAGGCCGAGGGCATGCCATACGGCGGCCTGCACCGAGGCGGCGAGGCCGTTCTGCAGAAGGTGTTTGGCCCGATCGCCGAGGACGTCGAAGGCTTCGCCGTTGTACCCGAGGAACTGATCGGGTCCGGTGACACCGTCGCCGCGGTCGTCCGCTATCAAGGGACCGGCAAGGCGACTGGGAAGGCCCTCGACCTGCCCGTCGTCCACATCTGGGATATCCGTGATGGCAAGCTTGCGCGCTTCCGGCAGTTCATCGACACGGTGAAGTTCGCTGAGGTCGTCCCCGTTCCGGCCGCCGTCTGACGGTCGGGTAGCGCCCCGGTGGAGGATCGCGCGGCGCACACCCGCGCGCTCGTCCGTCGGCCCGGCCCTCGCCTGACTGAGGGTTTGGTCACGCATCCGATCGGGACTCCGGTCGACGTGGACTTGGCAGGCAGCCAGTGGCAGGGGTATGTCGACGCGCTGCGCGCCGAGGGCTGGGAGACGATCGAGGTTCCGCCGGCCGATGATTGCCCCGATGCCGTGTTCGTGGAGGACACGGTCGTGGTCTTTGGCGACCTCGCGGTGATCACTCGTCCGGGCGCCGACGAGCGCAAGCCCGAGGTCGCCGGAACCGAGGCGACGCTGGCTTCCCTGGGCTACCGGATCGCGCGGATCGAGCCGCCGGGCACACTCGACGGCGGTGACGTCCTCAAGGGCGCCGGCATGGTGTGGGTCGGTCTGAGTGGACGGACCAATGCGTCCGGGGTGGGGCAGCTCGCGGCGCTGCTCGATCCGCTGAGCGCGCGGGTCATCGGCGTCCCCGTCTCCCGGACGCTGCACTTGAAGTCGTCGGTCACGGCCCTTCCCGACGGCACGATCGTCGGCTTCGACCCGCTCGTCGATGACGCCGCTCGGTGGCCGTCATTCCTCTCGGTGCCCGAGGAGGCCGGCGCCCACGTTGTCGTGCTCGACGCATCATCGGTGCTCATGTCCAACCGCGCGCCAGCCACGCGAGCGCTGTTCGAGTCCCGCGGACTCCGCGTGGTCGCCGTTGACATCAGCGAGTACGAAAAGCTGGACGGCGGTGTCACCTGTCTGTCGGTGCGGCTGCGCCACTGACCCACGCGCCTCTCTGCCAAAGCGCTGAGACGGGCCATCCGCGCTTACGTACTCAGGTCCGTCTACCTAGGCGGGCGACGTCGGTCGTCCGATCGCGATTGGGTGTGCGTCCCGCGCCCGCTGGCGGCGGAAGTGCTCCAGGATGAGCACGCTGACCATCGCCACGTATACGCACCACAGTGAGGTCAACTCGTCGACTCGGACCATCGCAGTCGCGATCACGCCGACGAGGCTGACGACCCCGAACCAGCGCAGGTATCGACGGCTGGAAATCACTGCCGGCCCGCAGGTCACGATCACGTAGAGCAGAGCGAGTACGGCGTCGTTCGGTGTGTGTGTCGTGTAGTTGATGCAGTGGCCTGCTTCTTGCGCGCCGACGGGATACGCGGTGACCTGCCACAGCATGTACGCCCCGAGAACCGGCCCGAGGCATACCAGAGGCAACAGCCAGCGCCGTCGGCGTCGGTCCGGCTCGAGCAGCATGAATCCCACTGGGACGATCGCGGGGAGAACCGCGTGCGCGTACGTGATGTACGCCTCCTTCGCGACATTGCCCCACCCAACCGAGACCTGGCCGCGCAGCCCGAGCCATACGAAACCCTCGACCAACTGGTGCAGCCCGAACAGCAGCGGCAGTGCACCGACGATCAGCTCGCGCGGCGAGCGGAGCTGGCGCAACGTCGCGATCCCGACGCCGGCGACAGCAGCGCCGGCTGCGAAGTCAGCCTCCGGGGAGAAACACACGGGCACGTGACCCTAACGGGCTGCAGCGGTACTGTTGTTGTGTGCCCGGACAGTCGCAGGCCGGTGGACTCGATCTTCCGGGGCTTCTCGCCCTGGTGATCATCTTGGCCGTGGTGTTCTCGCCGATCCTCCTGTGTCGGCGACCGGGGCAATCGGACAGTGAGCCCGACGACGGCGGCGGGGGACACGGTCCGCAGCCACCGCGCCCACCGTCCCAACCGCCGGGCGGCGGCATTCCGCTGAGCGATGCCCAGCCTGCACGGGTGCGGCTCCGCGGCCACGAGCGACTCGCGGCTCGGCTGCCGGGCCGCGATCGGCGACCGGCACGGCCGTCGCGTCCGCGCGTGAGAACCCCGCCCTCACCGGACGCGCGGCCTCCCCGAGGACGACGCAATCGGTGATCCCGGCTCCGGTTGTCGCCAATCCCGATCGATCAGAGACCTAGGGTTGGGGCGACCGCGAGTTCGCAGCGCGCCTGGTACACCGACGTGAACCCGGTCTCGAACCCAATCCGCGCCGCCCTCAGGTAGAGCCGCCAGGTTCGCAACCGTTCGGGCCCGACGAGTGCGAGCGCCTCGTCGAGGTGATCATCGAGGCGAGAGGCCCACTCGGCGAGCGTGCGCGCGTAGTCCATCTGGAAGTCCTCGACGTGACGGGTGACGAACCCTGAGCGCTCGAGCGCTCCGAGTACGCGCGAGAGCTGCAGCGGCGCGGCATCGGGCCAGACGTACCGCTCGGAGAAGTCACCCGCGTCGGTGTCGGTGTGCGATAGGTACGCGATCCCATGGTTGAGCAGCCGTCCACCCGGCTTCAGCAGCCGTGCGAGCGTCGCGGCGTAGGCGTCGATCTGGTTCTCCCCGACGTGCTCGACCATCCCGACCGAGGCGATCGCGTCGAACCGCTCATCTGGCAACTCGCGGTAATCCATCACCCGGATCTGGACGCGATCACCGACGCCGGCCGCCTCCGCCCGCGCGCGGGCCATGCGGGCCTGCGGCTCGGACAGCGTGATCCCCACGACCTCGACGCCGTGCCGACAAGCCGCGTGGATCGCGAACGACCCCCATCCACAGCCGACGTCCAGTACGCGCTCGCTCGCCGTCAGTGCCAGCTTCGTGCAGACAAGCTCGAGTTTCGCCTCCTGCGCCTCCTCGAGCGTCTGCGCCCCGCGCGAGAAGATCGCGCAGGAGTAGGTCATTGACCGATCGAGGAACAGTTCGAAGAACTCGTTCGAGACGTCGTAATGGTGACGTACCGCGCGGGCGTCGCGGCCGACCGTGTGCCGCCGACCCCGGAGGACCAACTCGGACGCGGGCCGGCCCGGTGGGCGAACGAGACCCATCGCCCTGACCGCGGCGCCCATCAGCCGCAACCGAGTCCGAAGGTCCAAATCCGGCTCTTGCCACTCATCAACGAGCCGCATCGCGGCGTCGATGTCATCAACGTCGAGCAAGCCCGTGACGTACGCCCGACCGATCCCAAGCTCGCCCGGGGACCGCAACACGTGGGCGATCGCGCGTGGCGAGCGGATCAGAAAGGTCGGTCCATCGCTACGACTGGACGGCACTCGTGTGCCGTCCCACAGCTCCAGATGAAACGGCCGCTCCGGGAGCGCCTCACAGATCGCCGCCCGCAGCGGCCCTGTCCTGCCGAACATAACCGCATCCTAGCCCGCGGTATTCCTCGCTCTGCGACCCTACCCCGGCTCTGCTCCCGGCTCATCCCGGCGCCGGGGCCCTTCACGGCTTGATCGGGTTGCCGCCAGGATCGCCGATCCCGTAGAACTGCCCTCCGCGTGCGCCGACCCACAACATTCCGTGCCACACCGCGGGGGTTGACTCGATGCATCCGTCAAGGTGAACGGTCCACAGGATCTTTGGTGCGATGCGTGGGTTCGAGATGTCGTAGTCGTGAAGTCCGCCGTTGCAGTCACCGATCACCATCTGGTCGTCGATGGTTACCGGCGAGGCCCACGTCTGCGAGTGCTGGCTGATCCGCCAGTAGACCCGGCCGGTCTGCTGGTTGACGGCGAGCAGCTCGCCGTCAGTTCCGGCCTCGTATACGACTCCCTTGTAGAGCGCGGGCGTCGACAGCGAGCCGGCGTTGGCCGTATAGCCGCCGATGTGAACGCTCCACACGAGTGGGTCGCTTGGATTCCGAGGATTGAGCTTCATCAGCGCGCCGATCTCGTGATCGCGCGGGAGCGTCTCCGGCCGAGCCTCGTTCTCCGAGATATGCCGGGCCGCGTAGAGGTAGCCCTGCTGGTCGATCACGATCGATGCGTCGGTCTGGTCGCCGTCCCAGAAGCGAAACACCCGCTTGTAGTGGCTTCCGCCTTTGAGGATGTCGGAGATATCCCAACCCTGGACGAGCCCGGCCGAGTTGGAGAAGTAGACCACGCCGTGGTAGAAGGCCACCGAGTTCTCGATCGAGATGTCCTGATCGTGCACCTCCTGGCCGAGCTGCGCGTCCCAGCCGGGGACGAGCATGACGATCTTCGGGTTCACCTGGACCAGGCCCTTGGAGTCGTAGTGACGGTTCAGGCGGATCACGTAGAACCAAGAGTTCTCACCGCCCTCCAGGAGGTAGTCGCCGATCTCGAGCGGCGCGCCGTCCCAGTCGTCGTTCCAGACCAGGTGCGGGACGTCGTGCGCGTTCGTTGACCACAACACGGTGGGCGTCGCTCGGTCGAGCGCCACGACCCTCAGGTTGTTGTCACGCGACCCGGCGTAGTAGAGCGGGTAGCCCTGTGAGTCCGACGTCGCCGAGCCCTTGGCGAGGTCGCCGGTGTGAAGGTCGGGGCGCATTGGCTTGCCCGTGACGCCGTTCCAGAAGTGGTAGTTGTCGTCGTAGGCGCCCTCACGGACCTCGATCGCGCCGTGCGGATGGACGATCACGTTTGGCTGCCCGGTCCATCCGGTCCCGCACCACGTCTCAGTACCGAATAGGTCGCTTGATGTCGAGCACATCCCACCGGCCGCCGGATAACGCCACAGCACCGCCGGATGACGGGGCAGCGGACCTTCGCCGTAGTAATCGCGTGTCGCATTCCCTCGGAACGTGGTGAGCCCCGCAAACGCGGTATTGATCGGTGCCGGCGCGGCCTGCTGCCCGGATCGTGCGCGCGCGGCCGCCCGGCGAGTGAGCACAGCGCTACGGCTTGCCGCGGCCGTGACCGGGTCGCCGCCGAACACTCCAGCGGACTTCACGAGGCCAACGACGGCGACCACGCCGATCGCCAGGACCAACAGCGCGACGAGACGTCGGCGGGCCGCGACCCTGGGACTGGGTTTCGTCGGCGGACGCCGATGCGGCCGTGGGCGCTGGCGACTGGCACCGGCCATCAGCCGACCACCCACAATCGATTTCGGATGATGCGCCGTTGGGTCGGGACCGACTTATGCCGACCCTTCACAGCACCGTCACCTCTGCGCAGCTGCCGATCCACCCACTTGCCCTCGTGCGAAGTAAATCACGCGACGGCGCGCGGCCGCCAACTGTGACGCCGGGCTCCAGATCACTGCGGTCCGTGCCCGCGCAATCTCGATCGCCCATGTGTCTTTCGCCATGAAACGTGCGTCGACCTTCCCGCTGAACGCCCTGTGACACGGCGAGGACGCTTGCCTCGCTGCTGCTGGCGGGTTAGTGTCGCGCTGGGGAGTCGTCGACGTGCTGGCGATGACGCAGCCCGGCGCTCTTCCCGACGGCGCGCCGGCTGGCGCTGATCACATTACGAGAGGGAGACTGATGAGCCAGGACGAGAAGACCTTTGACGGGCAGTGCTACTGCGGCGCCGTCAGGATTGTCGTCACCGGCGATCCGGTGGGCGCCGGCTATTGCCATTGCGCCTCCTGCAGGAGCTGGTCTGCCGGGCCGGTCAACGCCTTCACGCTCTGGCCGCCCGAGGCGGTGAAGGTGGTTCAGGGTGAAGACCAGATCGGCGAGTACCACAAGAATGAGCGGAGCTATCGCCAGTGGTGCAAGGTCTGCGGCGGCCATCTGCTGACCAGACATCCGGGGTGGGAGCTGGTCGATGTCTACGCAGCGACGATCCCTTCGTTCCCATTTGCACCCGGAGTGCACGTCAACTACGCGTCGACGGTGCTTCCCATCAAGGATGGTCTACCCAAGCTCAGGGACTTTCCCGAGGAATTAGGCGGGTCGGGCGAGACGCTCGCCGAATAGCGACTCGACCGCCCTAGTGTCGTGAATCGTTAGTTCGGTGGCAGCCTCGCGGCGTCTGGACGCGCCTGACGAATGGGGATGATCCCGCCGTACCACCAGTACGACTTGGATCATCCCCATCCGTCATCCACGCCCAGCCACTCGCGACGCTGCTCACGAACTTCCGCTTCACGACACTAGTCGAAGCGCTCGAATCCGCCGACGTCGGGCGGCACCGGCAGGCCGGACGCCCGTACCGCGCTCAGCATCGCCGCCGATGGTGCGAGCGGCTCTGAATCATCGTCGCCGCCGTGCCCAAGCAGGCTCCGGGTCAGCCGCGCCCGTTCATCGAGAAGGTCGCCGGCGATCGCGAGCACATCAGCGGCGCCTGGCTCGTTCCCAGCGCTCGCGGCGCGTAGTGTCGCCTGGCGCATCAACTCCTTGACGAATGCGCCCGTCACCCCTTCGGTCATCGCCACCAGCTGTTCGACGACGTCCTCGGAGAGCGCGATGTCACGCGCGTACAGGTGCAACAGCCGTCCACGCCCGGCGGCGTCTGGAAGCGGGACCTCGAGCGCCAGGTCGATCCGGCCCGGCCGGGCGGCAAGCGCCGGCTCGATGACATCAGGACGATTCGTCGTGAGGACGGCGAGCAGGTCGGTGTCCTCGGCCAGACCCTCGAGCTCGTTGAGCAGCTCGAACAGCACCTCGCCGCCGCCCCACGGCATCGTCCGCTCCGCGGCGACCAGGTCGACGTCCTCGAGCACGACGGTCGCCGGCTGTAGATCACGTGCGATCGCAAACGCGCTCGCCAGATGACCGAGCGCCGGACCCGACAGCAGCACCGTCGTGCGGCCGGCGGTCTGCGTCAGTAAGTAGTTGACGCTGAGCGTCTTGCCGGTGCCGGGCGGCCCGTGGAGGAGCACGCCGCGCTTGAGGTGGCGCCCAGCCGCACGCAGCTCCTCGGCGTGCGCGGAGATCCCCAGCGCGTGCTGCTCGAGGCGCTCGAGTGTGCCGTCGGGTAGCACGATCGAATCGCGAGCGACCTCGGTCACCGTCTGGAAGGTCACACCGCCATCGCCGTTGATCGAGATGATCCGCCCGCGGAACACGTTGTGCTCCAGCATCGCCGCGCGGATCGTGGCAAACAGGCGCGAGACTGCCTCGACGTCCGGCGAGATCCCCTCGAGGCGAACCTCCGAGACGGGGCCCGTCGGGCCCATCATCCGTGGCCCGCGGTCGTCCTCGCCGTCCGAGACCACAAGCGCGACCGGCGTGCCGCCGAACTCGACGAGCAACATCGCGTTGGCGATGCAATGCACCACCCGGCCATCCCCGAGCGCGACGTCCAGGTAGCGGGGCGACGCGCCCCTGCCGCCGGAGAAGGCGAAGCCGTACGCCGGCCCGAGCAGCGCCGAGAACCCGCTGCCCATGTGGGGCGGCAAGCCGATCAACTCTCGCTCGGGAAGCAACGCGTCAAGCGCGAGCTGCAGGTTCGGGCGATCCGCCTCTCGGAACGTCGCGGCCGTGACCGGAAGCTCAGCCGGTTCGGTGCCGAGGTGCTCACGCAGGCTCGTGACCCACGGCGGCTCTGGAGCGTCAGCCGCCTCCTGCATCGTACGCATGAACGCGACGAACGCGGCCCCAAACTCCCCTGGCGACGGCAACTGATGATCGCCCATCCCCACAGTGTGACCGGGCGACACGCGCGTGTCCAAATCCCATTGGTCGCCACGTCGTTGGCCGATCCGATGCGGGTGCTGGGGTTCCGATTCCCAGAAACCGCACTGCGCGATGAGTTCACGCGGGAGGGTTGGTCTCTACCGCCATGAGCAATAGAAAAGTGATCCTCAAAATGGTCATGTCCCTCGATGGTTTTGCCACCAGCCCCGACGGGACCCACGACTGGATGTTCGAGTGGTTCGGCGAGGACTCGACGGAGCGGAGCTTGCGTGCACTCGAGCAGGCCGGCGTTCACGCGATGGGCCGGCGCAGCTACGAGATCATGGGCCCGCACTGGGCCGCGTCCGAGGGGCCGATCGCTACCGCGATGAACGAGAAGCCGAAGGCTGTCTTCTCCCACACCCTGGAGCGCGCGGAATGGGGGCCAGCCGAGATCTTCGGCGGGGACCTGAGCGCAGGGATCGCGGACTTGAAGGCCCGCGACGACGAAGGGACGATCTTGGTCCACGGCGGCCCCGACTTTGCCCAATCGCTAACCCGTCTGCGTCTCGTCGACGAATACCAGCTGTCAACGGTCCCGATTGCCATCGGCGCAGGCCGCAGCCCATTCGCCCAGCTCGATGAGCACCTGAAACTCGAGGTAGTCGAAGAGCAGCGGTTCCGAAGTGGAGCCCTCGCGCAGGTCCTGCTGCCGAGGCGATGAGCGGTCGCCCAAAGCGGACAGGTCAGTGAAAGCTGATCCGTGCATCACCTCGCCGCGTATTGGGGTGAGATGTCCACAACCTGCGATCCGGTCCCAGAACCTCCGAGCACTCGCCGCTCGCCGCTCGCGAGCGGCTCGCTCGGCGAACACCTCGTACGAGGCGCGGCCGGTCTCGTTGCCGCCGTTCTTGCGATTGTCCTGGTCGCGGTCGTTGGGCCGATCTCACTCGCGCTGCTGTTCGTTACCGCGGTCGCCTGGCGGGGCTGCCCGACATGCTGGACGGTCGGCTTGCTCGGCACGCTCGCCGATGGCCGCGCTCAGCGTGACTGCTCCAGTTGCTGACGAGCCGCCACGCGAGCGGCTACTTGATCGTGTACTGGTAGGGCAGCGCGGCCACCTCGTCGGCCTGCGGGTAGTTCACGACTGCGTCCTGAATCGAGCCGAACTCGAAGTACGCCGTGTCGTCGAGGTAAAGCGTGCCGGTGACCTTCGTGCCGGACGCTCCGCTCGGGGTGATCGTGACCGGAATCGTCCCCGTCTGGCCCGGAGCGATGGTGATCGGCTTGAACGAGTCAAGGCTCGTCGCCGGGTTCGCGCTGTCTGACTCCAGGTCGCCGGTCGGCGAGCTGACCGCGGTGTCGAACGGGCTCGTGACGACGCTCGCCGACGTGGTGGCCGACTCGCTCGGCGGACCGGTCGTCCCGAACGTTCCGTACTCGACGGGCAGCACGTCCCACTCGCCGGTCGCGATCGGGTTGTCGGCAAACGACAGGGATGCCGTGGTGCCGACCGTCGAGGCGAGGTCCGGATCGCCGCCGACGAACTGGGACTCGAACAGGAGCGGCGTCGCCCCGGTTGTCGTCGCCTGTGCCTGGAACTGCGTCGAGTGGGTCGGCACCAGGTACACCGGCAGGTTGTCGTTGACCGGCAGGTTGTCCGTCGCCCCGCTGACGGCACCCAGCGTGAACGAGGCACTGCCGGGCAGCCGTGCGTCTGGGAAGAACGTCTCCGGCGCGGTCCCCGTGTTCTTCACCGTGACCTGATAGGTCTGGGGCTGGCCGGCGGTCAGCTGCGTGGACGCGTCGTTCGGTAGCCCGCCGCTTGAGGCCGGCACCGCCTGCTCGTTGATGCTCACCTGGAACGGGGAGGAGAGCGAGTTCCCCGACACCACGGGGGCGAACACCACCGCCAGCCTCCATCGGCCCGGAGCGGGGTTGAGCGTATGCAGCTGGGCGCCGACTTGGTTGTCGGGCGGTGAGGATGACGTCGCACCCGGCACCATGTTGGTGGCGTAGGCGACAGCCTCGCCCTGTGGATCGATCAGGTAGGCGCCGAACTGGTTGCCGGGATCCTGGATCGTGACCGTCGCGTTCAGCTCCGGTTGTCCGGCGGGCACGTCGAGCTGGTAGAAGAACTCCTGCCCGCTGATCGGCGCGCGTCCGTTTCCGCCCGTCACCGTCCCGGAGAACGTTTGGTTGCCGGGCGGAATGAGGCTACGCAACGTCACGGGCACGGTGGTCGAGGTCGTCGACCCGCCGCGGGCCGACCTGGACCGCACGACGATCGCCCCACTGGCGTCGCCGGGCTGAGCCGGCGTGTGGGTCCTGACCCTGACGGCGACCGACTCGCCGGGAGCGAGCGTCGCGCCGGAGGGCGTGACGGTCCCGAAGGTCGTGTACCTGGCGGCGCGGACGCCGAACACCACTGGCCCGACGTAGCCGCCGGCGGCTGACGCACGGCTGTAGACGTATGCCGTCCACGTGCCGGCGGCCGGATTCGCGATCTGGAGATCGCCGTAGTTGCCGAGGCCCTGCGGCCGCGAGTCCCCGACATACGTGCCGTTGGGATCGATCAGCGTGATCCGGACCCGCGCGTTGAGCGATGCGGTTGGCGTCGCGCTGTGGAACGCCGCCGATGCGTCGAGTCGGTCCTCGCCGGCAGGCACTCGGAACCGCAGTCGCTGATAGTTGATCGGGACGCCACCGTAGTCGGGCGTCTGCGGATCGCTGTCTGACAGCGCGAACTGCGTGGTGAACAGCGAGTGGTAGTTACCGAGTGTCCGACCTGAGAACGTCAGGCGCTGCGCCCCACCGCTCTCGTTGGTGACGGTGTCGGTCAGGCTCTCGGCGGTGCCCGGCCGATCGACGGCGTTCAGCTGGGTGGGGCTCGTCGCCGCCACGCCGACCTTCCGCCCCTGGGCGGAGCCGCCACCTGCGGGCTGATTGTCGTTCTCGGCGGCGAGCACGGCCTTGTAGGCGTCGACGCGGCCGGAACCCTGCTGGTCGGCGGGAGCGCCGATGTCGTCAGTGTTGGAGACGACGAACTGCTTGACCTGCGCCGGCGTGGGCGCGGTCCCGTGGTGCGTCTTTTCGTACGCCTGGATGACGAGCGCCGCGACGCCCGCCGTCAACGGCGAGGACTGGCTCGTCCCGCCGAAGGACTGGACCGGTGACGGGTCGCCGGCCAGGCTGGCGCAGCCACCGAACTCGTCGAGGTTTGTCGAGCACAACGCCCAATCGGACTCGCCCGGCGCGACGACGTCGATCGTGCGTCCGCGTTGGTCGAAGCCCGACGAGCTGAGCGAGCTGATCTCGTCGTTGCTCCAACCCTTGACCTCGGGGAACCGACTACCGCCGAAGCCGTCCTGGATGTAGTTCTGGTTATCGGTCGAGGCGCCGGCTGAGAGCACGTTGGGATCGGTCGCGGCCTCCCCGGTCGTGTTCGTCACGCCGGCGTCACCGGTCGACTCAACGACCGTGATCCCGGCTGCGACCGCCTGATCGTTGGCCTGCGCGATCAGGTCGAGCGCGCCGCCGTCATCGGGATAGTTGTTGATCCCGAACGACTCGTTGAGGACGTTGACGTGGGAGGTCGTGATCGCGTAGTCGATCGCCTCGAGGATCGAGGAGTCCGGCGCGACGTCAGACGCGCCGAAGGCGACGAGACCCACGAGGCTCGCGCCCGGAGCGACGCCCTCGATGCGGATGTTGCATGGGCGGTTGAGCGGCAGCGCGCTGTAGTGGCTGACGTCGTAGACCTGGCGGCCCTGGGCGGCGATCGAGCTGGCATCCCCGAACGCCTCAGCGCCGCTGGTCGGCGCTGAGGTGCCAAAGCCGCTGAAGTCCTTGAAATCGACGAACACGTGCTGGCCGTTTGGCCGGATGAAATCAGGATTGTTGGGGTCCAGCGAGTCGGCGATCCAGCCCACCGTCACCCCGCTGCCGGTGATCCCCAGCGACCGCGCCGTCTTCGCGCTCGGATGATCGGAGTCGACACTCATCGTCTTCAGCGCCTCGGGCTCGAGCTGGACCTTGCCGGCAGGGGCGCAGGCGCCGGGCAGCGGCGTGGTCCCGGTGCCGGACGCGCGCCCGGCGGCTCCGACCGACGGCGGCGCGAGATGGACGGCGCCGTTGGGAACAACCTCCGCCACGGCCGGATCCGACCTCAGCGAAGAGAGCTGCGCGGGCGACACGGTCGCCGACACCGCGTTGAGCGTGGTGTAGCGGTGCACGTTGCGCGCCTTGGCGTTGGCGAGCTGGTGCAGCACCGGCCCCTGGATGCCGGCGAGCGTCCGACGGCGCGCGCTGAGTCCCGAACGGGTCGCGGGCTGCGCCCGATCCTGGTTCTTGAACACCACGATGACGCTCTGCGCCCGCGCGTGAGACACCGCCGACGCGGACGCCGACAACACCTGCACCAATGCGAACACGGACACGATTCCACCGGCGACCGCCAGCTTCAGGCGCACGCTCATCCCACTACCTCCAAATCGTTGCTCGGTCCCCTAAACCGTGCACGCAACCTATAACGTCGTCGTGGCGGTGTCCACCCAAAATCGTCGTCGGCACACCCAGAAAACCAGCCGAACGAGCGCGAAGCTGACGGTGGGTATGCCTGGAGCCGGACGGCAATCCGCTGTCACTTCACCGGCGCTACGCGCCCAAAGACGCTTCTCCAGCCTCTGCGAGCGGTGAGGAGTAGGAACACCATCGCACCCAGCAGCGCGGGCGCGAGGGTGAGGCTGGGGATGACATCCCCGTGAGCGATCCCCGATGCGCCGATGGCGACGGCCATCGTGACGGTGAGGATCAGCGCGACGGGAACGATGAACCGGCGCAGCGCCAGGAGGACGCCGCCGACGATCTCAAGCACGCCGGCAAGGATCTCCACCCCCGCTGGCCAGGGCAGCCCGAATGAGCGGAACGCGTGGAGCTCCCAGCTGTGGAAGACGAACTTGACGAGGCCGGCGAAGATGAAGATGACGCCGGCCGCGACGGCGATACGAGACGCAGTTCGATCGCGGCGAACGACCGCGTCAGTGGCGTCGAGCGATTGTCTGAGCGCCGATCCCCGCGACTCCGCTTTTGGCGATGCCATACAACGTGGTTCGGCTCGCGGCGTCGACTGGATCAACCGGCGCCGCCACGAGGGCGGCGCCGTTCGATGTGGTTAATCCGTTGGGCTAGGCGACGACCGGGTCACGGTCGAGATACTGCGCGCCGTGCTCGGCCTTCTCGACCAGCGAGGCCGGGGGTAGGAACCGGTCGCCGTACTTGTCGGCGAGCTCGCGGGCCCGAGCGACGAACCCGGCCAGGCCACCCTCGTAGCCGTTGATGTACTGCAGGACACCGCCCGTCCAGGCCGGGAACCCGATCCCGAAGATCGAGCCGATGTTCGCGTCCGCCACGGACTCGAGCACGCCCTCGTCCATGACCTTGACCGACTCGATCGCCTCCGCGAACAGCATCCGCTCCTCGAGGTCCTTGAGCGAGATCGTCGAGGGATCCTCGACCGGCGGGAACGCCTCCTGGAGTCCCGTCCACAGGCCGGTCCGCTTCCCGTCGACGTACTCGTAGAACCCACGGCCCTCGAGCCGACTCGGCCGGTCGTACTTGTCGATCATCAGATCGATGACCTCTGCGCCGGGATGACTGACGTATTTGTCCCCGGCCGCCGCCTTTGTCTGGTTGCCGATCTTTTGCAGGAGCTTCATGTTCAGCTCGTCGGTGAGCTGCAGCACGGCGGCCGGATATCCGGCCTGCGTGGTGGCCTGCTCGACCGTAGCCGGCGGGACACCCTCGAGCAGGAACGACAGGCCCTCCATGACGAACGTCCCGATCACCCGGCTGGTGAAGAACCCGCGGGAGTCGTTGACGACGATCGGGGTCTTCTTGATCATCCGGTTGAAGTCGAGCGCGTGATACAGCGTCTCGTCACTCGTCTTCTCGCCCTTGATGATCTCCAACAGCGGCATCTTGTCCACAGGGCTGAAGAAGTGCAGCCCGATGAAGTCCTCCGGACGTGCCACGCCCTCGGCCAGATCGGTGATGGGCAGCGTCGACGTGTTCGACCCGAGCAACGCCCCGGGGGCGAGGTACGGCTCGATCTCGTTGAACACGTTTTGCTTGAGCTTCGGATCCTCCGGCACCGCCTCGATGACCAGCTCGCAGCCCGTCGCGTCCTTCGGGTCCTCGGTCGGGGTGATCCGGGCCAGCAGCGCGTCGGCGTCCTCCTGGGTCGAGCGGCCGCGTGAGACCGCCTTCTCCGTCAGCTTCACCGAATAGCCCTTGCCGGTCTCGGCCCACTCGAGCTTCGCGTCCTTGAGGACCACCTCCATGCCCGCCTTTGCGCACACGTAGGCAACCGCCGCGCCCATCATTCCGGCGCCCAGCACGATGATCTTCTTCGGCTGGAGCGGCTCGATCGATGCGGGTCGGCTGCGGTCCCCGTTGACCTTCTGCAGGTCGAAGAAGAACGCTTGGATCATGTTCTTCGCGACCTGACCGGTGACCAGATCGACGAAGTACCGCGTTTCGATCTCGAGCGCGCTGTCGAAATCAACCTGCGCGCCCTCGACCGCGACGGCCATGATGTGCTTGAGCGCCGGGTAGTTGGCGCCCTTGGTCTGCTTGCGCAGGTTGGCGGGGAACGCCGGGAGGTTGACGGCCAGCGACGGCGTCGACGGCGTGCCGCCCGGGATCCGGTACTTCTTGTCCGCATCCCACGGCTGCTGCGCCTCAGGGTTCGCCTTGATCCACGCCTTCGCCGTTGGAACCAGCTCGTCCTGGGTTGCGACGAGTTCGTCCACGAGGCCCATCTCCTGGGCCTTGGCCGGCCGCAGCCGCTTCTGACCGTCCATCAGGATGCCCATCAGCGCGCTGGCGATCCCGATCATCCGGACCGTCCGCACGACACCCCCGGCACCCGGCAGCAACCCCAGGCTCGCCTCGGGAAACCCGAGCTGAACCTTTGGGTCATCAAGCGCAACCCGGTGATGGCAGGCCAGGCAGATCTCCAGGCCACCGCCAAGCGCCGCCCCGTTGATCGCCGCCACGACAGGCTTGCCGAGTGTCTCCAGCCGGCGCAGGTTGCCCTTGATCTGGGTGATCATGGTGCGCACGTCGTCGGCTTGGTCCTTCGGCACGTCCCTGAGTTCGTTGAGGTCGGCGCCGGCGAAGAAGGTGTTCTTCGCCGAGGTGATGACGACGCCGGTGATGCCGTCCTTCTCTGCCTCCAGCCGGTCGACGGTCGCAGCCATCGACTCCCGGTAGAGGGCGTTCAGCGTGTTCGCCGAATGCTCGGGATCATCGAGCGTGAGGACAACAATCCCGTCCGCGTCCTGATCCCAGCGAATAGCGGTGCTTTCAGTCATGACTACAGTGCCTCCACGATCGTCGCGGTTCCCATGCCACCGCCGATGCACAGCGTGGCGAGGCCATATCTCTTTCCGGTCCGGTGCAGCTCATCGACCAGCGTCCCCAGGATCATCGCCCCGGTCGCGCCGAGCGGATGGCCCATGGCGATCGCGCCGCCGTTGACGTTGACCTTGTCCGGGTCGATGTCCATGTCCTTGATGAACCGCAACACGACTGCGGCGAACGCCTCGTTCATCTCGAACAGATCGATGTCGTCGACCGTCAGACCGGCCTTCTTCAGGGCCTTCCGGGCCGACGGGGCCGGACCGGTGAGCATGATCGTCGGCTCGGCGCCGGTGGAGGCTGCCGCCACAATCCGTGCCCTCGGTGTCAGCCCGTTCCGCTTGCCGGCCTCCTGGCTGCCGACGAGCACCAGCGAGGCGCCGTCGACGATGCCCGAGCTGTTGCCCGGCGTGTGGACGTGGTCGATCCGCTCGACCCAGTGGTACTTCTGCGTGGCGACGGCGTCGAAGCCACCCATCTCCCCGATCGCGGCGAACGACGGCTTGAGTTTGCCTAGGGTCTCGACCGTCGTGCCCGGACGGATGAACTCGTCGTGGTCGAGCACAACATGGTCGCTGATGTCCAGCACCGGGATCACCGAGTCCTTGAACCGGCCCTCGGCCTGCGCCGTCGCCGCCCGCTCCTGCGACCGTGCCGCATACGTGTCGACGTCCTCGCGGCTGAAGCGCTCGATCGTGGCGATCAGATCCGCGCTGACGCCCTGCGGAACGAACGACGTGTCGTAGTTCGTCTCCGGATCCAGGTACCACGGCCCGCCGTCGGAGCCCATCGCACAGCGCGACATCGACTCGACGCCGCCCGCCATGATCAGCTCTTCCCAACCGGACCGGACCTTCTGCCCGGCCACGTTGACCGCCTCGAGCGCCGAGGCGCAGAAGCGGTTCAGCTGGAAGCCGGGCACTTCGTACGGCAGCCCGGCGGCGACCGCGGCGGTCCTCGGAAGGCAGCCACCCTGGTCACCGATCGGGGTGACGCAGCCGAGGATGAGATCGTCGACCTCGCCCGGATCGAGGTCCGCGTTGCGAGACAGCGTCTCGTGGATCAGGCCGACGGCAAGGTCGATCGGCTTGACCGTGTGGAGCGATCCGTTCGACTTCCCCCGACCTCGCGGTGTGCGGACCGCATCGTAGATATATGCCTCTGTACTCACTCGTCCTCCTCAGGTTGATGCGTCAATGTCCTCAGCGCTGGCCGCGACACGGAGCGAGCCGGCCAAGCCGACGTAGCGTCAGCACTGCACGCGTCGATCTCTCCATGTGGGTCCTCATCCGGGTTCGGCGAAGCCTGCCGAGAGCTGTGCCAGCGGCATCGCAGCAGGTCTCGAAGTCCAAACTACTCGTCGATCACCTACGCGCAATCCGGGTTAGTTTCGTGTTCAGTTGCACGGAAACACGTACTGTCGCGAATCGCCTCAGAGCCCGATGCCCCGGCCGATGAGCTCCTTCATGATCTCGTTGGTCCCCGCGTAGATCCGGGACACCCGGGCGTCAACCCACGCCTTGGCGATCGGGTACTCGGTTGAGTACCCGTATCCGCCGTGCAGCTGAACGCCGGCGTCGGTCACCTCGCCCAGCAGGTCGGTGCTCCACCACTTGGCCATCGCCGCCTCCTCGACGGTGCACGTTCCGGCGACGTGACGCTCGATGCAGCGATCGATAAAGCAGCGTGTGATCTCGATCTTCGTCTTCAGCTCGGCCATCGTGAACCGCGAATGCTGGAACGATCCGATCGGCCTTCCGAACGCCTTGCGCTCCTTGATGTAGTCGAGCGTGATCGCGAACGCGACCTCGCATCCGGCGATCGAGCCGACGGCCAGGATCAGCCGCTCGGGCACCAACCGATTGACGAGCTGCAGAAACCCGGATCCTTCCGCGCCAAGCAGGTTCTCCGCGGGAACCTGGACGTCGTCAAAGAACAGTTCGGCCGTGTCGGACGCGTGCTGGCCGACCTTCTCGATCTGCTTGCCGCGCTCGAACCCTTTCATCCCGCGTTCGATCACCAGCAGCGACAGCCCGCCGTGCTTGTCGTCGCTCGTCCGCACGGCGGTCACGACGAGGTCGGCGTTGATCCCGTTGGTGATGAACGTCTTCGCGCCGTTGACGACATACACGTCGCCATCGCGCCGCGCGCGGGTCTTGATCGCAGCGAGGTCCGAGCCGGTGCTCGGCTCGGTCATCGCGACCGCCAGGATCTGCTCGCCGGAGGCGATTTTGGGCAGCCACCGGGCACGCTGCTCCTCGTTGGCCGAAGCCATGAGGTAGGGGAGGACGATGTCGGAATGGGTGAGCGGTCCGGCCATCGCGTCTCCGACTCCGGCCCGCATCCCCTCCTCGGCGAGCACGACGCTGAAGCGCCAGTCATCGACACCGTTGCCGCCGTACTCCTCGGGGACCTCCATAGCGAGGAACCCGTGCTCGGCGCACTTTTGGTACAGCTCGCGTGGGACGAGGCACGCGTGCTCCCACTCCGGATAGTGAGGGACGACCTCGGCTTGGAGGAAGCGGGCGTAGCTGTCGCGATAGTCCTCGTGTTCGTCCTCGAAGATTTCCCGCCGGATCGGGGCCGGCACGGTGATGGCTGTCATTCGTTTGCTCGCTTTCGGATCGAACGCCCGGGCGCACCGCATCCGTCATGTCCCGGAATCGCTTCCGTATGGTTCCTCCACTTAGATCCAGAGACCTGATCGCTTCGGGACGGCTGCTGCACAAGCCGCGTCTCCCGTCCCGAAGTGCGCGTTACGTGCACGTGCACGTCTCGTCGGGGTCAGACTCTGGTCACGACGTCTGTCATACCACCAAGCTCGCGGACGGTCATCCGCAATAGCTACTCAGCAGTCGAACTTTCGGCTCAGGCTGCGCGCCGCTGGGGCGATGGGCGGTGCTTGGGGTGTTGGGCACGATGCTCAGCATCAGCGATCGTGCCGCGCACGATCAGCCCACAGTCGCATGCGTCAATCGCAGAGGCTGTTGGAGGCGAATTGTCGAGTAGGCTCTGAGGAAAGAGACGGTGAGCGCAATCCGCCGCCCCTGCACCGACACGCGCCGCATAGGAGTACCTGATGATCGACCAAGCGCCAGTAGTTGAAAGACAGGAGACGCACCCGGCCAGTCGTGTCTATCGACTATTCACCGGAATGTTTGTGTTCGGTCCGCCTGCCCTGCTGGCAGCGTCGTTTCGGAAGCGGTGGTTCTTCGCGACCCCCGCCAACCGCCGCATCTTTGCTGTGTCGTACCTCCTGAGCGGGTTCGGCATCACGGCGGGCTACCACCGACTGTTCACGCATCGCAGCTTCAAGACCTACCCGTTGATCCGGGGCATCTTTGCCGTGCTCGGCTCGACGGCGATTCAAGGGTCGGTGCCGGACTGGGTGGCGGACCATCGCAAGCACCACGCCTACGCCGACGAAGCAGGCGATCCACACAGCCCCCATGTCGGCCACGAAGGTGGCCCGATCAGAGGCTTTGTCCACGCCCACTTCGGCTGGCTGTTTGCTGACGAGAAAGCGTCGCGGCACCGCTACGTCCCGGATTTGCTCGATGATCCCGTCGTGATGGCGGTACACCGCCGCTTCGCTCTGATCGTCGTGCTGAGTTACTTCGTCGCACCGTTCACAGCTGGGCTGATCGCGACTCGGAAGCTGCGTGGCGCACTCGGAGGCTTCCTGTGGGGTGGCGCGATGCGAGTGTTCTTCGTGCACCACGCCACCTGGAGCGTCAACTCCGTCTGCCACCTGTGGGGCAAGCGCCCGTTCGAAACTCGGGATCAGAGTCGAAACAATCCGCTTGTCGCACTCGTGGGTCTCGGCGAAGGCAATCATCACAACCATCACGCCTTTCCGAGATCGGCGAAGCACGGCTTGGAGAGCTGGCAGTTCGATCCGACGTGGTGGCTCATCTGGACGATGGAGAAGACGGGCCTGGCGTGGGATGTGCAGCGCGTCACCCCGGAGGCGATGGAGCGCAAGCGGGTAGCTCAGCCGGTCGCGGTCTCGGATCCGCGCGAATCGCCGGAGGCGGCGGTCCGTGAGGCTCAGACGGTCGACGTCGCCTAGCGGCGAGCCCGCGCGTCATCCGGCGGCGCTTGTTTCGTTGGTCTTCAGCTGAGCGAGGGCGAGGAATCAATCATCCAGGCGCCGGTTAGGATGCCGGGGATGGGACGAGCGAGAGCCGGGGCTCTACAGGTGCTGCTCGTCGGCGCGCTCGTCGCCGGCTGGGGCGAGGGTGCTGCCGCCAAGAGCACCAAAGCCGATGCCACTGCCACGTCTGCGCGGTCAAGCGGCCAGCTGCCGTCTCGCCAGCGCGCACGGCTCAGTGCGGCTGTCCACCGCGGATTCAGCGCGGCCGCGGCACCCGGCGTCATCGTGGGCGTGCAGACCCCCAAGGGTCGGTGGGTCACGGCGATCGGCGTCGCAAACCACCGCTCGAACGCGCGCATGAGGGCGAGCATGCATCAACGGATCGGCTCGGTGACGAAGACCTTCATGGGCACACTGCTGATGCAGCTCGTGGGTGAGCACAGGCTTTCGCTCGGCGACAAGGTCAGCAAGTACATCAGGGGAGTGCCAAACGGCGGCACCATGACCCTCCGCGAGGTCGCCGACATGACGAGCGGAGTCGCGAGCTACACCGCCGATCCGGCGTTCATGAAGGCGCTCTATTCAGCCCCGGGGCGGCGGTGGCGGCCAGGCCAGCTGCTGGCGATCGGCCTGCGCGACTCGCCCGTGTTCGCCCCGGGGACGGCTTTTCAATACTCCGACAGCAACTACATCCTGCTCGGATTGGTGATCCAAAAGGTAGAGGGCAGACCGCTCGCCGCGGTGCTGCGCAAGCAGATCATCCACCCCTTGAAGCTGCGCCAGACGTCCTGGCCCGGCGCGTCTGCAGCACTGCCCAAGCCTCACGCTCAGGGCTACACGTTGCAGGGCCAATCGTCAGGCCGACCGGCCGACGCGACCGGCTGGAACCCCTCATACGCGTGGGCGGCTGGCGAGATGATCTCGAGTGTCAGCGACCTGCTCGTCTACGGGCGCGCTCTCGGAACGGGGAAGGGACTGCTTCGGCCAACTCTCCAGCGGGAGCGGCTGCATTCGTTCCATCCCAAGATTCCGCCCGAGAGCGCGACGCTCTCGTACGGCATCGGGCTGGTCAACGACAGGGGATGGATCGGACACACGGGCCAGGTGCCGGGCTACACCACGGCCGTCTATTACCGACCCGACATCCGCACGACGGTCGTCGTGGAGGCGAACAGTGACATCGTCAGCGGATCGTGCCCAGCCCAGCCAACGCTGATCGACGACCCCATCACGAGGCCGTGCGCGATCCCCGCTGATCGCATCATGGGTGCCGTAGCCGCCAGCCTCGGGCACCCGTATCAGCTGCCGCCGGGCTGAAATGTCGACCGCGCGGAGCGAGCGGCCCAGCGGCTAGTGTCGTGAAGCGGAAGTTCGTGAGCAGCGTCGCGAGTGGCTGGGCGTGGATGACGGATGGGGATGATCCAAGTCGTACTGGTGGTACGGCGGGATCATCCCCATTCGTCAGGCGCGTCCAGACGCCGCGAGGCTGCCACCGAACTAACGATTCACGACACTAGGCAGGCTCAGCCTGGCTGAACCAGCCGCCACTGACGTCCTTTGGGACCATCACGCGCTGCTTGCCGTTGTAGAGCGGGTCGAACTCGGACGTGAGCCGGTCCTTGTCGAGCTCACAGCGGTCTGGTTTGTCAGGGTGGTAGCGGACGTACGTCCATCGCCCGGGTTGCAGCCGGCCGGCATCAGAGCCCCAGAGCGACAGCTGAGACTCGAACTCAGGGCCCTGGTTGTCGGGGATGACCCGCAGCCGGAACGTCGAGCGCAAGGGGTTGCTCTTTTGCCCGTATTGATCGACGCCGGGCATTCCAAGGTCGTGAGAGGTCGTCAACTGCGCTCGGGCGCCGAGAGATCCGGTTGACGCCGATCGCAGGAAACCCATCGAGCGAACCGTACCGCAGCACTGCGTCAGCGCCGAGTGGACGGCCGGACGGAGAAGCCGGTCGGCGGGTGCGCTACGCTGAGTGGGTCAGATAGCGAAGGCAACCAGAGGGCGAGACCTTCATCTGAACGTCCCCTTGCCGCGTAAGCCGCCTGATCTTCTGATGGCCGAGAGTCCACCCACGGGTGGGCTTTCCGCGTTAACGGGACGGCTTGAACGATCAGGGCAGGATGTCGCTGAGCGTCGCTGTGAGCCGCTCGCCGGACTCCTCGAGCTCGCCCTCGATGTGCAGGCGCGCGGGGCCGTCCTCCGTCCACAGGTCGAGAAAGTAGGCCCAGCCCGGCAGCTCCGGGTCGTCGGACTTGACGATCGCCTCAACCTGGTAGATCTCGCGCGGCGGCAGCACCAGCGACTCGGGGCAGTCGTCCTCGACGCGCCGGCGCAGATCCTCGATGGTGAGCCGGTTGCCCGACAACTCACGAAGCTCCTCGTACTCGCCGTCCACGACGAGGCCGACGACATCCTCCAGTACCCGGTACATCGGCTCGGGCATGAGTTCGAGCGACTCGACGATCTCAGCCGAGCCGCCCAACTCGTGGCCCGGCGTCAGCTCGAGCCGACTGTAGAAGTAGTCCTCGCATGCCGCGCGCGCCTGACGGCGGATGCCCTTTGACAGTTCCGCGGCGCCGAGCGCGAAGACTGCCGCATCGATCGCCTCCTCGAGCGTTCCGTGCCGACGCGTGAGCTGCGCGGTGACCGCGCGGCCGTGCTCGGTGTCGCGCGCCATCGATGAGCCGTCCAGCAGAATCGAGGGAGCATCGTGGCGGCTGTAGCCCGGGCATGCCCGCACCGCAGAATGAAGGACGATCAGATGGTCGCCCATTACGCCCGCTCCGTGGTGACATCGGCGAGGTCCATGGTGCTCTCGATGGTGTGGAAGTTGACATCCGGAGGCGCGACGAGGGTTGCCTGAATCGCCCGCATGAAGTCTGCGACGTGGGCGGTCGCGAAGTGGCGCTGGAGCACTTCGCTGCTTTCCCACTCCTCAACGAACACGAACTCGTTATCGAGCTCGGTGTCCTCATACAGGCGGTAGCTGATGCAGCCCGCCTCCTGCCTGGACGCTGCCGCGACGGCCTGGCCGATCCGAACCAACTCACCGCGCTTTCCGTCATCGGTCTTGACCCGTCCAACGACGACGATCATCGGTCTCCTCTCAAAGTCTGCTCCGGTACCTGGAGTCCCAGCGTATTCGCTCGATCTACGCCGACCAAGCCGCGTACACGTGTGACTCGGGGAGGCCCTTCAACTCGCGGACGCCCCGCGGAGCGATCTGCACGTGGCGCGGGCGGGCACCGAGCGCCGTGCGGGAGCCGTCGGTCAGGAGCAGCTCCCCGGGGCGAGCGACATCGGCGACCCGCGCCGCCCGGTTCACCGTCGTTCCGTACCAGTCGCCCGCTCGAGGTGTGGCGGTGCCGGTGTCGATGCCGATCCGGACGGACAGAGAGCCAAGGCGCTTGGTCGACGCGTGGATCCGGTCAGCCAGGCGGATCGCGTCGGCGACGTCGTTGGCGCGCACCATGACGGCATCGCCGATCGCCTTGACGACGTCGCACCCCTCCTGCGCGGCGAGCTCGCGAACGAGCCCGTGAAACCCGACGGCGAGCTCAGCCGCGGCCTCGTCACCGTGGCGAAACGAATGCTCGGTGTAGCCGCAGAGGTCCGCGAAGAGGAATGTGTGGGATACGACGACCATGTCCCTGGGGCGTGACAATCGAGTGAACGATGTTCAGTTCGGCGGTGCATCTGCCATGCTTTGGCGCAGGGCCGCAGCTTGAGCGTGCCGAGGCATGTGCCGTGGCGCCGAGGGCAGCCGGATGGCGCAAAGACGACGATGATCCGTGAGCTTTTCGTAGGGCGCGATCGTGAGCTTGCCCAGCTACGGTTCGGTCTGGACAGCACGCTCGACGGGCGCGGCGGTCTGTTCCTGATCGCGGGCGAGTCGGGAATCGGGAAGACGCGGCTCGCGGAGGAGCTGGCGGCGGAGGCGACCGAGCGAGGGGCGGCGGTCGTGTGGGGAAGTGCCTGGGAAGGCGGCGGCGCGCCGCCGTTTTGGCCGTGGGTGCAGGTGGTGCGTGAGCTGGCCCTCGGGCTGACGAGCAGCGACAGTCCGCGTCTACGCGGGATCCTCGGGACGAGCGCGCCCTACGTCGCCCAGCTCGTCCCCGCCGTCCGCGATGCCCTGCCTGACCTGCCGCCGGCACCCGCGCTCGAGTCCGAGCAGGCCCGCTTCGGGCTCTTCGACGCGATCGCGATGTTTCTACGCGATCGCGCGTCCGAGCGGCCGTTGGTGCTCGTGCTCGAGGACCTGCATTGGGCCGACGGCCCGTCGCTGCTGCTGAGCGAATTTCTGGCGCGGATGCTGCACAACGTTCCGCTGATGCTGCTGGCGACCTATCGCGATGTGGACGCGCGGCGGGACCCGACGCTCGCTGACATCCTGACGAGGCTCGAGCGTCCCGGGCAGCGCATTTCGCTGGGCGGCCTCGAGCTGCGTCCGATCGCGGAGATCGTCAGAGCCAACGGGGAAGGTGCCGCGCGCCCGTCGCTGGTGCGTCGGGTCGCCGAGCTCACCCACGGCAACCCGCTGTTCGCCGAACAGATGACGCGCCTGCTCGTGGCCGAGGGTCGGGTCGGCGAGGCCCAGGACTCGGGCGCCCTGCCTTTGCCCGAGGGCGTTCGGGGCACGATCTGGCGGCGCCTCGAACCGCTTCCCCCGCCGGTTCGGGGGGTCCTCGTGATCGCGTCGGCGATCGGTGCCGAGTTCGACCTCGACACTCTCGCCGGCGTCAGCGGCACTGACGTCGACGAGCTGCTCGACCTGCTCGAAGAGGCGGCGGACGCGCGGATCGCCCGCATGCTCGCCGACGATCTCACCCGCTGGCGTTTTGAGCACGCGCTCGTACGCGAGACGCTCTACGAATCGCTGAAGCCGCGCGAGCGGGCCCGGCTGCATCAGGCGATCGCTGAGAGCCTCGAGCAGCGCACGACGACCGACGCGTCGCGCAATCTCTCAGCGCTCGCCCACCACTACGTCGAGGCAGCCGCTTTCGGAGACGCGTCCAAGGCGCTTCAGTACGCGATCGCCGCGGGCGACCAGGCGATGCGGGTGCTCGCCTACGAGCATGCGGAGGGGAAATATCGCCAGGCTCTGCGTGCGCTGGAGCTCCTCGGCGATGATCCGCACCAGCGCGGCGAGCTCCTGATCGCCCTCGGCGAGGCACAGACGCGCTCGGGCGACCAGGCTGCCGGACGCGCCACGCTCCGGCGCGCGGTGGCGGTCGCACGCGAGCTCGGCGACGGCGGCCTCCTGGCTCAGGCTGCGCTGGGGTTCACGCCCTGGGGGCTGTCGACGGCGGTGGTCGACGAGGAGCTCGTGGCGACGCTGCAGGAGGCGCTCGACTCCATTCCGGCTGAGGATCGCCCGCGTCACGCGCGGCTTCTTGCCCACCTCGCCGCGGCTCTCTACTGGCGCGCGCCGCTGACACGCCGGCTCGAGCTCGTCGACGAGGCGATCGATTCGGCCCGCAAACTCGGCGATCCCGAGACGCTGGCGTTCGTGCTCGTCGAAAGTCACATCGCGACGTGGGATCCGGAGAGCGTCGAGCGCAGCCTGCCGTGGGCCGAGGAGATCCTGAGGCTCGCCGAGCGCTCGGGCAAACTCGAGCTGGCGCTTCATGTCCACACCTGGCGGGTGAGCCTCTTGCTCGAGCTCGGCGATCTTGCCGGCGTCGATCTGAGCATCGAGGCGATCGCCCAGATCGCCGGCGCGCTCGGCGAACCCCGTGCGCGGGCCTACGTCCCGCTCGTGCGGGCGATCCGCGCGCTCCTTGGCGGGCGCCTCGAGCAGGCGGAAGAGCTGAACATGAAGGCGGCGGAGCTCGCCACCGAGGTGACCCAGGACGCGATCGTCCCGATGATCATCGCCGCCCAGCTGTTCTGGATTCGGTGGACGCAGGGACGCCTGTCCGAGCTCGAGCCGGCGGTCCGCCATATGGCAGACACCTACCCCCTGATCCCGAGCTGGCGCTGCGCGCTGATCGCGTGTCTGCGGGAGAGCGGAGCGGAGGACGAACTGCGCCGTGAGCTCGACCGACTCGGCGACGCCGGTTTCTCCACCCTCCCGCGAGACAACACGTGGTTGATCTCCCTCGCACTGATCGCCGAGGCGTGTGAGACCGTCGGGGACGCCGAACATGCCGACATGGTGGCGGCGCTGCTCAGGCCATTCGCCGCTCGGCACGTCGTGTCGCCGATCGCGGCGTATGTGGGACCCGTCAACCGGTACTTGGGACTCCTCGCCGCCGCGCGCGGAGACCAGGGCCAGGCGCTCGAGCTGCTCGCCCGTGCGCGAGCAGAAGCAGCGCTCCTCGGGGCCATGCCGATGGTTGCGAAGATCGAACTCGACATGGCTCGTGTCGACGCGGCCGCCGGCGAGCCTCGAAAGGACCGCCCCGCCACCGGGGTCGCCGCGGGTCTCGGGGGCGAGCTGCGCCGCGAGGGCGACGTCTGGAACCTTCAGTGGGAGGGGCGATCACTGCTCCTGCGAGACAGCAAGGGCATTCGATATCTCGCCCAGCTCCTTGACCGTCCGGGGGTCGAGATGCACGCGCTCGACCTGATGGGCAGCTCGGTTCCGGCGCGATCCGTCGCCGCCCGTCGAGCCGAGGGTCCTGCGGCGCTCGACGACGAGCTCCAGGTGCGTCCCTCGGGGGAGACGGGGATGGCAGTACTCGACGACCGCGCGAAGCGTGAGTACCGCAGGCGTCTGACCGAACTGCGCGAGGAGCTGGCAGAAGCAGAGGGTTGGGGGGATCCAGGGCGCGCCGGCGCAGCCCGCGAAGAGATGGAGATGATCGCCCACGAGCTTGCCGCGGCGGTCGGGCTCGGCGGTCGAGATCGCCAGGTCGGGTCGGCGGCCGAGCGCGCGCGTGTCAACACGACGCGCGCGATCCGCGGCGCGATCTCACGAATCGGCGCGGCTGACGAAAGCCTCGGTCATCACCTGGCGACGACCGTTAAGACCGGCACGTTCTGCTCCTACCGCCCTCAGCCCGGCGCCGCCGGCTGGGACGTCAGGGTATGACTCCAGCGCAAGCTCCCCGAGACAATCCATGCCCCGCGGCCAGTCGATGCGAATCCGGCGGCGCTCGAGGAGCCCGAGGATCAGGGCGAACAGGCCGCTGAAGCTGATGCGCTCGCAGACGTGGGTTCCGTGGGCACCCATCGGCGTCAGCGTGTGATCGAATCGGACGTGGGTCGCAAGCGTCACCCAGTCGATCGCGAACGTGTGCGGCGGGTCGAAGGACACGACGCGGAACGTGCCCTCGGGCAGCATGCGGTACTTACATCTGCCCACGGCACCGACCTTCATCTCGCCTTCGATGTCCGCGTGCTCGATGTCGGCGCTCCACCGCGGCCACGCGGCTGGCTCTGTGTACAGCGGCCAAACACAGTCGGGCGGAGCGGGGAGCTCACACACGTTGTTGGTGGCCAACATGTCGGTCACGCTCCGTTCTGCGTCGCTGGGAATGTGGGCGGTGCCGCCACGCGCCGGGCCGCGTAGTGCGCGAGCGCCATCACGGTCAGCTGAGGGTTGACGGTGATGGGGGCGGGGAACACGCTGGCGTCGCACACGTAGAGGTTCTCCACGTTGTGGACTTTGAAATTCTCATCGACGACGCCCTTGCCGGGATCGCTCGACAGGCAGTTGCCGCCCTGCGGGTGACTCGAGTTGATTGACAGGTCGGAGTTGTTGCGCAGCTCATCGAAGCGATCGAGCTCGGACTCGTTCCGCGCCTCGATGTACTGGAAGCTTGGCGGCATCACCCGCGTGGCGCCCGCACTGAACATGATCCGGCCGGCGAGCTTCAGCCCGGACACGATGCGCTGGAAGTCGGCCGGATCGGGGACGTAATCGAGGGCGACACCGCCACCGATCCGCTGCGGGGCGACCTTGGCGTTGCGCTTCGTGCCGACGACCGCGCCGATGCCCATCATGTGCGGGTAGCGCAGCATGTTCGCGCGATGCTGCTCAAACCAACCCGGCATGAACAACGCCTGGCTGGCGAGCGGGTTGAACCACGTCTCGAGCGCAAAGTCCTGATTGTCGGGCCCGATGACGTAGTTCGTCATCTGCAGGCCGCGCTCGGAGTGCAGCTCGTCGTCGAACTCGGCGGTGAGCGCCGCGCCGGCGTTGAACCCAAGCTGGCGCCCGACCCGGTTTCCCCCGAGTCCGCTGCGCGCCAGCAGGATGCTCGAGGCGACGGCACCGGCGCTCAGCACGATCCGGTTGGCGCGGACCTTCAGCTTGCGCTCGCCGAGCTGACAGTGGAGCGCGAGCGCTCGTCCGCCGGCGGTCTCGATTCGCTCGACTTCGCACTGGGCGAGGATGCGCACCGCCTCCCCGAATGTGTCCTGTGCTGTCGGCAGCACGCTCTCGAGCATCGACATCTTCTTGCCGAACCGGCAGCCGATGTTGCAGTACCCGCAGCCGAGACAGTCACGGGTGATGTTGCATTCAAAGAGGCTGTGCTCGTACGGCGGATCGGTCAGGCCCAGATTCTTCACTCCCTCGTCGAACCGGCTCCAGCCCGGGCTCAGATTGCCGTTGACCGCGGCGAGCTGATCCGCGCCGATCAGCGTCCGGACCGCTTTGAACGACTCGCTCAACTCGTCTGGGTCGAGTCCGGCGTTGAGCCCGTCAGGGTCCTGCCAGGCAGCGAGTGCGCGCGGCGGGAGATCGAAACAGACGCCGTTGTTGACGACGGTCGAGCCACCGACGCACATGCCCTGGAGGATCTGGAAGCGAAAGTCCTTGGAGAGCGTGAGCGCGCCGTCCGCGTACAGAGTCGACAGCTGCTGTGACTCGATCTCGGTGAAATCCGAGGGATCGACGTGGAGGCCACGCTCGAGGATGAGCACCTCGCGGCCCTGGCCGGCGAGCTCGTTTGCGAGGACCGATCCGGCCGCGCCGCTGCCGACAATCGCGACGTCCGTCGTGATCACGTCGGAGTGCACGTCCTCGGGCTCCAGGCACCTGACGCGCGGACGGGCCCAGTTCACGCGTGTGAGCAGCTCGTCGTAGTTGTCCCGCTGAGAGAACTTCAGGTATCCGCACTCCTCGGCGGCGACCGGCTGCTCGTAGTACCCGATGAAGGCGAGCTGCTGCGCGGCGCGGATCATCGCCTGGACGGGAGTGCGCAGAAACGCCGGCAGCCGTCGACGCGACACGTCGGAGAGCATCCGGCGGCGCACGAACCGCAGCCGCCCTTCCGGGTTCATCATCGAGAACGGCGGGTGGGCGAAGAGCAATGGATAGACCGTCAGCCCGATGAGTGCGAGGCGCACCTTTCCCTTGCCCTGGGCGCGGAAGCCCTTGAGATAGGCGTCGACGTGCCGCGCGACTTCGAGCGGTGACACGTCCGCCTCGGAGTCCGGGGTGAGGACCTCGGCGAGCGCCCGCAGGGTCGAGAACTCAAAGCTCGAGAGGTAGGTCAGGCTGAAACGAGCCCGCTGCGCGCGCTCGTAGACGAGCGCGAGCCCGATCACGATCAGGACGTCGACGCCCAACCAGACGGCCCACACGAGCGTCGCTGAGTGGAACGGCAGCGAGTTGGGGTCAAACGTCCCGTCGACCTTTGAGATGTCGCCGAACAGCGCGAGGGTCAGCCCGACGACGAGGACGAGGTGGCCGATCACGAGCAGTATCGCTGTGTACGCGTAGCGGCGGATGTCGCCGACCCCGATGATCGCGAGCGCCACGAACAGGGCGTCCTTGGCGAGCGAGTTCGCCACGAACGGATACCGGCTGTCGTAGGTGACGGCCGTGAACACGTAGGTCACGATGAAGCCGGCAGACAGCACTCCGATGATGCCGACGACGAAGCGGAGCAAACGCTCCTCGCGCGTCAGCGACCCGTCGCCCGCAGGCGCAACGTCAGCCATGCCACCCTCTCCCGGGTCCCTATCCGATCCTCGCCGGCGCCTCCATGGCCGCGCGCTCACTCATACCGAACTTACCAACGCAGCGGTCGCGTGAGTGGGGGAAATGTCACATCCGGTTCATGCGCGGTCGCCCCGCCTGCGCGACGCGTCTTTCCCAACTGTCAGGACTGGCGACCGGCGGCCGCAGCGAACGCGCGGCCATTCAGCCGAAAGCCGCCGCTCGGGCTGCCGAGCTGACGGTGAAGCTCGTCGTGCGCGAGGGTGCGCTGGCGGTCGTCGAGGCGATGTGTCGTCCGCCAGCGCAGCTTCTCGGCCGGCGCCTCGTGGACCTCGATCTGTGGGAACCGAGCGTGCAGTGCACGAGTGAACTCGGGCGAGGGTTCGGCCGCGACGACGTCCGCGCCGCGGGAGACCAACTCGCGTGTCAGAGCGCCCGTCCCGGCGCCGACGTCAAGTACGCGCTGACCACCGCGGACGCCCGCGAAGTCGGCGAACAGCGGCGCGAGCAAGACCGAGTAGCGGCCCATGAAGTCGTCGTAGGCGTCCGAGCCGACGCGGAAGACCCCATCCACAACCGGGATTCAATCACTCGGACGCGTGTAATGACATGCGTCCTTGTATCGGGCGCCACTAACGAGTACGGTCGGGCGACTGAGAGGTTTCGACGGCGGTCGCGACTGGATGGTGATGTCGCCGCGGACATTCTTGGGGCGCTGCCTGTGTCACCGAGGGGCTTCCTCCTGCAGCGCAACTAGCCACTCAGGCCCCTCCGTCTACTCCGAGACCCTCGACGGGGGCAGTGGTGCGCCCTACGCCGACGGTCGACCTCAGAGAGGAGTCCCGAGTGGCTTCAACCCGGAAGATCGCCCTGATCGCGGGCGTGTTGTTTCTCATCACGTTCGTGGTCTCCATCGCAGCCTTGCTTCTGTACAACCCCGTGTTGCACCCAGCCAAGTACATCGTCGGCGGTGGTGCCGACACGCGCGTACGGTTGGGCGCGGTCTGCGAGCTCATCCTGATCATCGCCAACATCGGCTCGGCGGTCGTGCTGTTTCCGATCCTCAAGCGGCAGAACGAGGGTCTCGCCCTGGGATACGTCACGGCTCGCATCGCGGAATCCGTGTTCATCGCCATTGGCATCGTCTGTCTCCTGTCGGTTGTGACCCTGCGGCAGAAGGTGGCGGGCGGCGATGTGGGTTCGCTCGTGACGACCGGCAAGGCGCTCGTCGCGGCGCGCAACTGGACGTTCGTGCTCGGACCGGGCTTCGTGGTCGGTGTCGGGAACGGGCTGATCCTCGGTTACCTGATGTACCGGTCCCGCCTCGTTCCGCGGGGCATGGCGATGCTCGGGCTCATTGGAGGCCCGCTGATCTGCATTTCCGGAATCGCCGTCGTGATGGGGGTCATCGACCGGGGTTCTGCCGCGCAGAGCATCGCGACGGTCCCGGAGTTCCTGTGGGAGCTGTCGCTCGGCATCTACCTCACCGTCAAAGGCTTCAAGCCCTCTCCGATCACCGATGACGACTACGCGACTCGCTGGCCGGTCTCTGACAGCAGTCCCTTGGAGGTGTCATTGGCCCAGCCCAGCGCTGCGACGTAGTGGCGGGCGGAGTGCTCCACCTGCCGGGCGACTGGATTGAAGTTTCCCCTCTCGATCGCCTGGACGCAGTCGAGCAGCCTCCCGGGACCGTTGTGCGCGACCAAGGCCTCACGCATCCGCGGCGGTAGCGGCAGCAGCGCGACGGCGGTCTCCATCTTGGTGTCCAACAGCGCGTCGAGCACCGAGAACAGGCCGAGCGTGAACCGTTCCTGAGGTCCACCATCCTGGGAAGTGCCGGCGAGCTCGCAGAACCGGGCCCGGATGAGAGCTGTCAGGAACAGCTCCTGTGGCTTGTCCTCGATCGCGGCGAACGTGGTGAGCATCGCCCACTGCTTGACGTTCTGCAGCCCGAGCAGCGTCACCGCGTGCATGATCGATGAGATTCGCTGGCTCATCCCGAAGTACGCGGAATTGATGTACCGCAGGAGCCGGTAGCTGAGCGCAACATCACTCGAGATCAGGCGCTCGAGCTCATCCAGTTGCAGGTTGGGGTCCTGGAGCAGGCTTGCCAGTCGCACCATCGCGACCCCATTGGCCGAGATGGCGCGATTGCGGATCAGTTCCGGGCGACAGAAGAAATATCCCTGAAACAGGCCGCAGCCTGCATCCAGCCCGAGCTCGAACTGCTCGTGCGTCTCGACCTTCTCAGCCAGCAGCTGCACGTCAAACTGCGTCAACAGCTCGACCTGTTGTGCCAGCGCGTCGGGATTCAGGCTCAGAAGGTCGAGCTTCACGAACTCGACAAACTCGAGCAGCCGTTCGCTTCCTGGCTCATAGGTG
Organism: uncultured Solirubrobacterales bacterium; assembly: GCA_963850335.1. GTDB lineage: Bacteria > Actinomycetota > Thermoleophilia > Solirubrobacterales > Solirubrobacteraceae > Palsa-465. The sequence goes on along the minus strand of CAWKKY010000007.1, from coordinate 72,350 downwards.
AAGTCGTCCAACGCCAGCACGTAACCCGAGGCTCGTAGCTCGGCGATCACGTCCAGCAGCTGCTGGTCGACGAGCTGATGTTCGAGCAGCTCGAGCACGACTCGCTTCGCCGGCAGGCTGCGCGCCAGACCCTGGAGCAGAAAATCACGCGTGACATTGATCCAGGCGACGTGCTCGCCGACGAGGGGGTCGAGCCCGATCTCGGTCAGCGCACTCAACGCCACATGGGCGGTCGCGGCCTCCGCGTCGTCGAACTTCGCCTTCGGAAGGAAGCTGCTGCGGTGGAGCAGCTCGTATCCGATCACGGATTTCGTGCGGTCAAAAATCGGCTGGCGAGCTAGGAAAAGGTGATCCATCGATCAAACCCCGACGGAGAGGGTCCCAACGAGGTGATCGGTCGGTCGGCGGACTCATTGAGCCGGGCGCGCTCAGACCACGCTCGAGTCGATCGCCGCTCGATAGTCAGGGGGATTGCACGATATGACACACCTTGTGTAGTAAGCTCCGAACGGGATGGAACGGCTCAACATCAGCCTCGACGATGCGCAGGCCGAGAAGCTCGCTCGCCTCGCAGATCGTCTGCACCTCCAACCGGGAACGGTGGCGCGATCGCTGCTCTCGACAGCCATCGATGAGGCCGACCCGGAGGCCCGCAACGTCGTGGAAGTGCTCGACGGCGTCGCAGGCGCTTGGGAGCGTGCCGAGGTTGGTCTTCGTCAGGCCCACGCGGGTGAGACGGTCAGCCTGGACGAGCTGTAGGGATGGCTCGCGTCGAGCTGACGCGGGCCGCGGTTGAGGACCTCGAAAGGCTCATCCAGACGCACAGCCTTCCGGCCCACACCCGCGCTCGCGTCGTGCGTACTCTGCGGGGGCTTGAGAGTTTCCCCCGTCTTGGTCCGCCTCTGTCGGGGCGCTGGGAGAGCTTTCGATTCGTGCTCGGCCCGTGGCGGTGGATGCTGCTCATCTACGTCCACATCGAATCTGAGGACCGGGTTGTTGTCGTCACCATCCAGGATGGACGCACATCCACCGCTGCCACCGGCGCTGGATGAGCTGGTAGCGCCCGCTACCGCTCAGATGACCGGGCGCGCAACCGCGGGGTCCCAGCGACGGCGACGCCCAGCCGGGCCAGGGCGCGGCCGACGCGGCCGTGTTGCCGAGTTGTCGACTCGGCGTCTCGGTCGTTGCTTGCGAGCCGGGCCTGTTTGGCATCGCGGATCAGATCGTTCGTCCGCTCGCGCGCGACAAGGTGGGTGAGGTGTGAGTTCATCGGGATTCGCTCCAGTCGGTGTCAGTGGATGCATGGTTTCCCGAATTGGGGCGTCCGGCTAGGCACCCAAGGGGTGGATTCCGGTTACCCCCCGAGCGCGGTGCGAGAATGACAGCGGTGACCCCCGCGACCCCACCGACGAGCGGCGAATCGCTGTGGCCGCGGATCGCCGAGCTGCCGCTCGTCGTCGACGGTTGCGACTACGACCGCCTGCACGCTGTCCTCGCGTACGAGTCTGAGCGCGTCACGACGCACGTGCGGCTCGCCGGCGCCGGCGCCGACGGACTGGGCGAGGACGTGTCGGTGCACCGCGAGGATGGCAGCGCGTTGCACGAGACCCGACCGGCCTTGCCGCTCGCCGGCGAGTGGACCCTGGCGAGCTTCTGCGAGCACCTCGCGACGCTCGAGCTGTGGCCGGAGCCTCCAGAGTGGGAGGTCGCGCTTCGGTTTCGTCGCTGGGCGTTTGAGTCCGCGGCGCTTGACCTCGCGCTGCGCCAGGCGGGACGCCCGCTCGACGACGTGCTCGGACTCGAGCCGCAGCCGGTGCGCTTCGTCAACTCGCTCGGCCTCGGCAAGGAGCCCTCGATCGACCCGGTCCGCCGACGGCTCGCCCGCTCGCCGGGTGTCCGCTTCAAGCTCGACGCGGAGGCAACGTGGTCACGGGCTCTGATCGACGAGGTCGCCGCGTCGGGCGCCGTCGACACGATCGACTTCAAGGGCCACTACGGCTTCGAGGTCGAGAACCCGGACGCCCTGGCGGCGCTCTACGACCACGTGCTGACCGCGTTCCCGGACGCGTATCTCGAGGACCCACACGACCTGCCAGAGGTCGCGGAGAGGCTCAGCGGGCATCTCGAGCGTGTGTCCTACGACGCGCCGATCCGCACCGCCGAGGACATCGGCGCGACACCGCTGGCCGGACGCGTGGTGAACGTCAAACCGTCCCGGATCGGCTCGCTGCGCCGGCTGTTCGAGGTGTACGCGCGCTGCGAGCGGGAAGGACGCCCGATGTACGGCGGAGGGATGGGGGAACTGGGCGTGGGGCGCGGGCAGATCGAACTACTCGCGGCGTTGTTCCACGCCGACGCACCCAACGACGTGGCGCCGAGCGCCTACAACGAGGACGACCCGCCCGGCGAGTTGCCAGCCAGCCCACTCGACGCGCGCCCGGCCTCCACCGGCTTCCGCCGGGACGCGTAGACGCCGACCACCGAGCTCGGCGGCTCGTCCGCCCGACGGGTAAGGGGTGTAAGGCCGAAAGATGCTGCACATGCCCGATGCGGGCGCCTTGGCTTACGGCCAAGATCGACGTAGTCAAGGTGAGGAGCACGAGCATGGCAACGTCATTGAATGCATTGGCCGCGAACGAGCACATGGCGGACCTCCGTCGAGCGGCGGATGCTCGCGGAGTGAGGCGAGCGGGCCTCCGGCCGAGTCGCCGGCGGAGCCGCCGCACGGCCACCCTGGGCAGCCCGGAGGCAGCGGCTGAGGTGCGATTTGCCCACGCTGAGGAGGCCGCGAGGCTCCGGCACCTCGCCGAGCTGGACGACGCACCGGAGCTGGCGGGCGAGATCCTGGTCGCGACGATCGACGCGGACGTCGTCGCCGCGCTGTCACTCGAGGACCGACGGGTCGTCGCCAACCCGTTCGTGTTCACGTCCGGTGCCGTCGAGCTGTTGCGGCATACCGCGACGGAGCTGACCGGCCGCCGCCAGCCGCGTCGGCGCTGGCCCGTGAGGCTCCGGCCGCGGCTCGCCTGAACGCCGTGGGAACCCCGAGCAGCATCCGATCCGCCGACGGGACGACGATTGCGTTTGACCGCTACGGCGACGGCCGACCGGTGATCCGGCGGGGCCGTCATATTTTGAGGCCATGGACGTCGCCAAGGGTTCGAGATGAAGAAGAACCGTCTGCTCGGACTCTCGATCCCGATGCTGCTCGTCGGCATCGGGTGCCTCGCCGCCGCCTATTTCTCATACGTCGATCAGAACACCGGGCCGGAGGTGCAGGCGACCGTGTCGAGTTGCTCGGGCAGCGACGGCCGGTACTCATCCGGCGTTGTCTGCCAGGCGACGTGGGTGGTGGGCGGCGCGCTCGTCGGCGGCAACGGCCATGTCGTCGTCGGTGATGTGGTGGAGGCCGACCACAACGACGCGGGTCACACGATCAGCGTTCACCTCCACGGCAACACGGCCTATCCGACGAAGGACAGCCTGCGCGTCCCGATCATCTTCCTCGTCCTCGCGCTGCCCGCCCTGTACATCGGATTCAGGGCGATCGTGTTCGGTGCACCACCATCGTGGGACGGGCGGCGCGGAGCCGCGAAGCGTGCCGCGCCGACGTGAGCGAATCTAGCTCTGAGCCGCGCTTGCCCGTGTCAGGCGCCGGGCATCCGAGATTCGCACGACATCCCAGGCGAGCCCGGAGCGCTCAAGGGTCCAGATGACCGCAGCGGACGGGTCAAGCTGCCAGTGGCCCATACCGTGGCTGGCGGAGGTCGGGAACGCGTGATGGTTGTTGTGCCATGCCTCTCCGAGCGTGGGGAGCGCCAGCCACGCGAGATTGCGCGACTCGTCACGCGTGTCAAATGGTTGGCGGCCAAAGAAGTGACACAGGGAGTTGATGCTGAAGGTCGCATGGTGCATGCAGAACATCCGGACGGCGCCGCCCCAGAGCAGGCCTGTCAGGCCCCCCGCGATGGACCCCGTCAGCGCGACGCCGAGCCCGAACGGCACGGCGAGGCCGATGAGCACCCAGGCAACGAACGTCCGATCGACGAACCTGATCACGGGATCCTTGAGAAGGTCGGGCGCGTATCGACGCTCGCTCGCGACACCCGTCATGCCGAAGAGCCAGCCGACGTGGGCGTGGGTGAGGCCGCGTATCGCGCCGCGCCAGCCGCTGCCGTGACCGACATGAGGACTGTGCGGGTCGCCCTGATGGTCTGAGTGAGCGTGATGCATCCGATGCTGGGAGACCCACTCGATGACCGGACCTTCGACCGCCGCCGATCCCAGTGCTGCGAACACGCCGCGCACCGCAGCATAGGTGCGAAAGCTCCGATGAGTCAGGAGACGATGGAACCCGACCGTGATGCCGATGCCGGTCAGGAAATAGGTGATCGCGAAGATCAGGAGGTCCTGCCAGCGCAACAGCCCGCCCCAGGCCGCCCAGATCGCCCACCCCAAGCCAAGCGCCGGCACGACGGTGACGATCGCTGTCGCGATCCCGTCGGCCAACGGATGATCGACTGGGTCGAATTCGTTGGCATCGACCGCGATCGCGGCCAGCGCAGCATCCACCTGCGCAACGTCGTTGTCCCGAGGGACCACAATCGGTTCAGCTTCCAATGCCGCTCCATTCACCGCGGGCCGTTGTTCATGCGACGGGCCGGCGCTGAAGCGGGGCCGCACCCGACTTCACGAGAACTTCGTACCGACGAGTGGACCATTCACGGTACCACCACGGGGGTCGGATGCCCAACCGACGTCAGAACCCATCGCGGAGCACGGACGTGGCAGAGCCTGGGTTGGAAACCTCAGCTTCGGGGCAACCGTCGGAGAGAGAGGTAGTGGTACCGACCAACGCCCGCGGGCGATGTCGACAGGACTTGAGGAGAGAACCATGACGGAGGATTACCGCATCATCAGCCCGGCTCGCGGAGAGCCACGTGCCGTTGGGGAGGTGGGGGTGTGCGTCCGCGTGCAGCTCTCCGGCCGTCCCAGTCGTCGGTGGTCACGCGACATGGGTGCGCGGCTCACCAGCGAGCTCGTCGGCCATCCCGGCGCGGCCCATCTGCGCGTGAACGTCGATGAGCTCGTACGAGGCGACGAGATCGTGCTCGACGGTGTCGAGGACCGCGAAACGGCCAGCCTCGCCGACGCGCTTCAGCGGGCGGTCGACGGCGCTAACCGGGTTGATGCCGAGGAGGTCGATCGCGTGCCGAACGTCACTCAGGATGAGGCGGATGCGGTCGCCAGCGGTATGCCCGTCGAGGAGTCCGGCCACGTCGAGGAGTTCGGTCAGACGGCAGCCACGGATGCGAGCAACGAGCCGCCGTGCCCGCGCTGCGGAGAGACGGTGTCGGCGACCGCCGGCGATCGAGACGCCGGGGATCAGTTCGCCGTCGGCGAACGGGACTGCCCCAGTTGCGGCTCGCGCATCGTGCGGGCGTTAGATGGCCACGCCGACCGTGGCTGGCGGCTGGCGGACTGATTGGGGCTCCGCTGCACGGGCGTTGGTGAGGCCAGCCGCAGCGGCGGGTTAGGCCAGCCGCAGCGGTGTGCACACCGCGAGCGCCGGCGAGCACCTCCGTGCGAACGGGATGGCACGTCGCGACATCGCCGTTCAGTGCCTCATCGACGCGAACGCAGGTCGCCGACCCGGTGTCACGCAGGAACTCGACCCACGCTGAGGATCACGTCCGGGAGGCGCGCATCTGGTCGAGGTCGCCCTCCCAGCCAGAGCCGCGCAGGGCGTGAGCGGCGTCGAGGTCGAGCGCCTCTCCCGCGAGCGTGCGCAACGCCAGATTGACCGCCTCGCGCTTGGCCAGTAGGTCGTAGCGGCGCATCACCTCAGCGCACGCCCGTTCGTCGATGTCGATGTTGGTCCGCGCCATACACACTCCATACACCAACGCCAGCGCCGGCGAGGACTAGTCCTGCTGCTGACGCTGCCGGAGGATCGCCTCGCGATCGCGTGACGCACGGAGCTTGCGCGCCTCCTGATGGGCACGCTCGTTCCGCTGCGCGATCTCCCTCCGAAGCTCGTCAAACGCGGCGGTCGCCGTCGATCGCCCCGGACCGGGTGCCAGGCGCTCCGGGTCTGCTTTCGGATTCTTTTTCGGCATCTGCTGTGCTCCTAAACGCTCGGCTGGGAGGAAGGTCTGGGGGCCACGCGGAGAATGCGCGAGCACAGCACTCAAGCGGTCAGGCCTTACCCGACTTTACCTGGCCCCCCGGCGAGAGGTTCGCTGGCCGTCTGACGTAGCCAGTACTCGCTACGTGCGCGTGCGACGTCGGCGCTGTGGTGTCGGCTCCACTCAGAGAGAGCGACGATCGCCTCGGTAATCCTCCAGCCGGGCGGAGTCAGGCTGTATTCGACGCGCACCGGGACTTGCGCATAGATCTGGCGGGTGACGAGGCCGTCTCGCTCGAGGCCGCGCAGGCATTCGGTCATCACCTTCTTGGAGATCCCGGGAACACACGCGTGCAGACGGCTGGGGCGGCGGATACCCCGGGCAATCGCGACGATCAGGTCCACCTTCCACTTTCCCTGCAGAACTTCAAATCCGCGGAGCGCATGCTCAATCAGAACGCGGTCGCTTGACTTGAGCCGGCGCGTGTCGTCGGACCGCCTCGGGGGTACGACGCGACGTTGCTTCGCCGGAGGTGACTGAGTGGCCAACATGCCCCTTAGGATGGCGTCCGGCGCTCCCCATGTCGCTGGCGGTGGCGGGTCGTTTTCGATACCGCTCGCGGGTCGCTCGATGTTCCAGGTAGCTGCATTGCGGGCTCTCCAGTGCTGCTGGATACTGGGAAGGTGGTACAGCGATGTCTCATCGTCGACGACAGTCAGGCATTCCTCTCCTCGGCGCGCGCGCTGCTCGAGTCGCAAGGCATGACCGTGGCGGCGTGCGCGTTGTCTGGCGACGAGGCACTCGCGTGTGCCAAGAGCGCGAACCTCGACGTTGCGCTGGTCGATGTTGAGCTGGCGGGCGAGGATGGATGCGTGCTCGCGCAATCGTTGATCGCGTACGACCCAGCGCTTCGCGTCGTTCTGATCTCCGCATACGAGCTCGAGGACGTCGCCGAGCTGGTGGTTGGGTGCGGCGCCTCGGGGTTCATCTCGAAGGTCGCGCTTGGCAGGCCGGCGATTGAGGCGTTGTTAGAGGGCTAGCCGGCTTCGAGAAAGGTGAGGACGGCGAGGATTCGACGGTGATCGTGGCTCTCGTTAGGAAGGTCGAGCTTCGCGAGGATGTGCCTGACGTGCTTCTCGACTGCCCCTTCGCTGATCCAGAGCGCATGTGCGATGCCGCGATTGGAGCGTCCTTCGGCCATCAGCGCGAGCACCTCGCGTTCGCGCGGTGTCAGCTCGGCCAGCGGATCGGTCCGATGCTGCCGTCCGAGCATCTCGCGGACGAGCGCTGTGTCGATGACCGATCCGCCTTCGCTGACGCGCTCGACTGCGTCGACGAGATCCGTGGCTCTTGCGACGCTGCTCTTGAGCAGGTAGCCGATGCCGTCGCCGCTCTCGAGCAGTTCGATCGCGGTGTCCACCTCAGCGTGCGCCGAGAGCAGCAGGATGGCAATTTCTGGGAACTCGGAGCGAATCTCGCGCGCAATGTCCAGGCCTTCCCACGTGTGGGTGGGCGGCATCCGGATATCGGCGATCACAACCTCGGGAACCGTGTCGCGCACGGCCTGCCTGAGCGTTGGCGCGTCGACCGCCTGGGCCACGACCTGGTGGCCGGCGGCGGCCAGCAGGCTTGCGATGCCTTCGCGGAGCAAGGCGTCGTCGTCAGCCACCACCACCCGTTGGCCCGCCATCGTGGAAAGGAGATTACGTGCTCTGTCCCGTAGTCGATCGGGCTGGTTCCCGGCGATGAGCCCTCCGGCGACAGATGACGTCCGCCGGCTCGCCGACGAACAGGCCGCACTGCGGCGGGTGGCAACGTTCGTCGCGGCTGCGTCCGATCCGCGAACGGTCTTCGGCATCGTCACGCGGGAAGCGTCGCAACTGCTCGACCTCCCGGTTCTCACCCTGATGAGATTCGAGCCGGACGGAACCGCGACCGTTGTGGCCGCGGCATCAAACCGTCCATTTCCGGTTGGGGCCAGTGTTCCCCTCGACGGGCCGAGCGTGATCGCCACGATCCGCGAGACGGGCCAGTCGACACGGGTGGACTCGTACGAGGGGCTGCCGGGAATCGTGGCGGCGAGGCTGCGAGCGGCGGGTGCCCGGGCTGGCTACGGCGTGCCAATCGTCGTGCACGGCAGGCTGTGGGGGGCGATGGCGGCAGTTGAGACAGCCGCGGTTCCGCTCGAGGATGCCGAGGAGCGATTGGCGAACTTCACCGATCTGATCGGAATCGCGATCTCGAACGCGCAGGCTCGCGACGATCTCGGCCGCCTCGCGGCGGAGCAGGCGTCGCTCCGTCGTGTCGCGACGCTCGTCGCGCGCGGGTCGACCGGCGAAGGCCTGTTCTCCGTCGTTGCGGCCGAGGTGCAGAAGCTGTTCGACGTGCCCGACGTCGCGATCGTTCGCTACGAGCTACGTGACGTTGTGGTCGTGGGCACCGCGGGCGGAAACGCGTTCATTCCCGTGGGCGGCCGCTGGTCGCTCGACGGGCCGAGCGTCTGCGCTCAGGTTCTCGACTCGGGCCGGCCGGCGAGGATGGACGAGTACCGCGGCCTCGGCGGTGCCGTGGCGGCGACTGCCAAGCGGGCCGGGTTTCAGTCAGTCGCGGGCGCACCGATCATCGTCGACGGCCGCGTCTGGGGCGCGATCGTCGTCGTTTCGAGCTCAGACCCGCTGCCCGACGGCTCGGAGGCCCGCGTCGCCGCGTACACCGAGCTCGTCGCGACGGCGATCTCGAACGCGACCACGCACGCGGAGTTGCTCGCCTCGAGGGCGCGGATCGTCGCCGCCGGCGATGAGGCCCGACGGCGTGTCGAGCGCGATCTGCACGATGGGATCCAGCAACGGCTGATCGCACTCGCTCTCGATGTCCAGACCGTCCGCGCTGAGGTCTCCGACAACGGCTCGCCGCCGCCCGCTGGCCTTGAGCGATTGGCCATCGACATCGAGTCCGTCCTCGAAGCGGTGCGGGAGATCTCCCAGGGCCTGCATCCCGCACTGTTGGCCCGCCGCGGTTTGCGTCCGTCGATCCAAGTGCTCGCGCGGCGATCACCGATCCCGGTCGAGCTGAGCGTCACGGGGCCGCGCTTGCCGGGCCACGTTGAGGTTGCGACGTATTACGTCGTGTCCGAGGCGCTGACGAACGCCATCAAACATTCAGACGCCTCCGCGATCACGATTGAGATCAAGAGCACGGAACAGGGCCTGCGCGCGTTCGTCCAGGACGACGGGATCGGAGGGGCGGTCGTGGGCGTCGGTACCGGATTGCGCGGTCTGATCGACCGAATCGACGCGTTGGGCGGGACCCTTGTCGTCAACAGCCCGGCCGCGGGTGGAACGCGCGTGGAGATTGCGCTCCCTTCGGGCGCGTCGGCTGCTTGACGCTCGTGGTCGCTCGCCGCCTCGGGTGAACCCGGGGGGATCCAGGGCACCCCGCGGTTCCCCGATCGTCGGCGATCGTCTCCTCCGCAAGGCCGTCAGCACGGGCGGCGACTCAGTTTCCCAAGGAGGCATCTATGTCCATCGTCACCGACACCGCCAGGGCGGCCAGCCTCGGCGACAAGCAGGGGCTCAAGGACGTCCTCGACTTCCTCGTCACCGAGGAGGCGCTCGGCGTGACGTTCGTGACGGCAGCGATTGAGAACGCACCGGGCACGCCGTCGGCAGCGTTCCTCCCGGTGCTGCAGAACGCAGTCACTCAGGAGTACCACCACGTACAGGCCCTGAAGGAGGCCGGCGGCGAGCATCTCACGATGAAGTACTGGTTTCCGGACGCCGCGTTCGACGACGGCAACGTGGGCCTGTTTTCGACTCTCGAGGTCGTCGAGACGGTCGAGATCAGCCTCTACCTGCTCGGAGTGAGCGCCTACGCCCGCGCCGGCGAGGACTTTGGCGCACGCCTGTGCGCGGAGGCGATGGGCACCGAGGCCGTGCACCGCGCGCTCGTGCGCTTCGCCCAGGGGGAACTCGGCCGGGACGTCGGGGTGCCCAACGACGTCGGCTTCGAGAACTTCGACTGGCAGAGCCTCCCCGCGGTGCGCGACGAGCTCGAGAAGCTCGGAATCGGCTACGGCGTCGAGACCGACCGGCCCGGCCGCTGGTACGAGTACCCCGGCGATCCGATCGCTCGGGGTGTCGGCACTCCGGTCAGCCACACCGTCCCCGCCTAACGGGTCGGCAGTCGGCAGCGGCCGGCCGGCCGTGTGCGCCCTCCCGTGACCGACGACGGCCTGATCAACAACGACCTACGACAACTCGGACGGAGCAGAACTGATGAGCGAGCGGCAGAACACGATCGTCCTGATCCACGGATTGTGGATGACACCACTGAGCTGGGAGCACTGGATCGAGCGCTACTCGAGCGGCGGCTACAACGTCCTCGCGCCCGCATGGCCCGGCCTCGAGGGTGACATTGAGGAGCTCCGTGCCGATCCGAGCGGTATCGAGAACCTCGGTATCGAGGACATCGTTGACCACTACGACGCGATCATTCGCGACCTCGACACCCCGCCGATCATCATGGGCCACTCCTTCGGGGGCGCGTTCACCGAGATCTTGCTCAGCCGTGGTCTCGGCGCCTGCGGCGTCGCGATCGACGCCGCGGCCGTCAAGGGAATCACGAAGCTGCCGTTCTCGACTCTGAAGTCCGCCTTCCCGGTGCTGAAGAGTCCGGCGAACAGCCACCGCGCGGTTCCCCTCTCGTTCGAGCAGTTTCACTACGCCTTCACGAACACGATGAGCGATGACGACGCGATGCCGATCTACGAGCGGTACGCCGTCCCGGGACCCGGTCGCGTCCTGTTCCAAGGTGCGCTTGCGAACTTCAACCCACATTCGCCGGCGCAGGTTGACTTTCGAAATGACAGCCGCGGGCCGCTGCTGCTCATTGCCGGCGGATCCGACCACGTCGTGCCCCCCGCGATCGACAGAGCGACGGCAAAGCACTACCGGCACTCGACGGCGATCACCGAGTACAAGGAGTTCCCCGGCCGCTCGCACTTCATCATCGGCCAGGAGGGCTGGGAAGAGGTGGCGGACTATGCACTCCAGTGGGCCACAGACCATGCCGTCGCTTCTGCCGCCGCCTGAGACGCGGCCGCGATCGTCGTCAGAATCGGTCCGACACGGACCGAAACGGAGGCACATCATGGGCACAACGTCATAGCCGAGCGAGACCGATCAGCAGCGGCCAGAACATCGTGCGTGAGCATCTGCTTGAGGCTGCCCTGGCGGACGAGACGGTGATCGAGCGGGTGCAGATGGCGCGGATCGAGCTTGCGCCGGGTGAGGATCGGCTGATCGAGATGCTCAGCTAGTGGCCCCGCCGAACCGGTGAGTCCCTCCCTCGGCGTCGGCAAGCCTCGGGGTCGTGTGTTCCGGTCTCACGCCGCTGACCTCAGCTGGAGCACCTGGTCGCGCTGGGCAAGGCTCCTTCGCGCCACGCTCAGGCCGTTCGCGATCAGCTCATCCGCGCGGCCGAAGTCGGTGGGCATGACGCCCTCGAGGCGGGCCGGCGACAGGATCCGCAGGTCGACCGAGTCGCCGTAGCGGGCGACATCCTCGGCGAATCGGCGTGTGATCGCGTGGGACACGGCGGCGACGGCTGAGGCGATGACGCCACGGGGTGCCCGGCCGAGCGGTCCCGCACCGACAGCCATCAAGACGTAGATCTGTTCGGCGCCGAGCTCGACCGCGTGTGAGATCGGCGTGTTGTTGACGATCCCGCCGTCGACGAGGAGCCGCGATGCCCACGGCACGCCGGGGAACACCCCCGGAATCGCCGCACTCGCGAGGACGGCATCGATCGTTGGGCCACCTGAGAGGAGCACCTCCTCGCCGCTCATGAGATCGGCGGCGAGCACGTGCAGATCGACCGGTGACTCCTCGAGTCGATCGATCTCGACGTGCCGCGCGAGCAGGCGGCGAAGCGAGCCGGGCGAGACGGAGTGATCGCGCAGCCCCAACATGCCGAGTCCTGCCCTCAGCGGATTGGCCGGGAAGACCTGCGAGCGATTGAGCTGGCGCCAGATCTGCTGGAGATCCAGAGCCGTCTGGACGGTGGGCGGACGCGAGGCGATGAACGCGGCGTTGATCGCTCCCACCGAGGTGCCGACGAGCAGGTCCGGACGGACTCCCTGCTCGTAGAGCCCCTGGAGCATGCCGGCCTGCGAAGCACCCAGGCTCGCACCACCGGAGAACACGAACGCGACGCGCATGGTCACGCCGCTCCGAGGCCCCGGGCACGCGTGGGCTGCGTGAGCGTCTCACGTCTGCCGTTGCGATTTTGAGCTTGACCGTCCACACGGGAACTGTCCCGCGGTTAGGCCGACCCGGATAGCCACCCTATGGGTGGAACCGCTGCCACCTCCGGGTCAGTTGATGCGCTTCTCCCGGTCCGCCCATTCGCGGAGTTCGGATCCGCTCGCGACCTCAAACGGTCGCGAGCGGATCCGTGAACGATCAGGCGTCTTCGAAGAGCTCGATCGTCGGCGGCCCTTGGACGCCTGCCTCCTGCATCGCAGAGCGCAGGACGTCGGAGCTGAGGAAAGCCTGGGCTTCGTCCAGCGTTCCGAACTGGTGGATGACCAGCAGATCGTTTCCGTCGCCGACGAGTCGGTGAACGCTCTTGGCGGTCACGCCGCCCTCGGCCTGAACGTCGGCCAGACCGTCATAGACGGTCCGCCACGCGTCGTAGTCGGCGACCTTGTGACGTACAGCAGCTGTTACTGACATGTTCGATGTCCTTTGGTGGGTGGTTGGGAAGGGGGAGACCAGCCGATGCCGGCGGGCACGGCGGGAGGGCGCGTGTCTATTTGATCCCGACGACCATCGAGTCAGGACCGGCGAGATGCTCGACATACGTGTCCGTGAATCCGGCGTCGCGCATCCACTCCTGGCAGTCCGCGCCGGTGTAGTCGAAGCCGCCGGGGGTCTCGATCAGCATGTTGAGGCTCATCAGCAGGCCGAACGTATTCTCGCGACGGTCGTCGTCGATGATCGCGTCGAGCACGATCACCGCGCCGCCGGCCGGCAGCATGTCGTGGACGCGGGCGAGCAGCGCTCGCTTCTGGGTGTGGTCCCAGTCATGGAGGATGTGGCCGAGGACGACGACGTCCGCATGCGGCAGCGGGTCGGTGAAGAAGTCGCCGCCCGTGAACGTGACGCGATCGTGCAGACCACAAGCCTCGAGGTGACGGTCAAACGCGTCGCGGACTGCCGGGAGGTCGAAGCCGATCCCGGTGAGGTGGTCGTGGGCGCTGAGGAATTGGGCGAGCACGCCGCCCTCGGCGCTGCCGAGGTCGAGGACCGACCGGTACCGGTGAAACGGGAACTTGTGCGCGATCGCGATCGCCGCGCCGGTGCTGAGGGCCGTCATCGCGTGGAGGAACTGGGCGAGCCGGCTCGGATCGGCGTAGATCGCCCCGAAGAAATCGCCGCCGGTCCGCGTCTCATTCTGTGGCTCTCCGGTCCGGAGCGCATCGGTCAGCGATCCCCAGAATGGATACAGGCGCGCGTTCGCCATCTCCAGCATCCCGCCGACATAGGACGGTTTGCGGCGGTCAAGGAACAGGTCCGTCTCGATCGTGTTCGCGTAGACGCCGTCCGCGCGCGTGAGCATCCCGAGCGCGACGAGCGCATCGAGGAAGTCGCTCGCGCTCCGCGGGTGCAGCCCGAGCCGGGCCGCAAGCTCATCACCGTCACGCGGTCCGTCCGCGAGCTCGGTGAACGCTCCGAGCTCGATGGCGCTCAGGAGCGTCTTTGACCCCCAGAAGCCAAGCCCGAGCTCCATGACCCTGCCGGGGTTGGGCGGGGCGGGCGCGGCGGCAAGCGCCTCTCCATCCACGTTGGCGCGCTCCGCGGCGCTCGTGCTCGCGTCGGCCATCGCCGTCGACGTAGCGGTCATTCCGGTCCTCCGGTCCCGAGGTATATTGTTCGCAACAGTCCATGAGCGAATTGTTGCCACGCGAACAATCCCAGAGGGAACAATCCCTGTCAAGTCCCTCCCCGGAACGGCTGCGGACCTGGCAACTGTACTTCGAGACCTCGCTCGCCCTGATCGACGTGCTCAGCGCGGAGTTCGAGCGCGACACGAACCTCACGTTCCAGACCTATGACGTCCTCGTTCACCTGGAAGATGACCCCGGCGGGCTTCGCATGCACGATCTCGCCGAACGGATCCTCTACTCCAAGAGCGGCCTCACCCGCGTCGTTGACCGACTGGAACGGGAAGGCTACGTCCGGCGGGTACGACCCGAGACCGACCGGCGCTCGATCTTCGTCGTCCTCACCGACGAGGGCCGGGCGGCGATGGAAGAGGCGCGGCGCCGCCATCGGCCGAGCATCGAGGAGCACTTCGCCCGTCACCTCACCGACGCGGACATCAAGGCGCTCGACCGGGCATTCTCGAAGCTGCGCGACCACGCCCGGCCGCTTCGCCCGGGGCGCATCAAGGGCTGACCGCGTGCAGACGACAAACAGCGCCCACGCGGGCGTCTAGCGCGGCTCGCGCCACATGCATCCGACGATCGGACCGTTGCCGGGCACGGAGAACTCGCCGATCTCGGTGAACCCCACCCGCGCGTAGCGGCGATCGTTCGCCCGGTTGCTGGACTCGAGGTAGGTCGGCAGGCCCAGCTCGTCGATCCGGGCGAGGTTCTCGGCCAGCAGGCCCATGCCCTTGCCCTGTCCCCGATGATCGGGATGCGTGCCGAGGAGGCTCAGGTAGTAGTGCGGCTCGTGCCGAGGATGGTTGGCCTCGAACCGTTCAAACAGTCCGAGCACATCGTCGGCGTGAGAGCCGGCCAGGTCACGCACGAGCGGCTCGAGGCGCGCTTCGTCCGCCTCGGTGAGCTCGGACTCTCCTGGCGGGATCCACAGCGCGGCGGCTCCGCCATCGTTTGTCATCCACACCGATCCGTACGGGATCGCGCTCTGCAGGAGCAGACCCCAGAGCACGCGGTGCTGGTCCATGCGCTGCCCCGGGTCCGGGAACGCCCAGCTCCAGGTCGGATCAGAGTAGAACGCCAGCGCAAACAGCTCAGCGACTCGATCGGCATCCGCCTCCGTCACCTGACGAACGCCTGACGGCGGGTCAGCCATACCCCCAGCATTGCTCGAACCCAAAACGCTCCTCCTCCTTCACTGGCCGTTGACGGAAAAGTGCTGATAGTCGGTCGGGCGAGGCCACCGCCCGCCCCTGCCCTAACTGCCGACGCACTCGAGTCTGCTGAGCGAGGCCACCCTCGCTTCGCCCTTCTGCCCATCGATCCCGGACTGCTCAACGAGCTCAAGGCTGGCAGCTACCCTGGATGAGATCGCGTTTGGCCGCCGCTGGATCGCGCCCTCCGCAACGTGTCCAGGGCGTGGCCCGCACGTTACGACCACGTGAACACAGGTAACAAGGACCCGTTGCTGGGTTCTTTTCATAGACATGACGTACGCACCTCTTCATCAGATTCGCCATCGGGCGGACGGCCATCTGTGGCCGATCATGCAAACCGCGCTCGCCGCGGTCAGCGCCTGGTATCTGGCCGTCCTGCTCGGGGTCGAGCACCGGCCGGCGTTCGCCTCGATCGCGGCTGTGATCTCGCTGGGCGCGGCATTCTCCGAGCGCCGGCAACGTGCCGTGCAGTTGATCGGCGGCGTGATGCTCGGGATCGTGGTCGCCGACCTGCTGATCCGGGCGATCGGGAACGGGCTGCCGCAGATCGGCCTGCTCGTGGTGCTGGCGATGGTCGCCGCGGTGCTGCTCGGCGGCACCGAGTTGCTCGTCACCGAGGCGGCCGTGTCCGCGCTGTTGGTCGCCACGCTGTCCTCGACCCCGACCGTCCGGCTGCTCGATGTGCTGATCGGCGGCGGCGTCGCCCTGGTCCTGCACACACTCGTGTTTCCCCCTGAGCCGGTGACGGGCGTCGCGCGGAGTACCGCCGCGGTGTTCGAGGAGCTCGGGATCGCGCTTCGAGATGCCGCCGCGGCCCTCGCCGCCGGCGATGTCATCCATGCCCGCTCGGCGGTCCGCGCGACCGAGAACGTGGCAAGTCAGATCGACGAGCTCCGTCATGCCGTCGTCCTCAGCAGCGACACCGTGCGCTGGTCACCGATCCGGCGCACGTCGCGGGTCGAGGTCGAGCGCTATGCCCGGATCCTCGTCCACGTCGATCTCGCCGCGCGCGGCGCCCGCGTGCTCGCGCGGAACGTGCTCGTGTACGTGCGCAGCGGGCGGGCAGCTGACTCGGAGCTCGCCGAGGCCGCCCGTGAGCTGGGGCTCGCCGCCTCCGAGCTTCCCGCACAGTTCACCGAGCCTTGGCGCAGCGGCGACGTCCTGCGCATGGCCCTTCGCAGCGCCGGGCGCGCGACCGACGCCGCCCAGAGCACGCACGACATCGCGCTCAGCGAGATCGCCGGTCAGCTGCGCTCGATCGCGGTCGACATCGTCCGCGCATCCGAGACCGGCGAGACGGCGGACAGCGCGCTCACCGACGCGCCGACCGAAGAGCTGCTCGCAGTTCTGCCGCACCCCACGGCCGCCTAAGCGCCGCTCGGCACCCGCCGCACCTCGATCTCACCGGCGCCCTCCGACAGTTCGCCAGGCGTGACCTCCGCGGGCTCGTCCCACAGGTAGAGCCCGACGGCCTCACTGAGCGCGTCGTGGAGCTCGCTCAGCGTTCGGCCTGACGCGAAGCATCCCGGGAGCTCGGCGATCTCGGACCAGTACCCCGGGCCGTCGTGGTGGATGAGGACCTTGAAACGCATTTGCTGTTCTCCGGAGAGTTGATGCCGGCCTGTTTGACGATCGCCGCTGAGAGGCCTTTGCTGTACGGCTGTCCGTGGTTGCGGGGCAGTGTGACCGGTCGCTCTCCCTCCTTAACCATCTTGACCACGTGCTTGCCTCCGCGCGACTCCGTCCACCCGTCATTCGTGAGCAGACGGATCGCCCGGCGCTGGTCGAGCAGCTTCGCCATGGCGCCCGACGGTACGCCGCTCCGCGCGGCGCTCAAGTGGTTGGAACGAAGTTGATACAGAGGTTTTGCAAACGTGTTCGGTGAGGCAAATCGCAGCGACAGGGGGGCGAAAGTCTGTCCCTGACGCCTCTTAAGAGACATGACCTCCTCCGTGCCCTCAGGCGCCGATGCCGACGAGGCTGATCGGCTGCCGTTCCACGCTGTCCGCCGTGATCAGCTTCGTCGTCTGTGCCGTGACGCGACCAAGATCGACCGCCCGTTTGTGCTCGAGCGATGGATCTCCGGGGTACTCGGCCGCGTGTGGGCGCGGCGAGGGCCGCTGCCCGATCTTCCCGCCGAGGATCTGATGCTCGTGGCCGGCAAGCCGTTGCTCGACGCGTGCGTCTGCATCGGCGGGGTGAAGGGCAAGACCTTCCTGAGCGCTGTGGCCCAAATCGATCGCGGTCAGCTCGGCATCGTCGCCGGGGTGCTCGTTGGCGCGATCCCCCGCGCGCGGGTGGCGCCGTGGATGGGCCAGGTCGGTGAGCCGGCGACGATCACGCGCGCGTTCTCCGCCTCCGGGCCGGAGGAGGAGGAGGCCGTCCTGCTCCAGACCGATCGGACCGGGGTCGATGCGCACATGGTCGCGGCGTTCATCTCGGGTGAGCTCGGCGGGATCGTCAAGCACCTCAACGTACTGCGGGTGGTCGACCCGACGGTTGACGACACCCTCGGGGATGCACGCTCCCGGTTCCGGGAGGTCGACCCGCTCCTGGCCGCCGACCGCGTCCGGGTCGCGATCGAGCGCACCGACGACGATCTCGCCGCGTCCCGCGGCGTCGAGGTCTCAGCCCACCGCGCGATCGCGCTCGCCCGCATCACGCCGAGACCGAATGCGCTGGCCCGATCGCTCGCGAGCTGACCCCCGAGTTCGAGGTGGCGCGAGCACCTCGGGCTGGCTACTGTCCCATCCGTGGGCGCTCCTGACGATGGACCCGTGGGTGGGTCGGCGCAGGCACAGACGGCGGCAGCATGGCTGGAAGCGGTGCGACGCGAGGAGCGCCGCGGCGAGCTGCTGACCGCGTTCGACCTCGCGCAGCGGGGACTCGCCGAGCACCCGCAGGACGTCAGCCTGGGCCACCGGGCAGTGCTCGCGCTCGCGCGCGCCGGCGCGACCGAGGAGGCCGCCCGCCATTTCGAGCTCTACGACCTCGACGCCGCCGCCGAGCACGACGAGGACGTCGCCGCGCTGCGCGCCCGGATCGCCAAGGACGTCGCCCTCGCCACCGATGGGCCGAGGCGGACCCGCGAGGCGGCCCGCGCGGCGGAGCTCTACTACGAGATCTTCACGCGGACCGGCGGCTACTACCCACTCATCAACGCGGCGACGCTCTCACTCGTGGCCGGTGACGCCGCGGCCGCCAGAGAGCGGGCCGACCGGACGCTCGCGGCCGTCGTGGATGCGCCGGACGACTATTACGCCGCCGCCACGGTGGGGGAGGCGCGGCTGCTCCTCGGCGATGTCGCGGGTGCGCGCGCCGCGCTCGTCAGCGCAGCCGCGCGCCACGAAGGCGACTACGGCGCGCTCGCCACGACGCGGCGGCAACTGCGGCTCATCTGCCGGCTGCTCGACCTCGATCCGGGGGTCCTGGCGCCGCTCGCGGGCCCGCCGGTGATCCACTTCTGCGGGCACCGGATCACCCCCACGAGCGCGCAGGGCTCGGCACGCTTCGACGCCGAGCTCGAGCGCCCCGTGGCGGAGCGCATCGCGGAGGTCGTGCGCCGGCATCCGCCCGGCTATGCCTACGGCTCGCTCGCCAGCGGCGCGGACATCCTCTGGGCCGAGGCGCTGCTCGCGGCGGGCAGCGAGCTCCACGTCATCCTCCCGTTCGACCGCGACGAGTTCCTCGAGCGCTCGGTCGCCGAGTCCGGTCCCGGCTGGACCGAGCGCTTCGAGCGCTGCGTGAACGCCGCGACGTCGATCCAGTTCGCCACCAACGACGCGTTCCTCGGCGACGATGTCCTCTTCCGCTATGGGACCGAGCTCGCGATGGGCCTTGCCCTGCTCCGCGCCCGCTACCTCGACGCCGAGGTCCGCCAGTTCGCTGTGTGGGACGGCGAACCGGCCGCCGGCGCCGCGGGCACGGCCATCGACATCGCGACGTGGCGCCGGCGCGGAGGCTCGACGACGGTGATCACCCCGTCCGCCGAGGCGCCCGTGTCGGAGCTCACCGCCCCGCCGCCGGCCACCGAGCCCGGTCCGCCCGAGGCGGGCCACGACGGCGGCCGGGTCGTCCGCGCGATGCTGTTCGGCGACGTCAAGGGCTTCTCGAAGCTCACCGACGAGCAGCTTCCGACCTTCTCGACGGAGGTCCTCGGCGCGATCGCGGGCGCTCTCGCGCCCTACCGGGCCGAGATCTGGCACACGAACACGTGGGGCGACGCGGTCTACCTCGTGCTCTCCGACGCGGTCACGGCCGCCGCCTGTGCGCTGGATCTCCAGGACGCGCTCGCCGCCCTCGACCTGGAGGCGGCGGGGCTCCCGGCGACCCTCGCCCTCCGACTCGGGGGCCACATCGGCCCGGTGTTCCCGACCCACGATCCGGTCCTCGACGAGCTCGGGTTCATGGGTTCCCACGTGAGCCGGACGGCGCGGATCGAGCCCGTCACCCCGCCGGGAATCGTGTACGTGACCGAGCCGTTCGCGGCGGCCCTCGAGCTCGACGGCCGCAGCGAATTCGGCTGTGACTACGTCGGCCACATGGCGGCGGCGAAGGACTACGGGCGCCTGCGGATGTACCGCCTGCGGCGGACCCGGCGCGCCGTGCCTGACCAAGCCGGACCGGGCGGCGGGCAACCGGCCGCGCTCCCGGACTGACGCCGCGGACGCGTGCCCTCGGTCTTCATCTCCTACTCGCGGCGCGACGGCGCATTCGCCAGCCGCCTCCACGATGCGCTCGCGCAGCGCGGCTACGACGTGTGGATCGATCGCGAGGACATCCCGCCGAGCGCCAAGTGGTTCGACGAGATCCGCGCCGGCGTCGCGGGGGCCGACGGCGTCGTGTTCGTCATCTCGCCGGACAGCGTTGCCTCCGAGGTGTGCGTCCGTGAGCTCGAGTTGGCCACCGACCTCGGCAAGCGGATCGTGCCCGCGGTGTGCCGTGAGCCCGACGGCGTGCCGGTGCCCGAGGCCGCTGCGTCGCTCAACTGGGTGTTCCTGCGCGACAGCGACGATTTCGCCGAGGGCGTGGCGACGCTCACCCGCGCGCTCGAGACCGACCTCGACCATGTCCGCACGCACACGCGGCTCGGCGTCGCGGCGGGCCGGTGGGAGGCGAGCGGCCGCGACCAAAGCCAGCTCCTGCGGGGCGCGGAGCTGAGCGCCGCGGAGAACTGGCTCGTCAGCGCCGGGGAGAAACAGCCACCGCCGACCTCGATCCACCGGGAGTATGTGCTCGCCAGCCGGACCGCGGCGACGCGCCGGCAGCGCGGCATCGTCGCCGCCGTCTCGGTCGCGCTCGTGGTCGCGATCGTGCTCGGCGTGATCGCACTCGTGCAGCGCTCGACCGCCATCCACGAGCGCAACGTCGCCACCGCGCGCTTCCTCGACGCCGCGTCCCAATCGAACCTCGACTTCGACCCGGAGCTGAGCGTGCTGCTCGCGGTGCGGGCCGCGCAGATCGCGCCGGGCAGCACGTCGACCGAGGATCTGCGCAAAGCGCTCGCCAGCTCGCACGTGTTCGCGACGTTCAGTTTCCCGAACGCGACCGACACGCCCGACATGGTCTGGAGCCCAGACGGCACGCACCTGCTCATCGTCAGCCCCGGCCTATCGGCGCGGATCCTCGCCCCCGGCGTGCCGAGCACTCGGCCGATCACGCTGACCCCGCCGCCCTCCCGCCAACAGGTCGCCTGGGACGCGCGCGGCGACCGCGTGATCGTCGGCGGGCCGCACGCCGTCGTCTACACGGCAGCGACCGGTCAGCCGGTCGCGCACCTCCCGGGCATCGCCGTCCGGGTCGCGCTCTCCCGTGACGGGTCACGGGCGGTCACCACCGATCAGAACGGAACCGGGCACGTGTTCGCCATCCCGAGCGGCCGGCCGCTCGCGTCGTTCAGGCCCACCTATCGCGGCGGGGTCACCTGTCTGGCGTTGGCTCCGGACGACTCGGTCGTCGCCCAGTGCGAGGCCGAATCGACGGTGACGAGCACCGCGCCGGCCGCAGTCGATGTGTGGGACCCGCGTACCGGTCGGCTGCTGCGGTCCCTGCACCGCCCGCACTTCGTCACCCGTCTGACGTTCAGCCCGGACAGCCGCCGGTTCGTGTTCGTCACGACGAACAGCCCCACCGGCCACAGCATCTCAGCGCTCGGGCGCGCCGCCGGTGAGGCAGGGACGTTCGTCTACGACACGCGCAACGGCAGGCTGCTCCACGCGTTCCCCGGCTCCGCGACTGCCGCGGCGTTCAGCGCGGACGGCAACGAGCTCGCCTACGCGACGATCGCCGGCGACCTCGGCCACGTCTACAACTTCACCTCGCGTCTCGACCAGCCGCTCTCGGGCGCCAAGTCGGTCCTCAACTCGATTCGCTTCGACTCACACGGTGCGGACGTCGTCACCGGCAGCGACGATGGCCTCGCGCGCGTGTACGACGCGAGCACCGGGGATCTGCTCGAGACGCTCGCCGCCGGTGATTCAGGTCCGGTCCGCGACGCGAGCTTCGGGCTCGCCGACACGGCGATTGCCACGACATCGCAGAACGGCCAGGGTCGGCTGTGGAACTCGCCGAACCCACGTCCGGCGCGGCAGGTCATCCTCCCGCCGTCGCAGGCGCCCGTGGCGAGCGTCGGCTTCAACCATCGCGGCGAACGGATCCTCGAGACAGGCTCGGGCTTCGGCGGTAGGACCGCCGGCGGGTCTCTCCTCCGCGCTCAGAACCTCGGCTCGCTCGGAACGTTCACCGCCCCGCCCGGATTCGGCTTCGCCGGCGCCGCCTTTAGTCGTGACGCGAACGTCGCGGCCGCGCTCGCGTTTCACTACGTGAACGGCAGGGCGGCCGCCGGCGCGCTGCTGACGCTCGACGCGTCCAATGCTCACGTGCTGGCGCGGGTCACACCACCCGCCGTCCCGACGATCGCGTCCCTTGACAACGCGGGCGACCTCGTCGTCACCGGCGACGGCACCGGCGCGGCGGACGAGTGGGATCCACGCACGGGCCGTCTGGTGCGAGCGCTCCCCGGTCACGGCGTCGTCGCAGCCCTCGGCTACTCGCCGAACGGCGCGATGCTCGCCGTCGCCCACCTGCCGGCGCTGCCGGCCCGGCTGACGTTCGCCAACGAGTCCCACATCGGCAACGTCACCATCGATTTGTGGAATCCACGAACCGGGCGTCTGCTCCACACGCTGACCGGCCCACAGTTGACGCCGCTCATCCCGGCGATCAAGGAGTTCGCGCAGATCACCCTCGCGTTCAGCGCGAACGGGAAGCTCGTCACGCTCGCCGGCGCCGACACGAACGTGTGGGGCTTCTCGACGCGCACCGGCGCGCGGGCACGCCCGCTGCCGATTCCCGGCGGTGAGTTCGCCACGTCGCTCGCGATCAGTCCTGACGATCGCACGCTCGCCGCCGGCACCGCGTCCGCGGCGTACGTCTGGAACCTCTCGACCTCCGCGCCGCTGCCCGCGTTCCAGCACGCCGACCCCTCGCAGTTCTCGATCGAGACCGGCGGCGGCGTGTATGTCGGCTTCACCGAGAACTCTCAGACCCTCGTCACCGACGGAGACGAAGCGCTGGCTGCCTGGGCGATCAACAGCCACCTCCAGCTGTTCCATGCCTTCGCCTTCCGCGGCGCCCTCAGCGCGGACGGCCGCGAGTTCGTCGCCGCCGCCGGGAGGCTGCTGGCGGTGTACCCCTGCGAGCTCTGCGGTGGACGCGCACAGCTGCTCGCCGTCGCCCGGCGTCACCTGACCCGCGGCCTCACCGCCGACGAGCGGGCGACGTACCTGAGTCAGCATTAGTGTGTCGCGACGTGCGGCGCCTGCTCACCTCGCCGCTGCTGCGCGGCCTCATCGTCCAATACCGCTTGCTTCGTCGTCCCCGTCGCGTCCGCGTCCATGGCGTCATGGTGGCGATCGATGCGCGCTGGCCCCGCGCGATCGTCGGCACGTTGTACGACGGCCGCTACGAGCAGTTCGAGGCGAAGGTGTTGCGCGCGACGCTCCGCCCCGGCGACCGCTACCTCGAGGTCGGCGCCGCGATCGGTGTCACGACGACGATTGCGTGCCAGATCGTCGGCGACGGCGCCGTGACCGCCGTCGAAGCCGACCCGGCCCTGGCGCGGACCGCGGCCCGAACGGCCGCCCTGAACGGCCACGCGCCCTCGATCATCAACGCGGTGCTGACGAATGACGGGGACGCGGAGCGCCGCTTCTACGTGCGTGAGGACTTCTGGGGGAGCAGCCTCTCCCCGGGCCCCGGCACGCGGGAGATCGCCGTCCCGGCCCGTCCGTTCCTGCGCGAGCTCGAGCAGACCCGCGCCACCTACCTGCTCGTCGACATCGAGGGTGGCGAGGCCGAGTTGCTCGGGCCGTCACTCCCTGACTCGGTGCGCGCGATCTGTCTCGAGGTCCACCCCGAACGCCTCGGCGACGAAGCCGTCCAAGCGATCGTCAGGCATCTGATGGACCAGGGATACATCTTGAACACGCATCTGCTCGGAGTGCAGGTGCTGTTCTTCTCCCGCGAGCCTCGTTAGCTGCGGGCGCCTCAGTCCCCCTTCGCCCGGCCGACGGCGAGGACCTCATCGAAACCCTCCCGCAGGCAGTCCATGAGCGCATCGGGATCGGGCACGGCGCCCGTGTCGATCGTGACACCGACGCAACACGTGTCGCAGTACGACATCAGCGTCACGTTGAGCGCGGCGCCGATCGTTGGACCGAAGCCGTAGAAGCTGGTGACCTTCGTGCCGGTGAGGTAGAGCGGCTGACGAATGCCGGGCACGTTGCTCGCCAGGAAGTCGACGTGTTTGAGCATGCCGCCGATGTAGGCGCGGGGCAGCAGGTTGAGCGTGCCGGCGATCGGATTCGTGTACGGCAGCGACCGATCGGACTTGACCGACTCGCAGCGCCGGTGCGTCTCGGTCATCCGCTCGCTCGGGTCGGTGAGACCGACGGGAACTTTAAAGCGCATCAGGGTAATCCGGTTGCCGCCGAGCGGATCGCCGTCTTTGCGGATACTGACCGGCATCGTCAACCGCAGTTCATCGACCGGCCGCTCGTGGAGCTCGTGGTAGAGACGAAGTCCGGCCGTGACGCCGGCGAGGAACGCATCGTTGTGCTTCACACCGGCGGCGTGCGCGGCGTCGAGGATCTCCTTGACCGGGAACTCGAATACGTCGTACTGCCATGCGAGGTGGCGGTCGGTCATGACCGGCGACAGCGTTTCCGACACGGGGCCGACGAAGCGCGCGATGTCCGCGCCGGTCGCGACCGTGTCGGTGATCGTGCTGCGCGGGTGCCGCAGCACGTGGGCGGCGTCTCCGACTGCCGAGCTCAGGTGACGCTTGGCGAAGTCGAACAGGTTCGACCAGTCGTAGGTGAGGGCGTCCTTCGTGAGGTCAACGGTGCCAAGGTGCTCCGCGAGCGGGGCCTCCGGCATCGGACCGAGATCGCCCGGGTCGGGCTCGACGTCGTACAGCAGGCGGGCGATGTCCATCCCGCCGACCCCGTCGGTGAGCGAATGGTGCAGCTTCGTCACGACCGCCGTCTGGCCGCCCTGCAGCCCCTCGATGACCGTGAACTCCCATAGCGGCCGGTCCTTGTCAAGGCCCGCCATGCCGGTCTTCCGCGCGAACTCGAGCACCGTCTGGAGCGTCTTCGGGGGCGCGGCCTCGAACCGGCGGACATGCCACTCGAGATCGAAATCGGGGTCGACGACCCAGCGGGGCGTCGCCAGGCGCAGCGGCGGCATCACGACGCGGTGCCGGAACCCCGGCGACAGCCGCGTGCTGCGCTCGAGCCGCTCCATGAGCAGGTCGAAGTCGAGGCTGCCATCGAGGACCATGACGGAGACGACCGTCGAGCGGAGCAGCGGGTCCTTCTCCATGTACCAGGAGAACGCATCACTGTCCCGCATGTGGACGTCGACGTGCTCGTGCCCGTTATCGGTCATACCGGTCTCCTTCCTCTGTCCAAGTCGTCCCAGGATCCCGGCTGTGCCCGGACGGCGCATCGGCGAAAAGCAGACGAGTTGCGCGGGGTTTCTACGCACTCGACAAGGCGGGGGCGAAGATCCGCCGAGGATGTGCGGGTGACTCAGAGCTCGGCGAGTTGGCGCTCGAGGAAGCGCTGCTCGGGCCCTGGCTGGGTTTTCTCGAGGGCGCGCGTGTAGGCCGCGCGCGCTTCATCAGCGCGGCCGAGGCGGCGCAGCATCTCGGCGCGGGTTGAGTGGTAGTAGCGGTAGTCGTCGAGGTCGAGCTGGTCGAGGAGGACGAGGGCCGCATCGGGGCCCCGGAGTTCGGCGACGGCGATCGCGCGGTTCATCGTCACGACCGCCGAGGCCGTGATGTGCTCGAGGCGCTCGTAGAGGAGCGCGATCTGCTCCCAGTCACGCGGCTCCTGGAGATGGAGATCTGCGATCGCGGCCTGGAGCGTGTACGGCCCGGTCCCGTGGAGGGCGAGCGCCCGTTCCAGCATCACCCTGCCCTGCTCGATCTGGCCCTGGTCCCACAGCGATCGGTCCTGGTCGTCGAGCCGGACGAGGTCGTCGCCGGAGACCCTGGCGGCGCTGCGCGCGTGGCCCAGCAGCATGAGCGCGAGCAGGGCGTGGGCTTCGGCCTCGTCGGGCATGAGCTCGACGAGGGAGGTGCCGAGGCGGATCGCGTCCGCGGACAGATCGACACGGCCGCCGCCCCAGCCCTCGTTGAAGATCAGGTAGGCGACCGCGAGCACGGCGTCGAGTCGCTCCGGCAGCAGGTGGTCGGGCGGGACGGCGAACGGGATGCTGGCGTCGCGGATCTTGTGCTTGGCGCGGGTCAGGCGCTTGCTCATCGTTTCGAACGGGACGAGGAAGGCGCGGGCGATCTCCTCGGTGGAAAGACCGCCGAGCGTCCGCAGGGTGAGGCCGACCTGCGCCTCGAGCCCGAGTGCCGGGTGGCAGCAGGTGAAGATCAGCTCGAGCCGCTCGTCGGTAAAGGGCGTCGTCTCGTCCATCGTCTCCTCCGATCCCTCGCGCAGTTCCCGCTTCAGCTCCTCGGTCTTGACCGCGAGTGTCCGCTGGCGGCGAATGCGGTCAATCGCACGGTTACGCGCAGTGGCGATCAGCCATCCGGTCGGGTTCGCGGGCTGACCGTCACGCGGCCACCGTTCGGCAGCCAGAGCGAACGCCTCCTGCGCCGCGTCCTCGGCGAGCTCGATGTCGCCCAGGACGCCCACCAGCGTGGCGAGCACCCGTCCCCACTGATCGCGAAAGACGTCTTCAAGCACCCCTGAGCTCCTGCTCGAGTACGGGACGGACCTCGATCGCCGCGGTGACGTCGAGCTCCTGCAACTCGGCGGCGATGGCGAGGGCGCCGTCGAGGTTCTCGGCCTCGACCAGGATCAGGCCGGCGAGGAACTCCTTGCTGTCAACGAACGGGCCGTCGGTCAAGAGCACCTTGCGCGACTCGAGCGTCAGCGTCGTCGCCGACTCGGCGGGCTGAAGGCGGACGAAGCCGCTCACGTCGGGGCGCTCCAGGACGGCGGCGACGGCGGGATGCATCCCGCGTGGGCGCCGTTCTCCCTCAGGGTCTGCCTTGCTGTAGTTGAGCAGGACGTACTTCATCTGCGCTCCCTTCTCTCGCTGGCGGTGTGTTTCATAGACGAATTGCGACGCGCCCGTATGGACACCTTGGCGACTTTTTTTGTCGCCGTGTCCGTCTTGACGTTGGTTGTTCGTCATCAGAGCAAAGGGCCGGCATCCGCGCCGGCCGCGAACGAGAGGAAGCCAGAGATGTCGAATTACGTGTTCGCGTACAGCGGCGGCAAGGGTGTCGCCGAAGACGAGGCCGAGCGCAACGCGCAGTACGCGAGGTGGGGTCAGTGGTTCGAAGACCTCGGTTCGGCGGTCGTCGAGGGCGGCGCCGCGGTGGGAGCCGCGAAGACGGTCGGCCCGGGCGGCTCGGTCAGCGACGGCGGCTCGCGTGCCCTGACCGGCTACTCGATCGTGGCGGCAGACAGCCTCGACGCGGCGGTCGAGCTCGCGAAGGGTTGCCCGGTGCTCGAGGTCGGCGGCGCGGTTGACGTCTACGAAGCGATCGCCATGTAGCTCTTGGCTCGCGCCGGGCGCGTTCAGTCGCTGACTGCCGCCCGGTATGGCCGGAAGAACGCGCGCAGCTCCTCCGCGTAGAGCTCGGGCTCCTCGAACGCCGCGAAATGTCCGCCCCGCGCAGGCTCGGTGACGCGCACGACGTTCGTCGTGCGCTCGAGCCATGCCCGCGGCGGGCGCAGGATGTCCCCGGCGAAGAGCGAGAACCCCGACGGCACCTCAACCCGGCGGGCGAGCTGCGAGGGTGGGATCGCGGCGTTCGCGTGGTACATGCCCATCGAGGAGCCGATCGTCCCCGTGAGCCAGTAGAGCGTGACGTTCGTGAGGATCTCGTCTTTTGTGAAGCTCCGCTCGACGTCCCCGTCGCAGTCGCTCCAGGCGCGGAGCTTCTCGACGATCCACGCCGCGAGCCCGGCCGGTGAGTCGGTGAGGCCGACCGCCGCCGTCTGTGGCTTCGTACGGTGCATGGCGGCGTAGGCGCCCTCGGTGGCGCCCCAGGCCGCGACGGTCGCGATCCAAGTTCGTTCGTCTGGCGTGAGCTCGGCCGGGTCGCCGGTGAACACCGGTAAGCCCGCGTCGGTGCGGTGGACCGCGACGACCCGCTCCGGGTGGTTGAGCCCGAGGTAGCGGCTCACGTGGCTACCGAGGTCTCCACCCGCCGCCCCGAACCGCGGGTATCCGAGGACGCCCATCAGTTGCGCCCAAAGCCCGGCGACCGCGATCGAGTCCAGCGGCGGGCCGGTGGGGCGGTCGGAGTATCCGTAGCCCGGCAGGTCGGGCACGACGACGTCGAACGCATCGGCGGGATCGGCCCCGTGCGCGCCGGGATCGGTCAGGAGCGGGATGACCTTCACGTAGCGCCAGAACGAGTCCGGCCAGCCGTGGCTGAGAACGAGCGGTACAACGGGGCCCGCGGGTGCGGCCGCTCGGACGTGGACGAAGTGGATCGCGAGGCCGCCGAGCGTGACGCGGAAGTGGGGGAGCCGTGCGAGCGCCGCCTCCTGCGCCGGCCAGTCGAACACTTCCGCCCAGTAGTCGACGAGTTCGCGCAGATAGCTGACGTCGGTCCCAAGTGACCAGGCGGCATCCGCGGGCGCGTCCGGCCAGCGTGTGGCTTGCAGCCGCGCCCGGAGATCCTCGAGGGCCGCGGGCGCGGTCTGAGGGGTGAATGGCTCGATCACGCGGTGGCCTTCCGCGCAACGTCGCGTGCGGTCCGGATGAATGCCGCGGCTCCGGGCGACGGGTCACCGCGGCGGTGCACGAGCGAGACAACTGCCGGGTCAGCATCGATCACCGGCAGGAAGGTGACGTCGGCGCGCTGATAGTCACGGGCGACGGCACTGGGCACAAGGCAGATGCCGCGACCGGCGGCGACCAGGGTGACGATCTCTTGCACACTCGCGCTTGCAGCAGCGACGCGTCCGGGGAGGCCGTGTCGTCGCTGTTCGCCCAGCCATCTGGTCGGCGTGCCGTCGCTCGCGAGCGCGGGGTTGACGATGAAGCTTTCCTCCCGGAGGTCATTGAATGTCAGCGCGTCGCGAGCCGCGAGCGGATGTGCCCTGGCGAGCGCGACGAGGCGCGGCTCTTCAGTCAGAACCTCGATCGCGAGGTCGGCCTGCCCGGGCAACAGTCGCGCAAACGCGACGTCGACCGTTCCGTCGAGGATCTCCTCGACGTCCCCGAGCAGCAGCTCGCGAACGAACAACTCCGTGCCCGGCTGACGTGCGCTGAAGACCCTGAGCACGTCGGGCAGTAAGGCGCTCGCGGCGGATCCGTAAAACCCGACGGTCACTGACGCGGCCGCCGCCGTGCGTGCGGACCTGATCGCCCGCTGCGCCTGGCGCTGAAGCGGACGACTCTCGTGGAGCAATGCCTCGCCTGCAGGTGTCAGCCGGACGCTGCGGCTGTTGCGATCAAAGAGCGCGACTCCGAGTTGTCGCTCGAGTCGGCGTATCTGTTGGCTGAGCGACGGCTGCGCGATGTGCAGTCGCTCGGCGGCCCGTCCGAAGTGCAGCTCCTCGGCCACCGTGACGAAGTAGTCGACGAGCCGCAGGTCCAACCGCTCCATAGCCAGAGCCTATTGATCCACGGGCAGGTTGTCTTGGACATCGGACCGGCGGCCCACCATCCTGTGGCCCTCGTGACGAGCCGTTCCGATCCGTAGGAGGTGGTGCAGCATTTCAGACGTGAGCCCCACGACCACGACCCGTCCAACGCTGTCCCGGACGGCGTCGCGGCGGATGGTCGATGCCGCGATTGCTGCGGCGAGTGAGATGTCGGTTCCCGTGACCGTGGTCGTCGTCGACGAGTCCGGTGTGACGAAGGAGCTGCTGCGGATGGACGGCGCGCCGCTGGTCAGCGTGCAGACGGCCGTCAACAAGGCGTATGCCGCCGCGGCGATCGGCATGCCGCCGGATGACTTCTACTCGGCGATCGAGTCTGACGGAGCAGCGGTCGCCGAGTTCGCCACGCGCCCGGGCCTCGCGCTCATCGCCGGAGGCCTGCCGATCATCGTCGACGGGCAGGTGGCCGGCGCGATCGGCGTCGCGGGAGCCATGACCGGAGCCGAGGATCGCCAGATCGGCGAGTCCGCGATCGCCGCTGCCGCCGGCTGAGGGTCGCCGTCAGCTCGACTCGTCGTCCGCGTCAGCCGGCGCGTGCTTCAGCAGTTCCGCGACGGCCTCGCGGTCCTCCTGGCTGAAGGCGAACGCCTCCTTCTTGGGAGGGACCGGCAGGGCCGAGACGGGCAGCTCACCTGAGAACTCGGGCTTGGCGCTGTGAGCGCGCGAAACATCCTGGTCGGGCTTCGGTTTCATCGCTCTATTCTGACGCGTCGAGCAGCGCGATCCGCGACCGCTTGCGCAGCACCGCCGGCAGCGTCCACCCTCCGGTGACGAGCGCGGAGAGGACCGTAGCGCCGATGAGCAGACCCTTGAGCGCATCGAGGTCGGCCTGCTGACCGCCGAGGACAGTCACGCAGAGCGTGCCGGCGACGCCGAACAGCGCGATCCACAGCGACGCCAGCCGGAGCCGGTTGGCCGGTGCAGAGGCGATGCGCGTGGTGGCGAAGCCAAGGACGAGCGAGGTGACCAGCGCCGGCGCGGCGAACAGCGCGGTGGCGGAGGAGCTGCCGAGACCCTTCCCGAGGATGAAGGTCAGCGCGGTCGCGGCGACCATGGACAGCGTGGAGAGGATGCCGACGGCAGCTGCCAAGTGGTGGATACCGCCCGTCAGCCAACCGAGATCGGCCACGAGCGAAACCTGCGGGGGCCGTTTGGCCGAGTCGGGTGCGCGCAGCTGAACGAATGCGCCGCCGCCGGGCGGGGGGTTCTCCGCGTCGATCGCGATACGTTGATCGCCGGCCACGCGAGCCAGGGCGGCGGTTTCGACCTCCAGGCCATCGGGTGCGACGAGTTCGAGTCTGTACGGCGAGCCTGGTCCGGACGCATGCACGAGCGGCGCCTCGATCACGAGCGGAGGGTCGGTGGGGGCGCCGAGCTTGCGCGGAAAACGGTCGCGATGGCGGTAGGTCACCTGCAGCGGCAGGCCGGGGACGGCGTCGATCGCGACCAGGAGGACGTAGTTGGCATCGAACTCCTTGACCGTTCTGCGCAGGAACTCACGAGCCTGGCCGTCCCCGTTCGCTTGGCCGAGCAGCCGCTCGGCCGGGGCCAGGGCGGGGCTCCCGCGTTTCTCGTCGAGGATGATCTGTTGCGCGAGGGCAAGGAACGCGGGCGGGGCGTTTGCGGCCCGCGCGTACGGCGCGATCGCGGAGAGCAGCACCACGTTCGCCTGGAGCGCAGTCAGCCGGATCGCCTCCGTCGGCGTCAGCGCGAAGTCGACGAGTGCCCCCTTGGGGAGGCTTCCGAGCGGGATGATCACCC
The DNA here is from genome assembly GCA_963850335.1 of uncultured Solirubrobacterales bacterium. Classification (GTDB taxonomy): domain Bacteria; phylum Actinomycetota; class Thermoleophilia; order Solirubrobacterales; family Solirubrobacteraceae; genus Palsa-465. The sequence continues at coordinate 41,092 of CAWKKY010000007.1, read as the reverse complement.
GGCGCGGGCCGTTGGGGGTGGCCGGGCGGTCGTGGGTGGCCGGGCGGTCGGGGGTGGCCGGGCCGTCGGGACGCGGGCGGAGCTCCAGCGCCTCGGCGAGTGGCACTGGCACCGTCAGATCCGCTGCGACCGCGCGGGTGAACTCGGTCGAGCTGACGATCTCGATCCGCTCGAGCCGACGGTGAATCCACCGGCCCTGGTCGGCGAGCAGCTGGAGAACGGCGGGGCCGATCCTGCCCGCCTGGTCGAGCAGGGCGTCCTCAGGCCACGCCTCGGTCACGAGTGGCTCCTATCACACGTCATGGGACACGACTGCGTCCTGCGACACGAACACTATTGTGGGCGACCACGATCGTTGACGTGGGTGGCGGGCCGTGGTACATCTGCTCGCGTCAATGACGCGACATGGGGCTGTGCCGGGTAGCCGGATCGGGACGCTCGTCAGCACCGCGGGGTGCTGGCGGTTTCTTCTGCCGTCGTGGGTTCTCGTTTCCTTGCTCTTGGCCTTCGGGGCCGGCTCTGCCCAGGCGAGCTGCACGTATGACGTCGGCTCGAACGCCGCGCTGCAGTCCGTCCAGTTCCGCAGCACCCCAGCCGTGGTCTACGGCGGCTACGCGGGGGACATCGGACCCGGACAGAGCCAGTGCTGGTACGGCCACGGGTGGGACGGAGGCTGGTTCGCACCGGAAGACTGGGGCTGGGACGTCAGCGAATGGCCGGACGGAATCAACGTCGACGCGCACGGCTGGATCGCTATCTGCGTCTACGGCGGGACGAACTTGACCTCATGGGCGTACGAGGCCTTCGGCGCCAACGGTGCCGGCGGCGGCGTGCACTGGGGCGGCTTCCAATCGAATCCGCAGTACCCACCAGGCTGCCACGCACCGCTGGGTAGCGCCGGCGCTCCATCGACCCCGACGAAGGGCACCACAGAGCCCGCCGGCACGCGACCGTCATCGTCGTCCCATGAGGTCGTGTTCTTCAGCTCACGGCGTCGTTCGCCCGCGACTCGGAGCATCACGTTCCACCTCTACAACACCCACGGCACGCCGCTCGCGTCGGCGTGCATGTCGCCGGTCGACGTCTCGCACGTCAACCTTGGGCTCGCCAAGCAAATGGGCGCCAAGCTCATCTACGCCGGCGTCACGGAACACGCGCGCTCGTGCTCGGATCGAACCGTGGCGAGCCGCGAACGGGCGGGACGGCCGCTGCCCGACGTCCATTACGCCACGTTCTGTGCCTCGACGGCCCGGAGCGGGGTCACGATCTACCGATATCCCGCAGATTTCACCGTCCGCACCAGGCCGACCTGCCAGGCCAAAGCCCGACGGTAATCAGCGAACCGGTCGAGCGTTCGCGAGGTCCTTCGTTTCAACGTGCCGTGACAGCGGCACCAGTTTCCCATCTTCGTCGAGCAGCCTCGGCGGGTGGTCAGCGGCGACTGCGGCCTCATCCATCCGCGCGAGTCCGGTCTTGTCCGGGGTCTCTCCCGCGCCCTGAACGCGGTCGGGCGACCAACCATGGATGGGGTCGTACCAACGCCGCGCCGCAGTTCCGTATGGATCTGCGTACCAGGCCCCCGGAGGCTCCTCACGTAACTCCGCCTCGCGGACCTTGCCGCTGCGGAAACGAAATGCCATGGCAACCTCCTCCTTCTGCGGCGCACCGCTGGGGCGGGCAAATCAGCCCGAGCTACGACTGTACTCCGCGCGCGCGTGGTCCTTCCAGGGCGCGCGAGCGACCTGCGGACGCGATCCTCACTGGCCGCCGGTCGCCTGCGAGATCGCGGCTTGCGACACGGCACCGCCGGAGGCGGGTACGCACGCTCTCGCCGCTGCGATGACCGTTGGCGCATGCAGATCGACGCCTGCCGCGGCGAGCATCTGCGGGTTGATTTGGCCCTGAGCCGTCGGGTCCGGGAAGCTCGTGACCCGGTGGGAGCGGACGCACCGTGCGAACGCGAGGAGGTGGAGTGCTTTGGCGTGTTGCTGCGCGGCTTGCTGCGCGGCGCTCTGGGGCCCCGGCCCCGGCATGATCCCCTGGCAGGCGCTCTGCGCGGACTTGAAACGAGGCGAACCGGTGAGCGTCGGCGTGACGTGGATGCCGATTGCCTGCCCGCCGGGCTTTGAGATCACCTGCGGATCTGGGAAGTTCGAGACGCCGTGGTCACGCATGCAGGCGGAGAACCTGTACGCGGCGGTGATGGGGGATCTCGTCGAGGACGCGTTGGTCGCGGTCGGCGCCTTCGACGAGCCGCAGCCGACCACCAGCAGCGACGCTCCGGCGAGTGTTCCGGCAAGTGCTTTGGTGTGCATACGGCGAGTTGTAGGGAGGGCGCGGTGACAGGACGGTCACAGCCTGTGACCGCGCTGTCACCTTTGGTATGCATGCTGTATCAGTGCGTGTGCTTGTGGTCGAAGATCACGGTCGGCTTGCCGCGGCGATCGGGGACGGACTCCGCCGTGAGGGGATGGCGGTCGACGTTGTGTTTGACGGCCTCGAGGCGCTCTCGCACGTGGGCGTCAATCGCTACGACGTGGTCGTGCTCGACCGTGACCTGCCCGGGCTGCACGGTGACGATGTGTGTCGACGCATCGTCGCGCTCGGGTCTGAGTCCCGCGTCCTGATGTTGACCGCCTCGAGCACGATCCGCGATCGGGTGGAGGGGCTGGAGCTCGGCGCGGATGACTATCTGCCCAAACCGTTCGACTTCTCGGAGTTGGTCGCGCGCATCCGAGCGCTCGCGCGGCGCTCTGCCGGTGCGCTCCCGCCGATGCTCTCGAGCGGCGATGTCCGGCTGGACCCCGCTCGGCGCGTCGCGACGCGCGGCGAGCGTCGGTTGGCGCTGAACCCGAAGGAGTTCGCGGTGCTCGAGTACCTGCTGGCGGCGGATGGCAGGGTGGTCTCCGCGGAGGAGCTGCTCGCGCGGGTATGGGATGAACAGGCCGACCCGTTCACGACGACCGTCAAGACGACGGTCAGTCGGCTGCGGGGAAGCTCGGCGACCCGCCCGTGATCGAGACGATCCGTGAGGGCGGGTACCGGGTATGAGCGTCCGGAGACTCGTCCCCGCCCACTGGCTGCGACTGCCCAGGCGGACCGCCCGGCTCCGCCTCACGCTCCTGTATTCGGGCATGTTCATGGTGCTCGGCACCGTCCTGATCGTGATCATCTACCTGCTCGCGGGCTCGGCCGCCATCTCCGCCAGCAGCTCGGTTGCGGTGACGCCAGTCCACGTCCCCCAGGGAGGCGCGGCGGCGGCGCGGCTGGCCCCGGTCCCGATCGGGATCGCGCGCGATCAACACAATGCCGATATCGGACGGCTGCTCGAGGTCTCCTGGGTTGTGCTCGTGGTGACCGCGATGGGCTCTGCGGTCCTCGGCTGGTTCGCCGCCGGCCGGGTCCTGGCGCCGCTACGAACGATCACGAGCACGGCGCGGATGATCTCGGCGGGCAGCCTTCACCAGCGGCTGGCGATCGCGGGACCAGACGACGAGTTCAAGCAGCTCGGGGACACGCTCGACGAGCTGCTGGCCAGGCTCGAGGCGTCGTTCGACTCCCAGCGACGGTTCGTCGCCAACGCCTCGCATGAGCTGCGGACGCCTCTGACCGTGGAGCGGACGCTGCTTCAGGTCGCGCTGGCGGATCCGAACGCGAGCGTCGACGAGCTCCGCGCGACGTGCCATGAGGTGCTCGCCGCCGGCGCCGAGCAGGAGCGGCTGCTCGAGTCGCTCCTGACGCTCGCGAGCAGCGAGCGCGGTCTCGAACGGCGCGAGCGGCTCGATCTGGCCGTGATCGCCGGGCAGGCGCTCCACGCCGCCGAGCCGGAGCGGCTTGGCCGGTCGCTCGAGGTCGCGACCGAGCTGGCGCCGGCCCCGTTAGCGGGTGATCCGGCGCTCGTCGAACGTTTGGTGGCGAACCTGATCGACAACGCCGTGGCTTACAACGTGGTCGGCGGCCAGATCACGGTCCGCAGCGAGGTCGACGCCGGCGATGCCGTGCTGACGGTGCAGAACACCGGAGCCGTGATCGCGCCCGGCGAGATTCAGCGGCTCGTCGAACCCTTCCGGAGGCTGGGGGGCGCCCGTGCGGCCGATACCGATGGGCATCACGGCCTCGGGCTCTCAATCGTGCGGGCGATCGTGACCGCGCATGGCGCGACCCTCGATGTTCAAGCGCCGCCCGACGGTGGCCTCGCCATCACGGTGCGCTTTCCGGCCGGCAGCGCGTAGAACGAGGCCATGGCCGTTCGCTATGGATGCCGGCGAGCGTCCGTTTCGGCGCGCGTGGCGAGACCGGCGACGTAGATCTTGGCTTGCCGGCGGGCGAGCCGATCCCAGTCGTCCGCGTGCGGGAGGGGCTGGGCGAGCATCGCCCCGGTGACGATGATGTCGCCTGCCGTGACGTCTCGGCGGATCGTCCCGTCACGGCGCCCGCGGGCGAGCACCTGCCCCAGCAGGCGACGGATCTCGACCTGAAGCGCAGTGACCCGTTCGTCGCGGACGACGGGACCGCCGTGCAGGGGCAGGATGAGATCGTCGCGGGCGGAGATGGTCTGCTCAAAGAACTGTGCGAGCGCCGCGGGGGCCGACTCGTCGCTCTCGGCGGCGGTACGCGCGTGGGCAAGGACGAGGCGGAAGGAACGCAGGACGAGCGCGGCCATAAGGGCCGGGCGTGACGGGTAGTGGCGGTAGAGAGTGCCGATTCCAACCCCCGCCTCGGTTGCGATGGTCGCCATCGGCACTCGTTCGCCGTCACGTCGAACGGCGACCGCGGCAGCGTCGAGCAGGCGTTCGCGATTGGCTGCCGCGTCGCTGCGAAGCGGGCGGGTGGTTACCATTAAGCGGACGATATCATCCGTTTAGTCCGAGAGAGAGGAAGGTATGAACGACAGCCCGCCGGTTGAATCTCAGTCTCAGCCCCCGGGGCCGCCGCCCGCCCCGGCCCCGGTTCCGCCTGACGACCCCAGGAGGAACCTGACGCACGTCAGTCCCGATACCGACGCGTCCCTGCCGCACCTCGGCGTCGTCGGCGACACCTACACGATCCTCGTCTCCGGCCAGGACACTGCGGGGCGGTACACGCTGATCGACATGCACGTCCCGCCGGGCGGCGGGCCGCCGCCTCACCGTCACGACTTCGAGGAGATGTTCACCATCCTCGACGGTGAGATCGAGCTCACCTTCCGCGGCGTGACCGCCGTGGCGAAGGCCGGCGACACCATAAACGTGCCCGCGAACGCGCCGCACGTCTTTCGGAACAACGCCAGCGAGCCGGCGCGGCTGCTCTGTCTCTGCTCGCCGGCCGGTCAGGAGGAGTTCTTCCGTGCCGTTGGCGTCCCCGTCGCGACCCGGACGGAAGCCCCTCCCGCCCTCGACGCCGCCGGTACCTCAGCTTTCGTGGCGAGGGCGGTCGCGCTCGCGCCGCAGTACCGAACCGAGCTGCTCCTGCCTGAGCAGCCCTGACCACCGCTACCGGGACTGGAAACGATCATGAGCGAAGAACAACGCGCCGCCCTCGACGAGCTCCTGCGCGCCGCGCCGCTGGACCTTGGCGGAGACGTGAAAGAACAACGCGCCGTCTTCGAGGAGATGATGGCGGCGACCCCGCAGCTCGACGATGTCACGACATCGTCAGGGACGCTCGGCGGGATCCCGGTCGTGACGGTCGACGTCGAGGGCGTCGACACAGGAAGGGTCATCCTCTACCTCCACGGCGGCGGGTACGCGATCGGATCGGCGGCCCTGGCCGTCGGGCTCGCATCAGATCTCGCGCGCCGCGCCGGAGTCCGGCTGGTGTCGGTCGACTACCGGCTGGCGCCCGAGTATCCACACCCCGCAGCGATCGATGACGCCGTGGCGGCCTACCGAGGGCTGCTCGACGACGGACTGGCGCCATCGGCAATCGCGATGGCCGGCGAATCCGCCGGCGCCGGACTTGTCGTCGCGGCCCTCGTGGCGCTGAAGGCAGCCGGACTGCCGCAGCCCTCGTCGGCCGTCCTCATGTCGCCTTGGGTTGATCTCAGCCTGTCCGGGGCGAGCATCACCGAGAAGGCCGCGGTCGACCCCGTCCTCACTCCCGATGGGCTCAGGCGGCGGGTCGCTGACTATGCGCCGGCGGGAGACCCCGGCGACGGGGCGATCAGCCCGTTGTTCGCGGATCTGTCCGGACTGCCACCGCTGCTCGTCCAGGTCGGCTCACACGAAGTCCTCCTCGACGACGCCACCAGACTCGCCGCCCGTGCCGCCGCGGCGGACGTCGCCGTGACCCTCGAGGTCACACCCGGCGTGCCGCATGTCTTCCAGGGATTCGCCTCCTCGGTGGACGAGGCCGACGCCGCCCTGACGAGCGCCGGCGGCTTCCTGCGGGCGCACCTCGCCGTCGAGGGACGGGCTTAGCTCTCTTCAGCTCAAGAACGCCCCGCGGCAGTCCTACGCGATGATGCTCAAGACGTGTCAGGTCCGACCGAAAGGAGCGGCATATGTGCCGCTGGCTCGCATACTCAGGCTCCCCCGTCCTTCTCAAAGAGGTGCTGTACGGCGGAACCCACTCCCTCGTCGACCAGAGCCTGCACTCGCGGCTCGGCGCCGAGACCACCAACGGCGACGGATTCGGCGTCGGCTGGTATGGCGCCCCCGACACCCCCGGCGTCTTTCACAGCGTCGAACCGGCGTGGAACGACCAGAACCTGCGCGAACTCGCCGGCCACATCAGCTCCCCGCTTTTCTTCACCCACATCCGCGCGGCGATCGGCAGCGCCGTGCAGCAGAGCAACTGCCACCCATTCCGCCACGAGAACTGGCTGTTCATGCACAACGGCTACATCAACGAGTTCGGCACGATCAAACGCGACCTCATCCTCGCCATCGACCCGTCGCTGTATCCGCTGATCCAGGGACAGGCCGACACCGAGGTGCTGTTCTACCTCGCGCTCACCTTCGGGCTGCAGGACGACCCACCGGCTGCCGTCGAGCAAGCTATCGGGCTCGTCGAGACCGTCGCCGAGCGCCACGACGTAGCCCATCCGTTCCAGGGCACCATCGCGACCACCGACGGCAAGAGCATCTGGGCCTTTCGCTACTCCAGCGAGCGCAACTCCCGAACGCTCTTCTTTACCACCGACGTTCCCACACTCCGCAAACTCCACCCCGAACGTGAACTGTTCGGAGAGTTCTCAGACGACGCCCGGCTGATCGTCTCAGAACCCCTCGGTGACGTCGCCGGGGTCTGGAACGAGGTGCCCGAATCCAGCTGGGGCGTCATCGGCCCGGACCGCGCCGAGATCCAACCGTTTCGGCCCAAAGCACCAGCCTGATTAGTCCCCGGCGTGGGGTGAGACCGGCGCGCGGCCGATGGTTGCCGTCTGCCCCGCCGGCCCGTCTTCAGCTGCCCCTTTGCTGGAAAGGGGAAGCGCGGGGCTCGCAGAGCTGTCACCGCTGCAAAGCCGCAGGGAAGGAATTTCCGTCCACGTGAGCCCGACTTGCAACTAGTGTCTGATCCTCGTCTCCTAACGCAGGGGGTTTCCTATGACCGATGTGAACGACTCGGGTGTGGACGCCAAGGGTTTCGACACTACGGCGCTCCTGAACGCCGCCCAGGCCGCACTCGCTCCCAAAGCGGACGACAACACGTCACCTGCCGCGGACTTGACTACAACAGGAACGACGAAGGCAACCAAGATTGCCGCGGGCGCCGTCGCTGTGTTTGGTGTCGTCGGTCCGACGGTCGTTGCGTTTCTCAATAAGTTCGAAACGCACGAGACGCTCGGTGTGGCAGCGGGAGCGGTGGTCGCGGCAGGCTTGCTCGCTATCGCCTGGGTTATCGGAGCGGACTACAAGTCTCGTGCCGCAGTAGCTGCCGCGCGGATGGCGGGTCTAGCAGCCATGGCTGAGGCTGCGCTCGTCATCCAGCCGTCCGCTCTGGCTTGCGTCGCCGATGGCGGAGGCACTTCCGGTTCTACGGCCGCGACGCTAGCGTCGACTACCGCCGAGCACGACTCCTCCCTAACGAATGGCGTCCCAGTCGTCGGCTTTGACGTCTGCACCCATGGCGAGCAATGCCATCTCCTCGCAGTAGCGTGGCCAACAGCAACGTCCACTTCGGCCGCTTCACCTGACCCTATCTATCTTGTAGCGAAGGAAGGAAAGAGTGGGCCTCCGAGCTGGAAGCCGCAGACTGAGATAGACGGAGTCCTGCGTGTGAAACTCGAAAAGCCCCACACGTAGCGGTCAGTTCCGGCAGTCAAGCGCCTTCTCCTTGGACTGGCCGCGCCCACCCGTTCATCCGTGTTTCAAGGCTCGCCGCGCGAGTACCCCTCGGCTCCAGGTGCCCCGTCGCCAGTTGGTGTCGTGCGACCCAAGTTTTCGCCTCGCTGACTCCCCCGGACGCGCTGGATCCGGCAGCCGCGGTTGCTTCCTCCCATACGGACGCGCCCCCGCGTTCGTCTAACTGTTGCGTCGGAAGGACTAATCATCGTCCGCTGCCCTTTCGGACGAGATCCGCCACTCTGCCCGATCTAGGTCGCTCACTACAACGAGCGACGCTCCCACAGCGCGCTCGGCAACCGACCCTAACTCCAACGCATTCGGGACGTCTCCGGGCCCAACACCTTAGGCGCGAGCAATACCGGAGTGCGGCCGGAACCGGCCGGCTGGGACCGACTCACGCATCGCCATGAACTGCGAAGCCGTTCTATCGAAGGCATTTAGCCGGCCCGCCTATACCGACTCCAGATGGGATGAGGGCGGCTGTGATGGTGTCTTCGATGTTCCTGGGATGGATGGCTGCGCCTGTCTGAAGGGGAATGGGACGGTCTCATTCCATGTCGTGCCGGCCGTATGCCGTGACATGGCTATGCACGCCCTTCTCACCCGAGCCCGACCACTCGCCTGGATTTGAGCCGCGAAACAGGATGACTGGAATACGCCGCTTTGCGATCGTCGTCCCCGCCGCCTTATGGCTCGTGCCCTGCTCGACCGCAGGCGCGCGCGCCGTTCATTGTGCGAATAGTCAGCTAAGCGACGGAACAACTACCACTAGGGAGCGGGCGTCGAACGTCAGTTGCAGAACCGTGCATCATCTTCTCGGCCGCGCATGGCTCTGGCGGTGGGGCGAGGTCGTGTGGGGCGGCGTCCCGCATTCCTCGCCCGGCGGCAACCCTCGCGGCTGGTCATGCCGGGAGCTTCGCGAATACTTCTCGACCAGCAACGCGACCCGACAGGACGATGGCACGCTCATCGGCTCCGACACCCGATGCACGGCATCGCACCACCGCGCCTTCCGCTTCACCCAAGGCCAGGTCACGCGATGGAGCCACTCGCTCCATTACTAGCCAAGCCGTCAGAAACCACAAACCGCCTCGCTTCCGATGAGCTCGACGGTCCGGACTTCGTAACCGGCGGGCCAGCGACTCCCTGCAGTGGTCAATGCAACCCCATGACGAGGCTCACGGATCGGCTTCTGCTCGGGACGAGAAGCAACAGTCATTTGCTCAAATGATCAACCGACCGCGGTCCCCTTCCGCTGGTTGCAGAGCGAACACAACACTTGAAGGTTGTCCACCGTGTGAGCACCGCCTAACGCTATGGGGATGATGTGGTCGTACTGAAGGTCGAACGTCGACCCGCACTCGACGCACCTGCCGCCATCCCGCTCCCAAACAGCTCGCCTCATCGCTCTGGTCGTGGCACGACGCGGATGTGCCGTGCTCGCCACATCCGCGGTCGATTCGTCCGAGCGCGCTTCCGCCGAACCACCCGCAGCCATGATTGCCTCGCAAAGACCCGCGGCCGCTGCGGTTGGGAACCGGCCGAGTATCGATGGTGCCTGATCAACGAGATCATTAGCGTCTTGGAGGCCAAGACGTGTTGCTCGTTGCACCGCCTTGATCACCGCGATCTTGCGCGGACCTGCGTCCGTTAGGACGACCTCGGTCGGCCCTGCGCTCGGGAGCACCACGGCTGCCGCTCGCTTCTTCGCGGCCTCGCGCCGTTGAGTTGCCGCCCGCACGTCCGCCGTCGAAGGCCCAGGACTCGAACGTCGCGTTCCTGGCGGCGACGAGTGCACCTCAACGCCGGCGCCAGCCCGCGCCAGGCGCTGCCGTAACAACTGGGCATCCTTCTCGATGAGACCGGTGCGGACTGCGGCGGGGAGTCGCTCGAGGAATTTCTGTGCATCCTGAAGCGACGTGACCCTGTAATTGCGGACGATGTTGGCGACCGCCCTCGCTCCAGATCCGACCGACATGAGGAAGACGTCAAATAGATCGTCGGCTCGAGCGAGTGTGTTCGTGTCTGGGCCGGACATGGCTGCTACGCGGGGATGATTGCAAAGCTTGGATAGAGCGATCGACCGCGCAGCCATCATCTGTCTCCCTAATAGCCTGCACCAGCCGATCGAGCCACACTCACCCCGTTTGGAGCTGAGTGCGCCGGTCGAGGAGCACTTTGTACCGTTCGGCAGCGGGGGCCTGCGGTTCAGGCCAAAGGCGCCGGCGGCGAGCCGCGGCGGACAACGCTTTGGCGGAGGCAACGTCGAACTGGAGACTCGGCTGATGGCCGCTCGGAACCCCAGACACGATCGTCTGCACGGCGCCCATTGCGCCAGGACTCGCAGTCACCGTGCATAGCATTGTCGCTTTCGACGAGAGAGTCGGCAGCGGCGGCGAGACCATGGGTTGGGTCTCAGGAGTGCTTTAAAATAGCGCGGGTGCTGTCAGCGCAACGGCGCAGTTTCCCTCAGTCCTGTGCAAGACCATGAAGGAGGCGTGCGCCGTGAGTAGCACGGTACCGCCGTCGGCGGAAATCCAGGCTCGCATCGACCATATGCTGTCGGTCGGAGTTGGGCAGAACCCGCGCGTGTTTCTCCTTTCGCTTCAATACCTGCCTCTCTGATATCGAGTGTGTGGGAGGATGATGGGACGGAATGGTCGACAAGCCACACACGCGCCGAGAGTGGTCGCAGAGCTTCTGGTATCGCTGCTGCTGCTAGCGGCGGCGGTGCTTCTGGGTGGGGCTCACCTGAGCGGCGCCAGTGCGAACGCTACTGCGAGATCCGGGCGTGTCGTCCCGCGATGCTCAACCGGTCAGTTGGTCATTTCGCTGGGGCCGTACGGTGCCGGGGCCGGACACATCGGGGTTCCGATCCGGTTCCGGAATAAGGGTCGCATCTGCCGTATGCGCGGCTATCCCGCTGTGGTGGGCTTGTCCGCGGATGGCCGCGTCGTCGTCCGTCCCGGGCGCACGCTCCACGGATATCTTGGCGGTGCGCGACGGGTCGCGACGATCACTCTGACGACGGGGCAAACTGGCTCGGCGTTCCTCGAAGGCCTCAACTTCCGTATTCAGGGCCTGCCCTGTCATCTGTATCGCGATCTTCTGATCACACCGCCGAATGCAACGCATGGCGTCCGGCGCCGCGCTCGCTACTCGTTCTGCCTGCCCACAATCCATCCCGTCGTTGCTGGCAGTACGGGAACTCGCAGATAGGCCAGCGGAGTGGGTGCGCGCCGACAGTCGATTCGTCGCCGCGCTGCACGGAGTTCGCAGGGCGATGCGCGCTGATGGGGGTCCCGCGCAGTTCCGTTCGCGCCAGTTGGTTGACCAGGCTCTAGCGGGAACCGAAAGCGCCCTCCGGAAGGTCCAGCTAGCAAGGTCACATTCGCCCCGTGCCTGACGTCATCCGACGGGGCAGTGACGGCGTCGCAGCGCCGGCTGCCCAGCCTCCTGTCCTCCGGTGTTCGGCGGAGTGTTGCCTGCCATTCAAACCGCAGCACCGCGTCATCGGTGGATCCTTTCTCGACCCCCGCTTGGATAAGATCCGCGCGGCCGTACGGGCACGGACAAAGGGGGGTGGTGACATGAGCTCGGTCGGTGAGCAACTCAGAACCGGCGGCGTGTTCGCCGGCTACCGGATTGTTGGAGAGATCGCGCGAGGCGGGATGGGTGTCGTCTACCGCGCGAGCGAATTACGTCCCGAGCGGACCGTTGCTTTGAAGGTCGTCGCGCCGCAGTTGGCCGCTGACCCGAACTTCCGGGACCGCTTTCTGCAGGAGGCGCAGGCGGCCGCGTCGATCGAGCATCCGCACGTCGTGCCGGTATTGCGTGTCGACGAGCAGGATGGGGTCTTGTTCATCGTGATGCGTTACGTCCGCGGCCAGGATCTCCACAGCGTCATCGGTGCGGAGGGACGGTTGGAGCCGCGGCGCGCGGCACGGATCGTTGATCAGATCTCCGACGCGCTCGACAGCGCACATGAACGCGGGCTCGTGCACCGGGACGTCAAACCCGCGAACATCCTGATTGAGCAGCACCGGCGCGGTGATCACGCTTACCTCACCGATTTCGGGCTCGCGAAGGGCCTCGCTGCCGCGGGCCGGCTGACCTCGACGGGTGTGGTCGTCGGCACGACCGACTACATGGCGCCCGAGCAATGGGCTGGTGGCCGCCTTGACGCCCGCGTCGACGTGTACTCGCTTGGCTGCGTGCTGTACGAATCGCTCACCGGCGAGGTGCCCTACGCTCGCGAGGGGCACGCCGCCCGCATGTACGCACACCTCAACGCGCCGCCGCCGCACGCCCGCGAGGCCATACCCGAGGTATCCGTGGCGCTCGACGCCGTCGTCATCCGGGCGCTCGCGAAGACGCCGGATGACCGCTATCCGTCCGCAGGCGACCTTGGGCTCGCGGCGGTCGCCGCCGCCGACGGACGGCCAGTGGACCGTCCCGAGCGGAGCGTAGCGATCGGCGAGGCGGCGCCGACGAGGCTCGCGAGCACCCCCGTTCACGATGACGCCGCGCCGACCAGTCCGCCGAGGACGACTTCCGCTGCGCCACCCGTCCCTTCGTCGGACACTCCTCGCCCGCCAGTCGGCCGGCCGCCATTGCACCGCTCGCGCTGGCTGGCCGCCGGGGGTGTGGCCGCCGTCGCCGCCGTGATCGTCGGCGGACTCGCAGTCGCCGGCGTTCTCTCCCCAGGATCTCCCGCACCGACAAGTGCCCGAACGATCACGAACCATTCCTCTGCCACGTCATCAAGCACGACCACCGCGACGGCTACAACCGGTGCGCAAGCCGCGACCAGCGATGCAGCATTCATATCCTGTTCTGCCCCCGGACTGGCTGAAGGCCATATCGCGCTGCCGTTCACCGCGTCCGGCGTTGGCTGCGCAGAGGGCTCGGGGCTGCTCAAGGAGATCCTGGGGTCGATCTACCCGGCTTGCCACATTGTCGCCGGCCAGCCGCCGGCGCCGTCCTGCGAGGTTGCCGGACTGACGTGCACCGTGCAATCCAACAACTCGGCCCCCGGATCACCAGTCCTTTGCAAGAGCTCCGGGGAAGCTGTTCGCTTCACCCTTCCCGGTTAGAGGGAAGCCCATCCCCACGCGCTTACCCTCCATCGGTAACCCCTCGGGTTGACGCGCCGTTGTCGCCGAAGACGTCACAGTTGTTGCGGTCGAAGCCTGCAATACCATCCTCCCCCGGGCGACACGATGCCAGCGTCCCGCAAACGCGTCGGTTTGGTCACGACTCCTAGTGACCGACGGAGACCGAAACGAATGCAACCTGGACCCGCTCTCGCCGGTCATGATTTGGCTGCGTTGCCCGACCTACCAGCTGGCGATCGCATCGAGCCGGACCGCGACCACTGGCAGACGCGAGAGACAGTTCGACTCCTGTTGACATCTCCCCAAACGTTCAGACGACCGCGTAGTAAATCGGTCACGTTCTGAGCCTTTCATCGGCCGCCAGGCAGCCGAGGCCGGAAGCATCGGCGTAATCGATTGCTGCGGGCTGCTGGTTTGGACGAAGACCAGCAGCGAGGCGATGCGGCGAACGCGCGACCGAGCGTCGCGCCGGTTAAGCGGCCATCGGGCTGTGCGGCGCCTCGTGCGCTACCAGCCGTCAATCACTTTCCCGAGGGCGAGCGCGACTGTGTGTAGTTCGTGTGCGGTGAGGTGAGGGGCGATCATTCGTTTGAGTACGTCGTCGTGTGTGGTCCGGGCCCGCGCGAGTTTGCGCTCGCCTTCGCGGGTGAGGGTCGCGTGGAACGCGCGGGCGTCCTCGGGGTCCGGGATCCGGCGCATGAACCCCCGGTGCTCGAGCCGGCCGGCGAGCCGGGTCATCCCGCCGGACGAGAGCATCGTGGCGCGGGCGAGATCGGTCATCCGCAGCTGGCGAGCCGGGGCGTTGTCGAGCGTGATGAGCACGTCGAACTCGCTGATGGATATCCGCTCCGCGGCGTCGAGCGCTTCGTCGAGCTCGCGCAGGACCCGGCTCGATACCTGGAGGAGTCGATGCCATGCCTCGCGTGGGTCCGGGGCGGTATCTCGTTTGGGGCGACTTGACAAGAGGGGGTCCGTCGGGTATTTATTTGCCTTGCAAGACAACTAATCGTATCATGGTCAATGACGGATGCGTTCAACGACCGAGCGACAGAAGGGGGTAGCAGTGCCCATCACCAACAGAATCTCGGCGGTGCTGTGCAGCACCGACCTGGACCGCAGCCGGGAGTTCTATGAGCAGAAGGTCGGCATGACGCTCTCACCCGAGACAATCCCGAACCATCTGCTGTTCGACGCAGGTGAGGGAACGACGCTGCTCGTCTACGGACGCCCCGGTCCGAACCAGGGAGACCACACACAGCTCCGCCTGTGGTCCACCGATGTCGCGCACGACGTCGCCGAGATGGCCGCCCGCGGCGTCGTCTTCGAGGACTACGACTTCCCGGCGCTCAAGACCGTCGACCACGTCGCGACGACCGCCGGCATCGGCAAATCAGCATGGTTCAAAGACCCGGACGGCAACACCCTCGCGCTGTTCCAGCCTGAGTAGCCGCGCGGGGCTCAACACCACAGCACCCAGCCGCAACCAGAAACCACACTCGGCGTGGCACACGCCACCCGACCAGCGACCAGAGGACCGACATGGCAATCACCGCTCATTTCCGGCACACCGGCTTCACCCCTGAGAAGTACGACGAGGCGATCCGTCGGCTCGCCGGCGCCGGACACGGAGCGCCCGCCGGACGGCTCGAGCACGTCGCCTTCGAAGTCGACGGCGAGATCGAAGTGTTCGATGTCTGGGAATCTCCGGAGGCCCTCGAAGCGTGGGGCCCGGAGGGCTTCGTGCCAATCCTGCTCGAACTCGGCGTCGAGCTCCACCCGCCCACCATCCACCCCGTCCACAACACCATCCACGGCTGACAGCCCGACCCATTGCAGCCTCGCCGCTCGGCCGCTGCACCGGCCACGCAGGCGATCATGGGGCGCCGCCGTGGCATCGAGGTGATTCCGGTGCCCTACAGCGCTCCTGTCGCCCTCGGTAGCGCCCTGCGCTGCTCGCATCATCCGATCTGGCGCGACAGCCAGAACTGATCGGACTCACGGCCCGGGGATCAATGCCGTAGAAGGACCGACCCGTGGTCGGGTGGGAACCAGCGGTCAGCTCAGCTCAGCTCCGCGACGATCTGATCGACGGCATCGCGCGCGAGTTGTTTGAGCTCGTCGTCGGTGCGGTCCTGGATCGGGTGCGGGACGAGCACCCGATGGATGTCGGGCTGACCGAGCGCCTTCGACTGGTGCTCGGCCGCCTGAGTGAACGCGCTCGAGGCGACGAGCACCGCGGGCCGGTCCAGCGTTTCGAAGCTGAGGACGTCGCGCAGACCGCACGACACGCAGGAGCCTCAGTCGGCGAGGGCCTCGATCACCGCATCGCACTGCTGCGCGATCTCGGCCCGGAGGTCCTGCGGGGCGGGCTTCGTGAACGTCGGCTTCGCCGTGCGGATGATCGTGTGGCCCTGCGCGCTGAGGAGCTGCTCGAGTTCGTTGAGGAAGATGTCGCCGCGTGGTTTGCGGATGTCGAGCAACGCGATCGTGGCCGACGCGCCCGGTGCCAGCCGGCGCGCGCTCAGCGGCCGGCCGACGGGGTCCTGCTCACTCGTCGGATCGAGGATGGTCAGCGCCATGGTTCCACGGACTTCGTCACGGGCGTTGATCCTATGTCGCCGGCGACCCAGCCGCCATAGATCATGCTGAACAGCCCCGCGTCGCCGCCGGCGTAGGCGACGAGGATCCGGTCGGGGCTTGCGAACTTCGGCACCTGGGCAGCTGGGTCGGTGACGAACCGTTGCTCGATGCCCTCGGCGATGCCGTTGTGGCCGCGGGCGAGCTCTCCGGCCGGGCTCTTCGAGCGTTCGAAGAGTTCGTCCTGGACGCGCTGGCGGTCCCATCCGGCGTCTCTGAAGATGCGGCCGTGCTCGGGGCCGAAGACCGCGACTGCGTCGAATCCGAAGCGCTGACGCTTGTGCCCGACCCATTCGAGTGCCTCGCCGAAGCTCGCGGTGAGCTGCTCGGGCGTACGGGCGAGCTGGTCGATCACGAGGCGAGGGGCCTCGCCGGCGAAGAGCGTGACGCCGGTCTCATGCTCGGCAAGGTTGGCGCTGCGATCGTGTGCGAGCCCCGGCCATGGGGAGTCGTGCAGGCGCTCGGCGAAGCAGGATGTGAGCTTGCCGGGATTCCCGTGCGCGGCCCGGTCCTCCTGCTGCGGCTTGCCGCCGCCGAGGTTGCGCACGACGAGTTGGAGCGCCCGGCCGATCGTCGCGTTCGCGCGGTTGCCCTGGCCGAGCGCGTTGCCGGCGCTGTTCATCTGGGTTTCGTCTGTGAGCGGCCCGCTGACGATGATCACCGGGCCGGCGGGGTGGGTCGTCGAAAGCAGCCCGAGCAACGCGAACGCCGGGTCACATGCGGCCTCGACCGCGGCGAGCACGATCGGGAAGACCTCCGGCGGGCAGCCGGCCATGACGGCGTTGATCGCCACCTTCTCCACCGTGGCCGCGCCGTCGTAGGGCGGGATGTTGGCGACGATGTCCTGGGCGTTGCGGGACGTCGCTTCGAGCATCTCGACGACCTTTGCCGGGGTCGGCGGCACGAGGGGGAGACCGTCGGAGTAACCGCGGTCGAACAGCGCCTCGATCGGGTCCTCGAGCTCGCCGATCTCCAGCTCACGGGCATGGAGCCGGCCTTCGGTGCGGGCTCGTTGCGCGGCGAGCCGTGCCGCGACGACAGGGTCACGCGTGACGCTGGCGCAGCCCGGGCGCCGATCCGGGAGGCCGTCGAGCAACAACGTGATCCCGGCCTGCTCGGCGAGGTCGTGCAGCTGCTGCCCGTCAAGGCCCTCCGTGCGGGCCTGCTCAAGGTCCGCGTCGAGCAGCACGATGGCTGGGACGGCATCGGGGTCGAACCGCTGCGAGAGCTCGAGGTCGGTGTCGACCTCCGGCGTCTTCTTCAGATGAAGGCGCTCCGCCTGGGCGGCCGTGTCTTCAGCGGACGATTGAGAAACGATCCGGATCGGACCACCCCGCGAGCGCGCCGCGTCGAGCACCGGCAGCACCTGGTCGCACACCGGGCAGTCGTGCTTGACGAGCGCGACGAGCTCCATGGATTGCGACCCTAACACCGGCTCGCGACTGACCGCCCCATTAACGGTTCGAGGCCCGGTCGCGGCCGGGCCTCGGTACTGCTGACTGCTGGCGGTTCGTCAGGCGGCGCAGGTGCCGAAGTCGGCGATGACGGTGATGGCTTGGGCTCCGCCCGTGTCCTGGGGGAAGGCACTGGCGGGGCGAGCGCCGACGCCGACGGAGCGGTAAGCGGTGGAGAGCAGGGTGGCGCGGTGCGGCGGGTCCTGGAGCCACCAGTTGACGGCGCCTTGGATCGTCGCCGGGAACTGGCCGTTGCCCCAGGCGGAGAAGGTGTTCTCGTTGGTGTTCGGGGTTCCGGCGGTGCAATACCCGGCGGTGGCGATCCGCTGCGCGATTGCGGCGCTCGGGGTCATGCCGGCCTGGGAGGGATCGACGTGGCTCGCGAGTCCGTCGGTGAGGCTCCACCAGCGGAGGGTCACCGAGCGGGTCGCGTGGCGCAGGGCCGAGGTCCGCAGCGTCGAGACATCCTTCAGCGCGGGCGCGCCGTTCTGGCGGCGAGCGTCGTTGATGACGCACCAGGCAGTCCGCTCGCGGTGTGCAAGGGTGACCTTGGCGATGTTCCGGTTCGCGTATGCGTGTTCGAGCGAGGCGCAGCTTGAGGAGGCGGCGCTGGCGGTCTCTGCTGCGGATCCGACGGCGCCGGCGACGCCGAGGGCGGCGAGGGCGGCGATGGTCATGCGACGAACAGCGAGCGAGAGACGGAATGTCAGTGTGCGTTCCATTTGACGATGCGTATGGTCAAGTTCTTTCGTGATAAGGGGATCATCGGGGGCAGCGGAGGGCGCGCACAGGCACCCAAGGTGGGGACTGCGCCACCCCCGGCGGCTCGGGGCCGTTGGCCGTCAGCCAACATCGAGTGTTGACTCTCCGCCAACGGAGTCGTTGACTTCTAGCCAACAATTTCGTAGGCTGCGAGCCAACACGAACCCCGCGTCGGCATGCCAGCTCAACGAGACATCAATCCATTTCGGTTCTCCGGGCCGCTCGCGCCGGAGGACATGATTGACCGCGACTCCGAGGCCGATGACCTCCTCGCGCTTGCGGCCGGAGGTCATTCCTTTCGCCTCGTCGGACCCCGTCGGTACGGCAAGACGACGCTGCTGCGCCGCGTGCTCGAGGCCGCAGACCGTGAAGGCACGGCGACGGTGCTTGTCGATCTTCAGGACGTCCTCTCGATTGCCGAAATCGTTGTCCGCATTGAGCGTGGCTACGAGCGGCTGAAAGGGCCGATGCGTCGACACATCGCCGCGCTGTTTCGGAGCTGGAACATCGGCTTGTCGCTCGGCGGGGGAGGGTTCACCGCGACCCTTCAGCGCAATCCCAACGTCGATGCTGAGTCCGTGCTGCTCCGCCTGCTTGAGCTGCCGACGGCATTGTTCGAGCGATCAGGAACCCCGAGCCTCATTGTCTTCGACGAGATCCAGGACGTCCTCGCAGTTCAGGGCGCCGACGGCAAGATCCGGAGCGTGATCCAGCACCAGGGGGATGCCGCGACCTATGCCTTCGCCGGCTCGGCGCCGGGCGTCATGCAGCAACTGTTCGCCGATCCAAAGCGTCCGCTCCTCGATCAAGCGGTACCCAAGGGCCTTGCGCCTCTCCCGCTCGACGAGGTCGCCGACTACGTCGAGCGTCGCTTCGCTCGCACCCGCCGCGACGTCGCCTCCGCATTGGGGCCGTACATCGAGTTCACCCGGGGCCACCCGCAACGCTCGATGATGCTCGCGCACTATCTCTGGCAGCGCACGCCTCGCGGCGAGACCGCCGACGAACAGACCTGGGTGTCCGCCCACGACGCCGCCGCCGCCGATTCCGCTCCGCTGATGCGGGCGATCTGGCGCATCCTCACGCCCAACGAACGGCGCGTCACCCGCGCGCTCGCGATTGTGCCCACCCCTCTCTACAGCGGCGAAACCGCCACGGCCGTCGGGATCAAGCGGACGAGCATCCGGCGAGCGCTCGACAGCCTGGAGGCGAACGCCGACGTCATCACCGACACCGGACGGCCTCGGCTGACCGACCCGATGTTCGAGCACTGGCTGCAGTCACGGGGCCTGACACCTTTCGGCGAGGACGACGAAGACGACGCCTAGGATGATGGTGTGTCCGCTCCGAGTCCAGACGACATCGTCTACGCCCTGCGGCTAGGACCGGCGACGCCGGACGCGCTCGCGATGCGCCTTGGCGACGTTGACCGCGACGCGATGTGGTGGGCGGTCGACGAGGCGGTACGCCAGGGCCTGGTCGCGTCGACCGCGGAGATTCAGTGCGGGCCCGACGGGTTGTGCGGAACGTCGGTGCCGACCGTGTTCTCGCTCGCGCGGGCGTAGACGCCGGCGCCTCCAGTCGCTCCGCGTCCCGAGCCTCGTGGACGCCGTCGGGGTCAGGCGATCAGATCGCCGGCTCCGGTGCGGGTCGACGTCGCCACGCCGGCCGCCACCGCCGGGCGCTCTCTGTGCAGAGAGCGCGGGCGGCGGCCCTTCCGCGCGTGTCGATGATGCGTTGTGGCTCAGGCACCTCGGACTTCGACCGTCGGCAGCGCGGCAGTCGCCTGACGGGGCGTGATCTCGTGGATGTAGGCCGAGATGATGGCCTCGTCCGCGACCCGTGCCCGGCGGGCGCGGATCGTGGTGCGGGTGGGGTTAGCGGTGAGGGTAGTCATAGGACTCCTTGTCGAAATGGTGGTCGCGTCGGCGGGCGTCACGCTGCCTCCGGGGTAATGAGCTCGGCCTGGGCGTTGCGCTCGAGGACGACCTCCTCCTGGGGCGGGCGGGGTGCCCGCAGCAAGAGGACCGCGGCGACGAGGCCGGCGGCGACGCACGCGGCGCCGATCGTGAACGCGAGGTGGTACCCGTCGATCAGCGAGGTGACGGCTGAGTGATGCGCAAGCTCGAGCGCGTGGGTCTGGTTGGTGGCGATCGTGCCGAGCACGGCAAGTCCGAGTGCGCCCGCGACCTGCTGCGAGACGTTCACGATGCCTGACCCGAGCCCCGCGTCGGCCGCCGGCACATCGGCGAGGGCGATCGTCAGCAGCGGCATGAACGCGCTGCCGATGCCCAGTCCGATGACCAGGAAGGCGACGAAGATCGTTGGGAAGAAGCTCGTGTGAGCGTCGATCGTCGTGAGCAGGCCGAGGCCCGCGACCACGGCGAGCATCCCGCCGATGAGGACCCGCATCGCCCCGAACCGCTCGACCATCCGTGCGGTGACGCCGAGCGAGAGCGCGGCGACGCTGAGCGTCCACGGCAGCCAAGCGATGCCCGTCTGCAGCGCGCCGAAGTGGCGGACATGCTCGAGGTAGAGCGTGCCGAGGAAGAAGGTCGAGTACATCCCGGTGACGAGGAGTCCACGGACGAGACTCGAGCTGACGAGGCCGCGGACGCGGAGGATCCGCAGCGGCATGATCGGGTGATCGATGCGCGCCTCGACGGCGACGAACGTCGCCATCAGCGCCGCAGCGAGTGCCAGGAAGCCGAGCACGGTGGCCGAGCCCCAGCCGTGGCTGCTGGCCTGGACGATCGCGTAAATCGCGGACATCAGTGAGGTGGTGACGAGCACTGACCCGAGCCAGTCCACTCGGGCGCGAGCGCCCGTCAACTCATCGCTGGGGATGAGGGCGCGGCCCAGCGCGATCGTGGCGGCGCCGATCGGCAGGTTGACGAAGAAGATCCAGTGCCAGTCGAGCGCCTGGGTGAGCACTCCACCGGCGAGCAGGCCCAGCGAGCCGCCGGCGACCGCGACGAACACGTACGCACTCATTGCACGGGCGCGCTCGCGGGGCTTAGGGAACTCAGTGGCGATGATCGCCAGGATCACCGAGGCCTGGAGCGCGGCGCCGACGCCCTGAAGGAAGCGGGCCCCGATAAGGGCACCCTGGCTGGGCGCGATCCCGCACAGGAGCGACGCGACGCTGAAGGTGACGACGCCCAAGAGGAAGATCCGCTTGCGGCCGAACAGGTCGCCGAGCCGCCCCGCGAGCAGCAGCAAGCTGCCGAAGGTCACCAGGAATGCGTTGATCACCCAGGTGAGGTTCCCCTGGCTGAAGTGCAGATCGCGCTGGATCGACGGCAGCGCCACGTTCACGATCGTCGTATCGAGGACGATCATCAGCTGAGCGAGGCACACGACGGCGAGCGACAACCAGCGGCGACGCTCGTCGCCAGTTACGGAGGAGACGAGAGAAAGATGGGGCATAAGAAAAGGTCCAGTCGGTGCTGATTGGTGTTAAACTGGAGGACGTCTCCGG
The DNA here is from genome assembly GCA_963850335.1 of uncultured Solirubrobacterales bacterium. Lineage (GTDB taxonomy): Bacteria > Actinomycetota > Thermoleophilia > Solirubrobacterales > Solirubrobacteraceae > Palsa-465. The sequence goes on along the minus strand of CAWKKY010000007.1, from coordinate 19,374 downwards.
TACTAAGTGGAGGCAGCCTCCGAAAAGGAACTATAGCGGAGGCACCCTCCGGTTTGTCAAGCGAAATGTGTTGAGAACCGGATCAACCGAATCGCAGACCCAATGACCACCACCACAGAACCCACCGAGCACGTTCTTCCCGTCAAGCCGAAGCGCGCTGATGCGCGGCGGAACTACGACAAGGTCATCGCCGCCGCCCGCGCTGCGTTCGCCGAGCGTGGCGACGCGACGTCACTCGAGGAGATCGCGCGGCGCGCCGAGGTCGGGATCGGCACCCTGTATCGCAACTTCCCCAATCGGCAGGCGCTCCTGGAGGCCGTCTACGCCGGCGAGGTCGAGAACCTCTCGAACGAGAGCGCCGAGCTGCTGGAGCTGCCGCCATGGGACGGGTTTGAGCAGTGGGCCCACCGGTTGATCGCGTATATGGCGACCAAGCAGGCGCTCGCGCACGAGCTGCTCGAGTACGTCGACAAGGACGCCCCGCTGTTCAAGACCTGTCGCGGGATGCTGTTCGACTCAGGCGAGCCGATTCTCCAGCGTGCTCAGGAGGCGGGGGTTGTCCGCACGGACGTTTCGTTCTGGGACATCCTCGCGATGCTTGGCGGGATCGTGCGCATCCCGGGCATCGAGTCAGATCAGCTCGAGCACCTCGTCTCGATCGCGCTCGACGGTCTGCGCCCGCGCGCCGCGGCGTAACCACCTCCTCGCCAACAGGGGGGCGAATTGTGCGCGTTCGTCCCTCTGGACGAGTATGGAACCTCACCCCCAGCCCGTCCCGGACGGGCAATCACCCGCGCTCGACGAGCTCGTCTCCGAGTTGCTCATCTGCAGTGGCGCGATCCATCAGATGATCAGCGGAATGATCGACTACGAGATGACCTACGGCTCACCGCCGGACGCGCCGTCCTTGGCACAGAACGTTCAGTTTCTCGTCGGCAGCGTGGCGGCGGATCGACTCCGCCGGTCACAGCGTGACCTCCGCGTGGCCACCGGGATCGTCAGTGAGATCACGGCGGCCGTTCGGGAGGACATCTACGTCGTCAACCCGGAGGCGTTCCCGGACGCCGATCTCAACTGACATCTCGTCCACTTCCAGGTTGTATCGCTAGCGGCACCGATTCGTACCGCTAGCGACACACGACTGGGTCGAGCCCGCGTTAGCGGACTCGGACTTCGGTGGAGGTCGGCACCGCGCCGAGCGGCCGGCCGCCGTAGATGACGTGACCGTGCGCGTCCTGGTAGGTGAGCCACGGGACCGTCGGCTGCTGGGAGACGCCCGGCTTGGAGAAGTCGCACACGCCCTTGGGGTACAGCTGCTGGAGCTGCGTCCACTCCGCGGTCGTGAACGAGATCCCGGGATAGTCGGTCCGGTTGAGCGGCTTGAGCTGACACTTGTTCGCGTCGGTCGTGATCGAGTCGCCGGCGACCGTGCGCGGCGTGCCCTCGACGTTGACGACGCCGGCGGGGCACAGGTGGTTGGACAGCTTGACTCCGGAACCGTTCCAGCATTCGTCGGTGATGCTCGCGGGCTTGTCGCGGATGACCTTCTGCGGGAGCGTCCGGTTGCTCTGGTCCTTCTCGACCTTAGTGAGCCAGCCATCCATCGCGAGGAAGCTGTTGAGCTCACAGTTCGTGTCGGCCTGGATCGTGAGCGGGCCCTCCCAGATCACCTGGTTGGCGTGGGTGCCGTGCTCGCGGTCAAGGCGTGCCCGGACGGCGAATGCCCGATAGGCGTCGTGGAACAGTCCGGGGTTGGGGCCGCGGCAATCGATGATCGCCGTCTGGTTGAGGTTGTTCGTCTCGTTGATCATCCCGCTGCGGTAGGCGCGGGCCAGCGACTGCGAGCCGCTGGCGTCGATCCGGTTGGCGGTGATGTTCGCGTCGACGTCCGCGCCGCCGGCCTTGGCGTTGAGATCGACGAACTCCTCCGGCGTGATCTGTCCTGCCTTCAGCGCCTTGAGTCCGTACTCGACGCCGACGTTGTCGACCGGCTCGCGGACAAACCCACGGCCGATCTTCTTCTCATTCGCCGACCAGAGCGCCTTCGGCTCGGGGCCGAACACGTTGATCGCCGCATCGGCGATCGTGCAGCGAATCCCGCCGGGGTTGGTCGTCGGGTTGTAGCGGTTGGCGTCGGTGGTCCCGAGGCAGTGGTCGGTCGGGACGGCGACGTGGAACTGCGCGTTATCGGAGACCCCGGCATTCGCGACGCCGTCCGGGCCACCCATGATGTCGTTCATCTGGGCGGCGGACCACGTGACACCCGAGCCCCACTTCGTCGGGTTGTTGAAGTAGTTGAGCAGCAGGTGGTAATCCAGGAACTGGCTCGCGGTGCTCCACGCATCCGGGAACGAGCAGGTCGGCAGGATCCCCTGGTAGACGCCCGGGTAGGCGTTCGCGATCCACTGCTGCGCCAGTGACCCACCGGAGCAGCCGGTACCGATCGTGTATCGCAGCGTCCCGTAGGCCTTGATGATGTGCTCCTTGGCCATGATCAGGGACTCGGCCTGCAGCGGCAGGTCGCAGTTGTGTCCACTGAAATCGAGGGCCGTCGACATCGTGATGAAGCCCTTGCCGAGCGCGACTCTGTCGGCGGCGCTCGAGGTCGTCGTCGGGGCGATGCCGGTCTGGTAGTCGACGCCGCACGACACGCCGTGCGTGATCAGCAGTTTGTGGTCGAACTGCGCTTGCGGCGCGACCGCTGTCCACGGCTTGCCCGACTGGTAGAGCGCCGCGATCTGGTACTGGTCGCGATCCATGTAGCCGGTCTCGACCCGGACGATGAAGGGGACCGTGTGGCCCTGGTCAGTCGTCGTTTGCGCAACGTCGGTCGGTGGGCTCTTGGGGTCGTACGGCTGGAGCTTGGTTTTTGTCGGATCGGTCGACTTGTACAGATAGGTGAACGTCGTCGGCTGATCGCAGTTCTTGTCGGTCGCGCCGGTCTGGCAGGTCCACGGCTTCAGTTGTGGGCCTTCGAACACGGGTCCGCTGCTCGGGTGGTTGATGAGGGTCAGCTTGGCCGCCCATCCGCTCTTCAGGGTCGCCTGCAGCGTGTTGTTGCCGAGCTTGAGGCCCGTGACCAGGCCTTCGAAATGCCCGTCCTTGCGGAACGCGAACGCGCTGCGGACACCTCGCTTGTTGAGCGTGACCTTCAGCGTGTTGGCGCTTCCGTGGTTCGGGAGCGTGATCGCGACGAGCGCCGAGCCGCCGCTGACGAGGTCGGCGCGGCCGGACAGGACCGAGATCGACAGCTTCGGCTTCTTCGCATGCTTGGCCGCCGCGGCCGAGACCACGGCCACGCTCAGCACCGCGAGTGCCGCCATTAGTAGTCCGACACCGAATCGGCGCGCGACGCTCCGCATAGGGCTTCCCTCTCCTCTGATCTCAGCTAGATGCTCCGCGCGATCCGCCCGGCCCCGGACGGCGCACGTTTACCTACGACAACTCTCCTGCTACCGGAATCTATCGTGAACGCGAAGTGGCGGGCGGACGTCTTTTGGCTGGGGGCAGCTGGGGCGGGGTGGCTGCCGACCGTCGACGCGGACTTCTTCGCTGGCCGTCGGGGCGACGTTCTCGGAGTGGCCGGCCGCGTGCGCACGGCGCGAGCCTGCTCACCGTTGCCGTCGATTAGCGCACGCGCGAGAGGCGCCGGGATCGGCGGCGCGCAGCTCTGCTGCTGCCCTCAAGCAGACCTTCGGGCTCATAACCCGAAGGTCGCGGGTTCGAATCCCGCCCCCGTTACTTCAAGTCCGCTGGAAATGGAGACCTCCGAGAGATCGGAGGTCTTGGGGCTTTCGGCCGTCTCAAGGACGTCAAACGGCGCCACCGAGCCGCGGTCACTGGCGTCTCGGCTGAGCTGGACGGCCGCCGCTGAGCGCGTTAAGGTCCCAGAGCGTGGGCACGTTGGAGGTGAAGGGGGCGGAGTTGCAGACCATCGCGCGGTGGGCGGTCGAGGGCGAGAGCTCGGTCGACGTGACGCTGCAAAACCGACCGACGAGGTACGCGGTGGGCTGGGAAGAGGGCGATGCGGTGGCGACACAAGGAGACGCACATAGCCACGTTGATTGCCGCGGATCGGTCAAGGACGCGGTGCCCGACGACCTCGTGGCTGCGCCCGACGCCGATGTCTGATGGCGGGTCGGCAGATCTCGACGGAAACATGGACGGGCTTGAGCCGGGACCTCGCGATCATCTGATCACTCTCCCGCTGCGCGATCAGCTCGATGGGATCGCGGAGCAGTTCCGCCATGAGGCGGCGCTCGACCCGGCTGAGGGCCCAACCCGTCTGGCGCGCCACGCCATGCGTGAGCTCGAGCGTAGGCTCGATCCGGATGCGTCTGCCGAGGCGCAAGCCGGTCGTGTGAACGGCGTCCTCCGCGATCTCATCAGCGACGGTGATGGTCTGGATGACGCCGAGCTGGCACTGCCACCGAAGGTTCTGTACGGCATCAACGGGAAGACACCGCTCGGGGGTCCTCTGCCACTGCCGCCGTTGCCGGCCACGCCGTTCAGCCAGAGCGACCTTCTCGTCAACGCGGAAGGTCAGCCCAACATCGGTTCGGAGCTGAAAGCGGAACTAGCGTCAGCCGACTCGGTCGACCTCATCTGCGCCTTCGTGATCTGGACCGGAGTGCGGCATCTCCGCGACTCGCTGAAGGCCGTCGTTGACCGCGGTGGGAGGGTGCGGGTGATCACGACGACGTACATGGGCACAACGGAGAAGCGCGCCGTGGATGAGCTGTTCTCGGTCGGCGCCGAGATCCGTGTTGCGATGGACGCTCGGACCACGAAGCTGCACGCGAAAGCGTGGCTGCTGGAACGCGCCTCCGGCTTGACGACAGCATTCGTTGGTTCCTCAAACCTGTCGCACTCCGCACTATTCGATGGGCTGGAATGGAACGTCCGCTTGTCATCGATGGATGCCGTCCATGTGATCGACAAGGTGCGCATGATGTTCGCCAGCCACTGGGCCTCCGAACATTTCGAGCCGTATGACCCGGCGGTCAACGGAGACGAACTCGAGCGAGCACTACAGGAGTACGACCGTCGCTCACTCGGAGAGGTCTCGACCATCTCGTTCGCCAACCTTGAGGTCCGTCCCTACCCGCACCAGCAGCGCATGCTAGAGGCATTGATGGTCGAACGCGATCGGCAGGATCGGCATCGCAACCTCGTCGTCGCAGCGACCGGAACGGGCAAGACCGTGGTCGCCGCCCTCGACTACCGCCAGCTGCTCGACCGCCACGGAGAGCTCTCCCTCTTGTTCGTCGCTCATCGGGAGGAGATCCTTCGGCAGTCGCTCGCGACGTACCGAGCAGTCCTCAGGAGCGGCGACTTCGGCGAGATCCACGGCGGCGGCCGCATCGCCCAGGGTCGACACGTGTTCGCCATGATCCAGTCACTCGGGGCCGATCGAATTCGCGAGATCCGGCCCGAGGAGTTCGATGTCGTCGTGGTTGACGAGTTCCACCACGCCGCCGCCGCGAGCTACGACCGTCTACTAACGCACCTGGCTCCGCGGGAACTGCTCGGGCTGACTGCAACGCCGGAGCGACTTGACGGCCAGGACGTCACCGAATGGTTCGATCAGAGGATCGCGGTCGAGCTGCGTCTCTGGGAGGCGATCGACCAGGGGTTTCTCGTCCCGTTCCAGTATTTCGGCGTCGCCGATGGGACCGATCTCAGTCAGCTCACCTGGCGGCGCGGCGGATACGCGTCTGAGGAGCTCAGCAACCTCCTCACGAACGACAATTTGCGCGTCGGCAAGCTACTTGAGGGCATCCAGCGAATCGTTTTGGACCCTGGGCGCATGCGTGCGTTGGGTTTCTGCGTGTCGAAGGAACACGCGCACTACATGGCGCGGAAGTTCACCGAGGCCGGCCTCGAGAGCGTTGCTCTGACCGGTGACGATCCGGCCGACGTTCGGTATCACACACTCGGCGACTTGAAGGCCGGTCGACTGCGGTGCGTCTTCTCGGTCGAGGTTCTCGGTGAGGGCGTCGACGTTCCAGATGTCGACACGGTCTTACTGCTACGTCCTACTGCGTCCGCCACCGTGTTCACCCAGCAGCTTGGCCGCGGGCTACGACGGGCGCAGGGCAAGAGCAGCCTGACCGTGATCGACCTCATCGGTCAGCAGCATCGAGAGTTCCGCTTTGAGGACCGGCTCAAAGCAATCCTCGACGCCCGTCGGGGGCCAATCGTCGACCAGGTCGACGGTGAGTTTCCGTTCTTGCCAGCCGGCTGCACGGTGGACCTCGACCGGCAGAGCCGCGAGATCATCCTGGACAATCTGAGAGCAGCGGTCCGGCGGTCACGCTGGGCGACGCTCGTTGCCGACCTTCGTCGCGAGCAGCACGGGGTCGCGCTCGGCGAATTTCTCGCTCGGCACGATCTCCGGCTTGAGGACGTCTATCGGGGCGGTCGCTCATGGACCGAGCTGCAACGCGAAGCCCGGCATCCGACGCCACCCGCGACCAATGCCGATTTCGAAAGACGCATCCTCCGTGCCCTCGGTCGGATGACGCATCTCGATGACCCCGAGCGCGTTGACACGTACCGACAGATCCTTGAGCACGCATACCCGCCGACCCCAGATACCGTTGACGAGCGCCAGCGCCGGCTCCTGACGATGCTCGCCTGGGACCTTGGATCCGGCGATGGCACGCAGGCGTCACTCGGGGGCTACTTCGACGGTCTCTGGGAGGAGGAGGGGCCACGCCGGGAGCTCTCGGAGCTCTTGAGTGTCCTCAACGAACGATCGCGAGTCCGAACACGGCCGTCCGGCCTGCCGCCCGAGGTACCTCTTTCGCTTCATGCGCGGTATACGCGCGCCGAGGCGATCGCGGCGCTTGGGTTCGGCGAAGGAGTCAAGCCAAAGGTGACCCAGGGAGGCATCCTGTGGGTGCCACAGGCGAACAGCGACGTCTTCTTCGTCGATCTGCGTAAAGCGGAGCGGGACTACTCGCCGACGACGATGTACAAGGACTACGCGATCAACCGCGAACTGTTTCACTGGGAATCGCAGTCGCGCCAGCACCCGGGCCAGCCGACCGTCCGGCGCTACATCGAGCACGATGCTCTCGGCACGAACGTGCTGCTCTTCGTTCGTGAGAAGAAGACCTTCGAGCTCGGCACCCAGCCATTCACGTTCCTCGGGCCGGTGAAGTACGTCGACCACGAGGGAGCGCGGCCGGTCGCTTTTACCTGGCGGCTCCCCGTGCCGATGCCGGAGGAGCTCTTCGAGGTTGCTCGAAGCGTCGCGGCCGCGTAGGCCGAGCCGCCGACAAGGTGGATCCTCGCCGCCGGCTCACAACGTCAAGCGGCGTCCCGGGCCGGCGCCGCGTGGTCGCTGATCAGTCCGGCGACAAGCGCGGCTGCTGCAGCCTGCATGCCCGGGATCACGTGGGCGTACTGCTTGAGGGTGAAGGCCGGCGACTCGTGGCCAAGACGCTCGCTCTCACGACCTTGACCGTCACCCCCGCCTTAAGCGCGAGGGTTGCTTGCGTGTGCCTCAAGTCATGGAAGCGGATCGACCGGATGCCGGCCCGCTTGACGCGTTGGGCGAACATCTGACTGAACGAGTGCGGATGGATCGGGGGGCCGTTCTCGCGGGCGGTGACGAGGTCGTGGTCCTCGTAGTCCGGGCCCCACTCCAGCTGCTCGGCTCGCTGCAGCTGGCGTGCGACCGGAGAAGATCGACTGGCTCATAACCCGAAGGTCGCGGGTTAGCGAGCGACTCGGAGCCCAGCACAGATCAGGCAAGGTCGGCCGATCGGGCTGACCGTTCTCGTTCGGCTCCGGCGGTAAGGCCGTGGACCATCAGACGCTCAGCCCGCGGGATGACCGCGGGCTCATCCCGCGGATGCCAGCCGTTGCTGTCCATTCGGAGATCCAAGAAGGACTCGCGGCGGGCAGGAGGTGGCGCGGCGGCGGGCTAAACACGCCGGGGGAGCGGTTTGTGAGAATCCCCGTGACGGCGGCCAAACGGCAGCCCTTCCCGGATCCCTGACGTGACCGCCCTCCGCATCATCGTGGCCATCCTGGCGCTGGCCGGCATTGCCGCTGTCCTCGCGTCGGTCCTGCGCACGGTCGTTCTGCCCCGTGCGGTGCCTGCGCGACTCGCGCGGCTGGTGTTCCTCAGCGTGCGCAGCGTTCTTCAGATTCGCCTGCGTTTGATCGGACGCTCGGACTATGAAACGCGGGACCACGTGTTTGCCTTGCAGGCGCCACTGGGCGTCTTTGTGCAGCTGTTCGTTTGGGGTTCGCTCAACTTGCTGTGCTTTTCCGCGTTGTTCTGGGCGCTGGATACCACGAGCCTGAGTGATGGTGGCTCGGTTGCCCGCGCGATCGAGGTGTCGGGCTCGTCGATGCTGACGCTCGGGTTCGAATCGCCGCGAGGGCTGCTGCGTCACATCGTGGCGTTCGCTGATGCCGGAGTCGGGCTGGCTCTGCTCGCCCTTGTCATCACCTATCTGCCGAGCCTCTACAGCGCCTTCTCTCGCCGCGAGGCGCTGATCACCAAGCTTGTTGTCCGGACGGGCATACCGCCATCCGGGCCGCAGCTCTTGATCCGCACCTGGGAACTCGACCGGTTCGAGCGGTTGGAGGAGGTCTGGGACCCGTGGGAGGACTGGTTCATCGATCTCGGAGAATCCCACACGACCTTCCCGCAACTCGGCTTCTTCCGCTCTCCCCACCCGCGCAACCACTGGGTCCTCGCCGCAGAAACGGTGCTCGATGCTGCCGCTCTGCGGATGACCGCCTGTGACGTACCGCACCAGTCGCGCAGCGAACTGTGTATGGAGGCGGGGATCGACGCGCTCCGTTCGATCGCCAAGTTTCTCGGTATCCCCCACGAGCCGCCTGAAGAGGAAGCTGAGATCCTGCTTTCGTTGAGTCAGTTCACCGACAGCTGCCAGACGATGGCCGACCGCGGTATCCCAATCCGACCCGAAGCAGACGCCGTTTGGCGGGACTTCCGGCAAATGCGCGCTCGTTACGAGCCGCTCATTGCGGTCCTGGGAGCGATGACCGACGCGCCGCGCAGCGAATGGAGCTCCTGGGCGGATGACGCTCCACGCCACAGCCCGCCGTTGCTCCGCATCCACGGCCGCTGAAGCTCAGAACGGGCGCAGCCGGGCGACGATCTCCCCCTCCGCCGCGCGCACCAGCGCCGACTCGATCGACGACTGCAGCCGCTTCGGATCCCCGAGCTGGCCGAGGAGGGCGGTGACGTTGAGCCCGTCGATCGTCCGACGCAGCAGTGGGGCGGTCGGCAGGGTGTTGTCGATGGCGCTGTCCGGGATGAGGCCGATGGCGCTCGTGACGATCCCGGGGAGGTTGGCGCGGTGGAGGACTTCCGGGAGCAGCTGGGAGACCTTGGGCAACCGCCCTGCTCGGTCGAGACGGGTGACCGCATCCTGCAACCCCGTCTTGAGCGCGGCTCGGGGCGGCTGGGTCCATCGTCCCGGGCGATGCCAAAGACAGCACGAGACGCTCCCGTGAGACGCCGAGCCGGCAGGCGGCGTTGTCGAGGCCGACGAGGACGATCTCCTCGAGCAGCGGGTCGAGTCCCGAGACCGCGGCCGGCAGCGGGCGCGGGCAGGCACGGGTTGGTCGGCGGGCGCGGGCCGTAGCTCGCGCCACCGGCGGCCACCTCGATCCCGAGCACTGCGGCGACGAGGACGACGGCGAGCGGCGGGGAGGGCGAGCGCTCTCACGGGCCGCTCCGGCCAGTCCACCCCGGGCGCGGGATCGGCCGCTGACGAAGCGCCGCGCCTTCGGTCACGCAACGCCGCGGCCGGCACGACCGCGAGCAGCCCGATGAGCGCCGCGACGAGGAACGCGGTGCGAAACGCTCGCGTCGCGGCGCGGCTCAGCTGATCCTCGAGGTCGGCCTCGAGCGTGGCGGCAGGGGCGACCTCGGCCGGCGCCAATCGCAAGCTCGCGAACGCCGGCCGGAGATCCGGCACGCGCCCCCGCTCTGCCACGAGACGGCGGCTCAACGACTCGGCGAGCGCGATCTTCGTCGTGGCCGGGAGCGGCGCGTCGAGCACGAGGCCGGCGACCGCCTCCTTCGCCGGCGTCTCGGCCCGCGTCAGGTCGGCGGTGAAGATGGGGGTGAGGATCGCGAGGCCGAGGACGACGCCGCCGTGGCGGGCGGCGATCGTCCAACCGCCGTGGAGCGCGCTGGGCACTCGGTCACGCAGCGCCGCCGCCGTCAGCGAGTCGACCGAGAGTCCGAGGCCGAGACCGACCAGGAGCTGCGGAGCGAGCGTCCACGGGACACTCGCCGCCGGCAGCAGCGCGAGGCCGGCGAGTCCGCCGGCGACGAGGATCGAGCCGGCGATCGCCTCCGATCGCGTTCCGACGCGCCAGGCCCGAAAGAGGGGACCGGCCGCCAGCGCACCGAGCGGCATCGCCGTGACGGCCACCGCCGCCACGGCGGGCGACTTGCGCCAGCCGTCGACGATCAGGAGCACGAGCAGGAACAGCGCCGCGGCGAGTCCCGCGGAGAGGAGCGCCAAGGCGAGGTTCGCGAGCACATGCGGGCGGTCCGGAGTCGTGTCAAGACTGCTCGAGGTCTCGCCGGCTGCCCGCTGACGGAGCGCCAATGCCGCCGGAACCGCGAGAACCGCGACCGGGATCTGGACGATGAAGATCGACCGCCAGGCGAAGGCCGCGGTCAGCAAACCCCCCGCAACGGGACCCAGCGCGGTCCCGGCAACGCCGGCGACTGCCCATCGCCGTGCCCCCGCCAGCTCGTCGCCCGACGCGGCGATGAGGAGCTCGAGGCTGCCCACGAGGACAAGCGCGCCCCCGACAGCCTGGAACGCCCGGGCCGCGATGAGCGCGGCGAGTGACGGAGCGGCGGCGCAGGCGGCCGTCGCGGCGCCGAAGACAACGAGCCCCGCGGCGGTCGATAACGCTGGGTTGCCGCGGACGCACAGGCGGGCCGCGGGCACGGCGGCGAGCGCCAGGACGAGGTTGAACGCGATGAGGACCCACGCGACCTCTCCGACGCGGGCCCCGAACTCGCGCAGGATGTCCGGCAGGGCGAGCGTCACGATGCCCGCGTCGCCGAGCACGACGGCGACCGCGAGTGACAGCATCGCGCCAGCGGCGCCGTATCGGACGCGAGGCCGTCGATCGTCGGGATTGGCACTCATGGAGCACAGCTTCGCATCGCCGCGGACGAGATCTCAGTCCACACTCGCTCGAACCCACACGATGCTGCCGCGGAAGGGGGAGAAAACCGGAAGCTGGCGCCTCTGGAGTGTATGAAGCCAATCATCCACGTCACGGTCCCCGGGTCTCCCGATGATCCATGGGACGACCTGCCTCAACTCGACGGGGTCGAGTGGCGTACCTCGCTCGGGATGCTTGATGAGGTCATCGCGGAGTTTGAGGACGACGCGGGGCGCGACTCGGCGGACGGCTGATGCCCGCCCCGCGCCGTCGGCCGGAGCTGGGCGGTTTGTAGAGTGGTGCAAGAGGTCGCCGGGAGAGCCCATGAGTAGCCCCATCGTCACCGTCTCAGACAACGAAGCCGGGAACCGCTTTGAGGTCCACGTTGCTGAGGAGCTCGCCGGATTCACGGTCTTTCGGCGCCGTCCGGGCATCATCGCGTTCATCCACACGGAGATCGAGCCGCGGTTCGAGGGGCAGGGGCTCGGTTCGCAGCTCATTCGTCAGGCGCTCGAGACGGCGCGCGCCGAGGGTCAGGCGGTCCTGCCGTTCTGTCCCTTCGTCAACGACTACATCAAGCGGCACGCCGAGTACGTCGAGCTTGTGCCGTCCGAGCATCGGGAGGCGTTTGGTCTATGAGAAAGAACTACGTCGGGCACGACGTGACCGTCAGTTTCGATGCCGAGGTGTGTCAGCACTCCGGCAACTGCGTGCGCGGCCTGTCTGCTGTGTTCGATGTCGCCCAGCGTCCGTGGATCCAGCCGGACAACGCGCCGGCGCCGGATGTGATCGAGGTCGTCGGCCGGTGCCCGTCCGGCGCGCTCCGCATCGAGTCGCCCGCGCCAGCAGCCGACGAACCCGAGTAGCTACTCGGTCGCGAAGGCGGGCTCGTCAAGCCGAGCCCGCACCCGCGAGCGGCGTCCGCTGAGCGCCATGCCCGCGGCGGGGATGAACGCGATCACGATCAGCACGAGTGCCCAGACGAAGGTGGTGCCGAACGCGTGGGCGAGCGGCGTCACGATCAGCGAGTGCGCGGACGCCGGGAGACGCTGGAGCGACGCGAGGCCGCCTGAGTCCGATCTCGCGGCGCGCGCGCTGAGGGTCGTGGTGAGATTGCTGGCGATCGCGGAGGCGAGGATCACCGACAGGACGGCGGTTCCGATCGAGGCGCCGGCCTGGCGGATGATGTTCATCGCGGTGCTCGTGCGCGCGATGGCCGATGGCGGGACCGCCTGCATCGCCGCGGTCATGTTCGGCATCATCGCGAGGCCCATCCCGAGTCCCTGCACGAAGCTGCCGGCTAGGAGCAGGGCGTAGGGGGTGTGAGCGTCGACGAAGGCGAACGGGATCATGCCGATGGCGACGAGCGGCAGTCCGGTCGCGGGCAGCCATGTCGGTCCGTAGCGGTCGGTCAGCCGGCCGGCGACCGGCATCAGGATCATCGCGCCGAGGCCGCCGGGCGCGAGCAGCAGACCGGCTTGCAGCGCCGAGGCGCCGCGGACCGTCTGGTAATAGAGCGGCACGAGCAGCATCGAGCCGAACACCGAGATCGCGAACAGCAGGAACGTGCCAGCGGCGGCGCCCGCCCGGCTGTGCACGAACAGGCGGACGTCGATGAGCGGGGCATCGGTGCGCCAGCTGTGGAAGAACCAGGCGGCGATGAGCACGACGCCGGCGGCGGTCGGGCCCCAGGAGCGCAGCGCACCGAACCCGTAGCTGGAGGACTCGGCGAGGCCGTAGATGAAGATCGCGAGACCGGGTGAGAGCAACAGCATCCCGACCCAGTCGAGACGGTGGGCGGGCTGCGGCTCGTCGCGTTCGAGCACGATCTGCGCGAGGACGAAGGCGACGATCCCGATCGGGACGTTGATGAAGAAGATCCAGCGCCATGACACGTCCTGGACGAGCCAGCCGCCGAGGATCGGGCCGAGGATCGGGGCGATCAGCATCGGCACCCCGAGCACGCCCATCACCCGTCCCATCCGGTGAGGTCCTGCCTTCCGGGTCATGATCGTCATGACCGACGGCATGATCATCCCGCCGCCGAACCCCTGCAGAACGCGGAAGGCGATGAGCGAGCCGGCGCTCCAGGCCAGGCCGCAGGCGATCGAGCCGAGCGTGAAGAGCACCAGCGAGGTCATGTAGATCCGCTTGGTCCCGAAGCGATCGGCCGCCCAGCCGGTGATCGGAATCACGGTGGCGAGCGCGAGCGTGTAGCCGGTGACGACCCATTGGATCGTCGTCAACGACGACTTGAAGGCGACGGCGAGATGGTCGATCGCGACGTTGACGACCGTCGTGTCGAGGATCGACATGATCGCGCCGAGCATGACGACGCCCGCCACGACGAGCGTCTCGCGATCGAGGGCCTCGGGCGCCCCGGATGGCTGCGCGGAACTGCCTGTCACGACCTCATCGTAGCGGACCCAAAGGTCCACTTATGTGGTCGAGTGGGTGCCGGTCGCGGGACCGCGGATAGCGGTGGCGCGACGCTCCCGGTTGCGAACGAGCGCGCCTTTGCGTGGCTCGCCGACCAGAATCCGTCCCCGGCCGCGCCGCTGCTGTATTTGCCGCACCGCCGGCACGACCGACGTGCACTATTCCTTGTCTGCCTCGTCGCGAGCCTTTCCGAGCCTGGCGGCAAGTGCCAGCTCTTCTGACTCGCTCAGATGCGCGTACTTTCGCTCTTGGTACACCGCCCAGATCGCGGTCTCCCGATCGACCTCCCTGTACATGCCGCTCGGGACGTACAGGAACGCCCGCCCGTCCTCAGCCAAGTGCAGGTACCGCCGGGTCATGTGGTCCTTGTACGCATGCAACCGGCTTCCGTCGGCGAGCCCGACCGCGTACATCCACATGAACCGACCCGCCAGTTCCAGCCCGACGAGGTCCAGCAGCGGAGCCCAGTCGGGCTTGTCGAAATCGAGCATCGTGCCGTCGAGCGAAGGGCCAATCTTCATGACCGACACCATCCACCTCTTCGTGTAACGGAACAAGACGCATTCGTCCCAACTCTGCGCCGTTTTCGCTACACGTCTGACGCACGCGCCGCTGCCGAGCGCTCCTTCGAGTGCTGCCACAGGGCTTTGTCCAGCGTTCGCATACTGACCCCCGCGCGACAGGCAAGCTCGCGGTAGGCCCGAACCTACTCAAGCCAGAAGCCCACCGAGTACCGGTTCATGCCTCGTCGAGGACAACGCACCGTGTTCCGGCGTTTCGTTCCGCCGCTCCCGGTAGGAGGGTCCGGCGCACGGTCGCGATCCGATGCTTACGATTTCCCCTGCGAGAGACAGGAGGACGGGCATGTGGCAGCGGATGCGTCGAACGACCCAATTCGGCGTTCTCGTCGTCGTCGCGGTCGCGGCGCTGGCGTCAAACGCGTCGGCGTCGATTACACCGGCGCTGAACCTCGATCAGAGCGCGGGCACCGCCGCGGGCTCGACCACGAACCTCGGCGTGAACCTGAGCTTCTCGCCAACCGGCACGGACTCGCCGCAGGACATGACGCTGACGCTCCCGCCCGGGTTGCTAGCGAACGCCTCGATCGACGGCGGCCACTGCCTGAAGACCGCTGATCTGAACGATTCGGCGTGCGAGGTCGGGAGCGGGACGGTAACCGCCGTCGCCGAGCAGATCGCCAGGATCACAACACCGGTCACGTTCGACCTCGTGCCGCCGCCTCACGCGGGCGACCTCGCCGGCCTCGCCGTCAATAGCAGTGGCACGCAGATCGGCGACACGGCCGACATCAAGGTCCGGCCGTCGGGCGACCCGAACGGGGTCGGCGTGACGATCGGCTTCGTGCTGCCGAACTCGCTGTTCAGCGTCCCGATCGTGATCGAGCAGATCAACAGCACGTTCGACGGGCTGCGCTACCCGGCGACCTGCCCATCCACACCGCAGCGGTTCGCGGTCACGGTCAACTCATACGACGATCCGACGCTGCACACCGCGAGCGCGCCGCTGTCGGTGACCAAGTGCTCGGCCCTCACGTACTCGCCGCAGTTCAGCGTCACGGCCGTGCACGACAGCGGCGATCAGCAGGTCAACCTGAGCACGCACGTGACTCAGGCCGCGACCGAGGCGCCGAGCTCGTCGGTGGCACTCGCGTTTCCCACGGCGGTGCTTCACCCCAACCTGGGCTCGCTGCCGGTGTTGTGCGCGAGCGTCACCAGTGGCAAGTGCACAGCCGTCGGCTCGGTCACCGCGGCCTCGCCTCTGTATCCGACCCCGCTGAGCGGCCAGGCCTACCTGACGGGCTCGCTGAACTCGGGCTTGGCACTCACTCTGGTCTTCCCGTCGCCGTTCCCGCTGACCCTGACGGGATCCGTTGACATCGCCAAGAACTCGACGACGTTCACGAGACTTCCGGACATCCCGCTGACTGACCTTGCGGTCGAGCTGAACGGCGGTGCGACCGGCCTGTTCGCGAGCAGTTGCGCGCCACCCGCGGGCACCGCGACCGCGATGCTTGCCGACCAGAACGGTGACAAGACGGTCACCGCGCCCGCCAACTTCTCTGTGACGAGCTGCCCCGTTGGCAGCGGCGGCAGTGGCGGGTCTGGCGGCTCCGGCGGCTCTGGTGGCTCTGGCGGGTCCGGCGGGTCCGGCGGCTCTGGCGGCGGAAGCTCCGGCGGTAGCGTCACCATCGGCAGCCAGAAGATCACGAACCCGGCGATCTCGGGGTTGCGCTCGGGTCATGCGGCGCTCAGCTTCAAAGTTGCTGTCGCGAAGCACGGCGCGAAGCTGAGCGCGTTGACGGTCGAACTCCCGAGCGGCATGAGCTTCGTCCGCCACCGCGTCCGTGGCAAGCTGAAGATCACAGGGGTAACGCTGACCGGAGCGCGGACCAAAGCGCTGAGCATCTCCGGTGGCCACCTGGTGATCACCCTGCGCCACCCCGTGTCGAGCCTCGGCGTGAAGATCGCCGGCGCCGCGCTGAAGGAAAGCAGCACGCTCAAACGCAGGGTCAAAGACAAGCAACTGAAGACGCTCCAGCTGACGGTGATCACGAGGAACACCCGCGGCCGGCGGACCACGATTCACGTTCAGATCCGGAACCTCGGACTGTAGAAGGAGGAGCTGGGATGCAGCTGCGTATCCGTCACCGTGTCCTGACTGTCGTCGCCACGGTCGCCACGCTCGTAGCAGTGGCTCCAGCTGCCTTGGCCTCGACGTCCCCATCGCTGACACTGGACCAGAGCGCCGGGAAAGCCGCGGGCTCGACCGCGAACCTGGGACTCGATCTGAAGTTCACAAATACCGGCACCGACTCACCGGATCAGCTCACGATCAACCTGCCGCCGGGACTGCTCGCGGACGCGTCGAGGAACGGCGGATCGTGCATCAAGACGGCGCAGGTGACCGGCTCGGCGTGTGAGGTCGGAAGCGGTACCGTCACCGCAGAGGCGGATCCGATCCCGCCGCTGCTGAACCTGCCGGTTCCGGTGTCGGTCCCCGTCACCTTCTACCTCGTCCCGCCACCCGCCCCGGGCGACCTCGCCGGGCTCGCCGTGGAAGGACTCGGCGAACAGCTCGGCTCGACCGGTGAGATCAAGGTCCGGCCGTCCGGCGACCCGAACGGCGTCGGCGTGACGATCAACCTCGCGCTGCCCGACCAGCTGCCGCTGACGCTGCCGATCATCGGCCAGGTCAACCTGGCGCAGATCTCGGTGACCGAGATCAACAGCACGTTCGACGGGCTGCGCTACCCGGCCACCTGCCCGTCGACCCCGGCGAAGCTGAGTGTGCTCGTCGAGTCCTACAGCGACTCGACCGTCCACACCGTTACCGCGCCGTTTGCCGTGACCGGCTGCTCCTCGCTGTCATTCGCCCCCATGTTCAAGGCCACGGCAGCCCGCGACCATGGCGACCGCCAGGTCACGCTGGGCACGACGATCACGCAGGCTGCAACCGAGGCGCCGAGCAAGTCGGTCACGCTCGCGTTCCCCGCCGCCACGCTCGCACCGAACCTCGCGTCGATTCAGGCCTTGTGCGCGAATCTCGCCTCCGGCACCTGCCCGACGGTTGGCGCTGTCAGCGCGACCTCGCCGCTCTATCCAGCGACGCTGACCGGCAAGGCGTACCTGACCGGCTCTCTGAGCGGGCTGTCGCTGACGCTCGTGTTCCCGCCACCGTTCCCGCTCACGCTCACAGGGGCCGTCGATCTCGTCAAGAACTCGGCCACGTTCACGGGCCTCCCCGATATCCCGCTGACGAATCTTGGCGTCACGCTCAGCGGCGGCGCCAAGGGACTGTTCTTGTCCACCTGCCAGGTCCCGGCGAACACGGCGAACGCGACGCTCACCGATCAGAACGGCGACAAGACTGTTAAAGCGTTGTCCACATTCATGGTGTCCGGCTGCCCCGTCGGCGGGAGCGGTTCTGGCTCCGGCGGTTCTGGCTCCGGCGGTTCGGGCTCCGGCGGTTCTGGGTCCGGCGGCTCGGGTGCCGGTGGGTCGGGCGGGAGTACCGGGAGCTCGAACGTTGTCGGCAGCGGGAACGGATCGACCAGTCAGGGCGTCACCGTCGGGACGACAAAGCTGAGCAGCGGCCGCGTGTCCGGCCTCAGCTCAGGTCACGCGTCACTCAGCTTCAGGCTCGCCGCCGCTAAACACGCCGCAAGACTCAGCGCGCTCACGATCGAACTGCCGGCAGGCATGAGCTTTGTCGGCCACCGAGTCGGGCACAAGCTCAGGATCGCCGGAGTCAGTGTCACCGGAGCCAAGATCAAGTCGTTGACACTGTCACACGGGCACCTGGTGATCACCCTGCGCAAAGCCGTCTCGAGTCTCGTCGTGAAGCTCAGCGCCAGTGCCCTCAGGGAGAGCGCTGCGCTCCGGCACAAGGCTGGCGCGCACCAGCTGAAGAGCTTGCATTTGACCGTGATCTCGACGAATACGCGTGGTCGGCACGCCACGATTCACGTGCGGTTCACAGCCCTCGGGCTCTAATCTATAGAACGTGCCGGAGTGAGCGGTTCGGTCGCCGCGATCACGCCGCTCGCGACGACCAGTCCGAACGCGGACCGGACGCCCTCGCCACCGGCGCTGACCAATTGCTCGTCGCCGAGGAGGTGCTCGGCGCTTGCGAGCAGCTGGTCGATCCGCTCGAGCGCCGCCCGGGCGGCCCCGGGATCGGGGTCGCGGCAGACGGCGCGAGCGAGCGCCACGTATTGCGCCCCACGCCTGAAATCCGGCGGCGGTCCGGCACCGAGCGCCGCGGCTACGGCCATCATCAGGTAGCCGTTGATTCGCGTGAGCCGGCCGCTCACGGGCCGGATCTCCGGGATCCGCGGCGGTTTGGGCTCGGCGGCGGGCCGGCGTTCGAGGATGTCGGTCATCGTTGCACCGACGAGTGCGGTTGTTTCGCGATCGTCGAGGGCCGCGTACGCCGCGATCCTCAGGGTTGTGTGCAGCGCAAAGACCGGCCGCCCGTACGGCACGTCCGAGGCGAACACGATCCGCTCCACGGGGACGCGCGCGAACAGCTCCATCTGGTCGAACGGCGAGAGCGTCGAGGTGTCGTAGAACGTGTTCGGATGGTCGCGCAGCCGCGAGGCGAACATGCCTTGGTCGGCGATCGCCGCATGCGCCAGAACCACCGGGACGTCCGGGTACCGCGCCGCCAGCTCAGCAAGCGGGTCCATCCGAGGCATCCCCCGGCCAGCGTGAACCAGGATCGGAACCTTCGCCTCGTCCGCCACCTTCCAGATCGCCTCGGCCGCGGCGTTGCCGAACCCGAATGCCTGGGCGCGTGGATGCAGCTTGATCCCGCGCGCCCCGCGCGCCAGGCATCGCTCCGCCTCGCCAACCGGATCCTGAGCGGGATCAAGCCGGCAATACGGATACAGCCGCCCGCCCGATTCCTCCGCCCACCGCAGCACCCGGTCATTCGGAACCCGATACCCGGGCGCCCTGTCCGGATCGTGCAGCGGGAACGTGCACGCGCGCGCATCCGCGCCGACCTGGTCAAGAAGCTCGATCAGCGCCCCGGGCTCCAGCGACTGCCCATCCTCATCCTTGCCAAGATGCGTGTGCGCATCGAGCACGACCGCCTCCGCCGGCAGCAGCTCCCGCATCTCGGCGACGATTGGCTCAAACGCTGACTCGAGTTCCACCCGATCATCCTTGCAGGTGGCGTCCCGGTGCCCAGCCCCGCCGCCACCGAACGTCCGGTCCAAGC
>CAWKKY010000006.1:0-1071664 GCA_963850335.1 uncultured Solirubrobacterales bacterium | reverse complement strand
TTAAGTTGGCGGCCATAGAAGTCGCGGGGCTGTCCGTCAAGCGGCGAGGAGTCGACATGCAGCCAGCCGAGAAAGATGTCACTGGTGGCCTGCATCAGCCGCTGGCCGATCACCACGCGCTGGCCGTGGTTCTTGAACTTGCTCGGGCCAAGGAACTCTTCCAGCACTGATGCCTCAGCCTCCTTCATCTGAAGGAACAGCGGGTCACCGCCGTCGCGCCCAATCAAGAGGGCGATCCACGCCCGCGTGCCGACGCTCCCGACCCCGACCACCTTGCGAGCGAAATCGCTTAGATGGAACTGCTCCAGCAGCACCCGCCGGTCAGGCTCAAGCGAGTCACGGTAACGGCGCACGAGCGCCTGCAGCGTCTCGAAGTGCGCGGCGCCCTCGACCCCTGGTGCGAGCTGAGAGAGCGGCACGATCAGCGGCGACTGATCGGCGATCTGCACGTGCCCGTCGACGACGCGGGTCAGCTTCGAGAACGCCCGCATGCTGTCGCGGGTACGCGCCTTGGCAAGTTGCTTCTCGGCCCGCTTGACGATCGGAGGTTTGAACTGCGCCGCTCGCTCCGCGAGCAACGACTCGATCTCCAGTCGCGCGTACCACACCGCGAGGTTCTCCATTCCGGCGAACTCGCGCATCGCTGTGCGGTACTGACCGACGGTCTCGAGCACCACTCGCTCCTGATCTTTGACGCGATAGCCATTGTCCCGCGCAGCGATCAACATGCTCACCGCGAGCCGCTTGACATCCCATTCCCACGGCCCCGGCAGCGTCTCGTCGAAATCATTGACGTCGAACACCAACCGCCGCTCCGGGGATGCGAACACCCCGAAGTTCGACAGATGTGCATCACCGCAGCACTGCACCACAAGCCCCGACCGGGACGTTGCAGCGAGGTCGTGAGCCATGATCATCGCGGCGCCGCGATAGAACGTGAACGGTGAGACGAGCATCCGGCCGTAGCGGATCGGCACGAGCTCCGGCACCCGCGTCGATGCTTGGCGTTCCAGCAACTCGATCGGATCGGGACGGCCGGCGGCCGGGTCATACGCCGCGTGGCTGGACCGCGGCACCTCCCGGCGCGCGGCCTTGCCCCGCGCCGCGCGCTCGGCCACCGTTTGATGCGGTACCGCTGGGCTCGCCGGCCCACCGGTCGCTGTTCTCCTAGCGATTTTGCTAACTGGCATCACGGCACTCGCTCCTTCGATCGACCACACATCACACTGATCCAGGATCGCCGTCACCGAATCCGGTCAGACTGCGCGCGTCCCGTCGCAGACCGTCGTATCCCCGATCGGCCCAGACAACCGGAACACCGGGCGGACCCCCTCCGTAGTCCTTACGAGCGACACCAAAAGCGGCCGGCTCAGTCGTCCTGTTCATACGATTCCATCTGGCGGCGGCGAGCTTCGAGCGCGGATCCTTTGCTTGGCGGCGCGATCGCCGCGAGCTCGTCAAGCAGCCGCAAGATCCGACGCGAGACGTTCGGCGAGACCGGCGGCAGGGCGATGATCTCATCGACCGCGACGCCGAGGTAATCGTCCCAAGTCGGCAGCACGAGTTCGACTCGGATGGTGCCGTCGCTGTCGGCGACATGCTCGATTCTGAGATCCCGGGTCGCGAGCACGCGTAGCAGACCGTCCATCGCATCTAACGCTTGTACGGCCGTCGTTGGGTCGTTTACCGCTGGCGACAACGCCCTCAGCCCGATGTCCGCGAGCAATCGAACGGCAAGCGTGGGATCCTGCTCAAACGTTCGCTCTTCGCCGACCGTCAGAGCCTTCAGGACCTCCCGCTCGAGCCGTGTGTCCGTCTGCCCTCTGACGACGGCCACGGTGGCGCCCTCGGCAATGATCTCGCCAGACCCGACCTTGAACTCGACCACCGCCTGCGCGCGTTCCGCCGATCGCACGACGCGCGGTGTATCAATGACCTGGACGACCTCGGGGGGCCGTGACCAGAGGATCTCATGACGACCTTCGTCGGCCGTGGGTGCGGCGCTGGCGCGGCCTGCACCGTCGGCGGCATTGCTCCCTGGTGCTTTCGGGACGTAGAGGCCGTCGATTACTTCGCGGCCGCGGCGCGCGATCTGGGCGAGTGCGGAGGCGAGCTGGATCGACTTGAAGGCGCCCATCTGCAGCCGCCGGTACACGATGATCACTGCGAGTACGGCGACGAACGCGACGATCGGCACGATCGCGGAAGTCTTCTCGTCCCGTCCGATCACAAGCGCGGCGGTCAGTGAGTAGACGACGACGGCCGTATAGAACGCGAATGCTCGCCACACGATCGGATCGTCACGGAACAGGTTCAGCCGCGGCGTGAACGTGGTCGACGCGAACTGGACGACGAGGAATAGGAGTGAGAACACGATTCCGATGAAGGTCACCGTTCCCGCGCCGACAGCGATGAGCATCTCGATCGCACGCGTGGTGGGGATGTCGAATCCGATGTGCACGTGCGGCGCGATGAAGGCGAGGGCGACGGCAGTTATTGCGCCCAGCAGCTGGACGGTTCCGGCTCGCAGGCGGCGCTTGCGGCGAAGGACGCGTGCGATGTCGCGTGGCCGCCGCTCTGAGCGAAAGGCTGATGGCTTGGGGCCGCGGTCAGCTGGGGCTGGGCTCATGCGAGGCCCCGGATTCGGGGTGGGACGCCCCGCGCGCGCGGTGGTCCGGTGCGGGAACGCTTTCCATCGCCGGCAGGCGCTCGCGCGGATGTGATTCGTACCAGCGGGCGTAGCGCCGGGCCAGTGGCGCGGCGCTGATTCCGTGCGCCAGGACGGACAGTCCGACTGTCAGGTACGTGGTGACGAGGATCGTTTCGGCTCCGGGCAGGTGTGCCTCCTCGACGACGATCACGGCGAACACGATCGATGCGAGCCCTCTCGGACCAAACCAGCCGAGGAAGCCGACGGTCGGTCGCCGGGCGCCGGTGCGGATCATCGCGATCGCGACCGGCACAATGCGGACGAGCGTCAGGCTGAGCACGGCGTACAGCGCGATCTGCCAGCTCACGTGTTTGAGCGCGGGGCCGAGCAGCACTGCACCAAAGATCAGGAACGTGACGCCGCCCAACAGCTCTCCGAGTTCTTCGTTGAGCCGGGAGGCCTGTTCGGACTCCTGGCTGACGAGCGCGCCGAAGATCGCTCCCGCGACGAATGCCGCGATGAAGCCCGAGCCGCCGAGCGCGGCCGCGATTCCGTAGGCGAGGCCGGCGCCCGCGACTGGGATGACCTGCAGCCACGATGCGGTGATCAGGTTGCGGCGATACGCGAACGCGACGAGGGCGGCGGCGGCTAACCCTGCCGCCACGCCTCCGAGGATTCCGTAGCCGATCTCCTCGACGACGATCGTGATCGCGTGGTGGCCGCTGGTCGCCTTGTCCTCGACGTCGGCGGCGGCGAGTGCGATCAGCAGCAAGGGGACACAGATTCCGTCGTTGAGCCCGCTTTCGACGTTGAGTCCCTGGCGGATGCGTGATGGGAGTCGCGGCTCGGTCACCACTGCCTCGCCCAGGGCAGCATCGGTCGGCGCCAAGAGGATCGCCAACACGATCGCCTCGGTGACAGTGAGCTGATCGAACATCACCGCCGCGAGCACCGCGCCTAACGCGATTGTCAGCGGTAGGCCGATCCCAAGCAGACGCAACGGCACCGCGTACTCGCGCCTGAGGACGCGAGGCTTGATCCGGGAGGCGTCGGCGAACAACACGACGGCAAGGGTCGCCTCCGCCAGCGTCCTCACGCCGGAGCCCGTCGGGGCGGCCGTCACCTCGTCGATCACGAGCGGTCCCACGAGCACCCCGGCGAGCGCGAACACCATCGCGGGAGTGACCGGCGTGCCCGTCAGCCGCCGCGACACTCCCGCCACGATGAGCACGGTCGCAGCAACAATTGCGAGCTCCCACTTCATCGTGTTCGCACCGCCGAATCGTCCATCGGTGAGCCTCTGGTGATGGTCAGCCCGTGGTGATTCGCTTGCCGTACGCGATCAATCCGTAGATCGCGAGGATGTCGAGCGCGAAGATCGACAACGACCAGAACGGATATGCCGGCATCATCATCAGCTGCACGATCGAGTTGCCGGCGAGAACGAGCACGCCGGTCCACCGCGCGAACTGGTTCTTGAAGAACACGCCGACACCGACGAGCCACTCAAGCGCGCCGATGCACAGCACGACCCAGCCCCACGTATTGAGGCTGCCGGCGACGTAGTGGGCGTTGGCGGTGAAGAAGTGCGCGTTACCGATCGCGGCGAGCCCCATGATGAAGTTGATGCTCCCGATGAGCATCAGCAGCACGCCCGCGAACGTCACCCAACCGTAGCCGCGATCATCATCCTCGGCGTACTCACGAGGTGCCGGCGCGCGGGTCATTACCGGCGGTCTTTCTGGAATGGAAGAAGTGCTCATCTTGCCCTCCGTGATTGGTTCTCCTACGCCGCTCGCCGTCTGTTGCGGCGATACGGGTACGGGCCGAGGCTACGCGCTGGTAGGACGCGCGTCAGGTCCGCGCATTCGCTTCACCCGGGTGATCGCGAACGCGCGGCGACCGAGGGCACGTGATCGTCTGACGAGCGGCCTATCGACCCGCTGGCCTCCTCGGCCCCGCCCCGGACGATCGTTCCCATCGTGCGGAGTTCACTTCCCGCCGCGGCCCGCCGAGCGGCGGGTGATCGCCGGTTTCCGCGCTCGCGGAGGCTGGCGTCTCGGTGCCAGCCGGTCTTCATCCATTGTGGGTGAGGCAGCCGGGCCGTTCGTGAGGGAACGTATGGTTCGTACGTGGCAATGACGTTGAACGTTGGGCAAGAGACAGCAGCTGGAGACATGCTTGTCCCGCTCGCGGAGGCCAAGCTCGCGGTTCCGAGCGTCCATCACGGCGTGGTCGACCGGCCGCGGGTTCACCGTGCTCTCGATGCGGGCCTTGACGGATCGGTGACGCTCGTCGCAGCTCCGGCGGGTTACGGCAAGACGACCGCCGTGCGCGCGTGGTGTGCAGCTCGCGGTGGCGCGCTGGCGTGGATCACGCTCGACCCGGGCGATGACGATCCCGGCCGGCTGTGGAGGTACGTTGCGACGGCTGTCGATCGGGTGCGTCCGGGGCTCGGGCACGGCGCGCTCCGGCGGCTTGAAGTCGTGGGAAGTCCGATCGAGGCGGCGGTCGACGAGCTCCTGAACGGCATCTCCGGGCTGGGGAGCGAGCTGGTCGTTGTGCTCGAGGATCTCCACGAGGTGACCAGCGAGGAGTGCCTCGCGTCGATCGACTATGCGCTCGGGCACCTTGCGGCGAACGCGCGGGTCGTCCTGCTCGCGCGCGTCGACCCAGCGCTGAGGCTTTCGCGCCTGCGTGCGGCCGGGGCGCTGGTCGAGGTACGTGCGGCCGATCTTGCGTTCACAGCCGAGGAGGCGCACGAGCTGCTCGTGGAACTCGGTCAACTCGAACTCAGCGCAGATGAGATCGACGTGCTTGTCGATCGGACCGAGGGCTGGCCGGCGGCGCTCGTCCTCGCGTGGCTGTGGCTGCGGACCGTTGAGGACCCGGGGCAGGCGGTGCGATCGTTCCGTGGCGACAATCGCTTTGTGGCCGAATACTTGAGCGGCGAGGTGCTCGCAGCGCTCGCGGAGGATGAGCGCACGTTCCTCGAGGGCGTTGCCGTCCTCGGTGAGTTCACCGCGGAGCTCTGCGACGGCGTGCTCGACCGTACCGACTCGGCAGACCGACTTGCCGGGCTCGAACAGTCGAACCTGTTCATTTCGAGACTGGACCGAGGAGGCTGGTTTCGGATCCACTCGCTGTTCGCCGAATTTGCGACGGCTCAGCTCGCACGCGTGGAGCCGGGCGCGCCGACGATGATTCATCGCCAGGCCGCGGAATGGCTGAAATCGCGAGGGCTGCCGGTTCAAGCCGTTCAACACGCCGCAGCGGCCGGCGAGCACGAACTCGTCGCGCAGCTCCTGGTCGAGTATCACCTGCCGCTGATCAGAAGCGGATCCGGCCGAACGCTGCTGCGTTGGGTTCGGACGCTGCCCGACGACCGGATCATCGAACATCCAGAGCTCGCGGTTGCGGCCGCGACGGCCGCGATGCTCGTCGGTGGCGGCAGGCTCGAGCAACGCCGCATGCTCCAGCTCGCCGACCGGGCGCGCGCCGTTCGAGCCGAGCGCGCCGACCCCTACATCGAGACCGCGGCGCTGCTGGTCCGCGCCGTCACGATTGACGGAGGGGTCGAGCAGGCGGTGCGCGACGGGCGGCGTGCGGTCGCGCTCGCGGAGGCTGGTCCGGACGAGATCCTCACGGCAGCTCTGGCTGCTTACGCCGGCGGATTGTTCTTCGCCGGTGAGCTGGACGAAGCGGCGGCGGTGGCGATGCGGACGCTCGAGCATCCGTCGATCGAGCGTGCCATCCCGAGCCTCGTACTCGCTCGCTCGACGCTCGCGCTGGTCGCCGTCGATCGCGGCCGGCTCGGCTCCGCACGAGACCACGCCGAGATGGCAAAAGTTGCGGTCGGTCGGATCGGCACGAGCCGGAGCTGGCTCGGCGCGAACGCGGCCGCGGCACTGGGCTCGGTGCTGGCCGCCGAGGGAAGCCTCGTTGAGGCAGAGCACGAGCTGGTCTTCGCGGAGCGCTTGTTCAGCGACGAGGTGGCGACGGTGCACCACACCTGGCTCCGACTCATCCTCGCCCGAGTTCGTGTGCGCCGCGGACGTCTCGCCGAAGCCGAGGCCTCGCTTCACGCCGCGCGGGAGGGGCTCGCTGAGCTGGCTGATAGCGGGGGGATGCCGGCGCTCGCCGACGCGGTCGAGCGAGAGCTCGAGGCGGCCAGCGGCCACGCATCCCGCGGGGAGCTGCTCGAAGCGCCGAGCGAGGCCGAACTTGCCGTGTTGCGGCTGCTGGCAGGCGACCTGTCCAACCGTGAGATCGGGGAGCGCCTGTTTCTCTCCCTTAACACGATCCGGTCGCACCGGCGCGCGCTGTACCACAAGCTCGGGGTGCACTCCCGTGCGGACGCGATCGCGCGGGCAACCGCACTCGGGTTGCTGGAGCAAACGCAATCACCCGGGTGAAAGACCCGGGCTTCCCGCTAACGCGCGATCCATGGTGCAACCCTCGGACACATGCATGACCGGAACTACCGGCTGACCGTCCAAGGAGAACTCAGCGACAACCTCGCGGGTTCCTTTCCCGGCTTGACGCTCACACGAGCCGAGGGCAACACCGCGCTGACAGGCAACGTCCGCGACCAGGCCGAGCTACAGGGCCTGCTTCGCCGGGTGTCGGACCTTGGGCTCACGTTGCTCGAGGCGAAGGTGATCGACGACCGTCCACGACGCCGCGGCCCAGGCGATCAGCCAACTCCGACGGGAAATGAAACACACCGCAGATCAAGCTAAGCCGTGTTCCCGTGAGGGCCGACAAGAGCAACACGCGATTGCCGCCGTCCCGGGCAGAAAGCAAGTCCAATCGTGACTAAAAGGAGGTCATCCGATGACCGTCGTCGATGAAGTACAGCGAGTCTCAACCACCGTGCCTCTCAGCTGGAAAGAGGTCTGGTTCACAAATTGTCCGATGGTGTCGGCCAACAATGTGGATCAGGAGTTGGGGTGGTGTCGCGAGGAGTTCAAGAAGATCGGTGTGGAGTACGCCTATTTCCGCCACGCACCGGAGAACAACTGGTACCCGCACTACATCCACAACCTCGACAACCTGATCCGCTTCGGCGGCCTCTACCCGCCGATTCACGTCCACGCCGACCTGCGCCGCACGCGGTTGCTGGGCGCAACGTGGGTGTACGAGGGCGGTTGCATGGTGGTGCGCGCCCGCGACGAGATCTTCCGGATGAAGGACCTTAAGGGCAAGAGGATCGGGATCTCGAAGAGCCTGAACACGATCAAGAACGACTGGTGGCGCATCCAGGAGCACATGGGCATCCTGAACATGCTCAAGCTCAACGACATGACCATCGACGACGTCGAGCTGGTCGACTTCCCCTATCCGGACGACTGGTATGACAAGCCCGAGATGCTGGTCCCGCCGATGAACAACCCGTCCGAGCTATGGATGCGCCGTGACCACAAGCACGACCTCGCGTTCCGCCCGCTCGAGACTGCGCTGCTGGCCGGCAAGGTCGACGCGATCTACACCCAGAGCAAGGTCTTCCAGCACCTGCAGGAGGCCACCGGCCAGCTCAAGATGATCGAGGACCTCACGCGGTACCCGGACTGGACGGTGCAGGTCGCCAACACTCCGGCCGTCATCACCTGCACCGCCGAGATGGCCGACGAGCACCCCGAGCTCGTGATCGCCTACATGAAGGCGATGATCAAGGTCGGGCGCTGGGCGAACGAGCACAAGCGTGCCGCAGGAGCGATCCTTAACCGCCAGACGTTCTACCAGGACGCCGAGGACACCTACCAGGGCATCAAGCACGTCGACATGGTGCCGAGCCTGAGCGCGCAGAACATGCAGTGCGTGAAGATCGGCAAGGACTTCATGTTCAGCCACGGCTACATCAAGCATGACTTCGACGTGGACGAGTGGGCGGCGCCGGAGTTCCTCGAGCAGGCGGCCGTCGAGGTGCTCAAGGAGGAGTGGGAGAACAGGAGCTGGAGCAAGCTTCCGACCGGCGAAGGACTCGAAGCCGAAGGCACCCGACTCGGGTAGCCGCGAGCTCGATCCAGGCGACCGGGCCTGACAAGTCGTCGCGCCCATCACTGCCGGTCCGGTGATGGGCAAACCACCTACGCAAAGCGAGGAAGCGATGACAACAACAGCCAGAGAGATGGTGGGCCAGGCCAACGCCCAAATTGAGCATGTGTCCCCCCAGGATGCTGCTGACGAGGTCGCCTCCGGCAAGGCGGTACTGCTCGACGTCCGAGAGCCCGTGGAGTGGGAGCAGCACATCAAGGGCGCCGTACAGGTGCCCAGGGGATTGCTCGAGTTCATCGCCGACCCCGGCAGCCCCAAACACAAAGCCGAGCTCAACCCGAACGGCCGGGTGATCGTGTACTGCCGGTCGGGCACCCGCGCCGCCCTCGCAACACTCACGCTGAAGACACTGGGTTACGAGCACGCCGCGAACCTCGACGGCGGGTTCACCGCCTGGAAAGAAGCCGGCCTACCAACCGACGAACACCACGCCGACATCTAGCAGCCGGCCAGCGAGACGTAGCAGCGACAAACAATGGAGCAGACGCATGACTGACATCAACGTTGATGAACTCGGGCCGGTCGACTACTTGGTGGTCGGATTCCCGGCAGAGACCGCGGACTTCTCGGGCGAGATGGCATCCGAGCTGAGGAGACTGATCGACAGCAACACGATCCGGATGCTTGATCTGGTGATGATCATGAAGGGCGCGGACGGCTCGATTGACGCCACTGAGCTGCGCGATGCCGACGACAGCGAAGTCGGTGAGTTGCGCGCGCTGGAAAGCGACCTCGCGATCCTGCTCGCCGAGGAGGACGTCGAGGAGATCGGCGTGTCACTGGCGCCCGGCAGTGCGGCGGCTGTGCTCGTGTGGGAGAACACATGGGCGGCGCCGTTCGGCTCGGCGATACGCAGGTCGGGCGGTCAGCTGGTCACCGGCGGCCGGATTCCGACCCAAGAGCTGATCGCGGCGGTCGAAGCCGACCGCCACGACACAGCGAAAGGAGTATGACGATGGGCCTGCTTGGAAATAGAAAAGATCGACCACGCCTACTCGATAAGGTTCGCGAACGGCGCGAGGACCGGCACGACGATCGCGGCGACCGGCACGATGACCGGCAAGATGACCGGGGTGATCGACACGATGACCGCAAGGACCGGCGTCGCGGACCCGGGTTGTTGAGGCGATAGCTCCATGCGTGCTGGAAGCTCGAAACCGCTGGGCCCCTCGCGACTGTCGCGTGCGATGGGCCCTGGCGGATGGGTGGCGTCGTGAATCGGCGCTCAGCCGCGATCGCGTCGCTCGCGTTGCTCGCGGCGTCGTGCGTCTTGGCGGTCGTCGTGGCGGTGGAGCGATTTCCGCGTGGTGTGACGGTGCTCGCGTGCCTGGCGCTCACCGTGTTGATGGCATGGTGGGCGTTGGTTCACGAAGGCGCTGTGCGTTACGCCGCGGCGGTGGGCGCTGCCGTGCTGCTCGTCGGCGCGGTCCTGCTGGTCCTGCTGGAGGGCCGCGTGCTCGAGAACGCGTTGATCCTCGCGGGGGTCGTGCTCTCGCTCGCAGCGGCGCGCCGGGTATTCACCGTCCATGCCACGCTGCCGGTCGCGTCGCCGCCGAAGCGGCCCGTGTTGTTCTACAACCCGAAGTCGGGCGGCGGGAAGGCGGAGCGCTTCGAGGTGGCGCGCGAAGCGCGTGATCGCGGCGTCGAGCCGGTCGAGCTGCACCTCGGCGACGACCTCGCGACGCTCGTCCGCGACGCGGTCGCGGGTGGCGCAGACGCCGTCGGCGTGGCGGGCGGCGACGGGACGCAAGCGATCGTCGCCGCGATCGCCGCCGAGCGGGGACTCCCGTATGTGTGCGTGCCGGCCGGGACCCGTAACCATTTCGCGCTCGATCTCGGCGTCGACCGTGACGACGTCGTCGGCGCTCTCGACGCGTTCACAAACGGGCGCGAGCGGGTGGTCGACCTCGCCGAGGTCAACGGCCGCGTGTTCGTGAACAACGTCTCGCTCGGTGTGTACGCCGAATCGGTCCAGCGCGAGGGGTACCGCGACGCAAAGCTGCGAACGATCGCCAAGACGATGCCGACGGTGCTCGGCCCAGCTGGAGACGGGCTCGACCTGCGCTTCACCGGCGCCGACGGCCGCGAGCAGAACACCAACGCGGTCGTGCTCGTCTCAAACGACCCGTACCGGCTCGGCCGCGCGATCGCCTCCGGCACCCGCCCGCGCATGGACGCTGGGGTGCTCGGTATCGCGGTCCTCGGGGCAGGCGCGGCCAACGTCAGCGAAAAGCGCATGCAGCAGTGGTCCGCACCATCGTTCGAAGTTCGTTCCGACGGCCCAGTCGCCGCCGGCATCGACGGCGAAGCGCTCAAGCTCGACCCGCCTTTGCGCTTCACAACCCGGCCGAAGGCCCTCCGCGTGCGGATCGCTCCGCAACATCCGGGCGCCTCCCCATCGGCAACCATGCCGGAAAGTCCGTGGGACGCGATTCGCGCCGTCGCCCACGTCGCCGCCCACGGTTCGTCGTAGTGGGGCGCAGCCGTGGGCGGGGCTCCAGCCGATGAGTTGGGCGAGCGTGCTCGAGCGAGCCGACGGCTGGCAGGCGCGCCACGCCACGGTCGCGGTCCCGATCGCAGTCGTTAAGAAGTTCACCGAGGATGACGCCGCCGGCCTCGGGGTCCGGATCGCCTACTGGGGCTTCTTCTCGGTCTTCTCGCTGCTGCTCGCGTTCGTGTCGATTCTCGGCTTCGCATTCCAGAGCGATCCTGCCTTCCAGAAAAAGGTTCTCGACTCCACGCTCCGGCTGATGCCGGTGATCGGCCCGCAGATCAGCGGCCATGTCGGGTCGCTTACGGGTAGTAGC
Source organism: uncultured Solirubrobacterales bacterium (assembly GCA_963850335.1). Taxonomy (GTDB): domain Bacteria; phylum Actinomycetota; class Thermoleophilia; order Solirubrobacterales; family Solirubrobacteraceae; genus Palsa-465. The sequence continues at coordinate 1,060,150 of CAWKKY010000006.1, read as the reverse complement.
GTGGCGCTGGCGGTCGGGCTAGCAGGTGCAGTCTGGAGCGGGCTCGGCATCACCGTGGCGATGGGCACCGCGCTCGATCACCTCTGGGCGGTGCCACAGCCGGATCGACACGGGTACGTGAAGTCCCGGGTGCGAGGGCTGCTCGTGCTCGGCTCCCTCGGCGTGATCACGGTCGCCGCGACGGCGACCGTCGGGCTTGTCAGCGCGGGCGCGATCACACCGGCGATCCCTGATGTGCTCGGCATCGCAGCGGCGGCCGGCATCGACCTTGCTGTGTTTCTCGCGTCGTTCCGGCTGCTCACGGCGGCCCGGGTGACGGTCCGCGAGGTCCTGCCGGGGGCTGTGCTCGCCAGCGCCTGCTGGCTGCTGCTTCAAGCACTCGGCGGCGTCTACGTCACTCAGGTGCTGAAAGGGAGCAGCCAGACGTATGGTGGGTTTGCCGCTGTCGTCGGCATCCTCACGTGGCTGTTGATTGCCGCGGAGATCACGCTGATGGCGGCCGAGGTCAACGTCGTGCTGGACCGTAGGTTGTGGCCGCGGTCGTTGAGCGGGGAACTCCTGCCGGCCGACGAGCTGACGATGTGCGACGCCGCAGAAGCGGCGCAACGCGACCGTCGAGAACACATCACCGTCACGTTCGAACGGCCCCGCACGCCCGCCGATGACGACACCGGCGATACGGCCGTGACCCGGGGACCTGGGCCGCATAAGCTGGGCTAGTTCAATTCAAGTGACGCTGGCGATGTCATCCAGATGGGGTGAAGGGCGACGTTCCCGCGTTAGAGACCCTCGCCGCCGACGCCTAAGACAGTAATCCCGCTCGCCGAATCTCCCGGAGCGCTGCCGCGCGGAGGTCCGCCTCGCGTGCGGCACGCTGCGGCGCCAGAACCGGCTCGGCAATGATCGTGATCCGCACTCCGTCACGCGTCACCTCGGCGACTCGCACGACGATTCCTGGCTCGATGGTGGCGAGCCCGGAAACCGCGAGGTCGCTATCGCTCACGGACGGTAGCCATACGGAGGCCTCCGGGCGGATGCGGTTGTCGAGGATCGTGTCATTGCGGATCAACTCCGAAGCAAGGCGCTCGTTGGGGATCAGCAGGCGCCGTCCTTCCACGGTCCGTAGCACCGTGTAATTCACGCGCACATCCTCGACCACGCCAGTCTGATCGAGGATCGTGACCTGGTCGCCAATCCGCAAGGGCTGTGCGATCGTGAGCATCACGCCGGCGATCAGGTTCGCGAGCGTCTGGCGCGCCGCGAACCCGACGATCGCGGCGATGATCGCGCTCGACGCCAACAGGCCGGCCGCCAGCTTGTTCAGGCCTCCGAACTGAGACAGCGCGAACAGCACACCGAGCAGGCAGATGCCCAGCGTCAGCAGCCGCCGGATGAAACGCATACGAGTATCGACCGCGGCATTCAGATCAGCACGAGCCGCCCAGAGCGAAACGCCGCGATTCGCCAGCACGGCGGCCGCGAACGTGAGCACAAGCGTGACGATCGCCGTCACCTGGTGCGAGTGCGTGTCCAGAAAGGAGCTGCCGAGGACGATGACATCACTTCCGTCCATGAGCCGTCAGCCTACCGTCGCGCTCCTCGGGCTTGGCTCGCCGCGACCGCGACGACCGCCGGTATCGGTGCGCCTCGCCGCGTGCCGGCTGAACCGGCTACGCCAAATTCAGCCGGCCTGACGCGTGGGTGTGGTTGAGCGAACGCATTCACCCGGGTGAAAAGCCAGGACATCCCGAGAGCGCTCTGAGGAAGGTGCGATGCTCAAAATGATGACTCACAGAGAGCAGCCGGCGGATGTGTTGGTCGTGTTCGGGATATCGGGTGACCTCGCGAGGGTGATGACCTTCCGTTCGTTGTACCGGCTTGAGATGCGCGGGCTGCTGTCGCTCCCGATCGTGGGCGTGGCCGTGGACGACTGGACAGTCGACCAGCTCATCGAGCGCGCGCGTCGCTCGATCGTCGGCACCGGTGACGAACTCGATCCAGAGGTGTTCGACCGGTTCGCGGCACGCCTTTCGTACGTCCAGGGCGATTTCGGCGACGCGTCGACGTACGCGCGCGTGGGGCAAGCGATCGACGGTGCGGCGTCACCCGTGTTTTATCTCGAAATTCCGCCGTTTCTGTTCGCGACCGTCGTCAAGGGGCTCTCCAAAGCCGGCTTGACCGACTCCGGACGAGTTGTCGTCGAGAAGCCGTTCGGTCACGATCATGCATCCGCGCGGGCACTGGCCGACGAGCTCCACGAGTATGTGGACGAGTCCCAGGTGTACCGGATCGATCACTACCTCGGAAAGATGGGCCTCGACGAGATCCTGTTCCTGCGCTTCGGCAATCGGATGTTGGAGCCGGTGTGGAACAGCAACCACGTCGACTGCGTGCAGATCACCCTGGCGGAGGACTTCGGCGTCGAGGACCGCGGGCACTTCTACGACCCCGTCGGGGCGTTGCGTGACGTCGTCGTTAATCACCTGATGCAGGTGATGGCGGCGGCAGCGATGGAGCCGCCCGCGGGCGGCGACGCCAAGACGCTAAAGGACGCGATGGTCGCCGTGTTTCGTGCAATCCCTCATGCCGATCCGGTCAACTACGTGCGCGGACAGTACGACGGCTACCGAGGCATCGACGGCGTCGCTCCCGACTCGACCACCGAAACGTACACGGCGCTCCGGCTGGAGATCAATAACTGGCGCTGGTCGGGCGTTCCGTTCTACATTCGCACGGGTAAACGGCTGCCGGTCACCCAGACCGAGCTTCGGCTCATCTTCAAACACGCGCCGCAGCTCGGTTTCGCCGGGCTGAAACGGCGACCGGAGCCGAACCAGCTCGTGATCAAGCTCGATCCTTCGACCGGGGTCCGAATGGTCCTCGACGCTCGTCGCGCCGACGCGCCGACAGCTGCGCCGATCCTGTTCGACGTGGAGTTCGCCAAGATGGGTGGCGAGGGTGCGACCCCGTATGAGGTGCTGCTCCACGCGGCGATCCTCGGCGACGGCATGCGCTTCACCCGTCAGGACCAGGTCGAGGAGACGTGGCGGATCATGCAGCCGCTGCTCGATGCGCCACCCCCCGTCGACTCCTATCAGCCGGGATCGTGGGGCCCCGCGGCCGCCGATGCGCTGGTCGCCGAGCACGGCGGCTGGCGTGACCCGTGGGTCGCGGCATGAGCGCCGCGACCTCGACTCCAGGGCATCAGAGCACACGAGCTTTCACGCGAGGGTGAGGAATATGACAAAGGTGATCATCGTTGGTGGCGTCGCTGGTGGCGCGTCGTGCGCGGCTCGCCTGCGCCGGCTGGACGAGCAGGCCGAGATCGTGATGGTGGAGCGCGGGCCGTATGTGTCGTTCGCGAACTGCGGACTGCCCTATCACGTCGGCGGGGTGATCGAGCACGAGTCAGATCTGCTCGTCGCGAGTCCTGAGCTGTTCCGTGGGCACTTCTCGGTCGATTGCCGGACCGGGTGTGAGGCGGTCGGGATCTCAGCCGGCGAGAAGACCGTTGAGCTGCGCGACGTGTCGAGCGGCGAGGTGAGCACCGAGTCATACGACAAGCTTGTTCTGTCCCCGGGAGCGGCTTCGATCCGCCCCCCGTTGGCAGGCATCGACCTGCCGGGCATCTTCCCGGTGAGGACAGTGCCGGACGCGAGGGAGATCCGTGAATGGATCGAGCATGGCACGAGCTTCCTGACCGGGATGGGCAAGTACTCGGGCTTCCAGACCGTGCGCCCGCCGATGCGCGCGGTCGTCATCGGCGGTGGGTTCATCGGCCTGGAGACGGCCGAGAACCTCGTGTTCCGCGGGTTCGACGTAACCGTGGTCGAGATGGCTGACCAGGTCCTCACCCCGCTCGACCCTGAGTACGGGCGGCTCGTTGGCGATTTCCTTGAGCAACACGGAGTGCACGTCGCGCTCGGCGACGGCGTCGCCGGTTTCGAGCAGTCCGACGACCACCCACTGACCGTGTCAACACAGGCCGGCAAGCGCTATCCAGCGGACATAGTCATCCTCGCGCTCGGGGTGCGACCGGACACCACTCTTGCGCGAATGGCCGGGATCGAAGTCGGGGAGCACGGCGGGATCCGCATCGACGAACACATGCGCACCAGCGATCCGGACATCTTCGCGGTCGGCGACGCCGTCGAGGTGAGGGATTTCGTCACCGGCGAGTGGAACCTGATCGCGCTCGCGGGCCCGGCGAACCGTCAGGCGCGGATCGCGGCCGACGTCATCACCGGGCGCGACTCCCGCTTCCGCGGGACCCAGGGGACCGCAGTCGTCGGCCTGTTCGGCTCGACCGTCGCCTGGACCGGCGCGAACGAGAGGACGCTCGAGCGGCTCGGTGACCGCGACTACGAGAAGGTCTACCTGTATCCGAACTCGCACGCCGGGTACTACCCCGGCGCCAAGCCGATCGCGATCAAACTGCTGTTCCGCAAGTCCGACGGACGCATACTGGGAGCTCAGGCAGTCGGGGAGGACGGCGTGGATAAACGGATCAGCGAGCTTGCGCTCGCGATCCAGCTTGAGGCCACGGTGTACGACCTCGAGGAGTGCGAGCTGTGCTACGCACCGCCGTTCGGCAGCGCAAAGGATCCGATCAACTTCGCCGGCATGGTCGCCGCTGGCGTCCTGCGCGGCGACATGCCGCTGACCCAATGGGACGCCACACGCGACGGATTCCTGCTCGACGTCCGCGAGACCGTGGAACTTGCCGTCGAGCAGGCGCCGGCGGCGGTCCACATCCCCTTGGGCGAGCTGCGGTCACGACTCGACGAGTTGCCGCGCCACCAGGAGATCGGTGTCATCTGCCGCTCGGGTCAGCGTGCCTACTACGCCACACGGATCCTGCTGCAGCACGGGTTCGACGCCAGGGTCATCTCCGGCGGCATGCTCTCGCACGCAATCCTGGCACCTCCAGCGAGGAAGGAGATCCTGGCGTGAGCGCACGGATGACCGACCTGGCCACAGGCATTAACGACGGCGATTGGAGAGCCTCATGGAGTTGGAACTGAAAGAAAAGAGCACGATGTCGCGAGAAGACGCCGCTGCGCGCCTTCACGCAATTGCCGACGAGCTCGCCTCCGGCAACGACATCATCCTCGACCGGGGCCGGGCGCGGTTCGTCGCGAAGGTGCCTGACGAGGTCGCGCTCAAGATTGAGTTCGAAGTGGAGGACGACACGACCGAATTCGAGATCGAATTGACCTGGTAGGTGCGAATCGTCACTCGCCCTCATGGCACTGGCGGGGCCACCGCAGCGGCGCGAGTCGTAAGCCAGCGAGAGGACAGTACGAATGAGTCACACGAAGCAAACCAAGACAGATGGGCAGACGGTCTCGAAGCTTGGCCGCAAGCGGTACGAGAAAGAACTCGCTCGGCTCCAGGGCGAATTGGTTCGCCTCCAGGAGTGGGTCGTACACGAGGGGCTCAAGGTCTGCATTGTTTTCGAGGGCCGTGACACCGCCGGGAAGGGCGGGGTCATCAAGCGGATCACCGAGCGAGTCAGCCCGCGCGTGTTCCGAGTAGTCGCGCTCCCAGCACCGACCGAGCGCGAGAAGTCGCAGATGTACGTGCAGCGCTACCTGCCGCACTTCCCTGCGGCCGGCGAAGTCGTGATCTTCGACCGCAGCTGGTACAACCGGGCCGGCGTCGAGCGGGTGATGGACTTCTGCTCCGACGATGAAGCGTTTCGCTTCCTGCGACTCGTGCCCCTGGTGGAACAGGCGATGGTCGACTCCGGGATCATCCTGCTCAAGTACTGGCTCGAGGTCGGCCAGCAAGAGCAGACGCGGAGAATTGAGTCCCGAATCAACGACCCGCGCAAGGTCTGGAAGCTGTCGCCGATGGATCTCAAGTCCTACAGCCGCTGGTATGACTACTCCCGCGCCCGGGACGAGATGCTCGCCGCAACTGACACTGAGTTCGCCCCCTGGTACGTCGCGGACTCCAACAGTAAAAAGCGCGCCCGGCTGAACATCATCAGCCACCTCCTTGAGCACATCCCCTACGAGTCGCCGGCGAGGGAACCCGTCGTCCTCCCCAGTCGCGAGAAGCCCCGTGGCTACCGCGAACCTGACCACTCCCGCCGCTACATCCCGGCGAAATTCTGAGAGTTACCAGCATGAGGGGTCGACGTGGCGTGATGAGCAGCGAGCCTGACGCAGAGCTGGGCCGCCGCAACGGCGAGGTGGAGGGTTCGTGGGAGCCGTCAGGGCTCCGGGCGCGCGTTCGAAGCAGCCTGCGGGTGCCCGGCGGGCTCGTACTTCTCGCCAGACGCGACCCGCACCACATTCCCGAACGGCTGACGATCTACGCAGTCGATCGCCAGGCGGACGCGGCGCGGGCTTGGGCGAGGCGGGCACGGGACGCCGCACCGAACATATCCCCGTCGGCGCTCGCCGACGGCCAGCGCCGGCGGACGATCAGCACGGCTCGAGTCGACGGCGCAGTCGCAGGCACGCCGTTCTTCATCGCTCTCGTCCCCGCCTACATCGCCTTCTTGCGCCAAGAGGTGCGGTTCCACCTACGAGTCGCTGCGCTTCATGGGCGCGACCCGGCCGACCCCCGCGTCGCGGCCGACTTCCTCGTGCTGCGCGGCGTGCACGAGGACTCTGAGGAGGCATTAGCCGAACTCGAAGTCGTCCGGGCTACGCCGCTCCCACCGCCGCATGCACGAACTCCCCTGAAGTCCTGGTACAGAGCAGTCGTCAGCATTCTCATCCTCGCGGGCTTCCTGAGCCCTCCAGAGGACGCGGACCCACGACAGGCGACGCGCGGGGAGAAGGTGATGCGGCCGGTCCGGTCCGTCGTCGCCGGATTGATTTGGGCGCTCACCTGGATCCTGCCGGTCACGTTCATGATCATGATGTCATGGGCGTGCGAGAGCGACGCACGCCGCTTTGGGCAGCGGGTCACCACTCGCTACGCCGAGGAGGGCACGGACATCGCAATGGCCATCACCACCGCCGACCGCAAGGCCGGCGGCAACAGGGCACTCACCGTCGCCCGGGGCGTGCTCGTCGTGCTCTCGGCTGTCATCCCGCTCGCGCTCATCGTGTCAGCCGTGGCGGGCGGCACAGGGCCACTCGGCGTCACAGTCCCAGAGACGATCGGAGCACTCGCTGCGCTTGCACTGGTCCTCGGTGTGAGCACTGCCGCGGTGCGAGGCTGACGCACCCGCACGCTGACGCCGGGCCAGACGTCACACACGGCCGCCCGCCCACAGCCATTTCGGCGCGTGGCCGCAGCTCCGCGATGTCGACGGCCGGCCGCGGGCTGCCCGGCCGAGACGCCGAGGGCGTGGCAACACTCGTGACAACATCCACTGCGTCCAGTACCTCCACGAACTCGCACGATTTGGACGATCTGGACGCCCGTCGAACCATCTACACGACCGGTACAAGGTTGAGGGCCTTGTGGACCGTATGGTCCGTGGAAGTTCGAGTCTTCTCGGGCGCACTGGGAAAGCCCCGCACAGCGGGGCTTTTCTATGCCTGAAGCGACTCCCCGCGTCGGTCCGTACCCGCTGTCTGGCAACAAACCGCGGGTAGATGATGATCGTCGCTGGGGATCGTGTCCGGGTAGCGCGCGACCATCTTCGCGTGCCGCGGATCACCGTCTTCCACGGGATCACGAGCACCATGTATTGGGAAGCCCCGCACCTCGCCTCCTGTCGTTCGTGACACAAGTCGCTGGACCCCGCAGGAATCGAGTCTTGCTCGCCGTACCATTGATCATCATGACCGAGGAAACCCGGCCTCCGAGCGGTCCGTGGACCGCAGAAGAAGTCGCTCGAGAGGAAGCTGCAACACGCGCCCGCATCGACCGCGACCGCCGGGCCGGCGCCGAGGACAATGTGCGGGCGACCGCAGCGCTGGCACGCTTTGCCAATCGGGTCGCCGACGCCGCAGCATCTGCACGGCGCGATGGAAGCTCTCGATCCTGAACCACTGCTTCGCTTTCTTCACGAGCGGGACGTCGACCACATCCTGATCGGCGGCGTCGCGGTCGCGGCTCATGGCTATCGCCGACCCTCGAAAGATCTCGACATCGTGCCCTCGCCGGACGCCGGCAATCTCTCGCGACTTGCCAGGGCTCTCCGCGAACTCCACGCCCGACCCGCCGAGCTCGGAGATTTCGAGACCCACGAGATGCCGATGGACGCCACCCGAACCGACGACCTCGCACAAGGCGGCAACTTCCGCCTTGAGACGGATCTCGGAGCCCTCGACATCATGCAGTGGATCTCAGGCATCGATGCCGACGACCTGTATGCCGAGCTCGACCGTGACGCGCTCTCGTTCTCACTAGACGAAGTGCAAATCCGCTACTGCAGCCTTGCGCACCTCCGCGCGATGAAGGCGGCAGCCGGACGGCCACGCGACCTGGACGACCTCCAGCACCTCCCCGAGCAGTAGACCCGACCACTTCTCTCCGCCGGCGTGGGTACCGCATCGTCTGCCGACTCGGATGCTGCTCGGTAACTCGAGCGGAGGCTTGTTGGTCATGCCCGACGCTGCCGTTGCGTGGCAACACTCGTGGCAACATCCAGTGCGTCCATTACGTCCAATACGTCCACGAAACCGCATGATTTGGACACTCTGGACGCCCCTGGAAGCATCGACACGACCGGTACAAGGTTGAGGGCCTTGTGGACCGTATGGTCCGTGGAAGTTTGAGTCTTCCCGGGCGCACCGGGAAAGCCCCGCACAGCTGGGCTTCTATTTCGGACGCCGGTTGCGGCGACGTGCTGCTCGGGCGCTGCGGCGCGCTTGTTTCCGCGGTGCGTCGTGTCTCTTGGCCGCCGATACCGAACGCTCTCGCTCCCAGGTCCCTGGAAGCGCGCGAAGGGCGGCGACGTGGCGCGCTCGGTCGTACGGCTGATCGTCATGCCACGCCGCCCAGATTTGGTCCGACACCGGCCGGCCGAGCATATGGAGGATTTCCCTCCGCTCGTAACCCGTGTCACGAAGCCTCACCGCGGTCTCCCAGACCTCTGGCGGATCCCCGTCCCACAGCTGGGTCGCCACGACTTCGTGGATAACGAGGTGCAGATGCGGGTTGACGGGACCGTTGCCGAGGTCGATCTCACCGAGGCCAGCGTCGAGCGCCTCCGCCAATTCTGGGTGCTCGTGGCGAATCACGAACGCACGGGCGTCCGGATCGCCTAGATCGTCGACACCCATACCCAAGGCCGCAAGCACGTCGGTGTCAGCGATGAAGCCACGCCGATCCAATTCGTCCGACCCTGCGTCACTCACACGAAACCCGCCTTATCAAGCATGGCGATCAGCGTCGGCCGCCGGCGATACTGCTCTCGCATCCGACCGATGAACATCGAGAAGTCGGCCTCGCGCCCCGCGGCGTGCGCAGCCTTCGCCCCTTTCTTGAGGATCCGCACGCCGTCGGTGTATGAACGGCGGTCGGCTGTCCGTAGAACCTCTTCGGCCACCGCTTGATAGGTCTCGAGCGCATCGGCGGGATGTTCGCGTTCGCGACTCGCGGCGAGCCGGAGCCACTGCTTTGGGTGAAGCGCCTCCCGTGGCGCCGCGACCGCAGTCCTCCACGCGAGATCTCGATCGTCATCGCCCAGTAGCACGTCGATGAACCCGCGCACGTCTCGCTGCTCGAGGGCCGCACGGGCCGCAGGCCGCTCAATCTCCCAGACATCGGCCGCATCCGCGGCTTTACGGAGCGCGGCGTAGGTCGATGAGGAAGGCATGCGCTCGTGAAGGGAACGCCGCAGGCGTAGGACTTCCAGCGGCTGCCCGAGACGAACGTGGGTTTCGCAGGCGAGGTCGTACAGCCCGCCGATCTGAAAGCCGTCGGTCTCCGCGATCCCACGCCCAGTCCACTCCAACACGAGATCGTCCCGTCCAAGCTCGGCCATCGCCTCGGCGACGTGAAGGAACTGGAACATGTTGGTCAGATCGCCGCCGTGAAGCCGAACGATCGCCTCGACGTCCTGGTCCAGAACCGCAAGCCGCTCGTGCACATACCGAAGGGCGAACGAACCGGCATCGTCGACTTGCCCGATCGCATCGCGGTACCGAGCCATCCCCTCCTCTCCCAGCGCCGTGGCATATCGCACAGGATCAACTTCAAAGAAATCCTGATCGCCGAATCGGAACCGGACCATCCAGGCCGCGAGTTTGACCGGGTCAGCCACGCCCGCATCACACGCGCGCGCGTGGAGCTCGAGAAGGTCGCGCACCAGATCGCCGATCAGACCTGACGAGTCATCTGCGTGGTGCATGACCTTCGCAACGTGGCCCACGGCGCGTTGAAGCAGTTCGACGAGCCCGAGCGACGGCGCAGTGCGCAGGGTCGTCTCGAGTTCGGCAACGACCAGCCGGCCCGCCTGCGCCCATTCAATGCTCCCCCAGTAATCGAGAAACCGGCGGGTCCGAAGTGCTCGGTCGACTTCCCTTCGCAACACCCCGAGGTCGCCGTCTCTTCGCGCGGCGGCCAGCCGTAGTCCTCGCGCAACATCGTCGTGCCGCACGGCGGCATCAAGAACCAGCTCAGCCAATTGCTCCCGCGTGAACGAATCCACCAACCGGTCGAGCGGCTCCTCAGCCGGTCGACGTTCCCGTTCAGCCGACATCCGCCTCCCCTCGAGCCGCCTCAACACGCTCCCGAGCCCAAATGAGGCTGTTCTCTGCCACCTCTAGCGCCGCGCGACGATCAAGGGCCGCGTCGATGTCGTCATAGCGCGTCGCTACAGCCCACGGAGACAACTCCTTCGCGCCGCTGAGCTCGCTCGGGAGCTCCCCCGGATCTGGGGCGGCCAGCCGTGTCAGGAGGTCGAGGTCATGCGTCCGCGGGATCTCGGAGCTGCGCGCAGCCAGCACCGCCTTCAGCGATTTCTCGACTGCCTGCTGGGCATGGAATCCGACAACATCGTCGTGTTGATCCGCCTCCCGGGCGAGCGAACGAGCCGCTGACAGATCTGAGGCCGCGTTCCTCAAAAACAGGTCCGCGACCTCCAGCTCCTCAGGTGTCGGCAAGAACGCGGCCCTCGCGCAACGCACGCTCGACCATGGTGCCCCGGACGGACGCCCGCCGGCGCGCGCGGTCGCGATCAATGACGACGACGTCGATTGGCACCAGCAAGTCCCCCAGCTCCGTGCGTAGGCGAACTGATTCGCGGGCGGCGTCGGAGACCTCAGGCTCGATCACGAGGATGTCGTAGTCCGAGCCCTCATCGGCGTCACCCCGAGCGTGCGATCCGAACAGCATGACCCGAGACTCCCTGGGCGCTACCCGAGCCAACCGAAGTCCGATCTCGTCGATGATCTCCGCCGAAGTCACGCTCTGATCGTACCCCCGACTTCGGCGGTCGCCGTGACAACACTCGTGACAACATCCGATGCGGCCGTTACGTCCAATACGTGCGCCAACCCGCGCGAGTTGGACGATCTGGACGCCCGTGGATGCATCGACACGGGCCGTACAACGTTGAGGGCCTTGTGGACCGTATGGTCCGAGGAAGTTGAGTCTTTTCGGGCGCACTGGCGCGACGGGTCCGCGAGACAGCAAGCTGAGCCGGACTCCTCCTTCTACGAACAACCGGAGCGGCAAAGCGGTTGTGCGGCGCCGTGGCACCGGCGTCGTTCTGCCCGCAGTTATCGTCCAAGCGGGGCCAGGTTGGCGGCGACGGTGCGAATAGTGCGAATCGCCGGCGAGTCGACGTGGGCGAGCACGACGAGCTGCATCTCATAGGTCGGACCCGGTTCTGCTAAGCGGACGATGCGGACGCCTGGGAAGCTCTGCTCGGCGTGATGGGCGTCGACGAGGCAGGCGCCCTGGCCGCTGGCGACGAGGGTCATCACCTGTCGGTAGTCGCCGAACCCGTGATCGCGCCAGCGCGGCGCCACTCCGGCTTGCGAGAACAACGCCTTAGTGCCGTCGTGAACGCGCGGCCCGAGCTTCCGGTCGACGATGAGTAACGGCTGCCCATGCAGGTCAGCAAGCGAGATGGTGGCCTGGTCGGCAAGCGGATCTGTCTCCGGAAGTGCGACGTGGTCGTCGGCTTATGCCGAGTCGCGTGTTATGCCGAGTGAGGCTTGGGATCGCTTGTGGTTGCTGGGGATTGGGGTGTGATTCCTCGGCATAATCAGAGTGCTTCGAGGAACGCGAGAAGGTGGTCGGGTGGCCGGTATCGGCCTGGCGGGCTGTCGGGTGGGGTGGTGCGCGCGAGCGCGCGTTCTTTGATTTGCATGTCGGCATGGAGATAGATCTGGGTCGCCTCGACGGACTCGTGCCCCAACCACAGGGCGATGACTGTGCTGTCGACGCCGGCGTGCAGGAGGTTCATCGCGGCGGCGTGTCGCAGCGTGTGAGGCGAGACTTTCTTGTTGGTCAGGCTTGGGCAATCGGGGGTTGCGGTGCTGGCGTGCTTGGCGACCAGAAGCGCGATCGCGTCGTGGCTGAGCGGCCGGCCGCGGCTGGTTGGGAACAGTGGCTGGTCACCTTGGCCGGCGCGTTCGGTGAGCCATTCGCGCAGGACGGCGACGGTCTGCCGGGTCAGTGGGGTTGCTCTCTGTTTCCGTCCTTTCCCGAGGATCTGAACGTGCGGGCCGGTGCGGAGGTGCACGTCATGGCAGCGCAGACGGGCGAGCTCTGAGACGCGCAGCCCGGTCTGGATCGTGAGGGTGAGCAGCGCGTGGTCGCGACGGCCGATCCAGCGGTCGCGGTCCGGTGCGGCCAGGAGCGCGTCGATCTCCTCGGCGGTGAGGTAGGTGACGATCGCGCGTTCAAACCGCTTGGTCGGGACGGCGAGCACGCGGCTGATGAGCGAGGCGTGCTCGGGGTGACGCAACGAGGCGTAGCGGAACATCGAGTGGATCGCCGCCAACCTGGCGTTGCGGGTGCGGATGCTGTTGCCGCGCTGGTGCTCGAGGTGATCGAGGAACACGCTGATCAGCTGAGCGTCGAGATCCTCGAGCTGGAGCGCTGATGGCTGTTTGCCGGTGTGCTGTTGTGCGAAGGTGAGCAGCAGCCGGAAGGTGTCGCGGTAGGCGGCGATCGTGTGCGGGCTGACCCCCTTCTCGTTGACCAGACGGCAGGTGAAGAACGCCTCGAGCGTCGGCGCGAGCGGGGTCATCGCCGTTCTCCTGCAGTCTGCTCGAGTCGCTCAGCGGCGAGCGCGAGCAGCTCCGGTGCTGCGGACAGGTACCAGAACGTCGCGGCTGGGTCGACATGCCCCATATAGGTACTCAGCAGCGGCATCCGCGCTTGAACGTCGTCGCCGTCGCGATACCAGCCCAGCAGCGTCGTCACAGCGAAGCGATGTCTCAGGTCGTGAACCCGAACTTGGCGGCCTGGCGATGGGTGCGCGATCCCGGCCTGCTTCACCAGTTTATGGAACGGCTGACAGATCGTTGGGTGACTGGGTCGCGTGCCGCGCGTGGTGAGCAGGAAGCTCGGCGTGGTGGGCTGTGGGCAGAACCGGTCACGCAGCTCGGCGTACTCGAGCAACGCTTGCACGGTGCTGGGATGCAGCAGCACCTCGCGCGATTTGCCGAACTTCGCGTTGCGGACCGTCAGCACGCCGTCGGCGAGGTCGACGTCGACGCGGTCCAGCCCGAGGGCTTCGCCGATCCGCAACCCGGTGCACGCCAACAAGCCGATCAGCGTCCGGAACGTCGCTGCTCGAAACGGCGGGCTCAGCGTGCTCGTCGCCGCCATCAACGCGGCGATCTCCGCGTCCGTATAGACGTATGGCGCTGGCCGGTACTTCTTGGCGGGCAGCAGCTCCAATGACGGGACCTCGCAGAAGGGGTCGAGCGCGTGCAGGTACCGGGCGAAGGTGCGCACGGCCCGCAGCCGCCGCGACAGATAGTTGTGGCTGCCGGTTGCCGGCCGTCGCGCCCACTGCACCGCGAACTCGGTCGTGACCGTGCGCTGCCCAGCCCGCTCAGCGCACGCGACGAACTCGGCGAGCAGCACGCCCTCCCCAACGAGCTTGAACCCGAGCGCCCGCCGGACCGTCAGGTAGTTCTCGACGTGTTCAGCGAGCGTGGTCATGCCCGACTCCCCGGCCACGGCTGAACGACCTGGACGAGCGCGAGCCGGTCGACCTTCGCATAGATCGAGGTGACATCCCGGCCTCGATGACGGAGCACCTGCCCGACCTCCGTCAAGCTCCCGCCCGCGCGAAGCATCTCGGTCGCGGCGGTATGCCGCAACCGATGCGCACCGACCGGACCCAGCCCCGCCCGGACCGAGACGCGGCGCACGAGCTGCGAGACGGCACCGGATGTGAGACCGATATACGGCGCACGCAGGCGCGTGAACACAAACGACGAGTCGCGGCGCGGTCGCCCGCGCTCCAGCCAGCCCGCGAGCGCGTCACCGACATCAGCGGGCAACGGCAGACGTTCGTGGCGGCTGCCCTTGCCGCGGACCATGATCTCGCCGGCCCGCCAGTCGATGTCGACAAGCTGCAGCGCGGCGACCTCGCCGGCGCGCAACCCCAACCGCGACAGCAAGACGACGATCGCGAAATCTCTGCGCCCGACGCGAGTGCGGCGATCGCATCCCGCCAGCAGCCGCGCGACCGACCGGGAGTCCAAGGCCTTGATCAGTCCCGCCAGCCGCCACCCCGCGACCGACGGAACCGCGTCAGCGAGCGTGTGCTCGATCTCACCCTCCACATGCAGGAACCGCAACAACACCCGCAGCCGGGTGACCATGCACTTCGCCGTGCCCACACACGACTGCGCGGCTTGCTCCAGCACGAACTCGCTGACCGCGGCGGCATCGAGCCGCTCGAGCTCGAGCGCGCGTGCCGTCGCCTCTCGCCAGTCAAGGAACACGCGCGCGACCCACACGTAGTTGCGCACGGTCGACCGCGCCAGACCACGCCGATCACTGAGATACGTCGCATATCGCTCGACAAGCTCCCCGACGGCCGTCGCTGCCGGCACCGTCACCGCGAGCGGCGCGGCGCCCACGCTGCGCAGATACTCGAGCAGCGGGACCATCGCCCGCGACGAGAGGAGCGTCGCGGGACCTGACACACGCCGGTGCGCCATCAACTCGTCAACACGCGCCTCGCTCAGATCGCGCTCGTCCAGGCCGTGGTCGGCCAGCCACCTGCTGACGTCCGCCATCAACGCCATCTGCGCGGCCGCTGACCGTGGCCGATACCCACGCGCCACCAACTCAGCCGCGAACCCCGGCGCGAACGCCGTCAACGGCCCAACCATCCCCGACCCGCTTCTCATGACCCGCTCCCTTCTCGACAGACCGAAAAGGAAGAGCGTCGATCAGACCCCCAAGTTATGCCGAGGAATCAGCCACCCGAACCCAGCAACCACGGGCGATCCCGGGCGCCGCTCGGCATAACACGCCGACTCGGCATAAGCCGACTTATCCGGATCTCTGGATAAGTCGGCGTACCGGCCAAGGGTGATCCCTGTGAATTCCGGTTCGAGATCGGCGGCGCGCATTACCGCGCCCGCCACCTCGCCGGCGCGTAGCGACGCGAGGGCTTCGCCGGCCCACATCGAGCGACCGGTGACCTCAAGCTCGGGATGGGCCGCCGCGAGGTGGGCGATGAGCTGGCCGCCGAACGGCCCGGCGTTGGGAGCGAGAGCGAGCGAGGCCCGTCCCAACGTGCCCGCAGCCAAGGATGCGGCGAGGCTGCGGACCTCGCCCGCGGCCGCCCGGCAGGCGCGAGCGGGCCCGAGCAGTTGAGCGCCGGCGGCGCTGAGACGGACCTGTCGGCTCGTGCGCTCGAACAGGACCAGGCCGAGTTCTTCCTCCAGGCCACGGATGCGTTGGGAGACAGCCCCGGCGCTGATCCCCAGACGCTCCGCAGCCCGCGCGAAGTGGAGCTCCTCGGCGACGGTGACGAAGGTCTCGAGGTCAGCTAGGTCCACGCCAGACATTGAAGCGGGCACGCGATCGTTTAGCACGGCTGACGCAGCGTTCAGGTCGAGGCCCTTGATGGTGGGCGGGAGAAGGGATTGGCTGAAGGCATGCCAATGAGAACTTCGAACACCACGAAACCGCACCGCTCGGGCTACTGGGTGACGTTCGCCATTTTCGCCCTCTTTCTCGCCTCCAGCGGAGCCCCGACCGCGCTCTACCCCCGGTACGCCGACCTGTGGCACCTCTCAGCCGGGGCGCTCACGGTCGCCTTTGGGGTCTACGCCATCGCCCTGCTGCTCGCCCTTCTGCTCCTCGGTGGCCTCTCAGACGCCGTCGGCCGTCGGCCGGTGATCGAGGGGGCGCTCGTCGTTCTCGGCGCCAGCCTCGTCGTCTTCATCGTCGCCGACGGGTACGTGTGGCTGTTGGTGGCGCGGGTCCTCGCCGGACTCGCGGCCGGCCTGATCACGGCGGGTGCGTCGGCGGCCATGCTCGACCTCGAGCCCGTCAACCGGCCCGGGACCGCTGCCCTCGGTAACGCGACCGGAGCCATGGGGGGACAGGCTGCGGGCGTGCTCGTGTCGGCCCTGCTCGTCCAGTACGCAGCCCACGCGATGACCCTGGTCTACGAGATCCTTATCAGCGGAGGAGCAGTGCTTGCCGCCGTCTACTTGCTGCGCGCCGACGAGACTGTGCCGCTGCGTTCGCCCTACGTCATCCGACTCAAACTGGGCGTTCCGCGCCCGGCGATGGCCGCCTTCCTCGCCGTGTTGCCCTGCCTGATCGCGACGTGGGCCCTGGCCAGCCTCTACATGTCACTGGGTCCGGAGATCGTCAGCGACCTGCTGGGCAACGACAGCGTCGTGCTAGCGGTCAGCGCGCCCGCATTACTGCAGCTCTCCGGCACGGTCTCCGCCATCCTGCTGCGCCGACGCCCGCCACATACCCGCATGCTCACCGGCAGCGGCGCCCTGGCACTCGGCTCAGCGCTGACCGCCGTTGCCCTCGGGCTGCGCGACGTACCGATCTTCTACGCGAGCGTCGCCGCAGCCGGCCTCGGCTTCGGAGTCGCCTTCTCCGGCGCACTACAAACGCTGATCGGCCTTTCCGACGTCAGCGCCCGCGCAACCCTCGTCGCCACCGTCTACGTCGTGGCCTATCTCTCGTTCTCGGTGCCGGCCGTGGTCGCCGGCTTCGTGTCGATCTCGATCGGTCTGCTGACCACGAGCACGATCTTCAGCGCGGCGGTCGCCGGCTTGTCGCTCATCTCATTCGCGGCCATTCGTCGAACCACCAACTCCCAGTCGGCTCGGACGCTGATCCCGATCCGATCATGACGGACTCCTCCGAAAGGAGAACAATGAGGACCCGATTCAGCTGAGCAGGCCTCCGGTTCCTCGAGGCAGCCTGCGCCAAGCCCGACGTGAGCCGGATCGGGCGTGATTGCGTCTGAGTGTTGTTGGACCCGTCTCGTCGCGGCCAGGTCCGCCTCTGGGCGATCCGTGATCATGCGCGCATGGAGGGCACTCAGCAGCGCGGATGGCGAGTGGTCGTCGACGGAGAGAGTCGCCCCACCTCCCGCGGGCGTGCGCATGTCGAAGTGCTCGGCGCGACGGCTCGGTCGACGCTCGTGATCGACTTCGGCCGCAGTTGCGTCAAGGCGGCGGTCGCGTATCACGATCGCGACCGGATCGCCCACCTTCACGGCGTCCCGGCGTATCTGCTTCGGCATATGTTCGGCGAGCGGGACGACTATCTGACAGTGGATGTCGCAGCCCGGGTGTTCGATCGAGTGCGTCACCAGGCGGCGTCATTGCGGTCGGGGCTGGTGCCGATGTCGTTGTGGCTGACCCACAGGACCTGGGATGACGGATTGAGCGTGTCGATCCTTTCGCAAGCGGCGAGGTTGGCGGGACTCGACGAGCCGACGCACATGGCCGAGCCGGTTGCGGGAGCGGCGTGCTTCGACGGACTTGGTGCGATGGTCGGGCAGTACGTGGCCGTGCTGGATTTCGGGCAGGGGAGCTTTGACGCCGCACTTCTTCAACAGACTCGCGACGGGCACGCCGTCATCGCGGACTGGCGTCCAGCGGACCGCCCCTCTGGAGCGAAGATCACCGACAGGCTCTATCTGCTGGTGTGGGACAAGTTGGACGCCGTCCAGCGAAGCCAGGTCGAACGCGATGACACACTCGCGCTGGCGATTCGCCGCAGACTCTCGAGCGAGCCGTTGTTCTGGGGCCCACTCGGTCCCCAGCATCGCCGTGTCGATCTGCCGAGGCCGTTGGGCGGCGGGATCGACCTGACCCGTGGCGAGTTCGTTGCGGCGATATCTGCAGAGGTCGGCGCCGTCGTGGACGGATTGTGCGACACGACCAGGCAGGCCGGCGTCCGTCCGACGGACATCGCAGAGGTCTATCTCGCCGGCGGCCTCGGCTCATCTGATCTCGTCGCAGCTCTGATCGCGCAACGGTTGGGGCGAGTGCCGATTGGCGTCGCGGGAGGCAACGAGGTCGCACTGGGCGCGGCGAACGCAGCTCTCGGGCCGGCAACGCAGCATCCGCTCGAGGGAGATCGCACACCGGGCCGGGTCCCGCGGCTCTACTCACCGCGCCGTTTGATGCCGACCGTTTACCTCGCCGACCTCGACGATCCCCATCCCGAGATCCTCATTCTTGACAGGGGCCAGGCTGCATCGCGCGCGAACGGCGTGTGGCACGCCGGCGTGCGGCTCTCGGATTACCCGATCGCCGACATGTACCAGGTCGAGGACCACGCCGAGCGCTTCTGGTTAATGGATGAAGCAGCCGCTGCCCTGAAGGGCGTCTGACTTCGCGTTTCGGGTTGGCGGTGCGGCATGAGCACCCCGCGCCAGCCTCACGACGATCCGACGGCGCGGAGCCAGCCCGACCGCCGGCAGACACGATCGCCTCGGACGAGCCGAAATTCGCCCCAAGCCGGCTTCGACGCTCGCGCGCCGCAGCGCCGGCGCAGACGCAAAGCGATCGCCAGCAGAGCGAGAGCCTAGGGTCCGCTGGGCGTTGAGCGACGGGGCTGCGGGCTTCCTCGTGACATCAGTCACTTGGTCCCATGTTCGTCGGGGGGGCCTGGACTGACGAGACGGGTCTCGTATGCGAGGACAACGGCTTGGACACGGTCGCGAACGCCGAGCTTCATGAGGATGCGGGTGACGTGCGTCTTGACGGTGGTCTCGCCGATGATGAGTTCGGCGGCGATCTCGCCGTTTGTCTTGCCGGTGGCGACCAGCCGGAACACCTCGAGTTCTCGCGGGCTGAGCTGATCGAGTTCGGGCGCCGGAGGTGCGGGGGCACGGGAGGCGGAGAACTCCTCTATCAGGCGGCGTGTGATGCTGGGTGAGAGCAGTGCGTCGCCCTCCCCGACTGACCGGATGGCGGCTACGAGCTGGCGGGCGGGCACGTCCTTGAGCAGGAACCCGTTCGCTCCGGCACGCAGCGCGTCGTAGACGTACTCGTCGAGATCGAAGGTGGTAAGGATCAGAACGTTCGTCTTGGGATCGTGGTTCTGGGCGACGATCCGGCGGGTGGCTTCGATGCCGTCGAGTTCGGGCATGCGGATGTCCATCAGCACGACGTCCGGGCGCAGTTCTCGCGCCAGGGAGACGGCTTCGGCTCCGTTGCTCGCCTCGCCGACAATCTCGATATCTGTCGCGGTTGCCAGGATCATCCGAAAGCCGTCACGGATCAGCCGCTGGTCATCGGCGATCAGGACGCGCACGCTCACGTGAGTGCTCCGTGCAGGCCGCGCGGCATTCGGGCCACGAACTGCCAGCCAGACTCACCGGGGAACTGGTCGTCAACTGCGCCGTCGCATAGCGCGATGCGCTCCCGCATCGCGTCGGTGGGCCATGCGCTCGGACCGGGGCAGCGGGCGGTCAGCCGTAACTCGAGATCGTCCTCGCGAAACCGCAGCGTGACCCCCACCGTGGGTGCTGGGTGACGGCGAGCGCTCTCCAGCGCGTCCTCGAGCACTCGGTAGAGACCGAGGTCGACTCCGGCCGCCAACGTTCCGGGCTCACCGTCCACCTGCAGTTCGACCGGCTGACCACGCTCGCGTGCGCGTTGGATCAATGAATAGACCTGGGCGACGCCCGGTTGCGGCTCGCGCCCCTGTGGATCATTGTCGTGGCGCAAAACTCCGAGGAGGCGGCGCATCTCTGTGAGGGTCTGGCGGCCGATGTCCTCGATCGCGCGCAGCGCGACGTCAGCTCGCTCGGGGTCGTCGGCGAGCATCCCGCGGGCACCCTCTGCCTGAAGCACCATCCCCGCCACGCTGCGCGCCACGATCGCATGCAGCTCGCTCGCAATTCGCGAACGCTCGCCGGCGACGGCCAGCCGCGCCCGGTCCTCGCGTTCGGCCGCCAGCCACGCGGACGTGCGCTGCAGCTCCGAAGTGAGCGACCTGTGCACGCCGATCGCGCGGCCGGCGGTCCAGGCCGCGCTGATCGTGAAGGCGGCGCCGGCAAGGTTGCCGACCGGTTGGTGCCGCACGAACAGCACGCTGATCGCTGCGCTCCCGAGCAAGAATGCGAGTCCGAGAACGGCCTGGCGGCGCGGCAGCCAAGCCGCGACCGTGTAAGCCGGGACGAGTAGGACATACGCAGCCAGCAGCGGCGAGTGGTCAAGCGGCGTGAGGTACGCGTTCATCACCGCGGCGAGCGCCCCGACGACAAGGAGGAACCACAGCGGCGAGCGGCGGCGCCACACCGCCACCAGCGCGACGGCCGCCACGGCCAGCATGTTCAGCGCGATCGGACCGTGGCGGCGCTCACCGATCAGCACGCCGAGCTCGAGCGCCACCAGGAACACCCCGGCGCACGCCGCGTCAAGCCAACGCCAGCGCACGTCGCGATCGGGCCCGACCGGCAAGCGGTCGCGGCTGGCCGGCGAGGTGACCGGGTGGGGCGCGGCTTCGATGCCATCAATTGGAATGCGCGCACGGACCTCAAAGCCTGGCGTGTCGGTACGCCGCCCGGCGTCCAGCTCACCTCCGTACAACCTGACTCGTTCATTCATCCCGACGAGCCCGTGCCCGGCTTCTGGGCGGTGCTTGCGGTCGGGCGCCGGGCCGTTTCCGCTGTCGGAGATCTCCAGCTCGAGGAAACCGGCGGCGGCGACCACGTTCACGCGTGCGCGCGCGGGGCCAGCGTGCTTGATCGCGTTCGTCAGCGCCTCCTGCACGACACGGTAAGCGACCAGATCCAGGCCGGGCGATAGCGTCTGCAGCCGACCGTCGACGTGCACGTCCACCGGTAGCCCAGCGGCGCGCGCGCGGTCGACGAGCGCATCCAACTCCGAAAGACCGGGTGCAGCCGAGCCCGCCAGCGCGCCGTTGCCGCGGTGCAGCACGCCGACGATCCGCCGCAGCTCCACCAGCGCGTCACGGCCCGCGCGCTCGACAACCCGCATCGCCTGCCGCGCCCGTTCGATATCGACGCTCGCGACGCCGCGGGCGCCGCTGCTCTGAAGCACCATCACGCTGACGTTGTGCGCGATCACATCGTGCAGCTCGCGAGCCATCCGGTATCGCTCCTCGGCCGCGGCACGATCCGCGCGGTCCTCCTGGGCCTCCGCAAGCCGGGCCGTGCTCGCCTCTAGCTCCCGCATCAGCGCTCTGCGGTTCTCGAGCGTCCGCCCGACCGCGAATGGCAAACCACCCAGCAACGTCCAGGACCCGAGTACCGCACCCACCGAACCGCCGGGTTGGGAGTAGGTGATCACCACAACCCCCACCAGCCAGTAGGCGAGCACCACTGCCGCGCCGAGCATGCGCTCACGACCCCTCGCGCGGCGGCCGAGCAGATAGAAGTTCAAGGCGATCGCTGCGACCTCGAACGCGCCGCCCCCGGTGTAACCGCTGGCAAGCTGGAATGCCATGAAGGCGGTGACCGCGAGCACCGTCGTCAGCCACGGGTTCAGTCGCCGCCACGCAACGCTGCCTGTGAGCAGAACGAGCGGCACAGTCGCCAATTCGTGAGGCCCTCGGTGAAGCTGCGAGGAGGCATCCGCAAGCGCGCCGGCGGTGAGCAGCACCGCCAGCATCACATCGATCGCCCGCGGATCGACCGTTCGTGCCCGCGCAATCAGGCTGCGTCCAATGCCCACAGGCGCACGCTAGCGCCACGGTCAGGACTGCGCGTCCTACCAGGCGACGACTCGAGTCCTACTCGAGTAGGACCCGAGCGCGGTCAGATCACCGGTCAGTCCACACCAAGTCCTACCGCCGGCCGACGACAGCTGCGCCAACCGCTGAGACGCTTGCGCCAACCAATCAGGAGGCCAGCATGTCGAACACTGCAGATTCACCGATAGCTCTCAGTCGCCGGACCTGGATCGGCCTGGTCATAGCCGACGTGGTGCTGTTTGTCCTCGCCAACCTCACCGCCAGGAACAGCAGCCACCCCGGCACCGCAAGCAACGCGTTCTTCATCGCCTTCGTGATCGGCGCCGTGCTGCTGATCACGCTGGCGATCGCCAGCGTGATCAAGGCACGCCGAGGAGCATCACGATGAATCCGGTCCGCAGAGCGGTAGCCATTCTCGGCGCGGTCGCATCGATCCTCACCGTGGGCGTGACATCGGCGAGCAGCGCGGCAAGCTCCGGTCTGCCGACGCTGAAGCTTGCCCTGAACGGACGGTCGGTCCTCGTCAGCGGTGCGCTCGAGTCCGGGGCGGTGAACATCGTCTCCAGCGTGAGCGTCACACACACCGAACCGGTGCTGATCCGCCTCAACCCAGGAGTGCCGTTCTCCGCCTTTGCCCAGGCCGGCGCTGCGATCAACGCCCATCACGGAGATCTGAACTACGTTGGCCCGTACGGCTCGATCGTGTTCGATGTCAGCGCCGACAAGGGAATCACGAGCGCCCAGACGACCTTACAGCCCGGCAACTACCTCGCGGTCGACCTGAGTAGCAGCAATCCCGACCCCCCGCACGCCACTTTCGTGATCGATCAGGCGACAGAACCGATGTCGCTTCCCAAGCCGGGCGCGACAATCAGCGCGATCGATTTCGGGTTCCGCGGCCCGAGCACGCTTCACGACGGCGAGCTCGTCCGATTCCAGAACAGCGGCTTTCTCGTACACCCGATCCAGGGAATCGGCGTTAAGAACGCCACAACCGCCAAACGGCTGACCGCCCAACTTCGCGCCGCTAACGACAAAGAGGCGCCCAAGCTCGGGATCAGCTTCCCGGAGTTCGCCGGACCGCTTTCACCCGGCGGTGTCCAACAGGCGCTGATCACTGCCCGGCCGGGCATATACGTCCTCGCCTGCATCCTGCGCACCCAGGACGGTCGCGAGCAGACTCAGCTCGGCATGGAACGCACGATCCGGATCGTCAGGTAGCCCCGTCGGAACAACCCACAGCTGCTCTGGGCGCAGGACGAAGCGGTTGCCCCCCATGTGGCGAGATGCAGGTGATAGCGACGACTTGGCCTGACCCTACCGCGGCGGACGCGGCACCAGGACGCCGGAACAGTTCGGGCACTGGTTCGCCATCTCGCCGGCGCACGAATCGCAGAACGTGCACTCGTAGCTGCAGATCATGGCCGGACCGTCCATCGTCAGAGTCCGCGAACAGCGCTCGCACTGCGCCTTCATCTCAAGCATCGCGACATCTCCCTGAGCAGCCTCATTGCGGCGGCACACTAGCTGCGAACAATCTCCCCGACAATGACATCTACCCCACGGTTGCGGCCATCGACGGTCGACGAGCGATCGGATGCAACTACGGTGGCTCCATGAGCAGCCCGCGAACACCCGGCGGACGGAGTTCCTCGGACGCGCCAGCACCGAAGGCAGCTGACCGCCGCCTGGCGTGAGGCGATGAGCAACGACATCGAGGTGAGGCCGATGACTCCCGGCGACGCCCCGGGAGTCTCGGAGTGCATCGTGCGCTGCTACGGGGACACGTATCCGAAGGGCCGAGCCAAAACTCCGGGGTGTCCTCCGATGCGCTGCGCGAATGCGACCGGAGATCCTGGCCGATGCGGGTTCTCCGAAATTCGGGCAGGGTGTTGCGCTGGTTGAGCGGATTGTCCGGTCCCTCGCCGGAGCAATCTCCACGGCGGGCGGCCGGTGCTCCTGAGTCGCCCGTGCACTGGCGATCACGGTGCCGATCTGCGCCACCGTCGCCCTGGCGGCATCGAGCGCCCTCGGGGCGCCCACAACAACCCTGACGACGTGCGACGAAGCCAGCCTCAAGGCCGCCGTCGCGCTCGGCGGCGACCGGTCGACTGCAGTGATCCGGTGGTCCGCTGGCGACCGTGATCGGCGGCTTCAGGGTCTTCCTCAACGGCGGTCGTACGACGCGTCACTTCGTCGTCTCGGGCGGCAATCTGACGGTCGGGGGGCTTGAGCCAGCCACTGCGCGTCGTTCACGAGCAACGCCAACGGGGCGCGCTCGGCAAGGTTCCCGACAAGCCAGTACAGGCCGTGCAGGACCGAAGCCACGACGTCGCGATCGCTCCCATTTCCCGGGTCATCTCGGAAGACCGGCGCGGCGAGCTCACCAGCGCCGTCCCATACGTCCGGCCCGGCGGACCGCTGATCAGCAGCACACCGCCGATCCCGGCTCGAGCCGCATCGAACAGTTCCTCGATACGCGTCAGCTCGCGCTCACGCTCCAGCAGATCACCCGAGGTCAACGACGCCGCCAGCCCCGAAGCCGAGCCACACCCGCGCGTGAACTCATGACCAACGCATTATCCCTCAGCGCCAGGGGGCCAAAGCGGCCGTAGGAGCAGAGCCGTGCCACGCGCCCTGACCACTCCAGGCTATGCACCAAATGGACCTCACCCCGAGCAAGCCTCGAACCGTTCAGATCGGCAAACCGCTCGGCGCACGACTGCTCGTCCTGGCCGACGGCACTGTGGTCCCCGTCACCAGGCAGCGATGATCGAGCTCGATTCTGCTGCGGGCGCTCCCAGCGCTGCACGTCCTCGATCAATCCGGGCGCGACGACGAACTTCCGCGATCTGGTTCCACACGCCGGAACCGGATCACGAACAGTCCGCTCCGGCGGCCCGAGGCACGCGCGATCGGCTGCACTTCGGCGGGGCCGAGGTCGTGCGCCGACCTTCGCTCCCCGGGCCCCTCGCTACGCAACGGGCTACAAACGGCGCCTTCTCATCCTCGATCCACCCGAGTCGTCGCTGACTAATCGAAAGCGCCACCTGCGGATTTTCGCGGTCGGAGTACCGCGAACTCGATCAACGCGAGCGTGTTGAACGGGAGCGGGTTACTACTGAACCCGGCTGCGCGGGACCTGCTGATTCGCGGCGATTGTTCACGCGCCAGACTTCTGTGAGTGAACGTAATTCTGGCGCTGCAAGGGGTCGCCTTGAAAGGCACAACCGGCGCGTTGAGAATGATGCGTGCGGTCGCGGTGGTGAGTGTTCTCGCGTTGGGGTTCGGCGGGTCGTCCGCGCGTGCGTTTGCGTGGTCGCGGCCGGTGGTGTTGCAACCGAACGTGGATATGGCAGCGGCGGCGGTTGACGTTGCGGCTGGCCGGACGATCGCGGCGTGGGAAGGGAGTACCGGTGTGTGGGCGGCGATCTCGGCACACGGTGGGCGGTTAGTCCGGCAGCGGCTGAGCCGGGCGAGGATTGCGAACGTGGTGACCCGCCTGCTCGTGGTCAATGCTCGTGGGGATGCGGCGCTGGCGTGGGAGACGCGTGCGCTTCCGAGCCCGACGGGGTCGGGGCTGCCCCCGGGGGTCCTGTTCGTCGCGTACCGGCGGGCTGGCGGACGGTTCGGGAGGCCGCATCGAGTCGCGAGCGCCACCGACGGGGCCGACATCGCGATCGATCGGCGCGGTGAGGTGACGATCGTGTGGGAGGGGCTCTCAGCCGCTCATCGTCCGGCCGGCCTCTACGTCAGGCAACGCGAGCGCGCTGGACGCTACGGGCAAGCTCGTCGGGTCATCGATCACCGAACGGGCGATTTTGCCTTGGAGCTTGACCCGCGGGGTGACACGGCGCTGGTCTGGACCGAAGGCGGCTTGGCGTCGCCGGCGCTTCGGTGCGTCACGCGCCGGCCCGGCCGCGACTTCGGGCGCGTGTTGACGTTGGTGAGCAATCGAGAAGGTGTCGGGGCGTTCGACACCGGGATCGATGCCAGCGGACGGGTGACGGTCGTGTGGGAGGGTCCGTACGACGGCGCTCTCTACGGCGAGCCATACAAGGCCGTTCACGCCACGACGGTGGACGTTGGCGCGGCCACGGTCGGCCCCACGCAGTTGCTCTACGACCCCGGGCGTGGCCAACTCGGTGAGATCGGTGTCAGAGTCGTCGTCAATGATCAGGGCGACGCCGCGGCCGTCTGGGCCGTCTATCCGCCGGGAGATACCGCGAGTACGCGCGTGATGGTCGCCCGTCGGCAGTCACAGCCTTCGTTCACGTCTGCGCAGACGGTCGGGAGCGGTGACGTCGCGAGCGGCATGGACGCTGCGATCGCGCCGAACGGGGCGCTTGCGGTCACCTGGGAGAGCAACTTCAGGATCATGGCGTCGCTCGCGACCCGGTCGACCACACCTCTCAAACCAGCAACGACCGTCTCCCCCGCTCGCCAGGCTGCCGCGGCACCGACCGCAGCGATCACACCAGGAGGCGAGGGCCTCGTGGTTTGGCAGAGTCTCGGTCCCGACACGCCGACCCGGGGTCCGACGCAGGACCCGCTGCTGCTAGCGAGCAGCCGCGGGCACTAAAGAACGCTCGGCCGCAGTTCATGATCCACCAGCGTTCGACGACTTCCGCACGTCGATCGATCCGGCAGCGGACTCTCGCGGTCCACCGCCGGCGAGCGGCGGTGGGATGCGCCCGTCCGACGGCGTGAAAATCGTGTCCTGGCGGAACTTCGGCATCTGACAGGCACCATCCGCCTGCGAATCGCCGAAGATCGGCCGACCCGGCGCGGTCACGAACGTCGGCGATCTGCTTCCACACGCCGGAACCGCAGTGCGAACGTTCGGCTCACGAGTCATCTGTGCCCGGCATGAGTCGAGCCCAGATGGCAACGCTCACGGCCGCAACGACGAGCACGATGCCGGCTCCCAGCCACAGGTTGCCGTCACGGGGGTCGAACAAGCCAGGGCTCGTTGCCGAGAAGACACCGGCGTACTTCGGCGGTCCGCTGGGCTGATCGAAGTACGCGCCCTCCACACTCGCTGCCGGTACACCGATGATCAGACCGACCGCGATCAGAACAAGTCCGGCCGATGCGCAAAGAATGGCTAGGCGGCTGGCCCGTATCAACGCGCCGAAGCCTATCTAGCGATTCTCGCCCGACGGTACGAGACTGCCGCGGCTCGATCGAATCGGCACGCCTGCATTCTCGCTGCTCGACTAACGTCGCCGGCGAGCACTCGAACCAATCGACGGCGCGGTTGTGAGGACAGGCTGTCGCGTCGCGGATTGGGCCGGATCATCGGTCAGGCGCCGTGGGGCGGTCGATGCTCACTTGTCACGGGGACCGCGCCAGCATCGTTGCTGGAGACAAGGACGCGTTTGCCGAGCGGGCTCGCGAGTCGAAGAACGACAGATCGGTGGTAGCCGACGGCCGGGCAGGACATCGCACGCGGCGATGGCGTTGAGATCGTATTGATCGTGAAGGCAACCGCGTGACGGTCGGCGATGGCGCTCGCGAGATATCGCGCATCGCACGCCCCGGTGCCTGGCGGGGCACCGATAAATGAAATCGTGATCGCAGTACCAGCCCGGTCGACTCTCGCAGGGGCGTCGATCGAGTCCCCGGGCGGACCGAGCTCCTCCAACGGAGGCGCGTTGAAAATCGCCGGAGGCAGGAGCGCGAGCACCGATGCTGGCTTCGCAACCCCACGGAACCAGAACTGCCACGCCGGCAGGCGGCGCCGTCCGCGGTCGGTCGAGAACGTCGCAACTCCGAGCCGCACGGACCGGATGACCAGCGGCGGTACCTTGATGGCGCTCGATCGTCCTGCGTTGTGCAACACACGATAGGCGGCGCGGGCAGACAGCATATGGTCGTGACCCGCCGCGCCCGAGCTCCCGGGCAGCGATGCACCGAGTGTGAAGCGGCCTTCGTCGAAGGCGATTCCGGCGGCGTCGCCGGGGAATCCGGTGCTCGGAGCGAGAACGTATCCGTCCCCTGCCAGCAAGACCGGCCTCGGTACATGGCGCACCGGAAACGCGCTCCAAAGGTCGACTGCGACTCGGGCGGCCGACGTCATGCGCGTGCTGCCGCCGCAGATCGACGTGTCGTACGGCTGATGGCGAGAGCCCGTGTAGATCTTCCAGATCTCGCCGACCTGCGGCTCGATCCCATCCTCGGCGACGGTCACGCCGTTGGCAGTGATCGTCGCCCCGGTCCTCACCCTGACCGTCTGTGGGCCGGTTCCCTTCAGATAGCCCAACATACGCATCGTCGCCGGGGAGCCGAGGACGCGCCGGCGATCCAACGACGTCGCCGTCCCCGGCAGCATCCGCCCCAGGAACACGACGCGCGCCATCGCGAAATCCTGCGCCGGCGAGGCACCCGTGCAACTCGCCGCCACAATCGATTCTCGTGCAGGCGGGGCCGACGATGATGAGGCCGTCACCTCGCCACACCCGGCGATGAGCACACCCGCGACCAATGCGATAGGGCATAGCTTCAACCCAACCAATCTACGGACAAGCCGCTGATTCATCACACCCAGCATCTCATGCGCCACCACGCTCCGCTGCTTCCTATGAGCTGCTGCGTGGCGATCAATCCAGCGGCGACGGGTCTGCTCCAACGTTCCCGCGGTTCCTCGTCCACCACAGCGCGATCGCGTTTCGATAGCCGCTCGGCAGGCTCATTGTTTCAAGGACCTCAGGCGAGACGAAGGCGATACCAACGTGCTCGTCGCTGCGCACGGGCGGGCGGGCTGGACCTGACATCCGGCAGCCGTAGGCGCGGATGTCGACCTCGCGGCCGGGGAGAACCTCAAAGCGATACAGGCTGACGAACTCGGCGACCTCCACCTCCAGACCAGTCTCCTCCCGTAGTTCGCGCCGCAGACACGACCTGTCGTCCTCATCGCGCTCGGGGCGGCCTCCCGGAAGCTCCCAGTCTCCGCGCTCGTTGTGGCACAGCAAGACTCGGCCGTCACGATCAAACAGCACGCCCTTGATCGAGATGTTTCCCACTCGCCTAGGTTCCCACGACTCGCCGCCGCGCTTCTCACGACGCGTAGCGCGCTCACGTGACGCTCTCCGACCAGTCCGGGCTGGCGCTACCGAAATCGATCAGACGAGTGGCGGTGCGTTACGTTGACGCCGTGAGCGCAACCGGGCTCGTCATCTTTGACTGCGACGGGGTTTTGGTCGACAGCGACCGCCTGTCCCTTCGGGTCCAGGCAGACGCGCTCACGCGTATCGGACTGCCGACAACCTACGAGGATTGCGTGCGGGACTACCTCGGGATCGGGATGAACGCGACGATCAAGTTGGTTGAGCAGCGCCTCGGAGCGCCTCTTCCCAAGGGGTGGCTTGACGAGCTGTCGGTCGCGGTCGAGACAGCCTTCAAGGAGCGCCTGACGCCGGTGCCCGGCGTCATGCAGGCCCTTAATCAGATCCGTCACCAGACGTGCGTCGCGTCCAGTGGCAGCCAACAGAAGATGCGCCTCACGCTGTCACTGACCGGGCTGTACGAGCGCTTCGCCGGACGGATCTACTCCTGCGACGAGGTCACTGAAAGCAAACCCGCGCCGGATGTCTTCCTTCATGCGGCATCGAGCATGGGAGTCCCACCGGACCGCTGCGTCGTCGTCGAGGATTCACCCGCCGGCATTGCGGGCGCATCAGCGGCAGGAATGCACACCCTCGCGTATGCCGCGCAGACCCCGCGCGACCGGCTTGCGTCGGCCGAATACCGCTTCGATCAGATGGCTGATCTGCCACGCCTGATCGACGCCGTTCTCGCTGCCTGAACCGCCATCGCCAGACGCGAGCCTTTCTCTTCAGACCGCGGCTCGCGCCCGCGCCTTGATCACCCGGCCGGCGTCTGCTCGACACTGCCGCCGCCAGTGAGGCTGGCGATGAACTCGGCGACTGCAGAGCCATTCTGTGAGAAGGTCCGGTCGATGCGAAGCGACGCAGAACTGATGTCGGCCGCTGACGCGCGGGAGCTTGCCACCCACGCCCACGGTGATCAGCGCGATCGCGACGGGAGCTTGCATATCGACCACGTCTCCCGCGTCGCCCAAACCGTCTCTCCGGATGACGCCGTCCAGCGAGTTGCTTGGCTCCACGACGTCATCGAAGACTGCGAGCTCACCATCGAGGACCTTGAGCCGAAGTTGACCGCGGCCGAGCGCGACGCCCTCCTCCTCCTGACACACAACACTGAGCTGGATTCGTATGCCGACTACATCCAGCGGATCATTGACGCGCCAGGAGAGGCTGGCGCACTCGCGAGAGCGACCAAAGAAGCCGACATGCTCGACAACCTTCGTCGTTGCGCTCGCGACCGCGATATCGCCGTCACCCGATACGCCAATGCGCTCGCCGCGTTGTGGAGCTCGGCGCTCTCACCGCCTTCCTAGCTCTCCCGCGCTGCTCAGCCTCCGTTGCCAGCCTTCCAGCAGACCGCGGATGCGGTCCCGACAGATGAAACCGCTCCAGCAAGCGCGCCGCTGCTCGATTGGGCCACACCCAGATCGTGGTTCGGCGTTCAGCCCCCGCGCCGGTGGTGCCTCCCGGTTGAGACCGCCTTCGCCACGAGACCGACCAGGGACAGAACGACGACTCCGGCATGAGCGCTTCCCGTGATCGATCTTTGCGACGGTGCGGAGCTCTCAGAGCTTAAGCAGACGCTCGGCGTTGCCGTGGAGGAACAGCTCGCGCGTCTCGTCGTCAAGGCCGAGGTCGTGAAGACCCTCGAGGGCGTGGCCGTGGCCGATCATCGGAAAGTTCGTTCCGAAGAGAACCTTGTGTCGTCCTCCACGACTGGTCATGTACCTCACCAGCTCAGGCGGGAAGCGTCGAGTCGTGTACGCCGAGGTGTCGATGTACACGTTCTCGTGCTTGCGGCAGACGGCGATCATCTCCTCGGTCCAGGGATAGCCGATATGCCCGCCGACGATGACAAGTTCAGGGAAGTCCAACGCAACCTGATCGATATAGGGAATCGGCCGTCCGGTCTCTGATGGCCGCAGCGGCCCGGTGTGCCCGACCTGCGTGAAGAACGGAACGCCAAGCTCGACGCAGCTCGCATACAGCGGGTAGTACCGGCGGTCGGTCGGCGGCGCCTCCCAAAGCCACGGCACGACCCGCAGACCCTTGAACCCGAGGTCTGTGACGCATCGGCGCAACTCTCTGACCGCGGGCATCGGCCTGTTGAGGTCGACCGCCGCCAAGCCCGCGAAGCGAGCGGGGTGCTCGGCGACCCAGCCTGCGACCTCATCGTTGGAGATGAGCGGCGGCTGATATGGAGCAGTCCACGCGGACAGCAGCCCGAAGCCGACGTTTGCCGCATCCATCGCCCCGAGCGTCACGGCGATGTCCGGCGGCTCGGTCGGGACCGCGCCTCCCGTCCAGCGACGAAGCGAGGCGAACATGTCGTGCTCCAAGAACCTCAGTGTCGGATGCTGCATCCAGACGTCGACCACGATCACGCCGCCATTCCAGCAGACCTGGGACACCGCTGGTCATACGCGCCACACTCCAACGAGCTACGCCCGGCTACCGGTGATCGATCATCGGGCACTGTTCTCGGCGACGAATGAGGGTGCCGAGGTCGTTCCGGAGCAGCATGTACAAAGGCCGAGATTGGCGTGTCGTGGCTTCCGCCCTCCGGCGGACGGGCGGTGCCTCGAGAGCGTCTCGTCGCTTCTCTCAGCCCGCGGCGCCAGCTTCCGTCGCGGCCCGCCGCGAGTGTCGCCGCGCACGTGTGGGAACTGGTTGCTGTTGGGTGATGCAATGAATACCGCCGCCGCCGGCTGCGAGCGTGTCGATGCGGAGCTGCACGATGTCTCGATCGGGGTAGAGCTCGCGCGCGAGCGTTTTCGCCGCCGCGTCCGCGTCGCGGTCGTCGAAGGCCGGGATCATCACCGCCCCGTTGCACACGTACCAGTTGACATAGACGTTGACGAACGTGTGCTGATCCTGACCCGCCGGGATCGTGCGCGACTCTCTCGAGATCAGGCAGTGCGGCGGTCGGTGCATCGCATCTGGGGAGCGTCGGAGGATCCTCAGCGCCCGTCGCTCAGACGTGGCCCAGACGCCGGTCGCGTTCGGATCCGCCGGCTGGTCGACGACGACTTTGGTGGGCGTGGCGAATCTGGCGAGCGCGTCGATGTGATCGTCGGTGATGTCGTGGCCTTTGAGGCCTGGAACCCAGAGCATCCTGTGCGCGCCGACGTACGCCAGGATCTGTCTCGTCAGTTGGGCCTTTGTCTTGCCGGGATTGCGGTTGGCGTTGATGATCGAGCTCTCGGTTGCCATCACGGTTCCCTCGCCGTCAACCTCCAGGGCGCCGCCTTCAGACACGAACGGCGCGACGAATCTCGGTACCGCGAGCAAGTTGAGGACCTCGCCCGCGATCCTCGCGTCGTTGTGATGAACCTGCTTGTGACCCCAGCCGTTGAAGTTGAGATCGAGGCCCGCCAGACCGCCGCTGTCGTTGACGAGGAAGATCGGACCCATGTCGCGCATCCACAGGTCATCGTTGACCAGCTGCACGATGTCGACGCCCGGCCCGCAGGCTGCTGCTGCGCCGGCGGCCTGATCCGGACGGGCGACCATCGAAACCGGCTCATAGTGTGCGATCGCGCGGGCGACTCGGGCGACGTCTGAGCGGACACCCCCGAGGAGGTTGCCCCAGACGTCTCGTCGTGCCGGCCACGCCATCCACGTTCGCGAGTGAGCTCGATGGTCGGCCGGCACGTACCACCCCTCGCCGGACGGCGTCGCGGCGCTGGCGTTCGCGGCCGCCAACAGACCACCGGCGACGCTAGCTCCAGCGAGCACTCCCGCCCCGCGCACCAAAAGCGCGCGCCTAGTGAGGTCTGGATCGAGGGCGTGCATGATCGGTGGCGACGTTAGCGCTTGACAGCGCCGCCCAGACGTTTTCGCCAGTGAGCGCCGACCTCAAGCCTCAGGACAGGGGCGGCCGCCGGTGCTGAAACTCGCACGAAGCAGCCCGCCCGGATCTGAGTGGGAAAGAGCACGTTGGCGGCGGCACGCCTTCCGCATCGGGCTTACTGGTCAAGCTTTGTTGGTCGGCGGATGCCGGGAGAGCGCCTGTTTGGGCTTGCCCGTGCAGACGGCCCCTGCTAGACCTGCGCCTAACCAGTAGTCGGAGCGAGGAGTGTGGGTGTTGGGCAGAGGTACCTCCCGAGCCGATGAGCGACGACGTCCTTGCGGGAGCCGGCCGCGTCGTGCTCGCGATCACGGTCGAGCGTGTCACCGCGGCGAGCTACATCCCCACCTCGGCGAGCAGCGAGGGGAACGGATGATCCGGCTTCGCCACCTGCGCGCTCGCCGACGCCGCCAAGCAGCGTGTCAAGCAGCGATCGCCGTGTCCTTCGCCGACAGGCCGTTCGCGAGCAGCGCTCGTGGCATTACCGTCGCGTACCGCTGAGGGTTGAGGACTCCAGCACCAGCCAGCGCCTCCAGGGCGAGTCGGAGCGCCGGCGGTCGGGCGCGGCCGTGCGCATCCGACGCGATCACGGCTCGCGGCGTGGCCAGCAGCAGCCGCCATGCGGCAGTGCTCGCCGCCTCGCCGCACATCCCGAGAAACGACCAGGCAGTCAGCTGCAGGATGCTGCCGGCGGCCAGCTCGTGCTCAAGCGCGACACGCGTGCTGGGGGTTTGCGGGAACCGCTCCGGGTGGGCCACCACAACCCCAAAGCCACGGCTGCGCAGCTCGTCGGCGGCCTCTGTAAAGGTCTCGTCGAGTCCATCGAACGATCCCTCCAGCAGCACCCACCGCCGCCCCGACGGCCCCTGCGCAATCGCTTCGAGCTCGCGCTGACCCAGCCGCCCGACCATGCTGTGCGCAAGCTCGCCCCCAGGCCGCACCACGAGCTCGATCCGCTCGCGCGCAAGGTGAACTCCCAGCGCGCGCACGCGCGCTCGAATCTCGACCGGATCGATGATGTGCTCGGGATGCACGTGCGGCGTGGCCACAACGACTCGCGTCCCGTCGCGCACAGCCGCGGCGGCAAGCTCAAGGCTGTCTTCGACTGACACGGGGCCATCGTCGACACCGGGGAGTAAGTGAAAGTGAAGCTCTGCGTAGCTCATTCGCTTCAGATGATCGCCCCGGGGGGCAGACCATCCCGTGATGATCCGGTGAAGTCGCGATGCGCGACCCTGCTTGATCGATCCTCGCCGGACGCCTCGGCACGCACTTCGGCCCCCGCCATGTGATCGGCGCCGGCGCGGTGCTGATGGCGCTCGGCGCCGGCGGTCTGCTCACCGCGACCACCACGACTTCCTATCCCGCCCTGGTCGTCCAGCTCGTGGCGCTCGGCTTCGGCCTAGGCCTGGTCGTGCCCGCCATGACCGCGACCGTGCTCGGGACCGTTGACCGCACCCAGTCAGGCATCGCCTCGGGAACGCTGAACACCGCGCGCCAGGCTGGCAGTGTGATCGGCGTCGCGCTATTCGGCGCGCTAGTGGCGAACGGCGCCCGCCTGGTCAGCGGCCTGCACATCGCTCTCGCAGTCTCGGTCGCGCTCGCGGTCACGGTGGGTGTCCTGACGATCAAGATCCCCCACGAGTCCGCATCATGACCGCCCCGGTGCACCGTCACACGCCAGCGTCTGATTCTTGAAGCGACCATCCTCGGTCACCTCGGCCCCGAACCAGTCCGGCGGCTGGAACGCATCCGCGGCATCCTCGGAGCCGAATTCAACCTCAGCAACCATCAGTCCGCTCAGGGCGCCCGAATAGACATCCAGCTCGATCGTCAGCTCCCCGGAACCAGGGATCAGATACCGCGTCTTCTCAAGCCGGCGACCCTCAGTGAGCGGCCACAGTCGCGCGAAGCGTTCGGCATCGATCACCAGCTCTTCTTCCAGCCGACTGCGGCCGCCGCCCGCCTTGACCGTGAGCGATGCGGCTTCGTCGCGCCGGCGGATCCGCACCTCGGTGCCGTCGTCGGCGATCGCGAGGTAGCCCTGCTCGATCCGCGTCGATGGAGACCCCTCCCCATCAGACGGAAATTCGTCCACCAGAAACTTGCGCTCGATCTCCATCAGCTCATCGAATCACACAGGAATGTCCATGATGCGACATGTCCAAGCCGACGAGTGCAACCTCACCCCTTCCGGGTCCGAGCCGGTGCTGGCGGCCGTCGCGCGGGCGCGGTCCTAGACGTGGCGTGTGGTTGCCAGAGCCCGCGGCTCGATTCGCCACAGCTCGGCCTCCAAGCACGTGACCAGGCCGGTGTGCCCGGCCGCGCACAGGAGCATCTCGAGGCTCGCCCGGTAGTGATCCAGCTTTGCTTCGTTCTTGCGTTGACCGGCTCTCCGGGCTGACAGCAGTCTGAGCTCACGCACCTTCGCGAGCTTGTCCGCGGCGTAGACCGCGAGTGTCTCGGAGCCAGAGCGCGCCACGCGACCACGCAAGTCACGCTTGCGTTCCTCATACCCCACGATCGACGGGTCATCGGAGACCGCCAAAACGAGCTGCGCGACACACGTTCCGAACTCGAGCTCAAGTTCTCGCGCTCCCGTCGCAGTCTTCTCCAGGACATCGTGGAGCAGCCCGGCGGCAATGACATGGTCCGGTTGGCCGTCGCCCTGGAGGAGCCGCCCGACTTCGGCCGGATGAACGATGAACGGCACACCGTCGATCTCCCGGAACTGGCCCGCATGACGCGCCGCCGCGAAGCCGAACGCGGCCCGGGCCATCCTCCCACCGACCTGATCCACCCCCAACGGCTCAACCGTTATGCCTCCCCCCGGAGGCGACGGTACCTGCAAGCTGTACGGCGTTGCGTTCATGAGCGACCCCTAGCGTCGATCAACACCTTCCATCGCGGCCAGGGCCCAGCGGCCAAAGCGTGCGACCGCTCACTCGTTCCGTTCTGCTCGCTGTCATTCACCCCACCCGCCGACAGCCAGCGGTGTGAACGACGTGTGAAGCCTACCCTCAGATTGCGCCTCAACGCAACTCGAGCGCCTCGCTCAACATCTTGGTCACGTCTGCGCTGCGCTGAACGGTCATTATTGCCACCGCGGCCGTCGCGGAACGTCTGGACTCTCCTCCCCGGACTTCCACGGCGACGGCCGACCAGTTTCAGGCCGCGGACGACCGCGTAGGCGATTGGGCGCGCCGCGGCTTCATCGTCGCGCTGACCGGGTCACGCCTGCCTCGGTTGATCGTCGTCGCAGAGCAGCGCGGCCGCACCGCCCGTGGCGAAGTTCGAGAGGTCGGCGAGCACCTCACGTCCACCGTCAGACGCGACAGCGGCTTCCAGCTCAGCGACCGAGTCGTAGTCCATGACCGCGACCCGGTAGAAGGGCGTCGGACCCCTATCGGCGGTGGCGAGCACCCGGAAGGTCCGCGCGCCGCGCACCCCGGGCATCCTCTCGGCCGCCAGCGGGAGATGGCGGTGCTCATAGTGGTCTTCGAACGCGTCGGGATCCTGTGGGTTCTCGTAGATGACGATCAGCTGGGCCATCTCAACCTCCAATTCGATATAGACTTGCTCACTGAATGTCTACCCCGCCCGCCTCGACCCTGAAACCTCGCCGCAACTACGACAGCTCGCGGCGCCGCGCCCAAGCCACGGCAACCCGCGCAACGATCGCCGAAGCGGCCCGGGCACTGTTCCTCGCCCACGGCTGGGCGGGAACGACGATGCGCGCTGTGGCCGCCCGAGCCGGCGTCGCAGAACCAACCGTCTACGCCGCCTACGGCAACAAAACCGGACTCGCGCTCGCGCTCATCAGCGCCATCGAGACCGACGCCGACGCCGAACACACACACGCCGAACTCGCCGCCGCCGAGGGCGACGCGCCACGCCAACTGGCGGCGCTCATCGCCTTCGACCGCAGGCTGTTCGAGCGCTCAGGCGACCTCATCGCCCTCCTGATCGACGCCGGCCGCTCCGAGCCAGACCTCCAGCACGCCTACCAGCACGGCCGGCGCAACGGCGACCGCATCCGCGGCCACGTCTTCCAGAGATGGCCGCCGGGAACGCTCGCCCCCAGCGTCACCCCCAGCTCGGCCCTCGACACCTACGCAGCAACCTGCAACATCCACACCTACACGGTCCTCCGCGACGAGCGCAGCTACACGCCCACCCGCATCGAAGCGTGGTGGACCAACGCGCTCTCGCGACTGCTGCTCGCCTGACACCGACCCACCAGCCACGACTTCGGCCCTACTGCACGCCCTTGAGGCTGGCGATGGTCGCGCGTGCGCGGCCGCTGCCGTTGGCGTTCGTAGCGATCAGGGTCAGCGTGACCGATTCTTTGGCGTTGGTTTGAAGGCCGCTGAGTGCACGCCCACCGACGCGAGGACCCCGGCCACGACCAAGACCGTCACGTTCAAAGCGCCACCACCAAAACACAAGCACCGCTGAGGTTCATAAGCCCGGCTCGCCTATGGGTGGTCAGGCGGCGGCTCTGCGTCGCCGCGTCGCGCGAGCTCCCACCGTTGCCACGGCCAGAGGCCGTCGATCTCTACCTCGAGCGCGAAGCTGAGGAGGATCCTGATCACAACGATGATGCCGAGGACAGCGACGCTCTCGATCGTGGGGTCCACGATGATGGTCCGGACGATGTCGGCGATGATCAGGACTTCGAGGCCCAGCAGAATGCAGCGGCCCAGGTTCCGGCGCAGTTCTTCGTAGGACCCCTTCGCTGTTTTGGGGTGGAGTGCCCGGGGCACGAAGACCGCGAACGAACCGAGCCCGCCGAGCACCATGATGCCGGCTCCGGCGCCCTCGACGACCTTGACGATCTCCGAAATCGTGTGCTCGTAGCTCATCCGCTGGGTCAGTCTCCGGTCGAGCTCGGTCCCTCATTCTCACGCTCGACGAGTGGCGCGTCGCTGTCCGATCTCACAGACATCGCGGCCAGACTCTTTCACGACGGAAGGCGGCGCGACAACAGCGAGCGACGGCTCCGGGGGGCGCCCACCGTGAACTCGCGCTTCGTCCAGTGGCGAGCGCTGCCGGACGCCGCGCCGCGGCGTGACGCGGTTACCGCGCCGCAAGGTCCTGGTCTGCAGCGCCCGCGAGCAGGCTCTGACCGGAATGCGCGTCGAACAGGTGCAGGTGTTCGGCGTTGACCCACAGCTCGGCCTCCTGGCCTTGACGCGCGCGGCTGGCGGCGTCGAGACGGGCAATGAGTTGGGTACCAGGCTGCGAGTGGGGCAGATCGGCCGCGCCGGCATCCTGCGCGAGCTCCTCGAGCTCGGTTGCGGAAACGCGTTCGGACTCGAGCGGGATATGCGCGTAGAACTCGGAGCCCATCGACTCGAGGACATCGATCTTGGCGGTGAAGGTGTGGCCGCTGTGGCGATCGCCAACGAGGCTTGCGTCCTCGAAGTCCTCGGGACGCAGACCCGCGACAACACCGTTGCGACCGCCTCCTTCTCACCGTCGCTGATCGTGATCCTGGTCGTGGCGGCGTTTCCGATCGGCTATGCGATCTGGCTATCGCTGCACCAGTACAGCATCATCCACCCCGGTTTGTCGCGCTGGGTGGGCTTGGACAACTATCGCGACGCGCTGTCATCGAGCGACTTCTGGAGCGCGGTCAAGGTGACCTTCATCTTCACCGCGATCTCCGTCTCACTCGAGCTCGTGCTGGGGATGGGCATGGCGTTGCTGATGCACGCGGCGTTCCGCGGGCGCTCAGTGTTGCGCGCGGTCGTGCTCGTGCCGTGGGCGATCCTGACGGTGGGCACGGCGCTCACGTGGCGTTACATCGTTTCGCCGGACTCCGGGTTCCTGAACCAGATTCTCCAGGCGCTCCACCTTCCGGGTGCCCACACCGTGTGGCTGGCCAAGAGCGGCTACGCCCTTGCTGTGATGGTGCTCGCCGACGTGTGGAAG
The DNA here is from genome assembly GCA_963850335.1 of uncultured Solirubrobacterales bacterium. GTDB lineage: Bacteria > Actinomycetota > Thermoleophilia > Solirubrobacterales > Solirubrobacteraceae > Palsa-465. The sequence continues at coordinate 1,021,201 of CAWKKY010000006.1, read as the reverse complement.
ACAGCGCCGTTCATGGCGCTGCTCCTGCTCGCCGGACTGCAGGTGATCCCGGAGGAGCTCGATGATGCCGCGAGGGTCGACGGCGCCAGCGCCTGGCAACGGTTCGTCAGGGTCACGCTGCCGCTGTTGCGTCCCGCAATCCTGGTGGCGTTGATCTTCCGGACGCTCGATGCGCTGCGCATCTTCGACCTCCCATACGTGCTGACGCAGGGTGCAAACGGCACCACAACCTTGTCGCTGTACTCCTATCAACAGCTCACCCAGAACCGCCTGGTCGGCCCTGGGACGGCGCTCGCAGTGCTGACCTTCATCATCGTGATGGCGGTGTCCTTCCTGTACATCCGTCTTGCAGGACAGAACCTCCGAGAACTGGCCGCTGAGACATGAGCACAACCGCAGTAGCTGACTCTCGACCTCGGCGTCCGCGCATCTTCGCGGCGGCGCATGGCGCGGCCGGACGGCAGCGTTCGCGCGGCGCGAGCATCCTGCTGTGGGTCGGGGTCGCGCTGACGATCATCTTCTGCCTGTTTCCGTTCTACTGGATCATCAACACGTCGCTGAAGACGGGCGCCGAGCTTTCCAGCGGGCGGCTGTTCCCAGCGCATCCATCGCTTGACAACTACAGCTCGATCTTCCATAACGGCGACTTCACGACTGCGCTGAAGACCAGTGCGATCGACGCCGGCGCGGCGACGCTCATCGCGCTCGCGATCGGCTCATTTGCCGGCTACGCGCTTGCGCGGCTGCGCTTCCCGCGGAAGTTCTTGATCCTCGCGATCGTCCTGTCGATCTCGACGTTCCCGCCGATCGCGATCGCGGCTCCGGTGTTCAAGCTCTGGACCGACATCGGCCTCTACAACACCTACCTCGGCCTGATCCTGCCGTTCCTCACATTCGTGCTGCCGCTCACGATTTACATCCTCGTCTCGTTCTTTCGAGAGATCCCAAAGGAACTCGAGGAGGCGGCACTCGTGGACGGAGCGACGCACTTCCAAGCGTTCCGCAAAGTCGTGCTGCCGCTCGCCGCTCCTGGCCTGGTGACGGCCGGGCTGCTCGCGTTCATCTTCGCCTGGAACGAGTTCCTATTGTCGATCACGCTCACGAGCACGGCATCGCGCCGGCCGGTGTCCGCCGCGATCGCGTTCTTCACCGGCAGCACGCAGTTCCAGGTGCCGATCGGCACGATCAGCGCCGCGCTCGTCACGATCACGATCCCCTTGATCGTGCTCGTCGTGATCTTCCAGAAGCGGATCGTCGCCGGCCTCACGGCCGGAGCCGTCAAGGGCTGAAGCGGCCGTCCCAGTGCTGGTCGAGCGCCAATCGCGCGCCGACCGTCCAGGCTTGCACCCGGTTGGCGATCGGGATCGGCTCGGGGCCACGGGACGTGACCGCGTAGAGCTCCGGCGCGTTCCCCAACCGCTTCAGTGCGGCAAGGACGCCGCGGCGGACGAGTTCGGCAGCATCAGCGCGACCCGCAGCGCGGAGACCGCCCCATCCGAGCCAGGAGTCAAACGGCCAGACGGCACCGCGGTGGTATGCGTCCGCAGTGAACTGGGAATGCTGCGAGGACAGCGTGCGCAGACCGAAGTCGGTCAGCACGTCCGGCTGACAGAGCCGCTCGGCGTAGCGATCGCGCTCAGACGCCGGCAGCGCGTCGGCCCACAGCAGCCAGCCGAGGTGCGATCCGGCTCCGGACACTCGCCGGTCGCGTCCGTCCACGGCGATCGTGTCCGGCGTGAACGCATGCGCGATCCGCTCCACCATCCGCTCCGCGAGCGACGACCACCGGGCGTCCCCGGACAGCCGGGCGGCGGCGCGCAGCGCGGCGACCGTCACCGCTTGCGTGTCGGCGTCGGCGAGGGGTGGCTCGGGAACCGAGCCGTCGGCGCCGAGGATGCCGCCTCCATACGCCTGGCGCGGGTCGGATGTGTCACGCCATCCCTGCTGACTGAGCCCGCCACTGGAGAGCCGCGGGCCATGACGAATCAGGCCGTGGCCCCGCTCGAGCGCACGCTCGACCCACGCGCTCGCCGCGTGCCAGTGAGCTGCGAGCTCATCCTTGAGCGCGCTGTCGTTCAGCATGGCCAGGAGCACGAGGAACCACGATGTGCCGTCGGCCGAGCCGTAGTAGCGCAGCTCTCCATCGCGCACCGGCCAGCCCATCTCCTCGAAGCGGGCGTCGGCGTCGGGCCGGTACTCGTGCACGATCTTCCCGGGCTCCTCGTCGGTCTCCGGATCGTCGTGCTGGCCTTGGAGCGCTGCGAGCACCCGGAGCGTCGCCCGCGCCACCTCGGGCTGCACGGGCAGCACCTGCAAGGACGAGATCAGCGAGTCGCGGCCGAACAGCGCGTGGTAGCGGCCCGGGTCCTGGGCGTCGACCGGCAGCGACGACGCATAGGGCCAGCCGTCCGGGGCCAAGATGGAATCGTCCAGTCCGCGGGCAGGGCGCATCGGGTCACTCTAAGGCCTTCGTTCCGGCGGATTGCCGATGCACGTGAGCGCGTGTGAGGTCAAGTTTGCCGGACCATGCTCGACTCGCTGGACCTGCGACGCTGCCGGTCAGCCCGCAGCTTGCAGTGGCGGTGGCTGTCGTGTGGTGCGCCGGTGGACGACATCCCAGTCGGCACGGTCATCTGTCGAGCTCGGAGAGACCGTTCCAAGGACGAGCTCGGCGCAGCGGATGCCCTGGTCGTGAAGTGATTGGGCGACGGTGGTGAGCCCGGCTGGGCCGGCGGCCTGGCTGTCGTCCCATCCGGTAATCGAAAGCGCGGCGGGGACGGCGATTCGCACCCGCTCAGCGGCTCGGAGCGCACCGAGCGCTAGCTCGTCGCTCATCGCGGCGATCGCATCTGGAGGCTGGTCACTTTCCAACAGGCGGCGGGCGAGCGCTTCGCCGTCGACGGCGGTGTTGTGCGGACAGACGGCGATGCGCAGTTCGTCGATGCCCCCGCCGAGGTCCGTCCAGGCATCGGCAAATCCCGCCCAGCGACGTCGGGTCACTGGGAAGACGATCCCGGTCACATCCAAGCCCCGTGCCAGCTGTTCGCGGCGGTCGCGATCCAGAGGGAAGCTGAGTACGGCAGGCCGCCGCGCCCCTGCAAACGCCGCTTGACCGATCGCCGCGGCCGCCGCGCGGTCATCGATCCCGACGACGGGAAGCCCCGGCCGGTGTGGGCCGGCATGGATGACTGCGGGCAGCCCGGTGGCCGTGATCGCATCAAGCACCGGGTCCTCTTCGATCGTCGTCCAGACGACAAACCCGTCAACGGCGGCGTCAGCGACGCGGGCGATATCGCTGTCCTGCCCGGTGGTAGGCACGAGCGTAAGCCCGACCGCTTGGGCGGCGCAGACCTCGGCCACCCCGGAGAGGAACCGCCCCGCTTGGGGGTCGTCAAAAGCGTAGGTCAGCCGTTCGCCGAGGACGACGCCGAGGCTCCCGGCCCGGCCTCGGCGCAGTGAGCGGGCTCCAGGGTGCGGGCCGGGATAGCCGAGCTCGGCTGCGGCGGCTCGGACTCTCGCCGCTGCGTCGGCCGAGACACGGTCGGGCCGGGAGTAGGCGTAGGACACCGTCATCACCGACACCCCGGCGGCCTGGGCGACCTGGGCCATGGTCGGGCGGCGGATGGTGGTCATCTCACGATTGTGCATGGGAGGCGGCGAATGCACATCTCGGGATGTGTATCGTTACACAAATGGCGGCGGAGCAGGCCTACCGACGAGATCGAACGACGTGGTCCGCGTTCGGTGCGCTGTTCGCATTCGGCTTCCTGAACGCCGTCCTCGGGCCAGCGCTGCCCTACATCCGCGCGGTCGAGCACATCTCGTATTTCGTAGGGTCGCTGCATCAGGTGGCCTTCGCGGTGGGTGGCGGCCTGGCCGGACTGGTCGCGGCGCATGGGCGGCGCTCCCTCAGCAGGAGGCTCGTGATCCCGGTCGGGCTGACCGGGGCGGCGCTTGCCGGCCTCGCCATCGGCTATGGCCGTTCGCCCGGGGTCACGATCGTGGCTGCAATGCTGATGGGCCTGCTGGGCACGTCGGCCCTGATCCGGGTGTGGGCGGCGATCGCCGACCTCCATGGTCCGAGGCGCGCGGTGGCGATGAGCGAGGGCGAGGTCTCGGTCAGCCTGGCCGGAATCCTGACCCCGCTCTTGATCGGCGAACTGGCCGTCACCACGCTGAACTGGCACTTTGCATTCGTGTTGGGCGCGGCCGCAACCGGACTGGCGGCTCTCTGGGTGTGGCGAGCCCAGATGCCACCGCCGGCCCACGCCCCCGGGGCGCCGCGCACGAACGCTGGGTTTGCCCGCCGGTGGCCACAGCCGATGTTGATCGTCGTCTTCGCGATCGTGGGGCTCGAGTTCTCGCTCAGCTTCTGGTTGGCCAGCTACGTGTACGACGACATCCACCTCGCACGCAATCTGGCGGTCGCGTTGGTCAGCGGCCTGTATGCCGCGAACCTCGCCGGACGGGTGCTGGTGAGCCGCCTAGCGCGGCGCGTCGGCACGGAGCGACTCCTCGCTGCCGCGCTCGGCACCGCCTTGCTCGGCCTCCCGGTTCTCCTCGCCGCGACGGGCGCGGCCGGGGCCGCTGTTGGCATCGCAGTGGCTGGCATCGGGATCGGCGCCGTGTTCCCGTTGACCTCGGCCCTTCATGTCAAAGCCAGCCCGCGCAGCGCAGACAGCGCCCTCGGTGAGGTGCTGACGATCGCGGCCATCGGCCAGATCGTGGGACCCCTCTCAGTGGGGGGAATCGCCCAAGCCGCCGACCTCCGGATCGGGCTGATCATCCTTCCCGCCCTCGTGCTCATCGCGCTTGCGGGGCTGTTCGGCCACCGCAAGTCGGCGCCACACCGGCCGCGAACGGTTCGCGGCCGGCGGGCGAGTGTCGTGCGCTAGCAGCTAGCCGATCACGGTCAACGTGAGCGGGCCGGTGCCGTGCGCGGGGACCGTGATCTCCAATCCCCGGTTCGTTATGCGGCGGGCGAAATGACTGACCGCCCGGCCGTTCAGGAGCACCTGCTTGACGGAGCTGTTGGCGGGGAGCGTGTGGCCGATTTCCAGCAATCCCACGTGCAGGCCGGTGAGCGTGAGCCGAGTCGTGTACCGGTCTCCGGCGTGAGCCGCGGAGACGCTGATCGCACCATGGCCGAGACGGATGTTCGATCCTGAGACCGACGGCTCCCCCGGCGGCACTTCAGGCACTACCTGAAGTGCACCCTCACCGAGGAAGGGCCGCACACCGAGCTGCTGGTGCACGACCGGCCATGCCGTCCCATAGTTGCCCCATGCCTGCATGAACATCGACCGGCAGGTCCAGCAGCGGTTGATGTTGGGCGGGATGCCCGCCGACGCATTGCCCTGCGGCGTGGACGGGAAGATCTCCGGCATGGCGCCGGGCTGCTCGTCCGGTGTTCCGGCGGTCGCCGGCTCCGAGAACATCGTTTCGGCGTTCGCATCGGTGTAGCGCTGCTGCTGGCCGGGACCGAGCCGCCCGTAGTTCCCCTCGGCCACGGCTTGAATCGACGTCGTGAGCGAGAAGATCTCGAAGTCACCCTTGCCGTCCGCCCCGCCGCCGCAGCCCGTGTGGAAGAGGCCGAGGTTGCCGGGACGTACGCCGCTGAAGCATGGCGCTTCGCGGGACGTGAGCGCGGTCGCGGCGTGGTGCGGTTCGGCCACGCCGGGTACTGCCGTCCGGCCGAGGTTGAGCTCCGCTTCCATGGGCACCTGACCGATCCAGTGCTTCTGGAACACCTGGACATTCCCGGGATCCTGGAGGGATTCGGCGTATTGACTGACCGCCGGATCCCACCACGTCCCCTCGAACTGCGTCCGCAGACGGTCGGCCAGTGTCGTCGCCCAGCGTGCCGTCGCCAGATCGTGCTTTGACACCGCCATGTCGGCCAGGTCGTAGAGCCCGCGCATGTAGTACACGCCGTTGTCGAGCTTCTCAGGACCCATCCCAGGCCGCTCGACATTGCCGGACCCCTCGGGCCATCCGTCTCGATCGACATCGAGACGTCGATCGACGACGAGCATGTTCCGCCGTGCGAAGTCATACATCTCATCTCTGAAGCGGTTATCGCCCGTCCAGCGCCACACGAGGGCGACCGCACTGGGGAATTTCACCGTCTCATCGGTGTTGAAGTCGTTCGTGGGCGGCGACCCGTCGGTACCCGGCGTCTGGCTGTCGTGGCCGAAGTACACCGAGCCGTCGGACACCGTCTCATGCACGACGATCCCGGAGCGGTGATTGAGGATGTCCGAGATTTGCTGCAGAGCCCGGAGATGATCCTCGATCGTCTGGAACTGCCCGAGCGCGACGGCAGCGAACGCGGTGTATTCGCCATCGGTGGCGAAGATCCACGGATAATCCGGGTATCCCGCGCCAAACCACCGTGCCTTCGCGACGGTCCCGAGCGGCGCCGGGAACTGCTTGCCCTGATTCGTCCACCGGATCTGGAGGTCGGATGCGGTCTTCGTCAGGTCGGCCAGGTTCTGCTTGCCCCAAGCAATCGCCCGCTGGAGCAGCGGGTCGCCTGGGAGCGAGACCGCGGTCCGGGCCGCCAGACGTTTGCGCGAGGCGATCTTGGTCGCCAACTCGGCCGCCGGCTCGTCGAGTGCGCCCGCCAGCTCCCTCTTCGCGGCGGATAGACCCTCGTCCGATCCCGCGACCGCTATCCACACGGTCCGCGACGCGCCGGACGGAATCGTCACGCCGTAGCGCAGCTCTCCGCCGGTGCCGTTGCCAAAGGGACCGTCGTCGCAGGCGCTCGGCAAGGATGTGCTGTCGTCCGCGGTGCACACGTGGCCCGACTGAGGGCCCCAGAACCCGCCCCGGACATCGGCTGCGGTGCCCGAGGTTGGCCGGAGATTGGATGACACGAGCGCGGCATAGTGGTGCACGGGCGCTCCGTGGCCGATGGAGCCGTCGTCCGTGAACACGAGCGAGCGGCCGTCGAACCGGCCATGGTCAGGCAGGTTTGCGCTCGCGTTGGGGGTGACTCCCGTGAATCCCCACGGGTAGGCGCCCATCAGCTCTGAATGGGCATCGACGTCAACCGTGATCGTCTGCGTCGCACCCGGATTGGTGATGCGTAAGCCGAACAGCGCCGCCCGATGCGCGTCGGGAGCGAAATCAGTCCGCTCGAGTCGCAGCCCCGCGGTGTCGGGCAACATGTAACGCGTATATCCCCACCCGCTGAAGAACTTCGTGGCCGGCCCGATCCACGTGTTGTTGATTCCGAACCACACGCCGTCGACCAGTTTGAGCGGCGGTGCCCACACGCCGCCCATCTCGCCGCTGATGTGCCAGCCGTTGGCGTAGAACCGTCCGTCCTCGAACCCCTGGGCGTACGATCGTGGTCCAGCAGCGATCTCTCGCCGATCCTGAAGCCGATTACTGGTCGACAGCTCCGGCGTGGCGGCTTGCGCAGACGCGCAGCAGAACAGGAACGTCGCCACACCTAGCGTGACTGCGCGTTTGTGCACGACGCAGCACCTCCTACCTCTCCTCTGGACGATCAGTCGGCCTTTTGTTACCCCCGTGGGCGGCCCGCCGAAACGCAGAGCTCTTGCCATAACTGTTGGTCGTCCGGCACTGGATCCGGCTGAGGAGCACGTCGACGGGAGCACTGAGCAGCACGACCGCGTCGAAGCGGTCATAGAAACGACCTTGGTTTGAGACCGTGCCGGAGACGTACAGGGACGGTCCTTCATCCTCGTTGGCCATGAGTGCCGTCATCCGGTCCTCGCGCCACACGTACCCGCCATCGGCGTCAGACCATTCGCTCCAGTCCCCCAGGTCGGTGTCGACGACGCGAAAGCCGAGCTTTCCCAGTTCCGCGAGCGCGCTGGACTTGCCGGTCCCCGACATCCCAGTCACGAGGATCTTGCACGATCCCGCGCCCCGCTCGCGGTAGTTCCTTCGGACCCGCTTAGGCACTAAGCGCGGATGAGCGTGCCGTACACGTTGACGAAACATCCGTGGGTACGCACGCCAACTAGCGCTCTCAGAGCGGGATTGGACAATCGCAATGCGTAGGATTCTCGTCACAGCCCTGTGCGCAGCAGGGGTCGGCATCGCCCCGGCATCGCTCATGACGTCCAGCGCGGCCGCCGCTGCACCGACGGCTGCTCAAGCGGCCGCGGCCTGGCCGATCATCAAGCCGGCCCCGGCGCTGGAGCGCGTCCGGGTCATTCAGTATCTGCTCAATGCTCGTGGTGCCCGGCTTGCCGTCGACGGCGTGTTCGGAGGAGCCACGACAGCTGCTGTGAAGAACTTCCAGCGTAAGTACCGCCTCGTGGTCGACGGACACGTTGGTCCGGCGACGTGGAAGAAGCTGATCGTCACTGTCAAGACAGGTTCTCGCGGTGCCGCCGTGAGCGCAGTGCAACATCAGCTCCGCTTCCAGTATGGATACAGCACCGTCAGCGTGAACGGCGTATTCGATCACGTGACGACGCTCGCAGTGCTCCACTTCCAGACGGTGAAGCGGTTGCCGCTCGACGGCGTTGTCGGTGCAGCCACGTGGCAGGCACTCGAGAGCTAGCGCCTGGCCACTGGAGATCGAACGGCCGGCCGGGGTGTTTCGGCCGGCCGCTCAGGATCAATGACGCGAGCGGATACGACGCTGCAGATGGAGAAAGGCGCAGCCATGAGCAAGACGATTCTGGAGCTGGCGTACTTGAGCGCCAGTGAGCAGATCGACGGATTTCGGAAACGATCGATCTCGCCGGTCGAGGTCCTCGATGCGCAGATTGAGCGCTACGGGGAGGTGGGCGAGCGGATCAATGCGGTCACCGATTTGTACTTCGACGATGCTCGTGCAGCGGCTCGCGGCGCTGAGCGACGCTACGCGTCCGACCAAGCACGCCCCCTTGAGGGAGTGACCTGCGCATTGAAGGATGAGGACGGACTCGCCGGGTGGCGCGTGACGTCTGGGTCGGTGCTGCTCAAGGACCACCGGCTCGCTGAGCCGACGCCGGTGGCGGAGAGGTTGGAGGCGGCAGGAGCGATCTTCCACATGCAGACCACGGCACCCGAGTTCTACTTCATCCCCCTGACCTGGTCCAAGCTGTTCGGTGTCACACGCAACCCGTGGAACCTTCGCTACACGGTGGGAGGGTCCTCTGGCGGGTCGGGGGCGGCGCTTGCCGGCGGGCTGACTTCGATCGCCAGCGGCAGCGACATGGGCGGTTCGATCCGCATCCCCTCGAGTTTCAACGGGACCTACGGCTTCAAGCCGCCGCACGGACGGGTGCCCGTGGTCCCGGGCTGGGAGGTCATGCCGCAAGGAACGTCCGGTCCAATGACCCGGACGCTCACCGATCTCGCACTGATGCAGTCGACGCTCACCGGCCCACACCCGCGCCAGATGACCGCGCTGCGACCGGCGCTCGGATACCCATCGTCGTATCCCGGCATCGAGGGCTGGCGGATCGCCTACAGCCTTGACCAGGGCTGGGCGCGGATCGATCCGGATGTCCGGGCAAACACCGAGGCGGCGATCGCGGTCCTGCGCGATCAGGGCGCGATCGTCGAGCCCGTCGAGATCCGGTGGGACCAGACGCGGATCCGCTCAGCGCTCCTCAGGGCATTGCTCTCCTCGGCGATGGGCAGCACCCTGATCGGCATCAAGGAACAAGACCGATCACAAGACCTCACCAGCTACGCCGCCTATTTCATCGGGCTCCTCGACGGGCACGGAGGTCCGCAGCAGCTCGCCGACGCCCAAGAGGTCGCGGCGCAGATGCACAGCGAGTACGACGCGTTGTTCGAGCAGGGCTACCGCGCGTTGGTGTGCCCGACAGTCGCGACAGCCGCCGTCGAAGCTGACTTCGACTTCACGACCGGCGAGCAAAGAATCGACGGCGACGTGATCGACCCGCTCGGTGGCTGGATCCTCACCCCTCCGTTCAACCTCATGTACACGATCCCGGTCGTCAACGTCCCGACCGGCCTTGACCGCCACCGTGTGCCGACCGGGATGCAGATCGCCGCGCGGGCATTCGATGACCTCTCAGCGTTCCAGGTCGCCGCCGCATTCAGCGCCGGCGCGCCCACGATGTTCAAGAACCACCTGATGCCCGACTTCCGCGGCGGCCCATGACGCGCGTCCAGGATCCTGCGGCTCGGCCTGATCCTGCTCCCAAGCGCCGCAGACCGTTGCGACGTGAGCACAGAGTCGCGTCGCTCGACGCGCTGAGACAGCGTGCCGAGGAGCGCTCACGCACGACCGGTCAGAGCCTGGACGAGGCAGCGGCGGTCGTCGTCGAGGACCTCGAGAGCGCGGTGAACGCCCTGAACACGCGGGTGTCTCCGCTCCTGCGCGGCACAAGCTTCCTGGTGGCCGTCGCCAGCCTGATGTTCAAGGTCGAGCCGTCATCGCAAGGGCTGGCCGAGATCCTCATCGGCCTGTCGGTGATCCTCGCGATCACCGGTACCTACTATCTCGTGGACGGCGTGTCGACATACGCGGGCCGTCGCGCCATCGGGTCGCTTCCCACCATCGAGGACATCGCATTCGCGCACGCCCGTCTCGCGCGCAAGTACAACAGTGCATACCGCGGTAGCTGGCTCGCCGGAATCTCGCTGACTTGCCTGGTGGCCGGCATCCTCCTCGGCGTTCACATTCAGATCGGCAGCGGGTAAGCGCACCGAGGCGGCAGGTGGGCGGTCGGAGCATCCGCAGCAATCGTCACTCAGAGTCCCGTCTGCGCGGTGATCCTGCCCGACTTCACGGCGTCCACGAGCGCTCGGTAGTCGCGCTCGTTCTGGTCGGCATAGGCGCGCGAGAACCGAAGGATCGCGCGGTCAAAGCCGGACCCTGCACCGAGATAGGAGGAGATCGCGATCCGGTCGCCGCTGCGCGCGTGCGCACGCGCGAGCGTCCACCCACACAGCCGGCCGTACCGCGCCATCCCCTCGGGCACCATCTGATCGACCTCGGCCGATCCCTTCCAATCCTTCAGTTGCCGGCCATAAAAGTCGCGCTGCTGACCGTCAACGTCCGCGGGGACCCGCAGCCATCCTAGAAAGATGTCGCTCGTTGCCTGCATCAGACGCTGGCCGGTGACAACACGCTGGCCATGGTTGCGAAACTCGCTCGGGCCGACGAACTCCTCCAGCACCGACGCCTCAGCCTCCTTCATTTGCAGGAACAGTGGTTCGCCGTCGTCGCGCCCGAGATAGAGCGCAATCCACGCGCGGGTTCCGACGCTGCCAACGCCGACGACCTTCCGCGCGAAGTCGGTGAGACTGAACTGCTCGAGCAGGATCCGGCGGTCGTGCTCGAGTGACGTGCGATAGGAGCGCAGCAACTTCTGCAACCAGCCGAGAATCTCCTCGCGCTCCTGGCCGGGAGCCAGCACATCGATTGGAACGATCAGCGGCGACTGGTCGATGATCCTCACGGTGCCGTTGACCTGCTGGGTCAGCTTCGAGAACGCGGACATGCTGTCGCGCGTGCGGGCCTTCGCCAGTGTCTTCTCGGTGCTCTTCTTGATCGCCTTCGGGATCGGTTCAGCAGCGCTCTCCTGGAGCAGCGCTTCGATCTCCAGGCGCGAATACCACGCCTCAAGGTTGCTCATCGCGGCAAACGCGCGCATCGCCATCCGATATTCACGGACGGTCTCCAACACGATCCGCTCCTGCTGCTTTGCGCGATAGCCGTTGTCGCGCGCAGCGATCAGAAGGCTAGCCGCGAGCCGCTTCACGTCCCACTCCCAGGGCCCCGGAAGCGTCTCATCGAAATCGTTGATGTCGAATACAAGCCGCCGCTCCGGCGACGCGAACACGCCGAAATTCGACAAGTGAGCGTCACCGCAACACTGCACGTTGAACCCCGACCGCGGCGTCCCCGCGAGGTCGTGCGCCATGATCCGCGCCGCGCCCCGGTAGAACGTGAACGGCGAGACGAGCATCCGGCCGTAGCGGATCGGAACAAGCTCAGGCACACGGGTCTCAGCCTGCTGCTCGAGCAGCGTGACCGGATCGGCACGGTGCGGCCCCGGCTCGAACACGCCATGGCTCCTGCGGGGGACCTCCGCGCGCGCGGCCTTCCCACGAGCCACATGCTCGGCCACCGTCAAGTGCGGGACCGGCGTGCGCCGCGTCCTACGCGAAGCGACCGTGACCATGCCGTGATCGTCGCAGCCAGCGATGGGCGGCTCATCATCCAATCCGGGTGATCGTCCCCACGCGCGGCGAGGAGCGATCAGGTCACGATCATTGTCGTCCGGCGGATGCTCACGCGCCGGCCGTGGCGGGCCTTCAGCGTCAGCGTGTAGCGCCCGGCACGCAGTTGATGGATCCGGCGGGTCAACGCGAGCTGCCAGCGTCCCGCTCCGAGCGAGATCGCGCGGCCGGTGGCGTAGATGACACGCCCACGTGAGATGGCCGCGGCCGCGCTTGCCGGGCTCGTCGTGAACTTGACCGTCCCCGTCACGAGCTTCGTCGAGCACTTCTGTTGCTTGACCTTGCGCTTGTGGCCGTGGCTCGTGACCGTCTTGGTGACGGTGTGGCATTGGACGAGCTCAATCCGGCCGGCGGGACCCGCCGCACCGCGCTGCCCTGTCGCCCCGCGCTGCCCTGTCGCGCCTGTCTCGCCCGGCGGACCCTGCGGCAGCGCGCCACCGATTCCCGAAAGGCTCACCGTTGCCGGACCCGCTGGATCGCTGCTCGCGATCTGCAGCGTGGCAGTGCTCGCGCCCTGCGCCTGGGGAGCGAAGCTCACGCCGACCGTGCAGCTCGCTCCTGGGGCGATCGATCCGAGGCATCCATCGAACGAGACGAGGTAGTCCTGAGGCGACGCCCCGGCGAATGTCAGTCCGGTGACGAGCAGTGGCGCGAAACCGGTGTTCGCGATCGTGACGGTCTTGGGAAGGCTCACCGTGCTCTGCGGCTGCGACCCGTAGCTCAGCGACGCTGGTCCCACGTGTGCCGCCTGGGTCGGCATGAGATAGCTGATGCTGATCCCCGGGACGCCGCTCGAGTCCGCCGTGATGGTCGCGCCGGTGGGCGCGAAGCTCGCCCCGGCGCCGCCCCCGCCGCCTCCGCCGACGGTACCGGTGCCTCCTTCGCCGCCCGAGCCGCCGCCCCCACCGCCGTTCCACCCGCCGCCGCCGCCGCCTCCCGGGCCTTGCGGGTTCCCGCTGGCCACGCTCCCCGCGCCGCCCTGCCCTGCGGTTCCGTCCGTTCCCGGCGACGCCGGAGTACCCGCATCGGCCGATCCAGCCGCGCCCCCAGTGCCGCCGGTGGCGACCGATCCAGGTGCGCCGCCCGTGCCGCCGCCGCTCGGACCCAACGTCGAGCCAGAGGCGCCGGACACCGGAGCGGGTCCCGCGGCGCCGCCCCGACCACCGCTCGCGTCGGCCCCCGCGCCGCCGCCACCGCCCCCGCCGGCGACGACCAGTCGCGGATCCGAAGGCGTGCCAGGCACGCACGACGACGAGGCGCGTGAGCACGTTCGCACATCCGATGCGCCGCCGCCGCCCCCGCTGGCCGTCCCCGGGCTGGGCCCCACCCCGCTGCCCGCGGCCCCGCCGCCGCCCCCGTTGAAGCCGCCCGTGCCAGCCGTGGACGACGATGGCGCGGAACCGCCGTTGGCCCCAACCTCGAGGTAGAGGACCTCTCCTTGCGTCACGCCCAGCTGCGCGGTCACCACAGCACCGAAGCCGCCGGCCCCGCCGCCTCCCGCACCCGTGCCGCCTTTGCCACCGACCGCTGTGAGGTCAACGCCATACACCCCGGCCGGGACCACGAACTGCTGCTCGGAGCCGGTCGAAACGAACGGACATGTGACGGTCGGGCCGGACTGCGTGCACCCCGCGGGCACGGCTTGGGCCGAGGCTGCGAAGGCACCGACCGTCAGGCCGGCCGCTCCCGCGATGACCGCCCACCGCACACACCGTCGACCCATTCCAGCCATTGCGATCCCTCCCAAGCCCTGTCATCGCGTTACGAATTCGGCGGCACGGAACCGAGCGTCGCACCGAGCGGGAAGCTAACGCTCCGACATACCCGAGTCCAGCCCGGGCTGGCGCAATGAGCAGTCCGAATCGACTCGTGGTCGATGACGCCAGGTCCGCTCCTCGGACTCGGCTTCTCCATTCGGAGTCCGTTGCGTGCCGTTCGCGGTCGCGTCAGTGGACCGCACCGGCGAGCGGTGCGTGCCCCTTGAGGGAGCCGGGGAGCCGCTCGATCTCAGCGCGCAGGTCGGCGACCAGCCGAGAGTCAGGCAGCCGCTCCTGGACGAGGTGCAGGCACGCCTCAAAGTGGTGCGCGCGACGCACCCGCGACGCGGTCGCAACCGCCGCCTTGCGCCCGCGCGCCGTCGCGACCTCGCGCCCGAGTTCGCGGGCCTTAGAGACCTTGTCGGCGGCGAGGATCATCAGCGCCTCCGGGCCGGCGGCGGCCGCCTGCTCGCGGGCGGCCGCCTTGCGCTCGTCGTAGTCGACGATGCGCTCGTCCTCGGTCAGGGCGAGCACGAGGCGCGTGATGCCCAGCCCAAAGCGTGCGCGCAGGTCCGCGGTCGTGGTCGTTGTCTTCTCGACGGTGTCGTGCAGAGCGCCGGCGGCGATCACGTCGTCTGCCGCCCCGGCCGTGTAGAGCAGGGCGGCGACCTCCCGCGGGTGCAAGATGAAGGGGGATCCGTCCGTCTCGCGACGCTGCCCGGCATGTGCGCGCTCGGCATAGTCGAGGCTCTGCTGGGTCTTCGGCAGGCCCGGTACCAGATCGAAGGTGCGGCGTCGAGCCACCACGAGCCGCAACAGGATAATCGACCCCGCAATTTCCGAGAGGAACTTTTCCACGAACCTCCACTCGGATACGGGCTCGGCTTGCTGCGCCACGCGGGTTCGCTGACCGTGGGATGCGAAAACACCAGGGTCCAGGTCCAGGGTCGGCCACGTCGAGCGGGGGCGCGACGGCCACGACGATGAGCCCATGCTCACACACACCTCCTCCCATTCACACGGCCGCCACCGCGTCGCGGCTCGACTCCGCTCCGGCGCGGAACCACGCGGCCCCTCGCACGAGACCTCATGGCGCCTCGAAGCCCTCTACGCATGTGCCCGTGCCTGCGCGCTCGGGTGGTGGTTCATCCCGCCGTCGTCTTCGTTCGCTCGGCACGAAGACCGCGCCGACCGATGACCGGACGCCACCAAAGCCCGAGCGACTGACCACGTCGCAGCCACCCCTCGCGTAACGTTGCTCGTGAAGATGCTCGCGATGGTGGAGCGGATCCGCGCGTGGTCGCGGGGCGTCGCGGCCCCAGTCCTCGCAGCTGCGGGGTGCGCGCTCGGCCTTGCCGTGACGGGATGCGGCGGATCCTCACGCGCTGCCGCCGCGATGCCGCCGTCAGCAGGCGCGCTCTACACGTTGATGCAGATGAACCTGTGCCTCTCCGGTCTCGCCGGCTGCTACGCCAAGGTGGAATATCCGGCCGGGACACAGGACGTCGTCGCGCGGATCCGAGAAGCGCACCCGGACGCGGTCACCCTCAACGAGACATGCAGCGGTGACGTCGCCCTGATCGCGCGGCAGACCGGCTACCACCTGCGCTTCTCGAGGGTGATCTACCACGGCACGCGCTTTGCCTGCGTCAAACCGCGTGGCCGTGGGATCTTCGGAGACGCTGTGCTCACCAAGGCAGCGATCGTGGACAGCAACAGCCGGCCGTTCGAGTCACAAGCCGGGCCCGAGCGGCGTGCGTGGGTGTGCGTCGGCACGCATGTCGGCGTCGATGTGTGCGCTGCTCACCTCGCCTCTCCGGCGAGCGACGAAGTGGCCGCGAACGCCCCGCAATGCGCCGAGCTCAGGGCGCTCCTCGCCCGCCGCGCGGTCGCCCATACCGTCATCTTCGGCGGCGATGTCAACCGCCTCTCTTCCTGCGCCCCTCGTGGCTTCTGGACCCGAACCGACCGTGCGGCCCACCAAGACCCAGGGAGCCAGCACGTCTACGGAACCGGTTCGCTCCACTCCCCGTCGGCACGGGTGCAGGCGGCGGCGCATACCGACCATGACGTCCTGCTGGTCAGCGCCCATCTCACAGCACGCTGATGAGGCGGGGTGGGATGAAATCCATATCGTGTCCCGCGAGTGAGCCCAGGGATTTCTCAAGAGACGGCCGCGAACGCGAACGCAGGGCAGCAGCGCACGGCTCTGATGTCGGTGTTTGCCGCCGCGGCGTTGGTCGTCCTGAAGCTCGGGACCGGGGTCTTGACCGGAAGCCTCGGTCTCGTCTCGGCCGGCATCGAGTCAAGCGGCGATGTCGTGGCCGCGGTACTGACCCTCTTCGCGATCCGCCTCGGGGGCCGGCCGGCGGATAGCAACCATCCGTACGGTCATCGACGCGCGGAGAACCTCGCCGCGTTGGGAGAGGCAGCAATCCTCGCCGGCGGCGGAGTCGTCGTGGTTGTGGAGGCGATTGGGCGCCTGACCGGCGACGGTAAGCCCTTCGAGACCCACTGGTACGTGTTCGTCGTCATTAGCATCGCTCTTGGCGTTGACGTCAGTCGCGTGCTCGTGTCGCTTCGCGGAGCCGCTCAGTACAACTCCGCGGCGCTGCGCTCGAACGCCTTTCACTTCGCAGGCGATATGACGGGCTCCGTCGCGGTGCTCGCCGGCCTCATCGCCGTCAGCGCCGGCTTCCACGAGGGCGACGCAATCGCCGCTCTCGTCGTCGCCGGGATCATCTTCTCTGCCTCAGCCCGTCTCATTTACGAAAACGCACGCGTGCTGATGGACACCACACCCGCCGAAGCGCACGCCCTCGCACAGGCTGCCATCGAACAGTTGGGTGACAGGCTCGAGTTGCGACGACTCCGGGTACGAGAGTCCGGCGGCCACTACTTCGCCGAGGCGGTTGTCGCAGTGCCGCCGGGGCAGGCTGTCGTCGAGGGACAGGGGATCAGCGATGAGATTGAGTCGGCGGTGCGCCGCTCGCTTCCCGATAGCGAGGTCGTCGTGCACCTCGAGCCCCGCCGCGAAGGGCTGAGCCTGCGCGACCGGGCGCTGGCCACCGCGCTCGCGGAGCCGCTCGTGCGTGACGTACACGACATCGCCATCTACCGTCACGGCGACAAGATCAGTGTCTCGCTTCACCTCAAGATGGATCCGGATGTCCCGCTCGCGGAGGCGCACGAGGTGGCAGGACGCGTCGAGGACGTCCTCCGAAGCGAGTCAGAGGTCGAGGACGTGCACACGCATCTGGAGCCGCTCGAGCGACCGCTCATCGCCCGCGACGAACACCAGCCGTCCGATGAGCTTGAGCGCGAGCGGATCACGGAGCTCGTGCTCAAGCGCACGGGACTGCCGCCCCACGAGCTCCGTTTGCTCCACACCGACCGGGGGCTGGTGGTGTTCGTCTCCGTGAGCGCGGGTCGTGACAGCCGACTGCCGGCGGCGCACGAGTTGGCGAGCCGGCTCGAGGATGACATCCGCGAGGCTCAACCTCACATGGCCGATGTCGTCGTGCACACCGAGCCGTAGGCGAGCCACACGCCGCCGGCGAGACCCACCGGCCGTTCTATGCCGAGCCCTTATTGCCGTGCCAGGTGCGCGCGCAGTTCTGCCTCGGGATCGTGGATGAGCTCGCCGCTGACGTCGAGCGTGACGCTGTGGAGGGTTCCGGTGAAGGTGAACGGGCCTTCGTAGTCCGGGGTGACCGGGGAGCCCGGGTTGGCTCCACACGTGAGCGCACCGGGGTTGAACATGAACGGCGTGGTAAACGGAATATCGGCGTTGCCGACGAGCTCGCCGTCGATGTAGAGCTGCAGCCTGCCCGGTGCGCCTTTGCCCTGCGTCATGTCCGGCTCGCCGGTTGGCTCGAACTCGAAGCGCAGTTCGTGTTTGCCCGGCGGGACATCGACGTCGGACTCGACGCCCAGGAGCTCGCGGCCGACGTAGTTGTGGACGTAACGCAGCTTGCCGTCCTTGATGAAGAAGGAATAGCCGCCCGCTGCGGTGCCCTGGCTGAGCAGTACGCCTTCGGCGCCACCTTCGGCGATGTCGACATCTGCAGTGATGCTGTGCGGGCGGTTGAGCACCTTCGGCGCTGCAAAGTTCGGAACCGACTGCGTGTTCGGCAGGTAGGTGTAGCGGTCACGCGGTCGCGCGATGAGCGGCTTCTCGACGACCATCCGAGCCAGACCGCTGCCATCGACCGGCATGACGTTGTACTTGCCGGCTTCGACGTACCACGTACCGATCATCGCGATCAATCGATCGCGGTTCTCGGCGGCCACGTTCCGAGTCTCCGCGAAGTCCTCGGCAACGTGGTACAGCTCCCAGCCGGTCGCGTCGAGCTTGGACAGGGTTTCCGCGGTGATCGGCTGACCGAACGGCATCCCGGCTTCGGCGAAAGACGGGCCCGGCCATGGGCAGACCGCCCGCCACCCGTCGTGGTAGATCGATCGGTGTCCGAGCATCTCGAAGTACTGCGTCTCGCGGTTGCTGCTCGCATCAGCCTGATCGAGCGTCTGCGCGAAGCTGACGCCATGCATCGGGGACTGACTGACGCCGCGGATCTGAGCGGGTGGTTGGATGCCAAGCAGATCGAGCGCGGTCGGCACCATGTCGATGATGTGCGCGTACTGCGTGCGGACCTCACCTCTCGCCTTGAGCCCCTGCGGCCAGGACACGATGAACGGGTCGCACGCGCCGCCGCGATAGGTCTCGCGTTTCCAGCGGCGAAACGGTGTGTTGCCCGCCCAGGTCCACCCCCACGGGTAGTGGTTGAACGTCGTCGGGCCGCCGATCTCGTCGATCAGCGCGAGGCTTTCGTCGAGCGGCTCCTGCGCGTTGTTGAAGAACTGCGCTTCGTTCGTCGTGCCGGTCGGGCCGCCCTCGGCGCTTGCACCGTTGTCGGAGATCACCATGATCAGCGTGTTCTCGAGCTCGCCCTGGCTCGTCAGGAACTCGAGCAACCGGCCGATCTGGTGATCGGTATGCGTGAGGAAGCCGGCGAACACCTCCATCATGCGGCTGTAGAGCCGTCGCGCCGGGTCGGAGAGTGCGTCCCAGTCGGGGACATCCGGGTCGTGGCGGGAGAGCTCGGCGTCAGCGGGGACGATCCCGAGCTCTTTCTGGCGCGCGAACGTCTTCTCGCGGTACGCGTCCCAGCCGTCGTCGAACACGCCCTTGTACTTGTCTGCCCATTCCTTTGCCACGTGATGCGGGGCGTGGGTCGCACCGAAGCACAGATGGAGGTAGAACGGCTTATCGGGATCGGACTGTTTCGTATCCGCGATGAACGCGATCGATTTCTCGACCAGATCCTGACTGAGGTGGTACCCCTCCTCAGGTTTGCTCGGGGGCTCGACCTGGTGGTTGTCGTAGACGAGGTCGGGATACCACTGGCTCGTATCGCCGCCCAGGAAGCCATAGAAGCGCTCGAAGCCCCGCCCCAGCGGCCAACGGTCGTATGGCCCCGCTGCCGTCTCCTGGTTGCTCGGCGTCAGATGCCACTTGCCAACCATGAACGTGCTGTAGCCCTGCTCGACGAGGATCTCCGACAGCATGCCGTTCTCGAACGGCATCACCCCGTTGTACCCCGGAAAGCCGGTCGCGAGCTCGGTGATGCAGGCCATGCCGTTGGCGTGATGGTTGCGCCCCGTGACGATGCACGAGCGGCTCGGCGAACACAGCGCCGTGGTGTGCATGTTGCTGTAGCGGACCCCACTCGCGGCGATCTTGTCGATGTTCGGTGTCTCAATCGGACTGCCGTAGCAGCCGAGCTGACCGAACCCCGTGTCGTCCAGAACGATGAACAACACGTTCGGCGTGCCCTTCTCCGCCCGTACGGGAGCCGGCCACGCCGGACTCGACTCCTCAGCTGTGCGACCGATCACTCCCGGGAAAGCGGCTCCAGATCCGTACTCAACGATCGGCATCAGCACACCTCCGCGTCCGGAACCGGACTGACGTATTTGCCGACGTGTTCATCTTCGCTCTCCGTGTAGGCGTCAACCGGGCGGCCGTAGCGACTCGCCACGCCCTGCGTGTCGCGGACGCTATTACAACGGCAGATCGTGGGCATCACCTGATTCGGAGGACGCGTCGACCGTCGGGGACTGTCCCGCGTACCGACGTCCCGTGCCCGGGCGCGGACGCGATCGCGCGTCGCCGCAGACGCGCGGACGAGAGCGCGTTGTTGAACATCAGCATCGCGATCCCAATCAGCGAGATCGTGAACACGACGTTGAAAGCCGTGCTGAGCGCCGCGCCGGTTGCCGCGTGCCCGCTG
The DNA here is from genome assembly GCA_963850335.1 of uncultured Solirubrobacterales bacterium. Classification (GTDB taxonomy): domain Bacteria; phylum Actinomycetota; class Thermoleophilia; order Solirubrobacterales; family Solirubrobacteraceae; genus Palsa-465. The sequence continues at coordinate 1,000,956 of CAWKKY010000006.1, read as the reverse complement.
ATTTGCAGAGCGTTGTGTGGACACCGCGTGCCGCAGTCCGTGAAGGAGCCTCCGGGCGGAACCGTCGGAGACAACGCGAGGATCAGCGCCCACAGGACAGCCGTGCTCAGCGCGAGCGCCAGGACCGCGGCTCCGAGGATCGCGAACCGACGCATATCGCTCCGCCAGCTCCACTCCACTCGCGGTACCGATGCGGTTTCCATCGGTCCCCGTTCGCTGCGCGACGCTCCCTGATAACGCAGGCGACACGCTACCCGATCCGCCGCAGGGATCATCGCAAATGACTGGCGCTCGGCCATCTTGACGTCTGCGCCGATTCAAACAACCGAGGGAGGAGTCTCGCTCACGCGGCCTTGGAGTCTTCCGGGCCGGCGCCATCAAAGCTGACCGTGATGCGCTGACGCGGATCCGATTGTTCAGCCGTTACCGCTTCGCGGAGCGCGCGCTCGTCGGCCGGCACGAGGCCGCCGGCGATCGACCGTGGCCACAGCCGGTGGGCGAGAACGACGTTCACCTCGGCGGCGATCAGTGTCAGCTGGGCCCCGAGGTAGAGCCAGGACAGCAGCCCAACGACGGCGGCGAACGCTCCATAGGTCTGGCTACTGCCCTTCACAACGTGTGAGACGTAGACGCCACCGATCGCCTGAAGGACAAGCCAGCCGATCGTCGCCACGCCCGCCCCGGGCAACACCGAGCGCGTGCTCACCTCGGCGGATGTGAGCAACCGGAAGCAGGCGACGAAGATGAGCAGCTCGACACCAGCCGCGGCGACGACGCTCGTGACCTCGACCGCCGCCGATCGTAGTTGGGCCTCGGTCGCCAGCCCGACGACTACCGTCGACACGACGGTCAGAGCACCGATCGAGGAAAGGACGAGGAGTCCCCGCAGGCGCGCGCTCACGAAGCCGGGGCGGTCGACGCGCGGTACCGCCCACAGGCGGTCGAGTGCCTCCCCGACCGCCAGGGTCGCGCCGAGCCCGGTCCACAGCGATGCGACGATCCCGACCGCCAGGGCAACGCCGCTGCCGCTCAGCGAACCGACGCTCCCGCTGATCTGGGGCCCGATGACTGGCATTTGCTTGAGCACGGAATCCCGAACGTCATGCTGGAACGATGGATCGCCATGGAAGATGAAACCGAGAATCGCCGCGAAGGCCAGCAACAGCGCAAACACGGAGAAGAACCCCCAGTACGCAATCTGGACTCCGAGATTCGGCCCGCGGTCGTCCACGAACTTCTTGCCGACCGCGACCGCGAATCCGATGGGACTCACGCGGCGCTGCCACTGATCGAGCTGGTCGCGGGCGGCAGCGAGTTTCATGATGCAAGCCCGCCCGCTGGTTCCGCGGCGGCTGGGCTCGGCGTCCCGCGGATGCGGTGGTCCGGCATCGGAACGCTTTCCATCGCCGGGAGGCTCGTCCGCTGATGCCCTTCATACCAGCGGGCGTAGCGTTTGGCGAACGGCGCTGCCGTCATTCCGTGCGCCAGCACCGAAAGTCCGATCGTCACGTACGTGGTTGCGAGGATCGTCGGGGCCCCGGGCAGGTGCGCCTCCTCGACGACGATCACTGCGAAGACGATCGACGCGAGCCCTCTCGGCCCGAACCAACCGAGGAAGGCGACCGTGGGGCGTCTCGCCCCGGAGCCGATCATCGCGACCGCCACGGGAACCATCCGCACCAGCGTCAGACTGAGCACTGCGTAGAGCGCGATCTGCCAGCTCACGTGCTTGAGCTCCGGACCGAGCAGCACCGCGCCGAAGATCAGGAACGTGATTCCCCCAAGGACCTCTCCCAGCTCTTCGTTGAGACGGGACGCCTGCTCGGACTCGCGGCTCACGAGCGTCCCGAAGATCGCCCCTGCGAGAAACGCAGCAATGAAGCCCGAGCCACCCAGGGCGACCGCGATGCCGTATGCGAGGCCGGCGCCGGCGACTGGAATCACCTGGAGCCACGAGCCGGTGATCAGGTTCCGACGGTATGAGAATGCGACGACCGCAGCGGCGGCCAAACCCGCCGCCACACCTCCAAGAATCCCGTAGCCGATCTGCTCGGCGACGATCCTCACCGCGTGGGCACCCGTTGAGGCGTTGTCCTCGACGTCCGCCGCCGCCAAAGCGATGAGCAAGAGGGGCACACAGATCCCGTCGTTGAGCCCGCTTTCGACATTGAGTCCTTGGCGGATGCGTGATGGGAGCCTTCGTTCGCTCACCACCGCCTCACCGAGCGCGGCATCCGTCGGCGCGAGCAGAATCGCCAGGATGATCGCCTCGGTTGCATTGAGTTGATGGAAGATCGCTGCCCCGAGCGCGGCACCGACCGCGATCGTCAGCGGCAACCCGATACCGAGGAGACGCAACGGCACTGCATACTCGCGCCTGAGCACACGGGACTTAATCCGCGAAGCGTCGGCGAAGAGCACAATCGCAAGGGTCGCGTCCGCGAGCCGTCTCACGCCCTCGCCCGCCGGGGCCTCCGTCACCTCGTTGAACATGAGCGGTCCAACGAGCACGCCGGCGAGAACGAACACCATCGCCGCTGTGATGGACGTACCGGTGAGCTGTCGTGATACCCCAGCCACGATCAGGACGGCCGCGGCAATGATCGCCAGTTCCCATTTCACGGTGTTCGGAGCTTTCCCTGACTGGGTCGACTCGGCATCCCCCGAATGAGGTGACCGCGACGATCCGACCAAACGGCCGCAGTTAGGCGACGCCGGCTACTCCGGCGGTAGCGGCTCCGCGGGTGGTGGTGGCGAGGGCGGTGGTGGTGGTGCGGGTGCTGGTGGAACTCCGGGTGCTGGTGGAACTCCGGGTGCTGGTGGAACTCCGGGCCCCCTCGGCCAGTCAGCGTCCGATGACGATGCCGGTCCGCTGCCGGGTGGGTATGGCGCCTGACCGGCTGCCGTCGCCGGGCCGTCGCGCTTGGCTTGCCCACGCCGTCGTCCGGCGACGAAGATCGCGGCCGCCACTCCGGCGACGCCGACGCCGATCAGAACCCAGCCCCACCACGGCAACCCGCCGCCCGCCTCCGAGTTGGCCGGGGTCGTTTGCGTGGCATGGATCTGCACCGACTTCGTATCGGTGGTGGATGTCGTGGTGGCCGTCTGGGTGGCTGTCTGAGTTGCCGTCTTGGTCTCGGTGCGCGTCTTGGCAGGAGCGGTCGTCGTCTCGGTCTTCGTCGTGGGCGCGGAACTGGTCGATTCCGTCTTGCTGGTCGCTGTCGTCGACGGGTCTGATTTGCCCGGCCCGGTCGCGCTGTTCGCCGCCGCGGTCAGAGATGAGACCGCCTTGTTCGCCCCTTGCGCAGCGCTCGAAGCCGCGCCACCCGACCCAGACCCGCATGCGCTGAGCTCCGCCGTCCCGAGCCCGAGTGCCAGCACCCCGAGGAAGACAGGGATCCGGGCTACCCGAACCATCGCGCGTGGGACCTCCTTGCCGTTGTCACAGTTACCCATCGCCCCCCCAGATCAGAAGACGGTCGTCCAATCGTTCTTCATGCTGATGACCGTGAAACCGTGTTGGTCGGCCATCGTCAGGGCCTGTTCGGCACCGCTGGTGTAGTCGAACTCCCGATCGGCGTCGTCGTGGAGGATCAGCAGCCGCAGCACGGGCTTGTCCTCGTGAGCGGTGAATTCGAGCATCGGAATGTCACCGTTGGAATTGCCGGCGGCGAGCAGCGGTCGGCGGCCGACGCGGCTCCAGATCCGGATCGGCTTCTGCGGGCCGTCATCGAGATAGTCGGCCTCAGCCTGGTGGGTGATCGTGCCGCCTCGGTCGTTGCTGGTGTACTTGAACGTGGTTGCGCTCCCGATCACCCCGTCCCGCGGGATCCCGTATACCTCATCGCTGATCGGCCGCATGAAGTCGCGCCCGCCACCGGACGCGATGTAGTTGGAGAACCCGTTTGCCTTCAAGTAGCGCAGGAGTTCCACCATCGGCGCGTACACGCATTGGAGATACGCGCGACCGAGGGTCGGGTGCTGCGCTGAGCGCAGAAAATCGTCCGACTTGGCCTCGAAGTCCTCGACGCTGATCCCTTCGAAGGCGGCGAGGATGCCGCGCGCCAGGACGGGCAGATTTGTGTCATCGCCGGCGTAGTGCTCGGCGAGCACCTTCCCGAGCCAGGCATAGTCGCGCTCGTACGCGGCCTTCCACGGTTGGCGGTCGCGGAGTTCCGGATCGGCCTGCGCCATTTCGTACAGCCGTCGAAGGATGAAGTCCGCCTGGATCGGCATCGGCTTCTCGCACCAGAGGGTCCCGTCGTTGTCGAACACGGCGACGCGCTCCTCGACGGGCACCCGGTCGGACACTGTGTGCTCGACGAAGTCGACCACCGCCTGTCTTCCCGGGCCCGCGTTCCAACTCGCTAACGGCTCATTTTGGGCACTCATTGCGGCTCCGTCTACGGCGAGGACTGGACGAGAGGCCTCGACCTTATGTCGACCCCGGACGCTCAACATCCCCCGAATCGGATGAAAACCCGTCCGTCCCGATTACGAGACGGCGATGTTCTTTCACCCGGATTAGGCGAAGCGGTGTGCCGCCGGCCGCTGTAGACATGCCGAATGGGTCAGATCTTCCTCTTATCCCTTCTCGCAGCGCTGAACCCGGTACTGGTCGGTGCCTCGACGGTCATGCTGCTCCTGCCGAACCCGAAGCGGCTGATGTTGGGCTATCTGCTCGGGGCCTTCATGACGAGCATCACCCTCGGGCTGGTGATCGTCTTCGCGCTGAAGGATTCGAGCACGGTCAGCACGACGCAGCACACGATCAACCCCGCCGTCGATCTTGCTCTGGGCGCGATCATGCTGGTGGCCGCGTTCGTGCTCGGCACGGGCCGCGACAAGCGCATCGCTGAGCGCAGGCGCGAGCGCAAGGGACCCAAGCCAGACAAGGGTCCCCCTCGTTGGCAGCGCGAGCTGAGCAAAGGTTCCGCCCGCACCACGTTCGTCGTCGGTGCGCTGCTCACCCTGCCGGGCGGCTCGTACCTCGCCGGGCTCACTCAGATCGACAAGCAGAACCTGAGCACGCCGGCGACCGTGCTGACGATCGTCGGCTTCAACCTGATCATGCTGATGCTGCTCGAGCTTCCGCTGCTCGGCTTTGTGGTCGCGCCCAACTGGACCCCGGGCGCGGTGGAGCGATCGAAGGCGTGGGTCTCTCGTAACGGACACAAGGCCGCGGTCATCACGCTGACCGTGCTCGGCACTGCGCTCGTCATCAAGGGCATCGTCGGACTCGTGAGCTGACGGTGGGCGATCCACCTGGCCCGCAGGTCTCCCCGGGCGACAGCAGAGAATCGGTGCCGCCGGATGACGCGGCGCAATCAAACCGTCTGCGGCAGTTCGTCGCGGCTGTGCGCGACGGTGACGAAGCGATGGTGGAGGAACTCGTCGTCCGCCTCAGTGGGTCGCGGCGCATGCTCGCCCCGCTCGCGTTGGTGGTCGGCGGCTTCGTGATGCTGTTCAAAGGACTCAAGCTGCTCTTCACAAATTGGCGGCTCACGCTGGTTCAGATTCTGCCGGCGATGTGGATCTGGTTGGCGATGAGCGACCTCAAGGCGCACGCCCTCCACGGCAAGTCATTTCACGTGCTGCGCGGTCCGATCCTGATCCCAATCGTTCTCGTGATCACGGCGATCACCATGGCCAGCTTCTTCCTCAACGCCGTGTTCGCTTTCGCGATCATCCAGTCCGGCACACCGAAGGTCCGGCCAGCCTTCACCGAAGCCCGCTCCCACCTCAGGACGATCCTCGTGTCTGGAGGCGTCGTCGGTCTGCTCCTCGCCGTCGCCACGATGATCGTCACCCGCGCGGGACGCCCGTGGTTCGGGATCTCGCTCAGCATCGTCATCGGCGTGATGATGGTGAGCTACGTCGCGGTCCCGGCCCGGCTGATCGGCGTCACGTCCACCTCCTCGAGACGCGACGCCCTCACTGCAAGCGCCGTCGGCGGTGCGGTCGGCGCGGTCATCTGTACGCCGCCATACATACTCGGACGTATCGGCATCCTGATGCTCGGTTCCTCCGCCCTTTTCATCCCTGGCATCATTGTCGTGAGCCTCGCGACGGCGCTTCAGGCGGGGGCGACGGGCGCGGTCAAGAGCGTCCAGATGAGCGCCAAGCTGCTCGCGCCGCATGCCGAACCGACAGACCACGCAGCCGTGCGCGACGACCCTCCGCCCGCAGCCGATACTCACGCGTAACCCGACCAGCCCCCTCGCTCATCCCGGCGGGGCCGATCGCTCGAGGGCCGCTTCGATTCTCGCCAACCGCTCGCTGAGGTCCTCGAGCCGCCGCATCTCGTCGACGTCGGACTGGGCGGCGTACCGCCGTCGGCTGCTCTCCACGAGCGACGCGGTGACCGAGGCCGTGATCACCGCCAGGAAGCCGAGCCCGGTGAGCATCACGACTGCACCGATGAACCGTCCGTCGGCTTGTCTGGGCGTCACATCGCCGTAGCCGACGGTTGTGACCGTCTGCAACGCAAACCACAGCCCTTTGCCGATCGTGTGGAACTCCCTGTGGTCAATCACCCGCTCCAAGACCCCGCCCGCGACGGTGATCAACACCGTGAACCCAGCGATGATCCCGGCAGCTCGGCGCGCGGTAAGCGATTCGCGGAGTACCAACCGCGCGGTCAGCGGAACCTTTTCGGGGCGATCCCCGGGTCCGTCCTCCAGAGTCTCAGGCATTACCAGTGCCGTTCGCCACACGCGGCGGCTTCCCTGCGGACAAACCCGACGCGCTTAACCGACGGGCGCCTGCGGGTTACTGCGGTCGCCGTCACGCGCCGGACACGGCATCCTCACGTGACCGCCGAGCCAACGTCCATCGACTGCTGGCGAATCCCAACCCCGACGCGACCACAGGTGGCTCCCGATGACACTCCGTGATCTGACGCTGTCAGCCGATGACCTGAGCGAGCACCTGCGCCTGCTCGAAACTGAGCTCCGGGTCGCGCTCGCCACGCCGCTCACGGACGACGGGCCCTACATGGCCGACCTGGCCGATGAGATCACCGCGACGCGCAAAGCTCAGACCAGGGCCGCGGTCACCGAGATCGCGCGCCAGCGCGCACGGCGGCTGCAGATCGCGCACCACGGCTGATCCCCGCGCGAGTGTGAGAACCTCTTGCCTCCCTCGTCGGGTCAGAGTTCGCATGGCCAGCCTCCTCTATCGCGCGCGCTTCAGCCTGGATCACCGGTGGACGCCGGGCCACATGTCCGCGTACGTCGACGGGGAGTTGCGCTCGAGCAGGCGGCTGCGCCTGGAGCGTCACGTCTCCGAATGCGAGCAATGCCGGCGCATCCTGGCCGCCCTGCGCGAGACGCTGAATGCGCTGCACCGGCTGCCGGTACCCACCGCGGACAGCGAGCCGAATCGGATCGTCACCGCCGTGCGGCGCCGGCTACGCGAACCGCCCTCGCGAGACTGAACCGTTCTTGGTGTCCGTCGGGTCGAACGAGACATATGAAGACACATAGTCATTCCCAGAATCAGACCGAGCCTCCTCGCGTCGAGAAGACCGAGCGCGAGTGGCGTGACCAGCTCACCCCAGACCAGTACGACGTGCTTCGTGGCAAGGGGACGGAGCGACCGTTCAGCGGACGATACGTGCACGAGAAGCGCTCCGGAACGTACCGCTGTGCCGGATGCGGCGCCGAGCTGTTCTCATCGGAGACGAAGTTCGACTCCGGAACCGGCTGGCCGAGCTTCACCGACCCTGCCGACCGAGCCAACGTCGAGCTGCTTGAGGACCGCAGCTGGGGCATGCGACGAGTCGAGGTGAACTGCGCCGCGTGTGGCGGGCATCTCGGCCACGTCTTCCCCGACGGACCGGGGACGAGCGGCGAGCGTTACTGCATCAACTCCTGCTCGCTCGAACTCGACGAGCACTAGACCCACTAAGCCAACCCGCAGCGGGCGTCACGGAGGCGTGGCGCCCGGCTGCTCACGCGGTATAACCGCGCAGTGAGCGGCGCGCCAACCTCTGAGCATGAGCTGATCCGGAGGGCGCGCTCCGGCGACGAGGATGCCTTCGCGAAGCTGGTCATGCTCCACGCGGATCGCGTCTACGGCGCGCTGCGGCGATTCGGACTCGGCGAGGACGAGGCCGACGAGGTCGCTCAGGAGGTATTTCTGCGCGCATGGCGGGGACTCCCGCAGTTTGAGCAACGGGCGCAGTTGTCCACGTGGCTGTACCGGATCGCGTTCAACGAGGCGCAGCGGCGCCGCTCGCGCCGCGTGCTCGCGCGCGCTGACACTGATCCAGAGGGCGACGATCCGATCGTCGCGCTGCCCGATTCGCCCCACCTGGCTCCTGAGGCACAAACCTTGTCTCGCGAGTTTGAGCAGTTCCTGGACGGCGCCCTCGCGCAGTTGCCCACGGAGTGGCGTGACGCGGTCGTGCTGCGCGACATCGAGGGACTCACGACCGCAGAGGCGGCGGACATCGTCGGTGTCCGCCAGGCGGCATTCAAGAGCCGCCTTCATCGTGGGCGTATGCGGCTCGTCGCCCTCCTCAAGCCGTACTTGACGCTCGAGGAGGGCTGACGGCTCGGACCAGCAGCTGCTGAGCCGAGGCCGTGACGGCAACCGTGCTAGTGGGCCCCACTAGTAGTCGCGGATCGTGGCGGCGCAGACCGCGCCGCCGTGCTTTTCGTAGTAGCGCTGGTGATAGTCCTCCGCGTGGTAGAAGATCGACGCGGGGGAGATTTCGGTGACGATCGGCCGGGCGAGCGCCGACCGGTGCTCATCTCGAGACGCGATCGCGACCCGTTCCTGGTCGTCGTCGTGGATGAAGATCGCGGAGCGATACTGGCTGCCGAAGTCCCATCCCTGACGGTCACGCGACGTCGGATCGTGCATCGACCAGAAGGCGTTCAGCAGATCGCTGTAGCTGACCACGGTCGGGTCGAACCAGACGTCCACTGCCTCGGCGTGCCCGGTCGTGCCAGAGCAGACCTCTTCGTAGCTGGGGTCTGTCGTGCTCCCGCCGGTGTACCCGACGGCCGTTCGTACGACGCCCTCGATCTCGCGGAACAGCGCCTCAACACCCCAGAAACAGCCAGCGGCGAACGTCGCACGCTGAGTGCCCTCAGGGCCTCCCGGCTGATGTCTCTGCTCCGGGCCTGCCGGCTCGGAAACACTGCTCTCGGTGTTCAGCACCCGTTGTCCTTTCAGTTCTCTGTTCACGCCGAGTTGGACCCGTCTGAACACGAGAACGGTTCAGCTCGTGTCCCACGCGGGAACGCGTCGGCATGACAGGTCACCCAGCGAGCATCGGCGAGGGCGGAATGCGGGTGTGCCCGTGGACGTCCCGGATCACCATCGCGACCTCGTCGATATAGCACCAGCTCCAGTCCTCGCCCGACTCCAGCGACCGGATGAGTGGATGTCCGCTCGAGTGATAGTGGGCGGTCGCGTGCCGGCTCGGCGAGTCGTCGCAGCACCCGACGTGCCCGCATTCCAGGCAGATGCGCAGGTGCAGCCAGACGCCGCCGTCCCGCAGGCAGTCCTCGCAGCCTTCGACGCTTTCAGGGAGCTCGAGCACGGTGATCGTGTCGAGGTGAGTGCAGCTGCTCATTCGGTCATCTCCGTTGCTCGTGGGGTTGTCCCCGACCCCGATTCGTGGCGTCCCGTGTCAGCGCTCCTCGAACGGGTCTGGCGCGGCGCCCTTGGGTGCTTGGGCCTCGAGCGCTGCTTTGACCTCGAGCAGCGCCTGGCGCTGCTGCTTGGAGATCGCCGGGAACCGCGGGTCGATGTCCATCAGCGCGTGAGCCAGCACAGCCCCCGCGCCGATCCGCCCGAACCATTTCCGGTCCGCCGGAATCACGTACCACGGCGCCCACTCCGTGCTGGTGTGGGAGAGCACCTCCGAGAACGCGTGCTGATAGTCATCCCAGCGCTCCCGCTCCCGAACATCGGCGGTGGAGAACTTCCAGTTGTGATCGGGCAGGTCGATCCTTCGTAGGAAGCGAGTCCGCTGCTCCTCCTTGGACACGTTGAGGAACAGCTTCACGATCTTGAACCCGTTATCAGAGAGGTAGCGCTCCCAGTTGTTGATCTCTTGGTAGCGGCGCTTCCACACATCCCCCCGCTTCGACGCGGCCGGGAGCTTCTGACGATCGAGATTCTCCGGATGCACCCGCACCACGAGCACCTCCTCGTAATGCGACCGATTGAAGATCCCGATATCCCCCCGGGCCGGCAACCGCCGCGCGTAGCGCCACAGATAGTCGTGATCAAGCTCCTCCGCCGAGGGCACCTTGAAACTGTGGACCTGCACCCCCTGAGGATTCACGCCGCTCATCACATGCCGGATCGTGCCGTCCTTGCCCGCCGCATCGAGCGCCTGCAACACCACCAGCACCCCCCAACTGTCCTGCGCCGCCAACCGCGCCTGATACTCCGCCAACAACCCCACCCCGTTCTCAAGCAGCGCGACCCCATCCTTCTTCTTCCTAATGCCCGCCTTGAACCGCGGATCAAAATCCCTCGCCAGCTTGACCCGGGACCCCGGCTCCACACGGAACGGCGCGATGAACTCCGCCACCCGCTTGCGCCTCAGATCAGCCATCGCGGTCCTCCTGCGATCGTGAGTCCGAGGATGATCCAGAGGCAGTCCTTGCAGCCGAACTCAGCTGCATTTCGACTTGCTGGTGTCGACGAAGCTCTTGACCGAGCTCGCCACGCTTGCCGCAGCGCTGGCGGTCGCGGCGATCTGCGCCGCCGAGGGGCTCGACGGAAGAGCCTTGACCGCGGTCTCGAGCGTGTTGACCGACGTCTTCACCGCACTGGTCTCGGAGGGAAAGTCGCTCTTGGCGCTGTTGACCAGCGTCGTCGCGTCATTCTCGATTGTCGTGAGCTGCGACTTCAGACCACTGAGACCGCTACTGAGGTTCAGACTCGTGAGGCCCTTGATCGAGTCCTCGAGCTTGGTGCGGTCCGAGCAGTACGCCGGCTTGCTGCTGCCACAACCGACGAGCGCGATGAGCGCAGTGGCCGCGACCATCGCCATCGGCGCCCGTACCCGGGCGTTCTCCCAACGGTCTCGCGACCCCGTGCGGCGGATGCCGTTCAACACTCGGTGAGGCACAACTGGCTCCTTCATGATCAGAGAGATCGCACCACGAGGATGAGGATGAACCAGACTCTAATGCGGCCTGACGGGCGGGTGTAGGAATAGCTGCGCGATTCTTGAGACCGCCGACGTCCACGCTCAAAAACCCTGCCCCGTCCCGAGATCGGCGAAGCTCCTCGCGGCTCACGACCGAGAAGGCGCACGTCATCAACAACAGCACCTAACCGAGGACGGCGATGGCAATGGCGACGAGTACGATCAAACCAGAGGCGGCCACAGCGGCGCCTCATCTGACGGTGGCGGAGCGAGCCGCACGTGGCAAGGCGGCGCGTAAGGAGGTGCCCCGTTCGGCTCATGCCCGGTTCGAGCCGCTCTCCACCCGCGCTGATCCGGTCGATCTGCTTGAGCGTCAGGCCAAGACCCGCGTGCCGGAACTGGTGCCGATCCGTTACGGGCGGATGCTCGTTTCTCCGTTCACGTTCTACCGCGGCGCGGCGCTCATCATGGCCAATGACCTCGCCGCGACACCGCGGTCGGGGCTGACGGTCCAGTGCTGCGGCGACGCCCATCTGTCGAATTTCGGTGTGTTCGCCTCGCCCGAGCGGGCGCTGGTGTTCGACGTCAACGATTTCGATGAGACGCTCCCGGGTCCGTGGGAGTGGGACGTCAAGCGCCTCGCGGTGAGCATGTTGATCGCGGCGCGCTCCAACGGGTTCAAGCCCAAGGAGCAGGACCAGATCGTGCTGGACACCGTGAGTCGTTACCGCACCGCGATGGCGGACTTCGCCGCCATGAAGCAACTGGAGGTGTGGTACGCGCATCTGAACGTCGAGAACGTGCTCGAGCAGTTTGGCCCGCAGTTCAAGCCGAAGATGGTCAAACGCACCGAGAAGGAGATTGCGAAGGCGCGCACCAAGGACAGCATGACCGCGTTCGCGAAGCTCACCCACAACGTCGACGGGCGGGCGCAGATCGTGGACCAGTCGCCACTGATCGTCCCGATCGACCAGCTGGCGTCCGCCGGCGAGACTCGTGACCAGATCTTCGAAGAGCTTCATGAGCTGTTGCGCGGTTACCGCAACTCGCTCGAGTTCGACCGCCGCGTGCTGCTCGAGGCGTTCGAACTGAACGATCTTGCGCGGAAGGTGGTTGGCGTCGGGAGCGTTGGCACCCGGGCGTATATCGCGCTCCTGCTCGGTCTCGACGGCGACGACCCGCTGTTCCTGCAGATGAAGGAGGCCGAGGCATCGGTGATGGAGGAGTTCCTCGCCCCGAGCGAATTCTCAAACCACGGCGAGCGGGTGGTCGTCGGGCAGCGATTGATGCAGGCCGTCAGCGACATCTTCCTCGGCTGGCTGCACGTCGACGGCGGGTTCGACGGGAACCCCCGCGACTTCTACGTTCGCCAACTGAAGGACTGGAAGGGCTCCGCGGAGATCGAGCAGATGGTGCCCGAGGGCATGGCCGCCTACGGCATGCTCTGTGGCTGGACGCTCGCGCGGGCCCACGCGCGCAGTGGCGACCGGGTCGCCATCGCGTCCTATCTCGGCAAGGGTGACTGCTTCGACCGCGCGATCGTCGAATTCTGCCGGGCCTACGCCGACCAAAACGAACGCGACTACCAAGCATTGAACGCCGCCGTCGACTCGGGCCGGATCACCGCTCAAAGAGGCCTCTGACACGACGCACCGACCGGGCGGTACTTCTACATCCCGGAACGCCGTCGGCTGGACCGTCTCTGGATCGCGGGCGCGTGGTCCTTCTCAAAGATCTCCCGCCTTCTCTTCATCACCGTGCCGCCGAGGCCTAACACTGTGGTGGTGACCGAGATGTGGGGGATCGTGGATCGCTCGACGATGCCGTGCATGTCGAACTCAACGCTTCTTGAGATTGCCCGGCGCGCCCGGCTGGCGGGGCTGCTGGGCCCGTTGGCCCTCTTGGCGCTGGCGGCCCCGGCCGGCGCGACCGGCCCGACCTACCCTGGCGAGACGCTCACGGTCACGCAGAGCGCTCGGGCTGTCGTTGACCGGGACACGGTCTTCGTTGCGACCGGACAGCAGGCGGATATCGAGAACGATCCGCTCGGCTTTGACTTCGCCGCATACGTCAAGGACGCCAGCGTCGATCCGACGTGCTCGCCGAGCTACACGGGCGAGCAGGCCAGCTCGCTGAACGACCCGACCGAAGCGCCCGTGACCGCGCCGACGCTGTTCCAGGGCACCGATCCGACGTTCAACGTCTCGTTCAACGTCGATTTCGCCCGAGCGGGCACCTTTCTGGTGTGCGCATACAGCGAGTACCTCGAAGACACGGCCGCTGCTGTGAGTCTGACGGTGAAGGTCACCGCGCCACCGAACCCGCTCCTGAAGCCGACCAACACGAAGCGGCCCACGATCACCCGCTCCGGCGCGCGACTCACCTGCGGCTCCGGAGCCTGGTCGCACACGCCGACCCGCTACGCGTACGCCTGGTTTATCGACGGGCGTGCGAAGACGGGCGCCCACGCCCGAACGCTCAGCATCTCCCGCAGCCTGCGCGGTCACCGGCTGCAGTGCGGGGTGACCGCCTCCAACGCGACCGGTGCGACGACCGCCCGGAGCAACACCTATCGCGTGCGCTGAGCGCCGTCGACGAGGAGCGCCGCGGGCAGATGAGTTCGTGAGGTGATGCCGAGCTTCGAGTAGACGCTGGTGAGGTGCAGTTCAACGGTTCGAAGGGTGACGAACAACGCCTGTGCGATCGCTCGGTTCGTCATCCCCTGGGCGGCCATCTGCGCGACCCGAAGTTCGCTTGCGGTGAGCGCGTCACGTCCGCGAAGGGCGTCACGACGTGGACGGGCGCCGGCCACGCGCAGTTCCCGGCGAGAGCGTCGAGCGACGGCGATCGCGCCACAGCGGTGGGCGATGTCGAGGGACTCGCGCAGCAGCTCCCGCGCCCGCGTGCGGTTGCCCCGTCGCCGGGCGAGCGCCCCCAGCTCGGCGAGCGCTCGTGCCAGCTCGAGCGGTGCATCGGCGCCGCGCAGCACATCCGCGGCGCTCGACAGCGAGCGACCCCCCTCACGACCTTCGGCGACGCCCACGGCATGCAGGGCGATTCCGATCGGGCGTGGAGCGCCCCAGCGACGGGCCAACCCGAGTTCGACGGACGCGAGGCGTCGGGCCTCCCCGAGCTCGCCCCGCGCCGCCAGCAGCAGTGCCAGCTGCGAGCGCCACGGCATCATCGCGGGGTTCTCGACGCCCCAGACCGTCGCCAGTTCGCCGCTGTGACGGAGATCGGCGATCGCCCCATCGAGGTCTCCGAGCGCGGCCGCGACCCGCGCTCGGTGGTGCAGCAGCACCGCGGAAGACCACGCTTCCGGCAGCGGACCGTCGACGCCCCGCTCGACGACCGAGCGCCACGCGCCGGCGGCGTCGTCGCGCTCGACACGCGCCGACAGCAGATGCGCGAAGCCGACCACGCCGATCCACGTCTCGCCTCCGGAGCGCACGGCTTCAGACGCCAGCGCCGACGCGTCGGCGACCGCTCCACGCTGGGCGGCGGCGACCGCCGCGACCGTCGATGTGGCGGCGGCACTCAGGACCCACCCGCTGCTGCGACTGGTCTCCTGCATCCGCAGGAGCGCGGCGTCGGCATCCACGTAATGCTCGGCGAACACGAGCACGCCGACGACCTCTGGCAGCAGGCTTTCGTCGGCGGGGCCCGTGAGCGCGTCGGGCGCCGCGATCGCTCGCCGAGCGTCGCTGGCTGCCGCGTCGGCGTCAGCGCCCGCCGCGCATGCCTCGATCGCCAGTACCGCCGCCAACCGTGAGTCCAGCCCTTCCCGGGTATGCGCCGCATGCCCGCGCAGGCGTCGGACCAGCAGACGACGAGTCGGCTGCGTCTCGACGCCGAGCCGTGTCGCAGTGAGCCGGGCCGCGACGACGGTTGGATCGTCGTCCCCGTCCTCAGCCAGCAGTTCGTCGGCCGCGGTGAATTCCCCCGCCAGCACCAGCACCTGGGCCAGCGCCAGCGTCGTCCGCCGGCGCGTCTCGACGGCGGTCGCCAGCCGCCGGGCTCGCAGCAGTTGTTCGCGGGCGGCGCCGGGATCTGAGCCGAGCAGCAGTGTGCCGAGTTCGAGTGTCACCTCGGCTCGGTCGTCCGGCGCGGGGGGCTCCCGTAACGCGCGCCGGAGGTACTCGGCCGCAATCCCCGGAGCGCCCCGCGCCCGCGCCTCGGTGGCTGCCTCGCGCAATGTCACAACGACCCACGGGTCGTCCCCGGCCGCGGCGCCCAGCAGGTGGGTGGCGACCACCGTCGCGTCTGCGCCCTCGCTCGCGAGCAGACGCGCCACGGCGAGTTGCATTCGCGCTCGCAGCGGACCGCCGAGGTCGGCAACGACGGTGCTGCGCACGAGCGGGTGGCTGAACGCGAGCCCATCGCGCTCGACCAGCAGCTCAGCCCGGATCAGCGCCGTGGCCGCGCTCGCCGCCGCTGCGCCGTCGACCCCGGCGACCGCCGCGGCGCGGCGCAGATCGGCGTCGGGACCGAGCAGCGCGACTGCACGTGCGAGCTCTGTCGAACCGGACGGAAGCCCCGCGAGTTGTGCCGCAACCCGTCGCCGAACGAGGTCTGGGGTCAGTGCCCGAACTTGTGCGGGCGCGGGGTCGCCGCTGTCGAGCAGCTCGGCGGCGAGCTCACGCAGCAGGAACGGATTCCCGCCGGTCAGCTCATGGCAGCTGTTGCACAGCTCGGGGTTTGCGTCCGCAACGGTCCGGCGGATCAGCGCGGCGGTGGCGGTGGTTCCCAGCGGCTCCGGACGCAGCACCGTCACATCGTGCACCGCCAGCAGCTCCGGCAGTGCGCTGCCCTCGTCTCCACCGGTGCGAACCGCGGCGAGCAGCAGGAGCGGCAACTCGTCCGCCCGCCCCATCAGGTGCGCGAGGAAGCGCTGTGACGGCTCGTCGGCCCACTGCAGGTCGTCGACGACGAGCACGACCGGCCCGCGCTCGCAGAGGTCGGCGGTCAGCCAGTACAAACCGTGCACAAGTGCGGACAGCGCCCGATCGTCGTCGACGGCGGGGTCGATCGGCGCGGCCCCAAACAGCGGAGCCGCGAGCGCGGCAGCGCCATCCAGCGTGATGACGCGGTCCCGCACCGGCGCGGTCAACAGCTGGCGTGCCACACCCCACGGGAACCTCTGCTCGAGCTCGCCGGCGCGCGCCGTGAGGACAGTGACCCCCGCTGCTCCGACACGCAGCCGGCCGGCCTCGAGCAGCGCCGACTTTCCGATTCCAGCTGTCCCCCGGATCAGCACCACCTGACCGTCGCCGCGGAGAGCCGCCGCGGCGGCGGCTTCGATCGCGGCGAGCTCCGACTCACGTTCCAGCAGCGCGATCGATGAATCGGCCCCCATCGGTGAACGAGTCAACCAGACCGATGGCCCCCTGCGGCGGGAGGTGCCGCGGGCGACCGGCGTGTCCTTCGCTCGGGTCAGCTACGGCGCAGCCGCACCTCGGTCGCGGCACGAAGAATCGCCTCGATCGAGCGCTCCACGTCGTCGGTGGTCGTCGCCCAGTTCGAGACCGAGATCCGCATCGCGCCCATCCCGTGCCAGGTCGTACCGCTCAGCCAGCAGGTGCCATCTTCTTGGACCGCGTCGATCACCGAGCGCGTGAAGGCATCGTGGTCGCCGGCATCGTCGAGGAACCGCACGAGGACCTGGTTGAGGACGACGTCGTTGAGCACCTCGGTGTACCCGGTTGCTCCGAGCGCTTCGCCGAATCGACGCGCGTGGGCACAGCAGCGCTCGACCAGCTCTGCAATGCCGGAACGGCCGAGCGAGCGGATCGCCGCGTACACCGGAAAGCCGCGTGCGCGACGCGAGAACTCCGGATTCCAATCCAGTTGATCGCGAGGGCCGTCGGAATCGGCGTGAACCAAGTAGTCCGCGCGAATGCCCATCGCGGCTTGGTGGGCGTCCGGGTCAGCACAGAACGCAAGCCCGCAGTCGTAGGGAGCGTTCAGCCACTTATGGGCATCAGTCGCCCACGAGTCCGCGCGCTCGGCCCCAGCGACGAGGTGCCGCAGAGCCGGGCATGCCGCCGCCCACAGGCCAAACGCGCCGTCGATGTGAAGCCATGCGCCGGCTTCCTCGGCGATGTCAGCAATCTCCTGAAGGGGATCCACCGCGCCCGTGTTCACGTTGCCAGCCTGAGCACAAACGATCCGCGGTCCATCGTGGCGGTCAAGCGCCTCGCGAAGGGCGACCGGCACCATCCGACCCTGCCCATCAGCCGCTATTGGCACGATGCACGCGGCGCCGAACCCAAGCAGCCGAAGGGCGCGGTCCACGGTGGCGTGGCGCTCGGCGCCGACAAAGACGCGAACCGGCGGCGAGCCGATCAGCCCGAGCTCGTTGACGTCCCACCCCACGCGAGCAAAGACGCTGTGGCGGGCGGCAGCCAGCGCCGTGACGTGCGCCATTTGACATCCGGTGACAAAGCCAAACGACACTCCGTCAGGCAGCCCGAGAAGCTCTGCGGCCCAAGCGCCCGCCACCTCCTCGACGACCGCGGCTGAGGGCCCGCACACGTACAGCCCCGCGTTCTGATCCCAGGCAGACGTCAGCCAGTCGGCGGCAAGCGCGGCCGGAACAGCCCCGCCGATCACAAAGCCGAAATAGCGCCCACCTGGGCTCGCCACCAGGCCGGGCTCGACGGCGGCGGCGAGTTCGGCGACCACCTCCCGCGGATCGGTCGGCAGCTCTGGGAGCGGCCCGCCCAGGCCCGAACGCAACTCCTCCACGCCGACTGACCAGCCGGTCGGCCGGACCGAGATCCCCTCCAGGTACGAGGCCGCCACCCCAGCGGTCTCCTCGAGCAAGCTACGAATGGTCATGGCACTCACTCATCGAGCATCCGCCGTGAGAGTAAACAGCACGCCGCCGTCTCAGCGGCTGGCGGAAGGTAGGCTGCCGAGCCATGGACCGACGCCATCTTCTGATGATCGGCAGCTCGTTCCTGGACCAGCACTCGCACCAGCTGACCGCGATCCTGACGCTGGTGCTCACCTTCGTGCTCGCGATGGTCGCGAATCGCAGCGTCTCGCATTGGGCGGCGCGAGCTGACCTGAATCCCGGAGTCGATACGCGCGTGCGGTTCATCCGTCGGCTGATCACCCTGGGCATCTGCCTCCTCGGCGTGCTGTTCGCGGTGTCCCAGTTCGGAGGCCTGAACCAATTGGCGGCGGGGTTATTGGCGTCGAGCGCGATCATCGCGGCGGTCGTTGGGTTTGCCGCGCGTCAGACGCTCGCCAACCTCATCGCTGGGGTGATGCTCACGATCGCACAGCCGCTGCGGATCGGCGACCAGGTCATGATCCAGGACCAGACCGGGGTGGTCGAGGACGTTCGCCTGAATTACACGGTGCTACGAACGGCGGAGGGGCGGCGGCTGCTGATCCCCAACGAGCTCCTCGCGTCGGCGATGATCCGCAATGACACGATCCTTGACGACCGCGTGCGGCCGGAGGCGTCGGTCTGGCTCGCGCCTGGCGGCGACGCCGACACCGCCGTCTCGCGCCTCGCCGGCATCGAGCACGGACTCGTTGTGCGCGTCGCTGAGATCACGCCCGAAGGCGTGCGAATCACCCTGACGGCCGAACCGGTGCTCGCCCCGGAGCGCGCGGCACGAGAGGCGGATCTGCGGACGGGGGCGCTGCGTGCGCTCCGGGGAGCTGACCTGTTGTCGTAGGAGCGAGGAGGGCGGTGATGTCGCTCGCCGGTTGCGGCCGAGCGAGTCTGAAGCCCTGCGCGGCGGCGCAGCGGACACCGCGGAGGTAGTCGAGCTGGATGTCCGTCTCGATCCCTTCCGCGACCACCATCATCCCCAGAGCGTCACCGAGACTCACGGCGGCTCTGGTGATCGGCGCATCGGCATCGGGCGCGTCGATCGAGGCGATGAAGGCGCGGTCGATCTTGATTGCCGTGAAGGCGAACCGTTCCAGTGAGGACAGGGATGAGTAGCCCGTGCCGAAATCGTCGAGGATCAACCGGATCCCGCGGTTGGCGAGCTTGTCGAGGTTGTTGATCGCGATGTCCTCATCGGCTCCAATGAACACGCTCTCAGTCAGCTCGATCGCAAGGGCGGAGCGACGCAGCCGATGCCGCCGGAGTGTCGAGAGCACGTGATCGACGAAGTCGGGTTCGGCGAGTTCCCGCGCCGACACATTCATGAAGACGCCGAGCGGCAGCGCGCCGGGGTGGTGCGCGCGCCAGCGCGCCGCCTGCGCTGCCACCTCAGCGAGCACGTAGCGACCGAGCGCCACAATCATTCCCGTGCTCTCCGCCAGCGGGATGAACTCGTCGGGCGGGACCCAGCCCCGGTCGGCATGTGGCCAGCGGACGAGCGCCTCGACCGCCAGGATCGTGTTGTCCGCGAGCGAGACGATCGGCTGGTAATGAACCTCGAGGCCGTGATCGTTCAGCGCTGTCTCGAGGTCGTGCCTGATCGCGAGTTGTCGAAGCAGATGGTCTCTCATCGAGGCGTCGAAGAAGGCAAAGCCTCCGCCGGCGTGCATCGACTTCAGCCGGTACATCGCGGTGTCGGCGTCACGCAGCAGCTGAGTCGCTGTTGCCGTGTCGTCCGCCACGGCGATCCCGACGCTGGCAGTGAGCCGGCGCTCCTCGCCGAGAGCCGGGAACGGCCGCGCAAACGTCGACAGGATGCGTTCGGCAAGGGCGTCCGGCCCGCCGTCCGCGCGCATGTGATCCGCGACCACCGCGAATTCGTCGCCGGCGAGACGGGCGATCGTCTCCCCCTTTCTGAGCAGCGATTTGAACCGACTCGCCAGTTCGACGAGCACTTCGTCCCCCGCTGCGTGACCGAGCTCGTCGTTGACGAGTTTGAACTCGTCGATGCCGAGCACCATCACCGCGACGTTGCAGCGGTCGCGCCCTCGCCGCGCGAGCGCCTGCGTCAGCCGATCGAGCAGCAGCGCCCGGTTCGGGAGGCCGGTCAGCATGTCGTGAAACGCCTCGTAGCGAAGGCGCTCCTCGAGCTCACGCCGCTGCGTGATGTCGCGGGCGATGCCGACGATGCGGGTCGACCCGCCGTCACCCGGTACGCACCGCGCCGACGCCTCAATGAACGCCTGACGGCCATCCTTCGCCACCATCTGCACTTCAGCGCTCTCCTCATCGCCGTCGAGTACGCGCGCCAGCATCTCCGCGGCGCGGTCGCGCTCATCAGCCGCGATCAGATCGAACAGGCTCATCGTGAGCAGCTCATCCACCGTATAGCCGGTGACCTGCACGGCTGCACTGTTGACCGACGTGAACCTGCCGTCCGGGTCGATTTCGTAGACCACCTCACGCGCTCGCTGCACGAGTTCGTCGTAGCGCGCCTGGGTGTCGTTCAACGCCTCTCGGACGCGCTCTTGCTCAGACACGTCTCGCAGTGACACCACGAACCCCGCAACGGCCGGCTCGTGGAACAGGTTCGTCGCCGAGGTCTCCATGAAATGCCATGCGCCGTCCGCCCCGCGGATCCGAAAATCGGCAGTCCCGGCCGCGCCCGGCTCGGCACCCAGCAGCCCTATCGTCGCGACCAAGGCAGGCAGGTCGTCGCCGTGAATGAGTTCGAGGACGTCCTCTCCGATCCGCGACTCAGGCGGATAGCCGAGCACGCGGTTGAACGCCTCGTTGCACCACCGCAACCGATGCTCGGCGTCGACGATCATCAGGAGCTCCTCGGACCGTTCGACGATCGCTTTGTAGCGTGCGTGCGCGCGATCCTCGGCCGAGGCGGCATCGACCGCTATGTGAGCACCCGATCCTCGCCCGCGGTGATCGCTCTCGCGGACGAGCGACTGACCGGTTGACATGGGCGTTCTCCTTTATGCACGACGACCGCTCCGCGAGACCGTCATCGACGTGCCGCTGCAGCCACGACACCGTAGAACGCCGTATAGACGAACGGCCAGGAGTTTCCCTGATGAGCGCTCAGGCCGTTACGGGCAGCGCCGCCAGCGCGTCCCGCAGGTCGGCGGCGAGGTCGGCCGGATCTTCCACTCCACAACTGAGCCGCACGAGATCGAACGGCACCGCGGCGCTTGATTCCTCTACGGACTGGTGGGTCATCAGCTGCGGCACTTCGATCAGCGATTCGACGCCCCCAAGCGACTCCGCCAACGTGAACAGACGAGTGGTGCTCGCGATCTCCGCGGCCCTCGGGTGGCGGAAGCTGACCATGCCGCTGAAGCCGGGCCATCGCACGTCCGCCACTTCCGGGCTGGCCCGAAGCAGTTCCACGACGGCCTGGGCGCTACGTGCGTGGGCGTCCATCCGCAGATGCAGGGTGCGCAGGCCGCGGTGGACGAGGAAGCAGTCGAACGGACCCGGCACCGCACCGACCGCGTTCTGTACGAAGCGCAGGCGCTCGTACCACTCTGGATCACCAGTCACCACCACTCCGCCGACGACGTCGGAGTGGCCGCCGAGGTACTTAGTCGTCGAGTGAACGACAAACGTCGCACCGTGCTCGAGCGGGCGCTGGTTCGCGGGCGTGGCGAATGTGTTGTCGACCGCGACGAGCGCGCCCCGGCGGCGGGCCACGACCGCGGCGATGTCGATCACGTCCAGACGGGGATTGGTCGGCGTCTCGACCCAGATCAGTCGCGTGTCCTCACGGACCGCCCGCTCGATTGCGTCGGCGTCGGTCTGATCGACAAGGTCGTAGCGCAGTCCCCAGCGGGCCATGACCTTGTCGACGAGCCGATACGTCCCGCCGTAGAGGTCCGCGGGCAGCACGACGTGCGACCCCGCCTCGCACACGACGGTGATCAGGGCATGCTCGGCCGCGAGCCCGGATGCGAAGGTCACCGCGGTTCCGCCCTCGAGTTCGCCGAGGGCCCGCTCCAGCGCCATCCGTGTCGGGTTGGCCGAGCGCGCGTAGTCGTAGTCGTCGACGAATTCGCCAGGGCGGGGCTGCGCGAACGTGGACGTCTGGTGGATCGCCGGGATCACCGAGCCGAAGGTCGGATCCGGGCTGAGGCCGGCGTGCACGGCGCGGGTGGCGAAAGCGTCGCGGTGCTCGCTCATGAGACGAGGGCTTCCAGCAGGTCCGTGCGGGTGACGAGCCCCTCGGCGTGGCCCTCGCGCGTCACCATCAGCGCCTGCTGGTCGCCGACGAGCAGCTCGACCGCCTCGCGCACCGGATCGTCGACCGACACGGCCGGGAACGGGGGTTCCATCACGTGCGAGATCTCCGCGTCCAGCAGCGACGGATCCCGCGCCGCGTGCTTGAGCAATCCGCGCTCGCCGACCGCGCCGACGACGGCGTCCGGGTCGTGGACGCTGACGACGGGCAGCTGCGAGACGCGGTGCTCGTGCAGGAGCGCGACGGCGTCGCGCACGCGGTAGTCGGTGCGAACGCTGACGAGCGTCGGGAACTCCCCCGCCTCACGCTTGCGCGCGAGCACGTCGCCGACTCGGAGCTCTGTATCACGCTCGAGGAAGCCGTACTGACGCATCCACGCGTCGGAAAAGATCTTCGACAGGTACGAGCGACCGCCGTCGGGCAGGATCACGACGATCATCGCCTCGGGATCCTCGATCTCGCCCGCGGCGATCAGCGCCGCGTGGAGGGCGAGACCACCTGAGCCACCGGCCAGGATGCCCTCGGTTTGGGCTAGGCGCCGGGTGGTGAGGAAGGCGTCACGGTCCGACACGGTGATCCAGCGGTCGATCACGCTCGGATCGAACGTTTCGGGCCAGAAGTCCTCGCCCACGCCCTCGACCAGATAGGGCCGCACGTTGGCCTCGCCGCCGGAATAGATCGATCCCTCGGGGTCGGCACCGATGACAACCAGGTCGGGGCGACGCTCGCGCAAGTAGCGGACCGTTCCGGTCACGGTGCCGCCGGTCCCGACGCCGACGACGAGGTGCGTGATCCGACCGGCGGTCTGCTCCCACAGCTCAGGTCCGGTGGACTCGTAGTGCGCCTGTGGGTTGGCCTGGTTGAAGTACTGGTTGGGCTGGAAGGCGCCCGGGATCTCCGCCGTCAGCCGATCGGCGACGCGGTAGTAGGACTGCGGCGAGTCCGGCGCCACGTCAGTCGGAGCGACCACGACCTCGGCACCGTAGGCGCGCAGGAGATCGATCTTCTCCTTCGACATCTTGTCCGGCATCACCGCGATGACGGTGTAGCCCTTCAGGCGCGCCGCAATCGCCAATCCGGTCCCGGTGTTGCCCGATGTCGGCTCGACGATGGTTCCGCCCGGACGCAACCGGCCGTCCCGTTCGGCGGCCTCGATCAGCGCAACCGCCACGCGGTCCTTGATCGAGCCGCCGGGGTTGAACGTCTCGAGCTTGGCGACCAACTGGGGACGCAGGCCGGCTCCGATGCGCGACAGCCTGACCAGCGGCGTGTCGCCGATCGTGTCGAGGATCGAGTCCTTCACGGCGGAGGTGGTGAGTACGTGGCTCATGCGCGACAGTCTGATCATCGTTCGTCCGACCGTCAATTCACCGGTGATTATGCGAATATCTCGCGAGTTACCGAAGATTCTTCATTCTGAAACCGCTCCCGCCCGCTCATGCCGAATCATCAACAGCCCGCCCTGGACGACATCGATCGCGCGATGCTGGAACTTCTCGCGGCGGACGCCCGGATCACGAATCATCGGCTCGCGGAGCGCGTCGGGGTTGCGCCGTCCACCGCGCTGAACCGGCTGCGGGGATTGCGCGAGCGCGGCGTGATCCGCGGCTTTCACGCCGAGGTCGACCTCGCCGCGCTCGGCCGGCCGTTGCAGGCCCTGATCGCCGTGCGCCTCGCCGTTCACGCGCGGGAACAGATCGATGCGTTCACCTCGGCGGTCCGCCAGTTGCCGGGCGTGTTGATGGTCTTCCACCTCGCCGGCGCCACCGACTATCTCGTCTGGGTGGCGGCGCGCGACGCGCAGGAGCTGCGGGAGTTCGTCGTCGATCATCTCGCCACCCATTCCGCAGTCGCTCACGCCGAGACGTCGCTGATCTACGAGCACAGCCGCGGCCCGGGGCTCTGGGGTTCGGCGGATCCGGCTTAACACCCCAGGCGCCGTGCGCGGGGCGTATGCCGGAGCTAGGAGATCGCCACGTCCGGGCTGAGGCCGACCCGGGGGTCGCCCGCCAGGTATCCCGCGAGGTGGCCGATCACTTCACGCGCGTCGTCCTCGATGCCATGGATGAAGCTGGACTTGCGGCGTCTCAGCACGGGCAGCCCCAGGGCGTAGAGGCCCGGACTGTCGACGACACCGCCGTCGTGGCGCAGCTGGCCCTTCGCGTCGATGACCGGCACGTCAAGCCAGCGATAGTCCGGCCGAAACCCCGTCGCCCACACGACCGTGCGGATGTCGCCGCTCCGGAGATCGAGCTGCAACCGCGGCGAGCGCGGCACCGCAGTCGGCTCGAAGCGCTCTGGAGGGCCGACCTCAGCCTCGATGCCGTTGGTCAGAGCCCACGCGTCGAACACACCGAGCAGCCGTTCGAGCTTGAGGTCGGCGAGCGCGCAGACGTTGCGCAGACCACCGGAGAAGAGCGCGCGGTCGTCGCGGACCGCCGCCCAGCGGCCGACCAACTCGACACCCATCGCCGTGAGCGCGTTGAGATCAAGCGTGGCTCGCTCAGGCGTTCCGACGAGCTGCGGCGACGGAAGTCGTCGCGCCCGCTTGATGTCCTCGACCGCGTCATACCGTTCGTCCCATACGCCGGAGGCGTCCATCCACCACAGGACGTCGCGCCCCCGGTAGGTGCGGGGCATCCGCACGTGCTCCGAGACCGAGAGCGTGACCGGCCGCCCGGATCGCCGGAGCTCGGCGGCCAACTGCACACCGGTCGCCGAGGCTCCCACAACGAGCACGCCACCGTCGCGGAGTTCCGCCGGGCCGCGGTAGTGGAGCGGCGTCAGCTGCTCGACGTCGCCTGGAACCGCCGGCGCCAGGTCCGGCACCGACGGGCGGTTGTAGGCGCCGCTGGCGAGAACGACCGCACGGGTCCGGATCTCGCCATGGCTCGTCGTGATGTCGTAGGCGTCATCGGTGCGGCACACCGAGGTGACGTTCGTGCCGGTCCGAACGGGCGCACCGGTCTGCGCGGCGAAGCGGTCGATCAGCTCGACGACTTCGCCGCTCGTCATGTAGCCATCGGGATCGGAGCCGTCGTACGGCATGCCGGGCAGGCGGCTCAGCCAGTTCGGAGTGAGGAGCCGCAGCGAGTCCCAGCGCTCACGGCGCCAGGTATTCGCCACCTCGCCGCGCTCGAGCACGACATGCTCGAGCGAGTGTTGGCTGAGGAAGTGACTGGCGGCGAGGCCGGCGTGCCCGGCCCCGACGACGACGGTGTCGAAGCGTTCGATGACGAGGGCCCTCAGGCGACCTCGACGGCGACCTCGGTCGGGTTCGCGAGGGCGTCGAACACGGCAGAACGCTTCTGCGACTGAGCGACGATCGCCTCGATCTCCTGCTCGGACGCGTCGGCATCGATGTGGAATGTCACCTTGATGTCGTTGAAACCGTTGCGAACGTCGCTGTCGGCGCCGAGAATTCCACGGATGTCGTGGTGGCCTTCGACTGTCGACTCGACCGAGCGCAACTGGATCCCGCGATTCTGGGCCACGGATGCGACTCCGGCGGTCAGGCAGCTCGCCAGCCCGACAAGGAGGTATTCGATCGGCGTGATGCCGTTGTCCGGCGCGGCGAAGGTCTCGGGGTGATCGGCCTCGAACACGGTCTCGGTCTTGTGGCTCTGCTCCTCGCCGAGCCCGAAGTAGTTCTGAATCGTCGTCGTGCTGTGCACACCGTGATCCCACCTCGACGACGCCCGCCAGGTGAACTGGGCGGCCTCCGGCGCACCTTCGAGCACTCCGCGCGCCTCAAGCAGCGCCTCGACGTTGACTCCGTTGTCGATCGTTGTCATACCGCCCTCTCGTTCCGGTCTCGCATAAGGTAGTTTCCCGATAAGGAAAAGCGAGAATACCAGGACCCCTCAGAACAGATCGATGACCGCGCCAACGGCCCCAGCGCCTACGCCCGTCGCCGGTTCGGTCGGGACCATTGAGACGCGCTGTCTCGATCTGCCCAGCCCGGTGCGACTCGACTGCGGCCGGGAGCTGTACCCGGTTCGCGTGGCGTACGAGACGTATGGCACGCTCTCGCCCCGCCGGGACAACGCGATCATGGTCTGCCACGCGCTCAGTGGTGATGCTCACGCGGCGGGCTTCTCGGGGACGGCCACGGGCGAGAGCACGCGTGACGGTTTCGGTGCCGAAGACCGGGACGGCACGGCCGGCAAGGGGCTGGGCTGGTGGGACGGCATGATCGGTCCCGGAAAGGCCTTCGACACCGACCGGTTCTTCGTCATCTCGACGAACCTGCTGGGCGGCTGTCGCGGGACCACGGGACCCGCGTCACTCAACCCGGCAACCGGCCGGCCGTACGGCTCGGACTTCCCGGTGATCACTGTGGCGGACATGGTGAGGACGGAGCGCGCGTTCCTCGACGAGCTCGGAATCGAGCGGCTCGCGGCTGTGGCTGGGGGTTCGCTCGGCGGTATGCAGGCGTTCGAGTGGGCCACCCTGTTCGCCGATCAGGTCGACGCCGTCGTGGCGATCGCCAGCACGCATGCGCTGCACCCACAAGGAGTGGCGTGGAATGCGATCGCCCGGGACGCCATCATGCGCGACCCCGCGTGGCAGGGCGGCGACTACTACGGGACGGATGCCGCACCCAGCGCCGGCATGGGCGTCGCTCGCATGATCGGCCACATCACGTACCTGTCGGCCCCCGCACTCGACGACAAGTTCGGCCGGCGCCTGCAGTTCGCCGACGACATCCGCCACACGATCAGTGATCCCGAGTTCGAGGTGGAGAGCTACCTGCGCCACCAGGCGGACTCCTTCGTCAAACGGTTCGACGCCAACACCTACCTCTACCTGTCGCGGGCCCTCACCTACTTCGATCTGGCGCGGCAGTACGGTGACGGCTCGCTCGCGCGCGCACTGCAGGACATCTCGGCGCGGACGCTCCTCATCGCCTTCAGTTCTGATTGGCTGTATCCACCATCGGCATCGCGGGAGCTCGAAGACGCGCTTCGCAGTGGCGGCAAGGCCGTCGAGTGCCACGTCATCGACGCACCGTACGGCCATGACTGCTTCCTCCTCGAGGAGGCACGCCAGACTCCGATCATCCGTCGTTTTCTGGACAGGACCTCGTGACCCAGCAGACCGACCAACCCGAGGAGGACCGCGCCTTCGGCTTCGAAACCCGCCAGCTGCACGCCGGCCAGCGGCCCGATCCCAACACCGGAGCTCGCGCCGTGCCGATCTTCCAGACGACGAGTTACGTGTTCGAGGATCCGGAATCGGCGGCGGCGTACTTCAACTTGCAGGAGTACGGAAACACCTACTCGCGCATCATGAACCCGACGGTCGCTGTCTTTGAGGAGCGCGTGGCCAACCTCGAGGGTGGCTCGGGCGCGGTCGCGTTTGCCAGTGGGATCGCCGCGCAGGCCGGCGCCCTGTTCACGCTGCTTGAGCCGGGCGACCACATCGTCTCGTCCTCGGCGTTGTACGGCGGAACCGTCAATCAGCTCAAGCACCTGTTGCGAAAGATGAACGTCGAGCTGACGTGGGTCGATCCCGATGACCCGACCGCCTGGGGCCAGGCGGTCCGCGCGAACACGAAGGCGTTCTTCGCCGAGACGATCGGCAATCCGGCGGGCAACGTGCTCGACATCGAGACCGTGGCCTCGGTCGCGCACGCGCACGAACTGCCGCTGATCGTCGACAACACGTTCGCCACGCCGTACCTGTGCCGGCCGATCGAATGGGGCGCCGACATCGTGATCCACTCGGCGACCAAGTTCATCGGAGGACACGGAACGAGCATCGGCGGCGTCGTCGTCGAGGCCGGCACGTTCGACTGGTCGAACGGACGGTTTCCTGGGATCGCCGATCCATCTCCCGCCTACCACGGCCTGAAGTTTCACGAGACCTTCGGGCTGTACGGCTACGTGATGAAGCTGCGGGCCGAAACGCTCCGCGACCTTGGCGCGGCGCTCTCTCCGTTCAACGCATTCCTGTTCCTGCAGGGGCTCGAGACGCTGTCGCTGCGGATGGATCGTCATGTCGAGAACGCCCGGGCGGTCGCCGCTTTTCTCGAGGCGCACGGGCGGGCGTCAAACGTCACCTACCCGGGCCTGGCAGGCAGCAGATTTCGACCACTCGTCGAGAAGTACCTGCCGCGCGGTGCCGGTGCGGTGTTCTCGTTCGACTGTGCCGGCGGGCGAGCCGGCGGACAGGAGCTGATCCGGGGCATGACGCTCTGGTCGCACCTCGCCAACGTCGGCGACGCCAAGAGCCTCATCATCCATCCCGCGAGCACGACTCATCGCCAACTGAGCGACGCCGAGCTGGAAGCGGCGGGCGTCAGAGCCGGAACGGTCAGACTGTCAGTCGGGACCGAGTCCGTCGACGACCTGATCTGGGACCTAGAGCAGGGACTCGCCCGGGTCATATGACCGAGTTAGAGCGATACCAGGATCCACTGGCGATCCAGCGCGCTGTGCACTCAGCGAGCACGATCGCGATCGTCGGGCTCTCGAGCAACGATCTGCGGGCCAGTCATTTCGTCGGCTTCTATCTCCAGCGCCACGGCTACCGGGTGATCCCGGTCAACCCCCGGGAGACCGAGGTCCTCGGAGAGCCGAGCTACGCGAGCCTGCAGGATGTGCCGGTGCCTGTCGACATCGTCAACGTCTTCCGCGCGCCGGACGCGCTTCCGGCGATCGCCGAGGAGGCGGTTGCGATTGACGCCGGCGCACTGTGGACCCAGTTCGGTGTCATCAACCATGAGGGCGCGCGCATCGCGCAGGACGGCGGCCTCACGGTGGTCATGGACCGCTGCCTCAAGGTCGAGCACGCGCGCTACGTGGGCCGGATGCACTGGTTCGGCCTGAACACCGGTCGGATCACCTCCGTCCGCACCGGACTGCAGTAGGTCAGCGCGCACCCACCCGATCAGCGATCGCGAGCTGCTTGGACCGCTTCGGCGAGCTCGTGAACGCCGGCGCGGATCGCCGGCTCGGCCATCTGCGCGTAGCCGAGCACGAGGGCAGGTGGGCGGCCCGACGCGTCCGGTCGGAAGTCGCTCATCGTCTCGAGCTCGATGCGGCGGTCATGGGCTTCCTCGCGGATGGCCTCTTCGTCGTCATCGTCGAGCAACTCGAGCGTCACGTGGAGGCCGGCGGCGATGCCGCGGACCGAGGTCCCGGGGAGCGCTTCGGTGAGCGCCTCGACGAGCGCGTCGCGTCGAGCGCGGTAGCGGGCTCGCATGCGGCGCAGGTGACGGTCGAGCTCGCCGCGGGTGAGGAAGTCGGCGAACGCGTGCTGTTCGATTCGGGCGGTGCCTCGGTCGGCGAGCAGCTTCTCGTGGCTGACGGCGTCGAGCAGAGCGGGCGGCACGACGAGCCAACCGATCCGGAGCGCCGGCGCGAGCGTCTTGCTCGCTGAGCCGGCGTATACGACGCGATCGGGGTCGAGACCCTGAAGGGCGCCGATCGCCGCGCGGTCATAGCGGTACTCGGCGTCGTAGTCGTCCTCGATCGCAATCGCGCCTCGGTCACGCAGCCAGCCGAGCAGCGCGGTGCGTCGCTCGCCCGTGAGCACGACGCCGGTGGGGTGCTGGTGGGACGGAGTCACGACAACCACGTCGGCACCGGACTGCCACAGCTGATCGACCCGCGTTCCCGCCTCGTCGACGCCGATCGGGACCGCCTCCAGACCCGCGCGCGCGGCCACCAGTCCGTCGTCGGGGTTGCTCGGATCCTCGAGCGCGATCCGCTTCGCCCCGGCCCCCGCGAGCGCGTGGCACACCAACCCAAGGCCCTGCGTGTACCCGTTCGTGATGACGATGTGCTCAGGGTCGGCAACGACGCCGCGCACCCGGCCGAGGTAGTCCGCCAGGGCGGCGCGCAGCGTCACGACCCCGCGGGGATCGCCGTAGCCGAGCTCAGCGTCGGAAACGGTCGCGAGCGTCGTCCGCAGCGAGCGCAGCCATGCCGCTCGCGGGAACGTTGAGACGTCGGGCATGCTGGGGCGGAAATCGAACCTCGGCCGAGCCGCCGCCGCACTCTCGACCGACGGCGTCCCCACAGGAGAAGCCACGCTGGTGAGCGCGGTGGCCTCGGAGACACGCGGGCGGGCGCCTTGGCGCAGGCGCAGGTATCCCTCGGCGGCAAGCTGCGCGTACGCGTCGACCACGACGCGCCGCGAAATCCCGAGCTGGCTCGCCAGATCGCGCGTGGACGGCACCCGTGCATCGGGCCGCAGGGCGCCCTCTCGGATCGCCCTCCGAAGCTGATCCTCGATCTGCGACCCGAGGGTCCGAGAACCCGTATGGCTCACTGACAGGAGCAGGTCTATCGGCTGACTGGTCTCGTCCAACAGCGCAATTCTGGATCTGTCATCTGCACCAGTGGAAACCTAGCATCGGCGCATGCACTCGATCATCTCCTCCGCCGGCGCCCGACGCCTGTTCGCGACCTCGATCGTCGCGCGGCTGCCGTTGGCGATGCTGAGCATCGCCCTGGTGGTCCACGTGCAGCGGCTGACCGGTTCGTTCGCCGCGGCCGGAGGCGTGACTGCCGTGTACGCGATCGCGCTCGGCGTGGGCGGACCGCTGCTCGGGCAGATCGTCGACCGGCGCGGACCGACGCTCGTGCTGCTCGCGAGCGCGGGCGCTGCCGCCGTGTTGCTGGTCGCGATCGCGATCCTGCCGAAGGGCGCTCCATTCGCGGTCCTGGTCGCGCTCGCCGCTGGCATCGGTTTGGCGACCCCTCCTGTCGGCGCCTGCCTGCGGACCCGGCTTCCGGCCCTCCTCTCCGATCCGAGCGCCACCGGCGCGGCCTATGCGTTCGAAGCGTCGGTCGTCGAGTTGACCTGGATCTTCGGCCCGCCACTCGCGCTGTGTGTCGGAGCGCTCTGGTCGACCGGGGCGGCTCTGGCACTCGGGGGCCTCGTCCTCCTGCTCGGAACCGGATCGTTCGCCCTCCAGCCGCCGCCAGACTCGCACGGCCGGCAGCCGTCGCGCCCGGCGCGTCGACCGCGAGGGGGCGCGCTGCGCGCCCCGGCGATGCGGACGCTGGTCGTCGTCCTGCTCGCGGTCGGCGTGCTCCTCGGCGCGGTCGAGGTCGCCGTCACCGCGGCCGCCAAGACGCTTGGCGGCACCACGGCTGCTGCGCCGCTGTTCGCCGTCTGGGGTGCGGGGTCGTTCGTCGGAGGGCTGCTCGCCACCCGCCTCGGTGGCGCCCGCGCCGGCGCCGGAGTCGCCCTGGTGCTCTCTGCCATGACGGCCGGATCCTTGGCCCTGATCCCGGCGGCCGGGAGCATGCTTGCGCTGGGGGCGGTCCTCCTCGTCTCCGGAGCGGCGATCGCCCCGACCGAGGCCGCCCTCTACGCGATGGTCGATGACGCAGCACCCGCAGGAACCGTCACCGAGGCGTTCGCCTGGCTCGCCACCGCCGTGGAGGTCGGCGGCGCTCTCGGGGCCGCCGGCGCCGGGTTGCTCATCGATCACGCCGGGGCCACGGCCGCATTTGCACTGGCGGGCGGCGCCGGCGCGCTCGCGGTCCTCACGATCCTGCTTCGCGCCAGCACCCTCACCCCACGACACACGACCGCGGTCGCCCGTCTCGACGCACAGTGCCCAGGCCAGGCAGCTGCCTAGAACCCTTCGCCTCGACCCCACATCGCCGAAACCACAAGGAGACCCCGTGAGCATCACCGATATGACCCTCAACTCCACCACGCGCTGGCAGCTCGATCCAGCTCACTCGACCGCCGGGTTCAGCGTCCCGCACTTCTGGGGCCTGATCAAGGTCCGGGGCCAGTTCGACCGGCTCGACGGTTGGCTAGAGACCGATCGCGGCGGTCACGTGGCGTTGGAGCTGACCATCGACGCCGCCAGCCTTACCACGGGCAACCGCCAACGCGATCGTCACCTCCGAGGCGCCGACTTCTTCGACGCCGGGCAGCATCCCCAGCTGCGCTTCGCGTCCACCACCGCCCGCGACGCCGGCAACGGGCTTCTCCACATCGAAGGCGAGCTCGTCGCCGCCGGCCACCGCGTGGCTCTGGAGCTCGAGCCAAGTCTGGAGCAGACCAGCGATCGGGTGCAGATCGACGTGCGCGTTGCGCTCGACCAGCGCGAGCTCGGAATGACGTGGAGCCCGCTTGGGATGGCGAGGACCCCTACGACCGTGACCGTACACGCCGAGCTCCGACCGCAACGATGAGCGCTCAGCCGCATGGGGGCCGCGGTCGCGGCCCCCAGCGGCTGACGACACGCTTAGAAAACGCGGACGGCCACTTCCGCGGGGGCGTCGAACAGCTCGTTGAGCTCGTCGTCGAGCTTCACGAGCGTGACCGAGGCACCCGCCATGTCCAGTGACGTGCAGTACTCACCAACGTAGCTGCGAGTCACGTTGATCCCCCGGTCGGCGAGCTGCTGGTGCGCACGCCCGTAGAGGATGTAGAGCTCGGAGATCGGTGTGCCGCCGAGGCCGTTGATCATGAGCGCCACGTCGTCACCCGAGTTGTACGGCAGGTCGGTCACGACCGCCTCGAGCAGCTCATCGATGATCGCGTTGGCGTTCGTGAGCTTTTCGCGGCGACGGCCCGGCTCGCCGTGGATGCCGACGCCCATCTCCATCTCGTCATCGCCGAGTTCGAACAGCGGCGAGCCCTTCGCCGGCGGCGTACACGAGGTGAGCGCCATGCCCATGGTGCGGGTCACCGAATTGACCCGCTCGCCGAGCGTGACGAGCTCCTCGAGCGAGGCGCCGCGTTCCGACGCCGCGCCGACCGCCTTGATCACGAAGAAGTTACCGGCCACGCCTCGGCGGCCGACGGTGTAGGTGGAGTCCTTCACCGCCACATCGTCGTCGACGATGATCGTCGCCACCTTCACGTCCTCGGCCTCGGCGAGCTCACGTCCCATGTCGAACGCCATCCGGTCGCCGGTGTAGTTGTTGATGATGTGCAGGACGCCCTTTGGGCTGGCGAGCAGTTTGCTCGTCTCATAGACGTAGTCGGACGGGGGCGCGGCGAACACGTCGCCCGGGCACGCCGCATCGAGCATCCCCTTCCCGACGACCATCACGTGCGCTGGCTCATGGCCGGAGCCCGAACCCTGGACGATCGAGACCTTGTCCTCGTACGGGGCGTCGGCCCGCATGATCAGGTTGTACTCGGGCACGTACTTGAGCTTGCCCGGGTTGGCGAGCTCAATGCCCTTGAGCATCTCCGGGACGAACTGCTGCGGGTCGTTGACGAACTTCTTCACGTCGTCGCTCCTCTTGTTGACCTGCCTTGCTTGTCCACTCTCACGGCGTGGGCCAGAGTGCCCCAGCCCCCGTGCGATCTCCGGCGGAGTCGCTACGCGAGCTCCACCTCGGCCTCCTGCCAGGCCTTGCTGACGGCCTCGAACATGACGGCGACACCAATCGCGCCCGCGTCCGTCGCCTCGCGGCTGCGCTCGCCCGTGTAGGACGCACGCCCGCGCAGGGCGAGCATCCCCTTCGTCGCCTCCGCGGACTTTCGTGCCGTGGCGGCGGCTCGATCAAGCGCGGTCGCGGCGCCTTCGGGCAGCGCGGCCTCAAGCTCATCTGTCGCAGGAACGAGGGCATCGAGAAGTGTCTTGTCACCGACGTCGGTGTTCCCGCGCTGCTTGATCCCCTCGATCGCCGCTCGCATCGCAGCGATCACATCCGCGCCGGTCGGCTCGGCATTGCCGGCAAGTGATCCGCCCGCACGCAGGAACGCGGTCCCCCAGATCGGGCCCGACGTTCCGCCGATCTTCTTGCTGAGGATGATTGCGGTCTTCTTCAAGAGGGCGCCCGGATCGGAGTACTCCATCGCGTCCCAGTCGCTGAGGACGACCTCGAATCCGCGGGCGAGCGAGTAGCCGAAGTCGCCGTCGGCGACGACCGCGTCGAGCTCGCAGAAGTACGTCTCATTGTCGACCGCCGTCTGGGCGATGGTCCGGACGACTATCTGCGCGCGACTCAATGCCGTATCGCTCATACAGCCTCCTTTTCGGATCGGGGGTGGGTCATGACCGTGTCGAGGTCGGCGAGCGTGATCAGCTCGCCTGGCTCCGCGGCCGAACGGTTGGCGAGCACCCGAGCCGGTTCGCCGGGATCGCCAAGGCTCGTCACCACGAGCACCGCCTCGCTCAGGTCCTCCTCGGCGGTGTAGCTGCTGACCGTCACGACGCAGGACAGCCCGGCGGCGACGGCGGCGAGCAGGCCATTGCGCGAGTCCTCGATGACGATCGCGTCGTCGGTGCCGAACCCGAGCCGCTCGAGCGCGAGCGCGTAGATCGCTGGGTCGGGCTTCTTGGCGGGAACGATGTCGCCGGCGAACACGGCAAAGCGCGCCGCGTTGTCCTCGCCGACCGCGTGCTCGAGCACCGCACGTACCGACTCCTCGGCCGAGGTGGAGGCGACCGCCAGCGTCCACCCCGCGCCAAGCGCCTCGTCGACGATCCTGGCGATCCCGGGCCGCCCGGGCAGCCGGCCCGCGCGGACCATCTCCTTGTACCGCGCTGTCTTGCGGCGGTGCCAGTCGGCGAGCAGCTCACGCTGCCCGTCGTCGTCACTCGGAAGCTGGTTGGCGGCGACGAAATCATCACTCAGAAGTGATGCCATCCGCTCCTTGCCGCCGCCAATCCGGAGCTTCTCGCCGTACTCCTGTTCAGACCAGAAGACCGGCAGACCGACCTCCTCAAAGGTTTCGTTGAACGCAACGCGGTGCCCGTCGCGCTCGGTGTCCGCGAGGACACCGTCGCAATCGAAGATCAGTGCCGGCATCGCCGGCAGTGTCCCGTTTGGTGAGTGCGTTGGCACCAAGAGGTGCCACTGGTGGATGCCTGGCCAGGACGCAGAATCCGACGTGTGGCAGCGCCACACAAGGATTCGAGGACACAGCCAGGCGCCGCCAGGGGCGCCTCGACGGCAAACGAACTGGCCAAACGGGACACTAGCTTGTAGCCGCGCGGACGCCGCCGGCCTTACCCGCCGAGCCGAACATCGCGATGTGGTTCGTGGCCATCTGCTTCACCGCGGCGTGGACATGCCCCAGCATCGAGGGCGGGTCGTGCTTGCCAGGGTTCGCATCGAGATAGTCGCGATGGGCGTCGACAAACGCGATCTTGAGCGCCGTCGAGATGTTCACCTTCGCGCAACCACGGGAGATCAAGTCGGAAAACTGCGCCTGGTCCAGCCCGGTCCCGCCGTGAAGCACCATCGGGATCGGATGCAACGCGACGAGCTCACTGACGCGGTCCGGTTGGAGTTCCGGTGCTGCTTTGTACAGCCCATGAGCCGTCCCGATCGCGGGGGCGAACGAATAGATGCCGGTGTCCTCGATGAACTTCGCCGAAACATCGACCGGGTGCACGAGGCCTGCTTCGTCAGACCCGACGCCGTCCTCGACCCCGAGCACGCTCTCGATCTCGCCCTCGACCTGGGCGCCGTAGCGCTCGGCCTCGGCGACGACCTCGATCGTCTGGCGCGTGTTCTCAGCGACGTCGAGCTCGGAGGCGTCGAACAGGACCGAATTCCATCCCGCCTCGAGGCAGATCGAGATCCACGCGCGGTCCGGGCAGTGATCGAGGTGCAGCGACACCGGGATCGGAACCGCGTCGGCCCGGGCACGCCACATGCTGTACAGGACCTTCGCACCGTAGGACTTCACGGTCTTGAGCGATGTCTGCACGATCAGCGGCGCGTCGAGCTCGGTGGCCGCCTCGAGCACGGCGTCGAGGGAGAGATCGTCGACCACGTTGATGGCCGCGACGCCGTAGCGGTCGGCGAAGGCCGGATCCAGAATCTCTCGAATCGGCACGACCGGCATGACTGCTCCTATCTCACTTCGATGGCTGCGGGCGACACAGCTGCCTGCCACGCGCGTCGGTAGGCCGCACTGTACTCCGAACGGTTCAGGACTCAAGTACCGGGACAGGGTCGAGCGGCCGCCGTCGCGTCGCCCACCCGGAGTCTGATCCCGCGGGGCTAGGACCCGTCGAACCGACGGTCGGCGGTGACTTCGTGGACACGCTCGGCGACCTCCTCGAGCCACCCGCTGCGCTCGGCGGCCACCGAGTCGAACGTCGGCACGTACGGTTTGACGTCGAGCACCGGCGTTCCGTCGAGGAGGTCGACACCCCTCGGCGCCTTGTGTACAACTGTTGTACACATCACGCCAAGCGCACTCCTGAGATCTCGAGCGTGGAGCCGTGCAGATGGGTGATGAGCTACAGGTGCGCACAGCCGCCGAGGTCACGCAGGCCGGGCCCGTCGGCTTCCACGGAGGTCGAGCCTACCGGGTGGTGGATTACGGACCGCGCGGGTGGGCTTCTACCGGGTGACACACGCATTCGCTCGCCGATAAGGGCAGCGAGTACTCATGATTGGTGTTGGTCCGCGTCGCCGTCGTTCTCGCTCCGGGAGTTCCCCGTGGGCTGTGCCGCTGGCAGGCATGGTCTCGGTGCTCGTCGTCCTGGCGATGGTCGCCGCGGCGGTTGTCTCTCACCAATCCTCGGACCTGCACCGCCGCGCCCAGGTCGTCGCTGAGCAGATTCAAGCGTCCAGCCAGGAGATGAGCGCCTTCAAATGGCGCACAAACACGCTGGTACTGGCGGGGACGGCCGACCTGTCGAGATCGGGACAGGTCGTCGGCGATGGCACCCGGATTCTGACTGAGCTGAACGCCGAGACCGCGCAGCTGACCAAGCTGGAGCCGGGACCCGACGCGCAGCGGCTGGCGAGTGACGCGCAGCGGTTGTTTGCCGCGTCGCTACAAGCCTTCGGCGCGTCCCAGGATGTCGGGGCGAAGTCACGCATCTCATTGGTGCGGATCCAGGGTCGGTTTCAGCCCATCCTGGATCGTATGGACCGGGACGCTCAGGTGGCCGCGCGGCATCAGCGGACCATCGCCGCACAGGCGCTCTCGCGTTCGTTGTGGCTGTCGATCAGCTCGATGCTCCTGGGGGTTGGGCTGCTCGCCGTCCTTGGCTGGCGGCTGGCGAGCGTGAGCCGGCGGAGCGCCCTGGCGGACAAGGAGCGCGCGATGGAGCGCCGCAGCGAGCGGCGGGTCCGTGCGCTCGTCGACGACGCGAGCGAGGTCGTCACCGTGTTGGGCCGCGACCTCTGCGTGCGCTGGCAAGCCGCCTCGGTCCGCGGTCTGCTCGGCGTCGAGCCGGGCTCACAAACGGACACGGCGATCACCGCAGCCGCGCATCCGGATGATCAAGCGTTGTTCGAGAGCTTCCTGCGGGCGACCGCCACCGGGAGCGGCGGAGGAACCGTGCACGTTCGGCTCGGGCACGTCGACGGACGCTGGGTCGACGTCGAGATCGTCGCCAAGGACCGCTTCTCCGATCCTGCCGTCGGCGGTCTGGTGCTCAACATGCGCGACGTCAGCGAGCGGGTCGCGATGGAGAACGAGCTACGGCACCAGGCGTTCCACGACGCACTCACCGGCCTCGCAAACCGGGCGCTGTTCGAGGACCGCTTGGAGCACGCGCTGGCGGCCGGGCTGCGGAGCCGACGCCCGCTGGCGGTGCTGTTCATCGACCTCGACGACTTCAAGACGATCAACGACAGCCTCGGACACGGCGCCGGCGACGCGCTGCTGCAGCACGTGGCCGCACGGATCGACCCGCTCGTGCGTGCGACCGACACGGCCGCTCGGCTCGGTGGCGACGAATTCGCGGTGCTGCTCGACGGCGTCGTCAACGCAGAGGAGGCGCGGGGCATCGCGGCGCGCATCCTCGATGCCCTGGAGCAGGGATTCGTGCTTGAGGGCCGCGAGCTGCAGGTGACCGCGTCCATCGGGGTCGCCGTGAGCGACAGCTCGATCCAAGCCGACGAACTGCTGCGCAACGCTGACACCGCCATGTACGCAGCGAAGGCGAACGGCAAGAGCTCCGTGCAGGCGTTCGAACCGAGCATGCACAAGTCCGCCCTTGATCGCTTCGAGCTGCGCACCGAGCTCCAGCAGGCCTTGGCGCGCGATGAGTTCTATCTCGACTACCAGCCGATCGTTTGGTTGGACACCTCGCGCATGGTCGCCGTCGAGGCGCTGGTGCGCTGGCGGCATCCCGCCCGGGGTCGCATCGCTCCCGAGCGCTTCATCGGGCTCGCCGAGGAAACCGGGCTGATCGTCGAGCTCGGCCAATGGGTGCTCGAGCGTGCCTGCTGCCAGGCGAGCGAATGGCAGCGTGCCGCACCCAGCGCCGCGCCCATCCAAATCAGCGTCAACGTTTCCATCCGCCAGCTCAAGGACGACGCCTTTCCCGGCCACGTCGCGGACGTCCTGAAGCGGACCGGGGTCGCACCCAGTCTGCTGATCCTCGAGATCACCGAGGGACTGCTCGCCGATGATCCGGATGCGCTCGTCCGTCGGCTGCACGCACTCAAGCAGCTCGGGGTCCGGGTCGCGATCGATGACTTCGGAACCGGTTACTCCGCGCTCTCGCACCTGCGTCAGTTCCCGGTCGACGTGCTCAAGATCGACAAGTCGTTCATCGACCAACTCGACGGAGATCCGCAGAACGCCAACCTCGTCGAGGGCATCATCAATCTCGGCCAGAGCCTCCAGGTCGACGTGATCGCCGAGGGGATCGAGCAGTGGCAACAGGCCGAACGGCTCATGGCGATCCGGGCCACCCTCGGCCAGGGCTTCCTCTATTCACCGCCGACCGACCCTCCAGCGATCCTCAAGCTCCTCCATCTCCAGGCAGCGTCCGAGCCGGCCGAGGCCGCCTGACCCGCGTCGAGGGAGCGCGCCGCGTCGACGGAGGGCGCCCCATCAAACTGTGCGGAGACCGGAACTCGAGAACGAGGAGGAGCAACGATGCGCGTTGAGGACATTCACCGGGTGGTGATGGTCGGCGCCGGAACGATGGGGCAACAGATCGCCTTTCAGTGCGCCGGCCACGGCTTCGATGTCGTGCTCTACGACGTGGCGTCCGAGGCGCTTCAGAGCGCGACCGTCGCGATTGCCGCCTATGCCGACGGACTCGTGCGGGCCGGGTCGATCGGCCCCGAGGTCAAGGAAGCGGCCCTGGCACGGATCACCACACAAAGCGACCGGGCCCATGCGGCCGCCGACGCGGACGTCCTCTGCGAGGCCATCCCCGAAGACCCCAAGCTCAAGGGACAGGTGTTGTCCGAATTCAATGCCGTGTGCCCGGAGCGCACGATCTTTGCGACCAACACGTCGACGCTGCTCCCCTCGCAGTTCGCCGAGGCGTCCGGCCGCCCGGACCGCCTGCTCGCCCTGCACTTCCACCTGCCCGTGTGGATCAACAACGTCGCCGACGTCATGCCTCACCGCGGCACCTCGCCGGAGGTCAGCTGGGTCGTGCGCGAGTTCGCCCGGAGCATCGGCCAGATCCCGATCGCCCTGCACCGCGAGCACCACGGCTACGTGTTCAACGCGATGTACACCGCCGTGAACCGGGAGGCGATCACCATGGCCGAGCGCCGCGTCGCCTCGATCGAGGACATCGATCGCTCGTGGATGGGCGTCATGAAGTTCCCGATCGGCCCGTTCGGAATGCTCGACGCCGTCGGCATCGACACCGCGTGGAAGATCACCGATTACTGGGCGCGCAAACTCATCTGGCAGCGTCAACTACGACGCAACGCCCGCTTTCTCAAGGCCTACGTCGACCGCGGTCACGTCGGCCTCAAGAGCGGACACGGCTTCTATAGCTATCCCGACCCCGCTTTCAGCCGGCCCGGATTCATCGAAGGCTCCTGATGACCGGGCGCCGGGACGCGTCACGCCTGCGTCGCGGCGCCGCCGAGCGGCAACCACACGTGGAACACCGTCCGCCCAGGTCGCGACTCGAACTCGATCGAACCCCCGAGCCGTTCGGTCACGATCCGACGGGCGGTGTCGAGCCCGAGCCCGGTTCCTTCGCCCACGTCCTTGGTGGTGAAGAACGGGTCGAAGACTCGGCTCTGAACGTCCTGCGAGATACCCGGCCCGTCGTCGATGATGTCGACTCGGGCGCACGCTCCGTCGCGGACCGTGACGATCTCGAGCGTGCCCGACTCGCCGAGCGCCTCGATCGCGTTCGCCAGCAGATTGGTCCAGACCTGGTTGAGCTCCGACCCGCGCAAGGTCAGCTTCGGCAGCGAGCGGTCGTAGTCACGTCGGACCTCGATCGAGGTGTGCTTGAGCTTGTGGCCGAGAACAAGG
Organism: uncultured Solirubrobacterales bacterium; assembly: GCA_963850335.1. Lineage (GTDB taxonomy): Bacteria > Actinomycetota > Thermoleophilia > Solirubrobacterales > Solirubrobacteraceae > Palsa-465. The sequence continues at coordinate 960,585 of CAWKKY010000006.1, read as the reverse complement.
AGCGTCGTCTCAAGCCCCTCGTGGATATCGGTCTCGACAAGCTCGCCGCGGTCCATGAAGGCGTAGGACTTGATCGCCTTGACGAGCTTCCCCATCCGATCGGTCGATTCGGCGATCTCGCGCGCAAGCCCACGCGCCGTCAGCGAGGCCGCGATCCAGGCGACCGCCGCGTCCGCCACCGGCCCAGCGCTCTGGGCGAGGCGCTCAACCCACGCGGCATCGATCCCCGCAGCGGCGAGCGGCTCGGCCACCCGCCACGGCTCGGCGACACCCATGTCCGAGAGAACGTCCTGCAGGGCATCCTCTGCGTCGGCGGCGTCGAGGGCGGACACACCAGCACCGTCCTGCGACATGGCCCGCTCGATCGCCTCTCGCTGCATCGCCACGAGTTCCGCCGCCTGCTCGCGCTCGATGCCCGATTCGACGAACAGACCGATCGTCGAGGCAAGGACGTCGACCGACTCGGCGAGGTCCGCCGCCGCCTGCCGCGCGGCCGCTGCCGGGTTGTTGAGTTCGTGCGCGAGGCCGGCCGCCATCGTGCCGAGCGACGCCAGCCGCTCACGACTCTGTTCGCGGGCGGCGGTTCTCGCCGAGACGGTCCGCACCGCGCGCATTACGCGGCGATGGACCTCGCGTTGGGTCAGCACCACGCGGGTGAAGTCCTCGGGGGTGATGACCGCGAGGCGAACATCGGCCACGGCGCGCATCTCCCCGGCAAAACCCGTCTCGGTCATCGCGGTGATCGCGCCCATCCACGTCGGCGCGACCTGCCGCGTCACCGGCTCGAGCCGGCCGGACTCGAACACGAAGCCCTGAATGACCCCGCCCAACAGCAGGAACACGCCGGCGGTCGCGTCCCGCGCCTCGGCCACGACCGCGTCGGCCGGAAACTCGCGGATCACCGCGACCGCTTGCCAGCGGGCGAGCTCGTCGTCGTCGAGTCCGTCGAATAGGTCGATCTGGCGCAGGTCCTCAAGCGTCGGATGCTCGGGCTCGGTCATGCGCTCGCCAGGTACTCGTGGATGAGCGACACCGCCATCGACCCCTCCCCGACCGCACTCGCGACCCGCTTGATCGAGCGCGTTCGCACGTCCCCGGCGACGAAAACGCCGGGAACGCTCGTCTCGAGCACGTACGGATCTCTGGAGAGCGGCCACCCCTGTGCCGGGACATCGGGTCCGGCCAGGATGAACCCACGCTCATCCCGGGCGACGACGCTCTCGAGCCAGTCCGTCCGCGGGGAGGCGCCGATGAAGACGAAGCACGCATCGACGTTCTCCACGGTTTCCGTGCCGTCACTCGCCCGGATCCGCAATGCCCGGAGATGGTCGTTCGCCCTCTCTGCGGCTACGGCCACCGCACCGGTGCGCACCTCGATGTTGGGGACGGCCGCGATCTGCTCGATCAGATAGTGAGACATCGACTTCGCGAGCGAGTCGGCCCGCACGAGCATCGTCACCCGCCCGGCGTACCCACTGAAGTAGACCGCCGCCTGCCCCGCCGAGTTCGCGCCGCCGATGATGACGACGTGCTGGTCCGCGCACGAGCGTGCCTCGGTCATGGCGGCCCCGTAATAGACACCTGCGCCCGTGAGCTCGGCGAAGCCGGGCGCGTCGAGCTTCCGGTACGAGACCCCTGAGGCGACGAGCACCGTGTTGGCACTGAGGACACCCCCGTCGCTGAGCCGGACGAGCCGCGCCGCACCCTCGACGTCGAGCGACACCGCTTCCTGCACGGTCAGGAGTTCCGCCCCCAGCCGCCGCGCCTGGTCGGTCGCCCGCCGCGCGAGGTCGGAGCCGCTGAGGCCAACCGGAAAACCGAGGTAGTTCTCGATCCGGCTCGACTGACCCGCCTGACCGCCGGGCGCCTCGCGCTCGACCAGGACCGTGTGGAGTCCCTCCGACGCTCCGTAGACCGCAGCGGCGAGACCCGCCGGACCGCCGCCGACGATCACGAGGTCGTAGTGGTCGCCGCCCGGCTGGGTCGAGATTCCGAGCCGCTCGGCAAGCTCGAGCATCGTCGGGCGCTCGAGCACCGACCCGTCCTCGAGGAGCGCCACCGGCAGACGGTCCGCGTCCACGCCGACCACGGTGAGCAACTCGCGCGCCTCGCTGTCACGCTCGACGTCGAGCCACCTGAGCGGTACTCGGTTGCGGGCCAGAAAGTCCCGGACGTCATGCGACTGCTTGGAGAAGCGGTGCCCGATGACCCGCAGCCCGCCCGACTCGAGCGCCGCGCCCGCCTCCCATGTCGTCAGGAGGTCCTCCAGCACCGGAAACAGTTGCTCCTCCGGAGGGTCCCAGGGCTTCAGCAGGTAGTAGTCGAGTGAGACCTCGTTGATCGCCTGGATTGCCGCCTCGGTATCGGCGTAGGCCGTCAGCAGCACCCGCTTGGCCTCGGGAACAATCCCCCGGGCCCGGACGAGATAGTCGGTCCCGGAGAGTCCGGGCATACGCTGATCGGCGATCAGGAGCGCCACCTGCTCGCCTCGGGCCCGGACCTGCCCCAGCAACTCAAGGCCCTCTGCACCGGAGGCGGCACGCATCACGCGGTAGCGCTCCCCAAAGCCCCGGCGCAGATCGCGGGCGACCGCGGCCAGGACGGCGGGTTCGTCGTCGACCGCGACGATCGCCGGGCGGCGCTGCTCGCCCTGACCTGACCGCGGATCCGCGACTCCTGCCGTCGACTCGACCACGCTTAGATCCTACGTGGGACGCAAGTGGCTGATGCCTCTGATGAGCAGCCACGCGCAGATCACCGACGCTCCGATCACCGCGGCGGTGCGACCGCTGCGTCCCATCCAGGCCCGGAACCGGCCGACCGCATCCTGGGTCCGCTCCGGAGCAAACGCGTAGCCGATCAGCGGCACCTCGAGAAACCCCTGCTGCATCACACAGAAGAACACGACGAGCGCCACCGTGGCAACCGCTCCCGGGTCATGTCGGTGGATGTGGTCGAGCGCGGCGATGTAGGAGACGCCGGGGAGGTTCAGCGCCGCGCCGACGATGAAGGTGAGCTTTGGGTCCCCCTTGCCAAGTAGGCGTAAGGGCAATGCCTCAGTCGGCTTCCCCGCGTCCTCTTTGGCCCTCTGCTTCACCGCCTTCTTCCGCTGCCGGCGCTCGCGCCACGACCGGTCGCGTCCGGTTCCCAGAAGCACGGCGACAAGCCCGCAGAGCACGCCGACGATGATGTCCTCCACGGGGCTGATCTTGTGTCGAGAGGCACGCTCCGCGCTCGAACCGTGCAGCAGGAACACGACGAGCAGACCGGTGGCGATGCTCACCACGTACGCACCGAGCAGGTAGCCGACCATCAGCCGCTTGGGATTGGGGATCAGCATCATCACCGTGACCGCGGCGAGCAGCGTCGGGTTCGCCAGCGCGACGAGTGACAGCACCAGCACGGCGAGCAGGTCGTTGCTCACCCGCGGTATGTTCCAGATCGACGGGCGACTGACAGAAGAGAAGGTTCGCCATTCCCACGCACCGCATTGCAGCCATCCCCGGCGACGGCATTGGGCAGGAGGTTCTGCCCGCCGCACGCCACGTGCTCGAGGCGGTCTGCGCGCCCCACGGGATCGAGCTGCAGTTCGAGACGTTCGACTGGTCCTGCGAGCGCTACCGGCGTGAGGGAGCGATGATGCCGCCCGACGCACTGGAGCAGTTGCGCGGCTTCGAGGCGATCTTCCTCGGTGCCGTCGGAGCACCCGACGTCCCCGACCACGTGTCGCTGTGGGGACTGCTGATCCCGATCCGGCGTGGCTTTCGCCAGTACGTCAACCTCCGTCCGATCCGGGTGTTCGCCGGGCTCCCGAGCCCGCTCACCACGGCCACCGGCCACGCCGTCGACTTCGTCGTCGTCCGGGAGAACGTGGAAGGTGAATACAGCGAGGCCGGAGGCCGGTTCAATCGAGGCTTCCCCGACGAACTGGCGATACAGGAGTCGATCTTCACCCGCTCCGGGGTCACGCGGATCGTCGACTATGCGCTGGAGCTTGCCACCCGGCGCCGCGGTCATCTCACCTCGGCGACGAAATCGAACGGCATCGTCCACACGCTGCCGTTCTGGGATGAGATCGTTGCCGAGCGCGCCGCGCTGCGGCCCGAGGTGCAGCTCGGCAAGGAGCACATCGACGCGCTCTGCGCGAAGCTCGTGCTCCGACCGTACGACTTCGACGTGATCGTGGGATCGAATCTGTTCGGGGACATCCTCAGCGACCTGGCCGCGGCCGTCGCCGGCTCGATCGGGATCGCCCCATCGGCCAACCTCAATCCCGAGCGCGACTTCCCGTCGATGTTCGAACCGGTCCACGGCTCGGCCCCGGACATCGCCGGGCGAGGAGTCGCCAATCCACTCGGCGCGATCTGGTCCGCCGCGATGATGCTCGAGCACCTCGGCCACTCGGATGCCGCCGACGACGTGATCGGCGCGATCGAGCGGGTGCTCGCCGACGGCGGGATCCGGACGCCTGACCTGGGTGGCACCGCCTCCACGGACGAGCTGACTCGCGCCGTCAGGGACGCCGTGAGCGCCGGCCCGCACCCCCGCTGAGAGCGGACCGCGTCGACCGATCACGCGAGTCCAAGCGCGGCGAGCAACCGCTCACTCGGTTCGGCGATCCCGTAGCGCTCAACGAGCTCGGCGAGCGCCCCGGGATCCGCCGGGTAGCGCTCACGCCGTCCGGCCGGTAGCTCGATCTCCAGGTCCGCGGCCGGTGGCACGACGCGCGCCGCACGTTCGAGGTACTCGCGGTCCGCCTCGCGCAGCTCGCGCTCGCGCAGGACACCGGCAATGTCGCCGTGACGGCGGATCATCGCCGCGGCGGTGACCGCTCCGACGCCGCGCAGCCCCGGCAGCCCGTCGGACGGGTCCCCGCGCAGCAGCGCGAAGTCGCCGTAGCGCCGTCCGGGAATCTTGTAGCGACGGGTGATCTCGGCCTCGTCGATGACGGACAGGCCCGTCTTCTCCGGGTACAGCACGCGCACGCGCGGGTCCTCGACGAGGGCGAACAGATCACGATCGCCGCTTGCGATCTCGACAGTTCCCGCGGCACGTGCGGCGAGCGTCGCGATCACGTCCTCGGCCTCGTAGTCCGGCGCGCCGATGACCTCCACTCCGATCGCGGCGAGAACGCCGTCGATCACCGGGATCTGGGGCACCAGACCCGGCGGGACCGGCTCCGCGGTGCGGTGCTCCTTATAGCTCGGCAGCTGCTCCACGCGCCACTGCGGACGCCAGTCGGCATCGTCGGCGACGGCGATCCGGGCCGGCCGGCGCTGGCTGATCAGCGCGGCGAGGCGGTCGAGGAAGGCGCCAATCGCCGCGGTCCGCAGGGCGCGGGGATCCGTGACGCGGCGCTGGGCGCCGTAGTAGGCACGGAAGATGAAGCTCGATCCGTCGACGAGCAGCCAGTCGCAGGGCACCTCGCCGATTCTGACGGGTGAGGGAGGCGCGTACCTTGACGCGCCTCCCCCAGCCCGATCACGTGGCGATGTACGAGCCGAACACCGTGCAGAGGTTGCGCCTGGCGAGCGTCGTGCTGTTGTCAAACGCGATGTTCACGGTGACGACCTGGCCGGCCAGCGTTTCGAACAGCACAGACCCTGTGGAGTCGAAATCGTTGCTGCCCGGCGATAGCTGAATGCCCTTTGTCTTGTTCGTAAACGACGTGTTCTTTTGGACGTGCAACCGACCAGCCCCATCGAACACCCGGGAGAAGATGTCGGCGGCAGGCGCCTTGGAGAACGCGAACACCAGCGGCGATCCGTTGGGCGTGCATCGGGCGTTGATGACCAGCGAATCGATATTGACAACCGTCCCGGTCTTGGAGTTCGGTTTCGCGATGTACGAGAACGTCCTCGTGACCGCACTCGTCGGCGCCGCGACGGCGGCCTGTCCCCCGATCGCACAAATGGCCGCGGCGGTCAGGGTGAGCGCCGCCAGGCGGCGGACGCTGATGATGTGCTGCATTGCCCGTCCTTTCTCGCGGTTGATCCGCGGATGTACGGGAACGTCGGCTGTCGGCCCTGCCCGACCGCGAACGCGCCCCAGAAGCGGTCCTGCTCTTCGACTCCCCCTACGCCATGCCGCGGATCCTAGCCCGATTGCGGGAGGCGGAACATCGCGCGCCCCTGCCGATCAGTCGTGGGACATCTCGTCGATGCACACGGCGGCGGCAAGGATCAGCGCAGCATTCTCCCCGTCGGCGACCTCGATCCCGTAGGTGTCGCGGATCCTGAACCAGCGCTTCGAGATCTCCGCGATCGTGTCGCCATCACGCTCGATCTCGTACTCGTGATCGACGAAGTTGCCCTTGGCGCTAAGGTCGCCACCGTCCTCGAGCTCGATCGAGAACCGGTCGCGCAAGGGCGTGATCAGCGCCTTCTTGATCGTCGCGACCGTGTCCCCGTCGCGCTCGATCTCCATCGTGTCGCGGATCCGCAGCTTGCGCTCCTGGATCCCCAGCAGCTCCTCTCCCGACGGACTCTCGAGTACGAACGTGTCGCGGATGCGCAGCGCCTTTCCGTTTACCTTGAAGGCCCGGTCTCCATCGGCGGTCTCGATCCAGAAGTCGTCGCCGATCGAGAACAGCTTCTCTCGCATCTGGTAACGCGTACCACCAGGTCCATCATGTCGACGCAGGAGTCCCATTGCGCTCGTCCCTTCAATCGGTTTGGTCGACGGGGACGCTACCCGGTTCAATTCCGCGCGTGGCCTGGCTTGAGAACGCGGAGCTCCGGATCGGGCTCGGATGTCTGCGTCTCCCCGCGGATGAAGACACCGCGCGCACCACGATCACGGCGGCTGCGAACGGTGGCATCACCGTGTTCGACACCGCCCACGCGTACGGGGCGGCACCCGGCGACGGCGAGCGGCTCCTCGCCGGCGCTCTGCGCGGCGACGCCGATCCGGGCGGACGGGCGCGGATCATCACCAAGGGCGGGATGGCGCGGCCGGGCGGCGGCTGGGTTCCGGACGGCCGAGCCAAGACGATCGCGGCGGACTGCGAGGCCAGCCTCAGAGCACTCGGCGGCCGAGAGATTGACCTCTACCTCCTCCACGCGCCCGACCCTCGGGTGAAGTGGGAAACGTCGCTGCGCGCGTTGGGGCGACTCGTCGATCGCGGCCTCGTGCGGCGCGTCGGCGTGGCGAACGTCAATCGCACCCAGCTTGACGAGGCACTCGAGCTGGCGCCCGTCGCCGCGGTTCAGGTCGCGCTGAGTCCGCTCGATGACCGAGCCATCCGCGGGGGAGTGCTCGCGCGCTGTGACGAGCGCGGACTCACCCTGCTCGCCCACTCCCCGCTCGGTGGACCTCGCCGCGCCCCTCCGCTGCTACGCCGCAGCGAGCTGGCGGAGATCGCCGGCGCTCACGACGCCACGCCCGCGGAGGTGGCGCTCGCCTGGCTGCTCTCGCTCTCGCCGTCGGTCGTGGCGATTCCCGGGGCAGGCCGTCCGGAGAGCGCACGCTCATCGGCGAGGGCGGCGACGCTCGAGCTCGGCGAGGCCGAACGCGCGGCTCTGACCGCCGCGTTCGGGGGCGCGTCGCCGCCCGCCCGCCGCTCGGCGTCGCGCGACTCTCAGGACGGGGAGGTCGTGGTCGTGATGGGGATCCCCGGCGCGGGCAAGAGTCGGATCGCCGCCGATTACGTCGAGCGTGGTCACGCTCGGCTGAACCGCGACGAGCGCGGTGGTTCGCTGCGTGCCCTCGCGGCGGATCTCGACGCACAGCTCGCCGCCGGTGTCCGGCGTGCCGTCCTCGACAACACCTACCTGACCCGTGAGTCCCGCAGCCGCGTGATCGAGACCGCGACGCGCCACGCCCTCGCGACCCACTGCGTGTGGATCGACACCCCGCTCACCGAGGCGCAGGTCAATCTCGTCCTGCGCTTGCTCGAGCGGTTTGGCTCGCTACCGACGCCCGATCAGATCCGTGCGGCCGCCAGGCGGGAGCCGTGGCTGATGCTGCCGACCTCGCAGATGCGGGCGCTCCGAGAGCTCGAGCCGCCGTCCGCCGACGAGGGGTTCACCGCGATCGAACGCGTGCCGTTCATCCGCACGCCGGCGTCCGGCGCAACGAACCCCGCGGTGTTCGTCGGGGCCGCCGCCCTCAGGTGTCACGACATCTCCGAGATCCTCGCTGGGGCCGACCCGGCCGCGCCTCACCTGCTGTTCGACTGGGTCCCGGACGGAGACGTCAGCGCCCTCGACGACGAAGCCGCGCGGCTCCGTGACCTCGTCACGGGACCGGTCGAGGTCGCCGTCTGCCCGCACGCCGCCGGGCCACCGCGATGCTGGTGCCGCCCCCCGCTCCCCGGTCTCCCGCTCGCGTTCGCTCAGGCTCACGCGATCGCCCTGACCCGCGCCACGCTGGTCGGCTGCACGCCGACACACCGCACGCTCGGCAGGACACTCGGAGCCCGGTACACGTCAGCCGCAGATCGCGACGGCGTCGCCGACGCGAATGACGCCCGGCTGCACGGTTGAGCCGTACACGCCGAGGCAGGTATCGCGCTCGCGCCCGATCGTCTTCAGCACCGTCGGATCGCGCTCCAGGGACGCGGGGTCAACGTTGATCAGCGCACATCGCTGGTCGCGCGCATCCATTCGGACGCGAGCCGCTCCGAGTTCGAGCGTCGTCCCCACCCACGCGTCCTCCGGGAAGGCGCCCTCAGCATCGACCACGATGTTGGCGCGGAAACGACGCGACTCCAGGGACCGGCCGACGAGCGTGGCGATACCGGCAAGGCTCTAGCGGGAGAGCAGCGAGATCGGCAACGCGTCGAAAATGCCACGGTCGAGCTTGATCGCGCGCGCCCCGGGGGCGAGCCCGGCGGCAAGCACGGGATCGACCACGTCGAGCTCGTCGCCGTCCGGCGTCTTGACCCAGATCTCGGATCGCCGGCCAGGCCGTGCCAGGCCAGCTCCGCCTCCTCGAGCGGTTCGCCGGCCATCGACTTCACCGGGAAACGCCAGAGTTCGGCGACCCGGCCGACGATGTGGGTGGCTGCGCCATCGGACTCGGACATCGGTCAGGCAAACGTAGCGGGGCTTCGAGACAGTTCTGCGGCCGGCGCCGCGCACACCTCGGCGTAGGTGTCGCGCATGGCAGCGACGAACCGCTCGGGCGAGAACCGCTCGCGATGCAGCGCGTGTCCGCGCGCGGACAGCGCGTCGCGGAGCCGTGGATCGCCGAGCACCCGCGCGAGCGCATCCGCGAGCAGGCACGGGTCTCCCGGCGCCACGAGCAGAGCGTGGCGACCGTTGACGAGATCCTCGGGAATGCCGTCACACCGCGAGGCGACGACCGCCGTACGCGCCTCGAGCGCCTCAACGAGCGACACCGAACCGCTGCCCTCCTGGAGCGAGGGGAGCGCGAACACGTCGGCACACCGCAGGTAGGGACCGACATCATCGACCCGGCCGGGGATCGCGACGCGGTCACTCAGGCCGAGGCTCGCGGCGAGACTGCGATGGGCGCCCAACAGCCGGCCGGGCCCGACGAGGCAGGCGCGGAAGCTGGCGCCCTCGTCGCGCAGCCGGGCGAGGGCGTGCAGCAGCACATGCAGGCCCTTGCGGGGATCGTGACGCGACACCGAGACGATCAGCGGCGCGTCAGCGGCGCCCAGGGCGGCGACCGGGGGCGGAACCGGTTCGAATGCTCGCTCGCCTGTCCGAAACGCCGCCGGCGCCGCGTACGGCAGGCGACGGATCTCCGCTCCGGCACCGTGGGCGACCCGCAGCAGTTCCGCGACCGAGTCGTAGTTGACGAGCATCAGCCGCGCGTTTCGGTATCCGTGCCGTTCCGTCGCGGCGATCGCCGTGCGCACCCACGGATGCCAGGCCCGAAACCACAGGTTCGCGCGTGGATCCCGGCGGAGCGCCAGGCCGCTGAGGACCGCCCGCCACTCGTGGCTCACGGTCGTGTAGGCGCTCGCGACCGGCACCGCCGGAACACCGCGCTGCCGAAGCGTCTGGCACGCGCTCACTGCGGTCGCCGCCCATGTGCCGAATCCGTGGACGACGTAGGGGCGGCCGTCGCCGGTCCCCGCTCTCCCCTTCCGGCCCGTTTCGTACGTCAGCAGGTCGGCCACGGCATCCGCCACCGGTCGCCGGTGGACGGGCGCCAGCAGAAAATGGCGAAGCGGCGTGCGTACGTGGTGCACAACCCCATACTCGGTGCGGATACTGCGAGCGCTCGCGCCGACACAGACGATGTGCGGCGCATACCCCGCCGCCCGGGCGGCGAGTGCGTGGGCGAGGACGTAGCTTTCGTGGCCGCCCACCTGCGCGAGCGGATCGACTCCTGAGATGAGGACGAGCGGGCGCTCTCGACCACCGCGACCCGTCCCGGCGTCGTGTTCCCCGGGGGCCTCGTCGCCTTCGCGACTTACCATGTGCGCCGTGCGGGGATCACAGTCGAGCTGTGAGTGTTTCACCTTTGCGGTGATCGGGCGTGACGAGGGGGCGACGCTCGCGGGCGTCGTCTCCGAGGCGCAGGCCACGGCCCGGCCGGGCGATCACGTGTGCTTCGTGGACAGCGCGTCGACGGACGATTCCGCAGCCATCGCCCACCGGCTCGGCATCGAGGTGATCTCCGCGCCACCGGGCAAGGGACGCGCCATCGCGGCCGCGCTCGAGCGCTGCCCGACGCGCTATCTCTGCTGTGTCGATGCCGACCTATTCCGGTGGACGACGAACATCCCGGCGGCCCTGCGCTCCGCCACCGTCGAGACTCGGGCGGAAATGGTGGTCGCGGCGTTCACCGACGGCCGCCGACGGGTGGTCATGCCCGCCATCTACTGGCCGTTGGTCGACGCCCTGTTCCCGGATTACGGACGGCGGTGTGACCCGACTCCGCTGAGCGGACTTCGAGTGCTCGACACAACCGTCCCAGTCGGTCCTCTCCCCGGCGGTTACGGCGTTGAGACCCACCTCAACCTCAGCTTCGCCGCGGCCGGACGGCGGATCGCCGTCACCGACGTTGGCGACGTCCGCGGTCCGCTCCGCGGCTACACGAACATCGCCGAGATGGCGCAGGCGGTCGCGACCGCGATCCTCGATTTCGCCGTCACGGTCGGACGGCTGGAGCCGGCGCTGCGGCCGGACTGGGAGCACTGGACCCACACCGTGATCGATGTGATCGCCGGCCAACCACCTCCTGGCGCCCCCGATGAGGACTTTCTCGCGACGCTCGACCTCGCCGTGGCGAGCCCCCGGCCGCCGACGGTTCAGGCCGTAACGCCGCGAGCGCGCTGAAGCCGCGCCCAGATATCACCGAGGGCGATCTGGTCGGTGGCGGTGAGATGGAGCAGAAAGAACTCGCGGATCCCGTCGCGGTGAGTCGCGCGCGCCGCCGCGACCTTCGCCAGGCCCGCGTCCGTGAGCTGCGCATTGAGACCGCGGCCGTCGGTGCTCGCGGCGCATCGTGTGACGTAGCCCTGTTCGGCCAGCCGGTCGACCAGGCGGGTACAGCCGCTGCGGCTGAGCAGAACGCGCTCGGCGATCTCCGACATCCGCAGCCGATGCTCGGGCGCGTCATCGAGGAACATGAGCACCTCGTAGGCCGAGAGCGAGAGGCCGTGCTCGGCGTGCATCTGTGCGTCGAGTTCCTGGGTGGTCCGCGCGTGCACCTCGAGGAGGCCTCGCCATGCGGCGAGCTCGTGCGCGTTGAGGGAGGTCGTGGCGGGCGTGGTAGCTGACATGGAACGAAGACGCTGACCGGCGCACTGGCGGCGCCGGTCAGCGAACCGTAGACGCTTAGGCGGCCTGCTTGACAGCAGAGATGTCGAGCGCGAGCTTGACCTTGTCGGCAACGAGCATGTTGCCGCTGCCGAGTGCCTGGTTGAACTTCATGCCGTAGTCGGCGCGTGAGAGCTGGCCGGTGACCTCGAGGCCAACCCGCTCGTTGCCCCACGGGTCGGTATCGGTGCCCTGGACCTCGGCGCGGAGCACGACGTCGTTGGTCACGCCGTGAATCGTGAGCTTGCCGTAGATCCGGTACTCCTCGTCGTCGAGCGCTTCGATCGCCGACGACTCAAAGGTGAGGTCGCCGTACTGAGCGGCGTCGAAGAAATCGGGCGAGCGCAAGTGCTCGTCGCGCTGCGCCTCACTCGTGTTGACCGACTGCGCCTTGACGGTGCCGTAGGCGCGGGCGCCGCTCAGATCCTCGGCGATCTCGAGCGTGCCGTCGAATTCGGTGAACTCGCCACGCACGGTCGCGATGCCCATGTGCTTGACGGCGAAACCGACCGTCGAGTGCGCGGGATCGACGTTCCAGGTGCCGGTCGGGATGGAAATGGTGTTTGAAGTGGTGACGCTCATGGGATTCGTTCCTGATGGAGGGGCTGCGAAGCCGGGTTTCAAGTAATTGCAATAACAACTATAGCAGAGATGCTTGTGCTGTCAACCATTCCCGATTGCCGGACGCGTCATCGCCGTTCTAGCCGATTGATGCAGAGAATGTCCGCACGATCGTTCGCAGCCCGTGCGTCTCGCCGAGGCCCGCCACTGGTTGCCTTTGCAAATATCATCCGCTATAGTTGTGCTTGCAACTAACCTTGCGGGCCCTGGCAGGGCCTCACCCTCGACAGCATGAGGAGCAGCGATGAAGCTCGATGGCATGCACCACATCACGATGATCACCGGGGACGCCCGCCGGAACGTCGACTTCTATGCCGACGTGCTCGGGCTCCGGATGGTCAAGAAGACCGTCAATTTCGATGCGCCGGACGCGTATCACCTCTACTTTGGCGACGAGCAGGGCTCGCCGGGCTCGATTCTCACCTGGTTCGAATTCGCGGGCGCGCGGCGCGGCCGAGCCGGGGCCGGGATGATCCACAGGCTTCAGCTCGGCGTCGCCTCGGAGGCCGCGCTCGACTTCTGGGCTGAGCGGCTTGCCGCCAACGGGTATCCCGCGGTGCGAGACGCGTCGTCACTCTCCTTTGAGGACTACGACGGACTGCAGCTTGAGCTCGTGATCGCCGACGACGGCAACCCGCCCCTCCGCGCGGTCCACCCTGAGATCCCGGCTGAGCACGCGATCCTCGGGGTCGAGGGCGCCCGTGCCTACATTGCGCACGGCACCGACGCCGACCGAGATCTCTTGATCGACACGCTCGGGTTCACCGAACTCGGCGCCGGCGAGTACCGACTTGACGGCGACACCCGGCATTTCCACTGGGTCTACGACGCCACCGCCGAGTCCGGAGTTCAGGGCGCCGGCACCGTTCATCACATCGCCTGGCACTCCCGCGACGAGGACCACGTCGGCTGGCAGCAGCGCGTCGCCGAGGCTGGGATGCACGTCACGCCGGTGATCGACCGTGACTACTTCCTCTCGATCTACTTCCGTCAGCCCCAAGGCGTGCTGTTCGAGATCGCGACGACGTCGCCCGGCTTCGCCGTTGACGAGGACCCGGAGCACCTCGGCGAGGCGTTGCGGCTGCCGGCTCAGCACGAGCACCTGCGCCCCCAGCTCGAGCGCGCCCTGACCCCGTTGACCAACCCGCGCACCGCTGCGCGCCAGGAGGTCTGAACGATGAGCCTGACCTACCGCGAGCGGCCGGCCGCGGGCGACCCCGCCGGCCTGCTCGTCCTGCACCACGGCCGCGGCGCCGACGAACATGACCTGCTCGGCCTCGCCGATGTGCTTGATCCGGACCGACGTTTGCACGTGGTCACCCCGCGTGCGCCACTGACCATTCCCGGCTGGCCGGGCTATCACTGGTACACGGTGCCGCGCGTCGGCTACCCGGATCACGACACGTTCCACGCCGCTTACGACCAACTCGCCGCGTTCCACGACGCAACGTGGGAACGCACTGGTCTCACCCCGGAACGGACCGTGCTCGGCGGCTTCTCAATGGGCTCGGTGATGAGCTACGCACTCGGCCTTGCGGGCGATCGGCCCGTGCCCGCCGGGATCCTCGCGTTCTCCGGCTTCATCCCGACGGTCGACGGTTGGCAGCCCGACCTGCCCTCCCGCGAGGGGCTGCCGGTGTTCATCGCCCACGGCCGTCAGGACCCGGTCATGGACGTGGCGTTTGCGAGGCGCGCCCGTGAGCAGCTTGAGGCGGCGGGGCTCGCGGTCACCTATCTCGAGTCTGATGCCGCCCACCACATCGATCCCGCCCACATCCCCGCCGCGACCAGCTGGCTCGCGACGGTGATCGGCACGAACGCGGCGTCGACGAAGGGAGTCGCGTGATGAGCACCTCCGATTTCCCACGCGAGCACCGCAACGGGCGGTTCGTCCGCCAGCAGTCCGCGTTCCGGGACCGCGTCACCGCCGACGGATCGTCCGGATTCCCGGCGGCAGCGGGCCGGTATCACCTGTACGTCTCGCTCGCGTGCCCGTGGGCGCACCGCACGATCATCGTCCGCCGGATCAAGGGGCTTGAAGACGTCATCGGGATGACGGTCGTTGACCCGATCCGTGATGCGCGCGGGTGGCGCTTTAGCGACGCCGAGCCCGATCCGCTGCACGGCTGGGCGTACCTGAGCGCCGGCTACCTGATGTCGGATCCGGGCTACGAGGACCGCGTCACCGTCCCCGTTCTGTGGGATACCCAGACCGATCGCATCGTCTGCAACGAGTCCTCCGAGATCCTCGAGATGCTCAACTCCGAGTGGGACGCGTGGGCGGAGCACCCAGAGCTCGATCTCTGGCCCGCAGACGTCCGGAAAGAGGGCGACGAGCTCAACCGGTTGATCTACGAGACCGTCAACGATGGCGTCTACCGCGCCGGGTTCTCGACAACCCAGGGCGCCTACGAGGACGCGGTCGGGCCGCTGTTCGAGACGCTCGACCAGCTCGAGGAGCGGCTTGCGACCCGGCGCTACCTGCTTGGCGACCAGCCGACGCTCGCAGACTGGCGACTGTTCACGACGCTCGTCCGCTTCGACGCCGTCTACTTCGGCCACTTCAAGTGCAATATCCGGCGGATCGTCGACTACCCGCACCTCTCCGCCTATCTCCGTGACCTCTACGCGACGCCGGGTGTCGCCGAGACGGTCGACTTCGATCAGATCAAGCGCCACTACTACGTGACGCACACCTCAATCAACCCGACGCAGATCGTTCCCGTCGGTCCCGCACTCGATCTGACGGCGCCGCACGGCCGCGCCGTCCTGGCTCCGGTCGCCAGACCGTGACGCCGAGTCTCCCGCGAATCCCGGCGCCGAGGAAAGTTAAGGGTCGACCCTGACGCAAAACCGCCCCCGGGTGTGTCAGAGTGTCGCCGCACATGAGGGGCGCATTAGCTGTGGTAGGGGTCGCGTTGGCGTTCGGCTTGGCTGGGCCGGCGGCCGCGGTGGCCCAAGATCCTGATCTCGCCGGCGAGTGGCATCTGGATTCGATCGCCGGGGGCACGACGCCGGACACGTCGGGTCATGGCGACGCCGGCCACGTCGGCGGCACGCCGACGACGGTCGCCGACGGGCGGTTCGGTCGGCGCCCTCCACTTCCCGGCCAAGGGCAGCGCATCAACGCCGGCAACTTCGCGACGCTCCAGCCGAGCAACGTCTCGGTGCTCGCGTGGGTCCGCTCGTCGAGCACTCCCGGGAACGTGAAGAACATCGTCGCCCAGGGCGGCCAGGTCGGCTGCTCGTTCGCCTCCTATGCGATGTACACCGGCGGCTCAACCGACAACAGCCCGACAAGCGGGGCGTCCGCTTCTACATCCACAACGGCACCACGACGATCCGCACGCCACCCGCGCCGAACAACGATCTGGGACGGCCACTGGCACGCGGTGCTCGGCACCTACGACGGCACGACGGTGCGGCTCTATGTCGACGGCACCGAGGTCGGCGCACGCGGCCGGCCAACGGGGGCGATCAGGCTACAGCCTCGACCTCACCAACGACTTCTGGATCGGCGACTTCGCCGGCGGCTCGCAGTGCATCGAGCAGACACAGTTCTCCGGCGACATCGACGAAGTCCGCGTCTGGGACCGTGGCCTGACCGCCGCCGAGGCCGCCTACGTCTCCTCGACGACTGCGACCTCCCCGCCGGAGCTCCCGATCCCCGGGCCGCCTCCGCCGCCGCCCTCGGACCCACCGCAGAACATGGTCGTGCCCTCGATCGGCCCGTATGTCACCGTCGGCGGCCCGACCGGCGCCGTACATCTGCAGACAAGGGCATGTGGAAGAACGTCCCGTCCTCCGGCTTCACCTACCGCTGGATCGCCAACGAGAACGGCAAGGCGGTGCCGATCGGCCAGGGCGGACCTTCACGCCCGACGAGCGCGATCTACGGCTACCCGATCACCTGCGAGGTGACCGTCCAGGGACCGACCGCGCCGATCTCGGCGACGAGCAACTCGGTGTTCTTCACCTCAGCCGGGCTCAACAAGCTGCCGCAGCCGCTTACGGCGACGTCCGCGTCAAGGGGATCGACGTTTGGCAGATCGTCCAGCCGAACGCCGGCGCCCAGGCGTATCGGGTATCCGAGCGGAACGTTCACGACGTACTGCGGAGGCGGAACGCCGACCGCGTTCGTTCCGATCCCGCGGACCTTCTTCTGCTCGCCCGGCGCGAACCCGCAGGACGCGATGCAGCACACCGACTACTGCCGGCGTCAAGCTCGACTCCGATAAGCGAACGACGGCGGCCGTCTACATCAACACGGTCAACGTACCGCCCGGCGATCCGAACCTGCCGATCAGCGTCGAACTGAGCGGGACGTCGAACGGAAAGAGCTTCGGCGACCCGCTCGTGGCCCAGGCGCCGACGCCGCAGGCGAGCAACTCTCCCGTGGTCATGGCCGACGAGCGCGACAACCTTGCCGACCAGGTGCAGTTCCGTCCTCCCATCGTCGTGGACGGCGCAGGGCAACCTGACGCTGACCGCCCACATCGTGTTCCCCAAAGCCGACTTTGGGCCGACGTACGGAGCGTTCCAGTGCCCGAGCCCCACCGACCCGCCCGGTGACGCCTACCAGATCAACCAGTACCCGAGACCGAACTGCGACACCGACGACACGTTCACGCTGAAAAGATCCCGTTCGAGCAATTCACGACTGCCCATATTCCAGTCCGTCCAGCTCCTGACCCACGCTCAGACTGGCTTCAGCGCGACGCCTGACCAGGTGATGGCCGCCGCCAAGTACCTGTATCCCGGCGGCTCGCGCACTTCCTTCGGCAGCTACTCGCCGTCCTCGATCGACATCGACGCCGCCAGCAAGGTGACCGTCGACAGCTCGAGGCAACTGCCATCGACTCCGCCGGCAACAACACGGGCGGGACCGCGTCCGGCGGCCAGGCGGTCCGCGCTCTGCCGCTGGTGTCGTCGATCGACGCCCTGATGAAGCAGTGGGTCGCGAGCAACCCGGCCCGCGTCCGATCCTGCTGCGACCATCCTCTGCAATCAAGCATCGACGGATGTACGACTGCCGTCCTCGGGGTTTCGGATTTCGACACGGGCGGCAGCCCAATCGGCACCTGCACATCAGGCGGCTTCTGTCCCGAACCGGGCTTCCAGCATCCGGTCCGGCATTCGACGATCTCAAAGGTCAGCCCGAGCGGTCCATCGACCGACCGATACGGGATGGCTGATCGTCAACACGACCGTCCATCCGGTCCAGGGCGCCGCCCACGAGTTCGGGCATTGGCTTGACGCTCCCGCACGCCGGCACCAGTCTGGCCGTGCAAGCAGCGACCCGAATTCGAAACGTGGCCCGGCGACGACACCGGACGGCTCCAGGGCGCGCGCTTCAACGCCAGGAGCCTCAATGGGTTCCGCGTCGCGCCGGCGGTCGACGGCGACGCCGTCGGAACGTGTGCTCGTATGACCTCATGACCTACTGCGCTGACTTCCTGGACCGTCGCCCTCCGCCGCCGCAGCGAAGAGCACACGAGCCCCGCCGCGTATCCCGGGGAACGCCTGGCTCTCCGCCCGGAACTGGACGCGCGCCGTGGTCGCGCTTGACGAATTCGCTGTGCGGATGCAGCTGAAGCTGCGCAACGCCTCGCCGGCGACCTGCGTCCCCGACCCCGCCAGGCAGAGCAACTCGGCCGTTCGCCGTCGGCGTCGCCGGACCGTCGAACGGGGTCGATCACGCGGATCGTCCCGTCGACCGGCCAGACGAGCGCTGCCGCCTCGGTCGCGACCTCGCCGTACCGGCTGCGCTCACTCGGCGCCGGCGGCAAGGTGCTACTCGACGCGGGTATCCAGTTCGCGCTCACCGGAGGAGATCCAAACGACGGCGACGAGCGGCGCGTTCTCCGGGCCGGTCGCGCCGGGCGCAACATCGGTCGAGCTCGTCTACAACGGTCGGGTGCTCGCGCGCAAGGATCGCTCGCGGCCGCCGCACGTCAAGCTGCTGCTCCGCGTCGAGGGATCCATCTCCGTCGCGGTCAGCAGCTCGCGCTCCGCTGGCGCGGCTCCGGACTCCGGACACGAAGTCGCTCCAGGTCACTGTTTCGACGTCAGCGCGGACGGCGGCAAGATCTGGCGCTCGGCGTACATCGGACCGAGCCGCGGCCAGATCACTTTGCCGGCGCCGCGCTGGCCGCGAGCCAAGAGCGCGCGGTCCGGGTCACGCGTCAACGACGGGTTCTCGGCCGCGAGCGCGACCTCCCCGTCGTTCACGGCGCCCGGGTTCACCCCCGCAGGCGCAGATCATCGCCCCGGTCGCCGGGGACACGATCTCGCCGGGCCAGCGCACTCGCCTCGTCGGACCGCCGTCAACGACCAGGGACAGCCGCTCAAGGGTCGCGCCCTCACGTGGTTCGCTCGGCCGCAAGCGGCTTGGCTTCGGCGCCACGCTCAAGGCCCGTCTGCCGGCCGGCAAGGTCACGCTCCGGCTCGTCGCGCGCGCCTCGAGCGGCCTCAGCGGCACCATCACCGAACGACGTCAACGTGACCGCCCAGAGGCTGCGCGTCATCAGCCTGCTCGATTCCCGCAGCGCGTCAAGAAGGGCGCCAAGACGGTCACAATCTCGCTGCGCACCTCGACGACGTCGAAGCTCGTCGTCGGCCGCAAGCACTACACCGTGCGGACCCGCTCGACCAAGATCACGCTCAGCCTGCCGGCCAAGCCCGCCATCGGCCTCGTCAAGGTGCCGTTCACCCTGTCGCCCAGCAGCCGCTCGGTCACCGGCAAGATCCGCGGCTCGGTCTGGGTCGTCCGCACGTAGTGTCCCGCGTCACTAGTCACGCCCGGTCGAGGAAGCCGATCCGCGGGGCGATCACGGAGTTGAGCTGGAGCGCGACGAGCAGTCCGATCGCCAGGTAGGTGTTGATCAGACAGGTGAGCGCCGCCAGCGCGTACAGCGCCTGGTAGACGACGATCCGGCGCCTCAGCGCCACGCGCATCTCCGGGGTCGTCGATTCGCTCAGCAGGTCGGCGCGGTCGGCGTAGCGCAGGCTGAGGAAGAGGACCGCGCCGAGCGCGAACAGATTGAGCCAGTAGACGGCGAGCGCGAGGCGGTAGCTCGTGTCCTCAGCGAGCAAACCCGTCGAGAACGGCATCAGCGTGACGCACAACAGGAAGGTGAGGTGGATCCACGTCAGCGCGCGGTCGCTGCGGGTGAAGCTCGACAGCTGCGTCTGCTGGCCGACCCAGAAGATCCCGAGCGTCAGAAAGCTCATGAGATACGGCAGCAGCCGCGGCACGACGTGGTGCAAGAGGTCGTGGCCGAGGACGTGCTCGGATGACCCTCCCCCGTTGGACCAGATCGGATGCTGTGTCCGCGACGGCTCGGCAGGCGCTTTCAGGTCAAGGACGAGCAGCGTCATCGCGACGGCGAACACGCCGTCACTGAGCGCGCCAAGACGGTCGAGGCTGCTTCCCGCGAAGCGGTGATACCGGGCCGGCATGCGTGATCGCCACGCTACTGATGCAAGATGACGTCACGGCCGGGCCGTGAGAACATCGAGCGTGATGGCAACGCCCTGGGACGCGGATACGTACGACCTCACGAGCGCGCCCCAACAATCGTGGGCGGCCGACGTGCTCGCCCGGCTTGACGGAATCCTGCCGAATGCGACCATCCTTGATGTCGGATGCGGAACCGGCCGGGTGACGGAACAGCTGCTCGCGCTCGTGCCCCGGGGACGTGTGCTGGCAATCGACGCGTCCGCGGATATGGTCGCCGCGGCACAGGAGCGCCTCGGCGACCGCGCGGAGGTGTGGTGCCAGGACGCCCTCGAGCTCGCGGTGCCGGAGCCGGTCGACGTGATCGTCTCGACGGCGGCGCTTCACTGGGTGCCCGACCACGACCGCATGTGGCCGCGGCTGGCTCGCGCGCTCCGACCGGGCGGAACGCTCGAGGTCCAATGCGGCGGCGCAGGCAATATCGCCCGGGTGCGCGCAGCGATCGACGCGGTCGCCGCCGACGGTTACCCGGAACTCGTCGGCTGGTCTCCATGGGTGTTCGCAGCGCCGCAGGTCACGGAGCGCCGACTCATTGACTCGGGCTTCACGTCAATCCGCTGCTGGCTGACCGAGCGGCCGACTTACCCGGAGGACCCGACGGCGTTCGTCCGTACCTCGATCCTCGCCGCTCATCTGAGCCGGCTGCCGGAGGATCGCCGCGCGGCGTTCGTCGACGCTGTCATGTCCCGAGTCGCGCTGCCCCTTGACTACGTACGACTGAACGTCTCAGCGGTTCGGGGAGACTGAGACACAACGCGTCAGGTCCGGTTGCGTCCGAGTTGGTCGTGCGCGTCGACCCACTCGTCGGTGACGACCGCCGAACCGAGCGACAGCTCACCGCAGAGAACCGTTGCGGCGATGATCTCGGCGAGCTTCTCCACCTTCCCGGCGCCGAAGCAACCGAGCAGCTCCAGACACTCGCGCTGCGTGGGTAGACCGGTCCCGCCGCCGTAGGTCCCGACGATCAGTGCCGGGATCGTGACCGAGTAGTAGTAGTCGCCGTTGTCGCGGCGTTCGGCATGGATGTACGCCGCCGATGATTCGGCGACGTTGGCGGCGTCCTGTCCGGTCGCAATGAACAGGGCGGCGATCGCGTTCGCCGAGTGCGCACCGTTGTTGTTCACGCCGGCCATGAACCCGCCGAGGTTCGACAGCTGGCGCGCGCGGAACAGGCTCGCGCTCGACGTGCGCATGATCCGGCCGAGGACCTCGTCCGGGATCACAGCCTCGGCGATCACCCGTTTCCCGCGCGTGCGCAGCATGTTGATCTGCGAGGACTTCTTGTCGGTCGCGAACGAACCCTCGAGCAGATGGCGCTCAATCCCCTCATAGCGCGCGAGGATCCATTCGCACGCGCGCTGCGTCGCCTTGCCGGTCATGTTCTGGCCGGCGGCGTCGCCCGTCGTGTAGTCAAAGCGCGTGTAGAGCTGGCGTCCGGCGGCGTACTGCTCGATGTCCTTCAGGCGCCCGAATCGCGTCGTCGTCTCGGCGGCCGCCTTGATCTCGTCGAAGTGCGCGGTCAGCCAGGCACCGAAATCGCGGGCCTCTCGGGCGCTGCGCAGCACGAACACGGGTGCCCGCTGCATGCGGTCATCGACGACGGTCGTCGTCACCCCGCCCGCTTCGTAGAGCATCCGCATGCCACGGTTGTAGCTTGCGACGAGGGTGCCCTCGGTCGTCGCGAGCGGCACGTAGAACTCGCCGTGCGCGTGCTCCCCATTGACGAGCAGCGGGCCGGCGACACCGATCGGGACCTGCGCCGCGCCGAGGAAATGCTCGATGTTGCCGCGGGTCGTCTGCGGATCGATGGAGTGGGCGTACACGTGGTGCAGCTCCGAACCGGTCTGCTCCCCGATGAAGCTGCGGCGGGCCTCGATCGCGGCCGCCGTGTAGTCATCATCGTCCCGGCGCGGGATCGGCCGCCGAGCGCTCATCCGTAGAGCGCGTCGAGGACGTCCGCGTAGCGCTCGTAGACGATGTTGCGGCGTACCTTGAGCGTCGGCGTCAGCTCGCCGTCCTCATGCGAGAGGTCATGGTCGAGCAGCGCGAACTTCTTGATCTGCTCCACCCGGGCGTACTTCGCATTAACGCGATCGAGTTCGTTCTGGATCAGTTCGACGACCTCGTCAGTGCGGACGAGCGCGGACATGTCCTGCGGCAGCGAGCGCGTCGCCGCCCACGGGATGATCTGCTCCGGGTCGAGGGTGATCAGCGCCACCGGGTACGGCCGGCGGTCGCCGTACATCACGGCCTGGGAGATCCAACGGCACTGCTTGAGGTCGTTCTCGAGGTTGGCGGGCGTCAGGTTCTTACCGCCGGCCGTGATGATGATGTCCTTCTTGCGACCGGTGATCGACAGGTAGCCGTCCGCGTCGATTGAGCCGAGGTCTCCGGTGGTGAGCCATCCGTCGTCGAGCGCTTCGTGCGTCGCCTCCGGATCGCGCCAGTACTCGCTGAACACGTTCGGCCCCCGCGTCAAGATCTCACCGTCGGAGGCGATCCGGAACTCGATACCGGGAAGCGCCTGGCCGACGGTGCCGAATCGGATGTGGCCATGTGTATTGATGGCGCCGAGCGCGACCGTCTCGGTCATTCCCCAGCCCTCGAGCACCGGGACACCGCAGGCGTAGAAGAACCTCAGGATCTCCGCAGCGATGGGGGCGGCACCGGAGACAGCCTTGTTGAGACGTCCGCCGAACAGAGCGCGAACATTGCGATAGAGGTCCGCCTCGGCTCGGTCAAAGGTGAACTGCATCGACCTCGGAACGGTCTCGCCTCGCTCGAGCATCTCCCTCACGGTGACGCCGACGTCGACGACGCGCGCGAGCCTTTCCGGATCATCGAACGCTGAGCTTGCCAGCGCGTAGATCTTCTCGAACACCCGTGGGATCGACGGCAGGTACGTCGGACGGGTCGCCTGCATCTCGGCGACGAGGTGGGCGATGTCCCCTCCGAAGTACACGATCTCGGTGCCGACCGGGAACGAGGCGAGCTGCACGGTCAAGGCAAAGCAATGCGCGAGCGGGAGATAGAGATAGCTGACTTCGCCGTCGTTGATGAAGCCGATCTCCTCCACCATGTGACCGACCGACGCGGCGTTGCCGTGCGTGAGCATCACGCCCTTCGGCGGCCCGGTCGTGCCCGACGTGTAGATGATCGTGTACGGATCGTCGGGCCGGACCTGTGTGCAGCGCCGCTCCAGCTCCGAGCGATCACCGCTGCCCTCGGCGCGAAGCGCGTCGAGAGAGAGGATCCCGCTCGCCGGCTCGATCGAGGCGATCCATTCGAGCTGGTCGAGCCTTTCGCGGATCTCGGTGATCTTCGCCACCTGGGCGGCGTCCTCGCAGATGATCGCCCGCGCCCCGGAATTGCTCGCCACCCAGGCGCATTCCTCCGGGGAGCTCGTCGGGTACAACGGCACGACGACCGCGCCGGCGCGCGAGATCGCCAGGCTCACGAGCGTCCACTCCCGACGCGTGTTGGCGAGCAGGCACACCCGGTCGCCCGGCTCGATGCCACGACTCACGAGCCCGCAAGCGATGCTTTCAACCGCCTCGCCCACCTCGGCGAAGGTGTCGACGTGCCACGCGCCGCTTGAGAGATAGCGAAGAGCGGGCCGGTCGCCGTATCGCTCCGCCGCGGTCATCGCGGCGCGGCTGATCGTCTGCATCGAGCGCAGAGTTGCGTCACGGGTCATTCTGGATGCCTCTGCGGATGCCGCATTAACCCTCTCCTGGGAACCAAACCGACAACTGCTGATCATCGACAAAGCCCGTTGCCGGCGCATCCGTGAAAAGGTGCCACTGGGTGCGGCGAACTACCGCCCCCGCACCTGGGCATGCTGATCGGACGTTATCCGCGTCGGTACCGGCCCGAGGATCGCCCACGCCCGCTCGGTGCCACCGTAGCGACGCCGGAGCGTGTTCGCCGTCGGGCCGGACCAGTCGTCGGTGTCCAGGTCGGTCATGCTCGGCGGCCTGCCGGTGTGTGTCCAGAAGTCGGCAAGGGCCGCGCGGATGGCGTCATCGCTCCAGCGCCGGAACCGCACCGGCGCGCCGGCGTCGACGAGCGCAGCGTTCCACGGGTTGAGGTAATCGTCGTAGGTATCGCAGACAACCGCCGCGCTCGGCCACCGGGGGCTTTCGGCCTCCCACACCCCCGGGAAAGACCGAGACGGCGTCCACTCGTGATAGCTCGGTGACGAGCCGTGTTCCTCCGTCCACTCCCGGATCGCGGACCGCACCGCGTCGCGCGTCCAGGTACGCGTGACCGTCGCCTCAGTCGCCGTGCACCCGATGCAGCGCTCGGCCCGCGGACTCGCCACCGGGCCTCCGCATTGCCGACAGACTCCAGCGCTCAGATAGTTGTGGACGGTCGAGACCGACACACCGAGGTCCTCGGCGATGGCACGGATCCGGTGCCCGCGGGCGCGCAGACGGCATGCCGTCTGGATCCGCTCGGCGACCCTGTCCTCGAACTCGTGGGCCCGCTTGAGGAGTCCCGCGGCCCGCAGCGCCTTCCCCCAGGAACCGAAGTGATTGGCGACACATGAACTGCTCGGCCAATACGGGTGCTCGCGCATCCACTTTCGCTGGCCGGCGGGCGCGTGGTGGGGCCGCTCCCCCGACCAGTCCTGGCGGCGCGGCGGCTCTCCCATCTCCTCGGCCCACTGCCGGAGCGCGCGGAGGATCGCCTCGTCGCTCCAGCGTCGCGGCGTCCCCGGATGCGTCCTGGGCACGTACGGTGCGGGCCGGCGGGTGCGCGCATTGGACATGACCGGCACCGTAGTCAAATCTTGACTACTGCGCAAGGTACGATTCGATCGTGGCTGCAAGCAGCGGTGAAGACCGCACGATGACGCTCACGGACGCCGTCGAGCTGACCGTCGGTGAGGTGATGCTGGCCCGTCCCAAGACCCTCCCCGCCGACTCGCCGGTGGCGACCGTGCGAGCCGCATTTGAGCGGCCCACCGTCCGCACCGTTCTGCTCGCCGACGGTGCTCGGTTCGTGGGCGCGATCGAGCGGACCGGCCTTCCCAGCGACGCCCCGGACGACGCGCCGGCGCGGGACTACGTCGAGGACGCTCCGCTGACGGCGACTCCGGGGATGGCGATGAGCGAGGCGATGGCCCTGCTCGAGGGCCGCAGCGAGCCCCGTCTGATCGTGCTCGATGAGGACGGCGTCACGCTCCGCGGCCTCGTCTGTGCCAACGGCAGCGGCACGGGCTTCTGCATCCGTCCGTAGCTCACCGCTCGGGCCTTAAGACGTCCATTCGGCCCGCCCGTCCGCGACCACGATCTCCCGATCGCTGCCCGCCACGCCGACGCGTGGGAACGCGTGTACCCCAGGCGACATCAGATTCCCGCGCGCCCGCTCCCGCGCCACCGCGTGGGAATCCGTGGTCGCTCCGTGGTCGCCAGGGACCAGGCCGATCTCCCACGCGCTAGGACCAACAAACCCGACACTAAATTGAACGCTCATTCAAGAGGGGGCTGGCCGGCCGGCCCGGGCGCTGACAGTGGTACACGACGTGGTCGCGCGGGTCGACCGGGTTATCCGGCGTGAGCTCACCGGTGGCCACCCGGCGGAAGCCTGCGGTCTCGAGCGCCCGCCACGACGCCCGGTTGGCCGCGGCGACCGCGACGACGACGTCGTCTGCGTCCGGGTACTGGTCCCACACGCGGGCGACGGCCGTGGCGATCATCAGCGCACCGAGTCCCCGTCCTCGGAACGCCGGCTCGCCGATCAGGTAGTCGATGCCGAGCGCACCCGCCGGGACGGGCCACACCGCCGAGAACTCCTCACCCCACTCGAGGTTGTCCTCGAACCGGTAACGCTGGATGAAACCGAACCGCGTGCCGTCGACGCTCGCGAGGAACATCTCGGTGGGATCGGAGCCGTCGACGCTCGGGCCGAAATCGCGCTCGACCGCCGCCGGCCGGGGATCGTGATGCCACCAGCGGGCCACGAGCGGATCCGCCAGCCACGCACCGAGCAGCGGGAAGTCGGCTCGTGCGAGCGGGTGCAGGTCAACGGTCAACGGTCGCCCACCGGTGAGCTGTCGTGCACAATGGGCTGAAGGACATGTTGGGGGAAAACGGATTTTTCGACGGAGGGCGTGTCACCGTCAGGATGACGACTCCGCGTTGGCGCCTCGCGTCAGCGGCGGCTTGGCGTGCTCGCGGTGGCGGCGTTTCTGTTGGCGGCGTCAGCGTGGACCCCGACCCCCGCGGGCGCGGCGTCGCTTCCCGGACTGCGCGTATCGGGAGCGCGCCTCGTCGATAGCCACGGGAATCGCGTCGGGCTACGAGGAGTCAACCGGGCCGGCACGGAGTACGGCTGTGTCGAGGGCTTCGGGATCTTCGACGGCCCGAGCGACGACGCATCCGTCGCGGCGATCGCGTCGTGGCACATCAACTTCGTCCGCCTGCTCCTCAACGAGGACTGCTGGCTGGGGATCAACGGCATCAAGCGCGCGTACAGCGGTCCGCGGTACCGGCAGGCGATCGTCAACTACGTCGGGCTCCTCCACCGTCATGGGATCTACGCCGAGCTGTCGCTCGCTTGGGGCGCCCCGGGCCGCATGCGCGCGACCTCCCAGCCGCGAGCCCCTGACGCGGACCATTCCCCGGCGATGTGGAAGAGCCTGGCCTCGACGTTCAAGAACGACTCCCGCGTGCTGCTGGCGCCGTGGGGCGAACCGGTCGTCACCCCGGGATGCCTGCTCCGCGGCGGGAGCCCGTGCCCGCGGCCGAACGGCACCGCCGCCCTGCGCTACCGCACCGCCGGCATGCAGCAGGCGGTGAACGTGATGCGCGCCGCCGGGTACCACGGGCCGATTGCGATTCCCGGGATCAATTACGCCAACGACATGTCGCACTGGCTCGCGTTCGAGCCGCGGGACCCCCGGCATCAACTCGTCGCCGAGGCCCACGTCTACGGAAAGAACGCGTGCAGTTCGACGATGTGCTTCAACCAGACGATGGCGCCGGTCGCCCGCAAGGTGCCGCTCATCTTCGGCGAGACTGGCGAGACGTACGACGCGTCGAGCTGCGCGTCGACGAACATCGAGACGTTCCTGGGCTGGGCCGACGGCCACGGCGTCGGGTACGCCGCCTGGACGTGGGACACGTGGGGCAACTGCCACTCCCTCATCTCCAACTACAGCGGTAACCCCGCGAACGCCTACGGCGCGTTCGTCAAGGGCTACTACGCCGGCCTCGCGCACTGAACGCGCCGCTCTCCGCCCGCTTCCGGGTGGTGCGGACCACCCCTAGGGTGGGTGGGCAGGGAGCCGATGCTCGGTGAATATGCCGTGCATGACGTACCCCACCACGAAAACAGGCAACGCGGCAGACAAACCCGCGTCCCAACCACACGGACACCAGGCCGAAAGCTCCCGGGCGGCCACGTCCCCACCGGCGGGATCACCCCGCGGAGGAGCACTAACGGTGCGAACTCGCGTCGCCTCTTTTCGGCCCTCCGGCTGCGGTGCGGTGATCGCCACGATCCACTGGCGCTGAGCGACGCCGCGCGAGGCGCAGGAGCCCGCGCGGTGATCAGAGCGTCGAGATCCCGTGCAGTGCGGCGACCATGCCGACCGCGACGAGCACGAGCCCAGCGACGGCGATCGCCCACCGCAGCGCCCCGGCCGGCGCCCCGGCTTCCTCACGCGATGCCGGGGAGTCAGCCGGCTTCCCGGATGCTCGGTCCGGGCGCTCAGCGCGCGCTGCTGCCGCCGCGGGGACCCCGCCTGCGGCCCCGACGTCCTGCTGGGCGAACGAGGCCTCGCCGGTGGCGACCATCGACCACGGCCGCGCACGACGCAGTGCCCCGGCAGCGACGAGCGCCGCCTCTCCGAGATCCCCTCCGGACGGATAGCGCTCGTCAGGGTCCTTCGCCATCGCACGCTGCACGACCTCGTCGAACGCGGGCGGAAGGTCCGGTCGCACCGACGAGGGAGCGGGCGGTGGGGCCTCAAGTCGGGCGAGCAACCCCGCCTCGGCGACCGCCGTCTGGAAGGGCTCAACCCCGGTGAGGGCCTCAAACAGCACGCAGCCGAGCGCGTAGACGTCGGCGCGCGCATCGACGTGCTGACCGAGCAACTGCTCCGGGGCGACGTAGTCGACGTGGGCGACGACGGTCCCGTGCCGGGTCAGGGCGTCGATCGAGGCCTCGGGCTTTGCGAGGCCGAAGTCGGTCAGGTACGCGTGGTCGCGTCGGGCGAGCAGCACGTTCGAAGGCTTGACGTCGCGGTGGAGGATCCCGTGCGCGTGGGCCGCGTCGAGCGCGGCTCCGACCTGTCGCACGATCCGGGCCGCCCGGGTCGGCGCGAGCGAGCCTTCTGACTCGATCACGGCCCGCAGGTCGACGCCGTCGACGAGGCGCATCATGATGTACATCACGCCCTGTTCCTCGCCCGCGTCGAAGATCGGGATGACGTTCTGATGGTCGATCGCGGCGGCGACCTTCGATTCGCGCTGGAAGCGCTGGCGTACGCGCTCATCCTCCGAGCGGCCGGGCAGAATGAGCTTGAGGGCCACCGGACGTTGGAGCGCCAGCTCCTCGGCGCGGTAGACGACGCCCATGTCGCCGTGGCCGATGATGCCCTGAACGCGACAGCCGGCGAACACCGTCCCCGGGGGGAGGTTGCTGACGAGGTCCGCCGTCGGAACGGCCGGCGGGCGCGGCGGCACGGCTCGGTGCGGAACCGGCGGCGGTGGTGGTGGCGCCGGCGGTGCGACTGGCTCCGGCGGCGGCGGGCTCGGCTGCGCGACCGGCGCCGGCGGGGGCGGAGGCGGTGGGGCGACCGGGGCGGCAGCGGGCGGGCTCGCCGCCAGCGCTGCGTTCGCGGCATCGGTGACATCGATCGTCGTCGACCCGACCTTGACCGAGTCGCCCGGCGTGAGCAACACGGGACCGCTGATCCGCTGTCCATTGACGAACGTCCCGTTCGCCGACCCGAGGTCCTCGATCGCCAGCTGTCCGGTGTCGCCACGGCGGATGCGTGCGTGACGCCGCGACAGTTCGTGGTCGTCGGTGAGCCGGCCCTCGCCGCTCACCGCGCGCCCGAGCACCAACTCGTCCTCGATGTCGAGCTGCCGGCCTTGGGCGGCGCCACCGGACACGACGAGGACCAGCGGCACGGGCTCGGGCTCGGACGTCGCGAGCATCGTTTCCGCAGCCGGGGCGAGCGTCGGCTCGGCCGCCGCCGCCGATGCTGCGGCGGTCACGTCGAGCACGGTCTTGCCGACCCGGATCTGATCGCCCGCCACCAACGTCCGTGGCGCGTCGATGCGGGTGCCGTTCACGAACGTGCCGTTAGCCGAACCGAGGTCTTCGATCGCGAGCTGACCGTCGGCACCCCGCGCGACGCGAGCGTGGCGCCGGGAAATCTCCGGATCGCCGCCCAAGCGCCCTTCGTCCTCCGGAGCGAGCCGGCCGATCAGCAGGTCGGCATCGATGCCGAGCAGTCTCCCCTGCTCCTTCCCCTCGTTCACACGCAGCTGCTCGCCCGCCATCACCCGGAAGCTTAACCGCGATCGCCGGTCGGCCGCGAGACGTTTGTCATGCTCGACGCGACGGGTCCGGGCCGGGATAATGAAGTGCGTGTCTGCGAACCCTCCTGCCGATGCTGGGGCGATGCTCGAAGTGGGCGCTCGCGCCGACGCTGAGCGATCCGGTCGCCCGTTCCTCCAGCTCCGGGACGGCGGCGGTCGCGAGCGCGTGTTCGTGTTCGCGCCGGGAGCTGACTCGGCGTCCGTCGGCCGGCGCTCGTCGTCAGATCTCGTGCTCGATTGGGACGACCAGGTGTCGCGGCTTCACGCCCGTTTCGAGTGCCGGAACGGTGGTTGGGAGCTCGTCGACGACGGCATCTCGAGCAACGGCACATTCGTCAACGAGCGGCGGCTGAACGGCCGGGAGCCGCTCAACTCAGGGGATGTGCTCCGGTTCGGCGCCACCGAGATCACGTATCACGCGCCGCGTCCGGTGCCTCCAGAGCCGAAGCCGACCGTCGCCCCACGACCGGTGGCCGCGGTACCGCCCGCCCCCGCGGCACCGCCCGCCCCCGTCGCGCCGAGCGCGCCCCTGGCGCCGAGCGCGCCCCTGGCGCCGAGCGCGCCCCTGGCGCCGAGCGTGCCGGTGGCCCCGAGCGTGCCGGTGGCCCCGAGCGCCGCTGCCCCGCAGGGTCCTCTCGCGCCCGCGGGTCCCCCCGCAATCGAGCTGTCAAGCACGCAGCGGCGCGTTCTCGCCGCGCTCTGTCGGCCGTACAAGGGCGGCAACCGCTTTGCGACGCCGGCGACCGACGATCAGATCGCCGAGGATCTGATCTTGTCCGTCGGCGAGGTGCGGACCCACCTGCGCATCCTCTGTGCCAAGCTCGGCATCACCAACCCCTCGACGCAGGACACCCGCGTGCGCGTCGTCGAGCGCGCCTTCTCCGCCGGCCTCATCTCCGAGCAGGATCTGTAGTGCCCCGTTTCGGACACTAAACCGAAGGACTCCGATGCTCTCTCCAGGAACGACATTCGCCGGCTACGAGGTCGAGAGCGTCGTCGGCGCCGGTGGCCTCGGGATCCTCTACCGCGCCCGTCAGCTCCGTCTGGACCGGCCCGTCGCGCTCAAGCTCGTTGAGTCCGACGTCGCCCAGCACCCCGTCGTGCGCGAACGGCTCCGCCGCGAGGCGCGGGCGGTGGCCGCCCTCGATCACCCCAACGTCGTCCCGCTCTACGAGGCCGGAGAGAAGGACGGAACCGTCTACATCGTCACCCGCTGGGTCAACGGCACCGAGCTCGGAACCCTCATCCACCGCGACGGTCGGCTCGCGCCGGACCGGGCGGCCCGGATCGCGGCGCAGATCGCGTCGGCGCTCGAGGTCGCGCACGAGAAGGGCCTCATCCATCGTGATGTGAAGCCCTCGAACGTCATCGTCACCCCGGAGGACCATGCCTACCTCACCGACTTCGGGCTCGCCAAGCGCGCTGAGACCGATCCCGGGCTGACCGCCGCCGACCAGATGCTCGGGACCGTCGACTACGTGGCGCCGGAGCTGATCGAGGGCAGCGAACCTGACGCGCGCAGCGACATCTACAGCCTCGGTGGCGTTCTCTACGAAATGCTCGCCGGTGAGGCCCCGTTCGCCGGACACCGGGGCGGGATGGCGAAGATGTGGGCCCAGGTCAACGCTGAGCCGACGCCGCTCGGCGAGCGCCGTCCGGATGTCCCCCGCGGGATCGACGCACTCGTGCGCCAGGCGATGTCAAAGGACCCGGCGCAGCGGCCCAGTGCCGAGGAATTCACGGTCGAGGCGCTCACCGCGATCGGCGAGGCGCCGTAGCCGGTCCGCGCCTGCTGGCTGCGTTCAGGAGCAGTCGAGCAGCCGCGTCGTGAGCATGATCCGCCCGAGCGCGACCCACGCCGCGCCGTAGTACGTCGACGCGTGGCGATCGAGCGCCTCCGCGGCGTCGAGCAGGCCATCCCGCGCCCCCAACTGGCCTGCCGCATCCGCGGCGCCAGCAGCGCCCACCAGCGCCACCGGATGCACCAGGTGTCCGATCGGCTGACCGTGAAGGGTGTAGTTGATCCCGATGTTCGTCGGCACCTGGTTCTCGAATACCGGCCACGCCCGTGCCGCAATCTCGCGCCCGAGCGGGTTCGGGTCCTCGGCCATCCGGACGAGCGTCCGGACCGCATCAAACCCGAAGCTCGGCGCCACGCCGCTCTTGCCCGGGTTGCCGATCGGCACGATGGTGTCCCCTTCGATGTGCGCCCAGTCAGGCGGCAACCGGCCGTCGGTCGGCATCACCTTGCTCGTGATCGCGCGCGAGCTCGAGGCCAGCGCACTCCATGCCGAATCCCCTGAGGCCGCCCGGAGCGCGAGGAAACTTGCCGGCGAGAAGTAGCTGACGTTGACGGTCGGGGGCGGTGGCGTGATCGCCCACGGTCCGGCGGTGAGCACCGGCGCGCCGCGGTACGTCGCGGAACCGACCTCAACGTGGAGGATCGCCGAGCCGAGCCTCAGTGCCTGCTGCTTGAACGTCGGCTGATGAAAGCGGCAGCCGGCGAGGAGCAGCGCGCGGCTCGCGTCAAGGTCGGCGTCGGAGGCGGCCTGGGGATCGATGATGTGCCCGTTCTTCCACAGGAACGAGATCAGGCCATCCGGGCGCTCCAGGTTCTTCTGCGTCCAGTCCCAGATGAGGTTGAAGCGCTTCTTGTCGCCGATCGCGGCCGCCATCAGCATTCCGTACGCCTGACCCTCGCCGACCGTGTCGCCGCCCTGGTCGAGACGCACGACCCGGCCGTCGTTGGTGACGTAGCGCTTCAGGAACCGTTTCGAGGCGGCAACTGCCCGCGCTTGGGCGTTCGGCGCCGCGCCGGCGGCCGCCGTGGTACTCGCTGACGATGAACTGCTCGAGCCGCAGCCAGACAGGAACCCCATGAACACCCCCGCGACGGCAATCACTCCGACGACCAGGATGATTTTACGGGCTGCGCGTTTCAAGCGACGGCCTCCGCTGCCGGCTCGAGCGAGTCCGCCGTCGCCCGCGGCTTCTGGAGCGCCGCCCAGCACCCCGTCAGCAGGATCGAAATGTGGACGGCGGCGAACGACACGTTGTTGATCGTCGCGGCGTCAGGATTGCGCACCAAGCCGTACACGCACGCGGCGACGAGCACCGCGATCACCACCAGCGCGGGCATCACCGCCCCGGGCTGGCGGGCCTCAGCCCCCTTCTTGGGGGTGACGACGAACGAGCCGCTCTTGCGCAGCACCGTGTAGATCGTCGACAGGATGTGAATCCAGAAGTTCGCCGCCGCGAGCGCGAAGGCGGCGAACGAATACGAGCCGGCGCCGGCCACCGCCGCCATCGTCAGCGCGACGGCGTAGTAGGGCACGAAGTGCAATAAGAAGGTCGGAGCGTCGATGTGGCCGATCGGCTGACCGCCGCCGAGCAGCCGCACGACGGGGAAGCTCATGTAGATGAGGACCGTCCACCCGGACAGGAAGTACAGCCCGCTGAGCAGGTACTGCCCCTTGAGCTTCAGCGGGAGCTTCGCCCGCAACGCTCGCGGGAGGCCCGACAGACACCCGCGCGCCCAGCGCTGCTGCTGCGAGACGTACGCGGCGGTGTCCTCAGGACCAAGCCCTCGCGACAGGACGTCCGGGATGTAGGCCGACTTCCACCCCTTCTCGTGGAGGTGAATCGAGAGCTCGAAATCCTCGGTCAGCGAATTTGTCGGGAACCCTCCGACGCTCTCGAACGCATCGCGCCGGAACAGGACATTCGTCCCGCAGCAGAACACGGCGCCCATGCCGTCCTTGCCACGGCAGATCGCCCCGAAGAAGAGAGCCTGCTGGGACCACGAGGCGGCTGCGATCCGGTTGTGCTCGGTGTTCGCGTAGTACTGCGGAGTCTGGACGAACGCGATGTCAGGTTCCTCCATCCAGCCGAGAGTCGCCTCCAGGAAGCTCGGGTCGGCGACGTGATCGGAGTCGAACACCGCGATGAACGGGGCGTTCGTCTTCGTCAGCGCATGGTTGATGTTCCCCGCCTTGGCGCCGGTGTGCTCGGCGCGGCGGATGTACCCGACCCCATAGCGCTTGGCGAGGTCACGCATCGCGTCGTCGTTGCCGTCGTCGAGGATGTGGACGCGCACCTCCGCGCCCCGGATCCCGACCGCGGCGGCCACGGTGAGGTCGACGATGTCCACCGGCTCCTTGTACACCGGAATGAACACATCCACGGCGACGGGCACCGTGGGCGCCCGCTTCTCCCGGACATGCTCATGGAAGATCGTCCACCAGAAGCCGAACGCCTGCATCGCGTTGAACAGCTCGGCGGCGATCAGGATCCCGTACAGAACCGGCGTGCCATGACGAGCCGGAACGTTGAGCAGCCAGCCGAAGTACCAGATGGCCGCGGGGACGCCGAGGAGCATGAGCAGACGGCAGCGTCGTCGCACGCTCCACTTCGGGACGGGCTCCCACGTGACGCGACGGAGGCGGACATCCCAGGGCCGACTACTCATTGAAACTCCCAGACGAGGGTTTGCGGGGTCTTGAACCGGTGCTCGAGCGTGCGGAAGAAGCCGAGCTGCCCGACGGTCTTGTTCGTCTGGTTGAAGAACGCCTTGTTGTCCTGGAACGAAGCCAGCACGAACAGGGGGCTGCCCTCCCCTCCGGCCTTGATCGGCTTCGTCAGCGGCTGGCTGTGGAGGTTCGGCGCGTAGTACTCGAGCACGTAACGCATGTCGCCCGGCTCGTACAGGACGAGCGCGTTGGGACCGGCATTGGCCTTGATGTCGTTGATCGCCCCGCGGAAATCGAACAGGCGGGGGTTGGACTTGTTGAGCTGCTCGTCGGCGAGCCCGACGACGAGCGTCGCCGCGACGACCCCCGCCACGATCAGCCGCAGCCTCGGCTGGCGGATCCACCCGGTGATCAGCCGGGCGATCAGGAGCAGCACGAGCGGCACGAGAAGCAGGAAGTTGCGCACTTCGAATAGCGAACTGTCGAACACCGAGACGACGATCAGCAGACCGACGAGCGCAATCGCCGCGACGGCGAGCGCGGTCGTCTGGCGCGAGCCGCCGCGCCCAAGGAGCACGAGCGAGAACAGCAGCGCCAGCGGCCACATCGCGGCGAGGAGCACGGTCGTCGCGTCCGGCTGATAGCCCCACAGCGCCCATGCCATGTTCGAGAGCACCGAGTAGAAGGACAGGTAGTCATAGGTCCCGCTCGGAGAACCGGCTGCCGCCGTGGTCACGTCGTACTGGTGATGGGCGAAGGCGAGCAGCGGGATCACCACCATCACGAGCGCCGCGAGCGAGTACACGAAGCCAAGCGCGAGCGGTCTTACGCGCTCGCCGGCCCGCGAGCGGTGGATGAGAACGCCGACGAACCCGAGTATCTGGACCGCGACCACGATCAGGCCGAAGTAATGCGACCACAGCAGCGCCGCCGAGGCGAGGATGTAGCCGGCCCAGTTCCCCAGGCTGCTCGGGTTGCGGATGGCCCGCAGCTGGAACAGCAGCGCCAGGAGTCCGAACAGGGTCGCGAACTCGTACATGCGGACTTCCTGCGCGTACCAGATGAGCATCGGCGAAACGGCGGCGAAGCCGGCAGCGATGAGGCCGGTGCGCCGGTCGTACAGCTCGCGCCCAAGCTCGTAGAGGGCCGGGACGATCAGGGTCCCGGCGACCAGCGACGGAAGCCGGACCGCGAACTCGCTGTGTCCGAAGGCTCGGATCGTGAGCCACAGCACCAGGTGGTAGAGCGGCGGCTGCCGGTCGCCGTTGTAGAGGTTGGTGAACAGGTCGTGCAGCGAGAGCCGAGCCTGATGGATCGTGATCGCCTCATCGAGCCAGATGCCCCGCTGAACCGCGAGCCGGAGCACGAATCCGACGACGATGAGCCCCGCCAGGACGCCGAGCGCCGTCCTGTGGCTCGTGTCCGGTTCCCCACGCCGCGGCAGCCGTCCCTGCGGCCCGAACAGCTCAGCCTCGTGCGCACCGCGGATGCGGTCGAAGAGTGCTGCGGACTTCCTTTCCTGCTGCTTGACCGTTTGCACTAGGACCGCCGACCCCTGTCCACGCGTAGCGATGACGCGACTTTACCCAAGTCGAGGGCCGCGATTTGTGACGCTTCTCATACCGCGCGCCCGGGGAGATCGAGTTCAGGCTCGCGCGCGAGCGCCCCGAGTTCCACCCGGCGCTCCGCGGAGATCACGTGTACGACGGCATTGATCAACGCGAGGTGGGTGAACGCCTGGGGGAAATTGCCGAGGTGGCGCCCCGTGACCGGATCGATCTCCTCGGCGTAGAGCGCCAGCGGGCTCGCGTAGGAGAGGAGCTTCTCGCACAGTCCGCGCGCGCGATCGAGCTCACCGATCTCGACGAGCGCCGAGACGAGCCAGAACGAGCAGATCGTGAACGTCCCCTCCTCCCCCGCGAACCCGTCGTCGGTTTCCTCCACGCGGTAGCGGAGCACGAGCCCCTCCTCGGTCAGCTCATCGGCGATCGCGAGCACCGTGTCACGGACGCGCGGGTCCTCCGGGGGCAGGAACCGCACGAGCGGCATCAGCAGCACCGAGGCGTCGAGGGCGGTCGTGTCGTAGTGCTGCGTGAACACGCCGCGCCCATCGACGGCGTTGGCGCAGATGTCGGCGTGGATCTCGGCTGCGGCCGCCTCCCAGCGCGCCGCCGTGTCATCGGCCGCGCGGAGCCGCGCCAGCCGGGCGCCACGATCGACGGCGACCCAGCACATCAGCTTCGACGAGGTGAAGTGCTGCCGCTCGCCGCGCACCTCCCAGATGCCGCAGTCCGGCTCCCGCCAATGCGTGAGCGCGGCCTCGACCTGGCGCTTGATGATCGGCCACAGCCGGTCCGGCAGCTGATCGCGCGACCGGGTGTGCAGGTAAATCGAGTCGAGCACCGCGCCCCAGACGTCGTGCTGGCGTTGGTTGTAGGCCCCGTTGCCGATCCGCACCGGACGAGCGTGGTCGTATCCGGTGAGATGCTCGAGTTCCTGCTCGAGCAGCTTGGCCTCGCCGCCGATGCCGTACATGACCTGGAGTTGGCCCTCCTCCGCCTCGACGATGTCGGCGATGAAGTAGAAGAAGTCGTTCGCCTCCTCGTCGAACCCGAGCGTGTACAGCGCCCAGAGCATGAACGTCGAGTCGCGGATCCAGCTGTATCGGTAGTCCCAGTTGCGGTCTCCGCCGGGCGTCTCGGGCAGAGATGTCGTTGCCGCCGCGATCATCGCGCCAGTGGGTGCGTAGGTGAGGCCCTTGAGCGTCAGCGCGCTGCGCTGAAGGTAGCTGCGCCACGCGTGATCGGGGAACGTCCCGTGCTTGAGCCATTCCTGCCAGAAGCGCGAGGTCCGCGCGAGCCGCTCCTCCGCCTCCGCATAGTTCGCCGGCAGCGCGTGCTCGGACCACCCGAGCGCGACAAACGCGCAGTCGCCCTCGTGGAGCGTCGTGCGCGCGCGGGCGCGAGGACCTTCAAACCCAAGCCGGAGATCACTCACGAGGCGCAACTGCAGGTCCATCCCCTCCGAACGGGCAACCGCCTCGCCATATCCGTCACCGCCATACGTCCAGTCCGCGCTCAGGCCCCCGTAGTCAAGCGCCGGCTCGCAGTCGAGCTTGATGTCGACCTGGCCCTGCACGCACTCGATCAGGCGCAACATCACGTGATCGGCATCGTGGTCAGTCGGCGAGCGGCGGTGGCTCCGAGAGCGCTCGGACTGGTGATGCCACGGGCCGATGGCGAGCACGTCGCGGACGATCACCCACCCCATCCGGGTCTCCCAGCTCGTCTCGAGCACCATCGTGCCCGGGATGTACCGCCGGGCGGCCGGGACGTTGACGTCGGCGGGGCCGATCCGGAACGTGCCAGCGTCCCGGTCGAGGATCGCGCCGAACACGCTCGGCGAATCCATCCGCGGCAGACACAGCCACTCGACGTTCCCGTTCGGAGCGACGAGCGCGGTCGTCTCGCAATCCGAGAGGAACGCGTAATCGGCGATATGCGGAAACGCGCTCATCCGGCCCCCGTGATCGAATGCCCCCTTCATCGACCCGGTCGATTCTCCTGACGCACCGGATGACTGTCAAGGTATGCTCGCCCATATCGCTGCGGGGCGGAAAGGACTCGGTATGGATTCGGCGGCACGGCTGACCTCGATCGACGTGATCGGCGCGGCACTGGAGTCGGTGTCGCCCGGTGCCGGCTGGCTGTCATCTCCGGACGGCGCGGTCACGCTGATGCTGAGCGACATCGCGGATGCCGAGGCGCACGCCACCGAACTCGGCCCCGAGCGCTGGGAGCAGCTCCTCAGCGATCACCACATGCTCGTCGAGCGTCTGCTCGCCGCTCATGACGGCGCGGTGGTCCGCTATGAGCAGGATGGCTTTGTCGCGTCGTTCAACAGCGCGCACGGCGGGGCATATGCGGCGCTCGAGCTCCAGCGGACGTTTGGGGGCTCAGGCGATGACGCGAGCCGGCCACCGGTCTCATTGCGCATCGGTCTGCATTCGGGATTTGTGATCGGCAGCGCCGGCTCGCCGCTGGGCCGCAACGTCGTGCTCGCCAGCCGGATCGCCGCGCTGGCCAGCGGAGGCGAGACCCTCGTCTCGTCTTCCTTTAAGCAGTACACGGAGACCGATCCGACGCTGGTGTTCGAGGACCGCGGGGAGCACCATTTCAAGGGCGTGCACGGCGAGCATGCGATCTACAGCCTCCGTCTGAGATGAAAGCGGACCGGCCCCGAGCCCTACCGGCTTGACTCGGACGGCTGCGGGGCTAAGCTGATGGGCAGTTTTGGGGGGAATGGGCAACTGCGACACTTTTCACAGTCAGGGACCGATGGCGGCTGACAGGATTGACGCATGACGGTGCGCGGTGACTCCCTCGAACGGGGCTCGGTGGTCGGTGGCTACCGAATCGATGAGCTGATCAGCCGAGGCGGCATGGGGCTCGTGTACCGGGCGACGAACGTCGCGCTCAACCGGATCTACGCGCTCAAGGTGATCGCGCCGGGGCTCGCCGAGGACGAGCAGTTCCGCAACCGGTTCAAGCGGGAGATGCGGATCGCGGCCTCGCTGCATCACCCCAACATCGTCGGCATCCACTACGCCGGCGAGCAGGACGGGCTGCTGTTCTTCGTGATGGACTACATCACCGGCACGGACCTGCGCGAGGTGCTGCTCAAGCACGGCGCCCTCGACCCGGACCGAGCGGTTGAGCTGCTCGAGCAGCTCGCATCCGCGCTCGATGCGGCCCACCGGCTTGGGCTCGTCCACCGTGACGTGAAGCCGGCGAACGTCCTGATCACGGTCCGCGACGGCGCCGAGCACGCCTATCTCACCGACTTCGGCCTCGCCAAGAAGTTCGACAACGCCTCGGGTCTCACGGCCCAGGGGAGCGTCGTCGGAACCGTTGACTACATGGCGCCAGAGCAGATCACCGGAAGCCATACCGACGCGCGGACGGACATCTACGCCCTCGGGTGCGTCTTCTACCAGATGCTCAGCGGCAAGGTCCCCTACGAGCGGGACAATTCCGTGGCGACGCTGTTCGCCCACGTGCACGAGGCGCCGCCGCCGCTCACCGGCGATCTCGGGGACACGTATCCGGCGTTCGAGTCCGTGCTCGACAAGGCGATGGCCAAGGACCCGAGCCAGCGCTACTTGTCCGCCGGCGACTTCGCGCGGGATGCCGCCGCTGCGCTCGCCGGCTCCCGGTACACCGGGCCGGCGACGATCGTCGGTACCGGCGAGGCGACCCCGGTGGCGACGCCGATCGACGCGACCGCTCTCGCCTCGACGCCGGAGGACACGGTCGCGCCGGCCGGCGCCACGGCAATGTCCGACGCGACTTCGCTGTCGGAGACCCCGCCGCCCCCGGTTCAGCCGAGCGCGCCGGTCGCACCCTCGCACGCGAGTGCCGAGGCGGCCGGGGCCGCAGCGGCAGGGGCGGCAGCCGCAGGGGCCGCAGCCGCCGCCGCGTCCGAGCTGAGCGCCGAGGCGGCGCCGCCCGCGACGGGCCAGCAATCGGCACCGCCGGCGAGCCAGCCGGCCCCACCGAGTCAACCTCCCGCGGCGAGCCAGCCGCCCGCACCGTTCCCGACGAGCCAGCCGCCGGCGCCGACCTTCCCCCCCGCCGCGAGCGGGGGCAGCGAAGTGATCGCCCCGGTCGCGCGCGACGGCGGCTCGGGCTCCGGCGCCGGAGCCGGCACACCGCCGCCGGCCGATGCCGCTCCACAACCGCCCTCGTACACGGCTCCGCCGGCGATGACGCCGCCGCCACCACCCTCGCAGCCCCCGGCTGCCGCCGCCGCAAGCAGCCCGGCGCCACGGTCGAAGCGTTCGATTCTCCCCGTGCTCGCCGGACTCGCGGTCATCGTCGGGATCGCGATCGTGGTCATCGTCGTCACCGGAGGCGGAGGTGGCGGGAAGGCCAAGCCGGCGGGCAAGCCGTTCGCTGCCTCGCTGGCACCCGTTCCGACCAACCGAGTTACCGGCAGCGGCGCCGGATCGGTGAACCTGAACGGGAACTCGGCCACTGTCACGGTCACGACGAAGGGTCTCCTCAACGGCGCCCCGCACGCCATGCATATCCACGCCGGAGGCCGCGGTGAATGCCCGCCGGCGTCTGCGGCACGGCGGCACAACGGACACCTTTCGATCAGCACGACGGACGGCATCAAGTTCTACGGTCCGCCCGAGGTTTCGCTTACATCGACCGGCGACACGAGCGCAAAGAGCCGAATCGACTTCTCGCGCTTCCCAACCACGGGCGACATCAAATACACGCGCACGGTCACGGTTCCCCAGGGCGTCGCCGATGCGATTCGCAGTGGCAACGCCGCGATCATCGTCCACGGCATCGACTACAACGGCAACGGCGTCTATGACAACGTCCTCGACCGCAGCGAGCTGAGCAACAGCTTGACCGGCGAGTCGACCGCTCCGGCGCTATGCGGTCGGGTCGTTCCATCTCAGACCGCATCGGTGACCCGCGGCGGCACGGTGACCCGGACGACCTACGCGTTCGTGCTCGACCACCGGATCACGGTGTCCGCGGCCGCCGGTAACGAGTACCTGCTGCTCTGTCACCTGCTCGGGATCAACCCCGCCGAGGCGACGGACCCGCGTGCCGGCGGCGCCAGCCCAGCCTGAGCCGCACCTCCCTCGGCGGACCGCGCCGACTCAGCCGGACACGATGACCGACGCCCGCATCCACGAGTGCAACGTGCAGATGTAGTGAATCGTGCCGGGCTGGCTGAGGTGGATCGAGAACCGCTTGCCGATCGCCATCCGCCGCTGCGAGGAGCGGAACTGGGGCCCGCTGACGTAGGTGACGTTGTGCGGTGCCTGGTCCTCGTTGGTCCAGGTGACGGTCTGCCCGACCCGGGCGTGCACGGTGAGCGGACTGAAATCGAGGCCCTTCATCACGACCGGCACTGTGCCGCTCGCGCTCGTCACCGCGCCCGCGCTGTCGGTGGACGACGTCGCCGGAAGATCGGACCCGGATCCGCAGCCCGCGAGCAGCAGCGCCAGAGCAGCAAGCAGCGCCGATGTATGCCGTCGGTCAACCAGCCGCATCGGCGATCGTGATCCCTGCCGCCTGCGAGAGCGCCTGCGCGTACTCGATGCTCGTCCGTGGCCGCTCGGCCGGCTCCTTGCCGAGTGCGGCACGCCAGGCCGCCGCGAACGCCGGCGGCACATCCGGGCGTTCGTGCAGGAG
The DNA here is from genome assembly GCA_963850335.1 of uncultured Solirubrobacterales bacterium. Classification (GTDB taxonomy): domain Bacteria; phylum Actinomycetota; class Thermoleophilia; order Solirubrobacterales; family Solirubrobacteraceae; genus Palsa-465. The sequence goes on along the minus strand of CAWKKY010000006.1, from coordinate 919,455 downwards.
CTCCGGCGGCTCATCTTGGAGATGGGCCCACAGGACTTGGAGCCCGTCGCGATCGCTGAACGGCGGACGACCGACGAGGCACTCGAACACGACGCATCCGAGCGAGTACGTGTCGGCGGCGCCGGTCACCGGCGCTCCCCGGATCTGCTCGGGCGCCATGTAGTCCATCGAACCGAGCGGCTGGCCGGGGCGCGTGAGCACGGTCCCGGCGCTGTCCTTGGCGAGCCCGAAGTCGGTGATGTACGCCGTGCCCTGCTGGTCCAGGAGGATGTTCTCCGGCTTGACGTCCCGGTGAACCATGCCCGCACGGCGCAGGGCCTCGAGACCGTCTGCGACCTCGGCACAGATGCGGACCGTCGTCGCCAGGTCGAGCCCGCCGTCGTCGCGGAGCTTGCGGTCAAGCACGGTCCCCTCGATGTATCGGGCCGCCAGATAAGGAATTCCGTCCAGCTCGCCGGCGTGGTGGACCGGCACCACATGCGGGTTATGCACCGTCTGGGCGATCCGGGCCTCGCGCCGGAACCGCCGCCGAAATGTCTCGTCGCGCGCCAGGTCCTCCTTGACGAGCTTCAGCGCCACAGCGACGCCATCCTCCCCGGTTGCCCTATACACGCGACCCATCCCGCCAACGCCGATCAGCTCCTCGATCACGTAGTCGCCGAATCGAGTCCCCACACGGTCGTCTGGCGCGAGCGCCGCTTGACGATCGCTTTCGCCGGTCACATTCGAGATTCTCGCTGATGACGCAGTCATCATGTGCCAGCGACCTGTCAGGATGCTGGCCCGGTCACCCCGAAGCGAGAGCGAACTGAGATGAAGACGCCTGAGCATGAGCGCCTTGAACAGGCCAGGACGGGGGCGGAACCCTGGAAGGCGTGGGGTCCGTACCTCAGCGAGCGCCAGTGGGGAACTGTCCGCGAGGACTACAGCGACGGTGGCGACGCGTGGAACTACTTCCCGCACGAGCAGGCGCGCTCACGCGCCTACCGGTGGGGCGAGGACGGCATCGCCGGGATCTGCGACGAGCGCCAGCGGCTGTGCCTGGCGCTCGCCCTCTGGAACGGCGCCGATCCGATCCTCAAGGAGCGGATGTTCGGCCTCACCAACAGCGAGGGCAATCACGGCGAGGACGTCAAGGAGTACTGGTTCTACCTCGACAGCACGCCGACGCACTCCTACATGAAGTGCCTCTACAAGTATCCGCAGGCGCCGTTCCCGTACAACGACCTGCTCGCTACCAACCGTGCTCGCGGCAAGCTTGACATGGAGTACGAGCTGCTCGACACCGGCGTGTTCAACGACGACCGCTATTTCGACGTCGTCGTCGAGTACGCCAAGGCGGCCCCGGACGACGTGTTGATGCTCGTCACCGCTCACAACCGCGGTCCGGAGGCGGCGCCCCTGCACCTGCTCCCGACGCTGTGGTTTCGCAACACGTGGTCGTGGGGCGACGCCACGGCAAAGCCCGTCCTCGATGTTGAGCCGGTCGGCGATGGCGCCACCATCCGCGCTCAGCACGCCGAACTTGGTGATTGGCTGATGTATGCCGCGGATTCCGCGGAGCTGTTGTTCTGCGAGAACGAGACGAACAACGAACGGCTGTTCAACGTCGCCAACCCCTCGCCGTTCGTCAAGGACGGGATCAACGACTACGTCGTGCACGGCACCGACGCGAGCGTCAACCCGGCGCGCACCGGAACCAAGGCGGCCGCCCAGCATGTGCTGACGATCCCCGCCGGCGGCAGCGCCTCGATCCGGATTCGTCTCGTCGCCCGAGCCGACGCCAAGACGGCACCGCGGACCGCCGCCGACATGCTCGGCGCGGACTTCGAGGAGACATTCGCCACCCGGCGCAGCGAAGCGGACGCGTTCTACGCCAAGGTCATCCCGCCGACGCTCCGCGAGGATCCCGCGCAGGTCATGCGCCAGTCGCTCGCCGGGCTGTTGTGGGGCAAGCAGTACTACGAGTACGACGTGCACCGTTGGCTGGGCGAGCACGGCCTCAGCCCGTGGAACCCGAATGCGCCCGCGAGCTCGGTGCGCAACGTGGGCTGGTTTCACATGGTCGCCCAGGACATCATCTCGATGCCGGACAAGTGGGAGTACCCGTGGTTCGCGGCGTGGGATCTGGCGTTCCACTGCGCGCCGCTGTCGCTCGTCGATGTCGACTTCGCCAAGCAGCAGGTCGAGCTGCTGCTGAAGACGCGCTATCACCACCCCAACGGCCAGATTCCCGCCTACGAGTGGAACTTCAGCGATGTCAACCCGCCGGTCACCGCCTGGGCCGCGCTGTACGTCTATGAGCGCGAGGCCGAGATCCGCGGCGCCGGAGACCGTGAATTCCTCGCGCGGGTGTTCGATCGCCTGCTCACGAACTTCACCTGGTGGGTCAACCGCAAGGACCCGGATGACCGCAACCTGTTCCAGGGCGGCTTCCTCGGCCTCGACAACATCGGGATCTTCGACCGCTCGGCACCGCTGCCGGGCGGCGGCACGCTCGAGCAGGCCGACGGCACCGCGTGGATGTCCCTCTATTGCCAGTGGATGCTCCAGATCGCGATCGAGCTCGCCAAGGAGGACCCCGCCTACAGCGACATGGCGCTCAAGTTCATCGCCCACTTCGCGTGGATCTCGATTGCGATGAACCCGCCCGGCGGCGAAGCCGATCTCTGGGACGAGGAGGAGGGGTTCTACTACGACGTGATGCGGATGCCAGACGGCCAGCGCATCCAGTTGAAGGTGCGCTCACTCGTCGGGTTGCTGCCGCTGTGCGCCGCGACGGTGTTCGACGGCGACCTCGTGGAGCGCTATCCGGAGATGATCGAGCTGATTGGTCAGTTCGTGGCACATTTCGCAAAAGACATCCCTTCGCTCGACGAGCTCCCGGGGGCGAACCCGGAGGGACAGCGGCTGCTCTCGCTCGTCAGCGAGACCCGGCTGCGGCGGATCCTCGGGGCGATGCTCGACGAGGAGGAGTTCCTCGGCCCGCACGGGATCCGCGCGGTCTCGCGCCGGCATCTCGAGCATCCGGTTGTGTTCGACTGGGACGGTCAGGAGTACCGGGTCGGATACCTGCCGGCTGAGTCGGACACCGGGATGTTCGGCGGCAACTCCAACTGGCGAGGCCCGGTGTGGTTCCCGATGAACCTCGTGATCATCCGCGGCCTGATTCAGCTCTACCGGTACTACGGAGATGACTTCCGCGTCGAGTGCCCAACCGGCTCAGGCTCGGAGATGACGCTCCTGGAGATCGCCACTGAAATCGCGACGCGTCTCGGCGAGACGTTCGTCAACGACGCGGACGGCAAGCGACCGGTGTTCGGCGGTATCGAGAAGTTCCAATCCGACCCGAATTGGCACGACCTTCTGCTGTTCCATGAGTACTTCCACGGCGACAACGGCGCCGGGATCGGCGCCAGCCATCAGACGGGCTGGACCGGGACGGTCGCGTTGCTGTTCCTGTTCGGAGGGCGCCTCCACGACGCCGATCTGGCGGCGGCCGAGCAGACCGTCGGCTGAGTGGTGTCCGCGATGAAACTCCCACCCCGCCCGACGATCTACGAGATCAACACCGCGGTCTGGCTCCAGCGTCTCGGCGGCGATCGGGGGCGTCCGCTGCAGCTCGGCGAGGTGGGCGCCGAGGAATGGGACGCGCTGGCGGGTCTCCCGGTCGACGCCGTGTGGCTGATGGGCGTGTGGGAGCGGAGCCCCGCGGGGCTCGCGATCGCGCTCAGCAACCCAGATGTTCAGGCCGGCAACCGCGCCGCGCTGCCCGATCTGAAGCCTGAGGACGTCATCGGCTCGCCCTACTGTGTCCGCGACTACGTCGTCGATCCGCGGTTCGGCGGCCCAAGCGGACTCGCCGCCGCCCGGGAGGCACTCGCTGCGCGGGGCCTCGGCCTCGTCCTGGACTACGTGCCCAATCACGTCGCGCCCGACCATCCGTGGCTCACCGAGCGCCCTCACGCGTTCATCACCGGGAGCGAGGACGATCTGGCGCAGGGGCCCAACGCGTTCCTGCGGACGCCGGGTGGGATCGTGGCCAACGGCCGCGACCCGTACTTCGCGCCATGGCCGGACGTCGTTCAGCTCAACGCGTTCTCACCGGACCTCCGTGACGCCGTCGCCGACACCCTGTCGACGATCGCGAGCCAATGCGACGGCGTCCGCTGCGACATGGCGATGCTCATGACCAACGAGGTGTTCGCCCGGACATGGGGCGAACGCGCCGGTCCGGTGCCGGACGCCGACTACTGGCCGACGTTGATCGCGCGCGTCCGGACCAAGCATCCGGACCTTGTCTTCATCGCCGAGGCCTACTGGGACATGGAGTGGGCGCTGCAGCAGCAGGGGTTCGACTTCTGTTACGACAAGCGCCTCTACGACCGGCTCGCCCACGAGCCCGCGGCGAGCGTCCGCGGCCATCTCCAGGCGGACCACGACTACCAGGAGCGGCTCATCCGTTTCATCGAGAACCACGACGAGCCGCGGGCGGCGGCGACGTTCGCGCCGGACCAGGCACGCGCCGCGGCGGTCGCGTTTTCGACCCTCGAGGGTGCCCGGTTGTTCCACGACGGCCAGCTCGAGGGGCTGCGCACCCATATCCCGGTGTTCCTCGACCGCGGCCCGGACGAGCCGGTGGATCCCGCGCTGCGCGAGTTCTACGGCCGGCTGCTGAGCGCACTCGCGGACTCCGGGCTGCACACCGGCGAATGGTCGCTGTGCGACGCAACCGGCTGGCCGGACAACGCCTCCCACGAGCAACTGCTCACCTGGTGCTGGCGGGCTGAGGACGCGCGTCGCCTGGTCGTCGTCAACTATGCCGATGCACCTGCGCAGGCCCGCGTGCGGCTGCCCTGGGACGACCTCGCCGGCCGCAGCTGGTCGCTTCAGGATGCGCTCGGCGGCGAGAGCTTTGACCGCGACGGGAGCGAGCTCGCCAGCGACGGACTGTACGTCGCCCTCGACCCGTGGCAGTCGTATCTGCTCGCGCTCAGCTGACTCGGAAGATGAGGCGCCGCTTCGGGTGGCGGCGCAACTGCTTGCTCTCGGCAAGTGCCGGCACGGCCATCCGGACGGTGACGCTGTTCACGGCGCGCTTCAGCGTGATCGTCAGGCGGCCGCCACGCAGACGGAGCGAGTGCGCCGGACGGATATGGATTCCAGCCCCAAGCCGACGGCGGACGAACGAGAGCCCGGAGGGCAGCGCGATCGTGAAGGACCTGAACTTCGGTGCCTTGGCGCCGCGCGTGAGGGTGAAGCTCACCGATGGCTTGCCGCGGGAAATACCGGAGACGTGAAAGGCGGACGCCCGGAAGCGGGCGGGCTTGCCGGCGGTGCCGGTGCCGGTACCGCCTTTGCCCGTGCCGCCGGACCCCGTGCTGCCGGAGCCGCCGCCAGGATTCCCGCTGCCGACCGACACGCCCGAGCAGCCGCTGATCGTGATCGTCTTCTGTGCCGTCGCCCGCTTGCCGTTCTGTCCGATGAACGCTCCGGCGAGTTGTCCGGTGGGCGTCGTGCAGGCGCCGCTCAGCAACGACTTTGGGCCGCCGGAAAGGGACACCGAAAGCTGGGTGACCGGCACGTCCGGGATCGTCAGGAACGTCACCGTGTGCTGGGCCAGCCCGATCGTGCCCGTAAGCGTCAGCACGGCCGGCGGCGGGAAGCGCAAGGTCAGCGTCGGCGCCACCGGAGAGCCGGTGAGATACGCCTGGCCTTGGAGAGGCGTCGTGAGCAGCGGCGTGTTGACCGTCGCGCTGCCGACCGGCGTCGCCGAGTTCTGCAGCGAGAGCGAGCCGAAGTTCGGCGCGAGCGTCGGCCACGGCAGGACCAACCCCGTTGATGCGCTCGCCGCCTCGTTCGAAGCCTGGGTCACCGTCGTGGTGACGGCGACGCCCTGGTCGTTCGGATCCTCGACAGCGGACCCGGTGACCGTTGGGGAGAACGGCAGCGACGAGCAGCCAGTCGGCTTGAAGTCCGGTGATGCAGTCGACGTCTCCGTCTTGTTTGCGTACGCGATCGTGATCGTCGACGACCCCGGCGAGCAGTTCGTCGGCATCCGCGTGAACGGCTTGCCGCCGAGTGTGCCGTTGATCGTCAGAGACATCTGGCCTATGAGACCGGCCGTCGCGCCAAGCGTCGACAGATCAAGCCCCAGCACCACCTGGACGTTGCCGTTCGATGTCTGCACGAGCTGGCCGCCGATGTGGGTGACCGGGATCAGCCCGAGGTTCGGCTGCGGCACGAGGTCGATCCCGACGAGGTCGCCCGTCGCCGGCGGAGGAACGAGGTACGCGTTCAGACTGACAAGGTTGAGCGAGAGCGGCAGCAGCGGCGGCACGATCCCCGCCGAGCCCGTCCCGATCTGACATGCCGACGTGTACTGCGGAGCGCCCTTCGAGCAGCTCGGATTGGCCGCCACACTCGCGAGCGCGCCGGGCGCGAGTGCGATCGTGACCTTCCCGGGCGCGCCCGCCGAGGTGTCAAGGTTGATCGTCGTCGTGTAGCTCGGATCGCCGCCGGCGGGGAACCCGTTGCCGGAGGTCACACCCAACGACTGCGCAGCCGAAGCAAGCGCCGGCACGGCGCACAACAGCGCCGTCATAACAAGCGCAGCCCTTACCGCCCTGCCGATCCCTGCGATCACGCGTCACACGTTAACGCGGCGCGTCGCAGCGCGCGCCAGTTCGCAGGCGGCGGTCGCGTCTCGCCTCGGCTCGCCGAACCAAGCCGGCCGCTTCGGTAGTGTCGCCGTCTCTTTCCGAACGCATGGGAGCGAGCGTGGGGGCACCGAACATCCTGCTTGTCATCACCGATCAACAGCGCTCGCCGCGCCATTGGCCGGAGGAGGCCGGCTGGCTTGCGCAGCTGATGCCGAACGACGCCGAACTCGCGCGCACCGGTGTGCGGTTCACGCGGGCGTTCTGCAACACCGCGATGTGCTCGCCGAGCCGAGCCACGTTGTTCACGGGACGCTTTCCCGCGGAACACGGCGTCGGGCTGACGCTCACCGCGGCGGATCTGCGCCCGGATCCGCGCAACGCCCCCGCGGTTCTCGAGACGATGGCGGGCATTCTCCGCCGGGGCGAGGCGGCCCCGGGACGCGTGCTCCGCCAGTTCGTCCGAGGCGCGCTCCGGCTCGGTCGCTCGGCGGGGCACGAACCGACGCTGCCCGTCGGAATGCCGAACCTCGGCACGCTGCTGCGCGACGCCGGCTACACGGTCGCCTACAAGGGGAAATGGCATCTCACCCATCCGAGTGCCCCGGGTCGCCCCGGGTCCCTGCTGGGCGGCTGGACGGCACGTGACGCGACGACCCTGTCCGAGCTCGGGTTCGGTGATTGGGAGCCTCCGGACGCCGGCGAGAACGCGAAGGCCGAACACTTCGGCGGCGGCAACGCCGGCGACGGCGAGGGCTGGGACGAGGTCTACACCCAGCAGGCCGAGACGTGGCTCGGCCGGCCGGACCTCCCGGAGCCGTTCTGTCTCATCGTCTCGCTCGTCAATCCGCACGACGTCCTCGGCTATCCGGCGTCATACCTCCCCGGTGGCTACGGCCAGGATGCGCTCGGCGATCTGGGCGTCGGGCTTCCGCCGACCGTCGACGAGGACCTGCGCACCAAACCGACCGTCCACACGCTCATGCGCATCGGCATGGCCGCCTACCTCGGCCCGCTGCGCTCACGCCAGGCACAGCGTGACTACGTCAACTTCTACGCGCATCTGCACCGTGTCGTCGACGCCAAGATCGGGCGGCTGCTCGGAGCGCTCGGCGCCGCTGACGATCCTGAGTCGCTCCGCTCACGGACTGTGGTCGTCCGCTGCTCGGATCACGGCGAGATGGGACTCGCCCACGGTGGGCTGCGCCAGAAGATGTTCAACGCCTACGAGGAAACGATCAACGTCCCGCTCGTGTTCTCGAACCCGATGCTGTTCCCGGGCGGCGGCGAGACCGACGCGCTCGCCTCGCTCGTCGACGTCCTCCCCACGCTGCTCACGCTCGCGGGGTCCGAGGTTCCGGATGACCTCCGCGGCCGCGACCTCACGCCGGTCCTCGCGCACGCGTCGCCCGCGCTCGAGCGACCGGCCAGCGCCTCGGTCCGCGACGCGGTCCACTTCACCTACGACGACCACCAGGCCGGCACCGCGACCCAGGACGCGCCGGGCCAGCCCAACCGAGTGCGGGCGATCCGGACCGCGACCGCCAAGTACGCGGTCTACTTCGATCCGGCGGGGCGCGCCGGCAGCGAATACGAGATGTACGACCTCGATGACGACCCGCTCGAGGTCAATAATCTCCTCAACGTGCGATCCGGCCGGCCGCTGACCCAACGCGCTCGCGTGCTTCAGCGCGAGCTGACCGAACAACTGCGCGCCGAGATGGCGACGAGCCACACCGGCTGGACCAGCCCCGGAGCGGGGTAGGACGTCGGTGGCCCGCTCGGCCGACGCCCTGAACGTGAGTGAATGGGCCGTCCTCGGTCTGCTCGCCGAAGCGCCCACCCACGGATTTGCCATCTCCAAGGCGATGGCGCCCGCCGGCGCCGTCGGCCAGATCTGGACGATCCGCCGACCGCTCGTCTACCGCGCGCTCGACGTGCTCAGCGAGCTCGGCTTCATCCAGCCACGCGGCTCTGAACGCAGCTCGGTGGGCCCGCGCCGAACCGTGCTCGACCTCACCCCGGCCGGCCGAGAGACATTCGAGGCGTGGCTGTCCGAACCCGTCGAGCGCGTGCGCGACGCCCGCTCGCTGCTGCTCCTGAAGCTCATGTTCCTCGATCGATCCGGCGCCGACCCCACGGCGCTGCTGCATGCCCAGCGCGAGACGTTCGAGCGACGGGTCGCGGAGCTGTCGGACGCGGTCGCGGCCGCCGACGGCTTTGACCGCACCCTGCTCCAGTGGCGACTGCACTCGACCCAAGCGGCCGTCGACTTCATCGACACCCTGCTCACGCCGCCTGGCGGCGTTGTCTGAGGATGTCGCGATCCGCTGTCGGTCGGCTCATCCACCGACCCCTTGGCGCATTGTGTACCTTCGGCTCAAGCGGTCAGCGCAACACGTGGGTTGATTGTCGCATCGGCTGGTGTGAGAGCAGAGCGCCCGTCGGCGCGGAGCCGAGCCCGGAGGGCGAGGCGTAGTGGCGATGGGCGCTACGCGCCTGCGGTGACCCCCTCCCCACCCAAGAGTTCGGCCATCTTCTCGGCCGGGGTCATCCAGCCGAGCGTCTGTCGGGGCCGGCCGTTGAGCTCAGCGGCGATCTGATCGAGTGCCTGCTGGTCATGGACCGAGAGGTCGGTGCCTTTCGGGAGGTACTGGCGCAGCAGCCCGTTGGTGTTCTCGTTGCTGCCTCGCTGCCACGGGGAGTGCGGGTCGCAGAAGTACACCTGGATCCCGGTCTCGCTCGTGAATCGCTTGTGCGCTGCGAGCTCTCGTCCCTGATCCCAGGTCAGCGACTTCACCAGATGTGCGGGCAGCTCACCGATCCGCTGCTTGAGTGCCGCGGTGACGTGATCGCTCGTGCGGTCGTGCCCCAGCCATGCGAGCAGCACATACCGGGTGTGGCGCTCGACCAGGGTCGCGATCGCCGAGCGGTTCTGGGCACCGACGAGCAGATCGCCTTCCCAATGCCCGGGCACTCGACGCTCATCGACCTCCGGCGGGCGCTCGGCGATCGGGACCATCTCGGCGTTCCGGCCGCGAGTCTCGATACGCCCACGGGTGCGACGCCTGCGACGCCCCGTCCTCAGCGATGCGCTCAGCTGCCGGCGCAACTCCCCGCGTGACTGCACATACAGCGATTGATAGATCGTCTCGTGACTGATCCGCATCTCCCCATCATCAGGATGATCGACCTTCAGTCTCGCCGAGATCTGCTGCGGCGACCACCGCTGCGAAAGCCCGTGCTCAACCGCGTCGAGCAACCGCCCGCAACTCCCGAGCTTCGTCGCCTTGGGCCGCTGCACAGACCGCTGCGCGCGACGCTCGGCCCCCAACGCCCGATAGGACCCCCGGCCGCCACCCGCCCGGATCTCCCGACAGACCGTCGACGGCGCCCGTCCCAACGCCCTCGCGATCCTCCGCCCCGACTCACCAGCCGCGATCCCCCGCGAGATCAGCTCGCGCTCCTCGAACGAGAGACGATGCGGCGAGTGAGTCACCCGCCGGCGCATCAGCGCCGCCTCGTCCTTGATCCGGCCCGCGGACCCACTCGAGAGCCCGAACTCGGCCTGCACATCCTTCAACCGCCCGCCCGCCCGAAACCGCGCCCTGACCGCCTCCCGCTCCACAGGCGTCAACACCCGATACCGCCGCCGCGCACCACGCCGCTTCGACATCCAACCTCCAATCACACAACACGAAAACACGATCGTGTTGCGTCGACCGGATGAATCCACCTACAACAGCTGTACACATTCCGCCAAGCCCCCCGGTTTCTCGATGCCAAACACCATCCGCCCGGAACCCGCGCCACAGGCCAACCGGCACCGCTAACCGGCTACGGCGCGCTCCCGAGGACGTCGGCCTCGTCGTCGAACAGCCGGCCGACGGCGGCGAGCATGTACCGCATCCCACCGGCACGCTTGGCCTCGTACATCGCCGCATCCGCTCGGTCGAGACCGCGACCGAGCGACGCGCCGGGCTCGACGGTCGCGACGCCGATGCTGACGCGCGGTCGGCGTCCCCGAGTCCCCTGATCGCGGACCGTCTCCAGGATGCGCGCGGCGACGAGGGCACCGCTCGACTCATCCGAGTCGAACACGACCGCGGCGAACTCATCGCCGCCGATGCGCGCCAGGACGTCGCCGACGCGGAGCATCGAGTTGGCCGCCTTTGCGACGGTGAGCAGCAGCTCGTCCCCGGCGGCGTGGCCGTGGCGATCGTTGACGTGCTTGAGCCCGTCGACGTCGATCGCGAGCACCACGAGCGGGCGCCGGCCGCGGCGCTCTCGGACGAGCTGCCCGAGCCCCCGGCGATTGGCGAGGGCCGTGAGCGGGTCGGTGTGGGCCGCGCGCCGCAGCTGCTCGTGCGCGAGCGCGTTTGCCAGAGCGAGCTCCATGATCCCCACGATCGCGACGCAGCGGGCGAGCTCGTGCTCGCTGATCGGCCGATTGCGCCCCGCCACCGCCAGGACGCCGTGCAGCTCACCGCTGACGACCACCGGGAACCACGCACCGTGTCCGACGCCCTGCGTATCGGCGAGCTCCCGGACCGTCGGCCCGAGCTGCGCGGGATCCAACGGCCCCGACGTCGGGACGCGTTCGTTCACTGCCCGGGCGAGCAGCGGGTGCTCCTCCAGCGGCCAGCTCGCACCCGCCCACCCGCCCTCGACGTCGAACTCCGCTTCGACCGTGACGATGCCGTCGGCGATCCGGCAGTAGTTGGCGCGGCGCGCGCGCTGACCCGGCGGCGAGGCGATCTCGGCGGCGACCCGCACCCCGGTCGTCACGACGAGTCCCGGATCGAGCGTCGAGTTGAGCTCACGGGCCACGTCGCCGAGCATGTTCGCCTGGCGCAGAGCCTCCTCGCCCTCGGCGACCGCCGCCCCGAGCCAGCGCCGCAGGTTATGAGCGCCGAGCACGATGATCGTCCCGGTGATGCCCCACAGCCCGGCGCGTCGGACGATGACGACCGTGTCCGCCTGCCCGAGCGAGGTCACCACGAGCATCACCACCACGCCCGCGATGAGCACGAGCGACTCGGGCAGCCGGTGGTAGAGGGCAGCCCAGCCGATCGGTAGCAGGATGAGCGATTGCAGGCCGCTCGAGACGCTCGCCTGGGACTTGAACAGCAACGCCAAGGCGACGAGGTACCCGCCCGGGACGAGCAGCTGTACCCACGAGGAGACCTCAAGCCGGGGAAGCACGAGCGCGAGTACGACGACCACGGCCAGGACGGCGCAGCTCGCGAGGTAGGTGGCCGTCGAATCCGTTCCGGACAGCGCCGCCGCCACCTGGCCGATGAGTGCCGCCACCACGAACGCCACCAGCCAGCCTGGCTGGATCGGCGCCGGCTCGTCGTGCTGATACCCCGACGGCGACGCCGGATCCGGCGCGCCGGCGTTCTGTGAAGTCGACCCCATGGCCAATCCGATTTGTTGTCACCGACCGCGTCGTTCGCGGTCGAACTGCCCCCGTGCCCCCACGCAGGATAGATGGCCGGGCGGAAGGATCCGGGTCACCCGTACGAGTCAAAGTCGAAGGACACCGGCCTCAGCGCTGTCAGTCACCGGCGAGACGAGCGCTCACGAGCGCTCACGAGCGCGGCGCTGTAGCGCGGGACGACGATGAGCAGACGTCCGGCGGTTGGCGGCACGACCTCAGAAACCCGGGTTCCCCGCCACTGCACCGAGCGATCGAGCCACTGCCCGTCGAGCCGCACCCCGGTCCGCGCACTCGCCCCGTCGGCGCGCAGGCGTTCCACCGATGCGGGACCCACCGTCGGCATCCTGATCTCGACCGTCGCGCGGCGCGGGCCCTTGTTGATCACGAGCACGTGGAGCCGCGACCCCCTGATCCGGACGGCCCACACCTTGACGTGCGGGAAGCCCGCCGCGCGCACGTGGAGCGGCAGCAGCTCGGCCCCGGGTCCGAGCGTGCGTGCGAACAGAATGAGCCCGTAGAGCAGCGGGTGCGTGTGCAGCCCGGTGGCATCGAACGTGAACGGGTCATTGACCGCGTACTGCCGCGCGTGGAGATTGATGCCCTGGGCACCGACGCGCATCAGTTCAAACGCCGCGTCCGGAGCCCACAAGGCGGTCGCGAAGCTGTCGCTGATGCCGGCCACGCCCCCGCAGGTCACGGAGTTGAACTCCGACAGCCGGAACCGCAGCCCGGCGCCCCGCGCGAGACCGACATCGGGACGGACGGACTGCGCCATGCCGCGCGTCGCCGCCTCGCTCAGGATTCGGTCGATCGTCGGGTACCACGGTGACCCCGCGAACACGCACCGCGAGTAGGGGTACCGGTGCGCGGTCACAACCTGCAGCCCGGGGTGCGGACCGGCGAGCAGGGCGCGCACCCAGGGCAGCCCGGCTCCGGCGTTCGAGATCGCCGGACCAAACAGCGACGTATGCGGCGCGACGCTCGACACGGCACGGGCATATTGGTCGAAATCGGTGACGTAACGCGACGGCCCGATGTTGGGCGCCAGCACCCGCCGGCCGAATGGTTCGGTGGCGAGCGCGAGCCGCCGCCAGAACGCGCGGTGGTAGAGGTCCGGCTCGTTTCCGATCTCGAACCCGAGAATGCTTCCGTGGGGCAGAACGGCCTCCGCCTCCCGCGCGAAGCTGCGCGCCAGCTGCGGCGTGCCGGTCGCCAGGTTGAGGTCGAGGATCACCTTGAGTCTCATGGCCCGGACCACCCGTGCCGTGCGACTGATGATGTTCGGCGTGAGCCCGAACGCCCACCGAGGCAACCGCCGGGCTCGAGGGACGTAGAACGTGTGATCTGAGGAGTCGCCGCCGACGCGCAGCACAAGCGGAGCGTCGCCACGCGGATGGATCAGGGACACGATCCGACGGAACAGGACGACGTGGCGCTCGTCGAATGGCAGCGTCCAGTACTCCGTGGAAAGCCCGAGGAACGAGTGCGGCACCCGGAGTGCAGGCCGGCGGCGGTTGACCGTCACCGTCACGTTGGCCAGCGGGAGCGGCGGCGACGGCGCGAGCGCCACCGGACGCGCCTGGCGCGCCGTCGTCGTCACCGTCCGCGTCGGAGCGTGCCGCGCCTGCCCGCCGCAACCTGCCAGCGCCAGTACGGCGACGGTCGCGGCGCTGCGGGCCACCCGCCACATATCGGGAACGTAGGTCGTTCGCATCTCGGTCACATCGGAGCACTCCCGCGCAGCCTGGTCGGAGAACTACGCGCATGCCCGCACGCCGTCACGCCGCCTCCCAATCACCCCGCGCGCATTTAACCGTCCGCTCCGGCCGAGAGCGTCGCGCGGCGCGGCGCCTAACCCGAAGTTCCCCCGGGTGGGGTAGCTGAATTCCCTGGATTCATTGGCGGTTCGGGGGGTTTGGGGTGTTCGGGTCGTGTCTACCGAGCGCCCAGGACCGGGGCGTTGGCGGCAAGATCGAGCGCTTCGGCCTGCAGCGGGGTCGGCTGGGTGAGCTTCTCGAACGTGTTGGCGTGGCCGTGCAGGTGGGTGGTGTTCCGGGTCTGGGTGGAGAGCTCGGCGAGGAGCGTGCGGTAGCTGTGCGCTGACTGCCCGCTGGTGGTCCGTTTCGTTTGCGCTTTCTCTTGCGCGGCGGGTGAGCGGACGGCTTTCGCGACGGGGTCGGGGCTGACGGGTCGGTTCTCGTCGGTGAACAGCAGGGGCTTCCATGCGGCTTTCAGATGCCAGGTGAGGTAGTAGGCGAGCATGCAGATCAGCACGTGCGCGCGGACGCGGTCCTCGAGGCGGTGATGGATCGGACGGATCTGAAGATCGGGGCCTTTCAAAGATCCGAACGCTCGTTCGGCCTGTTCAAGGTTCTTGTAGGCACGCACGACATCCCCCGCCGCAACGTCGGTCTCGGTGAGGCTGGTCCGCAGGATGTAGAACCCGTCCAGTGCCGCCTCGGCGGCGATCTCGTCACTCTTCCGGCGGTAGGTGAACGTCATGTCGGTAATCGCGATCTCGAAATGCTTGCGCATGTGGAAGCGCTTCAGTGCCGGCCCGACCGCGAGGCCGATCTGATCGGCACCGAGCAGCGTGCCACGGTTCACCCGCTCAGCGATGTGAGCGAGGTCCTGTTCGGTTGCGGCCAGCAGTTCTGAGCGTTTGCGGGCGCGTTGCGCGCCGACGAGCGGGTTGCGGCACACGATCAATCGCTCCCCGGGGAACTCCGCGACGTCGGTGATCTCGCCGAGGTTCTGCTCGTCGAACAACGAGGGCTGAAAGATCCCGGACCGCGCGAGTTTCTTGATCGTCGGCGCTTTCAGCGCGGTGATCCAGTCAACCCCGTCGGTCTCGGACAGCAGCTGGATGTTGGCCTTGGTGACCATCCCGCGATCCGCGACCACCACGACCTTGGAGAGCTTGAACCGATCCTTCAACTTCGTGACCTGCGACGGCAATGTCTTGTCGTCATGCAGCTCGCCGGTGAACACCTCCACGCTGACCGGCCTGCCGGCGTTGTCACACAACAGCCCGTAGATGATCTGCAGCAGCCCGCTTTTGCCGTCACGCGAGTACCCCAAACTCCCGAGCGGACAGTGCCGTCCCTCGAAATACGAGGACGAGACGTCGTAGAGCACCATCTCACCATCCGCGAGGTGACGTGCAGCGAGGCGATCCTCGATCTTCGCTTGGCGCTGCAGGAGCCAGTCCATCGCCGCGTAGAGGTCATCCTCATCCACGCCCTCCACCCCCAGCTCACTGGCGAGCGTGGACTGCCCGAGCGTGCGAACGGTCCCGAGCTTCGACCCCGGTGCGATCACTCGCGAGAGGATCATCGCCAGGCACAGGTCCCGCTGCCGGACGGGGAGCGATCCAGCAGTTTTGAGAGTTCGAGCCGGCGGGACATCGTCAACGCGGCGTTCACGTGCCCGGCCGGAGTGACCGTTCGATCTCAAACGCATCATCGGCGCTGACCAACGTCTCACCGGCGAGGACGCGGCGGATCGCGTCGATCGCCGCGGCGGATGCGAGAGTTCGCGAGCGTCTCCTTCTTGACCTTCCCGTCCTCGCGGTAGGAGCGGCGCAGCAGCACCGCGTTGTACGTCCGCTCGCCCCGCCGAATCGTGTTTGTGACCACATGCATCGCGCCGCTATGGCGTGCTTTCGCTGGCATGCGGGTACTTTACCGCAGCCTACGGACATATGTTGTGACTACATACCAGCAGAAAGAAAAGGCCGAATCCCGCATGAACACAGGGATCCCGGCCGATATCAGGCGTGACTACAGGGGGAACTTCGCCTAACGGACGCGAATGGATCGCCCGTTCGCCTCACACGATCCACACACACCGAAACGACAGGCGGTATAAGTTGCGCCCATGAAGCGCTCCCGCGTGCTTGTGTGCCTCGCCGTGGCCCTGGGCATTGCATTGCCCGCTGCAGCGGTCGCCCAGCGGCGAGCGACGAAATCCGAACGCACGGCGATCCTGAAGGCGGTCGTCCGGCAACATCAGCTGACCAAGGCGCAGGCGGCCTGCCAGACGGTGACGATCTCCACCGTGAACACCCGCTACGCAACGACGACGTGGCCCAGCCACCTGTCCCACGCGTGCTTGCGAGTCGCCGCCAACGGCGTGATCATCGAGCACAAGACGACACGAGGCTGGACGTTCGTGACGGTCGGCAGTGACTTCCGCTGCCCGATCAAGGGCGTGCCCGCGCGGGTCGCGCGCGATCTCAAGGTCTGCGGCTAGAACGCACCACTAGTCGAGAGCGATCTCGGTCCGTAATCTCCGTCCGTGGGCGATACCCCGACGGCGGCCGACGTCCTGCGGGATGTTGTGCTCGCGCTCCTCGGAGATGCCGAGTGGGCGCGGCTGGTGTCTGTCGAGGTCACTGAGTCCGTCGCCGGCGAGCTGCCGGAGATCGCCGGCGACGATGTCCTCCAGGCCGCGGTGTTCGCCAGCAACACCGCGTCGCTTCAGCTGTTCGCCGACATGGTGCAGGCCGAACTGCCGCCGGGAGACGCGGAACCGCCTCCGGAGTCGGTGGCGCTGGCGCAGGAACTGGTGCGCCGAGGTGTCGGGATCGACGTGCTGTTGCGGGGCTACCACGCGAGCGAGGCCTCGTTCTTCTCCCATTTCGTCG
This sequence comes from uncultured Solirubrobacterales bacterium, assembly GCA_963850335.1. Taxonomy (GTDB): domain Bacteria; phylum Actinomycetota; class Thermoleophilia; order Solirubrobacterales; family Solirubrobacteraceae; genus Palsa-465. The sequence continues at coordinate 902,705 of CAWKKY010000006.1, read as the reverse complement.
AGCGCGTCCACGCCGATCCGAGGTTCGCTGCGACCGCGAGCACCGCGATCGAGGAGGGCGCCCGCTGGCTGTTCGCGTTCGTGGGGGCGCTGACGCGGGAAATCGCCGAGCGCTACGCCGAGGAGCGCGAGCGGTGGATCCGCAGCACCGCGGCGGCCCGTCTCCGGGATGTCCGCGCGGTGCTCTCCGCCGAGGCGACCGACACGACAGTGCTGAGCACGCGGCTGCGCTATCCGCTCGCGCGGACGCATCTCGCGGTTGTGCTGTGGTCAGATGCGGCGGCGGCCGCGGAGCGCGAGCCCGTGCAGGCGATGCTCGAGCGGGCCGGGACCGAGTTGGCCGACGCCCTGCGAGCCACGGGAACGCTCGTCGTCGCGCTCGAGGACGATGTCGTGGCGGTCTGGATGGCCGGGGTTCAGCGCGCGGCCGCGGACCAGATCGCCGGCGTTCCCCTCGGCCGGCCGCCCGGGCCTCGGCCGCACGGCGCGGCCGGACTCCCCGGCGCGGGGATCAGCGGCTTTCGGAAAAGCCATGAGCAGGCGATGCACGCGCGTCGGGTCGCGCGCCTCATGGATGTGCCTGCCGGCCAGATCGTCGCTTATCACGAGGTTGCCCTGGCGGCGATCGCGACCGCCGATCTGGAGCAGGCGCGCGACTTCGCCCGACGGGAACTCGGGGGCCTGGCCGGCGACACCGACGAGGCGAGCCGGCTCGCGGCAACCGTGCAGGTCTATCTCGAGGAGGGCTCGAGCGCGCGCCGGGCGGCGAGTCATCTGGGCGTGCACGAGAACACGGTCAAGAACCGGATCCGGACCGCGGAGGAGTTGATCGGGCATCCCATCACGACGCGCGTCGCCGAACTGCTGCTCGCGCTGCGGATCGGGGCGCTCGCCGATCCGCCGGTGCGGGTCAGCCGAGACTGATGAGCCGACTCATCTGACGCGAGAGCGGCTGGATGATGCGCGGCGAGATCCGGTGCAGCAGGTACGGAAGCGAGACGTGGCTCTTCGGCACCGGAACGATCAGCCGCGGCTTCTCGACCGCCTTCAGCACCGCCTCCGCGACGACGTCCGGCGAGACGCCGCGCTTGCTGTAGAAGGCGATCGCCTTGTCGTGAATGTCGGCGATCTCGCCGCGCATGATGCCCGTGCGAACGATCGCCGTGTTGATGATGCCCGGGCACACCGCGATCACCCTGATCCCGCGTGGTGCGAGTTCGGCATTGAGCGCCTCGCTCATACCGACGACCCCGAACTTGGAGGCCGTATATGGGGCCATCCGCGCCGTCGGGACGAGTCCCGCCTCGGATGCGGTGTTGACCACGACCGCCGGGCGGCCCTGCGCAAGCATGCGCGGCACGAACGCCTGGACTCCGTAGGCGACCCCGAGCAGGTTGACGTTGATCACCCGCTGCCAGTCCTCCATCGTCGTCGCCTCGATGTTGCCGGCGTGACCGATCCCGGCATTGTTGTGGAGGATGTCGACCCGCCGGTCGGTCTCGAACACGTCGCGGGCGAGCGCCTCGACGGCATCGGGATCGGAAACGTCCACCACGTGGGCCATCGCGCCGCCGCCGGCGGACTCGATCTCGGCAACCACGGCGGTCGCGCTGTCGCGGTTGACATCGACGACGTGGACGCGGGCCCCTTGGCGCGCGAACAGGCGCGCCGTTGCCCGACCGATGCCGGAGCCGGCGCCGGTGACAACCGTGATCTTGCCGCTCAGGTCGATGTCGCCCACGATATCCCGTTCGCCGCGCTCAGGCAGCGGCGCGGTGAGCCGGCCGAGAGCGCGCGCTCGTCGTGAAGTGCAGCGCCGGGTCCGCGACCGGGCCTTTGCGCAGGCGCTCGCGGTCGGCTGCGTAGTTCATCTCGACCGTCCAGGGTCCGTGCGAGCCCTGCTTGGGGAACAGGTCGACGGTGCGGCGGACGTAGCCGGCGTGGAAGTCGAGCAACGGCCGCCGGGTGAGGCTCGGATCGTCGGCGACCGGCACGACGGTATCCCAGCCGTGCGCATCCATGTAGGAGAGCAGCCGGCAGAGGTGCTCGCACACGAGGTCAACCTTCAACGTCCACGACGAGTTCGTGTAGCCGACCGCGAACGCGAAGTTCGGGATCCGGCTGAGCATGAAGCTCTTGAACGCGAGCGTGTCGGCAAGGTTCACCGACTCGCCCTCGACTGTCATTTCGACCCCACCGAACGCCTGCAGGCTCAGTCCGGTGGCCGTCACGATGATGTCGGCGTGGAGTTCCTGCCCGGACTCGAGCAGGATGCCGCGCTCGGTAAAGCGGGCGATCCGGTCGGTGACGATCGACGCTCCGCCAGAGCGAATCGCCGCGAACATGTCCCCGTTGCGCACGGCGCACATGCGCTCTTCCCATGGGTTGTACCGGGGGTTGAAGTGGGTGTCGACCGCGTATCCCTCCGGCAGCTGGTGCTTGGTCAAGAAGCGGATCAACCGGCGCACGGTCTTGGGATGGCGCATGCTCAGCTCGTAGATGAACCGCTGGCGCGCGATGTTCATGCGACGCGTGATCCGGTAAGCGGTGCGGGCGGGGAGCACGCGCCGCAGTCCGTTGGCGATCGGATCCTTGCCGGGGAGCGTCATCACGTAGCTCGGCGAGCGCTGGAGCATGGTGACGTGGGCGGCGTCGTCGGCCATCGCCGGAATGAGCGTGACCGCGGTCGCCCCGCTGCCGATCACGACGACGCGTTTACCGGTGTAGTCGAGGTCATCCGGCCACATCTGAGGATGCACGATCGTGCCAGCGAAGGTCTCGCTCCCTTCGAACTCCGGCGTGTAGCCCGCGGTGTAGTCGTAATACCCGGCGGCGCTGAACAGCAGGCCGCATGTCAGCTGGAAGCGCTCGCCCGTGTCGAGGCGCTCGACGGTGACCGTCCAGCGCCCATCTGCCGCGGAGAAGTCGGCGCTGAGCACCTTATGCCCGAAGTGGATGTGCGAGCCGAGATCATCCTCGGCGACCGCTTCCTCCAGATAGTCGAGGATCTCCTGGCCATCGGCGATCGCGTTGTCGCTCGTCCAGGGCTTGAACGCGTAGGCGAACGTATGCAGATCGGAGTCCGAGCGGATCCCGGGATAGCGGAACAGATCCCAGGTGCCGCCGATCGTGTCCCGCGCCTCGAGGATCGCGAACGACTTGTGCGGCAGCTTCGTCTTGAGGTAGTGAGCCGCCCCGATCCCAGAGATGCCGGCCCCGACGATGAGGACGTCGACGTGCGTGTTGACCAACGGGGCGGACAGCGGGCGTACGGCGGTTGCGGTGCTCACGGGCGGTGTCTCCTCGGGACGGTTCGTGTCGGGCGTCTGTGCGTTTTCGTCAAGCCACAATCGGACGTTCGGGAGATGATCGGGGCCGAGGCCCCGTCGAACAACGTCACAAAGCCGAGCCAGGTACTCAGTGATTGTGGCTTATTCACAATTCTTGATGCGATGCGGTACGTCAGCGTTCCACACCAGGTACGTTAGCGTACCGAGCCACGATCTCCCGCGCGTCGCCGGGTTCCCGGACGCGCGGCAGCTTGGTGTCGTCAGAGGACCACGATCTCCCGCGCGTCTCATCCGACGGCAACGCGCGGGAAATCGCAGCCACTCGGTTCGGTTACGAGGTCCTCTGGGTCAGGTCGTAGACGGTCATGCCGCCGACCGTCGTCGACTTGAAGTGCTTCGTCACCCATGACTGAATCGTCTGGGTGACGCCGCCGTTCATGCCCGGCCCACCGGCCCGGACGGCGCCACTGGGCATCTCACCGGTGCGGGCGCCGCCGGGTTCCGCGTCGTGCCTCCACCCGGACCACCGCCGCCAGACACGTAGTAGTGGATCTTGCCCTGGGCAACGAGCTGCTCGAACCGCGCCAGCGTGATCGCGTTGTCGCTCCCGGTGAAGCCGCCGATGGCCATCACCGACTTGCCGGTCGCGAGCTCGATCCCGGCAGCCGTCTGCGCCGAGGATGTCGCCGCGATCCACGTGTACCGCGACGCGTTCGCGGCGAGCTGGGCCGCACTGGTGCTGCTGACCGAATCGCCGCCGCCCCCCGGAGCGCCGCCGGTCCGGACGCCCCCCGCCGCCGACGCGCCGCTCGGCCGCGTGCCACCGCCCGCGAACGACCCGCCGCGGGGTCCGCCGAACCCGCCGCGGGTGGCGCTCGCGGGCCCCGCGCTCGGGTTGCTGCCCGTCTGGGTGCTCGCGACGGCATTCAGGGTGAATGCGGCCGGAGCGGCAAGCCCCGCGATCAGGGCCGAGGCCGCGAGCACGCCCGCCGTCGTCCGCCGCAGCGCCGCACCGCGGACGAGCAGGACGAGTGCCGTCGCGAGCGAGAGCCCGAGGACGACGCCACGCAGCCATGGGTGCCAGGTCGGCGTGCGGTCGAGCAGGAGGAACGCGCAGACGCCGGTGCCGACGAGCATCGCCGCCAGCGCTACCCGCGCCATGAGGCGCTCACGGCGCTGCCACAACAGTGTCGCGCCGACGCCGGTGAGCACCGCGATCGGAGGAGCGAGCGTGTTCGTGTAGTAGGGATGGATCGTGCCGCTCATGAAGCTGTAGACGACAGCGGTCACGGCCAGCCAACCGCCCCACAGCAACACCGTCGCGAGAAGCCGATCGGTCCGAGCCGGTCGCCGCCGCGCCAGCCCCACCACGCCCGCGCCGAGCGCGATCACCGACGCCGGCAGCAACCACGCGATCTGGCCGCCGAGCTCGGCGTTGAACAACCGCAGCACGCCTGCCGCACCGCTGAAGCCGCCGGCACCACCGGGACCGCTCCCGCCGCTGATCCGGCCGAGGCCATTGTACAGAAGATCAGCTGGAGAACGCTGTTGTCGGTCGAGCCGCCGATGTACGGCCGCGCGGACGCCGGCCACAACTCGACGAGCGCGACCCACCAGCCGGCCGACGCGACCAGCGCAAGCCCGCCGACGAGCAATTGCCACACCCGGCGCCGCAGCGGCACCGGAGCCGCGACGAGATAGACGAGTGCGAACGCCGGCACGACGACGAACGCCTGCATCATCTTCGTCAGGAAGGCGAACCCGAGCGCCGCGCCAACGAGAGCGAGCCAGCGTGTCTGACCGCGCTCGATCGCACGGGTCATGCAATACGCGCCGGCGACGAGGAGCAGGACGAGCAGTGCGTCCGGGTTGTTGAAACGGAACATCAGCGCCGCGACGGGCGTGATCGCGAGCACGAGCCCGGACAGCAGGGCCGCCGGGCGGGCGAACGAACGGCGGACCGTCGCATACAGGAGCGCGACCGCCGCGACCCCCTCAAGCGCCTGTGGTAACAGCATGCTGAAGCTCGAGAACCCGAACAGCCGGGTCGAGAACTCCATCGCCCACAGGGACGCCGGCGGCTTGTCAACGGTGATGTAGTTGCCCGCGTCGAGCGACCCGAACAGGAACGCCTTCCAGCTGTGCGTCCCGGCCTGGACTGCCGCCGAGTAGTACTGGTTGGCGGTGCCGTTGCGCGACAGCCCCCAGAGATACAGGACGGCGGTCAGCAGCAGCAGGCCGCCGAGCGGTGCCGCGCGCACCACACGGTCAGGAATGTCAAGATGACGGCGACCGGCTCGTGACGCCGGGCGCGACAACGAGGTCGCAGGGGTTGTCGTGCTCACGGAAGCCTCCGGGTTCGAGATCGCCTCATCGCAACCGAGGATCGATCCGGCGCAGAAGGCCGACGTACGAGAACGCTAAGACCCCCGTCGGAGTTGATGACCGCGACCGCCGTGCACCTCCGCCGATGCCCTCGCGGCCTCGACGGGCACAGTCGCGTGCACCGCCGCCGCATTCGTGCTCGTCGGCCTGCTCGTCACGATTGGCCTGCCGTACCCGCGCGGACCACCGCGACGCTGACCTCCAGAGAACGACGCCGCTCTCAGTCCGGCGCCCGCAGCCGATCGCCGACGAGTACGGCCAGCCCGTCGGCTGCCAGCCCGGCGGCCACATCGTGGTCGGCACCTACGACCCGCACCTCGTCGCCGGAGACGATCGCCGCCAGCAGCTGCCCGCGCCGCTGGCGGACGCTGCCCTCGTAACGTGGCTGGCGCAGGGTCGACGCATCACCCGTCTCGCGGGTCCGGCGCACCCGGAGCGCACCGGGCATACGCCGCAGTCCGGGCGCGCCCGGCAGATCCGCTGACCGAACTCCATGATCGCCTGACCCGCCCGCCACGGGTCACCGGAGATATCGACGCCGTGGGGGTAGCGCCGGCTGAGTACACGCGTGACGTTGACGTCCCTCGGCAGCACCGGCTCCTCGAGAGCAAAGCACCTGATCGCCGCCGCCACGTAGGGCCCAACGCCCGGCAGCTCGGTCAACTCAGCGGGCCATCCGTCTTGGACAACGATCCGGGCCGAGCGATGTAGGTCGCGTGCCCGCCGTGGGTACCCGAGGCCCTGCCACTCGGCGAGCACCTGTACGAGCGTTGCGCCGGCGAGCGCCTCCACCGTTGGCCAGCGTTCCATCCAACGGGTCCACGCCGCCGCGGCCCGCTCCACGGTCGTCTGCGCCGACATCACCTCGGCCACCCACACCCCGTACACCGTCACGTGTCGCCCGCCACGGCAACTCCCGAGCGTTGGCGCTCCACCAATCGAGAACCGGCGCCAGCGCCGGACCGTCCACCTGGGCCGCCCGCTCGCCCCCGCTCACGAAGGGGTCCTCGCGCGGTCGCCCTCAAGCCGCTCATCGACGAACGCATCGGCGGCCCGACTCACGCGCGGCGAACCCGTGACCGCCTCCAGAAACGGGTCGCGGTCAAGTTCATAGAGCTCGGTTTCCTTCCGCGCGGTGACGGGTCGCCGTCCGCTGCCCGTCACGCAACAGCGCGATCTCGCCGAACCCATCGCCGGCATGCAGCGTTCGGATGTGGTGTCCCGCCGCGGACACGTCGAGGCTCCCCGAGCCGACGAGATAGAAGTGACCGCCCCATTCGCGTTCGCGGACGACGTCATCCCCGGCGGCAATCGTCCGCGGCACCAGAGCCCGGGCGAGATCCTCGAGCACGGGGACCGCGAGCAGCCCGAACAGCGGATGCCCACGCACGAGCGCCAGCTCACGGACGAACATCGGCGTTGCTCGGTCAAGCCGGCGCGTGGTGCCGAGCGTCCCGAGGGACACGATCACAAGCAGCAGACCAACGCCAACCCATGCGGCCTCGATTCCGCTGACGCCGATCAGGGCGGGCACCGAGAGGGAGCCGATTGCAAGGCCAAGCATGGTCACGCCCTCGAGCATGCCGAAGACACGCCCATGGAGCGGCGCCGGGACGACGCGGTGGAGCATCGTCCGGCTGGCCGCCCCGAGCACGCTGCGGCTGACCCCGCACGCGCACAGCAGGATGAAAGCGCTCGCCACCGTCGGCCACACGCCGATCGCGATGAACGCGGCCCCCCACGCCACCGCGGCACCGACCACGACCTCGACGAGCCGAGCCCGCCCGATGAGCGCCAATGCGAGCACCCCTCCGATCACGCCCCCGGCACCGAAGGCGGCCCCCAGATAACCGGCCGCCCCGGCCCCGAGCGCCAGCACGTTGATCGCGAGCACGACCTCGAGCACGTCGAGCGCGCCCTCGGCGACGAATTGCACGCTGACGACGCTCATCACGGCCGCCACCCCGCGCTCCCGCATCAGGACCCCGAACCAGCCTGCGGTCGAGGCCGCCTCCGCCTGCGCCTCCTCCAACACCGAAACCGTGGGAGCGGCGCCGGGCATCGAGGCGCCGGGCATCGAGGCGACGAGCCCCGCCGCCAGCACGGTCAGCCCGGTGAACACGGCGAGCGCCGCGCCGCTGCCGCTCACCCCGATCGCGACCCCGGCGATCGCCGGGCCGAGGAGGAGGCTCACGGCCTCAACCCACGCCGAGACGACATTCGCAGCGACGAGCTCGGCCGGGGTGTCCACGAGCGATGGCAGCAGCGAGGACTGCGCCGTCGGCGTCAGCGTGACGGCGCTCGCCGCGACCACTGCGCCGGCATAGACGACCGCCGATGGAGCGTCAGCGAGCATCGCCGCCGCCGAGGCGCCGATCGAGAGCGACTGAACGATGTAGCCAATTCGGAGCGCGCGAGCGGGCCCGTAACGGTCGACGAGCATCGCCCCCGCGGGGCCGACAATCGCCGCCGGCAGCAACTGGACGACTGCGACGATCGCCGACGCCGCCGTCCCACCTCGCTTGAAGGCATACACGAGCACCGAGACCCAGACGCCGTACTCCGCAAGCCCGAACGAGAGGAACGCAAATTCCACGCGTCGTAGCCGGCGGTTGGAAAGAACCCGCCGAAGCACCCCCAGGCGTTCAGGCATCGCGTCGCCGATCCTAAGGGACCTCCGTGCCGACCGGGAAAACCACGGAAGCCACCCCGCAGCTCCGCCTGGAACCCCACCCCGACGCTCGACCTCCAGCCAAGTTCAGCCGGCGGCTGGCAACTCGCGAAATTCACATTCAGCGCCGGACCGAACCGCGGCGACCTCGAGGTCTACAACCTCTACCTCCACCCCCGACTCCCGCGGATAGCAAGGAGCCGCTCGCGCACCTTCGGGAACGCTCACTCCACCTGACCTCGTGCGAGCACCCGGTGCAAGAAGCGCCGGGTTTGCTCGTTCTGGGGGGCGCTGAACATCTGCTCGGGTGGACCGCGCTCGATGATCCGCCCCGCCTCGAGGTAGCTGCGCGAGGCCGTGGCGCACCATGGTGTGCAGCATCCGCCGGGCGCGGCATTTGCACATCGGGCAAGCGGGCACAGACCGGGGTCCGGCACCTCCTCAATCGGGTGGCGTAGGGGTCCTAGGAGCGGGCGCGTAGGAGGATGGGGAGGCGCGCGTAAGACCGTCGGGGGATTGCAAACCACGGGGGCCCCCAGCGACTCAGGGCCAGCGGGCCTGCACCGGTCCCCATGCCGTGATGCTCGAGTAGCCGCAGATGTACGCGTAGCGCGGGAAGTGATGCAGGAACAGGTTGATCGCCGGTTCACCCAAACCGCCGCCCGAGATCGGCCCGGTCACCGTGCTCATCAGGCTTGCCGGCGGAACGGTCGCGGTGCCGGCATCAGGCGGACTGGCGCTCAGCACAAGTCCGATCGCCTGGCGCCCGTCGAGCGACGACGGTGTCGCAGGGTCGTAGGTCGAGAGCGGCTCATAATCGGCCGATGGGATATTCGGCCACGGCGAGCGGTACTGCGTCGGGTCGTAGCCTCGCGGACAGCGGTAGTTCGCCGGTGTCCGCGGCTGGTTGTCGCTGCCCTGGGCCGGGTTCAGCGAGCTCGGAAGCAGTGCGTAGGGGTGATACACCGCCGGCATCAGGTGGTCGTAGACCCACTGCTTTGCCCCGATCGACACCTTCGTCAGGAGAGCGTGGAACGTCGTTCGGTCGAGCTGGAAGTTCTTGTCGCCGGCGGCCGCTTGCAGCTTGCCGTAGTTGCTGAGAATGACATTGGTGTAGCGCCCGAATCCGTTCCCGGCGTTGCAGTACACCTGCTGCAGTTGCGGTGCGAGCTGACCGGCCGTGGTGTTGACCTCGCTGGCCAGGCTGTTGCCGCTCTGCGAGAAGCCGAGCGCGTCACCGCTCAAATATCCGAATGCGCTCACGTCATTGAGGAAGTTCGACAACGTCCCGTAGTCCGGGAACGAGTAGCTGAGGGCCGAGAGGACGTTGAACGTGTCGGAGACGAGCGCATCCCACCTCCCGCCGGTGATCAGCGCGTTGTTGGACACCGTCACGTCCTGCTTGATCGCCCCTGCGATTGACTGTAGGTCGATGTAGGCATTCGCGCACGTCGTGCCGTTGCTGTACAGCCTGCTGACCCGCCCGAGGTACGTCCGTACCTTCGAGAGATCCGAGATCTCATTGAGGATGTCGTTGCGCACCGCGCTCCAGGCCTTGCCGGTCGTCCCACAGTGGCAGTTCGCCGGCATCGTCTTGTTGTCGCCGAGCGCCGTCTGGACGTCTGTGTAGTTCCGCGTCAGATCGCAGAACTCGAAGCGCACGTCCAGGTGGGTGGGGTGATAGCACGAGGATCCCGAGCTGTACTGCAGCGGCGTGAACCGCGGGGCCCCGTTCTGGCGCGGCATCCCGGCGCTGATGTATTCGAGCGCGGCGAGCTGGTTCGGCCTGCCGCCCGTCGGCCACGACTCGGAGACGTTGTAGACGAGCGAGGTCAAAGACAATCGAAGCGTGTTCGGCAGCGCCGCCCCGCTGGCGGGCACGTAGTTCCAGTTGTGGTCGCTGCGCAGCGTCCCCTGGAGCTTCGCCGGATTTGTGGTGATGACAGAAGCGGTCTCTGCGCCACTGGCCTCGGCCGGCGAGGCCGAGTCCCGCACGACCGCGGTTGCGCCGACGAGCGCGTAGCCGGTCCCTGCGGCGATGGCCCGGTTCCAGATTTCGGCGCTGCCTCCGAGCTCCTCGATGTCGGCCCCGCTCTGCGCGGCGATTGCCTGGAGGCCGGCGTTGGGCGCGACCGGGTTTGACCCGATGCTCTGCAGGAACACGAGCTCTGACCCCGGCGTTCGCCCGGCAGCCTGATCCAGTGTGGCCTCCACAGCCTCCAGCCCCGATTGATCCTGGCTGAATGACCCGCAGTTCGTGCCCGTCGCCTGCTGCGACACCGGCGCGAGCGTCGCCGCGTCCACGACGACGACGCCGAAACCGCCGGTACAGCCTGAGGGGAGGGCGAGCGTGTGCAGCAACGGACCGATCGCCATCACATCGATGGTCCCGCTGCTCCCTGGGGCGTACGTGTTGTAGGACCGGTACCGACCGGTCACGAACGAGTAGTTGCTGTTGACCAGGTTCTGCTGAAAGAAGCCCCTCAGCGCGCCCGCCAGCCGCCCCGGCTCCGGCGACGCGCCGACGTTGAGGGTGCCGCTGACCCCGCCCGGCGGCAGCACGTGCGGTACCCCGATCGCGCTCCAGCCGCCGTTCGCGCCGATGGATCCCGACGCGGATGAACCAGTAATGAACGACAGAGCAACGGCGTAACTCGTGCTGACCGGCGTCCCGGGACGGGCACCGATGACGATCATGTAGCCGCCCTGAGCGCCATACGAGATCGCGAGCGCGGCGGCCTCCGCAGCTGAGTGGGGGCCTCCGGACAGCTGCACGCTCCCGACCTTGTTCAGCGAGGCGCGCTTGAGCACCAGCATCTGGACGGGCTTACTGCCGTACGGGAAATGCCGCACCCGGCAACCCGCGAGGTTCGCCGTGCAATTACCGCCGATCCGGATTTCGTAGCCCCCGCCTGCGGCGGGCGCAGCGGTATCCACCGCAACGCCGATCGCGGGATACGACGATGACGGCGGCGCGGAGGTCGCGCGCGACGCTGGCCGCCGTTTCGCGGCTGCCGACGACACTCCAGCGCTCAGCAAAGCCACCGCAGCAAGCGCCGCGATCAGCATCATCATCTTCAAGCGTGCGTCCTTACCCACGGCTGCCCCTCAGACTCGTTATCGATGCGGCGTGGCGTCCCCGCCCCGAGACGCGCGCAGCGAGACTATACCCGCGAGAGCTCTCGCTTACAGCCCGACAGCGCGGAATGTGCGACGGGATGAAGACCTCTGTATGGACGGCGCGGCAGCGAGTGCCTGGGTCCGCGCTAACCGCGAAGGGAATCCGCCGAGTGGCCGGTCGCGACAGCCTCAGGGTGCCCGGGATCCGGTGGCGGCGGCGGATCAAGCCGGCGGGATAACAGGACCGCGACAACGGCGGACACTCCCCAGCTCGCGGCTGTCGCTGTCGCGACGCTCGCCGACATCCGATCCCGCGCGAGGATCGCGGCTACGCAGTCCACGGTGTCCGCCAGAGCGGCCCCTTGGAGCCAGCCTCGCACTGGCTTGCCGCGGTCAAGCGCGATAACGGTCCCGAGCCCGAGCGCGATATCGCGCGCGCCGAGCATCCGCGCGAACATTGGCGCGATCCCGTTCTTCGCCTCCGCGCCGGCGCGCCAGTCGGGCAGGTCGTCCACCGCGAGATGGAGGGGTCGACCGCGGTGGGCTGGCCCACGACGACCATCGGGTGGGTGGGGAGGAGGCCAGCCTGCGCCGACGCGTCGTCAACGGAGTCTCGGCGCTCACGCCGCCCTCTCCATCGTGAATCGGCGGCTAGCCCACGAGCTCTAGTGTCGTGAAGCGGAAGTTCGTGAGCAGCGTCGCGAGTGGCTGGGCGCGGATGACGGATGGGGATGATCCAAGTCGTACTGGTGGTACGGCGGGATCATCCCCATTCGTCAGGCGCGTCCAGACGCCGCGAGGCTGCCACCGAACTAACGATTCACGACACTAGTGGAGCACCGGCACGTTCGCCGCCGAGGCGATCCAGCGTTTGCTGAGCGCCGCGAGGGTCCCGTCCGCGCGCAGCGCGGTGACGGCATGGGTCACGCAGGAGGTCAGACCAGATCCCTTGCTCAGGAGCAGTCCCCACTGATCGCCACCGGGAGCGCTGAACTGTCCCGCGATCGTCGTGTGCGGGAGTGTGGTCGCGGTCAGCTGAACGCCGTCGCGAGGTCGACGACGACCGCATCGACGCGGTGGATCTTGAACGCGCTGACGACGTCGTTTGAGGTGTTGAACACCTGCGGCTGCGCCGACGGCTTGATCTCCGCATTGACCGCGTCGAGGCTCGTCGTTCCGATCTGAACGCCGATCTTGGCGTTCTTCAGCGCGGCGAGACTGGTCGCGTGGGCGAGTGGCGACGAGGAGGCGACGATGACCGCCTGCGGGTTCTCGTAGTACGACGGGGAGAAGTCGACCACCTTTGAGCGGGCCGGAGTGATCGAGATCTCGTTGATGTCGAAGTCAAAGGACTTCGGCCCCGGCGCGTAGGAGGAGTCGAACGGCTCGACGACCCACTTGACCTCGGACGGCGCGAAGCCGAGCTGCTTGGCCACGGCGTATGCCACCGCGCTCTCGAAGCCCTTGCCGTTTGCGGGCTTGTTGTTCTCGAAGTACGGCGGGTAGGCGGGCGAGTCGGTCGCCACCGTCAGAACACCCTTCGTGTGGAGCGGGAGCGAGGCCTTCGTGCAGGTGTTCGCCGAGACGGACGCGGCGGAGGCGGAGGAGCTCGAGCTTGATGAGCTGCTGCCGCACGCGGCGAGGAGCTAGGCGCTGAACAGCCCGAGGAGCGGGAGCAGGATTCGTCGGGATCGTTTCAATGTCATCCGTTGATGTCGAGGGTTCGTGACCGCGACAATCTATCCGGCGGCCGACGCCGAGTCCTCCCCCCTCCCGCATCGGAGCGACGGCGTCAGGCGGCCGCAGCCAAGCCCTCGATCAGACGGCGGCTCCGCCTCAGGCGAGCGCCGGCAGCCCGACGCCGATCACCTTGAGCCGGCGGGACAGCGCCGTGAACGCAAACTCGTTCATGGTGTTGGCCGAGTACCCGAGGTACTCGTAGTCGTCACCGAGCTGGAACCCGGGCGGCACAAGCACGCCCGCCGCCGCCGGGAGCGTCTCGGCGAGCCGGTCCTGGATCCGCTTGCCGAGCTCCGGGTCCCGGGCCTTCTGCTGGAGGAACCACGTGCCGTAGGCAACGTGGCGATGCTCGTCCCGGGAGATCAGGCCGAACGCCTTGAGGTGACCGGGAAGGATCCCCTGGCGCTCGAGGTTGTCGGTCTGGAAGTACTGCCCGGTGAGCGCGAGCGTGCCCTCGATGACCATGTGGTAGATGGTCACGAAGTCGACCTTGGCCTCGATGCTCGACGGGTCTGCGAGCAACGCCTGATGGGCGTCGACGAGGTAGCCGTCAAACAGCTTGAAGTAATCCTCGGTGAGATCGCGCCGCGCCCGCTCGAGCCGGTCCTCGAACGTCCCGTCGTAGCTGATGACCTCTTCATAGAGACGATTGAAGTGCTGGGCGTGGCGGGCCTCATCGACCTGCTGGGTGAGGAGGAACGCCTCCTCGTGCTTGTCCTCGGCCGCCATCACGAGCCCTGAGAACTGGTTCGTCACCCGCTCCTCGCCGACGAAGAACGCCGACAGTCCCCAGGTCATCTCATCCCGCGTCTCGTCGGACAGGGCCTCCCAGTCGCGCCGGTCCTGCACCAGGTCGATCTCGTGCGAGCTCCAGTTTTGGCGCTCCCAGAGCCGGTAGAGCTGCAACGGCGTCATCAGCTTGACGTCCGGCAGTTTTGACTCGTCCGAGATCGTTCCGACGTCGCCCTGAACCGTGTAATCGAGCAGGCTGGACACCTGGCCTCCTGACGTAAGCGGGGAAGTGTCGGGCGACTCTAACCGAGCGCCACCGACGACTTCTCGAGCGCCACCGTCGGCGTCTCGAGCACCACCGTCGGGAGCATCCGATCGAGCAGCGCAAATGCGGACTGCTGCAGCTCGCCCACGATCGGCGCGAGCGACGCACGCGACGCATCCCGGGCGGCCGCCCGCCCCATTCCGGCGACCCGCGCGTCTCGGCCGATCGTGGCGGCGGCGTCGCCGGCGATGTCCCGCGCGGCGGCCCGAGCCCGGTCGCCGGCGATGTCGCCGATACCGAGGCGCGCCGCAGACCAAGCAGCCGCCGCGGCGGACTCCCACGCGATCTCACGCGCGGTCATGCGGCCTGCGAGCCACGGGGCCCACACCGCCGCGCGCCTCGCCCCCAGGGCGTCACGCCATGCCGTCCGGGCCACGTCGCGAGCGGCCGTCAGCGGCTCGAGTGCGGCGTGCAGCGCTCGGACCGTCAGCACCGGGTCAACCGTCCGCAGCCCGTGGGCGAAACCGTGATGACCGGCCGCTGCCAGCCACGTCGGCGTGTACTCGCGGATCAACCAATCCATCGCCATCCATGCGCGCGCCTCGTCGAGTCCGTCGGTTCCCGTCCCGATCGTCCGCGTGAGGTACGGCCGCAGGCGCTGGCGGGGTGCGTCCGGCAGGCTGTCGTTGAACGTCGTGCAGAACGCCCGGACCGCCGGGCTGACGCACGCCGGCTCGTCGCTATGGGCCTCACCGGCGATGTAGCTGACCCACTCCATCGCACACCGGCCCTCGTCGGGCGTCGCATGGGTGCCGTAGGCAAGCGTGTAGTCGGAACTCATGACCGCTCCTTGGGTCGGGCGGATGGAAGAGGGGCCGATTCTCGCGCATCGTGACTCCCGCGTAAACCCCTGCGCTCGGGGCGTCGGGGCCCCATCCATCAGAGCCGGCGAGCGCGACCACGATCTCCCACGCGGTGCCCGCCATGCCGTCGTGCGGGGATTCGTGTACCCCAGGCGACAGCAGATTCCCGCGCGCCTGATCCCGCGCGATCGCGTGGAGATTCGTGGTCGCCAGTACCAAACCCGCCACTAAATTGAACGCTCATTCAAGAGAGGAGGGGCGCAGGCGCTTTCTCTCGGCGCGTCCTCTAGACCGTCGCGCGGCTGACCCCAGCCGCCGCACCAGCGCCGTTGCGCCCGTTCGACGGGGGACTCTCGATCACGACCCGGCACGGCCGATGCGCGAGCAGGTAGCTCGCGGTCGGCCCGAGCGCGCGCTCGTTCGCCGGCGCGTGGGCGGTGCCGAGGTAGATGATCTCGGCGTTCGAGCGCCTCGCCTCATCAACGATCGCCGCGCCGGGGTTGCGCGTGCGGACCATTCGGGTCTGCACCTTGAAGCCGGCCTTGCGACCCGCGAGCTTCGCGGTCTCGAGCACGTTCAGCCCGCGCTGCTCCTCCTCGGTGAGCCCGGCGTCGAGCGACAGCTGGTTGGGGACCCGAAGCACGAACAGGGCCTCGACGACGGCGTCTTCGCCGATCAGCCTGGCCGCCGCCCGGAGCGCGGCGCCATCGACGTCGGTCCCAAAGATCGGCACGAGCGCCGAGCGGTAGTCGAGCTCGACGAAGGACGCCGGCCGCTCGCGGTGAGGAATCTTGTGGTGAGAGACGAGGTCGAGCCCGGAGCGCCGACGGTAGAGCGCGTAGCCGGCGAGCCCGACGATCATCCACCCGGTCCCGACGTACCGCGCGTCGACGTGGAGCACCATCACCGAACACCACGCGGCCAGGGTGCCGAGGCCGCCCAAGATCGCGCTCACCGGGATGCGGGCCCCCCGGAACGGGATGCCAACTCCGATGCGGTACGGCCGCTCGCGATCGGGATCCTTGACCCGCAGCGCGATGATCGCCACGTGCGCGGTCGTGAACGACAGCATCGCGCCGTAGGAGTAGAGGTTGCCGAGAAAGTCGGTCTGACCCGGAATGAGCAGGATCGCCGCGAAGGTCGAGAAGAACACGATCGTGAACCACGGCGTGCGGTAGCGACGGTGCAGCCGCGCGAACACGCCGGGCAGCTGGCGATGCTCGGCGAGCGACCACGACAGGCGCGAGATCCCGATCAGGCCCGCGTTCGTGGCGATGAACAGGATCGTCGCCGCGAGGATCCCGACGTAGTAGCGGAGCACGTGGCGCAGGCCGGTGGGCAGCCCCAGATGCTGGATGATCCCGAGCACGGGGTCGTTCTGGTACACGCTGCCGAGCTGCGTGTAGGCGTGCGGTCCGTGGCCGTGGACCGGGAGTGCGCTCAGCGCGATGACGGTCATCCCAGCGACAGCGCGAAGATCGTCTTGCTCCAGGTCGGCGTCTCACCAAGCGAGACCTGATGGACGAGCAGCGACGGGTTGAGGATCAGAACCGCCCCGAGCAGGACGATCAGCACCTGCGTCGCGAGATCGAGCACGGCGAGGATGAAGTTGAGCTTCGCCGACGCCCCGATGCCGCGGATATTGAGCGCGGCGAGCCCGACGATCACCACGATCCCGCCGATCACGTCTCCCGGCGGGTGGTGCAGTGCGGGCCAGAACGCGCTCATGTACTGGGGCACGAAGAACGCGGAGATCGCGATCGTCAGGATGTAGTCGAGACTCAATGCCCATCCGGCAAAGAACGACACCAACTCGTTGAACGCATGTCGCGCGAACGACGACGACCCGCCCGCCTCCGGGACCATCGACGCGCCCTCGGCGTACGTCTTGGCGGTGAGCGCGAACAGCCCGCCCGCCATCATGAACACGATCGGCGTCAGCCCGAGGGCATACGCGGCGACGAGCCCCAGCGCGTAGTAGATCGACGATCCGACGTTGCCGTAGGCCGTTGCGAACAAGCCCCCCAGTCCGACGGTCCGTCGCAGACCCTGCGTCTCAATGCGCGCCATATTCCCCCGCTCCACGGTAGGCCTAGCGCCGTCAAGAAATCGCTAAACATCGGCGCTTCGGCGTAACGAATTCGTCAAGAAACGCGCTCGATGCAGGGGTCGAAAACCATGCGCTGGTGGGCCGAGCGCGTCCCGGACGCGCTGCCCGTACTCGCCCTCGCCGCCGCCGGTCTCGCCCGGCTCGTCCCCTCCCACGCGGTCGCCGACCACGTCGACCTGCTGCTCGCCGTGCTCGTGCTGCTCACCGCCCTCGACATCGACCCGCGGCAGCTCGCCGAACTGGCCGGCCACGTGCGCACGATCGTCCTGCTCGTGCTCGTACCGGCGTGCTCCCTGGCCGCGCTCGGATGGCTCATCTCGCGATGCGTCACCGGCGACCTGCGCGACGGCGTCCTCGCCCTCGGATTCGCCCCCGCTGAGGTGGCCTCAGTGGGTCTCATCGGCCTGATCGGCGGTATGGCCGAGGCCGCGATCGCAGTCGTCGGGTTGTCGCTCGTCCTCAGCGCCGTTGCCGGGCCGCCGCTGCTCGCCGCGATCGCGGGCGGTGCCCAGGCGGCGCAACCGCTCTCGCTGCTCGGCCATTTCGCGCTGATCGTGCTGTTGCCGTTTCTCGTCGGCCTCCTGGTCCGTGGCCTGACCCCCGGCCTGGCCCGGCGCGACGCCGAGATCTCCCTCGGCTCGACGCTCGTCCTACTACTGCTCATCTTCGGCTCGCTGACCGCGTCCGGGGCGGCGACGCTCGGCTCGGCGCTCCTGGTCAGCATCGCGTTTCTGTCCCTCTCGGCCGCTGTCGCGTGGGTCACCCAGCGCGCGCTCAGCCACCGCCTCGACCCGCCACTCGCACTGACGATCGGGATGCGTGACTTCGCCGTCGCCGCCGCGCTCGCCACTGCCGCGTTCGGGCCAGGGGCGGCGCAGGTGGCAGGTGTCTACGGCACCGTGATGCTGATCGCCGCGGCCGTCGTCAGCGCACTGATGCGCCGGGCGCGCCGCTCGGCTGCCTGACGGGGCGCGCGGCTCGCTCGAGCCACGCCTCGTACACGTCGATGAACGCCTCCATCGACGCATCGACGCCCGCGACGTCACCCGTCGCCAGCAGATCGAGCAGTAGGCCGCGGACGGCGGCGATCCCGAGCCGGGCGTGCGCCCGCGCGAGTTCCCGGGGCAAGCCGTAGGCGACGTTGATCTCGGTTGCCGGCGCCAGCCAGTCTTCGACGATCCCGTCGAGGAACGGGTGCCGCAGCGCATCATCTTGGAGAGCTCGTCCGTAGAGCTCATAAAACAGTCGCTCGTTCGGCCACAGCGCCGGGTCGGAGATGTGCTTCCACCAGTCGCGCATCGACTCGCCCACCGGCTTCTCCGGGTCGGGAATGAGTTCGACGAGGACCTCTCGCTGGCGCTCCTCGACCGCCTTGACGATCGCGACCCACAGGGCCTCCTTGGACCCGAAGTAGTGGATCAGCATGCGATGGCTCGTGCCGAGCGCGGTGGCGAGGCTCCGCAAGCTGAGATCGCCGATGCCGTGCCGCTCCATGTAGGTGATCGCCTGTTCGACGATCTCGCGTTTTCTGTCCTTGACGGCCACGCGCCGTACTGTACCATCTGGTACATGAAACCCGTACAAGTCACCATCGATGTTCCCAACGCGCGTGAGGACGTCTTCGACTTCCTCGACGTGATGGCGAACCACGAGCCGTTTACCAACCACATCCTGCGGGACTGGGAATACTCCGGACCCGACCGTGGCATCGGCTCCAAGGCCCGCGTCCACGTGACGACGGGCGGCCGGACGGACACGATCGACATCGAGGTCGTCGACGCCGAGCGTCCCGCCAAGATCGTCGAGCAGAACGTCGGCGCGAACGGCAAGCGCGTCGCGAACGGCACCTACACGCTCGCCGATCTGCCCGGCGGCGGGACCCGGATCACCTTCCAGTACTGCTGGAAGGAGGCGCCGCTCAGCGAGAGGATGCTCGCGCCGGTCGTCCGCGGGATGCTCCGCAAGGCCAACGAGCGGGCGATGGACCGCCTCGCCGAGCAGCTGGCGGCCCGGCGCACAGTCAGCGCCGCCGCAGATGCCCCTCGATCAGCTGCGTGACGGGGCCGGGACGTTCCACACTCGCGAGATGAGCCGCCCCGTCGAGGATCTCCAGCCGCGCGTCCGGGACCGCCGCGGCGATCGCCTCGGCGTGGGCGGCCGGCGTCGCCTGATCTTCCGCCCCGGCGATGACGAGCGTCGGCGCGCCGATGTGCGGGAGCGCTGAGCGCAGGTCAAGCGCCGCGATCGCCTCGCAGCAGGCGGCGTAGCCCTCCGCGGAGGTCGCGACGAGCATCCCTCGAAACGCGGCCACGGTGTCCGGATTCGCTTCCGCCCAGGCGGGCGTGAACCACCGGCCGAGGACCCCGTCGGCCACCGACTCCGTGCTGCCGCGCGCTCGCACGGTCTGGGCCCGCTCCCGATAGGCGCCGGCCGCATTCGGCATGTGGGCCGAGCTACAGATGACGATCAGCCGCTCGACCCGTTCGGGCGCGTTGGCGGCCAACCACATCCCGATCATCCCGCCGATCGACAGCCCGCAGAGCGAGACGCGCTGGAGCCCCAACTCGTCGAGCGTCGCGACGACGTCGGCACCAAGCTCGGCGATCGAATAAGGGCCGTCCGGCACCGGGGACCCGCCATGCCCGCGGACGTCGAGACGGACGGTCGGCCGCTCCGACGCGAGCGCCGCCACCTGGGGTTCCCACATCGCGAGCGTCGTGCCGAGCGAGCCGACCATCAGCAGCACGGGGCCGTCGGCCGGGCCGCTGCGTTCGTGGTGGAGGAGATACGCGGTCATCGGCACCCCAGCGTATTCGACCGGCGGTTGCCGATCCCGGGGTTATGCTGCGAGAACCGCTGTCGATAACGGGGGCTGATGAAGGCATCCATCCGAGCCGTCGCCACCCTCCTCGGCGTCGGCATGACGATCGTCGTGCTTGTGCTCGTTGCCGCCGGCTGTGGCGGCAGCGCCCACACGAAGTCCGTGCCGGCCAGTCCCGGAACCGTGATCGACGATGTCCCCGCCACGGGGCCGCCCGCCTTCGCAACCGTCACAGTCGACCCCGGTGCGAGGTCGAGGCCGATCCCGTCCTCGTTCTTCGGGCTCTCAACCGAATACTGGACGCTCCCCCAGGATCAGCCGCATATCGCGCTCTACCGCCGGGTGCTGTCGTTGCTGCACGTTGCCGGCGACGGCCGTTTCATCCTTCGGATCGGCGGTGACTCCGCCTCGCACACGTTCTACGACCCGACCGGGCTCGTGCTGCCGCGGTGGACGTTCGAGGTGACGCCGACGTTCATCGATCAGACCGCGAGCCTCGTTCGCCGGATGGGGCTCCGGGTGATCCTCGATCTCAATCTCGTCACCGGCTCGGCCCCGCTGGCGGCGAGCTGGGCCAAGGCGGCGGAGGGATCCTTCCCGCGGCGGAGCATCATCGGCTTTGAGATCGGCAACGAGCCCGACCTCTACGACAAGGCGTTCTGGCTCTACACCACCGGCGGCGAGCAATTCTCAGGCCGCGCGCTCCCCCACGACATCACCTCCGAGGGCTACGCCGCGGACTACAACACGTACGCCACGGCGCTCAAGCAGGCCGTGCCGGAGGTCCCCCTGTACGCGCCCGCGCTCGCGAACCCGGTCGCCGACATCCGCTGGATCGCCACCCTGGTCCACGGCCCCCACCCCCATCTCGGCACCGTCAGCGGCCACCGCTATCCCTACTCTGGCTGTGTGCTGCGCGGGTCGCCGCAGTATCCGACGATCGGGCGGATCCTCAGCGAGAACGCGACCACGGTGATGGCGCAGAAGCTCCGGCCGGTCGTCGCGCTCGCCGCCTCGGAGCACCTGCCGTTCCGCCTCACCGAGATCAACTCGATCACCTGCGGCGGCCTCGCGGGGGTCAGTAACAGCTTCGCCACCGCCCTGTGGGCCCCGGACGCGATCTTCGAGGTGATGCGCGCGGGCGCCGTCGGCGCCAACCTGCACGAGCGCGAGACCGCGATCAACGATCCGTTCGCGTTCGGTGCCACCGGTCTTGTCGTCCACCCGCTGCTGTACGGACTGATCATGTACGCCCGGACGATGGGTCCCCACGCCCATCTCGTCTCGATCCGGATGCACACGACCGCGCCCCACCTCAAGGTGTGGGCGGTCGCCTCCGGCCACTCGACGCTGCGCCTCCTGCTCATCAACAAGGGCGCCTCCCCGATCACGGCGCGGCTCGCTCTCCCGGCGACCCGGCCGGCCACGGTCGAGCGGCTACAGGCAGGCTCGCCGACGGCACAGACGGGCGTCACGCTCGACGGTCAGCAGCTCGGCGCCGACGGGCGATGGGTCGGTCCGCGCTCCCACGAGACGGTTGTCCGCGGTCGCTCCGGCTACGAGGTCCGTGTGCCCGGCTACAGCGCCGCACTCGTCAGCGTCGACGGCGCGCAGCTTCACTTCTAACGGCGCATCGAACGCGCTGGACTCCGGATCTGCGCGGGCCGCGGGTCCTGATCGGAGCCGTGGGTCCTGGTCGGAGCCGTGGGTCCTGATCGGAGCCGTGGGTCCTGATCGGAGCGTGATCCAGCGGAACCGCCCCCGGGGGAGTCTCGCGCCAAAGCGACATCCGGATCTGGATCCGGGCGCCAAATGCCCCGTGAGCCGGAATTTGGCGCCAATGTGGCCACGCTACGGCGAGTTGGGCGAATCATTCCGCTCGGGTTCCCGGGGCCGCCCGCGCCGCCCGCGCCGCCCGGACCGCACGATCGCCGGATCGCACAAAAGGGCGCCCCGGAATGGCCAAAACGCATGTGAGCGCGCCCGGAATGGCCAAAGCGCACGTGAGCGACGGCCGATCGCGTCGCTTTCGTGCGTTTCGGCCAATGATCGACCCAAGCGCAAGAAGGCTCCGAGATCCGCCCGCGCTGTCATGCGTTTCGGTCACGACGGCGGGAGCTCTCGCGCGTTTCGGCGGTTCACACGGACGCCTTCGAACGTCGCGGCGAATCCGGACGCGCACCACGACTGGCCACGACACCGCGCACGACGCACCATCCCCACCCTCTCGATGCCAAAGCGCCTCGCCGCAGGCAGCGGCGCCGAGCACCGCCCACCACCCACCACCCACCACCCCCGACCACGCCCTACCGCAGCAGCCGCCCCACAACCTCGCGCCGATAGTCAAAGATCCGCCGCAGGTCACGCGCCACGACCACCCGGTGCGCGACCTCCCCGAGCGGACCGAACGGCAGCGCATAGTCGACGCGATCACGGACGAGAGTGCGATCGCCGTCCGGCTGGAACTCGTGCGTGTGGTGCCAGAGGCGATACGGCCCGCGCAACTGGCGGTCGACGAACTTCGCGTTCTCGTGCCACTCCTCGATCCGCGAGCGCCAGCGGATCGGCACCCCGCGCACCCGCAGCCGGTAGTCGATCAGCGTGCCGGACCGCATCTCGATCGGCTCGGGCGTGATCACGCTGAAGCGCAGCCAGGGCGGTGTCAGTCGCTCGAGGTTGGTCGCCATCGAGAAGAACCGAAACACCTCGTCGACAGGTCGCTCGACAACCTGCACTCGCTCAAGCCGGTGGATCCGCACAGATCACATCGTACAACAAAAGCTGAACAGCCCGTTCAGGTGGCGCGCCCCGCCGGCCGTACCACCCCGGTCGTCTCCTCCACCATCGCCCAGAAGTTCTCGAGCGGCGTATCGAGCTGAACATGGTGGGTGGGCCCGAGGATCAGACCGCCGCCGGCACCGAGCGTCGCGATCCGCTCGCGGACCTCGCGGCGGACCTCGTCAGGCGTGGCGAACGGCAGTGTGTGCTGCTCGTCCATCGACCCCCAGAAGCACAGCTCGCGTCCGTAGTCCCGCTTCAGCCGGGCCGGGTCCATGGCTGCCGGCTGGACGGGGTTGAGCACGTCGATCCCGATCTCGATCAGCTCCGGGATGACCGCCTCGACGGCGCCATCGGTGTGGTAGGCGATCTTCAGCTGCGGGTTGATCCCCTTGAGCGTCGCGATCAGCTCGGCCATGCGCGGCTTGAGGAAGCGCCGCCAGTGCTTGGGCGAGAACAGCATGCCGGTCTGCTGTCCGATGTCGTCACCGAGCCAGATCATGTCGACCCCGAGGCGGACGAGCCGCTCGGCGGCGGCGAGGTGGTAGCGGAACGGAATCTCGAGTACCTCGTCGGCCTTCTCGGGCGCGCGGACGAGATCCATCATCAGCTGCTCGAGTCCCCGCAGCGCCCACGCCGCCTCGAAGATCGTCGTCACGACGACCCCGACGATGTAATAGCGATCGCCGAACCGGGCGACCGCGTCGGTGGCGTCGCGGTACAGATCCGAGCGCGCGGGGTCCGGCGGGTGGTAGCTCGAGAGCGCGGCGTCGTCCGCCAGCGGGTGGCCCTTCGGCTCGGTGTAGTGGCCGACCCCGAACGGCGTCGTGTACCGCACGACCCGCCACCCGACGCCCCACTCGTCGACGTAATCGTGCTCGTCGTCCTGGTAATACGAGTTCGCCCAGCCGACGGAGGTCAGGAGCAGGTCTTCGCCCAGCGCGATCTCGAGCTCATAGGTGTTGCCGCCGCCGTGGGGGTTGTGCCCGCGCTCGCGCGTATCGAGACCGAGATCAGACCGCAGGCGAGCGGCGAACTCCGGCGTGAACGTCGACTGGAACGGGCAGCGGTCCGCGGTCTCGTGGGCCAGCGCCGCGAGCACGCGCTCACGCGGGCTCATCACGAGCACCCGAGCGCGAGCTCGTACTCGTCAAGCCGGACCTTCCCGAGCTCGACCCGCTCCGCGACGGCCGCGAGCAGCTCCTCCTCGCTGTCGGGCAGCGCGTCGGCGGCGGTGGTCAGCCGCGAGAGCCACTTTGCCTCCCGTGGCGCCAACCTGAGCTCCCCCCGCGAGGACCCTCTCGCCAGCACCGCGAGCGTGTCCTGGACCGCTCGCCGCGCCCGTGCGTACGGAGTCGGCTCGGCAACGATCGCCGCCGACAACTCGAGCACGATGTCCGGCCGGAGCACGTAGGCCTGCGGATCCCGGGCCGCGTCGGAGAACACGAACAGGTCCCGGAGCATGAGCTCCTGACCGGTCTCGCGGGCCGCGTTCATCAGCCGCGTCGCGTACGCGAGCTGTTCCAGAGAGACGGTCGGCGCCATGCCACCGAGAAGCTTCACGTTCGCCACCGACTCGTTGCTCCAGAGATCGGCGGTGGCGCGCGCGACGTTCCCGATCGGCGAGAGGTGGGCGCACGCCGCCTCGGCTCCCTCGAGCGAGATCGGGCAGCCGGTGATCGCCTTGAGGTACGGCCCCTCGTAGGCGCAGTCCTTGCTCGGCCCGACGGCGCCCCGCTCGTAGGCGACGAGGCTCCGCGGCACCGACAGCACACGGATGACGGCGGCCCACACCCGCGGGATGTGGCGCATCTCGGCGAGCACCATCGCCGTGTTCGCGAATCCGCACGCGGTGTCGCCGGACGCGATCACGTCGTGCCGAGCGGCGACCGACACGATCTCATCCCACAGGAACGCCATGTCCCGCGGGGCAAGCACGCCAAGGGCGAGCACCGCGGCGGGCAGGTCGGCGGCGATCAGCGCATCGTCGTGGAGTTCCTTGCCTCCCGTCGACTCGATCGCGAGCAGGTCGGCGCCGGCCGCGGCGCACGCCGCAAAGCTCTCGATCATCCGCTCCCACTTCTCGCCGGAGCGCAGCAGTGGCGGACGCACGAACTCACGGATGTCGTTTGGAGTGACGCGCAGGGCGCAGGGCAGCCCCGACGTCTCGTGACAGCGGTCGAGCGCGGCGCGCAGGACCGAGACGATCTCCGCTCCCCACGTCGGCTCCTCGGTGAGCTTTGGCAGCAGCTCGAACTCGACGACGAGGCCCGGGAGCTCAAGCGCCACCGCGCGCGCGAGCGCGTCATCGATCATCTCCTGGTACTGCGCACGGACCTCCGGCATCGTCGCCGCCTCGATCCTCATCGGCGGGAGCGTGAAGTTGAGCTCCGGGTAGACCGTGCCCGCTCCGATCTGAAGTCCATGGCCGGCCGTCACCGGATGCGGACAGTGGCCGAACACGAACTCCGCCGAATCGGTGATCGACAACTCCGAATACGTGTGCTGGGTGATGCTCATCAGAACCTCATTGCCTCGGCGAAACGGTCGGCGAACGCCGGATGGGTGGTCAACTCCAGGTAGTGCGCGCGCGTCGCGATCGCCGCGGCCTCGGTCCGGGCGGCGCGGCTCAGCAGGAGCCGGCGGGCGCCGGCTCCGGCGGCGTTCCCGACTTGGCGGAAGCGCTGCAGCCCCACCGCCGGAAGCAGTCCGACGCGCACGGCGCTGCGGAGATCGAGATACGTGCCGAACGCTCCGGCAACGATGACCTCGTCGAGGTCGTCCGGCGCGATCCCGGCGGCGTCGAGCAACAGTGCAGTGCCCGCCCGGATGGCGCCCCGGGCGAGTTGGATCTCACCGACGTCGGCACGTGTGAAGCAGATGTCCTGGCCGCTGCCACTGTGCTCGGCCGCAACGAGCACGCACTGACAGGAGCCGTTATGCACCGGTCACGAGGCGGTGGGATCGCAGGAGCGCGCCACGCCGGTCGATGATCCCGGCGTCGAGCGACGCCGCGATCGCATCGAGCATGCCGGATCCGCATACGCCGACCGGAGGGCGGTCCTCGACGGTTTGGACCGTGAAGGCTCCATCGTGATAGCGCACGCGCTCGATGGCCCCGGGCGCCGCGCGCATCCCGGCGGAGATGTGTGCCCCCTCAAACGCCGGCCCGGACGCCGTCGAGCAGCTCCAGAGCTCTCCGTCGTGGGCCACGCTGATCTCGGTGTTGGTCCCGATGTCGAGCGCGAGCGCGCACCGGCTCCCGCGGGCCACACCGCTGGCGAGCAGCATCGCCACGTGATCGCCGCCGACATATCCGGCGATCACGGGCGGGCTGTACAGCCGCGCCCCGGCGGCCAGGGGCAAGCCGAGCTCGGCGGCGCGGACGTCGAGCGCCGCAGACTCGGCGGCGACGTACGGGGCCGCGCCGAGCTGGCGGACCGGCAGCCCGGTGAACAGGTGATGCATCGCGGTGTTCCCGACGACGACGCAATCGACGATCGCGGCCGGCGCGGAGCCGACCTGAGCGCACAGGTCAAGCGCGAGCCGCTCGAGCTGATCGACGACAACCGTCTGCAGCGTCTGCCTCCCGCCGGTCTCGCGTCCGGCGTAGGCGATCCGGCTCAACACATCCTCGCCGTAGGCGATCTGGGGATTCATCGCTCCCCCGCGGGCGAGCGTCACCCCGGTCTCGAGGTCGACGAGGTAGGCGGCGAGCTTCGTCGTCCCGAGGTCGACCGCGAGCCCGAGCGCCGTGACCTCGGGAGCGAGCACGCCGACGACCTCCTCAGCGGGCCGGTGCACCGCGGCGCGGGCGCGCCAGTGAGAGCCCCGGAGTACGCCCGGGAGCTGCCGGAGCACCCCGATCGGGATGCCGCCGTCGAACGGTCCGAGTGCGTCGCGCAGCCGCGTCGCGTCCGAGCGCAGATCGTCGAGGGTCGGCATCGCCAGGGTGACGTCCAGGGCGACGACCGGCGGGTCGAGATCGAGCTCGGAATCCTCGCCCTCAAGCTGGAGACGCTGGGCCGCGGTCAGCGACTCGGGCGGCACGTCGATCAGCGCATCGCCGAGCGCGTGCGTCTGGCAGGCGAGCCGCAGGCCGGCCGCGATCTCCTCGTCGGACAGCTCCGCCCGCTCGGTGGGGCCGACCGGCGAGACCTCACCGTGGACGAGCCGCACGCGGCAGCAGCCGCAGGTCCCGTCGCCGCCGCACGTGGACGCGAGTTCTATGCCGCTGCGGCGAGCCGCCTCCTGCAGGGTGATGCCGGGCTCGAAGTCGGCGCGCCGGCCGACGGGCTCGAACTCGATCCTAATTCGCGGTGGCCGCTCGGCCATCAGCGGACTCCGCGAGGCCAAGCACACCCTTGACCATGCGGACGGCGCTCGACGCTGTCTTGGCGTAGCCGTCGGCGCCGATCTCGTCGCAGTACCCCTGGGTGATCGGCGCACCGCCGACGACGATCCTGACGTTGCTGCGCAGCCCGGCGTCGGTGATCGCGTCGACGACGCGCTGCATATTCGTCATCGTCGTCGTGAGCAGCGCGGACATCGCGATCACGTCGACACCCGAGCGAGCCGCCTCGACGAACCGTTCGGGGTAGACATCGACCCCGAGATCGTCGACCTCGAAGCCGGACCCCTGGAGCATCATCACCACGAGGTTCTTGCCGATGTCATGGAGGTCGCCCTCGACGGTGCCGACCGCGATCCGTCCGCTCGACTTGACGTCGGTGTCGACGAGCCGCGGCTGCAAGAGCGCGAGCGAGGCCTTCATCGCATGGGCGCAGACGAGCATCTCAGGGACATAGATCTCCCCCTGCTCGAACTGGCGACCGACTTCACGCATCGCCTCCATCAACCCGTCCTGCAGCAGCTCATCGGCCGCGATGCCTTCGGCAAGTCCGCGCTCGGTGGCGCTGACGGCGTCCGCCGCCTCGCCGTCAACGACGGCTTGCACTAGCTCCTGCACGGTGCTCACGTGATGCCTCGCTTCTTGTGGGACACGGCTCAGTACGACCGGAATTCGGTGACGGCGTCGTACAGCGCGAGCAGGTTCTCGACGGGCACACCGGCCTGAACGTTGTGGATGGTGTTGAACACGAACCCGCCGCCCCGGCCGAAGACCTCGATGCGCTCGCGCACCATCGACCGAACCTCAGCGGGCGTTCCGAACGGCAGCGTGCGCTGCGTATCGATGCCGCCACCCCAGAATGTGATCCGATCCCCGTAGCGCTCCTTGAGCGCCGCCGGTTCCATCCCGACGGCGGACGTCTGCACCGGGTTGAGCGCGTCGAAGCCGGCGTCGACGATGTCGTCGAGCAGCTTCCAGATCGACCCGCACGAATGGATGAACGTCTTCCATCCGGTATTGGCGTGGACCCACTCGTTGATCTGGATGTGAAATGGCTTGAACAGGTTGCGGTAGACCTTCGGCGAGATCAGCGGCGCCTGCTGGGTGCCGAAGTCCGCGCCGGTCGTCAGCAGCACCGTGATCGCGTCACCGACCTCGCCGTGGAGGCGCTTGAGGTTCGCGATCGCGATCTCGCACTGCTCCTCGAACACGGCATACACGTAGTCCGGGCGGGTGATGAGACTCATGTACCACTGCTCGAGGTCCCGGATGCCCTTCGGATGACGAAGCGTGGGACCGGGCACAAACGCGACGTCGCCGAAGCTCAGCCCGCCGAAGTCGGCGAAGAGCGCGCGGCCGGTCGGCTCGAGCCGCCGCACCTCGGCGGTGATGTGCGCCACGTCGGCGTCGCTGATCGGCCCGAACTCCTCCGTGTTGTCGGTGGGGTCAAGCGCCGCCTCGTCGATCGGTTCCTGACGCACGATCGCGTCGAAGTAGTAGCCGGACTTCGGCATCCGCGCCGACGCCGTCGCGGTCTCATCGCCGCACGGATACATCAGGATGTCTCCGTTCGGTTCTCGCTTGGTCGGGAACTTCCCCGGCACGAGCATCGGGATCCCGTCGAACGAGCTCCACTCTTTCCAGCCGTCATTGTGGAAGCCGTAGGCGTTGGTCAACCGAGTGACGCTCGCGATGTCAACGCCGAGCGCATCCGCGAGGTCGGGCTTGATCTCGCCGAGCATCTGGTAGACCTCGATCACCTTGATCGGGGTCCCGGGCGGATCCAACCCAAGCGCCTGGCGGAGCTTGTAGACCGAGCTGACGTGCATTCCGGTGATAAGGCTGCCGCCGAGATCGAGCGGGACCCGATCGGCCTCCTCGTGGGCGAGTGCCCGCTCGACGCGCTGGCGTGAGGTGAGGCCGCCGGAGGGCGGGACGGTGGTGGCGGCAGTCGAGGACAACTCCACTGACCAAGCGTCGCTCGGAACCACGGGTTGGCACATCCGTAGGAATCCCGTGAGTGGCTTCGGTGATCCCCGCGAGGCGCTGGTCCGTGAGCCCCGCGACGCGCTGGTTCGGTGATCCCCGCGAGGCGCCCGGAATCTCAGCCGAGCGCGCGCTGGGCGGCCGTGAGGTCCGGCAACTCACCGGCGTGCGCCGGCAGGTGGCGCCAGCGGACCGTATGGGAGGCGTCGAGCGCAAACGTGCCGGCGGACTGCCAGCGCGTACCGCTCGGGTGGCGGTTGCGAATCCCCTCCCGGGCGAGCCCGGCGACCGCCTCCAGCGAGCGCCGTCCGAGGAAGTGGCCGAGGTTCGTCTGACCGAGCCCCCAGGCGGCATAGATGTGGCGCTCGGGATCGGTCACGAGGTGCACGCGCCCGGCCCCGCCGACGGCCCGACACCACTTCCCGCTCTCCTGACGGCTCGCGTGGCTGACCGCGACAAACCGAACGTCGGACGTTCCCTCAGCCGCGTCACGCAGACGTCGCATCGTCGCCTCGGCGAACGGACAGCCGGCATGGCGCAGGAACGCGATCACGACGCCGCGCTCGTCGACGGCGGCGGCAACATCGGCCGGCAGCGGCGGCGCCGGCGTTCCGATCTCCGGGGGCGCCGCGACGTGCAGTCGACGTGCCGGCAGGAACGTGCGGGGATCCACGCGTCCACGGTACCGCGACCCCGCGGGCAATCGATCGCTTAAGATCCGACGCGGCTTCGCCGGGCATGGGAATTCGGCGGGCCGCAAACAGGGAGAGCGTCATGTCTCACGCTGCACCGGGCCTCGCCGCCCGTGATCGCGGGCTGTCTCGCCGACGGTTCATCGGCTACCTGATCGCCGGTCCGACCCTGCTCGCCGGAGCCGAGCTGACGGTTGCGGCGCAGGCGCGTGCCGCGATCCCCACGGTCCAGCCGGTCGACGCCTATGACCTCTCCGACCTGCTCACGGATGCGGCGCTGCCGACGTCGTCACTGATCACGATCGCCATCAACTCTGACGGCACGGTCTCGTTCGCCCTCCCGCGCGCCGAGGTCGGTCAGGGGATCACCACCGCGGTCGCGATGACGATCGCCGACGAGATCGGCGTGTCGCTCGACCAGGTGAAGGTCACGCTCGCCGACGGGCGCCCCGAGCTCGTCTGGAACCAGCTCACCGGCGGCTCAAACTCGATGCACTCGATCTACACGCCGGTTCGCGTGGCGGCGGCGATCGCGCGAGGTCAGCTGCTCCAGGCCGCTGCCGATGAGCTCGGCGGCCTCCCTGGCGATTTCGGCATCGTCGGCGACCTCGTCAAGTCGCCGAACGGTCAGACGGCATCGATCGGCTCGCTCGCCCAGAAGGCGGCGACGGAGAGCACGCACACGGTTGCCGTGACGCTCAAGCCGCAGTCGGCACTGTCGCTCGTCGGCACGCCGCAGCGGCGCATCGACGCCGTCGACATCGTCACCGGGCGCAAGACGTTCGCGATGGACCTGCAGATCCCGGACGCGCTGCCGACCATGCTCTGCCGCCCGCCGACGATCAACGGCTCGGCCCGGGCGGTTCGCAACCTCGCCCAGGTGAAGGCGATGCCCGGAATCACCGATGTCGCGATCATCCCCCATACCGACACCGTCGCCGGCGGCGTCGCCGTGCGCGGCGCGACGTTCGGCCAGTGCATCGACGCCGTCGACGCGCTCACTGTCGATTGGGGTCCCGGCTCGGTCGACAGCAAGAGCGAGGCGGACGTCCTCGCCGACCTCAACGGCGCCGAGCTCCCGATGACGCCCGCGCTCCCGCTCGCAAAGACGCTCGAGCAGACGTTCACATTCCATTTCCGTCCCGGCGATCCGCTGGAGACGAACTGCGCCGTCGCCGATGTGCGCAGCGACCGCGCCGAGGTCTGGTCGTGCCTGAAGTCGCCGATCTGGGCCCAGGAGCAGCTCGCGGTCAGCCTCGGCCTCCCGGTGAGCGCGGTCACCGTACACGTCACGCAGGGCGGCGGGTCCTTCGGACGCCACCTGTTCTCCGACGCGGCATTCGAGGCCGCCGCGGTGTCGAAGGCGCTCGGCAAGCCGGTGAAGTTGATGTGGCACCGCACCGACAACTTCCGCCAGGGCCGGGTCCACCCGATGTCCACCTCGCACGTGCGGGTGACGTACACGCCGAACAACGTGCTCGCGTTCGACCAGCGACACACGAGTGTGGCCACCGACTTCAGCATGGGATTCGGCGAGCTGCTGAGCGCCAAGCTTGCGACGCTGCCCGCCGCCAACTCACTCGGCTATTCGCAGGCGATCTTCACGCTCACCCAGAACGTCCCGTACAACTTCGGCGCCGTCACCCAGTTGCTGAACGAGGTCTACGCCTACAACACGTTCAACACCGGCAGCGTTCGCAACATCTACAGCCCCAATGTCACCACCGCCACTGAGCTGATGGCCGACGCGCTCGCCAGGGATCTCGGAAAGGACCCGTACGCGCTCCGCCGGTCGTTCGTCCGCGATGACCGGATGAAGGCAGTGCTCGACAAGGTCGCGGCCGCCGGGAACTGGGGCCGGGCGATGGCGCCCGGCACCGCGCAGGGCATCGCGATCCACAGCGAGTACAAGAGCCGCGGCGCGTGCCTGATCGAAATCGACTGCCGACCCGCGACGACGGGCCGCACGGTCCGCGACGGTTACACCGGTCCGCGCGTCACCAAGGCCGTGTTCGTCGTCGACGTCGGGCTGCCGATCAACCCGCTCGGTCTTCAAGCCCAGATGATGGGCGGGGTGATCGACGGCATCGCGCAGGCGCTCACGTACTCACTCCATCTCAAGGACGGACATTTCCTGGAGGGAAGCTGGGACAACGCGTATTACACCCGCCAGTGGAACACGCCGTTTGACGTCGAGGTGATCGTGATGCCCACGACGACGGGACGGCCCGGCGGGGCCGGAGAGCTCGGAGTCGCCCCCGCGATGGCGGCCGCCGCCTGCGCCTACGCCCGGGCCACCGGAACCGTGCCGACGACGTTCCCGATCAATCACGACAGCCCGCTCGGGTTCACCCCCTACCCGACGGTGCCCCCACTGCCCGAGTCTCCCACCGACGAGCTGCCCTGAAAGGAGGCGCCTCGTGCCGACCCACACCTTCATTCTCAACGGCAAGCGCGTGAGCGTCGACTGCGAGGACGACGTGCGCCTGCTCTGGGTTCTGCGCGACCTTCTCGGCGTGACCGGCCCCAAGTACGGATGCGGTCTCGACGTCTGCAAGGCCTGCACGAGCCATATCAACGGCAAGGCGTTCAACCCGTGCTCGGTGTCGGTCTCGAAGATCTCGCCGAACGATGAGATCACGACGATCGAGGGGCTCGCCGACACCGCCAACGCGCCCCTGCACCCGATGCAGCAGGCGTGGCTCGACCTCGACGTCGCGCAGTGCGGCTACTGCCAGCCCGGTCAGATCATGACCGCGGTCGCGCTCGTCAGGGAGGCCAAGGCCGCGGGGCGGACGATCACCGACGACGACCTCGACGGCATCCGCAACGTGTGTCGCTGCGGCACCTACCCGCGGATCCGCCAGGCGATCGAGGCGGGCGCCGCCAAGATGTGACGCAGTCGGTGTCTCGGATCGGGGCACTAGGATCCGGGGTGAGCTATGGCCGCCGTCTCCGCGCCCGCCCCGACCACGGTGAACGTCGATCGCTCGCGCCTGCGGGTGATCTTCGCCGGTCTGATGCTGGTGATGCTGCTCGCGGCGCTCGATCAGACGATCGTGGCCACCGCGCTGCCCACCATCGTCGGCGACCTCGGCGGGCTCAGCCACATCTCGTGGGTGACCAGCGCGTTCCTGCTCGCGCAGACGGCGGTCACGCCCATCTACGGGAAGCTCGGCGACCTCTACGGACGCAAGCGGGTGCTCCAGAGCGCGGTCCTCGTGTTCCTCGCCGGCTCGGCGCTGTGCGGCCTCGCCGGCAGCATGACCGAGCTGATCGCGTTCCGCGCCGTCCAGGGGCTCGGCGCCGGCGGTTTGATCGTGCTCGTCCAGTCTGTCGTCGGCGACGTCGTCCCACCCCGCGAGCGCGGCAAGTACCAGGGGTTGTTCGGCGCCGTCTTCGGGGTGGCGAGCATCGCCGGCCCACTGCTCGGCGGGGTGATCGTCCAGGCCACCAGCTGGCGCTGGATCTTCTACGTCAATCTTCCGCTTGGTGCGATCGCCCTGGTCGTGCTCGGGAGCACCCTGCCGAGCACCAAGGGACGTAGCCGCCCCGTGATCGACTACCTCGGCGCGGGCGTTCTCGCTGCGGCGCTGAGCGCCATCGTGCTCGTCGCGAGTCTCGGTGGTACCACGTGGGCATGGGGCGCGCCGCACACGATTCTCATCGCCGCCGCGGGTGTGGTGCTGCTCGGCGTGTTCGGCCTCGTCGAGCGGCGCGCCGCCGAGCCCGTGCTGCCGCTGCAGTTGCTGCGCGACCGCGTCTTCGCCGTCGGTGGCGGGCTGTCGCTGATCGTCGGCTTCGCGCTGTTCGGCTCGGTCACGTTCCTGCCGCTGTACTTCCAGACCGTCGATGCCGCGACTCCGAGTGCCGCCGGGCTCCGGCTCACGCCGATGATGGTCGGCCTCCTCGTGATGTCGATCACCTCCGGGCAACTCATCTCACGCCGCGGGCGCTACCGCATCTTCCCGATCGTCGGCACCGCCTTGATGACGATCGGGTTGTTCCTCCTCTCGCGGCTTGACGTCGGCACGTCAACGTTCACGTCCGTCATCTATCTCTTGATCCTCGGCCTCGGCCTCGGAAGCACGATGCAGGTGCTCGTGCTCGCGGTCCAGAACGCCGTCAGCTACGAGGTGCTCGGCGCGGCGACGTCCGGCGTGACGCTGTTCCGCGGGATCGGCGGGTCTCTCGGCGCGGCGGTGTTTGGAACGATCTTCAGCTCACGGCTGGCGTCCGGACTCAAGGGCCTGCTGAGCGGTCCCATCGCCCACCAGGTCGGCGCCGGCGGACGGCTGACCGGCGCGCAGGTTGAGCGCCTCTCCCCGGTCGCCCGATCCGCCTACGAGCACGCCTACGTGCACGCGCTGAGCCCTGTGTTCGTCGCCGCGAGCGGGGTCGCGCTGCTCGGGTTCGCGCTCAGCTGGCTGCTCCCGGAACGTCCGCTGCGCGAAACCGCGGCGAGCAGCCGCGGGCTCGAGGACAGCCTCGCCGCGCCGCGCTCGGCGGATTCGCTGGCCGAGATCGAGCGCGCGCTCTCGTGCGCGGTGTCCCCGGAGGTGCGCCGGCGGTTCCGGGAGCGGGTGGCCACCCGCTCAGGCGTCGATCTCACGCCGGGCGCAACCTGGGCGCTCGTCCGCATCAGCGAGCACGGCGCGGCGCAAGCTCGCGAGCTCGCGGTCCAGGACGGCGTTCCGGCAGATCGGGTCGCGGCGGTCATCGAGGAGCTCCGCCAGCGGAGCCTGCTCGCCGGAGACGGCTCTCCGCGGCTCACCGAGGAGGGCCGCACGCTGGCGGACCGCGCCCTCGCGGCGCGCCGAGAGCTCCTCACCGAGACGCTCGCGGACAAGACGGCCGAGCGTGACCCCGGGATCGAGGAACTCCTGCGCCGGCTCTCCGAGGAGCTGGTTGGCGAGCCACCAACCGCACAGCGGGAGCCTGCCGGCGTACAGTGAGCACGTCGAGATCCTCGAACGCGACGTTCGGCGTGGCCGGCCGTCACCGGCTCCGGGCGTACACGCTCATCGCGATGACGAGTGACAGCGCCACGAGGGCTCCGAGCGCGCTGAGCCAGTTGATGCCGACGTGGTTGCGGACGTGGTCGGCGACGACGACGAACCCGATCGGCACGGCGACCGAGAGGAACAGGAGCGCCGACCGGATCAGCGTGCGCCAGTCGTGCCCCGCGTCGCGCTGTGACCCCGCGGCGCGGATCGCGGCAGCGGCGTCGCCCTCGTCGTCGGAGTAGAACAGGAGCGCGCGCCGGCCGAGCTCCCGCGCATCGTGCTCACACCCCCACGCCATCGCGACGATGAACGTCAGCGGCAGCAGGCTCGTGATCACCCACAGGACACCGGCGGCGATCAGAGACGCAAGCAGCGCGAGCCGTGGGTGCCTGCGCGCTTCCTCCGGCTCGGGGGCGCCGACGAACCCACCGACGACGAGGATCATGCGGATGCTTTCGAACCACAGCCTCAGCGGCCGCCGCTCGGTCGGCTTGTCCGGCAGCGGAGTCGCCTGGACCACCTTCAGAGCGGCCTCGGCGGCATCGACCGTCGGATGGATCCCGCGCAACGCGAGCATCTCGGCCGTGGTCCGCAGCGCAGTCGGATCACGGCCGAACAGCGCGGCGGTTCGGAGCAGCATCGACGCTTCCTGCCAGAGATAGCCGACATAACCCGGCACGAGCGCAATGAGGAAGGGCGTCCCGGCGATGCCCCCGTCGATCCGGGCGACGAGCGCCGTCTGGCGACGCACCTCGGCGGCGATCACGGCCGGCCCGTCGTCCGGACGGCGGGCGAGCGTGTCCTCGGCCCAGACCCGAGACGCCGCACCCAGCCGGTCGGCCGCGGCGAGCATTAGACGTTCCGGCAGGTTCTCAGGGTCGCGCCATGCGACCCGCGCGATCGTCCGCGCGCTGGTGAACAGCAGCTTCAGCCGACCCCGACGGATTCCCGCCTCGCCCGGCTCGATGGCTTCCGGATCGCCGATCGCGTCCATGAGCGCCACGATATGCCACCGAACACTCACGGGGCGTGCGGATCCGCTGGACCCCGGGATCGCGGCGCATGGAGTGCGTTGGACGCGCTGGGCGCTCACCCGTTAGTGTCAAGGTCGGCAGAGGTGTGAGGCGTTGTTGAAGCTCGCGGGGCCACCCGGGGGCGGGTTGCAGATCCGACCAACCGCAAGACCGGAGGAACAACACACAGTGAGTGATCTTGTTGCGATCGCCTATGACGACGTCGCTACGGCGGAGGACGTCCTCGTCAATCTCAGTAACGCCGTCAAGCAGCACGTGCTCGAGCTCGATGACGCCGTCATCGTCGAGCGCGGTGCCGACGGGAAGGTCAAGCTGCACCAGCCATCCGCGGCGGGCGCCGGCGCGCTCGGCGGTGCCGTGTGGGGCGGGCTGATCGGTCTGATCTTCCTGATGCCGCTGCTCGGCATGGCCATCGGAGCCGCCACCGGTGCGGCCTCTGGCGCCCTGGCCGACTACGGCATCGACGATGACTTCATGAAGCAGCTCGGCAACGAGCTGCCCGAGGGCGGGGCCGCCGTGTTCCTGCTCATCCGCAAGGTCTCGGAGGACAAGATCCTGCCGAACATCAAGCACCCCGGCAAGGTCATTCGGACCTCGCTCTCCGACCAGGCCGAGAGCGAACTCCAGGCGGCGCTGGACAACGCCGGCAAGGCGTAACCGACGGACTGAGTGCGTGCTCGGGTCGCTGTCTCAGCGGCCCGGCACCGCCTCTCCGGTCAGCTCCACGCACAGGTCCCACAGGCGCTGCCGGTCGGCCTCGCTTTCCGGGGAGGCGCCCAGCAGGTAATGCGTCGGCCGGCGGCGGCGGTCGTGCCAGAAGCCGCCGGTACTCGCGTGCGCCTCGGGCGCCGCGCCCAGCCAGACGATCGTGTCCGCACCGGCGTCGAGGTCGCGGATGATCGGCCGGGTCACGACCCGGAACAGCGGGAGGGCGTCCTGGACGCCCTTGGTGTCCGCCCAGCCGGGATGCATCGCGTGGACGAAGATCCCGGTTCCCTTCAGCCGCTCGGCCCACATCTCGGTGATCACGACCTGCTCGCGCTTCGTCCGCGCGTAGATCTTCGACGGGCTGTAGGTGGCCCTCTTGGATTGCAGGTCGTCGCCGGGAAGCGCCTGGCTGTACATGCCCCCAGAGCTGATGTTGATGACAGATGATGGGGCGCTACGGACAAGCAATCCCTGTAACCGCGAGGTGAGTAGGAACGGGGCGAGCACGTGCGTGGCGAACATCAGCTCCACGCCGTCCGGGGTCTCGGTCCGCTCACTCGGCATCGAGCCCGCGTTGTTGACGACCACGTCGAGACGGGCCTCGGTCCGAGCGACGGTGTCGGCAAGCTCGCGCAGCGCGTCGAGACGCGACACGTCGCAGGCGAGCGGTCGCACCTCGGCGCTCGGCACGGCGGCCAGGATCTCGGCCTTTGCCTCCTGCGCGCGCTCGTCACTCCGCGCGACCGGAAGCACGGTGGCGCCGAGCCGCGCGAAACCCTGGCAGGTGGCGAGCCCCAACCCAGACGCCGCTCCGGTGACGAGCGCCACCTTGCCGTCCATCCGCGGCGGGTCGGCCGGCCATCCGGGCAGTCGGCGGCGTACGGCCAGCCCGATCGTCCCGTAGCCGAGCGCGATGCTGCGATCGAGCGCCGTGTCGATGAGGTTCGAGGCGTTCATCCTCATGCCGCCCGGGCGGCCGGGACGAGGCGCACGCGATCCGGCAGGAACGGGATCACGGCGCGCTTGACGTACTCCGCGCCGCCGTTGACGAGCGCCTTGCGCAGCGGGACGGGCGGGATCACGCCGAACCCGTACTGCCGACGGATCCGATCGGGCAGCAGCGCGATCGTGACGAAGTTGACCGTCTCGACCAGCGGGCGCACGGCCCAGGGCACCGGCGGCTCGAACACGATCGCCCGGGCGCGGCGGCGCGCCCAGTCGGTCACCACCAGCTCGTCGCCGTCGAGCATCCGACGCCGGTAGCCATCGAGCTCGCCGAGCGTCTCTGGGAGGTTGGCGTCGCTGACCCCGAACAACCGCCCGACGACCTTGTAGTCCTCCCACAGTCGGGCCTCGTCGCGGCGCGACAGCGCACCGACGTAGCGCCGGTAGACGACGACTGCGGAGTCGACGAGCGTGAAGAGCACCCACAGCAGCAGCTCGGGGTCGTCGGCTCGGTACTCCGTGCCCGCGGGATAGCGCCCCACCCCCTCGGAGATCCGTCCGCGGACCCGACCGTGCATCGCCCGCACGTGCGCTGTGAGCTGATCGGCATCGTCCCGGGAGCCGAACACGATCGTGTTCATCACCTCAGCGGTCCGGGCCAGTCGCTCGTAGGGATCGTCGAGGGCGCTCGAGTGGGCGAGCAGACCGGCGACCGCCAGCGGGTGGGCCGCCTGCATGAGCAGCGCGCGCGGTCCGTAGAGAGCGACGGCGCGCTCGCGGTGTACGTGACGAATCACGGACTCGGTGTCGAAGTAGGAGGTCATGCTTGCAGTCCGCTCGAAGTGCCCATACGCTTGTACAGACAAACTTATACAGGTTGTCTGCGGAGGAGTTGGGTGAAGGGTCTGAGCATCAGCGATGTTGTCGAGCGTACGGGTGTGGCCGAGGGGACGCTGCGCATGTGGGAGCGCCGCCACGGATTTCCGGTCCCGGAACGTCTGCCGAGCGGCCATCGACGGTACAGCGACGACCAGGTCGAGAGCGTGTTGCGGGTCGTCGCGGGCCGGGCGGCCGGGCTGTCACTGGCGGCGGCCATCGACCGCGCCCGCCGCGATCACAGCTCGCCGCCGTCATCGCTGTTCGCGGCGATCCGCCGACGGCGCCCGGACATTGAGCCACGGACGATTCCCAAACACATCCTCATCGCGCTCAGCCATGCGGTCGAGGACGAGAGCCTGTCCCGTGCGGAGCGGCCGATGCTGTTCGCCTCCTTTCAGCGCGAGCGGTTCTACAACCAGGAGCGCTCCCGATTCCGCGAGCTCTCACGCGGTGCCGATCTGGCGATCGTGTTCGCGGACTTTGATCGCGTGCGCGTGCGCTCGGGTGCCCCCATCGAGATCCCCGTCGATCGGACGCATCCGCTGACGCGGGAATGGACGATCGTCTGCGACGCCGAGCACCATGCCGTCTGCCTTGCCGGCTGGGAGCGACCAGGCGGTTCGGGCCCGGCATCGTCACGGTTGTTCGAGACGATCTGGAGCGTCGAGCCCCAGGTCGTCCGCGAGGCGTCTCGGATCTGTGGCGCGATCGCGGCCAATGTCCGGCCCGACGTGATCGATCCGGTCCGCGATCGGCTCGAGGCGGAGCCGGCGGCCCCATCCGAGGACCAGCTCCGGCTCGCGACCGCGATCACGAACCGCGCGTTGTCGTACCTGACCTGAGGCTCCCTGCCGCCGCTCGATCCTTCGACAGGCGGTCGGCAGAACCTGTACAACTTGTTATCCTAAGTTGAATCACGATGTTCAGAAAACGCCGACCCGAGAGCGAGAGTGATCCGCGATGCGTGTAGCCGTCTCCGGGGCCACCGGACTCATCGGCAGTGAGCTTGTCCGCGCGCTGAGGGCCCGCGGCGATCAGGTGATCGCCCTGACCCGCAACATCGAGCGGGCACGCGGCACATTGCCGGACGGCGTTGAGTTCGCGGAGTGGGCCGACCCCGAGTCGGGCCCCGCTCCGGCATCTGCGTTTGACGGCGCGGACGCTGTCGTGCACCTGCTTGGAGAGGCCATCGCCCAGCGCTGGACCGACGAGACGAAGCGCAAGATCCGTGACTCCCGGGTGCTCGGCACCCGCAATCTCATCGCCGGGATCAAGGCGGCTCCGGAGGCACGCCGTCCCAAGGTCCTCGTCTCGCAGTCGGCGACCGGCTACTACGGCCCGCGTGACGACGCGCGGCTCGACGAGTCGGCCTCGCCCGGCCACGATTTCCTCGCCGACGTCACCGCCGCCTGGGAGCACGAGGCGCTCCAGGCGCCGGACGGCATCCGCGTGGCGCTGCCGCGGACCGGCGTCGTCCTCTCCCCCAGCGGCGGCGCACTCGCCAAAATGCTGCCGCCGTTTCGCCTCGGCGTCGGCGGCCCCGTCGCCGGAGGCAAGCAGTACGTCCCGTGGATCCACCTCGACGACGTCGTCGGGGGCCTGCTGCGCTGCATCGACGATCCCGAGCTCGCCGGACCGGTCAATCTGACCGCGCCGGCGCCGGCGACCAACCGAGAGCTGTCCCAGGCCCTCGGGCGCGTCCTGCATCGGCCGGCCATCTTCCCGGTGCCGGCGCTCGCGGTCCAGCTCCTCTACGGGGAGATGTCCTCGGTCGTCACCACCGGGCAGCGGGCGGTCCCGAGCCGGCTGACGGATATCGGATACACGTTCGAGCATCCCGAGCTCGAGGGTGCGCTCCGCGACGTGCTCGGCCGCAACTGACCCGGTGAGCGTCGCCGTCGTCTGGTACCGCCGCGATCTGCGGCTCGCCGACCACCCCGCACTCACGGCCGCCGCCGAGTGTGACCACGTCGTCCCGGTGTTCTGCTTTGACCCGCGACTGCTCCACGGCCGCCACGCGTCGGGGCCCCGGACGGCATTTCTGCTCCAGTGCCTCGATGACCTCGAGCGCTCGCTGCGAGACCGGGACAGCCGTCTCGTCATCCGCAGCGGCGAGCCCGAGACCGAGATCGCCGCTCTCGCCGGCGATCTCGGCGCCGAGGCGGTGCACGCCACCGCCGACGTCGGTCCGCTCGCACGCCGTCGGGATGAGCGGGTGCGCGGCGCCCTCGGCGAGACCGGTGTCCCGCTGCACCTGCATCCGGGCCAGTTCGCTGCCGACGATCCGTCCGAGATCCTGACCGGATCCGGAGACGCCTACCGCGTGTTCTCGCCGTATCACCGCGCGTGGTCACAGCAACGGCGACGGCCGGTCCTGCCGGCGCCGCGCACGCTCCCGGGACTGCCGCCCAAGGTCCGTCTCGGGACGCTGCCGCAGCTCCGAGACCTCGGCCTCGAGCAGGAGGTGAGCGATCCGGCCCCTGGGGGTGAGTCCGCCGGGCGCACGCGGGCGGCCGCGTTCCTGCGCGATCACGTCACCGACTACGACGACAACCACGATCTCGTGTCCGAGGGCGGCACCTCGGCACTGTCCCCGTACCTCCACTTCGGCTGCATTTCGGCCCGGGAGCTCGAAGCGCAGCTGCCCCGGGGCGCCGGCGCGACGGCCTACCGGCGCCAGCTCTGCTGGCGCGACTTCTATGCCCAGCTGATCCGGGCGTTCCCGGCCAACGCCCAGACCGAATACCAGGGCCGGGTGCGGGGGAAGATCGCGTGGAGCGACGATCGCCCCGCGTTTGACGCCTGGTGTCAGGGCGAGACCGGGTATCCGATCGTCGACGCCGCGATGCGCCAACTTCGCCGCGAGGGATGGATGCACAACCGTGGCCGTCTCATCGTCGGGTCGTTCCTCACCAAGGACCTCGGCATCGACTGGCGCTGGGGCGAGCGCTGGTTCATGCGGATGCTCATCGACGGTGACGAGGCGAACAACAACGGCAACTGGCAGTGGATCGGGTCAGTTGGGGTCGACCCCCAGCCGGTCGCGCGACGGATCTACAACCCGGCGCGACAGCAGGCGCAGTACGACCCGGACGGGCGATACGTCCGCCGCTATGTCCCCGAGCTCGCCGAGGTCCCGGACAAGTACCTCGCCGAGCCGTGGACGATGCCCGACGAGATCCAGCGCGAGGTGGGATGTGTGATCGGCACCGACTATCCGGGGCCGATCGTCGACCACGCCCAGGCCCGCCGCGAGGCGCTCGCCCGCTACGGCGCCGCGCGCGATTAGGCGCTGGCGCCTCGACCGTCCGGCTCAAGCACGAACACCTCGACCGCGACGTCCGGGTCGAGATGGCTGTCGCTGAGCAGCGCAAGCACCTTGCGGCCAAGGAGTCCCTCGATCGCCTCGACGAGCCGCTCGTGGATGAGCGTGCGATACGCGCGGCGCATCTCAGTCACGACGTCGCGCTGACCGGCGGCGACGAGGTTGCGCTCGCCGCTCGTGAGCGTCTCCCGGAGCTCGACGACGACGAGGTTGTTGTCGATGTAGGTCCGGGACTTGGTCGGGCCGCGGCCGGTCTGCGCGCGGTATACCTGAACTGCGGCGTTTGAGATCTGGACGTTCAACGCTCCCGTTCGCCGCTCTGCGGCGAACCGGCCCGGGCTCGGATGGCCATCTGTGAGTGAAAGGCTTTCCGTCATTCCTGGTGTCATCAGATGTCGACGAGCGGCAGCGTGTGCGCCATTCCGACGATCTCGAACAGCCGCGCCACCTGGGGGCGCAGGGTCGAACGGATCCTGAGGGTGATCCCACTGGTCTCGGCCTCACGTACCGCTCCCACGATCGTGTAGAGCCCGGTTGAGTCGATGAAGCGCACGTTGGAGAGATCGAGCACGATGTCGTCGGCGGCGGCGAGTGCCTGCCTCAGCGCGTCGTCGAGCTGCGGCGCCGCTGCGAGGTCGAGTTCGCCGGAGACGACGACGCGGACCGCACGCGCCCCGTTACCGATGATGCGCGCCTCGAAGCCGCCTGGCACGACCTCGACCCGCTGCTCCCCGGGAGTCATAAGACGTGACGTTATCCCGGTCACTCATCGCCCGCGCCGATTCATCAGCCGGAGGTTGTAAACCAACGTGAAGGCACCGACCCCACCGCGCTTCGGCAACCCGCCGCGGCGTGGCGGCGACCTGCCGTGGTGGTGACGGCCGCATTTCGTTGCGCGTAGGCTGACGCGATGGCCGACGCCCAGTCCGATCCCGGACAACAGCAGCTCGACGACTTCCTCCAGTTCGTGCGCGACGCCCGCGGCTTCGACTTCACGGGCTACAAGAGCCCGACCGTCGAGCGGCGGGTTGCGTTGCGAATGAAGGAGGTCGGAGTCGCGACTTACGACGAGTACATCGACTACCTCGAACTGCACGGGGAAGAGTACGCGGCCCTGTTCAACGTGATTCTCATCAACGTGACGGGCTTCTTCCGCGACGGCGCCACGTGGGAGTACCTCGCCACGGACGTCCTCCCCACCTTGATCGAAGCGCGCCCGCCGAAGGCGCCGATCCGGGTGTGGTCAGCCGGCTGCGCTACCGGCGAGGAGGCCTACAGCCTCGCCATGGTGCTCGCCCGCGTACTCGGGGATGAGCAGTTCATCGACCGGGTCAAGATCTACGCCACGGATATCGACGAGGAGGCACTCGAGCAAGCGCGCCCCGCGACGTATACGTCGCGTCAGCTTGAGGACGTGCCCCAGGAGGCGCTCGAGCGTTTCTTCGAGCGCACCGAACAGCGCTACGCGTTCCGGAAGGACCTGCGCCGTTGCGTGGTCTTCGGACGCAACGATCTGATCCAGGACGCACCGATCTCCCGCATCGACCTCCTGGTGTGTCGGAACACCCTGATGTATTTCACCGCGGAGGTCCAGCGGCAGATCCTCCGACGTTTTCACTTCGCACTCGCCGACCACGGCTACCTCCTGCTCGGGCGCTCAGAGATGCTCACGGGGCGCAGTCATCTGTTCACCCCCTTCGATCTCAAACGGCGTGTGTTCCGGCGCGTCGAACGCGCTCCGAGGCGCAGTGGCGAAGATCGCATCACCGGCGCGGCGGAGAACCCTCCCACGGCGATCACGGTCGACGGCCTCTCCGAAGCGGCGTTCGAGGCCGCGCCGAGCGCCCAGGTGATTCTCGATGCTCAGAGCACCTTGCTGATGGCGAATGATCGAGCCCGTCGCATGTTCGCGATCACGGGCCGCGACTCGGGCCGTCCGATTCAGGACCTCGAGATTTCCTACCGCCCTGTCGAACTCCGCAGCCACCTTGAGGTCGTCAGCGCTGAGCTGCGCAGCGTCACGGTTCGGGGCGTGCGCTTCCCGCAGGACGGGACCGAGCGCAGCTTTGACGTCCTGATGACCCCGATCCTCTCCGACGGTGTCCTCACCGGGACGACGATCAGCTACGACGACGTCACCGAGTCGCGCCTGCTGCGCGATGAGCTCACCCGGTCCAAGCGCGACCTCGAGACGGCGGCCGAGGAGCTGCAGGCAACCGTCGAGGAGTTGGAGACGACCAACGAGGAGCTCCAGGCGACGAACGAGGAACTCGAGACGACCAACGAAGAGCTCCAGTCCGCCAACGAGGAACTGGAGACGATGAACGAGGAGCTCCAGTCCGCCAACGAGGAAATGGAGACGATCAACGAGGAGTTCCGCCGCCGCACGGTCGAGCTCGGTGACATCAACACGTTTCTGGAGACGATCCTGTCACGGATCGGATTGGCGGTCGTCGTCCTCGACCGCGATCAGCACGTCCAGACCTGGAACGCCCAGGCCCACGACCTGTGGGGGCTCTCCGCTCAGGAGGTCGACGGCCAGAATCTGTTCAGTCTTGATTTCGGCCTTCCGATCGAGCAACTCCGAGCCGAGCTCTTGGCGGTGCTGGGCGGGGCGACCGACCACGCGGTCGCGAGTCTGCCGGCGATGAATCGTCGTGGCCGCGCGCTGACCTGCCGCGTGTCCCTCTACCCGCTTGTCAGCCGCAATGGCGGCGGGCCGACCGGCGTGATCATGATGATGGAGTCCACCGACGACTGAGCTCGCGCTGTCGGCGCCGCTTTTTTCGCAGCTCGGCTGAGCGTTCCGCCGTCTCCTGCGCGTCCCGCAACCGGTCGCTTACGAGCTGCACCGTCCTCACATGCTG
The DNA here is from genome assembly GCA_963850335.1 of uncultured Solirubrobacterales bacterium. Lineage (GTDB taxonomy): Bacteria > Actinomycetota > Thermoleophilia > Solirubrobacterales > Solirubrobacteraceae > Palsa-465. The sequence goes on along the minus strand of CAWKKY010000006.1, from coordinate 858,138 downwards.
CACTCGGAGCCGGTCGACCGTGCTCGCCAGCTCGCCCAGCACGGCGGAGCCTGACGCCCGCGTGCTGGCCGCAGTCGGCCACGTGGGCCGCGTCTGCTCGACGACGTGCATGTCCGCTGCGGCGGACTCGGGCTGGTCTGGGCGTTTGAGCAGCAGCCACCCCCGATCCTGATGCCTGACCGCGCCCGCATCGGCGAGCGCCCGGAGCGCCAGGCTGACCGTCGGCCGCCGGGCCCCGACGAGGCCGCCGAGAACCTCATGCGTGAGGATCAGCGGCACCGCGGTTCCCGACGGGGTCACGTGTCCGAAGGACTCGGCGAGCAGCCAGAGCATCGCGAGCAGTCGATCCTCGACGCGCGGCAACTGACTGATCATCAGCTGCGTGGCCAGCCGCTCTGTCTGTTCCGCGAGCCTCGCCCCAAGGCTCACGAGCAGCCCGGGTGCGTGGGAGACACCGCGGAAGAACGCGCTGCTGAGCATCGCGGCCGACGTGCCCGACCCGGCGCGCCAGGCCGCTCCGACGACAAGGTCAGATGGCGGAGCGTCCCGTGCCGTCACGACGTCCCCGGAGCCGATAATCCGCAGCCCCGGCTGCGCCCCAATCTGGAGGTAGTGCATCAACAGGCCGTCGAGCACGATCATGCCGAACGCCGCGTGGCGCTCGAACAGGGAGGCGATCTCGAACGCCTCGGTCGGCAGGTCGACCACCGGCAGCCAGATCCCGGCGAGCAGACGCCGCTCCTCGGTCGTGAGTGAGGCGACGAGATCGGGATCGATCTCGAGCAGAGCGATGCGGCGCGATCGCATCCGCTCAGCGGCTGTCCTCAATCGGCATCGCCGGCGCTCGAGGTCGCCGAGTCGACCGCGACCGCGGCGGATTCGACGTGCGGGAGCGGGAGCGGGAGCGGGATCGGGCATGCTCGGTCGGCCGCCGATGACATCCATGAAGCGCTGGTGACGAGCTCGGGCCTTGGCAAACCGCGCCGTCGAGCGCTTGAGTCTGCGCCCCTCCGGCGCGTAGAAACGGCGCGCCCACGCGGACGTCGGAGCAGCGAGCCGAATGGAAGCGAAGAACGAGAACAGTGGAATGAACGCGCCAACGAGAGCGAGCAGGCCGCGACCCTTGAGAATCGCGATCACGCAGAGCAGGACATCGATGCCGATCACCAGCAGCAGCGATAGGCCCGGAGAGGCGTCGGACTCATCGAACGGGCCAATTCCGAGCAGGACGAGGGCGCCGATGACGGTTGCCACGATGACCGCATCGAGCGATGAGCGCCCTTCATTGGACCAGTAGACGTCCTCCAGCCGTACCCACAGGGCGAACTCGTCCAGCGTGAACCCCATCCCGATCCCGAACGCCGCCGCGAGGATCTCGACCCAGGGACTCTTCGGATCGATCGAGAAGCGCAGAAACCCGGACAACAGCACGAGCACGATGCCCCACACGAGATGGTGGATGTGCAGTCCGCCGCCGGTGGTGACGCTCCCGGGCCACCACGGAACCTTCGGGCTGCGCATCAGCCGGGCACTCGTGCGGATGAAGAGGAACGAGAGCAGGAACGCGGCCAGCACGACGAAGCCATCACGCTGGGCCGGTCGGTCCAGGAAGTGCTGGCTTACCTCAAAGCGAATCGTGATGACGGCCACGGCGGAAACGGTAATGCAGATGTCCCCCGAAAACGCGGAGCGACCTGCCGGATCGCACCACGGGCGCCGCGCAGCGCGGGGCCGCGGCTCAGTGTTTCTTCTTCTTGACCAGGCCGCTCGGGCGCTGACGCGTCCCCCGCTCCTGCTTCGGCAGCGACGTCTTCGACGGCACCGTGACCGGAGTCGGCCCCGCACAGCTGCCGTCCGTCGGAACGCCGGGCAGCGACGGCTTGCCGTATTTCGGCGCGGCCGCGAAGTTGAACGCGCTGGTGAGGTCGCCCGTGACGCTTCGGCGCCAAGAGCTGAGGTTTGGCACCTCGACGCCAAAGCGGGTCTCCAGAAAGCGCAGCGTCGAAGTGTGGTCGAACGTATCGCTGGACACCAGCCCCCCGCGTGAGAACGGCGAGACGACGAGCATCGGCACGCGGAAGCCAAGCCCGATCGGGCCCCGGATCCCCTGCGCCGCCTTCGGGAGGTTGGCGACGGTCACGTACTCACCCTTCGTGCCCTTCGGCGCCGCCGGCGGCGGCACGTGATCGAAGAACCCGCCGTTCTCATCCCACGTGATGAACAGGGCGGTCTTCGCCCAGATCTTTGGGTGTGAAAGCAACGCCTCGACGACCTGCCGCGCGACGGTCTGGCCCGCATCCGGCGTCGAGAAGCCGGGATGCTCGGACTCGATCACGGACGCTGTCAGCCATGACACCTGCGGGAGGTGACCGCTCGAAAGATCTTTCAGGAAGTCATCCGGATACGTTGGTGCGTTCTTGCCCCCGAGCTTGTCGAACTTGGCCCCGGGCTTGAACGGCTTGAAGTACGGAAGGACGTTGTCCAGATAGCCGCTCGTCTTGTCCTGGTACATCTTCCAGCTGATCCCCTGAGAGTGCAGGCGCTCGGGCATCGTCGTCCAGGTGAACGTGAGCGCGTCGCGACCCGCGAGCTTCGTCTCAAGCAGGGGGCCGCCGTTATGGCCGCCCGGGTCGACCGAGGCCGACATCGACATCAGCCGGTTGGGGTCCGTCGGACCGATCACCGAGCAGTGATACCCGTCGCAGATCGTGAACGCATCCGCGAGCGCGTAATAGAGGGAGATGTCCTTGCGGGAGTAGTAGCCCATCGTCTCGGGGCCATCGGTCGCGCCATCGGCCTTCTCGTGCTCGCTCAGGAACCGGTTCATCTTGCCGCTGTTCCAGGCCCGGTGCTGGGGACCCCAGTCATGGGTGATGTCCGGCAGGCACTGCTTCGGCAGCCGGTACGGCGCGAGCGTCTTACCGTCCGTCCCCGTCTGGCGGAACGCCTTGTTGTTGTGCTTGTCGCCGAAGCCCCGCACGCCGCGGAGCGTCCCGAAGTAATGGTCGAACGACCGGTTCTCCTGCATGAAGATGATCACGTGCTCGATGTCCTTCAGCGAGCCCTGCTTCGGTGCCGCCGCGGCGGCCTGGGCGAGCAGCGCCTCGAGGCCACCGCCGAGTGCGGTCAGCCCCACGCCCGCCGCGCCGATATCGCGCAGCGCCTTACGGCGCGTCACCGTCGTTGTCTTGCCTGAGTTCTCGTCCATTTGACGTCCCCTCTCCTGGGCGTGATTGGTCTCGGCCGTGCGGGTGACCCTACCAGGGTCGTCCGAGAGCTCTCACCGTTCGACGACGCTGAGCGCTCGCGGCGATCAGAGCGGCTGGATGTGGTCGGCCTCGTGCGCCCCACCGAACGGCCGCGTCAGACAGAACTGGTTGAGCGTCCCCTCCGGCACCCCCTCGACGCCGGGCGTGTCCGACGCGATCCCCTGGGTGTGCGGATCGTCGGCGAACCCGCCGACCGCCACCGAATGGGCTGGCGTCCGGTAGCCGGAGATCCCGTCGAGGTGGAGTTGAAGCGCCCGCCCAAGGGCATCGAGGCGGGCCGCGAGCACGGGCTCCTCGCCGAAGCTGTAGTCCGTACCGGCCGCCGGGAAAAAGCCGAACGAGCCGCCGTGTGGGCTGAAGCCGCCACTCGGGCATGAGCCGGGCGCGACCGGCGCGCCGCCGCTGCTCGTCGCCACCGCCGCTGCCTGGGCGTCCAGCTTCGCCGCCTCCCGCGAGAGCGTCCTCCTGAGTGACTGCAGCTGGTCGGTGTTCTGGGCGCGCGCCCGGGCGACGGCCAGGCGCTTGTTGGCGATCGAGAGCCGCAGCTGGGCGACCTGGTCGCGCTCGATCAGCACCGCCGCGGTGGCCCGCTGCCGGCGCGCCTGGGCCCTCGTCAGCTGCTGGGTCTCGATCGCGACGTCATGCCGGGCGAGCTTGACCGCCTTCGTCGCGCGGGCGTTCTGGTGCTCGATCGCGGTGAGATTGCGCACCCCGTTGATCAGGTCGTCGAACCCGTGCGCGTTGATGATCACGCCGACGATCGTCGGTGGTGGCGACTCGTACTGATTGACGAGCTGCTGGGCGAGCAGGTGCTGGTCCCGGGCGACGTCGCCCTCGAGCAGGTGCAGCCGGTGCCGGGCCGCCATCGCCTGCGACCGCGTCTGCGCGAGCAGCTCCTCCTGCACCGCCACGCTCTGCTGCAGCGTGCCCAGCCGCGCCTGGAGCGAGGACAGCGTCCCGTCGTAGGCGTCGATCCGACCCGACTCCGCGTGAATCTTCGACTGGAGCTGATTCGCCCGCTGCTGATGGTCCTGATACCGGGAGGAGAGATCGGCCCGCACCGGCATCGCCGCGAGTCCCAGCGACACCGCGGCGAGGGCCGACAACGTGGCCGTTCGTCTGAGCCTGAAGGTCTTCACGGGCGCGCGGCGAACCTAGCAACCTTGAGCTCCGGCGAGCCTCGTTCCGCCGCGTGTGCAGGGAAAGTTGCAGCTCTGTGGCGGGTCTGTGACAGGTGTGTGGCAGGTCTGTGACGCGCGTGTTCCGAGCGTGCGCCATCTCTGTATAAAGGCGCTCTGAGGGGTAGATCGGCGGGCGGTTTCGGGTCATTCTGCGGGGCATGCCACTCCCCTTGACCCACCCCGCAACCCAGCCCGCGACCCACCCCGCGACCCGCCCCGCGACCGACCACAGCACGCGGGCGCGCGCCGTCAATCGCCATACCGCATGGAAGCCGGCTGCGAGTCGCCAAAACGCACGATCGCGGAGCCGGACTCGGCGCTTTCTTACGCTTGGGCCATCCATCCGCCGAAGCGCAAGCAAGCTCCAGAAAGCGCCGTCGCTCACATGCGTTCTGGTCAAAGCCTCGCCGCTCACGTGCGTTATGGCGGTTGATCACGATCGCGCGGCGCGGACGGTTCGGCTGAGCCGCGGTCAACACGGCGCCGCGCGGCCGGATCAGCTGATCGCGATCGGCTGGAGCCCGTCGGAGATCAAGACGCGGGTGCGGCGTCGTGAGTCTGCTGCTCCACGCCCAGTCGGTCGCGGAGCAAATCGCCTACTCATCGTGGAGGTCGACGGCTACCAGAATCACGTCTCCCGTCGGGCGTTCGAGGAGGACCGGCGCAGAGACCAGATCCTCACGGCAGCCGGCTACACGGTCATCCGCATCACCTGGCTTCAGCTGACGAACGAGCCGTACCGCGTGATCGCCGCGATCGCGCAGGCGCTCGGGCGAGCCGCGATTGCGGCCTGACACCCTGGGCTACGGCTGCGGTCGCAGCCTACGACTGCGCCGGCGCCGGCCCGGCGCCGTGCATGACCGTCACCGTCTGCGGCTCCGGCGCGGCCTCGGACATCAGCGGCGCGCTCGGCCCTCGGCGCCAGTGCGTCTCCGAGCGCCAATCACGGCCACCCGGCCGCGGGGCGGCGAAGCGCAGGTACAGGGCGGGGAGCACGAACAGGTTGGTGATGCTCGAGGTCAACAGTCCGCCGAGGATGACGATCGCCATCGGGTTCTCGATCTCCTGGCCGGGCCGACCACCGAAGATGACGAACGGCGTCAGCGCGAGGGCGGTGGCGAGCGCGGTCATGAGGATCGGCGAGAGCCGCTCGCTCGCACCGCGCATGACCATCTCGCGACCGAACTCGACGCCCTCGACCTGTTCAAGGTGTTGCAGATGGCTGATCATCAGGATCCCATTGCGGGCGGCGATGCCGAGCACGGCGAACATGCCGACGAGTGCGCCGAGGTCGATGTTGCCGACGAACAGCCATGCGGCGAGGATGCCGCCGACGAGCGCCACCGGCAGCGTGAGGAACATCAGGGTCGCGAGCCGGACGCTCTGGAACGCCGCCTGGAGCAGGAACAGGATCGCGATCGCCGCGCCGAGGCCCATCAGCAGCAGCCGGTGCTGGGCCGCCTGGCGCTCGGCGCCCTCGCCGAGCAGCGAGATGTGGTAGCCGACCGGGAGCTTCACCTTGGCGAGCCGCGACTTGACCGCGCTCGTGGCGGCCGACAGGTTGCCTGCTGCCGGCGACGTTCGCGTTGACGTCGATCTTGTTCGAGCCGTTGATCCGCGTGATGTCGCTCGCCGTCGTGTTGACGACGAGGCTCGCCACATCGCCGAGCCGCACGTGGCCACCGCTCGGCGTGTCGAGCTGGAGATTCTCGATGTCGCTCAGGTTCTGACGGACCTCGGGGATGCTCCAGCCGGTGACGCCGATCGCGACGCCGCCGCTCCACAGCTCGCCGAGCTCCTGGCTGCCGACGATCACCGCGGCCTGGCGGCGGACGTCTCCCGGGGTCAGGCCGTAGCGGGCGGCGGCGGCGGAGTTGACGGTCTCCTGAATCTGGGGGATGTAGCCCTGCGACTGCGGGTGCAGGTCGACGAGGTGCGGGGTGCCGTTGAGCTTGTCGGTGACCTCCTGGGAGAGGCGCTGGAGCGTCCCGAAGTTCGGACCCTGGATGCGCACGACGAGATCCTGGGTGTCGCTCGTGATCGTCTCGTCGATCCGCTCATGCAGATACGTGGTGAGGTCGAGGAACGTGCCGGGGAACGATGCCGCCGACCCGCCGGACGGCGTCGGCCGCCGAGTCCAGATTCGCGTGCGGCTTCAGCGTGATCCACTGCTCGGAGAACTCCGGTCCGGCGATCTCCTCGCCGAGCAGCGCCTGACCGATATGAGCACCGACCTGGTCGACCGGATGGCCCGGAATCTGCGCCAGCTTCTGCTGCAGCGTCGTGACGATCCGCTTCATCTCCGGCAGCGACGTGCCCGGCTTGGTGTCGAAGTGCATCAGCAGGTCCTGTTCCTTGAACGTTGGGAACAGCTCCTGCCCGAGGTTCGGGAGCACGAGCGCGCCGGCGACGACGGCGGCGACCACGACCCCGATCGCGGCCCGAGGCCGGCCAACCGCCGGAGCGAGCAGCCGGCGGTAGCCACGTTTGCACAGGCCGATCAGGGGCGGGTCCTTCGGGTTCAGCCGGGCGCTCGGCATGAGCACCATGGCGAGCGCCGGGGTGACGGTGAGCGCCACGAACATCGAGGCGAGCACGGCGAGCGCGTAGGCGACCGCCAGCGGCCGGAAGAACGACCCGGTCAGGCCGCCGACGAACACGACCGGCAGCACCGCGACGATGTTGATCAGCGTCGCGTAGAGGATCGCCGTCCGCACCTCGAGCGAGGCGGCGAGCAGCAGGCTCAGTGGCGTCGTGCGCCGTCCCGCGGCGCGCCAGTTGCGCAGGCGCCGGACGATGTTCTCCATGTCGATGATCGCGTCGTCGACGACCACCCCCACGGCGACCCCGAAGCCGGCCAGGATCATCGTGTTGATCGGAGTGCCCTCGGCGTCGAGCACGATCGCGGCGGCGGCGAGCGACAGGGGGATCGCGAGCAGACTCACGAACGCGGCCCGCCACTGGAACAGGAACGCGATCAGGACGAAGACGACGAGGATGCAGCCGAGGATCACGGCGAACGAGAGGTTGTGGATCGCCGTGTGAATGAAGTTCGCCTGGCGGAAGATATGGGTGTTGATGTGGATCCCGGGGAGTCCGGGCTGCAGTTCCTTGAACGCCTTGAGGATCCCGTTGGTGACGTCGAGCGTGTTCGCGCCCGGGAACTTCTCGATCACGAGCATGATCCCGGGGGCGCCGTTGACGACCGCGGTGCCGATCAGGGGCGAATGCCCGTACTGGACGCGGGCGACGTCGCCGAGGGTCAGGGTCTGCGATCCGCGCCGGGCGAGCGGCACGTTGGCCAACTCCTGCGGCGTGTTGATCACCTGCTGGTTGCGGATCCCGATCCGCTGGTTCGGCGTCTCGAGCCAGCCGCCGGTCCCGATCGCGGCGCCCGTCGTGAACGACAGCAGGCCGTTGTCGACCGCGTTGTCAGCCGCCGTCAACAGAGACCCGAGCGGGACCTTCTCCTTTCGCAGCCGGGCCGGGTCGGCGGCGACCGTGATCTCCTTCTTGGTCTCCCCCCACATCGCGACGTTGGCAACGCCGGGCACCTGGAGCAGCCGGGAGCGGATGTTGAAGAACGCGATCTTTGACAGGTCGAGGTTGTTGACGGTCTTCGAGGTGATGCCGACCTGCATCACGCGGCTCGTCGCCGAGACGATCGGATACAGCGACGGCGGCGCCGCCCAGGACGGGAGTGACGGCGAGGCTGCAGCGAGGCGCTCCTGGACGAGCTGGCGCGCCTGGAGCACATCGGTGCCGTTCTTGAAGTACAGGAAGATCGCCGAGAGCTGCGGCACTGACTCCGATTCGACCTCGGTCACCCGGGGCACGCCCTGAAGGGCGTTTTCCAACGGGACGGTGACGAGCGATTCGACCTCCGAGGGCGAGAGTCCGAGACACTCCGTCTGGATCTCGACCGTGACCGGGGCGAACTCCGGGAACACGTCGACCTTCTGGTGGCCGAGCGTCTGCACGCCGAAGAACATCAGGGCGGCCGCGCCCGCGATCACGATGTACCGGAACCGCAGGCTCAGGTAGATGATTGCCCGCATGACTCAGCCGCCCGCGGCAGCATCCATGAACGGCATCCGGCTCACGTCTGGGCCAACACGCCGGTCTGTACGCCGTACAACTCCTCCGCGCCGACGGTCACCACGGCGGCGCCGGCCTGCGGGCCCGACGCTGAGGTAGGCGTCGCTCCCGTCGATCCGATCGACGGTCGCCGGCACCTCGGTGTACGTCAGCGGCGAGCGCTGCGTGAACACATAGGTCTTGCCGCTCGGGTCATACACGAGCGCCGAGTAGGGCACGATCACGCTCGCCGTCGGGCGCGGTGCCGGCGTGGTTGTCGTGTGCTTGACGCCCCGGACCACGGTCGTGGTGGTGACCGGAGGCGACGTGGCTACCGCCCTGGCGGGCGCGGTCTGCACCCCGATGTGCTGCTTGCCGAGCTGGCTGAGGATGATCTGCCCGGGTGCGGAGCCGGTGGCGCCGACGAGCCGTGCTGAGGGCGCGATCGATGCATCCTGCTGAGTGGAACCGCAACCGGCAACGGCGACGGCGAGCACGAGGGCGACGGCGGCGACGGGACGTTTTGTGAACGGCATTCTCATCCTCCTTCAGGACGCGCTCACGGGCGGCGCCGGAATGGCGGTCGGATCAACGGTTTCCTCTCGCTCGGGTTCCTCGATCGGGGTCCGCGGACCCAGCACGAGGCACATCGCCGGCACGAGGAACTGATTGAGCAGCGTCGCGGTCAGCAGCCCACCGAGCATCACCGCGGCGGCGGTGTGGGTGAGCTCGTTGCCGGCGACGTCACCCATCGCGACGAACGGGATCAACGTCGCCGCGCTGACGAGCACCGCGGTCAACGATGGACCGATGCGCTCGACCGCAGCCTGGATCACGATCGCCGGGGTCAGCGCGCCGCCATCTTGCGCTTGGAGGCGGCGGATGTGCACGATCTGGAGGAGCCCCTGACGGGCGGCGAATACGAACACCGCAAGCAGGCCGAGGTCCGCGCCGAGCGAGCGGATCTCGCCGATGATGAGCGCGACCAGCAGCCCGCCGATGATCGATGCCGGCAGCGCCAACAGGTACATACAGGCGAGCCGCCAGCTGCCGATCGCGGCCTGCAGGAGCAGCAGGATGCCGACGAGCGCCGCGAGCCCGAAGGACAGGAATGTGAGGTGCGTGGTCGGATCCTCCGGGGTCCCGCCGACGAGCTCGGCGTGGTAGCCCTGCGGGAACGAGACCTGAGAGAGCTTCTGCTGCATCGCTGCCCGAGCATCCGCGACGGTCCCCACGTACACCGGAGCCGTCACGTCGACGTAGCGCGAGAGTCCCTGGTGCTGAATGTCCACGGGATGGGCGCCGACGCTGATGGTGGCGATGCTCGAGAGTGGCACGTGCCCACCGTCCGAGGTGTCGATCGGGAGGTTGCGGACGTCCTGGAGGTTCGCGCGGACCGACGGGATGCTCCAGACGACCGCGTCGAACACGGCCTGCTGCTCAAAGAAGTTGCCGACGGTGAGACCCGAGACGAGTGTCGAGGCCTGGCGCCGGGCGTCCCCGGGCAGCACGCCGGCGTCGTGGGCCTTCGTGTCGTCAATGGCGACGTTGATGTTCGGCTCGACGGTCGGCGAGGAGATCTGCGGCTGACCGATCCCGTTGAGCTGCCCCATGAGATGCCCGATCTGAGTGCCGAGCGCGTGTAGTTCGGTGTAATCCTCGCCGTAGACCCGCAGCCGCAGCGCCTTGTCGGGCGCCTCGAACGCGCCTGCCTGGACGTCACCCTCCGGCGTCGAGACGGTCGCCTGCATGCCCGGCACCGCGGTGACGATCCCGCGGATCGCCGAGTAGGCGCGGTCGTAGTCGGCGCTCGGCTTGATCTGCACGTAGATCTGGCCGGAGTTGGTGTCAACGATCTGGTCGCCGGCGACGGCCCGGCCGAGCGTCGCCCCGACATCGGAGACCGATGGCAGGCCCCGCAGCGTTGCCGTCACCCGGGAGGTGATGCGGTTCATCTCCGTCAGTCCGGCGCCGGGCGGCCCGGTCCAGGCGACGACGACGTTGCGGTCCTTGAACCGCGGCGCCGATGGCTGGTTGAGGAACGGGAACGCGATCGCTGCCGCGAACCCGAGCAGGCACACGGCGAGTAGCGCGCCGCGCGGAATCCGTAGCGCGTGCTGGACCGCAGCGGAGTACCGAGCGTGGACGGCCTTTTTGAGCCACGCGCCGTGAGCGCGGGTTCGCCCGTGGTCAAACAGAAGCATCCCGATCGCCGGGGTGAAAATCGTGACGACGATCGTCGAGGCGATCGCGGCGAGCCCAAACGCCAGGGCCATCGGGTGCAGGTACGTCGCGGTCAGGCCCTTGGCGAAGAACACGGGCGCCATCACGAGCAGCACGATCAGCGTGCCGTAGGTCAGCGTGCCGCGCAGCTCGGAGATGCCCTCGATGATCACCGTCTGGAGCGGGACCTGGAGGTTCTGCTCGCGGCGCGTCCGGACGCGATCGAGCAGCACCTTGGTCGCGCTGACGGCATCGTCGACGACGACCGCGGAGGCGACGAGCAGCCCGAGGACGACGAGCGCGTTGAGCGTGTATCCGAGTGCGTCGATCACGATCACCGCCGTCACGAGCGACAGCGCCACCGACAGCGTGGCGAGGAACAGCCCGCGGAGGTCGAGCAGCAGCGCGGCGAGCGCGAAGATGCCGAGCGCCGCGGCCAGGATGAGCGCGAGCGCGAGGTTGTGCAGCGAGTCATGGACGTACGTCGCCGGCTTGTAGAACGACGTGTCGATCGTGACGCCCGGGAGCGCCGGACGGAGATCGCCGAGCGCATCCATCACGCCCTTGGTCACGCCGGGCACGCTCGCCGACGGCAGCTTCTGCACGAGCAGCACGAGCCCGTTGCCGTGGTCGGTGATCCCGTTGCCGATCAGCGGCTGATGACCCTCGACGATCGTGGCGACGCTGCCGAGCGTCGGCTTTCCGGGGGCGTCGGTGATCGGAACGCTCGCGAGGTTCTTGGGAGCGCCGAGCGGGAGCACGGGCCGGATGTCGATCCGTTGATTGGGCCCATCGAGGAAGCCGCCGGTTCCCGGCGCGGAGCCTTCGAGGTAGGTGAGCGGCGAGACGAGCTGTGAGTTGCCGGCCGTGTCGATCACATTCTGGAGGGACACGTGTGCGGCGGCGAGCTTGGCCGGATCGACCTGGACCTGGATCTGGCGGTCCTGCTGACCGAAGATCGCGACGTTGGCGACGCCGGGAACGCCGGACAGACGCGGCTTGACGACCCACCGGGCCAGGTAGGAGAGCTCGATCGGAGTGAGCTTCGACGAATTGAGGCCGATCAGTAACGCCCGGCTGTTGGAGGACAATGGCTGGATGAGCAGCGGAGGCTTGTTGACGGCCGGCAGGGAGAACGAGTTCGTCAGGCGCTCCTCGACGAGCTGGCGGGCGTGGAGGGTCGTCGTCCCCGGCTCGAAGTACAGATCGACGGTCGACAGGCCCGGCGTCGAGTGCGAGCGGACGTTCCACACGCCCATCACGCCGTCGAGCAGGTTGTTCTCCATCGGGACCGTGATGTACTGCTCGACCTCTTCGCTCGAGAGGCCGGGCGACTCGGTCTGCACCTCGAGCACCGGGCCCTGTGAGAGCTCCGGCAGCACGTCGGAGTGCATGTTCGGGAGCGTGATGGTCCCGAGTGCGATCAGCCCGGCGGCCAAGCCGACGAGCAGCATGCGGAAACGCAGGGCAACGGTCAGCAGTCGCGTTAGGCCCATGACCGGCCTCCCGCCCACTTCCGAGTGCCCAAACCTGCGGTGATCAGAGAAGTACAGTGCGACATCTCGCCCCAGACGTCCAGCGTGGCTAATCCCTAAGACTGCTCTTAAAGACTAGCTTATGACGCCCTCAACGCAAGGCGACAAAAGTCACAAAATTCGCGCCACTTCGCGCTTGCTCGTCGTCGAAGACGACATAAAGCTTGCGCACACCATCGAGCGCGGGCTCGCGATGGAGGGATATTCGGTCGATCTCGCGCACACTGGCGAAGACGCGCTCAGCCAGGCCTCCGCCCGCGATTACGACGCCGTCGTCCTCGATGTCCTGCTGCCGGGTCACGACGGTCACGAGGTCTGCCGACAGTTGCGCAGCCGCGACCCGTGGCTCCCGGTCCTCATGCTCACCGCGCTCGATCATGTCGACGACCGCATCCGGGGCCTCGAGATGGGCGCCGACGACTACCTGGTCAAGCCCTTTGATTTCGGCGAGCTCGTCGCCCGCCTCAAGGCGCTCCTCCGCCGGGGACCGTCGGAGCGCCCGGCGCCGATCGAGCTGGGCGACCTGCGCGCCGATCCGCTCACACGCATGGTGACGTGGGCCGGCGAAACGGTCGAGCTCACCCCGCGTGAATACGCCCTGCTCGCCTTCATGCTCCGGCGTCCCGGTCAGCTCGTGTCCCGCTCTCAGCTGCTCGCGCAAGTCTGGGCGGAGGGGTACGAGGGGTCGCCGAACGTCGTCGACGTCTACATCGGATATGTGCGCCGCAAGCTCGAGCGCGACGGCGTGCCGCCGTTGATCCGCACGGTGCGCGGAAGCGGGTTCGTGCTCGAACTCGCCGAGCCGGTCCCCTAGTGGTGAGACTGCCGATCCGAGCCCGGCTGACCGCGTGGTACGCGCTGCTCGCGGCCCTGGCACTCGCGGTCGTCGGAGCCTTCCTCGTCCTCAAGCTGCGCAGCGACCTGCGCTCGACGATCGACCGCGAGGTCCGATCATCGGTGAGCGTGATCGAACAGAGCTACCTCGCCGAGGGGCGCCGCGGGTTCACCGAGTCGAGCGCCGCGTCGCTGCGTCGCACCGCTGCCGCCGCTCAGGTGCTCGGGGCGAACAGCCGGGTGCTCGCGCTCTACGGTGGAGACCTCGCGGAGGACCCGCTCCTCTCCCCCGCACTCGAGCGCAGTGTCGGCGCCGGACGGACGCGGGTCCAGGACGTCGATCTCGGCGACAGCGATCAGCCCTTCCGCGTGGCCGCGACCGCGGTCTACCGCAACGGCACGCGCCAGGTGATCGTCGTCGCCGAATCGTTGTCCGGAGTCAACGAGGCCGTGCGCAAGGTGCTCGTGCTCTTGCTGATCGTGGGCCCGATCGTGCTCGTCGCCGCCTCGCTCGCCGCCTGGCTGCTCGTGCGCAACGCTCTGCTCCCGGTCGATCGAATGCGTCGCATGGCCGACGAGATCGGCATCGATCGGCTGCATGAGCGCCTCAGCGCACCGAATCCCGGCGATCAGATCGGGCGGCTCGCGGCGACACTCAATGCGATGCTCGACCGACTCGAGTCCGGCGTTGCCGCCCGGCGCCAACTCGTCGCCGACGCCTCCCACGAGTTGCGCACCCCGCTCGCCGCGATGCGCGCCGAACTCGACGTCACACTGCGTGACGCGAGGCGGACACCGGCCGAGCGCGCGGCGCTCGAGAGCGTGCGCGAGGACGTCGACCGGATGACCCGGACCGTGGGCAACCTGCTGACGCTCGCGCTCGCTGACGAAGGCGGGCTCGAGCTGCTCCGCGCGCCGGTCGATCTCGCGGAACTCGCCGAGGGCGCGGTCGATCCGCTGCGGGCACTCGCCGCGCTGAGCCACGTGACGCTCGAGTACGAGGGCGAGCCGGCGCGGACGATCGGGGACCCGCAGCGACTGACCCAGGCCCTGATCAACCTCGTCGAGAACGCCATCAAGTTCAGCCCCGCAGGCGGACGGGTCACCGTCTCGACCTGGCAGCGCGGCCAGCAGGTCGGGGTGGCGGTCGCCGACACCGGCGTCGGCATCGATCCGGACGCCCAGGCGCAGATCTTTGAGCGCTTCTATCGCGCGGACGGCTCGCGCTCCCGCGCCTCGGGCGGGAGCGGCCTCGGACTTGCGATCTGCAAGGAGATCGCCGTCGCCCACGGCGGTCGCATCTCAGTCGAGAGCCGGCCCGGTCACGGCAGCCGCTTCTCGATCACGCTCCCGGCGGGGCCACCCGCCCCCGAGGTCAAACCGCCCGCTCCAGATGCGGTCAGCGGCGCCGGCCGCGGCGCCTGAGCCGGCCGCACCGACGCCGTCAGCGGCCCGGCAGGTGATAGATGTCGAGGGTACCGCTGGTGCTATGGCTGTTCGCGTCGCCCTCGGGGACGATGACGCGCCCACCGACCGCGATCGGGCTGTTCCAATGGCCGCTCGCCGCCGGCAGTGACGCAACCGCGCGCAGACCAGGCGGTCGGTAGATCCGGACCCCCCCACCGCTCGGGTCGTAGATGTAGAGCAGTCCGCCGGCGATGATCGGGCTCGTCCCGGGGGTGCCGTTGGAGGCAACCCGGCTGAGCCGGGGACGCGAGCCGCCGATCAAGCGATACACGGCCGTGCCCGAGCCGTCGGCCACGAACACGAAGGCGTGGCCGCCGTGACTCCACACCGCGGGTGCGGTGAACACCTGATCGCCACCGGGGGCGCTGATCTCTTGGAGCTGACCGCCGAGCTTGCGAGCCGCGTGACTCGTTCCGTTGAGCCGGTCGAGGTCGATGAGGTCGAGCTTGCCGGCCTTGCCACCCTGGACCGCGAGCCGCCGGCCGCCGGTCCGAGGCAGGATCGCCGGCGCCGTGCTCCCGACGTCGGTGTCGTTCGCGTCGAGCTGGGCCTGGTTGGTCGGCGTCCACGCCTGAAGCAGCTGACGGGCATCGGGGCTGAGCTCGAGCACGCTGTCGCCCCACGCCGTGCTTCCGTTGTACGGCGCATTGCCGGTGACGACGAGCAGTCGGCCGTTGTCCGGATCGACGACGGCGCCCGACCGCGCCCAGATCGCGGATAGCGTCTGCGGACACGAGGTCGGATGCAGGAGATGGTGGCGATCGGCGCAGAGCGAGTTCCAGACCGCGGTGATCCGCCCACTCGAGCGATCGATCATGACCACGTGTCCGACATACGGCGGCGTGTCGCCGATGTAACCTCCGGTCGTGACGATCACCGAGTTGCCGCTGATGTTGAGCGCGGAGGCGATCTTCTCGCGGCTCGGAAGGAACGTGACCCTGACCGGCCAGTGACCGCTCGTCACCTGACGCCCGGTGGCGACCGTGAGCTTGTGGATGTGGCCGCCAGGATCACTGGCATAGAGATACCGGCGGGTGGGATCGATGATCGGCGTTGCGGTGGTGATCTGGTACGTGCCCCGGTAGTGCCCGATGTCCGGCGGCACGAACTCCCAGAGCTTGGCGCCGGTCCCGGGATCGATCGCGATCGTGCGACCGTAGGTGGTCGTCACAAACACGACGTCGCGCACACGCGCGCCGACGCGGACGCCATGGAGTTCGACCGGAGATGAGTCGACGGTCCCGTCAATCTGCACTCGGCGGCGCACGAGCGTGCCGACGTTGCCGGCGGTGATCCCCGTGTCGGTCGGTCCGACGCCGCTGCGCTGAGCATCGAAGTCAAACCGCTGCCAGTCGGCGCCCACGACCCGCGCGGAGCCGGCGCCGAGCGCCGCGCCACTCGTCCCCGCGCTGCCCGACGGCGTACTCACCGTGTCCGCCTTCGATCCGCCGCAGGCGGCGATCGCGAGCGCGCACAGCGCTGCTATCCCGGTCACCGTCGCGCGCCCCCTTACGACGGCGTCCATACCTGGGCCAAGCTCATCGAGATCCATCCTAGTGATGCCGCCCGTTCGGCCGACCGGGGTGCTCCTGCCGCGACCGTGGGTACGATCGCGTTCCGCGACGTCCCTCGGCCCGCCTCCATCCAGGTATGCAGCGTCTTTCGATCGTTCGCTCGCTTCGCCTTGCTCTGATCGCCCTCACCCTCGTCCTCGCCGCCGTGGCGGCGGTCGGCGTCGCCAGCCTCATCCGCGCCCGCCAACGCTACGAGACCACGCTCGTGCAGAGCGCCGGCCTCTCGACCGCGGCCGCCAACCTCCAGACCGCGAGCGTGGCCGAGCAGGCGGTGCTCCGTGACGCGACCGGCCCCGGGGCGCCTGCCGCCCGTCGACAGGCGATGCGGACCTACATCAGCTTCGCGACGACGGCACTCGCGCACGCCCACACCGACCCGGAGAGCGTCCGACTTCTCAGAGACGAGATCCGCGCCCACGACGCCGGCCGCTACGCCGCCGCGCGGGCGGCGGCCAATCGCCTGCAGGGGCGACAGCAGGTCCGCCAGGCCCGTGCCCGTGACCGGTCCCGGTCACGGTCTCGCAACGCGCTCGTGGTCGTCGCCATCGCGGGTGCGCTTGCGCTCATCGGCGCACTGCTGCTCATCACCGCACTGGTCGCCTGGATGCGCCGGCCGCTCGATGCGCTCGTCGCCGCCACCCGAGATCTCGCCGCCGGCCAACTCGATCGCCGTGTCGTACCCGCCGGCCCGCGTGAGCTCCAGCAGCTCGGCCGATCGTTCAACGCGATGGGTGAAGAGCTCGCGAGCGCCCAGCGCCGGATCGAAACTGAGCGCCGACGGCTCGCGGTCACGATCGCGAGCCTCGGCGACGCGCTGGTCGTCACCGAGCCCGACTCGGCGCGGATCGCGACGGTCAATCCGCGCGCGGGCGAGCTCGTACCGTCGCTGGTTCCGGGCACCACGGTCGATGCCCCGACGAGCCCGCTGCCGGCGCTCGACGAGGCGCTCGCCGATGAGACGATCACCGAGCACGAGGGTCGCGTGCTCGCGGTGACCGCCGCGCGCCTCGAGCGCGACGAAGGTGTCGTGTGGACGGTCCGCGACATGACCGAACGCACCCGGCTTGAGCGGGCCAAGAGCGAGTTCGTCGCGATGGCGTCGCACGAGCTGCGCAGCCCACTCACCTCGATCAAGGGCTTCGTGGAGCTGCTGGACCGTTCGCCGGAGAACATGTCGGACCGACAGCGGGAGTTCGTTGACATCATCCTGCGCTCGACCGACCGGCTCGTCGACCTGGTCAACGATCTGCTCGACGTGGCCCAGATCGAGGCCGATCGCGTCGAGCTCAACCGCCGTCCGATCGACGTTGGGGAGGCGATCCGAGAGGTGACGGAGCTGATGGGCCCGCGCATCCAGGAAAAGCAGCAGCAGCTCGGCGTGTACGTCGCCCCGACCCTGCCGCACGCCCTCGCTGACCCGGGTCGCGTGCGCCAGATCGTCGCCAACCTGGTCACCAACGCACACCTCTACACGCCGCAGGGCGGCCGCATCCACGTCGGCGTCGAGCCGGATCGGGCGTGGCTGCAGGTTGTGGTAGCGGACTCCGGCGTCGGGATGACCCCGGACGAGGTCTCGCGGATCTTCGAGCGCTTCTACCGTGGCAGCCATGGGACCCGATCGAGCCCCGGAACAGGGTTAGGGCTCTCGATCGTGAAGTCTCTCGTCGAGATGCACCACGGCCAGATCCAGGTCGAGAGCGCACCCGAGCAGGGCACGACGTTCCGCGTGCTCCTGCCCGCCGCGGTCGAGGGGCCCGAATCGGCCCGGTCGCTCGACGCGATCCGCGGCCGGCGCGTGCTCGTGGTCGACGACGAACAGGAGATCGCCGAGCTGATCGCCGGCCAGCTCGCCCCCTTGGACGTGCGGGCGACGATCGCGGCCAGCGGCGAGGAGGCCCTGGACCTGCTCCGCCGCGAGCACTACGACGCGATCACGCTCGACGTCCTGATGCCGGGCATGGATGGGTTCGAGGTGCTGCGCCAGATCCGCTCCGACCCGGAGCTCGGGATGACCCCGATCGTGTTCGTCTCGGTGTTCTCCGCGCGCCACGAGCTGGCCGGAGAATGGGTCGTGGCCAAGCCGATCGACGCGGACGAGCTGCGGGACGTCCTCGGGGCGGCGGTGAGTGCCGGGCGCTCACGCGTGCTCGTCGTCGGACGCGAGGAACTCCAGCCGGTACTCGAGCCGGCGCTCGATGAGATGGGGATCGAGCATGAGTGGGAGCTGTCGGGCGCGGCGGCGGCACGGGTGTGCGAGGAACGGCGCTTTGAGGTGGCGCTGGTCGATGTCGGCATCCGCAGCCCGCAGGCCGTGCTGCAGGCGCTTGACCTGCGTGGTCGCCGGCTGCGCCGCGCCGTCATTCTGTTCTCGGATAGCGACGCGCCGGCGGCGAACGGGATCGGAACGCTCGGGATGGAGGTCGTGCCTGTCGAGCACGCGGCAGGGGCGCTGTTAGCGGCGCTGCGGGGCGAGCGGGAAGAGGTAGGCTGAGCGAAGCATGGCCGTGCGGAGCGAGCCAGAGCTGATGCAGGAGATCACGCGTCTGCGCGAGGAGCTCGCACGCCGGGAGCGCGAGGCCGCCGACAAGGAGCGCCAGCTCGAGCGCTACGCGGCCGATCTGCGCGAGACGTTCAAGCAGGAGCGATCCCGCTCACAGGAGCTGAAGGAGTCCTACCGGGCGACCGTCCGGGCACTGTCGAACGCCGTCGAAGCGCGTGACGCCTACACCGGCAAGCACGCCGAGCGGGTCACCGCCTACGGCGTCGCCATCGCCGGCGCGATGCACGTACCGGTCGCCGACGGTGGCGGCGTCGAGTTCGGCTTCCTGCTGCACGACGTCGGCAAGGTCGCGATCCCTGACGCGATCCTCTACAAGCCGGACAAACTCACCGACGAGGAGCGGGAGCTGATGGCTCAGCACCCCGTGATCGGGGCCGAGATCGTGCGCGAGATCGCGTTCCTCACCGACGCCGTCGACATCGTCCGCTCCCACCACGAGCGCTGGGATGGCACCGGGTATCCGGACCGGCTGCGCGGCGAGGAGATCCCGCTCGCCGCCCGGGTGTTCACCGTCGCCGACGTCCTCGACGCGCTGACCACCGAGCGCCCGTACCGAACGGCGTCGCCGATGGCCGAGGCCCGGGAGATGATCCGGGCGGAGCGCGGTCGCCAATTCGATCCGCGAGTCGTCGATGCGTTCATGTCGATCAGCGACGCCGAGTTCCGGCAGATCGCGGGCCAGATCGCAGGGCAGAGCGCGGGGCAGGCCGTATGAGCCGCGGCGTGCTCGTCGTCGACGATGATCCGTTCATCCGCAAGCTGATCGCGACGACCCTCGAGGACGTCTCCCAGTTCGAGCTGCACGAGGCCTCCGACGGGGTCGAGGCCGTCTCGATCGCGCGGCGGGAGCGGCCTGCCCTCGTGTTCCTCGACGTGGACATGCCGAAGCTGAACGGCATCGACGCGTGCCGCGAGCTCCGGGAGCACCCGGACACCGGCGACGCCACGATCGTGATGCTGACCGCCACCCACGGGGACGGCGTCGAGCGCCGCGCCGAGGCGGCCGGCGCCGATCTGTTTCTGACCAAGCCGTTCAGCCCGCTCGATCTGCTGCGGCTCGTCGACCGGCTGAGCGGTTCAGCGTCACCGTGAGGCTCGTCAGCTTCCTCGCCGCAGCGGGCGGAATGCGCGTCGGCGAGCTCCTGGCCGATGGCACGATCGCGGGCGTCCGCGCCCACTCGATGATCGAGTGGCTGTCCGGCTCCGGACGGGAGCGCACCGCAGAACGTTTCGCGCTCGCCGACGTCCGGCTGCTCGCCCCAATCCCCACGCCCCCGAGCATTCGCGACTTCTACGCCTACGAGGGGCATGTCGCCGCGGGCTTCCGCCTGCGCGGGAGCAAGATTCCCGACGCCTGGTACGAGGCGCCGGCCTTCTACTTCACCAACCCCGCCGCGGTGTTCGGGCCGGGCGAACCGATCCGCCGGCCGTCCGGCTGCGAGCGTCTCGACTTCGAACTCGAGATCGCCGCGGCGGTCGGCCCCGACGAGGCGATCGCCGGGTTCATGCTCATGAACGACTGGAGCGCCCGTGACATCCAGGCGCGGGAAATGACCGTCGGGCTCGGCCCGGCGAAGGGCAAGGACTTCGCGACGAGCCTCGGCCCCTGGCTGGTGACCCCGGACGAGCTTCCCTACGACGGAGAGTGGCTCGACCTCGAGGCGGGGGTGCTGATCAACGATCGGCCGGTCGCCCGAGCCCACTCGCACGGGATGCATTTCTCCTGGCCCGAGCTGTTCGCCCAGGCGGCCCAGAACACCGTCCTCCGCCCCGGCGATGTCATCGGATCGGGCACGCTGGCCGGCGGTTGCCTGCTTGAACTCGGTCCCATCGACGGCCGGTGGATCGAGCCCGGGGACGTCGTTACGCTGGAGGCGATGGGCCTGGGAACGCTGCGAACCCCCGTCGTGCAGTGAGCGCGGAGCGACGGTTCCGGGCCACCCTGTCCGCCTCGGCGCGCGGCGGCGGACGCTGGGTCGAGGTCCCGTTCGATGCCCAGGACGCGTTCGGCGAAGCCCGGCCGCCGGTCGTCGGCACCGTGAACGGCACCGAGTACCGCTCGCGGCTGGCGGTCTACGGAGGCCACACGTATCTCGGCCTCACCCGGGAGATCCGAGACGCGACCGGAATCGAGGTCGGCGACGAGGTCGAGGTCGTGCTCCGTCGTGACGATGAGCCGCGCCGGGTCGCCGTGCCCGCCGAGCTCGTGGCGGCGCTCACGTGCGCCGAGCCCGAGGTCCGGGCCCGCTTCGACGGCCTCGCGTTCACCCACCGCCGCGAGTACGCCCAGTGGGTGGACGAGGCGAAGCGCTCAGAAACCCGTGAGCGACGCGCCGCCCGGGCCGTTGAGATGCTCCGCGACGGGGTCAACCACCCGTAGGTGGTTCATTCCACGGCCGCGTGGGAGCGGGGAGAATCGGACCCGCCCGCCGTCGTCGTTGGCGAAGGTGCTGCTGTTCAGCATCGCACCGGCGCGAGTGATGAGCAGGCGATGGAGTCCGTCGCGTGGGATCTGCGCCGCAAGGTCGCGCTCGGGTTGCCGCCGGCTGACCCGTCGCCGGCCGAAGCCACGCCCTCGGATTAGGAACGGCGCATCGAGAGGATCGGGCAACCGAGCGGCGTTCGGATGCCGCCGCCGGGGGAATAATTCGCCAAATCGCCCCGGTGGATCGAGTTCGGGCGCAAAATGCCCGCTCACGGTGCATTCCGCGCCCCAACCCGTGACCGGGACCGGTTTGGGCGAAATATTCCCCCTCGAACGCGCCCAAGGTGACTCGGCCGGGCGCCTCGAGACGGCCTGTCGCTCACCCTCTCGATGCGTCGTTTCGTCCCCGCGCAGGCACCCGCGCCGAACGTCAATCCGAGCTAGATGATTGATTCCACGACCCCGTGGGGGCCGGGGAATCAATCATCTAGTAGCGTCCCGCGGCGCTAAGAGATCTTGAGCAGGACGATCGTGTTGAGCACGAACACGATCGCGAAGCCGACGGTCCAGCGATTCAGGTTGCGCTCAACGAGCGAACCGCCGCCGAACGGGCCCGCGCCGCTGCCGACGCCGAACGCGCCCGAGAGACCGGCGTCCTTGCCCGAGTGCATGAGGATCAGGAAGATCAGCACGGCGGCGATAAAGACCTGGGCGATGCCGAGGATGGTGCTCATTGCCCGGCGATTCTAGCTGGCTTCGGTCGGTGGCTCGGCGGGCGTCTTTGGCGCCTCGCCGTTGGCCGAAGCGTTTGGCGCGTCGCCGTTGGCCGCAGCGTTTGAGGGCCCGGGGCCCGCGTGGTCGATCCGGTGCATGATCTCGACCGCTTCGGCCCGGAGCGTGCGGTCGAGCGCCTCATAGTCCGCGTCTGACAGCTTGCCGGTTCGGTGGTCGAGGTCCGCGTCCCGGATCTCGCGGTACTTCGCGTCGCGTTCGGCCTCGAGCTCGCCCATCGTGCCGCTCGATGCCGCGGCGGCAGCCTCTCCGGCCGCTCGGTCGCGGCGTAACGGCGCCGTGACCACAACCACGACGACCGCCAGCACGACCAGCACGATGACGAAATCCATGCGAGACCTCGGCGCGCTAAACCGGCTCGCGCGCGGGGAGCGCGGGTGCCGCGGGAGGCGCTCCGGTTCGCGCGCCGGCGAGCGCCGGGCTCCGGCGCCGGGCGAGCGCTGGGGCCGGCCACAGCGCGATCAGTCCGCCGATGGCGATGATCAGCGCGCCGCCCCAGATCCACGTGACGAGCGGGGAGACGATCAGCAGGAAGTTGACCGGCCACGGGTGGGTGACGAATCGCGACGTGAGCCCGGCGATCGCCCGCTGGCGCTCGGCCCGGATGAACGCGAGGTTCTGCGGCTGGCGGGCCTCGGCCGGCGTGAGGCTCGTCATCAGCTTCTCGAACACCTGGTCGCCGCGGTTGATCTCGGCGGTGAGCGGATCGAGGTTCGGGTTGACGACGGTCCAGATGTCCTTGGTCGCTCCCGCTCGGAGACCGACGATGCTGTCCGACGCGCCATTGAACGCCTCGGAGATCGGACCCACGGTCGGATCCGTGGTCGCCGGATAGAAGCGCCGGATCGTCTTCAGCGTGGTCACTGAGTGACCGTTCTTGGCGACGCTCAGCACGGCACCGAACGAGACCTTCGCCAGCTCACCCCGGGAATCGAACGAGGCGGACGCGGTCGGCTTGACGTAGGTCACCGTGTACCCGTCGACGCGCGCCTGCTGGCCCGGACTCAGGACGGTGTCCCGCGAGTGCTGGAACGACGACGACCCGGCGACGCCGATCAGCAGCACCGCGAGGCCGGCGTGGACGATGTAGCCGCCGTAGCGCCGCCGGTTACGGCGGATCAGCTGGACGAACGCGACCGGCACCGGGTCCCGCGTCATCGCCCGGCGGGCACTCGTCCCGCGCCACAGCTCCTGGACGACGGTCGCCACGACGAACGCCCCCAGACAGAACATGATCGCCGCGAACGGGCGCGACCAGGCATTCGTGAAGATGAGCAGGGCCACAAGCACGATCAACCCGGCGATCACGGGAATCGTGAAGTTGCGCCGGAGGTTGGCGACCGTGACCCGCCGCCAGGCGATGATCGGGCCGATCCCCGACAGGAGCACGAGGATCAGCGCCAGCGGGACGATGAACGGCCGGAAGGCGGGCGGCCCGACCGACACCTTGGTCCCGGTCACCGCCTCGGAGATGAGCGGGAAGAACGTGATCCAGAAGATCACGAACACCATCGCGACGAGCACGAGGTTCTGGAACAGGAACACGGCCTCGCGGGACCACAGCGATTCAAGCTGGGCATCCGAGCGCAGCTCTGCCCGGCGGCTGACGACGAGCCAGATTCCCCCGATCACCATCGCCGCGAGGAGCACGATGAACGGGATCCCGAGCGTCGAGGCGCCGAACGCGTGGATCGAGTCAAGGATCCCGGAGCGGACGAGGAACGTGCCGAGCACGGCGAGCGTGCCGCTCCCGAGGATCAGCGAGACGTTCCAGATCTTCAGCATCCCCCGCTTCTCTTGAATCATGATCGAGTGGATGAACGCGGTCGCCACCAGCCATGGCATCAGCGCGGCGTTCTCGACCGCATCCCAGGCCCAGTAGCCGCCCCAGCCGAGTTCGGTGTAGGACCAGCGGGCGCCGAGCAGGATCCCGATGCCGAGGAACAGCCAGGCGGCGAGCGCAAACCGCCGGGTCACCGCGATCCAGTCCGACCCGAGCCGCCGGGTGATGAGCGCGCCGATCGCGAACGCGAACGGCACCGTCAGCAGCGTGTAGCCGGAGTACAGCATCGGCGGGTGGAACATCATGCTCGGGTGCAGCAGGAGCGGATCGAGGCCGGCGCCCTGCACCGGCGGCCGGGCGCTCGTCTCGAACGGGTTCGCAAAGAACAGCATCAGCGAGGTGAAGAACCCGGCGAAGACGAGCAGGACCGCGGTCGCGTACGGAGCGATCTCGCGGACCCGCCGCCGGGTGAGGAACAGGATCAGGCTCGACCACAGCGAGAGCAGGAACACCCACAGCAGCAGGCTCCCCTCCTGCGAGGACCATGCCGCGGTCGCCTTGTAGAAGGTCGGGGTCGTCGTCGACGAGTGGGCCGCCACGACGTTGAACGAGAAGTCCGAGCGCAGGAACGCCGCCTCGAGGATCGCGAATGCGAACACCATCAGACCGGCGAGCGCGTACACGGCGCGGCGTCCAGAGTCGACCCATTCCGGGCGATGGGCGCGCGCTCCGTAGAGCGACGCGCCGATCCCGTAGAGCGTGACGAGCAGTCCGAGGATCAGAAGTGCGCGACCGACGAGTGCCATCTCAGAACCCTGAGCCCGTGACGGGCATCAGTACGACGAGCTCGCAGCCTGATACTTGGATGGGCACTTGGTGGTCAGCGAGTCCTGCTCGCCGATGAACTTCGTTCCCTGCTCGTGAACGGTCACGAGGACGCCGCGGCCGGCGCGGAACGGGTCCGGGACGATTCCGGTATAGCGCACCGGGACCGAGACTTTGAGCTTCGGGTCACGCACGCGGAACAGGAGCGCCTCGCCCGCGTGGCTGACCGATCCGTCGAGCACCGTGCCGGCGAGGATGTAGGAGCGCCCGGGCTGCGCCCGCTTAATCAGCTGCGATGCGGTCAGCTCGTCCCGGCCGGCGCTGAAGCTCGTCCAGATCAACGCTGAGGCGAGCAGCAACGCCACGGTCAGCGCGACGGTGAGACGGATGGCACGTTTGCGGCTGGGATCCATGCTGCGTTTCCAATTTTCCCACAGGTGAGCCTTCGGGCTCCCCCTGGTCGGAAGGAACCTCCCCCGATTAGCGTCATGTTAGGACGAGGATTCACGGCACCGGTCGCGAAACCAATCGCCAGTCGGATCGTTATCTGCCAATGAACGTGCTCGTTAGACCAAAGCGAAATGAAGCTCGCATCGCGCGGCGCCGCTCGGCGCCCGGGGCGCGCAACCACCAGGACGCTGGGGCGAACACCGCCGCCACCCCACCTCGCCGCCAGGAGCTCGGTCCCCAGCAGGACCAGGCGCTGTACTCGTGCAGCTGCGGCTTTGTGTTCGAGGCGACGGTCTCAACCTCGGTGGGCTGCCCGCACTGCGGCGGCACCCAGGCCTGGTAAGCAGCCGCGACCCCGAGCCGCCGGAGGATGCTGAGCGACGCGCAGATCGTGGCCTTCGTCGCCACGACCGATCCTGAGCGCGCGGCTCACTTCTACGGTGAGCTGCTCGGACTGCCGCTGCTCGAGCGAACCCCGTTCGCCTGCGTCTTCCGCGCCCCAAACGCGCTCCTGCGGGTCGCCGTGGTTGACGAACTGACGCCGGCGCGCCACACCGTGCTTGGCTGGACGGTGCCCGACATCATGGCGGCATCGGCCGGTCTCGCCGACAGACGGATCCGCGCGCTGCGCTACGACGGACTCGATCAGGACGACCTGGGGATCTGGCGCTCGCCGAGCGGCGCGCAGATTGTGTGGTTCGGTGACCCAGACGGCAACGTCCTGTCGCTCACCGAGCTCTGAGAACGGCTGCGGGGCGTCGGGCCGAACCCGACGCCCCGTCGATCGCCGCTCGCTTCGACTCAGCGCAGCCGGATCCGTCTGTTGACCGGCCGATACCCCCTGATTTCGACACTCAGCACGTAGCGACCGCGCAGCCGCGCACGTGAGTGGAGCACGAGGTGCCGCAGCGGTCCGGTGCCGTAGGCGTACACCCGATGGCCCCGGCTGATCGCCACCGTCGCCCGCACGACCCGGCCTCGGCTGCGCGCCTGACCCACCTGCGTGCACGTGACGGTGATCGTGCGTCCGCGGACTGCGGTCCGGCACGTGACGCGAGGTGTGGCACCGGCCGGGCCCTGCGGACCGCGGTCACCCTTCGAACCCTGGGCGCCCGTATCACCCTTCGGACCCGTGGCGCCGGTGTCGCCCTTCGGCCCGGTGGCGCCCGGATCACCCTTCGGACCCGGCGTTCCCGGGGCGCCCGGCCCTCCCGGGGCGCCCGGCGTCCCGGGGTCGCCCTTCGGCCCGGGCGGGCCCTGCGCCGGATTCGTGCCGCACACCGTGTAGCTCGGCGGCACGATCATCTGCGACAGCGCGTGCATGTTCCCGATCAGGCCGTTGGCCTGGTCGGTGAACGACTGCGCCTGGCTGTCGTTGATCGCGGTGCCGCTGAACGTGGCCCCGTCCAGGCTTGAGCGGATCTGCATCGCCAGCGCATCCCGCTGGGTGAGGCACGCCTGGAGCTGCTGGTCGAAGCCCTGCGCGACCCCATCACCCGGCGAGACGCTCTCGGAGGCCGTCGTCGAGACGAGCTCTGAGTCATGCCCGAACTGGCCGACAGCCGCATCGAGCTGCTTGTACGCGCCCGCCAGATCCTGGTAGGCGGACAGGTGGGCGAGCACCGCCGGCGGCAGGCTGCTCGGGCTCACGAGTTCGGTGAGCGCGCGTCCGTCCTGGACGTAGTCGCTCTGGAGACCGAGGATCGACAGCATCGTCGGGCGGATATCGGTGTGATCGCTCCACACCGATCCCGTCTGCCCGAGGTTTTGGACCGTAGCCCCGACGACGCCGAGCCACGTCCGGTCGACCTCCGGCTGGTCGCCGCCGTGGTTCCACGCGAACGCGTTGCTCACCGTGGGGCAGCCTGCGTTCGCGTTGTTCGCCGGGCAGGTACCCGTCTGGTAGAAGAACGTCGGATCGGCGAAGTCCGTGAACGAGGGCGTTCGAAGCGGATCCGTCGTCGTCATGTGGAGCAGTTTCTGGTCGACGGCGTCGGCGATATGCGAGGTCAGCGGCTCGGCGGCGCCGGTCACCTGGTTCGTGAGCGTGGTGTTGCCGAGATCCTGCTCGAGCTGACGCACCGCGGGGTCGTACGGTCCCGGAGGCGCGGTCGACCCAGCGGGGCCGCCAACGTAGAAGTTCGGCGCGTCGTCGTTGTGAATCGCGAACGGCCGCGTGTCTCCGAACTCCTTGGCGAGCGCGTCATTGATGTTGACGGTCTGCTCGCCGACGCCGTTCGCCGGATACGTGCACGCCGTGTGAACGCCGTCGCAGCCGGTGTTGGTTGGCGTCGTGCCGGCGAAGTGGTCGCCCTCGTCGGCGGTGAACACGAACAGCGTGTTGCTCTTCGTGATGCCGTCCGCCGCGAGCCGCTCAAAGAAGGCGCTGAACGCCTGGTTCTGCTGCTTGAGCTGATCGACGTACGTCGCCTCGCCGGGACCGAGCGCGTTGAACGGGGAGGTCCACTTGTTGTGGGCGTCCTCGATGTACGCGTAGGTCACCGGAATCCCCGACTCCTGCATCGACGCGACCTGGCCGAGCGTCTGGGCCGGGGTCGGGCTGAAAGCCGACACGAATCCGGAGTTCCCGGAACCGTCGACGACGACGCTCGACGTGATCGGGTTGCCGTTGTAGTCGAGGTTCGTGCCGTTGGCGCAGAACTGGCAGCCGGGGGCACTGTAGTTGTAGACGTCCTTCACGGGCGCCGCGACGTCATTGACGCTCGACGGATCGTTGGCCGGCCCGCCCTGCGTTGACGCGGTGAACGCGCCTGGTGACGAGGTGAGCTGGTTGGCGAAGATGCCGCCGAACAGCGCGTTGAACCCGGTGTAACCGCCCGGCTCGTCCGGGAGCTTGTCGGCGACGCCGCCGTTCTGGGGCGAACAGACGGAGCTGTGGTTGCCCGAGCCGTTGTCGGCGCTGTCCGCCTGCGAGCAGTGGATCGCGATCCCCTCGAGGTCAGCGGCGGTCTGGTTCTTGCCCGCCCCGCTCGACTGGTTGGCGTTCGCGAACTGCCACACCGGCGAGCTGTTGCCGAACGCGGAGGTGACGTCGCCCGAGGCGCTCGTGCTGACGTTCTCAAGCTCCATGTCGGCGATCGAGAATGCGCCCACGTCGCAGCCCGCCCGCGTGTAGGGAACCCACGGCGCCGGCGTGTTCTTCTGACCGTCCGTGACCAGGTTCGTCAGCGTGTCGGTCGCGCTGACCGGATCAGTCCAATACGTGAACGCCGAGGGGAACTTGGTCGGCACCGCGCCGCTGTTCGGCTCGTACTGGGCGTAGCTGTTGCTGAGGCCGAGCCCGTTCCGGTCTGGGTAGAGGCCTGTGAGCGAGGTGACGATGTCCCCAGCGGTATGGGCGATCAGCGGGGTGTGCTCGTTGTTCGAGAGCGTCCCGTTGCTGGTCAGGAAGTTCTTGAGCGCCGGCACCTGCTCGAGGTCGGACGGGACGTTGGGGTTGTCCCGAGACAGATGCGTGTTGTCGTACTGGATGTAGATGACGTGCTGGTACGGCGCGGCCAGATGACACGTCGACGTGGAGAGCGAGGCTCCTGAGCCCACGGCGGGCACGGCGAGCCCGAGCGCGAGCGTTCCGGCGACCGCGCTCACCGCGGCCGGCCACCACGCTGACGCACGCGCGTAGACGCGTGAAAACGGTGCCTGGAGAGACACGAGAACCCCTTCCCTGATTGGTGGTGTGCGCCAGTGGCGCGAGCGAGGCGGCACGCTACGACGAGACCTCGATCACGGTGTGGCGAGCCCGTGACGGAGTCGTGTCCAATTTGTGAGCGCTCTTAAACCTGCTTGAATGCCCGGCGGAGGCGCAACCGCAGTCGAGGAGGAGACGTGAAGCGAGCCGTTCTAGCCGCTGCCGTGCTGGTCGCATGTGCGATCCCGCAGGTCGCTTCAGCGACGACGGGAGTGCAGCACCTGCATTTCCGGGCCGGCCCGTACAAGATCACGCCCGGGGCGAACCTGATCCTCGTCGACACCAATCATGTGCCGAAGCCGACCGTGGACGGCTACATGATGCGGATGGCGCCGAACCTTCACTACGCGCTCCCGAACGGGAAATGCTGCGGCGCGATCCCGCGCGTCGACGTGATCCACCTCCACCACGGCGTGTGGCTGAGCAACGGCAAGGCGGGTGCCGGTGAGGGCAACGGCTACGCCGGCGGCCTCTACCCGTTCATGGCCGCGGGCGAGGAGAAGACGACCTACGAGTTCCCCAAGGGCTACGGCTACCCGATCGGCAAGAACGATTTCTGGGCCCTGAACTACATGATCCACGACCTCACCGACAACGGCGCGAACGTCTACATCACTTACGACATCGACTTCGTCCCGGCGTCGTCGCCGGCGGCCGCCTCAATCAAGCCGCTGCACCCGATCTGGATGGACGTCGAGTCCCGCCATATCTACCCGGTGTTCGACGTCCATCGCTATAGCGGGAAGAACGGCAAGTTCACCTTCCCGGATATGGCCAAGGACCCGTACAACGGCGGTACCCCGCTGAACACGTTCACGGTCGACCATCCGGGGACCCTCGTCGGGACCGCCGGACACGTTCATCCGGGCGGCCTCTACGACGAGCTTGACGACATTCGGGCAGGAGCAACGCCGAGCGGCGGCGCGATCGCCGGGACGGTCCCGCACTCCGTGCGGCTGTTCCGCTCGCTTGCCCATTACTTCGACCCGCGTGGCCCGATCTCATGGGACATGGCGATGACCGCGACCGCCGCGGACTGGCGTCCCCACCTGAACGCGGGCGACACGCTGCGGATCAGCGCGACCTACGAGACCAAGCGCGCCTCCTGGTACGAGGCGATGGGGATCATGGTCGCCTGGGAGGCGTGGGACAGCGAGAGCGGCGGAGTCCCCGGCTCGACCGATCCGTTTTCCCACCGCACCGACCAGACTGGCCACGTGACCCACGGCCATCTCGCCGAGAACCGCCACCACGGCGGCTCGGTGTACGTCGGCGTCAACCTCAAGAAGTTCCCGGACTGCTCGACGAACCGCGTCGTCATCGGTGGGTTCCACTACACGCCCGGTGACTTCACAGCGACCGGCCGCAACCGCTGCACCCCGACGATCCGCGCGGGACAGTCCCTCACGTTCGTCAACGCCGACTCGATCGCCGACGGCAAGCTCGCGCTGTTCGGCAACGTCAGCTCGCAGCAGTCCCAGGACTACATCCACTCGATCTTCCACAGCGTCACCTCCTGTCAGTATCCGTGCGGGCTGGACACCGGAATCTCGTACCCCCTCGCCAACGGCGCGGGCAGCTACGACTCCGGTCAGCTCGGGCCGGACACGCCGGCGGTCGGGAGACTCACCTGGAGTACGCCGACCGGTCTGAAACCGGGCACCTACACGTACTTCTGCCGGGTCCACCCGTTCATGCGGGGCGTGTTCCGGATCATTCGCTGATCCGGTTGAGCGGCGCGCGGTAGCGTCCGTCGGCGGCCTGATGCGGCGACCGCCGACATGAGAGCGCCCCTGGGATGACCAAAACGCATGTCAGCGCGGGCGATCTTCGCCGCGATCAGCCGTCGCTCACACGCGTTTTGGCCATTTGACCCGCGCTCACATGCGCTTTGGCCACCCCGGCGGCGCGCAGCCACCGAACTTCAGCCGATCCGGAGGCCAGACTCCGCAGAACCAAGCCCCACCCCACTTCGATGCGCCGTTTCATCACGTCCCCGGCACCCCGACCCGAGCTAACCCGAACCCGAACCCGAACCCGAACCCCGAACCCCGAACCGCGTGCGAAACGGGAACCCTCAGGCGGTCGTTGACTCGGACGGCTCGTCCGCGGACTCGGCGGTGAGCGCACCGGCACCAGCGCTGGCAGCCGCCTCGGCTTCGGCTTCGGCATCGGCCGCCGCCCGGTAGCCCTCGGGCAGCAGGCGCTCGAGCTCATCCCCGAGCCAGTCGATCAGCTTCCACACGTCGCGCATCTGCTCACGGTCGGCGACGATGCCGAAGTCGAGGTGGCCGTCGTAGCTCATCACGGTGATGTTGAGGCCCATCCCGTCGGTGATCACCGACACCGGGTAGTTGGCGACGAGCCGGGCGCCCGCCATGTAGAGCGGGAATTGCGGGCCAGGGACGTTGGAGACGACGAGATTCCAGATCGGCTTACGGCTCGCGGCGAGCGAGAACGTGATCCGCGCCGCGCGTGAGAACACCGCGGGCGGGATGAACTGAGTCGCGTCCTGGAGCAGCTCGGCCGGCATCGCCTTGTGGCGTTCCTTGGCGAGCGCCATCGCATCGTGGACGAGCATCAGCCGCTCCACCGGGTCGGCCTCGTTGGTGAACAGCGGCACGCTCAGCATCCCGATCCGGTTGCCATACGTGCCGGCCTGCTTCTTGGTCCGCACCGACACCGGGACCTGGGCGACGAGCGGATCCTCGGGCAGGTCCTCGTGCTCGATCAGCCAGCGCCGCACCGCGCCGGCGCACAGCGTCAGCACGACATCGTTGACCGTGGAGCCGTGGGCGTTCTTCGCCGCCTTGACGTCGGCGAGCGAGAGCTGGCCGAAGGCGAAGCGGCGATGGGGTGAGACGTGCCCGTTGAACTGAGTGCGTGGCGGTTCGAGGGTGCTGCGCTCGAGCACGCGCCGCTCGCCGCCGCGGAGCAGCCGGGCGATCGTGGCCGTCGTGCGGCCGACGAGTTTTGCTCCCGGGATCTGGGCCAGGACCGCGACGTCCTCGATGTTCGGCAGTGTCGCCGGCAGCGCCCGGGCGACCCGCGTCGCGTACCGCGGCGCGCCGAGCAGCCCGCGAACGAGCATCTCGCGCTCCCCGGGCTCGTGATCCGGGATCGTCATCGTCGACGGCGGGTCCTGCGGCAGCTCGCGACCTTCCGCGGTGAGGTCGAGGAGCACGCCCATGATCTCGGCCCCGGACATGCCGTCGATCACCGAATGGTGGATCTTCGTCATGACCGCAACGTGCCCGTCCGCGAGTCCCTGGATGACGTACACCTCCCACAGCGGACGCGTCCGGTCGAGCGGGCGGGAGAAGATCCGCGCCACCTGGTCGGCGAGCTTCTCGTCGGTCGGCGGGGACGCGATCGCCAACTCGCGCACGTGGTACTCGAGGTCGAAGTCTGGGTCGTCGATCCAGTAGGGGTAGTCGAGGCCGAGCGGTACCGGCTTGAGCCGCCAGCGGAACGGCGGGAGCAGCGGCAGCCGCTCCGCGATCAGGTTCTGGATGTCGGCAAGCTCGAGCCGCCCGTTCGGCCGTGTCGTCGGATCGAGCACGGCGACCGCACCGACATGGCCGGCTTGGCGGGGTGACTCGAGCGCCAAGAACTGCGCATCTAGAGCCGTCAATTGCCGCAAGGTTCCCTCTCCACTCGCGGGCCAGTCTAGTGCGCGAGCCGAGATAATGCGGAATGTGATCGCCGTTCTCGGCGGCCTCGGCGCCGCTGGCGCTTGGGCGATCGCCACGCTCTGCTCGTCTCGCTCGAGCCGGATGATCGACCCGGCCATCGTCGTGGCCTGGGTGATGCTTGTCGGGCTGCTCATCGCCGCGCCGATCGCGCTCGCCGAAGGCGTCCCGGCGCACCGGCCGACCTCCGCGTGGATCTGGCTCGTGCTCGCGGGAGCGGGCAACGTCGCCGGGCTCGTCTGCACCTACGGCGGGTTGCGCCTCGGGCAGGTCGCACTCGTCGCCCCGCTCGTGTCGGCCGAGGGGGCGATCGCCGCGGTCATCGCGCTCCTCGCCGGCGAGACCCTGAGCGCGGACGTCGTCGCCACGCTCGCCCTGCTCGCGGTCGGCGTCGCGCTCGCCTCGGTCCCGGATCGTGCGGCGCATCCCGACGCCCGGCCCGAGCATCACACGGCCGCGATTCTGTTCGCCGCGGCGGCGGCAATTCTGTTTGGCGGAAGCCTGTACGCGACCGGTCGCGCCGGCACGATGCTGCCCTCCGCCTGGGTCGTGCTCTCGGCACGCTTGATCGGCGCGGTGGTGCTCGCGATCCCGTTCGCTCTCGCGGGGCGGCTTCGCATGAGCCGTCGACTCGCGCCACTCGTGATTGCCTCCGGCATCGGCGAGGTCGCTGGGTTCTTCGCCTTCACGGCCGGCGCCCGCCATGGGATCGCGGTGGCCGCCGTGCTCTCCTCCCAGTGGGCGACCCTGGCGGCTGTCGCGGCTTACTTCCTGTTTCGTGAGCGACTTGGCCGCGTCCAGCTCGTTGGCGTGGTGGCGGTCATCGCAGGCGTGGCCCTGCTCAGCGCGCTCCGTGCCTGAGTGTGGCGAGGGTTCAGCGCCCGAGGGTGCGGACGAGCTCGCCGGCGCGTGCCGGCAGCGGCGCCAGCAGGCTGCGGGTCTCGGCCAGCCCGGCGCGCAGCTGCTCGTCCCCGACCTCGACCGGAAGCATCGAGTCCTGGAGCTCGGCGAGCCATTGCTCGGCCTGCTCGACGGCGTCCCCGGCGGCTTCAATGAGCGCGATCGCGCCGTGCGGCCGCGAGCCGGCGTCGGGGTCGTGGCCGTTGCGGTCGATCAGCGCGTGCCGGGAGACGAACTCGCTCTTCGTGCGCCGGGCGCGTGCGTACGCTCCCTGGACGGGTCCGAACAGCTGCTCCTCGAGCCGGTCGCCGAGGCTCTCATCGACCTGCTCGTAGGCATCGCCGAGGTAGTCCAGCGCGAGCTGGATCTGATCAGCGGCCTGGTCGACCTCACGGATGATGCGTTCGCGGGCTTCAAGAGTTGTGTACGACACACAGGCGAGATTACGCGACATCCTGAAGTCGTTCGTAAGGATCTCGCTATCTCTTGATGTTCTTTGGGCTATTCATCCCGGCGTTTCTCGTCTCCGGCCATCAGATCGATGGTCTCCTCGGTCGCTGGGGCTACGCGGTCGTGTTCGTCGTCGTACTCCTTCAGGCGTCCGGTGTCCCGGTGCCGGGAACGACCGCGCTCGCGGCCGCGGCGGTGTATGCCGCCACCACGCATCGCCTGGCGATCGCCGGCGTCATCGTCGCCGCCGCGGCCGGCGCGATCCTCGGGTTCGCGATCAGCTACGCGGCGGGCCGGTTCGGCGGGTGGCGGCTGCTCGAGCGGTTCGGGGCGCGGGTCGGTCTGACCGAGCTCAGACTCCGGGCCGCCCGGGCGTTCTTTGCGAGGCACGGCAGCACGGTCGTCGTGCTCAGCCGGTTCGTGACCGGTCTGCGGACATGGGGCGGCCTGATCGCCGGAGCCAACCTGATGCCGTGGCCGCGCTTCCTCGTCATGGACGTCGTCGGCGGGCTGGCGTGGTCGATCGCCAACGGGGTCGGCTACTACCTGTTCGGGAACGTCATCAATCGCGCCAGCACCGCGGTGCAGGTCGCGCTCGTGGCGTTCGCCGTCCTCTCGTTCGTCGTCACCGTGCTCGTGCTGCGCAATCGGGCCCGCAGCGTTCTCGCGGCCACAGAGCCTGAGGGGTCAGGCGTTTCTGACTGACCTGGTCGCGGAACCCCGGCAACGCCGTGGAAACGCCCGGGCAACGAGCGCTTTGGAGAGTCCGCTCGAGGCGAGTTCTGGGGAGAGCATGAGCAAGGACCAAGGCGAGAGACGACTGCGGCTACGCATCGGCGGCGAGAAGCGGGACTTCCTCATCACCCGTCCGAGCCGGCGTGACTACACCCTGCTTGAAGATCTCACGGCCGCCCGGCGCGCCGCGCAGACCGAGGCTGACCACGCCTATCAGCGTTGGTCTCGGAAGCCGAGCGAGGAGACCTACGCCGGCTACCGGGCGGCCCAGGATCGCGCCGACGCGGCGCAGGACCAGCTCGCGGCGTGGGCCCGCCGCTGCGCGGCGTAAGCCGATCGTCGCGCCAACGACGCGCCCCGCTTCAGCGGGGGTCCTCCCGATCAAGGGTCCAGTAGCGCACGACCTCTGCCAGGCGTCGCGATCCGGCCACGGAGTCACCCCGGAGCGGGTGATCGTCCGCTGGCCGCCCTCGCGCCAGATCGCAACTCTTTGGCAACCGTCGTGTTTCCAACCCACGAATCCGATCAATAACCGGGAAGGGAGCCCAATGAATCGCATCCGAGCTATTGCGGCGGCCACAATGGTCGTCGCTTTCGTTCTACCGGGCGTCGCGTCGGCGGCGCAGACGAAGGTCACCGGCGGAACCACGCAGATCACCGCGTCCACCGCAGCGGCCAAGCTGCTGTCGGACAACAGCATCACGGTCAAGGCGCTGGCGCCGGCCACTGCCTCCGGGACGACGTTCACGTTCCCGATCGCCGGCGGCTTCGTGAACACGAAGACGTTCCGCGGCGTCATCCGCCACAAGGGCGGACTGTCGCTGTCAAATGGCAAGCAGACCGTGTCGCTGCGTCAGCCGACCGTCACCTCGACCAAGCAGGGCGTCTCGATTTATGCGCTCGTCCGCGGCCGCACGATTCGTGTCTGCCACCGCGTCGGACGTTTCCACCTGCGCGCCCGCTGCGTGACCGTCATCCGTTGGAACACCGTGCGGATCGCCAAGGTGATTGACGCGAAGGTCACCGGCACGACCGCCACGGGCACGGTCACCATCACTGACGCCACGGCGAAGCTGATCAACAAGCTCGCCGGCAAGAGCGTTGTCTCGGCTGGTGCGGTGCTGGGGACCGCGACGGTCTCGCCGACGCTCAAGTAACACAGGGGGACCGCCTCGCGCCTGCCCGGCGATCGCCGCTGATCGCCGGGCAGCGCACCCCCCGCTTGATCCCCCGCTCGACGCCTCAGCGGGGGTTTCTCTTTAAAGCCGCGACAATAGGCCGGTGCCGATCACCTCCCGCATCTTTGGCGAACGTGGGAAGCGCCGGGCGACCGCCCTCGGGATTGATCCCGTGCGACTGCCGCCCGGACAGTCGCCGACGCTGAAATGGCCCGTACTCTCGGTCGGCCCCACTCCACGGGTCGACCGTTCGCAATGGATCCTCTCGATCGACGGCGCCGTGCAGGCGCCATACGTGCTCGACTGGGCGGCGCTCCAGGAGCAGCCCCAGACCGACTGGACGGGTGATATTCACTGTGTCACCCGCTGGTCAAAGTTCGGGATGCACTGGCGGGGCGTCTCGGTGCACTCCCTTCTCGATCGAGCCCGCCCGACGCCGGAGGCCTCTCATGTTCTCGTTCATGCCTACGGCGGTTACACGACGAACCTCCCACTCAGCGACGTGCTCGAGTACCCCGCGTTCATCGCCCACGAGGCCGAGGGCATCCCGCTCGAACCGGATCACGGCGGCCCCGCCCGGCTGCTGGTCCCCCACCTCTACCTGTGGAAGTCGGCCAAGTGGGTCAGTCGTCTCGAGCTGCTCGACGGCGACCGGCTCGGCTTTTGGGAGGAGAACGGATACCACCACCGCGGCGACCCGTGGCGGGAGGAGCGCTACAGCGTCGACGAGTACGTGATCCGTACCCGCCGGCGCGAGCTTCGCCGCTGAGCCGTCTCGGGGACGTTTGCCGGCCCCGCATCTCGGAAAGGGGATAGCCGTGTCCTTTCCGACCCCCTCACCCCCGACGCCGACACCCGGACCGCCGACGCCCGCCCCACCGGACCCGGCCCCGCCGAGCCCGACGCCGAGTCCGACCCCGCTGCCGCCGGATCCGAACCCGCCGGCGATCTGACCCTGCACGGCGGCGTGCACAACCCGTGCCCGGCGTGTCGTTGACGAGGGATCCGATCCGTCCCGCCGAAGAACTCGGTTCGCATCCGGCGAGACGAGGAGACCGACCGTGGGTTATTTGGAGACGCGCACCGAAACCGTCGAGCAAGAGACTCCTCGGCGGACGTTCAGCTCAAAGCTGGCTGATCTCGGCGATCGCATCGCCCGGGCCCTCCCGCCGCCGCGGCGCGGCCCGGAATACACGTTCGCGACGCACGTGGAGGATCCGGCGCCCGTCTTTGCGCCGCCGGTCCCTGAGCTTGAGGAAGCGGACCCGTACGCCACTCAGGAGTTCCGGGTGCGGCGGATGGAGACCGCCGTCGAGGACGACGTCCTCCCCCGTTTCCCGGTCACGCGCCAGGGCTACGACTGCGATGCCGTCGATGCCCATCTTGCCGAGCTCGAGGACGAGCTCACCGACCTCGAGCGCCAGCTCGATGAGGCTCGGGCCCAGGTGCCGAGTCGCGACGCGGTGGCGACGGAGATCGAGCGCCTCGGTGCGCAGACGTCGGCGATTCTCGTCGCCGCCCATGACGAGGCTCAGGAGACCGTGCGCCTCGCCCGCACCCATGCCGACACGGTGATCGCGGACGCCACGTCCTACGCGGCCGCCGTGACCGAGGAAGCGACACGGACGGTGGAGCACCTCGAGGGTCGTGCGGCGGCGCTGAACGACGAGCATGACCGGATGATCGGCGAGATCCGCTCCACCGCCGGAGCACTCCACGCGCTCGCCGACGACGCCGCGCACCGGTCGTCGCCGGCCGCCTGACCCGAACTCTGTGAAATGGGCGGGAAGCTCCCCGCTCAAAATCGCCTCTGAGCATCGATTCTGCGGCAAATCACTGATTGAGCTGCGGACAAAACCTGCCGATGTTGGTCTGGGCAAAGGCCGGCGGATAGGGAGCCTCTAGGCTCGAGCGCTCTTCACCCCCGGCTCGACCGCGCAGAGAGATGAGGCACGCGGCAGTCGACAGAAAAGCGAGCGGGGGTCTGGACATCATCGTCGCGGCGAGTGCCGCGCTGACCTGCCTCGCGCTCCTGTTGACGCGCGTGGTCAATGCCCCGGCGGTGCTCTGGAACATCGGCTGGACGGCGGCTGCGGTGTGCGCGCTCGCCGGCATGTTGCTCGCTCGCCACACCGCGCACGGCGAGCGGCGCGCCCGCTCGACGCTCCTCAGCCTGGCCGCTGCGTCCTGGCTGATCGGGCAGATCGCCTGGGACGTCTTCGACGTCACGGGCGCACCCGGATCACCGAACGTCGCCGATATCGGCTACTGGGGTTTTGCGATCCTCGTCATCGCCGCGACGCTCCGCACGCCGGACCGCTCGGCGACCAACCTCTCGGTCACCGCTGCGGAGAACGTGCCGTTGATCGC
This sequence comes from uncultured Solirubrobacterales bacterium, assembly GCA_963850335.1. Lineage (GTDB taxonomy): Bacteria > Actinomycetota > Thermoleophilia > Solirubrobacterales > Solirubrobacteraceae > Palsa-465. The sequence goes on along the minus strand of CAWKKY010000006.1, from coordinate 820,109 downwards.
CGCCGCGGCCGCCCTGACGTTCTCGTTCCTGTGGTCGGACGCGTCGCGATCGAGCCTCCCCGAGCTGTCCCGGCTCTCTGCGCTCGTCTATCCCGCGGTCTATGTCTCGGCGGCGATCCTCACCCTCCAGGCGATCATCAGTGGGTCACTCCGGCGCAGCCGTTCCGGCGCATCGCTGCTCGTGTTCAGTGGCATCGTCGCCCAGGCCGTCGCGTTCATCCTCTGGAGCCACCAGCTGTTGATGCAGAGCTACGTCACGGGACGGACGATCCTCGACCCGCTCTGGGCGTTCGGCCTGATCGCCATCGGCATCGGCGGCATGCTCGCGGCACGAGCCACCGACGAGGCCGACCGCGTCGATGGCCCGAGCCGCCACGGGGTGATTCTCCCGGCGGCGATGTTCGGCGTCCTCATCGTGGCGCTCGCCCACGCGTACGTGAGACATGTCCACACCGGGGCCGTGGTCACGCTGGTCGGGGGCCTCGCGCTGTGCGGGGTCTCGCTGATGGCGCGCGGCGTCCTGCTCGAGCGGCGCCTGCGGGTGCTGCTCGCCCGCGAGCGGTCGGCTTCGGCCGCACTCGCCTCGCGCGAGGAGGATCTCGCGAAGCTCAACGAGCAGCTGACCGAGGACTCCCGCCGCGACGCCCTGACCGGTCTGCGCAACCGGCGGGCGCTGTCCGACGATCTCCCCGCGCTCGAGACGATCGATCGGGAGCGAGGGCTCGCGAGCGCGTTTGCGCTCTGCGACATCGACCACTTCAAGTCCTACAACGATCAGCTCGGTCACCTCGCCGGCGATCAGGCACTGCGGGCGATCGCCGCCACGATCCGCGGCACCCTGCGGACCGGCGACATCGCCTATCGCTTCGGCGGTGAGGAGTTGCTGCTCCTGCTCCGTGAGGCGACACCGGAAGAGGCGGTCAGCGTCGCCGAGCGAGTCCGCGAGGCAGTCGCGGCCGCGGCGATCCACCACCCGACAAGTCCCCACGGGATCCTCACCATCTCGGTCGGTATCGCACCCGGGCCGGGCGATGTCGGGACGCTGCTCGCTCGCGCCGACGCCGCGCTCTACGAGGCCAAGCGCTCCGGGCGCGACCGCGTCGTTGTCGCCTCCGATGAGCTCGTGGCGCTCGCCTCGGCGGAGGGTGGGCACCGGCTGCCCGTCGAGCCGATCCCCCGCCATCTCCAGAGCATGCTGACATTGTCGCGGGCCGCGGTTTCGGGTAGCGGGCCGCTCCCGGTGCTCGAGGCGCTGGCCGCGACGATCCGCTCGGAGCTCTCGTTCGCTTCGGTCGTCGTCAACCTGCTTGACGAGTCTTGCCAAGAGTTGCGGCCCGTGGTCATCCGTGGCGCCGACGAGCTGCATCGAACCCTCGTCGGCACCTCGCAGGCATGGTCTGAATGGGAGCCGCTGCTCTCGGAGAAGTACGAGCGGTGTGGCGCGATCTGGGTTCCGGTCGGCTCGTTCGACTGGCCCGAGGACTTCCCGGGCTGGACCCCGGAGTTGTCGCCCCCGCCGGGTGTGGGCAGCTGGCATCCAGACGACGTCCTGCTCCTGCCCCTGCGCGGATCCTCCGGCGATGTGCTGGGGATCGTGTCCGTCGACGAGCCGCTGAGCGGCCGCCGACCGGGCGATGCCGAGCTGCATGTCCTCATGGCGGTCGCCGACCACGCGGGCCTCGCGCTCGAGCGTGCGCTCCGCGACACGCGCGAGAACGCGACCATGCGCCGGCAGTCCGAGGAGCTGCTGCTCGCCGCGGTGATGCTCCTCGCGGAGGCCGTCGACCTGCGCGACGCGGGCACCGCGAGCCACTCGCGGACGGTCGGGATCTACGCTCGCAACACGGCGCGAGCGCTCGGGATCGCGGAGGAACGGCTTGAGCGGATCCACGCCGCCGGCGTGCTGCACGACCTCGGCAAGGTCGGGATCGCCGACGCGATCCTGCTCAAGCCGGGCGCGCTCACGGCGGAGGAGTGGACGGAGATGCGCCGTCACGCCGAGATCGGAGCCCGGATCCTCGAGCACGCCGGGATGAACGACATCGCCGCTTGGGTGCGCGCTCACCACGAGCGGTTGGACGGCGAGGGCTACCCGCTCGGTCTGAGCGCGGACCAGATCGCGGTCGAGGCCCGGATTCTCGCCGTCGCCGACGCGTATGAGGCGATGACCGCAGACCGGCCCTACCGGACCGCGATGTCACACGCCGCAGCACGGGATGAGTTGCTCAGATGCACGGGGACGCAGTTCGACGGAGAGATCGTCACCGCGTTCCTCGCCGTCATCGAAGATGGCGAGCAGGCGATCGAGGCCCTGCGCGCGGCGGCGTGATTCAGCCGCGGGCGATCTCGGCGCTCAACTCAGGGCGCGTGTTCAGCGTCTGAAAGACGACGCAGTAGCGCTCGGTGAGCCGCAGGAGCGTGCTGAGCTGCTCTTCGTCGGCGTCGGTGTCAAGGTCGAAGCTCAGTCGGATCGCACGGAAGCCGACCGGCGCGTCGCGGTCGACGCCGAGCGTCCCGCGGAAGTCCAGGTCTCCCTCGGCGCGGACCGCTCCGGAGGTGATCTCGATCCCGATCGAGGTGGCGACCGCCGCCAGCGTGACGCCCGCGCATGCCACAAGCGCCTCGAGCAGCATGTCGCCCGAGCACAGCAATGACCCATCGCCGCCGCTGGCCGGATGCAGACCGGCATCCGCGAGCGCGCGTCCGGTGTTCACCGAGCAGCTGATCCCCTCCCCCACCTCGCCGGCCGCGGACAGCGTCACGAGGGCCTCGTCCGGCGCGGCTCGGTAGCGCTCTTTGAGCGGGGTCTGGACGGCGCGCAGCTGGTTTCGATCCATGGACAGACCGTATCCGATCAGCCGTTGCCGGCCCGCGCGCCGAGACTGTTCAGCCAGGCGCGGATCGAGCGTCCCGCGGGCGTGACCTGTCCTTCGGTATAGCCGGTCGTGGCCTGCGCGAGGGTGACCCCGTTGATCGTCGACCACCCGAACTCGATGTCCGTCCCGGACTTGGCGAACCGAGCGATCGGCTGGCCCTGTTGGAGCGTCGAGCCCGACGGCGCGATGCTCGTGATCTGTTCGGCCAGATACTGGATCTTGCCCGCCTGGGGACCCTGCAGCAGCTCGTAGTAGACGAGCGGCTGACCGGCGAACCAGTTGGGAATGACCGCGAGGATCTTGATCCGACACGGCGCCAGGATCGGCGCGCCGATCGGGAGCCGCGCGTCGACGCCCTGGTCGGTCCGCCCCCACACGGTGACGTACTGGAGGGGGTTGATGTACTGCGTGTTCGTCACGTGGGTGGCCACGAGCTCCAACCGGAGCTGGTTGCGCACCTCGGAGAGCGGCGGCGCGTGGGCGGTCGGGTCGCCGACCGGCGTGTCGCCTGCGCCGACGCCCACCCCCGCGTCGCCCGCCGTCGGCTCAACCGCCTGCGGGTGCGCCTGCGGCAGCGGTGTCGATGCCGTCGAGGCCGTCGTGCCGTTCGTCGGTGTGACGCCACCGCGCGCGCCACAGCCAACCAGGCCGATAACGGCGATCAGCGGAATCACCCCGCGAAGCGATCTCAGTTGCAGCGACAGCCCAGCCTCCCCTTCTCATAGCGCCCGAGCCTCTCCGGACAAGTTAACCATGCGGCGTGGCCCGGCCACGCCGGGTCCCGCGATCGGTTCACCCGGTGCCCGGCGCCGCGCGCACCGCGTCCTGGAGGGCACTCGCGAGCGTCCGCCACACCACTCCGGTCTTCTCGCGCCGCGCAGCAGCGGCGTCGCCGAGTCGATCCCAGCCGCGCTGCTCGAGCCGCACCGCCGTGTGCGCGCCCTGGCCGACGAACGTCACCTCGACCTCGGTTGCCTCACTCGGCGTGAAGAACAGATGCCAGAGGTAGCGCAGCCGTCGCGGCGGTTCCCAGTCGAGCACCGTCCCCCACGGATGCTCGGCGCCACCGGCATGCTCGACGATCCGCCCGCCGGGCCGCGGCTCGAAGGTGATCGCCGACGGATCGCCGCTGATCGTGTGCGCGCGCGGCCACCACGTCGAGCAGCGCTCGGTCCAGACCGCGAACGCTGCCGCCGGCGGCACGCTCAGCTCAAACTCGATCACCAGCGGGTCAAGGCCGATCGCGTTCACCTCCGGGGCGATCAGGCGTCGTGTTCTCGGACAGGATTCGCAACCGGGCGATCGCCGTGTCCCACGTCTCGGCAAAGTACTCCCGGATCGCCTCCACCCCCTCGGCGCGCAGCGCATAGATTCGCCGCACGCCGTGCACCTCGTCACCGACGAGCCCCGCATCCTTGAGCAGCCGTAGATGGCGGGAGACCGCCGGGCGGGAAATCGGCAGCTGATCGGCGATCTCCTGGACCGAGCGTCCACCCTCGCTGAGGATCTCAACGATCGCGCGGCGGTTCGCATCGCCCAGGGCGTCGAGGGCGTTGTCGTGCAGCGGTTCGGGCATCAGTTCGTGCCGGTAACGCGTGTGTTACCGTAACGCTCAGGTTACCGATTCGAGGGGAGCGAGATGTCCACCACCACGAACCGGGGAGCCGGCACCGCCGAGGACCCGTGGATCCTGACGACGCCGCCCGGTAAGTCCGAGTACCGCGTGTACCGCGATGAGTCCGCCGATCCGCCCGCGGTGGTGTGCATCGTCGGCACGACCGAACTGCGCTACCACCTCCGCTGCATCGACGATCTCCACGCGATGCTCACCGCCCACGGCGACTGGATGCTCCTCGGCAACGCCGACGAGCAGAAGCCCGCCGCCGACGGCACGGTCGAGGCATGGGGCCGCTCGAGCGACAATCCGGTCGGCGGCTGGTACGGACTCAAGAAGGGCCTCCGCGGCCGCTTCGCCAACTACGTCCCGCCGATCCTCGAGCGCCTCGGGCTCGCCGAGGTCGAGCACAACGCCCGCAACAACCGGATGCGCGCGCTCTGAGGCGAGGTCGGCGGCTACTCGACGGCCACGTAGACCCGGCCGTCGGCGACCTTCACCGGATAGGTCCGCAGGTCGACGCAGGCCGGCCGGCGCTTAACCTCGCCGGTCGTGTAGTCAAAGCGGCCATTGTGCTTTGGGCACTCGATGATGTTCCCCATCACGAGGCCGTCGGCGAGGTGGGCCCGCTCGTGGGTGCAGAGGCCATCGCTGGCGTGGAACGTGTCCTCAGGGCTCCGATAGATGGCATAGGTCCGCTCGCCGTGGTCGAAGCGGATGACGTCCTCCTCGTCGATCTCATCGACGGCGCAGGCGTCGACCCAGGCGTCAGCCATCGACGATCACGCGGTGCAGGTCGGGACGGAACGGCTTGGCGGTCGGTGGCAACTCCCGCTGAAGGTTGTACTCGGGCTCGCGCATCTGACGCAGCACGGTCGGAACGATCTCCCGGTAGGCGGCGATCGTGCTCGGACTCGGGACCGGCATGTCGTCGCGCACCTCCTTGTGTAACTCGGGGAGCGCGTGGTAGGGAACCATCGGGAACATGTGATGCTCGATGTGGTAATTCATGTTCCAGTACAGAAACCGGAGCACCGGGTTCATATAGACGGTCCGCGAGTTGAGCCGGTGATCGAGCACGTTCTCGGCGAGCCCGGCGTGCTGAGTGAAGGCGAAGAAGTGCGCCAGCCAGCGACCGTAGAGCGACGGGAGACCGACGTACATGAGCGGGAGGAAGCTCCCGAGCACGATCGCCAGCGCCACGACCGCGAGGTAGATCGCCACCCACGCCCGGGCCTCACCCACCACCCGGCCATGCTCGGAGTCCGGAATGAACGTCTCTTCCTCCGCCGTCAGCCTGCCGGCCGCATGTCGGAGGACGCTTCGCACGACGTCGACGGCGTCTCGGACCCCGAACACGTTGAGCACGAGCCGCGCCGCATCAGGCGGTCGCATCGCGAGGATCTCGCGGTCGCGCCCGACGATGATCGTGTCCGTGTGATGGCGCGCGTGGCTCCAGCGCCACAGGGTCGGCTCCTTCATGTTCATGAACGACGCGACCTGGTAGAGCGCGTCATTGAGCCACGACGTGCGGAATGCCGTGCCGTGCCCGGACTCGTGCCAGCGTGAATCCGACGCGGAGCCGTACAGGACGCCGTAGCCGACGAAGAACGGGACGCACCACCAACTGCCCCACAGCAGCCCGCCACCGACCCCGAACGCTGCCAGCAGGCCGAACCAGATGATCGTGTCGCGGATCGCGGGGCCGTTGCGCCGGCGCATCAGCGCCTTCATTCGCTTGCGTGGCACCTCGGTGTGGTACCACTCGGCCGCCACCAGGCCCTGCTCGAGCGCACGCTCGGTGTCGCGTCCGATGAGGCTGTAGTCGCGTTCGATCGTCGTCGTCATCGTGGCTCTCTCCCGATGCCTGGGTTGCTGACACCAGGCGGCATGTGGGAACGTTCCCACCGCATGCAAACTAGAGGACGAGGCGAACGTCGTCAACCGAGCGCCCCGACGATCCACGATGTGGCCGCCCTTGCCGGCGTGTCCAAGTCGCTCGTCTCACGCGTCTTTCGGGACTCGCCTCGGGTGAGTGAGGCCAGCCGCGCCGCGGTGCTCCGTGCGGCGCGAGAGCTCGGCTACCGCCCGAACGCCGCCGCGCGGACGCTCGTCCGCCGCCGCTCGCACGCCGTCGGCATCCTCGTGACCGACCTCCACAACCTGTTTCTCCCCGAGCTCGCGGCCGGCCTTGATCCCGTTCTCGAGGCGCAGGGGTACACGACGTTCGTCGTCACCGGCAAGCGCCAGCAGCAGACCGAGGAGGCGGCGCTTGCCCGGCTGCTCGAGCTCCGCGTCGACGGGATCGTCTGCGCCACCGCCCGCCTCGGCCGCGCCGCGCTCGACGAGGCGGCCCGGGCGACCGCGATCGTCAACCTGACCCGGACCCCCCAGGTTCCCCGCATCGACTCGGTCGTCGGAGACGACCACCGCGGCGCGACGCTCGCGGTCGAGCACCTCGTCGCGCGCGGCCACGAGAGAATCGCGATGATCGGCGACACCGAGGAGCGCGCTGGCGTCGACCGGATCCGCGGCTACCGGGACGCGATGCGCGCCGCCGGCCGAACCGAGAACATCCGCGTCGTCCCCGGCGGGTTCACCGAAGCCGGTGGCTACCGGGCGGCGACCGAACTTATGCGTGGACCCGTCCGCCCGACCGCTGTGTTCGTCGCCAGCGACCTCGCCGCCCTCGGGGTCCTCGACGCCGCGCTCACGCTCGGCGTCCGCGTTCCGGACGAGCTATCCGTCGTCGGCTACGACAACACCCCGATCGCCGCCCTGGGCCACGTCGGCCTGTCGTCGGTCGATCAATCGGCCGCGGGTATCGGGGCGAGCGCCGGCCGCACCCTGATCCTCCGGATCGCGCAGCCGGAGCGCCGGGCCCGGCGGATCGTGATCGCGCCGACGCTCGTTCCGCGCGCGAGCTCCGGTCCGGCGCGCGGCTGACATCATCGCCGCCGTGTCCGGCTACGTCGACCCGCCCGACCTTCCCGAGCTCGAGCCGCGCGCGCTCACGCTTGACGAGGCCGGTGCACTGGTGCTCGACGGCGCTCTCGTCGCCACACCGAGCGCCGAGCCGGTCCGCGCGGCGCGAGTCGTCATCAAGGAGTCCGAACTGCGTGGCGTCACGTTCCAGGCGCCGGCCGCCGCACAGCTTGAACTCCGCGACGTCCGCCTGAGCAGCTGTGATCTCTCCAACGTCGAGGCGCCGGCACCGTCGATCTGGAGGGTCGAGGTCGCCGACTCCCGGCTCCTCGGATTCCGCGCCGCCGGCGGCGATGTCCGCGATCTACGGGTGACCGACAGCTCGCTGGTCCTCGCCACATTCGCCTTCGCGGGCCTGCGCAACGTCGTCTTTGAGGGCGTCGACCTGACCGAGGCGTCGTTCATGGACGCGCGCCTGGATCACGTCGAGTTCATCGACTGCCGACTCGCCGGCACGGACTTCCGTGACGCGACTGTCAACGCCTGCGCGATTCGTGGTTCCTCGCTCGACAGCGTGCTCGGGATCGAGTCCCTCCGCGGCATCCGTATGCCGTGGAGCGACATCATCGCGTCGGTCGCGGCCCTCGCCGCCGGGTTGGGGATCCAGGTCGAGTCAGATGACGACCCGCACTGACGAATCTCGTGTCGCGCGGCGCCAGGGGCGCCTCGACTGGCAACGAGTTTCTGATGTCGAACTAGGCCGCGCGACGGGTCGGAATCTCCTCGGTGTCCGCGAGATGCTGGTGCGACGGGCAGTAGCCGTTGTGCGGCAGCGGGACGCGCTGGCACGGCGTGCCCTGACGGGTCGTCGCCCGGCACTGCAACGGGTCCCCGTTGACGTCAAAACCGGTCGACGGCAGACGGCTGAAATGGTCATCCGCCAACGTGACGTAGTGCTCGACGACGCGCAGCACGCGCATCTGCGACGACATCCCGAAATACGTCCTGATCTCACGGAACAACGTCCGGGCCGGACGCGCGAAGTAGTGGCGATCAGTGGCCAGCCGCTCGACGGCTGACTCGCACGCCTGTAGCACGCGCTCGTGATTGACGTGCGTGCGCTCGCACAGCGGGTCCGGCAGGATCTCGGCTGCTAGCTCTCGGTAGATGGCTCGACTGAACTCGTACATTCTGCTCCTCATTGGCGCGGGTGCGAGGCGCCTCCCATTGCCTCGAAACGAGCGTCACAGCAGGAACTTGCGAAAACGTCCCCCTCCCAACATTAAGCTCATGTTGAGCTGAGTTCAGCGCGCGGCTTCAGTCCAGGGCTCGGTGAGCGTCCCCAGCCACTCGTCGACGCCGGCCGGGTCCTCCGGCGGCGCGGCGACGAGGACGAGCTCGTCGATCCCGAGGTCGCGGAGCGCCGCGGCGTCGGACGGATTCGCGTCCGCGAGGGCGACCGCCAGGTACAGCTCGTCCCGGTTCCGGCCCGCCTCCGCGCACTCCGCGGACAGTCGCTCGAGCCGGTCGGCCACCGCCTCCGGACCGGCGAGGTTGAAGCCGTACCAACCGTCCCCCATGGTCGCGACGCGGTGCAGCGCCGGGTCGCTGTTGCCGCCGACGATGACCGGGATCCGCCGGTCGCGCACCGGCTTTGGATTCACGCGCACGTCTGAGAAGGAGACGAACTCGCCGTCGTAGGAGGCGACGTCGTCACGCCACAGCACCCGCATTGCGTGGAGATACTCGGCGGCCCGGGCACCGCGACGCGCGAACGGAATGCCGAGCGCCTCGAACTCTTCACGGGACCATCCCACGCCGATTCCGAGGCTGAGGCGCCCGCCGGACAGGACATCGAGGCTGGCGACCTGTTTGGCGAGCAACACGGCGTTGTGCTCGGGGAGCAGGAGGACGCCGGTGGCGAGGGCGATCGACTGCGTCGCCGCAGCCGCGAAGCTGAGTGCCACCAGCGGGTCCAGCCAATCCGCAGCCGCCGGAACCGCGATCGCCCCATCCCCCGAGTACGGATACCGGGAGGCCGGGCGATCGACCATCACGACGTGTTCGCCGGCCCACAGCGTCGCCATCCCACGCGCCTCGGCGCCCCGCGCGACGGCGTCGATCACATCTCGGCGCGCGCCGGTGCCGATCCCGATCGCATGCAACCCAAGGCGCATGCGCGCACGCTATCGGCGGTCGGTGTCACGCGGCAACCGTCGCGGCACGTAGGGTGTCGGCCAGCCGGGCGCCGGCGTCACGGAACTCCGCCGGCTCGAGCACCTCGAACGGCCGCTCGAGCACTGCCATCCAAAACAGGAATTGGCGGGTCCAGGCGCCGCGAGTGGTGACGATGCACGAGTCGTCGGTCTCCGGCTCAACGACCGCGTAGCGGCTCGGGATGCGCTTGCGCATCTCCGCCGCGCTCGCCCGCACGCGCACCCGCCCCGGCGTCCGGTCGGAATCCTCAACCGAGCTGGCGCGGATTCGCTGTTTGACGAACGCGGCCGGGTCCCCACCGGGGACGGTCCGCAGGCGCCCGCGCTCCGCGAGCCGCACGCGGCTGCGGATGCGATCGATCCGGAACGTGCGCCAGTCGTCACGATCGAGGTCATAGGCAACGAGGTACCAGCGATACCCGCTGTGGACCACCGCGCTCGGCTCGGTGTGTCGCTGCGACGCCCGGTCGTCCTTGGCGACGTAGCTGAAGCGCAGCCGCGTGCCGTCCCGGCAGGCCCCCGCGATCGTCGCCAGGACATCGGGATCGATCTGCGGTCCGTCGACGGCGAACGTCGACGTCGCGTCGCCGAGTGCGCTCACGCGCCGGCGCAGGCGGCTCGGGAGCACCTGCTCGAGCTTGGCGAGCGCGCGCACGGAGGTCTCCTCGATGCCCGCGATCGTGCCCGAGGCGACGGTCCGCAATCCGATGGCGACCGCCACCGCCTCGGCATCGTCGAGCAACAGTGGCGGTAACTCCGCGCCCGCGCCGAGCCGGTAGCCGCCGGCCACGCCGGGGGCGGCCTCGATCGGGTAACCAAGCGAGCGCAGCTTGTCGATATCACGGCGGATCGTGCGGGCATCGACGGTGAGCCGGTCGGCGAGTTCCTGACCGGTCCATTCGCGCCGCAACTGGAGCAGCGACAGCAACGCGAGGAGACGAGCTGAGGTCTGAATCATGATGTGGGAAAGAGTGACCCCAATTGCGGACAGTATCTGTCCGCGTAGGTGTTGCCGCAGGCCGAATTGAGGACGGGACATGACCTAGTTTGCTGAGAGCCTGAGGCCATGTCAACACTCGCTCTCTCCACCCCTCGGGCCGCGTCCGCAGCGCGCCCCAACCACCGGGTCGCGTGGCTCGGTTTCACGGTCGTACTGATCTCGGCGGTGATGGATCTGCTCGACTCGACGATCACCCAGACGGCGGCGCCGGCGATCCGGCGGGACCTCGGCGGTTCCTTCGCCGGCCTGGAGTGGATCTCCGCCGCCTACACACTCGCGATGTCGGTGACGCTGCTGCTCGGCAGCCGCCTCGGGGACATCGTCGGACGCCGACGCGTGCTGCTCGCCGGAATCGGCGGCTTCGTCGGCGCGTCGGTGGTGTGCGCGCTGGCCCCGTCGACGGCGGTGTTGATCGCCGCCCGCGCGCTCCAGGGCGCGGTCGCCGCGATCATGGTGCCGCAGGGATTCGGCCTCATCCGCGAACTGTTCGGCGAGGACGGCCAGCAGAAGGCGCTCGGCGTGTTCGGACCGGTCATGGGTCTCGCCGCCGTCGCCGGGCCGCTCGTCGGCGGCGCGCTCGTCAACCTCGACATCCTCGGCACCGGTTGGCGGATGATCTTCCTCGTCAACGTGCCGCTCGGCCTGGCCGCCATCTACGCCGGACGCCGGTTCCTGCCGCGCACCCCACCGGCAAGCCCCGACGCGCGGCCCGACGGCCTCAGCGTCGCGCTCGCGATGCTCGGTGGCGTGGCGCTCGTGTACCCGCTGATCCAGGGTCGGGAGCACGGGTGGCCGACCTGGTGCTTCGCGATGCTCGCCTCCGGCGTCGTCATCCTGCTCGGCTTCGGAGCGCTTCAGGGCCGGCGGATTCGCCAGGGACGCACACCACTCGTCGAGCCGTCGGTCCTCCGCCGCCGGCCCTACGTCGCCGGGCTCGCCGTCGTCGTCGGCTTCATCGGCGCGATGGGCGGAATGATGATCGCGATCAACGTCATGTACCAGGTGGGGCTCGGTTACTCCCCGCTGGGATGCGCGGTGGCGACGATCGCAATCCCGCTGGCGGCCATCGGTGGTTCGATCACCTCCTCGGCGCTGCTGTCACGAATCGGCCGCACGACGATGCACATCGGCATCGCGACGATGGCTCTCGGCCTCGTCGCCGTCGACCTCGTGCTGCGGTCGGCGACCGGCCCGGTCAGCCCGTGGGTGCTGGCGGCGCCGCTTGCGGTCACTGGATTCGGGATGGGCATGGTGTTCGTTCCCATGTTCGACGTGATCCTCGCCGGAGTGACTCACCGGGAGCTCGGCTCGGCCGCGGGGCTGCTCGAGTCGGTGCAGCAGCTCGCGATGTCGATCGGCATCGCGGCGGTCGGAACCGTCCTGTTCGATCAGCTCGGGTCAGGCCACGGGCCGCTCGCGTTCATGGGCGCGGCCGACCACGCCCTGCTGGTGGCGATCGCATTCCTCATGACCGCGCTGGCGGCGGTGTGCTGGCTGCCCAAGCACGCCCGCGCGGCGCACGCATAAGCCAACGCAGCGTCCCCCGCCGGTGGCGCTGCTCGAGCTCACGTTCGGCGTCCTCGGTGACCTGCGCCTCGGCGGATCTCGTCACCGAGGGCGCGACCTGAGCGCCACGGAATAGCCCCAATCGGGCGCGTAGTTTTTCTCGCCTGTGACCCGTGGCGCGCGCGGATGCGACCAGGCCGCCGACACGCGAGTCTGCTCGCATGTCGATCGCTCAATTCTCCGACTACACAAAAGACGCCCTCGATCCCAACGCACTGGATCCCGGCCGCTACCTCACTGACGGTCGCCGTCTCTTCCGAGTCGTCGCCCGTTTCACGATGCCGCCTGACACGGTGCTCGTGGCGCTCGAGGACTGCGTGACGCTGTCCGTGACCGCTTTGCTCCCGCGTGAGCTCGAGCCGCTCGGCCTGAGCGCGGTGCCGACGGGTCAACTCGCGGCGTAGCGCGCCAGCTCCGCATCAGCTCGGACCCGGCGTCTCGCTGGCGTTCGCCGCCGCGAAGTCCCAGATCGTGCCGATCAGTTTCTCCGGCGTCTCGAGCTGCGGGAAGTCGCTCAGGCGAGGCAACGCTGAACACGCTGAACTCGCACCGTGAACCTTGTACGGTCCTTGAAGTCATGAGAGTGCAGGGCAGGAGGGGTGACACCACGCTCGTGTGGAACGCGCGACTGAGAGCCATCTCGCGGGCGCGTATCGCAAGCTCGGGATCAGCTCTCGGCGGGAGCTGCCCGCGTCCCTGGCCAAACTCGAGCGAGAGTGATCCTGATGAGTGAACGCTGGCCGTCCCTCAACTACGCGTCCTGGAGTACGACGTGCGACACGTTGCACGCGCACACGCAAACCCTCGGCAAGCTCGCCGTTGCCCTCGCCCCACCCGAGCCGCAGCTCCAACATGCGGCGCTCCGCCTCACCGCCCGCGGCTGGGAGACCATGCCGCTCCCGGCGCCGAACGGCTCGGGCGCGTTCGTCGCCGGCCTTGATCTCCGGGCCCACGAGGCGTTCGTCGAGCACACCGGCGGAGGTGCCCGGCGGGTCCCACTGACCCCGAACCGATCCGTCGGCGCCGTGACACGAGACCTCATCGGCGCCGCCCGGGACGTCGCTGGTGCGGTTGAGATCGATCCGACGCCGCAGGAGGTCACGTGGAGCGTGCCGCTCGACGCCGATGAGGACCACGCGAGCTATGACGTCGAGGCGGTGACGGCGTACTTCGGCGCCGCATCCCGGGCGGCGCTCGTGCTCGCGGCGTTCCGGGCCCCCTACCGGGGGCGCTCGACGCCCGTCAACGCCTGGTGGGGATCGTTCGACCTCGCGGTGAACCTGTTCTCCGGCGCGCCCGCCGACCCTCCGTCGCCTGACTTCATCATGCGCAACGCCATGGACGCGCAGGAGGTGGCCGTCGGCTGGTGGCCCGGCGACCCGCGGTACGAGAAGGCCGCCTTCTATGCCTACGCCCACCCGGCCCCGGACGGTTTCGCCAACGCGTCGCTCCCGCCGTCGGCAGCGCGCTGGGACGACGCCCTCGGCGAATACGTCCTTGACTGGGATGACGTCGTCGCCAGTAGCCCTGACCCGCGCGCGGCGGCGCTCTCCTTTGCCCGCTCGGCATTCCGTCACGCCTGCGGGGTCTGCGAGTGGGATCCCGCGCTGCTCGCCAGCGCCGAGGGCACGCCCCCACCGATCACGTAGGCGACCGCATGTGTGACCTCCCCCACCTCCACGACCTTCCGCCGCTCGACGCCGATCAGTTTCTCCTCGACACACCGCGCGTGCGCGACTTCATCGACGCGGTCCGGGAGCGGATCAGACCTGGCGGCACACGTTCGATGAGCGCACGGGGGCGGCAGCCCCGTTTCGCAGCGGGTACGTCAACGCCGAGTGTGTCGACACGTCGAGCTGACGGGGTTAGCCTGGGCGGGTGAGTTCGTCGAGCGTTCCAGACGGGCTGCGAGCGGCCAGCGACCGACCGCCTCGGTCGTTCAATTTCCGAATCCTCTCAATCGACGGCGGAGGGATCCGCGGGATCATTCCCGCGACCGTGCTGGCCTCGCTCGAGACGCTGCTCGGACAGGCCCTCGCACGGCGCCGCGCCGGTCCCGCCGGCGCACCGGCATGGGACGGCATCGACGAGCCCCGGATCGCGGACTGCTTTCACCTGATCGCGGGCACCTCCACCGGTGGCCTGTTAGCGGCGGGTCTCACGACCACCGATGCCAACGGGCGCCCGAAGCTGCCGGCCTCGGATGCCGCCGCGGTGTACGTCGAATACGGCGCCGCGATCTTTCATCGACCATTGCTCCGCAACGTGCTCGACCACTTCGGGCTGCTGGCGCCGAAGTACCCGCTCGAGCAACTCCGCCGGGTGCTCGAGCTCGACACCGTCATCGGCGACGGGCTGCTCAAGGACGCGAGGACCGAGGTGCTCATCGTCGCGTTCGACACCGGAGTTCCCGGCCCCCGGTTCTTCACCCGCTGGGGTGCGCCCGGCGCCGAGGGCACGCCGAGCGCCCCGTCGGAGACGATGGTGCAGGCCGCCCTCGCCACGGCGGCGGCGCCGACCTACTTCGAGCCGGAGATGATCGAGCGCGCCCCCGTGATCGACGGCGGTGTGTACGCGGGCAACCCGGCGCTGGCGGCGATCAGCATGGCGCTGCGACGCACGGTCACGCCGGTGCCGCGGACCGCCGCCGACCTGTTCATGGTGTCCCTCGGCACCGGCGCCTGGTCGGAGCCGCTGAACTACGGCGCGGGCGGGATTCTCGGCTGGCTCTGGCCGCGCTCAGGCGGCGAGGCGCTGCTCGAAGCGATGCTCGGCGGCAGCGGCGACTTCGCCAACGAGGCGGCTCATCTGCTGCTCAACGGCAACTCGGAGACGGCCCCGCCGACGACGGGGCCTGCGGTCGCGGCCGGCGACACCGCCGACCCGGTCTGGTGGGAGCCGAACCTGCCGCGGACCAGCGTCGGCGGCGGCCCACAGCTCTGGCGCTACCAGCCGCCGCTCCCCGGGCCCTGGGCGCTCGATGACGTCAGCAAGCTGCCTGACCTCGAGCGGATCGCCGCCCAGCTCGTACAGACCTACGAGGCCGAGTTCGAACGGCTCGCCGAGATGCTGATCGACGCCGGTCCCGTCCCGATCTGACGCATCGGTTGGCGGCGGGTTCAGGCCGATGGCGTGGCGGTCGAGCCGCGGTCACAGAGCTCGGGTTTGATTACGACCCGGCGCCGCGACAGTGGCGCGGAATCGATCGCTGCCACGAGCAGGCCGACGGCCTTCTCCACGAGCCGCTTGGAGCCCCAGCTGAAGCTCGTGAGCGGCGGCGACAGCAGGGTCGAGATCGGGTGATCGTCGTAGCCGATCACCGACAACTCCGCGGGGATCGAGATCCCCAGCTCCCGCGCCGCGGCGTAGACGCCGTACGCGATCGAGTCTGAGAAGCAGAACGCCGCCGTCGGCCGCCGATCGCCTTGGAGCAGGGCCCGGGCGAGATCGGTTGCGGCCTGGAGTTCGTAGGCGGCGGGAATGAGCTGGGCGTCGAGGCCGAGCCGGTCCGCCTCAGCGCTCACGAACAAGTCCGCGGGGCGATCCGTTGTCGGCGATCCGGGCGGGCTGAGAACCGCAATGTGCTCATGCCCGAGATCGCGGAGGTGCTCGAGCGCGTTGCGGACGCCGATGCGATTGTCGAACAGCACCTCCCCCACCGTGGCCGCACCGGCGAGTGAGTCGCCGATCGAGACGACCGGCAGCGACGCCGCGAGCTCGGCCCAGAACGGATCAGCCGGATCGATCGGGGAGACGATCAGTCCGTCGACCTGCTGATCGCGGAGCTGGACGGCGAGGTTGCGTTGACGTACGGGGTCGGCCCCCGCATCGAGAATCAGGGCGTAGCGGTCGCGGTCGAGCAGTACCCGGCCCGCCTCCGCGGCGAGCCGCTGCTGCCACAGGTCCTCGAGCGTCGGGCCGAGAATCCCGACCATCCCGGAGCGACCGCTCGCGAGCGCCCGCGCGATCGGGTTGGCCTCGTAGCCGAGATCAGTGGCGATCCGGCGGACCCGCTCCTGAGTTTCCTCGGAGACCTGGATGCCGCGTAGAGCGTAGGACACGGCCGCGGGCGAGAGCCCGGCGGCCTCGGCCACCTCGCGGATCGTGACGCGCTTGGTGAGGGTCACCACGGCCAAAGGGTAGAGCCGCCGTCAGTCAACCGGACCGATGCGGCCCGCCGGACCGAGATCCGTGCGCCCGAGCCTTGACTCAGGCGAGGTGAAGCGGTTCACTGAAACGGTTCAATGAACCGGTTCACAAACCCGTGAAAGCCGATGTTCATCAGCACCTCTGGCCGGAGCCGTTCATCGAGGCGCTGCGCGCCCGCACGGCCGCACCCCGGCTACGCGACTGGGTGCTCGAACTCCCCGGCGAGCCGGATTACCCCATCGATGCCGCAGACCACGATGCGGATCTCCGTGCCGCCGAGGCGGGGCGCGACGACGTCGACCTCGCCGTCGTGTCGCTCTCGAGCCCCCTCGGCATCGAACGGCTCCCGGCAGACGAGGGGGCGGAACTGCTCGCCGCCTATCACGCGGGCACGCTCGCGCTGCCGCCACCGTTCCGCGCGTGGGCGGCCGCGAGCCTCACCGCCGTCGATCCGGCGATCCTCGAGCGCCACCTGGAGCTCGGCTGTGTCGGCCTCAGCCTGCCGGCGACCACGCTCCTCGACGCCCCGGGATACGAGCGTGTCGCGCCGCTCCTTGACGTGCTCGAGGCGAGCCGCCGCCCTCTGTTCGTGCATCCCGGACCGGCCGCACCCCCTGCAGGCGGCAGCGACAGCGTTCCCGGCTGGTGGCCGGCACTCGTCGACTACGTCCAGCAGATGCATGCCGCCTGGTACGCGTTCGCCCTCTTCGGCCGGCCCCGCCACCGGCAGCTCCGGGTGTGCTTCGCGATGCTCGCCGGGCTCGCGCCCTTACATCAGGAACGGCTCCTGGCGCGGTCCGGCGAACGAGCCGCTCTCGATGAGCACGTCTTTCTCGACGTCTCGTCCTACGGCCCACGCGCCGTCGACGCGGTCGTGCGCGTCCTCGGAATCGACGTGCTCGTGAACGGTTCCGACCGCCCGTATGCGCCGCCAACAGATCACGGCCTAGGGCCCGCGGCGGAGTTCGCGCTCCGCAGCGTCAACCCGGCTCGACTACTCAACCTGAAGGAGGTCCCGGATGACGTTGCCATCCCTACCGGCGCGCAACCTTGACCGCAGTGAACTCGAGTCGCTCGTCGATGCGTTCACACGCGACGACCAGCGATGGCGTGCGCTCGTCGACTTCTCGGACGAGAAACGTGTGTTTGTCTCGCTCCACCGCGATGACTTCGTCGACGTCTGGCTGCTGTGCTGGACACGTCTGAACGACACCGGCTGGCACGACCACGACATCTCCTCAGGCGCCGTGCGCGTCATCGAGGGCTCGCTGTCGGAATCGAGCCCCCGGATCGGCGGGCGGCCGACGATGCGAACCGTGGGTGCCGGAGAGTGCTTTTCGTTCGGACCCGATCACATCCATCGGCTCACCGGCGCGCAGCATGAGTCTGTCTCGATCCACGCCTACTCGCCGCCGCTGTGGCGCCTGGGCCAGTACGCAATCGACGACGACGGCGTGATGCGGCGCATGTCGATCAGCTACGCCGAGGAGCTGCGTCCGCTCGTCGCGTGACAGGATGGGAGCTCGGACGATGAGCGCGAACATCCAACAGCACCGCGCAGGACTCACCTGGACCGAACCGGGCGGGATGACGCGTACGGCCCACGCGCTCGCATCTGATGGACGGGTGTGGCTGATCGACCCCTTCGACGACGACGCCGGACTGGAGGCGGCCGCCTCGCTCGGCCGCGCCGCCGGCGTGCTCCAGCTGCTGGACCGCCACAACCGTGACGGCGAGGCGATCGCCGCACGCCTCGGTGTGCCCCTCATGCGCCTGCCAGAACGCATTCCGGACAGCCCGTTCGAGGTCATCCGCGTCATCAACCGTCCGGGTTGGAAGGAGATCGCACTCTGGTGGGGTGAGCCGCGGGCACTCGTCGTCGCCGAGGCGATCGGCACGGCGCCTGCGTTTGCGCTCGGCCGACGCGCCGGCGTGCATCCTCTCCTGCGCCTCGTTCCACCGCGGTCTCAGTTCTCATCCCGTCGGCCCGAAATGCTGCTCGTCGGACACGGCGAGACGATCGCGGCCGATGCCGCGGCCGCGATCGATGAGGCGCTGGATCATTCCCGCTCGGACATTCCGCGGTTGGTCGCCGCGCTTCCGCGCCTCCTGCGAAATCGCTGAGCGAGCCGCGAGCGTCTCCCCAAGCCGTCAACGCGCTAGGCGGCGGCAGCGATGGCATCCCGCTCGGCTGTCGGACCCGCGTCGGCCGCGGTCGGCAGCGCGGTCGCGCGATACCAGACGGGCAGCCCGGACTGCATCCGCTCGGGCAACGAGGCACCGCTCTCCTGCGCCCAGATCGAGATAGCGCGAATCCGCAGGTTCGCGATGAGGTGATCGGTGCGCGGGGAGTCATCGGCGATCACGCGACCGTCGCTCAGCGAGAGCGCGGCGGCCGGAGTGCCGTCGCGTTCCCCGATCAGCACACGTCCCTCAAGGGGTCGAAGCGCGCGGTGGGCGGCGAGGCGGTTCAGCGTGGCGGCGTCCTCGTCAGTGGCGATGCGGATGCGGTAGGTGTTGGCGGCGAACATTTGTCTGGTTCCTCTCCTGTCGGATGTGTTCTGTGCTGTGTCAGCAGCATCGCGCCACCAGCCGCCTTCCAACATCGGTCATCCGGTCCCTTGCCTGGAGGAGCTCCGCATCCTCCGATTGGGGGATGTCGCCTAACCTGGCGTCATGGCGCCAGTGGGCAAGCGGGACGATCTTCTCGTCCACCAGGAGCAGCCACTCAATGCCGAGACCGCTCTGCAGTCGCTCGTCGAGCCGGTCACGGACACGGCGGCGTTCTATGTTCGTAACCACGGCCGGGTGCCATCGGTCCACCCCGAGGACTGGCGACTCCGGGTGACCGGGATGGTCGCGCGGGAGCTGAGCCTGTCACTCACCTCGCTCCAGGAGACCTTTCGCAGGCACACGATCACGGCCACGCTGCAGTGCGCCGGCAACCGCCGTGCCGGATTGATCGCGGTACGGCCGATTCCCGGAGAGGCGCCGTGGGGACCGGGAGCCACCGGCACCGCGACCTGGACCGGCATCGCTCTGGCCGATGTGCTCGCGCTCGCCGAACCCCTCAGCAGCGCCTCCGACGTGGGATTTGAGGGTGCGGACCTGTGCCCGGAGGCCCAACCCGCGCAGAAGTTCGGTGGATCGATCCCGCTCGACAAGGCCGTTCGCTCTGAGGTGCTACTCGCCTGGGCGATGAACGGCGAACCTCTCGCGCCGGTGCACGGCGCCCCGTTGAGAGTCATCGTGCCCGGCTACATCGGGGCGCGCAGCGTCAAGTGGCTGGAGCGGATCGAGCTTCGCTCTGCGCCGTGGCCGGGCTACTTCCAGCATGTCGTGTATCGCCTCGTCTCCGAGGACGGGGTGCCCGGTCCAGGCGTCGGGATGCCACTCGGCCTGGTGGCGCTCAACTCCGATGTGCTTGCGCCACGCCACATGGAGACGGTCACGGCCGGTCCGGTCGAGGTGCGCGGCTACGCGTTCGCGGGCGGCGATCGCTATGTCGCCCGGGTTGACGTCTCGATTGATGACGGCGCGAGCTGGACCGAGGCCGAGCTGTTGGACGATCTCGGTCGGTGGGCCTGGCGTCAGTGGCGCACCACCCTGAACCTGGCGCCCGGTGAGCACGAGGTGCTCGTGCGCGCCTGGGATTCCTCCGCGGCCACCCAACCGGAGAATGAGGCCGCGCTCTGGAACCCCAAGGGATACGTCAACAATGCTCGCCCGCGGGTCCGCGTGCGCGCAGTCGGGCTCCCGGGGTGACGGGGGCTCAGAAACGGGATCGGAAAGGGCGTGATGTTCGGCAACAAGAAGGGCCTTGAGCACAAGCTGCGGGAGCAGGGCGGCACCGTCGCGTGGGCGACGATCGTGTCGGCGGATGAGAAGTGGCGGAGCGCGCACGGCGGCGATACCGGGTTCGGAGGACCGTCCCAGATCACCGATCACATGAAGGTGACGTTGCAGGTCGAGCCCGAGGGCGAGCCGGCGTTCGAGGTCACGTTCAAGCAGGCGTTTGCGAGCCACATGCCGCGTCCCGGCGGCCGAGCCCGGGTGATCTACGACCCTGCGGACCATTCGAGGATCGCGGTTCTCGACGGCGAGGTGTACATGCCGGGCCTCAGCGTCGAGAAGCAGCAACGCTCACGCCAGCACCGCGCCGAGGCCACAGCGGCCGCGGAAAGCGGCCACATGGCCGAGTACATCGAGCAACGCAAGGCCGAGGCGATGCGCGCCGGCGCCGTGGTCATCGGCGGCCCAGCCGCACCTGCCGCGCCCCCGGCGCAGCCTGACGTCGTCGATCAGCTCGCCAGGCTCGCCGATCTCCGTGATCGTGGCGCCTTGACCGAGGCCGAGTTTCAGGCCCAGAAGGCCAAGCTCCTCGCGGCCGGCTGACGAGCTGCGGCCGCGGCGTCCTTAGCCCGGGTGCGGCTAGGCAGAGCCCGTGGCGTGGGCGCCGGCCGGCTTCTTCAGGATCGGTTCGTCGGCCTTGGCCGGGCTCAGGGCGTGCGTTGCCCGCGCCTGCGCGAAGGTGACGAGCTTTCCGCGGTCCTCGTCCCAGAGCTTCAGGTTGACGCTCCGCATGCCCTGCCCGATCGAGAGCACGGGCACCTGGCGAAAGACCTCGTTCTCGTCGTGGGCGCGCTGGAGGTTGTAGTTCGGAATCCGCGCGTTGAGGTGGTGGACGTGGTGCAGGCCGATGTTCCCGCTGAAGAACTGGAGGACCTTCGGCAGCTTCAGGTACGAGCTGCCCTGGAGCGCGGCCTCGGTGTAGCTCCACTCACCGGGGCTCTGCCAGTACGCGTCCTCGAACTGGTGCTGGACGTAGAACAGCCAGATTCCTGCCGAGCCGGCGAGCATCGCTGCCGGGAGCCACACGAGCAACAGGCTGTCCAGGCCGATGAGCCACCACAGCCCGGCGCCGATGATGACCAGAGCGAGGTCGGTGCCGAGCACGCTGTGGCGCATCCGGGGGCGTTGGGACCGCGTGGCGATCCGGGGTCCGATCATCATCGCGAAGATCGGGCCGATGCCGAACATCACGAGCGGGTTGCGCAGCATGCGGTATCCGAGGCGACCCCGCCACGATCGCGCCTGGTACTCCCGGATCGTGATGGTTGGGACGTCGCCGACGCCACGCCGCTCGAGATCGCCCGACGTCGCGTGATGGACCGCGTGGTCGTGGCGCCACCGCGCGAACGGCGCCAGGACCATGAGCGCCGCCACCCGCCCGACGTAGGCATTTGCACGCTTGGACGGCATCAGCGATCCGTGCGCACAGTCGTGAAAGACGATGAACGTGCGGACGAGAAACCCAGCCGTTGGGATGGCGAGGGCCAGCGTCAGAAGAGTCGAGACGCTGAGCGTCAGGTACATGAGGACAGACAGCGCCACGTAGGGGACGATCGATGTGGCGATATCAAGCAGACTTCGCCCGAGGTGGGGCTGAGCGTAGACGGCGAGCGCGTTGCGCTCCGCCCGACGAGCCGACGGATCAGACATTTCGCGCTCCGGTTAATGGTGAACGTTGACTGTGCCAACGCCCCCGCGAGCCGTCCCTGAACCGCCACGAGCGCGAGCCACTTGATTCGATCGAGACCCCTTTGCGCACCCAACTGGGACCGCTGTCCGGCCTCGAGGGGTCGAAGCTTACCTGATTAGCCGGCGGAATCGGTTGGTTCCGACGGGTCGACGTCAACGATCTCAAGCGCGCCGAACCCGGCCAGCGGTCCGTCCATGAGGAAAACCTCGATCGTTAGGTCGGGCTCGACATGGGCCTGGCTGAGAAATGCCAGCACCTTACGATCGGTCAACTCCTCGACCATCTCGGTGTAGCGGGCCTTCATCAGCCGCTGGAAGTCACGGCGCATCTCGAGCACGCGGTCCGGTTCCCCACCCGTCATCATCGTCCGCTCGATCGCGGTGAACCCGTTGGAGAGGACGCACACGATCAGGTTGTCGAGCACGTAGGTCTTCGCCTTGATCGGTCCGCGCCCGTAGTGCTCGCGCATGAACGAGACGATGCGGTTCGTGATCTCCGACAGGAGCTTGCCGCCCGCAAGCGGCGGGGGTATCGGATCGCTAAGCGGGTCGCCGCTCATCGGCCGACCTCTGGTGGTGTACGGACTGCTGTGACGCTCACTGGTACCGAATTACCCAGCCCTCTGCCGCTGACCCTGACCATGCACGGATACCCGGGGGCAGGGGAAGCGAAGCGTACTGAATCGCGTGCTGTCGGCGGAGATTTTGCATCCGCCCGGTGATCGGAGTAACGTGGCAGCGTCGAGGCTTGCCGGCGCCGTCGCGGGACGGGGCCATCGGGTATCGATTCCGAGACGAAGCGCGCGCTCGCAGCGGCCGGTGGCGGCATGTGGGGGTAATGCTGAAGCAGTGTTCCAGCGAGAGCGGGAGCTGTTCCATGCCACATCCACCACGACCGTCGGCCCCTTTGCGGACGGGTGCGCGCGTTCAGCTTGAGCTGCTGCTCAAGGACTTCGCTCAGTTCGTCGATTCCGATGTCGCGTTGCTGTACCAGGTGGATGACCCAGGGCAAGCTCCCATGGTCAGCTCCTCGTGGGGTCTCGGGGACCCATCCACGCACCTTGCGCGAGCACTTGAGGGGGGGCTCGTGGGGCGCGCATTCGAGCACCCAGAACGGCACGCGACCCTTGGCCCGCTCGATCCCGTCCTCGATGCGAGCCTCATCCAGATCAGCGACCCGCCGCTCGTCTACGCAGTCGCGGCGGACGTGCGCGCGGCATCTGGCGCCCATGGCGTGCTGATCGCCGGGTTTTCGGCTGACCCCAGCGGGGGCGGGCGGATGCTCTGGAGCGCGGAGTCGTACGCCGGTGTGATCGCGCTCTGCCTCGACGACCAGGGAGCGCTGGCCGAACTCGTCGCGGCCGGGTCGTGCGACGCGCTCACCGGCTGCCTCACCTACGACGCAACGATGCGCGAGCTTGACCGTGAGATCAATCGCAGCGCTCGAGGGGGGCTCCACTTGTCCGTCTGCTTCATCGATCTCGACGACTTCAAGCGCGTCAACGATCGCTATGGCCACCTACGCGGGAATGACGTGCTTGCGAGGATCGGCCAGGTTCTGCGCGACGGGGTGCGGAGCTGCGACTACGTAGGGCGCTACGGGGGTGATGAGTTCATCGCCATCCTTCCGCAGACGAACGAGCCGGAGGCGCGGCGGCTTGCAGGCCGGCTCGGCGCGCGGCTTGCGGAAACGGCGATTTGGCCGGTCGAGCAGCGGCTGACCGCCTCGATCGGGGTCGCACAGTGGGTTCCGGGCACGCGGAGCGAGAACGTGCTCGCGGCGGCCGACTATGCCCTCCTCGCCGAGAAGCAGCGTCGGGACGCCGATGTCGGCTCCCGCGGATTGCGCTCGGACCCGCGACCGATCGATCGGCGAGACACGACATCCGGATCCGCCATCGCTGGCGAGGTCGCGTAGCCGCGGCGAAATACGCGCTGAGTTACGGGAATGGCACGGTCCCCCAGGGACGACTTCGTGCCGATGCTTGGCCATCGAACTCCGTTCCGATCGCGGGAGTCTCTCGAAGGTGCGCTCGCGGGGAAGGTTGCCTCATGTTCAAGCGTTCGCGCGAGGTTGGTGCGCTCCTCGGACTCTCGTTCGTCCTCGTTGCGTCCGCGGCGGTGGCGTTGGGCGTGTCGAGCAGCTCGACGCGACGGCCGAGCCCGTCGACGGGCTTGATGCCGAACGGTCGTCAGTTGGCGCCGGTCGGCACGCGTGTGACGTTGGGCAATCTTCCGACCGGTGCCGCGATGACCGCCGACGGGCGGTATCTATGGACCGTGTCCGCAGGCATCGGCATCAACGACGTACGCATCGTCGATACAGCGCAGCACCGTGTCTGCCAGACCCTCCCCGTGCCGGGAGCATCGGGCGGGATCGCGCTCGATTCGGCCCATCACCTGGCCTACGTCTCAGGCCTGTCAGCGTCCCTGTGGCTGCCGACGCAGTTCACCTACCCGCTCCACGCCGCGCTAGGCGACGATGTCCTTGTCTTCAGCTGGTCCGCCGGTACGTGCGGGCACGCACGTCTGCTGCGCGTGATCAAGGTCCCGGCCCTGTCCAGCGCCCCCGCGCCGCTCGTGTTCCCGCCCCAACCGGCCGGCAAGCGGCTCGCCTGGCCGGAGAAGCTTGCCGTCTCGGCGGACGGCTCGCGGCTGTTGGTGGCCCTCAATCTGGCCGCCAGCGCCGATGTCGTCGATCTCAACCAGGGCGATCAGGTGCACAACGTGCCGCTGGGCAGCGGGAGTTTCCCGTTCGGCGCGGCGATCCTGCCGAACGGGCGCACCGGCCTCATCACCAACGAGGGGACCGGGACGATGTCGGTCGTCGACCTGCAGAACGCGACGAAGGTCGCGAGCATCCACGTCGGGCCGGCGTTGTCGCATCCGGCCGGGGTCGTCGTCAACAGCTCCGGAACCCGGGCCTACGTTGCGCTGTCCAATGCGGACCAGGTCGCAGTCGTGAACCTCAGCACGAGGCAGGTCGTGCGGACGATCTCCCTCGGCAGCCGCTTCGGCTCCGGCACCCAGCCCGTCGCGCCGGCGCTCGGCCCGTCAGGCAAGCGACTGTTCGTCGCTGAGTCCGGCGCCGATGCGGTGGCGGCGATCCGCCTGCCCGGCAACGGAACCCCGGCGAAGCAGGCGTGGTCGGTCGTCGGTCGCATTCCAACCGCCGAGCAGCCCGAGGCCGTGGTCACGAGCTCCGCAAGCGGCGGCGAGCCGGCACGGCTGATCTGGATCGCGGCCCGCGGGGTCGACACTGGTCCACTTCCCAAGGGCCCGAATCCGGCCGACCCGAACGACCCGATCTTCTGGGCCTTCCATCCGCTTCCACCGCCGAAGGTCGACATCTTCGAGCAGGGGACAAGCTACGGAGCGTACGTGCTCAGGGGGCAGGCGGGCCTGATGGCGCTTCCCTCCGACGCGCAGATCGCAAAGCTCACGCCGGCGGCCGACGGTGAACTCCACCCGATCGGCGCGCAGGCGGCCCCGGCGAACACGCCGCTTCGGGCCAACGGACCGATCAAGCATGTCTTCTACATCGTGCGCGAGAACCGCTCCTACGACCAGATGCTCGGCGACGTTAAGCGCGGGAATGGAGATCCCAAGCTGCTCGTGTTCAACAAGACCGTGACCCCCAACCTGCACGCTCTCGTCAACCGCTTCCCGCTGATGGACAACGTGCTGGCCAACTCCGATGCCTCGATCCAGGGGCACTACTGGACGAGCGCGGCCACGGTGCCCGACTACGTCACTCGCAACTGGGTGGCGAACTACGCGGGTCGCTTCCGGCCCGCCGACTTCGGCATCTACGCCGTGACCCGCCCGGCCGGCGGCTTCCTCTTCGATCAGGCACAACGCCAGCACATCTCCTACTTCAACTACGGCGAGATGTGGGCCGGGATCAGCACGATGCCCGACCCGGACCGGACCCCCGCGGTGCTCAAGGAGGAGAAGCTGATCGCCAAGCACTCCGATTTCGGCCCGGACGCGACGCCCAATGGCTGCTATGCGTCCGACATCCACATCGGCTCGGTCGGTCCCACGGGCACCCAGGGAGAGATCTTCGATTCCGCCCTCCCGCCGGGCGCCCCGAAGGGCAGTTACTCCCACTTCACATGCTTCCGCAAGCGGTTCGAGCAACAACTCGCTCACAACACCGTCCCGATGTTCAACTACCTGACGTTCACGAACGATCACACCCGAGGCACGCAGCCCACGTACCCGACGCCGACAGCAATGATGGCGGCGGACGATCAGGGTCTGGGACAGCTCGTCTCGCTGATCTCACACTCGAAGATCTGGTCCTCCTCGGCGATCTTCGTGGTCGAGGATGACTCCCAGGACGGTGCCGATCACCTCGACGCACACCGTGAGCCGGCGCTCGTCATCAGCCCATACGCGCGGCGCGGCGCAGTCATCCATACGCGCTACGACCTGCTGTCGTTTGACCGCTCGATCGAGCTGATCCTGGGGATGAAGCCGCTCGGTCTCAACGACCGTCTGGCCACCCCGCTGTACAACGTGTTCTCACCCACGCCGGTCAACAGTGCTCCGGTGAACAACCTCCCGACCAAGGTCAAGCTGCTCCGGCGCAACTCGCCCGCCTCCCCATACGCCGCGGTGTCGAGCCGGCTCCCGCTGGCGACGCCGGACTTGCTCCCGCAGGGCGAGCTGGACAGCATCATCTGGCACTCCGTCTACGGCGTCAACAGCACCCCCCCGCCCCCGGGACCGAATGCCGGCGTCGACAAGTAGCTCCGGGCCGGCCTTCTCGACGACACCGGCAGCGGTCCGGGCGCACGGCCTGTCAAAAACCTACGACAGCACGATCGCCGTCGACCACGTGGACCTCGAGGTGCGCGCCGGCGAGGTCCGGGGGTTGCTCGGGCCAAACGGGGCCGGCAAGACGACGCTGTTGCGGATGCTGTTCGGGCTCGTGGCGCCTGACGCCGGATCGATCGAGCTGTTCGGCCGACCGCTGCATGGGCCCGACCGCCTGTCGTTGGAGGGGGTCGCGGGGTTCGTCGAGGACCCGAGCTTCTATCCCTACCTCTCGGGACGGGCGAACCTCGAACTGCTCGCCGAGCTCGACGGCACCGGCGCTCGAAAGCGGATCGATGCCGCCCTGGAGCGGGTCGACTTGCTCGACCGGGCACGTGACCGGGTGGGCGGCTACTCCTCCGGAATGCGCCAGCGGCTAGGGATCGCCGCCGCCCTGTTGCGACAGCCACGCCTGCTGCTGCTCGATGAGCCGACGAGCGGGCTTGACCCGGCGGGGGCCCGCGAGGTCGCGGAGCTCCTGCAAGAGCTGTCATCCCACGGCACGGCGGTGCTGCTGAGCAGTCATCTCATCGGCGAGATCGAGACCGCGTGCGACGGCTTCACCGTCATCGCCCGCGGTCGGGTCGTGTGGAGCGGCACCGCAGCGGAGCTCCGGGCGCAGGCGCCGGTGTCGGCCTACGCCTTGACCACCAGCGACGACGCGCGCGCACTTGAGATCGCGGAGCTCCATGCAGGTGTCCGCGCCAGCCGCACGCGCAGGGGCGAGCTCGAGATCGAGATCGCCGAACAGGAGCTCGATTCGTTCGTCCTCACCCTTGGCCGGGAGGACGTGGCCGTCCGGCGGCTTGAGCTGCGGCTCAGCCCGCTGGAGTCGATGTTCTTCGCGCTCACCGGTGACGCCGCGCCGGAGGCCAGGAAGGATGCGCCGCGCGACGGAGCGATCGTGGGGACCGCATGAGTGCGGTCGGCGGAGAGCTTGAGTTCGCTCCGGGCGCGCTCGCGGCACCCGCCGGCCCGCGGTCCAGGACGGGCGTCCGGAACGCGTACCGAATCGAACGGCGCAAGCTGGCGACCCAGCTGCCGTATCGCGCACTTGCGCTGCTGTGCGTTCTCGGGCCGTTTGCCTTTGCGGTGATCCTCAACTCGCAAAGCGGATCCCCCTCGGACACGATCTTCGGCGCGTGGGTGCATTCGTCGGGGTTCGCGCTCCCGCTCGTCGTCCTCGCGTTCGCCGGCTCATGGGGATTTCCGGTGCTCGCGGGCGTGCTCGCCGGCGACATCTTCTCCTCCGAGGACCGCTACGGCACCTGGAAGACGGTCCTCACGCGCTCGTGCCGGCGCGAGGAGTTGTTCATCGGAAAGGTGCTCGCCGCCGCCACATTCTCGGTGGTGCTGATCGCGCTCCTCGCCGCATCCAGCCTCGCCGCCGGCCTCCTGCTCGTCGGCGATCAATCCCTCGTCGGGCTCGGCGGCGCGCTGATCGCGCCGGGGAAGTGCGTCGTGCTCGTGCTCGCCAGCTGGCTCGCCAACGTCCTGCCGATGCTCGGCTTCGCGAGCCTCGCGATGCTGCTCTCGGTCGCGTCGCGCAACGGGATTGTCGGCGTGCTGGGGACGATCTTGGTGGCACTCGTGATGCAGCTGCTCGCGCTCGTTGGCACCGGCACATGGGTTCACGCGCTGCTGCTCGCCTCGGCTTTTGACGGCTGGCACGGGCTGTTCACCGCGCATCCGTTCTACTCACCGCTCGTGCTCGCGTGCAGCGTCAGCGTCGCCTGGATCGCGGCCTGTCTGGGTGCCGCCTGGGTGATCCTAAGGCGGCGGGACTTCGTCGGATCGCCGGGCCGCCGCCGATCGGGTTGGGGAACGCCGGTGCGCGCGGTGCTCGTCTGCACCGCGGTGATCGCGCTGCTCGCGGTCGCTGGCAACGTGGGTCCGGACGGGGTCACGGCCTCGCGCCTGACCCACAGCATCGCGCCGACCTTCAGCAACCTCACGCTGCTCCAACAACACCTCACCGGCCGCACCAACGAGACGAGCGCCAACCTCACGATCCTGTCGCATTGCGGGCGCCGCTCGGGCTCGGCCCGCGGGCCCGGCGACGACTGGTTCTGCACCGTCGACGCGCTGATCGCACAGCCCGGCGCGGTTCCGTTCTGGGGCACCCCGGTGACCTACGACATCAGTGTCAAATCGAATGGCTGCTACAAGGCGGAGGCACCGCCGACCTCGGTCGGAAACCTGCTCATGCGCGACGCCCACGGCCACCTCGTCGTCAACCCGCTGGCCACGATCTACGGTTGCTTCAACACGATCTGACGGGTCCTGCCAACGAATCCGACGGTGGGCGCCGGGTCCCCAGGCCGTAATCCTGGGGTCGGTTCCCTAGCGACGTGCGCTCAGCGGCCGCGGAGAATCGACGCCATGTCCCGTCCCCGCGAGCAGCACGAGCTCGATCCGAACCTGCTCTCAGATCACCTGGAGCTGCTCTACCGGGTCGCTCGCAGGTTGTGCGGGTCACACGAGGATGCCGAGGATCTCGTCCAGGACACACTCGCGTCGGTGCTCCGGCGCCCGCGGATGCTCCACAGCGATGACGCGCGCGGCTACCTGCTCCGCGCACTGCGCAACACCCAGGCCACGCAGTATCGCGCGGCCATGTGCCGCCCGGCAACGGTCCCCCTGCTGGACAGCGACCTGGACGATCTCGTGTCCCACGATCCTCCCGTGGGCGCGCGCGAGTTGATGGAGGCGATCCTGAGCGCCCCCAAGCTGTACCGAGACGTCATCCTGGCGGTCGATGTCGTTGGCCTGTCGTATCGGCAGGCCGCGCGACGGCTGCGCACGCGCGAGGAGACGATCACCTCGCGCCTACACCGCGGGCGTCGATACCTTCGCCCGCTGATCCGGCATGCGATCGCGTCGGCTCCGGAGCTCTGACGATGTCGACCTCATCGCCGCGGATCGCGGAGATCGAATATCTGGTCGAGATCGCCAAGGACTGGACGGTCGGCTGTTTCGCCTCCGCCCAGCGCAGCGAATTCACGCTCGCGCCTCACCGCTTTGAGCTGACCGACACCGGGGTTCAGCGGCGCCGCGTGAGACGCGAATCGCCCGAGGGGGTGTCCCCGCTCGCGGTGATGGACGACCTGACGAATCCAACCGTCTGGTCGCACACCACGGTGGTGACGCTGCTCGTCGACTCCGAATGCGCGACCACGGCGATCGAGCAGGAGATGGTGGAGATCCTCGCGGTCGACGGGGGTCTCGTGTTCGCCGACGCCGCCGCGGTCATTCGGATCCCGGGTCTGCCGCCATGCCTCGGCGCGTTTGGACGCTGATCAACAGGAGCGTGATGCCGTGAAGTCGTTTCGCCGTTCATTGAGCAATCGCCCTGCCCGCCGAGCCCGCCCGGGACGTTCGATCGGATAGGGGCGTCGAACACGCCTTGCGGTTGAGGGCGCAGCCGGCGGGCGAGGCGAGTTGCGAGCTCGGAGTCGACGCGGGCGTAGAGCTGGCTGACGGCTCGCTCGTCGGGCCACCACGTGCGGCCGTCCCGGTCGGTGGGCGGGCGCTCGTAGCCAGGACGCAGAAATGGTGGCTCGTCCACCAGCGGTGGGAATCCGGCCATCGCCGGGCACAGGTAGACGAGCAGCTGGACCAGTCGCTCGACCGCGACGAGCGGGATCACCGCCGAGGACATCGAGTGGAACTCGCGTTCAGCGCGCGGAGCCGTATTCGATGGGCGCGTCGGCCGCGCTCCACTCGTTGAACGACCCGTCGTAGACACCGTCGGCGTGGATCCCGATCCGCTCCAGAGAGAGCAGCGCGACCGTCGCGGAGACGCCGCTTCCGCAGGTCGCGATCAGCTCGCGCGGCGGCCGGTCGGGATCGATCCCGGCGTCACGGATCAGCCGCCTCAGGGCGTCTGGCGCTGCCCACAGACCGGTCGCGCCGTCCACCAGCTCCTGATAGGGAAGGCATCGCGAGCCGGGAATGTGCCCGGTGTTGGCCGTGCCCGGCTCACCGAGGAACAGATGTCGAGGACGAGCATCGACCAGGGTGGCACCGCGGCCCCGGGCCTCCTGGACGTCGGCCAGCGTCCGGCGCAGTTTCGCCCTGGGCTGGGCCACGAACGGCCGTCGCTCAGGCTGGACGCGCTCCGTGCTGATCGGGCGCCCTTCCTCTTCCCACGTCGTCCAACCGCCGTCGAGCACGCGTGACTCGGCGCCGTGGTAGCGGAAAGCCCATGCCACGCGTGCGGCGAAGATCCCGTAGTAGTCGTCGTAGGTGACGATCAGATCGCGGTCGCCGACGCCGAGTTCGCCGGCGCGGGCGGCGAACGCCTCGGCCGCCGCGACCTGCACGGGCACGGGATCGTCGGCGTCGATGAAATCGTGCTCCCAGTCCACGAACACCGCACCCGGGACGTGCCCGGCCGCATACTCGGCGCGCTTGGCGTGCGGCAGCGCCGAGCTCGGATGCCGACCTCGAACGTCGAGCACGCGCACGCGGGGATCGTCGAGCTTGGCCTGGAGCCAGTCCCCACCCACGAGGGGTCCCTCCGGTACCAGCTGTTGATTGGTTGTCGGTCCCACTGCGCTTCCTTTCCTCGCCATCTGAAAGCGCGACCTTACGGGCGGGGGTTTGCACGATCTTGCGATCGTGCTTGCACGGACCTTGGCGACGCGCGCCGCCCTCCCGACGCGGTCATGCCGAGGAGGCATCATCGTTCACGCTAGATTGACGGGACGCGATGGCCGTCGTCAGACCCGCACTGATCGAGTTCCCCGCGGACAATCCTGAGCGCGCTCAGCGATTCTGGTCCGGGGTCCTCGGCGTGGAGCTCGACGGCCGCCGTGAGCCGGAGGGCGAGGGCTGGCAAACCCATGGCGAGGCGGTCAATGTCGGTGTCCATGCGCGCGGGCGAGGTCCCGGCGACTCGTTCTCGCTGCCGTATTTCACGGTCGAGGAGATGTCGACGGCTCTCGACCGGGTGGCGGCGCTCGGCGGGACCGTGGTCCACCCCGGCGAGCGGTGGGCGGTCTGCCGCGATTCGGAGGGAAGCCCCTTCGGTCTGGCGCTCGCGACCAGCACCGAGTAACCACCCTCGACGGGGCCTCAGGCGAGAAGGGCGAGACCGACGCTCAGCGACACGACGTTGCAGACGAGCGCGATCCGACCGAGACGATCGAAGTCGACGCTCGGGATCGAGACGCGCAGCAGCGCCGCCTCGAGCAGGAACACGCCGACCTCGATCACGACCACCGCCCACCAGAACCCGATGAGAACGCCGAGTACCGGCAACGTGAGGCCGATTGCGAGCGGATGGCTGACGAGGTTAACCGCCAGCCCACGCAGCGCCCCGGCCGCGGGGCGACACTGGGCGTAGCGCCACAGGGCGACTGTGTAGAGAGGGCATTCGATCGCGAGCGTCAGTGCCAGCGCGGTGCCGTAACTCATCAGTCACGCGTGTCGTCGGTCTGCTCATCCGCCGCCGAAGTGGTCTCGCCATCGGCGACACCCCGGCCCGATCGCCGCGAGCGCAACAACCACAGGATGCCCAGCCCGATCACGGCCACCGCGACCGCTATCCCCACGTACACCCAGGCCGACGTTCCCGAGGACGAAGAGCTCGGCGACGCGACATCGGCGAGAAGCAACAGGGCGGCCATGGCGGGCAGGTGCGCGCGGAGCCTATCCGATCGCGAGCGCCACCACGGGCACTCACCGCGCCCGGCATTCACGCCTGAGAAGCACATAGACTTGACCGGCGGGGCGTGACCTGCGTCCGCTGGCACCATGCGAATCGCTCACGAGCGCCCCAGCCGAGCAGGCCGAGGCAGGATCACCGCCTGGCTCCTGGCCGGCGTGGTGCTCGCCGTCTCAGCGGTCGCGGTGACGCTCAGCCAGGGCGCCGACGCACCGTACGCGCGAGTGCTGACGGGTTGCCGGGACGCACGCGCCCAGACGTATCTCAGCTGTGTGAACGCGGCGGTGCTGGAGTACGCCTACCAGCATCCCCAGGCGACCGGAGCCCTGCTCGGCTACGTCTCTCACCACGCACGAGACGGCGGGCGGAACGTCGATCTCAGACCGTTGTCGGACACGGCCCACTACGCGGGAATGGAACTCTCGACCCGACGCCTCGGACTCAGCCAGGCGCTCGGTGACTGTGGCTACGCGTTCAAGGCCGCATGCATGCACGGATTCGTGATGGAGAGACTCGACCGCGCACAGCTGCCCCAGCCGCGGTTGGTGGGGGGGCTTCTCGATTTCTGTCAGCCGGTCAAAGACGACACGGGCAACTTCGAGAACTGCCTCCACGCCGTCGGACACGAGCTCTGGGCGCGAACCCGCCTGTCACTGAACGGCACCTTGGTGCTGTGCGACCCGCTCCGGCGAGCAGCCGATCTCAGCGCCTGCTGGTCTGGCGTCCTCATGGAGTACTCCAAGGGTGATCCGGTGAAGGGGCGCCATGCGCACGCCCCGGCCGGAAAGCGCACGTTGCCGTGTGGGTCGCTCGCCAGCCGCTTCCAGGCGGTGTGCACGTACGCCGAGGCGTCCTACCGGCAGTACATCCCCGGCTGGGAACCGCCGCGCGTCACCTACGAGCGCTGCGCTGCCGCGCCGGCGGCGGACCGCTTGCGCTGCATGATGCTCGTCTCCGAGCGGCTCCTGATCGCGCAGGCGGGCAGCGCTCGTCTCGCCGACTCGGTCTGCGCGCAGCTGTCCCGTGACAGAGCGCTCTGCTCGCGCTCGGTCACGGAGTTGACCGGCGCCTCCTGACCAGCACGCGAGCTGACGACTCGAAACCCAGCGCCTAGATCCACTGCATCTGGGTCGGTACGACCTCGAGCGAGCCGGTTGCCGTCCCGAGGGTGGGGTGCTTGGCCGTGAGCGTGACCGTCCCGAGCCGACGGGGATAGGCACGGATATACCCACCTCCCACTCCGCCGTAGGTGTGAAACGCGAACGTGTTCGGGGTGAGAATGCCTTCGCCGGACAGCGACAGCGACACGTCGCCGGTGACGCCGGGCCGTTGGTTGCCGTACATGTCAACGGCGCGGAACGTGAACCGCGTCGCGTCGTGTCCGTCGGCCTCGATCGTCGCGTCCTCGATCGACAACTCGAGCCGATCTCCCGCGGTGTCTGCGGACATCGTGATGGTGTGGACCTTCGTCGTCCCGACGTACCCGTCGATCGTCAATTCCGGAGGGTGCGCGCCCTTGGCGGTGGTGAGGTCGACGAACACCGGCGGATGGTCGAGATGTCCGTAGTGCTGTCGGTCGGGCGAGGCACGGACCGCCGGATGCCCCTGGATGGTGACCTCGAGGAAGTCGCAGTTGGTCGCGATCATCGCGTTCTTCCCGGGCCCGTTCGGAGACGAGGTCCCGAAGTCCCAGAAGAAGACCGGCAGGATCACCGGGTTCTCCGCGGGGCTGCATTGCGAGCGGTAGAACGCCGCGGCCGGCTTTGGGACCCGGAACGTGTCGAGCACGCCGGCCCACTTCAGGGTGTGCCATACCCGGTTGCCGCCGCTCAACGACTGGTAGTCGATTCCGGCCCACCCGAGCAGACCCGCGTATGCCGCATTCGCTCGGGCGGCATTGTGCTTGCGCGCGTGGAGCTCGGCTTGCTCTGCGAGTGTGGCGCTGCTGTCGACCCAGCGGTACAACGGCGCACCGTCCAGCGCGCCCACGGCCTCGCTGACGAAATACGGGACGCCCGCGATCGGCGGTCTGAGCGGAGCGGCTTGGGGGTTGTCGTGGAGGCTGTAGTCGTCGTACGCGAACACGTCCTGCGCCCAGTCGTTCTTGGAGTAGATGCGCATCGCCCCGCTCGTTGGTCGTGAGCCGTCGATCTGCTGAGCCGTCTGGCGCGTTTGCTTGTAGAGCGCTGTCGGATTGCCCGTCTCGTTCAGCCGCGTCGCCCACACGATCACCGATGGCCGATTGCGGTCGCGCAGCACCATGTCGCGGACGTTCTGCACCACGAGGGCTTGAAATCCCTGGTCCGTGCCGACGTACTGCCAACCCGGCGGCTCCTGCCACACCATGAGGCCCAGCTCGTCGCACGCGTCGAGGAAATGCGGCGACTGGGGATAGTGCGAGCACCGGACCATGTTGCAGTTGAGCGTGTTCTTCAGTAGCTCGGCGTCGCGGCGCTGAAGCCGCTCGCTCGCCGCCATGCCGAGATACGGGAACAGCTGATGTCGGTTCAGGCCGAAGAGCTTGAAAGGTTGGCCGTTGAGGTGAAAGCCGTCGAGCTTGAACTCCGCCTGGCGGAATCCCGTTCTGGTATCGAGCGAGTGCAGTTCCGCCCCGCTGTGATCAATGAGCGTCGTGCGGACCGTGTACAGCTTCGGGCTCGACGGCGACCACAGCTGGGGTTTGCCGAGCCCCGTCAACGTGAGCGCGACAGCGTGGGCACCCGCCGTCGTGATCGGCGCCGACGTCGATCCGGAGGCGACGGTTGCCGTGCCGTCGATCAGTTCGACCTGGACGTCCACGGCCTGAGCCAGCGCACTCGCTGCGTCGATCGTGACCCCGACGCGGAGCGTTGGAGAAGCGCTCAGCACCCCCTGCGGCAGTGCAAAGACGTCGGCGATGAATACGTCGGGGACGACGCGAAGTGTCACGTCCCGGTAGATCCCGCCCGGTTCGAGGAAGTCGATCGTCCAGGCACCCCGCGGGTCACCCTCCGGTGGAACGTTCTGCCATTCCGAGTTCACCCTGAGAGCCAGCACATGTTGGCCTGGCGGTATGTGAGACGTCAGCTCCAGCGAGAACGGCAGGTACCCGCCCTGATGGAGCCCCACGTCGCGTCCATCCAGGAAGTACCGCGCGCTGGTCATCACGCCGTCAAAATCGACGAACACCCTTCCGGGAGGGAGAGCCGAACTGTCAAAGCGCTTGCGGTAGATCCACTTCTTCTGCCAGGCGGCCGGATTCCAGTCGCCCCAGGACAGATTGGTCACCGTGTGCGGAAGCGTCACTTCGACGAAGTGGCTGTCGTCGAACCCCGTCTGTTCGGACGTGGCGACGTACTCGCCGCCGAACAGCCATCCCCGGTTGAAGTCGTACACGGTGGAGGCCGCCATAGGGCGATCCTATCTGCGATCCGTCGCAGCAAAGCGACGGCGGCGGCTGACCCGGCCCAAGCAGACTAAGCGTGTCCGAGCTGTGGGTCGCTGGTCAGGCGCGCGGCAGATTCGATCCGGCCAGCGAGCCCGACAGCAAAGCTTGGATCGCTTGACGTCGTGAGACTGATGTCGTACCACCCGCCCGAGTGGTTCGTGTCGACCGTGAGCTCGTGCGGCTCGTCAAGATCGACAGCACGGTCATGGCCGTAGGCATCGCTCAGACGGACAACGATGCCATGGTGGTGTCGATCCGGGCCGCGGCCCCGACGCCGCTCGTCGCGACCCAGTTCGGCGGTGAGGCGAACCCGGAGTCGTCCGCTGCGTGAATCGATGCGCGATTCGACGACGACCACGGTCTCGCGCGACCCGGCGAAGTGGCGGAAGAAGCCGTTCGGCCCGTGCAGGCTAAGGTCGTACGCGCCGGGGTTG
This sequence comes from uncultured Solirubrobacterales bacterium, assembly GCA_963850335.1. Classification (GTDB taxonomy): domain Bacteria; phylum Actinomycetota; class Thermoleophilia; order Solirubrobacterales; family Solirubrobacteraceae; genus Palsa-465. The sequence goes on along the minus strand of CAWKKY010000006.1, from coordinate 783,865 downwards.
GGGAGCGTCGTCGTCATCTCATCCCCCGGCCCGACCGTATAGCTGTAGGGCGCGCCGGGAACGGTTCGCGACCGCGCCTGAAGGTGCACGCCCAAGGCTCCTGGATTGGTGGCCGCGATCACGAGCGCATCTGGGCGCACCGCCAACGCGACGTCGAACCGGTAGCCCAGTCTGCGGGAAGGCCGCACGCCCGACTCCTGCGTGGGAACCGAGCCGATCGCTGGCGGGGTCGGGGTGTAGGTCGGCTTCGGCTGTCCGGTCGGCTTGTACTGGGCAGTGCTCGGCAACGACGGGAGACGGTCGTTGACGTGCGTGAAGTCGAACGCGGAGGTGAGGTCCCCGCACACGGCCCGTCGCCACGGTGTGAGGTTCGGTTCGCTGACGCCGAACCGCCTCTCGATCAAACGGATGAGCGATGTGTGGTCGAACGTCTCCGAGCAGACCCAGCCGCCGGTGCTCCAGGGCGACACCACGAGCATCGGCACCCGGACTCCGAGACCATAGGGCCCCGGCACCCCGTCGAGGCCGCCGGGCGTGCCCGCCTTCCCGGCGAAGAACTCGTTGTCGAGCGGCACGGTCGACTTCCCGGGAAGGGCGCCAACGTTCGGGTACGGTGACACGACATGGTCGAAGAAGCCGTCGTTCTCGTCAAAGCAGATGAGCAGCGCCGTCTTTGACCAGACATCGGGATTGCTCGTCAGTGCATCGAGGACGCCGGCTGTATACCAGGCCCCATAGCCGGCCGGCCATGCTGGATGCTCGGTGACCGCCTCGGGCGCGACGATCCAGGACACGCTTGGAAGTGTGCCGTTCTTCACATCCGCGGCGAGGACGTCGAAATAGGTGCCGCCGTTCTTCACGTCGGTTCCAGTCCGTGCGTTCGCGTACAGCGGACTACCGGGCGCGGCGCTCTGGTACTGGAGGAAGTAGAGCAGCGAGTTGTCACCGAAGTTGCCGATGTACGGATCCGGTCCCCAGCCCCAGAAGTGCGCCGCGTCGAGGCCGGCGCCGACGTCTTGGTAGATCTTCCAGCTGACGCCGGCCGCCTGCAGACGCTCGGGGTACGTCGTCCAGCTGTACCCGATTTCATCGTTGGCGATGACAGGGCCGCCGCCCTTACCGTCGTTGCCATCCCACCCTGTCCACATGTAGTAGCGGTTGGAGTCGGTCGGGCCCAGCATCGAGCAGAAGTACCCATCACAGACCGTGAACGCGTCCGCGAGCGCGTAGTGAAACGGCAAGTCCGACCGCTGCATGTGTGCCATGCAGGCTGGGGTTTTAGCGGCGAGCCACTGGTCCCAGTTCCCTGAATCGAACATCTCGTGGGTCTTGTCCCAACCGTGGTCGAGATCCTCGAAGAACGTGAGCGCCAGATCCCCGATGTCCGGCCGGAACGGGGGGACAACGGTGTCGCCGTCGGCCTGGTCCCACACCGGGTTGCCGCTCGGCAGGACCGCGGGGTGTGGATCCCCGAATCCGCGGACGCCGCGCATCACGCCGAAGTAGTGGTCGAAGGACCGGTTCTCCTGCATCAGCACCACGATGTGCTCGACGTCGCTCAATGACCCGGTCGAGCGGTGCGCCGGGATCGCCAGAGCCCGCGCGATGCTGTCCGAGATCATCGTTGCCGCGACACCGCTGCCCGCGGCTGCGAGGAACCTCCGCCGAGTGACATCCCGCGTGAGCATTACCTACCTCCTCAAATAGTCCATGGGCACCCTGCCGATGCCCTCAGCGACCCAGCCGACGGCCGACTCTGCGCGCACCGTACCCTCGGGGACCGTGGTGGGGTCAGGGGTCACAGACTCGTCACACGGCGTGCACGCTAGGGTCACGCCCCGGCATATGCAAGGGCGTGACCCGTTCGCTGACGAACACTCGGTCGCCGTGGTCAGATCGCCGACGTGGTCGCGGTGCCCGCCAAGACGACGGCGTCGATTCGGTCGCGCCCGCGGATCGCCCGGGCGATGTCACGGAGCGCCTCGACACCGGCTGCAGAGGTGCGGCCGGCTGTTGCGAGCTCGAGGTAGACGCGATGGATCTCGTCAATTTCCTGCGGCGTGGGCGGGATGACAACGAAGGCCGTCATCCCAGGACCCTTTGGCGCCTTGTGTACAACTGATGTACACAATCCGCCAAGCCCCCAGGCGAGCGCCATCGAGCGCGCCGAACAGCCCGGTCTCGATGGTGAAGCGTGTCCCGAACAGCGCGACGCGACTCAAGCCGCGCTCGCGCAGGCCCGCCGCTGTCACCTCGAGGATGTCGACGATCGGCATCGATTCGCGTTTCATGACGGAGACTGAGGCTCAGGGGGGCCGCGTCTGAGGTCCGGGCACGGACAACCCGCTCCATTCGCCCGATGCGCGAGATCGCGCTCGCCGCGAGCATGAGACCGACGATATGCCCACGGACTGATAGGAGAGACGCGATGGCCTCGATACGCCGGCAGGTTGTCGTCCAAGCCGACGTGGATGCCGTGTGGGACGCCCTGCGCGACTGGGATGCGCTCGACAGACGACTCGCCGCCGGGTTCGTCACCGACTGCCGCCGTGACGGCGACGCACGGATCGTGACGTTCGCCTCCGGGGCGGTACTGCGCGAGGAGATCCTGGCGTGCGACGACGAACATCGACGCCTGGCGTGGTCGATCGTCGACGGCCCCTACAGCCACCACAACGGCGCCGCGGAGGCCCTTCCCGAGGACGGTGGCCGCACCCGATTCGTGTGGACAGCTGACCTGCGCCCTGACGGGCTTGCTGAGGCGACGGCCCGCGCCATGGAGCAGGGCCTTGCCGCCATCAAGCGGACGCTTGAACAACCGGCGGACGGAATGTGACGTGCCCCGGTCAGGGGGCTGCAGAACGCTCGGCGAGCGCCGCCAGATTGAGCAGCTGCCGCCGCGCCATGATCAGGTCGCCAACGGACAGCAGCGGGGCGATGATGCGCGCACCGGCGCTCACCACCTTGAGCAGCAGCCGCGTCTGCAGGCCGTCATCCACCGGGACGAGCACGTACGACATGACCGCACCCATGATCGTTGCGGTGAGCTGCTGACATGGTTCGACGGCGAGGATCCGGCCGACCCGCCGCCCGCCCAGGGCCGTGCTGAACGGCTCGCCGACGACCGGCTCGGAGAGGCCGCGTAAAGCTTGGGGTGACCTGCGTCCAAGGTTGTCGATCCAGTCGTATGAGTACGGCGCCAACCGGATCTGCGCCACCCACGGCCACACGCGCTCGGGCCGGGCACGCACGGTCACGCCGCGCCACGCTTCAAGGACCGGATCGGGGACGAGCTCGTCGCAGGGGTACCGGCGCGCGATTTCCTCCCCTGTCACACCCCATCGATCGCCGATCACTCTCATCCATCGTAATCGTGCCGACACACGGGCCACGCGGGGTGACGCGGTCGGCCCGTCAGGGCCGGCGCCGCTGGGCGTCGTACAGCCTCCAGATCTCGCCGTACAGATCGTGCGCCTCATTGAACGGGATGAGCTGTCGCTCGTCGGGCCACCCGTACTCGCCGAGCACGCGGGCGACGAACGCCGAATCGGCACCGCGATCGCGGAGGCTCATCACGTAACTCGCGACATCCCACTGGACCGGACCGCGGAAGGTGTCCTCGAAGTCGCTCCAGAGAAGGCCGCTCCCCGTGCGAAACAGGTTGCTCAGCGACACATCGCCGTGCAGCGCCTGCACGGGTCGTGGAGTTTCGAACACCGGGGCGCGGAGTGCGAGCAACCGCTGACGAAGCGCGTCGATGGTCTTCGCGCTGAGCGCGTCCGTTGGCCGGAGCTGCCGACGCAGCCGCTCGATGTCGTGCCAGACGTCAAGGAAACCTCCAAGCTCGCCGGTGAACGTGGCCAACCGGGAGTGCAGATCGCGGAGAGCTCGGCCGAACGCCTCGGGATCGTCGCCCGGCCCGTCGTGGTCTTGGTGCTCCACCCACTCACACAGGGTCATCCACAGCCCATCGTGCTCATAGGGACCCGGGGCGATCAGCGGGCTCGGTCGGACGGCGATGCCCGCGGGCGCGAGGAAGCAAAGGACGGAGATCTCGCGCTCGAGCCACCGTTGCGGATCGTCATGGAGCACCACCGTTCCGGTCATGACGCGAGCGACGACCGGGGCCGGTCGAAGATGAACGAGCACGTTGCTGCCCGCGTGGATCACCGCCGCCTGCTCGCATGGCACGCCGTGCCGCGCCGCAATCGCGGACGCCGCTGAAAGCGCCCGTTGCTCAATTGACTGACCCTGCATCTACTCCGACTGTCGCAGACGGCTGGCTGGCGGCACGCTGAGCTACGCGAGTTCAAGCGTCGCGGCGGCGGCGATGACCTCCTGTCGGCCCCGTGCGCCGTTCACGAGCACCACAATTCCGGCGATCATGAGTGCCATTCCGCCGAGTGCGCCGATCGTGCCAATGGTGCTCTCATGGATCTGCTCGCTGAATGCGAACACGCCAAGTGCAAGGCTCGTGGTTGGGTCGAGCGCGGTCTGGGTCGCGAGTGCCGGGGCCAGCGGGCCGGCCTGGAGCGACTGCTCGCCGAGCGCCATGCTCGCGTAGCCGATCACCGCCAGCGCCCACACGTGCCAGTCGGCGATGACGTGGACCAACCCGCCGTCGAGACGCATGACGGTGGCCTTGATGAGCGCGGCGCACAGCCCGAACAGCACGCCGGCAGCGGAGCCGAGCAGCGCCGCCCTACGCGCGCTGGTCGCTCCGCGCGCGAGCGCCACAAGCGCGGCGCATGCGGCCCCGCACGCGGCGAACACAACGATCCACGTCCGCCCGGAGGCGTCGTTGGTGCCGGCGGACGGGTCGGCCACGATCAGGAACACAGCGAGCCCGGCCGCCACCGCCGCGGCACCGAGTAGCTCGCGGGCCGACACCCGTCGTTTGTCAAGCCACGCACCGATCGGCAACGCAAAGACGAGGCTTGTCGCCAGGATCGGCTGGACGACGACCAGGCGTCCCGTCGCCAGCGCTCCCGCATGGCAGACCAAGCCCACGGCGTCGCTGGCAATGCCCGCCAACCAGACGGGTCGTCGGGCAAGGCGCAGCAGGAATCCGAGCTTGACGGCCTCCTCAGCAGACGCCGAGGAGGCGACCCGCTGCTGCAGAACGGTGCCGAGCGCAAAGAACAGCGCTGCGGCGAGTGCCAGAGGCATCTCCATCCACCATGATGATCGGCACCCCGCGCGGGTTCTTTCGCTTCCCTCAGTGAGCGGCCTGCTCGAGCCGCGATACCGACGGGTGGCGACCCGACGCCGGGCCTAGCAGACCCTGAAGTTCGCGCTCACCGTCTTGGTGACGGTGACCGTTCTCTTGTGGTGGTGAACCGTCACCGTCTTCTTGTAGGAGACCGTGACCCGCAACGTGTGGGTGCCTGACCTCAGGCCCCCGAGCCGAAGGACGGGCGTCGCCGGCAGCCGGTGCGCGACGGCGTTCGCGGTGAACGACACGACGGTGATTGTGCGCTTGTGGCCGTTGTGGCGGATCGTCCGCTTGTGGGTGTGCCTGACGCCCCTGTCGGTGAAGAACGCCGCGCTGGCGAAGCGGAGCTGGGCGGCGCGCGAGTGCGCGATCGCGAGCGAGCGCAGCGTCACGCTCAGGGTCTTCGCCTTCGCGGTGCAGGTGAGCAGCGACGGCGTCACCAGCTGGATCTGCTGATTGCCGACGGTCGCCGTCGTCGTCTGCGTCGTCTGCGCGCGACCGGTCGTCTTGAACGAGTGCACGGTGCCGGTCACGGTCCCACCGAAACCGTTGCTCGCCGCCACGCGGTAGAAGATCGTCGTCCCTGGCGCGAGGCCGGTGAGATTGGCTTTGACGTTGGCGGGGTCGCCGCTGGCCGTCAGCGTGCCCGCCCCCGCCGTCGATCCGAGCGCCGAGGTCCTCCCGTACTGGAAGTTGACCGTCGTCTGCGCGCCGATCGGTGTGACCGTTCCCGCCACGGTCGCGGTCGTAGCCGCGACGGCGCTGGCGGCGCCCGTGGTGACGTTTGGAGGAATCTGGAGTGAGATCCTTCCGATCGCCAGCGAGCCGCGATCGCTGAACCACAGATTTCCGTCCGGGCCGGTGAGCAGGGCATCGCCGTCCGAGCCCTGACCCGGGTTCTTGTTGAGGCCGGCCGTGAACTCGGTGATCACCCCGGAGGTCGTGATCCTCGCCACCCCTCCGGGTGCCATCTGGTCCTGCGATGCCTGCTCGACCCAGATGTTGCCGTCGGCCCCGACCGTGATGTCGTCCTGGGCGTTGTTCTGACTGAGGCCCTTGTCGAACTCGGTGATCTTCCCGGAAGGCGTGATCCGGCCGACCGACCGGTCCCCGGAGTTCTGGTCGATGAACCACACGTTGCCATCCGGACCGAGCGTCATCGGGTCAGGGTCGGCCTGCGCGTTGAGCCCGTCGCTCTGCGTGAACTCGGTGACGGTCCCATCCGGGGTGACGCGTCCGACGGCCGGAACGCCGGGGTCACTGAACCAGACGTTCCCGTCGGCGCCCAGGGTGCTTTCGGTCGGCGCCGACCCCGCTGCGTTCGTCGGGAATTCCGTGATCGTCCCGTCCGGGGTCACCCGGCCGACCGCGCCCTTCAACTTATCCGTGAACCACATGTTTCCGTCGGCGCCCGCCGTGAGCGTCTCCGGCATCGCCCCGGGGGGCAGGAGGTTCGTGAACTCGCTGATCACGCCCGCAGGGGTGATCCGGTCGATCGCCGGAGTTGCCGGGTCGAGGAACCACACATTTCCATCCGGACCGACCGTCAACTCCGTGGGAGCCATGTTCGGCTCTGTCGTCGGCGCCCCGAACACCTTCACGGCGCCCGAAGGCGTGATCCTGCCGATCCCATTGTGGGGCGCGTTGCCGGTCACGGCGAACCACATGTTCCCGTCGGACCCCTGGGTGATATCGAACGGCTGGGCGGGAGGCGTCAGCCCGGTTGGGAACTCGTGGACCGCCCCGGACGGTGTGATCCGGCCGATCGCGTTGGCGGTACTCGCGTCCGTGAACCAGAGGTTCCCGTCGGCGCCAACGTCCATACCGAGCGGATCATGACCCGCGCCCAGGCCCCCGTTTGCAGGGAACTCGGTGAGCGAGGTCGCCTGCGCCGCGACCGGGATCGCCGCCAGCGCCCCCGACGCAAGCAGCAACGACGTCAGCATTCTCCGCCACACCCCACCGGTCACTACGCACCACCCCCACTCCGGATTGACCGACCGCAGCGTAGACGCCGGACCCAGACCGCGCAAGCGATGCGCAGGCGGCCCGGCAAACGCACGCCCCTGGGGACGGCTACAGGCGTGAGACGAGTTCGGCCACGATTTTCGCTGCGGGCTGTCGCTGCTTGGCGAGCGCAACGCTCTGCCCGGCCCACAGCGAGAGCGCTTCGATCTCGCCCGTGGTTCCCACGAGTGGGGGCGCCGGCGAATATCGAACGATGGGCTCGCCCGATGGGAAGTGCGCGATCACCTCGCCCTCCCCCGGCCGGCTCCCTGGTGGCGGGCGGCCCGCCGCCTCCCACCGCTCAGCCGTCGAGTTGTGGAGCGCGCGGTGAGGAGCATCCGGCCACCCGACTTCATAGAGGTTGGCGTACCACTCGGCATCGGTCTCGGTCGCCGCTGTCAGCAGGCGGTGGTATTCCTCGTGGATCGGCATCTCGTCGGCTAAGAGGAACCGGGTGCCCAGCCACGCGGCCTGGGCACCGAGGGCAAGCACGGCCGCGACGCCTCGAGCGTCGCCAATCCCACCGGCCGCGATGACCGGTACCGGTGCCACCGCGTCGACGACCGCGGGCACGAGCGGGAGCGTCGCCACACCACCCCAGACGTGACCGCCGGCCTCCCAGCCCTGGGCGACGATGATGTCCACGCCAGATCCGACTGCGCGCCGGGCTTCCTCGGCGCTGCCAACCGTATGCAGAACCAGCCCCCCGGCGTCGTGCACCAGATCGACGTAGCCCTGGGGATCGCCGAAGATGAACGACACGATCCGCAGTCCGGCAGCAAGGGCCTGATCGACGCGACGGTGCTGATCGGAGGTGAGCGCGAAGTTGCCGCCGAACGGACGGTCGGTCAGCGCTGCCGTTTCACGGACCAGATCGCCGGCGTCGTCGACCCACCACAGGCCCATCGTGCCGAGGGCGCCGGCATTTGAGACCGCGGCGGGGAGCCGGGCATCCGCAGCCATCGGCGCCGACACAATCGGGTGCTCGATCCCCAGCAACTCGCACACCGGCGTGTAGGCACTCATTCCGATGACCCCCCTTTTCTGGCGCCGCGACGCCCGTTGACCGGGTTCAGTGTGGACCCGAACGGCTTCGATCGCGCCCGTGTCACCACTGGTCCGCACGCGGGCGGCGGACCAGGGTTCGGACCCGTGGATCACCGGGCGCGATGGGATGCGAGAGCGGTCATCGTTCTGCCTCGCGACGCACGTCACTCGTCAACCGCAGACAGGAGCAGATCATGCGCAGCGACATCGTCCCCGGCGGCGCCTTCCCTGACTACGAGCTGCCCGATCACGAGACCGTCTCTCGAAAGCTCAGCGAGATCCAGGGCGACGACCCCATGATCCTCACGCTGGCGCGCGGGCACTACTGCCCCAAGGAGCACCAGCAGCATCTCGAACTCGCCGCCAACTACCCCAAGATCGCGGTGGGCTATACGAAGGTCGCCACCATCTCGACCGACACCCATCACACAAGTCAGGAGTTCCGCGCCTCGGTCGGCGCCCAGTGGCCGTTCCTCTCAGACCCGGAGCGAACCGTCCAAAAGGATCTCGACATCCAGGAATACACCGACCCCGAGCACGACCCGATGGTCCCCCATACGCTCGTCCTCAGGCCCGGACTGGTCGTTCACAGCATCTATAACGGCTACTGGTTCTGGGGACGTCCCTCGTTCGTCGATCTCTGGAGCGACCTCCGGACCGTCACCCGCGAGATCCGCCCCGACTGGGACCTCAGCACGCCCGGGCTGCGCGAAGCGTGGGAGGCTCATGACTACGCGCCATTTCACGGATGGGACAGGCGCGCGCCCGAGTCGATGCCGTCGTCCTACACCTCCCAGGGATGAGCCATGGATCGTGACGCCGAAATCCAAGCTCGGATCCAGCAGCACTGGGAGGCCTCCGAGCGCGGAGACGGGGACGCCGAACACGCGATCTACGCTGCCGACGCGATCCTCGATTACCCGCAGTCCGGTGAGCGCTTCCGAGGCCGGTCACGGATCCAGGCGCAACGTGGCGCGCACCCGGCCGAACGCCACTTCACTGTCCGCCGGATCCTCGGTGGCGGCGAGATCTGGGTCAGCGAATGCGTGATCACCTACGACGGCGCACCCAGCTACTCGGTCAGCATCATGGAGATCACCGACGGTCTCGTCACGCACGAGACCCAGTACTTCGGGGACCCGTTCCCGGCCGCTCCCGGACGCGCGGCGCTGGCCGAGCCGATCCCAGCGGGCGAGCGCCGCTAGATCATCTAGGCTCGTGTCGTGTCCGGTGAGACGCATTCGGTCAAGCGTCATCTCCGCGTCGATGCCGACGGCTACGACGTTGAGATTCGGCGCTTCATTCCTCACTACGACGAGATGATCGCGACAGGCGTGGAGGTGCTCGCGGCGCTCGCCCCGGCGAACGCTCACGTTCTCGATCTGGGCGGCGGCACGGGCGCGCTGGCTTCCGCGGTGCTCGACGGGCTCCCCGGTGCGCGGGTCACGGTGCTCGACGTCGACGCGGACATGCTTTCCGAGGCCCGCCGGCGACTGGCCGGCTTTGACGGTCGGGTCGCGTTTCGGCAGGCAAGTTTTCTGGATCCGCTGCTGGCGGCGGACGCGGTGGTCGCGTCGTTGGCGCTTCACCATGTCCATGATCTGGGAACCAAGACGGCGCTGTACCGAGCCATCTACGACGCGCTCTCGCCGCGTGGCGTGTTGCTGAACCTCGACGCCGCGGTGACCGAGGGCGCGCGGCTCAACGGGCTCGTGTTCGATCGGATGGCGGAGCGCATGGGCGATCACGGGATCACCGACGCGGAGGCCCGCGGGCATTTCGCGGCCTGGGCTGACGAGGACCGCTATTTCCCGTTGGACGCTGAGCTTGGTGCGCTGCGCGACGCGGGGTTCGACGAGGTCGAATGCTTCTGGCGGCGCGGGCTCAGCGCTGTCATCTGCGGGCTGCGCTCCGGCTGAATCGCGGCTCAGCGCCGTCCCTGCTGCGCCGCGAACACGGCGTGCAACCGTAGCCCAGCCGCTAGCTCCGCGCTGCGGGTCGCCACGCTTCGCCCGAGGAGCTGCTCGATCCCGCGGATGCGATACGCGACTGTTCGGTCGTTGATGCCGAGCATCGCCGCCGCGGCGGCCGCGTTGAGGCCGGTGCTGAGGTACGCCCGAAGGGTTCTCCGAAGCTGTTCGGTCCGCGAATCGCCGTTCGTTAGCGGGCCGAGTTCGCGTCTGACGAAGGCACGGGCTGTCCGCGTGTCGACGAGCAGCGCTGCCTCCAGAGCAACGTCGTCGTAGCGCGTGATCGGCTGTGGAAACTGCGCAGCGACCCGATGCGCGGCCAGCGCCTGCTCGTGGGTGTCCCGGAACCCCTGAAGGCCGAAGGCCGGCTCGCCGAAGCACAGGAATGTCTTGTGCCGCGGGGAGAACGTGGCGAGCCGACGCCACTCCCCGGCTTCCAACGGCTTCGGCGAGCCGAGCCAGGCCCAGGTGGTGTCGCGGCTCATCGCGACGGTGAGCGGTCGCCGGCCGAGCCCCTCGGCAAGCTCGCGAACGGCGGCTTCCGCCTCAGGGCCGTCGGCGACGAGGCCGAGGTGCTCCTGTTCAGGGTCATAACCGAGCTCGGCGGCGCTGACGGTGGCGCCACTCAGCGCTTCTCTGACCAATTGCACACGGCGCTGGATGCTGCTGCGCATGAGGCGGTCGCGTTCCGCGGCGTACTCCTCCGTGATCAGCGATACGACCCGGTCGACGTAGGTGAACAGATAGCGGGAGCCGATCTGCAGGGCGTTTCGGCGCTCGCGTGCCGAGACATCGAGCTCGTCCACCAGATCCATCAGCCGCTCGAGGACGACCGCGTGACCGATCCGGTAGGTGTGGAGCAGCGGCTCAAGCTCCACGCCCGCTCGCGCGGCGACGCGCGCCTCATCCACTGCCTCAGCCGGGGACGCGGCCGGCGCGATGCGGTCGCTCCCGAGTGCAGCGAGCGCCGCCCGGACGTTGCCGTAGCAGGAGGCTCGCAGGCCGGCGGCGAGCTCCGGGCGCGACTCCGCCGCAAACGTCGGGACCTCGTCGAGCATGCGGGCGAACATCGTCTCGACGAGCTCGTCGGTCTCGGCCGTGAGCGACTCGCCGAGACGGCGCAGGGTTGCCTCCATCCCGAGCTCGACTCTCCCTCCCAAGCGGTGCGGTTGCTCCCGCGGCACGGCTCACAACGCTACGGCATGAGCGGCGCGGCGGCCATTGCGTTTATCGCCGATTGCACCGCCCGCCTTTGCGGGTTTCGTGTAGCCGGCCAACGCACTGGAGGTGAGCATCCGGCGGAGGGATCTCGAGACGTTCACTGCGACCCGGAGGCGCCCATGCGTTCACAGGCTTCACGCACCCATCTCACCCCCGATTTTGGCCCCGGCCCGATTGCCGATCTGCGCGCGGCCCTCGACGGAACCGCGATCACTCCCACCGACCCTGAATACGAACAGGCGCGGTGTGTCCAAAACGCGGCGTTCGATCGCCGACCCGCCCTGATCATCCGCGCCGCGGATTCATCCGATGTCGCGCTCGCCGTTTCGTTCGCACGCGGGAACAACCTCGAGTTGGCGGTTCGAGGCGGTGCCCACAGCTATGCCGGCCATAGCACCTCCGACGGCGGGATCGTGCTCGACCTGGGCGAGATGCGTGGGCTCCACATCGACCCGGTCGGCCGAAGCGCCTGGGCACAGGCCGGTCTGACCGCCGGGCAGTACACGCTCGAAGCCGCGCGGCACGGGCTGACCACCGGGTTCGGCGACACCGGGTCGGTCGGGATCGCCGGGCTCACGCTGGGCGGCGGGATCGGCTGGCTCGTCCGCAAGCACGGACTCACGATCGACGACCTGCTCTCGGTCGAGCTCGTCACCGCCGGCGGAGACACTCTCCATGTGGATCGTGAGCGCCACCACGACCTGTTCTGGGCGCTCCGAGGCGGCGGCGGGAATTTCGGTGTCGTGACGCGCCTGCGCTACCGGCTCCACGAGCTGAGCACGGTCCTCGGCGGCATGCTCATCCTCCCGTGCACGCCCGAGATCCTGCGGGCGTTCGTCGCGGTCGCCGACGCCGCTCCGGGCGAGCTCTCGACGATCGCCCATCTCATCTCCGCACCGGCGCTGCCTTTCATCCCAGAGGAACATCATGGGCGACCTGCGCTCATGATCACTGTCGTGTGCGCCGGGGGCGTCGAAGCTGGGGAGCGGGCACTCGCCCCGCTGCGCGAGCTCGCATCCCCGCTCGCCGACCAGATCAAGCCGATGCCCTACCCGGAGATCTACGCTGCGCCGCCGGCGCCCGAGCCGCTGGCCATGACAGTGCGCTCGAGCTTCCGCGACGACATCGACGAGCACGCTGCCGAGACGATGTGCGAGCGGATGCGGATCGCGCCCTCGCCGATGGCGGCGATCCAGATCCGGGTCCTGGGCGGCGCGATGGCCCGGATCCCCACCGAGGCGACCGCCTTCGCGCACCGACGCCGACGCCTCATGGTCACGGTTGCCGTGAGGTATCGCACCGACGAGGACGCCGCCAAACTGCACGAGTGGGTGACGGATTCGCACTCCGCCCTGCGGGAAGGGCCCGCCGGCGCGTTCGTGAGTTTCCTCGGAGACGAGGGTGACAAGCGCGTCCGCGACGCCTACCCCGAGCCAACGTACCGCCGCCTCCGTGCCATCAAACGTCGCTACGACCCGACCAACCTGTTCAGACTGAACCAGAACATCGCGCCCGATTAGCGGCCGCTCGATCGCACTCGCCGTTCAGTCGATCTCGACGTTGAAGTCCCACGCGACGATCGGCCGCGGGCCGGTGGGTGCCCATTGCAAGCTGCCGTTGCCGGTCGGCAGCACGTCGCGCACGGTCAGCGACAGCGTCTGGCCGGGCAGGAGCCGTCGGGGGAGCGCGCCGCCGCCGGGCGCGGTCACGCGAGGATGGTGAATCCGACCGAGCTCATCGACGAGCGTGAACGCTCGGGCACGGAGCGGGATCGCACTGTTGCCGGCGGTCAGCCTGACGGTGAACGTGCACGGGCTCGTCGTCGGAATCGGGATCCGGCCCGCATGCGGCACGGTCGGCCCGACGGCCGTTGCCAGCGCCCGCCCGCCGCGGACGGTCACCGCGACGGTATCCCCCTGGATCGCGAGCACTCGATGGCGGGTGCTCGCCAGGAGGGTCGCGTGCGCAGAAACGGTCGCCTTCGGCAGCCAGCCAGGAATACGGCCGTACGCGCCCGATCGCGGCGTCGGCTGGCCCTTGGGGTGGTTGAACACGTCCGCGCCGAACGGCGCGAGCCCGGGCTGAGCCGCGTAGCCGATGTGACCCTGACCGTCCAGCCCTTTGGAAACGCGGCCGACCTTGAAGAGGTCCTCGATCGTGCGTAGCCAGCTGTAGTGGTTGTAGAAGACGGTGCTGGTCGTGTGCGGGCGGATGTAGGGGCTGATCAGCACGCTGCCGGTGTCCCCGCCGCCGGTCGTCGCGTCCTTCGCGTCGTACAGCGGGTCGCTGGCCGGGGTCCGCGCTCCGAGCACGACTCCGCTGACCGCGGCCGTCGTCCGCAGAAGGCGGCCGGAGGCGTTCACGAGCGTGAACGAGCCGATGTCCACGAATCCGCCCTTGTCGTTCGGAGCGGTCGCGTTGACCGGCGTGTCGGTGACCTTGCCGACAAGCGCCCCCGCCGGGATGCCGGTGCCGGTGACCGTTCGTCCCGGGTCGGTCGCGACCGCCGCGTTATCGGCGATCGTCGAGCTCCCAGGCGCAGCCGTTGCTGCGGCGTCTGGGCGTGCGCCTGGGGGATTGTGGCCTCCGCCGAGGATGCAGGTCCCTGCCGGCAGACGCGGGAGCTTCTGCTTGACACAGCGGCTCGGGCGATCAATGTACGAGTTGAAGCCGGGACCCGGGTACAGCTCGTTGCCGTGAGCGTCCTTGGCCAGCGGCGTGTTCGGCCCGGTCGGCTCGAAGTGCACGCGGCGGCCGAACAGGGTCTCGGCGGCCGAGGCATCCGCGATCGACGTCGCCGCGTTCGGCGCGACGAGCTTCGAGTTCGCGAAGCTGTCGTCGGTGTAGGTGAACGGTGGGTAGCCCTCGTCGAACGTGATATCGATCAGCCCGCCGTCCTTGAACGCTGGCGATTTCTCGATCTCCGGAATCACATGCTTGAGGAACAGGTCGGCGGAATACAGCCCGCCGGTGTAGTTCTTCGGCGCACGTGGCGTGGTCGGGTTCGAGAATCCGCCTGAGAGATTGTTGCCGTAGCAGACGGCGTCGTGGCCATCGCTACACATGTTCGGCGTGATCCAGCTGAACGCCGGGGTGGTCGATTTGCGCTGGAGATCTCGGTACAGGCCGTTGGTCCGGTCGAACAGGCTGGCGATGTGCCGCGCGTTGCAATCACCGGACTTCAGGATCGACTCAAACCACGGAAACGGGAAGTGCTTGGGCAGGTACTGATCGGTCGCGTTCGCGACGTACGGGTTCACCTGCGCCGCGCTGTTCGCGGGCCCGGGGGACGCGTACGGAGCGCCGCAATAACGCACCCCGGCGTCATGCGGCTGGGACGTTTGGGGCGGCCCGGGTGCATCCGGATAGCCGAGGTCCTGTGCGTAGCCCTTCCAGCTCACCTTCGCCGCGTCCAACTGCTTGAACAGCGTCGGCACGTTCGCCGGGTACACACAGCCGTTGGCGCCGATCATCCCGTTCGGACCCTGGGCGGAGGTCATCTGACCGTAGTTGGGGTTCGTCTTCAGTGACCCCGAGGTGTCCACATGCCCCGCGAAGTGCTTGTAGATCGGACAGTCCGCCTGCGTGTCAGGCTGCGTCGCCTGGCCACTCACCGACGCCAGATAGTTGTCGAAGCTGAAGTGCCCCGTGCCGTAGTAGTTCTTCAAGAGCACACCCTGCCCGGGCAGCGTCCGCCAGAGGTAGGTGTTCTTGTTCAGGCCCGTGAACGTCGCGTCATAGGACTTGTTCTCCAGGATGATCAGCCAGACATGCTTGATCTTGCCCGGCTGGATTCCGAGGCCGGACCGGCGAGGTGCGACCGATCGCTTCGTGCTCGCCGCCAATGAGGCGCTCGTCACGACGATCGGCACCACAACCGCCGACGTCGCCGCCACGACCGCGACTGCGGTCAGAGCCCGCAGGTACGAAAGAAACCCGTGTGACCGCTGGCGGCCCCAGTGCGCCGTGCCGAACATAAACCGAGCTCCTCTCTACGGCGCGCCCCCACGGTGCGCCCGCAAACGAACAGATCCGAACCCCGCACGTCATCATCGAGAGTCGGGCCGCCCGCCTTGACCGATCCAACTACCTTGCCGTGTCGGTAGTTCGCCCCGGCCAGCCGGCGCGTACGCTTGAGGCATGCCCTTCGGTCGCTTTTTCAAGGGTCGTGTCGCCAAGGAGGAATCGGTGTCGATCGGAGACCCGCGTCTGGACGGCTGGGAGCCGGTCAGCACCTTCGAGGACGTGACGACTGCCGTGGCCTGGCGCGACCAGCTGCGCGCGCTGGGCGTTGACGCGAGCTGCGTGGCGGACCATGCACCGGACCGATTCGGCCGGGGCGACATCTACCTCGTGGTCCCACCCGACCAGTGGTCGCGAGCGAGTGAGATTGTCGAGAACCTGGAGTGAGCCCGGGCTGGGGTAAGCTCGCTGGATGGATGCAATCACCGTAGGCGAGCTCGTGTCGGTGGCGGGCGGCGGTCCGGTTCTCGACGGGGTTGTGTTTGACACGCCGAGCAGTTCCAAGGCCGTCGTGGCCGTTGTCGACCCCAAGCGCGGCCCGCTGTTTCGCACGGTCGGCCTGGATACGCTCACCGCTCGGGAGCAGGCCGGGCCGCATGACCGAGCGCTGCGTCAGTTGATTCGTCGCACGACGCCGCCGACTCACGGGGCATCGCGGTCCGCGGCGGTCAGCCGCTCAGGACGCTCCGGTTTCACGCGCGGGGCCACGCACCGCCCGACCGGGAAGTAGCGTCACCGTCCAGTTCATGGCTGGCTCAGGTGGCGGGGAGTCCGATAGGTTCGGGTCGTGCAGGTCAATGGCATTCAGCTTTCGGTCGCCAAGTACGGCCCAGCGGACGGACCGGTCGTGGCGCTGCTTCACGGCTTTCCGGAGCTCGGGTTCTCGTGGCGCCACCAGATCGGCCCGCTCGCAGATGCGGGCTACCGGTTGCTGGTGCCCGATCTCCGCGGCTTTGGAGCATCCGACGCGCCAAGTGCGGCGGAGGAGTACGCGATCGACGTCCTCGCGCGCGATGTGCTCGGGTTGCTCGACCACGCCGATGCGGAACAGGGAACGGTGATCGGGCACGACTGGGGCGCTGATTTGGCGTGGAAGACAGCGTGGCTGCACCCCGAACGGGTGCGCGCGGTCGGAGGGCTGTCGGTCCCGTTTGCGCCAAGAGCCCCGGCGCCGCCGCTCGGGCTGATGCGTGCCCACCTGGGCGCGGACTTCTACATGGTCTGGTTCCAGGAGCCGGGCGTGGCTGAGGCGGCGCTCGAGCGCGATGTCCGCCGGACACTGGCCACGCCGCGGGTGTGGGACGCGGCGTGGGCGGCGGATCTCCAGGAGAACCCGCCGACGCCCCCGTTCCTCACCGACGCCGACCTTCAGGTCTACGTCGATGCATATACGCGCACCGGGTTTGCGGGCGGACTCAACTACTACCGAAACCTCGATCGCAACTGGGAGCGGACCGCTCCGGTGGCTGAGCGGCGCATTTCCCAGCCCGCGCTCTTCCTGACTGGTGAGCGAGATCCTGTCCGTCGGTTCATGCCCGCCGCTGTGATGGACGGCTGGGTGACCGACCTGCGTGTGAACGAGGTGATCCCAGACGCCGGACATTGGTTGCAGCAGCAGGCCCCCGAGGTGGTCACCGACCACCTGCTGCGGTGGCTGGAATCCGTGCACTGAACCACCCGGACGCGCGGGCGACTCACTACGTGATCACCCGTCTCGCCGGCTCAGGCGCGAGCGGATCGGTGTTCCCGGAAGAACCTGATGATCTCGGCGGAGGAATCGGGGCCGTGTGCGTCGGTGTATGAGCCGGCCGGACTGCCTGCGTACCAGGCGTGAGCGCCGCCGTGGACAATCAGGGACTCCGCGACGGTGGTGCCGTCCACACTGCGATACACAGTGTGCGTGTGGTCACCCCCGCTGTCCCTGCGAATCGTGATCGGCGCGTCGTAATCGGTGATGTCGCCAGCCGCGAGCCGTGAGGCGATCAGCTTGTCGGCGTTGGCTGGGGAAACGATCGTGTCCCGGTCGCCGTGGATGACGAGTAGCGGCAGAGCACTCGTAGCCGCGGGAGTGCCACCGGTCCGCATTGCTGCGAAGGCGGAGCCGACGTCATGCGCGGCGCCGTAGGCAACCCCGGAGTGCACGCCGACCGCCGCGTACAGGTCCGGGTAGGTCGCGGCCATAACAGCGGCCATGGCTCCGCCGGCGGAAAATCCGGCGACGTAGACGCAGGTTGGATCGACGGCGAAGGCGCGCATAACCTCGCGGGTGATGCCCGCGATGATCGCCGGCTCACCCGCACCCGCCTGTTGGTCACGCGTGGAGAACCAGTTCCAATAGCGACCGCTGTTCGCTGCCGTTGACTGCTCGGGGTAGGCGACGAGGAAGGCGTGCTGCTCGGCGAACTCGTTCATCCGTGTGCCGGCCGCGAAGTCTTGTGCGTTCTGTTTGCCACCGTGGAGCATCACCACGAGTGGGATGGGTTCACCGACGTAGCTCGTCGGAATGTAGAGGTCATAGCTGCGGCTTCCGCCGCTCTCGGTGTGGACTAGGGCGCGGATCTCACCGCGCGGAGTGCCGGCAGTCCGCGCCAGGGAGTCGTCAGTCACGCGTCGGCGGTCAGACACCGCAATAGTGCCCGGCTGTTCCTGCCATTCCGTCGGGCGGCTGCTGGTCACCGGCAACCGAAGACGGCCAATATCGGCCCGGGGCCGCACCGCGACCCCTTCACGGGACCTGGCGTTGCCAACGCTCGCCAGGCGGCGTTGCAGGACCGTCGTGGCTTCGGTCAACCGCCCCGCGCGGGTGAGGCGCAACGCCTCGGCCATCGTGATGTCCGTATGAAGACTCATCGCCGTTCCTTTCAGGGCCCTCTTCGGATGGCGTCGAGGGTGCCGTCGTTCAGTGGACGTGCCGTCACTCCGCGACGGGGGTCGCGGGGCTTGCTACATGATCAGCTCGTGCGCGAAGCGAGCGCTGCCTTCACCGCCTCGGGCGCCCGAAAGGCACCGAGGACCTCGACCTTCGCAATCGTCGCGATGGCGAGCTCGGGCGAAACGTCGTCGGCAATCGTCGCCAACCCCAGAACGCGCAGCTCCGCCATGCGACCAGAGTCCCTGAGCCGCTCCAGCGCCTCACGGCTGAAATGCTCGATGCCGAGAACCAGCTCGCGCCGGGCCACGGTTCTCTCCACCACGTCTAACCGGCTTTCGAGCTGTCGCCGAATAGCCGCCCGAATGAAATCAGTGCGGTTCGCGAAAAACCCCTCGCTCACGAGCAGGTCGATCTGCCCAAGATCGACCATCCCGATGTTGATCGTGATCTTTTCGCTCCGCTCGGCGTCAGCTGTCCTCTTCGCACTTCTTGGCGCCATCGCCTGACCAGCCTAGCACCATCCACATGGATGGTAAGCGATGACGCGGACGCGACAGAGGAGTGCGCACCTTGAAGGGGCCCTCGCAGGACACGCCGCGCGGCAGGACGATGGTCGCGTCCAGGTGCGTGAAGGTCCTAACCGATTCGGCGCTCGTGGCCTTCCCACTCGAGGTCTCGCAGCTCCTTCTTCTGGATCTTGCCGGTAGAAGTCTTGGGGAGCGTTGTGATCTCAACGGCGCTCGGGCGCATGTATCCAGTCAGATGCGCCTTGGCAAAGTCCAGGATTTCCTCCTCGGAGGCATCCTCGCCGTCGGCGAGTTCGACGAAGGCCTTTGGCCGCTCGCCCCACTTCTCGTCAGGTGTCGAGACGACCGCGACTGCCGCGACCGCGGGATGTTCGGAGATGGCCTGCTCAACTTCAATGGTCGCAATGTTCTCACCGCCGGAGACGATGATGTCCTTCTTGCGATCACGCAGCTCGATGTAGCTGTCGGGGTGGCGGACGGCCAGGTCGCCCGAGTGATACCACCCGTCCGTGAGCGCCTCGGCCGTCCGCTCTGGATCGTCGAAATATCCCGTCATGACGTTGTTGCCCCGCATGAGGACCTCGCCGAGCGTCTCACCATCTGCCGCAACTTCCTCACCTTGGTCGTCGACCACGCGGACCGCCTCGGCCACGACGTAATGCACGCCCTGGCGGCCGAGAAGCTGGGCCTGCTCTTCGACAGGCAGCTCGGCCCACCCATCCTGGCGTTCACAGATCATGTACGGCCCGTACAGCTCCGTGGACCCGTAAACATGGATCGGCCGCATGCCGGTGTCGGTGAGCCGTCTGAACAGTTCGGCCGTGGGCGGCGAGCCCGAGACCGTCGTGATGACTTCGCGGTCGAGCGTATGTGCTTGGTCGTGGTCAAGCAACGACGCCTGAACGGTCGGCGCACCGTTGTAATGAGTGACACCTTCGCTATCGATGAGGTCCCAGACCCGACCGGGCTCGACCTTACGCAGACAGATGTGGCGACCTCCGACCGCGGTCACGGCCCAGGTGAAGCACCAGCCGTTGCAATGAAACATAGGAAGCGTCCAGAGATATACGCTTTCCGGCGTGAGCTGAGTCTCGATCACCTCACCCAGCGCGTTGAGGTAAGCGCCGCGATGGTGGTACACGGCGCCCTTGGGGCGGCCCGTCGTACCCGACGTGTAGTTGATCGAGATCGGCTCATCCTCGTCTTCGAGAACCCTTGGCAGAGGATCCGCGGAGCTTCCGGCAAGGAACGTCTCATAGGGGTCATCGGGCGCTCCGGTGTCATCAATCCGGACCATGCGCTCGACGCTGGCGCCTTCGACGAGCTCTTCATACTCATGATCGAAGAAGAGAAAGCGTGCGCCCGAGTGCTCAAGGATGAACTGCACGTCATCGGAGTCGAGCCGATAATTGATCGCCACGAGAACGCCGCCCGCTGCCGGCACGCCGTAATGCGCCTCCAGCAGTGCGGGAATGTTCGGAGCGATGAACGCGACGCGGTCGCCCTTTTCCAGCCCGGCGGCGCGCAGGCCCGAGGCCAAGCGCCGGACCCGTCCGCCCATCTCGGCGTACGTATAGCGCCGATCCTCGTGGACGATGGCGACTTTATTGGGGTAGACAAGCTCGCTGCGTGACAGGAAGCTCAGTGGGTTCAGCTCGCTGCGGTGGGCACGCTGCACCCCGGGAGCGTCATTGGTCTCGCTCATCTCGTTCTCTCCTCGATCGTTCCCTGTCCTCTTCCCGATTCCAGCTCGATCCACCACCGAGTGATGTTGCTCCCGCTGCACTGCCTCACAGCCGAGGGCTCATTTGCACGAGCGCGCGGGCCGTGCGGTGGCTAGCTCCGTTTGCTGAGCCACGCCAACGCGCGGTCAACTCAGACGCGAACGCTCGCGAGCGAGTAGCCGGTGCCGGTGACGATCTCAGGCGCGAGGGTTTGCACGGCGGCGATCCCGCCGAGCGGGAGCATGATCTGCGCCGGCGCGGAGAGGATGTCGTGCTCGATGTCGATTCCCGGCATGACGTGCGTCAGTTCGAGGCCGTCTTCGCGCAGGCGGAACACGCCGCGATGGGTGGCGTAGACCACGTGCTGACCGCGGCGTAGGGCCTGCTGGGCATTGAACGTCACCTCCCGCACGGCATCGACGAACTTCGGCGTGCCCTGCTCCCGGACGAGCAGCTGGGAACCGGTCAGCTCGAGCCGCTCGCCGAGGGCGAACGAGCCGACGAATACAACCGTTCGTGCGTGGTGGGTGATGTCGGGGAAACCGCCCGGGCCAACGTGGTCGGTCACGGCGGCTCCGCGCCTTGACACGTTGACGTTGCCGAGGCTGTCGACCTCAAGAAGGCCGACGCAGGCGAGGTCGAGCCGCTCGGCGTAGCGGTGGAACATCTCCGCCGAGCTGATGAGCTCGATCGGGTTGATGGCGGCGCCGAAGAACAGCCCGCTCGTCGGGGCTCCGCCGACGACCCCGGCCTCCGTCGTGAGCACGAGATCGTCGGTGAGGTGCTCATGCAGCAGACGGCCCACGTCCTCTGGGAGCCCGACCCCGATGTTGACGATTGCGCCCGGTTGCAGCTCTCTGGCCGCGAGCGTCGCTCCGGCGCGGGTGAGTGCGCGGTCGGCGGCAGTGCGACGCGGTGTCAGGCGCAACAGGTCGTTGACGAACCGCACATCGGACTCGGCAGCGGCCTCGTCGACACCGGCGCCCGGCTCGAACATCGTCCAGTGTCGGCGCTGCGGCACCGGAACAAGCTGCTCGTTCCGCGGATTGACGACGATCGCATCGATCCACTCGGCGGGCACGTAGACCGACGACGGATCCGCATCGATCACGTCAGCGACGCACCCAATCACCGTCCCCCCGTTCGCGTGGACGGCGCGGGCGCCATCGCGGATCTCGGTCAAGCAGACGGCTCCGCTCACGTAGAGGTTGCCCTCGCGATCCGCGTAGGGCGCGTTGAAGATGTGGAGATCGAGCGTGGGCAACTCGTAGCGGAGCCGATTGCCGTCGACCGTGACCAGCTGCGCTGAGGCGTGATCCGTGACCGCCGAACCGGTTCCAACCCGAGGGTCGACGAACGTCCCCACGCCAACGTCGGTGGTCAGCGTGGGTACCCCCTCGCCCTGACCCTCGATCAGCAGCGTCAATTCCCCTTGCGGAAGGGTGTGCAGCTCCAGATTCCCGGCCGCCGCGAGGGCGAGAAGCGATCTCACGGTCTCGGTGTGGCCGAGGATCGCCTTGGTGACGAGGCCGCGCTCGCCGAGCTCCTCGAGCGTGCCCGGGACACGTCCGCGTCCGCCGCCGCCCCCGACCGCGCACCACGTCAGGTCGCGTGGATGCCCGGAGGCTCGGAACCGGTCGCGGATCGCCCAGTAGAGAATCGACGACGGGTGAAACGCGGCGATCCCACATGACAGACCCGTCGCGCCGTCCTCGACGAGCTCGGCCGCCCGACGGGCGCTGACGAACATCGGGCCGAGGCCGTCGGGCACATAGTCAGGGTCATAGCGCCCCCACATCACCCGCCACTCGGCAAGCTGACAGAGCAACCCCAGCCGGCGAACCGTGCGGCCGGACACAGGAGCGAGCCGCCCGTCCGCGCGCCGGGCAACACCAGCGAGGAGCTCGAGCGCGCGGGCGATCACCCGGCTTCCGTCAGTCACGGCGATCCGCGTAGTGATGCCTTCTCTCTAATGTGGCTGTTGTCGACTCGTTTGTCGTACGAGCACCTCATCCGCCGACGTTTGTCGTCTCGAGCGCGCTACTGCACCGCCCCCGCCGGCTCGACGAGCGGCGGCATCATCGGCCCCTCGCCGGATGGGTCGGCGATCCCCTCCTCGAGCCACGTGAAGCGACCGGCCAGCACCTCCTGGGCGGCAGCGTAGTTTGCGTCGTCGTCGTTTGCCCACAGCGCGTTGAAGAGCGCCTCGACGCGGCGCTTGGCCTGCGCGCAGAACAGCTCGGCGAGCGCGATCGCTTCGGCCTTGCGCTCGGGATGCTCACTCCCGATCGTCTGGGCGTAGCAGACAGTTGAGGAGATCGCGAACAACTCCGTACCGATGTCGACGATGCGGCCAAGGAACGATTGCTTCTGCTGGAGCTTTGCCTCCCAGCGACCCACCCCCTCGAGGACCGAGCGTGCCAGCTGGCGCGAAGAGTCCTCGACGTAGCGCAGGTACGGCGCGAGCTGGCCGAACTCCTCAAAGGACCGTGGGCTCTCGCCCTGGTTGGGCGCCAGCCGCGGCAGTCCCCCGTTGAGAGCATCCTGCACCATGGTCTGGACGTCGCCGCCCTCCTTGAAGAGCGCGCTGGCCTCCTTGAGGAGAGGCTCGACTCCTTCGCGCGCGACCATCAAGTGCATGATCTCGCTCGAACCCTCGAAGATGCGGTTGACCCGGAAGTCCCGCATCAACTGCTCGACCGGCACCGGCTTCTCGCCGCGCGCCTTCAGCGACGCCGCGGTCTCATAGCCACGCCCACCACGCAACTGGACCAGCGTATCGACGACACGCCAGGCCAGCTCTGCCCCGTAGACCTTGGACATAGCGGCCTCAGTGCGGACGTCGTTGGCCTTGTCATCGGCCAGCCGGCCGACGACGTCGAGCATCGCCTCCAGGCCAAACGCGCTGCCGGCGATGAACGCCACCATCTGGGCGACCGCGTCGTGCTTGCCGATCGGGCGGCCCCACTGCGCGCGCTCCGCCGCCCACTCGCGGGCGATCTTCGTCGACCACTTCGCAGCGCCGACGGCGCTCGCCATCACGCCCAGCCGCCCGGTGTTCAGCGTGCTCAGCGCGATCTTGAGACCATCGCCCTCGCGGGCAATCAGGTTTTCCTCGGGCACGAACACGTTGTCCAGGAGCGTCACCGAGTTCTCGATCCCACGCAGCCCCATAAACGCGTTGCGGTGCTCGACCGCCACGCCCTCGCTGTCGTACGGCATCACGAACGCGCTGATGCCGCCGCGGTGGCCCTCGCTCTCCGGCACCTTGGCCATGACCACGGTGATGTCCGCGATCGTGCCATTCGTCGCCCACAGCTTGCGGCCGCTGAGGGAGTAGCCACCCTCCACCGGCGTCGCGACGATGTCATCGTAGACCGGCGTCGCGACTGCACCCATCCGCGCCGGATCAGAGCCCACTTCAGGCTCGGTGAGCAGGAATGCGCTGATGTGGTCCTTGGCCACCAGCGGTAGCCACTTGCGCTTCTGCTCTTCGCTGCCGAACAACCGCAGCGGCTCTGCCACACCAATCGATTGATGCGCGCTGAGGAGCAAGGCAATCGAGGAATGCCATGAGGCTGCGAGCCCGATCGCCCGGTTGTAATAGACCTGCGACAAACCCAACCCGCCGTACTCCTCCTTGACCTTCATCCCGAGCGCGCCGATCGCCTTCAGCCCGTCCACCACCCGATCCGGGATCTTCGCGTCCCGTTCGATCTCGAGCGGATCTACCTGCGTCATCAGGAGCTCACGCAACTGTCCGAGAAAACGCTCGCCCTTCTCGACCTCATCAGGATCCGACCGCGGCTGCGGATAAATGAGATCCAGCTGCAAATCACCGAGCAGGAGCTGCCGGCCGAAGCTCGGCCTCCGCTCTGCCTTTGCCGCTTGGCCCGCGGGCTGCTCTGAAACGTTAGTAGTCATGGTTGATCTCTCCTTACTCGAAAACGCTCAAAAAACGTCGGAAATCTGAACTCCGCCACGGCCGCCAGGAGCTAGTTGATCCGATGCGCGTGACCGGCCCACTCGGGCTCGCGCAACGCGAACTTCTGGACCTTCCCGGTGGACGTCTTGGGCATCGGCCCGAAGACGATCGCCTGAGGGCATTTGAAGTGCGCCAGCCGGTCGCGCACGAAAGCGATGATCTCGTCCTCGCTGACCGCGGCCCCATCCTTGAGCGTCACAAACGCCTTGGGACGCTCGCCCCACTTCTCGTCCGGAACCGCAACCACGGCACACTCCAGCACGGCGTCGTGTGCACATATGACCTGCTCGACCTCGATCGAGGAGATGTTCTCGCCGCCGGAGATGATCACGTCCTTTTGCCGGTCACGCAGCTCGATCGCCCCGTCCGAATGCCAGACGGCAAGATCGCCTGAATGGAACCAGCCGCCTCTGAACGCCTCGTGCGTCGCTTCCTCGCTGGCGAAATAGCCAAGCATGACGTTGTTGCCATGCATCACGACTTCGCCCATCGTGGTGCCGTCGCGCGGCACGTCCTGCATCTCTTCATCGACGACGCGCACCGGGCCGGCAGTCGTGTAGTGATGCCCCTGGCGGGACAGCAGTCGGGAGCGTTCTTCGGTCGGCAGCTCGCCCCAGCTCTCCTGTCTCACGCACACCGTTTGCGGGCCGTAGGTCTCCGTCAGCCCGTACACGTGCACCGTTCGGATGTTCAGTGCTTCCAAGCCCCCCATCAGCGTCGGCGAGGGCGGTGCGCCCGCGACCAGCGAGACGACCTGCCGCTCGAGCCGAGCCGCGTCCGGGTGGTTGACGAGCCCCGTCTGCACCGTCGGCGCGGCGTTGTAATGGGTCACGCCCTCATCCTTGAGCAAACGCCAGCACTCCTTCGAATCCATCTGGCGCAGGCAGACGTGTGTGCCGCTCGCTGCCGTCACGGCCCACGGGAAGCACCAGCCGTTGCAGTGGAACATCGGGAGCGTCCACAGGAAGACCGGGTGATGGCCCAGCTCCGCATCGATGACCTCGCCGACCGCGTTGAGGTAAGCGCCGCGGAAGCTGTACACGGCGCCCTTTGGCTTTCCGGTCGTACCGGACGTGTAGTTGATCGAGAGCGGCTCCTCCTCGTCCACCAGACGCGACGGGACAGCGGCGGGATCGCCGCTCGCCAGCAACTGCTCGTACGGGTCGGTGCTCTCGCCGTCGTCGTCGACCCGGATGATCTCGACGCCCGCAGGCGGGTCTGCGACCAGCGACTCGAGCTCGGCATCCACGAACAGGATCCGGGTGCCCGAATCCTCAAGGATGTAGCGGATCTCCGCCGCGCTCAGCCTGGTGTTGATCGCGACCAGCACGCCGCCCGCCGCTGGCACACCATGAAGCAACTCCAGCAGGGCCGGCACGTTCGGACACAGCGCGCCAACGCGATCGTGGGACTCCAGGCCGCGGCGGCGCAGCGCGGAGGCGAGACGGTTGACCCGTTCGCCCAACTCCGCGTACGTATAGCGGCGATGGCCGTGCACGACCGCGACCCGATCGGGATAGAGCATCGCGCTTCGGTACAGGAATGACACCGGGTTGAGCTCGGTCCGACTGACGTCGGCGCGCACGGGCCACGGCGACGACATCGACGGGACGGGTTCAACGACCTGGGTACTCATTACTACCTCCCTCGGATATGCGTGCAACACTCGGCACCGCCGACTGCCGCTAGCGTTCGGCCACCGACTGGACGGGGAACACCGGTCGGCATGGCGAGGCTCGCAGAGGTCCGCCACAGCCACGTCGAACGCCACGTCGTCGTCGCGAGGCGAGACAGCGACCCCAGGCGGTCGGCGTAGCCGACGGCGAGGAAGAAACCGTGACGCTCACGGCGATTGCGTCACGGTTGACCCTCGCTCATTCAGAGCGCCATGCCATCGGTACGAGACGCGCCTTCGTCTGCGGAAAACCCACAGTTCGCGTACGTATCACCCGCTCCCCGCGCGCCGCCATGCGGAGCGGCCGCCGACCGGCCGCTCCGAGTGCGCTCACGACGGCGCCTTCGCGACGGCGGTTCGGGAGCTTGCGTCCGTACGCGGACGTTGCGGCCGGGACACTGGATCGCTTGCGGGGGGATAAACCGGGGTAGTTCCGGCGAAGGTGACCGTCGGTTGTCGACGGTCCGGGAGTGGACCGAAAAGGAGAGTGACCCATGGTCTGGGTGCTGCTGGCGGTTGTCGTCATTCTGGTGGCGATCATCGCGGGACTCGTTGCGCGTCAGCAACGGTCGCAAAGGTTGAAGGATGAGTTTGGGCCGGAGTACGGCCGCGTCGTGGCGGAGAGCGGCAACCCGCGCACCGCCGAGAAAGAGTTGGCCGACCGCCGTGAGCGCGTCAGCAAGTTCGAGATCCGGCCGCTCGATCCCGTCGCTCGGGAGCGCTATCTCGAGCGCTGGGCTGCGGCCCAGCGAGAGTTTGTGGATGAGCCGGTGGGTGCGGTTGCGCAAGCCCATGAGCTCGTGAAGCGCGTGATGCAGGACCGCGGCTATCCGGTCGAAGAGGACTTCGCGCAGCGGACAGCTGACATATCCGTGGAGCATCCGGAAGTGGTCGAGAACTATCGAGCCGCCAACGAGATCTCGATCCGAGCTCGCGACGGGCAGGCCGACACCGAGGAGTTGCGTCAGGCCATGGTCCACTTCCGAGCGCTCTTTGACGACCTGCTTGCCCCCACCGATGCGGGTCAGGCCAATGGGGCCTCGGGCGCTGAGCGAGCGCGCGAGAACGCTGGGGTGACCACCGCTTCACAGCAAACGACTCCGAGGAGATGACCGATGGAACGCAATGAAGAAACGCTGAGCACCCGCGACCTAGCCGCGCCCACCGCGCCGGCGCGTGGCGTCGGGACCGCGGAGGGCGAGGTGCGAAATGGAGCGGTTGGTGACGGACAGCGCGCCGTGTACGAACAGTCCGGCGAGGAGCAGTCACGGCTCCCGGTCGACGAGAATGCGCAGCCCGCCACCGATGAGCGGACAGCGGCTGGCCCCGGCGCGCAGGCGGGACTCGCTACGGCAGAGCCCACGCCGGAACCGGCCGAGGCCACCGCCAGCGACCAGGCCTTCGTGGCCGGCGTACCTGAGGCCGGCCTCGACACTGAGAGCGGCTCGCCCAGCCAACCGCCCGAGGACACGCGGGCAGACTCCGCACGAGGAGCCTCGGCGCGGGATCAAGACGCCGCCGCGGCGCCCGCGTCCAAGAGCGACCCGGTCTCCGCCCCAGACGCCGGCGCGTCACTGCTGTCGGCCGATATGGACGCCACATTCCAAGAACGCTGGAAGGAGATCCAGACGCGGTTCGTCGATGAGCCCCGAGGGGCGGTTGAGGACGCGGATGGCCTGGTCGCCACCCTCATGCAGCAACTCGCAGAAGGGTTCGCAAAGGAACGGGAGCGACTCGAAGCACAATGGGGCCGTGGAGAGGACATCTCCACCGAGGACCTGCGAGTTGCCCTGCAGCGCTATCGAACCTTCTTCCAGCGCCTCCTGTCGACCTGAAAGGCTCGAAAACCGCATCGCGTGAGGTCCCGCGCACGGCCGCGGGACCTCATGCCGAAGTTGTAGAGCGGGACCGCGAAGATCATTGCGTCCGCCACGGTCAACTCACAACGCTGCAGCGCGCCGCAGCGGCGCTCGTCCACCGCTTGGTACCAGCCGAATAGGCCACCCGCGTCGTCACGGGCACTCCCGCATTGTTCTGGCGGTGGTCACCGGTTGGAACTGTGCGGATCGCGGCGCGGGCTTTCTGCGGATGTGCCATCGCCACTTCGGGAGCAGGATCGCTCCCATGACCGGATCTGGACACGGCGGCGACGTCGACGCCAGCACGCCGACGTCCGCCGCTCAGCCTGCGGCGAGGCGGGTCCATCGGTTCGTTGTTCCGACGCTGCTGGTGCTGGCGACCGTGATCGGGATCGGTGCGACGTTCGCGCTGTGGGTCAACCGGCAGGCGCTGAACACGTCGAACTGGGCCACGACGAGCAGCAAGATCCTCCGGGACAAGCAGGTCCAGACCGCACTGAGCGCCTACCTCGTGCACGAGCTCTTCACACAAGTGGACGTATCCGCCGAGCTGCAGACGGTGCTGCCGAAACAGTTGCGGCCGTTCGCCGGCCCGGCGGCGGCGGGCTTGCAGCAGCTGGCCGATCAGCTCGCCCCGAAGCTGCTCGCGAGCCCCGTCGTCGAGAGCGCCTGGGTTGATGCCAACGTCGTGGCGCACAAGGAGTTGCTGCGCGTGCTGGACGGTGGCGGGCCGATCGTCTCGACTACGTCGGGCGTCGTGAGCCTGAACCTGCGCACGCTCGTAACGCAGCTGGCGGCGACGGTCGGTCTCTCAAGTCAGCTTGCAGCCGTCCAGTCCAAGCTACAGGGGTCGACCGGCGCGACGGTGCGCGCGGTGGCGCAGGCGAAGCTCGGGGTCACGCTGCCGCCCGCCAGCGGCCAGCTGGTGATCATGCGATCGAATCAGCTGAAAACCGCGCAGGACGTCGCGAACGCCGTCAAGGATCTGGCCATCGTGCTGCCCGCACTCGGGATTCTGCTGTTCGCGCTCGCGGTCTACCTGGCGCGAGGCCGACGCCGGCAGACGTTCCGCACAAGCGGCTGGTGCTTTGTGCTGGTCGGGCTCGCGCTGCTGCTGATCCGTCGAGTCGCCGGCGACGCGGTCGTGAGCGGATTGGTCAAGAGCTCGTCAGACCGACCGGCGGCGCACCAGGTGTGGAACATCGGCACGTCGCTGCTGCGCGACATTGCGATCGCGATGATCGCGTACGGGATCGTGATCGTCGCGGCCGCGTGGCTCGCCGGCCCGACCCGTCCGGCCACGGAGATCCGCAAGGCGCTGGCGCCCTCCTTGCGCGATAGCCCCGCAGTCGCCTACGCGACGGTCGGTGGTCTGCTGTTGCTGCTCGTGCTGATCGGCCCGACGCCGGCATTCCGGCAGATCGTGTGGGTCCTATTGTTCGCCGCGCTGCTCGCATACGGAGTCACCGTGCTCCGCCACCAGACCGCCGTCGAGTTCGCCGGGATCAAGCACGGACAAGCCTTGCAGGACCTCCGAGACCATCGAGCCCGCGCCCACGCCCGCAAGACCGCGCCCCGCCCACCACTGGCCGCCGACCCCACGAGCGTCGCAACCGCCGCTTCTCACCCGGCATCCGCCGCCACCAGCACCCGCGTTGAAACACTTGAGCGGCTGGCAGCGCTGCGGGCCAACGGCGCGATCACCGACGACGAGTTCGCAGCCGAGAAGGCGCTTGTCATGAACACCAGCACCTGACCCGGCGGGAATGCCGCCGGACGGGCGTCAGTTCGAGCGCCCGAAGATCTGCAGGAAGAACAGGAAGACGTTCAGGACATCGAGAAAGATCCCGGCGGCGAGCGGGATTGCCTGATCAGAACCGGCATGCCGCAGACGGTTGAAGTCGGCGACGGTATAGAGGCCGAAGACCGCTAGGCCGACGAGCGACCAGATCGTGTAGGCGGCAGAGATGTGCACGAAGATCAGCACGATCCCGGCGAGGAGCAGCGCCAGGAGTCCAAAGAACGCGAAGCGATACAGGAACGACAGGTCACGGCGCACCGCGTAGCCGCCTGAGCCGAGGACTCCGACAAACAGAGCCGTCGCCGCGAACGCCTGCCGCACGGCGGTGGGATCGACGGCGGAGTAGTAATTGACCGTCATGGAGACGCTCACGCCGATCAACAGCCCGAACGCGAACAGCAAGACGAGGGCGAGTCCGCTATTGCCGCGTGCGTTGGCGAACTGAAGGCCGAAGAGGCAGGCGATCGAAGCCAGCCAGGAGATAAACCACGTTGCGCCACCCGAGTTTCGACCCAGCCAGACCCCCAAGGTGGCGAAGGCGACCGTCACGGTGACGAGCCCCATCACACGGCCGAACAGCGCCGGGGTCGACGCCGCGGCCGGCCGCTCGGCATACGTGCCCGTGCTCATCCTCAGAACACGATCGGGGTGGGCGGCGTCGGAATGATCGAGGTGATGTCGAAGCTGCTGAGGAGATGCATGAGGGTTCCCACTCCCGTCGCGGCGGTTGAGGGGCTCGCTGGCCGTCGACGCGAACGCTGCCGCCACGCACGAACCTCGACGGAGCGATCAACCATATCGCCGCGAACCCGCAGAATGACGGAAGCGGTGCCCACATGCTCAAATGAGTGTCTCGCCCGCCCTGAACCGATGAGTCTCGCCGACGCCCTCCCCCAGCAGGTCAGCGCCGACACGCTCTACGAGGCGTTCGTCGAATGGACCGCCGAGCGCGGCCTGGCGCTCTATCCGCACCAGGAGGAGGCGGCGATCGAGCTGTTCGACGAGCGCAATGTCGTGCTCGCGACGCCGACCGGGTCGGGCAAGTCGATGGTCGCGATCGCGGCGCACTTCGCTGCCCTCGCGGCTGGCAGGCGCACGTACTACACGGCGCCGATCAAGGCGCTCGTGTCAGAGAAGTTCTTCGACCTCTGTCGCACCTTCGGCGCGGCCAACGTCGGCATGGTCACCGGCGACGGCGCGGTCAACGCCGACGCGCCGATCATCTGCTGCACCGCCGAGGTGCTGGCGAACATCGCCCTGCGCGGTGGCGCGGCGTCCGATGTCGGGCAGGTCGTGATGGACGAGTTTCACTTCTACGCCGACGGCCAGCGCGGCTGGGCCTGGCAGGTCCCGCTGCTCTGCCTTCCCAATGCGCAGTTCCTGCTGATGTCGGCCACGCTCGGCGACGTCTCCAAGATCACCGAGGACCTCACCCGCCGCACCGGCCGCGAGACCGCGTTGGTCGACGATGCCGAGCGTCCGGTCCCGCTCAGCTTCGGCTGGTCGCTGGAGCCGCTGCACGAGCTGCTGGAACGACTCGTGGCCGAGGACCACGCGCCCGTCTATGTCGTGCACTTCACCCAGGCATCCGCAACCGAGCGCGCCAACGCGCTGCTCTCCGCCAAGCTCTGCACGCGGGAGGAGCGCGATGCGATCGCCGCGGCGATCGGCGGCTTCCGCTTCACCGCCGGGTTCGGCCGGACGTTGTCGCGCTTGGTGCGCAGCGGGATCGGCATCCACCATGCGGGGATGCTGCCGCGCTACCGGCGCCTGGTCGAGCAGCTCGCGCAGAGCGGCAGGCTGAAGGTGATCTGTGGGACCGACACGCTCGGCGTCGGGATCAACGTCCCGATCCGCACGGTCGTGTTCACCGGCCTGGCGAAGTTCGACGGCACCCGCCACCGGCTGCTCAAGGCGCGCGAGTTTCACCAGATCGCCGGCCGCGCGGGCCGCGCCGGCTTCGACTCTGCCGGCACCGTGATCGTGCAGGCGCCCGAGCACGCGATCGAGCGTGCCCGGGCGGCGTCCAAGGCGGCCGAAAAGGGCAAGAAGCTGCAGCCCAAGAAGGCGCCCGAGGGCGAGGTCAGCTGGACCGAGGAGACTTTCGACCGCCTGCGTGA
This sequence comes from uncultured Solirubrobacterales bacterium, assembly GCA_963850335.1. Classification (GTDB taxonomy): domain Bacteria; phylum Actinomycetota; class Thermoleophilia; order Solirubrobacterales; family Solirubrobacteraceae; genus Palsa-465. The sequence goes on along the minus strand of CAWKKY010000006.1, from coordinate 751,819 downwards.
CGCTCAGCCCGAGCCGCTCGTCAGCCGCATGCGCGTCGACCACGCGATGATCCTCAACGTCGTCAACCAGCCCGGCGACGCGGTCGAGACGATGCAGGCGCTGCTCGAGGACAACCACGAGGACGAGCGTGGTCGTACGCGCCTCCACGCACAGGCCCAGGCGCTCGGCGACGAGCTCGTGGCCGCCGGCGTGCTCGCCTGGCTGCCCGAGCCCGACGCAGAGGGCCGTACGCTCGCGCTCGCGGTCGACCTGCAGGAGAACTTCGCGCTCAACCAGCCGCTGGCGTCCTTCGCGCTGCAGGCGCTGGAGCTGCTGGGGCAGGAATTCGAGCGTGATCCTCTCGACGTCCTCAGTGTGATCGAGGCGATCCTCGACGATCCCTTCCCGGTTCTGATGGCGCAGGCCAACAAGGCCAAGGGCGAGGCCGTCGCCGCCATGAAGGCCGACGGCATCGAGTATGAGGAGCGGATGGAACTGCTCGAGGAGGTCACCTACCCCAAGCCGCTGGACGAGGGGTTGCGCCAGGCGTTCCACTCCTATCGCGAGACACATCCGTGGGTGCGCGAGTCCGACCTCTCACCGAAGTCCGTCGTGCGTGAGATGTACGAGCAGGGGCGCACCTTTACCGAGTTCATCGGTCACTACGGCCTCTCGCGCTCCGAGGGCCTCGTGCTGCGCTACCTGTCAGACGCCTACCGCGCGCTACGCCGCACCGTGCCCGAGTCGATCAAGACCGACGAGCTCGACGAGATCATCGACTGGCTCGGCGAGACCGTCCGCCAGACCGACTCCAGCCTGCTGGATGAGTGGGAGGCGCTGACCGATCCCGACGCCGCCCAGCGCGTCGCCGATGGGGAGCCTGGCCCGCCCGCGCGGCCGATCACCGGCAACGAGCGCGCCTTCACCCGAATGGTCCGCAACGCCCTGTTCCAGCGGGTCCGGCTCGCCGCGCAAGATCGGTCCGATGCGCTGGGCGACCTCGACACGGCCAATGCCGCGCTGACCGACCCGCCCGGGCGCCCAGCGATGAGCGCCAGCGACTGGCACGACGCGCTCGGCACCTACTGGGACGCGTACGACTCGATCGACACCGGTCCGCAGGGGCGCTCGCCGTCGCTGCTGATGATCGATCGCGCCGACCCCGCGGTCTGGCGCCTGCGCCAGATCATCGAGGACCCCGACGGCAATCACGACTTCGCGATCGTCGCCAGCATCGACCTCGACGCCTCCGACGCAGCGGGCGAGCCGGTCGTGCGCATCGAGTCCTTCGGGACGGCCTGACCGCACGTCGACACCACCTCCCAGGTCAGCCGGCGGACGAGCGGATCGGTGGCCCGAGCCACTGACGCTCCTCCGACAACTCGTGGGTCGCCGCGACGAGATGCCGGACGGCGGGTGGAGCGGTCTCGCGGTGCCACACGAGGTCGAGGATGAGCGCGGCCTGCGGCTCGCTCAGTTCGACGAGGGTGATGCCGCGGGGAAGCTGGTCGACGAGCGATCTGACCACGAGCCCGACGCCCCGGCCCTGAGCGATGTTGCTCCAGACGGTGGATCCCGCGGTGTGCTCGTCCAGTTCGGGTTCAAACCCGGCGTCACGGCAGGCCGATACCACCGCGTCATAGAAGCCGGGGGCCATCTCGCGCGGCCAGAGCTCGAAGCGCTCACCCGCGAGTTCGGTGAGCGCTAGTCGGTCCCGATCGGCGAGCGCTGCTTCGGCGCTGAGGGCAGCGACGAAGCGCTCACGGCGGACCTGCTGACGCTCGTAGGCGGCCGGGAAGGCCGTGCGCGGACAGAGCGCGATGTCGTGGGTGCCGTCAGACAGCAGGCGGGGGATGTCGCCGCCGAACACTTCGCGCAGCTCGAGCTTGACCTTCGGGGCGCTGACCCCGATCCGGTCGACGATCGCCGGGAGTGTCTCGTACACGGTGGCGAGCGTGTAGGCGAGGCGCACGTTTCCGGCCTCGCCCTTGGCGACGGCCTGGGCGCGGTTGACCGCTCGCTCGGCGGCGCTGATCACGCGCCGCGCTTCCTGCACGAACACGACGCCGGGGGGCGTGAGCTCGACGCCGCGATTGTTGCGAGTGAACAGCTGCACGCCGAGCTGTGTCTCGACGTTCTTGACCTGCTGTGAGAGAGCCTGTTGAGCGACGTGGAGGTTCTCCGCAGCTCTTGAGAAGCTTCGTCGTTGGGCGACCTCGATGACGTATCGCATCTGCCGCAATTCCGGGGTCACCGGGCAAGTGTAGGTGCGTGACGACAAGCTGAGCTTGTAGCGCCGTCAGGGCTGGTTGTGGCGCGCAATCGCCGCCGGCGGCTACAAGAAACCCAGCGGCCCGCCACAAGCAAACGCGCTTGGCGCGGAACCGCGTCCCGCTTACCGTGGCACGATGCCCATTCGCAGCGAGGCGGCCCACGCCTGGGGGCTCTCGAAGGCCGGGGTCATCCGGGAGCACTACCTGCGCATCGATCGCCCCGGTGCCGCCCTCGTGCTCGAGGTCCCCGGAGTGGCGGGCGCACACGCCGTCCTGAACGACTTTCCCCTCGTTCGGGGTGGGCTGATCGAGTTCGAGTGCCTGTCGCTGGCGACGTTCCTGGGGGTCGACGCCCTCTTCGAGGGGTCCCTCGACGCGCCACCGCACCGCCTGGCCGACCCGACGAAGGTCCGGAGCTCGCGGCCGACCCATCCTTCACCACGACCCACGACAGGAGAAACCATCCAATGAGTCACAAGAACCTCAACCCCGTCAGTGCAAGCCGGCCGAAGCGGGCGGCGATCGTCATCTCCAATCCCGCAGAGTCGACAACGACAGGGTGGCCGGTCGGCTTCTGGTGGGCGGAGCTGACGCACCCGTACTTCTACTTCACCGAAGCCGGCTGGGAGGTCGACATCTACAGCCCGAACGGCGGCTGCTGCGAGGCCGACGCGATGAGCGATCCCGAGGACGAGAGCCAGTGGCAGGCGGAGGACGTCATCAGCCGTGGCTACAAGCACGATCCGGACTTCGTCAAGCTCACGGAGACCACGAAGTCCGTCGACGAGTTGGACGTCGACGACTACGACGTACTCGTGGTTGCCGGCGGACAGGGGCCGATGTTCACGTTTGAGAAGGCGGAGAACCTGCAGCGCAAGTTCGCCGAGTTCTACGAGTCCGGGAAGGTCACCGCCGCGCTGTGCCACGGCACGGCCATTCTTCGCTACGCCAGGCTCTCGAGCGGTGAGCCGCTCGTCAAGGGCAAGACGGTGACCGGGTTTGCGAACATCGAGGAGGACTTCGCTGACCAAGCGGTCTGGGACATGGGTGCGCTTGACCGAGACACGCACGTCATGCCCTGGCGCATCGAGGACGAGGTCAAGAAGCTTGGCGCCAACTACGTGCAGGCGGGGCTATGGAAGGGGTTCGCGATCCGCGACGGGAACCTCGTGACCGGACAGCAGAATTTCTCCGGTGGCGAGGTGGCGCAGACGATCCTCGAGGCGGTCGGCCGGTAGCGCCGCGCGGCGCGAAGGGGCGTGAAGCAATGAAGATCGCTCGCCCCCACGAACGCAGAGTCGTGACGTTCTAGGCTTCAAGTCGTGGCTCAGACCGGGACAGCGATCTTGTCGGACGCGCAGCTGGCGCTGCTGCGGCCCCACGGAACCGAACGCGGGGCGGCGGAGGGCGAGGTGTTGTTCCGGGTGGGCGATCGGCGATATCCGTTCATCGCCATCCTCGAGGGCGAGGTTGCCGTCCTTGACCCGGACGGTCACGAGGTCATCCGGCACGGCCCCTCTGGGTTCCTCGGCGAGTTGAATCTGCTCTCAGGACAGACGGTGTACCTCACGGCCGTGGCGACACGGCCGATGCGCTACCTCGCGGTCGAGCGCGAGCAGCTGCGCCGGCTGCTGTTCGACGACCCCTCGCTGAGCGAGACCCTGCTTTCGGCGTTCATCGCGCGGCGGGAGGTGCTGCAGGCCCGGCACGGCCTGGGGGTGGAGATCGTCGGGCCGCGCTCGAGTGAGCCGACGCGGCGGCTCGTGGACTTCATCCGCCGCAACCGGTTCGTGTACACCTGGCGTGACACGGAGCGTGATCCGGATCCCAGGGCCGGCGATGGGCCGTTTCCGCTCGTACGCCTGCCCGGTGGCGGGGAGCTGCGCGAGCCCTCGGCAGGGGAGGTCGCACGCGCGCTCGGAGTCGGTCTCGAGCTCGGCGAGCGGGAGGATGTCGACTTGGTCGTCGTCGGCGCCGGTCCGGCTGGTCTCGGCGCCGCGGTCTACGGCGCTTCGGAAGGGCTCTCGACGCTCGTCGTTGAGGCGACAGCGCTCGGCGGGCAGGCGGGGACGTCGCGGCGGATTGAGAACTATCTCGGGTTTCCCGGAGGGATCAGCGGCTCCGAGCTGGCCACGCGCGCGGTGACGCAGGCGCGGAAGTTCGGGGCGCGCACCGCGACCCCGTATCGCGCGGTCGGTCTCGAGATCGGTGAGGGCGGCCACGTTGTCCATCTCGAGGGTGGCCGCGAGGTCTCGAGCCGAGCCGTCGTCCTCGCCACCGGAGCCGACTACCGCCGGCTACCGGTCGACGACATTCATGAGTACGAGGGAATCAGCGTCTTCTATGCCGCTGGTCCCCCGGAAGCCCAGACGTGCGGTGCGTCGCGCGTTGGCGTGATCGGCGGTGGGAACTCGGCCGCGCAGGCGGCGATCTGGCTGGCTCGGGGCGGAGCGCTCGTGACGCTGCTGCATCGGCGCGCCGATCTCGCCGAGACGATGTCGGACTACCTCATCCGCGACCTCGACCGGTTCGGCGTCGAGGTCCGGGCGCGCAGCGAAGTGGCTGCGCTCCACGGTCAGGACGGGCGGCTCCAGGCGGTCACGCTGCGCTCGGGCGAGCGCCTGGCACTCGGCTTCCTATTCTGTTTTCTCGGCGCCGAGCCGTGTACGCGATGGCTGGGTGAGGCCGTCGCCCGCGACGAGAAGGGCTTCGTGCTCACCGGCGGCCCGGCGGGGTCCGACGGTCTCCTGGAGACGAGCGAGGCGGGCGTGTACGCGGCCGGCGACGTGCGGTCCGGGTCGATCAAACGGTGCGCCACCGCTGTCGGCGAGGGGGCGATGGTCGTGCGCTTCGTCCATGAGCGGCTCACCAACGTCCCCGCCTGACCGACGGGCAACGGCTCACGTCGCCCTTGCAGTCGCATGCTCAGATGTGCGGTCACGCCGTGCCGGCCCCTCTCGCTTCTTGACCGCGGTCGGCCCGAAGCCTATGGCTAGCCCGATTCCATGTTCCGGCCAGCCGGGCCAGGCGGGAGATCGAGCTCGTTGAGCGGCAGCGACGCGTGGAGCGCCGTTCCGCTCCGGGGGCTGCTCAGGATCCTGAGGGTGCCGCCGCTCGCCTCGACCCGGTCGAGCAGTCCGGTCAGCCCGGTCCCCCGGCTCGGGTCGGCGCCGCCGGCGCCGTCGTCGCGAACATCGATCGACAGCGTCTGCTCCGCGAGCTGCACGGCAACCGACGCCCACGTCGCGTGCGCGTGCTTGACGACGTTCGTCAGCGCCTCGGCGACGATGAAGTACGCCGTGGTCTCGGTCCGAGGTGACAGGCGGGGCGTGGCGACGTCGATCTCGACCGGGATCGGGATCTCGTCGACGAGCGACTCGATTCCGGTCCGCAGCCCGCCGCGCGTCAGCGAAGCTGGGAGGATCCCGCGGACGAGGTCGCGGAGCTCGCGGTTCGCGCGGTCCGCGTGCCCAAGCGCCTCATCGATCAGCTCCGCCGCGGGACGACCGTCCGCAGCCGCATCCTTGGCGCGCCGGAGCGTGATGAGCGTGTGCACAAGCCGCTGCTGCGCCCCATCGTGGAGGTCGCGCTGGAGCTGGCGGCGCGCCTCGTCACCGGTGGCCACGACCCGCGCGCGAGAGGCGGTGAGCTTCTCCTTGTTCTCCGCGTTCGCGATCGCGGCGGCAGCGATGTCGGCGAACTGCACCAGGCGCTCCTCGGTGCCAACCGGCAGCGGCGAGCCGGCGCCGCTCGCGCCGAGCGAGCCCCAGACGCGACTCTCGACGATGACCGGAACGGCGATCGCCGGGACGACGGTGAACTTCCGTGCCAGCTCGCCGAGCGTCGTCTCCTCGTAGCTGTCGACGCGGAACGGGCGGCCGGTCCGCATCACCTCACCGACCCCCGAGCCGCTGATCGCCGGAACGCGCAGCCCGACCGGCGACGGGCTGTTGCATGTGGCGACGACGGTCGCCTGATCCTCATCGCAGCGCAGCAGGACGGTGGCGACGTCCTCGAGGAGCCGCGACGCCTCCGCGGCGACCGCGTCGAACACCTCCTCGATCGCCGCGCCGCGCGCCGCGAGCTCCGCGACGCGGCGCAGGGCACCCTGCGCCTCGGCGAGGGCGTGGAGCCCCTTGCGCGCCTCCGCGGCGGAGATCGCGGTGCTGGCGAGCTCGCCGAAGTGCGTCAGCCGTTCCTCGATGCCCTGCGGGAGTGGGTGGTCTCGCGCCACGACGACGAGGACGCCCCAAAGCCGCTGCTGGAGGAGGATCGGGACCGCAGCGCTGGCGGCGAATCCGAAGCCGTGTGCGACCTGCGGCCACCGGCCCGACATCCGGCTGAGATCGTCGGCTCGAGCCGCTCGGCCGGTTCGCCACACCCGCTGGGTGGCGCCGTCGCCGTCTCCCGACGCCCGCATCCCGACCGTGACGTTCCCTGGGGCACCGTGCACCGCCACGATCTCGGTCGAGCCGTCCGTTTCAAATCGCAACAGTGTTGTGAAGTCGACGCCGGCGAGCCCGGACGCCTGGACCGTGACCGCCTCAAGCACCGCCTCGGCCGGCGCCTCGCGCGCAGCGAGCTCGGCGACGTGCCGCAGCGCAGTCTGCTCGTCGGCGAGTGCCTGCACCTCGGCGCGCGCCTGGCTGTTCGCCAGCGCCGCCGAGACCAGCTCGGCGAACTGCTGCAAGCGATGCTCGATCCCGGCCGGCAGCGGCGCATTGCTCGAGGTGGCGGTGAGCATCCCCCAGACCTCGCGCTGGACTGAGATCGGGGCCGCGACGGACCCGACGAGCCCGAACTCGGCGGCCAGCTCGGCATCACGCTCGCGGGTGTAGTCGTCGACCCGTGCCACGCGATTGCCACGCCGAACCCAATCGGGCAGCGTGTCCGGCTCGAACGTGATCACGGTGCCGATCGGCGCCGGCCCGCCGTCCGCCGCCTCGACGACGAGCTCCTGCTCCCCAACGAAGCGCGTCAGCGTCATCGCCTCGCCCCCGAGCAGCCGGGATGCTTCCACCGCGACCGACGCGAACACCTCCTCCGGTGCCACGTTGCGGGCGACCAGCTCCGCCACGCGGCGGAGCGCGGCCTGCTCAGCGGCGAGCTGCTGGACCTCGTCGCGAGCCCGGACGTTCGCCAGCGCGGCGGCGACGAGCTCGGCGAACTGCGCGAGCCGCGACTCCGTGCCCATCGGCAGCCTCTCCCCTTCGGTCGTCGCAAGGAGGACTCCCCACGGCCGGTCGTCGACGATGATCGGCACCCCGGCGCCCGCCCCCACCCCGTAGTCGTCACGGGCGCGCACCGGACCGGACCGCGCCCGGTAGTCATCGAGGCGGCCCGGGCGGCGGCCTCGCACGATCTCCCGGACAAGCCCCTCGTCGTCCGGTCCGATCTGGATACGCGTGCCCACCGACGCCGGGCCGCCGCAGACTGCAACAACGATGAACGTGGTCTCGTCGTCCCGACGGATGAGCGTCGTGCCGTGGCCGCCAATCAGCTTCGACGCCTCCACCGCGACCCGGTCGAACAGCTCCTGCTGGCCGACGCCGCGCGCCACGAGTTCGGCCACCCGGCGGACCGCGGCCTGCTCGTCGGCCAGCGCGACCAGGTGGCTGCGCCACTGCGCGCCCGAGATCGCCGTGGCGACGAGCGTCGCGAACATCTCGAGCTGCGCCTCGGCGCCTACGGACTGGGGCGGGCCCGAGCCGAGCACCGTGATGACACCCCATATCTGGCCCTCGACGGTAATGGGCGCGCCGACGCCGCTCGTCAGCGCAAGATCTCGCGCCGTCGCTGCGTCCGCGCCGGGGAGGTCGATGTAGTTCTCGATGCGGGCGGCGCGGCCGGTGCGCCGGACCCGCTCCACGACCCCGTCGCCGCCCCCGGAGAGGCGCAGGCCAACGTGGACCGTGTGCTTGACCGCCTCCTCGCCATGCATGGCGACGACGACCGCGCGCCCATCCGGTTCGTAGCGGAGCAGCGCCGTGAAGTGTCCGTCGAGCAGACGGCAGCCCTCCTCGACGACCGCATCGAACACGTTGGTCCGAGAGGCGCCGGCGGCCACCAGCTCAGCCACCCGGCGCAGAGCGGCCAGCTCATCGGCGAGACGACTGGCGTCCTGGTCGGCCCCGTCCACGCTGAAAGCATCTCACCTGTAAGGTCAGGCGCGACGCTGATTTCCGCGAGCGTGCATCAGCACGGCGTGTACGCGCCGGTGCTCGGTGGGCGCGGGCGCGATCGCGAGCTTGCGGAAGATCGCCGTCACGTGCTTTTCGACCGCCGCCTCGCTGACGAACAATGCCCGGGCGATGCCGAGGTTCGACTTACCCTCCGACATGGCGGCGAGCACGGCGCTCTCGCGCGGAGTGAGGGTCCCCAGCGGGTCGCCTGGCGCGGCCCGCCCGAGCATTCGGCCAACCACCTCCGGGTCGAGTGCACTCCCGCCGGCGGCCACGCGCTTGACGGCGTCGACGAACGACTGCACATGTCCCACTCGCTCCTTGAGCAGGTAGCCGACACCCTCGGGACGGTCGCCGATCAGATCGAGCGCGAGCGACGGCTCGCAGTACTGCGAGAGGACGAGGACGCCGGTCTCCGGCACCTGGCGGCGCAGCTCGATCGCGGCGGCGAGCCCATCGTCCTCGTGTCGCGGCGGCATCTGCACGTCGACGATCGCCACGTCCGGACGGTGGCCGAGCGTCCGGCGGAGGAAATCCTGCGCGTCACCGCTCTGCGCGACGACGTCGAGGCCGTTTTCGACCAGGAGCCGCGCGATGCCCTCGCGCAGCAGCACGTCGTCCTCGCCGATCGTCAGTCGCAGCGGAACCGGCTCCTCGGACGCCAACATCGCCGCGCTCACCCGCCCTCGACGAGCTGCCCGAACGTAGCGCGCGACAGCTCGTCCTTGGCGAGGAATCCGATCGCCCCCGCGCGACTCGCGGCGGGCCCGCTCGACGCGTCGGGGTCGGCCGAGATGAGGACGACCCGTGGGCAGAACGGCATCGCGCACAACTGTCGGGTCAGGGCGAAGCCATCGCCGTCCGGCAGGCCGATGTCGACAAGCGCCGTGTCCGGTCGGAGCTCGGCAGCGCGCACCAGCGCCTCCTCGACGCTGGCGGCCTCGCCGATCACCACGTGCCCCCAGTCGGCCAGCGCGCGAGCGATGATGCGGCGAAACGTCGCGTCATCGTCAACCACCAGCACCGACCGAGCCACCGATCCATACTCCCAGTCTGCCCGACGCGCGGGGGTAGGGCTAGCCATAGGACCGTTTCCGACCAGCGGGCCTAGCGAAGCGGGCGAACTCCGGACATCGTTCTCGGAGTCCGCTCCACCCGTTCAAGGAGGCCCCAATGGGCACCGTCACCGTCGGCCGGGAGAATTCCACGCCGATCGAGCTCTACTACGAGGACCTGGGCAAAGGGTCGCCGGTCGTCCTGCTGGCCGGGTGGCCGCTCGACGGCCGCTCATGGGAGGGGCAACTCGCTCCGCTGCTCGACGCCGGATACCGCGTGATCGTCCCCGATCGACGCGGCTTCGGGCGCTCAAGCCGGCCGAGCGACGGCTACGACTTCGACAGCCTGGCCGGCGACGTTGATCAGCTGCTGACGACCCTCGACCTGTCCGGCGTCACGCTCGTCGGCTTCTCGCTCGGCACCGGCGAGCTCGCGCGCTACATCGGCACCCACGGGACCGGGCGCCTGAGCGCCTGCGTCTTCATCGAATCGCTCGCGCCGTCGTTTGCCAAATCCGAGGCGAACCCCACCGGGGTCGACGCGGCTGGCGTGGCTGGCGTCCAGCAGGCGATCCGCGAGGATCGCTTCAAGTGGCTCACGGGCCTGCTCGGCGACCTGTTCAACCTCGACGAGAACCTGGGTCAGCGAATCAGCGAGGAGACTCTGCGCAGCATGTGGGACGCCGCCGCGGACGCGTCGCCGATCGCGACGTGGGCCTGCCCGCCCGGTTGGCTCGAGGACTTCAGCGAGGACATCAAGCGCATCGACATCCCGACGCTCATCCTCCATGGCACCGCCGACCGGATCCTTCCGATCGACGGCCAGGGTCGTCGCCTGCACGCGGCGCTGCCTGAGGCGCACTACGCAGAGATCGAGGGCGGGCCCCACGTCAACGGGGTCACCCACGCGACCGAGGTCAACCAGGAGCTGCTGGCGTTTCTGCGCCAGCTCGCGCCGGTCGGCGCCGCCGCCTAACGCCCTATGCCCGCTTCAGATGAAACCAGGAGGTCGTCAATGGCCGTTCAATCCCGCATCGTCCTCGAGCCGTCCGCCCAGGCGGTAGTCGACGCGACATCTCAGCCGCCGTTCATCTATGAGCTCGACCCCGCCGCTGCGCGCAAGGTCCTTGATGACCTGCAGGCGGCGCCGGTCGACAAGCTCCCGATCGAGGAGGAGTGGATCACCGTCCCCGCCGTGGTCGGTGACGCCCGGGTCCGGATCGTCAAGCCGCCGGGATCGACCGGAACGCTCCCGGTGATCGTCTATATGCACGGCGGCGGCTGGATCCTCGGCAACGCCCGCACCCACGACCGGCTGGTTCGGGAGATCGCCGTTGGTTCACGCGCCGCGGTGCTGTTCGTCGAGTACCCGAACTCGCCCGAGGCCCGGTACCCGGTCGCGATCGAACAGGGCTACGCCACGGCACAGTGGGCGCTTCGCGAGGGCGCGGCCAAGGCGCTGGACGCGAGCCGCATGGCCGTCGTCGGCGAGTCGGTGGGCGGCGACATGGCCGCCGCGCTGACGCTGATGGCCAAGGACCGCGGCGACGTGCGCTTCGTGCACACCGGGATGTACTACCCGGTCACCGACGCGGCGATGGACACCGCTTCCTATGACGAGTTCGCCGAGGGGTACTACCTCACACGCCGAGCGATGGAATGGTTCTGGGATGCGTACATCCCCGATCCCGCGGAGCGGGACGCCATCACCGCGTCGCCGAACCGAGCAACGACCGAGCAGCTGAGCGGCCTGCCGGCGACGCTCGTGATGGTCGACGAGGTCGATCCACTGCGCGACGAGGGCGAGGCATATGCCGCAAAGCTGCGGGCCGCGGGCGTGGCGGTGACGACGGTCCGCTACGACGGTGTCGTGCACGACTTCATGCTGCTCAACGCGATGAGCGATTCGCGGGCGACCCGAGCGGCGATCGCTCAGGCGACTGCGCACCTCCGCGCTGCGCTCGGAACCGGAGAAGGGCCGAATGATGGCTGACATGGCGACGAACCAGCCCGTCGATGAGCTCGCGAGCAAGCTCAAGCGAACCGAGATCCAGCACGAGACCTCCTCGATCCCCGGCCGGGAGATCGTGCAGGTGCTGACCGAGATCCCGGCCGGCGTCGAGTCCGGCTGGCATATGCACCCCGGTGAGGAGGTCGGGTACATCCTCGCCGGGACGGTCGAGATGCGGATCGAGGGCAAGCCGACGCTCACCCTGCACGCGGGCACCGGCTTCCTCATCCCGCCGCGGACGCCCCACAACGCGCTCGACCTCGGTCCAGACACGGGACAGATGCTCTCCACGTATATCGTCGAGGTCGGCGTGCCGATCGCGGAGTTCACGTAGGCGAAGCGATGGCCGGCGCGTCGCCATCGACCCAGGGAGTTGTCGAGTCTGTGAACGTCGGCACCCCGCAGCCGATCAAGGTCAACGAGCACACGGTGCTAAGCGCGATCTGGAAGCACCCGGTATCCGGCCGGGTGCCGCTGCGCGGGGTCAACCTGCGGGGCGACGACCAAGCCGACCGCACCGTGCACGGCGGCCCTGACAAGGCGGTTTACGCGTACGCGCGCGAGGACATCGACTGGTGGAAGACCGAGCTCGGCCACCCGCTCGGGGACGCGCCATTCGGCGAGAACCTCGACGTGCGGGGCCTGCCGGTCTCCGAGGCGGTAATCGGCGAGCGGTGGGAGGTCGGGTCCGCGCTGCTCCAGGTGGCCCAGCCGCGCCTGCCCTGCTTCAAGCTTGGGCTCCGCATGGGCGACCCGCGGTTTCTCAAGCGCTTCGCTGCCGCCGGGCGCCCCGGCGCCTACCTGCGGATCCTGCGCGAGGGCGACATCGGCGCCGGCGACGCGATCGCGGTGCTCGACCGGCCCTCGCACGGCGTGACGAGCGCGATCGTCGCGCGGGCGCTCCTCGGTGATCGTCAGCTGCTACCCGTTGCGCTCGAGGCGCCGGAACTGCCGGCCGAGCTGCTGGACTGGATGCGGGAGCGCGCGGCATGAGCGCCCCGAACCACCTTGAGCCGTTGCAGTCCGTCCGCACCAACTAGCGTGTCGGTCTCGTCGGCGATCGGGGCGGGCGGGGCTCAGCGGAACACGAGTCGTTTCACGTTCGTGTAGCCGCCGTTCCAGAAGATCCGGTAGCTCTTAGCGTTGGTAAACCGCGAGGCTGGGTTGAACTGGACCGCGCGGGCGATGCCGTCAGCGCCGAATTGGGCGGCGGTACCGCCGCGCACGAATTCGTTGGTCTTCGCTGCGAAGTCGAACACTTCTTGTCCGCGTTTGATCAGAGTCCAGGTGTCAGCGGCAGGATGCAGCATCCCGACCGGGCTCTTGGCCAGTTGCCGGTAGACGGCGATCCGTTCGGCCACGCTCAGCGGGGAACCATCCGCGTGCACGATCGAGAGGAAGTCGACGTCGCCGGTGACCGAGCGCCAGCCAGGGCTTCCCGCCCGGCACGGTGGTGTGTCCACGCAGAACTGCAGGACCCGGTTGCCGCCGCCCTCGTCGAGCAGTCGCATCCCGTACTTCGTGTAGCCGTTCGGCAGGACGCTCGAATCGACCGAGTTCTGCTGGAGGTTCCAGCGCAGCGTCAGCTCGTCGTTCTTCGCCCCATCCTCGAGGTACTTCACGTAGCCCTGGTCGTAGGCGGGATGGTTGAACTCGGTGGTGCGGTCCTTCAGACGCTTGAACGCCGTCGCCCACTCGGGATCCTCCGGTCCGAGGCCCTTCGCCCGCAGCGAGCGCGCCAGCTCGGCTTGTGACGGCGGCTGTCGGACCACGACCCTGCCGAGGTCACCTTCGCGGTAACCGAGGTAGTTGATGTCGTCGATCGACACCGTCTTGATCTTGATCTGCTCGGGCTTCAGCACCGCACCATCGTTGAGCCATTTCAGCGACTCCTCGGCGCGGCTGCGCAGGGTGATGATCAGCTTGTTCTCCTTCGCGAACCCGCGGAGGTACGCGACCTGGGCCTCGGAGAGCCCGTAGAACTTCCGCAGGTCGGTCGTGAGGAACTCGTAGCCCGGAACGGCCTGCTTGAGCGCGAGCAGCGCATCGCGGCCGCCGACGCCGTCAGCGATCACGTTGAGCGCCTCGCCGACCTTCACGTACGAAGCCTGCTTGATCGAGTTGAGCGCCTCGACTGCGGCCGGTAGCCGCGTCAGGATGCCGCTGGCGAGCACGAGGTTGCCGGTGATCTCGGTGCCCTCGCGCGCGTACTCCTGGATCGACGCATAGTAGTTGCCGGTCGACTCGTCGTTCGCGAGCCGGGTGTAGTGCGCGAGCACCATCGCATCGATCTTCTTCGTGTACTCGGCGATGTTTCCGGCCAACGCCGGCGCGTGCTCATACGCGAGCAGCGACGTATTCGTGACGGCATTGAGGAACAGCGCGACCTTGACCGGGTCGTTCTTAATCGAGTCCCACAGCTCCGCCTCCAACTTGGCGTAGGCGAAGATCGCCGACGGGGCGGCGATGTAGCCCTTCGCCAGCCACAGCGGCAGATCGTTGAAAACCGCGACGACGACCCCGCCGGTCAGGTTCCAGACGCCCTCGAACACCCCGACCGAGAAGTACGCGGCCCGGGCTGCCCAGTTGCGCTCCGGCGGCGGGTCCCGGAAATCACGATCGTCGATCCCGACCTGATACTCCTTCGGTCCGCTGACGAGAATGTCGCTGGCCTCGAACTGCCCGAGGACCTCCTCGTCAGGACCGACATCCGCGACCTTGGGCGTTGGGATCTGCACGACCGCACGCGTGCCCCCGCCGGGGAACTCGGGCGACTGCACATCGGCGTAGGTCGCCGTCGTGCGCACGATGATCTCCACCTCCCGGCTTGTGCGCGGAGCCACCTCGAACGCCTCGCTTGGTCGCGGCGGCGCCGCCAACGACGGGTTCTGGATCGGCAGGCCCGCCGTCTCGACATGCCCGTCACTCGCGTTGCCGTGCATCCCGGGCCGCATCGGGTAGATCCCCAGCGTGTGGGTGTAGGAGATGTTCCGAAGCTTCAGCTTGACCGTGAACACGGTGCCCGCCCGCACGAGTGAGCGGGCGTCGGGGCTGCGGACCATGCGACCCAGCTTCGAACTCATGATCAGTACCGGGGCGCCCACGGTCAGGTGGTCGGTGCCGACACCGGCCACATGAGCAACGCCGGGAGCGGATCCGATCGCGAGCACCTGAACGTCGTACGTGCCGTCACCGGAGACCTCCAGCTCGTACTTCGCCTCGATCGTCGCGCCCGGCTTCAGATCACGCGGCGCCGAGGGCTTAGGCCCGCTCAACACCTTCAACGGGATCTTCGCGGCCTTCGCGCCGCCAACGACGGAGAACAACGGCCTCTGCGCCACCACCGCCCGAACCGTCGTCTTCGCGGGGTTCTTGATCCTCACTGTCACCCCCACCTTTTTCGGCACCAACCTCTCGCTCTTGTCGAGCGCCAGCCGGAAGCTCTTACGCGCGAGCGTCACCGACACGTCCAAGGACTGTCGGGACTGAGCGGTCGCCGACGCCGTCGCATGCTGGGCAGCACCACCTTCCTTCCCATTTGCGGTCACCGACAGCGTCGCCTGACCGGCGCCCACGACCCTGTACGTCACGACGTACCGCTTGCTCTGCCCCGGGCTCAGGGTCGTTGGCGGCGCCGGGCTCGGACCCGACACCAACTTCAAAGCCGTCGACGGCGACACTGTCAAACCCCCGGCGTCCACGGCGATCCCCGTGATCGGCCCCGACGCAGCCGCCGCCGCCGACAACGTCACGGTCGCGACCAGCGTCTGACCAACACTCCGCGAGCCGCTCGAGAACGGCTTCCCATCGCTCCCGGTCAACGCCACCGACGCGCTCAGATCATTGCTGCTGCTGCTCAGCGCATCGACCGCCACCGAGGTCGGCTGGCTCGCGCCGGTGATGAATGTTTTGTTGATCCCCGTGCCGTCGATGTTCGCCCTGCCGATTGTCCCAGTCGGCGCGTCGGTCCAGTACACGTGCTCAGGGTCGACAGCCATCGTCCGGATGAGGTCAGATTCCGGGTAGAGCACGATGAAGCTGTCTTCGATCACACCGCTGATCGGGGTGTACCGGCCGATCGAATCCTTGCCGCTTGACGGATCTCCAGTCCAGTACACGTGACTACCCTCGACGGCCACCGACCGCTCGGCACCCAGACCGTCAGGAAGCAAACGCGGCACGATCGCGGTCCCGTCGATGTTCGCGCGCCCGATCGTGTAATAGCTCGTGTCCGTCCAATAGATGTAATTGGCGTCGACGGCCACCGCCGTCGCCGCTTGGTCCCCGGGCGGGATGAACGCATTGTTCACCGCTGTGCCGTCGATGTTCGCCCGTCCGATGACTCCGCCGCTCACCCAATAGATATGCGCGGCGTCAACCGCGACACCCGTTGGCCCGTACATCGTGTGTATGAAGTTCTGATCGACGCCGGTCCCGTCGAGGTTCGCGCGGCCGATCGTGTGGGTGGCAGTGTCGCCCCAGTAGATATGGCCGCTGTCGACCGCGATGCTCCCCGGGCGACTGAGGCCCGTGATGAAGCTCTGGTTCACGTGCGTCCCGTCCGGATTGGCCCGCCCGATCGAGCTCGTACCCGAGCCGGCGAAAATGTTGGTCCAGTACACGTACGCGCTCGCGCCCGCCGCGAACACCAATCCAGCGGTCAGCCACAACACGACCAGCAGCAGCACCCGCCGCGCCAACCGACCGACAGTCGACAGCGCGTCAGTCCAAGGCCCCGCACCGATCCAAGACCCGGCAGAGATCCGCGCTTGGAGGCCGAAAACCCGGTCTGCCGGACCCGGCCGCCCGATCAAGCCGGTGCGCGGCGGAACGCCATCAGCGGCCGCCTCCAAGAACGTGACGCGCCCAGCGCCAGCCACTCGTGGCAGGCAGCTGCGGCGGCGATGCTCGATGGTCATGCTTGCCCCTTGCGACGGTTCCCTACGCCCGAGCGCATATATATCGGATCCGGGCGACCAGGGCAAAGCACCAGGTTCTGAAATTCACGTATGTCGCCCCCGCCCGGACACAGACGTCCCTCCGTCCCCGGACGCGCATCTTCGGAGCGACTGGCTTGAGCGTCGGGGCCGATATCGTGGCGACGCGTGTCCGGTCGACCGATCGCCGCGACGGTCGGCGCCCTCGGGCTCCTTCCGTTCGGGGCTCACACGGCGACGCGACCGCCGTCGGCGGGCAGGATTGCTCCGTAGACGAAACTTGCGTCGTCCGAAGCGAGGAAGCTCACAGCGCCAGCGATCTCCTCTGGGGTCGCGCCGTGACCGGCGGGCGTGCTCGAAGCCAGGACATCGAACATCTCGCCCATCGCGGCGCTTGCGGGCGTGCGTGTCGGGCCAGGCGCGACCGTGTTGACCCGGACGCCCTGGGCGGCGTACTCCGCCGTCCAGGACTTGGTCAGCGACTCGACAGCGGCCTTGGACGCGCCGTACGTCGCCAAGCCGTTCATGCCGATGGTCGCGGCCATCGTCGAGATGTTGATGATTGAGCCGCCGCCCTTGGCGGCCATGCGGGGCGCAATCGCGGCGGTCAAGAAGAACGGCGCCTTGACATTGACATCGAACGTGACGTCAAATGCCTCTTCCGTCGTCCGGTCGGTCGGGCCGCCGGGAAAGACGCCGGCGTTGTTCACCAGCACGTCCACGTCGCCTGTCGCCTCGGCGAGCCGTCTGACATCCTCGAAGCTCGCAAGGTCAGCGGCGATGAACCGTGCTTTGCCCCCAGCCGCCTTGACCGCCTCTACGACCTCGCGGCCGCGGTTCTCATTGCGGCCACTGATGATCACCTCAGCACCATCGCGTGCCAGGCGCTCTGCGACTGCCCGGCCGATGCCTGATGTGCCGCCGGTAATGAGGGCTGTCTTGCCGTGGAGCGCCATGTCTTTGTGTTCTCCCGTGGGTTGTAGTCATGAATCGGGGCAAACTGGAACGCCTGTTCCACTCTATCAGCTAGTGGATCAAACGATCCAGTCCGTTGTTAGACTGAATCCATGAGCACTTCCGTCGATGCCTCACCGCGGCGGTTGACGCGCAAGGGCCGGGAGACCCGCCGACGGATCGTCGACGCGGCAGCCGATCTGATCTTCGAACAAGGCGTCACCCACACGACAATCGAGGACGTGCGCACCGCAGCGGACGTCTCAAGCTCACAGCTCTACCACTACTTCGACGACAAGCCGGCCCTGGTCCGGGCCGTGATCGAGCACCAGGCCGACGCGATCGTCGCCGGGCAGCAGACGTTCGATCTGAGCAGCCTGAAGGGACTGCGGGCATGGCGCGACTGGGTGATCGAGCACCAGCGGGCATTGCACTGCAGCGGCGGCTGCCCAATCGGCTCGCTCGGAAGTGAGCTCGCCGAGACCAATCCCGAAGCGAGAGTCCAGGTCGCCGAGGGATTCAAGCGCTGGGAAGCGACCATCCAGGCCGGCCTTCGAGAGATGCACGCACGCGGCCGGCTCACGCCCGACACCGATCCCGACACCCTCGCCCTTGCTTTGCTTGCCGCCTTACAAGGCGGCCTCCTGCTCACGCAGATCGAACGCGACACCAAGCCGCTAGAGGCCGCACTCGACTCGATGCTCGAACTGGTCGCCCGGCTCGGCGACGGCAGCTAGCGCAAAGACACCCGTCGCACGATGGTGCGTGCTCAGGGGGGCAGCCACTGCGCGATCAGTCGTAGCGCAGCGACGGGATGCCCGACGCAGTGGCGCGACCGTGAGCGGTGCGTACATGAGCTCCGAGGACCACGTGTGGCGGAACTGGCCGCCATCGCGGACAAACGCGCTCAGAATCGGCATCTGCTCGCCCTCGGGTGTCTCGGCGTTGTAGTCGACGTTGTAGGTGTTGCCTCGCGAGGACAGCAGCCGCAGATGCGTCCAGCCCCCGCTCGCGCGCGAAGGTGAGGTCGGAGCACGTTGTTCTAGGTCCAGCTGAGCACGCCCGACCTGACCTCGGTGGTGCGGAAGCCGTCCGAAACCACCAGGCGAAGGCGGCCGCTGTGGGTCCGCTTGCCGAGCGCCGAGATGGCGACGGTGATCGTTCCGTGCCGCCCGCCGATCTCGACCGGGTGCCAGTGGCGCCCGCTGTCGGAGGACACATCGAGCTCCTCACGCACGATGGCGCCCGCCACTCCGCCGAGCCGGAAGCGCACCGTCACCGACTTGCCGCGCAGCTTTCCGGCGAGCTTGCGTGTCAAGGAGAGGTGCAGGACCGCACGCGGTTTGGTGATCCGTGACAGGACATGACCGCCAGAGGTGAGCACAATGCTGGCGGCGCTCCGTGCGGGGACGCTGGTGTCGAACAGCGCCAACGTGGAGCCGGCGGGGTCGCCGTGAGTCGACTGCAGCGGCACGCCGACGCTGCCAACAACATGGCCACGCGAGTTGCGCGCGACGGCTTCAAGCCGCTGGCAGCGCTCGCACTCGCGCTCGTGGAGCCGCCGATGTGCCGCGCGGCCGGTGCGGAATCCGCCGGAGCGCTGCCGCGTAGCGCCAGAGCCGACAGAGCACGGGGTCACCGTACAACACGAATCGTCCAGTTCAACGGGGCCACAGAAGCCGTACGTATTTCTCCCCATTGTCACCCGCTCGCGCGTCCGCTGCGTCGATCGTGGACACCTACCGGGGTGGCAGAGTGCGCGGTGAGCAGGCGTTCGCAGGCGCGCGACAGTCGCGCTCCCTGGCCGCGGGAGTCGCGCACGCGCGCAGGTCGGCGTACGCTCGCTCGCCGAGGTGGCCTATCAACACATCCTGGTGGCCTACGACGGTACCTCGGAAGGAGACGCGGCGTTACTCACGGCCAGCGAGTTGGCCGGGCGAGACGGCGCGCGCCTGACGATCGTCACGGTCGTCGCGCTCGAGCGGACGGTGCGCGGCGTCAGGCGTCTGCCGATGCTGACGAGCGTTTGGAACGACGTCCTGCTCGACCGCGCGCGCGCCGATCTCGAGCGCGCCGAGCGCCTGCTCGACATGCCGGCTGAGCGCACGGTGCTGTTCGGTTCTCAAACCAAGGCGCTCGCGGCGGGCGCCGAGGAGTTCGGCTGCGACGCGATCATGCTCCCCGCACCGCGGTTCCCGCGGCTCGCGAAGCTGCTGCACCTTGACCGCTCACGCAGCTTGCAGCGCTGCGCCGGCGTAGCGGTCCTGCGCCCGCGCTGACGGTCGCACCCGCTGGCCCGCTCTCCGCTACTTCCCGGTCGCCGTCGCCGACTGGGAGGAGCCGTCGCTTACTACCTGCGCGCGGGGATGGCGTGCGGTCAGGCTGAGCAGCTGCAGGTTCGCCGAGGTTGCGGGCAAGAACTCAATCGTTACGACACGCAGGTGAACGACGGCACCGTTCCGCTGCGGGTCGTCGAGCCGGACCGGCCGATAGGTGCTCTGGTCGACATACGCGACCAGGCTGCCGGAGCCAAACCGGCCCTTCTCCGCGAACTGGATCCTGTAGGTGTTCATCCCATCGACGTGCGCGGTGCCAAGGACGCGGGCATCGCCGTTCTGCAGCGCCTGATGGACCTGGGCGATCGGATCGTCGAAGCCCTGCGGTGACTTGGCAATTGGGCTCTGGTGGATCGTGTGCGTCGCAGGGTCATACCAGGACGCGGTCGCGGCGTTGACAGACTCCTCCGGGGTCGCCGAGCCGATCGGGCCCTTGTAGCCGAGGAAGGAGTAGGGCGCGCTCGTCAGCTGCCAGGTCTCGCTCGCGAAGCCATCTCCCTCAACCTTCGTGTGCACGATGTCGTTCGGCGGCGGCGTCAGAGCCGCGTCGGCGTGGCCGATGATGGCGGCTTCAGCCACGGTGGGTCCGCGACCGCCGGGAGCACCACCGACCAGCACCACTGTCGCCGCGGCAAGCAGAGCCGTGGCGGCCGCCGCCGGGACCGCGACCAGCGAGCGGCGGCGGCGGCGAGCCCGCCACACCGATGGTGAGGCATATTCAGCTTCGAGTCGCCGGCGGGCGGCGGCGGTCCGGTCTGAGTCCGGGGATTCCACGTTTGCGCGGAAGCGTTCAATCAGCTCAAGGTCGTTCATTGCGTTCCTCCTTCGGTTGCACCGTCAACCGACATTTGCCCGCTCGGCGAGAGCAGTTCCCGAACATGCGAACGAGCCCGCGACAGCCGCGAGCGAACAGTCCCCGTTGGGATACCGAGCGCCACGGCGATCTCCTCATAACTGAGCTCGGCCCAGGCGAACAGCAGCAGCACCTCGCGCTCGCGGGCGCTCAGCGAACCGAGCGCCGCTGCAAGGTTCGGCGCGGCCACAGTGGCATCCACCCGGCCGATCACGTCCGCGGGGTCTTCATAGATCGGGTCCACGCCCGTCCGCGCATACGCCCGCAGCCGGCGCCGCTCAGAGCGCCAATGACGGCGGGTGAGGTTCGTTGCGATCCCGAACAGCCACGGTCGCGCGTCAGCGCTCTGCGAGTCGTAACGGTGCCGCGAGCGGAACGCCTGTACGAACGTCTCCGCGGCAATCTCGTCAGCCAACGAGGCGCCAACCCTGCGAGCAACAAACCGGTTGATCTCGGCAAAGTGACGATCGAAGAGCTCCCCGAATCGGGACGCATCGGCAAGCGACGACGCAATCACAGCACCGTCTGATCGATCGCCCTCCACATCCGGCTGTTGCCCGATCACCCCCACACGGTTCCACGCAAACCCTCCGCCAGCCAACACTCGACCGACCACGCCCCGGCTCCAGGCTGCTGCCAGGAGAGAGCGGCGCAGCGGTACGGTTAAGGATGATGACCGGAAACCGACGCTTCACCTCAGACGAAGCCCGCGCGGCGGGCGAGCGGATTGGAGTCGATTGGAGTACGTCCAGGTTCGACGTCGAGCAGTTCCGCATGGGCATGGATGTCGAGCTCGAGCACGGCACCCAGGATCTCGCCACCAACGTGACCGACGACGATGTCGAGGTCACGGCGAAGATCGCGCGCGCGCACCTCAACGAATTCCCGGACTACTACACCCGGCTCGCCGTCATGGAAGCCGACGCCGAGGCCTACTGGGCAGAGCGAGAAGGCTAGGCGCAACCGACGAGCGCAGCGCCCGCAATCGCGGAGGCGGTCGGCCCTGCATCTGAATCCGGCGTCAGCATGAAGCGGACCGAATTGGCGTTGCTGCTTGCTGACAGGGCGAGCGGCAGGCCACAGCTAGCGCCGGCCTTTGACGATCAGTGGTTAATACCGTTGCGCGACGCTCAGGTCAGGTCTAGCGTTGTGTTGTCAAAGCGTGAGCGGTTCCGTATCGGAACGACCGCCAAACCGGCCAGCGGCCAGTCAGCCGCGACGAGTTACGGCGCTCACGCTTTTGGCATGTCCGGGGCGCGGAGATGAGTTGTTTACGCGTTGCCCGGCTTGCCTTCTGCGGCCTGCCTGCTGGTCTCGCGATGCCCCGGCTCGACTGCCCCCCGGCGTCGTATGACGGGAACGATCAGCGGGGACGATGACGGTCTCGGAGTGGGCGACCGTCAGGGTCCGACCTCTCCCGCCTCTGAACACTCGGTCCGCCGGCCCGTGCGGCTGGCGCCGCTGCTGATCAAAGTTCTGTGGTGTCTCTCGGCGATCCCTCGGTCGCTGCGGTGGGCACGGCTGCGGCCCGACGCGCGCGCAGTATTCCGATCGCGATCGCGATCGCCACCACTGCGATCGTGAAGAGCAATGCATAGTGGGAAATCGCCTTGGCGGCCTGGACCGCGGGGTGTCCGACCGCGTAACCAAGGCCGACGATCAGGCCGACCCACGCGAGCGTCCCGACGAGGTCAAAGACCATGAACCGACGGAAGCTCATCCCTGTCCACCCCGCAGCCGCGTACACGATCGACGAGGGAACCGGGAGAAACGGCGCCAACGCGACCGCATATCCGCCGAAGCGTTCCAGGTGAGCGCCGGAGCGCTGCGCCCACTTCTCCGCACTCGGGTGACCACCGCCCAGCGTGGCCGCTGCCTTGGGTCCCCACAGCCGCCCCGCCCACCAGAAGAACGGCGTCACGAACAGCAGCGTCGGAAGCGGAGCCAGAACGGCGAGCACGAGCGACGCCTCGCCCACGCGGGCGAAAGCGCCACCGGAGGCCATCGATGCCGCCGATCCGCGCAGCGCCTCCAGGAGCACCGGATCGGTCCCGAGCAGCGAGGGGCCGAGGGGCAGGAGCGCGAGCGCAAAGACGCTCTTGACCGCGATACCCAACACACAGGCGATCTCGGCGCGCCGCCGCGAGGCCCCGCCGCGCCTCACCTCATCCCCGGGCGGGATGGTCGTCCTCATCTCCCCATTGTCGCCGCAGACAGCCACCGGTGCTCCTGCCCGACCCGGCCGGATCTGTGCTGGAGTGCCTGCGGAGCAATTGGGTGGAGGCGTCCGTGTCGAGGGGACGGCCGAGCAGATAGCCCTGGCCGAGGTCACACCCGAGCTGTGCGACAAGGGCGTGCTGGTCGGGACGTTCGATGCCTTCGGCGACGGTCATCAGATCCGCGTGGCCTCCGACGGCGATCGCTGCGGCCAGCAGTCCGCGTGCACGGCGTTGGTCTGCGTCGATGGCGTCGAGGAACGGTTTGGCGATCTTCAGGACGTCAACCGGGAGGAGTGAGAGGTTCAGCAGTGATGAGTATCCGGTGCCGAAGTCGTCGAGCGCGACGCGAACCCCGAACTCCTTGACGGCGTGCAGCGTGTCCAGCACGCCGGGCATGTCGCGCAACGGGGCGCGCTCGGTGACTTCCAGGATCAGGGCGGATGGCGGAAACGCTGCGTCGATCGCCGCCCTCACGGTAGCGGCGTAATCCGTCTGTGCGAGCTCGAGGGTCGACACGTTGAGGCTGAGCGCGAGCGGGGCGTGGCGGCGCCGCCACGCCGCGAGCTGTGAGCAGCCATGCGCGAGCACCCAGCGTCCGATCTGCACGATCATCCCGGTCTCTTCGGCGAGGGGAATGAACTCGAGCGGGGCTATGAGGCCGCGTGATGGATGGCGCCAGCGAACCAGCCCCTCAAACGCGGCGATCTCACCCGTGTGCAGATCGACCAGCGGCTGGTAATGCAGCTCGAACTGCTCGTGTGCGATCGCCCGTCTTAGCTCGGTGTCGAGTCCCAGCCGCGACACCAGCGCGGCGTGCATGCGCGGCGCAAACCGCTTGTAGCGCCCACCGCCGGCCCGCTTGGCCTGATACATGGCCACGTCGGCGTTGCGCAGCAGCGCCTCGGCGTCGTCGCGGCCGGCGGCGATACCGACGCTGGCGCCCACGAACACTTCGTGTCCGGAGATCTGAAAACGACTCTGCAACGCCGCGATGATCCGCTCGGCCACCGCGAACGGATCACATCCCGGGGCCAACAGCACCGCGAACTCGTCACCACCCAGCCGAGCGCACGTGTCGACGTCTCGAACACATCCAAGCAGCCGCTCGGCCACCGCGATCAGCAGCTGATCGCCGACGAGATGCCCGAGCGAATCGTTCACCAGCTTAAAGCGATCAAGGTCCACGAACAGCAGCGTTGGCGGCTCGCTGCCGCGGTGTGAGCGCGCCAGTTCGTGCGCGACGCGATCAAGCAGCCGCCGACGGTTCCCCAGGCCCGTCAGCGGATCGGTGAGCGCCTGCCGGACCGCCTGTCCGGTCGCCGCGACACTCAGCGCTATTTCGACGCGGTTGCCGTAGGCCAACAGCAGCTCGCGGTCGCGGTCGGTCCACCGTCGGCCGGCGATCGTCGTGGCGACCACGAGGCTGCCGATGACCCGTCCCAGCTCGTGGATCGGTACCCCGATCATCGCCTGAGTCGCCACCGGCGCGAGTTGTGACCCGACACGCGCCGCCTCCTGGTGGCCCTCAACCTCCGCCGGCGCGCCCGTGGAGATCACGCGACCGCTCAGCCCCTCGGTGATCGGCGCGCGATGCCGCCAACGCTCATTCTGTCCCGCCGCTCCGTGCCACGCGACGGCCACCATCCACGTCGGATCTTCAGGGTCCAGGAAGCGCAGCGACCCGCAATCGCAGCCCAACAGTCGCAGAGCGCCATTCACTACGGCCTGGTAAATCGGCGCTGACGCCACACCCCGCGATACGAGATTCTCAATCCCGGACACCGCCGCCACGAACTCCGCGTCGCCGTCCAGAGCTGCACGCCGCCCATCCGCCAGGTCTCGATCGGCCATCACCCAGGATGATCGGCCCCCCGGCTGCCCGCTAGAGCCCAGGCGCGTCGACACTCGGCTAGCGTTAGCGCTAGCGCTAGCGCTTCTTGGAGCGGTGCCGCCGGGGCGCGCGGTAGCGAGGAGCGGTGAGCCGCAACCGCAGCCTCGCGCGGGCGCTCGGGCCCGCCACGCCGGCGGTCGACAGTGGCGTGACGCTCACGGTGATGCGGTCACTCCACCCCGCGGCGGGCACCGTCAGCGTGAGGCGGCGGGCGCCGAGCAGGGTGTGGATGCGCCGGCCCCCCGCGGTCCGGGCGGTGAGTAGATAGCGCGCCGCGCCGGCCGCCCGCGAGATACGCACCACGAACGCCCGCCCGTGCGGCGCCACCCGCACGTGAGCCGCCCCCGGACGCGCCGGGCCCGGAGCGCGGTAGCGCGTCACTGTCACCGTCCGCGGCACCGCTCCAGGGCCGCCGACGAGGGCCGCGATCCGGCGCGAACCGGCCGGACCGCCGGCCGGCGTGAAGCGCAGTCGACCCGACGCGTGGCGGGCCGAGCCGAGCACCGCCAACAGCGTGGAGCCGCGGTACTCCGCGAAGCGCACCGTCACGCCCGGGTGCAGGCCGGCCCGGTAGACGAGAACCCGGCGATGGCCGCCTCCGGTGACCCGCGCCGACACCTTCAGCGGTGCATAGCCGCGCCCCGCGGAGACCGAGGCGATCGCCGCCGATCCGGGGGCGCCGGAGACACGCCACGCACCGCTCGCCGGATGCGGAATGGCCACTGCCAGCAGGTTCGCCCCGGACACCGGCAGCGCGATCGCCGCCGCGTGGATGTCGGTCGTCGAAGGGATAATCGTCTTGCCACCGGGCGAGGTGAGGGTGACGCTGGGC
Organism: uncultured Solirubrobacterales bacterium; assembly: GCA_963850335.1. Taxonomy (GTDB): domain Bacteria; phylum Actinomycetota; class Thermoleophilia; order Solirubrobacterales; family Solirubrobacteraceae; genus Palsa-465. The sequence continues at coordinate 726,296 of CAWKKY010000006.1, read as the reverse complement.
ACGCCGCCCGAGCCGCGCACGTCGAGTTCCTCCACCGCGGTCCCTGGTGACACGGTCACCCCGTCATCGGCGGCCCGCGCCGCGTCCCGAGCCGAGGCGACTCCCGAGCCCGACAGCGAGCTGTCACAGCCGTCGAGATGGACCTCGCCGCCACCGTCCCACTTGAACATGAAGCCCACCGAGGTGCTGGCCGGGCCGATCCCCACAGTCTTGCAGTAGCCGAAGCCGACGTCGTTGAACGGGATCGTCGTGCCGACGCTGTAGGGCCCGAACGAGAAGCCACCGTTCAGCGTGCCGCTCGTAATCCCCGCGGCCAGCGCGGTGGTGGCGTCGAGCGAGCCTCCGATGGTGATTCCGAACCCGTCGAACCCCAGAGTGCCCGTCTCGTGGAACGTGCCGTTGGTGCTGAACGCGGCGCGGGCGCCGGTCAGCGGGACCCCGTAGATCGATCCGCTGCCGTCGACGGTCATCACCGACGGGGTCCCGAAGGCCGTGCGCAGCGGCCCGGTCGCCTCCAGCGAGTAGATCCCCTCCCCGTGGGCGACTGAGCCCATCTCGGCGTTGCCGGTCAGCGAGCGCGGCGGGTGCAGATCGACGGCGGCATCGAGGCTCTCCAGATAGGCGTTGCGGTCGATCGGCGTGCCCGGATACGGGTCGGTCGTGAACCCACCGGAGACGTAGTCGCCATGATCGAAGGCGATCCGCGCGGCCGTGACGTCCAGCCCGGACGACCCGGCGCCCGGCTGCATCTGCAGCTCGGCCGTTCCCTGCCACTGCTGTGAAGGGCCAGCCCAGCCGATCGTGCCGCCGGACACCTCGAGCCCAGGGAAGACCGCGTCCGGGATGGCGATGCGCAGCGAATCGCGCTCCAGGTCGTCGGTCATGTCGGCCCGCAGGGTGGCCGAGCCGGTGACTCCGAAGTACGGCGGCAGCTTCAGCGCCATCGGCATCGAGACCGACTCCCGGCCCAGGATCACGTTGACCGTGCCCAGCGCGTCGAAGCCCAGCACGTTGGCCACAAAACCGCCCATCGGCAGCGGGAACAGCAGGTCGCCGGGATTGTCGCGGGCGCCCATGTAGGCGTGCAGCGAGCCATCCCACAGCTTGATGTCAGGGACGCCGGCGTGCTGGAGCAGGATGCTGACGGTTCCGCCGACCGAGTCGATCGTGTGCAGGTCGGTGTCGATCACGATCGCGGCGCCGGGCGTATCGGGCCGGATCTCCAGCCCATTGACATGCACCCCTCCGTAGGCGATCGAGGCGTGACCGTTGGGGTTGTGCGGGTCAGTGACGCGCAAGAAGCAGCCGGAGTCGACGTGGGCGTGGACCGCGCCGAACCGCAGGTCCAGGCAGCCGGCCTGACCGGGCGCCCCGGCGCCGAGGCCGCCGAGGCCCTTCTTGCCGGTCGAGCCGCGGGCGCCGTACGGGATTGCCTCGATCTGCCCGCCGATGGAGAACGACTGGCCCAGCACGTTGGGGTCGTGCAGCTTCCCGTGGACCAGCACCGCGACGCCGCCGCCGTCGGGTCCGGTCGACAGGTCCAACCCGTCGATGCCGTCGCCCTTGCCAACGCGGTAGAGAGTCTGCGGCCTGCTCCACTGCCGGCCGTTGACGGACGTCGCGATCACGGCGGTGCGATAGCTGTCGTCGTTGGTGTCCTGGGGCGTCCAGCCGGCGACCAACTCTCCGTTGCCCGCTTCTGAGAGCTGGTTGTCCTGACTCTCCAGCCGTGACGGGAACAGGGGCGTCAGAGGCCCCGAACGGCGACCGTGCACGAGGCGCACGACAACGCCTCGGCTGACGATGCCAGGACGGTAGTAGGTCAGCCACACGCCGCGGGGCCCGCTCGCCAACTCGGGATCGACGCCGGGAAAGCGCGACGTCGTCCAGTTGACGGCGTCGTTGATGTCGCCATGACCGCTGTACTCGCGGACAGTGACATCACGCAGGTCGTCGAAGGCGACGATCGGGCGCTCGCCGTCAAGTGCCGCCTGGCGGCGGATGATGAGATTGTTGGCGCCCTTCCCGAGGTCGGCACGGGCGGCGGCGGGGGTGTAGGTACCAGCCGCGCCGCCCTGGAAGAACACGTGGCCGAGCGTCGAGTCGTCCTGGATCAGAGCGCCCGTGGTCCCGAAGATGCCGATCGAGACCGGGTTGCCATACACGACGGCGCCGCCGTAGTAGTCCATCGTCGAGGTGATCCCGGGGCCGGTGAACGACGACCCGCCGTCGTCCGAGCTCCACACGAAGTTGACGTCGGTGCTCGTCCCCCCCGGCACGGCCACGACGTTGCCGGGGCGGTGGGCGAGGATCAGCAGCTCGCTACCCGTCGCCAGCGGCAGCGAGCCCTCGCCGATGTCCTGGTTGCCGCCGGGGCTGTTCATAAAGAACGGGCTGGTGTCGCCGGGGCCGGCCGGGTAGGTGATCGGCGCGTCGAAGCGGGCAGGGTCGCCGCAGCGGCGCACGCCTCGGCTCAGGCGGCAGTAGTTGTCCCAGCCCGCGGTGTAAGTGTGCTCGCCAGCCGGGCCGTGCTGGACCGAGCCAGTCGACCACGTGATGTGGGCCGCGCCGGCGTCGTCGACGAGGACGTGCGGGCGGTACCCCTGGCCGATGTGGATCGGGACGCCAGGCCTGGTCGATCCGGCCGGCCCCACCGCCTTGAGCCTGGGGACGGCCTGCAACCCGGGATAGCCAGGCGTGGTCGAAACCGGCCGTGCCGCCGCGGCCGTACCGGTGACCGCGCAGACGACCGTCGCGGCAAGCCAGGCCTGTCCGACGCGCCCGATCCGTAGCCCCTCACGCACCCCGGGATCGTGTCATGCCCGTCAACCGAGATCGGGGCTTTCGACGTATTGACTGTGCACCAGATCCCGACCAGCTTCGCGCCTGACGGAATCTCGCCCGCCGGTGGCTATCGGCGTCGCTTGTCGCGGGGGCCGAGGAGCACTCTCGCCTGCGGGGCTCGCGCGTCTCCCCCATGTGTTCGAAGGCGTATAGGATCGCCGCCAACTGACCGTTGATCGTCGCCGTACGATGGCAGCAGTGCTGCCAACTCGGCGTTGTAGACAAACCATGATTGATCGATGACATCACGACACCCGGTTCAGTCCCTGAGGTTGCCAGCCATTCGGGTCTCTGGCCGCCGTGTGGCTCTTGCGGCGGCTGTATGGGCCCTGACGCTCGCAGGTGCCGGCTCGGCGGCAACGCCGCTGAGGTCGTTGCCGAGGTTTCCCTATTGCGGCTGGTGGTTTGTGACGACCGCGCAGTCTGTCAACGTCGCGCTGCCGGACACAAGTGCCGCCTATTGGACAACTCCGTTCGTCGCGGCCCCGGGACTCAAGATCCTGATCAAGGGCAGCTACCCGAACGCGCGGTTTGCGTCAGTCACGGTCTATAACAACGCAGGGGGCGTGTTCACTCGAGCCGGGGTCTCATCGGGCATCGTCGATTATCAGATCGCGCCGGATCGCGGCAGCGTCAACCCGTTTCAGCACACCACTCGCCGACCCGGACACTTCACGGTCACGATCCAGCGCCACGTATCGCGATCACAGGTCAACGTGCTGCCGATGGTTCCGCAGAAGCCAAGCAAGGGAATCGTGCCGCCTGGGACGGGGTTCATCGTGTACCGCGTCTACCTGCCACACAGCGGGAGCTTCAGCTCCGTCCAGCTCCCCACCGTGGTTCTCTCTCGTGACGGCAAGACCCGGAAGCTACAAAAGTGTCCCTGGCTGGGGCAACCCCGGCACCTCCCCAGCGTCCTCTCGTCGGTCAGATGGCACCGGATTGCCACAGCGCTAGCCCAGACACCCAAACGCGTCGCGGCGGCCTCGAGCGCTCCTCCGTTGCTTCACTTCTTTCGACCAATGGCCGCGACGACCAACTCGTTCTTCCCCAATGTCGCCAACGCTTACCTGGCGGCGCTCTTTCAGCCGACGCCCGGGACGGTCGTGGTCGTGCGCGGCAAAGCGGCGACGGCCCCTCCCGGTTCAAGCGCGATGCCGTGGCCGAACCCGTCGTACGATCTGCGGTACTGGTCCCTGTGCAATAACGAGAACGTCTCGCCTGACCCAGTGGTCGTGGTCACCGACCCGCAAACCGGGGCCCAGATCTACGGGTGCTCCGCGGATCTGAACACAACCTTGGTCGGCGGTTACTACACGTACGTGCTCTCCTCACTCGCCGACCGCCCATCCAACGCCACCACCCAGAACGGCATCACATGGCTACCGTATTCGAGCCAGAACGTCCAGAACGTCCTCGCGTTCCGCAACATGCTCGGCAGCGGGTTCGCCTACTCGGCACAGCAGGTTCCGCAAGACGGGAATCCGGCCTCGGCACAGGCCGTGATGGGCCCCTACTACCCACAGGTCGCACAATGTTCTGTGAGTACGTTTACGACCGGCGGCGTGTCAGCCTGTTTCGCGGCGTCGAGCTGAAATTACCCCCTCTGCTGTTGGGGAACCCCAGATTTACGCGCGCGTGGCGCGGGCAGGGTATGGCGGTCGGCCCGCTCGCCGATGGTTCCTCACGACAGCGTTGGAACCCGTGGGCAAGGCGACGTGCGACTCGGGCGGGGCGGACCCGGGTGCAGACCAGGGCATTGACGGGCGCGAGACATGGGCGACGCGATCATGGTGAGCGGTGCCACCATCTCAAGGAGATCCAAATGTCTGCCACGACCGAGCAGTCAGGCGCTACGGCGATTCGCTCGTTCCACGTTGAGTTCCCGGACGAGGCCTTGCATGATTTGCGTCGCAGGATCGCGGCGGTGCGGTGGCCGACGAAGGAGCTCGTCGAGGATCGCTCGCAGGGGGTGCGACTAGCGATGGCTCGGGCGCTCGCCGAGTACTGGGTGAACGATTACGACTGGCGCCGATGCGAGGCGAGGCTGAACGCGCTGCCGCAGTTCAGGACCGAGATCGACGGCGTGGACGTCCACTTCATCCACGTGAGGTCGCGGCACGAGGGGGCGTTGCCGTTGATCATGACTCACGGGTGGCCCGGCTCCGTGATCGAGATGCTCGACACCGTTGGCCCGCTGACCGACCCGACCGAGCACGGCGGACGCGCGGAGGATGCGTTTGACCTCGTCCTGCCGTCCGTGCCCGGCTACGGCTTCTCCGCCGAGCCGGCCGAGGTCGGCTGGGACCTCCTCCGCACCGGGCGGGCCTGGGCCGAGCTGATGCGCCGTCTCGGCTACACCAGCTATGTCGCCCAGGGCGGCGACGTCGGCGCCGGCGTCACCGACGCGATGAGCCGCCAGGCACCGGACGGCCTAATCGGCGTCCATACAAACCTGCTCGTGCCTGCGCTCAACGACCCAGCGGCCCTGCCGGCGGACACCGACCAGGAAAAGGCGGCGCTCGCCGCCATCAAAACGTTCCAGACGAGCGGCGACGGATACTTCGTGGAGCAGGCCACCAGGCCCCAGACGATCGGCTATGCGCTGCTGGACTCTCCCGTCGCACTCGCGGCCTGGATGGTGGACCACGACACCGACGCCTACTACAAGATCGCGAGCGCCTTCACCGACGACACGCCGTCGGGCAACCTGACCCGCGACCACATCCTCGACAACGTCACGACCTACTGGCTGACCGGCACCGGCGCCTCGGCGGCGCGGTCGTACTGGGAGGCCTACGGTCCGGACGCGCCTGCTGCCGGCCAGAAGCCTCTTCCGGCGTCGTCGATCCCGTTCGGCTTCACGACGTTCCCGGGCGAGCTCTGGCGGACCCCGCGCAGCTGGGTCGACGCGTCGTACCCGAACGTCGTCTACTTCAACGAGGTCGACAAGGGTGGCCACTTCGCAGCCTGGGAGGAGCCCGAGCTCTTCAGCAACGAGATGCGCGCGGCGTTCAGATCGCTGCGCTGATGCTCGGAAGAACAATCATGCCGACGCAATGAACGCCGACTAACGGGGCGGTCGCGGCTACCCCAGGTTTGCGGGCACCGGAGCGCGGCTACTTATGTTTCCGCTTGCTTGGCTTCGGCTTGCCTGTCGGCTTGCCAGCCTTGCGCTTGCCGGTGATCAGCTTGTGCTTCTTGAGGTTGACCCCGAGCAGCGGCTCCGCCGATACGACGGAACGATGTCGCTCGATCGCTGCGAGCAACACACGCACCGGCCGGAACAGCTTCGCCGACGGCGTCCAATGAATGGTTCCGTTCCGCCCGCGTGCTGTCGCGACGGGAATCGTCGCGCCGGTTCCGTCGGTCTCCTCGATCGTGATCGTGTCGCCGGGGGCGCGATTCGCCACCCGGTAGTGAACGACGTATGCGTGCTTGTGCTCGCCGGTGACGACCGCGGTCACGACCGCTGTCGGGATGCCGGGCGCGGTCTGGACCTTGAGGATCCGTGAGGAACGCGGAACGGCCAGGAAGTCCCACTTGCCGGCCGGTGCGTCCACCGCCCAGACGAAGGTCTTCTTCAGCTTCTTGTTCTTCTCGACGATCCAGCCCGGCTCGACGAAGCCCGGGCCCTTGGTCCGGATCGCGCGGCGGTCGGGCCCGACGACGATCACGTCCGGAGCGGCGGACGTGCCGGTGATCACGAACAGCCGCGGCGCGGTGCCGGCGCGGCGGACGCGAACCCGCAGCGACGGGACGCCCCGGGCGGCGGCGACTCGCGCCTGATCGCGGTCGCTCAGCGCGGAGACGAGTGACTGATTACTGCAGGTCGTCAGCGGTGTCGTGGATCCGTCGCTCCATTTGTAGACCGCACCGATCGAGTAATTCACCTGTGGGATCACGATGTTGGTCGGGAGCACCTCGGAGCTCGCAGCGGTGGCTACTGGTTCGGTGCGGAGCGCGTCACGGCTCGCGCGGTCCGGCGCGCCGAACACGTTGCTGAACGCACCTCCGATCGCGTTGCCCGCGGTCTCGGCGACATTCGAACCCGCACTCGCCGCGTTGGACAGGAAGTTGCCGCTGTTGTTCGTCGCCGTGCTCGCCAAATTTCCGAGCGAGGTCACCGCGCTGCTGTTCGGGATCGCGGCGCCAGCGCTCGCGATCGCGTTCACGGTCGCGTCGAAGCCGTTGGCGATGCTCTCGAGGACTGCGGTCCCGGGGAGGCTGAACGACACGCAGCCGCCGACCCCGACGTTGGAGATCGCCGCCGCCCCGACGGCGCAGCCGGACGCTACGAACGGGATCTGCACGCAGATATCGCCGGTGACACTGCCGACGACCGCCCAGCTGTCGGCCTGGTGCTGGACCGTGGCGGCGTATTGCTCCGCGCTCTGGTTGGGGCCGAGCGGGATCGTCGCGCCCTTCGGAACGAGCGCGACGGCGACCTCGCCGTCGACCTTGAGCAGCCAGGCACTTGTGTTCTGCGGCAGCTTGTAGTCCATCCCGCCCCCGGCCTGGACGACACCATCGCCGTTGACCGACACCCAGCCCTCGCTGCCGGCGTTGTTGATCGGGGCGAACTTCGACGCACTGATCGGCGACGTGTTCGGATACGCATCCGCGGGGGCCTGGTTGAACGGCAGCGAGACCAACGAAACGGCGCCCTGCGCGTCGAGCTCCCACGGCATGTTCTCGAAGCCGTTGAAGTAGCTGTTGTCGAAGCGGAACTGACCGTTGACCGTCAGTGCCGATCTCGAGTCGATCACCGGCCCGACACTCAGCCCCATTGCCCCGTTGATCTCAAGCGGTGGCGCGAACGTGATCGTCCCGGTCTGGCCGCAGTAGGACGGCAGCGCTTGGTTCGACGCGAGGAAGTTCGCGTAGTTGTTGTTGATGCTGGCGCATGTGTTCGCGTTGGCCGCATCTGTGGCCGCGTTGTGGGTGGTCGACGTGAGGCCGATCTGGGGCTCTTGGACCGTCGGGTAGTCCTTGAAGCCACCGGACAGCGACTGCAGGAACACCCCCGTGTCGCCGATCGCCAGGCCCGGGTTGGTGTAGCTCCCGCCGAGACTGATGGCGGTCGGGGTGCCGTTGATGACCTTGGCGCTGCCCTGGACGCTGCCGACCGGTGGCATGGCGAAGTCGAGGCTGACCGCCCAGGTGTCGGTCGACAGCGTGAACGACAGCGAGCCGTAGATCGCGAAGAACGGCGCTGTCAGCGTGGTCCCTTTCACCGTCGCCCCGCCCGGGATCGTGGTCAGGGCGATGGTCGCGCTGAGGCCGTTGAACTGCGCGCCGCCGGCGTTGCTGCTCAGGACCTGCGTCGATGCCGTGACCCCGCCGAGGGACCGCAGGCCGATGAGCGGCACGCCCACGCCGAAGCTCATCGTCGATTGGCCACCGCTCATCAGATCGATGGAGTTCTCTGACAGCGCCGGCAGTTGCAGCAGCGTTGAGCCGCCCGGGAGCTGGAAGGTGCTGGGGCCCGCGACGGCGATCTGGGTCTCGCCCGGGTTCGGCACGACCCGCCACTCGATCGTCCGCGGTTGGAACGCGACTTGCGGCTGGCCGCACGAGCTGCAACCCAACTTCAGTGTCACCGGACCGGTCGACGTCAGCAATCCGGTCGACGAGTCAAGGGCCAGTTCGCCGCTCGAGCCTGGGTCGATCTCGATCCCGTCAACCATCACGTTCGCGCCCATGGGCGTGAGCTGCGCCGGCCCACTGCTCGTGATACATCCGGACCCGAGCAACCTCAGAGCGGCGTAGCCGAGCGTCGCGGTCGTCGCACAGACATTCGACGCGATCGTCCCGTGGCCCAGGCCGGAGTACGGCTGCGCGTTGAAGGTCGCGCTCGCAGCGACCGTCACCGAGTACGGACCCGCACGCTGGAAGGTGTGGGAGTCGGTGACCGTGTACACGGGATCCTCGCCGGGCTGCGTGCAGAAGCTCGTCGATACAAACGTCGCTCCTGAGGGCGGTGCCTCGCAGTCCGGACCGGTGACAGCCGCACCCTGGTCAATTGCGGTGCCGTCGCCCCAGCTGATCTGGGTGCCCCAGCTCGACTGGTCGAGGGTGCCGACGCTGCCAACGATCTTCGCGACCTGTCCGTTGAACGTGGTTCCCTGCCCCTGCGCCGGGACGGAGTTCACCACCACCTGCGGGGAGGGCGGCGCCCCTGAACCCAGCACCGTCTCGGTGGCGGCGTTGGAGTGTGCCCCTAGGTTGAGTCCGGTGGTGTAGTTGCCGCTGGCGGTCAGCGAAAACGAGTATGGGCCGAACCCCTGGAAGGTGTGGCCGCTCGTCGTCACGGTATAGACGGGATCCAGACCATTGTTCTCCTCGCCGCAGGCGTCTGTGAGGATGTAGGTCCCTCCCGGCGGCACCGCCTGGCACGACCCGCCCGTCACGGTCGCAGTGGTCGTGTCGGGAGTGGCGCCATCGCCCCAGTTGATCGAGATCGTCCAGCCAGATGGCAGGTCGGTCTGGCCACCCGTCACCAGTGTCGCGACCTGTCCGCTGAACGTAGTGCCGTTGCTCTGCGACGGGATCGAGGGCAGAAGAATCTCGGGGTCTCCCGTCTGCGCCCGGGCGAGCCCAGGCAAAGCCGCCGGGAACGCCAGCATCACTACGATCGCGAGGACCTTCAGCCCCAGTCTGTGCACAGGGCGACCTCCGGCTACATCTCGTCTCTCCGCGGTCCCGGGCGCAAGCTACCACCGCGCGGACAGCGGTCGCAGATTTTTCCCGGCTGGCGGAATTCCCCGGCCTCGAGCTCTCGGCGATCGTGACCCGCACCGCCTCGCGCGGCCAGCGCCACCGCGACGAGCGGCTCTCCGCGCCGAATCGCGGTTACCGAACGGCTCAAAGCGCGGGCGGTCATTGCCCGGTGCCGCCTTCCGCGCTCAAGGAGGTGAGCTGCGGTCAATGCAGCGACACGCGCTGGGCTGGGAAAGGGTGGCCCGGCCGAGCAGGGCCGTCTCACCGGGTTGGCTTACGTCCCGGGGATCTGCATGCATTCGAGCACTTCGATGGATGCGCCTGGTGCCATCAGGTGCGGGTGCCCGTCGAGCAGGGCGGCGACCTCGTCCGACTTGAAGCGGCCCTCGCGGGTGGCCTGGATCAGGCCCGCGGCTTCCAGCACCTCGAGGTGTTGCGAGATCGCCTGGCGCGAGGAGCCGAGGTGATGCTTGGTCGCCAGCCGCGAGCAGATCTCAAACAACGTCTGTCCGTCGCGCTCGGTCAATTCGTCGAGGATCCGCCTGCGGGTCGGATCGGCCAACGCCTTGAAGACGTCGCCCATGCGGCAAATGATAGGCAAGTAACTACTTGCATGTCAACCATCCTTGCCGTACCGGACTGGCGGCAGCGTTGGTCGCTCTCGCCCCTCGATAAGGGCCGCGGGCCGCGGCTCGACCGCGGCATCCCAGAGTGTCGGAAGCAACCCTTTGCGGCAGTGCGGTCAGTTCCTCGGAAAGGTCTGCGGTGGGGTAGGTGGATCTCCTGTCGCAGCGCCGTTGCCGTTGCCAGCGACCGGTGACCGCTCGGCGCGGGGATGGTTGACGATCGCGACGCCAACAATGACCAACGCGATACCCACCATCGCACTGGTACTCGGCAGCGCACCACGGACTGCCTCGATCACCACTGCCACGACCGGGACCAGGAACGTCCACGCGTAGACACGCGTGGACGGCCATCGGCTCAACGCCGCGTTGAATCCCACATAGACGAGCAGCTGGCCGCCGATGATCAGATACGCGAGCTGCGCAAGCAGCGCCGGCTCGCTCCAGTCAGTCGATCCGCCGGCGAGCAAGACGAGCGGAATCAGCGGAACGCCACCGGCGAGAAACTGGGCGGCGGTGATCCCGACGATGTCGAGATCGCTCTCGCGCTGGGTGAGGACGCGCATCCCGACCCCGCCCGCTGCCCACCCCAACGCGCCCAGCAAAGACAACGCCAACCCGACCGCCAGCCGCGAGCCGTGAGCGATGGTCCCCGGGTCGGCGAGCACCACCAACAGCACGCCGCCGAACCCGACCACCAGCCCAGCGGCACGCAGCCGTGTGATCGGCTCAGCGAGAGCAAACCATGCAAGCACTGCAACGAAGAACGGCGATGAGTTCAGCAACACCGCCGCGACGGCAGCGCCCGCCCGGGCGGTCCCGACACTGATCCCGACCTGCGTCAGCGTGGTGTTGCCTAGCCCAATCCAGAACGCCCACACCCACAGCCGGCGGGTCCTCGGCAGACGACTTCCCATCAGCGGCAACATCGCGCTCAGCAGCACCCCGCCAACGATCGCCCGCAGCGTCGCGATCATGATCGGCGACGTGTGATGCAAGGCCGAATCGGTGACTGGGTACACCACGCCGGCCGCCGTCATCGACACCAGGAGGATCAACGAGACCGGCAGGCGCTGCTGGGTTCCACGCTCGCGCTGCTCGCGCACGCGACAGGCATACCATCGCGTCGCGCGGATTGCGAGGGATATCGGGATGGCCCGCATAAGCGGAGCGCGCCAGGGGACGGCGATGCGGGTGGCCACCGCGTGTGGCGAGCGTGGCGCGGATAGCCTGAAGCATGAGACCTGCTTGTACGGGTCTGCGGGCTCGCGCGGTCGCGATCGAGCGAGGCCGGGCAGCGGTCGCGTGTCCGTCTGTGGACCGCCCGTTCGTCCCCTAGACATAACCGGCCGGCGGAGCGCCGGCTACTGTGCCGGCCGCCGCGAGGTACCGCAAACGAGGAGGCAGTTCGATGACCGATATGGATCCTGGCATTCGTTTCCCTGGCGAGTCCGAGGAATATCGACGCGAACGCAACCGGCTACTGCAAGCCGAGGTCGAGTTGCGGCGCCAGATCGAAACGGTCGCCGCGCAGCGTCGTGCGCTGCCGCTCGGCGGACTCGTCCCCGACGACTACCGCTTCGAGGACGTCTCAGACGGCCGCGAGGTGCGGTTCAGCGAGCTGTTCGACGCCGGCCAGGACACGCTCGTGATCTACAGCTTCATGTTCCCGCGCTATTCGGGTGACACGCGACCGGGACCCGCGGAAGGTGAGACCGCGAAGCTCCCGCTGGTCGAGACTCCGTGTGCGTCGTGCACCTCGATTCTCGACTCGCTGGACGGCGCCGCTCATCACCTCGGCCAGGTGATCAATCTGGTCGTGGTCGCAAAGTCAGATCCTGAGCGGATCCGCACCTTCGCGCGCGAGCGGGGCTGGACGCATTTGCGGCTGCTGTCCTCGCGAGGCAACACCTACAACGTCGACTACAACGCCGAGACACCCGAGGGCGAGCAGATGCCGATTCTGAGCGCGTTTGTCCGCGATGGCGGCCAGTTCCGCCATACATGGTCCTCGGAGCTCATGTACGCACCGCGCGAAGAGGGTATGGAGCCGCGCCACGTCGATTCCATCTGGCCGATCTGGAACGTGCTCGACGTCACCGCTCACGGTCGCGCCACTGCGTCGGGCATCCCGTCGCTGCGCTACGACTGATCGCGCAGTGGCTGCCCCCCTGAGCACGCCCCATCGTGTGACCGCGGCACGAGAGCCGCGTTCTGTTCATCGACACGGACACCTCCTCTCGTGCCGCGATGAGAACCGCACCCGGACTACACGCGCAGCCTGCACGGCGCGGAAAGCTTGGCGGGACGAATGCGGGTCTGACTCACGCAAGGCAGGCCCCCGCGAGCGCGACTGTTCAGCGAATGGGTCTAACGCGACAGCGTCGTCAGTGGCCGTACGCCGCATCCGCTCGAGCGCAGGTGGGTTCGGTGGCGGATCCCCAGAGGAGCCCTATAGAGGCGGGCGCCGACTGCGCAGGAAATGGTCGCAGGTCACCAGCACATCATCAGTGGACCGCAATCAAGCTGTGACGCGTGGTTCGGGAAGTCGACGACCCGAGTGCCGCGAGTCGAACCGGTGCAGCTGGTGATCACTACCGCGTTGGGTATACGCTCGCTGCCCGCCATGAAAGTCCGCACCACTCAGATGCCTTGGTTCGGCTACGACCTGATCGCGCTCCACCCCGGGCTCGGCCGGCCCCAAGCGGCCGGGGCCTGCCACTTCAGTTCGGGATTCTCCAACTGCAATGTGGATCATGTCTCGAGGCCGGGGAAGTGATCCGGCCTCGTCATCTGCGCTCGGTCGCCGTGGGGGCGGCGCTGCTGATCGCGCCCGCGAGCGCTGGAGCCGCACTACGGCCACTCACGGCCTCGTGCGCTGGGCGGACGGCGGGCATCGCGAACGTTGCACCACGCGACTGCACGATCCGGGGAACCGTCGACGGGCACCACATCGGGCTTGGGACGTTGGGGGTCACCGTCACCTGGCGAGGCACGCTCGTGCTCGAGCAGATGTTCATCGATCGCTTTACGGGGTTTCCACCGGCGCAGCCCACGTTCGTGGTGTCCCAGGGAAGCACCGTCGACTGGACGCTCAGCGGCACCGACGGTGACTGCCGCGTCTCCGGCTCGGGGACGCTCGAGCTCGCGAACCTGACCGGCAATCTCACCGTGACCGCCCCGACGAACGGGAACTGGAAGTACTCGCTCGACGTCGGGCCACGGCCGCCGAACAGCTCCGGTGACCGGGTGATGCCCTACACCGCGGCGTGCCCGACCGGGACATTCGTGCAGGATGCGAGCCCGTCGGAAGGCCTACTGTTCGGCTACAACGGGACCGGCCCCGGCCAGTCGCCATCAAACATGATCACCGACGGCACCACGTTCGCCGGGGACATTCACGCGCCGAACAACGCTGCTTGGAACTGGCGACTCAGCGGCCAGGTGTTCCCCAAGGACATCAGCGAGCACGGCATCGCGTTCATCAAGGCACGGGAAGGCCTCAGGCTCAGAGCGTATGAGGACCAGCTCCACCTCTGCACGATCGGTTACGGGCACCTGATCGTTCCCGAGGGCCGCTGCGGCAAGCGCGCATCGATGCACTGGACGCAGCACCGTGCAGACGCGCAGCTGCGCGAGGACCTCGACACGCTGATCGAACCGTACGTACGCAAAGCGTCGATTCGGCTGGGGATGAACCAGTGCGAGTACGACGCGTTGACGAGCTTCGCCTACAACGTCGCGCATGGAAAGGGTGGCGAGTCGTCCAGCTGGAAGAGCCTCATGGCGCGCGTCAGCCCGATGGGCTGGCAACAGGTCGTTCAGGAGCGACTGCCGACATTCGTCTACGGCTTCGACGCGCAGAGGAAGAAGCGCATCAAGCTCGCGGACCTCGTCAAGCGCCGCGCGCGGGAACTCCACATGTTCATGACGCCGAAATGCCCATGCGAGGGTGTTGCCCAGTAACGCATCGCAAAGCGGAGGAGCTGGGCCGGCACTGGCGGCAGCTGCGCGCGCCGAGGGCGTTCGCGTGCGGTGTCTGCCGCCTGCGTGCTGGGCGCGTTGTCGTCGTCGGGGTCTACCGACAGGAAGAGTGACCATGCTGCGGCGGGGCTGGAGAGGAGTCGGTCCACGGCTCTGCTTTCAAGTCTGGCCTTGAGGTCGGCCCGCCAGGAACACCTGCCTCGTCGTCAACGTCAGCCGAAGTGAACGGTGACGGCCTGATGCGATTTGGCTGTCAGTGCCGGGTTGCCGTTGAACGTCGCGCTGACCGCGAGTGTGCCTGTCCCACCCGGTGTGAGGACGCGTGAAACCGAGTACCTGCACGTGCCATTGAGTTTCGCGTGCAGGGTGGAGATCGTGCGCGTTCGCCGGTTGACCTTGATGGTGACCGTGCCTTGGCAGCCCGTCGAAGAGCTGACGCCCGAGGGCAGTCTGAGCTTGCCTGCGAACGTGAAGCGGTGGCCTGTGCGTGCCACGTTGAGTGAGAGGCTCTTTGGCGTCGCCCTCGGCGTGGTGAACGTCTCGTCCTGGCCGTGGCTCCCGCCGGTCGCGTTCTGTGCGGCGACGCGGAAGTGGTAAGTGGTTCCCGGCGTCAGTGCGCCGACGGCGACCAAGACGCCGACCGGGGTGGTGGTCGCAGCGAGCGTGCCGCCTGGGAGTGTCCCGCCGTAGGTTGTGTGCTGGCCGAGCTGGAACGAGTAGGTGGTTGACTCGCCGGCCGGGTTGACGATGGCGCTGAGTTTGGCGCTGGTCGGCGTCAGCTGGCTGGCGAGACCGGTCAGCACGATCGGCGCAACCGATGTCGTTGTGGTTCCCGCCCTGACCATGGTGGTTGCCGACGCGCTGTTGTTGGCCGGATTGGGGTCGGTTTGGCCGGCGCTGACCGTCTCGGTGTTGGTCAGCGAGTCTGCCGTGTTCGCGATCAGCACGATCGTCACGGTGGCGGTACTGACCGAGCCGGTGTTGGCGGAGTCGATTGACCCGAGCGGGCACGTGACGGTGGTTGTGCCCGTGCACGCGCCTTGCGATGTGCTTGAGTTGAACAGTGTTGTCCCTGGCGGTAGCACGTCGCTCACGGTGACGCCGGTGGCCGGCCCGGGGCCGTGGTTGGTGACGGTCAGCGTGTAGGTGATCGGGCTGCCGACCGTGGCGCTGGGAGGTGCCGAGATGCTGATCCCGACATCGGCGGCCTGGGTCTGAAACGCGCCTGCGTCGCACGCCGCGGGTCGCGGCACGCCGCGCTGATCGGCACTCGGGCAGTCGGCGCTCACGGCCGCGCCGATCGCCGGGCTGCCGGGAAGCAGCGCGTCGGTGTTCGTCGGTCCGCCGTTGGCCGCGAGCGGGCCGAGCAAGGGGTCAACGTCAGCGTGGTCGTGGGCCACGGCGTTACTGAAGCAGCTTCCGTCGCTGTCGATGTTGGCGCCGCCGTCGGCGGCGCCCGCGTTAGCGTTCGCCGTCGATCCGTGACAGTCGCCAGCGCCCGCGTTATCGGTTTGGCCCGAGTTCCCGGCAACGATCGTGTTCTTGATCGAGGTCGCGTAGCCCGGGTTGTCGATCCCGCCGCCGACCTGCGCGCTGTTGCGTGTGATCGTGTCGTTGAGCAACGCGATCGTCTTGCCCGACCCGGCTGGGACCTCGAGGTCGATCCCGGCTCCGGTGGACCCGGCCTCGTTACCGTTGAACGTGTCGTTGGTCAGCGACAAGCTGTCGGCGCTGGCGTAGGAGAGCGCGCCGCCGGAGAAGTCGGAGTTGTTGGCGGTGAACGTGCTGTCCGAGATCCGCAGGTCACCGGCGTTGTCGTAGACGCCGCCGCCTTCGTTGTCGACGGCCGCGTTGCCGGTGAACGTGCTCGCGGTGATCGACTGCACCGCCGTTGCCGAGGAGCCGTCGATGTAGATTCCGCCACCCTGCAGACCCTGGCTGCCTGAGAAGGTCGAGCGGCTGACCGACAGATCGGTGCCGTTCAGCGCCAGTGCGCCGCCGACGGCGTTGCCCGCCGAGTCGCCGGCGAACATTGAGCCGCTCACCGTCAGCGACGGATCCGTGCCGGCGAAGATCGCGCCGCCCTCGGCGGCTCCCGTGCTGTCGCCCGAGAGGGTCGAGCCGGTGATCGTGATCGCGCCGGAGCTCTGGTCGTAGATCGCGCCGCCCTCGTTCCGGCCGGTGCTGTCGGCATTCAGCGTGCTGTTCGTGACGCTCAGCGAGCCGGCGTTGATGAGGTACAGGCCCGCGCCCGGGCCGTTGGCGGAATCGTCGGAGATCGAGCTGCCGGTGACGACGACCGGCCCGCTCGCGACCGCGACCCCACCGCCGGTGGCGTTGGCGGCATCGTGCATGACGGTGGTGTCGCTCAGCGAGATACCCCCCGCCAGGATCGACGCGCCGCCCCCCGGACCATCTGAGTTGTCCTCGCTCAGCGACGAGTTTGTGATCGTGGTCGCCACCGCTCCGGTGTCTGAGTACACGCCACCACCGCCAGCTTGTGACGAGTTGCCATCGATCGCGCTGCCGGACACCGTGAGCGTTCCATCGTTGTAGACCGCGCCGCCTTCTCCGGGGCCGGTGGAGCTGCTGCTGGGCGGGGTCTCGGGCTGGTTGCCATTGCGGATCGTGAGGTCGGAGATGACCAGGCCGGCACCGTGCTGGACCGCGAGGGCACGGTCGATGTGGTTCGCATCGATGATCGTGCCCGGCGAGCCGGACCCGGTGATCGTCAGCGTGTCGCCGGACGTGACGTCCAAATCCCCGTGGGCGGGATCATTCGGCGCCGACGAGGGGATCGTCAGCTTGTACGTGCCCGCGGGGAGCGTGATCGTGTTCGTACCACCCGTGTTATCCGCCGCCTGGACTGCGGCGCGCAAAGTGCAGCCACCCCCGTCGCTCGACACGCACGCCGTGCCGTTCGGGTTGCCCAGCCCCGCATCGGTTGTGTCACCGACCGTGAAGCTCGCGGCGCTCGCGCCGGACACGCACACCAATGAGACCACGACCCCAACGACAGACCACAGCCCGACCGGCCACGACCCCGTGCGACGTGAACGCCATCCCAACATGCGAATCCCCTAACGGTCACGCTGCGGTCGCGCTCCACCGTACTGCAAAGACAGCCTGTCAACGAGCGCGCGCACAAGAGTTTCTGGGCCCGCGACCTGCCGGCCGCCGGCGCCTCCACGTAGGAGGGGACCGCTGGGCCCGCAAGCATCCCGGTAGTGCCGCGGAACAGTTCGTTTACGAGTAATCGCTTCGTTTGCCGGCCAGTTCGTGGGCTGCCAGCTCCGTCCGACTGGTGATGGCGAGCTTTTGAAACACGTGGTGCATGTGCGACTCGATGGTGTTGACGGTGACGAAGAGGTCCTGGGCGATCTCGCGGTTTGTCCGACCCTCGGAGGCGAGGTGAGCGACACGGCGCTCACTCGCCGTTAGCGCGTCGACGCCGGTGAGCACCGAGCGACGGGGTCGTGCGCCGGTGGCGCGGAGCTCCTGACGGGCACGCTGCGCCAGAACGATGGCGCCACAGCCCTCGGCCATCGCCAACCCCTCGCGAAGGGGTCCGCGCGCGTCTGAGTGACGGTTGGCGCATCGCAATGCTGCGCCCAGCTCAACGAGGCTGTAGGCGTGCTCAAGACGGGCACGCGAGCTCGCCAGCATGCTGACCGATTCCCCGAGCGTCGCGATCGTCGTGACGTCGTCGGCCACGAGCGCGACGGTGCGCAGCGCCAGACCAATGTCGCGGCTGGTGTTCCAGCGCCGGGCGACGGTCAGCTGATCGGCGGCCATCTGGTGCGCCTCGGCAGATCGATTCTCTGCGAGCAGCGCGGCCGCGGCCGCCGCTCTCCACGGCGGGTCGCCGTGCGGGGTCCCGACCGCCGCTTGGCGGGCCCCGAGCGCCAGCAGGTCGGCGAGCCCGTCCGCGTGCCGGCCGCACGCGATGCGAAGCCGACCACGCGTATAGAGAAGCACAGCAAAGCTCCGATCGTCACGAGCGCGAGGAACTGGCCACCACCGGTCCGCTCGCTTCTGCTCGGTCGCTGTTGGGGCAGTCTTGACGAGACTGCGAGCTCTAGGCGTCAAGCACGCACGCCGCGGCGCGGGCGATCGACGGGACGAAGATGGCGGGCAACCAAGGCAAGACCGTTGCCCGTCATCGTTGCCCGTTCCACAGCTCGGTCCATGCGAATACAGACAAACAGAGAAACAGTGTATTTGCAGGACTTTCGCCTAAGCGGACGACGAGGCTCGAACTCGCGACCTTCGGCTTGGGAAGCCGACGCTCTACCAACTGAGCTACGTCCGCGCAGTGGGCGATTCTAGGGGTTCCGGCCTCGACGGCGTGGCCCAATAGCGACCCAAGCGTCAAAGGCGCCACGGTGATCAGACGAGCGGCGTCCTGGGCCTTTCCGTGGCGAGGGCGGCTGTCGTGAGCCGTCGCCGATGCGGTGCTGGACGGGTCAGAACAGCAGGCTCCACAGGTAGGCGACGATGTGCCGCCCCGGCGCTGGCGTGGCACCGGCGGTGACGTGAACCATGGATCCAACCTGAAGCGGTCCGGTCGGACCGCTCACCCCGACCGTAAAGCGGCCCGGCGCCGTGCTGAACACCCGGTCTTCGCCGTGGCCAGATGTCACTTGGTTGCTGGCAACCAAGCGGTAGTGGAAGGTCGCTCCCGCCGTCAGGCCGCTGACGGTGGCCGACACCGCGACCGCCCCGTTGCCGTTCCCGGGTGGCCGGGCCCGCCGACATGCCGGCGCAGTAAGGCTCGTGCGCGTCTCATCGCGCTCGTCAGCCTCTGGCGACCTATCGCTATCAAAAAGGCCCCGAACCGGTACAACATTACCGAACGTGGTTTGACAATGTCGACCGCTCGTCGTAGGGTCGGCCTCGTCTACCGTCGGAGGAGCTGGGCGCTTGCAGGAGCGCCCGCGGAGGAGGGATTGGGCATGATGCGTGTTCGTTCGAGCGTTGCCTTCGCGTGTGTGTTGGCGCTCTCCCTGCCGGCTGCAGCCAGCGCGACGCCGGTCCCGAAGGTGACCGGGCCGCTGCCGGTCAGCGCTACCTCGTATCCGTTCGGCGCTGCCGACCACCAGGAGGTCCCCCAGGACCTGCACAAGATCGGCTACGTCGAGGAGGAGTACCTGGTCAGCGGCAAGGCCAATGTCTATAGCTGGCCTGCGCCGGGCCCCGCCGTGGTGCGCACGCCCAACGCGCCGTACACCACCCGCGTGCTCGTGCGCCGCCCGGCGAACGCCGCGCGCTTTAGCGGCAGGGTGATCGTCGAGGTCCTCAACCCGTCCAACGCATTCGACCTCAACATCGGCTGGGCCCTCGCCCAGCGCCAGATCGTCAAGGACGGCGACGCGTGGGTCGGCGTGACCGGCAAGCCGATCTCGATCGA
Organism: uncultured Solirubrobacterales bacterium; assembly: GCA_963850335.1. Classification (GTDB taxonomy): domain Bacteria; phylum Actinomycetota; class Thermoleophilia; order Solirubrobacterales; family Solirubrobacteraceae; genus Palsa-465. Next base: position 706,709 of record CAWKKY010000006.1, on the reverse strand, counting down.
CGCGCTGAAGAACTTCGATCCGGTCCGGTACGGCTCGCTGTCGATGGCGAACCCGCTCCCGCTCAGCGATCCGCGCAACTGCAACCCGCCGGTCTCGTTCATCACGCCCGCCTCACGTACCACCGAGGACGGGCTGGTCTACGACATCACCAGTCAGGTCGGCGCGTGGGTGCGAAGCCGCGATCGCTCAAACCCGCTGACCTACGGTAGGCGTCACGGCTCGCCGGTCAATCGCGTCTACGACTTCGGCTACTCGCAGACCGGCAGCTTCGAGTACGACTACATCAACGCAATCCAACCGCTCGTCGAGCAGTCCGACGGCCGGCCGATGTTCGACGGCTACATCGTCGCCGTCGCGGGCGGGGCCTTCATCGGCGCGGCTCCGATCAACCAGTGCGAGCCGGCGCCGCCGACCGGTGACCCGCGCAGGCAGTTCAAGGACGCCGGCACGCCGATCATCCACTTGATGTCCCAGTCGGACTACCTGATAGGGATCGGCTCGCGGCGGCCCGACAGCGACGCCCGCCAAGACCGCTACCGGGGCTACGAGATGGCCGGCGCTGCGCACGCCACGCCTGACGAGCTGCTCTACTCGGCCGCGCCCGCGGACATCGTCAAGGCCGGCCGTGCCGTCCCGCCGGCGTCATGCAACGAGGGGCCGCGCAGCCGTTTCCCGAGCAGCATCTTCTTCGATGCGGCACTGCGCAACCTCGACTGGTGGGTGCGCCTTGGGATTGCCCCGCCCCACGCCGACCCGATCCTCGTCGCCGGGAGCCCGCCCGCACCGGTGCTCGACGCGTTCGGAAACGTGCAGGGTGGCCTGCGCTCGCCATACCTCGACGTGCCGACGAGCACCTGGTTCGGCAGCTCGACGGGCCCCTCGTTCTGCAGCATCGCCGGGCACGAGGTCCCGTTCAGCAAGGCGCAACTGGCCGAGCTCTACCCCACCCACCGCGACTACGTCAGCAAGGTCACACGAGACACCGTCAGGCTCGTGGTCCACCGGTTCCTCACCGTTCCGGACGGCATCCGACTGATCCAGGAGGCCGCCCGCGCGGATGTTCCCTAGACGGTTGCCTCGCCGCGGCTAACAGCCCCATATCGTCGAATCACGCCTCGTGTTCGACGACCAGGACACGCTGATCGAGCTGACCGAGACCCGCTGCCGCGTAGGCGTCGGCCTCGTCGAGTGTCTCTGCCGCGAGTAGCGCACGGGCGAGCTTCTCGAGTTGGTCGCGATGCTCGGCGAGCAGTGCCGTGACCTCACCGTGGGCGGTGTCGGTGATGCGGCGGACCTCCAGATCGATGACCTGTTGCGTGGCCTCGGAGGTCTCGCTTGCCCCCATCATGAATGGACCCTGTCCGTCGGCGGGCAGGACGGTGACGAACCCGATCGCGTCGCTCATTCCCCAGCGGCCGACCATGTGCCGCGCGATCGCGGTGGCCTGTTCGATGTCTGACTCGGCTCCGGTGGTGATCGTCCCGAAGATGATCTCCTCGGCGACGCGACCTCCCAGCGCGACCTTGATCTTGCCGATGAGGTCCTCGCGCGTGTAGGACACCTGGTCATCATCGGGGGTCGAGAGAGTCACGCCGAGTGCCGCGCCACGGGGAATGATCGAGACCTTGCGGACTGGGTCGGCGCCGGCCGTGAGCATCCCCACCAGCGCGTGTCCCGCTTCGTGGTGGGCGGTTCGTTCGCGGTCTGCGGCTGACAGCACGATCCCGCGCGGCGCGCCGAGGAGGATCTTCTCGAGCGAGTTGGTCAGGTCGCTTCGCTGGACGGTGTGGTGATTGCGGCGGGCAGCAAGCAGGGCCGCCTCGTTGGTGAGGTTCGCGAGGTCGGCTCCGACCATCCCGGGCGTCGTCGCTGCGAGCGCTTCCAGATCGACGTCGTCGGCAAGCGGGATCGAACGGGTGTGAACCTCGAGGATCTTGCGCCTGCCGACGCGATCCGGCGGCTGGACCGCGACACGGCGATCAAAGCGGCCCGGCCGCAGCAGCGCCGGGTCGAGGATCTCGGCTCGGTTGGTCGCCGCGAGCACGATCACGGCCTCGACCGGCTCGAAGCCGTCCAGCTCGGTCAGGATCTGATTGAGCGTCTGTTCGCGTTCGTCGTTGGCGCCGGTGACGGACACGGATCCCTGCCGGGAGCGTCCGATCGCATCGAGCTCGTCGATGAAGATGATCGACGGGGCCGCCTCCTTGGCCTTGGCGAACAGGTCGCGAACCCGCGAGGCGCCCACGCCCACGATCGCCTCGATGAATTCCGAGGCCGAGATCGAGAAGAACGCCGCATGCGCCTCACCCGCGACGGCCCGCGCAAGCAGCGTCTTGCCCGTCCCCGGCGCGCCGGAGAGCAGCACGCCGTGTGGCATGCGCCCGCCGAGACGGCCGTAGCGTTGTGGGTTGCGCAGGAAGTCGACGATCTCGGTCAGCTCGGATTTCGCTTCGTCGATCCCTGCGACATCCTGGAACGTGACCCGGATCGTCGCCGGATCGATCCGCCGCGCTTGTGAGCGACCGAAGTTCCCCAGCGCGCCCATGCCGCCACCCTTCGCCGCCCGCCGCGCGAACATCACGAACAGGCCAACGATCAGCAGCGTTGGCCCAAAGCCCAACAGCAGCGACGTCACCAAGGACGTTGTCTGCGTCGTGGACTTCGCGTTGACCTGAACGTGCTGTGCCTTCAGCAGGGCGGTGAGCTCATTGTTGTTCCAGAACGTCGGCACCTGGGTCGTGAACAGCGTCGTCGGCGTGACCTTCTTATCGGTCGCCGGGTAGCGCACCTTCGCCTTGAACGTTCCCTGGATCGTGTCGCCTTTGGACGTGATCGAGGCGACCTGACCGGACTGCAGCTCGGACAGGAAGTAGGGGCTGAACGGCACGCTCACCCGTGGCTGGCCGGCGGGTGAGAAGAACAGCAGCATCGCCCAGTTCAGCGCCAGCAGCGCGATCACGAACACCAGGAACCCGCGGGAGCGATGCGGTGGCTTGGCCGCGGGCGCCTTGGGCATACCGCGCCCGTCGGGAGCGGGAGCGACGCGCCAGCCGCGCTCATCTCGTGGCATCGGCTTCCGGGGGTCGGCGTCCGGCCCGGGCACCTCCGCATCCGCGCCGTGGTCCCCGGCCGAACGTGCGTGATCCGCGGACACGCTGGCGGGCACCAACTTCTCGGACATCACGACCTCAGGGGTTTCGGGGGCCTTTGGGGCTTGCAGCAAGCTGCCCACCCAGGCTTCAAGCGACAACCGCTCACGCCCTCTCCTGAGCATAGCCGTACGTCAGATCGGGCAAGCGAGGCTCAGCCCATCCGGAATGCGTAGTCCGACACGCTTGGTTCGGTGCGTACCCCGATGCGGGCGATCGGGCCCGGTGACGATGAGAGGTCATGAGCCGCGCGCGACTTCACGCGCGCGGAGAGCTGTGGCGCTCGCCACTTGCCTCAACGAAGAAGGAGCAGCGTGATGGCGGCAACGCACCCCCGAAGACTTCGGCAGCTGATCGCGTGCAGCGTTGCCACGGTCGTCGCGCTCACGGCAACGACAGGCCCGGCGGCGGCGTCGCACGCCGACTATGCGAAGGCCTACGCGGTCGGACTGAATGCGTACACGTACGGTCTGCCGCTGCTCGAGACCAACAAGACCTTCCGGAGCATGACCAGCATCAACGTGTCCAACGGCACGGCGTTCGGGCCGGTCAACCAGTTCAACAACGTGCGCAACCTGAACAGCCCGACGAGCAAGGCCGTGGTCGCCCCGGGCGCGAACGCGCTCTCGTCAATCGCCTGGCTGGACCTCACGCACGGGGCGCAGGTCCTGCACGTCCCGCGGGTCCGCAGCCACTTCTTCGTGCTTGCGCTGGAAGATCCCTACACCGAGGACTTCCGCAATCTCGGCAGCGTCCATCACACCAGGCCGGGCTACTACGTCATCGCCGGGCCCGGCCAGCACAACCTCCCCATCCCGGCAGGAACGCACCGGATCGATTCCCTTTACAGCCGCGTCTGGATCATCGGATCAACCCAGCTGAAGGGCAAGCGTGACCTTGCCAACGTCCGCCGCATCCAGGACGGCTACACGCTGACGCCACTCTCCGAGTTCGGGACCGACCGGGACCCCGCCCGCCCCGCGCATCGCCACACCGTGGCCAAGAACTATTCGCTGCCCAGAGGACTCCATTACTTCGACGTGCTCGGGCAACTGCTGAGGCAGTTCCCGCCGCCGGCCGCCGACCGGCCGGAGCTGCGCCAGCTTGCCACCGTCGGGATCGGCCCGGGGATGAATCCCGCGCGCGACCGGCGCCTCAACAGCGACATGCTCAAAGGCCTCAAGGCCGCAGTCAGAGCCGGCCCGAAACAGGTCGGCGCGGACGCGAGGGCGCTCTTCCTCGCCGGTTTCTCGACCCACGACGGCTATCTGCTCGGAGGGTTCGGGCACTACGGCACCAACTACACATTGCGCGCGGTCATCGCCGAGGACGGACTCGGCGCCTTCACGTCTGACCAGTCGATCTTCGCTCTGAGCCTGACCGATCACAGCTTCGCGCCGCTGAAGGGATCGACCCACTACGTCCTGCACATGCCCGCGCCGCCACCAGTGACTGAGGGCTGGACGCTGACGGTCTACGACGTGCACGGCGCCCTGGTCCCCAACCCGCTCGATCGCTACCAGTTCAACCAGGCCTCCCAGCTCACGCACAACGCTGACGGATCTGTTGACCTCTACCTCCAGAGCACCCGGCCGCCGAGCCCAGCGCAGGCCCGGAACTGGTTGCCGACCCCCGCCGGAGCGGGATTCGAGGTGATCTGGCGGCTCCTCGCCCCCAAACCGGCGAAGATCACCGGCATCCTCAACGGCACCGGCTGGGAGCCGCCCGCGATCACCCCTTCGCCGTGACGCCACGGTTAGGCTGGCGCTGTGAGAGGGCTCCCCTCCCGTCCGGCGCCGACAGCCGCCGTGATCGCGGCACTGCTGGCTGGCCTCGTCACGCCGGTCGGGGCGATCGCACGTCAATCGTCGCCGCCTCCGTTGTCGTCCGACCGGAGCAGCCCGGAGGTCGCCTCAGCGTTTGGTAGCGGTTCATTCGGCCGCTGGATCGTCGATCGATTCGGGCTGCCCGCGTATCGGTATGACATCGATGAGCACTTCGCGCCGCGCGCGAGACAGCCGGAGCTGAACGGTGGCACGGCGGCGCAGCACGAACTCGGCAACGACCATGACACCGCGGCCGCGTTCAACGACGGATACACGCAGCTCTGGAGCCAGGACGTCCTCGCCCAGTGGGCTAACCGGTTCGCCCCCGCCGCGCGCCACTATGCGGGAGGCTACGGGTACCTCAAGGTCGGTGCCCGGGTGCTCAGCACGCTGTACCTCGACCGACCACACGGTTCCACGCTCGAGCGGCGTTTCGGGATCGGCTACTACGAGCGGCGGCTCCGCTCACACTGGATCGACGTGCGTGAGGACGTCTACGCGCCGTTCGGGGACGACCCGCTGCTCCTGCACGACGTCACGATTCACAACGCCAGCCGCCACGCCCGGCGCCTCTCGTGGTTTGAGTACTGGGATGTCAACCCGTTCAACCAGGCCACGGGCAGCCCGATCGGCCTCGGCCGGCCGCATTGGGATGCGACCACCAGGACACTGAGTGCCGCACAAGCGACCGCCGACGGCAACCGCCCGACGCGCATCTTCGCCGCGGCGCTGCACGGCCCGGTCGTCGGTCACGAAACCTCGGTCGCGGCGTTCTTCGGCAACGGAACACGTGCCGCGCCGGCGGCAGTCAAAGCCGACGATCTCCGTGGTGAGACGGCACCGCCGGTCGCCCCGGGCGTCGTCGGCGGCACCCTGTTTGCGTTCCGCGCTCCCGTCCGGCTGCGAGCGGGGCAGTCCATCACCCTGCGCTACGCGTACGGGCTCGCGCCGCAGGCGAGGATCGCACCACTCATTCACAGATACGCACAAACGCCGCAACCGTTCGCGCAGAGCGAGACCGCGTGGTCGCGGTGGCTGCCGAAAGCGTCGTTCGGCCGGGCCGCCCGATGGGTGGCACGGGAGCTGGAATGGGATGCCTACCTACTGCGCGCGGCGTCAGTCGACAACGAGGCCTGCGGGCATCACACGATCACCCAGGGCGGTTACTACCAGTACAGCAGCGGACTGAACCTCGGCTCGCGGAGCTGGTTGCACTATCTCCTGCCCATGGTCGACGCCGACCCGTCGATGGCGCGCGAGATCCTGCGCTACTCGATCTCGCTTCAATCGCAGCGCTCCGGGGACATCCCGTACGGCACGGCGCCACCGTGCCGGCTCTTCAATGCCCTCGGCACATCCGACGACCTCGACTTCTGGCTGCTGATGGCCGCCGCCGAGTACGGCCTCGGATCACGTGACCTGGCGTTCTTCTCCGAGCGACTGCCGTACTACGACACCGGTCGGGGGGCGAGCGTCTGGGAGCACCTCAAGGTCGCCTTCCGGCATCAGGAGTCGCTCGTCGGGCCGCACGGCGCCTATCTCGCGGGTACGAACGGCGACTGGTCGGATTTCTCCGCGCGCTACCTGCACATGACCGAGTCGATGCTCGTACCGGCCCAGCTCGCCTACGCGTACCCGCGGCTGGCGGCGCTGGCCGACCTGCGGGGGGACCGGTCGTTTGCGGCGCAGCTGCGCCGACGCGCGCGAGCACTGGTCAAGCTCCTGCGGCGAACCTGGACCGGCCGCTGGTACCTGCGCGGCTACTCAGGGTCAACGCCGATCGGCAGCGGGGTGATCTTTGGCGAGCCACAACCGTGGGCCGTGCTCGCGGGAGTCCCGAACGCCCATCAGGCCGGTGTCCTTGTCCACAACATCCGGCGCTTCCTGACCGGGATCGGCGCGCCGCCGCAGGTGCACGGACCAGCCCGGATCGGCTCGGCGATCACCCCAGCGTTACGTGATCCCGGAGTCAGCGAGCCACCTACCGGCGGAAGCGCCACGTTCGACGGCGCATCGCAGTACGTCGGTGGCGTGTGGTTCGACGTCAACGGCTGGCTCACCTGGGCGCTCACGGCCCTCGACGGCACCGTACCCGGAGCCGCACGGGACGCGTGGAGCGAATACACGCGGAACACTCTCGCCGCGCATGCTCACGCGTTCCCGGATCACTGGGACGGCACGATCTCCGTCGATGACGCCTGCAATGCGTTCTACGCCGGCCAGCCCGCTCGCTGCGGCATCTCGCTCTACCACGACTATGAGGGTCAGATCACCGAGCAGCCGACGTGGATGGTGATGGGCGCCGTGCATTTCGCCGGCATCACGGCGACCGAGCGCGGGTTCCTCATCACTCCGCACCTGGCTCGGTTTTCGCTCCGACTGCCCGAGGTCGGGGTTGCGAGAGAGGCGCACCGCCTGCGGGGGTACATCCGCATCGAACGCCGAGAACGGCTCGTGATGCAGGTCAGCGGTGTCCCGCGCGGGGCCCGCGTAGTCACGGCCTGGGCGCTCGGACGGCCGGTTTCGCACAGAGCACGCGGCGGCCGGGTTGTGTTCTCACTCGCCGCCCGGGCTCACCAGCTCGCGGACTGGGCGGTCACCTGGAGGTGACGCGTAGCACGGTTGGCGCTCTCGCTGAGACGCCCACCGCCAGCGGCGTCATAGAGCGGTCCGGTCCCGTCCGCGAGCAGCAGCCGTGCCTCGGCGACCCCGCGCGGAGCAACCGGCTCCGGGCGACCGAGTGCCTCGGCGAGACGCGCGAGTTCCTCGGCATTCGCCGCCACGTGCGCCCGCGGCGGGTGGACCCGGCGCCGGGAACGCCGTCCAGGCTCGCGCGCGTCCCGTACAACCCGGCGGTAGCTCTCAGCCAGCGAGACCCGATGACGCCGCGCCACCAGCTGCCGGGCGCGGAGAGCGAGCGCTCGGGAGGACTCGGATGGAGTGCCCGCGGCGAGCGCCTCGTCAAGTTGGCGGAACGACACGTGCACGCGGGCGCGGTCTCGCAGGCGTGCGCGCTCGGCCACCGCAAGCCCGGCGCTCAGGGACGACGCGCCCGAAAATGAATCGAACGAACCCATGACCCCCTAAGAGACTACGCAGGTCACTCTGACCTGTCAAATTGAAACGCTGGTCACGCACGCACTAGACTCGGGGCCATGGCCTCCGGCCCCAGCTGGTATCCGTACCCGGGGGAGGGCAAGCCCGCCCCAATGCCGCTGCTGCTCGTCCAGGGGTTCCTCAACACCGAGGACGTAGAGTCCGACACCGACCTGCTCCGGGACGCCGCGTCCGCGCGGGAATGGTTCGTGGAGGCCGGCCTGCTCGGGAGCTCCTCACCACTGCGCCCGGCGGAGTTGACGTTTGCGCGGCGCCTGCGCGAGAGCCTCCGGGCGATGCTCGCACGCGACGACCACGACGCGCCCACTCAGGCGCAGCTCGAGCCCGTCCGTCAACTTGTTCGGACCCGTCACCCGCGGCTCGATGTCGACGAGCGCGGCGTGCTCGTGCTCGGAAACCCGGGGCAGGAGCGGCTCGCAGACGGGCTGTTCGAGCTGCTGCTCATCGTCCGGGCCGCGCAGGAGGACGGAAGCTGGACGCGGCTGAAGGCCTGCACGAATGAGGAGTGCGGATGGGTGTTCTACGACCGGTCCCGCAACCGGCAAGGCAGCTGGTGCGACATGGCCGTCTGCGGGAACCGGCTGAAGAACCGCCGGCTCAGGGCGCGCCGCCGCTGAGCCCCGGGCCACTCAGGGACGAGCCGAACCCTGTGATTTGGCGAGGAGCGTCTCGAGCCCGCCGATCAGCAACTCGACCGCGAACTCGAACGCCTCGTCGGGGTCCGTCGAGCCACACAGGATGTCGGCCGTGGCGACGACGCGCGGGTACTCCTGCGGGGGCAGGGTCATGAGGCGGGCCCGCATCTCGCGCATCCGCGCCTCCTGCTCATCAACCGAGGTCCACAGCGAGGCACGCCGGGTTTCGAACAGAACGAGCCCGAGCACGGTGCGTTCGAGGACGCCCTCGAGCAAGGCGGCCTCATCGCGGCCGAAGCCGGCCCTCGCCAGCACCCCGAGCACCACCTCGACGATGCGCAGGCCGCTGTACGACTGAGTGTCGGCCTTGACGAAGTACAGCGCCGCGGCCGCCGGGTGCGCCATGAGCACGCGCCGGAACGCGCGCGCCAGCTCGCGGAGTTGGTCCCGCCAGTCGATGTCCCCATCGGCTGGGAGCTCGAGCTCGTCAAACGCTCGGTCGACGATCGCGCCGAACAGTTCGTCCTTGCTTTCCACGTAGCGGTAGAGCGCCATCGGGGTGACGCCGAACTCGGTCGCGATCCGCCGGAAGCTGACTGCCTCCAGCCCGTGCGCGTCCGCAATCGCGAGTGCCGCGTCGACGACGAGCTCGCGCGTCAGGACCGGGCGGGCGGGTTTCGATTTTGTGGCCATGGGCTTGACATCGACCTCAATCGGGCGTATACGATGTAAATATACAGCGTATATGGACGCTGTATATGAACTGTGAAGTCGAGATGGCGAGGGACTCTATGCCACACCGTGGACCGGATATCACAGGACGACTGGCGCGCGCCGCCGCTGCGCACCCGCGCCGGACGATCGCCGGCTGGCTGATCGCCGTCGTCGTCTCATTCGCGCTCGTGGGGACAGCCCTCCACGGACTGTCCTCCACCCCCCACGCAGTCGGGTCGCCCGACTCGGTCCGGGCCACGCAACTGCTGGAACGCGCGTTCCCAGCGCAGGCCCGCGGGACGGGCAGCGAGGTCATCGTCCTTGCCTCGGCGGACAGCCGCGCCGGCACTCCCGCCTTCGACGGCACCGTCAGGCGGATCGAGAGCCGCCTGCGCGCCCTTCCCGGCGTGCGCGACGTCCAGACCCATCTCGACGGCGTCCCGGGCCTCGTCTCCCGTGACGGCCACGCCACCCTGATCCGGCTGTCGGTCGCGACCGACGCGCAGATCAAGCCGGTGGTCGCGCTTGTCCAGGCCACGAGCGGCCACGCCGGCCTCACCGCCGCGATCACGGGCCAGCACACCGTGGGCAACGACTTCACCACGCTCTCGCAGCACGACCTCTCGAACGCGGAGCTCGCTTTCGGGCTGCCTGCCGCGCTGATCGTGCTCGTGCTCGTGTTCGGCTCGCTCGTCTCCGGGCTCGTCCCGGTCGTGCTCGCCGCACTCTCGATCGTCGTCGGAATGGGGCTCGTCGCCCTGCTCTCGCTCGAGTTCCAGCTGTCGGTGTTCGTCGTGAACATGCTCACCGGCATGGGTCTCGCGCTCGGGATCGACTACTCGCTGTTTGTGCTCTCTCGGTTCCGCGAGGAACGCGGCCGGGGCCATGACACGCTCGCCGCGATCGAGCGCTCCGGGGCAAGCGCCAGCCGCGCGGTGCTGTTCAGCGGCAGCACCTTCGTCGTGGCGATGTTCGGGATGCTGCTCGTTCAGACCTCGATCATGCGCAGCCTCGCCGCCGGCGCGATCGTCGTTGGGATCGTCTCCGTCGCCGCCGCGCTGACGTTGCTCCCGGCGCTCCTCAGCCTCCTCGGCGATCGGGTCGAGGCGGGTCGCGTTTCGCGGCTGTGGCGGCGGTGGCGCGCGCCCGCAGCCGAGCCGCCGACCCGCAGCGGCGAGAGCCGCCTATGGGCAGCGATCGTCTCCCGGGTCCTGAGGCGCCCCGGTCTCAGCCTTGCCCTCGGCGCCACGTTCATGCTGCTCGCGGCGATGCCGGTCCTCGGCCTCCACATCGGCTCCAGCGGCGTCTCGACGCTGCCGGATTCGGCCCCTGGCAAGCAGGGCTACGTGCAGCTCGGCCGCCTGTTCCCGAGCCAGAACCCCTACCCGGTCGAGATCGTGCGCTCCGGGGGCGGCCCCTCGGCCCAGCGTGACCTCGTCCGCCTCCAGACGAGGTTGGCGCACGACCCCCGGTTCGGTGCCGGTCCGATCGCCGCGGCGCCGACGGCCGGCGTCTCGGTGCTCGCAGTTCCGATCAAGGGCGACCCGGTTGCCGGGCCCGCCGTCGCCGCGGTGCGTGACCTCCGCACCCGCGTCATCCCGGCGACGTTCGCCGACACCGGTGCGCACGTCTACGTCGGCGGCCGGACCGCTGAGACCGTCGACTACTTCGACGCGGTGACGACCCCGACGCCCTATGTGCTCGCGTTCGTGCTCGGGCTGAGCTTCGTCCTCCTGCTCCTGGCGTTCCGCTCGGTCGTCGTCGCGCTCGCCTCGATCGCGCTCAACCTGTTGTCCGTCGGCGCCGCCTACGGGCTGTTGACGCTTGTCTTCATCCACGGGGTCGGCAGCGGGCTGTTCGGCTTCCAGCGCGTGCACACGATCGAGGCGTGGATCCCGCTGTTCCTGTTCTCCGTCCTGTTCGGCCTCTCGATGGACTACCAGGTGTTCATCATGAGCCGGATCAAGGAACGCCACGACGAAGGCGCCTCGACGCGGGAGGCGGTGTCAACGGGCGTCGCCTCGACCGGGCGGATCATCACCGGCGCGGCGCTGATCATCATCGTCGTGTTCTCCGGCTTTGCCGCCGGCCAGCTCGTGATGTTCCAGCAGCTCGGGTTCGGCGTCGCGATTGCCCTGCTGCTCGACGCGACGATCATCCGCTCGGTCGTGCTCCCGAGTCTGCTCGTGCTGCTCGGCCAGCGCGCCTGGTACATGCCCCGCGTGGCTGCGCTGGATCCCGCAGATCGGGATCGAACGCGCCCCCGAGCCCGCGAGCGCGTTCTCCCGGTGAGGCTCGGTGGCGCTGACTACCGGACCCCGGTCACATGCGAGTACGAGTTGTCGAAGTCGTCCTGGAGCACCTGAGCGTCCGTCTTGACCGTGACGACGCGCAGCGGCTTCGTCAACTTACGGCTCGTGTAGGTCCACCCGGCCGGGAGCGCCAACCGCTTGGCCAGTCCCGGGAGCGCCTTCGGCCCCATCGTCGGATCGATCTGCTGGCTCCACGCCTGCATGACCCAGGTCGAGCCGTCCGGTCGATGAAGCTCGTAGATCCGCCGGCCCTTGTTCCACACGAAGATCGTCGTGCGGTTGACGCGGTGGACGGTGTACGGCTTCGCACTCAGTGACCCGAGTGACAGCACGGCCTCCTGGATCATCCGCAGGCCGCCGAGGTTCTTGATCACCTCGTGGCCCTGGCGGTACTTCTCGATCTCATCCATGGCCCAGTACCGCGGGCCGTTGCGCACCACGACGAGCGCGTGGTTGGCCTTGGCCACGGCGCCCGTGTCGATCGCCGTCCACTGCGCCGACGGGCATTTGTTCAGGCCGTAGGTGTTGAACACGTCGGCGGCAAATCCGGTGGTCAGTTTGTGGACGAGGAACAGCTCGCAGTAGCGACGGCCGAAGACCTTCGACGCCACGACGAGCCTGCTCCCCGGGCCCGCGGCGCTCCGAGCGATCGCGGGGCTCCACACCGCAGTCGCCGCGAGCCCGAGCAGCAGGACGCCGAGCAGCAGGGCGCCGAGTGAGGTACGCACCAGTCTCTTCATTCCAGAAATGTACACTCTGTCAAATTGTCTGTGCACGCTGAGCGGCCGTCTCGATCTCGTCGCCCGTACATGCGCGCCGCGGATCGACGGCGACAATTGCTTGATGCAGCGTCCCGGATCGCCGGCCGGGAGGGCCTTGGCCGCCTGACGATGGTCGGGGTTGCAGCCGAGGCGGGCGTGAGCCGGCAGCTCGTATACGAGCACTTCGCGGACCTCCCGACGCTCGTCTGGGCGCTCGTCGCGGACCGCTTCGGCGCGGCAGAGGCGACGATCGCCTCCGCCCTGCAGGAACCGTGGGAGGACCGCACCGAGGTCGCCCTGCTCGCCGCGCGGGTGCTGCTCTCCTTGCCGAGCGAGCAACGCCACCTCGTGCGCTCGCTCGTCGGGCACGCCGGTCTCCCCGGACACGAGCTCAGCGGGCCCGCGACGCGTTTGCGCGCGCGGATGATCAAGCGCTGGACGACGGCACTCGGCACCGGCCAGGACCGCGCCGCCCGAGCCCGCGTCTGGGCCCTCCTCCAGGCGATCTTCGGTCTCGGCGATCTCGTCGACGCGGGCGAACTGTCGCTCGACGAGGCGCTCCTGCAGTTTGCGACGTTGCTGCGGGCCGCGCTCGCGCCGCCCAGCTGACGACAGGCAGCCGGCGGGCGCCCCGTATTACTCTCCTAAGCAGATGCGGCGTTATGCACTTCCCGTACTCGTCCTGGGTGCCGCCGTAGCGCTTCTGGCGCTACTCACCTTCGGCGTCGCCAACCAGGGCTCCGACACGTCGCTTGACTCGGCCATCGCGCACGGCCGCCGGCCCACCGCGCCCGATTCCAGTCTCGCGCTGCCCGTGCTCGGGTCGACCCAGAAGGAGAGCATCGCGAGTTTCCGCGGCAAGGTCGTCGTGCTCAACGTCTTCGCCTCGTGGTGCGAGCCGTGTAAGGCCGAGGCGCCGGTGCTCGAGCACGCCCAGCGCATGCTCGCCGGCCACAACGCGACCGTGCTCGGCGTCACCTACCTCGACAACTCGAACGATTCGCAGTCGTTCGTCCGCCAGCAGCACATCAACTACCCGGTCATCCGCGACGTCGACGGCAATCTCGTGCGGTCGTTCGGCAGCACCGGCGTCCCCGAGACGTTCGTGATCGACCGCCAAGGTCACGTCGCCGCGATCCGTCGCTTCCAGCTCGATGACAAATGGCTCGCCCAGACGCTGCCGAAGATCGTCGGCCAGTCATGACCCGGCGCCTGCTCGGCGTGCTGATCGCAGGTCTGGCTCTGGCGCTCGCGGCGACGTCGCTCACCGGCGCGGTCGCCGCCGCCGCGCCGGTCGCCAAGACGTCGCTGAGCGACGTCGAGGACGAGGTCATGTGCCCGTCGTGCCACGAACCGCTCGCGCTCGCCCAGTCCCCGCAGGCCAATGCCGAGCGCAACTTCATCCGCACCCTCATCGCCCAGGGCGATACGAAGTCCGAGATCAAGCAGGCGCTCGTCGGCCAGTACGGTCCTGAGGTCCTCGCCAAGCCGCCCGCGAGCGGCTTCAACCTGACGGTCTACATCCTCCCGCCGGCGCTGCTCATCGCCGGGATCGCGATCCTCGTCGTGACCCTCCCCCGCTGGCGCCGGCGGACCGCCGCCCGCGCCGCCGCGACGCCCGCGTCCGCCGGTGGCCCGGCCCTCAGCGCCGAGGATGCCCGCCGCCTCGACGAGGACCTCGCCCGCTACGGGTGAACGTCGAGGCGATCTGGCACGACCTCGAGTGCGGCGGCTACCGAGAGGATCTGCCGCTGTGGCGGACGTTGGCGGCAGGCGCCGGCGGCCCCGTTCTCGATGTCGGAGCCGGCACCGGACGGGTGACGCTCGACCTCGCGGCCCGTGGCACCGAGACCATCGCCCTCGACCTCTCCGCCCCACTCCTTGACGCTTTGATCGTCCGCGCCGCCGGGTTGCCTGTCGAGACCGTCCACGCTGACGCCCGGGACTTCGCCTTGAGCCGCCGTGTGTCGCTCGTCGTCGTCCCGATGCAGACGCTCCAGCTCCTCGACGGTGCCGACGGCCGCGCGGCGTTCTTCCGGTGCGCGCTCGCGCACCTGTCGCCCGGTGGGCTGCTCGCCGCGGCCCTCGCCGACGCGACCGACAGCTTCGACGACGAGCACCCGCTGCCGCCCCCGCCGGACGAGCGGACGATCCTCGGCGTCCGCTACGCGAGCCAGCTCCGCACCGTCGTTGACGAGGGCGCCCGCGCCGCGATCCACCGCCGGCGCGAGATCATCGGCGAGGGCCGGTCGGAGTCAACCGATGTCGTCGTCCGCCTGGACCGGGTGACCGCGGATGAGGTCGCCCACGAGGCTCAAGCGCTCGGCTTCATCCCCGAACCGCACCGCCTCGTCCCCGAGACCGACTCCTACCTCGGATCGACGGTCCTCGTCGCGCGCGCTCCGAGTCTCTGGGTCTAAGTGTTGCTATAGCCCCACTCAGGCCCAGAGACCCGCGGATCCTCACATCGACTCGGGCGCGCTCACTCCGAGCAGCGACAGCGACAGGGCGATCCCCCGCTGCGCCGCCACCGACAGCGCGATCCGGAACGACTCGGTCGACGCCGGCGAGACCCCCACGACCTTGCAGTCCCGATAGAACGCCGTGAACTCCTGAGCGAGCTCGTGCGCGTACCCGGCGATCCGGTGGGGCGCTCGCCGGTCGGCCGCCTCGGCGATCTCCTCGGGCAGTGACAACAGCTTCTTGATCAGGCCGCGCTCGGAGGGATGCAGTTGATCCGCACCCCATTCCGACGCCGCCAGCGCCCCGTCAACCCGGCCGGGCGGCAGCTTGCGCAGCATCGACGCGATCCGCGCGTGCGCGTACTGGACGTAGTAGACCGGGTTCTCCATCGACTGCTGGCGGGCAATGCCGAGGTCGAGGTCGAGCGTGCGGTCGTGCGAGCGCTGGAGCATGAAGAAGCGCGTCGCGTCGACGCCGATCTCGTCGAGCAGCTCATCGAGCGTGACGAATTCACCGCGCCGCTTCGACATCGCGGCCGTCTCGCCGCCCTCGACGAGGTGGACGAACTGGAGCAGCGGAACCTCGAGCGTGTCCGGCTCCCCGCCGAGCGCCGCCATCGCCGCCTTGAGCTCGCGGGCGTACGCGTGGTGGTCGGCGCCGACCGGGAGCAGCTGGCGCTCAAACCCACGCTCGCGCTTGTTCTGGATGTACGCGACGTCGGCCGCCAGGTAGGTCGGCGACCCGTTGGAGCGGATCACGACCCGGTCCTTGTCGTCGCCGAAGTCCGTCGTCCGCAGCCACTCGGCGCCCTCCGAGCGATACAGGTGCCCCGCATCGCGTAACCGCGCGAGCGCAGACTCAACCTCACTGGGCGAGCCCGCATGGAGCGTCCGCTCACTGAAGAACGTGTCGTACACGACGCCGTAGCGCTCAAGCGTCGCTGTGATCGACGCGAGCAGCACCTCGACCGCATCGTGCGCTACGTCATCGACATCGCGCTCGGCGGCACCCGGAATCGACGACGCCAACTCGACCACATAGTCGCCCTGGTAGCCGCCCTCCGGCACCTGCTCTCCGCGGGCTCGCGCCTGGACCGATGCGCCGAGCAACCGAATCTGGTTACCAGCGTCGTTGAAGTAGTACTCCCGGGAGACCGTGTGGCCGTGGAGCGAGAGGATCCGCGCGAGGGCATCGCCATACGCCGCATGCCGCCCCGACGCCGCCACGAGCGGCCCGGTCGGGTTCGCCGAGACGAACTCGATCAGCACCCGCTCGGCTGGATCCGCACCGCCCGCCGCGAACCGATCGCCCGCTGCCAGGACGTCGCTGAGGGCACCCCGGAACCAGTCGTCGGCCAACACGAGATTGAGGAACCCCGGGCCCGCGACCGCGACCTCGGAGATGCTCGTCCCGAGCTCAGCCCGGACCGCCTCGCCGAGCCGCTCGGCAATCACCCGCGGCGGGGCGCCGAGCACCGGCGCGAGCAGCATCGCCGCGTTCGTCGAATAGTCACCCTGACCGTCGCGCTTGGGCCGCTCCAACCGCGGCTCGACCGCCAGCTCACCGTTCGATCCCCGAACGTTGGCGGCCGCCGCACCAACCGCGGCGCGGAGTGCCTGGACCGGATCGCCGCTCATGCGTGGGCGCTCGCGGGCTGAAACGTCTCCTCGAGGCGCTCGATCGCCTCGGGCGAGCCAAGGGCAACGACCTTGTCCCCGGACTCGAGCACCGTCGTGCTCGGTGGCTGGGGCTCGAGACTGCCGTCCGGACGGCGCAGGGCGACGATCATCGACATGCCACGCACGTCCTCGATCTTCCGGCCCACCGCTTCGCATGACGCGGAGACCTCGATCTCCTCCATCCGGTAGTCGTCGGCCTCGACGGCGCCCCCCACCTGGGGATGCAGCGCAACCCGCGCCATCTCGCGGCCGGAGGTCTTGTACGGCGAGATGACGCGATCGGCACCCGCCCGCAGCAGCTTCTTCTCCGAGTCCTCAGCGGAGGCCCGGGCGATGATCAGGATGTCGTCACGCAGCTCACGGGCGGTCAGCGCGATGAAGATGTTCTCGGCGTCGGAGTCGACGCACGCGATCACACCCCGGGCTCGGTCGATCCCCGCCTGTTCGAGGACCTCGTCCTGCGAGGCCTGGTTCTCGATGTATGGGATCCGCGAGTCGGCGGCATCCTCGCGGTGCTCGGGGTTGATATCGATGACGACGAACGGCGCCCCGACGCGCGTCAGGTCATGCGCGACCTGACGGCCGACACGGCCGAATCCGCAGATGATGTAGTGGTCGGAGTAGGAGTCGATCATTTTTTGGGCGCGCCGCTCCTCGAGCAGGCCGCTGAGCTGGCCCGAGACGAAGAACTCCGCCACCGTCGCCAGACCGTAGAAGAGCGTACCTATGCCGAACAGCTCGAGCAGGACCTTGAGCACGCGCGCCCCGCTCGAGTGGGGATCGGGGATCGAACCGAGCGTGGTGATCGTGTCGACGGTCCAGTCGAACGCGTAGGCGACTGACACCCCCTCGACGATCACGAACCCCACGGTGCCGACGACGACGAGCGCCACGAGCGCGACGAGCAGAAAGCCGAGCCGGCGCATGAACAGCCGGAGCTCGCGCCGCTCGCGCTGTCGCACGCGGCGCCGCTGGGCGTCGACCTGGGAGCGCTCCGCCATCAGTAGTGGTAGGGCTCGCGAGCCAGGATCTTGTGCGCCCGGTAGAGCTGCTCCAGCAGCACGACCCGGGCCAACTGGTGGGGGAGCGTCATCTCCCCGAGCGCCAGCCGGTGGTCGACTCGCTCGAGATCAAGCCCGAACGGCCCCCCGATCACAAAGCAGAGATCCCGGCCGCTACGGCGCCGGTCCTCGAGAAACCCGCTGAAACCGACCGAGTCGAGGTGCTCGCCCTCGAGATCGAGGAGCGACACGAACGCCCGATCGGGGATCCGCCGCAGGACATGGTCGTTCTCGCGGACCTCGACAAGCTCGAGCCGCGTGTGCCCCGCCAGCAGCTTCTGGTAGTGCCGGACGTCATCTGCGAATGGAGGGCGCAGGCGTCCTACGGCGACGACGACAATCCGCACGCTGTGATACTACGAGGACATGGACGATCCCAACGTGCCGGAACGCCACATCAACATTCACTTTTCGCCCGACATCATGGCGGGCGTCTACGCGAATTTTGCCAATGTCAGCCATTCCGACTATGAATTCACGATCACGTTTGCCCGTGTCGACCATGAGGTCGAGGACGACGAGATCCCCGGCGTCGTCGTCTCCCGGATCAACTTGAGTGCCAAGTTCATGCGCGAGCTCATCGACGCCATGCAGGACAACTACTCGAAGTGGCAGACGCGGGAGGGCATCAAGAACCTCCCCGAGTTCGGCGGCGCCGGCGAAGCCGAACCGAGCTAACGACCTTTATGAGGGCGGGCCTTGCGGCCCGCTCGTTTTGGCGTAGCCGAGGGCCGCACCGATGCGGTCGGCGGTTGAGGGGTGCGTTGCCATAACGCTCGTGAGCCACTTCGGTGGATCGAGGTCGGCGACGTTCTGGAGCGCGATCGTCCGCTCAAAGGAGACGAATGCGTCGCTTGCCCCGGTCAACTCGAGCGAGACCTGATCGGCGCGACGCTCCATCGCGCGTGAGAGCCGGTTGCCGACCAACCCGAGCGGCGCCGAGACGAGCGCCGCGGCCATCGCGAGTGCCGGCAGCGCCGCAGCACTCCCCCGTTCGCGGCTGAGCGCCCAGCTGACGCGCTGGATGGCGTACGCACCCGCCGGGGCGACGAGCGCCGCGTACAGGACCCCGCGCGGAACATCGCGGCCCTGGACGTGCGCGAGCTCGTGCGCGACGACGACGGCGACCTCCTCGCGGGAGTAACGGTCGAGCAGCGTGTCGAACAGAACGACCCGTTTTGTCGGACCGAGCCCGGTCACGTAGGCGTTCGCCGCCGTCGTGCGGCGGCTCGCGTCGACGGAGTAGACCTCCCGCACCTTGACGCCCGCGGTCCGGGCGAGCGCGAGCACATCGGAGCGCGTCTCCCCCTCGGGCAGCGGCGTGAAGTCGTTGAAGATCGGGTCGAGCACCACCGGGGCGACGGCCGCGAGCACCGCCCCGAACCCCACCGAGCCGGCCGCCGCCGGTGCCCACCACGTCGTCGGATAGCGACGGGTCACCGCGACGACGCCGGCGCCCGCCCCGCCGGCCATCACGGCCCCGATCGCGTTCGCCTTGACGAGATCGAGGGCCCAGCCGCGCCACGACTGGGTGACGAGCCCGACCTTGATCGCCCGCCGGCGCGAGATCACCGACAGCGGCAGCGGCGGAATCGACAGCACCGTGACGAGGCCGGCGGCACCGAGCGCGCCCGCCAGCGGCGGCGGGACCGAGGCCGGCGAGAGCCAGCGGGGCGGCCGCCGGACGAGGCGGGCCAGGGCGGCCCCCTCGACCGCGGTCCGGGCGAGTCCGAGCGCGAGCTGCGGCCGGGCGTACTGCCGTCCGCGGGTGATTTCGGCGTCCGTGAAGTAGGTGCGCAGGTCGACCGGTTCCGGCGCAATCACCGGTTTGCGGGGCCGCAGGACTCGGACGCCGACCTCGGCGGTGGCGAGCGCGAGCAGGATCGAGCCCAATACACGAGAACCCCTCACCCGTGAGACTCTAGTCGTCTCACCGGGAGCTCCACTGATGCGCATCGCGATCGTTTCGGACATCCACGGCAACCGCCACGCCTTCGAAGCCGTGCTCGACAAGATCGAGGACTCGGAGTGCGAAGAGATGTGGTGCCTCGGCGATCTCGTCGGCTACGGCGCCGAACCGGACACCTGCGTGGCCCTCGCCCGGCAGTACGCGGCGGTCTGCCTCGCCGGAAACCATGATCTCGGCGTCGTCGGCAGCCTGCCGCTCGAGCAGTTCTCGCGGGGCGCGGCGCTCGCCGCCCGCTGGACTCAGGAAACGATCACCGAGGAGACACGTGCCTATCTGGAGGCGCTCGAGCCGAGCAAGACCGACGAGGAGGTCGGCCTCTACCACGCGAGCCCTCGCGATCCGATCTGGGAATACGTCCTCTCCCCCCTCCAGGCCGAGCTGTGCATGGACGAGCAGCCGCACCGGATCTGCCTGATCGGGCATTCCCATGTCGCGCTCACGTTCTGGCGCCTCCCGGGCGCGATGGCCACCGGAGAGACGCGGGGGAACGACGCCTACGTCGATCTCGCCCAGGGCGAATGGCTGATCAACCCGGGAAGCGTCGGGCAGCCTCGGGATGGCGATCCCCGCGCCGCCTGGCTCGAGCTCGACCTCGATGGTCTGAGCGCCGTCTTTCACCGCACCGAGTACGACATCGCCGGCGCGGCGGCCGCAATCCGCGCCGCCCGGCTGCCTGACTCGCTCGCGGAACGACTCTCGTTCGGCCAGTGAGACTGGGCTTACCGCCGCCTAACCTGCCGAAAACGTCTTCGTTCTCTAAAGTCAGAACGCGGATGAGCCATGCACCCCGTGTACTCCTTGCGGGCGGGCTCGGCTTAGCTGCGTCGTTCCTCGTCGCCTGTGGCGGTGGGGGCAAGGGTCTGCTTTCCAGCGATCAGGCCAGCAGCCTCCAGGGCCAGCTCTCTCAACTCACTGCCGCGCTTGACGCCGGCCATTGTGGCGATGCCGCAAACGCCGCCGACGCGCTGAAGAGCACCGTCGACAACCTCCCGTCGAGCATCAATCCGGCGCTCGCCGCGAACCTCCAGCAGGGCGCCTCGACGGTCGTCTCGCTCGCCCAGAGCCACTGCTCGCAATCGACGACGACCTCGTCGTCGACGACGTCCACACCGACGACGACCTCGAGCTCGACGACCACCTCGACCACGACGTCGACGAGCACCCCGACGAGCACGAGCACGAGCACCAGCACACCGACGAGCACTGCAACTTCGACGACCAGCTCGGGTAGTACTCCTACGACGAGCGCAAGCGGGGGCGCGGGACTCGGCGGCGGCAACGGCACCGGGGGCGCGGGCGCTGGCGGCAATGGGAACGGACAATGACTGGCACATCCTCGATCGCAGGGCGGTACCGCATCGAAGGCCGACTCGGTGTCGGCGGGATGTCGACTGTCCATCTCGCCTTCGACCAGCGGCTCGAGCGCTACGTCGCGCTCAAGCTGCTCGCCGAGCACCTCGCCGATGACCCGACGTTCGTCTCCCGCTTCCGGCGCGAGGCCCTCGCCGCCGCGCGGCTCGTGCACCCGAACATCGTCCAGGTGTTCGACTTCGGCTTCGACGAGGGCAGCCACCAGCACTTCATCGTGATGGAGCACGTCCCCGGCCATTCCTGCGCCGAGCTGCTCCGGGATCGCGGTCACCTCGATGTCGAGCAGGGCGTCGAGATCATCGCCCAGTCATGCCGCGGCCTCGAGTACGCCCACCGCAACGGCGTCATCCACCGCGACGTCAAGCCCGGGAACCTGCTCGTCTCCGACAGCGATGTCGTCAAGCTGGCGGACTTCGGCATCGCCCGCGCGGTCGACCAGTCGAGCATCACCCAGGTCGGTTCCGTGCTCGGGACCGCCGCCTACCTGGCCCCGGAACAGGCCCGCGGCGAGGAGGCCGGCCCCCGTGCCGACATCTACTCACTCGGCGTCGTCACCTACCAACTTCTCTCCGGCCGGCTGCCCTACGAGGCAAATTCGCTCTCGGAGCTGACGCTCAAGCAGCAGCGCGAGTCACCGACTCCGCTCGAAGAACTCAATCCGCGGGTGAACCCCGAGCTCGCCGAGGCGGTCGCGATGGCGCTATCGATCGAGGCCGAGGGTCGTCCGAGCGACGCGCTGCTGTTCGGCGAGGCGCTGCGCCGCGGCGCCCAGGGGATTTCGCCAGTGACCTCGGGTGCGCCGACGGCCCACCTCGGGACGAGCGCCTCCACCCGTGTCCTTCCTCGCCGCGAGCCGCCGCCGACCGCCTCGACGCGGGTCGCCCCGCGCACCGAGACGCAGCGTCGTACGGGCCCGCCTGCGGTCCGTCCGCCGGCGGTCCGGACGCCGGCCTCCCGCCCGGAACGCTCGCGCACCCGCGAGACTGCTCGCGCCGCCGCGGCGCAACCGCCGGCGCGCAAGCGTCGGACCGCGCTGCGCCGCTTCCTGGCGCTGGTCGCGCTCGCGATCGTGTTCGTGGTCATCGTCGCGGTCGCGGTGACGATCGCCACCGACACGTCCAATACGGCGGTTCACCTCCGCAAGGTGATCTCCAGCGACGTGAACAGCGCGATCAAGAGCCTCTCGGACCTAATCAGCAACAACACGAAGTAGCGGGTCCGGGGGGTCCGGCGGGTCCGGGGGGTCCGGCGGCCCGGGGTCGCCTCCCGCGGAGCGCGGTGCCGCTCCATCTCGGAACGCCGCCGCGGCCGCCTCGAAGCGGTTCTCGTCGATCGCCTCACGGAGATCGTCCATCAGCCGCGCGATGAAGTGCAGGTTGTGGAGCGTCAGCAGCCGCTGGCCGGTCAGCTCGCGGGCCCGCAACAGATAGTGGATGTACGCACGCGTGTAGCCGGCGGCGCACGCCGGGCACACGCAGCCCTCAAGGATCGGCTCCTCTGAGGTGCGCCACAGACCCTTCGCGAGGTCGACCCGCCAGCGACCACGCGGGTCGGGCACGAGCGCCATCCCGTGGCGGGCCAGCCGCGTGGGCATCGCGCAGTCGAACGTGTCGATCCCACGTTCGACGCCGCTGATGAGATCGTCGACCTCGCCGATCCCGAGCAGGTGGCGGGGGCGCTCGGGGGCGAGCCGCTCAAGCTCGCCGGTCACCCACGAGACGACCTCGTACATCTGGGGCTTGTCCCGTCCGAGGGTCCCACCGATCGCGATCCCGTCGCACGCGCTCGCGGCGACCTCACCGGTCGACTCGAGCCGCAGGTCGTGCTCGACCCCGCCCTGGATGATCCCGTACACCGCCTGGTCGTCGGGCCCGTGCTCCTCGTGCCAGCGCAGACAGCGATCGAGCCAGCGGTGGGTGCGCTCGGTCGAGCGGGCGGTGTACTCGCGGGTGACGTGAAACGGCGTGCACTCGTCCAGGACGAGGGCGATGTCGGAGTGGAGCGCCGCCTGGACGGCCATCGAGACCTCCGGGCTCAGCATCCGCTCGTGTCCGTCGACGTAGGAGCGGAAGCGGACGCCCTCCTCGCGGATCTTGAGGATCGCGCCCTCGCGGGGGGCGCCCTCGCGCGGGGCGCCGTTGCTCGCGCCGGCGTGGCGCCGGCCCTTGATCTCGTCGGCGACGCTCCCGTGCCCCATCGAGAACACCTGAAAGCCGCCGGAGTCGGTGATGATCGGGCGCGGCCAGCGCATGAATGCGCCCAGGCCGCCGAGCTGCTCGATCAACTGCTCCCCGGGCGCGAGGAACAGGTGGAACGTGTTGCCGAGGACCATCTCGTAGCCGAGCGCCTCGACGTCGCGTGGCTCGAGCAGCTTCACCGAGCCCTTCGTGGCGAGCGGGACGAACGCCGGCGTCCGGACTTCCCCGTGCGCGAGGTGCAGCGTGCCCGTGCGGGCGAGGCTCTCAACGCTTCGGGTCCGGACCGTGAAGCTCACGGCCCGGACCCTAGCGCTGCGTTGTGGAACCGGATGTCAGGTGGTACTGCGAAGCCGAGTCGTTACTCGGTCTCGGTCGTCTCGCTCTCGGAGCCCTCGATCGTCTTCGGCGCCTCGCCGACGGAGATCGCGACCTTGCGCGGCTGCTTGGCCTCGGGCTTGGGGATGTGGATCTCGAGCACGCCGTGGTCGAAGCTCGCCCTGACGGCGTCAGCGTCGACGCCCTCCGGCAGGGTCAGCGACCGGGAGAAGCGACCGAAGGACCGCTCGACGCGGTAATACGCCTCCTTGCGCTCCTCGTGCTCGGCCTTACGCTCGCCGGAGACGGTGAGGACGTTGTCCTCCAGCTCGATCGAGACGTCGCCCTCGCTGAGGCCGGGCAGGTCGGCCTTGAGCACGAACTCGCCCTCGGTCTCGGCGAGATCCATCGCCGGGATCCACCGACGCGCGGGCGCGGCGCCGTTGCCGCTCGCGGCGGTCGGCGTGTCAAAGAAGCTGTTGAACAGCCGATTCATCTCACTCTGGATGGAGCTGATCTCGCGGACCGGCTCCCAACGGATAAGTGCCATAACGTTCCTCTCCTACAAAGGTTTAGTGGTGATAAGCGAATTATGAAATCTAAGTCGCTATCTGTCAAGTCTGTAGTGTAGTCACGCACCGCGGGTACGCCCGCGGGACCTGACCGCCGTCGCCCGCGGGGTCTGACCGCCGTCGCAAGCGAGCGCCGGAATATCGCGCCAAATCGGGATCAGGCGATGAAGTCGGGCGCCAAATTCCGGCTGACGGGGAGTTCTGCGCCCGGATCCCGTCGTCGCACCTGATTTGGCGCGAAATTCCGGTCCCCCAGGGCTGGCGCGTGGATCCAGCGCGGACCGGCGCGCGTCGCGTCGGAGCTCAGATGCGGCTGGATGCGGAGCTAGTCGATCAACGAGCGGCCGGTCATCGCCGCCGGCTGCTCGTAGCCGAGCAGCTGCAGCAGCGTCGGGGCGACGTCAGCGAGGACGCCGCCCGACCGGAGCGTCAGGCCGGATACGGTGACGATCACCGGCACCGGATTGAGCGAGTGAGCGGTGTTCGGACTGCCGTCCGGCTCGAGCATGTGGTCGGCGTTGCCGTGGTCGGCGGTGATCAGACAGGCGCCGCCCGCCTCGTGGACGGCGGCGACAACCTGGGCGAGGCAGCCGTCGACGGTCTCGATCGCTTTCACCGCGGCCGGGATCACGCCGGTGTGGCCGACCATGTCCGGGTTGGCGAAGTTGATGATCCCGAACGTCGGCGAGTCGGCCTTCCAGGCGTCGATGAACGCGGCCGCGGCTTCGCGAGCGCTCATCTCGGGCTTGAAGTCGTACGTCGGGACGTCGCGCGGGGAGGGCACGAGCTCGCGCCGTTCACCCTCACACGGCTGCTCGTTGCCGCCGTTGAAGAAGTAGGTCACGTGCGGGTACTTCTCGGTCTCGGCGACGTGGAGCTGGCGCACGTGGTGCTCCTCGAGCACGGTCGACATCGTGATCGACGGATGCTCAGGCGGGAACGCGACCGGGTAGGGCCACCCCTCCTCGTACTGGGTCATGCACGCGTATTTCTCGACCACCGGCGCGCCGTCGCGTTCGATGTCCGTGAACGCCGGGTCCGCGAGCGCCCGGGTGATCTCGCGCATCCGGTCCGGGCGGAAGTTGATTCCGAACACGGAGTCGCCGGGCCGGATCAGCGCCTCGTCCCCGATGAGCGTCGGGCGGATGAACTCGTCGGTCTCCTCGCGGGCATAGGCCTCCCGGCACGCCTGCTCGCCGGAGTCCGCCTGGTGCTCGGCGCGTCCGTGGACCAGCATGTCGTAGGCGAGCTGGACCCGGTCCCAGCGCTTGTCGCGATCCATCGCGAAGTAGCGCCCGATGACCGAGCCGATCCGACCCGCGCCGGCGTCATCCATCCATCCCTGGACCGTCGCCAGGTATCCGGCGCCGGAGTTCGGGAACGTGTCGCGGCCATCGGTGAACGCATGCACCACGAGATCCGGCACGCCGAGCTCGGCCCCGAGGCGGATGAGCGCCTCGATGTGGCTCCAGCCCGAGTGCACGCCGCCGTCAGAGATGAGGCCGATGAGATGCACCCGCTCAGACCCAGTGAACGCCTCGCGCAGCACGGCGTTGGCGCCGAGCTCGCCGTCCTCGACCGCGAGGTCAATTCGGGTCAGGTCCTGCATGATCACCGAGCCGGCGCCGAGGTTGAGGTGCCCGACCTCGGAGTTGCCCATCTGACCCTCGGGCAGGCCGACGGCCCGGCCGCAGGCGGTCATCTGGGAATGCGGGTACTGCTCCCAGAGCGCGTCGAACACCGGCTTGGACGCGAGCGACACGGCGTTGCCCGGCCCCGGCTCCGCAATCCCGAAGCCGTCAAGGATGATGAGTGCCGCGCAGGACGCCGGCAGTGCGGCGGGCCCGGGCGGCAGCGTGGTCATGACCCGAGTCCCGCGACCGCGGCGCTGACGATCGCCGCAAACGATTCGGCCTCGAGGCTCGCACCGCCGACGAGCGCACCGTCGATATCGGGCAGGGCGAGCAACTCGGAGGCGTTGTCGGGCTTGACGCTGCCGCCGTAGAGGATGCGCACCCGGTCGGCCTGCTCGCGCGAGCGATCCCCGACGAGGGCGCGCACGAAGCCGATCGCCTCCTGGGCCTGTTCGGGCGTCGCGACCCGACCCGTCCCGATCGCCCAGATCGGCTCGTAGGCGATCACGACGTCTCCGAGCCGTTCGGTGGCGACCTTCTGCAGGCCCTCCTGGACCTGGTGGCGGAGCTTGCGCTCGGTGTCGCCACGGTCGCGTTCCTCCTCGGTCTCGCCGACGCACAGCACCGGCAACAGCCCGGCCGCGAGCGCGGCCGGCACCTTGAGCTGGAGTGCCCGGTCGGTCTCGCCGAAGTATTCGCGCCGCTCGGAGTGGCCGAGGATCACGCCGTGGGCTTCCGCCTCGACGAGCATCGGCGGCGACACCTCGCCGGTGAACGCCCCCTGGGCTTCGTAGTGCATGTTCTGTGCGAGGACCTGGACGCGCGAGCCGCGGGCAGAGTCGATCATCGCACCGAGCGCCAGAAACGACGGGCAGATTGCGACTTCGACGCCGTCGGCGTCCGACACGCGGGGCAGCAGCGCCTGGATGAAATCCTCGGCCTCCGCCACGGTCTTGTACATCTTCCAGTTCCCGGCGATGTACGGGGTGCGATCACTCATCGCAGCGCCTCCACTCCCGGCAACGTTTTGCCTTCGATCAGCTCGAGCGACGCACCGCCGCCGGTCGAGATATGGGTTACTTGGTCAGCGAGACCGAACCGCTGGATCGCGGCGACGGAATCACCGCCGCCGATCACGGTCACTCCAGGGGCGCTCGCCACCGCCTCGGCGACGGCGCGGGTGCCTGCCGCGAACGGCTCAATTTCGAACGCACCCATCGGCCCGTTCCAGAATACGGTGCCCGCGGCACCGACGATCGCGCCGTACGCCTCGGCCGTCTTCGGGCCGACGTCGAGGCCCATCCAGCCGTCCGGCACGTCGACGCCGTCGAGCGGCTTCACCTCCGCGTCGGCGGCAAGCCGATTGCCGATCACGAGGTCCCGGGGCAGCTCGAGGGCGGCCCGGGCACCCGAGACCGCGGTCAGCGTCGTGCGCGCGAGCTCGACGTCGTCCTCGGCGCAGAGCGAGGCACCGACACTGTGGCCCTGGGCGGCGAAGAACGGGAAGCACATCGCGCCGCCGATGAGGATCGTGTCCGCGACCTCCAGGAAGCGCTCGATGACCGCGATCTTGTCGCTCACCTTGGCGCCGCCGAGCACCGCGACGAGCGGTCGCTCCGGCGAGTCGAGAAGCTGTGACAGCGTCGAGACCTCACGCTCGAGCAGATGGCCCGCAGCGTGATCGGCGACGAGGTGGGCGACGCCCTCGGTCGAGGCGTGCGCCCGGTGCGCCGTGCCGAACGCGTCGTTCACATAGACGTCGGCGAGCGCGGCGAGTTGTGCGGCGAGCTCAGGGTCGTTCTTCGTCTCGCCCTTCTCGTACCGGATGTTCTCCAGCACGAGGATGTCGCCGGGCGCCAGGTTGTCGACGAACGCCCGCACGTCGTCGCCGACGACCCCCGGGGCGAGCGTGACGTCCGCCCCGGTGAGCTCGGCGAGCCGATTCGCCGCCGGGCTCAGGGACAGTTCAGGCTCGCGATCCTTCGGTCGACCGAGGTGGGAGACGAGGATCAGGCGAGCACCGCGCTCGCGGAGCTCCTCGATCGTCGGCAGCGCGGCGCGGATGCGGGTGTCATCCGCAACCGCGCCATCCTCGAGCGGGACATTGAAGTCGACGCGGACGAGGACCCGCTTACCGCGCAGGTCCCCGAGATCGCGCAGCGTCCTCATGCGACCTTCTGGACGAGATCGACGAGCCGGTTCGAGTAGCCCCACTCGTTGTCGTACCAGGAGACGACCTTCACCATGGTCCCCTGCATGACCGCAGTCAGCCCGGAGTCGAAGATCGATGAGTACGGGTTCTTGATGATGTCCGTCGAGACAATCGGGTCGTCCGTGTACTGGAGGATGCCCTTGAGCGGCCCGTCGCTCGCGGCGGCGAGCATCGCCTCGTTGATCTCCTCGATCGACGTCTCGCGATTCACGTTGACCGTGAGATCGACGACGCTGCCCGTGATCACGGGCGCGCGGACGGCGAATCCGTGGAGCTTGCCGAGGAGGTCCGGGATCACGAGACCGATCGCCTTCGCGGCGCCGGTCGACGCCGGGATCAGGTTGACCGCCGCTGCCCGCGCACGCCGCAGGTCCTTGTGCGGCATGTCCTGCAGGCGCTGGTCGGCCGTGTAGGCGTGGATCGTCGTCATCAGCCCGTGGTTGATGCCGACCATGTCGTTCAGCACCTTTGCCACCGGAGCAAGACAGTTCGTCGTGCACGATGCGTTGGAGATGATGTGATGCTGGGCGGCGTCGTAGACCTCGTCGAAGTTGACGCCGAGCGCGACCGTCACATCAGGCTCGGTGGCGGGCGCTGAGATCACGACCTTTTTGGCGCCGGCGGTGAGGTGCTTGGAGGCGTTCTCCCGGTCGGTGAAGCGGCCGGTCGACTCGATCACGACGTCGGCGCCGAGATCTCCCCACGGGAGTGCTTCCGGGTCGGTTTCGGACAGGACGCGGATGTCCTTACCGTCGACCCGGATTCCGGTGTCGGTTGCCTCGACCTCGCCCGGGAACGGGCCGTACGTCGAGTCGTACTTGAGAAGGTGAGCCAGCGTCTTCGGGTCGACGAGGTCGTTGACCGCCAGCCATTCAATATCGGCGCCGCGCTCGTGGGCGGCGCGGAACACGTTGCGGCCGATGCGGCCGAATCCATTACAAGCGACGCGTACCGACATACGCAATCCCCCATTTCATTGAGCGCAGAAGAGAAGACCGACGTCGGTCGGCGTTTCCCACAGTACCTCAACCTCCCCGCCGGAAGGGCTCACCTTCGCGCCACGACCTCGACCCTCAGGCCATCCGGATCGCGCATGTACGCGGCGTAGTAGAGGCGGCCGTACTGGGGCCGCTGACCGGGCGCCCCGTCGCCACTTCCTCCAGCGTCGAGCCCCGCCCGGTAGGCCCCGTCGACGGCGGCCCGTCCGCTCGCCTGGAGCGCGACGTGACCGTAACCGGGTCCGGGTGGCCGACCACGCACGACGAACCACACCTGCGGCGCGTTGACCCCGTACGCGACGGCGTGCTCGGACTCGAACATCCGCCGCGCCCCGAGGGCATAGAACACCGCGTCGTAGAACCGCGCCGAGCGCGTGAGATCGGACACCTCAAAGCCGACGTGATCGATCATCCCCTCACCCCTGCGTTCGCTGCCTCAGTTCGGCCGCGTCACGTCGCGGTGGACGACCTCGACGAGGTAATCGCCGCGATCCCGATAGCGATCCGCGAGGTGCTCGGCGATCGCGACCGAGCGGTGTCGACCGCCCGTGCACCCGATCGCCAGCACGAGGTGTGCCTTGCCCTCAGCGAGATATTGCGGCAGTAGGTAATCGAGCAGCGGATGCAGCCGGTCGTAGAACGCATCGAGCTCGCCCTGGCGGTTGATGAACGCGACGATGCTCTCGTCCTTGCCGGTGAGCGGTCGCAGATCCGGTTCGTAATGGGGATTGGGCAGGAACCGCACATCGAACATCAGATCCGGGTCACGCGCGGGGCCGTACTTGAAGCCGAAGCTCTCGAACGTGACCGCAAGCCGCCCCGGATTCCGGCTCGGGAGCATCTCGTCGGCGAGCTTGCGCCGCAGCGCCGCTGCGGTGAGGCCGGTGGTGTCGATCACATAGTCGGCCCGTTCGCGCAGCGGGGCAAGGACCTCGTGCTCGCGCATGATGCCCTCGCTGACGCTGCCCGTGCGGGCGAGCGGATGGCGCCGGCGGGTCTCCTTGTAGCGCGTCATCAGGGTCTGATCCTCGGACTCCAGGAACAGAACCCGGTGGGCGACGCCACTCGCCCGGAGGTCGTCGAGGATCTTGGCCAGACCACCGAAGTAGCTGCCGCCGCGCACGTCGGAGACGACGGCGGCCCGGGCGACCTTGGAGCCGGCGTGCATGAACAGCTCGACGAGCGTGCGGATCATCTCCGAGGGCAGGTTGTCGACGCAGAAGTAGCCCTCGTCCTCGAACGCGGCCATCGCGGTCGACTTGCCGGCACCCGAGAAGCCGGTGATGATCACGAGGTCGGTCAGCGCTGAGCCAACCTCTGATTCCTCTTCTGACCCGTGCCCAAGCCCTTCGGCCTCGCCGCGCGTTGTCACCTGCGGCCCATCCGATTCCATACCGTGAAGCTTGACGCGTCCTGCGGACGCGCGCGACCCCAACCTGTGAACAACGGTGCGCGGTCCGCCCGGCGGTATGCGACCATCCCTGATGTGTACCGCCGCGCAGGGCCCCAAGGGAAGGGGGCGCGCATTGCGGGTTGGTCGAGAGCTGCGGCGGTCATGCTGATCGTGTTCGCTGCGGCCGCGCCATCCGCCGCCGCCGACGTGCCGACCGAGTCGGTGCAGGTGAGCGCGACCCCGTACGGCCAGGCGATGCCGTCGAGTTTTCTCGGCGTCTCGTTCGAGTACAAGGCGACGCACCTGTACACGGGCCGCGATCCGGGTGCCGTCAATCCGGTGCTCGTGTCGCTGCTCAAGGGCCTGGCGCCCGGTCAGGCGCCGGTCGTCCGGATTGGCGGCGACAGCAGCGACCAGACGTGGTGGCCGATGCGCGGCGTCATTCCGCCGGGCGGGATCACCTACCGGCTGACCAAGGGGTGGCTGCGGACGACCAAGGCGTTCGCCTCCGCGCTCGGCGGCAAGCTGATCCTCGGTGTCAATCTCGCCGCGGGACGGCCGGCGTTCGCGGCGGCGGAGGCCCGGGCGTTCCTCCAGGGCATTGGCAGCTCCCGGATCCAGGCGCTCGAGATCGGCAACGAGGCCGACGTCTACAACGTGTTCGTGTGGTACCGGGACCGCCGCGGACGGGTCGTCTTCTCCCGCCCGGCGAGCTACAACCTGCTCGCGTTCACCAAGGACTTCTCCCGCTGGCGCGCCGCGATGCCGCCGGTGCCGCTCGCGGGCCCGGCGTTCTCCAGCGTCAGCTGGATGGGGGGACTCGACGGTTTCCTCTCCGCCCAGCGCCGGCTCGCGGTCGTCACCTTCCACCGCTATCCGTTGCGGGCGTGCCTCAAGGACACGACCTCGCCCGCGTACGCCTCGATCCCCAACCTGCTCGACGACGCCTCCTCATCTGGTCTCGCCCAGCAGGTCGCGCCCTACACCCTTGTCGCGCACGCCCATCGTCTCCCCTTCCGCCTCGATGAGCTCAACTCGGCCGCCTGTTCGGGCAAGAAGGGCGTCAGCGACACGTTCGCCTCCTCGCTGTGGGTGCTCGACACGCTGTTCAACATGGCCGCCGCCGGCGTCGACGGAGTCAATTTCCACGCGCTGCCCGGCGCCGCCTACGAGCCGTTCACGTTCACGCAGCGCGGATCGAGCTGGAGCGCGTTCGTCCACCCCCTGTACTACGGCGCGCTGGCGTTCTCCCAGGCATTCCCCCCGGGTGCCCGCCTGCTGGGCGTCACCGCCCCGGCCGGGTCGGTTAAGGCGTGGGCGACGCAGGCCGCCGACGGACACACCCGCGTCGTCCTCATCAACAAGTCCGCCGACACCCCGGTGAACGTGCAGCTGACGCTCCCCGGCGACGCCACCGCGCCGCTGTCCTCGGAGGCGCTGACCGCCCCGAGCCTGTCGGCGACGGGCGGCGTCACGCTCGGCGGTCAGACGTTCGGCAACAAGACGACGACCGGGACCCTCCCCGGCACGCCGACGTTCACGCCCGTCGCGCCGAACCTCGGGACCTACACGGTCTCGCTGCCGGCGGCGAGCGCGTTGCTCCTGACCAGGTAGACGAACCTCCACGGCCCGGCGCTACGCCGGGAGGCACCCGAGGACGGCCGCACGCGCCCGCGCGGCAACGGCGTGGCCGAGCGGCAGGAAGAACGCGAACGAGCGGCCCTTCTCCACGGCGCCGAATTGGAGCAGCCCCTGGGCCCGCGCCAGCGCCTCCTGGCGCGTTCCGAACACCAGCATGAGTGCGTGGCTCGAGCGCCCAAGGGACACGCCGAGCTTGGTGTAATTTCCGGCGACGACGTGGAGCACGGTCGGCGATCCGAGACCGCGCTTGAGCAGACACCCGCTCACCACGGGGTCGCGACCCGGGCGAGCCAAGATCGCCGCCTGCGCAGGGGCGGCGGATGCCGCCGGACGCAGCGCGACCGCGGCGATGATCACGACCAACGGTGCGGCGGCGAGCACGGCGAGCGACCCTGCTTCCCATCGTCGCCGTCGCGTTGCCCGGGGCCTCCGCCGGAGGACGCCCACGAACAGGATCGCACCACCGATGGCCCAGACCGCCAGCACCGTCAGGGTGACGACTCTGCCGAGCACGACCGGCGTCGGCGACGTCGCGCTCACCGCGATCACGCCGCGTGCTGCCGCCCTACTCGTCAACTGCAGCACGCTCTCATACGACTGGTTCCGGCCGATGATCCGGGCGCCACCGACGCGCACCAGGTCCGGTGCGGCGCCGAGATTCGTGGTCACCACTCCCGGTCGCGGCGGCGGCGGTACGCGGTACCTCGCCGCGTTCCGCTGGATGGCCGCTTCGGGGAGCGAGACGTCCTCCAGCAGGCTCGAGTCGATGGCCGGAAGCGAGTCGTCGGCGTACCAGTAGAGGAGCGCGTTCGTGTAGAAGCGGGCCGGCTGGTCGCGGGCGACGACGACGTTGCGATCGGGGACGAGGTTCCGCCGCGTCTGGACCTGCTCGACCGCGCCGATGGCGGAGGCGGCGAGCACGACCGGCAGGGTCCACAGCCAGATGCGCTGGGCTCGTCCGACCTCGCGAACCGTGCGCCTGCAGACGCCAGCCAGGAGGGCCACCATCGCACCGACGATCCCGAGCGTCACGTAGGTGTCCAGTCGATATGAGAACTGCGTGAGCTGGTAGGGATGCGGCAGCCTGATGAGCAGCCCCACCTGGGCCATGAGGACGGCGACCACCACGGTGAGCGCGCAGATAGCGAGGAGAACGCGGCGCCACCGGCCGATGAAATCGCTCCGCAGGCTGAGCGCCACCCCTGCGAGGACCCAGACGACGCCCAGCACCGGCAACGCCACCACGATCCCCTCGTTCGAGCCCGAGGAGTGCGAAAACGTGAACAGGTGCGACGCGCCCACGAAGTGCTGGCTCACGCGCAGCGACCGTGCGAGGCCGGCGCCGTTGCCGTGGGAGACGGCCGTGCGGAAGCCGTAGGCCAGCCCGGGAAACAGGTACCAGGCGTTGATGAGCCCCGCGGGGACCACGACCACCGCCGCGCGCACGAGTCCCTTGCGTGAGATCCGTGCCCGCACATCGGGCACTGCCACAGCAATGGCGACTGCGAAGAGCACACCGAGCGTCGAGGCCCACAGAGCTGTGATGTTGTGGGAGCCGAACAGCAGCACCGTGCCCACGGCGAGCGCCACGGTGGGTCCGAGCCGCAGCCGGTCGGCGCGGGTCACACTGACCAGCGCGGCGACGACCAGCGGGATCATCGAGACGGCCACGAACTCCGCCCAGTCCCCGCGCGTGTAGACGAGCGTGAGGTAGTACGCCGAGCAGACGAACACGAGCGCCGGCGCATGCGCGATCCATCGCCGAACCCCCATCTGGCGGGCGAGCCAGTACCAACCGCCGTACGCCGCCGCGAAAGCGGCGACGTACATGACGACGTACGCGCGCGCGACGTCGCCCATCACCACGGCGAGCGTCGCCGCGAGGGCATACAGGGTTCCGCCGTAGAAGGCGAACAGCGGCACAAACACGGAGGTGTCGTTGAGGAACAGACTTGGCAGGTGGTCGCGGCGGAGCGTCACCGTCTGTCGGCTCAGCTCCCACAGGTGGTTGGCCCAGTCCTGGGTAAACCCCGACGAGGTGAAGAGCATCGGCCAGGCGAGAAACCCGATCACGCCGGCCGCCGCGAGCGCGGGCAGGAGTATCCGAATGCCTGCCCGGGCGTTCACGACGCTCGGAGCCAAGTAGGGAACCGGCGCCTCACGGCCGCAACTGTAACCGGACCATCGCTGCTCAAATGGCGAGGCCCTCGCCGTCTACACGCCGGTCTTGTGCAGCTCCCGGTGAAGCTCCCGCGCGAGCTTGCCGGAAAGGCCGGGCACGGCCTCGAGCTCCTCCCGGGACGCGGCGAGGATCGCGTCCGGCGAGCCGAAATGGTTGAGCAGCGCCCGCTTGCGGGCCGGGCCAACGCCGGGCAGCTCGTCGAGAATCGAGGCCGTCATCGCGCGGTCGCGGCGGATCCGGTGGTGCGTGATCGCGAATCGGTGGGCCTCGTCGCGCACGCGCTGGAGCAGCTGCAGCTCCGGCGTCTCGTGGGCGAGCAGCAGCGGCTCGGCCCGCCCCGGGATGAACACCTCCTCGATCCGCTTCGCGAGCGAGATGACGGCGACACCACGGTCGCGGAAGCCCTGGAGCGCCCGCATCCCGGCTGCGAGCTGACCCTTTCCACCGTCGATCACGACGACGTTGGGGAGTGCCGCAAACGACGGGTCGTATTCCTTGTCGTGCGGGGAGACCTCGCGCTGAGCCTCCCAGCGGGCAAACCGTCGCCCGAGGACCTCCTCCATGGAGGCGAAATCGTCAGGCTCGCCGATGCCGATGCCGCCGTTGGCGGCGAGATCGCCGAAGACCTTGAACCGGCGGTAGTCCGACTTCTTGGGGGCGCCACCCTCGAACACGACCATCGACGCCACCGTGTTCGTCCCCATCAGGGTCGAGATGTCGAAGCACTCGATCCGGAGCGGGATCGTGTCGAGCCCGAGCGCCTGCTGGAGGCCGTCGAGTGCCTCGACCCGCTGCTGGCGCCGGCGCTCGGAGCGAAGCTTCTCCTGATCGAGCGCGAGCCGGGCGTTGCGTTCGGCGAGCTCCAGGATCCTGCGCTTATCACCGCGCTCGGCGGCCCGGATCTCGACCCGGCTCCCGCGGCGCTCGCTGAGCGCCTCCGCCAACACGTCCCCCGACCCGACATCCTGCTGGACGATCAGCAGCGGCGGGATCGACATCGCGGACGCGTAGTACTGGAGGATGAACGCTTCGGCGACCTCGGCGATGTCGCCCCCGACCGCGTTGTCGAGATAGAAGCTCTGGCGGTCGGAGAGCACCCCGTCGCGGACCTGGAACACCTGGGCGTTCGCCTCGCTCTCCCCCACCGCGACGGCGATGGCATCGAGGGTGCCGACGGTCTCGTTCGACACCCGCTGGCGCTCGAGCAGCGACCGCACGGCCCGCAGGCGGTTGCGCTCCCGCGCCGCGTCCTCAAAGCGCTGTTCGGCCGACGCGAGCCGCATCTCGTAGTTGAGCTTGCGCTCGATCTCCTTGTACCGGCCGGACAGGAACGCGATCACGCCGTCGATGCCGTCGCGGTACTCCTCCTTGGAGACATACCCGACGCACGGTGCCTCGCAGCGCTTGATGAAGTAGTCGAGACACGGTGAGCCGCTCCGGCGTCCCGGCTCGGCGCCGTCGCAGGAGCGAAACATGAACACCTTGCCGAGCACGTCGAGCGTCGAACGGACCCGCTTCGCGTTCGAGAACGGCCCGAAGTACGCCCGGTCGCGGCGGTGGCGCTCCCGCGTGAAGTACACCCGCGGAAAGTCCTCGTCGAGGCTGATCGCGATGTACGGATAGCTCTTATCGTCCCGCAGGCGGATGTTGAACCGCGGCTTGTACTGCTTGATGAAGTTCTGCTCGGCGAGCAGCGCCTCGGCCTCGGTGTGGACGACGAGCGCCTCGATGTGGTCGATCATCGGCACGAGGTCGCTCCCGGCCCGGGTGCTCGGGTTGCTGAAGTGCGACGCCACCCGCTTGCGGATCGACTTCGCCTTGCCGACGTAGATCACCCGTCCGCGGGCGTTGCGGAACAGGTAAACGCCGGGCTCGTCGGGCAGCTTGCGGCGGCGATCGGCAGGGATGATGGGCACTGTTCGAGGATAGAAAGCGGGGTCCGCCGGCTCAGTCTGCGGTGAACGAGACGAGCAGACCGCCGAGCGCGAGTCCGAGCCCGACCAGGGCAACCGTGATCCCGACGCCCGCCGTCGGAGCATTGGGGGTATAGCCCGCCAAAGGGGACGTGGGGTCGAAGATGTTCGCGCCGTTCGTCGGCGGGGCGGTCAACGCCCGGAGTGTGAAGGCGACCGCGATGCCACAGCCGACGATCACGCCGACGCGGAAGGCGCGGCTGCCGGCGAGCGCGGTCACGACGAGCGCCAAGGCGAGCAGCGCAAGCAGCACGTCGGCCACCGAGTAGACCTGCCACGCCGTGGGGTCGTGCGGCAGCCCTTGGAGCTGAGCCGAGGATCCCCACTGGGCGAGGAAGGTCGGGGAGAACTGGTGGCTCCAGGTGAGAAACAGGGAGCCCAGCAGCGCGAGCGCGCCGGCGATGATCAACCAATCGCCGACCCGTTCTCGTTGGGGCGCACTCACCGGGCGCGCATGAGGTCTGTGACAAGAGTTCGCACAGCGGACCGCCGCGAACAGTAACCTCACGGCTTGATGTCGACGCCTGAGAACGGCCACCGGACCGCCTTTCGCACGTGCCCGCTCTGCGAGGCCACGTGCGGGCTCGAACTGACGCTCGACGGTGACCGGGTCGCCTCGATCCGGGGTGACAAGCAGGACGTGCTCAGCCACGGCTTCATCTGCCCCAAGGGCTACGCGCTCAAGGAGTTGCATGCCGACCCCGACCGGGTGCGGACCCCCCTGCTGCGCCAGCCCGACGGGAGCTTCGCGGCGGCCAGCTGGGACGAGGCGTTCGCGTTCATCCATGAGCGCCTGACGCCGATCCTCGAACAGGACCGCAACGCCGTCGGCGTCTACCTCGGCAACCCGAACGCCCACCTGCTCGACAACATGCTCTACACCAAGGTGCTGCTCCGGGCGCTCGGAACCCGCACGGTCTACTCCGCGAGCACCGTCGACCAGTTCCCGAAGCAGATGGCGAGCGCGCTCATGTTCGGGACCGGTACGACCGTCCCGGTCCCAGACGTCGACCGCACCGATTATCTGCTCGTCCTCGGCGCGAACCCGCTCGCCTCGAACGGCAGCCTGATGACCGCGCCCGACATGCGCGGGCGCCTCCGGGCCCTGCGCGCCCGCGGCGGCAAGCTCGTCGTGCTCGATCCCCGTCGCAGCCGCACCGCAGAGGAAGCCGACGAGCATCACTTCATCCGGCCGGGCACCGATGCCTACTTCCTGTTCGCGCTCGTCAATGTGCTGTTCGACGAGGACCTCGCCCGTCCCGAGGAGCGGCTCGCCGAGCTGACCGAGGGGCTCGAGACCGTCCGCGCCGAGGCCGCCGACTTCTCGCCGGAGACGGTCGCGCCGACGTGCGGGATCGAGGCGGACACGATCCGACGGATCGCCCGGGAGCTCGCCGCGGCGCCGCGGGCCGCCGTGTACGGACGGATCGGCACCTGCACCCAGGAGTTCGGGACGATCGCGAGCTGGCTCGTCGACGTGCTCAACCTGCTCACCGGCAATCTCGACCGGGAGGGCGGGGCGATGTTCCCGCTCGGCGCGGCCGGTCATTCGAACGCCGTCGGCACGCCGGGCCGCGGGCGGGGCACGGCCTTCGGCCGTTGGCAGACCCGCGTGCGCGGACTCGGCGAGGTCTTCGGGGAGCTCCCCG
Source organism: uncultured Solirubrobacterales bacterium (assembly GCA_963850335.1). GTDB lineage: Bacteria > Actinomycetota > Thermoleophilia > Solirubrobacterales > Solirubrobacteraceae > Palsa-465. The sequence continues at coordinate 668,884 of CAWKKY010000006.1, read as the reverse complement.
CCGCGACGCTCGCCGAGGAGATCGACACGCCGGGCGACGGGCAGATGCGGGCCCTGATCACGATGGCGGGTAATCCCGTCGTCTCGACACCGAACAGCGACCGGCTCGACGCTGCGCTCGGACAGCTCGACCTCATGATCAGCCTCGACGTCTACGTCAATGAGACGACCCGCCATGCCGACGTCATCCTCCCCGGCCCGTCCCCCCTGCGCCGCTCACATTACGACCTCGCGCTCTACCTGTTCGCGGTCCGCAACGTCGCCAACTACTCCGCCCCGGTGCTTCCGCCCGAGCCGGATCTCCCCGACGAATGGGTCACGCTCCTGCGCCTCACCGGCGTCGCCGCCGGCATGGGCCCGGACGCGAACATCGCGGCGATCGACGACGGCGTCATCGGCCTGCTCGTCCAGCGCGAGGTCGCGACGCCCGAGTCACCGGTGCACGGACGCGAGCCGAGCGAACTGCTCGCCGCGCTCGCGCCACGCGTCGGGCCGGAGCGGATGCTCGACCTGATGCTGCGCACCGGCCCCTATGGCGACGGTTTCGGCGCCCGGACCGACGGGCCGTTGCTCACGCTCGCCAAGCTCGAAGCCTCACCGCACGGGATTGACCTTGGAGCGCTGACGCCGCGGCTGCCGGACGCCCTGCGCACGGCGAGCGGCAAGATCGAGCTCGCCCCGGAGCTGATCGTGGACGACGTCCACCGGCTGCGCGCGGCGCTCGCCGAGCGGACGTCCGCGGCCGCGGACGGCACCGGCAACGGGCTCGTGCTCGTCGGCCGCCGCCAGCTGCGCTCGAACAACTCGTGGATGCACAACCTTCCGGTGCTCGTGAAGGGCAAGCCCCGCTGCACCCTGCACGTCCACCCCGACGACGCCGACCGGCTCGAGCTCATCGACGGCGAGCCCGCCAATGTCCGCTCGCGCACCGGAACCGTCGTCGCGCAGGTCGAGGTGACCGATGCGATCATGCGCGGCGTCGTCAGCCTGCCCCACGGCTGGGGCCACGACGTGCCCGGCACCATCCAGCGCGTCGCGTCCGAGAACGCGGGCACGAACAGCAACGTGCTCGCCGACGATCAGATCATCGACGTCCCGTCCGGCAACGCGGTGCTCAACGGGATCCCGGTCGAGCTCGCCCCGGTCCGCACGGCCGCCGCCGTCTGAGCCGCGCCCGCGGGCGGTTGGTGCAAGGAAGGTTCCGCTATCCGGAACTTAGCTTGCCGGCCGCCGCAAGAATCCCGCCGCTACGCGGCGGAACCGTGCACGCCCGGAACGCTAGTAGCGCCGGGCGGCCAGGACGGTGGCCACGACCACGTAGACGCAGGCGCCCATCAGCGCGAACCAGGCGATCTCACCGCCCGCCGACCCCCACATCCGGTTCGTCGCGGTCAGGGTGAGCGCCGCGACACCGAGGGCCGCATAGAGGAGCGCCCGCCGCGAGTCGCCGAGCGCGTAGATCGCGACCCGGTGCTCGCGATACATGAGCGACGCGACCCACGCGATCGACGCGAGGAACGCGAGCGAGACGGCCTGGATGGCGACGTTCGCGCCCTTGCCGCCCCCGGGAAGGAGGACGACGAGCGCTGCGATCACGCACACGATCGCGACGTTGCGGACGTTCTTGTTAATCGTCATCCGAACGTAATCGTATCCCGCTCGGCACCGCCGAAGGCCCGAGCGAGAAGCGTGATCCGCTCATACCGGCTCCGGACGCGGACGCTCGTGGTGGCGCACTGGCCGACGGCTCGGTTCCGAGCGAGGGTCTGGGTGCGGCCAAACGGGCGTCCGCGCGCGTTCAGACGACGGGCGGTCACCGTGAGCCGGCCCGGATGCCACAGCTCCACCTCAATCGAGCGGCGATTGCCCGGGGCGACGACGCCCGCGGTGCGCTTGATCATCGAGCCACGCGCCAGAGCTCCACGGCGAGGCTTCGGCGCCGCCCGGAAGCACGTGAACAGGTCCGGCCCGGCGGGTTGCAGGCCGGTCATGCCGGCGTACCCGAGGTGGCCGAGGCCGAACACGTCCTCGACGGTCCGCAGGAAGCTGAAGTGGTTGTACGCGGTGTTGTCGCTGGTGCCCGGGTCGATGTACGGCGAGACGAACACGGCTCCGGTGCGCCCACCGCCCGGACCGGGAACGAGGCCGCCGTTGGTGATCGTGTTCGGGAACTTCGGTTCGTTGCAGCAGGCGCTCGCGTCGTTGCCATCGGCTTCGTCGAAGAGGATCGCGAGCAGGCCGCCGGATCGGTAGGCGGGCGAGTGGAGGATCCGCGGGACCCAGGTGGAGAGGAACGTGTTGGCGCTCTTCAGTCCGCCGGGTTGGCCGTCGACACAGGGCGAATCGTGCCCGTCGTGGCACAGGTTCGGCGTGATGAAGGCGAGGTTGGGGGTCCGCGACGCGGAGGCGAGATCCGCCGAGAGCCCGGTCAGCGGCACGTCGTCCCGAGCGCAGGCCGGCGTGTCGGTGATCGAGTGGAAGTAGACGAACGGGTTGTGGCGGGTCGCGTACTGATCGCCAACCGTCGCCGTGACGTTGGGGTCACGGGAGTTGAGCGCGGGATGGCGACACGCCGTCCCCATGTCCTCCATGTAGCCCTTCCAGGTCAGCCCGCGGGCGCTCAGCTGGTTGGCGACCGTGCTGACGGGCTTCGGATAGACGCAGCCGGTGCCGAGCGCCTGACCGTCCGGGCCGACGACCCCGGGCAGGACGTCGCTGTAGCTGAGAACACAGTCGATCTGGGTGTCTGGATTTGACCCCTGGCCACTGACGAGCGCGATGTAGTTGCCGAGGCTCTCGTGCGTGACGCCGTAGTAGTTCGGCACGAGCGCACCCTCGCTCGGCAGGGTCTGGGCGAGGAACGGCGCGGCCGAGCCCGGACCGAACGTCTCGGCGTACCCCTTGTTCTCAAGCATGACCACGAACACGTGCTTGATGGGGGGCAGCGTCCCTGCCAGCGCGGAGGACGCAGCACCGGCTCCCACGGTCAGGGCGAGCAACGAGATGAGCAGTACGGAGCGGAGGCGCGTCACGGCGTGGGAGCTAACCCGGTCGAGGGCCGGGGCGTGTTACCGCAATGTGACGACGTCGCGAGCGGAATGCGCCAGTTGGGTGGGCTCGCCCGGCGCTGGCGGGGGCGCGGGCGGCCCGACGGGCGATTCGGCGGGCGATCCGACGGGCGATCCGGCGGCCGGTCGCTCGGCCGGCGTTCCGTCCGGTCGCTCGGCGGCGAACCGATAACCGACCCCGAAATGCGTGTGGACATACCGCCACTCCGGCGAGAGCCGCTCGAGCTTCTGGCGCAGCTTGCGGACGAACACATCGACCGACCGGTCGCCCCGGACCATCGTGTAACCCCAGACCCGCTGGTAGATGTCCTCGCGCTCGAGCACCCGGCCATCCGCGGTCGCGAGCTGGACGAGCAACTCGTACTCCTTACGGGAGAGACCGGCCGGCTCCTCGCCGATATAGGCGTCGAATCGATCGGGCCGGATCGCCAACTCGCCCGCGGCGATCGTCCCCTGTTCGGCGGGCAGCTCTCCGGCCCGCCGGCGGCGAAGCACCGCCTGGACGCGCGCGACGAGCTCCTCCGGATGACATGGCTTGGTGATCCAGTCGTCCGCGCCCTCCCGCAGGCCGCGGACGCGTTCGGCGACCGGCGCCGGCCCGGTGCAGACGAGCAGGGCGAGGCCCGGCAGCGCGGCCGCGATCCGCCCGAGGTAGTCGATTCCGGTGACCGCGGGATTGACGATCACGGCGTGCAGCCGCATCGCGGCAATCTGTTCCGGGGCGGCGGCGTACGGGATCACCTCACGTTGCCAGCGCAGCGCGGCGAACCGCCTGTCCAACACGGTGAGAAGACCGCTGTCGTCATCGATGAGCGCGACCCGGATTGGCGACGCATCATGTGGCGGAGCCATCTAGGCGGCAGTGTAGAGACGCACCCCGACGCCGCCAGCGCTCACCGTCACCCGATATCAGGATGTTCACAACCGGTGTGAACGGCGGTTACCCGGCGATCGTCTCCCAGCGCTCGTACAGCGCCTCGACCTCGCGCTTGGCCGCCTCGTGGCGGGCGGTCGAGTCCGCTGACTTCGCCGGGGTCGACCAGGCGGCCGGCTCGGAGAGTTCGTCCTCGACGGTGCGCAGCTGGGCCTCGGCAGCCTCGATCTCGCGCTCGAGCTGCTCTTGGGCGCGCGGGGAGGCGGACCGCTTCGGCTTCGAGTTCGCCGACTTCGTTGCCTTCGCCGACTTCGCCGACTTCGCGGGCTTCGTCGGTTGCTCGGGCTTCGACGATTTCGCCGCTGCCCGCGACTTCGACGCCGGCTCGGGCGGTCGTGCCTTCCGCTCCTCCCGCGCCCGCACGTACTCAGGCCAGCCGCCGACGTAGCTGTGCAGAGTGCGGTCCTCAAGCGCCACCGTCCGGCTCCCGACGGCGTCGAGCAACGCCCGGTCGTGCGAGACGAGCAGCAGGCTTCCCTGGAACTCGCCGAGCGCGTGCTCCAGCGACTCGCGACTTTCCAGATCGAGATGGTTGGTGGGCTCGTCGAGGATCAGCACGTTCGCGCCGGAGTGGACGAGGACCGCCAGCGACAGCCGCCGGCGCTCACCGCCAGAGAGACCGTCCAGCGGCTTCTCGGCCTCCTCGCCGGAGAACATGAACCGTCCGAGCAACGCCCTGGCCTTGTTCGGCGTCAGCCCGGTGAGGTGCGTCGTCGCCTCGACGACGGTCCGCGCCGAGCCGGCGGACAGCTCCTCCGTATGCTGGGAGAGGTAGCCCACCTTGACGTTGTGCCCGGTTCGCAGCTTGCCGCCGCCCAGCTCCCGGCGACCGGCGAGCGTCTCGATCAGCGTCGTCTTGCCCGAGCCATTCGGACCGACGAGCGACACGTGCTCCCCGCGCTCGAGCCACAGCTCAGCGTCCTCGAGCAGCTGCTTCGAGCCGATCTCGACCGACCCGTGCTCGAGCTCGAACACGACCCGGCCGCTCCGCTCGGGCGGCTTGAACGCGAACTGCAGCGCGGCTCCGTCCTTCGGATCCCGGGTCAGCCGGTCCATCCGGGAGAGCTTCTTCGCCCGGGACTGCGCCTGACGCGCCCGCGTGCCCGCCCGGAACCGGGTGACGAAGCGCTCCAACCGGTCGATCTCCGCCTGCTGGCGCTCGATCGCCCGGCCGAGTGCGAGCTCCCGGGCCGCCCGCTCGCGCCGCCACGCATGCCACGGACCGTCGAAGAATTTCCCCCGCCCCGCCTCGAGCTCGAGCACCGAGGTGCCCACCGCCTCGAGGAACCAGCGGTCATGCGCGACGAGCACGACCGCGGCGTCGAGGCTGTTCAGATGCGTCTCCAGCCACTCCAACGACTCGATGTCGAGGTGGTTGGTCGGCTCGTCGAGGAGCAGCAGATCGGGGTCGCCGGCGAGCGCCCGGCCGAGCGACGCCCGCGTCAGCTCACCACCGGAGAACGTCTGGAGCGAACGATCGAGGTCGGCGTCGTCCCGGAAACCGAGGCCGTGAAGGGTCGACAGCGCGCGATCGCGCCACGTGTAGCCGCCCGCGTGCTCGAGCCGCGCCTGCGCCTCGGCGTAGCGGCCCAGGGTGGCCTCGTCGTGGGCGCCCTCGGCCATCGCCTGCTCGAGCGTCGCCAGCTCGGCCTCGATCGCCACGAGTTCACGGGCGCCGCTGAGGATGTAGTCACGCAACGACATCCCGCGCTCACGCGGTGGCCGCTGGTCGTGCAGCGCGACCTTCGCACCCTTCGCGAACACGAGCTCGCCGAAATCGATCGACGCCTCACCGGAGAGCATCCGCAGCAGCGTCGTCTTGCCCGCACCGTTGCGGCCGGACAGCGTCATCCGGTCGCGCCGCTCGAGCTTGAACGAGATCCCGCGCAGCAAGGGCTCACCGGCGATGTCCTTGCCGAGGTCGGATGCGATCACAACTGCCATGGCGGTGATGGTAGGACCGGGCTCGCGACCGGGCCGGCCGGCGGGGGTTGACCATCTACCATGGCCGCCGTGCGCACCCCGCCCTGGCCACCCGTCCCGCCGTTCGAGATGCCGCCCGCCCGGACGGTGCGGGTCCCCGACCGCGGCGAGTTCTTCCTGCGCGACACCGGCGGCGACGGACCGGCCGTGATGCTCCTGCACGGCTGGATGGCGAGTGCCGATCTCAACTGGTCGGCCGCCTACGCCGACCTTGAGGCGGCCGGGTACCGGGTCCTCGCGATCGATCACCGCGGTCACGGGCGCGGTCTGCGCCCGATCGAGCGGTTCCGCCTCTCCGATTGCGCCGCCGACGCCGCCTCCGTCCTACGCGAGCTCGGCGTCGCGCCGGCGACCGTCGTCGGCTACTCGATGGGCGGCGCGATCGCGCAGCTGGTCGCCTACGAGCAGCCGGACGTCGTCGGCGGCCTCGTCCTCAGCGGCACCGCCCAGCACTGGCAGGAGCGCGCCGTTCAGCGGCGCTTCCGCGGTCTCGGGCTGCTCGGACTGAGCCTGGCGGTCGCCCCTCGGGTCTCCTGGCAGCGCGGGTTCAAGCAGCTCGGACTCGCGCCCTCGCCGCGCACGGCATGGCTGCAGTCCGAGCTCATGCGCCACTCGGCGAGCGACATCACCGAGGCGGGCCGTGAGCTCGGGCGCTTCGACTCACGTCCGTGGGCCCACACGATCGCCGCCCCGGTCGCGGTCGCTTTGACCACCCGCGACGAGCTCGTGCCGCCCGCCAAGCAGCGGGAGTTGGCCGAGGCCTACCGGGCCCAGGTGTTCGAGGCCCCGGTCCGCCACATCGAGCTCGCGATCCACGCCGACAAGTACAACCCGGCGCTGCTGGCCGCGATCGCCGCCGTCTCGGGAGATACCCCGGCGGAGGCCGGCTCGGGCGCCGATCGGGCTCACGCGGCCTGACGCTCGCCGCCTGTTCAGGTACCCTTTACCGCGACATGCGCCGCACCAAGATCATGACCTTCCTGCTCGTGTTCGCCGTCACGATGCTGACGGTCGCCCCGGGCGCGTTCGCCAGCGAGACCGGCGGCGGTCAGGGCTGGTACGGGGAGACGAACGACAAGGAGATCACGAACGCGATGTTCGTCGTGATCGCCTTCTTCCCGGTCGTGATCACCGTCTTCTCGATCATCCAGTGGCGGCTTGACAAGCGCAAGCACGCCAGGATGGATGCCGCCAAGCGCCGCGCGGCGAACGTCGACTGGCGCGGCGGCTGGTAGCCGCCGGGCCCGCCCGGCTGACCCGCGCCGAGACCGCCCGCCCCCGGATAGGCTCTCCGCACCGACCACGCGGAGAGGGAGCGAAGCTACATGGCCTATTTCGTCACGGGCGCGACCGGTTTCATCGGGCGACACCTCGTCGCGCGCCTGTTGGAGCGCGACGGAGACATCTACGTGCTCGTGCGCGAGGGTTCGAGCGACAAGCTCGAGTCGCTGATCGCCGAGAAGTGGATCCCCGCCGCCGGCCCCGACGCCCGGACCCGAATCAGGCCGGTCACCGGCGACCTGAGCCGGCCCCGTCTCGGCCTCGATGACGCCACCATCGATGAGCTGAACGGCTCGATCGACCACTTCTTCCACCTCGCGGCGATCTACGACATGACCGCGGACGAGGAGCGCAATCGGATCGCCAATGTCGAGGGGACGCGGCACGCGGTCGAGCTCGCCAACGCGCTCAACGCGGGCGTCTTCCACCACACGTCTTCGATCGCCGCCGCCGGCCAGCACAAGGGCCTGTTCCGGGAGGACATGTTCGACGAGGGCCAGAAGCTCGACCACCCCTATTACCGGACGAAGTTCGAGTCCGAGAAGATCGCCCGCACCCAGACGCAGGTGCCGTGGCGGGTCTACCGCCCCGCGATCGTCGTCGGCAACTCGCAGAGCGGCGAGATGGACAAGATCGACGGTCCGTACTACTTCTTCACCGCGATCAAGCTCGCACGGCACTACCTCCCCGGCTGGTTCCCGCTCGTCGGCCCGGAGTTCGGCTACACGAACATCGTTCCCGTCGACTATGTCGCCGCCGCGATGGATCACATCGCCCACGAGCCCGACCTCGACGGCCAGGCATTCCACCTCTGTAACCCCAAGCGCCAGCGCTCCGGCGATGTGATGAACGAGTTCGCCAAAGCCGCGCACGCGCCGCAGCTGTCGATGCGGGTCGACACGAAGCTGCTCCAAGCGCTGCCGAAGGGCACGATTGGCATGCTGATGCAGCTGCCCGCCGCCCGTGGCGTGCGCAAGGCGATCCTCGCCGACTTCGGCATCCCGGACGAGGTGATCGGCCACGTCGGTCTGAGCCCCGAGTTCGACACGCGCGATACCGAGCGGGCGCTCAAGGACACCGACATCGCTGTGCCGCCGCTCGAGAGCTACGCGACCAAGCTGTGGGATTACTGGGAGCGCAATCTCGATCCCGACCTGTTCAAGGACCGCAGCTTCGAGGGCGCCGTCAATGGCAAGACAGTCCTCATCACCGGCGCCACGAGCGGCATCGGGAAGGCGGCCGCGTTCAAGATCGCGCGCGCCGGCGGCATCCCGTTGCTCGTCGCGCGGAGCGCCGACAAGCTTGAAGAGACCAAGCGCGAGATCGAGGACGGCGGCGGCACGGCGTACGCGTACTCGGCGGACGTGTCCGATCCCGACTCGGTCGAGCGACTGGTCGACGAGGTGCTCGCCGACCACCCTGCTGTCGACGTTCTCGTCAACAACGCGGGGCGCTCGATCCGACGCTCGATCGCGCTCTCCTACGACCGTTTCCACGACTTCGAGCGGACGATCCAGCTCAACTACCTCGGCACGATCAAGCTGATCATGGGTCTGCTCCCGCACATGCGCGAGCGCCGGTCCGGGCTGATCGTCAACGTCTCGTCGATCGGTGTGCAGACGAACCCGCCCCGGTTCTCCGCATATGTCGCCTCCAAAGCCGCGCTGGACGCGTGGACGCGCGTCGTCGGCTCGGAGTGCATCAGCGACGACGTCCACTTCACGACGATCCACATGCCGCTCGTGCGCACACCGATGATCGCGCCGACGAAGATCTACGACAGCTTTCCGACGATCTCCCCGGAGGAGGCCGCAGACCTCATCTGCGAGGCGATCCGGGCGAAGCCGAAGCAGATCAACACCCGGCTCGGAACGTTCGGTGAGGTCGCCTACACGCTGTTCCCCAAGGCGGTCGACCAGGTGCTGTCCACCGCGTACAAGGTGTTCCCGGACTCAGCCGCCGCCAAGGGCGAGAAGGATCCGAACGAGCACGCCTCGACCGAGCAGGTCGCGCTCGCGCACCTGATGCGCGGCGTGCACTGGTAAGCCGCGCGGGTTCGCGAGACCGACGCGGCGCTACGCGGCGGCCGCGTCGAGCGGCTGCTCCGGCTCGTCGGTGTCGCTGAGTCGGCGGTGCTCCCAGACGGCGACGAACGCGTCGACCACGACCGGGTCGAACTGCGTGCCGGCACACCGCTGGAGTTCGGACACCGCATCCGCCGGCTTGACCGCCGGTGCGTACGGCCGGTCGCTCGTCATCGCGTCGAACGCGTCGCAGACGGAGATGATGCGGGCGCCGAGCGGGATCGCCTCTCCCGCGAGCCGGTCCGGATAGCCGTCGCCGTCCCAACGCTCATGGCTCGCGCGCACGAGCGAGGCGACGCCGCTCAGCGACGGAGCGGCGGAGAGGATCCGCTCGCCGACGTAGGTGTGGCGCCGCATGAACTCCCACTCCCGGTCGGTGAGCGGGCCGGGCTTGTTGAGGATCGCGTCCGGGACCGCCGCCTTGCCGATGTCGTGCAACTCCGCGGCGCGCTCGACGTCGTCGACCGCCGTGCGGTCGAGGCCGAGCATCCGTGCGACGTCGGCGGCGAGGTCACCGACATGGCGGAGATGGTCGTGGAGGTCGGGCTCGCGCTCCTTGAGCAGTCCGAGCAGGACGTTGTGGGTCTGCTCGCGCGCCGACCCGCGGCGGTCGCCCTTCTTGGCATACATCCGATGGTCGGCGAGCCGGAGCGCGTAGGTCGGCGAGTCGGCCTCGGCGGGGAGGTCAACGACGCCGTGCGAGGCGCACACGTAGAAGCCCTCGCCCTCGGCGGTGAGCGCCGTGATCGCGGCGGCGACGTGGACGTCGGCGTCCGCCGGGTCGCACCGGAGCAGCACGCAGAACTCATCGCCGCCGAGCCGGAACGCGCAGCCGACGCCGGTGACCGCCTCCTGGAGGCGATGGCCGAGGTGGGCGAGCATCGTGTCGCCCGCGAGGTGGCCGAACTGATCGTTGTAGAGCTTGAAGCCGTCGAGATCGAACATCAGCAGCACGGCCTCAGGGGAGTGGGGACCGGCCGCGAGCGCCTCGGCGAGCGTCTGGTTCATCTTCCGGCGGTTCCCGAGTCCGGTGAGCGCATCGGTCACCGCCTCGATCTGGGAGGCCTCGAGCAGCGCCAGGTTCTCCCGGAAGGTCCAGGCGGCGCGCACGATCACGAGCAGCACGGTGAGGCCGGCGAGCGCGACCCCGAGTCCGCTGACGTGGTGAAAGCCGGCGTACACGAGGATCCCGAGCGCCACGAGCGCGAACGAGGTCGGCATCACGAGCACTCGGCGGGGGCTCAGCTCGATCGCCGCTTGCGCGCGCGATGGACGCCAGGCTGCGGTGCCCATCAGAAACGCGGCGAACACCCACAGCGAGTCGAGCACACCGCCCACGACGTACGTGCCGTGAGTGCTCTGCACGGCATAGGTCGTGTCGGCCACCGCCCACATGCCGAGCCCGGCGACGAGCAGCAGCCACGCCCCGCCCGGACGCCAGCCGGACAGCGCGATCACGGCCGTCGAGACCGCGAGCAGCACCATGTCCCCGATCGGATACGCGAGCGTCGTCGCCACAGCCATCGCGCCGCCGTTGGCGCCGTGGACGATCACATCGAACGCGAGCGTCGCCACCACCGCGGCGGTCGTCGTCGCCGCGATCGCGCCGTCGAGCACCGTGCTCGCGCGGAACGCGCGGATCCGTTGGCGCACGAGCAGCAGGAGCCCGGCGTAGGCCATCGGGTAGTACAGGAGGTAGAGCATGTCCGCGACCGACGGGATCGGAGGCGTCCCCGAGTCCCCGAACGCGAACGAGTAGTAGATCTCGCCGGCGGCGTCGAACCCGAGTCCGGCACCGAGGAGCAGCCACGCGACGCGCTCGGCGGGAACCACGATCGCCCGGGCGACGCACGACACCGCCGCGCCGACGATGATCGCGTCGTAGAGCCAGTCGTCGAACAGCCGGTTGAGTGCCGGGGCTCCGAGCCCGAGTTGCCCGTGGGCCAGGTGGAGCAGCACGGCGAGCGCTCCGAGCCCCCAGGCCGCCCGGAGCAGCGCGCGCGTGCGGCGACCGTACGCGGACGCGCGCCCATGGATCAGGCCCCCAAACGCCGTTCCTGCCATTGTGTCTCTGATCGGCAGGTTCATGGCATCTTTGAGTCCGTAGTTACTACGGGTTCGCGGTGCTCGGTGAGGGGTCGAGCTCGGCGAGGATGAGCGCCAGCAATTCGCGCAGCTGCTCGTCGCCGAGGCCGGCCAGCGCGTCGTGGGCACGGAGGCTTCCCCGGCTGTCGCGCCGGGCCTTATGGGCGTACATGCGGGCGTCGGCGAGCCGCAGCGCGCCGTTCGGCGTGCGCGCCTCCCGCGGGAGCTCGACCTCGCCGAACGAACTCGTGATCGTGAACCCGTGGCCCTCCGCCGACAGTGCCTCGACGGCCCGTGCGAGCGTCGCGCGCGTGTCGTCCGGGTCACCCGGCAGCAGCAGACAGAATTCGTCGCCCCCGAGGCGAAACGCCATGCCCGCACCGGCGACCGCGGCTTCGAGCCGCCGCCCGAGGTCAGCGAGGAGCACGTCACCGGCGAGATGGCCAAAGTGGTCGTTGTAGCTCTTGAAGCCGTCGAGGTCGAACATCACGAGCATCGCCGGGGGCGACTCCGCCTCCGCGGCGAGAGCCGACGCGAGTTGCTCGGTCATCCGCCGCCGATTCGCCAGACCGGTCAGCGGATCGGTGATCGCCTCGTGGTGGGAGAGCTCAAGCAGCCGCGCGTTCTCCCGCAGGGCGAGGCTCGCCCGGAGGATGACGAGCAACACCGCGAGACCCGCCAGCGTGAGCGGCAATGGCCCGAGGTGGGCGATCCCGCCATACACGAGGACGCCGAGCGCGATGAGCGCGGAGACGCCGGGCACCCTCAGTCCGGCGGCCCAGCCGGGCGCACGGGTGACGGGAGTCCGTCGGCGGACAACGCCATGGGAGGAAACCGAGGCGTCCACAAGGTTCCGATCGGTAGATCGCACCCGTCTGACAACCCCGCAAACCACGTATCCGCGGTCCGTAGTCCGCCGCAACCCCCCTGCACGGGCGGTCATCGAGGCGACCGTTGGTCTAGATCCGGAACACCGGAATCAGCCGCTGCTCGTGCTCGGCGTCGATCCGGGCCACGACCTCGACGTGTTCCTCCAGCCCGGACCCGCGCAGCTTGGTCGCCAGCAGCTCGTCGACCTGGAAGATGCCGGCGCTGTTGGACATCTCGATCTCGACCCGGACCGCCTTGTCGCGCCCAGGATTGATCTTGACCTCCTCGATCGCATACGCGGACAGCGAGTGGATGTTCTGATGGCCGGACTCGAACGGCACCCGCGAGCGGCCGCGGGCCATGTCGAGCGCGTCGGCGACGCGGACGATGCCCGCCTCGACGGTGAACGGCGCGCCGTTGCTGCGGTGGCCGATGATCGCGTGGAGCGCCTCGCTCGTGATCACGGTGCGCTCGGGCTCGTCGTAGACGCCTGACAGCAGCGAGCCGAGCTTGTCGGCGGTGAGGAACAGGCTGAAGCGCTCGTGATCTTCGCGGTGGATCGACATCCCGACGCAGTGGAGCAGGCACGCGGCGGCGATCACGACCTCGGCATCGCGCTCGGTCATCGCGTAGTCGGCGACGATGCTCGGCGTCACCCCGCGGCGGAACAACAGCCGGGCGAGCCGCAGCCCGATGTTCAGGACGATCTGGATGTGGACCCAGCTGTGGTCCGACATTCCGAGGCGACGGGTCGCGTTGACCGAGGAGGCGAGCCACCAGGCCTTGACCTGATCGTCGGCGTTGACCGCCTCCAGGAACCGCTCGAGGCGGCGGTTGCCCCGGCTCGGGGCGCGCACGCGGACCTCGGCGATCGCCTCGCGCGGCGGGACGGGCGGGACCGGCGGGACCGGTGGGACGGGCGGTTCCGGCGGTTCCGGCGTACTCATCCGTCCGCCTCCAGCAGCAGGCCCTCGCGGACCCCTCCGTGGGCGATCTCCAGCGTCGTGCCGAACAGCTCCGAGGCCCGCTGAAGAATGAGCAGCCCCGCCGGGAGCAGGCGCACCCGCTCGAGGTCGAGCCCGTAGTCCCGCGCGACGACGGCGGCGCGCTCGCCGGCGAGGAGCTGCAGCGTGCGCTCGATCGCGGCGTCGTCAAGCCGTGGCCCGGCGAGCTGGCGCAGCGATGTCGCGCTGCCGCCGACCGCGACCGCCTCGGCGGGATGGGGCGCGTCGAGGGCCTCGGTCGCCTGGAGGACCTCCCCGCGCGCGGCTTCGAGCTCCTTCTGGGAGGGCGGATCGGAGTGCAGGCAGCGCTCCGCGAGATCGGCGGAACCGATCGGGAACGACGTCGACCAGCGGATCTGGTCCGGCGCGGTGCCGACGACCAGCTCCGATGAGCCGCCGCCGACGTCGACGACGCCGAGTTCGCCGGCGGGCGCATGTCCGAGGGTCCGCGCCGCGCCGAGGAACGCCAGCCGGGCCTCCTCCTCTCCGGAGAGCACGGCGACGGTGATCCCGCACTCCCGGGCGACCGCCTCGACGAGCGATTGGCCGTTGGCCGCCCGCCGGATGGCGGCGGTTGCAAACGCCCGCACCTCGACCGCCCCGAGAGCGCGGGCGGTCTGCAGCTGACGCTGGACGACCTCGACCACCTCGGTCAGCTTCTCCGACGGGACCGTGCCACCGGGTTGCAGGCCCCGTCCGAGCTTCGTGAACGCCCGCTCCTGATGGACCTCGCGCAAACCACCCGCGACACCATCGGCGACGAGCAGCCGGGTCGTGTTCGAGCCGATGTCAATGCAGGCGCGCCGCACAAGCGTGCACACGCTAACGCGTGGGCGTCGGCGAGGCGGGCGTCTGTTCCGGCTCGGCCAGCCCGACGGCCGCGGGGACCGGCACCGGGGCGCCCAACGTGCTCAGCAGTGGCCACCCGATGATCGCGACCGCCAGCGCTCCGCCACCGGCGACCGCGAGCGCCGCGCGGGACCCGACGAGCGCCGTCACGGCGCCGCCGATGATGATCCCGATCCCCGGGAGCGCCTGGTAGAGCGATTCGTTGAGGCTCATCATCATCGCCATCCACTCCGGCTCCACGTGCTCTTGAAGCGCCGTCCGCGCCGAGACCGCCCACATCCCGTTGCCGCTGCCGGCGATCGCGCCGCCGACCATCGCGACGCCGAGCGACGGGGCCACCGCCATCACGATGAACCCTGCCCCGAGCAGAGTCGCCCCAGCGCCGATCAGCGCCCGTACCGACCCGGCCCGCCAGCGGGCGTAGATCAAGCTCCCCACGACCGTTCCCGCACCCCAGATCGCGAGCAGCGCTCCATACCCGCCCTGCCCGGTGTGGAGCACGTGAAGCGCGAAGACGACCTCGACCGGGATCGAGATCGTGAAGAACAGCAACCCGATCGCCTGAAGGCCGAGCAGCCGCCGGATCGCCGGCCGCGCGGCGGCGTGGCGCAGGGCGGCGCGGAGGCGGCCCGACCCGCTGGACGCGTCTGGCACCGCGCCCGGCAGCGGGCCCGCGGTCAGCAGGGTGAGCGCGATCACCACGAACAGCCCGCAGTTGGCGAGCAGCGCGACCCTGGTGCCGCCCTGCGAGGCGAGCACCGCGCCGATCACCGGACCCACGACGTAGCAGACCGAGAACGCTGCGTTGGTGAGCGCATTGCCCTCGCGCAGGAGGCCGACCGGCGAGGTCACCGCGACGCTCGCCGTCCGGGCCAGCGTGCGCGCCGTCAGCGCGAGCACGCCGTCGACGAACGTGAGCACAAGCAGCGGGCCGAGCAGGAAATCTCCCACGAGGGCGGCCAGCCCGCCGTACGCGAGCGCCTCGAGGGCGTAGAGCAACGGCAGCAGCCGGCCGAACGGAAAGCGCTCGACCCGGGCGACGAGTGCCGGAGCGACGAGCGCCGGGACGAACTGCGCGCTGAGGAAGAATCCCGCTGCACCGACGGCGCTTCCGGTGCGCCGGTACACGAGCACGGCGAGGGCGAGGGAGCCGATCGCGAGCGCGAGCTCGTTGAGGCCGTAGGCCGTCAGTAGCCGCCGAAAGGCGGGAATCTGGAGGACGGGACCCATGCGGGCAGGAGTATCTACGTTTCGGGCGCTGGCATCATCACCGATGTGAGCGATCACTACGCGATCGAGGTCAAAGGTCTACGAAAGGCCTACGGTGAGTTCGAGGCCGTGCGCGGAATCGAGTTCACCGTCCCTCGTGGCGAGGTGTTCGGCCTGCTCGGTCCCAACGGCGCCGGCAAGACGACGACGGTCGAGATCCTCGAGGGTTACCGTGCTCGGAGCGCCGGCACCGTCGCCGTGTTGGGATTCGACCCTGGGGAGCGACCGCGGGCGCTGCGGGCCCGCGTCGGGATCGTGCTCCAGAGCACTGGCCTGTATCGCCACATCAAGGTCCGAGAGGCGGTCGCGCACTTCGGCGGGATGTACCCGCATCCGCGGAACGTCGACGAGGTGATCGCGCTCGTCGGCCTCTCGGGCAAGGAGGACGCGATGGCCCGCACCCTGTCCGGAGGCCAACTCCGCCGACTCGATCTCGCCCTTGCCCTGATCGGCGATCCAGAACTCATCTTCCTCGACGAGCCGACGACCGGCTTCGACCCCGCCGCCCGCCGCGCCGCCTGGGACACCATCCGCTCGCTCAAGGACCTCGGCAAGACTGTGGTGCTGACGACGCACTACCTCGACGAGGCGCAGGCGCTCGCCGATCGGGTGGCGATCATCATGGACGGACGGATCATCGTCGAGGGAGAGCCCGGATCGCTCGGGGAGACCACCGGGACCGCGCCCTACCGGGTCGCGTACCGTGACGGTGACGGCACGCTCATCGAGGAGCAGACCGACGACCCGACGACGCTCCTTCACGAGTTGACCGGCGACGCCCTCGCCCGCGGCGAGCGTGTCCGCGACCTCACCGTGACCCGGCCGACGCTCGAGGACGTCTATCTCGAGCTGACCGCCGCGGAGGACGACAACGTCTCCGGCACACCGCCGGACGACGCCGCGAACGGTGGCGGGCGCCGCCGCGGACGGCGTGCGGCGCGGAAGGATCGGGCATGACCGAGGTTGCGGCCCTCGCGTGGCGGCAGTACCGGCTCGAACGACGACTGTTCTGGCGCAACCCGAGCGCCGCCTTCTTCAACTTTCTGCTGCCGCTCCTGTTCCTTCTGTTCTTCGGGGCTGTCTTCAGCGGCAACCAGAAGAATCTCAACGTCATCGTCCCGGGCATCGCCGGCATGAGCGTGATGTCGACGACGTTCACCGCGCTCGCCTTCAACATGACGTTCCTCCGCGAGCAGGGCGTACTCAAACGCATCCACGGAACGCCGATGCCGGGCATCTCCTACCTGCTCGGGATTGCCGGCAACGCGGTGACGAACACGGCCGTGCAGATCACGATCATCACGGTCGCCGGCAAGGTGTTCTTCGGCACCGGATGGCCGAAGGAATGGGGCGAGCTCGTGATCTTCGTCGCCGCCGGCGTCGTGTGCTTCGCCTCGCTCGGGGTGGCCTTCTCCCACGCGATCCCTAATTTCGACTCCGCGCCGGCGTACGTCAACGCGGTGTTCCTGCCGGTGATCTTCGTCTCCGGGGTGTTCTTCGATGCCGCCAAGGCGCCCGCCTTCATCAAGGGCATCGCCGAGGCGCTGCCGCTCATCCACCTCATCAACGGCCTCTCCGGCGCGATGGTGAAAGGCACGAGCCTCAGCGAGAACATCAGCTCGCTCGGCGTGATCGCGGCCTGGGCGGTCCTCGGAATCGCGCTCGCCGTGCGCGGCTTCAGCTGGGAGCAGCGACGGAGCTGAGCGCACCGCCTGCCGTCCGGAACGCGTCGGGGACTGCCCCCTCGACGGCCACGATGTCATCGCCCAGCTCCGAGAGCTCCCATTCGCGCTTGAGCCACGAATAGACGATCACGTCGTGCACGATGTCGCCGTGGCGGTGCCAGTCGCGCAGCACCCCCTCGCGTTGGAATCCGATCCGCGTGAGCGCGGCCTGCGAGCGGGGGTTGCCCAGGTCCGCGTAGGCGCCGATCCGCTCAAGTCCGAGCGCGCGAAAGCCCAGTGCGGCGATCATCCCCTTGGCGGCGCGATTGACGCCCGTGCCCCAGAATGCTCGCCCGAGCCACGTCCCGACGACCGCTCGCCGGTCGCGCCGGCTGAACTCCGAGAGTCCGGTGACGCCGAGCACGCGGTCGGCGTGATCGACGATCACGAAGTCGAGCCGCTCGCCGCTCGCGCGCTCGCCGGCCAGCCCGGCGATGTAGACGGCGGGTTCCTCGATCGAGGTATATGGTCCCCACGAGAAGAAGCGCGTCACCTCCGGATCGGTGCCGAGCGCAAACAGCGCATCGGCGTCGGCCGTCGTGGCGTAGCGGAGGTTGAACGAAGAGCCGCGTACCAGCATCTCTTCGATGGTATTACTGAGCTTCATGTGATCGCCGTCCTCTACGACATCCACGGAAACCTGCCCGCGCTCGAGACGGTGCTCGCCGACGCGGTGGCCGCGGGCGCTGACGAGTTCCTGCTCGGCGGCGACTACGCGCTCTTCGGGCCATGGCCTGAGGAGACGCTCGCGCGGCTCGGTCAGGTGGCCGCGGCGACGACGATCCGCGGCAATGTCGACCGCTGGACGGCGTTTCCCGACGATCTGCCGGATGACGACGTGCTCCACCGCGCCGTCGCCGACTGCCGGGCCGCGATCGGCGCCACCGCCGCGGACGAGCTCGGCGCGTTGCCCGAGCAGGTTGTGGTCGGTGGCACCCGGTACTGCCACGCGTCGCCGGCCTCGGATATGGACTCGTTCCTGCCAGAGCCGGCCGACGGCGAGGATGACCTGCTCGCAGGGGCCAGCGAGCGGCGGATCGTGTTCGGCCATACCCACCTGCAGTTCCGCCGTCTGCGCGACGACGGCATCGACCTCGTGAACCCGGGCAGCGTGGGACTGCCGCTCGACGGCGACCAGCGCGCCGCGTACGCGCTCGTGCTCGACGACGGCTCGCTCGCCCTGCGCCGGGTCTCGTACGACTACGAGGCGAGCGCCGCCGCGGTCGTGGAGCGATTCGGCGACGTCCCGTGGGCAACGCGGAGTGCGCGGCGTCTCCGCGAGGCGCGGCCCTGACCACCGCCGGGCGGCCGTTGAGCACCGCACTCCAGCGGCCCGAGCAGATAGTCTCGCGCCCCCAGTGAAGCGGCTCGCGGACGATCTCTACATCCTGGACGGGTTTCCGCCGTACGCGATCAACGTCTATCTGATGGGCGACGTGCTCGTCGACGCGGCGTCGCGCCACGCGACCCGGCGGATCCTGCGCCAGCTCAACGGCCGCACGGTCGCGGCCCATGCGCTCACGCACGCCCATCCTGATCACCAGGGGGCGAGCCACGAGGTATGCGAGACGCTGAGCCTGCCACTGTGGTGCGGCGAACTCGACGCGGACGCGATGGAGACGGCCGGCGAGATCGGACGCCGCCAGCCGAAGCACCCGATGAACACGATCATCGCGCGGGCGTTCACCGGGCCGCCGCATCCCGTGGCCTGGCGGTTGCGCGAGGGCGACGAGGTGGCAGGCTTCACCGTGATCAACGTTCCGGGGCACTCGGCGGGCCACATCGCATTCTGGCGGGAGGCCGATCGCACCCTCGTATGCGGCGACGTGTTCACGAATATCGACACGATCACCGGTATTCCCGGCCTCCACGAGCCCAAGACGTTCTTCACGCCTGACCCGGTCCGCAACCGGGAATCGATGCGGCGGCTGGCCGCGCTCGAGCCGGAACTCGTGTGCTTCGGTCACGGACGCCCGCTGCGCAACCCCGCCAAGCTGTCGGCGTTCGCGGCGAAGCTGCCGCGCGACTGAGGGCCCGCCGAGCGAGGTTGGCATCCTGTGCGTATGTCGATCAGGGCTCAGGCGTGGCACGCGACCCATTCCTTCGCGCACGAGGACTACCCGGCCGGCGGTCTCGTCGGCGGTCGCACCCAGACGGTGTCGGTGTGCCTCCCCGCACGCGACGAGGCGGCGACGATCGGTCCGATCCTCCGCGAGCTCGTACCCCTGATCGACGCCGGCGTGATCGATCAGATCGTCGTCGTCGACAACTCGACGGATGGCACCGCCGAGATCGCCCGCTCGCTCGGCGCCGAGGTCCATGACCAGGAGGCGCTCCTGCCCGAGCTCGGACCGGTGCTCGGCAAGGGCGACGCGATGTGGCGGGCGCTGCACGTTCTGCGCGGCGACATCATCTGCTTCCTCGACGCCGATTCCGAGCAGTTCGGCGCGCATTACGCGTGCGGACTGATCGGGCCTCTGCTCCGCGACCCCGCGCTCGCCTTCGTCAAGGGCTTCTACCGCCGGCCGTTCCGGGTCGGGGGCACGACGATGCCCGACGGCGGCGGCCGGGTCACCGAATTGACCGCGCGACCCCTGCTCAACATGTTCTATCCGGAGCTCGCGGCGATCGACCAGCCCCTCGCCGGTGAGATCGCAGCCCGGCGCGAGCTGCTCGTCCAGCTGCCGTTCGTCAGCGGCTACGGCGTCGATATCGCGCTGCTGCTCGACGCCTACCACGAGGTCGGCCTTGACGGCCTCGCCCAGGTCGATCTCGATGTGCGCCAGAACGCGCATCAGCCGCTGCGTGATCTCGGGCCGATGGCCTACGCCGTGCTCCAGGCGGTCGCCTCCCGCCTCGAGCGTGAGGGACGGCTCGTCGGACTGGTGCCCGAGAGCTTCCTCGGTCGCGCCGAGGATGGGCTGCGCCCGGTGGCGAGCACGCCGGTCGAACGCCCGCCGCACGCCGAGCTGCGCATCGCCGCCTGACGATCAGGGCGCGAGCGCGAGCAGGTCCGCCGCCGCCTGCTCGATCCCGTCCCGGAGGACGTGCATCTCCCGCACCGCCTCCGGGTCCGCGCACAGCCCGATGAACAGGTGTCCGGACAGCGAGATGACCGCGACCCGGAGCGCATGATGCTGCGCCACCTCGGCGAGCGAGTACAGCTCGCGGACGTGTGCCCCCAGCACGTAGATGTCGCGAGCCGGACCCCGCACGTTGGAGACGTTGAACGTGAATACGCGCGGGCTCATCGCCCAGCGTTCGACGAACGGATGGGTCCCGAGTCGGTAGAGCATGTCGGCGTCGTGATCGAGCTTGCGACGCGCCGTCTCACGGTTGATCGTCAGCGCCCGCCGGGCGACGTCGGCGTCGGCGACGGGGAGATCGACGAAGAAATACGAATCCCGGTTGCCGACGCCAGGGGCCTCATCGGGCTCGTGCAGGCTGACCGGGATCTTCACCCGGATCCCGCCCTCCGGTCCAAAGCCGCGCCCGAGCCACGTGCGGATCCCACCGGCGATCACAGCGAGGACGACGTCGTTGATGGTGATCGCGCTGTCGATCGCCTTTCCCGCGGCCCGGGCCGGCGCGAGCGGCATCGAGGCGAACGTCACCGCCCGTCGCGCGGTCACGTGCCCGGCGAGCGGGGTCCGCACAGCGGTGCGCGAGAGCTCGCGGGTGACGGCATTCCGGTGGAGCGGCGCGCGTCGCGGCCGCGGCGCCCGGCGGGCGAACAATGAGACATCGCGCGCCCGGCGACGAGCCTGGTCGGCGAGCCCCCGCGCGAACAGGTCGAGCGCTCCCGGGGCCGGTGTCGGCACCCACCCGTTCGGCGCCGGGTCAGCCACGTCCGGGGTCGGATCCCACAGCAGCGCGTCACCGATGCGCATGGACGCCGTGCCGTCGGCCAGGCAGTGGTGCAGACGCCAGATGAGCGCCATCGAGTTCTCGCTCAATGCAGGCACGACCGCGAGGTGCCAGAGCGGCCGCGTCCGGTCAAGGCGCTCGCACATCAGCCGCCCGACGAGCTGCTCGAGCCCGGCGCGCCCCTCGACCGCGGGGTCGTCCACGACCGTGACGTGCTTGGCGATGTCGAACACCGGATCGTCGAGCCACACGGGATCCGAGACGTGCAGCGGTGTTGGCACGACCCGCTGACGCAGGCGGACGGCGGCGTCGAGCCGCCCGTTGATGCGCGCGCGCAGCTCGTCAAGCGTCGGGAGCGGGCGTCCGTCCGCGCGCTCGAGCACGAGCACCTTGCACGTGTGGCCACGGATCACGCCACGTTCGAGTTTGAGGATCCGCGTGTCCTCGCGGGTCAGGCGCTCAACCGCCACCGAATGCGCCCTGATCGCACGCCCACTCCCCATGATCGAAGTGGAGCATAACCCGCCCGCGCGGACGTTCCGGTGCCCGGGCACTGGTAGGGTCGCGGCCGATGCAGATCGGCGGCGCCGACAACCCGGTCACCCACATCAGCCAGGCATATCCGGACCGCGTTGAGATTCGGGGCCACGACCTGGCGAGCGAGCTGATCGGGCATGTCAGCTTCACCGAGTACTTCCATCTCCTGCTCACCGGCGACCGGCCGTCGGAGGACCAGCGGTTCTTCCTGGACGCGTTGCTCGTGGCGATCGCCGAGCACGGGATGATGCCGACGAACGTCGCCGCCCGGATGACGTTGGCGGCCGACCCGGGTTCGCTTCAGGGCGCCGTCGCGGCGGGCATCCTCGGCTGCGGCCCGGTGATCCTCGGCACCGCCGAGGAGTGCGCCCGGTTGCTCGTGCGCGCCGCGGAGCGGGTCGGCGAGGGTGCATCCTCGGCCGAGGTCTCCGCGGAGATGGCGGCGGCCGTCCGAGCCGCCGGGGAGCGGCTGCCCGGGTTCGGCCATCCGCTGCACCGTCCGCTCGATCCCCGGGCCGAGCGGATCCTCGAGCTCGCGGATGAGCGGGGTGTGAGCGGCGTGAACGTCCAGTTGGCCCGTGACTTCCGTGACGGGGCCGCGGCCGCGTGGGGCCGGCCGCTGACGATGAATGTGTCAATGCCGATCGCCGCGGTGATGCTCGACCTCGGGTTCTCTGCCGCCGCGGTCAAGGCGGTACCGATCCTCGCCCGCACCGCGAGCCTGCTCGCGCACCTCGCCGAGGAGCAGGAGATCCCGATCGGGTTCCTGATGGCGGGCCGAGCGGAGGACGCGATCCGGTACGAACGTGACTGACGGTCCGGTCTCGATCCTGGACCCGGCCGTGGAGACACGGTCGTGGGAGGAGCAGGTCGCGCTCGATGACGATGCCTACCGAGAGCAGCTCCACTACCTGCTCGGCCGCTCGGCGTTCTATCGGGACAAGCTCGGCGCCGACGGGGTCTCAATGCCCCTGGACGCCGGCGGCCTTGCGGACATCCGCCGGCTGCCGCTGACCGAAAAGCAGGAGCTCCGCGCGACGACGACCGACGAGAACCCGGTCGGCACGCACCTCTGTGCAGAGCGTTCGGAGATCGTCCGGATCTACTCGACGAGCGGGACGACGGGCGTCCCCAGCTACATCCCGCTGACCGCCGGCGACCTGGAGAACTGGATTACCGGCTCCGCGCGCAGCTACGCGGCCTCCGGAATCCGGGCCGGCCAGCGGATCGTCTCGAGCTACAACGCCGGCCCATTCGTCGCTGGGGCGGCGCTGGCCTCGTTTGACCGGATCGGGCTGTGCCACGTCCCCGTCGGGACCGGCAACACCGAGCGGCTGATGTTGGCGGTGCAGCGGCTGCGGCCGGAGGCGGCCGTCCTGACGCCGTCCTACGCGGCGTACCTGGCCGAGTGGGCGGCCGAGCGCGGGATCGATCTTCCGGACTCAACGGTCGAGCGCGTGCTCGTCGCCGGGGAGCCGGGCGGGGGCGAAAAGGCCTTCCGAGCCGCGCTTGAGGATGCGTGGGGCGCCCGCGTCACCGAAGCGATGGGGATCGGGGACATCGGCGTATCACTGTGGGGTGAATGCGAGAACCAGGACGGGATGCACCTCGGCGCCCGCGGCTTCGTCCATCCAGAGCTGATCGACCCGGACACCGGCGCCGCGGTCGAGCTCCGTGACGGGGCCACCGGCGAGCTCGTCCTCACCCACCTTCGCCATCGCGCGGCGCCGCTGCTGCGGTTCCGGACCCGTGACCACGTCGCGGTCCGGATGTCGCCGTGTCCCTGCGGCCGGACCGGGCCGCGGATCCGCTGCATCGGGCGGACCGACGACATGCTCATCGTCCGTGGCGTCAACGTCTTCCCGTCCGCCGTCCGTGAGGTCGTGAGCACATTCGCCCCCGCGGTCAGCGGCCAGATCCGGGTCGTCCCGGCGGCGCCTGGGGTCAAGCAGGACCCGCCGCTGCCGGTGCGGGTCGAGCTGGGGCGCGGCGTCGGCGTCGGCGTCGGCGACGGCGTCGGCTCCGGCCCCGGGCCGGGCGGCGGCCCCGGGCCGGGCGGCGACCCTACCCCGGGGCTTGCCGATGCGATCCGGGAACGACTTCGCAGCGCGCTCGTCGTCCAGACCGCGATCGAGCTCGTGCCATTCGGGACGCTCGCCCGCAGCGAGTACAAGTCAAAGCTCGTCGAACGCTGACCCGCGGAGAGCTCCCGCCGCCGTGACCAGAACGCATGGAAGCGCGGGCCGGTTTCGGCGCTGTCTTGCGTACTGGTCGATATCTGGCCGAAACGCAAGAAAGCGCCGCGATCGGCAGTCGCTCACATGCGTCGTGGCCATTCCGAGCGCGCTGACATACGTTTTGGCCATTCCGAGCGCGCTCTCGTGCGCAATGGCGATGCCGCAGGCCGGTCACCCTCTTGCAAACGCCCGCCCCGACCAACGAGACTTGACAGACCAACAACTCAAAGAAGGGGGGCGACCTGCGCAAGCTGCAAACCCAGGGGGTCCATCACATCACCCTCGTCGGCGCTGACCGGCAGACCTCGATCGACTTCTGGGAGGGAGTCCTGGGGATGCCGTTCGTGTTCGATCAGCCGAACCTTGACCGACCGACCGAGGGCCATCTGTACTTCGATCCCGGTGACGGGCGGCTCATCACCGTGTTCACCAACGAGGAGCGTCAGCCGGACCCGACGCGCACCCCGACGGACCCGGGCTGCGTGCACCACATCGCGTTCAACGTCTCGCAGGCCACGTTCCACCAGGCCGTCGAGCGGCTTGACGAGCGGGGCATCAAACACAGCGGCGTCAAGGACCGCGGGTTCATGGACTCGATCTACTTCGAGGACCCGCTCGGGCTGCTGATCGAGCTCGCGTCCTACCGGTTCGAGCCCCCGTTCGGCTACACGCATTCCGACGTCCTGTTCGAGGCCCACAAGGTTCGTGTGGCACGCGGGGACTACAACATCGATCAGGTGCACCTGGCGGACGCGATCGAGGATCTCGTCCTCCGCTCGCGGCCCTCCCTGTCGGACGATCGCGCCCCGAAGGATCCGTACACCAGATAACAGCTACGCCATGTCAGTTTGAGGAGAGAAATGGCGACTCATACGCTCAGCATCCTGAAGCCCAGCGTCAACAACCTGTCGGCCCGGATCCTGATCCGCGCCGCCGACCTCGACTTCGAAGAGGTCGACATGTGGGGCATCAAGGGCACGCCGGAGTTCCTTTCGAAGGACCCGGCCGACCTGACCCCGCTGCTCGAGGAGTCCGGCCTGCCGAACGGATCGCTCTGGGAGAGCTGCGCGATCATGCAGTACCTGTGCAACAAGCATGGCCTCGAGGACTTCTACCCCACTGACCCGGGACGCCGCGCGATGGTCGACAGCGCCATGTTCTACGTGATCGGCACGCTGTATCCGCTGATCGGCCGGGCGACGTACACCGCCCTCGGGTTCCCGAATTACCCGGGCGAGACCGCCGCGTCCGACGCGGACCCGGAGACCAAGGCGCGGGCGCAGCGTGACGCCACCGAGGCGCTGGCGCAGCCACTGGCGGCGATTGGGTCGTTCTTCCTCGACGACAAACCGTTCATCGGGGGCGATCGGCCGTCGATCGCCGACATCCGGCTCGCCGCCTCGCTCGAGTTCCTCGCCGCGATCGACTACGAGCTCCCGCCGTGGGCGAGCCAGTTCATGAGCGCGATCGAGTCGACGCTCGGCGACGCCTACTCGGAGCCCGCCGGTGACGTGCGCGGGTTCATCGCTTCGGTGAAGGCGCCGGTCAGCTGAACGCGCTGCGGGCGGCCCGGGCTCCCGTCGCCGCCCGCTGCAGCGACGTATAGGTCCCGTCTTCGAGCAGTTCGGTCGCCGCCTCGACGAGTGCGCCAAGCGCCGCGAACGCGAACGCGCCGCCGACCGACGTCCGGGCGACGCCAAGCTTGGCGAGTTCGGCGACGCTCGGCCGGCCCGCGCCAACGAGCACGTTCACCGGGAGGCTCACGGAGGAGATGACCCGCGCGATGTCCTCGGCCGCCCTCAGCCCCGGCGCGAACAGGACGTCGGCGCCGGCGCGCTCATACGCCTGTAGCCGCGCGATCGTGTCGTCGAGATCGTCCCGGCCGTGGAGCAGGTTCTCGCAGCGGGCGGTGAGAACGAAGTGCACGTCACCGGCGTGCGCCGCCTCGGCCGCGGCCGCCACGCGGGCGACGGCGTCATCGAACGCGTAGATCGGGTTCTCCTTGTCGCCGGTGAAGTCCTCGATCGAGCCTCCGGCGAGCCCGGTCGCGATCGCGCCGCGGATCGTCTCGGCGACGCCGGTCGGATCATCGGCGAAGCAGTTCTCAAGGTCGGCCGAGACCGGGAGATCGGTCGCGTCGACGATCGCCGCTGAGTGGGCGAGTGCCTCCTCGCCGGTGACTGAACCGTCGAGTCGTCCGAGCGTCGCCGCAAAGCCGCTGCTCGTCGTCGCGAGTGCCGCATAGCCGAGCGCGGCGACGGCCTTCGCCGAGCCTGCGTCCCAGACGTTCGCCATCAGCAGCGGCTCCCCGGGACGATGCAGCGACAGGAACCGGGCCGCGTTCTCAGCCTGCGCGCTCATCGACGCCGGCGTCGCAACGTGATCAGCGCCAGCAGGAAGCCGAACACCAACGCGAGCGGCACGGGATTGCGCTTCGTGCGCTCCCACAACACGGAGGTCATGAGCGGGATCCCCTCGATCGCGTTGCTCGAGTCCGGCGTGGCGCCGGGGAAGGGTGTGCTCGGCTCGCTCGGCGGGGCGGAGCTGGGAGCGGCGGCACTCGCCGCGCCTGAACTCGCCCCGGCGGAACTGGCCGCGGCCGACTCGGCCATCAGGGGACTGGCCGTCGACTCGGCCGTCGACTCGTCCCTCGCCGCCGGCTCGTCCTTCGCCGCGGATTCCGCCGCCGGCCTGTCCACGAGCGAGGACTGCAAACACGACGCGAACTCTCGGAGCAGCCGGTTCGAGATGTCCTCGATCATCCCGCCGCGTCCGAACCGGGCCAGGCGCCCGGTGATGTGATAGTCGGTCGTGACGTCGACATGGGTCCCATCCGCGGTCTCGGTCAGCTTTGAGGTGATCGTCGCCTTGGCGCCACCCTGCCCGCGCTTGTCGGTCCCCTGAGCCTGCATCGTCGCCGTGTGCACGCCCTTGTCGATGTCCTCCATCTGCAGCCGACCCGCGTAGGCGGCCGTCGTCGGCCCGATCTTGATCGTGAGGTTGCCGGCATAGCTGCCGTCCTCGTTGCGTCCGGTGACGCTCGCGCCGGGCAGGCACGGCGCCACCCGTTCGACATCGATCAACGCGTCCCACACCCGGTCGATCGGGGCGGCTACCTCAAACGACTGCTCTAGCTTCACGGCGAATTGCCTCCAGATCTTCCAGGGTGTCTACGTCACGTCCGTCGGTGAGATCGGTGCACTCGATCTGCGGCCCGCCGCGCAACAGCGACCGGGCACCGGTGTCCCCGCTCAGCTGCGCCACGGCCGCAAGTTGCTCGGCTCCGAGCACGACAGGATGACCGGGCCGCCCGGAGTACGTCGCCCGGCTCGCCGGCGCGGCCTCGAGGAATCGCTCGATCAGGGCCGGCGTGACCCCCGGCTGATCGCCGAGCGTGACGATCACGCGATCAGCGCCCTCCAGCGCGGCCGCCCCGCAGCGGAGCGAGGCCGCCTGTCCGTCCTCCCAGTCGGCGCACACGACCGCCTCCGCGCGACCGAAGTCGACGGCGGCCTGGATCTCATCGGCACGGGCGCCGAGCACGACGACGACCCGTTCGAGCGCGCTCACCGCCGTCTGGGCACGGACGGCGCGCTCGAGCAGCGGGCGCCCGCCGAGCGCGGCGAGCAGCTTTGAGTCCTCCGCGTCGAACCGTGTCCCAGCGCCGGCCGCGAGCACGAGGCCGCAGATCACGCAGGTACCTCGTGGATCCGGCCGCCGGCGTTCTGGAGCCGTCCGCCATCACGGCCGTGGCGCGCCGCGACGACCTCGGCGAGGATCGACAGCGCCGTTTCCTCGCCACTCACCGCCCCGAGGTCGAGCCCGAGCGGCGCGGCCAGGCGGGCCAACTCCGCGTCGGTCATTCCCGCCTCGAGCAGGCGCTCACGCCGGCTCGCCTGCGCACGCCGCGAGCCCATCGCGCCGACGAACCGAGCCTCGGAGCGCAGCGCGATCATCAGCGCCGCGTCGTCGAGCTTCGGATCGTGGGTGAGCACCGCGACCGAGGTCGCCCGGTCGATCCCGCCGAGCTGCGCGAACGCCGCGTCCGGCCACGCGACGATCACCTCTTCGGCGTCGGGGAACCGCTCCCGGGTCGCGAAGCGGGCCCGGGGATCGACGACATACGGTCGCCAGCCTGCCGCCCGCGCGAGCGTGCACAGCGAGTTCGCGACGTCGACGGCGCCGAACAGGATGAGCCGCGGGGTCGGATGCACAACGTCGATGAACAGCGCTTCGTGGCGCTCGGATCGCTCGGCCCAAATGAGCTCATCGGCGGCTCGCGCCGCCTCGTCGTCCATTTCCGGTGATCCGAGCGTGCCGGACCGCTCGCCGTCGGCCTCGACGAGCAGCTTGGCGCCGGGGCGGGCGCCCTCCAGCATCGTGATCTCGGCGGCCCGTCCACCGGCCCGCGCGATCTCGCCAAAGCGCCCGGGCTCGTAGACCTGAACCCAGACGTCGATCTCGCCGCCGCACGGCAGCCCGACATCCCACGCCTCGTCGTCGGCGATGCCGAAGTGCAGCAGCTGCGGC
Organism: uncultured Solirubrobacterales bacterium; assembly: GCA_963850335.1. Lineage (GTDB taxonomy): Bacteria > Actinomycetota > Thermoleophilia > Solirubrobacterales > Solirubrobacteraceae > Palsa-465. The sequence continues at coordinate 640,563 of CAWKKY010000006.1, read as the reverse complement.
TCGTTGTCAGCGAGCACCGTCTCGGCGACGACGACGACCGCGCCCTCGACGCAGCCGCCCGAGACAGCGCCGAACACCTCGCCGCGGTCGTTGACCGCCATCTTCGCGCCCGGCGGCCGGGGTGCCGAGCGCTTGACGCCGACGACGGTCGCGATCGCGATCCGATCGCCGCGGGCAGTCCATTCCGTGATCTGTGGAAGTACGTCTCTCACATCTCCTCCAATATCGAGGCCAGCTGCTCAAGTGAAGCAAGCGAGTTGCCTGCCAACAGTTCGTCAGTGTGAGGGACCGCGGCGCGCATACCGCGGGTGAGCGGTTCGTAGTCTGGGTGGCCGGCGAGTGGGTTGAGCCACACGAGCCGGTGCGCGCTGCGGCGCAGCCGCGCCATCTCGATCGCGAGCAGCCCGGGATCGCCCCGATCCCAGCCATCGGACAGGATGATGACGACCGAGCCCCGCCCCAGGCGGCGTCCATGGACGCGGTTGAGCTCCGCCAGCGCCGCCCCGATCCGCGTTCCTCCGGAGAAATCGGTGACCGCCGCCGCGGCCCGCTCGAGCGCGTGGTCATGATCGCGGCCGGCGAGCTCGTTGGTGATGCGCGTCAGCCGCGTGCCGAACGCGAACGCCTCCACCCGCCGCCGAGCGGCGACACATGCGTGCAGGTACTGGAGCAGCATCCGCGCGTAGGGCTCCATCGAGCCCGAGACGTCGCACACGAGCACCACCGGGCGCTGCCGCAGCGTTGGCCCGCGCCAGCGCCGCTCGACGGGTTCCCCGCCCGTGCGCAACGACGCCCGCAGCGTTCGGCGCAGATCGGGCTCGTGGCCGCGCCGCCGTCGCACCGGCCGGGTCCGGCGCGAGCGTCGCGTCGGCCCGCGGCGAGCGAGCCGCAGGATGAGCTCCCGGGCGGCCGCCATCTCCGCCGCGCTGTACCGCGCAAAGTCCTTCTCCCGGAGCAGCTCGACCTGGCTCCACGCCGCCGGAATCGCGGTCGGGTCCTCCTCGGCAGCGGCCGGGGGCTCGGGCGCGCTGCCGGCCGTCGGCACCGCGGCCCGCGGCAGCACCTCACGCTCGATCGCCCCGAGCTCGTCAAGCCCATGCTCCTGCCCGGGGGCCCGCTCGTCACCGAAGACTGCGGTGAAGGCACGCTCGAACCGCGCCAGGTCATCGCGTCGCGAGCACATGACCGTGCGCAGCGCCAGCTTCGAGTCGGTGCGCGACGCGGAATCGACGACCTCAAGGGCGCGGTGCGCGGCGAGCAGCTCACCGAGCCCGACGCGCGCTCCCGCCCTCCGCATCTCGCCCGCAAGCGCCGCGAGGCCGCGAGTCACCTCGGGGGCGTCAGACACCCTCGAGCACCTTACGTTGACGGACCCGCTCGATGTCCTCGTGCACCTTGAGCGCGACGCCAAGCGTCTCTTCAAGGTCGCCGTCGGAGCCGAGTGAGAGCAGCGCCTGCGCCCACACGAGCGTCTCCCCCACCCCCGGCAGCTTGTAGAGGTCGCCCTGCTCACGCAGCCGGGCGACGGCGGTGACGACGCGACGGGCGATCTCCTCGGAGACGCCGGGGACCCGGGCGTGGACGATCTCGCGCTCGCGGTCGGGAGTCGGGTAATCGATCCAGTGATACAGACAGCGCCGCTTGAGCGCATCGTGGAGCTCACGCGTCCGGTTCGAGGTGAGGATCACAAGCGGACGCTGGCGCGCGGTGATCGTGCCGAGCTCGGGAATCGTCACCGCGAAGTCGGAGAGGAACTCGAGCAGGAACGCCTCGAACTCGTCGTCGGCTCGGTCGATCTCATCGATCAGCAGGACGACCGGTCCGTCGTGCTCGAGTGCCTCGAGCAGCGGCCGCCGGAGCAGGAAGCGCCGGGAGAACAGTTGGCCCTCATCGACTCCGCCCTCGGCGGCGCGCAGGGCGAGCAGCTGACGCGCGTAGTCCCAGTCGTAGACCGCGTGGTGAAGGTCGATCCCCTCGTGGCACTGCAGACGGATCAGCCGCGCGCCGGTCGACTCGGCGACCGCCCGCGCGACCTCGGTCTTGCCGACGCCGGCTTCGCCCTCGAGCAGCAACGGCTGCTCGAGGGTGGCCGCAAGCGTGATCGCGAGCGCCAGCGGGCGGTCGGCGAGGTATCCGCGGGCGGCGAGTGCGGCGCTCGCCGCCTCGACGGATCCGAGATCGTGCGACGTCACGAGTGGTCGTTCCCGTGGGTACGGTCGCACCGAGAGGGGTCACCAGCGGATGCCCGGCGAGGACGCAGAAGGCGACGTGCAGCAGCGCTGCACAAGCCTTCGAGGACGTCGCCGGGCGCCGGTGGGGGCCCCTCGAATGCGAGCGTATTTGCGGGAGCGACCACTAGAGGCCGGCGGCCTCCTCCAGCGCCCGTCGGGTGAGTACGCGCGCCAGGTGGCGCTTGTACTCCGAGCTCGCATTGAGGTCCGCCGGCGGATGCGTCCCCTCGCCGGCGTGCTCGGCCGCCGCGGCGATCGTCTCCGCATTGAGCGGCTGACCCTTGAGCGCCTCCTCGGCCGCGGTCGCCCGCAGCGGGGTCGACGCCATGTTCGTCAGCCCAATCCGCACGTCCTCGCACACGCCGCCGTTCTCTTTGACGAGCGCGGAGACCGCGACCATCGCCCAGTCCTCGCTGCGACGGTTGAACTTCTGGTAGGAGGAGCCCCACCCGTCGAACACCGGGAAGTGGATCTCGGTGAGGACCTCGTGCGGCTCGAGTGCCGTATCGAGGTAGTCGCGGAAGAAATCCGCAGCCGCGATCGTCCGGGTGCCGCCGCCACCGCCCGTGGCGGTCACCGTCGCCTCGCCGATGAGCATGATCGCCGGCAGATCCGACGCCGGATCACCGTGCGCCAGGCTGCCGCCGATCGTGCCCCGGTTGCGGATCTGGGGATCCGCGATGGTGGCCGCGGCCGTGGAGACGATGCCGAGCTCGGGCGTCGTCTCCAGCATCACATGCGGGGTCATGGCGCCGATCCGCCAGTTGCCGTTGTCCCGCTGGATGCCGTGCAGTCCGGGGATCTTCCGCATGTCGATGAGCAGCGCCGGTGCCGCCAGCCGAAGCTTCATCAGCGGCAGCAGCGAGTGACCGCCGGCGAGCAGCTTGGCCTCGTCGCCGTTCTCCTTGAGCGCAAGGATCGCCTGGTCGAGCGATTCCGGCGCGATGTAGTCGAATTCTGCGGGGATCACGCGGACACACCTCCCTTCTGGGACTCCTGAATAGCCTCCCACACCCGCATCGGGCTGAGCGGCATGTTGATGTAGTTGACGCCGAGTGGCCGAAGCGCGTCGATGACCGCATTGGTCGCCGCCGCGCTCGCCGCGATCGTGCCCGCCTCGCCGACGCCCTTGACCCCGAGCGAGTTGACCGGCGATGGCGTCACCGTACGGTCGAGCTCAAAGCTCGGCATCTCGGCCGCGGTGGGTAGCGCGTAGTCGACGAACGTCCCGGTCACGAGCTGTCCGTCCTCGTCGTAGTGGACCCGCTCGTAGAGCGCCTGTCCGAGCGCGTGGACGATCCCTCCGTGGAGCTGCCCGTTGATGATCAGCGGATTGATCGCATTGCCGCAGTCGTCGACCGCGACGTAGCGCACGACCTTCGTCTTTCCCGTCTCCCCGTCCACATCGACGATGCACGCGTGCGCGCCGAACGGGAACACGAAGTTCTCCGGGTCATAGAACGTCGTCTCCTCCAGTCCCGGCTCCATGTCGTCCGGGATGTCGTAGACGTACGTGACTCCCGCGACCTCCGCGAGCGTCATCCCCTTGTCCGGGGAACCCTTGACCGCGAACTTGTCCGCGGTCACCTCGATGTCCTCGGGCGCGGCCTCGAGATGGTGCGCGACGATCCGCTTCGCCTTCTCGGCGACCTTGTTCGCGCACTTGGCGAGCGCCTCACCGCCGACCGCGAGCGATCGCGACCCGTATGTGTTGCGACCCTCGGGCCCCATGCCCGTATCGCCGTGGACAACCTCGACGACCGCCGGGTCGACCCCGAGCCGGTCGGCGACGATCTGGGCGAACGCCGTCTCGTGGCCCTGGCCGTGCCCGCTGGAGCCGGTGTAGACCGTGACCGCGCCGGTGTTGTGCACGCGCACCATCGCCGACTCCCAGCCACCGGCCTGGACGCCGACGCCGGCGGGGCCGGTGATCCGCGACGGCGCGAGTCCACAGATCTCGGTGTAGGTCGAGAACCCGATGCCCCGGTAGACACCCTTCGCCCGCAGCTCTTCCTGCTCGGTACGGAACGCATCCAGATCGACCATCTCGAGCAGTCGGTCAAGCGTCTTGTCGTAGTCGCCCGAGTCATAGACGACGCCGGTCGCGACCGCATGCGGGAAGTCGTCCTTCGGAATGAAGTTCTTCCGCCGGATCTCCACCGGGCTCATCCCGAGCTCTGCCGCCATCTGGTCGAGTGTCACCTCGACCATGTGCGTCGCCTCGGGTCGGCCCGCGCCCCGGATCGCGTCGGTGGGGCACTTGTTCGTGAACACCCCGACGATGTCGGTCTGGACGTTCGGGATCTTGTAACACCCGCCCATCACGAACGCCCCCAGCGACGGGATCAGCGGCGTCAGGAGCATGTTGTAGGCGCCGAAGTCGGCGATGATCTTCACGTGGAAGGCGGTCACGGTGCCGTCCCGCTTCGCGCCCATCTTCACCTGCGCGATCTGATCGCGGCCCTGGTGGGTGACCTGCATGTTCTCCGAGCGCGTCTCGATCCACTTGATCGGACGACCGAGCTTGCGCGACGCCCAGCAGGCGAACACCTCCTCGCCGGTCACCTGGAGCTTGGCGCCGAAGCCGCCGCCGACCTCCGGAGCGATCACGCGGACCCGTTCCTCACTCATCCCGAGCAGGATCGCGAGGAACAACCGGACGAAATGCGGCACTTGGGTCGAGCTGTGCAACGTCAGGCTCCCGGCGCGGTAGTCGGCGATCACGCCGCGCGGCTCGATCGGCGCGCCGGCGGTGCGGTGGTTGATGACCCGACGTTCAACGATGACATCCGCCTCCGCGAAGCCGGCGTCCATGTCACCCCCGGCCAGCGACCACTCGTGCACCTTGTTTGTGCCGAGCGAGTCGTGGACGAACGGGGCGCCCTCGAGCGCCTTCTCCGGATCGACGACGACGGGGAGTGGTTCGTACTCGACGACCACGTCCTCGACCGCGTCCATCACGCTGTAGCGGTCCTCGCCGATGACGACGGCGACCGGGTCCCCGACATGGTTGACCGTGCCGCGAGCGACCGGCCAGTGCTCGGGGTTCTGGACCTCGACGCCGGGCGGGACCCAGGCCATCGGCAGTGGGCCACCGAGGTCGGCCATGTCCTCACCGACGAAGACGGCATGGATCCCGTCGCGCTCCTCGGCGACCGAGGCGTCGATCGAGACGATCTTGGCGTGCGCTTCCGGTGAGCGGACGAACGCGGCCCAGAGCGTTCCGGGAAGCACGATGTCATCGACGTAGCGGCCGCGACCGGTGATCAGCCGCGGGTCCTCCTTGCGTCGCAGCGCCTGGCCGACGTGCGTCGCGCCGTTCGTGGCGGTGCCGCCAGACCCGTCGCTCATGCCGTCACCTCCGGCTGCGAGATCGTCGCCGACTTGCTCTTGGCCGCATCGAGGACGGCGCGCACGATGTTGTGGTAGCCCGTGCAGCGGCACAGGTTGCCCTCCAGCGCGTGCCGCACCTCGTCCTCGGTCGGATTCGGGTTATCGGCCAGCAGGCCGGCGGCCGCCATGATCATGCCGGGCGTGCAATAGCCGCACTGGAGGCCGTGGTCGTTCCAAAACGCCTCCTGCAGCGGATGCAGCTGCTCATCGGTCCCCATGCCCTCGATCGTCGTCACCTCGGCGCCGTCGGCCTGCACCGCGAGCACGGTGCACGACTTCACCGCGCGACCGTCGAGATGCACCGTGCAGGCGCCGCAGTTGGACGTGTCGCATCCGACGTGAGTGCCGGTGAGGCCGAGGTTGTCGCGCAGCGCGTGCACGAGCAATAGGCGCGGCTCGACCTCCAGCTGATGCTCGACGCCGTTGACGCTGAGCCGTACTGGAACGGGTGTGCTCATTCCCTCTCCTCTAAGGTTTGGCAGATAGATTCGACCTTACTCCTCGCGCCCATCTCGGTACAAGCGACGGGAGGGGAGCCCGGGTGGTGCTGCCCCAGCATCATCGCCGCGAATCCCTGCCGAGCCGCTCGTCGAAGCCCCGGCTAGCGCCGCGTCCGGGACGTGAGCTTCAGCGTCAGCTGCGTCGTGGCCGACTGCCTCCGGTTGCCGTCGACGGCAATGAGCTGAAGCGTGTATCGACCGGCGGGGAGCCTGCCGAGAACGAGCCGGAACGCGTTCGTACCGCCATGTCCGTGCAGAGTCAATCGTGCCCGGCGCAGTGTGATTGCGCAGCGGCGGCCGTGACGGGCGCCGACACGGCAGCGGCCGTGCACGATCCGCCCGGCGACCCGCTCCAGGATCGTGGCGGTGACGGTCGCCGACTTCGACAGGACGATGCTGAGGGTTCGGGTCGCGCCCGTCCCCGTGAGGTGCGCGCGGGAGATGATGGGCGGATGCGTCTGCGTCGGCGGGGGCGGCTTGATCGGCGGGGGCGGCTTGATCGGCGGGGGCGGCCCTAGCGGCGCGGTCACCGTGACGGCCAGACTTGGCGACTGCGAGGCCGTGAAGAAAGCGTCACCCCCGTAGGCGGCGGTGATGGCGTGGACGCCGGCATGGGAGAACGACGCCGTGCATGTCGCGCCGCCGCTCACCGGGTCGACCGGGACGGTGTCACACCCGGAGAGCGCAACGCCGCCGTCCGCGAACAGGACCGTGCCCGCGTCGGGGATCGGTGCCACGGTGGCCGTGAAGGTGAGGCTCCCTCCGACGCCGGTCGTCGTCGACGTCGCCCCCACCGTCGTGGCCACGGCCGACGGTTGCGGCGGGCTCGCGATCTGCAGCGCCGTTACGCGGTCGTTATTCGCGACGAACAGAAGACCCCCCGCGGCGGCTGGCGTGGCGAAGTGATTGAAGCCTCCGAGGTTCGTCGAGAATGTGACGTTTCCGGTCCTCGGGTCAAGCCCGTAAAGGTTTCCGTCCTGCCAACCGGCGGACCAGATCAGCCCGCCGGCGTAGATCGGAGGACCGATCGCAGCGGCGTTGACCGTCCAGCCGCCGAGCGGGGAGAAGTCCTGGGCCTGCGTATCGAGCGAGAGCGCGTGCATACCGTCGGCGCAGGTGACATAGACCACGCCGTTCACATAGATCGCGCCGCCGAAGCTGCCTTCGCTGGCCGGCGCGCAGACCGGATGCGAGGTCGCGTTCGCGAACTGCGTCGTCATCAGATCCCCGACTCCCTCCTTGCCGATCGCGAACACGAGCCCACCCGGGAGCAGCAGCGGCTCCGATGACCCGAGGTCAACGTCGTAGGTGTCGAGGTCCGACCAGTTGGACGGGGTCCACGAGTTGAGCAGGTGCATGTTCGCGTCGAGCTTGAGGACCGACTCCTGGTAGCCGAACGTTGGGGGTCCCCGACCATTGCCGGTCGTCGCCCAGACCGTGCCAGAGCCGTCGACCGGCAGTCCGTTGCCCGATCCCCACACGGCGCCGCCGAGGCTCGTGACGCTGAAGCTCTGCACCGATGAGCCGTCCTCGGCGGCCGCCACGACACGACCGTGGTAGCTGTTGCAGTCGCCGGCGTTGCCGCCGAAGCCGATGATGACCTTGCCCGCGTCGAGCGCCAACCCGGGCCGCTGCAGCAGATACCGCGGACCGTCGCCGTAGCCCGGGTCAGACGGGCTGGGATCGACGACGGCCGGGAGCCCCGAGACTGGTGCGCCAGTGGCAAGATCGAACCCGACGAGCACGTGCTGAATCGTCGACGGATCGGAGCCGTCCCACCTCTCGGCCACCGCGAAGATCTGGCGCTTCACCGGGTCGATGACCGGCGTCCCGGTGATCCCGAGCGGGTCGATGTCCCCGCAGCCGATGACCGTATTGTCGCCCTGTCCGTCGATCGTGAACTGGATCGGCGTACCGACGTGGCGTTGCCACACAACCGCTCCGGTGGCTGCGTCGAGCGCATACACGGTGTCGTTCTCGGTCGCGACGTACACCCGGGAGCCGTAGACGAGCGGCGAGCCGTAGATCGCGCCGTCGAGCGATGGGGTCTGCCACACCTGTGTCGGCGTGACCGGCGAGCTGCTGTCAGGGTCAACCCCCGAACGCATCATGTCGTGGCGGTACGTCGTCCACGCCGGGAGGGCCGCGCCCGCAGGGACGGCGAGCAGCAGGCAGGTGAGAGCCGCGAGCGCACACGCCGTCCGCGTCCGCACGAGGGTCTCGGACCGGCGGCCTGCGGCCGATCGCGCGCGCCGCGGCCGGAACTGGCGCAGCGACGGCGGCATCCGCCCCCCGGTCGACAGCCACGACCCGGCAAGGATCAGGAGCAATCCGGCGACGGCGCCGGCTCCCGGCTGCTCGCCAAGGAGCGCCACGCCGAGCGCGACCGCGACGATCGGGTTGATGTAGGTGATGACCATCGCCCGGCTCGTGCCCGCCTCGCGGATGAGCACCATCAGGATCACGAACGCCGCCGCGGTGCACAGGAGCCCCAGGACAACGACGGACACGATCGCGCCCGCCGTGGGCACCCGCGACGGGAGGTCGAGGACCGCACCGGGCGCCAGCACCAGCGAGGCGATCCCGAGCGAGCCGCCGATCGCGGCGCGGGGGTCGAGCGACCCGAGGCGCAGCTTGATCACCGACGGGCCGATCGCGTAGCCGACCGCGGCAACGAGGATCGCCGCCGTCCCAAGCAGCTCGCTGCCACTGCCGGCGACGTCGATTCCGACGAGTGCGACGACGCCGCCGAACCCGATCAGCAGCCCGAGCGCGCGCAGCGGCGTCGGCTTCTCGGTGTGGTCGAAGCGAAACGCGAGTACCGCGCCGATCAGCGGAACCGACGCGACGACGATCGCGGCAAGCGATGAGGAAACCCGCTGCTCGCCGAACGCGATCATCGGGAATGGAATTGTCACCTCGGCGACGGCGTACACCGCCAGCCAGCCGACGCGACCGCGGATCTGGCCGAGTGTGCCGGCGCGCCAGGCGAGCATGAGCAGCACCACGGCGGCGAGCGTCACCCGTCCCCAGGCGAGCACGAGCGGCGTCATTCCGCCGCGGACCGCGATCCGGATGAACAGGTACGGAACGCCCCAGATCACGGAAACGGCGGCGAACGCTCCCCAGGCGCGACGACTCATAGCGTGAGTCTGTCACGGAGATCGTGCCGCGCGGGCGCCTCAGATCTCGAGCCGCGACTCCTCGAGGTCGAGGTCGCGGATGACGCGGTTCATCGTCTCGTTCGAGATCCGCCCCTCGTTGCGCAGTTCCACGAGCGCCTCGCGCTGGGCCGCGAGCACGATCTGGACGACGTGCTGGTAGGCCAGCGACCGGTCCTCGTAGCCGTCGTCCTCGATCTTGCCCGCCTGGGCCGCGAACCGGCGCTTGCGGTAGTTGTACTGCGCGCGCATGCGCTCGATCGTGTCCTCGCGCGTCCACTCCTCATCGGCGAGGCGGTCAAGCTCGCCCAGGGCCGCCTTCGTCGCGACCAGCCGGGCGCGGATCTCCTCGGCGTCCTCGCTGCCGTCCCGGGTGATGCCGAGGCGATGGATCAGCGCCGGCATCGAGAGGCCCTGGACCACCAGCGTGCCGAAGATGACGGCGAACGTCAGAAAGATGATGAGGTCGCGGTCGGGGAACGGGGCTCCGGAGTCGGTGTGGAGTGGTATCGCCAGCGCCGCGGCGAGCGAGACGGCGCCCCGCATGCCGCTCCACGCGGCGACGAGACGCACCCGCCACCCGGCCCGGCGCGCCCGCTGTGACTCCCGACGATCGATCGACCGGATGAGCACCGTGATCGTGAATGCCCAGGCGATCCGGGTCAGGATGACCACCGCCACGACCGCTGCGGCCCACCCGGCGAACGTCCAGGCCGAGTGGCCATCAATCCGGTTGATCACCCCGCGCAACTGGAGTCCGACGAGGACGAACAGGCTCGCGTTGAGCAGGTAGTCGAGCATCTCCCAGAAGAAGAACCCCTGCAGTCGCGTGCGCGCCGGGACGATGCTCGGGCCCCGGATCCCCATATAGATCCCGGTCGTGACGGCCGCGAGCACTCCTGATGCGCCGAGCGCATCGGCGGGGATGAATGCGGCGTAGCCGCTGAACAGCGAAATCGTGATGCTCGTCTGGTTGTCCTCGGTCCGGGCGCGCAGCTCGGCGATCACCCAGCCGACGGCGAGCCCGATGGCGATCCCGCCCGCGCCGCCGGCAACGAACTTCAGCCCGGCATCAGCCAGCGAGAACGCCCCGCTGACCACCGCCGCGACCGCGACCTTGTACGCGACGAGCGCCGTCGCGTCGTTGAACAGCCCCTCGCCCTCGATCGCGCTGATGAAGCGCCGTGGGAAGTCGAGCCGGCGCATGATCGACGCCCCGGCGAGCGGGTCGGTCGGCGAGACGATCGCGCCGAGGGTGAACGCCGAGGCCCACGTCATCCCTGAGACGAGCGCGTGGGCGACGAGCGCCACGAGCACCATCGTCACGAGCACGAGGCCGATGGAGTTGAGCGTCACCACCCGGAGGCTCCTGCGGATGTCGCCGAGGTTGGCGAAGAACGCCGCGCCGTAGAGCAGCGGCGGCAGGAACACGACGAGGACGACGTTCGGGTCGAGCCGCACGGTCGGGATCCCCGGGAGGAAGCCGAACACGGCGCCCCCGACGACGAGCACGATCGGGTACGGGACCGCGAGCACCCGCGCCAGCGCGCTGAGTCCGGCCACGGCCACGAGCAGCCCTGCGATGACGATCTCTGCCTGGTGCACCGGCCCGGAGTTTGCACGGGCCGGGCGCCGAACGCACGTCGGTTAGGCTGCGCCGATGACCAGTGCCGCACTCCAGATCGCCCAGCTCAACATCGGTCGGGCGCTCGCGCCGGTCGATTCACCGTTGCTCGATGACTTCAACGCCGCGCTCGACCCGGTGAACGCACTCGCCGACCGGGCGCCCGGCTTCGTCTGGCGACTGCAAACCGATGAGGGCAACGCGACCGCCATTCGTCCGTTCGACGACGACCGGATGATCGTCAACATGTCGGTCTGGGAGTCGATCGACCTGCTCGCCTCGTTCGTCTACCGCAGCGGTCACGTCGAGGTTATGCGGCGCCGGCGCGAGTGGTTCGAGCGGATCCAGGTGTTCATGGTCCTGTGGTGGGTGCCGGCCGGTCATACGCCGTCGGTCGACGAGGCTCTTGAGCGACTCGAGCACTTGCGGTCACACGGACCCACCCCGTACGCATTCACGTTCAAGCGCCGGTTTGACGCTGACGACGCGCTCGTGGTCGACGACGAGCTCGGCTGCCCGGCGTAGCTCGGCTCGGCCCGGTGTGTTCCAACTTTGGGAAAGACTGCACCGAGGAGGGATTGAGCGGGGGTTGGTATGGACTCTGGGCCGATGGCCCGCTCGAAGCCACCCCGCACCAGGACGATCCCCCACGCGCCGGCCCGGGCGAGGGGTGCGGGAGTTCGTCCGGTTCTGAGCAGGACAAACTCCCGCGCGAGCTACAAGTGCTGGGGGTGTGGGAGCTTGTCCGGGTCCGGGGCACCCGGGATCACAGGGTCTCGACGATCGCCGGCTAGCAGCGTGGCCGGGTCAGCCGCGCGCAACTGCTTGTCCGTCGGCTCCCCGGCTACATCCCGGACATGATGTGGCGAGAGGCGAAACGGCCCACGCTCGCGACAGCCGCATAACGCCTCACCACCACTGCGACTCGCGCGCTTCGGCGGTGCCGCCGGTCGTGTCGAGCCCGTCGAGCTCCTCCATGTCCTGCTCGGACAGCTCGAAGTCGAACACACGGCTGTTCTCCTCGATCCGTTCCCGGTGCGTCGACTTCGGGAGCACGATCGTGTCGTGCTGCAGGCACCAGCGGATCAGGACCTGGGCCGGAGTCCGGCCAACCCGCTGTGAGATCTCGAACACGACCGGCTCCTGCAGATGGCGGCCGGTCCCGAGCGGGCTGTAGGCCTCGAGCAAGATGCCGCGCTCGCGGCAACCCTCGAGCAGCGCGCGCCGGTATTCGAACGGGCTGAACTGCACCTGGTTGACGACCGGCCGCTCCGAGGCGACGGCGAGCAGTTCATCGACCTGCGCCAGGCTGAAGTTCGAGATCCCGATCCGTCGCGCCGACCCGTCGGCTTTCGCCTGCTCCATCCCGGGCCATGCCCACGTCGGTCCGCCCTGCGGCCAGTGGATGATGTAGAGGTCGACGTAGTCGGTGCCGAGCCGCTCGAGGCTCCGCTTCGCCTCCGCCGCGGGGTCCTTGTGCCGCGGAAAGAATTTCGTGGTGATGAAGATCTCCTCCCGCGCCAGCCCGCTGGCGGCGATCGCCCGGCCGACGCTCTCCTCATTGCCGTACGCCTGCGCGGTATCGATATGGCGATAGCCGAGCTCGAGCGCCCAGCGCACCGCGCTCGCGCACTCGGGTCCTTCGGGAACCTGCCAGACGCCGAGCGCGAGGCGCGGGATCTCGGTGGCGATGCTCATCAGGAAGACCTCCAGTTGTCGTTAGTCATCATGCTGACGGGTAGTCCTAGGATTCCCAGGTCACGACGTTGTCATTTGCGAGGAGATACATGGGCTTCGATCAGTACCACGAACCACCTGACGAGCTGCCGGCGGCGACGCGGACGTTCGCCCGCCTGTGTGCCTCGCTCACCGAGGAGGCTGAGGCAATCGGTTGGTACGAGCAGCGGATCGCGGTCGAGCAGGACGCCGAGGCCCTCGCCGTGATGCGCGATGCCCAGGGCGAGGAGTTCAAGCACTTCGCGATGGACCTCGAGCTGCTGCTTCGCCGGACGCCGCAGTGGCGCAAGATCGCGCAGGGCGTTCTGTTCCAGCCCGGCGATGTCGTCGAGCACGGCGAGGATGCGGAAGCTGAAGTCCTCGAGGGCGACAGCGGCGCCGAGGGCGCCAGCGAGGACGGTTCGCTCGGCATCGGTAGCCTTCGGGGGGTCGCACGATGAACCATCTCCTTCGCAATCTGGCCCCGATCAGCGACGCCGCCTGGGGCGAGCTCGACGATGAGGCGCGCGAGCGCCTCGCCCCGGCACTCGCCGCCCGTCGCCTGATCGACTTCTCCGGTCCGAACGGCTGGTCCTACTCTGCGACCACGCTCGGTCGCACGACCGCGCTCACCTCGGCACCCTGCACCGGCGTCACCGGTCGCCAGCGGCGGGTCCTCCCGCTCGTCGAGGTCCGCGCCGAGTTCGCGATCTCGCTTGAGGAGCTGCGCGATTTCGATCGTGGTGCCGCCGACGCCGACCTTGAACCGCTCGACACCGCGGCGCGCCAGATCGCTGTGGCCGAGAACGTCGCCGTGTTCCACGGCTGGGACGGCGCGATCGCCGGGATCACCGAGGTGTCCCCGCACGACCCGATCCCGCTCGGGGAGGTCACCGACGACTATCCGAGCCCGGTGTCCGCTGCCGTGCTCCAGCTGCTCCGCAACGGAATCAAGGGGCCCTACGCGCTCGCGCTCGGCGGAGAGCAGTACCAGCGTGTCGTCGAGACAGCAGAGAAGGGCGGCTACCCGCTGCTCGAGCACCTCCACCGGATCCTCGACGGACCGATCGTCTGGGCGCCCGGCGTCAAGGGAGCGGTTGTCATCAGCCTCCGTGGCGGGGACTTCCTGTTCGAGTCAGGTCAGGACCTGTCGCTCGGCTACACGAGCCACACCGCCGAAGCGGTCCAGCTCTATCTCGAAGAGAGCTTCAGCTTCCACGTCGCCACCCCGGAGGCGGCGGTCGTGCTCACGGCGTAGCGCCCGTAACGCCTGTACCGCCCGCCCGTAGCGCCTGTACCGCCCGCGGCGCCCGCCGGGCTCGGAGCGCCGGGCTCGGAGCCCTTGGCGGAATGTGTACGACTGTTGTACACATTCCGCCAAGGGTCCCTACTCGGTCGCCAAAATCACATCCGAGGCCTTGATGATGACCGTCACGGCCGACCCCTCGGCGAGGCCGAGGTCACGCACGGCCTCAACCGTGATCGAGGACACGAGTCGCTGACCGTTCACGTCGACGGCGACGTTCGCGATCGCCTCGCCGGCGTTGATCCCGGTCACGGTCCCGGTGAGCTGGTTGCGGGCGCTGAGCTTCATTTGCGTCGTCCTCCCTCAAGATCGGTCTGCCTATGCAATGCTATTGCAGCATGGCACAGACTCTCACCCTCGGGGAAGCGGCGCGCGCGATCGGCGTCAGCCAGGACACGCTCCGCCGCTGGGACCGAGCCGGCAAGCTACGTACGCAGCGGGACAGCCGCAATCGCCGGCTCGTACCCGCCGATGAGGTCGCCCGGCTGAGCTCACGCAAGCCGCGCCACGTCACCGGTGCCCGCCTGTCGGCGCGTAACCGATTCAGCGGGATCGTCCGCTCGGTCGAGGTGGAGGGCGTGATGGCGCTCGTCGAGATCGAGGCCGGCCCATTCCTCGTCACGGCGGCGGTAACGCGCGATTCCGTCGAAGAGTTAGGCCTCGTCGCAGGGGTCGAGGCGACAGCCACCGTGAAGGCGACGTCAGTGATGATCGAACGGGAGATGACATGAGACGACGGTGCCTGGTCCTGACCCTCCTCGCCGCCGTGCTCGCGCTCGCCGGATGCGGGTCAAGTTCGAGCTCGAGCCTCGAGCTCGAGCTCGTCGTCGACACACGCGGGCGGTTCGCCCTCCGGGGTCCCCGACCTGACGGTGTCCGCCGCCGCCTCGCTGAAGCGCGCCTTCACGGCGTACGGCGCCAAGTTCACCCTCGCCCATGCGCGCTTTTCCTTCGGCGGCTCGGACATCCTCGCCGCCCAGATCGAGCAGGGAGTCAAGCCGGATGTGTTCGCTTCCGCGAACACGACGTTGCCGGCCAAGCTGTACGCCAAGGGACTCGTCGAGCAACCGGTGGTGTTCGCGGCGAACAAGCTCGTGCTCGCCGTGCCGGCGTCCTCCAAGATCACGAGCATCGCCGACGCCGAGAAGCCCGGTACCACGATCGCGATCGGCTCGGCGACGGTGCCGATCGGGATCTACACGCGGAAGGTGCTGGCAAAGCTCGGTCCGGCTCAGAGCAAGCAGATCCTCGGCAACGTCCGCTCCGAGGAGCCTGACGTGAGCGGAATCGTCGGCAAGCTCACCGAGGGCGCCGTCGACGCGGGATTCACGTACGTCACCGATGTCCGGGCGGCCCAGGGCAAGCTCAAGGCGATCGAGCTCCCAGCCTCGCTGCAGCCGGTCGTCGCCTACGGCGTGGCCGTCGTCAAGGGCACCGGCCATCCGGTGCAGGCTGAGCAGTTCATCACGGGTCTGGTTCACGGTGAGGGCAGCGCCGCGCTGTTTGCCGCCGGGTTTCTCCCCCCGCCTCGGACATGACGAGGAGGCCGTGGTTCCCTCTACTGCTGGGGACCGCGGTTGCGCTCGCGCTCGCGTTCCTTGTCCTTCCGGTCATCGCGATCTTCACCAACACGGCGCCGAGCAAGCTGCTCTCGAGCCTGAGTGATCCGGTCGCAACAGACGCGTTGCGGCTGAGCCTCGAGACAAGCGCAATCGCAATCGCGGTGATCGTCCTCGTCGGAACCCCCACCGCGTACTTCCTCGCCACCCGCGCGTTCCCCGCTCGCAACGTCGTGATCACGCTCGTCGAGCTGCCGCTCGTACTCCCACCGGCGGTCGCAGGACTCGGGCTACTCGTCGCCTTCGGACCGGCCGGACTGCTCGGCGGCGTGCTCCACGATGCGGGCATCACGCTGGTGCTCCAGACCGCCGGCGTCGTCGTCGCGCTGACGTTCGTCTCGGCCCCGTACTACATCCGCCAGGCGCAGTCGGCCTTCGCTGCGGTACCGCGGTCGCTTCAGGACGCGTCCCGCACGCTCGGCTCCACGGAGGCCGCGGCGTTTCTGCGCGTCGCGATTCCGGTCGCGCTGCCCGGCTTAGGGGCCGGACTCGCGCTCGCATGGGGGCGCGCGCTCGGCGAGTTTGGCGCCACGCTCATGTTCGCCGGGTCGTTCCGGGGCATCACCCAGACGGCGCCCCTCGCGATCTACGACCAGTTCTCCTCCGACATCCCGGCGGCGCTCGCGCTCGCCTGCGTACTCGTCGCCATTTCGGCAGCACTCCTTCTCGCCGTCAAGTTCCTTCCCGGCGCGAACACGCTCACCCGTGCTTGAGGCTGAGCTCTCGCACGACGTCGCGGACGTTCGGCTCGCGGTGGCGTTCGCCGTCGAGTCGCGGCGCTGCCTCGCGCTCGCCGGGCCTTCCGGGGCCGGCAAGACGACGATCCTGCGGCTCATCGCCGGCACGGTTCGTCCGGACCGGGGGCGGATCACGCTCGGTGAGGACGTGTGGGTCGATACGGCGGCCCGGGTCTGGACGCCGCCGGAACGCCGGCGCTGCGGCTATGTGTTCCAGGACTACGCGCTGTTTCCCCACCTGAGCGCATGGCGGAACGTGGCGTATGGGCTCGGTCGTCATCCACGCGCCGATCGGCGCGCCACCGCGCTTGAACTGCTCGAGCGGTTCGGTCTCGCCGACCGAGCCGACGCCCGCCCCCATGCGCTCTCCGGCGGCGAGCGCCAACGCGTCGCCCTCGCCCGGGCACTCGCGCCGAAGCCGGCCGTCCTGCTGCTCGATGAGCCGCTCTCGGCACTCGATCCGCGGACGCGCGCAAGCGCCGCACGCGAGCTCGCGATCACGCTTCACGAGCTCGAGCTGCCGTCGCTGCTCGTCACCCACGACTTCTCCGAGGCCGCGCTGCTCGGTGACGAGATCGGCGTCATTGACGCCGGTGAGATCATCCAGCGCGGCACCGCGAGCGAACTCGCCGCGACTCCCGCGAGCGCCTTCGTCGCTGACTTCACCGGCGCGGTCGTGCTCACCGGCACGGCCCGTGCGCCGCACAGCGGGCTCACGGTTGTTGACCTCGACGGCGGCGGCACCGCGGTCACTACGGACGCCGGGACCGGGCGGGTCGCGCTCAGCGTGTATCCGTGGGAGATCACGATCCGGTCCGCCCCGGACGCCGCCGAGGACTCGGCCCAGAACCGGATCTCGGCCCGGGTGCTCTCCGTGACCGAGGTCGGCAACCGGGTCCGGGTCGGTCTCGCCGCCTGCCAGCCGCTCGTCGCCGAGGTGACGACCCAGTCCGTTGGCGAGCTGGCGCTCGCAGTCGGCAGCGAGGTCATCGCCTCGTGGAAGGCGACCGCGACCCGCCTCGTCAGCCTCTAACGAGTGGCTACGGCAGCAGCGCCTCGGCGAGCTGACGCTCGTTCGCCGCTGGACCCGGCCGAACCTTGAGCTCACGCGGGGCGATCCGCTCTCCGCAGTACGAGCAGTGCAGCTTCGGGTCGGCGTCGTGCCCGCACGCCGTGTGGACGTAGACCCGCGGCGGACCGTCCGGGGCCGCGTACGCATCGCCCCACTGCAGCAATGCCACGAGCACGGGCGCGACGTCGACGCCCTTGGCGGTCGGCCAGTACTCGTAGGCCTCCGGAGAATCGCTGTACTGACGACGCTCGAGCACGCCCTGCTCGACAAGCGTCTGCAGGCGATCGCTGAGGATGTTCTTGGCGATCCCGGTGTTCCGCTGAAGCTCGGCGAAACGGCGACGGCCGAGGAGGACCTCGCGCATCACGAGCAGCGTCCAGCGCTCTCCGATGACCTCGAGCGCGCGAGCGATGGAGCAGTTCTGATCGACAAACGGTCGGTAGGGCATGACCTCAGCTTAGCCGACGTGGTTGCATTTTGCTACTGCCGTGCTATCGTGCGGCGCCCAATGTGGTTGCAGAACGCAACCACGCCCATCCCAGGAGGCAACCGTGGAGCGTCGCTGGAAGGTCCTGGCCGTCGTGTCGGTCGCAGTGTTCGTCGTCGGGCTCGACATGTTCATCGTCAACATCGCGTTCCCGAAGATCGAGCAGGACTTCAGCGGCAGCAGCGTCTCCGGCGTCTCCTGGGTGCTCAGCGCGTACGCGATCGTGCTCGCGGCGCTGATGGTCCCCGCCGGCCGGATCGCCGACCGGATCGGCCGGCGCCGCGGTTTTCTCATCGGCCTCGTCGTGTTCACGATCGGTTCCGCGCTGTGCGGCGCAGCGCCGTCGGTGCTCGCGCTCGTGCTCGCACGCGTGATCCAGGCCGCTGGTGCGTCGCTGCTGCTGCCGACCTCCCTCGCTCTGCTGCTCCCCGAGTTCGCCCCAAAAGAGCGGCCGATGGCGATCGGGATCTGGTCCGCCGTCGGCGGCGTCGCGGCCGCGGCGGGTCCGCCCATCGGAGGGCTGCTCGTCCACGTGAGCTGGCGGCTCGTGTTTCTTGTCAACCTACCGGTGGCCGTGATCGCGTTCGTCTATGCCGTGCGGCTCCTGCGTGAGACCCGGTCCGACGGCGAGGCCAGCCCCGACCTCCTCGGCGGGCTCCTCCTCATGGTCGCGATCGGCCTGCTCGCGCTCGGACTCGTCAAGGCACCCGATTGGGGCTGGGGGAGCGCCGCGACGTTCGCCTCGCTGACGGGCGCCGCGATCGGGATCGCGTTGTTCTGGTGGCGCTGCCTCGTGCACCCCTCCCCGATCGTCGACCCGGCAATGCTCCGGGTCCGCTCGTTTGCGCTCGCGAGCTCGGCATCGATCGCCTTCAACGCCGCGTTCGCCGCGATGCTCCTCGGCAATGTGCTGTTCCTCACCGGCGTCTGGCACTACTCCGTCCTGCACGCCGGGGTGGCGCTGATGCCGGGCCCGACGATGGCCGCGATCACCGCCGTCCCGGGCGGCCGACTCGCGGGTCGGTTCGGCCAGCGCAGGGTCGCCACCGCGGGCATCACGCTGTTCGCCGCCGGCGGCGCGTGGTGGCTGTGGCACCTCGGCGCAACGCCCTCGTATGCCAACGAGATGCTGCCCGGCCAGATCATGACCGGTACCGGTGTCGGGCTCACGCTCCCGTCGCTGGCGAGTGCTGCCGCCGCATCCCTCCCCCCGGCCCGGTTCGCCACGGGGTCGGCGGTGTTCACGATGACCCGGCAGATCGGCTTCGCGCTCGGCGTCTCGATCCTCGTCGCCGTGCTCGGGAGCGCGCACACGACGGACGCGATCAGCGCCTTCCAAGGCGGCTGGCTGTTCATGGTGATCGCCAGCCTGTCCGGCGCGGTTCTCGCCGCGGCGATGGGCCCGGTGCGACAGAACGCCGCCGGAGCCGCGGCGGCCGCCGCGCCCGCGCAGGTCGCGCTCAGTCAGACCCCCGCATCCTGACCACCACGCCCGGCCACTAGATGATTGATTCCGCGGCCACGTGGGAGCCGGGGAATTCGGGAATCTAGGTACGGGTACCACGAATACCGCTACACCCGCGGGCCGTATTGGACAAGGCCGCCGCGAGATCGATCATCATCGTCATGACGACCTCAGACACCCAAACCATGTCCATCCTCACCCCGGCCCGACCAGCCTCCTCCCGCGTCCGCGCGAGCGCTCGACATCGTCTGGCGCGACTTCGCCTACCTGCTCGGCGCGTTCACGATGAGCATCGTCGGCTTCATCGTCTGGGTGACCGGTCTGTCGGTGACCGTCAGTCTGCTCGTGCTCATCGTCGGTGCGTTCGTGTGGGTCGGCACCGTGTACGTCTTCCGCTGGACGACGCATGGTCGACCGCCGGCTCGCCGGCTGGCTCCGCCGTGACCCGATCCCGGTCGTCTATCGGCGGCCCACCCAGCCAGGGTTCCTCGCACTGCTGAAAACGGTGACCACCGACCCGCAGACGTGGAAGGAGGCGGGATGGCTCGTCGTCAACTCGATCGTCGGGTTCACGATCACGCTCATCGCGCTGACCGCGACCGCGCTCGTGCTCGCGTGGATCACGTTGCCGATCTGGTGGTGGGCGATCCCGAACCCGCACGACCAGTACGTGACGCTCAACCTCGGGATCTACACGGTCACCTCGCTCGGCTGGGCGTTCCTGACGATGGGGATCGGAGTCGCTCTGCTGCCGGTCGCGCTGCTGCTCAATCGGGCGATCGCGGGCGGCCACGCGGCGATCGCCGCGCGCGTCCTCGGTCCCAGCGAGCGTCAGCAGCTCCAGTCCCGGGTCCGGGAGCTCGCGAGCACGCGCTCGGATGTCGTCACCGCGACAAATGAGCAGCTGCGGCGGATCGAGCGCGATCTCCACGATGGAGCCCAGGCGCGCCTCGTCGCGCTCGCGATGGAGCTCGGAATGGCCGAGGAGGAGATCGCCAACGACCCCGAGGCGGCCCGGACCGCCGTCCGCAAGGCACGCGACGAGGCCCTCGGCGCGCTCGGAGAGCTCCGCGATCTGTCCCGCGGCCTGCGCCCGGCGCTGCTCCAGGAGCGCGGCCTGCGGACCGCGATCGAGGATCTCGCCCACCGGTCGGCGATCCCCGCCACCACGGAGGTGACCGGCGGGGTCGACGCCCTGCCCGCCGAGGTCGCCACTGCGGTCTACTTCGTCGCCGCGGAGGCCCTCACGAACGCGACCAAACACAGCGGCGCGACGACGATTCGGATCGCCGTCAACCGCCATCAGCGCGACGTCACAGTGACGGTCCTTGACAACGGTCAGGGTGGCGCAAACCCGGCCGGCTCGGGGCTGGACGGTCTCCGAGCCCGCGTGCGCGCATTGGATGGCCGCTTCGAGGTCCAGAGCCCGGTCGGTGGCCCGACCCTCATCCGGGCGGAGCTGCCATGCGCGTGATCATCTGCGAGGACCACGCGCTCGTGCGCGACGGACTGGAGCGGCTGCTGTCGACCCACGGCTTCGAGATCGCGGCCTCGGTCGACAACGCGCAGGCATTCCTCGCCGAGGTCAAGCGGCAGCCTCCGGACGTGTGCGTACTCGATGTCCGCTTGCCCCCCACGTTCACCGACGAGGGCGTGCGCGCCGCGATCGAGGCCCGACGTGAGCGTCCGGGCCTGCCGGTTCTCATCCTGTCGCAGTACGTCGAGCAGACATTCGCGCGGGAACTGCTCGGCGCCGGTGAGGGCGGCATCGGGTACCTGCTCAAGGACCGGGTGGCGGATCCGGTCGAGTTCGTCGACGCCGTCCGGCGCGTGGCCGACGGCGGCACGGCACTCGACCCCGAGGCCGTCGCCGCCCTGCTCGGCGCCGGCCGCGACGAGGGCCGGCTTGAGCTCCTCACCCCACGCGAGCAGCAGGTGCTCTCGCTGATTTCCGAGGGCCGCTCGAACAGCGGCATCGCCACGGAGCTGGTCGTCAGCGAGCGGGCTGTCGAGAAGCATGTCTCGAACATCTTCTGGAAGCTCGACCTGCCGGCGACGACGAAGGACCACCGCCGCGTGCTCGCGGTGCTTGCGTGGTTGCAGGCACCGCGGTAAATTCAACGTGTGTTGAATTCTTCTCCCGCGGCGCTCAGTGCCCGGGCGCTGAGCGTCACCCGGGGTGGGCGTGACGTCCTGCGTGACGTGACCTTTGACGTGTCGGGCGGTGGGATCACGGGTCTGCTCGGTCCGAGCGGCAGTGGCAAGACGACACTGATGCGCGCCATCGTCGGCGTCCAGCGGCGCGTCCGCGGCGAGCTCACCGTGCTCGGGGAACCAGCCGGAAGCGCGCCCCTTCGTCGCCGGGTCGGCTACCGGACCCAGGATCCAGCGGTGTACGCGGACCTGACGGTGCGGGAGAACCTCGAGTACTTCGCAGCGATCCTCGGTGCGCCCCGAGGACAAGTCGCCGAGGTGATCCGACAGGTCGAGCTCGAGGACGTGGCGGGTCAGCTCGCGCGCTCGCTGTCCGGCGGTCAGCATTCGCGCGTGTCGCTCGCCACCGCGTTCCTCGGTGAGCCGGAGATGCTCGTGCTCGACGAACCGACCGTCGGTCTCGATCCGGTGCTGCGCGAGACGCTTTGGCGGCTGTTCCGGTCCCTATCGGAGCGCGGGGCGACGTTGCTCGTCTCCAGTCACGTCATGGACGAGGCCGCCCGCTGCGACGAGGTCCTGCTCCTGCGCAACGGATCCCTGCTCGCTCAGGCGACACCTCAGGCGCTCGCCGAGCGCACGGGAACCGACGATCTCGACCAGGCGTTTCTCCGGCTGATCGAGGAGCGGTCGTGAGCGGCACGGGCGCGACCGCCGTCCGCGTCCTGCGTCAGCTGCGCCATGACCCGCGCACGGTCGTGCTCCTGCTCGTCGTGCCGGCGGCCCTGATGACGATCTTCCGCTTTGTCTACGACCAGCAACGCTTCGCGTTCGCGCTCGCCGGGCCGCCTTTGATGGTGATCTTCCCGCTGTTCACGATGTTCCTCGTCTCCTCGATCGCCGTGCTCCGGGAGCGGACTTCGGGGACGCTCGAGCGCCTGATGACGACCCCGCTGGGCCGGTTGCCGCTGCTTGGCGGCTACGCCGTCGCGTTCACGCTCCTCGCCATCGTGCAGGCGTGTGTGATCAGTGCCATCAGCCTTGGACCGCTCGGCCTGACGGTCGCCGGCAGTCCGGCGTTCGTCGTGGTGCTCGCCGCCGCGGTCGCCCTGCTCGGCCTCGGACTCGGCCTGCTCGCGAGCGCGTTTGCCCGGACCGAGTTCCAGGTCGTTCAGTTCTTTCCGGTGATGATCGTCCCCCAGTTACTGTTGTGCGGGCTGCTCGTGCCGCGGAGCCACATGAGCCCCGTGCTCCACGCCATTTCCGACGTGCTGCCGATGTCCTACGCCGTCGACGGGATCCACCACCTCGTCCGGGAATCCGGCGTTCCCGCCGCCGCCGTTGGCGACCTGGCGGTCGTTATCGCGTTCGCCGTCGGCGCGATCGTGCTCGGCGCGCTGACGCTCCGGCGGGCCACGGACTGATGCCCGGACGCCGAGCCGGACCGACCCGGACCCGTGACTCGATCCTCGACGCTGCCCGCACCGCGTTCGCGACTCAGGGTTACGACGCGACGAGCATCCGGCTCGTGGCCCGGTCCGCCGGCGTCGACCCCTCCCTGGTCCTGCACTTCTTCACGAACAAGCCGGGTCTGTTCGCCGCCGCGGCCCAGCTGCCGGTTGACCCAGAGGCATTCGTGACCGCGCTGCTCGCCGGACCGCGCTCGACGCTCGGGCGGCGGCTCGTCGAGGCGGTCGTCGAACTGTGGGATGCCCCCGGGGTGTTCGAGCCGTTTCTGGCGCTCATCCGCGGAGCGGTCTCCCATGAGGACGCCGCCCGTCTGCTCCGCGAGTTCGTCACTGCGGAGATCCTCGGTCGCCTCGCGGCCGCGGCGGCACCGGATCACCCAGAGGCGCGCGCCGCCCTCGTCGGCAGCCAGGTGATCGGGATGGCGATGGCGCGTAAGGTGGTCCGGATCGAACCGCTCGCGAGCGCTTCGCCAGAATGGCTCGCGTCCGTCGTGGGGCCGACAATCCAGCGCTACCTGACCGGGCGGCTCGACACCCCGATGCTCATGCCCACACCACCAACCGCCGACCACCGCACCCAGAACCGTCCGTGAGAGCCCGCGTCCTCATCGCCGTCCTGAGCGCTTGCCTGTCGCTCGTCGCTGCCCCCGCCGGGGCGGCCCTCCGGCCGCGCGTCCTCGCCGGCTCCCAGGCCACGAGCGCGCAGTGGCCGTTCATCGCCGCCCTCGTGCAGCATGGGCAGGACGCCTTTGACGGCCAATTCTGTGGCGGGAGCGTGATCGCGCCGACGGTCGTGCTCACGGCCGCCCACTGCGTCACCGGGAGCAGCGCCGGGAGCATCGACGTCGTGACCGGTCGCGCGCAATTGAGCGCGAGCCAGCTCGGCCAGCGGCTCGCCGTCCGCTCGATCTCGGTCGACCCGAGCTACAGCGCCACCACCGAGCACCACGACGCGGCGCTGCTTCGGCTCGCGAGCCCGACGCGGGCGCCGGCGGTGAGCCTCGCCGGTTCTGCGGACGCGGCGCTGCTGACGATTGGATCGCCGCTGTCGGTCGCGGGCTGGGGGCTGCTTGACAACAACGGCGACGAGCCGGACATCCTCCATGCGGCCACGATCCAGGCCCTGCGGATCGGACGCTGCCAAGACGCCTATGGCTCCGATGTCACCTCGAGCCTGATGATCTGCGCGGGCACGCCGGTCACCGGCGTCCCGGATGCATGTCAGGGTGACAGCGGCGGCCCGCTCGTCTCAGGCGCCGGCAGCGCGGCCCGGCTCGTGGGCCTCGTCGCGTTCGGCGGCGAACGGTGCGGAGACCCGAGCGCCCCGGGGGTCTACACGCGCGTGAGCGCGGAGGTCCCGTGGATCACGCGGATGCTCGGCTACCCACCCCCGCCGCCCGCGCGGACGCCGACGGTCCGCACCCGCATCAGCCGGATCATGTGTGGTGCGGTGATCTGCACCGTGCAGGTCGGCGTCACCGGCGACGTTGGCGCCGTCGGCCGCATCGTCGTGCGGGTCTCGCGGATCGGCACTGCGACGTTCGAGCGCGTCTCCACCGCCGCGCGGACGGGATCGCACCAGTGGCGTGCCCGCATCGATCTGCCGGTCGGTTCGCTTCACATCACGGCGCTCGCGTTCACCAAGGCGGGAGTGGCGTTCGGACACCCGGGCAGCGAAGACATCAACGTCAGCGCTGGGTGATGTCGATCACACGTGCTTGACTCCTCTGAGTGCCCCGATACTCTCGGGCACAAGGACGGGTAAGAGTGGTCTTAGGTTCGAGGACGGGGCGCCGACCAGGTCGGTGGCAAGGAGCAAGCGATGCAACTGAGTGGGGGTCAGCTGGAGCGCGGTTCCGTCATTGGCGGCTACCGCGTCGACGAGTTGATCAGCCGCGGCGGGATGGGGGTCGTGTACCGCGTCACGAACGTCGCGCTGGGACGGGTCTACGCGCTCAAGGTGCTCGCACCGGAACTCGCTCAAGACGAAGCGTTCCAGCGCCGGTTCAAGCGCGAGATGCGCATCGCCGCCTCGATTCACCATCCGAACGTCGTCGCGATTCATTACGCCGGCGAGCAGGACGGGCTGCTGTTCTTCGTGATGGACTACGTCGTCGGCACCGATCTACGGGAGTTGCTGAAGCGCAGCGGCCCGTGCGAGCCGCGTCGGGCAGTGGCGCTACTCGGGCAGCTGGCTGACGCGCTCGATGCCGCCCACGAGCGGGGCCTCGTCCACCGGGACGTCAAGCCGGCGAACGTCCTCGTCACCGTCCATGACGGTATGGAGCACGCCTACCTCACCGATTTCGGGGTCGCCAAGCGGTTCGAGACGATGGCTGGGCTGACCGCCCAGGGCGCGGTCGTCGGGACGGTCGACTACATGGCGCCCGAGCAGATCAACGGCGGCGGCACCGACGCCCGCACCGACGTCTATGCGCTCGGGTGCGTGTTCTTCCAGATGCTGACCGGGCGGGTGCCCTATGACCGGGAGAACTCCATCGCGAAGCTGTTCGCGCATGTCCATGAGCCGCCGCCCCCGATCGGCGACGAGCTCGCGGACCTGTATCCGACGTTCGGGGCCGTGGTCGAGAAGGCGATGGCGAAGGACCCCGCCGACCGCTACCTCTCGACAGGTGACTTCGCCCGGGACGCGCTCGCCGCACTTGAGGGCAGCCGATACACGGGCCCCGAGACGGTCGTCGCGATCGGCGATGCGCGGCCGGACGAGATCGCCCCGCCGCCGGCATTGCCGCCGGCGACGCCGACCGCAGCACCGCCGCCGACCGCAGCACCGCCGCCCGCGCCAACCGCACCGCCGCCGACGCCGACCGCATCACCGGCGCCCGCATCACCGCCCGCCGACCTTCCGGCGGCGCCTCCGTCCCCTCCGCGCCGCCGCCGCGGTCTCTTGCTCGGCGCCGGAGCCGCCGCGGTCATCGCCGTCGGCGCCGTCATCGCGATCGTCGTCGGAGGCGGGGGTTCGAACTCCTCGAGTGGCGGATCCGGGGGCGGGCAGCCGTTCCAGGCTGCCGCTCGCCCGGTGCCCACCAACCGCGTGACCGGCAGCGGCAACGCGACGTTCAAATTGAGCGGCGACAAGGTCACCGTGACGCTCGACACCAACGGCCTGCTGAACGGCGAGCCGCACGCGATGCACATCCACGCGGGCGGCCAGGGCGTCTGCCCGCCGGCGAGTGCGGCCCGGGAGCACAACGGTCACCTCTCGATCAGCACGACGGACGGGATCAAGTTCTACGGCCCGCCCGAGGCCGCGCTCACGCTGCATGGCGACACGAGCCCGAAGAGCATCATCGACTTTGCCCGGTATCCCCAGGTTGGCGACATCCGCTACTCGCGCACGATCACCGTTCCGCCGGGCATCGCCTCGGCGATCCGCAGTGGGAACGCGGTCGTCGTCGTGCACGGGATCGACTACAACGGGAACGGGATCTACGACAACGTCCTTGACCGCAGCGAGCTCAACAACGCCCTGCCCGGTGAGGCGACGGCGCCCGCCCTGTGCGGCCCGATCTCGAGCGCCCAGACCGCGTCGACGGCGATTGGAGCCAGCGGCGTCTACGCCGCGTCGCTCCACGTCTACCGCGAGGCCGTCGCCGACGACGCCGCGCGGCGCTGGTTCCTCTGCCAGCTCGCATAGACGTGGAGTGCACAGCTCCTCCGATCGGAGGAGCCGCCAGTCCTCCCCCACTTCACCGCATTGGACGATCGTCGCGGCGACCGTCCGGCGCGATCCTGCTCTCAGTTCAGATCACAACTTTCAAAGGAGCAGGACATGAAGAACTTCACCAAGATCACCGCCGTCGCCGCGACACTCGCCATCGGCGTCAGCGCTCTCGTCCCCGTCGCGGCGCTGGCGAGCACCGGTTCGTCTCGGGACCCCGGAGTCAAGGTCGGGCCGGCGACGAACGTCACCCAGACGACCGTCATGCTCCACGGCGCGGTGAATCCCGACGGCCATTTCACCCAGTATCAGTTCCAGTACTACCTCAACCCGCACGTCTGGAAGATCAGCGCGACCAAGGACGCCGGTACGGGCACACAGTTCATCGCGGCCGCGGCGAAGCTCACCGGTCTGAAACCCGGCACCACGTACACCTATCGCCTCGTGGCGCAGAACGGCGTCGGCACGATTCCGACCCACTGGCGATCGTTCACGACGCGTCCGTAATCGCTGTTCGCCACGGACATCTACTGATCGAGGGCCGCAGCCTGTCCCGATGCCACCGTCCACAGCGGCCGATAGCGTCCGTCCTCTGATGAGCTCTGCGAGCAATAACGCACCAGGTCCCAACTCCGGCCCCACCCCGAGTCACCGGCCGAGCGAGTTCGATGAGCTGCGCAAGCGCGCCAAGCGCCAGCAGCACCAGCGCGAGCAGCGCATCGATTCGCTCGTCCAGGAACAGCGGGAACGGCAGCTGCGCTCGTTCCGCCGCACCGGCCGCTGACCCAACATCGTTGCCGCTCACGCGCCACGGCGTCGCGGCAACTGGTGATCGGTCCCGGCCGCTACACAAGGTCCGGGAGGAACCGAGCCGTCAGCTCGGGCCGGCTTGCCACGCCGACCTTCGCGAACACCGACTTGAAGTGATCCCGCACGGTGTGTCGCGAGATCACCATTCGCTGCGCGATCTCCTCGGTCGCGAGTCCGCCGAGCACGAGTTCGGTGACCTGACGCTCGCGCTCGGTCAGGCCGTAGACGTGCCCGAGCAGGGGCAGCAGCTGCGCCCGGTCAGCCGGCTCGAGCATCACCGCAATCCGGGTCGGCGCACCGGTCACATCACGCAGCGCCGCCGCGTGGACGTGTAGCCACCCGGAGGAAACGCGGACGCGAGCCTGGGCCGGGACCTCGTAGGCGGGCGTCGCCGCAAGCGCCTCCGCCCGGGCTTGGAGCGCAACCCCGAGCACGGGTGAGGGCAGCTGATAGCCGACCTGCGTCGGCAGCTCTCCGAGCCAGCGTTCAGCGTCGCCGGTCGCGTACTCGACCTCGCCGTCCGCGGTGAGTACCAGCATCCCCGGGGACCAGGCGGGCTGTGGGTCCGCGAGAGGCCGCGCGAGCGCCGCGCGGAGGCCGCGGCCAACCAGCGGCGCAACCGAGCGCAGCCAGGTGAGCTCATCGTCGCTGTAGTCCTTCTCGCCCGCCTCCCGTGAGACGCATGACATCGCCCATGTCGCGGTGCCGGTGCGGAACAACAGGCGGAGCTCCGGGCCCAGCCCGGCCGGCTCCTGGAGCTCGCGGTATCGGCTGCTGAGCTCCGGGCGCCCGTTCGTCGCCCGCCCGAGCGTCGTCGCTGTGATCCCGTCGCGGTGCAGATCGGCAAACGGGACGAAGTCAGGGACGAGCAGCTCGTGCTCGAAGTACCGCGCCCCCGCCGACGCCGGCGTCTGCAGGTCCTTGATGATCGAGACCGGCATCAGCGTCTGCGGGTCGGTGAGCATCCAGGCACCGCCGACGTTCGGCACGACACGGGCGATCCGCTGGCGCACCTCGTCGAGCAGCTCGAGCGGATCCCGGACCGAGCCGATGAGCGATGCAATCGCCTCCTGGGCCGAAACGGCGCGGGTGCCAAGGGCACGATTCACGGCATCTCACGGTAGCGGCTGCACCACCGCGCGCCACCCCGCATCTGCGGGGGGTGACGCTCGTCCGATCCCCTAAAGCGGGGGATGGTGCTCATGGCTCCGCGCCGGAACCATCCGGTGCCATGACAGCCAAATCCTCACAGCGCACTTTCACGGTTGCGGTGGCGTGCCTCGCCACGGCGATGCTCATGCTTGACATCAGCGTCGTCAATACCGCGATCTCGGACATCGCCTCCAGCCTCCACGCGTCCCTCTCCGGACTCCAGTGGGTGATCGACGCCTACACGCTCCCGCTCGCCGCGACCGTGCTCACCGCCGGCGTGCTCGCCGACCGCGGGGGCCGCCGTCGCTGGTTCACCGCCGGCCTTGCCCTGTTCACCGCCGCCTCGGCGGCCTGCGGCTTCGCGCCGAATATCGGCACCCTGATCGCGGCCCGGGCGATCCAGGGCACCGGCGCCTCGATCATGTTTGCGACCGCGCTCGCGCTCATCGCCCAGGTGACGCCGACGGCCGTACTGCGGGGCAAGGCGCTCGCCGCGTACGGCGCGACGATCGGCGCCGCGTTCGCCATCGGCCCATTCGTCGGTGGCTCTCTGACGAGCGCCTTCGGGTGGCGCTCGATCTTCCTGATCAACGTCCCGCTGGGCGTCGCCGCGCTCGCGATCGCGGCCACCCGCGTCCCCGAGTCGCGTGATCCGGAGCGGCGTGGGGTCGACCTCCCGGGACAGCTGAGCCTGATCGCCGGCCTGTTCTGGCTCGTGTTCGGGCTCCTGCGTGGCAACAGCAGCGGCTGGGACAGCCCCGGCATCATCGCCGCCCTTGCCGCCGGCGTGACCCTGCTCATTGCGTTCGCGATGTTCGAGCTCCGGGGCCGCAACCCGATGCTGCCGCTCACGTTGCTGCGCGACCGCACGTTCGCCGGAGCACAGGTCGCGGTGTTCGCGATCTCGTCCGGGTTCTTCGCGGTGTTCCTGTACCTGACGCTGTATCTGCAGTCGGTGCTCGGCCTGTCTCCGATTGAGACCGGTCTCGTCTACCTCCCAGGGACCGTCCTGATGTTCGTCGTCTCGGGGGCGACCGCCAACTTCAGCGCTCGAGTGCGCCCGGGCGTGCTCGTGTCGGGCGGCCTCGCGCTCGTCGGATCCGGGTTGCTCGCGTTGCTGCTCACGACCGCTCACTCGTCGTGGGCGGTGATGATGCCCGGCGTGCTGCTCGCCTGCCTCGGCACCGGCCTATTCAACCCCGCGGCGAGCGCGGTCGCGCTCAGCGCACTCCCGCCGGAGCGCAGCGGCCTCGCGGCCGGCGCTAACGACACGTTCCGCCAGTCAGGCACTGCGCTCGGCATCGCCGCGCTCGGCGCGTTCGTGCCGGCGGCCGGCGCGCTCGGCGGGTCCCCGCAGGCCTATGTGACGGGGCTCCATCACGCGCTGATCGCCGCGGCCGCGATCTCGATCGTCGGTGCCGTGGGTACCGCCGGGCTCCTGCTCGGCCGTCGCGCCGTCGCGCCGGCCACCGCCGTCGCGCCGGCCACCGCCGCGGTGCCGGCCGCCGCCGCGGTGCCGGCCGCCGACCCAGCCTGACCGCACTCGCCCGATTGGGGACTCCCACGGCCCTCAGGTGTGGGGGAACACGGATTTGACCGTGGCGCGGACGTCGTAACGTCCGGATCCGGCTGTGCTCCCGGGGCAGGGAGCGCGCCGGGCCGGACCGCGCGTGATGGTCACCGATACCGCCCACGACACCTCCGCCGATCTCCCGGAGCAACGCCCCGGTGAGTCGGCCGACCCGCCGGCGCCGGCGGGCGGCATCATCCACGCCGGCGCCACCGCGCTCGCCCTCGGAGCGCTCGGCGTCGTGTTCGGCGACATCGGCACGAGCCCGCTGTACGCGCTCCAGACGGTCTTCACGACCGAGAACAACCGCATCCCGACCAATCACGCCGCCGTGTACGGCGTCATCTCGATGGTCGTGTGGTCGCTGATCCTCGTCGTCGGCGTCAAGTACGTGTGGCTCGTGATGCATGCCGACAACGAGGGCGAGGGCGGCATGATGGCGCTCGTGGCGCTCGTCCGGCGGCTCCGCACGCGCACCGGCATCGCCGGCGCGACGGTTCTGATCGCGCTCGGCGTGTTCGGCGCATCGCTGTTCTTCGGCGACGCGATGATCACGCCGGCGATCTCGGTCATGTCCGCCGTCGAGGGCCTGAAGATCGTCGACAGCGGACTCGGCGGCATCGTGCTCCCGCTTTCGCTCGCGGTCCTTTTCTGTCTGTTCGCGGTCCAGCGCCTCGGGACCGGGGCCGTCGGCAAGCTGTTCGGCCCGATCATGGTCGTGTGGTTCTCGGTGATCGCGGTCGCCGGGCTCGTCGAGATCGGCAAATTCCCGGGCATCCTCGCGGCGCTCTCACCGACGTACGCCTTCGCGTTCGCCGCCGCCCACGCAACGCTGTTCTTCGTGGCCCTCACCGGCATCGTGCTGACGATCACCGGCGTCGAGGCGCTCTACGCCGACATGGGCCATTTCGGCCGCAAGGCGATCACGCGCGCGTGGTTCTGGGTCGCGTTCCCGGCGCTCACGCTGAACTACATGGGCCAGGGGGCGCTCGTCCTGCACAACCACTCGGCCCGGACGAACCCGTTCTTCCTGCTGCTGCCGTCGTGGTCCCAGCTGCCAATGGTGCTGCTGGCGACGATCGCGACCGTGATCGCCTCCCAGGCGGTCATCTCGGGTGCCTTCTCGCTCGGCCGTCAGGCGGCCCAACTCGGCTTCCTGCCCCGGCTCACGGTGCGCCACACCTCGAGCGCCGAGATCGGTCAGGTGTACCTGCCGGCGATCAACTGGATCGTGCTGATCGCCGTCGTCATGCTCGTGCTCGGCTTCCGCTCCTCCGCAAACCTCGCCTCTGCCTACGGAGTCGCCGTGACCGGGACGATCCTCATCACCACGATTCTGTTCTTCACGGTCGCTCGGGCGCGCTGGCGTATCCCGTTCTGGATGACACTCGCGGGCGCGCTGGCGTTCGGCAGCGTCGACCTCCTGTTCTTCTCCTCGAACCTCCGCAAGCTGTTCGACGGCGGCTGGTTCCCCGTGGCGATCGGAATCGCCGTCTTCTGCGTGTTCATGACCTGGCACCGAGGCCGTGAGCTCATCCGAACCGCACGCGAGTACCACGAGGGCGACCTCCGTGCCTTCGTCAACGAGGTCCACGCGATGAAGCCACCGCCCTACCGGGCGCCCAGCACGGCCGTGTTCCTGAACGCGAACCCGCATTCGACCCCCTGGGCGCTGCGGGCGAACCTCGACCACAACGCCACGGTCCACAAAGCCACGCTGATCGTCAGCGTTGATATCTGCAACATCCCGAACGTCCCGGCCCGGGACCGGGTCACGATCGACGACCTCGGGTATGCCGGCGACGGGATCTTCCATGTCGGTGTCTCGTACGGTTTCCAGGACAACCCGGATGTCCCGGCCGCGCTCCGACTCGCCGTCGCCGCCGGACTCGAGTGCCCGGTCGACCTCGACCACGCGAGCTACTTCGTCTCCCGCATCGCCCTGCGCCGAGGCACTCAGCACAACATGGCGCGCTGGCGCAAGAGCCTGTTCCTCACGATGGCGCGGCACGCCGCGAACCCGATCGAGTACTTCAACCTCCCGATCGACCGCACGATCGTGATGGGCGGCCAGGTCGCGGTGTAGCCGCGGCGCGAGACGGTCTCTCAGAACGGCGAGGCGGCGGCCATTCCGACCGCGCGGCTGAAATCAAACGGCGCCGAACCGTTGTCGAGCCACGGCCGCCCCACCCACAGGTAGGCGTCGACAAACCGGAACGCGAGTGAGCGGTCGTGGGCGGAGAGACCCCAACGCGGATCGGTGACGTTTGCCGTCGGCGGGATCCCGAGCGCCGCGCAGATGCGGTCAAAGCGGTCGCGGCAGACCCGCGGATTGGCGTGATTGCCGTGGTACTCGCCGTAGAGGAAAGGCGCGCCCGATTCGACGGTATTGATGATCATGTGCTTGCCGTGGACGCCGCGGGCGGCGAGCTCGCCCTCGATCCTCGCGCCCCACTCGAGCTCGCTCGAGACCGAGTCGTACTGCGTGTCGTCCATCGCGAAGCCGCGCACGTGCCGCACGCCGGCGGAGATGAGCATGTCCGCCGCCTGGCTGGGCTTCAGCGGCCACCACGCGGCGCCGGCGTCGAGGTAAACGGTCGTGTGCGGAAGCGCAGTGAACCGCCGCGCGGCGTAGGCGACGAGGTCAAACGGCGCCCGCGTCGGCGCACAGAGAGCGAACGGCATGTCGGGCTGGAGGATGAGCGCCACTCGCGAGGAGCCGATCCCGGCCGCAAAGTTGTCAATCCAGCGGCGATAGGACGCCTGCTGCGAGCCGCTGGGCGCAGCCGAGCACGCGGCGGCCTCCCACGGATCGAGCCGGAACACCGCGACCTGGGCCATCGTGTTCGGATCCCCGCCGGTGTCCTGGGCGATGTACTGCTGCATCGCGTCGCGGATTTCGCCGTCGCCGAACCACGCGCCGAACCAGTACGCGGACGGGCGCAGCGCGATCTTCCCCATCAACCGTTTGTTCCGCCCCGTCGCCCGCTGGTAGGCGGGCCATACGCCGTCGATCGTGCCGGTGTAGTGGCCCCAGCGGATCCCGGCCAGCGGGTTCGTCCGCCACGCCCCGGGTACGCCGCGGTTCGCGACCCCGGCGCTCGCCCGAGGCACCCCGAGCGCAAGCGTCGCCACCGCCGCCGCAAGCAGCACGCAGGCGGCGATCGTGACACGACGCACGACGATGGACGGACATAACGGCATACAGCATCTAAACGGCACGACTCCCCTCGAGCCTGAACCGTCCTGTCATTTGTACGACATCTCACGACGCACCACCCCGACCCCGGCCGGCGATGAATCGCGATTCACAGGCAGGGGGTGCCTGTGAATCGGCGTTCATCCCACCGCGGGAGCCTCCGCGGCCTCGCCGAGGTAGCTGACCCGATGCCTAGACTTGCCCCCGATGCCCGTCACCAACGCCACCCGGGCCACCAGGGCCACCAGGGCCACGAGCGCCACCACCGCCAGCGGCGCCCGCGAGGGCCAGCACGTCGGACTTGTCCATGAGCGACTGCGGGCCGCGATCCTGCGCGGTGACATCCCCGCGGGCGCCACGACGTCGCAGGCCGCGCTGGCCAAGGAGCTCGACGCGGGCCGCACGCCGCTGCGGGAGGCGCTCCGGATGCTTCAGCGCGAGGGGCTCGTCATCTCCGAGCCGAACCGCCGCCTGCGGATCTCCGACCTCTCCAGCGAGGATGCGGAGGAGCTGTACATCATGCGGATCAGCCTCGAGGCCGTCGCGATCCGGATCACGGTCCCGAAGCTTCAATCCGCCGACTTCGCCGCGCTCGAGGGCTACATGGCGCAGATGGATCACTACATGCGGACGCATGACTACACCGGGATGCGGCAACCCCACCACGAGTTTCACCAGTTGCTCGTCGACGGTGCCGGGCCCCGCGTCAGCGACATGATCGGCCAGCTGTTCGACCACGCCGAGCGCTACCGCGTGGGGCACGGAGCCATCCGTAACGAGCTGTGGGAGGAGCGCCGCGCCGAGCATCGAGCGATCGTCGACGCCGCGGCGGCCGGGGATCCGGATCTGGCGGCGCTCCGCCTGACCGAGCACTACTCCCGCACCGCCGCGCTCATCTTCGCCGCACTCGATCCCGATCACGACCTCGCTCGGCTACGCACCACGATTGAGACGGTCGCGCCCGGGGCCGACAGCAGGCTCACGGTGAGCTGAACCGCCGTGGCGGGCAATGGTCTGACAACTCGCACGCCGGGCTGCGCCGGGCGTCGAGGCCCCAGGGGTCAGTCCGCTGGATCGCCCACACCACCGTCACCGCCACCGGCACCGGCAGTGGGTGGTTGAGACCGAATGGCCTGAGCCCGAGCACGACGAGCGCCATGAACGCGCACACGAGGATCACGGCGTCGAGCGAGGCGCGACCCTCCTTCGACCAGTAGACGTCCTCAAGGTGCACCCACAGGGCGAACTCATCGCCCGTCAGTCCGACGCCGATGCCGAAACCGATCGCCGCGAGCTGGTACCACGGCGCGCCGGGCCCCAGCGCGAACCCGAGAAACCCCACCAGCACGAGGAACGCGGCATTGCGGCCGGAGTGTCCGGCCAGCGTGAGCACGACGATCCCGGTACCCGCCGACATGGTGACCGCGAGCCTACGAGCCGCCGGCGCTCGTGGTCAGGGTGCGCGGTCCGACACTTATTGCGGTGAACTACTGAGCGAATTCCGTGAAACCACGCTACCGGCGACCAAGCGCTCGGACCCGGTCGAAGATCAGCCGGATGACGCTCGTCACCAGATCGGGGTCGTGCAACTGCACGTAGTGATCGCTGCCGGTGGCCAGGATGTGAGGCGTCTGTGGCTCGAGTTTGACCAGCGCGTTCTGGCCGATCGGCCACACCTTGAGCAGCTGGTCGGCGATGTCCTTCGGCGTCCGGGGAGCGAGTCCGAACTGCTCGGTCTTGCTGATCACCGCCAAGGGCATGCGTGGCAGGGGCGGCGCCCGCTGCACGGACCGGATCGCGCCGTCGATGTCGATCCGCTCCCAGCCGGGTGCGGTGTCGAGCGTCGTGCCGGGGAAATTGAGCAGGTGGTCGTAGGCCGGCCACAGCGAGCCGAACAGGGGCTTGATGTCAGGGCCGAACGCGTCGACAAGGACCATCCCCGCGACGTCCCGGCGATACGTCTGGGCGTAGTAGCGGTCGATCATGCCGCCCATCGAGTGTGGGGCCAGGATCACGGGCGTGCGAATTCCGGCGCGGTGGATGAGCGCGTGCAGGTCGGCGGCCATGTCCGAGAGCCGGCGCGGCATCCGCACCGGCGTGCTGCGAGTCGTGAGTGCCAGGGGCGTGGCGTAGCGGATCGTGCCCGGCCGGTCGTACGTGCACACGTGCGTGAACCGGGACACCCCGGCGAACACCGACCGGGACGCGGGCACCCGCAAACGCGCCCTGCCGCGGGCTCCGCGGCGCCGCTGTGGCCGCCCCACAGCTCCCGATTGCCGTCAGCGCCATGACCAGCGCGCCGATCTGCCGACCGTGCCTGCGCGGACTCATCGGGCCGAGCATACGTACCATCTGCCCAGCCTGCCAACGACCCCAGTCCCTCGTCCTTGCGACCTGCAATCGTTGTGGAAATGCCGCACCGCGTTCCGTGGGCTGCACTGACGTGATGCCCCAGAACCGGAGATATATCTGATTGTGGAGTATGGGAGAAGCGGCAGATCACATCTCGCGCGAGTACCTAGAGCTCGCCCTGAACGGGCTGGAGAGCCTGCCCGACGCCTGGGTCACGTTCTTCGATCACGACCTTCGCTATGTCCTCGCCGCCGGAGGTGGGCTTGCCAAGGCCGGCTTCGACGCCGCAGCCATCGAGGGCCGACTCATCAGCGAGGTACTCCCGCCGGACCGAGTCCGGTTCTGGGAGCCGCATTACCGGCGCGCGCTCAACGGCGAATCGTCTGACGTTCGACCTTCTGGGACTGCGCGGCGAGCGGTGGTACGAGGTCCACACCGCGCCGTGGACCTCCGCCTCGGGCGAGCAACTGGGCGGGCTCTCGTTCGGGCGTGACATCACCGATCGCAAACGGATCGAGGACGTGAATGCCTCCTTCGCGGCCGTCGTCGCGACAACGGACGCCGCGGTCATTGGCTCCGATCTCGAGGGCATGATCACGATCTGGAACGGCGGCGCGGAGCAGATCTTCGGCTACCGGGCGGATGAGGCGATCGGTCAGCCGATCGCGATGCTCCGACCTGGGTCGGGTCCCAGCGAAGATTTCGACGAGGTCGTCGCGCGGGCACGGACCGGCGAGAACGTCCAGGTGGACGAGGCTGTCCGTCGCCGAAAGGACGGCACTCTGGTCGAGGTGTCGGTCACGGTCTCGCCGGTGACCGACGACGCCGGCAACGTCACCGGCCTCGGCGCGGTCGCGACTGACATCACCAAGCGCAAGGAGGCCGAGCGCGAACGCGAGCTCGCCATGTCGGAGCTTCAGGACGCCCAGCGTCTGGCCGCGGTCGGCTCGTGGCGCCGCGACCTCACGACCTCAAAGGTCACCTGGTCCGATCAGCTTTACGAGGTCTTCGGCCGGGACCCGGCGAAGGGGCCGGCGTTCGGGGACATGCTGCTCACCTACATCCACCCCGACGACCGCGAGCGCGTCCTCAAGGCCGTCGCCAGCGCGGCGGGCGGGCCGCCCACCTTCGACCTCGAGTACCGGATTCGAACCGATCAGGGAGACGAGCGCATCGTGCACTCGCGCGGTCATCCAGATCCGGCACGCCCAGGCTCGTACTTCGGCACCACCCAGGACGTCACCGCGGAACGCCACGCCGAACAGGAGCGCGCCGAGTTGCTCCGAGCGAGCACCCGCGCCGAAGCCGCGAACCGGGCAAAGAGCGAGTTCCTCGCCCGCATGAGCCACGAGCTCCGGACCCCCCTGAACTCGATCATCGGGTTTGGTCAGCTCCTCGAGCTCGACGATCTGGCTGACCGGCACCGCGAGTACGTGGAATACATCCTCCGCGGCGGGCGGCACCTGCTCCAGCTCATCAACGAGGTGCTTGACATCGCGAGCGTCGAAAGCGGACGCCTGGCCATCTCCCCCGAACCGGTGCAGCTCACCGAGCTCACCCACGAGGCGGTGACCCTGGTCGCCCCAATCGCGCGCGAGCGTGAGATCACAATCAACCTCGACGTCACCGGCCTCGGCGAGGACAGCCACGCCTTTGCCGACCGGAACCGGCTCAAGCAGATCCTGCTCAACCTCCTCTCGAACGCGATCAAGTACAACCGGCCGGGCGGCGCGGTCACGGTGTCGTTTGCGCGCTCCGAGGACGATGCGCGCGTCCGGATCGTGATCGCCGACACTGGGATCGGGATCCGACCCGAGTACCTCGCGGACCTGTTCCAGCCGTTTGAGCGACTCGGCGCCGAGCAGATCGGGATCGAGGGCACCGGCCTCGGCCTCGCGCTGTCAAAGGGGCTGGCCGAAGCGATGGGCGGCACGATCTCGGCCGAGAGCGCGCCCGGATCCGGAAGCACGTTCGTGGTCGAGCTCGCGGCAGTCGACCATCCGGTGCCGTCAGGAAACGGGCGAGGGCGCCGAGTTCCCGATCGAGCCGCGGCCGCAGCAGCCGCGGCACTGGCGGATCCTGTACATCGAGGACAACCTCTCCAACCTCGCGCTCGTCGAACGCGTCCTGAGTCGCCACGCGGGCGTCGAGCTCATCGCTGCGATGAAGGGCAGCCTCGGGCTCGAGCTCGCCGGTCAGCACCATCCGAACCTCGTCATCCTCGACATCCACCTCCCGGACATGAGCGGGCTCGACGTGCTCAAGCACCTGCGCGGAGAACACCCGGATCTCCCGATCGTCGTCGTCACGGCGGATGCCACGCCCCACCAAGCCGAGGTGGCGCGCCGGCTCGGCGCCACCGAGTACCTGACCAAGCCGCTCGACGTGCGCAGATTTCTCGGCGCCGTCAACCAGCACCTGCCGGCTGGCCCCGGCGGTCCAGACTGAGTCGCGCCCCGCGGTCCCGCCCGTCACCCCGCCATCGTCAAGCCGCCACTGACGCTCAGAACCTGGCCGGTGATGTAGCCCGCACGGTCCGAGGCGAAGAACACAACCGCGTCGGCGATCTCCTGGGGTCGGGCGAGGCGGCGGAACGGGATCGCCTTCTCCAGGCCCTCGCGCAGCCGGTCGGGCATCGTGTCGAGCAGGGGCGTGTCGGTGGGTCCCGGACACACGCAGTTGACGTTGATCCGGTGGCGCGCCATCTCCCGAGCGAGGGACTTCGTGAACGCGATCACCCCGCCCTTGGTGCCGGCGTAGACCGTCTCGCCGGTGCTGCCAACGCGGCCGGCATCGCTTGCGATGTTGACGATCCGGGCCGGGGTCCCGGCGGCAATGATCGGCTCCAGAAACGCGTGGCTGACCCGCACCGGGCCGAGTAGGTTGATCGCGGTGAGGTCCCGCCACAGCTGGTCGTCGTTGTCCATGAAGGGCTCGATCCGATCCCACCCGGCGGCGTTGACGAGCACGTCAGGAGCCCCGTGCGCACGCACGACCTCGTCCCGCACGGTCGCGATCGCCGCCGGATCGGTCAGATCTGCCACGTGCGGCGTGCTCGCACCGCCGAGCTCTGCGACGGTCTCG
Organism: uncultured Solirubrobacterales bacterium; assembly: GCA_963850335.1. GTDB lineage: Bacteria > Actinomycetota > Thermoleophilia > Solirubrobacterales > Solirubrobacteraceae > Palsa-465. The sequence goes on along the minus strand of CAWKKY010000006.1, from coordinate 601,783 downwards.
CGGACGCCGGCCTCGTGGCGGTCGACGGCGGCGACGGTGGCGCCGGCGTCAGCGAGCGTGAGGGCGATCGCTCGGCCGATCCCGGACGCCGCCCCGGTGACGACGGCGATCCGATCGGAGAGGTCGAGGGTGACGCTCATCGGGGAAACCGAGCGAAGTCCGGGGCGCGCTTCTCGGTGAACGCGAGCGCGCCCTCGCGGCCCTCATCGCTCTCGACGAACAGGTCGAGGCCGGCGGCGGCCATGTTGCCGATCCCGCCCTGGTGGTCGGTGTCGGCATTGAACGAGTGCTTGAGAAAGCGGATCGCGGTCGGGCTCATGTGCGCCACTTCACCCGCCCACCGCTTCGCCTCGGTCAGAACTTCGTCCGGCGCGACGACCGCGTTGACCAGCCCCCAGCGCTCGGCCGTGACCGCGTCGTACTGGCGGCAGAAGAACCAGATCTCCCGCGCCCGCTTCTCCCCCACCACCCGCGCCAGATATGCCGTGCCGAACCCGGCGTCGAACGAGCCGACCCGCGGTCCGGCCTGGCCGAAGCGGGCGGTCTCGCTCGCGATCGTCACATCACACAGGACGTGCAGGACGTGCCCACCCCCGATCGCCACCCCGTTGACGGCCGCGATCACCGGCTTGGGGATGTCGCGGATGAGCTTGTGCAGGTAGTCGACCTCGAACAGCCCGCTCTTCGTCGGGCCGTAGTCACCGGTCTCAGCGCGCTGCTTGACGTCGCCGCCGCTGCAGAACGCCTTATCCCCCTCGCCGGTAAGGATGATCGCGCGCACGCGCCGATCGGCCCACGCCGCGCGGAACGCCGCGATCATCTCCTCCACCGTCTGCGCCCGGAACGCGTTGTAGCGCTCGGGACGCGCAATCGTCACGACGGCGGCGGGACCGTCGACCTCGTATCGGATGTCCTCGAACTTCAATGCCATGGCGGTCCACCGTCCTTTCGCGTCCGTCGTTGACCGACCGATGCGCACCCTACGCCGTCAGCGGATCGCCACCGGGCCTGGGGGCGCGCCGGCCGTCCCGGTGCACGGGAGCGGCGGGGCGGACACGAGCAGCTCGTACACCCCGTCGTCGGCGCACGCGAGTACCGCAGGCAGTTGAAGCGCCCATTGGCGCCGGTCTGCGGGCCGGGCTGGTCGACGCCGGACCCGCGGCCAGTTCCTGACCTAAATGGGATCTACGGTCCGGCTGTCATCAACGTCCGAAGGGAGCCCCATGTCCGACCGTGACCGCTACATCCCCGGCGTGCCGTGCTGGGTTGACACCAGCCAGCCGGATCCGCAGGCCGCGCTGGCCTTCTACTCCGGCGTGTTCGGCTGGGAGTTTGAGAACATCATGCCCGAGTCCGACAGCGGCTACTTCGTCGGGAGAATCCGCGGCGGAGACGTCGGCGCCGTCGCCGGCCTGGCCGAAGGGGCGCCTCCCGTCGCGACCTGGAACACCTACATCTGGGTCGACAGCGCCGACGAGACAGCATCCAAGGTCGTCCTTGCCGGTGGTACCGCGCTGACCGAGCCGTTTGACGTGGATGAGCACGGACGGATGGCGGTGCTCGCCGACCCTCAGGGGGCGGTGTTCTGCGTGTGGGAGGCCCGGGCGCACCGCGGTGCAACGATCGTCAACGAACCCGGGTCGGTGAACTTCAACGGGCTGCACACCCGCGACCTCGACCGAGCCAAGGCGTTCTACGGCGAGGTGTTCGGGTGGACAACGCTGTCGATCCCCGGCGGCATGACCGCGTGGACATTGCCCGGCTACGGCGATCACCTCGCGCTCGACCGGCCGACGATCCATGAAGAGATGGAGGCCCTCGGCGTACCCGGCTTCGAGGACGTGGTGGCCACAATCGCTCTGATCGGGGATGAGCAGCCCGACACGCAGGCACACTGGGACGTGACGTTCGCAGTCGACGACGCCGATGCGACCGCGGCGTCGGTGACCGATCTCGGCGGCACCGTCCTCGTCGCCCCCTTCGACGCCCCCTACGTGCGAATGACCGTGCTTGCCGACCCGCAGGGCGGGTCGTTCATCGCCAGCAAATTCGTCCCCGAGAACCGTGACCGCCCCGCCGAGGCGGACGCCACGGTCAACGCGGCCTAGAGCCGCGAGCCGGCAGGCTTCAGCCGGGAGCCCAGCCGCTCAGCGTCGAGCGGCCGGGCACGTCGCCCACCCGCCACATCCGGTCGCGCGCGCCCACGAGACGCTTCAGGTACCGGTCGAGGAACGCGAGCGTCTCCTGTTCGACGATCCCAAGCTGTGGTTTTTCGTTCGTGTAGGGACCGAGATGACCGGCCCCCAGCAGGGAGAGGAGGAACTTCGGGTGCGGCGCCAGCCGGAAATAGTGGTAGGTCGAGGCTGGCGCATTGGTCGTGTCCGCCGTGCCCTGCACGGCGAGCAGCGGCGGGGCCGGAGCCGGGAAGTCGTAGCCGCCGACGCCAGGGATCCGAGCCCCGGAAAGGATCGCGGCCGCGCGCACCCGCCGATCGAGGAAGTGGCGGTTGTACGCGGTCGCGAGCGCTGTCGAGCCGCCGTCCGACTGGCCGGCCACCGCGATCTGCCGGCGAATCACGAGTGCATTCAGGATGCCTGAGCCGGCGCTCGCCGCCACGATCTGGCTGATCACGAAACTCATGTCACGCGGCTGGTTGATGAGGTCCGCCTCGTTGGGCCCGCCGGGCGCGTTCGCGTTCGTCAACGGAAAAATCGGCGCCGCGACCACGTAGCCGGCGCGCGCCCAGCTCTCCAACAGACGCCGATATGGGTCGGGCGTGACGTTGAAGCCGTGGGCGAACACGATCAGCGGGAATGGTCCATCGGCGCGCGCCGGCGGGGCGCGCCGCACATCAACGCTGGAGGCCGGTCCGGCCGCTGGGTACCGGATCACCGTGACCAGCGTGCGCGGCCCCCGCCCGTGACCTGGATACGACACCCGTCGGCTGTGGTCGGTGAACCGCACCACGACCTCGCCGACGGCGAAGCGCGGATCTCTCGCTGGCGCCGCCGCCGCGGCACGGCGCGAACCGTGCGCCGCGGGCCTCGACGCTGCGATCGCTGCGATCCCGTCGGCCAGCGTGACCGCGAGCGCGACCAGCAACCCCACCCGCCCGACGACACCTGATCGGGTGCTCACCCGTGGAGCTTCCCATAGTCGACGGCACCCCTGATCGCGTCGACGTTCGATCCTGTCATCGAACAAACGCGCGCACGACGAGCGCCACGGGCAACCAGGCGGCCGGCAATGACGATGGGATCGACGTATGCCGACCCGCGTCTGCATTCCCAGATCTGGCCGCCCGGCGGCGATTGGGGAGACGATCCGCCGGCTCCGATGCGCGATCGCCGTCGGCGTGTTCGCTGGCTCGCTAGTGGGCGGACCGGCGGCGTTCGCCGACAGCCCCTACGACCCCGGGGGCTTCCGACTCAGCTCGGCGAACTATGCCGTCCACGAGAATGACGGCGCCGCGACGATCACCATCACCCGGGGGGACACTGCAGAGGAGGCGCACGCCGGCTACATCGCGGTGGGAATGGGTCACCCTTGCGGATCGGAGCAATGTTCGGCGACATCACCGGTCGACGCCTACCATGTGCCCGGGGATTTCCGTGCCACGAAGGGGATCCTTGACTTTCCGGCAGGAGTCGCCAGCCGCTCGTTCCAGGTACCGATCGTCGATCACCACTTCGCCACGATCGACAAGACGGTCTCGGTCGGGATCTTCGCATCGTGGCCGATCGGCACTGCGCACCCGGATCACGGGGTGTTGACCATCCTGGGTGATGAGCCAACCCCGCCGCGAGATCCGCAAAACCCACTCGACCTGCCGCTTGCGCCCAGCGCGGGCAATCCGCTGCTCGGCGCCGCGTTCGTCGTGGACCGATTCAGCGGGGCGGCGCCGTTCGTCAGTCGGTATCCGCTGCTGCGCGCGATCGCCGATCAGCCCGGCGTGGCTCGGTTCGGCACGTTCAGCGGTAGCGATGTCGGGATCGCGGTCAACCGGTACCTCGCGCGGGCCGACGCCGAGGCACCGGGGAACGTCGCGATGCTTGCCACGTACAAGCTGGTCGACCTGCACTGCGGACGATGGACGCCAACGGCCGCCAATCAGGCTGACTATCACCACTTTGTCACCCGTCTGGCGCAAGGGATCGGCAGCGCCCGAGCGGTGCTCTTCCTCGAGATGGACTCGCTCATCACGGCCGGCTGCCTGACCGACCGCGGCCTTGCGATCCGCCTGCACGAGTTGCGTGATGCGATCGACGCGCTCACTGCCGTCTGCCCGCATCTCGTCATCTACCTCGACGCCGGTGCCGCGGACGCCATCGCCGCGCCACGCATGGCTGGGCTGCTCCGGCGTGCGGGCGTCGCGAAGATCCAGGGCTTCTTCCTCAACTCCACGCACTTCGACTGGACCTCGAAGGAGATCCTGTACGGCGAGCAGATCTCCCGCATGGTCGGCGGCAAGCACTTCGTCATCAACACGAGCTTCAACGGCCGCGGACCGCTGAAGCCGCGAGACCCGGCACGGCAGGGCAACGAGGTGCTGTGCAATCCGTTCGGGCGGGGACTCGGACCGAAGACCACGACGTCGACCGGCTTTCGCAACGTCGACGCATTTGTCTGGATGACCAACCCCGGCGAGTCCTTCGGGCAGTGTCATCCCGGCCAGCCACCGATGGGCGCCTACTGGCCGGAGTACGGCGAGATGCTGGTCCGCAACGCCGTCTATGCGGTGGATTCCACCGTATCCCTCAGGCAATTCCTGCTGGCGACCGACGGCCACGCAAACGGTCACCCGGTCCCGTCGGCCCCCTCGACCCCCTCGGCCTCCTCGAGAGCGCTGAGCGCCTCGCCGAGCGTCGGCTGGGCGGGCGTCCCGCCGACGGCCCGAGTCGACAGCGCACCGCAGACGCACCCGAGCGCAAGGGCTCTCTCCACCGACTGACCGTCGAGCAATGCGGCGAGCACACCGGCGTCAAACGAGTCTCCGGCGCCGACGGCGTCGATGACGACACCGACGGCCGGAGCCCGAACGTTGACTGAGTCGGCTCCGGCTCGCGCGGCGAGCGCTCCGTCGGCCCCCAGCTTGACCGCCACCAGCGGTCCACGGCCCGCAAGCCGCCGCGCGGCCTCGTCCGGATCGCCGCCACCGGCGATCCGGACGACTTCGACCGCGTTGGGCAGCAGGATGTCGACGTCCGAGAGCAATTTCACCAGCCCCCCGTCCCAGCGCTCGCTCGGGTCCCAGTTGGGATCCACCGAGGTCGAGCCGCCGCGACGGCGTACCCCGGCCAGCACCGCGCCGAGCCCCGGGGTCAGCGCGGTCTGCAGGAAGAACGAGGAGACGTGAACGTGGCGGGCCCGTGCGAGCAGAGCCGGATCGACCGCGCGGGGCTGCAGCGACGCGATCGCTCCCGGGAAAGTGAGGATCGCGCGGTCCTGGTCACGGGAAAGAATCACGCTCAGGCCGGTGCGTGCATCCGGGTCGATGATCAGCCCAGCCGTCTCGACCCCTCGCTCGCGCAGCGCACCGACCATGAACCGACCAAACTCGTCATCGCCGAGAACTCCGGCGATCGCAGTGCGCAGCCCGAGTCGGGCCGCGGCGCAGGCCGTGATCGCGCCCGAGCCCCCGATCGTGAGGTCCGCCGAGTCGATGACTCGCTCTACCTGTCCGAACGCCGGCTCCACCGAGTCGCCGCGGAGGATCAGATCGGGGTTGCAGTCCCCGAGGACCAGCAGGTCGAGGTCAGTGTCCGGCACGACCCGCGGGGGCGCACGGTCGATACGTGCTGCGGCCGAGGTTGACGTCGAACAGCGCGCCGGTGATCCCGACAGCACGGTCGGCCGCGCAGAACTTCGCTGTCGTCTCGCCATCCTGGGTGTACTCGGCGTTGAGTACAGGCTTGCGCGCGCGGAGGTAGGGCGTCGCGTCGCCCCCGGAGCCAGCGCACGGATCGCGGTAGTGGTTGCACTCCTCAATGATCATTCCGTCAAAGCGCGTGACGTTGACTTTGGCGTTGGCCGGATCGTTCTTCTGAAAGACGGCGAGCCCGTGGGCGTGGGCATCGTAGGCCAGCCATCGCTCAAAACCGGCCGAGTCGGATCGGGTCAGGTGCCAGCCGCCCCCCGACACGCCGGCGTCACTGCGGTTCGTGTACCCGTCAAGGTCGTCCGGCTCAATCGCATCCTGACCCTCGAGCTTGCACCAGCCGAACCGCTGATCGAGCCCCTTCGCGATGTTGACCGCCGCGCCGCGCAGCGTCGAGGCGCGGCCGGCCACGTAATCGCGAAAGCCTGCGATGTTGAGCCACCACTCATTCGGATACCCCTGCATCTCGTACCGATGGGCAGCGTGACCGTAGTCGGCGGCAGCGAAGTTCGCGTCGTCGGGGAAACCGGTCTGGTAGGCGCCGACCTCGACGTAGCAGATGCTGTACTTGGCGGACCGGTGCAGAGCCGTCACCACCGGTGAGCGCCCGGTGGGGATGCCGGCCGCCGGGCGGTTGGAATCCTGGAACAGGTCGGTGTCCCAGATCGTGGCCGAGCCGGGCTTCGGATATGCGGCCGTGATCGCGGGGAGCCCGGCGAACCCTGGCGCCGGCGGGCCGATCTCCCAGTACCACTGTTTCTGGCCAGCCGGTGGGCGCGTGTAACCGCGCGCCCCGGCCGGCGTGGCGGCCGGCCACCCGGCGAAAGCGGCCAAGACGGCGAGGACGGCGAGGACGGCGCTTCGACTCTGCGCACTCATCCGTCTCGCAACCCCATCGTTCATCGGATCGCCTCGCCCGATTCGGCGTCGAACAGATGGACCTCGGTCGGGTCGGCACCGAGGCGGATGACGGTGTCCTCGGCGGGGCGATCGCGGGGCGGCAGCCGCGCCACGGCTGCGGCCCGTTCCGCGTCGCCGGCCAGCAGCAACGACTCGCCTTCCTCCGGGGTGCCGTTGGCCAACTCGGCGGCCACGGATCCGTGGATGATGACCTCGTCGCCCATCGGCTCGACCACCGAGACGTGAAAGTCCAAGGACGGCAGCCCATCCACGGCCGGGTGCAGCGATTCGGGCCGCACGCCGACGATCAGTTCGCGGTCGGCCAGCCCACCGCGCTCAAAGGCGAAGTCCCCGGCGCTGACGCGGCCGTCGCGGACCCGTCCTCGGAGCAGGTTCATCGGTGGGCTGCCGATGAATCCCGCAACGAACACGTTGGCCGGTCGGTCATAGACCTCCTGCGGCGGCCCGAGTTGCTGGAGGCGTCCGTCGGAGAGGACCGCGATCCGATCCCCGAGGGTCATCGCCTCCACCTGGTCGTGGGTGACGTAGACCGTCGTGATGTCGAGGCGGGCGTGCAGTCGCTTGAGCGCGGCCCGCATCTGGACGCGGAGCTTCGCGTCCAGATTTGACAGTGGCTCATCGAGGAGGAACACCTCCGGCTCGCGAACGAGCGCGCGGCCCATTGCCACGCGTTGGCGCTGTCCGCCCGAGAGCTGCCCCGGACGCCGGTCCAGCAGTCCCGCCAGGTCGAGCATCTCCGCGACCTCCTGGACGCGGCTGGTGATCTCGCGGCGTGGCATCCGCCGCTGGCGGAGTGGGTAAGCAAGGTTCCGGGCAACCGTCATGTGCGGATACAGCGCGTAGTTCTGAAACACCATCGCGATGTCTCGGTCGCGGGCCGAGACGTCGTTGACGACTCGGTCGCCGATCCGGATGGTGCCCGAGCTCGGCGTCTCGAGGCCGGCGATCATCCGCAGTGCGGTGGTCTTGCCACAACCTGAAGAACCGACCAGGATCATGAACTCGCCGTCGGCGATCTCCAGCGAGAGTTCGTCCACGGCCACCGTGCCGCCGGGGAACGCCTTGCTCACTTGTTCAAGCGTGACTCCGGGCATTACTTGATCCCGGTGAACGCGATCGAGCGGATGAACCAGCGCTGCGCGAACAGGAACACGGCGAGCATCGGGATCTGGCTCATCACGGTGCCGGCCATCAGCAGGTTCCACTCGGTGCTATGAGCGCCTTGGAGCGTCGAGAGACCGAGTTGCAGAGGCGCGTGTCCAGCGGTGTCGATGATGATGAGCGGCCACAGGAAGTCGTTCCAGGACCACATGAACTGAATGATCGCCAACGTGGCCAGCGCCGGCAGCGAGAGCGGCAGGACGATCTTCATCAGGATCCCCAGCCGCGAGGTGCCATCGATCCGGGCCGCCTCCTCGAGCTCGATCGGCAGCGTGCGGAAGAACTGGCGCAGCATGAAGATCCCGAACGCGCTGCACAGGTTGGGCATGATCAGCCCGCCGACGCTGTCGACCATGCCGAGCTTCTTGACGATGAGGAACGTTGGGATCAGCAAGACCTGGAAGGGCACCATCAACGTCGCCAGCAGCACCACGAACAACACGTCGCGACCAAAGAACTTGATCCGCGCGAACGCGTAGGCGGCCAGGCTGCAGAACACGAGGTTTCCGGCCACAGTGGCCAGCGAATACAGGGCGCTGTTGATGAAGAAGTGGCCGAACGGGACGGCGTTCCACGTCGCCGGGTAGTTGCTGAAGTGCAGCCCGGTCGGGAGGAGTACCGGTGGGAAGCTGCTCGCCTCCGGTTTGGTCTCCAGCGACAGGATCACCATCCAGATCAGCGGGACGAGCATGATCGCCGCCACCGGCGCCAGGAACAGATGCCATGGGCTGAACGGCAGGCGCCGGCGCCCCCGGCGCGGCGCGTCAGGCAGCGGCGGGAAACGATCGATCACGGCTATCGGCTCGACGGCGATTCCGGCCTCCTCACGAGCTGTAGTAGACGCGGCGGCGTCCGACCCAGAGCTGCACCAACGTGACGATCAGAATCGCCACGAACAGCACGTAGGCGATCGCCGCTCCGTAGCCGCCGTTGAAGAACTGAAAGGCCTGCTGGTACAGGTAGTAGACGATCACGGTCGTCGAGCCGAGCGGGCCCCCGCGCGTGGTCACGTAGATCTCGTCGAACAGCTGTAGCGCGTTGATCGTCGACCACACGACGAGGAACAGCGTCGCCGGGCCGAGCAGCGGAATCACGATGCTGCGAAACGTGCTCAAGCGGCTGGCGCCGTCCATCTCTGCGGCTTCCAGGAGCTCGGCCGGGATGCCCTGCAGCGCGGCCAGGTAAATGATCACGTCGAATCCGAGCCAACCCCAGACGGTCATCGCCACGATGCACCACAGCGCCTGGTTCGGATCCTGGAGGAACTGCTGCTGTGGCAGGCCGACCGCGTGCAGGAGATAGTTGACGAGCCCGAAGGTCGGATCGAGCAGCCACAGGAAGATGATTCCCGTCGCCACCGTCGAGGTGACCAGCGGGACAAACACGGCCAGCCGGTAGAAGCGGATGCCGCGGATCCGCCGGTTCAGCGCGACCGCGAGGCCGAGCGCTCCAAACACCGAGACCGGCACGAACACGACGGTGAAGAGCAGCGTGTGCCCGATCGCCGAGCGAAACTGCGGATCCTTCGTCAGCGCCCGGTAGTTGGCGAGCCCGACGTAATGAGCGGGAGCGATGAGGTTGTTGGCCTGGAGCGAGAGCAGCAGCGACCACCCGATCGGGATCAGCGCAAAGACCGCGATCAAGATCACCGCCGGGGTCACGAACGCCCACCCCGCCACGTGCTCGGAGCGAGCCAGCCGGGTGAGCAGACCCGGACGCTTGTAGCTCACCGATCGCTCTGTCGGTGCGTGCACGCTCATCGGGTCTCGCCGGTCGTGCTTATCCTGGCGCGGCGAGCACGCCGTTGACCTGCTGGGCGGCCTGCTGGAGGGCTTGCTGTGGCTGGGCCTTGCCGAGCAGCACGGATTGGACCGCCTGCCCAACCGCCGTGGAAATCTTCGGGTAGACGGTGAGGACGGGCCGGGCCTGCGTGGCGTTGTTCAGGTTCCCCACCCAGGTCGCGACGCCAGGGTACTTCTTGACGAACTGCGCGTAGCCACGCAGTCGGCCCACCGATGCGCGGATCGGCAGATCCCCGGTCATCAGTGCCCATTTCAGATCGATCGACGGCGAGGTGAGCCACTTCAGGAACACCCAGGCCGCCTTGGTGCGCGCCGAGCCATTGTTGAACACCACCCAATTGTCAGGGCCCGAGATCGTCTGGTGGTTGAGGTCGCCAGGCAGGATCTGGACGCCGTAGGACATCTTCGACTGGGTGATGTTGGCGAGGTCCCACGGTCCGGTCCACAGCATGCCGATGTGACCGGCGGTGAACACGCTGAGGTAGTTATCGCTGCCGTTGTCGAGATAGATCGAATGGTGCTGCGCCAGCGACTGCAGCAGCGTCAGCGCTTTGACTCCGGCGGGTGAGTCGAACGCGGCGTGCTTGCCGTCAGGTGAGAGGATTGAGCCGCCCGCCTGCCACAGCATCGCCCAGTAGCGCCACACCGTGTCCTCGCTCCCATCGTTGACGTAGGCCCACCCGAACTGCTTCTTGGCCGGGTCGGTGAGCTTCATCGCAGCGTTCTCGAAATCGGTCCAGGTCCAGTTCGCCGTCGGTGGAGAGAGGCCGGCCTGGGCGAAGAGCTTCTTGTTGTAGACGAGAGCGAGGTTGTCGACCAGTGCGGGGACGCCGATGATCTTGCCGCCAACCGTCGCCTGTTGGCGCTCGACGGTGTAGAAGTCGTTCCAGTTGAAGCTTGGGTCCGCGGCGATCAGCTTGTTGAGCGAGACGACGCCGGGGTTGGTCGCGATGTTTGGCGCCCACGAGCCGTACAGGTAGGAGATGTCGGGAGGCTTGCCACCCGCGATCGCGGCGAGGACCTTCTGCAGCGCGTAGTCGGAATTTCCGTAGGACTGGACCGACACGGTGATGCTCGGGTGCGAGGCGTTGAACTCCGCGGCCAGCTTCTTGATCGCCACGGCCTCGGTCTCGGTGTAGCCGTGCCACATCACGATGTTCACATGACCGTTGCTCGATGCATTCGAGCTCGCGCCCGATCCGCCGCAGCCGCTCACCAGCACGACAGTGGCAATCACAGCGGCCAAGATCAGCGTTGGGCGTTTCATCGTTCCTCCATGGGGCCCTCAGCGCAGGACGACGGACCGCGTCAAGTGCTGGGGGCGGTCGGGATCGAGACCTCGAGACTCGGCCAGCGCGACGGCGGCCCGCTGCAGATTGACGAGCTCCGCCATCGGATCGACCTCGCTCTGCACAACCGTCGCTCCGGTGGAGCGGATGTCCGCGACGAGCTCCGGCTGGGCGTCTCCCAGGAACCACACGAGGGTCGCGGGCCGGGCGACGCTGATCGGACCGTGGCGGTATTCCATCGCCGGATACGACTCAGACCAGGCCCGGCCGGCCTCCCGGAACTTCAGCGCCGCCTCGGCAGCGAGGCCGATCGTCCAGCCGTGCCCGAGGATGACAACCTGCTCGAAGTCCGACGGATCGACGGGCAGCGGCCCATCAAGCGCGGCCTGGGCGTCCGCGATCACCGGGCCGAGATCAGTGCCGAGATGAGCCCTGAACAGCGCCAGCGCGGTCGTGGCAAACCGGGTCTGCACGATCGACACTTCGTCGGCGAAGTCCAGCAGCACGGCGTCGGTCGCGCTCTGTACGACCGGGCTGGAGTCGACCGCTGAGATCGCCAGCGAGGCCGTGCCGGCGGTCAGGGCGCCGAGGGTCCGTACGACCTCGGTGGTCGTCCCGGACCGCGACAGCGCGATCACCCGGTCGTACCGCCGCGACGTCGCCGCCTCGGACGCCACGAACGCATCCGTCTCGCCGAGGCCGGCTGACTCACGCAGGTGAGCGACGGCCTGCGCGATGAAGTAGGACGTGCCGCAGCCGATCACGGCCACCCGTTCGCCTGCAGCCGGAAGCTTGTGTCTGACCGCGGGCAGGAGCTCGGCGGCGCGCTGCCACATCGCCGGCTGGCTTTCGATCTCGGCTGCCGTGACGCTCATTTGTGCACAAGATATGTCTCAGACGAGCAGAATGCAACATCCATAGCCTCTGTTTTTGCTCGGTTGTCGGGTGCGGTACGTAGACTTTCGCTCATGCAACAGGCAGAGCGGCTCGGCGCGATCATGGAGCGACTGTCGCTTGACGGAAGCGTCAACGTCGTCGAGATCGCCCGCGAGCTCGAGGTCTCTTCAGCCACGGTGCGCCGTGATTTGCGTTTGCTCGAAGATCAGCGACTGCTCGGCCGCATCCACGGAGGCGCCGTGCCGCAGGGCGTGCTCTACGAGCTGCCACTGCGCTACAAGAGCACCCGCCAGCCGGAGCAGAAGCGCCGGATCGCGCGCGAGGCTGCGACCCGGGTGCTTGATGGCTGGGCGATCGGCCTGACCGGCGGCACCACGACCACCGAGGTGGCCCGGGCGCTCGTCGACCAGCCACGCCTCACGATCGTGACGAACGCTCTGAACATCGCCTCCGAAATCGCGGTGCGCCCCAACCTCAAGCTCGTCGTGACCGGAGGCGTGGCTCGCGCTGAGTCCTACGAGCTGGTCGGCCCGATCGCCGAGGCCAGTCTCGAGGGGCTGAACCTCGACATGGTGTTCCTGTCCGTGGACGGGATCTCTCCTGACGCGGGTCTCACCACCCACCACGAGATCGAGGCTGGTACCGACCGAGCGCTGATCGAACGCGCCCGCCGGGTGACGGTTGTGGCCGACAGCTCGAAGATCGGCAAGGTGGCCTTCGCGCGCATCTGCCAGCTCGGCGACATCGACGAGTTGATCACGGACGACGGCGCTGACCGCACCGCTGTGGCGGGGCTGGAGGATCGTGGCGTGACCGTTACGGCCGTCTGAGCAGCCTGGCCCCGCCCTGGATCCCGGCGGGCATCAGCTCCCCGTGAGCCTCGATCAGCTCGTCGACCATCGAGCCGATCGCGTCCAGGGTGAGCGTGGCGCCGGCGTTCGGATCAAGCATCACCGCCTGGTAGACGTGGTCGCGGCGCTCCTCGAGTACCGCGCGCACAGTGAGCTCGGCCACGTTGACGAACGTCCGGTTCATCGCCGCGCATTGTGGGGGCAGCGAGCCGATGCGTTGTGGGTGTACGCCGTCGGCGTCGACCCGGCATGGGACCTCGACACAGCATCCCGGCGGCAGACTGTCGATCAGGCCGTCGTTGCGGACGTTGCCGTATTCGATCCTGGGTTCCCCGGTCAGGAGCGAGTGGATGTACCGCGGCGCCAACTCGCCCTCGGGAGTCAGGGGCAATGTCTCCCCCGCGGCCAGCTGCCTCCGGACGTCCTCGTACTCCTTGAGGTTCTCGCGTGAGCGGCTCAGGTACTCGTCTACCGGGATCCGGTAGCGCTCGAGCTGATCGTCGTGTCGCATGAACCAGGGGACATACTCGGCGCTGTGCTCGCTTGACTCGGTCGGGAAGTAGCCGAGCCGCCGATAGAGCTCGATGCGCACCCGCCGGCACAGGCCCTCGGGGTCGCGTTCGATCGCCTCGTCGAGGCGGCCGTAGAGGTCCTCGCCGTCTCGCTCGAAGCGCAGCACGAACGCCTGATGGTTGAGGCCGGCGGTGAGAAAGTCGATCTCTTGCACCGGCACTCCGACGAGTTCGGCCAGCTGCTCGTGGGTGTTCTGAACCGAGTGACACAGCCCGATCACGTGCGGGTGGCGGCTGCCCTCCCACACCGCCCACGGGAGCATGGCCATCGGGTTGGCGTAGTTGAGCAGGAGCCCGTCGGGACAGAGCTCGGCCATGTCGTCCGCAATCGCCAACAACACGGGAATCGTCCGCAGCCCGCGGAAGACACCGCCCACTCCCAGGGTGTCGCCGATCGTCTGGCGCAGACCGTACCGAGCCGGTATCTCGAAGTCGCGCAGCGTGGCCTCGAACCCACCGACCTGGATCTCGTTGACGACGAAGTCCGCCCCGTCGAGCGCGGGACGGCGGTCGAGATGGGCCTCGATCTGCAGGTGCCCACCGGCGGTCTGGTTGATCGACCGGGCGATCTGCTCAGCCGTGGCCAGGCGCTCAGCGTCAATGTCGTGCAGGACGATCGTCGCCTCTTCGAGCTCGGGGAAATCGAGCAGATCTGACAGGAGGACACGGGTGAACTCAACGCTGCCGGCGCCGATCAGAGTAATCCGGGGCATGTTCGAGATTGTTTCAGTTCACCGTAAATCGCGCAAGAATGTGCACGGCTGCGAACGAAACGCTTGTCGCGACGAGCGTCGGCATTACCGCGGCGCAATGACGTCGTCGTCGTTTGCCCACAGCTCGGTGAAGAGCGTCTCGGCGCGGCGCTTGGCTGCCCGCCGCCGCCGAGGCGGACGCCACGGTCAACGCGGCCTACGGGCTCTGAGCGCTCCGGCCGCGGCCCGCGAGGTACACGAGGCCGCCACCGACCGCTATCCCGGCCAGGAAGGCCGGCAACCGCCGCCGGGGCTTGGGTCGCTCAACCAATCCGAGCACCTCCGCCGCGATCGGCACGTAGATGAGCGCCGCCGACCAGGCCGTGCGTGCAGCGTCACCGTAGCGGCGGGCGTGCTTCCGGGCCTTGCGCTCGGCGATCCTCTTGCCGAGGAACCAGGTGGCCTTGGCGGCTGGCTTGGCCGCCCGCCGGGCAGTGCGGTTGCGTACGACCATCGTGGCGCCCTTCGCTGCGACCTTTGTCGCGGTCGTCCTGCTGTGCATTTCCGCAGCCATCGTCTCGGTTGATCCTACCTCTGGCTGCCTGCTCGCATCGGTCCGACGGTGAACGCCGCTTTGGTGGGAGACCTGAGGCGTTAGCTGCGAGGGTGGAGTTTCACGGCTTTCAGGCGGTCGGCCGGAACGCATCTGTCAACCGGGCGTCGCGCTCAGCTGCGGCCTCCGCGGCGGCCGACTGTGTGGCGTCGTGCTCCACCGCTCGAGCCGCTTCGGCTTCCTCTCGTTGCCGCTCTCGCGCGCGGGTGTCCACAGCGAGTCGATTCGCCTCGCCCACCGTTTCATCGAGGAACGCGCGCAGCTCCGGAGCAGACTCGACGCGCACGTCGCTGACGACGACGTGACCGTGGGCCAGCAGAACCGCGCCCCAGCCTTCGTGCCGGCGATGCTCGAGCGGATCCACGATCCCATCGAACTCCATCATGAACGCGAAGTCGGGCGCCGGCTTGAGCCCCACCCTCAGCTTGCCATGCTCCACCTTGCTTGTGCTCCAGTCGATACGACAGTCCATGGACTCGCCCTCCGTTTAGGCTCGTGATCGCGCTCCCGCACAAGGGTTGGCTCGTGCGTCCACATCATGGATGGTCTATCTGTTAGACCCGAGGAGGTTGTTCAATTCTGACTGCTCCCGCAAGGCGAGGGTCACCACCTACGTGCCGCTCACCCCGCCGCGTCGCCACGGTCTGCCAGGTCGCCGGAACGGACCAGATGCCCATCGGTGGTTGTAGCACGCGTGCTACGCTATCGCTCATGAGCCGTCCGATCACGCAGCGCGAGCTTCGCAACGCGAGCGGCGAAATCATGCGAGCCCTAGATCGCGGCGAATCGTTTCTCGTCACCCGTAACGGCGTGCCGGTCGGTGATTTGACGCCGGTCAGATCCCGACAGTTCGTATCTATCGACGTTGCCCGTGCTGCCTTCGCGGGCGCTCCCACCGTTGATCCTAAGTCGTTCCGTTCCGACGTGGACGCAGCACTTGACCAGGACACCACCCCGCGTGCCTGACCGCCGCCATCCGCGCGGTCTCATAGATACGTCTGTCGTCATCGAACTCGAGACGATCGTCGAGGACGCGTTGCCGGTCGAAGTTGCAGTGGCTGCGATCTCACTCGCGGAACTCGCGGCGGGGCCTCATGCCACTGACGACCCACAAGAACGCGCACGCCGACAGGACCGCCTTCAGCGAGCCGAGGCAACGTTCGAGCCGATCCCGTTCGATACCTCGGCGGCGCGCGCTTACGGTCGCGTCTATGCCGCGGTCGTCAGCGAAGGCCGCAAAGCACGAGGTCGCCGAGCGATCGACCTGCTGATCGCGGCGACGGCAGTCGCCGCCGAGCTTCCCCTCTACACGCGGAACCCATCAGATTTCGCTGGGCTCGAGCGCGTGCTCGAAGTTGTGGCGGTCGGTCCGGCCTGACGGCCGGCACCGATCCAATACGGACGCGCTCAGCCGCCGACGCCTTTCAGCACCTGCGCCCGGCAGGTCGTCGAGGCCGCCTTGAACGAGGGCGCAGTCGTATCGAGCGCGCTGATCTGGGCCAGATAGGCGGACGCATTGCCGGTGGCGCTCGGCGGGTCCGGGAAGTTGATCCCATGGCTGCGCATGCAAGCCGCGTACGCGCGGGCCTCGTGCAGTCTCTGGGCGCGCTGCGCCGGCGTCAAGTTGGCCGCGTTCGGGAACGCCTGTCGGATCTGAGATGCGCACGCTTTCTCGGCCGCCTGCACCTTGTTCGTCGGGTAGCTGGCGAGGATCCGGACGATCCTGAGCAGGCTCCCGGGCGCGCTCGACGGATCGGGCACGTCGATGCCCTGCGCTCGCATGCAGACCGCCGCCTGGACGCGCGCCTTCTGCAGCCTGGCGGCGTTCGGGCCCGACTGCGTCGCGGCGGTGGTGGTTGTGCTCGAGTGACTCGAGCCACACCCAGCGAGCGCGAGCCCGGCAAGCAGGGTTAGGCAGAACGCAGCGGAGTTCTTCATCGGCTTCTCGCCTCCACCCGGCAACGTACGGCGGACTCTCTCACTGTAGCTACGGCGTGACGACCATTGACGACGCCTGGTCAGTCCTGGTGGACTCAGCTTGAGGCGGAGGGCGGTCCGAAATTCCTGACTAAGGTGGACGCGCTCGCAAAGAATTCGAACCGTGGCCGCGATGCCGGTTGAGGCGCTCATCGTGGATCGGTCAGACGCGCCCGTCTACCTGAGGATGGCCGACAAGGCCAGGCAACTGCATGTGCTCGGGATGAGCGACAGGGTTACCGCTGACGGGCTCGGCGTCAAGCGACAAGACTGTCGCCAAGGCGATCCGTCTGGGGCGGACCCAGCCCCCCGTCATGCCGCGAACCGCTGCTCCGCGTCCTGCGACCTCGCCGGCGAGTGCAATGACGTCGGCGAAGGCGCCGAGGCGTCGCCGCCCCCCGAAGGTCGCGGTCGCAGTTACGGCGATACATCTGCGCGAACGCAGCGCGCGCCCGCTAGCTCATCCGCTTCTTACCAGGCGATGCCGCGCTCTGAGCGCCGGTCGCTGGGAGCGGTTGTGTCTCGCTCGGGGGTGGTGCTGCCGGGGGCGGGTAGCCGTTGCTGGTGGCCCGCGACATTGCTGGTCGGCCTGGGGGCGCCGCGGTGATCGGCGGCGCCCCCGGGTCGTGTGGCTATCGCACGCGGAAGGCGAGTCGCAGCAACGTGTGCCGGTGGTGCCGTGGTCCGCTGGTGAGCAGCAGCGTGTAGCGGCCGCGGGCCAGGCGACCGAGCTTGTAGTGGATGACCTTCCGTGTGGTCGTGAGCCGCAGCAGCTCGGTCTGCACGACGCGGTCTCCGTGCACGATCGTGATCTGCACGGGGGATCGGAGCGCCGTCGAGAATGTGCCGGGCGCGAATTCGAGCGTGCACAGTACGCGCGCCACGAACGTGTTGCGGCAGACGATCGTGCCGGCTGGTCCGGCGGGTCCCTGTGGCCCGGTCGCGCCCTTGGGGCCGGTGGCGCCTGTGGGGCCGGTTGCGCCCGTGGGACCGGTCGGTCCGGCGGGGCCGGTTGCGCCTGTGGCGCCGGTTGGTCCGGGTGGGCCTGCGGGTCCCGCAGGGCCGGTAGCGGGCGTGGTGCCGGTGCCCGAGACGTCGATCGCCAGCGCGCTGGTCGAGTTGCTCACGAGCGTCAGCGTCGCTGAACTGGCGCCGATCGCCTGGGGCGCGAAGCGCACCCCGATCGTGCAGCTGGCACTCGGCGCCACCGGGGCGACGCATCCGTCGATGATCAGGTAGTCGCCGGGGTCAGCGCCGCCTGGCTGCACCCCGGCGATGTCAAGCGTCACGTTGCCGTTGTTGGTGACGGTGACCGTCTGCTCTGCGCCAACCGAACCCGCGGGCTCAGACCCGAGGCTGAGCATGGTGTGGTCAACGCTCGCCGGCGGGCCGACCCCCTGGCTAATCGCGATCGACAGCGGCTGGTCGCACGATCTCCCGATGATGTCGGACATCTCGAGCACGAAGTTGTACGTCCCGGCGGTGGTGGGCGTACCCGAAATCGGAACGGTGAAAAGGCCAACTTGGTCCCCGTTGAAGGACAAACCGGGCGGAAAGGAACCGGATACCACGGCCAGCGTGAACGGCGGCAACGTGCCAAAGATCTGCAGGTTCTGGCTATAGGGCGTGCCCGCGGTGCCAGACGGCAAGCTGGTCGACACGATCGACGGATCAGCCTCGCCGACGCACGCAGGCGCCGCCGACGAGGCCTGAGCGCCCACGGGGTTGGCAAGCGCCGGAGCCGCCCCGGCCATTGCCAGAACGGTGGCCAGCACCACCACGCACGCCAGCGCTACGCCCCTCGACGCTCTGAACGCGTTTGGCAGCGCCGAACCGGCCAGCAACTTGAGGCTGGATCGGAATCTAGTGCCCATCGGTGCTCCTCCTCGAATCGCTCATTCCCCCGGCCACAGAGCAGGCGCCGCCGGCACCGTCGAGCGCCGTCGCCGTGATCGCCATACCCGGAACGCCGAGACAGCCTCGCGCCGCGACCCCTCCTCCGCCAGCACGCCCCGCCCACCCCAGACCCTCTCTCGACATCTTCATCTCCGATCCGCTCGCGAACGCCCTACACCTACCAGGACTCGGTTCGCCCGGCATAAATTCCATCGCTCGCCGCCCCCCCGCCCGCAGCCTCCCTAGGAATCTCAGACCGCCCCCGGCGACCACTGGATGGCAAAAAGCGATCCCGGCGGCCACGATCCGCAAGGCGCAGACCGAACTCACCGCCGAAGCCCGCGCCCGCGAAGGTCGTGCCCACAGCTCGTCGCCGCTTCCGCCACAGCCACAGCCGGCTCGATTCAGCCCCCGACATCGCCGCAATACCGCAGGACCGGTCACCTCCCGCGCCCCACCGGCGGGACTCTCATCGGACACCACCAGCGATCGAGTGGATCAAGGAGCGTGTCAGCAAGCTCCAAGGCCTCCTTGAGCAGCGCACGGCGCAATCCGCACAGGCGCTCCGCGAGATCCTTGGGCCCAATCCGGATGGAGCTCGTCACGCCGGATATCGGGCGCCCGTTCTACCGCGCGGTCACAAGCATTGACGCGATCGCCTTAACCGAACCGCCCCCCGCTTGAGGCGGAGGGCGGTCCGAAGTTCCTGACTAAGGTGGAGACGGCGGGAATTGAACCCGCGTCCGCAGTCGCGTAAAAGGTGGTATCTACGAGCGTAGCCGGCGCTCTGATCTCGCCCCTCACTCGCCACGCCGGCGGGGTTGTGAGGGACCAGCTCCCTGAAAGTCCCCGGATCGGAGGGAGCAAATCCTCACCGAGCAAGCCTGCTAATTGATCCCGGTGGTCCCGCCGCAGGCTGGCGAGGGCCGAGATGACAGTCGGCTAGCTACTGCTTAAGCAGCAGCGAGACCGAGGTCAAAATTGTGCGAATCCGCACTTATGGTTTTCCGGGGGTTTTACGAGGCCACCCGGAACCTCGACTCGCAACCACCCCCACGAACCGACCACGTCGAAGCCTGTCGTCCCCGGGGGTTGTGTTGTGCGTATTCGATTGTAGAGGGCGACCCGAACCCCCCGGCTTTCTACTCATAACGAAGTTGCATCTACCGCCCGCCGACCGTTGCACCTAGCTTGGCCTCATGTCCGCGCGTGCGAGGGGTCCCCTGGGCCGGTTGACCCGGTGCGCGCGCACCGCTGCGCTCACCGGCGCGATCACCGTGGCCGTGCTGGCGACGACGGCCGGGACGGCGCTGGCGGCGCCGCGGACGGCGCGCCCCGCCGCCTCCAAGGGCTCGGGGTACTACGTGACCTTCGTCGGGCTCTGGTGCAACTCGTACGAGGACATCTTCGCCAACCGGGCCCGCAACGACATCGTCGAGAGCCTCCGCGATCTCGGACCGGACACCCAGTACGGCACGAGCGGCGCGCTGATCAACCCGATCTATGAGAAGCAGTCGCCTCAGAGCCGCTGCCACCCGATCCGGGACTGGGAATTTGCGCTCGGCACGGGTTATCAGTCGCGCGCCGATACCGGGGTGTGGGGATCGATCTCCCGCGTGACGAACCCGTACACGACGTCGATCGTCACGAAGGTTTCGACGCCATTGCTCGACGAGCACGCCAACGCGGTCCCCGGCGAGAACCTCCTCGGCGCCACGACGCTCGAGTTGACGCCGGACCAGCGCCAGCAGGCATCCCAGCCGAACCGACTGTGGGCACAGGGCGGCGTGCCGGGGGACCCGGTGCTCGCAAAGAAGTTCCCGGGGCCCGAGTATGCGTTCGGCACGCTCCGCTGCGCCTCGGACAACCTCAACGGCGACAACGTCGAGTTCATCTACTACCCGGCCGGCGTCACCCACGTCTTCTGCTACGGGATCTACGTCAAGCCGCCGCCGACGAGCGGGATCATCACGATCCGCAAACAGGTGACCGGGAATCCGCCGGAGTCCAACGCGGCGTTCCCGTTCAGCGGCTCACTGTCGTTCAACCCATCCGGCTTCACGCTGACGGGCGGCCAGTCGACCGACTTCTATCGCGCCGGCGGATCTGCAACGGCCCCGTCGACCTGGGACGTGACCGAGCACGGCGTCGACAACTACGCGCTCGACTCCGTCCGGTGCCAGGCCGTCACGATTCCCAGCGGACAACCGGGCTCGAGCACCGTTGGCGTCAGCGGCGCAACCGCCGCGATCCACCTCGTCGCAGGCGAGCACGTGACGTGCGTGTACACGAATCGCTACGTCCCGCCGCCCGGCGGCTTGACGATCCGCAAGATCACCGAGGGCGCCGTTGGGACGTTCACCTATACGGTGACGGGCGGCGGCCAGACCAAACACGTCTCAGCGACCACGACCGATCAGGGGACGCCGGTCGATGCCGACCCGTCGCTCGTGTCGCTGGCGCCGGGGTCCTACCGGATCGAAGAGCAGTCGCCGACGCGTCCGGACGGCACGTGGCGGTTGACGTCGGTGCGCTGCAACAACACCCCGCGGACCGCGCCGGTCGATGTCACGATCCACAGCGGCGCGCAGATCACCTGCGTGTACACGAACACGTTCACGCCCCGCGGTGTGATCTCGCTCGCGAAGATCACGCAGGGCGGCGTCGGCCGGACCGGGTTTGAGATTACGCCTGAACAGGCCCCGCCGGCGACCTACCTGCAGTCGGCGACCACGACCGAACCGGGTGTGGTTGCGCACGCGACGCCGCACACGCCCCAGGACGCGACCAACCATCTCGAGCTCGGCTCCTACCGGGTCACCGAAGAGCCCCCGGCCACCGGCACGGCCGGGCACTGGACGCTCATCGGCGTGCGCTGCGACGGCCAGGACGTGCCGTTCGACGAGGGCGGCATCGTCGTCACGCTGACCCGCAAGACCCCTGCCGTCCATTGCGTGTTCACGAATCAGCTCATCAAGCACCCCCCGCCGGAGCCGCCGCCCGGGCCGCCGGACCCGCCCCCGCCGGACCCGCCGGTTCCGCCCAAGCCCGACCCCGATCAACCGAGCGACCCGTACGCCGACATTGCCGTCGTCAAGGTCCCCTCCGCGACAGCCGTCGTGACCGGTGGAGTGATCACCTATCGCCTGACGGTGACGAACCACGGACCTGACGCCGCCGATCGGGTGATCCTCCGCGATCAGCATGAGCTCGGCCAGGCGTCGATCGTCTCGATCTCCACCACGGCCGGGTTCTGCCGACAGAGCGGCGACGTCCTCTGCGAGCTCGGCACGCTCCGGTCCCATCGCAGCGCCACCGTGACGGTGCGCGTCCGCGCCGGAACGACAACCGGCACGCTGTCTGACCGCGCCGTCGTCGGCTCCGCCACACCGGACCCGAAGCTCGCCAACAACGTCGACCCCGCGCGCATCCAGATCATCCCAGCGCCGCGCCCGAACGGTCCGTGTGGGAGCGCCCGCGAGGTCGCGCCCGGCCGCGCGCACATCGCCTGCTGAAAGCCCCGCCCGGAATCGGCGGAGCGGCGCTGGTGTGCCGTGCTTAGGGCTGAAGGAACTTGTGGATCACGACGCTCGCCAGCGCCTGCTGTCCATCTTGCGTTGGATGCAGGGTCCACGATTGTTCGGGGCCAAACAGCCAGACCCCGGTGAACCACGAGTGATTGACACTGCAGGCGTCATGCCCGAGGAACACGCTCGTAGTCGGCACGAAGGTCACGTCCGACGGCCCCCTGTCGACGATGCGCCGAATCGTGTTGTTCAGGTCCACGATGATGGTGTGCAGCGTCGGCACATCCTTATTGGTGAACGCGGGGTGACGGAAGATCGAGACGCCGGAGATCCGCAGATCGGAGCAGTCCGTTGTTGAGGATGACGGAAAGACGTACGGATACCCGACGAGCATGATCCTCGCCTTGGGCGCCTTCTCGCGCACGAAGCCGATGACGGCCGGTAGCTGGGCGTTGATCTCTTTCAGCCCGTTGGAGACCAGCACCCGATTCTTCAGCCCGCCGCTGCCTGAAAAGCATCCCTTGGGAAACTGACGGAGGATCACGGGGATGATGCGTGCCTTGACACATCGCCGGATGAGCTCGTCGAACCCAACGTTGTTGCCGCCGATCGTGATGGTCACCAGGCCGGTCGCGGGCGAGAGCTCCTTGCGCTGCCACGCGAGGTGAGCCTGGTTCGTGAGTCCGGCCACGGTCGCCCCCGAGCACGCAGCGAAGGAGAACGTGTCGAACTGCAGCGCATGCTGTACCACCACGGGGTACGCCTTCGGAGACTGATGACAGGCGCCGCTCAGCGGTGGCAACCCCTCACCCGATGCGAACGAGTCGCCCAGCGCAACATAGTCTCGCAACGGTCCGTAGACGAGCGAGGCCTTCAGCTGACCCTCGGTGGTGACGTGAAATGGCTCTTGCGAGGCCGAGTACGGCACGGTGATGTCCGAATGAATCGGGACATCCTGATTGAGCGACACCACGGCACCCTTGCGAACCCGGCTGACATCAAAGGTGCGAGTACTCGTAAAACGGGAAGTCGGGAAGTCGCCGTGACTGGCGAGCGGGGAGCCGAAGCAGGTCGTGAAGCTGTTGACCGGCGCGCGGACGCTCAGCTGCTGCTGAGAGCGGTTCACGTGCATGAGCACCTCGAGCGCGAACTGCTGGAGGTTGACGCCGCTGATCGGCGCGCTGCAACTCACATCGCTCGGATTGGTGGACGTCGCGGAGGCCGTGCCAGTCAGCTTGGACGCTCGCGTGTCGAGGCGAAACGCCGCCTGCGTGGGATCAGATGGATCAGGGCGCCACACCAGATCCCATGCCACCGACGCCCGCTGGACATCCGTCGCATCCAGCGTCGAACCGCCCGCTGAGGAATACTGGTCGGTCACGACGTAGCTGAACGTGCCGCGGTATGCGATCTCCTCGTCGGATGTCTTCGTGGCGGCGGTCGCGACGGGGACCAACCCCGACAGCGCTACCACAGCGATCGCCGCCCCGCGGATCACCAGCCGCATACCGACGCAGCTTACTGCTCCTCGAATCAGCTGCGGTGATCGTTCAGTCAAGGTCAATCGGGCGCTGCTCTTGGCCATCGCGCTGCCCGAGGACGACCGCGACCTGTGGCGAGCGATCCACGACTCCGACCCGCGGTGCCACGCCAAACCGAAGACGTGCGTAAGACCACCGGGAAGCGGCCGGACGGGTGCCACACTTAACGCTCGATGGAATCCACCAATCCCTGGATCCGCCGGCCGGCACCGGAACCTCAGCCTCCGGCCCCGATCGCTTCGACGGCTCCGTTCGAATTCACCCAGCCTGAGCCGTCGGCATCACCGCCGTTCGAGCCCAAGCACCAGAACCCGGTCCGGCGCAGGATCGGCGGCATCATCGCCGCGATCGTCGCGTTCGCCGCGAAGTTCAAGTCGATCCTGTTCCTGCTGCCGAAGCTGAAGCTGCTCTCGACGGCGGGGACGATGCTCGTCTCGATCGCCGCCTACGCGCTGATCTGGGGCTTCCCGTTCGCCGCCGGGTTCGTCGTGCTGCTGCTCGTGCACGAGCTCGGACATGTGATCGCGCTCCGACGTGAGGGCATCAAGGCGAGCGCGCCGATGTTCGTGCCGTTCCTGGGCGCGGTCATCACCGCCAAGTCCCTCGGCGACAACGCCACCGCGGAAGCGCGCGTCGGGCTTGCCGGCCCGATCCTCGGGAGCATCGGCGCTGCCGCCTGCGTGCTCATCTGGCATGCGACCGGCAACGACATGTGGCGGGCCCTCGCGTTCACCGGGTTCTTCCTCAACCTGATCAACCTCGTCCCCGTCTCACCGTTCGACGGCGGCCGCGCGATGGCCGCAATGGCGCCCTGGATGTGGGCGCTCGGCCTCGTGATCATCGCCGCGCTGATCGTCCTGCTCCACAACCTGTTCCTGCTCATCTTCCTCGTCGTCGGCGGGTTCGACTCATGGCGCCGCTGGAAGGCGCTCCGCGCCGGTGGGCCGGAGCAGGAGGCGTACTACCGGGTCAAGCCGATCGACCGCGTCCTTGTCGCGGTCGTCTACATCTCGCTGATCGCGCTGCTCGTCGCCGGGATGCAGGCGACGCACCTGCCCCGGACGCTCCCGTAGAGCCAGCCGAACCCGGAACCCGACCCGTCACGTGCAAGGAAAGTTCCGCTATGCGGAACTTAGCTTGCGTGGATGAGGGCGAACCGGCCGCTCAGACGCCGGGAGGCGGACCGCCACCGCGCATCACGCGGGTGTGGTCATCCGGCGGACGCGTGCGCTGCGTCCACCAGAACGTGTAGACAAGCGCCACCGCGAGTCCGACCAGCCCGATCACGAACAGCACCGTCCCAGCGGTCTGGAGGTCGATCCAGCTGACGTGAGCGGTCACCGCCCACTTGAGAATGGCGCCGATAGCGATCAGCGCAAGCGATCCACCAATGGTCATGGCGTCGGACTCTACCCTTTCCCCCGGCGACCGACGCTGGGATGGACCGACGTCCGACGCCCGGCGTCCACCCGCCTCCACCCAGCCTCCACTCGCCGTCCGACGGCCTGGACGGCTCAGCTCAGCGGTGGACCTCCCGGAGCTCTCTCTGAACGTCACGGGCCATGTCGCGCTTGCGGATCGTGTCGCGCTTGTCGTAGAGGTCCTTACCGCGGGCCAGGGCGATCTCGACCTTCGCGCGGGAGCGCGGCCCCGAGAAGTAGATGCGGGTCGGAACAATGGTGAAGCCGCGCTCCTGGCTGCGGCCGATGAGCCGCTCGATCTCGTCGCGGTGCAGCAGCAACTTGCGCGAGCGTTCGGGCTCGTGGTTCTCCCGTGACGCCGGCCCGTACGGCGGGATGTACAGGCCGATCAGCCACACCTCACCGTCACGAATCGTCGCGTAGGAGTCTTTGAGCTGGGCCTTGCCCTCCCGCAGGGACTTGACCTCGGTCCCGGTGAGGACGAGCCCGGCCTCGAAACGCTCGACGAGGTTGTACCGATACGACGCCCGGCGATTGGTCGCGACGTCACCCGGTTGTGCTTTGCGTTTCTTTCCCTTGGCCATCGCTCGTCAATCCTCATCCCAGGCGGGAAGCAGGTCCACCCTGCCCCGCGGCGCGTCGATCGAACCAACGCGCACCGACACAGAGTCTCCCAGGCGGATCGCCCCACCGCGGCGCGTCCCCTGGAGGATCGTCCCCTGCTCGTTGAGCTCCCACCAGTCACCGTGCATCCGCCGGACCGGAAGCATCCCTTCGTAGGCCCCGTCCGCGCCGAACGCGACGAACGCTCCGGAGCGGATCAGTCCGACGACCTCGCCTTCGAACACCCGCCCCGCGCCGGCCTCCGACCCCGCGCCGTCCCGCTCGAAGAGCTGGCGCTCGAGCAGGAAGCAGCGGGCGATGTCGTCGGCGTCGCGTTCGATCGTCATCGCCTCGCGTTCCCGGGTGGAGGTCCAGGGCCCAGCGGCGGCCACCCACGAGGCGTCCGGCGCGGGAACGTCTCCGCTCACGGCTGAGAGGAGCGCCCGGTGGCAGATGAGATCCGGATAGCGACGGATCGGTGAGGTGAAGTGGCAGTAGCGGGGGGATTGAAGTCCGGCATGACCGAGGTTCCGCGGGTCGTAGTAGGCCTGCTTGAGCGAACGGAGCACCAGGCTGGTCAGCGCCCGTCCGCCCCGTCCTCCGCGCGCGGCAACCCAGTCCGCGACCGCCCGGGAGATCTCGCCGACGGCCTCCGCCGCTTGTTGCGAGGTCATCGCACCGCCGGGCACCGGCGGCGTCGGCACGCCGAGCGACTCGAGCTGCTCCAAGAGACGCTCCACGGCCGAGGTCTCGGGGCGCTCGTGCACGCGATAGAGGGCCGGGACCTGGCGCTCCTCGAGGAACCGGGCCACCTGCTCGTTGGCGGCGATCATCAGATGCTCGATCAGACGGTGCGACTCGGTCTGGTGCACCGGCTCGGCGCTGACGATGTGACCGCCCCGGTCAAAGCGGAAGTCCGGCTCGGGTGACTCGAGCACGATTGCTCCCCGTTCGGCGCGGCGCGCTCCGAGGGCTGCCGACGCCGCCCTCGCCGCGGCCAGGGACTCGGCCCAGGGGGCATCCGCGCTCGCCTGACCGGCGAAGATCCGGTCGACCTGGCCGTACTCGAGCCGTTCATCGGAGCGGATCACCGAGCGGTAGAACGCGGCGCGCTGCACGTCGCGGCCGCGGACCGTCATCTCAACGGTGACCGCGTTTCGGTCCTGCTCGGGAACGAGCGAGCAGACGTTGTTCGAGAGCTCCTTGGGAAGCATCGGCTCGACCGCGCCGGGCACGTACACGCTCGTACCGCGCCGGTAGGCCTCGCGGTCGACGAGCGACCGAGGCGTGACGTATGCCGAGACGTCGGCGATGTGCACCCACACGCGCCATGCCGCATCGCCATCGCCGATCCGCTGCGCCGAGATCGCGTCGTCGAAGTCGCGCGCGCTCGCGGGGTCAATCGTGAACGTCGGAAGCGCGCGGAGGTCACGACGCCCGTCCGCAGGCGCGCCCCCACTCGCCGCCGACTCCCGGGCCTCGTGCTCGACAGCGGCGTCGAATCCCCGCCGCAGGCCGCGATCGATCATCAACGCCCCGATCACGTCGCGGGCCACGTCGGGCCGGCCGAGCCGCCGAGCGATGACCGCGCGGCCTCCCCCACGCCCACTGCGGCGGCCGCCGTTCGCAGGCGGACGGACGACGACGAGATCGCCGAGGTTGAAGCGCTTGTCGCGTGAGACGACCATCCGTGGTCCGGCGGCGAAGAACGGCTCGGCGACGAGGAACTTGCCGCGGCGCTCGAGCACGGCGACGTGGCCCGCCGCCGCGTCGACCGGCCGATTGGCGCTCACCGGACTTCGGCCGCGACCGTCTGCTCGGCGATCGTCTGCGCCGAGTCGTGCGTTCCGTGCGGCGTACCGGCCGCGGAGACGTCGGGCGGGATCCCGGCGCCTTCGCGCACGCCTCCCCCTCCGAGGTTGCGGCCGCTTGGCGTGAAGTACTCGCCGACGGTGATGTCGAGGGCACCGCCGTTGGGAAGCGTCTCGATCTCCTGGAAGACGCCCTTTCCATACGTGTGGGTGCCGACGACCTTGGCGCGACCCCGATCCTTGAGCGCGCCGGTGACGATCTCCGACGCCGATGCGGTGCCCCGATCGACGAGCACCACCATCGGGATCCTTGGGGCGATCGCGTCGCCCTTGGCAACGTACACCTGTCGCGGCTGGCTGCGGCCGTCGGTGGAGACGATCGTGCCGTCCGGGATGAAGATGCTCGCCACCTTGACCGCCTCGTCGAGGAGTCCGCCGCCGTTGCCGCGGAGGTCGAGGATCAGCGCCTGCGCACCGGCATGGAGCGCCCGCTGCACCTGAAGCCGGAGCTCACCGCTTGAGCCGTCGGTGAAGCTCGTGAGGCGAACGATTCCGACCTTGATGCCGTGGTAGGTCACGACCTCGCCGCTCGCCACCGGCACGACGAGGTTCGCCCTCGTGATGTGGACGACGCGCTCGTGGCCATGCGCGGTCACGGTCAGGGTCACGGTCGTTCCCGCGCGGCCCTTGATCAACCGCGAGCCGAAGTCGTTGGAGCGGTTGGCAAGCGACACCGTGCCGACGCGGACGATCGTGTCCCCCCGCTGCAGGCCGGACTTCGCCGCCGGCGAGTTCGGGAACACCTCGGTGACGCGCAGGCCCTGGCGCTGCGGCAGCACCTCGATCCCAATCCCGCTCAGGTGCGGGTCGGATTGGTTGAGGAACGCGTGGTAGTCGCTCGGGGAGAAGTAGTGCGAGTACGGATCGTTGAGACTCTGGATCGCCGCTGCCAGCCCCTTGTTGGTGAGCTGTGAACGATTGACCGGCCGGTAGTAGTCGCGCGCGAGGATGTCAAGCGTCTCGTTGACGAGCTGACCGTTGCCCTGATCGACGAACGTGCTGCGCAGCGGCGAGGGCAGCCAGCTCGGGTGTCCACCGAACCAGATTCCGATGAGCAGCAACGCGATCGCCACCGTCACGGCCGCGACGACGCGGGGCGCATGGAACCTGCGGGATTGCATGCCCGGAGGGTAGCCGGGCCGCATAAGCGACCCGGCTGTCCCTCACTGCCGGCGCGTGGTTAGCGGCGGCCGTGGTGCGAGCGTCCGCCGGCGACCGTGAACTTGTAGGTCGTCGCCGACGTGAACGTGGCGCCCGGATTGAGGACCACGGACGGCCACGCAGGATCACCCTGATGGTGTGGCGAGTCCGGGAAATGCTGCGTCTCGAGCGTGAACCCATCGGACTGCCGATAGGTATGGCCGCTCGTGCCGACGAGGTCACCGACGAGGAAGTTGCCGGTGTACATCTGGACACCGGGCTCCGTCGTCAGCGCCGTCAGCGTGATGCCGCTCGTCGG
The DNA here is from genome assembly GCA_963850335.1 of uncultured Solirubrobacterales bacterium. Taxonomy (GTDB): domain Bacteria; phylum Actinomycetota; class Thermoleophilia; order Solirubrobacterales; family Solirubrobacteraceae; genus Palsa-465. The sequence goes on along the minus strand of CAWKKY010000006.1, from coordinate 572,812 downwards.
GTCCTTGGCGATCGCCGCCAGCTTCTCGAAGGTCGTGAGACCGCCGTTGAGGACCCAGTTGTGGTCATAGCCATGCGCGGTCACCAGCTGATCTCCCTGCGGCGCCGAGGCGTCGAGGATGTCGCGGCCGATCGGCTTCGCCCGACGGAAGTCGAACGGCGTTCCCGCCACGCTCGCGAAACCCGTTGGAATCAGGTTCGCGTCGGTCGGCTGGAACTTGTTAGCGGGGATCTGCAGCAACTGGTTGAAGACGTCACCGGAACCCTCGCCAGCCAGGTTGAAGTACGTGTGGTTGGTGAGGTTGATGACGGTCTTCAGCGTCTGGTCGTTGTTCTTTGAGCTGTAGTGGATCTGCAGTGCGTTCTGGTTGGTGACCGTGTACGTCACCGTGTTCGCGACCTCGGCGGGGAACCCGTTCTTGTTCGCCGGGTCGGTGTAGGTGAGCTGCAACGAAACCCTGTTGCAGGGGGTGCGCAGGATCGTCGCATCCCACAGGTTCGCGTTGTACGCATCGGGCCCGCCGTGCAACGTGTTCGGCCCGTTGTTGGCCGGCAGGTTGTACGTCGTTCCGTTCAGGTCGAACGTCGCGTTCGCGATGCGATTCGCGTAACGCCCGATGATCGCGCCGAAATACGTGTTCCCCGAGCCGCCTGTCGGCGGGTTGAAGAACATCGTCTCGTACTGCGTCAGACCCGCCTGGTTGGCCGGGAAGCCGAGGGCGACGTTCCTGGTACCGCCAGCGCGGTCAGGCACCCGGATCGACTGGACAATCCCGCCGAGGGTACCGATCTTGACCTGCATCCCCTTCCCGCTGGTCAAGGTGTAGATATCGACGCTCTTGCCGCTGTTGGGGTCCTGAGAAAGGGTCAGGTTTCCCCATCTGGCTTTGCTGATTGTCGTGCAGCCCCCGCTGCGCGTGTGCGACGTCGTCTGGCGGCTGTGGTGAGAGCGCGCGAACGCTCCTACAGCTGCGACCGCAACGACACCCGCTGCCAGTACGCATGCCGATGCAGCGGCCACGAGCCTCTGAGGGAGGCGTGAGGCGTGATGCATGGACCTCTCCTTTGTTCGCCTGCCCCGGCCGAAATGCAAGCGATAGTTGGACGGACGGCCTAGTGGGTACCCACCAACGGCCGGTTGTGAACGCTCACATGTCTGTTAACTTGTCCACAGGGCCAAAGGTTGGCGGTTTAGCAGGGACGAAGCGCTCCGCGCGAGCCGGTAAGAGTTGGGCGGAGCCCCTCGTCCGGGCGACCATGCAAAAGGGGCCCGTGGCGAACCACAGGCCCCTTCGGACGGCCGCTTCCACGCCGCGAGACGCGCGCAGGCGAGCGCACGTTCGTGGCAGGAACCCTTACACGCGCAGGAAGCGCCGCAGTGACAGACCCGAGCCGAGCGCCGAAACGAGGATCCCGGCACCGAGCAGAATGGCCACAAGGCCCGTGAATGCGATCGTCTGCGGCGCCGCGATCAGCGTCCAATGGTTGGCGAGCGGGTCAAGCAGCGCGACCTTCGTGATGCCGAGCACCGCGATCGCGAGCGCCGCCCCGACCGCCCCGACGATGATCCCTTCGATCACGAACGGCCAACGAATGAACCAGTCGGTCGCCCCGACCAGCTTCATCACCTCGACCTCGCGCCGACGGGCGTACAGCGAGAGACGGATCGTGTTGGCGATCAGCAGGACCGACGCGATCGTCAGCAGCACGGTGAGCACCGCCGCGGTGATCGTCACCAGGTTCGTGACCTCGAGAATCTTCTTCGTGTCGCTCTTCTTGTTCGACACGCTCTGCACCGCGGCGTCGATCGTTCCGGTGCCACCCCCGGAGGCCGGCGGAGTGAGCGCGTTGCGGACGGAGAGGACGTTCGAGGGGTTGTCGGGGATCACGTGGAACGTGTCCGGCAGCGGGTTCGAGGCCAGCAGGGCGTACGCCTGCGGGTCGCGCTTGGACTGGCTCGCGTAGGCCTGCTGCTTGGAGACGAACTGCACCGTGCGGACGTGCTGGATGGCGAGGATCTCCTTGCGCACGCGGGCGTCATCGGCTGCCGTCGCCTTGCTCTTCATGTAGACGTCGACGAGCACGCGGCCGCGGACGCTGTTGGCGGCCCCGTTCGTCGCCTGGACGATCGGGATGAACACGCCGAGCACGAGGATCGTCACGAGCACCGTCGCGAGCGCCGCAAACGACGGGGCGGCATTGCGACGCATGGCGCGGAATGACTCGCGCAGGAAGAAGCCGATGCGCACGGGAACCTCCTAGAGGCCGGGCGGCCGAGTCGGGGGCTGACGCAGCCGCTGAGCGAACTCGCGCGTGGTCTCGTCACGCGCATACAGGCCGGCCGACTCGTCGCGGACGATTCGGCCGCGGGACAGTTCGAGCACGCGCCGACGCATCTTGTCGACCATCGACGCATCGTGGGTGGCCACGAGCACGGTCGTGCCGGTCCGGTTGATCCGGTAGAGCAGCCGCATGATGTCGATGCTCGTCTCCGGGTCGAGGTTTCCGGTCGGCTCGTCGGCCAGCAGCAGCGGCGGATGGTTGACGAACGCCCGCGCGATCGACACGCGCTGCTGCTCGCCGCCGGAGAGCTGGTCGGGGTAATTGTGGAGCTTCGTCGAAAGGCCAGTGAGGCGGAGGATGTCCGGCACCTTGGCCCGGATCTCGCGCCGACCGCCACCGGTGACCTGGAGCGCGTAGGCGACGTTGTCGTACACGGTGCGGTTCGGGAGCAGCTTGAAGTCCTGGAACACGACGCCGACGTTGCGCCGGTAATACGGGACCCGCTTGCGGGTGATCTCCGAGAGATCGTGTCCGGCGACGGTGATCCTGCCCTCCGTCGGCTCGAGTTCCTTGATCAGCAGCCGCATCACGGTCGACTTGCCGGATCCGGTGCTGCCGACGAGGAACACGAAGTCCTCTCGGTCGATCGAGAACGTGGCCTGATCGAGCCCGATGTTGCCGGCGCCGACGTAGTGCTTTGAGACGCCGCGAAATTCGATGACGGAGGATCCGCTCCGGCCGGGTGCGGCCTTCTGCGGGCGGGCGACGGGCGCCGGGGCGCGGCGCCGCCCAGTACGTTGCTGTGCGATTTGATCTCTAGCCATAGGGTGCGCCGCACAGTAGCGACGCCCCTGTTGTGAGGGCTACCCAGAACGACCCTTGCAACGAGATTTGCAGGCGGTTTGCCCGGCCCAACGCCGGTGTAGGCCGGTAAATGCCCGATGTTCTGGGGCCTTCCGCGCTCCGCTCGCTACCGTTCTTCACATGCCGACAATCTCCTCCCAAACCCTGGCCAACGGGATGCCGCTGCACCGAGTCGAGGTGCAGGGAACACGGGCACTGACCCTCCTCATCGCGTTCGACGCGGGCGCACGGACCGAGCGTCCGGAGGAAAACGGGATGGCCCATTTCCTCGAGCATCTCGTGTTCAAGGGCGGCGAGAAGTACCCGACCTACCGTGACGTCAACGAGGCCGCCGAGAGCATCGGCGCGGTGCTCAACGCCTACACCTCGCACGATCTCGTCGCCTTCCACATCACCGTCCGCGCGAGCCGCGCGCTCGAGGCCGCGGACCTGCTCACCGACTTCGTCGGGCGGCCGCGGATCGACGCCGACGAGCTCGATCGCGAGCGGGGCGTCGTCGTCCAGGAGATCGCCCGGGCCGGCGATCAGCCGGCGACGATCGCTGAGCACCTGATCGACGAGGCCGTGTTCGGTGACCATCCGCTCGGGCGGCCGGTCCTTGGCACCGTCGAGCACATCCGGGACACGTTCACGCGCGACGCGATCGTCGCGTTTCGCTCCCGGCGCTGGTCTCCGTCGCGGGGAGCGGCGTTCGCGGTGGGCAACCTCGATGCGCTTCCCGCCAACGGTGAGCTCGATGACCTGTTCTCTCGGTTCGCGCCGGAGCCTGATCCCGAGGCATATGAGCCCGCTCCCACGTTCTCGCCCCGCGTGCGTGTTCACGAACGTGATTCCAACCAATCGCATCTGCGAATGTCGTACCGTCCCGCGATCGATGTCACGAAGCCTTCCGAACGCGCGGCGCTGGTCATCTATTCGACGCTGCTCGGCGGCTCGATGGGCTCGCGCCTGTTCGACGAGATCCGCGAGCAGCGGGGACTGGCGTATTCCGTCCACTCGTTCCCGCATGCTTACGCGGACGTTCCGGTGCTGCAGCTGTCAGCCGGACTTGAGTCGAGCAAGTGCGTGGAGGCGTACCAGCGAATGCGAGAGATCGTGACCGAGCTACGCGAGCAGGGACCGAGCGACGGCGAGGTCGAGCGCGCCCGTGCCTACGCCGCGGGCGCTCGCGCGATCGCGTTCGAGAACACCGGCGCCGTTGCCCGGCATGCCGCCCAGCAGACGATCGTCTACCGCGAGCCGGTCGATCCTGACCGCTCGATCGAATTGCTCGACGCCGTGAGCGTCAAGGAGGTCCGCGACATCGCCGCCCGGGTGGCCGACGAGCTATCCGTCGCCGTCGTTGGACCGCACACGGCGGAGGAGCTGGAGGCGGCATAGCACGCCGGGGCGTCGCAGGGGGCTTGCTGGTCGTATGTCTGGCGCTACTTGGGTGTGGCGGCGGATCGGGCAGCCATGTCCAGGCTCATGGGGTCGACGATCCGGTCGTCGCCTCCGCCCATAGCCGCTCGCACCACCACCACCACCTCACGCCGGCGATGCGCCGCCTACGGGCAGCGCTGACTGCGGCGCTGAAGAAGGCCGGGCCACATACGGGTGCCGCCGTCTACGACCTGACCGCCCATCAGACAGTGTTCACGCTGCGCCCGAACTCGGTTCGTCCCCCGGCGTCGGTCGAGAAGCTCTACACGACGGTCGCGCTGCTGGGCAAGTTCAAGCCGAGCTTCCGCCTGCACACGACGGTGCTCGGCGCCGGGCACCTCGACGGCGCCGGGACCTGGCACGGCAACCTGTATCTGCGCGGAGCGGGTGATCCGACGTTCGGTGACGGCGGCTTTAACCATGTCTACGAGCTCGGCTACGGGCCGACCACCGCACAGCTCGCCGCCCAGCTCTCGGCGCAGGGAATCCACCGCGTCACCGGCCAGGTGATCGCCGACGAATCGCTGTTCGACGCCCACCGCGGCGGCATGATGACCGACCTCGCTCCGGACATCCCGGACTTCGGCGGCCAGATGAGTGCGCTCGTCTACGACCACGGCGCCACCGACGGCAAGGTGTCCCCCTCGCTGTTCGCCGTCAAGCAGTTCGTCGCCGCCATGCGCGCCGTGCACATCGAGGCGACGGCGGCGCCGTACAGCGAGAAGGCGCCCCGGCACGCGCACAAGCTCGCCTCCGCGCACTCCCCCACGCTGAAGGTCCTCATCGACCTGATGAATTTCCGCTCGGATGACCTGTTCGCGGAGCTGCTCACCAAGCAGCTCGGAAGCCGCTACGGCCACAGCGGGAGCATTTCCTCCGGCGCGGACGTGATCTCGCATCAGGTGGCCCACTACGGGATCCACCCCGGCATCGTCGACGGCTCCGGGCTCTCACGTGACGATCGTTCCTCCCCCGCGCAGGTGCTCGTGCTCCTGCGCAGGGTGTGGCATACCCCGACCGGTCACGTGCTCCTGCCTTCACTCCCCGTCGTCGGCGTCAACGGCACGACCCGTCGGATCGGCGTCGGCACCGTCGCCCAGGGCCGCTGCATCGGGAAGACCGGGACGCTCAACAACGTCACCAACCTGGCCGGGTATTGCCAGGCCCAACACGGCCACATGCTCGCGTTCGTGCTCTTCATCGACGGCCCGAGCAACGACGCCTCGATCGTGATGATGGGCCCGATGGTCGCCGCGATCGTCAAGTACTGAATCGATCGAACCCGAGCGCGATTTGCGCTCCGGCCACGCGGCGGCGACAATCGCGACGTGGAGGACGTGGGCACGCCCGTGAACCGGCACGAGCTACGCAGCTACCTGAACCGGATCAGCGACCGCTGGCCGATCGAGACGGCGTGGCTCGGTGGCGCACGCGTCGATGACGAGCACGGCGCGCCACCGCAGCGCGAGCGCGGCCCTGAGTACATCGTCGTGCTCGTCTCCCGCGCCTATGACGGCATTCCGTGGCTCGAGCGCGTCTATCAGGCCGGCTCGCTGTGGGACGCCCTCGAGATGGGCGCCCACGCGGACGTCCACTGCTACACCCCCGCCGAGTTCGAGCGCAAGCGGGTCTCGATGCCCGCGGTGCGGCGGGTGGTCAACAGCGGGCTCGACCTGCTCGCCCCGGTCGGGTAGGGCGGGCTGGGCCGAGTCTCGGTCCCCGCTGCGCGGCCGCGCCGGGCGCGACCAAAACGCATGTCAGCACCCCGATGGCGACCAAAACGCCTGCCAGCGCGGGTGATCCTCAGAGCTTTCTTGCGTTCAGGTCGATCCTGGGCCGAAACGGACGAAAGCGCCGCTACCGGCTGGCGCTGACATGCGTTTTGGCCATTCGCAGCGCGCTGTCCTACGTTTTGGTCGTTCAGGTTGCCGCTGCCGTGCGAAACAGTCGCTCGTGCGCGGCCGGCCGGACCTACCCGATCGCGACCATCCGCTCGATCGGCACCCGCGCCCGGTCAGCGATCGACGCCGGCACCTTCACCTCGAACACGTCGTCCCGCAGCGCGTCTCGCAGCTTCGGCAGCGTGATCATCTTCATGAACCGGCAGTGGGCGGCCTCGTTGGCGGCGATGAACTCGACGTCCGGCGCCGCTTGGCGGAGCGGATAGAGCATTCCGGTCTCGGTGGCGACCACGGCGGCTCCGTGCTGATGGTCCCGCGCGTAATCGAGCATCCCGCCGGTCGAGAGCATGTGGACGCCGTCGGAGGAGACGTCACCGGCGGCGACGTACTCCATGACGCTCGTCGAGCAGCCGCACTCAGGATGGATGAGGAATTCGGCCCCGGGGTGGGCGGCCCGCACGGCCCTGATGTCGTCCGGCTTGATCCCGGCGTGGACGTGGCACTCGCCGTCCCACACGTGCATCGAGCGGCCGATCGTCTTCTCGACGTAGGCACCGAGGAACATGTCCGGACCAAACAGGATCTCGACCTCACGCCCGCCCGCCCCATGCTCGCGGAGGATGTGCTCGACGACGGCGACCGCGTTCGATGACGTGCAGCAGTAGTCGGTCTCGGCCTTGACGTCGGCTGACGTGTTGACGTACATGACGACGACCGCACCGGGATGCTTCGCCTTCCAGCCGCGGAGCTGCTCGGCGGTGATCGAGTCAGCGAGCGAGCAGCCGGCGTCGAGATCGGGGATCAGGACACGCTTCTCCGGGCTCAGAACCGAGGCCGTCTCGGCCATGAAGTGCACGCCGCAGAAGACGATCAGCTCAGAGTCGGCCGCCGCCGCCTGGCGGGAGAGGCCGAGCGAGTCCCCGACGAAATCGGCGACGTCCTGAATCTCCGGCAGCTGGTAGTTGTGGGCGAGGATGACCGCGCCGCGCTCGGCGGCGAGCGCGCGCACCTCGTCCCGGAGGGCGGGGATGTCTTCGAGGAGGAGCGGCGCGTCGGTCGCTCCGAGCATCGGAAGGTTCATGGCAAGGGGTGAAGGATGAGGGAGAGGTCGAGGGCCGGCGCACTGTGGGTCAATGCTCCGACTGAGATGAATTGTAGGCCGGTGGCTGCGACGTCCCGGAGCGTTTCCAGGGTCAGTCCACCGCTCGCCTCGAGTTCGGCGCGGCCCGCCACATAGGCCACCGCCGCCCGCAACTGATCGACGCTCATGTTGTCCAGCAGGATCCGCGGCGCTCCCGCCGCGAGGGCCTCGTCGACCTCGGCGAGATCGCGGCACTCGACCTCGAGCAGGAGCCCTGGCGCGGCAGCCCGCGCGGCCTGGACGGCCGGCCCCACTCCACCGGCGAGCGCCGCGTGGTTCTCCTTGATCAGGATCGCGTCGTAGAGCCCGGCGCGGTGGTTCGTGCCGCCGCCGGCGGCGACCGCGGCCTTCTCCAGCGTCCGCAGTCCAGGCGTTGTCTTGCGCGTGTCGAGGATCCGAACGCCCGTTCCGGCCACCGCGCGCACACAGCGAGCCGTCAGCGTCGCGACGCCGGATAGCCGCTGAAGGAAGTTGAGCGCGGTGCGCTCGCCGGTCAGGATCGCTCGTGCTGACCCGGTGACGCGCATCACCTCGCCGCGCTCGCGCCACTCGCCCTCCCGACACAGGCGCTCGATCTCGACCGTCGGATCGAGTTCCCGGAAGGTCGCCTCCGCGACATCGACCCCGAACACCACTCCGGGCACCTTCTGGGTGATGAGCGCTTCCGCCCGGGCGGACTCTGGCACCGTCGCCCGGGTGGTGACGTCGCCGTCCCCGACATCCTCGGCGAGGGCGCGCCGAACCAGCTCGACATACTCGGCGCTGACGGCGGGCTCGGCCATGGCGGGCGAGGATAGCCGGGACCGCGATATGCGTTTGCTACGGTCCGTTCATTCGCCGCGGGGAAGGCGAAGGGGGCTTCAGGGGCCAGGGGCCATCCGTCCGCGGATCAAACGATTCTCCTATGGAGGGCAGATGTTTTCACGCACAGTGAAGTCGCTGGGCGTCGCCGCGGTTGCAGCGTTGACGCTGACCGCGACCGCGACCGCAGCCAGCGGGCCGCCACCACCGCCGACGTCGCATAACGGCAATGCCGTGCAGCTCGTCACGAGCGGGATTCCAACGCCGACCTCGTTCGCGTTCGGTGCCGGGACGATGTTCGTCGGGGACGGCGGCGCCGACAGCAGTTCCGGACCCCCGAACGGCGGTGTTTGGGCGGTCAAGAACGGTACACCGACAAAGCTCCCGGGCCCGGTGTTCGTCGCCGGTGTCGTCTGGCATAAGGGCACGCTCTATGTCACCGGCGGGACGGTCTCCGGAAGCGGCGCCAAGTGGCAGGTATTCGCCTGGAGCGGCTGGAACGGCACGAAGTTCACGACCCAGAAGGTCGTCTGGACTGCGCCGAAGAAGCTCGACGGCCTCAATGGGATCGCCTACGGGCCAGACGGCCGGCTGTACTTCGGGGTCGACGTGGGCCTGATCAGCCAAGGCGACCATGGGCCGGCGAAGACGCCGTACGTCTACGACGTCCTCTCGGTCAAGCCGAACGGGAAGGGCCTGAAGGTGTTCGCATCGGGGATCCGCCAGCCGTGGCAGCTCGCGTTTGCACCGGGCTCAAAGTCGCCGTTCGTGAGCGATCTCGGCCAGGACAGCGGGGCCAAGAACCCGCCTGACTTCCTGCTCAAGGTCAAGCAGGGCGACAACTTCGGGTTCCCGCAGTGCAACTGGATCAAGAAGAAGGCCTGCAAGGGCTTTGCGAAGCCGTTCAAGCTCTTCGCGCCGCACACGGACGTGATGGGCCTGGCGATCGTCGGCAAGCGGCTCTACATGTCGGAGTTCGGCAAGCAGCAGGTCGTGTCGATGCCGCTCAGCGGCGGTGCCGTCACGCCGCTGCTGACCGGATTCGTCGCCCCGATCGTCGGTCTCGCCGCCAACGACGGCTGGATCTACGTCGGTGAACTGACCGGGCAGGTGTTCCGGGTCAAGGCGTAGGCATCCCTAAGTTCGGATCGTTTCGGCGGCGTCTGGACGCCCTGACGCCACCCGTGGGAATCGACGATGCTCGCATCGCCTCATCCCACGGCCGCCGTCAGCCGCGCCCAGCCGCTAGCCGATTCCGACCCGATGTGAGAGGACGTCACGCGGCGCCGCCGGGTAGTTCCGCCCGCCCGGTGGCGCCGCGACCCTCACTCCCGGTAGGGTTGGCGATGCGGCCACAACCGACTCAACGGGGAGATTCATGAGACGAGGTACCGGGGTATGGGCAGCGTTGTGCGCTGTCGCCGCCCTCTTTGCGATTCCGGCAACCGCCGGCGCGACAACGACGAAGACGGTCTACGCCGGTGAGCCGCCGGCGGTCACCAAGGTGATCTCGAAGTACGGGGCGGCCATCAACGCGTTCTTCCTGACGCGGGTGACGATCCACACCGGAGACTCGGTGAAGTTCATCACCAACGGCTTCCACACCGTCGATCTACCTGACGCGACCGGGAAGCCGGTTCCGCTGATCCTCACCGGCTCGGCGGTCACCGGCGCGAACGACGCGGCAGGAAATCCGTTCTGGTTCAACGGCAAGGTGCCACACCTGTCGCTGAACGCCCGGGTCGTAATCCCACAGCCGGGCACCACCTACGACGGAACGAAGCGGATCCTCAACCCGGCTCCAGCTAATGGGCCGGTGAAGCCGCTGACGGTCACGTTCACGAAGACAGGGACGTTCAAGTACTTCTGCGACATCCATCCTGGGATGGTTGGGTACGTCGTCGTCAAGCCGAGCGGACAGTCGATCCCGTCCGCCAAGCAGGACCGCGCCGCCCTCGCCGCCCAGGTGAAGACGATCGAGCAGGGCGCCAAGCGGGTGTTCAAGACGAAGCTCCCGCATAACACGGTCGACCTCGGCGTCACCGCCCCCGGCGGGATCGAGGACTTCGCGATGTTCCCGTCACGCCTCGTCGTGAAGAGCGGCACCGTCGTGACCTTCCGGATGACGAAGTACAGCCGTGAGGTCCACACCGCGACGTTCGGACCCGGGAGCTACCTGACGACGGTCGCCAACTCGATCCTCTCGCCGGCGCCGTTGCAGCAGGCGTTCTACCCGTCGGACAGTCCGGCCCTCGGGCCGCCGCGGGTGACGCCGACGGCGCATGGCAACGGGTACGTCAACACCGGGTTCCTCGACGCCGATGCGGCGACGAAGACGATCCCGCTGTCCGGCAAGCTGAAGTTCACCAAGCCGGGCGTCTACCACTACATCTGTCTCATCCACACGTTCATGCACGGCACCATCGTCGTGCGGAAGTAACTCCCCGCGGACGCGGCGGCGGGCCGGGCCGGTTCAACAAAGAAACCGCCCCGCCGCCGCCGCCGCCGCCCGTGTGTATAGGGTTGTGCGAGACAGGATCAACCGCTTGACCTCATGGGGGTGTCATGAGAAGGCAGACCGGGGTGGGTGCGGCCGCAGTTGCGGCTGCCGCTCTACTCGCCGTGCCCGCGGGCGCGGCGGCACATACGAAGACCGTCTACGCGGGGCCTCCGCCATCGACCCAATCGCTGGCCATCAAGGTCCTTGGCAAGAAGTTCGTCAGCCAGAACAGCCCGGACGTCAACGACTTCTTCCAGCATCGGGTGACGATCAATACCGGCGACACCGTGTCGTTCGTCATCGCCGGGTTCCATACCATCGACCTGCCGGGCTCGGGCCAGGGCGATCTTCCGCTACTGACGCCGGGGACCACGGCCACCGGCATCAATGACGCCGCCGGGAACCCGTTCTGGTTCAACGGCAAGGTCCCCAACGTTGGCCTCAACCCGGCTCTGCTCGCGCCGAGCGGCGCGACCACCTACGACGGCAGCACCCGGATCGACAGCGGTCTTCCGGGCGGCCCGCCGACGCCACTCAACGTGACCTTCACCAAGCCGGGGACGTACAAGTACTTCTGCGACGTCCACTACGGGATGGTCGGTGAGGTCGTCGTCAAACCGACGGGTGCGGCGATCCCGAGTGATTCCCAGGACGCGGTCGCCCTCAAGCAGCAGATCAAGACGGATCTGAGCGCAGCCAAGACGCTCGCGCGCACGAAGGTGCCGGCAGGTCAGGTGAGCCTCGGCATTTCGAATAACGCCGGGGTCGAGCTGTTCAACATGTATCCCGGCAAGCTGAAGGTCAAGCGAGGGACCGTCGTGCGGTTCTTCATGTCGGCCGATACGCGTGAGACCCACACGGCAACGTTCGGTCCGAAGAAGGTGATCGCGTCGCTCGAGAAGGCGTTCACGTCGCCGCACTTCCCGGCGCAGGGCGTCTACCCGAGCAGCCCGACCCAGCCGATCCTGCTCTCGCCGACCTCACACGGCGATGGCTTCGGCGGTCTGGGCGCGATGGATCGCGACTCAGGCACGCCGCAGGTCCCGGCCTCGGGCCGGATCAAGTTCACGAAGCCCGGCGTTTACAAGTTCGTGTGCCTGATCCACCCGAACATGCACGGGACGATCATCGTCACGAAATGACGCCCGATTAGACGTCGACCGGGGCCTTGCGCGCGCTGCGTGAGGCCCCGATCGAGGCGGCGATCACAAGCGCGATCCCGGCGATCGCACGCGCTCCGAGTGCCTGCCCGAGCACGAGGAATCCGGCGAGCGCCGCGACCGCGGGCTCGACACTCATGAACACCGCAAACACGCTCGCGCGGATGCGGCGCAGGGCCTCGTTCTCAAACGAATAGGGAATTGCCGAGGAGAGCATCCCCACGGCCGAGCCGACGAGGAGCGCGTGGGCGGTGAGGAGGTGTGACCCACCCTGAACGATGCCGAAGGGCAGCGCCACCACCGTGCCCACGCACATCGCGAACGCGATCCCGGTGCCACCCTCAAACGCCCGGCCGACCCGCGAGTTGAGCAGGATGTACGCCGCCCAGAACGCGCCCGCGAGCAGCGCGAACAGGATCCCGACCGCGCTCAGGTGGTGAGTGCTCCCGTGGGTCAACGCGAGGATTCCGGCCACCGCGAGCAGGACCCACAGGAAGTCGAGCCGACGCCGCGAGCCGACCACCGCGACGCTCAGCGGTCCGACGAACTCGATCGTGACCGCGATCCCGAGCGGGATCCGATCAAGCGCCGCGTAAAACGAGAGGTTCATCCCGGCGAGCACGACCCCGAGTCCCGCGCCGACCGCCAACTCGTGGCGGCTGCGTCCGGCGAGGCGCGGTCGCCACAGTGCGAGCAGGACGATCGACGCCGAGGCGAGGCGCAGGAGCGCGACGCCGCTCGATCCCACGTCGGCGAACAGCTTTGCCGCGATTGCGGACCCGAACTGGACCGACCCGATCGCGACGCCGACGAGCGCGTAGGCGGGGACCCGCGTGAGCGGGCCGCCCGAGGACCCGGCGCTTGACCTAACGCTCGCCGTCAATCAGGACCCGGATCGTCGCGAACGTCGGATCGGCGGCCCCGTGCAATCGTGCGCCGGCGGCCGTCAGTTCGCGCAGATAGGTGATCACCTCGGTCGTGATCCGCTCGCCGGGCAGCAGTGCGGGCACCCCGGGCGGGTATCCGGCGATCGACTCGCACGAGATCCGGCCCACGGCATCGTCGACCGAAACCGTCTCGCCGGGACCGAGGAATGCGTCGCGAGGCGCGACCGCCGTCTCGTGCTCGAATGCGCCCGCGCCCCGGGCGATGGCGGGAGTCTCGCCCGGTCGCCCGATCCGCTTGACGGTCTCCGCGAAGTCATGGGCGAGGCGCTCGAGCGGCTCGACCGGCTGGGCGATCCCGAGCACGAGGACGAGCGTTGCGTGCGTCGCGAGCTCGACGTAGATGTCGTAGGAGGCACGCAGTGCGCTCGCGACCTCGTAGCCGGTGCAGCCCGTCCCCCGGATGTCGACGACGATCCGCAACGGATCCCAGCCGGCGATGCCCGGACGCCCGACGAACGACCCGTCGACGACGGCGCAGCCGGGGACTGAGGCGATCGCCTCCCGTGCCACCGCCGAGGCGGCGATCGTCCGCTCGAGCAGCGCCTCACCGTGGATCGCGAGCTGGCGCCGAGCGGCGTCGAGCGAGGCCATCAGGAGCGCGCTCGGGCTCGTCGAACGCAGGAGGCGGACGGCGCGAGCGATCGCGTCGACGTCGAGCCGCTCGCCGTCGCGGACGAGCAGCATCGCCGACTGCGTGAGGCTGCCGACGATCTTGTGGGTCGAGGCGATGATCGCGTCGGCGCCGAGCCGCAGCGGTGTCTCGGGCAGCGACGGGTGAAAACCGAAGTGGGCGCCCCAGGCGTTGTCGACGATCAGCGCAGCGCCGGCGCCATGGGCGACCTCGGCGCACGCCGCCACGTCCGCGGCCATCCCGTAATACGTCGGGGAGACGATGAACGCGGCTCGCGCCTCTGGCGTCTGAGCGAGCACCTGCTCGAGTGCCTCCGGCGTGACGCCATGGGCCATCCCGAGCTCGGTGTCGTACTCCGGAGCGACGAAGGTCGCTCGGCCGCCGCTGAGGATCAGCCCGTCGACGAGGCTCGCATGGGAGTTGCGCTGGAGCACGACGCACGCGCCGGGCGGGGCGAGTGCAAGGCACAGTGCGTGGTTGCCCTGGCTGGCGCCGTTGGTGAGAAACCAGGTGCGGGCGGCGCCGTAGGCGTCGGCCGCGAGCCGCTCCGCGCGCTCATACGGGGTCGGCGAGGGACCGACGTCGATCCCCTCGATGTCCTGGGGGACATCGAGCTCGAATGCCCGGTCGCCGAGCGCGTTGCGCAGTCCGGGATCAGCACCGGTCCCTCCCTTGTGGCCCGGGACATGAAACCGCGTCGAGCCGCGGAACCCGTATGCCGTGACGGCATCGAGATACGGCGCCGTCGGCTGCGCCGGCGCCGGTCGGGTGCTCACCGGGCGGCCTTCAGCAGGTACGCACGGATGAACCCGTCGAGATCGCCGTCGAGCACGCGGCTCGTGTCGCCGACCTCGAAGTCCGTGCGGTGGTCCTTGACCATCGAGTAGGGGTGCAGGACATAGGAGCGAATCTGCGAGCCGAAGTTGACGTCCTGCGCCTCCCCCTTCTCCCGGGCGATCTCCTCGCGTCGCTTGCGCTCCTCGAGCTCAAGCAGCTTGGAGCGGAGCATCGTCATCGCCTCCGCCTTGTTCGATGACTGGGAGCGCTCGTTCTGGCACTGCACGACGATCCCGCTCGGCTTGTGCGTGATCCGGACCGCCGAGTCGGTCTTGTTGACGTGCTGGCCGCCGGCGCCGCTCGCCCGATAGGTGTCGATCTGGAGGTCGTCGTCGTCGATGGCGATGTCGTCGATCTCGTCGACGACCGGTGAGACCTCGACGCCGGCAAAGCTCGTCTGCCGCCGATGGGCGGCGTCAAACGGCGAGAGCCGGACCAGCCGGTGGACGCCCTTCTCGCTCCCGTAGAGCCCGTAGGCGTTCTCGCCCTTGACCATGAACGTCGCCGACTTGATCCCGGCCTCCTCCCCCGGCGAGGCCTCAAGCAGCTCGGCTTCGAAGCCGCGCTTCTCGGCCCAGCGCATCTCCATCCTGAGCACCATCTCCGCCCAGTCCTGCGCGTCGGTGCCGCCGGCGCCGGCGTTGATCGTGACGAGCGCGTTGCCGCTGTCGTAGCGGCCGGAGAACAGCCGCTCCTCCTCCAGCGCATCGAGCCGCTCCTGGACGGCGCGGATCTGCTCCTCGAACTCGCCGCTCAACTCGGGGTCCTCCTCGGCAAGCTCCGCGAGTGGCTCGAGATCCTCGACGTCCTGCGCGAGCTCGCGGTACGTCGCCAGCTTGCGGGACGCGCGGGCGTGCTCCGCCGTCGTGCGCGCGGCCCGTTCCTGGTCATCCCAGAACCCGGGCGCCCCCATCTCGTCTTCGAGCGCGGATGCGCGCTCGCTCAGCGCAGCGGGGTCAAAGATAGTCCGCAAGCAGCTTGAGCTGTTCGCGGATTGCCGCGAGACGCTGGGAGAGCGGCTCTGAAGGGGCGGTGGCCATGCAGCGCTACCGTAGCAGCAACCCCGTCAGCGGCGATCGCGTCGATCCGCCCGGTCGAGCCGGCGCTGGTCCCGGCGGTCATCGCGGTCGAGGTGACGCTGGTCGCGTTGACCGCTCCGGGCGCTCTTTTGGTTGAGCCGCTCCTCGACGGCGTCGAGATCGGGTGCCGGGCCGTACAAGTCCCAGCCGCTCTTGAGCAGGCCGATGACCGCGATGAGCGCGATCCAGATCGGCCAGAAGGAACCACTGGCTCCCGTCGCCGCCCAGATCCCCGTGCAGACGGCGAACGCGATCACGCTCCCGCCGGCCTGCTGAATCAGCCGTCGCTGGAGATGCGAGCGGCGCTCGACGAGCGCGGCTCGCTCCTGGCGCGCCTGCACCTCAGGGAGGATCGGCAGATCGGCGAGCAGGCCCCGCAGTTCGGCGGTCGTCTGAGCCGCGTAGACGGCCTGAACCCGCGTGTCGAGCTCATCGTCGGTGAGACGTCCCGCGGCGTAGTGATCGCGGATCTGCTCGGCGGCCTGCTCACGATCCTGATCTGACGCGCGCTCCTCCATCGTCGCGGAGGGTACCGGTCAAATCCATGACAAGTTTGCTTGACAGCCTTGCGATGTCAAGCTACCTTGACACATGTCAAGCCAACTTGACAGACAGCGGAATGCGGAATCTGATCCGAGAACTACGTACGACCCGCGGCCTGTCCCAGGGCCAGCTCGCGACCGCGATGGACGTCTCGCGGCAGACGATCAACTCGATCGAGCAGGAGCGCTACACGCCCTCCCTGCCGCTCGCGATCGCACTCGCCCGCTTCTTCGGCACCCCGGTTGAGGAGATCTTCGATGCCAATGACTAAGTCCAAGTGGTTTCTGCCCGCGTTTGCCGTCGCGCTCGGGATCGTGCTGCTCATCGCGCAGGCCGCCGGCGGCCACGCCGGGAGCGGGTTCGTCTCCCTCGGGATCATGGTCGCGTTCGGAGCCGCCGTCCTGTTCGGCGGACGCAGCGAGACGATCCGCGGCCTGCGCGGCGACGGCCGTGACGAGCGCTTCCAACAGATCGACCTCCAGGCCACCGCGATCGCGGGCGTCATCCTGATCATCGCCGTCATCGTCGCCTTCATCGTCGAGGTGGCGCGCGGCCACAGCGGCGCCCCGTACACGTGGCTGGGCGCGATCGCCGGCCTCACCTACGTGGCCGCGGTCGTCCTCCTGCGGATCCGGGGCTAGGGTCGCCCGTCGACGGCGCTAGGCGCCGTGGCACTTCTTGTACTTCTTGCCCGAGCCGCACCAGCACGGGTCGTTGCGCCCGATCTGCTCTGACTCGTCGACGCGGCGCTGCTCGACGGGCGGAGGCAGGATTCCGCCGCCGTCCTCGTCTTCGGCGTAGCCGGCCGCCTCCGGGCCGGCGGCGCCGGCCGCCGCAGCGGCCATCGCCAGAGCGCTCGGCTGCGCCATCCCGCCGCCGCTGTAGCTCACGCGGCCGCCGCCGGTGGCGGAGCTCGCGCGGGACGCGGGGCGGCTCGGCGTTGGCGGCGGCGCACCGCCGTCCTCGCCTTCGACGGTGACCTCGACGTGGAAGATCATCCTGGCGAAGTCGCCCCAGACCGAGTTCATCAGGTCACGGAACAGCTCGAATGCCTCGTTCTTGTAGGCGACGAGCGGCTCGATCTGGGCGAAGCCGCGGAGGTGGATGCCCTCCCGGAGGTAGTCCATGTCGTACAGATGCTCACGCCAGCGCTGGTCGATGATCTGCAGCAGCAGGAACCGCTCGAGGGCGCGCATCAGCTCCTCGCCGAGATCCTGCTCGCGGCGCGCGTACTGCGCGAGCGCCTCCTCCTGGAGCTGTGCGGTCAGCTCCTCACGGTCGACCCGGTCAGGATCGACGCTCATGATCTCGGCGCTCGGATTGAAGATCTCGGCCATCCGGTTGAGCAGTCCGGTGACGTCCCAGTCCTCGACGAACTCGCCGGCGGTGTACTCCTGCACGAGGCGCTCGATCAGGTTCGTCACCTCGGCCCGGGCCGAGTCGCTGATGTCGCGGCCCTCGAGCACCTCGTCCCGGTAGGTGTAGATGACGTCGCGCTGCTGGTTGAGCACGTCGTCGTACTCGAGCGTGTGCTTGCGCATCAGGAAGTGCTGCTCCTCGACCTTCCGCTGCGCCTTCTCGATCTGCTTGGAGAGCATCCCGGCCTCGATCGGCTCCTCGTTGCCCTCGTCGTCGGTCGTGCCGAGACGGTCAAGGATCTTGTAGATGCGCTCGCCGGCGAACAGCCGCACGAGGTCATCTTGCGCGCTCAGGAAGAAGCGCGACTCGCCCGGGTCACCCTGGCGACCGGCGCGGCCGCGCAGCTGGTTGTCGATCCGGCGGGACTCGTGGCGCTCGGTGCCGAGGATGAACAGGCCACCGGCCTCCAGCACCTGTTCGCGCAGGTCCTCGATGCGGCGCTCGATCTCCGGGAGGACCCGCTCGTAGTGCTCGTCGTAATCGGGATCGCCTGGCTTGAGTCCAAGCTGCTTGTTGACCTCAAGCCGGGTGAGGTGCTCGGGGTTGCCGCCGAGCTTGATGTCGACGCCGCGGCCCGCCATGTTCGTGGCAATCGTGACCGCGCCCGGCGCGCCCGCCTCGGCGATGATCTCGCCTTCGCGCTCCGCGTGCTCGGGCTTGGCGTTGAGGACGTGATGCGGGATGCCGCGCTTGGTCAGATTGGTCGACAGCAGCTCGGAGACCTCGACGGAGATCGTGCCGACGAGCACCGGCTGACCGCCGAGGTGGCGCTCCTCGATCTCCCGGGACACCGCGCTCCACTTGCCGTCCTTGGTCTTGTAGACCTGATCGTTCTGGTCCTTGCGCACCATCGGGCGGTTCGTCGGGATCTGGACGACGCCGAGCTCGTAGATCTTCATGAACTCGGTGGCCTCAGTGATCGCAGTACCGGTCATGCCCGCGAGCTTGTCGTACATCCGGAAGTAGTTCTGCAGGGTGATCGTGGCCAGGGTCTGGTTCTCCTCCTGGACCCGCACGCCCTCCTTCGCCTCGACCGCCTGATGCAGACCCTCCGACCAGCGCCGGCCCTCGAGGATGCGACCGGTGAACTCGTCGATGATCTTGACCTCGCCGTCGACGACCGCGTAGTCGACGTCACGCTTATAGAGCGACTCGGCCTTGAGCGACTGAATCAGGTGGTTGACGAGGTGGCCGTTCTCGGCGCGGTACAGGTGGTCGATCCGGAGAAACCGCTCGGCCTTTGCGACACCGCGCTCGGTGACCGCGACGGTCTTGTGCTTCTCGTCGAACTCGTAGTCGAAGTCCGCCACGAACTCCTTCTTGGCACGCGGGTCGAGGCCCTCGGGCGTCTCGCCGGCCTGCATCTGCGGCGCCAGCTTCGCGAACTTCGCGTAGAAGTCAGCCGCCTGCTCGGGCGCGCCGGAGATGATCAGCGGCGTCCGCGCCTCGTCGATCAGGATGTTGTCGACCTCGTCGACGATCGCGAACGTGTGGTACGGCGACTTGCCCTCCTCGGGCTTCGGTCGACCGCCATGCTGGACCTTCTCCTCCAGCGAGGTCGCCATGTTGTCGCGCAGATAGTCGAAGCCGAACTCGGAGTTCGTGCCGTACGTGACGTCGGCGGCGTACGAGGCGCGCTTCTCCTCGTAGGGCTGCATGTTCTGAAGCACGCCGACGCTGACGCCGAGCAGGTCGTAGATCGGCTTCATCCACATCGCGTCGCGGCGGGCGAGGTAGTCGTTGACGGTGACGACGTGCACGCCGCGGCCGCCGAGCGTGTTGAGGACCACCGCGAGCGTCGCGGTCAGCGTCTTGCCCTCGCCGGTGCGCATCTCGGCGATCTGCCCGTCGTGGAGGACCATCCCGCCGATCAGCTGGACGTCGAAATGGCGCATCCCCATCGCGCGCTTGCCCGCCTCACGCACAAGCGCGAAGCATTCGAACTGGAGGTCGTCCAGCGACTCGCCGCCGCGCGCACGTTCGCGCAGCTCATCGGCGGATTCTCTCAGCTCGGCGTCGGTGTAATGCTCGAGCTCTGCCTCGTAGCCATTGATCCGACTGACGCGCTGTTCATATTGCTTGAACTTCTTCGCCTCGCCCATGCGAAGCGCGCGGTCCAGGAAGGACATGCGGCTAGCGTAGCAGTGGGCCTAAAGGCTGAGAAAGGCTGAAACGAAGGGTCCGATGAGTGTTCGAGACCTACGGCCGGGCCGGCACCCCGAGGGCCCGCAGGTGGTCGCGGAAGCCGACCCCGAACGGGGTTGGATCGCCCTGGTAATCGCGGATCAGCGCCGGTTCCTGGGAGCAGCTGGCAACGTTCCATGCCCACCCGACGTAGCTGATGCCGTGGCGGTCGGCCCAGGGCATCATCTGGTCGATGTATCCGTGCCGGCAGTCGGTCTCACCTAGCTCGCCCATCACGACCGGCACGTGCCGGTGGGTGTCCACGATCCCCGCCTGGCACGTCCTCCCACACGGCCCCAACGTGCCGTAGTTGTGCTCCGAGGCGACGAGCTGATGACGTGGATCGTTCGGCTCGTGCGCGAGCCAGCCGCGGACATCTCCGGAATAGTCGAGCCCGCCGAGCATGATCGGCTGGGTGGCGCCCGTCGAGCGAACGGCATCGACGAGCTGCTGCATCCCAGCCGTGCGATACGCCGGGAAGCCGCTGTCCCGCGGAACCGGGCACCCATTCAGCCAGCAGGACCAGCCGATCCCAAACGGCTCGTTGAACAGGTCAAACAGGACCGCGTGATCGTGCTTGAACGCCGTCGCGACGGACCGCCAGAACGCCGGCGTGTGGTCGGTGTCGGCCATATGCGTCTGACCGGTCGCCTTGGTGCCACTGGGGGCGGCCCAGTGCAGGTCGAGGATCGCGTACAGGCCCGCCCGGTGGAGGGCGGCGACGTAGCGCTCGACGATGCGCCGGTACGGCGCTCCTTCGCGCTTCGCGACCGTGTTGAATCCCAGCCAGCAGTCCTCGTTGAGCGGGATGCGGACCACATTGATGTTCCAGCTCAGCATCGCGCGGATCATTGCCGGGTCGTCGATCGTGTCGGGGTGGGGGCTGTCGAAGAAGCCCCACCCCTGGATGCAGGCGTACTCGAGCCCGGACCGGTTGACGCCGCGCAACTGCACGACATGCCCCCGTCCGCGGCCGTCGACCAGCACGTTCCCGCGTACCCGCAGCGCCGCCGAGGCGGCGGACGCGCCGAAGTTGAGTACGACACCAAGAATGAGCGCCGTCCAAACGGCGCGCCGCCCCGTCACACGGGAAACCTTACTGCGCGGCGGCCGGAAGGTCCTCCGAGAGAACGGTGCCGGTGACCTCAACCTCGGCGGGGTGCTCAGCCGCGGCGGCACGGGATTCGCGGCGCTTGCGTCGTTTGTCACGATGCCGTTTGACCTGCACCGCGAGTTCCTCAGCGCACATGTTGATTGAGCGCACGATGTCGGGGGATGCGTCCCGCGCACGCAGGGTCACGCCCTTCAGGTGCAGCGTCGCCTCCGCGATCTGAGAATCGGCGATTGCCGGATTCTTCTCTTCGAAGACCTCCACCTCGAGTTCAGCTAACTCCGAGACCTGACGCGAGACCTTCCGGAAGCGCTTCTCGACATGCTCCCTGAGATCATCCGTGACGGGCAAATTCCGGCCCTTTACCTCGATCCGCATCGGTCGACCTCCTTGGTTTCAAGGTGGATGGGCGTGTTGCCCTAAGAGGTTATTCCTGACGGAGCCGTTTGTCGATTGGTACAAACCCACTGACGTGTCTCCGGATGTTTCCTGGTCGTTCGAGCCCGGCGTTCTGCTGGCGGTCTTCGCGCTCGGTCTCGTCTACGCCCGGGCGTGGACCCGCGCCCGGGCGACCCGCGAGCCCCACGCGCCGGGATACGGCCGGGCGACGCTGTTCGCACTTGGACTGATCGCGATCCTGGCGGCGCTCGTCTCGCCGGTCGACAGCCTCAGCCAGCAGCTGATGGTCATGCACATGACGCAGCACATCCTGCTGCTCGACATCGCCCCCATCCTGCTCATCCTCGGCCTCAACAAGGTTCTGCTGCGTCCGGCCACCCGCCGTCTGCACACGATCGAGCGTCAGGCCGGCTTCCTCGCCCACCCGGCGTTCGCGGTGTTCGCCTATGTCGGCTTCATGTGGCTCTGGCACGTCCCGGCGATGTACGACGCGGCGCTCCGAAATTCAGGGCTCCACGCGTTCGAGCACATCTGCTTTGCACTCGCCGGCGGTCTGTATTGGTGGCATCTGCTCTCGCCGATCCGCGGCCGGATGCGGCTCGGCGGGATGGGCCCGGTCGTGTACATGGTCTCGACGAAGCTGCTCGTCGGCCTGCTCGGGATCGTCCTCGCCTTCGCACCCGCCGCGCTCTACGCGTTCTACAAGCACCAACCCCACTACTGGGGCCTGACCGCGGGCGAGGACATGAACATGGCCGGCCTCGTGATGGCGCTGGAGCAGTCGATCGTGATGGGGATCGCGCTCACGTACCTGTTCGTGCAGATGCTGACCGAGTCAGACCGCGAGGCGGACCGGCTCGAGCGCTACGAACTCGCTCCTAAGCCCAACCCTTAAGACGCGACCGGCGCCGTACCCGAGGGCACGGCGCCGGAGCGCAACGTGGTTACCGCAACTGAGTCAGGCGATCAGCACTTGGCGCTACCGCTGATGCTCTGAACGCTCTTGTTGGAGCCGTTCGTCGTCGAGGTGTAGGTGACCGTCCACGGGCGCTTGCCCTTGACGCAGCCAACCGAGACGTTGTTGTACACGGTCTTGCCCTTGACCTTTGTCTTCAGCTTGGCCCATGCCAGCGTCTCGTGGATCAGCGAACCGTAGAAGTTCGGCTGGAATGCCACGCGCGTCGAGATGTCGGGAGGCAGCGGGATGTTCACGATCTGGAACTTGCCCTGCTGCTTGACCGTGCCCTGATACGGCGCGGTGGCGCCGGTGGTCAGTCCGGCGCACTGATTAGCCGACTTCGTGGTGAAGAAGAACCACAGCTTGCCCTTGCCAGCGTTGAAGACATCGAGGTCCGGGTTGCACGGCGTGCGATTGCTCTTCGAGAGCGTCGGATCGCCGAGGAGGGACTGGACGTGCCCGGTCGCGAACTTCGACAGCTTCGGGCACTGCTTGTCGGACTTGAGCGTCGTGAACTTGCGTCCGTCGCATGTCGGGAACTTGCTTGCGTTCGAGACGAGGCCGTACGTCTTGACGTTGATGTTCGTCAGCACGGCCGCGGCCTTGGTCGAATCGGTGTTGGCCGCGTTCAGGGTCTGCGTGAAGCTCATGCCGACCGGCTTGCTCTTCGATCCGACGCCCTTCGAGAACGTCTGACCGGTGCCGGTGTAGACGTTGAACCCACCCGCCGCATACGCGGCGGTGGCGCTGACCAGCATCACTAATGCTGTAACGACTGCTGCTTTCCTTCTCACGTGTCTCCTCCTAGTGGGACCCGATTGGTTGTTCCTGCGAGCATCGGTGGCCGTGCTCATGGCAGGGCTTTGAGAGTTGGGAACGCCTGGTGCTGACCGGTGGTCAGCTCACCGAGAGGAGCCTGCCCCTTGCATGGTGGCCCCCCGGGTTCTGCTGTGTAGTACACGCTCTTGACGATGGCCGCGAGCGTAGCCGGAATCGTCGGACCAACGGCAGGCTGAGGATTCCCGGTACATAGATATGACCCAAAAACAGATAGGCCGCTCAGAAGTTGCGCTGATCCGCCCGGTGCAATGTAGGGATTACCCCGATTGCTGTTAATTCTGTGTTGGTACTCCGTGAGTGTCTCCGGGTTGACCGGGTTCGCGATCCGGAGGTAGTGGAGGATTTTGGTCTGCGTGATGTTGAGCCCGGACGCCTGGGTCGTGGCCGTGCTGTTCGCAAAGAACGCGGCGATCTCGCGGCGGTAGGTGTTGACGTAGTTGAAGATCGGGATGAAGTTCCCGAGGTAGGGCTTCAGCTCCGTCAGCCATGGCACGGTGACGGTGAGGAACTTCTCGAATGCGGGCACGCCTGCCTTTGACGCCGCCGTGAGCGGCGCGAGGTTCTCCATCAGCGTGCGCAGTTCCGGAGCGAGCGTGACCGTCGCGATCAGGGTCGGGCTGAGTTGCCGGGCCGCCGGCCGCAGCTCGTTGACGAGCGGATTCGCCAGCGTCGCAAAGCGCTGGATCCTGTCCACGGTGAGGCGCGTCGCAACCGTGAACCCGGCGAGTGCGGGGATCGCCGCCTGGAGTTCCCGGTTGCGCGCGGCGGTCGCCGAGAACACGGCGTTCGAGTTGCGGATGAAGCCCTGGAACTCCGATGGGGATTGCGCGAGCGCTCCGAACACCTGGCCGGTGTCGCGCAGCAGCGTCCGCGTCGCCGCGTTGTCCCGGTTGAGCACGTTCAGCACGGCGTTGACGTTCGTCGCGAATGGATAGAACTGGCCGATCGCCGAGTTGAAATCCTGGCCGCGGCCGGTGAGCGCCAGGCCGCTCTGCTGCAGCCACGTCGAGAACGCTCGGCGCGTCACCGGATCGAACGTCGAGAGGATCTGATCAAGCTGGACCGTGGGCGCGATCTGGGTCTGCGGGATCGTGCCGCCGTCCGCCAACTTCGGCCCGTTCTGAGTGCCCGGCGAGAGCTCGATGTAGGTCTCGCCGAGCAGCGACTTCTGGCGCAGGATCGCATGGGTGTCCGCCGGCCGGGGGGCGTACTGGTGATCGATCTGAAAGACGGCCTTGGTGAGACCGGTGTGCCGGTCGAGAGAGACAGACACCACCTTGCCGACGCTGACGCCGGAGATGCGGACATCGGACTCCTGGGCAAGCTGCACCGCCTGGTTGAACTCGGCATTGAGCCGGTAGCCCTCCGGCGCGAACGGGATCGCTCCCCCGAACGAGATCCACAGGAACAGCAGCAGCCCGACGCACGACGCCGCAAACAGGATCATCGTGAGGATCCGCGAGGTGCTTGGCGCCTGCTTGTTCACGGCACGATCACCTTCGGGCAGAACGGGCCGCCGATTGTGCTCCAGTCCGGCGCGTTGAGCAGCGCGAGCAGCGGCTTGAGCGCCGGGTTGGAGTTGGCGAGGCCGACCTCAAACAACTGCAGCTGCGTACATGTGCCCATGAACAGGCCGCGTACCACCGCGCCGTTGGCGTCCTGGAGGTTCGTGAGCGACAACGCGTTGTGGGCGAGCCAGGAGCCCCAGAACAGGTAGCCCTGCTTGGACCCCGACGGCTGGTAGGCAAGCTCGTTGAACAGCGAGTTCAGGACGCCGACCGAGCGCGTCAGGGCCGGCGTCGCGACGCGCAGCTTGGCCGAGGCCGGATTGAGGATCCGCGCCAGCGGCTGAATCGCGACCGAGTAGGGACGCAGCTGATTCTTGATTACCGGCGTCGTGTCCTTGAAGAGCGGCGTCGCCGCCTGCAGCGCCGGGCCGAACGCGTGGGCGAACGGCAGCAGGCCCCGGAGCGCGACCGTGCTCTGGTTGGCGAACGCCTGCGCCTTGCCGAGCGAGACCGTCGTCTCCTGGAGCGTCGGCGGCAGCAGAGTCAGCGCCTGCTCAAGGTTCTGCGACTGCGAGGAGATCGCCGCGAAGTTCGTGTTCGACGAGTTGATCAGCGAGGTCAGCGTGCCGTCGACCGAGGCGAGGGCCTGGGTGACCTCTTTGAGGTTGTGGATCGAGCGGCGGATGTTCGTCGTGCGCTGGGCGAGCAGCTTCGTGAACGTCGCCGTATCGCGGTTGAGTGGCGCGAACCGCTTGAACGTCCCCTGCAGGGCCACGACCGCCGCTTCGCTCGGGGCTGGCCCGCTCGCGCCGGGATCGTGGAACGCCTGGGCGCCGCCGGCGAGCAGCAACAGCAGGTAGTTGCGGGTGTCGGAGTCGAGCGTCGAGAGGATCTCCTCGACGTTGATGTCGGGCTGCGTATTGGCGATCGGGAGGGTGGCGCCGACCGCGACCGCGCCTGCGTCCTTGGTGCCGGGATCGAGCGACAGGTACATGTCCTTCAGCGGCGTGCGGGGCCGCAGCAGCACGGTCGCGTTGTTGTAGATCGGCTCGTACTTCTTGTAGAGGTTCAACGTCACGATCGCGCGGCCGTGCGTGAGATCGACCGCGCCGACCTCCCCGACCTGGACGCCCGCGACGTCGACCGACTGCCCCTGACCGGCCGTCACCGCCGCCCCGGTCGCGAACTGGGCCTTCACCGTGTAGTAGCTCTTGCCGAATCCGAACGACGGCTGGTGTTCAAGGATGTAGAGGGTCACTCCGACCGCGGCGACGAGGAGCGCGAGGATCGCGATGAAGTCCTGCCGGTGGACGCGGATCGCGCGTTTCACGATCCGGCTCCGGTCGAGACCCGGTTGAGGTTCGGCTTTGCGTTCTTGTAGCAGGCGACGTTGCGGTTGATCGGCGGTGGACTACCGGCGAAGGCGGGACGGCTCCCGAGGAGCGGGAACACCGCATTGCCGTAGACCGGTCCCGCGCTCGGCACCGAGGGGCCCGTGATCCGCGTGGCGCCGCCGCCGGCGTTCGCCCGGATGTACCGACCGTTGCCGTCAAAGTTCTGTGATGCCGACGCGAGGCCGACGGCGCTCTGGAACAGCTCTCGGTACACCGGCTGTCCGGTCCCGATCGGCGGGTCGGCGATGACCTCGTTCCCGGTGGGAGTGATGTTGTGATCGAAGCAGCGCGAGAGCAGGTCGGTCTCGTTGATCAGCTTCGTCGTCTCGCCGATCGTGGCGCCGGTGTTCTGAATCGCCGGGGTGAGGTCACGGACGAGCCCGCCGAGTTCCTGCGGGGTCATGAGCGCGCTCGCCTGCGCGATCCACGGGATGCCGGCATTGATCGCCGGTCCGAGATGCGGGATCGCCGGCAGCAATGCCCGGGCAAACGCCTTGGTCGGACCGAACGACGCGTCGAGCGCCGAGTCAGACGTATTCGTCCGCTGCAGGAACGGCGGCAGCACGGCGATGGTCTGCGCCAGGTTCGCCTGCTGCGCCGCGAAGGCCGCCATCGTCGCATTGAACGTCGTGACGAAGCTGGAGAGCTGGTTACCGCTCGACGCCAGCGCACGGAAGACGCCCTCGTTGCCTGACACCACGCCGGAGAGGTCGTTGGGCTGGATCCCGAGCAGTGCCTGGTTGACCATCGCCGAGGCCCTGAACGCGTTGACGGAGTAGTTGAGCGCGGTGTTGAGCGACTGCCCGCCGGTGAGTCCCCGTACGAGCGGATCCTGCGTGGCGTCGTTGGCGGCGGTCGGCGGCGCATCGAGTGCAGCGCCGTAGCCGCGGAGCAGGGTCTCGAGGTTCGTCCGCGAGTTGGAGTTCAGCGCGGAGAGGACGCGGTCGAGCTGGACGGGGCCGGAGGTCCGGGCGACCGAAAGGGTCGCACCGGAGGACAGCACCGGCGCGTCGGGCGTGCCGGGGTGCAGGTCGACGTAGAAGTTGCCCTCGAGGAAGATGCGCGGCCGGATCTTCGCCGTCGCGTCGGCGTGGATCGGCAGCCCGTTCGGGTCGATGCTCATCGTTACCACCGCCGCCTGCGAGGTCGGGCCACCGATCCGCGTCACCGACGTGACCTGGCCGACCTCGACGCCCGCGACCCGGACCGGCGAGGGGATGTGCAGCTCGGTCTCGGTTGTGAACACGCCCTTGAGCTGGAACGGCGCGGCCTGGAACGGGAGCGAGCCTCCGAACACGAAGTAGCACGCGATCGCGATCACGAGGACGCCGATCGCGCCGGCCATGAACCGGGAGATGCGCGGCTTGTGGCGCCTCACGACTTTGGCCTCGTCGTCTTCTGGGTCTTGATTCCGACGTTGCCGGGAGGATTCCCGACCAGGTAGCCCGACGTGTACTTCTCGTTCCCGGCCGCGCACTCATACGTCTGACCGGGCGACGCCGTGTTCGGGAAGGGATTGACGTGCAGCGGTCCGCTCTCGCCATTGTTCCCCGAGGCGCTCGCTCCGCCCTCGTGGAGATACGGCCTCTGCGACGGCACCGCTTCGCCGCCGAGCACGTCGTCGATCACGACGAGCGTTGAACCGCAGTGCCGTCCCGTTGCCGAACCGCTCACAGACGACCTGGCTCGTGTTCCGCAGGAACAGGGAGACGTAGTTGCACGTCGCCTGAACCGGCGTCAGAAATGCAAGCGGAGCGCGCAGGCTCTTGAGCGTCGCGGTCACACGGTCGATGCCCGCCGTGACCGCCGGCGTCGTGCCAAAGCTCTCAAGGCTCTTCGACAGGCTGAGCAGCCGGGCGTCGAGCTCCTTGGTGCCGGGCAGGTTCTTGGTACCCGCCGCAAACGCGTCCGCCAGGACCGGCGCGCTCTGGTTGAGCGTCGCAAACCCGGGCCGCAGCTCGGAGAACAGGCCGGCGGTGTTGAGCAGGAACGCCTGCAAGCTCGGGCTGTCGGTGATGACGGTCTGGAACGTCGGCGGCGTCTCGGAGATCCAGTTCTGCAGGAACGGGACCGCGACCGGGGCGAGGGCCCGGAACGTGGTGTCCAAATTCACGTACAGATCCGCCTGCGTCTGCGCGACCGGCTCCGCCGCCGATGAGAACGCTTCCAGGCCGCGGAAGAACCCGGCGAGATCGGTCTGCTTCGCCGCGAGGTTGGTCGCCACCGGGAGCAGGTTCCTGAGCAGCGGCACGAATGCGCCGATCGCGTTGTTGATGCCACCACCGCGGCCCGCGAGCGCGTCGCTGAAGCCGATCGTCGTTTCCCGGATCCCCTCGGCCGTCTTCGGGTCGAACATCGACAGGACCTGATCAAGGTCGACCTCGGAGCTCGTCTGGGCGACCGGAACGGTCGCGCCGCTCGGCCACGTCCGCGCCGAATCCCCGCGCGTGACGTCGAGGTACTTGAGCCCGATCGCACCCTTCAGCCGGACGTCAAACCGTGAGTTGACCGGGAGCGGCTGCACGGTCTTGTCGAGACTGAGCTTGAGCAGAGCGATCGGCTGCCCCTTCGGATCCCGTCCGGGCGTGATCGTGGTGATGTTCCCGATCAGCGCGCCGCCCATGTGGACCTCGGCACCGTGGGTCAGCTCGCTGGCGTTGCGGATCTGCACGTCAAGGTGGTACTTGGGGACGAACGGCAACCCGTTGTTCGCCTGGTAGGCGAGGGTGACCGCGGCGATCGTCGCCAGCACCGTCAGGGCACCGATCAGGATCGGGTTGGACAGCACGCTCTGCTCGCGCGGAATGCGGCGCCTCACGAGCGACTCCCGATCAGGTAGTCGAGCAGGCCCTTGACCGACTTGCTCCGATCCGGGGACTTCAGGCCGCTGGTCGCCGTCCAGGCGATCTTGGCGACCTGGGTCGCGACCTGCTTGGGCATGCCGGGGTTGGCGGCGGCGATGTCGGCGGCCGCGCCGGCGACGTTGAACGTCGCCTCACATCCGGGCGTCGGCGTCTTGACGTACGAGGCGCAGGAACCAACCTCCGGCTTGTTCCGCGCGATGTGCCCAACGTTGTCGAACGCGTTCGTCGCCGTCGTCCCGTTGTAGAGGAGCGACATCAGGAACTCGATCGCGCCGGTGTTATCGAGGCTGGACGTCAAAGTGTCGAGGCTCTTCGAGGTCGGCACCGCCTGGGTGCCGAGGTTGTCGAGCTGGCGAGCGAGCGGGATCGTGTTGAGCAGCGGCTGCTGGGACTGCTGGGACTCGTTCCCGAGTTCGATCAGCGCCGGACGCGCCGCCCGCGCGAACGGCGCGAGGTTCTCGAACTGCCGCGAGACCGACGCCGCGCTCTGCGCAAGCGACGCCATGAGAGGGGTCCCTTGATCGGCGAACTTGCCGAGGTCGGCGACGAGCGGCCGCAGCTGCTGTAGGAACTGCGGGAACAGCTGGAACGACCGCGAGATGTCGGCGGCGCGGGCCGCGCTCGCCACCGAGGTCGTGTTCGCCTGGCGGACAAAGTCAGCGAGCTGGGCCTTGTCCTTGGCGAGCGGCGCGAGCACCGCGTCTGACTCGGTCGCGAGCCGCGCCAGCGTCTGGTTCTGACTCGCCAGGATCTGCAGGACCTTGTCCGTCTGACCGAGGGCCGGATCGGCCCGGTGGATGACGTTGTTGAGGTCCGACCCGCGGGCGGCGAGCCCGGTCCCGAGCTCGTCGATGATGAGCGCGAACCGCTGGCGGATCGGCGTTTGGGAGATGTCCTGGACGATGTCCGAATCGACCGGCGAGCTCGTGCGGGCAAGGGGCAGCAGATAGGTCCCCGAACCGGACCCGTGCTCGATCTTTGCGAGCGCGGGAGACGAGGACGTCCCCGGCGAGCAGTCGACGTACTTCTCGCCGATCAGCGACTGGGGCCGGATCGCGCAGTGGGCGTCCGCGTAGAACGGCGTGAAGCCGGCGTTGTTGATCTGGAGCGTGACCGCGGCCTTGTTGAGCGGCGAGCCGGCCGGACACGGAGCCTTGGTGCAGACGTCGAGGGACTGGATCGAGCCGACGTTGGCGCCCGCGATCCGGACATCCTCGCCTGGCACCGCAAACGCCGCGTCATCGAAGATCGCCCGGACCTCGTACGGGCTGCCGTCCCCCCGGGAGGGACTGCTCGCCACGCTCGCGACGACGGCGACCGCGATCAGCGCGGTGAGGATGGCTGCGAGGCGTCTCATGGGCCGGCCGGAACGTTTGACTTGGTGCAGCCCGGAACGGCCACCGGCGAGGATCCGTCGGGCGCCGGCTGCACCGCGCTACCCGGGCACCGCGTCCGGGCGAGGCTCATGCCCTGCAGACGCAGCGAGTCCGGCCGCGAGGTCAGCTCGTTCGCGCCGTTGAGCCCGAACGGCCCAAAGAACGGTTGGGTGCGCGCGTAGTGCCCGTTGGCGTCAAAGTAGCCACCGATCTGACCGATGTTCGTGAGCGCGGCGACGACATCGGGGGTGTACTCGCGGAAGTAGTCGACCTGCGGCTGGGAGTCTTTGAACTGCTTGATCTGACGCGGGAACGACGCCGACGCGGCCCGCGCCAGCGCCGGCGTCTCCTGGAGCAGCGTGATCAGGTCGCCGCCCCCCGACGGGTTGCTGATCAGCGCGTTCAGCTGACCGACGGTGGGGATCGACAGATTCGTGAGCCGGCGCAGGCCGGTCGCGAACTCGGTGAGCCGCGCGTTGGCCGGGATCGACTCCCGGACCAACGGGTCAAGCACATCGAGCGTCGAGCGCAGCCCCGCGAACGTCGAGATCGAGTGAGTCAGCGTCGGCGCGAGCAGCGACAGCGTCTGCTCGAGGTTCTGACTCTGGGACGCGATTGCCCCCATCGTCGTGTTGGTATTTGAGACGAGCTGTGAGAGCTGCGCCGTGCGGGAGGCGAGCGCCTGCATTGCCTGGGCGCCCTGCACGAGCAGGCTGTCGAAGATCGGCTCGTTCTTCGACAGCTGCTGCGTGACGTCGGTTGTCGACAGCAGCGCCGGGTATAGGTACTTGAGCGTCGCGTTGGCCTGCGGCGCCTTGCCTTCGATCGAGGCCGCCTGGCCGCGGATGAACTGGCGCAGTCCCTCCCGCGTCTTTGGCGAGAGGGTGTCGAACAGCTCGTCGAGGTTGACCTGCGCATACGTGCGGTCCGACGGGATCACGCCGTTGTCCGGGATAGGGGCCGAGCCGCTCCCGGGCTGAAGCACGACGTACTTGTTGGCGATGCCGGACAGCGAGTTTTCGTAAATGCGCGCGATCGTGCCCTCGGGGAGCGAGCCAACGCTCGAGCTCAGCCCCATCACGACCTGCGCCTGGCCATCCGTCGTCAGGCTGATCGATTGGACCGAGCCCACTCTGGCCGGTCCGATCAGCACATCATCGCCGGTGACGAGGCCACCGGCGTCCAGGAAATTCGCCTTCAGTGTGTACGTCGAGCCGCCACCGAACAGCACGAGTACGACGAGCACAAGCGCAATGAGCAGCGCCCCTGCCGCCGCCACCCGGGCGATCGTTCTCGAGCCGCCCGAGGTTGACCCTGCCCCCGGGGCTCCGACTCCGTTCGTGGCGTTCGTGCCGTTCTGGCGGACTGCTATCGGTCTCTCCCCTCTCCCGAGCGCGCGTTGAGAGTCGCGTTCGGCGTGAGCATCCTGCCAGAGTCGCTGCCCTGGCGCAAAATGAGACGTTTAGCTACTCGTGTCTCGAACGTTTAGCTGGCGTTATGCGTTTGCCGCCCGCCGCACTGGCCGGCGAACCAGCAACGAGGCCCCGAGCGCCCCACCGAGATCGCCAAGCGCCGCGACCTTGACGTCCGGAGGATTTGTGTCGTTGAACAGGTGCGGCTGCATCGCGGTGGCGATCCGCTTGGCGAACGGCTCGCCGAAGCGCACGCCGAGACCGCCACCGATGATCACCGCCTCGACGTCGAGCAAGTTGACCGAGGACCCGACCCCCGCGCCGAGGGCGCGGATCGCCTTGTCGATGATCTCGATCGCGACCTTGTCCTTGCGCTCAAGCGCGTGCGCCCAGACCGAGCTCGTGAGCCGATCGCGCTTGCGCTCCTCCATCAGCGTGAACAGGTCCGTCTTGTGCCCTTTCTCGACCCGACGCCGGGCCCGCGCCTCCATCGAGCCGCGGCCGGCGTACGCCTCCATGCACCCGCGCCGCCCACACCCACACTTGGCGCCGTCGATCTCGACGACGACGTGCCCGATCTCCCCGGCGCCGCCGCGGCCGACCCACGGCTTCCCGTTCAGGATCAACCCGCCGCCGACCCCGGTTCCCCAGAACACACCGAGGACCGACTTGTACGGCTTGCCGGCGCCGAGCTTGTACTCGCTATCGGTTGCGACCTGCACGTCGTTGCCGACCTTGACCGGCGTCCCGAGCTGCTCGGAGAGCACCTGCGCGAGCTCAAACCGTCCCTTCCACCCGGGCAGATTCCGCGCGCCGGTCACCGCACCGGTGTCCGGATCGACGATTCCCGGCGAGCCAATCCCGATACCGATCAGCTCCGAGGTCTGAAGACCCGCCGTCTGGGCGGCCTCGCTCACGGCCTCCGCGAGCTGCTTCGCCACCCCGGCCGGACGGCCGGTCGTCGGCGTCGCGCGCCGCGCCGCCCCGAGTATGTTGTTGCGCGCGTCGACGACGATCGCTTCGATCTTCGTCCCGCCGAGGTCGATCCCGCCCCGGGCTGAGGTTGGCCGTCTTGTCGTAGGCATCGTGCGCATCCTTTCAGACGCGGACGACGTTCGTAACGTTTGCGCCGCGTTTGGGCCGGGCGCCGTCCGTGCTCGAGCCGTCCGATTGGGAATGGGAGTTTGGGTGAATAATTCACCCAACGGGCCACAACCAACGGCTGCGTTATCCCCAGGACTCCCGGTAGGTCTCCTGCTCCGCCGTCGGTTCGTCGATCTTCACCCCGAGCGCAGCGAGCTTCAGCCGCCCGACCTCGCGATCGATTGCCGCCGGCACGGCGCCGACCCCGGGCGCATGGGCGTCGCGACGGCCCACGAGGTCCTCGACGCACAGCGCCTGCAGCGCGAAGGAGACATCCATCACCGCGGCCGGATGCCCCTCCGCCGCCGCGAGATTAACTACTCGCCCGCGCGCGAGAAGGTTGAGCCGCCGACCATCCGCGAGGGTGTACTGCTCGACGAGCGGACGCACCGTGCGGGCCGGCTCGGGTGCCACCTCGCGCAGTTCGGTGAGGTCGACCTCAACGTCGAAATGGCCCGCGTTGGCGAGCAGCGCGCCGTCCTTCATCCGCTCGAAGTGCTCGCGGCGGAGCACCCGGCGCGATCCGGTGACCGTGATGAACACGTCGCCTCGCTCGGCCGCATCGAGCACGGGCATCACCTCGTAGCCGGACATCCGAGCCTCGAGCGCCCGGAGCGGATCGACCTCACACACGATCACCGCGGCGCCGGCGCCGCGCGCGCGCTCGGCGATCCCCAGCCCCGCCCAGCCGTAGCCGATGACGACGACCGTGTGGCCCGCCAGAAGTACATGGCTCGCCCGGATGATGCCGTCGATTGCCGACTGGCCCGTGCCGTGGCGATCGTTCAGGGCCCGCTCCGTGCGGGCCTCGTTGACCGCGAGCACGGGACAGCGCAGCCGGCCCTCGCTCTCGAGCCGACGCAGCCGGACGAGGCCGGTGGTCGTCTCCTCGGTGCCCCCGATGAGCCGCTCAAGCGCGCGATCACCGACGGCGTGCGCGGTGATCATCAGGTCGGCGCCATCGTCGATCGTCACCTGGGGGCGGCCGTCGAGCAACGCCCGAACGTGTCCGGCGTAGGTGTCGAGGTCCTCGCCGTGGAGCGCCCGCACCTCGACGCCGTGGTCGAGCACGAGCGACGCGGCGACGTCGTCCTGAGTCGACAGCGGGTTCGCCGAGCAGAGCGCGACGCTCGCCCCGCCCGCGAGCAGTGTGCGGACGAGGTTCGCCGTCTCCGCCGTCACGTGCAGGCACGCGGCGACGGCGATGCCGTCGAGCGGGCGCTCGGCGGCGAACCGCTCCGCCACCCGCGCGAGCACGGGCATTTGCTCCGATGCCCACGCGATCTGAGCCGCGCCCTCAGGGGCGAGACTCAGATCAGCAACATCGTGCGGTGGGACCGCGGTCCGGGCCATCGACCCCGCGACTTTAGTAGCGGTACTGGTCGGCCTTGTACGGGCCGTCGACCGGGACGCCGAGGTACTCGGCCTGCTGCGGGCTCAGCGTCGTCAGCTTCACCCCGAGCGCGTCGAGGTGCAGCCGAGCAACCTTCTCGTCGAGATGCTTGGGCAGCGTGTAGACCTTCTTGTCGTAGCTGTCGGTGTGCCCGAACAGCTCGATCTGGGCGATCACCTGGTTGGTGAACGAGTTCGACATCACGAAGCTCGGGTGACCGGTCGCGTTGCCGAGATTCAGCAGGCGCCCCTCGGAGAGCACGAGGATCGAGTGACCATCGGAGAACACCCACTCGTCGACCTGGGGCTTGATGTTGATCCGCTCAACCCCGGTGATCTTGGTCAGGCCGGCCATGTCGATCTCGTTGTCGAAGTGGCCGATGTTGCCGACGATCGCCTGGTGCTTCATGCGCGCCATGTCGTCAGCGGTGATGACGTCCTTGTTGCCGGTCGCGGTGACGAAGATGTCGGCGGTCTCGACGACGTCCTCAAGCGTGGCGACCTGGTAGCCGTCCATCGCGGCCTGGAGTGCGCAGATCGGGTCGATCTCGGTCACGATCACCCTGGCGCCCTGACCGCGCAGTGACTCCGCGCAGCCCTTGCCGACGTCGCCATAGCCGCACACGACGGCGACCTTGCCACCGATCAGCACGTCGGTCGCGCGGTTGATGCCGTCGATCAACGAATGCCGGCAGCCGTACTTGTTGTCGAACTTCGACTTTGTCACCGAGTCATTGACGTTGATCGCCGGGAACAACAGCTGGCCGCGCTCGGCGAACTGGTAGAGACGGTGCACGCCGGTCGTCGTCTCCTCGGTAACGCCCTTGATCGCCTTGCCGACCTTCGTCCACTTCTGTGGATCCTCGGTGAGCGTGCGCTGCAGCAGGCCGAGCACGACCTGGAACTCATCACTCTCCGCCGTCGAGGGGTCCGGCACCTGGCCGGCGAGCTCGTACTCGGTGCCGAGGTGAACGAGCATCGTCGCGTCGCCACCGTCGTCAAGGATCATGTTCGGCCCCTCGCCGTCGGGCCACACAAGCGCCTGCTCGGCGCACCACCAGTACTCCTCAAGCGTCTCGCCCTTCCAGGCAAACACCGGGACACCGCGCGGGCTCTCCGGCGTGCCATCGGTACCGACGACGACCGCCGCGGCCGCGTGGTCCTGGGTGGAGAAGATGTTGCACGACGCCCAGCGGACATCGGCACCGAGCGCGACGAGCGTCTCGATCAGAACCGCGGTCTGGATCGTCATGTGGAGCGACCCCATGATCCGGGCACCGGCGAGCGGCTGGCGCTCGGCGTACTCACGCCGGGTCGCCATCAGGCCGGGCATCTCATGCTCGGCAAGCTTGATCTCCTTGCGGCCAAAGGCGGCCAGTTCAAGGTCGGCGACCTTGTAATCAATCGTCGCTGCGGTTGTGCTCATTGCGTCTCCACGGGGTTACGGGGGGGTGGTCAGAAGAGGGTTGGGCGACTGCCTCACGCGACAGACAGCAGTCGCTCGTGCTTGTCCTGCTCAAACTGGAGCCAGTCGTCAGGCTCGACGTGCTCCGGACGGCGGGGCTCAGCGGCCAGCCAGCCCTGCACGGCTTCTTGCAGACCGGAGTCGGTCTGCAGCCGGGCCGCGAACGCCATGTCGGAAAGCCCGATATCGAACCGCGCGAGCAGCTCCTTCAGCGTGCGCAGCCGCTGAAGCTCCGCAGGCCCATAGAGCCGATATCCCGCGGCAGAACGGGCGGGAGTGACGAGACCGGTGCGCTCGACGTAGCGCAGCATCCGAGCCGACCAACCGGTCGTCTCCGCCGCTTCGTGAATCGTGAGGGCCTCCATTCCCTCCCAACATTACCACGCTTGTGTCAAGGTTTCCGCCTACAACACTTGTCGAGTTCCGACAATCCGGCTCACTCGAGTCGTAGGATGCTCGTTCGTAAGTAACAGTTGGAGTCGGATCGGGCGTAACCGTGCGACCGCTCCGAAAACGCCCCGGAGGAACATGAAGCGCGGGAAGGGGATCTGCGCAGCGATTTTGATGGGTCTGTGTGGCGCTACGGCCGCGACGGTCGTATCTGCAAGCGCCGACACGGCCGGCGGTGACCAGGCGGCCTCGCCGCCTGCGGTCACTGCAGTCGCTGATACGACGGCCGCGGCGCCGGTCGCCACGGTCGCGACCAACGCGGCCACCGCCAACCAGGCGAGCGACCCCGGCGGCACCCGTGGCGCCGGTGGCGGTGACGGCGGCGGTGGCTCCGGCGGCTCCGCTGGCTCTGACAACGGCCCCGCGGTGGGTGCCTCAGCCGGCGGCGATAACGGCTCCGCAGGCGGCGGCGGCTCCGGCGGCTCCGGCGGCTCCGGCGGCTCCGGCGGCTCCAACTCCGGCTCTCAGGGCGGCGGCGGCAACCCGCAGGGCGGCACGGACGGGCGCACGGGCACGCCCGCGCCACCGGCCGACTCGACCGGAAATGGCGGCGACCGCGGCCAGGGCGGCGGCTCATCCGGCACGACATCCGGCGGCTCACAGGGCCAGTCCTCCGGCGCCGCGCCCGGACGCGGCAGCGGTCCGAGCGGCGCTGGCTCCAGCTCGTCGGGCAACGGCGGCGGCAACACGCTCGGCGGCCAGAGCGGCCGGTGCAGCAGCAACTGCCACGTCAGCGAGCAGGCCAACCCCGGGACCGTGACGTACACCCAGCTCCCGCCGCAGACCCAGGCCGCCGCGCCGAGTTCCACGCCAACCACGCCGACCACGCCGACCACACCGATCACACCGATCACGCCCCGCCCGGTGAACCCGTCGAAGCCCGGCCATAAGCTCTCGATCTCGACCTACTCGACCTCGGCCACCTCGATCTCGCCCGCGCAGCACGTCGCCACCACCGGGCTCGTCGGAGCTGGCGTTGGCGCGACGGTCAGCTCGGCCGCGCGCGTCGGGCCCACGTCCACGGGCTCACAACTTCCCGCCAGCGCGCCGAGCGCGATCTCGACCCTGCTCGGAAGCGGGTCCACCGCACCCGCATCGACGCATTCCGGCGACCGGACGCCTCGCAGCAGCCCACAGCGCCCCGTCGTCACCCAGCCGATCGCACAGCACACGATCATCCAGAGCATCGAGCAGGTCGTCCCGCCGGAGATCTGGCTGGCGCTCGTGGCGGCCCTCGCGTTCGGCGGACTCAGCGTCGGCTGGGCGCTCTACTCCGGCCATCGTGTCCGCCGGCAGGCCAACGCGTTCGCGGCGATGAGCACGGCTGCTCTGACCGATCAGCTCACCGGCGTACTCAACCGCCGCGGGTTCCTCGAGGCGGTCGAGCGCGAGCTCGCGCGGGCCCGGCGGTACGACCGCGGCTTCGTGCTCGCCTACGTCGACGTCCGCGGCCTGAAGGGTGTCAACGACACCGAGGGACACCGCGCCGGCGACGAGCTGCTCAAGGAGGCGGCGATCCTGCTCCAGGACTCCGCCCGTGCCGACGACGTCGTCGGCCGGCTCGGCGGCGACGAGATGGGCCTGCTGCTGATCGAGCAGGGATCCGACGGTGCAGACGCCGTCCGGCGGCGCGTCGCCGCCGAGGTCCCCATCCGGCGCGAGAAGCTCGGCCTGCACTCCTCGTGGGACCTGACGATCGGCACGGCCGCCTTCCCGGAGGACGGCGAGACGGTCGACGATCTGCTCCGCGTCGCGGACGAGCGCCTGTACGAGCAGCGGGGGATCGATCTGCTCGATCGCACCCCGGCGGCCGCCTACGCTGACGCGTAGGCGGCGCTAGCCGCCCGCCAGCGCGCTCTTCAGCCGCTCGATGACCTCGACCGCGGCCGGATCAACGCCGCGGAGCACGGCGAGGTAGAGCGAGACGAGATCGCCCAGGAGCACGAGCGAGACGAGTCGTTCGGCCCGGGTCTCGCCGACGCCATCGACCCGGTAGGTGCTCACCCCCTGGCTGGCGATCAGGCCCCGCGTCAACTCGATCCGCTGCCGGATCCGGGGATGCAGGTCGGAGTCGTCGAGGAACACCGACGTGAACGGGCCAAGGTCGGCGATCCCCTCCCACCCGCAGATCTCGTTGTGATCGAGCTCGGGAAGCTCGTTGGCGAAGGCCGGGGCCTTCGCGTTCTCGTTGATCTGCGTCTTCCAGCGGTACGCGATCGGGACGGTGAGACCGGCTCCGGAGATCTGCGCCACGCTTCCGTGCAGGGCGCGCGCGAGCACCTTCGGCAGGCTGTCGGCCGCGCCATCTGGTCCCCACTGGTCCACGAGCTGCTCCGCGTGCGCGGCGGCAACGTCGATCTCGGCGTGGAGCCGTTCCCCGGCGCCGCAGATCGCCGCCACCTCGAGCGCGACCACGAGCGAGTATGCGACCGCGGCCCGCGGCTGGAAGCCACCCGGCAGCGGGATCACCGGGACGCCGTCGGCACGGGCCGCCTCGGCGAGCTTGCCGCCCGTCGTGGCCACGATCCGTGGCGCGCCGAGATGCCCGGCCGCCTCAAACACGGCGAGCGTCTCCTCGGTGTTGCCGGAGTAGCTCGCGCACAGCACCGTCGTCTCCGGCGTCGTCCATGCGGGCAGCGCGTACCCGCGGGCGAGCACGATCGGCCGCGAGGCGCGGTCACCAAGGACCGCTCGGGCGAGAGCGCCGCCGATCGCCGAGCCGCCCATCCCGGCGACGACGAGTCCGTGGGAGGTGTCGTGAGGGGTGAGACCGGCCGACTCGACGCGCCACAGCGCGTCCCGGAGCTGGTCGGGCATGCTGAGGACATCCGGGAACTGGCCGCTGCGGTCGACGGCGGCGATCGCCTCCGCGCCGAGATCGATGGTCGAGCTCAAAACTTGATCGCTCCGTCCGGTAGCTGCACTCCCGGGAAGATACGCGCCCCGGCGGCAAGGACATTGTCCGACCCGATCGTGACGCCGTCACCGAGCACGACGCCGGTACCGATGTGGCAACCCGCACCGATCGTGACGCCGGCCCCGATGATCGAGCCGCTGATCGTCGTCCGGCGTCCGACGCTCACGTCGTCGAGCAGCACCGAGCCCTCGATGTGAGCGCCCTCCGCGACCGTGACTCGCTCGCCGAGAACGGTGCGACCGCCGACGATCGCATGCGCCGCCACCGTGCAGTCGGCGGCGACGAGCGCGGGTGCGACAACACGACCCTCCACCGTTCCGCCCTCGACGAGGGCCAGCCCAGCGTCGGCAATCCGGCGGCCGATCTCGGTCGTGACGTTGCCCTCGAGGATGTCGTAGGTCGCCTGCAGGTAGCGGTCAGGAGTCCCGATGTCCAACCAGTACCCGCTCACCTCGTAGCCGAAGAGGCCACGACCGACGAGCCTGGGGAACACCTCCCGCTCGATTGAGATCGACGTGCCCGCCGGCGCCATCTCGCCGAGCACCTCGCGCTCGATGATGTACGCGCCGGCGTTGACGAGGTTGGTGTCGATCTGGTCGGGACCCGGCTTCTCGACGAACTCGCGGACCGAGGTGTCGTCGTTCCGGCGGACGAGTCCGTACGCGGACGGATCGTCGACCGCGATCAGCGCGAGCGTGGCCCGCGCCCCGGTGCGCTCGTGGTGTTCAAGTTGCGCGGTGAGATCGATGTCGGTGAGGACGTCGCCGTTGAGCATGAAGAAGCGCTCGGCGAGCAGCCCCTCGGCGAATTTCAGTGCCCCGCCGGTGCCGAGCGGCTTCGGCTCTTCCACGTAGCGGATCCGCATGCCGAGTTCCGAGCCGTCGCCGAGGACCTGACGCATGCCGTCGGCCATGAACCCGCACGAGAGGATCACGTCGTCGACGCCGTGGCCCCGGAGCCACTCGAGCATGAACGTGATGAACGGACGGTCGACCAACGGGACGACCGGCTTGGGCATCCTCGAGGTGAGCGGACGCAGCCGCGTTCCCTCGCCCCCCACCAGGATGAGCGCCTGCACGCCGGAGACCTACCGCCCGATGCCTTCGTACACGAGGCCGGCCTCGCGGACGCTCGCGGGATCGATGAAGTTGCGCCCGTCGATGACGACCTTGCCGCGCATCCGGCCCGCCACCTCGGTCCAGTCGAGCTCGCGGAACTCCGGCCATTCGGTCACGAGCACGACGGCATCGGCGCCGTCGACCGCGTCGAGCCCGGAGGCGCGGAAGTCGAGGCCCGGCATCAGCTTGCGGGCCTCGTGGACCGCGACTGGGTCATAGGCACTCACCGAGGCACCATCGGCGTGGAGCCGGGCGGAGAGCACGAGCGAGGACGCCTCGCGCATGTCGTCGGTGTTCGCCTTGAACGCCAGTCCGAGCAATGCGACCCGCTTGCCGACGAGCGATCCCAGATGCTTCTGCAGCTTGCCGATGACCCGGCGCTTCTGGAGCTCGTTGACCTCGATCACGGCGGTCAGCAGCTGGAAGTGGTAGCCGGAGTTACCGGCGAGCTGCTTGAGCGCCGAGACATCTTTGGGGAAACAGGATCCGCCGAATCCCACACCGGGCTTGAGGAAGTGGGTGCCGATGCGCTGGTCCAGGCCCATGCCGCGGGCGACCTCGAGCACGTCGGCGCCGGTTTCCTCGCAGACGTTCGCGATCTCGTTGATGAACGAGATCTTGGTGGCGAGAAACGCGTTCGCCGCTAGCTTGATCATCTCGGCGCTCGCGACGTCGGTCCGGACGAGCGGCGCTCCCAGCGGCGAGTAGAGCTCGACGATGGCGTCGCCCGCCCAATCCCCGTCGTCACCGACGACAACGCGATCGGGCTTGAGGAAGTCCTCGAGCGCGGAGCCCTCCTTGAGGAACTCGGGGCAGGAGACGTACGCGAACTCCGACTTACCCTGCTCGGCGAAGATCCGCTTGATCGCCGCCCCCGTGCCCGCGGGCACCGTCGACTTCATCACCAGCGCGTGTCGGTCGGAGGCGGGCATCGCGTTGACGACCGCGTGGACCGCGGAGAGATCGGCGTCGCCCGAATAGGTCGGCGGGGTGCCGACCGCGACGAACAGCAGCCGGCATCGCTCGAGCGCGGGGGCGAGCTCGGTGAGGAAGTGCAGCCGTTCCCGGTTACGGGCGACCGACTCCTCGAGCCCCGGCTCATAGATCGGGATCTCGCCGCGGTTGAGCCGCGCGATCTTGTCCGCGTCGATGTCGACGCAGTAGACCTCGCTGCCGAGTTCGGCGAACCCGGCGGCGGTCACCAGACCGACATATCCGGTGCCGATTACGGCTATCGGTTCACGTTGTGAGGCCATGCGAACGGACGAGGGTAGCGGGGTCGTCGCAAACGCGACCCCAGGACGCTCAGCGGGTCGTCAACCCCGTGTGAGGGACGCCGCGATCCCGAGCATCTGGCCGTTGGTGAGGTCGAGACTGAGCGTGTTCGACACCCAATACACGGCTTGTGACGTCCGCCACGCGACAAGGCGGAGCTTATGGCCGTCGAAGTGCAGCTCGAGTCGGCGTCCACCGACGTACCGGATCTCCTGGGGCGCGGACAGGATCGGCGCGTTGCGCCACGTCGTCCCCTGGACGCCGTAGAACTGGCCGAGGTCGGCGTTGAACGCCATCACGATTCGGTAGGCACCGTGTGCGTGGCGATGCTGGTCGCGGATCCGGTACGAGCGGGGATATTCGCCC
The DNA here is from genome assembly GCA_963850335.1 of uncultured Solirubrobacterales bacterium. GTDB lineage: Bacteria > Actinomycetota > Thermoleophilia > Solirubrobacterales > Solirubrobacteraceae > Palsa-465. The sequence continues at coordinate 531,113 of CAWKKY010000006.1, read as the reverse complement.
GCGGTGGGCCCCTCGTAGCTCGTTCCGGCGACGATCAGCTTGGGGTAGTACACCGGCAGGGGCGCGTGCGGAATCGCGTGCACCTGGGCGAGACCGTCGGCGACGTCGGCCGAGAGCCCTGCCGTCGGCAGGCTCCCCGCGCGGGGCTTATGCGGAGCCCCCTTGCCGCCGCCGCCCCCACTCTTGGCGGCGCTCGCGGGCGTGGCTTTGATGACCGCCATGAACGCGCCGTAGGCCCGGGCCTCGGCGCCCGGAGTGGCGGTGACGTAGCACGGTGCCGGCGGCGCGCAAGTGTTGAGAATTGCCGGGAAGTGGACCTCGCGGATCGAATGCCCGTCGGCGAACGCGACGAGATCAAACAGGTTGATCAGTCCGTCGACGCTGTGCAGATCGGCGTCGGTCTGCGCGTGCTGGCCGAAGATCTTCAGCAGCTTGTCGCGGTTGTTGATGAGCCGCGACTGGCCGTACTGGTCCTTGGCGTCGCGGATGAACTCCTGCTGACGTGCCGAGCGCACGATGTCCGTGTCGGTATGCCGGTAGCGGACGTAGGCGAGCGCGTTCTCATCGCACAGCCTCTGATACCCGGCCTGAATATTGATGCTTGAGAAGTTCGTCGCCGCGGTACCGATGTTCTCGTTGAAGTAGCGCCGGTCGACGTCGGTGTAGACGCAACCGATCGCGTCGACGAGGTCCTTGAAGCCCGCGAAGTTGATGTCGACGATGTGGTTGACCTTCAACCTCGGGAACACATTGCGCTGAATCGTCTTGACGACGAGATTCGGCCCGCCCATCGGGTACGACGCGTTGATCTTCGCCGTCGCCGCGCCGCCGCCGGAGGTGGGGATGTTCACCTGGAGGTCGCGTGGGATCGACATGACGTTGATCGTCTGCGAGTTCGGGTCCAGGCGGACCAGCATGATCGTGTCCGAGTTCGCCGAGCTCTGCGGTGTGTGGGCGCGGTGGTCCGAGCCGAGGATCAGGATCGTCTGGGCCTGACCGGGCTCCGGAACGACGACCCGGGCATGCGTGATCGCCTTCGTGAGCCCGATGTCGTGGGCAAGCTGCTTGAACTGGAGGAGCCCCGCCACGGCAGTCGCGGCGGCGGTGAACAGCACGACGATCACCGCGGCGAGGGCAAACCGCCACAGCGCGCCCCCGCGCGTCTTCGGAATGAAGGTCAAGCGCGTCCGCCTTCGATCGCCCGCAAGCCAGAGGTCTCCTGCGCGGGGACCTTACTGGCCGACTCCGACGTCTCTGGCGGCATCGCCGAGGCCGCCGGCTCGGCCTCGAGCCACATCGGCACGGCGCGGACGAAGTCGGCGAGCGCCCGGCGGTAACGGGCGAGCGAGGAGATTGACACCCATTCCTCGGGGCCGTGGTGTCCGGCGCCGGCCGGGCCGAACTCAACGGCCGGGATCCCCGCCTCGATGAACGCCGCGGCATCGGACGCGCCATCCCGGCCGACGCTCATCACCTCGCCGTGGGTCGAGCGGGAGACGGCGTCGCGCAGGGCGCGCACGTAGGGATCGTTGGACGAGACGGTCACGGTCGGGTGAACGAAGGTCCGCGTCACCTCGATGTCCGGGATCTCGGCGATCGCGTCGACGATCGTCGCCGGGTCCTGACCGGGCAGGTAGCGGACGTCGATGGCCATCGTGCAGTGATCGGGCACCATGTTGAGCGCCTGCCCACCCACGATCCGGCCGAGGTTGATCGACGGCCGGTCGAACATCGCCGAGGACTCCCGCGCGAACGGCAGCGATTCGATGCTCCGGAACACGTCGACCGCCTTGAGCACGGCGTTGTCGCCGAGCCACGGGGTCGAGCTGTGCGCCGCGCGCCCGTGCACCTCGATCCGAAGCACGAGGACGCCCTTCGCCTCGATCCCGATGTGCATGTTCGTAGGTTCGCCGGTGATCGCGAAATCCCCGCCGAGCCCGCGGGCGACGGTGGCATCCGTCGAGCGCTCGTCCAGCTCCTCGGATTCCTCGTCCGGCACCACGATCAGCCGCACCCCGACCCGCTCCTGGCGCTCGACATCCTTGAGCGCACACATCATTCCCGCGAGGCCGCCCTTCATGTCGTACGCGCCCCGTCCGATCAGCCGGTCGCCGTCGAGCCGCGGCTCGAACTGCTCCTCACGCCCGGGCACGACGTCGAGATGCCCGTGGAACACGACACACGGATGGGCGTCATCGATCGGGCCGACCTCGGCGACGAGCACCGGCAGCCCGTTGTGATTGTGATCACGAACCGCGATGTCCCGTGACTCGAGCCAGCCCTTGACAAACCCGGCGGCCGCGACGATCACGTCGGAACGCGAGGTGTCATACGAGATCAGCCGCTCCGCCAGAATCCGTTCGTCAACCATCTGTGCTCCCGGAGGATAGGGCCCGCAAACCGATGGTTCGCGCTGGTCGAATCTGGCTTAACGTCACGAACTCAAACGCCGTCGGGCACCGGAAAAGGCGCATCGAAGGGGGCGCCGGATCGACCCTTGGCAGCGAGCACCGGCGAGGACCGGAATAACGCGCCAAATCGCTCGCCCTGCACGCATCGGGGCGCCAAACTCCCCCTCAGACGGCATAACGCGCCCCGATCCACCTCACGCACCCAATTTGGCGCAATCTTCCCCATCAACCACCACCCTCTGGGCTCCCACACCTCGTCACCCGCCCACACCCCGAACTCCCGCTCTCCGAGCCCGCGGTTCCGGACGGCCAGCGCCCGGCAAGCAGGGAGGGGGAACGACCTAAAACGCTCTAGGCGCCTTCAGCAATCGTCAGGAACCGCTCCAGCCGCCGCTTATCCCGCTCGGCCACCTTTCGCCGCTCGGTGTCATCTCCGGCGCCCTCGATCTCCTTCTCGGCCTGCTGAAGTCGCTCGCGGAGGTTGCTCACGTCGAGCGAATCCGGCGTATGGGCCTCCTCGACGAGCAGCATCACGCGGTTGTCGGCGACCTGCATGTAGCCCTCTGCCTGAGCGAACGACACGACGTCGTTCTCGCTCTTGTAGAGGCGCAGCTCGGTCGGATCGAGCATCGCCAGCACCGGCGTGTGGTGCGCCAGCACGCCGATCGAGCCCACCGTCGTGCGGGTGGAGACCATCTCGACCTCGTCGTTGAAGACCTCCCCCTCCGGGGTGAGGACCTCGACCGGGAACTTCTCGTGCTCGGCCATCAGGACTGGTGATCGCCGGATTCAGACTCGGTGTCGCCAGCCTCGGGCGCCGCGGACTCCTCCGACTCCGACACCCGACTCCGAACCCGACTCCGAACCCGAATCCGAATCCGAATCCGAATCGTCGCCCGAGTCACCCCGCGCGTCCTTCACCACCTCGTCGATCGTGCCCTTCATGAAGAAGGCCCGCTCGGGCAGGTCGTCGTGCTTACCCTCGAGGATCTCCTTGAAGCCGCGGATCGACTCCGCGATCGGGACGTACACGCCGGGCGTGCCGGTGAACTGCTCCGCCACGTTAAACGGCTGGGACAGGAACCGCTCGAGCTTGCGCGCGCGGTTCACCGTGAGCCGGTCCTCGTCGGAGAGCTCGTCGATTCCGAGGATCGCGATGATGTCCTGAAGCTCGCGGTAGCGCTGGAGCACCTGCTTGACCTCGTTGGCCACCTCGAAGTGCTCGTCGCCGAGGATCTCGCGCTTGAGGATCGTCGAGGTCGAGTCGAGCGGGTCGACCGCCGGGTAGATGCCCTTCTCGGCGATCGACCGGGACAGCGTCGTGGTCGCGTTGAGGTGGGCGAACGCCGAGGCCGGTGCCGGGTCGGTGAGGTCGTCGGCGGGGACGTAGATCGCCTGGATCGAGGTGACCGAACCCTTCCGCGTCGAGGTGATCCGCTCCTGGAGCTGACCCATCTCCGACTCGAGCGTCGGCTGGTAGCCGACCTGCGAGGGCATCCGTCCGAGCAGCGCCGAGACCTCGGAGCCCGCCTGGACGAAGCGGAAGATGTTGTCGATGAACAGGAGCACGTCCTGGCCTTCCTCATCGCGGAAGTACTCCGCCATCGTCAGGCCCGACAGCGCGACGCGCATGCGGGCGCCGGGCGGCTCATTCATCTGACCGAAGACGAGCATTGTCTTCTCGAGGACGCCGGACTCCTTCATCTCCAGGTAGAGGTCGTTGCCCTCACGGGAACGCTCACCCACGCCGCAGAACGCCGACAGGCCGCCGTGCTCCTGCGCGAGGTTGTGGATCAGCTCCTGGATGATCACGGTCTTGCCGACGCCGGCGCCGCCGAACAGGCCGACCTTGCCGCCCTTGGCGTACGGAGCGAGCAGGTCGACGACCTTGATGCCGGTCTCGAACATCTCGGTCGTCGGCGTCAGCGCCTCGACGGTCGGCGCGGTCCGGTGGATCGGCCAGCGCTTGATGTCGTCGGGCATCGGCTCGCCGTGATCGATCGGCTCACCGAGCAGGTTGAAGATCCGCCCGAGCGTCTGCTCGCCGACGGGCACCGTGATCGGCGACCCGGTGTCGATCACCTCAGTGCCACGGGAGAGACCGTCGGTCGTGTCCATCGCGACGGCGCGGACGCGGTCGTCACCGAGATGCTGCTGGACCTCGCATACGAGCCACTCGTTGGCCCCTTCGTCCTGCTGCTCGTCGATCGATTCCTCAGCGAGCGCCGACTGCGGGCGCCGGATCCTGATCGCGTGGTTGATCTCGGGCAGGCGGTCGGGGAACACGGCCTCGATGACCACGCCCTGGATCTCCTCGATCCGGCCGACGTTGCGCTCCTGCTCCTGTCCTGTGGTGTCTGATTCTGCTGTCGCTGACATACGTGTTGTTCTCCAATCCGGCCGCGGCGCTGTGGCAGCCCCGGCGTCTCCAAAGTCGTTAGCTCAAACCCTCTGCGCCGGCGACGACCTCCATGATCTCCTGGGTGATCTCCGCCTGGCGGGCCCGGTTCATCTCCAGCGTCAAATCATCGATCAGGCCGGTCGCGTTATCCGAGGCGTTGCGCATCGCGGTCATCCGCGCGCCGTGTTCGGACGCCGTCGATTCCAGCAGCGCCCGGTAGATCGAGATCTCGACGTAGTCAGGAACGAGGCGCTGGAGGATTTCCTCGGGCTCTGGCTCGTAGTCGACGAGCGCGTGCTTGCCGCGCTCGTGGCCCCCACCCGACTCCTCGGTTTCCTCCTCATCGCCGTCCTCGAGGATCGAGGCCTGCTGAAGCGGCAACAGCGTCTCCCGCCGGACGACCTGCGAGATCGCAGAGATATAGCCGTTGTAGAAGATCTCCACGCGGTCGACCTCGCCGTCGATATACGCCGCCATCAGGCGATCGGCGATCGTCCGCGCATCGGAGTACGCGGGCCGATCGGTGAACCCCATAAAACTGTCCGCGACCTCGAGCCCGCGGAACGTCAGCGACGACGCTGGACGTCGGCCGGAGGCGAAATACAACGACCGCCGGCCTTCGGCGTCGTGCTCACGGCCAGCCGCCACGCCGCGGCGAACGATGTTCGAGTTGAACGCCCCCGCGAGGCCGCGGTCGCCCGCGACGAGGAGCAGCCCGACGGTCTTCACCTGCTCATGCTCGGCGAGGATCGGCAGGCGGGGGATGTCGCCGGCCGCCTCGGCCGCCTGGCGCGTCATGCGCCGGATCGCACTCGCGTACGGGCGAAGCTGCTCGATCCGCTGCTCGGCGCGGCGCAGCCGGGCGGCGGCGACCATCTCCATCGCGCGGGTGATCTTCTGGATGTTCTTGACCGAATCGATTCGGTTGCGAACATCCCGCTGGGATGTGGCCATGTTGGATCAGAGACGATCCGCGCTCTAGGCGGGGACGGCCTCTTCCTCCTCTTCCTGACTCTCGCTCGAGCTCTCCGAAGCGTCGCCGCTCGTCCCGTTGGACGAGCTCGATGAGCTCGGGCGCGGCGCGTCGTCCCCGTCGTCGATCGGATGTCCCTCCTCATCGAGGTCAAACCCGAAGTCGCCGGCGAACTCCCCGACGACCTTGTCGAGCTGATCGGTGATCTCGTCGTTCCACTCGCCGCCCGCGATCCTCTGGAGAAGCTCGGCCTGGCTGCCGCGGACGTAGTCGGTGAGGTCGCGGAGGAACCGCTCGACCTTGTCGATCTCGATTCGGTCGAGATAGCCGTTCGTGGCGGCATAGATCTGAACGACCTGGTCCTCGGCCGGCATCGGCTGGCGCTCGCCCTGGTTGAGGGTCTTCACGAGCCGCTCGCCCCGGGCCAGCGTGCGCTGGGTCTCGGGATCGAGCTCGGAGCCGAACTGCGAGAACGCCTCGAGCTCGCGGTACTGCGAAAGGTCGAGCTTCAGGCGGCCGGCGACCTTGCGCATCGGCGTGATCTGCGCGGCACCGCCGACGCGGGATACCGAGATACCGACGTTGATCGCCGGTCGCACGCCGGAGTTGAACAGCTTCGGCTCGAGGAAGATCTGCCCGTCGGTGATCGAGATCACGTTCGTCGGGATGTACGCCGAGACGTCCCCGGCCTGGGTCTCGATGATCGGGAGCGCGGTCAGCGAGCCGCCGCCGTAGTCGTCGCTCAGCTTGACCGAGCGCTCGAGCAGCCGCGAGTGCAGATAGAAGACGTCGCCCGGGTAGGCCTCACGGCCCGGTGGGCGGCGCAGCAACAGCGACATCTGCCGGTACGCGTAGGCGTGCTTGGTGAGGTCGTCGTAGATGCAGAGCGCGGCCTTGCCGTTGTAGAGGAAGTACTCGGCCATCGAGCACCCCGCGTACGGCGCGAGGAACTTGATCGGCGCCGACTCGTCGGCGGCCGCCATGACGATGATCGTGTTCTCCATCGCGCCGGCTTCCTCGAGCTCGTTGGCGAGCGCGACGACGGTCGCCTTGCGCTGCCCGATCGCGACGTAGACGCAGACGAGGTCACGGTCCTTGTTGTTGATGATCGTGTCGACCGCGATCGCCGTCTTACCGGTCTGGCGGTCACCGATGATGAGCTCGCGCTGACCACGACCGATCGGGATCATCGAGTCGATCGCCTTCAGGCCGGTGAGCATCGGCTCCTTCACCGGCTGCCGGGAGATGACGCCCGGTGCCTTGTGCTCGGCGGGACGCCGCTCGCTGGTGGCGATGTCGCCCTTGCCGTCGAGCGGGTTGCCGAGCGGATCGACGATCCGTCCGAGCATTTCCTCGCCCACCGGAATCTCGAGCAGACGCTTCGTCCGGCGCACGGTGTCGCCCTCGGAGATGTGCTCCCACTCGCCGAACAGCACGGCGCCAACGTTGTCGGACTCGAGGTTGAGCGCCAGCCCGGTGACGTCGTGCGGCAGCTCGAGCATCTCGAACGACATGCAGTTCTCAAGGCCGTGGATGCGGCAGATGCCGTCCGCGACCGACAGCACCGTCCCGACCTCGGTCAGGTCGGCGGTCGTGGTGTCCAGGCCCTCGATCCGGCTCTTCAGGATCGAGGTGATTTCGTCGGGCTTGATTTCCATGAATGGCTCCTTACGGCAATGCCAAACGGGCTCACGCCCGCGCTACTTGCTTGCGAAGTTGTTCAAGACTGTTCTTGATCGAGGCATCGAGGATGAAGTTGCCTACCCGGAGGACGATCCCGCCGAGCACATCGGGGTCTACGACTGTAGATAGCTCGATCTCGTTCCCGGTCTGCTCACCGATCCTCTGACCGATGCTCTTGATGGTCTGCTCATCGAGGGGAACAGCGCTCGTCACCTCGACCGGCAAGAGCCGGTTGACCGTGTCCCACATCTCCTCGTAACGACTTCGGATCCGGAAGATCACCGGCATCCGATGGCGTTCGATCAGCGCCTCGAGGAAGTTCATGATGATCGGGTCCGCATCCGACAGCAGGCCATGCAGGCCCTTCTTCTTCTCCTCCCCGGAGAAGTACGGCGAGAAGAAGAAGATCGCCAGCTGGCGATTGTCGTTGAGGGCGTCGGCGACCTGACCAAGCTGCTCCCGGACGGGATCGAGCTTGTCCTGGTCGCGCGCGACCTCGAACAGCGAGCGGGCGTAGACCTCGGCGATCTCTTCCACGGGAACGTCCTCAGTTCTCGCTTCCGGATCCGGCGAGCGCGCTGAAGTCGAGTTCGCTCAGCGCCTCTTCGACGAGCCGATGCTGGTCCTCTTCGGTCAGCGTCTTGCGCGTCACCCGCTCGGTGGCCATCACGGTCAGGTCCGCAACCTCGCGGCGGATCTCGGAGATCGCGCGCTTGGTCTCGGCCTCGATGTCCCGGCGCGTCTGCGCGAGGAGCTGTTCGCGCCGGGCCTTGGCCTCCTCGAGCGACTCGTGCTCGCGCGCCTCGGCCGCCTTACGAGCGCGGGCGAGGATGTCCTCGGCCTGCTGGCGTGACTCCTTGAGCCGCTCGCGGTACTCCTGCAGGAGCTTGTCCGCCTCCGTCCGCGTGCGCTCAGCGTGCTCAATCGACTCTTCGATCGCATGCTGACGCCGATCCAGCGCCTCGGTGATGCGCGGGAACGCGAGCCGCCACAGGACGACCATCGACAGGACGAACAGGAGCAGCGTCCAGACCATCAGCCCAACGTTGGGCGAGATCAGGAATGAGCCGCTGGAAGCAGTGACAGGCATCGGACTACTTCAGGACCCAGGACAACAGCCCCGCGACGAGGCCGTAGAAGAAGCATGCCTCGGTGAGCGCGAAGCCGAGCCACTGAATGCTCGTGATCTCGTCCCGCATCTCGGGCTGACGGGTGACCGCTTCGATCACCTTGCCGAAGATGATTCCGATACCGACACCGGCGCCGACGGCGCCAAGTCCGCCGCCGATCCCGATTCCCAGGCCGGCGCTGACGCCAGCGGCAATGTGGAAGATGGGCAAAAGCACTATCGAACTCCTTTGTGGGTCAGTGATGAGAGACCGCGCCACCGAGATAAATCGCGGTGAGGGTGGCGAAGATGAACGCTTGCAGCGTGGCCACAAGCCCAAGCTCGAACAGATACAGGGCGATCCCGGCCGGGAGCGTGAACCAGCCGAGCCAGCTCGCGCCGATGATGACCGCGAGGCCGCCGGCCATGAACAGGATGATCATGTGCCCGGCGAGGATGTTGGCGAACAGTCGGACGGTGAGCGAGATCAGCCGCATGAACGTCGAGATGATCTCGAGCGGCGCGATCAAGAACAGGATCGGCCCATGCACACCCGCGGGGATGAGGCTCTTCACGTAGCCGATCGGCCCGTGAACCCGGACACCCTCGAAGTTGAACGCGAGGAAGGTCACGATCGCGAGCACGAGCGGCACCGACACGTTGGCGGTCGACGCGTACAGCGCGAACGACGGGATCTGCGCTCCGAAGAGGTTGAACTTCTCCTGGGTGTTCGTCGGGAGCGGGATGTAGCCGATCAGATTCGAGTACCAGATGAACAGGAACAGCGCACCGATGAACGGGAACCAGCGGGCCGCCATGCTGTCGTCCATGTTGCCTCGCGTGATGTTGTCTCGCATGAGGCTGTAGAGCACCTCGACCGCAGTCTGGATCCGGTTCGGCCGCGTATGCATGCGGCGGGAGATCCACACCATCGTCACCACGGTCAGCACCGAGGCGATGAACAGGTACAGGACGGCACGGTTGATGCTGAACACGCCGAGGTGGACCCAGTTGGTCAGCTTGAACTCGTTCTGGGGCTGGAACTCGTTGTTCTTGTGCGTGGTGATCCCGAAGATCAGGATCAGGAGGATCAGCCCGACGGCGTAGCAGCCGAACAGTCCCCAGACGATCTTGCGCGTCTTGCTCATTTCAAACCCGGTCGGTTGACGAACGACAAGAACAGGCTGACCGTGTACGCGAAGACGATCACGAGCAACGCCGTGAGGCCGGCGTCCTTACCGGACGCCTTCTGGACCAGGATCACCGCGATGGCGAGCGCGAACAGGCGGCCGAGCATGAATCCGAGCCGAATCGAGATCTGCTGGTTCGCGGGAGCGCCCTGCGCCACCCGCTCGACGAGCTCGCCGACCACCCGGAGCGCGATCCACACGCCGGCGCCGGCGCCGTAGCCCGCGGCGGACACGCCGATGAGCAGCATGATCGGCGCCGCGGCGACGAGCAGCACGACATCGAAGTACCGGAGCAGTACGTTGCCGGTCGGTCTCGGTTCAGAGTCCACGGAAGCGGTTAGTGACAACGCGAATCCCCACGAAGAAGCCGAGGAAGAATCCGACGAGGAGCAGCGGAACGAGCGCACCGATCAGCGCGCCGATTGCAGCGCCCACGCCCGCGCACATGAGGTTCACGGACAGCAGCAACGCGCCCGCGCCCGCCGCATCCCGGCCGGTGAAAGGGGGACGGTTGTTCGTCATGGTGTCGGGAAGCGCTGTTCAAGCTGTTTGGCACGGGGGTCGAAGGGCCGGTAAGAGTACCGGCGGCTTTTCACGGGCGTCCTGCGAGGACTACCCGCCCGGATGCTGTGCCGACCTCGAGGAATCAAAGGCCGGCGGGGCACCGCGGGTTAACGGCAGGTTAGCGGGTTTGTGCCTCGCGGGCGGACCCGATCTTCGGCTTCCAGAGCTGCCCTTCGGCCCACAGCGCGGCGATGCCCGCACGGGGCAGGCCGAGGGCTCCCTCGTAGACGAGATACCGGGGCTCCCACCGCGGAAAGAACTTTGCGTTGAAGCGGTAGAGGCTCTCGATCTGGAAGAACGGATTGCCGAGCGCGACGAGCTTTCCGAGCACCCGTTCGTAGCGTTTTTCCGGACTGTGCATCCACTTCGCGAACGCCGCGAAGTTGAGGCTCATCTCGTCCAGACCGCGCTCTCGGAGGAGCTCAACCGCCTGCGCGACGAGAAACTCGGTGAGCCCGTTCGGGGTGCCCGGGTCACGGCGCATGAACGACAGCGACACGGTCGAGCGGCCGAACACGGGCACGAAGTGCAGGACGCCGCGGATCTGGTCCTCGTCGTCGCGTGCGAGCACGACGAGCGTCTCGCTGCACCGCCCGCCCCGGATCGAATCCATCGCCATCGAGAAACCGCGCTCCGGGGCGCCCTCGCGGCCCCGCTCGAGCACGATCTCGATCTCCTCCAGCGTGGCCGAGTCGAGCGCCCCGACCGTGTGTAGTTCGGTCCGGTAGCCGGCCTTCGTCAGGCGCGTGACCGACTGGCGAACCTTTCGGATCGGGCGCCCCTGGAGGCTGAACTTCTCCAAGTCGACGATCGCCTCGTCGCCAAGGTAGATCGTGCGGAGCCCGAGCTGCTCGTACAGCGGGCACATCCGCTCGCTCGCACCAACCGCGCCGAGCCGCAGCCCGCGGACCTCGGCGAACGCTTGCAGGTCTTTCAGGAGCGCTCCGAACGTGTGCTCGGGACCGACGGGATCGCCGGAGAGCAGCAGCACTCCGTTCTCGATCCGGTACCCGACAAACGCCCGCTGATCCTCGCTGAAGAAGTACTGCTTGTCCGCGCGGAGCTTGAAGAAGGACAGCGTGTCGGTGCCGTAGCGATGCACGAGCTCGGCGGCGGCGGCGCGGGCGTCCGGACCCGGCAGTCCGCGCGGAGCGGCGAGCGGACGGAACACGACGTAACCGATCGCGAGCAAGGTGCCGGCGACGACGGCGCGGCCGGCAAGGTGGTGATGCGCGGAGCGGGCGAGCTCGACGCCGACGAAGCCGGTGAGCGACAGGAGCGGCACCCGCCACAGTGCCGAGCGCAGCGTAATCGGCTCACCCAGCACCCGAAAGCCGGAGCCACCGGCCAGCAACACCAGGGCAGTTGCCCAGGTGACCGCCGTTTCCTCAAAGTCGAGGCCCTTGAGCAGGTCGAACAGGCCGAGGGCGAGCATGAGACCGATCGCCACCTGCCACGCCCGGCGGCGGCGTTTGAGCAGGTACGGCGCGACGAGCAGCAACGCCAGACCGGCGGGGAGCGCGAGCGCGTGGAACACCCGCATCGTCTGCACCGGCTCGACCTGGAGCAGCATGTGACCGCGCCAGCGGATGTTCGGAGTCAGCGCCGAGCCGACATTGACGATGCCGACGAACGCCGCAGCGAGCGCAGCCAGGCGGGGCAGCCAGCGTGAGAAACGGTTGTGGGTCAAGCTCGTATGGACGTGGTGGTCGTGAGCGTCGATGCTTTGACGGCGTCGGAAGCAGATCCACTGGCTTCTGGTGCGCCGAATTCGACGGCTCAACCCTTAGGTACCACGGCGCCCGCCGTTGGTTACGGCGTTATGACCCGTTCTCCTGCTCGGTCGCCTCGAGTTCCTTCAGCCGCCGTTTGACGAGCTTGTGCTTCTCGGTCAGCTCCTGCTCAAGCTGCTCGAGCTCCCGCTGGCGGTTGTGGACAAGCTCGAGCTGGGTGCAGATGTGACCGAGCGATTCGGTCAGAATCCCCTGCTGAGCGGCCGGATCCTCCGTCTCCTGGTAGGCCCGCCGCAGCTCAGCCCGGGCGGTCTCGGCCTCGAGCAGTGTCTTCAGCTGCTCGAGCGACAGCCCGAGCAGGTCCCGCAGGCGGCGGACCTCGTTGATCCGCTCGACGTCGGCATCGGTGTAGATGCGGTGTTTGCCCTGCGTGCGCCCGGCCTCTCCCGGAAGCAGACCGATCTCCTCGTAATAGCGGATGGTCCGTGCCGTCATCCCGGTGAGCTCGGCGACCTCACCGATCCGTAGCTGCCGCTCGACGGTTGCGCTCATGACGCGGCAGCTTCCGGAGCGTGGGCGGCGGCCGGTGCCGGCTCCTCACTGTGCTTCGGCCGGGCGGCGGCGACGAACGCGCCGATGAACGAGATGATCGAGAGCGTCCACAGCGCGGTGTGCATGTTCGCGATGAACGGCGTCAGCTGCGCATTCGAGATGTGATTGGCGAGCCCGGAGAACACACTGAACAGGACGGTCTTCGGGACCGACGAGGTGACGACGGCGAGCACGAACGCGATCGACAGGACGGCGCCCGTGTTCTGGACGAGAACCCGGGCGCCGGCCGCGATCCCACGGCGATGCGGCGCCACGGTCCCCATCATCGCCGCGGTGTTCGGTGAGTTGAACATGCCGCTTCCGATCCCGACGATGAACATGTAGATGCCGCTCGCCACGTATGTCGTACTCCGGTCGAGCGTCGTCATCAGCGCCAGCCCGAGCCCGGTCACGATCATCCCGGCGACAGCCATTCCGCGTGAGCCGCGGCGGTCGGCCCAGATGCCGGCCAGCGGCGACGCGATGAGCATCCCGAGCGCGAGCGGCGCGAGCTTGATGCCGGCGAGGATCGGCGAATCGCCCTGGACTCCCTGGAAGTAGAAGACGAACACGAACATCAGCGCAAACCGCGCGAGCCCGTTGATGAACGCGGCGGCGGCGGCGGCGGAGAACAGCCGGTTGCGGAAGATCGTGAGATCGAGCATGGGCGCCTTGTGATGGCGCTCGATGACCACGAACAGCGGCAGGAACACGACCGCGGCGATCAGCCCGGCGATCACGACCGGTGAGCTCCATCCTGAGATGCCGCCCTTGGAGATGCCGAGCACGAGCCCGGTGAGGCCGATCAGGAACGTAATGGTGCCGAGGAAGTCGAACTGCCGGTCCTCGGAGCGGCCGGTGATCTCGTGCAGAACGAGCCACCCCCACAGACAGCCGAGGAGCGCGAACGGGACGTTGAACCAGAACACCCAGTGCCAGGAGATCGCGACGAGCGCGCCCCCGAGCACCGGTCCGATGACGAGACCGACGGCGGCGACCATCGTGTTCGTCCCCATCGCCATCCCGAGCTGCTCACGGGGGAACGAGTCGGTGACGATTGCGGCTGCGTTCGCGAACAGGAACGAGCCGCCGATGCCCTGCAGGATCCGCCACAGGATGAGCTGCGTCCCGCTCCCCGCGAACCCAGCGCCCAACGATGCGAACGCAAACAGCAGAAAGCCGCCGATATACGCGTTCTTGCGCCCGAACTGATCAGACAAGCGACCGGCGCTCAGCACGAGCACCGTCGAGGCGATCATGTAGACGAGGATCACCCAGACGAGCTCGAGCAGACTCGTGTGGAGGCTGCGCTCGAGGTCGGGCAGGGCGATGATCAGCGTCCCGGAGTTGACGGTTGCCAGCAGCATCCCCAGGCTCGTGCAGGACAGGGCCCACCACTTGTAGTTGTCGTGGTCGTGGTGGACGCCGACGCGGCGTCGGCGGGGTTCGGAAGCCTGTGTGGGGGGAGCCTGAGTCGTTGTCAACAGTTACCTCTGGGTCGCAAACTGAAGCTTACGTAAACGTAAGATAGCAGCACCCAGGGCACCCTCCCGGCTCATTACTCAAACGCCGCCACCGTGGCCAGGATCACGTAGGCGGCGATCAACGCCGTCCCCTCGAACGTCCCCGCTTCACCGTCGCCGGTGATCTGCCACACGATGATCGCGGTGCCGAGCAGAGCCGCGATGTACACGGGCGCGAGCGAGAACGTCAACGTCGTCGCGGTCAACAGCGACACAAGCACGAGCAGCGGATAGAGAAACGCAGCGATCTGCGCGACCGAGTTCTTGACCACCGAGATCGCGAGCTCTGATTGACCCTTGAGTGCGAGGACGACACCGGCAACGTTCTCGACCGCGTTGCCGGCGATGGCGACGATCACGAGCCCAGCGAACGCCTCGCTGATGTGCAGCTGATCGATCGTCGGCTGCAGCGCGTGCACAAACCAGTCGGAGACGAAGGCGGACGCCACCCCGGCGACGCTGAGGAGAACGACGCTGACCGCGATCGGGACGCCCGGGGCTGCGTTTGCCTTTTCCTCCGCTTCCCCCTCCTGGTCGGGCCGCCGGTCGGAGCGAAGATACTCGAGCAGCCACACCCCGTAGACGACCAGCAGCGCAATCGCGCCGATGATCGAGATCGTCTTTGTGTGGCGAGCCACTGCGTCGTGCGACGAGTGCGCGACGCCGAGCAGGACGATGATGAAGCTCGAGACGAGCAGCAGGGTCGCGGTGTCGTTCGGCAGGCGCCGGCCGAAACGCATCACGCCATCCTTCGACTTCCAGGCGCCGGCAATGATCACGAAGCCGAGCACGAGCAGCGCATTGACGAGGATCGAGCCGAGAATCGCCGTCTCGGCGACGACGAGCTGCCCCGCGTTGAGCGCGAAGATGACGACGAAGAACTCCGGGAGGTTGCCGAGCGTCGACTGCATGACGCCGGTGACCGCGGGTCCGAAGCTCCGCCCCACCTGCTCGGTGGCAAAGGACACGATCCACGCGAGCCCGGCGAGCGCGATCGCGGCGACGATGAACGCGAGGACCGGCGAGACGCCACTCGCGTAGCGGAGCAGCCCGGCGATCACCGTGGCGACGGCGATCCCCGCGATCGCGAGGATCGTGCGTGTGCTCAGCCCACGCACAGCCCGGTCTTAGCGTCCCGTCATGACGGTGTCGTCGTCCGAGTACGGCGGCGCACAACAGCAGAGCAGGACGAGCGGGGTATCGCTGTCGTTGAACAGCTTGTGCGGCGTTCCGGGTGGGATCACGACGCAGTCGCCCGCCCGGATCTCCGCCTCATCCTCCGCGAGCCGCATCCGTCCGCTCCCGGAGACGAAGTAGTACAGCTCCTCGCTCCGCGGGTGATAGTGCTCAGCCGTCTCGCCGTGCGGCGGCAGGGTCGCCTCGGCGAGGCTCTGGTTGCGGGCTGGGGTCCAGGCCGGGCCCGCCAGTTCCCGGATCTGGCTCCCGTCCAGCGTCGTGAACGACGTCAGGTCGTCGAGGTGTGCCTTCTCCATCCGCGGGACTATCCCATGTCCCGACGCGGCCGAACTCACCCGTCTCCCAATCCCGGCGCGCCGCCTCGTCGATCTGGAACTCCGTCGTGTCCGGATCGAGCCCCCGCATGTGCGCCGCCGTGTGGTGACGGAACTTGAGGATCTCGAGCACGTAGATCAGGTAGATGCTCGCGCCGAGCGCGAACAGACCGATCGCACCCATCAGTAGGGACCACCCGAGGTGATAGCCACCGTGATGGTCTGAGTACGGAATGAATCGCAGCGCGATCGCGACGCCCGCGAGCATCACCGTCCATCCGTACAGATAGGCGACCGTCCGCCGGGGGCTGAACCCGATCCGCGCCATCCGGTGGTGAAAGTGGTTCGCATCCGCGTCCCACGGCGCTCGGCGGTACTTGATGCGCTTGGCGACGACGAAGCTCGTGTCGAGGAAGGGCACGGCGAGGATCACGAGCGGCGCGACAAGCGCGATGACCGCGTTCGTCTTCAGTGAGCCGATCACGGTCACGACCCCGAGCAGATAGCCGAGCAGGTTCGCGCCGGCATCGCCCATGAAGACGCTCGCGGGATAGAAGTTGTGAAACAGGAACCCGAGCGCCGCGCCGGCCGTGATCGCAGCGAGGATCGCCGCGTTGTTGACCCCGAGGTCGAACGCGATGATCGTGAACGCGACCCCATCGATCGTGCACAGCCCGGCGGCGAGCCCGTCGACCCCGTCGGAGAAGTTGACGATGTTCATGAGCGCAACGAGCCAGATGACCGTCAGCACCCAGCCCGTGCTCGTGAACTGCAACGCTCCGACGAACGGCAGCGTCACGTCGAGCACCACTGCGCCCGCTTGGACCGCGATGATCGCCGCCCCGACCTGCCCGAGCAGCTTCAGCCACGCCGGCAGGTCGATCCAGTCATCGATCGCCCCAACGAGCGTGATCACCCCCGCCCCGGCGATAACGCCCCAGGTGTCGACCTCGCCGCCGGCACCCGGCCGTCCGTGGGGGACGTGCTGCAGCACCATCTGGTCCGGCAGCCAGATCGCCGCCGCCACGATCACCCCGGCGAGGATCGCCAACCCACCGAGCAGCGGCGTTTCGGTGACCGCCAGCCCACGCTCATTCGGCTTCGCCGTCGCCTTGATCTTCCAAGCGAACCGGGCGGCGACGGGCGTCAGCAATAACGCGACGGCCGTCGCGACAAGAAAGGCGTACACGGCGTCCGAGTAGCGCATGAGCGTCGTCGTAGGATGGCAGCCGGGCTGTTCCTGGGGAAACTTACGCCGCCCGCGCCCGCGGTCCTGCGACTGCCAGCGCCCGTGCGCCCGGCGATGCGACCACAACGTATGTGAGCGCCGACGATCTCATGAGCTTTCTTGCGTTCTGGCCAGAATCTCGCCCAAACGCATGAAAGCGCCGGGATCCGGCTCCGTCATCATGCGTTTTGGCCACCCGCACCGGGCTTCCAAGCGCTACGGCCGCGGGCGACCTCAGGCGATGATGGCTTCGGTCCGCAGGCCCGCGTACAGCGGGTAGCGGTCGGCGATCCCGGCGACGCGCTCGAACAGGTCCGCGCGCCGGGCATCGAAGTCGGTGTCGGACAGCGTCAGCGTCTCGACGATGATCCCGCCGATCTCGGTGAAGTCATCGACCCCGAGGCCCCGGGTCGCCAGCGCCGGCGTCCCGATCCGCAGTCCGGATGAGACCGCGGGCGGCCGCGGGTCGAACGGAACCGCGTTCCGGTTGACGGTGATCCCGACGGTGTGGAGGCGATCTTCGGCCTGCTGGCCGTCCATCGAGGACTCCCGCAGGTCGCAGAGCACGAGATGCACGTCGGTCCCGCCGGTGAGCACGCTGACGCCGTGGCCGGCGTTCAGCAACGCGTCCGCCACTGCCCGGGCGCCGTCGAGCGTCCGCTGCTGGCGCTCGCGGAACGCGTCTGATTGGGCGATCCGGAGCGCGACCGCCTTACCGGCGATCACGTGCTCGAGCGGACCGCCCTGCTGGCCGGGGAACACGGCCGAATTGATCTTCTTGGCGTACTCCTCGCGGCACAGGATCATCCCGGCGCGCGGGCCGCCGATCGTCTTGTGGATCGTCGTCGTCACGACGTCGGCGTAGGGCACCGGCGAGGGGTGCAGGTCGGCCGCGACGAGCCCCGCGAAGTGGGCCATGTCGACCATCAGATAGGCGCCGACCGCGTCGGCGATCGCCCGGAAGCGCTCGAAGTCGAGGAACCGCGGGTACGCGGACCATCCGGCGAGGATCATCTTGGGCTTGCGCTCGTGCGCGATCCGCTCGACCTCATCCATGTTGATGAGGCTCGTCTCCCGGTCCACCTGGTAGGGCGCGATGTCGTACAGCCGCCCGGAGACGTTGATCTTCATCCCGTGCGTGAGGTGGCCGCCATGGGCGAGCTCGAGCCCCATCAGCGTGTCACCGGGCTGGAGCAGCGCGTGGTAGACGGCGGCGTTCGCCTGAGCGCCGGAGTGGGGCTGAACGTTCGCGTGCTCGGCACCGAACAGGGCCTTGGCCCGATCGATCGCGAGCTGCTCGGCCACATCGACGTGCTCACAGCCGCCGTAGTAGCGCTTGCCGGGATAGCCCTCGGCGTACTTGTTGGTCAGCACGGAGCCCTGGCATTCGAGCACCGAAACGGGCACGAAGTTCTCGGAGGCGATCATCTCGAGCGTCCGCTGCTGGCGCTCGAGCTCCAGCGCGAGAACGTCCGCGATCTCCGGATCGACCTCGGCAAGGGGGCGGTTGAAGAAGTCCTGTGGAAGCTCTACGGTCACGTCTGCGACCTTATCAGTGGCGGGTCCGGAAAACTCAGGGCAAGGGGCAGCAAACCGTGGAGAGCCAGAGCATCTTCGAGGTGAAGGACGAGTCGGCCGCGTGGCATCGCCTCCGGCCGGTTACCACCCGCTGGCCGTGGATCACCAGCGGCCTCCTGCTCCAGCTCGCCGGGGTCGCCGCGCCGGCGGCATATGTCGTCTCCCGGGCCCACCACGAGGACGTCACCGGCCAGATCTCCAAAGCGACGCTGACGCTCGCCTGGCGCCAGGCGGTCCACTCCCATGCGGGGCTGGCGCTGATGATCGCGGGCGCGGCGGTGTTCGTCATCGGCTCGATGCTCCTCGCCCGGCCGTTCGTGAAGAGCTACGTCACGCTGTTCGTGGCGATCCCGCTGGCGGCGCTCGCCGGCGTGCTCATCCTCGGCGCGGCCGCGCTCATCATCGCGCTGCTGTTCGCGATCCTCAGCGGCGGTGACTTCTTCGATTCCGGACCTGGTGGGGGCGGGTCTGGCAGCGCCAAGAAGAAGAAGCGCGAGCGCGAGCAGATCGCGGGCTAAGCCGCTGCAGCTGGCCGCTCGCCGGCTAACCGCGCAGCGCCGCGGCAACGACGTCCGCCGCCACCGCACCCTGGCGCACGATCGACCACTCCCCCGTGTCCTCATACGCGCGCAGGTCGATCACGGTCGACGCCGTGCCCGGAAGCTCCCCGCCATCGAGCAGCAGGTCGACGGCCGTTCGGATCGACTGCGGTACGTCGGCCAGCCGCCGGGCGTCGGGCTCGCCCGCCCGATTCGCGCTCGACTGGAGCACCGGCCACTTCACGTCGGCGAGCAGCGGGATGACGGGGACGCGCAACCCCAGCGTCGTGGGGTCCTCGCCGCACGCCAGCGGAAACCGCTGCGCTGGGTTCGGGAGCAGCAGCGACACGCCGCCCGGGAGCAGCGAGACAAGCGCCGCCCGCGTCCGTTCTCCCAGCTCCGGCAGCGCGTCGAGCGCCACCGACAGATCGAAGAACATCACTGCCGAGGGCTTCGTCAGAGCCCGGCGCTTGAATCGGTACAGACGCTCGACCGCGAGCCGGTTGGTCGGGTCACAGGCGAGTCCGTAGACCGTGTCGGCCGGGAACACGGCGACGCCCCCCACCGACAGGCAGCGCTCGAACAGCGCCGAGGAGTTGTCCGGGGTGTCCGGCGCGCGCACGGTCATCGGCGACCGACGATCACGCGCTCGTGCCCGGCAAGGTCACGCCGCCGCTCGACCTCGGCGAACCCGGCAGCGCCCACCAGGGCCTCGACCGCATCGGCCTGATCAAAGCCGATCTCGAGCGCCACGAACGGCACGCCCTCGAGCATCGC
The DNA here is from genome assembly GCA_963850335.1 of uncultured Solirubrobacterales bacterium. GTDB lineage: Bacteria > Actinomycetota > Thermoleophilia > Solirubrobacterales > Solirubrobacteraceae > Palsa-465. The sequence continues at coordinate 511,303 of CAWKKY010000006.1, read as the reverse complement.
GACGAGGCGGCGGATGACGTCGAGCCCGTCGGCGCCCGCGAACAGCGCTCCCGCGGGCTCGTAGCGGGCGATCTCGGGCGCCAGCGAGACGCCGTCAGCGACATACGGCGGGTTGGCGAGGACCGCATCGCACGCCTGACCGCTGAGCAGATCGCCGACAAGGAACGTGACGTCGAGCCCCAACGCGGCGGCGTTGTCCCGCGCGACGGCGACCGCATCTTCCGACACGTCGACGCCGAGCACCGACAGGTCCGGCCGCTCGCTCTTCAACGCGAGCGCGACCGCACCGCTTCCGGTTCCGACATCGACGACCCGCGCCCCCGTCGGCAGCGACAGGCCGGCCTCGACGAGCAGCTCGGTCTCGGGCCGCGGGATCAACACCCGCCGGTCGACGCGCAGCATCACGTGACGGAACCCCTTCTCTCCAATGATGTACGCCACCGGCTCGCGCGCGGCGCGCCGGGCGACGAGCGCCCAGAACCGGCTCAACCCCTCCTCCCCCACCGGCTGATCGCGCGTCGAGCACGAGCCGCGCCCGATCCACCCTGAGCGCCGCCCCGAGGAGCAGTTCGGCATCGAGCCGAGGCGTGTCGCATCCGGCGGCCGAGAGCTCCCGCGCCGCCGCCGCGATCGCGTCCCGGACGGTCACCGACGTGGACGCCGTCGGGGCGTCAGGCAACCGCCTTCTCCTCGAGCCGTCGGCGCTTCTCGTCGTCCTGGAGCGCGCTCGTCAGCTCGTCAAGCTCCCCGAGCAGGATCTCGTCGAGGTTGTGGACCAGCAGGTTGATGCGGTGATCCTTGACCCGCCGCTCCTGGAAGTTGTACGTGCGGATCTTCTCGGCACGCTCGCCGGTACCGACCTGCGCCTGGCGCGAGGCGGCGAGTTCGGCCTGCTGCTCGGCGAGCGCCCGCTCGTACAGCCGCGCGCGCAGGACGCGCATCGCGCGCTCGCGGTTCTGGAGCTGGGACTTCTCATCCTGCATCGAGACCACGATCCCGGACGGCTTGTGCGTGATCCGGACCGCCGAGTCGGTCGTGTTCACGGACTGGCCGCCCGGTCCCGAGCTGCGGTACACGTCGATCTGAAGATCGTTCTGGTCGATGTCGACCTCGACGTCATCGGCCTCCGGGAGCACCGCCACGGTCGCCGTCGAGGTGTGGATCCGGCCCTGCGACTCGGTCTCGGGCACGCGCTGGACGCGATGGGTTCCGCCCTCGAACTTGAACACCGAGTACGCGCCGTCGCCCTTGACCGAGAACGTGTAGGTGCCCTCGCCGATCGACAACGGCTCGACCGAAAAGCCACGCCGCTCCGCGTACCGCGTGAACATCCGATACAGGTCGCCGGCCCACAGCCCCGCTTCGTCCCCGCCCGCGCCCGGCCGGATCTCGACGATCACGTTCTTGTCGTCGTTGGGGTCGCGCTCGACCATCGCCAAGCGGATCTCCTCCTCGAGCGTGCTGAGCCGCTCCCGGGAGCTCTCCAGCAGTGAGCGCAACTCCGAATCATCCGCGCCCTCGTCGAGCAACTCGCGGGCTCCGGCGTAATCGTCGGCCGCGTGTCGGTACTCGGTGGCGAGCTTTGCCGCGGGCTCAAGCTCGCTGTACGCCCGGCTGGCGGCGGTGAACCGCTCGCGGTTGCCGATCACCTCCGGGTCGGAGAGCTCGGCTTCGAGTCCTCCGAACCGCGTCTCAATCTGGGCTACGAGGTCGTCGATCATCGGAAGACCATCCCGAGTGGGACGGGCCGAAGAGCCGAGCCTCCAGCGCTCTAACGCGACGCTTGCGCTTCGGCGGCGTCATCGTGACCTGCGAGTCGAGCGCGACTCGTCGTTTCGTTCCCAGTTCTTCTGCGCCGACGGCCACGGTCACCGGCAGCTTGTGGAAGCGGCTGAGCAGCGCTTTGCCGGTCCCGTTCAGTTTCACGTGGAGCGTCGTGCCCTTCCCAGCGGCCAGCCGGTAGCTTGCGCTCCCCGACCGTGACGCTCACCTTGCGTCGGGCGCTTGGCGCTCGTCGACCGCGAGCACCCGCTTCCCCGACCGCGTCTCGGTCGCTGGTCAGCGTGATCGCTGCCGGTGCAGGTGCCCGCCCCCGTGCAGCCCAGGCGACGTCGACGCCGCTCGATGACTCGCCTTCTCGCTGCGCACGACCGTCTTCGGAGCGTCAGCGGCGGTGGCGGCGGACAGGTCGATCGTCCGCGTCCCGAACTCGGCGGCACCGATGTCGACGACCGCGGTGCACGTCTTCGTGGCGAAGATCCGCGGCGCGCCGTAGGCGTCGGTGCTCGCCCCGGACGGGACGAGCGCATTCGAGCCGGCGTCGATCGTGGGGCTCGAGGACGTCTCGTGGACATCGCCGGTCGACGCGCCGGTCAGCTTTGGATCCGCGCACAGGTTGTGCGGGCCCGGCAGCGGCACGCTCGTGCCCGGTGTGCACACGTCGCTGTAGGCGACGGTCGGCGATCCGCTCCCGCCGCCGATGCCGAAGCCGCTGATGTTCACCGAGCCCGCGCCCGCATTGCCGGCGACGACGGAGTTCGACAGCGTCAACGCTTCACGCGACCGGCTCGCGAGTCCGGCGGTCCCACCCGGCAGGGAGTTCCCGCTGATCGTCGAGTTAATGAGCGTCAGCGCGCCACCAGTGAAATTGGAGTTGAAGGCGCACCCGGCGAACACGCCGGCGCCCGCGCCGGTGCCGCCTGAGGCCGGGGCGCCGATCGTGTTCCCGGCCGCGACGAGGTTCACCGCGGTCGTGGCCGGGCGGGTCCCCGCCCCGCCGCACACCTGGTCGGTGATCCCGAGTCCCGCGCCTTCGCTGAGCGAGTTGGGCCCGACGGGTGCAGGCAGCGCGTTGTCGATGAACGTGTCGTCGGTGCTCGTCAACGCCACTCCCCAGATCGACTCCCCGCCGCCGAAGTAGATGCTGTTGGCGGCTCCCGTCGAGTCGATGGCATTGCCACGGAACACGTTGTGATCCTGCTGCGCGGTGACAAGTTGACCGCCGCTTTCGTTCAGCACCAAGAGTCCGCCGCCATAGCCGAACCCAAAGCCCGCGTGAACCATGTTGCCGCTGAACTGGTTGCCGCTGATCACGAGATGCGCGGGGCACCCGAGATCGATCACGGCTCCCCCACCCTGAGGCTGGGAGCCGCCACCGTTCACGTTGTCGGAGAACGTCGAGCCCGTGAGTGTCAGCGACCCAGTGAGTCCGCAGTTCAGCGGGAAGGCGTTGACGACCAATCCCGCCGGCTCCCCTCCCGACGTGTTGCGGAGGAACTGGACATGGTCAATCGTCGGTAGCGGACCTGGTTCGAGTTGCAGCTCGACCGCGCTCCGCGTCGGTCCCACGGTGTAGTTGCGGATCGTGAGGTTGCGCAGCGTCAGCCCGACGGAGCGGTCGGCGTGCAGCGCCTCTCCCGTCGCGCCGATTCCGTCAAAGCCGTTCGTCCCCGTCGGGGCGCCCTGAAGCGTGACGCGCGTGTCGTCCGGGATCGTGAAGCTGCCGCCAACGCACATGGTTGCGATCGTGATCACGTCGCCGTTCTCGGCCTGGGTGAGGAGCGCGTCGATCTGACTGCAGGTCGACGCGGTGGCCGCCGTCGGGTGGAACTCGGACGCCCCGGCGTCGACGAGCGCGCTGTTGCTGCCCGTCTTGCCGAGCTCGACGCGGGGCCGCCCGTAGTAGTCGGTGGTGAGCAACGAAGCGTCGCCGTTGACTCCGATGTCGATCGTCGGGCTCGTCGCGGTCTCGTGGACGTCGCCGTGCGCCGGATCGACGAGCAGCGGCGCCGCGCAGATGTTGTTCGACCCGGCGAACGGCGTCGTCGTGCTCCCGACCGCGCACACGTCGCTTCCCTCCGCAGCGACGGTACCCGAACCCCCGCTCGATCCCGAACCCGGCGAGCTCCGCATCCACCCGTGTCGCCGGACACGATCGTGTTGTTCAAGCTGCAGATGTCGATGCTCTCGCCGTCAATCCCGGCGACCGCATTCGCCGGCGCGCCGGTCGCGGCGTTGCCGGAGATCGTCGAGTTGACGAGGCTCATGTGGTAGGCGCCACCGTTCGACCCGCAGCCGACGTACACGCCGGCGCCTTCGACCAGGTCCCCGGTTCCCGGCGCGCTCGGCGCGGCGATCGTGTTGCCCGCGGCGACCAGATCAGACGCGGTCGACGTGACGCCTTCGGGGTGATGCAGAGGCCGCCGCCGAAGGTCGCGAGACCACCCCCCTCACTGCTGCCAGCCAGGGTTGTCGGGCCCGGCAGGGTGTTGGAGACGAAGCCATCCCCGCGGCTCGTCATGTTCGCGCCGTTCGTGTACTCGCCACCGCCCGCGTAGCTTCCGCCGGTGCCCGAGACCGCGTTGCCGCTGAACAGGTTGCCATTCTGGGTGAGCGTCAACGCCGGTGTTGGGACGCCGCGGATCCCGGTCGCGACGAACAGTCCGCCGCCATCGCCGTTGTCCAACCCGGACGCCACCACGGTGTTGTTCGTGAAGTGGTTGTCGTCAAGCTGCATGGCAACCGCGGTGCCGCAGGCCGACTCAAGGTAGGCGCCGCCGCCACCACCGAGGCCAATCGAGCCGCCCGCCGAGTTGTGATCGAACGTCGAGCCGGTGACGGTGACGGCCGTCGCGGCGAACGAGCAGGTGCCCTGGAGCAGCAGGGAGAGGCCGCCACCCGAGCCCGTCGAGGTGTTGTGCGAGAACGTGTCGTTCGTGAACGTGTAGGGGTTCGTCGGGTTGTTCGGTGCCAGCCGCACGGCGTTCGTGCCGTAGTTCTCGAACGTGAGGTTGGAGAGCGTGAGGCCGTTCGGGCCGCCGCTCAGCGCCGGTCCGGACACGCCGGTTCCGTCGAAGCCGTTGGTGCCGCTCGCCGCACCCGTGATCGTGAGGTTGGCCGTGGCCGGCAGCGTGTACGCGGCCTCAGCCCCGGTGCACATGCCGGTGAGCACGATCGTGTCCCCGGATTGGAGAGCAACAGCGCTGTCCCGAGGGTGGCGCACGTCGCCTGCGTCGTCGTTCGCCTCCGCGGCCGCCGGCAGGCTGCCAAGGCAACCGCACACCAACGCGATCGCCACTGCGACACGACGGATCCCTATCCCTGGCACGCCCTACCCCCTTAATGACAAGAGCGCCTCCGGTAACACCCTATCCGCGCACACCCACCACGCGCAAGCGCCGACGTGCCGGTCTACGCGACGACTTCGACGCCGACCATATCCTCGGCCGTCGCCTCGCCCGGCGTCTCGACCGCGAGTACGGCCTGAAGCGAGGCGATCGACACCGCGAGCTGATCGAGGTCGGGCTCCCGGGTCGTCAGCTTCTGCAGCTGCATCCCGGGCCACATGATCATCTGCACCCACCGTTTGCGGCGGTTGCGCCCCGCCCACTTGATCACCTCGAACGACAGCCCGGCGATCAGCGGGACACCGAGGATCCGGGTCAGCACGAGCAGCCACCATGCGGGCAGCCCGATCGGGGCGAACACGAAGATGGCCATGATCATCACGATCAGCAGGAAGCTCGTGCCGCACCGTGGGTGCAGGCGCGAGTACAGCTTCGCCCGCTCCGGCGTCAGATCGTCCTCGGCCTCGAAGCAGGAGATCACCTTGTGCTCGGCGCCGTGGTATTCGAACACACGTCGCAGGTCCCGTAGCCGGGAGAGGAGGAACAGGTAGCCGAGGAAGATCGCGGTCCGGAGCACGCCCTCGACGAGCCAGAACAACAGCGAGGAGCCGAGCTGATGCTTGATCAGGCTCGTGAGCCCGACCGGGACCACGAAGAACAGTCCGACCGCGAACAGCAGCGCGACGATCACCGTCCCGGCCCAGGCGCCACCGGAGATCTCTTGTTCCTCCTCGGGGAGCTGGGCGTTGGCGGAGATGCCGAGCGCCTTCAGTCCGATGCCGAGCGACTCGGCCAGTGCCACCACGCCGCGGATCACCGGCCAGCGGTAGACGCGGCGGCGCTTGGCGAGCGACTGCAGCGGAAAGGTCTTGACGTCGATCTGCCCGAGCGTGCCCTCCGGGCTGCCCTCAGGCGCGGGCTTGCGCACGGCGACCGCCCAGGTGGACACGCCGCGCATCATCACCCCTTCGAGGACCGCCTGGCCCCCGAGCGGTGCGTCGCGCGAGGCGGTCAGGCGCCCCTCCCTAACCCCCTCGCTCACGACTGCAGGCCTTGCCTAGGCGCTCGGTGTCGGACGCGCGCTGCGCCGACCCTTGGCGACGCGACGCTGGAACCGCTCAACCCGACCACCGGTGTCGACGAGCTTCTGCCGGCCGGTGTAGAACGGGTGGCAGGCGGAGCAAATCTCAACGTGGATGTCGGACTTCGTGGAGCGCGTCGTGAACTCGTTGCCGCAGGTGCAGCGGACGTGCGCCTCTATGTATTCAGGATGGATCTCAGTCTTCATCGTGACACTGAGTCTAGCGGCGGCCGCCAGGCGGCTCGCGGGGCGCCAGGCTGCTGTTAGGCGGAACCGCTCGCGCTCGAGCAGTCGACGGTCTTCGTGTTGTTCGTTCGGTCGTAGTCGTTGACGACACCGTCCGGATCGACCGTGATCGAGATCGGCGCGGTCGTGGCGCAAGCCGGACCCCTAAACGCCACCGTCGCCTTCGTGTGCGCCTTCAGAACCTTGATCGTGTGTGACAGGGACTGGCTGGCGGACGCAAACTGAACACGGAAGCCGCGCGCCGTCGTCGCTCCACGGTTGGCGATCGTTGCGACATAGAGATTCAGACGCGGGTGGCCGCTGATCGGCAGCACGTCGATCACTTGGACGAGCAGATCGGGCCGCAGCTCCGGCTGGTTGCACGTCGCGCTCGTTCGCACCGCGGTGCCCAGCGTCCGGTTCTTGGTTCCGGTCCAGCGGAACGAGACGCGGTAGCGGTAGGCCGCCGGGGCCGCGAGCTCGTTGACCGACTTGTTGACGATCCAGACGTCGCCGGGTCGCTGCCCGAGGGTCGCGTTGCCAGGCCTCAGCCATGTGCCGAGATCACCGCCGGGCACGCTCGACCACGGGCCGCCGGCCTTCGTGCGCATGTCGAGCTCGAAGCGGAGCGCCAGCTTGCGCGTCCCCTTGAGTGGGCGCATGACCGCCGAGACCGCGACCCCGCGGCCGACGGGGTTCACGGACTGCTGACAGGAGAACCCGCGGAGCTTCGCGACCGGCGTCGACGCGTCAGCGCCGAGCGCCCCGGCAGCGAGCGCCGCGCCGCAGAGAGCGGCACAGATCGATGAGCGACGGAGAAGTCTCACGGCAGAAGTAAAACACTCGTGAAACCGTGAAAGTTCCGATGTTGCGGGCGAAAGCGCCGTTAGGTGAGCGTATACAGCGGCCCGTCGCCGCCCTCGGGCGGGGTGAGCCGGCCGCCCTTGGCCGTGATCGCACCGCACTGCACGCAGTTCGTGTAGTTGACGACCACGTCGACGGGACCGGAGCCGGGCGCGTCATCCGGGATCTCGTAGACGCCGGCCGGGCACATCCACACCCACGCCTCGGCCACCTCACGCGGTACGTGTCGGTGCAGGCGGATGTGGTTGGGCGCGTCGTCGCGCGTCGCGTTCCCGGAGATATAGACGCTCGAGAGCTTGTCGAAGATGTACTTGCCGTCCGGCTTGGGATAGCGCTTCTTGGTGTCGCCGAGGAACATCGGCTCGGCATCATCGCGGTGCCACTCCTGGCGGCCACGCGGCACCTTGCCCTTGGACATGATCGACGGGCCCGCGAGCAGGCTGCCGACGACGAAGCCCTTCTGGAACGCCTGCCGGGTGTTGCGGACCTGGTAGAGCTCTTTGCCGATCGACGAACTTTCAACCGCGGTCTCGTAGGACTCGAGCGACTGGCCGGTCTTGAGGTTCTGGTAGATCGCCTCGGCGGCGAGAATGCCTGACTTGATGCAGTGGTGCACGCCCTTGAGCGCCGCCGTATCGACCATCCCGGCCGAGTCGCCGACGAGCACGGCGCCGGGCATCGACAGCTTCGGCATCGACCAGTACCCGCCTCCGGGGAGCGCCTTGGCTCCCCAGGCGACGCGCTCGCCGCCCTCGAGGATGTCCTTGACGAGGGGATGGGTCTTGAACGTCTGAAGCAGGTCGTGGGCCGAGGTGGTGGCGTCGCGGTAGTTGAGATCGACGACGAACCCGATCGAGACGAGGTCGTCGCCGGTCTTCTCGTCCTTCATCGGGTACAGCCACGTCCCGCCGAGGTGGCCGTACTTGGCGGCGACTTTGAGCGGCCAAGGCTGCACGAAGGTGTGGATCACCCGGTCGAGTGGCTTCCCCACCTTCCACACTTCCTTGACCCCGAGCTCCCAGACCTGGGGCTCACGGTCCTTGCCGAGGTCGAACTCGCGGATCGCCGCGCCGGTGAGGTGTCCCCAGCAGCCCTCGGCGAGCACGGTCACCTGCGCCTTGATGTCGGTGCCGGGCTCAAAGTTGCCGAGCTCCTCACCCTCCTTGCCGCGGCCCTTGTCACCGGAGCGCACGCCGACGACCTTCCCATCCTCGACGATGAGCTGCGTCGCCGAGGTCTCGGTCAGGACGTACGCCCCGCCCTCCTCGGCCTGGCGCTGCTGGTAGCGGGCCAGGGCCGCCACAGAGACGACCTCGTTGCCGTGGTTCTTGAAGTTCGGCACGGCGGGGATCGGCACGCGGAGCTTCGAGCTCGGGCCGGTGAGCATGTACACCGACTCCTTCGTCACCTCGCCGAATGCGAAGCGTTCCTTGCGCCAGTCCTCCCGGCTCAGATCCGGGAACAGCTCCTGCAACGGCTCCGGGCGCATCACCGCGCCCGAGAGGTTGTGGCCGCCGCAGGTCTTGGCCTTCTCGATCACCGCCACCGGGACCTCGCCCAGTTTCTCCATCAGCTCCGGATCGTCACCGAGGAGCTGCAACAGCCGGTTGGCACAGGCCAGACCGGCGGTGCCGCCGCCAACAATGGCGACGCCGACCTCGATGAGTTCATCCTCCGGATCCAGCCCCTGCTTGACGAACTCCTTGAGGGAGTCGACGGGGGGCGGGAACTCACTGGGAGCGGGGTGACCGTTCTTCGAAGACACTGGGTATCAGCCGCCCTTCTTTGCCTTGATCGCCTCTGAGAGTTTGGGCAGGATCTTGTTCAGGTCGCCGACGATGCCGAGGTCGGAGAACTCAAAGATCGGCGCGTTCGCATCCTTGTTGATCGCGACGATGTTCTCGGAGGACTGCATTCCGACCTTGTGCTGGATCGCGCCGGAGATCCCGGCCGCCAGGTACAGCTTCGGCGAGACCGTCTTGCCGGTCTGACCGATCTGCGCGGCGTACGGGTACCAGCCGGCATCGACGACCGCGCGGGTCGCCGCGACGGCGGTGTTGCCGCCGAACGCCTTGGCGAGATCCTCGGCGAGCTCGAAGCCCTCCGGCTTGCCGAGCCCGCGGCCGCCGGCAACGAGGATGTCTGCACCCTCGATGTCGACATCGGCACCGCGCTGCTCGCCGCGCTGGACCATCGTCGCCTTATCCGACCAGTCGGAGTACGTGACGTCGACGTCGACGACCTCCGCCGAGGCGGCGTCGGGGGCGGCGGGCCTGATCTCGAACGCGTTGATCCGGCCGATGATGATCCCGAGGTCGCCCTGGTAGCGGGAGACCGAGATCTTGGAGTCCTGGAGGATCGGGCGCTCGGCGACGAGCTTGCCGTCCTCGGCCTTGACGGCCGTGACCTCCATCGTCACGCCGGCCTGCTTGCGCGCGGCGAGACCGGCACCGATCTCGAACCCGAGCAGACCGCCGCCGAACAGGGCGTAGTTCTGACCGTTGTCGTCGATCACCTTCGCCATTACGTCGACGACCGGCTGGGCGAGACCCTCCGGGCCCTTCGCCCGGAACACCTTGGTCGCACCGTACGCGCCGAGCGTCTGGCACAGCTCGTCGGTCAGGTCGTCGCCGCCGACGACGACGGCGTGGCACTGGCCACCAACCTCTGCGGCGCGCGCGGCGCCCTCGCTGACCGCTCCGAGACTGTTCTTGTTGAACTCGCCCTCGTTGTGGAGGACGTACGTGAGAACGTCAGCCATGTCTAAATCAGTTTCCTTTCGTCCAGCCACGCGACGATCTTCTCGACCGTCTCGTTCGTGTCCTCGTCCTCGATGATCTGGCCCGAGGCCTTGGCCGGCGGGTCGTGGAAATCACCACAGTGGACGCGGGAGCCCTCGGCGCCGACGAGCGACGTGTCGATCGAGACATCGCCCGTGGTGACGGACTCGAGGGGCTTCTTCTTGGCGCCCATGATCGCCTTCAGCGACGGGTAGCGCGGCTCGTTGATCGCGTCACCGACCGCGATCGCGGCCGGCAGGGCGACCTGGACGGTGTCGTAGCCATATTCGGCCTGGCGCTCGCAGCGCAGACCGCCGTCCTGCACATCCATCTTGATCACCTGGGTGAGCGACGGCATCTTCAGGTGGTCGGCGACGACGGCGCCGATCGTGTAGCACTCGCCGTCATCGGACTGCTGGCCGAGCAGGACGAGGTCCGGGCTCTCCTTCTCCAGCAGCTTCGCCAGCGCGTACCCGGTCGCCGCGACATCGGAGCCGGCGAGCGCGTCGTCGGTCAGGTGCAGCGAGCGATCGGCGCCGAGCGACACGGCCTTGTGCAGCGCCCGCACGGCGGACTCGGGGCCCATCGTGACGGCGACAATTTCTTCCACTTCGACCGCGCCGCCCTCGCGAAGCTGCATCGCAGCCTCGATCGCGTGCGTGTCGTACGGATTCAGGTTCTTTTCACCTGATCGGTCCATTCGCCCCGTCGAGGAGTCGATTCGCTTCTCGACGGCAGCGTCTGGCACCTCTTTGACCAGGACGCAGATCTTCAACTTAGGTGGCCTCCTAATCGAGTGTGGTGGGCAATATTACCCTGTTGACTGACGAGTCAATCGGTTCCCGGGACGCGGGCATACCACCGGCCGGGTGGATGCGCGCTGTCACCTCGCCTCTGGATGGTTGATTCCGCGGCCGCGCGGTTGCCGGGGGATTCGGGATCAAGCCGGTCAAGGACGCAGGGCGAAGCCAATACTGGATGTATTGGCGAGCCCGAGGACGATGACCCGGCGCCGATCATCCGGATTCATCCGGCACGCGGGGCCGCGAATCAACCATCTAAGCGCGGACGGCGCCGCGGATGAAGTCGATCGCCTGTTGCGTCGGCGCACCGGGCGTGAAGACCTCGGCCACGCCGAGGGACTTCAGCTCCGCGATGTCATCGGACGGGATCGTCCCTCCGACCGTCACGACGACGTCGTCGACCCCCTGCTCGCCGAGCAATTCCATGATCCGAGGCACGAGCGTCATGTGGGCGCCGGAGAGGATCGACAGCCCGACGGCGTCGGCGTCCTCCTGGATGACGGTCTCGACGATCTGCTCCGGGGTCTGGTGCAGCCCGGTGTAGATCACTTCCATCCCGGCATCACGCAGCGCCCGCGCGATGATCTTCGCGCCTCGGTCGTGCCCATCCAGCCCCGGTTTGGCGACGACGACGCGGATCTTCTTCTCGGACGTGCTCATGAGGAATGCGTCGCGAGTGTACGTAACCCTGGGCTAAAAAGACGCCTGGGTGCGGGCGGTCTGCCGCCCCAACCGTGGCTCAGAAGGCGGGGGCTTCGCGATAGGTGCCGAACACGGTCTGCAGCGTCTCGATCATCTCGCCCTCGGTCGCCTCGGCGCGGGCGGCGTCGAGCAGCAGCGGCATCAGGTTCGCGCGCTCGTCCCGAGCCGCGTTCTCCAGCGCGCTCAGCGCCGCGTCGACCGCCGGGTTGTCACGGGCGGCGCGGACCTCCGCGATCCGCTTGACCTGATGGGCCTCAAACCCGGGGTCGATCTTCAACAGGTTCGTGTCGTGATCATCACCCTCGGTGTACGCGTTGACCCCCACGACCTTGCGCATCCCGGACTCCACCTCGGTCTGGTACTGGAACGCCGCATCCGCGATCTCCCGCTGCGGATAGCCACGCTTGACCGCCTCGACCATCCCCCCCAGCTCATCGATCTTCTGAAAGTACTGGTATGCCTGCTCCTCCATCCGATCGGTCAGCGCCTCCACGAAATAGGAGCCGCCGAGCGGATCGATCGTGTTCACCACCCCCGTCTCCTCCGCAATGATCTGCTGCGTTCTGAGCGCGACCCGGACCGCCTGCTCGGTCGGCAACGCCAACGCCTCATCAAAACTGTTCGTATGCAACGACTGCGTCCCACCCAACACGCCGGCCAACGCCTCGATCGCGGTCCGCACAATGTTGTTCAGCGGCTGCTGCGCCGTCAACGACACCCCCGCCGTCTGGGTGTGAAACCGCATCAGCATCGAGCGCTGATCCTTCGCGCCGAACGTGTCGCGGAGTTCCCGCGCCCAGATCCGCCGCGCCGCCCGATACTTCGCGATCTCCTCAAAAAAATCGATGTGCGCATTGAAAAAGAAGCTCAGCCGCGGCGCGAACGCATCGACATCCAACCCGCGGGCGACCGCCTGCTCCACATACGTCAACCCGTCCTTGAGCGTGAACGCGAGCTCCTGCGCCGCCGTCGAACCCGCCTCCCGAATGTGATAGCCGCTGATCGAGATCGGATGCCAACGCGGCATGTGCCCCGCACACCACTCGATCATGTCGCCCACCAACCGCATCGCCGGATCCACCGGGAAACACCACTCCTTCTGAGCGATGTACTCCTTCAAAATGTCGGTCTGGATCGTCCCCCCCAGCCGCTCCGGACCGATCCCCTGCCGCTCCGCCGCCACCACATAGAACGCGAGCATGATCGGCGCCGGCGCGTTGATCGTCATCGACACCGTCACCTCATCCAACGGAATCCCGGCAAACAACAACTCCATATCCCGCAGCGTGTCGACCGCCACCCCCTCCCGCCCGACCTCACCCAACGACCGCGGATGATCGGAGTCATGACCCATCAACGACGGCATATCAAACGCCGTCGAGAGCCCCGTCTGCCCGTGCTCGAGCAGATAGTGAAACCGCTTATTCGTCTCCTCCGCCGTCCCGAACCCCGCGAACTGCCGCATCGTCCACAACCGCCCGCGATACATCGACCCATACACACCCCGCGTGTACGGAAACTCGCCCGGCAGACCGATCGCGTCCTCAACCTCCGCCGGCAGATCGGCCTCCGTATACAACGGCCGAATCGGCTCACCGGACATCGTTGAAAACGGCGCATCACGCTCCGGCGTCCGGGCGAACGTCTCCCGCTCCCATCGTTCGGCGTCGGTCATACGCGGACGGGTCGCCATGCATCAAAGGATACGGCTGTTGCCCGCGCTAGGAGCCCGCGGTACGCTCCGCGGCCGGGGATGGGAATCCGAACGCGTCCGCTCCTTGTCTGCCTGCTCGCCGCACTGTGGCTGGCCGCGCCGGCGCACGCCGCCATCACCGCGTCGACGATCACCACGCCGGCGAACGGCAGCGAGCTGTTCTTCAACGGCGACAACGGCACCGGCGCGATCACCGTCAGCGGCACCGTGACGGGCGCAACGACCGGGGCGAAGGGCGACATCGTCTGTTACACGGTTGGCGACACGAAGTCGACGAAGGTCGTCTCGGGCGTCGACGTGTCCTCCGGGAACTTCGCGATCAACGTTTCCCTCTCGCCGATCGCCGGCTTCGCCTGCCGACTCGCGATGATCCCGGCGGGCTCCGGGAAGACCGGGACCGCGGCCGCCCCATTCACCGGCCCGGCGATCAGCGTCTCCGACCAGTTCTCGCACTCCTCCCAGGGCAGCCTGTACGGCTATTACATCCTCTCCGGGACGCTCCCGTGGTCGTTCGCGCTCCAGTCGCTCGGTGACTGCCCAGTGACCTCATCGTTCGCCACCGACACGGGGAGCCTCGGCAGCTTCTCGTTGTTCGCGGGCAACGCGTGTCTACCGAAATCGAGCGGTGTCGGCGCCGCCGCGGGGACCCGCTCGTCGCTGCAGATCGACGGCCTGAACGCCTACGCGCCGGCGGCGATCTCCTCGCTGGCGACCCAGCCGGGCTTCGAGCCGCTCTCCTACGGCGCTCTGTTCAACGCCGCCCATGACACGGTCATCGTCACCGAAACCGACATCCCGACGATCTGCAATCCCCCGGCGACCTTCCCGCCGACGGCGAGCACGTGCCCATCGCTGCACGACTCGGGCATCCAGGTCCAGACGACGACGCGGCTGCTCCCGGGCGGTCAGACGGCGCGCGTGACCCAGCGGTTCTCAAGCGTCGACGGGCACAGCCATGCGGTCGACGCCCTGTTCTCCCAGGCCGTCGAGGCCCCGTCCTCGGGCGAGTCCCCCGGCTTCCAGTTCCCAGGCCAGAGCTCGTTCGCGACCCATAGCCAGCCGGATTCATTCGCGGCGTTCCCCGCGGGTCCCGGCTCGATCATCGCGATCGGCGACGCCTCTGGGTTCCTCCCGGCGACGTCAAATCCGATCGGCGCGATCACCTACAGCCGGCCGCCGACGAGCGTCGACTTCGTGAGCGCCAAGGGCAACCAGACGGCCTCGTTCCTTATGCACTACGGGGACACGATTCCGGCAGGCGGATCGGTGACCTACGACTGGTCGTTCACACAGGCCTCGAGCACGCCTTCGCTCCAGGTGCTCGAGGCGGTCGAGCGCGACCACTTCGGCAGCCCGACGGTGATCATCTCCAACCCGCATGACCGGGCGACGGTGACGACGCCGACCGTCCGGGTGCAGGGCCGCGTCGAGGATTCGGTCAAGGTCTCCTCGCTGAACGTCGCCGGACAAGGCGTGATCGTCCGTCCCGGCGGGATCTTCGGGGTCACGGTCGGGCTCAAGCGCGGCAAGAACACGATTGTTGCGACGGCGCGCAATGCCGCCGGAAACACGGGGACGCAATCGATCTCGGTGACCTACAAGCTGCCGCCCTGCAAGGTCCCGCGGGTCAGAGGGCTCACGCTGCCGGAGGCGCGCAAGGCGATCTCCAAGGCCAGCTGCGCGGTCGGCAAGATCACCAGGGCGCATTCGCGGCGCATCCGCAAGGGTCACATCATTTCGAGCAGCCCGTCGTCCGGGCGCACGACGCCGCACGGGACAAAGGTCGCGCTCGTCCTCAGCCGCGGAAAGTAGGACGCCGCGGCCAACGCCGCCGACGGCCGCCGTGGCGCACGAGCGCCGCGCTTCCGACCCCGCCCGCGGCGGCCGCACCGACGAGGGCCGCCCCGACGCGCAGCCGGCGCCCGAGCCGGTCGAAGCGAAGGATCTGCCATCCGCGCTCGCGCGCGATGCCGGCCAGCTCGCGATCTGGGTTGACGGCCACCGGATTGCCGACGGCCTCGAGCATCGGGAGATCGGACCCGGAGTCCGAATAGGCGTAGGACTCGTTCAGGTCGATGCCCTCCCGCGCGGCGAGCCGCCTGATCGCCAGGGCCTTCCCGCTTCGGTAGATGAACAGCCCGGTCGGCGTGCCGGTGTACACGCCGTCCTTCACCTCGGAGAACTGGGAACCGATCGCACCGTCAAGAGCGAGCACGTGCGCGAGCAGTCCGGCGAGCTCCTGAGAGGCGGCGGTCACGATGTACACGCGCCGGCCCGCGTCCTGGTGCTCGTGCGCGACCGTCAGCATCTGGGGATAGACCCGCGGCAGGACGCCGGCGAGGACGTCGGCACCGAGCCGGTCGAGATCCTTGACCCGTGTGCCCGCCAACGACGCCGAGATCCGGTCCCGGAGCGCGTGGGTGTCGGCATCGGTCGCGCCGCGGAGACGGAACTGGACGTTCGCCCACGCGTCGGCGAGTAGCTGACGGCGACCCATCAGCCCGGCCCGGTACGCGGCACGCCCAAACTGGAAGGCTGAGGAGCCCTCCATCAGGGTGCGGTCCAGGTCGAAGAAGGCGGCAGCTGAGCTCAGGGCCCTCAGCCGCCATTCACCTTCACGATCACCGCATCGCCCTGGCCGCCGCCGGAGCAGATCGCGGCGCAGCCGAGGCCGCCGCCGCGGCGGCGCAGCTCGGCGACGAGGGTCCCGAGGATGCGGGCGCCGGAGGCGCCGATGGGATGGCCGAGCGCGATCGCGCCGCCGTTGACGTTGACCTTGTCCTCGTCGATACCGAGCATCCGCATCGAGTTGAGCGTCACCGACGCAAACGCCTCGTTGATCTCCCACAGATCGATCTCCTCAGCGCTCAGGCCGGCCTTCTCAAGCGCCTTCTGGGCGGCCTTGGCGGGGGTCCGGGCGAGGTACGGGAAATCGTCGGCAACCGCCGCCTGAGCGAGGATCGTCGCCAGCACGGTCTTGCCGTTGCGCTCGGCCCACTCGTCGCTGGCGACAACGAGCGCGCCGCCGGCGTCGTTGACGCCGGGCGCGTTGCCGGCGGTCGTGGCACCGTCCTCGGAGAATGCGGGACGGAGCTTGGCGAGGGTCTCGAGCGTCGTGTCCCGCCGTGGCGCCTCGTCGATCTCAACCACCGTGTCGCCCCTGCGGCCCTTGACCGTCACCGAGACGAGCTCCTCGGGCAGGCGGCCCTCGTCGGTCGCCTTGATCGCCAGCTCGTGTGAGCGCAGGGCCCAGCGGTCCATGTCCAAACGGGTGAGCTCGACCTCCGCGGAGACCACATCGTTGTCGGCGCCCATGTGCTTGTGGTTGAAGGGGTTCGTCAGGCCGTCGTTGACCATCGCGTCGATCGCCTTGGCGTCGCCCATCCGGAAGCCGAACCGCGCCTGCTTGAGGAGATAGGGCGCGTTCGACATCGACTCCATCCCCCCGCCGACGCCGACCTCGAGATCTCCGGCGCGGATTGCCGAGTCGAGCATCCCCACGGCGCGGATCCCCGAGGCGCACACCTTGTTGATCGTCTCCGAGGAGACCTCCTTCGGGATCCCACCCTTGATCTGGGCCTGCCGCGAGGGAATCTGGCCCTGTCCCGCCTGGAGCACCTGGCCCATCACGACGTGCTCGACCTGCTCGGGAGCGACATCGGCGCGCTCGAGCGCGGCCTGGATCGCAATCCCGCCAAGCTCTGTCGCGTCGAGGCTCGCGAGGGAGCCGCCGAGCTTGCCGATCGGGGTGCGGGCGGATGAGAGGATGACTGTCTTGGGCATGGGTTCCAGAACTCCAATTGTTCGGTGGCGCGCTCAGGTCAATCGTAATGACCGATGAGCTGAGGAGGCCAGCCGGTTAGGCTGCCCGATCGTGGATGTCAGAGCGACGACCGCGAACCCCTCGGAGACGGACGCCGACACGATCGCCGTCGGCGTCTTCGAGGACGAGGGGATTCCGCACGATCTGCCCGACGGCGCGCTGACCGCGCTGCTCGATGCTGGTGAGGCGCGCCGTGCGTTCAAGCACCTCGCGCTCCTGCACGCCGGGGACCGCCGGCGGTACCTGCTGGTCGGCCTCGGAGAGCGGCCGGCGTTCGACGGCGAGCGGGCGCGAATCGCTGCCGCGGTGGTCGAGGGCCGCGCCCGGGAGCTCGGTTCGGCCACGCTGTGCTGGGAGGTTCCCCACCACGTCGGCTCCGATGTCGTCCGCGGGCTGGTCGAGGGGACGATGCTCCACGCATACCGGTTCGATCGTTACAAGCCGACCACGTCGGCCTCGGCGCGGCGAGTCGAGCAACTGCTGATCAGCGCCCACCACGACGTCTCAGACGACGTTTCTTACGCGGCGACCGTGACCCGGTTCACCAATCGCGCCCGAGATCTCGCCAACACGCCCGCGAACGACCTCACTCCGTCCGCGCTCGCGGAGTATGCGGCGGACATTGAGGGGGTCGAGGTGACCGTCCTCGATGCCGAGGGCATCAAGTCCTTGGGGATGGGTGCGTTCCTCGCGGTCGCGCGGGGCTCGGTCGTGCCGCCGCGGTTGATCCGGATCGACTACGACGGAACGGGCGCCGGCGCCGGCTCGAGCGGCGCAGCGCCCCCGAGCGTGACGTTGATCGGCAAGGCGATTACGTTCGACGCCGGCGGGCTCGCACTCAAGCCGGCGGCCACGATGCACGAGATGAAGTTCGACATGGCCGGCGGAGCCGCGGTGCTCGAGGCGATGGCCGCCATCGCCGCCCTGCGCCTCCCCGTCCGGGTGACGGCACTGATCGGCGCGGCCGAGAATCTGCCGAGCGCCACCGCCGTGAAGCCCGGCGACATCATCACGGCCCGCGACGGAACGACGATCGAGGTCAACAACCCGGACGCCGAGGGCCGTCTCGTGCTCGGCGACCTCATCTCCTACGCGATCTCCGAGGGCGCCGAGCGACTGATCGACGTCGCCACGCTCACCGGCGCCGTCGTCACCGCGCTCGGCTCATTCCACGCCGGACTGTTCGCCAACGACGACGCCTTCGCCTCGCATCTGCTCGCCGCCGCGGCTGGGTCCGGCGAGCCGCTCTGGCGGCTGCCGCTCCATCCCGACTACGCCAGGCTCGTCTCCGGCCGCTACGCCCAGCTCACCAACCGCCCCGAACGCCGGGAGGCGATGGCGGTCACGGCGGCGGAGTTCCTCCACCACTTCGCCGGCAAGACCCCCTGGGCCCACCTCGACATCGCCGGCACGGCCTGGGACGTCCCCCGGCCGTATTACGTCGGCAAGGGCGCGACCGGATTCGGCGTGCGGCTCCTCGTCGAGCTCGTCCAAAACCTCGCCGCCCCGCCCGGCGACTCGTAGCCCGCGCCCGATCGACGCGCGGACCCTCGAGCCGCTCACACCCGGATCAACTGCAGAAACCGCCGCATCAGGCCCATCCGACCGGTCACCCGGACGCGCCCACCCGCCACGAGCCCCAGCGCCGCCCTTCCGCGGGCTCGGATCGGGCTCGGCACCCCCCGGACGAGCGGCGTCACCATCAGACTCGTCACATCGGACAGCGCGCCGGCGATCCGCAGGTCCGGAGCTTCCGCCGCTCCGTCCTCGACGAGCACCGAGGACCCCGCGAACACGATCCGCACCGGCGCCGCCGCCTCGTCGAGCGCGAGCTCGATCTCCGCCTCAAAGGACGAGGCCAGAGCCGGTCGGTGGCGAACGCCGCGCTCGACGACCGCCAGGATTGCCGGCGCAAGCCCGCCCTCGTCGAGTCGACCGAGCCGAACCGGGGGTGGGATGTGTTGAACACTGTGGGCGGAGTGCCCGACGGGCGCAGTGGGCATCCCACCCGATCCTAGGCGGACCGCCGCGGAAGCGCATTCGCGGGGCCCGGCTGTGAGAATGGCCACCCACATGGACTTCGATTTCGCCGATCACCACAAGCTCCTGCGAGACACCGTGCGCGAGTTCGCCCAGCAGGAGGTCAGACCCGTCGCGGAGGAACTCGACCGCACGAAGTCGTTTCCGTACGACATCGTCCGCCGACTCGCTGAGCTCGACCTCATGGGGATCCCGTTCCCCGAGGAGTACGGGGGCGCCGGCGGCGATTCGCTCGCTTACGCGCTCGCGGTCGAGGAGCTCGCTCGGGTCGACTCGTCGGTCGCGATCACGCTGTGCGCCCACACCTCGCTCGGGACCCAGCCGATCTACCTGTTCGGATCCGAGGAGCAGAAGCACGAGTGGCTGCCGCAGCTGTGCGCCGGTGAGAAGCTCGGGGCGTTCGGCCTCACCGAGCCGGAGGCGGGCTCCGATGCGGGCAACACCCAGACCCACGCCGAGCTCGACGACGGCGAGTGGCTGATCAACGGCTCCAAGCAGTTCATCACCAACGCCGGCACCGACATCTCCGGGGTGGTGACAATCACCGCGGTCACGGGACCGAATCGTGAGATCTCGAACATCCTCGTTGCCAACGGCACGCCCGGCTACGACCAGGGCACGCCCTACCGCAAGATGGGCTGGAACGCGTCGGACACCAGGCCGCTGTCGTTCAGCGACTGCCGAGTTCCGGAGGAGAACCTCGTCGGGCAGCGCGGGGCCGGGCTCAAACAGTTCCTCCAGGTGCTGGACGTCGGGCGGATCGGGGTCGCCGCGATGGGCATCGGCCTCGCCCAGGGCGCCCTTGACGAGGCACTCGCCTACGCCAAGGAGCGCCGCGCGTTCGGGCAGCCGATCTCCCGCTTTCAGACGATCCAGGCGAAGCTCGCCGACATCACCACGGAGATCGAGGCGGCGCGGCTGCTCGTCTACAAGACGGCGTGGCTCAAGGACAACGGGCGCAACTTCACGCTCACCGCCGCTCAGGCCAAGCTCAAGAGCGGTCGGATCGCCGTCCGGGCCGCCGAGGAAGCAGTCCAGATCCACGGCGGCTACGGCTACATCGAGGAGTACCCGGTGTGCCGCTTCTATCGGGACGCCAAGATCCTCACCATCGGTGAGGGCACCGACGAAGTCCAGCAACTCGTGATCGCGCGGGCGCTCGGGGCATGAGGACCCGGCGCCGCACGCCGCTCGCGGCCGCCGTTGCCGTCCCGGCCGCCGTCTCCGTCCCGGCCGCCGTCGCCGCCGTCGTCGCCGCCGCGGCGCTCGCGATCGCGGCACCGGCGCTGAGCGCCGCCCCCTCGGCCGCCCAGGTCGACCCCACCATCGGCGCCGCCCGGCTCGTCGGCACGTTCCAGCTCGCCGGCCGGATCACGACCGCGGTCCGGGTCAAAGGTGAGCGCAAGGGTCAGAGCGTCGTCCGGAACTGGAGCTTTCTCCCCGCCTGCGCGGTCGGTTCGTGCCGCACGGTCGGGCTGCTGCGCAAGCGCTCGGGCGGCACCGACCAGGTCAAGCTCACCCGCAAGCGGCCCGGGTACTACGTCGGGGACGGCACCTTCTACGCGCCGCTGGGATGCGGCGGCAAGACGTATCGCCGGGGCGAGGCCGTCCCGTTCACCGTCACGGTGACCATTACCACGGCGCTGCGGGATCCGACCGGCGCGCTCGTCGCCACGCGGGTCAACGCGACCTACACGAACACGTCCCGGCGCAACCTGACGCGGTGCGTCGACCTACCAGGCCACGACGCCGCCACCTATCACGGCCACGTGCTGCTCGGCTCCTCCTCAGGCGGGACCGGCGTCGGGGGCGGCGCGTAGCCGGGTCACCGAGGAACGCGGGGACCACCCGTCCGAGCCCAATTGGGGGGCCGGGAATCATTCGCCAAACCTCGGCGCGGGGACGAATCTCGGCGAAAAATTCCCGCTCACGGTGCATTTTCGCCGGAATCCCCGACCGGAACCGGGTTTGGCGAAAAACGAACGCTCGGCGGCGACGACCTCTGCGCGGCAGGCCCGGGGCTCCCGCCGCGCCACACCCATCCCCACCTCCTCGACGCTGCCTTACCCGGCCAATCCCGGACAGCGGCCCCGGCACGCCCCAAACGTTGCTAGCGGCCGATCGCCTGCGGGAAGTTGAAGAAGTGGTGCGGGTCGTACTTCTTGCGGATCTGCTGCAGCCGCTTGTAGTTACTGCCGTAGTACGCCTGCTGCCAGTGGGTCAGGTTCTTGTCGATGTAGTTCTGGTACGCCTGCCCTGAGACGTACGGGCGCATGGCGGCGCGTGACTGGTTGACCCAGGCCATGCTGCCGCTCGACGTGAAGTACTGGATGCAGAACAGTTCATTGCGGTGCACGAACGCGGTCGCGTTCGGGTGGACCTGGTTGATCGCACCGCCGTAGGAGTCGAACAGGAGCGCGCCACCCGCCGATCCGGCGGACGCTGCCGCATTGATGACCGCGCTGCGGCCGGCGGCCGACAGCGGCTTGGCCACGTAATCGGACCCGGCGCGGAACTGCTCTCGGGGTAGCGTGCCACCCGGAGAACTGCCGACCGTGTGACATCCGGTGTAGCTGATCTGGCTGCAGCCGGCGAGGAGCATCTGCAGCGAGAAATACGGGAGGAAGCTCGTGTGCAGCTGGGCGCCGGGCACGTTCAGGAGCGGGCCGATCGGGCCGTGCAGCTGGCCCGGCGTGCCGAAGAACTGACCGTTCGCGTTGATCGACACCCCGCCGCCGCCACCGCCGTTGACGTGCAGGATCGAGGTGATCCGGTTCGTCGTGTGCGGCGCCCACGCCTGCCAAGCGGCGATCGCCGCGTCCGCCGAAGATGACGGGAACGTCACGTTGAAATAGGTCGCATTGCTCGGGATCGGATGGATGCGGAACGTGAACTGGGTGACGACCCCGAAGTTCCCGCCGCCGCCGCCGCGCAGCGCCCAGTACAGGTCGGACCCGCTGCGCGGATTGACCTGGCGCAACTTCCCGTCCGCGGTCACGATCTGGACGCCAAGAACGTTGTCGGTCGTCATCCCGAAGTTGCGCGCGGCGAGCCCCATGCCGCCACCAAGCGTGACGCCGGACACGCCGACCGACGGGCATGACCCGCCGGGCACGGTCACGCCCTGGGCGGCGAGCGCCCGGTAAATATCGATCAGCTGGCAGCCGGCGCCGACCGTCGCGTACCGCCCCCGCTTGTTGACGCTGATCTGGTTGAGCGTGCGCAGGTCGACCATCACGCCGTTGGACAGGGTCGAGTACCCCACGTAGCTGTGGCCACCCGAGCGCGCGCGCATCGGCACGCCCTTGGCGACGCACCACTGGACCGCGGCCTGGACGTCCTTGGCGTTGATCGGCCGCGCGACCGCCTGCGGCATCACGAAGTCGTAGACGGTGTTGTAAACGAGCCGCGCCGACCCGTATCCCGGCTGGCCCTTGTAGAAGACGTGCCCGCGGATCGCCTGCGAGAGCTTCGACGGAATGCCCTTGCGGACCTTCGCGTAGCCGAGCGGTGGCAGGGCGGCGCCGGCCGCGACCGCTCCGGCCCCGGCCAGGAAGCTCCTGCGATCAAGTGCGCGTTCGGGGTCCACCGACGGACAGCCTCTCACACGCGGCGGCCGACACGCAAAGTATTCAGCACATGGTCGACCGCGGCCAGCTGGCGACGTCGTTCGGTGCGCTCACCGGCGAGCACGACGTATAGGCAGAACGGGCGCTCCGCGGCGGTGAAGAAATGCTGGCTGCCGACCTGGCTCGGGCGGGGATGGGCGAGTCCACGGACCGAGAACTGGGCGGGATCGAGGCGGCGTGGGATCCGCGTCGCGGAGAACAGCCCGTGGCCGGCGCGCAGTCCCGCCCCCGGCCGGTACTCGGTGAGCGAGAAGAAGATCGCGCCCGGCCGCATGCCCTCGGTGCTGCGGTCGCCGAACTGCCCCTCATCGCTGAGGGCAAGCGCATAGTTGCCGACGTGGAGCGTCGCGACACCGTCCTGACGGCTGAACAGACGCCCGCTCCACCCCTTCGGGAGGTCCACGTGGATGCCATGCGCCGCGAGCTTCACGTGACGCTCCCGAGAATCGCCACCGCGGTCATTACGATGAGGCACGCGAGCGAGGCGGGACCGATCGCCCCGCGCGCCCGCTCGAACCGCACATGGAAGGCCCGGAGTTGCTCGGGCGCCTGCACGCGCGCGGCGAGCAGCGGCGTCACCCCGCGGATCGCGCCAAAGACGCCGAGCACGAGCGCGCCCCAGCCAGGGTCGGCGGCGAGGAACGCGACGAGCATCGCGACGTAGGTGGCGGCACTCGTCACGACGGTCGTGACCCCGAGGCCAAGTTGGGCGCCGAAGCCCAGGCCGTACACCCATCCGCGGTACTCGTCCAACCAGCGCTCATTGACCTGGCGGTTGGGGCCGGGGACCCGGGGCAACGCCAGCTCGAGCACCGCCGCGAGCACGAGCCCTCCCGTCAGCACGAGCAGCCGCGCTTGGGTATCGAGCCCGTTCTGGAGCACCGCCAGACCGAGGAGTCCGAGCACGGCGCCCTCGGCGGCGCCGGCGAGCGTCGCGCCGAGCAGGAACGCGCTCACCGTGATGCCCCATCGTGATCGGCGGCCCCGCTCACCGAGCGGGGTGATGCTGGCGAGCATCGACACGCCTCAGGGTGACCACGCGGACGCGACCGCACCCGTCACGGCGGCCGTGCAGCCGAGCACGAGCAGCAGCGTCACGAATGCCGACCGGGGTACAGGCTCGGGTGCTCGGGGCCGATCCCGGACGCGGCGAGCGTCGCCTCGGCGTCGCGCGCCCGGCGCGTGCCCGCGTCCACGCGCTGGTCCTCGATCGCGTCGCTGACGAGCGACGAGAGCGCCTGCCAGGTCGTGGCCACGCCCTCGCCCCGGATGCCTCCGTCGACGAGCACGAAATATGGGGAGCCCGGGACGCGGTAGTCGGCCCACGCCTGTGAGGACATCACGACCGGAATCCCCGCCGGCGAGAGCGAGCGCAGCTTGTTCGGGCGCTCGCGGTCGGCACCGTGGGCGACGATCACGGTCTGGACGCCGGCGGGGAGCCGTGGCTCGCCGAGCGTGTCCCAGAAGCCCGCGCACGTGGTGCACCCGCTCGTCAGGAATGCGAGCAGCGTCGGGGCCGAGGCCGCGCCGTCAAAGGACAGCGTCACCGGATCGCCCTCCGGCGTCGCGCCGACGAGCGGCTCGGGATGGAGTTCCGCATTTCCGCGGGCACGCGCTGGGGGATCCGGAATCCCCGCCCCGGCGGCCCCGGCGGCCCTGGTGGCCTCCTCCTCAGACGCCGGTCCCAGCCGGCGGAGAATCTCGGCGTGGCTGCGCAGGAGCCCCGCGACGAGCACGATGAGCAGGACGAGCAGCACCGTCTCGACGGAGACGATCGCCGTCATCAGGCGCCCCCGCCCCCTGAGACCGGCACGGCCAGCCCCTCGAGGCAGCCCGCCTCGTGGTTGCACGTGTTGTCGTCGTACATCACGGTCCCGTTGCAGTTCATCCCATCGATCGTCGCCGGGTTCTGGCAGATGATCAGCCGGCAGACGACCTCGGTCGTTCCGTGGATCTGGGTGTTGCACTGCCCGTAGCGGAAGTGGTTGCAGTCGACGCGGCGCTTATTGCAGTCACCGTTCGCGCACTGGCAGCCGCCAGGGAACGTCTGGCCGGGGATCCGGTTGCAGTCGATGTAGTACCGGACGCCTTCGTCGTGGCACAGGCCGCCGCCCTGGTAGCTCGAGCACTTCCACCAGCCAGCGATGTACGTCCCGTTCGGACAGCTGTTGTTGCCGTGCTCAATCTCGCAGCAGAACGCGGTGTAACCGTCGAGACAGAGGCCGGACGCGCAGTTGTTCGGCCCGATCACCGCCATCGCCGTACCCGGGCGCACGAGGTAGCGGATCGGTGCGACCGCAAACGCCGAACCCGCGATTGCCGTCCTGGTGAGCGCGCTGCGTCGCGAGACGCGCCGGTCAAACAGTGTCGAGATCCGGTCGGCAAGCGCGCGCAGGCTCATCGACGGCTCCAGGCACCCCACGCGGCGGGCACCTCGGTGTAGGCGACGACGGTCGCGAACACCGCGGTCGCGATCCCGAGTCCGAGCACAAGCGCCTCAAGCGGCCCACGGCCGAGGATCCAGGGCAGGCCATGCACGCCGTCGACCGCAACCCAGGCACAGACCAGCGACAACGCCGCGCTGATCCCAGCCTGGAGTGGCGATGCGCTCACCTCGGTCACGCCGAAGCATCCGCACGACGCGCCCTGGCGGCTGAGGAGGACCGTGAACGCGGCGAAGGCGGCGTAGAGGAGCGCCATCGCGATCGCGATCGGCCGGCTCGGGGCGACCGCACCCCACGCGCCGAGGGCGAACTCGCCGACGGCGAAGAGCCGGATCAGATAGACGGAGGCGGGTAGCCCGATCGCCGCGAGTGCTGCCGCGGCCTGCTCGGGCGCCCTGAGTTTTGCGACCGCAGCGACACACAACACCACAGCGGCAACGACAAACGGCGCCAGCAAATTACTCGATCCACTCCCCGTTACGTTTCCAATGCCCCCGGCCGGAGCCGGATCATAGCGCGGGCCCTGGATCCGCTCGCTGGAGCAAGGGGTTCTCAGGCTCCAGTCGCTGCGCCGCCCGCAGTTCGGCCTGCGCCGCCGCGCGGCGCCCGAGCGCCCGGTCGATCACGGCCGCATCCTGGAGTCCCTGTACCGAGTCCGGATAGCCGTCGAGTTCTCGCCCTGCCCAGGGCGACCCGAGCGTCGCCGCCTGCGAGACGCCATGCGCCGCGAGGACCGCGTAGGCGTGGGTCGCGATCTGCGCGACCCCCGGATCCCACGGGCGCAGCGTGCGAGCGAGGCCGAAGTCGTGATTTGCCGCCGCGAGGTCGCCGGCGGCCGCGCGCACGAGCGCCTGGCGCAACGGGATCTCCGCGAACGCCGCGGCCACGAGGACGACGGCGAGCATGCCGTATGCCCCAGCGGCCACGCGCCGCAACGTCACCGACCGCCCTGTCTCACCCCGGACCGGCTGAGAGAGCAGCGCCCCGGCATAGAGGGCCGCCAGCGGCGCCGTGCCCGGGGTCGTGAAGTGAAAGAGCAGCGTGACCGCGTACCCGGCGAGCCCGGCGAGCAGCCCCGCCGCGATGATCGCCTCGCCCCCAGTCTCGCGCCGAACGGCGCGCCACCCGGCGTGGAGGGTCCATCCGGCGAGCGCGACCGCGAGCAGCGCCAGCACGACCCCGCCGGCCGACGCCGCCTGGAGGATCCAGTTGTGCGGACTGTCCGGCGGATTCTGCGGCCCCACCTCGCGCTCGTACCGGGCATCGTGGTAGGCCGGGATCGCGTCGACATAGCCGTTGGGGCCGACGCCGAGGAACGGGTGATCGAACACCAGGGATCCCGTCTCTGACCACAGCATCGCCCGGCCCTTCGTCGTCTCCTGCGCGAGCGGGCTCGTCTGCAGAACGCGGGCTCGCGACGCGGGGAGCGCGAGCACCCCCGCCGCCAGCACGACGGCTCCACAGGCGAGTCCGATCACGACGGTGCGCCGCGGCCGACACAGCGCCAGCACGACCACAACGGCAACCGCCCCAGCCAGCGCGCCCCGCGAGCCAGAGGTCGCGAGGGCGACCGCCGCGGCGACCGCACCCGCGATGTGGAGCTTCTCGCGGAATGTGAATGCGGCGATCGTAAGCGGGCCGAGCGCGAGCACCGCCCAGGCGCCCTGGTCGCTCGCGTTGCCGAGCAGCGATCCCGGGCGGCTGACGTTGCTCGCCAGCGGCCGCAGCCCGGTCGCCTCAAGCGCTGCCTCGAGTCCGATCGCGAGCGCGGCGACCGAGAGCACGTCGAGCAGCCAGGCGCTCGCGCCGGGCGTCTGTCCGGCCCCGAGGAGCCGTGCGCCCGCGATCAGCGCCCCTACGTACACCGACAGCGCGATCACGCCCTCGTAGCGCGGCGGCCGGCCGATCAGCGCGGCGAGCGGGGCGCTCGACGTCAACGCGGCGGCGAGCAGCAGCAGGCCGCCGAGCCCGAGCATGCCGAGCACCTCCCGCGGGAGCCGCCCGCGCGCCGAGAGGGTCAGCGCGAGCATCACGCCCACGGCCGCGACCACAAGCTTCGGAAAGACGAAACGGTCGAGCGCGCCCGGCAGAAAGCAGGCCCCGGAGACGACGAGCAGGAGCAGCGACGCCCGCTCGCGCGGCACCATGCCCCGGGGCGATGCGTCCTCCGGCAGCACGGCGGCGGTCGCGGTCACGGCGGGCATTGTGATGGACCCCCTGGTTGCCACAACTCGGGCCGTTGTGGTAGGACTCCCGACCACAGTGGGCACATCGGGGGCGATGGCTCTCACCCGGGGCAAGGGTGACGCCACATCACGAAGGATCTACGCGGTCATCGCGGTTGTTGCCGTGCTCGCGATCACAGCCGCGGCCGGATTCTCACAGCTGCTCGCGGGGCCGAGTACCGGCAGCGGTGCGGCCGCCGGCGCGCTCCAACTCTCGGCGGTCACGGCCGCGGACCTCCGGGAATCTCAGCGCCTTGGAGCCCAGGACAACCGCTTCTGGGCGTCACGCGCCCCGGACGGCGCGACCACGGTGAATGCCGCCCAGCATCTCACGGCGGCGTACACGCCATCCGCCGCTGAGATCGCCGTGCCCCACGGCCAGGTCGGGTTCTCGCTCGTCGCCGTCGGACGCGCCGGGCGACTGACCGCAGCCGCACCGGGGGTCCTGACCGTCCGCGCGAACCGCGTGACGTACGCCCACGGGAGTCACCTGAGCGAGTGGTACGCGAATGGGCCGCTCGGGCTCGAGCAGGGTCTGCGTCTCACCGCCCCACCGTCAGGACGCACCGCGGGAGCGCTGACGTTCGCCTACGAGCTATCCGGCGCGCACATCGCACTGCTGACCGGCAACCGGCTCACCCTCCGGACACTCGCCGGTGCCCCGCTGCTCACCTCCAGCGGCCTCACCGCGGTCGACGCGCGCGGCCGCCAGCTCCCCGCGCACATGCGGCTGCGGGCGAACCGCCTGTTCATCGACGTCAGCGACGCCGGGGCGCGCTACCCGATCACGGTCGACCCGCTGTTGACCGGCGCCGCTCAACCGCGCGTGTTCATGAGCCCACTCGTCCATGGGGCGGCCTCGCTCCTGCTCAGCCCCTCGACCGGGCCGACGCTGTCGATCTCGGCAATCGGCGCCAAGGGTGCGACGTGGAGTGCGGAAGACGAGGGGAGCGACACGCTTCAGGCCTTGTTCACGCTCGCCAACCCGACGACGCACGGCGCCATCTCGAACATCGTCCCTGGCGCCGTCTTCCTCGCCCCGCCCGGAGCGCTGGCGACGAACGGGGTCCAGGCGCCGCCGACCGGAAGTGCCCCATTCGCCTCGCTCGCGTCCGGCCAAGACCTCCACTACGGGATCCCCTACCGAGTCACGAGCGGCGGCACCGCCTCGATCGGCGAGTCGATCTCGTGGACGAACGCCGACGCGAGCCAGGGGGCCACCTCGGCAGCGGTGAGCATCCCACTCGGCTCAACGTTGAGCGGGACGGTCACCCTTGCCGCCGACACCACGAAGGTCATTCCCGGCGTGTCAGTGACGGTGACCGGGACGAACTCCGTCAGCGGGGCCGCGGTGAGCAAATCGGCCGTCACTGACTCGGGCGGCAAGTACAAGTTCATCCTCGGGCCCGGTACGTACCAGGTCAAGCCAGCCGACAGCGTCTCGCCGACGGCGGTCGGCAGCACCGACTGCAGCGCGTCTGGCGGCACGTGCACGGTGTCGATGAGCCAGGACCGCACGGCCAACTTCACCGTCGATTGCGCCCCCACCCTTGACTTCCACACCTCGATGGTCGCGACCGGCTGCTTCCAGCCCACGAACGTCGCGCAGGGGTTGTGGAAGGCGAAGGGCCCGTTCCGGATGGACGGGGTCGATCTGCAGTCGACGGATGACGCCAAGAGCCCGATCGTGTTCGACGAGCAGCAGAAGAGCATCGACGGTGCCAACGTCAAGCTGTCGCTCTCGGCCCCCGGCTACGGGAGCGGGTGGCTCGGGTACATGGTGCCGGGCGGGCTCCACCTGGCGTTCCCCAACGCGACGACGACCGTCTCCTGGGCGCTGAGCACCCCGTGGGCACCGCCGGGGCCGCTCACCGTCCTCAACACCGGACTGATCCAGACCCCGTTCGGAAGCTCGACGACGCTCTTCGGATTCCCGGCGCACGCGCCGGCCTTCGAGTTCAACTTCACGCCGGGTCAGACGGTGTTCCAGGGGCAGCTGTCGTTCCCGTCGAACGCCTCGGCGTACCTCGATCCGATCAACGGGCTGTGGAAGGTCAACGGAAGGGTCTCCTACCCGACCGCGGCGAAGGTGACGGTGTCGACCAACAACACGGTCGGCGTGACCGCGATCGCCGGCAGCTTCTCGCCAGCGGGCGTGATCGCGATCAACAGTCTGAGCAACCCGGACGTCCCGTCCTATACGCCGCCCGGCACGGTGCCGGCGGAGGGCGCGATCGAGCTCGCGAAGATCGGCTTCAACTGGCAGGTGCCGGACGGGATCTTCCACACGATCGGGACGTTCGTGATCCACTCCGGGACGGCGTCCGGGAAGGCGAAGGACTTCCTAGCGCCGATCGGCGGCTTCCTCGGCCGAACGCTTGTGACGGCCGACGCGTCGTGGCGATGGCTCACATCGGTGGACCTGTTCGGCAAGTCCGTCCCGCTGCCAGGGATCACCGGCCTCAACGTCGGGGTGAACAACATCAACGAGTACATCCCTGACACGCCCGGCCTGTTCTGGCAGCGCTTCGGCGTTCAGATCCTCGGCGATCAGGCGGCGCCGACCAACGGCTACAAGATCGGCGCCAACGTCGGTATTACCTGGGGCCCGCGGTTCAAGCACGACCTCCTCTGGTTCCAGGAGCTGCTGTCACTTGACGGGTCCGGAACGCTCGGCTTGGACCCCGCCTCGATCGAGGGCACCGCCGACCTGAAGGCAGCCAACGCGTCCGTCATCCACGGTGCGCTGAAGATGAGCGCTGCCGGCGTCTACCTGGAGGGATCGGCGGGATTCGACGTGAACCAAGTACTGCGCAGCTGGCCGTTTCCCGCCTCGTTCCTCGGCGCCGGCAAGCTGTGGATCCCGTATGACCCGGGCCAGAGCTTCGCCCTCGAGCTGATCGGCCACCAGATGCTCTGGGGCGTCGGCGCCGACGTGCGCTTGATCATCACCAACACCGGCGGCGGCGAGTGCGTCCACGCCAAGCTGTTCAGCAGGACCAAGACCCAGGGCATCTACTACGACGGGGAGTGGCACATCGGCGGGTGTGACGGCGGTCCGTTCAGCACGGCGATCTCCGCCGGCGCCTCGACGAGCGCGCCGAGCGGCGGCGACACGCGCGGAGAGAAGGGAGCCTCCGACGTGGGCCCGCTCGCGACGAGCGCTGCCGTCGCGCAGACGTTCACGATCAAGGCCCACTCCCGCGTGACGGCGGTCGCGGTCCACGGCACCAGCGGCCCGCCGCAGCTGAAGCTGACGGGTCCCGGCGTCAACCTGAAGGTCACCAAAGCGTCGCCGGCAGTCTTTGGCCGCGGCGCGGGAATGGTGATGGACAAGAGCGACGGCCGGACGTACATCCTCTTCTCGCACGCGCCGGCGCGTGGCATCTACCACCTGACGCCGCTCCCCGGCTCGTCCGCCATCCGTTGGGTCGACTTCTCACAGCCGCTCGCGCCCGTCTCGGTCAGCGGCAAGCTCCGCTCCGTCGGCTGCCAGCAGCAGCTCCGCTGGCACGCACGGCCCCAGCCCGGCCAGACGATCACGATCGTCGACCGCAGCGGCAACTCGCAGCGCCCGCTGACAAGCTCAAAGGCCGCCGGCGGGACGGTCAGGTTCACGCCCGATCCAGCCGCGACCAGCTCCCAGCAGATCATCGCCGAGGTGTCCCAGCAGGGCACCCCGCGTGCGGAGATCGTACTCGCCCGTTTCAAGGCGCCGAACGGGACCGCGCGCGTCGGCCGGCTGCGCGCCCGCGGCAGCAAGCTCACATGGCAATCGGTGTGCGCGGCGGCGTACTACGACGTCTCAACCGGCTCGGGCGTCACGGCGCAGTACGTGACGACCAAGGCGACGCATGCCGTCGCCCCGGGCAAGGGCAAGCGCAAGGTCACTGTGCGCGCCGTGAACGCTCAGCGCCAGGCCGGCAAGCCCTCAACGATCACGGTTCGCTAACGCAGCCGAGCGCCGCTCGAGGATCTCGGCCGCCGCGGTCGCCGGATCGAGCTCGCGGGCGACGACGCGGTCGAGCAGCGCCTGAACGTGCGGGTCCTGGTCGATCGCCGCCTCGAGCTCGCGGCGCATCCGGAAGGTCGCGATCCCGACCACCTCGCTCATGAGATTGCGTCGCCGCCGCGCCGACAGCGTCCCCTCGGCCTTGATGTATGCACGGTGCTCGGCGAGCTTCTCGAGGAGCTCCGGCACCCCCTCGTCACGAACCGCCTCGGTCTTGACGATCGGCACCTGCCACCCCTCGCGGGGTCCGAGCGCGAGCACGCCCCTGATCTCGCGGACCATCGTGTCGGTGAGCGGGTGGTCGGCCTTGTTGACGACGATCACATCCGGGATCTCCATCACGCCCGCCTTGAGCGCCTGGATCGAGTCGCCGCTCCCGGGCATCAGCACGAGCACGATCGTGTCAGCGTGATCGATGATGTCGACCTCCGCCTGTCCGACGCCGACGGTTTCGAGCAGCACCACGTCGCGGCCGGAGGCATCCATCAGCAGCGCCGCCTGGAGCGTCGCCTCGCTGAGCCCGCCGAGCGCGCCGCGGTTCGCCATCGAGCGGATGAACACGCCCGGGTCGAGGAAGTGGTCGGTGAGGCGGATACGGTCGCCGAGGAGCGCCCCCTTGGTGAACGGCGAAGACGGGTCGATCGACAGCACGGCGACGGTCTGATCGCGCGCTCGCTCGAGTTTTGTCAGCGCGGCGAGCAGCGTCGACTTGCCCGCGCCCGGCGGACCCGTGAAGCCGATCATCGTTGCCCTCCCGGTGTGTGGGTAGACCTCGCTGACGAGCTCCCAGCCGTCCGGGTCATCGTTCTCGACGAGCGTGATCGCGCGGGCGAGCGCCCGTTTGTCACCAGCCAGGAGGCGTTGGGCGAGAGACTGTTCGGTGTCAGCCATGAGGGTCCGGAGTGTAGGTCCGCCGCGCTGCGGGGAGCACCCGGACCATGACACTGAGCCTCGACTCCCTGATCGGCGACGGCGTGGAAGCGGCGGTCAAGCTCAAGCATCGCCGTCGCCTGCATCGGCTCGGTTGGGACCGGGCCCTTGCCCCTGATGACAGCGGCCTGTGGGCCGCGGGCGACCCGCCCCCGCGGTCGGGATGCGCGCTGCAGGTCCTGATCGACGGCGCGCAGGCGCTGCCTGAGATGGCCCGCGCCATGCGCGCAGCGGAGCGTTACATCCACGTCACCGGCTGGCACCTCGCACCGCACTTTGAGCTCGTCCGCGACGAGCACACGGAGGTCCTCGGAGCACTCCTCGCCGAGCTCGCCGAGACCGTCGACGTACGCATCCTCGTGTGGGCGGGCGCACCGGTGCCGGCGTTTCATCCGACCCGCAAGGAGGTCACCGAGACGGTCCAGAACCTCGTGCGGGGGACGCGCATCCGCTGCGAGACCGATCCGCGTGAGCACCCGTTCCACTGCCATCACGAGAAGACGATCGTGGTCGACGGGAAGATCGCCTTCGTCGGTGGGATCGACCTCACCGACGACGCCGGCGATCGCTACGACACATCGGCCCACGAGGCCAAACGGCGGCTCGGCTGGCACGACGTGGCCACGCGGCTCGAGGGCCCGGTCGTCGCCGACGTCGACGACCACTTCCGGCTGCGCTGGCGCGAGCTGACCGACGAGACGCTCCCAGCGCCGCCGCCACCGCAACCCGCAGGCGAGGTCACCGTGCAGCTCGTGCGAACGGTTGCCGAGGATATGTACGAGGCCGTCCCCCACGGTGACTTCCGGATTCTCGAAAGCTACGTCCGAGCGCTGCGCTCGGCCCGCTCGTTCGTCTACATCGAGAACCAGTTCCTCTGGGCGCCCGAGCTCGTCGAGATCCTCCGCGACAAGCTCGAGCACCCGCCGTCACCGGAGTTCCGGATCGTCATCGTGCTCCCCGCCAAGGCGAACAACGGCGCCGATGACACCCGCGGCCAACTCGGCGTGTTGAGCGCCGCCGACCCCGGCAACCGGCGCATCCTCGCGGCGACGATCCGAGGGCTGTCGGCGGAGCGCGACGACCCGCTCTACATCCACGCCAAGGTGGCGATCGTCGATGACCGCTGGCTGACCGTGGGATCGGCCAATCTCAACGCCCACTCACTGCTCAACGACACCGAGATGAACGTCGTCACCCAGGACGAGCGGCTCGCCCGCGAGACGCGGGTGCGGCTGTGGGCCGAGCACCTCGAGCTCGACGAGGCGACAGTCGCAGGATTGGCCCCGCACGAGGCGATCGATCGGCACTGGCGTCCGGTGGCGTTCGAGCAGCTCGAGCGACGCCAGGCGGGCCGACCGCCGACCCACCGGCTGCTCGCGCTCCCGGGCGTGTCCAAGCGCGCCGGACGTCTGCTGGGACCACTTCAGGGGCTTGTCGACGACGGCTGACGTACGATCCCACCGTGGCGTCGGTCAGCCCGCAACGGACGAAACGCGCGCGGAGGAAGGTTCCGCCGACCCCTCCGCCTCCGCTGCGGCCCCCCTCGGCACCGCTCCACGGCGGACCGCTCGCGTTCCTGCGCTTCGCTCGCAGCCACAACATGATGAGCTTCGGCTACGTCCGGCTGATCACGCGTTGGCTGTGGCTGAAGCTCCGCTGGCGCGGGCGATTTCAGACCGACGGGCTGTGCTTCATCTGCCCGGGCGTCAAGTTCGAGATCGGTCCTCACGCGTCCGTGTCGATCGGCCGCTGGGCGTGGGTCGGTCATGGCTGCAAGATCCGCGCTCACGAGGGCCAGGTGTCGATCGGCGCCAAGTCCGTGCTTGGCCAGGAGTGCACGATCTCGTCCTTCCAGCACGTCTCGATCGGCCGTGAGTGCATCGTCGCCGACCGCGTGATGCTGATCGACTTCGACCACGGCGTCGTCGAGGTCGAGCGCCCGATTCGCGAGCAGGGCATCTACAAGCGCGACGTCAACGTCGGCCACAACGTGTGGATCGGCTACGGAGCGTGCCTGCTGCGCGGCGTCACCGTCGGCGACAACTCGATCATCGGCACGAGCTCGGTGGTCACGTGCGACGTCGAGGCGAACTCGGTGGTCGCCGGCGTGCCGGCACGGCTGATCCGCGAGCGCGACGCGCCGACAACGTTCCGCTGGTCGTAGCGACCGCGGGGGACTACCCCTCCCAACCCGACAGATCCGGGGCCAGCGCGCGCAAAGCCGGCTCGAGTCCCGCATCGCCGGCGAGCGCCCGTTCAAGCGCAGCCAGGTGCCCCGCCGCCCGCTCGCGCGGATACTCGCCGGCGAGCGCCTCGGTCATGAGAAACGTCCAGTCGCTCGACTGGAGGGCGAGCAACTCCCGGAGCGCTCGCTCGCTCACGCGCTCACGCGCCGCGACGACCCGCAACTCCGCGCGTCGCACCTGCCAGGCCATGTCCGCGACCGCGGGTCCGCTCCAGGTGCGCAGGTCGCAGCCCTCGCCCCAAGAGCTGGCCGGGAGCTCGGGCGGTGCGGGCACCGGCTCGTGGCGCTCGAGCGCGTCGTCGAGCGTCGTCAGGCGCAACCCCTGACGCGCGGCCTCGTCGAGTACCGCGTCGAGCCAGTGGACGCCCTCGTACCACCAGTGGCCGAGCAGCTCGGTGTCGAACGCGCACACGCAGACGCCCCCAGCGGCGACCCGGTCGCGAACCCGCGCCACGAAGTCGGCGGCGTCGGTGCGCGTCTGCTCGAGCGCCCGGGCGTGGTCGTAGGGCGCGCCGTCGATCCCGCGCACCCGGTGGTGGTACTCGGTGAGGTCGTGGTAGTTGCGGTAGACGCCGGCGCCCGGGTAGCCGCGGTCGCTCCAGAGGAGCGCGATCGTCTCCCGGTCGATCGGCCATAGCGCCGGGCCGTCGTCGGACTGAAGCGGCCGCAGATGTCGCGCGTCGCCCATGCCGAACGTCGGTGTCAGCTCGACGCACGTCGCCCGGACGCCCGCGTCCTCGAGCAGGGAGTCGAGCCAGGACACGTGGGCGCATTCGGGCAACCAGAATCCGCCGGCCCAGTTGCCGAAGCGCCGACGGTGAGATTCGACGCCCGTCTGGACCTGGAGCTGAATCCCGGCGTCGGTCGCCAGCAACGGCAGGATCGGATGCGTCGCCGCCGAGGTCCATGTCGCGTGGCGCCCGAGCACCGACGCAAGATCGGGCCCCAGCGCCTCGAGCCGGTCCGCGGCGCTCGCGTACTCCGCCGCCGAGCGCTCGATCTCCGCCGCCAGGCCCTCGTCGCCCGCCGCGCGGAATGAGGCGGCGTCGCGGCGGTGCGACTCGGGTCGGATCTCGCGGAGGAAGCGCAGGCAACGCTCGGTGACGCCCGGTGCCGCCAGCTGATCGCACAGCACCGGCGTCAGCGACAGCGTGATCGGCGCGCCGCGCTCCAGCACGTCGAGCAGCGGCAGGTAGGAGCCGGCGATCGCCTCCCACAGCCATTCTTCGCCGAACGGCCAGGTGCCGAACCCCTCGACGTACGGCATGTGCGTATGGAGCACGAGGGCGAGCTCGCCGTCGCCGCTCATGGGTCGCTGCAGATGGCGAGAAAGTCGAGGGCCTCGTCGAGGGGAGCCGGACGGAGCGCGAAGTCGGAGGCCGCGATCGCCGGCGTGAACCGGTCATAGAACGGCTTCGTGATCCGCAGCGTCTGGTGAATCCGGTCCCAACCGAGCCGCAGCGCGGCGGCGTGGATGGCGAGCTTGCGGGCGTGGAACAGCCCGAGCAGCTCGACCGATCCGAACGTTGATGTACACAGCGCGCGGAACTCCTCGGCCCGGTACTCCTTGATGTGCCACGGGTTGTCGGACTTCTGCGCCCCCGCAGGCGCCAGCGTCAGCAGGTTCGGCGTCGACACGTAGGCGGTTCCGCCCGGCGTCAGCAGCTCGCC
This sequence comes from uncultured Solirubrobacterales bacterium, assembly GCA_963850335.1. Taxonomy (GTDB): domain Bacteria; phylum Actinomycetota; class Thermoleophilia; order Solirubrobacterales; family Solirubrobacteraceae; genus Palsa-465. Next base: position 474,989 of record CAWKKY010000006.1, on the reverse strand, counting down.
GAACCGGCGCAGCACGGCCGTTGGATCCTGGACGTGCTCGATCGTTTGGAGAAACACGACCGCGTCGACACAGCCCGGCTCTCCCCAGGTCTCAACCAGGTTGCGCTCAAACGAGAGCCCCGGATGCGAATACCGCGCGACCGCGTGCTCGTGGGCCTCCGGGTTGGCGTCGACACCGACGACGCTCGCAGCGGACCGCGAGAGGACGTTAGAGCCATATCCCTCACCGCATGCGAGGTCGACGACGCGCTGCCCCACGACCCGCTCGGCAATCCACTCGTACACCGCCAGATGGCGGCGAAACCAGTAGTTCTCGGCCGGGACGTCGGGCAATGTGCGCTCGCCCGTCAGGGACAGCGGAGGCACTCCCGGTGGCTGGTTTTCTTGAACGTAGACGTTCACTACAGGGGCGACAGAGTAATCTGCCCGAGCCATGGAGGCCGTTCGGACTGCGGATGACATCCGCGACGTCAACACCCGATACCATGATGTCGCCGCCTCGAGCTACGACTCGAAGTGGGGCATCGACTTCGGAGAAATCGGGCAGACGCAGGTACTTGGCAAGCTCCGGAAGCTGCTCGGCTCCGAGCTGACCCGGGGTTACGACCGCTCGCTCGAGATCGGTGCCGGCACCGGCTACTTCAGCCTCAATCTGCTCCAAGCCGGCGTCGTCCGTGAGGCGACATGCACCGACATCTCCCCCGGGATGGTGACGACGCTCGCCGACAACGCTGCCCGTCTCGGCCTCAATGTCCGGGCCGCTCGCGCCGACGCCGAGTCGCTGCCGTTCGGAGACGAGAGCTTTGACCTCGTGCTCGGCCACGCCGTGCTCCACCACCTGCCGGATCTGCGCAAGGCGTTCTCGGAGTTTCATCGGGTGCTCCGTCCCGGCGGCCGGATCGTGTTCGCCGGCGAGCCGTCCCGGTTCGGCGACCGGCTCGCCTCGATCCCCAAGCGTGGGGCAGGTGCGCTCGCGCCGCTGTGGCGCTGGGCCCTGCGGGCCGACGTCGCGCCGCCGCCCGCCGACTCCGACGCCGCCGAGCAGGAGGATCACGACCTCGAGCGGTTCGTCGACATCCACGCGTTCTCGCCGACCGACCTCAGCCGGCACGCCCACCGCACCGGGTTCACCGACGTCCACGTCCGCGGCGAGGAGCTCGTCGCCAACTGGTTCGGCTGGTTCAACCGCTCGCTCGAGGCGAGCGCCAATCCGGAGGATGTCCCGATGGCGTGGCGCCAATACGCGTTCCACGGCTATCTGCTCTTCCAGCGCCTTGACGAGCACGTGCTTGAGCCGATGCTGCCGCCGGCGATCTTCTACAACCTGCTGCTGACCGCGCGCAAGCCGCGTTAGGCGCGTCAGCTGCGTTACTGACCACGCTCGCGCCGGACGCTCCGGCCGGCGCTTCGCAGACGCGCCAACAGCCACACCAGCACGCCCCGCAGACGCCACCAGCCCCCGGCGTAGATGCGGCCGAGGGTCTCCGCGTGGGCGGCCGCCTGCGTCTCGGCGCGCTCGAGTCGGCCGGCGAGTCCGTCCGCTCGATAGTTCGCCGTGGCCAGCTCGAGCCGCGCCATCGCAAGGTCACGACGAAGTTCGGTGAGCTCCTGTTGAGCGGCGGCGAGGTCATTCCCCACGCCCCGGAGCTCGGCACCCAGGGCCACCGCCCTCAGGGTCGGGCGCAGCTCAGCCAGCCCCGCCGGATCAGCCATCCGCGCCAGCCACGAGGCGTTCTGCCGTACTCGGTCCTCCCACGGTTGCTCGCGGCCGGTCGCGCGGAAGTGGAGCACCGTCGGCTCGGGACTGCGGACCGTACGAGCGTCACACGCCACGAGCCGCTGCCACAGGGCCCAGTCCGCGGCGCGCGGCCGGGTCGCATCCCACCCACCGGCCGCGCGGACCAGGTCCACACGGACGCTGACCGAGGCCATCGGATTCGTGTTCATGACCGCGAGCCCGGCCCGTCCCTGCGGGGTGCTCCAGTCCCCGCCGAACCACCCCAGCGAGTCATCGGCATGGACGAGGACCGCATCGCTCTGCACAAGGTCACATACGTGGCGATCCCAGAGGGCACCGATCACCTCGAGGTGGTTGGGCATCAGCAGATCGTCGTCGCCGAGCCACAGGATCACGTCGCCCCGAGCGAGCTCGAGCGACCGGTTGCGATGCCCGTAGGCGTAACCCGGACCCTTCGGCAGGTCGACGGCCTCGGCGAGCGGTGAGCCGAGCGCCCGGACCGCCTCGGCGGTCCCGTCCTCGCAACCGTCGCAGAGCACCATGATCTGCGCAGGCGGCCGCGTCTGCGCGAGCGCGCTGCGCACGGCGAGCAGCACCGTCTCACGGCGGTTGTGGGTCGGGATCGCGATCGTGAATCGTGTCGCCACGGTTGCATAGACTCGCATCCGTGGGGATGCAACAGGATCGGCAGACCGTGACGCCGTCCGGTGAGCGCCTCGAGCGGCTGCCGGAAGGGATGGAGGTCCGTGATCTGATCACGCACACCGATGAACGCGGGACGGTGTGCGAACTCTATGACGAGCGTTGGTCGTTCAGCCCGGACGCGCTCGTCTTCGCCTATATGTTCACGATCCGGCCCGGGATGGCCAAGGGCTGGGGCGTCCACCGCATGCACGAGGATCGCTACGCGTTCCTCATCGGTGAGCTCGAGCTCGCGTTCTACGACGCGCGTGATGATTCAGCGACGGCCGGCCTCGAGTCGCGGATCGTGCTCTCGGCCCACCACCGGCAACTCCTGTCGATCCCGCGCGGCGTCTGGCACGCCGAGCGCAACATCGGATCCGTCGATGTCCAGGTCATCAACTTCCCGACGATCCCCTACGAGCACGCGAATCCGGACAAGTGCCGGCTTCCGCTGGACACCGACGAGCTGCCGGTCACGCTCGGGCCCGAGTGGCGAGGCTGGTAGGTCGTCTCCTGACCCCACGGGCGACCTGATCGCCCGCTTACACTCCGCCTGATGCCGGACCGTCTCGTCAGCGACTTCCCGCTGTTCCCGCTGGGACTCGTCGCGCTGCCCGAAGAGGTGATCCCGCTGCACATCTTCGAGGAGCGCTACAAGACGATGATGGACGAGTGCCTGACCCTGGACCGAGAGTTCGGGATCGTGTGGCTCGGCGACGACGGCCTGCGCGAGGTCGGATGTGCCTGCCGGATCGAGCAGGTGCTCGAGCGGATGGAGGACGGGCGGATGAACCTCCTCACGCGGGGGACCCGCCCGTTCCGGATCGTCGAGCGCCAGGGCCACCTCGCCTACCCGGCGGGGGTGGTCGAGTTCATCGCCGATCGCGATGAACCGGTCGACGCCCAATTGGTCCGTGAGGCCCGCGAGACCTACGCCGAGCTCGTCCAGCGCGCCACCGACCGCGAGCCGACGGTCGACGAACTCGCCGACATGAGCGCCTTCGGGATGGCCGCCACCGTCGATTTCGGGCTCGAAGCCAAACAGGGCCTGCTTGACCTCCGCTCCGAGAACGCCCGGCTCCGGCTCGTCACGCGGCTGTTCCGCGCCGCGATGAAGCGGCTCGATTTCGTCGATCGCGCCCAGGCCCGTGCGCGATCGAACGGCAAGGTCCGGCTCGGCTGACGGACAACCTCCGGCTCGGACGTCGAAGTCCGCTAGGTCGTACAGTCAGCGCTCAGGCTTGGCGCGATCCCGCAGGCGCTCTGCGCGGCCTGCACGGCGAACAACTCCGCCCGCGCGAGCTCACTGTGCCCCGGCGCCGACGTGTCCGCGAACGAGAGCGTCCCGTCCTGCAGCTGCACTCTGTAGCTGAACACAGTGTTTGCCTTCGATGGGAACTTCATGTGGGCTTTCACATCCTTATCGAGGCTGCTCGCGATGTCCCGAGCACGGAGCAGCAACGCGTTCGAAAGCGTCCGCACATGCCCGCCGTTGCAGCGAATTGTCCCGCCGTCGTTGACGAGCATCGTGAGCGTCGGCCCTTGTCCCGTGCGCGTCAAGACGAACAGGTCGGCGGACTTAATGTCGATCCCGCACCCGCAGAGCAGGAGCATTCCGAGCGCGACGATGAGCGCGGCTGACCGCATACGCCAGTATCATCGCGCGCCGCGCCGCTTTGGCCGCTGGCCGTGCGACGTTTCAGGAGGCGACCCTCCGTACCCGTCGCCTCCGGCCCCAGCAGGTGACCCATCTAATGCACGACCCAATCTCCTACTTTCAAGCCATCGTGCTCGGACTCGTCCAGGGCGTCTCCGAGCTGTTCCCGATCTCGAGCCTTGGCCACGCGGTGGTGATCCCCCGGCTCCTCGGGTGGAACATCCACCAGAACGACAAGTACTTCCTGGCGTTTCTTGTCGCCGTCCACCTCGCCACGGCACTTGTCCTGCTGGGGTTCTTCTGGAAGGACTGGGTCCGCGTCTTCAAGGGCATTGGCCGCTCGCTGCGCGACCGAGAGATCGCGCCGGATGATCGTGACGCCCGGCTCGGGTGGCTACTCGTCGTCGGCACGATTCCCGCCGGCATCCTCGGCCTCGCGCTGGAGAGCGCGCTGCGCAAGGTGTTCGCCTCGCCCGAATCGGCGGCGATCTTCCTGTTCATCAACGGCCTGCTCCTGTTCGGCGCCGAGCACTTGCGCCGCCGCGCGCCCGACGCGCCGGAGACAGAACGCGACGAGGACAACCGGATCGCCGAGCGCGTCTCCTGGCGGCAATCGGTCGGTGTCGGCGCCTCCCAGGCGCTCGCGCTGATCCCGGGCATCTCCCGCTCCGGCGTGACGATGGGCGGCGGCCTGCTCGTCGGCCTCAACAACGAGGACGCGGCGAAGTTCGCGTTCCTGCTCGCCACGCCGATCATCGGCGCCGCCGCGCTCCTCAAGTTGCCTGAGCTCCTAGGAACGACCGGCAACGGCGTGCGCGGTCAGGCGCTCGTTGCCGCGCTCTGCGCCGCTGTGACAGCGTTCTTCTCGATCCGGTTCCTGATGCGCTACTTCGAGACCAGCCGGCTCACGCCGTTCGCGATCTACTGCACCGTGGTCGGTGCCGCGCTGGCCATCGGCTTTGCGGTCACCTGATTGGAGACACCATGACTAAGAACCGAAAGCTCATCATCCCCGCCGTGATCCTCGGGGTCGTGCTCGTGATCATCGCGATCATCTACTGGGCCTCGACCGCATCCTCCCTCCCCAGCTTCTTCCCAGGCCACCAGGCCGGCTCGAGCACCCACCACTTCAAGCACGGCATCGCCGCATTCCTCCTCGGCGTCGCCTGCTTCGTGTTCGCCTGGTTCCAGACCGGGCCGTCCTCAACCGGCAAGCGCTCCGGAACCGGATCCCCGACCCCGGGGGCCTAGGAATCGGGGCGCGCTAGGCGGCGCGCTCGGCGGTCTCGAGCCGTCGGCCGAGCATCAGCGCGATTTCGGCGACGACGGCGTAGGGCTCGTCTCTGATCCGCCGGGCGGTGAAGCGCAGGGTGATCCAGCCGTGGGTGGCGAGGATGGCGTCTTTCCGTCGGTCGGCTTCGAAGCGTGAGCGTTTACGGTGCGGCTCCCAGCCGTCGACCTCGACGATCAGTTTCGCCGCGCGCCACATCATGTCCGGGACGAAGCCGTGCAGATCGACGTTCTGCTCATCCGGAGCGATCCCCGCGCGGGTGAGTGTGTTCCTGAGGCGTCGCTCCCAGGCGGAGCGGGAGAGGCCGCTGTTGCGCCCGTCACGTTCATCAAGCAGAGCGATGAGGCGGTGCACGCCCGGGCGACCGGCGCCATAGCGAGCGATCACCTCCCGGATCTGTGTGATCCGCACGAGCTTGCGCTCGAGCGCGTCATCGAGCATCCGCTCGAGCTCGTCGAGGCTGACGAGCGGCGCGACATCCACGAGCGTCCGGGCCGGGCTCGTGACCGGCAGACCACGATGGATCCGCACGTCCTTCGGGTCGAGATGCCTGGTGCGATGCGAACGGATCCCGGGGAGACGAACCGTCGTATCCCCATTGATCAGGATGTCCACCGGCTGATCAGACCGTGGCGGGGCCCCGAGCTCCCACAGACCAGCCGCGAAGAGCCGGCACAGACAGGCCGGCACCGAACAGGCAAGCAGCGCCTCGGTCTCCCTGGCGAGCTCCGTCGGCGCGGCATGACCAACCGCGTACACGCCGCGCAGTCGTGGGATGAGCTCACCGTGCTCGCGCATCGTGCGGATCGCCCGATCGCTCACCCCGCCGGCAGGAGCTGCCAGCGGGCGGCCCGACCCTTCTGATGCCCCGCGATCAACGCCGCCCGGCGTTCCTTCGGCCCCTCAACGACCACAGGTTCCCACGCGTCAAGCACCCGCACGGCGCGAGGGAGATCACCTACCGCAGACGACACCGAACTCCCACGCGGCCCCTCAGCCGCAGCCGCGTGGGAACCCGCGGTCGCCGACCGAAGACCGAGAGACCGAGAGGACCGAGGTGTGGAACGGGACATCCGCCCCACAATCCCACACAAACCGAGGCCCAACCCCTCCTCGATGCAGTCTTTTCTCAGAGTTGGAACAGCCCTGTCACAAAGGCGGCCCCGAAGAGCGCCGGGCGGCCCGAGCCGCCCGAGCCGCCCAAGCCCCAAGCGACCAAACGGATCCGGCTACTCCTCAACCACGATCGCCGCCCCACCTCGCCGCGGGTCTCCCCCGCCCCAGAACGCTCCGTCGCCGTCCCGCTCAACCGCCTGCACGCCACCGAAGAACAGGTTGAGCTCGCGGAACCGGGCCAGGCCGCGGCCCTCCCCCTCGATCCCGTCGACAGCCACCCCGGGCTCGGCGTAGACGACGCCGTCCTCAAAGTGGATCCGGGGCGCCCGCACGGCGTCGCCGGCGCGCAGCCCGTCGTCGAGCACACGGATGATCGTCTGGAGGATCGCGGAGCGGATCCGGTTCGAGCCGGCGCTCCCGAGGACCAACTCGGGGCGGCGGTCCCGCATCACGACCGTCGGGGCCATCATGCTCGGCATCCGGCGCCCCGGTGGATGCCGGTGGAATCCGAGCGGGTTGAGGTCCTGTTCGCCGGCCATGTTGTTCAGGTGCACGCCGGTGCCGGGCACGACGACGCCGGAGCACGAGCCGTTCGAGCACGTCACCCCGCACGCCCACCCCTCTCGATCGATCACCGAGATGTGTGTCGTCGACCCGAGCTGCCCGCCCGCGTCTCGGCCCCCGCCCGCGTCTCCGCCCGCGTCTCGGCCCCCGCCCGCGTCTCCGCCCGCGTCTCGGCCCCCGTCCGCGCCTCCACCCGGCGCCCCGCCAAGAAACCGCGATACGAACGCCGGATCGTCGAGCCCTTCCAGGAACTCCGCGGTCCGCTCGCCCTGGGTGATCTCCATCACCTCGACGACCCGCTCGTTGTCCGGCGGCCCCGCCGAGGCGTCGAGCAGTGACAGTGCCCGCGCGATCAGGATCCCCCCGGCCGATGGCGGCGGGTTGGTGACGACGTCCCGACCTCGGTAGGCGGTCGAGACCGGCGCGCGGTCGATCACGCGATACGCCGCGAGATCGGCCGCGGTCAGCGACCCGCCGTGGGCGCTCACCCAGTCGACGATCGCCGCGCCGATATCGCCGGTGTAGAACGGATCCGGGCCGTCGGCGCCGAGCCGCTCGAGCGCGTCGCCGAGCTCGGGCTGGCGGACGACGTCACCCGCCTGAAGCAGCCGGCCGCGGGGTGCGAACAGCTCCGAGGCCTCCGGCGTGGACAGGACGATGTCGCCGAGGATCTTGACGACGTAGGCCTGCTGCTCGTTGAGCACGACGCCGTTGCGAGCGAGCGTCGCCGCCGGCCCGACGAGGTCGGCGAGGGTCATCCGCCCGAACCGCCGCGACGCCTCGGCGAGCCCGGCCGGCAGTCCGTACGTCCCAACCGAGGCGGCCCCGATGTTGAATACCTGAACGGCGTCGCCGAACGACACGCTGATCGGCAACAGCTCGGCCCGCGCCGCCGGGTCGGCGCCCCGGCCCGACGCCTCGACAAAGAAATCGAGCAGGACCGGCTCACCCCCCGGGGGCACGACGAGCATGTAGCCGCCGGCGCCGAGCGCGGTCAGCAGCGGCTCACATGCAAACGACGCGAGCATCGCCCCGACCGCCGCGTCGACGGCGTTTCCGCCCTCGCGGAGTACCGCTGCGCCAGCCTCCGCGGTCGTCGGGTGGCCGGCGGCGACAACGCCAAGCTGGGCCCCGGCCACAGACGCGTTCAGCGCCTGGGGATGAATTCGGGCACGTCGAGCTCGCCCGGTGAGGCGACCGCGGTCCGGGACCGGCTGACCCGCGGCTCACCGCGTGGCTCGCGCAGCGACGCGGAGACACGCGACTCGACCGCACGGGGCGCGACATCACGCTGCTCCTCGACCCGCCTGGGCCGCTTGGCACCGGTGCCGTAGCCGGTCGCGACGACCGTCACCCACACCTGGTCGGCCAGCTTCTCGTCGACCATCGCGCCGAAGATGATGTTCGCGTCCGGGTGGGCGGCCTCGGCGACGGCCTTGGCCGCCTCGTTGACCTCCCACAGCGACAGGTCGCGCCCGCCGGTGATCGACAGCAGGATCGAATGCGCACCCTCCATGCTCGTCTCGAGCAGCGGGGAGGCGACCGCCTGTTCGGCGGCCTCGATCGCGCGACGCTCGCCCGCGCCCATGCCGATACCGAGCAGAGCGTTCCCGGCGTCGGACATGATCGTCCGCACGTCGGCGAAGTCGAGGTTGATCAGGCCCGGAAGGGTGACGAGGTCGGAAATCCCCTGGACGCCCTGGCGCAGCACGTCGTCGGCCACGCGGAATGCGTCGACCATCGAGGTGTTCCGATCGAGAACGGTCAGGAGCCGGTTGTTGGGGACGACGATCAGCGTGTCGACCTCGGCGGCGAGCGCGTCAATCCCGACCTCCGCCTGATCGCGACGGCGCGTTCCCTCGAACTGGAACGGACGGGTCACGATGCCGACCGTCAGCGCCCCGAGATCACGGGCGATCTTGGCCACCACCGGAGCCGCGCCGGTACCGGTGCCACCACCTGCTCCGGCCGCGATGAACACCATGTCCGAGCCGCGCAGCAGCGCCTTGATCCGATCGTGCTCCTCGTGCGCCGCCTGGCGACCGAGGTCCGGGTTGGAGCCCGAGCCGAGGCCACGCGTGATCGCGTCGCCGATGTGCAGGGTCTCGTGGGCCGCCGACTGCTGGAGCGATTGCAGGTCGGTGTTGATCGCGAGGAACTCGACACCCTCAATCTCAGCCTCGACCATCCGGTTGATCGCGTTGACGCCACCACCACCGACGCCGACGACCCGCAGGACCGGGGTCCCGACGGGACGGGCGACGCCGAACGCCTCGGCCGAGCGCTCGCTCCGGGCATACACATCCGGCTCGGGAGCCGGGGCGGGCGGCGCGACCGGAGCCGAAGCCGCCAGCGGCTCGGGCTCGCGAGGCCGTGGGCGATCCATGAAGTTCTCCGGGATGTCCGCCGAGAACGCGTGGCGCAGCCGCTCCTGCGGAGTCGGGATCCGGTGCTCAGGGGCAGCGGGCTCGACCGCGGGTGCTGGGACAGTCGACTCAGGCGCGGGCGCCTGGCTCACGGGAGCCGGGCTCGCGGGCGCGGAGCTCGCGGGGGCCGGGCTCGCGGGCGCGCCGGGCACGAGGCCCGCGGCACCCGCCGGCGTCGCAGGTGCAGGCGTGACCGACTGCTCGGGCGACGGCGGAGCCGCACTCGCGGCCGGGTCGGACGACTGTTCGGGCGCAGCATCACCGCCGGGCGCACCGGGAGCCCCGGTGTCCTCGGCGGTCTTGCGGAACAGGGCCGCAAGCGGCCCTTCACGCATGCTCGCGCGCTTAGCGTTTGGCATTTGAGAGGACCTCCTTGGCGAGCTGCCGATATGCGTGTGCTGCTACCCCGTCCGGATCGTACTTAAGGACTGACATCCCCTTCACCGGAGCTTCGGCGAAACGTACCGTTTTACGGATCCGCGACGCAAATACGCGATCGCCGAAGTTCTCCTCCAGCAGCTCGATCGCTTCCTTGGCGTGCAACGTCCGGGTATCAACGAGCGTCGGCAGGATCCCTTCGATTTCCACGTCGGGGTTCAGGTTCTCTCTGATCATGGCCAACGTGTTTTGCAACTGGATCAAACCGCGCATCGACAAATACTCGCACTGGACGGGGACGATCACCTTGTGGGCCGCCGTCAGCGCGTTGATCGTGAGCAGTCCGAGGCTCGGCGGGGTGTCGATGAACACGAAGTCGTAGTCCTCGGCGACCTCGCTGAGCGCCTTCTGAAGGCGGCGCTCGCGGCTCATCATCGTCGACATCGCGATCTCGGCTCCGGCGAGGTCGATCGACGCGCAGGCCACGTCGATCTCGCGCCGTCGGATGACGTCGCGGAGCGGAACGCTGTGAACGAGGACGTCGTACATGGACTTATCAAGCGTGTCGGGATCGATGCCCTGCGACATCGTCAGGTTGCCCTGAGGGTCCATGTCGCAACACAGCACGCGGTGACCCTCTTCGGCGAAGGCCACGGCGAGATTGAGCGTGGTCGTCGTCTTGGCGACGCCACCCTTTTGGTTGGCGAACGCGATCACCTTGGCGGTGGCCGTCACGGGGGGTGCCTCCGGGAGGTCGATACTCATACGCGGGTGTATTCGCACGCCGCAGCCAGATTCCTCCGCGGGCCGGGGCCGCCGACCCCGGGCGCCTGACCCCGTTCCGGCCGCCATCATCTAACGTCCGACACCGTGGCAGGCCTGCTTGACCGCCGACTGATCTTCGTCACCGGAAAAGGTGGCGTCGGCAAGTCGACCGTCGCCACCGCACTCGGGCTCGTCGCCGCCCGCGCCGGATTGCGCACGATCGTCGCCGAGCTGTCCTCGCAGGAGCACGTGCAGCGGGCGTTCGAACAGCCGGCGGCCCAGTTTCAGGAGGTCGAGCTCGCCCCCCGGCTGTTCACGATCTCGATCGATCCCCAGCGCGCGATGGAGGAGTACCTGCGGGTCAAGGTCGGCGCGGTCGGCCACGCCCTGAGCGCCAGCCGCCTGTTCCACGCCTTCGCGATGGCGACGCCCGGCATGCGTGAGCTTTTGAGCATGGGGAAGGTGTGGGAGCTCGCCCAGCTCCAGCGGCAGACCCGTGGGGCGGCGCCCTACGACTTTGTCGTGGTCGACGCGCCGGCCACCGGACACGGCGTCGGCATCCTCAAGACGCCCCGGACGTTCGCGGATATTGCCCGCGTCGGGCCGATCGCGCGGCAGGGCCGGAAGATCGCCGACACGATCGCCGATCGCACGTTCACCGGAGTCATCGCCGTCGCCACCCCTGAGGAGATGCCGGTCAACGAGACGATCCTGCTTGACGAGACCGTACGCGCGGACGGCCTCGCGCTTGACGCGGTGATCGTCAACGCTCTGTACCCGGAGCGCTTCGAGCCCGACGACGCCGCTGACCTCGAGCGCGCGCTCGCGCGCGTCCGCGCGCCGTCATCCCGCGCCGCGCTGCGCGCCGCGCTGTCCGAGAACGCTCGGGCGAGCACCCAGCGCGAACAGGTGGCCCGGCTGCGCGAGAGCCTGGGGCTGGGCCTCGTCGAGCTGCCCTACCTGTTCACCGAGCAGATCGGGCGGCCCGAACTCGAGCTGCTCGCCGACCGCCTGGAACCGGCGCTGATCGCTCCGGAGCGCCAGGCCAGCGCCAACGGCCGGCCCAAGTCAAAACGGAGCGCCGCCGTCAGCCGCTGAGCGTGACCGCGCGCCGCCCGGCGCGGATCCCGGTCTCGATCGCGCCGTCGATGAACCCGGCCCAGCCGTTGGCGATGTCCGAGCCGGCGAGCAGCACGCGTCCCTCGGGGACCTGCATCGCGCCGTGGTGGTGCTCGTACCAGCCGGGGCGATGGATCGCCCACGTCCCGCGGGAGAACTCGTCCGCCAGCCAGTCGTGCGCCGTCGCCGTCACGAGGTCGTATCCGGGCAGGATCGAAGCGAGGGCGCGGCTCATCGCCTCGCCATCCTCCGGATCGCATTGCGTGGCATCCGGTCCGAACCCGATCAGGACCTGACTTCCGTCGTCAAGGACCTCATCGGTGCCGACGTAGCCGAACGGGTGGCCCTGTCGAATCGCGTTCTGCATGCTCGCCTCGCCGCGCGCGTGGATGAACACCTTGATCCCGCGCGAGGCCTGCCCGAGCGCGATCGCGGCCTGCTTGTCCTCCGACAGCGTCGGCGTAAAGTCGAGCGCGCCCAACGCGTTGAGCGGAAGCGCGACGATCGCCACCTGAGCGCGAACGACCTCGCCAGAGCGCGTCTCGACCGAAACTCCATCGGCATCCCGCCTGATCGCCGCCACCGGCGAGGACAGCCGCACGTCGAACGGCCGCTCGCCCGCGATCGCGTCGAGCAGCGCCCCGGTTCCGCCCACCATCGTCACCCGGCCTCCCGTGAACTGGGTCAGCGCGAGGCTATAGCCGGAGAGCGCGTGCCAGCGCAGCGCCGACACGGCGCCCGCGTCATCGATCGGCGCATGCGCCAGGGACTCGAGCTCGGCGCTCAGCACCGCGCGCTCCTCGTCGTCGAGGTCGAGCTCGTCGATCCGCTCGGCGATGCTCAGGCGGTCAAACCGTGCGAGCCGATCGATCGCATGAAGCGGATCATGCGGCAGCGGCAGTGCCTCCTCGACGCCGTCGACGAACTTGTCCCAGCCGCGCAACACGATCGCGTCGCGCTCCGCGATCGTGCCCGCCCGTCGATCACCATCGACGTACCAGCTCGCAACCTCGGTGTCGTCGGAGAGCGAGACTGCGAGCCCCGCCCGCGTGATCTCCGACCACGTGTGCGGCTGGTGCCAATGCACCCACGCGCCCCCGTACTCGATCTGCCAGCCGTTCCACGGCGCCGACCACGTGCGGCCACCGAGGCGATCTCGTGCCTCGAGCAGCGTCACGGACCGACCATGACGGGCGGCCTCGCGCGCGGCGGTGACGCCGGCGAACCCGCCCCCAATGACGACGACCTCAGCGTTCATGCCGCTTGCTCCTCTCTGGGCACCTCAGAACCAGACACCTGCACGCTCGGCGGCCCGCCCCGCATCGCCAACGCATCGAGCACGAGCGCCCCGTCGGTCTTGACGAGCACCGGGTTGCACTCGATCAGCGCCAGCTCGCGCTCGAGCAGCACCTCGCCGATCCGTGCCGCCACGGCGCCCGCGGCGTTCACGTCCAGCGCCTCGCGCCCGCGCCCGCCGGAGAGCACGCGGGCGCCGCGTAATGAGCGCAGCGCGCGCTCCACCCGCTCCGGCGTCGCCGGCAGCGGGATGACCGCCACGTCATCGAGGAGCTCGGTCCAGATGCCGCCGAGCCCGATCGTCAGAAACGGCACCACGCCATCGCGGCGCGCGGCGACGAGCAGCTCGACCGCGGGCTCCTCCATCCGCTCGGCGAGGACCTCCGCCTGATGCGTCACGGCAAGCGCGGCGATCGTCGCGTACGCCTCCCGCACGCCGGGCTCGGTCCGCAGATCGAGGATCACGGCCCCGAGCTCGGACTTGTGCTGGATCGATTCGGCGCTCAGTTTGAGCACGCTCGCGCCGCCGAGCTCGACGAGCGCGCTGACGGCGTCGTGCTCGTCGCTCACCAGGCGTCCCGCCACCACCGGGACGCCGGCCTCACGGAGCATCGCCTTGGAAGCGTGTTCGGACAGCCACACGCCCTCCGCGCCCGCGCCGGCCCCGGCGCCGGCCGCGACGCGCGCCGCCCGGGCGATCGCCCGCAATCGCTCCGGATTCCCGGGCGCGGTCATCCACGCCGCCGCGCACACGAGTCCGGTGCGCAGGCCGGCGACCGCCGGGATCCCAGAGCCGATGAACCGCCACGCGGCCGCGTCATCAAGCAGCTCGGGCAACGTCGAGGCGACGATCGTCGGCACCGGGCTCCGGGCCGCGCCGGCGGTGATGCCCTCGCGGACCGCGCGCCAGGACTCCTCGGGCGGCCCCTCGATCCCCGGTGGCTGGTCGTAGAACACGAGGACCTGGTCGATCGCCGGGTCAGCACCGACCACCGCCACCAGTTCCGCGAGCGTCTCGACCTCGCCCCAGATCATCGCCGTGTAGTCGATCGGGTTCCCGACCGTCGCGGCCGCCGGCAACAACGCCCGCAGCCGTTCGCTCGTCTCCGGCGCCAACGCCGGTAGGTCGATCCCCAGTCGCGTCGCCTCGTCGGCGCCCTGGGCGGAGTCGCCCCCCGAGCACGTCATGATCGCCAGACCACGCCCTCGCGGACGCGGGCGCACCGCGAACGTCTTCGCCAACTCGAGCAGCTCGTGGACGTCGGCCGCCCACGCCGCTCCCGCCTCCTCGACGAGCGACCGGAACACCCGCTGGTCACCGGTCAGCGCTGCGCTGTGCGCCGCCGCCGCGCGAGCTCCCGCGGCCGAGGTCCCGACCTTGAGCACGGCAACACGCACGCCGGCATCAGCGCACGCCGCGAGGGCATCGCATAGCGACGGGTCGCCGTCGTCCTCCAGGTACAGAGCGACCGACGCCACGTCATCGGCCCCGGCGACGAACGTCAGGAAGTCGGCCGCCGAGAGCACCGCCTGGTTACCGCTCGCGATCACCGTGTGAAACCGCAGTCCGCGCCGGGTCGCGAGCGCGTTGACCGCGACGTTGCCGCTCTGGGAGATGAGCACGACACCTCCCGGATCCTCGTGCGGCGTGAGCGCGTCGCCCCACAGCGCATACCGCCCCCACATCCCGACGATGCCGTTGCAGTTCGGACCGCACACGGGCAGCCCGTGCCGCTCCGACGCCGCCACCAGCGATGCCTGCAGCGGGGCCCCGGAAGCGACCTCCGAGAACCCGGCGCTGATCACGACCGCACCGCCGCAGCCCCGCGCGCCGGCCGCCTCGATCACGTCCGGCACACCGGCCGCCGGAATCGCGACCACCACCGCGTCGGCGGCCACCGGCAGTTCGGACACCGACGGCACGCACGGATATCCGAGCGCCGACTCCCGGCCCGGGTTGACCCCCCAGACCTCACCGCCGTAGCCGATCGCCCGCAGGTTGAGCAGCACCTGGGAGCCGTAGCTCCCTTCTCGCTCGTTGGCGCCGACGACCGCAATCGACGCCGGCGCCAGCAGTCGACCGAGGTCCCGCGGCTTCGTCAATGGATCGTCGCCTCGACGCCCCGGCGCTCGAGCGCTCGGGAGATGATCAGCCGCTGCACCTCGCTCGTCCCCTCCCAGATCCGGTCAACGCGCAGCTCGCGCTGAAAGCGCTCGGCGACGTTGGTGCGCATGTAGCCGCGCCCGCCGAACGCCTGCACCGCCCGGTCCGCGCAGCGGCCGGCGGCCTCACTGACGAACAGCTTCGCCATCGACGCCTTGACGTGCACGAGCTTCACGTCGGCGCCCTCGTCGACCATTCCGGCGACCTGCACGGCGAGCAGCCGCCCGAGCGCCGCGTCGGTCGCCGAGTCCGCAAGCGGGAACGAGATGCCCTGGTAATCCATGATCCGGTGTCCACCCTGGATCCGGTTGAGCGCCCACTCGGTGCTCTCATCGAGCAGCCGCCACATCGCGCCGAGACCGTGTGTCGCGATGCCGAGACGCTCCTCGGTGAACCACGCGCGCTGGAGCTCGTCGCCGTTGCCGATCCCGCCGATGACGGCGTCCTCCGCGACCTCGACGTTGGTGAAGCGGATCGTCGGGTGGCCGTGCGGGTAGTTGTGGGTGAACGGCGGGTTGTCGACGAACTCGACGCCGGCCGCCTGCGGCTCGATCAGAAACAGCGTCGGGAGCCGCTCGGAGCCGTCGACGACGTTCGCCATCACGATCAGCACGCGCGCGACGTCGCCGGAAGTGACGAACCACTTCTCGCCGTTGATCCGCCAGCCGCCGTCGCTGCGGACCGCCGTCGTCGCGACTGAACCGGGATCCGAGCCCGCCTCGGCCTCGGTCACCGCATACGCGTCGCCGCCCTGGCCCGCAAGAGCGGGCCGCAGGTACCGATCGACCTGTTCAGGCGTGCCCCGCATCAGTACGTTGTACGCCTGCGGTACATGCCAGTGCAGCCCATTGGTGACGCGGCCGAACTGCTCGTTGACGAGGAACCAGTCGAGCATCGACCACCCCTGGCCGCCGTACTCCGGAGCGAACCGGCCACCGTTCAGCCGGGCCGCGATCGCCTGGCGCTTGATCTCCTCGATGGTGGCTTCCGGGAGTCGCCCGGCGCTCTGCTCGGCCTCGAGCTCAAGGGGCATCAGGACGTTCTCGACGAACTCCCGGGCCCGGCGCTGGAGATCGAGCTGCTCAGAAGTGAGCTCCAGCGAGGCAGAGGCGCTGCTCGGAACGGCGGTTGTGCTCATACGGGGTCCTCAGGTGATTGGGTGACGAGGGTCAGCGTCCCGGGACACAGGACGCGAGGGCGGCCCGGTCGGACGCCGTCAGCTGCGCGGCGCGGCCGGGAAGTCCCAACAGCAGGTTGTGGTGGTTCGCGATCACGGCCACGGCGAGCTCACGGGCCTCGCCGACCGACGGGTCCCCGTGGCGAGCGGATCGATCGATCAGCCCGACGACGCCGTGGAGGTACTCCAGCCACTCGCGTTGGCGACCGTGGAGCAGCAGCCGTTCGATCCGGGCCCGCTCGGTGCTCACCAGGTCGTCGGGCGCGGCGGAGCCATGACGCAGCGTGGCGACCGCGCGCGGCAGCAACCGTTCCGGCTCCGGCGTGATCGAGAGCCACGCGGCCCGCTTGACCATGGACGTAGACTAACAGCAACTGATCACAAAGTCAGGATTGAGGTTCTGCATGGCATCCGCGCCCGCCACAACTGGTCTGCCACCCGTCACCGACCCGCCCGCGGGCACCGCTCTGCCGCCCCGCCTCTACCTGGACGACGGCCTGCTCGACGCCGAGTACGAGCTGATCTTTGAGCGCACCTGGCAACTCGCCGGCCACGTGTCCTCGCTGCCACGCCCCGGCAGCTACCTCACCGCTCAGGCGGGCTCCCAGCCGGTGCTCGTCGTCCGCGACGAGAGCGGCGAGCTCCGCGCCTACCGGAACGTGTGCCGCCACCGCGCCTCCCGCCTGCTGAGCGGCGCCGGACAGTGCAAGGGCGCGATCCGCTGCCGCTACCACGGCTGGACCTACCGCTTCGACGGCAGCCTCATCGGCGTCCCCGAGGGCCAGGCGTTCGGCGAGCGACTCGACAAGGGCCGTCTCGGGCTGCACCCGGTTCGGGTCGAGGAGCTCTGCGGGCTCGTGTTCGTCAACCTCGACGACGACGCCACCCCGCTTGCCCACCTTGTCGGGGATCTTCCCCAGCGCCTGGCGCCCTACCGGATCGAATCGCTCACCTCCTTCGGGCCACCCGGCGACGGCCAACCGGCGAACTGGAAGGTCGTCGTCGAGAACTACATCGAGGGCTACCACATTCCGATCGCGCATCCCGGCCTGATGCGGATGCTCGACTACAAGAACTACGCGACCGAGCTGCACGACCACTACGTCTGGTTCGAGGCGCCGTTCCGCGCCAAGCCGAGCAGCAACCGGCTCGAGCGGCTCTACGGTCAGCTCGTCGAACCGATGGCCGGTCTGACGGACGCCGACCGACACGTGTGGCGCTATGTGTTCCTGTACCCGAACACGACGATCGACCTGTACGCCGATCAGGTCAACACATGGCAGATCCTCCCGAACGGCACCGGCCGCACAACCGACATCTCGGCGAGCTATCGCCCGTCGAACTCCCGCCCGCGCACGCGCGTCGCGCAGTGGATCAACCAGCGCCTGAACAATCTCGTCCTCGACGAGGACATCGATCTCGTCGAGAACGTTCAGCAGGGCCTCCAGACGCGCGGCTACATGCCGGGCCCGCTGTCCCGCCGGGAGGACGCGGTGGCATGGTTCGCCGACCGCATCCGGGCGGATCTCGCCCCGGTGCTCGGGGACGCGTGAGCGCGTCGACGGAGAAACCCGGCCTCGCCCGCCGCCGTGCCGCGCGCGAGCGGATCCTCGCCGCGGCTGTCCGGGCGATCGCCAGCGAGGGCATCGACGGAATCCGGATCGCCCGGATCGCGATGGACGCGGGCGTGTCCACGTCGCTCATCCACTACCACTTCGCCAGCCGCGAGGCCCTCCTCGCCGAGGCGCTCGACTACTCCTACACACGGGCCGGCGATGCCCGCATCTCCGCCCGCGACCTTCCCAGCCATACGCACGCGGAGCGGCTCGCCGCGATGATCGACCAGTGCCTGCCGACGACCGAGGCGCTGCGCGATGACTGGGTGCTGTGGATCGAGCTGTGGCTGCGCTCGGTCCGTCATCCGGAGTTGAAGCCGTTCGCCGAGGAGCTGTACGCGCGGCTGCGCGCGTGGTTCGCAGCGGAGATCGCGGCCGGAGTCGCGGACGGTGAGTTCGACCGCTGCGATCCGGAGGAGGTCGCCGACCGCATGCTCGCGCTGATCGACGGCTTCGGGGTGCGCACGCTGATCGGCGACTCGCAGGTCCCGCTTGAGCGCGCCCGGCGCGCCGTCGCTTCTGCCGTGGCCCGAGACCTCGGCCTCGGCGAGACGCTAACCCGCCCTAACACTTCGGTTCTTGACAGCGGGAAACGCTCAGATGTAGTTTTCTGAATGCCCGTTCAACATTCGCCTGATGTCAGGGCGGGCGGAGAGAGCCTGTGAGTCCGCGACCCAAGGTCGATCATTTACGCAGGCCGCAGATCGTCAGGGCTGCGGCAGACGTCCTCTACGAGCGGGGGCTGTTCGACACGCGCATCGGCGACATCGCCGAGCGGGCGGGCACGAGCTCGCCCACGATTCTCTACTACTTCGAGTCCAAGGACCGCCTGCTCGAGGAGGCCGTCGATCAATCCGACCGCGAGTTCTATGAGCGGCTCACCGAGGGCCAGCAGCGGCACGAACTCGCGAGCGCAAAGCTTGTTCATCTCGTCGAGGAGACGAGCCTCGGGCCCGGCGAGACGAGCGACTGGACGCTGTGGATGGACGTGTGGGTGCGTGCTCGTCGCGATCCGAGCGTGCGCGAAACCTACTTTGCGCTCGACCGCCGCCAGCGCGCGCTGATCGCCGACATCGTCCGCGAGGGACAACGGGCGGGCGAGTTCGATGAGGACGTGGACGCGGATGCGTTCGCGATCTCACTGAGTGGCCTGATGGACGGCCTCGGCGTGCAGGTGACGCTCGGGCAGCCGGATGTCACGCCGGAACGGATGGTCGAACGGTGCCTCGCGCTCGCCGAGAGCGAGCTCGGGTGCACGCTGCGGCCATCCGGATCGATTAAGAACCCGGGTAAGCAGGAGGTGAGGCGATGACGCCCCAGTCAGACGACCGTGGCGGTACCGACAGGATGCCGTCGACCCGCAGGACGTTCATCAAGCGCGCCGGCGCGGCGACCGCGGCCCTGGCCGCTCCCGGCCTGCTCGCGGCGTGCGGCTCGACGACGCCGTCGGGCGGCAGCGCCACCGGAGCATCGGCCGGGCTCGGCCCGGGCGGGTTGCCGCTGGCTCGGCTCGACCGCCCGGTGACGCTCCCGATCTACGCCGACAACAAGGCGATCGCGTCCGGGATGAAGCCGGAGGCGGGACCGCTCCAGTTCTACAACTGGCAGCAGTACATCAACCCCGATGTCATCAAGGCGTTCGAGAAGAAGTACAACGTCAAGGTCCAGATCAGCACGTTCGACACGATCGACGAGGCGATCGCCAAGCTCGCCAGCCGCGAGGTTCAGTACGACGTCTTCGTGCCGGAGCCCGTCTTCATGGAGCGGCTCGTGGTCGGGAAGATCCTCCAGCCGATCAACCTCAGCTACATCCCGAACCTCCAGAAGAACGTCTGGCCAGCGTTCACCAACCCGTGGTACGACCAGGGCAGCCGCTACTCGGTGCCCTACACGGTCTACACGACCGGCATCGGCTGGCGTGCGGACAAGCTGCCCGGCTTCAATCCGGCGACCTCGTCGGACCCGTGGAGCTCGCTGTGGACCGAGGGGCCCAAGATCTCCGGCAAGGTCGGGCTGCTCGACGACCAGCACGAAGGCCTCGCCATGGGCCTTCTGCACAACGGCGTCACCGACCTCAACACCGAGAGCCAGGTCCAGCTGACCGCGGCCCAGAAGTCGCTGAGCCAGCTCGTCTCGAGCGCGAACCTGAAATTCGACACCAACGAGTACCAGCACCTCGCCGATGGATCCCTATGGCTCCACCAGGCGTGGTCCGGCGACATGGCCGCGACGCCGCAGTACGCGCCCAAGGGCACTCCGGCGTCGGTGTTCCGCTACTGGTGGCCCGCCGACGGTCGCGGTCCGATCAACAACGACACGGTCGGGATCGTCCGTGGCGCCAAGAATCCGGTGCTCGCGCACCTGTTCCTCAACCACATCCTCGACGTCGACCAGGTGTTCCTCAATTTCGAGTTCAACTACTACCAGCAGCCGATCAACGCGATGACGCCGGAGTCCCTGATCAAACGCCAGCTCATCCCGCCGAACCTGCGCACGACGATCATCCGCCAGAGCCAGTTCAAGAACGGCTACGTGCAGGGGCCACTCAGCCAGCGCGGCGAGGTCCTGTGGGAGAACGCGTGGGCGGCCGTCAAGTCGTCGTGAGCAGGGCGCGATGACGGGTCGTTCGTACTGGCGCTCATTCACGCTTCCGGGCGTCGCCTGGCTGCTGCTGTTCGTCGTCGTCCCTGCCTATGCGGTGCTGGCGATGGCGATGGGGAAGGTCAACCTGCTCCTCCAGCCGGTGCCCGCCTGGAACCCCGCGGACTGGAACCCAGGCTTCTTGTCGAAGGCGTTCTCGGGCGCGCTCCCGGGCGGGGAGTTCTGGCCGTCGGTCCGCAACACGATCGTCTACGTCGCGGCCGCACTCGGACTCTGCTTCCTCATCGGCTACCCCGTCGCCTACTACGTCGCACGCCACGCCAAGAAGACGAAGGCGCTGCTGATCGTGCTTCTCGTGATCCCGTTCTGGGTCAGCTATCTGCTGCGGATGCTCGCGTGGATTGGGCTGCTCTCCTCCGACGGGTACGTCAACAAGATCCTCATCGATCTCGGGATCGGCCATCCCCCGGACTGGCTCAACGGCAACCCGTACTCGGTGATCATCGCGCTCGTCTACGGCTATGTCCCGTACTTCATCCTGCCCGTGTTCGCCGGACTCGACCGGATCGACCAGAGCCAGATCGAGGCTGCCCGCGACCTCGGCGCGACCCCCTGGCAGGCGTTCCGCCGGGTCACGCTGCCGCTCAGCTGGCCGAGCATCCTGGCCGGCTCGGCGCTCGTCGTGCTCCCCATGTTCGGCGACTACTACACCAATGACCTGATCTCGGCGTCACCGCGCACGAACATGCTCGGCAACCAGATCAACCTGTTCGTGCAGGGGGGATCGGAAAAGAACCTCGGGGCGTCGCTCGTGATCGTGTTGATGGCGATCCTCGCCGTGCTGATGGCCTACTACCTCTTTCAGACGGCCCGCGATACGAAACGGCTGGCCATGGCATGAGCGCCCTGTCGCGCCGCCTGCGCAATCCCTGGGGTCGACCCCGGTTCCTCGTCGCGGTGACGTGGACGTACGTCGCGTGGGCGCTGTTGCCGGTCCTCGTCGCGATGCTGTTCTCGTTCAACGCCGGGCGCTCGCGCAGCGTCTGGCAGGGCTTCTCGCTGCGCTGGTGGACGGGCGACCCCGCGCTCTCGATCTTCCACAACTCCGATTACACGCACGCGCTCGTGCACAGCCTCGAGCTCGCGGCACTCGACATGCTGATCGCGACCCCTCTCGGCGTGCTCCTCGCCCTCGGCCTCACCCGGTGGCGCGGACGCGGGTCCGGGGCCGCGAACGGGCTCATGCTCATCCCCCTCGTGACGCCGGAGATCGTGATGGCGGTGTCGCTGCTGCTCGTGTTCACGCAGCTCGCGATCGTGCCGTTCAGCGCCATCCACCTCGGAACGACCGCCCAGGTCGTCGGCCAGGTGACGTTCTCGGTGTCCTACGTCGTCGTGATCATCCGCAGCCGGCTGATCCAGATCGGCCCCGAGTTCGAGGAGGCGGCGCGCGACCTGGGCGCGACCCCCGCCGGCGCGCTCTGGTACGTCCTCGTGCCGCTCCTGCTGCCGGCGATCCTCGCCAGCATGCTCATCGTGTTCGCGCTGTCCATTGACGATTTCGTCGTGACCCAGTACATGTCCTCAAACGCAAGCACGACCACGATCCCGATGTTCCTCTACTCGAACGCGCGCGGTGGCACAACGACGCCGGCGCTCAACGCGCTGGCCACGGTGCTCGTGCTGACGACCCTCATCATCGTCGGATGTGCGTTCCTCATCTACGCGGCACTCGGACGTCGGACCTCCACCACGGACGTCTCGGCGCTGCATGACCTCAGCGGATTGGAGGCAGCCTGATGGCAGGCGGACAGGTTCAACTGCGCTCGTTGACGAAGCAGTTCGACGAGCATCTCGCCGTCGACAGCATCGATGCCCTCATCAACGCCGGCGAGTTCTTCTCCCTGCTCGGGCCATCGGGTTGCGGGAAGACGACGACGCTGCGCATGATCGCCGGCTTCGTACGCCCCACCGGTGGCGAGATCCTGCTTGACGGCGAGGACGTCGCGAACACCCCGCCCCACGAGCGCAACGTCCACACGGTGTTCCAGAACTACGCGCTGTTCCCCCATCTCAACGTCTACGACAACATCGCGTTCGGCCTGCGCCGTCACAAGGTCGCCAAGGACGAGATCCGCCAACGCGTCGAGGAATCGTTGCGCCTCGTCGAGTTGCAGGGCCTCGGTGCCCGCCGTCCCCGCCAGATCTCGGGCGGCCAGCAGCAGCGCGTCGCGCTCGCCCGCGCCCTCGTCCTGCGCCCCGCCGTCCTCCTCCTCGACGAGCCACTCGGTGCGCTCGACGCCAAGATCCGCAAGCAACTCCGAGTCGAGTTGAAGGCGCTCCAGGAGGAGGTCGGGATCACGTTCGTGTTCGTCACCCACGACCAGGAGGAGGCGCTCAGCATGAGCGACCGGGTGGCGGTCATGAGCAACGGCCGGATCGAGCAGATCGGCACGCCGGACGAGGTCTACGAGAACCCCGCCACCGTGTTCGTGGCCGACTTCCTCGGCGTCTCGAACCTCATGGACGCCGAGCCGATCGCCTGGGACACCGGCGAGTGCACGGTGCGGATCGGCGAGTTCAGCCTCCAGGCGAAGTGCGGCGACACCGCCGCGCGCGGACCGGTCAAGATCGTCGCCCGGCCCGAACGCCTGTGCCTGCTCGAACACGTCCGCGACGGTGAGGAGCCGAACTGCCTGCCGGGAATCGTCGATCGCACGATCTACGTCGGTGCGAGCCGCCAGGTGATCGTCCGGCTCGCGAACGGCGCCCCGGTGCAGGTCTCGATCACGAACACCGGCGGCGACCACGGCTATTCCCAGGGCACGCCGGTGATGGTCCAGGTCCCCCCCGACGCGCTGCGCGTGCTCACCCCGTCGCCCGGGGACGCCGGCGCGACGTCGGACACGCCCAGCGACGCCGGTGTCGGTGAGCCCGTGGCCGCCGCGACGCCCGACTGAGTACCCCCACCTACACTCCGACACCGTGAGCATCGCCGACCTGCTGAAGGACAAGCGCGTCTGCGTGTGCGGTGGATCCGGCGGGGTCGGCAAGACGACGACCTCGGCGGCGATCGCGCTCGGGATGGCGGCCCGCGGTGCCAAGGTCGCCGTCGTCACGATTGACCCGGCACGCCGTCTCGCCAACGCGCTCGGGCTCGAAGAGCTCCACAACGAGCCGCGGCTCGTGGCGTCCGCACGGATCGCCGACGCCGGCCTGGAGATGGAGGGTGAGCTGTGGGCGATGATGCTTGACCCAAAGCGGACGTTCGATGAGCTGATCGAGCGGATCGCGCCGGACCCTGAGCGCGCCGAGGAGATCAAGGCGAACCGCATCTACAGCGAGCTCTCGACCGCCGTCTCGGGATCGCAGGAGTTCACCGCGATCGCCAAGCTCTATGAGCTCGAGCAGGAGAACGAGTTCGATCTGCTCGTGCTCGATACCCCGCCCGCCCGCAACGCACTCGACTTCCTTGACGCCCCTGGCCGGCTCACGTCGTTCCTCGAGGGCCGCGCGCTGAAGGCGTTCGTCCGCCCGACGGGCCTCGGGATGCGCGTCCTCGGCAAGGGCGCGAGCCCGCTGCTCCACGCGCTCCGCCGGGTGACCGGGATCGATCTCCTCAGCGACCTCTCGACGTTCTTCGGCCTGCTCGGCGACATGACCAACGACTTCAGCCTGCGGGCGACGCAGGTCGAGCAGATGCTGCGCGCGGACACGACCGCCTTCGTGCTCGTGACCTCGGCCCAGCGCGAGGCGATCGACGAGGCGATCTGGTTTCACCAGACGCTCGCCGAGGGCGGCCTGCCGTTCTGCGGGATCATCGTCAACCGGGTCCATCACGACCTGTTCGGTGAGACCGAGCCGAGCGACGTCGCCGACGCCCTCGGGCGCGTGATGTCCTCCGAGCTCGCCGATCGGGTCGCCGAGAACCTCCACGACTACCACGTGCTCGCGCGCCGAGATGAGCTCAACCTGCAGCGGCTCACGGACACGCTCGGGGACGCACCGCTCCTGCTCATCCCCCACCTCGACACCGATGTTCACGACATCGACGGGCTGCTCGTGCTCCACCGCTACCTGTTCGCATCGCAGGCCGAGCGCGAGCGGATGATCAGCGAGGTCGTGGCCTAACCACGGGCCGTCACGCTCGCGCGGTGCACCCCGGTCCACGCTTCCCAGTCGAGCAGCACCCGCTGCCAGTCCGCGGCACCCGCGTCCGGGCCGGCACCGTCGCCGTCCAGGGCGATCGCGCCGGCATGAAGGAGTTCCCACACCGCCTGCTCGGCGAGCGCAAGGCGCTCGCTGACCCGCGAGCCGAACCGCAGCGAGCCGGCGATCACGATGCACTCCCCGAGCTCGAGCCCGCCCTCCCGGGCCCGGCGCACGATCTCCTGCTTGCACTGATCGAGCTCGCCCGTCGGTGGCGGCGGCGCGGTCGCCTCCTGGGCCCGTTCGGAGTCGGCGAGGAGCGAGGCCGTGACGTCGGTCCCCTGCCTGGTCACGTTGCCCCAGCCCCGGCCGATCCCGATCTCGTCGGGGCGCAGCTCCGGACCTTCGTAGATCGTGAGCTTCGCCCGCTCGGGCGCCCACTTTCGCTCGCCGGACTGAACGATCGTTCCCGCCGTCCAGGGTGCGAGGATCCGGCGCCGCAACTCCTCCTCGGTGAGGTTGAACTCCCGTGAGACGCTCACCGATTGGCGAATCTGCACATGAAACACGCCCCGTAGGGTTGCATCCCGCGCCATGAATCGCCGTCCGCTCATCACCCTCGACCGTCGTGAACTCGGCGCGATCTTCGTCGGCGGGGCCGTTGGCGCCTCGGCCCGGACGGGGCTCGTCGACCTTGCCCCAACCCATACCGGACACTGGCCGTGGGTGACGTTCGGAGTCAACGTCGTCGGCTGCGTGCTGCTCGGGTACTTCGTGACGCGCCTCCAGGAGCGGCTCCCGATCACCGCCTACCGCCGACCCCTGCTCGGCACCGGATTCTGCGGGGCATTGACGACGTTTTCGACCTTCCAACTCGAGCTGCTGCGCATGCTCGACCAAGGTGACGCAGGCCTCGCGATCGGCTACGGCATCGCGAGTCTCCTGTTCGGTTTCGCCGGGGTCGCGCTCGGCACCGCGATCGTCCGACGCGCCCGGTTGACCTGGTGATGACGGTCCTGCTCGTCATGCTCGGGGGCGGCATCGGCGCGATCGCGCGCTTCCTCGTCGACGGCACCGTCGAGGCGATCGCCTCCGCGCGCGGCGGCGAGAGCGACTATCCGCTCGGCACCCTGATCGTCAATCTGAGCGGCGCGTTGCTGCTCGGGTTGATCGTCGGTCTCGGCGCGTCGCATCGGGTGATGACGCTCCTCGGGACGGCGACCCTCGGCTCCTACACGACGTTCAGCACCTGGATGCTGGAGACGCACCGGCCGGCGCAGGATGGCGATGCCCGCCTCGTGTGGCTGAACGTCGGGGTCAGTTTGGTTGTCGGCTTCGGCGCGATCCTGCTCGGGCGAGCGATCGGACGGTTGCTGTGAGCGAGCCGGCGCTCAAGCTGACGACGTACTTCAACGAGCGGGCGCGAGTCGGCAATCGGTTCCTCGCCGACGCGATCTTTGATCTCTACGAGCACCACGAGTTGCACACGAGCGTGCTCCTCCGCGGTGCCTACGGGTTCGGCGAGCGCCACGGCCCGCACGGGGATCGGTTGCTGACGCTCTCCGAGAGCCTGCCGGCGGTCAGCGCGGCGGTCGACACGCCGGAGCGGATCACCGGCGCCCTGCGCGAGCTGGCGGCGACCGCCCGTCACGGACTGATCACGCTCGAGCGCGCGCAGCTCCTCGGTGATGGGGAGGTCAGCCCGGGGGCCGAGGTCAAGCTCACCGTGTACGGCGGACGCGGCGCACGCGCCAATGGTCAGGCCGGCTACGTCGCCGCGATCGACCTGCTGCGAGCGCGGGGGGCCACTGCCGCCCACGTGCTGCTCGGCGTCGACGGGACGCTGCACGGGGAGCGCTACCGGGCGCGCTTCTTTGCCCGCAATGCCGACGTCCCGTTGATGCTCCTGGCGGTCGGCCCCGCGGAGGCCCTCGGTGGCGCCATCGGCCCGCTCCGCGAGCTGATTGACGACGCGATCGTGACCGTCGAGCGGATCGAGACGGTCCGCGCAGCGGGCACCGGCGACGGCGGGGCGCCCGAGGCACCCGAGCGCGACCCAACCGGACTCCCGATCTGGCAGCAGGTGACCGTTCACGTCGAGGAGTCGGCGTCGGTCGGCGGGCGCCCGGTGTACCTCGAGCTCGTTCATCGTCTCCACGCGGCCGGCGCGCCCGGCGCCACCGTGCTCCGTGCCGTCCGTGGCTTCTATGCGGACCATGAGCCGTTCGCGGACCACATTTTCGGCCTGCGCCGGCGGGTCCCGGTGCTCGTGGTCGCGATCGACAGGCCGGCGAACGTCCGCGCGTGGTGGCCGGTGGTGGAGGAGCTGACCGCTCGTGACGGGCTCGTCACGAGCGAGCTCGTGCCGGCGATCCACGCCGTCGCCGACGGGCGCCCGCCCGAGCTCACGCTCGCCGCGACGCCGACCACCGCTCCCGATCAGCCGCCGCCCGCGGCCTGAAACGCGTCGCGGCACTCCTGGATCGTCGCCAGGGCGGCGGCGCGGTCGCCCCAGCCGCGCACGTCGGAATCTCGATCGGCGTCGAGGTCCTTGTAGACGCCGAAGAAGTGGCCGATCTCGGCCCGAAGCTGGGCCGGCAGGTCGTCGACATCCTGGAAGACGTTCCACCCTGGATCGTTCACCGGCACGCACACGACGTGATCGTCGGGGCCTTTCTCGTCGGCCATCTTGAACAGCCCGACCACCTTGGCGGGCACGATGCAACCCGGGAACGTCGGCTCGGAGACGCACACGAGCACGTCGAGCGCGTCGCCGTCCGGTGCGAGTGTCTCGGGCACGTAGCCGTAATCCGTCGGATACACGACCGACCCCGAGACGAACCGGTCAAGCTTGATCCCCCCGAGCTCGGGGTCGTACTCGTACTTGTTGCGGCTTCCCTTCGGAATCTCAACGATGCAGATGAGAGTCTCGTCACTCATGCGTGGCCCTTTCCGCGGGCGTCGGACGGTCAGAATGGAGCAATGCCGGAATCATCCTCGATGACGGCGCGCAAGCGCGCGATCGCCGTGATCGCCTACGCGTTCGCGGTGACGATGATCGGCACAACGCTGCCGACCCCGCTCTACCCGATCTATCAGCAAGAGATCGGGTTTTCCGCGCTCATGGTCACGGTCGTGTTCGCGGCCTACGGCGCCGGCGTGCTCGTGGCGCTGCTGTTCATCGCGCCGCTGTCTGACCGCTACGGACGTCGCGCCCTGCTGTTGCCGGGGATCGTGCTCGCGGCGGCCAGCTCGGTCGTGTTCGTGCTCGCCCACGGGCTGCCGCTCCTGTTTGTCGGCCGCATCCTCTCCGGCTTGTCCGCCGGGCTGTTCACGGGCACGGCGACGGCGGCGATCGTCGAGTTGGCTCCGCCAGAGAAGCGTGATCGCGCGACGCTGCTCGCGGCCGTCGTCAACATCGGCGGCCTCGGCGTCGGGCCGATCCTCGCTGGGGCGCTCGCCGAGGTCGCTTCCGACCCGCTGCGGCTTCCCTACCTCGTCCACCTGGCACTGCTCGTGCCCGCGGTCGTGGCGATCACGCTGATCCCTGAGCCGGACGTCGCGCCGGCCCCGGGCGACCCGCCGGAGCCGCCGCCACGAGCCGGCGCTGGGAGCCCACGGCTCGGCGTGCCCCGGGAGCTGCGGCCACTCTTCATCCGAGCGGGCAGCGCCGCGTTCGCCGCGTTCGCGACGCTCGGGCTGTTCTCGGCGGTGGCACCGTCGGTGATCCACGAGCTGCTCGGGCTCTCGAGCCCGCTCCTGACGGGCGCCGTCGTGTCGCTCGTGTTCACCGCGTCGGCCGTCGGGCAGCTCGGCATGGGGCGGATGCACCACACGACCGCGCTGCGGCTCGGCTGTGGCCTGATGATCGTCGGGATGGCGCTGATCGCAGCCGCGCTCGCACTCAGCTCGCTGGCCCTGCTGATCGCCGGCGGGATCGGCGCCGGTTTCGGCAACGGGCTCAGCTTCCGGGCCGGTCTCTCCGCGCTCAACGAGCAGTCGCCGCCCGAGCAGCGCGGCGCGGTCAACTCGAGCTTCTTCGTCATCGCCTACGTCGCGATCTCGCTGCCGATCGTCGGCGTCGGGGCTGCCTCCCAGGCGATCGGTCTCCGCGCCGCCGGACTCGTGTTCACCGGGTGCATCGCGACGCTGGCGCTCGCGGTGCTCCTCAGCCTCAGTTCATATCGCCGCGAGACACCGCCAGGCACGCCTCGCACCGCGGCCACGGCGGGTTCCACGGATAGCCGGTGACGTCCTTGCCGCACAGCGCCGTGTCCGGGTCCTCCTCGGTCACCAGGTGACAGAGCTCCTCGAACCCGCCGTCGTTGATGTGGGGCACGTTGAACGACCGCGGATGGACGTTCGGAACGCGGGTGGGCGTATGCGCCGGCATGAGCAGAGGATAAATCGCGCCCGTCACTCCGGGAAGACCCCGGCCAGCACGCGTTGGTTCGCCGGACGACGCCCGAGCCCAGGGAGCCCAGGGACCCCAGATACAGAACGAGCGGGCACTGAATGCCCGCTCGAAGCTGCGATCGCGCTCCCCCTGACTTCAAACGAGCCCCAGGACTTACGTGTTGAGCCTGGCGGCAAAACACTCCCGGCCACCGAAGCGACCGAGTAGGGAGCGGTCGCGGTTAAGCGTAGCGCGCGCCACCCCACGCGCGGCCTACGGAAACCTAAAACCTGACCGGATTCGGCCCCCAGCCCGCCCAGCCCCGCCCGCCCCAGCCCCGCCGCACCCCCGCCCCAAGCCCCGCAGTACTAGACGGTCCAGTCCAGACGGGTCATCGCCGCAGCCTTCTATCAACGGCTGACCCGGAGCGCTTGGCGGAATGTGTACAGCTGTTGTACACATTGCGCCAAGGGGTCGCTGGATGTCTGGCCTGGACGCCGGTTTCTGTCAGGCGTCAGGCGTCAGGCGTCAGGCGTCAGGCGGCAGAGGTCACGTGAGCGTCGTGGCAGCCTCGGCGAGCAGCTCGTCGGCGACGGCGCGCAGGTCCGAATCGAGGTGGCCGCAGAGGACGTCGCGCAGGAGCGCCCGCAGGTGCTCGGAGAGCTCGTCGACGATTGCCTCGGTCGCCTCGCCGACCGGCGCCAGGCCGCTCATCACCGAGCGCTCGAGCGCCACCGCGCGGGCGATTCGCTCGGCCATGTCGGCCCGGGTCTCCGGCTGGGAGCAGAGGACCGCGAGGCGCTGGGCGAGCCGGCCGCTCCCCGTCCCTTCCGGCTCGAGCAGGGCGCGAAGCGCGAGCAGGTAGTCGGTCAGTGCCTCGTGCGGAGTGAGGCGCTCGCAGCCCATCTCAAAGCGCGACAGTGCCCACGCGAGCTCGCCTCGGACCGGGATCCGCCGCGCGACGAGATTGCAGAACGCGCGGAGCTCATCCTCCTGGGCGGGCGGGATCAGCGTGATCAGCGGCGTGCGACCGCTCGTGCCGAGCGCAACCGGACGCCAGGCGCCGAGATCGGTGCGCGCCCAGGCGAGCGGCCCGAGCGCATAGGAGCCGCGCTCGAACAGCCTCAGCGCGGTGAGCACGCGGCGGAATCGGTGGCGGGCGATGACGACCGGCGGGCGATCGG
The DNA here is from genome assembly GCA_963850335.1 of uncultured Solirubrobacterales bacterium. GTDB lineage: Bacteria > Actinomycetota > Thermoleophilia > Solirubrobacterales > Solirubrobacteraceae > Palsa-465. Next base: position 444,668 of record CAWKKY010000006.1, on the reverse strand, counting down.
TGCGGTCCTGGGCGGTCGTCAGCACGACGAGCACGTGCGGCTCGTGGCTGCGGGCGTCGTCGGTCCCCTGGGCGCCCCACACCGCCTCCATGGGCGCGTCCTGAAGAGTCTCGCCGCGGACGAGCGAGAGACCCTCGCCGATCGGCAACTCCGCGGTCTTGGCGTCGAGACTGATGCCGCGCAGCGGCGCGATCAGGGTGTTGACGCAGCGCCCGTCATACAGGGCATGCTCGAGCTCGTCGTAGGCGATCCCGAACCGCTCGGAATCGAAGCCGAACTCGCTGCGCTCGGCGAACACCTCGCCGAGGAACAGTCGCAGGGCGGCGTCCGCCTGCTCGCGCGGGTCCGCCGGGATGCGCGCCTCGCCGCGCTCCTGGAGGTAGCCGTCGACGCCCTCGACGGCCGCGAGCGCCTGCGAGGCCGGCGCGTAGGTCGGCAGCGCGCTCAGGAGCCCGAGCCGCTCGCGGATGAACGCGCCGGTGAGCGGGCGGTAGCAGTACAGGGCGGTCCGGCCCGGCCGGCCCTCGTTCTCGACGATCTCAAACGGGATCTCGGCCCCTCGCGCGGTCTCGGCGGCGAGCTGCCCCGCCGCGTCGGCGGTGAACGCCTCGAGGACACCGTGGAGAGTCGTATTCCTCACGACCGCCGTTTCGCGGCCCGCGGGCCGGATTCCTGCTCGGCGAACGGTCGCTTGCAGAGCGCCTAGGCCGGCTCGCGGCGCGGCGCGGTCAGGCTGCCGCGCCGACCGGCTCGCGCTCGGTCGGCGTCGTCGCCGAGGCGGTGTCGGCCTCGTCCTCGCAGGCGCCGCCGAGCCAGTTGCGCCCGTAGGTGCGCATGTCCTCGATCAGCGGAACGAGCGCGCGTCCCTTCTCGGTGAGCGCGTACTCGACGCGGGGCGGTACCTCGGGGAACGTCTGGCGCTCGACGATGCCCTCTTCTTCCAGCGCTCGGAGGCGCAGGGACAGAGTGCGAGGGCTGATGCCGTGAAGGCTCCGCTCGAGCTCACAGAACCGCGAGCGCCCCTCGGCGAGATCCCGAATGACGAGCAGTGTCCATTTGCCGCAGACGATCTCGGCCGTACGGCACACCGGACATGTGTTGTTGGAAGCCATCCGGACACCCATGTTAGCGCAATGCTTCACGAACTGAAGCTATGCCCGGCGCAGCCAATTATTGCCACCACGGGGAACCCGTCAGCGCGCAGCGCACGGGTCGGAGCCGGGATCAGCCGGGCGGTGGCGAGGAGCCGTTGCCGTTCCCGCTCACCCCTGGCGGGGGCAGCGGACGCTGGAGCGTCACCGGGCCGGCGGAACCGCCGCCGATCCGTGTCTTGTCCATGACGTCTTCCATCGAGGTCGACCGGCGGCCTTCGCTGGCGACGAGAAGCTTGAAGTCGTGCGGGCTCGAGGCGACGCGCAGCGCGTCCTCCATCGATACGTGCCCCGCCTGATAGTGCTTGAGCAGCGCCTGATCGAACGTCTGCATCCCGTAGTACTCGCCCTCCTGGATCACCTCGTGCAGACGGCCGGTCTGATCCTGGTCCATGACCATGTCGCGGGCGCGGCCGGTCATCCGGAGGATCTCGCAGACCGCGACGCGGCCTTCGCCGTCCGGCGTGGGGACGAGTCGCTGGGAGACGACGCCCTTGAGCGTGCTGGCGAGCATCGCCCGGGCCTGGTCCTGCTCGTGGAGCGGGAAGAAGTCGATGATGCGGTTGACCGTCTCGGGGGCGTCGATCGTGTGGACGGTGGAGAGCACGAGGTGGCCGGTCTCAGCGGCGGACAGCGCCGAGCGGACCGTCTCCTCATCGCGCATCTCGCCGATGAGGATGACATCCGGGTCCTGGCGCAGCACCCGGCGCATCGCGCGCTTGAAGGACACGGTGTCCATCCCGACCTCGCGCTGGTTGACAATCGACTTGCGGTCGGTGTGGAGGTACTCGATCGGATCCTCGATCGTGACGATGTGCTTGGCCTTCGTCTCGTTGATCTGGTCGATGATCGCCGCGAGCGTGGTCGATTTGCCCGACCCGGTCGTCCCGGTGAGCAAGATCAGCCCGCGTTCCTCGTCGGCCAGGTCGCTGATCGCCGGCGGCAACCCGAGCTCTGACACCGTCTTCACCGCGTACGGGATCGTCCGCAGCGCGATCGACACCGATCCGCGCTGCTTGAACGCGTTGACGCGGAACCGGGCGAGGCCGCTGACCGCATACGCGAAGTCGATCTCGTTCTCGTCCTCAAACGCAGCGATCTGCTTCTCGTTGAGCATGATGTGGAGGATCCGTGCGGTGTCCTCCGGCATGATCGGCTCGTACTGCTCAAGCGGCATCAGCTGTCCGTGCACCCGGACCACCGGCCGCGACGGAACCTTGATGTGGAGGTCCGACCCCTCCTGCTCGACGACATACGCAAGGGCCTCATGCAAATCAAACATTGCACCCAACCCATCGGCCACTGACCGACACCCCTTGAGCGATGTCCAGCCCCAACCTGGACACCCCACCGACCCCCGTCCGAGACCCACGCCAGAGCCGGCTCTCAAGCGAGAGAGGCAAAGTCCCGCGGGGCCTCAGAAGCAGCGCCCACGGCCAGGCAGGAGTTCGTTGGGGTCATCCGTTCGATGAGGCTCGCGTGCGGCCTCATCGAAGGGATGCCCCAACGGGCTCCCAGCCTTAAGCTACGTCCCGCAGCTTCTGAGCCTCAGCCAAGGACTGAAGCTTCTTGAGCGACTGATTCTCGATCTGCCGAATCCGCTCGCGCGTGACGTTGAACGTCCGGCCGACCTCGTCGAGCGTCCGGGGATGCTCGCCACCGAGGCCGTACCGCAGCTCGAGCACACGCCGCTCGCGGTAGCTGAGGTTCTCAAGCGCCTCGCGCAGAGCCTCCTTGGTGAGGATCTCAGCGGCACGCTCGTACGGCGACTCGGCCCGCTCGTCGGCGATGAACTGGCCGAACTCGGACTCTTCCTCGTCGCCGACCGGCTTCTCAAGCGACACCGGCGCCTGGGCCGAGCGCTTGATCGACTCGACCTCGTCCGGCTCGATCCCGGTGACCTCGGCGATCTCCTCGGCGGTCGGCTCACGACCGAGCTCGGTGACGAGCTTGCGCTCGGCCCGGCCGATCTTGTTGAGCTTCTCGACCACGTGGACCGGGATGCGGATCGTCCGCGCCTTATCGGCCAGCGCGCGAGCGATCGCCTGCCGGATCCACCAAGTGGCGTACGTGGAGAACTTGAAGCCCTTGCGGTAGTCGAACTTCTCCGCCGCGCGGACGAGACCGAGGGTTCCTTCCTGGATGAGATCGAGGAACGGCAGACCCTGGTTGCGGTAGTTCTTCGCGATCGAGACGACGAGCCGGAGGTTCGACTCGACCATCTTCTGCTTCGCGTCGAGATCACCGCGCTCGATCCGCTTGGCGAGATCGACCTCTTCCTGTGCCGTCAGCAGGCGAACCTTGCCGATGTCCTTCAGGAACAGCTGAAGCGAATCGGTCGTCATGTCCGGCTTCAGGTCAAGGGCGGTCTTCGCCTTGCGTCGACCGCGCTTGTCAGGCGCGCGCTCGACTTCAGCGGCCGCGAGGGCCGGGTCGACTTCCTCAACGAGCTCAATCTCAGCTCGCTCGAGGAATCCGTGCAGCTCCTCGACGTCGGCCTCGTCGAGATCGAGTTCGGAGATCGCGCCGGCGATCTCGGCGAACGTCAATACCCCGAGCTGCTGCCCGCGGTTGACGAGGCCCTTGATCTCTTCGAGTTCCTGCAGTTCCGCTACTGACATCTGGTTCCGTTTCCGTCGTTGCATCCCGGCCCGCACAAATCCGGGGTGCAGAGGATCAGACTTTGGGCGCGCCGCCAAGGGCGTACGCCCGCTACTTCAACATGCGGTTCAACTATAGATACTTCATTTTGTGAAGGCAAGGCAGTGGAGGGGCGCCGGTGGCCTGCGACGGGGCAGGTCCGGCCCATCCTGAGCCGACGCCGTATGAACGGCGCTCTGTAGATCTATTACCAAGAACGGGTCAGACCGTTTCAAGTTGCGCAAGCTGTTCCCCGCAAACTCCCGATTTCGTGGGACATCGGTTCTCGATCCTGAGCGCTTGAGGTACACGGCGGCGCGGTGGCCACGTGGAGGACCGCGCACGGGAACCCCGGCGTGCGCGATCATGTCACGGTCCATGAGTGACGAGCGCCATTCCGAGGTTCTCGGCGGGCTGCCGCGAACGCGTCCGCACCGCCGGAGCGATAAGCGGGCCGCCACGACGGCCATAACGCCGGCGACGGCTGAGCCCGTGGCCGCCCCCGGGCCTGAGGCCGCACCGGCCGCCCCCGCGCCTGAGGCCGCACCGGCCGCCCCAGGGGCCAAGGCCACCCCCGCCCCTCGCAAGCCAAAGGCCGCGACCGCCAGGACGAAGCCAAGGCCGAGCGCCTCGGCCGCGTCGAAGGCCAAGACCGCCGCAAAGCCACGGCCAAAGAAGCCGGCGGCCAAGACAGCGGCAGCCAAGACAGCGGCAGCCAAGACACCCGCGGCCAAGACGACGCCAGCCCCAAGGCCCGCGGGCACGCGGCTACGCCAGCCCGCTCAACCTGACGGCGTTCCCGCCCGCGGCCCCGCAAAACCGCGCGGAACCAGCCGGCCCGCAACCCGCCCGCCGACCCCTCCCAAGGGCGGCGAGATCCTCGGCACTGCGGTCCAGGCCGCGGCCGAGATCGCCGAGATCGGCCTCTCCGCCGGAGCCCGCGCGATCCGGCGTGCCGTCTCGCGGCTCCCGCGGCCGTAGCTCACCTCAGCAGTTACCCCGGATAGCGCTTCCGCGGCTTGCCTGGATAACGAGGGGGCGCAGAGTTTCGTATACTGGCGCCCTTCCAGCCGAGCGATCGTCCGTCCGCGGGCCATCGGCGGGGGAACCACTTGCGGGTCTCACCCGAGATCCGCAGGGGCGAATCGGTCCCGCAAAGGACCGTAGCGCTCACAAGGCGCGAGCCCGTCAGCTCACCCCGTAGGCATGAACGAACAATTTAAGGACGGGCCGACCGAACGTGAGTCGTCGCGCGAACGCCTACGTGGTGATGGTGCTCCTGGGCCTTGGGAGCGCTCTGATAATTCCGCAGTTGAGCTGGGCCAGCTCCGGTGGCGCCGGACTCGGTGGTGGCGGTACCCCCCGCGCCGCCAGTCCCACGCGCTCCACCTCGACAAAGGCGTCCACCGGCGTCGTTGAAAAGGCGAACTCGACCGTCAGCACGAGCGGCAACGGCATCACGTTCACCACGCGCGAGTCGGCGATGCTCCGCCGCGGGCTGCACTTCACCGGCAGCGTCCCCGCGAGCGACGCCGGAAAGGTCGTTGAGATCGAGCGCCGCGGCCAGCAGACCGGCAACGCCTGGGCCCCCACCGCCCACGGCACGGTCGCCTCCACCGGCTCGTTCACCGCCTACTGGCCCGCCAACCACATGGGGCAGTTCGCCGTCCGCGCCGTGATCGAGGACCAGGCCGGCTCCGCCCGCGCGTCCGCGCCGTCACCGGCCGTGACGACCATCGTCTTCAACCCGTCGATCGCGACCTGGTACGGGGACGGCTCCTGGGGATCGAAGACCGCCTGCGGCGTCACGCTGCGGCGGACGACGCTCGGCACCGCCAACCGCACCCTCCCGTGTGGAACGCCCGTCGCGGTCTACTACGGCGGCAAGATGATCGTCGTGCCCGTGATCGACCGCGGCCCCTACGCGAATCACGCCGACTGGGATCTCACCGAGGCGACCTCGCAGAAGCTCGGCACGCCCGGCATCGCCCACATCGGCGCCGCGTCGCTGCCGAAGTAGCCGTCGAAGCTCCAGTCGCGCCTCTCGGTGCGAACGTACTTACGTGAGCGACCGCTAGCCCGCCGGATCGACGTCCGAGTCGCGGTCGGACTGCGTCCCAAGCGGCCCGCGGTCGCGCACGACCGCGACACCTGACGCCTCAGCGGCGAACCGCGCCTCCTCGGCCGCCTCGACCAGATCGCCGACGTCCGTCCCGTCCTCGCGGAAGACCGCGATCCCGGCGCTCACGCCGAGGGGGGCGCCGTGCCACGGCTCGCTGGCCCGCACGGCTGCAGCGACGCGATCGGCGAGTGCCTGGGCACCGAGACGGCCGGTGTTCGTGGCGATGATCCACGCCCGGGTGTCGCTCTCGCAGGCGAGGATGTCCCCGCGCCGCACGGCGCTGCGCACCGCCCGCGCGAACTGGCCGAGCGTCGCTCCGGCGCCGAGGCGACCCTCGACCGCGACCACCCGCTCGGCATCAGCAAGCTCCACGAGCAGCAGCGAGAGCGATGCCCCGGACCGCGCGGCCCGCGCCACCTCGTCCTCGAGCGCCCCCTTCCACAGCGCGCCGACGCCCGCCTCGGATGCCGACTCCGGCGGAGGTGAGCCGCGATCGGATTCCACGGCGGGCGACGCCGGCGGAGCCACCCGCAGACCCCCCCACGGTTCCTCGCCGCGATCGCGCGCCTCGGCCCCGGCAGGTTCGGCGATCTCATCGCCGCGGGTGACGAACGCGCGCAGCGCAGCGCCCCGCACCCGCTCGATCACGAGCGCGAGCCGCTCGGCCAGGTCGGAGACCTGCTCCCCGTCCGGCTCGCCGAGCTCACCCCGGATCGCGCTCCACATCACACCCTGGAGCGCATCGACCGCCTGCGAGGCCGACGCGACACCACCGACGCCGGCGAACGAGCCGGCCTGACCGACGAGCGGCTCGAGCGCGCCGCCGGACTCGATCCGACGCAGGTCGGCGTCGTTGGCAAGGGCACGGACGACCGCATCACACACGCGCGGTCCGTCGCGTGACAACTCGGCGGCGAGAATCGCGGGCGCGTCGTGAAGCGGCGCCTGCTCGAGCAATGCCAGCAGCCACCCCTTGGCGAGATCCTCGGCGCGCAGAAGCAGCGCATCGATTGGCGCATCGGCGACGGGCCGCGCGCGGCGGAGGCGTGGTGGACCCTGCGGCATCGCGGAGCTTCTATCACGCAGTTCGGTCGTCACTTCGGTCCTGCGGGCCGGTCACAATGTCTCCTCGTGGCCCAACCGCTGATCTCAATCCGAGAGGCGCAGTCCCGCGTTCGCGACGCCGCCCGGCAGCTGGACATCGAGCCGGTCAGCATCGCCGAGGCGCTCGATCGGACCCTCGCCGAGGACATCACCGCCGCCGGGAATGTCCCGCCGTTCGCCTGTTCGGCGATGGACGGCTACGCGCTGCTTGCCGGCCCGGCGGACCGCCGCCTGAGGATCGTCGCCGAATCCCGCGCCGGAGCGCCGATCGATCACCACGTCACCGATGGCGAGGCCGTCCGGATCTCGACCGGGGCGGCGGTTCCGCCCGGCGCCACCGCCGTCATCCGCCAGGAGGACACGGTTCTCGACGGGGACACGGTCACGCTCACGACCGAGGTACCGCCGGGCCACAACATCCGATCCGCCGGCGAGGACATGCGCGCCGGCGCCGCCGTGCTCAGCGCCGGGACGCGGCTCCGGGCGGCCGAGCTCGGGGCCGCCGTCGCCGCCGGGGTGGGCCGACTCACCGTCAGTCGCCGCCCGCGAGTCGCGGTCCTGCCGACCGGGGATGAGCTTCGCCCCGCCGGAGAGCCGCTCGCCCCCGGACAGATCCACAACTCCAACGGCCCGATGCTGAGCGCCCTCGCCGCCCATGCCGGGGGCGCCCCCGAACCGCCACGGCAGCTCCCCGACGATGCCGACGCCACCGAGGCCGGCCTCGCCCACGCGCTTGAGCATGCCGACCTCGTACTCGTGAGTGGTGGCGTGTCCGTCGGGCCGCATGATCACGTCAAGCCGGCGCTCCATCGCCTCGGCGTCACCGAGATCTTCTGGGGCGTCGCCCTGCAGCCCGGGAAGCCGACCTGGTTCGGGGTCAAGGACGGGACCCTCGTCTTCGGGCTCCCCGGCAACCCGGTCTCGGCGGTCGTCACGTTCTCGCTGTTCGTCGCTCCGGCACTCGCTGCCCTGCTCGGTGCCGCGCCCGCGGCGCCGCCCGAGAGCACGGCGATCCTCACCGCGGATGTGAAGCTGAACCGCCAGCGCGAGCAGGCGGTCCGGGTTCACCTAGCCCGCGCCGACGGTGTCACCACGGCCACGCCGACCGGGCCTCAGGACTCCCACATCGTCACCTCGCTGCTCGGCGCCGACGCCCTCGCCCTGATCCCTCCGAGCGAAACTCCGCTGACCGCCGGCTCGCAGGTCGAGCTCGCCTATCTCGCGCGCTGATGCAATCACGTGGATTGGGCGACGCCGAATCAGGGAAAACCCGGCAGAATCACGCTGTGAGCGCAATCGTTGCACTGATCGGGGCAGTCTCCGCGTTCTTCGCCGCGCGCCTGGCGCGCCGCGCGCAGCGTCGCCGCCTTCCCGGCCGCCTCGTGATCGTCTCGCCCCGCCAGTCGACGATCATCGCCCAGGACCGCGGTGTCCGCTCGGTGCAGACCGCCGAGCTGACCGTCGCCACAAGCGAACTCGAGCGGCTCTGGCATCCGGAGAACCTGGAGAACCTGGCGCGCACCTACTGGCGGTTTCTCTCGCGGGTCACGCTCGGCTTCGCCCGCGTCATCTACGGCATCAACGAGCGCCGCGTCGTCGCGCTGATTCGGCCCCTGACGCTGCTTCGCTTCGACGCGCCCGAGTACGTGCTCGAGCCCGACCATGGCAAGGCCACATGGCGCATCCGCGACGGCCTGCTCGTGACCAAGGCGGGCCGGGGCTCCGGGTATCTCGGGCTTGACGTCCGGCTCCTCGGGCCGCTTGAAGGCGAGCCGGAGAAGGCGAAGCTGCGGATCGAGGTCGAGGTGGCGAACTTCTACCCGTCGATCGCCCACAACTTCAGCCTGCCGGTGTACATGGCGACGCAGGCATTCGTGCACGTGCTCGTCACCCATGCGTTCCTGCGCAGCCTCGCGACGCTGGAGCTCGCCGACTCAAAGGTCGGACGGCTCAACACGACTCCCGGGGCGACCACCACATGGATGCCGGTCACCCCGGAGTCGAATAACGGCTCGCGGAACTACGAGTCGGCGAATCAGCCGTAGCGCACGCCGGTCAGGGCGCGGAGCTTGGAGCGGTCGTGGGTCGCGACCACCCGGCGAACCGTGCCCGAGCGGGCGCGCATGACCAGCGACTCGGTGCTCGCGTGGCCGGTCTGATACCGAACCCCCTGGAGCACGTCACCGTCGGTCACCCCGGTTGCCGAGAAGAACACGTCCTCGCCGGCGACGAGATCGTCGCAGTTGAGCACCCGGGTGAGGTCGTAGCCGGCGTCGATCGCCGCCTTGCGCTCCTCGTCGCCGCGCGGCCATAGGCGTCCGAGCAACTGGCCGCCGATGCACTTGATCGCCGCGGCCGAGATGACGCCCTCCGGCGTACCCCCGATCCCCCACAGGAGATCGACCGGCGAGTTCTCGCTCACCGCGAGCATCGCCGCGGAGACGTCGCCGTCGAGGATCAGGCGGACGCGGGCACCGGCCTCGCGGACCTCTTTCATGGCCTCGTGGTGGCGCTCGCGATCGAGCATCACGACCATCACGTCACGGATGTCGATGCCCTTGCGCTGCGCGATCAACGACAGCGTCTCCGGCAACGGGCGGTCGAGGTCGAGCAGGTCCGCGATCTCGGGCCCGGCTGCGATCTTCTCCATATAGACGCACGGGCCCGGGTCGAACATCGCCCCCCTCTCCGCCAGCGCGATCACGGCGATCGCGCTCGGCATGCCGAGGGCGGTCAGCCGGGTCCCCTCGAGAGGGTCGACGGCGATGTCGACTTGCGGCGGGGTGCCGTCGCCGATGTTCTCGCCGTTGTAGAGCATGGGCGCTTCGTCCTTCTCACCCTCGCCGATCACGACGGTCCCATCCATCGACACGGAGTCGAGGACGAGGCGCATCGCGTCGACGGCGGCCTGGTCGGCGCCTTCTTTGTCCCCACGCCCGACCATCCGCGCCGCGGCGAGTGCTGCCGCCTCGGTCACACGGACAAGTTCGAGCGCTAGGTTGCGGTCTGGCTTTGAGTCATTCACACCCGGAACGTTTACAGAACTCCGGGCGGCTTGCGGCGCGCTGCGCTCTCCTGGGAGCGCCAGATCGAGCCGAGGAGGATGAGAACCCCGCCGACCAGCGCCAGCCACCACCCAATATCGATCCCGATCTCACCGGGTGGCGACCCGGGCTTGTCGATCACGCCGCGGAACAGGGTGAACGTCAATGCGGTCAACGCCGTGACCGCGGTCAGCTCCCCCCGGGGCCACGACAGAGCGTGTCCGCGGATGATGATGTAGGCGAGAATCGCGGGCGCAATGGCGGCGATCAGCAGCAGGAAGCGCAGGATCGTCAGCGACCCCCACCCGCTGCACGTCGTGTTCGGGCCCTTGCAGGCATTGAGCACCGCGTTGTGGTTGCCGAGCGTGTACCAGCTCAGGAACAGGGAGATCCCGAGCAGGACCCCTCCCAGGACTGCGATCAGCTCCCCGCGATCAAGCTGCTTAAAGTCCATCCCTCCCGCAGCCTAACCATTTCCCTGAATTTCAGTCGCAGATGGATTTCCGCCAACTTCTCCCCCACCCCGCCACCGTCGACGTCGCTGTCCTGCTGGCGACACTGCCCGCCGAATTCGAGCCGCCAGGTGACCGCCCGTACACGCTCGTCAACTTCGTCGAGAGCGTCGACGGGAGGGCTGCGGTGCACGGTCGCTCGAGTGCCCTCGGCGACGATGGCGACCGAGCGATGTTCCACGGACTGCGCGAGCAGGTTGACGCGGTCCTCGCCGGAACCGGCACGCTGCGCACCGAGAACTACGGGCGGATCCTCGGCAAGCCCGAGCGCCGCGAGCGTCGGCGCGAGGCCGGCCGCTCGGAGGAGCCGCTGACCTGCATCGTGTCGCGCAGCGGCGAGGTGCCGACCGAGATTCCGCTGTTCGCCGAGCCCGAGGCCCGAGTCGTCGTGTACAGCCCCCGGGCGCTCGACACCTCGGGGTGCGCGGCGCAGGTCGAGGTGACGGTGCTCGAATCCGCAGAGCTGACGTTCACGCAGGCGCTTCGGCGGCTGCGCGCCGAGCATGGCGTCCGCTCGCTGTTGTGCGAGGGCGGCCCGACGGTGTTCGGGGCGTTGCTGACGGAGGGTCTTGTCGACGAGCTGTTCCTCACCTTCGCGCCCAAACTTGTCGGTGGCGGCGACGAACCGGCGATCACCGCCGGGCCCGAGCTCCACACGCCGCGCGAGCTCGCGATCCGCTGGGTGCTCGAGCGCAACGAGGTGCTCTACCTGCGCTATGCGGTCACCCGCTGACCGCGGTGTCGGCGGAGTTTCGATTTCGTTTACCTGGGGCATGGGACAATCCCGATGATGGGATGGTCGATCGCAGCTCCGGCGACACGGACCGCCGCAGAGGCCGTCGAGGCACTGGCCGAGACACGCGCGCGCACGCTCGCGCTCGTCGCCGCGATCTCTGATGCCGACCTCGAGCGTGTCCACTCGACGCTGATGAGCCCGCTCGTGTGGGACCTCGGCCACATCGCCGCGTTCGAGGACCTGTGGCTCGTGCATCGGTTCGGTGACCGCGACCTGCTCCGCGAGGACCTCGCCGACGTGTACGACGCATTCGAGACCCCGCGCGCCGGGCGCGGTGAGCTCCCCTTCCTGCGCCCCGCCGCCGCGCGCGAATACCTCGCTGAGGTGCGTAGCCGAACCCTCAGCGTGATCGAGGAGCGTGGCATCGAGGACGGGACGATCGTCGAGCTCGTCATCCGGCACGAGCAGCAGCACAACGAGACGATGCTCCAGACGATGCAGCTCGCCCATCTCGACCCGACCGGCGAAATCGTCGCCCGCCGGGCGCCCGTGGCGCGGATCCCCCATCTCACCGGACTGGAGCTCATCGAGGTCCCCGGCGGCGAGTGCGCGATCGGCGCGCCGCCGATCGGGTTCGCGTATGACAACGAGCGCCCGCGCCACCGCACCGACGTGCGCGCCTATCTGATCGGTCAGACCCCGATCACCAATGCCACCTACCTCACGTTTGTCGAGGGGGGCGGTTACGAGCGCCGCGAGTGGTGGTCCGACGAGGGCTGGGCGTGGAAGGAGGAGTACGACATCACGAGACCCCATGGGTGGACGGCGGACCTCCGCTTGGAGTGGCGGCTCGGACGGCTCGAGCCGCTCCACCCCCATCATCCCGTCGTCCACGTCTCCTGGTTCGAGGCCGATGCCTTCGCCCGCGCCCACGACGTCCGCCTACCGACGGAGCGCGAGTGGGAAAAGGCAGCGACCTGGGATCAGGAGACGGGCGAGGCACGCCCATTTCCGTGGGGCGATGAGCCGCCGGTTCCCGGCCGCCACGCCAACCTCGACCATCTCAGCCTCGGCACAGTCGCCGGCGGCGTGCTCGGGGACGGTGCCTCTCCGTACGGCGCGCTCGGGATGATCGGCGACGTGTGGGAGTGGACGTCGAGCCATTTCGACGGCTACCCAGGCTTCACCCCGTACCCGTACAAGGAGTACTCGCAGGTGTTCTTCGGGACCGATTACCGGGTCCTGCGCGGGGGCTCCTGGGCGACGCGCGCGCGTGTCATCACGCCCACCTTCCGCAACTGGGATTACCCCCAGCGGCGGCAGATCTTCTCTGGAATCCGAATCGCGAAGGATGTGGCGTGATGCGCTCTCTGCTGACCACCGACCAGATCCAGATCGACTCGTGGCTGTCGGCCAACGAGGAACGCGTGCTCGCCAACGACGTGCTCGACGGCCTCACCCGGCCGTTCAAGGAGCTTCCGCCCAAGCACTTCTACGACGCGCGCGGCTCCGAGCTTTTCGACCGCATCTGCGAGCTGCCCGAGTACTACCCGACGCGCACCGAGAAGTCGATCCTCGAGACGCAGGCCGGGGAGATCATCGAGGCGACCGGTGCCGGGGAACTCGTCGAGCTCGGTTCCGGCTCCGCCGAGAAGGCGCGCGTCCTGCTCGACGCGATGGCCGATGCCCGCACGCTTCACCGCTACGTCCCGTTCGACGTCTCCGAGACCGTCGTCCGTGACGCCGCCGAGCAGCTCATCACGGAGTACGACGGGCTGCTCGTCCACGGCGTGATCGGCGACTTCCAGCGCCACCTCGGGCACATTCCCGACACCGACGGCGCTCCGCGGCTCGTCGCGCTGCTCGGCGGGACGATCGGGAACTTCCCACCCGGCACCCGCCGCGGGCTGCTCCGCCAGGTGAGCTCGTTGCTCGGACCCGAGGACCGCTTCCTGCTCGGGACCGACCTCGTCAAGGACCCCGCGGTGATCGAGGCGGCCTACGACGACAGCGCCGGGGTCACCGCCGAGTTCAACCGCAACGTCCTCCACGTCGTCAACCGCGAGCTCGGCGCCGACTTCGTGCCGGACGCGTTCGAGCACATCGCCTTCTTCGATCGCCGTCACGAGTGGATCGAGATGCGGCTGCGGGCGCTGCGGCCGTGCAGCGTGCTCATCTCCGACCTCGGCCTGCGCGTCGAGTTCGCCGCCGGGGAGGAGCTGCGCACCGAGATCAGCGCCAAGTTCACCCGCGAGCGCCTCGAGGCCGACTACCGGGCCGCGGGCCTCGAGCTCGAGCGTTGGTTCACCGACGACGACGGGCTGTTCGCGCTGTCGCTCGCCCGGCGGGCGTAACGCCCCGGCCGACTGGGTCAGCCACAATGCCGCCGCGTGCCGGCGGCTGCGATCCCCACCTTCACTTCTCAGGCGGAGCACATGCTCCGCGCCGGCGGCCGGCTCGATTGGGCGGTGGTCACCCTGCTCGCGCTCGTCGTCTACGTCTACGCGGTCGAGGTCGAGCGGCGAAACTGGAGCGCGATCCTCGCCGGGCTGGCGTTCTGGTTGATGGACTGGTTCAACGAGATCGTCAACGCGCTGTTCCTGCATTGGGGTGGCCGTGGCGCGCTCTGGACGGTGACCGGGCGCACGAGCTTTCTCATCCTGATCGGTCTCACGGTCGAGATCTCGCTGTTCTTCGCGATCAACGGGATCGTGTTCGTCAAGCTGCTGCCGGCCGATCGAAGCGTCCGGATCCTCGGCCTGCCGAACCGATGGGCGATCGCGCTCGGGTTGTCGATCGTCTCGGTGGTCGTCGAGCTGCTCCTCCACGCCGACGGCGTCTTCCACTGGTACTACTGGTGGTGGAACGTCGCGACGTTTCCGGTGATCGTCGTGTTCGGCTATCTCACGTTCTACGTCGTTGCGTTCACCGTCTACGACATGCCCTCCCGGGCCCGTCAGCTGAAGACCGTCGGCGCGCTGGCGACCCTGGACGCGCTCGGGCTCATCATCTTCGGCGTCGTCCTCGGCTGGATCTGACGTTGCGCTTGCCGACGGCGAAGCGCAGCCCCTCGCACCCGACGCACCCGACGCACCCGATGCAGTTCGCGCAGCCGATGCACCCGACGCAGCCGACGCACGCGGCGCAGCCGATCGAGGCCACGGACAGGACGGTCAGCGCCGACATCGCCGTCGCCGCGCTGAACAGCGTCGCGACGCTCCCGGCCGTGGCGACGCTGAAGGCCGTCCCGGCGCTCCCCGCGGTGGCGACGCTGCCGGCCGTGCCGACGCTGCCCGCGGTCGCCTCGCTCTGCCAGGTGCCGACGCTGCCCGCGTCGCTGCACACGTCGTCGCTCATGCCCTGAACAGTAGGGTTCCCGCCATGGAAATCCAAGGCAGCGGCGCTCTCATTGCCGGGGGCGCATCCGGACTCGGCGGGGCGACCACCCGCGCCCTGCACGCTGGCGGTGCCCACGTGCTGATCGCCGACCTCAATGAGGAGAAGGGCAACGCGCTCGCGTCAGAGCTCGGAACCGGTGCTCAATTTGTTCGCGCCGATGTGAGCGACCCCGGCCAGGTGGAGGCGGCCGTCGACGCAGCCGCCGCGCTGCCCGGTGGGCTGAAGATCAGCGTCTGCTGCGCAGGCGTCGGCTGGGCCGAGAAGACCGCCGGTAAGCGCGGCGCTCACACGCTCCAGCCGTTCGAGACCGTCATCCGGATCAACCTGATCGGGACGTTCAACGTGCTCCGACTCGCCTCGGCGGCGATGCTCGAGAACGAACCCGCCGACTCCGGTGAACGCGGCGTCTGCATCAACACGGCCTCGATCGCCGCCTTTGACGGCCAGATCGGCCAGGTCGCCTATTCGGCGTCCAAGGGCGGCATCGTCGGGCTGACCCTGCCGGCGGCGCGGGACCTCGCGAGCAGCGGCATCCGGGTGTGCACGATCGCTCCCGGGACGTTCGACACCCCGCTGCTCGCGGCGCTCCCCCAGGAGACCAGGGACGTGCTCGGCAAGCAGGTCCCATTCCCCTCGCGGCTCGGCCGCCCGGCGGAGTTCGCGGCGCTGGCTCTGCACATCGCCGAGAACGAGATGCTCAACGGCGAGGTCATCCGCCTCGACGGAGCTCTCCGGATGCCACCGCGCTGAGCGCGCCCCGGTCTCGGTCGTGACCGAGGAGCTTTCGCCGGCTGACCGATCCTCGCTCGCCGCCGAGCGCGGGCCGGTCAACATGGCCGTCGGCGGGCTGCTCGTATTCGACCCCGAGCCGCCGCTGACCCGGGCGATGGTCGCCGCCCGGCTCGCCGAGCGGATCCACCTGATCCCGGGCCTGCGCCGGCGACTCGAGCAGCCGCCACTCGGACTGCTCGCCAACCCGCTGTGGGTCGACGACCAGGGATTCGACCTCGATTGGCATGTCCGGCAGGCGAGCCTCCCGGCCCCCGGCGGGAAGGCCGAACTCGGGGCGCTCGTCGGACGCGAGTTCTCCCATCGGCTCGATCGCGCCCGGCCACTGTGGGAGGCGACGCTGGTCGAGGGGCTCGAGGGCGGCCGCCGCGCCCTGCTGATGAAGGTCCACCACGCGCTCCTCGACGGCGTGGCGGCGATCGGGATGGCCGCGCTCGTGCTCGACCCGAGCCCGGAGCCGCTCATGATCCCGCCCCCGGACGAGGCCTGGGCGCCACGTCGATACGACCTCCGGCAACAAATGACGCGGTTCGCGGCCCGGCCCCTGAGCGCGGGCTCGAGGCTGATGGTCGACGGCGTGCTGCGCGCGCTGGACCCTGACCCCCGGCGCACGGCGAGCGACATGCGCCGCGCCACTGAGGTCGGGCTCGAGCTCGCCAAGGCGCGGCCCCAGGCCCCGATGACCCCACTGAACCGGCCGATCTCGCCCAACCGCCGGTACGCGATCGCCCACGCGCCGCTCGCTGTCATCAAGGAGGTGGGCGCCCGCGCCGGAGGGACCGTCAACGACGTGATCCTCGCGGTCGTCGCGGGCATGCTCGGCCAGTACCTGGGCACCGCCGAGCCGCGTGACCGTGACGCCGGCCTTGTCCCGGTGGCGCTCGTCCCGGTCAGCGTTCGCGGCGAGACAGAGTCCGGAGACATGGGCAACCGGATCTCGACCGTGTTCGTCGATCTGCCCGTCGCCGAGCCCGATCTCGGTGCGCGCGTCCGGGAGATCGCCGATCAGACCCGCGAGCTCAAGGACTCGCCCGCCGTCCGCGCCGGCGCGCTCATGGTCGGCGCCGCCGGGTGGGCGCCGCCGCTCCTGTCCGGGCTGCTCGCCCGGGCGCTCGGCACGGTGCGGGCGTTCAACCTCGTCGTCTCGAACATCCCCGGACCGCAGCAGCCGTTCTACCTGAGCGGGGTGAGGATGCGCGAGGTGTACCCGATCGTCCCGCTCAACCCGGCCAACCAGGGCCTCACGATCGGAATCCTCAGCTACGACGGACTCGTCTGTTTCGGCGTGCTTGCCGACCGCGACCTCGACCCGCCGCTCGCGACCGCCGCGGAAGCCCTCGTGGCCGCGCTCCAGGAGCTCGATGCGGCGAACTAGGGCGGGGCGCACCCGGCGGGGCAGTTGCTCGCGCCGCCGGGTTAGCGGGCGGCGGTCACGGCTGTCCGGCGGGTCCTGACGACTCGACCGCGGCCGACGGAATCACGGTCACGGGCCGGTCGGCGATATGCAGCAACTCGTGGGAGACGCTGCCGAGCAGCGCGCGCACGCGACCGAGCCCGCGCGCTCCGATGACGATCTCGTCGGCGTTCCGAACCCGCGCGATATCGGCGAGCGCCTGCGCCGGAGGTCCCCCGATCAGCTCGATTTCGTACGCGGTCCGTCCTGGCGCGGGGAGCGCGTCGAGCAACGCCCGGCCGACATTCTTGTGCTCGCTGAGCAGCCGCTCGTAGTTCGGTGAGGCGAGAAAATCGGGCGGCAGGTCATACGCGTAGACGATGAACAGCAGACCCTCGTCCCCCGCCCTCCGCGTGGCGAGGTCGAGCGCGGCACGTGAGGACGGGGAGCCGTCGTAGCCGACGACGATCACCGGCCCGAGAGGCCGGGCGCGGTCCTGTTGATTGGGCATGCCCTCAGCTTGCGCCACGGTGGCGTGGCTGCGTCATCCCGATCGGGTGATGAATGAGACTGGCTAGTGCAGGCGCTCGACGAGCATCGCCTGGCCCATTCCGCCGGCGACGCACATCGACTCGATCCCGTAGGTCCCGTCGAGCTTCTGGAGACCGTTGAGCAGCGTGGTCATGATCCGCGCGCCGGTCATCCCGAACGGGTGACCGAGCGCGATCGCGCCGCCGAACGGGTTGAGCTTCTCCTCGGGGATGTTCAGGTCCTCGCGACACGGCACGATCTGGGCCGCGAACGCCTCGTTGATCTCGACGATGTCGATGTCGTCCATCGTCATCCCGGTCTGCTTGAGCAGTGCCTGGATTGCCGGGATCGGGCCGAGGCCCATGATCTCGGGCCGGATCGCGACGACCGTCGAAGCGATGATCCGCGCCTTCGGCTGCAGGCCGAGGCTCTTCGCCTTCTCCTCGGACATGACGAGCACCGCGGCACCGCCGTCGTTGAGCGGACACGCGTTGCCGGCCGTAACCGTGCCGTTCTCACGGAACGCCGGCTTGAGCTTGCCGAGGACCTCCATCGTCGTCCCAGCGCGAGGGCCGTCGTCCTTGCTGACCACGGTCTCCTCGACGTCGATCTCGTTGCCCTCCTTGTCGGTGTCCTTATGCGCGGGCACGGTCACCGGGATGATCTCGGCGTCGAAGTGGCCGGACTCCTGCGACTCGACTGCGCGCGTCTGGGAGATGACCGCCCACTCGTCCTGGGCCTCACGGCCGACCTTGCAGCGCTCGGCGACGTTCTCGGCGGTCAGGCCCATCGAGATGTAGACGTCGTAGAGCGAGCCCTCGGAGCCGTCCAACTTCGGGTGCTTGGCCTCCTCCATCATCCCGGCGCCCAGCCCGGCCCGGGACACGGCCTCGACGCCGGCGGCGATGTACTGGTCGCCTTCGCCGGCCTTGATCGCGTGCGAGGCCATCCGCAGCGTCATCAGCGAGGAGGCGCAGAACCGGTTGACGGTGCAGCCGGGCACGTGATGGTCGAGCCCGGAGAGCAACGCGGCATTGCGCCCGACGTTGTAGCCCTGCTCGCCGATTCCCGATGCGGCACCCATGAGGACGTCGGTCGTCTCGGCAAAGTCGACATCCGGGTTGCGTTCGATCAGGGCCCGAATCGGGATCGCCGCCAGTTCATCGGCGCGCACCGTCTTCAGCGAGCCCTTCATGGCGCGACCGATCGGGGTCCGGATGGCATCAACAATCACGGCTTCAGGCATGTAGAACTCCTGTTCGGGTGGGAGCCCAATGCTACGGCGCTGGAGCTTGGGGCGCGGCGCAAGGCCGGGCCGGCGCTACAGGCCGAGGCCGCGCACGCCCTTCTCGTCCCACCCGAGATGGTGGGCGAGCTCGTGACGCACGGTGCGCGTCACCTGGGCCTTGAGCCGCTCCGGGTCGTGTCCGAAGTCCCGGACGAGCGTGTCTTTGAAGATCACGATCCGGTCGTGGAAGTAGTCCTGCGCCACCGTGTCCCCCTGGTACAGGCCATATGCCCGCCGGCGCCGCCCACCGTTGGAGACGACGATCGCGACGTGCTCGAGCGCGCGGTGAAACTCGAGCGGAAGCTCGTCGATCGCCGAGCGGACGAGGGCCCTGAAGTCCTCGTCGTTGGCAGGATCGAACAGGTCGTCATCGTCCTCGAGCGCGGGCGCGTAGTCCTCGACGTCGCCCCACGAGTCCTCCGCGGCGAGCCGTTCGGCTCGCTGCACGAGCGCCTCGAAGTCCTCCTCGGACTCCGGGTCTCGCCAGCCGGCCATCCGGATCATCACGAACACGACCGCCCCGCCGAGCACGACGGCGCCCGCCCCGAACACGAGCAGTCCCTGGAGCAGGCGGAGCGGAAACGAGTCGCTGAACCCGGCGATCAGGCTCGCCGCGCCCAGCCCGACGGTGAGCGCCGCCAGCGCTGAACCGAGGATCCGGCGGAGCGTGGGCGGCGATCCGGTCATCCCTGCACTCTCACCGCATGGTCCGGGCGATCACGAGCCGCTGAATCTCGTTCGTGCCCTCGTAGATCTGGGTGATCTTGGCGTCTCGCATCATCCGCTCGACGGGATACTCCTTGACGTAGCCGTAGCCGCCGAGGACCTGGACCGCCTCGACCGTCACGCGCATCGCGGCGTCCGAGCAGAACAGCTTCGCCATCGCCGAGTACTTGCCGAGGTCAGGGTCGCCTCGATCGATCTTCGAGCACGCCTGGTAGAGCAGCTCGCGCGCCGCCGCGCATTGCGTCTCCATGTCCGCGAGCTTGAACTGGATGCCCTGGAACGCGTTGATCGGCTGGCCGAACTGCTGGCGTTCGCCGGCGTAGGCGGCCGCGTAGTTGGTCGCCCCCTGGGCGATCCCGAGCGCCTGGGCGGCGACGCCGAGCCGCGAGCGGTCAAGCGTGCTCAGCGCGACCTTGAATCCGGCGTTGAGGTCGCCGACGATGTTCTCGGCCGGAACCCGGACGCTGTCGAACACCGGCTGTCCGGTCGGTGAGCCCCGGATCCCGAGCTTGTGCTCGAGCTTGCCGACGCTGAACCCGGGCCGGTCGGCCTCGACCACGAACGCGGTGATCCCCCGCGAGTGCTTGGCGTCCGGGTCGGTGACCGCGAACACGACGTAGAAGTCGGCGACCCCGAGGTTCGTGATCCAGTTCTTGGCGCCGTCGATGACCCACTCGTCGCCGTCCTTCCGGGCCCGGGTGCGCATGCCGCCCGGGTCCGAGCCAGCGTCCGGTTCGGACAGGGCGAACGCGGGGCTCCACTCGCCCGTCGCGCAGCGCGGCAGGAACCGCTGCTTGAGCTCCTCGGAGCCGAACAGCCGGATCGGGAGCGTCCCAAGTTCCTGCACCATCAGGATCAGCGCGGTGGACGCGCACGCCTTGGCGATCTCCTCGACCGCCATGTTGAGCATCAGGGTGCCGGTGCCGGTCCCCCCGTACTCGGTCTCGAACGGGAGCCCCAAGATGTCCTGCTCGGCGAGCAGCCGGCGCAGGTCGTGCGGGTACTCCGCCTTCTCGTCGATTTCGGCGGCCCGGGGGGCGATTCGTTCCTCTGCAATCTGGCGAATCGTGTCGCGAAAATCGAGGTGTTCCTGCGGGATCGAGTACAGCTCGGCGAGTGCAGACATGGTGCGTTAGATCGTACGTCATGCGCTATGGCTGGGCCCGAAGCAGGCGCTACGGCCGGGCCTCAAGCGTGCGCTAGGATCGCCGCGGCGCGGCGCGGGTTCATGGGGAGCCGGGTCCGCCCGCACTACGCAAAGCGTCCGAAGGGGAGCACATGATTGGCCCACAGACTGGCCGGCGGCGGATATCGAGACTGGCCGGCGCCGTGACCGTGGCGGCACTGAGCACCGGCGCGCTTGCGTCGGCGGCGAGCGCCGCGTCGCTGAAGGTGACGGTTCCTTCGAAGATCAAGAAGGGCACCGCGTACGCCATCCAGGTCCAAGGCAGCTACAAGCCGAGCGAATTGACCGGCAGGGCGTATCTCATCTCGATCATCCAGTTCAGCGCGAAGCCGTGCAAGGCCACCGCCCAGCAGGAGAACAGCAGCGGGCGGTTCCTCCAGTACTACTTCACGACGAAGGCGCAGCCGCAGCGAGTCGGGCTCTTCGTGCCGAAGGCGTTCAAGGAGGTCAACGGGTTCACGGCCGGTGACATCAGCACGCGGCACGTGTGCGCCTACCTGTACCCGAAGTTCATCCACGCCGGCGACACGACGGCGCCGATCGCGCGCGGCGACAAGCGCTTCGCGGTCACGCGCAAGTAGCTGCGGTCGCGACCGTAGCGAGCTGCGGACCGCGTCCGGGCGACGACTTGCCTGTCGCCCGGACGCGTCCCGTCAGTTGAAGCCGTTACAGACCGCGGGGATGACGAAGGACGAAGCCGCTGTGCGACCGGCCAGCCCGGGTCCAGCGCGAACCGCCGGTCTCGCCCTGGGCGCTCGTGTCGAACCGCAGACCCGCGACGTACATGTACACGTGGCCCGCGTTGGCCCAGATCGAGACCCAGCGACCGCGGCCGGAGGCCCCGTAGGACTCGAGCTCGCCCGAGTCCTCTGGGGAGGACAACAGGCCGGCGCCGTGGAGCGCGTAGCTGACCGACCCGGAGCAGTCATAGCCGCTGTCGTTCCAGCTGCCGTGACCACCGCCGTAGATGTACGGCTTGAACGCGATCTTGTTTCCGGCCGCGATGATCGCCTTGACCGACGCGGGAGCATCGGACGGGGCGATCGCCAGGCCGTTGCTGACCGTGCCGTGTCCCACCGGGGCGGGCGCAGCCGTCGTCTTCGGCGCGGCCGCGACCGCGACTCGCAGGTCCTGCGAGACGGTCCACGTCACGACGCCATCGGCCTTGAGCTTGTGAGCCCGCTGGAACGAGATCACGTGGGTGCGCGTGGTGGGTCCGAACTGACCATCGATCGTCGTCGTATACCCCGCGCGGGTCAGGAAGTCCTGAAGCACGCGCACGTCATGGCCGGTCATCCCCTCGCGGAGGATGCGATCGCCCATGTGAGCCGAGTCACCGGGGTAGTGGTGACCGCCGCTCGTGCTCGCGGTCGTCTTGGACTTCGATGTGGTTTTCGTGGACGGTGCACCAAGGCCACCGCCGCCGCTCGGAGCGGAGGCGGACGAAGAGGCCGAGGCGGCAGCCGCCGTCGTCGTTGTTTTCTGAGCCGTCGTCCCTGACGTGGTTGTCTTGTCTGCTGTGGACGTTTGTGACGCTGCGAGCGCTGGTGCACTCAGGGCGAACATCGCCGCAAAAGCAGCGGCCCCCGCTCTGCCGGAAAAGCGTCGAGTACGGATGTACGTCAAGCCAACCCTTTCTCTCTCTGGTGCCTACGGGGTTAGCTGACGGGCTCGCGCTGAAAGAGTTGCGCTACACCGATGTCTCGGTGATTCGCCCCGGGGATCCGGCTCGGTCCCTGTGGGTTCCCCCGTTCTCTGAGCGCCTTGGCGGTCAGAGACTCGGCTGGGTGTATCGGCAGATGAGACTACATGAACTGCACGATCCGTGCCACGGACCGCGTTATGTCCCCCTGCGGGAGGAATCTGGCGACGGATGTCGTCCCCGCTACGCTGCCCGGAATGGACGGTGAATACACCCCCCAGGAAGTCGCCGAGCTGCTGAAGACGACCGACGTCCAGCTGATCGACGTCCGCCAGCCCCACGAACACGAGGCCGGGCGGATCCAGGGCGACCGCCTGATCGAGCTGATGATGCTCACCTCCGAGGCGGAGACGATCGATCGCGACCGGCCGGTCATCTTCTACTGCCGCAGCGGCGCCCGCTCGGCGATGGCCACCGAGGCGTTCCGCAACGCCGGCTACGACGCGCACAACATGGTCGGCGGCCTGTTGCAATGGGACGCCGCCGGTTTGCCGCTCGAGCCTGACGGCGGCCACGTCGAGTTGACCTAGCGGGCCCCAAGGACGTCAGTCCGGCCCTTAACGTCGACGAGGCCGCCTTGCGGGCGGCCTCGTCGGTCATTGGCGAGGACTGACGGCATCGGGGGGCGCACGGACGCCGTCGGGGTGTCTCGGCCAATCCTCCGGGGGCACGGAAGTACTCAGTGGTTTCAACGCGACTACCGCAGCGATGGTTGGAAAGATGACCAAAACTTTTTTTCAAGCCGTTCACAGGGGGTCTCCGGGAGGGCGTGGCGCCGGGCGAGCCCGGATCGCCAACACGCACGAGAGCGACCCCAGCCGCGACCAAAACGCATGACAGCGGGCGCGATCTTCAAAGCTTTCTTGCGTTCAGGTCGATGTGTAGCCCAAACGTAAGAAAGCGCCGCCATCAGCGGCCGCTGACATGCGTTTTGGCCATTCCACGCGCGCAGTCGTGCGAAACGGCCAGCTTGAAACGACCCGGCCTTGGAACGACCGGCCGGAATCGACCCAGGCAGAACTACCCGACGGTCCAGGTCTCGCCGGCGACGAGCAGCTCGGCGAGATCGTCCTCGGACCCGGCGGTGGTGCTGAACCGCTCGCCGCGGCCGTAGACCGGCCGCGCGACGTCACGGAAGATCCCGATCGGCGTCGGGCCGGTCGGAGCCTCGGCGAGCCGGGCGAGGGAGTATGCGAGTCCGGAATCGGGCCGCCCGGGGTCGTGGACGAGGAGCGCGTCCTCGCCGACCTCGGCGACGTCGACGATCCGCAGCTGTCCGTCGCTTCCCATCGCCACGCCGCGTTCGCCGTCGGCGCCGAAGCGGACCCGCTCGCCGGCCTCGAGCCGGATCTGGTTGGCGTCCTTGACGTCCTTCTCGGTGAGCGCCGAGAACGCGCCGTCGTTGAACACCGGGCAGTTCTGGTAGATCTCAACGAGCGCCGAGCCCTCGTGGGTCGCGGCGGCGCGCAGCACCTCGGTCAGGTGGCGGCGATCGCGGTCGATCGTCCGGCCGACGAACGTCGCCTCGGCCCCAAGCGCGAGCGCAACCGGGTTAAACGGATGGTCGGCGACGCCGAACGGCGTCGACTTCGTCACCTTGCCGAGCTCGGAGGTCGGGGACGCCTGCCCCTTGGTGAGCCCGTAGATCTGGTTGTTGAAGAGCAGGATCTTGACCGGGACGTTGCGGCGCAGCGCATGGATGAGGTGGTTGCCGCCGATCGAGAGGGAGTCACCATCGCCGGTGACGACCCAGATCGAGAGGTCCTCCCGGGCGGTGGCGAGGCCGGTCGCGATCGCGGGCGCGCGCCCATGGATGCCGTGCATCCCGTAGGTGTCCATGTAGTACGCGAACCGGCCGGCGCAGCCGATCCCGGTGATGAACACGATCCGCTCGGGCGGGATCCCCAGCTCAGGCATGAACTGCTGCACCGCCGAGAGCACGGCGTAGTCGCCACATCCCGGGCACCAGCGGGTTTCCTGATCGGACTGGAAGTCCGCCTTGGTCAGGTCGATCGGCGCGCCGCCGCCGTTGGTCGCAACGGCCATTACTGGCGTTCCTCGATCTGCTGCTCGATCTCGGAGGCGAACAGCGGCTGGCCCGTGACCTTGCAGAACGACTCGATGTCGACGAGGAACTTGCCGCGCAGCACCTGGGCGAGCTGGCCGGTGTTCATCTCGGGGACGAGCACCCGGTCAAACGACCGCAGCACATCCCCGGTGTTCGCCGGCAACGGGTTGAGGTGGTGCAGGTGCGCGGTGGCGACCTTGTGGCCGGCCTCGCGCGCTCGGCGGACACCCGCCCGGATCGCGCCCTCGCTCGAGCCCCAACCGAGCACGAGCAGGCTCGCTCCCGGCTCGGAGTCGACTGCGAGCGGCGCCGACTCATCGGCGATCCCCGCCACCTTGGCCTCACGCAGCTCGGTCATGCGCGCGTGATTGGCGCCGTCGTAGGAGATGTTGCCGCTGCCATCGGCCTTCTCGAGTCCGCCGATCCGATGCTGGAGCCCCGGAGTCCCCGGAATCGCCCACGGCCGCGCGAGTCGCTCGTCCCGGCTGTAGGGGAGGAACGTCGCCGCGTCGTCGGTCACGGCAAAGGCGGCATCGATCTCGGGGAGATCGTCGACCGACGGGATCATCCACGGCTCCGAGGACGACGCGAGGAAGGTGTCGGACAGGAGGATCACCGGCGTGCGGTACCGGATCGCGATCGATGCCGCCTCGAAGCCGGCGTCGAAGCAGCCCCCTGGCGTGCTCGGCGCGACCACCGGCAGCGGTGACTCGCCGTGACGGCCGTAGAGCGCCATCAGCAGGTCGGACTGCTCGGTCTTTGTCGGCATCCCGGTCGACGGCCCGGCGCGCTGGACATCGATGATCACCATCGGCAGCTCGAGCATCACCGCCAGCCCGATCATCTCGGCCTTGAGGTCCATCCCGGGTCCGCTCGTCGCGGTGACACCGAGGCGGCCGCCGAACGCAGCGCCGAGCGCCATCCCGGCGGCGGCGATCTCGTCCTCGGCCTGGATCGTGCTCACGCCGAAGCGCGTGTGGCGGGAGAGCTCGTGCAGCAACTCGGAGGCGGGGGTGATCGGATAGGACGCGAGCACCAGCGGCAGGCCGCTGCGGACGCTCGCCGCGACCAGGCCGAGCGACAGCGCCGTCGTCCCGTTGATGTTCCGGTACGTCCCGGGCGCAACGTCGCGCGCTGGCGCCACGTGGTACTGCACGTCGAGCAGCTCGGTCGTCTCACCGAACGACCAACCGGCGTTGAACGCCGCCAGGTTGGCCTGGAGAACGGCGGGACGCTTGGCGAACTTCTGCTCCAGCCAGCGGTGTGTCGTCTCGGCCTCGCGCCCGTAGAGCCACGAGAGCACGCCGAGCGCGAACAGGTTCTTCGCCTTGCCGGCGTCACGGGTCGATGCGCCCTCGACGGCCTCGACGGCGCCGACGGTCATTGAGGTCATCGGGATGCGGTGGACGCGGTACTCGCTGAGCGAGCCGTCCTCGAGCGGGTTGGCGTCGTAGCCCGCCTTCTCCAGGTTGCGCTTGGAGAACGCATCCTCGTTGACGATGATCGTCGCGCCTCGGCCGAGCTCGGGCAGGTTCGCCTTGAGCGCCGCCGGGTTCATCGCGACGAGGACGTTCGGCTTGTCGCCGGGAGTGAGGATGTCCCGGGACGCAAAATGAATCTGGAACGCGGAGACGCCGGCCAGCGTTCCCGCCGGGGCCCGGATCTCGGCCGGGAAATTCGGCAACGTCGCGAGGTCGTTGCCCATCACCGCGGTCGCGTCGGTGAACCGACCGCCCGCGAGCTGCATCCCGTCCCCCGAGTCACCAGCGAAGCGAACGATGACGCGTTCGCGCTCTTCTATGGCTTTCGTCATCTCATCCGTCGTGTGTGCGCCGCGACCACCCACTTACGGAGTGTACGCGCGTGGGGGGATGACCCGGATCCGAGCGCCAGGCAGCGCTCAGCGCGCATGTCGCGGACTGCCCGCGACATGCGCCTGCGCAGACCCTGATCCTCCCCGTGAACGTCCTAGATCTTCTGGACGTTCACGGCCTTTGGCCCCTTGGGGCCAGCTTCCTCCTCGTAGGACACCTTGGCGCCCTCCGCGAGTGAGCGGTAGCCATCGGCCTGAATGCTCGTGTGGTGCACGAACAGATCACGGCTGCCCTCATCGGGCGTGATGAAGCCGAAACCCTTCTCGTCGCTGAACCACTTAACCGTTCCGCTTGGCATGGTGGAGTGTTCTCCTCCGTAGCTTGAGATGCTTGCTACCGCGGAGGAAATACCACCGGGGCCTGCACCTGCGTCTGTCGCCGTCCCCTGTTGGACGACCTTACGGGGCGGGAAGGTAGCACGCACCCCCGCGGACGCGAGGGCAGCGCACAAGATGTTCACAGCCTGGCCACAGGTCATCCTATGAGCCCCATGGAAGATCCGATGCCCATCGGTCGGCACGCCTCGATCCCTCTCGAGGAGATCACCCTCCGCGCCTCACGTTCGTCCGGGCCCGGAGGCCAGCACGCGAACGTCACCGCCTCGCGGATCGAGGCGAGCTTCGACGTCGCGAGCTCCCAGGCGTTGAGCGAGGAGCAGAAGCGGCGCCTGATCGCGCGGCTCGGACCGCGCGTGACCGCGGTCGCCCAGGACGCCCGCAGCCAGACCCGCAATCGTGAACTCGCGCTGGCGCGGCTCCAGCAGCGCCTCACGAGCGGGCTCGCGGTCAGGCGCGCGCGCACGGCCACGAAGCCGACGCGGGCCTCGGTGCAGCGCCGCCTCGAGTCCAAACGCCGCCAGAGCACACGCAAGCACGAGCGGCGGCGCCCCGACGGCGACGACTGACGATGCGCTGGTACGTCGACGGAATGAACGTGATCGGCACCCGGCCTGACGGCTGGTGGCGGGACCGCGACGCGGCCATGCTCCGCCTCGTCGACCTGCTCGAGCGGTGGGCGGCGGCGGAGGGTGAGGACGTCACGGTGGTGTTCGAGCGCAAGCCGTCGCCTCCGATCCGCTCGACCGTGATCGAGGTCGCCAACGCGCCCCAGCCGAAGCGCAACGCGGCCGATGACGAGATCGTCCGCCGGATCGTGGCCGAGCCGGACATCCGCGGCGTCCGGGTTGTGACCTCGGACCGCTGGCTCGCCGACCGGGCCTCGGCCGCGGGCGCGACCGTCGTCGGGTCCGAGACGTTTCGGGATCGGATCGAGTAGCCGAGATGCCGCCCGAACGAGATTCTTGGGGCCCAGCCTCCAGGCTTGCGACAATCTCTTTTATGGCCGAAGAGCCACCCCGCAGCCCGACACCCCCACGGATCCGCTCGAACAACCCGGGCTCCCCGCAGGGGAACCAGCCACCTGGATGGAAGGTGACGCCGACTCCGGACGGTCGCGGCGCCAAGCCGGACCAACGGCCGCCGATGAGCCCGAACCCTCGGTGGCTGATCGCGCTGCTCATCGTCGTGCTCCTCGGGCTCAACTTCTGGCTCTCCTCGCAGGCGCTCAAGCCGAACTCGCGGGTCCGGATCCCGTTCAACCCGACCTTCCTCAGCCAGGTGAACGCCGACAACGTCAAGGAGGTCACCTCCACGAACAACGCGATCCAGGGCACCTTCAAGAACGAGGTCAAGTACCCGGCGAACGACAAGAACGCCCAGGCGACGACACGGTTCTCCACGCAGGTGCCGTCGTTCGCCAACGGCTCACAGTTGGAGAGCACGCTGATCTCACACGGCGTGACGATCGACGCCAACGCGCCGGACAGCGGGCCGTCGTTCCTGGCCAGCCTGATCTTCGGTTTCGGTCCGACGCTGCTCCTGGTCCTCCTGTTCGTGTTCATCGGCCGGCGCGCCGCCCAGGCGGGCGGTGCCGGCGGTCTGATGTCGTTCGGCCGCTCGCGAGCGCGCCGAATTGAGGGCGGCGACCAGCGGGTGACGTTCAAGGACGTCGCGGGCATCGATGAGGCCAAGGAAGAGCTGACCGAGATCGTCGACTTCCTCAAGAATCCCGACAAGTACCTCAAGCTCGGCGGCCGGATCCCCCGCGGCGTGCTGCTGAGCGGCCAGCCCGGAACCGGCAAGACGCTGCTCGCGCGGGCCGTCGCCGGCGAGGCGAACGTTCCCTTCTTCCAGATGAGCGCCTCGGAGTTCGTCGAGATGATCGTCGGCGTTGGTGCCTCGCGAGTGCGTGACCTGTTCCAGCAGGCGAAGGAGGCAGCGCCCGCGATCATCTTCATCGACGAGCTCGACGCGATCGGCCGCTCGCGCGCCTCGGGCAGCGGCGCGTTCTCCGGGGGCCACGACGAGCGCGAGCAGACGCTCAACCAGATCCTCACCGAGATGGACGGGTTCGATCCGCGCACCGGCGTGATCGTGCTCGGCGCGACGAACCGGCCCGAGATCCTCGACCAGGCGCTGCTGCGCCCGGGGCGCTTCGACCGCCGGGTCACGGTGTCGCCGCCCGACCGGACCGGCCGCGAGGCGATCCTCCGCGTCCACACCCGTTCGGTCCCGCTCGCCGACGCCGTCGACCTCGGCGCGATCGCGGCATCGACGCCCGGCATGGTCGGGGCCGATCTGGCGAACCTCGTCAACGAGGCGGCGCTGCTCGCCGCGCGTCGCGGCCACGAGAAGGTCTCGACCGACGACTTCACCGACGCGCTCGAGCGGATCGTGCTCGGCGCCGAGCGCAAGGTGATGCTGAGCGAGGACGACCGCCGCCGCACGGCCACCCACGAAGCCGGTCACGCGATCGTCGGCATGCTCACCCCGGGCGCGGATCCGGTCCGCAAGGTCTCGATCATTCCGCGTGGCCAGGCCCTGGGCGTCACCTTCTCCGCCCCGGACGCGGATCGCTTCAATTTCGACGAGCGGCACCTGCTCGCGCAGATCAAGGTCGCGCTCGGCGGTCGCGTCGCCGAGGAGACGGTGTTCGGTGACATCACCACCGGCGCTGAATCCGACATCCAGCACCTCACGCGGATCGCCCGGAGCATGGTTGGGCGCTGGGGCATGAGCCGCGCGATCGGGCCGATCGCGGTGATCCCGATGGATGGCCTGAACCCGCTGCTCCCCGGCGCGTCGGAGACCTCCGAGGAGACCCAGCGACTCGTCGACGAGGAGGTGCGGCGGATCGTCGAGACCGCCCACCAGGAGGTCACCGGGCTGCTCCGGGCCAACCGCCACAACCTCGACGATCTCGTGCGCGCGCTGCTCGAACGCGAGACGCT
Source organism: uncultured Solirubrobacterales bacterium (assembly GCA_963850335.1). Classification (GTDB taxonomy): domain Bacteria; phylum Actinomycetota; class Thermoleophilia; order Solirubrobacterales; family Solirubrobacteraceae; genus Palsa-465. The sequence continues at coordinate 415,114 of CAWKKY010000006.1, read as the reverse complement.
CGACGAGGCCGACGCCTACGCGGCCGCCGGTCTCACGCGCACGTACGAGGCAGCGCCCCCGGCACCGCGCGCTACCGCCGGCGCCCACACCCGCTTCCTGAGCCGAGGCTCACGGGACGGGACGCTAGAGCGGACGGCGACCCCCGAAGCCTGCGTCCGGCGCGTGCCAGAAACCGATCTCGTCCTCGTCGACGAGCCAGCAGAGATACACCTCTTCGCCGTCTCGGATCGAGGGAAAGTCGATCAGCCCCCGGTCGACGTCCCGCAGCACGATGTCGACCGCCTCGAGTTCGCCGACGGCGCGACTGAGCTCAACGAGTGGCCGCGCGACCTCCCGGGTCGGGTAGGAGCCGCCGGCCTGCTCGTCGAGGGCGCCGAGCACGGCGAGCCCATCGTCGCCGAGACCCGCGAGTTCCTCCTGAGCGGCGCGGATCCAGCCGACCCGTTCGGCCACCCAGCGGCGCACGGCGTTCGCCTGCTCGATGGTGTAGTGCTGCTCGTGTCGCATCGCGCTCGACATCCGGGGCCGCGCGGTCGGCTCAGTCGCCGAGCCGGGTCATCCGCGCGAGCGCCTCATGGCACTCGACGACCCGCTTCTTGACGGGATCGCTGTCGGCACGATCGTGGACGAGATCCCACGTCCGGTCGGCGATCTCCCGTGCGTTCTCCGGGGTCGCGCTCTCCCACAGCTTGTCGACGAGCTTGATCTCAAAGCCCTGGAGCTGATCGGCGGGGTTGCCGGGGGGCATCTTCGGCAGAGCCTCGCCGGTTGTCTCTCTCCACATGCCGGTGGCGACCAGCAGACGGTTGCGCATTGTGATCGGGTCCATCTCGGCCATCATCCTAAAGCGCAGCGGCCGACGCGTTCACGTCAATTGAGATGTCACTCACACCGCGGGAAGCTTCTGCGTGACGCTGAGCAGTGGCGCGAACAGATCGCCGAGATCGTCGACCCGCCGAACGACGTCCTCGGTATCGAACGTGAGCAGCTCCGGATCGGCCTGTTCGCGGCACCGCGCCGCCTCCTCCCATCGCACCGGCGTCGACACCGTCGGCCGCTCCATGGCCCGCACCGAGTAGACCGACACGGTCGTCTTGTGGTCGTCGTTCTGGCTCCAGTCGACGAACACCTTCCCGGGGCGCAGGCGTTTCGTCATCCGTGAGACGACGAGCTGCGGCATGCGCTGCTCGAGCACCTCGGCGACCCTGCGGGCAAACGGCTTGGTCTGTTCGTAGTCGGTCTCGGCGTTGAGCGGGACGTACATCTGCATGCCCTTGGAGCCGGAGGTCTTGATCACGCTCTCCAGACCAAGCTGTTTGAACAGCCCGTGCAGCACGAGCCCGACCTCACAGCACTCGACGAGCCCTGCCGGCGGCCCCGGATCGAGGTCGAACACGAGCATCGTCGGACGCAGCGGGTCGGCGGCGAGCGCCAGCGAGGTGTGCAGCTCGACGTCCGCGAGGTTCGCGAGCCAGATGAGCGTCGGGCGGTCCTGGACGAGGGTGTAGTCGATGCCGCCGATCCGGGCGGTCTCGACCCACTCGGGGCGATGTGAGGGGGACTGCTTCTCGTAGAAGTACGGCGCCTCGACGCCGTTCGGGTAGCGCTTGAGCGTGAGCGGCCGATCTCGTAGGTGGGGCACGACGACCGGGGCGATCCGCGCGTAGAACGTGATCAGGTCGCCCTTCGTGAACCCGGTCCTCGGAAACAGGACCTTGTCCCAGTTCGAGATCTTCAGCCGGCGACCGTCGGCGACGACGGCGAGGGCTCCGTCGGGCAACCGCTCGATCTCGTCAAAGAGAGAATCGGCCCCGCGATCGGCCCCGCGTGCGCGGTCCGCCGCCTCGTCGACCACCGCACCGGGCGCCTTGTCCTCCCGCAGACCCTTGAACGACGGTGCGCGCATGATCCGATCCGGCGTCCACTCGCGGATCTCGATCTCCGCGACCAGCCGCGGCTCGACGAACACCGTCTCCTTCGGCAGCTTCGCCGAGACGCGGGTGAACGGGCTCGCGTCACGTTCGAGCGGCGCGAGGCGGTCGGCGAGCATGTCGAGCGTCTTCTCGGTGAAGCCGGTCCCCACGCGCCCGGCGTACACGAACTCACCGTCCTCCCAGTAGCCCATCAGGAGCGCGCCGATGCGGCGTTTGCGCCGCCCCTCCCCCGGGATCCAGCCACCGATCACGAGCTCCTGGCGACTCGTGTTCTTGACCTTGATCCACGCCCCGGTGCGGCGGCCGGGGTCGTATGTCGAGTCGCCACGCTTGGCGACGACGCCCTCGAGTCCCTGGGCGGCGGTTGCCTGGAGCAGCTTCTCGCCGTCACCGCCGTGCGCCGCCGGGACCCGCCACGCCGGGCCGCCGAGCTCCAGCGCCTCGAGCCGCGAGCGGCGCTCGCGGTAGGGCAGGCCCATCAGCGAGTGGCCGTCAAGGTAGAGCAGGTCGAAGATCGCGTAGACGACCGGCGTCGAGCCCATCAGGCGTTTCACCGCCGACGGCGTGGTCACATGCATCCGCTGCTGAAGCCGCGCAAAGCTCGGGCGCCCGGTCTCGTCGAACGCGACGATCTCGCCGTCGAGTACCGCCTCGTGCATCCCGAGGTCCCGGAGGATGCCCCGCACCTCGGGATAGGCGTCCGTGATCTCGCGGAGGTTGCGGCTCTCCAGACGGAACCGTCCGGGCTGCACGTAGCTGATCGCCCGCACCCCATCCCATTTGATCTCGAACGACCATCGGTCCTGTTCGCGCTGGGGCGGCAGGTCTCCCGCGCGCGCGAGCATCGGCAGCACGCGCTCCGGGAATGGCTCGCGGGACGGGTCGTCCGGCGGATCCATCCGGTGGATCATCCAGTCGTTGCCCTCGCGGCCGATCGGGAACAGTCCGTAGCGGCCGTGGAGCCGCTCGCCGTTGAAGCTGATCTCGACCTTGCGCTCCTCCCACTTGTGCAGTTCGTAGGTGCCGCGATCCCAGATCCGCATCGTCCCGGCGCCGTACTCCCCCTTGGGGATGTCGCCCTCGAAGTCGAGGTATTCGAGCGGGTGATCCTCGGTGTGAACCGCGAGTCGGTTCTCCTTGGGATCCGGCGGGATGCCGTTGGGGATCGCCCACGACGCGAGCACACCGTCATGCTCGAGTCGCAGATCCCAGTGCAGACGCGTGGCGTGGTGCTCCTGGATGACGAACCGGGGAGCGTCCGCCTTTCGACGACGCGTCCGCGGGCCACCTGCCGGCTCGGCGGTCTTCTTGAAGTCGCGCTTGCGCTTGTACGGATCGAGCTTCTCGGTCGCCACGGCGGTATTGATTCTGCCCAGAACGGGGCGTACGCTCCCGGTCGTGCGGATCGGGACGCCGTGGAAGGCTGCGTTACTCCTTGCGGCGGGTGCCGTGGGGGGCGCGGCTGCGGTGGCCGTGGCGAGTGTTCCGGACAGCGGCGGGGTGATTCACGCGTGCTATCAGCCGTGACCTCCCCGGGCTCAACCGTTCCGGCGTCGCCGGGCGCAAACCTGCGGTCATCGATGGCTCCCAGAGCTGCACGACAGACGCCGATCCCGCCGCGGCGGGCCTCCGCGCAGAGCAGCCGCTCAACTGGAACGTCACCGGCCCGCCAGGGCCGCCCGGAACCCCGGGCGGGTCAGGCACCCCCGGCGCACCCGGAAGGTCCGTCACGGTCGTCGCCGGCAACCGGCTGACGCTCGCCGGCGGTCAGGTGATCACCGTCGGCAACACACCGACCGTGACGGTCGCCGCGCCGCAGATCGGAACCCGCTCGGTCGCGACGCTGTCGTTCACAGGTGGCCTCAAGACGGACGTCCTCGGCTTCAGCCTCGGCGCCCGTGTCGCGGGCTCGGGCGGTAGCGCCGGCAGGAAGGCGACGGTCCGCGACATCTCGATCACGAAGCAGGTCGACAAGTCATCCCCGAAGCTGTTCCAGGCCTGCGTCACGGGGCAGCACTTCAAGACGGCGACTCTGGTCGTCGGCAAGGCGGGAGGCACGAAGCTCACCTACACGCTGAGCGACGTGATCATCAGCTCGGCCCAGACGGAAAGCAGCAAGGGCAAGGCCGTGCCGAACGAGACCCTGACCCTCAACTTCACCAAGCTCGCGCTGACGTACAAGTGACGCGCGCGGCAGCGCTCACTCCTCAGCGAGCAGACGATCCTTCTCAGCCGCGTACTCCGCGTCGCTGAGCGCGCCCGCGTGGTGACGCTCGGTCAGCTCCGCCAAGCGATCGAGCACGTCGCCATCCGGCGCGCCGCTGTCCCCGAACCCGGGCATGCTGGGGAAGCCTCCCGGCGACCCGCCGCCGCCGATTGTCGAACTCATACGCCTGAACCTAGCCCCGGCTCAGCGGGGTGTCAGTAGCGAACCGGTCTCGCCCTGGTCTCGCGCCGTCGCAGGCCTCGGCGGGGTCTGCACGAGTCTCTTCAGCAACTTTTACGTGCAAGCGCGATTATTCCCGGCATGGCTCGAGTGCTGGTGGTCGATGACGAACCCGCGGTCCGGCGTGCGCTCGAGCGCGCGCTGCGGCTGGAGAACCACGATGTCGAACTCGCCGCGGACGGCGAGGAGGCGCTCGACGCGCTGGCGTCCAAGCCGGCGGACGTCGTGATCCTCGACGTGATGATGCCGCGGCTCGACGGACTTGAGGTGTGTCGGCGCATGCGCCAGGCCGGCGACCGCACGCCGATCCTGATGCTGACCGCGCGTGACGCGATCGACGATCGCGTGACCGGACTCGACGTCGGGGCCGACGATTACCTCGTCAAGCCGTTCGCGCTGCGCGAACTCCAAGCGCGGCTGCGCGCGCTGCTGCGCCGCTCCGGCGATGGGACGGGTGACGGCGAGACCCTGCACTACGCCGACCTCGTGCTCGACCCGGTGGCGCACGAGGTGCGCCGCGGCGATCGCCTGATCGAGCTGTCAAAGACCGAGTTCCTACTCCTGGAGCTGTTCATGCGTCATCCCCGCCAGGTGCTCACCCGCTCGACGATCTTCGAAAACGTGTGGGGCTACGACTTCGGGCCCACCTCGAATGCGCTCGGTGTGTACATGGGTTATCTGAGGCGGAAGACCGAGGAGGGTGGCGAGTCGCGGCTCCTGCACACGGTGCGGGGCATCGGCTACGTCCTACGCGACGACGCGAACTAAACAAGCGATGCCGCTGCGCAAGAGACTGGGGATCGTGGCCGGGGCGGCGGTCGCCGTCGCGGTCATCATCGCCGCCGTCGTCTGTTACACGGTCGTGCGCGGCCAGCTGCTCGGGCAGGTCGACAGCTCGCTGCGCGCCCAGGCGGAGGCCGTGCAGATTCAAGGGCAGCTCGCGTTGCGCGGCGGCGACCTCGCGGGCCTGTCGGCGAACGCCGGTGGCCCAGCGCCGTATGCGCGCGTCGTCCTCGCGGACGGCAACTCATACCGCTACAGCGGCGATCTCATGCTTCCCGTCGATGCCCACGCGAGGGCGATCGCGAACGGCGCCAATGCGGTTTACCTCGGCGATATCAACGTCGGCGGGAGCCATCTCCGTGAGCTCACCTTCCCGGTCAACGTGTCCCCGCAGTTAGGCGGCGGTGCGGCGCAGCCGGCGGCGGTCCAGCTCGCCAGGCCACTCGGCGGGATCGACCGCGTGCTCGCGCACCTGCGGCTGTTCCTTGCGCTGCTGTGCGCGGCCGGGATCGCGGTCGCCGCGGCGCTTGGCCGACTCGCGGCGCGCCGCGTGCTCGCGCCTCTCGCCGAGGTCGCCGATACCGCCGTGGAGATCGGCCGGACCGACGACCTCAGCCGCCGCCTCAAAATCCACGCCGACGATGAGGTCGGCGCGCTCGCCACCCGTTTCAACCAGATGCTCGAGCGTCTCCAGCACTCGCGCGACCAGCTCGATGAGTCGGTCCGCGCCCAGCGTCAGCTCGTCGCGGACGCGTCACACGAGCTGCGCACGCCGGTGACGAGCCTGCGCACGAACATCGAGGTGCTGCTCGAGGGCGGCCAGCTCGAGGAGGAGGACCGGCGGAGGCTGCTCGCCGACGTCGTCGAGCAGAGTGAGGAGTTGAGCGGGCTCGTCGGTGACCTCATCGAGCTCGCCCGGGGCGACCTTCCCCCGGGCACCACCGAGGCGATCCGGCTCGACCGGGTCGTCGAGGAGTCGCTCGTCCGGGCCCGGCGCAACTACCCCCACGTCCGGGTCAGCGCCTCGCTCGAGCCGCGGGTCGTCGAGGGCGCACCGGACCGGCTCGGCCGCGCGATCAACAACCTGCTCGACAACGCCGCCCGCCATTCGCCGCCGGAGGGCCTCATCGAGGTGCTGCTCGACAGCGGCGGACTGCGCGTCCGTGACCACGGTTCCGGGATCGACGCCGAGGACCTCCCGCACGTGTTCGATCGGTTCTATCGCGGCGCGAACTCCCGCGGCAAGCAAGGCTCGGGTCTCGGCCTGGCGATCGTCCGACAGGTCGCCCAGCAGCTCGGCGGCAGTGTGTCGGCCGCGAACGCCGCCGACGGTGGCGCGATCTTCACGCTCGAGCTCCCGAGTGAGCCGGTGACCGACGCCGACGATGGTGACCGCGACGACGACGGCGAGCTCGCGGCTCGGCCTACGGCGCCGGGGGACGCGCCACACGCGCCTGCCGCGCGGCCATGAACCGCTTGCGCAGCTGCCAGAACAGAAACGCGTAGACCGGAACCGCGATCGCGATCAGGAACGGCGCGCGGTTCTGCTTGCTCGTTCCCACGAGACTCACCACGCCGATGCCGAGCGCCAGCGCCGGGATCGCCGCCAGCAGCGTCGTATGGGAGCGGTAGCCGGAGAGGTGCTCGCGCCCGGTGATCTCGAGCACGCCGAGCGTCGTCACCGTCATCCCGACGACGAGCACCGGCAGTCCCGCGCCGGCGATGAGCCACACGACCAGCGCGACGAGCCCGGCGAAGATCGCGATCTCGGACACCGGCACACCGCCGAACGGACTCGGCGGCCGCTCGCCCACGGTGCCGAGCTGGCGCTCCCCCTGGCGCTGCTGGCGCGTCTGTGTGGTCGCCCGCTCGACGCGCTGCTCACGCCGGGCCGACGGCACAGCGCGCGGGGCGTTTCCCGGCTTTGAGCGCTTGCGAGACCGGCGCTTTGACTTCTGCGAGGCCACGGTGTGCGCAGGATAGAGCCCAGAACCGCCGCAACACGCCACCGTCGCGCCTCACTATCGTTGGCGGGTGTGAGCGCGCCGCAGCAGAAGCCGCTTGAGCTGATCCTGGCCCGCAACCTCCTCTCGAGCATCATCACGCCTGCCTTCCTCGTCGGCGAGGAAGGGCAGCTGCTGTTCTTCAACGAGGCGGCGGCGGCGATGCTCGGCCGTCGCTTCGAGGAGACGGGAACGCTCACCTCGGCGCAGTGGACGGGAGCGTTCGGGCCGTTCGGCGCCGACAACGTGCCGATTCCGTACGACAACATTCCGGCGACCATCGCCGTCCGCCATCAGCGAGCGTTCCACGGCACGTACCGGATCCGCGCCGCCGGAGGACAGCACACCGACGTCGAGGCAAGCACGATCCCGATCGTCGGACCGGGCGGCTCGAGCGGCGCCGTCGTAATCTTCTGGCCGGTGGCACAGGAGAAGTCCGTAGAGGGAGAGGACCAAGGATGAAGATCAAGGTATGGGGCGCGCGGGGATCGATTCCCGCACCCGGCCCGGAGACGATGCGCTACGGCGGCAACACGTCGTGCGTCGAGGTCACGCTGTCGGACGGCAGCACGGTGATCCTCGACGCCGGAACCGGCATCCGCAATCTGGGGCTTTCGCTGGGTGGGCGGGATCTGATCCAGCAGCCGATCAACATCCTGCTCACCCACCTCCACCTCGACCACATCCAGGGGCTGATGTTCTTCGCGCCGGCGTTCCGTCCGGAGTCGGAGATCGTCATCTGGGGTCCGGCCTCGCCGGAGGCCTCGCTGCGCGACCGCGTCGCGCGGTACATCTCGGCGCCACTCGCGCCGGTTGAGGTCCGGGAGCTGCCCTCGCTCGTGTCCTTCCGCGAGGCCGGCAGCGTCGAATGGGAGATCGGTCCCGCGCGGATCCGCGCGCAGGCCGTCAACCACCGCGGCCCGACGCTCGGCTACCGGATCGATGACGGCCCCACCTCCCTCTGCTACATCCCGGATCACGAGCCGGGACTGGGTGCTCCGCTGTCCGAACTCGCCGACGACTGGATCTCCGGGTTCGAGCTCGCGCAGGGCGCCACGATGCTGATCCACGATTGTCAGTACACCGACGAGGAATACCGGGACCACATCGGTTGGGGACACTCGCCGGCGTCCGACGCGCTCGCGTTCGCCAACCGGGTCGCCGCCCAGCGGGTGCTCCTCTTCCACCACGATCCGCTCCACTCCGACGAGTTCCTCGACGGCTTCTTCGACGACATCACGGCGCAGTGGCAGAACCTCGGTGGGATGCCGGAGCAGGTCGAATTCGCTGCCGAGCGCCACGAGCTGATGCTCGCCGCCCGGGCGACCCAAACCGTCTGAGACGGACACCGCTCCTTCTCCTGTGCCTCGCCGTCCTTGCCGGGTGCGGTGGGGCGACGGCCACGCGCACGCGTTCGGATCGGCTGCCGGCCGACTACGTGCCCGTTCCGGCGGGACGCACGGCCGCCTATCGGCTGCCCGCGGTGTCGCGCCCGGTGGCGAGCCGCCGGCCGGTGGGGCGGGTGCGCTGCACCTCTCCGTTCGCAGGGCCTCATGACGGCGTCCACCTCGAGCTCTACGCGGCCCGGCTCGTCGTGCCGGTGCCGGCGGGGATCGGAATCGCGCCGCCCCAGCGCCGCCGGGGCGCCTACGTGCTCGGGGGCGCCTGCGTGTATCCGCTGCGGACGTATGAGCCGACCGGGGTGGTCGTCGTCGATCGCCGCGCCGGGTCAGCCGCGCCGACGCTCGGCGCCCTGTTCGCGATCTGGGGCCAGCCACTGTCCCGGGAGCGCCTCGCCGGATTCCGGGGGCGGGTGACCGCCTACCTCGGCGGCGCGCGGTGGAGCGGGCCGCCGGGCGCGATCCCGCTCGCGCGTCATGCGGAGATCGTGCTCGAGGTCGGCGGGGCCGTCCCGCCGCACCGGACCTACCTGTTCCCGCCCGGCCTCTAATCTCCCGAGTCGATGCCCACGCGTGCGTTGCTGTCCCTGCTCGCCGCCGTCGTCGTCGCGCTGTCGCTGGCCCCGGCCGCGCTCGCTGACGGCGATCCGGCCAGCGACGTCCTGCTCGGAGAGAACGTCTTCTACCCGTACTCGCCCCAGGTGTCGCCGTCGCTCCAGAAGACGCTCAACGCCGAGACGGCGGCCGCGAAGAAGGCCGGCTTTCCCCTCAAGGTCGCGCTGATCGCGGCTCCGGTCGACCTCGGCGTCATCCCCGACCTGTTCGGCAAACCGCAGAAGTACGCCGACTTCCTCGATCAGGAGATCAGCTTCCAGGGCCACCAGCCACTGCTCGTGGTGATGAAGGCCGGCTACGGCGTCCAGGGCGTCAGCGCCCACGTCCGCCGGGCCCTGTCGTCGATCGCCCCGCCCGCCGGCGGCGCGAGCAACGACCTGGCGAAGGCCGCGATCGGGGCCGTCGCCAAGCTCGCCGCCGCCGACGGTCACCCGATCAGCGGCGTCCCGGGCGTCCCGGGTTCGTCGTCGGGCGGCGGGATCAGCACGACGACGATCATCCTCATCATCCTGATCATCGCCGCGCTGGTGACCGGCGGCGCGCTGGCAGCGGTCACGCTGCGGCGGCCGCGGGCGACTGAGCCCCGAGAGTCCTAGCCGCCCTGGCGCCTGGGTGCCCGGACGCCCGGACGCCCGGAGGCCCGGTTGGACGCCCGGTGCGCTGCACCGGGACGGGCGAGACCGGCGCATCGAGAGGGTGAGGGATATTGCCGCTTCGGGGTGCAGCCCGCCGCAGGGTCCCGCACCGGAAAAACTCGCCCAAACCTCCCGGCCGCTCGGTGTCGGGCGCCTTTTTCCCCCTCACGGTGCATTTCGCGCCCCAAACCGTCCGGCCGGTCCGTTCTGGCGATTTATTCCCCTCGGGTTCAAACGGTCAGCGCGACCGGTCGATCACCCGACCCCTTCAATGCGCCTTGACGTCAAGCTCGCACGCAGGCGCGCTCGAACTCGCACGCCGGCACGCCGAACCCGCCCCCGCCGCCTCGGGCACTGCCGCGCCTAATCGAAGCGCCGCCTCGGCCCCGCGCGCAGCTCTCGCAGCTCGGCCACCCCGTGCGCCTCGAGCGAGCCGACCGCCCCGTCCACGCCACCCGAGGCCCCCGGCAGCACCCGGACCGGCATCGGCGCACACGACACGCCGCCATCACCGCCCCCGGAAGCCGTCACCCGCAGCACCCGCGCATCCGGCCGCGACGCCACGCACTCCCGCAACGTCGAACCGCCGAACACCAGCCCGGCCCCGTCGTCCGCGGCATGGCCGGCCGGCAGCCGCCCGGACCCGACCGCCTCGAAGTAGACCGGCAGCCGCTCCGGCTCAGAGTCCATATGCACCGACAGGCTCCCGCCGAGCAGGCCGATCCCGGACACCGCTTCGGGCATCCCCCCGCTCTTCGACACGCCGCCCGCAAACCAGCACATCGCGCCCGCGCTCAGCCCCGCGAGCACCGTCCCCGACGCCCACGCGTCACGCATCGCCACGTCGATCGAGTGCTCGCGCCAGATCGCGAGCATGTTCCGCATCGAGCCGCCCCCGACGTAGATGACGTCCTGGGCCAGCAGGTGCGCGACCGGATCGACCCGGTCTCGCGCCAGGTGGAACAGCGACAGCGTCGAGGGCTCGCAGGTCCATTCTCCGAACCGGTCATAGAAGCGCGTGACCTGCTCGCGGGGGTCCCCGCTCGCGGTCGGTAGGAAGCAGACGCGGGGGACCGGAACCGCCGCCAGCTCGAGCGCCAGCCGATCGAGCGCCGCCGAGCGCTCTTCCGTCGTGAAGCCGCCGCCACCCATGGCAAGGACCGTCCGGCGGTCAACCGGAACCGCCTTGCCCCGACGCTCGGCGCGCCCGCCCTCGCCGCTCACGCGGCGAGTGGTTCGCTCACCGCTACGTCGGTGGGCTCACCGAGATACCTGACCTCGAGCTCGCGCTCTCGGGTGACTCCCGTGTCGTCCACGGACACGAAGCTAGCGCACGCGCCCGGCCGCGACGAGACCACGTCGGACAATTCGGTCCCCACGAAGTGCAGCGCCGACCCGTCGCCGGCGCCGTAGCCCGGCGCCATGCCGTCCCCGATCGCGTCGACGAACGCCGCCCGCCGTCCCGGCTCGGCGTTGTAGTGGACCGCGTTGCTCCACGGCAGGAAGCCGAGCCCGTCGACGCGTCGCGACTCGCCCTCGTGAAAGCCGCTGACGGCTTCCGAGAACCAGCACAGCGAGCCGGCCGACCCGCCGCACATGATCACCCCGCTGCGCCAGGCGTCATAGAGCACGTCCTCCAGGCCGTGGGCGCGCCACGTCCCGAGCAGCGAGATCACGCTGCCGCCGCCGACATACACGAGATCCTGGGCGAGGAGGTGGGCGCGTGGATCGCCGACCCCGGTCTCGCGCCGGAACAGGGAGATGTGCGACGGCTCGCAGCGGTCGGCGCTGAACGCGCGGTAGAACCGCACGACGTAGTGGTCGGCATCGCCGCTGGCCGTCGGCAGGAAGCACACGCGGGGGCGCTCGACACCGGTCAAGCCCAGCACGTAGTCATCGAGCAGGGTGTTCCCCCACTCCATGGAGAAGCCTCCTCCGCCGAACGCCACGATCTGGGGCACCCGAGCGCGCATTGGCGCCAGATTAAGACTCCCTGCACACGCCGGTCACTGGCCCGATGTCCAAACCGGGTCGTCCCCGACGCTCCATCGATGACGTTTCCCGCTCGAGGCCGAGGAGCTCGCGCACCACGACGGCGAGCGTCGCCGGGACCGGACGCTGACCCGGATGCACCTCGAGCACGAGCGGCGCCGGATGCGCTGCGAGCAGCGGCGCGAGCGTCGCCCACGGCACCGACCCGGCGCCGGGCGCGAGATGCAGGTCGAGCCGCATCGGTTCGATCCCGCCGGCGCGCTGCGCTCCGGACCGGGCGCCGAAGTTGTCATGAATCCCGAACAGCACGACCTCATCGAGCAGCGGCTCGATCATCGCGGCGAGATCGCGGCCGCAGCGGTCGGCCGCGATGTACGCGTGACCGATGTCGAGGCACATCCCGACCTCCTCGCATCCCACGCGGCGAACCAGCTCGCCCACGGCCTGCGGATCGTGAGACTCGCACTCTTCTCCGGGATATCGAGGCGCGGCATTCTCAACCGCGACCCGAACCCGGGTGTCCCCCGCCCGGCGCCCTAACCGGCGCAGCGGGCGCTCGGCCCCGTCGACGCGGGCCCCGTGGACCACGAGCGTCTCGGCACCCGCGACCTCCGCGTAGCGCAGCGCGCCAGCGAGCAGTGCGTCGTCACGCCGGGCACCGGTGACCAGGTCGCCGGGGGCATGGAGGATGAGGCCCATCCCGGTGAGCGCGACGTTCGCTCGCAGCGCCGCCGCATGTGCCTCGAGCAGGCCCTGGTCGCGGAGCAGCTCGCGGCCGGCGATCGTGACCTGCACCATCCCGAACCCAGCCGCCTCCCAGCCCTTCAGCCGCGGCGTCGTGGGCCACCAGCCCTCCGGAAGGTCGAGGCCCATCCGGTGAGGCCGCAACTCGTCGCCGTTCGGCGTACGAGCGGGGTCGGTGGTGACGGCCATAACCGACCTGGACCGTAGGCTCCGCCGCCGCCGGGGTTGTGTCGTTTCGGTGACCGCGCCGAAAACGCGCACCACGCCGCCGAGAGAGCACAGAATTGTCACAACCTGCGGTCGTCTGCTGCCCTACCGTGAGTCTCCTCTCTCTCAGCGGGCCGGCGGTGGATGCCGCCGGCCCGATGCTGTTAAGAGGAGGCCCGATCGCCGGGAGCTCTACGCCGGCTGCGGGGTCTCGGGCGGCGCCGTCGACGAGTCGGCGAACTCGCGGAACAGCCCGGTGACGACGAACACGACCTGCTCGGCGATATCGACGGTGTTGTCGCCGACCCGCTCCAGGCACCGCGCGACGAGGATCATGAACATCCCCCACTCGCGCATGTCGATGTTGTCCCCGATCTCGACCGCCCGCTTGAAGATCTCCCGGTTGAGCCGGTTGATCTCGGCGTCCTGACGGACGAGGTCCTGGGCAAGATCAACGTTGCGGGAGGCGAACGCCTCCTTCGCCTGGGAGACCTGCGAACGGGCGAGCTGCCCCATCCGCTCGATCGCGTCGAGGATCTCCTTGTCCTTCGGAGCCTCGTACCCGGACAGCGGCACGAGCTTGGCGATGTTCACGCACTGGTCGCCCATCCGCTCAACGCAGCGGATCGTGTGGAGCAGCGCGGCGACGATTCGCAGGTCGCCGGCCACCGGCGACTGGCGCGCGAGCAGGGACAGGACGCCCTGATGAACTTCGAGGTAGCGCCCGTCGATCCGATCGTCGTCGGCGACGACCATCGACGCGAGCTCGACGTCCTGGTAGCTGATCGATTCGAGCGCGCGATCGAGTTGCTGGACCACGAGGTCCAGTCCGCCGAGCGCCGATTTCTCCAGCTCCCTGAGCGTCTCCCGGTATGCGTGGCGTGTCTCTTGCATGAGATCTCCCAGCCCTTAGCCGAATTTTCCGGTCACGTAGCGCTCGGTTCGTTCGTCCTTCGGCCGCGTGAAGATGTCATTCGTCGGCGCGTGCTCGACGAGCTCTCCGCTCAGCATGAACGCCGTCGTGTTCGCAACCCGGGCGGCCTGCTGCATGTTGTGGGTCACGATCACGATCGTGTAGCGCTCCTTGAGCTCGTCGATCAACTCCTCGATCTTCAGCGTGGCGACCGGATCGAGGGCCGAGCACGGCTCGTCCATGAGGATCACCTCGGGCTCGACGGCGATCGTCCGGGCGATACACAGCCGCTGCTGCTGCCCGCCGGACAGGCCCATCCCAGCCTCGTTCAACCGGTCCTTGACCTCGCCCCAGAGGCCGACAGCGCGGAGACTGCGGTGGACCCGCTCGCGCATGTTCTCGCCCTTGGCCCCGGTGAGCCGCAGGCCGGCGGCGACGTTGTCGAAGATCGACATCGTCGGGAACGGGTTGGGCTTCTGGAACACCATTCCGATCAGCCGCCGTACTGAGGTGACGTCGACGCTGTCGTCGTAGACGTCGAGCTGGTCGAGCTTGACGCTGCCCTTGGCGTAGGCGCCGGGAATCTCCTCGTGCATCCGGTTGATGCACCGCACCATCGTCGACTTGCCGCACCCGGACGGGCCGATGATCGCCGTCACCTCGTTGGGCTGGGAAGTTGATGTCGATGCCCTTGACGGCGTGCTGATCGCCGTAATACGCGTGGAGGTCCTTGACGTTGACGTCGTGGCCGGCGCTCTGCTGACGACATCGGGCGTTGCGGCGCCCGTCGGCGGCCGTCTGGGTCTCGGGAGAATCCGGCGAAGTCACGGTGGGGTCCTTGCTCGTGGTATCAGGAGGGATCATGCCAGTCGGCTCCTGCGCGAGATAAATCGCGCGATCAGATTGAGGAGAAGGATCAGCGCGACCAGGGTCAGCGCCGAGCCCCACGCACGGTTCACGAACTGGTCGGTGTTCTGGCCGAGGTCGCTGAAGATCTGCGTCGGCAGAGTGTTCATCGGCTGGCTGAGATTGCCGGTGAGGACGTGGGCGGCGCCGATCGTGAACAGCAGCGGCGCCGTCTCGCCGGCCCCGCGCGCGATCGCGAGCAGCGATCCGGTGATGAGACCCGGCGTGGCGGTCGGCAGCACGACCTTGGTCACCACGCGCCACCGTGGCGCGCCGAGGGCGAGCGCCGCCTCGCGCAGGCTCGCAGGGACGAGCTGGAGCACGACCTCGGCCGAGCGGGTGACGATCGGAAGCATCAGCAGCCCGAGCGCGACGGCACCCTTCCAGCCGACGGCGTCCCCTCCGACGTGGGTGACGACGAGCACCGTGAACACGAACAGACCGAAGACGATCGACGGGACGCCGGTCATCACGTCGACGAAGTACCGGACGACGTTCGCGTACCACGAATCCTTGCCGTACTCGGTCAGCCACAGCGCGACGGTGATCCCAACGGGCACGGCGATCAGCGTTGCGAGGCCGACGATCTCAAGCGTGCCGAGAAGCGCGCTCCGGATCCCGCCGATGTTGCACGGCGGCGGCGGCTGGCGCGCCGGCGACGTGGGGGAAGCACTGGCTGAGGTTCGGGTCACTCGTGAAGAAGCTGCTCTTCCAGGAGCTGAGTCCCTTGTGGAGCAGGTAGTAGAGGATGAGCACGAGCGGGATGAGCGCGATCCCCGTCGCCGCGGCCAGGAGCGCCCCGCATGACCTTGTCGGTCCGCCGGCGCCGGGGACTGATGTGCGGGCAGCCCGGAGGGGGCGTGCTGCGAGACGGCACTCATGCCGGCGCCGGCTTCGTCTCGAGTTCGGTGACACCCGGCGGGCGTCGCCGCCGACGCGCTTGCCCCGGCCGGCGCGGACGACGTAGCGCCGCGCGATGAAGTTGACCACCAGCGTGAGCACGAACAGGATCAGGCCCGCGGCGAACAGCGTCGACTTGTAGAGCGGCGTCGACTCGGCCTCGCCGAACTGCAGCGCGATCACTCCGGCGAGCGACTGGCCCTGCTCGAAGATCGAATGACCGAGGGTCGTGGAGCCGCCGATCACGTAGGCGACCGCGATCGTCTCGCCGACCGCGCGGCCGAGGCCGAGCATCGCGCCGCCGGTGATGCCCGGACGAGCGTAGGGGATCACGGCGATGCGGAGCATCTCCCACCGGGTCGCGCCGAGCGCCAGCGCCGCTTCCTTGTGCTCTGAGGGCACGGTCGCGATGACCTCCCGGGAGATCGCCGAGACGATCGGCAGGATCATGATCGCGAGCACGAGGCCGGCGAGGAAATAGCTCGGGCCGGCGACCTGGCCGCCGCCGATGAGCGGGATGACCGACAGGAAGTTGGCGAGCGACTGCTGAAAGCCACGGAGATGCGGGGCGAGCACGATGAACCCCCACAGGCCGTAGACAACCGATGGGACGGCGGCCAGCAGGTCAACGAGGACCGAGAGCGGGCCGCGAATGCGTCGCGGCGCGAGCTCGGTGAGATACAGCGCGGTCGCGACGGCGATCGGTACGCCGATCAGAAGCGCGATGCCGGCCGTGACGAGCGTACCGACGAGCATCGGCCACGCGCCGAACGTGCAGTTGCCGCCGGTCGAACAGGCGCCACCCTGCTGCAGCTGGGACGTATCCCAGTTGTTGTGGAACAGGAAGCTGAACACCCCGATGTGGCTGAACGCGCTCGAGGACTCGCTGATCAGCGTCACGAAGAACGCCGCCATGAGCACGAGCACGCCGCCCGCGAGGGCGGCGAGGCCGAACTTCAGGACCTGGTCCGGAAGCCGGCTCAGCGGCGATCGCTCAAGTGCTGAGCGACCGCCGCCGAGGGGTGTTGCGCTTGCTTCCATTTACCGTGAGCTCAGACGCAGACTCAGCTCACCGGGGAGCCGTTGCACTGAATCTGGCTGAGTTGAGCCTGGGCCTTGGCGAGCAGCGAAGCGGGCAGCGGTGCGAAGTACAGCTGCTGCTCCACCTTCTGACCGTCGCCGAGGCCGTAGGTCAGGAACTTCTTGACGCCCGACGCCGCGGACTGCGAGCGACCGGCCTTGCACATGTCCTTGTAGATCACGACGAAGGTCTGCGACGTGATCGGGTATGCCGCCTTGTTCGGCGAGTTGATCGTCGAGATCGTGAGATCCGGCGGGACCGTGATCCCCTCAGCAGCGGCCGATGCCGCAGCCAGGGTCGGCGTGATGAACGCACCAGAGCTGTTCTTCACCGCGGCGTACGTGAATCCGTTCTGCAGAGCGTAGGCCTGCTCGACGTAGCCGATCGAGCCCGGCGTCTGCTTGATCGCAGCGGCAACCCCGGCGTTCTTCGGCGCGCCGGTACCGACCGGCCACTTGACCGTTTTGTCCGGGGGACCGGCGGTCTTGACCCAGTCCGGGTTGTAGGCGGCGAGGAACGTCGTGAAGCCCTTCGTGGTGCCCGATGAGTCCGAGCGATGGACGACCGTGATCGAAGAGCTGGGGAGGCTCACGCCGGGGTTGAGCGTCTTGATCTCCGGATCATTCCAGGTCTTGACCTTGCCGAGGAAAATGTCGCCAAGCGTCTTGCCGTCGAGCTTGAGACCGCTCTTCACGCCGGACAGGTTGTACGACACCGTGATCGCGCCGAACGCGATCGGGAACTGAAGGACCGGCCCCTTGGCCGCCTTGACCTCGGCCGGCTTCATCGCGGGGTCGCTTCCCGCGAAGTCGAGCGTGCCGGACTGGAGGCCGGCGATGCCGGCGCCCGATCCGAGCGGGTTGTAATTGACGGTCAGGCCCTGGGAAGACAGGTTCTGTCCCCACTGGCTGTAGATCGGGGCCGCGAACGTCGAGCCGGCACCGTTGATCGTGCCGCCGCCCGACCCACCGCTCGAGCTGCTGCTGCTTGACGTGGACGATCCAGTCGAGCCCCCAGAACTCGAGCTTGAACTACTGCTCGAGCCGCACGCAGCGACCACGAGCGACGCGGCGAGCGACAGCGCCACCGCACCAATTCGACGTGTACTCAAAGTCAACTCCTTCATTTGATGTGCGCGGAGTGTCCGCAACCGCCCCCGCCCAGGTGTTAACCAGTTGTGAACCGCTGGTTCGCTTGCTGTTGCTGCTCAGCTGCAAGTCGGTAGCCAAACCCGAAGTGGGTGTGGATGAAGCACCAGCCCGGAAGGGCCTCGTGGAGCTTCACCCGCAGCTTCCGGACATAGACGTCAACGGAACGGTCCCCCGCCCGCATGTCCCGTCCCCAGACCAGCTGATAGAGCTCCTCCCGCGCCATGATCCGATCCTCGCGCCGCGCCAGCTCGGTGAGCAGACGCAGCTCGCGGATCGAGAGCATCAGCGCACGGCCGCTCGCGCGGGTGAGGTGCTCCTCCGGCAGGATCTCGAGCGGCCCGATTTCGAGCACCTCACTCCGTGATCTCGCCGCGGCAGACATCGCGCGGCATGCTCCTGCGAGCGCGGTCCACCAGCGTTACCGACTCGTGATCGGGATGTAAAGAACCTGTGAAGCAGGCGTCGGGTCAGCCGGCGAAGGCGTGATCGAAGTCGCGCTCGTCGTCGAACGCCGGGCCGTCGTCCGCACGCACGTCCGCGGCGGTGACGTCGGTCACGGCCTCGGGCTCTTCCGGTTCGGGCGCAAACCGGTAACCGACCCCGAAATGGGTGTGGATGTAGCTCCACGTCGGCGACGCGGTGCGAAGCTTCTGGCGCAGCTTGCGGACGAACACGTCGACCGACCGATCGCCGTGGGCCATCGCATAGCCCCACACCCGTTCGTAGATCTCCTCCCGGCGCAACACGCGGTCGGATTGGGAGAGCAGGTGCAGGATCTCGAATTCGCGGGCGGTGAGCTCGAGGCTCAGCTCGCCGGCATACGCCTGGTAGAGATCCGGGCGGACCGTGATCTCGCCGACGAGGCTCGCGCTCTCGAGCTCGGGCATCTCGTTGCGCCGGTGCCGGCGGATCGCCGCCTCGATCACGCAGATCAGCTCCTCGGCGTGGCAGGGCTTGGTCATCCACGCATCGGCCCCGAGGCGAAGGCCCCGGACGCGCTGGGCGACGGATGACGGGCCGGTGCACACGATCACCGCGAGCCCGGGCAGCCGCGAGCAGACCCGCTCGAGGTATTCCCAGCTCCCGGGACCGAGGACCGCGACGTCGATCACGAGCGCGTTGAGCCGCATCGCAATGAGCGCTTCGGCGGTGACGGGGCTCGAGAGGGACCGCAGATCCCAGCCGAGCGTTCCCAGCCGGTTGGAGAGGACCTGCATGAATCCGGGGTCGCGGTCGATGACCGCAAGCCGGAGCCGGTTCTGCGTGCGCGCCGCGGCCCCCGTCGCCGTGTGCTGCGCGTCGCTCATGTCGGACGACATGACCCGCACTGTAATGCACGCCGGAACCGGTCGCCCGCCGGGTCGGCTGCCGGTTACAGGATCTTTACATGCAAAGACCGGTGAATATCCGCCGCGCACAACGGTGGTCGGTCTGGCTGGTCAAAACGTCACCATCGGTACGCTGTCGGCTGTGCGGGGAGCAACGGCCCACCCACGTCAGCCGCGCAGCGCTGACCCGCGCCTGCGCGCCGCCCTGCTGATGCCACTGGCCGCCCTGGTCGTGCATCAGGGGCGCTACTACCTCGCGTTCGGCGCCCACACCCCGGCCCGGCTGCTCCGGGACGGGCACTCGTACCTCGGGTCGGTCGTCCCATTCGCCGTGCTGAGCGCCGCACTCGCCCTCGGACTGCTCGCCGGCCGCCTCGCCCGCGCGTGGCAGGGCGCCGACGGACCGCGGACGGCCCCCGCGCGCCCACACTCGATGCTCCGGATCTGGGCGCTCATCTCGCTCGTTCTGCTTGGCCTCTACTGCGCGCAGGAGTTGACCGAGGGCGCGGTCGCGG
This sequence comes from uncultured Solirubrobacterales bacterium, assembly GCA_963850335.1. Classification (GTDB taxonomy): domain Bacteria; phylum Actinomycetota; class Thermoleophilia; order Solirubrobacterales; family Solirubrobacteraceae; genus Palsa-465. The sequence continues at coordinate 395,560 of CAWKKY010000006.1, read as the reverse complement.
CCGGCCACGCCGGCGGTCTGACCGGTGTGCTCGGGAGCGGCGGCTGGCTCGCCGTCCCGCTCGCGATCGCCGTCGGCGGTGTGCTCACCCTGTTCCTGCGGGCCGGCGACGCCCTCGTCGAACTCCTCGCCGCCCGCGGCACGATGCGCCGAGTGGTCGACGCCCCGCGCGCGCTCCGCCCTCTTGCCGGCCGCCGGACCGACTGGCGGCTCGCCGGCGGGTCCGGCGTCAGCGCCGGGCGGGCCCCCCCGCTCGCGCTCGGATCTCGCTGAACCGAGCCTCACGCGCCGCCACGGGAAGGTGTCCGTGTGCCGGCGCCCTCCGTGAAGGAGCACCTTGAGCTTTGCCCTGCGGGCGGTGGCCGCGCGTCACCGCCCTGACCATCGACAGATTGCCCTCCGCCTGCGCGCGCTGACGCTCGCCGCGATCGCCCTGCTCGCCGGCGCGATCCTCTGGCCGGCCGCGGCGGGCGCCCACGGGCTGCTCGGCCGCGCCTACCTCCCGGTGCCAGCGTGGCTGTTCGCCTGGGCGGCCGGCGCCGTGCTGCTCGTGTCCTTCCTCGCGCTGCCGGCGCTGTGGTCGCGCCCCCGGCTCGAGCACGCGCGCCGCGTGCGCATGATCGGACTCCCGCGGTGGCTTGACCCGCTGTGTGGGGCCGCCGGGGTCGTCGTGTTCGGGCTCATCGTCGTCAGCGGCATCGCGGGGAGTCAGATCCCAACCTCGAATCTCACGCCGACCGCCGTGTTCGTCCTCTTCTGGGTCGGCCTCCCCGTCCTCAGCGTGCTCCTTGGCGACGTGTTTCGCCCGTTCAACCCGTGGCGCGCACTCGCCCGCGCGGCGCGAGGGCTGCTCAGCCGCCGGACGCGACCGTTGCCCGCCCCGCTCCCCTACCCGGACCGCCTCGGGCGATGGCCCGCCGTCGCGGGGATCCTCGGCTTCGGCTGGCTCGAGCTCGTGTTCGTGGGCCGCTCGCACCCCGCGACCCTCGCTGTCCTCGCCGCCGGATACGCGCTGCTCCAGCTCTGCGGGATGGCCTGTTTCGGGATCGAGACCTGGACGGCACGCGGCGATGCATTCGCCGTCGCCTTGAATCTGTTCTCCCGGATCTCGCCGCTCGAATACCGCGACCGCGCGCTCTGGCGCCGTCCGCTGCTCTCCGGCCTCACCGACCTCACGCCACTCCCCGGGACGACCGCGCTCGTGTGCGCGATGATCGGGACGACGACGTTCGATGGCTTCATCAACGGCCCCGTGTGGCGAAGCCTCTCGCCGTCACTCCAGCGCTCGCTCCGCCACCTCGGTCTCTCGGGCACCGCCGCGCTTGAGCTTGCGCTGACGATCGGCCTGCTCGCCTCCGTCGGGATCTGCGCCGGCCTCTATCGGCTCGGCGTCGCCGGCATGGCACAGGTCTCCTCGGATCATCCGGCTCGGCGCCTCGCCGGCCTCTTCGCCCACTCGCTCGCCCCGATCGCCTTCGGCTACCTGCTCGCCCACTACTTCTCGCTGCTCGTCACCCAGGGGCAGGCGACCGCCTCCCTCATCTCCGACCCGTTTGGCACCGGCGCAAACCTGTTCGGCACCGCCGGCACACGCATCGACTATGGACTCCTGTCGGCCGCCATGATCTGGTACGTCCAGGTCGCGGCGCTCGTCGCCGGACACGTGTCCGGGCTGGCGCTCGCGCACGACCGCGCGCTCGTCGTCTACGGCGACGGCCACCAGGCCGCCGAATCGCAGCGCTGGATGCTCGCCGTGATGGTGACGTTCACGTGTCTCGGCCTGTGGCTGCTCTCCGCGGTGAACACCTGACCTCCCACAACCCTGCTTGCATCGTCCCCAGATATGACCACACGAACCCCTTCTCTCCCCGCCCTCCTCGCCGTCGCCGGTGTGCTCGCGCTCGCCGGGTGCGGCTCCTCGAGCTCGAGTAGCTCGAGGGGCTCGGGCTCCGGCTCGGGCTCGGGCTCCGGTGCGAGCTCGACCACGAGCACGTCGCTCTCGACCCAATCCGGGCCGCCGACCACCGGCCCGGCCCCGGCGGTGGCCGAGCTGCCCGCGGCCCTGCACCCGCGCACCGACCAGTTCCCCTCGGCCCACGGCAAGACGCTCCAGCAGCTCGCCACCGGCCTGCACGCCGGCATCACGCTCGGCGCCGCCACCGGCACGTTCACGCCGGGCACCGGCCGGTTCGCTTTTGCCCTGAACACGAGCAGCGGCGCGTTCGTCTACGCCCCGACCGCGCTCTACATCGCGCGCACGCCGAACAGCCCGGCGCAGGGCCCGTTTCTCGCCCCCGCCGACCCGATGACCGTCCCCGCGCAGTTCCGCTCCAAGCAGAACAGCGGCCCTGGTGGCATCCAGGCGATCTACGCGGCACAGCTGCCGCTACCGAAGGCGGGCACGTACACGCTGCTCTCAATCAGCCGGACCAAGAGCGGACTGCTCGGCTCGCCCGGCGAAGTCGCCGTCGCCGCGTCATCTCCCATCCCGGCCGTCGGTCAACGGCCGCCCGCGATCAGCACCGACACCGCCGCCTCGGTCCACGGCGACACGTCGCTGCTGACGACGCGCATACCGCCGGAGCAGATGGCCTCCGTCTCGTTCAAGAACGTGGTCGGCAAGCGGCCGATCGCGCTCATCATCTCCACGCCCCAGCTCTGCATCTCCCGCGTCTGCGGCCCCGTGACCGACATCGCGGTCGAGCTCCAGCATCGCTACGGGAGCCAGATCACGTTCATCCACCAGGAGGTCTACGTGGACAACAACCCCAAGAAGGGGCTACGCCCGCAGTTGAAGGCATTCCACCTCCAGACCGAGCCGTGGCTGTTCACGATCAACCGCCAGGGCAAGATCGCCGCCCGGCTTGAGGGCTCCTTCGGCGTCAACGCGTTCAACAACGCGATCCAGGCGGCGCTCCGATGACCCGCACGCGGACCGCTCTCGCCCTCACCGCCCTCGCCGCCGCGGGGGCGCTCGCCGGATGCGGCTCGAGCAGCAGCTCGCCGGGCAGCGGTGCGGTCAGCGTCCCCAAGGTCGCAGCCGCCCGCGTGTTCACGCTCGCTGGCTTTCAGCCGGCCGGGGTGGTGACGCCGGGGCGCCCGACGACGGTCAGCTTCACCGTGCGGCTCCCCAACGGGAAGCCCCTCACGCAGTACAAGACGGGTGGCGGGCCGCACACCGGAGTGCACCTGATCATCGTCCGCGACGACCTCGCCTACATCATCCATGAGCATCCGCCGATCAGCCCGGACGGGCTGCTGAAGCAGACCGTGCGCTTCCCGGCGCCCGGCCACTACCGAGTGCTCGTCGACGTGTACCCGAACATCCCCGGAGGGCAGCCGAACTTCCAGCTGTTCCGCAACCTCGTCGTCAGCGGCGCGTACAAGCCGAAGGCGCTGCCCCCATTCACGGCGGACCAGACCGTCGACGGCTATCACGTCGACATCCAGGGCCACCCATCGCTGCATGCGATCCAGGCCCAGTTCGTCAACGTCACCGTGCGCGACTCCCATGGCCACAACGTGACCTTCGTGCCGTGGTTTGGAGCTCTCGCCCACGCGATCTTCTTCCATCAGGGCTCGCTGGACTACTTCCACACCCATGTGTGCGGGGCCGGCGCGCCGAACTGCACGACGGTGCTCGGCGCAGCGAAGATCAGCGGTCACGCGACCGCGCCCGGCAAGCTGACGCTCGGCGTGCTGTTGCCCGTCCCCGGAACGTGGCGGTTGTTTCTCCAGATGAAGCTCGGCGGGCGCGTCGTCACCGTGCCGTACACGCTCAAGGTGTCCTCATGACGCGGATCGCGCGGCTCACGGCGGCGGTGGCGGCAGTGCTCCTGCTCGCTCCCGCCGCCGCGTGGGCCCATGCGGAAATCAGCCCCGCGGTGTCACTCAGCGGCAAACTCCAGCTCTTCAGCCTCGCGGTCCCGACCGAGAAGTCCGGGGCCACGACGACCCAAGTCGAGCTGACGCTGCCGAGCGGATTCTCGATCGACTCGTTCGTCCCGGCCCCCGGCTGGCATCGCGTGCTCCAGCAGACGGGCAGCGGCGATAGCGCCGTCATTCAAAAGGTCACGTGGACCGGCGGCCGGGTGCCGACCGGTGAGGACTCCCTGTTCCAGTTCCTCGCCACACCCGCCGCCAGCCGGACCTACACGTTCACGGTTCGGCAGACGTATTCCGACGGTTCGATCGTCAACTGGTCGGGCCCTGAGTCCTCGGACGCACCCGCGCCGTCGATCGAGGCGAAGAGCAGCCTCGGTGGTAGCGGCGGGACTTCGGCGCTGACGATCGTCGCGCTGATCATCGGAGTGCTCGGCCTCGCCGCCGCCGCGCTGGCACTGGTGAGCGGCGGTCGCGGATCAGAGGGACGCCCGCTCGCGTGAGGCGGCGGCTGATCGGAGCCGCGGTCGTGACTGCCCTCGCGGCGCTGCTCGCGCCCGCCGGCGCATCCGCGCACGCGTACCTCGTGCGGACCGTACCGGCGGCGAGCGGCGTCCTCAACAGCGCTCCGTCGACCGTCTCACTGACGTTCGACGAGGCGGTCGAGCCACGGTTCGCGATCGTGTCCGTGACCGACGCCTCCGGCACCCAGCACGCGACCGCCGCCGTGCAACGGTCGTCCGCCAATCCCGACACGCTCGTCGTGCCGGTGAGTCATCTTGGAGAGGGGTGGTACCTCGTCTACTGGCGGGCGATCTCGGTCGACGGACACCCGGTCCAGGGCGCGTTCACGTTTGCCGTCGGCCCCAACCCCGGCCCCGCCCCCCAGTTCCCGGTCCCGCGGGTCAGCGCGACCGCGGTCACCGCGCAGCTTCTCATCGCGCGGTGGGTGATGTTCGCGAGCATCATGAGCGCGATCGGCCTGCTCGTGCTCCGACTGCTGGTCGCGCGTACGGTCATCCGGCGCGTGCCCGGCACGACGCTGCGGGTGCTCACCCGGTCGACGATCGTCGCCGGCGTGATCGGGTTGATCGCGATTCCCGTCTACCTCGACCTGGCCATCGCCAACGACTCATTGCGCTCGGCCTTCGATCTGAGTGCGCTCATCCCGCTCTTCCGCGTCACGGCGTTCGGCCGAGGGTACGTCGACCTCGAGCTGTGCTTTGCGCTGTTCTGTGTCGCCGGTGCGGTCGCCCTGTGGGTCGACCGCCCGGATCGGGAGCAGCGGTCGGTGGCGGAACTCGCGTCGATCGCCGGAGCCGTGCTTGCCGCGGTCGGCGTGCTCATCATCCCCGGCGCCGTCGGGCATGCCGGACAGACCTCGCCCCGCGGGCTCTCGATGTTTCTCGACGCCGTCCACCTGATCTCGGGCTCGCTCTGGCTCGGCGGTCTGATCGGCCTGCTCGTGCTGTGGCTGAGTCTGCGCGGCGAGCGTCCCCGCGGAGCGCCGTCGCGGGTCTCGGTACTCGCGGTCGTCGTCCCGCGGTTCTCGGCGGTCGCGTTCGTCTCCGTGCTCGTGCTGCTCGCCACCGGCACCGCCGCGACGATCATCCACCTGCCGGCGGTCAACGCCCTCTGGGACACCGGCTACGGCCGGGCGATCCTCGTCAAGATCGTGCTGCTCGTGCTCGCCCTCGGCCTCGCCTCGGGCAACCTGCTGCGGACGAAGCCCGGATTGCTGGCCGCGCGCGACCACACCGAGCGCGGTGAGGCCGCCTCGCGTCTGCTCGGCCGGTTGGTGAGCGGCGAGACGATCCTCGTCGGCGGGGCAGTGTTCGTGGCCGCCCTGCTCTCCAGCCTCGCTCCGCCGCCACCGTCGTTCGCGCTTCAGAACTCGGCCGTCGCGAAGGTGGGCCCGGGGCGTGTTGTGCGAACCGTCCACCGCAATGGCTACACGCTGCAGGTGCTCATCTCCCCGAACAAGGCCGCCGCTCCCGACTCCTTCGCGCTGCGAATCACCAAAGGTGGCCAACCGGTTCGCGGCGCCACCGTCACGCTTGCCTTCAACCACACGGAGATGGAGATGCCACAACAGAACTACGGGCTGAAGGAGGTCTCACCAGGCGTCTACTCGCGGTCCGCGCCCGCGCTCGTGATGGTCGGCAAATGGAGCCTCGGGTACCAGATCGCCCCGCCGGGCGGGACCCCGTTCACCGCGGTGATCATCGACCAGGCGGACGGCTGATGGACTCCCGCCACATTCGTCTCCGGCTGCTCGCCGCGGTGATCGCGCTCGGATGCGGCGTCGCGGCCCTCGTCGTCGCTATCCTGCTCGTTCGGGGCGTTGTTGCGTAGTTCTTCAGTGGCATTTGATCGTCCATGGCCTCTCGCAAGCAGCAGAAGGAAGAAGCCCGCCAGCGGCGGATGGCAGAGGAGCAGGCGCACCGTCAACGCGAGCGCCGCCAGCGTCGACTCCAGACCGGTCTCGGCGGATTGCTCGCCGTGATCGTCGTCGCCGCCGTGGCCGTGGTCGTGATCTCCTCCGGCGCCTCGAAGACCGGCATCGGGAATCCGATCAAGGTCGCGGACACCAACGGCATCACGCTCCCCGCCGCCAAGAATTCGAACCTGGCGTCGGCGGCGAAGGCCGCCGGCTGCGTGACGGTCGACACGCCGGATTCGGTCGCCCGCACCGATCAGAACCGCACCCACGTCGACCCCGGCTCCAAGGTCACCTACGCGACCAACCCGGCGAGCTACGGCCGCACTACCCGTGCCGGCCTCCGACGGCGAATACAAGCCGTCTGGGACGCCGCCGACCGGCAATGTCGTCCATGCACTCGAGCACGGACGGATCGAGTACGAGTACAGCCCAACGCTCCCCGCTGCCGACGTCAAGCAGCTCGAGGCCCTGTTCAACGAGGGCGACGGGCAGTGGGCACCGCGGCAAATGCTGCTCCTGTTCCAGAATCACACGCACATGCCGTACGCCGTCGCCGCGGCGGCGTGGGGACACGTGCTTGGATGCAAGAGCTTCTCGCCCCGCGTGTTTGACGCTCTGCGGGACTTCCGCATCACTTATACGAACCAAGGACCCGAGCAACTCGGGACAGGACCGGAATAGATGGCATCACGAACCAAACAGAAGGAAGCGGCCCGGGCAGCACGCCTCGCCGCCGAACAGGAACAGGCCGAGACCGCGCGGCGCCAGCGTCGCCTGCAGATCTTCGGCGGCGCGATCGCGCTCGTCGTCGTCGTCGTCGTCGCCGCCGTGATCATCGGCTCAAGCGGCGGTGGCGCGCTCAAGAAGGGCAAGGAGGCGTCGGCCACCGTCACCCAGGTCAATCAGATCCTGAGCGGCATGCCTCAGTCCGGCACGCAGCTCGGCAACCCGAACGCGCCCGTGACGATGACCTACTGGGGGGATCTCCAGTGCCCCGTGTGCGCCGATTTCACGCAGAGCGCCGGGTTCTCGCAGCTGCTCACGAACCTCGTCCGCACGGGCAAGGTCAAGATCAACTACCGCAGCGTCGAGACCGCGACTCAGGACCTCCCGACGTTCCAGACCCAGCAGGCAGCGGCCTATGCGGCCGGCAAGCAGAACCGGTTCTGGAACTACGCCGAGCTGTTCTACCGCCAGCAGCAGACGGAGAACAGCGGGTACGTCAACGACAGCTTCCTCACCGGTCTGGCCAACCAGGCCGGAGTGAACGTCAGTCAGTGGAAGACGGCCCGGAACGATCCGTCGCTCGTCAGCCAGGTCAACACCGACATCTCGACGGCGCAGGCCCAGCAGGTCTCGTCGACCCCGACGGTCCAGTTCAAGGGACCGAAGGGCGCGCTGACGGTGCAGGCGGGAATCCCGACGTTCCCACAGCTCCAGCAGGCGTACAACAACGTCAGCTGACGACCCAGCCCAACCCCGTGCACGTTCAGACGGCACACCTCGGGCACTGGTACGTGCAGCTCGCGTTCGCGGTCCCGGCGCTGATCGTCATCGGTTATATCGCCCGGGACTCGCTGCGCCGTCGGTGGCGTGAGCGCCGCGGGGGCCGACGGGACGCTGATGGGCGCAAGCCGCCCGAACGTCCCGGCCCCCGCGACCGTCGATGACCGGCCGACGCGCGCTCGTCGCGCTCTGCGCCGTTGTGCTGGCGGTCGCGGGCGGCGCCGCGTCCTCGTGGTCCTGGCCCCTGTCGGCCGACATCGCCCGCGCGGACGGCGACCCGGCGAGCGACGTGCTCCTCAGCCAGGACGTGTTCGTTCCCTACAGCGGGGTGTCCGCGACGCTTGAGCGGCGGTTGTTCGCGCTCTGCGCCGCCGCGGACCGGGCCGGCTACCCGGTGAAGATCGCCCTGATCGCCTCGCGCAGCGATCTCGGGGTCGTGCCCGTCCTCTTCAACCGCCCCGGGTCCTACGCCCGGTTTCTCTCCGCCGAGCTCGGCAGCGTCGTCCACGGCCCAGTGCTCGTCGTGATGCCGGCCGGGCTTGGACTGGCAGCGCGGGGCCGCGCCATCAACGCGACGGTCCTGTCGACAACGCGCGTCGCCGCGGGCGGCAGCGATGCGCTCGCGACCGCCGCGCTCGACGTCGTGCCGCGGCTCGCCACCGCCGCCGGCCATCCGGTGTCGCCCGCCGCCGCCGCTGCGGAGCCCGCCGCCGGCGCGAGCGCTGGGACCGTGCGGCATGCGCTGGTCGCGCTGCTCATCCTCGGCCTGCTCTCCGGCGCCGCGATCTCCGCCGCGTTCGTGGCCCGCTCGCGCCGCGCCACCGGCTGAGCGCTCCCGCTCAGACGATCACCGCAGCCGCCCGCGCCGGATCCGCCTCCTGCTCGGTGGGCGTCCGGCACTCATCGCGGCGTCCGGACAGCTCGCGGATGTATTCGGCGACGACCCCGTCAGCACGCCGGCGTGCGCGGAGCAGCCGGGTCGTGTCGAGATCGTACGTCTGCTCGCGCTCGGTCATTCCCACCTCCAGTTCAGGGTCGTTGTACGAAGGGTGTCGAACTTTACCAGCTTGTTCGACGACCGTCGTACATAGGGCCCCGGTACGTTCGTTCTGCCCGGGGTTCACATCCTGGTAACGAGAACTTGCCGGGACGGTCACGAACGTCCGCGGTTTGCGGGGGATTCTTTGCCGTCATGAACGACAAGAGAACTCCGCGCGTGGCCATCGTCGCGGACGACATCGGCCCGGCGCACGGAGTCCCGTGGACGCTGACGCGGCTGCGCGAGCAGGCGCTCCCGGGCTACGCGATCGACGTCGTGCGCAACGACCGCTCGATCGACACGTGGACGCTTCGCCGACCTGACCTCGTCCACCTCGGCGCTCGCGGCCGGGCGACCGACGCCGCGCGGGCAGCCGCCCGCGCCCTCGGGATCCGCACCGTGATCAGCCACCATCTCGCCCCCGGCCCGGAGGCGATCGGCGAGTCACGGCTGTTCCTGTCCCCCGGTCCGGCGGCCGACGCGCTCCTGGTCGCGCGTGGGGCCACACCGGAGCGGATCGCGCGCTGGGAACCAGGCGCGTGCGAGGAGTCGGTGCACCCGGCGCGTTATGAGCCGGACGCCCTGCCCGCGGGCTTCACGCTGCTCTACGCCGGACCCCTCGCCGCCGAGCACGGCCTCGAGCTCCTCGCCGATGCGGTCCAGGTCGCCCGCGAGCGCGACCCCCGCCTGCACCTCGCGGTCGTCGGCGACGATCCGGCGATTGAGCGCGCGCTCCGCCGCCGCCTCGGCTCGGCCGTGACGCTGCTTGGTCCGCTTCGACCCGACCGGCTCGCCGCGGTCTACGCGACCGCCGACCTCTACGTGTCTCCCAGCTCGGCCGACCTGTTCGGGCAGTCGATCCTGGAGGCCCAGGCGAGCGGCCTTCCGGTCGTCGCCGTCGACGCCGGCGCCGCCGCCGAGCTGATCGACAGCGGCCGCGACGGCTGCCTCGTGCCCCCGATCCCGGAGGCGCTTGCTGGCGCGATCGTCGGGCTTGCCCGGCGCTCAACGCTCTGCGACCGGCTCGTCACCGGCGGACTCGTGGCCGCGCGCCGGCGCACCTGGGAGCGCTCCCGGACGCAGCTCGCCGCGGCGTATGCGCTCGCACTCGCGCCCGCGCAGCTGATCGCCGCGGGGCCGTCGGCGGGCGAGGTCGCACGTGCCGCCTGAGGCCGCGGCGCTCGTCAGCCGCCCCGGACCCCGGCCCCGGCGCCGGTTGCGCATCGCGGACGTGACCCTGTTCTACGGCGAGCGCAGCGGCGGCATCCGCACCTACCTGGAGGCGAAGGCGGCCTACGCCGCCCGGACCGGCGCGTTCGAGCACCACCTCGTGGTCCCGGGCCGGGCGATCACCGACGCCGAACCGTGGCGCCATGAGCAGCCCTCACTCCAGCTCGCCGCCTCCAACGGCTATCGGATCCCGCTCGGCGGCGGCGGGCTGATCGCGACCCTTCGCACCCTCGCCCCCGACGTCGTGCTGCTCCACGATCCGTATTGGACGCCCCGGCTGGCGAGCCGGGCCGCCCACGCGTGCGGCGCCGCCGTGATCGCCGTGCACCACTCCTCGGCCGCGCTCCACGCCGGCAGCCTCCCCGGACCCCACCGCGTGTACGAGCGGGCGCTCCGGCACTGGTACCGCCGGGCCTACCTCGAGGTCGACGCCGTGATGTCGGTCGTCGATCCGGCCCCGGACGCTCGACGGAGCGCGACGCTGCCGCTTCGACTCGGGCTTGACCCGGCGTTCCGCCCCCGCCCGCAGATCGCCCGCGGCGACCATGTCCTGTACGCCGGGCGCCTCGCCCGGGAAAAGGGACTGCGCGATCTGCTCGACGCCGCCGCCGGCTCGGCCGAGCCGTGGGAACTTCAGCTCGTCGGGACCGGTCCGGCCGAGGACATGCTCCGCCAGCGGGTCCGCCAGCTCGGGATCGGCGGCCGCGTGCGCTTCACGCCCTACCTCAGCGATCGCACGGCGCTCGCCCGCAGCTTCGCCGGCGCCCGCTGCGTCGCACTCCCCGGGCCGCACGAGACGTTCGGGCTGGCGGCCCTCGAGGCGGCGGCGTGCGCCGCGCCGGTCGTCACCGCCGCCGAGACGCCATCCGCCGCGCTCAGCGCCGAACTCGCCGATCTCGAGGAGCTGCTCGGACAATGACGCAGCGACTGCTCGCGGTGGCGATGCACGACGTCGAGCCGCGCTCGTTCGCCCGCGTGCGCGACATCCGCAGCTGGCTGCTCGATCGAGGCGTGGGCCGGGTGACCCTGCTCGTCATCCCGGCCGCCGACCTGCACCCGATCGGGGCGCGGGCTCCTGCGCTCGCCGCGTGGCTGCGCGGTCGGGTCGCGTGCGGCGACACCGTCGCCCAGCATGGCCTCGCTCATCAGGCAGCGCGTCATCCCGGCTGGTCACGGCGGATGTTCGCGGGCTGGCAGGGCGGATCCGCGGCCGAGTTTCCCGGCCTTGACGCCGACGACGCCCTTCGGCGGGTGCAGACCGGCCTGCGGCTGCTCAAGGAGATCGAGCTTGATCCCCGTGGCTTCGTCGCGCCGGGATATGCCTACACGCGCGCCCTGCGCGGCGTGCTGGGCGCCCAGTTCGACTGGTTCGCCGAACTGGGGTGCGTGCGCACCCCGTCGCACCGGCTGCGTGCTCCGGCGCTGTGTCTGGGCAGCTCGACGGTGCTCAAGCGCACGCTCTCGCCACCGCTCATCCGCGCCGCCGGCCGCACGCCCGGACCGCTCATGCGGATCGACATCCACCCGGCCGACTTCGATCTCCCCGGCCACGTCGCGACGCTCGAGTCGCTGCTCGACCGCGCTGACGGCCGCGACGTTGTCACCTACGACGAACTCGTTGGCTGACGACGTCGCACGCCGCCTGCGGCTCGTGCGACGCGCCGAACGGGTGCTCCAGGGCAACTGGCGGGAGGGCCACCGCTCGAGCGACGGCGTCCGCTACGCGTTCAGCTGTCCGGCGACGCCACGCTACCGCCACCAGTGGTACTGGGACTCGTGCTATCACGCGCTCGCCTGGCGCCACCTTGACCCCGCCCGGGCCCGCGCCGAGCTGCGCACCCTCGTCCGCGCTGGTCGACTCGACGGGTTCATCCCCCACACCGCGTTCTGGGACCGGCCGGCGTATTGGCGCCGGGCGCCGTTCTACGGCACCCACACCGTGTTCGGATGCACCGCAACGGCGACGATCCAGACGCCCCTGCTTGCGCTCGCCTGGGAGCGGGTCGCCGAAGCCTCGCCGGACGAGCCCGGCTTCGCCGTCGAGGCGCTTGACCAGCTCCGGCTGCACTACGACTGGCTGGCGCGCGAGCGCGACCCGGACGGCGACGGGCTGCTCACGATCATCCTCCCGGACGAGTCAGGGCTCGATGACTCGCCCAAATACGACGACGTCTACGGCCGGATGCGCCATGACCGCACCGGCCACTTCTGGCTGATCGAGCGTTATCGCCGCCTCGGCTACGACGCGGCCGAGATCGCGACGCACTACGACGAGCACGTCGAGGACGTCGCGGTCAACGTGTTCTACGCGCTCGCACTGCGGGCGCTCTCCCGGCTCGATGCCGAGCACGGTGCGATCTACGCGGCCCGGGCGGAGCGGACCGAGTCGGCACTCCTCGACCGCTGCTACGACGAGGGCTCGGGACTGTTCTTCGACCTCGCCGGCCGGCGCGAGCGGCCGGTCACCGTCTCGACCTGGTCCTCGCTGGCGCCGCTCGCCCTCGACGGGATGCCGGAGGACGTGCGGCGCCGGCTCGTCGAGGAGCACCTGCTGCACCCGGCGCGGTACCGGGCGGCGGTCGGGATCCCGTCCGTCGCCTTGAACGAACGTTCATTTAAGCCCGGATTCGCGATGTGGCGTTGCTGGCGCGGGCCCTCGTGGATGAACACGAGCTGGTTGCTCGTCCCCGCCATGCGCGCGCTCGGCTACGAGGCCGATGCCGAGCGCATCACCCGATCGCTCGAGATGTCCGTCGATCGCTACGGCTACCGCGAGTACTACAACCCATTGACCGGCCGCGGCCTCGCCGCCAGCGGGTTCGGATTCTCGACCCTGCTGATTGATCTTCTCGCACAGAGCGGGGTCGCGCAGGGCGAGCCGTCCGCCCCGGGGCCGATGATGGCGACGTGAGCTGGCGATCAACGCGCGCGGCCGGACAGCTGGATGCCGAGCCCCGGCAGGTCGCTGTCATCGACCTCGGCTCCAACTCCTGGCGACTCGTCGTGTTCAGCTACGCCCCGGGTGGCTGGTGGAAGCTCACCGACGAGCTGTACGAGACGGTCCGGATCGGCGAGGGTCTCGAGGCGACCGGGAAGCTGAGCGACGAGGCGATGGACCGGGGCATCGAGACCTTGTCCGTGTTCGCCCGCTTCTGTCGCGCCAACCAGCTGTCGTCTGAGCAGATCCACGCCGTGGCAACGAGCGCGATCCGCGACGCCACCAACCAGCAGGAGTTCCTCGCCCGAGCCAAGCGGGAGACCGGCGTCGACATCGAGGTGCTCTCGGCGCGCGACGAGGCGTTTTTCGGCTATATCGCCGCGATCAACACGACGACACTCTCCGACGGCGCCGTCGTCGATCTCGGCGGCGGCAGCCTGCAGCTCACTCGCGTCGCCAACCGCCGTCCGCTCGCAATGGAGTCGTTCCGGCTGGGCGCGGTGCGGCTGACCGAGCACTTTCTCCCGGGTGACGGGCCCGCCAGGAAGAAGGATCTCGCCCGCGTGCGCGCCCACGTGCGCAAGACGCTCGGCGCGCTCGACTGGCTGCCGACCGCTGGGCCGCGTCTGACCGGCGTCGGCGGCGCCGTACGCAACCTCGCCGCAGCGGCGCAGCGTGCGGCCGGCCAGCACGACATCGGCATCCAGGGGTTCCTCATCACGCCGGAAGCGATCGGTGATCTCGTCGACACGCTCGCCGGCCTGGCGGTGTCCGAGCGCGGCGGCGTTCCCGGCATCAAGTTCGGGCGCGGGGACATCATCCTCGCCGCCGCAATCACGCTCCAGACCGTCATCGAGCTCGGCTCGTTCGCCGGAATCGAGGCGACCGAGGCCGGCCTGCGCGAGGGCGTGTTCCTTGGCGGGACGATGCTCGACCCTCACGACCCGCTTATCCCGGACGTTCGAGAGGCAGCGGTCCGCAACCTCGCCATCCAGTACGAATCGGACATCACACACGTCGAACACGTCGCGCTGCTCGCGCTGCAGATGCACGACTCGCTCGTCCGCAATGGGCTGTTCGAGGCCAAGCCCGGCGAGCGCGAGCTGCTGTGGGCGGCCTCGATGCTCCACGACGTGGGCATGACGATCTCCTACGACGATCACCACAAGCACTCCCGCTACCTCATCATCAGCGCCGAGCTGCCGGGTTTCGATCCCCGGGAGCGGGCGCTCATTGCCCAGATGAGCCGGTACCACCGCAAGGGCACGCCCCGCCTCGGTGAGATGGAGGATCTCGCCGAGCCGAGCGACGAGGATCTGCTCGAGCGCTGTGCGCTCATCCTCCGCCTCGCCGAGCATCTCGAGCGCGGCCGTGACCAGGCGGTCAGCGAGGTCCGCCTGCGCACGAACGGTCACGGCGTCGACCTCCACCTCGAGGCCGGCGGTGATCTGCTGCTCCCGCGGTGGTCGATCGAGCGCTACGGCGACGGCGAGGCGTTCGAGCGGGTGTTCGGGCGCCGGCTGCTCGTCGGCTGAGCCGCACCGCTCCAGACGGCCTCTTAACCAAGACGTCACACACTTCTCGGCCGCAACCCGTACCGTTGCGCAAACGTGAGCGCCCTCACGCCCCAGCCGCAATGGCCGAGCGATCCTGATCATCGCGAGGCAATCGAGACGCTGCTCGCCATGGCCGCGTCCGAGGACCGCTGGGGCCAACCGCGCCGCGCGCGGAAGCTGCTTGACCGCGTCGAGGAGATGATCGGGGAGCTGCCCCAGCCGTACGCGCGGATCCGATCGCGTGGGCGTCGGCTCTTGCCGCCGCAGCTCGATCGAGCGTGAAAATTTCAGATCCCCTCGATGAGTACGCAACAATGCGTATTGATTTCACTGGATGCTCTGGCTGCTGCGACACGCCGAGGCCGCGGATGGCCTCCCCGATAATGAGCGTCCCCTCACTCACCTGGGCGTACGTCAGGCGGAGGCGGCGGGGCTGGCCCTTGCGCGATTGGGGACGAACATCGACGCCTGCCTATCCAGTCCCAAGCTCCGGGCGTTGCAGACCGCGCAGGTCGCCTGCGAGCCGCTGGGAATCAGCGTGACGGTCGAGCCGGCGCTCTCCGGCGAGCCGTTCGACGTCCACGATCTGACCGCCGGACTGGGCGACGTCCTGCTCGTCGGCCATGACCCGTCTTTCTCGCTCACACTCCACGATCTCACGGGGGCCCAGGCGCGGATGAAGAAAGGTGGCCTCGCGGCCATCGCGAAGGGAGAAATTGTGACCTTGTTGCGCCCATCCGAGCTCGCGGCGATCGCGGGGCTCGAGGAGAGGGTGTCGTGAACGACCCGATCGACACCGCGTCCGCGGGCGTCTCCGACGCCAACGGCCACGCCGACGTGGACGCTCCGCTCGAACTCACCGACACCTCGCTCTACACGAATCGCGAGCTGTCGTGGCTTGACTTCAACGACCGCGTGCTCCAACTCGCCGAGGACGAGACCCTGCCCCTGATCGAGCGGGTCAAGTTCCTCGCCATCTTCGTCACCAATCTCGACGAAAACTTTATGATCCGGGTCGCGGGCGTCCACGACCAGGTCGACGCACGGATCGATGCCCGCGGCCCTGACGGCATCTCGCCGAGCGAACTCCTCGGGCTGATCGCCCGGCGCGTCCGCGAGCTCGACCGCCGGCATGCTCTTCAGTTCCAGGAGGTCATCCGGCCGGAGCTCGCCGAACACGGGATCCGCATCGTCTCGCCTGCGGACTCCGAGGCGGACCCGCGCGAGCTCGCGCGCCACTTCCGCGAGCACATCTTCCCGGTGCTGACACCGCTCGCGATTGGCCCGGGGCGGCCGTTCCCCTACATCTCCAACCTGTCGCTCAGCCTCATCGTCCAGCTCCACGATCCCCAGAACGACAACAACGCGTTCGCCCGCGTGAAGGTGCCCAAGGAGGTGCTCCCGCGTTTCGTCGAGATCGCCAAGGACACCTTCATCCCGCTCGAGGACGTGATCGCCCGGCACCTCGATGAGCTCTTCCCGGGGATGGAGATCCGCAGCTGGGATCTCTTCCGGGTTACGCGCGACGCCGATTTCGACATCTCCGACGAGGCCGACGACCTGCTGCAGGCGGTCGAGGACGAGCTCCGTCGGCGCCGGTTCGGCGAGGTGGTTCGGCTCGAGGTCGGCGCCGGGATGGACCCGACCCTGCGCAGCCACCTGATCGACTGGCTCGGGGTCGAGGAGGTCCAGGTCTACGACGTCGAAGGACTCCTCGATCTCTCAGACCTGTGGCAGATCGCCGGCATCGAGGGCCACCCTGACCTCCGCCAGCCCGCGTGGACCCCGCTCACGCACCCAGCGTTCGGACCGCGCCCCGGCGACAGCGATGAGAAGCCGGATGTGTTCGCCCCGATGCGCGCCGGAGACGTGCTCGTGCACTACCCGTATCACTCGTTCGCGACCTCGGTCGAGCGATTCGTCCAGCAGGCGGTCGATGACCCCAACGTGCTCGCGATCAAGATGACCGTGTACCGGACCTCTGACGATTCGGCACTCGTGCCATCGCTGATCGAGGCCGCCGAGAAGGGCAAGCAGGCGGTCTGCATGGTGGAGCTCAAGGCCCGCTTCGACGAGCGCCTGAACATCCGCTGGTCCCGCGCCCTCGAGGAGGTCGGCGCCCATGTCGTCCACGGCATCCCCGGGCTCAAGACCCACGCCAAGGCGATTCTCGTCGTCCGCCGCGAGCGAGACGGGATCCGCCATTACGTGATGATCGGGACCGGCAACTTCCACGCCAAGAATGCCCGTCTGTACGAGGATTTCGGCCTGTTCACGACCGATCACGAGCTCGGCAAGGAAGTCGCGAACATGTTCAACACGCTCACCGGCTACGGCCATCCGGAGCACGAGCGCAAGGTGCTCGTGGCCCCGAACTGGATGCGCCAGCCGCTGATCAACGAGATCGAGCGAACCATCGAGGCTCATCAGGCGGGACAGGCGGCCTCGATTCGGATGAAGATGAACTCGCTCGTCGACCAGCAGATCATCGAGGCGTTGTACCGGGCCTCGCAGGCCGGCGTGCCGATCCAGCTCAACGTGCGCGGCATTTGTTGCCTGCGCCCGGGCGTGCCGGGGGTCTCGGACACGATCACTGTCGTGTCGGTCGTCGGCCGCTTCCTCGAGCACTCACGGATCTACTCCTTCCACCGCGGCGATGAGCACCGGTACTACATCGGCTCTGCCGACCTCATGCCCCGCAACCTGGACAAGCGGGTCGAGCTCATCGCCCCGGTCGAGAAGCCGGAGCTCCAGGCCGAGCTCGAGGACACCATCGAGCGGTGTCTCGCCGACGATACGTTCTCGTGGAACCTGGACTCGAATGGGGATTGGCACCGGCGGACCGGTCGCACCCGGTGCGTCCATCAGGAACTGATGGAGCGGACGCTGGCACAGGTCTCGACCTCCGCCCCGACTCCGCTTTAGCGGTCCAACGACCAAGAACAACACGAGCCGGACGACGCCACCGCGCCGCCCGGCTCGAAGTTCCCCCCATCAGGGACCCTGTGTGCTCAGCCGCCGTTGGTCGATGTGTTCGGCCGCGCGCCGAGCGTCAGCTTGAACGTCTTCGTCTGGCCGCCGCGGTTGACGGTGATCGTGATCGTGTCGCCGGGCGAATAGCCGTCGACCGTGTTGATGAAGTCGTCGGTTGAGCTGATCGACTTCCCGTTGATCGCGGTGATCAGGTCACCCGGCTGAATCCCGGCCGAGGCCGCGGGCGAGCCGGACCGGACCGGCGCGTTGCCCTGAGCGTCGGGCTGGGTCGAGACCCGTGCGCCGCCCGAGCTTGTCGGGTCAAGACTGACCCCGACGTACGCGTGCTTGATCGGATGACCGGTGATGAAGCCGTTGGCGACCCGCGCCGCCGTGTTCGACGGAACCGCGAAGCCGACTCCGGAGCTCTGCCCGGTGTTCGTGTTGATCTGATCGACGAGGCCGAGGACGCGCCCGCTGGCGTCGAGCAGCGGACCGCCCGAGTTGCCGGGGTTGATCGCCGCATCGGTCTGGATCGCGCCGGGGATCGTGAACTTGTTCGGTGCCTGAATGCTCCGCCCGACGGCGCTCACCACACCGGTGGTCGTCGTCTCGGGCAGGCTGAACGGGCTGCCGATCGCGATCACCGGGTCGCCGACCTGCGCGGCCGAGGAGTCCGCCAGCGCGATCGGATGCAGCTCCGAGGCGGGCACGTTGACGCGGATGACCGCGACGTCCGTGCTCGGGTCGGTACCGAGCACCTTGGCGCTCACCGACTTGTGATCCTGGAAGCGAACGGTGACGCTCGTCGCGCCGGCCACGACATGCTGGTCGGTGAGGATGTCGCCCTTGGTGTCATAGACGACGCCGGCGCCCTCACCCTGGGACTGCTGGGAACCGCCGAACGGGGTGTTCGTCTGGTCGGTGACGAGGATGTCGACGACACCCGGGCTCGCCTGCTTGTAGATCTGGTTCACGCTCAGCCCACGACCTCCGAGCGAGGTCGGAATGGACGAGGTCGCCTTCGCCGGCTGCACGACGGTCGTCGTGACCGTCTTGGTCGAGCTGCTGCCGGTGGCCACCACGAGGGCGATGGCACCGCCGGCGATCGCTCCAGCGACGACGGGGAGGATGCGGCTCCAGGTTTTCATGTGTCTCAGTTTCTCCTGCTCACGTGCGTAGGGCTCTCAAATGCCAGTACACCAAGCGCCTGTGAGAAACCCTTCAGAACTCGATGAGAGGTCTGTAAGAGGCTCGTGGCGGGATGGCGGGTCAGGGCCCGGGCGCACCCGGGGGCAGCATGCCACCGGGACCACCGGGGCGGAAGCCTCGATGCCTCATCCCGTGGCCGAGGCCTTTGCGATTGACGAGCTTGTTCAGCCGCTGGTCGAGCCGGCTGATGATCTTCTGCTCCTGGGCGCTCGTCAGCCTCTTCGCCGCGACCGCCTTGTCCAGCCGCGCCTTGATGTCGGCCTGCAGCGTGCTGGTGAGACCGGACACGGACTTGTGCTGTGCCGTGGCGATCTGCGCGAGCGACTTGCCTGAGCGCAGCTGCGTGCGGAGCTGGGCGTTGGTCAGCCCGAGGTACTTCGCGGCGGCGTCGAGGCCACGCGCGCGGAGCCCCGCGCCGAATCCACGTCCGCCCGGTCCGCGGCCGAGGAAGCCGCGATGGGCAAAGCCGATCGGCGCCAGCGGGCGCTTGGCGATCCGCTGCTTGATCTTGTTTGCCTGAGCCTGGGTCAGCTTGCCGGACTTGACCGCCTGGCTGAGCTGATCCTGGTAGGCGCCCTTGAGCGCGTCGTTGAGCGCCGTTGGGCTGACGTTCAGCCGCTTGGCGACGTCGTTGATGAACGCCTGGCGGGGGTTCGTGCCCCCGCTGCTCGCGGCGTATGCGCCGCCGGTCAGGCCGGCGGCGGCGACGACGGCGCCGCCGATCGCGAGCTTTCGCTTGAGTTTGAGGGACATCTCGTTCTCCCTTGCGGTTGCCCGGATGTGTCCGGGGTTGGACGGCCGCTCCCGTAATGCTTCCCACTCTCTTTGAGAGGAACGTAAGTCTTCCTCGATGAGGAAGGAAGGTGAGGCTTGGGCAAAGTTGCTGATAGGGTCCCGACCCATGCGTAGGGGGATGGTGTTGACGCTTGTGGTCGCGGTCTTGTCGATCGCCCCCGCTGCCGCCTCGGCAGCAACCGGTTCGGCGTCGTTTTTCAAGGCCACCGGCGGCTCGTTCGCCGCCTCGGTCCACGACGGCGGCCTCAGCGTCTCGAAGTCCTCACCGGCGTACCTCGTGATCAAGTATTCGACGTCGTCGACACCCGCCCTCGAGCACTACGCCGCGACGAACACGTTCCCGGCCGTCGGGGTCACGAGCGGCAACCGGACCGACTGCTTCGTCAGCGCCCAGATCGCGGCGGGCAAGTCCTACGTTTCGGACTTCACCGACGGATCCACGAGGTACCACGGGCTCGTGCTCACCTACACGCGGCACTTCGCCCTGAACACGGCGAAGACCGCGCAGTGCAAGTCCACCCACGCACCCGGGCCGATCCTGGCGACGGTCTCGTTCACGCACTCGACCGTCAAGCTCCGCGCCACCTGCCTGATCAAGTTCTGCGACGGCAAGCTCGCCGAGTTCAAGCCGGCGAACACGTGTCGCAACCCGATCGTGCTGCTGCCGGGCGTGAGAGGCTGCATCCCCGCCAACTCCGGCTTCTTCAAGGTGCCCGGCGGCCTCACCGATGCGCTCAATCTGCCGCTGAAGAACGTCTCGCCGTCGGTGATGCGGCTCGTGCTCGTCGTCAACGGCAAGACGATCGTTTCCTCGTCCCTGTCAGCGCTGACGCGCACGCCGCGCGCGCCGTCACGCCCGAAGTCGTCGTCGGTCTCGATCGCATGCTCCGGCACGACGGTCGGTAAGGCCTTCCAGGTGGCGTCGGGCACGATCACCCCGCACGGCCGCGGCTCGGTCGTCACGACGTTCACCGGCCCGTCTGGCACCACGCCGGTGACGACGACCGTCACGGCCAAGGGGAGCGGCGCCTGGAGCGCCTCGCTGACACCGACGGTCGCCGGTTCCTGGAGCGCCCGCGCGGTCTTCATCGGTGACCGGGGACGCAAGGCTGCGGTGTCGAAGCCGTGCCCGTTCGCGGTGACGGCCACCGCGCCGCCTGTGATGTAGCGGGTTCGCGTCTGCGGAACCGCCCGGTCCCTGGCTGCTCAGGCGGCCGCGCGGCCGAATCCGAGCACGTCGCGGAGCAGCGCCGCCTCGCCGTGCGGGTCAAACGTCATCGACTCCCACGTGAACCGAAGCGTCGGCAGCCCGGCACGGAGGTGCTCCCGATCGCGCTTGCGGTCTGACTCGAACACCCGGCGACCGGAGTGCCACGCATAGCTGTCGAGCTCGACGATCACCCCCTGCACCGGGAAGTACGCGTCGACCTCCACACCACCGACGATCACGTTGAGCAGCGGGATCGGCACACCGGCGAGAACACAGATCTCGATGAACAGCGCCTCGAGCTCTGAGCGGGTCGGGTTGTGCCCACCGCTGAGCAGCTCCTTGATCCGGTCCGCCGCCGGCGCATGCGGCAGCCGCACCGCCAGATCCCACAGCTCGCCGGCCCGCAGCTGGTGGCGGTTGCGACCGTCGTCGACCATGCGCCGGAGTTGCCGGCCATTGAGACGGGGCGCCATGTCGAACACCGTCCGGGCCGGGCTCGTCGTCCGCAGGCCGAGCTGGTACCGGATGTCGGCGCGGATCAGCGTGCGGCTCAGATGAACCGTGACCCCGGTCGGGCGCCGGTCCTCTGGCGTCGTCACCTCGAACGGGAACTTCCAGTCGGTATAGAAGCCCCACAGGCTCGCGGACGACCGATAGCTGAGAGCTGACTTCCCTCCGGACGCGAGCAGCGCGCCATACGCCCGGTCGACGGGCAGGCGCGGCAGATGACCGACCGCATACACGCCGCGATACGCCGGGATCAGCCGGCCGATCCGGATCCGGTACTTGATTCGCTCCGCGGTCAGTCCCAGCCCCAGGAGCTGCGCCCGTGTGATGTAGCCGCCCTGCCGCCGCGCGATCGTCGCGATGACCCTGTCGGCGACGTCACCCATGCCCCGGCCCCACTTTGGCTATGGGCGTTTGGGTGAATAGTTCCACCAAACTCCCATAACCAACCGCCGCGCCCCGGCGGCACGAGCCCCGCTCGCGCACGCGCAGGCGCAGGCGCCGACAAAGCCAAACCGACTCCCCTCGCTGCATGCCGTCCATTCTGCGCCCGCCCAGCGCAAATCGGACGAACTGGCACAGAGTTGGAACAAACGCCCCGGGGCGGACGGCCCGCCCGGCTACTCCTTCGCCCGGCCAGCCCGCCCGGCTACTCCTTCGACTGGGCGAGCTCCACGAACACGTCGAGCGCCGCCGGGTTCGCCAACGACTCCCGCGAGGCCACCTGCTCCACCGGGGTCCCGGTGAGGATCCGCTTCACCGGCACCTCGAGCACCTTGCCCGACAGCGTCCGGGGGACCTCGGTGATCTGGCGGATCTCATCCGGCACATGCCGTGGCGAGCAGTCCTCCCGCACGCGGCGGCGGATATCGGCAACCAGCGCATCGTCCAACGAGACGCCCTCCCGCAGCACGACGAACAGCGGCATCCACCCCTGGTCGTATCCGGGACGACCCGCCACGTCGACGACCAGCGCATCGACGATCTCGTCGATCGACAGGACCGCCCGATAGATCTCGCTCGTCCCCATCCGGATCCCGCCGCGATTGATCGTCGAATCCGACCGGCCGTAGATGATCGCCGTCCCCCGAGAGGTGATCTTGATCCAGTCGCCGTGGCGCCAGATCCCGGGATACATCGAGAAGTAGCTGTCGCGATAGCGCGAGCCATCCTCGTCGCCCCAGAAGAAGATCGGCATCGACGGCATCGGCTTCGTGATCACGAGCTCGCCGACCTCGTCCACGACCGACTTCCCGTCCTCATCCCACGCTTCCACTGCCGCTCCCAGTGATCGGCCCTGAAGCTCACCGAGGTACACCGGCAGGATCGGCACGCCGCCGACAAACGCGGTGCAGACATCGGTGCCGCCTGAGGTCGAGAACAGCCACGTATCCGACCCGACCTCGTCATAGACCCACCGGAATCCCTCCGGTGAGAGCGGTGATCCCGTCGAGCCGACCGCAGCAAGCGAACGAAGATCCCGCGAGTCGTCGCGCAGCGAGATGCCCTCCTTCATGCACGAGCCGATGAATGCCGCGCTCGTGCCGAAGCAGGTGACGTCGGCGTCCGCCGCCAGGTCCCACAGCGTCCCCAAATTCGGGTAGCCCGGGTTGCCGTCGAAGAGGACGATCGACGCCTCGCTGAGGAGCACGCCGATAAGAAAGTTCCACATCATCCAGCCGGTCGTCGTGAACCAGAACATCCGGTCGCCGGCCTGGGCATCGAGTTGGAGCCACGAGTTCTTCAACTGCTCGAACAGGATCCCGCCCTGACCGTGGACGATCGGCTTCGGCAGCCCCGTCGTCCCCGAGCTGTAGAGGACCCACAGCGGGTGGTCGAACGGCACCGCCTCAAACGTCAGCGCGCCGCCATCGGCACCGAGGAATCCGTCCTCCCAGCCATCACCCGAGAGGTACCCCAGGCGAACAATGCGCTCCAGCGACGGCATCTCGGACGCGATCCGTTCCACCGACGCGCTGCGGTCGAAGTCCTTGCCGCCGTAGCGGTAGCCGTCGACCACGAGCAGCACCTTCGGCTCGATCTGGGCAAACCGGTCGATCACGCTGCGGGCGCCGAACTCGGGCGCCGCCGAGGACCACACCGCGCCGATCGACGCACACGCCAGGAACGCCGCCACGGTCTCCGGGATGTTCGGCATGTACGCCGCGACCCGGTCACCCGGACCGACCCCGCAGGCCCGCAGCCCGGCCGCAATCGACGCCGTCTCGGCCCGCAGCCGACCCCACGTCCATGAGTCCAGCGACCGTGACTCAGAGGCGAACTGCACCGCGAGCGCGTCGTCCTCCTTGCCGCGGAAGATGTGCTCGGCGTAGTTGAGCGTTCCGCCGGGGAACCACTCGGCGCCCGGCATCGAGTCCGACCCGAGCACCGCCGTCGGCTCCGCATCAAACCGCACCTCACAGAACTCGGCGATTGAGCCCCAGAACGCCTCCAGGTCGTCGACCGACCAGCGCCACATCGCGGCGTAGTCCTCGAACGTCAGCCCACGCGTCGACTCGAGCCAGCGCTCGTAACGCGTGATCGTCGCCCGCTCGACCCGTTCGGGCGAGGGGGTCCACAGCAGCTCCGCCTCAGGCTCACTCATCGTCGTTATGCGCAAGTATCTCGCAATACTGACCTGGACCGGCGTCGGCTCGAGCCCTCGGGGTTGCGCACGCTCGGTCGTGCGAGTAGGTTGGACCCCTCTACAGGGGCGACGAGAGGATGGGTGGACCGTGGCTATCTCCAGGGACGGGATGGGGCTCGCAGGGCGCGTGGGCGTACTGATAGGTGTCTGTGCGGCGATCATCGTCGGCGCGGCGTCCTCCGCGCGGGCGGCCAATCGCGTCTACTGGGACAACTTCAACGGGACCGGGATCGCATCCGCGAACCTCGATGGCAGTGGTGGCGGCGATTTGAACCTCACCGGCCGCACGACGACGAACGCCCCGTTTGGCCTCGCGGTCGACTCAACGACGGGGCGGATCTATTGGGTCGCGGACGGCGACTTCGGTCACGGCATCTTCTCGTTCGCAAACCTCGATAGCAGCGGCGGCGCCGGTGATCTGAACGTGACCGGTACTGGCGACACGACAAACAACGCCGAACCCGGAGGGGCGGCGATCGACCCCATCGCGCGCCGCCTGTACTGGGCGGACACCAACGCCAACAAGATCTCCTGGGCGGCGCTCGACGGCAGCGGCGGCCACGACCTGACGACGCCCGGCGTGACGGTGAGCAAGCCGATGGGGCTCGCGGTCGACCCGGCGCTCGGCAAGGTCTACTGGGCGGAGTTCGGGGCCACCAACAAGATCGCGTTCGCCAAGCTCGACGGCAGCGGCGGTGGCGAGCTCAATACGACCGGCGCGAGCCCGCTGTCTGACCCCGAAGGGGTGGCGATCGACGCGGCGAACGGCAAGCTCTACTGGGCCAACTCGGCCGCGAACAAGATCTCGTTCGCGAACCTCGACAACACGGGTGGTGGCGGCGATCTGACCATCCCCGCCGGCGCGACGGTGAACGGACCCGAGGGGGTGGCGATCGACGCGGCGGCGGGCAAGATCTACTGGGCCAACGGCGCCCCCGGTAGCACCGACGCCAACATGATCGCGTGGGCCAAGCTCGACGGCAGCGGCGGCGGTGACCTGCAGACGAACGGCGCGACGGCGGGGAGCTCGAGCTTCCCCGTGCTCGTCGAGTCGCCAGCCGGTACGGGCGCGCCGGCGATCACGGGTGGCACCGCGATCGGTTCGGTGCTGACGTGCCGATCGGCGTCATGGGCGGCCGACCTGCCCGGCGAGTTTCTCTACCACGCACCGCAGTCGACCGCGTTCCAGTGGACCCTTGCCGGTAAGGACATCGCCGGGGCGACCGCGAGCACGCTCACGGCGTTCATCCCCGGCGCCTACGGTTGCCGAGCGACGGCGACCAACGTGGCCGGCACCACGGCGCAGACGAGCGCCGCGCACACCGTCGCCGCGCCGACGCCGAAGCCGACCAAGGCGGTCATGACCGCCCTTGCCGAGACGAACGCGACGTTCACGGTTGCTTCCGCCTCGACGCCACTGACCGGCCGGACGGCGGCGGTCCGCCATCAGAAGGGCACGACCTTCTCGTTCCGCCTCGACCAGGCGGCAACGGTCAAGATCGCGATCCAGACCACCCTCGCCGGCCGCCGCGTCGGCGGTCGCTGCGTCGCGGCCACCACCGCGCTGCGCAAGAAACCGCGCTGCACCCGGACGGTGACGATCGCGACGCTGACGCGGACCGCGCACACCGCGCTGAACAAGGTCGCGTTCAGCGGACGGATCGGCGGCAAGGCGGTCAAGCCGGGCAGCTACAAGGCCGTGTTCACTGCGTCCGATGCGGCCGGCAGCGCCACTCCTAAGACGATCAGCTTCACGATCGCCACCCGGTAGCGTGTCCGCAGATGGCGCCCAAGAGCCCACTCAACCGAGCCGAGGCCCTCGCCGAGATCGTCCTGCCCGATCAGGACGGCACCGACGTCCGCCTCGGTGACCTGTGGCGCGAGCGGCCGGTCGCGCTCGTGTGGCTGCGCCACTACGGCTGAACGTACTGCCGAGCACACGCGGTGCAGTTGCATCGCGCTCGGGAGCAGTTCGAGGCCGCCGGGGCCGATCTTGTGCTGATCGGACAGGCGACGCCGCGGCATGCTGCGCATTTCCGACGTCGGCAGAAGATCGAGCTGCCGGTGCTCGCCGATGAGAAGCGGGTCAGCTACAAGGCGATCGGCGCCCGGAAGGGCACCACCAGCCAGCTCCTCGGTCCGACCGTCGTTGCCAAGGGCATCCTCACCACTGCTAGGACCGGAATCGTCCAGGGCCGCACCATCGGGAGCGCGAGCCAGCTCGGCGGCGCCGTCGTGATCGCGCCCGGGAACCGGGTCCTGTTCGAGCACACCGCCAAGGACGCCAGCGACAACGTCGCCCCCGAGGAGCTGCTCGACGCGATCCGGGCCGACGGGTAGGCGCCCGCCGGCCCAATCCACGTCACCGCGGCTCAGCCCTCGTCAGGCCGCTTCACCTCGCCGCGCCATGCGCCGCTCTCCGCGCCGCGCGACTCGACGAACTCCTTGAACCGTTGCAGGTCGCCCTCGACCCGGCGCTCGGGCGCTCCGATCGCATTGCCGATGCGCTCGACGATCCCTTCCGGCACGAAGTCCATCTGCACCATCAGGCGCGTCCGTGAGTCGTCGAGGCGATGGAACGTCACGACCCCGGCGTTGTCCTTGCCATCGACGTTGCGCCAGGCGACCCGCTCGTCGGGCTTCTGCTCGGTCACCTCGGCATCCCACTCATGCTGCCGACCGCCGAACTCAGCGACCCAATGGAGGTGGGTGTCGTCCAGCTGCCGAACTTCCGTGACCGCTTCCATGAACTGCGGAAACTCTTCGAACTGTGTCCACTGGTTGTACGCGGTCGAGACCGGTACCTCGACCTCGATTGACTGCTCGATTGCCGACGACATGCTGCCTCCTGTGCTCGGATCATTTGCGTACTACTCGGCTGCCCACACGCTTGTGTAGATAAACCTGTACGTAGTGTTTATGTACGCTCGGCGACGATCCGGGGCGACGGGTGGGCGCAGCCGCCGGCGCAATTACGCGATCATCCGCGGATGGCGACCACCTCCCCGTCCGCGGTCCACGCGCCGTTCGCCGGCACCGTGATCGCGATCGCCCACGATCCCGGTGAGGCGATCGCCGCCGGGAGCGCACTGGTGATCCTCGAGGCGATGAAGATGGAGCACGAGGTGATCGCCGAGCACGACGGCGTCGTCGCCCAGGTCGAGGTCGAGGTCGGCGACACCGTCGATGAGGGTCAGCTGCTCGCGGTCGTCCACCCCGGCGACCCTGCCGAGGCGACCGATCACCTCAGCGATGCCGCGGACGCGGACGCGCCCCGGGAGGACCTCGAATCGGTCATCGCCCGCCACGCGCTCACGCTCGATGCCGCCCGCCCCGAGGCGATCGCCAAGCGCCACGAGCGCGGAGGCCGCAGCGCCCGCGAGAACCTCGCGGAACTCGTCGACGAGGGCTCGTTCGTCGAGTACGGGCCGCTCATGTTCGCCGCCCAGGAGCGCCGCCGGGACCGCGACGAGCTCGTCCGCCGGACTCCGGCCGACGGCCTCGTCGGCGGCGTCGGCGAGATCGACGGCCGACCGACGGTCGTCATGTCCTACGACTACACGGTGCTCGCCGGCACCCAGGGGATGCGCAACCACCTGAAGAAGGACCGGCTGTTCGAGCTCGCCGAGGATCGTCGCCTGCCGGTCGTCCTGTTCGCCGAGGGAGGCGGCGGGCGCCCGGGCGACGTCGACATGCCGATCGTCGCGGGGCTCGATTGCCGGGCGTTTCACCTGTTCGCGCGGCTGAGCGCGCTCGTGCCACTCGTCGGGATCGCCTCCGGGTACTGCTTCGCCGGCAACGCCGCCCTGCTCGGCTGCTGCGACGTCGTGATCGCGACCGAGGACTCGAGCATCGGGATGGGCGGCCCGGCGATGATCGAGGGCGGCGGCCTCGGCGTCTACCCGCCTCAGGACGTCGGGCCGATCGACGTCCAGTACCCGAACGGGGTCGTCGATCTCCGGGTCAAGGACGATGCCGAGGCGGTGAGCGCCGCCAAGCGCTACCTCAGCTACTTCACACAGCGATCGACCAACGCGGGCGCCACACCGCCCCCGGTCCCCGACCAGACCCGCCTGCGCCAGCTCATCCCGACGAACCGTAAGCGCATCTACGACGTCCGCGCGGTCGTCGATGCCCTGTTCGACGAGGGCTCGGTGCTCGAACTCCGCCGCGGCTTCGGTCTCGGGATGGTCACCGCGCTCGCGCGCGTGGACGGCCGCCCGCTCGGGGTGATCGCCAACGACCCGAGCCACCTCGGCGGCGCCATCGATGCCCACGGCGCTGATAAGGCAGCCAGGTTCATGCAGCTGTGCGACGCGCACGATCTCCCGCTGCTCCTCCTCTGCGACACGCCGGGCTTCATGGTCGGCCCCCAGGCCGAGCGCACCGCGACCGTTCGCCACTTCAGCCGGATGTTCGTCACCGGCGCCAACCTCGGCGTCCCGGTCGGCACAGTCGTCCTGCGCAAGGGCTACGGGCTCGGCGCCCAGGCGATGGCCGGGGGCGGCTTCAAGGCGCCGCGCTTCACCGTCGGCTGGCCGACGTCGGAGTTCGGGGCGATGGGCCTTGAGGGCGCCGTCCGGCTGGGAATGCGACGCGAGCTCGAAGCGATCGAGGACCCCGTCGAGCGCCAGCGAGTGTTCGACGCGACGGTCGCGGCGGCCTATGACCGCGGCAAGGGGATCAGCATGGCCGAGTACTTCGAGATCGACGACGTGATCGACCCGGCCGACACGCGGCGCTGGATCAACCAGCTGTTCGACGAGCCGCGCACTCGAGCGCCGCACGCGCCCGCCCACCCACACAAGCGCCGGCCCCACATCGACGCCTGGTAACAAGCGCCGTCAGCCGCAGCGCTGACAGCACCCGCGCAGGAGCACGTCGTGGCTGTCGACCCGGACGCCGAGCCGGTCTGACAGCTCCGCGATCGCCCGCTCGAGGCCGGCGTCGTCAAACGCAACGAGCCGTCCACACTGCTCGCAGACGAGGTGGTGATGATGGTGGCCGTCCGGGAGCACGCGCTCGAACCGGGTCTGCCCGTCGCCAACCGCAATCCGCTCGACGAGGCCGTGCTCGACGAGCAGGTCGAGCACGCGGTAGATGCTCGCGCGGCCGGGGGCGCGACCAGCGCGACCCTGCGCCCGCAACGCATCCTCGATCTCGACGGCGCTGAGCGCGCACGGCTGCGCCGCGAGGAGCTCGATCACGCGGTCACGCGCCCCGCCGCGCTTAAGACCGGCCCGCGTCAGGACCGCGTGAACATGCTCGTTCCAACCGTTCGCCGCCATCGCGCTCAAGACTAGCGCCCAAATGATCAAATAGGAATGAGACTCAGTCCCATTGTTGTGGTAGGGTGATCGCCATGAGGGTCGTCGCCTGCGCCGCCTCCGTGCTCCTCGGCACGCTCATCGCCGGCTGCGCCGCGACGGGCGCCGCCGAGACCGGCAGCGCGACCCCGCGGGTCGTGGCCGCCGAGAACGTCTGGGGCGCCGTCGCCGCCGAGCTCGCCGGTCCAAACGCGACCGTGACCAGCATCATCAACGACCCGGCGACGGATCCCCACTCCTACGAGCCGACCGTCGCCGACGCCCGTCAGGTCTCGGCCGCCCGGCTCGTGATCGTCAACGGCCTCGGGTACGACCGCTGGGCCTCGCAGCTCGTCGCCGCCGCCCCGGCGCCGGATCGCGTCACCCTCAACGTCGGCTCGCTCCTGCACCTGCACACCGGTGACAACCCTCACCGCTGGTATGACCCGGCGAACGTCGACACGGTCGCGCACACGCTCACAAAGGACCTCATCCACGTCGACCCAGCCCACGCGGCGCAGTACACCGAGCGGCTCGCCGCCTTTGAGCACCGTGCCCTGGCTCCCTACCACGCCGCCATCGCCCGCATCCGGCGCGCCTACGCCGGCGTCCCGGTCGGGGCCTC
This sequence comes from uncultured Solirubrobacterales bacterium, assembly GCA_963850335.1. Lineage (GTDB taxonomy): Bacteria > Actinomycetota > Thermoleophilia > Solirubrobacterales > Solirubrobacteraceae > Palsa-465. Next base: position 365,692 of record CAWKKY010000006.1, on the reverse strand, counting down.
AGAGAGCATCTTCGTCCCCATGGCGGACGCGCTCGGACTCGACCTGCGGACCCCGGAGAGCTTCCTGAACGCGATCGCCGAGGGCACGGACGTGAGCGCCGCGGACGCGAGCACCGCCGAGGCGCAGATCACCGACGGCCAGATCAAGGTGTGGGTCTACAACGATCAGAACGTCACCCCGGAGGTCGAGCGCCTCACCTCGCTCGCGCGCGCCCACGGAATCCCGGTGGCGACCGTCACCGAGACCCTGACCCCGCGCGGAACCACGTTCCAGGGCTGGCAGACCGCACAGCTCGAGAGCCTCGCGCGGGCACTGCAGGCGTCGAGGAACCGATGACCGCGGACTCCGGACCCGCACTCACGCTCCGCCGCGTCGCCGTCGCCCGGGGTGGGCGGACGATCCTCAGCAACGTCGATCTCACCGTGCAACGGGGCGAGTTCATCGCCGTGCTCGGGCCCAACGGGGCCGGCAAGTCGACACTGATGAAGGCGCTGCTCGGCCTCGTGCCACTGCGCGACGGCGAGATCACGGTGCTCGGGGAAACTCCGGCGGCGGCCCGCCCGCGGCTCGGCTACGTCCCCCAGCGCCATGGCTTCGACGAGCACACCCGGGTGCGGGGCATCGACCTCGTCCAACTCGGCCTCGACGGCGATCGCTGGGGGGTCCCGGTCGCGCTCACCCCCCGCGCCCGCGAGCGCCGCCGGGCCGAGCACGCCCGTATCGACGAGGTCACCCGGCTCGTCGGCGCGCGCGGGTACGCGCACCGCCCGATCGGCGAGCTCTCCGGCGGCGAGCAGCAGCGGCTATTGCTCGCCCAGGCCCTCGTCCGCCGACCCGAGATGCTGATCCTCGACGAGCCGCTCGACAGTCTCGATCTGCCCAACCAGGCCGCCGTCGCCGCCCTCGTCAAGCGGATCTGCACCCGGGAGCGCGTCGCGGTGCTGCTCGTGGCCCACGACGTCAATCCGCTCGTCGGCTACCTCGACCGGGTCGTCTATCTCGCGAACGGGCGGGCGGTGTGCGGATCGGTCGATGAGGTGATCACCGCGCCGACGCTCACGAGCCTGTACGGCCTGCCGATCGAGGTGCTCCGGACCGGCGCCGGGCAGCTCGTCGTCGTCGGCCAGCCCGAGGCGCCCCACGTCCACGGCCACCGCCACCCATGAGCCTCAATCCGTCGCTCTCGCCGAACCCGATCGAGGACCTCCGGCAGCTCCTCAGCTACGGCTTCATGGTCAACGCGCTGCTCGCCGGCACGATCGTCGCCGTCCTCGCCGCCACCGTCGGCTGGTACATGGTGCTGCGCCGCCAGAGCTTTTCCGGCCACACGTTGTCGGTGATGGCGTTCCCGGGCGCCGCCGGGGCCGCCCTGATCGGGATTCCGACCGCGCTCGGCTACTACCTCGCATGCGGCGGGGCGGCGCTCGCGATGGCGGGCCGCCCCGGCGGTGCCCGCCCCCGGCACCGCGGCTCGAGCGGCGACACGGCGATCGTCGGAACGGTGCAGGCGGCCGGGCTCGCGCTCGGCTACTGGTTCCTGTCGCTCGGCCACGCGATCCTCGGCGGACCGGAAACGCTCCTGTTCGGCACCGTCCTCGGCGTGACCCGGACCGAGGTCTACGTGCTGCTCGGCGTCGCCGTCGGCGTGATCGCGCTAGTGGCGCTCGTCGGCCGCCCACTGCTGTTGGCCAGTATCGACGCCGAGGTCGCCGACGCGCGCGGCATCCCCGTCCGCCTGCTCGACGCTGCCTTCCTGCTCATCCTCGGCCTCGCCGTCGCCGCGACGAGCCAGATCACCGGCGCGCTGCTCGTGTTCGCGCTCCTCGTCGCGCCACCGGCCACCGCCCAACTGGTGACGATGCGCCCGGGCCGGAGCCTCCTGCTCGCGATCGCCGCCGCCGTGCTCGTGACCTGGCTCGGCCTCGGGGTCGCCTACTTCAGCCCGTGGCCGGTCGGCTTCTACACGACGACCTTCGCGGCCGGCCTCTACGTCCTCACCTGGGCCGTCACCCGCCGCCGGAGCCGGCGCTGATGTTCGCTCACGCGTTCGTCCGCAACGCCTATCTCGCGGGGACGCTGATCGCGCTCGCCTGCGGGACGACCGGATGGTTCGTCGTGCTCCGCGCTCAGGTGTTCGCCGCCGACGCCCTCAGCCACGTCGCGTTCGTCGGGGCGATCGCCGCCGTCGTCATCGGGGTCGACGCCCGGGTCGGTCTGTTCGTGCTGACGCTCGGGCTCGCCGGTGTTCTGAGCGGTCTCGGCCGCCGCGGCCAGGTCGACGACGTGCCGATCGGGATCACCTTCGCATGGGTCCTCGGGATCGGCGTGCTGCTCATCGAGATCCTCGCCCGAAGTTCCCATGGCACGAGCGGGATCACGACCGTCAACACGCTGTTCGGCTCGATCTACTCTCTCAGCGCCGGCGCCTCGGCACTCGCCGCGCTCATCGGCCTGCTCGCCGTGCTCGGGGTGCTCGCCCTGTTCCGGCCGCTGCTGCTCGCGACCCTTGACGCCGAACTCGCCGAACTCCGGGGCGTGCCGGTGCGGCTGATCGGCGCCGCGTTCCTCGTCGTGCTCGCGGTCGTCACCGCCGAGGCCACGCAGGCGGTCGGCGCACTCCTGCTGCTCGGCCTGATCGCGGCCCCGGCCGGCGCCGCGCACCAACTCACGACCAAACCGCTGCACGGCATCGCCCTGTCTGGAGCCTTCGCCACCGTCGCCATGTGGGTCGGTCTCGCGCTCAGCTACGCGGTCCCGTCGCTCCCCCCGAGCACGGCGATCATCGCGATCGCCGCCGGTACCTACCTGCTGACGGGGCTCACGAGGCGCGCAGGGCTTCGGTCGGACTGAGCCGCGCCGCCTTCATCGCCGGGTAGAGCCCGGCGAGAGCGCCGATCAGCAGCCCGGCGACCGGCGCTGCGATCAGCGCGTACGCGGGCACGACCATCGGCTGGTTCTGCGCTTCGGAGTAGATCCAGGTGGCGAGCGCCCCCAGTAACAGGCCGGCGATCCCGCCGAGCGCGGCGAGCAACGCCGACTCGGTCAGGAACTGCGCCGAGATGTGCCGGCGGGTCGCCCCGAGCGCGCGGCGCAGGCCGATCTCACCCCGTCGCTCGAGCACCGAGATGACCATGATGTTGGCGATCCCGATCGCCCCGACGAGCAGCGCCACCGCCCCGAGCCCGAGCAGCAGCGTCGTGAACTGTCCCTTCGCTGCCGCTCGCGCCTCAAGCGCGTCCGAGGGACGGCTGACCTGAACACCGTCCGGGTTCTCGGGGTCCGCCGTCGGCGCGAGCAGGTTCGATACCTGGGTGACGTTGTTGACGTTCGCGCGGACGTAGATCTCGGACGCGTTCGGCTGCGTTTGGAACAAGCGCTCGGCGACGGGGAGCCCGATGAAGGCCGTGCTGTCGAGATTCGGATCGAGCACGACCGGCTTCATCACGCCGATGACGTTGAACCAGGTTCCCCCGAGGAACACCTGAAGGTGGCCGGAGACGCTCTGGATCTGGAGCGTCTGCGCCGCCTGTGCGCCGAGCACGACCGTGGGAAAGTTCTCGGTGCTCGAGGTCAGGAAATGCCCGGAGGCCAGCTCGCCGCCGACGGTCGAAAGCAGCCCCGGGGCGCTCGCGTCGACGCCGATCCCGCCGGTCTGTTCGGCCGGGACGTACGGGGTCCGGCGCACGGTGGCATTTGGGAGTGCGTACACCGCCGCCGACCCCTGGACGGCGGACATGTGATCGATCGAGCCGAGCGCGTAGCTCGGCAGGACCTCGTTGCTCCCCAGGAACGTCTGCCCCGGCGTGACCGTCAACAGGTTCGTCCCGAGCTTGTCGATCGTGGCGAGCAGGCTCGCCTGGCTTGAGGCGCTCACGCCCACGACCGCGACCATCGCACCGATGCCGATCGCGATCCCGAGCGCTGACAAGGACGCCCGCAGCCGCCGCGAGCGCAGCCCCTGGACGGCGATCCCGAGCAGCTCGCGCGGCGACAGCTTGGCGGCTCTCGGTCCGACGCGCGCGGCCGGGGCACCGCGGTCAGGATCGGGCGCGGGACCGCCTCGGACGGCGACGGTCGTCACTGCTGCTCATCCCCCACGATCTCCCCGTCACGCATCTGGAGCCGCCGCGGGAAGCTGCGGGCGATCTCCTCGTCGTGCGTGATCAGGGCGAGCGTCGCCCCGTCGGAGGCGAGCTCATGGAGCAATGAGATGACCTCGCCACCCGCCCGCGAATCGAGGTTCCCGGTCGGCTCGTCGGCGAGGATGATCACCGGTCGCTTCGCGATCGCCCGCGCGATCGCCACCCGCTGGCGTTCGCCGCCCGACATCTGCTGGGGGTGATGGTCGAGGCGATGGCCGAGGCCGACGCGCTCGAGCGCGCGCGTCGCCGCCTCGCGCCGCTCCCGTGGCGGTGCGCCGGTGTAGAGCATGCCGCTGGCGACGTTCTCGACCGCGGTCATCGTGTCCTGGAGGTGAAAGCCCTGGAAGACGAAGCCGATCTCGTGGGCGCGCAGGCCGGCGAGCTCGCTGTCCGACGCGTCGATTACGTTCTGGCCTGCGACCTCGACCATGCCCTCGGTCGGACGCTCGAGCGTCCCGAGCACGGTCAGCATCGTCGTCTTGCCGGAGCCCGACGGCCCGACGACCGCCACCTGGTCGCCGGCGGCGATCTCGACGCTCACCCGGCGGAGCGCGTGCACTCCACCGGGGTACTCCTTGCTCACGTCGCGCAGGCGCAAGGCGACGTCATTCGGTCCAGTCACCATGGGGCGAATGCTCACCCCTGGGAGTCGGTCACCTGCAGGCCGGGCGTGATCTGGGACCCGGAGATCTGGACGTAGCCGGCCGCAAACAGTCCCGGCGTGACCGGCAGCAGCTGGTGCGGCGCACCCGCCTCCTGCACCGCGTAGTTGCCGCCGGCGGTCGCGATCAGGGCCGTCACCGGCACCGAGAGGACGTTCGTCGCCTTCTGCTGCTCGAAGTTGACGCTCACCGCCGCCTGGTCAAGGCCGTGGATCTTCCGGTGTCCAGAGAGCGCGATCGTCACCGGGATCGTCGCCGACGGCGAGCTGGAGCCGCCACTCGAGCCGGAGCCCCCGCCCGAGCCGCCGCTGCTCGAGCTTGACGAGCTGCTCGTCTGGGCGACCGGGCTGACCTCGGTGATCTTGCCGTCGACGCTGGTTCCGTCGGGGAGCTCGACGCTGACGGGCTCACCGACGACCGCCTCGCTCTGCTTGGTCGCGTCGAGGTCAACGGTCACGACGACCTGGGTCGAGGTGCTCTGCAGGATCGACTGGGCGGTCCCGCCGCTCGACGCACCGCTGGAGCTGGCGCCACTCGCGCTGCCCGAGGAACCGCTGGTTCCGCCGCTGAAGCTGGACGCCGAGCTCGCCCCGGTGCTGCCGCTCGAGCGACCGCTGCCGCCCGAGGCGCCGCTGGCGCCGCCGGCGAGGCCGGCGCCGCTGGCAGTGCCAGAGCCAGAACCCGACCCCGACCCCGACCGCCCGCTCGGAGAGCTGCCGCTCGACGCCGCGTTCTTCTGGCGAAGCTCCGCCGTCTCAGCCTTGAGCAGCGCGATCAGCGCCTCAAGCTGAAGCTCCTGCGAGCTCGACTTCTGGTCGGGGTTGTTCGGCAACGGGCAATCCGACGCCGCCCGCTGCGCGGCGGCGGCGCTCGCCCCGGAGATCGTGCTCGCGGTCGGGCAGTTCTGACTCGTCGTCGCGCTCGACGTCGTCCACGTGTCCGTCGTCGTGGTCGAGGTCGTTGCGTCCGCCGCCGTCGTCGCCGCCGGCGGCGGCGTGGTCGACGTCGCGGTCGTCGAGGTCGTCGTCGGTGCCGTCGTCAGACTCACGAACTCCGCCTGAGCGGGGCCGAGGTGCAGGCTCGCACCGGTGCTGCTGCTCGCTCCCGAGCCGCTGCTCGAGCCGCCGGTCGATCCGAGCACCGTGTTCACCTGGGTGATCCGCTGCGAGCCGGGGAGGAACACGACGTCGCCAAGTGAGACGACGCCGGTCTGGGTCTCTCCGAGCGACGCCTGCCACGCCTCGACCGCCGTCGTGGTCGCGGAGTCGAATGTGTCGTTGATCGTGATCTGGTGGCTCGGGTCAAAGCCGAGCGCGACCAGGTTCTGCTTGAGCTCCTTGACGTCCGGCCCGTCGGTCACGCCGTCGGAGAGGTCGCGGTACGCCGGCACCGGGCCGTCCATCAGGATGACCGGCTGGCCGCTGACCTTGTAAAGGGTTCCGCCGGCCTTGATCACCTGGCCGATGCCGGGCAGCCACGTGATCGTGCCGCTCAGGCGATTGAAGATCGTCTGCGGATCGGCGTAGCTGAGGGTCCCGGATTCGGTGTCGGTGGCGACGAGATCACGGCGCTGGACGGTCGCGACGCCGCTCCCTTTCGGCGCGTTGCTGGCGCCCCGGCTGGAGGCGGCATTGGTCGCGACGCCGATGAGCAGCGCGGCGGCCGCCGCGAGCACGACCGCGATGCCAATCCGCCCCCACTGGCCGCGGGCGAGGCTAGGCCCACTAGGCACTCGCGCTCCCCTGTGCGCCGGCGGGGCCGACCGCGGGCGCGCTCGGTGCGGCCCCGCCGGGTCCCCCGCGACCAAATCGCGGCCGGAGGCTCTGACACGCCTTCGCGGCAGCCTGGAACGCGGGGCTGTTGCGGTCAATCGAGCGGAACGCCTGGCGGAAGCCGAGGCCGCCGCCGCCGTTCGCCGTCGGATCCGGGATGTTCACGCCGTGCGAGCGCATGCACTGGGCGAACTTGACGATCGCGGCTCGGGCCTGTGCCTGCTGGGCGGGCGACAGGTTAGCCCGGGGGAATGCCTGGGCGAAATACTGCTGGCACGCCTGACGCGCCGCGGAGACCTGCGCCTGCGAGTAGTTCTGGAGCGTGCGGAACAAGCCCCCACCGCCGCCGGCCGGGCCACCGTTGCTGGTCGGGTCGGGAACGTTGAGGCCGTGGGCTCGGAAACACTTGGCGAGATTGAGGCGGGCCTGGAACTGCGTGCTCGCGCTGGCCGCAGTCGAGCTCGTGGAGCTCGCGGAGCCGCACGCGGCGAGTCCGATCGCCACGGCGAGCACGGCAGCGCACATAAGAAAACGGCGGGTACGTGTCAACTGGATTTCACCCCTCGAAGATGGAACGACTCGGTTGTACCTAGCGCCCCGTCAGCTCTTCGTAAGGGCTCTGATCGTTTCCTTAGAGTAGTCCTCTGCGGTGCGCCGCGCGGGGAGCGACACGTGGACCTCCAGGCCGCCCTCGGCCGGGGCGCTGAGCACCGCGTGGCCGCCGTGAGCCTCGGCCACCGAGCGCACGATGGACAGGCCGAGACCGAACCCGCCGCCGCGGCGATCGACCCGCCGGAACGGCTCCGTCAGCGCCGCGGCGACCTCCGGATCGATCCGCGGCCCGCCGTTGCACACGCCGATCTCCACGCTCGTCGCCGTCTCGCGCGTGCGCACGGCGATCCACCCGTCGGACACGTTGTGGCGGATCGCGTTGTCGAGCAGGTTGGCGATCATCCGCTCGAGCAGCGCGGGGTCGCCGTGGACAACGGCAGGCTCGAGATCGACCCTGATCGCGACGTCGGCCTCCTGGGCGCGAGCCCGCAGATCGGTGACGCAGTCGCCCGCCAGAGCGCTCAGGTCGACCGGCTCGGCGACCCGGTGCGCCGATTCACTGCGTGCCAGCAACAGGAGGCTCTGGATTAACAGCTCGTTGCGATCGACGGTGTCCCGCACGGCCTCACCCATCGCGCGGAGATCGGGGACGCTCGCGTCCGGATCGGCGAGCGCGACGTCGATCTCGGTCCGCATGATCGCGAGCGGCGTGCGCAGCTCGTGGGACGCGTTGGCGACGAAGTGACGCTGGCTGGCGAACGCCGAGTCGAGCCGCGCCAGCATCCCGTCGAACGTGTCGGCGAGTTCCTTGAGCTCGTCCGCCGGGCCGACGAGCGCGATCCGCTCGCCGAGGTTCTGGCCGGAGACCCGCCGGGCGGTGGCGGTGATCTCCCGGAGCGGACGTAGCGCCCGTCCCGCGAGCAGCCAGCCGGCACCGACGGAGACCATGGTCATCACGCCGAGCGCGGCGACGTACTCGACCACGAGCCGATGGAGCTCGTCGGAGCGCAGCTGAGCGCGCACCGTCTCGATCACCCGGAAGTCCGGCGGGCCGCCGGCTCCGATCAGGGCTCGCCCCAACGGCGGGTTCGTGGCCGGCGGGTGAATCCCGAGCTTCTGGAGCGCCGCCCGGATGTTCGGCCGGGTACCGAGGTTGTGGCGGACGAGCGCGTAGCCGATCGTGAGCAGGATCGCCCCGGTGATGAGGAACACGAGCCCGTAGAGCACCGTGAGCCGGAACCGGATCGTCCGCGCGTGCCTCATGCCATCCGGTAGCCGACGCCGATCACGGTCTCGACGACGGGCGGGTCGCCAAGCTTGCGGCGCAGCGTCATGATCGTCATGCGGACGACGTTCGTGAACGGATCGGTGTACTCGTCCCAGACCCGCTCGAGCAGCTGCTCGGCCGACACTGTCGCCCCGTCGGCGCTCATCAGGGTCTCGAGCACCGCGAACTCCTTACGCGCGAGCTCGATCTGTCGCCCGTCGCGGACGAGGCGCCGGCCGGCCGAGTCGAGCTCGAGATCGCCGTGGCGGAGCACCGGCGGGTTGCGCGGAACCGAACGACGGGCGAGCGCGCGGATCCGGGCGACGAGCTCGACGAACCGAAACGGCTTGGCCAGGTAGTCGTCCGCCCCGATCGCGAGCCCCTCGACGAGATCCTCGACCGACGCGGCCGCGGTCAGCATCAGGATTCCCGTCTCCGGCCGCTCGCCGCGAACCGTGCGACACACGTCGTCGCCGTGGAGCCCGGGCAGGTCACGATCGAGCACGAGCACGTCGTAGCGGGTGAGCCGCGCCTTGATGAGCGCGTCCGGTCCGTCCGGGGCGAGGTCCACCGCCATCCCCTCCCGGCGCAGCCCACGGGCGATCGCGTCGGCCAACCTGCGCTCATCCTCGGCGATCAGCACCCGCATCTCGGTTTCGCAGCATGACGGTCCCCACGTAAGAAACGCGTAAATCGCACACGACCATGCCCGCCCGCCACCGATGGCGGCGCCGCCGCGGCCCGAGTGCGCTTAGATATACGCCAACGTTCAGGATTACATCAAACGATGTAACACTGAATTGTGTTACGTCCCCGACCCCGCCGCCGATGCCCCAAGACCAAAACATCGCCGAGCGCGGCATGGCCTTCGGCCTGCGCACGCTCAACCGCCTTGCCTCCTCCGATCTGATCGATCGGCTGGGCATCCGCCAGCCGACCGAACGGTTCCTCCACGGCGCCTCGAAGACGACCGTGCGCACCGCCGCGCGCGCCGGACGGACCTTCGCCGCCGCCCAGAAGCTGACCACGCCCGCGCGCCAGCCCCGGGCCAGGACCCGAGATCTGTTCGACCTCACCCCGAGCGACGAGCAGCAGATGCTGACCGAGTCGGTGCGCGACTTCGGCCTCGAGCGGCTGCGCAAGGTCGCCCAGGACGCCGATGCGGCCTGCGCGACCCCCGCCGACCTGCTCGCCCAGGCCAACGAACTCGGCCTGACCATGGTCGGTGTCCCCGAGCAGCTCGGCGGCGCCGTCGAGGAGCGCTCAGCGGTGACCTCCGTGCTGATGAGCGAAGCGCTCGCGCAAGGGGACATGGGCATCGCCGTCGCCTGCCTCGCCCCCGCCGGCGTCTCGACCGCGATCAGCCTCTGGGGCGATGCCGATCAGCAGGCGACCTATCTGCCTGAGTTCGTCGGCGAGAACGTCCCCGCGGCGGCGCTCGCGATGCTCGAGCCGCGGCCGCTGTTCGATCCGTTCGCACTGGAGACGAAGGTCCGTCGCAGCGGCGACGGCTTCGTGCTGAACGGCGTCAAGGCGCTCGTGCCGCGCGCCGCCGACAGCGAGCTGTTCGTGATCGCTGCCGAGCTCCAGGACAGCGGCCCCGCCCTGCTCATCGTCGAATCCGGGACGAAGGGGATCAGCGTCGAGGCCGAGCCCGCGATGGGGATTCGGGCCGCGGCCACGGGCCGGCTCATCTTCGATGACGTCGCCCTCCCGGCCAGCGCGCTGCTCGGCGGCGGCGACGCCGATGTCTACCGCGAGTGCGTCCAGCTCGGGCGCCTCGGCTGGTGCGCCGTCGCCGTCGGCACCGGTCAGGCGGTGCTCGACTACGTCAAGACCTACGTCAACGAGCGCACTGCGTTCGGCGAGCCGATCTCTAACCGGCAGGCGGTCTCGTTCATGGTCGCGAACATCGCGATCGAGCTCGAAGGGATGCGGCTTGCGACCTACCGGGCCGCCGGCCGCGTCGACCAGGGGCTCAGCTTCTCCCGCGAGGTCGCCCTCGCCCGTCGCCTCGCCGCCGAGCGCGGGATGGCGATCGGCTCCGACGGCGTGCAGCTGCTCGGTGGCCACGGTTACGTCAAGGAGCATCCGGTCGAGCGTTGGTACCGCGATCTGCGCGCCGCCGGGATCATGGAAGGAGCGCTGGTTCTCTAATGCCGATCAACCTCGAAGTCCCGAAGAAGTTCGGCGGGCTCGTCAACCAGGCGCACCAGGTGGCCGAGAACGTGTTCCGCACGAACTCGCGCAAGTACGACCTCGCCGAGCACGAGTACCCGAAGGAGCTCGACATGCTCGCCGCGCTGATCGACGGCATGAACGAGAGTGGCGCCCTCGGCGGCGCCGGCGCCGGCACCGTTGGCGCCGGCGGCTCGGGTTCGAACGGCTCTGGCTCGAACGGCTCCTCGAAGACATCCGCGGACGAGGGGAGCACGCGCAACGGTTCGAACATGGCGAGCCTGCTCGGCGTCATCGAGCTGTGCTGGGGCGACGTCGGTCTGCTCTTGACGATGCCCCGTCAGGGGCTCGGTCAGGCGGCGATCGCCGCCGTCGCCGACGAGGAGCAGCTGAAGCGCTTCGGCGGCAAGTGGGCCGCGATGGCGATCACCGAGCCCGAGGCCGGCTCTGACTCGGCCGCGATCCGCGCGACCGCCCAGCTCGACGAAGCGACCGGCGACTACATCCTCAACGGCGAGAAGATCTTCGTCACCAGCGGCGACCGCGCCGAGCTGATCGTCGTCTGGGCGACGCTTGACCGCAAGGCCGGCCGCGGCGCGATCAAGTCGTTCGTCGTCGAGCGCGACAACCCCGGCCTCAAGCTCGACCGGCTCGAGCACAAGCTCGGCATCCGCGCCTCGGACACCGCCAACTTCGTGCTCACCGACTGCCGGGTGCCGAAGGAGAACCTGCTCGGCAGCCCCGAGATCCAGACCGCCAAGCAGGGCTTCGCGGGGGTCATGCAGACGTTCGACAACACCCGGCCGCTCGTCGCCGGGATGGCGCTCGGCGTCGCCCGCGCGTGTCTCGAGCGCACCCGCGAGCTGCTCACCGAGGCCGGCGTCGAGATCGACTACGACGTCCCGCCGTACCGTCAGACCGCGGCGGCGTCCGAGTTCATCGCGATGGAGTCCGACTACGAGGCCGCCCGGCTGCTCACGCTCCAGGCCGCCTGGATGGCCGACAACAAGAAGCCGAACTCGCTCCAGGCGTCGATGGCCAAGGCGAAGGCCGGCCGGGTCGGCACCGACATCGCCCTGCGCTGCGTCGCCCTCGCGGGTGCCGTCGGCTACGGCGAGGGTGAGCTCCTGGAGAAGTGGGCCCGCGACGTCAAGATCCTCGACATCTTCGAGGGCACCCAGCAGATCCAGCAGCTCGTCGTCGCGCGGCTGCTGCTCGGCAAGAGCTCATCTGAGCTGCGCTAAACGGTTTCGTCGCCCGAAAAAGGCGCATCGAGAAGAAGGGGGTTCGGGGCGCTTGCCGCGTGCCTCGAGCCCGCCGCGGGGGAATAATTCGCCCAAACGTGTTCCAGTAACGGGTTGGGGCGAAATATGCACCGTGAGCGGGAGTTCTTCGCCCTAGGCCGAGTGCCTGGCGCGTTCGGGCGAAATATTCCCCTCAGCGGCCGCCGCCCGGGCCGAATCCCTCACCCTCTCGATGCGCCGTTACGCCCCGGACCCGGCGGCGGCCTCGGGTCCGACGCGGCCTCGGGGTCCGTCGCGGCCTCCCGCCGCAAAACCTCCCAGGCGCGCTCGACGTCCGCAAGCGTCGTGCTCATCTGACCCACCGCCAGCCGGAGCACATACCGCCCCCCGAGCATCGCGTGCGAGATGAAGATCTCGCCCGAGGCGTTGACCCGCTCGAGCAGCGCCCGGTTGCGCTCATCGGAACCCGGAGCGCGGAAGCACACGACCGAGAACTCCCGCGGCGCACACACCTCCCACCCGTCGGCAGCCGACACCCAATCCGCGAACGTCGCCGCCAACGCAACCCCGCGCCGAATGTGCTCCTGCAACCCCGAGCGCCCATGACACCGCAGGACCGCCCATAGCTTGAGCGCCCGGAACCGGCGCCCGAGTGCCGGCCCGTACTCCGACAGCGACAGCGCGTCCTCGGCATCCGGGGTGCGCAGGTATTCGGGGATCAGGCTGAACGCGCGGCGGAAGTCGTCCGGACGGCGCGTCCACAGCAGCGAGCAGTCCATCGGCGTGAGCATCCACTTGTGCGCGTTGACGACGAGCGAGTCCGCGCGCTCGACCCCGTCGAACGCCCAGCGAAACTCGGGACAGACCATCGCTGCGCCCGCATACGCCGCGTCGACATGCAGCCACGGCCGCGCCCCCGAGCCGCCGGACGCCGCGGGCGTGGTGGCCAGCGCGTCCGCCAGCGCGTCCGCGACGGCCCCCACAGGATCCACCGACGTCGACGCCGTCGTCCCCACCGTCGCCACGACCGCCGCCACGTCCGACAGGTCCCCGAGCTCCGAGACCCGCATCCGAAACAGGGCGTCACTCGGCACTGAGCGCATCTCCATCCCGAGCATCCGCGCGGCCTTCTGGACCGACGAATGCGCCTGATCGGAGCACACCACGACCCCCCGCCCGGTCACCTCCCGCGCCGCGATCAGCGCCGTCATCGTCGACGTCGACGCCGTGTCCTCGATGTGGCCGTGCCAGCCATCCGGCAGCCCGAGCAGCTGCGCCACCCAGTCGAGCACGACCCCCTCGAGCTCGGTCGCCGCCGGCGCCGTCCGCCACAGGATCGCGACCGAGTTGAGCGTCGCCGCGAGCAGCTCGGCGAGGATCGCCGGCTCCGACGAACTCGTCGCGAAGTATGCGAAGTACCGCGGATGCTGCCAGTGCGTGATCCCGTCGAGCAGGACGTCATCGAGGTCGCGCAGGACCGCGGAGAACGGCTCCGGCGAATCAGGTGGCGACGCCGGCAGTCGCGCCCGGATCTCGCCGGGAGCGACCGGCGCGAGCACCGGCAGCTCCCCGACCCGCTCGAGATACCGCGCGGCCCACTCGAGCGCGGCGGGCCCGTCGTCACGCAGTGAGGTCAAGCCGCGGCGCTCGCCGGCGCGAGCTCGTACCGGACCCCGGTCAGTTCCTCGGAGATGTCCCACAGCCGCCGCCACGCCTCCTCGTCATACGCCTTGCCGGCCGCGGTGACGATGTGCGGGTGCCCACGCTGCTCCATGAACCCGTCCGGCCCGATGAACGAGCCGCCGGGTACGGCGGGTGCGGTCGCGGCGAACAGCGTCGGCAGCGCGCCCATCGCGTCGCTCTGGCCGAGCAGCGGGTTCGTGAGGCGCATGATCCACTGCTCGTACCAGTGCGGCCCCGCGAACTGGAGGTTCGTCCGCGCGTATCCGGGGTGCGCCGCGAGGCTGTGCACGTCCCACCCGGCAGCGGTCGCGCGCTTCTGCAACTCGAAGCAGAACATCAGGTTCGCGAGCTTCGACTGCCCGTACCAGAGCCAGTTGTTGTACCGCCGCTCGCCCTGGAGGTCGTCGAAATGGATCGAGCCGAGCCGGTGCGCGCCGCTGGATAGGGTCACGACCCGTGGCGCCTCCGCCGCCCGGAGCCGCGGCACCAACCGCCCGGTGAGCGCGAAATGGCCGAGATGGTTCGTCCCGAGCTGCAGCTCGAACCCGTCCGCGGTCGTCCGCCGCGGCGGTGCCATCACCCCGGCGTTGTTGATGAGAACGTCCACTCGGTCAAACGGCAGGTCCTCGACGAACGCCGCGACCGACGACAGGTCGGACAGGTCGAGATGACGGACCTCGCGCTCGCCGCTCATCGTCTGCGCCGCCCGCTCGCCCTTCGGCGTGTCGCGCACCGCGAGCACGACGGTGGCTCCGGCCCTCGCCAGCTCGCGCGCGGTCACGAGTCCGAGCCCGCTGTTCGCGCCGGTGACGACGATCACCCGGCCGGTCTGATCCGGGATATCGGCAGCTGTCCACTTGTCAGCCATCAGGCGTTCATCCTCCGGGCCACGGAGTCAGAGTACGCCGCTTTGCGGAACTGGAGCACCGGGTCATCGGAGAGCTCGATCCCGTCGACGACCCGCGTCGGGTCGAACACGAGCACGTCGTCGCCGGTCTCGCGCTCGGTCTCGAGCGCGGTGAGCTCGAGCGTGCCGGCGTTGACACGGTGGCGCTCCTTCGGCCACTGAGCCGACGGGTCGCCCGTGTCGTCGCCGGGCGCCGCGATCTGAAGCCACAGCGAGAACCGCACCGGACCGGACTCGATCCGACGACGGATGTCGTCCTGGAGATAGTCACGCCCGCGCGACTTCGCCGCGCGCGGCCCGAGATGCTGATCTCCGGCCTCGGGCGTGAACGTGTAGCGGACGTAGTGCCCGGTGCCCGCGCCGTCGACCCAGCGGAACGCATGGACGGCGTAATACGTGCATGTCGCGTAACTGGCGGGCGGCCGCAGGCCCTGGAGGTTCGCCGGCAGCTTCGGGATCGCGCTCGGGTTGCGCAGCAGGAACAGCGGGAACTTCCACGCGACCGACGCGCCCGGTCCCTGCGCGCGCAGCAGATCGAGGAACGTGTCCGGCTGGGAGCCGATGAACTTGGGGGCGCTCTGGGCGACGATGTCGGTGCGGGTGTCGTCCGGCAGGTACATCTTCACCGCGAGCCCGCGCACGTCGGGCGCGTAGTCCGGGATGTCAGGGTTGCCGCCGCCGTTGGATACTCGGACCGTCGCCGGTACCGGCTCGCCCTGCATGTGGCGCCGCCCGAGTCAGCTTCGCCGCCTCCGGCGTGGCGGTGAACGTCCCCTTCAGAAGCGTGCCCTTGGCATGGAGCGCGCGCCGCCCCGGATGCCGTCCGTACGCCCCGTTGGCGGCGTCGGTCGCCTCTTTCGCCGTGACTGTCATGCCGTCTCCTCGAGCACTCGAAATGTGATCCCCGCGCTGGTCAGCCGATCGATCAGCGCGTCGCCCATCGCTACCGCGGTCGTGACCTGGCCCGCCGTCTCCGGCAGTTCGTCGTGCGCCAGGCAGAGCGCCGACTCCGCGAGCATCTTTGACGTCTCGCCGTAGCCCGGGTCCCCGCCGGACACCTCCGTGAGGACGCGCTTGCCGCCGCCCTCCCCGGCGAAGCGCACCCGGAACCACGCCTTCGCGCGCTGTTCGGGCGTCGGCCCCTCCCCGGGATCCTTGATCTTCAGCATCAGCTTGCGGGTCGGCGGTATCTGCGCGAGTGCGACCGCGCTCCCCGCGCCGAGCGCGAGCCCGACCGTCATCGGCAGGTTCTTGGTCACCAGGTAGTGGCTGTAGGTGAAATCGGGGCCGTACCGCTCGAGGCGGCCCGCGGAGCGCAACACGTTCTGCGGATCGATCGTCGGGAACGGCACCACCCAGCCACCGACCACTTCGTTGCGGTGCGGTTTGCCGGCGGCACCGTGCACCCGGCGACCTTGGGGCCGCGGTTCGCGCTGCCGGCGCTCCTTCGCCACCTGAAGCGATTGGCGCACCCGCGCGAACGCGTTGATCGCGGAGTGATAGGTGCCGCCGGAGAACGTCCCGCCGGCCTGGACGAAGCCCTCGATCCTGATCGGGACGCCCTCGGGAAGCTGCTCGACCGTGTAGAGCACCCCGAGGTCATAGGGGATCGAGTCAAACCCGCACGAATGGATGATCCGCGCCCCGCTCTGGCGTGCCGCGTCGTCGTGGGCCAGCCACATCGCATCGACGAATTCGGGCTCGCCGGTGAGATCGACGTAGTCGGTCCCCGCCGCCGCGCAGGCGGCGACGAGCGGCTCGCCGTAATGGATGTACGGGCCGACGGTCGTGATCACGACCTTCGTCGCCTCGGCGATCGCGCGGACACTGTCGGCGTCGTTCACGTCCGCGCGCAGGAGCTCGAGCTCTCCCGCCTTGGGGTGCGCGGCGGCGAGCCGGCGCCGGACGTCCTCAAGCTTGCTCATGTTCCGCCCCGCGAGCGCCCAGCGGGTGTCGGCGGGGGCGTTCGCGGCCAGGTACTCGGCCGTCAGCCCACCGGTGAACCCGGTCGCGCCGAACAGGACGATGTCGAAGCGCCGCTCAGCCATCACTGTCCGGGGTCGAGCGCGACGGTCTTCGCGATCTCGATCGCGTCCGCCGGCGAGACGCCGGCCTTCGCCGTCACCCAGCACGCGACCGGTGCGGCCACGCGCTCGGACGAGTGGGCGGCCTCGCCGGCGAGGTCGAGCAACTGTTTGAACTCCTCGGTGCTTGGCGGCTCCGTTCCCAGCTTCTCCGCAAACGCGGCGAGCCACTCCTTCGCGTTCATTTCTCCCATGCGCACTCCCTGTTTTGGGGGGCCGTGACTCTATCGGGTCAGGGGTCGACGCCAGCTTGTTGACAGGACGCCAATTTCTCCCGAGTCCTGGCATCATCCTCCCGCCCCCAGCAGGCGAACGAAAGGCAGAACGACATGACGGTTCTTGAAGGGAAGGTCGCGATCGTGACCGGTTCCGCGCGCGGAATCGGGCGCGCGACGGCAGAGCTTCTGGCCTCCCAAGGTGCCAAGGTCCTGATCAACGACCTCGACGGCGACGTCGCCGAGCAGACCGCATCGGAGATCCAGGGCGACACGCTCGTGTTCGGCGGTGACCTCACCCAGCCGGGCGTCCCCGACCAGCTCGTCCAGAAGGTCGTCGACGAGTGGGGCCGGGTCGACATCCTGGTCAACAACGCCGGCTACACGCTCGACGCCCCGATCCACAAGATGACCGACGAGTGGTTCCAGCGGATGCTGGACATCCACTCGATCGTCCCCTTCCGCATGTGCCGCGCGGTCGCCCCGCACATGCGCGAGCCCGCCAAGAAGGAGCGCGAGGCCGGCGAGGAGGTGTTCCGCAAGATCGTCAACGTCAGCTCGATCTCGGGCACGATGGGCAACGCCGGTCAGGCGAACTACTCGAGCGGCAAGTCGGCCGTCGTCGGTCTGACCAAGACGCTCGCCAAGGAATGGGGCCAGTTCAAGATCAACGTGAACGCGGTCGCCTTCGGCTACATCGAGACACGCCTCACCGCCACCAAGGAAGAGTCGAACACGATGGAGATCGGCGGCGAGAAGGTCCAGCTCGGCATCCCGGATCAGCTCCGCGGCATGGCCGCGATGCTCATCCCGCTCGGCCGTCCGGGCACGCCCCAGGAGGCCGCCGGCGGCGTCTTCTTCCTCTGCTCCCCGTGGTCGAACTACGTCTCCGGCCAGGTGCTGAACGTCACCGGTGGTCAGTTCACCGGCATGACCTCGTAGACCGGGTCCGCGCATGCGCGGACCCGCCGGCGGGCGCATGCGCCCGCCGGCCCGGGGGTGCATGCACCCCCGGGAACCACACGGCGTGCGCTTGACCGTCCGCGACGAGCGAGGAGCGTGCCTGCGACACGGTCCGGCGCGTAGATTGCACGCCCGAATGTGCGGGATCGTCGTTCGGGAAGATCGATCACCGGCACGGCGGTCGAAGACGCCGCGTCGCTGCGTCGAGGCGCGATGAGCGCGAGGAGCGATCCCCGTGCGACTCGCGGGCACGAGACTGCTCAAGGAGGCTCGACGGCCCGGTGCCGTGATCGACCGCCCGAAGCTGGGTTTCGGCGTCCGATCGCCAGGGTTCCGCGGCAGCCTCGCCGACTTCCCTGCGACGTGCTCGAGCACGCGCGACCGCGTCGCGGGATCTTCCGCCCCGAGCGCGTCGCCGTCGATCGACGACACCACCGCGGCCGTGCGGATCACTCATCAAAGATCTGGACCTGCTGATCTCGAGCTCTGGTTCCGACCTACATCGATGCCGGGGACATGACGCGAGCAGGACCTGCCCGCTGGCCCATCGCCGGGGCCGACCGCTCGCCTGTTCGGCGGAGTTGCACCCGAGGCGGGCTACGTGGTCGAAGCGGACGGATACTCGTGTCGGCCGCCGAAGAACTCGGCCTCGAGCCGTCCCAGTTCGGTGACCGGCTCGTCGCCGAACAGCCACTCCCGGGCGAGGTCAAGCCACGACCCGGTCGCCTGGAGCTGACCGAGCAGGCCGATCAGCAGCATCACCGCGCGCATCATCACGAAGTGCTCGGCCGGGAGGGTCAGCCGGTCCAGGCCGTCGGCACGACGCATGTCGTTGTACGCCCGCATCATCCCGCCGGTCGCCGAGCTGTCGACCTTGACCGGATGGTCGACGAGTAGCCAGCCGAAGATCGCCTGGTAGCTCGCCAGGAACGGCTCCGCGAGGCGCTCGTCGGGCGGCAGCGCGCCGAGCCCCGAGATGACCTTGAACAGGGCCGCGGCGTCGCCGTCGTAGGTGGCTCGGGTGGAGGCGATCATCTGCTCCACCTCGGTGTCGGGCAGACGCTTGAAGAAGCCGAAGTCGAGGAACGCGACCCGTCCGTCGTCGAAGAACAGGCTGTTGCCGGGGTGCGGGTCACCGTTGAGCAGCCGGTGGCGGAGCGGGCCGTTGATGTAGAAGCGAATGAGGATCTCGCCGAGGCGGTCGCGCTGCTCGGCGCCCCACGTCCGCGCCTCCGAGAACCGGTGGGCCTCGACGAGCTCGGAGACGATCACCCGCTCGCGGCACAGCCGAGTGACGACGTCCGGCACGACGATGAAGGGATGGGGATGGGCGGGATTCGAATACGTCCGTGCCATGGCGCGGTGGTTCGACGCCTCGAGCTCGTAGTCGAGTTCGTCGCGGATCCGCTCACGGATCTCGTCAGCGATCGCGCCGGTATCGATCCCGGGCGCGATCACGTTGAGCAGCTTGAGCCCGAGCCGGAGGTTCTGCATGTCGGAGTGGATCGCCTCGGCGATCCCCGGATACTGAACCTTGACCGCGACCTGCCGGCCGTCCGCGAGGACGGCCCGATGCACCTGGCCGATCGACGCGGCCGCGATCGGCTCCTCGTCGAAATCGGTGAACGAGTCGCTGAGCGGCTCTTCAAGATCCTCCTCGATCACCTTCTTGATCGACTTGAACGGCACTGGCTCGGCGTCGTGCTGGAGGCTTGAGAGGATCTCCTGAAACTGGGGGCGGATCTCCTCCGGCACGAGGCCGAGGTCGACCGCAGACAGCGTCTGCCCGACCTTCATCGCGGCGCCCCGCATGCTCCCGAGCACCTTGACGAGCGTCTCCGCGGACTTCAGCTGCTGGCGCGAGGCGGCCGCCCGGCGCGTGTCCGAGTCACTTCCGCCGAGCCGAATCGCCCGCGCCGTCGCCTCCCGTGCAGCGACGCCGGCCGCCGCGCCGGTCATGCTCGCGGCACGGCGAATGCGAGATCCACGGATTTCCTTCTCAGCCACTATCCCTGCCTTCTGTCCTGTCGGAGTTCGTCGGCCGGCTGATCGGATGATCGGCTGATCGACGACCCACCGTTGACGATACATCTTGATCAGCTGATTGACGCGATGGACGCGATCGGACCGCGTCGGTCGCCAGCCGATCTCGGCGCTTTCGTGCGTTTCGGCCAAAGAACGGCCAAGACGCAAGAAAGCGACGGACCTCGGCCGCGCTCTCATGCGTTTCGGTCGCAGCAGCCGCGGCTGCTCCCATGCGTTACGGCAAAGATCCTAATTGGCAGACTGCCAACACCGTGCTAGCCTCCGCACCTGTGATCGGGAGCCCAGCACCGACCCCCCGCTGGCGACGGCTCGACCACGACGAGCGCCGGCAGCAGATCCTCGCCTGCGCGAGCCGACTGTTCTCCGAGCGTCCTTACGCCGCCGTCTCGACGACCGAGATCGCCAAGGAGGCCGGGGTCGCCCGCGGACTGCTCAATCACTACTTTGGGACCAAGCGCGAGCTCTATCTCGAGGTCGTCCGTTCGCTCATGAGGATGCCGACCAACCCGGTGCCGCTTCAGGCTCGGGGACGGGGGATCGAGGTCGTGCTCAACGAGAGCGTCAAGCGGTGGATGCAGATGCTCGAGCTCAACCGCGGGACATGGCTGGCGGCGATCGGGACGCGTGGGCTCGGCCGCGATCCCGAGGTCGAGGCGATCCTCGACGAGGCACGCGAGCGCGCCGTCGACCGGTTGATCGAGGCCCTCCAGACCTACGAGCCAGCGACCGCCCCGCCCGCGGTCCGGGCGACGATCCGCGCCTACTCGGGATTCGCCGAGGCGGCGAGCGTCGAGTGGCTCGAGCGCGGTCGGCTCACGCGTGAGCAGCTCCAGACGCTGCTCGTCCACGGCTTTCTCAGCATCGTCCGCGACGTACTCCCAGAGGTCGAACGAACAAGGAGCAATCAGTGAGCAACACGACGTACGTGATCGGTGTCGGCATGACGAAGTTCGACAAGCCCGGCACCAAGGAGGGGGATTACCCGGACTGGGCCAGGGAGGCAGGAGCCAAGGCGCTCGCCGACGCAGGCGTTCGGTACGACGCGATCGAGCAGGCGTACGCCGGCTACGTGTACGGCGACTCGAGCTACGGCCAGCGCGCTTTGTACGAGCTCGGTCTCACGGGGATCCCGGTCCTGAACGTCAACAACAACTGTTCCACCGGCTCGAGCGCGCTGCTGCTCGCGCGTAACGCGATCAAGGGCGGCCTCGCGGACTGCGCGCTCGCGATCGGCTTCGAGAAGATGGAGCGCGGCTCGCTCGGGATGAAGTACACCGACCGCACGCCGGCGCTCGACAAGCACGTGCAGCGCATGTTCCAGATCCGCGACCCGGAGACGAGTCCGTTTGCGCCGCAGATGTTCGGGAACGCCGGCCGCGACCACATGGAGAAGTTCGGCTCCAAGCCCGAACACTACGCGTGGATCGGGTACAAGAACCACAAGCACTCGGTGAACAACCCGTATGCGCAGTTCCAGACCGAGTACTCGCTCGATGAGATCAAGGCGGCGCCGATGATCCACGAGCCGCTCACGAAGCTGCAGTGCTCGCCCACGAGTGACGGCGCCGCGGCGGTCCTCGTCGCCAGCGAGCGGTTCGTCGACGAGCACGACCTGTGGAATCAAGCCATCGAGATCGCCGGCCAGGCGATGGTCACCGATCTGAAGTCGAGCTTCGACGAGAGTGCGGACTGCATCACGATCGTCGGCTACGACATGAGCAAGGAGGCCGCCCGGCGCGCCTACGAGGAGGCAGAGGTCGCCCCGCAGGACGTGCAGGTCGTCGAGCTCCACGATTGCTTCAGCGCCAACGAGCTCATCACCTACGAGGCGCTCGGCTTCGCCGCCGAGGGCGAGGGTCACACGCTCGTCGAGAAGCAGGCGACGACGTACGGCGGCGACGGCCCGGTCGTGAACCCCTCCGGCGGGCTGATCTCCAAGGGCCATCCGCTCGGCGCCACCGGTCTCGCCCAGTGCTCGGAGCTCACCTGGCAATTGCGCGGGCAGGCCGACAGGCGCCAGGTCGACGACGTCGATGTCGCGCTCCAGCACAACATCGGCCTCGGCGGCGCCGCGGTCGTGAGCATCTACCGCCGCGCGCGCTAGCGGCACCGCTGTCCCGGCCGTCCCAGCCGACCACATTTCGGCGTACCGTGCCGCTTGTCACACAAGCGTAGGAACACGGACGTACCATCGGTTCATGAACGTTTTCGAACTCGTCACGGTTGGCGTCGCCGTCCTCGGCGCCGCCGTCGCAGGGATCGTGTATCTGCGCGGGCCGGGTGCGCTCGACCAGCTCGGTCGGCAGGGTCAGTCATGGTTTGAGCATCCGTCGGACCGCTCCGTCTCGGATCGTCCATCAGAGGACGAGCGCGACGCGCCGCTCCCCCGCCGCCCCCTCCGCGGCCGGCCGGAGTGACCCAGGACCACGACAGACCTGACGGTCGCGATCTACGGCGTTCTACGGATCCCAGTTCCGCAGCGTCGACTGCCTAGCGCGGGGGCGAATCTGCCGAGAATCCCGTCATGCGCGCGTACGGCACCCGGTCGATCGTGGCCGTGCTCGCGCTCGCCACGCTGCTCCTCGGCGGGGTCGCGTATTACCTGGCCCAGAGTCAGACGACGCTGCGCCACAACGCGGAGACCGAGTTTGCGCGCCGGGCGCGGCTGACCGCGAACGTGACCTCCGCGACGCTCGCGGCGAGCCTCGCCGCAGACCCTGCCGATATGACCTCCGACTTCGGCGGCGGGTCGGCGTCCCTCGAACAGTCGCTCCGCGCCCGCGTGCATACAGGTGACGTGTTCGCCGCCATCCTCTCGGTCAACGGCGATGTCGTCGGCGTCTGGCCGCAGCGTGACCGGACGCTGGCCAATGCCTACTTCGACAGCCCCGACGTCCAGGGCGCGATCCGCGGCGGCGGGGCAGTCTCCGACCTCATCATGTGGGGACGACCGGCAGCGCCGATGGTCCGGCTCTCCACCGCGTTCAATACGTCGCAGGGCGTCCGAATCTACGTCCACCTCGGGTCCGCTTATGTCGTGTCGCTCGCTTCGACGTACCTCACCGATGCCCCGGAGGTCCAGGGCGCACGCGCCTATCTGGTCGACGGCAACGGCCGCGTGCTGGCGTCAACGGGCACCGTGGTGCAGGGCACGCCGCTGCCTGAGCCTGGCCTGCTCGCCGCAAGTCGACGGCAGTCGAGCGGGAACCTCGGCAGCTCGTACTTCGTGGCCGCACCAGTCAGCGGCGGCACGCGGTGGCATCTGATCCTCGCGGCGGAGCGCTCCCGTCTGCTCGCGCAGGTCGCGTCGAGCCGGAAGGCGGCGTGGACGCTGTTCGGCGGCTTCGTCCTCGCGGTCCTCGCGCTGATCGCCGCGGGCCTGAAGTCGCTGCGCACCTCGGCCCGGTTGCTCGCCGTCGAGGAGCGCGAGCGGACCGCTCAGCGGCTCGCCCACGAGCGACTCCACGACGCGCTGACCGGCCTGCCGAACCGGGCGCTGTTCCTCGATCGCACCGAGCAGGCTCTGGCCCGAGCGAGCCGGAACGACACCGCCCTCGCGGTGCTGTTCATCGACCTCGACCACTTCAAGCGGATCAACGACTCGCTCGGCCACGCGGCGGGCGATGAGCTGCTCCAGGAACTCGCCGACCGCCTCGGCGACGCGATTCGGCCCTCGGACACGCTCAGCCGGTTCGGCGGGGACGAGTTTCTCATCCTGTGCGAGGGGATGACCGACCCCGACGATGCCCTCCGCGTCGCGCAACGCATTCACACGCTGCTCGAGCAACCCTTCCGACTCGGCGACCGCGAGGTCCACGTCTCCTGTTCGGTCGGGATCGCGGTTCAGCCCCCGGGCGCGGCCGGGGTGTCCGGCTCGACGCTCGTGCGCAATGCCGACGCGGCGATGTACGCCATCAAGGCACATGGCCGCAACGGGATCCGAGTCTTCGACGACGAGCTCCACGCGGTCGCCCTGCGCCGGCTTGATGACGAGGTGGCGCTGCGCACGGCGCTGCGCGACGGCGAGCTCGACGTCCATTATCAACCGCTCGTCGAGTTGCCGAGCACGATCCTGAGCGGCGCCGAGGCGCTCGCCCGCTGGCATCGGCCCGGCGCCGGCGATGTCCCGCCGAACGAGTTCATTCCGCTCGCCGAGGAATGCGGGTTGATCGACCAGATCGGCGGCTGGGTGCTCGAACGCGCGATGCAGGATGCAGAGGACTGGCGTCGCGCCGGGTTGATCGACGATGCGTTCACCCTGTCGGTCAACGTCTCGCCCTATCAGCTGGCCAACCGCGCGTTCGTCGATGACCTCGAGCGCCGGCTCGCCGCCTGGCAGCTACCCGCCTCGGCTCTCTGCCTGGAGATCACCGAATCGGCCGTCGTCCATGATCCCTCGCAGATCCAGAGGGAGCTCCACCGCCTGACCGACCTCGGGATTCAGCTCGCGATCGACGACTTCGGGATCGGACAGTCCTCACTCGAGCAGTTGGTGCGCTCGCTCCCAGTCGACGTCCTCAAGCTCGACCGTTCGTTCGTCGCTCAGATCAACCACACCCGCGAGCGGGCGGTCGTCGCCGCCGTCGGCCTGATGGCCGGCGAGCTCGGCATGTCGGCGATCGCCGAGGGCGTCGAGACGCCCGAGCACGCCGAGCGTCTCGTCGCGCTCGGGTACCCCTACGCCCAGGGATTCCTGTTCGGCCGCCCGGTCGACGAGGTCGCGTTCCGGACCGTGCTCGGTGATCGTCAGCCCGCCGCCGGTGACCTCCGGCCGGCGGCGTGAGCTCAGCGCCGCCCGGTCTGACCTACACCGCCTCCAGGCGCGCCGGCACGTGCTTGTGCAGCGGCGTTGCCGCGAACCGGTCACGCCACTCCAGCGAGGTCAGCTCGTTCGCCGCCACGCCCGTGAGCACCGGCTCTCCGTCCTCGCCCGGGTAGTCGAGTCCCTGGCCGTTGGGAAGCGAGATATGACCGGCCTGCATCACGTCGGTCACCTCAACGAACGCCTCCGCTGACCCGCTCGCGGTCGTGATCCGCGCCCGAGCGCCGGTGGCCAGCCCGAGCCGGGTCGCGTCGTCGGGGCTGATGCGGAGCGCGCCGACGGCGTCACGCTTGCGCCATGCCGGGTCCCGGATGATCGTGTTCGCCGTGTTTGCTCGCCGCTCGCCGGCGGACAGGATGAGCGGCAGTTCGGCCGTCGTATGGTCCGGTGGCGCCGTCGCGAGCGTCGTCAATTCCGCGAGCAGGTCCGGGATCTCGAGCGCGATCCGGCGATCCGGATGGCTCACATAGCTCCAGGCATCCTCGTAGTCGTCGAGCGTGAAGGTGATCCCGGACCGGCCGGCGAGCATGGCCTCAAACAGCGCCTCGCCGTCGGCGTGCCCGGCGCGGCGAACCGCGTCGGGGTACTTCATCGCACAGCGATGCGCGAGTCCCCACAGCGCGGCGGCCGCGGCGGCGCCGTCTGGCAACGTCGGACCGAGCGTCTCGTAGAGGAGGTACGGCGCGAGCGCACTCAGCGACCGGTCGCCCATCGTCGCCTCGAGGAATGCCCCCGCGAAGGCACCCCGACCCTCATCGGCCGCGGCCCGCAGTGACGCGAGCACCGATTCGGGAACGACGTCGAGGGCGCGCATCAGCCGGGCGTACATGTCCGGCTCGGTCAGCGTGCCGGGCAACGGCTCGAGCAGCGGAGCGCGGAGATGGAACGTGTTCCGCGGAAACTCGAGGTTGAAGAACGTCGCCTCCCACTTCTCGAACTGGCTCGCCGCCGGCAGCACGTAGTCGGCATGCCGCGCCGTCTCGGTCATCGCCACGTCGATCACGACGACGAGCTCGAGCGCGTCAAGCGCGGCGCGGAAACGCTTCGAGTCCGCGAGCGAGTGGGCGGGGTTCGAGCTCTCGATGAGCATCGCCCGGAAGCGCCGCGGATGATCGGTGAGGATCTCCTCGGCGATCACATTGCACGGCACGAGCCCGCCGATGATCGGCGTCTCGGTCACCGGTGTCGGCACCGTCCGGGCGTCGTAACGCGCGAGCGGCGCCATCCACGAGTGCAGATGCATCGCGCCCGGCTTGCCGTAGTTGCCGGTGAGCAGCCACATCAGCTTGTTGAGGTAGGAGCAGAGCGTGCTGTTCGGCGCCTGCTGGACGCCCAGGTCCTCGAACGTCGACACGCTTTCGGCACCCGCGATCCGCCGCGCCGCCGTGCGGATCAGGTCCACTTCGACACCGCAGCGCGCCGCATACTCTCCGACGGGCAGCTCGGCGAGCGCGGCGAGCACCGGCGCCGCTCCCGTCGTGTGGGCGTCGAGGAACACGGTGTCGACGAGCCCATCCTGGACGATCACGCCGAGCACGGCCGCGAGACACCAGGCGTCGGTCCCCGGCCGGACCCGGAGGTGAATGTCGGCCATCTCCGCCGTCTCGGTGCGGACCGGGTCGATCACGATCAGTGCCCGGTCCGGGTCCTTGGCGAGCTCGCGGAGCGTGATCCGCGCCCGCGGGAGGCTCTGTGACTGCCACGGGTTCTTGCCGATGAACACCGCGACCTCGGCGTGCTCGAAGTCACCCCGGGTGTGGCCGCCGTAGAGGTGCCCGTCGACCCAGCCCTCCCCCATCTTCTCCTGGGCGAGCGCGCTCGAGCGATACCTCGCGCCCAGCGCGGCGAGCAGCGCTCGACTGTAGGCCCCTCCGAGATGGTTGCCCTGGCCGCCGCCGCCGTAGTAGAAGATCGTCTCGCCACCGTGCTCGTCGCGGACTGCGCCGAGCCGCTCGGCCACCTCGGCGATCGCCGTGTCCCAGTCGATCTCCTCGTAACTGCCGTCGGCCCGGCGGCGCAGCGGACTCGTCAGCCGGTCGCGGCCGTTCTGGTAGTGGTCGAGCCGCATCGCCTTGTTGCAGGTGTAGCCCTGCGACGCGGGATGGGCCTTGTCACCGCGGATCCGCACGAGCCGGCGCCCCTCGAGCTGGACCTCGATCCCGCAGTTGCACTCACACAGGATGCAGGCGGTCGGATGCCACTCCGCTGCGGCGGTCGTCGTGGGGTCCAGCTCGCTCGTCGCCATCAGGCTGACGCGGCGACGGCGGAGCCGGACTGCTCGCGCTCCTGTTCGGCGAACCCCTTCAGGTCATCGATCGTCACCACGTGTCCGCCCGCGCCCCAGTTCCCGGCGGGCACCTCGTTGATGAGCACCCACACGCGCAATCCGTCCGCCTCGCCGAGTCCCGCCGCCCCGCTGATGACGCGCGTCGCCTCCGAGACGAACTCCGCCTTGCGCCGGTCCGACAGCGCCCCCTGAGGGATCGTCACCTGCACGCGGAACGTCGGTTCCGACACCGGCCGGCCCGCGGCGAAGATCGTGCCCTCGGGAAGCTCGTGGACGTTGACCCACGTGATGTCACGGAAGAACTGGGTCTCGGGCGCCCGCTCGGCGCGTCGCAGCACGACGCCGAGCTCGTCCACGAGCTCTGTGCGGGCGTCCGCACTGAACGTGCCGGCGGGGTAGGTCAGATCGATCAACGGCATGCGGGCTCCTCGGTCTCTGGGTCGCGGCGGGCGTGTATGACGCTCGTCATATCCGCCGGGGCGGATCGTACTATGATGCGCGTCATAGTCAAGGACCGATGATGAGCGCAACCGATTCCCGCCAGAAGATGATCGAGACCGCCGCCGTGGTGATGCGCGAGCGCGGCGTCGAGGCGACGTCGTTCTCCGAGGTGCTCGCGCGCTCCGGCGCGCCCCGCGGCTCGATCTACCACCACTTCCCGGGCGGCAAGTCACAGCTGATCGAGGAGGCGACGCGATATGCCGGCGACTTCACCGCCGCCGGACTCGTCGCGGCGCTCGGCGAGGATGACCCGGTCGGCGCCGTCACGG
Organism: uncultured Solirubrobacterales bacterium; assembly: GCA_963850335.1. Classification (GTDB taxonomy): domain Bacteria; phylum Actinomycetota; class Thermoleophilia; order Solirubrobacterales; family Solirubrobacteraceae; genus Palsa-465. Next base: position 338,097 of record CAWKKY010000006.1, on the reverse strand, counting down.
CGTTCTGCGCCAGCTGGACGAAGATCCTCCGCAAGACCGACTTCGGCGCCGGCTGCCCGGTGGTCGCCGCCGCGCTCGAGGGCGAGCACACGCCGGGCGCTCGGGAGGCGGCGGCCGCCGCCTTCATCCGTTGGGAGACGCTCCTGACCGACGCGATCGCAGCCCACACCGCCTCCCCCGAGCGCGCGCGGTCGCTCGCCACCCTGATCATCGCCGCCGTCGAGGGCGCGGTCGTGCTGTCCCGCGCGGTCCGCTCGACCGAACCGCTCGAGCGCGTCGCTGGGGAGATGGCGACGCTGCTCTCCGGCGTCATCGCCTGAGCGACCGCCGGCGGATGACGGAGGCCCGCCCTCCACGAACTTCCGAGCGACCACGGGTTCCCACGCGGTGCCGTCCCGCGCGGCGCGTGGGAGATCGCCTACCGCAGACGACCACGAATGCCCGCGCGGTTCGTTGGGTGGGCACGCGTGGGAAGACGTGGTCGCGTCGGGTCCCCGCCCGGACCGGGGTCGCCCTCGGACCGGGTCGCGCTCGGCCCGGGTCGCGCTCGGACCGGGTCGCCCTCGGACCGGGTCGCGCCCCGTCCGCGCTCAGAGCCCGAGCGTCTTGGAGATGATCTCGCGCTGGATCTCGCTCGTGCCGCCGTAGATCGTCGTCACGAGCGCGGTCCGAACCTGGCGCTCCATGTCGTACTCGACGGCGTACCCGTAGCCGCCCATCATCTGCATGCCCTCGAGCGTCGCGGCCTTCGCCACCTCGGTCGCCTTGAGCTTGGCCATCGACGCCTCCTTCGGGAATAGCGCGCCCGGGTTCGCGTCGACCTTGGCGGCGGTGTCGTAGACGAGCAGGCGGGTCGCCTCGATCTCGGTGGCGAGATCGGCGAGCCGGTGCCGGAGCGCCTGGAAGCTGCCGATCGGCCGCCCGAACTGCTTGCGCTCCTTGACGTAGGCGAGCACGTCATCGAAGGCGCGCTGGGCCATCCCGAGCGCGTTGGCGGCGATGATCAGCCGTTCGTAGTTGAGTCCGGTCATCAGCTGCATCCACGCCTGGTCCTGCTCGCCGACGAGTCGGTCGGCGGGCACGTTGCAGTCGGTGAAGAACACGTCGTTGACCTCGCGGCCGCCCATCGTGTCGATGCCGCGGATCTCAACTCCCTCGATGTCGGTTGGCACCGAGATCATCGACAGGCCCTCGTGCTTGTTCGGAGTGCGGGTCGTGCGGCACACGAGCAGGATGTGGTCGGCCTCGTGCGCGCCGGTGATCCACGTCTTCTGCCCGTTGATGACGTAGCCGCCGTTCTCCCGATCTGCCTTGCAGCTGAGGTTGCCGACGTCGGAGCCGGCCTCCGGCTCGGACATCGCGATCGCCTCGACCCGTCCGCGGGCAACGCCCCCGAGGATCTCCTGCTTGAGCTCCTCGGTGCCGAACCGCCCCACGGCGCCCGCCGTGATCATGCTGACGCCGAAGAAGCCCATCGGGATCAGCCCGAGCGTGAACTCCTCGCACAGCAGGCACAGGTCGATCGCCCCGCCGCCGGTGCCGCCGTACTCCTCGGGGATCGCGACCCCGAGCCACCCGAGCTCGGCGATGCGCGCGTACAGCTCGGGGTTGTGCCCCTCCTGCCCGTCATCGGTGAGCGCGTCACGTTGCTCGCGCGTGCCGCACTCGCGGCGGGCGAAGTCACGAATCGACTCGACGAACGCGCGCTGCTCGTCGGTCAGGGTCTGGATGCTCATGCTCTCTCCTGGGCTCGGGGAATCGCGGTCGGACACGGCTCGCCACCGTCCTTGGCATGTTGCCAACAACGCATGTGGTACGCATGGTACGTACCTGCTACGTTGCGTACCATGCCGATGTCACCGTTCCCCAACGACGATGAACTCCAAGACGTGCTCGTCGGCCCCGACTCCGTCTCGTGGGCCGTCGCGAGCGACATCCGCCTGTACGCGGTGATGCTGTACCCGTTGCTCCTCCAGGTCGCCCACCCGACGGTCGGCGCCGGCGTCCGTGACTACTCGGACTTCGAACAGCGCCCCTGGGATCGGCTGATGCGCTCCCTGGACTGGGTCACGCTGCTCGTCTACGGCGGCGACGACGCGGTCGCGGCCGGGCGCCGCCTGCGCGCGCTGCACAAGAGCTTCCGCGGCGAGCGCGAGGACGGCAAGCGCTACTACGCGCTCGAGCCCGAGGCCTACGCCTGGGTCCACGCGACGCTGCTCGAGTCCTACGTCGCCGGACACGCCCACTTCGGCCAGCCGATGACTGAGCCCCAGCTCGAGCGCTTCTACGCCGAGTACCGGGCGCTCGGCCGGCTCGTCGGCGTGCGCGACCGCGACCTGCCGGCCGACTGGCTCGGCTACCGCGAGTACTTCCGCGAGACGTGCGAGCAGCAGCTCGTCCGCACCGCCTCGGTCGACCGCGTGATCCGCTCGGTCAGGAGTCCCGCCGCTCCGCCGGTGCCGATGCCATCGTGGGCGTGGCGTACCGCGAGCATCCCGCCCCAGCGAGCGCTGTGGCTCGGCGGGATCGGGCTGATGCCGGGCGATCTCCGCGAACGGCTCGGGATCGCGTGGAGCGAGCGTGATGAGCGCGCCTTCCAGCGGCTCGGGCGCATCAGCCGCGGGCTGACGCCGGTGCTCCCGCGCGGGCTGAAGGTGATGGGCCCGATGAGCCTGCGGATGCGCCGCAAGGCGATCGCCCACGGCCCGCTCGGCGCTGGGGCCCCGGCGGCAGCCGCAGCGGCCGCATGAGCGCCACCGCCCCGCGTCTGCTCGCGCTTGCGCTCGATCCGGACGTCCACATCGACGACGACGCGACCTCGGAGCGGATCCTCGATGCCGCGCTCGCCCTGGCCGCCGCCTCAGGGTTGCGCCACCTGACGATGGACGACGTCGCACGCCGGGCGGGCGTCGGGCGGATGACCGTGTACCGGCGGTTCGCGACCCGCCCCGCCCTGATCGAGACGCTCTCGGTGCGCGAGTGCCGTCGCTGTCTGGCGCAGATCGGCGCGGCGATCGATCCGGCCGCCCCGGTCGAGGACCGCGCCACCGCGTTGTTCGTGACCGTTCTCCGGGTGATCCGAGAGCATCCGATGCTCGAGCGGCTCGCACGGGTCGAGCCCGAGGCGCTGCTCGGCGAGCTCACTCGCGACCACAGCGCCGTGTTCCGGCTCGTGCGGGACTTCCTCGTGACGCTCATTCGCACCGGGCAGGACGCCGGCGAACTCATTCCCGGCGACCCCGGGCTGCTCGCCGAGATCGGGCTGCGGCTCGGCGCCTCGTTCGTGCTCATGCCGGACAGCGTGCTGCCGCTGCATGACGAGGCGGCCACGCAGGCGGCGGTGCGGACCCTGCTCGCCCCCATGTTCCCCCGCTGAGTCGGCCCGCCCCCGGCGCGGTCGGGCACCTTTACGCAGAGTTGCGTTACGCAAACCCGCGTTAGTCTGCCGGGCGTCATGCTGATCCGGCACGCCGATCCGAGCGCCGACGCGGACGCATGCGCGGCGATTTACGCGCCCTATGTCGCGTCCTCGGTGATCTCCCTCGAGGAGGTGCCGCCGACGGCCACGGAGTTCGGACAGCGGATCGAGCGGATCTCGGAGCGCTACCCCTACCTCGTCGCCGAGGACGACGACGGCCACGTGATCGCGTTCGCGTACGGGTCGCTGCACCGTGAGCGGGCCGCCTACCGGTGGGCGTGTGAGTCCTCGGTGTACGTCGAGGAGGTGCGGCGCCGCCGCGGGACCGGCCGGGCGCTGTATGAGGCGCTGTTCGACCTGCTCCGCCGCCAGGGCCTCCAGCTCGTGTGCGCCGGGATCACGCTGCCGAACGACGCGAGCGTCTCGCTGCACGAGTCGTTCGGATTCGAGCTCATCGGCGTGTACCGCCGGATCGGTTGGAAGGCCGGCCACTGGCACGACGTCGGGTGGTGGGAGCTTGACCTCGTCGCGCCGAGCGACGGGGTCCCACCGGAGCCAGGTCCCCCGGTGCGGCTCGATGCGCGTTAGGGTTTGTCCCCGCGCGACGCTTGAGACAGGAGAGAGATCGGGATGCATCGGTTCGTGTTGCTCCGGGACAGACCCCGCCCGGTGCAGATCATCATTGGTGGCGTGATCCCGGCGGCGCTCGGCGCGCTCGCCGGCGTGATGGTCGGCGCCTCCGCGGTCGGGTACTGGATCGTCGGCGCGATCGCTGCCGTCGGAGGGTTCCTCGCGGGCTTCGAGCACCGCGACGGGTGGGGTGGTGCCGACCGAGGGATGGTCGGCGGCGCGATCTACGGCACGTCGCTCGTGCTCGTGCATTGGGCGATCGGCAACCCTGCGAAGGTGTCGCTCGGCAACTCCCGGGTCGTGTTCGTGATCTTCCTGGCGATCATCGGGATCCTGCTCGGGGCGGCCGGTGGCCGGATCGCACGGTGGCAGCGGGAGAAGGCGGGGATCTTCATCACCGACGAGTACCTGCCCGGCGGCGAGAAGTACATCGATCAGCACGGGACCGAGAGCGCCGGGTAGCGGTCGGGCGCGGCGCCCGACCCCCGTGCGTGATCAGCGGCGGTCTTCGGCAAGCAGCAGCGCGAGCGTCGGACACGCGTCGGCGGCCTTGCGCGCCAGCCCGACGAGCTCGGGCGGAACCTCGGTCTCGTCGAGGATCGGGTAGCCCCAGTCGTCGAGCCGGATCATCTCCGGAAGCAGCTCGGCACACAGGCCATGCGCCTCGCACATGATCGGATTGACCCGCAGGTGGCTGCTCATCGGGCACTCCTGGCCGGTGGGACGCCCGGCGCCGGGAGACCGGCCGGCACGGCGTTGCAGCGGGAGTGGCGGTGCCACTCGATCTCGCCCCCGAAAACGTTCAGTGCGCTCTGGACGAACCGGACCGCGCCGTCAGGGTGGTGGCACGCGCCGCGGCCGCGCACCTCGGCGCTCCAGCGCAGAACCCGATCGCGCTCGCGCTCGTGCGCGACACCGTCGGCGAGCGCGCTGAACCCGTCTGAGATCGCCCGCAGCCCGAACACGCACGGGCCGCACTGGCCGGCCGACTGCTCGGCGAGGTACTCGATCACGCGTGCGGACTCGTGCATCCCGCACGCGCTCTCCCCGAGCGCGATCAGCACGCCGGAACCGAGCGAGCATCCGACCGAGCGCAGATCCTCCCGGGCGAGCCGGAGCCCGAACGCCCTCTGGGATTCGACCCAGGTTCCGAAATAGCCACCGACGAGCAGCGCCTGCAGCGGCTCGGTGGAGCCACCGGCGGCCGCGAGCAGGTCGGTGAGCGAGGTGCCAAAGGCGAGCTCGTAGACGCCGGGCGCGGCGACCGCCCCGGAGATCGTCACGAGCGCCGATCCCGGATCGGCCTGCGTGCCCAGCTCCCGGTACCAGTCGTGGCCGTACCGCGCGACGAGCGCGATCTGAGCGAGCGTCTCGGGGTTCTGGATGAGGGTCGGCCGGTTGCGGAGGCCGCGCTCAAACGGGCGCGGCGGCACGAGCGTCGGCAGCGCCAGGCCTCGGCTGACGAGGTTGACGACCGCGCTCTCCTCTCCGGTCACGTAACCCTCGGGTCCGGCGATGAGGTTGACCGGAATCCCGTCGTTGCGGACCGCGAGCGCGCTCTGCAACCCGCGGTGGGTGGCCGTCGCCCGCTCGCCGACCTTGACGACGATCTCCCGGGCGCCCACCGCCGCCGCCGCGAGCACGGCGCCGTCGAGCACGAGGTGCGGCAGGCGAGACAACAGCAGTCCGTCCTTGCCGCTCGCCGGCTCGGTTTCGCTCCCGTTGACGATCAGGTAGGACCCCCGCCGCCCGGCGCGCTCCGCGACGGCGCGGAGTTTCGTCGCCGTGGGGAAGTCGGCGCCGCCGCGGCCGCGCAGGCCGCTTCGGTCGACCTCGTCGATCAACTGCGGCCCCGGGGTGCGGGGCAACGGACCGTGGACCTGCTCGTGATCGGCGAGCGTCATCGTGCCGCCACCGGGGTCGAGCCCGGCGAGGAGCCGCGGCAGCCCTGGGGGACCGTCGCGCCGCATTCCGTCTGCTGTGAGCGTCGTGGTCGCCATGGTCATCCGCCCGCCGAACTCGCCGCCAGCCGACCGGTCACGTTCCCGCTGTTCTGATCGATGTTGAGGTCCGCCTGGAGGTTGACCTTCGCCCCGGACGCGCCCGCCACCCGGGCCGCGAACTGCTGGCCCTGGAGCGAGGTGACCCGACCCTGGAGCACCGAGGGCAGCCCATCGGCGAGCAGGTCGACCTGGCTTCCGGTCATCGACAGGCCGCCACCGCCGAGAGGCGCCCCCGCGAGCCGGATCCGCAGCCGGCCGTGGGCACCACCGCTGAGTCGCAGCGACAGATCGACGATCGCGCCGCCGGCCTCTTGGGTCTGCTTGACGTGGCCGGTGATGTTCGCCGAGAACGGGAGCTTCAGGGTCGACGCGCCGGCGCTCGCCGAGGCGCGACCGTGGTGCGCGCCCTTGCGGGCTGACGACCCGGCCGATACGTGCGCGGCGGTCGGTGTGAAGGTCTTCGCCAGGAGCTTCGTCGGGGTCCCGGCCTTCTTCGCCCAGCCACGCTGCAGCGGACCGGCGAACGTGAATAGCGCCATCCCGGCTGGGACGACCGCGGCAAGCGCGAACGCGGGGACGCGCCACTCGGAATCCGACTGCGCGATCCGGACCATGACGGCGATCGTGACCGCACCGACGCAGACCGCCGTCAGCGCGAGCATCCACCACGTCTTCGTGTCGCTGCCGGTGCCGATGCCGTGGAGCACGGCGACCGGCCAGCTCGCATACGCGAGCCAGTGGATCGCGCGCCATGCGCTGTAGCCCAGGCGTCGCCGCGCGAGGCTCGTGATGACGAGCGCGACCAGCAGATCAAACGAGAGTGCGCCGAATCCGACCCACAGCGGCCGGTAGGCCGAGGAAAACGGGATCACGGCATCGATCAGCCGGATCGGCGCGAAGCTGTCGAGCACGCTCGTGATGATGTGGGCGGCGAGCAGTACGAGCACGAGCAACGAGACGTCGCGATGGAGGCTGTCGATGGCGAATCGCGGCCACCGCGGTCCCGGCGTGAACCGGATCGACCCGACGATGCCGAGGACGACGGAAATCGTCAGCAGGACGAGCGCCACCGCACCGGTGGCCCGGGTGAGATACCAGTAGGCGCTCGGACCGGCGACGGCGAAGATGCCGCTCATGCGAGCGCCGCCTGGGACGCCGGGTGACGTGGTAGGTCCTCGTTCTCCGACGGCCAGCCGGCGAGGTGCCGGACGCGCCCATCGGTGTCGACCAGCCGGCTCGGCAGGCCGAGCGACTCGAGCCACGCCGGAGCGCGGTCTCCCCGGATGATCGTCGCCGTGCTCGCGATGTTCGCGTCAAGACAGGACGCGGCGGCGACGCTCGCCGTGCGCCACCGCGGCTCCACCGATCGCCCAGTCGCGGGATCGATCAGATGATGGGCGTCGCCCTCGGCCGTCGTCCAGCGCCGCGCGGTCGTGCTCGAGGTGGCGAGTCCACCGGAGTGCATCGCGATCCACTGACCGGGGGCGTCGATCGCTGCGCGATGGTCGTCGGTGATCCGCACGCGCCATCCCCCGCTCGGCGGCGGACCCGCGATGGCGATATCGCCGCTCAGCGCGACGAGGACACCGCACCCGGCCGCGTCGGCGCCCGCCTCGGCGGCGCGGTCGGCACCGAGCGCCTTCGCCGTCGCGCCGACATCGATGATGACGCCGCGCTCGGCGCGAACTCGCGATCGGGGCTCATCGAGCTCCACGGTATGCCAGCCGGGCACCGACGCAAACGTGACCGCCCGGTCGGAGCGGATCTCCTCGAAGTCACGGTCGTATCCGAGCGCGATCAGTGCCCGCCCGATCGTCGGATCGACGTCCCCCTCGGTGAGCCGCGCGGCGCGGAGCGCCGCCGCAAGGGCGTCGCGCAGCATCGGGCTGACGTCGCACCACGTGCCGGCCGCCGCGTTGAGCGCCATGAGCTCGGAGTCCTCACGGAATCGTGAGCACGTCCGATCGAGCTCGCCGATGACGACCTGGACGGCCGCACGCGCACGCTCGAGCGAGCGCTCGACGGTGACGCCGACGACGGCCATGCCGCCGAGCGCCGGAAAGCTGACGGTGAACTGCTCGGGGTTCATGCGACTCGCGCGGGGGAGACTCAGGATCCGCCCGAGGTGGGCGCCGGCGCGGGGGCCGCAGCGACGGGCCCGGAGTTCCCGACGGGAGCGGGTCCGGAGTTACCGGTGTTGCCGGTGTTGCCGGAGTTGCCGGACACGCCGGTGTTGCCGGTGCTCCCGGTGTTGCCCGAGTTGCCGGATGTGGCCGAGCCGGAGTTGCCGCTCGACGCCTGATTGGCGGGCGACGGCGAAGTCGGACCGCTCGGCGGGCCCGTGAGCCCGAGATCGGACGGCTTGGCCAGCGGCGGCATCTTCTTCGAAGACACGCTCGCTCGCGCGGTCGAGGCTCCGGAGGTCGCCGAGCTGGACGATGTGTCCGACCCACTGGCGACCGCCTTGTTCGCGCCGAGCGAGTGACCGGGCGCGATTGCGGAGACGAACGCGGCGATGCCGGCGGACAAAGCCGCGGCGCCCCCGATCACGAACCGACGGGTCCGGGTGACCCGCTGAAGCGCGGCATCACGCTCCAGCTGGGCGACGGACTGCGTGCGGTGTCGCGGGCCGTTGTTCTCCATGTGTCTCATGATCGACAATATTCCGAGAACTGCATCAGATTTCAGTAAGGCGAGCGTGAGAATTCGCCTATCTCTCTTGTTATTGACTACCCGCCGACGGCGCCCGATCCACCGGAAGCGCAACGGTGAACGTCGCTCCCTCGACGGTGATCTTCCCTCCGTACCGGACGACGATCGCCTGGGTGATCGCCAGCCCAAGGCCCGATCCGGGTCGGCCGGCCGCCTCGGGCGCACGCCAGAACCGCTCGAACATCCGCTCCTGCGCGGCCGCGTCCGGGCCCGGGCCCTGATCACTCACCGAGAGGCGCGACATTCCATCGCTTCGGGTCAGCGACACATCGACCGGCTGCCCGCTCGGCCCGTGGACGATTGCGTTCTCGATCAGATTGGCGACGACCCGCCGCAGCGCCTCCGCGTCCCCCCGCAACCGCACCGGTTCGATCACCCCCAACCGCACCGCCTCGTGTTCGGCGGCCACCGTCTGGACTAGACGGTCTAGTTCTACCGGGGAGTCGACATCATCGTGGCCCGCGCTCGCCGCATCCCCATCCCCCACCTGGCGCTCGAGCACGAGCAGATCGTCGACCAGGCGCGCCATCCGCTCCGCGTCGCGTTCCAGATCGGCGAGCACGTCCACGTCCGCCCCGTGCCGGCGCGCGTAGTGGACGTTGCCGAGCAGGCTCGTGATCGGCGTGCGCAGCTCGTGGGAGGCGTCGGCGAGGAACCGGCGCTCGTTCGCGCGGGAGCGCTCGAGCGACGCCAGCATCCGGTTGAGCACGCCCGTCAACTGCGCGATCTCGTCCGACGCCGTCGCCCCCGCCGTCGCCGTGTCCGGCAGCCGCCGCGCCGGATCGGCGGTCCGCTCGATCTCCTCCGCCGCCCCGGCGAGCCGGCGTAGCGGCTGCAGGCCCCGCCGCGTCAGCCACGCCGCCAGCAGCGCCGCGACCAGCGCGATCGCCGCCCCGCTCACCGCGAGCACGAACCCGAGGTGCGAGATCGTGTCGTGGATGTCGGTCGTGTCGGAGGCCACGAGCACCGCGCCGCCGGCCGCCGGGCCACCCGCGTCCGCGATCGGCGCCACGAACAGCCGGAACTGCCGACTCCCGATCCGGATGTCCTCGTAGCCGCTGCGCCCATCGACCCGGGCGGCCCTGACGAGCCGATCCTGGGGCAGCAGCCGCGCCCCGAGCGTGAGCGAGCGGGCGAGAATCGAGCCATGGGCATCCAGCACCTCAACCGCAATGTCACGCCCGGACACCGGGGTTTCGAGCGCGCCCGGGTCGGTGAGCAGCGCCGGCGCGGACACCGCGAGCTGGGCCACCTCCTGCGCGCGCGAGCGCAGGGCACCGTCGAGCGAGGACCGGAGCTGATGGCCGACGAGCACGATCGTCACCGCCGTGAACACGGCCACCGCAGCCAGGATCGAGCCCGCCGACGCCGCGAACAACCGCCCGCGAACCGTTCGCGGAAATGCGGAAAATCTGCTCAATGGGAAATTTCTTTCGCGATCACGCGTATTTCACGCTAAAAATTGAGAGACTTCGTGAGGAAACTGGAGGTTTCCCGGAACAAGGGGGTCGGCCACGATGGAGGACGTCACAAAGGATGGTGACGTCGCAGAAGAAGCAGAACTGGTCCTCGCCGATGACGCCGACGTGGGCCGGTATGCCGGTCCGGCACGAATCCTGCTGATCGACAACGATCCGCGCTCCGCGTTCGTGACCGCTGAGATGCTGCGCGCCGCATGGCCGACCGGGCTCGTGCTCGCCCAGGCCGATCGCCTCATCGACGCCACGCGCGAGCTGCTCGAGCGCGGCGCCAGCTCGGTCCTGCTGGGCCTCGCCCTCCCGGAGGTCGAGGGCACGAGCGCGATCGAGCAGGTGCGAAGCGCCGCGCCGGAGGCCCCGATCGTCGTGCTCGCCGACCGTCCGGACGACGAGGGAGCGCTCGCCGCGATCCGCGCCGGGGCCCAGGACTACCTCGTCAGGAGCGAGCTCTCCCCCGCGCTTCTCGGTCGGTCGCTGCGCTACGCGATCGAGCGCAAGCGCCTCGAGGTCCGCCTCGCCCACATGGCGTTGCACGACCCGCTGACCGGACTCCCCAACCGGGCGCTGTTCCTCGACCGGCTCGGGGTGGCGCTCGACCGCTCCCGGCGCACGAACACGCGGGTCAGCGTCCTGTTCCTCGACGTCGACAACTTCAAGGACATCAACGACTCGCTCGGTCATGACGCCGGCGATGCCGTGCTCGTCGGTCTCGCCGAGCGTCTGCGATCGATGCTGCGGCCGATGGATACCGTCGCCCGCTTCGGCGGTGACGAGTTCACGTTCTTGTTCGAGGACCTCGCCAACGAGCGCGAGATCGTGCTCATCGCCGAGCGCATCCGCCGTGCCACGGTGCGGCCGATCCAAATGTCCACGGGCGAGGCAAACGTGACCGTCAGCATGGGGATCGCCACCGTCGCCGATCCCGGGGTGACGCCGGAGGCTGTCCTGCGCGAGGCCGACGCGGCGATGTACCGCGCCAAGGAGCTCGGGCGTGCGCGCTACGAGCTGCACGACGAGACCTCGCGTCAGCGGGCGCTCCACCGCCTCGAGCTCGAGACGGCACTCGGCCACGCGATCGAACGCGATGAGCTGCGCATCCTCTACCAACCGAAGATCGCGCTCACCGGCCCGCCGGCCGTCGCCGGCCTCGAGGCGCTCGTCCGCTGGGAGCACCCGGAGCGGGGCCTGATCGCACCGTCGGAGTTCATCCCGCTCGCCGAGGAGACCGGGATCGTCCACGCCATCGGCGAGTTCGTCCTGCACCATGCGCTTACCCAGATCGTCCGCTGGCGACGATCCCGCCCCGACATTACGGTGTCGATCAACCTGTCCTACCGCCAGCTCGAGGACGCCGGTTTGCCGACGCTGTTGACGAACGCGATGCTCGCCAGCCATGCCCCGCCGGGGGCGCTGTGTCTCGAGATCACCGAGGACGCGGTGATGCGCAATCTCGACGTCGCGACGCGCTCGCTCGGGGCACTCAAGAGCGCCGGCGTCGGGATCGCGATCGACGACTACGGCACCGGCGCGACCTCGCTGACCAGCCTCAAGCGCCTGCCGATCGACACGCTGAAGATCCACGAGAGCTTCGTCACCGGGGTGGGCAGCCGCCCCGAGGAGATCTCGATCGTCGGCGCCGTCGTCGAGCTCGGCCACGCGCTCGGGCTCCACGTCATCGCCGAGGGCGTGGAAACCGACGCCCAGCTCGCCAACCTGCGCTCGCTCGGATGTGACGCCGCACAGGGGTATCTGCTCGGGCGCCCGATGCCCGACCAGGACGTCGAGGCGCTGCTTGCGTCGTGAAAGCAGCGCGCGGGATCGCGCCTGGTCTGCTCGGCGATTGGGCGCGCCTACACCCGCAATGAGAAGCCCGCACCGCGCACCGTCCGGATCAGCGGCGGTTCACCGAGTTTGCGCCGCAGGCGCGTCACGTACCGATCGACGACGTTCGGTTCCGCCGCGCCGCCCCAGATCTCATCGATGGCGCGGTCGCGGGTGAGCGTGCGGCCGGGTTCGCGCAGCAACAGCTCGAGCAGGTCCACCTCGCGCCCGGTGAGCTCGATCGAGCGCCCACCTCGTGAGGCGAGCCGAGCCTCGGTATCGAGCGTGAGGTCGGCGTAGGAGAGCCGGGTGGCGACGTCGGTCCGCCGGCGCGTCAGCGCCCGGATCCGCGCGATCAGTTCCGGCACGGCGAACGGCTTGACGAGATAGTCGTCCGCCCCGGCCTCGAGCCCGGCGACCCGGTCCGGCACCGCGTCGCGCGCGGTCAGCATCAGGATCGGTGTCGGCAGACCCTTGTGGCGCAGCCGCCGACAAACGGCGAGCCCGTCGAGCACGGGCATCGCGACGTCGAGCACGATCACGTCCGGGGCCGTCCGCTCGGCGGCGACGAGCGCCGCGCCACCGTCGGCGGCGACCGTCACATCAAAGCCCTCGGCGACGAGCGTTCGCTCGAGCATCCGGCGCAGGGGCGGATCGTCGTCGACGACGAGGACTCGGGGTTCAGCCACCCGGGAGGCTCAGCCGCCCGCGACGTCGCGCCGCAGGAACACGAGATAGGCCGCGGCGAGCGCCGGCAGCCCGTAGAGCGCGCTCACCCAGGCAGCGCGGACGATCGGGTCCCAGTCGATCGGGGTCCGGAGCAGTCCCTGCCAGGCGTTGAACTGCGTGCTCAGGAGGTAGGGCTGCAGTCCGCTGAGGCCGGGGAGGATCCCGACGAGCTGGATCAGCAACGACACCATCAGCGTGCCGACGACCGCCGCCGCGCTGTTGCGGGTCAGCGTTGAGAGCAGCAGCCCGATACAGACGATCGCGCCGATCGGCATCAGGTACACGAGCAGGCTCACGTACACCAGCTCGAGCGCCTTCGGCGCCGACACCGTCGTCCCCGACAGACTCTCGAGCGGGTTGAAGCCGGACTGGATGCTCCCGGCGACGACCGCGACGGTGCCGCTGAGGAAGATCGCGGCGACCGCATACGTCGCCGCCGCGAGCGCCTTGCCACGGAAGATCTGCCCGCGCTCGAGTGACCGGGTGAAGATCGTCTTCAGCGTCCCGTTGTGGTCCTCGGAGGCGAAGATGTCCCCGGCGACGAGCGCGGTGATGAGCGGGAACATCCAGATCGCGCCGAACAGCAGGATGACGAGCGGGATCGCGAGGCCGCTGCGGCTGATGTAGCTGCCGAACGGCACGTCCTCGGGTCCTCGGTGGCGGAAGTGGGTGGCGATGACAAACAGGATCGGGACGATCGCCGCCGCGCCGAGGCCGAGGTAGGTGCGCTTCTGGTAGCGGAGCTTGAACAGCTCCCACCGGTAGACGGTGAGGACGCCGGGGGGGTTCATGCCGCCCTCGCGGGCTCGTCGGCCGGGGCGGCATCGGACGCCGCCGCGCTCGGAGCCGCCCGGTCGCCCTCGGTGAGCGAGAAGAACAGATCCTCCAGCGTCACCGTCTGCGGCGCGAGCTCGTGGATGAGCGCCCCCGCCTCGACGAGCGCCTGGCTGAGCTCGGCGACCGCGGTCTCATCGGCGGAGAACGTGATCCGATCCCGCTGGCGGCGCACGTCGCTGACGCCGCGCTGCGCGTTGCAGACGGCGAGCGCTCGCTCGTCCTCGGTGGTCGCGAGCCGGTACGTCGTGCCCGCACCTCGCTTGAGATCGGCGATCTCGCCCTCGTAGACGATGCTCCCGGTACGGACGATCGCGACCCGGTTACACACCTCTTCGACCTCGGTCAAGAGGTGGCTGGAGAGCAGCACCGTCATCCCCTGATCGGCGAGGCGCCGGATCAGGAGCCGCATGTCTCGCATGCCGCCGGGGTCAAGCCCGGTCGCCGGCTCGTCGAGCAGGAGCAGCTTCGGGTTGCGCAGCAGCGCCGCCGCGATCCCGAGCCGCTGGCGCATGCCGTGCGAGTAGCCGCCGACGCGGTCCTTGGCCCGGTCCGCGAGATCGACCGTCTCGAGCGCCCGGTCGATCCGCTCCGTCGCGTCGCCCCCGTCGTAGGCAGCGAGCATCTCGAGGTTGCGCCGTCCGTTGAGATACGGGTAGAACGTGGGCGCCTCGACGAACCCGGCGACGCCCTTGAGTGCATCGACGCTCAGCTGCGGGTCGCGACCAAACAGCCGCACGCTGCCGGCGGTCGGCCGGATCAGGCCGAGCATCATCCGCAGACTCGTCGTCTTCCCGGCACCGTTCGGGCCGAGGTAGCCGTACACATCGCCGACGTTGACCGTGAGATCAACGCCGGCGACGGCGGTCAGCTCGCCGTATTGCTTGACCAGGCCGCGCACCTCGATCGGCGGCGGCGGGGACATCGCATCGGGTTTCACAGGGCGCGTGCGGCAGCGTCGGCGGCGGCTGCCGGGACGGACCCGAGCACCGTGTACGTGACGCCGCTCCGGGTGAAGCGCACGACCGTGCCGAGCGCGGTGTCGAGCTCCTGGCCGGTGACGCCGTTGATCGACACCGTCGGCAGGCTGAGCCCGCGGTGGTCCCTGCCGTTGCCGCCACTGCTCATGCCGAACGTCTTGCCGGCCGACGACGCCGGCTGCTCGATGACCGCGACGCCACCGAGGTTCTGCCCGTAGGAGACGAGCGCGGCGGGATGACCGCCCCAGCTGAGCAGCGTCACGTCGCGGCGGGGCAGCCCGACGAGCGTCTTCGGGGCGACGAGAGTGAACGGCAGCTTCTTGGCGACGGCGGTGACACCGGTGACGTCAGGCTGCCGGCGGTTGTGAAGCCGCTTCGCGCGGGAGGTGGCGCTCGCGTGAGCCTTGCCGGTATCGACCTGGACGACCTTGGCGCCCGATGGCGGCGCGACGTTGAACACCGACGAGCCGACGTTGCCGTAGGAGACATCGGTTGCCTTGAGCTCAAGCACCGGCGAGCTGTCGTTCTGCGCGTACACGGCGATCCGCAGCGGGACGCCCTTGATCGCGTCCCAGGCGAGCTCGCCCGCGCCGAGCAGGCCACCGTCGTGCTTCGGTGAGAGCCGGATCGAGTACGCCGAGTGCCCGGCGACGTCGCCCGGGATCGCGCCGGTCAGGTTGACGTGGTTGGCGAGCTCGGTCAGGTGCTTCTGGATCTGCGCGATCGACGGGATGCCCTGATCGTGCGCCTTCGCATCCTTGGCCTGCTTCGCATCCTGCGGGAACGTCCCCTTGTAGACCGTGTTCGCGGTCGGGTCATAAACCCAGAAGGAGCGGTTGTTGACGACGACCTGGGCGTCGCCGTTGCCGCTGCTCGATTGCAGCTCGAGCCGCATCTGATGGTTGCTGGAGAGCCACAGACGCCCCGTGGCGCCGGTCAGGATCGGGTCCGATCCCTGAATGTTGCTCGAGTCGATCAGATGGTTCGTGAAGCTGATCCGCGCCGTGATGCCGGTCGGGGCGGGCGCGGCGAGCGCCGAATGAATCGCGTTCGGCAGCGCCTTCGGCGGCGGTACCGGACCCGTGCCGGAAGCGGCGACCGCGATCGCGGCGCCGGCGGCAATCGCCGACACAAAGCCGGCGATCAGTGCCAGCAGGCGGCGGGTGGAGATGGTGCGCAGGAACTTCATGTGGCGTTCACGCCTTTCTGATGCTCGGACGGTGAGTCCAAGATAGGCCCGAAGCTTGAAATTACTTTGACAGATGCGGGGCGGTTGGCCGGGACGCCGTTGGCCGGACGCCGTCGGCCGGGACGCCCCCGGACCCGCGCCGCGAGAGAGCCGGCGCGACCAAAACGCATGGAAGCGCCGCGGGAACGACCCAAACGCATGTGAGCCGGAGCGAATCTCAGAGCTTTCTTGCGTTTGCGCCAGGGTTTCGCCCAAACGCAAGAAAGCGCCGGAAAACGCCGGCGTCGTCTTACGTATTGGTCGTTCGGGGCGGCGCTTTCGTGCGTTCTGGTCGTCCGGGCACACGGGGACGACGGGAACGGCCGGGAGCGTGGGACCGACGCTCAGATCAGCTCGTCGCCGGGAATTGCCGGGATCGCCGGAAACGCCGGAAGCGCCGGGAACGCCGGGACCCGAATCCGGACCCGAGCCCGCGAGGCCGCCCGGCTCGCCCAGCTCGCCCAGCTCGTCCGGATCCGGCCCGTCGGCGATCTCCCCGAGCAGCTCGGCGGTGATCTCCGGCTCGGAGAACATCGCCCAGTGGCCGGTCGCGATCTCGTGCAGCTCCCAGTCGGCGGCGGCGAACACGAGCGCCCGCTGGTCACCCTCCTCGAGCATGTGCTGGAGCAGCGCGACGTCGATTCCCCCGGCGGTGCAGAAGACGACGGCGCGTCGGACGCCCGGCGGCTGCTCATGGGTGAGGTGCAGCGGGGTGGTGAACGTGCGATACGGCTGTGGGGTCCCGCGGAGCTCGAGGACCATGAGCTGCTCGTCGGTCAGGCCGTCGGTGCTGCCGAACGCGCCGGTCTGCAGCGTGGCCACGTCGGGCACGGGCCAGCGCCACCCGTCGCCCCGCTCGGCCACGTCGGCCTCTTGGGCGGCGCGCATCTCCGCCGGCTGCACATCGGCGAGGGACATGCCATCCGGGAGCGGCGAGCAGTCGAGGTACACGACCGCATTGAGCCGTTCAAAACAACGATCGGCGACCCCGGTGACGACGATTCCGGAATACGAGTGTCCGACGAGCACGGCATCCCGGATGTCCTCGTACTCGAGCAGGTTGACGACATCGGTGATGTGGGTCTCCAGGTCGACCTCGGCCCGCGCCAGGTGGACCCGTTCGCCGAGGCCGGTCAGCGTCGCCGGGTAGACGTCGTGGCCGCGTCCCGCGCAGGCGCCCGGCCACCGACCGCCACGCCCAGCCGCCGAGACACGCACCCGGCACGAGCACGATCGGGCGGTGCCGCATGAGCGATTCATCCATCGCTACAGGTTGTCGTATAGACCAAGCAGGCGCGTCCGCGCCCGCCGCCAGCGCCGGTCCACATCGGCGACATCGCCGGTGAACCGCAGCAGCGCCAGACCGCGCATCGTCGCCAGGGTCATCTCCAGCACCTCGTCGGCCTGGGGCCGGGCCATCAGCTCCGGAAACAGCTCGGCGGCGCCGCTGACGATCATCCGGTTGATGTCGCGGGTGACGCGCTCCATCGCGATGCGCACCTCGGGATCGGTGCGCGCGACCACCCACAGCTCGATCGTCGCCGCAAACAACGGGCCGCTGTGGTGCTCCCAGACATGGTCGAGCAGCTCCTCGAGCCGGCGGCGCTCGCTGCGGCCCCGGAGCGCGTCCTGCTCGCGCAGCTCACCATCGAGCTTGAACGCGACATGCCGCACCGCCTCGGCGACGAACTGGGCCCGCGTCGGGAAGTAGTGCATCTGGGTGCCCTGGGAGACGCCCGCCCGCTCGGCGACGTTGCGGGTGGTGAGGTTCGCGTAGCCCTCCTCGACGATGCACGCGAGCGCGGCGTCGAGCAACGCCGACCGGGTCGCTGTCCGGCGCTCGGCCTGGGTCCGCCGCCGTCCCTGGGGGTTCGGAAGCGCCCTCGGAAGCCCCTTCGGAGGCGCCTTCGTGCTCATCCGGTCGCCATCTCGCGCAGCTCGCGCTTGAGGATCTTGCCCGTCGGGTTGCGGGGGAGCTCGTCGAGGAACGTGACGTCGCGCGGGACCTTGTAACGGGCGAGGTTCTCCTTGACGAAGTCGCGGACCTCGTCGGGCGTCACCGACTCGCCCGCGCGCGTCACCACGAACGCGGCCAGCCGCTTGCCGAACTCCGTGTCGTCGACGCCGATGACCGCCGCCTCCTCGATCGCCGGATGGGTGATGAGCAGCTCCTCGACCTCTCCGGGGAACAGGTTCTCGCCGCCTGAGACGATCATGTCGTCGTCCCGCCCATCGATCCAGAGCCGGCCGGCGGCGTCAAAGTGGCCGACATCCCCGGTGCTCATCAGCCCGTCGATCACCTCCTTGTTCCCGCCGCCGGTGTAGCCGTCGAACTGGAAGCCGTTGCCGACGAAGATCCGACCGGTGCTGCCGATCCCCACGACCGGGTGGCCGTCGAAGTCGTACAACCGCACAATCGCCCCGAACGGCACGCGTCCGGCGCAGCCCGGCGCTTCCCGGAGATCCTCCGGCGTGGCGAACGTCGCGTACGCGACCTCGGTCGAGCCGTAGAAGTTGTAGAGCTTGTCACCGATCGTTTTCCGGGCCCGGCGGACGAGCTCAGCCTCGAGCTGAGCGCCGGAGCAGAACACGATCCGCAGCGAGCTCGTGTCATAGCGGCCGGGCTCGGCCTCAAGCAGGGACACGATCCGCTGCAGCATCACCGGGACGACGACGAGCGCGGTCGGGCGCTCCCGGGCGATCGCCTCGAGCACCCGCTCGGGCTTGAACCGGCGCTCGCAGATGGTCGTGCATCCGAGCGTCACCGACAGCACCATCTGGGTGAAGCCGAGACCGTGGAACATCGGCGCCGCGTCGTACGTCGACTCCCGCGCGCGGTAGGGCACCTTTGAGAGCAGCGCCCCGATCGGCGCCAGCGAGCGCCCCTGATGGCGCGGCGCTCCCTTCGGCGTGCCGGTCGTCCCGCTCGTCAAGAGCACGACCGACGCCGGTTGTTCCGGGGGCGGCGGATGCTGACCCGCGTGCGCGCGGATCAGCTCCTCGAGTGAGTCCCCGCTCGTCTGCGGCTCGTCGGTCCAGGCGAGGATCCGCTCGGCCTCGATCGGCGCCGCCAGCTCGGAGTACTCCTCGTCGTGGACGAGGACCGAGATCCCCTCCCGGGCGCATACATCACGCAGCTGGGGACCCGCGAAGTCCGTGTTGAGATAGAGCACCCGGTTGCCGGCCTTCGCCGCCCCGAAGGTGATGTCCAGGAACCCGCGATGGTTGCGGCAGAGGATCCCGACCCCCATGCCCTCTCGGACCCCGCGGGCGCGAAGGGCAACGGCGAGGGCGTCTGAGCGGGCGTCGAGCTCGGCGAACGTGAGGCTGCCGAGCTCGTCGATCAGCCCGACCTGGTCGCCGTGGCGGATGGCGGCGACGGCGATCGCCCCGCCGAGCTGACCGAGCCGGTCGAGCGCGCGGAACACGGCAAGCGTGCGGCTGGGCGGGTCGGCACCGATCATCCCGGCGCGCCACGCGTAGGACAACGCCCGTCCCTCGACGACGCCGCGTCGGCCGAGCAGGAGAGACTTCTGGACTACCGGTGGAAGGGTGGACATGGCGCGGGACTCTAGATGGTTGATTCCACGACCCCGCGTGCCGGATGAATCCGGATGATCGGCGCCGGATCATCGTCCTCGGGCTCGCCAATACATCCAGTATTGGCTTCGCCCTGCGTCCTTGACCGGCTTGATCCCCGAATTCCCCGGCCCCCACGCGGCCGCGGAATCAACCATCTAGTGGACCACTGCGTCGATACTTATCAATCGACTGATTAGTTTCTGGTAGCGTCCGAGCGATGAGCACGACGACCCCGGCGTTCAACACCGAGGTGATCGGCCAGTGGAGTGATCCGGTGCAGTTCGCCGTCACACGCGAGCGAATCCAGGCCTACGCCGCCGCCACAAACGACCTGACCGAGCCCCACGTTGCCGGCGACTACGCCCCACCCGTGTTCGCGGTCGTCCCGGCCTTCCAGAGCGCCGGCGAGGCTGCGGTCAGGGTGATCCCGAACGAGCTGATCCTGATGATCCTCCACGGGGAGCAGGACTTCCACTTCCACGCCCCGATCCTTCCGGACACGACCGTCTCGACCCGTGCCGCCGCGGTCGGGCTCCAGCCGCGCTCCTCCGGTGTCACGGTCGTCGTCAAGGCCGAGACCCGCGACGAGAGTGACCAGCTGCTCGTCGAGCAGTACATGACCTCGTTCGTGCGCGGCGCCCAGACGCCGGAGGCGATCGGCGAGACGGCACCCGGTCACGGGTTCGACGAGGCGCTCCGCGCCAACGCGCCGGCGGCGACCGTCGCGCAGACGTTCGACGAGGACCAGACCTTCCGGTACGCCGAGGCCTCGGGCGACCCGATGCCGATCCATCTCGACGATGCCCTCGCCAAGCAGATGGGCCTCCCCGGAATCATCATCCACGGGCTGTGCACGATGGCGTTCACCTCGGTCGCCGCGATTCAGCACGGCTGTCCGGATGACCCGACCCGGCTGCGCCGCCTCGCCGTCCGCTTCGCCAAGCCGATCACGCCAGGTCAGACGATCACCACGAGCCTGTGGGACGCCGGCAACGGGGCGCTCGCCTATGAGACGGTCGCCGACGACGGCGAGGTCGTCATCAAAGCCGGACTCGCCGTCATCAGTCGCTGACCGCGACGCCATCTGCCGGTCCGTAGCCGCTACGGATCGACCCCGGGGTTTCCACGATCGATTCCGCAGCTCCGTGTCCGATTACTGGCACGAACGGCTGACCGCGGCCGTTGGCACCCCCGTACGGAAGGACCTACAGATGAGCGTCGTCGTTGGCAGTGTCCGAAGGCTTCGGATCGGCAAGCGGCTGCTCGCCGCGTTTGGACTGATCCTCGCCTTGATCGTCGTGATCACCGTCGTCGGCATCTCCGGCGGCAGCTCGCAGAGCAACGCCGGCGACCAACTCTCCCGGAGCGTCCGGATGACGCGCGACGCCCTGCAGGTCAAATTCCGCGGCGCCGATTTCAACGGCTGGCAGACGGCCTACGCCTTCGACATCATCCGCGGCCAAAGCAACGCGGCCAGCGACAGCTCGCCGAGCCGCAAGGCGTTCCTCGCCTCCGCCGCCGCCTTCCGTCAGGAGCTCGCCGTCCTCAGCGCCGAGCAGCTGAATCCTGCCGAGCGGGCCGCGGTCACCGCGACACGCGCCGCCTTCAACCAGTTCATGGCCACCGATAGCCAGGTGATCGCGCTCTATCGCCAGGGCACCCCCGCCGCGCTCAAGGCGGCCAACGCACTCGTGCTCGGCCGCGAGATCACGCTCTTCAACGAGGTCTCCTCCAGTACGAGCAAGCTCGTCGCGCTCGTCAAGGCCCAGTCGGCGCAGGCGTCGAGCGCCGCGTCGAGCGCCGCCAGCTCCGCGCGCAACGGCATGATCATCGTCGGCGTCCTCGCTGCGGTGCTCGCGATCGCCCTCGCCCTCATCATCGAGCGCTCTGTCGAGGTGCCGCTCTCCGAACTCGCCCGGGTCGGCAAGCTCATCGCCGGCGGCGACATCGAACACGACGTCGATACAAGCGGCAACGACGAGGTCAGCGAGCTCGCCCGGGAGTTCGGCGAGATGCTGGCCTACCTCAAGGAGATGTCGAGCGTGGCCGACCGGATCGCCGACGGCGACCTCAGCCACGACGTCCATCCCCGGTCCGAGCACGACGCGCTCGGGAACGCGTTCTCGACGATGATCGCCGGTCTGCGCGAGCTGATCGGCGAGGTCAGCACCGCTGCGGGAAGCGTCGGGTCCGCCTCATCCCAGATGTCCTCCACGTCCGAGGAGGCCGGGCGGGCGACCGGTGAGATCGCGCATGCCATCGGCGATGTCGCCCACGGCGCGGAGCGTCAGGTGAGCGTGATCGCCACCGCCCGGGCCGCCGCCGGCGAGGTCGCGGCCGCCGTCAACGAGAGCGCCGTACAGGCCGAGCAGACCGCGCAGGTGGCGAATACGACGCGCGAGACCGCCCAGGGTGGAGTCGCCGCGGCCGAGCAGGCCAACGAGGCGATGCGTTCGGTGCGCGATTCCAGCGAGGCGGTCAACACCGCCATCCGGGGACTCGCCGCCAAGTCTGATCAGATCGGCGCGATCGTGGCGACGATCACCGGAATCGCCGAGCAGACGAACCTGCTCGCGCTCAACGCCGCGATCGAGGCCGCCCGCGCCGGCGAGCAGGGTCGCGGCTTCGCGGTGGTCGCCGAAGAGGTCCGCAAGCTCGCCGAGGAATCCCAGCAAGCGGCCTCGGAGATCTCCGAGCTCATCGGCTCAATGCAGAGCGAGACGACCAAAGCAGTCTCCGTGGTCGAGGACGGCGCCCGCCGGACCGCCGACGGAACGGCCGTGGTCGAACAGACGCGCGAGGCGTTCCTGACGATCGGGCAGGCCGTCGACGACATGGTGGCCCGGGTCGAGCAGATCGCCGCCACCTCGGAGGAGATCGCCGCCTCCGCCCACAGCATGCAGGACAGCATCGCCGAGGCGGTCGATGTCGCCGAGCAGTCCTCGGCCTCGACGCAGGAGGTCTCCGCAGCCACCGAGCAGACGAGCGCCTCCACCGAGCAGATCGCCGCCTCCGCGCAGGAGCTGGCGGGCAACGCGAACCAGCTGCATCAGCTCGTCCAGCGCTTCAGAGTCAGATAGCTGTCAGACACTGTGTGCAACGATCCTGGGTAGTGAGCGCCACTGCCACTTCCCAGGCTGCCGTCGCCGGCGACGAGGCTCCCCGGAGCGCCGGCCCCCTCCCCCTGCCGCCGGGACCGCGGCTGCCACGGCTCGTGCAGACCGCCGGCTTCATGTTCGGAGGCGCGCGCTTCCTCGAATGGGCGCGCCGGCGCTACGGCGGGGCGGTGTACATGCGGACGCTGTTCGACGACGGCTTCGTGATGGTGTTTGACCCTGAGCTCGTCAGGGAGGTCTTCCAGGGTCCCCACCAGCAGCTCAACGCCGGCGAGGCGAACGCCCTGCTCGGCCCGATCCTCGGCGAGCGTTCGGTGCTCCTGCTCGACGGCGCCGAGCACCTCCGTAACCGCCGCCTGATGCTGCCCCCATTCCACGGACGTCGGATGCAGGCGTACGCCGAGACGATGCGCGACGCCGCCGACGCCGAGATCGACAGCTGGCCGGTCGGCCGGGAATTTGAGCTCTTGCCGAGCCTTCAGTCGCTCACCCTGCGGGTGATCATGCGCGCGGTGTTCGGATTCGAGCCCGGACCGGCGGAGGACGAGCTACAGCGCCGCCTGCGGGAGATGATCCGCCCGGTCGCGCAACCGCGGGGACTCGTCCTCATGTTCACGCTCGGCCGACTCGGCCGTCGCACGGACGCCGTCCAGCGCTTTGAGGCCGCCAAACGTGCCGTCGACGAGATCCTCTATGCCGAGATCACGCGCCGCCGCCAGGCCGACGATCTCGCGCAGCGCGACGATGTCTTCTCATCGCTCCTGCTTGCCGAAGACGAACACGGCGAGCGGCTCACCGACCGGGAGGTCCGCGACGAACTCGTGACCCTGCTCATCGCCGGTCACGAGACCACCGCCACAGGCCTCGGCTGGACGTTCGACCTGCTGCTCCACACGCCCGCCGTGCTCGACCGCTGCGACCCGGCGGACACCGCCTACCTCGATGCCGTCGTCAAGGAGTCGCTGCGGCTGCGGCCGGTCATTCCCGGGGTCGGACGCGTCGTCCGCGGCGAGCCGTTCCGCGTCGGCGGCTACGAGGTACCGGCCGGGATGGAGATCAACCCGTCGATCCGCATCATCCACCGTCGTGGTGATCTGTTCCCGCAGCCGGCGGCGTTCCGACCCGAGCGCTTCCTCGGCGAGGACGCGCCGGACACCTATACATGGGTGCCGTTCGGTGGCGGCACGCGCCGGTGCCTCGGCGCGAGCTTTGCGCTCATGGAGATGCGCGTCGTGCTCGGGCGCGTGCTGGAGCGCACCCAGCTCAGAGCCGCCTCGACGGAGCCTGAAGCGGTGCAGTTCCGCGGCATCACGCTCGCACCGAAGGGTGCGGTGCGCGTGATCCAGGACCGCGCCCCCGCAGGGGTGTAGTCGACTCCACCCCTTGGGGTCCTGGGCAGGACCCTCATGAACGCCAAACTCCGGTTCACCAAGTCGCCGGAACTGATCAGGAGAAACCAGATGCGTCACCTACGTACCCTCACCGCCCTGGCCGCCACGGCCTCGGTCGCCCTGGCCGCCGCGCCCGGCGCGCTCGCGAAGACCTCGGGCGTCGGAAACTCCGGCGGCACACCGAGCCAGAACATCTGCGTGGCGCAGATCAAGTGCACGTACTTCAACACCCACAACGGCCACGCCACCGATGTCGTCAAGCACTCCGGCACGGTCACCTCCTGGTCACTCGGCGCCGGCAGCGCCGGCGGCCAGGTCCGGCTCCGGATCCTGCGCCCAAGCGGCGGCGGCAACTACACGATTGTCCGCTCGAGCTCCGTCCACACCGTGAAGACATTCGGCCTGAATACGTTCTCCGCCAGCCTCAAGGTCCGGGCCGGCGACGTGCTCGGCCTCGGCAATGCCGACAGCGGGCTCTACATGTCACAGACGAACTCGTCCGACGCGATCCGCTACTTCATGCCGTCGCTGAGCGACGGTCAGAGCGGCAAGCCGAACGAGACGTCGGCCGGGCTGCACCTGCTGCTGAGCGCCCACGTCAAGTCCTGACGCTCACCGCGCCCACGAGCGTCATGCCCGAGCCCCGCACGCCGCGCCGCGTGCGGGGCTCGCGTGCGTCAGGGGCCGACCGTAGGGCCGTATCGAGGGTGTGGCCGACTCCACCCCTTGGGGTTCTGGGCGAAGCCAGGCCCAGGCGGCAAGCTGCGATCCATCACGTCACCGGATCGCTAGGAGATCAGATGCGCCGCTTTCGAATCCTCACCGCTCTCACCGCCGGCTCGCTGGCGCTGGCCGCCGCGCCCGCCGCCTTCGCCCAGACCTCGAGCGTTGGCAACTCCGCCGGCTCCGCGACGATGAACGTGTGCGTTGCTTCGATCGAGTGCACCTACGTCAACTACCAGAACGGCAAGCCGACGGACGTGGTCAAGCACTCCGGCCGGATCATCAACTGGTCGGTTAACGCCGGCAGCGTCGGCGGTCAGGTCCAGCTCCGGATCCTGCGGCCGATCGGCGGAGGCCAGTTCAAGGTCGCGCTGACGAGCTCAACCCACACCGTCAGCGACATCGGCCTCAACACGTTCTCGGCCCGCATCAACGTCCGGGCCGGCGACGTGCTCGCGCTGCGCAACGCCACCAGCGGCATCTACATGGCGCAGGCGAGCCCCGGTTCCAGCGTCAGCTACTTCTCGCCGGATCCGAGCGGCGGCCAGAGCGCCACGCCGAACACGGTCGCCCAGCAGCTGCACGTGCTCCTCAGCGCGCACGTCAAGTCTTGACGCTCACCGTCCTGAGCGTCATGCCCGAGCCCCGCACGCACGGCCGCGTGCGGGGCTCACGGGCGTGAGCACGTACTAGGATTCCGCGCCGTGCTGCTCTACGACTCGTCGGTCTCAGGCAACTGTTACAAGGTCCGGCTCCTGTTCGCCCACCTCGGAATCGAATACGAGCGCCGGGAGCTGAGCGTCATCGACCGCTCCAACCGGGCCGAAGTGATCGGGGCTCTCAACCCCGGGCTCCGAGTCCCTACCGTGGTCCTCGACGACGGCCGCCCCCTCGCCGAGTCCGACGCGATCCTCTGGTACTTCGCCGACGGTACGCCCTACCTGCCGGACGACCCGTTCGAGCGCGCCCAGGTGCTCCAATGGTGCTTCTTTGAGCAATACAGCCACGAGCCGAACATCGCGGTGGCGCGGTTCTGGCGGATCGCCGGGATCGAGCCCGCGCCCGCCGAGCTTGAGGCCAAGCAGCGCGGCGGGGAGGCGGCGCTCCAGGCGATGGAACGCCACCTCACCTCTCACGAGTTCTTCGTCGGCGAGCAGTACTCGATCGCCGACATTGCCCTGTACGCCTACACCCACGTCGCGCCCGAGGGCGGGTTCGAGCTTGAGCCCTACCCGGCGATCCGCGACTGGCTCGTCCGGGTGATGGGCCAGCCGGGCCACGTCGGCATCACCGCGTAGCGACTCAGCGCACGACGAGGCTCCCGCTAGCCCAGTGACTCCTGCGCGTCCGCGTTTGCCGTGAACGCATCGCGCACGTAGGCCGCGAGCCCCGGCGCGACCTTGTCGTAGTTGCGCGCGAACCGGGGGTCATCGGCCGACATCCGTCCGAGACCCCGGTGCATCGCGGGCGGGCAGTCGTAGAACCAGCGGCTGATGTGCTGGCGGTGGCGTTCGGCAGCGGCCATCGCCCGCTCGCCGTCGGCCGGCGCCCCCGCTGCCTTCGCTGCGGCGAGCTCGCCGACGATCTCGTCCCCTTCGGCGCGGATCGCCTGCCATTCCGCCTCCCCATAGGACGCCGCCCGGCGCGTCGATTCCCGATAGGCATCGGTGTCGCCCCAGCGCTCGCGGACCTCGTCCTCGTATTCGGTGGGATCGAATCCTTCAAACATCGCGTTCTCCGGCATCGTGGTTCCTTTCTGTTCGGCATCGATCGCGGTGACGAGGGCGTGGCGCAGCGCACCGAGCCGCTCCGCCTGGCGCTCGACGAGCTCGCGCTGGCGCCGCAGCGCCCCGATCCGGTCGTACGCCGGGTCGTCGAGGATCGACTGGATCTCCGCCAGCGAGAACCCGAGCGCGCGCCACCCGAGGATCTCCTGGAGCCGCGCGAGGTCCGCGTAGGCGTACAGGCGGTAGCCGGCCTCCGAGCGCCCACTCGGCGCGAGCAGCCCGATCTCGTCGTAGTGGTGCAGCGTGCGCACCGTCACCCCGGTCATCTCGGAAACCTCGCCAACCGTTCTCATGCGGAGCACCGTAGGGCCTCACGCGACGTGAGAGTCAAGGGGGGCCGCTACCGTTCGACGGCGATGAACGTCGATGAGGCAATTCGGAGCCGCCGCACGCACAAGGCGTTCGCGCCGGAGCCGGTTCCGCGGGAGCTGCTCGGCGAACTGCTCGAGCTCGCGCGGTGGGCACCGAACCATCACCTCACCAACCCGTGGCGCTTCCGGGTGCTCGGACCCGAGTCCCTCGAGGCGCTCAAGCAGGCCGCCGGCCCCGAGGCGGCGAGCAAGCTTGATCGGGCGCCGACGCTGGTCGCGGCCACCCAGGTGCGCGCGGAGGATCCCGAGCAGGACGAGGAGGATCTGTGCGCGGCGGCCTGCGCCACCTACGCGGTGCTGCTCGCGGCGCACGGCCGCGGCCTCGCCGGATACTGGCGGACGCCGGGCGTGCTGCGGACGCCCGAAGGTCGCGCCGCACTCGGGATTCCCGACGACGAACGGTTCGTCGCCCTCATCCATCTGGGCCAGCCGCGCCAGGACAAGGAGCCGCCGGAGCGGGCTCCGGCGGACGCGGTCGTCACCTACCTCGACTGAGGAGCCGACGTGAGCGGCGGCGCCGAGTTCACGCTGCGGATGGGACATACGGCCGCGCTGGAGCGGAGGGTGCTCGACGCCGCCCGCGCGCTCGCCGATGACGTGTTCGGTTCGGCGTTCGATGACGAGGACTGGGACCACAGCCTCGGCGGCGTGCACGCGCTCGTGTGGGCGGGCGATGAGCTCGTCGCGCACGGATCGGTCGTTCAGCGCCGGCTCCTGTACGACGCGCGGGCACTGCGGACCGGGTACGTCGAAGCGCTCGCCGTCCGCGAGGGGTACCGCGGACAGGGCTGCGGCGCGACGGTCATGGAAGTGCTCGAGACCGTGATCCGCGGCGCTTACGACCTTGGTGCGCTCAGCGCCACCGACGCGGGAGCCGGGTTCTATGCCGGCCGCGGCTGGCGGCGGTGGGAGGGACCGGTGTCCGCGCTCACCCCGACCGGCGTGATCCCGACGCCGATCCAGGACGAGGCCATCTTCGTGCTCGACGGCGACGTCCCGCTCGAGCTCACCAGTGAGCTGACCTGCGACTGGCGGGACGGCAACCTGTGGTGAGCCCGCCCCCCCGGACGGGCTCACCACGTGTGCTGCTAGCGGTGGTGCCGATGCCAGCGGCCGTGCCCGACCGGCTGACCCGTCACCGGGTTGAGGAACAGCTTGGTGTTCTCCTCACCGAACCACCCGCGGTCGAAATGGAACAGACCAGCGAGGTCGAACGGGACCCGCTCGGACTGATCCGTGCTCGCGAGCAGCGAATCGGCCGAACCGGCGATCGACGGTAGACGCCAGTTGTACTCGATCAGGTTGAGGATCGAGCTCTGGCTCGAGATGTTGTGATCGACAGCGTTGTGCCGTGCATACGGCGAGATGACGATCAGCGGCAGCCGCGGGCCGAACCCACAGCGGCCCTGCTCGCCGGCGAGCGGGGTGCTCGTCTGCGGCTTCGGGCCGCACTGGCCCGAGGTGCCGGTGCTCGACACCGTCAGCGACGTGTTCGTGAGGTTGTCGGCCGGCGACAGCGACGGGTTCTGCACGCCCGGGTACTGGTGGTCGTACCAACCGTCGGAATCGTCGTAGGAGATGATCACCGCCGTGCTCTTCCAGTCCGGCGTGCGCTCGAGCGCGTTGATCTCGTTCGCGATGAACTGCTGCTCATCCGCCGGATCCGAGTACGCCGCGTGACCGTCCTGGTAGCCCGGCGCCTTGAGGAAGCTGACCGCCGGCAGTGCCGAGGCGGGCAGCTCGTGGTTCTGGATCGCTGACACGAGCTGATCGAAGTCGCTCGTGTCGTACTGGTGGTTGGGCGTGTCGAACTGCGGCGCGCCGTTCTTGTAGCTCTGCGTGTCGAGACCGACCGTCTGCAGGCCGGCGAGCGTGTCATGCCCGGCACCGTCCGTCGGGATCGTCAGGTGGTGCGGGTTCGCCGTCGAGGCGTAGTAGTCGAACGGCTCGTGGTGCGGGATGTAGTCATCCTTGTAGCCCCACTGACCGGTGCCGCCGAGGGCGACGCCGACCGGGTGGACCGCGTCGCAGATCCCCTGGTTGGAGGAGTGCGCGACCTGGCTCTGGAAGCCGGCGTTCTTGAACTGGTCCGGCGTGAACGTGCTCGTCGGCTGTCCGGACGCCCCGGTTGCCGCCAGCGCGTCGGTGTAGCTGACGCTCGGACGCTCGCCGCCCTGGAACCAGCCCCACGTCAGGCCCCGCCCGTTGAGGACGTCGCCGATGTTCTGCCCGCTGAGCGCGACGGCGTCACGGGTCGAGCAGTCGTCGTAGTACGGCTGAGCGTCGCTCGTGAGCGAGTAGCCGCCCTTGCCGTCCGCCGTCAGGTCGGCATTCGGCTTGGTCGAGGTGGCGATCGACGGGCTGTTTGCCGTGTGGGCCATGTCGACGTTGCCGGTCGTCCCCGCCGCCAGGTTGATCGCGCCCGGGGAAGACGGGCCATACGTCGTCCCGTAGCTGTTGTCGCTCATCGCGAAGTGCTGGGCGTAGTTCCACAGGCCGGTGACGGTGTTCCCGTCGAAGTAGTCCATGACCTGCTTGGGATCGCAGGCCGTCCCGAACGGGCTGTTCCCGCTCCCGGTGCCGACGCTCTCGACGAACTTGTCCATGTTGCCGCCGTTGAACGCGGTCTGCTCGTCGGAGTAGTTGTGGTCCTGATCGCAGGTGAGCTGGCCGCCGGCACCGCCGGCGAGGCCGGTCGGGCTCGAGTCGAGCCGCTTCGGCTGGGCGGAGTTGGGGTTGTTCGTCAGCAGATTTGTGCTGTGACGGAGATTCGACGGCAGCGAGTGGCTCGTCGCCGGCGGCAGCCCGTCGATCGCCGGTGTGTCCCACGCGGCGTGGAAGCTCTGGCCGTCGGTGTTCGCCGCCTTCGGGTACGTGCCGAAGTAGTGGTCGAACGAGACGTTCTCCTGGAAGATGACGACCACGTGGCGGATCGGCGTCCGGGTCGGAGTCCACTCATCCACGTGGCGGCCGAGCCGCTGGTGGTGGTGGTTTCCGAGCCCACCGGCCGTCGCCGATCCGGCGACGATCACGCTCCCACCGGCCGTCGCGAGCGCGGCGACCACGAGGGGAGCGATGCGCTTTCGCGACATCGATGTCTCCTGTTCGTTTCAGTTGGCGGGCAGCGGCGAGCCTGGAGCGCACCGTCCCACAGGACGGGTCGTACTCTTTCCCCGATCCGCGGCGGCCGAGTTGCGCGGTTGTGACCGGGTTGTGGTCTAGTCGTGAACGGCCGTGGGGCGGCTACCATGACCGACCTGTCCACCGACGCGCCGCCCACGTCCAGAGCCTCGCCGCGTCTCGGCACGCTGCGCGAGGTGATCGAGACGCTCGCCCCGATCGAACGGCGAGCCGGCTCACCGGGCGAGGAGCAGGCCGCGCGCTGGCTCGCCGCCCGCCTCGCGCAGACCGGCTGTGCGGTGGCGGTCGACGAGGAGCGCTTCCACGACGGCTACGCCCGGGTCATCGGGACCCTGTCGGCCGCGGCCGCCGTGTCCGGGATCGCCGTGCTGCGCCGGCGCACCCGCAAGCTCGGTGCGGCCACGGCGGCGCTGGTCACCGCCGCGATCGCCGACGACGTGTCCAACGGCCCGCGCGTGTTCCGCCGCGCCACCTCCCCGCTGCACCCGACGTGGAACGTCGTCGCCGAGACCGGTGACCCGGAGGCCGCCCGGACGCTCGTCGTGCTCGCCCACCACGATGCCGCCCCCACCGGCGCGATCTTCGATGATCAGGCCCAGGCATGGTTCGGTGAGCGCTTCCCGGGGGTGATCGAGCGGATCGACACCTCGCTGCCGCTCTGGTGGGCGCTCATGAGCATGCCCGCGCTGATCGCGGCCGGCGGGCTGCGCGACCGTCCCGGGATGGCGCGGCTCGGCCTGATCGGGTCGCTCGTCGGCACGGCCGTGTTCGCCGACGTCGCCCGCCGCCCGGTATGCCCGGGAGCGAACGACAACCTGAGCGCGGTCGCGGTCCTCGTCGCCCTCGCCGAGCAACTGCGCGAGCAGCCCGTCGAGGGGCTGCGCGTACTGCTCGTCTCCTGCGGCGCCGAGGAGGTGCTCCAGGGCGGGATCCACGGGTTCGCCGAGCGGCATTTCCCTGAGCTCGACCGCGACCGGACCTGGTTCCTCAACCTCGACACCGTCGGCTCGCCGCGGCTCATCCTGCTCGAGGGAGAGGGTCCGGTCGTGATGGAGGACTACCACGACCGCACCTTCCGCGACCGCGTCGGCCGAGCCGCCGAGCGGGCCGGCGTCCCGCTGCGCCGCGGGATGCGTTCACGCAACTCAACCGACGCGGTCATCCCGAGCCGTGCCGGATATCCGACGACGACGATCACCTCGGTGGACCGCTACAAGGCGCTCTCCAACTACCACAAGATGTCCGATACGCCGGAGAACGTCGACTACCGCACAGTGACCCAGGCGCTCGTGCTCTCAGAGGCCGTCATTCGCGACCTCGCGGGCGATCCCTGGGCCCAGTAGGCCCGGCGTGGCCGGGCACCCGTTTGGAGCCCGACGCGCTGCACTCAGGACGAGCGAAACGGCGCATCGAGCGGGTCGATGGCCGACCGGCTCTCGGGTGCGCCTCGCGCGGGGAGTTTTTCGCCAAATCGCCCTCGTCATCCGCATCGGGGCGCGATCCTCCCCCTGACGGGGCGTTTGTCGCCAAGATCCATCCGGCCGATGCGATTTGGCGAGAAATTCCGCGGCCGAGGACCAATTGGCAAGGCGCTCCCGTCCCCGGCCGACCCCTTACCCTCTCGATGCGCCGTTTCGTTCCGACGCCCGCACCTCGCCGCACCCCGCGCCGGCTGCCGCGGCGCCCCCCCACGTCGAGGCTTAGCGGTTCCAGCTGGGGAAGCCGGCGTGGCGGACGAGCACCTTCGCCCCGCCGCCGGTGAACGGCACCGTCTCGACCGTTCCCGCCGAGGGCGGGTTGAGGAAGCCGTTGTAGTCGACGAGCACCGCCGACCCGTCCCGCGAGAGGCCGCCCGCGGTGACGCTCACCCCGTGAAGCTTGAGCTGCCGGGTCCGGCCGCTCGGTACCTGAACCGTCCACGTCTCGTTCGTGTCCTGCCCGACGTACTGGGCGAGCAGCCGCGTGCCGTCGGTCGAGAACTGCATCGGGACGAGGCCTTCGAGCAGGGTCGGGACCTTCGTGTGGGTCGACTGCTTGCGGGCGCTGCCGTCCGGATTCATCAGCCAGATCTGGTAGACCGGCGCATCCCCGTGGCGGAGCTGCTCGCGGTCAAACGCGATCTTCGCCGGACCCCACACCGGGTTGAGGCTGCGGCCGTCGCTCGTCACCCGCTTACCCGCCGACCCGTCCGGATTGGCCGTCCACACGTTGACGTGACCGCTGAGGCAGAAGGTGCCGGCGGGGCCCTGGCCATACGCGAGCCGGTCCCCGAGCCCCGGCGAGAAGCTGGCACCGCAGATGGCGCCCTTGGCGATCGTCTTCTCCCTGAACGTCTGCGTGTCGATCACCGCGAGGCCCGAGTCACGGTCGTGCTTGCCGGGGAAATCGCCGAACAGCTCGACCGCGACGTACCGTGAGTCCGGCGACCACGCGACGGCCTGGGCACCGACTCGATTGGTCCGGAAGTACCTGTGGACGGTGTGCCCGGGACCGTAGACGGCGAGCGCGGCGCCGTACTGGTTCAGGCCGGCGGCGACGATGTCACCGGACGGGGAGATGAGCGGGACGTCGCCCGGGCCGAGGTGGGTCGCGTGGCGGCCGAGCAGGTCGGATACCCACACCTGATCGGTGCTCGCCCCGGTCTTCACGAACGCGAGCCGGCCGGCGCAGTCGACGCACGGCCCGACGACGGTGTCCGCGGTGGAGCTCACCGCGCCGATGAGCAGCGCGGTTGCGGCCAGCAGGCCGGTGATGGTGGGCGCGCCCCTCCTCCAGTTCATGACGAGGACACGGTAGACGAGCCAACGGTGATCCGCACGCCCGCCCAGTAGGCTCGCGCCCATGCCACTCGTGACCGAGATCGACCTCCCCAGCTTTGACCACACCGACGCCGAACTGCGCGGCGAGCGCTACCGAACCGCGATGGCCGGACTGCACGGCCACGATGGTTGGCTGGCGACGAATCCGTTCGGTTTCACGGTGCTCGACCGCACCTCCGGAGAGTTCTTCCTGCGCACCAAGGCGGCCGTGTTCCCCGGCCTCACGATCGGCGAGCTGTTCGGCATCAGCGACGGTCCGCTCCACGAGGAGATCGTCCGCAACATCATCAACATCAACGGCGATGACCACCGCCGGCTGCGCAACCTCGTCAACCCGGCGCTGTCGCCGCGGCGCGTCGATCGTTACCGCCCGGCGATGCGGGAGTTCCTCGAGCAGTTGCTGGGCGAGCTCCCCGCCGACGGCCGCTGCGAGTTCATCGACGCGTTCGCCAAGCCGTACCCCTCGCTCGTGATCGCCCACGTGATGGGAGCGCCGCTCACCGACGCGCCCCGGCTGCACCACTGGTCGAACTGGATCCAGCGGCAGTTCGATGCCGCGAGCCTCATGACCGAGCGCGAGCTCATCGAGGAGGCGGTCGCCGAGTTCTACGAGTACGAGGAGGGGCTGATCGCCGCGCGCCGCGACCATCCGGGCGACGACCTCATCACCGATCTCATCAACGCCGAGGAGGCGGGCGAGCGCCTCGGCCCCGACGAGCTGCGCAACCTCATCCTCAACATCCTCGTCGGTGGCGTGGACACGAGCCAGAGCCAGCTCGCCCACGCGGTGCGGCTGCTCGCGCTCCATCCCGACCAGTGGCAGCGCCTCCGCGACGATCCGCAGGGACTGGCCCTCGCCGCGGTCGACGAGGCGCTCCGCTACGAGCCGATCACCCCGTTCACCGCCCGCATCATGGTCGAGGAGATCGAGCATCGAGGGGTCACGTTCCCGGTCGGGACGGTCGTGCTCGTGTCCGCCTGGCACGCGAACCGGGACGGGATCGAGCCGGCGGGGTTCGACATCACCGCCGAGCGTCCCCGCGCGCGGGTCCTGACCTTCGGCGCCGGCATCCACTACTGCGTCGGCGCCAACCTCGCGCGCGCGGAGATGCAGGAGGGCCTCGCGTTCCTCGCCGAGCACGTCACGTCGATCGAGCTCGCCGGCGAGCCCGAGTTCGGGACCCCGTCGGGGATCTACGGGCTCGACGCGCTGCCGGTCCGCTTCACCCTGGCGTAGGCGGCGCTCAGGCCGCGGCGCGGCCGATCACATCGCCGGTGTTCTCACCGGACGACGCGGCCGATCGCCACAGGGCGTCATCGCCGAGCGGCTCCCGGGCGGCCTCGCCGGAGGCGACAAGCTCGATCAGTGCCCTCTCGGCGGCCACCCGGTCCGGCGCGTTGTTGCCGCTCGCGAGCAGCGCCGCAACCTCCTGGGTGGTCAAGCCCTCCGGGAAGTGCGTAAGCAGCGGGGCCGGGGTCTCCGGCGCGGGCCGGCGATCGAGCGTCGGGTCGAGATTTGCGATCAGGACGTCGTAAGCCTCGACGGGCTGGAAGCCTCCCGCGACGAACTCGTGACCGCCGGCGGACAACACGACCGACGGCGCGGTGTAGCGGACGGGGCCGTCGCTCGTGGCGGTCTTACCCTGGAGCTCGGCCGGCGTGCCGGCGGCGTTCCGCGCGCGGGCCCGATCCCGGTCGTAGGCCTCGGTCACATCGGGGGCGTCGAGCCGGTCGACGACCGCGTCGGCGTCGATCCCGGGGACCCGTGAGAGGACGGTGCGCAGGTGCTCATCGTCGTCGAGCAGGATCGGCGAGGTGAAGTTCGCGAGCTGGAGCGCGCGGAACACCACCCATTCGGTCCCCGGCGAGAGCAGGCGGGCGGCGACGACCGCGCGGCAGGCGCGGGCCGTTCCGCTGAGCCGGGGCTTGGGCGCGGGCGAGAACGGCATCCCGTAGCGCCGGAAGGAAAGCTGACCGAGCGCGCCGCGCAGCGGCGTGTAGCCGCGGGACTCGTACTGCGAGCGGTCTTCGGTGAGACCGATGAGCACGAGCTCCCACGCCAGCTGGTCGCCGTAGCGCCATTCGAGGACTCGGAGGGCCGGGCGCTCGGAGTACGCCCACGGGCAGGCTGGATCGTTATAGAGAGTGAGAGAAATCATGTGCTTGATGCCTCAAGTATATGCACCATGTCGCTCCCGCGGCCGCGGTCGGTTTCGGTGATCTCACTACCCCGGCGCAGCCTCGCCGACGCAAAACCGGCGTCGCACGCGGCGCGCTCCCCGGACCCCGGATCATCGAAGTGGAGGTGGACCTGGCCGCGTACGAAGGCTGAGAGCGCCACTCGGAAGAAGCGCACCTGGGCGTTCTGGACCGCCCCCATGTGCAGGTCGGAGAAGTAGCGACCCTCCGGGAACCCGGCGAGCACGGCCGCGATCCGCTGCCACAGCCCCTCGACGGCGGGCCACGCCAGGTAGCCGAGGAGTCCTTCCGTGATGACCGCCACGCCACCGTCAACGTGCAGCGTCGCGGCGAGCGCCGGCAGGCTGTCCGGGCCGTCGTCGCGCAGGGCGTCGACGGCGAGGACGCGATGATGATCAGACAGGCAGCCGATCCGGTCAAGCGCCGCCCGCTTGCGCGCCGCCATGGCGGGCAGGTCGGCCTCGACGTAGGTGATGCGCTCGCCGTAGCGCTGGGCGAACCGCCAGCCCCGCGGCGAGAGTCCACACGCGATCTCGACCACCTGCGTCACTCCATCGTCCTCGATCGCGCGCTCGAGCAGCCGGTCGATCGCCTGATGGCGGGTGAGCAGGTAGGACTCGAGCGAGGCTCCGCCGAACGGCCGGCCGGCGGCGATCACGGGTTGCAGCGCCGTGAACAGGACCCGGCCCTCGCTGGTCGACAGCGCCGGATGAGAGAGTCCGTTGCGCGCCCACACGTAGGCGGTGTAGTGGGCGGTGGGGCTGATCGCCTCCGATGGGCTCACGCCCCGGCGGCCTCGCGTTCGAGCAGCCGGTCGAGGAGCGTTCCCTGAGCCGCGTTGATCCTTTCGTGCGCCTCGTCGATTCCGAACCACTCGGCCCGGTCGACCTCAGGGATCTCGATCCACTTCCCGGAGCGCGGCGGCCACTGGAACGGCACGGTGTTGCTGCGGATGTGCGAGGCGTCGAGGTCACCGTCCACGGCCCAGGCCCGGACCCACTTGCCGGACTTCAGCCGGACCTCGCCGAGATCGACGACCTCCCCGGCGGGGAGCGGGGAGCCCAGCTCCTCCTCGAATTCACGCCGCGCCGCGGCGAGCGGTTCCTCCTCGGGCCCACACTCACCCTTGGGGATCGACCACGCGCCGAGATCGCGCCGCGCCCACGCCGGGCCGCCGGGGTGAACGAGCAGCACCTCCAGCTCGCCGCCGCGGCGACGATGCAACAGGATCCCGGCACTCCGCCGCGAGCTTCTCGTGGGCACGCCCCCTATGGTGCCGAAGCTGGCGTCTGGAGGTCGAGCGCGTAGTGCTGGAAGGTGACCGGCGGACCCCAGTCGGTCCACTCCCGCTCGGAGGTGACGCGGAACCCGGCCCGGCGGTACATCCGCCCGGCGGTCGTGAGCGCGCTGAACGTCCCGAGCTCGAGCCGCCGCATCTCGCTCGTGCGGGCCAGCGAGAGCAACTCGTCGAGGAGCGACCGCCCAAGACCGCGGCCGCGCAGCGCGGACTCCAGTGCGAACCACCGCACCTTCCCGACGCCATCGCCCTCTTCGGTCAGACCCAACGATCCGCGCACGACGCCGTCGTGCTCGACGAGCCACACACCCCCGCCGGTCCTCGGCCACCCCGCCGCCGCGGCCGTCTTGACGCCGGCCCGCACGGAGTCGACGAACGCATCGCCCAACCCGTACTCGGGCCCGTACAGCCGCCGGTGAAGCTCGGCGATCGCGTCGGGGTCCCCGGGCTGCAGCGTCCGGCGCACCTGGAGCCGATCGGTCGTCGTCGCCGCACTCATCGGCTGAGTGTCCCGCGGACGATTCATCGGGGCAACACAAATATGAAAAGGTATTCATCGCGTTTCGCGATGGATGTCCGTCAGCTCCGATACTTCGAGGCGGTCGCCCGCCACCGTCACTTCACGCACGCCGCGGACGAACTGCACGTCGCCCAGTCGGCGGTCTCACATCAGATCCGCCGGCTGGAGACCGAGCTCGGTATCGAGCTGCTGCGGCGTACGACCCGGTCGGTCACGCCGACCGAGGCGGGCGAGTTGGTCGCCGCTCGCGCCCGCACGGTGCTCGCGGAAACCGAGGCATTGCACGAGGAGATCGACGAGCTGCGCGGCCTGCGGCGCGGCCGGGTGCGCGTTGGCGCGATGCTGTTCGGCGGCGAGCTTGACATCCCGTCGATCCTCGCCCGCTTCACCGCGGAGTACCCGGACATCGAGATCGCGTTGCGGGAGGGCACCGCGCGACGGATGGTCGAGATGTTCTCCGATGGCAGTCTCGACCTCGCGTTTGCCCTCGAGGCGGTACTCCCGGAGGGGCTTGATCACCTCCCGCTGTCGACCGAGGAGCTCGCCGTCGCGATGACGCCCCGCCACCGGCTCGCCGGCGACGGGCCGATCTCCCTGGAGCAGCTGGCCGACGAGCGACTGATCGCGTTCCAGCGGGGCTCCTCGACCCGTCAGGTCGTAGACGAGGCACTCGAGCGCGCCCGGGTGACACCCCGGATCGCGCTCGAGGCCAACGATCTCGCGTTCTCCCGTTCGCTCGTCGCCCAGGGCATCGGGATCGCGATCCTGCCCCGCTCGTTCCTGGAGCGCCCGGGTGCGCGGATCACGTTCAGGCCGCTTGCTCCTCCGCTACGGCTGTCCGTTGTCCTGTGGTGGCGGGCTCACCGTCGCCTCTCACCGGCAGCACGAGCGTTTGTGGAGTTTGCAGCGACGCATCGGCCCGGCGCCGGAAGGTGAGCGCCACGGTCGCGGATCCGATGAGACCGAACGCCGCGGCGATCGTGAACGCCGTGCCGAACCCATTGGTGACCGCCA
Organism: uncultured Solirubrobacterales bacterium; assembly: GCA_963850335.1. Taxonomy (GTDB): domain Bacteria; phylum Actinomycetota; class Thermoleophilia; order Solirubrobacterales; family Solirubrobacteraceae; genus Palsa-465. The sequence goes on along the minus strand of CAWKKY010000006.1, from coordinate 300,304 downwards.
CCGCCGACGCACCGCCGGTGAGCGACACCCCCGCCGCGGAGGACGCAATCGTGCTCAGTACCGCGAGCCCGAGCGCACCGCCGATCAGCCGGGAGGTGTTGAGCAGCCCGGAGGCGAGGCCGCTCTGTTCGCGGCGGACGCCCTGCGTGGCGACGATCGTCGAGGGCACGAGCGTCAACCCCATGCCGAAGGCGGAGATGACGCCGCCGGGCAGTACCGAGCTGACGTAGCTGCCGCCGGGCGCGACCCCGGTGAGCAGCAGCATGCCGAGCGCCGTGAACAGCATCCCGGCCGCCATCAGCGACGGGGCCCCGAAGCGTTCGACGAGCTTCGGCGCGCGGGTCGACGTGGCAAAGATCGTCAGCGTGATCGGCAGGAACCCGAGCCCCGCCTCGATCGCGTTGTAGTGCAGCACCTGCTGGGTGTAGAGGGTCAGGAAGAACCACGACGGGAACTGTGCCGCGTAGAGCAGGACGACGACGGCGTTGGCGGCCCGCAGACGCCGCAGTCGAAAGATCGACAGCGGCACGAGCGGGGCGGTCGCGAACCGAGCCTCGAACACGGCGAACGCCGCAAGCAGGGCGACGGCGGCCGCGATCGGGATGAGCACGCCCGGGGCGCCCCATCCGAGCGTGTCGGTGCGCACGATCCCGTAGGTGAGCGCAACGAGTCCGCCGGTGACGAGCACGGCGCCGGTGGCGTCGAAGTTCCGCGGGCCGGTGTGGCGGGCGGCGACCGGGATGAAGCGCAGGCCGAGCGCGATCACGATCGCTCCGAGGGGCACGTTGACGGCGAAGATCGCCGGCCAGCCGAAGGCCTGGGTGAGGACGCCGCCGAGGAGCGCGCCCGAGGAGGCGCCGAGCCCGCCGACCGCCCCCCAGGCGGCGACGCCGCGGTTGCGCTCGGAGCCCTCGGCGAACGACGAGGTGATGATCGACAGCGTGGCCGGGGAGACGATCGCGCCGGCAAAGCCCTGGAGCGCCCGGACGCCGATCAGCAGGCCGCGTGATGACGCGAGCGCGCAGATGAGCGAGGACAGCGCAAACAGGCCGATGCCGAACAGGAACACGCGCCGGCGTCCGAGCAGGTCCGCCGACCGGGCGCCGAGCATGAGGAAGCCGGCGAAGGTCAGTGTGTAGGCGTTGACGACCCACTGGAGCCCAGCGGTGGAGAAATGCAGCCCGTCGCGCATCGACGGGAGCGCGACGTTCACGATCGCGACGTCGAGGATGACCATGAACTGGGCCAGGCAGACGACGAACAGGATCGCGTTCGATGACTTGATTCGTGGTGATTTGAGTGCGATGGGTGCGTTCACGAGGTGTATGATCCGTCTCCGATTATCCAGGTACAAGAGAGGGATTTATCCTGGTAGTGGACATCACCCCCAAGAGCAACGGCACACCAGTGGAACGTCGCGCCGAGCGTCGCCGTGAGGAGCTCGCCGACTTTTTGCGTCGCCGCCGCGAGGACCTCAAGCCATCCGACGTCGGTCTGCCTGAGGGCGGGCGTCGCCGGACGCCGGGACTCCGGCGTGAGGAGGTGGCAACGCTCGCCGGCGTCGGTGCGACGTGGTACACGTGGCTCGAGCAGGGGCGCGACGTGCGCGCGTCATTTGAGGTGCTCGAGGCGATCGCCACCGCGCTCCGGCTGACCCCCGCCGAGCGCAATCACCTGATCATGCTCGGGCGCGGCGAGGGCGCACCGCGGTGCAAGCCGCCGGCCGAACGCGTCTCTCCGACGATCCGGCGGCTGATCGAGAACCTCGGCCCCAGCCCGGCGTACGTGCTCGGCCGCCGCTGGGACTACCTGGCCTGGAACCGTGCGAGCTGTGCCGTGTTCGGCGACCTCGGCAGCGTGCCGCGGCCGGCGCGCAACCACCTGTGGCTGACGTTCATGGACCACAACCGGCGGGAAGTCCTGACCGACTGGGATCGCAGCCATCAGGTGATGGTCGCCAAGTTCCGCGCCGACAGCGCCCGCCACATCGGCGATCCGAGCTTCGATGAGCTGATCGAGTCCCTCCGGCAGGCCAGCCCTGAGTTCTGCAAGGCGTGGAAGCGCCACGAGGTGGCCCGTTCGGGCGAGGGCCGCAAGGTGCTCGAGCATCCCGTCGCGGGCACGCTCACGTTCGAGCACGCGGTGTTCAACCCCGCCGAGGCCCCGGAGCAGCGGCTGATCCTGTACACGCCGGTCCCCGAGGACGGCACGCCGGAGCGGCTCGCGGAGCTGCTCGCGCCAGAGGTCGAGCCGCCCTCAATCGCACTCGTCGGCGTCCGATAACGTCAGAGAGACATTTGTTTCAGACAACCGTCAAGGAAGGACGGCACAATCGAGCGCGATGAGAACGCTTGCTCGCTGGTGCTTCCGGCATAAATACGTCGTAGTGGTCGCGTGGATCGTCGGCCTCGTTGGCATGAATGTGCTGCACGGGGCCCTCGGTAGTGCGTACTCCGACAACTTCAAACTTCCGCACACCGACAGCTTCGCCGCCGTGCAGCTGCTGCAGCGCAACGCGCCGGCGATCTCGGGTGAGACCGACCAGGTGGTCTTCGCCACAAACACCGGCAAGATCACCGACCCGGCGGTTCGCGCTCGCGCCAATGCCCTCTTCCTCAAGCTCAAGGCGATTCCACACATTTCGGTGATCGCGTCGCCGTACGCCCCCGGCAACGCGCGCCAGATCGCGCCGAACGGGCGGATCGCCTACGCCAACGTCACCTGGGACACCCAGTCGAACAAGATCAAGAAGGCCCAGGCCAAACACTTCGTCAGCACGGTCACCTCCGCCACGAGCGGCGGGGTGCAGTTCCAGGTCGAGGGCCAGTCCGCCCAGCAGGCCCGCCAGGACAACGGCGCCAGCGGCACGTTCATCGGCTTCATCGCGGCCGCCGTCGTGCTGTTCATCGTGTTCGGCTCATTCCTCGCGATGACGCTGCCGCTGCTCACCGCTGGGGTGTCGCTCGGCACCGGGATCGCCGTCATCGGACTGCTCTCGAACGTCATCAACATGGCGTCGTTCGCCAACGAGCTGGCGCTGTTGATCGGCCTCGGCGTCGGCGTCGACTACGCGCTGTTCATCGTCACCCGTTATCGCCAGGGCCTGTTGCGCGGCATGCACCGAGAGGACGCGACGGTCGAGTCACTCGACACGTCGGGGCGTGCCGTCCTGTTCGCCGGGCTGATCGTGTGCATCGCGATGCTCGGGATGTTCGCCCTCGGCGTGAGCTTCCTGTACGGCGTCGCCGTCGCCGCCGCGGTCGCGGTGGCGTTCACGGTGCTCGCCGCGCTCACCCTGCTGCCGGCGATGCTCGGGATCTTCGGACGGCTCGTGCTGCGCCGCAAGGAGCGCAAGGCGCTCGCCGAGAGCAACTGGCGTGAATCGGATGAGTCGAGCGCCTGGGCACGCTGGACCGACTGGATGCAGGAGCGCCCGGCCGTGTTTGCCGCCGCCGCCGCCGCCGTGATGATCATCATCGCGATCCCGTTCTTCTCGATGCGCCTCGGGTCTGCCGATGCCGGCAGCGACCCGACGAACACCACGACCCGCAAGGCCTACGACCTGCTCGCCGAGGGCTTCGGTCCCGGCTACAACGGGCCGCTCCAGCTCGTCGCTCAGGTCTCGACGCCGGCCCAGAAGGCCGCCTTCCTGCGCACCGTTCAGGCCGTGTCGAGCACGCCCGGCGTCGTCAGCCACACGCCGCCGGTATTCATCCCGGGCCGGAACGGCCACTCGGCGGTCGCGCTCGCCAACGTGATTCCGAAGGACTCGCCGCAGGCCGCGGCGACGGCCACGCTGCTGCACACGGTGCGTGACAAGGTCGTGCCGGGGGCGGAGGCCGGATCCGGACTCCACGTGCTCGTCGGCGGCCAGACGGCGATCTTCGACGACTTCGCCAAGGTCCTCTCCGGCAAGCTGCCGCTGTTCGTTGGGATCGTCGTGCTCCTCAGCTTCCTGTTGCTGATGACCGTGTTCCGGAGCGTCGCCGTGCCCCTCACCGCGGCGATCATGAACATGCTCTCGACGGGCGCCGCGCTCGGGATCGTCACCGCGATCTTCCAGAAGGGCTGGGGCGCATCGCTGTTCGGCGTTGACTCGACCGGCCCGATCGAGGCATTCCTGCCCGTCTTGGTGTTCCCGATCGTGTTCGGCCTGTCGATGGACTACGAGGTGTTCCTCGTCAGCCGGATCTATGAGGAGTGGCACCGGCGCGGCGACAACACCGAAGCGGTCAAGCACGGGCTCGCCGTCACCGGGAGGACGATCACCGCTGCCGCGGCAATCATGGTGCTCGTGTTCTCCGCGTTCGTCCTCGGCGGCGACCGCGTGATCAAGCTGTTCGGTATCGGCCTTGCCAGCGCCGTCCTGCTCGACGCGTTGATCGTGCGCTCGATCCTCGTCCCGGCACTGATGATGCTGCTCGGCGATTGGAACTGGAAGCTGCCACGCGTGCTCGACCGGATCCTGCCGCGCCTCAACGTCGAGGGCGAGTCAGCGCGCGACGACGCACCCTCCCGTCGCCGCCGCGCTCCCGAGCCCGAACCTGAGCCCGCCTCGGCGTGAGTGACGCGCCCGCCCGGCCGCCGGCTCCGGTCGCGGTCGCGGTCGTGACGGGCGGGAACCGGGGTGTCGGGCTCGAGGTGTGCCGCCAGTTGGCGGGGCTCGGCTACGCGGTCGTGCTCGGCTCGCGAGACCTCGCCCGGGGCGAGGCGGCGGCGGCCGGGATCGACGGTGGCGGGACGGTCGCCGCCTGCCAGCTCGACGTCGCCGACGACGCGTCGGTGGCGCGCGCGGCGGATTTCGTTTCGGAGCGCTTCGGGCGCTGCGACGCGCTCGTCAACAACGCCGCGATCCACTACGACACCTGGCAGCGGGCGGTGAGCGCCGATCTGGCGGTCGTCCATGAAGCGATGGAGACGAACCTGTTCGGCGCGTGGCGGACGACACTGGCGCTGCTGCCACTGCTCAGACGAGCCGGGCCCTCAGGGCGCGTCGTCAATGTGTCCTCAGGGGGCGGGTCGCTCTCCTCGATGGGCGCCGGGACCCCGGCCTACCACGTCACCAAGGCGGCGCTCAACGCGCTCACCCGGACGCTCGCCGCCGAGCTCCGCGGCGACGGCGTGCTCGTCAACGCGATCTGCCCCGGGTGGACCGCGACCGACATGGGCGGAGGCGGCGGGCGCCCGGTCTCCGAGGGGGCCGCGTCGGTCGTGTGGGGCGTGACGCTGCCCGACGACGGGCCGAGCGGCGGGTTCTTCCGGGACGGGCGCGCGCTCGACTGGTAGGTCGCTGGGCATTTAGTCCCCTATAGGGGACGGGAGGCCCATCGACCCTGCATGTCGGCGGGCCGCCCCGGGCCTACCCCAGCGAGATCGTCTGACCGATCGCGATCGGCCGCAGCCGGTCGGTCATCCCGGCGGCCATGAACGCCGCCTCGACATCGGTGCCGCCGGAGCTGAAGTGCGCCCAGCTGTCCTGGTGGATCGGGACGATCGGCGCCGGATCGAGCACCTGTGCCGCCTCGACGGCCCGCGCGGCGTCCAACGTCAGCAGCGCATCGCCCCAGGCCGCCGGCACGCACGCGCCACCGATGAACAACACGACGGCGCCGAACGGGCCGTATGACTCCGCGATCCGCTCGACGACCTCGACGAGCGCGTTATCGCCGCTCACGTACACCGTCGGCTGGCCATCCGCGCGCAACACAAAGCCGATCACGGGGCCGTTCAACGCCGCGACCTCGGGCGGACCATGGAGCGCCTCAACCGCGGTCACGCTCACACCCCGATACCCAAACATCTCGCCCGGGGCGAGACCGACGGTGTTCCCGAGAGACTCCCCCAGGCGCTCGGCACCGGTGCCCGTCGTCAGCACGTGCGTCGCCGAGCCGAGCATCGCCCGCCCGGCATGGTCGAGGTTGTCCGAGTGATGATCGTGGGAGAGCAGCACGAGATCGACCGGCAGGACCTCGTCAAGCGTCGCCGCCGGCGGCGCGACTTTGTAGAGGACGACCGGGGTGCCGGGCCGCGGATAGTCGCCCGGCGGGTCAAACGTCGGATCGGTGAGGATCCGAAGGCCGCCGTAGGTGATGAGCGCGGTCGGACCCCCGATGAGCCGGATCGTCGGCGACGGAGCCGAAGTCGGGGTCGGTCCCGACGCGCTCACCCCTCGACCCGCTCCTCGGCGACGTCCCGCGCGACGAGCGCCGCGTACAGGCCACCGGCCTCGAGCAGCTCCTCGTGCCGTCCGCGCTCGACGATCCGCCCCTTGTCGAGCACGACGATCTGGTCGGCATCCCGGACCGTCGAGAGGCGATGGGCGATCGTGAGCGTGGTGCGCCCCTCGGCGAGCCGCTCGAGCTCGGCCTGGACGGCGGCCTCGGTCTGGGTGTCGAGTGAGCTCGTCGCCTCATCGAAGACGAGCACCGGCGGGTTGCGGAGGATCGTCCGGGCGATCGCCATCCGCTGCTTCTCGCCACCGGAGAAGCGGTAGCCGCGCTCGCCGACGATCGTGTCGTAGCCCTCCGGAAGGCTGGAGATGAGCGTGTCGATCCGGGCGGTCCGGGCTGCCTCCTCGACCTGTTCGTCGGTCGCGTCGGGCTGGGCGAAGCGGAGGTTCTCGCGGACGCTCGCATGGAACAGATAGGTCTCCTGCGACACAACGCCGACGGTCGCGGCGAGCGACTCGAGCGACGCGTCGCGGACGTCGACTCCGTCGATCGTCACCCGACCGGACTGCGGCTCGTAGAGCCGCGCGACGAGATAGCCGAGGGTCGTCTTGCCGGCCCCGGTCTCCCCCACGACCGCCGTCCGAGTGCCGGCCGGGACGATGAGGTCAACGTCGTGGATCGTCCACGGTGCGTCGGGATCCTCCGCGTACCGGAACGACACGTTCTGGAAGCGGACCTCGCCGAGCACCTCTTCGGCGCGCAGCTGGACCGGATGCTCCGCCTCGACGATGTCGACCGGCAGGTCGAGATATTCGAAGATGCGGTCGAACAGGGCGAGCGAGGCCTCGACGTCGGCGCCGGTCGAGAGCAGGCTGGAGATCGGGAACAGCAGGCGCGTCTGCAGCTGCGTGAACGCGACGACGGTGCCGATCGAGATCGCGTGCCCGCCGTGGACGAAGTTCTGACCGGCGATCCAGTAGACGAGCGCCGGCTGGATCGCGAACACCATCTGGATCGTCGACATCACCCAGCGGCCCGCCATCCGCGAGCGGACCTCGATCTCGGCGATCTCCTGCGAGTCGGTCGTGAAGCGCTCCGCGAGGTCACGGCCGCGGCCCATCGTCTTGCCGAGCATGATCCCGGACACCGACAGCGACTCCGATACGAGCGCCGAGAGATCGGCGAGCCGGCTCTGGCGCTCGGTGGTGATCGTCCGCCGGACCTTGCCGACGCGCCGGGTCAGCCACACGAACGGCGGCACGAAGATCAGCGAGAACGCCGCGAGGCGCCAATCGAGGATGATCATCGCGACGATCGTGGCGATGACCGTCGTCGCGTTCTGGGCCACCGAGGTCGCGGTCGTGGTGACGACGCTGTCGATCCCGCCGATGTCGTTCGCGATCCGTGACTGCACCTCGCCGGTGCGCGTGCGCGTGAAGAACGCGAGCGACATCCGCTGGAGGTGGCGGTACACCGCGGCGCGCAGGTCGTGCATCACCTTTTGGCCGATGACGTTGGAGATGTAGGTCTGCCAGACGCCGATCGCCCCGGTGGCGATCGCGATCAGGATCATCCCGCCGACGAGCTCGGTGAGCAGCGCGCCGTTGCGGTCCGGCAATGCCGTGTCGAGGATTCCGCGGAGCAGGAACGGCGAGATCATGCCGAGTCCCGCCGAGAACACGATGAGCGCCATGACGGCCGCCAGCCGCCAGCGATACGGCGCAAACAGCCGCAGGATCCGCCGCTTATCTCGCTCGCGCTCGGGATCCATCAGCGGCGGCGGCTTGCGACCGCCGGCGCCCATCGGCCGCCCCCCGCCACCTGCTCCATGTGCAGCCCTGAACGAACTCATCTGTGTCCATGATGACGCACCGACTCATCGTTCCCCGGAGGCGGAACGTTTCGCTCATGGACGAAACGACGTCGGGGTAGGTTCTGTGAATGCGCGGAGATGCCGACATCGCATCCGTCGGGGCGCTCGTCTCTGACCCCGCCCGGGGACGGATCCTGCTCGCGCTCGGCGACGGACGGGCCCTGCCGGCGAGCGTGCTCGCCGACGAGGCGGGCGTCGCGATGTCAACTGCCAGCGCTCACCTGGGCAAGCTGCTCGACGGCGGCCTGCTCGCGGTCGAGCAACACGGCCGGTACCGGTACTTCCGGATCGCCGGTCCTGAGGTCGGCGACCTGCTCGAGGCCCTCGCCCGCCTTGCCCCGGCGGCGCCGGTCCGCTCGCTGCGCCAGGGCACCCGGGCCCAGGCCGTCCGCTTCGCCCGGACGTGTTACGACCACCTCGCGGGCGTGCTCGGCACGAGGCTGATGGCGGCGCTCATCGAGCGCGACCTGCTGGTCGGCGGTGACGGGGTCTTCCGGGCCGGCGAGGCCGACCACGACCACCTCTCCGCCCCGGGGCTCGACCATGACTACCGGCTCACACCGCGCGGAGTCGAGGAGCTCAGCGCGTTCGGGATCGACTTCGACGCCCTGCCTCGCCGCCGGGCCCTGATCCGGTACTGCGTCGATTGGAGCGAGCAACGCCACCACCTGGCCGGTGCCCTGGGCGCCGCGGTCGCGGAGCGGGCGTTCGAGCTCGACTGGTGCCGGCGGATCCCGCACAGCCGTGCGGTCCGGATCACGGACACCGGCCGCGCCGGACTGGCCGAGACGTTCGGAGTCGAGCTCGATCGCGCGCTCATCTCCGCCTGAGAGCCCTGAGCCATACTGAGCGCGTGTCCGGAACCGAGATTGGCCTGGCGCTGTCCGTGCTGCTCGCGTGCATGGTCGAGGCCGTCGAGGCGCTGACGATCGTGCTCGCCGTCGGCACGACGCGGAGCTGGTCCTCCGCCTTCTACGGCGTCGGCGCGGCCGTCCTCGCGCTCGCCGTGATCGTCGCCGCCCTCGGCCCGGCGCTGACCGCCCTGCCGTTCAATGTCCTGCGCCTCGTCGTCGGCGGCCTGTTGCTCGTGTTCGGCCTTCAGTGGCTGCGCAAGGCGATTCTCCGCGCGGCCGGACTTAAGGCGCTCCATGACGAGGACGCCGCGTTCCGCGCCGAGCGAGAGGCGGCGATGCAGGCGGGGTTGAGCCGCGGGGCGGACTTCGACGCGTACTCGTTCGTGATCTCGTTCAAGGGCGTGCTGCTCGAGGGCCTCGAGGTCGCGTTCATCGTCCTCACATTCGGCGCCAACCAGCACCGGATCGGACTCGCCGCCGCCGCCGCGGCGGTGGCGGTGGCGATCGTCGTCGGCGCCGGATTCGCCGCGCGGGCGCCGCTCGCGCGCGTGCCGGAGAACGCGATGAAGTTCTCCGTCGGCGTGATGCTCACCTCGTTCGGGATCTTCTGGGGGGCCGAGGGCGCCGGCGCGCATTGGCCCGGCGGCGACGCCGCCCTGCTGGTGATCATCCCCGGGGTCGCGCTCGTGTCGCTGGTGATGGTGACGTGGCTGCGACGTATGACTCGTGCCGCGGCGGGCGCGACCGCAGGTGAGGCCGCGTGAGCGTCCTCGTACGCGCAGCCCGCGGCGTCTGGGAGTTCGTCGTCGGCGACGACTGGCGGGTGGCGGCAGGCGTTGTCGTCACGCTCGGCGTGACCGCCGCCGTCGCTGGGGCGGGCGCCGGTGGCTGGTGGGTGATGCCGCCCGCCGTGGTGCTGCTCCTCGCCGAATCGCTCCGCAGAGCGGCCCGGCGAGGAACGTAGCGGCGTTACCGGCGGGTGCTGTTGCTCGACGGGGGGAGCAGCAGCGAATACAGCCGTGTCGGCCGTTCGCTGTCCAGGGCGCGGGCGCTGGCGAACCGGCTCGGGCGCTTGACCTTCACGGGCCGCGCGGCCGTCCCGGTCGAGCGTTGGGATCGAAACTTCATGAGCGTCTCCTTGGGTGAAACCTCCCTGGTAATACCCAGGTTCATGGTGTTTCACACATCACCTGCGAGATCGGGCACCCGGCCGCCGCAAGGCGCCGACATAGGCTCCGTCGATGCGGCACGGCCGGGCAACATCCGAACATCTGAACGAGCTATCATATGTTCCGATGACTCATGGCGTTGAGGGCAAGACGGGATCTGTCCGGATGGACGGCGAGCTTGCGCGGGCCGTCGCCGAGCAGATGCAGGTCCTGTCGTCCCCGAGCCGGGTGTGGATCCTCTCCCGGTTGAAGTCGGGGCCGTGCGCAGTGAACGAACTCGCCGAGGCGATCTCGATGGAGGCATCGGCGGTCTCGCATCAGCTGCGTCAGTTGCGGCACATGGGGTTGGTGGTCGGGGAGCGCCGCGGCAAGCAGGTGATCTACGGGTTGCATGACGCGCACGTCGCGGAGTTGCTCGACCAAGCCGTCTTCCACGTGGAGCACCTCCGGCTCGGCGACCGGCAGCCGATCGCCAGCGAGAGAACGACGGCGTGAGCGCGCACTCCCACGACGGCGAGCATGGTCACAGCCATGGACTGATCAGCGCGTCGATCAAGCGCTCCAAGGCCGGACTGCAGGCCGTGTCATGGAGTCTGCTCGTGCTGCTGATGACCTCGGCGGCGCAGGCCGCGGTGTTCGCGTTGACCGGCAGCGTCGCCTTGCTGGCCGACCTGATCCACAACTTCGGGGATGCTTTGACCGCAATTCCGCTCGGAATCGCGTTCGTGATGCGGTCATTCGTGGCGGAGAAGCGCGCCGGCTACTTCGTCGTCGCGACAATCTTCCTGAGCGCGTGCGTCGCGCTCGTCGAGTCGATCAACCGCCTGATCAACCCCCACTCGATCTCGCACCTGGCCGCGCTCGCCCTCGCCGGGGTGATCGGGTTCCTCGGTAACGAGATCGCGGCATGGATCCGGCTGCGGGCCGGCAAGCGGCTGCAGAGCCCAGCACTGGTCGCCGACGGGTATCACGCCCGCACCGACGGGCTGGTCAGCCTGGCGGTCGTCCTCAGCGCGGTGCTGGTCGCGGTCGGCCTGCAGATCGCGGACCCGATCATCGGTCTGATCGTGACGCTCGTCATCCTGCGGATCACCTGGCAGTCGTTCATCACCGTCCGCGCCGACCCCGGCGAACCCGACCCCGGCGAACCCGACGCCGGCGAGGACCGCGACGACCACGACGATCACGCCGACCACGGTCATGCTCACGAGCACGCGCACCATCACTGACGCTCGCCCGGCCGACCGCCGCGCCGAGCACACGCTTGCCGAGGAGCGAGCCCGCGCCCCAGCGAGTGCCGCGAACATCGCTCGCAACGCCCGCGCCGAGATCGGACGGCACCGGCGCTGGGCTCCCGCGCGTCACGCGCTCTGGCAAACGCTCCGGCCCTACCTGCCCGCAGGCGCGCGGGTCGCGATCCTCGGCGCCGGCAACGGCGACACGATCCCGCTCGATCGCATCGCCGAGCGCGCCGCCGAGGTCGCGTTGATCGATCTCGACGAGCCCGCGATCCGAGCCGCGCGACGCCACCAACCCCGCGGGCGACGCCGCCGGATCACGACGATCACGCACGAGATCACAAACGGTGCCGCCGACGCGATCGCCGCGGCGGCCGCGGCCCGCCAGGTCCCGGATCCGCCGGTCGTTCCCGAGGCACCGCTGCCGGGAGCGCCCTACGACCTCGTGATCGGCGACCTCCTCTACAGCCAGCTGCTCTACCCCGCGCTGATCGACCTTGACGTCCCCACCGCGCACAGCCGCGCGCTCGTCGGCCGCTACGCACCCGCCCTCACCCAAGCGATCGTCGCACGCCTCGAGACCTCAGCCCCGAACGGCACCGTTGTCCATGTCCACGACCCGATCGCGTGGTGGCCGGGACACCCCCAGCCCGTCACGCTGGATCTGATCCTCGAGCTATCGGAAAGCGACCCCGAGGCGGCGCTCACCGCCGCGGCTCGCGGCACGGGCCCTCGCCACAGCGATCCGCGCGGCGCGCTGCGCGCGCTGTCGATCCCGATTCGTGCGACGACGATCTGGCACTGGCCGTTCGCGCCCAGCGTCGACTACCTCGCCTGCGCGACCCTCACGAGCCGTGCCCGCGGCTGACGGGGACTACCGGTACAGCTGGATCCGCGACTCGACCTTCATGCTGTGGGCGCTCTACACGCTCGGCTTCGATTGGGAGGCCCAGGACTTCTTCTACTTCATCGCCGACGTGGCCGAGCGCTACGACGAGCTCCAGGTGATGTACGGCGTCGACGGCGAGCGCGAGCTCCGAGAGCACGAGCTCGATCACCTGACCGGATATGACAACGCCACGCCGGTGCGGGTCGGCAACGGCGCCTACGAGCAGGAGCAGCACGACGTCTGGGGCGCGCTGCTCGACTCCTTCTACCTGCACTCGCGCTCGCGCGATTCGCTTGACGAGCGGATCTGGCCGATCCTCGAGCGTCAGGTCGAGAAGGCGATCGACCGCTGGAAGCATCCCGACCGGGGCATCTGGGAGATCCGCGGCGAGCCCAAGCACTTCACCTTTTCGAAGATGTCCTGCTGGGTCGCGTGCGACCGCGGATCCCGGCTCGCTGAGGTGCGCGAGGACTGGGAGAAGGTCGAGCGCTGGCGGGCGGCGGCCGACGAGATCAAGGCCGACATCCTCGAGCACGGCGTCGACGACCGGGGCGTGTTCGTCCAGCACTACGACACGACCGCGCTCGATGCGGCGCTCCTGCTCATGCCCCTACTGCGCTTCCTGCCCCCGGACGACGAGCGCGTCATCAACACCGTGCACGCGATCTCCGACGAGCTCACCGAGCACGGACTCGTCCTGCGCTACCGGACCGAGGAGACCGACGACGGCCTCCAGGGCGAGGAGGGGACGTTCCTCATCTGCTCCTTCTGGCTCGTGTCCGCGTTCTGCGAGATCGGCGAGATCGACCGTGCCCGTGACCTCTGCGAGCGCGTGCTCGGCCTCGCCAGCCCGCTCGGGCTCTACTCCGAGGAGATCGACGCCAACACCGGCCGCCACCTCGGCAACTTCCCCCAGGCGTTCACCCACCTCGCGCTCATCAACGCGGTCATGCACGTGATCCGCGCCGACCAGGAACTCGCACTCGCCCGTTCCCCCTGGAGCGACTGGCGCTGAGCCGCCGGGGCCGACGCCGGCACCCCGCCGACACCCCCGCCGGCGCCCCGCCCAATCTGCCCCTGGCCAAAAATTTGCAAGTCCCTGTTTAGGCCTCGGGCACGCTGGGAACCATCGTCTCAACCGGCCGAGGAACTGCGCCCCCACTTCCTCGGCCTACTCCGGGAGGACCCAGATGGAACTGGGTCCTCCCGGGGACCCCCTTTTGCGGGCACCGAGGTTCAGTTGCGGAGGTTCTTCTGAAGCGCGTCGCGCGGGTGGCGAATGACTGACGTAGCGGCGGCAGGCCGTTCCGCTACGCGGCGTCGCGGAGCGCCGGCTGGGCCACGCCCGGCTCGCGGACCCGCGCCGCCGCCGGGAGCCCGTTGGCGACCGCCTTACGCAGCCGCGCGAATCCGACCGTCCCACCGAGCGCCGGGACCCATAGGGCGATCGCGTGGTACAGGACGACCGCCGCCGCCGTCGGAGCCGCGGGCAGCCCGTAGAGCAGAAGCGCGCCGAGCATGCCGCCTTCCAACACGCCGACGCCACCGGGCACCGGGATGAGATTTGCCATGTAGCCGATCTGGTAGCCGACGACGACCGCCATCAGCGGCGGCGTCGTCCCCACAGCGCGCAGGCACACCCATAGCACGGCGATATCCGCCAGCAGATAGACAATGCTGCCGAGCAGGCGCCAGTCGCCGCCGCGCACGAGCGCGATCGTGTCCTGCACCCAATCGGCGGTCCGGCAGAGCACGAGCGCGATCCGGCCGCTCTCCGGGCGCAGCCCCGCGCGGCGGACGAGGAGCGGCAGCACGCCGAACGCTCCGAGCGCCCCGATCGCGACGGCCGCCGGAAGGAGCCCGTAGATCGCGGCCTTCCCGCCGCCACCGATGCCGAGGGCGAGCGCGATCCCGCTCACCGCGAGCGTGAGCACGTTGATCGCGCTCGTGAGCAGGAAGATGACCGCCGAGCGACTCGCGATCAGCCGCCACGGCAGGTTCCAGGCGCGCATCGCCCAGGCACCGACCGCAAGACCACCGGCGCCGCCGATCGGAACGACCGCCCCGAACGCCATCTCCGCCCAGGCGAGCTGCCGCACCTCGGCGCGGGGTCCGCGGCGCAGGACGAGCCGAACGGTGGCGACGTAGCCGAGGCAGGAGAGCAGCTCGAGCGCGACGCCGGCGATCAGCCAGCTCGGTTCCGCCTTCGCGACGCGCCCGAGGACGCTGCGCAGGTCGGGAATGGCGAGCCCGATCGCCAACAGCAGAAGGAGAAGCGCCGCGGCCCAGATGATGCCGTTGCGCAGCCGGTGGGCATCCCGTTCGGCAGTTCCGAACTGCTCTTCGGTGACCGGCTGGTCATCCATCTGGTGCCTCTCCTGTCGGCTTCGATCTTCGGTTCCGAACAGTCTACCACCGGATCGTTCGTGCCACGAAGTATTCCGGGAGAACGGAGAGACGTGCGCCCGACGAGGCGCCGCGGGTCTACGCGGCGCGCGGGCCCAGCTTGACGGGGAGCGTCTTCAGCTGGTTGATGAACGCCGACTCGACGAACGTCGGATCCCCGGCGAGCTCCATCTCCGGGTAGCGCTTGAGCGTCTCCTCGAACATGATCTTCAGCTCGAGGCGCGCCAGCGCGGTGCCGAGGCAGAAGTGCCGCCCGCCCGCGCCGAACGCCTGATGCTCGGGATTCCGCGTGACGTCGAAGCGATCCGGATCCTCGTAGCGGGACTCGTCGCGGTTGGAGGACACGTACCACATGACGACCTTGTCGCCGGCCTTGATCTCCTGGCCGCCGATCTCGGTGTCCTTGGTCGCCGTGCGGCGGAAGTGGGCGAACGCCGGGTACATCCGCAGCGCCTCCTCGACGGCGGCCGGGATGAGCGAGGGATCGTCGAGCAGGATCTGGCGCTGCTCAGGATGCTCGAGCAGCGCGCGCATGCCGCTGCTGAACGTCGCCTTCGTCGAGTCGTTGCCGGCGGCGACGAGGAGGAAGAAGCCCATCACGATCTCGTGCTCCTCGAGCTTCTGCCCATCGATCTCGGCGTGGACGAGCACGCTCGTGAGGTCATCCGTCGGGTTCTCGCGGCGCTCGGCGATCATCTTCGAGCAGCGGGCGAAGATCTCCGGGATGTCCTTCTCGACGACGGCCTCGACCCCGTCGGGGTTGAGGTCGGGATCGCCGGCACCGAGCGCGGAGTTCATCAACGTCGCCCAGATCTTGTCGTCCTCCTTGGGAATCCCCATGAAGCTGTGGATGACGCGGGAGACCGCCGGCTGGGCGAGCTCGTCGACGATGTCAATCGTCTCCCTGCCGTCGATCTGGTCAAGGACGTCGATCACGATCTGACGGATCGCGTCGGTGTGGTTGGCGATCCGGCGCGGAGTGAATCCCGCCTGGAAGAGCATCTTTAGCCGGTCGTGCTTCGGCGGGTCCATGCCGATGAACATCGCCCGCATGAGCTCCAGCGGGAACACATCGGTGACGGCCGTGATCCCGCCCATCTCCGAGGAGAACGTCTTCCAATCCCGGCTGACCTTGTGAATGTCCTCGGGCTTGGTGATCGACCAGTAGCCCGCCTCATTCGGGTACTCCGCAATCCGATCGGTCCAGTGCACCGGGCATTCGCCGCGCAGCTGCTTGAAGACGTCGTGCGGTGGTCCCTCGAGCCAGAACTCGCGGTCACCCAGCTGGATGTCTTCGAGCCTGCGATCTGTCGTCGACATGCCTCTCCTCAAATCTCTCTCTGCCGAATTGCGCGAGCCTACCCACCCACTCCGGGTGTCGGCGCGGATCCTACTGGCTGGCTGGCCAACTTGAAAGAGTCTCGCGCGCGGGCGCGCGCGAGGCGCTTGCGAGGCGCTCGCGCCCGCTGTCGCCCAACCGCACCGCCGCTACGAGCGCAGGAAGATCCGGGGCAGCGTCAGCGGCCGCTCTCGGAGCGCGCGGCCGACCTCCCGGGCGAGCTCGGCGCCTAACCCGCGCCGGGGCACCTCGCCGTTCAGCCGGCGCAGCCACGTTCGGTCAACACCGAACGGGATCAGGCCACCACTGACGTCGACGAGATCGGCCCGCCGCAGCGCCTCGACCTCCGGGCCGCGCTCGAGCTGGCTGCGCAATTCGTGGTGGCGATCGATCGCCTCGGCGCACCGTTCGATGCGTGCGTCCGTCCACCCGTAGCGGGGCAGCATCGCGCGGGCGAGATCGGCTCCGTCACGCGTGTAGACGCCCCCGCTCGACACTGCCGGGTAGAGCCCGATGTCGTGCAGAATCGCGGCAACCGTCAGCACCTCCCCATCGATGACCCAGCCGTGCGTCCGGGCAAGCTCGGCGGCAATCCGGCGACAACGCAGGCAGTGACGCTCCATCGGACCGTTGTGGACCCCGGTCGCAGCGCGCAGCCGGGCGAGCGCATCCTGCTCGGCGTCACTCTCCACAAGAGATTCAAACTCATCCATGACCCGATTCCTAGCAGGAAGAGGCGACCGATTAGCCTTCCGCAGACCCACGGAGAGAGGAGATGAGTTGAAGATCAAGGCCGCGGTGCTGGAGGAGTTCGGTCAGCCGCTCAACATCACCGACGTCGAGCTCACCGAGCCGAAGGCGGGCGAGGTGCTCGTGCGGCTCGAGGCGTGCGGAGTCTGCCACACCGACTTGTACACGGCGTCCGGCGCCGATCCGTCCGGATACGCACCGACGGTCCTCGGTCACGAGGGCTCCGGCATCGTCGAGAAGCTCGGCGAGGGGGTGACGAGCGTCGCCCTCGGCGATCGCGTCGTCACCTTGTTCTCCCCGCAGTGCCGCCAGTGCGAGCACTGCCGCAGCCCGAAGACGAACCTCTGCCTGGCGATCCGCGAGCAGCAGAACAAGGGCTTTCTCCCGGACGGGACAACGCGCCTCGAGCGCGACGCGCAGCCGATTCGGCATTTCATGGGCACCTCGACGTTTGCCGAGTACACGGTGATGCCGGAGATCGCCCTCGCCAAGGTCTCCCCCGACGCGCCCGCCGACCGGGCGGCGCTGTTCGCCTGCGGCCTGTCGACGGGGCTCGGGGCCGCGATCAACACCGCCAAGGTCGACCCGGGCTCGACGTGCGTCGTGTTCGGCGCCGGGATGGTCGGCCTCGGCGCCGTCGCCGGCTGCCGCCTCCAGGGCGCGGAGCGGATCATCTGCGTCGACCTCTCCGAGGACCGGCTGGCGCTCGCGGCCGGCCAGGGCGCGACCGATACGTGGCAGGGCGGTCCGGACACCGTGCAGCGCATCCTCGACGAGACCCGCGGCTTCGGCGCCGACTACACGTTCGAGGCGACTGGGCTGACGAACGTGATGCGCCAAGCCGTTGAGTCGGCGCGGATGGGCTGGGGTCTGTGCACGGTCGCGGGTGTCGCCGGCAAGGGCGAGACGCTCGACATCGTCCCCCGCTACCTGATCACCGGCCGTCGGGTGTGCGGCTCGTCGTTCGGCGGCGTCAAGGGCCGCGACCAGGTGCCCGAGCTCGTGCAGCTGTACCTGGACGGGCAGCTCGACGTCGATCCGTTCATCTCGCACCGCATCACCCTGGACGAGGTGAACCACGGCTTCGAGCTGATGGAGCGCCAGGACGGCATCCGCAGCGTGATCATGTTCGATTGACCTCACGGGTTGCGCCACGGGGCCGTTCAACGAACATGCTCGGATGGCGTGCCCAGTTTGTGCTGCTCGCGTTCATCTGGGGCTCGAGCTTCCTGTTCATCAAGGTGCTCGGGGAGCACTGGCCGGCCCTCTGGGTGGCGCTCGGGCGGATCGCGCTCGGCGCGCTGACGCTCGTCATTCTCACCTACGCCCGCGGCGAGCGTCTGCGCTTCAGCGGGCGCCACGCCTGGCGGCATCTGCTGATCGCCGCGCTGCTGTTCAACGCGATCCCGTTCACGCTACTGGCGTACGGTGAGCAGCACATCTCCTCGATCATGGCCGGGCTGTGGAACGCGACCACGCCGCTGTGGGTGCTGTGCGTGACGCTCGTCGTGTTCGACGACGAGCACGTCAGCGGCGAACGGATCGTCGGATTGCTCGTCGGGTTCCTCGGTGTGCTCATCGTCCTCGGCCCGTGGCGCCACCTCGGCCATGGCGAGGTGATCGGCCAGGTCGCGTGCGCCGGTGCGGCCGTCTGTTACGGCGTCGCGTGGCCGTTCACTCGCCGCTACCTGGCGAGCCGCCCGGAGTCAGGCATCGCGCTGTCAGCGGGACAGCTCGTCTGCGCGACCGCCGTCCTCGCCGTGTTCACGCCGTTCGTCCGCGCCCCGACGACGGACATCGGCCTGAAGGGCGTCGGCAGCCTGCTCGCGCTCGGCGTGCTCGGCAGCGGCGTCGCCTACATCCTCAACTACTCGATCGTCCGCGCCGCCGGCTCGGCGGTCGGATCCACCGTGACCTACCTCGTGCCGGTCGTCTCGACGGCGCTCGGCGCACTCGTGCTCGGCGAGCCGCTGCGCTGGAATCAGCCGGTCGGCGCGGCGGTCCTGATCACCGGGATCGCCGTTTCCCAGGGCCGCCTTTCTTGGGGCGCGAGCCGCGCGAGCGCTGCGCCGCCGCCTGGCGCTCGCGCAGTCGCTGACGCTGGCGAATCCGGATCGCGATCCCGATCGCGCCCCCGATGAGGAAGGCGCCGAGATAGTGGGGGCTGACAATCACGATCACGGCGACGCCGAGCATCGCCGCCCAGATCGCGGGCCGGTACTCGCGCCAGTCGTTCATCGCAGGGCTCCGGTCAGCTCGCCGGAGACGCGCTTCTGGATCGCCGCGACCGCGCGGAACGCCTCCTTGAGATGGCTGCGGGTGAGCGCGCTGAGCGAGCGCGGATCGACGAAGTCATCCGGGGTCTGACCGGAGCGCAGCTGCTCGATCTGGTGCGCGAGGCGAAGCTCGGAGACGAGTTCGAACGCATCCCGGAGAGTGCTTGCGTGCTCATCGGAGAGGCGCCCCGCGGCGGCCCCAGCGCGCAACCGCTCCGGAGTCGAGGCACTCGTCATGCCGGCCGCCATGCCGGCCCAGCGGGCGAGGTCGATGATCGGAATGGCGCCCCCGAGCTTGAGGTCGAGGTGGCCGCGGTGCTCACCGCCGTGGGTCACGACGAGCCCGCGGAAGAACCCGGTCGGGGGCCGGTGCGAGAGCGCGAAGCGGGCGAGCATGCGCAACAGCTCGGGACTCTCCGGAGCGAACCGGAACGTGTCGGCCACGGGAGTGCCGGTATGGACGCCCCAGATCGGCCGGCTGTCGACGAGCACGGAGGTGAGGATCAGTGCCTTTTCCTGGGTCGGGTCCTCGATCCAGCTCCGCGCGGCGCGCTGCCAGGACTCCAGCGAGCGGACGAACACGCGGTTCGACGCCGACGCGCCGTGCTCGTCGATCCGGAAGCCGCATCGTGCCAGGCCGGCGGTCACGGTCTCGCCGAGGCCGTGCAGGTAGGGCCGGATGTCGTCCTCCGGCGTCTCTCCGAACCACACCATCGCGCTGTCGATGTCCGAGCTCGGTAGTGCCTCGCGCCGCGCCTGGCTGCCGAGCCCGAGCCACGCGAACGCGGCCGCGGAAGCGGGAGCGGAGGCGACCTCGGCGACCGCCAGGTCGAGCAGCCGGCGGGTGAGGGCGTCGACGACGATCGAGTAAATCGCCATCACGTTGAGCGCGGCGATCCGCGCGTCGTGGAGCGCGATCACCATCGGCCGAACCTCCCCGGCGGCGGCGACGAGATCGTCGACCGACTGGGCGCGGCTGATCCGGCGGCGCAGGAAGAACGACGAGCGGGTGTGGACGGCGACGAGATCAACGTCCTCGATCACGCCGAGCACCTCGCCGGAGCCGGTCACCACCGGGAAGTGCCGGAAGCCGCGGTCGAGCATGTCGAGCAGCACCTCGCCGCCGAGCCGGTCCGGCGGGGACGTGTAGGCCGGGGAGGACATCGCTGCGGTGACAGGCTCCACCCCGCTCAGGCCGGCGGCGATCACCCGGCTGCGCAGATCGCGGTCGGTGAGGATGCCGAGCGAGCCATCCCGCGCGCGGATGACGACCGATGTCGCGCCGGCCGCGGTCATCATGCGCGCGGCCTCGCGGATCGTCGTGTCCGGATCGCAGACGACGGGCCCGACACGGATCAGGCTGCTGATCGGCTGGTGCGCGGGATCGTGCACGGGGACCGATAAGCCGGCCAGGTCGGCCGAAGTGTCGAGGAGCGAACGGGCGACGAAGCGCAGACCGGCGGGTGACCCGACGAGCTCGCGGGCGACGCCGGCGCTGACCCGGAAGCATTCCGTCGGCTCAGCGGCGCGCGCCTCGAAGCCCGTCGGCATTCCGGACAGCATCGACGCCTGGCCGAACAACTCGCCCGGGCCGAGCAGATCAAGCACCCGTCCGTGGTGGACGATCTCGACCGCGCCGGAGCGCACGATGCGTAGATGCTCTACCGGATCGGCGCCCTGGGAGAAGATCGTGGCGCCCGGCGAATAGGACTCGCTGTCCGCCCCCGCCGCGATGCGCCTGACGGTGTCCTCGTCAAGCGCATCGAACGGCGGGTATCCCCGCAGGAAGCGGGCGATGTCATCAAGCGCCGGCGGAGCGGCGCTCACATCCGGCTACGACGTTCGCTCACGGCGCCGCCTCGCCCATCGCCGGCTCAGCGAAGTCCGGCACCTGGGCGGCGTGCTCACGGAGCACTTCGATCGGCGTGCGGCTGTACACGGCGAAGTAGTAGATCGAACCGACGATCACGACGATGCCGATGAACAGGATCGCGATGTACTGCCAGTACCAGTGGCCTGGGATCACATTGCCGGCGGCGTCCTTCGTCCCCGCGAGCGCGTCGTAGACCGCCGCGCGCGGCCACGCGATGTTGATCGCGACGAGCAGGCCATAGATGACGGCAACGACATTGACCAATATCCCCCAGCGCCCGAGCGAGAAATACGGTCCATGGTCCGGCTTCGGCCACGTTCCGCGGATCCGGCGGAGGAGCATGCCGCCCGTCACCCCCAAATACGCGATGTAGAACATCACGATCGCGACCGACGTCAGCGCCAGAAACGCGCTCTGGTTGCCGATGTTGATCACGAGGATCAGAAGGGCAAGGATCCCGACGACGAGCGCCGGGATGACCGGCACCTTGCGGTGCCCCGACACCCGGGCGATGTGCGTGCCGAAGGGCAGCCGGCCGTCACGCGCCATCGCGAACAGCAGCCGGATGCACGACGCCATCACGGCGAGCGTGCACACCGAGATCGCGATCGCCGCGTCGATCAGGAAGATGTTGCCGGTCGTGTTGCCGAGCACCTGCTTGATGATGTACGGCAGGCCGAGCAGCGGGATGTTCGAGGAATGGATGTTCGGCGCACTCATCAGCGCGAACAGGATGAGCAGGCCGCCGATGAGCGACGCCGCGCCGAGCGCGCGGATGATCGCCGGGGGCGCCTTGCGACGCGGCTCGTTCGTCTCCTCCGCGAGCGTGCCCGCGGTGTCGAACCCGTACATGACATACGCACTCATGATGCCGCCGATGATGAACGCCCCGAAGTAGCCCCACTTGTGCCCGGCGCCGAGGCCGAAGTTGTGCAGCACGATGCCGGGGCCGCGCGTGGCGTTGACGAGCAGGAGGATCACGAGGATCGAGGCACCGATCAGCTCGGCCATCACGCCGAAGTTGTTGATCCGGGCCATGACCTTGACGCCGAGCATGTTCACGACCGTGCCGAACACGACGAGGATCGCGCCAAGCAGGAGCGCGTTCTGGGCGCCGCCCTTCGTCACGTAGGTCCCCGCGTCGGCATTCGAGCCGACGAACTGGAAGAACGTCGAGACCTGCGGCAGGACGACCTGCCACGCAACGGCAACCGCCGCGACGGTGACGATCGACCCGACGATGTAAATCCAGCCGGTCATCCACGCCGCAAAGTCACCGGCGACGCGCTTTGACCAGTTGTACACAGAGCCCGCGAGCGGATACTGGCCCGCCATCTCCATAAAGCACAGCGCGACCATGGACTGGCCGAAGAGCACGATCAACCAGGTCCACCAGACGGCCGGCCCGGCAAACGCAAAGCCGAACGCGAACAGCTGGATGACCCCGGTCAGGATCGAGATGTAACTGAACCCCGCCGCAAACGACGAGAAGCTTCCCAACGACCGGTCGAGCTCCTGCTTATAGCCGAAAGTGGCCAGCTCATTGCTGTCCGTAGGGCCAGCGGCTTCCATCAATCAACCTCCCCGATCCGCACAGTGCGGGTCTCTCTCACAGAACGGTCACGACGCCGGGAGCCAGGCCCGCACCCCAGCGCGTTGCCCACATTTGGACTCGTTGACCCAGGCCTGATGCGGCTGTTATATATCAGTTGTGTAACCGTGTCAACGAGCGCCGATCCCGGGGTCGCCGGCTCTCTTAACGGGGCGGTGGGCGCTCTCCGAGGGGCACGGCGGAGGGAGTAGGCCGATGACCGCAGGCACCGCACAGCAGATGTTCATTGGCGGTGATTGGCAGCCGAGCGCGACCGGCGAGACATTCGAGGCAACAAGCCCGGCGAACGGCGCCGTCATCGGCAGCGTGCCCCAGGGCGACCGCGACGACGCCCGCCGCGCGATCGAGGCTGCGCGTGCCGCCGCCGACGGGTGGGCGCGCCTCACCGCCTTCGAACGGGCGGCGAAGATGCACGCGGTCGGTGACGTGATCGCCTCGCGCCGTGATGCCCTCGCCCAGACGTTGACGCTCGACCAGGGCAAGCCGCTGCAGGCGGAGGCCTACGACGAGGTCGACGAGTTGATCGAGTACTGGCGGATGGCGGCCGAGGACGCCAAGCGACTCGGTGGTGAGCTGCCGAACTCGTTCTCCCCCGGCAAGCGGGTGATGCTGATGCGCCGTCCCCGCGGGGTCGCCGGGATCATCAGCCCCTGGAACTGGCCGTACACGATGCCGGCGGAGCTCGTCGCGCCGGCGCTCGGCTGCGGCAACGCGGTTGTGTGGACCCCGGCGCCGTCGACGGCGGTGTGTGCGATCGCGCTCGCCGAGTGCATCGCCGAGGCCGACCTACCGCCGGGCGTGTTCAACCTCGTCACCGGACCGGGTCCGGTCGTCGGCGATGAGATCGCGCGGCACGCGGGGGTCGACGCCGTCGGGTTCATCGGCTCGACGGTCACCGGCCGCCACGTCGCCCAGGCGGCGGCGGGCAAGGGTCTCGTCCTTGAGATGGGTGGCAATGGCCCACTCGTGGTGATGGACGACGCTGACGTCGACGCCGCGGTCGAGGCGACGCTCGTCGCCTGCTATCTCTGCGCCGGTCAGTCCTGCACCGCCGGCGAGCGGATCCTCGTGCACCGCGCCGTGCAGGACGAGTTCATCGAGAAGCTCGCGCGCGCGGTGACCGAGCAGATCCTCCTCGGGGACCCGTTCGACGACGCGACGACGATGGGCCCGGTCAACAACGAGGGCGTGGCGGTGAAGATGGATGAACACGTCGCCGATGCGCTCGAGCGCGGCGCGAGCATCATCACGGGCGGGGCGCGCGCGAGCGCGTACGCGACCGACCTGTACTGGGAGCCGACGATCCTCGCCGGCGTGCCCGCGGATGCCCGTGTTGCCACCGACGAGACGTTCGGTCCGATCGCTCCGGTCGTCGCCATCGAGTCCCTCGAGCAGGCGATCCATTTGACGAACGCGTCTCCCTACGGTCTGCTGGCCGCGATCTTCACCGCCGACCTCGGCGCCGGACTGGAGTTCGCCGACCGCGTCCACACCGGCTGGGTCAACATCAACGAGTCGACCAACTACTGGGAGTCACATCTGCCCTTCGGCGGCCGAGCCGGAACCGACTCCGGCATCGGCCGCGTCGGCGGCGATCACGTGATGCAGTCGTTCACCGAGCTTCAGACGGTTGTGGTGACGCCGTCTCGGCCGGCTGATGGCGATACCACTGGGCATTGATCGCCTCCAGCGGCGTATTGCCCTTGATCAGGTCGGCTGACTTCTCCGAGAGCATCGCGACCGGCGCGTAGATGTTGCCGTTGGTCACGTAGGGCATCACGCTCGCGTCGACCACTCGCAGACCCTCGAGCCCGCGCACCTTCATCGAGCTTGGGTCGACGACCGACTGCTCATGCGTGCCCATCGCGCACGTGCACGATGGGTGAAGCGCCGTCTCGGCGTCACGCGCGACCCACTCCAGAACCTCCGCCTCGGTCGACACGCTCGGCCCCGGCGACAGCTCGCCGGCGTTGAACGGATCAAACGCGGGCTGGGTGAGGATCTTCCGCGCCACCGCGACCGCCTCGGTCCACTCCTTGCGATCGGTCGGCGTCGAGAGGTAGTTGAACCGAATCGCCGGCTTCGTCTTCGGGTCGGTCGAGCGGATCTTCACGGTGCCCCGCGTGTCCGCGTACATCGGACCGACGTGCACCTGGTAGCCGTGACCCTGCGGCGCGGTGCCGTCGTAACGGATCGCCAGCGGCAGGAAGTGGAACATCAGGTTCGGCCACAGCACCTCCTCGTTGGAACGCACAAACCCGCCGGCCTCGAAGTGGTTCGTGGCTCCGGGACCGCTGCGCATCAGCAGCCACTTGGCGCCGACGAGCGGACGGTTGCGCATCTTCATCGCCGGTGCGACCGACACCGGGAGCTTGGAGGCGTACTGGACGTAGACCTCGAGGTGGTCCTGGAGGTTCTCGCCGACACCCGGCAGGTCGTGGACCGGCTTGATGCCGAGACCCTGCAGCTCCTGGGCATTGCCGACCCCGGAGAGCTGGAGCAACTGAGGCGAGTTGATCGCGCCGCCGCAGAGGATCACCTCGCGGGCGTCGATCCGCTCGACCTTGCCGCGGTGAACGACCTCGACGCCGTTGGCCTTCGTGCCGTCGAACAGGACCCGGTTGACCATCGTATGCGTGCGCAGCTCAAGGTTCGGGCGGTTGCGCACCGGGTGGTAGTAGGCGCGTGCCGCGCTCAGCCGGTGGCCGCGATGGATGTTGCGGTCAAACGGCGCGAACCCCTCCTGCCGGTATCCGTTGACGTCCTTGGTCAGCTGATACCCAGCCTGCTGGACGGCTTCGAAGAACGCCGTGAACAGCGGGCTCGTGGCCGGCCCACGCTCGAGCACGAGCGGGCCGCTGCCGCCCCGCCACTCGTCGGCGCCGGCGAGGCACGTCTCCATCTTCTTGAAGTACGGCAGACAGTGGGCGTAGTCCCAGTTCTCCATCCCCTGATCACCGGACCAACGCTCGTAGTCCATCGGGTTGCCGCGCTGGAAGATCATGCCGTTGATCGAGCTCGAACCACCGAGCACCTTGCCGCGCGCGTGGTAGATCTTGCGCCCGTTCATGAACGGCTCCGGCTCAGACTCGTACTTCCAGTCGTAGAAGCGATTGCCGATCGGGAACGAGAGCGCCGCCGGCATGTGGATGTAAACGTCCCACAGGTAGTCCATGCGGCCCGCCTCAAGCACGAGCACCCGCGAGCCGGGGTCTTCACTGAGCCGGTTGGCGAGGATGCACCCGGCGGAGCCGCCACCGGCGATCACGTAGTCGTAAGTCATCTTGCTTGTCCCTCTCCTCGGAATTGACTGGACGCGGGTGAGCGGTGGGGGTCCACTACAGCACCGCGCGAATCTCCCGTTCGAACGTCGCCACGTGGTCGGCCAGGATCGCCCGCGCCCGGTCCTGCTCGCCGGCAGCGATCGCGTGCAACATGCCGTCGTGCTCATGCACCCGGGCAAACAGGTGCGGGAGCCGATCGATCACCAGGTACCAGATCCGCAGCGACAGGTTGTAGTACCGGCCCAGAGTCTCCTCCATGTACGGGTTGCCTGCGCACCGGTAGATGAACCGGTGCACCCGCGCGTCGAGCGCCATCAGCGCGTCGGAGTCGTCGCTGCCCTCGCTCTGGCTCAGCTCTGTCAGCAGCTCGGCGAGCTCCGCGCGTTGGACATCCGTGATCCGTTCCGCCGCCCTCGCCGCCGCGTGGCCTTCGAGCACGCCGCGGACGTCGGAGATGTGCGCGAGGTCGGTGATGTTGATCTCGCTCGCGAACGTCCCCCGCCGCGGAAACACCGTGACGAGGTTCTCCAGCGCGAGGCGCTTGATCGCCTCGCGGACCGGTGTACGACCCATCTCAAGCTGCTCTCCGAGCTGATCCTCATCGATCGGCTCCCCCGGCGCGATCCGCAACGTCACGAGCCGATCACGCAACTCGGCGTACGCCCGGTCCGCAAGCAGCTCGCGAGGCTGCTGCTCGGATGCCTCGGCGCTCACCCGATCCTGCCCCGGGTCCCCGCCGCGATCCCACCCCAGACGACTGATATATGAGTCATCGGGTCTGAGCATAAACCTCTCGGTGCCCCCCGCCAAGGGGTTGGGCGTGCGCGCGCACGCGATCTCTGGGCCTCCAGTCCCCTATAGGGCACTTAATGCCCAGAGGACCCGGGCACGGCGAGTCGGGCTCAGTCCCCGAGCTCGGTCCGGCGGCGCACGACGTACTCCTCGAGCTCGGCCCGCACGCCGTCGTCAAGCGGCGGCGCCTCATAGGACTCCAGCGACGAGCGCCAGATCTCCCCGGCGCGCGTGGTCGTGTCCCGCGCCCCCTTCTTCGTCCAACGGTCGAAGTTCTCGGTCGAGGACAGCAGCGGTCGGTAGAAGCAGTCGCGGAAGCGCTCCAGCGTGTGGGCGGCGCCGAGGAAGTGACCGCCGGCCCCGACCTCGACGTGGGCGTCGAATGCGAGCGACGCGTCGTCGATCTCGAGCGGCGTGAACTCGTGCTTGAGCTCCCGCAGGAGCTCGATGTCGACGATGAACTTCTCGTAGCAGGAGACGAGCCCGCCCTCGAGCCAGCCGGCCGAGTGCATGACGAAGTTGGCACCCGCGAGGAACGTCGGCAGGAACGTCATCAGCGACTCATAGGCCGCCTGCGCGTCGACCGTCTGCGAGGCGTTCAGCGCGCCGCCGCCACGCCACGGGAGCCCGAACGACCGCGCGATCTGGCCGGTGCACAGCACGCCGATCCCCGACTCGGGTGTGCCGAACGACGGCGATCCCGACTGCATGTCGGTGTTCGACAGGAACGATCCGAACACCACCGGGCATCCCGGATTCAAGGTCTGGGCCAGGGCAATCCCGGCGAGCGCCTCGGCCATCTGCTGCACCAGCGTGGCGGGCAGCGAGACCGGCGACATCGCGCCCATCAACAGGAACGGTGTGATCACGACCGCCTGGCCGGCCTTCACGTACTCGAACATCGCCGAGAGCATCCGGTCGTCGTAGCGCAGCGGCGAGTTGACGTTGATCAACGAGATCGACACCGGAGCCCGTTCGATCGCGGAGCGCCCGCCGAACAGGATCTCCCCCATCCGGATCGTGTCCGCGGCGTTCGGCCCACTCGTCACGCTGCCCATGTACGGCTTGTCGGAGAGCGTCTGCAGCGCGTACACCATGTCGAGGTGGCGCGAGTCAAGCGGGCGGTCCTCCGGCTCGCAGATCGTCCCGCCCGGCGAATCGAGCTCGCCGAAGTACTGCGAGAGCTTCACGAGGTTCTCGAAGTCCGCCATCTTCGCGTCCCGGCGAACGTCGCCCTCACGGATGAACGGGCAGCCATAGACCGGCGCGAACACCATGTTGTCGCCGCCGATCGTCACCGACCTCTCAGGGTTGCGCGCCTGGAGCTCAAACGAGCGCGGCGCCTTTGCCACCTGCTCGAGGATCCACTCCGGGTCAAAGCGCACCCGGTTCTCGTCCTCGACGATCTGCCCGGCGCCGCGCAGCACCTCGACGGCCTCCGGCAGCAGGAACTCGATCCCGAGCTCGGAGACGATCCGCCGCCACCCCCGGTCGAGCGTGGCCATCGCGTCCTCACTGAGGATCTCGTAGCGCGGCATGGCGTTGGCGAACAACCTGGGCCTCCTTGACGTTGACGCGAGCGGGCTTATCATAACCCGCGTGGAACAACAGTTCCAAGCCGTTCCAAGCCATGGCACCGCCGCCGTCGACCGCGGCGCCGATCTGCTCGTCCGCGTGCTCGAGTCCGAGCAACCGATCTCTCTCAACGACCTCGCCGAGGCGAGTGGCATCCCCAAGAGCACCGCCTCACGTCTGCTCTCGGCACTCGAGCGGCGCGGGCTCGTCGAACAGGACGGCGAGCGTGGGCGACTGCGTCCCGGTCCGGCGATCCTACGTGTCGCCGAGCGCGGCATGGTCGAGCGTAACGTCGTTGAACTCGCGCGGCCGACGCTTGACGCACTCGCAGAAGCGAGTGGCGAGACGATCAACCTCGCGCTGCCGACCCCGATCGGTGTCGAGCACGTGGCGCAGGTCGACAGCCGTCACTTCCTCGGCACGGGCCAGTGGCTCGGGCGCACGATCGACTACCACTGCACGGCGGTCGGCAAGGTGTTCATGGCCTTCGGTCGTCATGCCGTGCCGACCGGCCCGCTCACCCGCTACACGCCGGCCACGATCACCGATCCGAAGCGGCTCGCGGCCGAGCTCGCGCGCGTGCGCCGCAAGGAATTCGCCACGATCATCGACGAACTTGAGCCGGGGTTGACCGCGTTTGCGGCCCCGGTGCGCGGCGCGGGCGGGGACGTCGTCGCCGCGCTCAGCATCACCGGCCCAAGCCTCCGGCTCACGTCGGCTCGCATTCGCGAGCTCGAGCCGGTTCTCACCCACGAGGCAGGGCTCCTCAGCGCCCGACTCGGCTACCGCGACCAAGGAGAGAACGCCGCATGAGAAACCGGAGCTGCCATGCCCACGCATGACGACATCCTCCAGCTGCTGTACGAAGAGACGCTCGTCGGAAACGCTCCCGCCGTGCGTGACGGCGTCAATCAGGGACTCGAGGATGACCTCGGACCTGACCGGATGCTCTACGAGGCGCTGATCCCCTCGCTCGAGGAGGTCGGGGCGCGGTTCGAGCGCGGCGACTACTTCGTGCCCGAGATGCTGATCGCGGCGCGCGCGATGCAGGGCGCGCTGGACATCCTCCGGCCGCTGCTCGCGGAGACCGACACCCAACAGGTCGGAACGTTCCTGATGGGCACGGTCAAGGGCGACGTCCACGACATCGGTAAGAACCTCTGCAACATCATGCTCGAGGGCGCCGGCTTCACGGTCATCGACCTCGGGGTCAACGTGCCACCGGAGAAGTTCATCGAGCAGATCGAGGAGCACAACCCGGACGTCGTCGGGTTCTCCGCCTTCCTCACGACGACGATGCCGATGTTCAAGGCGAACATCAACGCGCTCCAGAAGGCCGGCCTGCGGGACAAGGTGATCGTGATGGTCGGCGGCGCGCCGGTCACGCAGGAGTACGCCGACGCGGTCGGCGCCGACGGATATTCGGCCGATGCGTCGAGTGCGGTGAAGAAGGCGAAGGAGTTGATCCAGCTCCGCCGGGCGCAGGTAGCGGCATGACGCCCGTGGGCGCGCGCGCCGCTGCCGGGGCCGCCGCGGCGCTCACGCGGGTCGAGCACGTGGTCAAACGCCATGTGTGGGGCTGTGAGATGTGCGGGCAGTGCGTGCTGCACTCGACCGGGCTCACCTGCCCGATGACCTGCCCGAAGACGCTGCGCAACGGACCGTGCGGCGGGGTCCGGGCCGACGGGACGTGCGAGGTCAAGCCGGAGATGCGCTGCGTCTGGCTCAAGGCGGTCGAGCGCTCCGAGCGGATCCCGGTCTGGGGTGCGCATATCGATCATCTCCGCCCTCCGGTCGACAATCGACTGAAGGGAAGCTCCGCCTGGATCAACCTCGCGACAGGCCGTGACCGCCAGACCCCGCCCGGGTGGGCCGATGTCGACGCTTGAGCGCAAGCTCGAGGCCAAGGCGTTCGTCGTCACCGCCGAGATGCCGGTGATCGACGGAGCTGGTCAGGCCGACGTGCTGCGGCACCTCGAACCGATGCGGCCGTACGTCGACGCCTACAACGCCACCGACAACCCGTCGGCGCACGCGCACGTCTCCCCGCTCGCGGTATCCATCGGCCTCCTGCAGGCCGGCGCCGAACCGGTCATGCAGCTCGGTTGCCGGGACCGCAATCGGCTCGCCCTGGAGGCGGAGCTGATGGGAGCGGCGATGCACGGCATCACGAACATCTCCTGCATGACCGGCGATGACGTGAGCGCCGGCAACGAACCGGAGAGCAAGCGCGTGTTCGACCTCGACAGCCTCCAGCTGCTTCAGGTCGCGCGCGTCCTTGAGCGAGGTCACTACCTCTCCGGTCGCCCCATCGAGCCGGCTCCGCACTTCTTGCTCGGCGCCGTCGAGAACCCGGGGACCCCGCCGTACGAGTACCGCGTTCGCCGCGCCGCCAAGAAGGCGCTCGCGGGCGCACGCTTTCTCCAGCTCCAGATCTGTTATCGCCCGGAACTGCTCGAGCGGTTCCTGCACGCCGCCCACGACACGGGCCTCTCCGAGCGAGTCGCGCTGATCCCGTCGGTCTGCATCCTGCGGACGGTCGGCGGCATGCGGTTCGTCGCCACCCGCGTCCCTGGCGTCGACGTGCCGCCGCACGTCGTTCGCCGGGTCGAGCAGGCCAAGGACGCCGAGGAGGAGTGCGAGGAGATCGCCTACGAGCAGGCCCTGCACGCGCTCGAGCAACCCGGCGTCGCCGGCCTGCACTTCATCTCGTTCCGCAAGGACGCGGGCATCGCCAAGTTGTGCACCCGCCTGGGCATTCCGTCTCGAACCGAAAGGGAATTACATGGACACCGTGCTTCGATCGCGGTCTAAGACCGTGACGATCGGCGCCGAGCAGCCGTTCTGCATCATCGGCGAGCGGATCAACCCGACCGGCCGCAAGGCGTTCGCCGAGGAGCTCCGGGCGGGCGACCTCAGCACGGTGACCGCCGATGCGCTGGCCCAGGTGCAGGCGGGCGCGAACATGCTCGATATCAACGCGGGCATCCCGCTCGTCGATGAACCCGAACTGCTCAAGGCGATGCTGAAGGCGGCGCAGGACGCCGTCGACGCGCCGATCTGCATCGACTCCTCGGTGATCGAAGCCCTCGAGGCGGGACTCTCGGTGTACGAAGGTCGCGCGCTGGTCAACTCCGTCACTGCCGAGGATGAACGACTGCAGGAGATCCTGCCGCTCGTCGCTCGCCACGAGGCCGCGGTCATCGGCCTCGCCAATGACGAGACCGGGATCCCCGAGACGCCCGAGGAGCGCCTCCGGCACGCGCGGACGATCATCACCGCTGCCAACGATCACGGGATCGCCACCGAGGACGTGATCATCGACCCGCTGGCGATGACCGTTGGTGCCGACACCGAGGCGGTCACCACCACGCTGAGGACGATCAGCCTCATTCGTGACGAGCTGGGGGTCAACATGTGCCTCGGTGCCTCGAACGTGTCCTTCGGACTCCCCCGCCGGCATGTGCTCAACGCCGGCTTCCTGCCGATGGCGATGGCCGCCGGTCTGACGAGCGCGATCATGAGCACGGCGCCGGTATGCGTCGAGTCCGTCCGCGCCTCGGACCTGCTGCTCGGTCACGACGCCTGGGGCGCAAGTTGGATCGCTGAGCATCGAGCGCGCCAGGCTGCGGAGGCGGCGGCAACCGCATGAGCGCGTCGGCGCCCCGACCGAAGCGAGCCGACGTGCCCGTCGACCGCGAGCCGGAGCTGCTGCCGGACGACGGCGCCCATCGCGTGCGCCTGCGCTTCCTGCCCGACGGCGCCGAGGTGCGCGTCCCCAGCGGTACCCCGGTGTTCGACGCCGCGAGCTGGAACGGGATCGCGATCGACTCAACGTGCGGTGGTCACGGCACCTGCAAGAAGTGCAAGGTCCGGGTGATCTCCGGCGAGCTCCCGGTGTCAAGCGTCGATCCACGCGCGTTCAGCCCCGACGAGCTGCGTGACGGCTGGCGACTCGCCTGCCGCGCGCCCGCCCGGAGCGACGTCGTGATCGAGGTGCCGCCGCTCCAGACCCGGCCGAAGGCGGCGCTCGCCGGCGTCGGTCGCCACGTCATCCTCCGCCCCTCTGTGCAGAAGCGCCACCTCGTGCTCGAGGAAGCAACCCTGGAGGATCAGCGCTCGGACCTTCAGCGGGTGTTCGACGCGATCGACGACTTTGAGCTGCACGCCCCGATCGAGCTCCTGCGCACGCTCGGCACGACCCTGCGGCGCGCCCATTTCGACGTCACCGCGGTGATCTGCGACGACGAGCTGATCGACGTCGAGCCCGGAGACACGACGGCGCGGCGCTACGCGATCGCCTATGACCTCGGCACCACGACAGTGGTCGCCACCCTCATCGATCTCGAGAGCGGTCAGCCGCTCGCCGTCCGCTCGATGCTCAACCGCCAGCAGCCGTTCGGCGCCGACGTGATCACGCGGATCAGCGCGACGATGATGGACGACGGCGCGCTCGCCGAGCTGCGCAACCGGGCGCACGAGACCGTCGCCGAGCTCACCGAAGAGGTGTGCACCGAGGCCGGCGTCGCACCGGCCGAGGTCTACGAGATCACCGTCTGCGGCAACGTGACCATGATGACGCTCGCGCTCGGGATCGATCCCGAACCGCTGTCGATGGCGCCGTTCGTCGTCCCCACCCACACCTTCCCGCCGGTGAAGGCCAGCGAGTTCGGCGCCATCATCCACCCGCTCGCGCCCGCGTTCGTGTTCCCGTCGCTGGGCGCCTACGTCGGGGGCGACATCGTCGCCGGGATGCTCGCGACCGGGCTCACTCGCGACCGCCGGCTGCGCCTGTTCATCGACGTCGGCACGAATAGTGAGATCGCGCTGGGGTCGGCCGAGCGCGTGCTCGCGACCGCCGCCCCCGCCGGGCCCGCGTTCGAGGCGGCGCAGATCAAGTGCGGGATGCGGGCGGCCGACGGCGCGATCGAGGGTCTGCGAATCGACGCCGGCACGCAGGAGCTCACCCTTGAGGTGATCGGTGACACCACCCCCGCCGGCATGTGCGGCTCCGGGCTGGTCGATGCGGTCGCCGAACTCGTCCAGGTCGGGTTGCTCGATCATTCGGGGCGCTTCATCCCGGATGAGACGGCGGCCGAGACACACCCCGCGCTCGCTCCCCGCCTGACGAAGATCGGCGAGGAGCGCGTGTTCGTCCTCCACTGGAGTGAGGACGGCGATCCCGCTCATTCGGTGTTCCTCTCTCAGCGCGACGTGCGCGAGCTCCAATTCGCAAAGGCGTCGATCGCCACCGGCTGGAGCATCCTCCTCCGCGACCTCGACATCGACCCGTCAGAGATCAGCCAGGTGCTGCTCGCCGGCAGCTTCGGGGCCTATCTGACACCGCTGAGCGCGGTGCGGATCGGGCTCGTGCCGAAGCTCGCCCTGCCGCGGATCGTGTCCGCCGGCAATGTCGCGGGCGAGGGCGCGAAGATTGCCGCGATGTCGCTGCGCGAGCGCGCCGAGGCGCACTCGATCCTGCGGGAGGTCGAGTACGTCGAACTGTCCGGACGAGCCGACTTCAACGACCTGTTCATCGATCAGCTCGCGTTCCCGGGATGAGCAGCGCCCGGCCGGCCGTGGTCGCGTGCGGCGCGCTCGGCGCCGAGATCGCCGCGATCAGCCACCGCCGCGGCTGGGAGCTGGAGATTGCGCCGCTGCCGGCGCTCCTGCACAACCACCCGGAGCGGATCGCCCCGACGCTCACCGCTGAACTACACCGGCTGCGCGAGGCCGGACGAGAGGTCGTCGCGATCGCCTACGGCGACTGCGGGAGCTACGGCGCGATCGACACTGCGCTCGCCGAGGCCGCCCCCAGAATCGCGCGCCTGAACGGTGACACGTGCTACGACGTGTTCGCGCGGGATGAGGTCGCCCAGGCGCTGCTCGACCAACCGGGCACGTACTTCCTCACCGACTTCCTCGCTCGAACGTTCGAACACACCGTGATCCGCCAGCTCGGGCTCGATCGCTACCCGCAGCTGCGCGACGACTACTTCCGTCACTACACCCGGGTCGTGTGGCTCGCCCAGCGCCCAGCGCCGCTCACCCGCGCAGCGGCCGAGTGCGCGGCGAAGCGGATCGGGCTTCCGCTGGAAGTCATCGAGGTCGGCAACCGCGGGCTCGAGGCCGAGCTCGAACGCCTCCTCGCCGGCAGGCTCGACGCCGCACCGCGCGTCGGCGAGCCCGCCGAGCGATGAGTCCGGCTCCGCGCACCGGTCGTAATCTGTGCGTGGAGATCTTCGGCGACTCGAGAGGGAGGTATCGATGTCCGCAAACAAGGTGGGAACTCGTGCGGAATGGCAGGCGGCACGCGCCGAGCTGGCGGCGGCCGAGGCGGAGTACGCCGAGCTCGGGCAGAAGCTGACCGAACAGCGGCGTCAGCTGCCGTGGGTCGAGGTCGACAAGGAGTACGTGTTCGAGACCGAGGATGGGCGTCGGACGCTCGTCGATCTCTTTGACGGGCGCTCGCAGCTACTCGCCTACAACATCATGTTCGGCCCTGACTACACGCTCGGAGCATGTCCGGGGTGCACGAGCCTCGGCGACGAGCTGAGCGGGACGCTCGTCCATCTGACCACCGCGACGTGACCCTGATCTGCTTCTCCCGCGCCCCGATCGATCGGCTGGCGGCCTACAAGGAGCGGATGGGCTGGACGTTCCCGTACGTGTCGACGTTCTCGACCGACTTTCCGTTCGACTTCGGCCTCGCGCTGACGCCGGAGCAGGCCCGCGACATGCCCGAGATCCAGGGCATGGTCGAGAGTCCGCCCGACTGGCTCGAGGAGTGGTCTCGCCAGATCGGCGCCAAGCTCGAGGACGGTCTGCGTGAGGGGCCGGGGTGGATCGCGTTCGCGCGCCAGGACGGCCGCGTGTACCACACGTACACGGTGATGGCGCCCGATCCGTTCGTGGCGCCGTACCACTCGTTCCTGCTCAAGCGCACGCCGAAGGGTGACGCGAGACGGGCCCCGGACCTGGCGCAAGGACGAGTACCCGGACTGACCTGCGCTCACCGCGCCGCTCCGCGAGCGTTAGCTTCCGACAGACAAGCGCCGTCTGATGTCACAGCCGAGTGCGAACTCGGCAAGTAGCCATAGATGAATACCGCAGCAGATGCACGAGCCACGCCGCTCCGTCGCCGTATCAGCGCCGGGGCGGTCGTGGTCGGAGGTCCACCGCCCTCGGCACTCGATGAGTTCGAAGCGGTGTACCGCGCCAACGTCGACGTGGTCATGGCCTATTTCGCTCGTCGTTGCACCGACCCCCAAGCGGTGGCGGACCTCACGTCCGAGACGTTCGTCCGCGCCGCCGGGGCGTTCGGCAGCTTCGATCCCCGCCGGGGCTCTCCGCGAGCCTGGCTGTTCGGAATCGCCGCCCACGTGTTTGCCCGGCACTGCGCTGACAGCGCCGAGGCCCGTGACACCGCCGCCCGGCTCGCGGGTCACCGCGGGCTTGACGACGACGAGATCGGGGAGCTCGCCGCCAGGATCGACGCGGAGCGCGAGGGGCGGGAGCTGATGGAGCGCTGCTCGCAGCTGCCCGCGCTGGAGCGAGCCGCGATCGAGCTCGTCGACCTCTCCGGGCTGACCCCGAAAGAGGCCGCAGCGGCGCTCGGCGTCTCGAGGGTCGTGCTGCGAAAGCGCTTGTCCCGAGCTCGGGCTCGGCTCAGAAAGGAGTACCGCACCGATGAGTAAGTTCAAGGAGCGTCTGTGGCGTGACCTGGAGCGCGAGCACGGGTCCGAACTGGCACAGATCGATCGGCCGGCCGCCGGTCGCGCACGTGTGGCGCGGCCGCGGCTGCTCGCCGGCACGACGTTGGGTTTCGCCGTCATCGCGACCGCGATCGTGCTGTTTCTCAGCGCCGCGAGCACGCCGGCCGCGTTCGCGGTGAGCGGGAACTCGGACGGCACGGTCTCGGTCGTGCTGAGGCGCATTGTCGGCGTCAAGGGCGCGAATCAGAGGCTCGCCGCACTCGGGGTACGAGCGAAGTTCGTCACGGTGGTTGACGGCTGCCGCGCGGCCTTGCCGCCGACGGCGGCCGCCAACATCGTGACCCCTGACCAGGTACTCACCCATGCCGGCCGTCAGACGCGGATCGACCCACGCACGATTCCGCCCGGCCGGACGGTCGTGATCATGACCTGGGTCAAGGCCGGCAACGTGCGCACGATCAAGTTGGGCTCGGCCGCGAAGGCCGCACCGAACTGCATCGCCGGCCCGGCGCCGCAGGCGTTGCGGTTTGCCTGGGCCGTTGCCCACGGATGCCGCGTCCACGTCGCGGCGGTGCCACCCACGGCCTACCTGCGTCGCCAGGGCAAGAACTGGACGATCACCCGTAAGGACGGCCCGGTCACAATCGACATGGGTCCGGCCCCCGCCGTGAAGCGCGGCGCACCCACGGGCAACAGCGGCCCGTTCACTCCGAACGGCGGCGCACCCATCACCGGCGCGGCGACGCCGGCTCCGAGTCCGATTCCGAGGCAGATCCAGACGCCCAAGGGGTGCCCGAAGCCGAATTGGCTGCCGAAGCCGCCGCCCGGGACCGGCAACAGCGGTTCGACGGGCAACAGCGGCAACGTCGGCAACAGCGGCAACAGCGGCACCGCCGGCAACAGCGGCACCACGACGACCACCACGAAGTAGCGCCCGGTTGGCTCTGGGGGTTTGGGTGAACTGTCAACCCAAACTCCCATAGCCAAACCCTCACGAGCGGACAGACCGTCGCCGACCAGCGCTGGGCGGGTGGGTTACGGTGGGCGCATGAACGAACCAAACGGGACGGTGTTGGTCACCGGCGGGACGGGCTTTCTCGGCGGATGGTGTGTGGCGTCGCTGCTCGAGCAGGGGTACGACGTCCGGACGACGGTGCGGGATCTCGCGCGTGAAGCGGACGTCCGTGCGGCGATCACAAAAGCTGGGGTCGGCGATCCCGGGCCGCGCCTATCCGTGAGGCAGGCGAACCTGACGGCCGACGACGGATGGCCGGAGGCGGTCGACGGTTGCCGGTACGTGCTGCACGTCGCGTCCCCGTTTCCGCCGGTGCAACCCAAGGACCCAGACGAGCTCATCGTCCCGGCCCGTGACGGCGCGGTGCGGGTCCTCAGGGCGGCATTCGGCGCCGGCGTCGAGCGGGTGGTGATGACGTCCTCGGTCGCCGCGATCCGTGGCGACCGCCCCAGTTCCGAGACCGCGCCGTACACCGAGGCGGACTGGACCGACGGCAACGACACCACCCGGACGCCGTACGTGCGCTCAAAGACCCTCGCCGAGCGGGCCGCCTGGGACTACGCCCGCAGCGAGAACGCCACCGAACGGCTGGCGACGATCAACCCCGGGGCGATCATCGGCCCGGCGCTCAGCGGCGATCACTCCTACTCGCTTCAGGCGATCCAGCGACTGCTCGGCGGGATGCCCGCGGCGCCGCGTCTCGGGTTCACGTTCGTCGACGCCCGCGATGTCGCCGACCTGCACATCCGCGCGCTCACGACTCCCGCGGCGGGCGGCGAGCGTTTCATCGCGACCGACACCTGGATGTGGCTGCCCGATGTCGCGACCGTCCTGCGAGAGCGACTCGGGGACGAGGCGAAGAAGGTCCCGGGCCGCGTCGCGCCGGATTTGCTCATCCGCGCGATGGCGCTGTTCGATGGCGGGATCCGGTCGGTCGTCGGGGACCTCGGCAAGCGCACGTGGTACGCAAGCGAGAAGGCGCGGACCAGGCTCGGCTGGACGACCCGGCCGGTGGACGACTCGATCGAGGAGACCGCTCGCAGCCTCTCTGTAAGGCTCGGTCGCCGAGGCCGCGGGCCGCGCGTGTGTTCAAACGCCTCGGGCCGCGTTGTCGGAGCCGAGCTGAAACCGACCGACCGTGTCGCGGAGCTCCTCGGCGGTGCGCGCCATGTCGGCCGCATGCGAGCTGATCTCCTGGGTCGAGGCGCTCGTCTGCTCGGTCGAGGCCGACACCTCCTCGGTCGCCGCTGAGGACTGCTCGGCGACCGCCGCCACCTCGCCGACGCCCTTCGCATCGAGGCGGCACTCGCTGTCACCTGTTCGGCCGCAGCGGCGATCTGCTCGACGCGCGCGGCCATGTCCTCCACCGACTCGCCGATCTGGACGAACGCTTCGCGCGTGCGCTCGACGACGCTCACCCCGTCCGCGGTCTTGCGCGAGCCATCCTCGACGACGTGCACCGCCTCGGCGGTGTCGTGTTGGATGTTGCCGATCAGCCCGGCGATTTCCTCCGCAGCGCGCTGCGACTCCTCGGCGAGCTTGCGGACCTCCTCGGCGACCACGGCGAAGCCACGACCCTCTTCGCCGGCGCGGGCGGCCTCGATCGCCGCATTGAGCGCCAGCAGATTCGTCTGCGCGGCAATCCCGGTGATCGTCTCGACGATCGCGCCGATGTGCTCGCTCTTCTCGGCCAACTCGCGAATCGAGCTCGTCACCGCGTCGGTCGAGCCCCGGACGTCGGTCATCGCCGCGCTCGCCTGCTCGGCGGCGGATACACCCTCCCGCACGACCTCGCGGGCCTGTTCGGCGATCTGGGCCGTCATCTCGGCCTGCTCGGCGCTGCTCTGCACCGCGGCCGTCACCTCCTCGACCGTGGCACGGACCGCGTCGATCATCTGGACCTGCCGCTCGGCGCCCTGGGCGACGTCGGCAATCGCGCTGGCGATCTCGTTCGTCGCCCGGCCGGCCTCGGCCGTGTGCGAGGACACGTTGTGCGCCGCGCCGTCAACCGATC
Organism: uncultured Solirubrobacterales bacterium; assembly: GCA_963850335.1. Taxonomy (GTDB): domain Bacteria; phylum Actinomycetota; class Thermoleophilia; order Solirubrobacterales; family Solirubrobacteraceae; genus Palsa-465. The sequence goes on along the minus strand of CAWKKY010000006.1, from coordinate 261,460 downwards.
CGGCCGTCGCTGACAGCTGCGCGACGAGCCCGCTCAGCGTGTCGGCGGTCGCGTTGTACGACCCATAGCACTCGACGATCGCATCGCGCAACGACTCGACGGTCCGGTGGACCTGACCGAGTTCATCGCCGGCAAAGTCGGTGATCGGCTTGGTCCCCGCGGTGAGCCGAACGGTCAGGTCGCCGGCGGCAAGCGCGTTCAAGCCGTTCTGGAGCCGTTCCTTGGCGGCATCCTCGATCGCGATCGTCCGATCGGCGAGTTGTCGGCTGCCAACCTGGATGCGACGCACGATGAGCACCGTGAGCGCACCGCCGGCCACGCAGCCGACGGCGGCCAGCACCCAGCGCGTGCCCGCGCCGAGCGGCACCGCAGCTTGAACCACGAGCAGGGCGATGAGTCCCCCGCCCAAGAGGGATACCTTCGTCGTCAGCGAAACGCCCTCGAACCCGTTCACCTTGCTCTCCTTCCGCCACGCCAGCACTTTGTCTCCACGTAATCGGTAGCCAGACGAGCTTTTTGGGCGTACTAACTACGGATCTCCGTAGGTTTCCGCGAGCAGCGTCGCGACGTCGACGACGCGCAGATCACCACCCTCGCTCTGCACCCCGTCGTCCAACATCACCGCGCAGTAGGGGCAGGCGACGGCGAGCGTGTCCGCCCCGGTTCCCACCGCCTCCCGAACGCGTTCAACGTTGATCGGGTTCGCCCGCTCCTCCATCCACATGTGCGCGCCGCCGGCACCGCAGCAGAACGTCTGCTTGCCGGAGCGCTCCATCTCCACGGTTTCGCCGACGGCGGAGAGCAGGTCGCGGGGGGCGTCGAGCACGTCGTTGTGACGGGCGAGATAGCAGGAGTCGTGGTAGGTCACCTTCGGTGGCGCCCCACCCGCTGACCCCGCGGCGCCAGCCGGCGCCAGCCGACCGTCGCGGACGAGCCGGGCGAGCAATTCGGTGTGGTGGATGACCTCGTAGTGCCCGCCGAAGTCCGGGTACTCGTTGCCCAGCGTGTTGAAGCAGTGCGGGCAGTTGGCGATGATCTTCGTCACGCCGGCCTCGTTGAGCGTGGCGACGTTCTGCTCGGCGAACGCCTGGAACACATACTCGTTGCCGATCCGCCGGGCGGGGTCGCCGGTGCAGCTCTCGCGCGGGCCGAGGATCGCGAAGTCGACCCCGGCTCGCGTCAGCAGCTTCGCCGTCGACTCGGCCGCCGACCGCGCCCGCTCGTCAAACGACGATGCGCATCCGACCCAGTAGAGGTACTCCGGCGCCGTCTCACCGGGCTCGAGAACCCGGACGCCCTCCAGCCCCGACGCCCAGTCGGCGCGCTCCGATTGGGCCCGGCCCCACGGGTTCGAGGACCGCTCGATGTCCCGCAGCATCGGCTCCGCCTCGGCTGGAAACGCAGCCTCGACCATCACCTGGTGGCGGCGCAGATCGACGATGTGGTCGATGTGCTCGATCGACACCGGGCACGCCTGCACGCACGCGCCGCAGGTGACGCAGTCCCAGATCATCTCCTCCGGGACATTGGTGCCGAGGATTGGCTCCTCGGACTCTGCGAACACGTTGTCCCGGACGCCCATGACGACGAGCTTCGGCGAGAGCAGCTTGCCGGTGGCGAACGCCGGACACGCGTCCTGGCAGCGCCCGCACTCGGTACAGGAGAAACCGTCGAGCACCTCCTTGAAGGTCAGATCCTTGGCGGTGCCGACGCCGAAACGGAGATCCTCCTCCGGGACGCTGTCGTCATCAAAGCGCAGCGGCTCGAGTCGGCCGCCCGGTCCCGTCCGCGCGAACCAGACGTTGATCGCGGCGCTGAAGATGTGCAGGTGCTTGGAGTAGGGCAGGTAGGCGAGAAAGCCCAGGATCGTGAGGACGTGCGCCCACACGAACACCCGCTCGAGCACCCGGGTCGCCTCGTTATGACCGAACAGGCCGGAGAGCGCGTTCGAGACCGGTGACGCTGACGCGGGCCAGTCGTTCAGACCCAACCCGATCCGAGCCGCGTGCCACAACAGCAAGGTCAGCGCGATCGTCGCGATCAGCGCCAGGATCAGATCTGCCTCCCCGAGGTGGCTGCCCTCGAACCGCCGCGGGCGCAACACCTTGCGGATGTACACCGCGGCGCAGACCCCGATCAGCACGAGCACCGCGAACACGTCGACGAGGAACGCGTACCACCCCTGATGACCGAGCCACGGCAGCGTCGCGTGCTTGTCGACGATGCCGATCATCGCGATCAGGATCGTCGGGAGCAGCACGATGAACCCCCAGAAGATGAACGCGTGCATCAGCCCCGGCACAAACCGCTGGAGCAGCTTGCGCTGCCCAAGCACGATCGTCGTCTCGTTCTTGACGCGCCGGCCGGGGTTGAACGCCCGGTCGATCGGCTGAGCGCCGCGTACGAGGCCGCTGAGGAACAGCACGCGTCGGCCGAACAGCGCGCCACTCACGATGATCGCGACGGCGAGCGCGACGGCAGCAGGGATCGAGGCTATCTCGCCCCCGCCTTCCCGCTCTCAGGAGCCGCGACCACGTTCGTGATATATCAGATGCACGTCAGGGGCGTCAACGCGTACCGCGTAGAGCGTCTGCTTGGTCGCCGTCGTGGTGACGAACGCGCCCCAGCCGTCGTTAGAGCCGAAGCACGAGCGCGCCGGGTTGATGTGAAGCACGGTCACCTCTAGGAAGCGCCGCGCGCGCGGCGAATCTCGGCGGAGATCGCCGGGACGATTTCGTGGAGGTCGCCGATCACGGCGTAGTCGGCGTTCGCGAAGATCGACGCCTCCGCGTCCGGGTTGATCGCGAGCAGCTTCTTCGCGCCCTTGCAGCCGGCCATGTGCTGGGTTGCGCCGCTGATGCCGCACGCGATGTAAATGTCGGGCGCAACCTTCGATCCCGTCTGGCCAACCTGATCGGTGTGGGGCCGCCACCCGGCGCTCGTCACCGCACGGCTGCAGCCGACCGCGCCGTGGAGCAGTTCCGCGAGCTCCTCGAGCGGGGCGAACCCCTCGGCGGAGCCGACCCCGCGGCCACCGGAGACGACGACCTTCGCCTCGGTGAGCGACACCCCCTCACTCGCAGCCGTGACGCGCTCGGTCACGACCACGGGATCCTCGCCGGGGGCGAGCGCGCTCACCTGGCCGGCCCCCGACGGGTCGGCCGCGACCGCGTGCGGGGCGACGGTGGCCAGCAGCGGCGCACCGTGGACGGACGCCTCCTCAAGCAGGCTGCCGCCCCACCGGACCCGGGTCACGCTCGCCGGGTTCCCCGGGGTGATCGCGGTGCAGTTTGCGGCGAGCGGCTGATCGAGGATCGCCGAGACGTGGGCGAGGATCTCGTTGCCGCGGTCGGTCCCCGGCGCGAGCACCACGCTCGCGCCGCGTGCCGACGCCGCCTCGGCCACAGCGCGTCCCCAGCCGGCCGGCGCGTACGCCTGCTCGGAACTGATCGTCACCGCCGCCACCTCGTCACCAAGCGAGCGCGCCATCGCGATCGTCTGGAGCGACAGCTCGTCGGCCGGGTCCTCCAGGAACACGAGGGTGCTCACGAGAGGACCCCGATCTCGGCGAGCTTGGCGACGACCGCGGGCGCGGCGTCAGCGCCGTTGCCGAGCACCTCGACCTGCTTGCCGGATCCGGGAGGCGAAACGAGCCGGACCATCTCGAGCCGCGATGCGGGCCGCTCGGGCGTCGAGGCGTTCAGCGGCTTGCGCTTCGCCCGCATCCGGCCCGGGACCGACGGATAGCGCGGGAGGTTGATCCCCTCCTTGACGCTGACGACGGCCGGGGTCGGCACCAGGTAGACGTCGCGCGCGCTCGCGACCTCCTGCTCGCAGCGCAGGCGCCCGTCCTCGCTGACGGCAATGCCTTTCACGCCCGTGACGACCGGGAGCCCGAGCGCGTGCCCGACCCGGATCGGCACCTGATAGTTGCCCGCGTCGGCCGACTCGTTGCCGAACAGGATGAGATCGAACGGCTCCGGCGCGGCCTGGACCGCCGCGACGATCGCCGCCGCCGTCGCCTGGGGATCCCATTCCTCGCCGTCGGTGACGAGGTGGATCGCGCTGTCGATTCCGATCGCCATCATGTCGCGCAGCTGCTCCTCGGCCTCCGGCAGGCCGAGGGTGAGCACCGTGGAGGTGCCGCCGTGCTGCTCGATCAGCCGCACCGCCTCCTCGACGCCGCATTCCTCGTGGGGGCTGACGGTGAAGCCGAGATGCCGGGTCTGGATCGCCCGCTCGTCCTCGGTGAGCACGATCTTGCCGCCGGTCAGCGGCACCCGCTTGACGCAGACGAGGATGTTCATGAGCGGACGCGCGTGTTCTCTGGATCGAACACGGCGCTTGAATCATTCGTCTGCACCGTCACCGGGTAGCGCTCGCCGAGGTACTCGACGGCCAGTTCCGCGCCGACGTTGGCGTGCTCGGGCGGCAGGTAGCTCATCAAAATGTGCTTGCCGATCGACGGCCCGGCGCCCGCACTCGTGACATACGAGCGGCGGCCGTGAGCATCAACGAGCGGTTCGCCGTCCCGCGTGACGATCGGCTCTCCGCCGAGCATGTAGCGCTTGACCCCAGACGCCGAGGTGTGATCGTCGACGGTCAGGGCGCACATGACCGTCGCCGGATCTTGCTCGCGGTGGCGCACATGCGCCTCCTTGCCGATGAAGTCGGCGTCCTTGACCTTGCCCCAGGCCATGCCGGCCTCGACGACCGTGTAGTCGCCCTCGAGTTCGGCCCCGTAGGCGCGGTAGCACTTCTCGAGCCGACCGGTGGTGCCGTACACGCCGATCCCGGCGGGGACGATCCCGTGTGGCGCGCCCGCCTCGGCGACGATGTCCCACAACCGGGCGCCCTGCTCGAACGGCACGTAGAGCTCCCAGCCGAGATCGCCGACGTAGGAGATCCGGGACGCGAGCACGGTGAGCGGGCCCACTTCGATGTCGCGGCACCGGGCGAACGAAAACGCCTCGTGGCTGATGTCCTCGCTCGTGACGCTCGAGAGAATGTCGCGCGCCCTCGGGCCCCAGAGCCCGAGCGTGCACCATGAGCTCGTCAGGTCGGTCACCTGGGCGCTGCCGTCGGCCGGCATGTGGTCCGAGAACCACTTGAGGTCCGACATCCCGTAGGCGCCGCCGGTGACGACGCGGAACCCGTCGTCGGCGAGGCGCATGATCGTCAGGTCCTGCTTGAAACCACCGTTGGGCGTGAGGATCGGCGTGTACACGACCCGCCCGGTCGGTACGTCCATCTGGCGCATCGCGAGCCGCTGCACGGCGTCGAGCGCACCAGGACCGGTGACGTCGAAGATCGTGAACGCGGTGAGATCGATCATCGCCGCGCGGTCGCGCATCGCCAGGTGCTCGGCGTTGATGATCGGCGACCACCAGCGTTTGTCCCACTCCGCCTCGCGCTGGTTGATCTGGTCTCCGTACTCCTCGAGCAACGGCGCATTGGACGCATACCAGTTGGGCCGCTCCCAGCACGCCGTCTCGTAGAAGACGGCGTCGAGCGCCTTCTCTCGGTCGTAGAACGGGCTCAGGCGAACGTTCCGGTTCGACTCCCACTGCTCGCCGGGATGGACGATCCCGTACATCTTGTTGAAGCCCTCCGAGGCACGGGCGACGATGTGCGCCTTCGTCCGCTGGCACGAATACGCACGCGCGATGTTCGACTCGAAGACGTCGATCTCGGACTCGCCGTGGACCATCAGCTCGGCCACCGTCTTGCCCGCGCCGGGTCCCTCCTTGATCCAGATCGCCGCCGCGGACCACAGTCCGCGCACTTCCGGCGTCTCGCCGAGCAGCGGCATCCCGTCGTAGGTGACGGACAGCACGCCATTGATCGCGTACTTCACGCCGACCGTCTCGTCGCCGACGATCTCCGGCATCAGGTCGAGCGCGATCTCCATCTGGGGATCGAAGTCCGCCTGGGTGAAGGGCAGCTCGGTCGGACTGAGCGCCGACTCCTCGATGCTCGGGATCTCATCGGAATCGAGCGTGATCGGGCGGTGTGCGTAGGACCCGATCTCGAGCCCCGTCCCCTCCTGGCGCTCGTACATGTTCGTGTCCATGTCGCGGACGATCGGGAACTCGATCATCCCGGTCGTGTCCGCGAACCTCGGTGCCGGACCGATATCGATCATCTGGTGAACCATCGGGGTGAGCGGGATCGACGCGCCCGCCATCCGCGCGATCCTCGGGCTCCACGCGCCGCATGCGATCACAAGCCGCTCGGTCTCGATCGTCCCCTTCGTCGTATGGACGCGCCTGATCGCGCCGTCCTCGACGTCGATCCCCGTGACCTCGGTGTTGGCGAGCACGGTGAGCCCGGCCTCCTGCGCGCGTTCGCGCATGAGCGTGCCCGCCCGCAGGCTGTCAACGACGCCGGCGCCCGGCGTGTAGAAGCCGCCGATGATCAACTCCTCGTTGATGTACGGCACGTGCTCGGAGACCTGCTCCGGTGTCAGCATCGACACCGGCTCGATCCCCCACGCCTTCGCCGAGCTCATCCGTCGGCCGAGCTCCTGCATCCGTTCCTCGGTGCGCGCGATCTCGATCCCGCCGCTCTCGATGAACACGCCGAGCTCCTTGTACTGACGCATGCTCTCGAGCGTCAGCAGCGTCATTTCCTTGGAGTGGTCGACCGGGAAGATGAAGTTCGACGCATGCCCGGTCGAGCCACCGGGATTCGGCATCGGGCCCTTGTCGATCAGGGTGACCTCAGTCTCGCCGAGGCGCGTGAGGTGGTAGGCGAGGCTGTTGCCGACAATCCCCGCACCGACAATCACCGTCTTCTGACTTGCCGGCGCGCCGCCGGCTTCCCCACTGGCCATAGAGTGGTGATATATCAGATGCAGGTCAGGCGGGTCAACGCCCCCACCCGCGATCAGCAGTGGCGCAGAGAGAGCTTCACGGTCACCGTCCGATGGCGCCCGTGCGCCGCTGCGAGCACAACGCGCGCAGAGAGCGTCACCCGGCTGCGGTGGTGGCCGGAGGGACCCTTTAGGTTGACGACGTACGGGTTGTGCTTTGCTGTCCGAGCGCGCCCGCGGCCGAACGCGAACGTGACGTGATCGACAATCGCCGCATCGGTGAATGTGGTTGTGGCAAACACGAGCCGCACGGGAGTCGTGTGCCCGCTGATCAGACAGGTCGGTGACGTGCCGAGCGTTACGCGGCCGACGCCGATCGAGAACGACTTGAACTTGCCGAACCTGTCGAGTTCGGTGCTGATCTGGTCGTTCGCGCCGTTGACGACGTTGCCGTGCCGGTCGCACAGGACGAACGTGCCGACCAGGATCCCCTCTCCGCAGCTGTGAACGATGCGAAGCGGCAGCGTGACGGCCGCGCCCGGACTCGGGTTATGGGCCTCCTCGCCGCCGTAGCCGAGGCTCATGGTGATGCGCGTCGCACCATGCACGAAGCGGTACGCGTCCGGATTCGTGTCGTACCCGATCGTGCAGGCCGAGACGCCGGGGTTGCTGGTCCGCGCGAGCTGGCAGGCCGCAGAGCGCGCGTCGACCGCCCCGCCTCCGTTCGGGAGCCAGTCGCCCTGCATCGGAGTCTGCGTCACGACCGCGGGGCCCTCGACGGCTCGGGGCGACGCACTCGTGTCGCGGACCGTGACGGTGCACATGGTCACGCGCTGCCAGTTCACGATGTCGCCGTCGAGCGGGAACTCGATCGTGTCCAGGTGCGGCGGCCGACACGTGATGCTCGCCGCCGTCGGCGCTGACTGTCCGCTGTCGACGGCAATCTGTCCGTCGATCGCCGCGCCGTCTCCGTCCGCGACGAGGTGGCGGACGATCGAGCTGCCGTCGAGCGTGGCGCGTGCGATGAACCCGTCGTTGTCGTCGAAGTAGAGGTAGGGGCCAAAGATCGCGAGGCGCGGTGTTGCTCGCCACGCCGGTGATGAAGCTCTGGTTGATGCTCCCGGGGATCACGGCGCCCGTGGAATCGAGCCGGGCGTGCCCGATCGTGTACGCGGTCCCGAGGATCGGGTTGTTCGACCAGTAGAGGTCGGTCGCATTTGCCGCGACCGTCGATGGATGGTCGGCACCTGAGATGAAGGACGGCGTCGCGGCACCACCGTCGACGGTCGCGCTGCCGATCTTTGAGGTCTCCGTGTCGCTCCAGTAGAGATGCCCGTCGGCCACGGCAACGCCGGCGGGTCCCCGTGCGCTCGCGAAGCTGCCGGTGCCGCAGGGATAGGCGACGGCAGGAACTGGTCGTTCGGTCCGGAGCCATCGGCGTTCGCCCGTCCGATCGAGCCGTTGTTCGGGTCAGCCCAGAATACGTGGGAGCCGTCGGCCGCGATCGGCGCCACCCACGGCGCTGAGGGCCCGAACGGATTGCACGCCAGCGCCGCCGCGGTGACGAACGTCGAGGCCGCGCCGTTCGCGCCGATGCGCGTGATCGTCGACTTGAATTGGTTCGCGAGGTACAGGTTGCCCTGATCGCTCGTCATCACGTCGACCGGCCCCGGCGCGCCCGGAACGGACTGAACGTTGCTGCCGTCGAGGTTCGCCGACTGCACCCCCGAGAGGGTCTGCCCCGGCAGGACGATCCCCGTGCCGCTGCTCGGCCAGTAGATGTACGCATTCGCGGTCGCGCACATGGTGAGGAAAGCCGTCTTCGCGGGTGCGCTCGGCATCGCCTGAGGACACGATCACGAGGCGGGAGCCTATGCCGTTCACTCCCGCCTCCCACTCGAGCAGGTCCTCGTGCATCGCGCGGCAATGGCCACAATCCGGGTTCCAGAAGACCAGCAGGCTGCCGGAGCCCGAGTCTGCTGCCAGCTCGATCGTCGCGCCGTCGAGCGATTCGAGCGCTCGCGACGGCACCAGTCCGCCGACCGGGATCCCCGGCGCATCGAGCACCTGGTGTAGGAGATCCTCGATCGCGTCGCGGCCGGACGCGACGTAGCTGACGATCGCGCCATCGCCCCCGATCAGCACCGCGCTGGGGGTCCCGTTCGCCTGGAACGCGCCGTACAGCTCGTTGTCCTCGTCGAACAGCACGTGCCGTAGGTGGAACGCTCCGCCTTGCTGCGGGCGTCAGCGAGGGCGCCGTCGCTCGCGACGGCGACCGTCAGACGGTCGGCATGTTCGCGCTGCCAGGCCGCGACCTCCGGCATCATTGCCGCGCACGGGCCACAGTTCGGGCTTGCGACGCGAGCATCACGGGATGCCCCGGCGCGAGCAGGTCGCCGAGCGAGACGCGCGCACCCGTGACGTCAGTGACAGTGAAGCGGGTGCGTGCGTTCCAGGCTGGTGGCCGTGCTGCGGCGGGATGACGTCGAGGCTCGGCGCCGCATCGCCCTCGACCTCGATCCCGGCGGCAGTCAGCGCGCGCTCGAGCCGGTCGAGGCGGACGAGCGCGCGACCATACGATCGCAGCAGCGTGATGAGCGCAAGCGCGCCACCGACCGCGAGGGCGGCGATCGCGACGCCGTCCACGTCCGCGACCAGCGCGCTGTCATGCAGCCGCCCAATCCACGCGACGGCGCTCGGCCCGCCTCCGCCCACGAGTACGAGCACGGCTGCCGCCGTCAGGACACCGTTACGCGCGAGCGTCTTCGGGCCTGCGGGCGCGGAGTGAACCGCCGTTGCGCTCGGACAGCAGCAGCACCGCGGTCGCCAGCTGCAGCGAGCCACATCAGGAGCGCGAGGCATCCGGCGGCGTCACCGGTCCGCGGAATGCGACAGCCGCGTCGCGCGTGCCTGCTCGATCGCGAGCTTCGCCCAGCCAGCCACCACGAAGATCGACGGCGAGGACGACGCGACCGATCGGTGCCCGTCGCCCTTCCTGCGCGACGGCGTCGCCCCTCGAGGCCGACTTGACTGCCCTCATTTCGACAGCGTCACCCCCAAGGTGGACGTAGTTGCCCGCGCGCCGCGAGGCATGAATGTGACCTTCAGCCGAGTGGGCAGCGACCGCGCGTGTCGCAGCACGGCCCGCCCCTTGTTCGTGAGCGTCAGAGCCACGCTGCGCTTGCCGCCGGCGCGGAACACCACCCGAGCGCTCGCCGCGATCACCGGGTGTTTGCCGGTCGTGCTCAAGGTCAGCGTCAGCGTCCCAGCCGCGGGCGCCACGAACGCGAGGCTCACCTTGTGCTCGCGGAGCAATCCGTGGATCGCGATCCGCTTGAGCGCGGCGGCGCAGCTCGCGAGCAGTGAGCTGAGTCGCTGGCCAAGGCTCACCGGGATGGTGGGGCGGCGGCGTGACCTGCTGGCACGCGGCCGGGTTGCCGGGGTTGCCGCACCCTGGCCGCGCCCCGGGATTCACTCCGGTCGGGCCGAAGTCAGGATCCGTCCCTCCGGGGACGATCAGCTGCGAGGTGAGCGCGGCGCAGTTGCCGAAGCCGGGGATCTGCGATGACCAGATCCCGTTGCCCTCCTGCCACGCGAGCGTCTGGCCGTCCTGCGACCACGTCGGGCGCACGAACTTGCCACCGTTGGCGCCCGTGAACGCGCACGTTGGCGTGGGCTTCGGCGGGGCGGAGCCGTCCGCCGGAGGTGGTCCGCCCGACTGATACAGCGCGATCGTCTCCTCGCCGTTGCCGCGCACGACCGCAATGCGCTGCCCGTCGCGAGTGACCTCGCCTGCGCTGAGGTTGACGATCGGCGGCGGATTCGTGCACGCGCCGCAGTTCTCGCTATCGCCCCACCATTGGACCGCCTCTGGCGTCCCGAGCTGGTAGTACCAGATCTCCGCGCTGGCGCCCGACACGTATAGGCGGCTATTCGACATCCACGACGGCCAGCCCCCGGTGTCCGGCGTGCCAACGGCATCGGGGGCCGTGAAGCTGTCGACGTGACTGATCAGCACGCGGGTCGTGATTTCGAAGCAGTACAGGCAGGGGCCGGTACTGACCTCGGTGAGGAACCAGTAGGCGACCAGCCGCCCGTCCGGGGAGACGCGGGCGTCGATCGCGCCCGTGCCCGGTGCCGGCGTGTTGATCGGCGCGTTGAGCAATCCGCCGTTCTGGTGCATGCGCCAGATCTGGGGCCGACCGCCGAACGGCGTGCGCAGTGCAACGATCGTCCCGTCGTCGGCCTGCGACGGCGAGGAGTACGGCGAGCCGGCGGTTCCGTCGAGCGTCACCTGGTACTGGCCGGACCCATTGGCGTTGGCGAGCCAAACGTTGTGGTCCTTGATGAACACGAGGCTGTCTGCCACCGCCGGCCCCGCGACCGCAAGCGCCCCAAGCACCCCGATGAGTCCGACCAGCCACTTCACCGCGGTCAATCCCCCAGCCGTTCGGTCCCCCAGCGCAGCACGGCTCAACGCTACGCGCGTCAGCGGAGGCTCACAACGGGGTTTTCCCTAGGTTCGCGGCGGCCGGCGCCGTCAGCCGGGCAGCTCGGTCGTGAGCGGCGCGTGCTCGTCCCGAGCGATGTCGAGGACGTTGTCGAGCCCGCGGCGAGCCACGATGTCGATGACGCGCTGCGCCGCCATCCGCATCGGGAGCAACGGCGCGACGTACGCCGGTGCGGTGACGCGCCGCGAGCGCCGGATCACGCCCCGTTCGATCGCGTCGACGCCGACGCGCAAGGGCGCGACGTATTGCGGCCCCCGGGTGATCGCGGCCGCCGCCTCGGTGCCGAACCCGCGCCGCGTCATGTCGGTGTCAAGCTCGCCGAAGTACGCGACCCCAACGCGCGCGCCCGTGCTCGCGAGCTCGACCCGGAGCGAGTCGCCGAGCGCCTCGACCCCGGCCTTCGACGCGCTGTAGGCGCCGAGCAACGGCACATGGACGGCGGCGGCGAGCGAGGCGATCGCGAGCACGTAGCCGCCGGGATGCGAGATGTGCGGAGCGGCGGCGCGAAGCGTGTAGTACGTCCCGAGGAGGTTGACGTCGATCGTCCGCTCAAAGATCTCGGGATCGCCGCCGTCAATCGGCAGCTGGGCGGCGACGCCCGCGTTGGCGATCACGACGTCGAGTCCGCCGAGGTGCTCGACGGCCGCACTGACCGCCGCCTCGACCGCAGCGCGATCGCGCACGTCGCACGACACCGCGAGCCCACCGCAGTCATGCGCGACCTGCTCGAGCGCCTCGCGCTCGATCCCGGCGACGACGACCCGCGCCCCGCGCTCGCTCAGCCGCTGCGCCGTCGCCGCGCCGATGCCCCGCGCCGCGCCGGTAATGAACACGCGCTTGCCGGCGAGCGGCTGCGCCGCGCCGTTCGAACCGCCGCCGAACGTATCGGGCTCGATCCGCAGACTGTTGATCGTCATCGCGAGCATCTCGTAGTGACCGATCAGCAGGCACAGCTCGATCAGCTCGGGTTCGCCGAAGTGACGGCTCAGCTCGGTCCACGCGTCGTCGGAGAGCTCGCGAGCCTCGTGGAGCTCGTCCGCCGCCCACAACAGCGCGCGCTGGCGCTCGGACCATCCGTCGGCGGACCGGGCCTCACGGGACCGCTCGACCTCGGCGCGGGTCAACCCGGCGTCCTGCGCGAGCCGCTCGTGGTGGCGCCACTCGTACTCACAGCTGCAGTTGTGCGCGACGCGCAGGATCACGAGCTCGGTGTCCTGCCGTGGCAGCGTGCCGCCCGGCATCAGGCGCCCGGCGAACATCAGCCAGCCGCGGAACAGACCGCGCCGGCGCGCCAGTGTCGTGAACAGGTTCGGCGGCCGGTCGGTCCCGCCCGCGCGTCCGATGGCCCGCGTGATCAGCGTGTTGACCCGGCCGATCTGCGCCGGTGTCCCGGGCCGGACCCGCGGCCCGCTCATCGACTCACCGTGAAGTGCACGTGGGACGTATACCCGATCGACCCAAGTGACACCGTGATCTGCAGGCGTCGGGAAGCAGCCGACCGTGCGCGTCACCCGGTGGTGACCGCCTCGATCATCCACCGTGATCACGTAGCGCACACCGCGCCTGAACAGGGGAGCGGTCGTCACGGTCGCGGTCCCGGTGCCCGACAGCGCGAAGCCGGCCGCACCGGCCCCGGCGAGCGTGCTGAGCTCGCGCCCGTGCCGGTGCATCGTCACCGCCCAGCCGTACTGCGTGTAATGCGCGTCGGCGCTCGTGTAGTCGAACGTGTGTGGCGCCGCCGACGGGATGCGTCAGCGCCGCCGTCACGGGACCGATCGACTGGCGCAGGTCACGCGCCCAGTATGGCCAGGAATGCGTTCCCGGCCCGTAATCGTCATAGAAGCTCTGAATTCCGAGCTTGACCAGCCGCGCATGGAACATCTTCGTCAGCAGATGGACGCCCGCCTCGATCGAGCTCGCACCGGCATTGGCGCCTGAGTCGAGCGGCCCCGGCGTCCCGTTGCCGGTGAACAGGAATAGCTGTGTCGAGCGCAGGTTGCCGGCGAGCGTCGTCGGGTCATGCGCCGCCCAGTTGATCCTGTCCGTCACCGGAGACCCGAAGATCGAGTTCGCCGGCACGTGGTCGAACCCGACCTCGATCGCGGTGAGAATCGGCAGGAACCCGGCATGCGCGGCCGCGTCGTACTCGATGTCGGGCGCTCCGGAATACGACAGTGCGACGCCGAACAGATCCGGGTGACGCGCCGCATAGCTCATCGAGCAGAACCCACCCTGCGAGAGTCCCGCGATCCCCCGCGCACCGCGCGCTCTGACCGTCCGCAGGTTCGCGTCGATCCACGGCACGAGCTGATTGATGTGGAACGTCTCCCATTGCTCGTGCGCGCCGGTCACCCAGTTCGTGCACCAGCCGCCGCCGTCGCCGTTCAACCCGATGTCCGGCATCACGACGATCAGCGGCCGACCGGCCGTCGTCTGCTCCGCCTCGCCGCTCCCCGTCCAGTCGGCGGCGCCGCCGCTCGTGCCGTGGAGCAGGTAGAGCACGCTGTAGCGGCGATGCGGATGCGACCCGTAGCCGGACGGGAGCAGGATGCGCACGTTCGCCGGCCCGGGGATCGCGCTTGACGCTACCGATACGGCAACCAGGCGCGAGTCGAGCGCGTGGACGGAGCGGACGTGGAGTCCGTAGCCGTCACGCAGCGACAGCGCAGTTGCCGGGCCGCAGGTGAGCGCCAGGATCCCCAGCGTGGTCGCGCAGGCTCCGGCGAGTCGCTTCAGCACGTGCGGAAAACTAGCGGTCACGGCCTCGTCAGAGCCACGTGGACGCAATAGTGTTCTCGCCGTGTTCGTCGGCCGCTCGGAAGAGCAGTCGCGTCTGGGGGCATCGATCGACAGGCGCCCGGCGCGGTCGGAGCTCGAGCGTCATCCTCTTTGGGGAACCGGGAGTTGGCAAGTCCACGCTGCTCGACCGAGCGGTGGAGAGCGCCGACGGGTTTCTCGTCCTGCGTGCCCATCCGCTGCAGGCCGAGTCCGAGCTGCCGTTCGCCGGGCTCTCCGAACTGCTGCGCCCGATCCTCAGCCTCCGTGACCGGCTTCCCGATCCGCAGCGGCAGGCGCTCGACGGCGCCCTCGCGCTCGGACCCGCGAGCGCCGGCGACCGGTTCGCGGTCGCGGCGGCGACGCTCAGTCTGCTCGCCGCCGCCGCGGAGCACTCGCCCGTGTTGGCGGTCGTTGACGACGCCCACTGGCTGGATGGTCCATCACGCGTCGCGCTCGTGTTCGCGGCGCGACGCCTCGTCAGCGAGGGCGTCCTCGTGCTGCTCGCGATGCGCGACCGCGAGTGGCTTCACGACGCCGGGCTCGGCACGATGCGACTCGAGGGGCTCACCCCCAGCGACGCCTCCCAGCTGCTCGAGGGCGCCGACGCCGAGCTCAGCGGCGCGGTCCGCTCCCGCCTGGTCACCGAGACACGCGGAAACCCGCTCGCCCTGCTTGAGGCCGTAGCCATGCTCACCCCGGGGCAGCGCCGCGGACTCGAGTCGATCACCCACCCACTTGGGGTCGGCACAGCGCTCGAGCGGGCATTCGCCCAGCAGCTCGATGGGTTGCCGGACGACGCGCAGCGAGCGCTGCTCATCGCCGCCGCCAGCGACACCGGGTCGAGCGGTGAGATCATCGCGGCGCTCGTGCAGTCGGGGCTTGACGTCACCGCACTCGAGCCCGCGGAACGGGCGACGGTGATCTCGGTCACCGCCGAGCACGTCAGCTTTCGTCACCCGCTCGTACGCTCGGCGGCGTACCACGCGCGTGAGCCGGCCGAACGGCGGGCTGCGCATCGGGCACTCGCCGCGGCGGTGGGCAGCGATGACCGTGCGGCCTGGCATCTCGCTGCGGCATCCGCGGGGCCGGATGAGAGGGTCGCCGAATTGCTCGAAGCGGCCGCCGCAACCGCGCTCGAGCGGAGCGCCTATGCGGCCGCCGCGCGCGCGTTCGAGGCCGCCGCCGTCCTGAGTGTGGCGGACACCGACCGATTACGGCGCATGATCGGCGCCGGGCGGGCGCTGTGGCTCTCCGGCGATCCGGACCGTGCCGGCACCGTGCTCGCTGGGGCGCTCGAGCTCGTCACCGATCCGCTGGCCCGAGCGCAGATCCAGATGCTGCGGGGCGCGACGATGCTGTTCACGCGGCCGGTGGCCGAGACCTTCTCGTTGCTGGTCGCCGAGGCGGAGCGGGTCGAGCCTGTCAATCCCCAGCTCGCAGCCGAGATGCTCTCGATTGCGACGATGGTGTGCTTCATGGCCGGCGATCCGGCGCGGGCCGAGGCGGTCGCCCGTCGCGCACGGCACGCGGCCGGACTCGACGCCAGCGCCGCCGAGCGCGCCGCCCGCCTCTCGCACGGGCTCGCGATTGTCCACACCGGAAACGTCACCGAGGCGGTCGGACTGATCGAGTCGGTTCTCGCCGAGCTCAGACCCGAGGACCTCGAGTCCCGTGATGGAGTCCTGCCACTCGCGGTCGCCGGCGCGGTGCAGGGGCTCGTGTGGACCGAACGTGTCGAAACGGCGCGAGCGCTCATCGAGGGTTCGATCGCCGCAGCCCGGAGCGCCGGCGCGGCCACCATCCTCCCGTTCGCGTTGGCGACCCTCTCAGAGATTGAGGTCCGGTACGGCAGCATTGCCGCGGCGTATGCGGCAGCCGCGGAGTCCGTCCAGCTGAGCCGTGACACGGGACAGTTCGTCGAGTCATCGTTCTCGTATGTGACGCTCGCCCGCATCGAGGCAATCGTCGGGCACGAGGCCGAATGCCGGACGCTCGTGTCGACCGCGCTGGAGGTCGCCCGGACGACCGGCGCCGACTCGATTCGGACCTATGCCACGGGGGTGCTCGGATTACTCGAGCTGTCGCTGGGTCGGCCCGACGTCGCCGCCACGCACCTGCGCGAGTGCGCCCGACTCCAAGAGGAGCAGCGGATGGAGCTGGGGACCGCCGTCCCCTGCGCGGGCGACCTGATCGAGGCGCTCGCGCGCAGCGACGACATCGCAGGGGCCCGGCGCGCTCTCACCGCGGTCGAAACCGCGGCCCAGAACACCGGGTTGCGGTGGCCGGCGGCGATCGCCGCCCGGGGTCGCGGTCTGTTGGCGGACGAGGGTGACTATGAATTGGCGTTCGCCCAGGCACTCGAGGCGCACGGAGACCGGATGCCCTTCGAGCGCGCGCGGACGGAGCTCTGTCTGGGCAGACGCCGCCGGCGGTCGCGACGCCGGGCCGACGCGCGGCGGGCATTGCTGAGCGCGCTCACTTTCTTTGAGACAACAGGCGCGGAGCCGTGGGCCGAGCAGGCGCGCGCCGAGTTGCGCGCGGCCGGAGACTCCCAGCTCTCCTCGCGCCGGACCACGGTGTCGCTGCAGGCCCTGACCCCACAGGAGCTTCAGGTTGCACTGACCGTCGCCGGTGGCGCCACCAATAAGGAGACCGCGGCGTCGCTGTTTCTCAGCACCAAGACCGTCGAGTTTCATCTGAGCAACACCTACCGCAAGCTCGGCGTGCGCTCACGCGCGGAACTCGTGCGGCGGGTTGACGGCCTCACCTGAACCTGCTTCCGCCGCACGGCGAGCATTACCTCAGCGGTAATCGACGGCACCCCGTCGCGGTGGGACCGTGCTCGGCATGAGTACTACAACGATTACCCCAACCGCCGAGCCCACGGGCTCGCCGACAAAGCCCGTCCGCGGTCCGTGGGCGGCGCTTCCGGTCGTTCTCTCCGGCGCGTTCATGGTCGTGCTGGACTTCTTCATCGTCAACGTCGCGATGCCGTCGATGCAGACGGACCTCCATGCCTCGAGCGGGGCCCTTGAATGGGTCGCCGCCGGGTACGGGCTGACCGCCGCCGTGTTCCTCATCACCGCCGGACGGGTCGGGGATCGGATTGGCCGCCGGCGCACGTTCACGATCGGGCTGGCCCTGTTCACGCTCAGCTCGGTCGCCTGCGGGGCGGCCGACACGAGCGAGATCCTGATCGCCGGGCGGCTGCTCCAGGGCGTCGGCGGCGCGCTGGTGATGACCAACCTGCTGTCGCTGATCGGCATCATGTTCGAAGGGCCCGACCGTGCCAAGGCGCTGTCGGCCTACGGCATGACGCTCGGACTCGCGGCGGTGAGCGGGCAGCTCATCGGCGGCGTGCTCGTGCAAGCGAACATCGCCGGCCTCGGCTGGCGCAGCTGTTTTCTCATCAACGTCCCGATCGGCCTGGCCGCGCTCGCGTCGACACCCAGGGTCGTCCCCGAGTCCCGGGCCGCCCAGACGAGCCGGATCGACCTCGTCGGCACCGTGCTCGTCACCGTCGGCCTGACCGCGGTGCTGCTGCCGCTCGTCGAGGGTCGCCAGCACGACTGGCCGCTGTGGACGTGGGTCTCGCTCGCGCTCGCGCCCGTGATCCTGGGCGCCTTCGTCGCCCACCAGCGTCGGCTGCGTGACCGCGGTGGTGCGCCCCTGCTCGATCTCAGCCTGTTCCGGCACCGGACGTTCAGCGCTGGACTGATCGCCCAGTTCGTCTTCTGGTGCGGCCAGGCGTCGTTCTTCCTCGTGCTCGCGCTCTATCTCCAGCAGGGCCGCGGCATGACCCCGCTCGACGCCGGTCTCGTGTTCACGATCCTTGCCGCGGCGTACCTCGTGGCGTCGGCGATCGCGCCGACGTTGCTCGAACGCCACGGCCGCCGGCTGCTCGGCGAGGGCGCACTCGTGCTCGCGGCGGGACACCTGCTGATGGTGGCGACCGTCGCCGACATCGGCACCGGTGGATCGGTGGCCGTGCTCGCTCCGGCGCTCGTGCTGATCGGAGCGGGAATGGGGATCGTGATCGCGCCCCTGGTGACGCTGATCCTCTCGAGCACCGGTCCGGAACAGGCCGGGGCGGCGTCGGGTGTGCTCTCGACGATCCAGAACGTCGGTAACGCGCTCGGCGTGGCGGTCGTCGGGGTCATCTACTTCGGCGCCGTGCACTCGGGACTCGCCGGGGCATTCCAGCTGAGTCTCGCCGCGCTGGCGGCGATTCTCATCGGGGTGGCCGCGCTCACCCGACTGCTGCCGGCACCCGCACCGGCCCCGAGCGGGAGCGCGTCATGAGCACAGCTACGCTACTGCGAGTGACCGAAAATCGGGTCGGAGTCATGCTGCGGGACTGGCGTCAGCGTCGTCGGCTGAGCCAGCTCGACCTCGCGCTCGAGGCAGGGGTCTCGACGAGGCATCTCAGCTTCGTCGAGACCGGCCGCTCGAAGCCGAGCGCCGACATGGTGCTCCACCTCGCCGAGCGCCTCGAGGTCCCGCTGCGGGAGCGCAACCGGCTGCTGCTGGCGGCCGGTTACGCCCCGGAGTTCGAGGCGCGCTCGCTCGATGATCCGGAGCTCGCGCCGATCCGTGACGCCCTCGGCCATGTCCTCGCCGGCCACGAGCCGTACCCTGCGATCGCGGTCGACCGCAGCTGGAATCTCGTCGCCTCCAACGGCGCTCTTGGGCCGCTGCTCGAGGGCGCCTCCCCGGAGCTGCTGCAGCCGCCGGTCAACTGCCTGCGGCTGTCGATGCACCCGGACGGGATCGCGCCGCGGATCCTCAACCTCGGCGAATGGCGCGCGCATCTGCTGCACCGGCTGGCGCGGCAGATCACGCTCACCGGTGATGCCGGACTGCGGGCCCTGCTCGACGAGCTCCGGTCCTACCCGGCACCGGACGCGGGCCCGGACGCTGACGGCGGCCCCCTCCCCGCCTCCGGCGACGTGATGGTCCGGCTGCGGCTGAGCAACCCCGGTGGCGGCGAACTGTCGTTCTTCAGCACGGTCACGACGTTCGGAACCGCGGTCGACATCACCGTCTCCGAGCTCTCGATCGAGGCGTTCTTCCCCGCCGACGCGGAGACCGCTGAGATGCTGGCGGGTGCGGTCGCCGTTGCCTAGCAAGAGACGGCCCGCGCTCGCCGCGTTGATCGTCGCGGCGGGGGCGCTCGCCGGGTGCGGTGGCGGCGGCGCTGCGAGATCGCCCGCGGCATCGGCCGGGACATCGGCCGCGACGTCGTCCGCGACCGTTGCCTCCACCTCCGCCGCGCTGTCGAGGACCGCGACCGCAACTGCGCGCCCCGGCCCTGCGGTGGCGCTCTCCCCCGGACGCAGTCTGAAACTGCCCGCCGCCCGGGCCGGCGCGGCCGTGACCACGATCGATGGCCGCGTGATCCTCGCGGGCGGGCTGTCCGATGCCGACGTCTCGACCAACACCGTGTTCGAGCTTCGTCCGGACGGGCGGGTCGGATCACTGGCCCCGCTCCCCGGGGCGATCCATGATGCCGCCGCGGCCACGTTCGGCAGGCGCGTGCTCGCCTTCGGTGGCGGGGTCTCGGAGGGCAGCGACCACATCGTGCAGGTGCTTCCCGCTCCTCCGCACCGCGTCGGCACGCTGCCGCAGGCGCTGTCCGATCTCGTTGCCGCGGCGATCGGCGGCACCGCGTACGTCGCCGGGGGCTGGAACGGGACGGCGACGAACCGCACGATCTACGCGGTGACGAGCACGGGCCGGGTTCATCGTGCCGGAACGCTGCCGCTCGGCGTTCGCTATCCCGCCGCCGGGGCACTCGACGGCCGGCTCATCCTCGCCGGTGGCGAGATGACCTCCGGCTCGCCGACCTCCGATGCGTTCTCATTTGACCCGCGCACCGGCGCGATCGCACGTCTGCCGCGGCTTCCCGAGCCGACCGACCATGCCGCCGGCGTCACCTGGAATGGCCGCTTCTATTCGATCGGCGGCCTACGCCGAGGCACGCTGACCGCGGCGATCGTCTCGTGGGCGCCGGGCGAGCGGCGCTGGCGGTCGGCCGGGACGCTGCCGGTCGCGCTCTCGGACGCCTCCGCGGTGCCGTTCGGCCACGGCGTCGCCGTCATCGGCGGGCGCACCGCCAACGGCCGCGTGCCCACGATCACGCTGCTCAGGTAGCACCACTTTCCGCACGGACTACCCAGCGGGCCGCGTAGCTACCGCCCTGTCAATAGGGGTGGCATATGCCGACTCTCTGGCTGTGGGGCGCCGGATGCGATCCAGCGAGGGTGAGTTGCCCACGCCTAAAGAACCGAGAACCGACCCCCCCACCCGCGACGTCGATGCCCCGACGCCTGCGTGGAAACGCTGGTGGTGCGCGCCGCTTGGGCCGGTCGACCTCCAACTCCGTCGTGATTCGGTCGCGGCCGGCGTGTGGATCTCGGTTGCCGTCTGCCCACCGGTCGTCGTGTATGCCCTCATCGCGCTCTCCCCGACGCGCGCAGCGGCGATCTGCATCCTCGCCGCGCTCGCGGTTCCCGGCTCGCTGGTGGTCCTCCGGCTCCCGTGGGACCGTTACGTGCGTTCACCCTGGCGTGAGGCCTATTACGGGGCGTGGTGGGTGATCGACTTCTCGCTGATCATCGCGACGACGGTGATCAGCGGCGGGGCGAGCAGCCCGCTGCTCCTCCTCGCATTCATCCAGCTCGTCTTCACCGGCGTCTCCTATCCGAAGGCCTCGGTCGTTCTCGCGACCGCCCTCACACTGCTGACCGTGATCGTGCTCGCGATCATCGATTCCTCGCCGTTCGAGGTCGCCATGATCGAGGTGACCGCGTTCGCCGGGACCGGATTGATGGCCTACCTCCAGGTTCGCAACCACGATCGTCGTGCCCGGGTACTGAGCGCCAGCGAGCACCGGCTCGCCGAAGCTCAGGCAATCGCTCACATAGGCTCGTGGGAGTGGCGCTCGGACACCGGTCGCCTCGAGGTCTCAGACGAGCTGCGCCGCATCTTCGGCACCCCTTCGAGCGAGATCGAGCAGACGGCCCGCCAGTACGTCGACCAGGTTCATCCCAGCGATCGCGACGAGCTCGAGCGCATGTTCCGAGAGGCGGCCGAACGTGGCGGCCCGTTCAGCCTCGAGCATCGACTCGTCCGCGGCGACGGCGAGATCCGCTCGATCGTGGTGCACGCGACCTCGACGGTCGACGGCGACGGCGTCACCCGGATCAGCGGCGTCTGCCAGGACATCACCGAACTGCGCCGCGTCGAGGCGCGCCTGCGCTATCACGCCGACCACGATCCGCTCACCGGCCTGCTCAGCCGGCGTCGGCTCGTGTCCGAGCTCGACCGCCATCTCGGGTTCGGGGAGCGACGCGTGCGCAACGGCGCGCTCGTACTCGTCGACGTCGACGGCTTTGGGATCTTCAACGACTCCTATGGTCAGACGGCCGGCGACCTCCTGCTGCGGTCGATCGCCGACACGCTCATGCATCGACTGCGCGCGAGCGACATGATCGCCCGCACCGGTGGGGACGAGTTCGGGATCGTGCTCGCCGACACGACCGCTGAGACCGCAGCCGCGACCGCGCAGGAGCTCCGTGCGCTGCTCAGCGAGTGCGCCGGCGAGTCAGCGATCACGGCCAGCCTCGGCATCGCCTGCTTCGGTCCGGGATCGGACCTCGTCGGCGACGACGTGCTCGTCGCCGCCGACATTGCGCTCCACGAGGCCAAGCACGGTGGCGGGAACCGCGTGGCCGTGTACCGCGGCCAGAACGGACCCGACATGACCTGGATGCAGCGCATCCGTACCGCGCTGGAGCAGGACCACTTCGTGCTCCACGCCCAACCGATCGTCGATCTCGCCTCCGGGGCGGTCAGTCACCACGAGCTGTTGATCCGGATGCGCGACGACGACGGCCGCCTCATCGGCCCCGACGCGTTCCTGCCGACCGCCGAGCGGTTCGGACTGATCAACGCGATCGACCGGTGGGTCGGGCGCACCGCGGTGTCGCTCGCCGCGGCCGGGCACCGCGTCGCGCTCAACCTCTCGGCGCACTCGATCGGCGACGCCGAGATCATCCGCATCGCCCAGTCCGCGGTCGAGCAGGGCGTCGACCCGGCGATGCTCATGTTCGAGATCACCGAGACCGCAGCGATCGCCAACCTCCAGGAGGCCCGTGGATTCGCCACCGCGCTCGCCGAGATCGGATGTGAGCTCGCGATCGACGACTTCGGCACCGGCTTCGGATCGCTCACCTACCTCAAGCACATCCCGGCGCGGTACGTGAAGATCGACCGCGAGTTCATCAAGGACCTCACCCTCAGCCCGACCGACCAGCACGTCGTCCGCGCGGTTGTCGGGATCGCGCGGAGCCTCGACCAGCGGACGGTCGCCGAGGGCGTCGAGAACGCCGAGACGCTCGCGCTCATCCGCCAACTCGGCGTCGACTACGTCCAGGGATTCTTCACCGGCCGGCCGACTCAGATCTGGCCGGACCCGGTGAGCACGCGGCCCCTTCCCGCCGCGGCGGCGTAGACCGCGACGCGATCGGGCGTCCTGAGCGTGTCAAGAACTCGCCAGATCTCGTCGAGTGAAACGATCCTGGCGAAGTATTTGCGCTCAGCGTCAAGTTCTCGCCCGAAGCCAGTCGGAGCACGGGATTTGGCGTTTTTCTGCCCGGAAGCCGAGGACATACCCGAGCACAAGACTCCCTCCTCCCGACCGGTTTCGGTCGGGAGCGCGGCTCACATCTAGATTGTCTCGCCAGGCCGCTGAAAGACGATGTCCGGGACGACGCACGCCGGCGAGACCCGGAGCAGGAACCGGACGGCCTCGGCGATGTCGGTCGGACGGAGCATCTCTTCGGCCGACACCGTCTCCTTGACGAAGTTGGTCATGTCCGTGTCGACGAATCCCGGGCAGAACGCGGTCGACTTGATCCCGTCGCCGTTGAGCTCCTTGTTCATCGCCTGGGTGTACGCGATCACCGCGGCCTTCGTCGCCGAGTACACCGACAGCCATGGCTGCGGCGACTTGCCCGCGATCGAGGCGAGGTTGACGACGAGCGCGCTCTTGTGCTGGGCGCCGGCGGCCTTCAGGAGATCGAGGCACTCTCGGTAGAAGATGACGATCGCCCGCAGGTTGACGTCGAGCTGGAGGTCGACGTACTTCGTCTGGTGATCGGACGCGGCCGCGCCGATTCCCACCCCGGCGTTGTTGACGAGCACGTCGAGCCGGCCGAACCGCTCGCGGTGCAGGCGGACGACCTCCTGGATCGCCGCCTCGTCGTTCATGTTCGCCGCGAAGTGCTCAATCTCGTACCCGCGCTCGCGCAGGGAGTGGGCCGTCTGCTCGAGCGTGTCCGGCTTGCGCGCGGTGATCGTCAGCCCGAAGCCCTCCTCGGCGAGCGCTTCCGCGATCGCGAGTCCAATTCCCCGGGACGCTCCGGTGACGATGGCAGCACGGTTCGGCATCTCTCACAACCTCTCTTCGACGTGGGCGGGCGGCAATCTAACGCGCTGGTCTCGTCGGTGCCGGTGGACAGACCGCAGCGACGCTGGTACATTGACGTACCGATGTCTGCGGCGACCGCCACACCTCTCTCTGAGGTCACCTCGGCTGCACCTGGCTTGGAGGAGCGCAAGCCACCTCCCTCCCCCGCCGGCCCGGTGACCGAAGAGGTACCCGTGCGGATGCCCCCGGCCCGGGATCAGCCGCGCTTCGTGCAGACGATCCGCTTCGTCATGCGGCCGCTCAGCTCGAGCCTCGCCGCCCGCCGTGAGCTCGGCGACACCTGGCAGGTGCAGCTCCTGTCCCGCGGCGAGCCGTTCGTGGTGACGTCCCACCCCGACCACGTGGAGTCGCTGTTCAAGGCGAAGGCCAATGACGCACCGTCGCTCACCGGCGAGACGCCGCTGCGGCCGATCCTCGGACCGAACTCGGTGCTCACCGCGGTCGGCGCGCGTCATATGCGTCAGCGTAAGCTGCTGCTGCCACCGTTCCACGGCGAGGCCGTCCAACGCTACGTCCAGCTCATCTCGGACGTCGCCGAACGCGAGATCGACTCCTGGCCGACGGGCAAGCCGTTCGCGCTCGCGCCCCGGATGCAGGCGGTGACTCTCGACGTGATCATGGGCGGCGTCTTCGGGATCGGCGCCACGCCCCCGTTCGGCTCGCCTGAGCACCGCATGCGCGCGATGATCCGCCAGTTGCTGCTCGCCTCGACGCGGCCGATCTACCAGGTGGTCGAGCTTCAGAACGCCGGGCGCCGCGAGCCCACGGGCATCCTCCGGATGCTCCTCGGGCTGCTCGATCGGCAGATCCACGCCGTCATCCGCAAGCGCCGCGTGCAGGGGGAGACACCCGGCTCGCACGACGTGCTCTCGCTTCTGTTGCAGGCCCGCGATGAGGACGGAAAAGAGCTCACCGACGACGAACTCCGCGACGAGCTGCTCACGCTCGTGCTCGCCGGCCACGAGACGACCGCGAACTCGCTCTCCTGGACGTTTGAGCGGCTGCTGCGCAACCCCGAGTCCTACGCGCGGCTCCGCGCGCTGGCGCGCAGCGATGACGCGCTTGCCGAGGATTACATCGAGGCGACGATTCACGAGGGCATGCGGGTCCGACCGGTGATCCCGATGATCGTGCGGATGGTCAACCGACCGTGGCGCTTCGGCGACTACGTGGTCCCTGCGCGCACCCCGGTGGCGGTCAACATCGTGGCGCTGCACCACCGTGAGGACGTCTACCCCGAGCCCCACCGGTTCGCCCCCGAGCGGTTCCTCGAGCGCAAGCCCGGCACGTACACCTGGATCCCGTTCGGTGGCGGGATCCGCCGCTGCCTCGGGGCCTCGCTGGCGATGGCCGAGCAGCGGGTCGTGCTGCGGGCGATCGCGCGGCGCACCGACCTGGCCGCCCCCGACCCGGCGCCCGAGCCGGCGCGTCAGCGCAACGTCACGATGATCCCGCGCAGCGGCGGACGCGTCGTCGTGCAGCACAAGCTGCCGACCTAGTGGGCCCCACCGGCCGCTCGCTCGCTACCGTCACGCTGTGGCCACCCACAGCACGCCGGAACCGACCATCGCCGCGAGTCCGCACCGAGAGCGTCTGATCGCCGCCATGGCGGCGTCGATCGAGGAGAAGGGCTACCGCGACACGACCGTGGCCGACGTCGTGCGCATTGCGCACACGTCGCGACGGACCTTCTACGAGCACTTCGAGGATCGGGAGGCGTGTTTCCTCGCCCTGTTCGATGCGGTCAACGACGCGACCATGGACCGGATCGCAGCCGCGGTGACCCCGGAGGAGCCCATGGACGAGCAGGTCGACCGCGCGCTCGAGGCCTACATCGACAGCGTCACCTCGCACCCGGCGCTCTACCAGAGCTTCGTCCGTGAGCTCCCGGGTTTGGGCCGCGCCGGGTCTGACCGCGGCCTTGCCGTGATCGAGCGGTTCGCCCGGCTGCTGATCGGACTCGTCGAGTCCGGCCGCGCCGCGCAGCCGGAGCTTGAGGCCCGGCCGCTGTCGATGGATGCCGCCGTGATGATCGTCGGCGGCCTGCGCGAGCTCGCGGTGATCTCACTCCAGCAGGGACGCGATCTCACCGAACTGCCGGCAAGCGCCGGGGCGATGGTGAAGGCGATCCTCTCCGGAGCGCTCCTCTAGATGCGCGGGATCGACCGTCTGCTGACACATCGGACGTCCGGTTCTCGATAGGGTACGTCCATGTACCGAAAGCGGGACAGGGTTGCCGTCGATGGGCTGACCGCATACGTCTCGGGCGCCGCCTCCGGAATCGGCCGGGCGATCGCTCAGCGCCTCTCGACCCACGGCTGCCCGGTCGCGATCGCCGATAAGAACAGCGATGGCCTCGAGGAGACCGCCGCGGCGATGTCCGGGCCGGTGCTCGTGCGCACGCTTGACGTCAGCGATCGCCACGCCACGCTGGCCGTCGCCGCCGACGTCGCGCAGTGGGCGCCGGCGCCCATCGGCATGGTCTTCAACAACGCGGGCGTCGCCACCGTGCAGACGGTCGCCGACGCGGCGATCGAGGACGACGACTGGGTGTGGGGCGTCAACTTCAACGGCGTGGTCAACGGCGTCCGGGCGTTCCTCCCGATCCTTCAGCGTCAGAACTCGGGCGTGATCGTCAACACCTCGAGCGTGTTCGGCTTGCTCGGAATCCCGAACCAGTCGGCGTACTGCTCATCGAAGTTCGCCGTCCGCGGCTTCACCGAGTCGTTGCGTCAGGAGTTGCGTGGCACCGGCGTGCGCGCCGTGACGGTTCACCCCGGCGGCGTCAAGACGAACATCGTGCGCAACGCCCGGTATCACTCGGCGCCGCTGCACCCCGATCTCACCAAGGACGAGATGATCGCTGACTTCGACATGGTCGCTCGGACGACGCCCGAGCGCGCCGCGCAGACGATTCACCACGGCGTCAAGGCAGGTAAGGCCCGCATTCTCATCGGGCCTGACGCGTACCTGTTCGAGGCGCTCTCCCGGCTCGCGCCGACGCACTACTACGACGTGCTCGAGCGCGGCATGCTGTTCCTCGAGCGCCTGCAGCATCCGGATCGTCGGTCCGCCGCTCGGTGAGCCTGGGTGCCGGTCGAGCACCCCGCAATTTCCGGCGAACCCGTGCCGTAAATCACATAGCTGCCGCCGGGCGGCCACATAACATTCGTCCAGCGGTCGTAAGGTCGATGCAGGGTTACACCCGAAAGGGGTGTAGAGATGAGAGAGACACGATCACCCGTCGAGACCTCCGCGAGGCTCGTCGACCTGATCTACGAGCTGATGGATGCCCACGACGACACGGCGCGGCTCGCACAGGGACTCACGTCGGACGTGCAGTGGCAGGCCCACCTCGACTATCTGCAGCAGCTGCAGCGCGTCGGGCGGGAGCTGCTCGCCGCCCGCGGCGACGCCTGAGCGCCACGCCGACGTCCGACGAGCGCCCCCGCCCGCGATGCGCTCAGCGCCGCCGAGCCGCTGGCTCGAGCGCGGGGTTCGACCAGCCGCCGTCCGACGGGTTGACGTTGACGCCCGGCGGGACGATCTCGTCGATCTTGTCGAGCACCTCATCTGACAGCGTCACCTCGGCCGCCGAGAGCTGGGACTCGAGGTGCTCCATCGTGCGCGGTCCGATGATCGCGGCCGTCACCGCCGGATGACGGATGACGAACGCGAGCGCCAGTTCGATCAGCGTGATGCCCACCTCCTCGGCGAGTTGCGCCAGGGCGTCGGCGGCCTCAAGCTTGCGCTGGTTGGCCGGGTTTGACATGTCGAAGCGCGCCGGAAGCAGCTTCGCCCGGCGAGACTCCGGCGCGTCCTGGCCAACCCGGTAGCGACCGGTCAGCCATCCGCCGGCGAGTGGGCTCCAGGGAATGACACCCATGCCATAGCGCTGCGCGGTCGGCAGCACGTCGTTCTCGACGCCGCGAACGAGGAGCGAGTACGGCGGCTGTTCGCACACGAACCGCTCGCGCCCGCGCCGCTCAGCCACCCACTGCGCCTCGACAATCGCCGACGCCGGGAACGTCGAGGAGCCGAAGGAGCGGATCTTCCCGGCGCGCACGAGATCGGTGAGCGCGCCGAGCGTCTCGTCGATGTCGGTATCGAACTCGGGACGGTGGATCTGGTAGAGGTCGATCCAGTCGGTCTGCAGGCGGCGCAGGCTGTTCTCGACCTCTCGGATGATCCAGCGCCGCGAGTTTCCGAATTCGTTGGGATCGTCCCCCATCGTGCCGTGGACCTTCGTAGCCAGAACGACGTTGTCGCGCCGCCCGCCGGCGAGCGCCTTACCGACGATCTCCTCGGACTCACCCCGGGCGTAGACGTCGGCGGTATCGATGAAGTTGATCCCCGCGTCGAGCGCGCGGTGGATGATCCGGATGCTGTCGTCATGGTCCTCGTTGCCCCAGCCCCCGAACATCATCGCGCCCAGACACAGCGGACTGACGCGCACTCCAGTACGGCCCAGCGTTCTCATTTCCATGGCGTACATGCTGGCAGGCGCCGCACCCCGGTCGAGACTTGCTCGGGCACCGCCCGCGCCGGGTCCGCGCCTTGCCGCCCACCCACGTAACTGGTATAAGACGCCGACCGGCTGCCTGTACCAATTTGTACATGTGGACAAGCCTCCGGACGCTGTACCAATTTGCGCAATCGCCGGTTATCCTGAGCCGTCCGAACGGGGCACGAGAGAGGAGCACCACTGTGGCAAGTGAGATGACGAGCGAGGCGGCACCGGTGTTCGGCGGAACCGTGCAGACGGTGCTGTCGAGCCCACGGATCGAGCCGCCGCCCGCCACCTTGGAGGAGGCACGCAACGCGCCGGGCCGGGCCGCAAAGATCGAGGCGATCACGCGTCAGATCGAGCAGCAGGGCATCAAGTACGTCTTCTTCCAGCAGGTGTCGATCACCGGCCGAGTGATGGGCAAGGGCGTCGTCTCCAGCTTCTTCCCCCAGGTCGCCGAGAAGGGCTACCAGCTCGTCTACGGCGCGACCGCCAACCTGTTCACCGACCGCGACGGCAACTACATCGGGTTCGGCCCTGAGGAGTCCGAGCTCGCCGCGATCGCCGATCTCGACACGTTTGCCGTCCTTCCATGGGACGAACGCGTCGCGCGGGTCTACTGCGACTGCTACGACACCGAGACCGGCGAGCTGCTCGACGCCGACTGCCGCCAGAACCTCAAGCGGATCGCTCACGAGTTCGAGCAGGAGCTCGGTTACCAGTTCCTGATCGGCATCGAGCCCGAGACGATGTGGCTCAAGAAGCCGGAGAAAGGCGAGATCCCCGAGGGTCTGACGAAGCCGTACTGCTACCACATCCATCAGTTCGAGGAGCTCCGTCCGATCCTGCTCGACGTCGTCGAGTACGGCCAAGCGCTCGGGCTCGATATGAGCTACGGCGACCACGAGGACGCCCCCGGCCAGCTCGAGCTGAACTTCCGCTTCGACCGCCCGCTGCGGACCGCCGACAACATCACGACCTACCGCCAGGTGTGCGCCGCCGTCGGCCGCAAGCACGGCGTGCTGCCGACGTTCATGCCGAAGCCGTTCACCGGCGTCTCGGCGAACGGACATCACCACCACTTCACGCTCGTCGACGAACAGGGCACGAACGTCTTCCACGACCCGGAGGGGCCGGCGCAGCTCTCGACGATCGCCCGGAACTTCCTCGGCGGAATGCTCGAGCATTTCGGCGCGCTCATGTGCGTCGGCAACCCGACGGTCAACTCGTACTGCCGGATGTGGGACGCCGGGTTCTGGGCCCCGATCTATAAGAACTGGGGCTGGCAGAACCGCACGACGACGGTCCGCGTCGCCACCGGCGGGCGTTTCGAGTACCGCGGCGTCGACTCGAGCTGCAACCCGTACCTGACGACGGCGGCGCTGCTCCGGGCCGGCCTTGACGGCGTGCGGCGCCAGCTTGACCCCGGCCCGCCGCAGCAGGGCAACACCTACGAGCTGCTCAGCCAGGGCGTCGAGATCGAACGCGTCCCGGAGAGCCTCGGTGCCGCGCTCCAAGCGCTCGCCGCCGACGAAGTCGTCAAGAGCGCGATGCCGGGCCGGCTCTACAAGGTGTTCGATTGGTACAAGCGCGACGAGTGGGAGCGGTACCTCGCCGCGGTCACCGACTGGGAGCGCGACGAATACCTGGAGGTCCTCCCCTAGCCATGTGTGGCATCGCTGGAATCATCTACAAGAACGGGAACGGCGCCCATCGGGTCGGGCGCGACATGACGGCGATGCTTCAGGCGATGAAGCATCGCGGCCCGGACTCGACCGGGTTCGCGCTCTACCACCAGCCCGAGCACGAACTCGTGCTGCGCGTCAAGCTCGCCGATTCGAACACGCCCCGGGAGATCGAGTTCGAGGACATGCTCCGGCGTCATCGCCGCGAGGTGGAGCAGCGCCTCGTGGCCGCAGGCGCACAGGTGCGCAACGTCGAGGCGATCAACGACTACACGCTGAGCGTCACGGTGACCTATGACGGCGAGCTCAAACATCTCGCCGACTACGTCGAGTCGGTGCTGCACGCTGAGGTCCTGTCCGCCGGCCACGCGCTCGAGATCATCAAGGACCTCGGCGACGCGAAGACCGTCTCCGGCGGCTACCACCTCGACGACTATTTCGGATCGCACGGCATCGGGCATGTGCGCATGGCGACGGAATCAGACGTCGACATCTCCAACGCACACCCGTATTGGGCGTATCCGTTCTCCGACGTCGCCGTTGTCCACAACGGCCAGCTGACCAACTACCACCAATGGCGCCGCCGCCTGGAGCGTGATGGGCACCGCTTCGCATCGGAGTGCGATTCGGAGATCATCGCGGTCTACCTCGCCCAGAAGCTCGAGGGCGGATGGTCGCTCGAGGACGCGATGCGTCAGAGCTTGGAGGATCTCGATGGCGTCTTCACGTACATCTGCGTCTCCGAAGACGCGCTCGGCATGGCCAAGGACGAGCTCGCGGCGAAGCCGCTGGTCCTATACGAGGGTGACGACATGGTCGCGCTGGCCTCGGAGGAGATGGCAATCCGCGCGGTGCTCGACCACGAGATCGACACCCACGACCCCTACGAGGGTGAGGTGATGGTATGGACACGGTGACGACCAACGGCGACGCGCCGAGGTACGACTCACGTGGACTCGTCGAGCTTGACGAGGTCATCCCCAAGATCTCAGAGATCGACGGCACGAAAGCGACGTTCGATGCCCACAAGCTGACGACGCGGCGGATCAACCTCGAACTCCGCTGGCTGCTCTATGAGCAGGGCATCACGGACGTGACGGTGCTCAACCCCGGGGCGAAGCACTCGCTCGGGGCGGGCATCCTCACTCGCTGCCGGATCACGTTCGACGGCAGCCTTGGTTACTTCGGCTGCGGGATCATCGACGGCCCCGAGATCCACATCAAGGGTCGCGTCGGCTGGTCCGCCTGCGAGAACATGATGTCCGGCGTCGTTGTGATCGACGGCAACGCCGGCAGCCTGTTTGCCGCGGCCCTCCGAGGCGGCGACACGATCGTCAAGGGTCAGGTCGGAGCGCGCACCGGGATCGACCAGAAGGGCGGCACGATCATCGTGCTCGGTACCGCAGGCTCGATGACCGGCTTCATGATGCAGCGCGGACGGCAGATCATTTGCGGCGACGTCGGCCCCGGACTCGGCGACTCGATGTACGACGGCACGATCTACGTGGCCGGCAAGGTCAAGTCGCTCGGGATCGACTGCGTCCCCGGCGAAATGGATGACGCCGACCGCGAGCTGATCGACCGGAAGTTCCGGATCCACGAACTCGGGACGCCGCCGGAATTCCAGAAGTTTGTGTGCGGAAAGATGCTCTACAACTACGACACGCTTGAGCCGTCCGAGCGCAAGCTGGTCCTCTAGATAGGAGGTGCGTATGGCTGACGAGAATGCACCCACCCGCGACAACCAGCTCGGCTCAAGCCCGATCTTCACGCCCAACGTCATCAACGACATTCACGTGAAGTCCGAGCTCGGGCGCTACCGCATGCGCGGGTTCTCGATGTTCAAGAAGATCCCGCACTGGGATGAGCTGATCTTCCTGCCGGGCACCCTGACGCGGTTCGTGATCGAAGGCTACCGGGAGAAGTGCGTCACCAAGACCGTGCTCGGCGCCCGCTTCGCGAAGAAGCCGATCGAGCTCGACATCCCGGTCTACATCACCGGCATGAGCTTCGGCGCGCTGTCACTCGAGGCGAAGATGGCGCTCGCCAAGGGCGCCTCGATGGCCGGCACCGCGACGTGCTCGGGCGAGGGCGGGATGATCCCGCCGGAGCGCGACCTCTCGACGAAGTGGTACTACCAGCTGATCCAGAGCCGGTACGGCTTCAACCCCCACCACCTGATGCTCGCGGACGCGTGCGAGTTCTTCATCGGCCAGGGGTGCAAGGTCGGGCTCGGCGGACACCTGATGGGCCAGAAGGTGACCGAGCAGGTGGCGGAGATGCGTTCGCTGCCGGCCGGCATCGACCAGCGCTCACCGGCCCGGCATCCCGACTGGCTCGGACCGGACGATCTCAGCCTGAAGATCCAGGAGATCCGCGAGGCCACGAACTACGAGATCCCGATCCAGCTCAAGCTCGGTGCCGCGCGTGTCTATGACGACGTCCGGATGGCCGCCAAGTGCAGCCCGGACATCATCTACCTCGATGGCGCCGAGGGTGGCACCGGCGCGGGACCGCACATCGCCGCCGAGGAGACCGGGGTGCCGCTGATGTCGGCGATCCCGGAGGCCCGGCGCGCGCTCGAGGACGTCGGCCTCGCTGACGAGATCGACCTCGTCGTCGCGGGCGGCATCCGAAACGGCGGCGACGTGGCGAAGTGCCTGGCGCTCGGCGCGACTGCGGTCGCGATCGGGCACTCGGCGCTGATGGCGCTCAACTGCAACAAGGAGATCCCGGGCGTCACCGACTACGAGGGCACCGTCGGCGTGCCGGCGGGCATGTGTTACCACTGCCACACCGGACGCTGCCCGGTCGGCGTTGCGACGCAGGATCCGGAGCTCCGTAAGCGGCTCAACGTCGATGACGCCGCCAACCGCGTGTACAACTTCCTGCACACGCTGACGCTCGAGTGCCAGATGCTGGCCCGGGCGTGCGGCAAGACGAACGTGCACAACCTCGAGCCCGAGGACCTTGCCGCGCTCACCACCGAGGCCTCCGCGATGGCGCGGGTCCCGCTGGCGGGCACGAACTACATCCCCGGCGTCTCCGAGGAGCGCACGCTTGAGGAGATCAGGCGCCTGCTCGAAAAGCACATCGAGTATCCGGTCGACTACCTGACGCCCGAGACGCAGCCGAGCACGGCAGGTGATGCATGAGCGCCCAACATGACCACCATCTCCCCCGCGAGCCGGAGAAGATCGTCGGCATCGACGCCGAGTACCTCTCGGGTAAGCGGTTCCCCTACCAGGAGGACATGTCGCTGATCGAGGACGTGGACCTGCTGGCCGCGACCCCCGGGCCGGACATCAACTGGCTCGAGGACGTGTCCCTGCTCGAGGAGGAGGGCACGCCGGCGGTGTTCGATCGCTATTCGAACAGCTTCATCAAGATCTACTTCCCGATCCCGTCCGGACGTGAGGACGAGATTGCCCGGAAGGTCCTGATCAAGCACCTCCAATCCGGGAACTCCTACGGCATCGCGCTCAAGGAGATCCATTGCAAGTTCCCGCAGCCCGAACTCGGGCCGTGGGTGGAGAACTCGCGGACCGTGGGAACCGACTGGAAGCCGACGGTTCTCGAGGGCTGGGAACCTCCGGAGCATTGACCACGGCCGGCACCGCTGTGAGTACCGAACCGACCGAGGCACCACTGCCACGGTCGGTTCGCCGTGGGCCGCGCATCACGCTGACCTGCAAGTGCGGCGAGCGGACGTACGTCGCCTACGGAGACCGCTGGAAGTGCCCGAAGTGTGGCCGCAGCTGGAACACCCGGAAGATCCCGATGGATCAGTACGCGGCGCTCCGCCGCACGCAGATGAAGTACCGGCGCGTCCCGATCGCCGTGAGCTTCCTCGCGCTCGCCTGCATCGTCGCGTTCATCATCGCCGGAAAGTCGTTCGGCGGCCTCGTGCTCGTCGCGTTCTGCGTGACGGCGTACAGCATGTTCGTGCGCCCGCTGCACAAGAAGCGCTACCGCAAGGCGCTCGCGGAGCTGCCGAGCTGGGAGATCGAGCCTGACTGATATGGCGGGTCGGCCGCGCCGCGTGATCGTCATTGGCGCGGGATTCGCCGGGCTCGCCGCGGCCGACGAACTCGCGCGCGCCGGCGTCGAGGTCGATGTCCTCGAAGCGCGTGACCGTGTCGGCGGACGCGTGTGGTCCCAGCCGTTCGCCGGCGGTGTGATCGAGCGCGGCGCCGAGTTCATCCTGCCCGACTACGAGCTGATGCTCGCCTACGCGGCGCGGTTCGGACTCGACCCCGTCCGGAAGGGCACTCGATACGGCTACCGAGAGCCGCGCGGCGCCGGTGCCGTGTCGCTCGAGGCGATGGGCGACGGCTTCCGCGCCGCCGCAGCCCACGGCGGCGCGGACGTCCGCCCGGGCGAGAGCGTGCGCGACGCGCTGAGACGCACTGGCATTGACCCCGCCGTCGCCGAAGCGCTGTGCGCCCGGCTCGAGGTGAGCTGCACGCACCCCGCCGATGACCTCGAGGCGAGCATCCTCCAGGAGGGGGCGGGCGCGTTCGGCACCTTCGACACGTTCACGCTCCACGGCGGTAACGACACGCTCGCCTGGGCGATCGCGGACGTCCTCGGTGACCGGGTCCATCTCTCCGCGCCGGTGACCCGGGTCGCGGCCGACGACATCGAGGTCCGCGTCGGCGGGGACGACTTCGAGCTCGTCGCCGACGCCGCGATCCTCACCGTGCCGGCAACGGTCATCGACGCGATCGCATTTGCTCCGGCGCTGCCGGCGGACAAGCTCGCCGCGCTCGGAGGCGCG
This sequence comes from uncultured Solirubrobacterales bacterium, assembly GCA_963850335.1. Taxonomy (GTDB): domain Bacteria; phylum Actinomycetota; class Thermoleophilia; order Solirubrobacterales; family Solirubrobacteraceae; genus Palsa-465. Next base: position 226,892 of record CAWKKY010000006.1, on the reverse strand, counting down.
ACGTTCGGTCATGCGGCCAAGCTGTTCGTCCGACTGAGCCGCCCCGCCCCGCCAAGTGCGGTGCTGTCGGTGACCGAGCGCTACTGGTGCTACACGCAGCTCGACGCGCGCGGTGAGCCGGCTCCGTTCCTCGGCGCGTTCGCGGGGACGTCCGCGGCGCTCGAGCGACTGGCGGTCACCGCCGGCCCGGAGCGCTGGGTCGCCTCACTGCGCGGGCTCCGCCCCGACCTTCAGCTCGATCCGGACACCGTGCTGGTATCCGAGTGGGATCCCGATCCGTGGGCGCGCGGCGCCTACACGGCGCGCTCTCTCCGCTCGCCGATGGACGACTCCGCACTCGCCGCGCCCGTCGGCCGTCTCGCGTTCGCCGGTGAGCACACGGCCGGCGTCTGGCACGGGCTGATGGAGGGGGCGCTGCGCAGCGGCGTGCGGGCCGCGCGGGAGCTCCTCGGCACGGGGACGACGTAGCGCGGCCTGCCGCGGCACCGACAAACCGGCGCAGGTTTTGCCAGGTTTGGGTACAACGAAGAGTGTGAGACGGCAGGTGGCGCTGATCGCAGCGCTCGGCAGCATGATGCTGTGCGGGACCGCAGAGGCACGAGGCCCGGTGGCCTGGCATGGGCTGGGCCGGATCGACGGCACGCGTCCCGCTGGCCTGGCGTGTCCGTCGCGGTCGCTGTGCGTGGTCGTCGATGTCGGCGGGCGGGTCCTCACCTCGACGCGTCCCCTCACCGCCGGCGGCGGCTGGACGGTGGCGAAGGTCGACCCGGGAACGCGGCCGCGGGCGCTCAGTTGCCCGTCCCCGCGGTTGTGCGTCGCGGTTGACGACGCCGGGCACGTCCTCACCGCCGCCGACCCGAGCCGTGGTCCCGCGTCGTGGACATCAGGTTCCGTGCGGCCCGGCGGGCTCCTCGACGTGTCGTGCCCGTCGGTCCACCTGTGTGTCGCCGTCGGGGGACCGGACGTGGCGTTCTCAACGCGCCCCCGGCTCGGCGCCCGGAGTTGGAAGCTTGTGCGCGGCGTCGACCAATCGCTGCCACCGGAGTGCGGCGCCGACGGTCAGGGGTCCGCGTGCGGGGCGCCGGACCTGCTCAGCGTCTCGTGTCCCTCGACGTCGTACTGCACGGCGGCCGATTCGCTGGGCAGCACCGTGCGCTCGACGGCGCCTGGAACCGTCGCCGGCTGGCCGCGGAGCGGCACCGCGGCGACCGGGCTCGCCGACGGTGTCGTCTCGTGCCTCGACCAAGACCGATGCCTGACGATGTGCACGGCGGGCTCCGGATCCTTCACCTCGCAGTGCCCGGGCTACCCGACCGGCACCGGCGACGTTGAGACGCTCAACAACAGGACCATTGGCATCACGCAACATCTTGTCTCCCCGGACCCGCTCGTCGGCCTGTGGTGCCCGTCGGCGACGCTCTGCTTCGCCGCGGACGCCCCGGGTGCCCTCATCGCGTCGCGCGACCCGGCGAACACGACCTCGAGCTGGGGGACCATGATCTCGGCGCCCCATGTGCCCGACGATCCGAGGACGATCCTCGCCGTCGCCTGCCCGGACGCCACGGCCTGTCTCGCGCTCGACAGCACCGGCACGCTCCACGCCGGCTCGCCGCCACCCGGCTATGCCGCGATCCGCTCCCGGCTGCACGCCGCGGCGCTGGCCGCCACCCGCGGCCGGGCCCGCGACCGCGCTGTCCTCATCCGTGCACCGAGCGCCGGCCGGCTGTCGATGGTGTTCCATCGCCCGGGGCAGCGGGTCGTGCTCGCGCGGGGCAACGCCACGTTCCACCGGCCCGGACCGTCGCGGCTCACGTTCCGGCTGACCCAGTCCGGCCGACACGTCGTGGCACACGCGCGCTCGACGCCCGTCACGTTCGCGGCCGTGTTCGCCCCCGCGCACGCGGCCGGGGTTCCGGCCGGACATCCGGTGCACCTCTTCGGCCGGGTCCGGTTGCGGGGCCGCTGACGCAGGCGTTTGGGCCATTCATCCGCCGCAACGCAAGAGAGCTCGGAGAATCGCCGCCGCTCGCATACGTTTTGGTCGCTAGTGCCGGCGCTCGCATACGTTTTGGTCGAACGGATGCCGCGGACGCCAAAGGCCCGCCTCTGGTTCACCGTGCCGGCAGCACGACGGCGGTCGCGCCGTCGACGCTGATCCGCTCTCCCGGAGTGCCGCCGACGATCCCCTGCGCCGACCCGGTGAGCGCGTTGCGGATCCAGTCGGCGGCGATCGACCGGAGCGCCACGACGTTCTGCGGCCGCGGGATGCCGCACGCGAGCATCGCGAGCGGATCGCTGTCGGGACCCTCGGCGTCAACGTGGGTCCCGCCGACGAGCTGCACCCCGACGAAGCTGCCCGGCCGCGCCGTCAGCAGCGCGTTCGTGCCGGAGCCGAACGCATTACAGCCGGACGGCGGCGATGCGATCTGGAGCACGGTCCGGAAGTCCGGGCCGCTGAGCCGACCGAGCGCGGCCGCCATCGCGCCGCCGAAATCGACGGCGTCGTAGAGCACGACCCCGCGGAGCTGGCCGATCGCGCCCCCCGGCAGCGTCGTGTACCCGGCGGCGGACGTCACCAGGTTGCCACCGGCCGAGTGGCCGGTGAGCACGAACGGCCGGGGCAGCGTCACATGGCGCCCGCGTGCCGTATCGGCGCTGCGTTGCAGCGCCTCCCGCGAGCCGGCGAACAGCGCGGCCACGGCCTGCGCCATCGGCGGACCGTTGATCCAGCACCCGCCGGCCGCGAACGGGTTCGAGGTGATCGTCGGCGCGACCACGATCGCGCCGGTATGGGCGGCGATGTACCGCGCGAGCGTCAGGACGTTGACCGCGGCGCGGAAGAACCCATGCTGGACCCAGACGACACCCGTCGGCCGTCGACGGTCCGGAAAGAACCAACCCGCCGGGACCGGGGTCCCGCTCGAGCCGCACGGAATCACGAGCGGCGCGTGCCCGACGGTGATCGCCGACGCGTTCGATGTCATCAGCGCGAGCCCGCACAACCCGACCAATGCGGCGAGTCGTGCGGGTCGCACCTCGTCAGTGTCCTGCTCAGTGGACGATCAACACGTCGCAGTGCGCCCGACGCGCGACGCCACCGCTGACGCTCGCGCCGAACATGCGCTGCACGAACCCGAGCTCCCGGGTCCCGACGATGATCATGTCCGCGCCGCGATCGGCGGCCGCCGCGACGAGCGAGTCGGCCGGGTGTCCGACCGCCTCGATGTACTCGGCCGCGACCCCCTGACCGTCCAGGTGCTCACGCGCGCTGTGAAGCTCCACCCGGTGATCCTGGGGCGTGTCGGCCGGGTCGCCACCGATCGACCTACCGCCGGCCGGCGTGGTGACCGGCGCGACGCTGGTGACGATCAGCTTGGCGCCGAACGCCTTGACGAACTGCACCCCGCGGTCCAGGGCCCGCTTCGACGGCTCGGAGTCGTCGTAGCCAACGATGATCGTGTTCATGGTCTCTTTCGTTAGACGGCGGTCGCGGTCGGCACTTGCGCGGTCGGCACGCCGAGTAGCGCGCTCTCCGCCGCGTCCGGCAGGGTCGGCGTGTCCTCACGCATGTGCACGCTCTCGCCGTCCTGGACGACGCGGCGGTACACGAACAGCAGGAGCGAACCGACGAGCACGCCGACACCGATCCAGAAGTCGGTCCATGTCCCGTAGCCGTTGAGGTTCGGCGCGAGCGCTCCGACGACCAGGAAGACCGCGTTGAGCACGCACAGGAATCCGGCGATCGGCAGCCAGCCACCGCCCACCTTGATCGGCCGGGGCCAGTTGGGCCGGTCACGCCGCAACAGCAGGAATCCGCTGAGCGCGAATACGTGTGCGAGCACGTAGCCGATGTTGCTCAGGTACAGGATCGCCAGGTTCGACTTGATCAGGATGACGAGCAGGACGTTGACGATCAGGTCGAGCGTCATCGCCCGCGCCGGCACGTGATGACGGTTGAGCACCCCGAACTGCTTGATCGTCATCCCGGCCCGTGAGATGCCGAACAGCGCCCGGCCGGCGTCCGCTGTCGATGATGTCATCGACAGCAACAGCGCCGCGATGATGCAGATCGTGAAGAAGCTCGCGGCGCCATGGCCGACGATCTGCGTCATCGCCTGGGTGTAGAACTGGCCCTCGGCGGTCGCCGACGGCACCGCGCCGGTCACGCCGCCGAGCCCAAGCGGGAGCAGAATGCACACGACGAGCATGAACATCGCCGCGCTGCGGAGCGCCAGGTGGGTGTCCCGGATCGACTTGTACTCAGGCGCGAACGTTGCCGCCGCCTCGGTTCCATACGTCGACCAAGCGAGGATGAACATGTAGACGAGGGCGAGCTTCAACCCGCCCCACGGTCCGGTGAACGTCGAGTGGATGTTGCTCGAGTGCCAGTCGCCGGAGATGTACGGTCCAATGATGAACAGTGCGAGCGGCACCATCAGGAGCGCGGCACACGCGTACGTGAACCACACGGCGAGCCGCAGGCCGAAGATGTTGAACGCCCACACGGCGATGATTGTCCCGATCGCAATGAAGTGCGGCAGCCCGAGGTGGTTCGAGAAGATCGTCACCGTCCACGTCGATTTCGGCCACCACTGACCGGCGGCGAGGTCGCCGATGATCTTGCCGAAGATCGAGAGCACGACCGACCAGCCGATCCAGTAGCCGAACGCCGACAGCGGTCCGACGAGGGTCGTGTACTTGCGCCACCCTTCGTGCGCGTACAGGGAGATGCCACCGCTCTTGTACCCGAACATCGTTGCGGGCTCGGAGTAAATCCACGCCTGCAGCATGCCGATCGCGGCCGAGAGACCCCACAGGATCATCGATCCCGCGGCGCCGAAGATCCCCAGCGTGAACCCGAGACTGCCGAGCAGGAAGCCGGGATTGCACAGCGCGATCGCGAACCCGTCCCACCAGCGCAGTGTCTTGAGGAGTTGGACCTCCTCGACGGTGGCAGTAGCCAAGTCTCACCCTCCTGGGACGTATGCCCCGGTTGCTTGACGCCCCTCTCCTGAGCGCGGCGCGTTTATACCAGTTTGTCCAAAGGGGGTCAACGACTTGCGCCGTCCGCAACACCAGTTCCCGCTACGTGGCGGTTTCAGTGTTCGCCGGTCTCGCGGACGGTTCCGAACCGGCCGGTGTAGAACAGCAGCGGCTCGCCGTCGCGGTGCCCCCAGTGCTCAACCTCGCCGATCCACAAAACGTGGTCGCCGGCCCGGTGGGCATTGACGATCCGGCAGGCAACGTGGGCGAGCGCCCCGTCGAGCAGCGGCAGCCCCTCATGCCAGACGAACTCCGGCTCGACCGGTGACGGCCGCTGAGCGGCAAAGTGCGCCGCAAAGTGATCCTGGTCGTAGGCGAGAACGCTGATGCCGTAGCGCCCGGTCCTCGGGAGCATCTCGTTCATCCGGCAGCGACCGAGCGACACCAGCACCAGCGGTGGGCGCAGTGACACCGACAGGAAGCCGTTGGCGGTCATGCCATGGATCGTGTCCTTCTCGATCGTCGTCACCACCGTGACGCCGGTGGCGAACCGACCCATGACCTGCCGCATGCCCTTCGCCATCTCCTCGACGGCCGCGGCCCTCGGAGTCAGCTTCGCCACGCCGGTATGCGGCGGCAGCGTCGGCGCTCCCGATCCGTTCCCGGTCCGAGCGCCGTCGGACCGGGCCAGCGGCTTCGGTGGCGGCATCAGCCCATGGTCGCTCGTCGGCGTCGCCACCCGGGTCAGTCGTGCGATGCCTTCACGCGGGCTCACGAGCGTGGACGGGTCTTGTCCGGGTCATAGAACGGGGCGCGCACGACCTGCGCCGGGATCCGCTTCTGGAGGCCGTCGAGTTTCCCCACCTCGACGTCGGTGCCGATCTCCGAGTACTGCACCGCCATCCGGCACAGTGCGATCGTCTTGCGCAGCGTCGGACTGCGGACGCCGCTCGTAATCACCCCGACGCGTCGACGGCCGACGTACACCTCGTCGCCGTGCCCGCAGACCTCGTTGGAGGCGATCTCGAGCCCGACGAGCGTCCGCTGCGGGTGCGCTTTGCGCTCGATCAGCGCGTCGCGTCCGATGAAGTCCTCCTCGTTCGCGAGCGCGACCGTGAACCCGATCCCGGCCTCGAACGGATCGACCTGATCGTCGAACTCGTAGCCGGCAAAGATCAGCCCGGACTCGATCCGCACGATGTCGAGCGCCTCGAGGCCCAAGGGCTTCATGCCGCGCGGCTCCCCAGCCGCCCAGACGGCGTCCCACACCGCCTCGCCGTCGGAGGGATGGCAGAACACCTCGTAGCCGAGTTCGCCCGTGTAGCCGGTCCGCGAGACGATGATCGGCACACCGTCGTAGCCGCCGATGCGCCCGACGAGGAAGCGGAACCACTTGAGCTCCTCAAGGCTCGGCTGCGTCGGCGGGGTCCAGACGAATGAGGCGAGCGCCTCGCGGCTGAGCGGACCCTGCACCGCGATGTTGTGCAACTGGTCGGTCGAGGGCTTGACGAACGCCTTCAGTCCCTCTCGTTCGGCGACCTCCGCGAGCCAGACTCCGTCGTACTCGTCTCCGCCGACGAAGCGGAAGCCGTCCGGTCCCATCCGGAACACGGTCGCGTCGTCGATCATCCCGCCGGTCTCGTTGCAGAGCGCGGTGTAGACGACCTGGCCGGGGGCGAGCTTGCGGATGTCGCGCGTGACGACGCGCTGGACGAGCGTCTCGGCGTCGGGGCCGAGGATCTCCCACTTGCGCAGCGGGCTCAGGTCCATGACCGCGAGCTTCTCGCGGCACGCCCAGTACTCGGCGATCGCGCCCTCGTTGTTGAAGCAGTGAGGTAGCCAGTACCCCCGGTACTCGACGAAACTCTTCGTCAGCTCGGAGGTCTTCGGATGGAACGCGGTCTCCTTCGTGAGAACCGCGGGCGCGTCGGCGGTCACGCGCCGAGCGATGGCCACGGAGAAGCGATTCTCCGGGGAGTACACGCGCACGTGGACATCTGTCACCTCCCAGGCATTTGACGGGTCGATGTCGTCGGGGCAGGCCGACGACGCGCACACGAGATCGTTCAGTGCGCGGAGCATCACGTAGTCGCCGGGACGGGACCACGGCTCGTCGCTGATCAGCTGCATGTCGCAGTCGAACGCGGTGTTGAAGAAGAAGTTGAGCGCCTCCCACCCCTTGCGCGGCGCGATCTCGAACCGCCCGAGCGCGCCGTTGAAGTTGTCGGTGCAGTTGATGTGACCGGGGTACCCGAGGTCCTCGTAGTACTTCGCCTGACAGGCGAGCGCAAACGTATCGTGGCGCCCGACGGTGTCGCGGATGACCTCGACGAGCGGGTCCATGTCGAGGTCGTAGAACTTGCCGTACAACCCGGGCTGCGGGTAGGCATTGCCCATCAGCGTGCGGGTGATCGTCGCGTCGAGTCCGCGCTCACGTCCTTCCTGCAGCTTGTCCGCGTGAAAGGCGAGGAAGTCCGAGCACTGCTTGCCCTTGACGTCGATCACCTGGATGAACTCGCCGGCCTTGACCTCGTAGCTGAGCGCGGTGGCGGCATCGACCCGGAAGTCGAGTCGCGGCTCGGCGAGCGGCGGCGGCAGCTCGACCTCCTCCCGGCGGCGCGGGATCGCCCGCCGGACCTCGACGAGCAGCTCGGTGGGCGGCAGCTCTCCGTCGACGACCCGGCCCCCCGGTGCGGCGACGACAAGCCGGGTGTCCCGGTCGGCTGCGAGCTGGACATCGTCTCCGGGGGCGGAGTCTGGCCCGAACAACCGGGCGCTGCCGTTCCCGCTGGTGCGGTCCGCCTCGAGCCCGACCGCTTCCAGACCTCCCGAGACGACCGCGACCTGACCGCCGTGCCGGTCGACGATCCGTACTCGGTCGTCGCCGGCGAGACGGATTTCGGTCGCGCCCCCCGGAGGGACACGGTAGGTCTCCCGCGCCGGGTCGGGCGCGAGGAGACCATCGAGCAGCACCGCTGCCATTGGTGCTATGCCGGCGCCGACGCCTTCTCGACGTCCGCCAGTAGCTGTTCGGCGAGCTTGCGCTTGCCGTCGGCGTCGAGCTTCTTGATCTCGTTCTCGACGGCGCGCCGGTTGTAGTGCTGGTTCCAGTAGTCGAGGCTCTCGAAGCCGAGCAGGACGGCCTTGCCGACGAACTGGCGCAGGACCTCGTTTGTCGGGCCCATCACCCAGCCGGCCTTGGCGTCGCGCAGGTAGCGCTCCATCTCCATGTCGCGCTTGTAGCCCGAGCCGCCCGAGGCGTGGAGCATCTTGTCGACGACGTGCGCCGTGTTCTTGGCCGCCTCGAACTTGATCTGCCACGCCCAGTGCAGGTAGTTCGCCCGCGCGAACTCACCGGGAGGCGGCTGCGCGGTGTTGTGCTCGGTCGCCCGGTCCATCGCCTGGGCGACCGAGAACGCGAACAACCGGCAGGCGTTCGTGTCCATGACCGCCTCGCCGACGTAGTCCTGAATCGTCGGATAGTCGGCGACGCGGAGGCCGACATCGACGTGACGCTTGCGGGTCGTCTGACGCTTGGCGATATCGATCGCTCCGAGCGCGAGACCGTTCCACACCGAGGAGGAGCCCAGCAGGAACCACGGGTCGACCGCCTCGTCGTTGGACGCAGCGCCATCGCCGACCGGGCCGACGATCTGCTCACCGGGAATCTCGACGTTCTCGACCTGGATCGGCCCGGATTGGTTGCCGCGCAGGCCGAGGGCGTCCCAGGTCGAGGGCTGCGACTGCACCGCGTCGCCGTCGATCACGAACACCGACAGGTCGTCGTAGCCGGTGAAGTCGGGACTCGTCGTCTGGACGACGTAGAAGTCAGCGAAGCCGCCCGAGGTTGTCCATGAGGCCTTCTTGTTGACCCGGAAGCCACCGTTGACGCGCTCGGCGCCCGAGGAGATCGGGTACCAGAAGTGCGACCCGGTCTCCGGGTCGGAGTAGGACAGCGTGCCGATCTTGCCGCTGTTCAGCGGGCGGATGTACTTGTCGATCAGCTCCGGCGTCGGGCGCAGCATGATCGTGTTGACCGCGCCCATGTGCATCACGTAACACATCGCGGTCGAGGCGCAGCCGTAGCGCGCGATCGTCTCGCAGGTCATCACGAAGCCGACGTGGTCCTGCCCGAGGCCGCCGTACTCCTCGGGGACGGTCAGCGCCAGGAAGCCGTGCTCGCCGAGCAGCTCGAGGTTGCGCCGCGGGAACTTCAGCTCATCGTCGGAGATCTTGGCATTCGCGCGCATCTCCTTCTCGCACAGCTCGATCAGGACCTCGCGCAGCTCCTTCTGGCGATCCGTGAGAACCCAATCCGGATCCCAGTCGTAGCCCAGACCCCAGAAGGGCTCTCCACCCCACGTCTTCTCCGACATCCAATCCCTCCGGTGTTCGCGTTGGCTGAGCCGGCCGGGAGATGACCCCTTGGCGACCGGACCGCGGTGCAGCTTTCACGAGGTGCGCTGCACAAATAGGTTCAAGCGTGTTCTACCGGAGTGGATCGGCGTTGTCTAGAGACCCTGGGACAGTTGCCGGGCGGGCACCCGTTGAGTGCAGTTGACCCGTAGCATCTCCGCATGGCGCGACCGATCGTGCTCGGAGTCGTCGGCGACTCCGGTTCCGGGAAGACGACCCTGACCCGCGGACTCATCCGCGTGCTCGGCGCCGAGCACGCGACGCGGCTCAACGCCGACGACTACCACCGCTACGACCGTCGCCAACGCTCGGAGCTCGGGGTCACGCCGCTGCACCCGGACTCCAACCACCTCGACATCCTCACCCAACACCTCGTCCACCTGCGACGGGGCGAGGCGGTCCTCAAGCCGGTCTATGACCACCGCTCCGGATCGCTGCGCGCGCCCGCCTACATGCGACCGTCGCGGTTCCTGGTCGTCGAAGGACTGCTCGGATTCCACACCGAGACGCTGCGCTCGACGCACGACGTCCGGGTATATCTCGATCCGCCGGAGGAGCTGCGCCGGGCGTGGAAGGTGAAGCGTGACTGCACCCGCCGCGGGTACACGACCGACGAGGTGCTCGCCGAGCTCGATCGCCGCGAACAGGACGCGCGGCTGTTCATCCGCCCCCAGCGCGAGCACGCCGACATCCTTGTCAGCTTCGCGCGCGGGATCGATCCGGCGCATCTCGACGTTGATGTCGTGCTGCGGGACACCCTTCCCCATCCCGATCTGTCGCCCTTGCTTGACCCCGTCGCCGGCCCCACGCTCGTGCGCCGGACGAACGACCTCGTGATGCGTGTCCCGGGCGATATCGATCCCGCGCACGCCGCCGAGCTCGAGGAGGCGGTGTGGAGCCGGATGAGCTTCGCCAACCACCTCCGAGTGCGCCGCCTCGGTGAGTTCACCGTTGGAACTGACCTGTACCGCTCTGACTCGCTCGCGCTCGTCCAGCTGCTGATCCTCTACCACCTGATGATGGGACGGATCGAGCAGGCGACCGGCGGCCCGGGTCAGCGGATCGAGTCGCGCCGCTCGAGTGGCGATGACTCAGCGTTATTTCTATAGTTATTCCGCTTCATATGGCGGTTACACTAACCCAGCTGACGGCGTTCCTCGCCGTCGTTCGACGCGGCTCGGTCACGGCCGCGGCGGAAGAGCTCGTCGTCACCCAACCGTCGGTGTCGGCCGCGGTCGCGGCCCTCGAGCGTGAGCTCGGCGTCCAGCTGACCGAACGCGCCGGACGCACCCTCGCCCCGACGGCCGCCGGACGCGCCTATATGCCGTACGCGAGCGACGTCATCGGCCTGCTCGAGCGCGGCCGCCGGGCCGCCGTCGAGGCGGCCGGCGACGGTCGCCGCCGGACGCTGCGCGTGAGCGCGGTCACCTCCGCCGGCGAGCACATGGCCCCACTGCTCATTCAGGCCTTCCGCCATCACCACCCCGAGCTTGACGTCAGCCTCGACGTCGGCAACCGGGACTCGGTCTTCCGCCGGCTCGCCGATCACGAGGTCGACGTCGCCATCGCCGGGCGGGTCCCGCCTGACTCACGGCTGACCGGCGAACCGTTCGCGCCAAACGAGATCGTGCTCGTCAGCGCCGCCGACGACCCCCTCGTCCGGCGCCGCTGGGTCGCCCCGGAGGAGCTCGCCACTCGGCCGTGGCTGCTCCGTGAGCCCGGTTCGGGCACGCGCGTGCTGTGCGAGGAGTACCTCGCCGCCCATGGATTGCATCCGGAGATCCTCACGCTCGGCTCGAACGGCGCGACCAAGCAGGCGGCCCGGGTCGGACTCGGGATCGCGTTGATCCCTCGCGTCAGCATCGAGCTCGAACTCGAGCACGGCCTGCTCGGCCTGATCAGCGTCCGCGGCGGCCTCCCCCAGCGCTCCTGGTTCGTCGTTCGCGCCGCCACCGGCCCTGAGGACGAGGGCGCCGCCCGGTTCGTGGAGTTCGTCCACTCCCAGGCGGCACGCCGCGCGCTCGCGGGTTAGCCGGTCAAGCCGGTACGAGCTCCCGTCCCGCGACGAGCACTTCCTCAAGCGCCCCGAGCACGGTCTCGGCGACCTGCTCGGTCGCGTTCGGTCCCATCAGCCCGATCCGCCAGATGTTCGGCGAGCCCGGACCGAGACTCCCCCCGATCTCGATGCCGTGCTCCACCCGCAGGACGTTCTGCACGTGGAGCCGGTCAACGTCGTCGGGCACCCGGACGGCGGTGAGGGGCGGGAGCTGTCGCCAGGGCTCGGCGAGCAGCTCGAGCCCCAGCCCGGAGATGCCGTGCTGGAGATAGCGCCCGGCCTGGCCATGTCGGCGCCAGCGGGCATTCAGCCCCTCGAGCAGGACGAGCCGCAGCGCCTCGTGGAGCGCGTAGATGCTGAGAATCGGGGCGGTGTGATGGTACGCCGCGGGGCGAGTCACCCAGTAGTCGCGCAGGAGCGCGAGGTCAAGCGAGAACGGGACCTCGTGGTCGCGCTCGGCGAGTCGCCGCTGCGCGCGCGGCGAGAGCGCCACGGGCGCCATCCCGGGCGGGCCGGCGAGGCACTTCTGGGTGCACGAGTACCCGTAGTCGATCCCCCACTCCGAGAACTCGAGTTCGATCCCACCGAGCGAGGTGACGCAGTCGGCCATCAGCAACACGTCGCGGTCGGCGAGCGCGGCCCCGAGCTGCCCGAGGGGATGCTCGACGCCGGTCGATGTCTCGGCGTGGACGACCGCCAGCAGACGCGCCTGCGGGTGCTCGTCGAGCGCGGCAAGCAGCCGCTCGTTCGGCACCGCCGTGCCCCACTCGGCGCTCACCTCGACGACGTGCGCGCCGTGGCGACGCGCGATCTCAACGAGCCGCTGGCCGAAGAAGCCGCAGCTCCCGATGATCACCGTCTCCCCGGGGGCGACGAGGTTGACGACCCCCGCCTCCATCGCCGATGTGCCCGTGGCGGACAGGGCGAACACGAGATCGTCATCGCCGGCCCGCCAGACGCCGCGGAGCAGCTCGACGACCTCAAGCAGCAGGACGTGCATGTCCGGGTCAAGGTGTCCGAGCAGCGGGCGCCCCATCGCCTCGATCACGCGAGGATCGGGATTGCTGGGTCCGGGACCGCACAGCAGCCGGGTCGGAGGGTTAATCGTTGGCGGAACGGCGTCGCTTGGGTTCATGGCCGCGAGCGTGACGTACGCTGGCCACGCGCACAAGCTAAGAATTTCCCGCTGAACCACGCCTTTCGTCTATGTATTGGATGACCGCCAGACCGTATGAGTCTTCGTCTAAGAACGCTTGCCGCGGCGGCCGGGCACTGCTGTATTGCCGGCCATGACGACCACGCCCCGCCTCCACCGCTCAGAGCTCGCCGTCCCCGGCAGCAACGTCCGGATGCTTGAGAAGGCGCCGATGCTCGGCGCCGACATCACGATGCTCGACCTCGAGGACGCCGTCGCGCCGGACGACAAGGACCAGGCGCGCCGCAACATCATCGACGCCCTCACGGAGCAGGACTTCTCACGCTGCTCGGTGTCGATCCGCATCAATGGACTCGACACGCACTACTGCTACCGCGACATCGTCGACGTGGTCGAGCAGGCGGGCCCCCACGTCGACACGGTGCTCATCCCCAAGGTCTCATGCGCGGGAGATGTCCACCTGGTGGCGACGCTGCTCACCCAGATCGAGGACGCGATGGGCCTCGAGCGGCGGATCGGGATCGCAGTCCTGATCGAGACCGCGATCGGCATGGTCAACGTCGACGAGATCGCCGCCGCAAGTCCGGAGCGGATGGAGGCGATGGTGTTCGGCGTCGCCGACTACGCCGCGTCGATCCAGAGCCATACGACCTCGATCGGCGGGATCGATCCGAATTACTCGATCGGTCCCGATCTCGGCGATCAGTGGCACTACCCGCTGTCGCGGATCGCCGTCTGCGCCCGGGCCCATGGTCTGCGACCGGTCGATGGGCCGTTCGGCGACTTCACCGACCCCGCGGGCTACATCCAGGCCGCGCGGCGCGCCGCCGTGCTCGGCTACGAGGGCAAGTGGGCGATCCATCCCTCGCAGATCGAGCTCGCCAACGATGTGTTCACGCCGCAGGCGCATCTCATCGAGCGCACCCATCGGATCATGGACGCCATGCGTGAGGCTGCCCGCGACGGTAAGGGGGCGGTCTCGCTCGACGGTCGGCTGATCGACGCGGCGTCACTGCGGATGGCCGAGAACCTGCTCGCCAAGCTCGAGCTGATCGAGCAGCGGTCATCGCTCCCGGCCGCGCCGCCCGTGGCCATCGGATCGTGATTGGGGTTCGGTTTGACCGGATCCGCCGGTCTTGATCCGTTGTACCTATTTGTCTAGAGTCCTCACTCCGCACGCGCGGGGGGCACCGTCAAAGAGGAGAGGACATGAAGAGCAGTCTTGAGATTGCCCAGGAAGCCGAGCTGCAGCTGATCGATCAGATCGCTGAGCGCGCTGGGCTACGGCCCGACGAGGTCGAGCCGTACGGCCGTTACAAGGCGAAGGTTTCCCTGTCGGCGATCGACCGGATGTCCTCGGTCTCGGACGGCAAGCTGGTCTGCGTTTCCGGCATCACCCCGACGAAGGCCGGCGAGGGCAAGACGACGACCGCCGTCGGCCTCACTCAGGGCCTCGGGACGATCGGCAAGAACCCGGTGCTGTGTCTGCGCGAGCCCTCGCTCGGGCCCGTGTTCGGCATCAAGGGCGGCGCCGCCGGCGGCGGTCTCACCCAGGTGGTGCCGATGGAGGACCTCAACCTCCACTTCACCGGCGACATCCATGCCATCGGTGCCGCGAACAACCTGCTCGCCGCTCTCCTCGACGCCTCGATCCTCCACGGCAACCCCCACCACATCGATGCGTTGCGCATCGGGTGGCGACGCGCCGTCGACATGAACGACCGCGCCCTGCGCCAGATCGTCCTCGGTCTCGGCGGCCGCGCGAACGGTTACCCGCGCGAGTCCGCGTTTGACATCACCGCTGCGAGCGAGGTCATGGCGATCCTCGCCGTGTCCCGCGACCTTCACGACCTGCGTCGGCGCCTCGGCGCGATCACCGTCGCGCACTCCTTCGACGGCGGCAAGCCGGTGACGGCCGAGGACCTCGGTGCGGCGGGCGCGATGACGGTGCTGCTCAAGGAGGCGCTCAAGCCGAACCTGATCCAGACCCTCGAGGGCCAGCCATGCCTCATGCATGCCGGCCCGTTCGCCAATATCGCGCACGGGAACTCTTCGCTCGTCGCGGACCTCATCGGCCTCAAGCTCGGCGACTATGTCGTCACCGAGTCCGGCTTCGGCTCCGACATGGGGATGGAGAAGTTCTTCGACATCGTGTGCCGCGTCGGCAAGCTTCGCCCGAGCGCGGTCGTGCTCGTCGCGACCGTCCGCGCGCTCAAGCATCACGGTGGCATCGAGGATGACCCGCGCGTGGACCGCGCCGCTGCGATGCAGTCGATCGAGGACGGCGCCGCGAACCTCCGCCGGCATCTCGGGATCGTCAAGGAGTTTGGTCTCCCGTGTGTCGTGGCGGTCAACCGCCGTCCCGGCGATACCGACGAAGAGCTCGAGCTCGTCCGCAAGCTCGCGCTCGACGCCGGCGCCTTCGCCTCCGAGATCAACGAGGGCTTTGAGCGCGGTGGCACGGGTGCCTCGACGCTTGCCGAGGCCGTCGCCGACGCGTGCGAGCAGCCGAACAGCTTCGGCTTCATGTACGACGATGGCGATTCGATCAAGTCGAAGATCGAGGCGGTCGCCAAGCGCGTCTACAAGGCCAAGGACGTGTTCTTCTATCCCGCGGCCGAGGCAAGGATCAGCCAATTCGAGTCCGACGGTCTCGGATCGCTCCCGATCTGCATGGCAAAGACCCACCTGTCGCTGTCGGCGGATCCAACGCTGCTGAACGCTCCGGAGGACTTCACCCTCCAGGTCCGCGACCTGCGGGCGTACACCGGGGCGGGCTGGCTCGTGCCGCTGTGCGGCGACATTCAGCAGATGCCGGGCCTCGGGAAGAGCCCCGCGGCGCTCAACGTCGACATCGACGCCGAGGGCAGAACCGTCGGGTTGTTCTGAGGGAACCGGCGGGGCTGACACAATGCCGGGGCGATGAACGCCGAGGGGCCCGCGCAGGAGAGGCTCGCATAGCCAGCCGGCAGGACAACGGCAATGGTGGTGGGCGACCGTCACTTGTCGACAGTGCCGAGGAGGCGCTGCGCAACTGGCTGTCGCCCGGCCGCTATCGCAGCGGTGATCGGCTCCCGCCCGAGCACGACGTCGCCAAGATGCTCGGCATCTCGCGTGGCACCCTGCGGACCGCCCTCCAGCGGCTCGAGGACACGGGCGAGATCGTCCGTCGTCAGGGCAGCGGGACGTTCGTCGGCCGGGTCGCCGTGCCCCATCAGCTCGACGAGCGGCTCGAGCGGCTCGAGCCGTACTCCTCGCTCGCGCGTCGCCGCGGCGTCAAGCTCCACGCGACGGACCTCCGGATCGAGCACCGGGCCGTCGGGCCCGAGGTCGGCGAGCTGCTCGAGCTCGACCCGACGACGCTCGTGCCCACGATCTTCCGCGTGCTGACCACGGACGGGACGCCCGCGGCGGTGATGTTCGACATCGTCCACCCGTCGATCGCGTTGCCGGACACGCGCGTCCTCACCCGCAAGCTCGAGGCGGGAAAGATGGTGCTCGACGTTCTGCTTGAGCTCAAGATGCCGATCGGCTTCGCGCGGACGCGGGTGATGCCGTGCCTCGTCTCGTCCCGTGATCAGGTCGGCAAGGCGCTGCAGCTCCGGCGCACGACCGCCGCGCTCGAGCTGGAAGAGGTCATCTACGGCGGCAGCGGCGACCCCGTCGCCTACTCGCGCGACCTGTTCGCCCCGGAGGCCCACGACGTCCACGTGATGCGCTCGCTCGATCCGATCAACCCGGCTCGGATCAGCGGCGGCGGCGGCCGCAAGGGCTCGCGCGCCCGCCGCGCCCCGGCCGCGCGGCACTGACCTCACCGCGACCGCGACCGTGACCGCGCACCCCGCCCGTCCTGTCGGCTCCGTCGCGCGCGCGTTGGCGTTGCTCGATGAGCTCGCCGCGAGCGACACCGACCTCGGCGTCTCCGAGCTCGCCCGGCGGATCGGCGTCAACGCCAGCACCGCCTCACGTCTCCTCGCGACGCTCGAGCGCGACGGCTACGTCGCCCGCGACGCGCGCGGGCCGTACCGCCTCGGGCTGAGGCTCGTCGCGCTCGCCGACCGCGCACTCGCCCGCCTCGACATCCGCGAGCTCGCGCGCCCGTCGCTCGAGGACCTCGTCGTCGCCACCGGCGAGACGGCGACGCTGTCAGTCCCCGGTGAGCACGCCGCCGTGACGGTGGACTTCGTCCCCTCGGCCTCAAGCGTCTCCAGCGTCGCCCGGCTCGGGCGTCCGAGCATCGCCCACGCAACCGCCGCCGGCAAGGTGATGCTCGCCTTCGCGTTCGGGGACGATCCGCTCGCCGCCGCTGGGGAGCTCGCCCGCTACACCGACCGGACCATCACCGATCCGGCGGTGTTGGTCCGCGAGCTCGACGCCGTGCGCGAGACGGGCTACGCGTCGGCCGACGGCGAGCGAGAGCCGGACCTCGCGGCGCTCGCCGCGCCCGTGTTCGGCCGCGCCGGCGCGCTCGTCGCGATCGTCGGGCTCCAGGGTCCGGACTCGCGGCTGACCGCTCCCCGCCGCGAAGCCGTCCGCCCGGCGCTCCTCAAGGCCGCCGCTGCGATCAGCCGCGCAGCCGGGGGTCAGCTCCAGGGGTAGGGGCTGTGCGAGACCGGGTGGAGCTCCCCGGTCGCAAACCGCTCGTAGGTGAACGGGCGCAGAAGCGTCGAGTGCTCGCCCGCGAGGATCCGGGCGATCTCGCGGCCGACGGCGATCATCTTGTAGCCGTGGTTGGAGTCGGCGGCGACGAACACGTTGGGGCGCATGTAGTCGAGTACCGGGAAGTTGTCGACCGTGAAGGCCCCGACGCCGCCGGAGCGCACGTGGCGGTAGTACTTCCGGCCGCCGTCGAAGCGCTTCAGGCAATGCGACAGCGCCGCCGACCACATGTCGGCGAAGCCTGGATCCACGGTGCCGCTCGGGTAGGGATCGACGGTGAAGTCCGCGCCGACGACGAGCGGCTGTGCGCCTCCCTGGATCGAGTCGCGGTCGGGCTTGAAGTAGACGCCCCAGGCCTCGTCGGTGATGAGCCGGCCGTCGTCGTCGCTGAGCGGTTGATCGGAGTCAACGTGGAGTACCGGCGACATCGCGCCCGAAGAGGTGACGAAGCTCGTCGGGTCGATCTCGAGCTCGCCCTCCTGGAGGTACCAGTACGTCCACATCGGAAGGTCGGGATGGACCGTGCCGTCGGGCTGACGCACGTCGAGCCGGTCGGGCAGGCCGAGCATCTCCCACAGCGACGCGATCCAGGGCCCGACCGCGACGACGACCTGCTCGACCGCAATCTCGCCGGCCGACGTCTGCACGCGCGTGACCGCCCCGGAATCATCGAACACAAACCCGGTCACCTCGACGCCGGTGCGGATGTTGGCGCCGGCGGCGCGCGCCTTGTCGGCGAGGCCGAACATCGACTCGCGGTTGAACGCGTAGCCGCCCGCGGTCTCATGGAGGCACACGGTGAGGCCGGGTGCCCGCCAGTCGTCATAGAGCGAGCGCATGTGCGCGGCCACCTCGTCCGCCCCGACGATGAGCTCCGACGGATAGCCGATCCGCTGCTGGCGCTCGTACACCTCGATCAGGTCGCTCTCCTGCGAGGGCGGGCCGAGCGCGACGTATCCCGTCGGGTGGTAGTGGAGCGCCTCGGGATCGGACTCCCACACCTCGACGCAGGCCGCCATCAGCTCTTGCATGGCGGGCTGGAAATAGTTGTTCCGGATGACGCCGCAGGCGATCCCCGACGCGCCGGAGCCGACGCCCATCTTGTCCACGACCATCACCTGGCCGCCGCGCCTCGCCACGTGCCACGCTGTCGAGAGCCCGTGCACTCCGGCGCCGATCACGAGCACCGGAACTGAAGTTGGCAGCGGCTCACCCATCACATATCCTCTCTTTGCCTATGACGCAAATGCATTGCCTATAGCGCATGATGATGGCAGCGGCGGGGCATACGGTCAAGCAGACCCAGCTGGACTGGGACCTCTCTGAGAGCGAGGTCGCGCGCCTCGTTCGCGATGACCCGCGTCCGTTTGCGCTGATCGGACGGTGGGCCGGGGGCGGCGCGCTGATCGGCTCGGATCCGACCCGAGTCGCCACGGACGCCGACGACCCCTTCGCCCTCCTCGACGAGCACCCGATGCTCAACGAGAACCCGCTGCTCAACGAGCGCCCGCCCCAGAAGCGGCATCCGCCCGCCAACGAGCACCCGCCCCCCAGCCACCCGCAACCCGTCGGCGGCGGCTGGGTCGGCTATCTCGGCTACGGACTCGGTCGCCGACTGGAGCCCGTCTCCGCCGGACCGCCGACGCCCACGCCGCTGCCCGCCTTCGCGCTCGCGTACTACGACCACGTTCTGCGCCGGGACCCTGACGGGCGGTGGTGGTTCGAGGCGCTGTGGAGCGACGCCGCCGCCGCCCGCCTCGAAGCCCGCCTCGCCGAACTGACCAGGCGGGCGAGCGCGCCACCGCCAGCCCGGCCGTTCACGACCGAGCCATGGCGGGCGACTCCCCGCCGCGACGGGCATGAGCGTGCGGTCGAGGCCTGCCGGCGACGGATCCACGCCGGGGACCTGTTTCAGGCGAACGTCTGCGTCCGGCTTGACTCGCGGATCGACGGCGACCCACTCGACATGTTCCTCGCCGGCGTCGAGGCGCTCCGCCCCGATCGTGCCGCCTACCTCAAGGGTCCGTGGGGCGCGGTCGCAAGTCTCTCCCCCGAACTGTTTCTCGAGCGCCGCGGCGACCGCGTCCGCAGCGCTCCGATCAAGGGCACAATTCGCAAGCCGGCCGATCCCGACGCGGCCGCGCACGCGCGCGAGACGCTCCGCACCTCTGCCAAGGACCGGGCCGAGAACGTGATGATCGTCGACCTCGTCCGCAACGACCTCGGTCGCGTGTGCCGTCCCGGGACCGTCACCGCCGACGTGGTCGCCGACCCCCGCGCCCACACCGGGGTGTGGCACCTCGTCTCGGAGGTGAGCGGCGAGCTGGCGCCCGACGCCGGTAACGCCGCCCTCGTCCGTGCCGCCTTCCCGCCCGGCTCGGTGACCGGCGCGCCGAAGGTCGCGGCGCTGGGCGTCATCGCCGAGCTTGAGAGCACGAGCCGCCACGTCTACACCGGCGCGATCGGGTTCGCGAGCCCGCTCGCCGGGCTTGAGCTGAGCGTCGCGATCCGGACGTTCGAGTTCGCGCCGGACCGCGAGCGCACGTGGCTCGGCGTCGGCGGCGGGATCGTCGCCGACTCCGACCCCGCCGCCGAGGCCGCCGAGTGCCTGACCAAGGCGACGCCGCTGCTCGACGCGATCGGCGCCTCCGTCGAGCGCCCAGGCGATCGCCGCCGCAGGGACCTGAGCGCGCGCCTGCACATCCCGCCCCGGCACGCCCCCCAGCCCATCCCCCGCCCCGACCCGACGGCCGGTGTGTTCGAGACGCTGCTCGTCGAGCACGGCCGCCCGGTCGCGCTCGACGAACACCTCGCCCGGCTCGCCCGGAGCATCAGCGAGCTGTACGGCCTGGCCCTGCCCGCAGACGTGTCGGCGCGGCTCCGCGCCGCAGCCCGGATCACCGCCGACAAACCGAAGGCGCGTCTCCGGATCGACGCCAGACCTGACGCCGAGCCTCACGCGGCCAGCGACACCGCGCGAATTGATCTCCAGGTCTCCGACGTCCCGGTTCGCCGAGAGCCACCAACGCTCCAGCCGGTCGTCGTCCCCGGTGGCCTCGGAGCGCACAAGTGGATCGACCGGCGGCTGCTCGATGCGCTCGGCACCGTGCCCCATCCACTGATCTGCGATCTCGACGGCGCGGTCCTGGAAACCCCACGTGCCAACGTCTTCGTCGTGAGCCCGGCCGGCACCCTCGTGACCCCGCCCACCGACGGCCGGATCCTTCCCGGCGTCACCCGCGGGCAGGTGCTCAGGACCGCCAACGCGCTCGGCGTCGACACCGAGATTCGCGCGCTCGACATCACCGAACTGACCCATGCGAACGAGGTGTTTCTCACCGGCTCACTCGCCGGAGTCGAGCCCGCGTTGCGCCCCGCGCAACCATCCGCTGAAACACCCCCCAACGTGGCGGAAAGGCTGCGGACAAACTTGTACAAAAACCTGGCTCCCGCCATACTCCGCTGACCGTGTCGCGCAACATCGTCGAACTCGTCCGCCGCCACCACGCGCTCGATGCTCCGACCGCACTCGAGGTCCTCAAAGCAGCCGTCGACGACCACGGCGAGATCACCGACGAGGACCGCCGCCGAGCCGCCGCGGAGTCCGGTCTGCCGGAGGCGTCGGTCTATGGCGTCTCCACGTTCTACGACGACCTGATCCAGCCTCGCGGCAAGCGACATGTGCGTGTCTGCACCGGGACGGCCTGCTTTGCGACGACCGGCGGCAGCCATGTCGAGGCGATCGAGAGCATGACCGGCATCGGCCTCGGCGAGCGCTCCGAGGACGGTGAGCTGTCGCTCGCTGAGACGATCTGCCTCGGCTTCTGCCACTCCTCTCCGGCCGTGCGCGACGGCGACACGATCGACGCGGGCGAGGACGTGATCGACCGGCTGCGCCGCGGCACAGTCGCGGCCGCGCCGGAGCCGGAATGGCGCAGCACGCTGCCGCAGCCCGTGCTCACGCAGGACGGCGACTGGTCCGGGCTCGAGCGCGCCCTCGCCGAGCTGACGCCCGAGGAGTTGCTCGACGAGGTCAAGGCGGCCCATGTCCGCGGCCGCGGCGGCGCCGGGTTCCCGGCCGGGACGAAGTGGCGGTTCACCCGCGACGCGGACGGCGAGCACAAGTTCATCGTCGCCAACGGCGACGAGGGCGATCCTGGCTCCTACATCGACAAGTACCTGATGGAGCGCGCCCCGGCACGGATCTTTGAGGGGATGGCGCTCGCGGCCTACGCCGTCGGCGCCGACCACGGCTTCCTGCTCACGCGGTCCGAGTACCCGAACTCCAAGCCGATCCTCGATGCCGCCGCCGCCACCGCGCGCGGGGCCGGCTGGCTCGGCGAGAACATCCGCGGCAGCGGCTTCAGCTTCGACGTGACGATCCTGGAGGGCGCCGGCTCGTATGTCGTTGGCGAGGAAACCTCGTTGCTCGCCTGCATCGAGGGCCGCCGTGCGACCGTGTCCTCGCGCCCTCCCTTCCCGGCGGTCCGTGGCCTGTACGGAATGCCGACGGTCGTCAACAACACCGAGACGCTCGCCAACATCCCGTTCGTCGTCGCCAAGGGCGCCGACGCCTACCGGAACCTCAGCCCGGAGGCGACCCCGGGGTCGAAGCTCGTGTGCTTCAACGAGCGCTTCAACCGACCCGGCGTGTATGAGGTCCGCTTCGGGACCCCGATCCAGGTGCTGTGCGACGAGGTCGCCGGCGGCGTGAAGGACGGGCACCGGATCAAAGCGCTTCAGATTGGCGGGCCGCTCGGCGGGATCCTGCCGGGTTGGAAGCTGAACACGCTGTTCGACTTCACGCCGCTCGCCGAGGAGGGCTGCATGCTCGGCCACGGTGGGATCGTCGCCTTCGACGAGCGGACCGACATGCGCGCGCTCGCCACCCACCTGCTCCGCTTCGGAGCCCACGAGAGCTGCGGCAAGTGCTTCCCCTGCCGGATCGGCCTCAAGCGCGCGCACGAGATGTTCGCGTCCGAACAACCCGTCTCCAAGGAGAAGCTCGAGCAGTTGCTCGAGGCGCTCGAGCTCGGCAGCCTGTGCGCGCACGGCAGCGGTCTGCCGGCGCCGATCCGCAGCCTCATCACCCACTTCCCCGACGAACTCGGACTCGCCTGACGCGTATGCAGGTCACGATCGACGACCACACGATCGACGTGCCGCCGAACAGCACTGTGCTCGAGGCGATCCACGGGCTCGGTCAGGACGTGCCGACGCTCTGCTACGACCCGCGCCAGGCGGCGTTCGGCGCGTGCCGGGTGTGCCTCGTCGGCGCCGAAGGGGCACCCGGGCCGATTCCGGCGTGCACCACGCCATGCCGCGACGGGATGCGCATCAACACCCAGGACCCGACCGCGCGGCGTGTCGCCGCGGCGATCGTCGAGCTCGTGCTCTCAGAGTTGCCCGAGCCCCCGGCGCCGCACACCGAACTCGCGATGGTGGCGGACGAACTCGGCGTCCGGAGCCCGAACGGCAACGGCGGAACGCTCCGCTGGACCGGCGTCCAGCACGAGCTTCGCCATGACGACCGACACCCCTATCTCGCGTTCCAGCATGAGCTGTGCATCTCCTGCGGGCGGTGCGTGCGAGCGTGCGATGAAGTGCAGGGCGCATTCGCGCTCACCGCCACAGGGCGGGGTTTCAACGCTAACGTGACAGCAGGTCTCGACGCAGGCTTTCGCAAATCGACCTGCGTGTCGTGCGGTGCATGCGCCGACACCTGTCCGACGGATGCGATCATCGAGATCACGTTGCTGAGGCTCGACGAGGATCGAGGAGAGTGAAATGACCGAGCGGTTCGACACCGAAGCATCAACGACCTGCGGCTACTGCGGGGTGGGGTGCCGCCTCGAGGCGCACGCGCACGATGGACGCGTCGTGTCGATCACCGCTGCGCAGGACGGGCCGGCGAACAAGGGCCACACCTGCCTCAAGGGCCGTTTCGCCCATCAGTTCTCCCGGTCCCGCGAGCGGCTCACCACGCCGCTCATCCGGGACGCCAATGGCGACCTGCAGCCGGCCACCTGGGACGAGGCCATCAACCGCATCGTCTCCGAGATCAACCGGATCAAGGGCGAGCACGGCCCCGACGCGATCGCCGGCCTCGCGTCGTCCCGAGCCACGAACGAGGATTGCTACGCGCTGTCCCGTCTGATGCGCGCCGCGATCGGGACGAACAACCTCGACAACTGCTCGCGCGTCTGCCACTCCCCGACCTCGTGGGCGCTGCGCAAGTCGCTCGGTCTCTCGGGCGCCACCGGCTCCTTCGACGACGTCGAGGCCTCCGACGCGGCGATCATCATCGGCGCCAATCCGACCGAGGGTCACCCGGTCGTCGGCGCGCGGATCAAGCAGGCCACGCTGCGCGGACTGAAGCTCGTGACGATCGATCCTCGCCGGATCGAGCTCTCCGATTACGCCGTGCTCCATCTCTCGCCGCGTCCCGGCACGAACGCCGCGGTCATGCTCGGGCTGGCCCATGTCGTCGCCCGCGACGGGTTGATCGACGCCGCGTTCATCGACGCGCGGACCGAGGGCTACGACGAGGTCGAGGCGCTGCTCGCCCAGTACGGCCCGGCCGCGGTCGAGGAGATCACCGGGATCCCCGCCGCCGACATCGAAGCCGCCGCGCACATTTACGCCGACGCTGCCGATGCGTCGATCCTGTGGGGTCTCGGGGTCACCGAGCACCGCTACGGCTCCGAGGTCGTCCGCCTCATCTGCAACCTGGCGATGATGACCGGCAAGCTTGGACGCCCCGGCTCGGCGTTGCTGCCGCTCCGTGGGCAGAACAACGTCCAGGGCTCATCCGACATGGGCGCGTTGCCGGACACCTACACCGCGTACCGCTCCGTCGGCGACGAGGAGACCGCGCGCTCGTTCGAGAATGCGTGGGGCGTCTCGCTCTCGCGCGAGAAGGGCTACACGATCCCGCAGATGTTCGACGCCGCCGTCGACGGGCGGCTCAAGGCAATGTGGATCTTCGGCGAGGACGTCGCCCAGACCGATCCGAACACAACCCACGTCATCCATGCGCTCGAGTCGCTCGAGTTCATGGTCTGCCAGGAGATCTTCGAGAACGAGACGACGAAGTACGCCGACGTCGTGCTGCCCGCCTCGGCATTCCTGGAGAAGGCGGGGACGTTCATCAACGCCGAGCGACGCTTCCAGCTCGTCGCGCCGGCGATCGATCCTCCCGGCGATGCGAAGACCGACTTCGAGATTCTCACCACGATCTCCAAGGCGCTCGGTCACGACATGGGCTGGGCGACGCCGTCGGACACGATGGACGAGATCGCCGCGCTGACGCCAACGTACGCCGGCGTTAGCCACGAGCGCATCGGCCGCAAGGGGCTGCAGTGGCCGGTCGCGCCCGACGGGACCGACTCTCCGATCCTCTACCGGGAGAGCTTCGAGACCGCAAACGGTCTCGCCCAGTTCGCGCCGATTCCGTACAAGCAGCCCGGCGACGCCGCGGACGGCGAATTCCCGCTCATCCTCGTCACCGGCCGGCGGCTCGAGCATTACAACGCGGGCACGATGACCCGGCGCACGGGCAACCTCGAGCTCCTCGATCGCGACTGGCTGGAGATTCATCCCGATGACGCCGATCGGCTCTGGATCACCGACGGTCAGCGCGTGTCGGTACGCAGCCGCGTCGGCCGAATCGAGACCGAGGCGCGCGTGACCGAGCGGATCGAGCCCGGTCACGTGTTCACGGCGTTCCACTTCCCGGAGGTGCGGACGAACCTGCTCGTCGGATCCTCGGCGGACGTCAACACGAGCTGCCCGGAGTACAAGGTCGTCGCCGTCGACGTCCGACCGATCGCCGAGCAACCCGCGTACACGCCGGCGCTCGCGGAGCCGGTTCCCTCCTGAGCGCCGCGGCCGACCGCCCGCTGGCGGAACTTCTCGACGCGGTCGCAGCCCGCACCCCCGCCCCCGGCGGGGGGAGTTCGGCGGCGTGGGCGTGCGCGCTCGGAGCGGCGCTCGTCGAGATGGCGGCCGCCTTCGGCCAGAAGCGCCCCGAGCTCGGCGGTGCGCACGAGCGGCTCGCCGACATCAACGCGCGTGCGCTCGAGCTCCGGGTGGTCGCGCTCGAGCTCGGGGAGCGAGAGCTCCGCAGCTACGAGCCGGTGCTCGCGGCGCTCCGGCTGCGGGAGGATGATCCGGAGCGCGCCGACCGGCTGAACGCGGCCCTCTCGGATGCGGCGAATGCTCCGCTCGCCGTCGCCCGGGCCGCGGCCGAGGTCGCGGCGCTCGCGCAGGAGGCGGCGAGTCTCGGCTCATCCCATCTGGTCGGGGACGCGCACGCGGGCCTCCTGTTCGCCGAGGCGGCGTGCCAGGCGGCCGCCGGGCTGGTGGTCATCAATCTCCAGCCCCGTCCCGATGACGAGCGGCGCGCCGAGGCACTCGACCTCGCCCGGCGGGCGGCCGGCATCCGGGCCGAGTTGCGAAACACCGGTCAGTGAACAAAATGTGATTAGTCCCCGGGTTCGGCGGGTAACTACCCAGCCGGAACCGGGATGATGAGTGGATCGGGTGAACCCCTTCGGGATGGATCCGTGCCAGCAGGGCTGAACAACGTGCCCCTTCGCTGGTGGAGCTGCACGACGTGTGGCGGCGTATCTGTCCCCGTGCATCTCGCCGACGATGCGATCGCCGGCTCCTACACGCTCGACACACGCGACGGCGACTGCCCGCGGTGCGAGACCCGCCGGCGCCGGTTTGAGCCGCCCACCGGGTCCCCGACCGTTTGGTACGACACACGGCTCCGCGACTGGGTCGTGCGGCTGCCGGTCATCCGCCTCTACATGGACGCGATCCTCCCCCTCGGGCTCGGGTGGTTCGACACGCCGTGGGTCGAGGTGTACCGCGCGGCGGCCGACGTGGCGTTCGCGGGAGAGGCGTTTACGCGCGACGTCGAGGCCGAGGCCGCCGAAGACGCCGACTTCTGAGGGCTGCCGGCGCGGCGGGCGGCCGCTGGGGCGGTTACGAGCTGATCTCCGCTGCCTCGAGGTCGGACCGTGTGAGACTCGGCAACTGCGCGAAGCTGGAGCGCAACTGGTGCTCCCAGGTCTTCTGGAGATTGACCAGCACCGGCGACTCGGCGTCGATCCGGAACTCCTCGATCTCGAAACTGTCGCGCGAGTAGAGACCGAGGTCGTACGGCGGACCCACGGACAGGTTGGCGCGGGCGGTGCTCATCATCGATCCGAGCGCGATCTTCGTGGCCGTGGCCGCGTCGACGTCCAGGGTGGCCGCCATCTCGAGCAGGAACTTGCCGTACTTGGCCTCGCCGATCTGGAGGAACGGCAGTTCGTCGGAGGCCCGGATGTAGTTGCCCTCGGGATAGACGAGCAGGATGTCCGGGTCCTCGCCCGCGATCTGTCCGCCGAGAATGAACGTGGCGGTCGCATCGATGCCCGGCAGCGCGTCCGCGTGTTCGGCCGCCACCTGACGGCTCACCCGCCCCAGATAGAGGGCGGCCTCGAACAGATACCTGGCGGTGGCGAGCCCATCGGAGAAGCCGTCGGTCGCGAGGTCGCGCCGGATCCGGTCAAGGACCTCCTGCGTCGTCGCGAGGTTCCCGGCCGATTCGATCACGAACACCCGATCGGCGGAAGGACGGATCACATGTTGTTTGCGGTAGGTGCCGATGTTGTCGACCCCCGCGTTGGTCCGGGTGTCGGAGAGGAACACGAGTCCCTCGTGAAGGCGCATCGCAAGGCAGTAGGTCATTGCCCAGGACTCTAGAAGACGATCGTGCGGTTCTCGTGGACGAGAACCCGATCATCGAGATGACTGTGGAGCGCTCGGGCGAGCACGACCCGCTCGAGGTCGCGCCCGACCCGCACAAGGTCCTCGACCGTGTATCCGTGGCCGACCCGGGCCACGTCCTGGTCGATGATCGGACCGGCGTCGAGCTCCTCGGTCACGTAGTGGGCGGTCGCCCCGATCAGCTTGACGCCGCGCTCGTACGCGCGTCGATACGGGTCCGCGCCGGCGAACGCCGGAAGGAACGAATGATGGATGTTGAGCACCGGGCACCCGACCCGCTCGAGGAAGTCGGGGCTGAGGATCTGCATGTAACGCGCGAGCACGACGAGATCGACCTCACCGGCGAGAAGCTCAAGCCCGCGGGCCTCGGCCTCCGGCTTCGTGTCCCGCGTCACCGGCACATGGTGGTACGGGACGCCGAGGGCCTGGACTTCGTCGCGGTACAGCTCGTGGTTGGAGACGACGCCGACGATGTCCATCTCGAGCTCGCCGCGGCGGTGGCGCCAGAGCAGGTCGAGCAGGCAGTGATCCTCACGTGAGGCCATCAACGCGACCTTCTTGTGCTCATGCGCGTAAGCGATCCGCCAGTCCATGGCGAAGCGCTCGGCGAGCGATCCGAACGCGGCCACAAACTCACCTCGGCCGTCGTCGACCTCGAGCGCCGGCAGGTAGAACGCCGTCCGCATGAAGAACGTGCCCTGCTCGGGATGCGTCGAGTACTGGTCGGAGGTGACGATGTTGGCTCCGCGCTCGAACAGGAAGCTCGACACCGCAGAGACGATGCCCGGACCGTCCGGGCAGGAGATGAGCAGCCGCGCGGTATGGTCGGCCCCGCGGGCCGGATCCGTCGATACGGGTGTCATCAGTGGCTGACGGCGGCGGCCGCGAGCTCGGAGACGAGCTTGTCCTCGTAGAAGCGCTCGAGTGCGAACGGCGCGATCAGCTCGGGCGTGCGGCCGCTGTGCACGAGCTCGGCAAGCGTCTTGCCGACGATCGGCGCCGCCTTGAACCCGTAGGTCCCCCAGCCGGCGCTGATGTGGAAGTTGTCGACCTCGGTCTTGCCGAGGATCGGGCTGTAGTCCGGCGAGAGGTCGCAGAGTCCCGCCCACGACCGCAGCAGCCGCGCGTATTCGAGCTGCGGAAACAGCTCGAGCGTGTGGCGCGTGAGGTCCTGGAGGAAGTTGAGCGTGCCCTTCATCCGATACGTCGTCCACGGCTCGATCTCTGATCCCATCACGAACTCGCCGCGATCGGACTGCGAGATGTACACGTGCATCTGCGAGGAGACAATGACGACGTCGAGCAGCGGCTTGACCGGCTCGGTGACGCACGCCTGCAGGATGTGGGTGGTGATCGGCAGCTCGACGCCGGCCATCGCGCACGTCAGCGTGCTCCAGCCGGCGGTCGCGCTGATCACCTGACCGGCTTTGATCGTGCCGCGGTTCGTCTTGACCGCGGTGACCTTGCCGTTCGAGCGCTCGAGCCCCGTCACCTCGGTGTACGGATGGATCTCGACCCCGTGGCGGTCCGCACCACGCGCATATCCCCAGACGACGGCGTCGTGCCGGATGATCCCGCCGGGTGGGTGATAGAGCGCACCCATGATCGGATACGTCACGTCGTCGGAGATGTTGATCTGCGGACACAGCCGCTTGACCGCATCGGCGTCGACGAGCTGCGAATCGATGCCGTAGGTGCGGTTGACCTCGGCACGGTTGGCCATCACGAACATCGCGCGGTCGGAGTGGGCGAGCGTCAGGTGCCCGCACTGCGAGAACAGCAGGTTGAAGTCGAGTTCCGCGCCCAGCTGTTCGTAGATCTTCACGCTCGCGTCGTAGAAGCGCGCGCCCTCCGGTGTCTTGTAGTTGGAGCGCAGAATCGTCGTGTTGCGCCCGGCCGCGCCGGAGCCGATGTAGTTCTGCTCGAGCACGGCGACGTTCTTAACGCCGAGCTGCCCGAGGTAGTAAGCGGTCGCGAGCCCGTGGGCTCCGCCGCCGATGATGACGACGTCATAGCTGTCGCGCAGCTCACCCGGCTTGCGCCACATGCGCCGGGTGCGGAACAGATCACGCATTGCTACCTCCCGCCGGGGTCGTGGGCATGAGTGCGTCCGCGCCGACCGGGCCGCCGCCGAGATGCTCGGCCGCGTCGGCGACGATCTCCCAGAGGTACTGGCCAAGCGCCCAGCCGACCATGATCAAGAGTCGCTGCTCATCCTCGACAAGCAGGTATCCCGGCGTCCGGGCGACCGATCCTGGACGGAACGACCGCGCCGGCGCGGACTGCGGCCGGACGTCGATGGCGCAGAAGCGCGCGAGCAACTCGCGGCACCCGGGGCCAACGAGCGTCATCGCGCACAGCCCGGTCGTGAGATCGACGACGCGCCCGCCGACCGCGTCGACCGCGGCGCGGATCTCCGCGGCGGCCACCGGCTCACCGAACACGAGCACCCGCTCAGGGGTGATCGGGCACCACCAGGCGCCGTCGCGCTGCTCGGCCGTGCCCAGGGTCAGCCCCAGGCCGGCGATCGCCTCGGCCGAACCGCAGAGCTCGAACTTGGCCAGCTCGGAGCGGTCGGTGAAGCCGACCGTCTTCGTCAGCCGCTCGGCCTCGGCCGTGGCGGAGTCAAAACCCGCGGCGACGTTCCACCCGTTCCGCGGCTCGAAGCGGCCGCCTGCCAGGCGGGCGAGGTGCTCCATCGGCGAGCGGGCGAGGACGTCCGCGGACTGGACGTCAGGGGTGAGAAAGGCAAGCGTGCTCATGAGCGCAGTAGCTCCCCAGCCGGGTCATAGAACGGTTCGGTGGTCACCGACGCCTGCACCCGGGTGCCGTTGTCGGCGATCGTGATGCTGGCGCCGTCGGTGGCGAGCGACGCGGGGACCCAGGCCATGCCGATCACCTTGCCGACCCGGCGTGACTGCCGGGCGCTCGTCACCTGGCCCGCCACTTTCCCGTCCGGACCGAGGATGACCGATCCCTCGGCGGGGACGTACCCATCGCCGAGCGTGAACCCGACGAGCGCGGACTCGAGCTGCATGTCGGACGCGCGCTGGAGTGCCCACTTGCCGATGAACGCCTCCTCCTTGTCGAGCTTGACCGCCCACGGCATCGCCGCGCCGAACGGGGTGGACTCGGAGTCCGTGTCCTGGCCGACGATGATGTGCTGCTTCTGGAGGCGGAGGATCCGCTGGGGCTCGAGTCCGAACGGCCGGATGCCCTCAGGGCTGCCCGCCTTGAGCAGTGCGTCCCAGAGATCCTCTCCGTACGCCGTCGGGAAGTGGATCTCGTAGCCGAGCTCGCCGACGAAGCCGATCCGCAGCAGCAGGCAGGGCACGCCCGCGACCCGGGCCTGCTTGGCGTCGAGGTAGGTGAACGCCTCCGGTGAGACGTCGATGTCGGTCAACCGGGCGAGGATGTCGCGTGCCCGTGGCCCGGCGAGGTTGACCGCCGACAGCGACTGCGTGATGTCGGTCAGACCTACGTCCATCTTCCAGTCGGCGAGCCACCACGAGAACCACTGCTCCACCGCACCGGCGCCGCTCGAGGTCGTCGTCACGTAGAACGTCTCGTCGTCGAGGCGGCTCGTCGTGCCGTCGTCCATGATCCGCCCGGCGTCGCTCGTGAGCACGCCGTAGCGCACGCGTCCCGGCTTGAGCGTCGACATCCGGTTCGGATACAGGCGATCGAGGAACTCGCCGGCGGCGGGCCCGCGCACGAGCAGCTTGCCGAGCGTCGAGACGTCGATCAGGCCGGCCGCCTCGTGGACGGCGGCCACCTCCGCCTCGGGGTCGCCGTAGTCATAGGCACGGCGCCAGTCACCGGCCCACTGGATCTTGCCGCCGAGCTCGCGGTGGCGGCGGTGGATCGAGGAGCGCTTCGCCGGTTCGATCGGGCGGCCCGCGAGTGCGCCCATCGGCACCGTCGTCCACGGCGGCCGAGCGGTCGTCGTGCCCACCGTTCCGAGTGACTGCCCGGTCTCCCGGGACATCAGTCGAATCGAGTTCAGGGCGCACATCTTGCCCTGGCACGGGCCCATCGTCACCGTCGTGTAGCGCTTGCAGAGCTCGATCGAGTCGTAGCCCTCCTTGACGCTGCGGGTGATGTCCTTGGCACTGACGTCCTCGCAGAAGCATGTGAACGCCTTCGCGCCCGTGTCCTCGCCGGCGGCCGGAGGCGGCACGGCGTAGTTGTCCTTGGCCGCGGTCCTCAGCCGCTCGTGGAGCTCGACGAGCCGCGTCGCGGAACCGTTCTCACTGAGTCCGAGCGCCCGCGCGACGTCAAGCCCGGCGCGCTCGCCGGACTCGGCCGCGATCCCCCACTGGCCCTCGCCAGTGACCTGGCCGGCCGCCCACAGGCCCGGCGGCAGCTCGCCGAGGCGGAAGTGGCCGGTCGCCTCGTCGTACACCGTCGTCGCCCCCGCCTGGCTGAGCAGCGCGGTCGCGGGCGCGTCGCCACCGGAGACGACGACGAGGTCGCATTCGATCTCGCGGCGGTCAGACGTCTTGCCCACGCGGGCGACCGGTGCGAGCGCGACGCCGGTCACGGTCTTCTTCCCGCGGGTCGCGATCGCGGTCCACCCGTGGGCCGCCTCGATCCCGTTCGCGGCCAGCCGCGCCGCCGCCCGTGAGGGCTCGGTGCGCAGATCGGCAACGAGCGCGATCTCGACGCCCGCGCGCTGGAGCGCGAGCGCCGCTCGGACGCCTCGGTCAGAGACGGTGACGATGACCGCCCGCTTGCCCGGGTTCACGGCGTAGAGGCTCGAGAGCCGTCGCGCGCCGCCGGAGAGCATGACCCCGGGGAGATCGTTGCCGGCGAAGACGAGCGGTTGCTCGACCCCGCCGGTCGCATAGATGTGCTGCTGGGCTCGGATCTGGTGCAGGGTGTCGCCCTG
Source organism: uncultured Solirubrobacterales bacterium (assembly GCA_963850335.1). Classification (GTDB taxonomy): domain Bacteria; phylum Actinomycetota; class Thermoleophilia; order Solirubrobacterales; family Solirubrobacteraceae; genus Palsa-465. The sequence goes on along the minus strand of CAWKKY010000006.1, from coordinate 194,948 downwards.
CCAGACGGCGACGAGACCGTCGAAGTGCCCGAGCGCGGTCGCGCCGGAGAGGATCTCGACGCCGGCGTCCCGAGCCGCGGCATGCAGCGTGCGCGCGTGCTCCTGACCGCCCTCCCACAGCAGCCGGCCACCCGGTTGGGGGCCGTCGTCGACGAGCACGACGTCGGCGCCGCGTTTGGCCACCGCCGTGGCCGCAGCGAGTCCGGCCGCGCCGCCGCCGATGACGAGCACATCGGTATGCCGACGGCGATATTCGGTCCGCCACGTGCGCTCGGCCTGCTTCTCGGGCAGGCGCCCGAGGCCCGCGGCGTTGCGCAGGATCTTCTCGTAGGTCGGCCACAGCTTGCGCGGGCGGATCATCGTCTTGTAGTAGAAGCCGGGCGGGGTGAACGGGCCGCCGACCGAATCGGTGACCGACATCACGTCGAAGTCGAGACTCGGCCGCGCGTTGAGGTGCTCAACCTTCGCCCCCTCGCGCACGGGCTCGGTGCAGGCTCGGATGCCCGGCGCGCCGTCGACGGCGACGAGGCAGTTGGGGCACTGGCCCGAGCAGCACATCATGCCCCGGCGGCGGTGGTACTTGAAGCTGCGCGAGAACGTCCGCTGACCGGCGGCGTAGAGCGCCGAGCCGATCGTGTCACCCTCGAGCGCGCTGACCTTCTTACCGTCGAACATGAACGTGACCGGACGGTTGCGATCGATCTGCTCGGCCGGCTGCGGCGGGAGGCGGGTCATCCGTCCAGCTCCCCGGGGAGCCCGATTTTCAGGACCTCGTTGGTGCGCGTGTCTCGCTCGGCCTGGAACCACGTCCGGCATCCAGATCGGTGATACCACCACTCACGCTGGACCCCGGCCACGTTGCGTCGGAAGTAGTTGTACTGCGAGAGCTCGCGCAACGAGGGCGACTCCTTCGGTCGGGCTGTGACCTCACCGCCGTACGCGAAATCCGCCACCTCGCGGACGCCGCAGTGGGGGCACTCAAGGACGTATGACATGGGCGGGCATCCTAGACAGCCGTCGCGCGATACGCAATAGTATTGCTGATGGCGCAATATGGGCCAGTGGCCTCCGTCGGTCGCGCACTGCTCGTTCTCGACGAGCTGCGCGACAGTGAGCACGGACTCGGCGTCAACGAGGTCGCCCGCCGGATCAGCGTCAACCCGAGCACGGCGTCGCGCCTGCTCGCGACCCTGGAGTCCGCCGGCCTCGTCCAGCGCGACGACCCCCAGGCCCCGTACCGGCTCGGCCTCGCGCTCGTGACGCTCGCCAACCGGGTGCTCGCCCGGCTCGACCTCCAGACCCTCGCCCGGCCGGTGCTCGTTGAGCTGATGGAGCGGACCGGAGAGACCGCGACGCTGTCATTGCCGAGCGCCCGGGAGGCGATCACCGTCGACTCGGCACCGTCGCGCAACAGCGTCGTCAGCATGGCCCGGCTCGGCCAGCCGAGCGTCGCCCATGCGACCGCGGTCGGGAAGGTGATGCTCGCGTTCGGCGGTGGTCCGCTCCCCCGCGAGCGTGACCTCGTGGCCCTCACGGATCGCACGATCACCGACCGTGCGGCGCTCGCCGAGGAGGTCGTGACCGTGCACGAGCGGGGATACGGCACCGTGTTCGGGGAACGCGACCCGGACGTCAACGCGATCGCCGCTCCCGTGTTCGGCCCGTCGGGCGCGCTCGCCGCCATCCTCGGGCTCCAGGGACCGTCGAGCCGACTCGACGACCCGGTCCGGCTCCTGCCGGTACTCGAGGAGGAGGCAGCGCAGCTGACGCGTGCCCTCGGTGGCTGAGAAGGTTGGCAGCGGACCTCGGAGGGTCCGAGGTGCAACGCCAAACTTCTGGGGCCCGTCCCCACGGTACTAGACGGTCTAGTTCTGCCAAGTGGACCCGCTAGAGCCCTCCCTGACCCGGGATCCAGTTCGTCCCGGCGAGCGGCACCCGGGCCATCGCGGCGGCCTCGATCGTCAGGGCGACGAGGTCCTCCGGCTCCAGGTTGTGGACGTGGGACTTGCCGCACGCCCGCGCGAGGGTCTGGGTCTCGAGCACGAGCGTCCGCAGGTAGTTGGCGAGTCGCCGGCCGCCCTCGACGGGGTCGAGCCGGGCGGCGAGCTCGGGCTCCTGAGTGGAGATTCCGGCGGGGTCTCGCCCCGCCTGCCAGTCGTCGTAGTAGCCGGCGGCGGAGCCGATCTTCCGGTACTCGGCGTCGTGCTCGGGCGCGTTATCGCCGAGCGCGATCATCGCTGCGACGCCGATCGAGACGGCGTCCGCGCCGAGCGCGAGCGCCTTCGCCACGTCGGCGCCCGTCCGGATCCCACCGGAGACGATCAGCTGGACCTCGCGGTGCATGCCGAGGTCCTGGAGCGACTGCACCGCCTGCGGGATCGCGGCCAGGATCGGGATCCCCACATGTTCGATGAACACCTCCTGGGTGGCGGCGGTGCCGCCCTGCATCCCGTCGAGCACGATCGCGTCGGCCCCGGCCTTGACCGCGAGCGCAACGTCGTAATACGTCCGGGTGGCGCCGATCTTCATGTAGATCGGGACGCGCCAGTCGGTGATCTCTCGCAGTTCCTCGATCTTGATCTCAAGGTCGTCGGGTCCGGTCCAGTCGGGATGTCGACACGCGCTGCGCTGGTCGATGCCCTTCGGCAGGTCACGCATCTCGGCGACCCGGTCGGAGATCTTGTGGCCAAGCAGCATCCCGCCGCCGCCCGGCTTGGCGCCCTGCCCGACGACGACCTCGATCGCGTCCGCCTTGCGGAGGTCGTCCGGGTTCATCCCGTAGCGGCTCGGGAGCAGTTGGTAGACGAGCGTCTTCGAGTGCCCGCGCTCCTCCGGGGTCATCCCGCCGTCGCCCGTCGTGGTCGAGGTTCCCATCTCCGACGCGCCCCGGCCGAGCGCCTCCTTGGCGGGCCCGCTGAGTGCGCCGAAGCTCATCCCGGCGATCGTGATCGGGATGTCGAGCTTGATCGGCTCGCGCGCGTACCGGGTGCCGATCACGACGTCGGTCGCGCAGCGTTCGCGGTAGCCCTCGAGCGGATAGCGCGACACCGACGCACCGAGGAACAGCAGGTCATCGAAGTTGGGGACGCGGCGCTTGGCGCCGAAGCCCTTGATCGAATAGATCCCCTCGCGGGCCGCCCGCTGGATCTCGGCGATCGTCGTGCGGTCGAACGTCGAGGATTCGCGCAGCCCGGCGTGAGCCCCGGCGCCGCTGCCGTTGCCGTTGGCCGGGGTCATCAGTACGCCCCCGCGTTGTCGACGTGGAAGTTGTACAGCCGCCGGGCGGAGCCGTAGCGGCGGAAGTCGGCGGGATCGAGATCGTCGACCCCGGCCCGGGTGAGCAGGTCGACCACCTGGGCGCGGTGCTTGTCGCGCATCTCCTTCTCGATGCAGTCGGCGCCGAGCCCGACGACCGAGCCGCGCACGTAGAGCCGTGCCTCGTACAGCGAGTCACCGAGCGCGTCCCCGGCATTGCCACACACGAGCAGCGTCCCGCGCTGGGCCATGAACGCGCTCATGTGCCCGACGTTGCCGCGGACGACGATGTCGGCGCCCTTGAGCGAGATCCCGCACCTGGCCGACGCGTCGCCGTTGATGACGAGTAGCCCGCCGCGAGCGGTGGCGCCCGCCGACTGGGAGGCGCTGCCCTCCACGATGACCGTTCCGGACATCATGTTCTCGGCGACGCCGACACCACAGTTGCCGCGGATGCGAACCGTCGCCAGCTTGTTCATGCCGGCGCAGTAGTAGCCAACGTGGCCGTCGATCTCCACGTCGTAGGGACCGTCGATCCCGGCGGCGATCGCGTGCTTGCCGCCCGGGTTGATCACCGTGATCCGGCCGGGCTCGCCGCTGTGCAGCCGCTGGTTGAGCTCGCGGACGGTGTCGCTCGACAGGTCAAACGTGACCGCCTCGCGCGCATCGGTCATCGCCATCAGACCACCAATGCCCTTCCCCAGCTGTACACGTGACCGGGCTCGGGCTCCCAGTTCGCGGCATCCTCCGCGCCGGGCAGGGTCGCGATCGCCCGGTACTCCGACGCGATCGCCACCCAGTCCTCGGTCTCGGCCATCACCGCCGGCTTGCACGCGATCGGGTCGCGCAGGACGGCGAACCCGTCGGCGGTCCCGACGGCAAAGGTGAAGAAGCCGTCGAGATCCTCGAGACAGCCCTCGAGCGCCTGGGCGAGCGTGTCCCCCTCGCGCATCCGCCACGTCAGGTAGCCGGCCGCGACCTCGCTGTCGCAGTCGGTGCGGAAACGGATCCCCTCGCGGCGCAGCTCACGCCGGAGCCGGTTGTGGTTCGAGAGGCTCCCGTTGTGCACGAGGCACAGGTCGAGACCGGTCGAGAACGGATGCGAGTGGTCCGTGGTCACGCGGCTCTCGGTCGCCATCCGCGTATGGCCGAGGGCATGCGTCCCGCTCAGCTCGCCGAGAGCGAAGCGCTTGACGAACTCCTCCGGGCGGCCGGCCTCCTTGTAGATCTCGATCGACCGGCCGCTGCTCATCATCGTCAGCTCCGGATGATGCTCGGCGAGCCAGTGCTCGGCCGCATCGGCGTCGGCCGCGACGGTGAACGTCGCGTGCGAGCCGCGAACCTGTGGCGGGCTCGCGCCGCCGAACCCGCGCGAGAGCTGCACGCCGACCTGCTCCCAGTTCGTCTCCTCGGCCACGCTGTGGAGCGAGACCTTGCACCAGCCGTCCGGGGCGGGGTCGCGATAGAAGGCGACGCCGGCGCTATCCGGGCCGCGGTCGGAGAGCTGCTCGAGCATCCCGGAGAGCAGGGTTCCGAGCCTGTCCTGAAAGGCAGGCGTTTTCGTGTACAGCCCGGCAATCCCACACATGGTGCTCAGCGTAAACACTGCCGCAGGCCGCTCCAATGGCGGCGGGGAGCACACTTTCGACCGCGAATGTGGTGAGACGCGCTACTTCCCGGCCGGCGTCCACACGCCGAGTTGCTTCTGAGCTCGGCGCACGACCTGCAGCGCCTCGCGCAGTTCGCTGCGCGCGATTGGGCCGAGTTCGTCAGGGTTGATCAGGTTGTCCGCGGGCGCGCCGGCGGCGATCAGCGCGGCGTGGTGCTCGAAGCGCAGCCGTGTGATCGCCGAACACGCCTCGGTCAACGCCTCCCCCAGCTTGGGGTCGATACCGCCGACGCTCGCGACGGCCTCGATGCGGTCGAGCGTCGGGGAGATCGTCACCCCGTGGGCGAGCGCGTGGAAGCGGACGAGGTTGACGAGCGGGATGATCGCGCCGCGCTTGAGATCGAGCCGGTCCGGCGGGTCGCCGCCGCGGCCGGTCGCCAGCTGGTTGCGGAAGGAGAGCGCCACGGGAAACCCGGTGGCGCTGCGCGCCATCAGCCGCATGAAGTCCGGGTGCTGGCGGGCCGCGCGCATGCGCTCGGTGAGCTCCGGGGTGACGACGAGTCCGCCCGCCGCCGGGCGGAAGTCGAACGCGACGGTCGCGCGGATGAGGTGCGACTCGTCCGGGATCTCGAGGCATTCATCGAACGTGCGCAGCCACGCGCTCTTCGACATCCGCCACAGCCGCTTGCCGGCGAGCACGCCGTTGTTGTCGACGCCGATCCCGCACCGCGCGAGTCCGTCGTTGACGTCGGCCCCGAGCTGCTCGAAGTACGCATCGATGCTCTCCGCCTGGTCCGGCTCGGGGTCGGCGTAGGCGAGCGCGTTGTCCTGGTCGGAGGACAGCGTGAACTCGCGTCGGGCCGCGCTGCCGAGATCGAGCCACGCCCACGGCAGCGGTGCCGGGCCGTGGCGGTCGACCGAGAAGTCGACGAGCCGGGCGACGACCGCGTCGTGTTGCAGACTGAGAACCCGTCCGAGGTCACGCGCCGGAACGCCGGCGCGGATCAGGAGCAGGAACAGCCGGGGCAGTTGGCTGACGGCGCGGATCAGCTCCTCGTCGTCGCGCGCCCCGAGGATCAGGTGGCGCACGGCGATCGGGCTGCGGACGTCGAGCCCGAGGAGATCCTCGGCGGTGAGGATCCCGGACACGCGCCCGCCATCGAGGACGCCGAGCTGTCCGGTGCCGCTCGCGAGCATGTCGATCGTCGCCTCCACCGCGAGCTGGGTCGTCGGGATCGTCGCCAGCGGGGCACGGGCGAAGCGGCGGACCGGGGCGTCGAGTGCGCCCGGCTCTGCCGTCACCGCCGCTCGCACCTCGGCGTCGGTCACCACGCCGAGCCGGGAATCCCCGAGTTCGACGAGCAGGGCCGGAACCTCGGCGAGCCGCGATGCCGCCTCGCGCATCGTCGCGTCCGGCTCACAGAAGCTCGCCGCCTGCATCAGCATCGACACCGGGGTCGTCCCGAGATCGAGCAGGCCGTGGACGGTGTGGCCCGTGCCGGTGAGCCGGCTGCGCATCGTCATCGCGACGTACTTCGCCCCGGCGTCGGTGCCGAGAGCCCGGCGCGAGTCCTCCGGGGTGAGGAACGCGCAGCTCGACCGCTCGCGCGCGCGGACCGTGAACGTCGGGGCCATCCCGGTGAGCAGCGATGCCAGCCCGAACGTCTCCCCCGGCTCGAGCACCTGGATCACCTCCGCTTCGTGGAGGATGTCCATCGATCCGGTGAGGATCACCCAGAGCCCGGTGGCCGGTGGCCCGTCCTCGACGAGGACCGCGTCACCGGTGTCGAAGGCCTGCTCGACGGCATGCTCGGCCAGCGTCCGCAGCTCGCCGGGGTCGAGTTGATCGTATGGCGGCTGGCGCGCGAGAAATGTGTCCAACTGCTCCATGTTGAGCCCCGCAATTGTGTTCGCATCACGCCTGTGACGGCCGCGAGCTACGTGGGAGCCTAACCCCGCTGCTGCACATCCGATAGGAGGGCTTATGGCCGACGCTTCTGGGGATCATGACGAACTTGTCTACGAGGCCGCGGGCCTTCCGAAGACAACGAACTGGTGGGGTGCCTTCGTTATCGGCCTAGCCGGGACGATCCTCGTCACCGGTATCGCGCCGGTGATGGTGACCGAGCTCGGCGCGGCGTCGGTTCCCGTGATCGTCATCATCACGATCAGCGGGTATCTCGTGTGCCTGCTGCTCGCGGAGCTCTCGGCGATGATGCCCGACCGGGCAGGCGGACTTCCGTCGTATGCGTATCCCGCCTACAAGGAGAAATGGCCGCGGTTCGCAGAACATGTGAACGGGTTCACGGCCTGGGCCTACTGGCTCGGCTGGTTCCCGGTGGCGCCGCTCAACATGATTCTGGCGTCGTATTACATCGTCGACCGCCTGAAGCTCTCGACCAACGGCTTCACCCCGATCCACACGCCGATCGCGTGGTGGACACTGATCATCTCGATCGTCGGCATCGTGCTTTTGGCGATCCCCGCTGTCCGCGGGCTGCGACTCGGAACCGCATTCGCCACCACACTCGCGATCCTCGCGATGATCCCGCTGACCTTCCTGGCGATCTCCTGGATCTTCAACCCGAGTGCCGTCGACTTCAACTGGCTGTGGCATTTCCGCCACACCGACGGGAGCGGCTTCTTCACGCCGCTGTTCCACCATGGGTGGTTGACGTTGTACATCGCCTTCTCGTTCCTGCTCACCTGGAACGTGATCGCGATGGAGGCCGCCGCCTGTTACATCGGCGAGACCCGCGATCCCGACCGGGACGCGAAGATCGCCATGAACGCCGAGGGGCTCTACGGCCTGTTCATCTACACGATGATCCCGGTCGCGTTCATCATCGTCCTCGGCCTGCCGGCCCTCGGCAACGCGGCGCTCGTCGATCCGAAGACGATCTTCGTCAGCTTCAGCGCAAAGGTGTTCGGAACCGGCGCGGGCAGCAGCGCGCTCGAGTGGATCATCGCGATCATGCTCATCCTCGCGCTCATCCTCTCCGCGCTGAACGCCATCACCGGTACCGCGCGGTCGCTGCACCAGATGTCGACCGACGGTCAGTTCCCGCGGTTCTTCCAGAAGACCAACAAGCACGGCGTCCCGAACCGCTCCATGTGGTTCAACGTCGCCTGCTCGATCGCCGTCGTGTTCATGGGCGGCGCGGTGGAGATCTACACGTTCTCGAACGTCGGCTACCTCGCCTCGTTCATCCCGGTGCTGATCGGCTACTACCTGCTGCGCAAGCACCGGCCGAACGTGCGGCGGCCGTTCAAACTGCCCGAGTGGATGAAGTACGTGGCGCTCGTGATCGCGGGCTTCTACCTGATCATCTACTTCTACGGCGGCCCCGTATACGCGAACTGCACATGCAACGCGGCCGGCCGCAAGACCTTGCCGTACTACTTCCTCGGCTGGGTTGTGCTGCTCTCCTACGTCCTCTTCTACTGGTACCGCAAGCGGGTCGAGGACAAGAAGTACGCGCCCGTGGAGTCCGCCGCACCCGCGGTGACAGCGAGCGGCGCCACCCCAAGCGGCGCCAGTCCGTGAGCCAGACGACGACGCAGACCGTGGCCGTGCGCGAAGATTCGCGGACGGCCACGGAACGCTTCAACCGCATCCTCCTCGCCACCGAGGGACGGACGATCCCGGACTCGGCAGTTGCTCGCGTCATCGAGCTCGCCGAGCCGGGGGCGACCGCCCATGTCTTCTGCATCGCACGCATTCACGGGGTTTCCTTCGGCCTCCAGTCCCCTGGGCTGATGCCAAACAAGAAGGAGCTGGCCGATGCACGTGACAACGTCAAGCGGGCGGTCAAGCGCCTCAAGCGCAAGGGCATCGAGGCCCAGGGGCACGTCCTCGCGACCCGCAAGTCGACGAAGCGGATCATCGGCGAGGCGGCAAAGGAAGGCTGTGAGGCGATCGTGATGGCCGCCGACCCGGATCGGAACCGGTGGGTCAGCGACTTCCTCTGGGAACAGGAGCCCCAGCGGGTCCGCCGCAAGGCGAAGATCCCGGTGTTCCTGGTGCTCGAGGGCTGACGTCGGGTCGCCGGTCGCCGCTCCATCCGGTCCGCTCGATCGACGAAAAGGCGCATCGAGAAGGGGCGGGGGCAGCGGTTCCGTCGCTCATCCCTTCCCCGGCGCGACGGCAACGCACGACGCACGACAGCGCCGGCTCGGGCGACCACAACGCATGTGAGCGCCCGTCGAACGACCAAAACGCATGACGACGACGGCGTCTTCCGGCGCTTTCTTGCGTTCGGGCGAGATGTTGGCCGAAACGCAAGAAAGCTCTGAATTCCGCCGCCGCTCACGTGCGCTTTGGTCGTTCCCGCGCCGCTCACATACGTTTTGGTCGTTCCCGCCCGTTTCGGACGACCCGGCCGCACCTCCACCCTCTCAATGCAGAACCGGCTCCCGGCGCGCGGAGCTACGAGGGCGCGCCGGGCCGCCCGTGGAGCCGGGCGAGCTTGATCGCCAGCTCGAGGGAGAGCAGGTCGTCCGCGTCGAGCTTGAGGCCGGTGAGCTCCTCGATCCGGGCAAGCCGCTGGCGCAGCGTGTTCGGGTGGATGTAGAGCGCCCGGGCGCTCTCGATCACCGAGCGGCGTTCGGCCAGGTAGCGCTCGAGCGTGTCGAGCAGCGCGGTTCGGCGCTTGGTGTCGTAGGCGATGAGCAGGTCGACGGCACCCCGCATCCGGTCGTGGGGCGCGTCCTCGGGGGCGATGTGGACGAGGTAGCGGTAGGCGCCGAGCTGGGCGTACGGGATCGCGCCGCCGTCGCCGAGCAGCGCCCGGCCGATCGTCGCCGCGTCCCGCGCCTCGCGGTAGGCCCGGGCCCCGTCGCCCGGGACGCTCGCCAGCTCGCTGACGCCGAGCGCCGCGCCGTTGCGCTGGCCGAGCTCGCGGCAGGTCCGGAACACGTTCTCGACGCGGTGCGAGCGGCCGACGCCGAGCGCGAGCAGCGCCCGCACCGGACCCGGGCCGGCCTCGACCGCGCTCGTGCCCGCGAGCGCCGCGAGTTCACGGCCGATCGTCTCGGCGGCCTCCCGCCACGCGCCTGAGCCCGCCTCGCGGCCGCCCGCCGGCTCGGCATGGACGAGCAGATAGGGGGCGCTCAGGTCACAGCGGATCTCGGCTGCCTTGGCCGCTGCGAACGACGTGGCGCCCGCGGCGAGCGCCTCGAACAGGTCCTTGACGATGTTCGCGTTGGTCAGGCCCTGGATCAGCTCGGCGCGCTTGAGCGCAATCGCGCTCAGATGGGCGATCGCGCGGGCGATCTCGGTGTCCTCCTCGCCGAACCCGCCGCCGGCCGCGGAGCCGGCGCAGAGCAGCCCGACGCGTTCGCTGCCGACCGACATCGGCGTGACGAGCACGTCGCCGACCGCGAGCTCGGGCCACAGCGAGCGCGCGGGCGGCCGGTGACCGCGCCCCTCGAGCGCGGCGAGGAGCAGGGCCGGCTCGGAGAGCGACTCGGGAATCGCCACTTCGCGCGGAGATGACGCGAGCAACTGCAGGCCGTCGCCGTCCTCGTCGAGCTGATAGAGCTGGCATACCTCGGCGCCGAGCACCCGGCGCGCGCCGTCGGCGACCGTCGGCCCGAGCTCGCCGGCGTCCGCCGCGGCGGCCACCTGCTGGGCGAGCCCGGACAGGTCGGTCAGCGCGTCGACCCGGCTGCGCTCGCGGTCATAGAGCTGGGCGTTCTCGATCGCACCGCTGACGAGCGAGGCGATGTGGACGAGCAGCTTGACCGCGTCCTCGGTGAACTCGTGCGGCGCCTGGGTGTGAAGCACGATGACGCCGATCGTGTCCCCGTTCCGCGCCAGGATCGGGACCGCGACCATCGACTGGAAGCGCTCCTCGTCGAGCAGCGGAACGAACTTCATCCGCGGGTCCTCCATCGCCCCGTCGCGAATGAACTCGGGCGTCCGGTGGCGGGCGACCCATCCGGTCAGGCCCTCGTCGATCGAGAACGAAACCTTGCCGACGGCCGCCGCGAACACCGGCGAGGCGGCCCGGATCGTCAGCCGCCCGTCCTCCAGCAGATAGATGAAGCAGGCGTGGCAGCCGGTGGCGTCGGTCGCCAGGTCGACGACGCCGGCCAGCATCGGCGCCATCTCGAGCGATGAGGAGACGAGCTTGATGACGCCGTAGAGCGTCCGGTTCTCCTCGCGAAGCCCCCGGATTTCCTCGCTCACCTCGACGTTAACCGACACGACCTCGTGCACCTCCTATGTGCGAGTCGAACATGCTAGCTCGCAGGGGACCGTGCCCCGGGCCATTGTGAGCGCTGCCGTCGCACGGATAGGCTCGCGCTCATGACCACGCCCCCACAGAACGCCGATGATGTCCGGCGAATCGTCAAGGACGAAGGCATCGAGTTTCTGTTCGCCCAGTTCGTCGACATGCACGGCAAGCCGAGCGCCAAGCTCGTTCCGGCCCACCACATCGATGACCTGCTCGAGGACGGCGCCGGGTTCGCCGGCTTCGCCGCCGGGGACGTCGGGCAGGGCCCGCACGATCCGGACATGATCGCGATGCCGGACCCGACGACGCTGACGATCCTCCCGTGGCAGCCGAACGTCGCGCGGTTCGCGTGCGACATCACGGTCGAGGGCGAGGAGTGGGACTTCTGTCCGCGCACGATCCTTCGCCGGGCGCTCGCCAAACTCGCCGAGCACGGATATGAGGCACGGATCGGGGCCGAACTCGAGTACTTCCTCGTCCGCCGCACCGAGGACGGCGGGATCGAGGTCGCCGACCCGCTCGACACGCTTGACCTCCCCTGTTACGACATGCGTGCGCTCACGCGCAACCTCGACTTCGTCTCGACGGTGTCGAAGTACGTGACGCAGCTCGGGTGGGACAACTACGCCACCGACCACGAGGACGCCAACGGCCAGTTCGAGCAGAACTTCGCGTACGCGGAGGCGCTCACCACCTGCGACCGGGCGATCTTCTACCGCTACATGGTCGAGTCGCTCGCGCAGCAGCGCGGTCTGATCGCGACGTTCATGCCGAAGCCGTTCGCCAACCTCACCGGCAACGGATGCCACTTCCACGTCAGCATGTGGAAGGACGATGAGAACGTGTTCGATCGCCCGGTGGCCGACGACCCACGGGGCCTCGGCCTGTCCGAGCTCGCCTACAACTTCATCGGCGGGCTGAAGGCGAACGCAAAGGCGTACATCGCGGTCACCGCGCCGACCGTCAACAGCTACAAGCGCCTCGTCATCGGCGCGCCGACGAGCGGCGCGACCTGGGCGCCGGCGTACATCAGCTACGGCTACAACAACCGCACCCAGATGCTGCGGGTCCCCGACGCGGGCCGGATCGAGGACCGGACGGTCGATGGCTCCTGCAACCCGTATCTCGCGGCCACGGCGATGCTTGCGGCCGGCATGGACGGCGTCGCCCGCAAGCTCGACGCCGGCGAGCCGAACACGGCGAACCTGTACACGATGAGCCCGGAGCAGCGGGCGGAGGGTGGCATCGAACTGCTCCCCGCCAACCTGCTCGACGCCACCCGCGAACTCGAGAAGAACGACGCGCTGCGCGCGGCGCTCGGCAAGACCCGCGACGGCGATTACGTCGACTACTTCATCGACGTCAAGCGCAAGGAGTGGCAGGTCGCCCACGAGCAGATCACGCAGTGGGAGCTCGACCGCTACCTGCAGCTGTTCTAAGACTCCGACTGGCTGAGCCGTCCGGCGGATCACGCCGTATCATCGGCGAGTCCGTCGACGGCCGGCCACGAAGGAGAAAACGATGCTTACCCTCGCCCGCAGGCTGGCCGTCATGGCGGTGGCCCTGACCGGTGTGCTCACGTTCGGCGCGGTCGCGTCCGCGGCCGGGTCAACCTCGTTCGGAGGCACGACCAGCCAAAAGCTGGGCGGCACCCCGCTCCGTCTCACCCTCACGGTCAGCCACGGCGCGGTCAGCAACGTGCAGCTGCCGGCCATCATCAACAAGGGCTCCGCGACCTGCCCGGTGAACGTCAGCCCCACGAGCTTCGTGTTCAACAAGGGCAAGGTCAAGGTAGCTCACAACCACAAGTTCAGTGGGAAGCTCACTGACGGTCACGGTGACTCGATGACGATCGCGGGGACCGCGAAGACGACCCGGGTGACGGGCTCGTTCGTCATCACCGGGACCGGTGGCGCCTCGGGTGCCGCGACGTGCAGCTCCGGCAAGGTCACGTTCAGCGCCCAATCGAGCGGCGGGCAGGTAGATCGCGCCAAGTACTCGGGCACGATCGGACCCGGCTTTCCGATCAGCTTCCGCGTGTCCGCGAACGGCAGAGCGGTCGACAGCCTTGTACTCCACTACGAGGTCACCACCTGCGGCGGCCCTCCCGGCGACTCCCCGCCGGCATACAGCTTCAAGGCACTCGCGATCACGTCCGGAAGCTTCAGCGGGGCCGTGAGCAGTCGTCCCCCGTCGGGAGCTTCTGTGTCGATCCGGATCAGCGGCACGTTCTTCGGGCGGGTCGTGACCGGCAAGGTGACCGCCACGCAACGCCTCACGAGCTTCCCGACCTGCACCGAGACCGAGACGTTCACCGCCAAGGCGAAGTAGCCGGCCGCCCGCTGCGACAGCCGCGGTCGACGACTAGGCTGCCGTCACCCGGATCCGCCGCAGCAGCCGTGGGCTGCGCACGAGCGAGTTCACGGTCTGCGGCGAGACCTGATCGAGGTGGGCGGCGACGCCGATGAACGCCTGCGCGGTCGTGAGCGCGTCGCCGAGCGCGTGGTGCGGAACCTCGGCGGGTTGACCGAGCTCCCGCGCCAGCCGCTCGAGCCGGACGAACGGTGGCGGCTCGCCGTCGCGGGCTCCGAGCCACGCCCGCCCGAGGACCTCGGTGTCGGCGACGGAGGGGAAGCGGAGCCGGCGGCGGGCGAACAGCGGCGCGAGAAAGCTGTGTTCAACCGGCGCGGTGTGAAACACCGGCACCCGGCCGGTGAAGGCGTCAAGGATCATGTCGAGCGCTTCGTCGAGCGGCGGCGCGTCGGCGAGGTCGGCGACGCGGAGCTTGTGGACGAGCACGGCGTTCGGGTCCGAACGCTGCGTCGTTCGCACGAGCGTGTACAGGCTCTGGCCGAGCACGACCCGACCCTCCTCGATCGGCACCGCGCCGACCGCAATGATCTCGTGCAGGCGCGGGTCGAGCCCGGTCAGCTCGAGGTCAAGCGCACACCAACTCGCCTCGCGCCACGGCGTCGAGCCTGACGGCCGTCCCGCGCGCGCGTAATTCTCGGCCGCCTCACCGCGCGGCGAGCGGAGCCTCACGCCGACAGCCGCCTTTGCACCCCGGCGACCGAGCGGAACACGTCACGGAGGTGATCGCGGGTGAGCGGGCTGATGTCCCGCGGCTCGATCGCGTCGTCGGCCCGTGCCCCGGCGGCAAGCTGGGTCATGTGGTGCCCGATCCGGAGCTCGAGCGCGAGCTCGAACGCATCGTGCAGGGTCTGCGCATCACCGTCGCTGAGCACCCCCGCCGCCGCGGCCGCCCGGAATCGGTCCTGGGTGGAACCATCGACGAGGCCCGCCGCGGCGCCCGCCCAGCGTGCGATCTCGATGATCGGAATGACCGCCGCGCGGCGGATGTCGAGCAGGGGCTGACGGTTGCCGTCGGCATCGAGCACGGCGTCGGCGTCGAAACCCGTCGGGGGACGGACCTCCATCGCGCGGCGGGCCAGAGCTGCGAGCACCTCGTCGCGCACCGACCCCTCGGCGACGGGCAGCGGATCACGCGGCGTTCCCCATAGCGCGCGGCGCTCCACGAGGACGGTCAGGGCCAACTCCTCGGCGTGGTTGCCGTCACGCCACTCCTGCGGCGTGTGCGCGACGACCTCTCCGGACAGCCCGCACCGGGTCAGCGCGTCGCTGATCGCCCCGGTCCATCCCGCCGGCGGCGCATCGCTGCAGACGATCGCGCCGCGGGCGATCGAGGCCGGCGTCAGCTCGCGCCGTGCCTGGCTGCCGACGGCGACCCACACGAGCCCGTCGGACGGCAGCCGGAACGGGCCACCGGCGAGCTCGATCGCCCGCACGGTCATCGAGTCGACGAGTGCCGAGAGCACCCGCACCACCTCCAGGGCACGGAGGTTGGCGGCGTGCAGGTCGACGACGATCTCCGGTAGGCGGGCGGAGACGGTGGCGAGCGCGTCGAGATCCTGGGCGCGGGCGATTCCCCGGCGCGCCCCGAACCATGACCGCGGCTGAACCGCGAACAGGTCCGCATCCTCGACGACGCCGACGAGTTGGCCCCGCTCGCTGACGACGGGAGCGTGGCGGATGCCGCGCTCGAGCATTTCAAACAGCACCTCGCCCCCGAGCCGATCCGGGGTGACGGAGAACACCGGCGTCGTCATCACGCTGGACACCGGCGCGCTCAGCGGAAGGCCGGCGGCGACGATCCGGGTCCGGATGTCGCGGTCGGTGACGATCCCGAATCCGTCCCCGGGGCGGCGCTCGACAATCGCCGAGGTGGCGCCCGCCGAGGTCATCCGCCGAGCGACCTCGCGGATGCTCTCCATCGGGGTGCACGTCACGGTCGCCGAGCGGATCAGCCCCGCCACGGGCTGGTGCCCGGGCTCGTGGACGCCGACCATCAGCTCCCGGGCGCGGGCGCGCTCGAGCAGAGGGCGCGCGACGGCGACGGGGATCCGGTAACAGAGCGTGTCCTCGACCGCCCGGGCCTCGAAGCCCGGCGGGAGGCCGGACAGCATCGCCGCGTGACCGAACGTGTCGCCAGCGTGCAGCAGATCGAGCAGCTTGCCCTCGTGCGAGATATCGACCGAGCCGCCGTGGATCACGCGCAGGAACGTGACGGGGCCGCCGTCCTCGCTGAGGATGACCGCACCGGGAAGGTGGAACTCGATCTCCGTCTCGGCCGCGACCGCGCCCAGCTCCTCCGGGGCGAGCGTGTCAAACGGGGCTCGCTGGGCGAGGAACCGTGCGACCTCGCTTACTCCGGCGTCCAGGTTGACCTCCAGACAACCGTTTCAGGCATGTCCCAACGGTACCGACGCCGCAGCCCGGATCGCAGCCAGGGCAACTACTGAATGTGCGCGTGGAGCAGGCTGAGGCGCAGCATCTGGTCCGGCGCGACATAGACCTTCCACGACTGCTCGCAGCGACCGCACTCACAGCGCACGGCTGCGTCGTAGCGGTCGCGCTCGGAGTCGAGAGCCCACGCGACCTCGTCCCCGCCCAGGCAGAACGGGCAGGCGAGCGAGGCGGTCACAACCTCGTCTGGATCCTCGGCACGAAAACGAGCAACGTCTGTCAGGCCACGCATGCACCGAGCATCCTCGCATCAGCGGAACCCGGCAACCGGGAGGTGTCACAAACCCCCCGGTTGGGGGGATCCACGGGGGTGCCCGCGACGCGCGCGCCGGGGTACCGGCGACGCGCGCGCCGGGGTATCGGCTACGCGCGCGCCTGGGCCTCGCCGGCACGCGCCTCCCGGGCGCCGGTGTCGAGAATCGGCCGGACTTCAAGAGACCCGTAGGCGATGTTCGGGATCCGCGCCGCGTGCGCGAGGACGGTGTCGAGATCAGGCGCCTCGACGAGGTAATAGCCCCCGAGGACCTCCTTGGTCTCCGCGAACGGGCCGTCGGTGATCTGGGTCTCGCCGCCCCGCTCGCGGACCGTGGTTGCGACCTCGACGCCTTGCAGGGCATTGCCTCCGAGAAAGAGTCCGGCGTCACGCAGGCTCTCGGTGTACGCGTCCCACTTCGGGTACATCTCGGCCATCTCCTCCGGGCTGAGCGGGTTCTCGGCCGGCATGTAGATGAGCATCAGATACTCGGGCATCTCGCCTCCTGTGGTGGTGATTGGCCGCCGCGTGCGGCCCTCATCATCCACGACGGACCAACCGGCCCGATTTCGACATCGGATGAAACCGGTTCGGTGAGTCGCTGCAGCGTGTAGGTTCCGCGGTGATGGCCGACACCGCGGCACCGCTCCCGGCCCGGGGCCGGCTCGCGCGCTGACGTCACGCGCTCAGCACGATCAACCCGCCGGCCGGTGAGCTCGACAGTGTCTCGCGCTGGCTCGTCATCACCCGCGCCGGCGTGCTGCCGATGACGCTGACCGCGGGCGCGATCGCCGGCCTGCTGACGGTGCGCCGAGCCGACTTCGCGGGCATATGGTTCGCGCTCCCCCAGCACCCACCCAGACCTGACAAACCCGACCACATCAATCAGCCGACCCTTGACATCGGCGTCCATCTCAGAGCCCATCGGGGGCAGCTCAACTAGTCGCAGGCGATCGGCCCGGGCGCGAGCTCGTCGATCAGCGCCGCAAGTCGCACCAGGAGGTCGGCCGCGACCGCCCGCTCGACCGCGGGCAGCTCGGCGTAGAACGCCTCCTGGCGCGACCGGAGCCACTCGTGCTGGGTGTCGAGCAGCTCGCGTCCGTTTGGCGTCAGCGTGATCGTCACCCCACGGCGGTCCTCGGGCGCCCGGCGGCGCTCGACGATTCCGCGCCGCTCGAGGGCGTCGAGGATCCGGGTTGCGGTCGGGGGTGTCACGCCGGCGGCGTTCGCGAGCTCGACGACTCGGGCCTGTCCCCCTTCTGTCAGGCCCTGAAGCAGTCCGTATTGCGACAGGGTGAGCGCCTCCTGAGCCGGCTGGGCCGGGACCCCGCGGGCACGCCGCACGGCCTGCGCGAGCGAGTCGAACGCGGTGAGAAACGCGTCAGTCCCGTCGGAGCCGGTGTGGTCGTTCACATCGTCCACCGGCTCAGTCTAGCTTGCTAACCTTTAGCTTGCTAATCAAATCTCTCCTCGTCCGGGCCGTTCAACGGAACGAGTCTTCACTTGTATTGGAGTCGTCATGTTTCGCAACATCCTCGTGGCCGTAGATGGCTCGTCGCACGCGGACAAGGCGCTTGACGAGGCGATCGATATCGCGCTCGGCGGCAATGGTCGGCTGACGATCCTCACCGCGATCCCGCACCCGCCGGCGTGGGCCAACTCGCCCGGCGCGGCGATGGCCGCCGTGCCGCTCACCGAAGAGCTCGAGCGCGAGTCCACCACCATCCTCAGAGATGCCGTCGGCCGGGTCCCCGACTCGATCCCGGTGACGAAGATCCTCACCCACGAACCGATCCGCTCGACGCTCACCGAACAGCTCGACTCCGGCCGGCATGACCTGCTCGTGATGGGGTCCCGCGGACGCGGCGCGCTCCGCGCCCAACTGCTCGGCAGCGTGAGCCACTTCGCCCTCAACCACAGCCGAATCCCGGTGCTGATCATTCACATCGAGGAGGACCGACTCGCGGCCGATCCGGCGTCGGACGCCGCGGCCGCCTGACCGGTCGGCCAGGCGCCGCGACATCGTCGCTCACGCGCCGGTCTCAAGGAAACCGGTCACGGATCGCATCCGACCGTCGTCCGACACGGTCACGTAGTCGGTCCCCACCGCCACGGGTGCTCCACCGTTAGCGGCGAGCGACCAACTGAAGCGCAAGCGATCGTGATGTGAGTCCGGCCCCGCGTGCAACGCAAATCGATGGCCGGGGAACTGGGCCCGGGCGGCCTCGATCATCGCGCTGATCCCATCGACGCCCTCACCGCTCATCATCGGGTCCAGGTAGGTCGCGTCTTCGGTCAGCGTGCGGGCCACGAGCCCCCGGCGCGCCTCGGGGTCCGGTTCGTTCCACATCGCCAGATAGTCCTGGACGAGTCGTTCACTGTCTGTCATGAGGGTCCTTTCGTTCGTACGGCCGATGACTCCGCAGACGGTCTCACCGGCCGCCGCACGCGGCAATGACCTTCGACGTAACGACGGGTGTCACAAATCCGGGTATCGATTCGTCTGAGAGCTCTCAGATGCCGGACGAGACCGACCTTCAACCGCTGCTGTTCTCGATCGCCTACCGAATGCTCGGGAGCGTCGGGGATGCCGAGGACCTCGTGCAGGAGGCACTCCTGCGGCTCGAGCGCGCGCGCCGCGGCGGCGAGCAGATCGCGTCGCCGAAGGCGTTCCTCACCACCGTCGTCACCCGCCTCGCGATCGACGAGCTGCGCTCTGCCCGCGTGAAGCGCGAGACCTACTTCGGGCCGTGGCTGCCGGAGCCGCTGCTCACTGCCCCTGACCCCGGCCCGGCGGAGGTGGCCGAGATGGCCGATTCCCTGTCGCTGTCGTTCCTCGTCCTGCTCGAGACCCTGTCGGAGGTCGAGCGTGCGGTGTTCCTGTTGCGCGAGGTGTTCGGCTACGGCTACGACGAGATCGCGGCGATCGTCGACCGCAGCGAGGTCAACTGCCGGCAGATCTTCACCCGCGCGCGACGCCGGATCGACGAGGGCAAGCCGCGGTTCGCCATCGACCGGGCCGCACAGCAGGAACTCACCGGCTCGTTCGTCGAGGCGCTCGGAGACGGCGACGTCGAGCGCGTCCTCGAGCTGCTCGCTCCGGACGTCGTCTTCTACGGCGACGGCGGTGGCATCGGCCGCGGACTCCCCCGCCCGATCTACGGCAGCGCCCGGGTGTCGCGGCTGCTCGCGGCGTTCGGCCGTGAGGGCGAGGCGATCGCCGCGCGGATCGAGGTCGCCGAGATCAACGGCCAGCCCGGCACGCTCAACTTCGACGCCGAGGACCGCCTCATCAACGTGTTCTCGTTCGAGATCTCCGGTTCAGTGATCACGTCGATCCGCTCAATCATCAATCCGGACAAGCTCAGCCACCTCGGCTATCCGCTGTCGCCGATTGCGCGGCGCTCTGAGTAGACAGCGGCAGCGCGCGCGAGAGCATCAGCGTCACCACGTAAGCGACGACGACGCCCACGACGATGAGCGGCTCGACGGCCCCCCCGGCCTTTGTGGTCAGGAGCGTTGCCAGCAATACGGAGGCGAGCGGAAGCCGGAGCACAGCGACGACGGCCGCGCCGATCCCGACGGCGACGGCCGCGCCCAACGGGAAGCCGGGGAGATGCGAGGCGAGGATCCCGGCGGCGGCGCCGAGGAAGATCGCCGGGAACGTCGGGCCGCCACGAAAGCTGCCGAGCGACAGGCTGTAGGCGATGCCCTTGCACACGATCAGCAGCACCATCGTCCCGATCGACCACGCGCCCGCCTGAGCCACGAGCCCGGGCAGCTGCGCCTGGCCGTCGAAGAGCACGTTGTCGATGCTCTTGCCCGACGCCTGCGTGAACGCGATCGCGATCCCCGCGACGAGCAGCGCGACGAGCGGCAGCCACACAATCAATCGTCGGCGGGAGACGAATCCGTAGGTCAGCATGCCGCCGCGCATCACCCCGAAGGTCACCGCGGCGACTGCGATCGCGAACACGATCGTCCATCCGAACTGGCCGGGCTTGAGGTGACCGATGGCGGGCAGCTCGACCGGCCCGAGCGCGTACGCCGAATTGCTCAAGCCGGTGAAGGCGCCGAGTCCGAGCGAGACGAGCGTCCCGATCCCGGCGGCGAGTAACCCGGGGATGAGCACGACGCGGAGCTTCGGGCCGCCGAGGCCGGTCGCCTCGATCAGGATCACGGCCGCGATCAGCGGCGAGGCGAAGATGAACGCGAGGGCCGTGAAGCTGCCGGCGGCGCCGACCACCATCAGCTGCTGCGGTGGCAGGTCCCGCCCGGACAGGCTGATGAGGAGCACCGCAACGCCCGCGCCGAGCGCGATCAGCGGTCCCTCCGGCCCGAGCACGAGACCGAAGCCCACCGCAGCAAGGCCCGCGAGGATGACGCCGGGCAGCACCCGAGGGCTAGCCGGGCCGCCGGGCGCCAGGCCCTTCGCCGGAATGTGTCCCCCGTCGCCCGGGAGCAGCTTGATCGCCAACGCCACGAGCACTCCGGCGATCCCGAGGACGACGAGATACCACCACTTTGGGGGTCCGTTCTGGTAGCCGAGCGCGTGCGGCAGATGCGTGAACAGCTCCCGCTGGATCTGGTAGAGCCCCTCCAGATAGCACCACGCCGCCAGCGCGACGATCACGCCGATGACCGAGACGATGACGAGCATCGCGACGAACTTGGGGCTGGCGATCATCGCGTCGGCCTGCTCGGCCGTCATCTCCTGTGGTGCACCCCCGGGGTTGGCGTCTGCCATAGCTCCGCGAGGCTACTGGGACGAGGCTCCCCCCAACATCACCCGATCGGGATGACCCGCTGTCACAAACGCGCGGCGGTTCTCGTCTCAGAGCCCACCACCACGCAGAAGGGAGCCCACGATGAAGGTGTTTGTTGCAGGAGCAAGCGGTGCCGTCGGTCGGCGGCTCGTCCCCAAGCTCGTCGCGGCGGGTCATGAGGTGACGGCGATGACCCGCTCGGCGGCGAAGGTGCAGGAGCTACGGGCGCTCGGAGCCGAGGTCGCGGTCGCCGACGCGCTGGCAAAACCCGCCGTCATGCAGGCCGTGATGCGGGCCGAGCCCGAGGTCGTGATTCACCAACTCACCGCGCTCGCCGGCGCCACCAACTACCGTCGCTTCGACGACGTGTTCGCGCAGACGAACCGGTTGCGCACCGAGGGGACCGAGCATCTCGTCGCGGCCGCCCGGGCGGCCGGCGCGCGCCGTTTGATCGCCCAGAGTTACGGCGGCTGGAACTACGCCCGCACCGGCACCGCACCCAAGGTCGAGGATGACCCGTTCGATCCGGCACCGCCGACCCACCAGCGCGCGTCGCTGCAGGCGATCCGCCAGCTCGAAGCGGCGGTCCTCGCCGCTGGCGGACTCGAGGGTGTCGTGCTGCGCTACGGGAGCTTCTACGGGCCCGGCACGAACATGGCGGCGGACGGCGACATCGCCGCGATCGTCCGTAAACGCGCGCTGCCGCTGATCGGCAGCGCCGCCGGTGTCTGGTCGTTCGCGCACGTTGAGGATGCTGCCGAGGCGGCCGTCCTGGCGATCGACCGCGGCGCGCCCGGCGTCTACAACATCGCCGACGACGAACCGGCCCCCGTGTCCCGGTGGCTGCCCGCGTTCGCCGAGGCGCTCGGCGCCAAGCCGCCCCGTCATGTTCCCGCGTGGATCGGGCGGCTGGCGGCGGGCGAGGTGGGGGTCTCGATGATGACCCAGATCCGCGGCACCTCGAACGCCAAGGCCAAGCGGGAGCTCGGCTTCACCCCGCGCTACCCGAGCTACCGCGAGGGCTTCCGGGACGGCATCGCCGAGGGGGCGACGGCCGGCGTCAGTGCGCGTGGGCGTGCGTGAGCTGTGTGCCCTCGGCGCCACCGGCCCCGTAGCTCTGCCGACACCCCTCCGAGCAGAAGTACAGGGTCTTGCCGTCAACGACCGCGGTCAGCGCCTTTCCCCGATCCACGGTCATCCCGCAGACGGGGTCGGTGGCGCCGCGCCGCGAGGTGATCCAGAACAGCGCCCCGAACACGACGAGGCCGAACGCGTTGAGGAACAGCTTGTAGTTGACCGTGATCTGGCCGAAGATGTCGGCCCGGGTGGGGCGGGGCCCTGAGGGGACCGCGCCGAGCAGGCTGAACAGACCGCCGACCACGAGTGCCGCGATCGCCATCGTGGCGAGCATCAGCGCGGAGATCCGCACCGTGAACTTCATCCCGTAGTACTTGCGGTAGATGAGCAGGATCGGGAGCACGATCAGGTCGGCATAGAGGAACGCGAGCACGCCGGCGAAGCTGATCCCGCCGGACCAGAGCACGGCCGCCAAGGGCACGTTGCCGACCGAGCAGACGAAGCTGAGGACGGCGATGAGCGGCCCGACGAGCACGTTCTCGATCGCCTTCACCGGTTCCGCAGCGTGCTGGATGAAGAGGCTCTCGAAGAAGCCATTGCCGAGTTGGGCCACAAACCCGGCGAGCAGGAACCCGATCGTGATCTCCTTCCACAGCATCTTCCAGTCGCCGCGGAAGTTGTGAGCGACGTCGGACCACGCCTCGAGTGAGGTCAGCCGCCGCCGCCAGCTGAGCGTGCTGGTGACGCTGTGGTGCTGGTGCCCGCTGTCCGCCTCGAGCGCGTGCTCGCGGGCGCTCTCCTCAAGGCGCCGGTTGACGAACAGCCGCAGCAGCGCCGCCATCAAGACGATCATCACGATCCCGCCGAGGTACTCGGCGACGGTGAACTGCCAGCCGATGAGGACCCAGAGGACGAGCCCGAGCTCCCACACGAGGTTGGTCGAGGCGAACTGGAAGGCCAGCGCACTCGCCGCGCTCGCGCCCTTCTGGAACAGCGACTTGGCGATCGCGACCGCGGCGTACGAGCACGACGAGGACGCGGCTCCGAGGCCCGTCGCCCAGCCGATCGACCTCGGGCCGCCACCGCTCAGCGCCCGCTCGACGCGCTCGCGCGGGACCCATGCCTGGACGATCGCGGAGATCGCGAAGCCGAGGACGAGGGCCCACCACACCTCCCAGGCCATCAGGAAGGCATCGCGCAGGCCGTGCCAGATCACGCTCATTGGTACCGAGTATATACCCCTAGGGGGTAGTGGTATATTGCGGCTATGGCACAGACAGGGACACGCGGCTACTCCGCATCAAAGGACGATCTGCTCGCCCGGCTACGCCGGATCGAGGGTCAGATCCGCGGCATCGAGGGCATGGTCGAAGACGACCGTTACTGCATCGACGTGCTCACCCAGATCGGCGCCGCGCAGGCGGCACTCGACAAGGTCGCGCTCGGCCTGCTCGACGATCACGCGCACCACTGCGTGATGGGCGCCGAGTCGGCGTCCGAGCGCGACGAGAAGACCGACGAGCTGATGGCGGCGGTCGGGCGCCTGATGCGCCGCGGCTGACACCACCTCCACGCACCTGATCGCGGTCGATCGCCCTCAGGATCGTGGCGAACCACCCGTCAGCACACGAGATTTCGCGGACCGCCCGCGCAGTCGGGTAGCGTCTCGGGCATGAGCAACGCAGAATCGGCGCCGGCAGGGCAAGGCGGCGGAACAACGGGACCGATTCGGATCATCCTCGCGGATGACCACCAGGTGGTTCGGCGTGGCCTCGAGCTGCTGCTGAACGGGGAGGCCGGCTTCGAGGTTGTCGCTGAAGCCGGTGACGTCGACACGGCGCGACGGTACGTGCGGGGGCATCACCCCGACGTGCTCGTCGTCGATCTGAACATGCCGGGCGGGTCCGTGCTAGAGGCGATTCCGCAGCTGCGCCAAGAGTCACCGGACACGCAGATCGTCGTGCTGACCATGCAGGAAGACCCGGCGTTCGCCCGGGAGGCCCTGCGGGCGGGAGCCTTGGCCTACGTGCTGAAGGAAGCCGCCGAGTCGGAGCTCGTCGAGGCGGTCCGACGGGCCGCTGGGGGCGAGATCTATCTCAATCCGCAGCTCGGCGCCCGGATCGCCGCTGAGCCCCCACCCGGGCCGCCGGACGATCTCACCGAACGCGAGGTCGATGTGCTGCGACGGATCGCGCTCGGTCACACGAACCGCGAGATCGCCGATCAGCTGTATCTCTCGGTCCGGACGATCGAGACCCACCGGCAGCACATCCAGCAGAAGCTGCGACTGGAGACCCGCGCCGAGCTCGTGTCCTACGCGCTCGACCACGGGATGTTCGAGTCGCACTGAGGGATAGCACCGGGGCCACGTCTTACTTCACTAACCGCAGCACTCGACCGGCGACGCCGACCGATACCTGCTGACCCCAGCCGACCGCGAGCCGGTCGGTTTCGATGCCGTCGCCGAACACGACGCCGCCGTCGGCGAGCTCGCTGCGGATGTGCAGCTGCTCGCCCCCGATGAGGCTCCCCTCAGTCAACGACGTCCCGGTGGCAACGCTCGGCCACGGCTCGCGCACAAAGAAGGCAAGGCGCCGCTCCTCCGGCGTAGGCATGACGAGCGCGGAGTGGCGCTCGAGGTGAAGGCTCGCCGCCCATCCCGTCGCCCCGGTCCCGCTGGCGACGATCAGGCCAGATGAGGACTGACGCTCCTCGATCTCCCCGAGCGCCAGCCGGTAGCGAGCCGACTGGTGAGAGACGTGGCCGACGAAGATCTCGTTCAGCGCAGTCAGCGACTGGCCGTCGTCGAGCTCCGCCGCGACCATCGTCCGCGCCTGGAACTGCGCCCGGCCCGCGGCGACGTCGCGCAGCAGATCTGGTGCCGCCGGCGGCGCGTGCGGGACGAGCACACCAGGGTTGACGCCCGGGAGCGGGTTCAGGCCGATGACGGGCTGCTCGTCCAGGTACTTCGCGACGTTGGCGACGAGCCCGTCCTGCCCGAGCACGACGATGATGTCGTCGTCCTCGAACAGAAACCGGTCGAGCTCCTCGCGCCGGATGCTCGCCCGCCGCCAGTCCGAGGGGATCGCGCCGAGCACGACGGCGCGGAACCCCTGCTGCTGGCGGTGGCGCGCCTCGATCGCCTCGAGCGACAGCCCACGCTGGGTGAGGAAGAACCGGACCGCCTCGCGGGTGCCGTGGCGGGCGAGCAGCCCGTCGTACTCGGTCGCGCGTTCGATGAGCACACAGCGCGGCAGCATCGTCACCCCTCCGTGTGCCCGTTCGCGAGGCCGCTCAGCAGTGGTGTGATCAGCTCCGGGGTGATCGTCAGGTGCTCGACCTTGCCGAGCCCGGCCGCCAGCTCGCGGGCAGCGAGCGCAGTGAGCAGCTGCGGCCCGAGCGACGCCTGGATCTCGCCGCGCTCGCGTTCGGCCTGAACGCGAACCGCCTCGAGCAGCTGGAGCGCGTCCGCCTTGCGCTGCGCGACGAGCCGCTGTTCGTCGTCCGCCGCCTGGGCGGCGATCGCCCCGGCCGCCGCCTGCTCCTCGGCACGGCGCCGATCGTTGGCGCCCTGCTGGGCGACGAGCGCCTCCTCGCGCCGCGCGAGCTCGATTCGGTTGTGCAGCTCGTTCTCGGAGATCGCACGCTCCTTCTCGACCGCGAGCGCCCGCCGGGAGAACGTCGCCTCATCGGCCTGCTGCTGGATGGCCTCCCGCGTCGGTTGCTGGAGCGCCTTCTCGACGTCGCCTTCCGGGGCGAGCGCGGATACCCGGACGGTCATGATCTCGAGCCCGAGTTCGGCGAGGCCGGCCTCGGCGGCGAGCCCGCGGCTGATCACCTCGCGGATCGGCGCGACGCCCGCGGCGAGGATCTCCCGGAGCTCTGAGGCCGCGAGCTCGTCGATCACGTACTGCTGAGCCATCTGGACGAGCAGCCCCTGCACCCGCTCCAGCGGGGTCTCGGTCCAGTTCCCACTCGCGAGATCGAGCGTGAAGTCGATCCGGGCGGCGACCTTCTCCGGGTCGGCAAAACGGAACGTGACCACACCCTGGACGATGAGCGCCTGGAAATCGCCGCTGCGCACGTGGAACAGGAACGGCAGCTCCTGATCGCCGAGGGGGATCTCGGCGACCGCCGCGCGGTTGGGGGCGAACCAGAACGTGAGCCCCGGGCCGTGGGCCGCGAGCCGCCCTCCGCGGTAGCGCATCACGTGTGCCGTGGGCTCGGCGCGCAGGTGACGCAGAAACGGATATGTCTTGACCTCGGCCATCCTCGGCCTCCTTCTTGTCTTTCTGACCATAACTCCTGCGTGGTATTATTGGCACATGGACCAAAAGCTGTCAAGGGCTGGAATCTGGCGGGCGACGAACAGTGCGGGCTTCCCGGCACCGGCCGCCCTCGCCGTCGACATCGTCGTGCTCAGCGTCCGCTCCCGGAAGCTCGTCGTGCTCGTCGTGCAGCGACCGGATGGCCAGGTCGGCCTCCCAGGAGGATTCGTCAGCCCGGAGGAAGACCCGGCGGAGACCGCAGCGCGCAAACTGCGCGAGAAGACCGGCCTTGACCGGCTGTACCTGGAGCAACTCGCGACGTTCGCCGAGCCCGGCCGGGACCCGCGAGGCTGGATCCCCACGGTCGCCCATCTGGCACTCGTGCCGCCGGGCACCAGGCCGACCGATCCGTTCGCCCGGTGGGTCGCGGTGGCCGACCACCCCGTGCTCGCCTTCGACCACGCCGCGATCCTGGCCGCCGCCCTCGAGCGGGTCCGCGGAAAGCTGTGGTGGTCGAACGTCGCGGTCGGGGTCCTCGCGGGCCCGTTCACGCTCGCCGACGCCCGGGGCGTATACGAGGCAATCGCCGCCACCGCCTACGACCCGGCGACGTTCGCCCGGGACCTGCGCGCCACCGGGCTGATCGAGCCGACCGGCGAGGAACGCCGCGAGACCGGCGGCCGGCCCGCCGCGCTGTACCGGTTCACACGCCAGGACCCCGCTTGGGGCGCCGGCCGACGCAAGCGGATCGGGCGCGAAACCGAACCGGAACGGCTCAGCTGAGCGTCAGCTCCATCACGTAGTGCGGGCCGATCTCCGGGATCTCGAACTCCTCGGAGGCCGCCTCAAACCCGGCCCGCTCGTACAGCGTCCGAGCGGCGAGCCGCGCGTTGCACCACACGCGGTCGGCGCCCTGTGCGCGCGCATGGTCGACGAGCGCCTCGAGCACGGCGCTCCCGGCGCCCCGGCCGCGTACCTCGGGCGCAGTCGCCATTCCGCGTACGCGCCAGGCGCCGGGTCCCCCGTCCGGCGAAACGAAACCAACCGCGATCAGCCGCCGGTTCTCGTCGAATCCGCCGACCGCAAACGCACCCGGCAGCTCGTGGTCGACGATCGCCTCGACGCTCTGATGGGGCCGGAGCACGGCATGTCGCAGCGGGCGCGTGTCGGAGATCGAGATCGGCTGGACACGAACCATTGAGCTACACGATGTCATCCCGCCTCGGTGAGGATGCATCGACCGGACTGACGAGCTCGGCGAACAGCGCGTCGAGCGTGGACTGCGGGTCCTCGCACAGACCCGTGTGGACCTCCGAGGGCTGGATGATCGTGCTCGACGGCGCGACGAGCCAGCCGAAGCGCTCGGAGGCGGGGAGCGCGGCGAGCGCTCCCGCGCGTGGGTCGCCAGTGGCCGCGTGGCACAGGCCCTGGAGGTGGGCCTCGAGCTGTGCGGCGTCGACCCCGGGAGCGAGCGCACCCAGCCGCACCGGGTCGAGCAGCGTCCGGATGCCGAGAAAGTCGCGCTGGCGGCAGAACAGGACCACGCCGACGTTGAAGCGCTCGCCGCGCTCGACCCGCGGGACCACGCGGAGGATCGCGTACGAGAACGGACTACGCGTCGACTCGGGCACGCTCCGCCTCCTCCGCGAACGCGCCGTCCTGCACGCGGCGCGCCAGATAATCGACGTACACCTCCGGATCGGTGTCGCCGAGCCAGTCGTCCGGCACCAGCCCCGCGATGCGCTGAAGCAGCTCGCAGTCCACGCGGGGAGCGAGCCGCGCGTGGGCCTCGGTGATCGACCCCGCCAAGGGCAGCAGCACGTGCTCAGCGATGAGCGGGAACGCCCGGACGGCATCCCGCTCCGGCTCGAGGCCTTGATGGTGCAGGTAGAGGGCCGCGCCGTGATCGATCAACCACATCCGGCCGTGCCAGACGAGCAGGTTCGGGTTCCGGGGAGTGCGGTCGACGTTTGTCGTCAACGCGTCAAGCCAGACGACCTCGGCGGCGACGGCGGGGTCGGGCGCGAACCCGGCGCCGGGAACGTACGCGAGCGCGCCCGGGAGAAAGTCGACGCCGAGGTTGATACCGACGCTCGCGACGATCAGCTCCTGGATCTCCGGATCCGGCTCCGCCGCGCCGAGCGCCGCCTCGAGCTCGATCGCGACGAGTTCCGGGATGAGCAGGCCGAGCGCGCGGGCGAGCTCACCGACGATCACCTCGGCGACGAGCGCTTTCACCCCCTGGCCGGCGCCTCGGAACTTGACGACGTAGAGCCCATCGTCGTTGGCCTCGGTGAGTCCTGGCAGTGAGCCGCCCTCCCGGAGCGGGGTCACGTACCGGGTGGCGAAGACCGTACGGAGTGCCGAGCTCGCTGTCGAAGCGCAGTTCACCCCGACCAGTGTCCCGACTCCGAGGTTCGATTGCAGTCGAGGCACCCCCGGCGGCGCCGAACCTCGGAATCGAGACACTAGTATCGATGCAAGTGCGGATCTCAGTCCTTGACCAGTCGCCGGTCTCCGAGGGCGCCAGCGGCGCGGACGCCCTCGCCAACACGCTTGACCTGGCGCGGCTCACCGATTCGCTCGGCTATCACCGCTACTGGGTGGCCGAGCACCATGGCGGCCCGATGCTCGCGAGCGCGAGCCCCGAGGCCCTGATCGGTCCGATCGCGGCGGCCACGTCGCAGATCCGCGTCGGCAGCGGCGGCGTGATGCTGCCCCACTACAGCCCGTTCAAGGTCGCCGAGACGTTCTCGATCCTCGCCGCGCTGTATCCCGGCCGGATCGACCTCGGGATCGGCCGGGCGTCCGGAACCGACCCGCTGACGACATTCGCGCTTCAACGGGATCGGCGCACCGCGGCGCCGGACGACTTCCCGGACCAGCTCGCCGAGCTGCTCGCCTACCTCGAGAACGACCTGCCCTCCGAGCACCCGTTCGCGAGGCTCGCCGAGGTTCTGCCCGGCCGGCCCGAGATGCCCGCCCTGTGGCTGCTCGGGTCCTCACCGCAGAGCGCTGTCTGGGCCGCGCAGCTCGGGATCCCCTATGCGTTCGCCGACTTCATCAACCCGGACGGCAGCGAGATCGCAGCGGCCTACCGCGAGCGGTTCGCCGCCGGGGACCGCCGCCTGAACGCGCCGATGACGGCGGTCGCCGCCTGGGTGCTGTGCGCCGACACCGACGAGGAGGCCCAGCGGCTTGCGACGAGCAGCCGGATGTCCCTCACGATGTTGCGTCGGGGCCAGCTGATTCCGGTTCCGTCGGTCGAGAAGGCGACCGCGTTCCTCGAGTCCGAAGGCAAGCCGCTCACCGGCTCGCTTCCGGGCCGACGCGGGATCATCGGATCCCCGGCGACCGTCCGCGCGGGCCTCGACGAGCTCGTCGCGTCATACGGCGCCGACGAGGTGATCGTCGTCACGATCACGCACGAGCACGCGGCGCGGCGGCGCTCGTATGAGCTCGTCGCCGAGGCGATGGACCTGGCTCCGTCGGGGAGCGGCGACGGGGCCGCCGCCACCGCCTCGACGGCTCCGCACTCCTGACGCCTAGTTTCAGGTGCATCGTGTAGGTTCAGGGCATGGGCGGTTCGCCGGTGGTCATGTTCCTCAGTGCGGGACACTGCGGAACGGACCGGCTGGCGAGGGCGATCGGGATCCTGTATCCCGAGGTCACGGCCGCGCACGAGCCGCTCGGCCCGCGGTACGCGCCGCGCCGGTTCTTCCGCCGCTACGCGGACCCGGGGGCGATCCTCGCCGTCCCTGAGGTGGCGATGCACGTCGAGTGGATCGAGCATCTCGAGCGCCCGTACGTCGAGACGGGGTGGCCGCTGTTTCCGGTCCTCCCCCTGCTCGCCGCGCGTCTGCCGGAGCGCCTCCGGATCGTCCATCTGACCCGGCATCCCGTGCCGACGGCGCTCGCCCACCTCGAGCGCGGCACGTTCGCGGGCGGAGCGCGCAACGACACCTACACGCGGCTCGCCACCCTCGGGCCGAAGGACCGCAACGTGTTCCAGCGCGCGTACGCGTCGAACTGGAACGGACTCAGTCCGTACGAGAAATGCCTCTACTGGTGGACCGAAGTCGGGATGTACGGCCGTGAGCTTCCTGGTCGCCTCGACGGGATCCCCTTCCTGCGTGCGAGCGCCGAGCGCGTCCTCGGCGGCGATCGCGCGGCCGTCGCCGAGCTGCTCAGCTTCATCGGCTTGCCGTGGCGAGAGGCGTGGGTCGAGCGCGCCGAGCCCATCGACCGCTGGTTTCACCCCCGCGATCACGAGGTCAACCCGCTCGAGATCCACCGCCACCCGGCGACCGTTGAGGTGGCACGGCGGTTCGGGTATGAGCTGAGCGGGCTCAATCTCGGGGCGCTGCTCGCGCACTACGACGGCGAGCCGAATCCAGAGTTCGGTCGAGTCCGAGGCGCCTCGTAATCTCACGTCCTGACGTCGTCGATCGTTATACGCGCATGCTCTACACCACCATCAACAGTCCCATCGGCGAGCTGATGCTCGTTGGCGACGGCGAAACGCTGCACCACCTCTCGATGCAGGGCGGCCGCCGGCCGCTCCACCGCGACGCGGCGTGGACGCGTGATGACCGCGCGTTCGCCGGGCCCGTTCAGCAGCTCGAGGAGTACTTCACCGGCGCCCGCCAGACGTTCGACGTGCCGCTCTCGCTCGCCGGCAACCCGTTCGAGCAGCGCGTGTGGCGCGCCCTGCGAGCGATCCCCTACGGCGAGACGACGAGCTATGGCGAGATCGCACGCCGCATCGGGAGCCCCGACGCCCCGCGGGCGGTCGGGCTCGCCAACGGCCGCAATCCGGTCGCGGTCATCGTGCCCTGCCATCGCGTGATCGGTGCCGATGGCTCTCTCACCGGCTACGGCGGAGGGCTTGAACGCAAGCGTCTGCTGCTTGATCTTGAGGCCGGCGTGTTGCCGCTCGTGCCGGCTTCGGCGATCCCGGCGGCCGTCCACGCCTGAGCCCACGCGTCGAGCGGCAGCAGTAGGTCGAGCAGCTCGGCGCCGCGCGGAGTGAGTCGATACCCGCCGGGGTCGCGATCGACGACCCCCGCCGCGCGGAGCTCTCTGAGTCGCTCGTTGAGGACGCTCGAGGAGGCTCCATCGCACGCGCTCTGGAGCTCGCGAAAGCTCCGCGCCTCGCCGTCGCGCAGCTCCCAGCCGACGCGCAGCGCCCAGCGTCGTCCGAGGAGATCAAGCAGCGCCATGATCGGACGGCCGGTTCTCGAGCCTCGAACCGGACGGCCGGGCTTTGGGAGGGAGGCTTTCGGAGTCACGGGGGTTGCTCTCTTGTGCTTCTGTTTCCGAAGCGCTACCGTGAGCGCTTCTGTTTCCGAAGCGCCGCGTTGCCTGGAGGATACCCATGACCGCCGTCACCCGCCTCTCCCCGCTCTCCGAGCCGTACGACCCGGAACTCGCCCGCACACTCGAGCGGATGATGCCGCCCGGCGTCCCGCCCCTGAACCTGTTCCGCACGGTCGCCCACAACCCGGCGATCCTGGAGCGCTTCCGGAGCACCGGCACGTACCTGTTGAACTTCGGCACGCTGTCGGCGCTCGACCGGGAGATCGTGATCCAACGGACGTGCGCGCGGTGCGGATGCGAGTACGAATGGGGCGTGCACGCGATCTTCTACGGCGAACGGGTCGGGCTGAGCGAGGAGCAGCTTGACGCGACGGCCGCGCGTCCGGGGGCGACGGATCCGTGTTGGAGTCCTGAGCAGGCGCTCCTGATCGAACTCGTCGATGCGCTCCACGACCACGACGACGTCGAGGACACGCTGTGGGAACGGCTCGCCGCGCACTACACCGACGCCCAGCTCGTCGAGCTCGTGGTGCTCGTCGGCCAGTACCACCTCGTCTCGTTCATCGCCAACGCGTTTCGGGTGGAGCGCGAGGAAGGGGCACGGCGGTTCCCGTCGCACGGGTAGGATGCCGCCCGTGGCCGAGCTCCTCCTCGTCGACCAACCCGCGCCGCACGTCACGCGGCTGACGCTGAACCGGCCTGATCAGCTCAACGCGATGACCGCCGAGCTGTGCGAGGCGCTGCATACGACGCTCCGTACCGTGGGGGCCGACCGCGCCTGCCGGGCGGTCATCCTGACCGGCGCCGGACGGGCGTTCTGCGCCGGTCTCGACCTCCACGGCTACGGCGCCGCTCCGGAGAACACCGGCGCCGACGAGCCGCGTGACCGGCTTGCCAACCAGCAGCACATGTCGACTGCGATCCTCGCCCTGCGCGCCCTTCCCCAGCCCGTGATCGCCGCCGTCAACGGCGCGGCGGCCGGCTTCGGGCTCGCGTTGACGCTCGGGAGCGACATCCGCTATGCGAGCACGGCCGCGGTGTTCCGCGCCGCGTTTCTCAACATCGGAGTGTCCAACTGCGACATGGGCACGAGCTGGCTGCTGCCGCGCCTGATCGGCGCCTCGCGCTCACACGAACTGATGCTCACCGGCCGACGCGTGAGTGCCGACGAGGCGCTGCGCATCGGGCTTGTCGCGGACGTGGTCGAGCCGGACGCGTTGGCGGCGCGTGCGGTCGATGGCGCCGTCCAGATCGCGGCGTCGGCTCCGTGGGCGGTGCGGTTGACGAAGCGTGGGATCTGGAGCGCGCTCGAGATTCCCTCCGAGCAGGCGGCGATCGAGTACGAGGACCGCCAGCAGATCATGGCGACGTTCGGTAACGCGCTCCCCGAGGCGGTCTCAGCGTTCCTGGAGAAGCGTCCCGCGGACTTCGCCGACTGATGAGCGAACTGTTCGACATCTCCGGCCGCACCGCGCTCGTCACCGGCGGCTCGCGCGGCGTCGGCGCGATGATCGCCCGCGGGCTGGTTGAGGCGGGCGCCACCGTCGTCATTTCATCGCGTAAGGAGGCCGAGCTCGTCTCCACCGCCGAGCAGCTGAGCACGCTCGGCAGCTGTCACGCGATCGCCGCCGACCTGTCCTCGCCGGAGGGAGCGAGGCGACTCGCCGAGCAGGTGCGCGAGCGCCTCGACACGCTCAGCATCCTCGTCAACAACGCGGGCGCAACGTGGGGTGCCCCGCTCGAGGAGTTCCCCGAGTCCGGCTGGGACCGCGTCATCCACACGAACGTCGAGGGGATCTTCCACCTCACCACGGCGCTGCTCCCCGCGCTCCGCGGCGCCGCGACGGAGACGAACCCGGCGCGGATCATCAACATCGGTTCGGTCGACGGGCTGCGCCCGCCGGTGATGGAGAACTACAGCTACAGCGCGAGCAAGGCCGCTGTGCACATGCTCACCCGACATCTCGCCAAGCGACTCGCCCCCGAGCACATCACCGTCAACGCGATCGCTCCGGGCCCGTTCGAGAGCAAGATGACCGCCTTCATGCTCGACAGCCAGGACGCGAAGGAGATGGTCGAGCAGATGGTCCCGCTCGGCCGGATCGGCCGCCCCGACGACGTCGTCGGCCTCACCGTGTTCCTCGCCTCCCGGGCCGGCGCCTACCTGACCGGCACGATCATCCCGCTGGACGGCGGGATGACCGGTTGCGGCTGACGCCGCGGGCCAGCGCCGCGACGAAGCCGGCCGCCAGTCCGTCGCCGACCCCGGTGAGGGGAACGATCCGGGGCACCGCCAGGTTGGCGTTCAGCTCGAGGCTGATGTGGGTCTTCGGTCCGCTCTGCGTCAGCCGCCAGCGCACCTGAAATTCCTCCGGGTCGCTCGCCTCGTTCGGGAGGCGGATGAGGTTGATCGCGCCGGGAGGTTGTCGCTCGATCGCGAGGTTCAGGTCAAAGTCGCGGACAAGCGGACCGCGCGAGACATGCAGGATCGCCTGCGCGCGGGCGGGGCGGCCATCCGCGTCGTGGGCGAGGACCTCGACCTCCCGCACAACGTCCGGGTGCCACCCGGGATACCTCTCGACGTCGGAAAGCAGCGCGTAGCACGCCTCGATCGAGGCCGCGACATCAAGCTCGGCGCTGCCGTTGAGTTGCTTCATCGCGTGTGGGCTACCTACCGTCGAGTTCGCGCAAACCGCCTGCCATCATCTTCGACATGAGCGACAGCTGCAGTCATCTCAACCAGATCGACCTCGACGTCGAGCCGTCGAGCACCGAGGGCTGCTCGGAATGCCTGAAGATCGGGGCCTCCTGGGTCCACCTGCGCATGTGCATGATCTGCGGCGAGGTCGGCTGCTGCGACGACTCGCCAAACACCCACGCCACCAAGCACGCCCACGCGACCGAGCACCCGATCATCAGCTCGCGTGAGCCCGGCGAGAACTGGTTCTACTGCTACCCGGACGACTACGCGTTCGTCCTGGGATAGCGGCGGTCGGTGAGAAGAGCGCGGCGGCGGACGCCTACGAGCGTGGTCTTCCCATCACCGAGTTGCCGCCACCGCCAGCCGGCGTACCCGGCGGCCAAGGCCACACGTTCCCGGCCCCGGACGGCTGCAAGGTTCCGCCGCATGCAGCGGGTTTCTTGCGACCGCGTGCAAGCTACGTTCCGGATAGCGGAACCTTCCTTGCTCCGGCGCGGGCGGTGCGCGTCGGTGTTCAGTTACAGACGAGGCAGCGTCCGGTGTGGCACGTGCACGTGGGCAGGGTCGTACCGGTGGTCATCGGCCGCCACCGGCTCACCCACAGCAGCGCGACGGGCTCGGTTCGGTCGGCGGGCCCGCCGGGCCAGCACGCGCCGATGATCCGCACCGAGATGCCTCGGCCTGCGGGGGTCTCGCGGCGCGCGGCGTGGCGGATGTGATCGCGGATGTCGTCCTGACTCATGGCTCTGCCGGGTCGTTCCGGTGCCGACAGGCACCGGCGTATGGCTACCCGGTCCCAGATTCGGCAGTCCATCCGCGCAACTGAACTTCTCCCGGCGGGGCTGGCGCCCTGTTCGACCCAAGGACGCCAGCCGATCACCGCGTGCCGATCAGGCGCGCTGCGGAACTCTGCTGATCGCGTCCATGTACATCTGCATCTGGGGCGCGATTCCCTCGTTGGTATACCCGTCGACGTGACGGATACCGTCGACGGCGAGTTGGGCGTCGACCGTGTTGCGCTGGAACTCTTCGTCCTCACGCAGATCGGCGATCTGCTGCGCGCTGCCACGGATCATGATGAACCCGTCCATCTCGCCGTTCGGCGACAGCAACGATACGTCGAAGCTGTCGATTCGTCCGTCCTGCTGCATCCGGCCGAGGATCCCGAGGGCCTCATTGAACACCTCGATTGCGCGCGACTCCAGACCACGCACCGTCGACCCCCACGAGATCAGCAGCATCCTGTCCGCCATGCTGCTCTCCTTCCTGTCTCGGCCCGGCCCTATGCCGGGCCAGTTAGTGCGACTCTCTCACTCGCGGCACGTCGACGCAAGCGCGAGCGATGAGTCGGGTCCGGCGGCTCGGTCTATGGATGCGAGCGCTCGATCAACCAACCGATATTCCGCTGGTGAGGAGACACATCATGGGCAGGATCCTCGTACACGAATTCATCTCGCTCGACGGCGTCAACGAGAGCCCGAGCTGGACGATGGGCTATCCGTTTGACCCGAAGATGGGCGAGGCCATCGCCAAGCTGACGAGCCCGAGCGAGGCGATCCTGCTCGGCCGCAACACCTACGAGATGTTTGAGCCCGCATGGTCGACGCGCACTGCCGAGGACGATCCCGGCGCACCGTTCTTCAACGACACGGCGAAGTACGTCGTCAGCTCGACGCTCGAGCGCGCCGGCTGGAACAACTCGACGATTCTCGGGCCCTACGCGGCGGACACGATCCGCGAGTTCAAAGACGGGAGCAAGGGCGACATCTACGTCAGCGGCAGCACCGAGCTCGTGCGCGGGATGCTCGCGGACGGGCTCGTCGACGAGCTGCATCTGTTCGTGTTTCCGGTCGCCCTCGGGGCGGGCAAGCGCCTGTTCGGCGAGGGGACCGAGGCCAAGCTCGCGCTCGTCGACTCCGAGCAGTACTCGAGCGGCGTCGTGCACCTCGCGTACGGCCCGGCCGCCTGAGCTCGACGACCGCGCGTGGGCGAGCGCCCGCGCCCGCCCCCCACCCGCGCCGAGTCAGCGCGTATCGATCCCGAGCTCAATCCCGAGCGCCACAAGCACGGCCCCGAGGACCCGCTCGATACGCCGGCGGATCGCGACGCGCTGGAGCAGTGGTCGCGCTCGATCGGCGAGCAGGACGATGCCGAGGCACCACACCGTGTCCAGCGTTACCTGAATCACCGCGAGCGCGAGCACGATCCCGAGCAGCGGGCCGTGCCGGGGCAGAAACTGGGGAAAGAACGAGATCGCGAATACGGCGGCCTTGGGGTTGGCGGCGATCGACAGCAGCGAGGCACGGAAGGCGGCGCGGGGACCTCGCCCCCGCGCCGGCACGATCGAGGGCGCCGCTGTCGCCGCTTCAACGCCGCCGGAGCGCAGTGCCTGGATGCCGAGCGCGATCAACACCACCGCGCCGATCACGTGCATCGCGTCAAAGAGCACCGCGTTCGCGACGAGCAGCGCGGAGAGCCCGGCCCCTCCGGCGACCGTCCAGCAGAACAGCCCGAGCTCGTTACCGGCGACGGCCGCGACGCCGGCCGATCGCCCGTCGCGGATCGTGCGGTGCAGGAACAGCGCGGTCGCGGGTCCGGGCAGCGCGGCGAGAACGACGCACGCGAGCAGAAAGGCGGGCAGGACGTGGGCGACGTGAGACATCGTCCGTGGATTGTGCCGCGCCGGCGGTCCTACGACCAAAGACCACTTCAGATCGGGCCCGGTGCGGGTTTAGGCTCGCAGCCATGACCACGATCTACGCAACGACAGGGACCGACGTCGTCCGCTTTGAACTTGAACACGGCGTCGCGAGCGCCGCGGAGCGCGTGCTGAAGGACGTCGGCGCGATGTGCGTCGCCGTCGACCCCCACGCACCCGAGCGCGTCTACGTCGGCACGCTCGACCAGGGGGTGTTCGTCACGCACGACGGCGGTACGACGTGGGCCGCACCTGAGCATCCGCCGGTGGAGTCCCGCGTCCTTTCGGTCGCGGTGTCCCGCGCCGCGGACCACGCCTACGCCGGCACCGAGCCGAGCAATCTGTACCGCTCCGAGGATCACGGGCGCTCATGGGAGCGACTGCCCGCGCTCCGTGAGCTGCCGAGTGAGCCGACCTGGTCCTTTCCGCCCCGCCCTTGGACCCACCACGTCCGGACGATCGCGCCGCACCCGCGGGACCCGGCGCAGCTGAGCGTCGGGATCGAGCTCGGCGGGGTGATGCGCACCCGCGACGCCGGCGCGTCCTGGCTCGATCACAACCCGCAGGCGCACAGCGACGCGCACGCGCTTCTCACCCACGCCGGCCGCCCGGATCGGCTCTATGAGATCGCCGGCCAGGGGATCGCCATGTCCGACGACGGCGGGGACACCTGGGCACGCCGCGAAGCCAGCCTCGACCGTCATTACGCGTGGGCGGGCGCGGTCGATCCCGACCGTCCGGATCGCTGGTACGCCGCCGTCAGCCGATCTCCGTTCGCCGCTCACGGTGGCGGTGACGGCGAGGCGGTGCTGCTGCGCACCGACGGGAACGGCTGGACGCGGATCGACACCTGGGAGAAGCACACGCCCGAGCTGCGCCGGATGCCCTACGCCCTGCTCGCACCGGAGCCCGACGAGTTACTCGCCGGGCTCCGCGGGGGGCTCATGGTGCTGAGCTCAGACGCCGGTACTTCGTGGCGGCGTCTGGAGCTCGAGCTCCATGATCTGATCGCGCTGGCAGGCTAGGCGCGTACCCGCGCCAGGCGATCGGGGCGTGTCGGTGCGTGGGCGCTCGCTCGACTCTCAGCCCCAGCTGTCGGTGCCGTGCTTGATTGACGCCTGGGCCGCCGCAATCCGCGCGATCGGCACCCGGAACGGTGAGCACGACACGTAGTCGAGCCCGGCGCGGTGGAAGAAGTCAATCGACTCCGGGTCGCCGCCGTGCTCGCCGCAGACGCCGAGCTTGAGCCCGGGATGGGACTCGCGCCCAAGCCAGCCGGCGAGGCGCACGAGCCAGCCGACGCCGGGTTCATCGATCGTCTCGAACGGACTGCGATCGATGATCTTGCGATCGAGGTAGACGGGGACGAACTTCGACTCCGCGTCGTCGCGACTGAACCCGAGCGCGGTCTGGGTGAGGTCGTTGGTGCCGAACGAGAAGAAGTCGGCATGCCGGGCGATCGTGTCCGAGCTCGTGCACGCCCGCGGCAGCTCGATCATCGTGCCGACGGTGTAGTCCTTGCCCGGAACCAGGCCCTCGCTGCGTCCGA
Organism: uncultured Solirubrobacterales bacterium; assembly: GCA_963850335.1. Lineage (GTDB taxonomy): Bacteria > Actinomycetota > Thermoleophilia > Solirubrobacterales > Solirubrobacteraceae > Palsa-465. The sequence goes on along the minus strand of CAWKKY010000006.1, from coordinate 156,387 downwards.
CGCGGTTGACGAGCTCGCGCATCAGCTCAAGCTCGTGCTCGTAGTTGACGAGCGGGATCATGATCTCCGGGTGCGGCGGCTTGGTCGCCGACTTGGCCGCCCGCAGGATCGCCTCGACCTGCATCTCGTAGATCTCCGGGTAGAGGATCCCGAGCCGGCACCCGCGGGTCCCGAGCATCGGGTTCGCTTCGGTGATCTCCTCGACCCGCGTGAGCAGAGTCTCGAGCTCCTCCAACTCCGGCGGGGCCGCCTGATCGAGCGCGGCATCGACCTTCGCCGCAACCCGGGCGTGCTCGACCTGCGCCGAGAGGTCGGCGAGGTTCGGCAGGAACTCGTGGAGCGGCGGATCGAGCAGGCGGATCGTGACCGGCAGGCCCTCCATCTCCTCGAACAGGCCCTCGAAGTCCTGCTGCTGGAGCGGGAGCAGCTGCGAGAGCGCCGCCTTGCGGTCCTCGAGGGTGTTGGCCATGATCATCGCGCGCATCTTCGGCAGCCGATCCTCGGCCATGAACATGTGCTCGGTCCGGCACAGCCCGATGCCGGCGGCGCCGAGGCTGCGCGCCCGCTTGGCGTCTTCCGGGGTGTCGGCATTGGCGCGGATACCGAGCCGACGCAGATCGTCGGCCCACCCGAGCACGGTCTCGAAGTTGGCGTCGACCTGGGCCTCGACGAGCGGGACATCCTCGATCGTCACACAGCCCTTCGTCCCGTCGATCGCGATCCGGTCGCCCTCGTGGACGACGGTGCCGTTGACGCTGATCGTCTTCGACTTGACGTCGATCGTCAGCGCGTCGACCCCGACCACGGCCGGGCGGCCCATGCCGCGGGCGACGAGCGCCGCGTGCGAAGCCTTCCCACCTTCAGAGGTGAGGATGCCCTTGGCGGCATGAAATCCGGACACGTCGTTGGCGTCGGTGAACGGCCGCACGAGAATGACATCGCGACCGTCGGCGGCCGCCTCGACGGCCTCGTGGGCGGTGAAGACAACCGCGCCCTTGGCCGCGCCGGGCGACGCGTTGACGCCGGTGGCGAGCACCTCGAAGTGCGCCTTCGGGTCAAACGCCGGGTGCAGCAGCGCCGCGAGCCCCGCCGGGTCGATCGTCATCAGCGCCTCTTCCCGCGTGAGCAGACCCTCGCCCACGGCGTCGACGGCGAACCGGGTGGCGGCCTGCGCCGGACGCTTCGCGTTGCGCGTCTGGAGCATGTACAGCCGACCTTCCTCGACCGTGAACTCCGTGTCCTGCATGTTCTTGTAGTGGCTCTCGAGTGTCTTGAGGATGCCCATCAGGTCCGCGTGGAGCTCGGGCATCCAGTCCTTCATCTCGGCGATGTCGCGCGGCGTGCGCGCGCCGGAGACGACGTCCTCGCCCTGGGCGTTCGGCAGGAAATCGCCGCTCGGCTCCGGGGCACCCGTGACCTCGTCGCGTGAGAACGCAACGCCGGATCCCGAGGTGTCGCCCTTGTTGCCGAACACCATCTGCTGGACGTTGACCGCGGTGCCCCAATCATCGGGGATGTGGTTGAACCGGCGGTAGGCGACCGCCCGGTCACCCATCCACGAGTCAAACACCGCATTGATCGCGAGCTGAAGCTGCTGGTGCGGCTCCTGTGGGAACTCCTCACCGGTCTGCTCGTGGTAGATCCGCTTGAAGGTCGAGGTGAGGTCCTTGAGATCTGTGACGTCGAGCTCGGTGTCCTGCTTGACGCCGCGCGTCGCCTTCACCGCCTTGATCGCGTCCTCATACTCATCGCCGTCGATGCCCCGGACGACGTTGCCGAACATCTGCGTGAAGCGGCGGTACGAGTCCCAGGCGAAGCGCTCATTCTTGGTCGTGCGGGCGAGGCCCTCAACGGAGGTGTCGTTCAGTCCCAGGTTGAGGACGGTGTCCATCATGCCCGGCATCGAGTCCCGGGCGCCCGAGCGCACGGAGACGAGCAGCGGGTCCTGGTCATGGCCGAGAGTCTTGCCGCTGTGCTCCTCGAGGCGCGTCAGCGCGCTGTCGACCTGGCTGTGCATGTCGGCCGGCTCCTGGCGCTCGGCTCGCATGTACTCAACACAGGCCTCGGTCGTGATCGTGAAGCCGGCGGGCACGCGGTCCAGACCGAGGACGCGCGTCATCTCGGCGATGTTCGCACCCTTGCCTCCGAGGAGAGCCCGCATTTCACGAGACCCCTCGGCGAAGTCGTAGACCCACTTGTTACTCGCCATCAGACACCTGCCCTTTCGCTCCACCGACCGGATTCAAATTCAGCGCATCGCGTACACGTCGATTCTCCGGAACCGGCACCGTGCGATGCATCCGCCGGGATCCCCGATCTTGATGTGGGTTTGCCGCAATAGCCCTGGCATGCCGTCCGAGTCCCGCCCTACCGTGCTCGGAACACATGTTCGCCACCGCCGCGCCCCGGCAGGACCTCGCTACGAATCGTTGGCTCGATGCGCTGAATCCGGAGCAGCGCATCGCCGCGACTCACGCCGGTGGCCCTCTGCTGATCCTCGCCGGTGCCGGCACCGGGAAGACGACGACGCTGTGCGCCCGGGTGGCCTGGTTGGTCAACGAGGGCCTGGCACCGGAACGGATCCTCCTGCTCACGTTCACGCGTCGCGCGGCACGGGAGATGCTCGGGCGCACGCGCGCGCTCGTCGCGATGCCGAGCGGGCCCGGCGGCGTGCTCGGGGGGACGTTTCACTCGGTCGCGCACCGGTTCATCCGGATGCACGCGGCCTCGCTCGGCCTCGGGCCCGGGTTCGCCGTCCTCGACGCGGGCGACGCCGCGGATCTCATCGACCTCGTACGTGAGGAGCACGGACACGCGCAGAGCGCCCGCCGGTTCCCGCGCAAGAGCACACTGCTCGACATCTACTCGCGGACGGTCAACTTCCAGCGCCCACTTTCGGAGATCGTCGCCGAGGCATTCCCGTGGTGCGAGGACCACGTCGAGGCGATGGCGGCCCTGTTCAAGGCGTACAGCGCCCGCAAGCGATCGCTCGGAGCCCTCGATCTCGACGACCTGCTCCTCTACTGGCGCGCGCTCGTCGCCGACGACGTCATCGGTCCCTCACTCGAGGAGCAGTTCGACCACGTGCTGATCGATGAGTATCAGGACGTCAATGGGCTTCAGGTCGAGATCGTTCGCGGACTGCGGGCTCGGCGCCGCGACGTGACCGCCGTCGGCGACGACCTTCAGGCGATCTACGGCTGGCGTTCGTCCTCCGCCGAGCACATTCTCGGCTTCCCCGAGCAGTTCCCCGACGCAACCGTCGTCACCCTGGAGCGCAACTACCGCTCGGTCCAGCCGGTGCTTGACACCGCCAACGAGATCGCGGCGCAGGCGCAGCGCGCCTTCCCGAAGCGGCTGCACAGCGACATGCCGGACGGGGCATCGCCCCAGCTGGTGTTTGTCCGCGATGAGGCCGCCCAGTCAAACGAGGTGTGCGAGCGCGTGTTGGGCGCCCGGGAGCGTGGGATGGAGCTGCGCCGTCAGGCGGTGCTGATGCGGACATCGCACGACAGCGACCTGCTCGAGCTTGAGCTCACCCGCCGACAGATCCCGTTCGTCAAGTACGGGGGGCTGCGGTACCTCGAGGCCGCCCACGTCAAGGATCTGATGGCGCTGTTCCGGCTCGTCGGCACCCCCGCGAACGAGCTCGCCTGGTTCCGGGTGCTCCAGCTGCTCGAGGGGGTCGGCCCGGTCACGGCGCGCCGGGTGCTCGATGCGCTCGTCACCGTCGATGATCCGCTCGCGGCTTGGCCGGCGGCGCGGGAGCATCTCCCGGCGGCGGCCCGGCCACCCGCGGACGCCGTGCTCGGCGCGCTCGGGGCCGCGCGCGCCGCCGAGCCGGGAAGCGCCGGCGTGCACGCCGAGGCGCTGCGCGACGCGCTCGCGCCGCTCATCCGCGCGCGGTACCCGGACGGGGCGCTCCGGCTCACGGATCTTGATGGGCTCGTCGCCGGGGCGCGGGAGGCCGCCGACCTCGTGCACTTCGCCTCCGAGCTCGCGCTCGATCCTCCGCAGTCATCCGCCGATATCGCCCAGCCGCCGCACCTCGATGAGGACTACCTGGTGCTCTCCACCGTCCACTCGGCCAAGGGGCTCGAGTGGGACGGCGTGCACGTGCTGGCGCTGTACGACGGCAACTTCCCGGCCTGCATGTCGGCCGGCTCGAGCGAGGAGATCGACGAGGAGCGCCGGCTGCTCTACGTCGCCGTCACCCGCGCGCGCCGCGAGCTCCACATGTACGTGCCGGTTCGCTACTACCACCGGCCACACGGCAACGACGACGCCCACGGCTACGGCAAGGCGTCCCGGTTCCTGACCGACGAGGTCCGCGAGACGTGCGAGGTCGTGCGGATTGCGGACGCCGGGCTGCGCGTGCCGGGCGTACGATCCGGCCCCTTGCGGAAGATCACCGTCTCGGTCGACTCACTGTTCTCCTGATGGCCGCCCGCCACGATGCGGTCATCATCGGCGGCGGGCACAACGGGCTCGTCGCTGCGACCCTGCTCGCCCGGGCCGGATGGAGCGTCGTCGTGCTCGAGCGTGGCTCGGAGGTGGGCGGCGCGGCGGTCTCGGTCTCCCCCTTCCCGGGCGTCGGCGCGCGGCTCTCTCGGTTTGCCTATCTCGTCAGCCTGTTTCCGGCCGGCCTGTTCGCCGAACTGGGCGTGGGGATCGAGATGCGCAAGCGAACCGCCGCCGGGCCGCCCCCACTCGGCGAGCTGACGGGCATCGCCGAGCGGGTGTTCCCGACGCTCACCGAGCCGCTGCGCTCCCGCGCGGAGATGCGCCGGCTGGTCGGCGAGCCGGGGTGGGGCGCGTTGTTCGAGGCGCCCCTGTCCGAGCTGCTGGAGCGCGCCGTCCCCGACGATGAGGCGCGCGGAATTGCCCTGACCGACGGGCTGATCGGCACGTTTGCGCCCGCCGAGGATCCGCAGCTGCGCCAGAACCGCTGCTTCCTCTATCACGTGATCGGCAACGGCACCGGCAGCTGGGACGTGCCCGTCGGTGGGATGGGCGCGGTGACGGACGGCTTGGCCGACGCCGCTCGCCGAGCAGGCGTTCACCTGCGGACCCGCGCCGAGGTCGTGGCCGTCGCCGGCGACGGCGTCGACGCGGAGGTGACGCTCGCCGACGGGCAGCGGATCGCCGTCCGGCACGTGCTCGCAAACTGCGCCCCGGCGGTGCTCGAACGATTGCTCGGTGCCGACCCCGGCGCCACCGACGTGCCCGAGGGATCGCAGCTCAAGCTCAACATGCTGCTCGCGCGCCTGCCCCGGCTGAGGGGTGACCGGTCTCTGGCACCGGAGCAGGCGTTCCGCGGCACCTTCCACGTCAACGAGACCTACTCGCAGCTCGCCGAGGCGTACGCGCAGGCGGCGTCCGGGCGGGTCCCCTCGGTCCCGCCGTGCGAGTTCTACTGTCACTCGCTCACCGACCCGAGCATCCTCTCCGACGAGCTGCGCGCCGCGGGCGCCCACACGCTCACGCTGTTCGCGCTGCACATGCCGACCCGGCTGTTCGAGGGCTCCGAGGCCGACCACACTCAGGCCAAGGAAGCCGCTGTGGCGGCGACTTTGGCCTCAGTGAACTCGGTCCTCGCCGAGCCACTCGAGGATTGCCTGTGGCGAGACGCCAACGGCCGGCCGTGCCTGGAAGCGCACACGCCGGTCGAGCTCGAGGCCGAGCTTGCGATGCCCGGCGGCCATATCTTCCACCGTGACCTCTCATGGCCGTTCGCGGAGTCCGACGATGAGGTCGGCCAGTGGGGTGTCGAGACGGACATCGCCAACGTCTGGCTCTGCGGCGCGGGCGCCCGCCGCGGTGGCGGGGTGAGCGGGATCCCCGGCCACAACGCCGCCCGGGCGGTGCTTGGCGCCGACCGCGGCGCGTCGTAGGGGGGACCAACGGAACGGCGCATCGAGGAGGGGCTGACGTGACGCGTCCGGAGCGAGCCTGCGTCGTCGGCAGACTTCGCGTGAACCTCCGACCTAAACCGCCAAGACGCATGAAAGCGCCCGTCGAGCGACCACAACGTAAGACGACGACGGTGTTCCCTGACGCTTTCTTGCGTTCGGGCGAAATGGTGGCTCAAGCGCAAGAAAGCGACCAGATCCGCCGCCGCTCACCTACGTTTTGGTCGTTCCCGCGGCGCTCACCTACGTTTCGGTCGCAGCAGGATGGCGCCGTGGTCGCCGGCACGCGCCACGAATGACGTGTTCGCCCGAGCCATGACCCGGACCCGCTGCTGGAGATTCGGCGCCCCTGGTGAGATCATCCGCCGATGCGCCCGGCGGCTCGCGGCGGGCGCGGGCGCCACCGGCGGACGCGGGCTACCCCGTGGCGCCCGCCAGGGACGCAACGACTTCAGCCAGGTGAACTACGGAGGCCCGTGCCCGCCGGTCGGTGCGCCGGCGCACCGTTATCAGCTGATCGTGTGGGCGGACCGGGTGCGCACGCTCCCGGTCACGGCCAGCTCGTCGGCCGCGCTCATCTCGCTGATGATCGAGCGCTACGCGATCGCGCGCTCGATGGTCGTCGTCCCCTACAGCCGCTAACCGTCATCCGGCGTTTTCGGCCGGCGGACGTAGAGCGTGCCGCCCGATCCACGAGCGTGGATCCGCAGCCGCGGCGCATTGGGAATGCTCGAGTGCGGTGGGGTGTCGATCACCTCGCTGGCGAACAGCCCTCCACCGGACACATCGACCTGGACGCCGTCGGGCACGATCACGGTGACCGTCCCGAACAGGTTGTAGATCTCGAGTTCCGTGTCGCTGCTGGACAGTCGCGCTTCGGAGAGCTCGAGCACGACCGTGCCGCAGATGCAGCGAACCGACGTGCGGGGGTCCAACTCGAATGGACCGCGCCGGACGAGCTGCGAGCAGAACGCCGTGTGGCGACGGGTCGCCGCCGCGACAGCCGTGCCTGAGGCAGGCGCGGGGAGACCGGGCGACGGCGCGGAGAGGTCTCGCGTCACCGCCGGGAGATCCCGGGTGAGCGCGGCGAGGTCATCCTGCGTCCTGGCCGTCTGGGCGAGCCCGACCCGGTCGCCGAATTCCTCCAGCGAGAGCCGACCCTCGCTCACGGCGGTGGTGAGCTGGTCGATGCTCTGGTCTCGCTCCTGATCACTCGCGAGGATCGCCGGGTGGGGTGCCTGATCGTCCATCGGTGATCAAGGTACCCGGTGCCCGGAACCGCTACCCGAGCGGCCGCACCTCTCTCAGCGCCCGATCACGAGCGAGGCCGGCCGCAGCGTGTCGCCGGCGGTGACGGTGAGGCGTCGGCTGCGGCGTACCCGAACGATGGCGACGCCCGCGCGGTTGGTGAACGTGACGACCGTCCCCAGCCGGACTGCCGCGTGGTCGACGGGGCTGCGGTCGACGGAGCCCTCGTTGGCGCCCATCGAGGCGATACTCGAGGACACCGTCACCCGATAGGCGCCATGTCCGAGCGATCGCACCGCGGCCCGGAGTGCGGGCTCTTTGGGCTGGATGGCGGGGCAGGCGCTCCTGGCGGCCTGCTGCGGCGACGGCCCGCTCACGGTGTGGCCATCGTAGGTCGACGTGCCGCGGCCGCCGGTCGCGGTGTTGTACGTGACGTAGTCGCTGCCGGTGTGCGCCCCGGTCATCGTGAGATTCGCCGAGTACGTCCCCACCCCGGCGGCGGTCTCGTCGATCCTCACACTGCCGGTGACGAAGCTCTTGCCGTCGTCGGAGTAGCGGGCGTACGTCTCGGACCACTGGCCGGACTGCACACTTGAGCCGGCGCTGTAGTCGACGGTCACCGTCCCACCGCCGCGGCCGAGGAACGTGCGCGTCCCCGAGAAGCCGTACACAGGGTGGTACGCCGTCGGCGCCACCGCCCACGATCCGACCCGCGAGCTGACGGTCCGCGCGGGACTGGTGGGCTTGGCCGCTGTGAAGTGCGCGACGAGCAGGAACGGCGCATGCGCGGGGTAGCCAGACCCGGCGCGATTGTTCGTCGTGTTGAGCGCGAGCATGGTTCCGTTCGGGCTCCACTGCGGCCACCCGGTCAGGTTGTTGGTGACGAACACGTGCGGCACCCGGTAGTCGACGATCGGCTGGCCTGACAGGGTGCCGCCACGGTCACCGGTTGCCGGCATCACCCAGATCGGGCCATGGCAGCGCTTGTTGGAGCTGCTGATGCCGAGGACCATGAGCGACGCCGGCGTGGTGATGAAGTCACGCACGGGGAGCAGACCGCTGTACCAGTCGGTCATGTGCATCGTGCGGTTGCTCCAAAGCGCGAGCAGCTGACCGTTCGGTGAGACGGCATTGTCCTCGTCGTAGTCCGGATGCGAGGTCAAGCGCGTGCGCTTGCCGGTCGCGAGGTTGACCGACCAGACGTCCGCGTTGAGCAGATCCGCGCCGCCGGACTCGACGTAGGTTGCGTCGGCGCCGCCGTGGGTGAATGTCTTGAACTCGTAGAGCGCGCCCGCATCGGACCACGCGTTCACACTCGTGTCAGAGACGGACGTGGGAGTCCGTGGGTTGATGACGCGCGGGTCGGTGACCTTGTACTCGGTCGCGGTCCGCGTGAGCGTCCCGATCACCATCGTCTCGATGCTGTCGCTCCGGATGTCGGAGAATCCGACGTGGACGCCGTCCTGTGAGAGCTTGGCCCCGTACGCACCGCCGGTGTTGATCTGCGGGGAACTGACCTCCCCACCCGCCGGGATGAGCTGCGGCTCGGCGGCCGAGAAGTCGACCGGGAGGATCTTGGCGTGGGTGCAATCGACGACGCTCGGACTGCACTCGAGCACCCCGTAGTGGCTTGAGCCCGGCTGGAAGAACGAGCCGAAGAACACCCGCTTGCCGTCGGAGAACGGGGTGATCTCGCCCTCGCCGCTCGACGTGGGATCGTTGGCGAGCCCGCACGAGAGGCAGTGCGCATGGCCTCCGTGGAGGCTCGCGATCCACAGCGCTGCAGTGGCGCCCGGGCCCGTGCTCCCGCCGGGTGTGCCTGAGGCGGTGGAGAAGAACAGCAGGTGCTGACCGTCGTGGGTGAACACGGGCCACCCCGCCGACTTGACGGCGCTCGGAAGGTTGATGCGCTGAATCCCGATCGGCTGGAACGCGAACGGGGCCGCGCTCGCCGACGCCACCGATGCCGCCCCACTCGTGACGGCGAGGATGAGCGTGAGCGCCAGGACGCGGCACGATACGCGGCGGACACGGCGGATACGGCGGGTCATGGGGCTCTCCTCACACACAGCAGTCGATACATCTCGGGCTATCGTCGCATAGTGAGACAATTTCGTCAAATGTCTCGCAAAGGGCATCTCAGTCTTTTGTCTTGCCGGGGACACCGGAGGTATTCTTCTCCGGCATGGACCGCGGGTTTGAACAGCCGACGCTGGCCTATGAACAGGCCATGAGCGGGGCCGACCGGGTCAAACCGCGGGCGACCCCGGCGGGCGCGTTCGAGCGGGCACGCGAATACCTCCGTGAGGGGCGCCGGCTCGACATGGTCCATCTCGCCGCCGATCTCGGCGTCTCCCGCGCGACTCTGTACCGCTGGACCGGCGACCGCGAGCGACTGCTCGCCGACGCGGTGTGGGCCGAGGCCTCAGCGATCGCCGATCACGTGCTCCACGCAAACCGGCGCAAGTCCGGCCTGGCCCTGATTCTGGCGGTGTGCGTCGACTTTCTCGACTACTTCGGTCGCAACGAGGGCGTCAACGCATTCTTCCAGCACGAGCGGGGCGCCGGCCTGGAACTGCTCACCAGAGTCAACGGCGGTTTCCGCGGTCGGCTCGTCGCCTGGAACCGGGCGCTGATCCAGGGCCAGATCGACGCTGGCGCATATCGCGCGCCCGCCGATCCGGACCTGCTGGCGGACGGGATCATCACCATCGGCGAACGCTTCCTGCACCACGGCGGCGACCCCGATGTCACGCCCGACGCCGCCAGCGCCGGCCGCATGATCGCGGTGCTCCTCCGAGAGCCGTGCGAGGAGGCATGAGCGCACCGACCGTGTTCCGGCGCTACGTCGCGCTCGGCGACTCGACCACCGAGGGGCTGGAGGATCCCGATCCGGCGGGCGGATTCCGCGGCTGGGCGGATCGCCTCGCGGAACGTCTCGCCCGCCTCGACCCGGGATTCCTGTACGCCAACCTCGCGATCCGTGGTCGGAAGATGGCGCAGATCCGCGCCGAGCAACTCGAGTCCGCGGTGATGATGGCGCCGGACCTCGCGAGCATCATCGGCGGGGTCAACGACATCCTGCGACCGAAGGTCGACCTGGACGCGGTCAGCGGCGACATCGACGCCATCGTCGCTGCACTCCGGGGCGGCGGTGCGACGGTGCTGATGCTGACCTATCCGGACCCCGCGAAGATGATGCCGTTCGCGCGGGGGGCCAGTCCGCGGGTGCGCGCCTACAACGACGCGCTGCGGGAGATCGCGGCTCGGCACGGAGCGCGCCTCATGGACCTTGCTCAGTACGGCGTGGTGGACCCGCGCCTCTGGCACCCCGACCGCCTACACGCCAACAGCGAGGGGCACGAGCGCATCGCGCTGGCCGCCGCCGATGCGCTCGGGCTTCCGGACGCGACCGACGCGTGGCGCACGCCGTTGCCACCCGCGCCGCGCGAGTCTCGCTCCGCCCGCGTCAGGCGCGAGGCCGTCTGGGCGGGCCGGTACTTCGCGCCCTGGGTGGTTCGGCGCGTCCGCGGGCGCTCCTCGGGCGACGGAGTGCTTCCCAAGCGACCGGCGCTCGCGCCCGTCAACCTCGCTTGATGGCGCGGGCGATGTCGTCGGCCCAGGATGCGATCTCGGCGCCGTAGCCGGCGTCGAAGTGTTCCAGCCAACGCTCGCCCGCGGCGCTCAGGGCGGTGAGGTCGTACGTCACGCGCACGCGGGTCACGTCAACCTCCGCGTCGGCATCCGCGGCGACGACCTCGACCGCGATCGTCCCGGCCGTGAGGCCATCACTCACCCGGGCGTAGCGGACGCGGTCCGGCTGGTGGTCGACCGTCACCCACGTCGTGTGACCGGAGTGCTCGGTCGTGAACACCGCCCCGGGACCGTCGCGGCGCTCCGGCGACGGGAACGTCGGATCCCACCCGTCGCCGGCCCACGCCCGCTCGCCCTCGGCGGTGAACAGCGCCATAGCGGCCGCAGGTGGGAGCGCAACCGTGAACTCCGCGGAGCACTGAACCGTGGTCGGCATCGACGCAATGATCGCCGATCGCGATTCTGTGCGAGCGGGGCCAGCTTCACCCCCAAATGCGGCTCGGCCCTACGAAGCGGCCCCGACGTCGGCGGGCGGCTGCAGCGCCTCTTGGAGCTTCTTGGTGTCCTCGTCCGATAGTGAGGTCTTGATCACCGTGCCTCCATACTGCTCGAGCGCTGCGATCGCCTTGTCCGGGGTGGCCTGCTCGATGACCATGAACAGTGCCGACGTGCCCGGCTTCAGCTGGTCGCGAACTTGCTCCTGGAACGCCTTGTCGATCCCCTTCTTGCCCATGTGGCCAAACAGCGCACCCAGACCGGCACCCATCGCCCAGCCGGCGAATGGAATGAAGAACAGCAGGCCGAACAGCAGACCCCAGAATCCGCCCCACACCGCGCCGCCGCCGGTCGAGGCGCCACCGTGGGTCGTATGGACGTGATATTTCCCCTCCTGATCACGGGCGATCGAGGCGACTTGGTCGGCTTGGATGATCAGCTCCCCTTCCAACTGCTGAACGGTTTCACGTGCCTGCTCTGCAGTTCCCTGGCCCTCGTAACCAATCGCAATCAGGGTTGCCATGGCGGTCTGCTCCCTTCGTCTTGCAGCGTTAAGTCGGTCACGTCCACGCGGACGTGCGCCCGCGGCGAACATGCCCGACTCCCGTTCGGGCAGCGTAGGGTTTCAGGTCGCCGACGGCACCCGATGCGCGCCCATTTCACCTGGGTGAACATGGATTGGCCTGCGGCGGCGGTCACACCGTATTCAGTTCTCGCTTCGTCGATCGACCACGTTCACACCGAGGAGCGTGAGCCCGAGATCCGAGCAGCGTTGGAGCAGGCCTTGGAGCGCCGCCTGGTCCCGGACGGGACCCTCAAGCAGCGTATGGCCGCGATCTCGCCTGAGGCGCATTCCTTCGAATATGGCCCCGATCTCCTCGCTCAGCTCCCCCTCGACCTCCAGCCTGTACGTGCGGGTCGGCATCGCTGGACCTTGGCAGACGCGGTCCCGAATGTCCGCGGCTCCCGAGGCGATCATCTAGGTGATTGCGGTTCATCCATCAGGCCCAGCGCGGTCGCCCGAGCCACGGCATGCTCCCGGGAGTTGACGCCCAGCTTGCGGTAGATCGACCGCGTGTGCGATCTGACTGTGTTCGGTGAGAGGAACAGCTGGCCGGCGATCTCCCGTGTCGAGAGGTCGGTCAGGAGGAGTCGGAGCACGCCGAGCTCTGCGTCACTCGGCGAGTCGAGAACCTGGCCCTGGCGCGCCCGGCTGCGTTCCTCAGCAAGCTGCCGAGCGGCATCCTCCGCCAGCGACGGAACGATGCCGCTGTCGGCAAGTTCGGCCAGTTCCTCGCGAGCGCGCCGCAACGTCAAGTCCGCTTCGTCGAAGCGTCCACGCCGACAGCGAACATCGGCAAGCCGCACGAGCAGCCGGGCGTGGTCGACGGTCGCGACCTCGTCCTGGAAAAAGCGCTCCGCATAGGCGAATTCCCGCTCGGCACCAGGGAGGTCGCCCTCGGCCGCCAGCACTGCTCCGACCGCCACCGCGGCGTTTGCGCCGAGCCAGCTGCGGCTGCTGGTGATGCCGCCGACGATCGCACGCGCTTGCTCCGCGTGAGCTCGGCCGGCGGTCAGCCGTCCCCCCTCGACCGCAACAACAGCGAGCATCGACTGCGCCAATGCGTATCCGGGCGGCCGACGCGGTGCATGCGGGTGCGCGACCGCCCGCGACGCCGCGCGCCAGGCCTCGTCGAGCCCCCCCGCGAAGTACAGCGCACGGGCAAGGCTTGCGCACGCCGCCACGAATACATCGTCGGCGCCATCCTCCGCGAGTTCCACAGCGCGACGGCCCTCGCGCACCGCCTCGCTGACCCCGACATCTCCGGCGGCAGCGTGCACCATCGCCATGGTTGCATCGGCATGCCGGCTGAAGCGCTCCGGCCGATTCGCCTTGGCTCGACGCGCAAGGTCGAGCAACCGACGACGCTCGAGCGTGTGGTGGCCGACCATCGTCGCCGCAGTCGCCGACGCAGCGGCGAGTTCGGGATAGATGATCAGAGTCTCGTCCGGGAGCGTCTGTGTCCAGCGGAGCAGCGTCGCGGCTCGACCTTTCCGGATCAGCCCCAGGTGGTACTCGCTCAACAGCTCAGCCACGACTGAGTGGTCACCGGCCACCGATGCGTGCTCGACGGCCTCGATCACCAGCCCGTGAGACCGGAACCATGCTGCCGCGCGGCGATGAATCTGGATTGCTGCGCCGGGGTCAGTCGCGACGAGACGGGCAGTGGCGAACTGCGCAAACAGCGGATGCACGCGAAACCAGTCGTGGCGCTCCAGCCGAACCACAAACATGTTCGAGTTCTCGAGGTCGGCGAGCCTTCGGGCCGAGTCCTGGCGGCCGAGGACCGAATCGCACAGCTCCGCGGTGAACCTGCCGAGCACGGCGGCCTCGAGCAGGAACGCATGTTCCTCGGGGATCAGAGCGGCAAGGACCTCGTGGCTGAGGTACTCGGCGACATACCGCAGGTCTCCCCCAAACTCTCTCACGGCGAGTCGTTGATCATCGACCGTGCGCAGCCAGAGTGCGGCGAGGTACAAGGCCGCGGGCCACCCCTCAGTCCGTCTCACCAGCACATCCACGTCCTCAGGCTCGAGCCGCAGACCGCCGTGGTCGACGAGCAGTTCATGCGCCTCAGCAGTGGTGAATGCCAACTCGCTGGCGCGAACCTCGCGCAGTGCGCCACTCGCCCGCAGCCCGCCCAGCTCCAACGCCGGATCGACCCGGGTGATCACGATCAGACGCGCTGCCGACGGAAGGTGCGTGACAGCGTGAGCGATCGACGCGAGACACTCGCCGTTGGTGACGGTGTGAAAGTCGTCGAGCACCAGCGTCAGCTGATCCGCAAACGCGGCGATTCCGTTCAATAGCTCCTCGACCGCGACCTCGATCGGCATCCCCGATGCCCGGATCTGGTGCAGCGAACGCCTGCCCAGGCCGTCACGGATCCGGTCGACCGCGGTCGCGATGTATGTCCAGAACCATGCGGGGTCGTTGTCGCCGGCGTCTAGGGTCACCCACGCAAGCGCCGCCCCGCTGGCGGCGCACCATGCGCGCACGGCGGTCGTCTTCCCGTACCCGGCCGGCGCCGCAACCAACGTCAGCGCCGCATCCGCGCCGGCGTCAAGAGCTCGCATCACGCGGGGCCGCTGCACCATTCCGGCCCGTCGCCGCGGCGCGGCCAGCTTGGCCTCCGCCAGCGGGGGGAGCTCATCGGTAGGCCGGCGAGCCGAAGACACCTCATCCGCGCTCGAAACTGCGCGCCGTCTAGCCATCGTTCATCAGCACCTGCCAATCGATCGCCGCCGACAGCAGGCAAGACGGGCGATGTGCCACGTCTGACCCCGCGGCAGACTCTCGGTGGTCAATCTCCGCCACAGTGTCCCGATTCCCAGCGATGCGTCGTCACCCGAATTGGGTGAGCACCCGGCTGCGCAGCGAGATCGAGCGGTCTGCTCGCATCGTCACAATCGACGAATCGTCGTTAGGGTCTCGCGACGACAAGTGAGGCATCTGTGCGTATTGAGGACACTCCGTGGCCGAGAACCCCGTAGGGGCGACTCCTAGCGCGGCGGCGCAGGGCTCCGGCGTTTCGCCGCGGCGGCTCCTGATCCCACTCGCTCTGACGCAGTTCATCGCGAGCTTCGCGGGGTCGAACATGAACGTCGCGATCACGAGCATCAGCAAGGACCTCGACACCACCGTGCATGGTGTGCAGACCGCGATCACGCTGTTTCTGCTGTGCATGGCCGCGCTGATGATCCCCGGGAGCAAGCTCACGGATATCTGGGGTCGGAAGAGATGCCTGATCAGGGGGCTCAGCGTTTACGGGATCGGAGCGGTGATCGCTGCGCTCGCGCCTGGTCTGGGGGTGCTGATTCTCGGCTACTCGGCGTTCGAGGGCGTCGGCTCGGCGCTGATGATCCCTCCGATCTACATCCTCGCGACGCTCGCATTCAGTGATCTGAAGTCGCGCGCGAAAGCCTTCGGTGTGATCAGCGGGATGGGAGGGATCGGCGCCGCTGCCGGACCGCTCCTCGGCGGTCTGATCACCACGACGATCAGCTGGCGAGCGTCATTCCTGCTCCAGGCGGCGGTCGTCGCGGCAATCATCTACCTCAGTCTCAAGATCACCGACCCCCTGCCGGCCGATCCGACACGCCCGTTCGATGGCATTGGCGCGGCGTTGTCCGCCGCCGGCATGTCGTTCCTCGTGATCGGGATCCTCCAAGCCGGGAACAACAACACGCTGCTGGTCATCTTCATCGCGCTCGGAGCCGTGTTGCTGCTCTCGTTCTTCCTGCACATCCGGTCAAGCGAACGCGCGGGCAAAGACCCGCTGCTGTCCACCAGCCTGTTTCGCAACCGCACGTCGAACCTCGGTCTTGTGACGCAAAACATCCAATGGCTGATGCTGATGGGAATCACGTTCGTCGTCTCCGTGTTCCTGCAGACCGAACGCGGGTTCAACGCGATCAAGACCGGCGTCATCTTCACCGCGGCAACCGCCGGGATCCTCATCTCATCGCTCTCCGCCGAGCGGCTCGCGGAGAAGTACGCGCAACGGACGCTGATCCGCGCGGGCTTCATCGTCACGATCGCTGGCATCGGGCTGTTGGTGGCGATGGTCAGCGTCGCTGAGCACGTGATCGCGTTCACACCCGGCCTGCTCGTGATCGGCCTGGGCGTCGGGACCATGCTCACCCCCTCGGTCAACATCGTGCAGTCGAGCTTCCCCGAGCAAAAGCAGGGCGAGATCTCCGGCCTTTCACGCAGCGTCTCCAACCTCGGGTCATCGCTCGGCACCGCGATCGCCGGCACCATCCTCGTCGCAGATCTCGCCAACAGCAACAAGAACCTGCCGTACGTCCTCGCGATGCTCAGCCTCGCCGCGCTCGCGTTGATTGGCCTCATAGCCGCGATGCTCCTGCCGGCCGAGTCCGAGCGTCCATCAGAACCGCCCGACGAACCCGCCGCCACGAACTGAGCTTCACCGCCGCCTACGTGTCCTCCGGCGAGCCGAGAATCGCCAAGCCATGGATGATCCACAGGCTCAGGGCGAAAACTGCCAGCGACCAGAACGGGTACGCCGGGAGCTCAAACAGGGCGCCGAGCGCGGCCAAGGCCCCGACGGCGATGCCGAAGTACCGACCAAACGCGTTGCCGCCGAACAACGAGAACGCAGCGACAAGCTCCAGGATCCCGATGATCAGCGTCACCCAACCCCAGGTTTTGAGGCTGCCGAAGACGTAGTGGGTGTCGTGCACGAAGAAGTTCGAGTTCCCGATCGCGGCAATTCCGTAGATGATGTTCAGCACGCCGCCGATCATCAGCAGTACGGCGGCAAAGATGGCCCGGCCAAGGCCCCTCACTCCATCCATCGCTTGACTCCCTCCACTCGCTGACACGAACCCGGCGCTAGCAACACAGACCGCCTCCAGACGGTCATTGGCGCAGAGTACGTCGGGCGTGCGCACGCGAGCCGAGGCGGGCGTCCAATCACCCAGGTGAACGCGAATCGATTTCAGGTTCACATGGGTGAATGCACCGCGCCCGCTGTTCCTCGCCTGGTGGCCAACGTAGCGTGAGAGCGTGGCCCTGGGGGCCGCGCGTCCGGCTGTGATCGGAGACCGAGGAGAGGACGATGGCTGATACGAGGCGCAAGCGGGTGGCGGAGTTCATCGCGCCGTTCCGTGTGGAGCCGGGGTCCCGGGTCAAGCTGGCGAGGGATTTTGATCCGCGGTTCAAGGCGGGCATCAAGAAGAAGAAGGATGGGGTCGCGCTGCTTGAGAACGGGGTGGGGTTGTTGGCGGAGTATCAGGCGCGGTTGGCGGCGCAGGACAGTTGGGGGGTGCTGGTGGTGTTGCAGGCGCTCGATGCGGCGGGCAAGGACGGCACGATCCGGCATGTGATGAGCGGCGTGAATCCTCAGGGGGTGCAGGTCCACAGTTTCAAGGTGCCCTCGGCGGAGGAGCTTGATCACGACTATCTGTGGCGCTACGCGCGGCGGTTGCCGGCCCGGGGGGATATCGGGATCTTCAATCGGTCGCATTACGAGGAGGTGCTCGTGGTGCGGGTGCATCCGGAGAATCTCGATCGTCAGAAGCTCCCGGCCGCGTCGAAGCGGGGGGATGTGTGGAAGCGCCGCTACCAAGAGATCAACAACTGGGAGCGCTACCTCTCTGATAACGGGTTCAAGATCGTGAAGCTGTTCCTCAACGTGTCCAAGGAGGAGCAGCGGACTCGCTTCCTACGAAGGATCGACCTGCCCGATCACAACTGGAAGTTCTCCACCGCCGATGTTCGGGAGCGGGAGCGCTGGGATGACTATCAGCACGCGTTCTCGGAGGTGCTCTCCCACACCAGCACGGAGTGGGCGCCGTGGTACGTGATTCCGGCGGACCGGAAATGGTTCGGGCGGATCGGCGCGGGGGCTGTGCTGGCTCACGCGCTGATGGACATCGACCCGCGGTTCCCCGCGATCTCCAAGCAGCAGCGCCAGGCGTTGCTCGAGGTCAAAGCAGCGCTCGAGGCCCAAGCACCCAAGGGCGCCGCGCCAGACCCGTTCGAAGCAAAGCGCCAAGCTGAGCAGTCCGTTCCGGACGACGACGCGACGGAACCGAAGCAGTAGAGACGTGGCCACGAGCACCGAACCACGCCCCGAGCGGAGCGACGACGCCCGCGCGTGGTACGGCGTCTCCCCGGCTGAGACCATGGCCAGCCTGGGCGTCGATTCGGCGGTGGGGCTGTCGAGCGACAGGGCCGCACGGCTGCTTGATCAGCACGGGCCCAACGCGCTGCCGGTCGAGCAGTCGGTGCCGGGGTGGCGGCGGTTCGTCGGGCAGTACCGCAGCTATATGCAGATGATTCTGCTCGGCGCCGCGATCGTGTCGCTGGCGATCAAGGAGTGGAGCACCGGCGTACTGCTCATCGTGATCACGTTCGTGAACGCCGTGGTGAGCCTCCGCCAAGAGGGCAAGGCCGAGAGCGCGATGAACGCGCTGAAGGCGATGGTGCAGGCGACCGCGCGGGTGCGGCGTGACGGGTCGGAGGCCGAGATCGCAGCCGAGGGAGTGGTCGTCGGCGATGTCGTGCTGCTGGCAGCCGGAGACGAGGTGCCCGCGGACGGGCGGATCATCGAGGCGAGCTCATTGCAGATCGATGAGTCCGCGTTAACCGGTGAGAGCGTTCCGGCGTCCAAAGGGGTCGACGCGCCAGCGGGAACGGATCTCGCGCCTGGCGATCAGACGGACATGGCGTTCATGCACACGCCGGTCACCCACGGCAGCGGTGTGATGATCGTGACCGCGACCGGCGGCGAGACCCAGGTCGGAAGGATCGCCGGGATGCTGGCGGGCACAGCGCGCGAGCAAACGCCACTGACCCGGCAGTTGAACACGCTGACGCTGTGGATCGCGGCGGCGGCGGGGCTCACGATGGTTGTGATGTTCGTGCTCGGGGCACAGCGTGGGCAGTCCTCGACGGTGGTGTTCACGAGCGCGGTCGCGCTGGCGATCGCCGCGATCCCAGAGGCGATGCCGACCGTGTTGCAGGTGATCCTGTCACTCGGCGCCAAGGACCTTGCCGAGCACGGGGCCGTGCTCAAGGACCTCGCGTCGGTCGAGACGCTCGGCTCGACCTCGGCGATCAACTCGGACAAGACCGGGACGCTGACGATGAACCAGATGACCGCGGTCGAGGTGGTCGACCCGACCGACCGCTACTCGATTTCCGGCTCGGGCTACGAGCTGGCCGGGAAGGTCCACCACGCCGCCGGCTCCTCGGACACGATCGACGACGCGATCCTGCCCTACGTCGTCGCGAGCGACGCCACGCTCGTCGACGGGAAGGTCGTGGGCGACCCGACCGAGGGCGCGCTGCTGGTGCTCGCCCACAAGGCGGGCCTTGATCTCGACGCCACCCGCGAGCGCTACCCGCGCGTGGCGACGCTGCCGTTTGACCCGACATACAAGTTGATGGCGGCGTTCACCCACGTCTCTGGTGAGTCGGGCACCGACGTCGTACGGTGCTTCGTGAAGGGCGCGGCGCCGGCGGTCTTGAGCCACGCCGCGAGCGCATTGTCCGCGGGAACGCGCATTGCCTGGGACGAGCAACTTTCGGGTCGGGCACGCGCCAATGTCCAACGGATGGAGGAAGCCGGGCTGCGCGTGATGGCCGCGGGCTTCTGCGATATCGACCCCGGGTCCTTCGATCCCGACGGCGACCTGCTGGCCTACGTCGACGCGCTCGAGCTGACCAGCCTCGTCGGCATGGTCGACCCGCCGCGCGACGAGTCACGACAGGCGATCAAAGACGCCCAGAAGGCGCACATCCGCGTGCGCATGGTCACCGGCGACGATGTCGTCACGGGCGCGGCGATCGCGGAGCAGCTCGGGATCGAGGGAGAGGCGATTCTCGGCGCGGAGTTCGCGGCGCTCGACGAGTCCGAGCGGCTGTCCCGGATCGAAAGGATCGGAGTCGTCGGCCGGGTCGCCCCTGAGCACAAGGTCCTGCTCGTCGACACGCTCAAGCAGAAGGGCGATGTCGTCGCGATGACCGGCGACGGCGTCAACGATGCGCCGTCGATCAAGGCCGCGCACATCGGAATCGCGATGGGCAGCGGCACCGAGGTGGCCAAGAACGCCGGCCGGATGATCCTCACCGACGACAACTTCGCGACGATCGTGCACGCCGTCGGCGAGGGACGCAAGCTCTACGACAACCTGACCAAGTACGTCCGGTTCGTGCTGATCTCACTCGTCGCGTTTGTGCTGACCTTCCTCGGCGCAACGCTGCTGAACATCGCCGCCGGCCAGCCGTTCACCCCGCCGCAGGTGCTGTGGATCCACTTCGTCATCAGCGCCCCGTTCGGCGTCGCCCTGGGCCTCGATCAAGCCACCCCGCATCTCATGCGGCTCCGCCCGCGTCCGAGCAGCGAATCGATCATGACCCACAGCCTGATGCTGACCACCGGACTCGTCGGGCTGTATATGGCAATCGTCCTCGACCTCCTCATCTACTTCGGCAAGCAGCATTACGGCAGCACCGCGATCGGCTCGTCCATCGGGCTGACCGCGTTCGCGCTGATGCTCGTCGTCGCCGCGTACCAGAGCCGCAGCGCGTCGCTGTCGATCCTCAAGAACGAGACCTTCGACAACCGCTCGATGAACTGGACCGCGGTCGCCGAGATCGCACTCGCGGTGATGGTCACGCAGATGGACCTCTTCAACCGATTGCTCGGCACCGTGCCACTGACGGCCGCGCAATTCGGTCTCGCGCTCGCCGCGGCCGTGCTGTTGCTCGCGCTCTGGGAGGCCGGCAAGCTCATCGCCCGCCGGCAGTCATCGAGCGCCTCCCCCGGCACGGCAGGCACGCCAAAGTCGGTCTGACCGCCGCCTGCCCCGCGCTTCGCGACGATGACAACCGACGAGCTGAAGGTCAGCAGGCTCGGGCGCCTTGTGCCAGTGGTGGCCTGGCTGCCACGCTACGAGCGTCGGTGGTTGCGCGGGGATCTGACGGCCGGCGTCGCGGTCACGGCATTGGTCGTGCCCAAGAACCTCGGGTACGCCGGCATCGCTGGCGTCCCGCTGCAGAACGGGCTGTACGCGGCGGCCGCGGGCGCGATCATCTACGCGCTCTTCGGCACGTCGCGGCAGATCTCCACCGGACCGAGCTCGTCGCTCGCGGCCGTGGCGGGTGGCGCGGTGCTGCTCACGAAGCTCGGCGGCCAGCAGGCGGCGCAACTCGTTGCCGCGATCACGCTCGCGACCGGGATGCTGTTTCTTCTGCTCGCCGCCTTCCGGATGGGGTGGATCGCGCGGTTTCTCTCGAAGGCCGTAATCACGGGATTCCTGGCCGGCGCTGCTGTCGATGTGGTGATCGGCGAGCTGCCGAAGCTCACCGGTACGTCCTCAAAGGGCGACAGCGCCTGGCGCGAGTTCGCAACGTGGCTTGGCTCCCTCGGTGACGTTCACAGGACGACGGTGTTGGTCGCCGTGATCTCGCTCGGCGTGATCTTCGGTCTGCGCTTTCTCGCGCCCGCGGTCCCCGGCGCGCTCGTGCTGGTCGCGGGTGGGCTACTCGCATCGTCGCTGTTCGATCTTGGGGCGCACGGTGTCGCACTTGTCGGCAACGTGCCGCGTGGGCTGCCTGCCCCCGCGCTGCCCGACTTTGCGCTGGTCAAGCAGCACTACGCCACGATCGGTATCGCGGCGGTCGCGTTGCTGCTGATCGGGTTCTCGCAGACGGCGGGAGACGCGCGTGCGTTCGCTGCACGGCATCGGTACCGCGTGGACGTCGACCAAGAGTCAGTCGCCCAGGGCATGGCGAACCTGGGCGCAGGGGCATTCCAGGGCATGCCGGTCTCAACCAGTCTTTCGGCCAGCTCGTTGAACGAGTCGGCGGGGGCGAGCACTCCGGTCGCGTCGCTCACGACAGGGGCGCTCGTGCTCGCGACACTGGCCGTACTTGCGCCGCTGTTCTCGCACCTCCCCAAGGCCGTCCTCGGGGCGGTGATCATCGACGCCGTGGTGTTCGGAATGATCGACCTCGGGGAGCTTCGCCGCCTGTACCGAGTCACGCGATTTGACTTCTGGATCGCGGTGGCGGCAATCATCGGCGTGCTCTCGGCGGGTGTGCTCGCGGGCGTCGTGATCGGGGTCGTGCTGTCGCTCGGCTGGCTGATCTACGTCGCCACGCGGCCGCCGATGCCGCTGCTGGGACGCGAAGCCGGGAGCCAGGTGTTCCGCGATCTCGACGAAAACCCCGATGACGAAACCTTCCCGGGCATCGCTGTCCTGCGCCTCGATGGTGGGCTGTTCTTCGCCACCGCCGAGGCGCTCGAGGACCGGGTCCGCGCCGTCATCGAGGGCGCTGAGCAGTTGCACGCGCTCGTGCTCGACTTCGAGGGCGTCGACTTCGTCGATTCGCAAGGTGCAGCGAAGCTGAGAGAGCTTCACGACCTCACGCACACGGACGGTCTCACGCTGCGTCTGGCCCGGGTCAAGCCCGCCGTTCTCAATGTGCTCGATGCCGACGGCTTCGCCGAGAGGATCGGGGAGAACCACGTGCACGGCAACGTCAACCGTGCGATCGAGGCGCAACTGGCTGACGACGCGTCAGGCGCTTCGGCAGGGCTCGCCGCGCAGCCCCGGGCAGGGCGGTAGCGGCGTCGGCACGCTCAGGCCCGGCACCACGGGAAGGATGAGGCTCGACGGCATCCTCTTCGAGAACGCGACCGTGACGCTCGCCTTGCCCCTCGGGTTCGTCTCGCCGAACGCCCAGATCGGCTGGTCGCCGTTCGGGGCGGTGATCGTCACCCGGATCCGCGAGCCGGTGCGGTAGGCATGGCCCTCGTAGTAGAGCGGGATCGTCACCTCGACGTAGCGCTTGCGCGGGAGCGCCTGCACGTCGGACGCGCGCAGGCTCAGCACCGGCTCGAGCAGCGTGCTCTTCCGTCGATCGAGCTTGCGCTCGTTGGCACGAACCCAACCGTTCTGCACGAACGTCTCCTTGCCGTCGGGGCGGAGCTCGGTGATCGTGGCCTGCAGGTCGACGTTCGGCGTCGTTGCCTTCAGCCAGACGTGCACGGCGCCGGCGCCGATCACGGTCGTGTTGGCGCTCAGCGGGCTGGTCGTGAAGCTCAGCGCGCTGACCTTCGGCGGCGCAAGCCAGTGGTAGGGCGGGAGCGCCGTCCACAGTCCGTTCGTGCCCGCAGCCGTGTCGCCGGTGAAATCGGTGAGCGGGCGGGCGTGGGCGTTCCACGTGAACGCGGCGTGACCGGAGCGGGACGGCGTCCGGGCGGCCAGTCCGCCGTGCGCTGAGAGGTACCAGTACCGCGCCTGTGTGCCGGGGATCGGGAAACGCGGGAACGAGTGTTCAAAGCCGGGACTCGGGTTGCCGGGGTGCTGCGGGTCGCCGGCCCCGTTGTCGAACAGCACCCGGATCGGTGGGAGTGCTTGGAACGCGGCCAGCGCGCCGTCGTAGGTGGGCTGCTGTTGAATCGGATCCGACGGCAGCGTGATCCCGTTGATCCCGACGGCCTGCTGGTAGACGAGCGGCGCAGCAGCTCGCACCGCCGCGCAGCCGGCGAGCGGCGTCACGTGCGCGACGTACAGCTGCAGGAAGTCGCACCAGCGGTTGAGGGTCTCCGGGTCGAGCGAGTCGACGTGAGTGCCATTCGTGAACGTGAACCATTTGCGCTGGGTGCCGGTGAAGCGCTCCGCGAGGTCGGGGCAGTGGCCGCCGGTCTGCTCGTCGGTCCACTGGCACGCCATGTACACCGGGACGTTGATCCTGTTCACGAACGTGATCGGCGAGAGCGGGTCGGCGACCGCCGGCACGTAGTGGCTGTTGGCGCGGACCTTCGCCATCAGGTTCACCGCCTCGCCGTGGAGCGCCTGGTCGGCGGCGCACGTCGGGTCGCCCTGCTGGATCCGCTCATACGCCCACGCCTGCCCGCCGTTCGCCGACGCCGGCTCCGCGTCATGGACGCGCTCCTGCGCCCACGCGACCGCGAAGCCGGTGTTGAGGATCCCGCCCGGATAGAGGGTCGTCTGGGTCTGATCGATCACCGACAGCGGCGAGATCGCCGCGAGGCTCGGTGGCCGCGTCTGGGCGGTGAACAGCTGGCTGATGCCGCCGTAGGAGATGCCCATCATGCCGACCCTGTGGTTGGCCACCCAGGACTGCCGCGCGATCGTCTCGATCACGTCGTAGCCGTCGAGATTCTGCAGCGGCTCGAAGAAGTCGAAGGCGCCGCCCGAGCAGCCGGTGCCGCGCATGTTGACGTCGACGACCGTGAAGCCCATCAGGTTGGCGATCGTCGCGATCCCGTTCTGGGGGCCCGCAGGATCGGCGTACCCATAGCCGGCGTACTCGATCAGCGTCGGATGCGGCGCGTCGACCGGCAGCGGCGGCAGGTGGACGCCGCCCGGTAGCGCCGTGCTCACGTCCTGAGGCGGGTGCACATCGATCGCGAGTCTGGTGCCGTCACGCGTCGTCAGGTAGCCATAGCCGCTCGCCGGAATCGTCTGGTTGTAGATGCTCGTGCTCGGCGGCGTCGGCGCGTTGGAGAGCACGGTCAGCGCGGCGGAGCTCGGGCCGCCGGTGCCAGCGCGCACGCGGTAGCCGCTCCCGGGCTTGACGTTGCGGAACACGAGCCCGCCGAGGGGGTCGGCGCTGGCGCTCTGGATCGTTCGCCCGGATGCGCCCAGCAGGATCGCCCGCTGCTTGGACCCGAGACCGGTGACGTACACCTGCTCGGCGCTGCCGTGGGCTGCGAACGGCGGCGCCGCGGCCAACGCGGGACCACCGCCCAGCGCCAGCAGCGCCAGTGCGCCCAGCACCACGCCGCATCCCTCTCCGCACACGCCCTTGCCTCATGGACCGGAAACTGAAGCATTTCCGGCGCCGTGATGTCGCAGTACCCGCGCAGCCGCCTGCGCGAGCGCGGATCAGAACACGATCAGGGCGCGACCCCGCAGGCCGCCGGCGGCCATCAGCCGCTGCGCTTCGGCCGCCTGCTCCGGCGGGAACTCGCTCGCCACCCGCAGCGCGATCCGGCCATCGGAGGCGAGCCCGCGCAGCTCCTCGAGCCAGTCCGTACGGGTGAGGACGGTCCGCACCCACACCTGCTTGACCGCGATCCCGCGCGGCGGATCCTCCGCCTGCCAGCCGCGCACAACCGCGATCGCGCCGTCGTCGCGGATGGCGTCGAACCCGTCTGCCCCGAGCAGCGCGGTGTCGAATAGGGCATCCGCTCCGTCTGGCGCCGCCGCGCGCACCGCCGCGACGAATGCCTCGCCGCGGGGCACGACGACGTCCGCGCCGAAGCCGCGCACGAGCGCCTCGTCGTCGGGCTTGGCGTCGGCGATCACGCGGATCCCCCGCTCGCGGGCGAGCGGGATCACATATGAGGACAGGCACCCGGCCCCGCCGCTGATCGCGAGCGTCGCGCCCGCCGGGAGGCCGAGCAGCTCAATGCCGAGGCGCGCGGTCAGCCCGTTCATCGGAAGGGTCGCCGCCTGGGCGAGGGTGGCGCCGTCCGGGATCGGGACGACCGACGCTGCGGGCACGACGATCAGCTCCGCCTGAGCGCCGCCCTCCGGCCGGCGGGGGGACGCGACGGCCATCACCTGATCTCCCGGCGTGTATCCCTCGACCCCCGGGCCGACCGACTCGATCGTCCCGGCGGCATCCATCCCCGGGATCCACGGCGGCGGACGCTCGTCACCCCGGGCGCGAAGCCCGATGTCGGTCGGGTTGACGGCGGCGGCGACGACCGAGATGCGGACCTCGTCCGGCCCGGCGTCGCGGACGTCGACGTCCCCGACGGTGAGCACCTCGGGCCCGCCTGGCTGGGTGATCTGAACGGCGCGCATGCATGGAATTCTGACAATCGGCAATGATGTTGGGCGCATGCTCGCCGTCTTTGCAGCCTCGATCGACCGCAAGGATCCGCTCAGCGGACTGACGGTCGGCGACCAACCGGAGCCCGATCCGCCGCATGGCTGGACGATCGTCACCGTCAAGGCGGCCTCGCTCAACCACCACGACCTGTGGTCGCTGCGGGGGATCGGCCTGAGCGAGGACCGGCTGCCGATGATCCTCGGTTGTGACGCCGCCGGACTCGACGAGGATGGCAACGAGGTGATCGTCCACTCGGTCATCTCGAGCGACACGTGGCGAGGCGATGAGACGCTCGATCCGCGGCGCCTGCTTCTCTCCGAGAAGCACCCCGGAACACTGGCCGAGCGCGTCGCGGTGCCGCGGCGCAACCTTGTTCCCAAGCCGCCTGAGCTCACCTTCGCGGAGGCCGCGTGCCTGCCGACGGCGTGGCTCACCGCCTACCGGATGCTGTTCACCCGCGGGAACGTCGTTCCGGGGATGACGGTGCTCGTCCAGGGCGCCGCCGGCGGTGTCGCGACCGCGCTCGTCGTGCTCGCGAGCGCGGCGGGGGCACGTGTCTGGGTGACGAGCCGTTCCGAGGAGAAGCGCGCCCACGCGCTGTCACTCGGCGCCGAGCGCGCGTTCGAATCCGGGGAGCGACTGCCCGAGCGCGTCGACGTCGTGATGGAGACGGTTGGCAAGGCGACGTGGGAGCACTCGATCCGCTCGCTCAAGCCCGGCGGCACGCTCGTCGTCTCGGGCGCGACGACGGGCGACGCGGACGCGGCGCAGCTGAGCCGGGTGTTCTTCCTCCAGCTGTCGGTGATCGGCTCGACAATGGGCACCCGGGATGAGCTCGAGCGGCTCGTCCGGCTGTGCGTCGAGAAGGGCGTCCGGCCCCAGATCGACACGACGGTCCCGCTCGCCGACGCCCGCGAGGGCTTCGAGGCGATGCTCACCGGCGACGTCGCCGGCAAGATCGTCTTCACCGTCTGATCCCCGCGGACCCCGCCTGATCGGTCGCTGACCTCCGAGGTACGCGCGCCGTACCCATGAGGTACAGTGCGCTCCCCGTGTCGTCCCTGGTCGGCAGCCATCCTGACGTCCAGCCGTTGCTCAACGCGCGGCCGCAGCGTGCCAAGCTGCTCGAGGCGATGATCCGCACCGTCGCGGAGAAGGGCTACGAAGCCGCGACCGTCGCCGATGCCGTCAAGCTGGCGCGCGTCTCCCGGGGCACTTTCTACGAGCTGTTTGACTCCAAAGAGGCATGCCTGGCGGCGGGGTATCGCGCCGGCAACGAGGTCCTGGAGGAGCGGGTCAAGCAGGCGATCCGCGGCGCGGGCGACTGGCGCGAGGAGCTCCGGCTCGGGATCCGCTCGTATCTGCAGACCCTTGACGAGGACCCGGCGTTCGCCCGGGTCTACCTCATGGAGTGGCCGTACGTCGGCCTCGAACGCGACCAGGCGCTGCGTCGCTTCGCCCGGCGCTACGGCAAGAGCTTTGCCCGGTCGGGTGGGCCCGTCCCGCCCGACGATGCCCTGTTCGTTCTGGCGGCCGGGGTTCATGAACTCGCCTGTGCGCGCGTGCGTACGGGCCAACCGACGATCGATCTCGAAGACGTGTTGGTGGGCTGCGCGGTGCGGCTCGCCGGAAAGGAGGAGCAGTGGACCTGACGTTCAACGAGCAGGAGCTCGACTTCCGTGAGGAGCTCCGAGGCTGGCTGGGCGAGAATCCTCCCGGCGACGCGCCGACTGAGGAGGACGCCAACTACGCCTGGCGGCGTGATTTCCAGCGGCGGCTGGCCGGCGGCGGATGGGCCGCGGTCCACTGGCCGCGCGAGTACGGCGGTCGCGGGGCGACGCTGACCCAGTCGGCGATCTTCTTCGAGGAACTTGGCCGCGCGAACGCGCCGCTGCCGGCGAACGTCCTCGGGCTGCTGCTCGCCGGTCCGACGATCATGGCCTGGGGCACGCAGGAGCAGAAGGACCGCTACCTCGCCCCGATCGTGACCGGAGATGAGATCTGGTGCCAGGGCTTCTCCGAGCCGGAGGCCGGCTCTGACCTCGCGGCGCTGGGGACCCGCGCCGTAAAGCAGGGTGACGAGTGGATCATCACCGGCCAGAAGGTGTGGACGAGCGGCGCGCAGTACTCGAAGTGGTGCATGCTCGTCGCGCGGACCGACAGCGAGGCGGCGAAGCACAAGGGCCTCTCCTATTTCCTGATGGACATGGAGCAGGACGCGGTCCAGGTGCGTCCGCTGCGTCAGATCACCGGCGAGTCGGAGTTCAACGAGCTGTTCATCGAGGAGGCCCGGATTCCCGACGCGAACCTGCTCGGGGGCGAGGGCAACGGCTGGAAGGTCGCGCTGACGACGCTCATGAACGAGCGCGCCGGCCTCGCCTTTTTCCTCCAGGTGCGTCTGCGGCAGATGCTCGACCGGCTGCTCGCCGAGGCGACCGATCGCGGCCTGCTCGACGATCCGGTGATCGCCGACAAGCTCGGCGAGCTTCATCTCAAGGCGGAGGTGCTGCGGCTGACCGCCTATCGCGGGCTGACCGCGATCGAGAAGTACGGCCAGCCGGGCCCCGAGGGATCGTTGACCAAGTGGATGTGGTCTGAGACCAACCAGCAGCTGACCCAGTTCGCCGCCGATCTACTCGGCCCCGAGGTGCTCCAGCGCGGCAACCCGTGGGCATACGAGCTGCTCCGGGCTCGGGGCAACACGATCGAAGGTGGCACCACCGAGATCCTCAAGAACATCGTGGCCGAGCGCGTGCTCGGGCTGCCGAAGGCGCGTTAGGAGAGAGACATGGATTTCGATCTGACCGAAGACCAGAAGGAGATCAAGCGCGTCGCGCACGAGCTGCTCGCGGCTCGCTCGCCGTGGCCGAAGGTGCGCGAGGCCGCCGAATCCGGCACGTACAACGCCGCGCTGGCGGGAGAGCTCGTCGAGCTCGGTTGGACCGGCATCGCCGTCTCCGAGGAGCACGGCGGCCAGGGGCTCGGCACGATCGAGCTCGCGGTGCTCGCCGAGGAACTCGGGTACGCCTGCGCGGCCGCCCCACTCGTTCCGGTCGCGGCGACCGCGCTCGCGATCGACGCCGCCGGCTCAGGCGCCCAGCGCGAGCGCTGGCTCGGAGGCCTTGCCTCCGGGGAGATCTCGGCCGGGCTTGGGATGCGCGGGCTGATCGCCGACGGGCAGGGCGCCGACGTCATCCTG
Organism: uncultured Solirubrobacterales bacterium; assembly: GCA_963850335.1. Lineage (GTDB taxonomy): Bacteria > Actinomycetota > Thermoleophilia > Solirubrobacterales > Solirubrobacteraceae > Palsa-465. The sequence goes on along the minus strand of CAWKKY010000006.1, from coordinate 127,529 downwards.
CTGCTGGACGGCGACAGCGCGTCGCTGCTCGAGGGCGCCGAGGCGAGCGCCATCGACGCGATCGACCCGACCCGCCGCTACGCATCGCTGGCGTCCGGCGACGGCGGTGCCGAGGCCGGCGAGCCGCTCAGCTCCGGCGCGGCCGAGCGTGTGCGGATCATCCTCGCCGCCGAGCTGCTCGGCGTGTGCCAGCGCGCGCTCGAGATGACGCTCGAGTACGTCAAGGACCGCAAGCAGTTCGGCGTGCCGGTCGGCTCCTTCCAGGCCGTGGCGCACCGCTGCGCGCAGATGCTCCGGGACACCGAGAGCGTCCGCTCGGCGACGTACTTCGCGGCGTGGGCGGCCGAGTCCGACCCCGAGCGGCTGCCCGAGGCGGCGGCGCTCGCCGCGGCGGCCGCGGCCGACGCCGGTCGTGAAGTGACCGCCTCGGCGATCCAGGCCCACGGCGGCATCGGCTTCACCTGGGAGGCCGACGTCCACTGGCTCTACAAGCGGGCCCAGCTCGACGTCGCGCTACTCGGGGGCGCCCGGCGACACCGGGCGACGCTGGCGCGGCTCGCCGCGGCCCGGGTGACGGCGGTCCCGGCGCTCGGCTGAGCCCCACCGGAATAAGGCGCCAAATCGCACCCGGCGTTTGCATTCGGGCGCGGAAGTCCCCTGTGAGGGGAGTTCCGCGCCCCAATGCGCGCGGCGCTCGGGGTTTGGCGCCAAATTCCGGTCCGCGCCGGCGACCGAGCCGCTCGCCCGTCCGTCCGGCCCCTCAGTCCGGCTCGCCCGCCCGCCCGTCAGTCCGGCCCGTAGCCCTCGGCCCGGAGCCACGCGACGGTCCGCTCGAGCCCCTCCGGAACGCCGACGCGCGGCTCCCAGCCGAGGACAGACCGCGCCTTGGCGTTGGAGTAGGTGCCGCGGCGCAGCAGGTAGCGCACTGATCCCGGGTTGATGTCGTTATCGCCGGGCTGGAGCCGCGCGATCCGTTGAACGACGGCCGCGGCCCCGACCGCGACCGGCGTCGGGAGCGTGAGGAGCCGCCGGCCGACCAGCTCCGCGTGCGGGCGGAAGAACTCCTTGCACGGCACCCCGACTCCGTCGGACAAGGTGAAGATCTGGCCAACCGCGTCCGGCGAGGCCGCGGCGAGCACGACGCCGTCGACGAGGTTGTCGATGTAGACCGGAGAGTGGATCCCGCGCCCGCCGCCGGGCAGCGTGAACCGCCGCGCCTTGATCAGCTGCACGGGGATCACCGCCCACGCGCGTGAGCGCGGCCCATAGACGTCGCCCGGCCGCACGATCGTCGCGCTGATCCGGCCCTCGATATGGGCTTGGAGGACGACCTGCTCGGACGCGATCTTCGTGTCCGGGTACGGGACGTAGGTGTTGTGGACCGGATAGGTCTCCTCGACGCCGTCCGGGAACTCGAATCCGAACGCGGTCACCGACGAGAAGTGGATGAAGCGCCCCGCCCCGCCCCGCCCCGCGGCATCGATGGCATGCGCCGTTCCGAGCACGTTCGCCCGCCACACCTCCTCGGGGCGCTCGAGCCGCAGCGACACCGTCGCGGCGGTGTGGATGACGAGCTCGCAGCCGGCGGCGTGGTCCTGCCAGGCACCCGGCTGGCCGACATCGCCGCAGACGACATCGCGGGCCGGGTCGGCGACGAGGTCGCAGCCGCGCACGTCGTGCCCGTCGGCCGCGTACCGCTCAAACAGGGCCCGTCCGATGAACCCCGAGGCCCCGGTGATGAAGACGCGCATGGGGCGCAACCCTATGCCAGGTTGCGCCCCGAACGCCGTTCGACCTCAGCTGACCTCGCGCAGCTTGCCGTCATGCACGTCGTAGACGAAGCCGCGCACGGCGTCGGTGCGCGGGATGAACGGCGAGGCCTTGATCCGGGCGATCGACTGACGGACGTCGGCGTCGAGGTCGGTGAACGCCTCGGCGGCCCAGGCCGGCTTGATCCCGGTCTCCTCCTCGAGGTCCGCCTTGAACTGGTCGTCGGTGAACGTGAGCATCCCGCAGTCGGTGTGGTGGATGAGGAGGATCTCCTGGGTCCCGAGCAGCCGCTGTGAGATCGCGAGCGAGCGGATCACGTCATCGGTAACAACACCGCCGGCGTTCCGGATGATGTGTGAGTCGCCGACGTCGAGCCCGAGCACTTCGTACACCTGGAGGCGGGCGTCCATGCAGGCGACGACCGCGATCTTCTTCCCGGGAGGAAGCGGCAGGTCGCCCTTGTCGAACGATGCGGCGTACGCCTCGTTGTTGTGGACCAGCTCGTCGGTCGTGCTCATTGCTCTCCTTCGTCTCGGTGTCTGCCAAATCTAACAAAGTCAATTGACTTTATTGGCATCTGTGGTCCGGTCGCCCTGCCAAGGGCGCCGCGGGGCCGGTGACCAGAGCGGGCACCGTGAGACCGCGAAACCGGGATGGTTTCACGTCGCGGCGTGCGTGGGAGCCTCGGGCGGTCGCCTGCCGACGGTTCAGGAATTGACGCTGACGGGTTGACGGCCCGTCCGGCGCGGTCAGGCTGCGGTCGGCGGCTCGGGTGAGTCGGTGACGACGTGGTGGGCGCGGCGCTCTCGGCGCTCGTCGAGTCGACTCTGCCACGAGCGCGCCATCTCGGCGCGCAGGTGCTCACGCTCGGGATCGAAATCGGGTGCTGACGGAGAGGGTCCGGGTCGCTCCCACCACGGTTGTTTCTCGGTGATCGCCATAAATATGTCTATCGACATTCGCGCTGGGAGCTTGAGCACCTTCTTGGGTCGCGCTCTTTAGCCGCTGACCGGACAGCCGCCGATCGAGGCCAGCTTGGCCCGGTAGATGTCCATGTCGGCCCGGTTGAAGTCGTTGTGCGTCTGCGTGCGCAGCGCCGGGACGTTCTCATGGTGGTAGGGGCTGCTGAGGCTCTCGTTGTGTCCGATCACGTTCGCGACCGCGATGTGGTAGCGGCAGCGCAGCCAGCGCACGAGCGCGAGGCTCGCGCCGAACTCCTTCGGATCGCCGAGGACATCACGGTCGCTGTAGCCGACATGCTCGATCCCGATCGCGGTCCAGTTGAGCCCGACCGTGTGCCGGCACATGATGTCGAGCGGGACGAGCTGATGGATCGTTCCGTCCTTGTCGATCACGAAGTGCGCGCAGGTGTTCGGCAACTCGTGCAGCTCCGAGTCAGGTGTATCCGGCGCGAACGTGTTGAACGTCGAGCTGAAGTCGGGCGTCTCGGTGAAATGGATGACGATCACGTGCGGATCGATGAGGTGGTAGGTGTCCAGCCCGTAGTGCCGCTGCGCGTAGGCGACCATCTCTGCCTTGCGCTGCGCCCCGAAGGGGATCGGGCTCTGGACGATCGGCGGCTCGGGTGCCGCGGCGCTGTCAAACCCGCCCGCGCTCGCCGCCGGCATGGGCTTGCGCACTCGCCGGCGGTGGTGGGTCGTGGTGGTTGTCGTCGAGGTCGTGCTGCTCGTCGTGCTCGCGCTGCTCGTCGTCAGCGGTGCCGTGGTCGACGTGCTCGGTGACGCACTCGCGTTCGTCGTCGAGGTGCTGTGAGCCGAACTGCCGCACCCGGCGAGAAGTGCCGCCGCGAGCAGAGCGGCTGCGAGCAGCGCGACATGCGATCCCCCGCTGAACCGCCCCCGCATCACGGGTTACTCGTCAGACCCGGGTTCGTAGAGCGAGTCCGCTCCCGCCAGCGACGGGCGGTCCTCAAACGTCTCAAGTGCCTGAGTCAGTCGATCGATCGGTTCCAGCAGGTCCTCCTTATCGGCCTTCTGCTCGAGCGCGATCCGGATCGCGGCGATCTCCCGGGCGAGGTACTCGGTGTCGGCGACTGAGCGGGAGGCCGTCTCACGATCACGCTCGACCTCGGCCCGATCGCGGTCGGCCTGGCGGTTCTGGGCGAGCAGGATCAGCGGAGCAGCGTATGCGGCCTGAGTCGAGAACGCGAGGTTGAGGAGGATGAACGGATACGGGTCCCAGTGCTGGATGATCCCGAAGCCGTTGAGGATGATCCAGACGATGACGAACACCGTCTGGGCCGCGAGGTAGCGCCCCGTCCCGAGGAAGCGAGCGAGTCGCTCGGCGAACCGCGCGAACGCGTCCGGGTCGTAGACCGGGCCTCCGGGAGTCCCCCGCGGCTGTTCGAGATCGTCCTTGCGTGCCATCAGCGTGCCGTCAGTGTTGCGCGCCAGTCCGCCGGGAGCACCCGGTCAAGCACGTCGTCGATGGTGACCGCGCCGACGAGCCGCCCGACTTCGTCGACCACCGGCAGCGCGACGACGTCGTAGGCGGCAAGCCGGCTGGCCACCTCCCGGTCGCTCGCGCTCGCGGGGACCGGCTCGACGTCCTCCTCCACGCACCGGCCGAGCGGCTTGCTCGGGGCCTCGCGCAGCAGGCGCTGGAAGCTGACCATGCCGAGGAAGCGCCCGGTGGGCGTCTCGAGCGGCGGCTGCGCGATGAACACCTGCGCCGCGAGCGGAACCGGCAGGTCGGGATCGCGGATCCGGGCGAGCGCCTGGGCGATCGTCGCCTGGGTGCCGAGGATGATTGGCTCCGGCGTCATCAGGCCGCCCGCCGTGTCCGGCTTGTACGTGAGCAGGCGGCGAACGGGCTCGGCCTCGTCGGGATCCATCTCCCCGAGCAGCTCCGCCTGGCGGGTGGCCGAGAACTCGGCGAGCAGGTCGGCCGCGTCGTCGGCCTCCATCTCCTCGAGCACATCGGCGAGGCGTGCCGTGTCGAGCTCCTCGACAAGACGGACCTGCTCATCCTCGGAGAGCTCCTCGAGCAGGTCGGCGAGCCGCTCGTCCTCAAGCGCAGCGGCGAGAACCCGGCGTCGGCTGAGCGGAAGGCTGCGGATCGCCGCGGCCATCTCCGCCGGATGCAGACCGCCGAGCGTCGCCACCTCGCGGTCGACGGGGCGGTCGTAGGCGAAGAGGTCGCCCGCTTCGCTCCAGTCGAGAATCTCCGGCGCGCGACGGAGTCCGGGGACGCGCCGGTTGCCGACGGCGACGGTCGCCACCTCCCAGGCGAACGGCTCGGGCGCCGGCGTGATTCCGACGTCGAGCACGCGTTCGCCGCGCACGCGGCTGTCGACGAGTTCGCCCATCGCGAGGCGCTCCCCCTGGCGGAGCTCGAACTGGCGCAGGTTGACCGTGGCGCGGCGCAAGCGGACCCCATCGTTGCCGATCTCCCCGACGCGGCCGATGCCGATGAATACGCGCCGACGGCCGACAGCGACCACGAGTCCGTTGACTCGAGGCGGGCGGGCGCCGAGGCCGATCACGATGTCGACGACGTGGCCGAGCTCGGTGCCGTCGGAGCTGATCAGCGGCAGCCGCGTCAATCTGGAGGCGTAGACGATGCGACTCGACATGCTCTTATCGTAGGGCGCGCGCGGCGGCCGTCCACCGCCGCACGCGATCGCTCAGAGGTTGCCGTCGGCGAGCTGCGCCCGGAGCACCTTCTTGTCAAATTTGCCGACCGACGTCTTCGGCACCTCGTCGATGAACGCGACGCGGTCGGGGAGCCACCATTTGGCGACGCGGGGGCCGAGGAACTCCTTCAACGTGTCTGCGTCAAGCTCGCTGTCCGTCTGCTTGACCACGCAGGCGCAGGGACGCTCGCTCCAGCGCTCGTCGGGCATCGCGATGACCGCCGCCTCGAGCACGTCCGGGTGCGCCATGATCGCGTTCTCGAGCTCGACCGAACTGATCCATTCACCACCCGACTTGATCAGATCCTTCGTGCGGTCAACAAGCTTGATGAACGCGCCCTCCTCGAGCTCCGCGACGTCCCCGGTGCGCAGCCATCCGTCCTCGGTGAACTTGTCGACGCCCGTCGGGTCGTTGTAGTAGGACGCCGCGACCGTCGACCCGCGGACCTGGAGCTCGCCACCGGAATGCTCATCGATCCGGAACTCGACGCCCGGGACGACCTGCCCCTGGCTCGCTCGCAGCGCATATGCCTCGTCGGAGCCCGGCTCGGGGCCGGTGGAGGGGAGCCGGCTGATCGAGGCGAGCGGGCTCGTCTCGGTCATGCCCCATGCCTGGATGATCTCGACGCCGAACTTCTCGTCGTAGAGGCGGATGAGGCTCTCCGGGACCGCGGAACCGCCGCACATGATCCGCTGCAGCGAGGACAGGTCGGGCGTGGGGTCGAGCTGGGCGATGCCCTGCCAGATCGTCGGCACGGCGCCGGAGATCGTGACCTGCTCGTCGGTGATCAGCTGCGCGAGGCTCGCCGGGTCCATCTTCGGACCGGGCAGCACGAGCTTGCTGCCGGCCATCGTCCCGGCATAGGCCAGGCCCCAGGCGTTGGCGTGGAACATCGGGACGATCGGCAGCACCGTGTCCCGCTGGCGCAGTCCCACCCCGTCGGCCTGGTTGGTGATCATCGAGTGGAGCACCGTCGAGCGGTGCGAGTAGACGACCCCCTTCGGCCGCCCGGTTGTGCCGCTTGTGTAACACATCGCGGCCGCCGCGTTCTCGTCGATGTCCGGGAACTCGAAGCCCGGGTCACCCGACGCGATCAGCTCCTCGTAGTCGATCGCGCCGTCGCGGTGCGCATCGGCGTCGGCCATGAGCACCTCATGCTCGACCCCCTCGAAGTGGGGCATCTGCTCGGCGAGCGACGCATCGAGGATGATCACCCGATCCTCGGCGTGGGACACGATGTAGCGCAGGTCGTCGTCGAACAACCGGATGTTGAGGGTGTGCAGAACCGCCCCCATCGACGGCACGGCGAGGTAGAGCTCAAGATGGCGCTGCGAGTTCCAGCCAAAGGTCCCAACCCGGTCGCCGGGCCGGATCCCGAGGTCCCGGAGCGCGCTCGCCAGTCGTCGGGCGCGGTGTGCCACCTCGCCGAGCGTCGAGCGCTCGACGCCGTTCTTCGTCACGGTCACGACCTCGCGGTCGGCGAACAGCTGCTCCGCGCGGTGGGCGATCCCGCGCACGAGCAGCGGTGTGCGCATCATCAGACCCTCGAACGCGGTCGTTGGCTCGTACGTCGTCATCGCCCTCGTCTCCTTTTCCTCGTACGCAATGCGGAAGCCTACGCGGAAGGGCTACCCGCCGTGAGCACTGCTTGCGCCTGGGTCACCGTCACTCGGCGACCCAATCCTCGGTCAGCGTCAGCCAGAACGCGAGCCCGGCGAACTCGCGGTAGCGGCGGAACGCTCGCTCGATGCCCTTGTCGGTGATCCGCGGCCGGCCGGCGAGCCGCCGGTAGGTCGGGCGGGTCCAAGAATCGAGGATCAACCGCCGGTAGCGCCCGAGAAGCATCATCATGTGCGCGGTCGCGTACGGCCCGACCCCGGGAAGCGCGAGCAGTGTTTCCGCCACGTCGTCATCGGAGCGGGCGGGGTCGTTCAACGCCTCGAGGTCGAGTCGGCCGTCCGCGACCTCGGTGGCGATCGTCTTCAGGTATGGCCCGCGGTAGCCCGCCTTGGCGACGTCTTTGAAGAACGTGTCGTCGGCGTCCGCGAGCACCGCCGGGCCCGGGAACGAACGGCGCTCCGGAGCGCCCGTTGCCGCAACGCCGAGCTGTTGAACGATCGCGCTCACCATCCGCACGGTCGCGGACCACGTGCAGTTCGTTGTGCAGATCGTCTTCACAAGATCCTCGAACACGGTCGGGCTGCGAAGCATCCGACCCGCGCCGATGGCCACCCAGGCCAGCGTGGGCTCGACCGCGGCGGCCGTGTAGAACAGACTCAGGTCCTCGTCGAGACGGAGCATGTGGCGCACCTGGGCCTCGAGCTCGGAGCGTGCCCGGACTGGCGGGGCACGACCCGGCACCTCGAGGCGAGCCGCCACGGGACCGTCGGGAACGAGTCGAACCACCCAGGCGCGCTCGCCCACGCGCAGGACGGCCTCGAACGCGGTCCCGTCCGGCGCGATCGTGTTCGGAAGCAGGTCGGCGACCCCGTGCGACAGGACGGTCCGGGCGAAGTCGACCGGCTCGCCGCCTGCGCCACGGAGCGCAATCGTCGCTGACCAGGAGCCCGCGTCGGACATATCGAGCATCCTAGGAGACCGGCGAGGAAGGATCGTGATCACGCCAGCGTCCTCCAATGAGAACAGCCGGAGGCGACGCGTGCATGGGCGCCGTGGGTCGCCGTCGGGAGCCAACGACGTCGGAGGTATCACACATGCACGTATCAAGACGCACGGCCGTGGCCGCGCTGGCGATGGCGGCCATCGGCGGGTCGGCGACGACCGCCGTCAGCGCGCTCGGACACGATCGTGGCCAGGACCACCGCCGCGGCGATCACCGCCGAGGCGACCGAGACCGGCATGACGGGACACTGCTCGCAACGACGCTCGCGCCCGCCGTCCCGGCGGCCAGCGGCGGTCCGACGCTCAATGGCATCGCCCCCGGCGGGGTGCCGTGGGTGCTGAAGCGGGGGGCCGCCACCCTCAGTCGGCATGGCGAGCTGCAAGCCTCCGTCCGCGGTCTCGTGATCCCGCCCCCGGCCGGCACCGGCACTCCGGGCCCGGTGACGACCGTGTTCGCCTCGCTGTACTGCGACGGGAGCAGCACGCCCGTCGGTTCGACGCCGTCGGTCCCGCTGTCGACGGCGGGCAATGCGTCGATGTCCGGGACGGTCACGGTGCCGGCGAAGTGCCTGGCGCCGCTCGTGCTCGTCCACCCGAACGGCAACGGCGCCGCGTACATCGCGGCGAGCGGGTTCGGGGGCTGACGCACTCACTGCGTCACGCGCTGACGGTGCGCCGCCGCGGGCTCAGCGGTGGCGCACCGCCCGCTCCCACATCTCGAGGTACGCCTGCCACCACCCTCCGCGGCATGACCGTGACCCTTGCATAGAATCGCGGCCCCGGCAACCGAAGGAGAGACCGATGAGCGATGACCAGGTGAAGTTCGTGCTCAGCGAGCAGGACATTCCGACGCACTGGGTCAACCTGATGCCGGATCTGCCCGGTGACCCCACGCCGCCGCTGCACCCTGGCACCAAGGAGCCGGCGGGCCCCGACGATCTGTCGCCGCTCTTCCCGATGGCGCTGATCGGCCAGGAGGTGTCCGCCGAGCCGGAGATCGAGATCCCGGACCGCGTCCGCGACGTCTACAAGCTGTGGCGCCCGACCCCGCTGTTCCGGGCACGTCGGCTCGAGCAGGCGCTCGATACCCCGGCCCACATCTACTACAAGTACGAGGGCGTCTCCCCCGCCGGGTCACACAAGCCGAACACCGCGGTCGCCCAGGCCTACGAGAACGCCGAGGCCGGCATCCGCAAGCTGACGACCGAGACCGGCGCCGGCCAGTGGGGCTCCTCGCTCGCGTTCGCGTGCTCGTTGTTCGGGCTCGAATGCGAGGTGTGGATGGTCGGCTCGAGCTATGACCAGAAGCCCTACCGGCGCTCGATGATGGAGACCTGGGGCGCGAGCGTGCACCGCTCGCCGTCTGACCTCACTGAGGCCGGGCGCTCCCAGCAGGGCCATCCGACCGGGTCGCTCGGGATCGCGATCTCCGAGGCGGTCGAGGTCGCCGCCCAGCGCTCCGACACGAACTATTCGCTCGGGTCGGTGCTCAACCACGTGCTCCTGCATCAGACCGTGATCGGCCAGGAGGCGATCGCCCAGCTCGGGATGGCGGGCGAGGAGCCCGACATCGTGATCGCGTGCGTCGGTGGCGGCTCGAACTTCGGCGGCCTGACGTTCCCGTTCCTGCGACGGGTTCTGCGCGACGGCGCGAAGACGAAGTTCATCGCCACCGAGCCGGCCGCCTGCCCGACGTTGACGAAGGGCGTCTACGCCTACGACTTCGGCGACACCGTCGGCCTGACGCCGTTGATGCCGATGTACACCCTCGGCCACGACTTCGTCCCGCCGCCGGTCCATGCGGGTGGCCTGCGCTATCACGGCGATTCGCCACTCGTCTCCGGGCTCGTCAAGGCCGGGCTCGTCGAGGCCCGCGCCTACCGACAGAACGAGACGTTCGAGGCGGCCGTGCGGTTCGCCCGCACGGAGGGGATCATTCCGGCCCCCGAGCCGGCGCACGCGATCCGCGCCGTCATCGATGAGGCCGAGGCGGCGAAGCAGGCCGGAGAGTCACGGGTGATTCTGTTCGGACTCTGCGGCCACGGTCACTTCGACCTCAGCGCATACGACGCATTCCTCGCCGGCCGGCTCGAGGATCCGGAATTTTCCGAGTCAGACATGCAGGCGTCTCTGGCGGGCCTACCCGAGGCACCTGCACTTACATAGGCGGAGGTCGTCCGATCTCGGACGACCTCCCAGCGCTTATCGCGTCAGTGCGAGCGCCAGGACCGAGAGGTCGCCAGCGTGTGTGGCGGCCTGCATCCACTCCGTCGACACCGGGGCATCCGGGGTCGACGAGGCGAGCTGCCGGGCGCTGTCCAGCGCCCGCTCGAGGTGGGTTGTGTCATTGGTCTGGTTCTGTTCAGGGTGGGTCATTTGCGCCTCCGTGGGTGGAAACCTCTCCCTCCCTTGGGATCGGCCCAGGGCATCACTGCCTTGAGTCCGGGCCCTCCGAGCGCTGGGCACGCGGATGCGTCTGCATGCCCGCAACTGATGTTAGTAGCGGTCCTGGACCTGAACTGTGAAGTGTGCGTTATCGCTGCCGGGCGTGATCGTGATCTGGTAGACGCCCGGCCCGGAGGTGAACGTCCAGATCCGACTGGTGCCCTCGTCAAGGCTGAACTGCTGGATCGTCTGGCCGGTGTGGACGTTCGTGACGGTCGCGTTCGGGCCCGAGCAGAACAGGATCAGTGCGCACGTTCCGCCGTAGCCCATGTCATAGACCATCCGCCAGTGGCTCCCACGGATCCGGAACGGAACCGAGCTCGTCCGAGCGAGGCCGCTGAAGGCAGTCAGGCTCCGCCACTGCGGCGCCTCCGCGGCGGAGACGGTGACCGTCGAGCCGGGCCGCAGCCGCGATCCGGCCGCCGGGGACTCGCGGGTCACCTGTCCGGTCGGCACACCGGGAGCGGGGACCTGATCGACAACCGGATGCAGCTTGACTCCGTCGAGCGCCTGGACGGCGTTGGATGAACTCTGCCCGACAACCGAGGGCACCGTCACCGGCGCGGGGCCGGCGCTCAGGGTCACCATGACGTTGCTGCCGTCCTTGACCCGCGTGCCGCGGCGCGGCGACTGCCCGATGGTTGTCCCTTCGTGAGCGCCGCTGTAGCGGTGCGCGAACGTCGCCTTCAGCCCGGCGCGATGCAGGACGGTGTTCACCCGTCCTCGCGTCATCCCGTGAAGGTTCGGAACGCGGGCGTGCCCGGGCGCGAGCAGGATTGCCGCCGCAACCATGCCCAGGACGAGGAGCACCACGAATCCGAGCAGCGCGATCCGGCGACGCCGGCCGGCGGGATTGATGTTGCGCCGGGTCGAATACGACGGCGCCACCCGGGTCGGCGGAACCTGATCGCCGGTCGGCGGCGACGCGTCTGGGTCATCAGGCCCGCGGCGCGGCCGGGCGGATGGCGGCGTCGGTGGTGGCGGAGCCGCCGGCGGGCGGTCGAGCAACGCGACTGCGCCCACGGCTGCGGTCCCGCGGCGGTGGCGGATGAGCTCGCGCTCATCGATCTCCGCGCGGGCGCGGACGAGCGCGCGTGCCATCTCATCGCCGTCGGCGAACCGCTCAGCCTGCTCCTTCGCCAGCGCGCGGGCGACAACTCGGCGCAGCTCCGAGGGGACGTGAGCGGGGAGCGCGGGCGGCGCGTCGTGGAGGTGGCGGTGCAGCAGCTCGACTGCGGTCACCCCATCGAACGGCGGCCGTCCGGCGAGCATCTCGTAGAGCACGACCCCGACGCCGTAGACGTCGGTGGCCGGCGACGGCGCCGCGCCGTTCGCCTGCTCGGGGGCCATGTACCGCGGGGTCCCGACGACCGTGCCGCCGAGACCGTCGGTGCTTCCCTCGGCGAGCCGCGCCACGCCGAAGTCCGTGACCTTGACCCGACCGTCGGAGGAGATGAGCACGTTCGCCGGCTTGACGTCGCGGTGGACGACCCGCTGGTAGTGGGCACTGGAGAGCGCGCGCGCTATCTGCTCGGCGATGTCGGCAGCCTCATCAGGATCGAGCCAGCCGCCGCGCAACCGGGACACGAGGCTCTCCCCGTCGACGAGCTCGGTCACGTAGTAGAGACCCTCGGGCGCCGAACCGACATCGAAGATCTGCACGATCCCCGGATCGCTGATCGAGGCCAGCAGCTGAGCTTCACGCTCAAAGCTCCGCACCCACTCCGGGTCCTCCGCCCACCAGGGCTTGATCACCTTGATCGCGACCGGCCTCGCGAGTCGGCGGTCACGCCCTCGATAGACGCGGCCGAACGTCCCCTCGCCGATCAGGGCGTGGAGCTCGTAGCGGTCGTCGAGGGCGGCGCCGGTGAGGTCAGGAGCGCGAGGCATGGGAGAAAAACGCTGGAGGGGGCGACGTTGCCCCCTCCATATGATGGCCGATCCGATCCGTTCTGCCGCGCCGGGCGGTCCGACTACAGGTTGACCGAGGCCATCCCGGTCTCGTCGTAGCGCTCGCCGGCCACCGGCGGCAGCTCGGCCTCGATCCGCTGCAGATCGTCCGCGCTGAGCTCGACATCGACCGCGCCGGCGTTGTCCTCGAGGTACTTCACCCGCTTCGTGCCCGGGATCGGCACGAGATCCTCGCCCTGGGCGAGGACCCACGCGATCGCGAGTTGCGCGGGCGTGATGTCCTTCTCCTTGGCGATCTCCGCGACCTTCGCCGCGAGGTGGAGGTTTGCCTCGAGGTTCTCGCCCGTGAAGCGCGGTCCACTCTTGCGGAAGTCGTTCGCGTCAAGGTCCTCCGGGGAGGTGAAGCGCCCGGACAGGAAGCCGCGGCCGAGCGGTGAGTAGGGGACGAAGCCGATCCCGAGCTCCCGACAGGTCGGCAGCACGCTCTCCTCTGGATCCCGGCTCCACAACGAGTACTCGGTCTGCACGGCCGTGATCGGGTGCACCGCCTGGGCCCGCCGGATGGTGTCCGGCGCCGCCTCGCTGAGGCCGATGTGGCGGATCTTGCCCTCGCTGACGAGTTCGGCCATCGCGCCGACGGTCTCCTCGATGGGGACGTTCGGATCGACGCGGTGCTGGTAGTAGAGGTCGACGTAGTCGGTGCCGAGCTGGCGGAGCGAGATCTCGATCGAGCTCTTGACGTGCTCGGCGGACCCGTCGAGGGGACCCATCGTCGACATGTCGCCGGGCGTGGCGTTGTCCATCCGGCGAGCGAATTTGGTCGCGATCACGACCTCCTCGCGGCGGCCCTTGATCGCCCGGCCGACTAGCTCCTCGTTTGTGAGTGGCCCGTACAACTGGGCGGTGTCGAGAAAGTTGATGCCGAGCTCGAGCGCGCGGTGGATCGTCTTGACCGACTCGTCGTCGTCGGTCGAGCCATAGAAGGCCGACATCCCCATGCAGCCGAGCCCGATGGCGGATACCTCGAGTGATCCCAGACGGCGCGTCTTCATTCCAGCTCCCATCATCGGCGGTTGACTGTCAAGCCCAGATGACGATACGACGCTCCGAACTGCCCGGCCGGCGGGTCCCCCGCAGGTAAGGTCCCGCGCATGACTCCAATCGATCACAACCTCGCCCGGCTCGCGGAGCATTCATTCGAGCAGCGCGGCGATTATCCGGCGCTGCTGTTTGAGGATCAGTGGCACACATCCGGCGAGCTGTTCGACCGTGCGAGCCGGATCGCAACCGGTCTCGCCGAGCTCGGCGTTCAGCCGGGCGACCGCGTCGTCGTGTCGATGGCGAACTGCCCCGAGGTCGGGATCATCTACAACGCGATCTGGCGCGCCGGCGCGGTCGTGACCCCCGCGATGTTCCTGCTGCCGGCCGATGCGCTCGCTCACATCATCTCCGATGCCGAGGCGGCGGCTGTGATCACGACGCCGGAGTTCGTCGACAAGGTCCGCGAGGCGGTGGACGGGATCGAGAGCGTCCGCTTCGTCGCATCCACCGGAGAGGCCGCCGAGGACATTGTCGCGCTGTCGTCGTTGGAGTCCGCAGCGCCCGGATCGATCGTCCCCCGGGGGAACGACGAACTGGCCGCGCTGTTGTACACCGGCGGGACCACCGGTCGCTCGAAGGGCGTCATGCTCACCCACGGCAGCCTGTACTACACCGGCCACGCCGCCCATGAATCGGCGCACGTGCCGGGCGTCAACCGCGCCCTCGGGACGCTGCCGCTCTCGCACGCTTACGGGATCCTGATCACGCTCGCCGGGATGCACAATCCCGGAGCCTGGCGTCGGTGTCCTGCTGCGGTGGTTTGAACCGCAGGCGTTCCTCTCGCTCATCCCGGAACATCAGCTTCAGATCGCGGCCGTCGTCCCGTCGATCCTCCAGATTCTGCTCACCCTCCCGCTCGAGGAGCACGACCTCTCGACGCTCCAATGGGTGAGCTCGGGCGGCGCCCCGCTCCCGCCGGAGGTCGAGGCCGAGTTCTGCCGCCGCGTCCCCTCGGTCTCGATCCGCCAGGGCTACGGCCTCACCGAGACCGCCGCGCTCATCTCGTCGAACCCGGTCGGCCAGGAGCGTTCCGGTTCCGTCGGACGACCCGTTCCGGGGTGCACCGTCGAGATCGTCGACGACGCCGGCAACACGCTCCCACCCGGTTCGCCCGGCGAGATCGTCGCGTCCTCTCCCGGCGTGATGCAGGGCTACTGGCGCTCACCTGAGACGACCAAGGAGGCGCTCCGCGACGGCCGCCTCTACACCGGCGATGTGGGCTACGCCGACGAGGACGGCTACCTGTACATCGTCGATCGCAAGAAGGACCTCATCATTCGCGGCGGCTTCAACGTCTACCCGCGCGATGTCGAGGACGCGCTCGTCGCGCATCCGGCGATCGCGGTCGCGGCCGTCGTCGGCCGACCGGATCCGCGCCACGGCGAGGAGGTGCTCGCGTTCGTCTCGCTGCACCCGGGCAGCTCGGTCACCTCCGAGGAGCTCATCGCCTGGAGCCGGGAGCACATCGGCGGCTACAAGTACCCCCGGGAGATCCACATCCTCGACGCGATCCCCCTCACCCCGGTCGGCAAGATCGACCGCAAGGTGCTCCGGGCCCAGGCGCGCGACGCCGCCGTCCCGGGGTAGAACGCGGGCGCGGTTCTGGAACAGCGCTGACGCAACTCGGGCCGCGGTTTGGTGTTTGTGTCAGCGGGCGCCTCCGTGAGGGGGCAGAGCGAGTCGCCGGGCTCGCGCTCACGGTGCTCGCGCTGCTACACGAAACACATCCCCAACGAACCGGGACACCCATTGCCAACGGTACGGTCCACCGCCATGCCTCGCTCGCTCCTGACGCTTGCCGCTGCCACGCTCGCTCTGCTGTCTGCGGCCGCCTCCGCCTCGGCCGCCTTCGCCGCGGCCACGCCGCGGATTCCCCTCGACGCCGCCTCGCCCTGGCCGGTCATGCGCCACGACCCGCGCAACACGGGCTCGAGCCCGATCGTCGCCCATTACGGCGGCCAGCGTCCGTGGGCGTTTCGCACCGGCCGAGGAATCTTCTCGACGCCCCTCATCGGCGGCGACGGCACCGTCTACATCGGCTCCGCCGACACGAACTTCTACGCCATCCGGCCTGACGGCCGACTGCGCTGGCGGATCAAGACCGGCGGGATCATCGACGCCTCCGGGGTTCTCTCGGCCGTCGACTCGCGGCTCGGGAGCGCACCGCTGACCTTCGGCTCGGGCGATGACCGGCTCTATCACGTGACGACCCCAGCCCACGGCAAGCCGCGGACGCTGTGGACGTTCCGAGCCTCGGTCCCGCCCGTCGCGGGCCAGACGGTCGATTGGTGGGAGGGCTCGCTCGCACTCGGCCCGGGGGGCAATATCTATGCCGGCAACACCGGCGGCACCGCGTACACCCTCTCGCCCTCCGGTCGGGTGGTCTGGAAGTTCACCTCCGGCGGCTCGATGTGGACCTCCCCATCGTTCGCCCCGGACGGCTCGACGTTCTGGGGATCGCTCGATCTCAACATCTACAAGCTCTCCGCCGCCGGCCATCCGCTGTGGCACACGTTCACGCCCGGCTTTGTCGTCTCCTCGCCGGCGATCGGCAGCGACGGCACCGTGTACATCGGCTCGTTTGACTCCAAGCTCTACGCCCTTGACCCGGCGACCGGCACGCCACGCTGGACCTACGCGACAAGCGATCACATCTATGCCTCGCCGGCCCTCGGCACCGACGCCAGCGGTCACACGACGACGATCTACATCGCCTCGACGGACGGCTCGGTGTACGCGCTGACGCCCGACGGTCACGTCCGCTGGCGCTATGACACCGGCGACCCGATCCGCTCCTCGCCAGTCCTCGGCGCGGCGCCGGGCGACGGGCACCGGCAGATCCTCTACGTCGGCTCATCGAACGGCAAGCTGTACGCGCTGGACGGGGCAACCGGTCGCCGGCGGTGGTCCTACGACACGACCCCGACGAATCCCGTCCTCCGTGACCGCAACGATCTCAACGCGTCGCCGGCGCTCGGGCGCACGGGCGTCTACATCGCCGGCGAGCACGGCTACGTCGACTACGTGCCGTACGACTACTGCCTGCACCGTCGCGACGCGCGCTGCTCGACGAGCCCGTCACAGGAGCTCGGCGACTCGCTTGACCGCGTGTTCGGAGTGAGCGCCGGCGGCAGCACGCTCGCCACGACCGCGGTGCATGACGTCTCCCCCGCCACCGTCCTCAATCTCCGGTTGATCGTGCGCCGCCATGGCACGACCGTCAACGCCGCGATCCTCAACCCTGGGCACGTGGTGTCGGTGACTCCCCGGGTCCCGTTCTCCGTTCAGGAGTCCGGCGACGGGCACTTCCTGTTTGTCTCCCCGCGCGGCCTGCTGCGGCCGGGAACGACCTACCGGGTGCGTGTCGCGGGTGCGTACACCGACAACGGCGTGCATATGGGGAATTTCAACCCGTCGGGCGCCGTTGCCGGGCACTTCGCCCAGACGATCACGGTGCGGACGACGGCCGCGGCGAGCGCGCGTGGGCTGCCGCTGCACGTCGGCACGAACCGGGTGAGCGCGCTGACCATCACCCGGCTCGCGGTACCGATGCCGGCGTTCCTGCCCTCGGTCAACCAGATCGGGTTTGACTCCTACGACTGGATCGCCTCGACGGTCGCGCGGTCGGGCTCACGCGTGCTCCTGTGGGTGATCGGGGCGACCCGCGATGCGCGCGGGATCGAGCGCGTCGACCCGCACAGCGCGTTCAGCTTCCCGGTCGCGGGGCGTTATTCCGGCGGCTCGGTGATCCTCTCGAGCCCGAGCGTGCCGCTGACGTTCAGCTTCGGGCTCGTGCCGCTCCGAGAGTTCAGCATCCGCGGCACGCTCCAGCCGGACCGGCACTTCCGGCCGGGAGTCTCGCTGTACACCGAGACCGTGTGCGCGAACGTGCCGCACTACGGCGCGGAGCTCCAGTTCACGGGCATCTGCAATCCGAGCGGCGTGCTCGCCGCGAGCGGCACCCTGATCACCGGCCCGTACAGTGGCCCGGCCGCGTCGCGGCCGAGCGGCGTGCGCGTCCGGACCATCTCGATCGTTCGCCCGACGGCCACGGCCGCGGGGAGCATCACCGCGAGCCTCAAGGGTTCCGGACGACCGCTCGCCGGCCACCACGTCGCATCGATCCTGCTCACCTCGGCGAGCGGCCTTGAGCCGGTGTCGCTCGACTACAAGGCCGAGACGCGGGTGTCGGTCGCCGGGGGCCGCATCACTGGCGTGCGGGTGACGCTTCCGGCGGGGACGACGGTGCCGTCCCAGGTCCGCGCCTACGTGATCGTCGACGCATTTCCGGTGGCGTCGGGGGTGCTGTGAGGTCGGCGAGCGCCTCGCCTTCGGCGAGCACGCTCCCGTCCTCGGCGATCAGCTCGATCCTGACCCGGCCGGCCCGGGGGAGCTCGGGCGGCTGCCGCGACCCGCTCGCCGGCGTGCCACTCAGGGCCGCCGCGGCCGCGTCGACGAGTTCGGCGAGGTAGGCGCTCAGCGGTTCCCGCAGCTCCCCCCCGAGCCACCGGCGCGCGATCGCGTGGGCCGGGCCGCCGACGATCGCTGTCGCCATCACCATCGACATCGGGCGCACCTGCCCGCTGCGGACCAGCGGGGCCATCCAGTCCCGGTAGGCATCGGCGAGGCTGCGGTTCCGCGCCGCCAGCTCGGCGCCGGCCGGCGAGTCCCAGTCGACGTGGCCGCGCATGTACAGGAAGCGCGCACGGTCCGCGTGTGCCTCGGTCCAAGCGAGCTGGTGAGCGAGGACCCCCCGGACGGCCGAGCGCAGCGACCGAGGCTTCCGGGCGAGCAGATCCCACAGCCCCGCCTGGAACATGGTGAGCGCCTCGACATACAGCGCGTCGGCGATCGCTTCCTTGCTCGGAAAATGATGAAACAGCGCGCCGTTGGTGACCTCGCTGCGCTGCCGGATCCGCGCGATCGTCGTCTGGTCGTACCCGAACTCGATGAAGCACGACAGCGCGCTGTCGAGAATCCGGGTCCGGACAGAGGCGGAGGCCATCGTGTGCGGCCAGAGTATCACTCCGGAGTGATGCTCCGCGCTGAGTTACGGCAGGCGGCCCGGGATCGGCCCGAGCAGGTGCGGGATCCGGCCGACCGTCGCGGTCGTCCGGTGATACGACGCCTGGAGCACGCTCGCGGACTCCTCATGGCGCTTGAGCGCGTCACCGATCGGGAGCACCGTGTAGTCCGGGTGACGGTTCCAGGTGGGCATGTAGCTGATGCCGCTGAGGCTCGACCGGTTGCCGCGGACGACGATGTGGAGGAACACGAGCATCCCGTCCTCGCTCTGCACCGGGCAACACGCGGAGGACTGATTGGAGAGGATCTGCCCCTCGCCGAACACGACGAGCTTGCCGTTGACGCGCTCGATCGGCTGCACGATGTGGATGTGCTGGCCGACGATGGCGGTGATGTCAGGATCGGCCGTCAGCCGCCGCGCGAGGTCGAGCTGGAACGCGCTCGGCGGCGTGACGAACTCGTCGCCCCAGTGGAAGTTGACGATCACGACCTGGGCGCCCGCCCGCCGGGCGGCCCGGGCATCTCGCTCGACGGCGCCCACATGCGCCAGGTTGACCGACCACGAGTGCGGAAGCGGGATCCCGTTCGTCATCTCGGTGAACGCGAGGAACGCGACCTTGATCCCCTTGACCTTCGTGATCAGGATGCGCCGCGACGCGCTCGGCGACGCGAACGACCCGGTGTGCAGGACCCCGGCGCGGTCAAGCGTGCGCCCGGTCTCGTCGATCCCGTACTGCCCCTGGTCGACGGAGTGGTTCGAGGCGGTGTCGCAGATCCGGTAACCGGCCCAATGGATCGCTGCGGCGAGCTGCGTCGGCGTGTTGAACACCGGATAGCCCTGCGGCGGGCGCGGTGTCATCGGCGTCTCGACGTGGCAGATCGCGAGGTCGGCGCCCCTGATGTAGGGACGGATCTCGCGGAGCATCGGCCGGAAGTCGTAGTTGCCGTGGCCATCGGCGAGCGCCTGCTGCCAGACCGGCGAGTGGACGAGGATGTCGCCGTTGACCTCGACCGTGAGCTTGACCGGCTTGGGCTTGGGCCTGGGCTGGACCGTGCGAGTGCTCGTCGTCGTCGTGCTCGTGCTCGACGTGCTCGTTGCGTGCTCGGCCGCCGTGGCCGCGCCGGAGCTGCCCCCTCCGCAGCCGGCGAGGACACCGCCCGCGAGCAATGCACCAGCCGCAAACGCGGCCGCGGGGACCGCCCTACAGCGTCGTTCCGCTCTCCAGACGCGCCACCGACTCGGGATCATGCGAGGGAAGGTAAACCGTCGGGTGGTCGTCAGCGTGGGCAAGGATCAGATCGATGGTCATCACGGTGACATCGGGCTTCGGGCTGACCGCGTCGGGGCGGCGGGCGCGCAACTGCTCGATCGTGTCCGTCGTGTCGCCGGCCAGCATCACGTGGCGGCCGGAGTCATCGATACAGATGACCGAGATGTGCCCGACCGTATGGCCGGCCGTATCGACGGCCATGATCCGGCCATCGTCGCTGAGCGACTTGCTCCGAGGGAACGCGCCGAACGGCCCGCCGTCGAGGGCGAACGGCGTGAACTGCGGCCGGGTCGGGATCGGCTGGCGGAGCAGACGTGCCATCACGCGCGCCTGGGCCGTCTTCGTGAACGCGAGGTCGGTGTCGTGGACGAGCACCGGGATGTTGAGATGGACGGCGCCATCAATGTGATCGCCGTGCATGTGCGTGACCAGGGCGGTGTCGACATCCTGGAGGTCCAGCCCCGCCGCGGCGAACGCCCGGGGAAGCTCATCTTCCGGCCGCACCTGAAACCGTGCGAAGGGCACGTCGTTGACATTGGCCGTCTCGCCCGTGTCGACGAGCAGCAGCCGACCGTCGTGTTCGATCGCCCAGCAGTGGATCGGGGCGGGCGGGTACCACTTGCCGGGAAGGAACAGGTCAGGTTGACGGCGCAACCCGGTCGAGGCGTAGAGGAACGCGTGTTTCAGCGATACGGTCCCAGTGCTCAGAGCGTGAATCTTCATCGTCCGCCGCGCACTCTAATGCGTGACGTGCTAACCGTTCAGACCAAGATGGACTTGCTTAAGTTCGAGACAAGCGCGGGAATCCCCAATAACCCGGCGCTCCCGGTCGTCATTCATCACGACGTGACCGAGATCGTCGACAACCCGTCCGCCTGCGAGCGACTGTTCCGCTCCCACGGCTGGGGCGGCACCTGGCGCAACGGAATCTTCCCGTTCCACCACTTTCACTCCAACGCCCACGAGGCGCTGGGGATCGTCAGCGGCGGCGCCCGGGTCACCCTCGGAGGTCCCGACGGCGACACCCTCGATGTCCGCGCCGGCGATGTGCTCGTCCTCCCCGCAGGCACCGGGCACAAGCGCGAGGACGCCGGGTCCGGTCTGCTCGTCATCGGCGCCTATCCGCCGGGTCAGGAGGACTACGACCTGCGCCGCGGCGATCCGGACGAGCTGGCCGAGGTCCGGCGGAACATCGAGGCCGTGTCCCTGCCGGACACCGATCCGGCGTTCGGCACTGGCGACGGGCGGGGCGTGGTCGAAGCGTGGGGCTGAGGCGACGGCGGCGAGGCGACGGCGGCAAGAGGGCCGCAGTCAGGTCCGAGCACGCCCCAGAGAACGCAATGACCGAGCCGGACGAGATCGTCCGCTTCCACGACCAGTGCAGCGCGTTCATGCGCGAGCTCCTCGAGGGCCTCGCCGCGTCGCCTGACCGTCCCCGACCGTTCCCGGAGATCGAGGACGCGATCGGCTGGCCCCGGCGCCGGATCGCCTCCGTCCTCGGCGGCGTCCACCACCTGCGCCAGACCCAGTTCGGCGGCCGGCGGCCGTATCGAATCCTGTCCGACCGCGACTCCACCTCGGGGCGCTGGGAGATGTGGATGGACGCCAACCAAGCGGCGGCAATCCGGACCGTCGCCTCCGCCGCTCAGGACACCCGATCGAGTACGTGAATGACTGACACCCGCGGTCATCCGTCGTGCCGGGCGACCCACCGCTCGATCAGGTACCGCGCGATCGAGATCGACGGCGGCAGCAGCAACTCCGGATTCGTCCCGTCAAGAGCGGCCCGGACCGCGTCGAGCGGATACCACGCGACCTCCTCGAGCTCACCGTCCCGCGCGACCGGCGTGCCGCCGGCCGACACCGCGTCGAACCCGAGCATCAGCGACGACGGGAACGGCCAGGGCTGACTCGTCACGTACACCGGTTCGCGGGCGACGATGCCGGATTCCTCCTCGACCTCGCGGACGACCGCTTCCTCGGCCGACTCGCCCGGCGAGACGAACCCGGCAAGGACGGAGCAACGCCCCGCGGGCCAGCCGGACCGCCGCCCGAGCAACAGCTGCCCAGAGTGCTCGACGGTCATGATCACGACCGGATCGGTCCGCGGGAAGTGATGGGCGCCGCACCGCGGGCAGTGCCGCGAATGGCCGGCTTCCTCGATCTCGGTCGCGGCGCCGCAGTTGGCGCAGAACCGATGACGGCGATGCCAGTTCAGCAGCCCCGTCACGTATGCCGCGAGGCCGGCCTCCGAATGCGGGAGCCGCGCGCCCGCGTCGCGTAGGCCGATCAGCGAGCCGCCGTCGAGCAACCGCGCGCGCTCGTCGGCCTCGAGCGGCTCGAGGTCAACCGCGAACAGCGGGCGACGGTGATCGTCGAGCCCGAGCAGGATCGCGTCGGACGGAGATGCCGGAACCGTCGGCGCCCGCAGCAGGCTCCCATCGCCCGCGACCACAACCCCATCCTGCGCGCCAAGCAGCGACGAGGCATCCGGGTCCGCGAGCAGCGCCGCGATCTTCTCCGGGTCCTTGCGCTCCGTGCTCGCGCGGTCAAGCCGCATCCCTGTGAAAGGTCGACCCATCATCGTCATCTAAGCCTACGAGGGCCCAGGTGGCGGCCCGCTGCTACGTTGGAAACGTGGCCGCAATCGGCGTCTCGACACCCAGGCGTGACTCCGAACCGAAGGTTCGTGGGCAGACGCGATTCGCCGCCGATCTCCCCGTCACCGGCCTGCTGCACGCTCGGCTCGTCCTCTCCCACGAGGCGCACGCGCTGATCACTCAGGTCAACACCGAGGCGGCCGCCGCCACGCCGGGCGTCGTCGCCGTGCTCACCGCGCACGACCTCCCGATCAAGGCCTCCGGCACCGGCCGCATGTACGAGCCGCTCGCCAAGACCGAGGTCCTGTACGCGGGGCAGCCGGTCGCGCTCGTCGTTGCCGAGAGCGAGGCCGCCGCCGAGGACGGCGTTGAACTGGTCGAGGTGGAACTCGAGCCACTTCCGCCGGTGCTCGACCTCGAGGCCGCCACCCGTCCCGGCGCGCCCCTTGCCAGGACCACGACCGACGAAGCCGCAGCACCCGATGACGAAGCCTCGGACCTCACGGACGCCCACGCGTCGGTCGCCGCCGCCGAACTCGAAGAAACCTACTCGGACAACGTCAAGGCGACCGCGAGCCTCCCCTTCGGCGACACCGACGCCGAGCTCGCGGCCAGCCATCTCACGGTGAAGGGCCGGTTCAGGACGCCGTGGGTCTACCAGGCCTACCTCGAGCCGCAGGCCGCGACGGCGTGGCTCGAGCCCGACGGCGAGCTTGTCCTCAGCACGGCGACGCAGGCGGCGTTCGCCACCCGGGACTCACTCGCGAACTTGTTCGGGTTGCGAACCGAGCAGGTCCGGGTCCGCGGCACGACGCTCGGCGGTTCCTTCGGCGGCAAGATCATGATCATCGATCCGCTCGTCGCGGCGGCCGTGCTCACCCTCCGCCGCCCCGTGCGCCTCGCGTTGACCCGGGGCGAGGATCAGTCGGCGACGAATCCCGCCGGCGCCCAGATCATCGACCTCGAGATCGGGGTCACCGAGGAGGGTGACTTCACCGCGGTTAGGACGACCGTGTACGTCGATCGCGGCAGCACCGACGACTACGGCGTCGAGTCGATCGCGGCGATGCTCCTCGCCGGGCCCTACCGGTGGCGCGCCCACGACCTCCGCGCCCTTGGCGTCGCGACGAACCGCGTCACCTTCGGCGCCTACCGCGCCCCGACCGCACCGCCCGCCGCCTTCGCGCTCGAGTCGCTGATCGACGAAGCCGCCGACCGGCTGAACCTCGATCCGCTCGAGCTTCGCCTGCGCAACGTCGCCGAAGAGGGCGACCGCACCCCGGCCGGCAGCTCGTTTCCCACGTTCGGGGCGAAGGCCTGCCTCGAGGCGCTACGGGATCACCCGGTCTACGCGGAGCGTGATGCGCTCCCGGACGATGAGGGCATCGGGATCGCGCTCGGATGGTGGCCCGGCGGCTACGAGCCCGCCGCGGCGGTCTGCCGGCTTGACAGCGACGGCCAGCTGACCGTGATCACCGGCGCCGCCGACATGACCGGCGTCGAAACGAGCTTCGCCGCAATCGCCGCCGAGGCCTTCGGCGTCGACCCCGCCCGGGTGCGGGTCGTCAAGGCCGACACTGCGAGCGCCCCGTATGCCGGGACGAGCGGCGGCAGCAAGATCACGTACACCGTCGGGCGAGCCGTCGAGCACGCGGCGGTCGAGGCCCGCGAGCGGCTGCTCGCGATCGCCGCGGAGGAGCTTGAGATCGCTCCCGAGGACCTTGAGATCGTCGGCGGCGAGATCCGCCCCGCCGGTGTCCCCGCGAAGGCGATCGCGATCGATGAGCTCGCCCCCAAGATCCTCCGCTTCGGCAGCCTCTATCCGCCGGTCGAGGGCCACGGTCGCGTCGCGCAGTCCGCGGCGCCGCAGGCCGCCGCGCACATCGCCCACGTCCGCGTCGATCGTGAGACCGGGGCCGTCACGCCGCTGCGCCACGTCGTCGCCCAGGACGTCGGGCGGGCGCTCAACCCCGCGCTCGTCGAAGGCCAGATGATGGGCGGCGCCGCCCAGGGGCTCGGCTGGGCGCTCCTCGAGGAACTCGTCCACGACGAGCACGGACAGCTCTCCACCGGGACCTTCGTCGACTACGCGCTGCCGACGAGCGGCTTCACGCCCCCGATCGAGACCGTGATCGTCGAGGTGCCGGTCCCGGATGGGCCGTACGGTGCCAAGGGCGTCGGCGAGGCACCGGTTGTCGCCGCGCCCGCCGCCGTTGCCAACGCGGTTGCGGCCGCGACCAATGGCGTGCGGATGCGCCGCCTCCCGATGACCCCCGAGCGCGTCTGGGCCGCGCTCGGCAGCGTCAACGGCACCCGCCGCTAAGCGGGCGCCAGAGCCGCCGCTACGCGGGGGCCGGAGCCGCCGAGCGCGCGAGCGCCAGCAGCTCGTCGAACTCGTCGCGCAGGGCGTCGGCGAGCAGCTCGAGGTCGGGCATCGTCGCGTAGTCGCCGTTGATCCCGAACACGAGCTCACCGTCGTAGGACACGATCGCCATCCCGACCGCGTGTTCGGCGAACAGCGGCACGAGCGGGATGATCCGGCGCATCCGACACCCGAGCGAGTAGAGCGGAATCTGCGGCCCGGGGACGTTCGTGATCGTGAGGTTGAACAGCCGAGGCGCGAACAGGGACCGCGAAATCGACTCGTGCAGGAGCGGCGGCAGCAGCCCGAAGGTCATCACCAGCGTCTCGCCGCCGAGCGCCGCGGTGCCGGACTTGAGCGCCGTCGCGTTCGTCCGCGTGCGCGAGTACCGCCTCTGACGGTCCGCCTCGCCGATCGGCAGCTCGACGAACAGCGACGTGACGTGGTTACCGAGGTTGCCGTCCTCGTCGAGACGCAGGTTGACGGGCACCATCGCCCGCAGCGGCTGCTCGAGATCCTCGCCACGCGTTTCCAGGAGGCGCCGGAGCGCCCCGGACGCGAGCGCGAGCACGACGTCGTTGACGGTGCCGCCGAGGCCGGCCTTGATCTCCTTGATCCGCTCGAGCTCGAGCGGGACCGCGTGGAAGCGACGGGTCGCCCCGATCGGCACGTTGATCGAGGACCGCCGGGCCGACTGAATCTCGTCCTCCCACAGGAACTCGCCCATCGCGACCGCGGCCTCGCCCGCCTTGACGATGCGACGGGGATGCAGCGCCGCGCCGACCACTCCGCGCGCCGCTCCACGGGCTGCCCCGACGGCGGCCGGGACCCAGTCGGGCACGGGAAGGTGCAGCGCGCCGTTCTCGTCGGCCGAGGCCACCGAGGCCTGCGGCGCCTGCGACGCCGCCGCGCCGTCGGGCGGCGACGAGGGGTGTGGCTCGGCGTCGAGCAGGATGTGCCCGATGTCCATCGAGCCGACGCCGTCGACCATCGCGTGATGGGTCTTGGTGGCGAGCATCCACGAGCCGTCGGCGAGCCCATCGACGATCGTCATCTCCCACAGCGGACGGGTCCGGTCAAGCCGATGCGTCCAGTAGTCGGCGAGCCACTCGTTCACTTCGGCATCGCCCCCGGGCGCTGGGAGCGTCGCGTGGCGCACATGGGCGCGGACGTCGAATGTCGGATCCTCGACCCACATCGGGCGGCGCAGCCCGTGCGGGCGCGGATCAGACAGCCGCCGGCCGAAGCTCGGCAGCATGCCGAAGCGCTCGTCGAGCAACGTGCACAGTTCGTCGATGGATGGAATCGGCCCATCGGTCGGCGGGTCGAACACGAGCGCGCCACCGATGTGCATCGACGAGGACTCGTCGGACTGCTCGAGTTCAAGGAAGGTTGTATCTAGTGCGCTGAGGCGTTCTCCGATCGCGGTCATAGACCCGACCGTAGATGTGTGACGCCCGTCACTGCCACCGTGGATTTCACGGGATCGATTGCCGATAACTACGGCTCCGGCGACCGACACGCAGCGTCACCGCTCCGTCACGGCTCGATCACGTGGCTCGGATCGGGCCGCCGGTCTGGTCCCGCCATCGAGTAGTCGCCGAACCGCGCATCGCGCTCGTTCGTCGCTGCACGGACGCCCTCCGAGCTCGCCTTGCCGATGAACGCCTGCGCGTCCGGCGTGTTGCGCATCAGCCCGTCGAGAATCGGCCCGAGCGTCTGGGTCGAGTGCAGGCCCATGTTCTCGTAGGCCTGGTTGACGATCAGCTTCATCGCCGCAAGCTGGGAGGAAGGCACGCTCGCGAGCTCTTCGGCAAGCGCGCGGACCGTCGACTCAAGCTCGGCAAATGGCACCGCGCGGTTGATCAACTCGATCTCCGCCGCCTGAGCGCCGGACAATGGCCGCCCCGTCAGCGCGTGCTCCTTGGCCTTGGCCAACCCGAGCCGGTAGAGCCACATCCCGCTCAGATAGCAGCCCCACATCCGTGAGTACGGCGTCCCGATCTGCGCATCCTCGGAGGCGATGACGAGGTCGGCGCACAGGGCCATGTCGCTGCCTCCGCCGACGCACCAGCCGTGGACCTGCGCGATCACCGGCTTCGGCGAGCGCCAGATGCTCATGAACTTCTGCGTCGGACCCCACGCGCCGGCACCGACGAAGTCCTTGCCCGGGTCCCACTGGCCGTCGGTCGTCAGCATCTCGTCCCAGTGGTGAAAGCCGCCGCCGAAGTCATACCCCGCGCAGAACGAGCGACCGGCGCCCCGAAGCACGATCACCTTGACGGCCGCGTCGCGCACCGCTGCGCCAACCGCGGTCTCAAACTCATCCGGCATCGGCGGCACGATCGTGTTCAGCCGGTCGGGACGGTTTAGGGTGATCGTCGCGACCGGTCCGTCGGTGGCGTAGAGCAGGGTTTCGAAATGCACGTGCGGCGACTCCTTTGGAGGGGGTTTTCACGAGATGAGTGAGCGATGGTTCAGCGATGAGGAGCTCGCGCAGATGTCACGCCCGACGATGGACCGCGCGATCGAGGCGCTCGATCGCGGCGACGTCGCCCAGGCGCGGGCGCTCTGCGAGGAGATGAAACATGAGTGGCGCTATCTGCACGATCTCATGGTCGAGGGCGTCGGCGGACTGATCTCGTTCATCCAGGAACGACTCGGGGACGACGGCGTCGCCGAGGCATGGACGGCGGGCCAAGGGCGAGGGTGGAAGCGGGACGTGGACACAATCGCCGCGCGCAACCGCCGGCAGATCGTCCACGCGCTCGCCGCCACCTGGCGCGCGCACTCGTGCAGCGGCACCGGCCCGCACCCCGGCGCCTTCACGATCACCGAAGACGAGGAGAAGTTCACGTTCGCGATGAACCCGTGCGGCTCGGGCCAGCGGCTCGTGCGGATGGGTCGCTACGAGGGCCCGGACGCGCTCGGCGTCACCCAGTCCGCCCACGACTGGAGCTACGGCCGTGAGGGCTTTCCCCTCTACTGCACCCACTGCTCGTTCATGAACGAGTCGCTCCCGATCAAGTGGATCGGCTACCCGCTGTATCCGAGCGATCCGCCGGATGACTTCAACCGCGATCCATGCACCTGGTACTGGTACAAGGACCCGGCCGACATCCCGGATCGCCACTGGAAGCGCTACGGACTCGAGCGCGCGAGCGCGGGCACCGACGCCGATGACCGCCCCTAGCCCCGCACCCGACGGCCGCCGGGTCATCGTCACCGGCGCCACCGGCGGCATCGGCCGGGCGATCACCGCGACCTTGACCGGCGCCGGATCGGCCGTCGCCCGGTGTGACCTGCCCGGGACCGGCGCCGACGTCGAGTTCGACGTGAGAGACCGAGACGCGGTGCATGCAGGGGTCACGCGCGCGATCGACGCGCTCGGCGGCGAGTGCGACGCGGTGATCGCGAACGCCGGCATCGTCGACACGATCCACCGAGCCGAGCGCTTCTCCGAGGAGGCCTGGCGCGGCGATCTCGACACGAACCTGTCGGGCGCGTTCTACGTCGCCCAGGCGGCGTTCGAGGCCCTCGCCGCGTCCGGCGACGGCCGCATCGTCGTGATCTCGTCGGTCGCGGCCGAGATCGGGCTGCCCGGCCAGGTCGCCTACGGAGCGTCGAAGGCGGGCCTCGTCGGGCTCGCGCGCACGCTCGCCGGCGAGTGGGGCCCGCGCGGCGTGCGCTGCAACGTCGTGATGCCGGGGATGATCGCGACGCCGAAGGTGACCGGCATGCCGGACTCGCTCAAGGACGCGATCGCCCGCACGATCCCGCTCGGACGCTTCGGCGAACCGGACGAACTCGCGGGCGTCGTCAGCTTCCTCCTCTCCCCGGCCGCGGCCTATCTCAACGGCGCCGTGATCCGCGTCGACGGAGGGTTCGGCCTGGCGAGCGGGGCGATGACCGCGCGCTGAACGCGGCCGGTCGCGGTCACGCGGCCGGGCCGCCGTGACGCGGCCGGTCGCGGTCAGGACCGACGAAAAGGCGCATCGAAGAGGTCACGGATCGGCCTGACGCGCAGCCGCCCACGGCACGGACCTTCGACCGGCAGAGACGGACAAGGGGAACAATTCGCCCCAACGTGTCACCCGCTTGCTTTGGGGCGAAAAATGCACCGTGAGCGGGCATTTTTCGCCTCTAACCATGGGCGCGGGACGTTTTGGCGAAGAATTCCCCCTTGGTCCAGATCGCCAGCGCGCCCGGCCGATCCCCGACCCCTTCGATGCGCTTGTACGCCAATCCCGCACGCAGGCGCACCGAGCTCACCCCCGCCGCTCGCCTCCGCCAATCACCCCGCCCGCCGCTCACCCGCCGTCGCCCACCGCCGCCCCATCCCCGAGCAGCTGCTGCGCGATCGTCGCCTGATCGAAGTAGATCCGCTCGCAGATGATCCGATCGCTGCCCGGCTCGAACAGGAACAGCGCGCACATCCGGCAGCGGAACGTGCGACCCGTCGCCGGGATCCCCCGCAGCTCACCCTCGTGCGTACCGAGGAGATCGAACTCCGCGATCACCGCGTCCTCGGCAACGTGGAGCACCGTGTTCTCGTTGCGCTGGTCGGGGAACGCGGCACGCGAGGCGCGGTAGTACTCGGAGACCTGCTCGGCCCCGTCGAACACCTCTCCGGTCGCGATCAGCTCGTAGCGCGGGTGGTCGAACGTACCGAGCGCGATGTCGAAGCGGTGGTCGTTCTCCGAGCTCATGTGCTCCCGCACGAGCTTGAGTCGGCGCTCGCGCAGCGCCGCGGTATCAGTGTCCATGCTCGTCTCTCCGTTACTCGCTGATGGGCACGGCAGGGCCCACCCTATTACGCTGCCGCGATGATCGCCGCGTGTGCGGTGCACATCCCAGTGCCGCGGATCCCCGCCCACGTCGTCGTCACCCGCGACGGTCACGCACTACCCCGCCGGCCCGCGCACAAGCAGGCGCTCTGGCTCCAGGCCGGCGACGCGATCCGGGTCGCGCGCCCGGCCCGCTTCACGTTCGTCACGGACGGTAACCGTTACACGGTGCCCCACGCCCATCTCAGCCTCGTCTGCACCCGCGTGCTGCTGCGCTCCGGCCGCCACCCAGAGCGGCCGATGCTGCTCGCCGTGCGCCTGACCAGCGGGCGCATCGAGGTCCGTGCGGGCCACCACGCCCGGCGAGCGCTCGTCCTCACGCCGGAGATGCTCACGCTCGCCACACGCGGCGAAACCCGGTTCGTCGCGCAGCGCAATCCCTCGGCCCACAGCACCCGCGCCACGACGAGCAACCACCCGATCCTCGCCGCCCAGGCGAGACGTCAATCCCTCCGGATCACCACCCGCGTGACGTACACCGCGATCGCCGACGCCCGCGGCCTCCGACTCGACATCTGGCCGTTCGCGGTCAGCCCCCAGCAGCGCGCGACCCGTCCCGGTGACCGGCTCGTGCCGTTCTGGTCCGACGGCCTGCCCTGCTCGGTCGGCTGCACCGCGCCCGGCGCGATCCCCGGCTGGCCGATTCAGCCGTTTCACCGCCAGCACGCGATCCGCGCCGGGATCAATGAGCTCCGCCCCGCCAACTTCCACGTCGGCGTCGATGTCGTCGCGCACAACGGCACCAACGTCTACCCGATCCAGTCCGGGTTCGTCCACATTCGCTATGACGGGACCGGCGACGTCAACGTCGACGTCGGCGCATTTGACTACTGGCACATCCATCCGACGGTCCGCGAGGGTCAGTACGCCAGCGCCTACCGGACGAAGCTCGGATGGGTTCTCTACGACTTCAAGCACGTCGCCGTGTCCGAGGGTCACGGGAGCTACCTCAACCCGCTGCGGCCGGGCGGCAGCCTGCGCCCGTATCGCGACTCCGAGCCGCCGATCATCGGCAGACCGCGCGTGTACGCCGACGGCCGGGTCATCGTCGGCGCTTTCGACCCCCAGAGCGATGTCGAGAAGCAGAGCTTCGAGACGCCAGTGCTCGCCCCCGCAGCGCTCGCGTGGCGGCTCTATGACCGCCATGGCCGCTCGCTCACCCCACTCGAGTGGGCCCTGCGCGGATCCCAGAACTACCCGCCGGAACTGAAGGCGGTGATCTTCGCGCCGGGCGCCGCCAACCCGGGGTACGCATGCTTCGCGTTCCATGTCCGCTGCATCCCGCGCTGGGTCTACTGGCTCGCGGGCGGGCTGACGCAGCCGCTGCCGCTCGCTTCCCTGCGCCGCGGGCGCTACACGCTCACCGTCTACGCGTGGGACTGGGCGGGCAACACCGCCGCCCTCGACGAGCCGATCACCGTGCCGCTCGCCCACACCGCCGCGGCGCCGACCGGTCCGCTCGCGCCCCGCTTTGACTTCCAGTAGGAGCGGACGGGACATCCTCGCTCGGCATTAGCATCGCGGTATGACGGCGGCGACCGTGCGGGCCCAGCAGATCCCGGCCAAGTTCCTCCCGGTCAAGGAGTTCCGCCGGTGAGCGACGCCGGCAGCACGCCGGACGCGGCGCCGCCGGACGGCGCCCCGCCGCCGAACGGCGCCCCGCCGCCGGACGCCCGCCGCGACGGGCCCCGCCGCCAGACGGGGCAGCGCCGCCGGACGGGACAGCGCCCCCTCCCCCGTCGGTCGATCCCGACACCCGGGTCTGCGCCCGCTGCGGGCGCCCCGCGACCGAGAAGGACTTCTGCGTCTGCGGCGCCAACCTCGAGGCGATGCGCGCGATGCTGCCGACGCGCGGCGACTGGGAGAAGGCGAACCCGGAGAAGGCCGCCGTCCCGCCGCCGGAGCCACCGCCGCCCGGCACGGAGCCGCCGGCCCGGACCCGGCCGATCAAATGGGAGGGCAAGGGACTGCCGATCCCGCTGTCCGAGCGGATGCGCAAGCAGATCCTCCCCTCGGTGCTCGTGATTGCGGTGTTCGCGGCGATCGTCATCTACGGGTCGACGAACTCGGCGAAGAAGGGCGGCATTCAGACCACGACGCTGCCGGCGTCGACCACGAGTACCGCGAGTACCACGACCCAGGCGAGCAGCACCGCAGGCGAGCAGCACCCACGCGAGGAGCACGCAGACGACGCCCGTCACCACGGCGCCGACGGTCACTGCGTGCGCGGCCGCCTGGAACGGCGGGCACTCACCCACCCACCGGCACATCCTCGACCTGACCGTCACCGCCGACCAGTCGCCGGTCGCGCTGCTGGCCACATACCGCGGCCCCGAGCAACGTCTCGCCCGGCTCGGCGGAGGCTCGCAGGTGCTCGTGAGCACCAACGCGTGCATCGTGGCCGCGCACGACTCGGTGTTCATCCAGCAGCGCAGCGGCAACTGGGGACTCGTCAAGGCCGCCGCGGGCACGCCGTTCGCGCTGCGGGCCGGAGGTCCGCAGTGGGCGCAGAGCCACCACAACGCGACGGTCAAGGTCGGCCCCCTGCACGGCGGGCCGGCCGACGTGGGTGCAGTCACGCCGACCAGCCATCACCTTGCCGTCCTGCGTTAGCTGAGCCGACCGATCACGTTCCCGAACGCCCACGCGATCGCCGCGTAGCCGTTCTTGTTGGCGTGGATGTTCGGGCCGCTCGGCGGCGTCGTGCACGCCCACGTCCAGGCGCACACGCGCGCGACGTTGAGCGGGATGTTCGTGCCCAGCGCCGGGACCATGGCCTCGTTGTAGGCCGCAAAGGCGCCCGCGACATCGGCGGTGAGGAAACCGCCGGCCTTGTTCGCCGACGCGATCGTGGCGTTGATGCCCTTGAGCAGTCCGACGGAAGCGGCCGCGAGCGCCCGAGTCGTCGGGTTGGCGCTGAAGTACCCGCCGAGCACGGGGTCATACAGAGTCATCGCGGCGAGCTTCGTCCCCTTGGCCGCCGAGGTGCGGACCGCACTCAGGATCTTGGGCGTCAGGGTCTTGATGTTGTTCTGGCCGGTGGCGACGCACTGTGCGACGTTGACGCCGGGGGCGGTGCAACCGTCGACATCGTTGGCGCCGATATCGAGCGTGACGAGGACGACCTCGCCAGGTTTGTGATGCGCCTTGAGAAATCGTTGAGCGGCGGTCACCTGCGAGCCGCCGGTGCGGTCACAGTTGAAGAACTTCGCCGCGACCGAGTTGCCCTTCCCGGTGAGCATGCTCGTCGTCGTGTCCCCGGGGCACCCGAGCTTGACGAGCTTGAGGTTCTTGACCTGGCCGCGCACCCGCGCGTACAGCTGATCGGCGTAGCCCTGGTTGGTCTCGAGCGATTGCCCCCTCGTGTCGGGCTGGACGCCCTGCGACAGCGAGTCCCCGAGCGACAGGTAGTACCGCGGCGAGGGCGCCTTCGCCTTGGCCGACGCGAGCGGTGCGGCCATGAGCGCGACCATCGCCACCGCGGCGACGGCTATCCCGGCCCGCGCGGCAGCAGATTTCCGAAACGACAGCAACTGGGTTCCTTTCATTGAGGTGGCGCCAATCCCGCCTCGGCGAGCGACGCTACCAGCGTTGACATGGTCATAACACGCCGCGAGGGCGAACGGTGCTCTACACAACTGCCACGGTCGGTCGTTCGTGCATTTCCACGCGGTCGCGGCCGACCCGCTTGGCCCGGTAGAGCGCCTCGTCTGCGTCGCGGATGAGGGGGATCACCTCGCCGGCCGTCCGTGCCGTCGCGACGCCGCACGAGCAGGTGACGTCGAGCCCGCCGGGGCGA
The DNA here is from genome assembly GCA_963850335.1 of uncultured Solirubrobacterales bacterium. Lineage (GTDB taxonomy): Bacteria > Actinomycetota > Thermoleophilia > Solirubrobacterales > Solirubrobacteraceae > Palsa-465. The sequence continues at coordinate 94,120 of CAWKKY010000006.1, read as the reverse complement.
GCGCCCGAGATCGCGTCGTGCAGTGACTCGGCGAGCCGGAAGGCGTCGCCGGCGGTCGCGCCCGGAAGCAGCAGCAGGAACTCGTCCCCGCCGATGCGATAGAGCAGCTCAAACGTCCGCAGCCGCAGCCGCAGCGTGCGCGCGATCTCCCGGAGCACCTCATCGCCGACGAGGTGCCCATGCTCGTCGTTGACGAGCTTGAAGTAGTCGATGTCGAGCACGATCGCGCTCACCGGCGCCCGGTTCTCCTCGACCTGCTCGACGATCTCGTCGAGGCGCAGGCGGAGTGCCCGTCGGTTGAGCAGTCCGGTCAGCTCATCCTTCGTGCTGTCGACCCGATGGTCGACGTCGGAGGCGACGACCGGCAGCAGGTACGCGGCGGTGACGAGGACGAGGCCGAGCGGGACGATCACGCTCTCTGGGTTCCGCCACACGTATCCCGGATCGACCCCGACCGTGCAGATGAGCACGAGCACGAAGCTGATCGGCGCACCGATCGCGATCCCGCGCCGGCTGAACCGGGTGCCGACCATCAGCACCGGCGCCGCCAGGGCGCACGGGAACGCGGTCCGCGGTCCGCCCATCGCGATCGCGGCGAACGCGACCCAGATCTGGATGTTGAGCACCGTGGTCAGGAACACCCACAGCTCGGGCTTGCGCCGGCGCTCGATGTGCAGGCCGCCGAGGATGACGATCGCCAGCATCACGCTGCCGAACACCGGCAGTTCCCACCCGGCGCGGCCCATACAGGCGACGATCGCGACGATCGCGGTGATCATCGTGACGAGCCGCGCGAGGCCGACGCGCTCCTGCATGTCGAGGAAACGTTCGCGATGTTCCGGCGTCGGACAGAGCCACGAAGGTTGCTGGTCCATCAAGAATGTATTCGGACAGCGACCGACGGTCCTGAACTTTTTTCAGCCGTCGTCCTCGCCGCGCGCGGCCGTGAACAGCGCCGCGATCTCGGGCTCCATGTAGTAGTCGGTTCCCCCGTCGGCGCGACCCTCGGTCGCGATCGGCAGCACCCGTCCGGCCCTCCGCGAGTACCGGCCGGGCCACGCGAGAATGCCGGCGACACCGTGGGCTCCCTTCTCGAGCCCGAGTCGCTGGGCGATGTCCTCGCCTCCGAACCGGTCGCCGGGCGCCGCTGCCAGGAGCTTGAACAGCTCGCGGGCGGGCGGCGCCAGCTTGCCGTACAGCCACGCGGCCCGGTCGGCATCCGCTGCCGACCAGGCCTGAGGCTCATGGTGCTGATGCCGACCCCGGGGCCCGGGCCCCCGGCCACGAGGACCGAACGCCCGACGCCCCGCGACCGGCGGCGGAGTCCCCGGCTCGGCGGCGAGGAACGCGGCGAACCAGAGGTAGAACTCGGGCACGCGATCCTCGGGAACCGCGACGGTGATCTCCTTATCGGCCATCAGGCCTCGGCGATATCGGTCGTCGGGGTCTGCTCGCCCTCGCGGTGATGACCGCAGTGGCGATGGGAATGACCGTGGCGACCGTGACGGCCGCGCCGACCCGGACCGCCGCGGCGGCCGAGTCCACCGGCGAGGAATCGTCCGAAGAACATGTGGAACTCAGCCAACCGCTCCTCGGGGACCTCGACCGTGACCTGCTTGAGATTCGTCTCTTCTGAAGACATTCTCTACTCCTTTGTTGCTTACAGATGGGAGCTTAGCAGAAGTAAATACTTAAGTAAAGGAGTATCTCAACGCTGTTCTCCATGCGCCACCCCTCCGTCGCATGGACTGCCGATCGGACCCGGCCTCGTAGGATCGGGAGCGTGAGCCTCGCGAGCGAGATCCTCGGCCGCCGGATGCGCCTGCCGCGCCCCGAGACGCTTGATGTCGTCTGCGAACAAGACCTCCGCGCGGCGATGGACGACGGCGTCACACTGCTCGCGGACCGTTGGGTGGCGCGCGCGGCTCGCGGCCGGCCCCAGCCGACGGTGCTCGTGCGCTCCCCCTACGGGCGCCGCCAGTTCGTCGGGCTCATCTTCGGCCGCCTGTTCGCCGAGCGCGGGCTCCAGGTCGTGATCCAGAGCGTCCGGGGCACGTTCGGCTCCGAGGGCGAGTTCAGCCCGTTCGTCGAGCGCGACGACGGGCTGGCGACGCTGCGGTGGCTGCGCGAGCAGCCGTGGCACGCCGAGCGGATCGGGATGATGGGCCCGAGCTACCTCGGGCTCGTCCAATGGGCCGTCGCCCCCGACGCGGGCGATGACCTCGCGGCGCTCGCGATTCAGGTCAGCGCCTCGCAGTTCCGCGGTCAGACGTATGCGGGCGGCTCGATCTCGCTCGAGACCGCCGCCTCGTGGCTCGTGCTGATCGCCGCCCAGGAGCGCCGGGCCGCGCCGCTGTCGATGATGCGCTCGCTCCGGCGTCTGCGCCCGCTGCTCTCAGAGCTCCCGCTCGGGACGCTCGACGAGCGGGCCGCGGGCGCGCCGGTGAGCTGGTTCCGCGAGGGGCTCTCGACCCCCGACGCGTCCGCGGAGTACTGGTCGAGCCGGGACTACGCCGCCGGCGTCGCCCGGGTGACCGCGCCGGTCCAGATGATCAGCGGCTGGCAGGACATCCTGCTCCCGTGGCTGCTCGAGGACCACGCCGCGCTCCAGGCCGCCGGGCGGGACGTGCAGCTCGTGATCGGACCCTGGACGCACACCGCCCCCGGGCTCGCGGCGGCCGGCGACCGGCTCGGCCTCGCCTTCCTGCGCGCCCACCTGCTCGGCGATGAGCGGATGGTCCGCCCGGAGCGGGTCAGCGTGTTCGTGACCGGCGAGCGGACCGGCGGGGGCTGGCGCGCCCTGCCGGCATGGCCGCCGCCGGGCACCGCTGAGCGGCCGCTCCACCTCGGCGCTCACGGGAGCCTGGTGGACGGCGTCGCGCCGTCGAGCGCGGGCAGTGACCGCTACGTCTACGACCCCGCCCACCCGACGCCGTCAGTCGGCGGGCCGGTGCTGCTCGAGGCGACTGCGGTCGTCGATAACCGCCCGCTCGAGGCACGGGCCGACGTGCTCACGTTCACGACCGAGCCGCTCGCCGAGACGGTCGAAGCGATCGGGCCGGTCCGGGTGGAGCTGTTCGTGCGCGCGAGCCGCCCCTACTTTGACGTGTTCGCCCGCGTGTGCGACGTCGACCCCTCCGGCGTGTCGCGGAACGTGACCGACGCGCTCGTGCGCGTCGCGCCCGGGCGCGACGACCGCGGGCCGGATGACGGCGGCGTGCACCGCGTCGCGTTCGACCTCTGGCCAATCGGCCATCGGTTCGCCGTGGGCCACCGGATTCGCCTCCAGGTGTCCTCCGGAGCGCACCCCCGCTACGCCCGCAACTCCGGCACGGGCGAGGACCCGTTCACCGGGACGCGCCTCGAACCCGTCGAGATCGCGGTGCTCCACGGCGCCGAGCATCCCTCCGCCGTGATCCTCCCGCGCGCGGCCGAACCCGCCTGACGCCTGAGCGGAATATCTCGCCCCAACCGTTTCGCCTGGGGCGTTCGGGCGCGTTCCTCCCCGTCACGGGGAGTTCTTCGCCCCGATCCTCCGCCTCCCCGCGTTTGGGCGCCTTATTCCGGTCACATCCCCGGCGCATCGAGCGCTTGGGCGAGCGCGATCGCGCCAAGCACGCCCGCGTCGTCCCCGAGCGCCGGGGGCACGAGGTAGGAGGCGATCCCTTCGTCACGTAGCAACGGCGTGTCGAGATAGCCCGCCAGCAGCTCAACGACCCGGCCGCGAACGAGCCCGAGCATCGCCGGATGCTCCATCACGCCCCCGCCGACGACGAACCGCTCGGGCGAGACCACGAGCACGATGTTGAGGATCCCGGCCGCGATGTAGTCGGCCTCGAGCGCCCACGCCGGGTGATCGTCGGGCAGCTCCTGCGGGGCGGTGTCCCACCGCGCCGCGATCGCCGGTCCGCTCGCGAGTCCTTCCCAGCAGTCGCCGTGCACCGGGCAGCATCCGTCGAACGGATCGCTCGCGCGGTCGTGAGGCACCCGCATATGCCCGACTTCCGGGTGGACGAGCCCGTGCCACGGCGCACCGTCGATCAGCAGACCGGCGCCAATCCCGGTGCCGACGGTCAGGTAGCAGAGCGACTCCGCGCCCTCGCCGGCACCCCAGCGCTGCTCGCCGACCGCCGCGGCCGTCACGTCGAGGTCAAACGCGACCGGGACCCCGAGGCGCTCGCGGAGCGCCGGTGCGATCCCGACGTGCTTCCAGCCGGGCTTGGGCGTCGTTGTCACGTGGCCCCAGGTCGGCGAGTCGGCGACGAGGTCGACCGGTCCGAATGAACCCACCCCGATCGCCGCCACCGGCGGCGCCCCGGCAAAGAACGCGGTGATCTGGGCGAGCGTCTCCTCGGGCTTCCCGGTCCGGAACTGATCGCGCGCGAGCATCTCGCCCGGGCCGCGCCCGACGGCGCAGACACACCACGTGCCGCCCGTCTCGACGCCGCCATAGAGCTCGCTCATCGCGGCCTCATCCTAGGCAAGCGGTAGAAACCGCTGCGTGATCCTCACCGTCACGCTCAACTTCGCGCTCGACCTCACCTACCACCTCCCCAACTTTGACCGCGGCAAGACCGCACGCGTGAAGACGGTCGCCCGCCAGGCGGGCGGCAAGGGCGTCAACTCGGCCCGGGTGTTGCACAGCCTCGGCCGCGACGTGATCGTCGCCGGGTTCGCGGGCGGATTCACCGCGCACGAGGCCCGCGCCGAGCTCGCGCGGGCGGGGATCCGCGACGCCCTCGTCGAGATCGCCGGCGAGTCGCGGATCGCGATGATGGTCGTGGAGGACGACGGGCAGGCGACCGGGTTCTCCGAGCCGGGACCGACGATCGCCGCCGCGGACTGGGCCGCGCTCACCGAGCGAGTCGACACGCTGCTTCAGAGCGTCGACGGAGTCATCCTTGCGGGGAGCCTGCCGCCCGGCGTCCCGGTCGACTGCTACCACCGGCTGATCGGCGCCGCGCGCGCCGCTCGCGTTCCCGTCCTCCTCGACGCCGACGGTGAGGCGCTCGCCCGCGGGGTCGACGCCGGCCCGGACATCGTCAAGATCAACGAGGCCGAGCTCCGCGGCGTGCACGATCGCGAGCCGCTGGTCGAGGCCGCCCGGGCGCTCCAGGCCCGTGGCGCCGGCGCCGTCGTCGTCACTCAGGGCGAGGACGGCCTCACCGCCCTCACCGAGGCCGGGGACGTGCTCCACGCCGCCCCGCCCGAGCCGCTGCGCGGCAACCCGACCGGCGCCGGGGACACGGCCTCGGCGTCGATCATCGCCGGCCTGCTCGACGGCCGGCCGTGGCCCGACCGCCTCGCCGACGCGGCCGCGCTCTCAGCGGCCGCCGTGTGCGCTCCGCTCGCCGGGCGGTTCGACGCCGACGTCTACCGAAGTCTGCGCGAGCGCATCGTCGCCGTGCCCGCGGACCGACCCTCTAGCATGGGCCGGGACCATGCCTGAGAACTATCGCGTTGCATCAGTGGGCGCCACCGGCGCCGTCGGCCAGAAGGTTCTGCAGATCCTCGAGGAGCGCCGTTTCCCGATCGCCGAGCTCGTGCCGTTCGCGAGCGCCCGGTCCGAGGGACGCATGATCACGTTCCGTGGCGAGGAGCTGCCGTGCCGCGTCCTCAGTGACGACGCGATCGACGGTTTTGACCTCGTGTTCTCCTCAGCGGGCGGCTCGGTGAGCCGCGAGTGGGCGCCGAAGTTCGCCGCGCGCGGCGCGATCGTGATCGACAAGACGAGCGCGTTCCGGATGGCACCCGACGTCCCCCTCGTCGTCCCCGAGGTCAACCCGGACACCGCGCAGGAGGCGATCGGCGGCAGCGGGATCGTCTCGAGCCCGAACTGCTCGACGATGGCGATGGTGGTGGCGCTCAACCCGATCCACCGCGCGGTCGGGATCGAGGAGATCATCGTCTCCACCTACCAGTCGGTGTCGGGCACCGGCGCCTCGGCGATCAACGAGCTGCTCGAGCAGACCCACGCGATCCTGCACGACACCGAACCGCCCGCGCCGAGCGTGTACCCGCATCAGATCGCCTTCAACGTGCTCCCTCAGGTCGAGACGTTCGCCGACGACAGCGGCTACACGACCGAGGAGCGCAAGATGATGGACGAGACGCGCAAGATCCTCGGCGTCACCGAGGAGGAGATCGCGATCACGGCCACGTGCGCGCGGGTCCCTGTCATCAACGCCCACTCGGAGTCGATTCGGATCCGCACTCGCGAGCCGCTCTCGATCGCGCGGGCGCGCGAGCTGCTCTCCGGCGCCCCAAGCGTGATCGTCGTCGACGATCCGCGCGCCGGCAAGTACCCGATGGGCGTCGACGCCGCCGAGCGCGACGAGGTGTTCGTCGGCCGTCTGCGGCATGACCTCGGCGGCCGCGACGAGCACTACCTGAACATGTGGGTCGTCGGCGACAACCTGCGCAAGGGCGCCGCGACGAACGCCGTCCAGATCGCCGAGCTCCTCCACGAGCGCGGCCTCGCCTCCGCGGCCGCCCGCGCGAACCAGCCCGCCGTCACCGCCTGAGCGCCGCCACGCAGCCCGCGCCCGAACGCCCGAACGTCGAGCTGCGCCGGGGCGCCGGCGGCCAGTCGTTCGTCGTCCTCTCGTTCCCGTACGACCCGGGTCGGGTCGCGTTCGTGCGCACGATCCCGCTCCGGCGCTTTGACTGGGACACCCGCGAGTGGTCGGCGCCGGCCGGCGATTGGGCCGGGATGAAGGTCGTCGAGATGCTCGAGCGCTATCCGGAGCTGACGGCGGCGCCGGAGGTCACCGAATGGCTGTCGCTAATCCGCCAGCGGTGGATCGGGCACGTGCGAACCGCCCGGCACGACCGGCGCGGCTGGTTCGTCCTCGAGACGCTCGCCGGACCGCTCCCTGAGGAGCTTCAGCCGGTCGTCGTCGAGCACGACGGCCGCCTCCTGGCCCCGTTGACCAAGGAGGTGACCGCCGTCCTGCGCGAGCAGCAGTCCGCCCGCCCGGACCCGGCCGCCGACCGCTGCATGTCGATCATCGAGTCCGGCCAGACCCCGCCCCCGGCGCGGCTCGTGTGGTTCCGCGGCGTCGACGGCGAGCAGCTGCGCCTCGAGGCCGTCTGGGACCCCGACGTCGGAACGGCGTTCGAGCAGCTTCCGGGGACGCAGGGGACGCGCGCCGTCCCGCTTGACCCGTGGCTCGCCGACGAACTTGACGGCTTCATCGCCCGCTACGAGGTGCAGGTGACGAAGCCCGCCGACGAGGTGTTCGCCCGGCTGCTCGCCGAGCGCGACGCCGCGGCCGACGCGATCCGCCGCTCCCGCGCCCGTGAGGCGGACCCGATCGACACCACCGCCGCGGTGCTCGGCGGCACGCTCGCGCCGTTTCAGTGGGCCGGGGTGCACTACGTGCTCGAAGCGCGCGGCGCGTTCCTCGCCGACGAGCAGGGCCTCGGCAAGACCGTCCAGGCGCTCGCCACGCTCGAGGCCGACGACGCGTTCCCGGCGGTCGTCATCTGCCCGGCGTCGATGAAGCTCGGGTGGGAGCGTGAGGCCACGCACTGGCTGCCACACCGCTCGGTCGCGGTGCTCACCGGCCGCAGCGCCGTCCCGCCGCGGGCCGACATCACGATCCTCAACTACGAGCTCGTCGCCCACCACCGCCAGGAGCTCGCCCTCGCCGGGCCCCGCGCGCTCGTCATCGACGAGTCGCACATGGTCAAGAACCCCCGGGCCAAGCGGACCCAGGCGGTGCGGGCACTGGCGGCGTCGATGGCCCGCGGGTCGCTCAAGCTGGCGCTCAGCGGCACCCCGGTGCTCAATCATGCTGACGAGCTGATCGCGCAGCTGCGGGTGATCGGCCGACTCGACGAGTTCGGCTCGGGCTCGCGGTTCTCCCAGCAGTTCCAGGGCCAGTTGAGCGAGGAGCGGCTGCACTGGCACCTCCGGCGCCACTGCTTCGTGCGCCGGCTGAAGTCCGAGGTCCTCCCGCAGCTTCCCGCCAAGCGGCAGGTCGTCATCCCGGTCGCGCTGACCAACGAATCGGAGTACCGCCTCGCCGAGAAGGACGTCATCGAGTGGCTGCGCTCGCAACCGCTCGACCTCGGTGAGCTGAGCGCCAAGATCGCGGCCGCCCTGCGGGCCGAGCGGCTCGCGCAGCTCGGCACCCTGCAACGCCTTGCCGCCCGGGGAAAGCTCGGCGCGGCGCTCGCCTGGATCGAGGACTTTCTGCACTCCGGAGAGCCGCTCGTCATCTTCGCCCGGCATCTCGAGGTCCAGCAAGCGGTGCTCCACCGCTTCCCCGACGCGCTCCACATCCTCGGCGCCGACTCGATTGAGGCGCGGGAGGCGGCGATCGCCGCGTTCCAGGATCCCCGCGGTCCGCAGCTGATCGTCGGTGCAACGCGCGTCGCCGCCCAGGGAATCACGCTCACCCGCGCCTCGAACGTCGTCTTCCTGGAGCTCGAATGGACCCCCGCGATGCACGACCAGGCCGAGGACCGCTGCCACCGAATCGGTCAGCGCGACGCGGTCACAGCCTGGTATCTGCTCGCCGCGGAGACGATCGACGAGACGATGGCCCGGCTCATCCAGTCAAAGCGCGCCCACGTCGCTGCGGTGACCGACGGCCGGACGCTCGGGGGCGATGGTCTGCTCGATGCGGTCGTGCGCGAACTCCGTGACGGCGAGCCGCTTCGGCATCTCCGGGTCGTCGGATACGATCGCCGCCGTGCGTGAAGCGGAGGCAGTGCGTGTCGTGGTGGGAGACGATCACCCGCTCTATCGCGAGGGGGTGGCCCGGGGTCTGTCGGCGAGCGGCCGCGTGATCGTCGTCGCCCAGGCGGAGAACGGGCGCGAGGCGCTCGAGGCGATCCGCGAGCACCAGCCCGACGTCGCGGTCATCGACTACCGGCTCCCCGAGCTCGACGGCTCCCAGATCGCCAACGCCGTGACCCGTGACGGGTTGCCGACGCGGGTGCTCATCCTCTCGGCGTTCTCCGACAGCGCGCTCGTCTACCGAGCGATCCAGCAGGGCGCCGCGGGCTACCTGCCCAAGGAGGCGCGCCAGGTCGAGATCCTCGACGCTGTGCTCGCCTGCGCCCGCGGGGAGACGGTCGTCCCGCCCGCCCTCGCCACCGGCCTCGCCGAGGAGCTCCGTCGCCACGCGGCGGGCAACGGCCCGCTGCTGACCGAGCGCGAGTCGCAGGTCCTGAAGCTGATGGCCGAGGGCAAGAGCGTGCCCGCGATCGCCGACGAGCTGGTGATCGGGGCGACGACCGTGAAGACCCACGTCGGCCATCTCTACGAGAAGCTCGGCGTCTCCGACCGCGCCGCCGCGGTCGCCGAGGCGATGCGCCGCGGCCTGATCGAGTGAGCCTGTCGGCGCCGCTGGAGGCCGTGGAGCGGCGCCACGCGGGACGGGCGGAATACGCGGTTGCCTGGCTGCGGCTCGCCGCCGTCGGTCTGTTCGCCGGAGCCGAGCGGCTGCCGCCGGCCGGGGACCATGACCGCGGGTTCTTCATCCTGCTCGGCGCCTACCTCGTGTGGAGCATCAGCATTCTGCTGATCACGCACGCCCGCGGCGCCACCCCGCAGCAGGGGCTGATCGCGCTCGTCATCGACATCATTGTCATCACCGTGCTCTCGGCGCTCTCCGGCGGCGCGTTCTCCGACACGCGGATCGGTTACGTATTCATCCCGCTCACGGTCGCGTTTCGCTACCGGCCGCGGCTCACCCTGATCGCCACCGTCGTGTCCGTCCTCGCCTACGTGCTCGAGCCGCTGCTCGACATCGGACCCGACCAGCCTGGGAACACGGCGGGCTTCGTCGCCGAATGGGCGGCCCTGCTCGCCTGGATCGGCGCGGCCAGCACGGTGCTCTCGGCGATGATCGCGCGGCGCACTGCGGAGGTCACGCAGCTCGTGCTCGATCGTGAGCATCTGCTCACCGAGGTTCTCGCGGCCGAGAACCGCGAGCGTCAGGGCCTCGCTGAGGGCCTCCACGACGGCCCGGTCCAGTCGCTGCTCGCGACGCGCCATGACCTCGAGGACGTCGCCCTGCGACTGCCCGACGACGCCCTGCTCGCGCGCGCCGATGAGACGTTGCTCGACGTGGCCAGCCAGCTGCGCTCGGCGATCTTCGAGCTCCACCCGCACGTGCTCGACGAGGCGGGGCTCGAGGCCGCGCTGCGGCAGATCGCCGAGACGGCCGCGCACCGGGCCGGTCTCGAGCTGACGCTCGAGACGGACACGCTGGCGCCGCACAAGGAGCTTGACCGGATCCTGTTCAGCGTCGCCCGCGAACTGATCACGAACGTCGTCAAGCACGCCCACGCAACCGCGATGACGATCACGCTGCGCGAGCATGACGGCGAGCGCGTCCTCACCGTCAGCGACAACGGCGCCGGCTTTGATCCGGCGGTCCTCTCCGAGCAGCTCGCCCGCGGTCACGTCGGCGTCGCGTCTCAGCGACTGCGGCTCGAGACCCTCGGCGGCCGGCTCGAGCTCATCGCCCGGCCTGACGCGGGGACTCGCGCGATCGCACGCATCCGGGTCCCCGACGAGCCGGCCCTCCCCGCCGAGGACGCGCCGCCGGGGACGCTCACGCGCCGGCCGTGACCTCGAGCCGCGCGAGCGTCGAGAACGTGCACCAGTAGAGATCGCGGCCGAACCCGGGTGCGGGAAACAGCACCGACTGGAACATCGTCGGCACGCGGGTGCGCGCCCGCTGCACTCCGGTCTCGATGTCGACGACGATCACCTCGTCCGCGGACCCCCGGGTGAGGGCGCGGCGGACCGTCGGCGAGTCCGCCGGCCGGGAGGAGCGATTGGCCAACGCGCGGGCGATCCGCGTCCGCGCGATCGCCGGACCCCGATAGTCGTGGAGGACGAGCTCGCCGGACTCCGGGTACTGGATCATGTGGCCGGCGTGGGAGAGCTCGCGGCGCCACAGGGGCTTCAGACGCCTGTCCGCGGTGAGCCGGAACGCCTGGACCACGCCGTTGCCCGAGTCATACGCCACGGCGATCCGCCGCTGTGGGTCATAGATCGGCGGGTTCGTCACGGTCCCGCGGGGCGCGCCTGAGACCTCCACGATGTCCGCGTCGCGGGCGTCGGCCACGGCGACCCGGATGAGGCGGACCGGCCCGAGCGAGCGGGCCGCGCCGCGCATCGTCGTCGCGTAGTCGTGCGCCCCGTTGTCCAGGAACCACACCTGGCCGCCGGCGATCACCGGATCCCAGCCGTAGCTGTGCCCGGGTCCACCGTGATAGCGGAAGTGCCAGTCCTCGTCGAGTGCGAGGTGCTGCCCGTCCCAGTGCGCCCGCCAGACCGTCTCGGTGCCGACGACGTACACCGTGTTCCCATCGGCCGACAGTCGCGCCACCGACGGCTCGGGCAGCGCCAGCGGCGGGCACCGCGGCACGAGCGTCGTCGGGTCGAGCAGGACGAGCTCGGCGACGTCGCGCTGCTCGAGGTCGAGGTCCTTGATGGCCAGCGACCCGTCGCGCAGGACGACGAATGAGTTGTGAGGCCGATCCCGCTTCAGGCGCCAGGAACCGAGCGGGGCGAGGTCGGAGGACAGCCGATGGCAGTGGTTGCCGTGCACGACATACAGCGAGCCGTTGGCGTGGGCGGCGAGGCCGCCCGGCCAGAACGGTCCGCCGCTGAGATCGGGCGAGCGCCTCCGGGTCTCAAGCGTGAGCGGGTCAAGGCGCTCGACCCAACATGTGCTCGGATCGCGCAGCGGCCGGGCGCCGACCGTGTGCCGCAGCACGAACAGCTCGCCCGGGTCGCGGAGCACGAGCATCGTCGCCGCGTACGCGTCGCGGTGGGCGGCGAGGGTGAGCCGCTCGGTCGGCCCGACCCCGAGCGGCGGTCCCGGCGCGCGTTGGTCACGGCGCGGTCCGCCGTCCTCGGCCGGCCACCGGCTCGGCCACAGAGCGGCGTCGTTCACGCCCCGAGCGGCGCGCAGGCGATGAGCCGTGAGTCCGCCAGGGCGGCGGTCCGGTGCCCGTGGATCTTCAGGTACTCCGGATTGCTCGTCATCTCGAGGAACGCCTGGCGCGACGGGTACTGCACCGCGATCACCATGTCCCATTCGTGATCGTCGGGACCGATCACCGACTCGGACGTGCGCAGCGCGAGCAGGATCTGCCCGCCCACCCGGTCAAGGTGCGCGCCGACCGCCGCGGCGTAGCGCCCGTAGGCCTCGGCGCCGCTGATTCCGTCCGCGGCGTCGATGCCGTCGGCCTGGTCCTTGAACCGCAGCAGGTTGATCATCACGACCGCGCCTCCGTCGGCGGCGGAGGCGGCGAGCAGCGCCTGAATCTGGGTCGGGCTCGGCTCGAGCGTCCCCGTCTCGGTCATGCGTGCTTCCTCGGGTAGGTCGGCAGGATCAGCGGCTTCCGCGGCTTCTGGGTGAAGTTGAAGTCCCGCCGCAGGTCGCCGAGGCCCGGCGTGGTCTCCCGCACCGTCGGACGCGGGTCCGGTCGCCCGTCGGTCTTGGGGTTGAGCCGTTGTCCGGCCAGGAAGTCGTCCTCGATGAACTTCGCGTACGCGTCGAAACTCAACTGCTGGTGGTCGACGGCATGGCGACGTGCGTACGGGCTGATGACGAGCCCGGGGACGCGGAAGCCGTAGCCGTTGAGGTCGACCGTCGGTGGGCGGACCTGGTCATAGAAGCCACCCCAGTCATCCCAGGCGAGGAAGATCGCAGTGCTCTTCCAGGCCTTGCTCTTACCGACGGCGTTGATCAGGTTCGTGACGTACGCCTGGCCGGTCCGGATCGACGAGGTCGGATGCTCGCTGACGACGCCGCTCGGAATCACCCACGACACGGCGGGCAGTTGGCCCCCGCGCAGGTCCTTGAAGAACTGACTCGAGTCTCGGATGTTGCCGAGCTGGTGGTCCTTGCGGACCGTGGTGAAGCCCGGCAGCGGATTCCAGATGCCGGGTGTGCGGCTGTCCTGGTCCTTGAAATGGCAGAACATCTCGCCGGTTTCGCAGTCGGGCTCCGGGCCCTTCTTGATGTAGTAGCCCCAGCTCACCTTGTGGTGGTAGAGGAGATAGGTGAGATCGGTCCACGCGTAGTTCGGCTGCGTGTGCGGGGCCGGCCCGATGTCCGACGGGAGCCCGGGATCCTCGATGTTCGAATGGCAGCTGAACGGATCGTCCGGGGTCGTGCACAACGCCGACCATTCCGAGACGAGGAACAGGTGCGCGGGCAGGCTCCACGAGGCGTTCGGCTCGAACATGTGGTCCTGGAGCACGTAGTTGCGCGCGTAGGCCCAGTAGTTCGGGATCTCGCGCTGGTCGTGGTAACCCATCATGTCGAGCGACAGGTTGGCGATGCAGTCGCGGGGGTCGATCACATTCGTGCACGACTCGCGGGCCCGGATGAAGCCGTCCATCTTGCCCTTGTCGTAATCGGTCGTGTACGCCTGCTGCTCGTGCGGGCCGCCGTCATCGACGGACTTGGAGTCGTGGTACGGCTTGACGCAGCGGTGACGCAGCGGATCGGGGACGCACGGAACCTTCCCCGGGTTGCCGGCGAGCCCCGGGATTCCGTCGGCGCCGGGGTACGTGCCGAAGTAGTTGTCGAACGAGCGGTTCTCCTGCATGACCACGATCACGTGGCGGATCTTGTGGATCCCTGTGCTTGCCGCCGCGGCGCTCGCCACCGGAGCGGCGATCGCGGCAAGCGTGACTGCGCAAGCGATCAGCGCCCGCCGAGTTCCGAATCTCACGAAGGGTTGACCTTCCGGCTCTCGGCCAGAACATGCCCGCTGGCGTCGACTGCCTTGACCGCGATCACGGCGGGTGCGGTCGAGAGGGAGATGTGCGTCTCGAATCCGTCCCGCGCGACGGTCCGGAGCGGAGTGAGCGAGGCGGCGTTCCCGCCTCCGAGGACCTGCCAGCGAGCGACGGTCGTCGCCCCGTTCCAGCTGGCGTACACGTCCGTGCCCGTGCCCGCTGTTGCTTTTCTGGCCGCGATGTCGGGTTTCGTCGTGGGCGTCGCGCTCCACGGGACCCGGTACTCGCGATAGCTGCCGTCGTCCTTGGGCAGGCTCGCGTCGAAGACGAGCTTGCCGGTCGCCGAGAACTCGGAGAAGAACTCCGTCGAGCCGAAGCCGACGAACACGTTGCCGCCCGCGAGCGGCTGCACGCTGCCCTCGCTCTGCGCGAGCGTCCCCGGGCGGCGGTACTGCCGGGCAACGCGGGCGGTGCGGTGGCGGAGGTCGAGCGCGAGGATCAGCGCGCGTGAGGACGCTGCCTTGAACGGCGGTCCCGCCTCGTCGTCGAACAGGCTGATCCGATTCGGGGCGATCATGTGCGCGTCGTGCTGGAGCCAGAAGCTCGCGCCCCGGCCCATCTTGAAGCTGCTCGCGTGGCCGCCGAGGGTCCAGTCGATCTGCCCGGTCGTGTGGTTGACGAGATAGACGGCGGCGGCGTCACGGGCCGAGATGAGCAGGCGGTTGTTCGGCTCAACCTCGATCGAGTTGACGTGGAAGGCGTCGAAGTCCGAGCTGTTCTGAGGGGTGGCGTAGGAGTCGGCGAGCGGGATGTGCCCGTACGCGTGCCACTCCCAGACGACGAGTCCCGTGCGCACGTCGACCTCCTGGACGATCGAGTCGAGCATCTCGGTCAGTTTTCCGGCCGGCGTTCCCTTCAGATGAATCTCGACCGGCGAGAACGCGGTGAAGAGGGCGTCCCCGGACGGCGTGAGCGTGAACTCGTGGACGTCGACCGAGTAGCCGTTGCCGGCCTTGACGGTGCGGATCGTGCGGTACCGGGGGTCGGCGATCATGCCCTCGCCGTGCCCCCATGCCTGCACGGTGACGGTCCCCTGCCACCAGGTCAGCACCTTGTGAGAAGCGAATCGCTGCGCTCGGAAGTTGATCGCGCAGTTCGGCGGGGCCAGCTGGTCGAACCAGACGAGATTGCCGCGGCTGTCGATGATCATCGGTCCGCAGGGGCCGACGGGATGGATCGTGATCGCGTTGTTGCTCTCCGGGTGGACCGTCGGCGAGGGGAGCGGCGTGAGGAAGATGTCGTCCTTCGAGGCGGCGGACGTGCGCCGCAGGACCGTGATCTTCGGCGGCGCGAGATCCGGCCGGGAGATGAAGTGCTGAAGCTTTGACGGCTGCTCGACCGGCAGGTCGAGGGTCGCCGGCGTCGGCGCGAACGTGGCGACGGTGAACGACCACGCGATCGCCTTACGACCGCGGACCTGCAGGGTCACGTGAACTCGCTCGCCCTGCGTCAGCGGCCGGCTCAGCATGAAGCTGGCGCCTCGCCGGCCGCTATACGCATGGAACGCGCCCCCGTGAACTCCGCTGCTCGCCCCGGTCACCCGGATCGATGAGATGGTCGCCGGACGCGCCCCGAGCACACTGATCTGCGTGTTCGGAGACGCGTCCGGCGTACCGGGGAAGGGGGACACGGTGATCGCCGTTGTCGTCTCCGCGGCCCGGCCCGCCGCGGTCGTGCCCGCCGCCGAGGCGGATGCCCCGGCGACGAAGGGGATGGCAACGACCGCGGCGAGTATCGCGACCAACGCGCGCCCCGACGACTTCAGTGACACCGTGTCTGACACAGCGACGCAGTTATAGAGCAAATCGTGACGTCACGTCAAACACAGCGTCACTCGGCTGGTACGATCCCCGCCGTGAGCACCGCCGCCCAGCGCGCGCGTCATCGCGACCAGCGCGAGAGCACACGACGCGAGATCCTTGCTGCCGCCGAGCGTTTCCTGCGCGAACGGCCGTACCGCGAGCTCTCGGTCGAGGCTGTCATGGAGGGCACCGGGCTGACCCGGACAGCGTTCTACCGGCACTTCGACGACACCACCGATCTCGTCCTGCGTCTGTTCATCGAGATCGGCCAGGAGCTCTATGCCGTGGCCCAGCGCTGGGGCGAGAGCGCGGGCGTCGGGTTCCCGGCGCCTGCGCAGGAAGCGCTCGGCCGGATCGTCGATTTCTTTGTCAAGCACGGACCGCTCGTCCGCGCCATCGTCGACGCCGCGGCGACCGACGAGCAGATCGAGGGTGCCTACCGTGCCTCCCTCGCCCAGTTCGCCGAGATGGCAACCCGGACGCTCGACCGGCTCGTCGCCGACGGCCGCCTCGAGATCGTCGACACCGGAGCGCTCGCCCGGGCGCTCACCTTGATGAACGCCGCCTACCTGCTTGAGGAGTTCGGCCGGGAGCCGTTCGGCGACCGGGACGTCGCGCTCGCGACGCTCGAAACGATCTGGCTACGAGTGGCGGGACCTGACGGCCGGTCCACCTGAAGATGAGAGGACACCCTTGACCATGCCCATGAAGCGATGGCTCCTCGGTGCGGTTGCCGCGACCGCGACGATCGCTGCGGCGGCCGCCCTGCCGGCTGCGAGCGTCGCCGCCTTCAACCCGAACGATCCCGCCCAGGCCGCCGAGTACCAGAAGGCGCTGAAGCTGGGAACGGAGGCGTACGTCTACGGCATCCCGCTGCTCGACATGAACCGCGTGTTCCTCACGAGCACGAGCGTCAACGTCCCGAACGGCGCCGGTGGCGGTGCGGTCAATCAGTTCAGCAACGTCCGACGCCTCGCCAACCCGAGCGACAAGACCGTCGTCGCGCCGAATCACGACACGCTGTATTCGATGGCGTGGCTCGATCTCTCGAGCCAGCCGATCATCGCTCACATGCCCGTCGTCGCGAGCAGCCGCTTCCGCGTCTTCGAGCTACTCGATCCGTACACCACTAATTTCGCCGCGATCGGCTCCGTCGGCCACCCGGCCGGCAACTACGCGATCACCGCGCCGGGATGGCACGGGCGCCTGCCCCGCGGCGTCACCCGGATCCGCTCCCCGTATTCACGCGTCTGGATCGTCGGGCGCACGTACATCAACAACGCCGCCGATACCCCGAACGTCGTCCGGATCCAGAACGAGTACTCGCTGACGCCGCTGTCGAAGTGGGCGAAGTTCGGACCGAACTACAAGGCGCCGCGGCCGAAGCACATCGATCGCACGCTGACGACGTACACGGTGCCCGGGACGACGACCGGCTCGGATCCGCTGGCGTTCTATGACTCACTCGGCGACCAGCTTGCGCGGTTCGCTCCCCCGGCCGCGGATCGCCCGCTGCTCTCGCAGCTCTTGTCGGTCGGGATCGGGGTCGGGTTGCATCCGAGCCACGAGCCCAAGCTTGACGCGGCGACGCTCCAGGGACTCCGGGACTCCGTGGCCGCCGGGCAGGCGCAGGTCAAGGCCGGCGTGCAGTCGCTGTTCCTGAACGGCGCGCCGAAGCACAACGGCTGGCTCGTGGCGCGCACCGGCAGCTACGGAACCGATTACTCCGGCCGTGCCGCGGTCGACCAGATCGGACTTGGCGCGCCGCTCTCGACCCTCGCGATGTACCCGTTCACGGTGACCGACAAGGATCTCCATCCGCTGACCGGCGCGAGCCGCTATGTCGCGCACATCTCCAAGCGCTACCTGCCGTTCCCGGTCCGCTCGTTCTGGTCGATGACGCTCTACGACTCAAACGGCTTCTTCGTCCCCAACAGCGCCCACGTCTACCTGATCAACAACCGCTCCAAGGTCCACTACAACGCCGACGGTTCGCTCGACATCTACATCCAGCCGAACGCACCGAGCAACGCCGTCCAGCGACAGAACTGGCTGCCGTCACCGGCGGGCAAGGCGTTCCGGCTGATCATGCGGCTCTACCGACCGATCAACGTGCCGGGCATCCTCAGCGGCGCGGCCTGGCAGCCGCCCACCGTCCTCCCCTGCCTGGCCAACGGCAAGACCTCCGACGGGGTCGTGTGCGCCAGCTGATCACCGATTTCTAAGGCTTCATCCGGGGCACGGATGAACCGCCCGGCCCGCGGTCGCCAGGCCGCGGGTCGGGCGGACCGCTACGCCCAGCCGCCGCCCTGGACCGCGCCCTCGCGGTCGCCCGTTGGGACACGCTCGGGGTCGAGCTGAGCCCTGAGCCAGGCAACGAAGCGGTGCTGACCGGGTGACAACCCGGGGTCTCTGGGCCTAAGTGGCGCTATAGCAACCCTAAGGCCCAGAGGTCAGGGGTCAACCCCCCGTCAGGCGGCGATCCGGTGCGCCGCCCGGCTCGCCCGGAGCGGCGACGCCGACGCCGACCTGGCCCCGACCCTTACCCCGAGCGCCCCCCAACCACAAGCGCTCCCCAACCACGAGCGCTCCCCAACCGCGCCGGAATAACTTGACGAACGGGCACCCCGATCCGGATCCCGTCACGTTCCTCCGCTCCAGCCGGAGGAACGTGCCACCCTCCGCCCGCCCGCGATGAATCGCAGTTCACAGGCGGGGGGTGCCGGTGAATTGCGATTCATGCCGCCCGGGGGCGCCGGTCACCCGCCGCCCGGGGGCGCCGGTCACCCGCCGCCCGGGGGCGCGGGGTCACCAGCCGCGGGTTCCGGGTGGTCCCTTGAACGGCCCGACGAGATCCGAGGTGATCCAGCCGCCGTAGAAGTCGCCCGCCTGGGCCTCGACGCGCTCGTCGCCGATCCAGGCGGCGTCGACGCGGCCGGGGTAGACCGCGACGAAGTCCTGCAGCGCCTCGTAGCCGGGTGACGGCTTGGCGTAGCTCCAGCCGATCGCCTCGTATCGACGGCCGTCGATCACCGCGTCGAGGTAGCGGGCGACGCCCTTGTACTCGCACCAGGTCGAGCCGTGGTCGCTCGGCTCGAGCACGTCGAGGCGCACGTCGGCGGGCGGGATGTAGATCGTCGGCGGATGGCTCGTCTCGAGCACCCGCAGGGCGCCGTCAGACGCGGCGAGCGTCAGGCCGCCGAGCTCAACCCGGATGGGGCGCGGGCTCGGCGTCACCGCCGGCGGTCGCGGGTACTCCCACACGCGTTCCATTTGAGCTCCCATCGTCGGAATCGTCAGCTGAGCCGTGGCCGCCGTCGGTCCGCGAGAGCGCGCTCGGCCACCACACCGGCTTGCCGATGTCGAACACGAGCGCCGGCACGAGCAGCGAGCGCACGATGAACGTGTCGAGCAGGACGCCGAACGCGATCGTGAAGCCGAGTTCGGTGAGGCTCTTCAGGGGCAGCGTGGCGAGCATCGTGAACGTGCCCGCGAGCACGATGCCCGCCGAGGTGATGACGGCGCCGGTGACCGCGAGCCCGCGCAACATGCCGTCGCGCGTGCCGCGCTGGAGCGTCTCCTCCCGCGCCCGGGCCATCAGGAAGATGTTGTAGTCGACGCCGAGCGCGACGAGGAAGATGAACACGAGCAGCGGCGCCGTTGACGGGACCCCCGGATAGCCGAACACGAGGTCGAACATCGCCACCGAGAAGCCGAGCGCGGCCGCGTAGGACAGGATCACGGTCCCGATCAGCATCAGCGGGAGCAGCAGCGCGCGCAGCAACAAGGCGAGAATCACGAACACGACGACAAGCACGATCGGCACGATCAGGCGGTTGTCGCGGGCGGCCGCGACGTCGAAGTCCTTCTGCTGAGCGGTGGGGCCGCCGACGAGGGACGTGGGGCTGGCGGCGTGCGCGGCCGCGCGGAGCTTCGGGATCGTGTTCGACGCCGCCGTCGAGTACGGGTCATACCGCAGCGTCACCGACAGTCGCGCGCCCGGCGTCCCGAGCTCGGGACCGCTCACCGCGACGACGCCCGGGACGCTGAGCAGCGCCCGGCGGACCGCGGGAACGTCAGCCCGGTTGCGGACAACGACGTCCGTCGGGGCGTTGGCGCCCGCCGGGAACGCCTTCGCGATCAGGTTCTGACCCTCGACCGACTGCACCTTGCCGCGGAAGTCCTGGGTGTTGGTCAGCTTGGTTGAGAAGCTCGTGAGACCGAGGCAGAAGACCGCGAGCAGCAGGATCGTCGTGATCCACACCCGCCGAGGCGCGCTGGCGACGCGTTCGGCGACGCGGCGCCACGCGCCGTGAGTCTCGTCGGAGCCCGAGGAGCCGTAGCGCGGGATGAACGGCCAGAACGCGCGGCGACCACCGATCACGAGCGCGCACGGCAACAACGTGAGCATCGCCAGCATCGCCAGCGCCACGCCCATCGCGCCGATCGGGCCGAGTCCGCTCGTCCCGTTGACCTGGGCGAGCGACAGACAGAGCAGCGCCAGGATCACCGTCGTACCGGAGGCGAAGATCGCGGGGCCGGCACGCCGCAGCGCGAGACGCATCGCGTCGACCTTGTTCTCGTGGCGGCGCAGTTCCTCGCGGTAGCGGGCGACGAGCAGCAGCGCGTAGTCGGTCCCGGCGCCGAACACGAGGACGGGCAGGATCCCGGCGCTCTGGCCGTTGACGGTGACGCCTGCCTCGGCGATCGCCCAGCCGCAGAAGCGAGAGAAGCCCTCGGCCATCAGGACGCTGAGCAGCGGGATGATCCAGAAGATCGGGGAGCGGTAGATGATGATCAGCAGGACGAACACGAGCAGGCCGGTGGCGAGCAACAGCGTCCCGTTGATCCCGGAGAAGACGTTGACGGCGTCGCGGGAGAACCCGGCCGGGCCTGACACCTTGACCGTGAGCCCGCGCGCCTTGAGCGGTGCCATCCGGGCCTCGGTCTCATTGACCGAGTCCTTGAGCAGCGTCTCTTTGCCGCGCGGGTTGAGGTTGACGATGATGAGCGCGGTCGTCTTATCCGGCGAGAGCTCGACGATGACCGGCCGTGAGCCGGTCACCGGCAGCTTGGCGCTCAACGACGCCCGCACGCCGGCGATCGCTGCCAGGTCCGCCGGCTGGAGTCCTCCCTCGCGCCGGACCACCGTGATCGCCGCGAACCGCTCGCCGGAGGGGAACTTCTTGGCGAGCGTGAGCTCGTGGACCGATTCGGAGGATCCGGGCAGGAACGAGGACTCCTCGTTCTTCTGGATGTTCTGGAACTTCTGCGCATAGGCGCCGCCGAGGCCACCGAGCACGATCCACACGAGCACGACCAGGATCCGCAGCGGCCGCGAGCTGAACAACCGGTCGAGCACGCTCACGGCGCCACCGTCCTCATGCCACCACCATCCTCACGCCGCGACCAGCAGGTCGGGGTCCTCGGCCACGGCGCGCCGGAGCGCATCGTCGAAACCGATCGGCGCGATGTTGAACAGTTCCATGCCCGCCGGGTCGGTGACAACCGTCGGCTCCGCCAGGCCCTCAATCAACGGGCGCACGACGCCGGCATCGACCGGCGTGACGAGCCCGATCCATAGCGAGGACAGCCACGGCGTCAGCAGCGGAATTGGGATCCGCGGACGGCGGGCGATACCGAGGACCTGTGCCATGCGGTCGAGCATCTCCCCATAGGCAAGCACGTCTGGACCGCCGATCTGAATCTCCTGACCGGAACTTGCATCAATATCGAGTGCCTGGGCGAGATAGGAGACCGTGTCATCGACCCCGATCGGCTGCGTGGGGTTCTTCAGCCAGCCCGGCGCGATCATCGCCGGCAGCCGCTGCACGAGGTAGCGAAGCGTCCGGTAGGACTCGCTTTGTGGGCCGACGACCATGCCCGCCCGGAAGTACGTCAGGGGCGGCCCGTACTCGCCGAGGACGCGGGCGGTCTCGTGGCGGCTGCGCAGGTGCGGCGAGTGCGGCTGGTCGCCGAGGCCGCCGAGATAGATCGTCCGCGTGACGCCGTGGGCGCGTGCCAACTCCGCGAAGCCTCCCGCCGCCGAGCGGTCCGCGATCGCGTAGTCACGGGGGTTGCCCCGGCCCATGGAATGGACCAGGTAGTACGCCACGTCGACGCCGAGCAGCGCGTCGCGCAGGGACCGCGGTCTCAGCACGTCCCCGACGTGGACCTCGATGCCCGCGGACTCGAGCGCGCGGGCCGGCGCCGACGCCGGATCGCGAACGAGGGCACGGACCTGCCACCCCTCGGCCGTGAGGCGCCGGGCGAGCCGGCCACCGATGAAGCCGGTGGCACCGGTGACGAGAATGCGGCCGGGCATCAGGTCGTGGTGGTCTGCTCGGCGGCGCGGAGCGCACGGTCCGAGAGGGTCTGGCGCAGACCGCCCAGCGCGCGTTCCCCGACCCGCCGGAACGCGAGTGACACGAGAGGCTCCATGAGCTTCCGGTATCCCTTGAGCTCGAGGCGCGCGTCGTAATCGATCGTCGTCCCGTCCGCTTCGGGAACGAACGTGATCCGGTCGTGGGAGACGACGGCCTCGTTCTCGCCGTGAAAGGTCACGACATGAGGCGGGTCGTACTCGACGACTCGATAGGTGAGCTCGGACTCGCTGCCGAGGAACCGCGCTACGAGTCGGAACTCGGTGCCCTCGGCGACAGCGCCGGACGTCAAACGCTCGGCGGTGACGACGCCCGGATCCCACTCCTGGCTGTTGGAGAAATCGCTCAGGTAGGAGAAGAGTTCTTCGGTCGGGGTGTGGGTATGCAGTGATGCCTGGTAGCGCGCCATCAGATCTGGGCCGGGAGAAGGACGCGGTCGATGACGTGGATGAGGCCGTTGGACGCCTGGATGTCGCTCTCGAGCAGGCGCGCCCCGTCGATGTGAACCTCGCCGTCCTGCGACAGCCGCAGGGTCTCGCCCTGCAGGGTCGGCGCCCGCCGGCGACACGCGACCTCGGCGGCCGGCATCCTGCCGGGGACGAGGTGATAGGTGACGACCGAGGTGAGCGTGTCCGGCTGGTCAAGGAGCGACTGCACGGCCCCGTCCGGCAAATCGGCGAATGCGTCGTCATGCGGCGCGAACACCGTGAACGGGCCCTCGGCGGCAAGCGTTTCCTCAAGTCCCGCGCGCGAGATCGCCTCCAGGAGCGTTGTGAACGTCCCTGCCGCGCGCGCTGTATCGACGATGTTCTGTGTCATGCGATGCACCCAATCATTGGACAAACTCTGTACAGAGTCGCCATGAGGGTACCCGCCAGCGGCCACTTCTGTCAAATGTTTGTCCAAAGTATGTATAGTCTCGATCCTCATGGCGGCTGCAGGGCGATCCGGCGGGCACCGCATCGGGGAGTTCTCCCGTCGCGTCGGTGTCAACCCAGAGGTGCTGCGCGCCTGGGAGCGGCGATACGGACTGCTGCAACCGGTCCGTTCACCCGGTGGCTTCCGCCTGTACAGCTCCGCGGACGCTGACCGCGTGGCGCGAATGCGCCACGCGCTCGACGACGGGCTCTCCGCCGCCGAAGCCGCGCGCGCGGCCCTGGCCGACGACGCCGGCCCGGCCGCCCTCCTCCCCACGGAGGTGTCGGCGCGACTGTTCGACGCGATCGAGCACTACGACGAGGACACCGTCCAGGCGATTCTCGACGAGAGCCTCGCCGCGTTCAACGTCGAGGCGGTGCTGCGCGATCTCGTGTTCCCAACCCTGCATCGCGTCGGGGACGCCTGGGCCAACGGAGCACTCGACATCAGCCAGGAGCACTTCGCCTCGAACGTCATTCGCAGCCGACTGATGGGGCTGGCCCGCCTCTGGGGCCGCGGCTCAGGCCCGCTCGCGCTGCTCGCGTGCGTCCCGGGGGAGGCGCACGACATCACCCTCGTCTCGTTCGGCCTCGCACTGCGCTCGCACGGTTGGCGCATCCTGTTCCTTGGCGTGGATACGCCGATCGAGACCGTCGCCCGGACCGCTGAGATGACGAGCCCGACGGTGGCCGTCCTGGCCAGCTTCGACGCTGGGCGGATCCGCGCCCAGCAGAGCGCGCTGCGACAGCTCGCCGCGGTGGTCCCGCTGAGGTTGGCGGGCCCCGGGGCATCCGAGCGCGTCTGCGCCGAGCTCGGCGTCGACCGGCTCAACGGCGACCTGCTCGCCGCCGCTGAGGCGCTGTCTACAAACGCGCGCTGACCGCGCCCTTCGGGTCGGCCGCGGTCGGAATCGTCACCGTGTAGCGCCCCGGGTGCTGCGCGATCGTGGCGAGCACTCCAGCTGTCAAACGACGACACCCCTGGTGGTGGAGCTTGGTCGAGGTCGAAAGGTGAATCACCGTCCCCGATGTGACGATGGACGCGCTCCGCGCGCCCGTGAATCCGTGGAGGTGAGCGAACCGCCAGCACAGCTGGCCGGCGCCGTCGTGGAGGGCGATGACCGCATCGCCGGTGGCCCTCGACCGTTTCGTCGCGCTGCTCTCCGGGGAGAGCGTGACGCGATAGATGTGGCTGGGCGCAGAGCGAGCGTGGTGGGTCGCCGACGCCGTCGAGCTCGGCAGAGCCGCCGCAGGCCGAGAGCAGCCCCGCGAGGCCGACCGAGGCGACGCCAACCGCGACCGCCGATTTCGTGATGTGCATGGCGCCGTTCTGCCAGGCCCGGCTTTCGGCGCGGTATCGGTCCGGTGAGGCTGGCCTTACGTTCAGCCGATCCCGGCCCCCGATAAACGCAGTCTCATGCGAGCTTTACGCCGCTCACACCGTACCCCTGACGTAATGCCGGGGTCATGTCCACAGGACACCTCGGCCCCCGCACCCAGCGGCGGCGTTTGACGACGCCGGTCGTCGCCGGCGGCGCGATCGCAGCGCTCGTCGTCGGCCTAGCCGCCCAGCTGCTCGTCCACGGTGCCCGTGCCAGACAGCCGCCTCCACCGGACGCGTCGGCAACCGTGACGGTCACGGGAACGGCGCCGGGGCGTACGATCCCGGCCGGTTTCGTGGGATTCTCGTTCGAGTTCCCAGCGCTGCCCGCCTACGCCGGAACGAACCCCAGCCGGCCGGATCGCGTGCTCACGCAGCTCATCCGCAACGTCGATCCCGGCGGCTCCCCGGTCATCCGCATCGGCGGCGACAGCACCGACGCGACCTGGTGGCCGGTTCCCGGCGTCGCCCGCCCGAAATCGGTGTCCTATTCGCTGACGCCGCGCTGGCTCGCGACCGTCCGCCGCCTGACCGACAGACTGGGCGCGCGATTGATCCTCGGCGTGAACCTCAAGGCGGCCAACGTCCGACTGTCGCTCGCCGAGGCCCACGCGATGCTGCACGCCGTCGGCCGACGCCGCATCGCCGCGCTGGAGATCGGTAACGAACCGGGTCTGTACGGACGATTTCCGGCATACCGGAACGCGCTCGGCCAGGCCGTCTACGCACGCAGCCGCATGTACGGGGTGCCGCAGTTCATCCGTGAGTTCTCGACCCTCGCCGCCCAGCTCCCGGGGGTCCCCCTGGCCGGCCCGACGCTTGGCGTCCCGCCGACGAGCGCGGAGCTTCGGCACTTCCTCGCCGCCGAACCGAGCGTCCGCCTCGCGACGCTGCACCGGTACCCGCTCAATCGCTGCTTCTCCAGGACGACTTCGCCGAAGTTCCCGACCATCGCCCATCTGCTGACGCCGTTTGCCGGCACCGGCCTGGTGGGCACCCTCGGCGACGCCGTCGCGATCGCCCGCGCGGCCGGTCTGCCGATGCAGATCGACGAACTCAACTCGGTCGGGTGCAGCGGCAAGCGGGGCGTCAGCGACACGTTCGCCTCCGCGCTATGGATGCTCGACGAACTGTTCGCGATGGCCCGCGACGGCGTCGCCGGCGTCAACATCCACACCTTCCCCGGGGCTGCCTACGCACCGTTTGCCATCTCGCACGCCGGCGGGCGCTGGGCGGGCGCGGTGCGCCCCATGTACTACGGCATGCTCGCGTTCGCGGACGCCGCACCCCGCGGCGCCCGGCTCGTGCCGGTGTCCGTTCGGACATCGGCGAATCTCACGGCCTGGGCGACCCGTGACCGGCACGATCGGGTGCACGTCGTGCTCATCAACAAAAGCCTCGCCCAGGGCGCGATCGTCAATCTGGCGGTGGCGGCCCGGCACGCTCCCAGCGCGGCCGTCACCCGACTGCTCGCGCCCGGCCCGGCCGCACGCGCCGGCGTCACCCTCGCCGGCCAGGCCTTCGGCCAGCGGACCTTCACGGGGCGGCTGACCGGGAACCGCAAGACCACGGTGCTCCGCGCGCCCGACCGTTCGCTCCGCGTCCGCGTGCCGGCCGCCAGCGCAGCGACGGTCGTCGTGCAGCTCCTCGGCGGGCACGGCCGGCACCCGTAGCGCCCGCAGCGCGAGCGTCTCCTACCCTCCTGACATGCCTGAGCTGCCAGAGGCCGAGCGCGCGCGAACCGCGCTGGAGGCCGCATTAGGTCGGCGGATCACCGCCGTCGACGACAGCGACACCTATGTGTCCCGGCCCCATCAGCCGGGCGAGATCGCCGGGGCGCTGACCGGTCACGAGTTCGTCGGCGCGCAGCGGCGGGGCAAGTTCCTGTGGCTGGAGACGGCCGACGGCCCGACGCTCGGACTGCATCTGGGGATGGCCGGACGGATCGTCGTCGATCCGCCGGATTCGACGCGGTGGGATCGGTTCCGCGTCGAGTTCGACGACGGCGGCGCGTTCGTCCTGCGCGACAAACGGCGGCTCGGCCGGGCGGTGCTCAACCCGAATTACAGTCACGTCGGGCCCGACGCGGCCCTCGTCGGCCGTGACGATTTCCGGCGGCTGATCGGCCGCGGCCGCACGGCCGTCAAGGCGCGACTGCTCAACCAGGGCGCGATCTCGGGCGTCGGCAACCTGCTCGCCGACGAGGCGCTGTGGCTGGCTCGGATTTCCCCACGCCGCTCCACCGCCGCACTGTCGACCGACGACCTTGATCGCCTGCGGCGTGAGCTCCGGCGCGCTGTGCGGGCGGCGATCGAGCACGGCGGAGTGCACACCGGCCGGTTCGTCCGGGCGCGGGCACGTGAGGGCAACTGCCCGCGGGACGGCCATCCGCTCGAGCGGGCCAAGGTGGGCGGCCGGACGACGTACTGGTGCCCGGTCTGCCAGGTCTGAGCCGAGCGCCGATGCCCGCCCTCCACGGTCTCCGCGTCCTCGATTTCTCCCGGGTCCTCGCCGGGCCGTTCGCGACGATGATGCTCGGCGACCTCGGGGCGACGGTGCTCAAGGTCGAGCGGCCGGACCTCGGCGACGAGACCCGCGCGTGGGGACCGCCGTTCGACGCCGACGGCGCCGCCACCTACTTCGAGGCGGTCAACCGCAACAAGCGCAGCATCGTGATCGATCTCCAATCCGACGAGGGTCGCGAGCTCGCGGTGCGCCTTGCCAGCGAGGCTGACGTGCTGATCGAGAACTTCCGGCCGGGAGTCCTTGATCGGCTCGGGCTCGGCTTTTCCGCCTGCCGGGAGCGCAACCCGGGCCTCGTCTACTGCTCGATCACCGGATTCGGCGCGGGCGCCGGCGCCGCGCTGCCCGGCTACGACCTGCTGATCCAGGCGATGGGCGGGCTGATGAGCATCACCGGTACCGCCGACGGAGATCCGCAGAAGGTCGGCGTTGCGCTCGTCGACGTTCTCGCGGGCCTGTTCGCGACGACCGGCATCCTCGCTGCGCTCCACGAGCGCGAGCGCAGCGGCGAGGGCCAGCGCGTCGAGGTCAGCCTGTTCTCGGCGCTGCTCGGTTCGCTCGTCAACCAGGGCTCCGGCTTCACGATCGCCGGAGTCGTCCCCGGGCGGATGGGCAACGATCACCCGAGCATCGCCCCCTACGGGCTCTTCCGCGCCGCCGACCGGGAACTCGTGCTCGCCGTCGGGAACGATCGCCAGTTCGAGACGCTGTGCAACGTCCTTGGGGCCGCGGAGCTCGCCGTCGACAAGCGATTCACGACGAACGCCGACCGCGTCGCGAATCGAGCGGATCTGGCCCGGGAGATCGAGGCGCGGCTGCTCGCCAGTCCGGCTGCCGCCTGGGCCTCCGCCCTGATCGAGCTCGGGGTGCCCGCAGGGGTGGTGAACGACGTCGCGGGGGCGTTTGCCCTCGCCGAGTCGATCGGCATGGAGCCGATCGTGTCGGTCCCGCGAGCGCCCGGCACCGCGGCCCACGCAGGCGCGGGCGTCGCCGAGACAGCCGCCGGCGACACCCGCGACCCGGTGCGCCTGACCCGCAACCCGATCACGCTCTCCCGCACACCGGCGGAATACCGCTCCGCACCGCCGCGGATGCCAAACCGCGACGGGGTCGGCGAGCCAGTGGATACCGCCGAGCTCTGGGCACCCGCGCCGGAGAATCCCTGAATCGATTCCAGGGTCCCTACGGATGTCGTCCGCGCAGCTGACGCCATAACCTCGCGCTATGCCTCGAGTCATGTCGCAAACGTCACGTAGTCGCGCGGCCAAGCGGCCGAAGGTCGGACTCGTCCTGGGTGCCGGCGGTGTGCTCGGGGGGGCCTGGCTCGTCGGCGCCCTGCACGCCATCGCGACCGAGAGCGGCTGGGATCCCGGCAGCGCGGACTACATCGTCGGCACGTCGGCGGGATCGATGATCGGAGCCCTGCTCGCCTGCGGGACGCCGCCATGGTTCATGGTCGCCCACTCAGCCGGCGAGGATTTCGACGGCTTCACGGACGCCAACGGCGACAGCCGCGCGTGGGAGGATCGCTCGGTCGGCGCCACGTATCGGCTTGACGCCGGCGGCCTGCCCTTCGGCCCCGGTTCCTGGCGCCTCGCCGTGGCCTCGCTGGCGCGCCCGTATCGGTACTCGCCCACCGCGATGGTCTCCGGCTGGCTCCCCCGCGGGCTCGTCTCAACCGGACCGCTCAAGGACACGGTCCGGCGGGTCAACCCCGGCGGCGGTTGGGCGCCCCATCCCCACTTCTGGCCGATGGCGGTCGACTACGGCACCGGACGGGTCGTGGCGTTCGGACGCGAGGGCTCCCCGCCGGCAGAGCTGCCGGACGCGGTCGCGGCCTCGTGCGCGATTCCCGGGTTCTACCGCGCGGTCGAGATCGCCGGCCGCTCGTACATCGACGGCGGCGTGCACTCGACGTCGAACCTCGACGTCCTCTGCTACGAGCCGGTCGACATCGTCGTCGCCCTCAACCCGATGTCATCGCTGCACGTCAGCTCGCCCCGCACGGTCGCCGAGCGACTCGCGATCCGGATGCGCCAGACCGCGGGACGCCGGCTCGGTTCGGAGGCCAAGCAGCTTCTGGCCGCCGGCAAGGACGTGATCCTCATCCAGCCGACCGTGCACGACCTCGACGTGATGGGCGGCAACCTGATGAGTCGCGACCGCCGTCATGCCGTGGTCGAGACCGCCGTGCAGACGGTCACCGACCACATCCGGGGGACGCCGCTCGGCGTGCAACTCGCGGCGCTGCCGCGAGCGCAGGACAAGCGGCTCGTGCGGAGGCCGAAGGGACAGCCGTCGAGCTGGCCGGACTTCCACCAGGCGGCTCAGTTGCGGTTCAAGCCGCCGACGGCGGCCGCCGCGTAGCCGACCGGCGCTTGGCGGGCGGCTTGGCCGCCGGCTTCGCCTTCGGCCGCAGAGCTGCCGGCTTCGCCTTCGGCTTCGCGCCCGCCACTGGCTTCGCCTTCGCGCGCGGCGCTGCCGGCTTTCTCGCTCGCGGCGCCGCCGGCTTCCTCGCTCGCGGCGCCGGGGGTGCCCGACCCGCGAAGGAGCGACCCGAGCACCCGCTGGGGGTCGAGCAACAGGACGAGCTTGTCGTTGATCGCCGCGATCTCGTCCCCGAAGCCTTTCTCCGCGCCGGGAACGGGTGTCGGGCTGATCTGAGCACCCCGGACCCGCTGAACACCCTCGACGTGGTCGACGATCAGCCCAAGCGGCCCATCGCGGAGCTCAAGCACGACGATCTGGGCGGTCTTACCCGTGTGGGGCTCACGGCCGAGGCGGTCTGAGAGGTCGGCGACGGGCACCACCGCCCCGCGGAGACTGATCATTCCTCGGATCAGCCCACCGGCGGCGGCGCCCGCTGTCGGGGGCGTATAGCGAACGATCTCGCGGACGGTCTCGATCGGTACCGCGAACTGCTCGCCGTGCAGGGTGAAAACCACAAGCTGTCGCTCGGCATCACCCCCTCGGTCCTGGCGCGTGGCCACATCAGTGTTTAACCACAGATGGGTTCCGAAGGGCTGCTCGACATGTTGCGCAAAAGTCGCCTGCACAGAATGTGGGGCGCTGTCGATACTCATGTCTATGGTGGGCGGGTATCCGCGCTCGTCTCGCTGGGGACTGTGGTTCACCGGGAGCAACCCAGTTCGCAGCTCGAGGCTCAACAGGTTGACGATCCTGGCGGTGATCGCCGGGCTGGCGAGTCTCGTCGTGGCCCCGATATCGCCGGCGCTGACCGCGGTCGTCCACGGAATCAGCTTGATTGGGATCGGAGTGCTGCTGATCTGGGGACCGCGCCGCCACGAGCCGCTTGTGCGGACCCGTTGGTTGCTCGTCGGCGCCCTGGGTGCCGTGTTCGTGTCCGAACTGATGATCGTCGTCTTCCAGCTGATCGCCGGACATGCCCCGTCCAGCCCCTGGGCAGGTGATTACGTCGCGTTCCTCTACACGCCGCTGACGATCGCCGGGCTGCTGCTCGTCCCCACGACGCGCGGAGGAACCGATCACCGGACACGCGCGCTGTGCGACGGTCTGTTCGCCGCCGGCTCCCTGTGGTTCCTCGTGGCCGCCGTCGCGAACACGCACATCAGGGCCGGGCTCGGACACGCCGACTGGGACGACCTCGCCTCGCTGGCGATCGCGGCCGGCGACGTCTGTGTCGTCGCGACCGCGCTCACCGTCCTCTCGCGGTGCTCGATCTCCGTCTCCCGGACCGTCGGCGGCATCGCCGCGGGGATCACGGTCATCGCGATCGACGACGTCTGGTTGCTCGTGTCCGGGCGCTCGGGCTACTCGCTCGTGTCGGTCACGCTCGTTCAGATCGGGCTGCTGGTGCTGCTGCTCACCGCCGCGGCGCCGCCGCTCCGTTCGCAGGCATCGCTCGAGCGGACGCTGAAGATCCGCCGTGGACTGGAAATCGTCCCGTTTCTCCCGATGCTTGCCTGCGTCGTGGTCACGCTTCAAGCCGTGAGCGACGGCGACGGTATCCCACAGCGACAGATCCTCCCGGCGATGCTGATGGCGGGCGCGCTGATGATGCGTCAGTACTCGACGTCACGCGAGCGCCAAGATCTCGTTGGCGAGTTGCGCCAGCGCGAGCTGGACCTCGAGGCCGAGCTTCGCCGCGACGCGCTCACCGGGCTCGCCAACCGGCTGTCGATGATGGAGCGCCTCGCGATGGCGTTGTCGGACCAGCGGCAGTGGCCGATCGCCGTCGCCGTGCTCGATCTCAACGATTTCAAGTTCGTCAACGACAACCACGGCCATGTCATTGGTGATCAGGTGCTTCGCAGCGCGGCACAGCGGCTGGTCGACGTCGTCCGCGGGGAAGACCTCATCGTGCGTCTCGGCGGCGACGAGTTCGCGGTTGTCAGCACTCGGATCGCGGCGGAGCACCGCGATCCGTTCGCCGAGCGTCTGCTGCGGGCGTTCGACGAGCCGCTCGCAGTCGGGGAGCACCGGTTCGCGATCTCCGCCAGCGTCGGCATCGTCATTGGCGAGCCTCCGCAGACGGCAGGCGAGCTGCTCGCTCACGCGGACGCCGCGATGTACCGCGCCAAGGACGACAAGGAGGCGCACACCACCGTCGCGTTCCTCGACGGCGAGGAGCGGACGCAGATGATGCGCCATCTGCTCATCCGGGAGGCGATCATCCACCCCGATCTCTCTCAATTCCACGTCCACTACCAGCCGCTTGTGGACCTGGTGACGGGACGAATCGTCGCCTTCGAGTCGCTGCTGCGCTGGCAGCATCCGAAGCTCGGCGCGGTCACGCCGGACGTGTTCATCCCGCTCGCCGAGCGTGCGGGAAGCATCGGGCTCCTCGGCGACTATGTGCTCTCGACCACCGCGGCCGACCTCGGTCGGATCGATTGGCGCCATCCGGACGCCGACATCCGGGTCGGGATCAACGTCTCCCCCGTGCAGTTGACGCGCCTCGATTTCGCCGACACGTTCCTTGCGCAGCTCGAGCGAGAGGGGCTCCCCCCAAACCGCGTGACGCTCGAGATCACCGAGCAGGCGTTCGCCCGGAATCTCCGGCCCGTCGAGGATGCCGTCGCGTCCCTGGCGCTGGCCGGGGTTCACATCGCGGTGGACGACTTCGGCACGGGCTATTCGACGCTGCGCTACCTCCAGCGCCTGCGGCCTTCGATCCTGAAGATCGACCGCAGCTTCATCTCCGGCATCGACACCAGCGGCGAGTCCCATCAGCTCGTCTCGGCAATCGCGACCATGGCGCTGACGCTCGGTCTGAACATCGTCGCCGAAGGCATCGAGACCCCGGAGCAACTCGCGCTCCTGCAGGCGATGGGCTGTCAGATCGGTCAGGGCTTCCTGTTCAGCCGCGCCGTCCCGATCGGCGAGGCAGAGACGCTGCTCGAGCGCTCGCCATGGGCTCAGACCTGGACCTCAGGCGCCCGGAGTGCCGTCGGCTAACCCGACGGGCGTCACCCCCACAGACGTTCGCGCAGGCCGGAGGCCCGGGTCACCGGACGCTCGACCGCGGCGCGTACGGTCTCCTCGGATCCGACGAGGATGAGCGCCGAACGGGCCCGGGTCACCGCGGTGTAGAGCAACTCCCGCGTGAGGATCGGCGAATCGGCAGGCGGCAGCAGCACCGCCGCCGTGTCGAACTGCGACCCCTGGCTCTTGTGGATCGTCATCGCGTACACGGTCTCGACCGACCCGAGCCGCAGTGGGCTGAAGCCGACGAGCTGTCCGGCGCGCTCGAACATCGCCATCGCGTGCTCCTCTCCGGTGCGCACGATCACGCCGGTGTCGCCGTTGTAGAGACCGAGCTCGTAGTCGTTCTCGGTGACGAGCAGGGGCCGTCCGACGTAATCGCGCCCGTCGAGGTCGAAGTCGTCGATCTTCTCCGCGAGCCAGGCCTGCTGGCGTCCGCTCCAGACACCGACGCCGAACGGCCCGCGCCGGTGCGCGCACAGCAGCCGGAAGCCACCGAGTGCCCGCAGCGCGCCGTCGCCGTCGCCCGCCCGCGCCGCGGCGACCACGGCTCGTCCAGACTCGAGCGATGCCGCTTTGACCGCCGGGAGCTCGACCGTCGCCGGATTCTCCGCGTCCTCGCCGAAGGCGACCGGCAGCCAGGTGATCTCTGCCTGCTCGGCTCGGAGCACGTCGATCGCCGCGTCGGCGTCACCGACGCGGATCGCGTCCGCCAGGCTGGCGATCCCCGATCCGTAGCGGTACACGCGATCGAGCACGATGATCCCGTCGCCGATCGTCACGCCGGCGGGCGGGTCGGTCGCCGGGATCGCGTCGCCGGTCGCCTCCGTCAGTCGTTTGCGCCCAGCCGGGCTGATCCGCAGCGCCGACGCGGCCGGCCCGACGATGTCACCGAGGACGACGCCAGCCTCGATCGAGGTCAGCTGGCCCGGATCGCCGACGAGAATGAGACGGGCATCGGGCCGCACCGCCTCGACGAGCCGCGCCATCAGCGACAAGGAGATCATCGACGTCTCATCGACGATCACGAGGTCGTGCGGCAGGCGGTTCTCGCGGTCGTGGGCGAACCGGCTGTGGCTCCCGGGCCGCCATCCGAGCAGGCGATGCAGCGTCGAGGCGCGCAGGCTGAGCAGCAGCGAGCGGATCTCCTCGCTCGTGTCGAGCGTCGCAGCCTCGGCGTGGACCGCCTCCGCGAGCCGGGCCGCCGCCTTCCCGGTCGGCGCCGCGAGCGCGACCAGCGGCGGGCGCCCCGAGACGCCCGCCTGCTCGCCGAGCAACGCGACGATCCGCGCCACCGTGGTCGTCTTGCCGGTGCCCGGCCCCCCGCCGACGACGGCGAGGCGGCGGATGACCGCGGCCGCAGCGGCCGCCCGCTGACGCACGTCGGAGCCGGGCGGGAACAGGCGCTCCAGACCAGCGGCAAGCGCCGCGACATCAACGTCGGGCGCGGCGGCATCGCTGAGCGCGGCCAGGTCCTCGGCGACCCGCCGCTCCTCCTGCCAGTAGCGGTCGAGGTACAGCCGCGAGCCCTCGAGCCGGAGCGGCGCAGGACGCTCGGCCCCGCCCGCGCCGTCCGCCCCGCCCGCGCCGTCCGCCCCGCCCGCGCCGCCTGCGCCGCCTGCGACGGCGGCACTGTCGGCCAGCGCCCGCACCCAGTCCGCCGGCGCCGGCCACGGCAGCAGGCTGAGATCGACCGGTTCCTCGGACTCGACGGTCGCGGTGGCGGCGATCGTCGCGAGGTCGACGAACACGTGCCCGAGCCGCGGACCGCGCACCGCGAGGGCCGCGGCGAGCATCACCTCAGGGTCGGACTCGCCGGTCAGCCTCGCGATCCGCTCGGCGACGTGCACGTCGGCGCTCGAGAGCACGCCGACGCGGTTGAACTCGAGCAGCGGCGGCTGCGCGCCCACCGCGATCCGAGCATCGAAGGCGTCCAGGAGCGACGGCACGGAGACGCTCATCGCTGCGACCCGCCGTCGTCGAGGACGTCGCTCAGCGCGGCGACGAGCGCACCCGGTGGATGCCATGCGAACACGCCGCACGGCGTCCCGTCGAGTACGGGGGTCTCGGCGCCGGCCATCCCGCGCAGGAACAGATACAGCACGCCCGCGAGGTGCGTCTCGGGGTCGTAGCCGGGCTGGCGCCAGCGTAGATAGCGGTGCAGCGCGACGGTATAGAGCAGGGCCTGCAGGCCGTAATGGGCGCGACTCATCTCCGCGGCGAGGGCCGCCGGCGTGTAGTGGCCGAGCGTCAGCTCCTCATCAGCGGCGCCGAGCCAGTTCGTCTTGTAGTCGGCAATCACGTAGCGGGGGGCGGACCGGGCGGCGGGGGCGGGTATCCGCGCGACGAGATCGATGCTGCCGGTGAGAAAGCCGCGGACGCTCGAGCGCAGCGCCGGGTCCTCAAGCCGGGCGGCGTACGCGGCGAGCGGATCTCCGGGCTCCAGGTGCGCGCGCAGGACGCCGGCGATCGCGTCGAGGGTGAGCCGGCCGCTCGGGTCATCCCCGCCGACGAGCGGGAGCTCGAACCCGAGCTCGTCGAGCCGGTCTGCCGGGCGCAGATCCCGCAGGCGCAGACCATCGACGAGCGGCCCGAGCGGCGTCTCGATCGCGGCCCGCAGCCCGGTGACCGCGGCGGCCACGCTGCCGAGCTCGAGCCGGCGACGTGCCGCGCCGAGCTCGACCTGTTCGGCCAACGCAGCGTCGAGATCGTCGGCGGCGAAGTCGGTCGCCTCGAACACGCGATGCACGAGCGTCCCGAACGTGACCCCAACGGGCATCCCGCCGAGCGGCGATGCCAGCGCGAGCTCCGCCGGGGTCGCGCCGAGGGCGGGAACCGGCGTCGGGGTCTCGGGCTCGTCGTGCAGGCTCGGCTCCTCGGGCTCGCTCGTGACGAGCGGGTCGTGGGCGGCGGCGGTGATGTCGCTGTAGGACGTCCGTCGCCAGCGAAGGTCGAGCTGGCGATCAAAGCGAGCCGCGACGAGTTCACTCGGCACGTCCGAGGACGGCGGGCTCCACGACTGCGGTTCGTCCACGTGTGAGCGCGTGACGCTGATGCATCCGGGCGCGGTCGCCTGGAGCTCCGCGAGCCGGGCGAGCAGCTTCGCGTCCGGAGGGATCGCGTCGCCGTCGGCGGGAACGTAGCCGTTCGGTTCCTTGGCGAGGAGCAGGCGACCGAGGGGCGAATGCTGGCTGTCCCATGCCCCGGCCCACCACACGGTCGCCTGGTGCTTGGCCCGGGTCAGGGCGACGTAGGCGAGCCGCAGCTCCTCTCCGCGCTCCTCGAGGTGATGCTGGTCGCGGTGCTTGGCGTAGCCGGGCCCGTCGAGCCCAACGTCGATCGTCGCGCGGTTCCCCTTGCCCGGGTCGTGGAAGAACACCGGCTCGGGGTCCTTGGGGGTGTATCCGGGCGCCCACAGGAACGGGCAGTACACGACCGGGAACTCGAGCCCCTTGCTGCGGTGAATGGTGAGGATCTGGACCGCCTGGGCATCTGACTCGAGCCGCCGCGTCCGCTCCTCCTCCCCGTCCTCCTGTTCGGCGGCCGCGATCTGCTGCGCAAGCCACCCGCGCAGCGCCGTGGGGCCGAGGCGCTCGGCGGCCGCCGCGCCGTGGAGCAGCTGCGCGAGGTGGCGCAGGTCGGTGAGTCGCCGCTCGCCGTCGACGCCCGCGAGCACCCGGGCGGGGAGGTCCTCGCCGACCATGATCGACTCCGTGAGCTCGGCGACGCCCCGCTCGCGGAGGATCCGGTTCCACCGATGCAGTCGGCGATGCACGCCTTCCCACTCCTCCTCGCCGGCGGTGGCGATCCGCGTTGCGCTCCAGCCAAGGAACGGCGTCAGTGCGGCGGCCCGCGCCCGGGAGGCGGTCGCCGGCCGGTCGATCGCGTCGAGCAACCGCAGCCAGTCACGTGCGGAGGCGGTCGCGAACACGCTGCCGGCGCCGTTGATGACCGCGGGGACGCGCGCCGCGTCGAGCGCCTCACGGATGAGGTCGGCCTGGGCGTGGGTGCGGACGAGCACCGCGATGTCCCCGGCGCAGAGATCACGGCGACCGAGCGTCATCCCGTCGGTGGTGCGCCGCTCGAGCTCGGTGTGCGAGGCGAGGAGCCGCACGATGTCAGCGGCAAGGTCGCGCGCGACGTGCTCGCGCACCGACGGCGCGCGCAACAGGCCGGTCCGGGTCCGCTCGATCCCGGGCTCATCGCTGTGGACGACGCGCACCCGCAGCGCCGCCGGATCCGGCGCCCCGAGCATGCGCGGCCGCTCGTGCCCGGGCGCGGCGCGCACCTGCCGGTAGACGATCTCGGGATGGCCGAGCGCCGCGTCGGCGAACAGCGCGTCGTAGGCGTCGAGCAGCGTCTGGTCGCTGCGCCGGTTGACCGGCAGCGTCGCCCGGGTCGAAGCCGTGGCGGCGGCGACCAGGTAGGCGTAGACATCGGCGCCGCGGAACGCGTAGATGGCCTGCTTCGGATCGGCGATCAGCACAAGGGTCACGCCGTCGGACGCAAACGCCCGGCTGAGGATCTGCCACTGGATCGGATCGGTGTCCTGAAACTCGTCGACGAGCACGACCCGGTAGCGCGCGCGCAGCCGCTCCGCCGCCGCCGGGCCGCTCGGGCGCCGCGGCTCGAGCGTCGCGTTCAGCCGGGTGAGCAGATCGTCGTAGGTCATGATCGCCATCTGCCGTTTGCGGTGTTCGAGCTCGTCGCGCACCGCCTGCGCGAGACGGAAGCGCATCGCGGCGACCGAGTCCTTCGGCGCGTCGTGGGGCTCGAGCTCGTTGCCGGGGTTCTCGACCGCCGCCCGGGCGATCTTCAGCGCTTCGGCACGCTTGAAGGCCGCGCCCCCGTGCTTCTGGAAGCGACGGACATACAGGTCGTCGAGCACCTCCTCGACGAGCTCGGAGACGTCCTCGACGAATTCGGTGCCCGGTTCGAGGTCGCCGATCGTCCCCAGCTCGGCGAGCACCTCCTGGCAGAAGCCGTGGGTCGTCGCGATCGTCGCCGCGTCGAAGTTGGCGATCGCGCGGACGAGCCGATCGCGCCTGAGCACGACCTGCTCCGAGGTGCCGGTCGCGAGCAGCTGCACGATCTCGTCGGCGCCAGGGTCAAGCACGCCATCGAGCATGCGGGAGAGCTGTTCCTCGCAGGTCACGAGCCGCTCACGAACGCGATCTCGGAGCTCGCCGGTCGCCATCCGCGTGAACGTGATCAGCAGCATCTCCTGGAGTGGCATGCCCTCGGCCACGTACCGCGCCGCGAGCGCCGCGATCGTGTACGTCTTCCCCGTCCCGGCGCTCGCCTCGAGCACCGTGACCCCGCTCGGGAGCGGGCCACACAGATCGAACTCGGCCGGGCTGAGCCGCTGCGCGCGGGTCGCGGTCATTGGTCGCGCAGCTCCTCATGGCTCAGCAGGCCGTCCCACAGCCGCCGCGCGTAGCGCCCGAAGCGGCTCTCCTCGGACTCCGTCCACGTGTCCCCACTCTCGTCGGCGCGGGGCGCCTGCGCGGTCAGCTCGGCGAACGGCAGCGCACCCCCGTACGCGAGCAGATGCTCGGGCTCGCGATCCTCCTTGTCGTAGCCGAACGTCGTCTCCCAGACGGCGAGCGCGGCGGCGAGGGCATCATCGCCGCGGCCCGCCGCGTAGGCGTAGGCGGCCGACGCCTGGCAGGCGAGCGGCACGAGTTCGCGCATGCCGCGGTCATAGAGATCGACGATGATCGCGAGCTGGCCGAGCGCCTCCTCGGCGCCGAGCGGCGGGATCCGCGCAACGGTCGTCTCGGCCTTCCACACACCCTGCCGGGCACGACCGATGACGGCGGAGCGGTACGCCCCGCCCGGCCGGGCGGCGGTCAGCGCGAGCAGCCGCACCCACGCCGCGAGCCGGTCCCGCGGGCGCACCCGCGAGTAAGCCGCGCGGCGGATCGTGTCCCCGTGAACGCCCGGAACGGTGCCGGCGAGCGTCCGGCCGTCCGACAGGCGGAGGTTGACATCGAGCGAGGTCGCCGGACCCGTGCCGCCGTGTCGCCGCGCTGCGTCGGCGAGAGCGGTGACGATCGGGGTGACCCGGTCAAGCACCGGCGCCGCCAGCATCGCGGGCGGCAGCGAACCACGAGCCAGCTCGGCGCGGACGCATTCCTCGAGCTCGGCACCGGCGAGCAGGCCGTCGAGCAGCCGCTGGCCGACCCCCCATAGCTCGAGGCCGCCGAGCTCGACCGGCAGCGCGTCCTGGACCTCATCGAGCGACTCCCGGACGCTGATGCCGAGCCGCGAGCGCAGGAACGCCCGGCATGGGTGCTCGACGAAGCGGATCACGTCGGCCAGCTCGATCAGCTCCGCGTCGTTCGCGGGCAGTGGAGCGGGCAGAAACGGCGGGGTGGCGTGCCGAGGCGAGCTCAGTGCCCGCGCTCCGCCGAGCGCGACCGCATCGAAGCTCCACGGCCCGTCGGCGGTCAGCTCGCCGGCCCGGAAGTTGCGCGGGTCGAACGGCTGAAGTGGATGCCGGACGAGGATCTGCTCCCGCGCTGCGGGCGCGTCGGGTCCGGCCCCGGTCCGCACCGTGCGGTCGACGACATCGAGCAGCTCGGCCACCGGCACGGCCGGAGGACGCTCGAGGTTTGTCCGTTCGTCGTTGCCGGTGTAGGTGACGATCAGCCGATCGGTCGCGGCGAGGAGCGCGTCCAGCAGCATCTGCCGATCCTCAGCGCGGGGGTCGCGATCGCCGACGTGGGGATCGTCGAGCAGCAGGTCGTCGCCGTCGCGCGGCGCCTTGCGCGGGAACTCGCCGTCGTCGAGCCCGAGGATGCAGACGACCCGGTGCGGGACCGAGCGCATCGGCACGAGCGTGCACACCGTGAGATGGCCGGTGCGGAAGTTGGCCCGCGTCGGGCGGCCCTTGAGGCGGTCGGCGAGCAGCGCTCGCACATCGGCGAGCTCGAGCTCGGGCGCGCCATGGCCGTAACCGTCTGCGGTCGCGTCGCCCTGGACGTCGTCGAGGATGCGCCCGAGCTCGGCGCGCTGCCACGACTCGCGGTCGGCAGTCGCGGTGAGGGCGTCGGCCGCCGCGGCGATCGCCGTGACCCACGCATCGACCGTCTGCGCGCGGCCGAGCGCGTCGACGGCGTCTTGGACGCGGTCGACGAACTCGGCCATCCGTCCCGCAAGCTCGATCGCCCCGCTCTCCACATCGTCGAGCGGGAGCACACCGCCGACGAGCGTGCGGTCCTGTTCGGTCATCGCGACCCCGAGCAGGATCCGGTCGAGGCCCGCGCGCCACGTGTTGCTGGCAACGACATCGAGCTTGAACGGGGCCCGGTGGCGCTCGTCGAGCCCCCAGCGGATGCCGCTGTCGACGACCCATTCCTCCATCCGGCTGACGTCGTCATCATCGAAGCGGAAGCGCCGCCGGACGGGCTCGCGGTCCGCGAGGTCGAGCAGCTGGGAAGCCGTGATCCGATCGTCGGCGAGCTCGAGTAGCAGCGAGACGACGCTGAGCACGGGATTCGTCTGGCGCAGGCTGCGGTCGGCGAGGCGCACATGGAGATCGGGGAGGCGGCGGCGCTCGGCGGCTGCCACCGACGCGTCCTCGTCGTCCGCGCCGTCGTCGAGCGCCCGCCCGGCGCCGAACGCGGCCTGGATGAGGGGCGCGACCGTCTCGATATCCGGGCACATGACGATCACATCGCGCGGCTCGAGCGTCGCGTCCCGCTCGAGCAGGTGGAGGATCGCGTCCCGGATCACCTCGACCTGGCGGGCCCGGCCGTGGCAGGCGTGGATCTGGAGGCTGTCGTCATCAGCGCGCAGCAGCGCCCGCGCGTCCTTCTGGGCGGGCAGCGGTGGCCCGGGCGGCGCGGTGTCGGTGCGGATCCCGGTCTGAAGGCGCTGGAGCAGCGTCTTGCTCTCATCGGCGATCGCGTGGTGATGGTCGGTACGGCTACCGTTCGCCGCGAGCACGAGCTGGAGCTCCCGGGCGTCCTGACCCCAGCTCGCGAGCAGGCGGTTCGCCGGCAGGGCCGCCGTCGGATCGGTACGGCGGCGAATGACCGGCTCGGTCCGCTCCCCGAGCTGCGCCCACAGCGCCGGCGACGGGTGGAGCACGAACAGATGGACGTCACGTGCCGGCGCGAGCGCGTCGAGCACCCGCAGATAGCTCCCGGGAAGACGGGTCAGACAGAACAGCGAGAGGCGGCTGGGCAACTCGACCATGCCCGGCTCCTCGGTCAGACGCGCGCACGCGGGGTCAAGCCGCTCGGCCGGGCTCGGGCGCCCGATCGTCGTGCGCAACCGACGCCACAGCTCCGCCTGCCACACGCCGTCGGGGGGCAGCGCACCCCCGGCGCCGTCGGTGTCCTCGCCGATCGCCCACGCCTGGATCATCTCCGGCCGGCGCAGCGCGTAGCCGTCGTAGAGCTCGGCGAGGTGGCGGACGGTCGCGAACCGGCGGACCTCACGCTCGCCGGCCTCCGCGCCGCACAGGTGCGTCTGAAGCGAGGCCAACCACGGCTCGTCAAGGTCGCGGTCGACGACTCGCAGCAGCGGCCAGACGAGCCGCTCGGGCACCCACGGATCGCCGTCCGGGTCGATTCCGGTCGCCGCGGCGAGTGCATCGCCGACGAGGCTCCGTGGGAATGGGTAGGCGACGTTCGCGCAGACGCCGTCGGCGCGGCCGGCGGACGCGCCGAGCCGGGTCGACATCCGCTGCGTGAGCCAGCGCTCCATGCCGCGCGTCGGCACCGCGACGACCTCCGCCGCGAACGGATCGCTCAGCGGCTCAAGGAGGATCTCGGTGAGCGCGTCGGCGAGCGCGTCAGCGCGTTCTGAGCGGTGGACGTGAAGCATCGGTTCCAGTCTTGCATTGAGGTCGGCCGCCGGCGGCAGAGCTGACACAGAGTTGGCACACGTCTTCGCGCGGACGTCCGCGCGGCAACGGGGTCATGGGTGGAGAAGCACCCCACCGGGGATCTGGGTCAGGACCACTCAACCTGGAGGTGAGCCGTGCTCCTCTTACTCGCCGTCATCCTGCTGATCATCGCGATCGCCGGTGGCATCGTGATCCATCCGCTGCTGTTCCTGATCGCCATCCTCGCCGTGTTCGCCCTCGTCAGCGGACGGCGCGGCGCGCTGCATTGACTCAGAGGTCGTCCCTAATGGCCTGATCAGGTCAACGCCGCGCCGAGCGGGTGATGCCGGAGCTTCTCCGGCGGGGTGCCGTGAAGCACCCACGCTCCATCGTCGCGGCGGCTGATCTGGCCGGCGCGCATCAGCTCGCCCATCGCCGTTGTCACGGACGGGCGGTGCGCGCCGATCAGGTCCGCGAGCCGTTGGTGGGCGAGTGGCAGCGCGACGACGATCCCCTCCGGCCGGACCCGGCCCCAGCGCTCGGCGAGATGCCACAGCGTCAGGAGCAGCCGCTCGTCGGTCCGCTGGTGGTGCGCGATCGCGAGCACGACCGCGAGATTGTGGGCGCGGCGTGTGCCTCTGGCGAACAGCTCGACGCCGAGCTGTGGCCACGGGTTGGTTCGCTGGACGAGCCCATGATCGAGGACCGCGAGCTCGGTGTCCTCAAGCACCATCCAGCCCACCTCGGCGTGGACGTGGGAGCCATCCTCGTCCCAGTGCCAGGGGCGGAGTACATCCCCGGGGCCGAGCAGCTCGACCGCTCGGCGGCCGAGCACGTCGACCTCGCGGCTCAGCAGGCCATGGATGATGAGAAAGCCCCGGTGGTGCTGGTCGCGCTCGATCGCTCCGGCGGCGTCCCACTCGCCCGGTGACAGCCGCCGGACCCGCGTGAGCGCGTGGCCACGAGCCGCGGCGAGCTCATCGGCGTCGAGCAGATCGGCGAGATCCG
Source organism: uncultured Solirubrobacterales bacterium (assembly GCA_963850335.1). GTDB lineage: Bacteria > Actinomycetota > Thermoleophilia > Solirubrobacterales > Solirubrobacteraceae > Palsa-465. The sequence goes on along the minus strand of CAWKKY010000006.1, from coordinate 52,015 downwards.
GGTCGGCATCGACAATGGAGATGACGTCATTCACCCTCAGGGGATACCCACGAAGCCCTCGGTTTGATCCCGATCCGTCCCGTCTTGTAGCGTGACGCGCCATGTCTAGGGCAGGATCGGCGGTCGTCCGGCTCTGTGGTCGATTGACGGTCGAAATCGGGGGTGAATCACGCGAGGCGATGCTGCACGGCCGGCAGGGGCGACTTCTGCTCGCCTACCTCGTCCTGCGCCGGCAACGGCCGGTGAGTCGCGACGCGCTCATCGAGGCGATCTGGGGACACGGCGGCGCACCCCCGAGCGAGGGCGCGCTCGCCCCGGTCCTCTCCCGGTTGCGCCGGGCCGTCGCGCCGGCGACGATCGAGGGGCGGGACAGCGTCATCCTGCGCCTACCCGAGCCGGCGTGGATCGATGTCGAGGCGGCGCACGCCGCGCTCGATCGGGCACGCCGCGGCACCGATCCGCGCGAGCAGCTGCTCGACGCCGAGGAGGCGGCGACGCTCGTCGAACCCGAACTGCTCCCCGGTCTCGACGCACCCTGGCTCAACGAGCAGCGGGTCGCGCTTGAGCACGTCCGGGTCGAGGCCCTTGAACTCGCGGCGACCGCGGCGCAGGCGGTCGAGCCCTCGCTCGCAGAGACCTACGCGCGCGCGGCGGTCGCCGCCGCCCCGTTCCGCGAGTCGACCTGGGTCGCGCTGATCGCCGCGCTGCGCGTCCGCGGCAACGTCGCCGAAGCGCTCCAGGCCTACGACGAGGTCCGCCGGCTGCTCCGCGACGAACTCGGCGCGGTCCCCGGTCGCGAGCTCGTCGCGCTGCACGGCACGCTGCTCGCCGAGGGCGATACCGACACCGACGGCGATAGCAACGACCGCGGCGGCGGCGGCGTCCCAGTCACCGCCGGCGCATCGACGCGCCCGCCCGCGTCGGCGGAGAGCGCCACCCCGGCGGATCTCGTCGAACGCGACGACGAGCTCCGCGCGGTCGACGCCGCCATCGCCCGCGTCCGCTCCGCCAATGGCGGTGTCGTCCTGTTCGAAGGTCCGGCGGGTATCGGCAAGACGCGTCTGCTCGACGAACTTCGCCGCCGCGCCGAATCGCAGGGCCTCCAGGTGCTCGAAGCCCGCGCGAGCGTGCTCGAGCGCGAGTTCGCCTTCGGCGTCGTCCGTCAGCTGCTCGAGGCGGTCGCCACACCCGAGCTGATGGACGGCCCGGCCGCGGCGGCCCGCGCCGTGCTGAGCGACGCCGGGCCGACGGAGGGCACGTTCCCGATCCTCAACGCCCTGTTCCGACTCGTGGAGGCGCTCGCCCGATCGCAGCCGCTTGCGCTCTGCATCGATGACCTCCAGTGGAGCGATCCGGCCTCGCTGCGCTTCACCGCCTATCTCGCCCGGCGGGTGGCGAGTCTGCCGGTGCTGATCGCGACCACGATCCGCAGCGGCGAGCCGGAGGCCGACGAGACACTGCTCGGAGAACTCGCCCAGGAGCCGATCACGCTCGCGCTGACGCCGCGCCCGCTCACCCGGCGGGCGACGGCCGGACTCATCCGGATGCGACTCGCCGACGAGCCGGACGACGCGTTCACGGCGGCGTGCCGCGAGGTCACCGCCGGCAATCCGCTGCTCCTGCGCCAGCTGCTCGGCGCCCTCGCCGCCGAGGGTGTGGTCCCGGATGCCGAGCACGCCGATGCGGTCCGCGCGATCGGTCCGCGTGCCGTCGCCCGGACGGTGCTGCTCCGCCTCACGCGCCTGCCCTCGTCCGCGGGCGCCGTCGCCCGGGCGGTCGCGGTGCTTGGCGAGCAGCCCGGTCTTCCGGCGATCGCCGCGCTCGCCGAGGTGGACGAAGCGACGGCCGCTGATGCCGTGCAGGCGCTCGCCCGCGCGGAGATCCTGCGCCCCGACGAGCCGCTCGGGTTCGTCCACCCGTTGATCCGCGACGCCGTCTACAGCGAGCTGTCCGCCCCGGTGAGAGCACTCGAGCACGAACGGGCAGCGCGGCTGCTCACCGAACTCGGGGCGAGCCCGGAGCGCGTCGCCGCCCAGCTGCTGCTCGCGCCGCCGCGGGGCGACGCCTGGGTCGTGAGCCGGCTGCGGGATGCCGCCCATGTCGCGCTTCGGCGCGGTGCCCCCGACGCGGCGATGCGGCTGCTCGAGCGAGCCCAGGCCGAACCGCCCCCTCCGGACCAGCAGGCGGCGCTCGCGTTCGAACTCGGCGGCAGTGCTGCGTATGTGCGCGGACCGGCCGGGGTCGAGCCGCTGCGCCGCGCCTACGCCGAACTGACCGACCCGGCCGAGCGCGCCCGGGCAGCCATCCGCCTCAGCCATCTGCTGCTGTTCGTGCGCTCGCCTCAGGAGGGTGTCGAGCTCGCCACCGAGGCGGCCGCGGAGCTCCCCGCCGATCTTGATGACTACCGCGACGGGCTCCGCGCCGTCCGCCTGATCGGGGCGGCGTTCGGCGCCGTCGACCCGGCGGAGTTCCGCGCGCTCGACGACGTCCGGCGCGGTCCGCGCGGAAGCGGCCCCGGAGCCCGGTCCCTGAGCGCGCTCGCGGCGCTCGGGGTCGCGCTCACCTGCGGCCCGGCGGAGGAAGCGTCCGCGCTCGCCCGGGAGGCATTCTCCGCCGGGCTGGAGGCGTTCGAGATCACGGCGCCGGTCGCGCTCGGCAGCGCGATGCTCGGGCTCGGGGAGCCGTCGGAGGGCCTGGAGGCGATCGCCCGCTACGCCGAGCACGCCCGCCGGCAGGGCGAGATCCTCGGTTCGATCGGCGCCGACCTGTGGGGCGGGATCGCCCAGATCTGGGCCGGCGATCTGCCGGCCGCGATGGAGCTGCTCGAGCGCGCACACGAGGGCGAGCGGCTGTGGGGGACAAAGCTTGACGCGGTGATGGCGTACTCGGCCGCGTTCACCGCGCTTGCCCAGCTTGAGCGGGGCGACCCCTTGGCGTTGGTCGCCGAGACGCTTCACCGTGTCCACGCCGAAGATCCCCGGCCCGACGGGGCTCGGTTCTGGCTCGCCAGCCTCGCCGAGCTCGCGCTCGCCGAGCAGCGGCCAGCCGACGCGCTGGAGATCACCCGGCGGCTCGAGCCCACCCGCCCGGCCGACACACACCCCGTGTGGGCGCCGTGGCGGAGCCTCCGCGCGCGGGCCTGCGCCGCGCTTGGGGACACCGCAGCGGCCCGGGAGCTCGCGCGGGCCGACCTCGAACTCGCCCGCCGCGTCGGCGCACCCTGGGTGATCGGCCGTGGCCTGCGGCTGCTCGCCGAGGTCGAGAGCGATGCGCAGCGGGTCGAGCTCGCCCGTGAGGCCGTCGCTTTGCTCCGGGAGACCTCGGCCCGGCTGGAGCTTGCCAAGGCACAGCTGACGCTCGCGAGCGCGCTGTCGGCCGCAGGCAACGAGGCTGACGCGCGGGCGGCATGGAGCCACGCCCACGAGCTCGCGCTCGCGTGTGGCGCCGCCGCCCTGGCCGGCGAGGCGGCCCGGGCGCTCGACGAGTCGTCCGGGCCGCGTCGCCGGGGGCCCAAGCGTCAGCGGTGACGAACGAGCACGATCCGGATGTGGGTCGTACTCAATGCGTCGACGCCTCCGTCCTTGCGCGGGTACACCTTGCCGTCCTCGACGACGATCCGCTTCTGGTTGCCGAACAGGAGCTTGTTCGACAGTCGGCCGGAGGTCGTCGTGAACCCGAACGCAGTCGCGCCGTTGCCGGTGTAGATCGGGCAGTTCCTGAACGGGGCCCACGCACTGTCCGTTGCCACCTGGATCTGGATGCGACGACCGTCACCCGCTGGGTCGACCAGCACGTCCGCGAGCCCGCGACGCTGGCCGCAGTCATAAGGGCCGGTGTCGGTCGGCGTCGGATGGCCGCAGTAGCCCCCCGTCCACGTGTGCGTCAGCTTGCCGTGCCGGGTCAACCGTGATTGCGACAACGAGCCGAGGACGGCAGCGGCGTCGTTCTGCGTCCAACTTCCGATCTGGAAGTTGACCGCACCGAACGCATTGCGCGTCACCAGCAGGCGGTCCGGCGAGCCGTTGTCGAACCGGAATACCTCGGTCCCGTCCCCGTGGGTCGTCTGCGTGCCGTTGCAGTCGGTGTAGCTCGGTCCGTGCCAGCTCCATGCCGTCGTCTGCACACCGGTGATCTTCATCGTGAACCGGGCGGTCTTGATACCGGCTGCCACACCTGAGGCGGGAAGCGCCAGGAGCGTCAGCGCGGCGAGGCCGCCGGTCAGTTTGCGGAGCGTCATCGCCGATCAGCCCTTCACCGGCACGAACGTGCCCTGCGAGTCGCCGGTGCACACGTACGGCCGTGACGTGATCGGATACGAGTAGACGAGGAACAGGAACGAGTAGTCGACGTGAAGCTTCATCGTGTACACGTTCTTTCGCCCGCGCTTGAAGCCGACGACGAAGTTCTTCGTCACGTCGGCCGTGTTCCAGATCGCGTTGGGGCGTTTCGCCTTGACCTTCGTCGTCTTGTTCAGCGGGAACGAGCCCGGAGGGTCGAACGGGTCGCTGCCGTGCATCGGGTACCCGTCGGTGCTCCCGCACAGGGTCGGCACGTAGGCCTTGAGGTTCGTGACCTTCGATCCGTTCACGAGCGTGAAGCTGATCGGATCGCCGTCCCGGGTCTTGCCGGAGTAATAGGCCCGATGGGTCTTGGCGAGCGCCGACGGTGCGACGCCGGCGAGGAGGCACCCGGCCGCGACGGCGGCGGAGATGAGTTTGCGTGTCGGTTGCATGGGTTGGTACGCCCCTTTCTGACTCAGGTGATGGTCTGACTCAGGTCGTGGTGTGTGTCGCTAGGACTGCGTGGGGAGGTGCGCGGCGCGGAGCAGGCCGTCCGGATCGGACGTCTCGCGGATCCGGGCGAGACGCTCGAGCGCCGCGTCCGGGACACAGTTCCGCAGCGAGTCGGTCCGCTCGGCGAAGCTCGCAAAGCGGGTGCCGGTCGCCCACGGCGCCAGCGCCTCCAGGTACTGATCGAGGTAGGCGTGCAGTTGCTCGGCGAGCGCCGGGGCGCCTGGGATCCCGACGCCGAACATCAGGAACCGACCCTCGAGATGACCGCGAGCGCCCGCTCCGCACGGCGGCGCCGAGAGCGCCCCGCCGAGATGGCGCAGCTCGGCCGCGAGCAACGGCGAGCCCGGTCCGGCAACCCGCAGGAAGCTCTCGATCGCCCAGTCGTCGAGGCCGCTCAGCAGGATCGCGTCGCCGATCGCCGGCACCGGCTCCTCGGGATCGCCGTGCAGCCGCACGACCGCCGAGGGCGCCATCGGCGCAAAGCCGCCGAGGATCGGGGTGGCGACGCTGCGGAGCAGTGCCTCCAGCCGCTCGCCTTCCGCCGGCTCGAGCGCGACTCCGTCAACGCACACCGTCGGGATGGCGCGCAGCGGCTCGGGCACCTCGGGCAGCGGCGGAAGGCACAGGATCCGGAACGTCGTGGTGATCGACTCCGGGGCGTCTGCCGTCCAGTCACGCCACGCCCGGAGCACTCGGTGGGCGTCATCGGCGGCGAAGAACATCGCCCCGGCGGTGACCTCGGCGTACGGCAGCAGCTCGAGCTCGACCGCGGTGACGATCGCGTAGCCACCGCCGCCGCCCCGCAGCGCGTAGAACAGCTCCCGGTTGTGCTCGGCGTCGACCCGCCGCGCCACGCCGTCGGGTGTGACGACGTCGAAGGACCGGACGTGGTTGACCGCGAGGCCGTGCCGGCGACCGTAGAACGACAACCCGCCGCCGAGCAGGTACCCAATCACACCGACCGACGGCGAGGACCCGTGCATGACCGCGAGCGGATACCGGCTGACGGCCTCGACGACGTCGCCCCACAGCGCTCCGGCCTTGATCCGGGCGACGCGCTCGTACGGGTCGACCTCGACCTCGTCGTGGAGCGCGACGCGGAGGAGCAGCGTGTCCTCGAGCGACGGGAGCGTCTGGCTCAGATGGCCGGTCGTCTGCGCTGCGATTCGCAGCCCGTTGACCCGCGCGTAGGTGACCGCGGCCTGGACGTGCGCGACCTCGGTGGCGACGCACACGCACGCCGGTTGCTGGTCGACGGCGAGGTTCCAGGCCGCGCGGGCCGCGTCGTAGCCCGCGTCGCCGGGATGGATGAACGACGCGGGCGAGCCGGCATGCGGGTCGGTGCCCGCGGAGGTGATGATGGAATCGGGATTGAGCATGGACGGCACGATCCCGAGGCCGCCTTGCCATGTCCTTGGCAGCCGTTGCCCGCGGGTTGCCGCGCGGTTGCCGAAACCTTGCCGCCGCTGCCGCTACCGCCGCCGTTAGGTCCTGACGGGGAGTGACGCTGGTCGTTGGCAGAAAGGCGCTGTGAGGAGGAGAGCGTTAGGGGCCGGGCCCTGCGACGAGCAGAATCGCGCGTGAGCAGGATCCTGCGACGACCACAACGCACGAAAGCGCCCGCTCATCGACCATTTCGTATGTGAGCGCCGGCGATCCGGCGAGCTTTCATACGTTGAGGCGATCCAACGACCAATTCGCAAGAAAGCGCCGAGATCACCCCGCGCTGACATGCGTTTCGGTCGTTCGCACGGCGCTGACATGCGTTTCGGTCGTTCAAGCGGTAGCCAGCAGCGTGCGCGAGCGATCCGGCACCGGCACGAGCCGGAAATCGCTTGGCGCGAACACCTTGAGGCGCTGCTCGTACTGCCGCATGTAGCCCGGCCAGTTGGCGACGATCCGGCCGTGCTCGTCGCGGTACCAGGAGTCGCACTGCGTCCAGGCGGTGCCGGCGAACGCTGCCTGGGTCTCCCGGTCGCTCGCCGCCTCGACCTCGGCGCGCACGTCGAGCGCCGCCGCCCGGTGGTCGCGGACGTACTGGAGGGCCTGACGGATGTAGGCCGCTTGCGCCTCCTCGTAGACGATGATCGAGCCGCCCGACGTGTTCGTGTTCGGCCCGTACATGACGAACAGCGATGGGAAGCCGGGCACGGTGACGCCGAGGTGGGCGTGCGCCCCGTCGGCCCATGACTGCGCGAGCGTGATCCCGTCGGCGCCGGTGATCTCCATCGGGAGCATGAAATCGTTCGTGCGAAAGCCGGTCCCGTAGATGACGCAATCGACGTCGTGCTCGACGCCATCGGCGGTGACGACTGCAGTCGGGGTCATCTCCGTGATCGGGTTGCTGATCAGGCTGACGTTCGGCTTCTGCAGCGCCGGGAGAAACGCTGACGAGAACAGCACGCGCTTACACCCGAACGTGTAGTCCGGCCACACCCGCCGGCGGACCTCGCGATCCTTGAGCTGTGAGCGCATGAACAGCGTCGAGCGCAGGCGGCCGAAGCGCCCGAGGGTCCGCGGATGGCGGATCATCAAGGTCAGCGATTCGCCGTAGTTGTAGATGAACCGCCGCCGGTAGGCCTGCACGCCGGGGACGTACTTGATGAGCGCCCGGACCGGCGCCGGGTAGGGCCGGTTGCGCCGCGGCAGAAACCAGTTCCCCGTGCGCTGGAAGACGTCGAGGTGGCCGACCTGGTCGACGATCTCGGGGACGAACTGGACCGCACTGGCGCCCGTCCCGATCACCGCGACGCGCTTGCCGCTCAGGTCGTAGTCGTGATCCCATGCGGCGGAGTGAAAGCTGTGCCGTTCGAACCGCTCGCGGCCCGGGATGGCCGGAAGGGCGGGCTGGTGGAGCTGGCCGGTGGCGAGCACGACCGCGTCGGCGTGCCAGGTGCCGCCGTCCTCGCTGGTGATCGTCCAGCGGGCGGTGTCGTCGTCCCATGTGCACGCGCTCACGGTCGTGTTGAAGGCGATCCGCTCGGTGATCCCGTGCTCGTCGGCGACGGCGTGCACGTAGTTCAGGATCTCCTCCTGCGGCGAGCACAGTCGCGACCAGTCGCGGCGCTTGGCGAACGAGTAGGAGTAGAGGTGGCTCGGGACGTCGCAGGCGGCGCCCGGGTAGCTGTTGTAGTACCAGGTGCCCCCGAGGTCCGGGGCACGCTCGAGCAGCGTGATGTCCGAGAAGCCGTGGCGTCCGAGCTCGATCGCGGCGGCGATGCCGCCGAGTCCGGCTCCGACGATCACAACCGTTGGCCCCGGGGTACGTCCCACGGCGCGCACGATACCGCCAAGCGGGCTGCGGGCGGGGTCAGCGGCCGCCGGGGCGACCCCGGGCTCGTGGTCGGGGCGGTGGCCGTGGTCGTGGTCGTGGTCATCGCCGTGGCCGAGCTTGGTGTGCTTCACGTGACTGCCGCTTCTGTTGTGGTGGCGAGTACACAGGAGAAGACGGGGCTGCCGGGCGACCCTCACGGTGGTGGTGTCAGCGGAATGTAGGACGCTGTTACGGAACGGCCGGCTGCGGCGTGCTCGTGGGGCCGGCGATCGCCGGCACGTCCGGTCCCGGGGAGGCGGGCTGCCAGGAAACGGCGTCGATCCTGAGCGTGCGCTCCGCGGCCGGTGCCGCGCGCCCGTGGTAGACGAGCCAGCTACCGCCGTGCGGCCCCGTGACGATCGTGTCGCCGCCGCCGGGGCTGAACACCCGCCCGGTCTGGGCGAGGATCGGGTTGTGCGGCGACTTCGTGAACGGCCCGGTCGGCCCAGAGCCGGTGGCGTATCCCATCCCATAGCTCGTGTGAAAGCTTCCCCCCGAGTAGAGGAGGTAGTAGGTCCCGTTGTGCACCATCATCGAAGGTCCCTCGACGGTCGCCGCCGAGACGCCGACCGCCTCCCACGTCCCCGGGTCTCCGGTGAGCAGCGGCGTCCGCGGTCCGGTCGCGCTGAGATAGTCAACGGATAACGGGATCACCGAGATCGTCGGCCGCAGCGCGCTGTTGATGCTCGTGCAGGAAGCGCTCGACTGGTCGCAGCCGAAGTCCTCGGATGCGTACAGATAATGGGCGCCTGTCGCCGGGTCCGTGAACGCGGACGGATCGATCATCCCGTAGCCGGCGTCGTCACCGCATCCGATCGGCCGGCCAGAGGAGTCGAGCACCCCGTTCGACAGCGGACCCTGGTCGGTGTACGGCCCCGACGGCGTCGTCGAGGTCGCGAGCGCGACGCAGTTGGTGGCGAACTGGGCGTTCAGGCCGGTGTAGAACATGACGAAACACGTCGACGACGTCGTCCCCGGACACGCGCCGTCGCTGCGCACGACGTGCGGCGCCCACGGGTGCCAATCGCCGGTGGGGACCACCCATGTCGGCTTGGCCGCGAGCGCCTGCCCAACCCGCGTCCAGTGCACCAGGTCGGTCGAATGAAGAACCGGGAACCGGTCACCCGTGGTGAACGCCCAGTAGTCGTTGAGACCTTGCCCGTCGAGCACGGACGGATCCGCCCCGTCGCCGCTCGCGAGCACCGGGTTGACGTAGCCGACGGTCGTGAACGTGCCGTCGCGGCCAAAGCTCGTTCCCGAGCGACATCCGCGGCAGTGCGACGCAACCGCGCGGTAGTGGTACGTGGTCACCGGCGCGAGCGTGGCCAGGGCGGCACCAATCGTGCGCGCCCGCCGCCCGGCGCCGACCCGCCGTCCCGGGGTATGGCCCCCGTACCGGGTGCTCCGTCCGTATTGGAACCACCATGTCGTCTCCTGACCGTTCGGGTTGATCCGCCCGGACAGGCCGGCGCTGGTGGCCGTGACCGCCTGCGGACGGGCCGTGGTCACGATCGGAGGCTTTGGCTTCGGCTTCGGCTTCGGCTTCGCCTTCGCGTTCGAGCGGCCGTGGGACGGGCCCGATGCACGATGTGGTGCGACGGCGTGGGTCGTGGCGGCTGCGGCGCCGCCGGCGAGGATCAGCGCCGCGACGATCAGCGAGAGGGCCCGTGCCAACGGGCGGCTTACGGCGCTGCCTGCGGCTCGGCCTCAGCTTCGGCCTCGACGGTCGCCTCGGCCGCGCGCGGCGGCGGCGATGCCGGTCGTCCGAGCAGCTCCTCGACGCCCCGCTCGATTCCACGGCACAGCACGTCGACGTCGCGCGCGGTATCGAGGTCGCCGGTCACCCCGAAGTTGATGCCGCCGTCGTAGGAGAAGATCGCGATCCCGATGCGGAGGTGCGCACCAAGTGGGACGAAGGGGAACGCCTCGAGCATCCGCCGTCCCGCGAGATAGAGCGGATGCTGGGGGCCGGGAACGTTCGTCGTGACCGTGTTGACGCTGCTCTGCGGCAGCCGCGTCGCGACACGGCCGCCGAGCGCGAGCAACATGCCGGGCGCGAACCCGCTCATCGCAGTGAGCCGCTCCGCAGCGACGGCCTGCCCAGAGTCCTTCAGGCTTTGCATCTGGTCATGGAGCGCCTCGACGCGCCGACCCGGATCGTCGATGTGCACGGGCAGTTCCGCGAACATCGCCGACACCTTGTTGCTGGGCACGCCCCGCTCATCCTCGCTCCGCACCGAGACCGGCACGAGCGTCCGGATGACGTGGCCGTTCAGGCTCTCGCCGCGGCTCTCCAGCAGCTCCCGGAATCCGTTCGTGATGACCGCGAGCACGACGTCGTTGATCGTCCCGCCGTGTTGCTTGCGGATCGCCTTGACGTCAGACAGGCGGGCACGGGCCCACTCCCAGGTGCGGTGGGGACCGATCGGCCCGTTCAGGGTGCTGTAGGCGTTCGGAGTGAGCAGATGGCGCATGTTCGCGAAGCCGCGTGTGGCGTCGACTGCCTGTCGGGCGACCCGCCGCGGACCGCGGACGGCGGCGATCGCGGTCCGCGTGATCTCGTACGGATCCGCCGCGCGGAGCCGCAGCGAATGGGCGACCAGCTCGGCCGAGCCTGGCTCCGGCCGCGGCTCCCAATCGTCCGTCACGCTCTCATGGTGGGCATCGCGCTCGGTGTCGAGGATGACGCTCATCAGGTCGGTCGCGGACACCCCGTCGACCATGCAGTGGTGGACCTTGGAGATGAGTGCCCAGCCACCGTCGTCGAGGCCCTCGGCCACCCACAGCTCCCACAGCGGCTTGTTCCGATCGAGCTGTTGGGACATGACCCGCCCGACGAGGTTGCGCAGCTCGGTGTGGCCGCCTGGAGCGGGCAGCGCGGTGCGCCGCACGTGGTAGTCGAGGTTGAAGTGCGGATCATCGACCCAGGCCGGGCGTCCGAGCGCGAGCGGGACGAATCGCACCTTCTGCCGGTAGCGCGGCACGAGCGGCAGGTTCCTGGCCACGGCCGTCTTGACCTCTTGGGGCCCCGGGGGTGGGCCCTCGAACAGTCCCACTGACCCGATGTGCATGTGCGTTACGGCATCCTCGATGTGTAGGAACGACGCATCGAGTGGGCTCATCGTCTGCATCTCTGTCTCTCCTCGCTCGCCGGGCGACCCTCCGTGCCCAAACCTAGCGCCTCTGCGCCGAGGGTGTGGCATCGGGTGAGCGTCAGGTGTTACCGGTATTGCCGGTGTTGCCCGTGCTCCCGGCGATGTTGCCGGTACTCCCGCCGGTGCTCCCGGAGCTTCCGGCGCTGCCCGTACTCCCGCTGCTCCCGGAACTCCCGGCGCTCCCGGAACTCCCGGCGCTGCCGGGACTGCCGGTGCTCCCGGTGCTCCCGGCACTCCCGGTGCTCCCGGAACTGCCGGCGCTACCGCTGCTCCCGGCGGATCCCGTCGAGCCCGTGCTGCCGACCCCAAAGTTCCCACCACCCGTGTTGCCGGTGCCCGCCGCGCCCGAGGCGGTGCTGTTGCAACCGGCGAGCAGGGCAGCGATGAGCACGACCGCAGCCGCACCGGCGACCGCACGGCCGGCGACCGCGGGCCCGGACACGGCGGCGCCACGGCGTCGCCGGCGGTCGAGGACCGCGAGCGCGATCAGCGTCAGGGCACAGAGAGCGAACAGCAACGCGTAGCCACCGTAGCCGACGTAGTGGAACGTCACCGCGTGGGCGCCGGCCGGAACGTCCGCCGCGACGAGCGCCGGCGCGACCATCCGGCTTGGGACCGGTCTGCCGTCGACGGTCACGCGCCATCCGGGATCAAATGACGCGCTGAGCACAGCAATGCCGGGCGCCCGCATCCGAACCTGCGCGGCCGCGCGCCCATCCGTCAGCGCCACCCGCTGAGCCACGACGCTGCCGACCGCCGGTGCGGCGGCAGCACTCGCGCTCGTCACGGCAGCGCCCGGCGGCGCGGGGAGTGGTGGACCGGGTTCGAAGAGCACCGCCGGGAACACCCCAAACGCCGCGAGCGGCGAATTCAGGAACCACCGAGTGCGGTAGCCGATGTTTGTGCGGTCGGCCCGGATCGCGCCACTCGTGCGGCCTGCGTGCAGATAGCCGCCGGACTCGGTGCGCCACAGCACGTATGGGCCGATCGCCTCGAGCTGCCGCGCCGGCACCGGCGGACGCTGCCCGCTGGCGAGGATCAGGTACCGCACCCCGAAGATGACGTAGTTGCTCGGGCTGCTGTCGTTGAAGAAGAACTCTGGGTCCGTCATCAAGGACGCCGTACGCAGGGTGTAGCCCACCTCGTCGACGTCCTGGCTCTCGAGGTATTTGAACACCGGCACCGCTCCGACCTGGAGCGTCGTGCCCCAGTTCGACGGTGAGCCGGCGTACACGCGTCCGTCGCCGCGGCGTCGCACGACGGCCGCGAGCCGGTTGATGTCGGAGCCCTGGTTCGCGTCGGCGCGCCGCTGTGCGGTGATCGCCTGGGCGTTGTGGACGTCGAGCGAGTGCAGCTGCGACCACGCTGGTGCCAGTACCGCGACGAGCGCGACGCAGGCGAGAGCCGTCCGTCCCCAGGCGGTTGGCGAAGCCCCGGGCGGGTGCCCCGAGACGCGCCGGGCGAGATGCCGCACCACCTCCCAGGCCTGTCCCCCGACCCACGCGGCACCGACGCCCGCAAACAGCAGGGCGGCGAGATGGACGCCCCCGATGAACCGACGGAAGAACAGGTCGCGGTTGCCCGGGATCAAATTGATCAGGGCCCCGAACGTCGCGCGCCCGAACGTGAGCAGCAGACAGCCGATGAACACGAGCACAAGCGCGCGGTAGGCCTCCTCACGGCGCCAGGATGCGATCGCAACGGCGAGCCCGACCGCAGCGAACAGGGTGATGATCGGGAAGCGACCGTTGTCGAGCAGTCGTCCGGTGACGAGCCAGGAGAGCATCTTCCCCGCCCCGTAGCCGTTGACGAGAGGCGTCTGCTGGAGCAACTCGTTCGTCGCCGCCCAGGGACGCTGAGCGATCAGAGGCACGATCACCCAGGCACACGCGAGCAGCGATCCGGCCGCGACCACGGCTGCTCGGGCAATGCGGCGGCGGAGATCGGGGCGGGCGACGAATGGCCACAGGACCAACGGCAGGAAGGCGAGATAACCGGTCTCGTAGTGCAGGGCGGTCGTCAGGGAGACGAACACGACCGCCACGAGCAGCCTGCCCTCGCCGCGGATCGCGCGCCAGCTGAACCCCCACGCGAGCGGCAGGGTCCACGACGCCCACAGCTGTGCCCACACGCCGTACCCGACCCAGATGTAGGCCTTCTGCTCATAGCCGACCGCGATCGGGCTCATCAGGAACGGGGCCATCGCCGCCGCGAGCGCGCTCCGCCATTTCCCAAATCCGAACAGGCGCCCCGCGAGATACACGCTGATCGGCCACAGGCACCACAACAGGTACAGCGACCAGCGGAACGCGACATTTGCGCCGGTCACGAGCCCGACCGCCCCGCTCACCATCGCGGGGAGGCTCTGGTAGTGCAGGAAGTGCGGTGATCCCTCCCCGAGGAACGGGAACCAGCTCGTCAGCGGGAGGTGCCCCGCTCGCAGTTGCGTCGTCGCGAAGCGGACCATCTGCTCGTGCAGGGAGCTGTCGTCGAGGTACGAGACCGCCCAGGTCTCCGCCCGGAGATTGATGAGGTTCCACACGACCGCTGCGGCGACCAGCAGCCAGCTTCCGGGGAGTGCGGCGAGCCGGGCGCCCACTCCGGCGATCCCGGAGTCCGCGCCCGCGCGCGCGGAATCGTCGCCCGCACCGGGGGCGCCCGCCTTTCGGTCTCGGCGTCTGAGTGCCGTCGAGGGCATCGGCGTCAAGGGTGTTAGCGCAAAGGTCGGACTTACGCGAGTTCTGTCAGCACGGTCTCGATCCGCGTCAGCGCCCAATCGAGCTCGCTCGGCAGGACGGTCAGCGGCGGGGCGATGCGAACCGTCTGCTCATGTGTGTCCTTGCACAAGACGCCATGCTCGAGCAGTCGCTCACACACCTCGCGTGCCGTCGCGACGGCCGGATCGATGTCGATGCCGAGCCACAGGCCGACCTGCCGGATCTCGGTGACGGCCGGGAACCCCCGGCGGCGCAGCCGCTCGGCGACCTGGGCGCCGAGCCGAGCGGCGTGTTCCGCAAGGATGCCGTCCGCGAGCAGCGCGATCACCTCGCGGGCGACCGCGCATGCGAGCGGATTGCCGCCGAACGTGCTCCCGTGTTCGCCGGGCCCGAGCACGCCGAGGACGGGCTCGTCGGCGGCGATCGCCGATACGGGCATGATCCCGCCGCCGAGCGCCTTGCCGAGAATGTAGATATCGGGCGTGACCGACTCATGGTCGAAGGCGAAGCGCTTCCCAGTCCGGCCGAGACCCGTCTGGACCTCGTCGGCGATGAGCAGGACGTCGTGGGCGTCGCAGATCGATCGGATCGCGGCAAGGTAGCCGGGCGGTGGGACGATTACGCCGGCTTCGCCCTGGACCGGTTCGACGAGAAACGCGACCGTGCGCTCGTCGATCTCCGCCTCAAGCGCCCCCGCGTCGCCGAACGGGACAGAACTGAACCCGGGGGTGTAGGGACCGAAGCCGCCGCGGGCCAAGGGGTCGCTCGACATCGAGATGAGCGTCGTCGTGCGGCCATGGAAGTTGCCATCGCAGACGACGATCCGAGCCGCGTCGCGCGGGACGCCGCGGCGGTCGTACCCCCACTTCCGGGCGACCTTGATCGCGCTCTCGACGGCCTCAGCGCCGGTGTTCATCGGGAGCACGAGGTCCTTGCCGCAGAACCGCGCGAGCTCCTGGCAGAACGGGCCGAGTTGATCGTTGTGAAACGCACGACTCGTCAGCGTGAGCCGGTTGAGCTGCTCGACCGCGGCGGCCAACAGCTGTGGATGGCGATGGCCAAAGTTGAGGGCTGAATACGCGGACAGCGCGTCGAAGTAACGTCGGCCGTCGACGTCGTGGACCCACACGCCCTCACCGCGCTCGATCACGACTCCGAGCGGGTGATAGTTGCGGGCGCAGTGGTCGCGCTCGAGCATGAGCAGCGCTTCGGCATGGCTGCGCCCATCGGGCATCAATCGGTTGTACCGCCGTTCACCGAGCCCGGGAATGGGGGTTCGCCGCAGATCGGGGCGGGATATCCCGCTTGCGCCCCGGCTCAGTGGGGGACGGAATGGAGCGACACCGGTAATCGGTCCAGAAACTGGCCAGCGACATGAGTGGGTCGGCTGCCCGCCGATGAGAACGGGGTGAGCACGCTCAATTTTCGATCCGACCAAGCCTCGGACACACACACAGAAAGGGACGCGATCTCCCGTCCAGACCTCAAAGTGATCGATACGCAGGACGAGCTTGACGCAGTGCGCGCCCGGCTCGAGGGCGCCCAGGTCGAAATCCGCACGCTGCGCTCTCAAATCCAGTCTTCGGCGGTTGTGCGGGAGGCGCTTGACCTTGAGAAGACCCGGGCGATGCGCGCCGAGGGTGCGCTCCACACCGAGCGTGACCGAACGGCGGCCGCGCTCGCCGCCGTCACCGACGCCCAGCAGAAAGCGGCGGCCGCGCAGGCCGAGCTCGCCGCCGAGCGCCAGGATCTGGCGGCTTTGCGGACGGCACTTCAGGACGCGAGCTCCTCGGCGAACGCCGGCGGTCGGCTGACGCTCGGCCCGACATGGGACGGGTCCGCCCAGCGGGCGATCGCCGAAGCCCTCGCCGAGGTCTCGGACTGGCGAATCGCGCTCAAGGAGATCGTCCGGGTGCTCGGCACCCAGGGCGGGTGGGACGCCGTCGTCGCGTGGTGCCCAGAGGAACGGCGCCCAACGTTCTGCTGCGTCGGCATGTGGACCGGGCATGACGAGGCGCTGCGCGCGCTCGAGACCCAGACGTGGCAGGCCCGGCGGCAGCCGACCGCCGCGGAGTTCGGCGCGGCACGCGCCCGGACCGGTGCCACCTGCCTCGCGGGCCTCGAAGGTGCCGAGGACCGGCTGCTGCGCGATGCGGCCGCATCCGGGGTCGGGTCGGTCGTCTACGTGCCGATCCGGGTCGAGAACGAGGCGATTGGCGTGATCGAGCTCTGGAGCCGGCGCTCCGCGGAACCGGACGACGACGTCGTCCTGTTCCTCGAGGCGATCGGTCTGCAACTCGGGAGCCACGCCGGGCTGATCAACGCCGCCGCCGCCCCGCGGTGGCGCACCGGGCGCTACTGACACACGCCCGACGGTCCGGCCGCCCCGGGCCGACCGGTCACCGTCGAGCGCAGCTTGTGCGGTCGGTCAGCCGATCCGCGAGTTCAGGACCAGCGGGCCGGTGCGCCCGGTGATCGTGAACTGGACGGAGTCACCCTTCTTGACCGCGACGCCGCGGGACACCCCGCCACCGCCGCCGATCACAATCGAGCCGCTGCCGCAGGGAATCGTGGCCGTCTTCACCTTTCCGGCCGACAGCCGCACGACGGCCGATCCCTGGCAGAGGTCATACGTGGTCTGCTTCGTCGGCCGCGAGACGAGGATCGAGACCGTGACCTTGCCGCCGAAGGCGTCAACGACCTGCAGCGTCGCCTGGGCGCTGCGGCTGAAGCTGCCGTGGGGGATGCGTCCCGGTGCGGTGACCGCGAGTGAGCTCAGGACCGCCTTGACAGGCGAGCTGATGCCCTTCCCCCGCGGCGCCGAGGGCTGGCGGTAGGTGTCCGACAACGACGTGACCTCCGAGCGGGTTGTCTGGCTTCCTGCGTCCACTGAGAAGCCGAGCCAGGTCGGGTTGCCCGTCGCGAGCGCGCGACCGGTCACGAGGTTGTTCGTCGTTCCGACGATGGCCGGCACGAGGCCGCGGGCGAGCGACCAGTGGGCGCCGTTGCTGGAATGGGCGACCTGGACGTCATTGCCCGGGACGGTGAAGGCGAGGGTGAACGCACCGTTGGTCGCGGACTGAACGTCGACCCACGCCTGGCCGTTGCGCTCGTAGCCGGTGGCGTCGGTGCCGGGCGATCGACCCACGGTCACGAGCGGACCAACCGCGCCGGTGGCGCTGAGCGAGCGCGTCCACACCTTGCCGCACCCGGCGAACGCAACGACGGCCTGCGAGCTGCCGGCGGCCAACGCCAACGCCGTGCCTGTCTTGGCGGCGGATGCCGCGCACGGGAAGGTCACGGTTCCGGTCGCCGATCCCGCCTGGAACGGGATCGTCCCCGGGTTCGTGTAGATGTCGGCCGGAGGGCCGAGCAGGAAGATCGTGCCGGACCGGCTCCGCGCCAGATGGGTTGGGATCAGCGCACTCGTGTCGGTGCCGATCTGCGTCGCCTGGGTGATCGACTCATTGAGCTGAACGAAGGGTCCGGTCGCTCCGTCGGAGCCCGCGTACTGGAACGGACCACCGGCGGCGTCGTGCAGAAGCGGCGCTTGGAGGTAGAGGCCCTGGCCACCCCACTTCATCAGCGGTGTGGTTGGCAGCTGGCTCCAGGAGACCCCGTCGTTGTGCGAGATCCAGGCGGCGAGATCGAGCGGGCCGTTGACGGTGATGATCACCTCGAGGGTCCCCGGGCTCGGGGCATAGATGAACGACTGGCCGCTCGTCGACGGTAGACCGGGAATGGCGACCGTCGTGAACTTCGTGGCCCCCGCCGGCCGGCGCGCGTAGCGCGTGAACGGCAGGTTGCCGGAGCCCGTCGCCGTCCAAAGGACGTTCGTCGTGCCCTTCGGGTCAACGAACACGGCCGGCGTGCCGGTGGCCGACCCGCCGAGGGAGATCGGACTCGGCAACTTTGCCGCCGCCGAACCGCTCGAAGCCAGCGCCGCCATCATCGTTACCGCGGTGAGCCCGAGGCCCCATTTCGCTCGTCGCACTGCGCGCCCCCTGATTTCGTTTGACCGTTTGCCGTCCGCATCTGCGGATCAAGCGGCCGCTGAGGCTACCAGTCCCAGAGGTGGGCACTAACCACCGGTTGGCGTCGAGTACGTACCGCTTACGTACCCCATTTCGGAGCTTCTCGCAGCCGGGCGAGGTCTACGCTTGCGTCGCATCAGCGGGCGCTCACGTGCGTTTTGGTCGCATCGACGGGCGCTGAGGCGCTTTCTTGGCCGCCCGCGAGCTATTCGAAGGACACCTTGGGCGAGCCGCCGGTCGAGCGGTGGATCAGCCATGTGTTGGCCACGAGCGCGGCGCACAGGACGGGGACGAGCAGGTAGGCGGCGTGCAGTCCGGTCACGTCGCTGATCGTCGCGAGTACGAACGGGGCGACGCCGATCGCCACCCCGGAGCCGAGCGCGGCGCGGGCGCTCGCGCGGGTTGATCCGGCGGGAGCGGTATCGACGTATCGGGCGGCGGTCAGTGGGTACATGAGCGCGACGCCGAGCCCGACCACGAGCATCCCGACCGTCGCCAGCCAGGGGGCCACAGCGAGCCAGAACACGACAAAGCCTGACACGACGACCCCGGTGATGATCACGATCGTCCGGTCATCGGAGCCGGTCCTCCGCGTGATCGGCGTGACCGACGCCCGACCGATGGCCATCCCGAGCAGGAACGCGCCGGCCAGGGCGGCGGCCGTCGCGGTCCGCAGCCCGAGATGGCTGTGCATGTAGCTCGGTGCCCAGAACACCATGCAGAATTCGATCGACACCGCGAGCACGAGGCTCAGCCACGACCGCCACGGATCCGCCCCATCGCGCTCCGGCGGATCCGCACCGGATCCCGCGGGCGCGCCGGGTCCGGGCGGCGCACCGGATCCGGCGGGCGCACCGGATCCGGCCGGCGCCGGCGCCGGCGCCGGCGGCGGCGCCGCGTCGGGCAACCGCATCCGTCGGAGGTAGACGAGCAGCATGACGGCCCCGGCGAGTGGGACGACGAGGAACCCTGTCGCCCACCCGATCCCGAGCGCCACCGCGCCCCCGACGAGCAACGGCGCGGCGAGACCGGCGGCGCTCGAGAACGCATTCGCACGAGAGAGCAGACCCGCCGCCTCTGCACCGCGAACGTCGGACACGAGCGCCGGGACGAGCGCGATCAGGAGCGCCGCCGAGAATCCCATGGTGAGCGCCCCAACGAGCGATACCAGCGGTGTGACAGCCGCCGAGAGCAGCGCCGCACCGCCGCCGAGCCCGAGGACCGCGAGCGCGAACACGAAGTGTCGGCGGCCAGGCGCGGTCAGCCGCGGCGCGGTCGACCCGAGCACGATCAGGCCGACGGCGAACGCGCTCGGATAGAACGCGACCGTCCCGCGGCTCACGTGCAGGTCGCGCTGGAGCTGCGGCAGCGCCGGGCCGATCCCGTTCAACCAGAACCCAACGAGTCCAAGCGCTCCGATGAGCAGCCGGGCGACCTCGGCGGGAGTGGCCTGGGGTCGAGGATCGGCGGCGGATTCACGGACGAGCACCATTCGATGATCCCAGTGAGCCGCGCCACGATCCGTGAGCGACGGCTCGCGGGCGGCCAACACGCCCGCGAGCTGTCCGCTCGCCCCGTCCCGGCCGAACCCGTCCGTGGGCGTCACGGCCCCCTCCCCGTCAAGCCATGAACGCCTCCGCGAGATCCGCGGCGACCGCGCCCACGCCACGCTCGGCAGCCACCCGCCGCTGGCGATCCGCGCCGGAGTCGACCGCCATCTCCGCCACCACCTCGAGCATCGCCTCCGAGCCGAGCTGCTGCGCGTGAGGCCGAACGGCGAGGATGAGATCCGCGAGTTGCTCGGACGCCGGGACCCGGCGCTCACGATCGGGGTCGATGAGCCGCGCGCTCATCCCGTCGCGGGCGGCGAGGAAGCGATTCTCGGCCAGGATCTCCGGAGCACGCATCAGCCTCTCGGTCTGAAAGCCGTGCTCGAGCTCGAGATGCGCGATGCACTGGACGAACGACGCGAGCCCCGCGACCCGCGCGACGGTCGATTGGGCGTCCATCACGCGGAGCTCGACGGTGCCAAACCGCGGCTGAAGCCGCACATCCCACCACAGGAACGTCGGCTCGGGGAACGCCTCGGAGCGGAGCATCATGTCGATCGCCTCGACGTAGTCGGCGTAGCTGCGAAACGCCCGCGGGATCCCGACCCGCGGGAACATCTGAAAGATCGGGGTCCGGGTCGAAGCGAGCCCGGCATCCCGCCCCTGCCAGAACGGCGAGTTCGCCGACAGCGCGAGCAACAACGGGACGTGCGCCCGCAGGCTGTTGTAGAGCCGCAGGGCGCTCTCCGGATCCGCGACCCCGACGTGGACATGGAGCGCGAACGTCGGCTCGCGCCTGGCCAGTTCCCGCATCGACTCGTACACGAGCTGGTAGCGGGCCCCGCTTGACACCTGCGTCTCGCTCCACTCAGCGCGGGGATGCGTGCCCGCCACCGCCGCCCGATATCCCGGGCGCTCGAGCACATCCTGTAACTCGCGCCGCAGCGACGAAAGCTCGCGCTCCGCCTCCGCCATGTCGTGGTGGGGATCGGTGGTCAGCTCGATCACCGCCGCGTGCGTCTCGGCGCCCGCATGGTCCGCGAGCCACGCCGGCAACGTCTCGAACACCTCCTCGGTCTCCTGGGCCAGCGCCCAGTCGGACGGGTCGAGGATCATCACCTCCTCCTCGACGCCGATCGAATAGGGCTCGGAGGACTGCCAGCGCGCCCACTCGGGCAACGACTGTTCCGACCGAGGACGATTGGTGAGCGCCACGACCATTCGATTGTTCCGCCGCCGCGGGCGTTGTCAACAGGCCCACCGGCCCGAGTCCCGAGCGGAGATCCTGGACGGTTGGCCAATCCCAAGAACGCGGTGTGCTTCTGATTACGGGGGCCTTGCCACCCTGAGGGACGGCCCATAAGGTGGCATCGAGGCGCGGCCCGGCGTGGCCCGAGAGGAGAGGACAGACCTGGTTTCGGTGAACGTGCGGCGACTCTGGCAAGCTGGCAGGGATCGAAGGGTGCGGATCCGGGATTCGCTGACCGCCGAGGAGTGGCGGCGGGCGGGCGGGATGACGGCCGTCGTCGTTGCCCTCCACGTGATCGGATTCGGGATTCTGCTGTTCGTCGTCGCCCCGGCCCGGTACCGGCTCCACGCCACCGGTGCGCTCACCGTCGGCACCGGCATCACCGCCTACACGCTCGGCCTGCGCCATGCGTTCGACGCCGACCACATCTCCGCGATCGACAACACGACGCGCAGGCTGATGGGCGAGGGCAAGCGTCCGCTCGGTGTCGGCTTCTTCTTTTCCCTGGGGCACTCGACGGTCGTGTTCCTGCTCACGTTCCTGCTCGCCGCCGGGGTCCGTTCGCTCGCCGGACCGGTCCGACATGGCACCTCCCAGCTGCACCGCGTCACCAACGTGATCGGAACGACCGTCTCCGGGACGTTCCTCTACGCGATTGCGATCATCAACCTGATCATCCTGATCAGCGTCGTGCGGATCTTCCTCGGTATGCGCCACGGCCGCTATGACGAGCGCGAGGTCGAGCGCCAGCTCCAGCAGCGGGGCTTGATGAATCGCTTCCTCGGCCGCCACGTCGACCGCGTCCGGACGTCGTGGCACATGTATCCGGTCGGAATCCTGTTCGGGCTCGGCTTCGACACCGCGACCGAGGTATCGCTGCTCGTCCTCGCCGGGAGCGCCGGCGCGCTGGGGGCGCCGTTCCTCGCCGTCCTGTGCCTCCCGATCCTGTTCGCGGCCGGAATGTCCCTGCTCGACACACTCGACGGATCGTTCATGAACTTCGCCTACGGCTGGGCGTTCGCGAAGCCGGTGCGCAAGCTCTACTACAACATCACGATCACCGGGCTGTCGGTACTCGTCGCGCTCGTGATCGGGACGATCGAGCTCGGAGGTCTCCTCACCGATGGGCTCGGCGTCCGCGGCGCGGTCGCCGGCTGGCTCCAGAACTTCAACATGGGCAGCGCCGGGTTCCTGATCGTCGGGCTGTTCGCGGCGACGTGGGCGATCGCGCTCGTCGTCTGGCGCGTGGGGCGGATCGAGGAGCGCTGGACCGCCCCGGACGAGCCGTAACCGCCGCCCCGGACGAGCCTCTGCCGCGGCCCCACCCCGAACTCGGGCGTTTGACAGGCGGGGGGTGCCACTCAAACGCCAAAGTTCGCCGCGGCAGCGACGGCCGCCTGCCCGTAGGAGATCCCGCCGTCGTTCACCGGGAGCCGCTCGGGAATGAGCACCCGCAGCCCGGCCTGCGCGAGGCCCACAGCCGTCGACTCGAGCAGTCGGCGGTTCTGGAACACGCCGCCGCTGAGCACGATGGTGCCGAGCCCACGCTCCGAGGCGACGTGACACGCGGCGGCGCACGCGCCCGCGGCGAGTGCCCGGTGAAACCCGGCGGCGACATCGGCCGGCGCAACCCCGGCTTCAAGATCGCCGATCACGGAACGGAGCAGCGACCGCGGGTCGAGTCGTACGTCGTCGCCGTCAACTGCCAGCTCCAGCTCGTAGGCCGCCCGGCTGCGCCCACCCCCGGTCGCCGCCAGCGCCTCGAGCTCGACCGCCGCCTGGCCCTCGTAGGAGATCTCGGCTCGGACCCCGCACAGCGCGCCGACTGCGTCAAACAGCCGACCCATGCTCGTCGTGACCGGGGAGACGGCGGCGCTGGCGGCCACGCGCCCCATCGCCCGCCACCGTGCCTCATCAACGCGCCCGCGCAGGTGCACCGGGATCGCGGGAGCCTCAGCGGCCGCCCCGCCTGCCGTGCCGGCAGCGGCCACCCACGCGTACGCCATCCGCCACGGCTGCCGGATCGCCGCCGTCGCCCCCGGCATCCGCACCGCGCGCAACGAGCCAACCCGCTCGAATCCCCGCAGGTCCCCGATCAGCAGCTCCCCGCCCCACACCGTGCCGTCGGTCCCGTATCCGGTGCCGTCGAAGATCAGCCCGAGCGCGGGCGCGTCGACCCCGTGCTCGGCGAGGCACGCCGCGAGGTGGGCGTGGTGGTGCTGGACCCCGACGTGCTGCACGCCGTCGCGCTCGAGCGCATAGGCGGTCGAGAGATAGCCGGGATGCAGGTCGTGGGCGACCACCTCGGGCACGACCGCGAACAGCCGCTCGAAGTGCTCGATCCCGTCGCGGAACGCGCGCAGCGTCGCCTCGTGCTCGAGGTCGCCGATGTGGTGCGACACCCACGCGCGGGCCCCCTTGGCGACGCAGAACGTGTTCTTCTGCTCGGCGCCGCAGGCGAGCAGCGGCCGGCCGCACGGCACCGGAAGCCCGAGTCGCGCCGGGACGTATCCCCGTGAACGACGCAGGACCGCCACACGCGTGGAGCCAGAACCCGCCGCCGTCGTCACCACCCGCACGACCGAGTCGTCGGTCCGGGTCTGGATCGGCCGGTCGTGGACGAGGAACGCATCGGCGATCGACGCGAGGCGCTCCAGCGCGTCCGGATCGCGGTAGGCGATCGGCTCATCTGACACGTTGCCGCTCGTCATCACGAGCGCCGGCTCACGACCGGAGACCTCAGCCAGATCGCGCAGCAGCAGGTGGTGCAGCGGCGTGTAGGCGAGCATGCAGCCGAGCTCCGGCGCCCCCGGAGCGACCGCCTCGGCCACGTCGTCCTCCAAGCGCCGCGCGGCGAGCACGATCGGCCGCGCGGGCTCGAGCAGCAGCCGCTCCTCGGCCGGCCCGAGCACGCACAGTCCGCGGGCGGCCTCGACGCCACGCACCATCAGACCGAACGGCTTGTCCTCCCGATGCTTGCGGGCGCGCAGCGCGGCGACCGCGGCGGCGTTGCGCGCGTCGCACGCAAGGTGGTAGCCGCCGAGGCCCTTCACGGCGAGGATGGCGCCCTCGGCGAGCCACCGCGCGGCCACGCGCAGCGGGTCCTCCTCGCCGGCGAGATCGTGCCGGTCACCCGCGGCGAGCAGTGACACGCGCGGCCCGCACACCGGGCACGCATTCGGCTGGGCGTGAAAGCGCCGGTCAGCCGGATCCTCGTACTCCTCTAGACAGGCGTCGCACATCGCAAAGCCGGCCATCGTCGTCAGCGGCCGGTCGTACGGCACCCCGCGCACGATCGTGAACCGTGGCCCGCAGTTCGTGCAATTCGTGAACGGATAGCGGTACCGGCGATCCGCGGGGTCGAGCAGCTCACGCAGGCAGTCGACGCAGGTCGCGCTGTCCGCGGTGACGAGCGCGTCGGGCGTCCCACCGGCGCTGCTCGCGGCAATCCGGAAGTCCGCCTCGCCGGCCGCCGGCAGCGTCTCCGCCGTGATCTCGTCGACCGTCGCGAGCGGCGGCAGCTCGCCGACGAGGCGCGCCATGAAACGCTCGATCCGCTCCCCGCTGCCCTCAACCTCAAGCAGCACCCCGTGCTGGTCATTGAGCACGTAGCCGCCGAGCGACTCCTCGTGCGCGAGCCGGAACACGAATGGCCGGAAGCCGACGCCCTGGACGGTGCCGCGCACCCGCGCCCTGACCCGGAGCCGGCCGCTGCGCAGCGCGGTCACCGCCTCAGCCCCCGCGGGCGGCGGCGCCAACGAGTTCCCGGAGCACGTGGTACGCGCTCGCCTGCGCCTCCTGGATCCGCGGGATGTGCTCCGAGCGCGAGACGATCACGTGATCGGCGAGCTCCTCGGCGAGGATCCGCCCGCCGTCATAGCCGACCATCGCGATCGTCTGCAGCCCGCGCCGGCGGGCCTCGGCGAGCGCGGCGATCAGGTTTTCAGAGTTGCCGGACGTCGACAGCGCCAGGAGCACATCGCCGGCTGCGCCGTAGGCGATCACCTGGCGGGAGAAGATCGCCCCGACGCCGATGTCGTTGGCGACCGCGGTGATGATCCCGGTGTCCTCGGTGAGATCGAGCGCGGGCCAGTTCCCGCCGTCGCCCACCGCCGTCCGGAAGTCGGCGACGACATCCATCGCGTCGGTCGCCGAGCCGCCGTTGCCGAGTGCGAGCAGCTTGCCTCCGCCCTTCAGACAATCCGCCAGCGCCTCCGCGGCCGTCGCGAGCGCCGATCCGTTGTCGGTGAGCGTCTGGGTCCGCAGCACGCCCACCTCCTCGGACTTCATCAGCGCCGAGCCTCGGACATCCGCGAGGACCGCGTCGAGGTTGTCCTCCTGCTCGGCGAGGAACGGATACAGGAAGCTCGAGGCGCCGGCGTCGTGAGTCCGCCGCACCTGGCGACCCTCGAGCAGGCCGCGGTGATCGAAGAACACGTGGACGAGCTCCCACAGCACGTGATAGGCGGTCTCCACGAGCTCCTGGGCGACGAACTCGTCCTCCGTGTCCGGGATGAGCTCCCACTCCGCCTCAAACGGCGTGAACGCGATCGTGAGCGCTCCGCGTGCCCGCGCGCCGGCAAACGACGCTTCAAGCGCCGAACCCCGGCCGTCGAACGCGATCAGGATGTCCTCCGGTGCGGCGAGCGTGCCGAGGTTCGCCGCCACCTCGTCCGCCGGTCCGGTGAGCGCGACCGCCGGCAGCGCCCGCTTGCCGACGATCACCGGATGGACGAACTCGACCGCGACATGGCGCGCGTCCGAGCGCGCCGCGGGGCTGCACCCACATGCGATCAGCCGCCCGCCACGGGCGAACCGCTCCGCCATCCGGTGGCACAGCCGCGCGAGCCGATCTGACTCGCTGTCAAAGAACCGGCGGCCCGCCTCGACGCGCCGCTCGAGCAGGGGTGTGATCCGAGGAACGAGCGAGGCCGACAGCGCGGGCGTGCTCACGCGAGCGCCCGCTCCCGCCGCGTGACCCCGAGCAGCCAGTCGCGCCAGCCCTCGACGCCCTCACCCGTCCGCGCACTCACCAGCATCCGCTCGACGCCCGGGTGCACCTGATCCAGGAAGTACAGGAACTTGTCGAGGTCGAATTCGAGATGCTCGAGCAGATCGATCTTGTTGATGACGACGAGCTCGCACGCCCGGAACATGAGCGGGTACTTCATCGGCTTATCCTCGCCCTCGGTCACCGAGCAGACCATCGCCCGGACGTCCTCGCCGACGCGGAACTCCGCCGGGCATACGAGGTTGCCGACGTTCTCGATCACGAGCAGGTCGAGCTCGGAGAGCGGCAGCGCCGGGAGTGCCGAGCGGACCATGTTGGCGTCGAGATGACATTCGCCGCCGAAGCCCGCGCCCGTGTTGAGCTGGGTCACGGGAACGTGGAGCGAGGCAAGCCGGTCGGCATCGTATGAGCCTTGGACATCGCCCTCGAGCACGCCGACGCGGAGATCGCCGAGCGGCTCGGCGAGCGTCCGCTCGAGCAGGCTCGTCTTGCCCGCTCCCGGCGCACTCATGAGGTTGATGACCGTCACGGCGTGGCGGTCGAAGTCATCCCGGTTGGCCCGGGCGATCGTGTTGTTGGCGTCGAGGGCGTCCTCGACGACCCTCACCTTGGTGCGGTGCATGCGAGCTCCTCTCGGGCCGCCGGCGATTTACATGGCGCGGACCTTGAGGTACCGCTCGATCTCAGGCAGCTGCGCGCCGATCGCGGCGAGCACCACGCCGATCACGGCGATCAGCAGCAGCGGCACCGGAATCTTGATCGTGCCCACTTCAGTCACCTCCTGTTGTTGATATCGACGGTGTCGTCCTGGGCGAGGTCGCCGCACAGCGATTCCACGAGCTGCACCCCCTCGTTGAGCGCGGCATGCACCGGCGCCGACAGCGAGGCGACGATGTCCTCCGAGTCGGGATCGAGCGCCATGCCGGGCTCGCACCCGACGAGGTACATCGGCGGCAGCGCTCCGCCAAAGCTGCGCGCCAGCCCGATTACCTGAAGCGGGTCCATGCCGTGTCCCCCGGGGCTGACGACCTCGGCCTCCTGGTCGGGATCGATCTCGAGTACGTACAGCGTCCCGGGCGCACCGCCGCGGGGCGTGGCGTCGAGCAGCACGACGGCCTGGTAGCCATCGAGGATCGCGAACGCGAGGTCCATCCCGCGGATGCCGTAGTCGACAACCTCCACTCCGACGGGCAGCGCTCGCCGCGCGAGGCGGTCGGCGAGCGCGACCCCAAAGCCGTCGTCGCCGAGGAAGAGGTTGCCGATCCCCGCGACGAGGATGCGCCGAGGGGCGGACGCCCGGCCCTCCGGCGCGGCTGCCACCACCTCGAGCTCCTCCGGCGCGAAGAAGAACCGGTGGCCGGGCTGCCGGGCGAACCCAAGGTCGCGCCCGGGGTCGTCGTCGAGCACGACCGCGACCGTCGTGCGCCCCTCGACGTCCTGCTCGATCGCCTCGACGACGGCCCCTTGACCGGCGAGCGCAATGTCGAGCACGTCCCCGCCGGCATGCGGGTGTAGGCGCACGCGCGTGCCGGCCCTGAGCTCTCCTCTGGGCGTGTTGACTGCGTCCGGACCCGGACGTTCGATCTCCTCCCAGTACGACGGCTCGCCGCTCACCGAGTCATCCCGAACTCGCGGATCGTGCCGTTCAGCGCCATCAACTGCTCCGGCGTCAGCGCCTCGGTCCGCTCGAGGATCTCCCGTGCACGCGGATCCGACGCCCGCATCTCGGCCTTCTCCTCGTCGCTCAGCGCGAGGATGTTGAGGACGAGCATCTGGTCGATCTCGCCGCCGTCGAACAGGTCGCCCGGGCTCTCCGGCGCGATCCGGGGATAGTCCTCGAGGATGATCGGCGAGGACAGGATCGTGCTCCGATCGGGGCGCTCGCCGACGAGTACCGGCCAGCTGCCAACGTTATGGCAGCCCTCCGCCACCGCGGCGAGTGCCGCTGGCGGGTCGGTCTGCGAGACGAACGCGCCGCCGTCGGTGTGGAGCAGCGTGTGTGTCGAGCACAGGGTCCGCTCGAGCGCGAGCTGGCGCGAATGCGCCGGGTCAAACGGCGTCCGGTTGCGGATCTGGACGGTGACGCGCCACAGCCGTTCCCGCAGCGGATCCACCGACACCGAGACGAGCGCGTCGAGACGGTCCCAATGCCGCGTGAGCGCCCCCGCCACGCGGCCGGCGGCGTCGGTGATCGGCTCGCGCTCGTCGCCCGGCGCGATCGTGACGTCAAGGTCGGTGCCGGGGCCCCCGATCCGCAGCAAGGGGACGTCGAGCTCGCGCTCGATCGCCTCCTCCCAGCTCAGGTACTGCTCGGCACCAACCGTCAGCGCGTCGACCCGCTGTCCGGTCGCGTCCTCCACGCCCCGCTGGACGATGTGGAGGAAGCGGACGGTCACCTCGACCGTCGCCGCGTGATCGGCCTCGAGCAGGACCTCGGTTTGCATCCGATCCGGATCGTCGGGGTGGACGACCGTGTGCTCGGGCGGGTACACGCCACCGAAATTGAAGCGCCGCTGGTTCTTCATTGCCGAGCGGCGGTAGGGCCACAGGATGTAGCCCTCGTAGAGGACGGCGTCGGCGATCGCCCGGATCGGATCACTCGACGCCGGCATCGCCCTCACCGTCGGCGCCGTCGAGCAGGGCTGCGACCGTCGCCTCCCAGCTGCGCAGCGTATGCCGCGCCCGGTAGGCGCCCAGCCGCTCGAACTCCTCCCGGCGCAGTCGCAGCCAGGCGCTCCCCGCAAAGTGCCGGTCCATCATCTCGCGCCACACGGTCACCGGCATGCGGTAGTCCGCGTCCTGATCCCAGCCGATCCGCGTCGTTTGGAGCAGCCCGTTCGCGGCGGCGAAGAACACCGAGCCGCTGAACAGGAACTCGAGCGGAACCTCCCCGTCGTGGAGCGCCGCGAAGTACCGCGACGCCGCGACCTCGAGGTCGTACGTGCACGGGATGCTGACGTGGATCGTCGTCGCTGTCGTGAACGGCGGGACGACGACCGTCGTCCGCGTCCACGGCAACGTGCGCAGGGTCGTGCCCCAGCGCTCCCGGGTCCCGAAGAGCTCCTCGAGCCCAGCGTCCGCCTCGTCCCCGTAGTCGCGCTGGCGGGCGGCGATCTGGATCTGAACGTCGAGCAGGATCGAGCGGACCGCCACCTCAGCGCTGCCGATCGCGACCTCGAAGTCGAGCGTCGGGACGGCCGCGTGCCGCACCGCCGTCACGCCGCGGACGGCGAACGTGAGGGCCGGAACGTGCTGCTGCGGGGGAGCCGGGGCGGCGGCCATCTACGCCGGGGACAGGTTCGGCATGCTCGGATCAATCGGCTCGTGGTTCTTCGCATCGATGCCGGTCGACCGCGCCGCCGTCGAGGTACTGTCGGCGTTGAACCCGGCGTTCTGCTCGTAGTTGCCCTTCGAGTTGCCCATGTTGATGCCCGGGGTGTGCGACGACAAGTCGGTCGTGACCTCGGGGAACAGGTTGGGAATTCTCATGTCATCTCCTTTTTACGGCGGACGCCGCGTCGGTCGAGATCGTCGAAGAAGGCGTCGAGTCGCTGCCACACCTCGCTGCCGCCAGTGAGACCGCGCCACGTCGTACGGATCACCGCGACGAGCCGATAGGGATCCTCGATCGGGACGAGCCACTGGCGCCTCGCGCCGCGCGCCCGGTTGACGAGCAGCGCCTCGACATCGGGCTCCATCGTGGCGAGCACCGGGTTCGCGCTCTCGAGCTCGCGCCAGGCCTCGAGCGTGAGGTGGGACTCGGTCGGTCCGAGCGGGCTCGGGTAATACGCCATCACGCGCTCGGCCCGCGAGCTGGCGAAAAAGAACGCGATCTCGACCGGGATCCGCAGCCGCTCCCAGAGCTCGTCGGCCATCACGAAGTCGTTCAGCGCGAGCCGGCGATTGGGGACGAGGCGGAGATGGCCGTTGCCGGCCGCCGCGCGGTCGAACAGCAGGGCGCAGGCGCGGCACGCGCACACGAGCTCGCGCGTGTCGAGATCGATCAGGTGCTGGTGCTCGGGCGGCACCGGAGTGGTGCACAGCTCACACACCTCGGCGGGGTCGCTGGCCGCCCGGCCGACGACGTCGATCGGGCCCCGAGCGACGAGCTGCCGCAGACGCGGAGACGTGAGCGGAGCGCGGGTCGTGAGCGTCATCGGACGGGCACCTCAGACCGGCGCCGCCAGCGCGACGCGCACGAGATCGTCGTCACCGATGAGCAGTGGGACGGGCTCGAGATGGAGCTGTGGCTCGTCGAGACACCGCCCCGCCCGCAGCACGTCGTACCGGTTGCCGCACCCACTGCACGTCAACCGCGTACTGCGCACCGTCGCCTCATCGAGCGGCGCGCCACAGCCGGCGCAGCGATTGCCGTAGGCGAGCACCCGGGCTGCCACGCGGAGAAACAGGATTGGCCGCCCGCCGACGGTCTTGACGACAGAGCCACCCCGGTCGAGCTCGCGCAGGCCGCCGACGGTCGCCCAGTCAGACTCGCCGCCGGCCTCGCCGCCGGCCTGCGTCACCTCGAGCAGCGGCCCACCGGCGAGCAGCGGGGTCGGCTCCGGCGCGGCCACGTCCTCCGCCACGACGTCCTCGATCTCCGGCGCCGCCTTGTGGATCGCGTCCTCGATCGCGAGCTTGAGCGTCACGCTCGAGGACGGACAGCCGCTGCAGCTGCCCTGCATCCGCAGCCGCACCACCGGCTCCTCCACGTCGACGAGCTCGACGTTGCCGCCGTGGGACTCGAGGTACGGCCGGACCTCGTCGAGCGCGCCGAGGACCCGATCCTCGATGGACAGCGGGTGGAGCCCGTGGAGGAGGAGCAGGTGCGAGATCAGCTCGTCGTCGGCGAACGCCGCCGCGAGGGTCCCGTCGTCACGGGCGCTGATCTCCTCGACGATCCGCGCCAGTCCCGCTCCGTAGAGCTCGAGCAGGGCCTGCATGACCGCGGTCGCGCGCTCGGCAGCGAGCGGGTCGCCAAGCGCCTCGAGATCTGCCAGGAGGCGCTCGACGTCCCCGACGAGCTCGCGCGGGGCCCGTTCCTCGGCGAGCGTCATCGTCGTTACCCGTGCTCACCGAACATCGGCTGATGGACGGTGCGCAGGGTTTTCCCTTTCCCCAGGTACATGTGCACGCCGCAGGGCAGGCACGGATCGAATGACCGGACCGCACGCATGATGTCGATGCCGCGGAAGTTGTCCTGATCGTTCTCCTCGAAGATCGGCTGACCCATCACCGCGTCCTCATACGGTCCGGGCGTGCCGTAGGAGTCCGTTGGGCTGCCGTTCCACGGCGTCGGCGGATACGGGTGGTAGTTGGCGATCTTGCCGTCGCGAATGACCAGGTGGTGCGAGAGCACGCCCCGGACCGCCTCGTGGAAGCCGCAGCCGATCGCGTCGTCCGGAACGTCGAAGTCCTCGAACACCTTCGTCCGCCCGGCCCGCAGCTCCTTCATCGCGAGATCGACGAAGTGCAACGCCATCCCGGCGGCGTAGGCGACGAAGTAGATCCGCGCCCGGTCACGCTCGATCGCGTTTGACCACTGCGGGATCTTCCACTCGAGGTCCGTCTCGGGGGAGGTCGGGGTCGCCGGCAGGTTCATGGTCACGCTGTGGCCGGTCGACTTGACGAACGGCGTGTCGACCTTGCCGGCGAGGGCCGTCGCCCACAGCCGCGCGAGCGCGCCGCCGCCGGTGTCAAGCGCCAGGTTCTCGCCCGTTCGCTTGTCGTACCACCGCGGGCTCATCACCCACGAGTAGTTGCCGCCCTCAAGGTCGCGCTTCTGCGGTTTCGGGATCGTCGTCTGGTTCCACGGATGCCGGCGGTCGACCGGGTTCCCGAGCGGGTCACGCTCGACGAACATCTCCTCGCCCGTCCAGTCCTCGTAGTACGAGGAGCCGAGCATGATCCGCAGCCCGAGGTTGATGTCGACGAGGTTCGTCGTCACAAGCTCGCCGTCGACGATGACACCCGGGGTGACGTACATCTCGTTGCCCCAGTCGTTCATGTTCCGGTAGCTGTAGTCGACGAAGTCCGGGTTGTTGAACGCGCCCCAGCAACCGAGCAGGATCCGCCGCCGGCCGACCTCTTCGTATCCGGGCATCGCCTCGTAGAAGAAGTCGAACACGTCGTCGTTCATCGCCACCGACTTCTTGATGAAGTCGAGCGTCTTCATCAGCCGGGTGAGGTAGTCGGTGAACAGCGTCGGCGTCGGGACCGTGCCGACACCGCCCGGGTAGATCGTCGACGGATGAACGTGGCGCCCCTCCATCAGGCAGATCATCTCCCGCCCGATCCGGCTCATGACGAGCGCTTCCTTGTATGTCTCACCCGTGAACGGGTTGTAGGAGCGCATGATGTCGCCGATCGTCTTGTACCCGTGGACGTTGGCGCCCGGCGCATCCGTGGTCTCCGCCTTCGCCCACACACTCGGGTTCGTCGCCCGCACCATCTGCTCGCAGAAGTCGACGAACACGAGGTTGTCCTGGAAGATGATGTGGTCGAAGATGTACTCCGCCGCCTCGCCGAGGTTGACGATGTGCTCGCCGAGTGGCGGCGGCTTGACGCCGTAGGCCATCTGCTGCGCGTAGCACGAGCAGACGGCGTGGTTGTCGCCGCAGATCCCGCAGATCCGGCTCGTGATGAAGTGCGCGTCGCGCGGATCCTTGCCCTTCATGAACACGCTGTAGCCACGGAACAGTGACGACGTGCTCTTGCACGACACGACCTCGCGGTTGTCGAAGTCGATCTTCGTGTAGATCCCGAGGTTGCCGACGATCCGGGTGATCGGATCCCAGGACATGTCGACGAGCTTGCCGGCCTCAGGCTTGATGCTTTCCCTCACTGCCATGGTGTCTCCTCTCGCCTGTGGCTCAGCTGTTCCAGCGCGGCTTGTAGCCGGTCGTCAGCTCCGGCCGGTTGTGGCGCCACTTGGTTTCTTTGTTCATCGTGCGGTTCGTGATCGAGCGGAGCTTGCGCATGATCGGTCCGTACGTGCCGCTGATCGCGGATGACAGTCCGCCGCCCGGAGGCGCGTCCATGAACGGCATGAACTTGTCCGGGAACCCGGGCATCGTGCAGCCGATGCAAATCCCGCCGACGTTGGGACAACCGCCGACGCCGTTCATCCATCCCCGCTTGGGGACGTTGCAGTTGACGACCGGCCCCCAGCACCCGAGCTTCACCTGGCACTTCGGTGAGTTGTAGTCGTAGGCGAAGTCGCCCTGCTCGTAGTAACCGGCCCGGTCGCACCCCTCGTGCACCGTCTTGCCGAAGATCCACTGCGGGCGCAGCGCCTTGTCGAGCGGGATCGTCGGCGCGAGCCCCGCCGCCTGGTAGAGCAGCCAGACGACGGTCTCCATGAAGTTCTCCGGCTGCACGGGGCAGCCCGGCACGTTGACGATCGGCAGGCCGCCGGCGGAACGGAAGTCCCAGCCGAGGTAGTCGGCGAGGCCCATGCATCCGGTGGGGTTGCCGGCCATCGCGTGGATGCCGCCGTACGTCGCGCAGGTGCCGATCGCGATCACCCCCCACGCCTTCGGCGCCAGCTGATCGATCCACCAGTTGACCGGCAGCGGCTCCCCTGTCGCCTCATCGTTCCCGAACGACGTCCAGTAGCCGTCTCCGTTGATCTTCTCGTTCGGGATCGAGCCCTCGATCACGAGCACGAACGGCGCATCGAGCTCACCCCGCGCCGCCTGGCGGAAGGGCAACAGAAACTCCTCGCCGCCGAGTGTCGGTGACAGCACTTTGTTGTGCAGGTTGACCTTCGGGAGGCCCGGAATCAGGCCGAGGAGCACGTCCTCGATGCTTGGCTGCCCTGCCGCGGTGATCGACACGGAGTCCCCGTCACAGCTCAACCCCTCCGAGATCCACAGGATGTGAACCTCCTCGACGCCGGATGCCTTCTCCTCAACCGCCATGGGCCATCCCTTCGATCGTGAGTTCCTGTTCCAGATCCGGCTCTTCAAGCTCCAGCGCGTCGACCGTCAGCTCCTCCCCGGCGATCAGCTCGAGGTCGAGTCCGCCGCACCGCGCGCAGCGCAGCGGGAAGTCGGGCAGGTCTGATTCGGCGTCGCAAGCGCGGCAGCGTCCGCGCGGCGTGACCTCGTGCAGCTCCAGGCGCGCCCCCTCGAGCGGGGTGCCGTTCGTCAACAGTTCGAATGAGAACTCGAGCGACGATGGAACGACCTGGCGCAGGTGACCGACGCTGACCTCGACCGCGCTCACGCGTCGCCCGTCCGCGTGGCGCAGTGCGATCTGGACGATGGCGTCGGCGATCGAGAGCTCGTGCATCAGCGCTCCACCGTCAGCAGATCCGCGGGAGGGGGTCGCCGACGAGCTGGTCCATCACGCGCCGGCCGCCAAAGCCGGTCTTGACGAGGACGAGACCGGGCGGGTCGGCGCCGACCTCGCCGATCTCGACGGCGGCCTCGCAGCCCGGCACGGCACGGAGAGCCTCCAGTGCCGTGCTGGCTGCGTCCGGCGCCACAAACGCGACGAGCTTGCCCTCGTTCGCCATATACATCGGATCGATCCCGAGGATCTCCGCCGCACCTGAGACGACCGGCGCGACTGGGACCGACGCCTCGTCGACAACGATCGAGACCCCGGCGGCCCGCGCGAGCTCGTTGAGCACCGAGGCGACGCCACCACGCGTCGCGTCGCGCATGCAGCGCAGCCGCGCCCCCGCGGCGCCGAGCAGCGCATCGACGGCGGGCCACAGCGAGCACGTGTCCGAGCGGACGTCGGCGTCCAACTCGAACTCCCCCCGCGCGAGCATGATCGCCGTGCCGTGCTCGCCCACGCTGCCGGAGAGCAGGATCCTGTCCCCGGGCGCGATCGCCGACGGCGCCAGCGCGGCGCGCGGATCACGCCTGCCGATGCCGGCCGTGTTGATGTACATGCCGTCGGCATGGCCCCGCTCGACAACCTTCGTGTCCCCGGTCGCGACCTCGACCCCAGCTGCAGCGGCGGCATGAGCGATCGCCTCGATCTCGGCGCGCAGGTCGTCGGCCCGCAGGCCCTCCTCAAGGATCAACGACAGCGACAGGGCGACCGCGCGCGCACCTGAGACCGCGAGATCGTTGACGGTGCCGTTGACCGCGAGCTCGCCGATCGAGCCGCCCGGGAAGCGCAGCGGCTTGACGACGTAGGAGTCGGTCGTGAACGCGAGCCGCGCGCCGTCGATCTCGAGTGACGCCGCGTCGGTCATCTCGGTGAGCGTCTCGCCGGCGAGGGTCGGCACGAACAGCCCCTCGATCAGGTTCTGCGTCGCCTTCCCACCCGCCCCGTGGGCCATCGTGATCTGCGTGTCCCGGAACTTCGCCCGCTTACCCCGGGCGGTCTCGATGATCCCCAGGATCCGCTGCTCACGCTCAGAGACGGGCGTGCTCACTTACACCGCCTCGCGCTCGCGGGTGAAGCGGCCGAAGTTGTAGTACGCCGCGCAGGCGCCCTCGGAGGAGACCATGCACGTCCCGATCGGCCGCTCCGGGGTGC
The DNA here is from genome assembly GCA_963850335.1 of uncultured Solirubrobacterales bacterium. Lineage (GTDB taxonomy): Bacteria > Actinomycetota > Thermoleophilia > Solirubrobacterales > Solirubrobacteraceae > Palsa-465. The sequence goes on along the minus strand of CAWKKY010000006.1, from coordinate 16,692 downwards.
ACGCGGTCCCGAACACCTTGCACTCCCACGGCTTGATCACTCCCTTGAGCACCTCGCCGCACTGACACGCCTTCGGATCCGCGACCCGGACGCCGGGCACCCGGAAGCGCTCCTCGGCGTCGAACTCGGCGTAGCGGTCGGTGAGCTTCAGGCCGCTGTGCGAGATGAACCCCAGCCCGCGCCATTCGAAGTGGGGACGCAGCTCGAACACATCGGCCATCACCTCGAGCGCCTTGAGGTTGCCCTCGTACGGGACGACCCGGCTGTACTGGTTCTCGACCTCGCAGCGACCGGTGTCAAGCTGGCCGAGGATCATCGAGATCGCCTGGAGCACGTCGAGCGGCTCGAACCCCGCGATCACGATCGGCTTCTCGTAGTCGGCCGGGATGAACTCGAACGGCCGGGCGCCGACGATCGTGCACACGTGGCCCGGGCCGATGAACCCGTCGAGCCGGAGATCCGGCGACTCGAGCAGCGCCCGCAGCGGCGGGACGATCGTCACGTGGTTGGACATACAGGTGAAGTTCTGAAGGCGCTCGGCCTTCGCGCGCTTGAGCGTGAGCGCCGTCGAGGGCGCCGTCGTCTCGAACCCGATCGCGTAGAACACGACCTCGCGGTCAGGGTTCTCGCGGGCGATCCGCAGCGCGTCGAGCGGCGAGTAGACCATGCGCACGTCGGCGCCGGCGGCTTTGGCATCGAGCAGGCTGCCGTCCGAGCCCGGGATCCGCAGCATGTCGCCGAAGCAGGTGAAGATCACGCCATCGTTCTGCGACGCGATCGCGATGCCGTCGTCGACTCGGCCCATCGGGATGACGCACACCGGGCAGCCGGGTCCGTGGACGAGCTCGACGTTCGTCGGCAGCAGATCGTCGATCCCGTATTTGTAGATCGAGTGCGTGTGCCCGCCGCACACCTCCATGAGCTTGTAGTGCCGCCCCGGCTCGACGAGCGACAGGATCTCCGCGGAGACCGCCCGGCCGAGTTCGGCGTCACGGAACTCGTCGACGTACTTCAACAGACTGCCTGCCTGACGTGTTGGATTGCGGTGCCGGCGTGCACGAGCAGGCAGTCGTCGGGGCCGACGGGGTCGACGAGCGCGACTTCGACGGTGTGCCTGGATCCGTCCGCGGCTTCGCAGAGGGCAAGTTCCGTGTTGGGATCGAGCTCGACGACGGTCATGGGGACGGCCTCATCGCTGCAGGTGATGCAGTGGCCGGCGTGGTCGGTGATGCAGGCGAACGCGTCCGCGCCGTGTGGGGCGGCCGGAGCGTTCGGGGCATCCGGGGCGTCGGGCGCGGGGTGCGTCACTCGATCACGCTCGCCTTCAGCTCCTCGAGCTCCTGCTCGTATTCCGCACCCATCGCCTCGAGCAACTCGCGCGTGGCCCGCGCCTCTTCCTCGTCGATCTTGGAGATCGCGAAGCCGACGTGGATGAGCACCCAGTCGCCAGGGCCAACGCCACCGTCCTCCATCGCCAGGAGCGCGACGTTGACCGTTCGACGGACGCCGACGACGTCAACCTTCGCCAGCTGATTCGCCTCATCGACGAACTCGATCACCTGCCCTGGAATCGCCAGGCACATAGCCTCTCCACGCCTAGGGTGAAGTCCCGACGAAGCGTTCTAGCACTGGGCTCCGCGCCGGTCGAAAGGCGGGTAACGCAGGTGACGGTAATCGTGATTACCAACCGTTGGCGAATTTCGAGACGTCTTCCCCATTGACCCACCGACCCCATTAGCCTTCCCGTGGGGAGGCGCTCACCTCGTCCGCGGTGCGCCATGCACCCTCGGGTTTATCGTGTACTCGGTCAGGTCAGCGTCCCGGGAGAGGGATGTGCAGACGACCCGGAGGCTCATTGCCAGCCGAACCGAAGCACGGGATAACGCAGCGCAGAACCATCGGCAGCTACCCGGCGTCGTCGAAGTGCCTGCTCGACATCGACCCTGACCTCGCCGACGAGGTCACTCCCGATCTGCGGCGCGCCGCGCGTGGCGCCGCCACCGCGCTCGTGTTCGACGTCGATCCGGGTCCGGTGGCGCTCCAGCCATGGCTCACCCGGACGACGACCGGTCCGGGCGTGCTCGTACTCGAGGGCGTGCTCGCCCTCAGCGTCCGCGTCGGCGACCGCACGTCGGTCGAGCTCGTCGGGACCGGAGACGTCCTTCAGGCCCCCGGCGACGGCAACGACTGGCTGCTCACCTGCTCGGTCAACTGGCGCGCCCTGTCCTCGATGCGCTTCGCCGCGCTCGACGGCGCGTTCTCCCGGCGCGTCCGCTTCTGGCCCTCGATCAGTCAGGAGCTCCTGCGCCGAGCGGCCCGCCGCGCGATCAACCTCGACGTCCAGCGCGCCATCTCGGCCCAGCCCCGCCTCGAGGTCCGCCTCGCGCTCCTGCTCTGGCACCTCGCCGGCCGCTGGGGCAAGGTCGAGCCCGGCGGCGTCCGGCTGCCGGTGCCGCTCACCCACCACCTCCTCGGGCAGCTGATCGGCGCCGAGCGGCCCTCGGTATCGCATGCGCTCGCGCGCCTCGCGAACAGCGGCCTCGTCACCGGCCACGGCGCCGAGTGGCATCTCCACGGCAGCCTCGAGGAGGAGCTCCCCGCGATGCTCCATCCCGCCGACGGACGGGCCGAGCAGATCCTCGCCGCGTTCGGTACCGCCCGCTGACCGCGCTCGCTCCGCGTGGACGCAAGATCTCCGCCGGATAGCGGCGGGAATCTTGCGTGGGAGCCGCAACTCGGTCCGCGTCACCGGGTTAGCGCGGGCAAGGAGGTTTCGTCCACGGTGGAGGTCGCTCATGCGCCGGTCACTCACGCTGTCGTTGTTCGTGCTCGCCACGATGCTCAGCCTGGGGGTGGGCACCAGCGGGGCTCGGCCACCCGGTCCGTCCATCGCCGCGTCGCCCAACCCGGTCGTGGCCGGCAAGACGATCGTCGTGTCCGGTCGCGTTCGCGGCGGCTCAGCAGCCCATGCCGCAGTCGATCTCTGGCAGCGGCAGTCATGGCAGCGGACCTATCGCCGCAGCGCGCGGACGCACGCTGACGCGAGCGGTCGCTACGCGTTCACGCTGCGCCCGGACACGAACCGCAACCTGTACGTGATCGCCGGCGGCCGGCACAGCCGGACCGTGCACCTGCGCGTACGGGCGCTCGTGACGCTGATGACGTCGTCATCGACACCCGACACCGGTGAGACGACGACGTTCACCGGCGAGGTGATGCCTCGCCATCCTGGCCACTTCATCACGATCGAGCAGCGTCAGGGCACGCGCTGGGTGCGGCTCGCCCGGCCGCGGCTCGACAGCCACTCGACGTTCCGCTTCACCCACATCTTCACGATCGGCGGCGCCCACTTTCTCCGGGCGTCGTTCTCGGGCGATGACAAGAACGCCGCGGCGACGAGCGCGCCCTTGCTCCTCGGCGTGCTCGCGGGGATCCACAAGATCCAGCACGTGGTCATCATCATGCAGGAGAACCGCTCGTTCGACACGTACTTCGGCACGTATCCGGGCGCTGACGGGATCCCCCATGGCGTGTGCGTCCCGGATCCCGCGACGAGCAGCTGCGTGGCTCCGTTCCACGACGCTGCGGACAAGAACTACGGCGGCCCGCACGGGGCGCCGGCGTTCACGGCCGACGTCAACGGCGGCCTGATGGACGGGTACGTCAAGGAGGCCGAATCGGGGACCAATTGCACGGGCGATAACCCGGTGTGCAGCCCCTGTAACACCGGCCAGACGAGCAAGTGCAATGACGTCATGGGGTACCACGACGCGCGCGAGATCCCGAACTACTGGACGTACGCCCACGACTACGTCCTCCAGGACCACATGTTCGAGCCGAACTCCTCCTGGAGCCAGCCCGAGCATCTCTACCAAGTGTCTGAGTGGTCGGCGTTCTGCACGAACCCCGCGGACCCGTTCTCATGTACGAACGCGCTCCAGAACCCGAACCCGGTCTCGCAGTTGCCCGCGCTCGATGAGCGCCCCCTGTATGCATGGACCGACATGACCTACCTGCTGCACAAGCAGGGCGTCAGCTGGGGCTACTACGTGTTCAAGGGCTCGGAGCCGGACTGCGAGAACGATCAGGCGGTCACCTGCACGCCGGTCCCGCAGAACGCCAAGACGCCCGGAATCTGGAACCCGCTCCCGCACTTCGAAACCGTCCATCAGGACAACCAGCTCGGCAACGTGCAGACGCTCACCAACTTCTACAGCGCCGCCAGGAACGGCACGCTGCCGGCCGTCTCCTGGATCGATCCGAACAGCAAGGTCTCCGAACATCCGACCGCACTCGTCAGTGCCGGCCAGACGTACGTGACGGGACTCATCAACGCGATCATGAAGAGCCCCGACTGGCCGAACACCGCGATCTTCCTGAGCTGGGATGACTGGGGCGGGTTCTACGATCACGTCCGCCCGCCGCAGATCGACATGAACGGCTACGGCCTCCGCGTTCCCGGGATCGTCATCAGCCCGTTCGCCCGCCGGGGGTTCATCGATCACGAGACCCTCAGCCACGACGCCTACAACAAGTTCATCGAGGACGACTTCCTCGGCGGCCAGCGGCTCGACCCGGCGACCGATGGGCGACCGGATCCGCGGCCGGACGTCCGGGAGTCGAACTCGAGCCTCGGCAATCTCGTGAACGACTTCGACTTCACTCAGCATCCGCGGCCGCCGCTGGTGCTCCCGACGCACCCCGCGCCGGGGCCGGCGTCCGCCGCTCCATAGACGGATCCCACACGCAGCCGAGACACAGCTCGGCTACAGACCGCGCTCCGGCCACGGCTACGCTTCGGCAACCGTGACGGCCGCCGATCTCGCCCCGCCCGCCCTCCGTGTCGTCGGCCTCACGAAGAGCTACGGGACGACGCTCGCGCTCGATGCGGTCGACCTCTCGGTCCGGCCAGGCGAGCTACGCGGGCTGCTCGGACCGAACGGCGCCGGAAAGACCACGCTCCTGCGCATGCTCTTCGGGCTGATCGCGCCGGACGCGGGGACGGTCGAATTGCTCGGCCAGCCGCGGGGCGAGCTCGCCGCCGGTCCGCTCGACGGGATCGCCGGTTTCGTGGAGGAGCCGGCCTTCTACTCCTACCTGTCGGGCCGAGCGAACCTTGAGCTGCTCGCGCGGCTCGACGAGCGCGACGACACGGATATCGACGGCGCGCTGGAGCGGGTTGATCTCGCCGCGCGGGCGCGGGACCGGGTCGCCGGATACTCGACCGGGATGCGTCAGCGGCTCGGCATCGCCGCCGCGCTGCTGCGGCGACCGCGTCTGCTCCTCCTCGACGAGCCGACGAGCGGGCTCGACCCGGCCGGCACACAGGCGGTCAGCGTGCTCCTGCGCGAACTCGTCGCCGACGGCGTCGCGGTGGTGCTCAGCAGCCACCTGATCGGCGAGCTCGAGGCGCTGTGTGACTCGTACACGATCATTCGCGCCGGCCGGGTCGCCTGGGACGGAAGCGCGGAGCGCCTCGACGCCGAGGCGCCGGGCGCCGTCCACGCGCTTGCCACCAACGACAACGCCCGGGCGCTCGCGATCGCGCGTGAGCACCGTGGGATCGAGGCCGATCGGATCGAGGGGTCCAAGGAGATCCGCTTGATCGTCGACTCGGGCGCGCTCGATGACTACATGGTCGCGCTCGGCCGGGCGGGCATCGCGGTCCGGCGGCTCGAGCTGCTCGTCAGCCCGCTCAAGACCCTGTTCTTCTCGCTGACCGGATCCGATCCGCGCAGCCCCGACACGGCGCGCTCGGAGGAGGCGATCGCGTGAGCGCCGTCGCCGCCACCGAGCAGCGCAAGCTCATCGCCCAGTTGCCGCTGCGGTTGCTCGCGCTCGCCTGCGTGCTCGGTCCGTTCGCGTTCGCCGCCATCCTCGGGGTCCAGCACGGCACCCCCGCGGACGCCCTGTTCGGCGCCTGGGTCCACTCCTCGGGCTACGCGCTGTCGCTCGTCGTGCTCTCGTTCGCGGCGAACTGGGGCTTCCCGATCATCGCCGGGGTGCTCGCCGGCGACATGTTCTCCAGCGAGGATCGCCAAGGCACGTGGAAGACGATCCTCACCCGGTCGCAGTCCCTCCAGGATGTGTTCGCAGGCAAAGTCGTCACCGCGATGGCGTGGGCGACGGTGCTCGCCGGGCTCGTCGCCGCGTCAAGCCTCGCGGCCGGGTTGATCGTGGTCGGAAACGGTCGGTTCGTCAACCTCGGTGGCAGCTCGCTCGCGCCGCTGCACGCGCTCGCGCTCGTCGGCCTGAGCTGGCTCATCTGCCTGCTGCCGGTGCTCGCGTACACGAGCCTCGCGATCCTGTTCTCGGTCGTCACCCGCAACGGCATCGTCGGCGTCCTCGGTCCGGTGCTCGTCGCGGTCCTCACCCAGCTGCTCGCCCTCATCGGCAACGGCGTGTGGGTTCATCTGCTGCTCGTCGGCACGGCGTTCGACGCGTGGCACGGGCTGTTCGCCGCCCACGCGTTCTTCGGGCCGCTCGTCGTCTCGGCCGTCGTGTGCGCAGCGTGGATCGCGGCGAGCCTGGGTGCATCCTGGGCGATCCTCCGCCGACGCGAGTTCATTGCCGGCGGCACGGCGCGACGCGGCGGCTGGCAGCTCCCGGCGCGGATCGCCGCCGGGGTGACGGTGGGCGTCGCCTTCTTGGCGCTCGCCACGAACTGGGGTCCGGTCGGCGTGACCGCCCCGCGCCTGCGGGCGAGCTTCGCGCCCGCGTTTCACCGCCTCACCGAGCTCCAGCAGCAGCTCCTTGGCCATCCGATCCCGGCGAGCGCCCGGTACCGAATCCTCCCCGTCTGCAACAAGCGCCAGACGGCCGCGGTCGGGCCGGGTGACTGGACGTGCACGATGAACGTCTACATCGTGCTCGCCGCCGGGCAGCAGCCGCTCACCAACACCCCCGTCGCCTATGACGTGAGCGTGCAGTCCAACGGGTGCTACAAAGCCTCCTCCCCACCGGCGTACGTCGGCGGCGCGGCTTTTCGTGATACGCGGGGCCAGAGCGTCGTCAACCCGCTCGCGGTCATCTACGGCTGCTTCAACGTGCTCTAACGAGGCCCGCGGGCCGGCGCGCAACACGCCGATGGTTTCGGACACTTCGTGGTGTCTCCATCAATAAGCGACAAAGGAGCCACGGGATGACCACCACGCACGACCTCTCTGTTCTGACCACGATCGTCGTCGGCGCCAGCCGGGGGCTCGGCCGTGGGATCGCGCTCGCGCTCGCCGACGCCGGCGCCCCGGTGATCGCGGTCGCCCGGACCGATGCCGCCCTCGCCGAGCTCGCATCCGACAGCCACAGCGCCGGCGGCAACGGCAGCGGCGGCAGCGGCGGCAGCGGCGGCAGCCGCATTCGCACCGAGACGGCCGATGCAACCGACCCAACCGCCGCGAACGAGCTGCTCGCCCGGTACGACCCAGACGTGCTCGTGCTCGTTGCGGGCGCAACGCCGCCGCTCAGTCCCCTCCAGGAACAGACCTGGGAGTCGTTCTCGGTCAACTGGCACGCCGATGTCCAGATCGCCTTTCACTGGCTGGGCGCGGCGCTTCGCATGCCGCTGCGCCCCGGCGGCCGCGTGATTGTGATCAGCAGCGGGGCCGCACTCCGGGGCTCGCCGCTGAGTGGCGGCTACGCCGGCGCCAAGGCCACGGAGCGCTTCATCACCGCCTACGCCCAGGACGAGGCCCGCCGCGCCGGGCTCGAGATCACGTTCACCACCGTGCTGCCCCGGCTCACCCCGCTGACCGACCTCGGCCGCCCCGCCGTGCGCGCGTACGCGGAGCGCAGCGGCCAGTCGGAGGCCGACTACCTCCAGCGCTTTGGCGAGCCACTCACCCCCGAGGGTGCGGGCGTCGCCGTCCGCGAGCTCCTCCAGGCGGATCCGGCCGACGCCGCCCCGGACTACCTCCTCACCGGCGCCGGGCTCGGACCGCTCCCCTAGCTGCCGCCGCGCGAGCACGCGCTAGCCACTCGCTGCCGCACGTCGATCGACGCGGAAGCGCGAGCCTGAGTTCAACCCCTCTGAACTCAGACGCCGACCTTCGTCCGTGATCGGCTCCGACACACGAACGATGGCGTCCTACCTCGGCCAGACCGAGGTCACGTACCAAACCTTGGCGAGAACGAGGGTCGTGGGACCTAGAGCCGTGACAGACGGCTACTGATGATGCCCGCGATGAAACGTAGCGTCCGAGCGTGGCGGCTCGGGCTCACGGCTAGACAGCGTTCTTTCAAGCGCTCGTTGGCGTCTGACAGCTCGCCACTGCTGGATGCGGCGCCACACGCTCGTCACCGATTTCTGCTGGGTCACCGTAGTGATGAGCATAGGGCCGTGGTCAACGCGTCCGCCGTGATCACCAACTCGATGAATGTGTCTCTCCCGCCTTGTAGATATCGATCGTTTCGGCAGCCCTAACGGAGTGTCTTGTCGCGCAGTTTCTGAATGCGCCACGCCCCCAGAAGAGATACGAGCAGCGCGATGAAACCCGGCGCGAACAGTGTCCAACCCCACGGCGTCGTCACCCCAACCGCGATTAAGCCGAGCCCCACACCGCCGAGGACCAGGAGGGCGACGAGCTTGAACGACGGAGGCGGTGGCTCTCGGCCCACAGGGACCATTATCGCCGTCGGTATCCGCTGAACGTGCCTTTCGCAGCTCGATCCAAGCACCACTCTGCCCCGGCTGCGGGTTGAGAGTGCCGCGGCGTTTCGTGACGACGTTCACGGGTCCCTTCGGCCCCCTCGCTATTGGGCGCAGCAGTGGCTAGTGTGGGTCGTGGACCGGATGTCCGTTCGCGGTCATGGGGCGTTGTTCTCAGCGGCGGCCTGCTCGGAGGGGCCTGCACCCTGGTGCGTGGCGGCCCTCCCTTTGCGAAGGGGCACCGGTAATCAGACAAAACGAGGTGGCAATGCGCCGCCGAAGGAGAACGCACATGTATGTCGTTACGAGAAGCTATTCCGGCCAGGGCGCTTCGGCGTTGTTCGATGCGCTCGTCGAGAGGGAGGATGACGTCAAGGCCCTCATCAGCACCGTGCCGGGGTTCACCAGCTACGCAGCGTTCCGCAATGACGGCGGTGGACAGACCGTGACGGTCTGTCAAGACAAGGCCGGCACCGATGAGTCCTCCCGGCGTGCCGCCGAGTGGGTCAAGGAGAACGTCGCCGTGACGGTCGATCCCCCGACGGTCACCGAGGGCAGCACCGTCCTCCACTTCTAAGAGATCGTCTGAGCGCTGGCGAACGGGGCCCGGGAGATCGCTGACGGGGGGCCGACGTGGAGGCCTCGGGTCGGCATCTCGACAATCGGCAGTGCCGGCTTGTCGGAACTGCTGCTTAAGAGCGCTCCACAAACAGCTCGCGGCTCGGTTCGCCTTCGCGTCGCTGCCCGGATCAGGGAACCGCGGACGCCCGGAACGGCAACGTGTCTCCGTCGCATCGACGCGATGAGATCTGGACCGTCCCGCGCGCCGTGGACAACGACGGGCCGGAGACCGTCAGTGCGATCGCCACCCCGCGCCGGCGATAGTTGAAGTGCAGCGTCCGCGGCGTGCCGCGCTCATGCCGCGTGATCGTGACGCTGTCCGGGAGGCGGACCCCTGCACGGTTGCACTCGGTCGCAATCCGGAAGCCACTCGCTGAATAGTCAGACCCGTGCGAGCTGTCTGTGATCAGGATCGTGAAGGACACGGGCCCCTCGGGATCAACCCCGCGGTAGCCCACAAGCGAGCCTGAGGCATGCGGCCGCACCGCCCACGCCGCCATTGGCGTGGCGAGCACGCAGAGAAAGGCCAGCCCCACCCGATAAACGACTCGCACGGGCGCATCCTAACCTGCCGGACCTATCCCATGCCCGAGGATGACAATCCGCACCGGCGTTCCCGGACCAGCCGTCGCCTACGGCTCGCCGTTCGCCGATGCCCGGCAGGCCCAGGTGATCGGGCAGCGGGCGGTGCGCAGGCTGCGAGAGGTGACCTTCTGGACAAATGCCCGCGGAGTCTGACGCAGGAGGCTCCGGACGATCACGGCGCGGTCGTGTTCGTCGAGCGACGCGTTCGGACCCGGCGCGGGCGCGGCGGCATGGGCGCCGTGGGCTGAGGCCCACAGGATCTGGTCGGAGATCTCCTGCGGCACGGCGTCGAGACGGTTCCACGGCAGCTCGCTCGAAAGGCGGGCGTCGGCGGCGGTGGCGGCGTTCGTCGCGGAGATGGAATACGTCGGCGCCTCCACGTCGTAGGGGGCGTCGTTCGGGGTCTGGGAGCCGCTGATGAACGCGTCATACATCGGTGTCGACAGGGCGTCGTTGAGCGCGAGCGGGTCGAGACCGAGGATCAACTCGACGGTCCGTAGCATCGAGTACTGGTCGTAGCGGGTGTGGACGACGGCGCCGTGGCGCGCCCACGGGCTGATCACGAAGGCGGGTGCGCGGTGCGAGTCGACGTGATCGGCGCCGTCCTGGGAATCGTCCTCGACGACGAAGATCGCCGTCGACGGCCAGATCGAGGAGTGCGAGATCGCGTCGACCATCTGGCCGAGCGCGAGGTCGTTGTCGGCGATCATCGCCTGGGGCGTGAAGTCCTTCGGCGTCGTCCCGTTCGTGTGGTCGTTCGGCAGGATCATGTAGTTGAACGCCGGGACCGTGCCGGTCAGCACCTGCGTCTGGAACTCCGCGTTCCAGACGTTGAACCGGGACTGACTCGCGAACAGGCTGCCGGTCCCCTTGTAGAGACCGGAGTCCTGGGTGCAGGTGGCGGTGACACCGGGCGACAGGCAGCCGATGAAGATGTTGCCCGGGTAGGTGGCGTCAAGGGCGGCGGTGACCTTGGCGAACTCCGGCCGGTTGCGCGCGGCGGTCGTCCCGATCGCGCCGACGAACTCGCCGTAATCGCGGAAGGACACGTTCTGCTTCGCCGCCTGATCGAAGATGAAGAACTTCGGCGGGAACGACACCGGGTAGATGCCGAAATCGTAGGTCCCGCGCCGGTTGGAGTAGTTCGCCGCCGTCGCCTTCTGGGCGTAGTCGGTCGCGTACGCGGTCGAGGTGATGATGTGCCCGTCGACGGAGACCTCTGAGTCCTCGTAGAAGTGGTCGAACAGCGGGAACTGCCGCGTGAGGGCGTGCGCGTTCGGGGTGATGCCGCCGGTCGGCCCGCTCACCCCGTTGTCGTCGAACAGCTCAAGCTTCGCGTTCCCGTCACCGCGCCGATCGCTCCCGAAGACCTGGTCATAGGTCCGGTTCTCGCGGACGATGTAGAAGACGTGTTTGATCTGCGCGCTCGGCGCTCCGGCCGCGGCGGGGATCGGGCTGCCGGCAGGCCGGACCTCGGGGTTGTTCGGGTGCGCCTGGGCGTTGGCGATCGCGCTGTCGGCGACGATCTGACGATCGGTCGGGACCGGGAGCGACCCGACGCGGCCGATGAGCATGTCGAGCACATACGTGCCGTACTGGTTCTGCGGCGTCTGGAACGGGGTCTTCGCCCCGCCGAAGTAGTACGTCGGGTTCGGTCCCGAGCCGAAGCCCTTGCCGGAGATCCACACGAGCTGACCCTGCGGGGTCGTCTGTACGTCGTCCGGATAGGCCGAGGTCGGCAGCCGGCCGATGAGGCGGTACGCCGGCAGGTTCGGGATGTAGCCGAGACGGCAGCCGGTCTTCGGTAGCCGGGCGGCAGCCGCGCCGAGCGCCGCGGCGCGACGCGCGGGTGGACCGCCGAGCGCCCGCAGCACGGCGTTCACGTAGGCCTGTGCCTGCTGGTGCGTCGGTCCGGTGCAGCTCCGGCTCGTCCGCAGGCGCAGATAGCGGTGTTGGAGGGCGAGGAGCTCGCGGTGGTAGCGCGCCGCCGGACGCTTGGCGAGCCGCTTGCGCTTGGCGTGGTACGTCGTGATCGACTTCACAGACGGCGCGAGGTACACGCGCCGCTTGCGCATCGACTTCGCGGCGGGACGCTTCGACAACGAGATCGCGGCGACTGAGTCCTCACCGGAGTCGGCGGCGTAGAGCGTGGCATCGTCGGGCGAGATCGCGAGTTTGACCGGTGCCGTGCCGAGCCCCTGCGGCCGAGCCACCGAGATCAGCTTCGACACCCGCTTGCCCGAGGTGCTGATGACCGCGACGAGGTCCCGGTTCGTGACCGCGACGTAGACGTCCGGCCGCTTTGGGTCCGCAACGATCCCCTCTGGATGGCTTCCGAGATCGCCGAGGCTGCCACCCAGACCGCTGATCGTCGCGGTCACCCTGGCGCTCGCCGGGTCGATCACCGACACCGTCCCGCTGTACTCGTTGGATACATACGCACTCCCACCGCGGTCGAAGGCGACGCCGTTCGGGTACGAGCCGATGGCCACGAGGTGCTGCGTCCCCGTGGAAAGGTCGATGACGACCGCCTGATCGGCGGCGTTGAGCGCGACGACGAGGTAGCGGCCGTTCGGCGAGACCGCGATGCCCTCCGGCTGGGCGGTCCCAACTCCGGACACCGGCGGGAGCGAGTTCAAGCGCCCACTTCCGCCCGTCGTCGCCGGCAGCACGATCGGACTGCTTTCGGTCCCCGTCCCGGTCTTCGGATTGACCTTGAACACGTGGACGACGTCGCCCTGATCACCCTTCGTGGGGCCGTCGGTCGGCGAGCTGCCCTTCGGCGTACCGCCGACGTAGGCGGCGCCACCGCCCGGCGCCAAGGTGACCCCGCCGTAGCAGCCGGGCAGCGCGAGCGTCTGGATCACCTTGCCGCTGCTGAGGTTGACGACCTTGACGTCATCCTTGCCGTGCCCACAGTCGGTCACCCACAGCGCGTGGCCACCCGCAGCCACCGCGCTCCCGGTCGGGAAGTTGCCGACCGTCGTCAGCCGTCCGACGGGATGCAGGAGGCGACCGTTCGCCGTGAGCCGCAGCGACGGACCGACCTCGCCCGTCGTGAGGGTGCTCGCGACGGCGACACCCGCGAGTCCGAGCACGACGATGACGAGGCTGAGAACCGTCAGACGCGAGGACAGATGCGCGTGCCGTAGGCGGGTCGAGTGTCTGTCGTGTCCTCGCATCGCTGGGGCATCCTTCCAAGCTCGCGACCACAACTCGTGAACGGGTCGTGAAGCGCGGCGGGTCGGATCCTATGCTTCCCGCCCGGCCGGGATGAGGCGACCGCTATGTTCGACCAACGGCGAACTTAAGGAGAGCTCTCTGATGAAGGCAGTGCGATTCGATCACTACGGCGGCATTGACGTGCTCGAGGTCCGGGACGTCGATGATCCGCAGCCCCAAGCTGGGGAGGTTGTCGTCGAAGTGAAGGCGGCCGGCATCAACCCCGGCGAGATCTCCATCCGCGAGGGCTACCTCGACGCGCGCTGGCCCGCGACCTTCCCGTCGGGCGAGGGCACCGACTTCGCCGGCATCGTGCGCACGGCCGGCGACGGCGTCCACGCCTTCTCCGCCGGCGACGAGGTGCTTGGCTGGACCGAGCAGCGCGCGAGTCACGCCGAACTCGTGGTGGCGCCGGCCGACCAGGTGACGGCGAAGCCGGCCGACGTGCCCTGGGAGGTCGCCGGGTCGCTGTTTGTCGTCGGGATGGCGGGACTGCACTCGGTGCAGGCGGTCGCGCCGCGCACCGGCGAGACGGTGGTCGTGTCCGCCGCCGGGGGCGGCGTCGGATCGGTCGCGGCTCAGCTCGCGCGCCGGACCGGAGCGACCGTGGTCGGGCTCGCGAGCGAGCACAATCACGCCTGGCTGCGCGAGCACGACATCGTCCCGGTCCAGTACGGCGACGGGCAGGCGGAGCGCATCCGCGAGGCCTCCGGCGGTCAGGTCGACGCGTTCATCGACACCTTCGGCGGCGGCTATGTCGAGCTCGCGATCGAGCTCGGGGTCAAGCCGGAACGGATCAACACGATCATCGACTACGAGACCGCCGGGCGCCTCGGGGCCCAAACTCGCGGTACGCATGCGGGCGCGACCGCCGACGAGCTCGCCGAACTGGTCGGCCTCGTCGCCGCCGGCGAGCTGGAGATCCCGATCGCCGCGACGTACCCGCTGAGCGACGTCCGCGAGGCGTTCACGGTGCTCGCCGACCGCAAGACCCACGGCAAGATCGTCTTGATCCCCTAGCTTCCGGGGCGCGGGCCATTTGATACGTTCCGCCTCGCGCGTCTCTTATTGACGTGCGAGGCGAGAGGAGAAGAGGATGAAACGTGTCCTGTTGCTGGCGACGCTTGCGCTGGCGCTATGTGCGGTTCCGGCCCAGGCCAAGACCGTGTGGCTGTGCAACGCGACCCGGGCGCACGACGTGTGCAAGCCGAGTCTGACGACGACGCTCCTCTCCAATGGCGGCAAGCCGATCGGCGTGCGCCACATCCGGGCGCAGAAGACGCGCTTTGACTGCTTTTACATCTACCCGACGGTCAGCGACGACAAGACCGCCAACTCCGATCTCTCGATTGACCCCGAGGAGCGCTCGATCGCGCTCTATCAGGCGGCGCGGTACTCGCAGTACTGCCGAGTGTTCGCGCCGATGTATCGGCAGGTGACGGTCACGCAGCTGCTCAAGGGCACGAACACGATCACTGCCGCGATGGGCAACATCGGCTATGCGAGTGCGCTCTCTGGGTGGAAGGACTACCTGAGGACGTACAACAAGGGTCGCCCGTTCATCCTGATCGGCCACTCGCAGGGCAGCCTCACGCTGCGCAAGCTGATCGCGACCCAGATCGACCCGAACCCCAAGCTGCGCAAGCGGCTCGTCTCGGCGATCCTGCTCGGGGGGAACGTGCTCGTGAAGGCGGGGAAGACGGTCGGCGGCGACTTCAAGCACATCCCGGGCTGCCGCACCGCGAGCAGCATCTCGTGCGTGATCGCGTTCTCCACCTTCGACGCTCCGGTCCCGGCTCAGTCCCTGTTCGGCCGCACCACCGGCGGCATCGGGCAGACGCCGATGAAGGGGACGAGCGTGCTCTGCGACTACCCCGGCTCGCGGCAGCTGAGCACTGTGCTCCCAAGCACGCCGTTCGCCCCAGCGTCGACGATCGGAACTGCCTCGGGCGGGATCGGCTATCCGGCGTTCTCGGTGAAGACGGCGTGGGTGCAGTTCAACAACGCTTGGACGGGCGGATGCTCGTCGGCGAACAACGCCCACGTGCTCCAAATTCAGGATCGCGCCGGCGCGTCGCATCTGCACGCGATCCCGGACGCGACCTGGGGTCTGCACCTCGCCGACGCGAATATCGCTCTCGGCAACCTCGTGAGCATCGTCGCCCAGGAGATGACGGCCTATAACAAGAGCCACGCCTGAGCGGACGGCTCAGTCGACGGCGGTCAGCGTGATCGCGTGACTGATGCCGGCGAGCCGCGCGCGGGTGCGCGCGTCGGACCAGACGACCGGACTGAGCTCGGACCACGGCGGCCGCGAGAGATCGGACATCCCGCCCTCGTCAATTTCGGCGAGGTCACGCAGGTCGACGACGAGCCTTGAGAACGTGCCCAGGCGGCTGACCGCCACCTCCGCCAGGCGGGCGACGCTGACCGGGTCGAGCCGGCCGGTCGGAGCGAGGATGAGGGCGCCGTCCTGGCGCTGGAGGCGAACGCCCCAGCGACGTATTCCAGGGCCAGGGAGCCGATGGGCGGCCTGTGTGATCAGTTCGCCCGGATCGTGGGCGACGGCGTCCGCGCCGAGCGCGGAGGTCGCGGCGCGCTGCTGCGGTCGGCCAGTGAAGTCGCAGAGCACGATCACCGGGGGATCGGCGAGCCGGCGCAGCGCCGTGCACATCGGCGCCAGCCGGAGCGCGTCCTCCGGGCCGGCGGTGATAGCGACGGCCAGCTCAACCGCACCGTCCTGCGTGAGCGCGTGTGCCGGGGTCGCGCTCGACGCGTCGCCGACCAGGCGCTCGACGCTCCAGCCGTCGGCCTCCAGGAAGTCAATCGCGATGGTCCCGTCGACGCCCTCGACGCCGTCCTCGCGCGGGGTGAGCAGCGCGGCGCGGCCGCTCCCGTGGGCGCCCGTCAGGGGCACGTGCGACGCGAGGTCGGCGACGATCGCGTCGCCGATCCCGGCCGCCAGCCGGCGTCGGAACGTGTGGTCGAGCTCTTGCAGCTCGGCGAGCGCCGGACGGACAACGTCGACATAGAGACGCCCCGGCAACGCACCGGCGTCTGCCGCCTGGGCGATCATCCTCCGCGCGCCGCGGACATCAGGGGCGGCGAGGGCGCTGCAGAACGCGCTGCGTAGGTCCGGGAAGGGGCGCCCGGTCTCGCGCGCCGAAGCGGCGTTCCGGGGTTCGATCGGACCCTCCACACGGTCAGTGTATTCCCCTGGGCCCTTTTCGCCCCAAATCCGGCGCATTTCGGCCACCAAAGGTCAGAACCTGAACAGATCGCTCGACACATGTTGGTACCGAAACGCTTTCGGGTACGACAGAGTGGATTTCAATGCTCAGTCGCTTCGAGTTCACACGTGACGAGCAAGCGCCAGCGGCCGCTCGGAGGTCGATCGAGTCGGCGTGCGCCGCGCTCGACCCGAAAGCAAGGGACAGTGCCCGTCTGCTGGTGTCTGAGCTCGTGACGAACAGCGTCCAGCACGGCGCCGGTGAGACCGTCACCATCCTGATCGACACCGGGCTGCCGGACGTCGTCCGCTGCGAGGTCGTCGATGACGGGTCGGGGTTTGTCCCACGCGCTCGGCCGAATCGTCCGGTCGGAGGTTGGGGCCTTCAGGT
>CAWKKY010000005.1:0-742825 GCA_963850335.1 uncultured Solirubrobacterales bacterium | reverse complement strand
CTGCAGCTCACCGTGCCGAGCGTGACCGCTCGGCCGGTCCTCGCGCGAGCCCGCAGAGTGCCATCCGCCCGGCGCTGTCAGCGCACCGGTTCGCTGGGGAGCAGATCGACTGCCTGCCAGCCGCCCGGCCTGCGGCTGAGTACCACCGCCCAGTCCCGCGGCCGTACCGTCTGGCGCAGTTCGAGCACTGCGGTATCCCCGTCCTGCAGCACGCGGCGGATGAGCACCGAGAAGCTCGTGATCTGTTCGAAGTAGGTCGTGCAGCTGCCGCGGATCGTCCTCCCGTAAGCCTGCGCGAGCTGCGGCGAGAACAGCGCCGAGCACACCCGCGATGGGTTGTCGATCGCCGCCGCCTCATAGGCATCAAGCCACGCCCTCGGCGACGCCGGTAACCGTAGTCCTCCTCGCCCGGACGACAGCTCGCCGCCCGCCACCAAGCCGCCGGCAGCGATCGCCACGGCCGCGGCCAACAACGCCACCGCGCCGCGCCACGACACCCCGCCTGCCGGAGCGGTCGGCACCCGCGCGGCGCGGGCGACCGCGGCGACGTCGCGGCTTGCGGTCGGGCGCCATCTCGCCCAGCTCGTGTGATGCTCGCCGCGGATCCGCGCCATCATCGGTTCGGCTACCCCCCGCGGCGCTTGTGCTGCTTCCTGTGCGGGTGGTCGCCGACCAGCACGTAGAGGCGTCCGGAAGCGGCCGGCGCGTAGGGGTAGTTCCCCATCGGCAGGGTCGCGATCTGGAACCAGAAACGCCTCAAAATCCGGGCGAGGCCACGGCCGAACGTGTAGGTGGTCGTGAAGCGGCCATTACCGGTCACGCGCCCCTTGACACCGTAGGTCTGATAGCGCGACCCAAGCCCGATCCGCAACCGCACCAGCGCCCCACCCGGCGGCAGATACCCGCCCACCAGCTGGCCGGTGATCCGCACCGTCTGGCCCCAAGCCACCCGGCCCGGCGAAACACTGATCAGCTTCACCTTCGCCGGAACGACTAAGCGCGCCGGACCCGAGAGAGTGGGCTCGGTTGTCGGCGAGCCGGCGTACAGCACCTCGATCAGCCTGCCGGGCCCGGGTGCCAGTCGCGCGCTCCACCCGCCATCCGGTCTCGTTCGCACGACCGCCGCCTGCTTGAAGCGATTGGACCCGTTGTCCGGCGCTGTCAGCACGTGCACGACCTGACCGCCCAGCGCGATGCCGTTCTTGGCCCCGACCCAGCCACTGACGGTCGTGGCCTGCCCAAACGCCACGCGCCGCACGGTCCGCTGGACCAGGTGCGGGAAGACCGGGACCAGCACCGTCCGCCAATGGCCATGGACCCGCACCCGCCTGCGCACCAGCCGCGGGTGGCAGCGCACCACCCGCTTCTTCACCCACCGCGCCGGACGGTGCACGCGGACGACCTTCCCGTGCCGGCGGACCTTGACCCAGTGGCCCGGGATGCGCACCCGCTCGGTCTCCCGCCTACACCTGAGTTTGTCGACCCGCTTGGTGAACCAGGCGCTAGCGATCGTCGGCACACGGATTGCGATGTGCCACGACTCGAGCTGTGAGACCGCCGGATGCCCGTAAACATCAACCGCGCTGTTCTGCGCCCAACAAGTCACGCGGTGCTGGCCGACGCCCTGCACCGGGATCCCCTCGTTGGTGCCCAGATGCCACTGATAGGGGCTGCCGTCGAGCGAGCACGCGATCGCAACGCCGCTCGGTCCCGCCGTCGCGGTTGCCGTGACGTACTGGGTGCCAGCGGTCGACGGAGCATCCGTGCGCCCGGAGAGCTGCAGCGTCACCGGCGCGTTGTCGACGAGCACGGTCTTCGCCGGCGCCGAAGTTACCCCCGCAGCGTTCGTCGCCCCGAACCGCAGCGACACTCCGCCGTTCGGATACCTTGTCGTGTCCAACAGGGCCGGCAGCTGCGAGCCGTGGCACTGCGTGAAACTACTGCGATCACGCGCCGGCTCGATGTACGGCGGCACGAGCCATTGCCCGTCGACAGCAATCCCGAGCGTGCACACGCCCGACGCATCCCCCGCAGCGACAGTGGCCGGCCATGTCGCACGCACCCATCCCGGCTGATACCACACGTTCCCGGAAGCCGGGACCACAAGCGGCCCGCTGTTCTCCTGCACCTGAAGCTGCACACCTCGAACCAGTACAAGACGGCCCTCAGAGTTTTTCGCGATGCAGGTTGGCTTCAGCGTGCAGGCCACCCTCCAGCCGAAATACCGCGATGGCGCCATCGACCGGTTGATCTCGCCCGCCACACCCACGCCGTTCGTGCAGCCGGCGCCCTGGTAGCCGATGTTCTGGTTGAAGCTGTTGCTGCCCGTCCCCCAGAAGAACTTCGCGCTGAACCCGTCATTCGCCAGCGTACAGTCGACGCGCACCCCACCCGCACGCGTAAGCGCACCCACGATCTCAAGCGGCGACGGCGCTGTAGCCGCCCAGTTGCCGCCGTAGCCGTTCAGCACGGAGGCAGGCGCGTCAATCTCGAACGCCTCGAACCCGCCGTTGTTGACCCCGCACTCGGGGGCCGTCTTGAAGCCGGCGCCGGTCGAACTGCCGACGAACGCGCCAGGACCCTCGCCGAAGTCCGTGCACACTTGGACGTCGTAGGTCCCCGCGCGCGCACTCGTCACGAGCAGCAACCAGGCCGCCACCATCGTCGCGGCCACGACAAGCACCCTCCCCGTGCTCTCGTGCTCATCCTCAGCGCTCCTCCCGAATCTCCCCTGTCTTGCGTCTCAGCAGATCACCGCGATGTAGAACCCGAGCGGTCGCCACCGCCCCGCCTGGTCGAACGTCTCCACCACCGTTCCGTTGTTGCGACGCCCCTTACCGGTGAACGAGTTCTCCAGCACCGCGTAGCCGGCCGTCAGGCTGGTCGGCGGCGGCTCGGTCTTCGGCGACTGATTGCCGTTGATCGTCGCGACCGACGCGCACGCGTGCGGGAGATTTACCCCCCAAAGAACGTAGTACGCCGGGGAACGTCGGATTGCGCCTGATGACCGGCCTACCACCGCCGGCGATCAAATGCCCGCTGGCGCCGACGATCGCCCACGCCCGGACCGCCCCGTTGATCTGCCGGTGGTTGAACTTCTCGGGAGTGATCGAGTTGTCGCGTAGCTGGCGGGCGCCGACGGCTCCGGCCGGGACACTGAGCGCGGCGTACGAGGCGCCGGCGAGGGCGAGCAGCGAGCAGATCAGCGCGAGGATCGCGATTGCGTGGTGGCTGATGTAGTTGAGGATTTTGAGCACTGGTCGGTCTCCTTACTGAGTGCCAGCGGCGCCCCTGCCTGGCGCCAGGCTGCCATTGGCCCCAAACGCGGGCTGGGTCTTTTGTGTATGCGAGGCGGGGCGCGCGGTTGGCGTAGAAGGCGGCGGGGTTGACCCGCCGTACCCGGCCGACGAGCTTGACCCACTGTGCGTAGGCGATGAGCTCGAGCCGTGCGTACGAGCCCGTGCTCTGCGCCGGCGAAGTCGTCCCCGGGGCGGTGCTCGGCTCTCGCCCGCGGGCGACGGCCGCTCACCGGACGAGAGTGATGACGGGCCGCCCGGCGCCCGGCTGGCGGGAAAGCCGCCGGCTCGCTTGCGTGCACCCGGACGTGGTGCTCAACGATTCCGAAGACTGTGGCCTGCCCGCTTTCGCGGCGAAGCGAAGCCGCTGCCGACGTGCTTGCTATGGGCGGCGAGCGGCGTGGCTTGTCGCGCCGCCAGCGACCGGAGGCGATCCCGACGGCGGCTGTCGCGACGGCTGCCCTGCGTAGCGCTGCGACGCTCGCGCGTCTGGCCCGACCCAAGGTAGCGATCTCGCGTCCGCTGAGCCTGGCGCGCAACGACCGAGCAGGAGTCGCCTCAGGGTAACCGTGCCGCAGCCCAAGCACGGGCGCGCGGGACACATCGGATTGATCGCACGCCGCCGCGATCCGTCCGGCTCCGGGAGCTGACGCCGGCTTCACCCTCGAGATCGCCGGTGGCGATCTTTCGTCATCCCCGGCGCAGCCAACTCGCGGCGCTCTTCGGCTCCCTTCGACGTCCGCAAGCTCCGCCGGATTCTGTGCGCCGCGCTCGGGGCCCGACTCGGTTTCGGTGCCGCCAGTCCAGCGCCACGATCGGCTCGCTGCGATGGGACGCCTCCACGGCCGTCGCGCCCCGGATGCCGCCCGTGATCTGCCCCGTCAGGCGCTCGGTCTCATACCAGTCGTCCTCGGCAACCGCACGATCGCGTAGACATGCTCGCTCGACGCGAAGGCGGCGTACCGTTCCGAGCGGCGGAGGCTCGTGGGACCCGGTTTCCCTGCCCGAGCTGTTGCTCATAGACAGCCGGATATAGATACCATCAATGACGTCCAATAGCGTAAACTCGTAGGTTGGGGCGCACGAAACGCACAACTTTATGGTCGAACGCACCACATTTGAAGAGCTACTCACCGTCAGCGAGGTCGCCGAGGCGCTCCGGTACACGGAGGGAACGTCCGCCACTGGATTCGGAGGGCAAGCTCCCGGCGATCCAGGTCACCGGCGGCCGCGAGTACCGCATCCGCCTTCCCGACTTCCTCGCCTTCGCCGAAGGCCTCGGGATCCTCCACAAAGAGGCGGGCGGCAACGCAGAGGCTCGCCTGGAAGATGAGCCGCTAACGGCGCAGTTGCGACGCAACGATCAGCGTGAGCGTTGAACGCGCCATAAACAACATGAACGCCGCCGACCACACGTTCAGGTCGGCACTGCGCCAGCACCGACTAGACCGCCCGACGCCGGCTTCTCGCGCCGGCTCAAAGACTTCTCCGACGCCTGCGAATCCCAACAGATCGCCTGCGATGACGCCACACAGGAAGGGCTCGGATGGGAGCCGCTCCCCCCCGCCCGGCGGTTGCCGCCGCCCGAGCCTCCGCGCCGACAGTGGGCGCCGCGAGGCCCGAGATACCTTCTTGGAGCGCTTCGACCTCGCCTGGGAAGACCTCAGCAAAGCGCTGGAGGGCATCAGCCTCCCCGCCGTCGCGCGAGCCTTCGGCGAGCCGTAATGATCGCGCGCCAACTCTCTGCAGCGGTCGTCGAAGAAGACATCGCGATTGCGCGCAGCGAGCAGGGCTGAGCCGCGATATCGGCTGAATTCGGCGGCGGGTCGACGACCGGCCTCGGGGAGCATCGCTCCGCTCCGTTAGCCGTCCAGCAGGAAAGAGCCCCCGCCCGGCTTCGCGCGGGGTAGAAGCTCACCGGACGCTGTCCTGTTTGACAGCCTCGCGCTCGCCGGCCCCCTCGCTCATGTCCACCTACGAGCCGCCGCCCCCAGCCAACCGCGACACACCTCCACCACCCGCGCCCGCCAGGTCGCCGCCTTCCAGGCCACCGCCGCCGGCAAGCTCCGCCGCGCCGCCCCGACATCCCACTGGACCCCCAGGGGTTCGCTGGCTGCGCGGAGTCGCGCGCACCACCGGCTTCCGCCAGGCGCGCAGCCGTGAGCTCCGCCAAGCCCCGTAAAGCAGCCGAAGGCGCGGCGCGCCGCACCAGGCGGCGGACCGTCTGCCCCCCGCAGGCTCTGTAAGACGATGAAGCTTCGCGCAATCACCTCCGCGGGCGCACGGTCGCAGCCACGACCCCTCGGCGATCTTTCCTTACCGACGAGCGACGCAACCACGCGCCCGGCGACCTCGAGACCATCTTCGTCTGCTACATGCGCGCCTACGCCCAGCTCGAGCGCGAGCGCGTCAACACACACCAGGCCGCCGCAGCGCTCCGGTTCCCCGAACACGAACTCGCCAGCGCCCTGGCCAGACCTCAAACCCGGCCCGATCCATCGCCCATGGCCGCTTGAGCACCTCCGCCGAGGCGGGCCTCAAGACAGCGGCACCGGCTGCGGGCGCGAGACCTCCTCGTTCTTGCGGAGCAGCTCGACCAACGCTGCGGTGTCCCCCGGTTCGACATATCGCCAATCAGCGCGCTGAGTAGCGTCTTCGCGGACGCATCGCGTCGGGTGCGGCGCAGTGCGAGCGCGGCCCCATCGAGGTTGTACTTCAGCGAGAACGGCAGATGAGCCCCGGCCTTGATCTCGGCCGGAGCTTCAGCGATATCGGTCGCGAGATAGCCATCGAGGGCGCCGCCGAGCTCGCGCAGCGATTCGGGGTCCTCTGGCCGCACATAGCGCCAAGAAGAGCGCCCAAGAATCGTCTTGTACTTCCGCAGCTTCCGATGCTCGGCGGCGAGCGCGTGGGACGCGTCCGCGAGCCGCTGGTGCAACTCGCCGGCGAGCATGGTCTGCACGAAGATCGTCGGCTCATCCGCCAGAGACACCCCTGGACGGTGGCGGACGCCGCCTTCGGCGCGCACTCTCACCCTCAGACGGCCCGCCCGGCCGGAGCTAGCGCGCCGCCGCGAACGCCTCCGGGTGCGCGGACGACGCGGGAGTCGACGGAGCCGGCGCAGATCGTCGCGTGCATCGACGTCGGTGGCGTCCGCCAGCCCGAGCTCGGAGACCGGACGAAGCGGCATCACGCAGCCGCCGGCGGGCTCCGCGGCCGCCTGCGCTCGGTCCTGATCTCGCTCGGATACAGGAAGTCGACGCTCGGCCACAGCTCACGGCGCGAGGTGGTGCATGTCGGCCTGCGCCTCGTGCGTGCCGCGGTCGCTCTGGTCAAGCAAGATCAGCGGCAGGTCCTGGGTGACCGCCGTGCCCCACGCCGCCCGGGCGCGGATCTCGGTGCCCGCGACCGGGAGCTCGAGCGCTGAGCCAGCTCGGCCGAGCGCGTCGCTGTTGAGCCGGTAGCGGTTCTCGCGATCGTCGCATTTGACCTTCACCAGGCTCTTGAAGCTGACCCAGCGTCCCGGCGATTGAGCTTCTCGACCGTCTGCGGTCAACCGGCTCAGCCCCGCACCGCGTTGAGTCCCCCATGTTCACCGGGCAGATGATTTCGTCGCCGCCAGCAGCGCTGAGACCGTCAGCTCGCCGATGTTCGGCGGACAGTCCAAGAAGATCCGGTCATAGCGCCCGCGCAGCGGCTTCAGCGCGTCGCTCAGCTTGTAGACGCCCATCGTCTCTGAGCGCAGCTGCGTGTCCAGCGCCTCGGCGCGCTCGTCGCACGGCAGCAGGTCCAGCCCGTCGACCCCATGTACCCCTGAAACCGCGTTCTCGACCGGCACGGCTTTCGCGGGCGAGCACGTCGACGACCGTCGCATCGAGCTGCTCGGGATCGACCGCGAACGCGTACGTCAGGTTCGCCTGTTGATCGAGATCGATCAGCAGCGTCCGCTCCCCCGCGTACGCCCAGAGCGGGCCGAGGCTCGCCGCCAGCGCCGTCTTTCCGGTACCGCCCTTCTGAGCGGCGATCGCTGTGACACCGTGCTTTCGCCATGAACGCTCTCCCTCCGTCATTCGACGCCGCGGCACCGTCACCCCTCCCGCAGCGACTGTGCCATCAGCCAGGTGTCCGAACGCATCCTGCTCCGAGCAATGCCGGCGAAACCGACTCGCGGCCGACTTCTGTCGAACGGACGCGACAGGCCACATCGCTACACGCCTACGACCAGCATCCACCGGAGATGACGAACTCACTAGATAAGCGATCAAATAGATAACCGAGATAAGCAAGATAACGCGACGCGGCCACGCCACGCGTGGAGTGAGGATGTGGCGAGTACGCGCCGGCCTAGCGGCTGGCCAACCGGTCTCCACGGCGCAAGAGCCGGCGGGGTATCCGCCTCTGACGGCGTAGGATCGGCGTGGATACGTCAGATGACGTTGGGTGAGCGGCAATAACCGTGCGCACATGAGCGCGGGCGCCACCAGCCTCGGCAGGTCGGGCGTCCGCAGGACCAGCCTGGCGTATAGCTCGCGTCCCGACGTTCAGTCCCCTCGATAAACGCAGGCCTGGGCCCGTTCGCACCCTCCTGTCCCCCCGATATCCCGGGTTCACGACGCTTTTCCCCCCGAATCAGCCGTGGACCACCGGATGTGCCCCAGACCCGGCGACGCGTGCCGCACCGCCCAACTCGACGTCGCTGCAGCGGGGTCTCGGGGGGACGCAGCCGTGAGGTCAACGCCGCAGGTGGGGGGACGCAGACGTGGTGCAACGCGGAGTGTGGGGGGACGCAGCCGTGAGCAACCGCGCCTCGAGACGTCGAAGTCTGTCCGAGCACGACCACCAATGCTCCATGTCCGCAGCATGGCCCAAGCCGACGACAACCTCCCACTCCACCGCAGCTACGTCGAGCAGCGGATCGGCCAGCTCGTCGGGATCTTCCAGATCGACCGCAAGCGGCCCGCCGACCAAGCCAGGCGCGAGCGCTGCCGCCACCGACGGGGTGGTCGGACTGGTCGCAGTCGCTGACGGCGGCAAGCTGTCAGCGAGACCGCGTTCAACGTCTGGACCGTCGGCAGCCAGATGTTCAAGGAGGCCGGCTGCCCCGACCACCAGCGGATCGACTTCAACCTCTCGGAGTACGCGCGACGACTGTGGGGCGCCAACGGCAAGTCCGGCTCGCTGCGTCGCCGTGTCGCCGACGCGATCACCGAGCTGCTCAAGACGCGGGTGGTGGTGGTCGGCATCGACCCGTACACGCTCGAGCCCGCCGAAGGGTCCAGCTGGGAGCTGAACCTGCTCGAAGCCGCTGGCGCTCGTAGTCGGAAATGGCACCGGTGTTCGAAGCCGCCACGGCGGAACGACCGCGACGCAGTCGCGAGCTGGCCTCGCTTGCCGCGGGCGTCCGCCGACGAGAAGGCGACCTGGAGCATGGTGCTCCCCAAATGGCTCGCCGACAGCGTGCGCCGCGACCAAGGCGTGATCCTCGACTACGAGGTCCAGCGCGCGTTGCGCGGCTCGGCGAAACGCATCTGGGTCCAGCTTGAGTCCTATGCCGGCTGGCGCACCCACCGGCTGCCGCGACCTGACTCGCCACGACGAGCTGCGAGCAGCTCGTCGCGCGCGCTGACCGACCGCGGGGCCGTCGACACGATCGAGCCCGCCGATGAGGAGGACGCGATCGAGGTGCAGAACGCTGGTGCTCGCCGCTCGACACCGATGTCTATGAGGCCTTCGGGCTCACGCACGGCAACCGCAAGCGATCGACTTCGAGGCCGCCTGCGTGAGCATCCTCGCCACCGACCAGACCTACCTTCGCGCCGAGGTGCGTCCCGCGCCGCGCAGCAAGCGCCGCTTCGAGCTGCATCTCGCGCGGGCCGCCGGCACGTTTCGCCAGGAGCGTCACCGCGCGCGCGCTTCGCGCGTGTCGCTCAGTTCCACGCCAGAACAGGAGGAGTCCGTTCGCGAAGCCGCCTAACGAAGAAGCGCCGCCCGTGCCGGGACGACGCTTCAGCTCAGACGAAATGCCTGACTGCACCTCCACATCTTATCCCTCGCCGCGGCAACATCCTGCCCGTGCGCGATCCCTCGTCGAGGCGCAATGCAGCCGAGCCTGCGCGGCCGCGTGCTGCTCACCAGTGCGATCGCACTACCCGCGTGCGTTCGCGCTCGACCGGGTGCAGTCCTGCGCTCGCCGGGTCGAACCGTGAGCGCGCGCAGCGTCAGCACGCCGAGCGGCGGACCGGCGGACGATCCGCGACCGCCGCGAGCTGCCGTTCTTCCAGGTGCGCCTGCGCGCGGTCGACGCGATCCGCGACGAGACGTCAGGACCGCGGCAGACTGCGCGCGATCGGCTTCTACGCGCTGCTGTGCCAACTCGCCAACGAGCAGCGGCACACCGGCGAGCACCGCGTCGTGCGCGCTCCCTACGACATGCTGGCCGCCCGCGGGCAGATGAGCAAGCGCAGCGTCAAGCTGCTGCTCGACGCGCTGGAGCGCTCGCGAGGTGGTCCGCTACGAGCGGCTCAGCGATCGCGCGACCGGCGCCGTCATCAGCCTGCTTCATCTGCTGATCCTCGACGACCCATGGATCGCGCTGACCGTCGCGATGGCTGACCACCTCGCCACGCCGCGCACGGAAGGCACCTGCTCCGCGACCTCGGCCTGGTCGTGGTGCTGCTCGAGTTCTGCGCCGAACAGCGCGCACGACGCACGGCGGCCTCGCCGCCGAGGTGATGCGCGGCGACATCGCCGCCCGCTCCGGGCTGACCGTCGACCGCGTCGATGACTGCAACCGTGCGCTCGAGCGCGCCGGACTGCTGAGATCGACCGCCGGCGCGCGTGCAAACGGCGGCCGCCACCTGCCGAGCGTCTACACGATCCGCGAGGCCCCGAGCCGCCGCCGAGCAGGGCGGCGATTCGAAACCGGCAGACCCGGCAAAACGGTACTGCCAGGGCGGCAGGACGGGTACCGGCAGGGCGGCGTAACGGTACCCGCAGCGCGGCAGAACGGTACTGGCAGGGCGGAGGACCGGTACCGGGCATGGCGGCGAATCCGCCAGCCCCGGCATCCGTCTCGCCGCCCTCTAACGCGCGCGCGGGAGGAGCAGGTAGAACAAACAGCAATAGAAAACATCCCTTACCGCTACTACGCTCAGTCGATGGAACAGCAGGGGGGAGGGGAGAGCTGCTCGACCGACCGGAGCAGCTCTGCGAGGCGCTGCTCGCCGCCTGGGAGCCGGTGCTCGGCGACAGCCCCGCGCAGCGACTACGCCGCGAACCGCGCGCGCGTGGCTGGCCGCCGCCGGCGCGCTGCTCGAGCGTCACCCGCGCGAGCGGCTCGACGCGAGCGCTCGCGTACATGGTCAACGACGAGATCCTCGGCTCCCAAGCGCTGACGATGCCCGGCTTCGCGAAGGTCGCCGACCAACTGATCGCCCGCGCCTACGCCCGCCGCGCAGCGCACCGCGACCGCTCGTCGACTCGCCGGCCAGCGCGCGGCGCACAGCAGCTGGGCAGAGGCCCGACAGGCGCTCGAGCGCGCGATCCAGCGCCACGGCCGCGACGGACGCGCGGCCGGCGCTCGACGAGCTCGCCAGCGCACGACGCGCTGTTCGCCCAGTTCGTCGAGCGGGTGCGCTGGTCGGCGCTCTGCGAGCGAGCCGATGCAGTTCGTCGAGCGCCGCTACGCCGAGATCTGGGCCGAGCTCGCCGCCACGCCAACGACCACGAGAGGAGCACGCCGCATGAGCACGACCACCAACGGCCCCGACCCGACCAGCGCCGTCCCGCCGCACAACCTCGACGCCGAGAACTCGGTGCTCGGCGCGGTGCTGCTCGACGAGCGCCACCTGTACGCGGCTCGTGGCCGACGAGCAGCTTGCGCGCCGAGCACTTCTACCGCGAACAATACGGGCTCGTGTTCGAGGCGATGCTGCCAGCTCACGAGCGTCGACGAGCACGATCGACCATCTCACCGTCGCCGAGCAGCTCGCCAGGACGGTCGGCTCGAGCAGGTCGGCGGCGCCCGAGGCGATCGAGCGAGCTCGCCGGCTGGGTGCCGGCCGCCGGCCACGCCCGCGATACGGGCGGATCGTGCGCGACAACGCGCAGCTGCGAGCGGCTGCTGACCGCCACCTACGAGATCCAGGCGCAGTCGTGCGAGCGCACGGCCGGGGCGGAGAGGAGCTGATCGAGGAGGCCGAGCGGCTGATCTTCGCGCTCCGCGGCCGCGACAGCTCGCCGGCCGCCAGCGACTGCTCGAGCACGCGCGTCGAAGAGGAGATCGACCGCCTCGAGCAGGCCGCCGGACGACCAGCGCGAGCTCCCGGGCCTCGCGACCGGCCTCAGCGAGCTCGACCGGCTGCTCGGCGGCCTACAAGACGGCCGCCTCTACGTCGTCGCCGCACGGCCGGCGATGGGCAAGAGCCTGCTCGTCGCTGCAGTTCGCCCGCCACGCCGCCACCACGAGCACAGCGCGTGCTGTTCGCCTCGCTTGAGATGAGCGACTCAGAAACCGCCCAGCGCCACCTCGCCGCCGAGTCCGGCGTCGACCCCGAGCGGCTCCACCTCGGCAACGTCACGGCCCAGGACTGGCCGGCGCTGCTCAAGGCCGCCGCCGACGCCGCCGGAGTGCCGTTTCACCTGCTCGACGACGGCGACCTGTCGCTGTTCAAGCTGCGCGCCCAGGCCCGCCAGCTCGCCGTACGCCACGACGACCTCGGCTGATCGTCGTCGACTACCTGCAGCTGATGCGCGCCGAGCGTCCGACCGGCAACCGGGTCGAGGACGTCTCGGAGTTCAGCCGCGGACTCAAGCGCCTGGCCCGCGAGCTGCAGCTGCCCGGTGATCGCCGTCGCTCAGCTCTCACGCGCAGTCGAGCAGCGGCCCGACAAACGCCCGCTGCTCTCCGACCTGCGCGAGTCCGGCCAGATCGAGGCCGACGCCGACTGCGTGCTGATGCTCTACCGCGACGACTACTACGACCGCGACTCCGAACGCCCCGGCGAGATGGACATCATCGTGCGCAAGAACCGCCAGGGGAGGCTCGGCCAGGTTACGACGCAGAATCGACGCCCGGCTTCGCTACCTGCCGATCGCCCCAGAAGGTCAAGTGTGGTGATCGGCCGTTGCGGACTCCCGTGAGCGTCCGTCCGACCTACCCCGAGCTCCGGCGGGTCTCGCCGACCCGCGCCCGGCCTCGTTGCAAACAATGGCCGCCACTCACATAACGAGCCATAGGTCGGTCTTGGCCGGCGTCGCCCCAGACATGGCTGGCCTGCTCGAGCGACGCCTCGGAGATCTCGACGGTCACCTCATCGCCGGGCAGAAGCTCTCCCGCGATGCCCCGGTGCCGGGCTCCCGCCACTCACGTCCGGGATGGCTCGCCCTCGCTCGCGACGGTAGGCGATGAGCGTCGAGCAGCGCCTGAGCCGGCTGCGCGGCCTGCAGGAGGAGAGCGACACGAGAGCGGAAGCTCGCCCACGGTGAAGTGGCCGAGATGGAGATCAACCCGCGCGGCGGCGTCAACTCGAGCTACATGGTTCGGCCTGACCGACGGCGAGGAGGCGATCTTCAAACCGCTGGGCGGGGTCGATCAGCGCGTCGCCGCCCACTACGGCCACCGCCCCGAGGAGACCCTGTTGCACGAGTGCGCCGCGTGGCAGCTGGCCAAGCTGCTCGGCCCGCCCTACTCCGAGATGGTCCCCGCGTGCGTGTGGCGGGAGTTCCAAGGGGTGTGGGGCGACGTCGAGGGCGTGCTGGCGCTGAAGGTCTCGGGCGACTGGTTTCACTTCGACCGCCCGTTTGCCGCCGCGCCCGACCAGTGCATGGCCGCGGCGCTGTTCGACTCGGTCTCGGCCCAGCAGGATCGCCACGCCGCCAACTACCTGTGGGACGAGGCACAGCAGCGGCTTCACCTGATCGACCACGGCTACGGCTTCGCCCGCGAAGGCGACCCGAGCAACGTCACCATGTTCGTCGCCTGGCGCCACACCGCCGCCGCCCAGCTCACGGCAGCCGAGCACGGCTCCTGCGCCACGCGCAGCGCGCCGGTGCGCTGGATGAGATCGCGCTGCTGCTCGAACCGGAGCGCGCCGCGTGCCTGCAGGACCGCGCGGCCCGACTGCTTCGCGACGGCAGGCTGCTCGGGCCCCGGGAGTTCGGCAGCGCCCGAGCGCTCCACGAGCCGAGCACGCTAGACGCGGAGCTGCCGACTCGCTGCGGCTACCGCATCCCACCCAAAGCCCACCGGTCGACGAAGCGCCCGTCAGCCGCCCCTCAGCCACGCCAGCCAGGCGGCGGTCGACGAGCCCGTCGCGAGGAATCCGCCCCCAGCGCTAACGTCCCGATTGACGCTCATGGTCGACGTCGAGCTCTACGAACTGGACCGCAACGACCGCCATCCGCGGCGGTTCGCCACCCTGCACGTGAACGGTCGCGACCTCCGGATCGACGGCGACGAGACCAAGGCGCGCGAGATCATCGAGCGCGTCTGGTCTCCCGATCTCGACTCCGGCGACGGGATCGTGCAGTTCGAGGATGATCCCAGAGCGGTGGGCGCGATTCCTGCCGCGCGGCGCTACGCGGCCCGTATCTCACCGCCACCTGCGAGCAGGAGTTCCCGACCCCCGAGCCTGTACGCGAACTCGACGTGGGCTTGGCCGGCACCGCCCGCTCGGCCAAAAAGCACGAGCGCCACTAGGGCCCTAACAGGCACCGGCGCGCGACCCTGCTTATGGCGAACAGCAGGGCGGACTCGTCATCCGAGCCGCGCCCTGCCTTTGCTCTGGCACGAGCATCGTGCTTCCCGGGCTTGGTGGCCCCCTGTGTCCGGCGCCGGCAAGCCGCCGGGCCTGTTCGTGGTGATTGGTCTTATGCCGTGGCGGGGACGCCGGCCGCGAGTGCGTGCACGGCCTCGGTTGTCAGGCATTGGCCGCCGATCGCCCACTCGCCGCTGTTGACCTCCTCGATCACGCACCAGGTGACCTGGCGCATGTTCTCGCCCTCGATGCTGACCATCGCATCGGTGAGGCGCTCGGCGATCTGCGTCTTCTGTTCGGGCGTGAACACGCCCTTGATGACTTTGACGTTGATCAGTGGCATGAGACCTCCTTGTGGTTGGGTTTCAGATCGAGCGTGGGAAGCTGGCCGGTTGACAGGCCCGCGTGTAGCTGCGTGAGGTTCTGGATTGCGTTGCCGACGTGCGTGAGGTATCGCTTGACCGCCGTTTGCACGGACGGCTCAGCCGCGTGGTCGGGAAGCGCGCGCAGCAGGTTGAGCCGGCTCTGGGCCACCCACGCTGAGAGGTCGGGCTCGCTCAGCCACCGCCCCTCCGTTCTCCATGTGCGGCTCATCATGCGCGGCCAGTCCTCGATGCTGCTGGGGTAGGGGTTGGGTGGGCAGAGCCGGTTCTTGTCCGCGTCCTGTCCCGGTGCGCCTCGACGAAGCCAACGAGGGCGGCGTTGAAGGAGGGCGAGAGGTGCCGAACCTGCTGGAGCACGATCCGCCCGGGCTGGAAGATCGGCGTGGCGGGGGCATTGTTCAGGCCGAGCGCCGTGCAGTCCACGTGCACGACGTTCGGTGCCGTCTCGGTCTCCCCGCGCTCGAGCACGATCCGGTCCGCCTCGATCTCGCCGCACGCGGCCGAGCCTGACGACGTCTTCGATCTGGCGCAGGGCCTCCAGCTCGCCGGCGCCGAGCATCGTGCCGCGGTACATCGTGGCCGGCCATGCCGGGTCGATGCGCACGAGTCGCCCTGAAGCCTCGAGCCGCTCGAAGAGGTCGTCGACGTTCGCCGCTTCGGCGCCGGCCTCGGCATCGAGGGAGTTCCCCTCCATGATCGCTGCCGACCTGCTCCAGTGGCTGAAAGTGGCGGCGGTCGTAGAACCACGCGTCGCGAGGCCGGATCCAGCGAATCCGATCGGGCTGAACGTCGTTATCCAGCAGCCAGACGCACGCGTCCGCCGCCGTCTTGCCGGACCCGAGGACGGCGTAGGAGCAGGCCGACCGCGACGCCGCCGGCAGGTCGTTGACGGGGACGACCCGAACGCCCGGCGCCACGTCAAACGGGGCGCGGTGGGTCGCCGGGATCGACGCCTCCAGGTACCGTGCATCGACGACCTTGCGACGTACCGCGATCTCGTGAAGCTCTCCGGTGGCCACGTCTCTGACCTGCTCACCGTCGCTCCCGGCGCCCAGGTGCTCGTGGCCGGTGAGTACGCGGACCCGGCCCGTCTGCGTGAGCCGCGCCGCCGCCTGCGCAAAGTACTCGAAGACCTCAGCTCCGGCCGCCCGCTCGTAGAACCCGGCGTTCTCGCCGTCGGTCTGATCCGATCCTCGCCGAGCGGCAGCGAGTTCACGCCGTAGTAAGCGGAAGGGGTGTGCAGGCGAACGAACGGATACGCATCCTGCCAGTGACCTCCGGGAGCCTGCCGACGGTCGATCACGGTCACCTCGACGTCCGCCTCGGCCACCAGCGCGTCGGCGAACGCCAGGCCGCTCGCACCCGCTCCTGTGACCAGATAATCCGTGCTCACCACCACGTCCCGTTCCTCTCTGCCACCCGAGCTGAAAAGCACGGTCGTTCTATTCCGTCCCCGGAAGAATAGCACGATCGTTCTTCTATGCTTCGTTCGATGGCGGTCGAGACCGACGAGCAGACCAAGGGCGAGCGAACCCGCACGGCGATCCTCGACCAAGCCGCGCGCCTGGCGACGGTCGACGGTCTCGAGGGCCTCACGATCGGCCGCCTCGCGCTCGCGACCAGCATGAGCAAGAGCGGCCTGTACGCCCACTTCGGATCCAAGCAGGAACTCCAACTCGCAACGATCGACACCGCCCGCGCAACCTTCGTGAACGAGGTCCTGCGCCCCGCGCTCCGCGCACCCAAAGGGCTCAGGCGACTGCTCGCGGCGTGCGACGCCTACCTCTCACACATCGAACGTCGCGTCTTCCCCGGCGGCTGCTTCTTCTCCGCAGCCGCCGCGGACGTCGGCACCCGGCCCGGCCCCGTCCGCAACGCGATCGCCACCCAGCAACGCGAATGGCTGACGCTGCTCGAACGACTCGCCCGCGAAGCGATCGAACTCGGTGAACTCGACGCCGACCCCGCCCAACTCGCCTTCGAACTCAAGGCCCTACTCGTCGCCGCCAACAACGCGTTCATCCTCCTCGACGACCCCACCGCGTTCGCGCGAGCCCGCCAGGCAATCAGCGAGCGGCTCCAAACCCCGACCCCCCAGCCGCCAGCCTCTCCATGAGCGCGACGCTCGCGGCCGGCGGGCGGACGACGATCGGGAAGGGCCAACCCCAACGCAGCGGTCGGACGTTCCCCACTGGCGAAGCGGAGACCCACAACTACGCGCGGACCCCCGGCACTCGCACATGCACGCAGGTCCATCAGACGGCGGTGGCCAAGCCGGTGGCCGAGCTCTACCGAGAGTCGATCCCGCCGCCGGCTCACACGCGGCCGCGAGACCCGGCGCCAACCAGCGTCCCTGACGCGTGCAGGCACCCTTGCCCGGCGTCGCGGCTCTACCGATCCTGGCTCGAAGCGGTCGGCAGCCTGGCGTGACCCAGATAGGCGTGAAGCACCAGCAGGTGCCGGCGGGCACGGCGGCCAGCCGCACCCTGCTTCTGATGTTCGACGGGCATCTCGTCGCCGACTGCGAGAGACGTGCTTCGCGCGGATCTCGAGACCGTCAGCGTTGCGAGCCGGCCTGCCGGGTGCAACTGGACTGAGGTCGGCATGTGTGGTCAGGAGCCAGCCCGGCGCGCCCCGGACACGACCGTGGATCGCTGCGGTGCTGACGCCCGCGTCGCGATGATCCACTGGGCGACGTTGATCGTCGACCGTCGCGAGCGCCAGGATCACTGCGGGAGGGGATGTCAACCGAGTTCAGTGACTGTGGTGCGCAGCCGTTCCAACGCGGCGCGTGCTAGTTCGCTGAACTCTTGCTCGTTGTCGGCCTTGGCCCATGTGGCGTACGCGTCTCGGAATGCGAGCACGCCCAACTCGGCCGACAGCGTCGCGACCGAGTCGGGAATGCCGCGGGCGCGCAGAGCGTCGGCCATTGCCGCGGCCAGGCCGACCTGCTTGAGCGCGGCGCGTTCTTGGAGTTCGGTGCTGGCCGCGATGGCGGCCTGCATGTGCGGTGCGAGTTCGCGGTTGAACGGTCGCATCGCCCGGGCCGCGCGTTCCAATCCCGCGGCGACTGCGGTCAGGGGGGTGGCGTCCGCCGGCGCTTCTGAGATGCCTTCGACGAACAGCCGCGACAGGGTCTCCTGGCCGGCAGCCAGGACGTCGCGTTTGTCTGGGAAGTAGCGGAAGAAGGTGCTCTTGGTGAGCCCGGCGCGATCGGCGATCTCGGCGACGGTGGTGTCGTCGAAGCCCTGCTCTGAGAACAGGTGGAGCGCTGCGGCAACGAGCCGTTCGCGCGCGTCAGGTTCCCAGCGTGGCATTGGCGCAATCGTAGCGATAGGACCTTTATCGCATCACTCTGCTACGGTGATGAGATAAAGGTCTTATCACCAGGGAGGTTCTCATGCGCGTATTTGTCACCGGCGCCAGCGGCGGGATTGGTTCGGCCGTATGCACCGAGCTGATCGCGGCGGGCCACGAGGTCCTCGGCCTGGCCCGCTCAGACACCTCGGCCTCAGCTCTGACCGCGGCAGGCGTGTCAGTGCTTCGCGGCGATCTCAGCGATCCCGAAAGCCTGCGGGCCGGTGCCCTCGAGTCCGATGGTGTGATCCATCTCGCGTTCGGTCATGACTTCAGCCGCTTCGAGCACTCGGTGAACGAGGAGGCCCTGGCGGTGAACACGTTCGGGTCGGCGCTTGAGGGGAGTGGCAAGCCGCTGGTTATTGCTTCCGGCACCCCGGTCGTTGCGGTACGTGCCTCGACTGAAGAGGACCCGGCGCCCACCGAGGGCCCAGCGGGCGGCCGCGGCCGTAACGCACAGGCCGTGATTGACCTCGCTGGGCGGGGTGTCCGCTCCGCGGTTGTCCGCCTGCCCCGCTCGGTTCAAACCCAGGGCGGCCCGTACGGCTTCGCCTCGATCCTGGTCGGCGCGGCCCAGCGCACCGGGGTCTCCGCGTACGTCGGCGACGGCACTCAGCGCTGGCCGGCGGTGCACCAGCTCGACGCCGCCCGGCTCTTCCGGCTGGTGCTTGAAGAAGCCACTCCCGGCACCGTGGTCCACGCGGTTGGTGATGAAGGAGACACGATGCTCTCGATCGCCGAGACGATCGGTCACGAGCTCGGCCTAGCGGTCGAGGAGGTCCCAGCGGAGAACTTCGGCTTCCTCGGCGCCATCTTCGGCGTCAACCAGCCGTCATCGAGCGCGTTGACCCAGAAGAGGTTCGGTTGGCAGCCGACCCACCCGAGCCTGCTCGAAGACCTTTCGGGGGGGGCTACCCAGGGTGATCGCTCTTTGAAGCACCCGCGACCCCCATGAGCACTTTCCTGAGCACTTAACTTCAAGCACTGGAGATCCACCCCATGAGTCGAGCTGTCATCTATGAGAAGTTCGGAGGCCCAGAGGTTCTAGAGCTGCACGACGTTCCGGAGCCGCACGCCGGCCCGGGCGAGATCCGCGTTCGCATCGCAGCCGTCGGCCTCAACCCGATGGACCCGGCTATCGCGGCGACCCCTGAGCTCGCTGCCCGGTTCAACATCACCGTCCCGTCCGGGTTCGGCTACGACTTCGCCGGCGTCGTCGACGAGGTCGGTGATGGCGCCAGCGGGTTCGCCGTCGGCGAACGCGTCTACGGCGGCGTGATCGAGCGAGCCGCTGCGGACTTCGTCGTGATCAAGACGCCACCCGAGGCAGGCAGGGCCCTGTTTCGCACACCGGAGGGCCTCAGCGACGAAATCGCGAGCACGCTGCCCGTTGCCGGCACCGCCGCTTCAGCCGCACTTGCGGCGATCGACCTCACGCCGCAGGACACCGTCCTGATCGGCGGAGCGGCCGGCGGTGTGGGCGTGTTCGCTGTGCAACTGGCCCGACTCGCCGGCGCAACGGTGATCGGGACCGCCTCACAGGACACGTTCCCGTTCCTGCGCGAGCTCGGAGCCGAGCCCGTCACCTACGGCCCCGGCCTGGCGAACCGGGTGCGGGCGCTGGCCCCCCACGGCATCACCGCTGCGGTTGACCTGTTCGGCACCGAAACGGTTGAAACCGCGCTCGCTCTCGGCGTCGCACCCGAGCGCATCTCCGCCATCGCCGCCGGCCCAACCCCTCCCGGCGGCGCGCACGCCGCTTTCAGCAGGGACGCCGAGCCCGACGCGCTACCCCAAATCGCCGACGCGATCGCCGCCGGGCAGATCACGATCCCGATCGCAGCGAGGTTCCCAATCGAGCAGATCCGGGAGGCCGCGACGCTCCAGGCCGACCGACACGTCCACGGCAAGATCGTGATCACCCTCTAGCCGGAGCTCCACTACGTTGTCGATCCGCCGGCCCCTTCCCTGAACGGCGCAGAGCCGCCAAGCACCCCAGCCCTCCAACGCGAGGACGTCGGATGAGAGCGGCAGCGGACGCTAGCGCAAGCGGCCCACGTTCGCTGACGCCAGCGTCAGCGAGTGGTCTCGTCTGCTCCGAATGAGCGGGCTTACTTCCGCTCTCAGCCAGATGGAACCGGGCGCCCTGCTTTCGTTCCTCGAAGAGCATCACTGGCGACGCGGCCGGAGTCTCGGTTTCCGCGGAATGCGAGCATCCGGCGGGTCGGCTCAGCCGCCGCCGAGCACGGCGGCACTCAGTCCCGCGCGATCACGAAACCGGGTCTCTCAGCCGCGCCCCAAGTAGCCCCGCGTTCTCTTAGACGAATCGGGTCGTACGGTCCCGGGGTGTCGACCAATGCCCCCGCCATGGCCCCTCTTCCGTGAACTCATTCCAATTTCCTGTCGACGGCGGCGCGTAAAACCAGCAGATTTGCAGGGATTCCGCGAAATGGAGCCAGCCGGGATCGAACCGGCGACCTCCTGCTTGCAAAGAAGCCCGCCGAAGCGGGCAAATTGGCGTGATTTGCTGGGTATTCACCCGTCAGAGCCGCACTGGAGCTGGGCGAAAGCTCGATTCATTTGCAGGCACTTTTCGGGACGCTGGTCCACGGAAGTAGCAGCGTGGACCAGCGCCGCGGCCGCCGAGCCGCCGGTCCTCCTCGGAGCCAACAGACGCTCCGAGGGGGTGAACGCTAGGCGGTGAGATCCCGACCATCGGGCCCTCGTCCGCCGAGCGGACGAGCGATCTGCCCCTTAACGGCTTCGACCCCCGGACCAGCTGCGACAACAGCTGAGGGGGATCGAGGCAACAACCGAAGCTCTGAGTCCGTAGCGGGACGGGAGTCAAGTCTAACGACGCCGCGGACGGACTTGTGGAAGCCGACGATCAGATGCACAGGCTCAAGTTTGGAGTGTGGTGGATGAGCCGACAGGCGATCGCCGCCGTGCTCGCGCGGACCGACCTTGCATCGGGCCAGCGCCTGGTGGCGCTGTCGCTTGCGAGCTTCGCCGGCCGCGAGAACCGCGCCTGGCCGGGCGCACCAGCCGCGTCGGCGCGAGCCGGACTTAGCAGGAGCCGGTACCAGCAGGCGCGGGAGCAGCTCGTAGCGCGCGGGCTCGTCGCCGTCGGTGAGCGCGCCACCGGCCGTGGGCGAGCGAGCACGGTCACCCTCATGTTCGCGGACACCGGTCCGTGGTGGGACGGCGACATCAACGTCGACCTCTTCGAGAGCGTGCTCGTCTACAGCCGGGCCCGGGGCCCCGAGCGGCTCCTTCTTTCCACGATGGCGGCGCTCGCGGACGAAGAGGGAGCGGTGTATGACCTCTCGACCGAGCAGCTGTGCGCGGCGGCCGGCATTGCCGACCGGACCTATCGCCGCGCGCGAGCGGCGTTGCTCGCTACGGGACAGCTCGAGCTCGTGAGCGGCCTGGGCGGCCGCGGGAACACAAACGTGTGGAGCGTTCGCGATCCGCGCGCCGGCCAGCGGCTCCCCCACCGCGTTCCGCGGCGGGTGTCGCCACCCGCCGGGGCACGTCCTTTGGCAGCGGCAGCGTCGTCGGACCGCCGAGCCGCTGCCCTTGAACCGTCAACGACCAGTGGTGAAAAGGGCGGTCAGGATCAGACACTGTGGCGTGGAAACCGTCCGATCCTGACCGGGGTTTCCGCGGTAAAGGGCGGTCACAGTCGGACACTTTCGCCTGAGAACTGTCCAGTCCTGACCGGAGTTTCAGCCGCAAAGGGCGACCAGGATCAGACACTTCTCGAGCTTGGGCCGCCGGAAACCCCGGCACAAACCCCGGCAGAAACCCCGGCGCCTAACGCGCGCGCGGGAAGGGAACCCCAGAACCCCAGAACCAGGAAAGACCCCCCCAGCCCCCCTGAAGGGGGGAGCTCGCCCGACTCGGTGACCGTTGAGCAGAGCTACGTCACCGAGCGCGGACGGCGACGACGACGCCTCGGACGTATTGACCTGGACGAAGTCCGTCGAGGCCTCGGGATCCCGGCTACTGCCGATCGCAGCGACTGGCAACGAATCCGCGAGCTGCTGGAGGAGACGGTCGGTGAGAGCACGTTCGCCATCTGGCTCGAGCCGGTGGAGCTGATCGCGGTCGACGGCGAGTTTCGGCTCGTCCTGGCGTTGCCATCGGCGACAGGTGCATGGACCACCAAACGGTTCGGCCGGCTGCTGGCGAACTGCTCTGCCCGGGTCGGGCGCGAGCTGCGGCTTGCGGATGAGTCCGAGCGCAGAGCGTTCGGTCGGGGAGACGGACGCCCGGCGCTAACGCCGACGGGCTCACAGATCAACCAACAGGAGGTGTCGTGATGGTCACTGTCGTGGCAAACCAAAAGGGCGGTGTCGGCAAGACGACGACAGCCGCGAACATCGGTGCACTACTCGCCCGCCGGGACGGGCGTGTCCTTGTCGTCGACACGGACCCGCAGTTTGCGCTCACCCGCCAGCTCGGGCTCGATGCCCGTTCGCTCGGTGTGAATTTGGTGGACGTGCTCGCCGGGCGAGCGAGCGCGAGCGACGCGGTCGTGCGAGGCGTGCACGGCGTCGACGTGATCCCGGCAGCCGCCGAGCTGGCCGGTGTCGAGATGAGTTTGGTCGGCGAGCTCGGGCGCGAGCGGTTCCTGCACGACGCGCTCGAAGCGTTGATTGACGAGTACGACGAGGTCGTGATTGACACTCCCCCAAACCTCGGCCTCCTGACCGTCAACGCACTCGTGTGCGCTGACTCCGTGCTCGCCCCAGTCAGCGCCGAGGATGAGGGTGCGGTTCACGGAATCCTCGAGCTGCGCGTCACGATCGCCAAGCTCGCCAGGCGCCTCGGCGGAGAGGCGCCGCCGCTGGTCGCCGTGGTGACGCGTTGGAGTCCAACCCGCGTCAGCAGCCGGACGGTTGAGGACCAGCTGACGGAGGCTGGGCTTCCGCCCATCGCGCGGATCCGCCTGCGGTCGGCCTTGGTGGCGGACGCCGCGGCGGCGCGGGTGCCGGTCGCGACGTTGGCGCCCGACAGCTCCGTCGCGCTGGCCTACGGCGACGTCGTCGAGCTGCTCGCCGGGACGGCGGCACGATGAGCGCGATCCATCGACGTGGCCTTCGGGTCGATGACCCGCTCGCAGCCCGGGATGAGGCCCGCGACGAGCACGGCGCCACCTCGCTGGTCGTCGACGGCGTCGGGGTTGGCGGGGACAGGCTGAGAGACATCCCGCTTGCTCGGATCCACGCCAACCCCTCCCAGCCGCGTAAGCGCTTCGACGAGTCGGCGCTGGCATCACTGGCGGACTCAATCCGGGAACGCGGCGTTCTGCAACCGGTGATCGTCCGTCCCGCCGGCGACAAATACGAGCTCGTTGCCGGCGAGCGCCGCTGGCGCGCCGCCGAACTGGCGGGAGAGGAAACGATCCCCGCGCTCGTCGACGGTGCCCTCGACGAGGCCGGCTCGCTCGAGCTCGCACTGATCGAGAACGTCGTGCGCGAGGACCTGACCGCGATCGAGCTGGCCAGGACACTCGCAGTCCTGCTCGACGATCTCCGGATGACCGGCGCGGTGGTCGCGAAGCGGCTGGGTCGCAGCCGGACGGACATCGTCAACACGGTGCGACTGCTCGACCTGCCCGATGAGGCCATTGACTTGATCGACTCGGGAGCGCTCAGTAAGGGCCACGGGAAGGCGTTGCTCGCCGAGCCCGACCACCGCCGCCGGCGCGTCTTCGCCCGTCGCGCCGCGGAGGGCGGGTGGTCGGTACGCGCGCTCGAGGCCGAGATCACCCGTGGCACCGAGCCGGCGGCGCCGCGTCGTTTGCCGAATCCGGATCAGTGCACCGCGGCCGCCAAACTGCAGGACGCGATCGCCAACGCAACTGGGTGCGAAGCGCGCGCGACGCCGCACCGCGGCGGCTTCCAGATCATCCTCGACCAGGCCGCCGCCGACCGCCTTGCGCGGATCCTCGGCGGGGATATGACGGCGCTATGACGCGAGCGCGCCGCCCGATCGCCGAACCCAGGCGCAGGTGTTCCACGTGGAACACCCCGCCAGTGGGTGCCGCTCAAAGTGCCGCACAAAGTGCCGCTCGTTGTGCGGCACCCGGAGCCGCCCCGCCCCCGCCGGCACTAGGGATTGGTGGAGTGAGAGATCCCGACTACCCGCCCTCCACGAGGTCGTTCGGGTAGTCGGGATCTCTCACTCTGGACTGTCTGTGATAACGGGGGCGGGGGCCATTGTGAAAGCCATGTCTCGGAGCAGTTCAAGCATCGGAAGCAGGGTGAGATGAGATGAAAAGAACATCAAAATCAACATCAGAGGCAACGACCACGACGGGACCGGCGATGATCAGATGCCGGTCGGCGATCTGGAAGGTGCGGCGGTGAGTCGGAGATTGGGTCCGGGTCCTGCGACGGTGAAGGGGTTGTGCTGGCTGGCGCGGGTGGGGCCGGCTCCGGTCGATGCATGGGCATGCGCGATGGGATGGCACCCTGGCACTGCACGGTCACACGCGGCGAGGTTGACGCGCGTCGGCTGGGTCGAGCGAACCTCGACGAAGCGCGGCCGCGGATCGCTGCTGTTCGCCACGCAACTTGGGGTTCAGGTGGCCGAGGTGCCGGTGCCGCCGGCACCCGAGCCTGCGCCGACCTGGTGGGCGCATCTGGCGGGATGCGCCTGGGTCGCCGCATGGCTGACCGCGCGTGGTCGAGAGATGCTCGCGCCTCGGGAGCTGCTCCTCGATGACGCCTGGAGCGGCGAGCTGAGCGCGGGCCTCGGGCGGCGAGTGGTGCACCGGCCCGATCTGGTGGGCGTGGTGGCGGGACGTCGCCCGGCGGCGATCGAGGTCGAGTTGGCGAGAAAGTCCAAGGCGAGGTTGCGCGCAATCCTTGGTCTGCACGCGAGGTGGATAGCGGCCGGACGCGCCGGAGCCTGCGTGTACGTGTGCGGGGACGACGCGATTCGCGAGCTCGTGGTTAGCCAGGCCGCGCTGGCCGGGCTGCGGCTCGAGGACGGCGGCCTCCGCGTGGAGCTGCTGGAGGCGATCAAGGAGCTGGCGCTCGCCGCAAGCGCGGAAGCGATCGCCGAAACACGAGTGATCGGAGCACCGCGATGAGCTCGGTGCGGGTAGTCGCCGACGTTGCCGCGGTCCTCGCGTTCGGCGCGCTGGGCGCGCTGGGCGCTTGGATGACGCGCCGCTTCACGACGGTATCGGCGCGCAACTTCTACGCGCCGGCGGCCGTGTCCGTTTCGGTCCTTGGCGTGGCGGTCGCGCTCCGCGCCTGGGGGGCCGTGATGGGCGTCGCCCCGGTCTGCGCGTTCGCGGTCGCGTCCGCGACGCACGGCCGGCGGATGCGGCTCGCGGATCTCGGCGCGGGCGAGGAGCTGCGCTCCCACGAGCAGGCACGTCGATGGCTGTGGCAACAGGCGCCGCCGCGGCGGCCGGGCGAGCGAACCTACCTCCGCTCTCAGGGCGAGCTCGTGCACCGGCGGCCGTGGCCCGATGACGTCGCGTACGTGCCGATGGGCCACGCGGACCGCGACGGGATGCGGTTGCCACTCGGCGAGGGACAGCACATCTTCGCGTGCGGAGCGACCGGCTCCGGCAAGACGACGACGATGCGCCGCGTGCTTGCCGCCCGGACGCTT
This sequence comes from uncultured Solirubrobacterales bacterium, assembly GCA_963850335.1. Lineage (GTDB taxonomy): Bacteria > Actinomycetota > Thermoleophilia > Solirubrobacterales > Solirubrobacteraceae > Palsa-465. The sequence goes on along the minus strand of CAWKKY010000005.1, from coordinate 717,394 downwards.
ACGCAGAGGGCCGGGCTGCTGATCCTCGACCAGAAGGGCGACCAGGAGGACGTCGAGCAGATGAGCCGGCTGGCGGCCGCCGCCGGGGTCCCGTTCGTCTTAATCGATCCGCTGGACGCGGCCAGCGATCGCTACCAGCCGCTGTGGGGTACACCCGCCCAGGTCGCGGCCCGGGCGGTCGAGCCGATCAAGCAGTCAGAGCCCTACTACTACGACGTTCTCCGCTTGCACCTCGACACGGTTTGCCGGGTGCTGCACGCCGCCGACCGGTGGCCACCGTCGATCCCATTCCTGATCGACGCCTGCCATCCACAGCACTACGAGGGGCTCAAGGGCGTCGCGCACGGACTCGGAGAACAACACCGCCAGCTCGTCCGCCGCGTCGCAGAGCACGGCGAATACGTGTCCTCGCGCAAAGGCAACGAGGATCTCTCAGGTGGTTCCGCGCGGCTGCACGTCGCCCTGGCATTGGCGAACCGGGAGATCGTCACGCCCCGGATCGCCCCCGATGGCGAGGCCGTTGGCGTGGGACTCGTCGACGCGCTTCGCGCACGCGCCGTCGTGATGTGGCGGATGCACGCCGACGTCATGCCCGACGAAGCGGCCGCCATGACGGTGCTTGCGCTCGCAGACCTCCACGACGCCGCCGGCCAAGCCGGCGTGCCGTGGACGCTGATGCTCGATGAGTTCGGCGCCGTCATCAAGATGGCGGCCAGTCGCGCGGTCGCGATTCTGCAACGCGGACGCAGCCACGGCGGTCAGGTGATCGTCGTCACGCAGTCAGTTGCCGACCCCGAGGCGCTCTCCGGACAACCGGGGCTCCTGCCCAGTCTGACTGACAACTTCTCGGGTGTCGTCGCACACCGGCAGACCGCTCCGGAATCGCGCGATTGGTTGGCGAAGCTGATGGGGACCAGAGCGCTCTGGCAGTCCACGAACCAGACGAGCGGTCATGGCACGCAGCACTCGGGTCGGGGATCCGCGCGTCGCGTCCGAGAGTTCAGGATCGGCTCGGACACGTTCGCCGAACTCGGCCGAGGGGAGGCCGTTATCTATACGAGCCTCGGGCCCGACCCGCTCCGCACGAGCATCCTCCCCGTCGAGTTCGATGACCGTCAGCCTGAGCGGATCGGAGCTGGCCCGCGGCATGCGTGCGAGCTGCCCGTTCATCCCGAGCTCCGCCTGCCGTCGGTCGTCGAGGCGGCCGGCGAGGGTCCTAGCCCGGGCGAGATCGACCCCGGTAGCGCCGACCTGTGATCTTGTCCAGATCCGAGTCCGGACGGTCTGCTCGCCCTGCATGCTCCAGCGCGCCATGCCGTTGCGATCTACCGCGACGAGGTCTCGAATGCGTGTTCGAAGGCACGCGGCAAACCGTGTCGGACTGCAGCGGCCCCGCCCTGCAGCGCGCCCGCTGCCGAGTGCTTGGCCGCGACGTGGCCGGCGCGGATGGCGAGCAGCGCGGCCGCGACGAGCGCCGCGGCCAAGAGCGGACGCATCAGGCGGAGCAGTCGCCAACCGAGGTACAGGCGGACGACAATGCCCATCGCGCCTACCCCGCGATGCGATCGGGACGGTGCGTTCGCTGCACGTCAGCCGCGAGCAGCCCGGACACTTCGGAGAGCTCAGTGAACGCCGCAGCGAGGGTCGCCGGAGAGGATCCCGACAATGCCTTCGCCAGCTCCGCGGTAGCAGCGTCGAAGCGCTCCCACAGCTCTGGCGGGCCCGGACGGTTCATCCCGGGTGTGAGCTCCGGCGCCAGTGAGAACTGTCCGTCGATGGTTCGCGCTCGCCAACCGAGCCCGCCCTCGGCGGCCAGCTCGAAGGCGGCCGCCTGCTCCGATGCGGCCGAGGACAGAGCTCGCAGCCGCGCTGGGAAGCCCGCGTCGGGCGGCGCGAGCGCGTGCGCGTCGAGCGCCGACTCCCAGCTCGAACCGGCCGACATCATCTTCTCGACGATCGTCGCGACCTCAACCTGCATCGCGGGAGCGCTCCGGATTGGTGATCAGCGACGAGATGAGGTCGCGCGCCTGTTCGGCGCCCGGCGGTCTCGGCCCGCCGCCTGGCGGCGACGGCCGGTTGCTCGCCTGCTCGGAGAGCATCCGGTCGACCTCGCTCTGGCGGATGCGCCAGAAGCGCGCGCCAGCGCGATGCGCCTTCAACTTCCCCTCCTTGATCCATTCACGCACGGTCGGCTCGGTCACGCTCAAGAGGCGCGAGACCTCGGCGACACTGAGCAAACGGTCCTCGGAATCTGCGATCATCATGCCAATCGAAATAGATTAACCACGTCCAACCACTGCTATCCTACACGGTAGGTAGGGGATATGCCGCCAATCACCGACGAGCACACCGATGAGCTCGAAGCGCGCCGTTTAAGGCGGGAAGCGCGCCAAGCGTCGCCTGCGACAAACGGCAGTGCGCCCGCCGGCGCCCAAGCGGCTGGCGCCGCCCGCGACCTGCTCCGTGGTCTCATCACGGACGGCGCACGAGGGGACGAGGCAGGTTCAGCCGCGACGGATTCCGGCAGCGAGACCAAGCCAGCTGCACCCGCCAACTCGGAGTACGAGGATCGCGCAGCGCCGGAATCCGCACCCAGGACCCACCGCGAAAGAGAAGCGATCGACGAGCTTATCCGGCGGGTGAAGGACAGCACGGCAGGCGCGGCGGCCGAGACCTCGAGCACGCTCGAGCAGCGGCGCCCAAAAGGCACCGCCAACCTCGCCCGCGACGCGGCGACGGCTCGCGCTGCGACCCGTCGTCGCGTGCCTGAGACCGAGCTCCGCAGTACGGATGTCGCTCCAACGCCCAAGAAACACCGCGGGCCCGTGGCCGCGGTGGTGCTGCTCGCGGGTACCGCGGTCCTCTTGGTCACGCTAGCCGGCACCGGCGGAACGAGCGCGCCTCGACGCCTCGACTCGTTGACAGCCAGATCGCAACCCGCAGCCGCGCCGTCCAGCTACTTCGACGCGGCGCTCCAGACGACGATCGCCGCGATCGCGCCCGAGCTCCGAGCGGTCGCCGGGCGCGTCGCTTCCTCAGCTCGCGCGGCGGCCGCCCGACACGCGGCGAAGCGCCGGCAGATCCGGTCACGCGCGAAGCACGCGCGGGCGAAGCATCAGGCCACGGTGGTCCAGCCCGCACCGGTCACGAACTCGCCGACCGCTTCCGCAACAGGCACCCAGACCCAGTCTTCAACGGCGGCGCAATCGCCGGCGAGCACGGCCAGCCAGACGTCAGCGACGTCGCAACCCTCAGCCACGAGCAGCAGCCGGCAGGCGGGCCCCATCGGAGCGGGCCCGCTCGGCGGGATCGGCTCGTGCGTCAAAGGCTGCTAGCCAGCCCGAAAGGAACCGATGCCAGACCGTCCACTGCGTCACATCAGGAACAACGCCGTCGGCTATATCGCCTTGTTCGTCGCGCTGGGAGGAACCGGCTATGCGGCCCTCAGCCTGCCGGCGAACAGCGTCGGCACGCGTCAGCTGCGCAACAGCGCGGTCACGAGCCGGAAGATCGCGAAGGGCGCAGTGGCAGCATCAGCTCTTGATCCCAAGTCGATCGCTGGGCACATCGCCGACTGGGCGCAGATTCGTGCGGACGGGAAGGTGACCGCATCACATCCTAAGGCGAGCGTGTCGATGAGCGATCCCGGACGAGGCTTGTTCCGGGTGTCCTGGAACCGGTCCATTCCATCGGGCTGCGTCGCGGTTGCGAATCCCACGAACGTGCCAATTGTTGTTGGCTCCGCGACGGCTTCCGTCTTGGGACTGGGTGGGCAGAACAGCGCCCATAGCTTGTTGGTCTCCACCTTTGACTCCGGCGGCAACAACGTGCCTGAGAACGTCAACGTCCTGGTTATCTGCCCTTGAGCGATCGGCGTGGTGCTTCGGTCCGTCATCCACACCAAGTTGAGCCCTAGCGCCGCGATAGCGGCCCTCGTCTGGCTCGCGTGCTGCTCAGCGGCTTTCGCCGACGAGACCGTCCAGGTCTGCGGCTCCTACGCCAACAACGTCTTCAGCCCAAGCTCGGTGCCGGGGATCACCGCAACCGGCCGGTGCCCGACGCCGTCGTACAACGGCGGCGGCTTTGGTCTGTTTAACAGTGGCACCACCACACGCGGTAAACGCGCCAGCTGGCAAACCATCGCACCAGCCGGTCTCGAGCTGGTGGGAGCAACGGCGAACCAGCTTGTGTCGTATGGGATCAACGACAACCAGGACTACGGTGGTGGCTTCTACTGGGCAGGCGGTGGAGTGGGGACTCATGACAACAGCCCAAGCAACATGGGGATGACGTTCGGTCCGTCGAGCTACTTTGGGATGCAGCTTGTGTGCGGTAGGGGCACGTGCAAGGCCCCTGCTGGACTCACCGTGGGCGCGTTCTCCCTGCACGTTCGTGAGACGAGCGGACCGAGGCTTGTCGCTCCGACTGGCCTATGGCAGGCGTCGGGTTGGGCCAGGGGTACCTGGCCGGTCTTTGCCTGGGGGAATTCGCCCTCAGGCTTGTGCTCACTGTCGGCGACCCTCAATGGGCAGCTGATCAACACCACCACCTCAGGACGTGACGTCTCGACCTGGCATCAGTGCGCAGCACCAGCGATCAATCAGCCGGTGGACACAAGCCGGTCAGCGCAGGGCGGCGTGCCGTTGACGCTGAGCACGAGCGATGCCGCGGGTGTTCCGGCGAGCGTCACCAAGACCGTCTACATCGATAACAGCGCTCCAGCGATCTCGCTCTCAGGCCCTGTCGATGCGCCGTCGACGGCGGGCACGCAGTACGTCGCCGCCAGTGCTGGGGGGAGCCCGTCCGGGATCGCAGACATCGTCTGCAACGTCGACGGTGGGCCGGCGCAGACCTTCGCCGGCGCGAGTGCTCAGGTGCCCGTCAGCGGCATCGGTCCGCACACGATCGGCTGCTTCGCGGAGGACAACGCGGTCGACCCGTCAGGAGCGCACGGCCGCTCGACCATCGCGACCTGGTCGCTCAAAATCGGTCAGCCGACAGAGGTCGGAATCGCGTTCGACAAGCTTGTTGGTCTGCGCTGTCACAGCGCTCGCGTGCGGGTGACAATTCCGGGGCACTGGATCACCATTCGGCGGCATGGGAAGAGCGTCAAGGTCAAGGCCCGCGCGCGCAGCAAGCTCGAGCGCGTCCAGCGCTGCCACCCAAGAACCGTGCGTCGCCGAACGATCGTGTTCGTGCGCGCCCGACGCCATGGCCATCTGGTCAAGCTCAAGCGGGTCAAATACGTGCGGGTTGTCGTGCCCCCGCACGTGGTCGCCGAGAAGGCCCGCGTGGTCCCGTTTGGTCGGGGAACGACGGTCAACGGCTGGCTGGGCACGGCTACTGGAACCGCGCTTGCGGGACACGTCGTCCACGTCCTGACCGCCCCGAACAACGGAAGCAACGCGTTCACCGAGGCGGCCACGGTCACCACAACGGCGACCGGCAGTTGGACGGCACGACTGGGCTCGGGCCCCTCTCGCGTCGTCGAGGCCGTGTTCGATGGGTCGCCCACGACGGAATCTTCATCCTCGGGCCAGGTACGAGTCGTGGTCCCAGCGATGGTGCGCATCGCGATCCGGCCACGCATCGTCCCTTGGGGCGCTGAGCTCCACATTACGGGGCGGGTCCTGGGCGGCTATGTCCCGCGCAGCTCGAACCTCCTCCGTCTGGACGTCGGGATCGGACGGATCGGCCAGATCGAAGGTCTTCCACAGATCCTGCCAAGCGGGCGGTTCTTGATTGTCTGGAAATTCGACCGTGGCCAGGGCGTGATCCATCCATGGTTCTCGGTGAGCACGCTGGCGGAGGCGGCATTCCCGTACTCGCCGGGAACGTCGAAGCGCTTGGTCGTCACGCTCGGCGAGCCCACCCCGGTTACCGCCAAGCACCACCAGTCCAAGCGTCACAAGGCCAAGCGGAAGAACCGAGCGAAGAACCAATGATCGCCCGTCACCGCGGCGACCTGCGCACCCACAGCCGCTGGAGACCGTCCACCCCGGTGGTTGCCGCACCGGCGACGACCGCAACGAATGACCACGACCTGCATAGCGAGAGGTCCGAGGAACTGTTCAGCGAGCAGCACGACCTCGATCCGCCACGCAGTCAGCGCAAACCGCGCGCCCTGATCGCGATCGCCACCATCGTTGCGATCGCGGTCATCGTCGGCCAGCAGCGCTCCGCGCCCTCACCCGCCACCCCGCGTCTGCCGTCGACTCCTCAGCAGTGGGTGTCTCAGTGGTCAGCCGCGACGCTTCAGAGCCCCGCCGAGGTCTGCAACCACCTGTATGCGCCGGCGCTCAGGCGCGCGTTCACGCGCGATACCAGCCACAGTTGCACTCGGTACTACACCTCGGTCAAGAGCTCCTCGTTTCGCGTCCGCCACGTGCTCGAAGACGGGCCCACCGCGGCCGTCGAAGCCCAGGAGGTCGGCGCTGGGCGCAAGTGGGGCTACTTCACGATGCTCCTCAGCCACGTCAACGGCGGCTGGCAAGCTATCGACGTCGTACCCGGCGGATCAGTCCGCGCACGCTAGTGACATTGCACCGGCGTTGGCGCGATGCGAGACGGACGTCGTCCACGGCGCCGAGACTTCCGTCCGTCTCGCGCGTGTACCGGAGCCACGGCTTTTCGTCGTGACTCTCTCGTCCCGCAAGCAGCAGTCTCCGACGTAGATTTATGCTCGTGCATCGCTCCTGCTTTTAGCCCGAAGCGGGAGGCTGGCCATGCTGCGCAAACCTGGTTCCTTTGACGAGCGGACGCTTTGAAGGACGGCGTCGTGCTGAGCGCCTGCTGCCAGCTTCTTGCTCCGCAGTGAACGCGCCAGTTGGGGGGGAGATCCGCGCGCTGATTGATGAAACGGCTGGATCACGGCCCGAGCGCGCCCGAGAATCGAAGTGGCTTTGGCTGACTCAGCGACGAAATACAGGTGTGACGTGGGCTCGACCGCGGCGTAGTGTTGACACAGTGTCCAGAGGCGCGCTGATAGCTGCTGGGGTGCTGCTCGCGGGATCCGCGGCGGCGACGCACCTTGTGGGGGGATCGCAAGCTGTGACGCGAGCCGATCGTCTCGCGTCTGCGACTCAGGGCGCGCGGTGCGCCGCTGGCTCGCCGTTGAGCTCGGTAGGGGTGTTGGCCAGCCAGGCGCCCCGGACGCCGAAGGGCCGGTGGAACACGCCGCGTCAGTTGGTTCCTGCTAGAACTGCCACCGGGTCTCTCGGTCTCGCCGCGACGTCTGGTGGATCGGTCCTGGCGGGATGGGTGCAGGGGCCGCCGCCGAAGGTGTTCGCCGGAGGGCTATCCGCCGGGGGGTCGGGGCGGTCTGACCTGCGGAACTCCAGCGCCAGCACACGGGCGACTAGCGCGGGCCAGCAGGTGATGGTCGCCGAGGGCAGCGTCCTGGGAGGTTTTCGCGGGTCAGGGATGCTGGCTGCCGGGCCCTCAGGGTCGTTGCTGAGCCTGCACGTGACGGTCGCGTTGCCTGATGTTGGCTACGCGGTGTGGGAGGGACCGTCGACGACCCTTCGGCTGGGTGTGGTTTGCAACGGGCGGATCGCGGTCTCGAACCGGCGACTCGCCACCGACGCGGTGCCATTGGCGCTGTTCCCGCTCTCCGGCGGCCGCGCCGCTGTGGTGTTCGACAAGTACGGGCACGGCACGCCGTTACTCGAGTACGGCGTGCTGTCGCCGGATGGTCGAATTGGGAAAATCGCCAGGATCGCCCATCCCGGTCCTCGCGATACCGCCGCGACCGAGCTATCGGTCAACGCTGGCGGCGAGCTGATCGCTGCCTGGGTGCACGACGACGCCGCGTCGCCGCCGAGCTCCGCCCGATTCATCCCAGCGAAACTAGTCGTTGCCCAGTGCCGACCGGCGTTGCACTGTCGCGCACCGGAAACAATCCGGCTCGGCACAACCAAGCCGGCGTGCATCAATCCGGCCGTCGCGATCAGCCCCCGCGGCGTCGCGACGGTGATCGCCGCCGCGGCCGACTGGGACCTCGGCTGTGACAAGCCGCTCGGCGTCTGGGCCTCCATGACTCCGCCCGGGGCCGCGACCGTCCGGCCAATGCAGGAGATCCACACGCAGGGCGACTGGCCGATCGCCGAACCGACAGGCCCAGCCGGCACGGCGATGGTTTTCAACGCCGGGACCGCCTCATCAGATTCGTTCTCGTCATCGTTCCTGCCTGCGGCGGGTGTCACGCATTCCCACACGTCGCGGCTCGACAACGACGGCTTCTGGAACACCGGCCAGCAGCTGTTGGCCCCGGCGAACAGCGGCTGGTACGTCATCACTTGGTCCCACGCAAACCGCCGCACCAACCCGAACATCTCACTCAACGCGGTCGTCGGGCACGACGGTCAGCTTCAGCCACCGTCCGTCGCCGTCGGCCCCACCCGGCACATCTCGGCTTATCTGGGAGCAACCGATGGCCACGGGGATGCGATGATCATGTTCCACGGGTCGACCGACACCGGCAACGGTGCCGCGTGGCCTTACACCAGCGGCCTCTACACGACGGTGCGACCAGGCTAGGCAGCACCTGTGGTTTCTGGCTCCTCGACCGAGGCGGCCTAGCGGCGTCGCCGATCAGTTGCGACAGGCCGCCAACCAGCGCTGGTGCTGTCACCGAGCGTCGCTTCCCGATCGATCGACGAGGGGGAGGCTTATCAACTCTGGTGATGGGCGGCGAACCATTGGCTCGCTGTCGCGCCGACGTGGCTAAGCGGTTTGCGCGGCCGATCTCCAGTGCGGCCGAACGCGGTTATCGAAGTTGTCGATGACTTGGCGGCTCCCCAAGGGCGCGCTGAGCGGCACTGTCGCGTGGGATGGGCGATAACCGCCGGCGAGTGTCTTCGCGCCGAGCCAGTCGACGATGCTCAGCGCCGCGATCACGCAGTCGTCTCGCTCGGCGATGACGCAGCCGCCCGCGTGTTCGCCGTTATGTGGTAGCCCATAGAAGAGATGCAGCGTCGTCCCCTCATCAAGCCAGCTGCCAAACGGATGCGGCCGCAGGACCTCGCGGGAGGCGCCGAGGTACTGAAGCGTCGTGGGCTTCTCGCAGCGCCGCCGCAATTCGGCGTCTGCCCCGGCCTCGTCTAGCGCGAAGTACAGCAGCGCGCCGCACGCCGTGTGTCCGGACACGTAGATCCCGTGCGTGGCGAGTTCCTCGGCGTGACGCTCCACCCATAGCTGGCGCTCGCGGAGTTCGCTCGGTGACACGCGCTCCCACGACGCTGCATCGTCCTCTTCGAGAGCAGGAGTCGGTGGCGGGGCGTACACCGCTGCAGGCCCTCGGCCGGGCCACTCGATCATGATCTGACGCTACACCACAGCCTGCCGGAATGATCGAGCACCGGCAGCGCCGCGTGCAGCCAAGGAGCAGGCCTGGTCACGCGCTGCCGGTGGCGACGAAGCCGGAGTCGTCGATGGGCGGCCTCAGGTTGGGACACAGTGCTGCTCGGTCGTGGCTTCCAACTTCATCCGGGAGTACGATGCCGCTTGCGACCTCATGGACGAAGCTCGGCACAACAGACTCGACCTCGGCCTGGCGGTCGGTGTAGCCGGCGCATCAGCCGCTCTGTTCATTTTCTGGTGGCGAGTCTTGGCCCACCCGGTTCAGTGGAGCAACAATGGCTTTGCCGCCGGCCTGGCATATCCATTTCTTTGGCCAGGACTCCTTTTTGCTGCGGCTGCCGTCGTTGTCGGCGCGTTGATCTACTTTCGTCGAACTCGGTCGACCTCCGCGAGCACAATTTGGAGCTTGAGAACCTGCGCACTGGCGTTCGGGGCCAACCTGTTGGCCGGCTTGATCCTGCTGGCCGCAGCGGGTGGGTTGGGCACCTGACGCCACTGACGCGCAGACGCTCGTAAACCGGCGCCGTTTTACCCTACGCGCGGAGGACGGGGTGGGACGTGTGTGCTTCTGCCGGTCCTGTTGTCGGGTTAGGTTCGGGGTGTGCCGATACCTCGACAGATGGCCGTCATGACCTGTTGGAAGCGAATCCTGTTGTGTCTGCGAGTGTGGCAACGGAGCCGGCACGGCACGGAGAGCGGGATGGAGTCGTGGTAGGCGGTGCCAGTCAGGAGGACCCTGCTTGCCGTGAGCCGTCGCGGGGGCGTGCCCGGTTCGTGACCGCGGTGATGTCACTTCTGGCTCTCGGCGCGGCTGCGGTTCTCGCATTCCCCGTGCTGCACCTGAGCGGGGGACGGGCTGGCACCCAGGGCGCCGTGTTCTTCATCGGCGTCGTGGCATGTGTTGTGGCCGCGTTTGCCACTTCTCGCGTCACGCGGGCGTTGGGGTTCGGAGGGCGGACCTGCCGGCATTACGCGCTCGCCGCGGCAATCCTGGTTCCGGTTGAGTTCGTCGCCGTTCTGTTCGTGTACGCGGGCTCATGCAACGGCTGTTTCGGTAGGTAGTCGCCTCGCGGTTACGTCCGCGATGAGGCGGACACCTCTTTCTCAGAAGATGACTCGTGCGTCGAGAGCCAGGACCTCTCAGCCGATGACATGTATGTGACGCCACCATCGGAGATGAAACGCAGCGGCAAGAGCGTGATCCTGGCCGCCGTTCTCGCAGCCGCTGCGGGAGGCGCCTGGTTCATTCTGCTTCTCACGCGACTGGGCTCAACCTGCGGCGTCAGCCGCTTGGTGAAGGGAGCGGGGCACTATCCGCCCGCGACCACGGTCCTCGTGCTCATCCTTCTTCCGGCCGTGCTTGCCGCAGGTCTTGCTGTCTTCAATCGATACCGGGCGTGGGCGGTTCTTGGATGGATGACTGCGAGCGTCGTAATGGCAGCACTCGCGGTTGCAGTGGCGGAGTTTGTGTTTCTGACCACGCGGCACTGCTTCGGGTAGCGCCGGCAACCGATCAGTCGACGCTCCGAGCGCGTCCGCAGCTCACAGCCTTCCGCCTTGATCGAGGACGCAGCGGCCGCGTGGGTGGCACGGGTGTACCGGGTGCACGTGGGTTCGTGTCGTTGTCCCGGACTGCGGCGGCTCGATGGTGGTCGTGAGCTATGCCGGGCGGGTGACACTGTCGATGATGTGGATCAGCTCGTCGCGTTCGTAGCCGTGTTTGTGGGCGAGCTCGACGAGTTCGCGGGCGCGGGTGGTCAGGACGCTGCGGTCTGGGGTTCCGGCGACGGTGATCCCGCGGCCGCGGCGGAATTCGAGCAGGCCTTCGTCACGGAGGGTGCGTAGTGCGCGGAGCACGGTGTTGGTGTTCACGCCGATGACCGCGGCGAGGTCTTTGGCTGGCGGCAGTCGCTCTCCTGGCGTGGCTTCGCCGTCGGCGATCGCTCGGCGGAGCTCCGCAGCGACCTGCTCGTGCAGGTCGGCGGAGCTGGTGTGGCGGTCGACTTTGACCGGACGCATGATGCTAGCTACACTAGCATCATGCTCTTGCGATGTCGGGTTGCGCTGTGACGGTCATCATCACCGTCTCGGCCGCCTGAGCAGGACGAGTTGTGGGCGCTGATCGAGGAGGCCCGTTCTCGCGCGCGACGGCGCCGCCGGCGTTATGGGATCGCGTTCGTGCTCGTCTGTCTGGGCGGCGCGGGCGTATACGCGCTGCTCGCGGGAGGCGCGGGTCGTCCTGCGTCAGCGACCGGTGGTGCGCGTGGCGCGATTGCATCGGCGAGCGCCGTGAGCGGCCCGGTCTGGTACACGCGCACGGTCCGCTCGATGCACGAATCGCTACCCGCGGGCGGCATCACCTTGACTCGCCGTGGGTTCACCCGTCGGCACGGGCCCGAGGTTCGCTTCAACCTGCGAGTGGCCGAGGAGACATGGGTCGGCGTCGACGGAACGATCCGTGACCGCACGGTGGCGGCCGCCGTGCGCTTCAGATCCAGGGCTCGATCGCGCGAAGTGGCTCGCCTACGGACAGCCGGTCCCGAACTTCAACAACGCGTGGCTCGGCTGGATCAGCCACGACGGAATCGACGTCGCGGGCCGCAGGTTCCCGCCACAACCCGGATACCAAGCCGGCGAGTGGCATGGCCCCTCAGGCAAAGACGTCGCGGACAGCCTGTTCACCTATCCCCAGCTGCTCGCGCTACCGAGAGGGCCGGTGGCGCTGCGCGCCCGGCTGAGGCAGGCGGAGACGGCGCTCGCCCGGCGCCAGGCATCGCCCGGCGGCCCGCAGGTGCCCGAACGCCCATCACTGACCGCGTACATGGAGCTCTCGGATATCGGCAGCCTTCTCACCGCACCGATCCCGACATCGCTGCGACGCGCGCTGGCCAACGCTGCGATCACGATGCCCGGCGCAGTTGTCGACCGGCACGCGCACGACGCGCTCGGGCGTCCCGGCATCGCCGTGAGCGCATCCGACGGCGCCGCCTTCCAGCGGCTGATCTTCGATCCCGCCAGCGGTGCGCTGCTCGAAAACGCGCCGGACGTCGCCGTGACCGCGCAGGGCGCCGTCGGCTCCGTCTACGCACTCCCCAAAGGGGTCAGCCCGGTTCACGCTGCCGGATCGCCGCCGCAGCCGCAGCTGCCGACGATCTCCCCCGCGGCCGGACAGCGGGCGACCGTCTTTACAGTGACGCTCTCACCCTCCCGCCAGCAACGCTCACGACGGCCGCCGGCGCTCGACTGGCTGCTGATCGGCACGCCAGGCCCTCGCTGCTTCGCGACGTTCGCTCCGCAGCTTCCACCCCTCACCGCCGTCGGCAGCGTCACGCACCACGGCCGGCGCAGCTACACCTACCGGCTCACACCGGCCGATGTGCACCGCCGCACCTGGTGCCCCGGCCGCTACCAATTGCTCCTCGTCCCAGCCGATCCACGACAGCCAAACGCCGCCTACCTCGGCATGGCTGAGCAACATCGGCAGCTCGATCACCTTCCAGATCAACTAGCCCGTCCGTCGGTCCATCCGCCACCATCGCGCCTCGCCGCGAGCGCGCGAATGTTGGAATACGTCGCCGTCAATCCCTGGTCCTGTCAATCGAGCATGCCGACTGCACGGCAGTGCTCCTGCGCGAACGGGCAGAGTTCTGGCTCAGCGCCTTCACAAGCGCCTGCCTTCCGGAATGATCGACGTCGGACAGCGTCGGCACGGCTCAGAGAGGGGCGTCTATGGTCATCGGTGGCATACGCGCAGGCCCACCGAGCGGCCGCTTCGGCGTCATTCGCCGCAGTTGCCGGCAACGAAGAAGCCGATCCAGATTGCGGCGCCGAGGACGCAGGCAACGACAGCCGCAACGAGCGCGATCACGACGATCGCCATCGGTGAGCGGCCCATCTTGCGGCACACAAGAGCGATGACGGCGCCCTGCGCGGCGAGGAGCACGAGTGGGACGAGCCAGTAGATCTCTCCCAGGAACGTGTTGCCCGGCGGTCCGCACTTCGGAAGGCTTGATTCGAACGCGAAGTAGCAGGCGACGGCGACGACTACCGAGCCAACAGCCGCCGGCCACATCGCGTCCTGGCGTCGATCCTGCCTGGTCACTCGCTTCGTATCGACTGATTCCGGGACCTGCCTTAAGGTAAAGGTCATCGCGACTGACACTCGATCGTGCTGCGGCTTCCGCGGCTCTGGGTTCCTCACAGCCAGCTGCTGCAAAGATCGAGGAACGGTCGCTGGCGCTCAGGTCAGGAATCTGAGTGGAGGCGATCAACAAGCCTCCGCACAACGGCGGCGAGCGTCCCATGCTGGATCGTGGCGGTGGCCGAGGCAGCAACGCACTCGAAGGTCGAATCGTGGAATGCGAACAGGAAATGTGTGCAGGCGTCGAGCCGCTCGGGGTTGTGCCTTGGGTGCACGCTGTTGATCTCCGCGAGCCGGCGTTTCCATGACGAGTGCTCGACCTCGAAGGTGCCGTAATGGCTCAGGCCGCGATTCCAGAGTGGGTGCCCGTGAAGCGTCTCGTCGCCGGGCGCGCCGAACATGACGCTTTGAATCCCGCAGAACTCGATGACAGCGATTCGCCCGTCCGTCTCACACCCGGCGGAGCGGGGAACGACGGACTCGCTGGCGGGGCCGTCCTCGACTGTGAAGTATGCGAGCAGCGCTCGATCCTCGTCCGCGATCAACACCGGAAGCGGCGCTCCCGCATCGCCGGCTGGCATGTCCGCTAGCTCAAGTGCTCGATCTTGTCCGTCGACGTCGTACAACGGACAGCGAGGCTAGCTGGATCACAGGACCATCGCCATGTCCGCCCAGACCCACTTCCCAATCGATCGAGTTCGAGAAGGCATGGATGTAGCCCTTCTCGGCACTCTTGTTTGGCGCGTCCCAGTGGCTGACACTGTGCGTGGACCGGCTCAGCGGGCGAGGATCCTGACGGGCTCGCCGATGTTAGAGACCGCCGCTTGCCGGTTCCGTGCGGCCTCTCCGCGAGTCGGGGTCTGCTCAACTACCTCGCGCCCGTCGCCGTCAACGACAACAACGAAACCTTGCTGGGATAGGACGCGGACGGCGTCCTGCGGCGCCATGCCGATGACGGATGGCAGCGCCGGCATCTGCGATCCGTCCGGGTCGGAAATCGTGAGGTACGGGAAGCTGCTGATCGAGGTCTCCGACATCCCTTCGCCCTCAACACGCCGGCCGCGCAAGGGCGCCTTCAGGCTCACTTCCTCGGTTGGCGTCCGCCGCATCGGCGTCAACGCGACCCCCAGGAGACGCAAATCGACTCCTTCTGCCAAGACCTCCTGCTCGACAGTTACGTATATGCGCCGTTCTGACTCATGCACCAAGACACGAGCGTTGCTCACGGCGCGATGGGCGAGGAGGAACTGGATCACCAACGACATTCCGGATCGAGCTGACTCAAGCACCACCCAGGGAATCTGGACACTCCGGCTCGGTAGCTCCGACAGATCAGTCACCCTCACCCCAACCCTAGCCGTCGCGCGACCGCGCTGGTCATCGCCCGTCCCGACCGTTGATCCCATCTGCCGGGTCGCGTCCGAGATGCTGGGACGCTGGTCGGCGCCTCCCGCTTCGATCGAACTGCGGCAGGCGGCCGGACGTGCGGAAGTAGCCCGGTGCGACACTTTGGCGATGGACTGTCGAGAGGCGCACGACCCGTGTGAGGCGAGAGCCATTCCCGAAGGGCGGTGAGACGACGACCTTGACGGGGTCTGACAAGCCCGTTGAGATCCGCGCTCGGTTGGTGGCGCCTCCGGCTGGCATCCTCCTGTGCGCGATCGCCGTCGCCGTATTGGTGATCGCGGCCGGGGTCGGCGTTCTCGCCGACATCTCCGCCCGCACGACCGCAGCGATTATCGGAGGGGGTGTGGCTGGCGCCGTCGGCCTCGCCAGTCCAAATATCGTGGGGCTGTGGTGCATTCGTCTGAACGGCGCCGAGGTGTCGTTCACGAACGGTGTCCGCGAACGACACCTGACGAGCGACGGTCCAATCACGCGGATCGTCGATACTGAGTTGAACTATGGGGCGTTCATTTCCCGGGGGCGGAGCTGGCGGATCTGGCTGCTCGTCGATAGCCCCGGGCGTGGCGTCCTTCACCTCGATCATCGTCTGTGGGACCGGGGCGACCTGGATCGACTAAGCGCAACGCTCGGCCTACCAGTCGAGTCGAGAACGAAGCCGACGAGTACACGCGACCTTTGCCGAGAGTTCCCTGGCGCGTACGCCTGGTGGCAGGCCCACTTGTCCCTTACCACGGTCCTGCTGATCGTCGCGGCATCGGTCGCACTAGTCGCGGCAGGATGGCACGGCTGACGCCCCACAG
The DNA here is from genome assembly GCA_963850335.1 of uncultured Solirubrobacterales bacterium. Classification (GTDB taxonomy): domain Bacteria; phylum Actinomycetota; class Thermoleophilia; order Solirubrobacterales; family Solirubrobacteraceae; genus Palsa-465. The sequence continues at coordinate 701,686 of CAWKKY010000005.1, read as the reverse complement.
GCGCGCGCTGCCGGTCAACACGCGCCGGCTGCCCCTACCGCTTGAGTAGATAGCTCACCGGCCCCGATTTCACGATGGCGACGAAACCGCGCCCGCACGCCCGCCCGGCGCTCTAGCTGTTGGATCGATCGAATCGGGACAGCCCTAGCAGCTACATGCGTTCCGCAATCTCCGCGAGGAGGCGAGACATCTCCTCGTCAGTCAATCGCCCTGGAGGCTCAGGCGTGATCCGCCAGTCGAAGTCGTCCGGCGTCGTGGTCGCAACGCGCCTCCACCCGATGACGATTCGACCGTCGTAGGTTTCGTCTGCCATCAGATCAGTGTCGCAATGATCGAGGACGAGCAGCGAGCCGATCTGGCAGCGAGGCATGCGGGACACTTGCCGGTAGCAGAGGTTGTTGCATCACAGCTTGCTCGCTGCTTCCGCGTGCATGTTCTCAGGTGAGGTGAAGGACAGCCAAGTCAGTCGGTAGCTTGGCCCAGTCGTAGTCCCAGTGGTCGCGATCGCGATCGTATGACCACGCGCCGCAGTCCATCGACGCGATCCAGACGAGGACCAGCTCCCCGATCGATCTCACCCCAGGCGCTCCTGCCGTCGGGTCCTCCATGAAGTACGACCGAACCGGAACGGGGTCGCTATCAGCTACGCCGCAGTCGAACAGAATCGGCCGCTTGTGGGCGTCAATTGGGAGCCACGACTCTTTCCAGCCGGTCGTGTCCGTACTCAGCGACACGTCGTGCATCAGCTGACGGAGTTCCAGACACTCGCTCACGGCGTCGGCCAGCGGCAGGAACGCTCGGCCAGGGCCGAGCTCAGCGGCCACCCTGGGAACTTGCGGATCGGCCCCGTCATGCCAACCCCACCAACGTCTTGCTTCCGCCGGAAGCGACAATCCAGCACCGAGTGTGAGCGCATCGATCTGATCGTCTGTCAGCCCAGGCCGCAACGCCCGGGCGACGAAAGCGCCCTGCCTGGACCATCGCGCCTCAAGCTCCCCGAGCAGCTCATCGTCTAGCAACCTCGGCTCAGGCGTCACGGATGGAGTTTGTACAGCGGACGATCGGCTATCGCAATGATCGCCGACGGGCAGCGCTGCTGATGGCCCTTTGCGACACTCCTGCGATGGTCGCGATGACCGAAGCTGAACGCCGCGACGCCGAGCAGGCGTGCCGCACGACTGCGGAGCAGGCCCTCAAAGATGGTGACTGGCACGAGGCGTACTTATGGACGAAGTCGTGGATATCTCGCGGAGGTGCCGGCCGGGTTGAGCCATGGCTTCTTTACGTCGCTAGCGCGCTTCAACAGGGCTGGCCAAAGACGGCGGTCCACAGTTGCGATTTGGGCCTAAGCACCTGGATCGATGACGGACCTTCCCGTGCCGTTCTGAACTTCGTTCGGGGTGAGGTAATACGCCGGCACCTGAACGACCCGAAGACGGCAGCCGCCGACTTGGAGGTGGCGGCAACCGCTTGTCCGGTCTGGCTCGCATCGGACCTGGAGCACGCGCGGACGGCTTGCACCGCGGGGGTGGTCAAGAGCAGGAAACGCAAACCGACCGTCGGCCCCGCGCCGACGTTCAACTCCAAAACAGACCGCAGCTTCACGTCTGAGACGCTTCCGGCGAGCTACGACATAACCGCTGAACCGCCCCCGACGTGGCCGACCGTCAGATCCATCCTTCAGAGCCAAGATCCGCGCACCGGAGCGCGACGCGGACCGAGGCCACGCTAACTGCCGACCCTCGCTGCCGGAAAGATCGAGATCCGATCGCCGCAGTTCATGGCAGCGCCGCCAGTCATCGACAACTTCCTCAGGTGAGGACTCTGGCGTTCGAGCGCCAGACCGCCCTTGCCGATGAAAGCGATGTGGCCAGCCAGTCGGAGATGAAGCGCAGCGCAAAGAGCCTGATCCTCCCAGCCGTTCTCGCAGCCGCCGCGGGAGCCATGTGGTTCATTCTGCTGGTCGGGCGACTGGGTTCAACCTGTGGATACAGCCGCACGCTGAAGGGAGCACCGCATGCGCCGCCCACGACGACCGCTGTCGTGCTCATCCTTCTTCCCGTCGTGTTGGCCGCAGCGCTCGCCATCTTCAATCGGTACCGCCCGTGGGCGGTGCTGGGATGGATGGCCGGGAGCGCAGTCATGGCAGCACTCGCGGTCGGAGTCGCGGAGTTCGTGTTCGCCGTGTCGCGACACTGCTTCGAATAGCGCCGGTCACAGATCACGCCGCACGCCGGCACTTTGCCGCGCACAGCCTGCCGCCTTGACGAGAACCGACCGCCCGTAACCGCATCTCGTCGGCGACGCCACCGTGCTGACGGCGGGAGCGCGACACACGAGGCTTGCGCACCCGTCGATCCCGCATCCGACCCGACGCGAGCGCCAAGCGACTACTTACCCAAGCAGCCGTTGCAGGAGCCCGCGTACACGAAAAAGATCGCCAGGAACTCAGTCGGGACCAGGACCGCCGCGACGACCGCGTAGTGCCTGCAGGCCCGGTCTCCGAACCGCAATGCCCGAGTGAGGTAAGCGGTGCCCATCGCCGCCGCCACGCACGCCACGATGCCGATGAAGATCACGCCCCCCTGGGCGCCCCGCTTCCCGCCACTCAGGTTCAACACCGGAAACGCAATGACCGCACCGGCAACCATCACTAACAGCGACACCACGGCTGTCACCAGCCGGGCAATCCACCGCGCCGGCTCATACTCGACTTCCCCAGGTTCCCGGCTTGGGGTTACCACGATGCCGCTCGACTCCCGTCGTCAGGTCGGCGACGCGGCACGAGCCGGGAGCGCCTACCCACAGAGCTGCTGCGCCGTTGAACGTGCGCCCTCATCGTTGTGCGCCGAGCCACGCAGCCAAGCGACGCAACGCGTCCGATGGTCAGACGACGTGACACCGGCAGCTTGGACGATATGGCGGGCTCCGCGCTCATAGGCTCACAACAGGTACATCGACCGCGTCAGCCGGACATCTGAGCAGTAGCTCAGAGCGCCAACAACATGGGTGTTGCTCGGTCGTCAGGGCTCGCTTCCCGCACACCCCGGCGCCGCGCGCCGCGACTTCGCGACGGCGGATCTCCAGGCAGCAGCGAATCGGGAACGCGTCCTTGCATCGGCTCGTGCCTTCTGGCTTGATCGAGCACGAGAAGGCTTGGATGTAGCCCGATGCGGAAGGGCAGAGCCGGGTACCTTTGTTGGCCGTGGCAAGTACGGACGAGTTGCTCGAAGCTCTGGGCTCGCGCGACTGGGCGACTCGTGCGGCCGCAGCCGAACAACTCCGGGAAGTCCCCGGCGAACGCGTCACTCGTGCCCTTGCGCGAGCTCTGGACGCGGACGACACCGCCGTCACGGAGGCGGCTGTCGGTTCCTTGCTTGCGCGCGACGATCCGTTGACCGTGGACCTGATTTGGGAGGCGTTGTCAACGCTGGACGACGATCTCACCAGCCACGTGTGGTTCTTCCTGTCCCAGCATCCACGCCACCCGATTACGCGCGAGCTGGAGCGGCGATACGACTCCCAAAACTGAAACGCTGCCTCTTAGATCGAGCAGGGACAGCCCGATGGAGCCCGATCAGACGCTCTCAGTTGAGGTTCCAAACGGCTCACTATCGCGAACTACAAGTCCGAATTGCAGATACGGTGTCGCGCATGCGACGGACCGGGTATCGCGTGGCGTTGGGCGCGTTCTTCGCGCTCGGGGGATTGGTTGGGTGCGGCGGATCGACGTCTCGGCGGATCTCCGCGTTGCCATGCTTGTACGTTCAGCCGGCGATCTACGACTACGTGCACGATCGACGTGAGCCGCCTCGCGATCGCGCGCTCATGGCTCGGCTGCTTGCCGTGGTTGACGAGCATCCGCCGTACGCGAACCAGACCTGCCCGACCCACCCTCTGAGGCCCCCGCCGACGGGAGTGCCCAGCGCGCTGACACATCCGTGCGGTCCGACGTCCGACAACGCACCCGACATCCCGAACTGGTCGGTTGGCCTGGCAGTCCACGAACTGGCGCTCGTCCCGTCCTCGCGCCAGGTCCAGCAGCAGGCCGTGCGCGTTTGGGCCCAGCTCGGGCGCGTCCTGGACCCCTGCCGTCACTCGTAGCGCCGTGTTGCCTTGATCGATATCGAGCAGTGCCAGCGGCTGCGACCGGACTGTTAGCGAGCTTCGTGCCCCGGTGGTGTCGCGTCCTCTTCGACCGTGACGCGTCTGGTTCTCGGGCCGAGTACGGGATGCGTGAGGAAGCTGCTGACGAGTTGGTCGGACCCGCCGATCGAGGTCCAGTCATCGTCCCATAGGGTCGAGACCAGCCATGAGCGGTCCTTCGGGAATACCAGATCGGGCAGCGCACCCTTGAAGTCAGGTTCACGCCACCTGGCCGCCTCCTCGGGACCGGCCTCGACCAGCACGTATCCCCAGTCGGCGTACATCATCGTTCGCTGCACGTAGGGGAAGACGACGTCGCTCGCTCCGGTGTCGAGATAGCCAAGCCACCATGACTGCTCCGCCGTCTGTTGAGTGAGTAGCTCGGTCACGGCCAGCTCATGCGCAGCCAGCTCCTCGGTGCCCCATTCAGGCAGCGTCAGCGTGCAGTACGCGGCGAAGATCGGCGGGATCGCCGCCGTGATCTCTGTCCCGCGCGACGCCCCCTGCGTGATCCACGCCACGTCTCTGTCCGTCCCGAGTCGCCACTCATGACCGTCCTTCACGGCCGTGTTGCCGCTGGGGAATACGGTCCGGGCCCGATCGGCAGCAGCCAGGATCAAGCGGGCGTCGATCTCGTGACGAACGAGCGGGATCCCCAGAGCCGGCCACGCGCACACAACGCTCATTGGACCGGCAGGCGGCAGCGGCGAGATCCAATATCCCTGGTAAAGGTGGGTCTCGGGCCCGCACCCACGCGCTCCACCTGTCAACGGCCACATAATCGGCCCGCTCACAGGACGGTCATGGCCGACGATGTTGGTTGCCACGCGGCCGTCGGCGAACTGCACTCCCACCCTCAGCAGCTCTGCGGGAAGCACATCGCTCCGTTCGCCGGCCATCGGCCAAGGCCCCCCGAAGACAATCGGGCCGTCATCATCTCCCTCGCGAGACAGCTCGCCCCACCCAAGAGTGGTCCTCGCTGCGATCTTGAGCTCGAACCCTTCCGGGTAGGCATCCAGGTACGCGATCGAGAGCGTCGCCCGCTCCGAGCGTCCGAGCACCATCTCGCTGAGCACCTCCCCCGGCGGCGCGCCGTGAGGCCGCCCGGTCCACGGTGGAGCCTCACCCCCCTCAGCCTGCTCCACCGATCCCGACGGAGGCGGCTGAAAGAAGTCGCTCACCACGTCAACTCTAACCACGCATGCGTCGACCTAGCCTCGCCTCGGGTCCCACCGCCGCGCCCCACGATCTGCCCGACGGCACCGGCTCCACACGCAACTCGGAACCTCGCGCAGCGTGCCGCCTTGATCGACATCGAGAAGGCTTACTCGATCGGCGTCGGCCGGTCCGGCGCGCCAACGCTCGTTCCTCCGTACCACGCAACAGGCGTCTCGGAGGAGGCGTTCATCATCTGTCCCGCGGCCTGCCGGGCCGTCGCATGGATCTGATCGACGATGTCTTCGGCCTCGTTGTAGGTGCGTGCTGAGAGCAGCGCCGAGACCTGGACCGCTCCTCTGATCTGCTCCGAAGGCAGGCCCGCCAGGCTGATCGGGCGGCTTCCGCGTGTGACGCGTGAGATCCGTGGGTCGGCCGCGACCGTCGCGAAGAACGCCTCTGCGGCCTCGACCGGGATCTCCGCGTCCTGATGGAGGTCGAGTTCGACCGGCCAATCGATCGCCGGGTCATCCTGGGCGCGGTCGAGATACCAATAGTCCGGAGCCCGCCGCCGACACGGCGGGACGATCGACGCTGGCAGCACGGGATGCTCGGGCACGCGCGATTCTCCCGCGCTGAACCGCTCACGTCCGAGGCAGACGATGACCTCGTCAGCCCGATCGCGACCCCACGCGAGCGCGTCATCCAATGCGACGTCCGCAGGCCCATCCTGCGCGGTATCTCCCGTGTCCCACACGCAGGTGAATCGGCCGAGCAGGAAGTGCTCCTCGTCCTCTTCCTCGTCGACGTAGACGGTCCCGTGCTTCACGCGACCCAGCCTAGCCGCTGATAACTGTGGCACCGGACCGGACGTGCGAAGCGGCGAACGCGCATGGCTCGCTTCCCGCATGATCAAGCAGGAGCAGTGCTGGCCGCTGCATCACGGACGTTCGTCGGTCCGGGAGCACGTAGAAGGGGTCAGTGGGATCGGCTGGGCGACTCAGCTGTGGTACGTAGCGAGCACGGTGACGGCGATGGCGATCATGATTCCGATTGCGGCGAGTCCCATCGATGCCAGGTGGGGGAGACCACCGCGCTCCTGGTAGCGCAGTCGTGTGTCCAAGACACCTCCGCTGAGAAGGAGAGCGAACCCGACGAGCAGCAGAGCCACGCGGCCCGGAGTGAACGAGGCGTGCCGTCCTGCGTAAACGACAGCAACGATTGCTCCGATCAGCGGCACCGACGACCATCGAGTCAGCGACGCCACACGCTCACTGCTGAGCGGGCGCCGCAGCGACGGCATGTTCCGATGTGTGCCGTCAGGGAGTCCACCCGGGGGACGCTCGCTCTCCGCGCGGAGGGCTTGATGGACACGCGCGGAATCGCTCCAGGTGGCAAGGATGCGAGCCGCCCGGGTGGGGTCTGTGACCCGGAGCAGCACACCGGCTGCCGGCGAGGATGGTTCGAGGGGGTGGAGCGGACTGAACTGCTCTGCGCCGAGGGCTCGGCGCCGGGGCTCCGGGAACTGAAGCGGCTGCTCAAACACGATCGCGAGATTCGGGAGCACACGCTCGGGACTGAGAATCGGCAATGCCGATCCGCTGATCGACGAGTACAGAAAGGCTGAGTCGGCACCGATCGGGAAGCGCAACCGCTCGTCCCCGTTGGACACCGGTTCCTCGTCGATGATCGCGCCGGCCACGGCCGCGCGGCCGAGGCTGATCGGTCGTCGCAGGATGCGCGGCAGGATGATCGAGATGTCATCGTCCCGAACCACGAGCTCGCCACCGGTGAGAGCATCGAGGAGCAGCAGTCTCACGTAGAGCAGCATCGGGATCGACACCAGCGACAGCGCGTACAGGAGGATCTGCGCCCCGGGCGCTGCGTCTGGCCCCGGCTTCATGGTCAGGCAGAACCCCAACCATGCCAGCGCCGCGAGCGCCAACACGATGCCGCACGCGGCGGCCGCGATCCGCGAGGAGAGCCGGCGCTCAAGCGGGACGGACCGAGCCATCTCCCGAGCCGACGAGTCAGTCAAGTCTGCAGCCACGCTGAAAGCATCGGCATGGCTCGGTCGAGCCTTCAATCCGGTGCGCCCCGTACGCGTGTTTGCTGACGACCCGCGCGGCAGCGCTGCTCCTGACCCGCAGCGGGAGGCAGCACCTTCCGCCGGAACTCTCGCGATCCACCGCCCAGGGGCGGCGGTAGATCGCCGAAGTTTGGTGGTGTCAACCGCCGCAGAATCTCCCGCGATTTACGCGCAGGGGGGTGCCGATGGGTTACGAGAGTTCGGTGCCGCTGCCTTCCGGATCGATCGAGGACCGGCAGCTGGCGATCTGGTCCCCGCTAATAGGGATCTCTATCGTCGGCGGCAACGGTGTGCGCTGCCGGCCAGATTGAAGGCCGTCCGTGTCGGTCCATCTGCAACCATCGCCTTGACCGGAGCGCGAGAATGTCGGAATGCGACGCCGCCAGTCCCTGGTGCTTTCAGTCGAGCATGCCGACGGCACGGCGGTCATCCTGCGCGAAGGGTCAGAGTTCTGGCTCAGCGGCTATGCCGACACCAGCGGGGGCCGGCTTGACGGTCATCGCCCGGACATCTACGGGCTGGAAGATGACCGGACGGCGGTCGGCGGCCTCCTGCCACCCGGCGCGGTCGATGCGGAGATCGTTGATCGAGCGGGATCAAGGCATCGCGCTGTTGTGAGCCAGGGTGCCTGGCTGGCTGTGATCGATGATCCTGCCGGTTATCCGTTGCCGCCTGTCCGGTATGCCGATGCAGACGGCCGGACCGTGCCACAGCCGCTGCCCGAACAGTGGCCGCGGCGGCCGCTGCCGAGCACGGACGAGTCCTGCCTGGCGTGCGGCGCGGTGAGCTGGGATGAGGTCATCCCCTCACGCGGCGAGCGCGGCAGGTACACGGACTTGATCAGCGGGAGGTGGGAGCCGATGCCGATCGTCGTGTGCCGGGAGTGCGGCCATGACCGCGCCGGAGGGACAAACTGCGGCGAGATCGGCGACTTCCCGTGGGCCAGAAGGCGTGGCCCCACCCATCAGGTCCTTGCCTCGCTGCGGGAAGCCGTGAGACGTTCTGGCTTCCGACGAGACATCGGGTGAGGCCAGCCCGGCCGCCGGGGGTCCTGGCTCACAACGCCGCACTGTCTGCCGACAACGCGGGGGCGCCCCGCGTCGCCATTCGCAAGGGGAAGCCTTCCGGTTTGATCGACGTCCGGTAGCGGCGGGACTAGCCCGAAGCGGAAGGCTAGCCAGGGCAGCTTGCTCGACGATCGACTCGAAGCGGGGCTCAGTCCTCCTCAAGGATCTGGCTTCCTCGGAGGGTGGTCACCCCTGCCGGGGTCGTGATCGTCCATCGCGGCACGTCTTCGTCATCGAGATCGCCTGAGCTCGGGGCGAGGAATTCGAAGCGGTAGCCCGCTGAGAAGCTCAGCGACAGCATCCGGTCAGCGCGAACCTCACTGGAGATCAGCGTCTCTCCCAGGACCGGGCTGAACCCCGGTACGTCCGTTTCATCGGAGTCACTGCGTCGCGCGGCAGTCCGGTTCCCGGAGAACAGCACCCAGTCCTCGTAGCCGGACACGCTCCAGCGGATTCGGTCACCTCGCTGCCGGTCGAAGTCCGTCTGGTTGGGACGATCTGCGAATACGAGGATCAGAACGGTCTCACCGTCTGGGTACTGACCAGCCTGAATCAGGCAGCGACCGATGATCGGCTCCATCGCCTGTCGCGCCAGGTTCAACTGTTCGTCAAGAGAGGCGATCCCTGCATCATCGGCTGTTCGCCGCTCCGTCTCAATCCCTTCTCGTTAGATCGAACACCGAAAGCGCCGGAAGTAGCCCTACGCGGAGGGAGGGCTAGCCCTGGGTTCTGCCCGGAGGAGCTCCCCACGGGCCCGCAAGTGGTTCCCGTCGAGCAGCCGGATCTTCGTGCCGTCTGTCATCACGGGACGAGGCGCGTCGAGGCTCCAGAGGCTCAGCACCGCTTCGCCCTCGACGCTGAGATGCCGCAGCTCGCACCCGTAAACGAGCGGCTGGCCAATAGGAACATCGCCAGAGCCAGTAGGCCAAAGCGCAGCGTCGCCCGCCGTCCAAAGCTCGCCAAAATCAACGAGCCCGCGCCAGCCATCAGGCAGCTCAGGCACGCCATCGGCTCGTTGGAGCTTGATTTTGAGACGGACCGCCATCCTCGAGATGATCGCAACCGCCTTGATCGAGCAGGAGCGGTATTGACGGACCCTCTCGGTGTGCCGCGTGGTGCGGCGCGCTGATCGATTGGAGGGACCATGTCTGTCGAGGTGCTTGACGCCGCCGGTCGTCCCCGGTCACCGGCGACGCTGCCGGGATACCGCCGCGGGTGCGTACCGCGCAACAAGGGCCGGCGCTATCCGGCCGACCCACCGCGCGTGGAAGAGATCATCGCCGTGATGCGCACCGCCGGGACCGGCCAGCACGGAGCCCGGATCCGGGCGCTGGTCGTGATCCTGTGGCGCGCCGGACTGCGCATCAACGAAGCGCTCACGCTTACCGAGACCGACCTCGAGGTACGCCGCGGCGCGATCCTCGTCCGCCACGGCAAAGGCGGCAAACGGCGCGAAGTCGGGATGGACGACTGGGCCTGGGAACACGTCGAACCCTGGCGAGTGATCCGCCGCGAGCTGCCGGTCGGACCGTTCCTCTGCGTGATCGAAGGCGCCACCCGCGGTGGCGCCTGGTCACAGACCGGCGCGCGTGCCGAGCTTCGCCGGCTCGCCGCGATCGCGGGTGTCCGCCGACGGTTCGCGCCACATCAACTCCGACACGCGCACGCCGTCGAAATGGCCCGCGAAGGCGTCCCACTCCCCATCATCCAACGCCAGCTCGGACACGCCCACCTCGGCGTGACCAGCACCTACCTCCAAGGCATCGACACCTCGGAGATCATCGACACGATCCACTCACGTCGCCCACCGATGATTCCCGCCACCGCAGGACTCCAACTCTGAACACCATGCGCCGCCGGCCAACGTCGGCGGCGCCTTCTCCTCCTCGATCAGACCGGGAGCCAGCGGCTGGTCGCGATTCGGCGTCGCGGATGGTGAAGCACGAATATGACAGCGTGAGGCGAGTGATCCAAGATGCCCGATGATGCGCCTGTCCTGACGCCCGGGCTGCTCGCGGCGTTGCGTGAGTGCTGGCAGCGCGTGCATGCCCCGATCGCGGCCGTGGTCAAGCCTGGCATCGACGAGGCGGAGATTGATCGGTTGACGGCACCGCTCGGGCTGACGTTGCCGGTCGAAGCCCGTGTGTGGTGGCGCGAGCTTGATGTCCGCTTGCCAGACCGAGCCGCAGGCGAAGACGCCCACATGACTGGTGCCGGCTGGAGCTTCATGCGTCTGGACGACGCGGTGCGAGATGCGATCCGTCTACGGGAGATGGCAGCTCAAGTCGCAGCAAGCCCGGGGTGCCCCCCGGGGGAGACGACGTGGGCGGATGGCTGGATCCCGATCTGCTGGATCGATCACGGGCGTTTGTTCATCGATTGCGCCGACCCGACCGCGCCTGTCAGCCCGGTGCGGTATGTGCAGTGGGTGGCGATGCCCGAGTGGCCGCCAGCGACACGGTCGATCGGGGAGCTGGTCAGCTGGTGGATCGAGGCGTTCGACACCGGCGGCTACTACCTCGACGCGACCGCCAATCCGCCGATGCTCTGTGACAAGGACGACAGGCTCGATCGCCGCCGGCGAGGCACGGGAGTCGCGTGAGGGCACCGACACCCTGGCACGGCGATTGAAGATGTGGCACCAGCGAGGCTGCTGCTCGTCGATCCAAGCGGCAGGCTGGCCGAGCGTGCTTCTCCCGGTTTAGGCCCACCGCGTAACGTGCCGATGGCACTGATGTGGGACGTTCCAGCTCAACCGAGGAGTCCGTCATTTACCAGGATGCACGGTTTACGCGGATCGGAAGATTCCAGTACGGCCTGGTTGCCTACCCGCTCATGATGCTCGGACTGGTCGGCAGCATCTCCACCGGGGTGGCATGGCATGTCGGGTTTGCGCTGGCGGTCTTCGTTCCTCCGATCGCGATCTGCGAATGGCGGATCACCAGGATGGGATTCCGGATAACCGATGAGGGAATCGAACTGATCCGCCCGTTGAACCGCACACGAATCCGCTGGGATGACATCGACCAATTCGAGCTCGTCACCTCGCCCGGGCGCGTTGACCACGGCAACCGCCGCGTCGCCATCAAGCGCCGCCGTCACGGAATCATCCCCCGGAGCCGGATGCAGATCCCAACGCTCTGGATCACCGCGGGGAGCGAGGGGTCGTTCTCGCCCCTGAAGGGGCCGACCGCACTCAAGGCTTCCACAGGCGAGAACATCCCGGACGTGATGGGCTTCCTGAACGAGGAGCTGAACGCGCACACGACCCCGATCGTTCGATCCTGATGCACCCCACATGCGTTTCGGGCGGGCCACATCGAACTGCCCCTCGTCGATCTAAGGGGAAGCGGCGCTATCTGAGCGTCTTGTCACGCGACTTCTGGATCGTCCAGGTTGCGACGAGCGAGATGACGAGTGCGACGGATCCGGGCACGAACATCGTCCAGCCCCACGGCGTGATGACGCCAACGATCAGAAGGCCCAAACCGACGCCGCCCAGTACGAGGAGAGCCACGAGTGTGAACGTCGGGCGTGGCGGTTGTGAGCCCACGGCCTGGATTGTTCCCGTTCTGCGACGATCAGCCAAGCGACCACGGAGGCCGCAGGGAACGGGCACGAGGCCCCTCACTCGCACTCGCTCGACATCGCGGCTCGCTAGTGCATCGGGCTAGTGCAATCACTGCCGGAGCTCGATCATTGCGGTTGGCCTCTGATGATGTCGCCTCGCTACTTGAGCGACGGCGATGGTGCGGGAACGTGTACAGGTTCGAGTTCTGCTGCTGCTAAGGAATCCCGCAGCCAGCGAACACGTTTGTGTGCACGGTGTGCCCCGGGGTCACGCGCGCCTTGACGGCAGCGCAGCCAAGAGGCCATCTGTAGTGGAGGTGCTCGCCGGCATTGAGCCAGTAGATGCCGGGCGCGAGCCGGAAACGGAACTGATGGCCGGTCCGGACGTGCTGGCGTGCGACGAGGCGACCAGCTTTCGTGAAGACTGACACCAGGCCCGCGGCGGGTGCCGAGCGCGGTGCGGGAGGACCGCCGCCGCGGTAGATGCCGCCAACCAGGCTGCCCTCGCGAACGTGGCGCTTCGCTGGCTGAGCCTGCGCGAACGCGGTCGCGGCCCCGACCATAGCCATGGTCACAACTACAACAGGGATGACCACGCGAACACGCAAGTGACCCACGGAGTCCATATCGACCGAACTGACGCGCACCTGAAGCCAGACGGTCAGATCGTCGCGGAAGTGGCGGGGGTTCGCGTCATTGCGGTGCCGGCATCCGGCGAACCGCGGTCCCAGTCGCTGTCGGCGGCTCGCCGGGAAGCGTGGCCTCATCCGTATTGTCCCGCCTCCGGTAGGCCCGGCGTGGCAGGCGGGCGCCGCTGCCAGCCGGCAGGATGATGTCGAACTCATTCCATTCTCCGTGAGCGGGCCCAAGCACGGGCGTCGGCCCGGGAACGTTGATCGTCAGCCTGCCGGTTCCGTCGTCGACCCAAACGCGTATCGGCGAGCCACCAGAACTCCAGCCAAGGACGCGAGCGGCGATGGTGGCGTGAATCTCCTTCTCCGGCGGGGAGTCGAGCACCTCCGCGACCGTGTGCGTCGCCCCGTGGGGATGGAGGTCGTCCGGGTCGACGCCGTTGGCCCGCTGCCAGTGCTCGGGCCAGTCCGGGACGTCCCCGCCGATGGCCAGACGGCTCCCGTGCACCGGATGGTTCGCGGGCGTCGGTCGCATCGCCTCCTCCGCCTCCCACTTGTCCGGGTCGGGCACCAGGAGCACAGGACCCTTAACCATGATCGAGCGCACGGCCGTCCCCTCGTCAAGGAGCGTCGCGATGTAGCGCAGCCAGTCCCTGAGCGAGTTGAACCGGCGGGTGTAGGCGCTGATGTCGGATATGAACCCTTTGGCCAGCCCTGCCAGGAGTGCTGACGGTCGTAAACGGGTGACGCCGCATGGCGCGGCTATACCTCCTCAGGGGGACTTTGGTTGAGATAACCGGTCCGGTGTTGGGGCTACGGTCGCGATGTGCCGTCTCATGTTCTTGTGAGTGCTCCGCGATGTTCTCTGCACCAGGATGGGCGGGGCATCACGGCAAACCAAAGCGCTGTTACGAGCCGTCAGCAAAGGAGTCGCGGGCCGCGCGGCGTGACGAAGCCTGGAAGGACGGACAGGTGGTAACGGTCCCCGTATACGTTCCGTCCTACGCCTGGAGCGGCGATACGCACGTCGTGACCGTGGGTGACCGCGTCGCATGGGAGCTCTCCGTCCTCGACATGTACCTGCCCGAGCACCTTCTCCAAACCGTCACCGTGACGCTGGAGCGTGTGGACTCGCGGTACCCGTCTGTCAACTGGTACCAGACCTTGGTGCGGCACGGGTCATTCGTGGCGTGGTGGGACGCGGGCCGGCCAGTGTCAGGCGACGTCGAGCTGCGTCCCGTCTGCGCGGTCGGTGACCCGCGCAAGGACGAGGCCATTCCAGAGGCGACGGGCACGGTCACGCGCCTGTTCTGGGCGCTCGATTTGCTTCGGCAACGTCCCGACGGCCCCTGGGACAGGGTGCCCGGGATTGGCCTCGTTGAAGTCCCCTCGACGACGGTCGACCCAGACCAGGAGAGCTTCACCGCGTACTTCCCCGGAGAAGCCCCCGCCGACGCTCAGGACGGCCACTGGCGACATCTCGGCTGGATAGCGATGCTGCAATGCGGCTGAGTAGCACCCGACACCGTCCACTAGGCCGAAGCTCACCGGGGGCCCCACAACCCACCCCTCCGGGGTGCCCCTCTGGGCTCGGTGGCTGAGCCCATAGGACCGCAGATGCGGACTGCGGCATCTCAACCGCCGTCCGCACCCCCGTAAATCGCAATCGTTCGCCTGACATGCGTCGCTAACGGAACGGTCTACAGGCGGCGCTGCCGGTGCTCGATCAAAACACCAGCCTGGCCGCACCATCGCGCGGGACACGCGCGCGCGAGCCAGCGAACCCGATGCGCGGCAGCCCTCGGCGCGCGAGAGGCGGACCTGGCCGGTCAGAAGTCCTGGTCTGTTACGTCGTGAATCTCGATGCCGTTGCCGTCTTCGTCGAGCATCACGTCCATCGACGTGCCTGGTGTGTAGCGGGGCCGGAAGCGGCCAGCTCGATACGCCTCGTGTTGAGCCAACGTCATGCGCAGGACGACGTAGCTGTCGTCGGCATCGACGTTGACGTCGACGACATCAAGCTCGGCGCTCATCGCATCTCCTCTTGCCGCACGCTGCCGTACCCGGCTGACCTGGGTTGAGCGCGACAGCTTTGCGTAATTCGCAGAGAGTACTGCTCTGGGCTACAACCCAAGACTGCTCGAATTCGATCAAGCGGGAAGCCACTTCAGCCGACCTGCGATCGGAAAGCGACAAGCGCTGCGTTCATGTCTGTCACCAGCGGTTGCAGCGATTGGACCTTCGCGTCGAAGTTGGCGATCGTGCCACCGCGTTGCGTGGCCCACAGGAGTGTTCGGCCTCGCGGGCCCAAGCCATGCCGAACCTCCGCCCCTGGCTTGCTCACCAGAAACACAGCTGCGCTCGCCGTTCCATAGCGACCGGCCTCGAAGCGTTCGACCTGCTCCAGCGGAACGACTTGGGTCCTCCACGGACCCACGACGACCACGGAATCAGCCGTGATCCTGACACGCGAGCGCCGGATCCCACCTGCGAGACGACCCGCTGCCCAGCCAATCGGTACGTAAACGATCAGTCCCCCCAGAATGGCCGCAGGGGTGCCATCGCCGCCGCCACGACGCTGCTGGCCGCGAGGGCAACCATTAGCACCGCCAGTGCGGTCGCACTCACGCCATAGAAGGCGCGAACGGACGCTCCCGGGGTCCATTCTCCAGTCATCGCCGGAGTGTCGCAAAGGATCTTCGCGACCGCTGCTGGTCCTCGATCTAAAGGGACAGCTCGGCCGGACGCCCGTTGTCGTGCCTCGGTCGGTCCTAGCGTCGGCCATATACAAATACGGTGGCGCCGATCCGGTCTTCGTGCCCGCAAACGCGGCAGACGAACGCCTTCCCGGGGCCAGATGGGCCGTAACCCCACCGTGTGTTACGCAGATGTCCGATGCCTTGCCAGGCGGCGGTCACCATGTCCCATGCGTTCGATCCGCACGCCGGGCAGCGGACCTCGCGATGCCCGACTGGCTCACGCTCCCAATCGGCTGGGAGGCCAGGATTGACCGGAGCGCCAGCGCGGTCCTGAAACAGGACCGGGTACAGCTCCGCCCCCCGCTGGTTATTGGGGAGCACGACGAGCCAGACTCCCGAGGCGGTGGTGCAGGCCACACGCTCACCGTCCGGAGCGACGGCTTCGGCGCTCACCGCGCCGTCGGGGAGAAGACCAAACACCAGCGCGAGAGAATCGTCGATGATGATCATCGTCGGTCGTTCGCTGAGCACCGGTTGCCCGGACGGCGCGTCCCCCCACCTAACCTCGATGATCTCATCACCAACCGCCGTACCCCCGGCCGCGAGCATCTCGCGCAGCTCATCCGATACGCGCGTGCGCACTGCCCGAACGGTCACGTGACCAAGGTCGAGCTCGGCGAGGACAACATCGGGGCCAGTCTGCATGTGCCCTACAGCGTATGTGCCTACTGTCGCATCGGGCTACACCCAGCGCTGCCGGTGCTCGATCGATGCGCAAGCCGCAGCGCCTGAAGATTCGCCTGGTCATCGTGGTTCGTCGGCGTCAGTCGCGGGACAGGTGGCGTCATGGATCGGGCTGTTGCTGCCGATCACTGACGTGTGTCCCACGCATTGTTGACTGGCTTGACCGGAACCAGTTCGGGCACCCACCTCTCGACGCCGGTGGCGCTGCTGGTGTTCGGCGGCGGGGTTGCTCTGACGTTCGCGGCTCGCTGGTACGGCCGGCGCCGCGTGCGGCGTCGCATCAAGAAGTTCGAGAACGAGCACACTGAGACGGTCCGCGGGGGCCGAGGCCCTTTCCGCAACTAGATGAGCCCGAGCTCGACCGGCGGCCGCACCGCAGCGAATGTCGGATTGGGCTACTTCCAACGCGGCTCGTCCTCGATCATTGCGGGAGGTTGGCGTCTGCGATAAGACCCGACGACCGATGCCGCCAACTCCACACGCAGCTGCCTTTATGAGACGACTGTCCACCGTCGTGCCTCCCGGCTGGGGCCTTGAACTAGACGGCGACATGCTCTGGGTCACGGGTACCCAGGGTCGGATTGCGGGCTCCAGCTCGGCGTGGCTCATCAATGACGTGCTGTTGGAGGACGAGGTCGTCCCCGGCGCGGTGCAGAGCTTGCATCAGATCCAGCAGGAGATCGCCGAGGCAACAACCGAGCCTTGGCCGGCGGCGTCCGGGCCGGACTTTCGCGCCTTCCCAGAACCTGATGGGGCGTTAGTCGGGAACGAGTTGCTCCTGTGGTTTGGCGACCGCTCCGATCCGGTCCTCGCGCTCGATCCGATCGACCTGGCAGACGTCATCCTGCGCGAGTAGGCGGGGTCCCACGCAGTCGAATCTCGATCGGAGCGGAAGCGAGTGGACAGCGCGTCCCCGGGCGAAACAATCACCTTGATGCTGCGACCCGGCAGTGAGCGACGACGACTCGCCCGGACCCTCGGGACGGCGTACGCGGACGGGCTGCTGAGCCGAGAGACGTTCGCTCATCGCATTGACCAGCTCTTTGCGGCGCCCGTGATCGACCCGTTCCGAGTCATCGGTGACCTTCGGCTCCGACGGCCGGAGCGGACACGTCCGCGGGCGTTCGTGACCGTGCGGGCGGCTGCGCGCCGCATCGTGTTTGGCGGCGCAGCCGAGGAGGGGCCGGAGTCCACGCTGCTCGCGCTTGATTGGACCGGTGCGCAGACCGAGGTGTTGATCGGCCGGAGCTCATCGTGCGACGTCGTCCTTTCGGACCTCAGCGTTTCGCGTCAGCACGTCCGTCTTTTCTACCGCGATGGCAAGTGGGTGTTGCACGATCTGGAATCGACCAACGGCACCCTGGTCAACGGAGCGCGAGTCGGCCGCTCTGAGGTTCGCCCTGGGGACCGCCTGGCCCTCGGCGATGAGCAGCTACGGATCGACTGACGCGCCCTGGGGGCCTCACCGTCGTCGACTCGTGGCGCGGTGGGAACGCACATTCACGGGCTGCCAGGAGCGCTAACCAGTCTCGATTGCAGCGAGCGTGTTGACGGGAGCGGGTTTCTACTGAACCTGGCTGCGCGGGACGTGCTGATTCGCGGCGATTGTTCAGGCGCCAGACTTCTGTGAGTGAACGTAATTCTGGCGATGCAAAGGGTCGCCTTTAAAGGCACAACCGGCGCTGTGAGGATCGCGTCTGCGGTCGCGGTGGTGAGTGTTCTTGCGTTTGGGTTCGCCGGGTCGTCGGCGCGTGCGTTTGCGTGGTCGCGGCCGGTGGTGTTGCAACCGAACGTGGATATGGCGGCGGCGGCGGTTGACGTTGCGGCTGGCCGAACGATCGCGGCGTGGGAAGGGAGTACCGGTGTGTGGGCGGCGATCTCGGGACGCGGTGGGCGGTTCGTCCGGCAGCGGCTCAGCCGCGCGAGGATTGCGAACGTGGTGAGCCGCCTGCTGGTGGTCAATGCTCGTGGGGATGCGGCGCTGGCGTGGGAGACGCGTGCGCTTCCGAGCCCGACGGGGTCGGGGCTGCCGCCGGGCGTCCTGTTCGTCGCGTACCGGCGGGCTGGCGGACGGTTCGGGAGGCCGCATCGAGTTGCGAGCGCCACGGACGGGGCCGACATCGCGATCGATCGGCGCGGTGAGGTGACGATCGTGTGGGAGGGGCTCTCAGCCGCTCATCGTCCGGCCGGCCTGTACGTCACGCACCGCCACCGGGATGGACGTTACGGGCGAACTCGTCGTCTCATCGATCACCGGACGGGTGTTTTTGCGTTGGAGGTCGACCCGCGGGGTGACACGGCGCTGGTCTGGACCGAAGGCGGACTGGTGTCGCCGGCGCTTCGGTGCGTCACGCACCGGCCGGGCCGCGACTTCGGGCGCGCGTTGACGTTGGTGAGCAACCGGGAAGGTGTCGGGGCGTTCGACACCGGGATCGATGGCAGAGGACGGGTGACGGTCGTGTGGGAGGGTCCGTACGACGGTGCCCCCTCCGGCGAGCCATACAAGGCCGTTCACGCCACGACGGTGGACGTTGGCACGGCCACGGTCGGCGCCACGCAGTTGCTCTATGACCCCGGCCGTGGCCAACTCGGTGAGATCGGTGTCAGAGTCGTCGTCAATGATCAGGGCGACGCCGCGGCCGTCTGGGCCGTCTACCCGCCGGGAGATACCGCGAGTACGCGCGTGATGGTCGCCCGCCGGCAGTCACAGCATTCGTTCACTACTGCGCACACGGTCGGGACCGGCGACGTCGCGAGCGGCATGGACGCTGCGATCGCGCCGAACGGGGCGCTTGCGGTCACGTGGGAGAGCAACTTCAGGATCATGGCGTCGCTCGCGACGAGCTCGACCACACGTCTGAAACCGGCGATGACCGTCTCGCCCGCTCACCAAGCTGCCGCGGCACCGACTGCGGCGATCACACCCGCAGGCGAGGGCCTCGTGGTTTGGCAAAGTCTCGGTCCCGACACGCCCTCCCGGGGTCCGACGCAGGACCCGCTTCTGCTAGCCAGCAGCCGCGGGCACTAGAGGACGCTCACCTCAGCTCATGGGCCGCCAGCGTTCGACGACTTCCGCACGTCGATCAACTCGGGAGCGGCGCCCCCGCACGATGCGCGGCATCGCGTACGGTGTTCACTGATGGAGCCCTCTGGCGAGGAGGATCGGACGCAGTTGGATGTTTTGGAGGACGCGCACCGCGCGGCTTTCGCCGCGTTCGCACGGCCGGTCAGCGAGGCGGATCGCCGCGCCACAGCCGCCGTCGTCGGTCACAGCATCGGCCCGACCGCCAATCCAGAACTTGCCCGACGCGTGTATGAGGGATCGGAAGGGACGATCGACCTTGTCCCGGGACGTGGCTCGATCGCGTGCGTTGTTATCCGCCCATCCGGGGAGAGCTTCTCCGGCGCTACGACCATCGAGCTTGCCGTCAAAGGCGGGTGCGGCTACATCACACACACCCACTCTCCCGGCAGCCCGGAACACGAAGAACTGACGTTCGTCGGTGTGCTGCCCGCAGGCGCGAGACATCTCACGATCAGGACCTTCTCCGGCAGTGCGATCCCCGTCCAGCTCAGTCCTGACGGCGCCTACTGGATCACGACGCGGGACGTCCAGGATCTGTTCTGGACTCGGCCGGACGGGACCGTCCACCAGCACGTGTTCGGCGGCCTTCCGATGAGGGAGGTCTTCAGGAAACGAGAGCACGGGCATGACGACGAGCCGAGCGGAGAACATCCATAGGAAAGACGGCATGTCCTGCCTCGTCGCAGGAGCTTGCTCTCTGCACGATCTGCCGCGTTCCAGCGCACGTATCGCGCACTCTGCTGCGACACGATCGGCATCCAAGCCCCGAATCTGAGAGGCACTGTGGCCGTCTGATTGCGGGAGTTCTGCGCGATCATCCGCCTCCTCCTTCGGGCCACGCCCAGCGCTGCCGGTGATCGATCAACCGAGAAGGCATGGAGAGCCGGACGGCCGAGCGTCGGGGTCAGGCGAAAGCAGCATCCCGGCGTGTGACGGGCGCGGCCGTCGTCCTGCTGTCGAGTCGCATGCGGGAAGCGGCAGTCCGGAAACCTCGATTTGATCTGCCGAGGAGAAGCTCCACGGGACTCGGCGGCGAGGCCCGGACCCCGGAGCTATTCCGGCCACGCGACGAGGACCGCGAGCACCACCCAAGGCAGAAGCAACAGCGCGGCCGCAGCCGCAGTGCCCCAGATCGTGAAACGACGATCGCGCCTCGCAAAGCCGAGCACCACACCGAGCACCGCGAGCACGATCGGCGCGATCAACATCGCGGCCTGGACCGAACCCGCATCCGCGGCTTTGCAAACAACTGTGGCGGCCGCCTTCGGGTGGTATGGCGTCCCGCCGTCGCCGTAGCAGGTGCCGAGCTCCAGCTGCAACGATGAGACGAAGCTACCCATCGTCACGACACTCACGACCCACACCGCCCATCCGGCCGTGAGTCGCCTTCTCCCACCAGTCTGAGGACTGCTCCAGCCGGGAAGCGAGGATCCTGGCATCACGAGTCCTCACAATCTCCGCTACGTGTTAGGGGGATCACACTCTTCTCATCGGCAGGTCCGCGCGGCGGATAAGCAGGATGCATCGAACGCGCACGGCTGGTTGCGCCGAGCCGCCGATGGACCCTCTTAGCTACGCATCAGATGCTGCATTGGGCTACTTCCAGCGCTGCTCGTCCTCGATGGGACCGGAAGCCCTACCGGAGCGTCTTGTCACGCGATTCTTGGATGATCCATGCCCCCAGAAGAGAAACGACCAGCGCGATGAAGCCCGGTGCGAACAGTGTCCAACCCCACGGCGTCGTAACCCCCACCGCGACCAGGCCGAGCCCCGCACCGCCCAGGACCAGGAGGGCGACGAGCTTGGACGACGGAGGCGGTGGCGGTCGGCCCATGACCGCATTGTCGCAGTCGGTATCTGCTGAACCTGCCTTCTCCCTCTCGATCACACCGGAAGCGGGTTCGGATATGGGGCGCCGCCAGCAGCAGTCCAACCTCATCTCCATGGGGTCCGGCGGTCGGAGGCTTTGGGGGCGGCTCACGCGCGCGCGTCGCGTGTGTGCAGGAGGACGGTTGGATCAGGCACGGTCCTCCAGTCTCCGATCTCCGGTGGCAGGCCGAAGTCCCAGAGCTCGGTTGTGTGCCAAGGCATCGCCGGGTGGTTCGGATTGTCTTTTGGCATGTCGCAGTAGCTGAACCGCACGAGCCGGCCATTCTCATCGAGCCACACCTCGGCCGGGATCACACCTCGCTGGAGGCTGCGCGGCGGGGCGAGCTTGTTCAGGATGCGGGACACGCCGGGGCGCTGCGGTTCGCGGAAGACGGCTTGGGATTGCGGCCACGGAATGTGGTCGACATCAAGCTTCAGGTCGAAGCGCTCGGCAGGAGCTTCGCGGACCAGCTCACGGCCGAGGTCATCGACAGAGACGAGCGAGCCGCCCGAAAGCAGATCAAGGAACCCAAGCCCGGTCGGCAGCCGCGGCACTCCGGTCTGGAACATCGGTCTTGGTTCCTCCCAGTGGTCGCCCGTCCAGGCAGACAGAGAGACGTCGTCGAGGAGCGAGAAGCCTGCGGAATTGGATCCAGCACCGCGATTCAAGACACGGCCGAGGACTCCGCCGGCCAGCCGAACCTCAGAGACGATCGCGCGACCGGCATTGAAGTCGACAATCCCGTCGGTCAAGCCGTGCACAGGACGAAACAGCGGCCCGGTCGCGCTTCCCTTTCGACTTGCCTCGCGAAACCGCGCGGTCCGTGCAGCGACCGTCTTCGCAAACGCCGACTCCACGATCGAGCTCACCCGACAGACGCTATCGACGGCACTGTCAGGCGGCAACGGGAGACTGGAACCAAGGATGCCGCGGGCCGTCGTAGCCGCGACTCAGTGCTGAAGTCTTCCCGCCCCGGGGTAACGAGCAGCCGCTGCCGGTGATCGATCAGAGCGGCAGCCGTGTTGCGGATCTCGGAACCTCGATCAGCGCGGCTAGAACACGTTCAAGTGGAACGCCTGCGTCCGCGCACACATCCGGTCTCTTGCAGGGGCTAATGCTGTCGGGATGGTCCCGTGCGAGGGCTACTTCAGAGCTGGCAGCGCCACGACGTCGAGGTGCGCGGCGTTGGCGTCGATGACCTGCGCACCGCTGCCGGTGACCGTGGCCGACAGGCGAATCACTTGCCGGCCAGCAAGCGCGGAGATGACCCGCGAGAAATGGAGGGATGAGCTCGATGTTCCGATCGTTCCGGCCGTTTGCGCTCCAAAATCGCCGGAAGTGTTGCCCGAGAGTCGCACGAAGACAGGCTCTCTCGAACTTGAGGGTTCGACGAAACTCGCGGATCCGAGAACCAGCAGTTTCGCCGGATGCTTGAGCGAGATACTCACCGAGGCGAGCGTCTGAGGCCTCGCGGCGACGCACGGTGCGGCAGGGGGACAGGACCGCACGTTGAGACGTTGCGTGTAGTCGGCCGTGCGTGTCGCGATGCCGAGCGGGAACGCGAGCTGTCGCTGCCCGACGCTCCCGGCCGGCAGCGTCGTCACCGCGTACGCGCCACCGCCCAGCGCGACGAAGAGCGCGATCGTGCTGACAACGTTTGCGTACGTGAGCCGAATCTTTCCGTGGCGCGGCATCAGTTCATTGAAGCTAACGGCGCAGACACCGCGCCACAAGACGATGCCGCCAGCGTGATTAGCGGACCTCTCGAATAGACGTTGCGAAGCGCCACCACGTGCGCACCGTCCCACTCCTCGGCGAGGGCTCGGAGCAAGTGCATCGGCTCCACCTGCTCGCTGCTAGCGAGCGCAGCTTCTCGCTCCGCCGCTTCAAGTACGCGCCTAGCCCTTGGCGTAAACGGTCTGAACGTGGTGATCCTCTCCTTGCGAGGACCCGCCAGCCGCGCGACTTCCGCGCGGACCTCCCCAAGGAAAATGCCTCGCCTATGAAGCTCGCCTCCGACCTCGCCGCCCTCCTCATGGAGCAGGCCGAGCATCAAGTGCTCGCATCCGACCCAATCGTGACCGAGCTCGCTCGCTTCAGATCTCGCCAAATTCAGAACTCGCAGCGTCTCACGACTATGGCGAACAGGCATCTCCGGGATTCTGCCGCGCGGGCCACCTGGGCTGGGAGTTCGCATGCAACGCGGCGATCGATGCGGACGGGGCTTACCTTCCCCCTTGATCACGATCCGACACCCTCGGTCAGACCCGAGTTACGTCCGAGGTTGTCAGCTTCGCCGCACCAGGTCTGACTACGGCGCCCCGAGGATGGCTCGATCGAACCCAGACGGCAGCAGATCAACGTCAACCGTCGGCTGGCCGCTGCTGGCGTCCAGGTGCACCGCCTCGGTGTCGATGACCTTGATCCACTCGCGCACGAGCGAGCCGATTGAATCGGTGATGGGACGCGCGACGCTGCCGTCGTCCTTTGCGCGGTAACCGACCGGCGAGAGCGGGTTCGATCGCGTATCCATGCTGGCGTCGATCACCAGCATGCCTCCCGTCCCGTCGCTGCAGACCGGCAGCCAGTCCCAGTTCCAGACGTCGCGAGCGATCTGCGCTTTGTCCGCGCGGGGACCGTACGGCTCAGCAACCTCCTGGGCGATCCGACGCATCTCCTCCACCCACCCGATGGCGTGCTGGAGCTCCAAAGCTGTGTCCTGCGCCTTCGGCAATGAACGCAAGTTTGGCGCCGCTGCGCCACCCCCACAGCGCCCGCGCATCCGATGGTATCCATAGGCCCACGGACTCTCCGAGCTCATCGATCTCCTCCTCGGAAAGTCCCGGCTCTAGACTGTGCGCGATCGGAGCATCGATGGCGCGCCACTGGCGGGCGAGCTCGTCAAGCAGGGCGGCTGTCAAGGCGCTATCCATCCCGAGATAATCGGACGTCACGGCGAGATTACGCACCGCGTCAGGCAACGGACCGCACCAGGGCAAGAGTTGTTAGTTGTCGATCATTTCGGATGATCGACAGGCCGAGGGTGGGTGATGCGTCGAAAAGGATGACGTGGCTGCCTGAGACCAGCGGCGGACGAACGCTGCGCCCGAGTCGCGCGATCATCCGTCCGCGGTCGGTGTAGAGGCGCACGTCGTAACCCGAGGCGTAGTACCCGAACGTTGTGCCTGCGGACTGGTAGGCGGGGCTGATCGGAAACTCACCGTCGATCGGGACCGCATCAACGAGCCGGTTCGGACCGCTGAACGACAACACCCCGTCGGGCAAACGAACCGGTCGCCGACGCCGGCCCGTCGCGAGGTCGAGCAGGGTGACATCCATGCGCCGCGTCGAGTACTGCACGCCGATGGCGAGTCGGTCGGCACGCGCGGCGAGCACGGGCGGTTGCTGTCCCGGCAGGTGGGTGAGCACCCGCCAGCGACCACCGGCGACCGGATGGATGAAGAGCGGCTGGGAGTGACCGAGGTTGGGATAGGCCAGGTCGCACGGAGAAGCCCCGACGAGGAGTTGTCCGTCGGCGACGGCGAAGAAGCTCTGCCAGCCCGAGCCGTCGGTCCAGCAGCCCGAGCGGACCGGCGGCAAGCGCGAAAGGCGGCCCGGGAGACGGCCCGCGAACAGGGCGCCGCCGCCGACGAAAGCGACATCGCGACCTGAACTCCTCACGGCATAGGGCCCGACCGCAGTGCCCAAGCCTTGACGCTGCGGTCGTCGCCCCGCAACCGTCAGCCACCCGTCACTGAACCAAGCGACGCAGGAGTGACGGCTACCGCCTGCGCGGGCGGTAGCGGCGGCGGGATCGCCGACGCCGCACCCGCGATCACGCACACGCTCAACACGACCGCCCCAAGTACGAGACATACGCGCCCCATGCAGCAAGTATCGGGCGTCCGACGCTATCCGGTGTTACTCACGGGTGTCGGCAGGCCCCACCCGTCTTGCCTTCGGTGTCGATCAGGGGAAGCACGCCCTCCGCCTGTCAATGGCCATCGGTTTCTCCCCACTGGTGGCCACTTAATTCCCCACTGGTGGCCATCGTTTCTCCCCACTGGTGGCCATCGGATCTCCCCACTCGTGGCCATCGTTTCTCCCCAGCAGGGGTTGGGCTGGCGTTCAGGTGAGGGGCTTCACCCCCTTGCCGGCGGTCGCTTGGGCGAGCCGGTAGCTCTCTTGGCCGTCGGTGATGATCACGTGCGCGTGATGCAGGAGTCGGTCGACGGTCGCGGTCGCCATGGTCTTTGGCATCAGTTCGTCGAATCCTGAGGGGTGGATGTTGGAGCTGATCGCGATCGAGCGTTTCTCATAAGCGGCATCGACGACGCGGAACAGCGCGTCGGCGGCGTCCGCGGACACGGGCAGCAGCCCCACATCGTCGATCAGGATCAAATCTGAGCGGATCAGTTTGGTGATCGCCTTGTTGATCGAGTCATCAGCGCGGTGGCGGCGGAACAGGGCCGCGAGCGAATCGAGGGTGTGCCAGGAGACGGTGCGGCCTTTGTCGATCGCGAGGTGCCCGAGCGCTTCGATGAAATGGCTCTTGCCGCTTCCGCTCGGGCCGCACACGACGAGGACTTCGGCGCGGTTGACCCATTCGAGGGTGCGCAACGCGTTCTGGGTCTGGGTGGGGATCACGGAGGCGGTCGCCTCCCAGGCGTCGAACGTCTTGCCGGCGGGCAGCCCCGACGCGCGTCGGCGCATCGAGATGGTCGCGTGGTCGCGGCCGGCGGCCTCCTCGGCGAGCAGGATCTTGAGGACTTCGGCGTGTTCCCACCGTTGGCTGGTCGCGGTCGCGATCACCTCGGGTGCGGCGCGCCTGACATAGGGCATCCGGAGCCGGCGCAGCAGGCGGTCGAGCTCGTCCGGTAGTGGTGGTGGGGGTGGTGGCTTGATGGTCATCGCCCGAACTGCTCCCAGCTGCGGGTCGAAGACTGCAGCGAGCGATCCTCCGAGGCTCGCGTGGGAAGCGCGATCACGGTCGCTGACTGTTGATGGGCGAGAATCGATGCGAGGTCACCGTCGGCGAACCGGCCATAGGACGCGCACCGTGCGAGCGCGTCGTTGACCGGGCCGGTGCCGTGGAGCTTGGCGAGGTCGATCGCTTCGGCCATCTTGCGGCGGATCCGCTGTGTTCCCTCCGCGGCCGCTTGCTTGAGCCATCGCTCGGCGCCGTCGCCGATCGCGAGGAACTCCCGCTCCTCGCTGTTGCGGGCACGGGGCCTGCGTTCCAGCGCGCCCGCCGGCCGCGGTGGGTAGTGCGCGTCCAGGATGCTCGGGCGGCCCGGCGTGGTCAGCCGGTGCCGCGCGACCTCCCGCGGCCCCTGGGTGGGATCGATGTGCACGGCCACGAGCTGCTCACCCTCGGCACGGACCCACACCCGCTCGCCGATCAGCGCGTGCGGGACCGAGTAGATCGCATCACCCACGCTCACCGTGGCCTGGCGATCGACCTTGCGGGTCTGCCCGAAACACAGCGTGTGCCCCAGCCGCGGCAGCCGGTGCAGATGCTCATGCTCCTGCGCCAACAAGCCGATCGGCGGCTGACGCGTCACGCGGTGCGGCCGTGTGTTCACATCGGCCATGAACTCCTGGCACGCCCGCTCGAGCGCCTGCCAGTCCGCATACTCCTCGCGGAGGTTGTGATCGGTCGGCACCAAATCCGCCTTCGCGATCTTCACCGTCGCCTCGCTGCCGCCCTTGCTCTGAGGGTCCGCCGGCTCGCACGTCTGGATCGACAAACCGTAATGACGGGAGACCTCAACGATCGTCGCGTTGCGGACCGCGATCCCGCACACATGCTCGACCGTCACCGTCTTCTCGTTATCGGTCAGCGCATACGTCGGAACGCCGCCCAGCACCCGCAGCGTGCGATCCAGGCCGATCACCACGCTCGGCAGCGTCTTGTCGCGCAACGGCACCACCACCCGAAAGCGGCTCCACGCCAACCACGCACAGAACAACACTGCCCGCGACCCGGCGACCTCGGGCCCATCGCCGTAATCCCACTGCAGCCACAACCCCGGCTGCGGGATCCACGGCCTCGTCCGCCGACCATGCCGGTTGCGCCACCGACGCTTGGCCTCAGCGACCGCCCGCCTGGTCGTGCGATACGACCCCTCATACCCCATCGCGACCAGCACCCCATGCACCACATCCGCGCGCACCAGCGCGCGGGAGCGATCGACCAGCTCGTCGATCTTCGCGGCGAACGGATCGACCAGCGGCCGCTGCCGTGCCCGCTCCGCCAACCCGCCACCCGCCGCCTCCCGCGCAGCGACCAACCTGGCGACCGTCTTGTGATCACACCCCGCCAGCGCCGCCGCACCACGCAGCGACCCCGTCGCGTCATACGCCTCAAGGATCTCCATCGCTTCCTCCGCTCTCTTCACAGCCGCCCTCCTCGGGTCGCGCGTCAACAACGCGCATCCGAGTACCGGCGCCTCAGGACAGAACCGTGGGGAGAAACCGTGGCCACCCATGGGGAGAAACGACGGCCACCAGCGGGGCGTTTCGATGGCCGCCTATGGGGAGCTTCTCATGGCCACCGTCATCCGCCAGAGGCCAGATTCGAGCAAGCGACGCGAACGGCCAAAGGAATCCGACAACAAGATTCTGGACCGGCCGACGAATCCCGCGGAACACGCTCGGAACTGGCTCAAACGCGCCGACTGTTACGACGCGTACCGGACCGGCGCCGCGATTAGCGGTGGCTTCTTTCCCCGACGAGGCTGTCTCGCCATACCTGCGAGTGCGGGTTTCCAAACGTCGCCAGCTTCTCTCGCGACGGTGCGTTCGTGTTCGTCTGGGAGTACCTGCACTCCTCCCAGCGGGGGCTCGCCAGTGTGCCAAGCCGTCCCGTCGGCTTCGAACTAGCGGCCAGCAGGGGAGTGCGCCGGACCTGCGATGGGGCTAGCGACAGCTTCGGCTTCAAGGACGCGGGCCGCGTCTTCCAGGTGGAGGTTTACCTCGGGCCGGAGATCGGGCCAGCGCTCCGCGGGCGGGTGGCGGCGATGCTCGACAGCCTGCGCCCCACGCCCCACGCCCGACCCCTGACGGGCTTCATCCTGCCTCCGCCGATGGGCTACGTCAGCGCTGCCGCGATTCGATCGTCCGACAGCCAAGCGCTTCTGCGCTGTTGGTCAGAGCATCCGCTTGGGTTAGGGTGCCGGGAGTCGATGGATGCTCTTGAGCGGTTTCGCGAGGCGATCGCCTCGGTGGGGTTGCAGGTCCCGGAGCAGGGTTACGCCGAGTCGGCGCTCAGCGGGCTTGAGCGGGAATTGGCTCCGTTGCGCCTGCCGTCGGAGTTGCGCGATTTGTGGTCTCGCGTTGAGGTTGGACGCATCCCGTTGGGGCCTGGGATCGATGTTGCGCAGCCGTTCACGAGATGGTTCGCCGATCTCTCGTTGTGCCGGTGGCTGTGGCGCGCGATTCGGGATCGTCCGGGGCTGATGCCGGAGGCGCTGCTGCCGGTCGTCATGTACGGGGGCGTGGTGCAGCTCGTCGAGCTCGCCGATGATGCTTCGACCGGCGGCCGGGTGTTCGAATGGCGACGTGGAGTTGCCGAACTCGCGCCGTGCTACCGGAGTATCGGCGAGTGGTTGGAGGTGATGGCAGATCTGGTGGCTGACGAGAGTTCACGGGTCTTGCGGCTCAGTGAGGACTCGCGGTGGCTGGCAGTGTCCGCCTTACGCGAAGGTGAGCTCAGGCATGAGTGTGACGCCGCGTCTGCGGAGCGGTTGGTCGCGCGTGATTGCGGGACCTGGCCGCAGCGCTGGCAGGCGGCGTCGCGCGCGTTTGACGATCGCCGGCCGCAGCGCCCGTCGGAGCTGAGCGTCTCGCAGTTCCTCTGGGACCTCCCGGATTCCGCGATGGTCGCAGGCGTGCTCAAGCACACCGCGTTGCCTGGAAAGCCGGCGCGCGTGCACCTGGCGGATGGCACCGGCTGGCTGGATGTGTGGTGCTCCGACGCGTTGCCGGGGCTCTGGGTGACCGAGTACGAGAGCGCCGTCGAGTTCGAGGTGATAGCGAACGTCGGTGCGTGGCCGCCGCCCGGCGTTCCAGACTCCGAGTGGTTTCCCTATCCCCCGCAGGCGACTGCGACGTGCCTGCGGCTTCGGACGTTCGGATGAGCATCGACGCGAGTATCGATCGGATGTGCGAGGCGCTGTCGTCGCTTGGCTTCGAGGTTGCGCATGGGCCGGACGATACGGCGGCCTGGGAGACGCTCGACCGGGAGCTCGCGCCGCTGGCGTTGCCGAGCGACCTGCGGCGTCTGTTGAAACGCGTCGATGTTGCGAGGCTGCCGCTCAGGACCTATCCGGAGCCGTCGATGCTGAGCTTTGCGCTCTGGAGCTGGCGCGAGTTCAGGGACGGTGATCTCGCATTCCCGGCCGGGCTATTCCCGTGGTGTTACACAAGCCATAACCATCTGTTCGTCGAGCTCGACGGCCCCGGTATCGACGGCGGCGCGATGTTCGAGTGGGCATTCGCAGGCAGCCGGTTCGAACTGCGCTTCCACAGCCCGGCAGATTGGGTCGAGACAGCGGTCGCGGTGCTCAAGAACGGATGGTTCGAGCGTCGTGGGGACGGTGAGCACGCAGCGCTGTGGGCAGACGACGATCGCTGGCGCGAGCTCGCGGCTGCCCGAGTCCAGGCTGGCGGGCCACACCCGATCTACGGCCGTCAGGACAGCTTCGGAGAAGACCGGCAGTCGTGGCCGGGCCACTGGGCTGAGACCGCCGCTCTGGTCCGCCAGGACCCGCCGGCGAAGTACCCGCCGATGACCGTCGCGCAAGTGCTCTCCCTCCGTCGCCAGACGACAGTCCGCGCGTTGGTCACGGGCTATGCCTCATATCTGTTTGGCAGGGCCGGAGAGGACACTCGTATGTGGCTGACTGACGACACCGGCATGCTGGACGTGCTGTGCTCCGTCGAGATCCGCGGCCACGCCGCGATCCCAAAAACACGCGCTCTCATCGGCGTTGAGCTCATCGCGGAACACCAGAAGGCGCCGCTGCCGCCGATCGACTGGTACGCGCTCGCCACACCATTCGATCGTGGCATGCCTGGCGTTGTCCGCGTCCTCGCTCAGCAACCACCCGACGCGAGGGCAACCAGCATCCATCCACCCACGTAGGCCGCGGGCGCACGACGTCCCAGCGATCGGGATGAGGACATCGGTGACGCGTGAGTCGTGTTCTGTCCGGCGTTCGCGCAAGACCTCCAGTCGTGCATCCGCGGGCACGCTGCCAAGCTCGAAGAGCCATCGCCTCGCTTCCGCATGGGGCTACTTCCGACAGCGGCGCCTCTAAGACCCGATCGCGTCTTGTCGTCGCGGAGTTAGCTGACATCTCCGCTGCTAGCAAGCACCCGTCGGTCAAAAGCGGAAGCCGCGACGATCGCAAATCTCAGGAGCGATCGCCGGAGCAAGCCCGGGGCTGGTCATCCCTATGGCGACATCTGGATCGCCCGGGGTGCCGGCGCCGGCCGACTGCTCCGGCACGTCTGCGATCGTCGCTGCACTCGGCAGTCGAGCGCCTGGATACCCGCCGAATCACGAGCCGGACGTGACCGCGTCCACACACACAGTCCCGAGATTCGCCACGAGCAAGACGCCGGCTGCCTGCCCGGCTCCGGCCGGCGGGACCGTCGTCCGGCTCAAGCAGGCGGGAACTCGGTCGCGATGCCTCGACCGATGAGATCGATTTCTGGTGGCTGTAGAGCGCCGTCGGCGTTGAGTCGCTTCGCGAGCGCCTTGGGGTAGAGCACGAGATGGCCCCGCATCGTCAGGGTTCGTAGGACCGGGAGTTCCGCGTTCGTGAAGCAGAGAACGCCCTGAACTGGAACAGCGGCGTGGCCAGAGCGGTCCAGTGCTTCGCGGACGGTCGCGACCTGCCGATCCAGCCCGTCGATCAGCTTGGTGTGGTCTCGGCCAGCGATCCGCAGCTTCGTAGCCCCGAATATGGGCTTGACGATCCGAACGGTTCCGGAGTGAGCTTTGGCGTCGATCACGTACACGCCGGTTGGCGCGACCGCGATGTGATCGATGTTCCCGCGACCGAAGGGCATTCGTCGGTCGTGGAGGATGACGGCGGGTCCCTCCGCCGTCCGCTTCTCGAGGGATTCGCCTACAGCGACCTCGCCCAGTTGCCCGGTCTTGAACGCCCGCTGGTGTTGCGGCTCGTCGGTTAGCCAGAGCAGGAGTCCGCCGATGTGGGGGTGTGCGTTCCGGACGCGAGTCTCGCGTGTGGTCCTCCTCCGCTCATGCTCGCGCCCGGCGCTCGCTCCCGCAGCTCCGCGGTCAGGCGTCGCGCTGCCGTGCGCGTCGGCGCCAGCCGACGCGAGGTCGCGGCAGTTCGAACACGTAACCGTCTTGGCCGCGGGATCCCACCAGCCCGTCTCACCCAGCTCGAGGTGCTTGCCGCAGACAGCGCATACGTCCGGTCTTCGCAGCTTGAGGGGTCGGGACGGCATGGAGCGAGGTCTACCGCAGGGTGCGGACGGGCGCCGGCCGCAGCATTAGGAGTGGTTAGCAGTGGTTAAAAGATATTCCATAGTCTCTTTTGGCACGCTTGTCTGATACTGTCCACTTCTAACCGCTATTGCTGGAGGAGGCTTTGATGGCAGACAGGTTGCGTCGTTCCGCGCTCGTCATCGCCGCGGCGGTGGCTGCTCGCGGGTGCCGGCGCCCAGATGGCGGCGCTGCGCGCGGCGGGCCTGAACGGCAGGGCACCGACGGGTGCCGGCGCGTTCAAGACGCTGATCTCGACGCTGACGAGCAACTGGGAGTGGCTGATCGGCACCGGCGTCGGTCTGGTGCTGGTCCTGATCGCTGGGCTGATGATCGCCGGCTCGCAGCGTGCGCCCGATCACCTGTTCCGCGTGATCGGGGGGATCATGCTGATCCTGATCGTGATCCCGGCGATCCTCGCCTAGCTCGGTCAGCGCCGATGCGTCCGGGTCGAACGATCGTCATGGCCGCGGCGCTTGCGGGCGTGATGTCGCTCGCTGGCGCTGCCCCGGCGGTGGCCGCGACGGGGTCGCATCTGCCGCTTGTCGCAGCGGGCATTCTCGGCACGCTCGGCGGCGCCGTCAGCAGCGTGTTCTCGGGGATCGGCCACGCGGTGCTCGGCGCGTTCAGCTGGACGATCGGGCTGGCGAGCAAGTTCATCCTGACCACGATCGGGGCGCTGGTGCGGATGTTGATCCCGCGCTCGTGGGCGAAGGAGGGCGTGCAGATCATGGAGTGGATCGTCGCCGTGCCGAACTACGCGGGCACGGTCACGAGCCCGACTGGCCACACGATCTACGGGTTCGCCGGGATCAATGCGCTGCGCGACCTGTTCTCCTGGGTCGGGGTTGGTCTGCTGCCGCTCACGCTGGTGTACGGCACGACGCGCACGATGCTCGGCGAGCGCGGGCACGTCGCGGTGCCGATCGCGAGGGTTGTGGCGATCGCCGCGCTGCTGGTCTCCTACCCGTACTGGTGGACAGAGGCGGCCGCGATAACGGACACCGTCACGCACATGGTGCTGACCCTGCCCGCGGTCGTGACCGGCCTGCACCGAGCTGATGCTCTACGTCGTCGACGGGGTCGCGCTGGGCGGCTGGCAGATGGTCGACCTGGCGCTGATGGCGCTGGTGGCGATCGAGCTTCTGTCCCTGATCTTTCTGAAGGTTGTCCTGATCCTGCTCGGCGCGCTGCTGTACGCCACCGGGCCGATCACGATCGGGCTGGTCGCGACCGACTCGGGCGCCGCGATCGCGCGGGCCTGGGCGTCGGCCGCGGCGCTGCTGATCGCGGTGCCGGTGGTCTGGGCGACCCTGTTCGCGGTTGGGGCGCTGCTCGTCGGGGATGCCGGCACGGCGGGTCCGTTGATCGCCGGGAACAGCTCCGTCGGCTCGCTGCTCGGCGGCGTGCTGCTCGCGGTCGCAGGGGCCGCTTCGCTGTGGCTGTGCCTGCGCGCCGCGCGTGAGGCGATGGGACTGCTTCGGATGCAGCTCGGCGGATTGCTCGCGCTCAGCCACCGCGGCTCCGGTACCAGCGCGCGCACGACGACACCGCAGTCAAGCGCGTCGACCTCGCTGCGGCGCTTCGGCGCGCGGGTCGCGCAGGCGGCCGGTGGCGCCAGCGGCGAGTTGGCAGCCGCGGGCGCTGGCGGGGCCGCCGCCGTGCGTGGCGGCCGCGCAGTCGGCTATGTCGCCCGGCACGGGGTGCTCGGCACGGCCGCTGCCGGCGGCCGCGCAGCGGCGGGAACGGCCGCTCCGCACGCGTCGGCGCTCGTGGGCCGCTCCCGCGCCGGCGCCGTCGCCGTGCGCATGGCGAAGGCCGGAACCGCAGGCTGGTACGCACCCCCAGCCGGCAAGGCGCCAGCTTCGGGCCCTACCGCGAACAGCACCGCCCGCCAAGCAGAACGGTCGGGTGCAGGCTGGCGTCGGATCAGACCGCGGGCCCACGGCACCAGCGGCGAGTAGCGGCGGCGCCTCGGCTCAGTCGGCCGCGCCCGCGGCGAGTGGCTCCCAGCCGAGTCCCGCACAAACGCGTCCAGCGGCGCAGCGTGAACCTGCGCCTTCAGCGACACGTCCCGGTGCGCCGACCCCGCGCGCTGCCGAGAAGCGACCGCCGCGACCGGCCGCGCCACCCAAGCCGACGACCCGCAAGTTCACACCGCCGCCTCCGCCGCCACGGACCGGCAACCGTCCCGGACGGGGCAAGCGATGACCCCGACGCTCCGGCGGCTGAACGACCGCGAGCGCTACTACGGGCTGACCTGGCCCGGATGGGTCGCGCTCGCGGTCTCCGGCGCGATCCTGTACGGGGCGGTGCGGATCTCGCCGTTCGGGCTCCGCGCGACTGTGACCGTCGTCGTGCTGGTGCTCGCGTTCGTCGCGAGCATCGGGCTCGCGCTGCACGGCCAGACGATCGGCCCGGGCCGCTACCTGCTCGCGCTCTACCGCTACCGCCGGCACCCCAAGCAGCTCTGGCCACCAACCGAGCCCGACAAGCACGGCCTGGTCCTCGCCGCGGCGCCAGCCCCCGAGGGTGAGCTCGAGCCAGCGGTCGATGGAGTCCGTGCATGACCGGGTCGCTGGCGCAGCTGTTGCCGGTGTCGCTGGTCGAGCCAGACGGGTTGATCGTCACGACCGCTGGCGCGTACGTGCGCCTGATCGAGTGCGAGCGGGTGCCGAACACCGTGACCGCCGACCCGACGACGCTCGCGACGATCGAGCGCGCCTACGCGAACGTGTGCCGGGCGATCCCTGACCACCAGGGGCTCGTCGTCTACGCCCAGACCGACCCGGTCCCGATGAAGGAAGCGCTCGCCGGCGATCTCAAGCTTGCTCAGGCGGCCGCGGCTGCCGACCGGGCCGGCGGGCATGACGAACTCGCGCTCGCGCGCGAGCTGCTGCTGGCGGCAACGACGCAGACCGTCCTCGCCGCAGCCGGTGCCGAGCAGCCCGCCATCGCCGCGCGCTGGTGGGTCGCCGTCCCCTATCCTCCCGCGCCTCGAGGATCCGCGGGAACAGCTCAAAGCGCTCGCCGCCAGTTCGCGCGGCCGGACGCTGTGGTCGGGACATCGCGACGCGGCCGACGACAGCGCCCGGGTCGCCTCGCAGATCGAGGCCGCACTCCGTGCGGCCGGGATCGAGACCTACCTCCTCGACGGGACGCAGACGCTCGCACTGCTGTGGGAGCGCCTGCACCCGGCGGCCGATGAGGAGTGCGACTTCCTGGCGCTCGCCGCCGGATGCGAAGTCGCCGGCGCCACCACTGTCGAGGAGGCGCGGCGCGCCCGGCACAGACTGGTGAGCGCGTGCTGCGAGGGCGCCGAGTGCGGGATCGACGCCGACGAAGATCCCGGCTGGCTGCGCCACGCCGACGGGACGCTCGAGGAGATCCTGCACCTCGGATCGCCGCCCGCGCACACCGACCCGTCCTGGCTCTCGCACCTGCTGTGCTGCCCACTTCCGGCGACCCTCGCCGTCCACATCTCCGTGGGCGGCCGCGCCCGCGAGCAGGCGCGGCAACGCAGACGGTGGAAGCGGCTGCGTGCCGCCGTGCTCTACAAGGAGCGTCGCGCCCGGCTCGTGGGGTCCGACGAGCAGGAGGCGCTCGAGGAGGCCGCCGTCGTCGACGCCGAGCTCGCGGCGGAGATCGGCGCGAGCGTGTACCGGGTCGGGATCTACTGCTCGATCCGCGACCCACACGGCCGCCTCGAGCAGTTCAAGCGCACGGTCAAGCAGACGGCCGCCGAGTTTCACGCGCTCACGAACGCCCGCGTGATCCGCGGCCGGAGGCTGTGTCTGCCCGGATTCACGTCCACACTCCCGCTCGGCGTCGACGAGCTGCGCGCCACCCGGAGCTACGCGCAGCGCAACATCGCGCACTGTGTCGCGCTGACGTCGAGCCGATGCGGGTCGCCGGGCGGCGTGATCGTGGGGACGGCCGATCCGGGCGGGACGCTCGAGCGCGCCGACCCGTTCGACCCGGTCCACCCCCGCAGGGTGACGCTGATCGTCGGACCGTCCGGTGGCGGCAAGACGGTCCTGACCAACGCGCTGTGCCTGCGCTACATCGCCCAAGGCGGTCGCACGTTCATCCTCGACCGCTCCTCCACCCCTGATGAGCACGGCAACACGCAGGGCACGGGCCACTACGACACGCTCGCCTCGCTGATCCCTGGCTCCCGCCGCGTCCAGGTCGGCCACGCTGGCGGAGATGTCATCTGCCCGTGGGATGTCTCAGACGCCGCCCGGGTTCCCCCGCACAAGACCGAGCTGCTGCTCGCGTTGCACGCGTTGCTGATCGGGCACGCGCATGACCCCGAAGGCCGCGTGCGCACCCTTGACTCCGACGAGGAGACGCTCATCCGGACCGGCATCGAAGCGGCGTACACGCGCTCGGCGTCGACGGGCGAGCGCCCGCGAGAGCAGCTGCTGATCGACGCCCTCTCAGACCGCGCCTCAAGCGGCCAGCTCAGTGGCGCCAACGCCGACCGGCTGCAATCCCTGCTCCTGCGCCTCGAGCCCTACGGCGAGCGCGGGTCGCTGGCGCACATCGCCGACCGAGCCACCACGGTGCCGCAGGACACGCCGCTGACCCTGTTCGATTTCACCGGCCTCTCCGAGCGGCTCACCCCCGCGCTGATGCTCGCCACGGTTGAGTACGTCGAGCGCCAAGTGCAGCGGCTGCGCCGCGCGCGCGTCGACGGACGGCTCGATCACCTCGGCGCGTGGGCCGGGAAGTGCCAGCTGACCATCGAGGAAGGCTGGGCGCTCACACAATCACCGGCGGCCGGGGCGTGGCTGAACGAGTACGCGCGCCGCTCGCGCCACTACGCGCTCTGGTTGATGTTCGTCTCCCAGCACTTCCGCGACCTCGCAAACGAGCAGGGCCGCGCGCTACTGGCCAACGGTGCGCTCTCGTTCTGCTTACCGAACGACCGTGACGACCTCGAGCACGCCCGCGAGCCGCTCGGGCTCTCCGACACCGACATCGAGCAGATCCAGCAGCTCCCCAAACAGCAAGGCGTCTACTCGACCGTGTACATGGTCTCCGCCCGCGGCCGCGGCGCCGTCCGCGTCGCGCTCGGCGACCTCGAGTACTGGATCTGCTCCTCAGACCCAGAGCACGACCAACCCAGACGCGCCGCCGCGCTCCGCGACGCCGCCGACAACCCCTGGGAAGCGCTGAACCTGCTGTGCACCCCGGCCTGGCACGAGCGCTACCGCCAAGCCCAAGGAGCCGCAGCGTGACCGACACGGCCACGATCCCCGTCGCCCCGCCAACACGCCGTAGCGCAGCGCCGCGATGGGGGGCGGCCGGCGCGCTCCTGTTCATGCTGCTGATCGCTCCGGTGGTGCTGTTCGCCGGCGCCGGCAACCCGCCCTGCCCGACCACAGCGACCGGCCCCCTCACCAATCCTCCCGGCGGGCCGGCGCCGGGTGGCATGTATGCCGCGCCGCTGAAGCTCAAGCCAGATCGCTGGTACGAGGTCGGCGCGACCGAATACGGCGGGCCCGCGGACCCCACCTCGTCGAGCTCCGGATCGATCGGCGGAAGCCAGGGCTACCTGCCCGCTCACCCGGACACGTTCGCCGAGCTCTCCGTACTCGATCACAACCCCGCGAACTCCGGCGCGTTCACGTTCGCCGACGCCAACGCGCTCAACACCCTCCCATACCTGACCGGGCTGATCGTCGCCAACGGCAGCGCGAAGCGGATCCTCCACAAGCGCGACATCGGCTACGGCCAGGGTCCCGGCCAGTTCATCCCCAACGGCCAGCCCTACCGCCTCGACGTCTGGTGGCAATCCGCCGGCCCGCTCGGCGTCTCCAAGAACGCGGTCAGGATCGCGCTCGCACCACCCGTCGGAGCCGGGAACGTGCTTGGGCAGACACCGCCGGCCAGCGCTGGCATGAACACCAGCGCCAGCCCAGTCTGCGACCAGCTCGCCGCCACCGGGACGCTGCAGCTGACCCCCGGCCAGCAAGCGCGGATCCTGCCCGACGGGACCGCGGCCGCACCACAGACCTCGCCAACCGCGGTGAAGCTCGCGATCGCCGCCGCCAACCAGATCCGCACCAAGCCCTACCCGTCACCAGACGTCCACTACGGATCGCTCACGCAGCTCTGGCCCGCGTACGACTGCTCGGGGGCAACGTCGCTACGTGCTCTACCGGGCCGGGCTTCACAACTCCTGGGCCGACGTCTCAGGAACCCTGGAGAGCTGGGGGGTGAGCGGGCCGGGGAAGTGGATCACCGTGTACGCCAACTCCGGTCACACGTGGGTCGTGATCGCGGGGCTCGCGTTCGACACCGCCGACTACGGCGGCCCGAACATCCCGGCCGGCTCCGGGCCTCGCTGGCGCCAGAACCCGACCGGCAACCTCGCCGACGGCCTCTCCTACTACGTCCGCCACCCGCCAGGCCTCTGAGCGATGAGACCCGCACTCCTCACCAGTGCCGTTCCCGCCGTTCTGATCGCGATCGCGCTCGGCGGCTGCGGACTCACCGACCCCTACCACAGCTCCACCGCCCGCACGAGCACGACCGCACCGGTAGCCACGACCAGCGCGCCGGCTGACTGGCGCGACCCAGCACCCGAGCGCGGCGGGACGATCCCCACACAAGCTCAGGCTGAGCAGCACAGGCTCGCCAGCGGCGCCGCTCGCCCGACTCCCCAGGCGGCGCTCACGCGCTACGCCGCGTTGTATCTCAACTGGGATGCCGACCGCGTGATCGGGCTCCAGCGCCAGCTGGCGTCGATCTCGCTCGGGCAGGCCCGCGCGCAGGCGCTCCAAGCCGCCGCCAGCGCATCCCGCGACCCGCAGCTCACGGCCAGCCACCTCGCCAACCGCGGCCACGTCGTCGCGGTCGCGCCCGGGCAAGACAACGCCGCCGGCGAGTGGGTGATCGTCACCAGCGAGCAAACGAGCGGCGAAGCCGACTACCAAGGCCTTCCCCAGACGCTGCACATCATCTACGCC
Source organism: uncultured Solirubrobacterales bacterium (assembly GCA_963850335.1). Taxonomy (GTDB): domain Bacteria; phylum Actinomycetota; class Thermoleophilia; order Solirubrobacterales; family Solirubrobacteraceae; genus Palsa-465. Next base: position 663,127 of record CAWKKY010000005.1, on the reverse strand, counting down.
CAACTCACCAGCACCAGCCGCGGATGGGTCGTAAGCGAATGGGCACCGCAGAACTGATCGTCAACGCGGGTAGTGCGTCTGGTGCAAGACGCGCTCGCGTGCACGCCCGTCCGATCGCGGTCGCGTACGCCGGCATGTGGGTGTTGACCTGCCTCGGCGCAGCGATCGGCAGCGCGGCCCCCGGCCTGGCGCCCAGCGGCCAACCGCACCCAACGCTGCATGGCACCCCCTCTGACTTTGCGTCGATCGCAATCGCCAACGCCAGGGTCCTGTCCGCGCCGTTCCTGCTGGCCCTGTTCCGGTTCCCATCCGACCGGCGCTCGCGTCAGCTCGGAGACCTCATCGTCGTCGTGCTGCTCGGCGCCAACGCGCTGCGCGTCGGGCTCGCGCTGGGCCGTGACCGTGGCGCCCTCCTGCCCTATCTGCCTCAGCTTCCCCTCGAATGGCTCGCCGCCGCCCTTGCCGCGGCCGCTTGGCTGACGCTGCGAACCGGTGCCCGAAGCCGGACGGGTTTCGCCTACGCCGCTGCGGTCCTCGTCTCTGTCGCGGCCGCTGCGGCGATCGAGACGATCTGCACCCCGCACGCCGCTGCCCGGGAGCACATGTTCCAGGTCGAGCGGTCGACCGGGGCGCTGCATTCACCCGGTCCGATCTCCGTGCGGAAGGCCAGAGGTGGTTTGCCTGCGCCGGATCGTGCGCCGGCGCCGGCTCTCGCTTCAAGGTCGCGTCGCTCCCTTCCCCTCGCTGTCGCTCGGTTCCGCTCGGCCGTCTGGCCGGCGCTGCCGGACTACGTCAACCACCCCCGGATCCCGCAAAGGAGGGACCAGGAATGAACGCAGTGCACCTGATCGGTCGGCTCACCCAGGACGTCGAGCTGCGCGAGCGCGGCGAGACGAAGGTGGCGCAGCTGCGCCTCGCGGTGCCGCGCGGCCGCGACAAGAACGGCGAGGACCGTGGCGCGGACTTCGTCGACGTCGTGTGCTTCGGCCGCCAGGCCGAGGTCTGCGCCAACTACCTCGGCAAGGGACGGCGGATCGCCGTCGAGGGCCGCCTGCACCACGACGAGTGGGACGGCGAGAACGGCCGCCGCCAGAAGCTCGAGGTGATCGCGCAGAGCGTCGAGTTCCTCGACTCCAAGCGCACCGGCAGCGAGTCCTCCGAGGAGGCCGAGCCGGTCGCCGCATAGCACGGCGAAGCGAAGGCGGGACGCCCGGCCAGGGGCGTCCCGCCAGCCCGCTCAACCCGAAGGAGAGCGTCATGCGACACGACACAACTACCACGCCGCAAGCGGTCGCCGCCGTGGACTTGCCGGCCCAGCACGATCTCGACGCGCCGGAGGATTCCTGGCTTACGCTCGCCGAGATCGCCGCCGAGTTGCGCGTCCATCCCGCCACGGTCCGGCTCTGGATCGCTCGGGGACGGCTGCCCGCCACTCGCCCGGGGCAACGAAAGCTGCTGGTCCGTCGCTCCGACGTCGACCGAATGCTGGGTCATCGCGGCAGCCGCAGCCAGGCGCCGGTATCGCTCAACGACAGAATCGACGCGCTCGAGCGCCACCTGCACACCGCTGTACGCGCAGCGCGCCGGAACGATGGAGCCCGGCGAGGACTGGGGATGGTGCGCCAGCTGCGGGCGCAACACCGTCATTCCCTCCGAGGGCGAGGACACCTGTCGCGCTTGCATCGCCGAGCTCGCCGCCGACCGCGCCGGGTGGCAGCCGATGACCGCTACCGCGCATCTGCGGGCCGGGGACTCGCCGCCCCGGATGATTGCCGCCGCTGCGCGCCGGCGCAGGGGGCCGATCGAGCCCCCGACCCGCAAGGAGCGGCAGTCGTGCCAACCACCTTCCACGAGCAGCTCGCAGCCGCCGAACGCGCTCGCCACGCCCGCCTGCGCCGGCTGTGGCAGATGCCCCCGCAGCAACGCGTCGCAGCGATGCGACGCGGCGAGCTCACCCTCGAGCAACTCGCGGCCTGGAGCGCCCGGCACCCCGAACAGGTGCCGATGCTGAACGGCGAGTTCGAGTGGATCGCGATCCGCACGCCGGAGGTCTGCGAATGACGACCCGGCCCCGATCACAGGAGTTCCCCGGCGCGTTCGCCTACGAGCACACCGACATCCCCGCGGGCCTGACGATCCGCGAATGGCGGCAGCTCGACGCGCAGCAGCGCCGCCGCCGGCGGCGGCTGCGCGCGCTGTGGCGGCGATCCAGATGAGCGGCTACCGGGTGATCGTCACCGAGCACCGCACGCGCGGACTGGTCGACAGCGACGGCACCACCTACATCAGCCCGCCGCAGACCGAGCAGCAGGCACGATCGCTGATCGCGCTGCTCGCCGGCGCCACCGCAGGTCTGCGTGGAGGCGGGCCGTGGCGCCAGCCGGTCGCGGGCGGCCAGCGCATCATCGAGCTGGAGCGTCAGCGATGACCGCCGCCGACTCTGCCCGCCCGGCAGCTCGACCGCTACCTCCAGGTGATCGCAGGCGACCGTCGCGGCGACGAGCTGCTCGAGATCCGCTACGCCACCGGCGACGGCGGGATGCGACGCCGATTCATCTCCATCCGGCGCCTGGACGCGGCCGCGCGAGCGATCCGCTCGCTCTCGCCCCGCAGCCGACGTCTACTGCGGAGTGCTGCTGCGCTCACACCGCGCCGGCGGCCGCGACGCCGTCACGAACTCGCACCTCGCCTTCGTGGAGATCGACGCTGTCGACGCGCTCGAGCGGCTGCAGCGGTTCGCCAGGCCGCCGACCATGATCGTGAGCTCCGGAACCGCCGGGCACGCGCACGCCTACTGGACTCTTCGCACGCGGGTGGGAGCGGTCGAGCTCGAGCAGGCCAATCGCACGCTCGCGAGCCACCTCGGCGGCGACCTCGCAAGCGTCGACGCCGCGCGGATCCTTCGGCCCGCCGGCACCCTCTCGCACAAGCATCGACCGCCGGCACCGGTCGAGCTGCTGCACCTCGACCCGGCCGCCCAGTACGAGCTCGCCGAGCTCGTCGACGGCCTGACGCCGGCCGCCTTCACGACCGACCGCGGCCGCCGCCGGCCGGGAGCGGGCTGCGCGCACCGAACTCGACGAGCTGCTGCTCGCGATCCCCGCCGCCACCTACGTTCGGGAGCTCGCCGGGCTCGAGCCGCGCCGCAACGGCAAGGTCAACTGCCCGTTCCATGCCGACGACACCCCCAGCCTCCACCTCTACGAGGACGGCACCTTCTACTGCTACGGGTGCGGCGCCGGCGGCAGTCTGTACGACTTCGCGGGAAGGTTGTGGGGCCTCGACACGAAGGGGCACGGGTTTCTCGAGCTCCGCGCGCGGCTGGCCAACGCATTTCTTGCTGCGTAAGGCTCGAGCCGCCACACCACGGTCGCGATCACGCGCTGCACCAGACGCGCAGATCCGCGACGGCTACGTCGCTTAGGTATACCTCGGTGCCGGCAAGCAGGTTGAGCTGCGCGTTGCTGACCCGACTCTTGGCGAGGCCGGGCTGGGCGATGACGACGCTGAAGCTGTAACGCAGGGTTCGTGCACGGTCAAGGATGTCGTACAACGCCTTCCCGTCCCCCACATGGAACCCGCTGTAGTTGTACTTCTTACGGCGGCGCTGCTCGCGCTTGATCAGACGGATCAGCATGTCCTCCGGATACTGCTTCCAGCGGATCGATTTCTGAGCCTGGCCGCACACGTCATAGAGGTCCTCAACGCGCCCTCCCGGATCGTCCTCAGAGGAGTACTTACAGTGGACAAGCAGGACGTGCAGGTCCGGCCCCTCGATTCGGAGCGCGACGATATCGGCGATCTCTCCGGCGCTGTCGTCGTCGAGCACGACGTCCCAGTCCGCCATTGTCAGGACGCGGGCGACTCCGTGCGCTTGAATGGAATCGGCGTCTCTAGTGCGTCTCTGCGACTCCTTCCGGATGTTGACGCCGGCCCAGGGCAGCGCATCGAGCTTCGCGGTATCGAAAGGAGCCGCAGTCGTGTCCGGTTGGATGAGCAGCGCAGGAGCGATGATCATCGCTTCTCGTTCGAGCAAGAACATCGGGCTGCTGTTCTGCAAGTAGGCCGCCAGCGCGATTGGCGCGGATCGAGGTCTGCGGAGCTCCGCATCGGTGCCAACAGATCGGAATTGCAACTCCCCAGCCGCGATGTCAGCTTCGTACGGAACGCTCCAGTCGGGCGTGAGGAGTTCGAAACGGAATGGCCCGCTGCTGGTGAAGTCCGTGATCCTGAGCTCAGCGTCCAACAGCGCGTGCTCGACGCCCCCCAACGCGACGTTCGTGTCCTCGCTCATGACGAGCCAGAACTCCGAAGGCCACTCGATGCCGATGGCAACGAGACCCGGCCGCGAGGTGAGTTCTTGAGGCTTGATGAAGGCGCCCATGACGTCGTCAATGTTGATGGCGGAATCCGCGACCTTGGTGCCGATGTGATCACACCAGTCGACCCAGTGCTTGATGCTCTTAGCCTGTCGGTAACTCCATATGCGGCCCTTTTGTGAGGCGCCGATGGTGACCCGCGTCCCGTCCTCGAAGCCAGAGGCGAAGATGTTCGTCTGCGTCTTGGTCTGAGCCTCTGCGGTCGGGAAGCCTTCCCTCACATTGGACCCGACGAGCATCGTGAACCGCCGGTTACGGTTTCGGATGTCGAGCAGTCCGACGTTCGTCGGCACCATGCGTTGGATGTTGTGCATCACGCGGTACACCGCGACGCCTGTGACCAGCTCGACGTCATCGCCGGCCAGGGCCTTTGCCAGCTGCTCGTGATAGCTGTCGGTGTTCGTACTATTGATGTACAGCCGCCCACCGGCTTCGTCCCAGTACGCGACATACAAGTGATGGGCTACCTCGTCAACGTTCGGGAGTTCCGCCCAACCAATCTCCTGCCGCAGCTCGGCGATGAACCAGAGGACGCGCTGTTCGAGGTTCACGGGGATCGGCCACGTCAAGAGACTGTCCTCCGCATGCAGGTTGATGACTCCGTCGGGAGTCCAGTCGGAGCAGCGCGTATGGAACACGACGGTGCTCATCTTGGGCGCCAAGCTCCGCATCGGGACATCCTCAGGAGGGGCCTGGAAGCCCGCTTCAAACTCGTCGACCTCATGTTCTTCCTCGGTCGCGCTGGCCGACAGATCGCTGATGATCGAGTTCCAGTCGGCGTCCTCGGCGTACAGACGCCGCAGGCGGTGGTCGTAGTCTCGGTCGGGCCGGCTGATGAAAACCGACGCCCGTCCAATGATCGAGCCCGCCACCCGCGCGAACCTCCCCACGAACTGCAGGGTGACGCCCAAGCTTTTGTGCGGATCATGGATGGCGGCAACCTTGAGCGCCGGGAGGTCGAAGCCTTCGCCGAGCATGTCGACGCACACGACGATGCGGCTCGCCCGGTCGAACAGCTTCGCCAGCCCTACGTCGCGGTCGCGCTTGGTCAGCGAACTATCGAGGACGACCGGCTCTAGGTCGCCGGCGATCTGCTCATACACGTCGCGCATCTCGCGCGCTCGCCCGATCCGGTTGACTCGGACCATCAGCACGTGATCCAGCCCAGCGTCGAGGTCCTGACGAAGCCTCTCGACAGCTAGATCTGCGAGCGCGCCGTCCGGGTCGGAGAAGTCGACTACCGACGTGTAGTCGATCTGGGAGAAGTAGCCGCGTCGCTGGGCCTCTCTCAGCGGGAACGAGTAGATCCGCCGGCCGACGAGGCGACGACCGTCCTCCCGAAACGGTGTCGCTGTGAACTGCACGACCGGACGCCCGGCGAACGCATCTCGAATCTTCCGCCAGGTCGCCGCCTCGACGTGGTGAGCTTCGTCTACGAACAGATGCGAGAACGCGCTGAGGAAGGCGTCCAGCGCCTCGTGACCGGAGGCCCACAGCGCCTTGGGCGTCGTTACCACCACGTTGCAAGCCGTTGCGAATTGCGTCGAGGACACCGGCTCGACGAAGGCGTGGTGAACCTGCCCGACGATCGGACGTACAGCGTTGGCGGCAATGGCCCCCGACGTCTGCAGCACCCCGTAGGTCTCGAATTTCGCGGAGATCTGCGTGCGCAGGGCATCCGACGGCACGATGACGAGGAGGGACTCAGGCTGTGCGGCGGCCATCAGCGCGACCATTGTTTCCGTCTTTCCGGTGCCAGTCGGCATCGTGACCGTAGCCGGCTCGGGTGACCCCGTCGTCCAGAAACCGAGAACTGCGTGCACGGCTCCAAGCTGCGGCACCCGCAACCCACCGATGAGGCCGTCATCACTGCCCTCGAGGAACCTGAACCCACCGTCGAGCGATTCCATGACTGCTCCCGGTGACGTCATGCCTCGGGCCCCGAGCCAGACTGGTCCTGGGGATACGGAGCTCGCAGGTCCACCGTCCAGCACCTCCTGTCCCACTCGCACCGCGAGCTCGTGCTCAGAAAGGCCCCTTCGGTCACGCACCAGCCGCACGACTCGGTCGCCGTCCACGTGGACAACCGAGTCGCCTCCGACGCCTGAGATGACTGCCCGTTGAGCCGGCACGAGAAGCTGTCGTGCCGGGTTGCGGTCGACCTTCAAGGTCGACGACCAGCAAGCCGGCAGATCGATAAGTCGGTCCCCGGTCACGGCATGCTCAGACGCTGCTCGGACGACACTGACGCAGTGTCTCGCGTGCCCAGGACGGTTCCTTACCGTGGCGCGGCGACTGGCGCCGAGCTACCGTAGCGATCGCTGTGGCGAACCTCGGCGGCGAGTTCCCCTGGACGTGATCGTCGACGGCCGCTCGAGGCCGTCGCGCTCGCGATATGCGTGGACAGGTGGCGGGCTCGTGCTCACGATCGCGACGGTGCTTCCCGAGCCCGGACTCGCGTTCGAGTTGATCTCGACGTACACCGGCCATCAAGACACCGACACTATCGCGACCCACCTGACGCTCGGTTATGGCCGCGACGGCGAGATCGACACCTGCCGGCACCCGCATGAGCAGCCGAACCCGGTCGAGCTCGCGCGCGCGTGCGCTGACGACCACGCGCGCCGCCTCGATCGCCGCCTGCTTGAGGACTCTTAGACGAGGCACATCTCGCGCGGGTCGAACTGGACGAGCGCACGTTCAGCGAACTCGAGCGCGTCGAGTAGACCGCTCGCGGTCCGAAGTCGGCAGGCCGGCCCCTCCCGATATTCGCACCCTGGCGGCTGCGTGGGATCGGGGAACCGGCCGCGCCGCCCAGGCGGGCCACGACCCGCAGGAGGCCTCGATGACCGCTGTTGCTCCGAACGTCCTCATCGCCAGAAAACGACGACGTTTGCCGTGTGTTCCTCGCTAACAACCTGGAGGCAGACGGCTACCGGCGCGTCTGCGCGGCCGACACTTCCGAAGCGCTCGAGCTGCTGTCGGCGACCCTCGACGCGCTCATCGTCGATGTCAACGGCGACACGCTCGGCGTGATCGACGCGATCCGAGAGCAGACCCACCCGGACGTCGATCCACATCTGCCGATCCTCGTCCTGACATCGCACAGCAGCGAGCTGCACCGCACACGGCTTCTGGAGCGCGGCGCCGACGACGTGCTGTGTAAGCCCTACTCCTATCCCGAGCTCCGCGCCCGCCTCGGCGCACTGCTGCGCCGCGCAGATGCCCGCCGGACACCCCAGTTGCTGCGTGCCGGGTCGCTGCGGCTCGATGTCCGGTCGCGCCGCGCGTGGGTGGGCGAGGTCGAGATCGAACCGTTGCGCGGCAAGGAGTACCAGCTGCTGCTCGCGCTGATCGCCGAGCCCGCGCGCGTATTGACGAATGGTTACTTTGGATCGGCAAGGAACACAAGGAACGCAAGAGGCAAGGGTTCTCGCGTGAGAGCGCGCGCCCCTTGGTAGCCCGTGATCGTCCGTTCGCCGCCCGGCACCGCCGCAGGCAACCGCCGCGATCCGCAGGTTGAGATCGGATAGGTTCCGCGTGGCGTTAGGAAATGCGACGCGAGGCAGGTGGGGCGATGAGACCCGTCGGAATGGTGAGCGCGTTGGGAGTCGCCGCAATCGCGCTGGCCGGGTGCGGCGGAACGAGCACAAAGACCGTGGTGACGGTTGAGAGCCACACCACGACGCTCACGCGCACGGTGACTACGACAGTCACAGGACCGGCCACGTCGTCGACCACGACTGCGTCGTTGGTGGGCACGCTCGGAGACTTCGTGGCCCAGCCGGTCAACACTCGAGAGCAGATAGCCATTCGCATCCTCACGACGCATCCCGACAAGTGCGAGGGTGGGTTGCCAACCCCGCTGGGGGTCGCGACGAACATCGCGCCAGAGCTGGCCCAGTTCCGGCCGGGGAAGGACACCGCCACCGGCAAGGTCATCCCGGCAAGCACCCCGATCGTCGAGGCGCTCGCGTTTGCCAGGGCGGAGATCGGCTGCTAACTCGGCGGCGCGCGGGATACGGACCTCAGGGGGGGTCCGACGTCGCCCCGCGACACGGGACCGGGGAGAGCACCGCTCGTGAAGAAAAGCCCCGCAGCGCATGGGGGCGCTGTCCGGAATCCTCGGCACTGCGATGAATTGAATGGTTCGATATGGACTACGGCGAAGAGGTGAGGCATGGCTTTGCAAAGACTGAAGAATTCGCGCGATGTGTGGCGCGAGCGGTTCCGCGATCGGCAGGACAGGTCTCTCAAGCGGCGCGGGAAACTGTCCTTCACCAGGCGCGAGCTGCAACGAATCAAGGACTCGGGGTTCATTGAGCGAGACCCGGACGATGTCTACGGGGAAGTCGGCGTCATGCTGACCGAGGACGGAAAGTCCGTGCTCTGCGACCTGTTAGCGGTCGGGAAATCCCCGCAACCCCCCGACCCTAGCCAGCAAGCGCTCCGTCGACTGTTTGACCTTGGTCTCATCGCGCTGACCGAGGATGGGCAGGTCGTATCTGAGTATCTGGCCACGCTAGTGGGGACGCGCCGCTTCGTGGGGCTCGAGAGTCGGCCTCCTCCGGATAGCCTTGGACGCGGTTTTTACCCCTAAGGTCGACGCCAGCACTTTCTCCGGAGCCCGAGTCAGAGCCCCTGTAAGCGGTTGGCGGGGCGGGAGTGCCTACCGTGGCTTGTCGATCGCCGCCGTGCGCTGCGCGCGAGGCCCTGCGTATCTTTGGCGGCATGACCGCTGAAAAACGCGCGCCAGCGCAACTCGGCGAGGAACTTCTCGCGCTCGCCGAGGCGCAGTTAGCCGCTGGTCACCTGGACGTTGCGGTCGTGATCTCGCAGATCGCCGTCGAGGCGGTCGCCGAGGTGGCTTTCTTCACTTTGTTTGGACTCAATCTCCCGCAATCCACTGACACGATGCTGACGGTCCTCCCGGATCGTTCGTTTATGCAAAACGGAACGCGCCGACTATGGGAAGACCTCACGGGTGATCGGCTCAGCAAGGCGCCTCACTGGAAGAACTACAGCCGACACATCGAGCGACGGAACCGCGCAGCACATGGTTCGACGCACGGGTTGGCCGGTACCAGCCCGATCACCGAGAAAGAGGCGAAAGAAAGCCTCGACGCAACCCGCGGAATGGTCGAGCACCTGCAAAAGGTCCTCGTGAACGAGTACTCCCAGCTGGTCGGTCAGCGAGGACAGCTCCTGACCCAACTCGATCAAGGGCGCGGCCTGTCCGCCCTCAGGAGCCGTCGGGATGCAAGTCAGGCGGAGCCCGGCAAGTAGAACCCGACGTTGCAGCCGCCGACCCCATACGGTCGTCCGCGAGCCGTACGCTCGGCAGCTACGCGCGGACGCGCACGCTTGACTCGCACGCTGCCAGGCTCCGAGCCCGACTGCAGATCGATGGGGAGCGGTTCGTTCGCAATGTCTGGGGCGTCGGCTATTGCTTGATTGACGGGACGAATTGCATCTGACGCAACCGGACGGCAGGCGGTCGGTCCGGATGACAGGCCCGTTTCCCTCCCCATGTTCGCACCCTGGCGGGTGCGTGGGGGTCGGGGTAACGGCCCCGCCATCCGGGCAGGGCCACCACGACTCAAGGAGAGGCCTGATGGCCACTACCGCACCCACCGCCGCCGGCGGACTTACCCTGCCGCTCGCGCGGATCCACGTCCCGGAGAACGTGCGCGCGCTCAACGCCGAGCACGTCGACGCGCTCGCGGCGTCGATCGCGCTGCAGGGGATGCTCGTCCCGATCGTCGTCTGCCCCGCACAAGACGACGTCGCCGCCACGGGCTTCGAGTACGAGCTCGTGGCCGGCTTCCACCGCATCGCCGCGGCCGACAAGCTCGGGCTCGTCGAGGTCCCGGCCGTGATCCGCGACAGCGCCGGCGAACAAGCAGACAGAGCGGTCGAGAACATCACTCGCCTTCAGCTCGGCCCTGCCGAGGAGGCCGCGGCGGTCAAGGCCATGCTCGACAAGGGCCTGACCGAAGACGGCGCCGCGCAAGCGCTCGGCTGGCCGAAGGCCAGGGTCACGGCGCGCGTCAAGCTGCTCGAGCTGCCCGAGAAGGCACGCGAGCTCGTCGGCACCGGAGTCATCCCGCTCTCCGCCGTTGATCAGCTCCGCGCGATCGGGACGGTCAGCCCGCAGCTGCTCGAGGTCCTCGTCGACTACCTCGACGGCGACCAGGACGGCCACACGTGGGCCGCGAGCCAGCTCGTCTCCGACCCCGGCTACGTCCTCGGTAACGCGCTGCGCGAGAGCGACAGCAAGGTGTTCGCCGCGTACCTGCATCAGCTCCCCTCCGCCGCGGTCGACGAGCTCCGGCTGGGCAAGAAGGCGACCGAGCAGCTCGCCGAGGCGGAGAAGCTCCACCGCCAGATCAACCAGTACGCCTACGGCCCGCCGCCGATCCGCTTCAGCGAGCAGGACGTCGATCAGGCGCGCGCCGCCGGCGTCGTGATCGAGCTCGATCACTCCACGCCGATCATCGTCGACCGGCCGCTGTACCGCGAGCTCGCGAAGGGCGCGGTCAAGCGCACGGTCGAGGAGCTGCGCGAGCAGGCCGAGCGCGCCAAGACCGAGCGCAAGCAGGCCGCCTCCCGCCGGAACGGCTCACAGCCCGAGGACCCGGCGGAGGACGCACGCCGCGAGCACGGCCGCCGCGTGCGCGAGCTCGCCGACCAGGCGCACGGAGCGAACCTCGACCTCGGCTGGGCACTGATGAACAACCTCGCGACCGTCGACCCAACCGACATCTCGGTTGCACGGTTCTTTGTCTACGGATTGTTCGGCAGCGACTACGACGGCTCGCCCTACACGCAGTCGGGCGACCTCGTCGCCGAGCTCGCCGCGCGGGGCATCCGCCTCGTGATCGAGCAGTTCCGCGCCGACGTCACCAAGACGCTCAAGGACGGCTCGCGCGGGAAGCTACGAATCGACTACGGCGACCCCAAGCAGCCCGAGAAGCCGATCGCCTGGCTGTGGAAGTTCATCGATGGCGCCAAGAGCGCCGGCGAGCTGTACGGCCGCGCGCTCGTGGTGATCGCCGCCGAGCAGCACGCCTGCCGGCTCGTCGTCCCCTCAAGCCAGCGGTTCGGGGCCAAGCGCTGGCCCTCGCACAAAGACCACGCCGCCAAGGCGCTCCAGAAGCTGGCGGGTCCGCACCTCCCGGCGACGCTCAAGCAGCTCGAGAAGGCGATCGCGAAGGCAGGCGCCGAGCTGCACGCCGCTGAGGAGCAGGCTCGCGCCGAGACCCACAGCCGAGCCGTCGCTGTTGATAAGCCAAGCACCGGGCCCGATGCCGGCGCCATCGAGGACACTGCGATGCCGGCCGAGACCGCGGGCGAAGGCGAAGAGGTCGACGACGAGCTTGTCGACGAGCAGCTCGAGGACGAGGACCTCGTCGATACCGACTCCGCAGTCCGATCCGGCGGCGACGGAGAGTCGGACACCCCGCCGCCCGGCCGAGTAGGTCGTGAGCGGCGGGAAATACGCAAGGTTGACGACCGGTGCGAGCCGGTCGTCAGCGCCCGCGTTGTCATTCGCGCGGCGACGTCCAGCTCTGGGTGGCTGGGTCCCACGAGCCAAGCGCTTCCGGTTGCTGGTCGAGCAGGGGGTCGATGAACGCGCGTACCTCGGCGAGCAACTTGGTCCACGACGCCGGCGGTAACCGCTGATAGGCCATGCGGTCGAGCATCGCCGTGTAGAAGGTCTGGCAAGGGATCGTCGACGACCTCGCCGCGTCCCAAAGTGGTGCCGTGACGTCACCGGCTGCGGGGTCGACCCCTCCCGATTGTTGCGCCCTGGCGGGCGCCTTGGGGTCGGGGATCGGCCCCGCAGCCGGCGGGGCCCCACGACAGGAGGGCAGACGGATGGCCGTCAAACAACGAAGGCAGCTCACCGACGAGGAGCGCGCCAAGCGTCGCGAGCGTGATCGCGAGTACGCCCGTCACGCCGTCGAGCGGCTGCGCAGCTCGGAGGGTTGGAAGGCGTGGCTCACTGCCCGCGCCATCTTTCACAGTTACTCGCTCGGCAACCAGCTGCTGATCGCGATGCAGCGGCCGACGGCCACGAGGGTCGCCGGATTCCAGGCTTGGCTGCGGCTGGGCTATTGCGTCAGCCGTGGCGAGACGGCGATCCGGATCTGGGCGCCATGCCCACCCTCGCGTAAGCAGCTCGAACGGTGGCAGCAGAACGGCGCCGATCCTGACCAGCAGCCTCGCACGTTCTTCAAACTCGCGGCCGTTTTCGCCGACGACCAGGTCACGCCGCTCCCGCCGCCGGCGGTGCCGGCGCCGCTCGATCCGCCGATCCGGGACGTCGACGGCGACGAGCTCGCACCGGTCATCCCCAGCCTCGTCGAGCTTGCGGAGCAGATCGGCTGCACAGTCATGTTCGCGCCGGTTTCGGGCGGCGCTCACGGCTACTACGAGCCATCGAGCGAGCGGATCGTCGTTGAGGCAGACCTGTCCGCGAACCAGCGCGTGAAGACGCTGTGCCACGAGCTGGCTCACGCGCTCGTCCGCCACGATCGGCAGTCTGACGACCCGGCGCTCGACTACGCGGGCGAAGAGCTCGTTGCCGAATCGGTCGCGTACACGTGCGTCGCCGCGCTTGGCGTCTCCACCGAGGACTACTCGATCCCGTACCTCGCCTCCTGGGCCGAGAGCTCCGGTCTCGAGGTCCTCGAGCGCACGGCCGGAATGATCGATCGGCTCGCCCGCCGGATCGAGGGCGCCACCATCCACGACCAGCAGGGGGGCGTCGACAAAGACCTGGCGACCGCTGACCAAGAGGCCGCGGCGGCATGACCATCGCGCGGATCGGCCCTGGGCTGTGGGAACTGAGATCGGAGCGCTATACGGTTCGTTGCCGTTCGGAGCCCGTGTCGAAGAACGCGGTGAGGTGCTCGTTTGGCGGCAGAGGGCTATCTCGGACCAACGAGAAGACCGTGGCGCCGCCGGCGGGTCGGTCATACAAGTGGTAGGCCTGGGCTAGCCCCGTGTATTCACAGGTCTCGAGGTCGGTCGCGTAATCCTGTGCTTCCTGCTCAGCTTTCTCGACTGCTGGTCGAAGTCGGCTGCTTGCCAGAGCGTGATCCGCTCTTCGTAAGCGGCGAGCTCGCGATCGTGGAGCACGCAGCGCACGGCGAACCACGAGTGACCAGCAGTGTCGGGTTGGGTCATCTCGATCTCTCCGGTGAGGTTAAGTCAACACGATTCATGCATGTCCGCGGGCCTCGTCGCTTGCGACCGTGGGGAGACGATGCTGTTGCCGCCGGTTCTGACGGATTGGGTGCGGGACGATCACGCGGTGCTCATGGCCTCTCGTGGGGCGGGGTGCGGGCAGCCCCTACACGCCTACAACACCGCGGCCGCCCGTCAAGGTCGGGCCCTCGGCCCGTGCCTTGCGGCGCGCCCCTGACGGGGCTCCCCTGACAGCCGTCTCCGGTGTTGTTCGGCTGGGGCATGCCGACCCCCGACCCACAGGAGCCGAGATGAGCAGCACTGAGCTGCCGCCGACCTTCAATCAGCTGCGCTACCTCCGCACGCTCGCCGGCCGGGCCGGCCAGACCTTCGCCACACCCCGCACGCGCGCGCAGGCGTCAGCCGAGATCCGTCGGCTCAAGTCTGTCCGCTCGGTTGGGTTCACCTTCGCGGAGCTGCAGGCGGAGCAGGCCGCTCGCGCGGTCCACGGCGACGTCGCGATCATTCAGGCCTGGGAAATCGCAGGTCACGGAAGTCACCGCCACCTGGAGCCAGCGGTCATGACCGCGCTCACCACCGAGCCGATCACGCCCGCTGGCGGCACTGCGAACAAACCCGAGGCCAGCGAGGTGTTCCACGTGGAACACCACTGTGGTCGCACTGGGCACCGCGTCGAACTCGAGCGCTACACAATCCCTGCCGGCGAGCGAGTCCTATACGGCCAGCGCGTCGACGGCGTCGTCCGAGTAACCGACGTCCCAGCGCACGGCCGCGGCCGCGCATACCTCGTCGAGCGTGGGCTCGAACACGACGGCTACGACGCGCTGAAGGCGCTCATCGCCGATTATTTACAGCAGGCAGAGCTGCTCGCAGCCGTACCCATGGCCGTCTCCCCCCTCAACTGAGCCGAGAGATCCTTGACACAGTCTTGCCTGCAAGCGGCGGGTCCACGTGGTCGGCGACGGAGCGTTGCGAGCAGCTCGAGCGCGTCATCGGCCTCGAGCGGTGGATGGCCCGTCTCGAGCGAGCCGTGCACGGGGCGCCCACAGGCCCGGCGCCGAAGCGCCGAAGCTGGTCACGACGAGGTCGAAGATCGCCGCGGCGACATAGCGGGGTAGCTCGGCGAGGAGGCGAGCTCAGCTGCCGGCGATCTCGCTTCTCCACTCAGCCTCGGCTGTATGCGAGTTAGGTGCCGACCCGACGGCGGCGCGGGTCTCGGGACAGCACCCGGGCGATCTTCAATTCCCGGCGATGAAGCGCGATCATTCCTCTCGTGCAGCGTGCGCCTCGTGCAGCTGGCCGTCCGATTGGGCGGCTTCCGAGCGGCGAGCCCTACTACGCGCCGATCGGCGAGATGCGCTACGACGGCGACCGCGTTCAGTGCCACCTGTGCGGGCGCTGGCTGAAAATGGTGGGCGGTTCGCACCTCGTCTCCGTGCACGGCATCGCGATCGGCGAGTACCGGGAGATGTTTCGCCTGTTCGGGAACGTCACGACGATCGCGCCTGAGACCGGAGAGCGCAAGCGGATCTCGATGCTTGGCCAGTTCGCGCGTGGCGAGCGTGATCCGTCGGTTCGTCGCAGCCCGGCGCCGCCGACGGTCGGCCGGTGGCGCTCGCTCGCGATGCTCTGGCCTGAGCTGATGCGCGAGTGGCATCCAACCCGCAACGACGGCGTCGACCCCGGCAGGCTGGGGCAGTACTCGCGCCGGAAGGTGTGGTGGCGCTGCCGGGAGTGCCGGCACGAGTGGCAGACCACGCCGCACGAGCGCACCAACGCCGGCCAGGGGTGCCCCGCATGTGGACGGCGTCGCTCGATCGCGGCCACGATCGAGCGCAACCGCTCCTTCCAAGTCCCGCGTGAGCGCACGCTCGCGGTCGTGCGACCCGACCTGCTCGAGGAGTGGCACCCGGCACTCAACGGCGAACTTGACCCGTACACAATCGCGGCCGGCTCCGAGCGCAAGGTGTGGTGGCGCTGCAGCAATCGGGACTGTCGACGCGACTGGCAGGCAGTCGTGGGAGAGCACTCAAGAAGCGAGCTCGGCTGCCCAGCGTGCGCCGACCGGCGCGGCGGCGCTCGACGAGCACGAGCCGACCGCGAGCGGTCACTCGCAGCGCTCCATCCCCACCTGCTCGATGAGTGGCATCCAACCCTCAACGGCGAGCTCGACCCATACGCGATCAAGCCCGGATCGGAGCGCCGACTCTGGTGGCGGTGCTCCTACTGCGGAGACGACTGGCAGGCGCCGCCGATGTCGCGCAGGCACAGCCCGCGCGGCGGCTGCCCGACCTGCGCGATTCGTCTCGCGCGAGGAGTCCAACTCGAGCGGGCAGCACCAGCGCGTCGAAACGCCAGCACTCGCCCAAAGACGGCATCGCGCGTGCGCTGAGGAAACGTTCGCCCCGCGCGAGCGATCGCGTGCGCATGGGGGTACGCAAAGGCGGGCGAGCATCACCGGCGCGCACGGGGTGTGCGATGTCCATAGCCGAATAACAGTGGTTAGTAGTGGATAGACATCGCGAGCCGTTTCACTGTGAATCTTATCCGCTACTATCCGCTCTGCATCTCACTGAGCTACCACGGAGCGACTCGACGTGACTGCAGTTGACGGCTTCGACGAAGCCGAGGATCCGATCGCCGCTCTCGCCGACCGAATCGCCGAGCGGCTGGCGGCGCGCCTCGGCCCACGGTTCGCCGAGCTTGCTGAGCCGATCGCCCCAGGTGCCTCGGACGAACTGTGGACCGCTCGGCGCGTCGCCGCCCATTACCGCGTCGGCGTGAGCTTCGTCTATCAGCACGCCAACGAGCTCGGGTGCATCCGCCTCGGCGGCGGCAAATGCCCGCGGCTTAGGTTCGATCCCGTCGTCGTGCAGGCGCGCTGGTCTCAATTGGGCGAGGCCCTCCCTTCCGATGGCCGCCAACGTCGGCGCTCGAAGTCGCGAAGAGCAGCGTCATCAGAGCACCACGCCGGTGACGTCCTCCTGGAGTTCGATCGTGAGCCATGAGCGATCGGGAACTTAGACTTGGCGCACGCGGTCCGAGCCGCAGCTCCGCCAGCCGGGCCGACTCTGCGAGCCAGGAGGTCTGGATGGAGAAGCGCGCGAGCGGCGAGATCCGCGTGCACGAACGGAAGGACGGCCAGGTCACGTACAGCCTGCGGTTCCGAGTCGACGGCAAGCGCGAAGTGCTGACTCTCGGAACCGACACCGATGGCTGGACGCATCGCAAGGCAGAGCGCAGGCTCGACGATGTCCTCGCGCGGGTCCGAGCCGGCGTTTGGCAACCGCCGGCGCCCGCCAGATGAAGTCGCCGACCGGGCTCAGACGTTCCACGTATTCGCGTCGCGCTGGTGGATCGCCCGTAAGGGCGAGTTGCGCCCACGAACCCAGGAGAACTATGAGTGGCGGCTACGCAAGCACCTTCTGCCGTTCTTCGCCGACTACCCCGTCGCCGAGATCGACATCGCGCTCGTCGAGCGCTACCGCGAGGACAAGGTCATCGAACGTGACCAGATCGTTCATGCGGCGGCCGCGGGTCTGCCTCTCCGCGATAAGCGCGGCCAACGCCGCGTGCCCTTGAGCAACGAGAGCATCAACAAGACGCTCGTCACGCTCTCTCAGATCCTCGACAGCGCGGTCGAGCGAGGCCTCCTTGCCTCGAACCCGGCCCGGGGCAAGCGGCGTCGGCTCAAGACCGGCAAGCCTGTTCGCCGTCAGCTCGAGGCTGACGATCTGAAGGAGCTGCTGACCGTCGCGGGAGACATGGACCGGAATCTCTTCCGAGGTCACCGGATCGGTCGGAGGCCGATGATCGCCGCCATGGCGAAGTCGGGGCTACGCGTCACGGAGATGTGCCGGCTTCGCTGGCGGGACGTCGACGTACACCACGAGCGCCTGGTGGTTGGCGAAGCGAAGACCGACGCTGGCAACCGCCACGTCGACCTGAGCCTCGACGTCATGGAGGAACTCATGGCGTGGCGAGCTGAGCGCCAACCAGCATCACCAGACGAGTTCGTGTTCCCGACCGCCAGCGGCCGGCCACGCGACAAGGAGAACATCTCCCGTCGCGTCCTCGGTCCGACGGTGAAGCGGGCGAACGAACTCCGCGCAGAGCGGGACCTCCCGCCGCTGCCGCGCGTGACGCCGCACGCGCTCCGGCGAACGTACATCAGCCTCATGATCGAGGCTGGCGCACCGCTGCCCTACGTTATGAGCCAAGTCGGGCACGCCGACTCCCGCACGACGCTGGAGATCTACGCGCAGGTGCAGAAGCGCCTCAGTCGCAAGGGGGTGCATCGCGCCTTTGACGACCTCCTCGCGAACGCGGGCAAAACGGAGATCGACGTTCCGACCGACGCCGGCGGCAAGATGTCTCAGTTGTCGGTCGAGGCCGGTTGAGGCGATGCCGAAACCGCCTCATCAGGACGGTCTGTTGGTCCGCGTGGTCCACGCTCTGGTCCACGGAAGTGAAAATCACCCACCGAGGATGACCCTCAGCCAACTCAGCCATAAGAAAAGCCCCGCAAAGCGAGGCTTTTTGAGAGTGGAGCCAGCCGGGATCGAACCGGCGACCTCCTGCTTGCAAAGCAGGCGCTCTCCCAACTGAGCTATGGCCCCGCCGGAGGCTGAGTCTAACGCCGGGTCGAGCATTCATCAGTTCGTGAAGATCCCAGGAATCCACAACTGTGTTGCAATCTCAGCGGCGTATAGTCGAATGGTGGCTGACCCAGCCAGGGGCCCGGAACTCTCAGAGCTTGAGACGTTCGTGCTCGCTGTCGAAGAAGGAAGCATCGCTCGCGCCGGTGCCCGGTTACGGATCTCGGCGCCCGCAGCGGCAAAGCGGATCCGCCAGCTTGAGGCGCTCGCGCACTCCCCGTTGCTCAATCGCGGTCGACGTGGGGTGACGCCCACCGAGGCCGGGAAGCAGTTGTACCCGATCGCCCGGGAGCTCGTGTACCGCCGTGGCGAGGCGATCGCCGCGCTGCGCGGGCAGCGATCCGTCGACCCACTCGTCCTCGCCGCGCTGGAGGAGGGTCGGCTGCCGGCGCTCTCCCCGCTCGAGCTCGGCTCAATTGGCTGCGAGCTGAGCGAGCGTTACCTTCTCGCGCTGCGAGAGGGGAAGCCCAAACTCGCGCTGGCCGTCGCCGACGAAGCGCTGGATGCGGGCGCCAATATCGCCGCGGTCCACAGCCAACTGATCGATCCCGCGATGAAGACGATCGGTGAGCTGTGGGAGCGCGACGTGATCTCGGTCGCCGACGAACATCTGGCAACGGAGATCAGCGAACGGGTCGCGGCCCGGGTGTTCTGGCGGGCGCTCAACGGCGCGCCGCGCCGGCGCGAGCGGGTTGTGATGGCCGCGATTCAGGGTGAACAGCACGTGCTCGGCCTCCGGCTCGCCGCGGACGTGCTCGAGAGCGCCGGTTTCGACGTCCTGTATCTCGGCGCCAACCTTCCGCTGAGGGCGCTCCTCCAGGCATGCCGGGCTCATCATCCGGACGTCCTCGGCCTCACGGTGAGCATGCCGCTCAACGTCCCGACCCTCGCGTGGGAGGTCAACGAGGTAAGGACGCTCGAGCGACCGCCGCGCGTGATGATCGGCGGCCGAGTTGCCTGGACCGCAGTGCAGAACGGACTCGACGCGGCGTACGTTCCAGGCTCGGAACAGGTGCTCGAGGTGATCGAGGCCGTGCTCCGCGATGACCCCAGGCCGACCACCCGCACCTAGCTCGCGGGCCCGAGCTCAGCCGTCGAAATCGAAATCCTTCGGCGGACGCTGTTCGAACCACAGCCGATCGTGGTCCGGAGTGTCCTGAAGGAACTCGGGCGTCTCCTCGAGCACGTCCTCGTCCTTCTCGTCCTTCTCGCTCTTGGGCTGCCCCTCCGCGGCGAACTCCTCCTCGACCTCGTACTCGACGGTCTCGCCGCCGCCGTGGTCGGCCGGATGGCGCGTGGGGGCAGGCGGCTCGTCCGGCGCGCTCGGGGCCGCCGCGTGTGGCGGCGGAGTCGCAGCGCGGGACGGCGGCTCGAACTCGTCCTCGGCGTCAAAGTCTGGAACGGACATGTGCTGCGTCGGCTGATCCTCAGGGCGTGACGCGGCGCGTGGGGGTGGCGGCTCCTGCGGCACCGCCTCCAGCGGCTCTGCGTCCGCCGTGTGGTCGAATGGCTCGAAGTCGCCAGCCTGATCAGCGAAGCCGTCATCCCACTCGAGCTCATCGTGATCGTCCGCGGGCGCACCCGCGCGATCGTCGTACGGCATCGGTTGCGCGAGCTGTGGCTCCTCGGCTTCCTGAGGCTCGGGGGCGCGGCGAACCGGCCCAAGGGCCTCTCGCTCAGCCCGCTCGATCTCGGCCGGATCAGCCCCTCGCCGCCGTTTGAGGTCGAGGTGCTCACGGATCGCATCGTCCAACAGACCCATGGAGACAAACCTTACTCGGCGGCGAACACGTTCGCGGTTTGCAAGGTTGCTTTCACGGTCTGGTTCTTGCCCTGGCGCTTGGCCGTGTAGAGCGCCGCGTCGGCTTCGGCGATCAGCGTGTCCTTGAGAACATCCGATGACGCCGCAACCCCGAGGCTCGCTGTCACCCGGAGCACTCCCTCCTCGTCCAGGCGCGGGACACGGAGGGCTGCCACCTCACTCCGCAAGCGCTCAGCGATCGCATACGCGCCGTCAAGGTCGGTGTGGGGCAAGATCAGCGCCATTTCCTCGCCACCGTATCGCGCGGGGGTGTCGGCTTCACGTGAGGTCTCGCGGAGCGCGTTGGCGACGTGCTTGAGCACGACGTCGCCCTGCTGATGCCCGTAGGTGTCGTTGATCGACTTGAAGTCGTCGATGTCGAGCATGATCAGCCCGACGGGGTGGTGGTAACGGCGGACCTGCTCGACCTCCGCGTTCAGAAGATCCTGGAAACGACGGTGATTCGCGAGTCCCGTGAGCTCGTCGGTGACCGCCTGACGACGCACCTGAAAATGGAGCTGGACGTTCCGCAGCGCCAACGTCGCCTGCGCAGCGAGCGATCGGAGCAGCGCTCGATCGTCGTCGGTAAACGGACGCGCGACGCGGGACACCGTGATCACGCCGTGGGCACGTCGCGTGTCTTCGATCGGGCCGAGGGCGGCCGCAAGCACGGCGGTTCCCTCGGCCTCAGCCTCGCCGAGCGAGCCGGTCTGAAGAGCGCCGCGCTCCGCGTCGTGGATCGGCGCCTCGAGCATGCCGATGGCCCCGACCCGGACCGCTTCGGCGAGTGGTGCGTCGGCTCCGGCGCGCGCCGTGAGACGTCCCGCGTCGGCCTGGACCGCGTCGATCGCCGTGCGGAGGGCGAGTTCGAGCAGGGCGGCCCGATCGAGATTGGAGGCGAACGTCTCGCCGATCCTTCGTATGGACGTCCGCAGCCGCGAGCGCTCCTCGGAGAGCGCCTCGACCTGCTGCTCGAGCTCCGCGGACATGCGGTTGAACTCCTCGCCGAGCTCCGCGAATTCGTCGTTGCCCTCGATTGGGACACGGGAGGCGAAATCACCGCTGCCGATGCGCCTGGCCGCTTCGAGAAAGCGGCTGATCTGGCCATGAAGCGCCTTTGAGGCGAGGAAGGAGAACGAAAACGCGAGCAGGAGGAATGCGACGATGAAGACGGCAGCGACGATTCGGCTCGTCGTCACCGAGGTCGCAGTCGCGGCGCGGTCGGAGAGGACGGTCACCGCTACGGGGCCGCCAAAGCCTGAGAACGACTGCGTCATCGCCTCGTAGTCGACGTGACCGAGGCGCACGGTCCCGCGGGCCGGGAGGGTGACATCTCGTCCCGCCGGGATCGTCGCCGCGAGGGTCCGTGTTCCCTGCCGGACGATGACCTCAGCGGCTGGCGAGCTGCCGAGATCCCGCGCATATTCGCCGGCCGTGATCGCTGCCGCCCGCACGGTCAGCGGCGAACCCCCGGTTGCCCCTTTGACGGTGACGAGTCCTGGCGCGAGCGCAGCATGGTCACCGACATCGGCGAGCACATGGCTGCCCGCACTCACGACGACGCGGGCGAGTCCCGCCTGGGTGGCGAACTGGGCAAGCCGGAGGCGCAGGTTGGTTCGACTCAGAAGCAGACCGCTGCGGCCGATCGTCCGAGCGTCGACGCGCGCGGCGGCGCTCTGGCTCGTGTACAGGCTCGCCGCGGCGGTAGCGAGACCGTTTGCGCGGGCCTGAGTCTTGCCCGTCTCGCTGTCGCCGATCAGGCGGAACACGAGAAACCCGACCGCCACCATGGGGACGACCACGATGAGGACGAAAAAACTGGTGAGGCGCGTACGAAAACTCATGGCTCTGCCCGACCCATCGTCAGCGTATCGGCCGAATTGCGGGATCCCGCAAGTCCCGACCCGCGGGATTGCGGGGCCGGCGCCTCGGTGCGGAGACACTAGAATCCTCCGTTGTCCCGCGGCATGCGCCGCTTCATGGGGCTATAGCTCAGTTGGGAGAGCGCCTGGATCGCACCCAGGAGGTCGGGGGTTCGAGTCCCCCTAGCTCCATCGGACGGATCGCCCGCTCATGCGGGCGATCCGCATGAGTCGAGGGAAGCCTGACGGCGACCCTGTACTTGGGCTCGTCAGACGCCGATACGTGATCATGTGCGCGGCCCGCGCGATCGGAAGGTCTCCGTCATGAATCGTTCCTGCATCGCTCTCCTCAGCACCGTGTGTGCGCTCTTCCTCACGGGTTCCGCCCAGGCGGCGCTCGTCACGCGGCCGCATGCGCGGGCGCCCCTTTCAGACGCTCAGGCGGCACGGCTGGTGCACCGATCCGCGTGGGAGCCCCGCAGTGACAACGGCGCCACCCGTTACCGGACGCCCACGCGTCCGCAGCTTCGGATCTTCTGGGCGCAAGCGCAAATGCCGTACGCGCACTGGGTGACCGGGCATTTCACCGGGACGACCGATGAGATCATCCAGTGGGCAGCGATCAAGTGGGGGTTCTCCCCGGACGTGTTGCGCGCGGTCGCGGCCACCGAGAGTTGGTGGAAGATGAGCACCGTTGGCGACAACGGCGACAGCTTTGGGCTCTTCCAGGTCCGGCGCCCCTACCACTGTCAGGGCGAGGTGTGCGGCTGGTTCCGCAACGACGCCGCGTTCAACGCTGACTACTACGGCGCCATTCTGCGTTCCTACTACGACGGCGTCGAGACCTGGCTGACCACCGTCTCCGGCAACGGCGCGCCGTACCGATCGCATGACCTCTGGGGCTCGGTCGGCGCCTGGTACTCCGGCCGCTGGCGCGACCTTGGCGCGCGACAGTACATCGCCAAGATTCGGGGGAACCTGGGCAACCGCGTGTGGCGCACGCCCGACTTCGCCGGTGGCAATTAGTGCAGCGTTAGGAATCAGTGGCCGCGACGGACGGCCGACGACGCTGATCCCTTGACGAGCTTATGAGAGCACGCCACGGCCGTCTGCTGCCGGCCTGTCATACCGGCGCTGAACGGCGCGTGCGATCGCGGCCAGGAGCGTGAACAATGCAAGCGCGAGCACAGCGCCGGAGGCAATGTACGCCGGCCAGGGACCCATCGCGTTCAGCAGCGAGGCGTGGACGGGCTTGTTCGCCAGGTACATGTAGTTGCCGCCTGTGATGAGATCGCCGAGGCCGGCGATCGCCGTCCACATGAGCGTTAACCCGTATACGCGCCAGAGCGCCCCGGCGCGTGGATATCTGCGGCAGCCGAACACCAGCAGGCACGCGGCCACGATCGAGCCGACGTGGTAGACGAAATACGTGAAGTACAAGACGCTCGGGAACGTGGACCCGAGATCGGGAGTGAGGACGGCCTGCAGCGACGCGGAGAACGTCAGGAAATAGACGATCTCGATGAGCAGCTGCCCTTGCGTGAGCAACGCGAGGATCGCGCAGAGCGAGACCGCGTCAGTGAGCTGAAGCGGAAGGCTGTACCGGACCGTCCAGGTGCCGTCCACCACCTCCGCGACGTTCTCGCCGGCCCAGCCAGCGAAGATCGCCGCCGCCAAGACCAGGCGGGCCCATCGAATCCAGCGGCCCGGATAGCGTCTGGGCAGCCAGACAGCGAGGCCGCCCGCGACCAGGAGCACGGCAAGAGCGGCGAGGTGGGCGATCGAGAACTGGCGCACGCACCACAAGTCTCATGCTTGCCCCCGTCGACCGCTCAGTGCAGCCCGAGCGTGTGGTCGAGCCAGTCGAAGACGACCTGGTTGCGACGTTGCGGCGCCATCGGTGCGTCGTGGTATTCAGCGCCCTCGGCGATGGTGAACGTGACCAGCTTCTTCGGCGAGCGCAGAGCGTCGTACAGGCGGGTCGCCTGGCCTGGGTAGAACTGCTCAAGCTGGTAGTTGGTGACGAGCACCGGAGCCCTGACCTTAGGTATGACCGAGGCGTTGGTGAAGCGCGAGGCCAGCTGGCCGAACGTCCAGAAGTCGGTGAGGACCTTGCCCGCCCGCGCGGTTCGGAGGAACTGCGGGGCGAAGATCTCGCTTCGCTTGGCGAACAGGAAGCGGTCGCTCGCTGGGAGCCCGGGCACGAAGTCGTGGTTCCAGATGTTGTTGACCTGGGTCTTGGTCGCGCGGTTCGCAAACAGCTTGCGCAGGAAGTCCGGGTAGGCGAGCCATGTGCCGACCGATCCGGGGTCGGCCACGATCGCGGCGATCCGCTTCTCGAACGCAGCAGCGCGGATGACGAGCTCGCCAGTGAAGCTCCAGCCGGTCATCGCGATTCGCTTCGTGTCGACGTCACGGCGGGAATGGAGGTAGTCCACGATCGGCGTGATGACACGCTCCCAGTCGGGTCGGAAGGGGATCTGTCGCAGGAACAGCGTTGAGCCCTGGCCCGGCCCTTCGAAGATCAGCGCGTTGTAGCCGCGCTCGATCGCCGCCGCGCCGCCGAACGCCCAGACGTCGACGTTCTCGGCGTCGCTGCCATTGCTGATGATGACCGTCGGGCGCCGCCCGGGCGATCGGCTTGCCTTCAGGAAATATCCGGGGAGCGTCGTCTTGCCGTAGGGGATCGCGATGCGCTCAAACGGCGGATCGAACAGCGCGGCGGCGCGGCTCCACTGGCGCTGCATCCACGAGTAGACCTTGGGCTCGAGCGCCGGCGTCTTTGTCCCCAAGACGAAGAACAGTGCCTGATCGAAGTATTGCGCCGAGCGCAGGTAGGCCTCCCGCGCGCTGACCCGATGCCCGGCCTTCAACGCGTTGTCGGCGATTTGCCCGACCCGTCGTGCCATCGCGATGAACCCGTCGTAGTACGTCTGATAGGAGAGCCCTCTGCTGTTGATCGCGTTGGCGGTAGCGAAGATCTCGCCGACCTCCCCGGCACCGGACGCGACGGCGGCGCGGCGAAGAACGTCGCGGCGGTTCCAGCCGCCTGAAGAGTCAGGGTTGTCACTGATCACGGTCGGCGTCGTGCCCCGCACAGCCTCACGGCATGTGCGCCCGCCTGAATCGTAAATCGTCGGCCGTTGAGCCGCAGCTATTTGCAACGAGGGAACCGGGTTTCGGACGGGGCGTGGCAGAACGAAAAACGGCTCTCCTCTCGGTTTGGGGGTGACTCATCGGTGGGGGAGCGCGATTTGGATGCCGGCGCAGCAGAGGTAGATCATTGCGATGAGCGCGTTGGCGGAGTGGAATCCGTATGCGCGGTGTGAGATCAATCTGACCTTGCTGTTTAGGGCTTCCAGGCGTCCGTTGCTGATCCCGATCTCGACTGCTGCGAGTACGCCAGCTTTGTGTTTGCGGATCGTGCGCGCGAGCTTGACGAATGGTTTCAGCCTTGAGCGGGACGCCCACGCGAGCCACGCGTCAAGGCGCTCGGGCGCTTCGTGCTTGGGGACCTTGTAGACGTAGCGCAGCTCGCCGTTGAGCAGGAACGCGCGGAACATCCGCTTGTTGGTCTGCTGCACCTCGGCGAGCCTGAGCAGCTGCGTGGCCGACTGGTTGGAGGGATCCTTGAGCAGGCTGTAGCGCACGCCCTTGATCCATTTGCCGGTGTCGGTGCCGGAGCGGCCGTGCTGGTTGTACTCGGCGCGGCGGACCTGGTCGGTCGCCTTGGAGCCGAGTTGGCAGACGTGGAAGGGGTCGAACACGACCTGGGCGCCCGGGACGCCGTCCTGTGAGCGGATCGCTTTCTCATAGCCGGCGGACATGTCGATCGAGACCGCCCGGATCGACTGCTTCTGTTCGTCGGTAAGCCCATCGAAGAACGCTTGCAAGCTGGCGGCGTTGCGGCCTTCGGTGGCCCACACGATCCCGCCGCTGTCGTGGTTGGCGACGCAGGTCAGGAACTTGTGATCAGCGCCGTAGCTGACCTCGTCCACGCCGATCAGCTCAAGGCCGTCCAGCCGACCGGCGGGCAGCTTCTCGGCCACGACCCGCGCAAGGATGTTCCCGACCGTCTCCCACCCGATCCGCATCAGCCGCGTGACCTGCGTCTGGCTCATCTGCTGCGCCAGCCAAGCCGTGAGATCCTCAAAATCGCGGGTGTGCCGAGCGCCCGCCCGCGCCCACGGCACCGCCTCGTACAGATCGCCGCAGCCGGGGCAATACAGCCGTCTGAGCCGGCACTCGATCACGCACCGCAAGCCGCCGAGGTCAAGATGCCGCCACGGCTTCGTGCGCTGCTCCTTGATCTTCAGGCCGCGCGCGCCGCAGCCCGAGCAGACCGGCTTCTTGGCCCGCAGCACGACGGTCACGATCACCGCCCGCTCGCCGAACTCCACGTCCCTGACCCATGCACCCGGAAGCCCGAGCATCCGGTTGAATGCCGTGCTGACTCGCACGTCGCCCTCCTTCGTAGGCCGCTTGACTTTGAACATCCAGCAGCCTGCCGCAGAAGGGCGGCGGCGGGTCGCCACGCTTGTGCGCAACCCGCGAGAAGGACTACCCAGCCACGAACCCAGCCCTCACCAGGCGATTCCGCGGAACCACGACGTCTGTCTCACCCCCAGATGGAGAGGAGAGCCCGAAAAACGCCCCGGCCCGATCGCAGCGCGACCGGAACCGGGGCGGATACCTGACCGACGGACGCGTTAGGCCGCGGTTGGCGTTCCGAGCGCCTTCGCCTTGATGGCGTCGAACTCCGCCTGCGTGATCGTGCCGGCGTCGAGGAGCTTCTTGGCCGTGTCGATCTCGCCGGCCGCGCCGCCCGTTCCGGCGGTTTTGCGGACGTACTCGTCCATTTGCGCCTGGGAGGCCTCAACCTGCTTGGCGCCGCGCTCCGCCATCCCATCGTGGTACGCGATCAGGTACACCAGCACGCCGATGAATGGCAGCACGATGACGAAGATCACCCACGCGGCCTTGGCCCAGCCCGACATGTCGCGTCGGCGGAAGAGATCGATCAACACCGTGACCGCGATCCAGATCCACGCGACCCAGGCGAAGAAGATGATCATCGTCCAGAAGATGTTCAGGAACGGATAGTTGGATGAAGCTAGGACTGTCATGTTTCCTTCCAGTGGCGATCCCGGCCGGATGGCGCAGGATGTACTCGTAGCGCCACATGTGGCGGTTAACGGTTGCCACTGAGTGTTCGGTCGTTGGGTTCCGAAGACATCACCCGTAACGGATGATTCGCGCCACGGCGACCGGGGCGCGGGTTCCAGTGGCCATCCGGCCGGAGGCCGTGCACACCGCTAGCTCCAGCTCGTCCCGGTCGCAGCGTCGGCGCCACCGGGAGCCCTGGTAGGGTCGGGCCATTGGTGACCCGGGCGCGCCGTCCAACCAAGCGACCACGATGACGAATCTGACCGGCTCCTGATCCGTGAATGGCGCCACGTACATCATCGAATCCCTCATCGATGAAGGGGTTGACCACCTGTTCATGGTCCCCGGTGGGATGAACGATCCGTTCATGCCGGCGATGACCGCCGATGGCGTGCGCACGCTCGTCGCCGCTCATGAGGGCGGCGCGGCGTACATGGCCGACGGGTACGCCCGCGCCTCCGGCCGGCTCGGCGTCGCGTTCGGGATCGGCGGGCCGGGGGTCTTCAACATGGCGACGGCGTTGGCGGCCGCGCGCGTCGATCGCTCAGCAGTCCTCGCAATCAGTGGTGAAGTGCCGACCGATCGTGAGGGTCGCGGCGGGTTCCAGGACGCCAGCGGCGCGGCCCTCGACGATGTCTCTGTGCTCAAGCCGATCACTGCCGAGAGCCTGGGCGTTGCGTCCACGCGACTGCTCGACGGCGAGTTGCGGACGGCCGCGCTGACCGCGCTTCGCGACGGGTTCCCCGTGCACCTCTCGGTGCCGCTCGATGTGCAACGCGGCGAGGTGAACGCGACCTGGACGCCGCTGCCGCAGGCGGCGTACCAACCGCAGTTCGTCGACGAGGCGGCGCTCGGCGAGGCGCTTGAGGTGTTCCGCGGCGACCCAGATGCGACCGCTGCCAATGTCCTCATCCTCGCCGGCATCGGGGTCCGCCGGGCGGGTGCGGAATCGGCACTGATCGCGTTCGCTGAACGGTTCGAGATTCCGGTCGCGACGACGCTCCCGGCGAAGGGACTGCTCGCCGAGGATCACCCGCTCGCACTCGGCGTGTTCGGGTACGGCGGTTCCCGGTGGGCGACGGAGGCGATCCTCGATCCCGCCGTTGAGGTCCTGCTCGTGATCGGCTCGCCGCTCTCGCAGCGCGACACGCTCAACTGGGACGCGAAGATGCTCCCGAGCGCAGAGCTCATCCAGATCGACGCGGACCCGAGCCTGATCGGCCGCACCTGGCCCGCGAGCGTCCCGGTCACGGCCAGTCCGAAGGCGGTCCTCGAGCGCCTGGCCGCCGCCGACGAACGAGTCGCGGCGGGACTCGAGGCGGGTCGCGGACGACGCCGGGCGTTCCTCGCCGATGTGCGCAGCCGCGGGCCACGGACGTACTCGACCGACGACATGCATAGCGACGCGATCCCGATGCACCCGGCACGGATGGTCGTCGAGGCCCGGGCCGCCTGCCCGCGGGACACCGTGCTCGTCGTCGACTCGGGCGCACACCGAGCGTGGTGCTCGCAGTACTGGCCGAGCTACGGCAACAACGACTACCTCTCGCTCGCCAATCTCGCACCGATGGGTGGTGCCATTCCACTCGGGATCGGGGCCAAGGTGGCCCGGCCGGACCGTCCGCTGGTCGTCGCGACCGGGGACGGCTGCATGCTCATGCACGGAATGGAGATCCACACCGCGGCCCGTCATCAGGTGCCGCTCGTGATTCTCGTGTTCGATAACCGCTCCTACGGCAACATCTGGTACCGAGCGCACGATCTCGGGCCCGGTCCCGAGGCGCTCACGGACATTCCCGGCGTCGACTGGCCGGCCTTTGCACGCTCGCTGGGCGGCGACGGGATCACGGTCGAGCGACCGCAGCAGCTCGCCGCCGCGTTCGAGCAGGGACTCAGCCACCCAGGGCCGTTCGTGATCGCGGCACGGATCGACAAGCGCTACCCGACCCCGATCGCGCCGTGGCGCCAGGCGGTGGCGGAGTGGGAGGACCACCACTGATGACGTCGCCGACCGACTGACCGACGAGCGCACGGACACCCGGTGTTGATGTCAGCCAAAGCCGGAGCTGGGGCGGCGGCCGACGGCCACCGCCCCGTGCTCGCGTCAGTGCTCGACGCCGGGGAGCACCTGCGTTCCCTCGATCCGGACGGCCCGCAGCGCGCCCGGGTCAAGCCCGAGCAAGTGCAGGATCGTCGGGGCGACCTGCGTCGTCTCGACCCACCGGTCGGAGACGCCGGAGCGGAGGCCCGGCGCGTAGACGACGATCGGCACGTCACGGTCGGCAGGATTGTCGCCGCCGTGTTCGGCGATCTTCGTGCCGCCGGTGTAGACGACACCGACCTGGACGCGGCCGAACACGTCCGGGTGGCGGGGGTCCGAAGCCGGCACGCCGAAGAAATCGGCCGCCGCCCTCCCGGCGTAGATCTTCGCCAAGCCCGAGTGGGCCAGCGTCCGCGTCCCGCCGCTGTAGGTGACGCCGGTCGCGGAGTGCGTCCACAGGTAGTTCCGCACGAAATCAGTCGCGGCCCGTGAACGGTCTGACAGATAGCTCTGCCAGAGATCGTCGTTGGTCCCGGCGACGATCAGGTTCCCGGAGCCGGGGTGGGCTGCGGTCCACGCCGCGTTGATGGCATCGACGATCGGACCATCCTTGATCCGCGTCAGCTGACTCGGGTCCTGCGGCGACTGGCCATGCTTGGCCGTGAGGATGATCGCGGTCCGATCTCCAATTCCCCGGGCATGGATCTCGTCGTCCAGCGTCTGCAGCTGCGCGTTGACGTAGTCCAGGGCGCTGCTCAACAGCGGGCCCGGGGTGGCCGTGCCGGGCAGGTAGCCGCCGGACAGGACGGGCCCGCCGATCACGGCCTCGGACCCCAGGAGCTTCTCGGCGGTCGAAACGGTCTGGAAGTTCATCCCGAAGATCGCCGGCACGCCGACGGTCGTCGTGCGGCTGTGGTCGTAGCCGTCAATCTCGTTGAGGATCGCCTGCACCTTGTAGGAGTCGTACTGCCGTGTGGCGGCGTTGTCGTCGGTCCAGCTGACGGGACCCGGGTACGGCGTCCCGTTCGGCTCGATCGCATTGCTGTCGATTTCCGGTGCGAAGAAGTCGTCGATCCCGTTCCCCGACGGTCCGTTGAACGACTCATAGATCGCGTGCTTGTCCGACCACGCGGTCCGGAGGCCAGCGTTGTGAGCGATCTCGAAGATCGTGTTGACCTTCAGGTAGGAGTGCGGGTAGATCGGCTGGCACGTCCTCGGGTCGACCGGCAGCGTCGCCGGGTTGATCAGGGTCTGCGGAGTGCCTGTCATCTGCAGGATCTTGCTCGGGTCGCTCAGCAGCCCCGGGATGTTCTGACCAGCGTCGAGCCTCGACGGGTCGAGTTCGTCGGGCGAGTCGTAGATGACGTCGGCGCCCGTCGGCTGGCCGTGGCACGAGGTCGTCCCCGCTTCGTACAGGGCATGGTTGTACTCCACGTCGTAATAGACGCCGGTGGCGCGGGGATCGCCGCCGGTCATCAGCGCCGTGCCTCCAGGGTCGGAGTCCGACGGGTCCGAGGTGTGGGCGTTCGAATACTGGGTGCCGTTGGTGGCGAGTTTCGCCAACTCCGAGCGAGGATGGTTGGCGACGTACCAGTCGAGATCTGACTGGTGCAGTCCGTCGACTGAGATCAGCAGCACGTGCTTGATCTGTTCGTGGTGGCGGTGACGATGACGGCCGTGATCGTCATGCCCGGAGGCGGTCGCCACCGGGATACCGATCGCAACCACAGCGGCGGCAAGAGCGGCGAAGACCGCCTGCCCGGAACGTCCACGCATATGCAGCATCTCCTTGTTGGGGTCGCCGGTCCTTAGTCCTTATACGCACGCGCGCCGGTGTGGACGTGACCCCGGTGTGAACTCTGCGTACTGTCCCGGCCGGTGAGACGAATGCGGACGACATGCGCGGCGATGTGATCGTTGTCGGGCTCGGCGCGATGGGTGCTGCGGTGAGCTGGCAATTGGCCCGGCGGGGCCTCGAGGTGATCG
The DNA here is from genome assembly GCA_963850335.1 of uncultured Solirubrobacterales bacterium. Classification (GTDB taxonomy): domain Bacteria; phylum Actinomycetota; class Thermoleophilia; order Solirubrobacterales; family Solirubrobacteraceae; genus Palsa-465. The sequence goes on along the minus strand of CAWKKY010000005.1, from coordinate 632,018 downwards.
GCCTCGACCGGTACGTGCCTCCCCACGACGGCGGCTCGACCCATGGCGAGAGCCGGATCACCCGCCTGGCCGTTGGCGAGGGAGACGAGTATGTGCCGCTCGTCCGCCGCTCCCACGAGCTGTGGCGAGAGATCGAGGCGGAGACTGGCGACGCTCTCCTGACGCAGACGGGCGGCGTCGTGATCGGCGGACCGGGGAGCAGCTTCGCCACGCGCACCCAGAAGATCGCGGTGCGGCACGCGATCGCGCATGAGGCCCTCGACGGGACGGAGCTCCACCGGCGCTTCCCGATGTTCGCCGTCGGGGAGGCGGCGCGCGCCTACTACGAGCCGGACGCCGGGTATGTCCGGCCGGAGGCGGCGGTCGCGGCCCAACTCAGTCTGGCGGCGACTGCGGGAGCTCGCCTGCGGCTCGCCGAACCGGCCCTGGAGTGGCGATCCTCGCCGGAAGGCGTGCGCGTGCGGACCCAGGAGGACGTGTACGACGCCGACCGCCTCGTCCTGTGCCCGGGACCGTGGATCAACGAGCTGTTCGAAGACGGTCGTCAGCACTTCGCGGTCTTTCGTCAGCTGCTGATGTGGTTTCCAGTCGCCGACCCACCCCCGCGACTCAGTGAGATGCCGATCTTCGTGTGGGACTTCGGCGGCGAGCTGACCGGCTTCGTCCACCTGCACGGCTTCTACGGCTTCCCCCCAGTCGCGGGGGCGGGCGGCGGCGTGAAGGTCGCCACGGAGCAGTTCGCGAGGACGACCGAGCCCGACGGCGCCCAGCATCCCGCAACCCAGAGCGAAGCGATGTTCATGCGCCGCGATGTCCTCGGCGAGCGGCTCCCCTGGCTCGGCCCAACCCCGTTGCGGACCGTGTCCTGCCTGTACACCAGCACGCGCGGCAGCCGCTTCGTCATCGACCGGCATCCGGCCCACGACAACGTGATGATCGTGTCCGCCTGCTCGGGTCACGGGTTTAAGCACTCGCCGGCAATCGGCGAGGCCGTGGCGCAGCGGATCGCCGGTCAGTCGACCGACATCGACCTACAGCCGTTCCGATACCCGGGCGCCAACTGACGTCGCCGTCGGCATGACGACGCGCAACCCGAGCAGCCGCGGCTCGTTCATCGGAACGCGCACGACCCCGAGCCCGAAACAGTCCTCAAGCTCGACCATCTCGCCGGCGTCGGTGTCAACGACTCCGACGACCCGAAACAGGAACGCCTCGTCGGTCAGGTAGAGGCCGTCATCATGGAGCGGCTCGACGACGGTGTCGGCCGGCCGCGGGCCGGCCGCGACGCCAGCGTGGCGAGTGCGATGGAGCGTTGACATGTCGGGTTCCTCAGGACCGTGATCCTGGAAACCACTTTGACCGGCCGCCGCGTCGCCACCAACCGCAATTTCCCCGCTGCCCGAATCGCAGCGACTACGTATTTGTGCGCGGCCCGCTACGCGCGCATGCGAGCAGCGTCAGTCCGAGCTCAATCCAGTCGTCGACCGAGCGCCGCGCGGGGGTCGACCGACGCGCCGGACCGCTCGCCCGCTCTGAGCACATCTGTCTCGGCGTAGAAAAGTGCTCCGAGCGCCGCGGCATCCAGACCCGCGCCCACCGCGACAAGACCCATCGACCTCACAACCGCCGCGGGCAGAATCGCGAGCGCGATGGGGTGGAGAAACACGGCGCCGTCGAGCAGGCCGACCGCAAGCGCGACGAGGCCCGTGCCGACCGCGCCGGCAATGCACCACCGCTCCGGTCCGCGGAACAGAACCCAGATCCCGACGCCGAGGAACACGGTCGCGTCGAGACCCTCGATCCACGTTCCTGGGGAGGCGTAGGCGTCGAGCGCGAACGCGATCATGAGCAGGATCGCAGCCGCAGACGCGGCGACGGCGAAGCCGCTCGACGCCACGCCGATCAGATCACGCCGGCGCAGGAGCAGCGGCGCGGCACCGGCGCCGAGCAGGGCCGCGAGCCCGGCCAGCCACGGCCACAGCGTCGGCGGAGGAAACCGCTGAAGCGCTCCCCGCAGCGTCGATCGCCGCCCGTCGACGACCAACGGGACCTTCCATTCACCGCGATCCGCGTCGGGCAGCAGCCCCTGCGCCCGTGAGTCCTGCCAGACGACCGAGTGTCGGCTCGTAGCGAGCCGCCAGCGCGGACTCGGCGCGATGACGCGATCCGACTTCTTGATCAGCCGAAGAACGACGGCTGTCGGAGACGCGGCGTTGACCCACAGGCCAGCGGCATCGAGGCGGAAGACCGGCTCGCCGAGATACCCAAGGAGCACGACGACATGACCGGGCTTGACTGTCAGGCCGAGCGCGCGATCGCTCTGAAAGATCTGCGCCGAATACGCGGGCGTGCTGGAAGCGACGACGCTCGCGCGGTAGTCAACCGCGACCGTGCCCGAGCGCAGATGCGCGCCGGCCGACGACGGCACCAGCATCAAGGCCAGCACGACCACGCACGCCAACTCTGTTCTGGCGTGCGCCCGCGCACTCGCACAGGAACGCTGCAACGTCATCCGTCGGCCGTCACGCGCTCCATCGTGTCCGCGGCTGACCCTCCCTCAAGCGACGCGCGCCAGCCCTTCAGCACGTGGTGCACCTGCGCGGCGCCGACGATCGGCGTGTCCGGGAGCGGGAGCTCGACCGGGGAGAGAAGGAACGGGCGCGTCTGTGGACCACCCAGTCCTCCGTGGAAGGAGATCAGCTCCTCAAACGCACAGCCCTGCTCGAGCTCGGGGTCGTAGAAGCTGTTGACCATGATGTCCGCGACGTGCTCGAACCCGTCGGTCCTGAGCAGGTGGGCGGCCGCGTTGGCGGGGAAGGGAGCGAGTGGATCCTCGCCATCGACGCGACCGTCGGCGAGGTAATGAGCGCCGCCGGGGCCGAGTACGACGGGGCCGTGGTCGCGAGAGCGCACGAGGAGGAAGCCGACGTGCGGATGTTCACGCAACGCGGGGATGAGCCGAGGATGGCGATCGCTGATCTCCTCGAGCATGAGACGCCGACGTTCCTCCATGAGGTAGATCAGACCCAGGTTCCCGGATCCCAACACGACGACATGGCGGTCGCCGAGTTCGTCGCCGTGCTCGGAGTGCGTGCCGCCCGTGGCCTCGGTGACCGCATGGCCGACGGCGGCATCGGTCTCGTCCCCGCCACCGACGGTCGCGATCGTCCCCCGCTCGACCGACCGCTCCACCAGGTCGCCGAGGCCGTAGCCGTTGCGCTGCTTGAACGTGGCGCCCTGGGTCTGGCCGTGGTCGGAGAGCACGACGAGCTTGTACGGGCGGGGCGCAAAGCGGCGGGCGCGGGCGATCCGGGCGAAATGCTGGTCGAGCTTGCGCAGCGCCTCGAGCGTGTCGACGCGCTCGAGGCCCGAGTGGTGAGCCACCTCGTCGTAGCTCGAGAACGTCGCGTACACGACCGGACGGCCGCGCATCATGTCGGTCAGCACGCCGTACACGATCAGATCGCGAACCCCGACGCAGAGGGCGGCGCGCAGAAACGCGTACTTGCGCGTGCGCTCGCCGCGGGGCTCGATCGTCCGTCGGACCTGCCGCCCCGCCGCGATCCGCTCGAGGGCCACCTCCCAGAAGAACAGGACAAGCACGCGGGTGACGTTGAAGCCGTTGGCGAAGAACGCGCGGTACCCCGGGTTTGCCCGCTTCTCCTCGCTCATCCGACTCACCGTGAGGATCACCGCGTCGGCTTCGCCGGAGAACAGGTTGCCGCGGCTCGCGCCGCCGTCGGTCAACAGGCCGACGCCGGTTGCATGACGCTGCTCGATCGTCGCGCAGTCCTCGGGGGACGAGCAGGCGACCACCTTGCCGGTGTCCTTCTCGACCCACCGAAACGCCGGGATGTTCTCGTTGGACCCGAGGAGGATGCCGGCTTGACTCGCGCCGGTCTGCGAGCTCAGGTCGGTCTCCCATTCGGTGAGCCGGTGCGTCTCGCGGCTGAGCCAGCGATGCAGCTCGGGCACGTTGCCGTCCCGCATCGCCCGCCGCAGAACCGGGAGCGCGAGCCCGTCGATCTCAAGGAAGATGATCCCCGGCGCATCGGTCCGCACCTGTTCACCCTGCCGGCTTGCGACACGCCGGATCACCCGCAGCATGTAGGCGTCGTCATCGTTGGCGCCGAGGATCACCTCAAGGACGACGCTCGCCGCGGCGATCACCAGCGCCGCCAGCAGCGCCCAGCCGAACGAATCGACCTTGATCGAATTCGGGTCGATCTGCGACGCGAGCATGAGGATCAGGGGGTCGAGGATCAGCACCGCGACGAAGCCGAGCGCGAGCGTGAAGGGCAGGCGCAGCGCCGCGACCAACGGCGGCAGCGCGGCGTTGAGCACGGCGATCAGCGCAGCGGCGATGAACGCGTCGCCAAACGTCTTGACCGTCACGTGGGGCACGATCGTCGCCGCGACAAACACCGCGACCGCCGACACCACCCAATGCAGGGCCAGTTTCAGCGGGCGGAACTTCGGCGATTGCGGAGTCCAGCTGACCCTCTCGCCGTAACCGGAGTCATCGCCTGTCGTCACGGCGGGGAGTATCGCTGGCGAGCGGCTGCGGTCGTCATCTCATTCGCATGATGACCCGAGTCCGCGTCCACGCTCACATCTCACAGATCGGCGATCCGTCGCTTTCATCGAATCCCACTGCGACCGTCACCTGGCTCGGGCATGCCACCGTGCTCTTGGAGATCGACGGTGTGAGGGTCCTGACCGATCCGGTCCTGGGCCGGCGGATCGGACCGCTGGTCCGGATCGCGGATCCGGTCGATCCGAGCGCCGTGGGTCGCGTCGATTGCGTGCTGCTCTCCCACCTCCACGCCGACCACACCGACCTGGCCACGCTGCGTCGCTTGGCGCCGGCGGGCCCCGTCATCGCGCCGTGGCCCGCGGCCCAGTGGTTGCGCGGCGCCGGCGTCAGCGACGTCCAAGAAGTGCGGGTCGGTGATGAGCTGAAGATCGGCGGCCTGCGGGTGATCGCCACGCCAGCGACCCACGATCCGCGACGGTGGCGATTTGGGCCCGCGGCGGATCCGGTGGGGTACGTCGTGCGCGGTTCTGCCTCGGCCTACTTCGCCGGCGACACGGACCTCTTCGGAGAGATGGCGGACCTGCACGCGTCCCTCACCCTGGCGCTGTTGCCGGTCTGGGGCTGGGGTCCCGACGTCGGTCCCGGCCACCTCGACCCCGAGCGCGCCGCGCGGGCGGCGGCGATCATCCGCCCGGCGATCGCGATCCCGATCCACTGGGGAACGTTCGCGCTTCCGCGACCGCTGCGGCGGTCAGCCGATCCCGAGTGGCCGGCGAAGCAGTTCGCCGCGCTCGCCGGTCGGTACGCGCCATCGGTCGAGGTGCGGGTGCTCGCTCCGGGCGCGCAGACCGCGCTGTAACCGGCCGGCGCGCGCCGGCGCGGGTCAGTGAGCGTGGGTGATCTGCACGAGCGCCCTGGCGAACGATCCGGTGGTCAGGCCCCAGGAGGGATCGCCCCACAGGAAGGGCACGATCTCCGAAAGCCGCAGCTTGGCGAGGCCGATCAGTGCCTCGTACGCATAGCGCTTGACATGCCCTGAGCTCGTGGCACCCCATGCTCCCCGGACTGACGTCCAGCCGTACTCGTTCGCCGCGACGGGCGTCCGGCTGCGACCGTACGCGTGCATGTCGGCGAGCGCGTCACGGGTCCGCGTGATCGACACGCGGGGCGTGGCGCCGTACGGGTGGATGGCCAAGACATCGAGCGGTTTGCCCCGAAACGCCTTGAGCAGACGGGGCAGCGAGGACTCGGTCCACGCCAGTCCCCCGGTCATGACCCGCGCGCCCCCGTAGACACGATGGACCGCCGTGCGGACCGCCTCGTACATACGGGCAAAGTCCGAGAGGTTGATGTGCCGGCCCCAGAAGTAGATGTTGTCCGGCTCGTTCCACACCTCGACCGTGGTCACCGGTACGTAGGGGACCGTGGGGTTGGCCTTCCAGAACGCGCCATGGGGACCGTAACGCTTCATGAATGCAGTCGCGTACGCGGCGAACGTGGCGTTGCGGGCCGGCGGTAGCCGGGCGATCGCCCGCGTGGAACCGCGGTGCAACACGTTGGATCGGCGTCCCTCGGCCCACCGCGGCGCAAACCCCAGCGTCGGTTCCCAGCGCAGATGGACGGACGCCATCTCGGAGACGATCAGGTCGTCGTAGGTCCAGCGATAGGTGTGATGGCCACGCACCGGGCCCTTCGGCTCTGTGGCAGCCCAGTCCGAGTCAGCCCGCCCGATCCGGCCCCCCGCCGCGAACAGCAGGCGGAGGTCGTTGACCACTTCGGTCTGCGACGACTGACCGCGCGCCTGGCTGGTGAACTCGCCGCCGACCTCGGCGCCGAACGTCGTGGCCTGCGCCGTGGCAGGGGTAGCCGCCGCCAATAGGGACACGCAGAGTCGAAGCCAGCGCTTCATTCGCCTCACAGGTCGTCGGGAACGACAGGACGCCAACTAGAACACGCCCGAGCCGGCGATTGTTGTGGTGAAGGTTGTACTACGCCGGAGAGCGCGAGGCGCCGAACGCCTTCGCCAGCGCCTTGGCCGCCGGCGGTTTGCACTCGAGCTTGAACTCGCTGCCGCCGGCGCTGATCGTGAGCACGTTCCACTTGCTCCTGATCTCCTCGACTTGGTCGAGCGGGATCTCGCTGAGGAGGCCCTTGACCTCCTTGACGGCGCCGGTCATGGAGATGGCGAGATCGAGCGTGAGGAGCCGCTGCGTGGTGAGGGCGAGACCGGAGCTGCGCGGGCTGGTCACCATGCAGGGCGGTCCGGTTGGGGCGGTCGCGGTGATCCAGCGCGGGAGCGCGACGGCGCTCCATCGAGCCGGTGTGGGCGATCTGCGGACGCGCAGATCGATCCGCGGCTCTGACCACATGCGCCTGGCCAGCGTCTCAAAGGCGTTCAGTGGCGCGGCGGCGCTGGCGCTGGTGGCGCGCGGCCGACTATCGCTCCGCGACACGATCGGCAAGCGGCTGCCGTGGCTGCCGCAGGCCTGGTGGCCGGTGACGCTTCGTCAACTGCTCGATCACACGAGCGGCCTCCCCGACTACACCACGAACGCCCAATGGCAGGCGGCGCTCAGTGCCTCGCCCCACGCGACGCCGCCATCGCCGTGGCTGCTCGCGTTCTCGCACAACGACCCGCTCATGTTCACACCGGGGTCGAAGTTCACCTACTCCAACAGCGACAACATCGTCGTCGGCCTCATGATTCAGGCAGCGACGGGCCGTTCGTATGAGCAGGAGCTTGGCGCGTTGGTGCTGAAGCCGCTGGGACTGCGGCAGACGAGCCTGCCGGCGGGCTTTCGCATGCCGACGCCGTACGTGCACGGTTACTCGCTGCCATCCCCCGGGCGCGAGGATGACAGCCAGGTGGTGAGTGCCGCGTGGGTCCAGGCGTCCGGCGGCGTCGTCTCCACACCGTTCGACCTCAACCGCTTCATCCGCGGGTATGTGGGCCGGAAGCTGTTCGGGCGCGCGGTTCAGGCCCAGCAGCTACGCCTCGTCGCGGGCCACTCTGAGCCGATCGGGCCTGGCCTCAACGATGCGGGCTTGGCGATCTTCCGCTACCGGACTCGCTGCGGGACCGTCTATGGGCACACCGGCAACTTCTTTGGCTACACCCAGTTCGCCGCCTCCACGCTGGATGGCCGGCGCTCCGTCACGGTGTCGATCAACGAGCAGCTCAACCAGACCCTCACGGGCCAAGCGCTCGCCGTCTTCAACCGACTGCGTGCGGCCGACGAGACCGCGGTGTGCGCCGCGCTCGCCCGCTGACCGACTCGGAGAAGCGCCAGCGGCAGAGGCCAGCCTCATCGAATCCTCACCCAAGCGGCTCGGACGCCGCGGTACCCTCACCGGCGATGACACGATCCCCGGGGGTCGGTCGGGGCAAATCGGATCGAGGAGGGACGATGATTCGCAGAGTCGTTGCGATGACGGCGGTGGGCGTGCTGGTTCTCGCCGCGCTCGCGGGTGCCGCGCAGTCCGGCAAGTACTCCGGCAAGACAAGCCAGCACAAGGGGACGATCAGCCTGAAGATCAGCGGCGGCAAGGTGACGCACGTCACGTTCGTCGACGGCACCGGGCGCCCCGCGTCGAAGTGCGCCACGTTCGGCGCCGTGCAGCCTCAGTTCCCGGTCAGCTTCTCCAGCCACATGAAGATCGGCGCCCACGGCGGGTTCAGCGGCAAGGCTTCGCCTCGCCAGGGCGAGTCGTTCACGATCAGCGGTCGGGTCGGCGGCAAGACCGTGAGCGGCTCGTTCACGGACTCGATCCCGATCGGACAGCTCACCGGGCACGGATTCAGGTGCTCGTCGGGCAAGGTCACGTTCACGGCGTCGCTCGGCAGCTAACTCCGAGTGCCCCGGTAGCGCTCCCCGATCGGCCGGTCGGCGTAGGCGAGCCGCGGCTCAGTCCGTCCGTGGCAAAGCGCGCCGCGGCCCGCTCGAGCCAACCCTGCGTGGCTGCAGGCTCCGTGTGTCGGCTCCCCGGGTCGTACCACCAACCCTCGAGATGGCGCGTGTAGTCGATCGGCCAAGGATGCCGGACGCGCGCGGCCTTGGCGACGCCGCCGGAAGCCGCAAACCGGCCGGGTCAGGCCAGCGCGCGCAGCAGCGCGGCCGTGAGCCCCGCCGCCAGGACGACGACGAGGAACGGCGCACGCCGCCAGACGAGCAGGGCCGCGATCCCGAGGGCCGGGAGGCGGGCGTCGAGCACGAAGCGGTGCCCGACAGTCACCGTCTGGATCAGGATCAGGGCGGCGAGCAGCGGGACGGGGACGAGATCAAGGGTCCGTCGGAGCTGGGGCGCGAGCCGGCGGCCGCCGGCGAACACCGGGCCGATCGCCTTGAGCGCGTAGGAGATCGCGCACAGCACGAACAGCACGGTCCAACTCATGACCGGACACCGTTCGCGACGAGCACACCCGGGATGACACCGACGAGCGCCGCGATCACGGGGACCCCGGCCGGGGTGAACGGCACCAGAGCGGCGGCGAGGACCACGCCCACGACCGCCGCCGTCGGCGCGCCTGGACGGCGCAACTGAGGCGCCAGCAGGGCGAGGAACGCCGCCGGGAACATCGCGTCAAGGCCGAGTGTGCGCGGGTCGCCGATCCCCCCGCCGAGCAGCGCGCCGACGAGCGTGCCGAGGTTCCAGCACGCCCACACGCTCACCCCGGTGGCGAGGAACGCGTGCCGCGCGGCCGCAGGATCATCGTGGGCCCGCGCCATCGCTGTGGTCTCATCGATCACGAGCTGGGCGAGCAGCGCGCGCTCCCGCAGACGCCCGGGGAGGATCGGGGCGAGTGAGAGTCCGTACGCGGCGTTGCGCACGGCGAGCATCACCGCGGGACCGAGCGCCGCGAGTGCTCCCCCGCCCGCGGCGAGGACCCCGATGAACGCGAACTGCGACGCACCGGTGAACGTCAACATCGACATCACGCACGCCTGCGCGGGAGTCAGGCCGGCCGCCACCGCGAGCACGCCAAAGGAGACGCCATAGACGCCGACGGCGATGCCAATCCCGGCGGCGTCGCGGAGCGTCTGGCGCCGCGTGGTGGCAAGCGTGGTGACCACCCCGCAATCGTACGGCTGGATTGCCGGCATTTGCTTGCCTTCTGCGCGTCCACGACGGCCGTCTGTAGCATGATCTGCCATGGATGGGCTCGATCGAGCAATTCTGAGCCATCTGCAGACCGACGGACGGCTCACAAATGTCGAGCTCGCGGAGCGGGTGCGGCTGTCGCCCTCCCCGTGCCTGCGTCGCGTACGGGCGCTCGAGCAGTCCGGTGTCATCCGCGGTTACCACGCTGACATCGACCCGGCGGCGGTCGCAAGGGGGTTCGAGGTCACGGTGCACGTCGAGCTCGCGCTCAAGGACCGCGCCACCGTCGAGGCGTTCGAAGCCGGGATCGCGACGTTCGAGGAGGTGATCGAGTGTCGTCGCATGTTCGGTCTGCCGGACTACATCGTCCGGGTCGCGGTGGCCGATCATGCGGCGTACGAGACCTTCTACATGAACAAGCTGGCCGAACTCCCCGGCCTCGCGCGGGTGAACTCACAGTTCACAATGAAGATGGTCAAGCGCGGCGGCGCACTTCCGCTCTGAGGAGCGGACCTTCGACTGACCGGGAGGTGAGACGCGATGCATCGAGACCAGGTTCCCGGACGTGACAGCGGTGGCCCAGCCCTCTCCGCTGATGGTCTGGGCAAACGCTTCGGCGACCGGATCGCGTTCGAGGACGTCTCCTTCGAGATCGCCTACGGCGAGGTGTTCGGCTTCCTCGGGCCCAACGGCGCGGGCAAGACGACGACCGTGCGGACGCTCGGCACGCTGATCGCGCCGAGCACAGGAACGGCGAGTGTTGCCGGCATCCCGCTCGCACCGGAGAACGGAGTCGCAATCCGGCAGCGAATCGCGATCATGCCGGAGTCGCCGGGGCTCTACGGCCGGCTGAGCGTCACTGAGAACCTCGAGTGCTTCGCCGACCTCTACGAGGTGCCGGACCGCGCGGCCCGCGTCGAACGGGCGCTGAGCGCGGTCAACCTGACCGAACGGGCGCATGATCCGTGCAGCAACCTGTCAAAGGGTCTCCGCCAACGCGCCGCGCTCGCCCGCGCGCTGCTGAGCGATCCGGAGGTGCTGTTTCTGGACGAGCCAACCGCCGGCCTTGACCCGGTGGCGAGCCGCGAGGTGCATGAACTGATCACCGAACTCGGGCACAGCGGAGTCACGATCTTCCTCACCACACACCGCCTCGAGGAGGCGGAGCGCCTGTGCAACCGGGTCGCGATCCTCAACACGAAGCTCCAGACGATCGGTCAGCCCGAGGAGCTGCGCGACCGGCTGTTCGCCAAGGCGCTCACGGTGCACACGCTCGCGCCGCTGCCGGACCCGGACAGCGTGTTCGGCGGACGTCCCGGTGTCGAGAGTTGGCGACGGGACGACCGGACGAGCTATGTCGTTTCGGTCTCGGACCAGGAGATCGCGGCACCGGCGATCACGCGAGCGCTCGTTGCGGCGGATGCCGACGTTCTCTCGATCGCCGAGTCCTACCACTCGTTGGAGGACGTCTATCTGTCGCTCGTCGACGAGGACCGGGAGATCGCCGGATGACGATGCACGTCAGCAGCCGACGGATCCGCGCCATCGCGCGTAAGGAACTGCGCGCGTATCGACGCAACGGCTCGATCATCGCCGGTATGGCGATCATCCCGCTCGTCTTCCTGGTGCAGCCGCTCGTGTCGGTGTTCGCCGTCTCCTCGGCCGCCGCCGACCAGCTGCGCGAGCACCATGAGCTGCTGTACATGCTGGGAATCCCGGCGCTCGTGCCGGTGATGCTGGCCGCCTATGCGATCGTCGGCGAGCGTCAGGAGGGCACGCTCGAGCCGCTGCTGACAACCCCGCTGCGACGGGAGGAACTGCTCCTCGGCAAGGCCCTCGCGGTGCTCGTTCCGGCGATCCTGATCGCCTACGCCGTGTTCGGGTTGGCGCTCGCGCTCGTCGCGGCATTCGCTCACGAGGGCGTCGCGTCGTCCTTCATCCGCGGCCCCGATGTCCTCGCCCAGGTGATCTTCACGCCGCTCATCGCCGGCTGGTCGATCTGGGTGGGGATGGCGATCTCGACCCGCGTTAGCGACGTGCGAGTCGCCCAACAGCTCTCGGTGCTTGCCAGCCTGCCGACGATCGCGGTGACGACATTGATCGCGCTCGACGTGATCCACGCCTCGCTCAGGCTGGCGCTCATCCTCGGCGTCGTGCTCGTCGTCGCCAACCGGCTCGGGTGGCGGGTCGTGGCCGGGCTGTTTGATCGCGAGCGGCTGATCATCGGGCGCTAACCGCCGACCCGGTAGCGCACGTGCGTCGCGAGCGGAGAATGCGTGGCCTCGAGCACCTCCAGCCCGGGGTCGCTGACGCCGTCGAACAGCCGTTCACCGCTGCCGAGCAGAACCGGGGCGATATCGAGCGTGATCTCGTCGATGACGCCGGCCGCGAATGCCTGCCGAACGGTCGACGCGCCGCCGACGATTGCAATCTCGCCGTCACCGGCGGTCGCTCGGGCCTGCGCGTAGGCGGCGTCGAAGCCCTCGGTGATGAAGTGAAATGTCGTTCCACCCGCCATCTCGATTGGATCATGCGGGTAATGGGTGAGCACGAACACCGGCGCGTGATACGGCGGGTCCTCGCCCCACCACCCGCGCCAGTCCTCGTCCCACGCGCCGCGGATCGGGCCGAACATGTTTCGGCCCATCACGCATGCGCCGCGGGTGCGCATCAGATCCTCGACGGCGGCGGCGTCCCCTGGGTGCAGCGAATCGGTCAAGTGCCATTGGTGGACCCGCCTCCCGCCGACGCCGAGGGGGTTCTCGCGGTCTTGGTCGGGACCGGCCATGAAGCCGTCCAACGAAATCGAGACGTGGCATGTCGTTCGTGTCATGGGTCAGAGACCGGTCTGACGACCAAAACTCATCGCGGCTCGTAGTTTTCCCGCAATGAAAGCGTCCCGCCAGCAGCGGCGGCTGATTGCCGCCGCTGGGATCGCAGCGGCGGTGTTCATCGCCCTGACGGTCGCGGTGGTCACGAGCTCGTCGCTCGGGATCGACGCGCGCGCGTTCACGGCCGCGGGCGACCTTCGGACACCCTGGCTGACGGACGTCGCACGGATCATCACCACGTTCGGCCTGATCGCGATCGTCGGTCCCGCCGTGCTTCTCGGCGCAGGGGTGCTCGCCCGCGCCGGACACCGCGCGCGCGCACTCACCATCGCGGCCGGGGCGGCGGGGACCTGGGTGACTGTCTGGATCACGAAATGGGCGGTTGACCGCGCGCGGCCGCCCGCACCGCTCGTGCACACGGCCGGTCAGAGCTATCCGTCTGGTCACTCCGCCAACGCGGTCGCCTGGCTGGTGCTCGGGATCGGAGTGGGCGCGCTGCTGCGGACGCCCCGCGCTCGCGCTGTCGCGATCGCGCTCGGCGCAGCGTTGACCCTCCTCATCGGCCTGAGCCGCATCTACCTCCGCGCTCACTATGCATCGGACGTGATCGCCGGCTATGCGCTGGCGGTCGTGGTCTACGCGCTCGTCGCGCTCGGGATGCCCCTGGTGAACCGTCGCGTCACCCGCATCGGGTGATGCGTTTCCGGCATGAGATGATCGACTCGTCCGGCGGCCCGTGGGCCGCGGGTTTCAGGCATCCAACCACTCGCGACGGAGGACGGGATGGACAACGAAGAAGTGCTCGGCCCAATTGATGTGGTCGTAATCGGGTATCCGCCGGGAGCGGCGATGAAGGGCGACGCTGTGCCGATCTTCATGGACCTCGTGAACAGCGGCATCATCCGCGTGTTCGACGCCATGTTCGTGCGCAAGAACGAGGACGGAACGGTGTCCGGGATGGACTTCGCCGATGCCGACGAGGACACCGCGGGTGACCTGATGGTGTTCAACGGCGCGAGCACCGGCATGCTCGGCAGCGCCGACATCGAGATGGTCGCCGCCGAGTTGGAGCCCGGGTCGGGGGCCGCCATCATCGTCTACGAGAATCGCTGGGCCGCCCCGTTCGCCGCCGCCGTGCGGCGCAACGGCGGGGTCTTGATCGCCAGCGAGCGGGTCAGCGGGCAGGACCTGCTCGACGCGCTCGAGGCGGCCGAAGCGACCGCCAACTGAAAGGACAGAACATGCCAGGACTTCTCCGCGGGATCGGCCGCACCGCAGTGATCGCCGGGACCGCCACAGCGGTCTCCAACCGGGTGAGCCGCCGCCAGGCCAACAAGTGGGCCGCGCAGGAGGCGCCGCCCGAGCCCCAGGCAGCGCCAGCTCCGGCGCCGGCCGCCCCAGCCGCCGGAGGTCTCACCGACGATCGAATCAACCAGCTCAAGGAGCTCGGTGAGCTCAAGACACAGGGCATCCTCACCGAAGAGGAATTCGCCGCCCAGAAGGCCAAGATCCTGAGCGCGTAGGCCCAGTCCGCAGCGCAGGCGCGGCCGGCCCCGACGTAGGGCGCCCAGCGCGCCACGAATGTGCGCCGGGAGCGGGGCGACATGCCCGCTCCCGGCGCAGCTCATCACGCGGGGCTGCCGGGGCCCGGATCCCCGTAGATCGCAAGTCCGTGGATGATCCACAGGCTCAGCGCAAAAACGCAGAGCGACCAGAACGGAGACGCCGGGATCGAGAACAGCGCGTCGATGGCGACGAGCGCCCCGACGAAGATGCCGAACAACCGTCCGAACGCGGCACCCCGGATCAGCGACAGCGAGGCGAACAGCTCGAGGATCCCGAGCACCAGGCTGACCCATCCCCAGGTCTTGAGGTCCGCGAACACGTAGTGGGCGTTGTGCGTGAAAAAGCTCGAGTTCGAGATCGCTGCGATCCCGTACACGATGTTCAGCACGCCGCCGATCATGAGCAGAGTGCCCGCGAACATGACGCGCCCGACCCCTCTCATAGCGTCCATCCTCAACAACTCCTCTCAGAAGGTGGTGACCGGCTAAGCATCCGCCGCGGCCGGAGGTGGTGCCTCATCCCGAATGGGTGACGGACGGCCTCGGACGTGGCGGTGCGCCGGGGACAGTGGTGTACGCACCCGAACTGACGCCAGCACACCCCCTTGTTACGCGCGTGCGGGCGAGAGAAGCTCCGCCGAGCCTGCGTGTTTGCACCGCCGGACCGGATGCCACTCGCCCCCGCCTCACACCACGGCCCGTTCAGTCGGGCACCCCGCCTCGCCGCAGACGCAACGCCGGTGGGGCTCGGGCGTACCGCCGCGCTGTTCCCCACGGACTTCGTCCACCGCCGAGCGCTCGTCGAGCGTCTTCGCACGGCGCATGGGGCGATGCTCGCCGTGATCGTCGCGCCGCCCGGGTACGGGAAGTCGGCCCTGATCGCCGAGTGGGCCGAGTCCGACGATCGCTGCTTCACGTGGGTCGGCCCCGACGCGGCGGACGCGGACAACATCGCAGCGGAGCGCGTCGACGTCCTCCTCGGCGGGCTTGACGACGACGAGCCCGCGGTGCTCGTGATCGACGACGCCCACCGTATGACCCCGGCCGCGCTCCAGCAGACGGTGACCGAGCTGTGGAAGCGACTGCCTGCGAACTCGCTCGTCGCGGTGGCGGCGCGCACCGAACCCGACCTGCCGCTCGGCCGACTGCGCGCCCACCGAGCGCTGGTCGAGATCCGGATGCGAGACCTGGCGATGGTCCCTGCCGAGGCCGCCGTGCTCCTGCGCCGGGCCGGACTCGAGCTTGAATTTGCGGACGTCCAGGCGTTGGTCAGCCGTACCGAGGGGTGGCCGGCGGCGCTGTACCTCGCCGCCCTCTCCAACCGCGAGCGCGCTGCGCAGGCCGACTCGCCGCCGTCGTTCGGGGGTGACGATCATCTGTTCGCCGAGTACGTGCGCGATGAGGTGCTGGAACGCCTTCCCCGGCCCGCGCTGACGTTCCTCCGGCGTGCGTCGATCCTCGACGAGCTGTCCGGCGAGGCGTGCGATGCCGTGCTGGGCGTGCGGCGCTCGGCGGTGCGGATCTCACAGCTGGCAGACAGCTCCCAGCTGCTCGAGCCGGTCGATGCCGCCCACGAGCGCTACCGATGGCACCCGTTGCTGCGCGAGCTGATGAACGCCGAGCTGCGCCACCGGGAGCCGGAACTGGTGCCGGAGCTCCACGCGGCGGCCTCATCCTGGTACGTGGATCAGGGCGACCTCGACGCGGCGATTACGCACGCGGTCGCGGCAGGGGACGTGTCGCGCGTTGGCGGGCTGCTGTGGGGCGAGCTCCCGTCCTGCATCAGCGAGGACGGGGTCGGCGAGGTCGAGCGGTGGCTCGCTCGGTTCACCCCGGAGTCGATCGCTGACTCGCAGCCGCTGACGATGTGCGCCGCGTGCGCGGCGCTCATGGCAGGGGATGCGGAGGCGGCGCGCCGCTGGATCCGAGAGCTCGATCCCGGATCGACGTCCACGGGAGAACCCGCCACACCCGAGAACCCGGCGCTCGCGTTGATCGAGGCGATGACCGCGGATGGCGGCCTCGCTCGGCTGGGGAGCGCGGCCGACCGGGCTCGCCGGACGCTGGCGCCGAACAGTCCCTGGCGGGCCGCCTGCCTCTGGCTCGAGGGCGTCGGCGCTCACCTGGCGGCGAGTGACCGGGCGGTGGCCGTCAACCGACTCGAGCAGGCAGCTGAGCTTGCGGGTCGGGAAGGTGCGGCGATCGCAGTGCTGGCGATGACCCAGCGCGCGATGATCGCGATTGAGACCGACGACTGGTCGCTCGCGATCGAGTTGACCGATGAGGCCACGGCGACGATGAGCGCCTGCCGCTCGCCGCTTCCGGTCGAGGTACTCGCCCGTGCCGCCGCAGCGGCGGCACGTGCTCACGAGGGCCGCGCCGATGAGGCCAAGCAGGACGCGCATCGTGTCGCCGTGGCGCTCGTCGAGCTTGACCACGCGCCGGCGTGGTTCGGCGCCCAGATCCGTCTGTTGCTGGCGCATGCGTCCCTGTACCTGGCCGACGTGAGCGGCGCGCGGAGCCTCCTTGCCCAAGCCTCGCGCCAGGCGCGCCGCGCCGGAACGGGCACGTTTGAGCAGTGGTTCGACCGCGCTTGGTCGCATCTCGACACGATCGCCGAAACGAGTCTCACCGGCCCATCCGCACTGACGATCGCCGAACTGCGGGTGCTCCGGTTCCTGCCGAGCTGCCGCCCGTTCCGGGAGATCGCCGCGCAGCTCGGCGTCTCGGCGAACACCGTCAAGACGCAGGCCCACGCGATCTACCGCAAGCTCGGCGCCGGTTCTCGATCTGAGGCCGTGCAACTGGCTCGCGACGCCGGGCTGCTCGGTCAGTAGCCGGCGGCGCGCTGTTCCGCACTGCGCGTGTCGCGCCGTTGCTCGCGACGCCGAGCAACGCCGCCATCACCCGAATCAGACGATGCGCTCGCGGCGGCGCGGATCGAGGATGTGCGCTCGATGGCACCCCCTGCTCAGACAGATCCCGCGGATCACACCGATCCCCCAGCTCAGACCGAACCGCCTGACGCGCCGACGGCGACGCCGTCACGTGGGCGCCGGATTCTCGTCAACACGCTGATCGGCTTCACCACGCTGCTGCTCGTCGTGGGCATCTTCTCGATCTGGGCGAACCGACTTCTGTTCAACCCCGATAACTGGTCGAACACAAGCACCCAGCTGCTCCAGAACGCAGACATCCGCTCGACGACGGCGAACTACCTCGTCGATCAGCTCTACGCCAACGTCAACGTCACCGGGCTGATCAGCTCTGGACTACCGCCGCGGCTCGAGCCGCTCGCCGCGCCGGCGGCCGGCGCGCTGCGCAACGTCGCCGTCAAGGGCGTCGACCTCGCGCTCACGCGACCCCGGGTCCAGAACCTATGGGCGCTCGCGAACCGCGCCGCTGATCAGACGTTCGTCACGATCGTCAACGGCGGCACCAACCGGGTCAAGGTCAACGGCGGCGCGGTGACGCTCAACCTCGGGCTGATCCTCGGGAACGTCGCCTCCCGGCTCGGGCTCCCGTCTGATCTGGCGTCAAAGCTCCCCCCCTCGATCGCCAACCTGACGGTCTTCAAGTCCGATCAGTTGAGCCTCGTGCAGGACGTCGGTAATGCGATCAAGAGCCTCGCGCTGTGGCTGACGATCCTCGTCCCGCTGCTCTACCTGGCCGCGATCGCGCTCGCTGCCGGGCGGCGGCGGCGTACGCTGATGTCGGTCGGGTTCAGCGGCGTCATCGCCGGCGTGATCGCGCTGCTCGGACGGTCGCTGCTCCTCTCCCAGGGCACCGGCTCACTCACCCACGATGCCTCGCTCAAGCCGACGGTCCGCGCCGTCTTCTCGATCAGTACCGGGATGATCAGCGAGATCGCCGGGGCGTGCATCCTGATCGGATTCGTCCTCGTCGTGGCAGCCTGGTTTGCCGGCCCGTCGCGATTCGCTCGGCCGATGCGACAGACCATCGCCCCGTTCCTCCGTGAGCGCCCTGTGGAGACATACGGGATCGTCGTGGCGTTGATGGTGCTCGTCTTCATCATCGATCCGATCCCGGCGACCGGGAAGCCGGCCGGCATGCTCGTGTTCCTCGTCCTCGCGATCGTCGGAACCTACCTGCTGCGCGAGCAAACCCAGCGGGAGTTCCCCGAGGCGCAGGCCGGAGCCGCGACCGCCCGGATGCGGGCCCGGATGAGCGCGATTCGCGACTCGCGCGAGCGCTCCAAGACGGGATCGGGCTCAGGCGCGTCCACGATGACGATGCCCGATCAATTGCGCCAGCTGTCTGAGCTCCGGGATCAGGGCGCGATCTCGCCCGAGGAGTACCAGGCCGCCAAGGCCCAGCTCCTGCACACGTGAGTGATCACAACCGCCGGTTGATCATCCCGGCCACGAGGTCGGCTGTGATGGCGCCGATCAGCGCGCCGGCGACGACATCGCCGGGGTAATGCACCCCGGTGTGCACGCGTGAGTAGCCCACGAGCGCGGCGAGCCCGTGGAGTGGAACGCTCGCGAGCGGAATGACGCGGCCGGCGCCTGATGCGAAGGCGAACGCCGCCGCCGTGTGACCGGACGGAAACGACGCCGACATCGGCATCTGCACCTGGCGAACCTCCGGGACGCCGCCCTCGGTGCGGTTGGGCCGACGGCGCCGCGCGACCGGCTTGACGAGGAGGTTGACGGCGGCCGAGGTGGTCGCGACGCACCCGAGTCCCGAGACCGCCGCCCGTCGGCCCTTGTCCCCGCCGACCGCGGCGAGCGCGATGCTGGACGCGATCGACAGTTTGGAGTAGTCCGCCGCGCGCGAGAGCCGGCGCATCGCCGTGTCGAGCCGGGGCGTCGGCGTTCCCGCCACGGCGCGGTACACGGCGCGGTCGATCTGCTCGGCGTCGCCGAGCAAACGGTCGCCCGCCGGATGTGCGCTCATGGCTTCATCTGCGCTTGTCTACCGGGCCGGTTCGAGTGCCGCCGCCTCGCCGTGCAGGGCGAACCGTCCGAGCGCAGCGATCGTCTCGAATGCCCCGGCGGGCAGCAGCGCCGACGGCGAGGCGCCGGGATGAGACGGGGCGATCCGGACGCGGAGCGCGCCGGGCCGCGTCCGAAAGTGCAATGGCGGGTCAAGCTCAACCGCCTCACCGTCGATGCCGGCGGGTGTCTGACCATCGGCGCTGATGGTGAAGTCGGCGGCCGTCCATTGCTCCATCGTCAGCCTGCGGGCAGGAGTGCCCGTACCGTCGCCCGTGATCGGGGCGAGCACCGTGATCCCGAGGACCCCGTGATTGAGCCCCGGACGGGTGCCTGACCCGAGCACGGTACCCAGCCGGTACTGATTGTTCGAGAGCAGGATCGCCACGGCCGACTGCGGTCCGTCCGGCCCCTGCCAGCGGAGCGTCGGTGCCTCGGCATCCGGTCCGATGACGTCCGGCACCGTGTCGAGCAGGGTGTGGAGCTTGGCCTCGCGGTACCCCGGGCGCTGGACCGCTTCGGCATACATCCCGAGCGAGACGTTGTTGACGAACACCTGGCCGTTGACCTCCGCCAGATCGACCCGGCGCTCACCCCCGTTCACGAACGCTTCGAGTGCTCCAACGACATCGTCGCGGTCGACGCCGAGATCGAGCGCAAAGTGGTTGCGCGTCCCGGCCGGGATGCATGCATATGGGAGGTCAAGCTCTGACGCGATGCCGGCGACGATCGCCTGCGAGCCATCGCCGCCCGCCATCGCCAGGCCATTTGCCCCGCGCGCGACCGCATCGCGGACCAGCTGCTCGAGATCCTGCCCGAGTTGCAGCTCAATCGGCTCGATGCCCCGGCGGCGAGCCTCGTCCGGGAGATTGAAGCGTGTCGCCTTGCCGCCGCCCGATTTGGGGTTGTAGAACAGCACCGGCTGCGAGGGGGGATCGACGGCCGGACGTGCGACGTGCACCCGAAACGCCATCCGCGCGGTGACGAGCGCTGCACCCATCGCGACGAACACGATCACGTCCTCGAGCACGTCGCGCTCGACGATCACGAGGACGACCGCGCCGATCACGAGCGTCGCCGCAGCCGCAAACCCGGCGATCCTGAGGGCTCCGCGCCGGCTCGCTCCCAGCCACGCGGCACCGATCGCTGCGACCAGGCACAGCCAGACCGTGATGCCGCTCGGGAAGTGCCTGATCGCCGCCCAGATCGCGAGGGCGAGCGCAGCCACGACCAACAACAGCGCGCTCGCTGACCACAGCCGGCGGGTCATGCTGACATCATGCCGGGTCGGGGCCGAGATTCGATCATCCCTTTCGGATGATCCCGCACCTGTGTGCGGCTGCAAGCCTCGTGTCGTCAACACATCCTCAGGCGGTGAGACGTGGCGCTCAAGGGACGGCGCTCTGAAGCCCTGTCGAGCCGGATCCGTTCCCTGGTCCAGGCGATCCAGGAGAACGACGAAGCCCAGATCGAAGCGGCTGTACTTCGCCTCAGCCGCTCGCGGCGCATCTTCGCACCGCTCGCGTTCGCGATCAGCGCGGTCGTGCTCTTGTTCGAGGGCGCGCGGCTGCTCGTCTCAAACTGGCGGCTGGCGCTCGTGCAGGTGCTGCCCGCGATGCTGATCTGGCTCGCCCTGTTCGATCTGAAGATCCACGTGTTGCACGGGAAGTCGTTTCACGCCCTGCGCGGTCCGGTGCTCATCCCGATCGTCCTGGCGATCATCGCGATCACCGTCGGCTGCTTCTTTCTCAACGCGGTCTTCGCCCACGCGGTGGCCCGGCCCGGACGGCCGGAGATCCGGCCCGCGATCCGCGACGCGCGCGCGCGGATCCTGCCGATCGCGCTCACGGGGGTGTTCCTCGGAGCGTTGCTCGCGTTCTCAACGACGATCGTGACCCGCTGGGGACGGCCGTGGTTCACGATCTCGCTCGGCGTCACGGTGGCCGTGATGATGATCCTCTACGTCGCCGTGCCGGCGCGGCTGATCGGAGTCAAGCGCGCCCAGTCCCCGCGCGACAAGCTGTGGACGACGATCGTCGGCGGCGCGATCAGCATTACCGTCTGCACTCCGCCGTACGCGATGGCTCGCGTGGGCGTGCTCATGCTCGGCTCGAAGGCGTTGCTGATCCCGGGCATGATCATCCTCGCCGTCGGAGTCACGCTGCAGGCCGGCGCGACCGGAGCGGTGAGCGCGCTCAAGATGAGCATCACGCTCACGTCGGCCCGGCACGAGCCCGCGTGAGCTGAATCGCTCTGCGGGTCAGGGTGCCCGCGCGGACGCGGGCTGACGGTCCGGAAGCCCGCCGGTCATGAACAGCGCCAACAGCGCGATCACGGCGAGCACCGCGAGTGACGTGCGGAGCGCCACCAGCCGCGCCGTCGTGTTTTCCTGCTCGATCGCAGTGGCCGTCGACTCGGGCACACCTGCCTTCTTCAGCGCCGCCTCCAGATCACTGTTGGACACGAACGGGGCGCCGCCCGCGAGCTTGGTGTGCGCCTCCTGCTTGACCGACGCGGGCACCTGCGGGTTGGCCTCGATCCCGCTGAGGAAGGAGCTCGTGAGCGCGCCGATCAACACGGCACCGGCCAGCGCCGTACCAATCGAGGCGCCGAGGTTCGTGACGGTGTTCTGAAGGCCGCCGACCTCTCCGCTGCGCTCATCTGAGACGGACGAGACCGTGATGCTGCCGAGCTGCGAGGCGAGCGCCCCGATGCCGAGCCCCGCGAGCAGCATCGGCCAGGTGACGATCTCCGGTCCGGCCCCGGCGTCGAGCGCCGCGACCATGATCACGAGGCCGAGGAACAGTGCGAGGAAGCCCAGTCTGATCACCCGTCGCGGCGAGGCCTGCGGAAACATCTTTGGGATCCCGGCGGCGGCCAGCAGCAGCGTGAGCGAGAGCGGGAGGATGCGGACGCCGGTTTCGACCGCGGAGAGACCGAGCGCGACGGAGAGAAACAGTGGAACGGCAAAGAACATCCCCGCCTGAAGCAGGTACTGGAGGAAGAACGAAACGAGCCCGCTGCGCAATGTCGGGACCGTCAGCAGCTTCATGTCGAGCAGCGGTTCGCGTCCCTGATCGACGCGATGGCGCTCCCACAGCGTGAATAGCCAGATCACGCCGCCGCCGGCCAGGATCAGCCAGACCGACGGGGACAGCCCGATCCACGTCGGTGCATCCGGCTTGGGCTTGATCAGTCCCCAGGCGCCGGCCCGCAGGATCCCGAATACGAACAGTCCAAGACCGAGAGCCGAGAGTCCGGTGCCGACCAGGTCGATCGACGGCCGCGTCGCCGGCGGCTCTTCCGCAATCCTCCGGGCGAGCAGCAGGATCACCATCACGATCAGTACCTCGCTGAAGAAGACCCAGCGCCACGACAGATATGTCGTGAACAACCCGCCGATGAGCGGCCCAGCCGCGACCGCGATGGCACCGGCTGACGCAACAAGTCCGTAGGCGCCCGGACGCTCGGCCCGGCCGAAGTTCGCGGCCACGAGCGCCACGATCGAAGGAAGGATGAGGGCCGCGCCGATCCCCTCGAGGAGCGACCAACCGACCATCAGGATCGGCAGGCTCTGCGACAGTCCGGTGATGAACGAGCCACACCCGTAGATCACGCATCCGATCGCGAACGCGCGCTTGCGACCGATGATCTGACCGATCTTCCCGCCGGTGATCATCAGCGACGCCATCACCAGCGTGTACAGCGTGATCGCGGTCTGAATCCCGGTCACCGTGGTGCCGATGTCTTCGGAGACCTGGGCGATTGACACGTTCATGACCGAGCTGTCCAGCGTCATCAGGAACTGCGCGCTCATCAGCGTGATGAGCACGAGCCGAGACGCGCTCTCAACGCGTCCGGTGACCTCACCTCCCGGGCTCGCCGCTATCGAGTCGCTCGCCATGAGCTCAGTGTCGATTCAGTGACCGGCGTTCGCCTCACCCCATCGGGATGAGGGTGATCGATCTACCGCTAACCGGTCGATCGCTGCGAGCGCGCCCGCCCGCCGCCGGCATAGGCGCCGACGTCGATGATGAACGCGAGCGCGACGAAGAACCACTCGAACCCGGTGACGTGGTGACCAGGCCCCCAATCCCAGAACGCGGCGTACGCGAGCGTCGTCCACGGCAGCAGGAAGAAGCCGAGGAGCGGGACGACCCAGCTGTCGAACGCGTGGGAGAGGACGTTGCTGAACAGCGCCAGCAGGAACAGCGCCAGGCGCGGAGAGATGAGCGCGAATAGTGCGATGAAACAGCCCAAAGATGACTCCTCACCTGAAGCGGATGCAGCGGACACGCTACCGTGTCTGCGGGACCCGTTCCACCTACGGCGTTCTTCCGAAAACTGGGGTCATGTCGTGCCGGACGGTCGTCCTGTCGCACGCTTGCCGAACGGCCCTCAACGGGCGAAGATGAGCGACACGCTAGAAGAGAAGCCACCGATCGCGGACGACAGCGCGTCTCTCACGGCGCGCCTGCGGGTTGTCATGGCCGAGGACTCCTACATGATCCGAGAGTTCCTCGTTGCGCTGCTCAACGACACAACGGAGATCGAACTCGCGGCGGTGTGCGCGACTGCCCCGGAGCTCGAGCAGGCAATCGAGACGTGGCATCCCGATGTCGTCGTGACGGACATCCGCATGCCGCCGTCGGAAGGCAACGAGGGCATCCGGATCGCGGCTGCCCTCCGCGAGACCGCGCCCGAGGTCGGCGTCGTGGTGCTCAGTCAATACGCCGAGACCGAGTACGCCCTCGAGCTGCTCGAACACGGGACCGGCGGACGGGCGTACCTGCTCAAGGAGCGGATCCGCAGCAAGGAGCAGCTGCTCGAGGCGATCGCCGCGGTGGCCCGGGGCGGCTCGGTGATCGATCCTTCGATCGTCGACGTGCTCATGCGGGCGCGGACCCGGCTCGAGAACTCGCGCCTGTCGCAGCTCACCCCGCGTGAGCGGGAGCTGCTTGCTGAGATCGCGACCGGCAAGAGCAACGGGGCGATCGCCGAGTCGCTGTTTCTGACCAAGCGCGCGGTCGAGAAACACGTCAATGCGATCTTCGCGAAGCTCGATCTGCCGGAGACCGCCGACGTGAGCCGCCGTGTGAAGGCCACGCTCATTTTCCTCTCCGAGCAAGACGCCGAACACTCCTGAGCTGAGACGTCACCCCATGGGGATGATGCGCGCCGGACGTGGAGCGTCACGCTGTGACAGCGATGACCAGGGTCGGGCATCAGTCGCGGGAGGTACTCGCGAGCGTGGAACAGCAAACGCTGGATGCGCTTGCGAGGATCGAGGGCCTGCTTGATTCAGCGGGAGAAGCGCCCTACGGGGTCGCACCGCGTACCGGCCTGAGGATGATCGTCGCCGAACGGCAGGTCCGCGAGCTCGCGCGGCGAGCTCAGCTGGCGATCCAAGAGCTGCTCTCGGCGGGCGGCCTGCGTCCGGACGAGTTGGGTCTTGCCGTCGCGCTCCTACACACGAGCCAGATCGTTGCGCAAATGTGCGACGAATACGTCGACCTCAGCGACCTGGACGGACCCGAGGGCGATGATCGGGTCACGGTCACGCTGAGCGCCATGCGCAGCCTCACCCGCCGCCAGGTACGTGTCGCCGCCGAGGCATTCACGACCCCGCGCGACGCGGTCGCGCGCGACCTTGAGACCGCGCACGCCGAGATCGAAATCGGCCACCGAGAGATCGTCAAGCGTGCGCTCGTGGGTGAGGACGGCGCGGTGCGCTATGAGGCGCTCGGATCCGCGGTGATCGCGGCCGAGTGCCTCACCCGGATCAGCGAGCACGCGCTCGATATCGGCGAATCGGCGACGCGGCTGATTACCGCGCCGCCGCGCGTGGCTCCTCAGAGCCCGGTCTGAGCGACGATCCGGCCGGCCTTGACCGCGTCGGTGAGCACGCTGTAGTCGCGCTCGTTCTGCTCGGCGTAGTCCTTGGAGAACCCGAGGAGCGCGCGGTCGAACGCGTCCCCGCCGCCGAGGTAGGCCGCGATCGCGATCCGGTCCCCGCTGCGCGCGTGCGCGCGTGCCAGCGTCCACGCGCACAGACGGCCGTACGTGTTCATGCCCTGCGGAATCATCTGCTCGACGACCGCCGAACCCTTCCAATCCTTGAGCTGACGGACATAGAAGTCGCGGGACTGGCCATCAAGCCCGGCGGGCTGATGGAGCCACCCGAGGAAGATGTCGCTCACGGCCTGCATCCGGCGCTGGCCGATCACGACCCGCTGACCGTGGTTCGCGAACTCGCTGTGCCCGAGGAAGCCCTCGAGCACCGACGCCTCGGCCTCCTTGATCTGGAGGAACAGCGGATCCGAGGAGTCACGCCCCATCATCAGCGCGATCCACGCCCGCGTCCCGACGCTGCCGACGCCGACGACCTTGCGGGCGACGTCACGCAACTCGAACTCCTCAACCAGCGCCCGACGGTCGAGCTCAAGCGAGCGCCGATACGCGCGCAGCAACTCGCGCAGCCCCTCGAACACCTCGTCGGGCGACACGTCTCCTGCCAGCTCCGTGATCGGCACGATGAGCGGCGACTGATCGACGATCCGAACCTCGCCGTCGACGACCTCAGTCAGCTTGCTAAAGGCAGACATGCTGTCCCGCGTGCGCGCCTTCGCGATGTTCTTCTCGGTGCGGGCAAGCTGCCTGGCCACCGCCCGTGTCGGTTTCAGTTGCGCCGCGGCCTCCTGGATCGCGTCGTCAACGTCGAGATGGGCGTACCAGACGTCGAGGTTGTGCATACCAGCGAACTCGCGCATGGCCTTTCGGTATCCGAGGACGGTCGTCAGCACGATCTGATCCTGCTGCTTGCGCGAGAAGCCGTTGTCACGCGCGGCGATCAGCATGCTGACGGCGAGTCGCTTCACGTCCCACTCCCACGGCCCCGGATGGGTCTCGTCGAAGTCATTGAGGTCGAAGACGAGCCGCCGCTCGGGGGACGCGAACGCGCCGAAGTTCGAGAGATGCGCATCGCCGCAGCACTGGACGTTGAGTCCCGAGCGCGGCGTCGTCGAGAGGTCCTCGGCCATGATCAGCGCCGCGCCGCGGTAGAACGTGAACGGCGAGACGAGCATCCGCCCGTATCGGATCGGGACGAGTTCCGGCACGCGCGACTCCGCCTGGCGCTCGAGCAGGTCGAGCGGGCTGGGCCGGTCCGGGCTCGGCTCGAACGCCGCGTGCGAGGAGCGGGGCACCTCCGCGCGCGCCGCCTTGCCGCGCGCGACCCGTTCGCTCACCGTAAGGTGAGGCACGGGCCCCGGTGCGTGCTCGGCTGTTGATGTCGCCATTTGTGTCGTCCTTTCCTGAGTGGTCGTTCGCTCGAATCCGGACGAACCTGCGTGAGCGGCCGCTCACCCTCGATGCGGACCGGGACGCTACCGCCCGCGGCACAGTCCACATCACCCAAAGGGGGTGACCGGACCGGGTACGGGCCAAGCGTCACCCATCTCGGGCGATGCGATCCGTCCCCCGGCGCGCCACACTGTGCCTCTATGGGTGAGGTTCTCGTGCTGGCGCTAACGGCGTCGCTGAACCCGACGTTGCTCGCGGCGACGACGATGATGCTGTTGCTCGACCATCCGTCGAAGCTGATGCTCGGCTATTTCCTCGGGGCACTCATGACAAGCCTCACGCTCGGGCTCGTGATCGTGTTCTCGCTGTCGCAGTCGAGCGCGGCGAAGACGACCCAGCACAGCCTCAGCCCGGCCCTCGACCTCGCGCTCGGAGCGGTCGCACTCGTGATTGCGTACGTCGTCCACGCCGGTCACGTCGCGACCGCGCGCGAGCGCCGCCGGACCCGAAAGGCGGCCAAGCCGGACAAGGGGCCGCCTCGCTGGCAACGTGAGCTGAGCAAGGGTTCGCCGCGGACGACCTTCGTCATCGGCGCGCTCCTGTCCCTTCCGGGCGCCTCCTACCTCGCCGGACTGGACCGGATTCACAAGCTGGGTCACTCATCCGTGGTCACGGTGCTGCTCGTGATCGGCTTCAACCTGGTGATGCTGTGGATGCTCGAGGTGCCGATGATCAGCTTCGTCGTCGCACCTGACTGGACGCCGCGCGCGATCGCAAGTGCGCGGGCATGGGTTGGGCGCCACGCCCACACGTTCGCCGTCCGGGGATTCGCCGGGATCGGGGTGCTGCTCATCATCAAGGGCGCGATCGGCTTGGCCTGAGTATCGTGTCGTCGTGCCGATGGGACCTCGCCGGGGCAGGGCGAGG
The DNA here is from genome assembly GCA_963850335.1 of uncultured Solirubrobacterales bacterium. GTDB lineage: Bacteria > Actinomycetota > Thermoleophilia > Solirubrobacterales > Solirubrobacteraceae > Palsa-465. Next base: position 604,798 of record CAWKKY010000005.1, on the reverse strand, counting down.
GCGAATCGGAGAAGAGCGATGCGCGGACCACATCCCAGTCTGCCGACAAATGGTGTGCGGGCCCGCTGGGGCACCCGTTCACCGACGACCCGGAGTGCCCAGCTCGAAGCCGAGTTACGCGCATCGACCGTCGATCTCCATGCCTCACGGGTGAGGCTGGTGGAGGCGGCCCACGAGGAACGCCGCCGGATCGAACGTGACCTCCATGACAGCGTTCTCACGGCGGCCGCGCAGCGGATGCCGATCGCGGTCTCGGTCAGAGGGACGACGACCGGTCGATATGCGGAGGAGATCGAGGTCGCGGTGTACTTCTGCTGTCTCGAGGCACTTCAGAACGTGGTCAAGCACGGGGGTGCGGAGGCCGGCGCGACGGTGCGCCTGTTCGACGACCACGGTCTGCTGTGCTCCCGGCCAGGGCACGTCCGTCCGCGGAACCGCCGGCGCGGCGCTCACCGCTCAGGGCGCGGTCGACTGACGACCGCGGGACGCGAGATCCTTGGCCATCATGATGTGCTCTGCGAATGGACGGTGAGGTGCCCAAGAGCGACGCGGCCGCGCCGACGTCGGTGACGGAGAGCCGTAAGCGGTTCGGTCTGCTGCTGCTCGCGATCGTCGCCGCGTTCGGCGTCCAGGGGATCGGCGTGCCCGGGCGCTGGGAGCAGGTGATCGTCGCCGTGCTGCTGAGCGCGACGTTGCTGCTTGCGCTCGCCGTGGCCGAAACCCGCCGCCGGTGGATGCATGGCGCGATCGCTCTGACGATCGTCCTCGTCGCCATCGGCCTCGCCAATGCCATTGCCGGCGTGACCGATGGGCCATCGGCGCGCGCCGCCAACCTGCTGCTCGTCGTGCTCGCCCCGCCGGCGATCGTCGTCGGAATCGTCCGGACGCTACGCGCCCGGAGACGGGTGACGATCGAAGCCGTGTTCGGTTCGCTGTGCCTCTACATGCTCGTCGGAATGTTCTTTGCGCTCGTCTATGGCGTCATCGGGAGGGTCGACGGAACCTTCTTCACCGACGGGCAGGCGACGACCACGGCTCACCAGATCTATTTCAGCTTCACCACGCTGACGACCGTCGGCTATGGGGACTACACGGCGGCGAGCAACCTCGGCCACACCCTCGCCGTGACCGAGGCGCTCATCGGTCAGATCTACCTGGTCACCGTGGTCGCGGTCATCGTGAGCAATCTCGGGCGCTCCCGGTTACAAGGACAGGCGGCCGCCCCCGCGGAGGGCGGAATCGTGGCGCCCGCGGCGCCGCTGGCGGGGCCGCCCGCTGGCGCCGGCGAATAGCCGCGCGCGGCGGGCGACCGAGTGGGCCGAGAGAGCGCCGGCTTTCAGGCGCGCGGGGTCAGGCCGCGTGCGCTTCGCGCACGACGAGCGCGACCGCCTGCACCCGCGTCTTAGCCTCCAGCTTCGTCGTCGCGTTGCGGATGTGGGTTTTGACCGTCTCCGGCGAGAGGTACAGGCGCTCGGCGATCGCCTGACCGGTGAGCCCCTCGGCGAGGAGCGTGAAGATCTCAAGCTCGCGCGGGCTCAGCGAGGCGACCTTGGAGGACTCAGGGTCCTCCTCGGAGAGGAGCGACGCGAGATCGGGGTCGACGAAGGTGCCGCCGGCCGCGACCGCTCGCAGGGCATCGAGGAGCCGCGCCGCCGGGGACGACTTCAGGACGAAGCCCCGGGTTCCCACCTCGACGGCGTCCTTGATCCGCGCGATGGAAGCGGCGCCCGTGTAGAGGACGATCGCTGCGTCGGGATTGTCTTCAAGCAACTCTTCGACAAGCGGCAGAGCGCTCTCGGTGCCGAGATGAACGCTATAGCGCGACGTCGTAGCGTCGGCGGGCGAGCAGGTCGCGCGCCTCCCCCACCTGTGCGGCAAGACCCTCGAGCAGCGCTCCGGCCGCGGCCGGAGCGGAGACGAGGGCACGCTCGGGGATGTCGACGGCCAGCCGTGACGGAGTCAGCCCTGACACCGTCAATGCGCGCTCCAGATCATCGACGAGGCGGCGACGCTCGAGCTGACGCGAGGAGACATTCACAGCGACCAGGAGCCGGATGCCCTCGCGCTCCCATGCCGCGCCCTGGCGGCAGGCCTCGTCGATCACCCAGCGGTCGAGTTCCGCCGCCATACCCGCGTCCTCGGCGAGCGCCATGAACGCCGCCGGCGCAAGCCGGCCCCGGGTCGGATGATCCCAGCGGAGCTCGGTCTCGACTCCGCGGACGACGCCGGTGCGGAGATCGACGCCCGGCTCGTAGACGATCACGAACTGCTTCTCGCGAAGGGCGACCTGAAGTTCCTGCTCGAGCTCAAGTCGATCGTCCGCGGCCTCGCGCACGCTCGAGTCGAAGATCACGACGCGGTCCTTTCCGGCGGCCTTCGCCTCCTCCAGGGCGGCCGCGGCGTCGCGCAGCAGGTCCTGGACAGAGCCGGTCTCGCAGACCGCGATCCCGATGCTCGCCGTGATCGCGACCGACTCTCGCATATACCCGGGGAAATCGAACGGCGTGCGCACGACCGCGAGCAATCGCTCGGCGATCAGTTCGGGTGCCGCGCCGGAGGTTGCGGGCTCGGTGAGAACGATGAACTCATCACCGCCGAGGCGCGCTACCTCACACGTCTCCGGCACCGTCGCGGTGATCCGGTCGGCGACCGCCCGCAGCAGTTCGTCGCCGACCCGTGGCGTGTAGGCGGCGTTGATCCGCTTGAACCCGTCGAGGTCGATCAGCAGGGCAGCGAGTCCGGTCGCCCGGCGACGGGCGCGGCTAAGACGTGAGTCCGCGCTCTCGAGTGCCATCGCGCGGTTGGCCAGCCCGGTCACCGGATCATGGAGCGCTCGGTGCAGCAGCTCGCCGTCTCGCTCGTTGAGCAGGGTGACCGCGTGGTCCCGAGCGCGTCCGATCCGGCGGAAGAGCAGGAACGCGAGGAGGCTGAGCAGCACCCCGATCACGAACACGGCGAGCGCGTGCAGATAGGCGCTCGCGGCAGGCTCGTTCCCTCGGACGACGACCTCCCAGTGGCTGCCCGCGTTCACGGCCCGGGTGTAGCTCAGCGCACGTGATCCCGAGCCTGAGGTGGCGACGAGTCGCCGGCTCCCGTCCCCCGCGCGCCCGTAGACGTCGACGATCAGTCCGTGGTGCTGACGGCCGAGCGCGGCGCGGAGCTGTCCCGCGAGATCGAAGCCGGTTGCGACCCACCCTTGCAGCGCGGCTCGCCGTTGCGGAGGCGTCGCCGTCGGAGCCCCGGCCCGGTAGTACGGTGTGGTCAATATGAGCGTGGCACCGGAGGGCACGCCAACGAGGCCGACCAGCGCCTCGACCGCACCGGTGTCGACCTCGGTTTCCAGCGTCGAGTATGCGGAAAGCCGCGACCACACAGAGGTGGACGCCGCGCAGAAGTCGACATTGAGCGGGAACACAAGCTGAGCGGCCGTCTGGGTGACAGGACTGAGCCAGTCACCGATCAGGCAATACCGTGAGCGACCACCAGCCGGGACGACGCGGAAGGCCCCTCCGGTCAGCGCGTGGAGCGCGGGGTCAGCTTCGAACCTGCGGCCAAAGCTCACCAGACGGTTCGCGGGGACAACATCGATGATTGCCGAGCCGAACTGACTGGCCGGCTCGGCGCCTTGGCCGATCTCGTGGCGCCATTGCTGAAACTCAGCCGTTGTCAGGTCGGGCTGAAGAGTGGCGATCGCACGCAGCATCCCAACGACGTCGACGTCGCGCTTCAGGTCGGTGGCGAACGTCGCGCTCACATCGTTCGCGGTCACCTGGAAGGCGGCGCGGTCGGCCCGGTGGAGGCTCGTCAGTCGAGACAGGGCGGCGGCCCCCGACACGGCCACGCCGACGAGGAGCACCGCCCACGCGGCCCTGATCCCCCACGGCACGGTTCGCAACGCCAACGAAGCACCGCCGGCGGCCGGGAGGACCGGCCCGGTCGCCGGACGGTGCCAGATCACAAGCTTGCGGTTCTCACCGCAGTCCGACACGGCACAGGTGCCGTAATGCCGCACCGGGAAGTAGGATTGCGCCACCAGGAAACCGGCCACGGTCGGCTGGGGCGCAATGCAACCGAGCAATAGAACGATTATCGGCGTCGCGATGCTGCTCTTTGGATCGGTGTTGCTCGGCGTCGGCATGCATCACCTGATCAAGACGGGCACGTGCTCGTCGACGGGATACAGCAGCCACTACGGCCCGGTGCCGTACTGCCCGGCGGGCACCGGTTGGTGGATTCTGTTCGTCATCGGCGGGATCTTCCTGGCTGTCATCGGCGGACTCGTGTCGGGCGGCCCGAACGCCATGCTGATCGTCCCGGCGGTGTTTGCCGGGATCGGGATCGGCGCGCTCTCGATCGCGTTCGACCCCAGCGCGAGTTCGTCTTCGAAGACCTTCGGGATCATCTTCGGCGGTGCGTTTGCCGTGTGCGGCCTCGCCCCGCTGCTGATCTGGGGGGTCGCGGCGCTCCGCCGCACCGGCGCGCGGACGCCGCCATCAAGCTTGAGCCCGACCGCGCTCAAGGGCGATCCGATCATGGGCGCCTACGCGAGCGGACAGGCGACCTCGCCAACCGCAACCACGGTGAGCGCGTTCGGAACACCGGCGACGTTCAGCACGCCGGTCGCGCCCGCGCCTCCAACCCCGGCCGCGTCAATGTCCGCGTCAGCAGCGAGCGGTGACGCCCTGGACAAAATCGCGAAACTCGCCAAGCTGCGCGAACAGGGTGCGCTCACCGACGATGAGTTCAACCGCGAGAAGGCCAAGCTGCTGACCGAACTCTGACCGCTCCCGCGCCGACGGGACGGCGGAGGCGGCGGCAGAGGCGGAGGCGGAGGCGGCGGAACGCGTCAGCGCTGCGTATGGCGCAGCGCCGGCAGACTGACCAGAGCCGCGCTCAGCGCCGGAACGGTCACCGTGTAGGCGCCGCCCCGCGGGGCCAGCTGCTGGCTGACGCGACGGCCGACCCAGCGACCGCCCGCATCGAGCCGCTGGCCGCCGAGGGTGACCCCGAACTGTGCGCGCACCGATGGCGCCGTGAGCCGCTCGACCGAGGCGGTTCCGAGCGCGCCCAGCTTCAGCCGGACGCTCGCCGGCCGCGGCCCCTTGTCGAGCAGCAGCACGTGGAGACGACCGCTGCGCAGCCGGACGCCCCAGGCCTTCAGGTTGAACGCCTCCGAGGTCCGAAGATGCAGCGGGATGAGTCGCGCGCCCGGGCCGATCGTGCGCGTGAACAGGATCAGGCCGTACATGAGCGGCCGGGCGTGGAAGCCGGACTGCTTGAGGGCGAAGGCGGCGTTGACCGCATAAGCGCGGACGTGCACGTTCGCGCCGTCGACGCCCGCCTTCATCAGTTCGAACAGCGCGTCCGGCGCCCATAGGGCGGTCGCGAACGTGTCACTGATCCCGGGCACGCCGCCGCACGTCACAGAGTTGATCTCGGTGAGACGGAACGGCAGCCTCGACCGCTCGGCGAGCCCAACGGACGGGATCACCGTCCGCGCGAGACCCGCCGTCGCGTTGTCGCTCAGAACCTTCGCAATCGATGGATACGCGCTGGCCGTGCGCCGCACGCACGCGGAGTACGGATACCGATGGGCGCTGACGAGTCCGAGCCCCGGATGCGCACCCGTGATCAGGCCGGCGAGCCAATTGAAGTTCGTCTGCGGGTTGGCGAGCGCGGGACCCACAAGGGGAATCCGTGGAGCGACCCGGACCAGCGCGTGCGCGTACGCGCGGTAATCGGCGAGGTACCGGGCGGCTGAGAGACGCCGAGGCAGGAACGGCATTCCGGCCTGTGAATGGCCGAGTTGCTGCACCCAGCTCCAGCGGTCGTAGATGTCGGGCTCATTGCCGATTTCGAAACCGATGATGCTCCGCTGGGGCAGGTCATGACGCGCGGCACGCGCCCAACTTGCGGCCTTCGGCGAGGACCCGGTGACGAGGTTGAGATCGAGAATCAGACGCAGCCGGTCGCGCCGCACGAGCGACGCGGCGAAGTGCACCCAGGACGGCCCGAGCCGAAATGCCCACGGCGGCATCCGCCGGAGCCGAGGGTCCCAGAACGTATGGTCGGCGGAGTCGCCGCCGATGCGCAGCACCTGGCGGTCGTCGCCGGGGACATGGATGAGGGCGAGAGCGCGCTCGAGCAGCGCCCGGTGAGGCTCCCACAGTGGCAACGTCCAGTACTCGGTTGAGAACCCGAGGAACGACGGCGGGACGCGGACCGGCGGGGCGGAGGCGGACAGCGACACCTCAGCCGACACGGGCGCCGGCGCGTGGGTGACCGCGCGGCGGAGCGTCCTGTGGGCGACGCGCGCTCGTACCGACGCCCGGCGCGAGCCGCCGGTCTGGGCCCGACCGTCATGGTCGACGAGCGAGAGCACCGTGAACGCCACCACCGTGAGCCCGATGGCGAGCGCCAGCAGCCGCAGGATCGGCACGCGTTTGATCATCAGGCGATCCCCCCATACATCGGCAGTGACCTGGGGGAGCGTAGGGGCGCCGATGAGCAAAATCTCAGGGCCGCCTGGTGCCTCATTCAGTCCTAACAACCCGACGGGTGAACTCCGGGTGACGGCAACCTGATCGCAACGTTGGGATGGCGATGAACAGCTCGTGAATTCGTCGCCGAAGTCGTCTCCGCGCGCGTAACGGCTGCCACAATCGCCCCATGGACGGTCACGTACGGGGCTCCGTTCTCGTCGTCGATGACGAGCCGACAATTGCCGAGGTCGTGTCGCGCTATCTCGAGCGGGCCGGTTATGAGACGCACATCGCCGGCGACGGCAACGCGGCGATCGACGCTGCCACCGCGCACCGCCCGGACCTCGTCGTGCTCGACCTGATGCTGCCCGGGATCGACGGGCTCGAGGTCATGCGCCGGCTCCGTGAGCATGACCGCGGACGCACACCGGTGATTCTGCTCACGGCCAAGGGCGAGGAGTCCGATCGAGTGATTGGACTCCGTCTCGGCGCCGACGATTACGTCGTCAAGCCGTTCTCGCCGGCCGAGCTCGTCGCGCGGGTCGACGCCGTGCTGCGGCGGACCGACACCGCCCCCGAGCACGAGGCGCCGATCGAGCTCGAGGACATGACGATCGACCCCGCGGCCCGCCGCGTCGTCGTTCGCGGCGACGAGGTCCAGCTCACCCAGCGTGAGTTCGACGTCCTCCTGTTCCTCGCCCGTCATCCCGGCCAGGTGTTCTCGCGCAATCAGCTGATGGATGCCGTCTGGCAGTACTCGTTCTACAGCGACACCTCAACCGTGACCGTCCACATCCGTCGGCTGCGCGCCAAGATCGAGGTCGATCCGGCTGCCCCGCGCCACATCCAGACGGTATGGGGCGTCGGCTACCGCTTCCAGCCGTGAGCAGATGCGTGAGGATGCTCCCGTGATCGCCCGGATGTCCTCCGCGACGCGGACGTGGGCCGGATCGCTGTCCCGGCAGTTCGCGCTCGCGGTGGCCGTCGTCGTGGCACCGGTGCTCGTCGCGCTCGTCGTGATCGGCCTGCTGATGGTCATCTCCGGACACGACGCGCTGCTGACTGCGATCGTGGTCCTGGGCGCCGGTGGCCTGGCGATCGCGGCCGCGCGCCTGATCGCCGGCGGGATCCTGCGCGACGTGGAGACGATCCGAGACGGTCTCGGTGCGGTTGGCCGGGGCGAACGTGACGTCCACATCGCAACCGATGCCCGGGACGAACTCGCCGAACTCGCCGACGCGGCGAACATGATGATCGAGCGCCTGCGCGAGGAGGAGGCGCTTCGTGGCGAGGCCGACAGCGCCCGCCGGAACCTCGTCGCGGCCGTCTCACACGACCTGCGCACACCGCTCACCGCCCTGCGCCTGCTCGCCGAGGCGGTCGAGGATGAGATCGTCGACGAGGCGACCCGACGTCGTTACCTGCAGCGCATGCGCACCCACCTTGTGGCCCTCGGTGGGCTGATCGACGATCTGTTCGAGCTCTCCCGGCTTGAGGCCGGGGACATCAACTGGTCGCTCGAGCGCGTCCATCTCGACGAGCTCGTCGGGGAGACGGTCGAGGCGATGCGGGTCACCGCCGACGCCAAGCACGTGTCGGTCGTCGCCGAGATCCCGCCGACACTCGAGGCCGCGCAGGCGAATCCGGAGAAGCTCCAGCGCGTGCTGTTCAACCTCATCCAGAACGCGATCCGCCACACCCCTGCGGACGGCAGCGTCGTCATCCGCGCCGAGCTGGTCGCCGACGGAATCGAGGTTGAGGTCGCCGACACGGGCGACGGGATCTCTCCGGAGGAGCGCGAGCGCGTGTTTCAGGCGTTTCACCGGGCCGGGAGCGACGCGGCGCGGACGGGTGGCGGCGCCGGGCTCGGGCTGGCGATCTCCCGGGCGATCGTCGAGGCCCACGGGGGGAGGATCTGGCTCGCCGACTCTGGCGGTGGGACCCGCGTCCGCTTCAGCCTCCCGGCGGCTCGGTAAGGCCGCATCACATTTGCGCAGAAAACCCTGATGCCCGCGAGCGGTCGCGGTGCCACGCTGGTGCCATGGCACGTGTGCTCATCGCGTATGCCTCCAAGCGCGGATCGACCGCGGAGATCGCCGACGTTGTCTCTCGGACGATCCGTGAGGACGGGCACATCGTCGATTGCCGGCCGGTCGACGGGGTGAAGAACCTCGGTCCCTACGACGCCGTCATTCTCGGTAGCGCCGTCTATATGAAGCGCTGGCGCGGCGACGCGAAGCATTTCCTGCGCAAGCATGCGAAAGAGCTCTCCGAGCTGCCGTTTTGGGTGTTCAGCTCCGGACCCGTCGGTGACCCGAATGAGGCGCCGGACGCCTCATGGTACGAGCCGCCGCGAGTGATCGAGCGCGCCGAGGCGCTCGGCCTCAAGGGCCATACGGTGTTCGGCGGCAGCGTGCCGGAGGATCCCAAGGGGCCGGTGGAACGGGCGATTGCCGGGAAGACCCCACCCGAATACCGCGACTGCCGCGACTGGGATGCCATCCGTCAATGGGCGCATCTTCTCGCCGGCGAGCTCACGCAGCTCGGTTCATCCTCAAGCACGGTCCTCAGCGGATCCGGAGACGGTGGCGTCTAGGCCTTCAGACCGTCGGGATTCTGCCGAGCACATTCGTATGGTGTCCTCAATGCCAGCTTGGTCAAATCTCCGTCGCGCAGTGGGCGCCCGCCGCTCCCGCACGGCATCGCCGCATAGCCCGGCCGCAGGCCCGGGAGCCGTCACTCCGCACCGCCATCCGGCGATGAGTGGACTCGACGTCTCCCCCGTCCACGGTCGGCACTGCATCTGCGATCGCTGCGCGCCGCGCACCGACGCGCGCTAACGGGCCCCGGCTCGCTCAGTCGCCGAGCGCTCGGCCGAGGGCGTCCGCGATCGGGCGTTCGCCGCCGTTGACGTACAGGGTCGCGCCGACGCTGCGGGGCTCGAGGAGCACCGCGGCGATAACGGCCGCGACATCCGCCCGCGCGACGTCACCTCGGAACGGATCAGCGTCGATGCGCACCCGGCCCGTCGCCGGATCATCGGTCAGCCGACCGGGCCGGAGGACCGTCCACTCGCGATCGCTCGCCTTGACCGCGGCGTCGGCCTCGGCCTTCGCCCGCAGGTAGACGCTGAACGTGTCGTCGTCCTGCGGCGGGTTCTCCGCTCCGACGGAGCTGACGATCACGTAGCGGATCACTCCGGCGTCGCCGGCCGCGTTGAGCAGCTTGATCGCGCCGTCCCGGTCGAGCGTCAGCTTGCGTTCCGGTCCGCTGCCGGCACCGGCCCCGGCGGTGAACACGGCGGCGTCCGCGCCCGCGATGGCTTCCGCAATCTCGGCCTCGGTCGCATGCTCGAGGTCACAGAGAACGGGGGTGGCACCGTCGGCACGGATGTCGTCGGAGTGATCGGGGTTGCGGATGAGACCGACGACTGTGTCGCCGCGCTCGACGAGGAGTCGCGTGAGCAGCCGGCCGATCTTCCCGTGGGCACCTGCAATCGCGACGTGCATGATCGGCAGGGTACCCCGCGGGCGTACCATCTATGTATGACGGCTCTAGGCATTGCACTACTGGTGACTGGAGTCGTGTTGATCGTGCTCGAGGCGCACGTCCCGTCACTGGGGGTGCTCGGCGTCCCCGGGGTCGTCGCGATCGCGGCGGGAGCCGTCGTCGGCGTGAGCGCCCTCGGCGGGAGCATCGTGTTCGGCGTCCTGCTGGCGCTGACCCTCGTCGCGATCTCGGGCACCGTCGTCGCCGTGTCGTTGCGTGAAGGCCTCGCGGTCCGTCGCCGTCGGATCACGGTCGGACCCGAGGGCCTGATCGGGCACCTCGGGATCGTGCGCTCGTGGGATCAGTCGAGCGGCAAGGTGCTCGTCGACGGCGCGCTGTGGAGCGCGCGCCGGTCGCCGGCGCTCGATGACGACGAAGAACCGTTCGAGCTCCACGCGGGGGACCAAATCGTTGTTGAACGGCTCAACGGGCTGACGCTCGCCGTCCGCCCGGCCGAAGAATGGGAGCTCGCGCCATGATCACCGCAATCATCGTCATTGTCGTCGTACTCGCTGCGATCGCCGCTGCCGCGGCGGGCGCATCGATCCGGGTCCTGCGTGAGTACGAGCGCGGCGTCGTCTTCCGGCTCGGCCGGCTGATGCAGCAGCGGGGACCGGGGCTGGTGATGCTGATGCCGACGATCGACCGGATGGTCCGGGTGAGCCTGCGCACGATCACGCTGTCGATTCCGCCCCAGGAGACGATCACGCGGGACAACATCCCCGTGCGCGTGACCGCCGTGTGTTACTACCGGGTGATCGACCCGAACAAGGCCGTCACCCAGGTCGAGAGCTTCCACAACGCGACGCTTCAGATCGCCCAGACGACGCTGCGCTCCGTGCTCGGCGGCGCCGATCTCGACACGCTCCTCGGTGAGCGAGAGCGGCTCAACGAGGACCTCCAGCACGTGATCGACGCCCAGACCGAGCCGTGGGGGATCAAGGTGACGACGGTCGAGATCAAGGACGTCGAGATCCCGGAGGAGATGCGGCACGCGATCGCCCGGCAGGCGGAGGCCGAGCGCGAGCGCCGGGCAAAGATCATCAACGCCGCGGGCGAGGCCCAGGCGGCCGCCAAGCTCGCCGAGGCGGCCGATGTGATCGGGCGCAATCCGGTGACGCTGCAGCTGCGCTACCTCCAGACGCTGCGCGAGATCGGGGCGACCCAGAACTCCACGGTCGTGTTCCCAATGCCGATCGATCTCGTCAAGCCGCTGCTGGGCCTGCTCGAATCCGGAGAGTCCGACCGCCGCGATGCGGCTTCGACGCCCCAGGGGGCGATCGAGAACGGAGCGGCGGCGCCGGCGGAGCTCGAGGCGGGCAACGGGGTGGCGCTGCCGACGGTGCGGCTGTCGTCGTCGTCGGAGTCGTCTGCGTCGTCTGCGTCGTCTGAGTCGTCTGAGTCGTCTGAGTCGTCCGAGAGCGTGCCGGTCGATAAGCCGGATTAACGGCGCATCGAGAGGGCGGTGGACGCGGCGTCGCGGTTGTGAGCCGGGCCGCACCTCGGGTCGGGGCGTGGCTGAGGGCGCTGAGCGACCAAAACGCACGAAGGCGCAGACGAGTGGACCAAAACGCACGTGAGCAAAGGGAGTTCGCGGCGCTTTCTTGCGTTTTGGTCGATCCTCCGGCGCTGACGTGCGTTGAGACGACCCAGAACCCCACGCCGACCGCCTCGCGGCTCAAGAGCCCAGCCCATCCCACCCTCTCGATGCAAAACGGCTCCGGCAAACACCTCGAACCAAAGGGGGAACCGCCGAAAACCCCCAGGCCTTCTACATTCAGTACCGCAACCCCATGGCCACCCGTAATGACATCCGCAACCTGGCGATCGTCGCCCACGTCGACCACGGTAAGACGACGCTCGTCGACGCACTGCTCTGGCAGTCCGGAGCGTTCCGCTCCAACCAGGACGTCAACGAGCGCGTCCTCGACTCGATGGACCTCGAGCGCGAGAAGGGGATCACGATCCTCGCCAAGAACACCGCGGTCCGCTACGGCGAGACGAAGCTGAACATCATCGACACGCCCGGACACGCCGACTTCGGCGGCGAGGTCGAGCGCGGGCTGACGATGGTCGACGGGGTGCTGCTGCTCGTCGATGCGAGCGAGGGGCCGCTGCCCCAGACGCGATTCGTGCTGCGCAAGGCGCTCGAGCAGCGCCTGCCGGTGGTGCTCGTGATCAACAAGATCGACCGGCCGGACGCGCGCATCGATGAGGTGGTCGACGAGGTGTACGAATTGTTCCTCGATCTCGACGCCGACGAGTCGCAGATCGAGTTCCCGATCATCTACACGAACGCCAAGGCCGGGACGGCGACGCTGGACCCGGAGACACCGGGCTCGGATCTGAGGCCGCTCGTCGAGGTTCTGCTCGAGCACATCCCAGCGCCGACCTACGACCCGGACCACGCGCTGCAGGCACACGTGACGAATCTCGACGCATCGCCCTACGTCGGCCGGATCGCGATCTGCCGTCTACGGCAAGGGACGATCCGTCGCGGCGAGACGGTCGCGTGGTGCAAGGCCGATGGGACGACCGAGCCGGTCAAGATCACCGAGCTGTACGTGACCGACGCGCTCGATCGCGTCGAGGCGGACGAGGCGAGCGCGGGCGAGATCATCAGCGTCGCCGGGATCCCGGAAATCACGATCGGCGAGACGCTCGCCGATGCCGAGGACCCGCAACCGCTCCCGGTGATCACCGTCGACGAGCCGTCGCTGAGCGTCACGATCGGGATCAACGACTCGCCGCTGTCCGGCATCGATGGGGACAAACTGACCGCGAGCCAGGTCAAGGCTCGACTGGACCGCGAGCTGATCGGCAACGTGTCGCTCCGGGTCAACCCGACCGAGCGCCCCGAGGCGTGGGAGGTCCAGGGGCGCGGCGAGCTGGCGCTCGCGATCCTCGTCGAGCTGATGCGACGCGAGGGGTTTGAGCTGACCGTCGGCAAGCCACAGGTCGTCACTCGTGAGATCAACGGCAAGCAGCATGAGCCGGTCGAGCGGATGAGCGTCGACGTGCCCGACGACTACGTCGGCGTCGTCACTCAGCTCGTCGCGCTGCGCAAGGGGCGCCTGGAGCAGATGGTCAACCATGGAACCGGATGGGTGCGGATGGAGTACCTCGTGCCGGCTCGGGGGCTGATCGGGTTCCGCACCGAGTTTCTCACCGAGACCCGCGGCACCGGGCTCTTGCATCACGTGTTCGACGGCTGGGAGCCGTGGCACGGGGAACTCCGCACGCGACCGACCGGCAGCCTCGTTGCCGATCGCCGAGGGACGGTGGCGGCGTTCGCGCTGTTCAACCTCCAGGAGCGCGGCAGCCTGTTCGTCGAGCCTGGCGATGACGTCTACGAGGGAATGATCGTCGGCGAGAACGCACGCGCCGAGGACCTCGACGTCAACCCGACGAAGGAAAAGCACCTCACGAACATCCGCTCCTCGACCGCGGACGAGCTCGTCCGGCTCGTGCCGAAGCGGGAGCTGTCCCTCGATCAGGCGCTCGAGTTCCTGCGCGCCGACGAGTGCGTCGAGGTGACGCCTCAGGCCGTGCGCCTGCGCAAGGTCGCACTCGACGCCACCGAGCGCCGCAAGCTGGCGCGTGCGGCGAGCACGCGCCAGGCAGCTGCGGTTTCCTAACGGACCTCCAGGCGGTCAGACCGCCGCGGTGCGGCGGTGGAACACCCGCGCCGGCGTCGCGATGATCGTCGCGATCAGGTGCCCGATCAGCAGGTAGACGACGGCCGCGATGCCCCAGTTGAGCGCGATCGTGCCGCGCGCACTGTGGAGGTGGAAGAGTCCGTTGAACGGCGTGGCCAACCAGTGAGCCCAGCTGTGGACGTGGGACACGATCGTGTTAGACGGGGAGGCCTTGAACACGACGAACACGATCCCGAGCACCAGGATCAGCGCCACCACGCCGGCGATCAGCCGAACGATCCGGGCGATCAGCAGCGAGGTTCCGGCCCCGGCGGCGGCCACCGCTGCGCCCGCCCCCGCGCCTCGGCGGCGGCCGAACCTCCGGCGCGGTGCTGCCGCGCGGTCGTCGACAACGGTGCGCTCACCGGCCGTGGCCGGTTCGTCGGTGCGGGTGGCGACGGGTTCGTCAGACCGGGTCGCGACCGGCTCATTCGTGCGGTTTGTAACAGCCATGGCCAATGGCTACCCGGCGCGCGGTCGGCTAACGCGTCAACGTCTGCGCGAGTACCTCGCGGGTCGTGCGGGCCGCCTGTTCCCAGGTCAGCCCGCTCACGGCGGCGCGTCCGCCCTCCCCGAGCCGGGCACGGAGGTCGATATCAGAGGCCAGCCGGACCATCGCGTCGACCAATGCCCCCTCGTCGTCGACCGGGACCCGCACCACGCCCGGGGACAGCTCCGAACCGAATACCGGCAGGTCGGTGATGATCGCGGGGGTTCCCCTTGCCAGGGCCTCGTAGACGGGGAGGCCGAAGCCCTCCAGCCGGGAGGCGAACACGAGCGCGAGCGCGCCCTGGTAGAGCGCCTCGAGGTCGGTGACGTCGCGCCACCCGAGCACCCGGACGCCCGGCCCAGCGAGCTCGCCGGCGAGCCGTCCGTCACCGGCGAAGACGAGCTCCCCGTCGAGGCCCCGCGCCCGGGCCGCGGCATACGCCTGCGCGATCACCTCCGGGGCCTTGCGCGGCTCGAGCGCGCCGGAGACGAGCAGGAACCGCCCAGGCGCCAGGCCCATCGCCGCGAGCCGCGCGGCGACGTCAACCGCCCCGGCGGATTCGGTCCGCACGCCCTCCGGGATGACGTGCACGTGCTCCGGTGCGACGGCCCAGCGGGCGACCAGCTCGTCGCGGACGGCGGGCGTCGGGACGATCAGCGCGCGCATCGCCGCCGCAAGCGCCCGGGGGCGGGCGAGGTGATGCCACACCCGTTCGTAGGGCGTGAAGTCGTGGGGGCGCCCCTCCCAGGTGACGTCGTGCAGAGTGAGGACGGCGGGCAGCTCACCGACGAGCGCGACCGGCGCCGGCGCCGGCACCCAGACGACGTCGAGCGGCTCGCCGAGCAGCCGCTCGAGCCGCGGGCGGCGGAGCAGGGCGGCGCAACCGAACAGGGCGCGACTGGGGAGTCGGTGTCGGTGCACCGTGACGTTCGGCGCGGTGAGGAGGTCCGCGATCGCCGGCAGTTCCTCCTGACCTGGAACGAACAGCACGAATCGGTCGTCGGGGAACTCGCCCACCAGGGCGCGCAGGAGCTCGGTCGTGTAGCGGGTCACCCCGCGCGGTCCGGTCACCGACCGCGCGTCGATGCCGACTCTCACGCCTGCTCCACCATGGAGGAGACCGTATCGGCTGAGGCCCGCAGATAGACTCGCGGCGGATGGACGTCGCCGTCATCGTTCCGAACTGGAACGGGCGACGCTGGTTGGGGCAGTGCCTGCGGGCGCTGAGCGAGCAGACCAGCCCGCCGGCCGAACTGATCGTCGTGGACAACGGCTCGAGCGACGGCTCGCTCGAGGTGGTCGCCGAGTACCCGGGGCCGAGCCGTGTGATCGAGCTGCACCGCAACACCGGCTTCGCGAACGCCGTCAACGTCGGCATCGACGCGGCCCGGTCCGAGGCCGTCGCCCTGCTCAACACCGACGTCATCCTCGACCCGCACTGGATCGCACGGACGGCCGCGCGGCTCGCCGGCGACCCAGGACTTGGCGCCGTGGCGTGCAAGATGCTCCAGATGGATGAACCGGCACGGATCTACGACACGGGAGACTTCCTGCGGCGCGACGGCGCCTGCGAGCAGCGCGGGCGCTTCGAGCGCGACGACGGGCGGTTCGACGTCGGCGAGGAGATCTTCGCCCCGTGTGCCGGCGCGGCGCTCTACCGCCGTGACGCGATCCGGTCGGTCGGCGGTTTCGACGTGCGGCTGTTTTCGTACCTGGAGGACGTCGAGCTCGGGCTGCGCCTGCGACTCGCCGGCTGGCGGTGCTGGTATGAGCCGGTGGTCGCACTTCATGCCGGCGGCGGGTCCTCGTGGCAGCTCGATCCGCCGGTCGAGCACTGGGTGCAACGCAACACGCTGCTGATCGTGGCCAAGTACTTCTCCCCGCGCTGGCTCCCACTCGTCGCCTACCGTCAGCTCGGGTGGGCCTGGCATGCGCTGCGCGAGGGGAAGCTCAGGGCGCAGGTGACCGGCGCGTGGGCGGCCCTGCCACTGCTTGGCGCGATGCTGCGCGAGCGGCGAGAGGTCACCCGGGGCGCCGTCGCGTCGATCGAGGAGGCCGTGCCGTCCCGCCCGATCCGGGGAGCCCGGCGGCGATGAGCTCGACGAGCACCGGGACAAACACGGGCACGGGGCCGAGCGGCGAGCGCAAGCGGCCGTTTCTCACCTCCGCCCTCCCCCCGGCCGCCGGGCTGCGGGCACGGGCCTCGGGCGACGGGTCGTCGGACTGGATCCTGACCACGGTGCTGCTCGTGCTCGGGGGGGCCCTCTCGGCGATCACGATCCTCCGTGGGATCGCGCCCCATGACGAGGGGCTGATGCTCCAGGCCGGATCACGGATCGCGTCGGGCCAATGGCCCTACCGCGACTTCTGGACGAACTACCCGCCCGGCCAGCCGCTCGTGCTCGCGGTCCTTCAGCTCGTGTTCGGCCCCTCGCTGCTCGCGTGGCGGGTGCTGCGGGTGGTCATCAACGCGGTCGTCGCGCTGCTCGCGTTCCGGCTCGCGCGGCGACGCACGAGCCAGGCGATCGCGCTGCTCGCGTGGCTGGCCGTGGCCGGCGCGATGGCGTTTCCCACCGGTCCCGGCCCGAACCCTCCGGCGATCGGGCTCGCCCTGGCGGCGATCCTCACCGCCGAGCGGCGCCCCGCTCTCGGCGGCGCCCTCGCCGGGGTGACCGCGCTGTTCCGGATCGAGCTGGGAATCGCCGCTGCGATCGGGGCGATCCTCGCCGCGGCACCCGGAAAGCGCCTGCGCACCGGTGTCAGCGCGCTCGCGGTCGGCATCCTCTGCTTCGCGCCGTTCTTCATCGTCGCCCCGCGAGCCATGGCCCATGACCTGTTCGGGTTCTACGGAATCCAGAGCCTCCAACGGGTGCCGTTCCCACTTCATTTCGACGGCCCATTGCGGCCGAGCAAGCTGATCGAGTTCTACATGCCGGCGATCCTCGTCGCGAGCTGCATCGTGTGGGCAGTCGCACTCGGCGATCGGATGCGGACCGCGGCACGCTCGCGGGCGTCGTTGCGCGCCGGAATCGGCGCCTCGGGCCGGCCGACGCCCCCGGGGGCCCGCGCGCTCGAGCTCGCGCCGCTCGCCGCGGTGGGCCTCGCGTATCTGCTTGGACGCACCGACGAGTTCCACCTCATTCCGCTGTCGGTCGCGCTCGCGGTGATGTTGGCCACCGAGGCGGCCCTCGCGCGGAGGGCACTGAGGATCGCGCTGCTGACCGCGCTCACCCTGATCACGCTCCATGGCCTTGACCGGCAGGCCGGCCAGATCCTCCACCCCCAGGCGATGGCGGCGGTGCCCGGGCCCGCCGGAGACGGCGTCCAGACGACCGTGGCCGACGCCCGCTCCCTGGCCGCACTCGAGCACGCCGTCGCCCGCCTGACCCGCCCCGGCGAGCCGATCTTCGTCGCCGATCCACGCCACGATGTCGTTCACAACGGCGACCCGCTTCTGTACGTGATCCTCGGCCACCCGAACCCCACCCGTTACGACGTGATGCAGCCCGGCCTGGTGACGAGCGCGCCGGTCCAGCGCGAGATCGTCGCCTCGCTGGAGCGCTCCCACACCCGGGTCGTGATCCGCTGGCTTGACCCACGAGCGTTCGCGCCCGAGCACGACGGCGCCGACGTGTCGAGCCATGTGTTCATCCTCGACCGCTACCTCGCCCAGCACTTCCGGCCCGTCGCGCGCTACGGCGTCTACCAGCTGCTCGTTCGGTCCGGATGAGCGACCGGCTCTCGTTCCCGCGGGAGGAGCTGCGCCGGCGCACCGTGCGCGGCGCAGTCGTTACCGGCGGCTTTCTCATCCTGATCGATGCGCTCGTTCTCATCCAGGGCCTCGTCGTCACCCGGCTCCTCGGCCCGTCTGAAATCGGTCTCTACGGCGTCGTCTCGACGTTCGTGCTCTCGCTGATCGCGCTCAAGAAGATCGGGATCGACGAGCACTACGTTCAGCAGGACGAAGCCGGACAGGAGCAGGAGTTCCAATACGCGTTCACGCTCGAGCTCGCGCTGTCCGTCGGGATGGCGCTCATCATCCTCGTCAGCGCGCCGCTCGTCGCGCTTGTCTACCGGGAGGACCGGCTGACCGCCCTGACCGCGAGCCTGGCCTACCTTCCGATCGCGTTCGCGCTCCAGGCGCCGCTGTGGATCTTCTTCCGCCGGATGGACTACGGTCGCCAGCGCTCGCTCCAGGCGATCCAGCCTGCGGTTTCGTTCTGCATCACGATCCCGCTCGCCGCGGCGACCGATCTCGGCGTCTGGAGTCTGATCATCGGCCAGGTCGCCGGATACATCGTCGCCGTCACCGCGACGATCGTGAGCTCGCCATACCGGCTGCGCCTGCGTTTCGACCGCGCCGTCGCCGCGCGCTATGTCCGCTTCTCCGCTCCGATCCTCGTCACGGTCGCCGCGACGATGCTCGTCGTGCAGGGACAGATCCTCGCGATCAAACTCCACGACGGACTCGCCGCCGCCGGCTACATCACGCTCGCGGTCACGCTCAGCCGATACATCGACCGCGCCGATCAGATCATCACCGCGACGATCTACCCGGCGATCTGCGCGATCCAGAACCAGCGCGCGGCCCTGCACGAGCTCTACGTGAAGTCAAACCGGGCAGCTCTCATGTGGGTGCTGCCCTACGCGGTCGGGGTCATTCTGTTCGCGCCGGATCTCGTCCACTTCGTGCTCGGCGATAGCTGGACCGGCGCGATCGTGTTGCTCCAGGGTCTCGCGATCGTCGGCGCGATCACGCAGCTCGGGTTCAACTGGTTCTCGTTCTACCGGGCCCACGGCAACACGCAGCCGCAGGCGGTCGAGCAGGTCGTCGGCGGCGTGGCGTTCTTCGCGCTCGCGGTCCCCGGCCTGTTGCTCGACGGTTTCGACGGCTTCGTCATCGGGCGTGTCGCCGCCGCGCTGATCATGCTCGGCGTCCGCACGATCTACACCCGGCAACTGCTCCCCGATGCCCGGCTGCACGAGCTGATCACGCCGACCCTGCTGCCGATCATGCTCGGGACGGGCGCCGCACTGGCGGTGCGGGTCGTGCTCTGGGGCGGCCGGCGGACGCTCGCGCAGGCGCTCGTCGAGCTCGCCCTGTTCGTCGGGCTCTACACGGTCACCGCGGCGCGGCGCGAGCGCGAACTGCTCGGGGAGCTGCTCGGGTCGATGCGGCGCTCGCGGTCGGGGCTCGGCGCGTCGGCCTAGTGTCGTGAATCGTTAGTTCGGTGGCACGAACTTCCGCTTCACGACACTAGCCGTTGAGGCTTCGGGGGGCGGTCAACGGGCCCGGAGCGCGAGGAGCTCGCCGCTCCAGGTGCCGACGTAAACGGTCTGGCGATCGACCGCGGGGGCGCCAAAGATGGTGCCGCCCTTCAGCCACGAACCCCAGAGCGGGGTGCCGTCCCTGAGCCGATACGCGCGCAGCCACCCGTTGCGGCCGCTGGCGATGTAGACGACGCCGTCGGAGATCGTCGGCGGGCTGCCCGCGTCCGGCGGGTCGAAGCTCCGCTGCCACTTGCTGACGAACTGGCAGTTGGCGGCCAACGTGAACGCCTGGACCCCGGCGCGGAGCCGACTGTTCGGCGGCGTCGACGGGCTGACGAGCACGAGCGTCCGGGTCGACGGGTCGTAGGCGGGAATCCCGTAGAGCGGAACCCCGGCGTACGAGTCGGCGGCCACCGCGAGCGATTGCGTCGGGCCGCCGGTCACGTGGTCACGGTTGTAGACGTACATCGCCCCGATCTTGTTGATCGCGACGAGCAGCGGCGGGCAGCCGTGCGCACTCACGAGCACCGGGGTCGTGCCGAAGTCGCGATCGCTGATGACGAACGGCGGGACGATCGGCCGCTGGGCCTCAAGCCGCCCGAGCGACGCGCTCAGTCGCACGACGCTCTCGCCGTCGCCGTCGGCCTCGCTCGGGGTGCCGATCGAGTTTCCGGTGGCGCCGTAGACATCGCCGCTCGCGCCGTCGATCGAGACGCCACCCCACCCCCAGATCCCGCCGGCGTAGGACTGCGTGCCGGCCGTCGTCAGGTAGCGGACGACCTGTGTCGGATGGTTGACATCCAGCGCGGTGACCCCGCCGGAGTAGTGACCCGAGTCGCACAGCGAGGCGACCGCCACGTACAGCCGTCCGCGGGAGAGCGCCAGCCCACCCCACACGAAATCGTCACCTTGGGGATGCACGCGGGCGGGCCAGCCGCGCGCCACGCGTCCGGTCGTGAGGTTGAACGCCCAGGCGAGGCCGTTGACGTCCACCGCGTACAGCCGCCCGGCCGCTTTGTCAATGACCATCGTGCCGGTGACGCCGAAGCGGCTATCCGGCACCGCGCCGCAGTCGGGATCGATCTTCCTCGAGCTCACCTTCTGACGCCAGAGGACAGTGCCGCGAGTGGTGTCGAGGGCGACGACGTCGCCGTGCTCGCCGGCGATGAAGGCCACATTGCGGCGACGGCCCTTCAGCTTGAGCCCGTCGAGGAGGAGCGGCTGGCTGTTGACCGCGCCGCCGACCTTTGCGCGCCACGCGATCCGCAGGCGATGGACCTTCGACGGCGCGATTCCGGCCCCCGCGGGACTCGTCCCCAGGCGGGCGTTGCCGTATCCGAACGTCGTGAGATCGGCGCGCGCAGCGACTGGCAGCCACGCCAGGACAGCGCACAGCAGTACGCCGATCGCAACCCCACCTCCACGTCGCAGCGCCATCGCCCCCGAGTATGTCGGAAAGCATCCGACCCCGCGTGTCCCTCTACCCTACCGCCCTTGCCCAACCGCTCCCTGACCCGCGTAGCGCTCCCGATCGCCCTCGTCGCCGGCACAACGCTGGCGCTCCAGGTGCTCATCACGCGGCTGCTCGCCGCCCAGCTCTACTACCACTTCGGGTTCCTGGCGATCTCGCTCGCGCTGCTCGGCGTCGGTGCCGGTTCGATCCTCATCTACCTGCGGGCACGGTGGTTCGACACCGACAATCTGCCGACGCTCCTCGCCCGCTGGAGCGTGGTCCTCGTCGCGCTGCTCGTGCTCGTCCCGATCGTCCTCGTCCGGTTGCGCTTCGGCAGCGGGACCCACGTGACCCTCAGGTTCGCGCTCGCGCTCGGAGCGGCGTGCCTGCTGAGCGCCCTGCCGTTCACGGTCGCCGGGATCGTGATCGCACTTGCCGTCAAGGCGTCGACGACCTGGATGGGACGGCTCTACGCGTTCGACCTCGCCGGGGCGGCGATCGGCGCGATCGTGGTCGTCCCGCTGATGTGGATCATCGCGGTCCCGACACTGCTCGTCGCGCTCGCCGCGGTCGCCGCGGTGGCGGCGCTGCTCGCCGCCGAGCACCGGCGTGACCGGCTGCTCGCGATCGGAGCGATCGCGGTCAGCGTCGTGGCGATCGCGCTCGCCGCCGGGACGCACCTGTATTTCATGCCGCCGGCGACGGCGAGCCTCGGTCCCGCGACCGCCGACCGGTGGGATCCGCTCAACCGCGTCGTCGGCTACGGGGCACGCCCGGGACAGTCGTTCGCGCTGCTCTTCTACGACCGCGTGTTCGCGCCGGTCCCCGTCCACCATCCGGGTACGCCGCTGCCGAACTGGCAGGCGCTCCACCTCGGGCCACAGAGCATCGGGTACGCGCTGAGCCCGCACCGGCGCGTGCTCATCATCGGCGGCGGGGGTGGACGAGACATCGACAACGCGCTCACCTCGGGTGAGCATGACGTCGACGTGATCGAGCTCAACCGCGACATCGTCCATGTCGTCGACAAAGATCTCGGCCCCTGGTCAGGGTCGCCGTACACGTTGCCCGGGGTGCACACCGTGACCGGCGACGGGCGGGCCACGCTCGCGGCGCGGAGCACGAAGTACGACCAGATCCACATCGGCTTCACCGACACGCTGAGCGCGAACTCCGCCCAGGCGTTCGGGCTCACGGAGGCCAACCTGTACACGGTCCAGGCCTACGAGGAGTACTTCGACCACCTCACGCCGACCGGGATCCTCAACGTCTCACGGCTGCGGCGGCTCGTCGGCGACGAGGCGCTCCGCGCGACCGTGCTCGCGCTCACTGCCTTGAAGGATCGCGGCATTAAGGATCCTCAGCGAAACGTCGTCGTGATCGTCGGCCACGACGTGTTCGGCGCGCTGTTCGGGACCGTGCTCGCCCGGCTGAAACCGTGGACACCGGCAGAGCTCGCCCGGATCAGGCAGCTCGCCCGGCAGCGGGGCAACGGCGTCGCCTACGCCCCCGGCGGCCCCTATCAATACGAGTGGGCCCAGCTCGCCGCCGCGCCGAGCGTCAAGTCGTTCTGCACGCACTACCGCTTGGACGTGTGCGCGCCGACCGACAACAAGCCGTTCTTCTTCAACATGACCCGGCTCGGGGACGTGACTGCGGCGAGCCGTCCCGGGTACACGTATTCGGTCGATCCGCTGCTCGTCCTGTTGATCACGCTCGTCATTCTGCTCGTGCTCGCGGCGCTGTCGTTCGTCCTGCCGCTGCGTGCCGGGATCGCGGAGCGTCCGCCCACCGGCTCGCTCGTCTTCTTCGCCGCCATCGGTCTCGGATTTCTCGTGCTCGAGGTTGTGCTCATCCAGCGGTTCGTGCTGTTCCTGGGCTTCCCCACCTACGCGTTGTCGGTCGTGCTGTTCTCACTGCTTCTGTTCACCGGCCTCGGCGCCTTCATCTCGAGCCACGTCCGGGATCCAAAGCGGACGCTGACGGCTGCGCTCAGCATCGCGATCGTCCTCATCGTCGCGGCGGCATTCGGGCTCCAGTCGCTCCTCGCCTCGCTGATCAGCGCATCGTTTGCGCTGCGGGTCGTGCTCACGGTGGTGATGCTGGCGCCGTTCGGCGTGACGCTCGGGATGGCGATGCCGATCGGCCTGCGCCGCTTCGCGCAGCAGTATCCGGCGGGCGTGCCGTGGGCGTGGGGCATCAACGGGATCGCCTCCGTGCTCGCCTCAGCACTCGGCGTCGCCGCCGCGGTCCTCGCCGGCTTCACGGTCGCGACGCTCGTCGCCGCAGCGTGCTACGTCGTAGCGCTCGCCCACGCGGCCTACGGCCGCTGGCCGGCAACCAGCTCGGCCACACCGATCACGGACTCGGCCACATCGGCGACGCGCTCGGCCGCCCCCACCCGGTGAGCGTTCATGCCTGACCTCGCCACGCGGGCGCTCGCGTCGGTGCGCCTTCACGCGGGTGACGCCGCCGACCGCGTGCTCGGGCGCCGGGACGCGCTGACGCCGCCGCGCCGTCTCCAGCAACTCGTCGGAGACTCGGACTTCGTGCAGACGGGCGACGAGTTCGGCGCGCTGCTGGAGCGACTCAGGGTGCTCGGACCCGAGGCACGTGTGCTCGACGT
This sequence comes from uncultured Solirubrobacterales bacterium, assembly GCA_963850335.1. Lineage (GTDB taxonomy): Bacteria > Actinomycetota > Thermoleophilia > Solirubrobacterales > Solirubrobacteraceae > Palsa-465. The sequence continues at coordinate 581,229 of CAWKKY010000005.1, read as the reverse complement.
CGGCTGCGGCGCCGGGCGGATCGCCCGGGCGCTCGCCGGTCGCCTGCGCCCGCCCGGGTCTTATGACGGGTTCGACGTGATGCCGGAGGCGGTCGCGTGGTGTACGCAGGCGTATCGCAAGATCCGGGTCCCGTTTCGCTTTGCCCACGCCGACATCGCCAACGCCGTCTACAACCCGGGCGGCGCGGTGGCGGCGACCGCGTACCGGTTCCCGTACGAGACGGGCGCGTTCGACCTCGTGCTCGCGACGTCGGTGTTCACGCACCTGCTGCCCGAAACCGCGGCGCACTATCTCGCCGAGGCGGCGCGCGTGCTCGCACCGGATGGGCTGCTGTTCACCACGTGGTTCCTACTCCGGCCGGAGCCGCCGGCCGGAGCGAGGTTTCGGTTCACGCGGATCGATGACGGCCCAGCCGCGGTCGCCGACCCCGCGTTGCCGGAGGCCGCGGTGGCCTACGAGACCGGCTGGCTGGAGGCGGGCCTGGCCGCCGGTGGACTGACGCTCCGCGAGCCGCCGCTGCTCGGGACGTGGACGGGCGGCGCCGGGACGAGCTTTCAGGACCTCGTCATCGCCCGGCGCGGGTAGGGCTGCGCAGTTTTGCCCGCTATTCGGGCGAAACTGCGCGCCAACCGGCGAGCGTGCGCCACAGCGCGACGAACAGCAGGCCGATCGCGGCGACGGCGGCCCAGTGGGCGGTCATGTGCTCGGTGGCGTAGCCGTAGTGGTTGCCGCCAGCCGATGAGGGGGCGTCGATCACGTAGAGCAGCGGGACGACGATCCCGAGCAGCGCGCCGGCGGTGAGGGTGAGGCACTGTGCGCCGAGGCCGCGCCACAGGATCACGGCGAGGACCGGGACGGAGACGATCCCGGCCCGGATCCCGAACACGAAGCCGAACGCGCAGGCGGCGACGATGGCCCAGGCGATCGCTGCGGCCGGGGCGAGGGCGCGGATCGGCGCGGCGTCGGCGGGGGCGGCGCGGGCGGCGGGGGCGGCGGGGGCGACCACACGCCGGCGCCGCACCACCGGCCAGAGCAGCAGCGCGAGGCACACGAGCCCGACGACCCCGGAGATGACGTACCCGATCGTGGCGAGCCGGTTCGGCGTGAACGTGAAGGTCACGCTGTGACAGGAGGGACCGATCGCCCAGCCGTTGGCGTAGCCATCGATCGGCACCGGCGTGCCGAGGGCGTGCCCGTTGCAGGTCGCGCGCCAGCCGCGGTCGTAGCCCTCGCCGAGCACCAGCCACGACGGTCCACTCACCGACACGCGGACGCCGTCATGGGAGCCTCGGCCGAAGATGCCGGGACTGAGCACCTGGCCGGTCGAGCTCGGCGCCGCAGCGGCGACCCGGGTCGGAGCGGGCGAGCGCAGGGCGAGCGCGTCGACGGCGTACGGACCCGGTTGGGCGACGAGCAGATGCGCTCCGGCCGACAGGGTGGTCGGCCGACCACACGACACCGCCCGGGCCGGGCCGCCGCGCGTCGCCGCGGGGAGGACTCGCAGGGAGATCGTTTGCCCATCGATGCCGATCCGGACGGCTCCGCAGCGCCTCGGGCGCGGGGTGTCCGGCGGGAACGTGCCCACCCACGCGCTCGCCGTGAACGTGCGGGCGGCCGGCAGCTGGAACACGCGCCGGATCACGGACTCGCCGTCCCCTGCGGTACCCGAACGGCGAAACGGGTGATCCCCGGTCGTGCGCTCGAACAGGTACGTCAGCCCGACCCGATCGAGGTCGGCGCCTCGTAGGGCCTCGGCCGCGTCGACCGGGACCCGCAGCTGCTCGGTCGCGTGCACGCCGGGGATGCGCAGCTCGCGGATCCCGCCCGCGGAGGGCCCGCGCACGCCGGTCAACGCGACCCGCAGCGCGCCCACGGACCGAGCGCCGAGGACGAGGTGGTTCCAGCCCGGATGGACGGCGAAGCTCCGCCCCCCGACGCTGACCGCCGCGACCGGTCCCGTGGGCAGCAGGTCGACGTACGGGACAACGGTAGGCCGCGTGAACGCGACATCGAGGTAGCGCCGGCCTGGATCGAGCGTCGGGTCGGCGAGCCACGCGGTCGCCGGCGAGCCATCGAGCGCGGCGAACGGCCGGTGCTGGGGGGACTGCGGCGTCTGGGGCGAGAACGGCGCGCTCACCGACCGGATGCCGGTGTACGTCGCGACGGTCTCGAAATCCGGGCCGCGGCCGAACGGGTCGAGGATGATCCCGTCCGCACTGACCGTCTGGTCGGCGGGCAGGGTCGCCCCGACGTTCTGCTCGAGCGATCCGGCGACGAACGCACGGCGGCGGTTGGAGTCGGTGATGACGACCTCGCCACCGGAACCGACCGCGCCGCGGAGCGCCCCCGGAGCCAGGTCAGCGGCGTACCGCACCGCCCGGTCGCCGGCGAGGCCGCCGAACGCCGCCAACTGGGCGATCCCAGCGGCCGAGCCGTCAACGATGATCGGGGCCTGCCGGGGCTCGACATGAACGATCCCCCGGGCGGACGGGAGGTCGTAGCGACGGACCTGCGGGAGCAGGATCCGGGCCCCCGGCTCTCCGGTCGGCGTGAACGGGCGAACCGGGCCGTACGACCGGGCCGGCCGAACGAACTCAGGCTGGGTCGCGAGCGTCTGGGCCACGTCGGCGGGGGCGGGGGCATCGCTGCGGGCGAGATCGCTGTCGGTGGCGGTGATGACCGACCGCACTCCGATCAACCGCAGCAGCGGCGAGAGCTGCCCGGGGAGCAGCCGCCCCTGGTGGACGAGCCCGTCGATCGTCCACAGCAGGTCGGCGGCCCGTAGGTCGCTGTAGGGCACCTCGGTGCGCTCGGCGACCGGCCGTTTGGAGAGCGCGGGCAGGATCGGATCGACGGTGCCGCCCCAGCTGTAGAACGAGAACAGCTCGCCGGGGAGCACGAGCGCGCGGCCGTTCGCGGGGAGCTGGCGGTCGAGGTCCTTGGCGGCGCCCAACCAGGCGCTCGGGATCCGCTTGTAGGAGACCTGGCGATCCTGGGCCCGCCCGGTCACGAGCGGCCATGCGGCGAGGGCGAGGACGATGAGCCCGACGGCGGCCCCGGCCGCCTGCCAGAGCACCGCGCGGCCGGCCCCTCGCGTCCCGAGCCAGCCCCAAGCGACCCCGGCACCCGCGCCGGTGAGGCACGCGAGGCCGATCGCGACGAGCGGCGCCGCCTTGTAGGAGGCACGCAGGAACCGGACCGCCGCGACGTGGTTGTAGGTGAAGGTCAGCCCATGGCGCAGCGGCGTGCCCTCAGGGAAGCCGGCGAGCATGATGAGCACGCCGGCGAGCACGAGCACGAGGAAGAACGGCCCGTAGCGCCAGCGGCGGGCCCACGCGAATGACACCAGTCCGGCGGCGGGCAGCAGCAGCGTGCCGATGACCACTGGCAGCGAGAACAGCAGGGTCCCGGCGTCATCGAAGTAGGGAATCGCGCGCCCGGCAAAGCCGATCCCGACATAGGAGAGCCAGAAGCCCATCAGCCGCAGGCTCTCGGTGGCGCTCGTCGTCCCCCACACGGTTCCGGGCTGCTCGGTGAACTTGAGGAAGTCGACGCCGTACTTCGATTGGACGTAGGCGGGGATGATCCACCAGATGGACACGAGCACGCCGAGGGGCACGGCCCGGGCGACGAACCGGCCGACGTCGGCCCAGCCCACCTCTGCGAACAGCGCCTCGTAGACGAGCAGCAGCAACGGTCCGACGAGCATCCACGCGACGACGGCGCCGTTGACCCCACCTCCGGCCGCGGTGACGAGCAGCGCGCACGCCGCGGGCCAGCGCCAGCCGCGGCTCGCCCGCAGGCCACGGTGCACGGCGAGCAGCAGCCAGGGGAGCGCCGCGTAGGCGAGCAGCGTCACCGTCGTACGGTTGGCGTAGGTGACGACGAACGGGTTGAGGATCGTGACCGCGCCCGCCGCGAGGTGGACGATGCCGCGCCGGGCGGGGTGCAGCGCGTCGAGGAGCCGGACGACCCCCCACGCGGCGAGCCAGAGCAGGAGCGCAAGCCACAGGCGCTGGACGACCCAGTCCGGGAGACCGAGCGCGTGGCCGAGCGCGAAGAACGGTCCCATCGGGAACAGGTAGCCCGCCTGCTGACCGGACTGAACGCCCCCGAGCTGCCCGGTCGAGGTCCACATCGACGCGACATCGGACAGGAATCGACCCGGGTCGACGTGGAGGTTGATCTTCGTATCGGCGGTCGCGAGCCCGGTTCGCTGGACGAACGCGAGCACCAATGACGCGACGCCAAGCAGCGCAGGGACAGCCATTCGGTCGGGAAGCGTAGCCCCGGTGGACCGCCCCGGGTCGCACGCAGCGGAGCGTTCCGCGTACGCTTCGCTCAGTGCCACGAGTCTGGCTGATGATCCCAACCTTCAACGAGGCGGGCAATGTCGAGCACGTCATCCGTGCCGCGATGGCCCAGCTTGACCGTGTCGCGCCCGGCGATCATCAGGTCCTGATCGTCGACGACGGCTCCCCGGACGGCACCGCGGACATCGCCGATCGGCTCGCCACCGAGCTCGGCGCGATCGAGGTGCTCCGCCGACCGGGCAAGCAGGGGCTCGGCCGTGCCTATCTCGCCGGTTTCGAGCACGCGCTCGCCGCCGGCGCCGAGCTCGTGATCGTGATGGACGCCGACCTCTCGCACGACCCGGTCTACATCCCGGATCTGCTCGCCGCCGCCGAGCACCATGACCTCGTGCTCGGCTCGCGCTATGTGCCCGGGGGCTCGATCGCCGACTGGCCGCGCCTGCGCCGGCTGCTCAGCCGCGCCGGCTCGCTGTACTCGCGCCGGTGGCTCGATGTCGACGTCCGCGACCTCACCGGAGGCTTTCGCTGCATCCGCCGCGAGGTGCTCGAGACGGTTGAGCTCCCGACGCTCCGCTCGCAGGGCTACGTGTTCAACATCGAGCTGACGTTCCGCGCCCAGCGCGCCGGCTTCCGCATCACCGAGGTGCCGATCCGCTTCCAGGACCGCACGGTCGGCGAGAGCAAGATCTCGTTCGGCGTCGCGGTCGAGGCGCTGTGGCTCGTGCCGGTTCTCCGACACCCGTGGCTCGGCCGCATCTGGCCCGCCCGCACGGCGCCGATGGCCCACCCGGCGGTCGATTCGGTTCCCGCTCCGGACCCACAGCTCGCCGGGCGCGCCCCGGGTGGCGACCCGCGCGGAGCGGGAGCGAACCGCTCGGAGCCGGCTAGCGTGCGGAGCCCGGCCGGAGGCTGACGACGTAGTGGCCGGTGATCGGCGCCGACCGGTTGACCTGAACGCGCGCCAGCACCTGTCCTGAGGGCTCGTGGCCGACGGCGATCGTCACCTCGTGGTCGTAGTGCTGGTTGCCGACGATGAATGAGCTGCCGAGGTTCCCGGTCGCGGCGCGCGGCAGCAGGACGGTCGCTCCGTGGCGCTGCAGCGCCCATACGACCGCGGTCTGGAGCTCGAATCCCTGGAGCGTGCTGTCCGCGGTGACGAGCACCGTGCCGGGGTGGGGCAACGCCGCGTCGATGCGGGCCGCGACCGTCCCGAACGCGCGGTACTCGCCGCGATCCGCATCCTTCGGCAGGCCGAGCGCGACGATGATCGCCACGATCCCGGCCACCGGCACCGCGACGAACCGCGCGGCTCGCCCGACCGAGGCCGGCAGCGGACGCCCGAACAGCCGCGCCGCGCCGTAACCGAGCGCCACCCAGACGAACATTCCGGCGCTCGAGGCCCACCACAGCGTGTAGCCGACGGTGAGCGCCAGGATGCCCTGGGTCGGCGTCGAGGAGGTGCTGAAGCCGAGCGCCGCGACGAGCACGAGCGCGATCGCGGTCAGGCTGGCGATCTCGACGTTCCGGCGGCGCAGGGCCACGAACAGCAACGTCGCCACCGCCGCGATGATGAGCAGCGCGGTGATGCTCGTGCCGAGTGGGGGTGCGCCGATCACCTGATACCAGCGGTTCGTCCCGTTCACCGGTGAGCGCAACCACCACGGCGGGATCCCGATCGCGCGGGCGACGGTGTGCCAGCCGGCGGACAGCCCGAGCGTGCCCTTGCGGTTGAGGACCGCGTCGGCGATCAGATACAGGTTCCCCGGTGGCCGGAAGACCTGATTGAGGATCGCCGGCAGCCAGCACACCGCCGTCACCGCGACCGCCCCGAGGCTCCAGCGGCGCAAAGCCCGCGTGTCCGGAACCTTGGCGAGCACGAGACCGACGACGGCGATGACGAGCACACCGAGGGTCGCGACGACAAAGGCGAGGTGGGTCTCGATGATGAAGCTCGCGAGGAGCGCGGCAACGGGCAGCAACCGATACTCGCCGCAGGCGATCGACCAGGCGACGTAGAAGAGGAGCGTCAGCGGCAACAGCGGGGCCGTGGGATCCCAGATGTCGTGGAAGCTCTCGCTGTTCAGCGAACGGCACATCAGCACGAGCGCGATCGCCGTCACGACCATCAGCGGCACGCCGCCGCGCCGTCGGCAGAGCAGGATGATGCCGAGCACGCAGAGGACGTTCATCACGCCCATCCACACCACGAAGCCGGCCGCGGGCAGGAAGTGCGCGGGGATCGCGAGCAGCCAGTACAGGATCGGGCCCGGGCTGTAGATCGGCCGGGTGAGCACCGTCGACCACGCGGAGTACTGGCCGACGAGCGGCGAGTGACTGCTGAGCACGTTGAAGGCTCGAGCGGCGATGACCGCCCGGTCGCCGTACGGGTACCAGCCCTCGCTCAGGCCGTGGATCGTCGAGACGATCACGGGCAGGGCGGCGAACAGCCCGATCAGCAGCGCCAGTCGCCGCTCGACGAGCCACGCGAGCATGCCGCGGCGGGTCGAGGACAGACGATCCGCTCGCGAGGATGCTGCCGCCGCGCCGCCCTCAGGCGAGCGCAGCTCTGCGGTGGACCCGCTCACGCCGCTATTTTTGCGGACCATGAGCATCGACACCTCGCCGACCTTCACGGACGCCCTCGCCAGTGTGGCCCAAGTGGAGGGCTGGATGACGGACGCCCAGGCCCGACGGCTGTGGGATGGCGCCCGCGCCGTCCCGGCTCAGGGGCGGATCGTCGAGATCGGCTCGTTCCGCGGGCGCTCGACGATCGTGCTCGCCAAGGCGGCGGCCGGAACCGTCGAGCTCGTGGCGATCGATCCCCATGGGGGCGACGATCGCGGACCCAACGAATACGCCCCGGACCGCGAGCTCGGGGACAGCGATTACGCGACCTTCCACGCCAATCTCACCGCCGCCGGCGTTGACCCCCGCGTCCGGCACGTTCGGCAACGCTCCGCCGACGCGCTCGGCGAGGTGGCCGGCCCCATCGACATGCTGTACATCGACGGGGCTCATCGCTACCAGTTCGCCAAGCCGGATATCGAGCAGTGGGGTCCGCGGGTGCGGAACGGCGGCACGTTGCTGATCCACGACTCCTATAACGCGGTCGGCGTCATGCTCGCGCAGCTCCGGCTGCTGTTCGGAAGCCGCACGTTCCGCTACGTCGGCCGCAGCGGATCGTTGGCGGAATACCGGCGCGAGTCGCTCTCCGGGTCTGAGCGGGTCGCCAACGGGCTGCGCCAGGCAGCCGAGCTGCCGTATTTCGTGCGCAATTGCATCGTCAAGGTCGCCCTGGTGGCGAAATTCCGCCCGCTGGCCCGACTGCTCGGCGAGCACGGCCACTGGCCCTATTGAGCCGCCATCCGGTCCGGTCGGCGGCGCTCCTCTACGCGCTGCTCTCGCTTGTGCTGCTCGCCCCCGGCCTGATGCCGGGGAAGACGATCTCGACGGCCGACAGCCTGTACTTCTCCGCCCCGTGGCTGGCGTCGCGCCCCGCCACCCTGCACCGGCCGGCGAACACCGAGCTCGGCGACGCGGTCGTCCAATTCCAGCCGTTCGCCGCCTACGCCAAGCAGCAACTCCCCACCGCCCCGCTGTGGAACCCGTATCTGATGAGCGGCCGGCCGCTGCTCGCCGACGACCAATCGGCGGTGTTCTCGCCGTTCACGGTGCCCGCCTACGTGATGGGCGTGCTCACGAGCCTCGGTTGGAGCGCGGCACTGAAGCTGTTCGCCGCTGCGTTCGGGACGTTCCTGCTCGCCCGGGCGCTGCGGATGCGCGACGCGAGCGCGCTCATCGCCGGCCTCGTCTACGGGTTCAACTTCTGGCTGATCACGTGGCTCGCGTATCCCCACGCGGGCGTGTGGGCGGTGTTTCCATGGCTGCTGTGGGCCACTGAGCTCGTCGTCCGACGGCCGGATCCGCTCAGCACCGGGACGCTCGCGCTCGCCGTCGGGGCCCAGTTCCTCGCCGGACATGCGGAATCCAGCTTCGACATCCTCGTCGCCGTCGTGGCGTTCTTCCTGCTCCGCGCGATCCCGGCATGGCGGGCCGCCTCTGATCGCCGGCGATACGGGCGGCGGGTGCTCGCCGGGTTCTGCCTCGGGATCGGTGGCGGCACGGCACTCGCGGCGCTCGTGCTGGCGCCGTTCGTCGAGCTCCTGCTCGGCTCCGCCGACCTCCATCAGCGGGCCGGGACGGCCATCGACGAGCACCTCGCGACGCGCGGCCTGCTGAATATCTTCCTGCCCGACTATTGGGGCCGGGCGACGCAGACGCCGCTGAGCCCGTTCATCCGCGCCCAGGCGTACTACGCGGGAGCCCTTCCGCTGCTGCTGTCCGTCGTCGCGCTGCGTGTGCGACCGAGCGTCGAGCGGGTCGCGATCGCCGTGTTCGGCTTCACCGGTCTCGCCGTGGCGGTCGGAATCCCACCGTTCCTGCAGATCGTGACCCGGTTGCCGATCTTCAGCACCGGCCACAACAGCCGGCTGATCCCGTGGTACATGATCGCGCTCGCGTTGCTCGCCGGATGGGGCCTCGACGACGTCCGCAGCGGGCGTCTGGAGTCCGTCCGCCCGCGCCGGCTCGCGCTCCTGCTCGGCATCCCGCTGCTCATCCCGGTGGTGTTCGTGCTCGCCCGGGACGAGATCCACCACATCTCCGCGCACGCGGTCCTCGTGGCGACGGGGCTCGTCCATCCCCCGGCGAATCCGGACCCGAACACGACGAGCATGATCCACCTCGCCTCGCTGCTCGCATGGCTCGCCTTTGGCGCCACCGCGGCGGCGCTGATCGTGCTCGCGGCGCGGGGACGGCTGCGCGGGACGATGCTGATCGCGCTCGCCGCCGGGCTCATCGTGCTCGACCTCTTCCGCGCCGGGATGGGCTACAACCCCGCGGTCGCGCAGGCGGACGCGCGCCAGCCGGCGACCGGCGCGATCCGGTATCTCGAGGCCCACCGCGACACGCGGTATGAGGCGACGCAGAACATCGCCTGGAATGTGATCGCGATGCGCTACCACCTCCAGGAGGCCGGGGGCTACGACATCCCGATCGCGAGTCGCTTCGACCGGCTGTGGCGCCGCGAGGTCGACCCCGAGCATCCCTCCCAGGTGGGGACGACGTTCTCCGATATCCCCCTCATCCTGCCGAAGGTCGATGCGCGTCGGCTGCGCACCCTCCGCCTGCTCGGCGTCGGCAACCTGCTCGTCTCCCTGGACGTGCCCCCGCTGCATCTGCCCGGCGTCCATGAGGTCTACCGCGGACCGGATGCCCGCGTGTACGCGGTCTCCGGCGCCCAGCCGCGAGCGGTGGTCGTGTCCGCACAGCAGAGCGTCCCGAGCGCTTCGGCGGCACTGAACGCGGTGACGAGCCCGCGGTTCACGCCGCGCACCGTGGCGGTGACCGAGCATCCGATCGCGGGCGTGTCCCAGGTAGGCGCTGCGGGCTCGGGCTCGGGCGCGAGCGGGAGCGCGAGTCCGGGCGCGGCCGCCGGGCGGGCCGTGGTGACGTCGTATGCGCCCGAGCGGGTTCGGGTGCGGGTGAGCGCGCAGCGGCCGGGCCTACTCGTCCTCGACGACGCCTATGCGCCCGGCTGGGAGGCGACGGTCGACGGACATTCGGTGCCGGTCAGCCGCGTCGACTACGTCCTGCGCGGCGTCCCCGTGCCGGCCGGCACGCACACCGTCACGTTGCACTACGCCCCGCTCAGCTGGCGGATCGGCTGGCTCGTCAGCCTCGTCGCGCTGGTGGCGATCGTGGCCGCGATGATCGTCGGCCGGCGACGGCGTCGGGACGGGGATCGGCGAGTATCGTTGGCGCCGTGACGGTGTCGGCTGGCCCTGTGACCGCGCCCGCCGAGGCCCCGCCTCGCGATGCCGATACGGCGCCGGCGCCCGCCGCCGTCGCGCCCCCTCCCGGTCATCCCCGGTTCCCACTGATCGACTCCGTGCGCGCGCTCGCCGCGCTCGCGGTGCTGCTCACGCACACGGCGACGTTCAGCGGCTTCTCAACCAACACCTGGTGGGGCTCGCTGTGGCACAACCTCGACCTCGGGGTCCCGGTGTTCTTCGTCATTTCCGGGTTCCTCCTCTACCGGCCGTTCCTGGCTGTAGCGGTGGTCGGCGCGCCGCCGACGAACACGTGGTCCTACGCCTGGCGACGGGCGCTGCGGATCATCCCGGCCTATTGGGTCGCGCTCACCGTGCTCGCCGCCTACGCGAACCTCCACGGCGTCTTCACCGGGGACTGGTGGCGGTACTACTTCTTCCTCCAGATCTACAGCGCGCACACGATCTACGGCGGGCTCGCGGTGGCGTGGACGCTGTGTGTCGAGGTGACGTTCTACATCCTGCTGCCGTTCTACGGCGCCGCGCTCGCGCGGTTGGCCGCCCGCTGGCGTGTTGACCGGATTCGGCTCGAGGTGATCGTGCTCACCGGGCTCGCGCTCGCGTCGCTCGCGCTCCGGGCGATCGATCTCTCGGGGTCAAGCAGCGTGCTCACCGCCTCGATCCTGGAGAACTTCGACTGGTTCGCCCTCGGCATGCTGCTCGCGGTGCTGAGCGTCGCGCTGCAGGACGGCCGCCGGGTGCCGGCGGTGATCGAGGCGGTGCGCCACCGTCCGGCGATGTGCTGGCTGGGCGCGCTCGGGCTCTACGTGCTCGTGGCCGCGGTTGCGCACTACCCGGTCGTCCCCTCCGGCCCGCTGCTGCGGGAGTTGCCGTTCCGGGGGATGGTCCGGCACATCGCGTTCGGCGTGATCGCGGTGCTGATCGTGCTTCCGGCCGCGGTCAGCCCCGCGCGGGGGGTACCGGCGCGCGTGCTCAGCTGGCGCCTGCTCGCGTGGCTCGGGCTCATCTCCTACGGCATCTATCTGTGGCACAGCCCGCTCGTCGGCAAGCTGATCGACGGCGGCGCGCTGGGCTGGTGGTCATCGATGACGTTCGTCGTCCTCAGCGTCGTGACGATCGCCTGGGCGGTCGCGGCCGCCGGGGTGAGCTACTACGTGATCGAGCGGCCGGTCCTGAAGTTCAAGAACGTGAGGTTTCGGCGGGCGAACGGCGCATCGAGAGGGTGACCCCGAACCGGCCGCGAGGTCTGCCAGCCGTCTCGGCGTTCCGGCACGCCGGAGGGGAATGATTCGCCAAATCGGGTCCGGCCCGCGGGTTCGGGCGCGAAACGCCCCGTGAGGGGGAGTCGTGCGCCCCAATCCATCGGCGCGGCGTGCTTTGGCGAAATATTCCCCGTCGGGCGCTTGCCGCGCGGCTCTCGGTCGCTCTCGGTCGCTCTCGGTCGCTCTCGGTCGCTCTCGATGCGCCGTTTTGCCGGACCGCGCGGCTGCTAAACCGGCGCGGGCTCCTCGTGCGGGGCCTCGGGCTGGTTCGGGGGGTCGTCGCGGGGATCGTCACGCGGACCGTCGACCGTCCGCGACCCGGGGGTACCCGGCAGCGGCGGCGGCGTTCGGTCGGCGCGCCGGCCGCGGGCGGCGGTGAGCGTGAACCAGCCCGACAGCCCGAGCAGGATGACGGCGACGACGCCGATCCAGTGGGCGTAGATGACGTCGACGCTGTAGCCGAAGTTGTAGCCACCCTCGTTGTTCGGCTGGGCGATCACGTACTCGATCGGGATCGCGACCGCGATCAGGAACGCGGAGGCCGCGGCGAGCGGACGCGGGCCGATCCCGCGCCAGAAGACGATCGCGAGCACCGGCGCGATGAACAGGGCCGAGCGCCAGGCAAAGATGAAGCTGAGCGGGAGCGCGAGGGCGATCGCCAGCGGGATCGCGCGGCGCAGCGGCATCGGCGTGCGCGCGGCGGGCACGTCGAGGAGGGGCGAGAGGTGATCCTCCTCGCGTAGCTTCGGCGGGCGGGTGAACACGAGCAACAGGAGGAGGAGGGCGGCGACCACCGCCGAGATGACGTAGCTGCGGTTCACCCCGTTCTGGGGCGCGAACGTGAACGTCACGCGCTGACAGCCGGCGGGCGCGAGCCACCCGTTGGCGAACCCGTCGATCACCTGCGGGGTTCCGAGCGAGTGGCCGTCGCACGTCGCCTGCCAGCCGGTGTCGAAGCTCTCGCCGAGGACGACCCAACCCGGATTTGGAAGGTTGAGACGAACGCCGGAGACCGAGTAGCGCCCGATGGTCCCCGGGTTGACGACCGTGCCGCCGCCGGGAGGAGCGGCGACCGGGGACGGCGCCGGCGAGTTCAGCCGGAGCAGGTCAACGCTGAATGGGCCTGCCGAGGTGCTCACGTACTGAATCCCCGCGGGCATCGTCACGGGACCGCCGCACGCCAGGGCGGGGATCGGGCGTCCGGCGTTCAGCTCCGCGACCGTCCCGATGACCCGCATCGACACGTCGCGGCCCGCGACGGTCGCGTGGACGTCGCCGCACGTGCTGTGCAGAGCGCCGGAGGAGGGGATCCGCACCGGCGCCACGCCGGGCACGCTCAGCTCGCCGATGCCGACGCCGCGCGTGAACTGCTGGCGCGTGGTGATCCCGGCTCCGAACGCCGCGTCGAGGATCGTCAGCCGGAAGGACCGCGCGCGGACGGGAGCGGGGAGCACGACACGGCCGTCGGCGCCGACCGCGAGCGCGCCGGTGCTCCCGCCGGCCCAGCTCAGCGCGACCCGCGTCGGGCGGCGGACGGGCAGCGACGTCGGGGTGAGGCGTAGCTGACGGACGGTGATCGTCCGCCCAGCGTCCCAGCCGATCCATGGCAGCGGATCGGCGGGGCGGATCCAGAGGCCGACCCAGGCAGTGCCGGCGGTCCCGTCGAACGCACTCGACGCCCGGTACGCGGGATCGTTGTGGAAGCGGCTCGAGGACGTGAAGCGCTCGGGGCTGCGGACGCCGACGAGGCGGTCAAACAGCGAATCGGGGGCCTCCGGGGCAGGATCGACGCGCGCATCGACGGCGTAGGAGCGTGTGGCGGGCGCAAACACGACGCGGTTGATCGCGGTCTCGGCATCCTGCTTGTCGACGAGGTTCGAGAGCCCGGGCGCATCGACGTAGCGGTCGCGACGGAACGGGTCGTCACCGGTCATCCGCGCGAACAGATAGCTGAGGGCCGCGTGGCTCGTGTCGCGCCCGGCGAGCGCCTTGCCGACGAGCAGCGGTGCGCGGAGCAGCGGGCGGATATGCACGCCGGGGATGCGGACCTCCTGGATCCCTCCGGGCCCCGGCTTGCGCGGCTTGAGCACGGACGCGATCGCGATCCGCAGGCTGCTGATGTGGTGAGCGCCGAGCGGGATCCGGTTCCAGCCGGGATGCACCGGGACCACCTTGTTGCCGACCGCCACCGAGGTCGTACGACCGTGGATCCCGGTCACGGGGTAGATGTCGACGTACGGCACGTCGATCGGGTGCTCAAAGCCGACCCTGAACCAGCGGTCGGGCTGCGGGTCGCCGTAGGGCACCCACGCGGTGCTGAGCTTGCCGTCGAAGGCCGCGGCGGGGACGTGCTCAGGGAATGACTCAAAGCCGTTGGCGTATGGCCCGGTCAGGTACCGCACGCCCTGCAGCACGGTGACCGTCTGGCCCGCCGAGCCCGCGGATGGGAAGGGGTTGACGTCGGCCTCCGCCTTGGTGATCGGGTCGGTCTGGGTGAGGACCGGGCCGACGTTCTGCTGGGTGAACTGCGGGAGGAAGAAGGCGCGCCGGTTCGAGTCGGTGACGACGATGTTGCTCCCGGTCTTGGCGGCGCCGGCGATCCGCGTGGCGCCCAGGTCTCCGGCATAGAAGATCGGGCCGTGGGCGGGCAGCGCCCCGAACGCCGCCAGGTCGGCGAGGCCGTTCGCCGAGCCGTCGACGATCGTCGAGCGGCCCTGGTCGACGTGGACGATCCCGCGGCCGCCGGAGAGCGTGTACTGGCGCACCTCCGGCAGTTTCTGGGTGGGACCGAGGTCACCCTGTGCCGGCGGGACCGGGGACAGCCGACCGTACCCCCGAGGGGTCCCCAGGTTCTGCGATGAGAGCGCCAGGGTTGCGATCGCGGGATCGACCGCGCCGTCGCGCCGGGTGTCGTCGTCGAATCCCTGCACGACGGAGCCGGCACCGATGAGGCCGAGCAGGGGCTGGAGCTGCCCGGGATACGCCCGGTTCTGCTGGACCAGGCTGTCGATCGTTCCGAGCAGATCGTCGGCGTGGAGATCGGCGTAGGGCGTCTCGTAGCGGATCGCCACGGGCCGCTTGGTCAGCCGGGGGAGGATCGCGTCGACGGTGCCACCCCACTTGTAGTACGCGAACACGTCGCCCGGGAGGACGATGGCGCGCGTGTTCGTCGCCAGGCTCTGGTCAAGCGCCTTGCCGACCTGCCGCCATGCGGTGGGGATCTGCTTCCAGGTGAGCTGACTGTCGATCGCCTTGCCCTCGACGAGCGGCCAGGCGGCGACGAGGATCAGCGCGGCGAGGGCGGTCGGCGCCGCGATCAGGGCAGGCGTGCGCCAGCGACGGAGATCACGCGCTCTCAGCCAGTGCCAGGCGAGCCGTGCCCCGAGGCCGAGCAGGCAGGCGAGCCCGAGCGCGAGGAGCGGCGCCGCCTTGTCCGTCGTCCGGAGAAAGCGGGTGACGAACACGTGGTAGTAGATCCACTCCATCGAGGAGCGCAGGGGCGTCCCGTCGGGGAAGCCGGCGGCCATGATCGTGACCCCGACGACGATCATGAGCACGAAGAACGACGCGTAGCGCCAGCGCCGGGCCCACACGAACGCGAGGATCGCGAGCGCCGGCAACAGGAACGATGCGAGGACGACGGGGACGTTGAACAGCAGGGTGCGGCCATCGCTGAAGTACGGGAAACCGGGCTTCGGATAGCCGCCGCCGATGTACGACGTCCAGTACCCCATCAGGCGGATCGATTCGGAGATCCCGTTCGTCCCCCAGATCGTGCGCGGTTGCTCGGTGTACTGGAGGAAGTCGATTCCGTAGCGCACGTGGACGAGCAGCGCGGAGATCCACCACAACGAGGCGAGCAGGCTGAGCAGCACCGCCCGTCCGAAGAACGCGCCCGCGTCCCGCCAGCGGACGTGGCCCATCGCGGGCTCGTAGATCATCAGCAGAACCGGCCCGACCGCCATGTAGAAGACGACCGCCGCGTTGACCCCGCCGCCGGTCGACATGAAGATCAGCCCGAACGCCGCCGGCCACCACCAGGCGCGCCAGCCGCGCTGGGTCCGGACCCCACGATGGACCGCGAGCAGCAGCCACGGGAGCGCCGCATAGCCCCACAGGGTGATCGTCGTGCGGGCCGTGAACACGACGGTGTAGGGGTTGAGGATGAAAAACGTCGCCGCGACGAGGTGGACGATCCCCCGGGGGCGGCCGATCAGCTCATCGAGCAGCTTGAGCAGTCCCCAGGCCGCGAGGAACAGCACGAGTGCAAACCACAGCCGCTGCACGACCCACGGCGAGATTCCCAGCTCGTGGAACAGCGCGAAGAACGGCCCCATCGGCCACAGATAGCCGCCGTACTGGGCGCTGTGGACCTCGCCGAGCCCGTTCGTCGGCGTCCACACGGACGCGACGTCACCGAGAAAGCGAAGCGGATCGACATGGAGGTCGATCTTCGTGTCCGACGTCGCCAACCCGGGGCGCTGCCAGAACGCGATCACAAGGGCCAGGGCGGCGAAGCCGAGCGTGAATCCAGCATCTCGGCGGACCCTCAGCATTCGGCGGGGGAGTGTAATCAGGGTCGCACCACCCGCGGGTCGAGCTGGCGGACGTGGTTGAAGGCGGCCTGCACGCCGGCGGCGTCGCGCTTGTCACGTTCGATCCGGTAGACCGTCACCCAGGCGGTGAGATTCTGCGGCTCGCGACGGGTCACCGATTGGGCGATCTGCAGTCCGCGGTTGAAGTCGCCCGGGAGCGCCCGGATCTCGTAGAACAGGGCGATCTGGAGGTCCGCGGCCGAGCCGGGGTTGAGAGACGTCGAGGCACGCAGCGGGTCGATCCGGGCCTGCAGGGCGCCCGGCCTGCGCAGATCCCGGGCGAGGCCGGCCAACCCGCCCGGAGGCGGGTTCGTCGCCCGATCGAACTGGTGGGCGTCGTGGATGAGCACGGCCATCCAGACACCGACGATCAGCGCCGTGACGGCGAGGGCGGCTCGAGCAAGCATCAGTGGATGATCGCGGTTTGCATGCTGCGAAGACCCCGTCGGCGCCGGATCGCCGGCCACCAGCGGGCGATCGCCGCATCGAGCGTGACCGCGGCGAGGACGATGAGCGCGGGCTCGGCACCGACGCGGAACCGGGTGAACCCATAGGCCGTGATCGAGACGAACACGACGAGCACGATCGGGGCGAGGAGGACGAGCCAGGGACCATGGCGGCGGCGCAGGATCACGGCGCCGGCGATCGCGAGCAGCGCGACGACGTAGTACATGAGGACGCCTGCCCGCTCGACCTGGAGGCTGCGCCCCTCGTAGAACGCCTCCATTTCCCACTGCTCCTTCGGACGGAACAGCTCGAACGAGCGTCCGAGCCGAGCTGCGATCACGACCGGCAGCCGACTCGCGTGGTCCTTGGCGTAGCGCAGCCCGATCGAGCGCATGCGGTTCGACTCCTGCGCCTCGTTCGTGTACTGCGGTTTCGGGAGGCAGGCGAGCGTCCACTGACCGAGCAGCGGGCCCGAGTAGGTCTGGGCACAGTTGGCGCCGGCGAGCAGGCCACCGACGTTCGTCGAGATCAACACCGGCTGACCGAACGCGGCCCAGGTCCGCACGAGCCACGGGGCGAGCACGATCACGCAGGCGGCGACACTGATCAGCCCGCGTCGCCAGCCGGCGACCGCGAACGGCAGCATCACGAGCAGCAGCAGCGCCTCGCCCCGGGTCAATGCCGCGAGTCCGATGACCGCCCCGAGCGCGGCGGCGCGCCGCGGCGTCGGTCGATCGCGACACCAGATAGCGACGAGCAGCGACAGGGTCACGAGCAGCGCGTAGATCGTCTCGCTGCGCAGCGATCCGTCCGCGGCGATGAGCAGCGGGTAGATCGCGGCGATGGCCGCGGCGATGATCCCGGCGCGAGCACCGGCCACGCGGCGACCGAGCAGCCCCACGACGCCGATCAGCGCCGTTCCACCGAGAATGTCGACGAGGTCGTGCCACGCCCAGTTACGACCCCCGAACAACGACGGGATCGCCTCCAGGAACGGGTACAGCGGCGGCTTGTCGGCGCTCGGACGAGAGATGTGCGAGAAGTAGAACGGGAACACCTGGATGTAGCCGTGGCCATCGGCGAGCAGGTTCGCCTGCTGCTGGAACTCGAGCGCATCGCCGATCAGCGGCCGCGACTTGGCGATCGCGTAGGCGTAGATCACGCGGAGGACGAGGCCACCGATCGCGATCGCGATCAGCGCCCGGCGAAACCGGGACGACGTCATACCGCGTGCGTCTCGGTGGTCGCGAGCGATCGCGGCGCCGCGGATCTCCGCCGGGAAGCGAGGCGTTCCTGGACCGCGATGATGCCGGCCCCGGCGAGAACGAGCAGCGGGATCTCGAACGTGTGACGCAGGCGCGGCACGCCGTAGCCGATGGCGGTCGAGACGCAGACGACGACCGCGGGAGCGAGGAGCACGAGCAGCACCGAGTGCCGGCGGCGACGGAGCGCGAACACGCCGGCGATCGCGAGCAGCATCAGCCCGTAGTAGACGACGACGCCCACCTCCTCG
Organism: uncultured Solirubrobacterales bacterium; assembly: GCA_963850335.1. Taxonomy (GTDB): domain Bacteria; phylum Actinomycetota; class Thermoleophilia; order Solirubrobacterales; family Solirubrobacteraceae; genus Palsa-465. Next base: position 563,246 of record CAWKKY010000005.1, on the reverse strand, counting down.
ACCCAGCGCAGATCCCCCTCGGCGAAGTTCCGGGCCTGGCGCAGCGGCTGCCACAGGTCCCACACCCGGAGCTCGCGAATGGCGACCACCAACGGCAGGCGGGTGAGGTGGTTCGTCGCGTAGTTGAGCCCGTCACGGCGCCAGATCGCCGCCTGCGCGGCCTCGTTCGTCGTCGTCCGGGGCCGAACGCAGGTGATGTCCCAGCCCCCAAGGTTGACCCCGTGGTAGGTCGAGTTGCAGTTCGCGCCGGCAAGCACGGTGGCGTCGTTGGTCGACACGAGCACGAACCGTCCGAACACGTTCTCGTTGCGGATCGTCCAGGGCGTGAGCACGACGACGCAGCCGATGATCGCGGCGACGGCGATCACGCCCCGCCCCTGCCAGTTCGGCCGCGCCCGGTAGGCGATCGGGAGGACGAGGAACGGGATGAACAGCAGCGCCTCAGAGCGGGTCAGCGCCGCGAACCCGATGAGGGCACCGAGGCCGACCGCGCGCCAGACGCGCGGGCGATCGATCACCGCGAAGCTCATCAGGAGCGTGCCGGCGATCAGCGGTCCGTACAACGTCTCGCTCATCAGGTCGCCGTCGACGGCGATCATCAGGGGGTAGACGGCATACAGGAAGGCGGCGATCAAGCCGAGCCGCGGTCCTCCGACGCGCTTGCCGAGGAGACCGACGAGCACGAGCGTGATCGTGCCGAGCAGCAGCCCGAGCGAGCGCTGATCCAACGCGCTGTGCCCGCCAAGTTCATAGATGCCGGACAACAGCAGTGGATACAGCGGCGGGTGGATCGCCGACGGGCGGTACTGGTGGGTGCCGAGCAGGATCCAGGGATCGATGAACCCGTGTCCCTGGGAGATCGCCTGGGCCTGCCAGTGGTAGAAGTACCAGTCGCCGACACCGTGGACGTTGCGGGCCAGGGCGTAGAGGTAGATTGCGCGCAGCCCGAGTCCAAGCACGGCGATGGCGGCCAGTCGTCCAGCAAACGTGCGCGGGAGCAGGCTCACCGCCCGCAGGATAGGCGAGCCATTGCCATCCGCGACAATTGGCCCGGTGAACGCCCGCGCCGACCGTCTCCCCCTGGTCGACTCGCTGCGCGCGATCGCCGCGGTCAGCGTCCTGCTCACGCACACGGCGGTGAGCGCCGGCGTGTCCGGAAACCCGTCGAGCGTGCTGAGCCCCTATGCCCAACGGCTCGACGTCGGCGTCGCCATCTTCTTCCTCATCTCCGGGTTGCTCCTGTACCGGCCGTTCGTCCGCGCGCGGCTCGGCGGCCGCCCGGCGCCGGCGACCGGACCCTACGCCTGGCGGCGCTTTCTGCGGATCGTCCCCGCCTACTGGGTCGCGCTGACGGTGACGGCGCTATGGGTCGGGACCTCCGCGCTCCAGGCCGGCGTGTTCAGCGCCAAGGGGGCGCCGTTCTACTTCCTGCTCGGCCAGACCTACAGCCGCAACACGCTCTCCGGAGGCCTCACGCAGGCATGGACGCTGACGATCGAGGTCGCGTTCTACGCGTTCATTCCGGTGTATGCGTGGGTGCTGCGCCGCCGACCCGTGACGGGGCTGCGCCAGGGGATGCGCACCGAAGTGATCGGACTACTCGTGCTCGTCGTCTTCTCGGAGGGGTGGAAGGCGGTCGTCCTCAGCAGTGGCAATCCCCACCAGGTCGACATCTCGCCCGCCCTCGACGCGCTCCCGAGCTACCTGGACCAGTTCGCGCTCGGCATGGGACTCGCGGTGCTGAGCGTGTGGATCGAGTTCGGGGGTCGCAAGACGCGGCCGGTCCGGGCGGTCGAGCGCTGGCCGGGGCTCTCCTGGCTGTTCGCAGCGGTTGCCTTCTGGGCGGTGAGCACCCAAATCGGGATCAGCCGGACGTTCTTCGCGCCGATGCCGGTCGCTCAGTACCTCGGGCGCCACGCGCTCTACGCCGCGGTCGCGTTCGGGCTGCTGTTCCCGGCCGTCGTCGGAGAGCAGTCCCGCGGGCTCGTCCGGCGCGTGCTGTCGCTGCGCTGGCTGGCTTGGCTCGGGCTCGTTTCCTACGGGATCTACCTCTGGCAGACCCCGGTGCTCGCGCAGCTGGAGAAGTGGAACTTCGGGGCCCATTCGGTCATCCACCCCTGGGTGTGGTGGTCGGTGGGGACGCTCGTGTGGACGACAGCGATCGCGGCGCTCAGCTACTACCTGCTCGAACGGCCGATCCTGTCCCTGCGGCACGTCTTTGACCGCCGCCGTCCGGCGGTGGCGACGGCGGCGGCAGGGGCGGCAACGGACGACGAGGCGATCGAGGAGCGGGCGTCGGTGGCGCCGGTGGCGTCCTCCGACTGAGTGCCGGTCATCAGGACGTTGTTCCGCTCGTGGCGCTGGGTGGCGCGCAAGGAAGGTTCCGGTATCCGGCACTTAGCTTGCAAGCAACCCGCCGCTATGCGGCGGAAACCTTGCGCGGCCCGAACGCCGGGCCGGGCGTTCGCCACGGGTTCTGGGGGGTCAGTGGCTGGAGCTCGTGGGTGACGGCTCGGCCGGCTCGACGGACTCGGTCCGCGAGCGCAGGGTGCGATCGAGGTCGGCGAGCCAGCTCGAGAGCTTGTGGTCGTAGAGCTCCTCGAACATGTGGCGGCGGAGGTGCGGGCGCCCGCGGGGCCCGATCGTCGCCTCGATCTGGACGTGTGAGCCCTCCTGGGTGTAGGCGATCTGCCCCTTGACCGGCAGCCAGTCCAGCGCCTGGGCCCGTTTGCCGGCGGCGAGCGCGGAGCCGCCCTTGACCTCGATCAGACCGGGACGTTGGTGGGTCACCTTCATCACCCGTCGAGCGACGAACTCGGTCAGCACCTCGTCGATCCGCGAGCGGCCCTCGAGCACCTGCCACCGCTGGTGCTTCTCGGCGATCATCGCCTCGCCAGGGTCCGGGCGTGGGCGCGCAGGACGGCGAGGTTGGCCTCCGCCGTGCGCTCCCAGGAGAAGGTCAGCGCCCGCCGGCGAGCGGCGTCGCCGAGCTGGTCAAGCTCATCGCGGTTCGCGATGAGGTGCGAGACGCGGCGGATGAGCTCGTCCATGTCGTCCGCGAGCACGCCGGTCTCTCCGTCGACGATCGACTCCCGCAACCCGCCGACGGCGAGGGCCGCGCTCGGGGTGCCGCACAGCGCGGCCTCGATCACGGTCAGCCCCCAACCCTCCGAGGACGACGCGGTGAGCAGGATCCAGGCGCGGGCGTAGAGCTCGGCGCGGCTGCGGTCATCGACGTGGCCGTACATCTCGACCCGCGGGCCCAGGCCGCGGCGCGCGATCTCGGCCTCAAGCGCCTCCCGGTGATCGCCGTCGCCGACGATGTCGAGGGTTGCGCCGGGAATCGCCTCGAGCACATCGAGTACATGCTCGATCCGCTTGTAGGCCTTCAACCGGCCGAGGTAGAGGAGCTTTGGCTCCGCGGCCTTCGGCGCCGGCTCGAACATCCCGGGCTCGACGCCGCAGTAGGAGACGCGGATGTGCTCGCGCGGGATCCCGTCGATCTTCACGAGGTCGTCCTTCGCCGACTCGGAGATCGTCAGAAACGGCGCCCTGCGGTACATCACACGGAGCGGGAGTTCCTCGAGCATCGCCGCCAGGATGCGCCCGCGACCCCGGCCGAACTCGCCGACGTAGAGATCGCGGTGGGGATGACAGACGAGCGCGACGCGCGGCTTGCGCAGCCACAGCGGGGTGAGGAACGTGATGCCATTGATGATCTCGAGCACGACGTCGGCGTCGCGGCCGAGCCCGCGCATGACCGCCCACGCGCCTCGGGGGAACACGGTGGCGCGGCCGCCCATCCGGTGAACAACGAGGTTCGGTCCGAGCCGCTCGACGCGCTGAGCCCCGGGGTAGTCGCCGGCGATCACCGTGAGCTCGTGTCCGGCGTCGGCCCAGCGACGCACCTGGGCGTACAGGTTCGCGCCCGTGCCGCCACCCTGTGGGTGACTCCAGCAGCGGTCGGCAAGGATGAGGATCTTCAGTCGACCCTCCGGTGGCTGCGGCTCGGTCTCGACGAAACCGTGACCCTGATCAGTCTCGGTGAGATCCAGCTCCTGCCCCCTCAGCTCCAGACGTTCGGGCGCTCGCATGCGAGGCATGGACGGTAGCGGACCGCTCCGGGGCACGCGCGCTCTCAGGCGGCGCCGGATCGCCCACCGCAGTCTCGGCCGCAACCGGCTCAGAGCGCTCGGTGAGGGCCAGCAACATACCGCCGAGGACAAGCGCGACGATCGTCAGGGCCGGCATCTGCCAGTCCCAGTCAATTGGAGAATGCGCGACGTAGGCGACGAAGCCGGCGAGTGGACCGGCCGCCACCGCCGGGGCGACGCGGTGCGCACGGCGCGCGGCGACGGCGAGCCCACCCAGGAACATGACGAGCATCGCGAATCCGATGATTCCGAGCTCGGCCAGGGTCTGGAGCGGCAGCGAGTGCGCGTCCTGGGCGCCGACCGCGTACGGGCGGCGGCTGAGCCACTCGACCGCCCACCCACCGGCGCCGACACCCCGGAGCGGCTGCTGGCCGAACGCGTGCAGCGCGACCCGCCAGTAGTCGTAGCGATTGCTCTCGAAGGTCGTCAGCCGAGTCGCACCGCCGGCGAGGGGTCGCCCGCCGGCCTCATGGGCACCGGCGATGATCGCGACCGCGAGCCCGACGCAGACGAGCCCGAGCGCGAGCGCTGCTGCGTGGCGGGGCAGGCGAATCCGGCCGGGCAGGTCGGGGACGAGCAGCCGACGGGCGACGAGCACGGCGGCAATCACGATCACGACGAGCGCCACGCACACACCGATGCCCTGGGTCTCCCGAGCCGAGAGCGAACCGCTCAGCGCGGTGACGCCGCCGAACGGCGCCGAGACGGCGGCGGAGAGGACGACGACGACGAGCGCGAGCAGCGTCGCCCGCGCCTGGCCGCGCTGTGGCAGCGCGACGATCAGCGTCAGCAGACCGGCCGCGCAGGCGAACAGCGCCCCGCGTGAGAAGCTCAGGTACAGCCCGAGACCGAGCGGCGCGCACGCAACGAGCGCCGCCGCCCGGAGCGCCCACCGGCGGCGCGGATCGCCGAGCAGCCGAGCCGCGAGAACGACACCGATCGCGGCGAGTTCGCCCATCGCATTCCAGTAGGTGAGCGGCTGCTCGAGCCGGCCCTCGGCGCTGATCGACCGGTAGAAGTGCAGCAGCCCCGGAAACAGTCGCTCGGAGATCCCGTAGGTGATAACGATCGTGATCCCGGCCGTCAGCACCGGCTCGACGAAGCGCTGGGCGGACTCGGCCCGCAGCAGCGCGCAGGCGCTGATGAGCACGCCGAGGTAGACGAACACGCGCACGCCGGCGCCGAAGGCATCGCCCTGGATCGGTGCCCACAGGGTCGAGATGAGCGTCCAGACGGCGAGAAGCGCGAGGCCGAGGAGGCTCAGCTGCGCGGCGCGGTCGCGCGGCAGCGGGTGCGGCACGACGAGCGCCGCGGCGAACACGGCCGCCCAGGCAATGATCCCCGCCCAGGCGCGTGGAAGATCGAAGAAGCCGCCGGCGAAGAACGCGAGCACGGTCGGGCCCACGAGGAGCGCGGCGATCGCGGCCATCGCGATGGCCCGCCGTATCGGACTCTCCTGCACCATCGCCGGCTTCGCTCTCGCTCTCGCGGCCGAGGGCCGCGGTTAGCGGTTCTGGCTCCGCGCTGCCCGCATCACGAACCGGGCCGTGGGACGAAGCTGCCGATCGCCGGCTGCCGGGCGAGTGTCGCTCGTGCACGCCGCCTCGACCTCGGCTTCGATCCCGGCCCGGAAGCTCGCCTTGTTGAAACGCGCCGCGTTGCGGATGCACGCCTGCGGGTCAACCGCCGCGTCGTCGAACTCCGCGACGGTGTCGGCAAGCTCACGCGCACCCCCCGTCCAGAACGTCCCGGTCATCCCGTCGACGACGGTCTCCAGGGCGCCACCGCCGCGGCGGGCGATCACCGGGCGTCCGGCCGCCTGCGACTCGACGGCGGCGATCCCGAACTCCTCGATCGCGGTGACGACGAGCGCCCGCGCGGTCTGGAGAATCTCCGCGACGTCGCCATCGCCGACCCGACCGGTGAAGCGGATGGTCGGTCCGGCGGCGCGCTTGAGGCGGCGGGCGTCCGGTCCGTCACCGACGACGACGAGCGGTCGCCGCAGCGCGTTGAACGCCTCGATCGCGTCCTCGATCTGCTTGTGCGGCATCAGCTCGGAGACGAGCGCGTAGTGATCGCCGACCGGCGCCCGATGGAACCGCTCGGTGGCGACCGGCGGGTAGACCACGTTGGACTCGCGGCCGAAGTACGTCCGGATCCGGGCCTGGGTCGTCCGGGAGATCGCGATGTAGCGGTCGGTGCGCTGAGCCGCGATCCAATCCCATTGGCGCCAGCGGCGGAAGATCCGGCGCAGGAAGGCGCGGCTGATCGGGTCGTTGCGGCTCGCGAGCGTGCGATCGCGGTCGTTCCAGGCGTAGCGGAACGGGTTGTAGCAGTAGCTCACGTGGACGGAACGCTCGTCGCAGATGACCGCGTGCGCCCACGCCGAGGAACTCGAGACGACGAGGTCGTAGTCGCTGAGATCGAAGGACTCGATCGCAGCCGGGTACAGCGGGAGCAGCGCGCGGAACGTCCGGGCTGTCGGCCGCAGCCGCTGCAGGAACGAGGTGTACACGCGGCGGCCGGCGAACCGCCCCTCCGTTCCGTCCTCGTCATAGACGGTCGTGTAGAGGTCCGCGTTCGGCCAGATCTTGCACAGCTCGAGGAACACGCGCTCGGCTCCGCGCAGGTCGAGCAGGAAATCATGGACGAGCGCGACGCGGGAGACGTTTTCCGGACTCTGGACTCGTGCAGGCACCGAGGGTCAGTCTATGCAGTCAATAGCCTTCTCAGCGTGATGAGGCGGGAAGCACCCGATTCACTCGCGCTCGTGACGGTGACCCGCAATTCCGCCGCAGACGTGGAAACGCTACTGGAGTCGGCCTCCCGTCACCTGCCGGGAACGCGCGTGATCGTCGTCGATTGCGCGTCGTCGGATGACACCGTGGCGGTCGCGTCGCGGTACGCCTCGAGCGTCGTCATCCCCCTGTCGGACAACGTCGGCTTCGGCCGCGCCTGTAACCGCGGGCTCGACGAGGTGCGCGAGCCGGTCACGGCCCTGATCAACCCCGACGTTGAGCTGCTCGACACCTCGCTCGCCGAGCTCGTCGGCGAGGCGCTGCGCGGCGACGCCCCGCCGCGACTGCTCGCGCCGCTCGTCCTCTGCCCGGACGGCAGCCGGCAGGACACCGCCCACCCGGTCCCCGGGTCCCCGTTCGACGCGCTGCGAGCGGTGCTCCCGCCGCGGTGCGTGCCGGGGCGGCTCGGCGTCGCCCTGGCGCCGTGGCGGGCGGATGCGCCGCGGCGGGTCGGATGGGCCGTCGGCTGCGCCCTCGTCGCTCGTACCGAGGTGCTGCGCGCGCTCGGGCCGTTCGACGAGCAGATCTTCCTGTTCGGCGAGGACCTCGACCTGTGCCTGCACGGCACGCAGCGCGGGGTCGAGACCTGGTTCTGGCCCTCGGCGTGCGTCGTACATCACGGCGGGCGCTCGACCGTGACCGAGTTCGGCGGCGAACCGTTCGAACTGCTCGCGCGGACGCGGCGCGACGTCGTGCGGCGGCGACTCGGGGCCGGTGGCGCCTGGCGCGATGACACGGTCCAGTCGCTCACCTTCCGCGGGAGGATCGCGGCCAAGCGCGTGCTCGGGCGCAGCGCCGAGCGGGAGCGACGTCAGCTCCGCGCGCTGTCGGCCGCGCGCCAGGATCGGGCCTGAGCGCGGTGCACCGGCTGGTCGTGTGCGCGGCGCTGGCCGCTGCGGTCGTGGTTGGTGGATGCGGCGGCTCTGGCGGTGCGGGGGGTACACGTCACACAGCTCGCCAGACGCCGCCGGTCCCCGCGCCGCCAACGACGGCGTTCGGGGCCACCGTCAACACGCTGTTCAACGCACCGCTGTTCACGCCCGCACAGGTGAGCGCGGAACTCGCGGCGCTCGACGCGACCGGCGCGACCCTCGCTCGCAGCGACGTGCTGTGGGAGAAGACCGAGCCGGCGGCGCCGAGCGACGGCGTCCATCACTACGACTGGACGTTCGACGACGGGATCGCCGGCGCGCTCGCGGCCCAGGGGCTCACCTGGCTGCCGATCCTCGACTACGCCGCCAATTGGGCGAAGGCCGATCCGACCCAGCTGCATTCCCCGCCACGGATGCCGACGGATTTCGCCAGCTTCGCCGCGGCGTTCGCCGCTCGGTACGGGCCGGGCGGGGCGTTCTGGCGGACGCACACATCGCTCACGCCGCGGCCGGTGAGCACCTACGAGGTGTGGAACGAACCGGACGGCGGGTTCTGGTACCCGGCTCCGAACGCCGCGGCCTACGCCGATCTCTACCTCGCGACGCGCACCGCGATCGATGCCGCGGCACCGGGGTCCCGGGTGGTGATCGGCGGCCTCACCCACGCCGAGACGTTCGTCCCGGCGATGCTGGCGGCCCGCCCCGCGCTCGCCGGTCACCTCGACGGCGTCGGGGTCCACCTCTACGAGGTCAATCCGGCGCACGTGTTCTCCCGCGTGCGGGCCGTGCGCCGGGTCCTCGACGCCCACGGCCTGACGAGCGTCCCCATCTACATCACCGAGCTCGGCTGGTCCACCAGCCCCGTCAACCGGGCGATCAACCCGTATGGCGCGCCCGAGCGGCTGCGGCCGGGGTACCTCGCGCGGACCGTGGGCAGGCTGGGGCGCTCGGACTGCGGGATCGGGGCGATCATCATCTACTCGTGGGTGACGCCCGAGACCGATCCGGGGTATCTCGAGGACTGGTACGGGATCAACCCGCCGCCCGGCCGGGCGCCGTCCTCGCCGTCGGCCGACGTGGCGGCGTTCACCGCGGCGATGCGGGCGGCCTCGTCGGCGGGGGCGCCGGCGACGGTCTGCGGCGCCTGAGCGTCTCTGACCGCGACTAATGGCCCGACCTGGTGTTCGTACACTCGCCCGATGCTCTGGCGCCGACTCACGCCCATCTTCGCCTGCGCGCTTGCCTGCTGCGCACTTGCCGCCCCCGCCGCGGTCGCCCTGAAGGCCCAGGTCCCGGGCAACTTTGTCGGCGTTGTCGCGGGACCGCCGCTCGTGCCGACGGCCGTGTCGCCGGGGACCCTGGCACAGCAGCTGACCAGCATGGCGCGCAGTGGTGTCCAGAGCGTGCGCTTCGCCCTGTACTGGGGGGCGATCCAGCCCTATGCGACGACCAATGACGTCCCGGCCGATCAACGCTCGCAGTACTCGAGCGACGGCGTCGACAGTGTCCCGACGAATTGGGCGCCGCTCGACGCGATCGTCGGCGATGCCGCCGGCCGCGGCCTGTCGCTGCTGCCGAGCGTGCTCGCGGCGCCCGTGTGGGACGGGAAGGGCCCCTCCGGGGCGAACACGCTGATCCCGCAGCGCACCGGGCCATACGCGAACTTCCTCCGGGCGCTGATCCTCCGCTACGGGCCGCACGGCACGTTCTGGCGGACCCACCATCCGAAGTACGCAATTCGCTCGTGGCAGATCTGGAACGAGCCAAACGAGACGAGTCTGTGGCCGACCCAGCCTTTCGCCAAGGACTACGTGGCGCTGCTGCGGTCGGCCCACACGGCGATCAAGCGCGCGGATCCGAGCGCCAAGGTCGTGCTCGCCGGCTTTCCGAGCGCCCCCGGGTTCACGTCGTGGGACTACCTCAACCAGGTCTACGCGGTCAAGGGCGCCCGCGGGCAGTTCGACGTCGCCGCCGTGCATCCCTACACCAAGCAGCCGGCGGGCGTGATCACGATCATTCAGAAGATGCGGCAGGTCATGAACCAGCACGGCGATGCCCGCAAGCCGCTGCTCGCCGACGAGATGGGATGGCCGTCGTCGGTGGGCAAGACGAAAGACCTGTTCGGCTTCGAGACGACCGAGGCGGGACAGGCCCGGAACATCGCCGCCGTGCTTCCGCTGATGGCCGGCGCGCGCAAGCGGCTCGGTCTGAGCGGGTTCTACCTGTACACGTGGACCGCCCAGGAGCAGAAGGGCGGGTACACGTTCGACTTCTCGGGGCTGCTCCGGTACACCGGCTCGCGGTTCGTGGCCAAGCCCGCGCTGAGTGCGTTCAAGCGAGTCGCGCTCAAGCTCGAGGGCTGCCACAGCAAGTCGGTCGGCAACCGCTGCCGCAGCTAACGACGCACGCAGCGGTTCGCCAGCGTTCCCTTCACGCGGCACGACTCGAGCGCGAGTGCGGCATGCTCAAACGCAGCGAAGGCCGGCTTCGGGGTGAGCGTGAGCCCGTGCAGGCGTAGGAGCCCGGAGTAGTTGAAGGAGTGCCCGGAGTCGGTGTCGGCCCACGTGTAGACGTCGAACGAGATGAGACCGAGCGCGCGCCGGTTCTTGGCGAGCAGCGGCAGCAGCGCCGCGAGCCGCTTTGCTTGTCCCTGCGGCGTGGTGTCGAACGGATAGTGCTCGGGAGAGTGGCCGAAGGATGACGGCCATCCGGTCTCCGAGACGATCATCGGCTTGCGCCCGTCCCCGTAGCGCCGCATCACCGCCCGGGCGCGGCGCAGGATCGTGATCACCCCGGACGGCTGGGCGGTGTACGGATGAATCGCGACGACGTCGAACAGCCGCCGGGCCCCGCGGACCCGGTAGATCGTCTCCAGATCGCGCCACGAGTAGTTCGGCATGCCGGCGAGCACGACCTTGGCGCCCGGGTCGGCGCGGCGGATTGCGGTCCGGGCGGCGCTCACCATCGCGAGGTAGGTCTTGGCGAACGGCTGGATCGGCCACCGCGTGCTCGTGTTCGGTTCATTCCAGATCTGCCAGGACCGGATGGGGACGCGTGGAAGCTGCGGATTTGAGCGCCAGAACGAGCCCGCCGGCCCGTAGCGGGCGACGAGCGTCTCGAGATAGCTCGCGTAGGTGGCATTGGACTTCGGCAGGCCGAAATCGGCCGCCGGGTGTGGCCGCTCCTCCCAAGCCGGGGTGTAGATGACGACGGGCAGGATGCTCAGCCCGTGGCTCGCGGCGAGCGTCACCGCCTGGTCGGTGGCGGCGAACGACGTCGGCACGCCGCCGACGCCGGGCGTGAACGCGTCCGCCTGATCCGTAGGGAGCACCGCGGCACTCGGGTATGGCTGCGCGTCCTTCCAGCTGAACACGATTCGGGTGCTCTCAACGCCACTCGCCACCATCCGATCGAACTGCGACGGCGGATCAAGCGTCGGCGCGAACGCGTACTGGCCGAGGTTCATCCCGATGAAGCCCTCGGGCACGCGGGCGGCGGCCGCCGAGGGCCCGATCAGAGCGAGAGCCGCGCCGATGCAGCAGCCGAAAGATCGTGCACGCCGCATCGACGGCGAGTCTAACCGTGGGCGGTCGGGGTCTCACCCCGTTCGATCAGGGTTCCGACCGCCTCGTCGGTCAGCGCGGCCGTGCGCTCCCACGTGTATTCCCCGGCCCGCACGATCCCGGCCACCCGGAGCGCAGCGCGCAGCCGGGTGTCGGTGGCGGCCGTCACGGCGGCCTCGGCGAGCGCCCCGGGCTCGTCGAGCCCGACGAGCAGCGCCGCGTCTCCGCACGTCTCCGGCAGGGCACCGGCGCGGGTGGCCACGAGCGGCACACCGGAGGCCATCGCCTCGAGGCACGGGAGCCCGAACCCCTCGTAGCGGGAGGGCATCACGACGACGCGGGCGCCCGCGTACAACCCCGGCAGGAGCCCCTCGGCAACGTAGCCGAGCCGGCGCACGCCCGGCACGTCCCCACGGAGGTAGCCGCGGTCAGAGCCGGCGAGCACGAGCTCGAGGCCGTGGCCGCCGAGGGCGCGGGCGACCGGTTCAAGCGCAGCGAGGTTCTTGCGGTCCGAGACCGTGCCGACGACGAGCGCATATGGCCGCTCGAGCGTGTGGCGTCGACGCGCCGGCAACGGATCCGCGTTCGGCGTGAACCGCTCATCGACGCCCTCCGGCACGACGACGACGGCGTCGGGGTCCGCGCCGAGGAGCTCGATCAGCTCGCCGCGGGAGAAGGCCGACGGAGTGAGCACGAGCCGGGCGCGCCGGGCGAGCAGCGGCAGGATCCGGCGGTGATAGGCGACGAACGCGCCCGAGTAGGCCTCCGGATGGCGGAGCGCCGCTGCGTCGTGGATGACGACGACGTTGCGCCGTGACGTGGCGGGAGCGAGGTTCGCGGGGGACAGGATCAGCTCGGCGCCCGCGGTCTGGGCCGGGAGCACGGCCTGCTCCCACAGATGCCCGGCGCGGTGCGCGAGCGCGCGGGGTGGCCGCACGACCGAGTAGCGGTCGGGGCGGAGCGCCGGCAGCCGGAGCGCGAGCTCCCGGGAGAGACGCTCGACCCCGCCGATCTCGGTTCGGATCGCGGCGCGGGCGTTGATCGCGACCGGGGCCGTCGCGGGCCGGACGCGCGGAACCATCGGGAGTTGACCGACCTAGTGGGTCTGGATACGACGGCGCAGAACGAAGCCGGCACCGACGAGGCCAACGCCGACCGCGACCGCGAGGTACGAGTTGAAGCCCGTGTACGGAAGCGTGCCCGTCGAAGCGGCCGTGCTCGTCGTCGCGGCAGTCGAGCCGGAGCTCACGGTGCCGGTCGACCCCGTCGACGACGACACGCTTCCCGACGAGCTGCTCTGAGAGGAACTCGACCCCGACGAACTTGAACCGGACGAACCCGAGGAGCCGCTCGATGAGCTGCTGCCGCTGCCGCTGTTGCCGCTCAGCGGGTCGACGTACTGCTGGTCGCCGGCGGAGGGGCCGGTGGCCAGCGCGGCGACGGGGGCGAGCAGCCCGATCGCGAACACGGCGATCAGCGAGACGAGCGTGATTCGACGGAAAGTCACGCCGCGAGTATTGCAAGCCTTGAGGCTGACCGCGTTCAGTACCCTCGACCGGCCCCTTCGTACGGGGCCCTGACGCGGAGCCCCCAAACGTGCGTTTTGCAGGATTTATTGCAGAGGTAGGGTCGCGGGGCGCATGCGCGACGGAGCGTGTTAGGGTGCTCGCCGCCCCGCCGTAATGACCGTTTCAGACCGGGACCGACGCCGCCACCCCGGAGCGTCTGTCGCGGCGCTGGTCGGTGTCTCCGACTGCCATGTTCTCGACCGCAATGACCAAGACACGTCTGTTCCGCGCCTCCGCCGTCACCGCCGCCGTGGCGAGCGCGATGCTCGGCACGAGCCTCGTGCCGATGAGCTCGGGTGATCTGCAGGGCCAAATCGACGCGAGCCGTTCGAGCGCCAACTCGCTGCACTCCCAGATCAATGCCGAAACCGCCCGCATCCAGCAGACCGCCGGGGGGATCGCCGACGCCGAACGGCGTCTGAACGCCGTCCAGGCCGAGCTCACGGCCCGTGAGGCGCAGCTGCGCCAGGTGCAGGATCAACTGATCGCCGCCCGGGACCATCTCGTCGCGCTTGAGAACCGCCTCCAGCAGGCGAGTCGAGCGCTCGCCGCCAACCTCGTCGCCTCCTACGAGAACAACCCGCCCGACCTCATCAGCGTGATCCTCAACGCCCACGGGTTCAAGGATCTGCTTGAGAAGGTCAACTTCATGAAGCGCGTCGGCCATCAGGACGCCCAGATCGTCGGTACGACGCGCACTGCGCGTGCCGAGGTCTTCCGGGAGGCCAAGCGCCTCGCCTCGCTCGAGCAGCGCGATCGCACGCTCACCGACCAGGTGCTCTCGCAGCGCAATCAGGTGGCGGCGATCCGTGCCGCCCTGCTCAACCGGCAGATCCAGCAGCTCGGCGCGCGCTCGGCCGACGCCTCGAAGCTGCACGAGCTCAATGGACGGTTGCACAAGCTTGAGGCCCGTGCCGCCGCCGAGGCCCGCGCCGCCGCCGCGTCGGGCAACGCTGCCGTCGGCGGTATCGCGGTCAACACGCAAGGCATGGTCCAACCGCCTGCAGGCGCCCCGGCCGCCGTCGCTCAGGTGATCGCCGCCGGCAACGCGATCGCGACGCTCCCCTACATCTGGGGCGGCGGCCACGGTTCCTTCCAGGCGAGCGGCTACGACTGTTCGGGATCGGTGAGCTACGCGCTCGCCGCCGCCGGCCTGCTCTCCTCGCCGCTGGATTCGACCGGCTTCGAGAGTTGGGGCGACCCCGGCCCCGGTCGCTGGATCACGATCTACGCGAACGCCGATCACGCCTGGATGCAGGTCGCCGGCTGGCGATTCGACACCGTCGCGCTCGCCTCCGGCGGCACCCGGTGGTCCCAGGGCGGCGGCGAGTTCTCGGGGTTCGTCGTCCGTCACCCGCCCGGGCTGTAGGAGCCGCTGAGAACGAGCGACGGGCGCCGCATGTGCGACGCCCGCCACTCGAGAGCCCGCAGCCACCCGGCCGGGCTGGCTACAGGAGGGTCCGTGCCGGTTGCCGCCGCGGCGGCACCACACCGCGCGCCGGCAGGTGCGGGCGGGGCTCGGATGGTCCGGAGTCAACCGAGCGTCCGGCGCCGGTCACTCGGGGTGCCGCCCCGGTGCCGCTGAGGCGCATGACGAGGAGGGCAAGCGCCGGGATCGCGACGATCCCGATCATCGCCAGGAACCAGATCTGGCCCGCGTCGGTGCCCATACCGACCGCGTGAACGAGGCCGGCGAGCCAAGCGAGCGCTGTGAACCGGTGCAGCTTGCGCCAGCGCTTGGCGCCGATCGTGCGGCGCGCGTAGTACGAGATGCCGAGGAGCATGAGGGCCCAGCCACCGATGATCCCGAGCGACATCCAGATGGTCTTGTAGCCCGAGGCAAACGGGATCGTGATGTCGAGGACCGACGGATGGAGGAACTTGTCGCCGAGCAGCGTGACGGCGTGGACGACGAGGGCGACGATCGTCGACAGGGACAGGATCTCATGCGTCACGCGCAGGTCCGCCGCGCGACCGCGCAGCAGCTTCGTGCTCATCAGCAGTCCGAGCGAGACGGCAAGGCTCGCCAGGACGAGGGCGGCAACACCCGCGGCGCGGCTCGTGATCCAGAACAGGTGAGGCGTCGGATCTATGTGCATGACCCCAGCATCGAGCCCGCGCGCGAGAGATTCGTAGGCGCGGGCTAAGAAGAACGTCGGAGCCGGGGCGCTGCGCTGAGCCGGGGGCTCAGCCGCGGGCGGCGTGCTTGATGTAGCCGCCGGGCACCACGTAGCCGCCGGGCACCGCCGCGGCGGCCGCGCGCACGATCCGGTTCGCCTGAATCGAGGCGCTCTGGAACGAGACCTTGAACGAGCTACCGCCGCTGGTCAACCCGGACGGGCTGGCGGCGCCATCGCTCAGGCCGCCACCGTTGAGGACGAACCGACGGCCGCTCGGGGACAGGTTGATCTTCGTCGTGTCCCACGAGCGATCGCTGATTGAGCCGGAACGCCCGCTCGTCGTCTGTGTCCCCGCGAGCACGAACTTCGTCGAGCCGAAGTCGGCGAGCGGCAGCGTGCGGCAGACATCCGCGCTCACGCATTCCGACGGAGCCTCGACGATCCACTCCGCCGAGGACAGGTCGATCGGAGAGACTCGGAGCGCCTTGCGAAAGGTCGTGTGACGCGTCTGGTCCTGGAGTACGAGCGTTGCCCGCTGAGAAGACACGGTCACGCTGGCGAACATGGAGTCCCCGGGGTTGACCCTCATGTTGACCCCGCGCGACGGAGCCGGGACGAGCTCGTACCAGGCGCTCGATACTGCCCGGCCGGCGCTGGTGCAGTCGCTCTCGGTGCCGATCTGCTCAAGCGCCTGCGAGCTGGCGCTGAAGCCGCCAAGCCCGACCCACACGGCGGAGTAGCCGGGGCTGTACTGAGAGCAGTCGACCCGCGGCTGCTTCCAGGCCGCGACGACCTTCTTGAAGCGGACCCCGGAGCGGTGGACCGCATAGCCGGCCCAGTTGGAGCTCTGCACGGTGTCCGCGACCGCCGACGGTGCGCCGACGGCCAGCACCGCGGACACAGCCACGGCTATACGCAGCGCGAGGCGCACTTGTCTCTTTTCGGTGTTCCGTCAGAAAACTTGAGCATCCGGTCCGCCTAGGCGGTCGCCCCACCCGCTCGTAGGATGGCAGCTCCGCGACCCGCGCAGTCATACATTGTTGACGATTGACCGCCGGTGGAACTCACGGTCACCGCTTTGCACGCCTTCGCCGCGGCGCTGAAGGCAGATCGACTGCCCGTCCGTGAGTCGCCCGGGAGCCGGCTGGCGCCGGTCGCGTCGCCGACGATCCAACGCAGGTGCCCGGCCGAGACCTCGTTGGCCAGCCAGGCCACGGAGATCGTGCTCTCGCGCCCGGAGAATCCGCCGAGGCCGGCGATGTTCGCGTCCGACTGGACGATCGCCGCCGCGGCGCTGCTCTGGCTCATGACGCCGACCGTGCCGCCGCCGTGCGCCCGGGCGTAGCGAATCGCCGCCTGGAGGCTCGCGCTGTCGCCGCCGAACATGCCGCCGGCCGCGCCGCCGAAGCCACCCGGGCCCGCACCAGCGCCGCCTGGGCCGCCGGGGCCGCCGGGGCCGCCCGTCGGCGGCGCGCCGGTGATCCCGAGGATCCCGGACGCGCTCGGCGCCCGGGAGCCGGACGTTGAGCCGAAACCGCCCGGAGGACCGAAGCGACCGCCAAAACCGCCGCGGACGCCGCCGGGTCCGCCGGGTCCGCCACCCATCGCGGCGCTCGCGGGGCCGCCCGTCGGGAAGGTCCCGTTGGTGGCGTGGCCGATCGTCTCGGCCGCCCACGTCGCCGGTGCTGCGGTGAGCGCGGCCAGCGCGATCCCGGCCACGGCCAAGCGGACGCGGCCATGAATCCCGAATGCGAGCGCGACCGCCGCGCCGCCGGCGAGCACGATCACGAGCGGCACCGCCCACGACAGCGAGCCGTTGATCGTCCCGAGCACAACGAGCTCGGTGATGATCCCGGCGCCGATCACGAGCGGCGCGACGATCCGCGCGCTGCGCGCCGAATCGGCCCGGCCCCACGGTTTGGGGAGGATCAGCGCGACGCCCGCGCCGACGAGCAGCGCGGAGAACGGCGCGAGCAGCGAGACGTAGTACGGGTGGAAGATTCCGCTGGCAAAGCTGAACACGACCGCCGTCGTGAGGAACGCACCGCCGACTGCGATCAGCCAGCCGGTGCGCTGGTCATGCCGGCGCAGCCGCGTGAGGACGAGCAGGGCGATTCCCGCCGCCAGGGCGAACCCGAGCAGCCACCCGGCCTGGTCGCCGAGTCCGGTCTGAAGCAACCGGAAGACGCCGGTGGGTCCGCCGAACATCGTGCCGCCGCCACCGCCGGGACCACCGCCACCGCCGGGACCACCAGTCTGCCCGGCGACGCGGCCGAGCCCGTTGTAGCCAAAGATCAGCGACCACACGCTGTTGTCCGACGTGCCGGAGATCCACGGGCGATCGGCCGCGGGCGTGAGGGTGACGAGCAGCGGCCAGGCAAGCCCGGCGACCGCGAGCGCCAGCCCGCCGGCGAGCAGCTGACGGATCGCGCGGAGCTTGCCGCCCGGCGCATCCCAGCGCATCCATATCCAGGCGAGCGCGATGCCCGGGACGACGAACAGCGCCACGCCCATCTTCGTCTCAAAGCCGAGACCGACGGCGATCCCGCTGAACACGAGCCACTTCGTGCGACCGGTCTCGAACGCCCGCACCGCGAACCACAGCGCTGCAACGGAGCAGAGCACGAGGAGTTCGTCGGGGTTGTTGTGCCGGGAGACGGCGACCGCGGTCGGCGTGAGGGCGAGCGTCAGTCCGCCGACCAAGCCGGCGAGCCGGCCGAACCGCCTCCGGACAAGGTCATAGACGAGCACCGCCGCGGCGACGCCCATCAGCGCCTGGGGCACGAGCAAGCTCAGCGGGTGATAGCCGAAGATGCGCGCCGAGAGCGCCTGCACCCACAGGCTCAGCGGCGGCTTGTCGACGGTCATCAGGCCGCTCGGGTCCATCGAGGCGAACAGGAAGTTGTGCCAGCTCGAGCTCATCGAGCGCACGGCGGCGCTGTAGTACGTGTTCGCCCAGCCGTTGATGCCGAGGCCCCACAGGTTGAGCACGCCGGCGACCACGATGAGACCGAGGACCTCGGGCTTCGCCAGGGTGAGCGCGCGGATCCGCTCCAGACGCGTGGATGCTGGACCCGCCGTCCGGGCAGGGAACGACAGCGAGTCCGAGCTCATGGGGCCAGCATCGGATGCTTGGGTGAGAGCAATGTAGGAGTCGGCGGAGACCGTCGATGGACGAGCAGCCGCGCGACACCGCGCAGGTCGGCGACGGCGGTCGGGACCACCCGGACGCGGGAGTCGGTGTCCTCGACCCAGTCGACGGGGACCTCGTGAATCCGCAGCCCGGCTCGCTCAGCGAGCACGAGCAACTCGGTGTCGAAAAACCATTCCTCGTCCTTGATCTGAGGGAGCAGTGCCGTCGCCACGTCGCGACGTATCGCCTTGAAACCACACTGGGCGTCGCTGAAGCGGGATCTGAGAACGAGACGCAAGAGGCGGTTGTACGTGCGAGAGATGAACTCGCGCCGCAGGCTACGCGTGACGTGTGCGCCGCGCGCGAGGCGGCTGCCGATGGCGACGTCACTATGTCCGGAGACGAGCGGCGCGACGAGCGGGAGCAGCGCCGTGAGGTCCGTCGAAAGGTCCACGTCCATGTAACAGAGCACGCGGGCGTCCGCCTCCGACCACGCGGCGCGCAGTGCCCTCCCGCGACCCTTCTCGGGCAGGCGCAGGGCGTCGACTCGGTCCAGGTCATAAGTGAGCCGGCGCGCGATCTGATGCGTGCCGTCGGTGCTCGCGTTGTCAGCGATCAGGATCTGCCATGAGAACGGAAACGAGCTTTCGAGAAACCCGTGGAGTCGGCGGACCGACCCCTCGAGCGCGAGCCGCTCGTTATAGACCGGGATGACGACCAGCACATCGCTCATGGCTGACCGGGTACGCGGTGGGTCTCGGCGTACGCGCCCGCCGCGAGGACGGCGCCCAGCGCTCCGATTGCGCAGCTCCGCAATGCACGCCGTACTCGTCTCATGGCGTTCCTTTCGATGTGGTGAGACGGTTCTCATCTGCACGACGAGAATCGCCGCTCGCCGCAAGACGGTGCGAAGACGTGTCTAAGAGCCGCGTAGGAACGGGCAGATGCCTACAGTAGAGACACTGCTCTTTGAAACAGGAGATCCGAGATGGAAACCAACAGCTTCGACGCGAGGGCCACGCTTCAGGTCGGCGAGCGCAGCTATGACATCTTCCGCCTCGATGCGCTGCAGCCGAAGTACGACGTCGCCCGTCTGCCGTTCTCGCTGAAGATCCTGCTGGAGAACCTTCTGCGAAATGAGGACGGCGACTCGATCCGCGCGCAGGACATCGAGGCGCTCGCCACCTGGAACGCGAAGGACGAGCCGAGCAAGGAAATCGCGTTCACGCCCGCCCGCGTCGTGATGCAGGACTTCACCGGCGTTCCCGCGATCGTCGATCTCGCCGCGATGCGCGACGCGATGGCCGACATGGGCGGGGACCCGGAGAAGATCAACCCGCTCGTGCCGGCCGAGCTCGTGATCGACCACTCCGTCCAGGTCGACGAGTTCGGAACGCCGCGCGCGTTCCAGCGCAACGCCGAGCTCGAGTTCGAGCGCAACCAGGAGCGCTATGCGTTCCTACGCTGGGGCCAGGGCGCGTTCCACAACTTCGCCGTTGTCCCCCCGGACACCGGCATCGTCCACCAGGTCAACCTCGAGTACCTCGGGCGCGTCGTGTTCGTCGATGACAAGAATGGCCTCGCCTATCCGGACACCCTCGTCGGCACCGATTCGCACACGACGATGATCAACGGACTCGGCGTGCTCGGGTGGGGCGTCGGCGGGATCGAGGCCGAAGCCGCGATGCTCGGCCAGCCGATGTCGATGCTGATCCCACAGGTGCTTGGCTTCAGGCTGACCGGCGAGCTTCAGGAGGGCGCGACCGCGACCGATCTCGTGCTCACCGTCACCGAGATGCTGCGTGAGAAGGGCGTCGTCGGCAAGTTCGTCGAGTTCTACGGCGCCGGCCTGGCGAACCTTCCGCTCGCCGACCGGGCCACGATCGGAAACATGTCGCCGGAGTTCGGCTCGACATGCGCGATCTTCCCGATCGACCGGGAAACGCTCTCCTACCTCGAGTTCACCGGACGGCCGAAGGAGCTGATCGAGCTCGTCGAGGCGTACACCAAGGAACAGGGCCTGTGGCACGACGAGGATTCCGAGGAGCCGACGTTCACTGACACGCTCGAGCTCGACCTGGGCGACGTCGTACCGAGCATCGCCGGACCCAAGCGACCCCAGGACCGCGTCTCCCTGACCGAGTCGAAGGGCGCGTTCCGGATGGCCCTTGAGGGCTTCCTGCCCGAGGAGAGCGCCGAGGACGAGGCCAATGAGGAGAGCTTCCCGGCGAGCGATCCCGTCTCGACGCATGTGCCGAATGGCGTCGGCCACGAGCCGGGTGGAGGGTCGGGCGGCGCCCAGGTCGCCGATCGCGTCGAAACGCACGCGCCGGTGACGCTGGCTGACGGGACCGAGACCGATCTCGACCACGGCCATGTCGTGATCGCCGCGATCACGAGCTGTACGAACACGTCAAACCCGTCGGTCATGCTCGGCGCGGGGATCCTGGCGCGCAATGCCGTCCAGAAGGGCCTCGCGGTCAAGCCGTGGGTCAAGACCTCGCTCGCGCCCGGCTCGAAGGTCGTCACCGAGTATCTCGA
This sequence comes from uncultured Solirubrobacterales bacterium, assembly GCA_963850335.1. Lineage (GTDB taxonomy): Bacteria > Actinomycetota > Thermoleophilia > Solirubrobacterales > Solirubrobacteraceae > Palsa-465. The sequence continues at coordinate 542,497 of CAWKKY010000005.1, read as the reverse complement.
CCGAGCCGGCCTCACCGAGTACCTCGACGAGCTCGGCTTCAACCTCGTCGGCTACGGCTGCACGACCTGCATCGGGAACAGCGGCCCGCTGCCCGAGGAGATCTCCGACGTCGTGGGCGCCGAGGACCTCGCCGTCGTCTCGGTGCTGTCGGGGAACCGCAACTTCGAGGGGCGGATCAACCCGGACGTGAAGATGAACTACCTCGCGTCGCCGCCGCTCGTCGTCGCCTACGCGCTCGCCGGGACGATGGACATCGACCTCTACGACGAGCCGCTCGGGGAGGACTCCCACGGGGAAGCCGTGTATCTCAAGGACGTCTGGCCGACCGCCGCCGAGGTCGCCGAGATGGTCGGCAGCGCCGTGCAGTCGGACATGTTCCACAAGAGCTACGGCGAGGTCTTCGACGGCGACGAGCGCTGGAACTCGCTCGAGGTGCCGAGCGGGGATCGGTTCGCCTGGGACGAGCGCTCGACGTACGTGCGCCGCCCGCCGTTCTTCGAGGAGCTGCCGCGTGAGCCCGAGCCGGTCGAGGACATCGTTGATGCGCGCGTGCTCGCACGACTCGGCGACAGCGTGACCACCGACCACATCTCGCCCGCCGGCTCGATCAAGCGCGACGGCCCCGCCGCCGCGTACCTCAACGCCAACCACGTCGAGGCCCGGGACTTCAACTCCTACGGGTCGCGACGCGGCAACCACGAGGTGATGATGCGCGGCACGTTCGCCAACATCCGGCTTCGTAACCAACTCGCTCCGGGGACTGAAGGCGGTGTCACCGTGTACCTCGGCGATGGCGGCGAGGAGCAGATGCCGATCTACGACGCGGCGATGAAGTACATCGACGCGGGCGTGCCACTGATCGTGCTTGCCGGCAAGGAGTACGGGTCTGGCTCCTCACGCGATTGGGCGGCGAAGGGCACGCGCCTGCTCGGCGTGCGCGCCGTGATCGCGGAGAGCTTTGAGCGGATCCACCGCTCGAACCTCGTCGGGATGGGCGTGCTCCCGCTCCAGTTCGCCGACGGCGAGTCGGCCGAGTCGCTCGGACTGACCGGCAAGGAGACGTTCACGATCGCCGGGCTCGCCGATGTCGATGAGATTCCCCGAGAGGTGACGGTCAAGGCCGACGATAAGGAGTTCACCGTCCGGGTCCGGATCGACACGCCGAAGGAGCAGGAGTACTACCACCACGGCGGGATCCTCCAGTTCGTCCTGCGTAATCTGCTCGCCGCCGACTGAGAGCAGGTTGAGACCCGGCTGACATTGTCAAGCCGGCTGCACTGGCAGAGAATCCTCCTCGTCCACGCGAGGAGGTTCTCTTGTCACGCATATTCCGCACAGTGGGGTCCTGGCGGTCACGGCTGTGGATTGGAGTTGGACTTTGTGCGTTTGCGCTCGGCGCGGCCGGGATCGGCTGGGCGGCGAGCCGGGCCACCGACTCCAACGTGCTGACCGCGTGTGTCGATCCTGCCGGTGGCCCGCTTGTCTACAGCGCCTCCGGCGGTTGCGCGTCCGGTCAAACGACCGTGCAGTGGGACAAACAGGGGCCGCCCGGGCCGCCGGGCTCGCCCGGGGCGATGGGCGCGGCGGGGGCGTCCGCGACGCAGGCTGTCGCATTCGGTCCGGCCAAGTACACGAATGGCTTCACGATCTCGGGCACCGTCACCACGCGGGGCAACTACGCGTTCGAGGGGACGATCGAACGGGAGCAGGCGACCGCGTTTGGTCCCCGGAGCAACTTTACGGTGACGTGTTCACTGCTGTCCGGGCCGCCGAACGGCTCCGCCACGGTGGTCACGACGACGACGCAGACCTTCCATTACAACCGGCATACAAAGTCCTACGAGCCGAACGGATTCGACGGTCCCGCAGGTCTCGACGTCGCCCAGTTCGTCCAGGCCAATCAGGTTCCGCTCGTCGTGTACTACACGTGCAAGAAGGGCGGCGTCGGCGGTCGGGCGTACTACACCCACCCGGCGCTGGCGCTCGTGATCGCGCAGTCGCTGCACCTCCGAGTCGGGCCCGCGCTGCCCGTACAGCACGTCGTTGGTCCCGGGCCGCTGAGCAAGGTCGGAGGATCCGGCGGCTGAGCCGGCCCTGCCGGAATGACGGACCCGACCGGCCGCCGTTGGCCGTACCGGAGCAGCATGCCCGTGACCCCGCGAGGTAGCCTAGGCGTGTGGCGATTCCAAAGTTCTTTGAACAGCTGCTCAGCACGGCCGGTCCGTCCGGGCACGAGACAGGGCCGGCCGCCGTCTGGCGTGAGCACTGCAAGACGTTCGCCGACGAGGTCGGCGGGGATGTGGTCGGATCGTCCTTCGCTCGTGTCCGCGGCAGCGGTGACGGCCGGTCGGTGGCGGTCGTCGGACACATCGACGAGATCGCCGTCCACATCTCACACATCGACGACAACGGCTATCTCAAGTTCGGTCAGGTCGGCGGCTGGGATGCGGTTGTGCTCGTCGGACAGCGGGTGACGATCACCACGCGGACCGGACCGGTGCGGGGCGTCATCGCCCGCCAGCCGATCCACCTCCTCAAGGAGGAAGCTCGCAAGCAGGTGCCCGAGCTCAAGGACCTCCACATCGACATCGGCACCAAGGACGCCGATGAGTCGCGCGAGGTGGTGCGGATCGGAGACGTCGCCGTCATCGACGTCGCCCCGATCGAACTGCGCCACGACCGGATCGTTTCCCGTTCGCTCGACAATCGCGTCGGCTGCTATGTCGCCGCCGAGGCCGCTCGGCTCGTCGCCGAGCGTGGTCGCGCGCCCGGCGATGTGATCGCGCTCGCGGTCGCTCAGGAGGAGACGACCTTCGCCGGCTCGCGGACCTCGGCGTACCGCCACCAGCCCGACGTCGCGATTGCCGTCGACGTGACGTTCGCCACCGACCAGCCGGGCGTCGAGCTCGGCCAGATCACCAAACACGACCTCGGTAGCGGCCCCGTGATCGCCCGGGGCACGACGTTGCACCCGCTCGTCTTCGAGTTGCTCTACGAGGCCGCCGAGGCGGAGAAGATCCCGCACACGCTCGAGTCACTCGGGCGCGGCACCGGCACCGACGCCGACGCGATCCATCTCAGCCGTGCCGGCGTGCCCACCGGGCTGATCTCGGTGCCGCTGCGCTACATGCACTCGCCGGTCGAACTCGTGTCGCTCGCCGATGTCGACGCGGCAGCCCGGTTGATCGCCGCCTTCGCCCTCCGGCTGGCCGGCGATACCTCGTTCGAGCGCTGAGCCGCGACCGCGCGTGCTGTTGCTGTTCGACATCGACGGCACGCTCGTCGCCGGCGCCACGGACGCCCACCGCGACGCCCTCCATGCCGCCCTGCTCGAGGTTCATGGCGTCGACGCGGCCAAGGCGACCTGGCCGGTCTCGCCTGCGGGACGGACGGACGGGGAGATCGCGCGGGCGCTCCTGCTCGGCGCCGGCGTCTCGGCGGAACGAATCGATGAGCGTGCCGACCTCGTCCAAGAAGTCTGCTGCCGCGAATACGCGCAGCGTGCGACCGACGATCTGTCGCATACCGTCGTGTCCGGCATCCCCTCGCTGCTCGAGTGGCTCGGATCGCTCGACGGAGTCACGCTCGGGCTCGTCACCGGCAACTACGAGTGCGTCGCCCGGCGCAAGCTGAGCTGCGCCGGCCTCGGCGCCGCGTTTCCGTCCGGCATCGGTGGCTTCGGATCAGACCATGAGGATCGGAGCGCGCTCCCGAAGATCGCCCGCCGCCGCGCCGGAGAGCGTGGTCGGCCCTACCCGCAGAAGGAGACGATCGTGATCGGCGACACGCCCCGGGACATCGCGTGTGCACGGGCCGATGGTCTGCGCTGCTTCGCCGTGACGACCGGGCCGTTCGCAGCCGACGAGCTGGCGGGAGCCGACGTCATCGCCGGCGATGCCGACGAGTTACGCGCGGCGATCGAAGCAGCGTTGGCCTAAGCGGTCGTCATCGCCTTCAGCCGCTCGCGCGCGCTTGAGGATTCCGCGACCGGGACGAGCCGCCCGGCCTTGCCGAGGCCGCGCGCCCGCGTGTTGCCGTAGACCGCCTCGTACTCGCCGGCCCGCACGAGGAACGTCTCGTGCCAGATCCCGGTTCGGCCGCTGCGCCCGACCCGGCGCCAATAGTTGCGCCAGGCCTCGAGGTGCGGATCGTCCGTGTCCTTCGCAAATGCCTCGAGATGCTCGAACGAACGCCAGTACTGGACGATTGTGGGGAGTCCCATCTCGTAGGCGAGCAGGCCCTTCTCGGGATGATCGACGAGATAGTCGAGCATGTACTTCATCCCGCGCCTCCCGCCGAGGTCGGCGAGGCTGCGCAGGACCTGCCGCTTGCTGTTGAGCGATGCGCCGATCAGGAACACGACAAAGTCGCCCTCGATCTCGGCCGTCATTCGTCGACCGGCAATCTCCGCCACGGTTCCCTCCTCAGATCGTTGGGCGTGGCGCGATCCTAATCGGGGCGCTTGGCGGATTGTGTACATCTGTTGTACACAATCCGCCAAGCGGTCTCCGCAGTACTAGACCGTCTAGTCCAGACGGGGGCCGGGGGGCGGCCGTGTCGTGCCCCATCGTCGTGCGTGGTCTCGTGCCGCGCTAGCCTAGCGCTTCGGCGTCGGGAACTGGGCGCGCATCATCCGGTCCCAGAGCCGGTCCGGCGTGAACTTGCGCTGGTTGATCATCAGGTGGGCGCTTGCGGTCACCGGGTAGCGGGCCTTCGGCCGCCCGGCGGTGATCGCCTTGGCGATTGTGTCGGCGACCTTGTCCGGACCGGCGCCGAGCTTTGACATCGGACCCTGGTAGGCGCCCTCGGTGATCTTGCCGACCTTGCGGTTCCAGTCGGTGTACGGGCCCGCGTCGCCGGAGACGCCGACCGACGCGGAGGCGACCTCGCCGAAGTTCGTCACGATCAGGCCGGGCTCGATCAGGATCACGTCGACGCCGAAGCCCTTGACCTCGAAGCGCAGCGCATCGCTGATCGCCTCGACCGAGTACTTGCTCGCGTGGTAGAGGCCGCCGCCGGGGAAGGTGAGCCGGCCGCCCATCGACCCGATGTTGACGATCTTCCCGCGCCCCTGTTCACGCATGCCGGGGAGGACGAGCTGGCACATCCGGATGAGGCCGAACACGTTGGTCTCGAACTGGCGCCGTACCTCATCAAGGGGCACGGACTCGACGGCGCCGGACTGGCTGTAGCCGGCGTTGTTGATGAGCACGCCGACGGCCCCCTCGGCGTCGGTCACGGTCTTGACCGCCGACTCCATCGACGCCTCGTCGGTCACGTCGAGCGCGAGCGTCTTGGCGCCCGTGGCCGCCAGCTCCTCGATCGAGGCGGTGCGGCGTGCCGTCGCGTAGACCGTGAAGCCGTCGCTGAGCAGCCGCTCGGCGGTCGCCTTGCCGATCCCGGAGGAGCAGCCGGTGATCAGGGCGACTTTCGACTCGGGCGCCACGGCGGGCAGCCTACTACCCGCGGACCAGCTTCTTGTACGTGATCCGATGCGGCCGGTCCGCTTCGGCGCCCAGCTGCTCGTGGCGGAACGCCTCGTAAGCCTCAAAGTTGCCCTCGAACCAGCGCACCTGCGAATCCCCCTCGAACGCGAGCACGTGGGTGGCGATGCGGTCGAGGAACCACCGATCGTGAGACACGACCACGGCGCAGCCGGCGAAGCTGAGCAGCGCCTCTTCGAGCGCGCGGAGCGTGTCGGTGTCCAGGTCGTTGGTTGGCTCGTCCAGCAGCAGCAGGTTGCCGCCGCTGCGCAGAAGCTTGGCCAGGTGCAGGCGGTTGCGCTCACCGCCGGAGAGCTTGCCGACCTTCTTCTGCTGGTCGGTGCCCTTGAAGTTGAACCCGGCCGTGTACGCGCGGCTGTTGATCGTCCGGTCGCCGAGGGAGATCTCGTCGAGGCCGCCGGAGATCTCCTGCCAGACGGTCTTCTCCGGGTCCAGCGCGTCCCGCGACTGGTCGACGTAGGCCAGCTTGACGGTGTCTCCCAGCTTGAGCGTGCCGGCGTCGGGCTCCTCTTCACCCGTGATCATCCGCAGCAGCGTCGTCTTGCCTGCCCCGTTGGCGCCGATCACCCCGACGATCCCGGCCGGCGGCAGCTTGAAGCTGAGATCGTCGATCAGCATGCGGTCGCCGTAGCCCTTGCGCACGCCGTCAGCCTCGACGACCACGCCCCCGAGCCGGGGCCCGGCGGGGATGTGGATCTGGACCTGATCGAGTTTGACGTTGCGGTCCTGGGCCAGGAGCGCCTCGTAGGCGTTGAGCCGTGCCTTTGGCTTGCCGCGACGGGCCGACGCGTTCATCCGCACCCACTCGAGCTCCTGCGCGATCGTCCGCTGGCGGCTGGACTCCTGACGCTCCTCCTGGGCGAGGCGAATCTGCTTCTGCTCCAGCCAGCCGGAGTAGTTGCCCTGATACGGGATGCCGCGGCCACGATCGAGCTCGAGGATCCAGCCGGCGACGTTGTCAAGGAAGTAGCGATCGTGGGTGACCGCGACGATCGTGCCCGGGTAGTCGTGGAGGTGCTGCTCGAGCCAGGCGACCGACTCGGCGTCGAGGTGGTTCGTTGGCTCGTCGAGCAGCAGCAGGTCGGGCTGGCGCAGCAGCAGCCGGCAGAGTGCGACGCGGCGGCGCTCACCGCCGGAGAGCTTGGTGACGTCGGCGTCGGCTGGCGGGCAGCGCAGCGCATCCATCGCGTACTCGAGCGTCGTGTCGAGGTTCCAGCCGTCGACGGCGTCGATCTGCTCCTGCACGCGCGCGAACTCGTCGGCGGTCTCGTCGGAGTAGTTCATCGAGAGCTCGTTGAAGCGGTCGAGCAGCGCCCGCACCTCCGCGACGCCGTCCTCGACGTTGCCGCGGACATCCTTGGCGGGATCGAGCTCGGGCTCCTGGGAGAGCAACCCGACGGTCGCCTTAGGGGCCAGTTGGGCCTCGCCATCAAACTCCGTATCGAGACCGGCCATGATGTCCAGCAGCGTTGACTTGCCAGCGCCGTTGTAGCCGAGGACACCGATCTTCGCCCCCGGCATGAACGACAGAGAAATGTCGGTGAGGACTTCCTTGTCCGGCGGATACCGGCGGGAGAGCTTGTAGGTCGTGAAGATGTATTGAGCGTTCATTCGCTCTCGCAGGATAGGACGAAAGCGATCGCCTGCGACTATGGGAGCGATGCGGGTGCTTGCCGCCCTGTTCGCGCTGGTCGCGGTCGCGTGTATGTCGGTCGCGATCGTCGGCATGGTCACCGGCCGGCCGGGCGACCGCGCCGGCACCGTGCTGCGGATCGCCGCGGTGGCCTGTTTCGCGGTCACCGTCGTGCTCAACGTGCTCGCGCACTGACCGGATTCAGCTTTCGGGCTGCCAACGGCTGACGACCCATTGGCCGCGCGTGACCTCAGTGACCGCGGCGACGGCGACGTGCCACGCGGGTCGCAGGCCGGCGTAGGCGGAGGTGTTCGTCGCGGTGGTCTGCTCACGCGTAACGACGACGAATTGGTTGCGGCGGCCCGGCAACGGTGCGACCGCCTCGACGACACCACGGTTGGCGATCCCGCCGTGCTTCAGCTCGTAGTCGTTCTGGGTCTGGGCGGCGGCGAGCGCCATCGCCGAGCGCGCCTGGCCGACGCTGGCGAGGGCGAGCACCTCCATCTGCCGGGTGACGGTGGTCGCGTTCCAGTTGATGTAGAGGTCCGCGAAGCGACGGACGGCCGCGGTGGCGGCGCCGGCCGCGGCACCGGATGCCGTCTGGCGCGGCGGCGCCGGGGCGGGATACTCGTGCGTGCGCTCGGCCTGGGCGACCTTGGCGGCGGTGCCGGTACGCGCGCTCGTCGAACTGCTCTGCGTCTCGTTCCCCCCTCCGAACGCGGCACATCCGGCGAGCCCACCGGCGGCGACGGCCGTGACGGCGGCACCGAGGACGGGTGCGATCCGGGTCCTCCTCATAGCCCCACCGGATGCCGCGCGACGAATCCCGCCGCGCTGCGGACGAGTGGGTGCCAGCCGATTCCGCCGCTGCCGTCGCCCGGCCCGGCGGCGTCATGCGTGTCCCATCGCAGGCCGGCGACGTACATGAACACGTGATCGGCGCTCGCATAGAGCGTGACCCAGTGTCCGGGTCCGGACGCGCCGAAGCCCTCAAGCGCCGAGGACGCCGCGCCGTAGGTCACCGGCACGAGGCGCGCGCCGTACAGCAGATGCTCGACGCTGCTCGAGCAGTCGTACCCCGGTTCGATGTCGGACAGCGGAAGGCCATGGGCGCCGCCGTATACGTAGGGCTTGCCGACAATCTGGTTTCCGGCGGCGATCATGTCCTTGACTGCCATCGGCGCGCTCTGTGGCGCGGCCGCCTCACCGTTCGGCAACAGTCGTGCCCGCTCTCCGGGGGTGAGCGGCACGCCGGCCGGCGACCCCGGAGTGCACGCCGCCGTGTCGCTCGCCGACGGGGAGGGCGCCAGCATCGCGCCGCCGGTCGCGGTCGCTGCCGGAACGGCCTGCCCGAGGACGCTCGCGGCGCCGGGATCGGGCGGGCGGGCGACGCGGACGGGACCGGACCACATGCCGTTCTCGTACGGGATTCCGAGGCGCCCGGCCAACTGCCACCACAGGTCGATGACGCGCGGCAGGCCCGCGATCGGGCCGCCACCGAGGCCGAAGTCGCGCTTGTAGGCGATCGCGGAATGGGCGCCCCAGGAGATCCGCAACGGCGTCATGTAGGCGAGGCCGCCCATCGCGGTCGCGGTCTGCCACGTGAGACCTCCGAGCTCGGCATAGGTGTCGGGGTGCGTGAGCAGATCGTCGCCGCGTGCCCCGAGCGAGCCGGAGCTCGGATCACCGGGACCCCCGTACTCGGTCGCCCCGACGAGCTGGCCGCTTCCGGGAGGACCGAGCACGATCGAGCCGGCGCTGCCCGCCGCATTGCCGCAGTCGCCGGAGTTTTGCTGACCGAAGAGCACGATCAGGATCGCCACACCGGCGCCGACGCTCGTCACCCCGGCGAGCATCGCGACGATGATGATTGCGACCGAGCGGCCGGCGGAAGCGGAGTGGCGCGCTGACACGGCTCGGCACCATACGACGGGGTCGGGCATCGTCGTACAAATTGGTACAAAGTTGTGACATCCGGGGTCCGCAAACCGCTCGCGGCCGCCCAGCCAATTGGTCGGCAGCGACTTTTGCGCTTTGTCCGTCGCCGCTAACGTAAGTGCTCGTATGCCACGGTTTCTCGATCTCGAACAGGCGATGCTCCTGCTGGAGCTCGGTGCTCCGTTCGAAAAACGGGACGTCCAACTTGCCCGCCGCCGGATGGCGAAGCGCTGGCATCCGGACATCGCGCCGCCGGGCCGCCAGCATGAGCATCAACGCCACCTCCAGGCGATCAACGAGGCGGCCGACCAGCTCCAGCAGCTTGCCGAGACCTCACGGGGAGGGCGGGTCAGCCGCAATGCGGTGAAGGTGTCCGCCGCCGCCGCGCGGAAGGCGCGTGAGGAAGCCGGCCGCCGCGCCTACGAGGAGGAACAGCGCGCTCGCGCGGCTGCCGCCGACCGGGAGAAGCACGATCCGTTCGGCTCACGGGTTCCCGACCACTCGGTGGTGCACCGCTACGCCCGCTGCGTGTCCTACCCGGAGTGGGGTGTCGGCACGGTCAGTGGGATCTATTTCTCCGGCGACGGCGATGACGTGCAGCAGTGGGCGCGCGTCTCATTCTCGGTCGGCGTGCGGACGATCCCGGCCGGTTCGCTTCAGTTCGTCGATTTCTCCAAGCCGGATCCCGCCGCGGACCGCGTGGAGCGGTTCATGACCGCCGCCCAGCATGCGCTCGCCGAGGGCAATCCCGGCCTCGCCGCCCAGCGACTCGTCTACGCGCGGGATGCCGAACCGTCGAATCCATCGGTGCTCCGGCTCCTCACCGCCGCGTTCTGGCAGACCGGCAACCTGCCGGCGGCGGCGCGCGCGGTACGTGATTGGGCTCGCGTTGAGACCGACCGGCCGACGCCGGAGCGATTCGCGTCCCGGATCTACGAGGACATGGGCGCGTTCGATCTCGCGGCCGAGGCGGCCGAGCGCGCGGCGAACCGCGCGCCGGAGGATGCGTCCGCCTGGGAGCGACTCGGGCGGATGCGCCTGAAGCTGTCGGACCGGACTGGCGCGGTCACAGCATTCGAGCGCGCGCGGCTCGTGGGGCCGACCGTTGAGGGTCTGCTCGACCTGGCTCTCGCCTACCACCTCGTCGGCGACGTCGGGGCGGAGGTGTCGGCGACCGAGGCCGCCACCCGTCTCGACACGGCCTCGCCGGCGGCGTGGTCTGCCTACGCCCACGCGCTCGCCCGGACCGACCGGGTGCGGGAGTGCATCGACGCCTGCCGGACCGCGCTCAAGCTGGGCCCGGATCCGGAGGTCTCCGATCTGCTTCAGCGCGTCGAGGCGGCGGGCCCGCGTGAGCTCCCGGCGGCCCGTAGCGCCGCGTAGCGCGATCGGCGGCAGGGAGGATGCACAAAGAGGGGGCGTCTCTCGCGCCGCGGCGACCAAAACGCATGTCAGCGCCGCGGAAACGACCACAACGTCGGTGAGCGGCGGCGTGATGGGACGCTTTCTTGCGTTTGGGCCGATGTTTCGCCGGAACGCACGAGAGCGCCCGGAACCGCCATCGTCGTCTTGCGTTTTGGTCGTTCGACGGGCGCTGGCATGCGGTTTGGTCGGTCGACCGGCGCCGTCATGCGCTTTGGCGGTTCTAGGCGCGGTCTGCCCGGCTGGCCCGGGCTCGCCCCCCGGACCTCTCCCCACCTCAACCCGTTCGGAACGTCCCGGGGCACGTCAGCTACGGCGAGGCGAGGTCGCCCTCGCGCCCACACACCGGACACGCATCCTGCCCTTCGAGTCCGCGGCCGCCGCACATCGGGCAATCCTCTGCTCGCTCGAGCACGCCGAGCAGTTCGCCGACGCCGCACACGAGCAGACGCTCCTCGTCGACTTCGACCCAGGCACCGGCGGACGCCGGGAACACGACGTGATCGCCGGGCCTGACCGGCATCCGGACGCCGACGTGGTCCCACCAGTCCATGCCCGGGCCCACCGCGAGCACGATCCCGTGCTGGGGTGGGGGTTCGTTGGATCCCGGGGGGACGAGCAGACCGGAGCGGCGGACGCGATCCGGATCGAGCTCCTTGATCACGACCCGGTCGAACAGGGGGCGGAGTTGGTTGCGCATACGCCCCTCGATGTTAGGCGGCGAACCTGAGAACGAGGTGCGCGCCCTGGGGGTTGGACTTCACGGCGTCGAGGGTGACGATGTACTCGGAGCCGCCGAGCGCGTAGTGGCCGTGGCTCAACGTGTAGGCGCGCTGCGAGCTCTGTGGGCTCGCTGTCACCGACGTCAGCCGGAGATTCGTGTCGCTGAGTCCGATCACGAGCTTGCGGTTGCTCGCCCCGCCGGCAATCGAGACCGTGGCCTCGCACGCGTGCGCGCCACCGCGGCAGCGCACCGTCTGGGTGCCGGACCGTGGCGGCCTGGAGCCTGAACCGAGATGAGTCGGGACCACGAACGCTCCGTTGGTGAGCTTGTAGGTCTTGTTCGTCAGCCCGTCGGTGAGCGACACGGTCGCTCCCGGAGGAAACGCTGCCGTCCCGGCGATCGAGCCGGAGCCGACGTCGACGAACTGGTAGACGTTGGCGTTCAGCGGCCCTTGCGAGGCCCGCAGATACATCGAGTTCGTCGTCAGTCCCATCGTCAGCACCGAACCGGAGCTGACCGTCAAGACACCACCATTCGCTGTATTGACGCCGCTCGTGTAATAGATCTGGACCTGACGTCCAGACGGCAGGTTCCCGATCGCGTACGCCAGGGTGTCCATCTGGGAGGCAGCTGCCGTCCCCACACCGGCGAGCGCCAGACCGATCGTCGTCGCAGTGAGCAGGGATATCGCTCGTCGGCACGTTCGCATTCGTGATCTCCGTTTCCCCAACCGCCGTTCCTCCGGGCGGTCGTCGCTTGAACGGCGGAATCGTCCCACACGATTCCGTCACAGCGACCGCGTAGGTTTAGGCGCCTCATGCGCCTGATCGTCGCCCGCTGCGAAGTCCGCTACTCCGGCCGTCTCGACGCGCTGTTGCCCGAAGCGCTGCGGCTGATCATCGTCAAGGCCGACGGCTCGGTGCTCGTCCATGCCGACGCCGGTGGCTACAAGCCGCTCAATAGCCTTTGTTCCCATCCGCGACGTGCTTTGGGGCGACCGGCAGGACGACGTCAGTTCTTGTATAGCCACATCTCGATCGTGCCGCCAACGTAGGAGTTCGGCGTGGCACTCACGTGGATCGTGCACGTCCGCGGGTTCTTGAATGGCAGCTTTGGGTGTCCCACAAGCCGGCCTGGGCCGAACATTCCGCCCTCGCGGCTGCTCGTCCAGCCCGGCTTGCTGCACGCCACGTCCCAGTGGACGTTCGCCTGGTTGCAGTACGACTCCGAGCAGAAGTAGCCAGGCTGCAGGTTGGATTTCACAACAACGGTGAAGCCGTGCGGCGCTTTGACCGTCCGATTCAGCTTCGCGCCCCAGCCGATGTCCGTGGCATGCGAACCCCCCCTCGCCCTCGTGTGGCCGATCTGCTGACCGTAGCCGGCTGCATACACCGGCGCGGCGACCGCAGCCACGGTGATAAGCATGAGCGCGATAACGATTACGCGACGCATTCGAGCCTCCTTGTTCGCCGGGCAGGAGCCCGCGCCCGGGACATTCTCGGCCGCTGATCTCACTGTTGCGCGAGAGCGACCGCGGACGCATCCGCGGCAACCCTGAACAGCAGGTGCGGGCCTGCCGCAAAGCTGATCGGTAGAAAGGGTCGGGTTCGCCGACGACTCGCGCCATCCGACTTGCTACGTAGCCTTCTGCCCCATGCGCCTGATCGTCGCCCGCTGCGCCGTGAGATACACGGGACGCCTCGCCACAGCGCTACCCGAGGCCGTTCGTCTTTTGGTGATAAAGGCGGACGGCACGTTCATGGTGTGGGCGGATGGTGGTGGGCCTAGTGTGAAGCCCCTCAACTGGATGACGCCTCCGACCGTGATCGAAGAGGAGGCTGACCGGATGGTCGTCCGCAAACGGGCGGGCAAGACCGAGGACCGGCTCGAGATCGACCTCGCCGAGGTACTGAGCGACGTCGTTCATGACATGGGCTCGCCGGACGAGGACGCCGCGCTCGCCAAGGACGGGGTTGAGGCGCATCTGCAGGAGCTGCTCGCCGAGCAGCCGCATTGGTGCGGCGAGGGCCTGCGCCTCGTGCGCCGGGAGTGGCCGACCGACATCGGCCCGGTCGACCTCATGTGCCGGGACGCCGAGGAGGCGTGGGTCGCGGTCGAGATCAAGCGGGTGGCCGGAATCGAGGCCGTCGAGCAGTTGACCCGCTATCTCGAGCGGATCCGACTCGATCCGGCGTTCGCCGCCTGCCGGGGAGTGCTCGCCGCCCAGCTGATCAAGCCGCAGGCCCGCGTGCTCGCGACCGCACGCGGAATGGAGTGCGTCGAGGTCGACCTGGCCGTCCTACGGGGCGAACGCGAGCCGGAACTGAAATTGTTCGCGGCATGAATGATGAGCCAGCAGTCCTCACCGAGCGCCGCGAGCGCGTCCTCCTGATCACGATCAACCGGCCGGAGCAGCGCAATGCGGTCAACGCCGCCGTCGCACAGGGCATCGCCGCGGCGATGGACGAGCTTGACGGCACGGCCGAGCTGAGCGTCGGCATCCTCACCGGCGCGGGCAAGGGCTTCTGCGCCGGGATGGACCTCCGAGCGTTCGTCGCGGGCGAATCGCCCTACGTCGAGGGCCGGGGCTTCGCCGGAATCGCCCAGCGAGCGTCAGAGAAGCCGCTGATCGCGGCGATCGAGGGATTTGCCGTCGCGGGCGGGCTCGAGGTGGCGCTGTCCTGCGACCTGCTCGTCGCTGCGAAGGGCGCCCGGCTCGGGATCCCGGAGGTCAAACGTTCACTCGTCGCGGCGGGCGGCGCCCTCCTGCGGCTGCCACGAGTATTGCCGCGCACGATCGCGCTGGAACTCGCCCTCACCGGCGACCCCATCGACGCCGAGCGGGCCTACGAGCTCGGGCTCGTCAACCGGATCGCGGAGCCCGGCGGGGCAGTGGCCGTGGCGCTCGAGCTCGCCGAGGCGATCGCGGCCAACGGCCCCCTGGCGCTCGCCGCGACGAAGCGGATCCTGGGCGAGGCGGTCGACTGGCCGGATGCCGAGTTCTTCGCCCGGCAGGGCGAGATCTCCGGGCCCGTGTTCAGTTCGGAAGACGCGCGTGAAGGGTCGGTCGCCTTCACCGAGAAGCGTGCGCCCGTGTGGAAGGGGCGTTAGCGCTGGGCGCTCAGCCGCGGCCAGCCGTCGCGAGAACCGGCAGCGATGGGCATAACACCCCAGTTCATCCGGAACTGCTCGATCTCCGCGGCGCGGCGGGCCTTGGCGGCGTACATCGCCTTGTCCGCCAGGGCGAGCGCTGCGTCCGGGTCGGCGCAGCTCGCGTCGATGTAGGTGGCGCCAACGCTGGCGACGGCGCCAACCACGCCCCCGGCGACCTCGATCCGCACGTGGTCGACGGCATCCTTGAGTTGAGCGGTCAGCCGGTCGACGTCGCTCGGGCGCGGGTTGAGGAGTAACACGGCGAACTCATCGCCGCCGAGACGCCCGGCGACGTCGCTGGCGCGGATCCGCATGCGCAGCTCGCCGGCCACCGCCTTGAGCAGCTCGTCACCGGCGCGGTGCCCGTATCGGTCGTTGACGGCCTTGAAGTCGTCGAGATCGAGCATCAGGAGCGCAGCGCCTTCCTCGTACCGGGCGCAACGACCGAGCTGGACGGCGAGGGCCTCCTCGAAATACCGCCGATTGGGCAGTCCGGTGAGACTGTCGTAGTCGGCGAGGTTGCGCAGGCGGTGCTCGAGGCGCTTCTGGCGGGAGACGTCGAGCACCTGGGTGATGAAGTAGCTCGGTTCACCCGCGGCGTTCCGGACGACCGACACCGAGACGTCGACCCAGATCTCCTCGCCATGCTTGTTGATGTAGCGCTTCTCAGCGTGGTAGTCGGACGCGGCCCCGTCCGCCAGCCGTTGCTGCTCACCGACATCGGTCTCGACGTCATCCGGATGGGTGATGTCGGCGAAGCTCTTTTCCCGCAGCTCCCCGGCGCTGTAGCCGGTGATGTCACAGAGCGCTCGGTTGACACTCATCCAGTGGCCGTCGAGATCGACAAGCGCCATCCCGATCGGCGCCTCGGCGAACGCCTGTTCAAACAGCTGCTGCGCCTGTGCGAGCTCACTCTCCACCTGCCGCTGCGCGGTCACGTCCCGGGCGATCGCCACCCCGCCGGCGATTGTCCCATCGGCGTCCCGACGCGGCCCGACGTCGACCACGTACCGGCGGGCATGGCTTGGATCCACGACCTCAGTTGAGCTCGACTCACCGCGCAGCGCCGCTCGGTACATCGGCTCGTAGGTCGCCCACCGCTCGGCCGGGATGACCTCGGCGCACTTCCGACCCTCAAGGTCTGCCGGCGAGAGGCCGTGCTCGGCGAGCGCTCGGCCGGCGCAGACGACGTAACACAACTCGCAGTCGAAGACGAGCACCGACGCGCCCGGGAGCGCATCGAGCGCGGACAGCGCAGCGGAGTCCTGACGGTCGAGCCCCCCTCCCCGGGACGGGCACGGCAATGTCATGATCACGCGATCGGCCACAGGCGCGAAACCTTTAGCTCTCGCCCCAGATCGTGGCGACGAGCGAGCGCTCTCCGCCCCGGTCACGGTGCTCACACAGGTAGATCCCCTGCCAGGTACCGAGCGCGAGCCGCCCTCCGGACACCGGGATCGTCAGCGACGGCCCGAGCAGCGAGGACTTGATGTGGGCCGGCATGTCGTCCGGTCCCTCGAGCGTGTGTGTCCAATAGGGGGCGCGCCCGGGCACCGCCTGGCTGAACCACGTCTCGAAGTCGCGTCGGACATCCGGGGAGGCGTTCTCATTGAGCGTCAGCGAGGCGGAGGTGTGGCGAATCAGGAGATGGAGCAGACCGACGGCGACCGACTCGAGCTCCGGCAGCGCTCGCATCACCTCACCGGTGATGAGATGAAACCCCCGCGGGCGGGGGTCAAGCGTGATCTCGCGCTGGGTCCACATCAGAGTTCAGGCAGCCGCGCAACCCGCATATCGACGCGCTCGCCCGCAAACGGCACGCCCTCGCGCTCGAGGAGCCGGCGCTGGCGGCGCCCCTTGGCGAGCGAGCCGTCGGCTCGGACGATCCGGTGCCAGGGGATCGACGGATCCTCGCACGCGTGGAGAACCGCCCCGGCGACGCGTGGTGCCCCCGGGGAGACGTCGCCATAGGTGCGGACATAGCCCTCCGGCGTCGCTCGGACCCGAGCGAGAATCTGGGCGTCTCGTTGCGAGGACATCTGAGGACTCAGCATATGGACCCCGTGCTGGTAAGGTCGGCGCCGCCGTTTTTCCTGCAAACGACGTTCTTATGTCGACTCGCCGCCGCCCCCTCTTTGCTCGGATCACCCTCGCCGCCATGCTGGCCGGTGTCGTCGCCGTGGCCGCGGTTCCGGCGACGACCGCCGGCGCCGCGAGCGTCGGTCAGCTCAGCTCGCAGCTCGGGGCTCAGCAGTCACGTCAGCAGAGCCTCAGCGCGAGCCTCAGCCGGCTCGCGTCAGTGATCAGCTCGCTGGATAGCCAGATCTCTCTCGTCGAGTCCCGCGAGGCCGCCGTCCGCGCCGAACTCGCCCACGACCAGGCGGCGCTCGCCGCGGCCCACGCCGCGCTCGTGCGCGAGCGGGCTCGGCTGAAGCGGCTTCGCCGCCAGCTCGCGTGGGCCCGGGTTCTGCTCTCCCGCCAGCTCGTCTCGAGCTACGAAACCGACCGACCGGATCTCGTCAGCGTCGTCCTCAACGCGCACGGCTTCGCCGACCTGCTGGAGAACCTCGACTTCCTGCACCGCGCCGAGCAACAGCAGCAGACGGTGATCACGCTCACGCGCACGGCCAAGGCGCGGGCGACGGTCGCCGCCCACCGGCTGGTGAAACTTGAGGCGGCGCGCCGCATCATCACCGACGAGACCGCGCTGCACGCCCGCGCGCTCGCCGGGATGAATGCGCTGCTGCAATCGCGGCAGTCGGCGCTCGCCCAGGCGCGCAGCGCTCAGCAGGACGCACTTGCGGCCAGCCGAGCCCAGGCGCAGCATCTGCGCTCGCAGATCGCCCAGGTCAAGGCGGCACAGGCCGCGGCGGCCGCGCGCGCCGCCGCGCAGGCGGCGCAGTCGGCCCCGAGCACCGGATCGGGTGCGGGTGCGGGGTTCGGCTCTGGGTCAGGGTCTGGGTCGCCGGGACCGGCGCTCGGACCGAACGGCGGCTGGGCGATCCCGTACGCGATCGTCCTGTGCGAATCCGGCGGCCAGAACCTGCCACCGAACAGCGCGGGCGCGTCGGGCTATTACCAGATCATCCCGAGCACGTGGTCGTCGTTCGGCGGCACCGGCCCGGCGGCGTATCTGGCGTCGAAGGCCGAGCAGGACGCGGTCGCGACCCGGATCTGGAACGGCGGTGCCGGCGCGTCGAACTGGGTGTGCGCCGGGATCGTCGGGATCACGCACTGACCCCGCGCTCGCGCAAGGTTGGTTCCGCAATGCGGAACTTTCCTTGCTTAGGCGGTGCGCCAGTCCGGCGTTGTCTCAAGCCGGCGCCGGCGGGCCATCGCGCTGAGGTGATCGATGTGGTCGAGCGCCTGGCCGGAGCCGAAGGCGACGCAGGTCAGCGGCGAGTCGGCACGGAACACCGGCATCCCGGTTTCGCGGGAGACGAGCTCCGGCAGGCCGCGGATCAAGGTGCCGCCTCCGGCGAGCAGGATCCCGTCCTTGGCGACGTCGCTCGCGAGCTCTGGTGGGCACTCCTCGAGCGTGTCGCGGATCGCCTGCAGGATTTCCTGTACCGGCAGCCGGATCGCCTCGCGGACTTCTTCGGAGCGGAGCTGCACGCCGGTCGGCAGACCCGTGATGAGATGGCGGCCCCGGACCTCGATCGCCCTCTCTTCCGACTGCGGCGTCACCGATCCGATCGAGATCTTGATCGACTCGGCGGTGCGGGAGCCGACGGCCAGCTTGTAGCGGTTGCGAAGGTAGTGGGTGATCGCGTCGTCCATCTCGTAGCCGCCGACGCGGACCGACCTGGAGACGACGATCCCGCCGAGGGAGATGACCGCCATCTCGCTTGTGCCGCCGCCGACGTCGACGACCATCCGGCCGATCGGCTCCTCGATCGCGATCCCCGCCCCGATCGCGGCCGCGATCGGCTCCTCGATCAGGTGCACGCGGCGGGCGCCGGCCGCGAGGGACGCCTCCTCGACGGCCCGCTTCTCGACCTCGGTGACGCCGGACGGGGCGCACACGATCAGCCGCGGGTGGGCCCCTCGCCGGTTGAGCACCTTGCGGATGAAGTAGCGGAGCATCTCCTCGGTGACCTCGAAGTCGGCGATCACGCCGTGACGAAGCGGCCGGGTGGCCGAGATCGTCGCCGGCGTGCGGCCGATCATCCGCTCGGCCTCGGAGCCGACGGCATGGACGAGGCCGGTATCGACGTCCGAGGCGACGACCGACGGCTCGGAGACGACGATGCCTCGGCCGGCCACGTACACGAGCGTGTTCGCGGTGCCAAGGTCAATTGCCATGTCGTTGACGCCGAGCGTGGGCGCCAGATGACGCCGGGAGATGTCGCGACGGGAGCCGTCTCTACGAAACCGGATAACAAGAGAGTGGCAGACCCGGGCGGTCTGCGCCGCGCTCGGTGACGACGTTGCAGCGGTCAGCCGCGGGCGCCGGTCACACCAACGCCCGCGACCGCAGGGCTCAGGAGAGGTGCGCGAGCACCTGGTTGGCCATGTTCTGCTCACCCTGCCGGTTCGGATGCAGCGGGTAGGCGACCGAGTTGGGAATGATCCCGTTGACCCAGGCCGTCCCGGATGCCTTGCAGGCGTCGTGCCCGATGCTCGAGTTCCATGTGTCGACGAATGTCGCGCCGTTGGCCGCGGCGGCGGAAGCGATCACGGAGTTCAAACGCTGCTCGAGCGAGTTGAAGTACGTGATGTCCCCGGAGGACAGCGGCACCAGGGGCCAGCAGTTCGATCCATTCACCGGCAGTCCGTCGGGGTAGCCGACGATCAGCACCCGGGCATGCGGCGCGCGCTGATGAATCCCCTGCAAAGCCGCGGCCACCTTGGGCCCTGTGGCACCGACCGCTGCGACGTTCGGATCCGACCCGGACCCGGCGTAGTGACTCTTGCACGCGCTCCCGAACGGGTGGGTGATGTCGGTCTCGGCGCACGTCTCGGCGACCCCGATGAGGCCTGCGTCATTCCCGCCGATGCCGATCGTGACCAGCGTGTCGGCGGCCGAGAGCCCGGTGAACTGCGGCGGGTTGGTGCCGCCGAACGGCACCGATTGGGACTGGGTCATGTCGACCGTCGTCGCGCTCCCGCAGCTGACGTCGGTGAACGAACTCGGTGCGATCACGCGGGCGACGTCGGACGGGTAGTTGTTCGTCGAGCGCCCGCAACCGATCGGGTTGCCGGTGGGAATCGGGACGAGCGGCGCCGAGGTGTACGAGTCCCCCAGCGACACGTAGGGCCCGGTCGCCGCCCCAGCGACGGCCGGCGCGATCATGAGCAACAGCAGCACGCCCAGGCTGGCACGGACAGCGCGACGGCGCCACGGCGCGAGAACGCTGGCAACAGGCATCGGTTCCTCCTCCTCAAAGCGCAGATCGACCGGTCCCAGCCCGGGAAACGTACCGCGCCCGGGCGCTCCGATGCGCAGGATCGCCCGGCGCAATGTCGAAGACGATCGTCGTGCGCGCGGTTCTCAGCGGCCGACAGGTCCCGGGGGAAGGGCCGGAAGCACGAAGAGCGCCCCCGACCGAGCGGCGACTGACAACCCGTGCGCTGCTGGTCCTGAGCCTGCTCGTCGGCGGCGGCATTCTTGCCGTGGTGTCGTCGGCCAAGAGCCCGCTGAAGCTCACGCGCGCGGCGGCCAGGTACGGCGAGCTTTCCCGGCCGGTGGTCCCGTCGGGCGGCGCACAGCTGCCTTACGGCAGCGCGGTGACCGGTCGCTGCCGGGCGATCAACCGCGCTGTCACCACGCAGATGCTCGGCTGGGGCGTGTACACGTTCGATCCGGCACGCACGTCCGTGACGGACGTCCACGGCGCTACGCTGCTGCCCCCGTCGTTCGGCCCCTCTGCCGCACCGCCCGGTCTCGATCCGGGCGCATCGGGTTCGGCGCGGCCGCCCGGTCCCGCACAGTGGCAGGTCGCATCCGGCGGGCGGCAGCTTCCCGCGAGCCCGAGCGCGAACTGCCGCAGCTCGATCGCCGACTCCTGGCCGGACGCGGTCCGATCGGGCACGTCGCTCCGTCTTCGACGGCCGGGACCGTATGTGTATTGGACGTTCGCCCACACCGTGCACTGGGTGAAGGTCGACAACGACAAGGACGACCCGACGGTGCAGCCATGCCCCGAGGTGGCCGCGCGCGGCGCGACCTCGCCCGCACCGGCCGGGGCGCCTCCCTCGACGAGTGGAACCACGTGGCACTGGGCCGTGGGGTCGTTCTGCACGAGCATCCGGTGGCGGTCGTTCGCGGTCCTCGGGCCGCAGGGACGGTGCCCGCTCTCGAACGACGGCTCGCTGTGGCCGACCGAGCCCTACATCAATCAGTACGCAGCCGGCACACGGCTCCACCTCCCGCTCGGACGCGGCGAAGCGGGAGGCAATGCCTGCGGACCGTCGGCGATGCTGATGGCGATGCTTCAGTCCAGGATCCGGGCACACCGCGCGACCGCGGGCCTGCCCGCGCTCGGAACCGCCTTTGACCAGACGATGCAGCGATCGCGCGCCCAGGTGAAGCCCAATGCGCCGAACGAGTTCATCGGCGGGAAGGCGGCCGATTTCCTGCGCCACCATGGCTGGCCACAGGCAACACTCGAGCGGCTCGGCAGTGACGAGACGAGCATTGCGCCGGAGACATCCGGCACGGACCTCGACCGCTCAAACGAGGCGGTGCTCGATCAGGCGCTCCACCGCGGCCCCGTGCTGATCAGCACCGACCTCGGAACGAGCCCATGGGGGACGACGGGCGATGGCCACATGATCGTCGTCTCCGGGCGGGCGCCGGGAAACCCCGGCGAGTACGTCGTCGACGATCCTGCCGGCAACTACTTCTCGTCGCCGACGCATCACTACGACGTCTCTTCATGCGGCGCTGCGGTCCTCTACCCGCAGAGCTGGCTGTACGCCTACACCGCGGGCGCCTGGTACATCGAGCTCGGAACTCCCAAGGCCTAGCGCTCGCCGGGCGGCTTGCGCGGGTACTGGGAGACCGGCTGACCGATGTCGAGCGCGGTGGACACGATCCGGTCCTGCTCGTGGGCGTGGGCGACCGGATAGCCCTCGCCGGAGGCGGCCCGCTCAGGGCGGCCGACGTAGCCGAACTGGAGGTGCTCGGGGAGCACCTGGAGCAGACGCGGGGACATGTGGGCGCGGGCGCCCATGTTGCGGGGCTCTTCCTGGACCCACAGCACCTCATGGAGGTTCGGATACGTCTCGACGAGCGAGAGGATCTCCGCCTGGGGGAACGGGTAGAGCAGCTCGACGCGACCGACGGCGACCTCGGGCGTGTTCTCCCGGGTGCCATGGCCGACGAGGTCGTAGTAGATCTTGCCGCTGCAGAGCAGCAGGCGCGTGACCTTGTCAGGATCGACGTCGGGCTCGGCGAGCACAGGCTGGAAGCGGCCCTCGGCGAGATCCTCAAGCGCGCTCGAGGCCTGCGGGAGACGCAGCAGCGACTTCGGGGTCATGATCACGAGCGGACGCTGCTTGGCGATGCGGGCCTGACGGCGCAGCAGGTGGAAGTACTGGGCGGGGGTCGTGCAGTTGGCGACGCGGATGTTGCCCTCGGCGGCGAGCTGCAGGAAGCGCTCGAGCCGCGCCGAGGAGTGCTCGGGCCCGGACCCCTCGTAACCGTGCGGGAGGAGCATCGTCAGCCGCGAGGTCTGGCCCCACTTGGCGAGGCCGGAGATGATGAACTGGTCGATGATCACCTGGGCGCCGTTGACGAAGTCGCCGAATTGGGCCTCCCACAGGACGAGCGTCTCGGGGCCCTCCTGGGAATAGCCGTACTCGAAGCCGAGACACGCCATCTCGCTGAGCGGGCTGTTGTGCAGCTCCATCGGCGCCAGCGCCCCGGGGAGGTGCTGCATCGCGCAGTACTCCTGGCCGGTCTTGGGGTCATGGAGCACGAGGTGGCGCTGGGAGAACGTGCCCCGCTCGGCGTCCTGACCGGTGAGGCGGATCGGGATCCCCTCGGTGAGCAGCGACGCGAACGCGAGCGACTCGGCGTGAGCCCAGACGATGCCGCCATGCCCGTCCTCGACCGCGGACTGGCGCTGCTGGAGCTGGCGGACGAGCTTCGGGTGGACGGTGAAACCCTCTGGGACGGACAGCAGTTCCTCGTTGAGAACGCGCAGGCGCTCGGCAGAGACCGCCGTCTTGACCTCCGGAGAGGCGGTGCGGTCAAGCTGGTACTCGCCGGTGGCGTGCTCGACGTCGCGGGCGTGAGCGATCATCGCCTTCAGCCGCTGGTGGTCCTCGGTGAGCAGCGACCAGACCTGATCGGTCATCTCGGTCGACTCCTGCTCGGTGACGACGCCCTGCTCGATCAGCTGCTTGGCGAACAGCTCTCGCACCGGCGGGTGCTTGCGGATGACCTGGTACATCTCAGGCTGCGTGTACGCCGGCTCGTCGGCCTCGTTGTGGCCGAAGCGGCGGTAGCCGATGAGGTCGATGAGGACGTCGTGGCCGAACTCCTGGCGGAACGCAAAGGCGAGCCGCACCGCAGCGACACACGCGGCGACGTCGTCGGCGTTGACGTGGATGATCGGGACGTCGTAGCCCTTGGCGAGGTCGGAGGCCCAGGTCGTCGAGCGGGCATCCTCGGGATCGGTGGTGAACCCGACCTGGTTGTTCTGGATGAGGTGGACCGTGCCGCCGACCGTGTAGCCGTCGAGCGCCTGGAGGTTGAGCGTCTCGGCGACGACGCCCTGGCCCGGGAACGCGGCGTCGCCGTGCAGGATGATCGGGATCGCGGCGTTCGTGTCCTGGTGGGCGTGCGGGCCCTGGCGGGCCGTCTGCACGGCGCGCGTCGAGCCGGCGGCGACCGGCGCGACGAACTCCAGGTGGGACGGGTTTGACTCGAGCCGGACGATGATCGACTCGACTCCGTCCCGCCCACCCAGTTGGTAATTACCCTGGGCGCCGTGGTGGTACTTGACGTCGCCGGTCCCGCCCTGGGGGATCGTCGTGATCGGCTCAAGCGTCGAGGAGCCCTCGAACTCGGCGAAGATGTTGTCGTAGGGACGGCCGAGGTTGTGGGCGAGCACGTTGAGGCGGCCACGGTGGGCCATCCCGATCACGACCTCCCGGGCGCCGCGGGTGGCAGCGAGCTGGATCAGCTCGTCGATCATCGGCACGCTCATGTCGAGGCCCTCGATCGAGAACTGCTTCTGGCCGAGGTACGCCTTGTGCATGAATCGCTCGAGCGCGTCGACCTCGGTCAGACGTTTGAGCAACGCCTTCTGCTCCTCGTTGGTGAGCGGCTTGCGGAACTGCCCGCTCTCGATCGCCTCCCGCAGCCACAGCCGCTGGCGGTGCGAGGCAATGTGCTCGATCTCGTAGGCGATCGGACCGCAGTACGTCTCCCGCAGGTGCGGCAGCGCGTCAGCGAGCGTCGCTCCGGGGACCCACATGCGCAGGATCCGGGACGGGATCTTCGCCATCAGCTCCGGGGACAGCCCGAGGGGCTCGGGGTCAAGTGCGGGGTCACCCTCCGGCTCGCGGCCGAGCGGGTCGAGCTTCGCGGCGAGATGGCCGTGGGTCCGGTGGGCCTTGAGCAGCGACGTCGCGGCCTGAACCGCTTGGAGCAGCTCCTCGTCGGCTGGCCCCGCGGCGGCCGCCGCGGGCGCTGCGGCCGGGACGGCGGCAGCGGGTGCGGGCGGCGGGGGCAGTTCCGGCAGCTCGGCGCCGAGATCGGCGAACACGCGCCCGTAGAAGTTCTCCTCGCCTCCGAGCAGCGCCTCGATCCGCTGGAGGAAGCGGCCGGACTCGGCGCCCTGGATGATCCGGTGGTCGTAGGTCGAGGTCATGGTCATGACCTTCTCTGCCCCGATCATCGCGCCGATGTTGCCGAGCCCGACCGGGTAGGCGATCGAGCCGGTGGCGACGATCGTGCCCTGGCCCTCCATCAGGCGCGGCACCGAGGCGATCGTGCCGATCCCGCCCGGATTCGTCAGCGAGATGTTGGCGCCCACGAGATCGTCTGCGCCGAGCGAGTTCGTCCGCGACTTCTCGACAAGCGCGTTGTAGGCGTCGAGGAACTGGCTGAACGAGAGGCGCCCGGCATCGCGGATGACCGGCACCATCAACGTCCGCGATCCATCCTTCTTCTCCACGTCGACCGCGAGACCGAGGTTGACGCCGCCGTCGTCGACCCGGTGCGGTTTGCCGTCGATCTCGGCGAAGTGGTGAGACATGACCGGCATCTCGTCGGTCCCGACGAGGGCGATCGCGTAGGCGATGAGGTGGGTGAAGGAGACGCGCTGACCGGCGGCCTTCAGCTGCTTGCGGCGCTCGTCGAGCGTCGTCACGGTGAGCGTTCTGAACGAGGTCGCGGTGGGGATCGAGCGGCTCTGATCCATGTACCGGGCAAGCACCGCGGCGCCGCCCTTGAGGAGTTGGGCACCGCCGGGCGCGGCCGCGCGGGCGGGGGCCGCGGCAGTGGCGGCAGTGGCGGGTGCCCCGGCGGAGCCACCGTTGGCCGCCGCGGCCAGCACGTCGGCCTTCGTGATCCGGCCACCGCGCGCAGAGCCCTGGACGCCGGCGAGGTCGACGCCCTCACTGGCGGCGATCCGGCGGGCGACCGGCGAGGCGTTGGCGCCGTCGCCATTGCCCGAGACGGTCGGCGTGGGCGCAACATCAGCGCTCGGAGGCGCGGCACCGGTGGGTGCCGACGCGCCGGCGCCTGCGCTCGCGGTCATCCGCGCGATCACCTGACCGACGGTGACCGTGTCGCCCTCAGCGGCGAGGATTTCCGTGATCGTGCCCGAGGCGGGCGCGGGCAGCTCCATGTCGACCTTGTCGGTCGAGATCTCGACGACCGTGTCGCCGTCCTTGACCGTGTCGCCGACCTTGACCGCCCATTCGAGGATCGTGCCCTCGGTGACGGACTCGCCACCGGTGGGTGTGACGATGTCGACCACCTGGCCGCTCGCGGCCTGAGTGGCGGCAGCGCCCTGGGCCTCGGTCTCGGCGGCCGCAACGGCCTGCTCGGGCGTGGCGGGCTCGCCGTCACCCGGCGGGTTGGCGAGCTGCTCGGCGGAGGCGCCGTTGGTGGAAATCTCCGCGAGCAGGGCGCCCACGGTCACGGTGTCGCCCTCGGTGGCGTGGATCTTGACCACGGTGCCGGCGACCGGCGCGGGCACCTCGGCATCGACCTTATCGGTGGAGATCTCGACGAGCGTCTCGTCGACGGCGACGGTGTCGCCCTCCTGCTTGTGCCATTCGAGCACGGTGCCTTCGGCGACAGAGTCGCCCATCGCAGGCATCGTGACCTGCACGGTTCCCGTATCGACTGCCATTAGTCAGAGTCCAGAAAATCGAGGAATTGCTTCAACTGTAACGCGTGCTCATTGGCACCCGGTGATGATTCCGCCGGTCGGCGACGATGAATCCGATCGATCCAAAGAACGGACCGAGCCCGCCGAGCACGGCAACCGTGACCGCGAGCCAGAACGGGATGATCCGCAGGCGCGTCGCGTAGATGCACACGAGCGACATGCCGATCCAGAGCAGGCCGTGCGCGAGGCCGAGGATGAACGTCGCCGGTTCCGGGTTGCCGAGGACGAAGGCGCAGATGAGCAGCGCGAGATAGACCCCGGAGTGGATGAATGACACGGCCTCGAGCCGGCGGAACGTGATCAGACGGCGAAACGTGCTCACGACGCCAACATCGTCGCCATCAGTCGCAGCGGATCGTCGGCCTCGGCGGGCCACCCCGCGACGTCGGGCGGCCACCACGCGAACTCGTCGTGCTCGTCGTCCGGCACGACCTCGGACCCGTCCGGCAGCCAGGCCTGACCGACGAGGAGCACCGCGCGGCTCGGCAGCTGCACGAGCGCCTCGACCCGGAGCCGTTCCGGGCGGACCGACCACTCCTCCTGGAGCTCACGGGTCAGAGTGTCGGTGGGGTTCTCGTCGACCTCGACGGACCCACCGGCTCCGAGCGCCCAGCGCCCGGCCCAGGACGCCAGCCACTGCGCCCGGCGTCCGGCGAGCCACGCACCGTCGGCCCGGCGCACGATGCAGAGCACGGCGAGGCTGCGAACCGCGTCGTCCGTGTTGAGCCGCAGCGACCAGCGGGCCGGCTGGAGCTCGAGCTTCAGCCGATCATCGACCAGCTCATATCCGGCGAGCCGCCCGGCCAGTCCGTCGTGACTCGGTGAACCCCGCTCGCGGAGAGCCTCGAGGGCTCGATCCGCCGCCGCGGTCTCCGGCTCGGCCGGCTCAAACGGATCGGTACGCCACGAGACCTCCACTTCGGTGGGATCCCAAGGACCGCGCGCGAGCATGCCGGGTAGATCGGACACGCCGAGAACGGTACCGACACCCGCCCGCCCATTAGGCTCACACCCCGTGGCACGGCGA
This sequence comes from uncultured Solirubrobacterales bacterium, assembly GCA_963850335.1. Classification (GTDB taxonomy): domain Bacteria; phylum Actinomycetota; class Thermoleophilia; order Solirubrobacterales; family Solirubrobacteraceae; genus Palsa-465. The sequence goes on along the minus strand of CAWKKY010000005.1, from coordinate 515,738 downwards.
CTGAAGCACTGGGGGTGGGGCTACGAGGATGAGCAGCCGCCGCTCGACGAGCAGCGGGCCGCCGCCCGCTACATCTCCGAACGACTCGGCTTCGGCGCCAGCGAGCCGGAGTCCCCAGCGCCGCTGCCGCGCCTGCCGGCGCCGCGTCTTGACGTCCCCGCCGCGCTCGCCGGGATCTGCCACGCCGATGACTACGAGCGCGCGCTGCACAGCTACGGCCGCTCGTACCGCGACGTCGTCCGCGCGTTCCGGGGGGACTTCACCGCTCCGCCCGATGTGGTCGCCCGCCCTCGTGACGAGGCCGAGGTTGAAGCCGTGCTCGAGTGGGCGCTCGGCGCCGGCGCCGCCGTGATCCCGTTCGGCGGCGGGACGAGCGTCGTCGGAGGCGTCGAGCCGGTCGTCGATGGGCGCTTCGAGGGTGTGGTCAGCGTCGATTTCAAGGCGCTCGACCGAGTGCTCGAGGTCGACGAAGTCTCCGGCGCGGCGCGGATCCAGGCGGGCGCCACCGGGCCGGGCCTCGAGGCGCAGCTCGGCGAGCGCGGCATGACACTGCGCCATTTCCCCCAGTCGTTCGAGTTCTCCACGCTCGGCGGCTGGATCGCCACGCGCGCCGGCGGTCATTTCGCGACGCTGCTCACGCACATCGACGACCTTGTCGAATCGATCCGTGCGCTCACCCCGGTCGGCATCTGGGAGTCCCGGCGCCTCCCCGGCTCCGGCGCCGGCATCTCACCGGACCGGATGCTGCTCGGCTCCGAGGGGACGCTCGGCCTGATCACCGAGGCATGGGTCCGGGTGCGGCCGCGGCCGGACCGCCGCGCCTCGACCGCCGTCCGATTCGCAGACTTCGCCACCGGGGCGGAGGCCGTGCGGGCGGTCGTCCAGTCGGGTCTGTACCCGGCCAACTGCCGGCTGATCGATCCCGGCGAGGCCGCGGTGACCGGCGCCGGAGACGGCACCCACGCGCTGCTCATGCTCGGTTTCGAGTCAGCGCATCACGACGTCGAGCCGTCGATGTCGCTCGCGCTCGACGTGTGCGCCCAGCATGGCGGGACCTGGGACGCTCGCGGCGCGGGCGCGGGCGCTCGCGAGGGGTCGGTCGGCGGCTGGCGCGATGCCTTCCTGCGCGCGCCCTATCTCCGCGACACGTTCGTCGCCATCGGGATCCTCTCTGAGACGTTCGAGACCGCGATCACCTGGGATCGCTTCGCGTCCTTCGACGAGGCGGTCCGGGGCCGGGTCACGGCGGCGTTGCAGGACGTGAGCGGCGGCGGGACCGTCACCCGCCGCTTCACCCATGTCTACCCCGACGGCCCGGCGCCGTACTACACGATCCTCGCGCCGGCACGGCGCGGCGAGGAGCTCGCGCAATGGGCCCAGATCAAGCAGGCCGCCGCCGACGCGGTGATCGAACACGGGGGAACGATCACTCACCACCACGCCGTGGGACGGGATCACCGGCCGTGGTATGACCTCCAGCGCCCCGACCCGTTCGCCGCAGCGATCCGCGCCGCCAAGGCCGCGCTCGACCCTGGCGGCGCGCTCAACCCGGGCGTGCTGATCGACCCCTGATCGGTCCCGCGAGGCTGTGGTTGGAGAGCCCAGACTTGAGCATCCGAGCGTCGTCCCCTCACCGGAGAAAGGCGCTTTGAGGGAGGGGCCGGGAGGAGGACAACGGCGACCGGAGATGACGAGCGCGTAGGCATGCGCCCCCCGCGCGGGGGGGGAATTTCGCGCCAAACCCCGTACCCCCTGTGGATTCTGGCGAAGAACTCCCCGCTGAGGAAACGATTGCGCCCAACTCCGCGGAGCCAACGCGGTTTGGCGAAATATTCCGGCGTTCGCGGACGGCGCGGCGGAAGATCCATCAGCGCTCAGCCGTCACGGGCCCGGGAGGACCCACACCTCGACGTCGCGGCCGAGCCCGGCGTGATGCACGCGCTGCTCCACCGTCATCCCGAGCTTCGTCGCCACCCGGCGCGAGCGCTCGTTTTCCGGGTGGATGATCGAGATGAGCTCGTCGAGCCCGACGACCTCCAAGGCATGATCGCGCGCGGCGACGGCGCCCTCGGTGGCGAGCCCGCGGCCCCAGGCGCGCCGCGCGAGCCGCCACCCGATCTCGACCCTCCAGGCGAGCTCCGGGAGGAACGTCGGGTGCGCGATCCCGACGAACCCGAGCAGCGCGCCGGGGTCCTCCGGGGCCAGCGACTCAACCGCCCAGAACCCGAACCCGTAGGTCTCCCAATGGGCGACGGCCCCCTCCAGAAACGCCCTCGTCGCCGTTGGCCCCACGGGTCGGTTGAGGTATCGCGTCACCTCAGGATCACTGTTGATCTGCCCCATCACGACGTCGTCGCCGGGGCGCCACTGACGGAGCAGGAGACGCGGCGTGCGAAGCTGAGTCGCGGCCGGCACGGTCAATCGGACGGCCCGCGGGCCGCGTTTATCCCCGCCGCCCACGGAGCCGCGCGAGCACGGTCGGCGCAGACGGAGCCACATCAGCCGGGAGGCGCACCAGGAGCTCGCCCCAGCCCGGCTGGAGTTCGATAGCACGGCGCACGAGCGAAACCCCGAGCTCGAGTTCCCCCCCGTGCGCGGCACCGAGCCCGCCCCAGAACAGCAGCTCGTGATTGTCCGGCGCAAGCGCGCTCGCGCGCTGGAACACCTCGGCGGCTTCCGCGTGGCGACCGAGTCCGGTCAGCTCGTCGGCCACGGTGGCGAGCCGGTACGCCTGATCGAGCGCGACGAGCCGCCGTAGCTCACCCAGTGGGTCGGGGTCGTCCTCCACACGCAGCGCCACCGTCGTGTCCCACGGATTGCCCTCGGCGGGAACGACGAGGATCGCCGCCGACTGGCGACCGCGGATATCGCCGCCGTGCGCCTCGGCCGCGTCGAGCGCATCGAGCAGCCGATCGCCGAGTGGAGCCGCGTCGGCGGCAAGGTAGGCCTCAAGCATCGCCGGCCACACGGTTTCGTTGGCCATGATGTTCGCCTGGCAGGAGACGCCATCGGCGGAGACGTCCCCGGCGAACGGGATGCAGCCGCCGCCGGTATGCGCGGCGACGCGTCCCTCGGCATCAACCATCGCCACCTGACGCGTGGCGGCGATCGCATCCTCGGTGAGGAGGCGCCGCAGGGCCTCCGGCGCCGGCAGGCCCGAGGCCATCAGCTCGAGTCCGCGCGGGCCGTAGGAGATCTCGGCGTTCGCCTGAGTCGCCACCGCGCCGACCCCAACCCGCGCCCACGGGACGATCGGGCCGACCGAGAACCAGTGCGACTGGACGGCCACGCCAAGCTCGCCGGTCCGCGGATCGCGGGCGACGATCGAGTAGGTGCCCTGCCGGGCCCGGTCGCCGGTGAGTCGACTCAGCGAGATGACGCCGAGCATATAGCTCTGACAGCCTTGCCCGTATGACGTCAATTGCCATCCTCGGACCCGGCGGCGTCGGCGGGTTTCTCGCCGCCGCACTCGCCCGCGCCGGGGAGACCGTCGTCGTCGTCGGCCGCGAATCCACCGTGGCGGCATTGACAGCGGACGGGATCAGCGTGCACAGCGTGCGGCTCGGCGATTTCGTCGCTCACCCGCGGGCGATCACCGAACTGCGCGAGCCGGTCGACGTACTGCTCGTGGCGACGAAGGCGGTCGGCCTCGACGCCGCCCTGAGCCGAGTGACGACGGACCCCGAGCTCGTCGTCCCGCTGCTCAACGGGCTTGACCACATGGCCCCGCTGCGGGCGCGGTTCGGCGCCGACCGGGTGGCCGCCGGAGCGATCAGGATCGAGTCCGACCGGCGACGCGCCGGCGAGATCGTGCAGACGAGTCCATTTCTGCGCGTCGATCTCGCGGCCGACAACCTCGCGCTGATGCCCGCGCTCAACGCGCTCGCGCAGGCGCTCGTCGGCGCCGAGGTCCCGGTGCAGATCGGCCCCAGCGAGGCCCAGATCCTGTGGTCCAAGCTCGTGCGGTTGAACGCGCTCGCCTCGACGACGAGCGCCGCCGACCGCCCGATCGGCTTCATCCGCAGCGATCCGCAGTGGCGGGAAACGTTGACCGCATGCATCTACGAGACCGCCGCGGTGGCGAACGCCGACGGCGCCGACATCGATCCGGTTGACCGGATCGCGGAGCTCGACGACGCGCATGCGGAGCTCGGCTCCTCGATGCAGCGCGACATCGCCGCCGGTCACGAACCGGAGCTCGACGCGATCGCGGGCGCCGTGCTCAGGGCGGGAGCCCGACACGGAATCCCGTGCCCGACGGTCGAACGGCTCGCGGAGATGGTTGCGGAGCGTGCCGGGATCCCGGCTCCGCACCCGGGCCGGTCACATCCTTAGCTCAGAGCGGGGGCTGGAGCGGAGGCGGGATCCCCTCGCTCGGCCCGGTGGCGGGCGCGGCGATCTCCTCGTGTGCGACCGCCTCGACCATCTCCTCCTCTGCCACCTCGGCACCCTCATCGTGGTCGCCGTCGCAGAGAACGCGGAACGCGCCCGTGACACCGCCGTCGGCCTGAAGCACGATTCCGGGAAGGATCTCCTCCCCCTCCTCGAGCCCGAGCCGCTCGATGTCGAAGTAGGTCATCCCGATCCCCCAGGTGTGGTGGTCGGGGTTCTCACGGTCATGGGCCGCCACGCCCTGGGTGAGGCGCTCGAGGAGATAGGCAATCTTGCTCGTCTCCGCCATCGCTGCCCGGAAGGGTACGCCGTTTGGCCGCGTCCGTCAGCGTGAGCGCCGCGGGTGTGTGGCGCGGGTGTGCGGGTGTGTGGCGCGGGTGTGTGCGCGGACCGGCGCCAGCGACCCGATCGCGGGATAGGGTGCAACCCCATGACGACAGGGGCGCTGAGGTCGCCGGCGGACGAGGAACGCACGGACGCGGTGATGCCCGGCGCACCCGCTGCGGTCCCGGCGCCCGCCGTCGTCAGCCCGCCGCCGGGCAACCCGCGCTTCCCGTTGCTCGATTCGCTGCGGGCGGTCGCCGCGGTGATGGTGCTGCTCGCGCACGCGATGCTCATCGCCGCGGGGCCTCGCGGTGCCCACGTGTGGTGGAACTCGCTCTTCGCCATCGGGATCCAGGGGGTGACGGTGTTCTTCGTCATCTCCGGCTTCCTCATGTACCGACCGTTCGCGAACGCTCAGCTGAACGGCGCGCCGCAGACGCCACTGGGGCGCTACCTGCGGCGGCGCGCGCTCCGGATCATCCCCGCGTACTGGCTCGCACTCACGCTGCTGGCGATCTATCCCGGACTTCCGGGCGTCTTCACCCATGACTGGTGGCGGTACTACTTCTTCCTCGGCGGCTATTCGCCGGCCACGCTCGACGGCGGCCTCGGGGTCGCCTGGAGCCTCGGTGTGGAGGTGACCTTCTACCTCGCGTTGCCGGTCTATGCGGTGGGCGTCCGTCGCCTCACGCGGGAGTTGAGCGTGCAGCGCGCGATGTGGGTGCAGCTCGCGCTGCTCGGAATGCTCGCCCTCGGCGCGACGCTGCTGCGGTATTTCAACTACCGCTATGCCGTGTCGGTTCTCGTCCAGGACTCGCTGCTGTCGCTGTTCTACTGGTTCGCCCTCGGGATGGCGCTCGCAGTCGTGAGCGCGGCGTACCAGAACCGGCCCGCGCCGCGTGGGATCGCCTTCATCACACGCCGGCCGGCCGTCTGCTGGACCGCAGCGCTGATCGTGTACCTGTTCCTGGCCGCGATCAACGGCCGGGTCCATCTCTATTCATGGGAGCAGCAGATCCTCGGCTACTACCTGCTCGGCGGCGTGTTCGCGCTGCTGCTCGTGATGCCGGCCGTGCTCGGGGAACGGGGCGGGGGCTGGCCGCGACGGGTGATGGCCTGGCGCCCGCTCGCCTGGGTCGGCCTCATCTCGTATGGCATCTACCTCTGGCACCTGCCGCTCGTGTTCTTCATCTTCAACCACTGGTTCCACGGCTTCGGGTCGCTCGCGGTGTTCGGCATGGCCGTCGCGGTGACGTTTGCGTCGGCGAGCTACTACCTCGTCGAGCGGCCGATCCTGCGGTTCAAGTAGGCGGGCGGCTCACCGAGGCGGTGCTCAGCCGCGTTCGATCAGCTCGATCCGGTAGCCATCCGGGTCTCTGACGAAGCACAACCGGCTGCCACCCTCACGGACGCTGTAGGGCGGGCGCTCGGGCCCGATCCCCTGCTCGGCGAGCTGTCCGAGCGCGTGGTCGAGATCCGGCGTCGTGATCGCGATGTGGCCGTAACCGGTGCCAATCTCATAGGGCTCGTCGTGGCCGATGTTGTAGGTCAACTCGAGGCGAGGCTCGGGGCCGTCGTCCGGGAGGCCCATGAACACGTTGATTGCCTCATCGCGGATCGGCAGGCGGCCGATCTCGTTGAAGCCCAGCGCGTTGTAGAACGCGACTGACCGATCGATGTCGGTGATGCGATAACAGGTGTGAATCAGGCTCATTGCTCGCACAGGATAAGGTGTCCGATCGTGATCATCGAGCGATCAATGGACGAAAACTGGCTCTCGAACACGTATCTCGTGGCCGACGAACTGGGCTCGCACGCGGTGATGATCGATGCCGGCGGTCCGGTCGAGCCGTTGCTGGCGGTGCTCGAGCGCATGCGATTTGAGCTGACGCACGTGCTGCTCACGCACCATCACCATGACCACGTCGCCGAACTCGACAAGGTCCTCGCGGCGCGTCCCGGCACCCCGGTGCTGATCCATGAGCTCGAGCGCGACCTCGTGCCCGGCGTGACCGGAACGATGAGTCCGGGCGAGACGATCAACTCGGGAGCGCTGGCGATCGAGCCGATCCATACCCCCGGCCATACCGCCGGGATGCTCTCGCTGCTCGTGGGCGGCACCGACGTGTTCACCGGGGACACCCTGTTCAAGGGGTCGGTGGGGGGCGTCCGTGCCCCGGGGAGCACGAGCTACGCCGATCTGCGCTCCTCGATCATGGACACGCTCCTGAAGCTTCCGCCCGAGACCCGCGTTCATCCCGGTCACACGGACCCGACGACGGTGGCCGACGAACTCGAGCACAACAAGTTCGTCCGCATCTGGCGCGGGCTCGATCCCGAAGGGACCGAGGCGTGCACGGCGCTCGGCGAGCCGGCGACCCTGATCCTGCTCGGCGACGACTACGACGGTGGGTACAAGGCGTGGGTGCGCTGGCCCGACGGGTCAGACGACATCGTGCCGGGCTCAAGGATTGAGCGCTCCGGTTCGTAGAATCAGTCGTAGTGGCGAAAGACAAGATCCCCACCTCTCGCGTGGGGCGTACCGCCAAGATCGGGGGGCTGGCAGCGGGTCAGGCAATCCGGCAGGCAGGCACCCGAGCGGCGAACGTCACACGCGGTAAGGACCGACGCGACGCCGCGCTCGAACGTCGCCACATCGAGGCCGCCGAGCAGATCGTGACCGCGCTCGGGACGATGAAGGGCGCGGCGATGAAGATCGGGCAGGTGATGTCGTTCCTCGACGTCGGGCTCGTGCCACCGGAGTACCGCGACGAGTTCCAGCGCAAGTTGGCGGCGCTGCGTGACGCCGCCCCGACCGTGAGCTTCAAGGACATGCGCAAGGTGATCGAGCACGAGCTTGACGAACCCGTGTCGTCCGTCTTCTCCGAGTTTGACGAGGAGCCGATCGCCGCCGCTTCGATCGGTCAGGTGTACCGCGCCTCGCTCAGCGACGGCCGCGAGGTGGCTGTCAAGGTCCAGTACCCGGGCGTCGCCGCGGCGGTGCGCGCCGACATGCAGAACCTCGGGCTCATCCTCCGCCTCGCCAAACGGATCGCGCCGGGGATGGACCCCAAGGCGATCGGAGACGAGATCCGGGAGCGGATCCACGAGGAGCTCGACTACGAGCTCGAAGCCCAGAACCAACGCCGGCTCGCCCGGATCTTCCGCGGCCACCCATTCATCAAGATCCCGGAAGTCGTCACCTCGCTGTCACGTGAACGCGTGCTCGTCAGTGAGTTCGTCGAGGGGATCGGGTTCGAGGAGCTCAAGGGCTTTGCGCAGGAGGAGCGAGATCGCGTCGGCGAGATCCTGTTCCGCTTCTACTTCGGCTGCCTGTACCGACAGCACCAGTTCTCCGGGGATCCCCATCCGGGCAACTCGATGCTGCTCGCCGACGGACGAGTGGCGTTTCTCGACTTCGGCCTGTTCAAGCGGATGCCGGCCGGCGCGGTCGAGCTCGAGATCGAGGTGGCCAAAGCCGTGATCGAAGGCGACACGGACACGATCATGCGGCTGGGAACCGAGACCGGCTTCTTCCCGGACCCGGACAAGTTCCGACCCGAACGCGTCCTGGAGCACTTCCGAGCGGCCACCTCGTGGTACACGTTCGACGAGGTCATCGAGCTGACGCCGGAGTACGCGACCCAGGTCCTCATCGACATGAGCGATCCGCGCTCGGAGTACTTCGGCTACCTCCGCCACGAATCCGCCCCGCCGGACCACCTCTTCGGCCGCCGGATGGAGGTGCTGACGCTGGCGGTGATCTCGCAGCTCTACGCCCGTGGGAACTTCCACCGGATCGCGCGGGAGTGGTTCTACGGCGACGATCCGGAGACCGAGCTCGGGCGCCAGGAAGCCGACTTCTGGGCGCGCGCACCCGCGTAGCTGCTGACGGCCCGCCTTTACGGGCACGCGGGTGTCCAGACCGTCTGGACGCGGTTTGGCGGGCCGTCGCGCGGGTGTCTAGAACGTCTGGACGGGTTTCTCAGGCCTGAGCGCGCCCAGCCGATCTACAAACAGATGACGTTGCGCCATGGAAGGTGACTTCTGTGCTTGCCCGTGTCACGGGATTTCTCACCGGGTGTGTACTCAGCTGCGCCGTGCTCGCGGGCGCGGCCAGCCCCGCCCTGGCCGTTTCCGCCCCTGATCTGACCGCCTCGATCTCGGACACCGTCTCTGGGTCGACGACGCTTGGACACAGCTGGACGTGGACGGTCCATGTCGGCAACGCACCGTCCACGTCGGTGGCGCTGTTCAATGCGGGTCAGACGGTCCTCAGCGATGACGTCGATTCGAGCTCCAACCTCGCGTTCGGGACGCCGACCATGGCGAACGCGAGCGGCGTCACCGGCACCGTCAGCTGCTCGATCCTTTCGAACACGCTCGCCTGCACGGCGAACGGCACGGTCCAGATTCAGCCCGGCGGCGGCTTCGACATCACGGTCACGGTCAACCCGGTGAGCGCCGGCATCTTTTCCAACCCGCGGCTGTTCGGCAATTGCCAGGTGGATCCGCTCCACGTCGTCACCGAGTCCGATGACACCAACAACGACTGCACCAGCGATGGCGTCGCCGTACGGGCGCCCGACCTCACCGTGGCCCAGTCCGACGACGTCGTCAGCCAGGTCTTCCGGGGGGGCGCCTGGCACTGGGTGCTCACGGTCGCGAATACCGGGAGCGCCGACGCAACGTTCGCCCCCGGTACGACGATCCTCCAGGCCGATCTCGACAACAGCCCCGGCCTCGGTTACGGCCAGCCGACCGTCCAGAACGTCACCGGCGTCACGAACTGGGGGAACATCGCCTGCTCGATCAACTCCGGCAAGACACTGACCTGCACGGCCAACGGATTCCCCGTGACCGTGTCGCCGGGCACCGGCACGTTCGACGTCTCGATCCTGGTCACGCCGTCGCAGACGGGCGAGTACACCTCCCCGCGAGCCAGTGGCATTTGCCGCGTGGATCCGAACCACGTGATCGTCGAATCCGATGAGACGAACAACGACGTCAGTCACCCCGACGTCGTCGACGTGTACAAGTCGGTCGACCTCGGCGTGACCGACGTCGGCAGCCCCGACCCCAACGTTGTGGCCGGGTCCCTCGGCGGCGTCGACAACCTCACGCACACGATCACGCTGACGAACCACGGCCCGGACCCGACGACCGGCGCCACGGTCAACATCGACTTCGGCGCGGGTCTTCCCACGGGGGTTCAGCTCGACACCTCGTCGGCGTCCGCCGGCAGCTACGACCCGCAATCCGGGATCTGGACCGTCGGATCGCTCGCCAACAACGCCCAGGCGACGCTCACGCTCACCTTCAGCGTCCCGACCGGTGCCCCCGATAGCTCGAACGTCATCTCGGATGCGAACGTCGCTCCCACTGAGGACTTCGCGATCGATCCCGACTCGAGTGACGACCAGGCGACGGTCGTCACGGGAGTGCAGGCCAGCGGCGTCGTGCAGACGGTCGGAGTGGCGCCATCGTCAAAGGACTTCGGTAGCCAACGCGTCGGCACGAACAGCACCGCCCAGGCATTCACGATCACCAACCATGACACCTCGCCGCTGAACATCACGACGGCCACGCTCGTCGGCACAAACCCGGACCAGTTCTCCGAGGGGACCGACACGTGCAGCGGCCAGACAATCCAGGCCAACCATTCGTGCACAGTTGCGGTCGCCTTCGCTCCGACCACCACAGGCGCGCAGACCGCCAACCTGGAGATCAACAGCGACGCACTCTCCGGCCCAACCGAGATCGTCCTGCACGGCTCCGGGACGGAGTCGGTGATCTCGGCGTCGTCCTCATCTGCGAGCTTCGGCAACCAGAACGTCAATTCGACGAGCGCTTCACAGAGCTTCCAGATCACGAACAACGGCACGGCCACGCTCCACATCACGCTGGCCACACTCGCCGGCAATGACGCCAACCAGTACGTCGAACCAACCGACAACTGCAGTCACATCGCGCTCAACGCCGGGCAATCGTGCACCGTCTCGCTCGCGTTCCGGCCGACCTCGACCGGCCCGCAGAACGAAGCGACCCTCGACATCTCAAGCGACGACCCGGGCGGCACGTTCCACATCGCGCTGAGCGGAAGCGGCGTGGCGCCGACGGCGTCGCCCACCCCGCTCACCAAGAACTTCGGCAGCCAGGCGATCAACACCACGAGCGCGGCGCAGACGTTCCAGATCAAGAACACAGGCAACGCGGCCCTGACGATCTCCAGCATCGGGCTCGCCGGCGCCGACGCGGCCCAGTACACCACCTCGAACGACACCTGCCCAAGTCAGTTGGCGACCAACGCCGTGTGCACGATCGATGTCGCGTTCGCACCGACCACCGCGGGTGCCCATGACAACGCCACCCTCGACGTCGCGAGCGACGACCCGTCCGGGACGTTCCACATCACTCTCCGCGGTACCGGTCTGGCCACCACGGTCTCGGTGACGCCCCCGTCGACCGACTTCGGCAACCAGCGGGTCGGCACCACCGGTCACACGCAGACGTTCGGGATCAAGAACACGGGAACGAACACGCTGACGATCGCTTCCATCCAGCTCGGCGGCAGCGACGCCGCACAGTTCACGGCCTCGAACAACACGTGCACCGCGCCGCTCGCGGCGAACGCCACCTGCAGCATCGATGTCGCGTTCGCGCCGACGACCTTCGGCAGCCACAACGGCGCCACGCTCGATATCACCAGCGACGGCGCGCCCGCGGTCGACCACATCGCCCTTTCCGGTACCGGGATCCTCGGCGCGATCTCACCGTCGATGAACTCGCACGACTTCGGCAGCCAGCGCGTTGGCACGACGAGCGCCGCCCAGCGCCTCACGATCACGAACAGCGGCACGGACACACTCTCGATCTCTACCGTCGCCCTCGCCGGCACCGACGCCGGCCAGTACACCACGGCCAATGACGGGTGCACGAACCACCAGCTGCTCGCGGCGGCGAAGTGCACGATCGACGTGGCGTTCAAACCGACGAGCCCGGGTTCACACCCGAATGCCCGGGTCGACATCACGAACGATGGCGCCGTCGGCGTCGTCCACATCACCTTCACCGGCACGGGGACGCTGCCGACGCTGACCGGGTCGCCCGCCGCCCACGACTTCGGCACCCAACGGGTCGGCACGACGAGCGCGGCGCAGCGCTTCACGATCAACAACACCGGCCTCGGCGTGCTCAACGTCAGTTCGGTCAGCATCACCGGCAGCGGTGCAGATCAGTACACCGTCTCCTCGGATCGGTGCTCGGCCCAGAGCGTGACGGCGGGTCAGGCGTGCACCATCGACGTCATCTTCACCCCGAGCACGAACGGCGCGCATCCGGCGACGATCCTGATCCGCAGCGATGCTCCAAGCTCGCCGGACCAACTGTCCCTGAATGGGACGGGTGCTCAGGCCGCGCTTGCGCTCAGCCCGACGCGGCGTGATTTCGGCACGGTGACGATCGGGACGTCCGGCTCACCGGCCACGTTCACCGTCAGCAACGCGGGTGGCGCCGCGTTGGGGATCACCGGGACCACCGTCACCGGCGCCGATGCCGCGCAATACCCGCGCAGCGCCGACCACTGCACCGGCGTATCGCTCGCGCCGGGGGCGACGTGCACCGTGCAGGTCGTGTTCCACCCGAGCGCGACCGGCGTGCACAATCGCGCCGGCCTTCAGGTGTCCAGCGATGCCGGGACCGTGAGTGCAGCGTTCACCGGCAAGGCGGCGGCCCCGAGCAACACGTTCACGATCGGGCACCTGAAGATCCGCAGCAATGGCACCGCGCAATTCGACATCACGGTGCGCGCGGCCGGCATGGTGTCGGCGGTCACCTCCGCACCCAAGGTGTCGGTGTTCGGCAAGGTCCGCGTGCGCGCCGGCCGCGCCGGCACGGTGCACGTCACGGTCGCCCCGAGCAGCGCCGGGCGCAAGCTCGTCAAGCATCACCACGGAACCCTGCGGATCCAATTGTCGGTTGGCTTCACGCCGACGTTCGGCAGCGCGCGCACACAGAAGTTCCACGGCCTGTTCGTCGCCAAGTAGACGGGCGCGACGGCATAGGCGGCACAGCTGCTGACGGCCATGCCCCCATGACGGCCGCGCAGCCCTGACTTATCCCCTGCGGTGTGTCACCGCAACCCGCGGCCCCGAGATGCAAACCGTAGGTTACTACACGCGCTGAATCTGCACCAGACTCGTGGTGCCCGGTCTGCCGCTCGGCAGTCCGGCGGTGATCCCGACCCGGGCGCCCGGCTTGACCCAGCCGAGCTCGACAACGCGGCGCGCGGCGTCGGCGATCAGCGCTTCGGTGATCTCGTGGCGTCGCATCGACGCCGCCTTGACCCCCCACATCAGGCTGCACCGGCGGACGGTTTCCCGCCCCGGCGAGAGCGCGTAGATCGGCACCTGCGGGCGGTGCGCGGACAGCAGCCGAGCGGAACGGCCGGACAGCGTCGGGACGACGAGCGCCGCGAGGTGGAGCTCACGGGCCGCCGCGCAAGCGCTGTACGCGACGGTGTAGGCCGGATCGCGCGCGTCTCGACGGACCCGGTCCTCGTTCCACTCGCGGAACGGCAGCGAGTGCTCAGTCCGCTCGGCGATCGCGGCCATCATCTCGACCGTCTCGACCGGGTAGGCACCGATCGCGGTCTCCTGGGAAAGCATGATCGCGTCGCTGCCGTCGATGATCGCGTTGGCGACGTCGGCAACCTCGGCGCGGGTCGGCCGCGATGAGGCGACCATCGAATCGAGCATCTGGGTGGCCGTGATCGCGGGCCGCGCCAGACGCCCGGCGATCCGCAGCAGCTGTTTCTGCACCATCGGGACGTCCTCGATCGGCAACTCGATCCCGAGGTCGCCGCGCGCGACCATGACGCAGTCGGCGGCGCGCATGATCTCGTCGGCCGCGTCGACGGCCTGGGGCTTCTCGATCTTGGCGATGAGCGGCAGCCGCGTGTGCTTGCGCACGCCCGTGACGTCCTCTGCGGTGCGCACGAACGACAGCGCGACCATGTCCACGCCGATCGACTCGCCGAATCGGAGCATGTCAAGGTCCTGCTCGGGGACGGCGGGCAGGCCCTTCGTCGAGCCCGGCAGGTTGAGCCCCTGCCGGGAGGCCACCGAACCACCGATCTCGACGGCGGTGACGACCTCGCACTCAGCCTCGTGGACCTCGCGCACGCGGAGGCGAATCGCGCCGTCGGAGAGGTAGATGACGTCGTCGATTTCGACGGCGCCCGCCAGACCCGCCCAGCTCACCGACATCCGCTCGGCGTCGCCCGGCTCGTCGGATCCGCACGCGAGCACGAGTCGCTCTCCGGGCTTCAGCTCGGCGATGTCCTCCCTGATCGCGCCGATCCGGATCTTCGGACCGGGGAGGTCCTGGAGGATCGCCACCGGCCGCCCCACCTGCGACGCCGCCGTGCGGATCCGCTCGACGTTCTCGGCATGGATCTCGAGGTTGCCGTGCGAGAAATTCAGGCGGAAGACATCGACGCCCGCCTGCACCATGCGGGCGAGGATCTCCGGCTCTCGTGAGGCGGGTCCGACCGTGGCGACGATCTTCGTGCGGCGGCGCATCGTCTACCCAAGCTAGCCGACGAACACGCCGTTCTCGTTAAGAACTTGTCCATCGATCGAGAGTCGGCCCTCATCGCGGAGGTCACAGATCAGGTCCCAGTGCAGGGCGGAGTCATTCGTGCCGCCGGTCTCGGGATACGAGCGACCGAGCGCGAGGTGCACCGTGCCCGCCATCTTCTCGTCAAACAGGATCGAGCCGGTCGGACGATCGATGCCGGTGTTCGTCCCGATTCCGATCTCTCCGAGAAAACGAGCGCCATCGTCCGTGTCGAGGGAGGCGTCGAGGTATGCCTGTCCGGTCGCGGCGGTCGCCTCGACGACGCGCCCGTCCTGGAACCGCAGCCGCACGTCGCGGACCTCGACACCGCGCGGGCTGGACGGGATCGTGAAGTGGACGATGCCCTCGGCCGAGTCCTCGATCGGACCGGTGAACACCTCCCCGCTCGGCATGTTGTGCCGGCCGTCGGAGTTGACCCAGATGCGGCCGTCGACATGCAGGGTGAGGTCTGTTCCGGGAGCCTCGATGCGGATCTCGTGGGCCGGGGTCAGGCGTTCCACGAGCCGCGCCTGCTGCTCGCTCAGCGACTGCCAGGCCGCGACCGGGTCCGGGCGATCGAGGAACAGCGCCCGCTCCACGAACGCGGCGTAGTCGTCGTCGCTCATGCGCGCCTGCTGGGCGAGCGCCGAGGTCGGCCACAGCGTTCCGCACCAGCGCAGCTTCAGCTGCGCCTCGCTCACCGGCCGCCGCCCCCGGGCGACCCGAGCGATCGCGGCCGGGTCAATCCCGGCAAGTGCCATCGTGTTCGCGGGCCCGTCGATCTGGATGAGCGCGTCGGCGTCCTGCGCCTCCGCGAGGGTGAGCGGCGCGTGCGCGTCGAGCTGCTCGGGGCGGGCGTGAAGGTAGAAATCGCGGGCGAACACCCCGTTGCTGAAGCCCATGAGCGGCCACGCCCCGCGGTCGAGCAGGGCGCCGTAGATCGCGCGGCCGAGGGCGAGTGACTCCGGCGTGAACCGGACGAGCACCTGATCGCCCGGCTGGGCGCCGACGCACCAGTCGCACAGGAGCGCCGCGAAGGCGGTCGGATCGGGACGTGGATTCATGGCGCCTCCAATTCAGGGAAGTGCTCGGCGAGATGCGCGCGGAGCGTCTCGCGAATGAACTGGCGCTCAGCGGCCGAGGCCATCCGGTAGCGCCCGACGAGCTCCTTCTGGCGGGTGATCTCGAGGTCCGCGATCGACCACGACACGGCGAGGCGCTCAAACAACAACTCGCTGGCGCGCTGCCACGCGTCCTCCTGGTGCGCTCCGCCGGCGAGCGTCTCGCTGTACTCGCGGCGGGCGGCGGGCGTCAACGAGCCGCGGAGCGTCAGCACGTTGCCATCGGGATCGCGGTACTCGCTCGTCGGAGCGGCCAGTTTCTCCCGCTGGCGGTGACGGCGACCCACTACTCAGGCGGGGCCAGCTGCCGCGGCCTCGAGCTGCGTGACGACGTCGCCGGTGACCGGGTTGGTGTGGCCGGACCAGGCGGCCGATGGCTTCAGCCCGGCGAGCTTGCGGATCGAGGCCCGCGCCTGCTCAGTATCGACGTTGAACGCCGGGTGCGGGACGTGGGCGGCATTCTTGCGCCCGGTCTGTGGATCGACGGTGTAGAAGCAGTCGGAGACCAGAGCCAGCCGATCGGATTCACGGAACAGGCCGATCAACCCCGGGGCGTGGCCCGGGAGATTGATGACCCGGAAGCCGGCGACCTCATCCCCCTCGTCGAGCGTGCCGGCGATCTTGACCGCGCCGCCGTCCCACATCTGGAGCAGCTTCGGATAGATCCGGCGCGCGTGCGGCGCGAGCTTCGTGAAGTCCCAGTAACCGCGGAAGGCATTGTTCGATTCGGCCGCATCGCGCTCGGCGGGATGGCAGTAGGTCGGCGCGTCGAGCAGCGGAGCCGAGCCGCGGTGATCGCAGTCGGCATGCCCAAGCACGACCCGCCTCACGCCACCGAAGCGGACGCAGGCCGCCTTGAGCGCCGGTCCCATATCGGAGATGCCGGCGTCGTACACGGTCACGCCGCCGTCGTCCTCGATCAGGTAGACGTTCATCGTCTTGCTCGGGAAGCCGCCGCGGACGAGCCACACGCCGTCGGCGATGCGCTCGGCGTCAACCCCGTGAACCCGGTTGCGCAAGCGGGTGCGGAGATTCGCGAGCCTCGTCATCCGCTGCTCGGTCGATGAACCGGCGGGCGGCAGGAAACCGAGCTGGCGGGCGATGCTGCCGCTGTCGAGGTAGGCGGCGTTGTGCTGAATGAGGTCGTCGGCGACCGTGACCACGTCGCAGCCGAGGAGCTCGAGGGACGCCCCGTTGGCCTCGAAGCCCTGGAACGTCCCCGGGCCGGCGAAGGTCGCCGTCGCCCGCCACCGCACCGCGGTCCGGTTGCGATACGTCGTGAGATCCTGGATCTCCAGCTTGAAATCGGGGAACGCGGCGAACACCTCGGAGAAGTACTGCCGGACCCCGTCGGGCGCGGTCACCTCGAGCTGACCGACGAAGTTGTCGACGCCGCCGGGTGCCCAGCAGGCGACCGCCGCATCAAGGTCTCGGGCGGCGAGCGCGTCGAAATAACGCCTGGCGATCTCGGACGTGGAGGGCATCGACGCGGCGCAGTCTACGCGGCGCCAATATCGTGCGCCGTGTGAACCGTCAGCGCGAACTTGGGCGCGGCGAGCGCGTGCTCCCCGGACTGTGGCGTTTGCGTCTGCCGCTCCCCTGGCCGGGAGTCCCCCACTGCAACGCCTGGGCGATCGCGTCCGGGTCCGGAATCGTTCTCGTCGACACCGGCATGCACCAACCCGGCTCGCTCGCCCAACTCGAGCGGGCGCTCGATCAGGTCAACCTGCGCCTCGAGCACGTGCGGCTGCTCGCGTGCACGCACGCCCACTCCGATCACTGGGGGCAGGCGGCACCGATCCGGGAGCGATCCGGCTGCGAGCTCTGGCTTCACCCCAACCATGCCCACGCGACGCGCTCGGCCGAGGACCCAGCGGCGGCGCTCGCCCGCCGGATCGAGGTTGCCCGGACGAGCGGCGTCTCGGAGGACGCGCTCACCCGCTACGCCGAGCGCGTCAAGGAGATGCCGTCCGGCATCGCGGCGCTGATCGAGCCCGACCACGACCTCGTCCCGGGCGTCGAGATCGCCACCGACCTCGGGGTGTGGACGGTCCATGAGACCCCCGGCCACGCCCCGTCGCACGTCTGCCTCTACCAGCGCGAGCGGCGACTGCTCATCTCCGGCGACCACGTGCTCGGCCGGATCTCGCTCTATTACGACTACGGCTGGACCCCGGACCCGGTGGGCGAATTCCTCGCCTCGTTGGATGTCGTCGACGCGCTCGACGCGCGGCTCGCGCTCAGCGGCCACGGGCGGCCATTCGTCGATGTGCACGGGCACATCGAGGGCAACCGGACGCTCGTCGCCGAGCGACTCGATGCGGTTCGCGGCGCCCTCGGGCCCGAGGGTCTGACCGCCGTCGAGATCACCCCGCACGTCTACGGCGAGCCGCTGTCTGAGTTCAACACCCAGTGGCGGCTGTCGGAGACGCTCTGCTACCTGACCCACCTCGAGCGGCTCGGCGACGTCGTGCGCGAGCCGGACGGTGGGGTCGAGCGGTGGCTGGCCGCGGCTCGAACAACCGTCGACTAACCTTGACACGAGTGTGTCAAGGTCTGGTAGGCTTCCACGACGATGCGAATCGACGAGATCATCGCGACGCGCGGCCCCGAGCCCGTCTTCTCGTTTGAGTTCTTCCCACCGAAGACCGACGAGGGCGAGCGCAACCTGCGCGCGACGCTGGAGGACCTACGGGCGTTTGACCCGGACTTCGTGTCGGTCACCTACGGGGCGGGCGGCACGACGCGGAACCGCACCGTCGAGCTGACGCACTGGATCAAGCGCGACCTCGGGATCGAGGCGATGGCCCATCTGAGCTGCGTCGGCAGCACCCGGGAGGATCTCCAGGAGACACTCGATGGGATGGAGCGAGCTGGGATCGAGAACGTTCTCGCTCTGCGCGGCGATCCGCCGCGGGGCGAGACCGAGTGGCGCCCCCATCCCGGAGGACTGACCTACTCGACCGAATTGGCATCGCTGATCGGAGAGAACTACCCGTTCAGCGTCGGCGCGGCGTGCTTCCCCGAGGTCCATCCGCAGGCGCGCGACCTCGCCTCCGACCTCCATTTCCTCAAGCAGAAGGTCGACGCCGGCGCGTCGTTCCTGATCACGCAGCTGTTCTTCGACAACGAGCTGTATTTCCGTTTTGTCGAGGAGGCGCGGGCGATCGGAATCGATGTGCCGATCCTCCCAGGGATCATGCCGATCACCGACGTCGGCCAGATCAAGACGATCACCGGCATGTGCGGCGCGACGCTTCCGGACCGGCTGATGGCCGCGCTCGATTGGCGGGCCAGCGACCGCGAGGCGGTGCTCCAGCTCGGGGTTGCCTACGCGACGCTCCAGTGCGCCGAGCTCCTCGCCCGCGGCGCCCCCGGCATCCACTTCTATACGCTCAATCGCTCGCCGGCGACCCGCGCGATCCTCTCCGCGCTGCGGCTCCTCGAGCCCTGGGTCCGCCGCGAGGTCGTCCGCACCGCGTAGATCCCCGCCCGCGGGTCATTCCTCCGGCGGGATCACGTGCAGACCCTGGGCGACCATCGGCTGGCCGTCGACCTCGTAGCGGATGTCGACCTCGTCGTTGCGCTTGTAGGTGCCGATCCCCCACATCCCGATGAGCCACGCCCGCGCCTTGAGCTTCTGCTGGACGAGCTCGCGCTCGAACACCAGCTCGCCCTGGTTGATCTGAAAGTCACTGCCCAGCTCCTGGGGCACGCCGTTGACGTACACCTGAAACGGGGTGCGAACGCCCGGCGGAAGCTTCACGCGCCACACCCGCTGAGTCATCCGGCGCTCACGCTCTCAGGCAGGAACGAGAGCACGGCCAGATCGAAACGGTCACTCCCGGAGCGGACGTACTCTCGGAGCACCCCCTCGCGGACGAAGCCGGCCGCCTCGCCCGCACGGAGCATCGGCTCGTTGTCCGGCTTGGCGAACAGCTCCACCCGCTCGATCCCGCACGTCTCGATGAGCCAGGGCGCCACGAGCCGGAGCGCCCGGGATGCCCAGCCGCGCCCGCGGACCTCGGGGGCGAGCCACATCCCGATCTCAGCCCGGCCGTGATCCCAGTCGAAGTGATGCACGGTCATCCGGCCGCGGCAGATGTCCGTCTCGGTCTCGGCAATCGTGAGCCGAAGGCGCTCGCCCGCGATCCGCTCGGCGTCGGCGGCCTCACTCTGGCTGCCGAGCTGCGCGCCGCTCGGCGGGCGCTCGAGCCCGATCCGCGTGTGGAGCGTCGGGTCGTCCTGAAACGCGATGAGGATCTCGGGGATGTCGCGCTCGGCATACGCGCGCACCGTGAGCTCGCCATCGATGAGCGGGGGAACGAGGGCTGGGATCGCAGACATTGTCGTAGCCGCACCGTACCCTGTCCCGCTGTGGAAGCGAGTGGCATCTCGTACCAGGTCCGGCGCTCGGAACGGGCCCGGCGCATCCGGATCACAGTCGACCCGGCGCGCGGCGTCGAGGTGGTGCTCCCCCGTCGTGCGCCCGAGCGCGCGGCGGCCGCGGCGGTGATCGAACTCCGGCCCTGGATCGAGCGGCGACTGCGAGAGGTCGAGCGAGCCCGGGCGGCTGTGGCGGCCCGCGGGTCCACCGTTCCGTACCTCGGGCAGACCCTGACCACGGTGGCGCAGCGCGGCCGGATGCGGGTGCACCGCCGCGGTGACACGCTGCTCGTGCCGGACGGCGCTGCCGAGCGCGACGCGGCACTGGAGCGCTGGTATCGCCGGGCCGCCGCGGCCGAGATCGCGCCCCGGCTCGACGACGCCTGCACCGCCGCCGGCAGTGGCTACGAGAGGCTCGTCATCCGCGGTCAGCGGACGCGGTGGGCGAGCTGCTCGCGCTCGGGCACGATGAGCTTCAACTGGCGCCTGCTACTCGCTCCGGAACCGATCCTCGACTACGTCATCTGGCACGAGGTGTGCCACCTGGAGATCATGGACCACTCGCCGCGGTTCTGGGCGCTCTTGGGCCGTCATTGGCCGGCCTACCGCGAGCACAAGCGCTGGCTCCAGCGCCACGGTCAGACGCTCGTGCTCTAAGCCCTCAGCGCGCGGCGGAGCGCGGCGTATGCGGTCTCTTTGCCACGCTGCTTGACGACCTCTCGGCGGACGCCGCCGATGTACGCCTCGACCGAACCGTCGCCGCGGACGTCGAGGCCGCCCCGGGAGCTCGGGAACAGCCGCTGCGGCCCCGCGACCTCGATGCGAGCGGCGACCAGCTGGATTGGCTCGAACCGCCGCACCTTCACGTCGACGGCGGGGCGAACCGCGGTCGTGACGAGCTCCCGCCCGCGCGCCTCGGCGGCGTCGAGTGCGGCCTCGAGCGAGTCGAAGCGGGTGCGCTCAACCTTGGGTCCGGCGCGGACGGTCAGCTTCCACGACACCGGCGCGATGATCGCATCCGCCGTCGCGCTCAGGCGCTGAGGTCGACCTCGATCTCGTGGACCGACCCGAGATGGCGGTCGGTCGTCGGCGTGCGAGCGAAGCCGTGCACGAGGTGATGGGCGGGGAGGTTCTCCGCGAGCATCGTCGCCTTGAAGCTCGTAATCCCGCTGGCGGCGGCCGCCGTGCGCAGGCCCTCCATCAGCGCCGTGCCGAGCCCGTCCTGCTGATACGGGTCGCCGACGACGATCGCGAACTCAGCCTGGGTGGGATCCTCGTCGAGGCGGATGAACCGGGCGACGGCGAGGATGTCGTCAGGCGCTTCGGCCGGCGTCGCGACGAGCGCGACGTGGTCACGGCCGTCGATGTGTACGAGATAGGTCGTTTCGGAGGAGCTCAGATGCGGCTTGGGGGCGAGGAAGCGCCGGTACTTGGACTCCGCCGAGAGGCGGTCATAGGCGGCGCGCAGCGCCGGGCCGTCCGCCGGGGAGATCGGGCGGATCAGGACCTTTCGGCCGCTCTTGAGCGTGACGGGGTGGTGCTCCACCCATCGGAGCTTACGAGTCGTAAGCGCCTGACTATGTGGCGCTGCTCACACGGACTTCACACGGGCGAGGCGATGCCTACCGGCCGCTCATCGGCACGTAGTCGAGCTCGCGCGCGCCGGTGTAGATCTGACGCGGCCGAGCGATCTTCTGCTCGGAGTCGTCGATCATCTCGAGCCACTGGGCGATCCAGCCACTCGTGCGTCCGATCGCGAACATCACCGGGAACATCTCCATCGGCATCCCGAGGGCCTCGTAGATGAGCCCGGAGTAGAAGTCGACGTTCGGGTAGAGCTTGCGGTCGACGAAGTAGCTGTCTTCGAGGGCAATCCGCTCGAGCTCGGTGGCGATGTCGAGCAGCGGGTTCTTACCCGTCACCTCGAACACCTCGTCGCACGCCTTCTTGATGATCTTCGCCCGGGGGTCGAAGTTCTTGTAGACCCGGTGACCGAATCCCATCAGGCGCTCCTTGCCGTCCTTCACGCCCTGGATGAAGTCCGGGATGTTCTCCGTCGTCTCGATTCGGCGCAGCATCCGCAGCACTGCTTCGTTGGCGCCGCCGTGAAGCGGTCCGTACAGGGCGGCGACGCCCGCGGCGACGGACGAATAGGGATCAACCTGGCTGGACCCCACGCTCCGGACGGCCGAGGTCGAGCAGTTCTGCTCGTGGTCGGCGTGGAGGATGAAGAGGACGTCGAGCGCGTGCTCGAGCCGCGGGTCGGGCTTGTACTTCAGCTCGGTCATCTTGTAGATCATCGAGAGGAAGTTGCCGGCGTAGCTCAGATCGTTGTCCGGATAGACGTATGGCATGCCGCGGTTATGGCGGTAGGAGAACGCGGCAAGCGTCGGCATCTTCGCGATCAGCCGGATGATCTGCATGTAGCG
Organism: uncultured Solirubrobacterales bacterium; assembly: GCA_963850335.1. Taxonomy (GTDB): domain Bacteria; phylum Actinomycetota; class Thermoleophilia; order Solirubrobacterales; family Solirubrobacteraceae; genus Palsa-465. Next base: position 493,468 of record CAWKKY010000005.1, on the reverse strand, counting down.
GAGCTGTTCGTCCCGGATCGCGCTCGCCTCCGGATAGAAGGTCGACAGCGCGCCGACCGACGCAAGCAGCATCCCCATGGGGTGCGCGTCGTACCGGAAGCCCTGCATGAACTCCTTGATGTTCTCGTGCACGAACGTGTGGATCGTGATCTCGTGGATCCAGTCGGACAGCTGCTGCTCGGTCGGCAGATCCCCGTGGACGAGGAGGTAGGCGACCTCGAGGTAGTTGGACTTCTCGGCGAGCTGTTCGATCGGGTAGCCGCGGTACTCGAGGATGCCCTTCTCGCCGTCGATGAACGTGATCGCGGAGCGACACGACGCCGTCGCCATGTACGCGGGGTCGTAGGTCATCAACCCGAAGTCGTCCTCGTGGGTCTTGATCTTGCGCAAGGCGGTGGCGCGGATCGTCCCGTCCTCGATCGGCACCTCGTACTGCTGCCCCGTCCGATTGTCCGTGATCGTCAGGGTCTCGTTGGCGGTACCTACGTCGGCGCCGTCCCGTTGCTCAGTTTCCGTTGTCATGGCACTCCTCTCGCGGTTGCCTGAATCCCTGCGGCGCCGGAGGCCGCGAGACACCATCCATCATGCTATTACCCGGACGTATCGGGCAAGACGCCGGCAGGCCTGGGCGTGGCGGGAACGGACGCGCTAGATCAGTCAAACGTGCTCGTGTGGATCGCCATGGCGATCGTGATGACGACGAGCACGAACGACAGAAGCATGACGGCGCGGACGCCGCGCTCACCCGGGAAACCAGGGCGCGAGATGCCGATTGAGGCGAGCACGACCGCGTAGATCGCGAGCACCGCGCCCGCGACGTAGAACGGGACCTTCGACACGGCCGCGGTGGTGAGCAGGGCGCTGATCATCGCGGCGGCAGCCTATCCGATCTCGCCGTTCGCGCGCGGCGCATCGGCACGAGCCGGTCCGCCCTCATACCGACTCTCGGTCGCTGCCCGCTGGCCCTGGTAATGGCTGCCGAGCCCGGGACTCCCGTAGGGCCGCAGCGCGGGACGGTCAAGCGACATGAACGAGAGCTGGGCAATCGGCAGACCGGGGTACAGCTTGATCGGGACCCGGGTGAGGTTGTTCAGCTCGAGCGTGAGCGTGCCCTTCCAGCCCGGATCGCAGAAGCCGGCCGTCGCGTGGACGATCAGTCCGAGGCGGCCGAGGCTCGATTTGCCCTCGATCCGGGCCACGATGTCGTCCGGGAGCTCGACCCACTCGAGGGTCCGCCCGAGGCAGAACTCGCCGGGGTGGATGACGAACGACTCCCGCGCCGGGACGACGACCTCCTCGGTGAGATTCTCCGGCGGCTGGCGGAGGTCGATCGCCGACGCGCGGTGGTTGTGGAAGACCCGGAAGGAGTCGCCGAGCCGCAAATCGACGCTCGCCGGCTGGACCAGTTCCTCGTCCCAGGGGTCGATCCGGATCCGCCCGTCGGCGACGAGCTGGAGGATCGTCCCGTCAGAGAGAACGGAGGCCGGGGCGTCGGGCATCGCGGCGCAAGTGTGTCAGTGCGGGCGGCCGTCGTGCCGCGTCAGCTGCTGCTGTGTCCGCCGGTGCCGCCGTGACCGATCTTGCGCGCGCGGGCGCGGACCGTGCGCATCCGGGCCGGCGCGGGAGGCGGCGGGTCGCCGTGGGGGCCGCGGCGCGGACGGCGGGGGAACGGTTTCCGCGGGTGGGTGCGGCGGATCTTCGAGCCTCCGCCGCCGTCGGACGACTCAGGTTGCTCAGGGGTCTGCTTGATCGCCCACCAGACCAAATAGATCAGGGCAGCGATCGGGATCTTCAGCGCAAGCATGAGCCACAGGAATCCCCACGTCACGGCTCGGCGATCCTACCCCGTTTCGGTCGGGATTTCACGACTTTTTCGACCCCATGCGCAGTTCCGCCCGCGATGCGGTCAAAAGTGCGCTCCGGGGACGGGTGTCAGCGGTGGATCGGGCCCGTTTCAGCGCCGGAGCACGGCCGGCTTCTCGACGAAGCGCGTGATGCGTCCGAGTTCCGCGACGCGCTCGGGAATCTCATCGCTCGTCAGCCGCGCGACCCGCTCGACGCCGAACTCCTCGACGTTGAACGAGGCGAGCGCCGTGCCGTACGCCATCGCCCGGCAGAGCAGGTCGTGGTCGAGCGGCTCGTCGGGGTGCGCGGAGACGTAGCCGACGAAACCGCCGGCGAAGCTGTCGCCCGCCCCGGTCGGATCAACGACCGTCTCCAAGGGGAACGCGGGGAGTCCGAAGAAGCCCTCCTCGGTGACCATCGCCGCGCCGTACTCGCCCTGCTTGGCGACGACGACCCGCGGACCCCACTCGCGGATCTTGCGGGCGGCGCGGACGAGGTTCGGCTCCTGTGTGAGCTGACGGAGCTCCGCATCGTTGAGCAGCAGGCCGTCGACCTGAGAGATCGTTTCGATCAGCGAGTCACGCGCGGTCTCGATCCACAGGTTCATCGAGTCGAGCGCCACGAACCGGGCATTCGCGCACTGGGCCCGGACCTCGCGCTGGAGGTCGGGCTGGATGTTGGCCAGGAACAGCACGTCGGCACCAGAGGAGACCTCGGAGAGCTTCGGCTCGAATTCGGCGAACACGTTGAGCTGCGTGTCGAGCGTCTCGCGGTCGTTGAGATCCCATCCATAAACGCCGCGCCAGAAGAACGTCCGGCCGCCGGCGACGTGCTCGATGTCCGCGGTGTTGATGCCGCGGGCGTGGAGGACGTCGAGCTCGGCCGAGCCGAAGTCATCGCCGACCGGCCCGACGACATTGACCTCGTCGAAGAACGACGCGGCGAGCGCGAAGTGGACGGCCGAGCCCCCGAGCATCCGCTCGCGCGACCCGAACGGGGTCGTGACGGCATCAAACGCGATGGAACCAACGACGGTGACCGACATAGGCGGGCAATGTACCGACCTGGCGGTGCAGACCACGCATGGCAGCGCGTGGTGCAGCCCGGATGCTGCCCAGAGACCCGGCCGCTTTGAGCGCGGTTACTTCGGCGGTACCGCGAGCACCGGGCACGGCGCGATGTGCAGGAGCCGCTGCGTGACGCTCCCGAGCAGCAATCCGCCGAGCGCGGTGTGGCCACGCGTGCCGACGATGATCAGGTCGGCGTGTTCCTCGGCGGCGACCTCAGCGAGGACGTGGGCCGCGCTGGAGACACCGCCGACGACCAGGCGGAACGACGCCTTCTCACCGAACTCCTCGATCTGCTTCTTGATCTTCGCCTGGTGCGCCTCCTCATCGAGGTCGGCGGGATAGGCACCGCGCGAGCCCGGACCGCCGAGCGTCTCGATGCTGTGCACGGCGATCAGCGTCGCGCCGCTGTCGGTGACAAAGGACTTGGCGTACTCGAAGGCCCGATCGGCGGGGTCTGACCCGTCTGTCGCCCAGATGATCTTTTTGAACATCGCCTCGGCTCCCGGTCTAGGGGTTGGACACGAACGTAACTCCGGATCCTTACGCATGCAAACCGCGATGGCTACTTGTCGAGTCTCGGTTTTCTACGGGACTGCGCGCCCGCTGACGGTATCGATCCATTGCTCGAACCGGGGATCACCGGCGGCCGCCGCGAGCCGGTCGAAATGCTTCTCCGCATACGCGCCGAAGTCGAAGTCGAGCTCGGAGATGACCCCCTGGACGACGCCCCACGCTCCCTCGCGGGCGTCGGACATGATTCGCATCAGCTTCAGCGCCGCCCGCGGTGCGGGCCCCGGCGGCGCCCCCAGGTACGCCTCGAGCAGCCGTTCCTCGGCGAGATCGTCGAACTCGTTGTTGACGGCAAGGTTGCCGAGATCGAACAGCGGGTGGCCCATGCCGGCGTACTCCCAGTCGACGAGCATCACGCCGCCTGGGACGCTCAGGAGATTGGCGGGGAGCAGGTCGTTGTGGCACGGGACCGGCTCGCTCAGCGGCAGCGCGGCAGCGATCCGGGCCGCCACCTCGCGGGCGTTCGGATATCCCCGCGGCAGCACGCCGCCGCGCTCGGCGACGATCTCGGCGTAGTCCTCGAGCAGCTCTGGAACCCAGAACCGGGTCGGCAGCGTGACCCGGCAGTCGTGGAACGCGCGCAGGGCGCGGGCGACCGGCGTTGGGTCGGCCCGCAGTCGATCCGCGTCGATCGGCTTGCAGACGACGAACCGGGTCACGAGCGAGCGTTCGTCACCGGCGGCCACTGCGGGGGCGACGCCGAGGCCCGCCGCCGCCTCGTTGGCGATCCGCTCGGCGGTGCGGTCGATGCCGAGCAGCGCCGTGTCCTTGCCCGGCAGCCGCAGGACGTAGTCGCCCTCCCCGAGGCGAACGCGGAAGTTCCGGTTCGTGATGCCGCCCTCAAGCGGCACCGGCTCGCCTTCGAGCGGCCCGAGTTGCGCGGTCAGCTGGCCGACGATCTCGGTGAGATCAGGCACGGTGCGAAACCTACCGCTTATGGCTCGCTTCCTATACCTTCACGCCGTGACTCAACCAGCGCTAACCCTCGAGCACCTTCGCGAGCAGGTCCATCGAGGCGACATCGACACCGTGCTGCTCGCGATGTGCGACATGCAGGGCCGGCTGCAGGGCAAGCGTCTGACCGCCGAGCACTTCCTCGAGGAGGTGGCCGAGCACGGGGCCGAAGGTTGTAACTACCTGCTCGCGGTGGACGTCGAGATGAACCCCGTCGACGGCTACGAGATGGCGTCGTGGGAACGCGGGTATGGGGACTTTGGGATGCGCCCCGACCTCGACACGCTGCGGCTCGCCCCGTGGCACCCGGCGACCGCGCTCTGTCTCGCCGATCTGCAGTGGGCCGACGGGCGACCGGTCGTGGCGTCGCCGCGCCAGGTGCTGCGCGCCCAGCTCGAGCGCCTCGCCGAGCGGGGCTGGAGCACAAACGCGAGCACCGAGCTCGAGTTCCTCGTCTTCCGCGACAGTTATGAGGAGGCGTGGCACCAGGGCTATCGCGACCTTTCCCCCGCGAACCTCTACAACGTCGACTACTCGATGCTCGGCACGGCGAAGATCGAGCCGCTGATCCGACGGATCCGGAACTCGATGACCGGCGCGGGGCTGCGGGTGGAGAACTCCAAGGGCGAGTGCAACCTCGGCCAGCACGAGATCAACTTCCGCTACTCCGATGCGCTGCGCACCGCTGATGACCACCTCATCTATAAGAACGGCGCCAAGGAGATCGCCGATCAGGAGGGGATGGCGATCAGCTTCATGGCGAAGTTCAACGAGCGCGAGGGGAGCTCATGCCACATCCACTTTTCGCTCGCCGATGCGAAGGGTGCCGTGTTCGCCCGGGACCGTGACACGTTCAACGCGTTCCTCGCCGGTCAGCTCGCCTGCCTGCGCGAGCTGACGCTGCTCCTCGCTCCCAACATCAACTCCTACAAGCGCTACGCGGAGGGATCGTTCGCTCCCACCGCGGTCGCGTGGGCCGAGGACAACCGGACGTGCTCGCTGCGCGTGGTCGGCCATGGTGCGTCGCTGCGGTTCGAGAACCGGGCCGGCGGCTCGGACCTCAACCCGTATCTCGCGCTGAGCGCGATCGTCGCGGCCGGTCTGTACGGCGTCGAGCGCGGGCTCGAGCTTGAGGCACCGTACGTGGGCAACGCCTACCTGGCGACCGACAAGCCGCGCCTGCCGACGACGCTGCTCGAGGCCCGCGACCTGTTCGCGACGAGCGAGGTCGCCCGCGCCGCGTTCGGCGACGAGGTCGTCGACCACTATGTCCACGCTGCCGACATCGAACTGCGTGCGTTCGAGGCGGCGGTCACCGACTGGGAGCGTGTGCGTGGGTTCGAGCGGCTGTGAGTGACGCCGTTCCGCAGGCCGCCGAGTCCACGGCGCTCGACTCGGTGGCCTCGCTGGAGACGGTGTTCGCGCCGGTCCGGTCCCAGACCGCGTTCGAGGAAACGGTCGAGCGGCTCGGGACCGCGATCAAGCTCGGGCTGCTGCCCCCCGGGACGCGGCTGCCCGCCGAGCGTGAGCTGTGCGCCCGGTTCGGGATCGCCCGCTCGACCCTCCGCCAGGCACTCGTCGCGCTCGCCCAGAGTGGGCATCTCCACGCGACCCGCGGACGCGGCGGCGGCACCTTCGTCGCCGACCCGCAGCCTCCGGCGACGCCGCCGACCGCGGACGTGCTCGCGGATTGGCGGTCGGTGTGCGACGAGCGGATGGCGCTCGAGGTGGGCATCGCCGTGCTCGCTGCCGAGCGGGCCGACGCCGAGTCGATCGCCACGCTCGAGGAGCTGATCGACGCGCTCGACGGCATGCTCGAGGACTTCGGCGCCTACCGCCAGGCGGACGTCCGCTGGCACATCGCGCTCGCCGAGGCGACCCACAGCCCGCGGCTGGTGACGACGATGACCGAGATCCAGGGCTCGATGAGCGGCCTGATCACCTACATCGCGCACCCGCCCGAGGTGCTCGACTCATCGAACGCGTCGCATCGCCGGATCCTCGCCGCGGTCCGGCGCGGCGACGAGGCGGTCGCCGCCCGGGAGATGGCCGAGCACCTGCGCGGCACCGAGCACATCCTGGCGGGGCTCCTGCCGAAGGGCGAGTAGGCAGGAAGGCCAGGCCGCATGCGGCCTGGCCCCGATGGGTGCATGCACCCATCGGCGGGGGCGCGCATGCGCGCCCCCGGAAGCTCATAAATCCTTCTTGACACCCGTCTGGAGCGCGCAATAGGGTTCCGGCGCTAAGGACGGACCATCAGACCTTTTCGAGGAGGGCCGGTTATGGCGACGGGTGAGACGCTCACTGCTGACGAGCAACGGTTAGCCGAACTCGGGTACAAGCAGGAGCTGAGTCGTGGGTGGAGCGGGTTCTCGAACTTCGCGATCTCGTTCTCGATCATTTCGGTGCTCGCCGGGTGCTTCACGACCTACGGGCAGGCGCTCAACAACGGTGGCCCGATCGCGATCTCGATCGCGTGGCCGCTCATCAGCCTGATCATCCTCTGCGTCGCCTTCTCGATGGCCGAGCTGGCGTCCGCGTTCCCGACCGCCGGCGGGATCTACTACTGGTCCTCGAAGCTCGGCGGCGCCGGCTGGGGCTGGTTCACGGGGTGGTTCAACCTCGTCGGACTTGTCGCCGTCGTCGCCTCGGTCGTGTACGTGTCCTCCGCGTTCCTCGTCAACCTGCTCGGCCTCTACAACGTCAACTTCATCTTCAACTTCAGCAAGGCTGCGGCTGGGACGAGCGTGCACTACACAGCCCATGTGACCTTCGCTGTGTTCCTCGCCATCCTCGTCATCCACGGCCTGATCAACGTCTTCTCGAGCCACCTCGTCTCGCTGTTCAACACCGTTTCGGTGTGGTGGCACGTGATCGGCGTCGCCATCATCGTCTTGCTGCTGATCGCCGTGCCGTCGCACCACGCGAGCTTCTCCTACGTGTTCGGCCACACGATCAACAACTCCGGTTTCAGCCACGGGATGTTCTGGTTCTACGTGCTGCCGCTCGGGTTCCTGCTGACGATGTACACGATCACCGGTTACGACGCCTCGGCCCACGTGTCCGAGGAGACAAACGATGCGGCCATGGCGGCGCCGAAGGGCGTCTGGCGCTCCGTGTTTTACTCGGCCGTGATCGGCTGGATCGTGCTCCTCGCGATCACGTTCGCGATCCAGAAGAGCAAGGAAGCGGACATCCTCAAGAGCGGCTATCCGGCACTGGCGATCATCCAGCTCGCGCTGACGTCCGCGGCGGCGAAGGCGGTCATCCTCATCTCAACGGTCGGCCAGCTGTTCTGCGGCCTCGCCTGCGTGACGAGCGCCTCGCGAATGACGTTCGCGTTCTCACGCGATGGCGCCATCCCGGGCCACAGCCTGTGGCGGCGCCTCGGCAAGAACAAGGCCCCGACATGGGCGGTGTTGTTCGTCGTCGCGTGTGCGGCGCTCATCACGGTCCCGGCGTTCTTCCCGAACTCGAAGGGCGCCCCGGTGGCGTTCCTCGCAGTGACCTCGATCTCCGTCATCGGCCTGTACATCGCGTACACGATCCCCGTGTACCTGCGCTGGCGGATGCGTGACAAGTTCCAGGCCGGGCCGTGGACGCTCGGACAGAAGTACCGGTGGATCAACCCGATCGCGTTCGTGTGGGTGGCGATCTGCGTCGTCATCTTCTGCCTGCCGTTCACCCCGGCCGGCGTTCCCGGGAACTCGGCGTTCAGTTGGTCCTCGGTCAACTACGCGCCACTCGTGACGATCGGGGTCATCGTTGCCGTCACGGTGTGGTACGTCGCGTCCGCCAAGAAATGGTTCAAGGGCCCGATCCGGACGGTTGACGAGCCTGACGGCGCCGGCGATCTCGGCGTCGGCGCCGCCGAGGCACCCGCCTAGACACCGCTCGGGGCTCACCGATGAGACTGAAAGGGAAGGTCTGCGTCATCACGGGCGCGGCCGGCGGCATCGGTGCCGCGACCGCGTCCGTGTTCGAGCGGGAGGGTGCCCGCGTCGTCGGCGTCGATCTGATCGAGCATGACGTCGGTGAGCTGTCGCTCCGGGCCGATGTCACCGATGAGGAGAGCGTCGCGGCGCTGTACCTGCGGATCCGCGACGAGCTCGGGCAGATCGACGTGCTGTTCAACAACGCCGGCATCAGCCCGCCCGAGGATGCCTCGGTGCTCGACACCGATCTCGAGGTGTACGAGCGCGTGCAGGCGACGAACCTGCGCAGCGTGTTTCTGTGCTGCAAGCACGGGATCCCGCACCTCCTCGACGCCGGCGGCGGCTCGGTCATCAACACCGCGTCGTTCGTCGCGGTGATGGGGGCCGCGACCTCGCAGATCGCCTACACCGCATCCAAGGGCGGCGTGCTCGCACTCTCCCGGGAGCTCGGGGTCGAGTTCGCCAAGCGTGGGATCCGCGTCAATGCGCTGTGTCCCGGACCGGTCGAGACGCCGCTGCTGCTCGAGCTGTTCGCCGCCGACCCCGAGCGGGCCGCCCGGCGGCTGGTCCACGTCCCGATGGGTCGCTTCGGCAAGGCCTCGGAGATCGCCAACGCCGTGCTGTTCCTCGCCAGCGACGAATCGAGTTTCGTCAACGCGGCGACGTTCGTCGTCGACGGCGGGATCAGCGGCGCGTACACGACACCGTTGTGAGAGCGCGCGCGGGTCGCGGGCGCGAGCCGCGCCCTAACGGACGTTTAGTCCGACGCATATGGTTGGCCGCTAGGTTCAGTCACGATGACCCAACCGTCTCCAGTCGCGATCCCGAAGACGCTTCACCAGGTTCTGGCCAAGCACACCGCGTTCTTGCTCAGCCGGCTCGGGATGGTGTCGCAGAGGCGCTTCGGGGAGCTGCTCGAGTCGCTCGATCTCACCACGCGTATGTGGGGCGCGCTCAACGTGCTCGACCACGAGGGACCGCTCACGCAGCACGCGCTCGGGCGGATGATCGCAATGGATCCGAGCTCGATGGTGGCGACGATCGACGAGCTTGAGGCGCGGGGTCTCGTCGAGCGCCGGCGCCACCCCACCGACCGGCGCGCCCACGCGCTGCACGTGACCCCCCGCGGCCGGACGACGCTCGAGCGCGGTCGGGAGCTCGCGATGCAGGCCCAGGACGAACTGCTCGCCCCGCTCACCCCGGCGGAGCGCAAACAGCTGCACGAACTGCTGCTGCGCGTTGCGGAACGACGCGCGGACGACGATATGTGATCATCCCGTGCCGGGGTGGAGATGCTCAATCGCTTGACCATTCTTGGCGGGGGCGGCTGGTTCCCGGCGCACGGACGCCAGACGGCGTGCGCACTGCTGCGCGACGGCGACTCGGCGGTGATGATCGACGCGGGCACCGGGATCGGTCGACTCGTTGAACGTCCGGACCTGCTCGAGGGTGTCGTGCGCCTCGACATCATCCTCACCCACTTTCACCTCGACCACGTCGCCGGACTCGCGTACCTACCCGGCATTGGGGCGTGTGAGCAGACCACGTTGTGGGGGCCGGGCGAGCTGCTCTATGACACGCCGACCAGGCTGGTGCTCTCCCAGCTCTCGCACGAGCCGTTTCACCCGGTCCCGCTCGAGGCACAGGACATCGAGGTCCGGGACCTGCCGAAGGGCGAGCTCGAGCTGCCGGAGACCCGCGTTGCGCTGCGTCGCCAGGATCGCCATTCGGCGCCGACGCTCGGACTGCGCTTCGATGATCGGCTGACCTGGATCACCGACACGGCCTACGACGAGGCGTCGGCCGCCTTCGCCGCCGGCAGTCAGCTGCTCGCCCACGAAGCGTGGTTCACCGATTCCGACCCGCGCAACCCCGACATCCACTCCTCGGCTGGCCAAGCGGCCCGGATCGGCGCCGACGCCGGGATCGATCGGCTGCTGCTCATCCACCTGCCGCCGTTCGGCACGCCGCTTGATCAGCTGCTGCTCGAGGCGCAGCCGCACGTCCCGCGCGCGGTGCTCGCCGACGACGGCGCCGACGTCTCCGAGTTGCTGTTGGGCTGACCGTCGCCCGGCCAGCGGCCAGCGCGGTTTACGCCGGCACCGGGGCGGTCTCGCCGGAGGGCGCCTCCGACGGCGCCTCGGTCATCCGCGGCAAGGCGGCGAGCGCGGCCCCGACGCCGAGCAACGTCCAGGTCATCGGGTCCTCCAGAAAGTCCGCGTACAGCCAGGTGTGGAAGACGAGCGCGAGGAACGCGGCACCGATCGTCGCCCGGACCGGGTCAGAGCGTGCCCCGGCGAGGAGCGCTCCGGCGGCGACGAGCAGCAGCGCGATGTAGGTGAGCTCGCCGATCACGCCCTGCTCGGCGGCGATCGTGACCGGAATCGCGTGGGACGCCGAGAGCGTCTTGGAGGTCCGGTGGTGGCGGCTGTACTCGGTGCTGAACGAGCCCGAGCCGTAGCCCCAGATCGGTCGCTCGCCGAACAGGTCGACGCCGCCGGTGATGAGGCTCCCGCGCCCGCTCGAGGCACCATTCACGCCCTGGTTGAGACCGAACGTCTTCGGCGAGACGGCGATCGCGGCGGCGCCGATGGCGACGACCGCGAGCGCGACGCCGAGCACCCGGGTGGCCCGCCACCGCACCGCCCCGAGCGTGGCGAGACCGACAAGGAGCGCCCCCAGGCTCGAGCGCGACAGGGTCAACACGAGCGCACACCAGAGCACCGCGAGCACGGCGGTGGCCGCGAGCTGCTCACGCACGGACCGGCGGTAGAGCAACACCGCGGCGACGATGATCATCACGAGCGCGAGGAACCGCCCGAAGATGTCCGGGTCAAAGAAGACGGAGTTCACCGTGAAGTACGTGTGGACGTCGTTGGCGGCGATCAGCTTCGGGTTGAGGAACAGCGTCTTGGTCGCGTACTCGGCGAACCCGACGGCCGCGAACGCGAGTGAGAGCCCGACGATCAGCAGGACGCAGCGGCGGATCAGCTGAGGCGTCCACTGCAGGCCGCGGAGCAGCCCGAACAGGAGCGCGAACGGGACGTAGAAGAACACCATCTGCTGAAGCGCCTTCTCGAAGTCCGGTGAGTACATCGCCTGGATCCCGTAGAGGACGACGAACAGCCCGAGCAGGCGTGGGATCCAGAGGCTGAGGCGCGCGGCGAGACCGTTGGGGGGCTGGGTGTCAGCGAGGTCGTCGTCCGGCCCGGAGCGCTGAGCGAGCGCCGGGACGATGAACGCGAGAGAACCCGCCGCGACGACGAGATACAGCGGAACGAGCAGGTTTGATGTCGCGCCACCGGCCTGGATAGGGACGCGGAACGGGAGCGCGATGACGACGAGCGGCGCCAGCAAGGCCGGACGGCGGTGGATGAGGAACGCCAGCCCGGCGATGACGGCGATCCCGAGTGCAGCCCCGACCGCGGCTTCGAGCGGGTGGTGGTGCACGATGTGGAGCTGTGGCGAATGCCAGATGTCGGCGAGCAGCAGGATCGGAGCGAGCACCAGCGCCCCGAGCATCGCGAGCGCCCGGGACCGACGCTCGGGCAGGAGCAGCGACGCGGCGACGATGATCGCGACGCCGACCACGCCGAGCTTCGGAAGGGTTCCGGTCACCGCAGCGAACGTGGTCACGCGCGGAGACTGTAGAGAAGGATTGAGACAATCCCCCACCCAGCGCGATCCTCTACCCTCTCGGCACATGTCCTCTGCGAAGCTCGCGGCGGGGGGTGCGCTGATCGCGCTCTGCCTGTCCGCCTGCGGGACATCGTCGAAGCCGCTCGCGGGCTCGGCTGCGGTGGTTGACCAGCACGCCGGGCGCGGTCGCGTCGACGATCCCCGCACCAAGCATCTGAAATGTCTGCGGGAACACAACGTCGTGGCGGTGAAGGTCGGACAGACCGGGCTCCAGATCGGCACGCCGCCGAGCGGACCGAGCGTCAGCTTCGCGCCGACGCCGGGCGCCGCTCAGCGCGAGCAGATCGAGGGCCAGGTCGAGAACGCCGAGGTGATCGGAAGCGCGCTGCTCGCGCCAAACGCTGCCTCCGACAAGGAACTGAAGGTCGTCGAGGATTGCCTCGCTCAGGGGGTCTCGGGGTAAGCCCGTGCCGGTGACCGGACTCCTCGCCAGCCTGACGTTGATCGGCAGCACCGTCGCCGGGGTGGCCCCGCAGGTCCGGACACCCGTCCGTGCGCCTGCGCCCGCCGCGGCACCCGCGCCGGCGAGGACGGCGCGGCCGGCCGCCCACCCGGCGTCGAGCACGCACGCGACGCTGAAGGTCTCCTCCGCGAAGCTGCTCGGCCAGCGGATCATGGTCGGGATGGACGGCACGTATCCGAGCGCGTCGCTGCTGCGCGACGTCCGCGCCGGGCGCGTCGGCTCGGTCATCCTGTTCTCCGCGAACATCGTCAGCCGCTCTCAGCTCTCGACGTTGACCGGCGCCCTGCAGGCGGCCGCCCGCGCGGGCGGCAACCCGCCGGTGCTGATCGCGACCGATCAGGAGGGCGGCCAGGTCAAGCGTCTGGCGAGTGGCCCGCCGGACCTCTCGCCGCCGCAGATCGCGGCCGCCGGGAGCAGTTCGGTCGCCTACAACGAAGGACGCGCGACAGGGCGCTACCTCAAGGCGCTCGGGATCAACTGGGATCTCGCGCCCGTGCTCGACGTGCCGACGTTCTCCGGCGCGTTCATCTGGCGCCAGGGCCGAGCGTTCTCGTTCAGTGCGACGGCGGTGGCGACGTACGGCACCCAGTTCGCGCTCGGTCTTCAGAGTGCCGGCGCGGCCGCCTGTGGCAAGCACTTCCCGGGCGTCGGCTCGGCCGCCATCGACACCGACTTCAAGCTCAACAAGCTCCGCCCGACCAAGGCGCAACGCGACGCCGCGCTCGTCCCGTACCGCAGCGCGATCCCGCGCGGCCTGGACACGGTGATGCTCTCGACCGCGGCGTTCCCGGCGTACGACCGGAGCGGCGTGGTGACGGCGCTCTCGCGCCAGCTCGACCAGGTCGTCCTGCGCCACCGACTCGGCTTCAAGGGAGTCACGATCACCGACGCGCTCGGGACGCCAACCGGGCATGACGAGCGCACGGCGGGCGTGCTCGCGGCGCGCGCCGGGGCGGACGTCCTGCTGTACACCGACGCCGCCCCGGGCGAGCTGAGCGCGCTCGAATCCGACCTCGCGCACGGACACCTGTCACGGAGCGAGGCCGAGGCGTCCTACGAGCGCATCGTCGCGCTCAAGCGTCGCGTCGCGGGCGCCTGAAAGTAACCCCGATCGGCGCTAACCGTACATCCATATCAAGGCCTTTAGAATTCCGGCGCGATGCCCGCGCAACCTGCGCGGGCACATGTGCGTCTGCCGCCGGTCCCTTTTTGCCGGTCCCGCGCGCGGCGACCGTCTGGATTGATTGACGTGTCTGGTTCCACAGCTGAGCTGACTGTCCCCACCGTCGGCGCCTCGAACAAATTCTCCGCCCCCGCGGTGGCCCGGCACCTTGCCGGCGGTCGGCTGTACCTGGCGCTCGCCGGAGGCGCGCTCGTCATCGGCGCGCTCTCGCTGCTGATCCCGTCGACCCCGAGCTATGACCCGTGGGCATGGCTCGTGTGGGGGCGGGAGATCGTCCACCTCGACCTGCACACCACCGGCGGCCCGACCTGGAAGCCGCTGCCGGTGATCTTCACGACGCTGTTCGCGCCGTTCGGGCGCGCCGCGCCGGACATGTGGCTCGTCGTCGCCCGCGCCGGGGCGGTGATGGCCGCCGCGATGGTGTTCAAGCTGGCGTGGCGAGTCGTCGTCGGTCTCGGGAGCGTGGTGTCCGGGACGACCGCCGACGCCGCCGCGCGTCGTCGACTGCTGCTCGGACCCGCCCTGCTCGCCGGCGTGCTCGCCGCGATCAGTCTGACCTTCTCCGACAGCTTCATCACCGACAACGCGCTCGGCTACTCCGAGGGGCTGATGACGGCCCTTGTGTTGATCGCGCTTGATCTGCACCTCGACGGCCATCAGCGCTGGGCGTTCGCCGTCGGGTTCGCCGCGGCCCTCGACCGGCCGGAGATCTGGCTCTTCTGGGGTCCGTACGGGCTGTGGCTGTTCTGGAAGGACCCCGGCGCCCGAAAGCTCGTGATCGGGCTGTTCGTGTTGATCCCAGTGCTGTGGTTCGTCCCGGAGTACTGGGGGTCAGGTCATTTCTTCCGGGGCGTCAGCCGCGCTCAGCACGTCCGCTCGAACAGCCCGGCGCTGAAGCCGTGCCCGTTCTGCAGCCTGGTCGTCGATCACGCGTGGCCGAAGGTGCTGCTGCGGATCAAGGCGGTGGCCGTCGTCGCGGTCGGCCTGGCGCTCCTCCTGCTGCTGCGCCGGTGGCGCGGCGGCCAGCGCCGCCTCGAGAACGACCGAGACCGGGGCCTGGCGCTGCTCGCGTTCTGTGGCCTGCTCGGCCTCAGCTGGTGGGTGCTGATCGGGATCATGACCCAGGCCGGATTCTCCGGTAACGACCGCTACCTCGTTCTCGGCGCGGCGTTGATCAACATCGCCGGGGCGGCGGGCTGGGGCTGGGCGGCACTCGAATTGGGCGGACTGTTGCGGCGACGCTTCGCCGGGCGCTCGGCGAGGGGATTGGTGTGGTCATCGGTGGCGCTGTTCGCGCTGCTGTTCGCGTTCGTCCCGAATTGGGTCGCTACCAACCTCAACGACCTCCAGGCCACGCACCGCGCCCTCGTCTTCCAGGCCCAGCTGCGAGCCTCGGCCGCGTCGGCCGTGACGAAGCTCGGCGGCAAGTCGAAACTGTTTGCATGTGGAGGCGTGGAGACCGAGGGCTTCCAGGTACCGATGCTCGCGTGGCAGCTCGGGGTCCGCACGTCGTATGTGCAGGCCTCCCCGGCGACCGCCGACGAACCCGGGCCGGCGCCGAACGTCATCTTTCAGGCGCGTGCGCAACGCCACTCCCATCTGCTGCCGGCGCTCAGCGATTGGCCCACGACCCCGTACACCCTCGTCCTGCGCAACAAGCGCTTTAAGGTCTATGAACACTGCAATGGGTAGCGTGGAGTCCGTCTGATCATGGCCACAGTTACTGCACCCCCCTCACCCCCGGCGACCGACGGCGCGTCGCGCCGGTCCCTGAGCGACTCCATCCCCAACTTCGATCTGCACACGCCGGACTGGCTCGAGCGCTGGCCGGTCTGGCTGCGCTTCGGCGGCTCGATCGTGTTCCTGATGCTCGTCTCGGGGTTCCTGCGCGCCCGGTACATCAACGGGCAGTTCTGGATGGACGAGGCGCTGTCGGTCGGCATCTCGACGCACTCGTTGACCGATATCCCGACCGTCCTGCGCCACGATGGCTCGCCGCCGCTCTACTACATGCTGCTCCACATCTGGATGAGCATCTTCGGCTCGAGCGAGACGGCGACGCACGCCATGTCGCTGCTGTTCGGGACGCTCTGCGTACCGGTCGGCGCGTGGGTCGCCTGGAGCCTGTGGGGCCGGCGCGCCGGCCTGATCGCGGCTGTGGTGTTCGCGCTCAACCCGTTCATCACCGCGTACAGCCAGGAGACCCGGATGTACACGCTGATGGCGTTGCTCGGGCTGCTCGCGACCGCCGGCTTCATCCACGGGTTCATATTCCGACGGCGGCGGTACCTCATCCTGTTCGCGATCAGCCAGACGCTGATGCTCTACACGCACGGCTGGGGGATCTTCTTCGGCGTCGGCGCGGCGCTGTCGTTCGGCCTGGTCTGGAAGCTCGAGTCTGATCGGACCGCGCGCCGGGCGCTGCTGAAGGATGGGCTGCTGTCGTTCGGCGCCGCGGCCGTCCTGTTCCTGCCGTGGTTGCCGACGCTGCTCTACCAGGCCACGCACACCGGCTCCCCGTGGGATCCGACGCCGAACTTCGGCGCGCCGATCCAGATCTCGCGCAACCTGATGGGTGGCGACCGCGCGACGACCGCGCTCGTGCTCGCCGCCGGGGTCGGACTCGCCGGTCTGTTCACGCGGGCCCGCCGGCGCTCGGACGACGGGATCACGATGTGGGTGCTCATCGCGCTGCCGATTGGAACCCTCGCCTTCGGCTGGATCGTGTCCCGGTTCTCCCCGGCCTGGCAGTACCGATATTTCGCTCCGATCCTCGGCGCGTTGCTGCTGCTGGCGACGTTCGGCATGGCCCGCGCGAGGGGCATCGGGCTGATCGCGCTCGCGCTTGTCGTCGTCTTCTGGTTCAACCCGGCATCGTCGACGCCGCAGTACAAGAGCGACATGCGCGACATCGCCGGCGAGATGGCGCCGCGGCTGCACCAGGGCGACCTCGTCGTCGTCGGTCAGCCCGAGCAGGTGCCGCTCGCGTGGTATTACCTGCCGGGCGGATTGCGGTTCGCCGACACCACCGGGCCCTCGTCGGACCCGCAATCGATGAACTGGGTTCATGCGCTCAAACGGCTGGAGCATGCGAATGCTCAGGCGACGCTTGCGCCAATGATTGCTAGCCTCAAGCCCGGTCAGCAGATCCTGTTCGTGCGCCCGATGACCGAAGGGGCGCAGAGCTGGGAGGCGCCGTGGACGCAGTACGTTCGCCGGCGCTCAGCGCAGTGGGGTGCGGTTCTTGCCTCCCTTGCTGCCCGCGGAACCCTGAAAGCCATCTGGTGGGCTCCGCACAACTACCGCGGTGCCTGCTGTGTCGCGGATAGCGCCATCCTCTACGAAAAGGCCGCCTGAAAGAGACATGACCGACACCACGCCCACCGACGCGCCCGCCCTGGGCGCTGACATCACTCCCGACCATCCGGTCGTCGTGCTGGGCGGTGGTCCGGCCGGCCTGACAGCGGGATATCTCCTGGCCAAGCAGGGCAAGCCCGTCATCATTCTCGAGGCCAGTGACATGGTCGGCGGGATCGCCCGCACCGAGGTGCGCGACGGCTACCGCTTCGACCTTGGCGGACATCGCTTCTTCACGAAGGTCAAGGAGGTCGACGACCTCTGGCACGAGATCATGAAGGAGGAGTTCCTCAAGCGTCCGCGCCAGAGCCGGATCTACTGGAACGACAAGTTCCTCGAGTACCCGCTTGAGGGCATGGACGTGATTCGCAAGCTCGGCCCTGTGGAGCTCGCCCGTTGCCTTGCGTCCTATCTCTGGGCCGCGGTCAAGCCGAAGGGCCGCGAGGACACCTTCGAGGAGTGGGTCTCCAATCGCTTCGGCAAGCGTCTGTACAAGCACTTCTTCAAGACCTACACGGAGAAGCTGTGGGGCGTCTCGGCGACCGAGATCCGCGCCGAGTGGGCCGCTCAGCGGATCAAGGGCCTGTCGTTCTTCAGCGCCGCGCGGTCGGCGTTCTTTGGGAACAAGGGCAACAAGATCAAGTCGTTGATTTCCGAGTTCAACTATCCGCGCTACGGGCCGGGTCAGATGTGGGAGCAGATGACCGCGGACATCCTCGAGCACGGTGGCGAGGTGCGGCTGAACGCCCCGGTCACGAAGCTGATCATGGACCACGGCCGCGTGACGCAGGTAATCGCCGGCGGCGAGACCCTGACGCCGTCGCATGTGATCTCGTCGCTGCCGCTGCGCACGACCGTCGGAATCGCCGAGCCCGAGGCGCCGAAGCCGGTGCGCGACGCCGCCCAGGGCCTCCGCTACCGCGAGTTCCTGACCGTGCTGCTCGTGATCGAGGGCTCGGACCTGTTCCCGGACAACTGGATCTACATCCACCAGCCGGGTGTGCGGGTGTTGCGGATTCAGAACTTCAAGTCGTGGTCGCCCTGGATGGTTCCGAACGAGGTCGACGGTTCGATTGGGATGGAGTACTTCTGCTTTGAGGGCGACGAACTCTGGAACATGAAGGACGACGACCTCGTGAAGATGGCCGGCGAGGAGATCGAGAAACTCCATCTCGCCCGGGCCGACAAGGTCAAGTTCGGCTTCGTCGCCCGCGTCCACAAGGCCTACCCGATCTACGACGAGCTCTACGCCGAGCGCGTCGCGACGATCCGGGCCTGGCTCGAGACGATCGAGAACATCACCCAGGTCGGCCGCAACGGGCTGCACCGTTACAACAACTCCGACCACTCGATGCTCACCGCGATGCGGGCCGTCGAGAACATCCTCCTCGGGACCCACCACGACATCTGGGCGGTCAACGTCGAGAGCGTCTACCACGAGGAGCATCAGGAGAACGAGGACCCGTACCGCACCGCGCCGGAGACCCCGGCGATGGAGCAGCCGCTCGCCTCAGAGCGGTAGACGGGACTCGGGGGTCGCGCGCCGTGCGGTCTGTGGTGTGGTTGCGGTCTGTGGCGTGGCTGCGGTCTCGTGGTGTCGCTGCGGTCTGTCGTGTGGCTCGTGGTTGGGGCCGTGGTGCTGTGGTCCCCGGCGGCCGTGCTGGCCGCCTCGACCGGGAGCGTGATCGCCCCGACCGCGAACAGCGGCAGCAGCCCGTTCTCGCCATCGCTGCCCTCAGGTCCAACGACCCCGACGACCACCACCGCGGTTCCGACCGTGGCGACCACATCTTCGACGGGCGACAGTTCGCTGTCCGGCGGCGCGGCAATTGCGATCGCGCTCGGCGCCGTGATTGTGCTCGGCGGGATCGCGCTGTTCATCTGGCGCGATGCGCGGCGGCGCGCCCCGGTCCGGGCGGGGGCGGGTGGCCTCGGGAGTGTGGACAGCCCGACGCGGGGATCGAAGGCGAAGCCGAAGTCTCGCAAGCTGTCGGCGGCGGAGCGCAAGCGGCGTAAGCGGGGGAAGGCTCGGTAGGCCGTCGGCGTCTCGGGGTCCTCGGCGTCTCGGGGTCCTCGGGGTCTCGGGGCTCGGCTCTCGGGGTCTCGGTCGCGGTCTCGGCGGAACCGCAAGGGGAATAATTCGCCAAACCCGGTTCGGCGCTTGGGTTTGGGCGTGGAATGCACCGTGAGCGGGAGTTTTTCGCCTGAACGTGATCCGCCGGGACGATCTGGCGAATTATTCCCGCCGCCTGGAGTCCGCGGCCGCCCGCGCTCGGGCTGACCCCGCCACGCGGCCGAGTCCCCACCCTCTTCGTTGCCAAATCCGCCGGTCGCTCGCAGCGGCCGGAGCGCCCCTACTGAGCGCCCGCGGCGACCGACTGCGGCGGCGGCGCGGACGCAACCCGGGCCGGCTCAAGCCGCACCGGGATCCCATTGAGGACGGCCATCCCGACGAGCCGCTCGAGGTCCGCGGCCGCGCTCGATGCGAGCACGTTGACGTTGGCGCCGCCGGCCGCGTCGGCGGTCCGCCAGCCGCCGCCACTGCGGTGACCCCAGCCATGCGGGATCGCGATCGCACCGGGCATCATCTCGTCGGTGAGCTTGGCCGGTAGCTCGATCTCGCCGGCGCTCGAGACGACCCGGCACAGCTCCCCGTCCTCGATCCCGTATTTCAGGGCGTCATCCGGATGCACGCGGGCGGCGTGGACCCGATCGCCGGCCATGAGCTTCGGGACGTTGTGCATCCACGAGTTGTGCGAGCGAAGCTCGCGCATCCCGATCAGCCGGAGCGGGAATGACGGATCGTCGGCACTCGCCGCTTCCCGGATGAGTGCGCGCACCTCAGCGGCGATCTGGGGCGCGTCGAGATGGACGCGCTTGTCACGGTGGAACAGCTTCTTGCGCAGGACGCCGGTCGGGTGATGCTCGCCGAGCCGGATTCCGTGCGGATTGCGGCGCAGCTTGGCGATGCTGAGGCCGCCGCGCCGCAGACCGAACAGGTCTCCCTTCGGCCCCAACCGCAGGCCGAGGTCGATGAGCTGGCGCGGGGAGAGCTTGATACCGAGCCGGCCGAGTGCTCGCAGGAGCCAGATGCTCGCCGGGGTGATGCCGATCCGGCGGGAGATCTCGTCGATGATCTCCCACTCCTGGCGAGCCTCGCCGCGTGGCTCGAGGACCGCCTCGGTCCACTGCACGTACGGAGTCAGGCTGAACGTGAGGAAGGCCGCCGGGAAGTCCTCGCGCTCGAGGAAGGTGGTCGCGGGCAGGATGTAGTCGGCATGGCGGCTCGTCTCGGTGATATAGAGGTCGATCGCGACCATCAGGTCGAGCTCGCCGAGCGCCGCTTCCAGTTGCCGCCCGTTCGGCACCGACAGGACCGGGTTGCCAGAGGAGACGAACAGGGCGCGGATCTGGCCGCGGCCGGGAGTCGTGATCTCCTCGGCCATGATCGAGGCGGGAAGCGTGCCGAGAATCTCAGGGAGGTTCCCGATCCGCGACCGGAACGTGTCGTAGGTGTCGGCACCGAGCCGGTGGAGTAGATCCTCGAGCTGGATCGGCCCGGTCCCGAAGATCGCTCCTCCTGGCGCGTCGAGGTTGCCCGTGACGATGTTGAGAGCGTCGAGCAGGAACGAGACAAGCGTGCCGCGGCGCCCGAGGCACGACCCGGTCCGGCCATAGACCGCGGCGCTGCGGGCCGCCGCCAACTCGCGCGCGAGCGCGCGAACGTCGGCGGCCGGAACCCCGGTCCGTGACTCGGTCTCTTCCGGCGTGTGTCCGGCGACGAGGCGACGCAGTGCCGCGACGCCCGCCGTCTGCTCGCCCAGCGCGCGGTCGTCCTGGAGACCTTCGGTGAAGATGACCTCGAGCATCGAAAGCAGCAGCCACGCATCGGCGTCGGGCCGGATCGGCACGTGCTCGAACGCGCGCGCGGTCTCCGACCGGCGCGGATCGACGACCACCACCCGGCCACCACGCTCGACGATCGCGTGCAGCGACTCCTTGATCCGGGGTGCGGTGAGGACGCTGCCGTGGGAGACGAGCGGGTTCGCGCCCACGATCAACAGGAAGTCCGTACGCGCGAGGTCGGGAATCGGGACAACGACGGGCGAGCCATAGAGCATCTGGCTGGCGGCGAAGCGGTTGTTGACGTCCTGGGAGCCGGCGCTGAATGCGTTGCGCGAGCCGAGCGCGTCCATGAATCCCTTGACCCACAGCGTGTGCGAGTACGAGAACGCGGATGGGTTGCCGAAGTACCAGCCGACCGAGTCCGGAGCGGAGCGATCAAGGATCGCCTTCAGACGAGCACCAATGTCATCCAGCGCGCGCTCCCAGCTGACCTGCTCGAAGCTGCCGTCGTCCCGGCGCCGGAGCGGATGGGTGACACGGTCCGGGTCGTTCTGAACCCCGGTCATGGCGATCCCCTTGGGACAGGCAAAGCCCTTCGACAGCGGGTGCTCGCCGTCCGGCCTCAGCTTGACGAGCTCGCCGTCTCGCACCGTGGCGACGAGACCGCAGAGCGGCTCACAGATCCGGCAGTAGGTGACGTGTTCCTCGGAGGACATGGCCGGCGCGGGCGACGCCATCGCAAGGGCGGCGCGTTGCCCGATCCTATACGGCCAGCTCTCTGATCCGGCGCCGTCCTCGGAGCAACTGCCGCTCGACGGTGCGCACCGTGTCGCCCGTGTAGGCCGCGATCTCCTCATAGCTGAGGCCGAGTCCGCGTAGCCAGAGGATGCGCTGCTGGCGCTCCGGAAGCTCGCGGATCAGCTTCAGTCGTTCGCGGTCCTCGACGAGCGCCTCAGTCGTGACCGCACTCGAGGGCTCCCGACTGCCGGATACGCCGGGGTCATCGGCCTCCAGCGGGACGTCGTGCTCCCGCGTGCGCATGAGGCGCCACGCCTCACGCACGGCCGTCGTCGCGAGCCATGACAGCGCCGCCTCGGCGCGGACCCGAGTCGTGTGCGCGACCAGGCTCCCCCACGCGAACTGGCACGCGTCCTCGACCACCGTCTCCGGAGCCCGCACGTCGGTGCGCACGATCTGCTCGAGTCGCTGGGACAACCGCTCGTAGAGCTGTTGGAAGGTGGCGTCTGGCGAGGTGGCAACGCGCGGAGCAATGACGGACATGCTGTCTCCCGTTCGAGTCTAATTGAGACTAATTTGGCACGATTCAACCTAGCACGTGTCCGACGGTGTTGCTAGGTTCAATTAGTCTCAAATAGTTTCTATTTCGCGAGGAGACTCGTCTTGTCCTCACTGTTCGCGGCGGTGACCGCGCATCCCAATCCGACCGGCCTTCCGGGAAGCAATGTGCTGCAGCAGCTCGTCAACGGCGCCGAGGCATGGGCGCTCGCGATCGCGCTGCTCGGGGCGTTCATCGGGGCCGCGCTCTGGGCCATTGCGTCCCATAGCCACAACCACCATTACGCCGCGCGGGGGCGGATGGCCGCGCTCGTCTCCGGCGCCGCCGCGCTCATCGTTGGCGCCGCGCCGGGCCTCGTCAACTTCTTCGAGGCGCTCGGGACGAAGGCCAAGTGATCCGCGTCCATCGCTCTCCCCTGCGCAATCTCCGCGTGCTCGGCGTGACCCTCGCGGTCGCCGCGGGCGCGGCGGCTTTCAGTCCGGCGCCCGCGTCCGCGAGTCTGTGCGGCGCCGTTGGGGCGTTCAGCGGCTGGGTCGGCAAGGCCTGTTCGGTCGTCACCCACCCGGACAAGGCCCTCAAGTTCGGCAAGAGCCTCGCCACCGGTCATCCGGCCAAGGCGGTGAAGGCGATCACCTCAAGCGGCGCCGGCAAGACGGCCATTGGCCTCGGCGCCCTCGTTGTGTGGGTGACCGGGGGCGCGAAGTCCGCCCTCAACTCAACCGCGGGCATCATCAGCAGGACGACGACGCCGCAGCTGCGCTCGACCTGGTTCTCAGGGATGTACTGGCGCATGACGGCGATCGCCGCCCTGCTGACGCTTCCGTTCCTGTTCGCCGCGACCGGACAGGCCATCGTGCGCTCCGACCTCGCGCTGCTCTCGCGATCGGCGCTTGGGTATCTGCCGCTATCGCTGCTCGCCGTGAGCATCGCGGCTCCGGTGACGATGCTGCTGCTCACCGCGACCGACCAATTGTCAGCAGTCGTCTCCGCTGCCGCCGGCCAGGCGGGAACTCGGTTCCTCACGGTCGCCGGGCAGCACGTCGCGACGTTCGACCCGGTCGGCCGGTCCGAGTTCCTGAAGTTCTTTGTCGGGCTGCTCACCTCCGCGGCCGCCGTGCTGCTGTGGATCGAGCTCCTGATGCGCAACGCCGCGGTCTACATCGTCGTGCTGATGCTCCCTCTCGCCTTCGCGGCGATGGTCTGGCCGGCGCGGCGCGTGTGGGCGTCGCGGACGGCAGAGGTGCTCGTCGCGCTGATCGTCGCGAAGTTCGTGATGGTGGCAATCCTCGCGCTCGGCGGCGCCGCGCTCGGCCCGGCCGGCGGCACCACTGGGCTCCTGATTGGGCTCGTCCTTGTGATGCTCGCGGCGTTCGCGCCCTGGGGACTGCTCCGCCTGCTGCCACTCGCCGAGATCGCGAGCGGCGCCGTCGGGCATCTGCGCTCCGAGGCCGAGAGCGGTGCCGACCGTCTGCGACCACGTGAGAGCCAAGGCGGGCAGCCGCCGCCCGAGTGGGCAGGAGACGCGGTCTCTCGGATGCAGGAGGATGCCGGGCAGAGCGCCGACAACGCTCCGGAGGTGAGGCGCCAGCCGTTTGATCGTGAGGCGGGCCAAGCGACGCAGCAGCGGGGCGGCGCCAACGCGACGTCCAGTGCCGGCGCGACGGCCGGCGCCGGTGCGGCGGCCGCAGCCGGCGGAGCCGAAACGGCTGAGCTCGTCGGCGCGGCGAGCGCCGCGGGCGCGACGACAGGGCCGGGCCAGGCGCACGCCGGCAACGCGATGCGCCCGCTGGGGAACGGTCACGGTCCCGGCCCGGATGGCGGCGGGGGCACAACTGCCGGCGGCGACATGACGGATCAGTCGGCCGAGCGCTCGCCGGGGTTGCCGGACATCTACCAAGCCGAGGATCTGTCACTGCCGCCGCTCGTGATGGGGTTGGAGGGTCTGCCGACCGAGCCACTGCACAAGCGTCAGGCCGAGCTGCGCGCCCATCAGGAGCAACGAGACGCCGCCGGTGACGAGGCAGACCGTTCGACCGCCGATCGACAGGATCCGACGAGCGACGATCCCAATCCGCTCCCCGGGCCCCAGGAGCCCGATGAGGGCGTGCTGTGAGCGGCGCGCGGCTGTCTTACCGGTTTGGCCCGCTTGAGCGGCGAGGCCTACTCGGAGCGGTGCGGGGCGGCCAGGCGGCGCTCGTCGGCGGCGGGGCCCTGCTGGCGATCATCCTGCTCAACCTCGCGCCCGACACGTCGGGTGCCCTCATGGCGATGGCGAGCTTCGCGGGTTCATGCGCGCTCGCCCTCGTGCCGATCGGCCGGCGGACATTCGAGGAATGGGTCCCGCTGGTGGCGGCGTTCCTGGGCCGTCGCGTCGCCGGGCGGGCGCACTTTCGCTCGGGCGCACCTCGTGCCGGGTTCGTCGGCCGCCACTTCTCCGGGGACCGGAGCGACGCGCCCCTGGAAGCTCCCGCGCCCGATGTGCCTCGCCAGTTGCAGCGAGTGCGGATCATCGAAGCCCGCTACCGCGACCGACCGATCGGGGCTTTGTCTGAGCGTTCCGGGCGGCGCTTGACCGCGGTCCTGGCGTGCCGTGTCGTTTCCTTCTCGCTGCTTGACGCCGAAGCCCAGGAGCGCCGGCTCGCCCGTTGGGGTCTCGTGCTCGCAGGCGCGGCGAACACGGCGGTCCGGCGAGTGCAGTGGGTCGAGCGGACCGCGCCCGCGCAGGGCGACGAACTTGCCCGCTGGCTGCACGCCGAGCGCGACCCGGCGGTCCCGCTGAGGGGGACACCGATGATCGAGTCCTACCTCGAACTCATCGGCACCACGGCGCGTGTCACCCAGGAACACGAGATCCTCGTTGCGGTCCAGGTCGACGCCCGGCGCGTGCGCGACCGAGGCCGGGACGCCGTCACGCAGGCGCTCGTCGAGGAGACCGAGCGGATCGCTCAGGGGCTGGAGGCCGCAGAGGTGACCGTGCTCGGAGCGCTCGGTCCCGAGCAGCTCGCTCGGGCGCTGCGAACCGCATTCGATCCTTATTCCCGGGCGGAGCTCGCCGCCCTGGAGACGGCGGATCCCGACCGCAACGGACTCGCGGAGATCAACGCCTGGCCGCTCGCCACCCGCGAGGCATGGGACCACTACCAAAGCGACGGCGCGCTCCACGCGAGCTACTGGATCGGCGGCTGGCCACGGGTTGACGTCTCGCCGATGTTCATGGACGCGCTGCTCGGCCGTTCCTCGACCGTACGGACCGTGGCGGTCACCTTTGAACCGATCCCGCCAGAGCGATCGACCCGGGAGGTCGAGGCGGCGATGACCCGCGACCAGGCGGACCGTGAGCTGCGCCACCGCTTTGGCCAGTCCGAGACCGCCCGTCAGCGCCAGGCCCAGGACGCGACCGCGCGTCGCGAGGCCGAGCTCGCCGCCGGCCACGCCGAGGTGCGGCTCGCCGGCTTCATCACCGTGTCCGGCCGCGACCGTGATGATCTGCGGCGGGCGAGCTCCGAGGTGCTCGAGCACGCGGCCCGTGCCCGGCTCGAGCTGCATCGGATGTACGGGCAGCAGGCCGATGCGTTCACCTTCACGCTGCCGCTCTGCCGGGGGCTTCGATGAGCGTCCGCGCCGCCGAGCGGCCCGGTCATCGCTGCACGACGCGCCACGCCCAGGCGGTGTACCCGTTCATGGCCGCGGGCGGTCTCGGCGGACGTGGCGTGTTCATCGGCAGGGATGCCAGTGGCGGCGCGTTCTGCTTCGACCCGTGGGTTCTGTACGGCGACGGCACGCTCGATGACCCCAATGTGATCGTGCTCGGCAAGCTCGGGCAGGGGAAGAGCTCGCTCGTCAAGACGCTCTTGTGGCGGATGCTCATGTTCGGGCGCCGCGCGTTCGTCCTCGACGTCAAACGCGAGTACGGGCCACTCTGCCGAGCGGTCGGTGTCGAGCCGATCTCGCTGGTCCCCGGCGGCGGAGTCCGGCTCAACCCGCTCGCCTCGCGCCCCGAGGAGCATGCGCAGCTCGAGTTGCTGCGCGCCGTCGCGGTGACTGCGCTCGGCGGTCCGCTCACCCAAATCGAGGCCGCCGGACTCCGTGAAGCGCTGCGCACAGTCCGCCACCGCGGGGACGGCGAGCCGACGCTGCCGGAGATCGCCGCCGTCCTGTTCGCACCCACCGCCGAGATGGCCGACGCCCTGCGCACCACGGTCGAGCGGCTGGCGAGGGATGCCCGCCGCGCCGCACTCGCGCTGCAGGATCTGTGCGAAGGGCCGCTCAAGGGGATGTTCGACGGACCGACGACGCCCGGCCTGGCGCTTGACGCGCGGTTGCTCGTGCTCGACTTGCACGCCGTTCGCGACTCGCCCGCCGTCGGGATCCTGATGGCGTGCGCGACGGCGTGGATGAGCGCGTTGCTGGCGTCGATGGCCGAACATCCGGGGCGCGAGCGGCTCGTCAACGTCGCCGACGAATCGTGGAAGATCGTCCAGCACACCGGGCTCGGCGAGTGGTTTCAGTCGAACTTCAAGCTCGCGCGGCAGTTCGGCGTCATGAACCTCGTCGTGCTCCACAAGCTCGCCGACCTCCAGGCTGCGGGTGACGCTGGCTCACGTGCGGCTCGGATCGCCGAGGGTCTCGTCGCCGACGCATCGACCCGGATCGTCTACCACCAGGACGAGAGCCAGGTACCGCTGACGCGCGCGCTGCTCGGGCTCTCGGAGACCGAGGCGGGACTGATCTCGATGCTCGGCGCGGGACAGGCGCTGTGGCGAGTCGGCTCGCGCTCGTTCGTGGTGCAGCACTACCGCTCGCGCCTGGAGACCGGCCTGACGAACACGGACACGGGGATGCGGATCAGCGACGAGCGGATGGTGCGCGGGTGAGCGCGCCGCGTGAGACCGGGGTCTCCGACGTGGTGATTCTCGTCGTGCTCGCGGGCGCGGTCGCGGCGGCGAGCGCCGTGTGGGTGTGGGGCGGCATCGCCGGTGCGGTGTTCGGCGGGGGCTGGCCGCGCATGAGTCCGGACGCCCTGCTCGACGTCCTGGTCCGCCTGCCCGGCCACGTCTCGGACCCGGCGGCGGCGTGGCCGCGTCGCGTCCGCGCGGCGCTGCCTGGGCCGATCGCGTTCTACGCCGCGCTGGCGATCGTCGGCGTCCTGCTCGCCGCCGTGACGACCGTCACCGCTCGCGCCTGGGGCCGACGCGCAGGCCGGCGGCGCACCACGGGAGCTCGGTGGGCCGGTGGGGACGATCTGCGCGTCTTGCGACGGGGTGTGCGGCGCGGGGGACGGCGCGGAGACCGCGGCCAGGGCGGATGCCGGCTGACGCTCGGTCGCAGTCGCGGGCGGCTGCTCCAAGCCGAGCAACGCCACGCGCTCGTCGCGTTCGGGCCGCCGCAGTCCGGGAAGTCCGCCGGACTGGCGATTCCGGCCCTGCTCGAGTGGCAGGGACCAGCGGTCGCCTCCTCGATCAAGACCGACCTGCTCACCGCGACTCGGCGTCGCCGGGGTGAGCTCGGGTCCGTGTTCGTGTTCGATCCGTTCGCCTTGTCCGGGGAGCGCTCGCACACGTGGTCGCCACTACGCGCCGCCGCAACCTGGGACGGCGCGCTGGAGACGGCCTGGCGGCTGGCGTCGGCCGGCGAACTCGACCAGCGTGGCGTCGAGGGCGGCGACTTCTGGGCGATCGCCGCCGAGCAGCGGCTCGCGCCGCTTCTGTTCACCGCGGCGAAGAGCGGAGCTCCGATCGAGACCGTCGTCCGGTGGGCGTACGGCCAGGGCGGGCGCGAACTCGAGACCGAACTCATGCGCCTCGCCGGCGATGCCGAAGACGAGCCCGCGCTCGCGGACGCCAACGCGGCGTATGACGCGGTCCGAGCGTTTGAGGCGCAGGCCGACCGGACGCGATCCTCAATCGAGGCGACGGCGCAGGCGATCCTCCGCGCCTACCGCTTCAGCCGCGTCGCCCGCTCAGCAACCTCCTGCGAGATCACGCCCGACCGGCTGCTCGACGAGTCGGCGACGCTGTACCTGATCGGCGACGCGAAGGCGTCAAAACTCCTGCGGCCGCTGTTTCTGGCACTCCTGTCGGAGGTCGTCGATCGCGCGTATGAGCGGGCGACCCGGGCGGGCGGGCGCCTTGAACTCCCGCTGCTGCTCTGTCTCGACGAAGCAGGGAACGTCGCGCCGTTGCCGTCACTCGCGGAGATCGCCTCGACTGCACCGAGCCACAACATCCAGCTCGTCTCGATCTTCCACGACCTCCAGCAGGCGCGCAGCCGTTACGGCAAGCAGGCGGAGACGGTGGTGAACAGCCATCGGGCGCGGATGCTGCTACCCGGGGTGGCGGACCTCGAGACCCTGCGCTACTTCGCCGGGCTCGTCGGTGAGGAGGAGGCCTACGAGCTGACGCGGACGACCGGGGCGGGCGGGACGACGCGGTCAAGCGGCGTGCGCCGGCGACCGCTCGTCGCTGCCGAGGCGCTCCGCCAGATTCGGGATGGCCACGCCCTGCTTCTCTACGGACGGCTTGCCCCGGCGGATGTGTCGCTGCGGATGTGGTTCGCGGACCGGCGGCTCCGGCGTCTCGCCGGGGCGGCGGAGGGCACGGCATGAGCTGGCAGGAGCCGGACGACGGCGGGTTTGACCCGGGCGACGGCTGGGACGAGCCCGAGGCGCGGCGCTGGCCGCTCGTCCCCCACGGCCTGTACCCGCGCGAACGATGGTTGTGGTTTGAGCAGCTGTGGACCGACGTCTGCATCCTGCGCGAGCGCTACCGCCTGCCAGTCCGGTCAGGGTGGTGGGAGGACGCGCTTCAGGTGGAAGCGCTGGCGGCGCTCGCGGCGTGGACCGAGCGCTATGACTCGGGCGAGTGGGATGACCCGCCCGGCAAGCTGTCGTTGCTGTTTGACCTGGAGCGGATCGGGGTGCTGCTGCGGGATGGCAACGAGCCGTTCTACCCGGACCGGGACCGGCTCGCGTTTGCGCGGCACCTGATCGAAATGGGGTGCCAGCCGCCGCCGGGACGCGGCGACGTTCGGACACCCGACGACGATTCACCCCCATCCGGGAGGGCGTCGTGACAAGCTGCCCACATGGCGAGAGAGAGGGATTTCCCGCTGGGGGCGTCGGTGACCGTGGAGACGCTCGATCGCGATCCCCACCGTGTGCTGGCGGCGCTGCGGGCGCGTGAACCGGCGTCGTGGATTCCTGCGCTCGACGGGTGGCTCGTCACCCGGTATGACCTCACGCTTGAGGTGATGCGGGACGCGAAGCGGTTCACGGTGGATGACCCTCGGTTTTCGACCGCACGGGTGATCGGCCCGAGCATGCTGAGCCTGGATCACAGTGAACACGCCCGCCACCGGGCGCCGTTCGTGGCACCGTTTCGAGCGCGGCCGGTGCACCAGCGATTCGACGCGTCGACCGCCGAGGAGGCGCAGCGGCTCGTCGATGCGCTGCGGCCGGCCGGGGCGGGAGAGCTGCGGCGATCGTTCGCGGGGCCGTTCGCGGCGGCGATCATCACGCGCGCGCTCGGACTCGCACCGGGCGAGGCCGATATGGTGCTCGCTTGGTACGACTCGATCTCGGCGACGGTGACTGGGATCACGGCTGGGATGAGTGACGCGACGGCGGGAACGGAGGCGTTTGCCGAGCTCTCCGGGCGTCTGCAGCGGGTCGTGGACGACGAGGCCGGACCGGGGTCGCTGCTCGCCGCCGCGGCGACGGAGACCGACCTCAGCGACGAACAGATCATCTCGAACGCGGCCGTGCTCCTGTTCGGAGGCATCGAGACGACGGAGGGGATGATCGCCAACGCGGCGCTCCATCTGCTCACGCACGCGGACGTGCTCTCACGGGTCTACGAACAGCCGCAGCTGCTCACGGCCGCGATCGAGGAATCGCTGCGACTCGAACCGGCGGCCGCGGTGATCGACCGCTACGCGACCGAGCCGGTGACGCTCGGCGGAGCCGAGATTGCCGCCGGCGAGCTCGTGCGGCTCTCGATCGCCGGGGCGAACCGGGACCCGGCCGTGTTTGCATCGCCCGACACATTCGATCTCGGCCGCGGCAACTCACGCCGGCACCTGGCCTTCGCCCACGGGCCGCACGTGTGCGTGGGGGTCCACCTCGCGCGGCTCGAGGCCCGGAGTTCGCTGCTCGTGCTGCTCGAGGGCCTCCCGGGGCTGCGCCTCGATCCTGACCGGCCCTCCGAGGTGCGCGGACTGGTGTTTCGTAAGCCGGTCGAGTTGAATGCCCGCTGGAATGCCTGACGTCACACGCCTGCAGGTGCGCGCGCCGGACGGGCGCCAACTTGACGTCGAGCTGAGCGGCACCGGAGACCGCTACGTGCTCACGCATACGGGAACGCCCAGTTCGGGGGAGCTGTTCGACTCCATGATCGCCGACGGGAGCGTTCGCGGCCTCCGTCACATCGCGTATTCACGGCCAGGCTACGGGCACTCTGATCGTCTTGAAGGGCGGACGGTGGCCGATTGCACAGGCGACGTGGTCGCGATCCTGGATGCGCTTGAGGTGCCGCGTTGCATCACGATTGGCTGGTCCGGCGGCGGGCCGCACGCGCTCGCCTGCGGTGCGCTCATCCCGGACCGCATCGGCGCCGTGGCGACGATCGCCTCGATCGCCCCGCGCGACGCCGAGGGCCTCGACTGGCTCGGCGGCATGGGCAAGGAGAACCTGGAGGAGTTCGCCGCCGTCGAGGCCGGACCGGAGGCGCTCGAGTCCCACCTGAGCGCGTCCGTCGACGGCATGTCACAGGCGACGGGTGAGGCGATCCGCAGCGCGTTCGGCGATCTCCTCACGCCGGTCGACGCCGCGATTCTGAGCGGATCGTTCGCCGATCACATGGCGCTGACGACGCGCAATGCGTTCACCTCCGGCCTGTGGGGGTGGTTCGATGACGACATCGCATGCGTCAACGACTGGCGCTTTGATCTCGCTGCGATCGGCCCGCCGGTCACGGTGTGGCAGGGATGGGAGGATCGGTTCGTACCACCGGCGCACGCGGAGTGGCTCGGGAGCCACGTCCCGGGCGCCCGACTCGAGCTGCGAGCGGACGAGGGTCATCTGTCACTCGCAGTCGCAACCTACGGGGAGGTCCTCGACGCCTTGCTGCGCGATGATGCGACCCACAGCCCTAACTGAATCAGAGGAGAACGAATCATGGCGCTATCCCGCCAAGGGACGCATCGGACCCATCAGCTCCCGGGCACGGACGCGGAGGCCGACCTGCTCGATCTGGCCGTCGAGATGCCGGATCGCGAGATCCCGCGCACCGGGATCAGCCGGGAGGCCGCGTATGAGCTGATCTCCAGCGAGCTGCTCGTCGACGGAGCCGCACGGCTGAACCTGGCGACGTTCGTGACGACGTGGATGCCGCCGATCGCCGGCCGTCTGATGGCGGAGACGGCGGAGAAGAACATGATCGACAAGGACGAGTATCCGATGACCGCGGAGATTGAGGCGCGGTGTGTCCGGATGCTCTCCGAGCTCTGGAACTCGCCCGACCATGAGGAGGCGACGGGCTGCTCGACCACTGGGTCGAGCGAGGCGGCGATGCTGGCCGGGATGGCGCTGAAGTGGCGCTGGCGCGAGCGCATGCGCGACGCCGGCAAGCCGACCGATAAGCCGAACCTCGTGATGGGAGCCAACGTCCAGGTCTGCTGGGAGAAGTTCTGTCGCTACTGGGAGGTGGAACCACGCCTCGTGCCGATGGAGGGCGACCGATTCCACCTCGGGGCGGAGGAGGCCGTCGCCCAGTGCGATGAGAACACGATCGGCGTGGTCGGAATCCTCGGTTCGACGTTCGACGGCAGCTACGAGCCGATCCGCGAGATCGCCGCGGCGCTCGATCGGTTCGAGAGTGACAAGGGCATCTACGTCCCGATCCATGTCGACGGCGCTTCCGGCGGGTTCGTCGCCCCGTTCCTGCAGCCCCACTACGAGTGGGACTTCCGCGTCGATCGCGTGCAGTCGATCAACGCCTCGGGCCACAAGTACGGGCTCGTATATCCGGGCGTTGGATGGGTCGTGTGGCGGACCAAGGAGGCACTGCCGAGGGACCTCGTGTTCGACGTCAACTACCTCGGCGGCCATATGCCGACGTTTGCGCTCAACTTCTCCCGGCCGGGCAGCCAGGTGATCGCGCAGTACTTCATGTTCGTCAGCCTCGGATTCGAGGGCTACGAGCATGTGATGCAGAACGCCCAGCGTGTGGCCACCCACATCTCGTCGAGCATCGCCGACATTGGTCCGTACGACCTCATCACCGAGGGCAAGGAGCTCCCCGTGTTTGCGGTCGCGCTCAAGCCCAACCGAGAGAACTACACCGTGTTCGACGTATCGGACCGGCTGCGCCAGAAGGGCTGGCTGGTCCCCGCGTATTCGTTCCCGGAAAACCGGCAGGATCTCAACGTGCTGCGGATCGTTGTCCGCGCCGGGATGACGCACGACATGGCGGACCTGCTGCTCGCCCACCTCAAGGAGGAGACCGAGTACCTGGAGTCGCTCGACCGGCCGCTGCCCGGGCCAAGCACCGAGAAGCGCAAGTCGTTCGCTCACTGAGAAGGGTGGGCGCGCGGTTCGCGGGCGCCCGCGCGGGGACTTCAGTCAGGGTCTCGGGCATTGGGTCCGGACCCTGACACCCGGTTCAAGGCGGCTGTGGGGGCGGTCGATGGCTGCGTCTATGCGCCGCCTCGCCGCCGTCCTCGCTCTCACCGTCGCCCCGCTGCTGGGCATCGGTGGTGCCGTCGGGGTCGCCATCGCCAAGGACCATTACGTCAATCCGTTCGCCGATCCCCGGTGGGAGGCCGGACGCACGGACATGGGGATGGACTGGGCGCCGCTGCGGCGCCTGCCCGTGCTCGCGATTGGCAACGGCGTCGTCCTCGGCTCCGATAGCCACAGCGGCTGGCCCGGTAAGCACTACCTCTTCTACCGGCTCACGAACGGCTCGCACGCCGGCGACGTCGTATATGTGGCCGAGCACCTGACCAAGCTCGTGGCGACCGGCACGGTCATCCACGCCGGCCAGCAGCTCGCGGTCGCGGTCCCCGGCTATCCGTACATCGAAACCGGCTGGGCCGACCAGTACGGCGAACCGCGCGCTGCCCCCTGCTACCGGGAGGGTCGCAAGACGAATTCCGGCAAGGAGATGGAGCGCTTCCTGATGTCGCTCGGCGCGCCGATGGGCGATCCAGTCGGCGACGGTCCGAACCGCCCCAGCGGCAAGCTCTGCTGAGCGGCGGACTCGGCCATCAGCGCCGAGCTCGGCCGAGCGGCTCGTCGAGGCACCGAAAACCGGTACGGTGCCTGGCCGGACAGGGACGATGAGCGCGAGCGACTGGGTGAGGCTGATCACGATCCCGTTCTTCACGGGCGCGATCGGCTGGCTGATCAACTGGACCGGGCTGATCATGCTGTTCAACCCGGTCGAGTTCCACGGCTTCCGAATCCCCGGCCTCCAGGAGCTCTCGACGCTACTGCCGCGCAAGCTTCAGGAAATCCCGGGGATCATGCAGGGCGGGGTTGGCTGGCAGGGCATCGTTCCCGCCCGCGCCGCCAAGATGGGGAGCATCGCGGTCGACAAGGCGATCGCCAAGCTCGGGACGCCGGGCGAGTTCTACCAGCAGCTCGAGCCCGACGAGATCGCGGAGCACATCGTCGCGATGTTCCGCCCTGAGGTGCCGGCGATGGTCGATCGCACGATGCGCCGCGAGCACCCGGGCCTGTGGCAGAACGTGCCTCCGCGCGCCAAGCAGGCGGTGTATACGCGGGTGCAGGAACAGCTGCCGGAGATCGTCCGGCAGATCACCGACGAGATCGGGTTGTACATCGATCAGCTACTCGACCCGAAGCTGATGGTGATCGATCACTTCCAACGCAATCCGGCCCTCGTCAACCGCATCTTCCGAGATGTCGGGCAACGCGAGCTGCGGCTGATGGTCAACTTCGGGTTCCTGTTCGGGTTCCTGTTCGGGATCCCGGTGGCGATCATCGACCACTTCGCGCACGAGTGGTGGCTGCTGCCGATCCTCGGGGTGATCGTCGGATGGGTGACGAACCTGCTCGGGATGTACGTGATCTTCGAGCCGGTCGAGGAGCGGCGGATCGGCCCGTTCAAGCTGCACGGACTGTTTCTGCGCCGCCAGAACGAGGTCGCGGATGTCTACGCAGGCATCATCGCCGACGATGTCGTGACCCTGGAGAACATCGGCAACTTCCTGCTCGACGGCCCGCGCGGCGACCGCACTCGTCAGATGCTGGAGGAGGCGATGGGGCCGGCGATCGACCGGGCGGCCGGCCCGGCCCGTGCGGCCGTCCGGGTGGCGGTCGGCACGCGTGAGTACGACAGCATCCGCGAGTCGGTCGCTCAGGAGGCGGCGGGCTACACGATGACGCCGTTCCGGGATCCCGACTTCAGCCGCGCCCAGAGCGACAAGATCCGCCGGCTGTTCGCTGAGCGCACCCGCGAGCTCGCACCGCGCGACTTCGTCGAGATGCTCCGGGCGGCGATCCGGGAGGACGAGTGGATGCTGTATCTCCACGGAGCCGTGATGGGGCTGGCCGGCGGCATCATCCACGTGCTCATCTTTGGGGCGTGATGAGCGCGCCCGGCGAGCAGAACGAAGACGGACCGGAGCCGCCCGGCGCGCCCCACTCACCGCCACCGCCCGACCGACGAGACGACGGCCCCGAGGGGGTCGACGCGATCGAGGCTCTCGCGAGGCTCGCCCTGTCGGCGTGGTGGCGGACGACTGGGTGGGCGATGCGATCCTCGCTCACGCTTCCGCGACAGGCGCTTGAGCGCGCCGCCGCGGCCGTGCAGCCACCGCCGGAGGATGCGAAGCCATCGCCACCCGCTCCGGCCGCCAACGGTCCGCAGCCCCCCAGCGAGCCGTCCCCCGCGCAGAACGGTTCGGTGTCCGCCCGCACGCTGCGCGAGGAGGGCGAACGGCTGCTCCATCGCTCACGCGATGTCCGGTACGAGATCGAGGGTCATCCGGCGTACGAGCGGATCCTGTCCGAACTCGCGCCCGACGAGGGCCGGGTCCTGCGGCTGCTGCTGCTGCAGGGACCCCAGCCGTCGGTCGACATCCGCACCGGCGGTCCGATCGGTCTCGTGCGCTCGCGGCTCGTCGCCCCCGGCCTCTCGATGATCGGGGCGCGCGCCGGGTGCCGCTACGTCGACCGCGTCCCCTCCTACCTCAACAACCTGTTCCGGCTCGGGCTCGTGTGGTTTTCCCGGGAGACCCTGCGCGACCCGCTTCCCTACCAGGTGCTCGAGGCGCAGCCGGAAGTGCTCGAGGCGATCCACTCCGTCCGGCAGGCGAAGGTCGTGCGCCGCAGCATCCATCTGACGCCCTTCGGCGAGGATTTCTGCCGCGTGTGCCTGACCTCAGATGGCCGGGTGGACGACCAGTTTCCACCCCACGCCGTGCCGCGGCGGACCGACCGCGCACCGCAGCCGCCCACCGAGTCGGTGGACGGCTGACGGCGCGGGGGGCGCGTGCAGCGGGATCTAAGCCGCTTCAGGGACGGCGACGGGCTCCTCGGCCTCGACACCGTGTGCGACGGCGGGCGCACGCCGAAGAAGAACAACCGCGAGCACGATCGCGACGAGGAGCAGCGCCGCGGCGATTGTGAACGCCAGCTGATAGCCGCTCATGAGCGAGGAGCTCAGCGAGTGACCGCTCGCCTGCAGGGAATTGCTCCGCGTGCTCGACAGGGTGGCCAGGACGGCCAGCCCGAGCGCTCCGCCGACCTGCTGGGTCGTGTTGACCAGGCCGGAGGCGAGGCCCGAATCCTCCCGGGTGGCGCTTGACATTGCCAGCGTCATGAGCGACGGGAAGCCCAGACCGGCCCCGACGCCGAGGAGCACCATCACCGGGAGGAGGTCGGTCCAGTAGTTCGCATCGGCGGACGCCGTGCGGAAGAGGATCAGGCCGAGCGCCATGAGCGACAGCCCCGGCACGAGCGTCCACTGAGCGCCGAAGCGGGTGATCAGCCGGGCCGAGAAGCCGAGCGACATCGTCGCGATCCCGAGCGCGACCGGGAGGAACGCGAGTCCCACCTCGATGGCGCTGTAGTGGAGGATCCGCTGCAGGTAGAGAGCGCCGAGGAAGAACATGCCGAAGATCCCAGCCACCATCAGGATCTGGACGAGGTTCGCCCCGGTGACGGTCCGCGAGCGGAAGATGCGCAGCGGCACGAGCGGATTCGCGGCGACGCGCTGGCGGGCGACAAACCCGGCGAGGAGTCCGAGCGCGAGGGCGCCGAAGCCGATCGTGTGCAGCGATCCCCAGCCATACCCGCTCGCCTCGACGATCGTGTAGACGCCGAGCATCAGCGAGCCGACGAGCAGCACGGCCCCCGGCGCGTCCGCACCGTGGTCAAGTCCGATGCCGCGCTCGTTGGCGATCAGGCGAACCGCGTAGTAGCCGGTCGCGATGCCGATCGGCAGGTTGACGAAGAAGATCCAGTGCCAGTTGAGCGCCTGGGTCAGTACGCCGCCGGCGAGCAGGCCGATCGCGCCTCCGGCCGAGGCCACGAAGCTGTACACGCCGATCGCCTTCGCCTGCTCGGCGGGGCGCGGGAACATCGTCACGATCATGCCGAGAATGACGGCCGAGGTCATCGCTCCGCCGGCGCCCTGGACGAACCGAGCGGCGATCAGGAGTGCCTGACTCTGCGCCACGCCGCAGACGAGCGACGCACCCGTGAACACGGTGAGCCCCACGAGGAAGATCCGCTTGCGACCGATGAGGTCACCGAGCCGACCGACGAGCAGCAGCAGGCCGCCGAACGCGATCAGGTAGGCGTTGACAACCCAGGCGAGATTCGACTGCGAGAAGTGCAGGTCGGTCTGGATCGAGGGCAGCGCCACGTTCACGATCGTCTGGTCGAGGATGATCATCAGAAAGCCGGCGCAGAGCACCACGAGCGCGATCCAGCGCCGTCGCTCGTCGGCCGCCGCTGGGCCGAGCCTTGTCGTTGAGGGGGTGTCGGTCATCTGCTTCTCCCTGTCGTTTCCATCTCAGCTTCGTACCGTATCAGATCGTCTGCTACGGGACGATCTTGCCCGAGACTGTCTCTTGAGCGTACGAAGAGCATGGCCTGCGACGGGCGCGACCACATCGGGAGAACGGTCCGACGTCAGGCCTCAGAGGCCTTACAGGAGGGACTCAGCCGCGGCGACGGACCGACTGCGAACAGGCAACCGGTGTGGCCAGGCGACCGCAGGCGAGACGGCCGAGAGCGCTGAGGAACGCGTCCCGCTCATCCGTCGGCAGTGACGAGAGGACGTCCTGCCGGACCCGGTCGAGCACCGCCTCGGCGTCGCGGACCTTGCGCTCGCCCGCCTTCGTCACCTTGATGACCCGCGCGCGGCGGTCGCCGGGCGCCGGCCGGCGCTCAGCGAGCCCAGCCGCCTCGAGTTCATCGACCGTGACGACCATCGTCGTCTTGTCAAGCCCGATGACCCGCGCGAGATCGGTCTGCGTCTGCTCGCCGCACATCGCGGTGGCGAGGACCGCGTGTTCCCGGGGCGAGATCCCCGAGCTCTCGAGTGCGGCCGTCTGCTCGGTCATGAGCGCGTGACTGACGCGCGAGAGCAGCCAGCAGAGATCCGACGCGAGCGCCGACGGAGGTGGCGCAGAGGTAACGGGATCCTTTACTGCGGTGGCCATAGAAGCGATCTTAACACGTGATCGTCACAACTCAGACGATCTCGTTGTAGATCATTTCCGCGAGCTGTTGGCCCGCGCGCTCGAGCCCCGGCAGCGTCCCAGCCTCGAGGGTGACCTGGAGGTCGAGGATACGGGCGCCGAACCCGTCGAGCTCGACGCGTCCCGCGACGGCGTGACACGGGACGCCTGACTGCCGAGCGCGGGTCGCCACCTCCGAGACCACCTTGCCGGCGAGGCTCTGCTCGTCAAGCTTGCCCTCGCCGGTGATGACGGCCCGGGCGGCGCGCATCCGGCGGTCGAAATCGATGCGGTCAAGAATGAAGCCGGCGCCCGCAACGAGCTCGGCGCCGAACGCCGCCCACAGACCACCGGAGAGCCCGCCGGCCGCACCGGTCATCGGAATGCCGCGCGGGTCCCGCGGATACCGTCGGGCGGTCGCGTTCAACCGTTTGGTCAGGCGGGTCACGGCGTCTGGGTCGGCTCCCTTCTGAGGCGCGAACACCCGGGCCGCCTGCTCAAAGGGCGTGCGGACATCGCACAGCACGACGATCTCGGCGCCACGCAGCCCGCCGGCGCCCTCGATCGCCCGGACCGCACCGCCACCGCCGTCGGTCGTCGCGCTGCCCCCGACGCCGAGGTAGACCAGCTCCGCGCCCGCATCGATGGCCGCGGCGATCAGCTGGCCCGTGCCGAACGTGTCCGCCGCGATCGCGTCGCGCTCGGCCCCGGCGACGAGACCGAGACCGCTCGCCGCCGCCGTCTCGACGATCGCGACACGCTGCACGCCGCGAGCGGCGGACGCCGACCGCGGCGCCGTCAGCCCGAAGCGCGCGGTGATCGGCCGGCCGAGCGGATCGCTGACCTCGGCCTCGTGAAGCTCGGCAGCCAGTGGCACAGCGAGCGCGTCGAGCGTGCCCTCGCCGCCGTCCGCGACCGGGCACTCGTCAGCGTCGTGACCGGCCGCGCGCACGCCGCGGGCGAGCGCGGCCGCCACCTCGGTCGCGTCGAACGTGCCCTTGAACGAATCGGGAGCGATGAGGACTGTCGCGGGAACACCCGGGATCGCCGACACGCGCGGCAGTATCGCGGCTCGAGGCGGCGACGGGGCGTGTGGTGCGGTCCCATCAATCCGGCCTCGTGTCATGTGCCACGCGCCGGTAGAGTGCCGTTCAGCAGGCTGGTGCCGCCGCGGGGTGGCACCGGGGCACACGAGATGGGGTGGCTCGAACCACCCCTAGGGCGTCTCGTAGGGCGCGTCGGCCGGACGTACTGTGCTCATTTCAATCACCGCACGTCTATTGGAGTCAACGATGCAACCTCTCACCACCACCTTCCGCCGGTCCCGCCTCATGACTGGCCTGGCGACCGCCCTCACCGCCGCCGCGATCCTGCCGGCCGGGGCCATGGCGGCGACGAGCAACTTCGGCTCAAGCCTCAACCACGACCCGGCCAACGCCGGCACGAGTTGCGACCAGAACAATCTCGACAGCGCGCCGTTCTGCACCCACGTCGGGTCGTTCTATCCCGGCTTCTCCGGCCACGCCCAGGCGAAGTCGGGCGGCACCATCACAAAGATCAAGCTCCGCGCGCAGGGCCCGATGAACTTCCGCTTCAAGCTCATGCAGGTTCGTCACCTGAGCTCGAACCACAAGAGCGGGCAGGCCAAGGTCGTCGCGGTCAGCCGCAAGCTGCACGCAGTCGGCGCGCAGAACAGCAATGGCGACTCCCAGGTCGAGACCTTCAACGTGCACATCAAGCTGCAGAAGGGCGACTACGTCGGGATCGACACCAACAACAACACCGCCGAGTACTGCTCGGACGGTACTCCGGGTCAGCTGACGTTCTTCAACCCGGACCTGTCCCTGGGCGACGGCTTCCAGTCCTCGCAGGGCGTCGACGGCTGCCTCCTGCTCGTGCAGGCCGTCTACACCCACTAATTCAGCGCAGCTTCAGCGCAGTCACGCGGCGGGCCCGGATTCCGGCCCGCCGCGCTTCGTTGTCCGGCATCGTTTCTGGTTCGGCAACGCGTCCTCGCCGCCGTGCATACGACCACGAACTCCCGCGCGTGCTGGCCGTAGGGAGCGCACGGGAGATCGCGGTCGTCTGCGGTAGGCAAAGTCCCACGCGGCCGCTGGTCACTCAGCGCGTGGGAACTTGTTGTCGCCCAGGAACGCCTCCGTTCGCCGGGGACACCCACCCGGCTCAGCGCACTCCCGCGGCGGGGAGGTTGGGGTCCGGGACGCCGGGGCTTAGGTACTACTTCATCTGCTCGAGCAGGCAGTCCTGCGGCGCCTTGTCCTCGCGCCAACGCAGGATCTTCGTGCCGTGGCGGATCCGGCCACCGCTCGTGTGGTCGAACGTGATCTCGACCACGAGCTCGGGGCGCAGGTCGATCCACTCAAGTTCCTTTTCGTTCTTCCACCGGCTCGGGTCGCCGTGACCGCGGTGGCCCGACTCGTATGGCTTCAGCTTGTCAACGAGGGACCGCTTCTCCTTCGCACGGAGCCCAGAGGAATGCCCGACGATGTGGAGCTTGCCCTGCGGGTCGTAGAGCCCGAGGATGAGCGACCCGACCGTGCCCTCCTCCTTGCCGGGACGCCACCCGGCGACGACGGCGTCGATCGTCCGCACTCGTTTGATCTTGACCATCCCGGTCCGCTGGCCGGGCCGGTACGGCGCCCGGCTGTCCTTCGCCACCACTCCCTCGCCCCGTTCGAGCCACGGCTCGGCCTGCTTAGGGTCATCGGTGAGTGGGGTGAGCGTGATCGGCTCGGCGACGAGCTCCTCGAGGATCGCCCGGCGCTCGGTGAGCGGAAGCTCGAGCAGTGACTCATCGTCGCGGGCGAGCACGTCGAACGCGACGTAATGCGCCGGCGTCTGCTCGGCGAGCATCGCGATCCGGGAGGCGGCGGGATGGATCCGGTTCTGAAGCGCGCCGAAGTCCTGGAGGCCGTCGTCAGCGTCGATCACGATCTCGCCGTCGAGGATGTAGCGCCCGGGCGGGAACGCGAGCTCGGGGAAATACCGGGAGAGCGGCTTGCCGCCGCGGGATTGGATCACCGACTCGTCGCCGTCGACGAACGCGATCGCGCGGAATCCGTCGTACTTGGGCTCGTAGACCCATTGCTCGCCGCGGGGCAGCTCGGGCTTGGAGCGCGCGAGCTGTGGCTGGATCGGCAATTTCAGCGGAAGGGCCACTCGAGGCCCGATCGTAGCCGGGACGACCCGGGAAGGCACCCTGCGCCCGATACGATCCATGGATGGCCGCCCCGCACGCCACCGTCGCCGAGGAGGAATACCTCCAGTCGCTGTACTGGTTGTTCGAGGCCGGTCTGCCGATGACCGGCGCCAACCTGTCCCGCGCGATGCAGCTCTCGGCACCGACGGTGCACGAGATGCTCGGCCGGCTCGAGCGCGACGGCTACATCGCCCGCGATGCCGGCCGCGCCATCAGCTTCACCGCGTCCGGACGTGAGCACGCCGAGCAGATCGTCAGTCGCCACCGGATGATCGAGCGGTTCCTGACCGATGTCGTCGGAGTGCCGTGGGACGACGTCCATGAGGAGGCCGAGCAGCTCGAGCACGCGATGACGCCGCGCTTTGAGGCCTACGTGCGAAGCGCGGTCGGCGAGGCGAAGACGTGCCCGCACGGTCACCCGATCCGCCTCGGCGAGCGGATCGACGGAGCCCCGCTCGCGGACTGCGAGCCCGGCGCCGAGGTGACGATCCTGCGTCTCGAGAACGAGGCCGAGGATCTCCTGCACTACCTCAAGGACGCGGGGATCGAGCCCGGGCTGACCGGCACGATCGCCTCGAACGACGGCGAGGTCGTGATCGTGCACACGGACGCGGGCGATGCGACCGTGACGGTCAGCGTCGGTGAGACCGTGACGGTGCTCGCGGATCCCTCGCCGCCGCCGCGGATCGCGCTTCCCGAGCAACTCGTGCTCGGGCGCGAGCGCTACGGCCGCTAGGACGCGATCACGCTGGCGTCGGCCGCCGCCGGGAGCGCCGGGCGTCCGGTGATCCACCGGCGGAGCTGCTCGTAGATCGCCGGGTGGTTGAGCAGATCGAAGTGGTTGAGCTCGCCGACGTGGCAGTAGTGCGCGACGGGAAAGTGCATCGGCTCGCCGGGATGCGCGTGCGCCCAGGCGCTACTGCGCAGGACGAGCAGGTCGCCGACGATCCTCCCGAGCGGCGCGTCCGGCTCCCGGGAGACGGTCGCAGCGACGAAGTAGTGGTTCGCGGACTCGAGGAACGGGATCTGTGACCCGGCCTGCTGGACGAACGCGTCAGGGTCCTGGTCACGCCAGTCCTCGTCGACGAGGTAGCCGTGACCGAGGTCCTTGATCCCGGAGCTCCGTGCCTGGAGCGCCTGAGCAAAGCCGCGCGTCTCCGGCAGGCGGGCGAGCGCGCCGGTCGCGAGCGTCGCCGCCTTCTCGAGCGGGGCGCCGCGATGCGGGGAGCCGAGGGAGAACACGTGGCGGACCCGTGTCGGCCATGCATCAGCGTCTGCGTAGTGGCACGCGCTGCGCGCGACGAGGCCACCCATCGAGTGCCCGACAAGCACGATCTCATCGACCGCGACCGGCCAGTGCGCGGTGATGTGAGTCAGGAGCTCGGCGAAATCACGCCCGTTCTCGGAAATGTGCCGGCCGGTGTTGTAGCGGACGTACAACGGCGTGTAGCCGAGTTCGGCCTCGAGGCGCGCGCCGTAGGGCACATGGCGATCGGCTCTGAGGTGCCATGCCTCCTCGGTCTCGCACAGCCCGTGGAGGAACACGGCGACGCGGCCGGTGGCGTCCGGATAGGCCGACGCGAGGGCCCGCTCGGTGAGCTCGACGTTGCGGCCATGCTGACGCAGACTCATGGGTACCGCGAGCCGGTTGCCGCGGCGCTGCATGCTGTCACCGAACGCCCCGTTCAGCGCGCCGACGGCGAGCCGCCCTCGCAGCGAGTGTTCCACCGACGGAGCGCCGGGACCCCGGGTTGCACTGAACGCGAGCGCGCCGCCGCGGACCAGACCCTTGGTCAGACCCCGTGCCGCGGCGTAGGCACCCTCGGCGATCCCATCGTGGAGCACCTGGACCGGCTTGGCGGCGTCGCCGAGCGCGTCGAAGACGCGGCCCGCGATCCCGTGGTGCATCTCCCGGATCTGCAGCGCGAGGTGCCCGGCGGCCTCGCCCGCCAGCTCGCCGGCCGCGGTGATCTCGTCAGGCTGCATCGGCGCTGTCGCTGATCTCGCGATACGCCTCCGCGAGGAGCTTGATGCCTCGCTCGATCTGATCTGTGGTCACGCCCGAATAGGCGATCCGCAGAGACGACTCACCGCCGTCAAGCACGAAGTCAGAGCCCTTCACGAACTGGACGCCCCGGTCGGCAGCAACGGTGAACAACGCGTTGACATCGGTGCCGCGGGGGAGCTCCACCCACATGAAGTAGCCCCCCTGGGGCGGCTCGAAGCGGGCCTCGGGGAGTTCGCGGCGAAGGGCCTCGGACAGCGTCTGAACGCGGTCGCGGAGCGCCGCCTTGAC
The DNA here is from genome assembly GCA_963850335.1 of uncultured Solirubrobacterales bacterium. Classification (GTDB taxonomy): domain Bacteria; phylum Actinomycetota; class Thermoleophilia; order Solirubrobacterales; family Solirubrobacteraceae; genus Palsa-465. The sequence goes on along the minus strand of CAWKKY010000005.1, from coordinate 450,019 downwards.
CGTCTCGATCGATCGCTCCAGCGCGCCCGAGCGGGCGAACTCGTACACGATGCCCTGGGCCACCATGTTCGGCGAGATGTACGCGCCGACGGCGAGCTTGGTGATCTTGGCGATCATCTCCGCCGGGCCGACCAGGTAGCCGACGCGAATCCCGGGGCACACGGTCTTGGAGAACGACGAGGCGTAGACCACCGACTCTCCGCCCATCGAGAGCATCGTCGCGAGCGGCGCCCCGTCGAAGCGCAGCTCGACGTAGGGATCGTCCTCGAAGATCGTGAAGTCGTGCGCGGCGGCGAGCTCGATCAGCCGCTGACGCTTCCCGGCTGAGAGCGTGTAGCCGGCGGGGTTCTGGAAGTTGGGAATGATATGGGCGAGCTTCGGCTTGGCGCCGGCGAGCAGTACGCGCTCGAGCGCCGCCACGTCGATGCCGTCATGTTCGAGTTCGACGGCGCGGACGTCGGCCCCGCGCTGAGTGAGCGACAGCAGGGTCCGGTCGTAGGTCGGCTTCTCGACGATGACCGTGTCGCCGTCACCGACGAGCGCGTCGAACAGGAACGCGTCCGCCTGCATCGAGCCGTTGGTGACGATGACCTGCTCGGGCTCGACACCGTGGCGCTCGGCGATCCACTTGCGCAGCGGCACGTAGCCAACCGCGGTGCCGTAGCCCGTCAGTCCGCCGGGATCGTTGGCGAAGGCGGCGTCGGAAGCGGCCTTCAGGCCATCAACGTCGACGATGTCGAGCGACGGTGCTCCACGGGCAAATGAGATCGAGTCGGGCATCGTCTAGAGACTACGCGCTCCGGGCCAATGGTTACGGCTCGCCGAGCTCAACGTCGAAGATCGCGCGGTCGTCGCCCTCGTATCCGCGGACCGTGACCGAGCGGACCCCGGCCGTCGAGCCGAGCGCGGCCTCGAAGGCACGCACCGCGTCGAGGCTGGTGAACGGTCCTGCCCTCACCCCGGTCGTCTGCGACGGCGGCGCGGTTGGTGCTGGCGACAGCAGCGCGGGCGGTTGCGATGTCTGCGTGAGGAGCCACTCGTACGCGTCAAGGAGCTCACGGAAGGACGCGAGCAGCTTGACGTGCAGCTCGGTGAGCGGGCCGGTGCCCGGTGGCGGACCGGGGGAAGAGGGCGGCCCCGGGGGACCCCCGTGGGGCGGCGGACCGGGTGGCGCAGGTGGCCGCGGTGGCGGCTCCGGCGGCCCGGGGGGCGGCTCGCGCGGAGGCGGTGGCGGCTCGCGCGACGGCGGTGGCGGCTCGTGCGACGGCGGTGGCGGCTCGGCCGCGGGCGGGGCCGCCGCGGGACGCGGCTCGCGACCAGGAAGCAGCTCAGCCTGGACCTCGCGCAGGCGCCGGTCGAGATCCGCCAGCCGGTCGTCGATATCGCGGCTTGGCCTCGGCATCGTGCGAGCGAGCGTACCGCGCCCCCCAGCGGAGAACCCGTAGTTGGCCGTGCCGAGGTCGCGGCGGAGACCCGATGTCGGACGGCCGGTGGGACGGTGCACTTGTTCCTCATGACCCTTCGGCAGATTTCGCGCGGGCAGCTGACGGCCGGGACCCTCGGGCTCATCGGTCTCATCTGCCTCGGGCTCCTCCTGACGCGACCGCATTCGAGCGGCCAGACAAACGTCCTCGGCCAGCTTGAGAAACCCGCCACGGCACCCGTGACCGCGGTCGGACCCGGACCTGTCAACACCACCACGAAGCTCGCCGGCTACTCCATCGGCGTCCGGATCACGTCAAACCTGGCGTCGCGTTCCCAGGTCGTCAGGCTCGAGCTCACCCGGGCCGGTCGCCCGGTCGACGGCGCGCGGGTGACGCTCTCGTACTCGATGCCGAGCATGAACATGCCGAGCGTGCTCATGCGGACGCTCAACGGCGCCGGCGCGGGCGCGTATCACTCCTCTCCCGCCCCAGCACTCGAGATGCCCGGCGACTGGCTGCTGCGCTTCCGGATCGCGCCGGCGCATGGCCGGCCGCTGGCGCTCGCGGTCGCCGACCGCCTCCCTCACTGACCCGCGATCAGTCGTCCGGCGCCTGCTCGCTCCAGGCAATCAGATGCTGGGCGAGCGTCCGCGCCGAGCCGGAGAGCTCGTGCAGGCCGACCGCAAGGACGAGTGAGAACTCCCGCTCGAAGCGCATGCCGGCGACGCGCTTGGCGACGAGGCCGCCGGATGGCTCGTCGCGGACCTCGAGCACCGGCAGCAGCACGGGCGCGCACTCGGCGAGCGAGGCGGCGCGGGCCGCCGCGTGGTTGCCGATCTCGGCGAGCGGCGCGACCGGTACGAGCCCGGCACGGGCGAGCGCGGCGTCGACGACCCGCGAAGCGTTGGCCGTGGGGTCGCGCCGGATGACGGGGCTGGCGGCGAACTCGCGCGGGTCGATCTCGTCGTGGGCCGCCCACGGGTGGGCGAGGGGCACCGCGACGATGACCTCGTCGCGCCAGATCACGCTCTCGGTCAGATCGACGTCGGCCCCGGAAGGATCGGTCGCCGCGAGGCCGATGTCGCTGCGCCCGCTGCGCACGAGGTCCCGCACGATGTGCGAATTCGCCGTCACGACCTCGACCGAGACATGGTGCTCGTGCAGCGACTCGAGACTGACGAGCGCAGGTGGCAGCCACCAGTCGGCGATCGTCGGACTCGCCGCCACCCGGACCGGGGCGGTCTGAGCCGAGAACCCACACATCAGCGCCTCGACCGATTCGGCATCCGTCAGCAGGCGGCGGGCCGCGGCGTACAGGCGCAGCCCGGCCGGCGTCGCTGTCACCCCGCGAGGCGAGCGCGCGAGGAGCCGGGTACCGGCGACCGCCTCGAGCGCCTTCAGTCGCTTGGAGAGCGCCGGCTGACTCACCTGGATGAGACGAGCCGCGCGGCCGATGCTGCCGAGGTCGACGGCCGTGCAGAAGGCACGAAGCTCGGCGAGCTCTGGAGAGCGGACGAGGGTCCGGCCGCTGGCCGCCGGCGATGGCGGTGGGGCGAGCGGTGGCGCCGATCGCTCTGTCTGATGCGCGACACGGAGCTTGACGAGCGTCCCCATGGACGGCTAAGCATGACCCAGCGATGCGGCCAGACCATCGGGGCTTTTCCGCAGCGTCACCTCGGGCAGCTACGCAGGTCGGCGACGGAGGTCGTCTCACCCATCGAGGGCCCCCGGAGGGGCCCGCGCTGGGTTCGGGGACCGAGGCATGGCGTCCTCGGGCTCACGGCGGATCCGCCCGCCCGTTCCCCGGGACAGGACGATCCAACCGCCTACTCTGGATGGTCGTCCGCCCCCCGGGGATCCGGTAGACCTCAGCCGACTATCACCGGCATAACCGCCGGCTATCCCCAGGGGCTACGCCAACGCGTCAGGCGGTGGCGCCGAGCAGCGACACCGCGAGCTCAGCGACCTGAGTCGGCGTGCGACCGACCTTGACGCCCTTTGCCTCAAGCGCCTCGGCCTTGGCGGACGCGGTGCCCTTGGACCCGGACACGATCGCGCCGGCATGGCCCATCGTCTTGCCCTCCGGCGCCGTGAAACCGGCGATGTAGGCGACGACCGGCTTGGAGACGTTTGACTCGATGTACTCGGCCGCCCGCTCCTCGGCGTCGCCGCCGATCTCGCCGCACATCACGATCAGCTCGGTGTCAGGGTCGTCCTCGAACAACGCGATCACGTCGATGAAATCCGTGCCGGGGACAGGGTCGCCGCCAATGCCGACGATCGTCGAGTTGCCGAACCCACTCTGGGCGACGACGTTGCCGATCTGGTAGGTGAGCGTGCCCGAGCGCGACACGACCCCGACGTTGCCCTCCTTGAAGAACGACGCGGGAATGATCCCGACGTTCGCCTTGCCGGGGGACAGGATGCCGGGGCAGTTCGGCCCGACGAGCCGGGAACGGCCGTTCTTCTTGATCGTGTTGTAGACGCGGAGCTCGTCGTGCGCCGGGATGCCCTCGGTGATCGCGATGATCAGCGGGATGCCGGCGTCCTCGGCCTCGAGGATCGAGTCCGCGGCGAACCGTGGCGGGACGAAGATCATCGCCGTGTTGGCGCCGGTCTCCTCAACGGCCGCGTGGAACGTGTTGAACACGGGGATCCCCTCGACGTCCTGGCCGCCCTTGCCGGGGGTCACGCCGCCGACGACGTTCGTCCCGTACTCGCGGTCCCGGAGCGCGTGGAAGGTGCCCTCGCGCCCGGTGATCCCGGACACGCAGAGCTTTGTTTCCTTGTCGACGAGGATGCTCATGACGACGCTCCCGCGAGCGCGACGACCCTGGCGGCGGCGCCGTCCATCGTCGCCTCCGTGTGCACGCCTTGCAGGTTGGCCTCGGCCAGCAACTCGCGGCCCTCCTTGTCGTTCGTTCCGTCGAGGCGCACGACAAACGGCACCTGCGGCTTGATCTGGTTGAACGCTTCGATGAGACCGCGGGCGACCTCGTCGCAGCGCGTGATCCCGCCGAAGATGTTGAACAGCACGGCCTTGACCTTGTCGTCGGACAGGATCACCTCGACCGCCTGCGTGATTGCCTCGGCCTTCGAGCCGCCACCGGCATCCAGGAAGTTGGCCGGCTGGCCGCCCGCCTGGGCAACGACATCCAGGGTCGACATCACGAGCCCGGCGCCGTTGCCGAGGATCCCGATGTTGCCGTCCAGCTTGACGTAGGTGAGCCCGCGCTCCTTCGCCATCCGCTCCTGCGGATCCTCAGCCGAGACATCGCGCAGGGCGGCGTTGTCGGCGTGGCGATACAGCGCATTGTCGTCAAGCGTCACCTTGGCGTCCAGGGCCTTGACGTCACGATCTGGGGTGACGATGAGCGGATTGACCTCGACGAGCGTCGCGTCCTCGGCGACGAACACGTCGTAGAGCTTGGAGAGCATCGCCCCGACCGGGCGAACGACATCCGCGTCGACCCCGGCCTCGAATGCGAGACGGCGGCCGTGGAAATCCTGGAAGCCGAGCAGCGGGTCGACATGGAGGCGGGCGATCGCGTGGGGATCTGATTCCGCGACCTCCTCGATGTCCATGCCGCCCTTCGTCGAAAGCATGATCAGCGGCGCCTTCTCCGAGCGGTCGAAGATCACCGACGCGTAGTACTCGGACGCGATCTCGGACGCGCCCTCGACCCACACCTCGTGGACCGTCAGGCCGCGAATGTCCATGCCGAGGATCGCTTTGGCGTGCTGCTCTGCCTCCGCCCGATCCTTCGCCAGCTTGATGCCACCGGCTTTGCCGCGGCCCCCAATCTGCACCTGCGCCTTAACGACGCAGGGGTATCCAATCTCGTCGGCTGCGCCCACCGCTTCGTCGACTGTGCTCGCCGGACGACCGGTCGGCACCGGCACGCCGTGGCGCGCAAAGAGTTGTTTTCCCTGATATTCGAGTAGGTCCATAGTCGATCTGCACTGTATAGAAGCCGTTTCCATGGCATCATGCCCGCTCGCATGGCCATCCCAAAGCAGATCACCTTTGTCACCTTTGACGTCTACGGCACCCTGATCGACTGGGAGAGCGGCGCATACGACGCTTTCCGCAAAGAAGCGGAGCGTGACGGCTTCACCGTCGAGCGCGACGAGCTCATCCCCCTGTTCCACGAGGTGCAGCAGCGCATTCAGGCCGGGTCCTACGAGCTGTACGCCGAGGTCCTGCGCCGCACCGCAGTCGAGATCGCCAAGGAAATCGACTGGCCGCTTGAGCCATCCCGCTCCGGCTTCCTCCCGGATTCCGTACAGCGCTGGCTCCCGTTCAAGGAGACCAACCCGGTCCTCGCGAAGATCGCCAAGAAGTACAAGATCGGGTTGATCTCGAACATCGACGACAAGCTCCTTGGACAGACCCGGCGGCACATCCCGCTCGATTTCGACCTTGTCGTCACGGCCCAGCAGGTCCGCTCCTACAAGCCGGATCCCGCGCACTTCACCGAGTGCGAGCGCCGGATTGGCGGAAAGAAGGGTTGGGTCCACGTCGCGGCGAGCTACTACCACGATGTCGAGCCGTGCCTGAAGAAGAAGATCCCGGTTATCTGGGTCAACCGCACCAAGCAGCAGCTCGAGTCCGGTCAGAAGAAGCCGGATGCCGAGGTGAGCAGCCTCCGCGAGGCCGCAAAGCTCCTCGGCGTCAACTAGATTTTGTGAGGGTCCTCGCGGTCGACGCGGACGCGATCGTGTTCGTCAGTGCGTTCTGGCAGACCACCAGCACCGCACTCCGCGCAGGCGACGAGGGCTTCCTGATCGATTCACCGGTGCTCCCCTACGAGCTCGAGGCGCTCCCGCAGGTCCTCGAGCAGTCTGGGTTTCCCGTCTCTGGGCTGCTCGTGACGCACGGCGACTGGGACCACCTGCTCGGCCGGCACGCCTTCCCCGACGCGTCTGTCGGGGCGGGCGAGAGCACGATCGCGCAGCTCGCCTCCGATCCAGCGACGCCGCAGCGGGAGCTGACCGCGTTCGATGAGGAGCACTACGTGGCCGGACGGCCCCCGCTCGCGCTCGACGAACTTCAGGGCCTGCCGGTGCCCGGCCGGCTCGACCTCGGTAGCGAGGGCCGAGAGGTCGAGCTGCATCCGACTCCGGGTCACACCGCAGATGGGACTGCTTACCTCGCGCCGTGGCTCGGGTTGCTCGTCTGCGGCGATTACCTCTCACCGGTCGAGATCCCGTGGATCTCCGAGACCGGCTCGGCCGCGACCTACGTTGAGACGCTCGAGCGGCTCCGGGGACTGCTGCCGCGGGTGCAGACCGTCGTCCCGGGGCACGGAGGTCCAATCCCGGCCACCCAGGCGCTCACGATCCTCGAGGAGGACCTGGCGTACGTGCGTGCCCTGCTGGCGCGCGGCGCCGAGCCGGCGCTCCCGGAGGGGCGCCGGACGGGCGCCCAGGAGCGGATCCACGCCGCGAACCTGACACGGATCACCAGCGAGTAGCCGGAGCCTGATCCCGGCAGCGGAGCCTCGACGGGCCGCGCGGGGGACCTACGCGGCAGCCGGGCCTACGCGGCAGCGTCGGCGGAGGTGATCACGGCGAGCGTGTCGCCGCTGGCGACCGAGGCACCGACCGAGATCGGGATCTCCTTGACGGTGCCCGTCTTGTGGGCGGTGATCTCGTTCTCCATCTTCATCGCCTCGATCACGCATACCAGGGCGCCCTCCTCGACCGTGGCGCCGGCGTCGACGACGACCTTGAGGATCGTGCCCTGGAGCGGTGACGCGAGCGTGTCTCCGCCGCCTCCTCCCCCACCGCCAGAGCGCTCACGGCGGGCCGGCTTGCGGGCCCCGGCGCCGGGAGCGGCGCCGTTGGTCGCCACCGCGACCGCGCCGCCGCCAAACGGCGGACCGATCACCTTGACGTCGAATCGCTTGCCGGAAACCTCGACCGTGTACGCCTGCTCGACAGTCTCGGCATCCTCGGCGCCGTCCTCGCCCGCAGCAGGAGCGGCGGGCGCGGCCGGGGGCTCGAACGCGAGCGTCTTGAGCCACTTGCGGTCCTCGATCAGATCGCGACACGTCTCGGCGTTCGCCCACTGCTCGGTCTGGAGGATCGCCGTGTGGAAGGGGAGCAGCGTCTTCAGCTCGCCGATCTCGTATTCCCCGAGCGCGCGGAGCATCCGGCGCGTCGCCTGGTCGCGGTCGACGTCCCAGACGATCAGCTTGGCGACCATCGGGTCGTACATCGGCGTGATCTCCGAGCCGGGGCCGACGCCGGAGTCGACGCGGATTCCGGGGCCGGCGGGCTCGCGGTAGGCGCCGATCTTGCCCGGTGCAGGAGCAAAGTTCCTCGACGCGTCCTCGGCGTTGATCCGGCACTCGATCGCGTGGCCGCGGAGCTCGACCTCGTCCTGGCTGATCGAAAGCGGCTCGCCGGAGGCGACGCGGATCCCCTCCTTGACGATGTCGATCCCGGTCACCATCTCGGTGACGCAGTGCTCGACCTGGACGCGCGTGTTCATCTCGAGGAAGAAGTACTCGCCGTCCTGGAGCAGGCCCTCGATCGTTCCGGCGCCGGTGTAGTTGACGGCCGCGGCGGCCTCGGTGGCGATCTTGCCGATCCGGGCGCGCAGCGCCTCGTCGACGGCGGGCGCCGGAGCCTCCTCGATCAGCTTCTGATGACGGCGCTGCAGCGAGCAGTCGCGCTCTCCGAGATGAACCACGTTGCCGTGGGTATCGGCGAGGACCTGGACCTCGACGTGGCGCGGGTCCGGGAGATAGCGTTCGAGGTAGACGGTCGCGTCGCCGAAGAACTTCTCACCCTCCCGCGCGGCGCCCTCGAACGCATCCTTCAGCTTGTCCTCGCTGAGCGCGACCCGGAAGCCCTTGCCGCCGCCACCGCCGGCCGCCTTGATCGCGACCGGATAGCCGACGGTGTCCGTGATCAGCTTCGCAGCCTCCTCGATCGATCCGACGGGCTCGGTCGTCCCGGGAACGATCGGCACGCCGGAGGCTGCCATCAGCTCCCGGGCGCGGGTCTTGGAGCCCATCGCTTCGATCGCCGAGGCGGGCGGGCCGATGAACGTGACCCCGGCCTCCTCAAGGGCGGCAGCGAACGCCGCGTTCTCCGCGAGGAAGCCGTAGCCGGGATGAACCGCCTCGGCACCCGAGCGCTTGATCGCGTCGAGCAGCTTCTCGATACTCAGGTAGCTCTCCGATGCGGGACCGGGGCCCAGCAGGTACGCCTCGTCGGCGCGGGCGACGTGAATCGCGTCGCGGTCGAGTTCGGAGTACACGGCGACCGTGGCCACACCGAGCTCTTCGCATGCACGCATGATGCGGACCGCGATCTCGCCGCGGTTGGCAATCAGGACCTTCGAGAACATCGCGGCGCGGACTTTACAAGGGATGCGCTGGAAATCCGGGTCTCGTGCGGGGACACTGTGCGCGTGGAGGCACGACTGACCGAACAGGGGCGGGCCGTGGTCGACGGCGCGCACACCGCCGCGGCAGGTCTTGGTCACGCCTATGTCGGAACCGAGCACATGTTGCTCGCCCTCACTCGGACCCCGTGTGCGGCCCGCCGGATCCTGGAATCGCTCGGCCTCACCGAACAACGAGTCCACGCCAAGGTGGTCGAGTTGATCGGGGTCGGTGCGACCGCCGGAGCGTCGACGCCCGCCGCTGTGGCACTGCCGCCCTCGCCCACGACCCGAATGGGGCGGCGCTGCTCTCAGAGCTGGGCGTCGAGGAACGGGAGGTGGAGGCGGCGATCGCCCGTCATCACCGACCTACGCCGTCTCCAGGACCATCGCCGCCCGCCGCTGTGACCACCAGCGGATGAGGGCACGGCCTCCGAACACGGCGACGAGGCAATAGCCCCAGCCGAGCAGGATGTCGGAGACGTAGTGCTCGGCACCGTAGATGAGCGAGAACGCCATCAGCAGCGGATAAAGAGCCACGAGCGGTCGTAGCCATTTGCGCTTGCGCGGCCACAGCGTGATCGCGATCAGAAGCGAGAAGGCCGCGTGGAGCGACGGGACGGCAGCGACGTCGTTGGCGTACTGATAGCCGTGCTCGACGAACGAGCCCGCCGCGTGCAGGCCGACGTACGGCCAGACGAGCGGAACGATGCGGGTCACCGGTGCGATCAGGTGGGCCTGGCTCGCCATCCACGGCGGCGCGGCCGGATACAACGCGTAGGTGGCCAGGCCGGCCAACGAGAGCACCGCCACGAGCACCGCAAACGTCCGGAAGCGCTGGCGGTCGAGCTTCCACAGCACGGCCGCCACAAGTGGCGTGGCGAAGAAGTGGGTCAGGTACGTCGCCCAGAAGATGACGTCGTACCAGACGACGTGACCGTGCCACAACCAGTGCTGAAGGGCGACGGTCGGAACCGTCCCGCCGAACAGCATTTTGTCGATGTCGAGCTGGGGCAGGTAGTGGACGCCAAACAGGTGAGAAGCGCTCCCGCGCAGCGAGTCATACGCGATGAGCAAGCCGAGGAACGGCACCCACTCGAGCACGACGGCCCGTGCATAGCCCCGCAGGTCGGTGAGCGAGAAGCACAACAGGCCGAGGAGCAGCCACACCGCGAGCAGATCGCGCTTGGTCGGCAGGCCGACGACGACGAACGCCACCAGCGAAACCGCGATGAACGCTGCCGGAATGAGCACCGTGCGCCGGAGCAGTCTAATCCCGACCAAATCAGTCATGAATGACCCGAATATAGATGTGGCCAAAACGTGAACGATTAGTGTCGCGTTAGCGGCAGATCTGTGCTTCAGAGCCCCCATAAAATTGTCGGCGTGTATTCGGTCCCGGACACGCTCGGGACGCGTCCGGACCTTGAAGCACGCGCGGACGCGATCGAGCAAGAAGAGCTTGAGCAGCTGCTGCTTGAGCCGCCGCCCCGTTCGCCGCGTGAACGGGCGCGCGCGGCGCTGCGCGAACTCCGCTGGCCGCTCGGGATCTACCTCCTCTCACGCGTCCTCTATCTGGCGATCGCGCTTGGCGACCTCGCGTACAAGCACTGGTCGCTGAAGTCGCAGATCTCCAACTGGGACGGGGTGTGGTACCTCGTGCTTGCGGGCCATGGTTACCCAAACCACGTCTCGCACCTGCAGACGACGCTCGGCTTCTTCCCGCTCTATCCCGGACTCGTCTGGCTGCTGTCTCACGTCCTGTTCTGTGGCTACGTCGTCGCCGGCCTGCTCATCTCGACGGTGGGCGGCTTCATCACGACTGTGCTCGTGCAGCGGATGGCAGCGTCCTGGTGGGGCGAAGACGCCGGCCGGCGCGCCGCCCTGTTCTACGTGCTGTTCCCGGGATCAATCGTGTTCTCGATGGTCTACAGCGAGGGGCTCATGCTGCCGCTCGCGGCCGGCTGCCTGTATGCCCTCCAGAAACGAAAATGGGTGCTGGCCGGCCTCCTGGCAGCCGCGTCGACCGCGGTGGGCCCGGTCGCGTTCGCGATCATTCCGGCGTGTGCCGCCGCCGCGTTCGTCGAGCTCCGGCGGCGTGGTTGGGCCGACCGGGAGGCGCGGCGGTCGCTGCTCGCGCCGTTGCTCGCGCCGCTCGGCGCGGTCGCGTTCGGCGTGTTCCTATGGCTGTGGACCGGGACCCCGTTCGCGAGCTACATCGCCCAGCGCTACGGCTGGGACGAACGCTCGACGCCGATCGCGCTGTGGCACACCACGACGAAGCTGTGGCACCAGATCATCCACTTCGGAGGGCTGCAGCACCCCGGGATCAACCTCAACTACGTGAGCGGCCTGCTCGGTGCCGCGTTCCTCGCCTGGGCGCTCGTGCTGATGTGGCGCCACCGCCGCCAGATCCCAGCGCCGGCCATCTGGTGGACGCTCGGCATCACATTCCTCACGATCACCTCGGAGAACGTGCCCCCGAACCCGCGGATGCTCATCTGTGCCTTCCCGGCGCTCATGGTCGTCGCCTATGAGCTGCGCGGGCGACGCTTCAACAAGCTGATCGCGGCGACCACGGTGCTCCTGTTCGCGATGAGCTTCGTGTCATTCGTCGGGACCGGCCTGCGGCCCTGAGCCGGGGCCGAGATCGAGCTCGCCGGTCTCGAAGGTCACGCCGAGGGGCTCGAGGATGACGCGCCGGGGACCGTCCTCGACGGCACCGGCGACATGCGCGCTCAGGCCGAGTCGGCGCGCGACCCGCACCACGTCCTCGCCGCTCCCAGCGAGGCAGTAGACCGCGAAGCCCGCCCCCATGTTGAGCGTCGAGTACGCGGCGTGGTCGTCCATGCTGGCCTGCTCGACGAGGAACCGGAGGACCTCGGGGACATCGGGCAGCTCGGTGATCCGGTAGGTGAAGTCGCGGCGAGGACGCATCAGCTTCAGAAAGCCATGGCCGGTGATGTGGCTGAGGTAATGCACGTCGATGTCCTCGGCGAAGAGCGCGTCGATCAGATCGACGTAGATGACGCTGCGGTCGAGCAGTGCCTCACCGAACGTTCGGCCGCTCGCCAGCGGCGTCGCGTACCCGTCGGGCAGGCGAGTCGCGATCAGCCGGGCGAGCGAGGAACCGTTCGCGTGGAGGCCGCTCGAGGCAACGAGCACGATGTCGTCGCCGGGCCGCAGGTCCTCGCCGAGAACCGCTGCGCGGCCGCCCGGCACCACCCCAACGGCGCACCCGGCAAGCTCGATCTCGTCCCGGGCGACGAGGTCCGGCAACGACGGCGACTCGCCCCCACCCCAGGTCGCGCCTGCGTGCTCGCAGGCTTCGCGCCACCCGGCGAGCAGGCCGCTCTGGCGACTCTCGTGCGCGTACCACTCCGAGGCGCCGGTCGCGAAGTAGGCATTGACGACGAGCGGCACGGCCCCGATGCAGATGAGGTCGTTGACGATCGCCGCAACGGTGTCATAGGCGACGGCGGCGAACGCGGCGGCACCGAGGCGGTCCTCAAGCTGGCGGGCGATGATCGACTTCGTCCCGAGCCCCTCGAGGACGAACCCGAAGGTCTGGCCGGCGAGCTCGAACGCGAACGCGGGCTCCCCACGGGAGGCATCGAGGGCGTGACCGCCGCGGGCACGCAGCAGGGCGCTCGTCGCGAGCGCCTCGGTCAGGGCATTGCGCTTGCCGGCGTCAAGCGTCCCGTAGTCGACGCCGGCGTCACGGTAGGCGGACCCCTCGCTCATCGTCCGGGGACTCTAGGGGTCAGCGCGCATAGAGGCGGACCCGGACCGGTCCGGCCCAGCCGAAGCGCGATTCGGGCGAGGCCGTGCCGTAGACCCCCCTCAGGGCCGCCTGGAGCGCGTGGAAGCGCATGAGGTTGGCCTGGGAGACCGGTGGTCCATCGCGCTGGCCCTCGTGGCTGGCGATCAGCCACACGCGCCCACAGCGGCGAGCGACTCCAGCGAGGCGACCGGCCGACGGCACGACGTAGCGCTCGACGTACGGTCGCGAGGGACCCCAAGCCGCCGCCGGCAGCACCGAGGCCGGTAGCGCGGCACCGGCGCCGGAGTAGGCGTTGAACACCATCCAGCCGTCGAGCGGATAGAACGCGATGCAGTCGCCGGGCGCCGCCCTGGCGCTCACGTAGGCGGCGGCGGCCTTCCAGTTCTCCGGCGAGCTTCCGTAGCTCGGCGCGAGCACGAGCCCGCGCAGCACGAGCAGGATCGCGAGCGCCCCCCAGGCCAGTGGCACCGGGAGCGGAATTCGGATCGCGCCGGGCCCGAACAGCCCGGCGGCGAGCAGGAGGGACGCCGCCGGCAGCACCACGAGGCTCGTCCGCGCGAGCGCCACCGGCTGGCCGACCAGCGACTCGGCGAGGATGAGCACCAGCGGCACGAGCAGCCAGGCGACGAGCAGCGACGTGCGCCACTCGGGCCGGCGCAGCGCCCGCACGAGGATGACGATCAGCGCGGACAGCGAGAGCCCGAGGAGCACGGCACCGATCGCCGTCCGGTGGACATTCGGCGGCATCCCCGACGACGTGACCCAGCGGAGCATTTCGTCGATCCGGGCAAGCGACGGCGAGGGCACCCAGAAGAGCTGACCGGAGCCGCGGCGAGCGGCGAGCACGGCGATCGGGATGCAGGCGACGATCACGGCACCGAGCGAGACCGCGAGCGCGCGCCAGGCCGGGCGGCGATAGCGCCACACCACGAGCAGCTGGCCGGGGATGACGAGCACCGCGATGAAGCTCATATAGCTCGCGAGCACCAGCGAGAGCGCCCACGCCATCCACACGCGGCGCGGCCCGCCGTCCTCGGTGAGGTAGGTGAGCGCGAGGAAGGACGCGCAGATGAAGGTCAGCATCGGCGCGTAGGCGCGTGCGTCCTGCCCCCAGAAGACGAGTGGCAGGCTGACCGCCGCGAGCAGCCCCGAGGCGAACGCGACGCGCCGGTCAAACAGACGGAGCCCAACCGCGCTGAGGAGCCCAACGGTCACGACCGTGGCCAGCGCCGACGGTGCCCTGATGACCGCCGGCGCCTGACCGAATAGCGCGATCAGCCCATGCTGGAACAGGTAGTAGCCGAACATGTTGCCGCCGTCATGGGCGATCGCATGCCACAGCGCACTCCCGTGCTGCGTCGAGATCGCGATCGTCGCCCCCTCGTCGAGCCAGAGACTCCGCGAGGCGAGCTCGAGGAACACGAGCAGCGCCGCAAGCGCGCCCGGGACGAGTACGGCGGCGAGGTCCCAGCGGCGATCGGCCGAACTCGTGGCGCGCGATGACGCTGAGGCGCCCCCGGGAGTCAGCGGACGCTCCGCGGTGGTGGCGCTCACCGCGCGTACTCCGGCGCCCGCGGCACCGTCGGCTCCGCGGGCGGCTCGATCGGCGGCCGGGGACCGCCGCGGCGGCGGTGCACGACCCAGGCGCCGAGCGCCGCGGCATAGAGAGCGAGCATGACCGGGGCGGCCTCCCGCGGCAGGACGAGTTGCCCGTCGGCGCGGATCAGGAATGCGCTGAGCGCGATCACGATCGGCAGCCATCGCCACCGCTGGACGGCGGGAACGCAGCCCAGCAGCGCGAGACCCCAGATCCCGTACCACGGCCATGCCGCCGGGCCGCCGAGGACGGCGGCGAGGAGAAGCACCCCGAGCGAGGAGGCGAGCCGGTCGAAGCGCACGCGGTAGAGCAACCACGCGCCGAGGCCGGCGGTGAGCGCAAGCGCGACCACGCCAAACGCGGACTCGATCGCCTTCGAGGATCCAGCGACGCCGAACGCATGGGCGACGGTGTAGCCAAGCGCGGTCGAGGGCGTGATCGCCAGCCGGACCTTGGCCGGCGTCGAGAGCGACCCGGACACCCAATCGAGGCCGAGACCGGTGATCAGGCTGACGACCCCGAGGACGCCGGCGGTCACGAGGACACCGCGCACCACGTTGGCGGGGGCGCGGGATGGCTCGGCGCGCGCCCACGCGACGAGGATGAACACGATCGCGACCACCGCCGGCAGCTTGATCGTGGTCGCAAGCGCGCACACCGCGATCCCGAGCAGCGGCCGCCGCTCGAGGGCGAGCGCGACGCCGGCGACGAGCAGCCCGGCCATCAGCGCGTCGTTGTGACCGGCGCCGATCAGCTCGAACATGACGAGCGGGCTGAGCAGGACGAGCCACACCGCCCGGGCAGGATCGGCGCCCTGGCGCCGGGCGAGGCGGGGGACGAACACGGCGAGCAGGACGACGCCGAGCAATTCCAGGCCGCGCAGCAGCAGGACGCCGCCGATCAGGTGCTGAGAGACGACGCCGGCGATCAGCGATGCGAGGCCAACGAAGGCGGGACCGTAGGGCGCGGTCGTATGGCGCCAGAACGGAGATACCGTGCCCAAGAGATGTCCGTGGCCGATCGCGCCGAGCGCGTCGGGAGCGTGTGTGTAGGGATTGATGCCCTGGTGCAGCAGGACGCCGTCCGCGAGGTAGCTGTACAGGTCACGACTGAACAGTGACGGCGCGACCAGCAGCGGGACACACCACAGTGCCCCGGTGATCAGCAGGGCGCGGACGCCCGGGTCCCCGCGCCGGCCCGCCGCCAGCCGCCGGCCGATGGCGAGCCAGGCGACGCACAGCATGCCGATCCCGCCGTAGAAGACGACACTGCGCACGGGCAGGTGCGGGTCGTAGAACCACCGGACCGGTTTGTCGCGAAGCAGGTCGGCACCCGCCAGCGCGACCGCGAGCGAGCCGGCGCAACCCAGCGTAATCCAGGGGATTCCGAGTCTGCGCACGATCGAACAAGCTAGCGCCCGGCACCGAGGGCCGAGCCGAGCGCCGCGGCGACCTAACGCGCGCTTAGCACCATCCCGGCGCCGACGGTGTCGTTCGTCGACTCGTCGACGAGGATGAAGCTGCCGGTCGTCCGGTTGCGAGAGTACGGGTCGACCACGAGCGGCGAGCTCGCCCGCAGACGGACGCGACCGATCTCGTTGAGGCCGAGCTGATTGGCGGGCTCGTGGCCGAGCGCGTTGACGTCGATGCGGTACTCGACCTCGTCGACGATCACGCGTGCGCTGCGCGTGGTGTGCTTGATCGTGTAACGGCCGCGTTCGGTGAGCGGCTGATCGCTCATCCAGCAGACCATCGCTTCGAGTTCCCGGGCCGCCGGAGGCGCGTCCTCCGCCTCGACGATCATGTCGCCGCGGGAGATGTCGACCTCGTCAGCGAGCCGGAGCGCGACCGACATCGTCGGGAACGCCGCTTCGACCTCGCCGTCATATGTGTCGATCGACGCCACACGGGTGCGCTGCATACCCGGGAGCACGACGACCTCGCTGCCCGGGCGCAGGATGCCGCCGGCGACCTGGCCGGCGTAGCCGCGGTAATCGTGATGGTCGTCCGACATCGGCCGGATCACCCACTGCACCGGGAAGCGGACGTCGTTGAGGTTGCGGTCCGGCGCGATCACGACGTGCTCGAGGTGGTAGAGCAGTGGCGCGCCGCCGTACCAGGGCGTCGCCCAGCTGCGCTCGACGACGTTGTCACCCTTCAGCGCCGAGATCGGGATGAACGTGATGTCCGGAAGGGCGAGCCGCGCCGCCCAATCGGTCATCTCCTCGAGGATGTCGTAGAAGACCTCTTCGTCGTAGCCCACGAGATCCATCTTGTTCACGCACACAACGAGATGCGGGATCCGCAGCAGCGACGCGATGTACGCGTGCCGACGCGTCTGCTCGCTGACGCCCTTGCGCGCATCGACCAGCATGAGCGAGAGATCAGCGGTCGAGGCACCGGTCACCATGTTGCGGGTGTACTGCTCGTGCCCGGGCGTGTCGGCGAGGATGAACTTGCGTCGCGGCGTGTGGAAGTAGCGGTAGGCGACGTCGATCGTGATCCCCTGCTCGCGTTCCGCGCGCAGGCCATCGGTGAGCAACGCAAGGTTGACGTAGCCGTCACCACGGCGCTCGGAGGTCGTGACGACGTGCTCCATCTGATCCTCAAAGATCGACTTGGAGTCGTGCAGCAGCCGCCCGATGAGCGTCGACTTGCCGTCGTCGACCGACCCGGCGGTCGCGATCCGGAGCAGTTCCGAGGTGCGACTACGCGATGGGTGGCCGTTGGTCGCAGCGCCGGGCATCAGAAATAGCCCTCGCGCTTGCGGTCTTCCATCGCTGCCTCGGTAACGCGGTCATCAGCGCGGGTCTCGCCCCGCTCGGTGATCCGGGTCGCGGCGATCTCGGACACGACCGTCTCCAGTGTGGTCGCCTCGGAGCGGACGGCACCCGTGCAGGTCATGTCGCCGACGGTCCGGTAACGGACGCTCGCCTCGAACGGCTCCTCGCCGTCCATCAGCTCGATGTAGGGGTTGAGCGCGTAGAGCATGTTGTCCCGCGCGAACACCTGCCGTTGGTGGGCGTAGTAGATCGAGGGGACCTCGAGCTCCTCCTCGGCGATGTACTGCCACACGTCGAGCTCGGTCCAGTTCGAGATCGGGAAGACGCGGACGTGCTCGCCCTTGCGGATCTTCCCGTTGTACAGCGACCACAGCTCCGGTCGCTGACGCTTGGGGTCCCACTGACCGAAGTCGTCCCGGAAGGAGAACACCCGCTCCTTGGCGCGGGCTCGCTCCTCATCTCGCCGGGCGCCGCCGAACGCGGCGTCGAACCCGTGCTCCTCGATTGCGTCGAGCAGCGTGGTGGTCTGGAGGCGGTTGCGCGAGGCGCGCGGGTGGGGGGGGACGAATTCTTCGACGACCCGACCCTGGTCGATCGAGTCCTGCACGCTGGCGACGATCAGCCGCTCGCCGATCTCGTTGATCAGGCGGTCGCGGAACTCGATCACCTCCGGGAAGTTGTGCCCGGTGTCGACGTGCATGACCGGAAACGGGAACCGCCCGGGCCGGAACGCCTTCTCGGCGAGGCGGAGCAGGACGATCGAGTCCTTGCCGCCACTGAACAGCAGCACCGGGCGCTCAAGCTCGGCGGCGACTTCACGGAAGATGTGAATCGACTCGGCCTCGAGGGTCTCAAGATGGGAAAGCTCGTACGTAAAAGGGTTCATGCTTGGTCCACGTGCAGGCCGCACTCCGTCTTATCCTGGCCTGCCCAGCGCCCCTCTCGCCCTGCCCCGGGTAGCGTGCAGGGAGCGCATCCGATCGAGGCATAGCCCTGATCGTGCAACGGATGGTAGGGCAAGTCGTTGGCGAAGATGTACTGCCAGAGCTGCTTCTCGGTCCAGTCGGCGAGCGGATTGAACTTCCAGATGCCGCGCCGCTCGTCACGTTCGAGCTTCGGTGCGGTGGCTCGCGTCGGCGCCTGCTCTCGCCGGATGCCGGTGATCCAGGCATCGACGCCCGTGAGCGCCCGCTCGAGCGCGTCAACCTTGGCGGTGCCGCAGCACCGCTCCGCCGTCCACGGCTCATCGGGACTGCGCGCGTCCATCACCTCGACCGGGAGGCCGAAGCGATCCTCGAACTGCTTCCAGGTCGCCAGGGTCTCCGGGAACAGGACGCCGGTGTCGATCGTGAACACGCGGATCGGGACCTGCCCGCCGTCGATCGTGCTCAACATATGGAACAGGACCGACTCCTCCTTCTGAAACGAGCAGGCCATCGTCAGCCGGGGGTGGAAGTGCTCGACCGCGTAGGCGAGCACCTCCTCGGCCGAGGCGGTTTCCAGGTCTGGGGCGGCCACGCTCATCTGCACTTCTCCTTGCCCGGGTGCGCTAGACAGCGCACTCTCCTTCGCCGCGCTGGACCTCGAACGGGACGTTCTTGGTCCAATCGACGAAGTAGGTCATGTTTTCCAGGCTGAACTCGATCGGCATCGTCAGGTCCTTCACGCGCGCCTCAAACTCAGGCGCCCCGACCCGCTCGACGAAGGCGTTGAATTCCTCACCCTCGACGCGGTCGGACTCATAGAAGCGTACCCAGCGCTCGACCGCATCGGGCACCCGCTTGGCGGGAAGCCGTGCCTTCAGCCGCTGGCCGTACTGGACGTCGCCGCCCTCGTAGCGGCCGCCGATGTGCGGGATGTAGGCCGGAATCGTGTGCCCGCCGACCTTGATCGAGGCACCGTAGAAGCCGATATTGGCGATGTGGTGCTGACCGCAGCCGTTCGGGCAGCCGCTCATCTTGATGTGAATCTTGCGGGTCAGCCTGTCATCGAGATCCATGTCGATCAGGCGGTCCTGAATCGCCTGGTTGAGCCCCATCGAGCTCGTGATCCCGAGCTTGCACGAGTCGGTCCCGGGGCAGCTGACGACGTCGGTGATCTCGTCTGCGCCGGCGTCACCGAGCTCGAACTCGCGTAGCCGCTGCCACACCTCGTAGATCGCCTCGTCGCGCACCCAGCGCAGGACGAGGTTCTGGTGAACCGTTGTGCGGGCGGAGCCGCCGGTGTACTCCCGCATGATCTGCCCGAGCCCGCGGAGCTGCTCCGGGGTGAGATCGCCGCGGCGGATCTTGACCTCGACGGTCGAGAACCCGGCCTGGCGCTGTGGCCGCGCATTCGTCTCGGCGAACCGGTCGAAGCTGCGCAGGTCGCCGTTCGGGCTCGCATACGTGTCCTTGGCGGCCGGCGCGTTCGCCTCCTCGTCGTAATCGAACAGGATCCCGTCGAGCGAGAAGTCGCGGTCGTTCACCCAGTCCCCGGCGAGCTCCTCCTCGACCTGCTCGCGGAACGCGTCGATGCCGATCTTGTCGATCAGCACCTTGATCCGGGCGCGGGCCCGGTTGACGCGCAGAAAGTCCTGGCGATCGAAGATCCGCATGCACGCCTCGGTGACCTTCAGGTAGTCGCCGTTGTCGAGTTCGACGAACTCGTACAGAGTCGGCGCGAGGCGGGGCATGATCGAGGTGCCGCCACCGACGCGGATCTCAACGCCGCGGACCCCGTCTCTCAGCTTGGGCACGAACGCCATGTCATGGATCCGGGTGATCGCGTTGTCGGCGTCGGTCGCGGTGAACGCGGTCTTGACCTTGCGTGGCATCGCCTGGGTCGTCGGGTGACGAACGAAGTAACGGACGTAAGCGCCGGCGTACGGGGTGATGTCGAACAGTTCGTCCTCGAGTGTTCCCGCCCGCGGGTCGCCGGTGACGTTGCGCATCGTGTTCCCGCAGCCCTCCCGGGACGAGAGCCCGGTGTCGGCGATCTCGCGCATCAGCTTGGCGACGTCGGGAAGCGGGATGTGATGCATCTGGATGTTCTGGCGCGTGGTGACGTGGCCCTTGCGCAGCGGTACGTACTTGTCGATCACGCTCGCGAACGCGTCGAGCTGGTCCGGGGTGACGCCGCCCATCGGCAGCTTCACCCGGATCATCTGTACGTCCGGCTGGCGTTGTCCGTAGACACC
The DNA here is from genome assembly GCA_963850335.1 of uncultured Solirubrobacterales bacterium. GTDB lineage: Bacteria > Actinomycetota > Thermoleophilia > Solirubrobacterales > Solirubrobacteraceae > Palsa-465. The sequence continues at coordinate 429,855 of CAWKKY010000005.1, read as the reverse complement.
CTGCTTGAGCCGGAACTTGATGAAGTCCGCCTCGACGAGGTCACCCTTCAGATACCGGGTGGATTCGGTGTCGAAGTCGTCAAACTCGCGCTCGAGGATCGGGATCACGTGCCCGGGCACGTTCTCGAGCACTTCGGGGTTCTCAAGCGATCCGACGCGGGCGCCGGCCGTGGTGGTGTCAAGCGATGCAGGCTCCATCTCTTCCTTCCGGTCGCCGGCTCGGACATAAGAATCTACCAAAAGGCAATCCGAATTAAGGATTTTCTCGTTTCCTCCTGGGAGAGCCTGCTTGTCGGGAGGCACGTCGTACGATCTCGGCGGTGACGCCCGCCGAGATCCCCCCCGAGGCCCAGGTACTGGCGGTCCCGCCCGCGGAACTCATTCAGCGGGTCGCGGGGGACTCAAACTCAGAGTGGTTCCTCCGCTCCGGGCGGACCTCGGTGCGGGAGCTCGAGCGAACCCTCGCGATTGCCGGCCGGACGCTCGACTCGTTCGAGTCACTCCTCGACTTCGGCTGTGGATGCGGCCGGATGCTTCGGTGGATGGAGCCGCTCACGCGGGGCGGCGCCCTCCACGGCACCGACATCGACCCGGAGGGAGTCGCGTGGTGTCAGGCGCACCTCCCGTTCGCTCGCTGCACGGTCAACGATGCCGATCCACCGCTGCCATTTGGCGATGCGAGCTTCGATCTCGTGTTCAACCACAGCGTGTTCACGCACATCGACGAGCGGCGTCAGGACCGGTGGCTCACCGAACTGCGACGGGTGACTCGCCCGGGCGGGTTGCTCGTGCTGAGCACGCATGGGCTGGCCGTGCTCCCGGACGATCGCCCCGATTTCCGCGCCGCGCTGGAGCGTGACGGGATCGTGTTTCTCGACGGCACGGCGTCTCCGACGCTCGGCCTGCCGGACTGGTACCAGACGACGCTTCACGCGCCGTGGTACATCTACGAGCACTGGGGACGATGGTTTGAGGTCCGGGCCCACGTGCCGGCCGGGTCGCTTGGCACACAGGATCACGTGTTGCTCGAGCGCCGGCCGGACGACAATCCGGCCCGCCGACCGATCGCGGCACGCCCCCGCGAGTTCACCGAGGACCCAGCGCCCGACGCGCTCGAGCCGCTCCGAGCCGCCGAGCGGGACCGGGCCAGCGCGCTCACGGCACCCTCCCGCCACGGGACCCTGGGCGTGCTCGCGCGGCGCATGGTGCTTCGGTTGCTCCGTCCCTACACCGCGCACGAGGACCGGGTCGATGCTGCCATGAGCGATGCTATCCGCGCACTCGACGCCGCTCGGCGCGATCACGAGCAGCGACTTGGGCGACTCGAGCGGCTCGACCGAGACCCGCTCTAGCGGCGAGATGATCTAGGTCCAGGGAAGCGGGGGCTGCGGCTCGCGCAGCACGCCCTCTTGGAGGGCGGCCTGCTGCCACGGGTTGCGCCGGGGTTCCGGCGGCACCGGAATGGGTGCCGTCTCCCGCATGAAACGCTCGAGCGCGGCGACGACCGCGGCGGCTTCCTCCGGCGAGGCGTCGGGCGCGACGATCGACAGCTTCGGACGGCGATTCATGCCGGAGCGAGGCTAACGTATCGTCCCCCGTTGTGCCCGAGCTTCCGGTCCTCGATCACGACACCGTGTTGGCCGCGGTGACGCCGCAGCTCGCGATCGAGCGGGTGCGCTCGGCGCTCCTGCGCCACCACGCGGGCGAGTGGGTGATGCCACCCAAGGTCTACCTCGAGTGCCCGCCGTTTGGGGACTTCCGCGCGATGCCGGTCCGTGGCGACGGGCTTGCCCTGCTGAAGTGGATCACGTCGTTCCCCGGCAACCCGGAGCGGGGGCTGCCGACCGTCACCGGCGTCATCTGCCTCTCGGATGCCACCACCGGGCAGCCGCTGATGCTGCTCGACGCCCGCTCGGTGACGGCGCTGCGCACCGGTGCGGTCGCCGCGGTGGCGACCCGCGCGCTCGCGCCCGAGCAGGCGCGGTCGGTTGGGATCATCGGCTGCGGGCTCCACGGCGGCTGGACCGCACGGTGCATGGCCGCCGCCGGCTACGGCCCCGGAGTGTGCTCGGACCCCAATGCCGACGCGGCGGCCGGCCTCGCCGCCGAGCTCGGCTGGTCCGCCGGCTCCCGCGAGCAAGCGCTCGGCTGCGAGGTGGTGTGCGCCGTCACGCCCGGCCACACGGTCGTGGTCGAGGCCGGGGATCTGCGGGCGGGCCTGCACCTCAACATGCTCGGAGCCGACGGTCCCGGCAAGGCTGAGGCCACCGTCGGCGCGGTCGCGTCCTGCGCGCTGTTCTGCGACGAGTGGACGCAGGCCTCGCACGGCGGTGAGCTGACCGGGGCGATCGAGGCCGGACTCGTTGATCGCGATCGCGTCGGCGAGCTCGGTGCGGTTCTCGCGGGTGAGGTGCCCGGACGGCCCGGTCCCGAGGCGGTGACGCTGTTCGACTCGACCGGCCTCGCGATCCAGGACCTCGCGGTCGCGGCGGCGGCGCTCGAGGCGTGGCGCGAAGGACGCGTCGGCGCTCAGACCGTGCGGCTCTGAAGCGGCCGGCCCGGGCGCCCGCCGATCATGACGGACGCCCACCAGCCGGGCTCTCAGCTCGCCGGCGGGATCAGCACGGCGTTGATGACGTGGATGATTCCGTTCGACGCGCGGATGTTGGTCTTCACGATCTGGGCGTTGTTGACGTACGCGTTCCCGTTCTTGACCTTGAAGTGGACGCGAGCGCCCTCGAGCGTCTTGGCGGACTTCAGCTTCACGACCTTCGACGCCGGCACCACGCCCGGGAGCACGTGATACTCGAGCACCTTGGCGAGCAGCGCCTTGTTCTTGCCGAGCTTGGCGAGCGTCGCCTTCGGCACCTTCTTGAACGCCGCATTGGTCGGGGCGAACACCGTGAGCTTCGTCTTGCTCGACAGCGCCTTGACGAGGCCGGCCTTCTTGACGAGCGAGACGAGTGTCGAGAATTGCGGATTGCTCGCGGCGATCTGAACGATGTTCTGGCTCTTGGCCGCCGACGCGGCGGGCACGCTCAGCGGCAGCGCGACGGCGACGATGGCCGATAGGGCAACCAGGGTGCGCTTCATTGAAGGGTCTCCTTTGTCCGACGGGTGGCTGGTTGCCCTGAGGTACGGCTCCGCCCTCGGACGCGGTTGGCCAACCAAAATGCCGGTTCGATACGTATGAACCCGGAGATGTCAGCCGTGGCGACAGCCATCAACGTCCGTGGGGCGATATCCGGACCCGCCCCTCCGCCCCGTCGCCGGCGGCGGGCGGACCGGCGCGCCGAGACGGCGGTGCGCCAACGTCGGCCCGACGCGCTCGCGCTGGTGATGGACGCGCACGGGCGGACGCTGCTGGGGTTCCTCACCCAGATGCTGCGCGATCGCGGCGCTGCCGAGGACGTGCTCCAGCAGGTGTTGCTTGAGGTCTGGCAGCGCGCCGAGCACTACGACCCGGAGCGAGCCAGCCTGCTCACCTGGGTATTGACGATCGCGCGCTCACGGGCGCTCGATGAACTGCGCCGCCGGGTCCCGGAACCGCTTGACCCCGCGGTCGCCGTCGCGCAGGTGGATGCGGAGACCGGCGGCACCGACGAGCCGGATCGGCTGCTTGAGCGCTGGCGAATGGCCGCGTTGCTCGAGCGGCTGCCGCGAGACGAGGCGGGGCTCCTGCGGCTGCGCTTCTACGACGGACTGACTCAGAACGAGATCGCGCAGCACACGGGTGTGCCCGCGGGCACCGTCAAGACCCGAATGGTCAACGGCCTGCGGCATCTTCGAGAGCTGCTCGAGGCAGAGGAACGGAGCGAACCAACATGACGAACCGCTGGCGCACGAGACGCGCCCGATCGGCGGCCGCCCGGCAGGTACTCGCCGAGCACGACGGCACTGAGGCCGCCCGGGAGGCGACCGAGGACCCCGAGCTCAGGCGCGAGCTGGGTGGTATGCGTGACGTCGTGAGCCTGCTCGAGGAGGTACCGGGCGAGGCGTGGGCCGGGCTTCCGGCCCCGACGCCGTCGCCGGCGGCCGCGGGGGCACGCGGGTTGCTGAGGTCCCGGTCGCTGCGCCTCAGCCCGGCGCTCGCCACGCTCGCCGTCGCCGCCTGCATCGGTCTCGGCTTCGGAGCCGAAGCCCTGATCTCGAGTGGTTCCGGAGGTGGCGGTGTCGCCCGCGCCCCATCCGTCGCGCTTCGACCGCTGACCGGCACTCCGGCGCGCGACCTCGCGACGGCGTACATGCCGGGCCCCGGGCAAATGGTCCTGCACGTCAATCATCTCCCGCCGTCCCCCGCCGGGACGTACTACGAGCTGTGGCTGATGACCGACGCGAAGCGGCTCGCGCCGGTCGCCGCGTTCCGGGTCGGGGAGCGCGGGAGCGCGCAGCTCGTGCTCCGACTGCCTGACGATCCGCGTCGCTATGTCTACCTCGACATCTCCCGCCAGCGGATCGGCGCGGGCACCGCTCACTCGGCGGACAGCGTGCTGCGCGGCCGGATCGCCTAGCGCGTGAGCCGGCGCCAGCCGGCGCGGGCGACGGGGGCGCTACAGCGGGATGTTGCCGTGCTTGCGCTTCGGACCCGGCTCGCGCTTGGTCTGGAGCGTGTGGAGCGCTGTGATGATCTTGGGCCGCGTCTCGTGCGGCACGATCACGTCATCGATGTAGCCGCGCTCGGCCGCCGCGTACGGATTGGCGAAGTGGGCCTTGTAGTCGTTGATCAGCTTGCCCCGGCGCTCCTCCGGCGTCGGTGAGGCCTGGATGTCCCGGCGATAGATGATGTTGACGGCGCCCTCGGGACCCATCACCGCGACCTCTGCCGTCGGCCAGGCGAAGTTGAAGTCGGCGAGCATGTGCTTGGACGCCATGACGTCGTAGGCGCCGCCGTAGGCCTTGCGGGTGATGATCGTGATCTTCGGGACCGTCGCCTCGGTGTAGGCATAGAGCAGCTTCGCGCCGTGGCGGATGATCCCGCCCCACTCCTGAGCGGTCCCGGGCAGGAACCCGGGCACGTCGGTGAACGTGATCAACGGGATGTTGAAGGCGTCGCAGGTGCGCACGAAACGTGCGGCCTTCGCCGAGGAGTCGATGTCGAGCACGCCGGCCATCTGGTTCGGCTGGTTGCCGACGATCCCGACCGCGAACCCGTCGATCCGGGAGAACCCGCAGATGATGTTCTTGGCGTGGTGCTCGTGGACCTCGAAGAACTCCCCGTCGTCGACGATCAGGCGCACGACGTCGCGCATGTCGTAGGGCTTGTTCGGGTTGTCGGGGACGACGTGGTCAAGCTCCTCGTCCATCCGCAGCGGATCGTCAGTCGGGATCACCCGCGGCGGCGTCTCGAGGTTGTTCTGCGGGAGGAAGCTGAGCAGGTAGCGCGTGTCCTCGAGGCATTGGTCCTCGTCATCCGAGGCGAAGTGGGCGACGCCGGACTTGGAGTTGTGCGACATCGCGCCGCCGAGTTCCTCGAACTCGACCTCCTCACCGGTGACGGTCTTGATCACGTCGGGCCCGGTGATGAACATGTGGCTGGTCTCTTTGACCATGAAGATGAAGTCGGTGATCGCGGGGCTGTAGACGGCGCCGCCGGCGCACGGTCCCATGACCAGGCTGATCTGGGGGATCACGCCGCTGCACTTGACGTTGCGGACGAACACGTCGCCGTAGGCGCCGAGTGAGACGACGCCCTCCTGGATGCGCGCGCCGCCGGAATCGTTGATGCCGATCACGGGGCAGCCGATCTTGGCCGCCAGGTCCATGACCTTGCACATCTTCTCGCCCATGACCTCGCCGAGCGAGCCACCGAAGACGGTGAAGTCCTGGCTGAACACGCACACCCGGCGCCCCTCGATCGTGCCGTGACCGGTCACGACCGCGTCGCCGTACGGGCGGTTCTTCATCATGTCGAACTCACTCGTCCGGTGGCGGACGAACGTGTCAAGTTCCTGGAAGGAGCCGGGGTCAAGCAGTTTCTCGACGCGCTCACGCGCCGTGTACTTGCCTCGAGCGTGCTGCTTTTCGACGGCCGACTCAGACCCAGCGTGCACTGCCTCGAAGCGGATCTCCTCGAGCTGGGCGAGCTTCTCTTCGTATGTTTCTGGTGCTTTATCGCGCATATCGATGGGTGCGCGAGTGTACGCGGTGCCGGGCGACCGACGCGCGGTGGGATGTGGCGGCTCCGTCAGGCCCTGGAGAACGGGCGGTGGTGAGCCTGGCCGAGGCTGTCGAGCGCCGCGGTGAGGACGGCCCCGTGGTCGATCGTCGAGTCCGGAGTGGCCTCTGGGTCCGACGTGGGCTCGACCGACGGCTCGGGCTCAGGCTCGGGCTCGGGCTCGGGCTCGACGAGCGCGACTGGCTCTGGCTCCGGCTCGGCGACCGGATCGGGCTCGGCGACCGGATCGGGGTCGACGATCGGCTCTGGGTCGGTGGGCGCTGCCGCCTCGCGCCCTGGCTGAGGCGCAGCCCCCGGCTTCGGACCGCCGAAGAACGCCCGCATGCGGGCGAAGAAGCCGCCACGGGGCGCCGGGAACACCACCTCCTCGCCGACCGGCTCCTCAGCGACTGGCTCCGGGGCGACCGGCTCCTCAGCGACTGGCTCCGGGGCGACCGGCTCCTCGGTCACCACCTCCGGCTCGAGCACGGGTGCCACTCCCAGCGGCTCCGGCGACACCGCCTGTCTGGCGGTCAGGATGACCTTGGTTCCCCATCCCGATGGCTCAAGCCGAACCGTGCCGCTCGCAAGCTCGCCCTCCCAGGCAACGGCGGTCTCAGGCTCGAGTCTCGTGATTCGGATGTCGCCGAATGACCCACTCAGATGGCGTGTGAGCGCCTCGGCACTACTGCATTCCGCCCACAGCTCCGGCGGCGATTTGACCAGGGTACGGCTTGCCTCGTGCTCTGTCATGTCCCGTGGTTTCGTGCGTCCGCGCGCGACTCCTTCCGCCTCGCGCCGTCCGGCCGAAGGCTTGCAAGCGCGATCATTCGGACAGACACCAGAGCCAGGAAGGAAGGAAGCGCATGTCGCCACAACTCGGAGCGAGCGGTCCCGAGGTCTCCCGCGTCGGCCTCGGCTGCATGGGCATGTCAGGCATGTACGGAGAGGCCGACGAGGCGGAGAGCATCGCCACGATCCACGCCGCGCTCGACGGTCCGATCAACCTCCTCGACACCGGCGACTTCTACGGAATGGGCCACAACGAGATGCTCATCTCACGGGCACTCGAGGGCGGCCGGCGTGACCAGGCGTTGATCAGCGTCAAGTTCGGGGCCCAGCGTGGGCCGGACAACAGCTGGCTCGGCTACGACGCCCGCCCGGCAGCGGTCAAGACGTGGCTCGCCTACACGCTGCAGCGGCTGCGGACCGACCACATCGATATCTACCGGCCGGCGCGGCTCGACTCCCAGGTACCGATCGAGGAGACCATCGGCGCGATCGCCGAGATGGTCCAGGCCGGCTACGTCCGATATATCGGGCTTTCCGAGGTCGGCGCGGACACGATCCGCCGAGCGGCCGCCGTCCATCCGATTTGCGATCTCCAGATCGAGTACTCGCTCATCTCCCGGGGCATCGAGCGCGAGATCCTGCCGACCTGCCGCGAGCTCGGCATCGGCATCACCGCCTACGGCATCCTCTCGCGGGGGCTGATCAGCGGCCACTGGAGCACCGGACGCCAGCTGAATCCGGGCGATTTCCGGAACCATGCGCCCCGGTTTCAGGGCGAGAACCTCGAGCACAACCTGAGGCTCGTCGAGGCGCTCCGCGCGGTCGCCGACGCCAAGGATGCGAGCGTCGCGCAGGTGGCGATCGCGTGGGTGCTCAGTCAGGGCGGGGACATCCTGCCGTTGATCGGCGCCCGTCGCCGCGACCGGCTCACCGAGGCCTTCGGGGCACTCGAGCTGACGCTCACCGAGGACGACCTGACTCGGATCGAGCAGGCGGTCCCAGCTGACGCCGCGGCCGGCACGCGATACGCCGAGGCCCAAATGGCCCATCTCGACAGCGAGCGCTGAGCCGGTCGCTCAGGCGCCGATGTGGGCGGCCATGAAGAAGATCGTCAGGACGACGATCAGCTGCATGAGCCCGCCGAACATGCCGAGACGCCGAAACAGGGCCTCGTATTCGGCGCTCCACTTCACCGCTCCCGTCCCGGCGGCGGCGACGTCCCGGTCGGCGATCTCGGCGAGCCGGGTCTCGCCGCGGATCATCACCGCGCCCTCGAGCGCGCCGAGGACGACGACCGCGGCCAGGCCCCACTGGACGTAGAACGCCTTCCACTCATCGAGGTGCGAGGCCAGGTAGATGCCGGCGATCAGCACGATCGCCAGGCCCGGGTTGACGAGCCGCCGGCCGACCGCCACCTGCATGCGGTGGAACCATGGCATCGCGCGGGGGTCCATGCGACCCCCGACGAGAGCGAAGATCGGGTAGGCGAAGGTGACGCCGAACGCGACGACCACGGCAAGGATGTGGAGCGCCAGGACGAAGTCCGCGAACGTGACCGCCGGAACGAGCATCGGTGCGTTCAGAGGGTCGGCTGGTAGTCGCCGAACACGTCGCGCATCGCGCTGCACACTTCACCCATCGAGCAGCGGTCCTTCAGGGCCACCTTCAGCACCGGCAGCATGTTGCCGGTCCCGCGTGCAGCCTCCCGGACGTCCTCGAGACGCTGTGTGACGAGTTCCTGGTTCCGCGCGGCCTTGAACGCCGCCAGCCGCTCCACCTGCTCACGCTCGGTCTCCGGATCGACGCGGAGGATGTCCGGCACCTCCGGCGTGTCCTCGACGAACTTGTTGACGCCGACGACGATGTCCTGCTCGATCCGGTAGCGCTCGTGGTAGCCGAATGCCGACTCCTCGATCTCGTTCTTCATGAAGTCGATCGCCTGGATCGAGCCCCCCAGCTCGTCGACCTTGGCGATCAGCTCCTGCGCAGAGGTCTCGATCTCGTCGGTCAGCGCCTCGACGAAGTACGAGCCGGCGAACGGGTCGACGGTGTCCGCCGCCCCTGACTCGTAGCCGAGGATCTGCTGGGTGCGCAGGGCGATCTTCGCCGCTCGCTCCGTGGGGAGCGCGAGCGCCTCGTCAAACCCGTTTGTGTGCAGCGACTGAGTGCCACCACAGACCGCCGCGAAGCCCTGGAGCGCCACCCGGACGATGTTGTTCTCCGGCTGCTGGGCGGTGAGCGTGACCCCACCGGTCTGGGTGTGGAAGCGCAGCCGCCAGGACCGCTCGTCCTGGGCTCCGAACCGATCACGCATGATCGACGCCCACATCCGCCGGGCCGCCCGGAACTTCGCGACCTCCTGGAAGACGTTGTTGTGGCCGTTGAAGAAGAACGCGAGGCGCGGGCCGAACGTGTCGATCTCAAGCCCGGCGTCGAGCGCCGCCTGCACGTAGGCGATGCCGTTGGCGAGGGTGAACGCGACCTCCTGGACCGCGGAGCAGCCCTTCTCCCGGAAGTGGTATCCGCTGATCGAGATCGTGTTCCACTTCGGGACGCGGTCGTTGCAGTACGCGAACAGGTCGGTCGTCAGCCGGATCGCGCCCTCCGGTGGGTAGATGAAGTTCCCGCGGGCGATGTATTCCTTGAGGATGTCGTTCTGGGTCGTGCCGCGGAGCTGCTCGGAGGCAACGCCCTGTTCCTCGCCGACGAGCTCGTAGAGGAGGAGCAGCACGCTCGCAGGGGCGTTGATCGTCATTGAGGTCGAGACCTGGTCGAGCGGGATCGCGTCGAACGCGGTCTGCATGTCCTCGATCGTGTCGATCGCGACGCCGGTGCGGCCAACCTCCCCGAGGCAGCGGGGATCGTCTGAGTCGAGGCCGAGCTGGGTGGGCAGGTCGAACGCCATCGACAGCCCCGTCGAACCCTTCTCGAGCAGATACCGGTAGCGCTCGTTGGATTCCTTCGCGCTCGCGTAGCCGGCGTACTGGCGATGGGTCCACAGCTGCGTGCGGTACATCTCGCGGTGGACGCCGCGGGTGTACGGATACTCTCCGGGCTCACCGAGCCGGGCGGCCAAGTCAGCCGGCAAATCGCTCTCGCTGTAGAGCGGCTTGACCTCGATCCCGGAGTCCGTGAACCGCCGTGGATCATCGGGGCCGACGATCGGCGCGATCGTCCGGTGGTCGTCAGTGGTGGCCATCGCTGTGCGACCAAGGGTACTGGCGATAACGAGATGAGGAGTCTCGCGCCCGAGCGAGACCGTCTCGACACCGAAAGGCGCGCCTACAGGACCTTCGACAGGAACGTCCTCGTCCGCTGGTGCTTGGGGTTGACGAGCACGTCGCCCGGCACTCCTGACTCGACGACAACGCCCTCATCCATGAACACAACGCTGTCGGCGACTTCACGGGCGAACCCCATCTCGTGGGTGACGACGATCATCGTCATCCCGGATGTGGCGAGCTCGCGCATCGCATCGAGCACATCACCGACGAGCTCGGGGTCGAGCGCCGAGGTCGGCTCGTCGAAGAGCATCAGTTTGGGCTGCATCGCGAGCGCCCGGGCAATCGCGACCCGCTGCTGTTGGCCGCCGGACAGGGCGACCGGATAGACGTCGATCTTGTCGCCGAGGCCGACCTTCGTGAGCAGGTCGCGCCCCCGGGTGCGGGCCTCGTTGCGAGAGGTCCCGAGCACCTTGATCGGGGCGAGCGTCACGTTCTCCAGCGCGGTCATGTGCGGGAACAGGTTGAAGTGCTGGAACACCATCCCGATCTCCGAGCGCTTCTTGGCGACGTCCTTCTCGTGCAACTCGTGCAGCTTGTCGCCCTGCTCCCGGTATCCGACGAGCGCCCCGTCGACGGTCAGCCGGCCGGCATTGATCTTCTCCAGGTGGTTGATGCAGCGCAGGAACGTCGACTTCCCGGAGCCCGACGGCCCGAGCAGGCACATGACCTCGCCCCGGCCGACCTCGAGGTCGATGCCCTTGAGCACTTCAAGGCGCCCGAACCGCTTGTGGACGCCCTCGGCCTTCACCATCGCGTCACTCATCGCCTCGCCTCACTGACCGTGCCGCCCAAACGAGAACGACAGCAGCCGATTGCCGCGCTGCTCGGCCCGCGTGAACCCGCGCCCGAAGCGACGCTCGATGAAGTACTGACCAACGTAGGCGACACTCGTCATTGCGAGGTACCAGATCGCCGCGACGATCAGCAGCGGGATCGTCTCGTAGTTGACGTCGTAGATCTGCTGGACCGAATAGAGCAATTCGGTGTACGCGATCACGCTCACCAGCGAGGTGTTCTTCAGCATCGAGATCGCCTCGTTGCCGGTGGGCGGAAGAATCACCCGCATCGCCTGGGGCAGCACGACGTGGCGCATCGTCTGCAGGCGGGACATGCCGAGTGACGAGGCGGCTTCGGTCTGCCCCTCGCCGACGGACAGGATGCCGCCGCGGACGATCTCGGCCATGTAGGCACCCTCATTGAGACCAAGACCGAGCAGCGCCGCGACGAAGGTCGTGATCACCGCGTTGCCGTTGGCGTGAATGAACGACGGGCCGAACGGGATCCCCAGATCGATCTTGGGGAACAGCGAGGTGATGTTGTACCAGAAGTAAATCTGGAGCAGGAGAGGCGTGCCGCGGAAGAACCAGATGTACAGCCAGCTCGCGCCGGACACGACTGGATTGGGCGACTGGCGCATCACGGCGAGGATCACGCCGAGCAGGACTCCGATGACCATCGACAGGACGGTCAGCACGATCGTGATGAGCACCCCGTGCAGGACGCGCGAGGTGAACAGATAGTGGCCGACGACGTCCCAATGGAAGTTCTTGTTGGTGACGATGGCGCGCGCGAACGACGCCGCGATCACGAGCACAATCGCAGCGGCGATCCAGCGTCCCGGTCGTCGAACCGGGACGGCCCGGATGTCCTCGGGCCGTCCCGTCTGTTCGTCTGATAGCTCGGAGGTGCTCACCTACGAGCCGTAGTCTCTCCGATTTGCGGCCGAGTGCCTAGCTCGTGCCGCCGTTGATCTTCACCTGGGCGGCCGGGATCGCGCCCGCCTGGATACCCCAGTGGGTGAGGATCGTCATGTACTGGCCGTTCTTCATCAGCACCTTGAGGGCCGCGAGCATCGGCGGCGCCAGCCCGCTGTTCTTGGGAACCGCGAGTCCGTACGGCGCGTTGGCGATCGACGGGCCGCTGATCTTGAACTGGCCGTTTGACTTCTTCACCTGGTACTCGGCGACCGGCGAGTCGGCAAACCCGACCTGGGCGCGTCCGCTCGAGAGGGCCAGGTTGGCCCCGTTCTGATCCGGGAACGCCAGGACCGTGACGCCCGGCTTGCCGGCCGCCTTGCACTTACCGCTCTGGGTCGTGGCGTCGGTCTGCTCGGTCGTGCCCTTCTCGACGGCGACCGTCTTGCCGCAGAGATCGGCGAGACTGTTGATCGTCGGACCGCCCTGGGCCTTCACCAGGAATGACTCCCCGGCGACGAAGTAATCGACGAAGTCGACCTGCTTCTGACGTGCCTTTGTGTCGGTGAACGACGAGGCGCCGACGTCGTACTTGCCGGCGGTCAGGCCGGGGATGATGCTGTCGAACGTCTGGTTCACCACGTTGGCCTTCAGCCCCATGACGGCGGCGAGTGCCTTCACCAGATCAGGATCCATCCCCACGACCGTGTGGCCGTCTGAGCCGATGAACTCATTCGGCGCATAGCTCGCGTCGGCAGCGACCGTGATCGTGCCCTTCGACTTGACTGATGCCGGGACCAATTTCGCGACCGCCGGGTCGGCCGATGTGGCCGCCGACGAAGTCGACGAGGCGCTCGTGCTGGCGCTCGATGACGACGAGCTGCTGCTGCTTCCGCACCCGACGACGCCGGCGACGCACATCGCTCCGAGCGCCGCGACGGACCATTTCCTCCAACTGCGCATTAAACAATTCTCCTTCCGGAACCCCAGTGTGTTCCCCGATGAAGACCCGAGAATAAGCAAGAAACCGCGCCAGGGCGATCGAGGCTAACGGCGCCGCAATACGGGGCTAGTCTTTCCCCCATGCACGTCCATGTGCGCTTGTTCGCCGGCCTGCGCGAGCGCGCCGGAGCCGCGGAGGTCGAGCTTGAGCTGCCGTCCGGCGCGTCGGTCGGCGACGCGATCGCCCAGCTCGCCGGGATCACCGAGGGGGTGCGCGTCGTCATGGCGGTCAACCAGGAGTACGCCGATCCGACGTCCACGCTGCACCCGGGCGACGAGCTGGCCCTGATCCCACCGGTGTCCGGCGGCTCGGTCGGTGAGCTCCACACGCGGGTCACCGACGAGCCATTGTCGCTCGACGCGCTCGTGGCGCGGGTGCGCGACCCCCGCGCCGGCGCCGTGGTGACGTTCCTCGGGGTCACCCGCGACGTGGAGACGCTCGACTACGAGGCCTACGTCGAGATGGCCGAGCGGAAGATCGCGGAGATCGTGCACGCCGCGGTCACGCGGCACGGACTGTGCGCCGCCGCCGCCGAGCACCGGGTGGGGACCGTGCCGCTCTCCGAACCGTCGGTGGCGATTGCGGTGTCCGCACCGCACCGGGCCGAGGCGTTCCTCGGCGCGCGCGAAATCATCGATGAGATCAAGGCGCAGGCGCCGATCTGGAAGAAGGAGGAGGGCGAGTGGGTGCCCGGGACGACACCCGAGCCGCCTCCGACGCCGAGCGGCTGAGGGCGCTTCCCGCCGTTCACGAGCTTGCCTCCGGCCTGCCTGGACCGCATTCGCTCGCCGTGGCGGCCGCGCGCGATGCGATCGATGAGGCGCGTGAGCAGATTCGCTCCGGCGCGGACCCGGCGGCTGACCTCGCGGCCCGCGCGCTCGAGCTTCACGCTGCCGCCGAGCGGCCGTCGCTCGTGCGGGTCCTCAACGCGACCGGCGTGATCGTCCACACCAACCTCGGCCGGGCGCCGCTTGCGGGCGCAGCCCGGGACGCCGTCACACGCGTGGCGACCGGGTACTCCAACCTCGAGCTCGACCTCTCCAGCGGGCGCCGCGGCAGCCGTCATGCCCATGTCGAACGACTGCTCGTCGAATTGACCGGCGCGGAGGCCGCGCTGGCGGTCAACAACGGCGCCGGCGCGGTGCTCCTCGCCACGACCGCGCTCGCTGGCCCCGGCCGCCGAATCATCGTCTCCCGAGGTCAACTCGTCGAGATCGGCGGCGGCTTTCGGATTCCCGATGTGATCGCCGTCTCCGGCGCCACGATGGTCGAGGTCGGTACGACCAACCGCACGCGGGCCGCCGACTACGAGCACGCACTCCGCGACGACGCCGGTCGCCGATCGGTGATCCTGCGCGTCCACCCGTCGAACTTCCGCTCGCTCGGATTCGTCGAGGACGTCGCGATCGAGGCACTGTGTGGGCTCGGTGCCCCGGTCATTGACGACGTCGGATCCGGCGTGCTCGACGCCCGCGACACCGGCATTCCGGCGCTCGCCGACGAACCCCCCGTCACGCGCTCGGTCGCAGCCGGGGCCGCACTCGTCTGCTGCTCGGCTGACAAGCTCCTCGGCGGACCGCAGGCCGGCATCCTCGTCGGTCGCGCCGACGCGATCGCCGCGGCGCGAGCCCATCCCCTCGCCCGCGCCCTGCGCATCGACAAGCTCTCGCTCGCGGCGCTCGAGGCGACGCTTGCGCTGTATCGCGATCCGGCGCAGGCGCGTCGCGAGATCCCGGTTCTGGCGATGCTCGACGTGAGCAAGGAGATCCTGGCCGCGCGTGCGCAGCACCTCCGGGACGGCATTGGACCGGACCGCTGCGAGATCGTCGACTCGGTCGCGCGGGTCGGTGGCGGAGCGCTGCCGCTGCTCGAGTTGCCCGGACCGGCGGTGGCGCTGCTCAGCCGGGCGGCGCCGGTCGCTTTGGTGGACGCACTGCGGGCCGGCGAGCCACCGCTGATGGCCCGCGTCCATGAGGATCGGGTGCTGATCGATCCGCGCACGCTCGCAGACGATGAACTCGAGCCGGCGATCGCCGTCGTGCGGGGCGCCCTCGGGGAATGAGCGCACCCCTGACGCTCGGCACCGCCGGACACATCGACCACGGCAAGACAGCGCTCATCCGCGCGCTCACGGGCGTCGACACCGACCGCCTCCCCCAAGAGCGTGAGCGGGGCATCTCGATCGAGCTCGGCTACGCCAGCCTGCCGCTGCCCTCCGGCCGCACCGTGTCGGTCGTCGATGTCCCTGGCCACGAGCGATTCGTACGCACGATGGTCGCGGGCGCCACCGGCATCGACCTGTTCCTGATGACGATCGCCGCCGACGACGGCGTGATGCCGCAGACCCGCGAGCACGCCGCCGTGCTGCGGGCGCTCGGAGTCGACGCCGGCGTCGTGGCGGTGACGAAGTCCGACCTCGCGGACCCTGAGCTGGCGATGCTCGAGGCGGCCGAGCTGCTTCCGGGCGCCCCGGTGGTCCCCGTGTCGGCACGCACCGGCCACGGTCTCGCGCCGCTGCTCGCCGCGCTCGACCGGATCGCTGCGCCGCTCTCGAGCCGGGCCGCCGACGCGGCGCTTCGTACGCGCCTGCACATCGATCGAGTGTTCACGATCCGCGGCGCCGGCACGGTGGTCACCGGGACGCTGTGGTCCGGCGTGATCGAGCGCGGGGACGAGCTGCGCCTGCTCCCCGGCGATCGGTCGGTCCGGGTCCGGAGCGTGCAGGTCCACGACACAGCCGTCGAGCGCGCCGCGGCCGGCCAGCGCGTCGCCGTCAACCTCGTGGGCGTCGCGGTCTCCGAGCTCGCCCGCGGCGATGTGCTCTCCTCGCCTGAGGCCGACCTGCGTCCCGCGTACCTGATCGACGGCGAGTTCTTCTTCGACGCCGAGGAGCCGGAGCACGGAGATCGGGTCCAGGTTCACCACGGCACCCGGGAGAGCCCGGCTCGGCTCGCCTGGCTCGGCGGGCCGTTCTGGCAGGTCCGCCTCGAGCAGCCGCTCGTCGCAGCCCGCGGCGACCGGCTCGTGGTCCGGCAGATCGCTCCGCCGGACACGCTCGGGGGTGGCGTCGTGCTCGACCCGTCGCCGCGCAAACACGGAGCGAGCCGCGACTTGCTCACCCGGCTGCGGCGACTGGCCCGCGGCGAGGAGCCCGACGGGGTGGCCGACGCGGTGGCGGGTGAGCCGCTACCGGCGCCGGCACCGACAGATCCCCCGGTGCGCGATCCCGCGGCGCGCGATTACCCCGCGCCGCTCAGCGCGTCGGCGCTGGCCCTGGAGCAGCGGCTGCGGGCGGCGGGCGTCGAGCCGCCGCTCGACACCGAGCTTGACCCGGACGACCTCGGCGCACTGCGGGCCGCGGGCCGCGCGGTACGCGTGTCGCGCACCCTGCACTACCACCCGGAGGTACTCGCCGACGTCGAGCGGCGGGTGGTCGAGCTCGCCGGGCAGCGTGGCGGTGGGATCACGCTCGCCGAGGTGCGAACGGAGCTCGGCACCTCACGGAAGTTCGCGCAGGCCCTGCTCGAGCACTTCGATTCCGAGCGGGTGACGATCCGCCGCGGCGAGCAGCACGTCGTGCGGCGGCGCCGGTCGTAGAGAGGATCCCACGCCGGACGCCGGATCGGGAGGGGAATGATTCGCCAAATCGCCCGGGCGGCTTGGGTCTGGGCGAGAAAGTTTCGCTCAGCGTGCATTCCGCGCCCAGATCCGGATGGCGGACCCGATTTGGCGAATGATTCACCCGCCACCTTCGGACGACCCGGCGGAGCAGGGAGAGACCTCGTGTCTAGAGCGCGCCGCCGGCCGCGGTCGGCGCGGTCGGATCGTTCACCTCGGCGCTCGCATGCTCGCGAGCGAGGTAGTCCTCGGCGAACATCGGGTTCTCGACCGAGCGCTTGACCACGTCAAGCAGCGAGGACATCGTCGCGACCTCTTCGACCTGCTCCTTGAGGAACCACTGGACGAACTGCTCGCTGAGAAAGTCGCCCTCCTCACGGGCAACGCCCATCAGCGCAGCGATCTGATCGCTCACCCGCCGCTCCTGCTCGAGCGCGAGCGCGACCGGCGCGACGACATCTGCGAATTGGCTCTCCGGCTCGCCGATGCCCGGGATCCGCACGTCGGCGTCGGCATCAAGCAGGTACTGGACCATCATCATCGCGTGGTTGCGCTCCTCGATCGCCTGGGAGTAGAAGAAGGCGGCGAGCCGCGGCAGCGTCTGCGCGTCGTAGTAGACGGCGTTGGCGATGTACTGCTGGGAGGCGGCGAACTCGTTCGAGATCTGCTCGCTCAGCCGATCGATAAAGCGTGGTGCCGCCATGTTTCTCCTTCGTAGGGGCAGGTCCGGACTCTATCCGCCGGTCTCGGCGATCGCCCGCGCCGCGCGCGGAATCGGCATACCACGCTAGATTGCGGCTCTATGTCTACGTGCCTCGTCACCGGCGGCGCCGGCTTCCTGGGGTCGCACCTCTGCGATGAGCTGCTGCGCCGCGGCCACCGCGTGATCTGCGTCGACAACCTGGAAACCGGCTCGCTCGCCAACATCCACCACATCCGAACGGACTCGTTCGTTCACCTCAATATCGACATCATCGAGCCGTACTTCGTCGATGAGCCGGTCGACTTCGTCTACCACCTCGCCTCTCCGGCCTCGCCGATCGACTACCTGCGTCTGCCGCTGCACACGCTCAAGGTCGGCTCCTACGGAACGCACCACACGCTCGGGCTGGCCAAGCAGCATCGGGCGCGGTTCCTGATCGCCTCCACGAGCGAGGTGTACGGGGATCCGCAGGAGCATCCGCAGCGTGAGAGCTACTGGGGACATGTCAACCCGATCGGCCCGCGCGGGGTCTACGACGAGGCGAAGCGATACGCCGAAGCGCTGACGATGGCGTATCACCGTCAGCAGGGTGTCGACACCGCAATCGTCCGGATCTTCAACACGTACGGGCCGCGCATGCGCCCGCACGACGGCCGCGCGATCCCGACGTTCCTGCGTCAGGCGCTCCAGGACCGCCCGATCACCGTTTTCGGCGATGGCGCCCAGACCCGCTCGTTCTGTTATGTCGATGATCTGATCCGCGGGATCATTGGTCTGGCCGAGTCTGGGTATCACAACCCTGTGAACATCGGAAACCCGAACGAGTTCACCCTGCTCGAGTTGGCCAAGGCCGTGATCGAGGTGACCGGATCGCGCTCGGAGATCGTGTTCGAAGCGCTCCCGACCGACGATCCGCAGGTCCGCCAGCCGGATATCACCCTCGCGAAGGAGGTTCTCGGCTGGGAGCCCGCAATCGCTCTCAGCGAGGGGCTCAGCCGCACGATTGAGCAGTCGGGCGTCGAGACGTTGGTCGGCGCCGCGCGTTGACACCGCGGGGCGGCGACCCTACCTCGTAACTTCGATGCGTAGTCGGCGTTACCGGTACGGGAGGAACTACCCCACCTTGAGCCGCCAGTGACAACCGAGCAGAAAGAGGCCCCCGAGGCGATCGCCAACGGTGCGAACGGCATTTCGCCCCCGATCGTGATGCCGGACCGGGACGTCCGGCGCAAGCGGCCCCCGCTGCTCTCGTTCGTCCTCAGGCTCGAGACCCTGCGCCGGATCGGCCGGGTCCTCTCCCTGCTGGCGCTCGATTTCATCGGCGTCGTGGGCGCACTCTTCACGGCGCTCGGCGTGAAGCTCGCGTTCCGCGGCGAGTTCACGATCGACAACGTGTGGCACGGGATCAAGCCCTGGATCGCGTTCGCGTACCTCGTGACCGTGCTGATGTTCGCGCGGGTCGACCTGTACGCCGACCGGCCGCGCCGGCCCGGCACCGCGAAGATCGCGACCGCGCTCTTCCAGGCGACGGTGATCGCGCTCGTGTTCGCCCTCGCCAACGGCCAGCACTTCAGCAGCTACTACATCTTCTACGGAAGCCTCATCATCTCGATCGCGTACATCGGTGGGCTGCGAGCGCTCCACCTTCAGGTGACCGGCTGGGTCCTCAAGCAGGCCGGCTACACGCGACGGGCGTTGATCGTCGGGTCCGGCAAGCACATCGAGGCCGTCGCGCACGCCCTCTCCGGACGGGCGCGGACCCGGGTGGCGATCGTCGGCTACATCTCGCTCACGCCGCGGCCGCAGAACGGCCTGAGGTCGCTCGGAGAGCTCGAGCAGCTCCCGGACATCCTCGCCGCCGAGAAGGTGCAGGAGGTGATCATCGCCGACCCCGAATTCCCGCAGGAGCGTGCCGTCGACCTCGTGGACCTCTGCCACCGCAGTGGCGTCACCGTCCACGTCGCGCCCTCGACAATGGAGATCCTGTTCGACCGCGCGGAGTTCGTCCCCGGTCAGAGCGTTCCGTTGTTCACTCTGCGCCCGCCGGTTTTCGAGGGCATCGACTACGCGCTCAAGCGGACCTTCGACCTCGTGCTCTCAACGATCGGGCTCGTGTTCATCTCGCCGGTCCTGCTCGCGATCGCAATCGCCATCAAGCTGAGCTCCCGCGGCCCGATCATCTACCGCTCGGTTCGCCCCGGGATGGCCGGAAAGCCGTTTTCCTGCTTCAAGTTCCGCACCATGCGCGAGAGCGCCGACCAGATCCAAGCCGACCTGGAGCCACTCAACGAGCAGTCGGGCGCGCTGTTCAAGATCCGCCACGACCCGCGGCTGACCAAGGTTGGTCGCTTCCTGCGCCGGTTCTCGCTCGACGAACTGCCGCAGCTCGTCAACGTCGTCCGTGGTGAGATGTCGCTCGTCGGCCCCCGGCCGCTGCCGATGCGGGACTTCGAGCGACTCGAGGAATGGCACAAGAAGCGCTACCTCGTCCTCCCTGGCATCACCGGCCTATGGCAGGTCTCCGGACGCTCGGAACTCGACTTCGACGACCTGGTCAGGCTCGACTTCCTCTACCTCGAGCGGTGGTCGATGTTCCTTGACCTGTCGATTCTGCTGAAGACGATTCCCGCCGTCTTGAGCCGCCGCGGAGCGTTCTAGGACCGTTCTGGGAGCGTCCGGCGCCCAGAGCGCCTATGCTCCCGCGCCGTGCCGCCGACAGATCGCTTCGTCATCAGCTTCGCCGCCGAGCCGCCCCAGGAGGGGCTGCCGTACGGCCGCTGGGCGGAAACGCTGCGCGGCCATTTCCAGCTCGCCGTCCGCGAGATCGACACTGAGGGCGCCGAACTCGGTGAGACGGGCGAGATCCGCTGGTTCCCCGACCGCTCGTTCGCCGGCCGGACCTACGTCCCGGCCGTCGCCCGGACGACGGAGGGCTTCGAGCTGTTCGGCTTCGTCGCGTTCAGCGAGGGCGATCGCGGCCCCAACGACTTCGAATCCACCGCCGACTTCACCTCCGAGACGGCAGAGGCAAACCCGGAGTGGAAGATCGACCTCAACGATGACGTGATCGGGACGTGGCGGGGCGAGCAGGGCAAGGCGGCCGACATCACGCTCGTGTGGGGCGTGGCGCTCGTTCCCGGCGGCTCCATCGTCACCGCTGAGTTGGCGAACCTCGCCGTCGATCAGTGCGAGCTCGTCGAGGAACGCTTCACGTTGATCGCGCCGGACAACTACCGCGGCGACTTCGTCGAAGTCAAGCTGTGGGGACGCCGCGGCGAGGAGCTCGCCGTGGAGTCGCTCTACGTCGACGACGACGAGGACGGCGAGTCGGACGACGGCGACGAGGCCGACGGCGACGACGAAGCCTGAGCCTCGGCTCCGTCGGCCGATCCCAGAGGGTCGCCCGCGACATCCCGGGGCGCCGGCACAGAGGACGGATCGACGCCGGTCAGCGCGACCGGCAGCCGCAGCTTGACCTCGTCCCGGGTGAGCGGGTAGTGGCACGCGGCGAGCGTCCCGGTGCCCTTGTCCTCGAGCATCGGCTCATCGGCGGCACACTTCGCCTGGGCCTTCGGGCAGCGGGTGTGGAAGCGGCACGCCTGCGGCGGGTTGGCCGGGCTGGGCACGTCGCCGGTCAGCAGCTGACGCTCGCGCCGCCCGCCGATCGGGTCAGGCACGGGGACGGAGGACAGCAGCGCGCCGGTGTACGGATGGCGCGGGTAGGTGTAGAGCGCATCGCTCGGACCGAGCTCGACGACCTTCCCGAGATACATGACCGCGACCCGGTCGCACATGTGCCGCACGACGCTCAGGTCGTGGGCGATGAAGATGAGCGTCAGACCCATCTCCCGCTGGAGGCCGCGCAGCAGGTTCAGCACCTGGGCCTGGATCGAGACGTCCAGGGCTGAGACCGGCTCGTCGGCGACGAGCAGTTTGGGCTCGAGCGCGATCGCCCGGGCGACGCCGATCCGCTGGCGCTGACCGCCGGAGAACTCGTGGGGGTAGCGGTTGTAATGCTCGGGGTTGAGTCCGACGCGGTCCATCAGCTCCTGCACGCGCTTCTTGCGCTGTCCCTCGCCCTTGTGCATCCCGTGGATAACGAACGGCTCGGCGATGATCGAGCCGATCGTCTTGCGCGGGTTGAGCGAGGAGTACGGGTCCTGGAAGATCATCTGCATTTCTCGGTGCAGTGCCTTGAGTGCAGGCCCCTTGCGGTGGGCGATGTCCTCGCCCTCGAACCTGATCTCGCCGCCGGTGGGATCGAGCAGGCGGACGAGCAGGCGGGCCGTCGTGCTCTTGCCACAGCCGGTCTCGCCGACGATCCCCAGCGTCTCGCCGGAGCGCACCTCAAAGGACACGTCGTCGACCGCCTTGACGGCCCCGACCTGGCGCTGGAACACGATCCCGCGGGTGATCGGAAAGTGTTTGGTGAGGTTGCGAACTTCGATCAGTGGCGACCCGTTGGTGGCCGTCATTCGCCCGCCTCCCCCGCCAACGTGCGGGTTTCGGTGGGACGGGACCGCTCCGCAGGTTCCGCGAGTTGGCGGACGGAGGCCGGCGAACGACCGGCCTGGAGATCAGCCCACATCCTTGCTCGCAAGGAGTGGTCCAGCAGGCAGGCGACCTCGTGACGGTCCTCGCCGGGGATCGGGTCGAGGCGCGGGTCGACGCGCTCGTGCTCAGGCTGGGAGTACGGGCAGCGGGGATGAAAATGGCATCCGGACGGTCGGTTGATGAGGCTCGGCGGTCGGCCGGAAATCGGGATCAGTTCCTCGTGGCGCGGGTTATCGAGCCGCGGGATCGACTTGAGCAGGCCCCACGTGTAGGGATGCTGCGGCTCGGAGAAGATCCGCTCCGTCGAGGCGTGTTCGACGATCCGCCCGGCGTACATGACGGCAATCTCGTCCGCGATCTCCGCGACGACGCCGAGGTCGTGGGTGATGATGATGATCGCCATGCCGAGCCGCTTCTGGAGGCTCTCGAGCAGGGCGAGGATCTGTGCCTGAACGGTCACGTCGAGCGCGGTCGTCGGCTCGTCGGCGATCAGCAGCTTCGGCTCGTTGGCGAGCGCCATCGCGATCATCGCGCGCTGGCGCATGCCGCCGGAGAACTCGTGCGGGAACTGGTCGACGCGACGGTCCGGATCAGGGATGCCGACGAGCTCGAGCAGCTCCACCGCGCGTTTGCGGGCGGCCGACTTGGAGATCGAGCGGTGGATCCGCATCGCCTCGACGAGCTGTTTGCCGACCTTGTAGAAGGGGTGCAGCGACGACAGCGGATCCTGGAAGATCATCGCGATTTCGTTGCCCCGGATCGACCGGAGCTCGCCATCGCTCATGGCGACGAGGTCACGGCCCTCGAACACCATCCGCCCCTCGACGGTGGCGCCCTGCGTCCGGGTGAGCCCGAGCATCGTGAGCGACGAGACGCTCTTGCCCGAGCCAGACTCGCCGACGATCCCGATCGTCCCGCGTTCGCCAACGGTGTACGAGATCCCGTCGACGGCGCGGACGAGACCATCCTCGGTGGGAAACTGGACGCGGAGATCGTCGACCTCGAGCAGGGGAGTCATGCGTAGCGCACCCGCGGGTCGAGATAGGCATAGGCGATGTCGACGACGATGTTGGCGAAGATGATGAACACGGCGGCGAGCACAATCGTGCCCTGGATGATCGGGAAGTCGCCGTGGGTGATCGCGTCGTAGTTGAGCCGACCGATGCCGGGAATGTCGAACACCGTCTCGGTCAGCACGGCGCCGCCGAGCAGCGTCGCGATGTCAAGACCGAGCACGGTCACGAGCGGCGTGATCGCCGATCTCAGCCCATGCTTCATGACGACCGTGCGCTCAGCCAGGCCCTTGGCCCGGGCGGTGCGGATGTAGTCCTCGCCCATGACGTCGATCAGGCTGCCGCGAACGAGGCGTGCGTAGATCGCCGCCGAGGTGGCGGCGAGGACGAACCACGGTAATAACAGCGACTCGAACCAGTGCACCGGACTGACCGTGAGCCCGACGTACGAGCCCGAACCGTGCAGGAACGGAACCGGGAACTTGCCGATGTCCGAGGCGAACGCGAACAGGACGAGCAGCCCGAGCCAGTAGACCGGCGCCGAGACGAACACGAGTGAGATGCCCATCGTGGTGCGGTCGAGGACGCTGCGCTTCTTGATCGCCGAGATGATCCCCACCGGGATTCCGAGGAGCAGCCAGATGACGACGGCTCCGACGGTGAGGGACAGGGTCGCCGGCAGGCGGTCGCTGATCAGACTCTTGACCGAGGCGCCGCTGTAGTAGCTGTAGCCGAGGTCGAAGTGAAGGACGAGGTTCTTCAGGTAATTCCAGAACTGCGTGTAGATCGGTTTATCGGTTCCGAGGTTCTCGGCGATCTCATGGATGATCTTGGGCGAGGAGTTGCGGCCCGCACGCAGCACCGCCGGATCGACGTTCGGCAGCAGGTAGAACAGCACGAACGTGATCGCCATCACGGCGATCAGGAGGACGACTCCCCAGAGCAGGCGGCGGACGATGTATTGGAGCATGTGCTGAGTGCGGGGCGAGACGCGGGGCCCCGCTCAAATGAGCGGAGCCCCAGCGCGAATCGCGATCCTTACTTGAGGGACGTGAAGTTGTAGTCCCACTCGCCGATGTCCCACAGGTCATTGATCCCGCGGACATCCTTGGACTCGATGTTCCCCTGGATGTCGAACACCCATGGGACGGCAACTGCCTTGGAGGTGAGCAGCTTGTCGACGTTGGCCCATGCCGTAGCGCGTGCCGACGCGCCATTCGTCTTCTCGGCCGCACGCATCGCTGCGTTGATCTGCGGATCGTTGACCTGACCCCAGTTGGAGTTGTTGGTCGAGACGATGTTGTAGCCGGCGAACGTCGGGTCCAGGAGCGTCTGCGGGTCCGCCCAGTCGCGGATCCAGCCGACGTTCGGACACGCGTCGATCTCGGCCTTCGGCACGCCGCAGTACTTGCCGTACATGACCGACTGGTCGACCAACGTGAAGTTGGTCTTGAAGCCGAGGCTCTGGATCGCGTTGTTGACGATCGCGGCCGTCTTTGGTGCCGGGTCGCCGGTCGAGCCGACGACCTTCACCGTGTAGTTGCCGGTGTACTTGCCGCTCGGGTAGCCCGCGAGCTTCATGTACTTGGCCGCCACTGCGGCGTTGCCATCCGGGTAGTTGTTGTAGTCCACATTCGGGCCGTGGTCCCCGCCCGACTGCTGATAGCCGATCGAGGTCGGGTAGATGAAGTGGGTCCCGACCTGAGCCACGACCTGGCCACCGTCAGCCTTGATCATCGCCCCGCGGTCGAGCGCCGCCCACACGGCCTTCCGGACGTTCACGTTCGAGAACGGGCCCTGCTTGTTGTTGAGCGCGAGATAGTGGTCGCCGGCGCCGGGCACCGCGACCAGCTGGTTGTAGTACTTCTGGTAGGCGAGCTTGATGATCGCGCCCGCCGGCGTGTCGTTCTGGAGCGTGTGCGTCCCGGTCAGCACCTGACGGCCGATGACGTTCGTGTCGCCGCCGATGTTGATGTTGATCTGATCGAGGTACGCCGGAACCGGGCTGTTGTTCGGATCCCAGTTCGGGTTGCGCACGAGCGTCGCCGACTTGCCCGGCTGGTAGCCGATGCCGAGGAACTTGCCGGTCGAGTCGGACTTGAACATGTACGGGCCAGTCCCGACGAGGTAGGTCGAGCCGAACGTGGTCGGCTTCTTCTTGTCCAGCGGGCCCGCGAACTCCTTCGGCACCGGTGCGGTGATCGGGAGCGAGAGTGCCTGGGCGAAGAACGTCCCGTACGACCCCGTCAGGTGGAACACGATCGTGTATTTGTCCGGCGTACTGATCCCCGGGATCGGTCCACCGGTCGCGTCCTTCGCACCCTTGATGTAGAAGAAGTACGCAGGGAAGTACGGGTTGGCCACATTCGGGTTGGCGCCGCGCTCGATCGCGTAGGCAACGTCAGCCGAGGTCGCCTCGCGGTTGACCGGCGGGCTGAACTTGACCCCGTGACGGAGATGGACCGTGACCGTCGTGCCGCCGTCAGTGACGACCGGCGCCGAGGCCGCCATATCCGGCATCAGCTCGGTCGTGCTGTTCGGCTTGAACTGGTACAGCGCGCGCTGGGTCGCGTACACGACCTCGTAGTCGAGCGAGAAGTACGTCTGACCCGGGTCGAGATGCTCGAAGTCCTCGTGGTCGTAGACCGTGAGCGTCCCGCCCTTCTTGCCGTCGGTCAGGTTCTGGTTGGATCCGTCGATGGCGGGCTTGAGCTTCGCTCCGCTTCCACCTCCGCTGCTGCCGCCGCCGCCGCCGCTGCTCGAACTGCTCGAGCCGCAGGCCGCGAGGCCGAATGTGAGCCCGCACAACGCCCCAGTCAGAGCGAGCCCCTTAGCGAGTACCTTCATTTGTCCTCCTGTTGAGTGTGAAGACCGCTCATCGATCGGCCTTCGGATTCAAAGCGTCCTGGAGCCCGTCACCGACGAGATTGAACGCCAGGACCGTCAGCAGCAGCGCCACTCCCGGGAACACCATGTACCACCAGACTCCCTGGAAGAACCCCGGGGACGCGTCGGCGATCATCTGGCCCCAGCTCGCCGTCGGTGGTTTGACTCCGACCCCGAGGAACGACAGTGCCGCCTCGAACAGAATGTTCGTGGGAATGAGCAGGCTGGCGTAGACGATGATCGGCGCCACGAGGTTCGGCAGGATCTCGCGGAACATGATGCGCATGTTCGAGGCGCCCAACGATCGGGATGCCTCGACGAATTCCTTCTCCCGCAGCGACAGCACCTGGCCACGGGTGATGCGGTAGATGTAGGTCCACCCGGAGATCACGATGATCACGATGATCGTCTGCACCCCGGGCTGAATCGTCCCGCCGAGGCACCCGTTGACGGCACACGCAGCCGCGATGCCGATGCCGAGCAGCAGAATCGGGAACGACAGGACGATGTCCGCGATCCGCGAGAGGACGGTATCGGTCCAGCCGCGGAAGAAGCCCGCGAACAGGCCCATCGAGACGCCGACGATAGTGGCGAGTCCCGTGCCGACGATTCCGACCACCAGCGACACGCGCGCGCCGTAGATGGTGCGGGCCATCACGTCCTCGCCGAGGCCGTCCACGCCGAACGGGTGCGCGCCCGATGGTCCCATCGGGGTGCCGAACGCATCGGTGAGATTCGGGTTCTGGACGCCCGGCCCCGGGAGCCCGAGAAGCTTGACGATCAACGGCGCGAAGATCGCGACCAGAATGAGGAGCACGATGAACCCGGCGGAGATCATCGCGATGCGGTCCTGCCGGAACCGCCGCCAGAACAGCGAGAGCGGCGATCGCGCGCTGATCTCGCCAGAGGCGAGTTCGATCGCGTCAACCGTCGCCTCGCCCTCAACGAGAAGCTCTGATGCGCCGACGCTCATATTCTGGACAGGTGTGTTCCCTGGAACACGCTGGTTCCCTCCTCCACCACGGTTTCGGGGGAATAGCACAAGCCATGGGGCTTGTCACGCCGCGGTCCCGTGGTTTAACCGTGCCTCAAGAATGCCGTGTGGGCGGCGTTCGTGTCGCGCCGTACCCCGGATACCCTCCGGTTGCGCGCCCTCGTAGCTCAATGGATAGAGCACGCGCCTCCTAAGCGCGGGATGCAGGTTCGATTCCTGCCGGGGGTATCCGTTCCCGGAGCGCTCGGGCCGCCGGCCGACCAAAGCTTCCTATAGTTGCGAGGAGTGCTTGGGGCACTCAAGGGGACGGTCGACGCGCTGACGCGCGGGCGCATCCGCCCCGCCGCGATCGGCCTGCTGACGGCCGCCGGCCTCGTAGCGGCGGTCTTGATCTCATCGGGGCGCGCGGTGGCGCGCCACGCCCCGGCGCGGGACGCAGGACGGCCGAACATCGTGTTCGTCCTCACCGACGACCTGTCGATGAACCTGCTGCGGTACATGCCGCACGTCCAGGAGATGATGCGACGGGGGATGACGTTCAGCCGTTACTTCGTGTCCGACTCGCTGTGCTGCCCCTCGCGCGCCTCGATCTTCACGGGCAACTTCCCGCACGACACCAAGGTGTTCGGCAATACGGGCCGCCACGGTGGCTTCAACGTCTTTCACGATCGCGGCGAGGAGCGGGACACGTTCGCGGTCGCGCTTCGGCGCACCGGATACCGCACGGCGATGATGGGCAAGTACCTCAACGGCTATCTCGAGCGCACGCGGGTCCCGGACACCTACGTGCCGCCGGGATGGAGCCAGTGGGACGTCGCCGGAGCCGGCTACGGAGAGTTCGACTACGTCCTCAACGAGAACGGCTCGCTGTACGCCTACGGCCACCGACCCGCCGACTACCTGACGGACGTCATCGCGCACAAGGGCGCGGCATTCGTCGATCGCGCGGCGGCCGCCCCGCAGCCGTTCTTCCTCGAACTCGCCACGTTCGCGCCGCACCGTCCCGCCGTGCCGGCCCCGCGCGACACCGAGCGCTTCCCGGGCGTGAAAGCGCCGCGCCGCGGCAACTTCGACGTGCTTCCAACCGACCCGCCGCATTGGCTGGGCGGTCGCGGTCCGCTGTCCGACGCCCAAATCGCCGAGATCGACGACGTGTTCCGTCACCGGGCCCAGTCCGTGCAGTCCGTCGACGACATGATCGGAACGATCGAGGATCGGCTCGCCGCTGACGGGATCGCCGATAACACCTACCTCGTGTTCAGCTCCGACAACGGATTTCACACCGGCGAGTACCGGCTGATGCCGGGCAAGCTGACGGCGTTCGACACCGATATCCACGTCCCGCTCGTCGTCGTCGGCCCCGGAGTCCCCGCCGGCACGCGGACCGGCGCGCTCGCCGAGAACGTCGACCTCGCCGAGACGTTCGCCGCGATCGGCGGAACGGACCTGAGCGCCGACGGACACAGCCTGCTGCCGCTGCTCTCCGGACACGTGCCGAGCGATTGGCGACACGCCGTGCTGATCGAGCACCACGGGACGGACCTCCGGGGCATCGATCCGGACTTCCAGCAGTCAGCGAGCGGGAGCCCGCGGACCTACGAGGCGATGCGGGGCCGGAGGTTCTTGTACGTCGAGTACAACGACGGCGAGACCGAGTTCTACGACCTGCGCGATGACCCACTCGAGGTGCACAACATCGCACCCTCGCTCGGGGTCGCGGAGCGCGGGCGCCTGCACGCCGAGCTCCGCGCTTTGGCCCATTGCCACGGCAGTTCGGAATGCTGGCGCGCGGGCCGTCTTTAGAGGGTTTATTGACGGGGCGTTGGCGGGTGTCAAGACTGCTACCGTGCCTCACTCCTCGTGTCCGAGAGCACGCTAGAAGCACCCCCGGTTCCCCCAAGCGGGAGCCCAGAACCGAGGCGCGAAGCAGACCGGACGAGCCGCCTGCCCGCAGCCATCCGCCAGCACCCCTGGTGGATCGTCGGCGTGCTCCTGGTCATCTTCTCCTACCTGCTCGTCCGTCATGCGAACACGCGTCCGGGCTACGACCCGTACGGCTGGCTGATCTGGGGCTACCAGACGCTCCACCTGAGCCTCGATCTCGGCGGCGCGCCCTCGTGGAAGCCGCTGCCGTACCTGTTCACGGTGCCGCTCTCGCTGTTCGGCACGCACGCCCTGACGCTGTGGATGACGTTCGCGACGGCCGTCTCGCTGAGCGGCTCGATCTTCGCCGGGCGGATCGCCTATCGGCTGACGCTGCCCTCCGACGGCGAGATCGATACCTACACCCGGTGGGCGGCAATCGCCGCCGGCGTGTTCGCGGGGGTTGCGGTTCTCGGCATCAACCAGTGGATCCACCTATTCCTGAGCGCGCAGTCCGACACGATCATCGTCGCGCTCTGTCTGGGCGGCGATCGACATGCACCTCTCAGGCCATCCACGCTGGGCGTACGCGTTCTGCTCGTCCTCGCCTCCCTCGGTCGACCGGAGGCGTGGCCGTTCGCGGGCCTGTACTTCCTCTGGGCCTGGCGCGCGATCCCCGCGATGCGCAAGTTGCTGATCTGCGGTCTGGTGCTGATTCCACTCCTGTGGTTCGGCGTCCCGACGATCACCAACTCGCGGCCGTTCGTCTCCGCGGAGCTCGCCGAGCTGTCCGTGCGACGAATCGAGGGGAACAAGTTCATCGGCGTCTTCCACCGCTATACGGCGCTCACCTACCTGCCGATCCAGCTGCTCGCGCTGCTGTCGGTGGTGATCGCGTACTTCCGCCGTAACCGCACGGTGCTCGTACTTGCCGGCGCAGCGGTGCTGTGGATGCTCGTCGAGATGGCGTTCGTGCTTCACGGCTGGCCGGGCGTCCCGCGCTACATGATCGAGTCCGCCGGGGTGCAGACCGTGCTCGCCGGCGTCGCGTTGGGCTGGATCCTCGTCGACCTTCCGAAGCTCCGCGCCGGGGCGCGCTCGCTGTCGATTCCCCGCTGGGTTGGGATCCCGATCGCCGCGCTGATCGTCGCCGCGCTCGTGCCCGGAGCGGTGGCCCGGGAGCACGCCGAGCACAAGGACCTCGTCCACGAGCACGCGCGGACGCGGCAGATCACACAGCTCGAACGGACGATCACCGACGTCGGCGGCGCCCACCACGTCCTCGCCTGCGGTCGCCGACGACGTACGTCGGCTTCGTCAGCATCCTCGCCTACTTCACCCATCTCAACGTCGGCAAGGTGGGCCACAAGCCGAAGTTCGAGCTCGCAGCAGACCTATCCGGTGATCATCTTCAGCAACGGACCGCACGGCTGGACGCTGCTGCCTGCCCACCTGGCCACGGCCACGCGGGCGTCCTGTTCACGCCTCCGCGCCAAGGTCCTGTTCGACGCGCGCCATCCCAACGGGCGCGTCGTTCACATCCATAGCTCGTGAGCCCCGGCGCCGTCGACGCACCGACCGGGGTCGACGAGCCGCCTTCAGGCCGGACGCCGTCGGACCCGCCGGGGGGCCCACCGGCGGGCGATGCCGCCCCGTGGACGCTCCGTGGCTTCGGCCGGTCCCACCCGTGGTGGACGGTCGGGGTGGCGATCGGCGTGGTCTCCGCCGTCCTCGTCGTGTGGGCCCGGACGCGCCCCGGGTTCGACCCCTATGGCTGGCTCGTGTGGGGCCACCAGTCGCTCCATCTCGCACTCGACACGAACGCCGCCCCGTCCTGGAAGCCGCTCCCCTACCTCTTCACGCTCCCCTACGCCGTCGTCGGGCACTACGCGGTCTACCTGTGGCTCATCACCGCGGTGGCCGTGTCGCTGAGCGGATCCGTGTTCGGCGGCCGGATCGCGTACCGGCTCGTTGCCGGTGACGACCCCGATCGACGGGGGCGGATCGCCGCCTGGGTCGCGGCCGTCGTCGCGGGCGTCAGCGTGATGCTGATCGCCAACTACGCGCACGTCATCCTCAGCGCCCAGTCGGACCCGATGATCGTCGCCCTCTGCCTCGGCGCGATCGACATGCAGCTCTCACGCCACTACCGGTGGGCGTTCGTGTTCTGGTGGCTGGCCTCGCTGGGACGCCCGGAGGCTTGGCCATTTCTCGGCCTGTACGCGATCTGGGCGTGGCGCGCCGTGCCCTCGATGCGACGCTTCCTCGTCGGCGGCATCGTGCTTCTGCTCATCCTGTGGTTCGGGATCCCGGGGATCACCGCGCGGAGCCCGTTCGTAGCGGGGACGAACGCCATGGGGTCCGGCCGCGCCCCCCACGGCAACAAGGTGACCGCGACGATCAGCCGGTTCGCGCACCTCCAGCCCGCGGCGTTGTACGTGTTGGCACTGTTGTCGGTGGCGTGGGCGGCGTGGCGACGGGAGCGAGCCGTGCTCCTGATGGCGGGCGGGATCGTGCTCTGGGTCGTCGTCGAGATCGCTTTCGCCCTGCACGGATGGCCGGCGGTCCCGCGGTACATGTTCGAGGCCGGCGGAGTGCTGGCAGTGCTCGCCGCTATCGGCGTCGGGTGGCTGATCCGCGAACCCGTGCGGTGGTCGGCCGTCGCCGGCTGGGCCGGCGCGGCGCTCGCCTGTGTGGCCTGCGTCGTGCTCGTCCCCACCGCGGTTTCCCGGGCCCGATCCGAGCGTAAGGACCTGAGACAACAGCGCGTGCGGACCGTCCAGATCAACGCCCTGCGCCCGGCGCTATCGGCCGCGGGGGGCGCGGCGCTCGTGCGGGCGTGCGGCGAGCCGCTCACCCGGCTCGAGTACCAATCGATCGTCGCGTTCGCCCTGGGGGTCAACGTCGGGCACGTGGGCTTCAAGTACGGACCAGCGGTTCACTCCTCGCGCCCGATCGTGCTGATCACGCCGGCGCACGGCCGGTGGAAGATCCAGGCGCTCCATCAGCCGCACGGGGCGTGCCGGCGGCTGCCGAGGTAGAGCCGCGTCGGGTGACGCGTCGGGTGGCTGGCTCGGCGCTCCGGGCCGGACCCGCTCGGCGCTCCGGCGCCGCTTTGTGCCAAGTCTGTGCCGGTTTGGCTGGTGGGGCGGGTTCGGGGCGGATGATGCGGTGCGATGGTGTTTGGCACCGAGAAGCCGGGGGGCTTGGCGGAATGTGTACAGCTGTTGTACACATTGCGCCAAGGGGTCGGTGGATGAGCCGATCGATCATCGGGTCGCGGCGGCGGCGCACCCGTATGGCGGGTACGTCAAGCGCATCCGGCTGCTCGGGCTGGGGCTCAGCGCGCGGCAGATCACCTACCGGATTCGGTGTGGACGCCTGCATCCGGAGTACCACGGCGTGTACGCGGTGGGGCACCGGCCGGTGCTGCCGCTCGACCGCGCCCACGGTGCCCTGCTCGCCGTCGGCCCGGAGTCAGCGCTCAGCCATCGCTCTGCCGGCTCGCTGTGGGTGCTGGTCGCGGACTGGCAGTTCCCGTTCGAGGTCAGCACTCCACGCAATCGCCGCGTGACGGGGATCACGATCCACCGCTCGACCACGCTCAGACCGCGCGACATCACCGTTCAGCTCGGCCTGCGAACGACGACGATGGCGCGGACGATCTTCGACCTCGCTCCGCGCCTCAGCGACAAGGACCTCGAGCGGATGATCGACGAGGGGCTGCACACCCCCTATCTCACGCTCGAGCAGCTGCACGAGCTGATCAGCCGCCTGCCGCACACCGCGGCCGCCCGGCGGCTGCGAACGCTCCTGACGCCCGCCTACCGGCCGACCCGCTCAGAACTCGAGCGCGCCCGCCGCCGCTGGTGCGAGACCTACGACCTGCCCGTCGGGCTGATCAACTACCCCCGCGACGGGGTCGAGCTCGACGCCTACTACCCCGAGTACCGGCTGATCGTCGAGCTCGACAGCCTCGAGCATCACACCGACCCCAAAACCTTCCAGCGCGACCGTGAAAAAGACCGCCAGCACCTCGCCAGCGGCGACGCCACGATCCGACTCACCTGGGAAGCGCTCCACCTCGACCCCGCCGGCGAAGCCGAACTCTTCCGCGACGTCCTCAGACAACGCCGCCAGGCGGCGTGACGGTCAGCGGTCGGGCCGCTCCGGGTAGACGTCGTCGATCGTCGTCAGGGCCACGTAGGGCGCTCCGCCGGCCGCAGCTGAGATCGCCTCGGCGCCCCCGGCCAGCCGGTCACAGATCGCGACCACGCCGCAGACCGTGTGTCCCTCCTCCTGGACGGCCTCGAGCGCGCGAATCGTCGAGCCGCCGGTCGTGACGACGTCCTCGACGAGCATGCACCGATCGTCCGGCGTGAGCAGCGGGCCCTCGATCCGCCGGGCGAGGCCGTGCTGCTTGACCTCCTTGCGGACGAAGAACGCCTTGACGTCGGCGCCGGCGGCGAGCGCCGCGCACGCGATCGGATCGGCACCCATCGTCATCCCGCCGACGGCGGTCGCGCCCCACTCGGCGGCCTGGGCAGCGACGAGTTCGCCGAGGGCCATGAACCCGGCTCGGCGGAGGATCGCGCGCTTGGCGTCGATCAGGTACTGGGCAGTGGCGCCGCTCGTGAGAACCACCTCTCCGATCACGAGCGCGTGCTCGGAAAGTTCGGCGAGGAGACGGTCGCGTGCCGTCATCGAGGCATTTGAGGTCATCGGCCGCTCATCCTAGCCCGACTGGGTGCCGATTAAAGGGACGTGATCCACCGTGTCATTACAACTATCGCCTGGATCTGCTGCTTTTTCGTCGTGGCGTCGTTCTCGCTGTTCGCCCTCGATCAACTGTCCGGCGCATCCAAGCACCAGCAGGCCGAGATCACCTCGTCCGCGACGGTCACGCCGATTCCGCCCGAGGCCAAGCATCATGGGCAGCCGCGGCAGTTCATCGACGACGCGGCCCACACGCTGACATCGCCGTTCACCTCGATCGTTCCGAGCAACAGCGAGTGGGTCACGCGCGGTGTGCCGACAATCATTGCGCTGCTCGTGTATGGCGTGGGGCTCGGCTATCTCGCGCGCTTCAGCCGCGGCTGGAGCTGACGCCGCGCAGGCGGCGCCAGCCTGAAGTCGGCCGTCGGACTCAGTAGTAGACGTCGACCGCGTCGCCGTAGTTCAGCCAGTAGTAGATGAACGTCGCGTCCACGATCGGGGTACGCATGCAGCCGTGGCTGGCCGGGTAATCCGGCGCCGGGTCATACCCGTGAATCGCGTACCCGCCGATGAAGAACCGCGAGTAGTACATGCCGTCCGGCAGGTAGCCGGGGACGCTCCGGTAGATGTGGAAGTTGCCCAGCACGGTCGGCGTCGACGGCTTGCCGGAACTGATCGGGAAGATCCAGCGGACGTTACCGCCGTCGGCGAGGATCAGCAGCTGCTTACGCAGCCAGCCCTCGGCGTGATGGCCGTGCGACGGGTACCGCGGACGGATCGAGCCCCAGCCGTTGAGCAGGAAGCTGATCGTCTTGCCGTCGAGCGCTTGGGACACACCCCATCCGAGCAGGCGGTGATATGCGTCGACAGCCAGCCCCATGTTCGTGTCATAGACGCCCGTTTGCCGCAGGAAGATGTGGTTCGCGACGAGCCGCTGCTGCATCAGCTGGACAAAGCGCCCGACCGAGCCGAAGTGGACGTTGGTATCGAGCGCCGTGTATGTGCGCGCGGCGCGGAAGCCGCTGAGCGCGTCGTTGCGGTCGTGCGTGACGACCACGTACACCCGGCCGGCTCCGGAGGCGGTGAGCACCTGGGAGAACTTGCCGTAGCTCTGGCGCTTGTTCCCCGGCCAGATCCACATCCGCTTGGAGAGGATCAGCCGGTGACCCAGATAGGCCTTCATCAGGACCTTCTGGCCCCGGACGTACGGATGGACGATCCCGTCCACGTGGATCCGACGACCCGGCACCGTCACAGCAGCGTGGTTGAGGATGAAGGCGTCCGGCAGCTGGAGGTACGAGGAACCCTTGGCCGGCTTGGGCTTGGGCTTGGGCTTGGGCTTGGGCTGGGGCGTGGGCGTGGTGGTGGTCGTCGACGTCGTCGTCGTGGTCGTGGTGGTGGTGGTGGTGGCGCTCGCGGCCTTCGATCCACTGTCGGCCGCGGCGACCGCCGCAGGAACGAGCAGGAACGCGGCGAGCAGCGGGAGTAGGCGTGTGAGCGTCCGTGACATGAGGCGGAAGTAAATCAGCCGCGCGGCCGGATGCATGCGTGATTGATCACATTTCTTGTCCGACGGATCCACGGACCCGGCGGGGGCGCCGGCGGACGGTCAGGATTCAAACGGCGGGCCGCGGCGCCGGCGAGGCCAGCGGCAGCGTGATCGCGCCGACCGCGAGGGCCGAGGCGACGACAAGCCCAAGGATCCCGAGCGTCGACCAGTGCAGCTCGTTGACCCCGAGTGCGAGGGAGTTGTTGAACGCGTGCAGCGCGATACATGGATACAGAGACCGCGTCCGCCACCGCATGAGGCACAGCACGAAGCCGAGGAAGCCGAGCGGCACCAGGTACTGCGCGGAGGCAGAGCCCGTGTGCGCCAGGCCGAACAGGACCCCGACGATGAACGACGCGATCCACGGGCCGAGATCGTGGCCGCCGACCTGGACATTCCAGCGGCGCAGGCACCCGAACAGGAAACCGCGGAAGAAGAACTCCTCCGCGATCGGGGCGATCACACACACGAACACCGCCGCGGCGACCAACGCCGCGTCACTCTTCGACACCCCCAGCTCGCTCGGCAGCTTGTCCTGGCCGTGGAGCTTGAACAGCGAGGCGTAGACGGCGGTCAGCCCGTAATAGCCGACGCCTCCAAGCATGAATGCCACGAACCCTCGCCGCAGCGACACCAATCGGAAGCCGAAGTCCGAGGGCGCCACCGGACCCCGCGTATGGGCGAGGTAGATCGCGGCTAGGACGAACGAGAGATCGACGACAACGTTGCCGATGATGTTGACGGCCGGACTGGGGTGGGTGAAGCCCGAGCCGGCGGCCGCACCAATGCCATCGACGAGGATGACCGCGAGCTCGCCGACCGCGAGGCCGAGGACGATGGCGGCCGGCGCCATCCACATCCGCCAATCCGGAACGTCATCGTCCCGGCGGGCGGGGGGCGGCGAACTCGACTCTGGCGTCGCCGGCGGAAATGGTGCGGGTGGAGGGGCGCTGCTCATGATCCGGCGTGGAGGTTAGGGCGCGAGCGCCGTCAGCTCGCTCAAAGACGCGATCCAGCGGACGCCGGGCGGGGCCGACCGACCGTCACGGGAGAGGAGGATCGGCTCAATCCCAGCCGCACGCGCTCCGGCGACATCCTCCTCGATGCTGTCGCCGACGTGCACCGCTGCGGCGGCGCTCGCGCCCGCCAACGCCAGCGCCCGGTGGAACACCGCCGGCGCCGGTTTGCGGGCGCCCACCTCGGCCGAGGTGACGACGCCGTCGAGCAAGGGGAGCAGGCCGAGCCGGTCGAGGACCTCATGCAACGAGACGTCCCAGTTCGAGGCGACAACGACCCGCAGTCCCCGCGAGCGCGCCGCCACGATCGCCGGTCGCGCGTCATCGAAGGCGGTGAACCGCAGGGCTGCGAGCAGCGCAGCGGTCAAATCCTCGGTCCGCACCTCGCTGAGGCGCGCAGACGCCGGCAGCGCCGTCCGCAGGACTTCGGCGCACCGATGCCGGAGCGCGTACAGCGACGCAGCATCCCGGCCCTCGTCGAGGTGGGCGCGATAAAAGGTGATCTCCGTGAGCAGGGCGGCGCCCGCCTGCTCGTCCGAGACGGTCACGTCAAACCGTTCCGCGAGCTCGGCCCGCAGCCGCGGGGCCGGCGGATCAAGCCGGACGAGCGTCCCGAGCGCATCGAGGAGCAGGGCGACCATGGGTACATGCTGTCGCGTGGAGGAGCGTGACGCGTCGAGCCGAAAGACCGCTACGGCTACACTTTCCCGTCACGCCCGCGCAGGCTGGGATCCGCCTGCGCTCGTCCCTCGCTTTCCCCCGAAGCTACGTCCTCATGAGCCGACGCGAACGACAGCGACGCCGCACTCGCAACCGGGGACATCCCGTCCGCCGGGTCGTCGTGATGACGACGCTGCTGACGCTGCTCGCACTCGGCATCGGCGTCGCGGGGGTCGCCGCCTGGGTGATGAACATCGCCGACTCGGCCCCGAACATCAACCAGCTCAAGCCGCGCGACCCCGGGCAGCTCTCCGAGGTGTACGCCAGCGACGGCAGCCTGCTCGGCTACATCACGTCGGACGTTCTGCGTACCTACGCGTCCGGCAAGACGATCCCCCGGGTGCTCAAGCGCGCCACGGTCGCGATCGAGGACCGCCGCTTCTACCAGCACGGCGGCATCGATTACGAGGGCATCGTGCGTGCCGCCATGAAGGACGCGTTCGGCGGGGGCAAGTCGATCCAGGGTGGTTCGACGCTGACGATGCAGCTCGTCCGCAACATCTACCTGCCCTACCGCCTCGCCGACACCCGCTCGCTTCAGCGCAAGATCATCGAGGCCAAGCTTGCTCAGGAGCTGGAGAAGAAGCACTCGAAGAACTGGATCCTGACCGCGTACCTCAACGACGTCGACTACGGCACGCTCGGCGGCAAGACCGCGGTCGGGGTCGGCGCGGCGTCGCAGATGTTCTTCAACAAGCCGGTGAACGAGCTTGACCTCGCCCAGGCCGCGCTCCTGGCGGGCCTCCCCCAGGCACCGTCGGAATACAACCCGTTCATCGCGCCGGATCTCGCTCGGGGACGCCGCCACGAGGTGCTGTACGCGATGGTGCAGTCGCACTTCATCACGCGGGCGCAGGCATACGCAGCCGACCATTCATCGCTGCAGGTCACGCGCAACGATGCGTACGGGCTCAAGCGCGAGCCCTACGTGTTCGACTACGTGCGCGATCAGCTCATCAAGCAGTACGGCCTGCGTACCGTCGAGAGGGGCGGACTGAAGGTCTACACGACGATCGACCTCAAGCGCCAGCAGCAAGCGCGCCAGGCGATCCTCTCCAACGAGGGGCAGCCGGGCGATCCCGCCGCCGCCCTGGTCAGCATCGATCCCACGAACGGTCACATCCTCGCGATGGCGACGTCCTCGAACTACGACCAGACGAAGTTCGACTACGCGGCCCAGGCACACCGCCAGACCGGGTCCGCGTTCAAGGTGTTCGCGCTGATGACCCTCATCCACGATTTCCACGGTGACCCCAACCAGACGTACTACACCTCAAAGGAACTGACTCCCGGTTGGCTCCCCGCATACCCGACCTACCACGTCCAGACCTCAGAGCTCAGCTATCAGGGCAACATCAACATCACGAGGGCGACGACGGAGTCCGACAACACGGTGTTCGCCCAGCTCGCCCAGGACGAGGGCATGGACAAGGTCTCCGCTACCGCGCACGCGATGGGCATCACCTCGCCGCTGACGAACTATCCGTCCGAGGTGCTCGGCGCGGTCGCCGTCTCGCCGCTCGAGATGGCCGATGCGTACGCGACGCTGGCCAGCGGCGGGGTCCACCACCCGGCGACGGCGATCAGCCGCGTCGTCTTCTCGGACAAGAGCGTGAGCAACCTCGGCGACTCACCCGGCAATCGGGTGTTCACCCCCGGCGAAGCGTACGCCGGCACCCAGGCGCTGAAGACCGTCATCCAGAGCGGCACCGGAACCGCCGCCGACTACGGCTGTCCCGCGGCCGGCAAGACCGGCACCACGAGCAACTTCACCGACGCGTACTTCGCCGGGTACACGCCACAGCTCGCAACGGCGGTGTGGGTCGGCTATCCGAACTCGACGATCTCGATGACCGACGTCAATGGACTCGGCCCGGGCTTCGGCGGAACCCTTGCCGCACCGATCTGGCATGACTACATGCAGCAGGCGAGCAACGGCTACTGCGGCGACTTCACGCGTCCGACCGACCCCTTCCACGGCACTGCATTCTTCGGCAAGTACGCGAGTACCGGCGGGAGCGGCAATTCCGGCAACAGCGGCAACAGCGGCAATACCGGGAATACGGGGAACACCGGCACCTCGAGCTCGCCGACCAAGCCGACGAAGCCGACGAGTTCGAACCCGTACAACAATCCTTCGCTCTATGCCCACCCGCCGCAGCCGCAGTCCGGGAACGGCGGGACGACGAAACCGTCCGGCTTTGGGAACGGTCACAACTCGTCGACCGGGGGCGCCGGAGTGCATCATTAGCGGTCAGCCGGCAAGCGGCTGCTAGCGTTCTCGCCGCCATGCCCAAGGAAGAGAAGGTCGAACTGGAGGGAGAGGTCGTCGAGGCCCTCCCCAACGCGATGTTCCGCGTCAAGCTCGACAACATGGACCGAGTCGTACTCGGCCACGTTGCCGGGAAGATGCGCCGGTTCCGGATCAGGATCCTGCCGGGCGACCGCGTGCGCGTCGAACTCTCGCCCTACGATCTCGACCGCGCCCGGATCGTCTACCGCCACCGCTGAGCCGCGCGGCCCGACGTGCGCGAACTCGAGCTGATCGACGCGCTCGAGTCCGTTCTCCATCGCGGCGGACCTCGGATTCTGCGCTGGCTCGGCGACGACGCCGCAGTCGTGCGCGCTCGCAGCTACTCCGTGACGTCGATCGACACGATGGTCGACGGCGTCCATTTCCGCACCGGCGAGCTCACGGCCCAGGAGATCGGACACCGGGCTCTGGCGGCCGCGGTCTCGGATCTCGCAGCGATGGGCGCCGCGCCCGGAGAGGCGTACCTGTCGCTCGGGCTCCCGAGGGGCATCGGCACCGAGGAGGTGCTGGAGCTCGCGCGCGGAGCCCAGGCGCTGGGCGACGACGTCGGGATCACGATCGCCGGCGGTGACGTCACATCCGCGGCATCGCTGACGGTGACGTTCGCCGTCGTCGGGTGGGCGTCGGATGCGGCCGAGCTGGTCGGGCGCGACGGCGCCGGACCCGGAGACCTCGTCGGCGTCACCGGTACGCTCGGCGCCTCGGGTGCCGGGCTCGCGGTGATCGAGGATCAGACTGCCGGTCTCGGCGCGGGTGTCGCCGCGCAGCTGCGTGAGCGCTACGCACGACCTCATCCGCGTCTCGCGGCCGGGCGCGCGCTCGCCGCGGCGGGGGCGAGCGCGATGATCGACCTCTCGGACGGCATCGCCACCGACGCCGTTCATCTTGCCCGGCGCAGCGGTGTGCGCATCGAGATCGCACTTGATGCCCTGCCGCTCGCCGAGGGTGTCGCGGAGGTCGCGGCGTCGCGCGGCGCGGACGTAGCTTCGTTCGCCGCGACCGCGGGCGAGGATTACGAGCTCTGTGCCTGCGTGCCCGGATCGGGATTGAGCGTCGTCGAGACGACGTTTGCGAGCCGTTCGATTACCGTCGGCTTCACGGTCGTCGGCCGCGTCATCGACGGTCCAGCCGGCGTCGTGTTCCGCGGCGCCAGCGACTCGCTCTCAGGGTTCGAGCACGCCATCTGAAGGTCGCGCCGCCGCGCCAGCGCCTGCTCATCGGGCGCGACGTGCTCGGCGCGCGCAGCCGCCAGTTCACCGAGGCGTCGCAAGATGGCATCCGCCACCGCTGTGGGCTCAACCCTGTATTCGCCTTGCTTGATTTGCTCCCGCATGTCGGCCACCTTCTTCGGATCCACGTCCATGGGATTCATGACATACATCGGCACGCAAATTCGGACACTCGATCAGGTCTGGACCCTATTCGACAGATACCCGGATCCGGCAATGCAAGCTCCAGCGGGACGTTGATCAGGCTGCTGACAAGGTCTTGACGGTCGGCTGCACCTGGGCCAGCCGGGCGAACACGATGATCCTTTGCGCGGCGCTGTAGAGCGGGTTGCAGGCCGACAGGACGAGCCGGTCATAGCCGACGTTGTTGGTCACCCACAGAGCCGTCGGCAACACGATCTTGTGGTATTGCACCACGTAGATGAATCGGCCATACGGCATGTTCACGACGATTTGATCGCCGGGAGCGAGCGCATCGATATGCCGAAACGGCGCGAGGTACGTCGTCCGGTGACCGGCGATCGCGACGGTCTGTCCGAGCCCCGGGAAGGCGGTCCCCGGGTAATGACCGGGCCCCTTCTCCAGGCTCGCCGTGTCCGTCCCCTGAACGATGTCGAAGCTGGCGCCGATCTTCTTGATCACGATCCGCCCGATCGCGGCGCCGGTCGTCACCTGCTGCTGCTCGCGGCGGGCGAGGAACGAGATCCGCTGATCCATCGTGTGCAACGCACCGAGCGCCCGGAGATCAGGCTGTGAGAGCGGCGCGCTGTGATAGCTGAGGAAGCGCTTGTCGATCTGATTGCGCTTGATCAGCGCGACGACTGCCGTCACCGGCTCCTGCCAGATGATCGTCACGCCGGCGTCGACGACCAGCAGCAGGCCGGAGATGATCAACACCGAGGAGATGTCGCGAATAAGCCGTCTCATCGTCGTAGGGCCGACTCCGTGCCACCCAGTGACCCCGGACCAGCGTATGTGATCGGGCCTCGCACCGTGACCGGAGCGTCCTCGGGACGCGGGGCGGAGAGCTCACGCCGGGCGATCAGCGCGGCGCTGACGAGACACCCGAGAAGCACGCTGTACTCGATCGCGACAACGGCCGTGAGGTGCCCGCCGGCGATCAGCAGAAGCACGTTCCAGAGCAGGTCGACCGGGCCGAGCGACAGCTGGTGCGCGTAGAAGATGATCAGACCCACGGGCGCCACGAGGCCACCGAGCAACAGCGTCAGCGCGCCCGCCGGATGCAGACGCACCTCTGGATCGACGAGCCACATCCACAGGTGGAGTGCCGGAATGACGAGCGCCGCGGCAAACGGATTCGTGACCCAGATCGCGATCGCCGCCAGACACATGACGAGCAGCAGCGCCGCCGCCGCGCCGAGACAATCACCCGCGTCGCCGCGGACCCTGGCCACCCGCTTGGCGCCGCCGAGCCAGATGATCAGCGGTCGCACCGCGAAGAACGCAAGTCCGACGACGACCGCGACCGCGATCAGCAACGCGATGCCGGTCCCGTGCAGCGGCACTGCGCCGCCGGCGACCGGCGCCGGCGGAGCGGTATCGATCACCCCGGCGACCCCCGCGGCCACGATCAGCAGCGCGGCGAGCGCGAACGGGACTGCGGAGGCAAGCACCCACACGACGGCCCGGCTGATCGAGTGTCCGCGTCGGCGCGCCCGGGCAAGCCCGTCGATGGTGGCGAAAAGAACCGGCAGGATGAACGCGAGCACGAGCAGCCGGATCGCCCAGGCCGGAATGACCTTGCCCTGGAACAGCACGTACGGGTCAGCGCGCGCGACCTGGGGTCCGTTGTCCAAGGCGTTGATCGTCAGCAGCACGCTTCGACCCATCGCCGTCATCTGGTCGGCGCTCGTCGGCTCATCGGCGGCCGGCGCCCCGTCGCCGGAGAGCGACAGGGTCAAAGCCGGAATCCCGCGAGCGCCGAACGGCCCCTGCTCGCTCAGTGTGAACGGGAACGCAAGGTGCGCGAGTTGGCCCGCCACCGAGGTTCCGGTGCTGCGCGGCGCCGCCTGTGAGGCGAGCGCTCCGGCGACCGTGTTGCGGAGCATTGTCGGCGCGACCGGTAGGCCGTCAGACCAGGGCACGATGATCGGCTGATGGACGGTGCGGCCGGCGAGATCGCCGAGCACGACGACGGCGTCGATCGGACCTGGAATCGTGCGTGCCAGCTCGGTCGCCCCCGACGCGCCGGCAGAGCCGCTCGTCGAAGCGAGGACGATCGTTCGGTGCTCCGTCTCGCCGGCGAGGACGCGACCGAGTTCGATCAGGGCCGCCGAGGCCGATAGGTCGGCGGCGGCGCCGTTCGCGAGGGAGTCGCGATGCGAAACGATGAGGATCGTGCCGGGCGACTCGCCGACCTTCGTGGCGACGACGTTTTCCAGCGTGCGCGTGCCGTCGATGGTCCGGCCCTTGAACACATGCGTCGAGACCGTGTAGCCCCCCTGGATCTGGCGCAGCCGCCGGGCCATGTCCGCGGCGAGCGCGGTGTCGCCGTCCGACCCCGGACGACGGTCCGGATAGGTCGCGGCGAACGCGTTCATCAACGAGTGGGCCGCCGGGCCGTTGTAGGCGTCAGGCGCCAGCGTGGGGCTGAGTGCCCCTCGCTGATCACCAAGCGAGAACGCGAAGACGATCACCGCCAACGCGACCGCGATGAAGCCCGTGCGGTAGATGCGCGGATCCAGCATCGGCCCGTAGAGGTTAACTAGGTGCGCGGGTGGGCCTGGGTGGGCCTGGGTGGGCGGCCTCGGTAGACGGGGGATCCCGGGGTCTACTCTTAAGTCCGAAAGGACTTTCGGTGGCCGATCGCTCAGCCCGCATCCTGCTCGTGGACGATGAGCAGTCGATCCAGACGCTGCTGTCATACCCGCTGCGCAAGGAGGGGTACGACGTCGTGCAGGCGACCGATGGCCGCCAGGCACTCGAGCGATTTGACGAGCAGGCGTTCGACCTTGTCGTGCTTGACCTGATGCTGCCGCGGGTCGACGGGCTCGAGGTCTGTCGCCGCCTCCGCAGCCGCAGCTCGGTCCCGATCATCATGCTGACCGCCAAATCGGAGGAGATCGACAAGGTCGTCGGCCTCGAGCTCGGCGCCGATGACTACATCACCAAGCCGTTTTCGATGCGGGAGTTCTCCAGCCGGGTCAAGGCGGCCCTGCGGCGCGCCGAGATGAGCCGGCCGGCCGAGACCGCGCCGGATGAGGCTCCGCTCGTCGTCAACGAGCTGCGGATCGATTTCCCCAAGCGCTCCGTCCGGGTGCGGGGCGACGAGGCGCAGTTGACCTTCGTCGAGTTTGAAATCCTGGCGGCACTCGCCCGGGCACCCGGGAGGGTGTTCACGCGCGACATGCTGCTCGCTCGGATCTGGGGCGATTCTGCGTATCGCGATCCACGTACGATCGACGTCCACATCCGCCACCTACGCGAAAAGACCGAGCGCGACCCAAAGGACCCGGAGTATCTGTTCACGGTGCGCGGCGTCGGGTATCGGTTCCGCGACACCGAGGGATAGCGCGGGAGGCTCCCGCCGGGCAACATGCGGATCTCGCTGAGCAACAAGCTCGCCATGCTGTTCGCCGGGGTGACGTTCCTCGCCATCGGCGTGCTCTACCTGTACGTCGCGCCCGGGCTTCAGACGCGTCTCATCGACCAGAAGCTCTCAGAGCTCGCGCTCTCCGCCCAGCGCCATTCGGGGCCAATCGAGCGCACGGTCGGGTCCGCGGACACGGTGCGCTCGATCCACGCACGGGTCAACGGTGCCGCGCTCGGTTCCGGCGTCCGGGTCACCCTGTTCTCGGTCGCCACCGCGGTCGCGCCCGCGGGCCCGCAGTTGACGCGGATCGCCGACTCGAGCAACCCCGGCACGGCGGCGGCCCTGCGCTTTCCGGTCGCGCGGCACGCCGCGATGTCCGGCAACCCGGAGACCGGCACCGAGTCCTCTGCCTCGGGGACCGTGGCCGAGGCCG
This sequence comes from uncultured Solirubrobacterales bacterium, assembly GCA_963850335.1. GTDB lineage: Bacteria > Actinomycetota > Thermoleophilia > Solirubrobacterales > Solirubrobacteraceae > Palsa-465. The sequence continues at coordinate 385,767 of CAWKKY010000005.1, read as the reverse complement.
CCTTCCCGATCGTCTATCAGGGCCGGGTCGTGCGGGTGATCGTGTACTCCGATCCGGTCTCGGACGCGCTGCGCAACGTCGCCACCGTCCGCCACGAGATCCTCGTCGCCGGCGGGATCGCGCTGCTGCTCGCGATCGTCGGCGGCTACCTCGTCGCGCGCCTGTTGACGCGCCGGGTCAAGCGGCTTGAACAAGCGGTGGAGCGGGTGGCGGCGGGTGAGTTCGAGCGTCCGATCCCGGTCGACTCGACCGACGAACTCGGCCAGCTCGCGGTCGCGTTCAACCAGATGCAGCGCCAGCTCGGGCAGCTTGACCTCGCCCGCAAGAAGTTCATCGCCACCGCGTCGCACGAGCTGCGCACGCCGATCTTCTCGCTCGGCGGATTCGTCGAGCTGCTCGAGGACGAAGATCTCGATCCCGAGACCCGGAGCCGCTTCCTCGAGCAGGTGCGCGCTCAGGTTGAGCGGCTGCGCAAACTCTCCGTGGACCTGCTCGACCTCTCCAAGCTCGAGGCGGGGTCGCTCGAGCTACGGCCCGAGCAGGTTGACCTTGGCGAGCTCACACGCTCGGTGTCCGGGGAGTTCGAGCCGACGCTGGCCCAGCACGACTCTCACCTCGAGTTACGTCTCGCCCGGCGAATCGAGGCGGTGTGCGACCCGGTCCGCGTCGCGCAGATCATCCGGATCCTGATCGACAACGCACTCACCCACACGCCGCCGGGCACGCAGATCACGGTGACCGCCGGGCGCGAGGACGGCCACGTGCGGATGGCGGTTCGCGATGACGGCACCGGCATCGACACCCAGGCGATGCAGCGGATCTTCGAGCCGTTCTACACCGCCGACGACGCGCAGGGTTCCGGGCTTGGCCTCGCGATCGCGAGCGAGCTCGCCGAGCGGATGGACGGGCGCCTCAGCGTCGCCTCCACGGAACGCCAGACAGTGTTCACGCTAGAGATCCCGGCCGAGAACGGGCGCGTCCATCAGGCGCTTTCGCCGTCCCAGTAGTCGCGGTTTCCGTCGGCGCGGCGGAGCGTCACGGTGTCACCGTCGTTCCCCGGCCACACGGCGATCTTGTCGCTGTCCGGATACACCGCGACCGCGGGCTCGCGGGCGCTGGAGAACATGAGCACGCGCGCCGCGGCGTCCGGAGCGGCCGTGACCTGATGGGCACCCTCAGGGCCCTTGGCGAACCGGACGATGTCGCCGGCGGTGAGCTCGTGCACGCCGTCCGGGGTGCGGACGCGCGCACGCCCGTCGAGGACGACCAACCACTCCTCCTCGTACTCGTAGTGGTACGGACAGAGGTGCTCCCCCGCGGGAAGCTCAAACAGCTTGACCACGTGATCGGTGCCGCCGGCAACCTTGCCGACGTTCGCCATACCGGCATGAAAGCCGGGCGGATCCGCGTCGTCGTACTCGAATTCGACGTTGAAGACATTGGCTCGTTGCATCCTTGCGATGTTCGCACTTCACAATGCATTCCGATGAGCTCGACTCGGACACGCCAGGCGGACGAGCAGCTCGTGCTCGACCTCGCGCACGAGCTCCGTGGCCACGTGCTGCCGGAGCTCGGTTCCCACGCCGGCCGCGTCCACCAGGGTGACGGGGCGGGCGGCGACGTGACGTTCGCCGTCGACGAGGTGGCCGAGCGCGCCCTGGCCGCGTTCGTCGCCGAGCGGGCGCCGCACATGACCTTCTACTCCGAGGACCGTGGGCTGGTGCCGGCGCCTGGGGCGACGCACGTCCTGGTCGTCGATCCAATCGACGGGACGCGACCGGCGATGGCCGGGCTCGAGTCGGCGTGCGTGGCCGTCGCACTCGCTCCGCTCGGGGACGGTGAGCCGACGATGGCCGACGTCGAGGTCGGGTGCGTCGTCGAGATCAAGACCGGCGACTGGTACCTGGCCCGTCGGGGCGCCGGTGTGACGACGAATCGTCGCGTCGCACTCAGCGCGAACACCGACGTCCGTCGGATGTTCTGGGGCTACGGGTTCCGGGGCCGTCCGGCGCGGGCGACAGTCGAGGTGCTCGCCGAGCTGATCGATGCCTCCTCGGTTGGTGGCGGGACGTTCGAACTGGGCTCGCAGGCGTTTGTGATGACCCGGATCGTCACCGGCCAGCTCGACGCCGTCGTCGAGGTCGGCTCCCGGCTTGTCGATGAGGTGCCGGGTATGCGCGACGCCTTTCTCCGGGTCGGCGGGGGGCAGATCCTCAACAACTCGCCATACGACCTCGCGGCGCCCTGGCTCTGCCTCGTCGAAGCGGGCGGGGTGGTCAGCGACGGCTGGGGCGCGCCGCTCGACCGCCATCGATTGCTCGGCTCTGGACACGCGTTCCAGATGTCCTCGATCTCGGCGTGCAACGCCCAGCTGCACGGCGAATTGGTCCGCGCGATCGACGCCGGAATCACTCGCTTAACGGCGACGTTGTCCTGAGCCGCTATCGTGGCGCCGCGCTGACCCTTTCGCCGCCAGGATCTGCCCATGCTCCAGCCGGTCGCCGTCGCCCATAAGCATCTCTCTGATTACGCGAGCATCGTCGGTCGGACGCTCGTCGAGGACATCCGCGCGCGCGCCGAGCCGCTCGCCGGAAAGCGCGTGCTCCACCTCTCCGCCACCGCGTTCGGCGGCGGCGTGTCGGAGATCCTCTACACGCTCGTGCCGCTGATGGTCGACGCCGGCCTCGCCGCCGAGTGGCACGTCATCTACGGGCGCGAGGAGTTCTTCAACGCGACCAAGGTGATGCACAACGCGCTCCAGGGCAACCCGCAGGACCTGACCGACGAGCAGTGGGACACCTGGCGCCGGTACAACGAGATCAACGCCCGCGAGCTGAGCTCCGACTGGGACGTCTGCATCGTTCACGATCCGCAGCCCGCGGCGATCTCCGCGCTCGTGCCGGACAAGGCGCGTCACTGGGTGTGGCGCTGCCACATCGACCTCTCGACGCCGAACCCGTCGACGCTCGACCAGTTGCTCCCGTTCGTCAACGGCTACCCGGCGTCGGTCTACCACATGCCCGCCTACGTGCCCCCTGGGATCGACGGCAGGGCCCACATCATCCCGCCGGCGATTGACCCGCTCGCGCCGAAGAACATGGCGTTCTCGCCCGAGGACGCCGTCTACATCTGTGATCAGTTCGGGATCGACGTCGACCGGCCGATGCTCTGCCAGGTGTCGCGCTTTGATCCCTGGAAGGACCCGCTGGGCGTGATCGACGCCTATCGGATCGTCAAGGAGGAGATGCCCGATGTGCAACTCGCGCTCGTCGGGTCGATGGCGACCGACGACCCGGAGGGGTGGGACTACTTCAACGCCACCGTGGCGCACGCCGACGGCGATCCGGACATCCACATCCTCAACAACCTCAACAACGTCGGCGCGATCGAGGTCAATGCGTTCCAGTCGCACGCCGACGTCGTGATCCAGAAGTCAACCCGTGAGGGGTTCGGGCTGACCGTGACCGAGGCGATCTGGAAGGCGCGGCCGTTCATCGGCGGCGACGTCGGCGGCATTCCCCTCCAGGTCAGCGACGGCGAGTCCGGCTTCCTCGTCTCGACCGTGGAGGACTGCGCGGCACGCGCGCTCGACATCCTGCGGGATCCCGGTCTTGGCAAGCGTTTAGGCCGCGCAGGGAAGGAATCCGCACGCCAGCGATTCCTCATGCCTCGACTACTGCGAGACTGGCTGGCATTGTTTGGTGAGATCGGAGTTTGATTTGACGGGTAACGCTATGAGGTGGAGATGAACGGCAAGTCACCATTGGTGCTCGTCTCAAACCGCGGCCCGGTGACGTTCCAACCGGGCGGCGAGGTGAAGCGCGGCGGCGGTGGCCTCGTGACGGCGCTGATCGGTCTCGCCTCGTACCGCGATGCGACATGGGTCGCGTCGGCCATGACCGACGATGACGTCGAGATGGCTCGGCAGCACGATGGCCAGTCGTTCCCGGTGCGGACCCCGGACGGCAGCGAGTACCGGGTCAAGCTCGTGGAATCCGACCCGGAGGCCTACGACCGCTTCTACAACATCATGGCCAACCCGATGCTGTGGTTCATTCAGCATTACCTCTGGGACCTCTCGAACGCGCCGGATATTCGCCGCAACGAGACCGAGGCGTTCGAGTTCGGCTACAACGCGGTCAACGAGGATCTCGCCCGCGCCGTGCTGGAGGAGGTCGAGGGCATCGAGAACCCGGTCGTGATGGTCCACGACTACCACCTCTACACGCTGCCCGGACTCATCCGGCGGGCCCGACCCGACGCGTTCCTGCACCACTTCGTCCACATCCCGTGGAGCCAGTCGGACTCGTGGCGGGTACTGCCGTCGATGATCCGCGAGGACATCTACCACGGGATCCTGGCCAACGACATCATCGGCTTCCACACCCGCTCCTACCGGCGCAACTTCCTGCAGTGCTGCGAGGACCTGATGGGCTTCGAGGTCGACCACGCGGCCGGCGTCGTGCGCTGCGATGGCCGCGAGGTGTGGGTGCGCAATTACCCGCTGCCGATCGACGCCGGGGCCGTCCAGGCCGTCGCCCGCCGGGACCGGACACGCGAGTTTGAGTCAGAGCTCCTACGCCGCCGTCGAGATCATCTGATCCTGCGAGTCGACCGTGCCGACCTGTCGAAGAACGTGCTCCGCGGATTTGGGGCCTTCGACGTTTTCCTGGAGCAGCATCCGGAGTTCCGGGAGCGGGTGACGTTCATCGCCCAGCTGATGCCGTCCCGGACGGACGTGCCCGAGTACGCGGAGTACCTCGAGCGGATCGAAGCGGTTGTCGCGGTCGTCAACCACCGGCACGGATCGCCGGACTGGATGCCGATCCAGCTGAAGCTGCGGGACGATCTCGAGGAGGCAGTCGCGGCCTACAAGCACTACGACGTGCTGATGGTCAATGCGATGTTCGACGGGATGAACCTCGTCGCCAAGGAAGGTCCAATGGTCAACGAGCACGCCGGCGTCTCGATCCTGTCCGAGAACACCGGTGCCCACGAGGAGCTCGGCGAGTACGCGCTCTCGGTCAACCCGTTCGATATCCAGGAGCTCGCGGATTCGATCCACGCCGCGCTGACGATGCCCCGAGCCGAGCGCGAGCGCCGGCATGAGGGGCTCGTTTCGATCGTGACCGCCCGGGATCCCGGCGACTGGATCGACGAACAGCTCGAGGACATCCGGCGCAAGAACGCGACGCGCCAGCCGACGATCTAGTCGTCGGTCGCGGCGGGCAGGCCTGTCGCGACGCCATTGCTATAGTCGAGCGCCGTTGGTCGGGCCCCGCCGACCATTGCTGTCATGCCCGCGCTACCGACCATCTACGACCTCACGCTGCTGCTCTCGATGAGCGCGGACGATGAGGCCCGCGCGAAGATCCTCGCCGACGTCGAGAGCGCGATTGCGTCCTCCGGCGGGACGCTCGAGCGCACCCAGAACTGGGGCACGCGGCCGATGACCTACCAGATTCGTCACGAGGCTGAGGCCGAGTACCACCTGCTTCAGTTCGCGGGCCCCCCGTCATTGCTCGAGTCGCTCGAGCACAGCCTGCGGATCGCCGACGAGGTACTCCGCTTCCGGATCATCAAGGTCCTCCCCGGCACGCCTCCGGCGCAGGACAATCCGCCGCCGCTCGTCGGCGTCGCCTCGGCCCCTGCCGGCACGCCCGACCGCGCAGAGCGCGGCGAGCGTGGTGATCGCGGCGAAGACTGAACCCAGCACGCCGGTCTGACGACCGGGGACGCCCGGGCAAGCGGGCGCCGCGAGCGGGCTCTTTGTGCCGTCTTCGTTGAGGTGTGCGACGAGACCGCGCCAACTCCGCAACGTTTCTGCCCATTTTCCGCGGAGAACTGGGATTGCCGCCTGAAGCGTGCCTAGACTCGGCCGCAGGCTTGCAAACTGGCTGAAAGGAGCCTCCAGCATGGCTGGAAACATCAACCGGGTGATCATCACCGGCAACCTGACCCGAGACCCCGAGCTCGGGACGGTGCCGTCGAGTGGCACCGCCGTGTGCACGCTGCGTGTCGCATGCAACGGTCGCCGCCGGACGAGCGAGGGCCAGTGGGAGGATCAGCCCAACTACTTCGACGTCACGGTCTGGGGTCAGCAGGGTGAAAACTGCCACCGGTTCCTGAAGAAGGGCCGCCCGATTGCGGTCGACGGACGGCTGCGTTGGCGCGAGTGGACGACCCCTGAGGGACAGAAGCGTCAGGCAGTCGATATCATCGCTGATTCTGTGCAGTTCCTCGGCGGGCGTGAAGACGCCGGTAACGGGAACGGTTTCTCCAGCAGCGTCCGCGCGACGGAGAGCGATGTTCCAATCGACACCGGTGACTTCGAGGCCGCTCCCGTGGCTGCCGCAGCGGCTGACGACGACATTCCGTTCTGAGCCGGACGAGCGAAGAAGACTTCTAGTTAGGTGATGACAAGTGGCGAAGCAACGTAGACGGCCGGTTCGCCGGCGCGATAGGAAGGGCGGCCCGACTTCCGGGCGGCGTAAGCCCTGCCCGTACTGCCGCGACCACGTCGACCAGGTCGACTACAAGGACATTTCGGCGCTGCGTCGGTTTATCTCCGAGCGCGGCAAGATCCGCTCTCGGCGGATCACCGGCGCCTGTCGTCGCCACCAGAGCCAGGTCGCGCGCGCCGTCAAGCGCGCGCGCGAGCTTGCGCTGCTGCCGTACGTGGCAGAGGGCGGCAGCGAGCGGAGTGGCCGTGGCGATCGTGACCGCGACCGCGACCGCTGAGTCGAAGGCGGACTGAGAGCGATGCCGCAGGCAATCCTGCTTCAAGACGTCGAGACGCTTGGTGAGCGCGGTGCGGTCGTTGACGTGTCCGCGGGCTACCTGCGCAACTTCTTGCTGCCCCGCAAGCTGGCGGAGCCGGCCACGAAGGGTTCAATCGAGGCGGCGGCACGCCGTCGCGAGAGCGCCGAGCGGGCCAAGCAGGAGGCGGAGGATCGGGCGCGTGAGAACGCGGCCACCCTCGGCCGGACTGTGCTCACGATCCCACAGCAGGCCGGCGACGACGGTCGGCTGTTCGGCTCGGTCACGACACAGGACATCGCCGACGCGATCCGCGACGCCCGCGGGATCCGCGTTGACCGCCGCAAGATTCACCTTGAGGACCCGATCCGCAACATCGGGACCTACATGGTCGTGGTCGAAGTCGCCGACGAAGTAACGGCGACGATCAAGACCATGGTCGTCGCGGCCTAGCGTTTGGCCGGGTGGGCCGGCTGTTCACGCCCCCCGACGCGTTAGAGCCGATGCCGGGGTAGCAGGACCAGCGACGCGAGGGGGGCGTGAACAGCGACCCACCCGCCTTCGCAGCACCGCCCGTGGGCTCACCATCGGCCGCTCTCCCGCAGGACCCATCGCGGCGCGAGCCGGACCCGACGTTGGGCTCGGGAGAGGTGCAGCCGAAGCCCCAGCGCCCCGCGCAGGACGCTCGGACTCCTCGGCTCCCTAAGCACACGACGGTGGAGCCGGCCGCTTGCTGCGCCGGGCTGCGGTGGGGCCAAGCCGGCTGAGTCGAGACCGGGGTTGATCGCTGGCGCCGGCTGAAGGACCGCTGCCGCCCCACCTCGCGTCGCTGGTCCTGAGCGAAGCGCCTCGTCGAAAGCGCGTCGGTGGGGCGGTCAGCGGGCTTCAGACGGCGCAGCACGGACAACGGCAGGCGTCTGTCCGATGACGCCTGTATGGGCCGAATCTCTTTTCGGCGCAGCGAGCGGGAACAACGTGTTACAGCCGCCGGTGCCCGACCTATGCTCGGGGACGAGATGAGTGCCGTCCAGAACATCGCGGTTCCGCCCCACAACCTCGAGGCCGAAAAGTCGGTGCTCGGGGCGGTGCTGCTTGACGAGCGACACCTGCATTCGCTGCTCATCGAGGAGCATCTGCGACCCGAGCATTTCTACCGCGAGCAGCACGGGGCGGTGTTCGCGGCGATGCTCGCGTTGTATGAGAGCGACCGCAAGATCGACCACCTGACCGTCGCCGAGACGCTCCGCCAGCACGGCAAGCTGGATGAGGTCGGGGGCGCCCAGGCGATCGACGAGCTCGCCGGTTGGGTGCCCGCGGCCGGGCACGCGCGTGAGTACGGCCGGATCGTCCGGGACAACGCCCAGATGCGGGCGTTGCTGACGGCCTCCTATGAGATCCAGGCGAGCGTCCTCTCCCGTGAGGCCCCCGCGCGTGAGCTCGTCGAGCAGGCCGAGCGGTCGATGCTCGAGGTCGCGCACGATGACCGCCAGAAGAAGGTCCGGACGATCGCCGACATCCTGCACGAAGAGACCGACAAGCTGCATCGGCTGTCGGTGCTGAAGACGCCGCTGACGGGCACCCCGTCGGGCTTCAAGGACCTCGACGAGAAGACCGGCGGCTTTCAGCCGGGGAACCTCGTGATCGTGGCCGCTCGCCCGTCGATGGGTAAGTCGGCGCTCGTCGCCAACGTGGCCGAGAACGCCGTGCTCGGCGGGCACGCCGTTGCCCTCTTCTCGCTTGAGATGTCCGAGTCCGAGCTCGCCCAGCGCTTCGTTGCCTCGCAGGCGCGGATCAAGGGTGAGGATCTCCGCCGCGGCCGGGTGGCCGAGCACCGCTGGCCGAAGATCCTCGAGGCCTGCCAGCGGCTCTCGGACGCGCCGCTGTTCATCGACGACTCCAGTGACACGGGCGTGCTCGAGGTCCGCGCCAAGGCCCGTCGTCTCCATCATCAGGTCGAGGGTGGCCTCGGGCTGATCATCATCGACTATCTGCAGCTGATGCGGGCCGAGGGACGGATCGACAGTCGCGTCGAGCAGGTCAGCCAGATCTCGCGCGGACTCAAGGGGCTTGCACGTGAGCTGAACGTGCCGGTGATCGCGCTCTCCCAGCTGAGCCGCGCCGTCGAGCAGCGGGGTGGCGACAAGAAGCCGGTCCTGTCCGACCTGCGCGAGTCAGGGGCGATCGAGCAGGACGCCGACCTCGTCATGTTCATCTATCGCGAGGAGTACTACGACCGCGAGTCCGAGCGGCCCGGAGAGGCGGACATCATCATCGCCAAGCACCGGAACGGCCCGGTCGGCGAGATCGTCCTCACGTTCCAGAAGGAGTACCCGAAGTTCATGAACTACGCCGGCGAGAGGTTCGCCGCGTGAGCTACGGCAGCGCGATCCCGACGAACGTGCAGCGCCAGCCGGACGGCGAGTGCGCGTTCGGCCTGTGCGATGGGTCCGGCTTCCTCTACGACCTGGAGACGAACACCGCCTACGACTGCCAGTGCCGCGCCCAGCGAGTCGCCCTGTCGAAGGCGCGGAGCCTCTCCGCGGTCATCCCGCGCCGCTACCGGGACGTGTCCTTCGATCGACCGCCGGTGACCGACATCGACCCGCAGGTGGTGGTTGCGACGCGCCGGTTCGCCGAACGGATCAACGAGAAGCTCGACGCCGGGCGCGGGTTGTGGTTCATGGGACCCGTCGGCACTGGCAAGACGACGCTGGCGATGCTTGTCGCCAAGTCGGCACTGAAGGCGGGCCGGTCCGTCGCGATCTACTCGCTCCCACGCCTGCTCAACGAGATCCGCGAGACGCACCGCGCGGACCGCTCTCACGTCGACCTGCTCGACCGTCTCACCGCGGTCGACCTGCTGCACGTCGACGACGTCGGCGCCGAGCGGACGACGGACTGGGTGCTCGAGGAGCTGTACTCGATCGTCAACGCGCGGTACGAGGACGAGCGCTCGATGGTGATCACCACGAACATCCTCGATCGCGAGGCACTCTGCGAGCAGATCACCGAGCGGACCGTGTCCCGGCTCACCGAGATGTGTGACGAGCTGCCGCTGATCGGGGCGGATCGGCGAATGGGCTTCACCGCCTGAGCGGACCGGCCACGTCTTTCCCGCCCGCCCTCGTACACTGACCACGCGATGCCAGGAGTAGTTCTCGTCGGCGCCCAATGGGGCGATGAAGGCAAGGGCAAGGTCACGGACCTGCTCGCCGAGCGGGCGGACGTCGTCGTCCGCTTCCAGGGCGGCAACAACGCCGGCCACACGATCGTGCGCGATGGCAAGACGTGGAAGCTGCATCTGATGCCGTCCGGGATCCTGCACAGCGGCACGCTGTGCGTGATCGGCAACGGTGTGGTGATCGACCCGAAGGTGCTGACCGAGGAACTCGCGCGCCTGCGGGAGCAGCGGGTCGACACGAGCGGCTTGCGGATCTCGGCGAACGCGCACCTGATCATGCCGTACCACCTGATGCTCGATCACGCCGGCGAGGCGAAGCTCGGCAAGCTCCAGATCGGCACCACGCGCCGCGGCATCGGGCCGTGCTACGCGGACAAGGCGGCCCGCCTGGGGATCCGTGTGCAGGACCTGCTCGACGAGAAGATCCTCAAGAAGAAGATCATCACCGCGCTCGAGCCGAAGCGGCTGTCATTGCGCCCGTTCGCGAAGGACCCCCAGCTTGACCTCCAGGCGATGGCCGAGGAGTACCTGAGCTACGGCCATCAGCTTGAGCAGTACATCGCTGACACGAGCCGACTCGTGCTCGACCGCCTCGACGCCGACCAGCTCGTCGTGTTCGAAGGCGCCCAGGGGGCCCTGCTCGACATTGACCATGGGACCTATCCCTTCGTCACCTCATCGAACCCCGTGGCCGGAGCCGCGTGCGTTGGTGCCGGTGTCGGGCCGAAGGCGATCGACGAGATCTGGGGCGTCGCCAAGGCGTACAGCACCCGGGTCGGGGCCGGCCCGTTCCCCACCGAGCTTCACGGAGCGCTCGCCGATGACATCCGCGAGCGGGGACACGAGTACGGCACGACGACCGGTCGCGCTCGTCGCGTCGGTTGGCTTGATCTCGTCGCGCTTCGCTACGCGTCCCGGATCAACTCGATGACGGCGCTTGCCGTGACCAAGCTCGACGTGCTCTCCGGGTTCCCCGAGCTCCACGTGTGCACCAAGTACCGCAGCGAGACCGGCGCCGAGCTCGACCACTTCCCGTATCACCAGACCGTCCTGCATCACGCCGTCGGCGAGTACGAGGTCCTGCCGGGCTGGACCGAGGACATCAGCGAGTGCCGCACCGAGGAGGAACTGCCGGACGCCGCGCGGGACTACCTACGTTTCGTCTCCGAATTCGTGCGCGTACCGATCGCCCTCATCGGCGTCGGGCCAGCGCGCGACGAGATCATCTGGACGCACGCGGGCCATGGCATGGCCGGCGCAGGCGACCGGGCTGACGGTCTGGCGGCGTAGCGTCCCGATCCGACCGCGGGCCGGGCCTAGGCCTCGGACGGGTGTCCCCGGCCGGGCCAGGGCGAGAGGACATAGACGACCCGGGCGTCGCTGACCGCGCGGACGGTGCGGCGCTCGTTGGGCTCGAAGTGGCAGAGCAGGCCGGGGCCGCCGCGCTCGTCGTGGCCGTCCTGTGAGATCTCGACCTCGCCGCTGACGACGACCATGTAGGTGCGCTCGTGGACCTGGTGCTCCTGGAGTTCCTCGCCCGCGGGGAGGTGGATGGCAATGGCCCGGGTCTCGTCGTCGGAGCGGAGCACCTGGGGGCGGTGCGGCTCGATCGGTAGTGAACTGATGTCCCACGTCTCCATGGCCAGGCCTCCAGTCGAAACGGCGTCAGCGCTACCCGCGGTGTGTACCCGCCGGACCGCGATCGCGCAAGTCGGCCAGCGCGCCGGCGGCGTCAGGTCCAGCGCGCCGGCGGCGTCACGTCCAGCGCTCGAGCAGGTCCTCGTCGCCGACCTGTCGCACGACGCGCGCCGGGACGCCGATCACAACCTGGCGCGCCCCGACGTCACGGGTGACGAGCGCGCCGGCGGCCACAAATGCCTCCTCGCCGATCTCGACCCCGGGGAGGACCACGGCGCCGCCGCCAACGCGACACGCGCGCCGGAACACGGCGCCGCGCAACGCCTCCCCCGCGGCGTGACGTCCCATTGCGTGGTCGTTGGTCGTGAGTACGCCGGGGCCGAGGAATACGTCGTCCTCGACGATCGAGTGGCCGGTCACATAGACGCCGGTCTGAATCGACACGCGCGCGCCAACGACGACGTCGAAGTCGATCGAGGAAGCGCGCCCGAGCACCGACCCCGCGCCGAGCGTCGCTCGCTCGCGGAGCTGGCTCTGGTCGCCGACGATGGCGCCGGCACCGACGTGCGCCGACGCGTACAGGATCGCGCCGGCGCAGACGGTCACACCCTCCTCGAGGACGAGCGGGGCCACCTCGCCGGGTCGGACGGCGCTTGACCCCGGCCGCAGCCGCGCCTGCTTGCCGAGCACCGCGAGGGGCTCGATCAGGCAACCGGCACCGACCCGGGTCCCTCCGTAGACGACCGCTCCGTGGCCGACGACGACATCGTTGGCGAGCACCGCGTCGGCGGCGACGTGGGCGCCGTCCTCAATCCGCGGCATTCCCGCCCCTCCCGACGTGAGCCACGATGGCGGCGACGACCCGCTCCCCGGCGTGCCCGTCGCCGTACAGCTCGGGCCGCTGCGCCGGCGGTGGCGTCGCGAGCGCCGCCAGCATCGCCGCCGGGTCGAGATCGACGAGCGTGTTCCATCCGTGCTCGACGGTCTCCACCCACTCGGTCGACGGACGGAGCGTGATGCACGGTACGCCCGCGAGATATGCCTCCTTCTGAAGTCCGCCGGAATCCGTCAAGGCGGCGCGTGCGTTGCAGAGCAGCGCGTTGAGTTCGACGTATCCGAGCGGCGGCACCACGACCATGTTCTCCGCGGCGCGCAACGACTCGAGCAGGTTGGCCTCGCGTAGGCGCGCCTCCGTGCGCGGGTGGAGCGGGAGCACGACCGGCAGCGGCACCGCGCGGAGCACCTCGACGAGCGCTCGCAGTCGCATCGGGTCGTCCACGTTGCCCGCCCGATGCGCTGTCGCGAGCGCGTACTCGCCGGGCCGCACGCCGTGGGCCTCCACGAGGTCGAGCCGGTCACGAGCCGCCGGCTGGACGCTCTGGGCGACGTCGACCATCACGTCACCGACGAGCGCGACCTCCCCGACGATCGCCTCACGCCGCAGGTTCTCGACCGCCACCTCGGACGAGCACAGCAGCAGGCTGCTCGCGTGGTCGGTGAGGACGCGGTTCAGCTCCTCGGGCATCGTGCGGTCGAACGAGCGCATCCCGGCCTCGACGTGAGCCACGGGCACCTGCGCCTGAGCGGCGACGAGCGCCCCGGCGAGGGTCGAGTTGGTGTCCCCGTAGACGAGCACGACATCCGGGCGCACGTCCTGAATAACGGGCTCGAGTGCCTCAAGCATTCGCGCCGTCTGCGAGGTGTTCGTTCCCAGGGCGATGCCGAGCTCCCGATCCGGGGCCGGGATCCCGAGCTCGGAGAAGAACACGGCCGAGAGCCGATCGTCGAAATGCTGCCCGGTATGGATGAGGATCTCGGTCGCGACGTCCCGCAGCCGGGGTGAGACCGCCGCCGCCTTGATGAACTGGGGGCGGTTCCCGATCACCGTGAGGACGTTCACGCCGAATGTGCGGGAGCGGCCACTAGTCGAGCTCGGCCTGGACCCGGGTGGTGAACGCCTCGGCGGCGGAACGGGTGACGGGACCGATGCTCTCGAAGGAGACCTCGTCGATCCCAGCGACCGACTGGACCTCGCGGATCGTCGACGCGAGAAACACCTCGTCGGCCCGCGCGAGATCCTCGAGCGTGCAGGCACGCTCGACGGCGCCCGTGAGCTCGATCACGATCGCGCGGGTGATGGAAGCGAGGATGTGATCGTCGAGGGGCGGCGTGTGGGCGTGCCCGTCGGAGATCCAGAAGAGCGAGCTCGTCGGGGCCTCGAGGACGCGGCCGTGCGGGGTCACGAGCAACGCCTCGTCGTAGCCCTGCTCCCGGGCGAGTCGGCTCGCGAGCATGTTTGCACCGTAGGAGAGCGACTTGACGCCATCGAGGATGCGGGTCGGCGAGTAGGTGATCGAGCCGAGGCGGACGCGCTCCGGAACCTCGTGCATCGACTCGGTGAGGAGCAGCCGGCGCCCGCCGCGGGTGAGCACGATACGCAGCACGTCGTGGTCGGGACCGGGACCGGCCTGCGCGAGCAGCCGGTGCGCGTCGGCGCGGACGGCCTCGACGTCGATCGGGAGCCGGAGGTTCGCGGCGGAGCGCTCGAGCCGGGTGAGGTGATCCTCCATCGCGAACGGCTTGCCGTCGTACACGCGGATCACCTCAAACACCCCGTCACCGCGGAGCAGGCCCTCGTCGGTCGCCGGGATCATCGCCTCGTCGGCGGGCATGATCTCGCTGTCAAGAGATGCGAGGGACGCCATGGCTCGGCAGCCTACCCGCTGTGCGCCGCACCGGCAGGATCGGCGGTGCGCGCCGCCCATCCCGCCGCCAGGTGAACGATCGTGGCCGCCGCAGCCGCCATGTCCTGGACCGACGCCCACTCGCGAACGGAGTGGAACTCCTGGGCGCCGCTGAAGATGTTCGGCGTCGGCAATCCCATCTCGCTGAGCAGCGAGCCGTCGGTTCCGCCGCGGATCGGACGACGCAGTGGCGTGATGCCCTCGCGCCGGATGGCCTCGTCGGCGATCTCCATCGCTTCGGGAACCGAGTCGAGATGCTCACGCATGTTCCGGTACTGCCGCCGGATGACGACCTCGAGCCGGGCGCGCGGCTCACGATCGGCGACCGACCGGGCGGTGCGTTCGAGCAGGGCGACGTGCTCGGCGAGGAGATCGTTGTCGAAGTCTCGGACGATGAACCGGACCTCCGCCGACGCGACGTCACCCGTCATCAGGTACGGGTGGATGAACCCCTCGCGATCGCCCGTCGTCTCGGGCGTCAGCCGGTCGTCGGGCAGGGCGGCGACCACCTGCGCCGCGAGCCGGAGCGCGTTGACGAGCTTGCCGGTCGCCTTCCCAGGATGGACCTCGACGCCGGTGATGCGGACGATCGCCTCCTCGGCGCTGAACGTCTCGTCCTGGAGCTCTCCGAGGTCCGAACCGTCGATCGTGTAGGCGCACAGCGCGCCGAAGGCCTCGATGTCGAACAGCGTCGCGCCCTCGCCGATCTCCTCGTCGGGCGTGAACGCGATTCGCAAGGTCGGGCGGGGGAGCTCGGGGTGCGCTGCCAGATGCGCAACGGCGGCCATGATCGCGGCGACGCCGGCCTTGTCATCGGCGCCGAGCAACGTGTCGCCGCTCGATGTGACGATGTCGTGACCGCGCTTCTCGGTCAGCTCGGGCATCCGCGCCGGGTCGAGCCGGGTGCCGCCGCGGGGTAGTTCGATCACGCCGCCGTCGTAAGTGCGGTGCACGATCGGCTCGACGTCATCGGCCGGTGCGTCGGGGCTCGTGTCGACGTGCGCGATCAGCCCGATCGTCGGAGCACCAGGTGCGCCGGCGAGCGTCGCCATCACGTAGCCGTTGTCGTCAAGGGCGGCGTCGGCGAGGCCGATCTCCTGAAGCTCGGCGGCCAGCATCCGGGCCAGCTCGAGCTGTCCCGGCGTGCTGGGCGAGCGCTCTCGTTCACGCCGCGCCTGGGTTCCGATCCTGACGTAGCGCTCGAAGCGAGCGAGCAGGTCGGGGGCGAGCGCGGCGGCGAGCTCAGACGTGAATAGATCCGCAGACATGGCCATGAGTATTCCAGCGTGGCACCGGGTAGGGCGAAACCACGATGTCCGAGCCGCAGCTCGACTGGAGTCAGGCAGAGGTGAAGCACGGGAAGCTGACCGTGTCAGTAACCGGTGATCCTCCCCGTGGCTGGAAGGACACGTTTGAGCGGACCGCGCGCCTGCTCTCGGGCGGGGAGTGGGATGACGTGATGTTGAAGAAGCACAGCGTCCGCGTCGACGGTCTGCAGCCGGGGTCTGAGGAGAAGCTCCGGTTCTTTCTTGAGAGCGTCGTGCAGCAGGCCAACGCCACGCACGAGCCGCCCGAGGACGAGCCTCAGGACGAGGCCGAACACGCCGACGAGGCCACCGGCGGCAGCGGACGGGATACGTCCGCGGACGCTGAGATGACCGAGCGATTTCGCTCGTTCGCCTGATCAGCGCTCGTTGTCAGTTCCGTGACCGCGGGGGATGCGAACGGATGTTTGCCCCACCGACCCGCGCGGGTACGCCCTAAGTGGACAAAGAGAACAGAGACCAGGAGACACAACACCACATGGCGCCTCAAACGAAGACACAACGACAGGCCGCCGGCAAGAAGGCGGCCGCCACCCGGAAACGCAACGCGACGAAGCGAAGCGCCTCGGCGACCAAGGCCTCGGCCCGCCGCACGACGGGCTCGGCATCGGCGACGACGCGGTCCGCGACCCGGACCGGCAAGCAGGCCTCGCGGACGGCCGGGCGAGGGTTCGACGCGGCCACGGCGCGGCTGGATGCGTTCGCGACGCAGGCTCAGCGCGCGCTGCTGATTCAGGTCGGCGCTGCGGCGACGCTTCGCGACAACATCGCGCAGACCGCACAGACGTACACGAACCTCGACAAGGTCGCGCGCGAGCTCGACCGGTTCGAGCGCCGCGGCGAGCGGGTCCTCAAGCGGACGCAGCGGACCGCCGCCCGCAACCGCCGCGACGTCGAGCGGGACGTGCGCGGTGCTCAGAACGGTGTCCGCCAGGAGGCGGCGGAGGTCGTTGACCGCATCAAGAATCTGGCCTGAGCTACCGCTCAGCGCTCACACGCAGGCCCGTCCCTTCGGGGGCGGGCTTTCGTGTGCCATGGCCGCCGGGCTTTCGTCTGCCATGGCCGCCGGGCTTTCTGTGTGCCATGGCCGCCGGGGTGGCCGCATGACCGCGATCACGCCGCGGCGCCGTCTGCACCGCTCCGACTGCTCGGGACCGGGATTCCGCCGCGTCAAACGGGGCCGCGGGTTCACATACCTCGACGAGGAGGGCTCGCCGATCGTCGACACAGAGGTGATCGAGCGGCTGCGAGGCCTCGTCATTCCCCCGGCATGGAAGGACGTGTGGATCTGCAATGACCCATGGGGCCACCTCCAGGCGACAGGGATCGATGCCGCTGGGCGCAAGCAGTATCTCTACCACTCGCGCTGGCGCGAACGACGTGACCGGGAGAAGTTCAAGCGGATGGAGGCCTTCGCGGAGTCGCTGCCGAAGCTGCGGCGACGCCTCAGAGTCGACATCGGTGACGCCTCGGATCTCGGGCGCGAGACGGTCCTCGCGTGTGCCGTGCGACTGCTCGACGTTGGACTGTTCCGGATCGGCAGCGAGCAATACGCCGATGAGGATCACGGCGTCGGCCTCGCCACCGTGCGCCGCGACCACGTCACCGTCAAGCACGATGGCGCGATCGTATTCGACTACCCGGCGAAAGGCGGTATCCGCCGCGTGCACACGATCACCGATCCGCTCGCCGGCGAGGTTGTCCGCGCGCTGCGTCGCCGCCGCGGCGGGCCGGAGGAGCTGCTGTCGTTCCGAGAGCGACGCCGGTGGATGCCGCTGCGCTCGGACGACATCAACGACTACCTCAAGGAGCACCTCGGCAGCGAGTTCAGCGCGAAGGACTTCCGGACCTGGAACGCGACGGTCCTCGCCGCCGTGTCGCTCGCGGTCGAGGGCGAGATCGCGGGGTCGAAGACGGGGCGCAAACGAGCGATGGATCGCGCCGTCGCCGGCGTCTCAGAGCTGCTCGGCAACACGAAGGCGGTCGCTCGACGGGCGTACATCGATCCCCGCGTGTTCGACCGTTACCAATCAGGCTGGACGATCACCGCGGGGCTGAAGCGGATCGGTGACCTTACCCCGGGCGATGATCGCGGCCGTGCCCGACTCGAGGCAGCGGTGCTCGATCTCCTCGAGGAGGACACCGGCTCCCCCGCGCTCTCGCAGCTGGCCGCGTAGCTCACCCTGGGGCAGGCCACGAATTCGGCCCGGAACCGGCGCCGAAACTCGTCACTTTGCGCGATACTTTGTGTCCGGGACCCCGCGACTGTGCTAAAACAGCGGGAGTCTGCACTACGAGGAGCTGAGTCATGGCGCTTATTACAAGCGCGCCTGCAGCTACCGAGTCCGTGGCGCTATTTCGCCGTTGGCGGCGGTTCTCGGATCGCGCAGCGCGTGATGAACTGATTGCACGGTACCTGCCGCTCGCGCGCAAGCTCGCACGGCGGTACATGACGTCGAGCGAGCCCTACGACGACCTCGTGCAGGTGGCGAGTCTCGGTCTCGTGAAGGCTGTCGAGCGGTTTGACCCTGACCGCGGGTTCGCATTCACGTCATTTGCCGTTCCGACAATCGTCGGCGAACTGAAGCGTTACTTCCGCGACTCGGGGTGGGCACTCCACGTCGACCGCGCCGCCCAGGAACGCGCCCGCAAGGTTCTGGACGCCCAGGGGAAGGTCAGCGCGCATACCGGACGGCCGCCGACGGTGGGCGAGCTCGCGCAGTATCTCGAGATGAGCGAGGAAGAGGTGCTGGACGGTCTTCAGACCGCCGAGGCCTACGACACGGTGTCGCTCGACGCCCCAATGTCGAGCGGCGACTCCGACGGCGTCGCAAGCCGGATCGAGACGTTCGGCGGAGGCGACCACCGACTCAGCCTCGTCGATGACCAGGCGACGATCTTCGCGGCGGCCAAGCATTTGCCCCAGCGAGAGCGGGAGATCCTGTTCCTGCGCTTCGGTGCCGACCTCACCCAGACTGAGATCGCCGAGCGCGTCGGGGTTTCGCAGATGCAGGTGTCCCGGCTGTTGCGACGTTCGCTCCAGCGGCTGCGTGACCTGACGGACGACCGCCGCAGCGACGCTCCCACGCGTCGCTGACGCCCAGGCACGACGGTCGTCCCGGCCGCGAACGCGCGCCGCTACCAGCGGCCGTACCAGCGACGGCGCCCGGCGCCTGACTCGATTCCTCCGACGAAAAATCCCAGCACCCACAGGACGAGTGCTGCGATCAAGACGAACCACAGAATGTGTGCGGCGAATCCCAAACCCCCGAACAGGGCGAGGATCAGCAGCAGCACGATCAATGCGACCATGAGAGCTCCTTCCGGAGATTTCGGGCCTCCCAGCCACGTGCGCGTTGGCTACCCGCCGGTAACGGTCGCGTAACCGTCGCTGGGCCTACGCCGGCGGGTGACCGTCGCCGGACTTCCCGTCGCCGCCGGGCGCCGTCACCCAATACGTCGCCGCCATGTCTTCGTCGCCGTGCCCGGCCTCCTCGGCTCGGCGCATCCGCGCGGCAATCGCGTCCATGACCGGCAGCTCAACGCCGATGCGGGCCGCCGCTTCGAGCACGAGGTCGGCGTCCTTGCGCGCGAGGGCCAGCCGGAACGCGGCGTCGTCGAAGTTCCCCGCGATCATCGCGGCGCCTTTCAGGCGCGCGTACGGATTGTCGAGCGGGCCGCCGTCGACCGCGTCAAAGAACTGCTGGGGATCAAGGTCGAGGGCCTGGGCGAGGCCGATCGTCTCCGCGAGGACGTTGACGAGGCCGACGATCCAGCTGTTGACGACCACCTTGCACCGCGACCCGGCCCCGGCCTCGCCGAGCCACTGAGTGCGCTTGCCGACGATGTCGAACACCGGTTGGGCACGCTCCCGGGCATCAGGTGGCCCTGAGGCGAGGATCACCAGCTGGGCCTTCTCCGCCGGCTCTCGAGTGCCAAGCACAGGGGCGTCGACGAGCGCGACCCCGGC
This sequence comes from uncultured Solirubrobacterales bacterium, assembly GCA_963850335.1. Taxonomy (GTDB): domain Bacteria; phylum Actinomycetota; class Thermoleophilia; order Solirubrobacterales; family Solirubrobacteraceae; genus Palsa-465. The sequence goes on along the minus strand of CAWKKY010000005.1, from coordinate 366,150 downwards.
TCGATCGGCGAGCTCAACGCACCTGTTCGTGCCCTCGAGGCCGATCGTGCTCATCTGGAGCCACGGCGCTTTCGACGGCATGGCCACGAGCGCCGGCGCTGCGGCAGCGAGGACCGCCTCGGTGTCGCTCAGCATCGTCAGCACGATGTCCGCCTCGTGCGCGGCGTCGGCCGGGTCCGCACACAGCGTCGCACCGTCGGCCTCGAGCGGCCGGGCGCGCTCGAGCGTCCGGTTCCAGACGCGGAGGTCGAACCCGCCGCGGCAGAGGTTGCGCGCCATCGGCAGACCCATCGTCCCGGTTCCGAGAAACGCGATCGTGCTCATGGCCGATGAGTTTCCCCGGTCCCCGGCGCGCTCAAACGCCGTGATGGCGGCATCGTTCGCGGCATATCAGTACGCTCGGGCCTAGCGTGCAAAGCCACTTTCGCGTAGAGGTACTGAACGAGGGACGCGCCAGCGTCATCAGCGTCAGCGGAGAGTTGGATCTCGCCTCGAGTGCAGCTCTCGAGGATGAGCTGACACGGGCCACCGAGTCCGATGCCGAGCAGATCGTGCTCGATCTCCGCGAGCTGGAGTTCATGGATTCGACCGGGCTCAGCACGCTCGTGAAGGCGCACCAACGGGCCGAGCAGGCGGGCAAGCAGTTCGGGCTCGTCCGGGGTCCGCAGCAGGTCCAGCGTTTGCTCAGCCTCACCGGTGTCGAAGAGCGACTGCGGTTCGCCGACACGCCCGGCGAGCTGATCGACGCCAGCTAGGGGGCGAGACATCAGGCCCCGGGCCAGCGCCGGTGGTCGATCATGACCAGCCGCAGCATCTCGGTTCCGTTGTCCGATTCGATCTCGAGCTCGTCGGTGAGCAACGAGAGTGGTGAATCGGACGCGTCCTCGCCCCCGGCGCGGCGCAGTTCCTCGCCGCTGCCGGCCCGGAACGGGCCGACGATCAACTCGAGTCGGCGACCGCCGGCCCTGATCGAGAAACCAATCCGCGGCCCATTCGCCGCCCGGGCGCCGTGGGCGGCGATTGCGTCGGTGACGAGGTAGACGTCCGAGAAGCGATCCAACGAGAACCGAGCGCTCGCCGCGAGTGCCCGGGAGAGCCGGCCGAGCACGCCGCTGAGCAGTCCGACCGGGGACACCGACACGACAGCATCGCCGGTGAGTCGGCGCATGACGCCGTCGTCTGGCGCCGGGTCATCGGGGCACGTGAAGAGCGTGTGGCCGTCGCGGCGCGCCGGGAACAGCATCCACACTTCGGTCCCTCCGTCCCGCATCGGGCTGAACTCGGCCCGCTGAGCGAGCGCCCGGATGACGGGCAGGCCGACGCCCTGCACGCGGTCGTCGTCGGCGGCGATATCCGGAATGCCGATGCCGTGGTCGCGGACCGTCACCTCGATCCCGGCCCCGGTGATGTTCAGACACACGCTGAGTGGGCCTGAACCATCGGGATAAGCGTGGAGGACGACGTTGTTGCACGCCTCGCTGACGGCGGTCTTGACGTCGTCGAGCAGTTCTGCGTCCATCGCGAGCAGCTCGGCGATTCCGCCGAGCATCCCGCGCACGAGCGTCAGCGTCTCCGGCCGACTCTCGAGTTCAAGCGTGAGCGTCGGCGCCTGAACGGCTGTCGCATCGGGGGACGACGGATCAGGGATCACCGGAGGACGTCACATTCCCGCCGGTGACTCCGGACGATCCGGCGGCTCACGGCGGATGCCTTGGATGAGTGTCGGCTCGGCCACGTTGTCATCAGTATCGCGCCAACCGCCGGTTCGGCGCGTCATTCTCGGCGAGGCCGCCGGCGGGCACGCGACGGAGAGAGGAAACCGCGTCCCGCCGGCAGTCCCCCACGGGTCCAATGCGGTCCGACGCGTGTACCCGTGGAGCGGCGCTCGTCGTGTGCACGAGCAGATACCCCTCACCGGGCGCGTCAAACGCGTTTGTTGTAAATCAGACGACGGCGGGGCGCGACCAGGCACCCCAGCCGGGGCGCGACCAAGCACCCCAGCGTCTCCCCGGGTGTCGCGACCGCCGGCGAAACGGCCAACTCACGCCTCGGCGGGCTCTCCCTGCTGGGTGAGCTCCCGCAGCTGATCGAGCGCGCGTCGAAGGATGCGGGACACCTGCATCTGGGACACGCCGATCATCGACGCGATCTGGCTCTGGGTCATGTCCTCGACGAAGCGGAGCAGCAACACGCGGCGCTCGCGAGCGCCGAGATGACGAGCGGCAGCGGCGATTGTCACCTTGTCGTCGACGAGCTCGAACCGTTCGTCCACCGAGCCAAAGGCGTCGGCGAGCGTGCCGGACTCGTCCTCCCCGTCGTCCCGGGGGGCGTCGAGCGATGCGGTGTGGTGGGCGCCGGCGGTCTCAAGCGCCTCAAGGACGTCCTCGACGCTCAGCTCGAGGTACTCGGCCAACTCGGGCACGCTCGGCGGGCGCCCAGTGCGCGAACTCATCCGCTGCCGCGCCTCCTCGACCTTCAGGGCCAATTCCTGGGCACCACGAGGCACGTGGACCGACCAGCCGAGGTCGCGGAAGTATCGCTTCAGTTCACCGAGGATCGTCGGCACAGCGAACGACGAGAACGCCGTCCCGCGGCTGGTATCGAAGCGATCGATCGCCTTGACGAGGCCGAGGCTCGCAACCTGCAGCAGGTCGTCGAACGGCTCATGAGCCCCGCTGTACCGGCGCGCCAGCTTGCGCGCCAACGGCAGGAAGCGCTCGACGAGCAGCTCGCGTGCACGCTGGTCACGGTCGACCTGCCAGCGATGGAACAACTCGTTGGTCTCGCCCCGATCGACGACGGCGCTTCCCCTATCAGTCCGTTCATGGAGCACTTGTGCCACGTGGGAACCTCCTTTGAAGTTTCACCGGTAGCCGCAAGGATTTCGATTCACCGCTAGCCGCGTGCAGTTGAACTACCCACCGCGTCTCGGCCGCAAACTGGCCCCATGGGGCCAGGTCTGCGTGATGACGTGGGGCCTTGACGAAGCGCTTTGATTCTGCTCATGGCGGGGAGTCCTTTGCTCGATGGCCGCGAAGAACGCCGTGACGCTCACCGCCTACCGAGACGGCCCTCTGCTCGTACGGGGCCCCTGCGATCTGCGTGACCGAGATGGTCAAGCGATTGCCCGCCGGACGGGACCGGTGGCGCTGTGCCGATGTGGTCGGTCCCGGCTGCTGCCGCTATGTGACGGAACGCACAAGCTCGTCGGGTTCCGCGCTCCCTCCGAGCACGTCGTGATCGACGACAGCTAGCGGCCACCGCAACGACGTGGCGTCCGAGCGCCAGCACTCGAGCAACCACGCCGCCCATCGGCCCTCGAGAAAACTGAGGGTTTCTGCGCCCCAGAGGAGCGACGGCGCAAGCGCTGGCTCGTCCTCAAGCAGGCCCCCCGCGAGGTCGACGGAGGCGATGCTCTCGTGGACGGCGTCCGCCTCGACGTGCTCGTCGAAGAACAGCGTCGCGTCGCCGCCGAGGCCGAGGCGCCGAAGTCCGTCGCCGTAACGCCGGTTTGGGATCGAGGAGGTCATCTCGAACAGCGCGAGGTGACCGACGATGGCGCCGCGCCAGCGACGGTGCAAGCCGAACAGCGACATCAGGTTGACGGTCGCCAGCGTGATCGCTGGGATGTGATCAACGTACGCACCGTAGGTGCGATCGAGGCCAGCCGCGGCCATCGCCCGCCCGAACAGCTCGGCGTGAATCCACTCGGGTCGCCCGCCGCCGTACTCGTCGTGCTGGATCTCGATCAACGCCGCCTTGGCGCGCCCGGTCAGGCGTGGAATCGCCCACGAATGGGGGTCCGCCTCCTTCAACTGGTACGCCGAGCGATGCACGAGGAACTCCATCGCCTGGGGCAGCGTCGCGCTCGACTTGACGTAGGTCGACAGCGAGGGGGACTCGCGCTCGGAGATGGCCCGCAGCGCCAGGTCGATGTCGGCGACCGCGACGACCTCGTCTCCGAACGGGACTGCGGCGCGCAGCGCCGCCTCGAACCGCGACTCGAGCTCAGCCCGCACCGCAAGCAGCGTCGGCTCCCACTCCCACCGCTCGTCGACGCCGGGGAGGCCGCGGTAGTGGAGTTCGTAGAGGAGGTACAGCGCGAGCTGGAGATCCTCATCGAGCGGATCTGCCGCTGAGGACATCCGCGGCGGCGTGATCGGCCCGGCCGGCCTCACCAGCGTGTCAATCGTCCATGCGGAAATGTCGCCCCGCGCCATGGGCAGTCGCCTCATGCCCCAGCGCTACCCGGCTGGGTCCTCCAGGAAGCGCTCTGCGAGCCACGAGGTCGCTGCGCGGACATCGCCCTCGCCGGCCGCCTCACGTTGAGCGATCGCGCCGTTGCGCTCCGCCAGTCCGCGCGCGTGGTCAAGCGGCGCGGAGGAGCCAAGCCGCGCCGCGCTCGGAGCGAGCGTGTCGAACAGCTCGCGCAGGCATTCGCGAGTGGGCCGGCGCTCGCCGGTCTGCAGATCGGCCATCGTCCCGTCGACGCCGTGCCGGCATGCCGACCACCGGTTTTCGGCGATCGCCCACGTCTCGGCAACGTGTTCGCGCTCCCCCGCCGCGTGGCGCTCAGCGAGCCAGGCGACCAGAGACTGGGTGACGGCCGCGATCGCCACCGCGTCGGCGACGCTGCTCTGGGCGTCTGGGACGCGGAACTCGAGCGTTCCGTAGCTCGTGTGCGGGCGCAGCTCCCACCACCAGGTGCGGGCAGTCGCGAAGTTTCCCGAGGTGGCGCCCCAGGCGAGGATTCTCGACAGATGCTCCCAGGACTCGAGCGCCGGCGGCACGCCCTGGCGCGGCAGCAGCTCGGAGAGCTTCGGACGGACGGAGGCGAGCCCGGTGTCACGACCCTCGTAGTACGGAGCGTTGGCGGCGAGGGCGGCGAGCAGCGGTAGGTAGGAGCGAGCGACGTTGTAGACAGCGAGCGCACGATCCGCGCCGCCGACCCCCACGTGCACCTGCATCGCGCACACGAGCTGGCGGCGGGCGACCTGCGCGTACTCGGCGAGCGTGTGGGCGTAACGCTCGGAGTCGTTGAGCGTGCCGAGCCCGGGACTGAAGGGGTGCACGGGCACGCCGACGGGGCGGGCGATCCCCTCGGCCGCAGCAGCGAGTGCCCGACGCGCGTCGAGCAGCGGCCTCGTGAGCTCAGCGGCCGTCGACACCGGCGGGGTCACGATCTCCAGCTGAGAGGTCGGGAGCTCGAGCTTGAAGCGCTCATCGCCGGACAGGCGCTCGAGCACTGCGGGTCCGTACGGGCCGAGCTCAAGCGTCTCCGGCTCCACGAGCACGAGCTCGTCTTCGATCCCGACCGAGTACGCCGTCCCGGCGTCGAACACCGCACGGAGCGTGGCGCCGTCCGGCACGGGCGCGGGTTCGTCGTCGATCGGCGGGGTGGCGGAGCTCCCCGGTGCGGCGCGTTCCATCGCCGGGAGTCTCCCAGTCTGCTGGCGGCAGCTGCCGTGACGCCGACCTCAGACACTCACCTCCTGGTCGCGCAGCGCGGCATCGATTGCGATATCGAACAGATCGTGGAGCTTCTCAGCGGCGGTGCGCTCCTCCACGAGGATCCGCTCGGCGACCGCCTCGGTCTCGTCGTCGCCGGCGAGCCGGGCGACCCGGCGGAGCAACTCGTAGCCCGCGACCTCGAGATGTTCGTAGGCGTAGGCGAACCCCGCGAGCTTGAGCGGCGTATCCGGCTGGGAGGCGAAGAAGGCGCCCCAGTTCAGCGCACCCATCCGCAGCGCGGCATCCTTGATCGCGGACGGAGAGCCCCCCCGCGCCTGAAGGCGCTCGTCGATCAGTCGCGCGTGCTCACGCGTTTCTTCGAGGTGCTGCTCGAACGCGGCGACGAGCTCGTCGGCTCCGCCGATCTTGGCGCCCTTGCTGAGCAGCTCGATCGCCTGGGCCTCAAGCGCGTGAGCGTCCTCAAGGTAGGCGCCCAGCTGGTCATCGAGGTTGTCTGTCTGCTGCTCGCGCAGCGAGGCCTCAACCGCGCGGTCGAACAGCAGCGAGAGCTGCTCAGCCATCGTCCGCTCCTCCGCGAGGATGCGGCTCGCGACCTCCGCCGTCTCCGGGTCGCGCGCCCGTTCCGCGACGCGACCGAGCAGGTCGTAGGCGGCGAGCTCCATGTGCTCATAGGAGTAGGCATGCGCTACGAGCTTGCCGGGCGTGTCGGGCTGGAACTTCGCGAACAGGGCGAACCCCTGACCCGTCACCCTGCCGGCGAGATCCTTGACCGTTGACGGATGCGCATCACGGGCCTCGAGCCGCTCGCGGATCAGCTGCTCGTGGCCGGCGGTTTCGGTCGCGTGCTGCTCGAAGGCCGCGGCGATCTCGGGATCGGCGGCGATCCCCGGCGCCATCTTCATCTGCACCAACGCCTGCTCCTCGATCGCGTGAGCGTCGGTGAGGTACTTCGTCAGCTGCTCATCGAGACTGGTCAACGTCGCTCTCCATTCGCGTGCGGGTTCCCCTTTGAGTTCACCCGGGTCCGCGCCGTTGAAACCGCCGCCGCATCGGGTAGCCGGTCGAGATGGCGCGCTCAATCTGGAACGGGACGGTCACATTCGGCTTGATCAGCGTGCCGATCAAGGTCCATTCCGCGACGGAGGACCGGGGCGTTCACTTCCATCAGGTTCACGCCAAGGACGGCGCTCAGATCAAGCAGAAGCGGATCTGCGGCAAGGACGGCAAGGAGGTGCCGTACAAGCAAGTGGCCAAGGGCTACGAGGTGCGCTCCGGCGAGTACGTGCTGCTGAGCCAGGACGAGATCGCCGCCGCCGCCGGCGAGCGTTCACGATTGATCGAGCTCGACGAGTTCGTACGGGCCCCCGAGATCGATCCGGTGTTCTTCGACAAGACCTACTACCTCGGAGCCGGCGCCAAGGGCGCCGACGCATATCGCCTCCTGCACGATGCGCTGCGGAAGTCAGACCGAGCCGGGATCGGGCGCTGGGTCTTTCACAACCGGGAGTACCTCGTCGCGATTCGCCCGCGCGAGGACGTGCTCGCGCTGCACACGGTGCGGTTCACCGACGAACTCGTCGCGCCGGACGATGTCGATGTCCCGAGCCGGGGCCGCAAGCCGAGCAAGCGCGAGATCGAGATGGCGAGCAGGCTCGTCGACTCGCTCCACGAGGATTTCAGGGCGACGGACTTCTCCGATAGCTACCGCGAGCGCGTGCTCGCGCTTGTCGCGGCCAAGGCCCGGGGCGAGGAACTGCCCGCGCCGGATGACCTCGAGACACTTCAGGACGGGACCGACCTGGCGGCTGCGCTCGAGGCCTCACTGGCGGGGAGCCGCTGATGGCACGGTCGCTGTGGACCGGCTCGCTGAGCTTTGGCCTCGTCAATGTGCCGGTCGCGATGATCACCGCGGTCCGCGACCAGGATCTCCATTTCACGCAGATCCACGAGAAGGACGGCGCGCCGATCGAGATCCACCGGATCTGCGAGAAGGAGGACGTCGAGGTTCCCTACGAGGAGATCGCGCACGGATACGACTGCGACGATGGCATGCAGGTGATCGTCAGCGATCTCGAGCTCGAGGCGCTCGAACCGCGCCGGACGCGGACGATCGACATCGAACGGTTCGTCGACCTCAACGACGTCGACCCGATCTACTTCGACCACCCGTACTTTCTCGTGCCGGCATCCGACGACGACGGTGCCAAGCGCGCCTACCGGCTGCTTGCCGAGGTCATGGGCCGGACCGATCGGGCAGCGCTCGGGCAGTTCGTGATGCGTGCCAAGGAGTACCTCGCGCTTGTCCGGGCGCGCGACGGCGTGCTGACGCTGACGACGATGCTGTTTGCCGATGAGGTTCGGTCGACCAAAGATGTCGACGCGGCGACTCAGAAGTCGCACAAGCCGACGCCCGAGCAGGTGAACGCAGCGGTCGCCGTGATCGAGGAGCTCTCGACCGAGTGGGAACCCGAGCGCTACCGCGACGAATATCGCAAGCGCCTGCAGGCGATCGTCAGACGCAAGCGCAAGGGCGACACGATCACCGCTCCGACCGAGACGAAGGCGCCCGCGCCGGCACCGGATCTGATGGATGCGCTGGAGCGGACGCTTCAGGAGATGACCGGGAAGAGCGGCACGGCGAAGAAAAAACGCGCTGAAAAGCAGAAGGCCTAGCGGTCGCAGTCAGGCCGCCTTGTCGACGGCCACCCAGAGCTGCTGGATGAAATCGGAGCCGGTGACAATCGCCAGCAGCGAGGCCGCTGTCCGGGTCAGGCGCGGCTGCCAGATATAGGCGGCGAGCAGGAGCGTCGCGATCCACTGGCCGATGCAGTACGGGCACACGAGAAGCTCGCCGACGGCTCGGCGCAGGCCTTCGCCGCGAGCCTTTTCCTCGACCTCGGCCGGCCCTCCGGCCTCCTGATACTCGGTGAACGGGGCACGCACGGCCGCGGTCACCTTGTCCTTCGTGATCAGCCGGCTCAGCTTGAACGTGCCGACGCTGAGCAGCGCGATGTCCTGCACGGGGATCGTCTGCGGGAGCTGTTTGCGTGAACGGAGTCGCAGAGCCACGAGCACGGCGACGAGGGCATGGAACGCGAGCAGCAGGATCGCATAGCCGCCGAGCGGCTTGGGATCGTTGGGCGAGTAGGCCCTCGTTGGGTTCGTCGGCATCCGTCAGGGGTTACCCGACGGCCGAGCCCGCAATCACGACTGCGCGATCAGGCGGATGGCCCGGTCACCGCCGCCGCGGGGGTGACCGGGTTCTCCGCGACACCCAACGCCCTTCCAACGTCGGGTGAGTTGCCCTCCCCAAACCGATCCGGATTCCACGAATACGCGTATCCCGGGTTCTCGTGCTCGTGCCACAGCGGCGTCAACGCGAGCGGTGCAAACGTGTCCCACATGACCGCGAGTTCGTCAGTCCGGGTCGCCCCCAGCGCGCGCTCGACGGCGCCCGGTTGCGGGCCGTGCGGGAGGCCTGACGGATGTAGCGTGATGCAGCCGACGTCAACGCCCTTGCGTGCCGCGTAGTCCCCGGCGGCATAGAACATGACCTCCTCGGACTGGATGTTCGAGTGGTGGTAGGGCAGCGGGACGGCCTCGGGATCCCAGTCGAGCAGCCGAGGCGCAAAGGTGCAGATGACGAAGTTCGGTCCCTGGAACGTCTGGTGGGTCGGCGGCGGCAGGTGGACGCGCCCGGCCCGCGGCTCGAAGTCGTCAGCGTTGAACGTGTACGGCCACACGTAGCCGTCCCAGCCGACGACGTCGAATGGGTGGCGGTCGAGCGTGTAGTCCTGGAGACCGCCCGGCACCCGCACGGTGAGCGGGAAGCTCCCGGACTCGTCGCAGGTCTCCAACTCGCGTGGCCCGTGGACGTCGCGCTGGGAGAACGGCGCGTGCTCGAGCAGTTGGCCGTAGCGGTTGCGATAGCGCTGTGGGGTCTCGAGCTCTCCCGGGGTGTGAAAGCACAGCCAGAATTGCTCTGAGCCAGGCTCGAGGTCCCATGTGAGCGTTGTCCCACGGGGGATGACGACGTAGTCGCGCTCGCGGAACGGCAGCCGCCCGAAGACGGTGCGCAGGACGCCGCCGCCGCGATGGATATAGAGGAGCTCGTCACCCGCGCCGTTGCGGTAGAAGCCCTCTCGCGTCTCGGTCGGTTTGACCACGGACATCTCGAGGTCGGCGTTGAACATGACGAGGCGCCGACCGGTCAGAGGGTCGCCGCCGGGAGGAATCGCGCGCATGTCGGCGAGCCGATGCACATGGGCGTCCGGTGGCCAGAGAGGTCGATCGATCGGCGTGAGGGCCCCGACGGCGTCGATCCGGCACGGGGAGCGGAGGTGGTACAGGATCGACTCGTTGCCGGAGAACCCCTCGTAGCCCATGACCTCCTCGACGAGCAGGCGACCGTTGCCCCTGAACTGGACGTGGCGCTTGGGCGGAATCGTGCCGAGCTCCAGGTAGCGCATCAGAGGTTCCCGCGCCGCTCCTGCTCACGCTCGATCGCCTCGAACAGAGCCCGGAAGTTCCCCTCCCCAAAGCCGCGCGCGCCGTGGCGTTCGATCAGCTCGAAGAAGATCGTCGGCCGGTCCCCGAGCGGCTTGGTGAAGATCTGGAGCAGATACCCCTCGTCGTCACGGTCGACGAGGATCCCGAGTCGCCGTAGATCGATGATCGACTCATCGATCTCGCCGATGCGCTCGGGCACCGCGTCGTAGTAGTCGTCCGGCGTGCGCAGGAACTCGACGCCGCGCTCTCCGAGGCGCTCGACGGTCCCGACGATGTCACGCGTGGAGAGCGCGATGTGCTGACTGCCGGCGCCCTCGTAGAACTCGAGGAACTCATCGATCTGCGACTTCCGCTTGCCCTCGGCGGGCTCGTTGATCGGAAACTTGACGCGGCCGTCGCCGGACGTCACGACCTTCGACATCAGCGCCGAGTACTCGGTCGAGATCGCCTCGTCGGAGAAGTGGATCATCTCCGTCATCCCGAACACGTCCTCGTAGTAGTGGACCCAGCGCTCCATCGCACCGAGCTCGACGTTGCCGACGATGTGGTCGATCGTCAGGAGCATCGCCTCGGAGCCGCCTGAGCGCTCGGGGGCTGCCTCGTAGCCGGGGAGGAACGCACCCCGATACCCCGAGCGGTCGACGAACCGATGCAGGGTGTCGCCGAACGTGGCGATCTCGGCGATCCGGACCTCGCCGCTGCCGTCGGCGATCGTGTGGGGTGCCGTCACTCCCCGAGCGCCGCGGGTCGTGGCCTCCCCGAACGCGCGGTCGACGTCGGGCACCGACAGCGCGATCACCTTGACGCCGTCGCCGTGGCGGGCGTGGTCGCGCGCGATCGGCGAGTCGGAGTGAAGCGCGCCGGTGAGGACGAGCCGGACGCGACCCTGCTGCACGACGTGCGATGTGCGATCGCGCACGCCGGTCTCAAGTCCCTGATAGGCGACCTCGGTGAACCCGTAGGCCCGGGTCAGGTAGTAGCTCGAGTGGGCAGCGTTCCCCACCCACAGCTCGACGTGATCGATGCCGTGCAGCGGCATGAAGTCGCGGGTCTCGAGCGCGTGTGTGAGCGGGGTCGTGGTCGCCATCGGTTGTCTCCCTTGCCGTTAGTGCAGTGCGGCGGCCCGCCCGGACAGGGCCGCGATCGTCTCGTCGGTGGCGCTCGTGAAGAAGCCGCCGATCACCTCGAGCACCTCGTCGGTCGAGTCGGCGCGATAGAGGACGGGTTGGTAGGCGGTGATGTCGTAGTCCGCGGTGCCCATCTCGGCGACGTCCAGCGGGCGGTGCTCCATGGCGCGGAATTCGTCGATCTCGCCGAAGCTCGAGAGGATCCCCGCGCCGTAGGCCCGCAGCTGGCCGTCCTCGACGACGACGCCGAACTCAAGGGTGAACCAGAACACCCGGGAGAGAAAGCGCAGGTTCTCCGGGTCCCGCAGTCGCCGGGCGGCGATGCCGGCCAACCGATGGAGCTCGCCGAACGTCGGCGTGGCGAGCAGATGAGCGTGCCCGACGACCTCATGGATGATGTCCGGCTCCGGCGTGTACAGCGGTACGTCCGGATGCCGGACGTACTGGGTGCAGTGGAACCTGCGGTCGGCGAGCGAGCCGTAGAAGACGTCGAGCGCGACGAGGCCGGCGGCCGGGACGTAGCGCCAGCCGCCATGTGGACGCAGGCGTTCGGTGACCTCGTCGAGGCCGGGCACGTGGTCGGCCGGGAGATCGAGCGCCGCGACCGCGGCGCGGTACTCGCGGATCGCGTAGCGCTCGTGCTTGGGCTGGAGCTCCCGGCACACCGTGCGCCACACCGTCTGCTCGGACTCGGTGTACGAGATCCGCGGCGCGGGCTCGCCGGAGCGCCAGGCGAGCGCCGCAGCCGCGATCTCGCCCCGGCGCGCGCGGTAAGACGGATCGTTGGCGCCGGGATGGTCGTGCGCGAGGTGGACGGTGACCGAACCGTCGGCGCCCGCACTCACGGGCGAATAGAGCTGAGCTTCCTCAAACATCCCTCGCGGCCGACTCCAGCACGCGCCCCCGGGAAGTGCAAGTCTGACCAGTCGAGGTGGGCAGAATGACGAGGATTGCGGGATGGCGGCGTATATTCCTGGGCAATATGACCATTGACCAGCTCGACGCCCGGCTGATCGCGACGCTGCGGGAGAACCCCCGGGTCGGGTTGCTCGAGGTGGCGAGACGGCTCCGAGTCGCGCGCGGGACCGTGCAGGCGCGGCTGGCAAAGCTCGAGCGCTCCGGCGTCATCACCGGCCACGGGCCCGAGGTCGACGCGACCTCGCTCGGTTATCCGATCACCGCGTTCGTGCTGATCGAGCTCGCCCAGGGACGCCTCGCCGAAGCCGTCGACGTGATGCATGCGATGCCCGAGTTGCTTGAGGCGGACGCGATCAGCGGCCCTCAGGACGTCATCTGCCGGATCGTCGCGCGGGACACCGAGCACCTCCAGGCGCTCGTCAACGAGCTGCTCGGCAATCCGGCGATCCGACGGTGCACGAGCTACATCGTGCTCTCCCGTCAGGTGCCGCCCCGCACAGGACCGCTCGTGGAGGCAGCGGGCGCGTGGACGGAGGATGCGGCCCGGGCGGCGGCGCTCAGTGAGAGAGGCTCGCGGCGGCAGCTGCGGTGAGCCCGGCGTCCGCTGCCCGGCCATCGAGGGCGCAGACGCGGTGGACGACCGCGTCGGTGCCGCAGCTGACGTCCGGCTCGCGCGCGAGCGACGTGATCCGCGCGCTCCCGCGGCTGATCGCGATCAGTGGTTCGTAGACGCCCAACGCGTCGCCGCACGCCGGGCATCGCAGCAGATCTTCCATCCCGCACCAATATCCGGACGATCGCGGATCCCGTCATCCGTAGTTTCCCCGGAGCACGATCCCGACGAACTGCTCGACCGCTCACGCTGGGGACGCCGGACACTGGCAGCGCGCGTTGCGGCGCCCGGGGGTCGGGTCGCCCTGTTTGAGCTCATCGCCGGTCCCGGGGGTCCCGTCGAGTTCCCGGTTCCGTGGGCCGACGGCCCCGGGCAGAGCTGGATCGTCCCGGCTGACGAGGTGCGCGCGCTGCTCACCGAGGCGGGGCTGACCATCCGGGAGTGGCGCGAGGACCAGGACGCCCTCGCGGCGATCGGCGCCGCCGCCCAGGCCGAGCCGGCTCGCCCCGCGCCCGAGTCGCTGGGTCTGCACCTCCTGATGCCGGAGCACGATGCACGGATGGCTGGACTCGCTCGGAACGTCGAGGGTCGTCGAATCGTGCTCGTGCAGATCCTGGCCGAGCGGCCGCCGCTGGGTTGACGTGAGGTCAGCCGCGGACCGGCTCGAGCCCGCTCGGCCCGAGCTTGAACAGGCGTCCATTCGGGCCCGACGTCTCGAAGTACGTGATCGGGTTGCCCTCGACCGTGTAGATCAACCAGCGCGTGCGACGCGTAATCGGATCGGACTCGTACACCATGTAGTGCAGCTGAGCGAGCGGGGTGTGGGCGAGCGCATTGATGCGTTGCGCGATCCGCGCCGGAACATCGGCGCGGATGTGCCGAAGCGTGTACACCGGGTCGGATCCGATGTGGCTCCCGGAGTCGGTGACGTCGACGCGCCCGTTGGCGGCAACGTACACGTCCGCCTCCCGACTCCCCTTCACCTGGGTCATCGAGACGTAGCCGGGATAGATCACGACCGAATCGAACGCCGCCCCGGCCCCGACGTGGCTGCGGACGATCCCGAGGACCTTGCCGAAGTTCTTCGTGTGGAACAGCGAATTGCTGTCCGCCGCCGTGACCGCGCCGGCGTCGAACGAGGCGGCCGCCTGCTGGGACTTGGCGCTCGTCGAGACGACGCCGGACAGCGCCACGGCGCCCGCCACGGACGCCGCCCAGACGATTAGTGCCACGAGCCATCGCATCGTCGGCGGGATCCTACGCGACACCCCCGACCGGAGCGCGCTCTGAGGTTGCGAGAATCGCGCCTGTGGAGACTCCGGAGCGCGACGGCGCTCGCGGCCGCGGGATACGAGCTGCGCGTGCGCGAGCCCGGGCACCGGATGTTCCGCACCCCGGCGCGCGACGTCCACGTCCACATTTGGCGCGACGGCGACGACGAGGCGCGGCGGCAGTTGTCGTTCCGGGATCAGCTGCGTCGGTCTCCGACACATCGAGCCGCCTACGAGCACCTCAAGCGCGAGCTGGCCACCCGTGAATGGCGGGACATGAACGAGTACGCCGATGCCAAGGCCGAGCTGATCGAGGAGATCCTGTCCGCGGCCGACGCATGAGCGACCTCGACGAACGTCGAATTTTTGTCAATTCGGAATGACCCAACCTCGGTGGTCCCGATGAGGGGGGTGGGACAACGCACAACGTGGCGCCCGATCCCGGAAAGGACACCGAACCCGTGGCCCGCATCCTCATCGTCGAAGATCATGTACTCGTGCGCCGTCTGCTGTGGCAGATCCTCACGGACGCTGGGCACGAGATCGTCGGCGAGGCCGAGGACGGACTCGGTGCCGTCGCGCGGCTGGATGATCTTGAGCCGGAACTCGTCATGTACGGGATCTCGACGTCCGGACAGAGCGAGCTCGGGACGATTCGCCGGATGCTGATGATCGACCCGGCGCTGCCGATCCTCATCTGCGCCGGCTCCGCCCACTCCGATCAGGCCCGCGAAGCGGTCGAGCACGGAGCGCGGGGGTTCCTCGTGAAGCCGTTCAGCCGCGACGCCGTGCTGAGTGCCGTGCGGCATTCGCTGCGTCCCGTAGCCACGCTCCGCCAGGCCGTCCCGGGCCCCGGTCCGCACTCGCGGTAAAGCGCTGCCGTCCGGTGTCGATCACCGGGGGAGCAGCTGCCCTCGAATTGGAGCCACGATGTCTGAGTCCGTTCACATCCTCGTCGTCCGCGCCGGCGGCCTTCCGTGGGCTCTGCCGATGAACTCTGTCGAGCAGACGTTCGACCTTCGCAGCCAGGTGTCGCGCCGGGTTGGCGCCAAGCGCGTGGTGCGCTTCCGAGGAACCGTGATCGAGCTCGTCAACCTGGCGGAGCGCCTCGGCCACGACCCGGGGTCACCCACCGCGGCGGTCGTTGTATGGGCCGCCGGCCGACGCCGGGCGTTTGCCGTGGAGGAGCTCGTCGGGCAGCTCGAGCTCGAGCGCATGACGATGCCCGACATGGCAAGCGGCGACTTTGCCAGCGGCGTCATCCTGCTCGAGGACGAGGTGATCCCGATCCTCGAGCCTGGAGCCGTCGTCGGCGAGTGGTCAGTCGGCGGAGGCGCCCGGCTCGGGTTCAGCGAGCTTCAGCAGAGTGCCCTGCGCGAGGTGGCGAACATCGGCTCAGGACATGCGGCGACCGCGCTCTCGCAGCTGCTCGGGCGTCCGGTCGACATCAGTTATTCGGAGGCCCTGCTCACGGTCCTCGCCGAGGCGATCGATCACATTGGCTCGCCGATGAGCCGCTCCGCCCTCGTCGACACTCCGATCCACGACGACGGGGGAACCGTCCTACTCGTCTTCCCCGACGATGCCGGCGAGCAGCTCTGCCAGCTGCTGGGCACCAGCCTTGACGACGAGCTCGGCGCGACCGCGCTCCAAGAGGTCGGAAACATCCTCGCCTCCTCGTATCTCAACGCGATCGTCGAGATGACCGGGATGGCGCTCGAACCAGACCCGCCGACGGTGGAAGTCGATCTGCTCGGCGAGCTGCTCTCCCAGAGCGCCGCCAGCGGCGGCAATCCGACGGACCCGACGGTGTTGATGCGCTCGCAGCTCACGGTCGAGGCCTCCACGGCGACGTTCTCCTTCCTGTTCGTCCCGCGGATCGGCTCAGTCGAGACGTTGCTCGAGCGGCTCGGCGTGGGCAACGCCGCGGCCGCATAGCCGGATCAGTCAGCGTCGAGCTGCTCGGCGATCATGATCGCCGCACGTTCGTGTGCGGCGTAGGCGGCCTGCAGTGCCGGAACCACCACGTCCTCATCTCCGGCGCCCGGGAGCGGGTGGGCGACGAGCAGGCGACGGACCTCGAGCCCGAGGGCCTCGCCGCCGATCGCGTCCGCGAGGGCCGTCAGCGCATCGGCCCGCACCCGCGCACCCTCAACGAACGAGCCGATGACGGTTTCCCGCGCGAGCGGGGCGCGTCCGAACACGCGGGCGTGGAGCACAGCCGGGTTGAGGGCATGGGGCCGGACGAGCTCTCGCCGCTCCTGATCCGAGAGCCCCGCGGCGGTGGCGAGCAGATCGATTGCCCGGGTGACCCCCTGTGCGTCGACCGGCAGCGAGGCGCCGAGCTCAGCGGGCAGGGTCGCGACCAGCTGCTCGTGAGCCGCGGCGGCATCGGCGAGGACGGCCTCGACACGATCGCGATGGGTGGCGGGCATGCCCGAGACGGTAGACGGCGCCGGCGCCGCCTGAGGCCTTGGGATCCGCATTCGGCTCACGGCGTGCGACGATATCTTCGTGGATCGGTCGACGCTCGAGCGGATCGCTCGCAACGAGGGGTTGTTCCGAGAGGTCAACGAGGCGATCGAGCGAGGACTGTGGCCCGGTGAGAAGGACTCGGCGCAGTTCCGCTGCGAGTGCGCAGCGCTCGAGTGCAATGCGGTCGTCAGGCTCGACGTGCACGACTATGAGCGGATCCGGCAGCATCCGCGGCGGTTCTTCGTGCTCGTGGGTCACGAGCTGCCGGATGCCGAAGACATCGTCGAGCGCGGTACGGACTGGGTCGTCGTCGAGAAGCGGGGTCAGGCCGGCGTGGTCGCCGAGTCGATCGACCCGCGAGCCTGAACCTCAGGCGCCCGGGTCTCCGTCAAGCGGAAGCGCATCCGCACGTCGGTGCCGCCGCTGCCGCGTTCGGTGATCACGAAGTGGTCGGTGGCATCCGCGATCACGGCGAGACCCCATCCGAAGCCGGGGTTCTCGGCTGGCGTCTGGTGCCCGCAACCGTCATCGGAGACGAGCACGACGAACTCACCGGGGACCCGTGCCGCAGTGACGTAGACCCGTCCGGTGGCGCCGCGATAGGCGTGGCGCACAGCGTTGGTGACCGCTTCGGAGACCGCCAGGCGGATCGCGTGGAGAGTCTCGCCGGCGACGCCGGCTTCCACTGCGAACTCTCCGATCTGCATTCGCGCCTGCGGAACCGCGTCAGGCAGGGCCGGATAGGACTCGCTGACGCTGTGGTCGCTATCGCCCAAGAGACCATTGGTAGCGCCCCCCGAGGGTCCCGTCAATGCAAACCTCCGGTTACAACCGGGGGCTAACGCGGCTTCGTCAGAAGTGCGACCATGATCCGATGGAACGGGACCTGCAGCGGCGCATCGCGGGCAATGAGGCTGTTTTCCGCGATGTCAACGAGGCGCTTCAGGCCGGCCGCTGGCCTGGCGAGCAGAAATCCCTGGTTGCCTTTCGGTGTGAGTGCGCCCAGATGGGGTGTAGCCAGCTGATCGAACTCACTCCGGGGGAGTACGAGCTTGTCCGGGCGCACCCGCGTCGGTTCTTCATGGCCGACGGTCACAACGCCCCGGAAGCCGAGGTGATCGTCGAGCGCCACGAACGCTACGTCGTCGTGGAGAAGGTCGAAGAGGGCGGATCGGTCGCGGAGGATCTCGACCCCCGCCACGGCTCCTGACCCGCGCGCGGCGTCGCCGTTTGGATTTTGAAGCGCAGCTGGAGCTCGGTGCCGTCGCCGGCCCGCTCGACGACGGAGAAGTCGTCGCACGCCTCGGACATCAGCGCGAGCCCCAACCCGAGCCCGCGGCTCTCCGGTCCGGCGTGGATGCCGCGGCCATCATCGGCGATCAGCACCCAGAGTTCGTCACCCGCGAGCTCGGCCGTGGCGTGAACCTCCCCCCCGGTCTCGCCGTAGGCATAGAGGACCGTGTTCGTCACCGCCTCGGAGACGGCGAGCCGGATCGCGTCAAGCTGTTCGTCCGCGACACCCGCTCCCGCGGCGAGGTCGGCGACCGCGTGCCTGATCAGCCCGACCGATTCGGGTACGGCCGGCATCGACGACTCCATGCGAATCATGGGACGGCTGCGCTCCCGCTGCATATTCTGATGTGCCCGCTTCCCTGTCTGTGGACCGGGGCGACGCGCTCCGTTATCCATCGTGTTGAGCTACCCAGACGGGTCAGACGGAAACGGGGGGCGTGCTCGCGGAGGCCTGCGCACCACCGGCGCCGGCGGGCCAAGTGCGGCGTTCCGAAAGGTGCACTCGACCATCTACATTCGGGTTGGTGACCCCCTCGCCGGCGTTTGCCGCCGATCCCGCGACCGCCCGGTACTACGATCGCCGGGCCGCCGAGTACGACGACTGGTACGAGGGAACCGGGCTGTTCGCGGGGCGGGCGCGGGCGGGCTGGGAGCAGGAGGTTGAGCGGCTGACCGCCTTCGTCGGCGGGCTGAGCGCGGCGCGGACGCTCGATGTCGCCTGTGGGACCGGGTATCTGACCCGTCACCTGCGGGGATTCGTCGTCGGGCTCGACCAGAGCGCCGCGATGATCGCCATCGCGCAGTCCCGGCTGCCGGATGGACTCGCCCTCATCGCCGATGCGCTGTCCCTGCCATTCGGCGACGGCGCCTTCGACCGCGTGTTCACCGGCCACTTCTACGGTCATCTTGGCCCCGCCGAGCGACGGCGCTTCCTCGATGAGGCGCGGCGGGTGGCCGGGGAGCTCGTGGTCGTCGATTCAGGGGCGCGGGATGGGGTGGCGGCCGAGCAATGGCAGGAGCGCACCCTTGGCGACGGCTCGCGTCACCGGGTGTACAAGCGCTACCTCGGCGCCGCCGAACTCGCGGCGGAGATCGGTGGCGAGCCGGTGCTCGACGGCCACTGGTTCGTGGCCGCACGCGCCACCCTGTAAGGCGACCGGGCCCGGGCGATTTCACACCTGGGTCTCATCCGCGCCGCAGACGGGCGCTACTTTGGCTCGCGCCCATCCTCGCGAGGACCGCTGCGTGACCGGACTGACCTGGGGGCCAGCGCCACCAGCAACTGAAGCCCGCGAGGGTGGGAGCCAATGCTGCATGGGTGGTAGGCGAACGACCAAAACGTATGACAGCCGCTCCCTGGTGGCCAAAACGCATGTGAGCGCGGGCGAATATCGGGGCTTTCTTTCGCTCTGGTCGATATCGAGCCGAACTCACGTGCGTTTCGGTCCTCAACGCCTCGCTGTCGCTCGTCTCGGTGCGGGCGGGGTGGCGTGATAGACCTGCCCGGTGGAGCTTGACCCGATCGGACACGTCGACTCGCCGCTACGGGACCGGACCACGGCGCCCAAGCAGGGCAACGAGGGCGCGCCGGAGGCGTGGCTGGTGTTCGACGAGCGCGTCGCGACCGGACTCGACGGCCTGACGGTCGGCGACGACCTGTTCGTCCTGACGTGGCTGCACGAGTCGCGCCGGGACGTGCTGCGTGTCCATCCGCGCGACGATCGCTCGAATCCGGAGCGGGGGGTGTTCACGACCCGCTCCCCGGAGCGCCCGAACCCGATCGGTCTCCACCGGGTCCGCGTCCTCCGGATCGACGGGCCGCACGTGCAGGTCAGCAGCCTCGAGGCCATCGACGGGACCCCGATCGTCGATGTCAAACCGGTGATCGACGCCGACCGCGACGAGGGCTGAGCCCGCGGTGGACATCGTCGGCCTTGACCATGTTCAGATCGCCGCTCCGGAGGGATGTGAGCCGGCCGCCCACCGCTTCTTCGGCGAGTTGCTCGGACTCACCGAGATCGACAAGCCACCGACCCTGAGCACGCGCGGCGGGGTCTGGTTTGCCCTCGGCGAGCAGGCGCTCCACGTCGGGGTCGAGACACCGTTCACGCCGGCGCGCAAGGCGCACCCGGCACTCCGGGTCGCGCCCGAGCGGCTGGACGCCGTCGCCGATCGGCTGTCGAGGGAGGGCGTGGCGGTCATCTGGGATGAGGGGCTCCCGGGTGTGCGACGGTTCTTCGCCCATGACCCGTGGGGCAATCGGCTCGAGTTGCTCGCGTAGGATCGCCCTCGTGGACTCGTCGCTCAACCCCGCGCTCGCCGAAGCTCGGTTCTGTCCGCGCTGCGGCCAGCCGGCGGACCGCGACTTCCCGCGCCGGATCGTCTGCTCGCACTGCGGCTACGCGGCGTACTACAACCCGAAGCCGGTCGCGGCCGTGATTCCGGTCGACGCCGACGGCCGCGTGGTGCTCATCCGACGTGGTTTTGATCCGGGGCGTGGCCGGTGGACGTTCCCGGGCGGGTTCGTCGACCTCGGCGAGTCGGTCGAGGATGCCGCCCACCGGGAAACGGTGGAGGAGATCCAGGTCGACGTCGAGCTCGGTTCGCTCGTCGGCGTGTACTCCAAGCCGGAGGATCGCGTGATCCTGATCGTGTTCCGGGCGAGCCTCAGCGGCGCACCGCAGACGACGCCCGAGGCGACGGAGATCCGCGCCTTCGCCCCGGACGAGATCCCGTGGGACGAGCTCGCGTTCTGGTCCACGGAGCGGGCTCTGCAGGACGCCTTTCCGGCGCTCTGATGAGACTGGCCGTGCGCTACTGCGCGTGCTGGAGCTGCTCTTCGTAACGGGCGAGCGCCGCGACCCGCTTCTCGATCGGCGGGTGCGTCGCGAGCAGGCCCATCATCCATTGCTTCTGGGGCGTCGGGATGATGAAGAACGCATTCATCTGGGTGGCGGTGCGCAGGTCTTTGCTCGGGATCGAGCCCATCCGGTCGTTGAGCAGCAGCAACGCAGAGGAGAGCGCGCTTGGCCGTCCCGTGAGCACCGCCGCCCCACGATCCGCGGCGTACTCCCGGTAGCGCGAAAGCGCGCGCAGCAGCATGAACGAGATGACGTACACCGCGACGGACACGAGCACGACGACAGCGACCACCGCCTGGGTCTGGCCACGACCGCGGCGACCGAACAGGAAGCCGTAGCGGACGAGCAGCGCCGACACGGAGGCGAAGAAGCTCGCCACGGTCATCACCATTACGTCACGGTTGATGATGTGCGTGAGCTCATGCGCGAGAACGCCCTCGAGCTGCTCGGGCGCGAGCGTGTTCAGCAGACCGGTGGTCACGCACACGGTCGCCGTCTCCTGGGAGCGGCCAACCGCAAACGCATTGGGGACCTCGGACCCGATCAGCGCGATCCGGGGCTTGGGGATATTCGCCTGGACGCTCAGCCGATCAATGATCGCGTGCACGTCCGGCGCCTGCGCCGGGGAGACCTCGTGCGCTCCCGTGGCCCGGAGCGCGATCTTGTCCGCGGTGAACAGCTGCACCGCGGACAGTGCGGCAAAGATGACGACGACCCCGACGATTCCGATCCCGGCGGTCACCGCAACCGCGATCAGGACGACGTACACCAACCCGAGAAGGAACAGGGTCAGGCCCATCCGGGTCTGGAGGCCGGTGTCCTTTCCAAATTCGCTGCGTTTCATGATGGTGCCTCTGTTCTTTGCTACGGCAGGTCGAGACCTTCTCTTGATTATGCGCCCTTGCTGTGGCCGGCCTCAGGGGGTGCCACCGATCCCGGCGAGGCAAGCGACGACGGGTCGGCGCCCGGGGCGTGAAACTGCGGGTTTCTACCGACTAGGCGGACCGCAGAGGTGCCGATCGGAGCGGTATGGGGTCCCTCCTTGGACTCGTGCTCCCGCTTGCGGCCGGTGCCGCGGTATCGCCGACGCTGCTCGCGGTGCAACTTGTGACGCTCTCGCGCAAGAGCAGGCCCCTGGCCCGCTCCTGGGCGGTGGCTGCCGGCGCCGCGACCGTTCTCGCCGGCTTCGCCGTCACCGCGCTACTCGTGGCCCGAAGCACCGGCGGGTCACAGAGCCCGTCGGAGGCCGGCGCAATCGTGAAGCTCGCCGCTGCGGCGCTGCTCGCCGGGCTCGGTGCCCGCACGCTCGTGCGTCCACCCCGTCCCCCTAAGCCGGAACGGGTTGGCCCCCATCCGTTCCGTCAGGCGATCCTCCTCGGGGCGGCGCTGATGCTGACGAACTTCTCGACGATCGCGTTGTTCTTCCCAGCGATGCATGCCATCGGCATCTCGAAGGTCGCCGTGGCTGACAAGGCAATCGCGTTCGTGCTGCTCTACCTGATCACGCTGCTCCCCGTGCTCGTCCCGCCCCTCGCGGTCACCCTGCTCGGTCAACGCGCAACGCCGCTGCTCCAGGGACTCAACCGGTTCTTCGTCCGTCATCACCGAGGCCTCGACGCCGGGATCTGCTTCGTGTTCGCGGCGCTGCTCGCGGCCGCCGGACTGCACGCGCTGCTCCATTAGGGCCACGCAGGTGACGGGGTGCGTCAATCGGATGCGCGCGGCGGCGCAAGCGGGCCGGCGAGCGCCGAAGCGAAGCGCTCAAGGGTGCGTGCGCCCGCCTCGGTGTGATCCGGATTGAGTTCGGTCACCGTCACACCGCATTGACCGGCACAACCTCGATCCCGTGACGTTCGATCGCCAGCCGCTCGAACTCCGTCGACTGTTCCGGGCCCCAGGCGAAGAGGATGACCTGATCGGGATCCAGCAACGGGACCCGGGGCCCGGCATGCACCACCGCGTCGACAGCGCCCGGCTCACCGAGCATGTGCGCCATCCCCATCCAGTCGAGCGCGCCCTCCCGGACGCTGGACGGCACGTTGAGGTCGGCGTGGGTATCGAAGTAGATGACCCCGAGCCGATCACCGGCACCGATATGGCCGGCGACGCTGCCGATACCGACCGTACAGTCCCCGCCGAGGACCAGCGTGAGCTCACCGGCGGCGACCGCATCGCTGACCCGCGCCGCCGTCTCCTTGACGATCCGCGCGATCTCGGGCGCGTTCTGCGCGTGCCGCTCAACGCGATCCGGACGCCACCGCCAGACCTCCCGGTCGCCGTGGTCGTGCACCTCGACGCCGTGGGTTCGGAGCCGGTCGAGCAGCCCGGCCTCCCGGAGGGCGGCCGGTGCCTGCTCCTGACCCGGGGCAAACGCCCCGGCGCTCGTCGGAACGCCGATCACGCCGAGCGGCCGCTCATGCAGCACGGACGACCTCCGCGAATGCGGTCCCGGCATACAGCGTATCCATGTACTCCCGGACGGACGCGATCGCGCCGTCGCGCAGCGTGAACACGCCGATGCAGCCGTTCTCATACGGGACCCCGTCGCGCGTCCGCGCGCGGCTCGTCCACTGCATCACGACCCGATCCTCCTCGGCGATCATCGCTGTGACCTCGAGCTCCACCGAGCCCGGGGCGTAGTTCTGCATCGCGGTAGCGAAGAACCCGTCCATGATCTCGTCGCGGCCCTCCCACTTCCCTGACATCGGGAGGTGACCGGCCTCAAGCGTCCAGGTCGCGTCCTCGGTGAAGAACGCGCGGACGGCATCGGTGTCTCCCGCTTGGAGCGCAACGATGTAGCGCTGAAGCAGGTTCTTGTAATCGGTGACATGACCCATTGCGGTCTCCCATCGATCGGTGGCTGATTGAACGCCACCGTATGACGGGCCTGAGCCGATGTGAAAGACCGTTGTGGGCTGAGTTGAGCACGGATCGGCATAATCCGTTCGCGTCCGGTCGTCACGTCCACTGGAGCTCAGCGGCGACTACGTCCGCGGCGTCGCGGACGCGATCAACCGCCGGCGGCCGGTTGTGGCTGCGGACAAGGAAACTGACGTCCAGGCGCACCTCCGGATGCAGTGGCACCCAGCACAGCTCGTCGGGCAGGCCGAGCCGTGAGGATTCGCCGACGATCGCCACCGCCTCGTGGCGGTGGATCGGTCCGTATCCAAGGTCGAAGCTCATCGCCCGCAATACGACCTCGGGCTCGACGCCGTGCTCGCGACAGAGTGCGAGCACGGCGTCGTAGTGACCAGGATTCGCCTCCCGCGGATGCATCAGCAGACGGTCATCGACGATCTCAGCGACGCCAACCTGGGCTCGCGAGGCCAACGCATGGTCGCGGCGCATCAGCACACCCTGCCGCTCGCGGCGAACCGGGCGGACCTCGACGCCCGCGCACGTCGGCGGACACCGGACGAGGCCGATGTCGATCGATCCCGCCCCGACCCCCGCGACGATCTCCGTGACCGACTTCACGAGCGTGGTGATGCCGACGGTCGGTTGACGTTCGGCCAGGGCATGGACGAGCTGCGGCGCGGTCTCGTAGCTCGCGCTCGCCCCGTAGGCGAAGACGAGCGCGCCGCGGTCGCCGTTGCCAAACGCACGGACGCTCCGCCACAGATCGTCGGCCGCGCTCAGCAGGTCAGGGCCCTGGCGCAGCAGGTATTCGCCGGCCTCGGTCAACTCAACCTCGTGGGTGGTTCGGTGCAGCAGCTCGGTTCCGAGTTCCTGCTCGAGCAGCCTGACCTGGCGGCTGAGCGCCGGCTGAGCGATGTGCAACCCCGCGGCCGCACGGGTGAAGTTCCGTTCGCTGGCCACGGCGACGAAGTACTGCAACCGACGGAGGTCCGCCACCACATCGATGCTAGTGCAGCACCAGTGGGCTGCACCGGTTGCCCCACCCGCAGCCGTCCGCAGGTCATACTTCGCTGCCGTGAGCGACGCTGGCGATTCGGCGTTCTTCCGTCTGATCGAGACGCACCGGATGCGGACGTTCGTCAGGGTCATGCGCCGACTCCCGGGCAATCCACGCTGTGCCATCTGCCGCGCACCGTACGGCGGATTGGGCGGGCGGATCATGGGCCGCTTCGGTTTTGTTCCGTCGCGCAAGAACCCGCGTCTGTGCAGCCAATGCTTTGAGAAGGCCCCGATGGGTGGAACGGCGATGGACGTCGGCATCCTGTTCGCGGACATCCGTGGCTTCACGTCACTCGCGGAGCGGGAGACACCCGACGCAGTTGCGACGTTGCTCAACCGGTTCTACGCCACCGCCGTCGACGTGCTCTGCGAGCACGCGATCATCGACAAGCTCGTCGGTGACCAGGTGATGGCGCTGTATCTGCCGCGGGTGTTTCCGGGCGAGCCCGCGCGGCACATGCTCGCCGACGCCCAGGCGCTCGTCGCGGCCGCCGGTTATGCGGGCGGGCAACCGTGGGTGGAGATCGGGGTCGGACTCGACTTCGGGTCCGCGTTCGTCGGCAACGTCGGGTCCGGGGAGGTCAAAGACTTCACGGCGATCGGCGATGTCGTCAACACCGCGGCACGCCTCCAGGCCGCAGCGGCCGGCGGCGAGATCGTCATGTCCCGCGCGGTCCACGACCGCGCCCCGGACGACGCCCCTGACGGCGAGACGCGGCAACTGTCGCTGAAAGGCAAGAGCGAGCCCGAGGCCGTCGTCGTGTGCCGCACCGTCGGTCTTGCGGGGCGTCAGCGCTAGACGCTAGAGCGCTGCCAGGGCCTCTCGAGCCGCCCGTTCCCCTGATCGGATGGCGCCGTCCATGTAGCCGGGCCATTGCGGCGACATGTCGGCGCCGGCGAAATGCAGGAGCCCGGTCGCCGTCGCCGCCGCATCGCGCAGGGAAGTAAGCACGCCGGGAGGGTTGAAGCTGCCGTACGCCCCGCGCGTGAACGGCTCGCTCGCCCACGCGAGGTCGACGTAGTGGAGCGGGTGCAGCGCCTCGGTCCCGAAGTACCGCCCGAGCGACCGCAGGGCGGCGCGGCGACGCGAGGATCGTGAGGCCCCGTAGAACTGGCGGCTGTCATCCCCCTCCATGAAGCCGACGAGGACCCCCGGCCGACCATCGGGCGGCGAGTTGTCATAGGTCACGCGGATCGGCCCCGTGTCGGAGACGGCCTGACCGTTGAGCCCCCGCGCCCGCCAGAACGGGGTCTTGTAGATCGCGTTCACCTTGACGACCGAGCCCATCGGCTGGCGCTGGAGGATCTGATCGTGCGCCGGCGCGAGCGGCGGGTCGTAGCTGAATCGGCCGAGCAGTGGCTTGGGGACGGTCAAAATCGCGCGGCGGGCGACGACGCTGCCCTGCGAGTGGGCGATCGTGACCCGCGCGCGCTGATGAACAGCGTGTACGACCCGGCTCAGGTGGACCCGGCTCCCGAGCCGTCTCGCCAACCGCTCGGAGAGCTGCTGCGGGCCGCCGACGAAGCGGATGCTCTGGGCTGACCCGATCAGGGTGTCGTAATCGCCGCCGACCCCGCTGATCGACGAGAGCAGATCGAGGAGCGAGATTTCGCTCGGCTCTTCTCCATAGACGGCGCGGACCGACAGCGCGGTCAGGTCGCGGCCCTCTTGGGTCTGCAGGTGCTCGGTCATCCACTGCCCAATCGTCTGCCGATCCCAGTTCCGCGCCTGCGGTGCGGTCCAAGGCGCTGCCGCCGGCACCGAGCGCGCCATCGTGTTGAGCGACGCGATGACCGACGCCAGGTCGCCGAGCGTCGCCGCGGCCGTCGGTGGGATGTCGCCGTGGTAGCGCTGGATCGTGCCGCCGCGGTAGTAGAGGCTGTCTCCTCGACCGTACGTGGGAAACGTCGCCACCCCGAGCTCGCGCGCGAGCGCCATGACCTCGCGCTGGCCGGGCCCGGTCCATTGGCCGCCGAGCTCGACGACCTTGCCCGGTCCGAGGCGGTGATCGAGGTTCCGTCCGCCGACCCGGTCGCGAGCCTCAAGCACGACGACGCTCCGGCCTGCCTCGTGCACACGGCGGGCCGCGGTCAGACCGGCGAGTCCCGCGCCGACGACGGCGACGTCGTAGACGGGACCCCTGGCGCGCGCCGCGGACGGGGAGGCGGACGCGGGCACGGGCGTCGAGCCGAGGAGCGCCACGCCTCCGGCAGCGGCACCGCCTTTGAGCAATCCCCGTCGATCGACCTCGCCTGGTGCCACGCAGCCGATCATATGGGGCGCGCCACCGCGAGGAGCGCACACCAATTCCCCTGGGTAGTGTCGTGGGTAGGGATGGCTCTGTCCCCAACACTCCGGCGGGTCGACCCGCTGCGGCGGCGCGGGCGTCCGTACCGCTCGGTCTGCCAGGCCTCGACCACGCCCGCGGGCATGTGGCTGGCGGAGAAGGTCTCGTGGAAACTCGATCCGTACCTGCTGAGGCTGACCGGAGGCCGTATCAGCACCGCCTGGCCGATTCCCGCAGCGCTCCTTCAGACCCGCGGCGCACGGACCGGGCGTCCGCGACGCAACGCGACGATCTACTTTCACGATGGCGACCGGGTGACGATCATCGCCTCCTATCGAGGCGAGCCGCGACATCCCGCCTGGTACCACAACGTCCGTGCGCACCCGGACGTCGTCTACGGCGGCCAACCGTTCCGAGCGCACATCGTGGCCGACCCGGCCGAACAAGCGCGGCTGTGGGCGCTCGCCGACCGCGTGTTTCCGCCGTTCGCGCTCTACCGGGAATGGGCGGCGCGGGCGCATCGCACGATTCCGATCGTCCAGTTGCTGCCGCGCTGACGGCAGTCGAACTCTCGCGATCTGGTTCTGGACCCGGGAACCGCGATGCCGAAGTTCAGCTTCAACGTGCGGTGATGCTCAAACGCCGGCGTTCTACCGCCACCCCTCGGCGGTGGATCGCCATCGTTCGCCGCGGTCGGTCGGTCCGCCCAAATGAAAAACCCCGGGTGTCCGGGGCTTTGAAAGTGGGCCGTGGAGGAATCGAACCTCCAACCTTGGGATTAAGAGTCCCCTGCTCTGCCAATTGAGCTAACGGCCCTTGGGGGCGATGTTACCCCGCTTGTTGGCGCGGGGATGTCCCGGCGAGGCCCGCTCAGCAGGACTGGGCGACCTGTGGGTTGGTCTTCGCCTGCTGGAGCGTCGTCTTGACGGTGAGCTGCTGGGCCTTGGGGCTGAGAGCGACCGCCTTGGCCGCAGCAAGGTCACCCTTGCTCGTCTGCTTGGCGGCGTAAGCGGAGGCGGCAAGGCACTCAAACGCCTTGACCTCCTTCGGGTTTGCCCGGACCTCGAGCTCCCACGTCGCCGCCTGGTTGGGGTAGTCGCCAAGGGCGGCGTAGGCCCGGGCGGCGAGGATCCCCACGTCTGCGTCGGGGCTTTTGGTGAGCGTCAGGTACTTCTGCCACGCCTGAGTCGCGTTCTTCAGCTCCTTCTTGCCGCCGGCGGTGAACTGGCCGGTTGAGGTGTTGAAGTTGCTGCCCTGACCAGCGTTGGTCCAGCGCGCCTGGACGAGGCTGGCCCACGCGGTGGCGTCGTTGGGGTTCTGGTGAACCTGCTTGAGCGCGGCTTTCTCGTCGCTCGAAAGGACCTGAGTCTGATTGCTTGAGCCGCCGCCGAAGGCGTTGAGCAGTCCGCCGCCGCCAGTGCCGGTGCCGACGCCGAACAGCACGAGGCCCCCGCCCATCAGGATGGCGAGCCCGAGGTACACAGCCTGGACGGTGCGCCGGCGTCCGCGGCCACGAAGATCAAACAGCATGGATCAGAAAGTTAGGTGGGGTCGAGTCCGTCGCCGAACGAGTCGCTCAACTCTCGAGCGGCGCGCGCAGCTGCGCGGCGATCGGCGATCTTAAGCATGACGATACTGGCCAGATACAACACAACGAGCGGGAGCATCTCCAGGCCGGTGGTGACCGGATCTGCCCCGGGCATAGCGGCCGCGACGACCGCGATGATGACCGTAGCGTAGCGCCAGTTCCGCGTCAGCGTCTGGGCGTTGATGGCGCCGAGACGCTCGAGCGCGAGCAGGCCGAGCGGTAACTGGAAGGCGAGCCCGATCCCGAGCATCGTGAAGATCTGGAACGTGTAGTAGGTCTTCGCCTGCACGAGGATGTCGAAGTTCTGACTGTTGTAGCCCTGAAGGAAGTGGACCGCGGGCGGCAGCACGACGAAATAGGCAAACGCGACCCCAGTCAGAAACAGGAGCGGCGCGGCCACCATCACCGGGATCGCGATCCGTCGCTCGTTGGGCTTCAGGGCCGGCAGGACGAACGCATAGGCCTCGTACAGCAGCACAGGGAGCGAGAACAGGAGTGCGAAATACGCCGCGACCGTGAGCGTTGTCGTGAACGGCTCACCGACGCCGATCGTGATCGGCAGGCGCTTCGCGGTCTCCGACGGAAGCGCCTTCGACGCCTGCTGCGCGGCCGCCGCCGCGCCCGCAAACAGCTGCCGGTCATGGGCCGACTGCGCGGCCGAGGCGGAGAGCTGCTGGAGGTTGGAGGACAGTGACTTGAGCGCCTTCGCCTCGTTGACGCTGTCGCCCGTCAGACCCGAGATGTGGTTCTGGCTCGTCGCTGGGGCCGCCGGCAGGGCGCGGTTCAGCGCCTTGAGCAGGACCTGGTTCTGCCAGAAGCAGACCGCGAACGCGATCACGAGCGCGATCCCGCATACGAACAGGCGTGAGCGCAGCTCGTCGAGGTGATCGACGATGCTCAGCCGGTCTTCGTGCCCGATCGGGCGCAGGACCTTCGGCATCCGCGTGACCTTCTCGCCGAGACGGCTAGGAGCTGTGCTCTGCCGGGTCGCGTGAGGGCTGTGCGCTGGCCGGCGCCGGCTCGACCGTGACCGCGGGCTCGACCGTCACCGTCGGCTCACCGGCCCCGGCGACCGGGGGAGCTGCGGTGCGGGCGATCTCTGGGCGCTTCTCGGCCTCGTCGGAGTCTGAGTCCGAATCGCCGGTTATCGAATCCTTGAATTCGCGCAGCCCGGAACCGAGCGACTTACCGAGGCCCGGCAGTCGCTTCGGCCCGAAGATCAGGAGCACGATCACCAGGACGACGATCAGATCCGTTGTTGGATTGCGGAACATACCTTGCCTCCGTATGGGGTCCGGAAAGCGTAGCGGTCGCAGTCGAAATCCGGTGGTAGAACGCGCTCAAGTAGTGGCGAACGAGCGCCGATAGAAGCCTCAGCCAAGGAGGCACCGATGATGAGAGAAAATCGCGATAGACATTCAGTACGCCGGATCGTCCTCCCGAGCGGCCGCTCAATCGAAGTGGTCAGGTTCGAAGCTGAGGACGCGACACGTCGCGGTCTTCACATCTGCCCCGTGTGCGATTCCGAACTCGTCCAGCCCGTGTGCTGGAGCGAAACCGAGGATCACCGGTGGGAGCTGACCCTCGAGTGCCCCAACTGCGGCTGGCTCGAGGACGGCGTCTACCAGCGCGAGCAGATCGACCGGCTCGAGGAGAGGCTCGACGACGGGCTCGCCGAGATGCTCGCCGACCTCAAGCGCCTGACGCAGGCGAACATGGCCGACGAGATCGACCGGTTCATCAGGGCGCTCAACGCCGACTTCATCCTGCCCGAAGACTTCTAGGCCGGGGCCACGCCCGAGTTCAGGCGTAGCGCTCGACGACGCCGTCGGCGACGAGTTCGAGCGCGCTGCGCTGCCGGGCGACAACGTCCGGCAGCATCGCCTTGGCGCCGGCGACGAGGGCGAGCGCGCGGCTCTTGGCCTCCTCAAGCGCGCCGGTCGCCGCGATCCGGTCGCAGACCTTCGCGGCGGCGGCCGGGTCACGCACGGCCCGCACGTCGACCGCCGTCAGCTCACTGTCGAGACGGCGAGCGAGGATCAGCGGCAGGGTGACCGTTCCGTCCAGCAGGTCGGTGCCCCGCGGCTTGCCTGTCCGCTCCGGCGGACCGGACACGTCGAGGACGTCATCGAGGATCTGAAACGCGACGCCGATCTGCTCGCCGAAGCCACCGAGCGCCTGCACCGGGCTGCTTCCCTCAAGGGCTCCGAGCTCGCAGCTTGCGCGGAACAGCACGGCGGTCTTCAGGCGACAGCGCTCGAGATAGCGCTCGATCGACACGTCCGCGTTCCACGCGTCCTCGCGCTGCATGAGCTCCCCGGCGGCGAGCTCGGAGCTGGCCCGGGCGAGCCGCCGCACGGCCTCGACCGACCGCGTGCCGGCGAGCTCGGCAAACGCACGCGAGAACAGGAGGTCGCCGGTCGCCGTCGCGGCGAGGCGGCCACCCGAGGCGACGACCGTCGGGCGCCCCCGGCGCAGGGCGGACCCGTCGAGCACGTCGTCGTGGACAAGCGTCGCGGCGTGGATGAGCTCCACTGCGACGGCCGAGCGGACGAGGCCGTCGGTCTCGGGCACGGGGACGCCGGCGCTCAGGCAGACGAGCAGGGGACGCAGGCGCTTGCCACCAGCCGCGATCGTCTCCCCGGCGTACCGGGCGAGGAGGGCACCGTGCGAGGTCGCGAGGTCGCGCATCCGCTCCTCGACCCGGTCCATCACGTTGCGGGCCTCGACGCCGCCCGCCGCGACGACCGCCTCGACGGCGCTCACGACGCGACCGTCCCCTGGCAGCTCACGACGGCACCTCCCCGACGTGGAGGGCGATGATGCCCCCCGCGGTGATCACGTAGCGCACCGAGGTGAGCCCCGCGCTCGCCATGAGCGCTGCGAGCGGGCCGGGGCCCGGGAAGCGCTTGACCGAGTTCGGCAGGTAGCTGTACGCCTGCGAGTCGCCCGCGAGGCGCCCAAGCGCCGGGACGAGGCGGTCGAACCATAGGTCGAAGAAGGTTGAGAGCGGCGGTCGCGTGGGGGTCGTGATCTCGAGCACGACGACGTGGCCGCCAGGTCGCACCACGCGGGTCATCTCGCGCAGGCCCTGCTCGAGGTCGGAGAAGTTCCGGGCGCCGAAGCCGACGGTGGCGGCGGCGAACCCGTCGTCCGGGAAGTCGAGCGCGAGCGCGTTGCCCGACTTAAATTGAACGTTCACAGTCGGGGGGACACCCCCCGACGACCCCCCGGACTTGGCCCGGGCGAGCTCGAGCATCGCCTCGGAGAAGTCGACGCCGATGACCTCGCCGCCGGGAGCGACCCGCCGGGCGAGCTCGAACGCGAGGTCGCCGGTGCCGGTAGCGACATCGAGCACGCGGTCGCCGGGGCCGACAGCGGCGAGATCGCCCGCTCGCCGACGCCACTTGTGGTGCAGCCCCGCGGTCATGACCGTGTTCATCCGGTCATAGAGCCGCGCGATCCGATCGAACATCGCGCGGACCTGCGTCTCCTCCAGGGTCCCCGGAGTCGGGGAGTCCACGGTCGCCCCCACGGTGCTGATCCCTCGCCCCGGCGAGCTACTGGAGCTCGGCGAGGAAGTTGACGAGGTTCTGGAACTTCTGCGGGGACTGCTGCGACAGCGCCCTGAACGACGGCATCGGTGCCGTCGGGTTGATGAGCGTCGAGGCGATCGCCGCCGGGCGCAGCTTGCTGCCGATGTTCGTCAGCGGCGGCCCAGGTCCGTTGTTCCCGTTCTCGCCGATGACGTGGCAGGCGAGACAGCCTGACTGTCCGACGACGAGCTTGCCGGCGTTGAACGTCTGGACCTGCTGCGCCGTGAGGGACGCCGGCGGCTTCATGTCCACCGAGTTCGGCGAGCCGGCGTTGGCACCCTCG
Source organism: uncultured Solirubrobacterales bacterium (assembly GCA_963850335.1). Taxonomy (GTDB): domain Bacteria; phylum Actinomycetota; class Thermoleophilia; order Solirubrobacterales; family Solirubrobacteraceae; genus Palsa-465. Next base: position 333,938 of record CAWKKY010000005.1, on the reverse strand, counting down.
TACGTCAGATAGGCGATCGCGAAGATCGTCACCAGGCCGGCGACGAGCGCCACCGGGCGTCGCTCGATCCGACGCTCCGGGCTGCGGTCATAGAACGGCAGCAGGAACAGCAGGATCATGCAGATCGTCGGCACGCCGATCGTCGCCATCGGCGTGAACTTCGGGATGTTCCGCATCACCCGAAGCACCTCGAACAGGAAGAAGAAGTACCACTCCGGCCGCGGGACGTAGGTGGTTGTCGTCGGGTCGGCCTTCGGACCAAGTTCCGCGCCGAACATCAGCGACAGGAAGATGATCACGATCATGACGATCAACGCCATGATCGAGTCCTTGGCGACCGCGTAGGGGAAGAACGGCTTCCCCTGGTTCTTCAGGATCGAATACTCGCGGAGGTAGAGCTCTTTCTCGGCCTGGTTCATGCGTCCGTCCCTAGACCTCGGTCGGCTCCAGGACGTCTTCGTCCTCCTCGACCTTGATCCACGGCGGGGCCGAGATGCCCAGCTTCGTGATCAGGTAGAGGTGAGCGCCGATCAGGGCTGCGATCAACCCAGGTATCAGCATCATGTGGATCGCATAGAACCGAGACAGCGTGGTTGCCCCGAAGTCGGGGCCGGCTCTCAAGAAGTCGGAGAGGTACGGTCCGATGAACGGGCCGGTACCGTTGATGTTGACGCCGACGACCGAGGCCCAATAGGCGCGCTGATCGAACGGGAGCAGGTAGCCCGTGAACGACATCGCCATGACGAGGATGAGCAGCGTCACCCCGATCACCCAGGTCAGCTCCCGCGGGTACTTGTAGGCGCCGAAGAAGAACGTCCGTGCCATGTGGAGGAAGATCAGGATGACCATCACCGATGATCCCCACTTGTGCATGCCACGGACGAACTGTCCGAGGAACGCGTCGTCGGTGATGTACCGGATCGACTCGTAGGCCCCGCCGGTCGCGTCCGGGCGGTAGTACATCGCCAGGAACACGCCGGTCACGGCCTGCGAGAGGAACGCGAACATCGTCGCCGAGCCGAGCGTGTAGAACCAGTTGATGCCCTTCGGAACCTTGCGGAAGAGCATCCACCGCAGGCCGCCCGAGAGCGAGGTCCGCTCGTCGATCCAGTCGACGACGTGGATGCCACCCTCGGCGGCGGCCCCGTGCTCGGGCTTGGCGCCGTTGGAGTCGCCGGGCCGCGCGGGCTTCGGCTGAAGGATCTTCGGGAGCGGGGGAGCAGGCAGGCGTGGCATCAGTTACTCGGGAGGACGGAGGTGGAGAATCGCTTCGGATACAGGTACTGGCCGATCCCATCGAGCGGTTCAGCCGGATCCCGTGGGGAGAAGCGGTGGAGCTCGCTGTTGACCGAGTACCGCGGGCCGATCTGCACGTAGCCGTTGAACAGCCGTGTGTAGAACCGGTCAAGCGGGCGGACCGGCGGACCGCCGTCGACCATCCCGCGGAAGTCATAGACACCGCCGTGGCACGGGCAGATGAACCGTCCGGCGGCGGGAGTGAAGCGGACCGGGCAACCGAGGTGCATACAGCGCGAGGACAGCGCCACGAACTGGTTGTACTGGTCCTCCTTCTCGGTGTCGATCGCGGGATTGCGGGTCCGGACGTAGGCGATCGTGCGCCCGACCTCGCCGACGCCGGGCGTGATCGTGAACGTCCGAGTCACGTAGGTGGTGTCGGGGAAGTCCGAGGGAACCCCGATCGTCTGCCACTCAAACGGAACCCGGCTGAACAGCGGGCCGAGGGCGAAACCGAGCGCGGGCAGCACGAATGCGGCCGCGGCGATCCCGCCGGCGGCGTTGGTCGTGAGACCCATCATTCTGCGACGCGTGACGGTCTCGCCTTCGAATGCACCGGGGATCTGTCGATCGACCGTGTACTTGGGTTTCGGTTGTTCGTGTTTATCTGCCACAGCTAAAGATGAATTGAACGGGTCGCGAAGCGTATCGTCAACAAAGCGACGAAGGTCACGAGACCACACCCCGCAAGACGGCGAGGGCACGCGGATCTTCCTCACGAGCACGGGCTTTTGCCGTTTCGAGCGCTTCCGAGGAACCCCACCCGATCGCGACCGCTCCGGCATCCCACGCCGCGGCGGCGAGTTCAGGGTCGGTTGCGGCACGGGCCTGGGCGACGAGCGAGATGAGGTCACCGAGCTCGGTGACCGCATCGAGATCGCCGAGCGCGGCGAGCCGTTCGAGCCCGAGCGCGTAGAGCTGATCGCCGAGCAGCAGGGCGACGTCGGGGTCAAGCTCGTCGTCGTCGTAATGCAGACGCGAGCCCTCGTAGATCATCTCGAGCAACAGCTCGTACTCCGCTTCGCGCCCGACCGCGCGGGGCCCGGATGCGGCTTTGCGGGGCGGGGCGGGCACGTCCGTGCCACGTTGCCGATCCAGCGCGGGGCGCTCTGCGAGTTCGGCGAGGAGACCACCCTGCTCGCGCAGCGCGCTGCGGAAGGCGTCGGTCATCCCGCGATCTCCTCGAATGCCTGCGAGGCGGCCGCGACCGTGCGCTCGATGTCCTCATCGGAGTGGGCGAGGGACGGGAACCACGCCTCGAACTGGGACGGCGGCGGGTAGACGCCCCGCGCCAGCAGCGCCCGGCACCAGGCGCCGTACGCCTCCCGGTCCGCGGCGGCCGCCGCCGCGTAGTCATCGACGCAGTCCGACGTGAAGAACGGTGTGAGCAGCCCGCGGACGCTCTGCACCTGGAGCGGCACCCCCGCCGACTCGGCGGCAGCGCGCAGGCCGTCGGCGAGGCGCATCGTCACCTCCTCGAGCCGGTCGTAGGCGTCGGCATCGAGGCGATGCAGCGTGGCGAGACCGGCCGCAGTGGCAAGCGGGTTCCCCGACAGCGTGCCCGCCTGATAGACGTCGCCGGCCGGAGCGATCCGCTCCATCAGCTCGCGCCGCCCACCGTACGCGGCGGCCGGAAGGCCGCCGCCGAGCACCTTGCCCATGATCGTGAGGTCCGGCGTGATCCCATAGAGCTCCTGCGCCCCTCCCCGCGCGACCCGGAACCCGGTGATGACCTCATCGAAGACCAGCAGCGCACCGGTCGCCGAGGCGCGCTCGCGGAGGAAGTCGAGGAAGCCGGGTGCCGCCGGCACGACGCCCATGTTCGCCGGGACCGGCTCGGCCAGGATCGCGGCGAGCTCGTGCTGCTCGGTCGCGGCGCTCAGAGCATCGCGGTCGTTCCAGGGGACGATTACGGTCGCTGCGGCGGCGGCCGCGGGCACGCCGGGGCTCGCGGGGATCCCCTGGGTGGCGAGACCGGAGCCGGCCTCGGCGAGCAACCCGTCCACGTGACCGTGATAGGCGCCCGCGAACTTGAGGATGCGCTCGCGGCCGGTCACCGCCCGCGCGAGGCGGATCGCACTCATCGACGCCTCCGTCCCTGACGATGTCAGCCGCAGCATCTCGACCGACGGAAAGCGAGACGCTATTTCAGCCGCGAGAGTCACCTCATTTTCTGTCGGAGCGCCGAACGTCGTCCCGCGATTCGCGGCTGCCATGACCGCCCGGACGACGCTCGGGTCGGCGTGGCCGAGGATCAGCGGACCCCACGACCCGACCCAGTCGATGTAGTCGTTGCCGTCGACGTCAGTGATCGTCGCGCCCGCGCCCGAGGCGATGAAGATGGGATCGCGGCCGATCGCGCGCATCGCCCGGACCGGCGAGTTGACCCCGCCGGGCATGAGCTCCCGCGCCAGTGCGTAGAGCTCGCCGGAGCGGCTCACACGCCCGCGTGCTTGCGTTCCCACGCGCGGAAGTCCTCGGTGAAGTAGAGCAAGCGGATCTTCTTGAACTCGGTCGAGGAGTAGAGCGTCGAGCGCTCGTGGATGCCGGTCTCCTCGGCGATCGAGTCGAGGATCGCGTCGCACTCGTCCTTGGAGCGGCCGTGGGCCATCGTGAACACGGAGTACGGCCAGTCCTTGTAGGTGGGGCGCTGGTAGCAGTGGCTGATCCCGCGGAAGGCGGCCATCCGGGCTCCGATCTCGAGGATCTGCTCGTCGGGCACCTTCCACACGCCCATCCCGTTCGCGCTGAAGCCGGCGCGGCGATGGAACAGGATCGCCGCGACGCGGCGCAGGATCCGGCGCTCCTGCATGCCGCGGAGATGGCTCAGGAACGCGTCCTGGGACATGCCGGTCGCTGCCGCGGCCGGGGCGTATGGCTCGGGGATGATCGGCATGTCGCCCTGGAGCGCGCGGATGACGGCGATGTCGGTGTCGTCGTAGGGCTGGGGATCGGTCTCGGCGGGCTCGACCGCCTCGGCGGCCTTGGCGAGGGCGTCGGTGCCGCCCTCCATCTCGAGATCCATCCGGATCTTGAACAGCTTCAGGGTCGGCAGTTGGCGGACCGACTCGGCGCCGGCGAGCTCAGCGAGGGTGGTGAGCGTGCCCTCGAGGCCAAGCGGCGAGCCGGGCTCGGTCGCGATCGTGAACCAGATGTTGAACTCGTGGTTGCGCAGGTAGTTGTGGCTGACACCGGGGTGCTCGTTGATGATGTTCGCGGCGCGCCAGGGGTTCTCGGGGTCAACCTTCGCGGCGACGAGCATCGAGGAATAGCCGAGCGCGCGGGTGTCGAAGATCGGCGTGACCTGGCGGATGATTCGCTCTTCGAGCAGCCGCTTGACCCGGGCAATCACCTCGTCCTCGGTCATCCCGGCCTCGGCGGCGACGTGCCGGAACGGCTGTGGCGCGATCGGAAAGCTGCCCTGCATCAGGTTGAGCAGGCGCTTGTCGAGGTCGTCGAGGGGGATCGCGGCGCCGTGCTTGCGACTGCGGAGCTTCGGACCGTGTTGACTTGACTCGCCTACTGCAGCCATCGGGCGGCGTCCTTTGCGTGGTAGGTGATGACGATGTCGGCCCCGGCGCGGCGGATCCCCGTCAGTGCCTCGAGCACAGCGGTGCGCTCGTCGAGGTACCCGGCGTTCGCTGCCGCCTTGATCATCGAGTATTCACCGCTGACGTTGTAAGCGGCGAGCGGCATCTCGGTCTCGTCCTTGACCCGGCGGATGAGATCGAGGTACGGGAGCGCCGGCTTGACCATCACGATGTCGGCGCCCTCCTCGATGTCGAGCTTGGTCTCCCGGATCGCCTCGGATGCGTTGGCCGGATCCATCTGGTAGCTGCGGCGGTCACCGAACGCGGGCGCTGAGTCGGCGGCGATGCGGAACGGGCCGTAGAACGCGGACGCAAACTTGGCGGAGTAGGCCATGATCGGCGTGTCGGTGAACTCCTCCTCGTCGAGCGCCTGGCGGATCGCGCCGACCCGGCCGTCCATCATGTCGCTCGGGGCGATGATGTCGGCGCCGGCCTTGGCCTGGGAGATCGCTGCCTTATTGAGGAGGTCGAGCGTCTGGTCGTTGTCGACGGTTCCGTCGGCGCGCACCACGCCGCAATGGCCGTGGCTCGTGTATTCGCAGAGACACAGGTCGGTGATGACGAGCATCTCCGGGTGAGCCTGCTTGATCGCCTTTGTCGCGAGCTGGACGATGCCCTCGTCGTCATAGGCGCCGCTGCCGGTGTCGTCCTTGGACGCCGGCAGGCCGAACAGGAGCACGGCGGGGATCCCAAGCTGCTGCGCTTCGTCGGCCTCCTGCACGGCGTGGTCGATCGAAAGGTGGTCGATGCCCGGCATCTCCTCGATCGCCTCGCGGCGGTCGAGACCGTGCGCGACGAACATCGGATAGACGAAGTCGGAAGGGCTGAGATGGGTCTCTCGGACGAGACCGCGCAACGCGTGCGTGGCACGCAGCCGCCGCATGCGAGTCTGCGGGAAAGGCATCGGTTTGATGGTACTCGCGGGGCAATCGCGGGCATGATGCGAAGTGCGGCGAAGTTCATCTCAGGGCCGCCGATCCGCTGATGACTGTGTGAATGTGCCGGCCCGGCCGTCTCGTGGGTGGCGGTCGGGTCGGTACGGCGGCTGATCTTGGGGTTAGACCAGCCGCCAGGGCTCGATGCGCTGGCTGGTGACGAGACCGGCCTGGACGTACGGATCGTCTCGCGTGAACGCTTCGACGTGGCTCTTGTCGACGCCCTTGAACACGATCGCGCCGGCATGCGGCGGGTCGCCGAGGGCGCCTGCGAGGGTGATGTGCCCGTCCTGTTGCTGCTGCCGGATCCGCTCGAGGTGACCCTCGCGGTAGGGGCCGCGGCGCTCGGCCATGCCCTCGACGTATTCGTAGAGCAGGATGTGGTGGGTGGATGCGTCGGCCATGGTGGGTGAACCCTACGGTACGCTCCGGTGTGTGGCCGATATTCAGAAGCGCGGGAGCTACACCCCGCGGCGCGCCCGTGAGAAGCGTGCCTACCAACTCGTCGTCGTCGGTGGCGTCGCCGGGGTTGTCGGTGTCGTCGGGATCGTGCTGGCCGCGATCGGGACGGTCAGTGCCGGGATCCCGATCGTCGCGCTGATCGTTGCCGCCCTGTGCGTCGTGATGTTCCGGCGCATGGTCGGGCGCTGAGCTGAGTTCAGCGCTGCGCGGGGATGGCGTGGCTCGGTGCCGTCAGCGTCCGAGGAGCCGTGAGGTGACCCCGGCGATCGTCTGCTCGCCGTAGCCCATCGTCGGGTCCTCGACGGTCATGACGGCGATCGCGACCCGACGGTCGTGGCCCTCAAGTCGACCCGCCTGGCTGACGAGCTGGCCGTCGACGGTGAGCCGCCAGCCGCCCTTGAAGTAGACCCGCCAGTGCAACACCGTGGACGCTGCCGTGTTGTCCGAGACGTGGATCATCGGATAGAGCAACTTCTTGCTCTGTGGGCCGAGCGATTCGTGCTCCGCGGCGAGCGCCCGGAGGTAGGCGACGAGCAGCATCGACTTCGTGACGCTCGCCGAGACATAGGTGCGGTGGTCGTTGAGGCCGTACTCGCGTCCGGTCGAGTCGACGATCGCGAACGCGTCGTATCCCTGTCGGTCCCCGAGGTAGTTGCTGGCGCGGATCATCGACGGGACGCTCGGGTAGCCGTGGACGCCGAGCTGGTGACGCGCCGCCGCCCGCGCCACCGCGGCCCGGGCCTGGGTCAGCGTCGTCTGATCGTGTCGGAGGACGACGAACGCGACGACCGCGGCGGCGCAGGCGGTCGTGAGCAGGAGGATCAGCCGCGGGCGCGAGCTCCGGCGCCGCGGGCGCTGGTCCGGTTGGGTGAGCCGCTGCGCCCGGGACGGCGGGATGATCAGCGGCTCGGACGGTGCCGGGATGGCGACCGGCACGGGGCGCGTGTGCGACTCCGCGCCGGAGTCACGGACTTGCTCCGCTGTGTCGATGAGTGGCCGAGACACTCTTTCCCTGCTCGCAGTCGGCTCCCGCATGGACCGGACACGGGACGCCCGTGTCTAAGAAGTTGCTCACGGTAAAGAGATGGCCGGTCGGAACGCCCCGCCAAAGGCCCCAAATTGCGCCTGATCCGTGTGGGTGGCGGGGTCGAGGATGGGCGCCGGCGCGCTCCGGGGTGGGCGCCGGGGCGCTCCGGAGGTGCGGTGGGGGTGGGCGCCGGGGCGCTCCGGAGGTGCGGCGCGCCCCTTTGTGACAGGTCTGTTCCAACTTTGGAAAATGACTGCATCGCGGAGGGGTTGGGCCTCGGTTGGTGTGGGATTGTGGGGCGGATGTCCCGTTCCACACCTCGGTCCTCTCGGTCGTCTCGGTCCTCTCGGTCGGCGACCGCGGGTTCCCGCGCGGGTGCGGCTCAGCGCCCGCGTGGGAGTTCGGTGTCGTCTGCGGTAGGTGATCTCCCTCGCGCCGTGCGGGTGCTTGACGCGTGGGAACCTGTGGTCGTTGAGGGGCCGAAGGAACGCCGGGCGGCGTTGATCGCGGGGCATCAGAAGGGTCGGGCCGCCCGCTGGCAGCTCCGTGGCGGCGGGGTGAGCGATCGGGCGATCCGCACGATGCGCGAGCACGGTGAGCTCATCCCACGACTGCGCGGCGTGTACGCGGTTGGTCATGCCGCGCCGACGGAGCTCGCCAGGGAGACCGAGGCGCTGCTTGCCTGTTCGGTGCCTGCTTGTCTGTGCCGGCTCTTCGCGGCTGGTCTGTGGGAGCTCGGGGCCCCGCCACGGTCTGATCAGCCGGTGGACATCCTGATCAATGGGGATACGACGGTTCGTCTTCCCGGGATCCGTTCGCATCGGACCAAGCACCTCGACCCCAAGGACGTGCGGATCCATCGTGGTCTGCCGGTCACGAGTCCGGCACGGACGCTGCTGGATGTCGCGCCGCTCGTCAGCCTCGACGAGCTCGAGCGGATGCTCGATGACGCGCTCGAGCGCAAGCTCGTGCGGATCACACAGATCCGGGAGGTGATCGCTCGCTATGGCGCCGGTCGCCCGGGCGTGCACCGCCTCATCGCTCTGCTTGATGAACGTGACGGGCGCAACAGCGGCCTCTCACGCTCCGCCTGGGAGCGACGCCTCAGGAACACACTCACCCGCGCGGGGATCGCTCCGGATGAGCAGAACGTCGATCTGCACGGCTTCATCCCGGACATGATGTGGCGGGCGGCGAAACTGATCGTCGAGGTCGACGGCTGGGAGCCGCACCGTAAACGCTCACGCTTCGAAGCCGACCGACGGAAAGACGCGATCCTCGCCACCCACGGCTGGATCACCCTGCGCTTCACCGCCCGACGGATCAGAGACGAGCCCTACGCCGTGATCGCCGAAATCGCGCTGACGCTCGGCCGACGAATGGCAACCCTGGCGAACGCCGCTTAGTCCGCGAACCGCCGCACGGCGAGCCGGGCGATCCCCCAGAACACGACCGTCAGCACGGCGAGGTGGAGGAGCGGCCCGAGGATGCCGGGCGAGGCCCCGGAGAACGCGTTGCTCACGGCCTGGAGCGCGGCGCGGAACGGGAACACGAACGCGATCACGTCGAGGACGGACTTGAGCGTCCCCGAGACCGCGCTCGCCGGGACGAGCGCGACGAACGCGATCGGCAGGGAGAGCAGGAACGCCAGGAGCGAGGAGGCGCTCACCTCCCGGGCGACGCCACCGATGGCCACGCCGAGGGCGCCGAAGGCGAGACCGCCGAACGCGAGCGCCAGGACCCACAGGGGGAAGCGCGCCCACAGCAGGTGGACGAACAGCGACACGAAGATCGCCATCAGGAGCGTCACGACGAGGGCGCACATCGCCGACAGCAGGACCTTCTCGGACAGCAGACCGCCGGGCGAGACCAGCCCACGGACGAGGCGGCGGTAGGCGTTCTCGGAGCGCTCGACCGCGAGCATCCCGGCGGCGAGCAGGACGGTCACGAACATCAGGGAGATGACGACGGCGATCTCGGCGGCGTAGGCGTCGGAGGGCGTTGTACGGCCGGCGAGCTCGGTCGTGTCGACGGTCAGCGGCGTCCCGATCGAGCCGAGCACCGGCGATGCGAGATTGAGCCCCTGGATGGCGACGTCGGCGAACGCCACCACCTGCCGGAGCGAAGACCGGATCGGCGAGGAAGCCGGCAGGGTCGACAGGGCGTTCTGGATGATCGTGCGTGACGCGCGCAGGCCGAGCAGCGGGATGCTGTCCCCGCCGAGGTTGATCTGTCCGCCGTCCAGGACCTGGCGCAGATCCGAGGTCGCGGCGCCGAGGACCTGCCGGGAGATTGCCTGCTCGGCCTGGTTGAGCCGGGTCTGGATCGCTTGGTTGACGAAGTCACGCTCGAGCGGGTCCTTGGTGTTGAGGATGAGCTCGACGGTCGGGTTGCCGACCCCGTTGTTGACGAGGTTCGAGATATCCGAGGGCAGGTCGGAGGGAATGATCACCGCCGCCAGTGCCTCGCCGTCGCGGACCTTGGCGATCGCCTCGTCGCGGGAGTGAACCTTGATCGGCTGAATCGACTCGAACAGCTGGTTGACGTAGTCGGCGAGGTTGATGTGCTGACTACCGAGGTTGATCAGCCCCTTGCCGGGCGGGACCTCGTTGTAGAACGCGACCTTCGGCTTGCCGGGCGGACTCGACAGCGCGAAGCCGATCATCAGCGCAATCACGATCGGGTAGATGACGAGCAGGCTCACGAGCAGGGGTGACCGGCGCAGGATCTGGAGGTCTTTGACGATCAGCCAGCGCATTCGGAGCTCCGCGACCCGAGCTCAGTGCCCACGCTCGTGCAGGAAGTGCACGAACGCGGCCTCGAAATCCCTGGCGTCTCCACCGACGGCGCGGGCGAGGTCGGCCGGGGTGCCGGTGAACAGCAGCTCGCCATCGACGAGCACGAGCACGCGGTCGGCGTAGCGCTCGACCTCGGCGACGTTGTGGGTCGAGAACACGACCGTCGTGCCCTGGCCGGCGAGGGCGCCGATGAACTCCCACAGGCGCTCGCGCTGGCGGGGATCGAGCGACGCCGAGGGCTCGTCGAGCAGCAGGGCGACGGGCTCGCAGAGGAGGCCGATCGCGATGTTGACCCGCTGCTGGTTGCCGCCGCTGAGGCGGCCGACCTCCTCGTCGGCGCGATCGGCCAGGGCGGTCTGCTCGAGCATCCGGTGAACGGACGCCTCGGGGTCAGCCCGCTTCTCCAGCCGGGCGAACAGGCGGAGGTTCTCGGCCACCGAGAGCTTCGAGTACAGCGCCGGTTGCTGAGGCACCCACCCGATCTCGCCGGTCGTGTGGCTGAGCTCACCCTCGTCCGGGTCGAGGACGCCGGCCAGGATCGAGAGCAGCGTCGTCTTGCCGGCCCCGTTGGGCCCGATGATCGCGACAAGCTCTCCCGGCGCGAGCTCGAAGCTCACGCCAGAGAGGGCCGCTCGATCGCCAAATCGCTTCGTGATCGAGCGAACAGCGAGGCGGGTGTCCGACGAGCCGGTGGGGGTCGTGGCCGACACGAGGGCGGAGGGTAGTCGACCTCCGCGGGCCGCCACTCCGGGCCTCGTCCCGGCCCGCTATCCGGGGGTGCGCACCGTCGGCTCGAGCGACGCGCCGCACGCCCGGCAGTAGGCGTCGCCCTCCGCCGGCGGCGTGCCACAGTCCGGACACTGGTCCGGGTGCAGGCGCGTGGGGGCATCGACGCTGACTCCGGCGCCACCGTCGACCTCGCTCCGCGGCTCCGCGGGCGCATCGGCGAGCACGCCGCCCACAGGCGGCGTCCCGACCCCGGGCGACACCACCGCCCACGGCTCGAAGACGAGATGCCGGCGCAGGTAGACAACGGTCTGGCGCACGACCGCCGCCGTCGGGAGCGCGAGGAGCGCACCGGCGATGCCGTACAGCCGGTAGCCGATGAGCAACGCGAGGATGATGATGATCGGGTTGATCCGCAGGCTGATGCGGAAGACCTGCGGCGCGACGACGTGACCCTCGAGCTGCTGGAGGGCGATGAACAGGAGCACGACCCAGATCGCGCTTACCGGGTCGTTGAACAGAGCCACGAGGACGGCCGGGGCGGGTCCGATGATCGGGCCGATGTAGGGGATGAACTCCATCAGGCCATAGAAGGCACCGAAGAAGACGGCATAGGTCTCGCCCTGGGGGAAGATCCCGACAAGCCCGAACACCCACAGTGCGAGCGTCGCGCTCGCGCCCATGATCAAGCTGAACAGCACCTGCCCGCGCACATAGCCGTAGACGGCGTGCTGGATGAGCAGCGGGAAGTCGTCCTCGGGCGTCCCATCGCCGTCGGGCATGAGTCTGCGGACCATCTCGCCGATCTGTCGGCCGTAGACGAGCAGATAGATCGAGAGGACGAGGATGAGGACGAGGTCGAAGCCAACCGTGACCGCTTGGGTGAGCAGGTCGCGGGAGAAGGTGACGAGCGCGCCGGAGCGCTTGAGGATGTTCTTCTGGAGCGTCTGGAGCGCGGTCTGACCCTGCTGCTGGATATGGACCTTGATGCCGTTACGGTCCAGGAAGTTCTGGAAGTTCGTGAGGTCCTTATTCGCTTGGTTGACGAGATGCGGGACGTCACGTTGGAAGCGGGTGACCTGGGTCGAGATCGGGTCCGAGAGGAGCACCCCGACGCCGCCGAGGATCGCAAAGCCGCCGAGGTACACGATCAGGATCGCGAGGCCACGCGGGACCCGCCAGCGTTCAAAGCGCCGGACGACAGGGTTGAGGATGAGGGCGACGAGGCTCGCGGTGACGAGGATCAGGAGGACCGAGCCGGAGGCGCGGCCGAGCGCCCAGATCGCGAGCAGGGACAGCGGCAGCAGCACGAGCTGCACCCACCGTGGGACGATCACCGGCTGAACTGGCGGCGGCTGATCGCCGACCGGCTCGGTCGGCTCCTGGTCGCGCTCCTCGACGGCCTTCTCCGGATCGTCGGGCATGTCGAACTGCGAAGGCTCGCGGGCCTCCTCCGTGCGTGTCTCAGCATCGTCCAGGTCGGGATCAGGTGCTCGCCAGGGGAGCTTCATATCCATTCACCTGGAAGTATGCGCGTGTTGAGGTCGCGCAAACGTGGATAACGTCAACATTCTGTTCATCGGAGATGTCGTCGGTGGAATTGGCCGCCGGACGCTCATTTCCCTGCTCCCGACGCTACGACAGCGGCTGTCGGTCGATTTCGTGGTCGTCAACGGCGAGAACGTGGCGGGCGGCATCGGAATCACGCCGAAGAACGCAGACGAGATGTTCGCGAACGGCGTCGACGTCATCACGCTCGGCAACCACACGTATCGGCACCGGGAGATCTACCCGTACCTGGACGCCCATGAGCCGATCCTACGCCCGGTCAATTTCCTGAAGAACCAACCCGGCCACGGGTACTGCGTGTGCGAGCACGACGGCGTCCGGCTCGGGGTCGTGTCCGTGTCCGGGAATCTGTTCATGAACGCCGGCCGACCCGCGTTCACCGAGGTCGACGCCGCGCTCTACGCGCTCAAGGGCAAGGCCGACCACATCCTCGTCGACGTCCACGCGGAGGCGACGAGCGAGAAAGTGGGGATGGGCTGGCATCTCGACGGCCGGGTCACCGCCGTCGTCGGCACGCACACGCACGTGCCGACCGCGGACGCCCGCGTGCTGCCGGGCGGGACCGCCTACATCACCGACGTCGGCATGACCGGTCCACGCGGCGGCGTGATCGGGGTCAAGCGCGAGCAGGCAGTGGCGGCGATGGTCACGAAGATGCCGGTCAAGTTCGAGACCTCGAGCGAGGACCCGTGGCTCAACGGGGTCCTGATCACGACGGCAACGGAGCCGATGCGGGCAGCGTCGATCCAGCAGGTGCTGGAACCAGCTCCGGCGAATCTGCGCTAGTCGCATCGCCGTCCCTCGCCGCGGCCGTACCCGCCACGACCGGGTGCGCGGCGACGAGCGCGATCAGGACGAGCGGGAAGAACCACGGGATGTAGAGGTAGAACCAGTGGCTGATCCCCAGCTGGAGTGCGATCAGCACCGCCGCGCCGAGCGCCGCCACCTCGACCATCCCGCGGCGCCGCGGGAACGCGGCGACGACGATCGCGAGGGCGGCCGCCGCGCCCTGCACGAGCCGCTGCGCGAAGCCAACTCCATCCCAGAGCCCCCAGATCGAGAACGGCGAGCCACGGTTGGACTGGTAACTGATCGTGTCGCGCCAGAAGGCGTGGAAGTTGCCGTCCAAGAGGACCGGGAGCATGACGACGAGAACGGTCAACGCGAACGCGACCGAGAACAGCACCACGGAGCGGACAGCCCGCCGCGGGACGCTCCAGTCATCCAGGCCACGGAGGAACAGCGGGGCGAGCGCGAGCGGCGCGAACTTCGTCAGCCCCGCCAAGGCGCCCACGGCGCCTCGGGCCGGCGCCGAGCGCACGACGAGCAGCGCGGCGACGACGAGCAGCGCAACGAGTGTGTCGTTCGTGTTGGAGGCGAGCGCGTACAGGGTGAACGGGAACGCGGCCCACCCGTACGCCAGCACGACCCCGAGCGACGGGCCGCGGATCATGCGACCAAGGAGGAACAGCCCGATCAGCGTCAACAGATCGAACGCGATCGCCGCGGCGTGGGCCGCCGGCAGATCGTCCCAGCTGCCGCTCCAGCCGAACAGCGCGCGGAACGGAACGTAGGCGTAGTAGTTGACCGGCCCGTAGGTGTCGCCCTCGGCGTTGTCGTGCGGCCAGCCGCCGTAGAGGTGCTGGCCGTGGACGAGCTTGTCGGCGCCGATCACCCCGGCGTACCCGACGTCGATCACGTTCGAGTTCGTGACGTTGAGCCCGACCCGAAAGCCGACGAGAAACACGAGCAGGACGGCCAGCCACGGGACGGGGACGATCATCCGCAGCGGGGCGCTCGGGCGACCGCGGCCGAACGCAAGCAGCAGCATCCGCACGAGCAGGTACAGCAGACAGGGGTACGCGAGCGGGACCGAGAGACCGATGTCGGCGTGGTTGAAGAACGCGAGCGAGATCGAGAACGAGAGCAGGACGAACAGGTCGAGGTGCCACAACGTTGGACGGCGCAGGTATCCGCGCAGGCCTCGCGGACCGCCGGGGCGGCGCCGGCCAAGCGGCAGAAACGGGAGCACGAACAGGAAGCACATCGGCAGCCACACGTACAGCGCGTTCACCTGCCGGCCGAATGCGCCCGGATACCCGCGCGCCATCGTCCATGCGACCTGGAAGCCGGTCCACGCCTCGGTGACGCGGCCGCTCACGTCATCGACGTAGACCTGCGCCATCTCCTTCTGCGGCGTGCCTTCGGTGAACCAACTCACCTGCCAGCGGCCGGGGCCGCGCGTGTACTCGTAGGCGACGAGATGGTGGTGGCGGCGCAACTCGTCGCGGATCCGCGGGACGCGCACCGCGACGGCCTCGACCTGATGCCCGGTGAGGCGGTAGCCGGAAGGCGGCTTCGTCGGGTCCGAGACGAGAACGGGCAGGTTTGGGTCGGTCCTGGCGATCGTTGCCGCAGCAGCAGTCGGCAGCGCGGCGGCGGTCGTGGTGGCCGAGGCGGCCCGGGCCGGCACGGCAACCGCACCGCCGAGCAGCAGCCCGGCGAGGACGAGGCAGACGATCCGCTGAAGCGGGCGGCGGCCCGGGCGGGCTACGCCCGGAAGCTCCAGAGCTTCTGTCCCAGGAAGGACAGCGGCGTGCCGGCGGCGATCGCGATCGCCTGGGCGAGGAGCTTGTTCATTCCCATCCCGTCGACGAGGCCGATCAGCACCGCGTAGCTGAAGCCGAACGCCACCAACGACACCGTGAAGAAGCGTGCGCCCTGGAAGATCGGGTGCTCGTGCTTGGCGTCGAAGGTCCAGTGTCGGTTCAGCCAGAAGTTGTTCAGGACCGAAAAGATCCAGGCGATCACCGCCGAGATCCGGTAGTCGAGACCGAGCAGATGAACACCGGCGGCGTATATGCCGAGATTAACGACGTAGCCGCTTGCACCGACGGTGACGAACCGGATGAGTTGGAGCCAGTTGTCCGCCTGGCGGACGCCGGCCCTGATCCGGACGTGAAACGGAAGCTCGAGCTCGACCGTATGAGTCAGCTCTTCAGACATCGGTTGAGAATCTATCGGCGCAAGGAGGGCGTACGACAAGTGGAAACCCTTGCTAACCGGCTCCTAATCAGAACGTGACTCGGACCTGACACCGAAGTGGTCCCGGATCATCGGGGTGATATCCCGCAGCGTCCACTGCTCGCGATCGCCCGCCGAATCGGGTCCAGTTCCGCACCACAGGAGCGCTCCGAGCGAGTCGGAACGGTGCAGGGAGCCGTGCGAGCCGCCACCGACGTGATCCGCTCCTCCCCAGTCGACGAACTCGTAGCCGGGGGCGGCCGAGAGCAACACGTCGCCAGCCGTCGGGCACGTCAGCGCCGACCAGATCCGGCCCAGGGCGTCCGGATAGTCCGGCGTCCGCAAACGCCCGTCGTCCACCGTGGCGCCGAGTGCCCCGAGGTCGCCATCAATGCTCCAGCGGCGGCCGCGGGGGTCGACGAGATCGCCGCCGGGCGCGAACCGCAGCTCGCCACGGGAGCTCCGCACGACACCCTCGCGCGGCGCGGCGCGCCACATGACCAGGTCGACCCCGTCAAGCTCGGACACGACCTCGACGGAGCGGGCGATCGTGTCACCGCGGCGCTCGTCGTCGAGCGCATAGATCATCGCCGAGCGCTGGGCCGGGCTGAGCGCCACCTCGGCCCCGACCGACTGGCGGGCGCTCGGGGTCGCGACGTCGAACTCCTCAAACGCCTGATCGAGCCGGATCCGCTCCTCGACGGCCGCCTGCGAGTGGTCCGAGCACACGACGACCGCGTGCTGCTCGAGGAACGTGTCCGGGCCGCCGGCGGCGTGCATCAGCCGCTCGATCTGCCGGTCGGCGGCGGCGATCGAGGTCACCTGGGCATACGGACCGTTCTTGTGCGACCAGGCGTCGTTGTCGGGGAGCGAGAACAGCATGAAGTCGAACAGGTCGTTCTCGACGAGGTAGGCGCCGACACACCCGGTGTGCTGGTCGCGGATGCCGGGCATCCCGAGCTGACCGCGGCAGCCGGTCTTGCGGCTCGCGTACAGGTCGGCGTAAAACAGCTCGAGGGGCCCGTCGATCGTGCGTCGAAACAGCGTCGAGGTGACGATCCGAGCCAGCGCGGTCTCCTGGGCGACCTCGTGCTGGTGGCGGCCTCGGTAGATGAGGTACGTCGTGCCGGCGGTCCGGATCTCAGCGTCGTCAAGCGACTCGAACACCGTTGGGGTGTCGTGGCTCAGGTGCTCGGCATTCATCCGGTAGACCGTGTCGGTGAGCGAGCGGAGCACGCCGAACTGGCGCGACGCCGAGAAGCTCGAGCCGTACTCGACGTAGCGCGCCTCCTCCCGGTGATACCAGTTCATGCTCGGGATCAGGTGCTCGTCGGGGCCGACGCCGGTAGTGATCGACGCGGCACACACCGGCGTCACCGAGGGGAACGCGGCGACGCACTCGTCGACGTACACGCCCTCTGAGCGGATGCGTTCGAGCGCCGGTGCCCGGCCGGTGGCGATGGCACGTTCGAGCATCTCCGGCTTGAGCGCGTCGATGACGACAAGGACGAGCTTCTTCATCGCGTGCTCAGCGGACTACCGAAGGATCCGAAGGCCGGCGTACTTCTGACCCTCACGGCGTCGGCCGGCGAACAGCAACCACAGCAGCAGCGCAAGCGCAATCGGTCCCACGGGTGGAGCGATCACGGACAGCGCGCCGAGCGCGAACGCGGCTCCTTCGACGAAGAATGGCAGCGTTCCCAACGTCGAGGCGTCGAGCCGGGCGCGGACCCGGGTCAGCAACGGCCGGATGGCGAAAATGGCGACGAGCGCGCAGGCGGCTCCACCGATGTATCCGGGCCAGGCCGCGTGATGATGATGAGCCAGCGCGCCGGCGAAGAACAGCGCACCGAGCACGATCCCGATCGTGCCAAGTGCGTAGACCAGTGGCGACGGTGGCTGCGAACGCCCGGACAGGCGTCGCTCGATCACAAGCAAGACGACCGCCGCGACCGCCATCGCGAGCAGGAAAGGCACGCTTTCCAGGAAAGAGTAGTCCGTGTGGTCGAAGTTGATCTCGACGTTGCCGGCCGCGAGCGCGCCCGCGGCGAGCGCGGGCAGGAACGGCCGGATGCCGAGCGCGGCCGCGATGCCGATTCCCTGGAAGATGTCGAAGACGAGATGCAAGTGTCCGCAGTTCGGGCGCCGACCCGGGGTTGCCCGACGTCGGGTGCTCTATCGTGACGGAGCGTGACGATAGTGCAGAGGCGCCGATGAGCCGTGGCTCCGGTGTAGACGACGCACGTCCAGGCCGGCGACGGACCCGCTCCACCGCCCGTGACATCGAGCGCTACAGCGCACTGTTCGCGCAGCGCACGAAGGTCATGAAGTCCTCGGCGATGCGCGATCTGATGGCGCTCACCGAACGCGACGACGTGATCTCGCTGGCCGGCGGCCTGCCGGACACGTCCACCTTCCCCCCGGATTCCTACGCCTCGCTGATGAGCACGGTGGCCGCCCAGTCCTGCGCGCGGGCGCTCCAGTACGGCCCAACCGAGGGCCTCCAGGTCGTCAAGCGGTGCATCGCCCAGGTGATGGCCGCCGAGGGCATGGAACTCGACGGCGACGACGTCCTCGTGACGACCGGCGGCCAGCAGGTGATCGACCTCGTGTGCAAGACGCTCGTCGACCCGGGCGACGTGGTCGTGACCGAGGCGCCGACCTATCCGGGTGCGGTCCCGACG
The DNA here is from genome assembly GCA_963850335.1 of uncultured Solirubrobacterales bacterium. Taxonomy (GTDB): domain Bacteria; phylum Actinomycetota; class Thermoleophilia; order Solirubrobacterales; family Solirubrobacteraceae; genus Palsa-465. The sequence goes on along the minus strand of CAWKKY010000005.1, from coordinate 315,827 downwards.
TTCTGCGCCTACGAGGCGGACGTCGTGCAGATCACGATGGACCGTGACGGGATGATGATCGATGAGCTCGAGCACACGCTCGACGAGCTCGAGCGCACCGGACGACGGCCGAAGTTCATCTACACCGTCCCGAACTTTCACAACCCCGCCGGCGTGACGATGTCGCTCGAGCGACGCCGCCGGCTCGTCGAGCTGGCCGGCGAGCGGGAGCTGCTCATCCTCGAGGATAACCCCTACGGTCTGCTCCGCTACGAGGGCGATCCTCTGCCGACCCTGCGCTCGCTCGACGACGAGTTCGTCATCTACGCAAGCACCTTCTCGAAGATCCTCTCACCCGGTGTGCGGCTCGGCTGGACGACCGCTCCGGCTCCGGTGCTGGCGAAGATGAACATCGGCAAGCAGGGGTCCGACCTGTGCTCGAGCTCGATCTCGCAGTACTTCGTCGCGGCGTACTTCGATTCCGGTCCATGGGGCGATTACGTTCGCTCGCTGATCGAGATCTACCGGCGCCGGCGCGATGTGATGCTCGACAGCCTCGCCGAGCACTTCCCGCGCGAGACCGAGTGGACCCACCCCCAGGGCGGCCTGTTCATCTGGGCGACGCTGCCGCCGTACATCGACACCACCGACCTGCTTGCGCGGGCGCTCCGGGAACACGTCGCCTTCGTGCCCGGGCGTGCCGCGTTCGTCGACGGTCGCGGCGGATCATCAATGCGGCTGAACTTCTCCGGCGTCGACGAGGACGAGATCCGAGAGGGCATGCGGCGTCTCGGTGAGGTCGTCCGCGAGCAGGTCGCGCTGTACGGCACGCTCACCGGCTCGGCGGCCACGCCGCGACGGGCGCCTCAGCGCCCCGTCGCCGACAGTCCCCTGCCGGAGCCGGCCCCGTCAGCCCCCGACGCCGAGCTCGCTCAGGTCCTCCGGCTGCCACACAAACGCGCCGGATGAGCCGCGTGGCGGTGCTCAAGGGCGGCCGGTCGCTCGAGCGCCAGGTGTCACTGAAATCGGGGGCTCGGGTGGAGGATGCCCTCGAACGCCTCGGACATGATGTGACCCCGATCGACGTCGGGTCAGATCTCGTGGAGCGGCTGAGCGCCGAGCAACCGGAGATCGCGTTCATCGCCCTCCACGGCCGCGACGGCGAGGACGGGACCGTGCAGGAGCTGCTCGAGGTGATGGGGATCCCGTACACCGGGTCAGGGGTGTCCGCCTGCATCCGAGCGGCGGACAAGGTGCTCGCCAAGCACGCAATGCGCGACCACGGCATCCCGACGCCCGACTTCTACGCGTTCAACGAGACCGCGTTCAAGGAGCTCGGCGCCGCGCAGGCGCTGCCCGCGATCGAGGAGCGACTCGACTTTCCGATTGTCGTCAAACCGGCGGGCCAGGGGTCGGCACTCGGGATCAAGTTCGCCCGGACGACCGCCGACGTGCCGGCGGCGCTCGTGGCAGCGTTCTCGTACGACCGCAAGGTGCTGCTCGAGCGCTACGTGACCGGTCGGGACCTCGCCGTCTCGATCATCGAGGACGACGGCGTGCCGCGGGTGCTGCCGATCGTGGAGGCGGTGCCCGAGCAGGAGGATTTCTACGACTTCGAGGCCCGCTACGAGATCGGTCGCACCCACTTTGTGTGCCCGGCGGAACTCCCGCCGGCGGCCGCCGAGCGCGCCGGGGAGATCGCGCTCGACGTGTGGGCGCTGCTCGGCTGCTCGGGGTTCTCCCGCGTCGACCTGATGCTCGAAGAGGCAACCGGCGAGCTGTATGTGCTCGAGGCAAACTCGATCCCCGGACTGACCGAGACGAGCCTGCTTCCCCAAGCGGCGGACGCTGCGGGTATAGGGTTTGACGAGCTCATCGACCGGATCCTCAAGGCAGCACGACGATGAACATCGGCACGCAGCGGGAACTGCTTCGGCGCTTCTTTGAGCTGCGGGCCGCTCACACGACTTCCCTGGCGCCGGCGCCCTACCGGCAGAACGCCGCGGTCTACACGGATCCCGAGCAGTTGGCGCGCGAGGAGCGGCTGCTGCTCCGCGGACGCCCGCTCGTCGCCGCCCTGAGCGCGGATGTGCGGTCCACCGGCGACTGCCTCGCCACCGAGGTCGCCGGTGTGCCGGTGCTCCTGATCCGAGGCGAGGACGCCGAGGTGCGGGCGTTCCTCAACATCTGCCGGCATCGCGGCGGACGGGTGTTCACCGGACGCGGGCGGCCGGGCCGGGCACTCAAGTGTCCGTACCACTCCTGGGCGTATGACCTCAACGGCGACCTGCTCGGCCAACCGCTCGCCCGGGATGCGTTTGAGCCCGTCGACCGCTGTGAGCTCGGACTGCGCCCGGTGGCGGTCGCCGAGCGCTTCGGACTCATCCTCGTTCGGCTCGGAGGTGAACCAGACACACCGATCGACGTCGAGCGCGAGTTGTGCGGACTCGGCGCCGAGCTCGGCGAGTGGGATTTCGGCAACTGGCACTTCCACGCCGAGCGCAGCCAGGTGTTCGACGCCAACTGGAAGCTCATCCGCGACACGTTTCTCGAGAGCTACCACGTGTTCTCGCTGCACAAGGAGACGCTTGCGCCGGACATGCTCTCGACCCCGTTCGTCGGCGACCAGTTCGGCGTGCACGACCGGGGACTGGTGATGCGCAAGGAGGTCGTGAGCCTGCTCGAGCGCCCGGAGTCGGCATGGGAGCTCAAGCCATTCGCTTCGGTCGTCTACGTGCTGTTCCCGACGGTCATCCTCAACCTGCCGATGACCGGCCACGCCGAGCTCTGGGAGATGTACCCGGAGCCCGGAGACCCGCACCGCACGCGGGTCAGCGTCCGCTACTTCATCCCCCGCGAGCCGTCGTCGGAGGACGAGCGCGCGCGTTCTGGGACGCGAACGTCCGCTTCACGACGAAGGTCGTGTTCGAGGAGGACTTCGGCCAGCAGCAGGACATCCACCGCTCGCTACGGAGCGGGCTCTTGGAAGAGGTCATCTACGGCCGCAACGAGCCCGTGCTGATCCACCATCATGTCGAGGTCGAGCGCGCGCTCGACGGCGAGGCTACTCGCCCGCGAAGTCTTCCGGTGTCACGCGGTCGAGGAAGTCCTTGAACTTCTCGACGACTTCCTCGGTGTCCTCGACCTCGTGCTCGAACTCGATCGCCGACTCGGCGATCACCTCGTCGGCGGCGAAGATCGGAGCGCCGGAGCGGACCGCGAGAGCAAGGGCGTCGCTCGGCCGGGAGTCGATCTCAAGGTCGCGACCGCCGAAACGGAGGCTGATCGAGGCGTAGAACGTGTTCTCGCGCAACTCGGTGACCGCGACGCGAGTGCATTCGACCTCGAGTTCGCCGAGCATGTCCGAGAGGAGATCGTGGGTCATCGGGCGCGGCGTGGAGGCGCCCTGGAGCTTCATCAGGATCGCCGCTGCCTCGGGATGCCCAATCCAGATCGGCAGGAACTTGTTGCTCTCAACGGTCTTGAGCAGCACGATCGGTTGCTTGCCGACCATGTCGAAGCTCACGCCGTAGATGACCATCTCCTGCACAGAACCACTCCTCGTAGCCGGAAGGCAAGTATAGGTCCCTTGCCCACCCTGTCCGCTCAGGCGGACAGTAAAGCGATTGGCCGCGTCCGTCGATCAATTCTCTATGGACCCCTCGGCCTATGCGCTGACCCATGGCATCCGCCACACCCGCTCCGCGCTACGAGCGTGGAACCGACGGCCGTGGCCGGTGCTCCGGGCGTGGGTGGCCGGGAGCCTGGGTGCCGCACTGGCGCTACTCAGCGCCGTTTGGGTGATCGCAGCGTTGTCCGGAGCGAGTGGCCCGACCGTGTTCCTCCGACCACCGCTCGTCGTGGGCAGCGGCAGCGACGTCCTGAGGATCCTTGGCCACAACGCGCTCGTGCTCGCCCTCCACGCGATGGCGTGTGTCGCAGGGTTCATCGCCGGCAGCTCGCTGCCACTCCAGGCCGAACACCACACCGGACTCAGCCGCATCATCCATGAGCGCGGCGGCCGGCTCGCGATCGTGTTCGTCGTCGTGGCGACGACGTTCTCGCTGAGCGCTCAGGCCTACGTGCTGGGGATGAGCGTTGCGCATGTCGCGGGGGCGCTGCACACCTCGCCCGGACTGCTCCTCCTGGGACTCCTGCCGCACGCGGTGCCGGAGCTGACCGCCCTGTTCCTGCCCCTCGCGGCATGGATCATCGCGAGCCGGCGGGGTGAGTGGGACGACCTGCTCGCGGCGACGCTCGTGACGGTCGCGATTGCGGTGCCAATCCTGATCATCACCGCCCTGTGGGAGGTCTACGTCGCCCCGCACGTGCTGCACGCGCTGATCGGTTACACGTAGCGTTTCGTCACCGTGGGCGGTAGTCTCTCACCGGTCAAAGCGCGATGACCGGTGAGACAAACCAACCTCAGCCGGGCGGACGCGCGCCGGCACCGGGGCCGCTCGCACTCGTTCAGGCGTTCCTCAACACGCACTACGACCTCGGCAGCGACCACGGCGCGGAGGTGTGGCGCAGCCCGGCGGCGTACGGGGCATGGCTGCGGGCGCAGGGCCTCCTCGCCGCCGGCGCGACGGTTGGTCCGGAGGAACTCGCCCGAGCACTGCGAGTGCGCGGCGCCCTGCGTGAGCTTGCCCGTGGTGACGGCAGCGCAGCAGCAGCCCTGGCCGCCGCCGATGAGGGTGTCCCGGTCGAGGTTCGCTTCACGCCGGACGGTCCGGCGTTCGCCGCCGATGGCAGCGCCGACTCGGCGCTCGGGCTCGTGCTCGCCCACGTCGCCCGGGCGATGATCGACGGCGGCTGGGCCCGGCTGAAGATCTGTCCGGGACGCGACTGCGACTGGGCGTTCTACGACCACTCACGCAACGGCAGCAGCCGCTGGTGCTCGATGTCGATCTGCGGCGGCCGCGAGAAGGCCCGAGCGCACTACCGCCGCAGCCGCGGAGACGATTGACGGTGGCCGGCGCCGGCGCGCTGACGAAGCTCGCGCTCGCCCGCGCGCGTCGGCGGCCGGTCGGGTGGCTGCTGAGCGTCATCGGGATCGCCGTGACCCTCGGCTACGGGGGCGCCGTGGTCACGGCCTCGACGATCGCCGCGGACCGGAGCGCGCGAGCCGTCCTGCGGTCCGTCCCGGACACCGACCGGGCGGTTCGGCTCACGTGGCAGGCGGTCGTGACGCCGCGGGTGCGGACCGAGGCGCTCGCGCTGTTTCGCCGACTCGAGCTCCCGCCGCCCGCCGAGGTGGTGTTGATGAATCCGGTCCGGCTCTCCGGGACGGTCGTGCGACCAGTTGGGATCACGCCGCTGGGACCGTGGGTGCCGGGCGCGGCGCCGGGACACGCCGCCTGCACGCCGCGCGCCTGCCCGGTCCTGCTCGCCTCCGCGACTGCACGGGCGGGCGGCCCCATCTCGGTCGGGTCTGCCCTGACCGCCCCGGCGGTCCGGCTGATCGTCACCGGCACGGCGGGTCTGCGTTCGGCGACGGCACTGGGGTTCGTGCCCCGTGCCGGGGAATCGACGCCGGTGCTGCTGACTGGCGACGCCCGGGGGCTCGACGCCCTCGGCGGGCTCGACGCGATCTACCGCACCGACAGCTGGGTCACCCCACTCGGCGTCTCGGCGCTCCATGCCTGGCAGCTCGCGCCGCTGGCGCAGCGATTGCGCGCCGCCCAACAGCAACTCCTGGCCACCAACAGCGCGTTCAGCATGAGCGCGCCGTTCACCGCGATCGCCGCTGCCCGGAGCGAGGCCGACGGGACGCCGCACCGCCTGTGGCTCGCCGGAGGTGGGGCAGCGGCCGCCCTGATCATGTTCGTCGTGCTCGCCGCCGGGGCGCTGGGCCGTGACCGCGACGCCGACCTGGAGCGACTGCGTAACGCGGGCGCTCGGCGCGGCCAGGTGATCCTGTTTGTATCCATCGAGGCGGGACTGCTCAGCGCCGTGGCGGTCCTCGCCGGGGCCGGAGCCGGGATCGCCGCCGGGGCGGTCCTGGCGCATCTCGCCGGGACCTCCGCCGGGGCGGTCCTCGCCCACAGCCTCATTACCCCCGGCTGGATCGCCGTGCTCGCCGGGAGCTGGGCGGGAAGCACGGCCCTGCTCGCCGGATCCGCGGCCGTGCGCGGCGGCCAGATCGCCGACGTGCTCGCGGTGGCGGCCGTCGCGGCGATCGCCCTCGCGCTCGCCGTCAACCACGACGCCACCGGCCGCGACCCGCTCACCGTGCTGCTCGCGCCGCTGTGCGCGCTCGCCGGCGGGGTGCTCGTGTTCCGCGTCGCATCGGGGATCCTCCGGTCGGCTGAGCGCGCGGCGCGGCGCGGTCCGGTGATGGTGCGGCTCGCCCTCGTCGGACTTGCCCGAGCCCCGACCGCACCGGCGCTGGCGGCTGCCTTCCTCGCCGTCAGCATCGGTCTCGGCGGGTTCGCGCTCTCCTACCGGGCCACGCTGCTGCGGGGTGCCGCCGACCAGGCGGCCGACCGCGTGCCGCTCGACGGACTGATCGCGCCGGGTCCGGATTTCACGCGCCCGCTCGAGGTCGCGACGCTCTCCGACTGGCGGAGCGCCGTCGGTGGGACCGTGTGGCCGGTGCGACGCACGGAGGCGAGCTACGTCGCGGGCGGCTCGAGCGTCACGGTGCCCGCGCTCGGAGTTCCGGCCGTGGCGGTGGCGCACATTCACGGCTGGCGGACGAGCGACGGGCCGGCGCCGCTGACAACGCTCGCGCGGCGGCTCAAGCCGGCCGGGCCGCTGCGAACGCCCGGACCATCGGTGCCGCCGTCGCAGCGACTGCTCACGCTGACGGTCGCTTCCCCGACGCTCACGCTCGACGCCACGGCCGTCCTGCGCAGCCCGGATGGCGGACTGCGGCGCCTCCCCCTTGGCCGGTCCGGTGCGGGAGCGAGCAGGCTCCGGGCGCCACTGCCGCCCGGTCGGTGGGAGCTGTCCGGATTCGAGCTGCGCGAGGGCGCGGGACTCGAGGCGACAAACGGCCACCAGAACGCGGAGAACCCGGCAGCGAGCACCCAGTTCACCGCGACCGTGCGACTCGGTCCGGTGAACGTGTCGGGTGCCCGGATCGCAGCGTGGCGCGGCGTCGGGGCGATCACCGCGGTCCGGCCCGCGGGAAATGGCCAGGCCGTCATCCGGTTCGCCACGACCGCGGTGAGCGGATTCCTGCGCCCGGTCCAGCCGACCGATACGCGGCCGGTGCCGGTGCTCATCGGCCCGGGCGTGCCCAACGGGCCGCGGCTCGCACTCACTGTCGACGGACAGCCCGTGAGCGCGCGCGCCGTCGGGGTCGTGCGCCGGTTCCCGACGATCGGCGGCGGCAGCGGCGGATTTGTCGTCGCCGACGAGGCGACCCTCGCCGCGGCACTCGACGCCCAGACCCCTGGCGAGGGCACGAGCGACGAGCTCTGGCAGCGCGGCGGCCATCGGGCGGCGCCGTTCGGTGGGCTCACCTACAGCTGGCGCGCAGATGTCGAGCGCGGACTCCGCGACGCGCCGGCGGCCCGGGCGATTCTCGGGACGATGATCGCGGCGGCGACGCTCGCGGGGGTGCTGGCGCTCGCCGGGCTCTTGATCGCGCTGCTCGGGAGCGTGCGCGACCGGCGGATCGAGCTCGATCTCGTCGCCCAGGGGCTTTCCCCGCATGAGGTGCGGGCCGAACTGCGGCTGCGCATCGCCCTCGCCGCGGCGCTCGGGGTGCTCGCCGGACTGACGATCGCGGTCGTCCTCACCGTGCTCGCGCTCGCCGCCGTCCGGGCCGGCCTCGGCACCGGGGTTCCCGAACCACCGCTGATCACGGTCGCGCCGTGGGCGGAGTTGGCGGGCCTCGCCGTCGTCGCCCTCGCCGCGTGCGGATTGGCGAGCGTGCTTGGCACAGCGGCCTCGGGAGCCGAGCGATGAGGGCAGTGGCGCTGCGCAACGTGTTCTGCGTGCACCGCACGAGCGAAGGCGACGCGGCGGCGCTCCAAGGGACGACGCTCACCGTGGCGCGCGGCGAGATCGTGTGCGTGCTCGGCCCGAGTGGAGCTGGCAAGAGCACGCTGCTCCACGTCATCGCCGGATTACAGACGCCGTCGGCGGGTGAGATCAGCGTCCTCGGCGAGGAGATGGGCCGGGCGCCGTCACGGGTGCGCGCGCGGCTGCGCCAGGCATGCATCGGCTTCCTCTCGCAGCATTCGGCCTCGGTCCTGTCAGGAGACCTCTCGATCGGCGAGTCGGTGATGCTGCCACTCGCGCTCCGGGGGGTGGGCCGTGGAGACCGGGAGGCCCGCCGCGACGAACTGCTCGGAGCGGTCGGCCTCGCCGATGCCGCCGCCGCCCACCCCGGTCGCCTTTCCGGCGGCGAGCGGCAGCGGGCCGCACTGTGTGTCGCGCTCGCACACCGGCCGCAGTTGCTGCTCGCCGACGAGCCGACCGGCGAACTTGACGAGGAGAGCGCCTCCGAAATCCGTCGGCTGATCGTGGGGCTCGCGCGGAGCGAGGAGACGACCGCGGTGCTCGTCTCCCACGACGCGTCGATGGGTGAGATCGCCGACCGCACGATCCGGATCCGGGACGGCCGGCTCGTGGAGGAGGGCAGCGCGCTCGTCGTCGGCTCCGGCGGATGGATCCGGCTCCCGCCCGAACTGCTCGCCGACGCTGGGATCGGCGACCGGGTTCAGGTCCAGCCGGCCGCCGGGGGTCTGCTCGTGACCGGGGCGAATGGGCGGGTGCCGGACGCGGGGGCCCCGGGAGGGGTGCGAGGCGCGTTGGTGGCCGCGCGTGCGGCGAGCGGGGGGACGACCGACAGGCCGGACGCCCCATGCCCACCCCCAGCCGTGGTCGAGGCGCGCGGGCTCACCAGGCGCTACGGCTCCCGCACCGTCCTCGACGGACTCACCTGGACGTTTGCCACCGGGGCCCTGACCGTCGTCACCGGCCGCTCGGGGAGCGGCAAGACGACGCTGCTGTCGCTGCTCTGCGGGCTCGACGTCCCCGATGGCGGTGAGTTGATCATCGATGGGACGAGCATCGGCGGCGACGATGCCGAACAGCGTGCCGCGCGGCGGCGCGAGCGCATCGGCTACCTGCCGCAGGACCCGGCACCGGTCGGATTCCTGAGCGCCGTCGAGAACGTCGTGCTGGCGTTGCGCGTTCGCGGATGGTCGGCTGCGGACGCCGGCGAGCGCGCCACCGAGGTGCTCTCCCGGCTCGGGCTCGGCGAGCGGCTGCGCCAGCGGGTCAGCCGGCTGTCGGCCGGTGAGGCCCAGCGCGTCGCGCTGGCCCGGGCGCTGGCCACGGCGCGCGGACTCGTGATCGTCGACGAGCCGACCTCACGGCTCGACGAGCGCGCGGCGACCGACGTGGCGACGTGGCTCGCCGCCCACGCCGCCGCGGAATCTCAGACGATCATCTGTGCGACCCACGACGAGCGCGTCATCGCCCACGCGCACGCGGTGCTCGCGCTCACCCGAGCTCGCCCGCCTCGGCCAGCGTCTCCCGTGCCACGCGAAACGCCGCGTTAGCCGCGGGCACTCCGGCGTAGACGGCGCTGTGGAGGATCACCTCGCGGATCTCGTCGACGGTCAGCCCGTTGCCCCGAGCCGCCCGGACGTGCATCGCGAGTTCGTGCTCAGCGTGCATGCACACGAGCGCGGTCAGCGTGATCGCGCTGCGCATGCGGCGGTCAAGCCCGGGTCGTGACCACACCGCGCCCCAGGCGTACCGGGTGATGAAGTCCTGAAACGGCTCGCCGAACTCGCCCGCGGCGGCGAGCGCGCCGTCGACGTGGGCGTCGCCGAGCACCTCGCGGCGGGTCTGCATGCCGGTGTCGTAGTCAGTCACTTCTCTCCCTCTCAGTCGTGGACGAGCGATCGGCCTCGTACGCCGCCACGGCCCGATCGATCAGGGCGTCGGTGGCCCCGAGCTGGTCGGGCGGCGGCGCGGCAAGGACCTTGCGCAACGGGGCGAGGTTCGCGGTCATGCGTTCGGCGTCGATCTCGAGCATCCCGAGCGTCTCGCGCAGCGCCGTCGCCGCCGAGCCGGTGAGTCCGAGAAGCTCGATCAACGGCTCCGATTCGGCCTGCCACGCGCCGGCCGCGCGCTCGTGCTCCTGCACCATCGCGGACAGGAGCGCGGCGACGAGGCCCGGAGTGCGCTGGGCACACGCGAGCACGGCGATCGCACCGACCGGGTTGTGCTTGTGGGCCATCGCGGACGACCCACCGCGTCCGTCCGACGGCCGCTCGGCGGCCTCAGCGACCTCCGTCTGAGCGAGCAACACCAGATCGCGCGCGATCTTCGCCATGACTCCGGCCGCGACGCCGAGCGCCGTGCCGAGACTCGCCGGACGGACCCGGACCGTGTGCCACGGGAGCCCCGGATCTCCGAGCCCGAGCCGGGCGGCGAACGCGGCGAGGACCTCCGGGCCGCGCGGACCGTAGGCCGCGAGTGTGCCGACCGCGCCCCCGAGCTGGACCACGGCGGCCCGCGCGCCGGCGGCGCACAGCTCGCGCCGGGCGGCGGTGAGCCCGTCGAGCCATCCGGCCGCCTTGAGGCCGAACGTGATCGGCTGCGCCTGCTGGAGCAGCGTCCGACCGGCCATCACGGTGGTCCGGTGCGTCCCCGCGAGCCGCGCGCACAGCTCCTGCGCGGCGGCGAGCTCGCCATCCAGCAGCCGCAGGGCACGGACGGATACGAGCGCCATCGCGGTGTCGACGATGTCCTGGCTCGTCGCGCCGCGGTGCACGGTGTTGGCGGCGTCGGGCCCGACGCGCTCGCGGATGGCGGCGAGCAGACCCGGCACGGGGGTTCCGTAGTCGCCGGTGCTCTCTCCGATGACGGCGATGTCAAAGAGGTCGGCGTCAGCGCACGCGGCAGCGATCTCGTCCGCGGCCGGCGCGTCGGCGAATCCCGTCGACACGAGCGCCCGGGCGAGGGCGACCTCGGCGTCGAGCATCGCCTGGAGGAATGCCGTGTCGGTCAGCTCACGTTGAACGGGTCCGCGGCCGGAGAGGCCGGAGAAGATCTCCATTGGGCGACAGCCTACGCGGCGCCTCCCCCGTCTCCGAGAGCCGCAGTCAGCGCGGCGCGAGCACCCCGGCCGCCCCGCCTCCGCGCCGAGTCGGTTCGGCGGCGGCGAGGATCCGGTGGCGAGCCAGGAATTCAAGCCCCGTGGCGGTCCCGATCGTCGGCGGGATGGTGATCGAGGGATCAAGCGGCGACGTATTCGAGATGGCGAAGGACTGGCCAAGCGCCTCAAGACCAGGGGTCGTCGGCTGGGCGATGAACGCCGGCTCGGCCTGCGTCGTGGCGCTGTTGCGTTGGGACGCCCTGGGGGCCGCGATCGCCTGAGGGAGCGACATGCCGAGGTCGATCCGGTTGACGAGGATGCCGAGCACCGTCGTGATGATCGTCGCGCCACCGGCCGCTCCGGTGGCCATGAACGGTCGCCCGCCCCGCAGAACGATCGTCGGGGACATGCTCGAGCGCGGCCGCTTGCCGGCGGCGGGGAGGTTCGGGTCCGGGACGCCCGGGGCTTGCCGGGGTGAAGTCGAAGTCGGTGAGCTCGTTGTTGAGCAGGAACCCCCGACCGGGAACGACCATCCCACTCCCGCCGAGCTGCTCGATGGTGTTCGTGTAGGAGACGACGTCGCCATAGCGATCCGCGACGACGAAGTGGTTCGTGTCCGTCTCGTGGAGCGGGGGCGGCTCGCCGGGCGCACGCGACACCGCGCACCCACCGGACCCTGCGAACGGGTCGCCAGGCGCGACCGGGCTCGTGAGCGCGTGCGCGGGGTTGATCAGGCACGCCCGCTGGCGGGCGAAGCTCCGTGACAGCAACTGCTGCTCGGGCACGCTGACGAACCGGGTGTCACCGATGTACCGGTTGCGATCGGCGAAGGCGAGCCGCGTGGACTCGAGCTCGTGGTGAATCCGCTGAACCGGGGTCTCAGCGTGGAGGTTGAAGTTCGAAAGGATGTTGAGCGCCTCGCCGACGGTCGTGCCTCCGCTCGACGACGGCGCCATGCTGTACACGTCGTCACCGCGATAGCGGACGTGGGTCGGTGCCACGAACGGAGCCTCGTAGCCGGCGAGGTCGGCGAGGGTCATGGCACCCGGGCGTGGGACCAGTGTCGCGCCCGGGGCAAGCGGGAGGTGATGGACGGTGGCCACGACGTCACGCCCGATCGCGCCGCCGTAGAGCGCGCCGACACCGTGCCGGGCGATCTGAGCGTAGGTCGCGGCGAGATCCGGGTTCCGCAGACGCGATCCGACCACCGGCAGTTGCCCGCCGGGGAGGAACAGCGAGCTGGTCGAGGCGAACTGCGCGAACCGCGCCTCGTTCTCCCGCGTCTCCTCACGGAACGTGTCGTCGACGACGAACCCGCGGCGGGCGACGCGCTCCGCGGGGCGGAGGTCGTGGCCGAGGCTGAAGCGGCCGAATCGGCCGAGCGCGCGCTGCCACGTCATCAGCGTGCCCGGCACGCCAACCGACAAGCCGCTCGTGACGGCCGTCGGGAATGGCAGGGGCTTGCCCGTGGCTGGGTCGATGAACAGGTTCTCGGTGTCGGCCTCCGGCGCCGTCTCACGTCCGTCGATCGTCGAGACCCGACCCGTGCGGGCGTCGTAGTACACGAAGTAGCCGCCCCCGCCAATTCCAGCGACGTACGGCTCGGTGACCCCGAGCGTTGAGGCGACGGCGACCGCCGCGTCGGCGGCCGTCCCGCCCTGGCGGAGGACGCGGAGCCCGGCTCGGGTGGCATAGGGGCTCTCGGAGGCGACGGCGCCGCCCGAGCCGACGGCGACCGCGTGTTTGGCCGGCGGCGTGGCAGCGGTGGCGACCGGCGCCGCGACGCAGGCCAGACTGGCCGCGGCGAGTGACAGAAGCAGGCGACAAAGCCTCATGAGGTTCGACGGTGCCCGGTTTGTGCGCGGTTTATGCACGGCTTTCTGGGCATCCGTTCGCGTACGGCCTACTAAGAACACGTAAAGAACGTGTAGAGCGGCCCCGGAGTGGCGAATACTGCACGTAGGAGGTCTTGGAGCGGACGTGCTCTGAGGACCGGGAGCTTGTTCGACATTTATCGAACAAGTGCTATTATTAGTGGCCCACACGTACGACTATTTGGAGATTGAGCTGAAAAGCACTGATAAGCATGGCCGTGACGGCGCCTCGCGCGCACGCAGCGACCATTCAGATACACCAACGGAGAAGAAGCACAACCGACGCACGAGGAACACCGGGACCGCAGGGACCACGCGCCAGCGCAAGCGCCGTGACGTCCACTCTGCGAGCCGCCAGGGCGAGTCGGTGCCGACCGCGTCCGAGCACTTTTCGGCCGCGACCGACGCCCTCGACCTGTTTCTTCGGCAGGCCCGGACGCATCCGCTGCTGACGGCTGCCGATGAGATCGAGCTTGCCAAGGCGATTGAGCGTGGCGATCTCGCCGCCAAGGAGCGGATGATCAACTCGAATCTGCGGCTCGTCGTCTCCCAGGCCCGCCGGTACCAGGGGCATGGCCTGGAGATGGGTGATCTTGTGCAGGAAGGGATGCTCGGTTTGATCCGCGCCGTCGAGAAGTTTGATTGGCGGCGGGGCTTCAAGTTCTCGACCTACGGAACGCTGTGGATCCGGCAGGCGATTCAACGTGGCCTGCAGAACCACGGTCGCACGATTCGGGTGCCGGTTCACGTCGCCCAGCGACAGGTGAAGGTCCGCAAGATCGAGGCTGAGCTGAACACCAAGCTGTCACGTGAACCCACCGACGAGGAGATCGCGGCTGTTGCCGAGTTGCCCGTCGAGGAGGTCGCCGAACTGCGCGAGCTCAGCCGTGGCCTGACGAGCCTTGATCAGCCCGTCGGGGACGACGGCGAGACCGCACTCGGGGATCTGCTGGCAAGCGAGCGGCCCGAGCCCACCGAAGAGGTGGCGACTGCCGATCGTGACAACCGGGTTCACGGCGTCGTCGAGCAGTTGCCCGAGGACGAGCGGAACGTCATCCGGCTGCGTTTCGGCCTCACCGGCGATGAGCCGCGCACGCTGCGCCAGACCGGCAGTGAGCTCGGCATCACGACGGAGCGTGCTCGCGAGCTCGAGGCCCGTGGCCTCAGTCGCCTCGCGAAGCACAGCGAGCTCGAAGGCTTGCGCGACGCTGCCTGAGGCAGCCTCTCACTAGGTCTCGCGACCGCCGATCGCTACTGAAGTGCGCTGATGTAGCGGTCGGCGGATCGCAGGACCTTCTCCCGCGCGCCGCCGTCCATGATGCGGTCCCACCACGCGCCGATCACCCGATCGAACTGCAGCTCCGCGACCCGGTCGCGGATCCGGGAGACCTCCCGAACCGGCAGCGGGATGAGGTTCGGGTAGCTCCACATGAAGCTCGCCCAGTCACGATCCGGTACGACTTGGACGATGTCGCCCGAGAGAAGCGCGCCGGCACCGCTCGCACCGCCCGTCCAGAGGCATACGGTCCCGCCCGGGAAGTGACCGCCGAGATTGATCAGGCGCAGCGAGTCGGAGATCTGGGCCTCGTCGCCGGACCACAGCTCGATGCGCTCGCTCGGGCGCATGATCCATTGCCGGTCGGCCTCGTGGAGCAGGACGCGGGCGTCGAACCGCTCGGCCCAGTCGACCATCGTCGTGTAGTAGTGCGGATGGGAGATCGCGATCGTGTCGATCCCGCCTGCGGCACGGACAGCCTCGTCGATCTCGTCATCGAGCAACGCGATGCAGTCCCACAGCAGTCCGTCGACGAGCAGCGCCCGCTGCCCGATCGCGAAGCTCGGCTGCATTCCGATGCCGAGCAGGCCTGGCTCGACCGGTTCGATCCGGGCGCGGTGCGCAGCGCGGAGTTCGTCACCCGTCGTCCAGTTCTGGCCGGCATGGCCGACGTACTGGCGCTCGTCGAGACAGATCGGGCAGCGCGGGGGTACTGCCGCCGACGGCGCGAACTGCGTCCCGCACGTGTCGCAGATGAACGCCTGCACCGATGGCGAGCCTAGTGGGTCTCACGAGCGTGCTGCCCCCGGCCCACCGTCCGGCAGCAGACCGACCTCAGAGAGCACCGCGCGGAGCGTGACCGCAGAGCTGAAGCGAAGCGCCTGCCAGCCGAGGGCGCGGGCAGCATCGACGTTTCGCTCAGCGTCGTCAATCAGCAGCGTCCGTCGCGCATGGAGTTCGAAGCGTTCGAGGACGCGGCGAAAGATCTCCGGATCGGGCTTGGCCACCCGCTCGTGGCTCGAGACGACGATCCCGTCGAACCAGCCGAAGAAGGGGAACCGCGCCTGGCGGAGCGGAAACGTCCAGCTCTCCATGTTCGTCAGCGCGTAGCAATGCACGCCGCCGTCGCGGAGTTCGCTCAGCACCGCGACCGTCGCGTCGATCGGGCCGGCGATCATCTCCTCGCTGCGCCGACCCCACGCCCAGATCTTCTCCGCGTACTCCGGGTGCGCGGCCGCGAGCCGGCCGCACGACTGCTCGATCGGAACCCCGAGATCGTTGTCGTGGTGCCACTCGAGCGTGCACACCGCCGACAGGAAGTACTCCATCTCGGTCTCGTCGTCGAACAGCTTGCGGTAGAGATACCGCGGGTTCCAGTCGAGCAGGACGCCGCCGATGTCGAACACGACGGCGTCGATGGGGCCGTGGATGTCGCTTGCGGCGGGGGTGCGATCGGCTGACATGGGGCCCGCGGCGGAGCGCGCTCAGGCGTGGACGACGACCGCGAGACCTTGCCCGACGCCGATGCACAGCGCGGCGACGCCGTAGCCGCCACCGCGGCGCTTCAGCTCGTGCGCGAGTGACCCGAGGATGCGCACGCCCGAGGCACCGAGCGGATGCCCGAGCGCGATCGCGCCACCGTTGGGATTCACCGTCTCCGGGTCGAGGCCGTCCCACTGCGACATGTCGGCGAGGCACTGCGACGCGAACGCCTCGTTGAGCTCGACGACGGCGACGTCGCCCCAACCGATGCCGGCCCGCGCGAGCGCGCGGTTCGCAGCCTCCACGGGGGCAATCCCGAACACGTCGGGGTCCGCGCCCGCCACGCCGCGCCCCACGATCCGGGCGAGGGGGTCACGTCCGAGAGCGGCGGCGCCGGCCTCGTCGGTGATCAGCATCGCGCCCGCTCCGTCGTTGAGCGGCGACGAGTTGCCGGCGGTGACCGTACCGTCCTTGACGAACGCCGGCCTCAGCTTGGCGAGCTTCTCCACCGTCGTGTCGGCGCGGACCGTCTCGTCGCGCTCGAGCTCGGTCCCGGGCACCGGGATGACCCAGTCCCCGTAGAAACCGTCGTCCCAGGCCGCGGTGGCCCGCTGATGGCTGCGCAGCGCGAACGCATCCTGCGCGTCGCGTGAGATCTCATAGATGCCGGCGAGCTTCTCGGCGCTCTCGCCGAGCGAGATCGTCCACTGCTCCGGCATCTCCGGATTGACCATCCGCCAGCCGAGCGTCGTCGAGTTGAGCTGCTCGTGACCGCGGGGGAACGCCCGCTCGGGCTTGAGCATCACCCACGGCGCGCGGCTCATCGACTCGACGCCACCCACGAGCACCGTGCCGGCGTCGCCAGATTCGATCATTCGGCTGGCCTGCATCGCCGCATCGAGGCTCGAGCCGCAGAGCCGGTTGATCGTCGAGCCGGGAATGCTCGTCGGAAGTCCGGCGAGGAGCACTGCCATCCGGCCGACGTTTCGGTTGTCCTCGCCGGCCTGATTGGCGTCGCCGAACAGCACGTCGTCGATCTGATCGGGATCGAGCGAGGGCAGCCGGTCAAGCAGCGCTCGCACCGCGTGGGCGGCGAGGTCGTCCGGCCGCACCGAGGACAGACCGCCGCCGTAACGGCCAAACGGGGTGCGAATCGCGTCGACGATGTAGGCGTCAGGCACGGTCCGCCACTGTAGCTACTGCGCCGTCGCGCACCAGCGCTCCAGGTACCCGCGCTGTCCGCGGGCGAGCACATCACGATCGCGGTACTCGATGCTGATGCGACTGCCGCGGGCACGGCACGCGGCGGCGAAGTTCGGAGCGCCGCCGTTGTCCGGGTACTCGACCTCGATCACCTCGCGCCCGTACGCGCGGGTGTACGCGCCACATTCGCTGTAGACCTGGCACTCCTCGGCGATCGCGAAGTCGAACCCGGCGCGGCGGCCGGCCCGCGCGAGCTCGGAGGTGTTCTTCTGGGCGATCGCCAGGCCGGCGTGATGGGCCCGCCGGATCAGGGCGCGAGCGAACGCGACGTTGTCCGCCTGAGTGAGCCGTCCCTGCGAGCGCTGCCACGAATCGAGGTTGTCAGGCTCGACGGCCTGGAACCCCTTGCGAGCGCACGTCGCCATCCAGCTGCCAACGATCATGCTCAGCGCGGCGCGCTTGGCCTGGGTCGAGGTATCGAACAGCTGCTCGTTCCAGCCAGTGTCGATGACCGGGTCCCCGTTGCGGTACAGCAGCAGGTTGCGGTGGTGAGTGCGCCACCAGCGGAGCTCATCCGACTGGGCCTGGAAGCCGTTGACGTAACAGACGTTGTAGAGCCCTCGGACGGGCTGGTCGTGCCAGTCTCGATCGACGATCCGGACACCGGCGCTGGCCGGGAACGCGCCGCCGATCTGGTAGCTGAACCGCACGGCCGGCGGAGGCGCGGAGCGGGAGGGCATGGCCGAGGCCGCAGGTGCGACCACGCCGAGGGCCGCCACCACAAGCAGCGCGAGCCGACCGGTCAGGCCCACGGGCGCCACCCTCACGACGACAGCTCCTCGATCGTCCGCCCGGTCTTGATCGACTCCGGTTCCGCTCCCTCAGGGTCCCGAGCGGCATCGGCGAACTCGTCCCGGCGTTTGATCAACAGCCATTGCGGCTGCCGGCCCTCATCGGTCCGCTGGAGCGTCCAGCCTCCGGTGAGCTTCTCGCCCTCGAGCCAGAACGACGCGTGTCCGTCGTCGAGCGCCTCCGCCATGGTTCGCTCGGGATGCAGGTTGCGGTAGGTCCCGCCGTCCCAGATGATCACCGCGCCGGCGCCGCTCGGTCCCTCGAAGTCGGCGTGCCCGAGCGCGTGATCGCCAACCTCGACGGCGAGCCGCTTGACCGCCGGGTCGGTCGACGGGCCCTTGGGGACGGCCCAGGACCGCAGCACACCGTCGACCTCGAGCCGGAAGTCATAGTGCAGCGTCGAGGCGGCGTGCTTCTGAATGACGAAACGGGCGTCGGTCGCAGCCGTCACCGCTGACACGATCGCAGGTTCGGGTGGCGACGGATGAGCGCGTCCCACTCCGCCTGTTCGAACGGCGGCGCGAACAGGTTGTCGTCGAACTGCCGGGTCCGGAACAGGTCGACGATGAAGTTCATCCGGTCGGAGAGCTCGGTCCAGTCTCCGGCGCCGCTTCCGTGGAGCGAGTTCGGCGTGCGGTCGAGGCCGTCCGGGCCATCGAGCAGGCGGGCGAGCTCCGGCAGCTCGATCGTCTGCAGCGTCTCGGGGAACGCCGCCGTCCCGCGGGCCGTGACGTCACGGCTCACCCGCATCACCTCTGTGCCAAGGCTGAACGTGAGCAGATACCGGGTGACGAACGGACGCAGAGAGCGCGGCATTGCGGCGTCGATGTATGGGTCGAGACGGTGGTGCTCGTGGAGAATCGCGAGCAGGTTCGCGGTCAGCATGCGCTCGTCACGCTCATCGCACGGCGGCGTGCGCGCCACCTCGAGGTAGTGGCGGTAGGCGGTACGCAGCAACTCCTGACCGCCCTCGTCGGTCGGACCGGTGCGCAGCGGCGCCAGGAAGCGCTCGAGCTCGTCGTCGGTCCGTCTCGCCGGGTCAAGGAACGTGCTCACGAAGCGCGCCGT
Source organism: uncultured Solirubrobacterales bacterium (assembly GCA_963850335.1). GTDB lineage: Bacteria > Actinomycetota > Thermoleophilia > Solirubrobacterales > Solirubrobacteraceae > Palsa-465. Next base: position 297,022 of record CAWKKY010000005.1, on the reverse strand, counting down.
CTGGCGCCCGATGTCGTCGAGCACAGTCACGTTGCCGGCGAAGATCTGCGACGCCGTCCCCGAGAGCACCCGACGGATCAGCGCATTGAGTGCGCTGCCCGCGGCCACCGCCGCGGCCAACATCCGGGCACGGGGGGCGGGGCGTGGCTCTGCCCGGCCCACCGCGCTGGCCGCCGCCGCGCCCAGCGCGGCTCCGACGCCGACGCCCAGTCCCGGCAACCACGGCACATCCTCCTGGCGGATCGTGCGGCCCGCCTTCTTTGAACCCCACACCGCCCAGGTGTGGAAGTTCGCGCCACTGCCCGAGCCGGTCACCTCGCGGAGCGCCAGCGACAGTTGGCCGTGCGCGAGCGTGATCCGAGCGTTGCTCAGGATCGGGTCACGGCCGTTGATCGCTGCATCGATCTCGGCTCGCCACCAGGTCTCGTCTGTCCAGTTCGCCGGCGGCGCCCCGGCCGCCTGCGCCGGGGTCGCCTTCGCCCCCGAAGTGCCCATGCGGGAAGGATTGCAGGTACGCCCCGACTTAGCGCGGCCTTACACGACTCGACAAGAGTGCCCGCCTGTGGCTACCGGACACATCGCCGCGCCGCTCGGATCCGAGCGTCCGTGAGCGTCGATCGCGCCGCCTACGGTCGGCTCGCGGTGGAGCTCGAGCGATCGTTGCGCGCCGTTGGTGCCTGGAATCAGCCGCCGCCTTCCAGTCCGGTGGAGGGAGCGTTCGGCGCGCCCGAGCTCACGTTCGCGCAGTGGCTCGAGCACGTTCTGTGTCCACGACTCGTGGCCATCGCCGCCGGTGCGGAGGATCCGCCATCGGAGAGCCACGTGTCAGCCCAGGCGGCCCGCGAGTTCGACGGAGACGACGAGGCGGATCAGATCATCGACACGCTGGTGAAGCTCGACCGACTCGTCGAAGGCAACCGTGGGCGCTAGGCCACTGTGCACCGCGGTCGTGATTGCCACCTCGGTGGGTGTCGGCTAGCCAGGGATCGGATTCACGGTCACGTGCACGGTCCCCCAGAACGTTGATGCTGCCCCACCCTGAGGGCCTCGCGCCGGAGAAGAGTGGGCGATCCAGGACTCGAACCTGGGACCTCTTCCTTATCAGAGAAGCGCTCTAACCGACTGAGCTAATCGCCCGGCGATTCGTGCACCGGCTCGCTCAGCGCGGGCGGGCCGGGCACGCGTGGGCTGATTCTAGACGCCGGTGGGAGCCGAGTGACGCAAGGTTTGTTCCGCTATCCGGAACCTACCTTGCTTAAGCCCCCGGCCCCTTCGGCCACACCCCCCTTTCACGATGCACCGGTTGCCGGTAGGTAGAGCGCTCCCCGAGCGCAGGCAGACTAAGCGACCGCGCGGACCCGGATCCGCCGGACGAGCTCCAGCGCGTCCTCGACCGACTCAAAGCTCACCTGGGCGCGGTAGCCGGTGCGGGCCGGTGTGACCTCGACGTCAAGGCCGAGCGCCTGACCGAGCGCGTCGGAGATCTGGGTGATCGCCGCCTCCTGGTCCGGGTGCAGGGCGGTCCGGCGCCGGCGGGCCGGGCGGGCACGCCCCGTCGGCGCGTCGGCGGCCGCCCGCGCTCGGCTCTCCAGCTCGCGGACGGACCATCCGGCGGTGGCGGCCTCACGCGCGAGCGACCGACGAGCCGCGTGATCCTCGGCGACGAGCAGCGCCCGACCGTGGCCCTCGCTCAGCTCGTCCGCGCTCGAGCAGCGCGATCGCGTCGTCGGGAAGATCAAGGAGCCGGATGAGATTGGATACCGCGACGCGGCTACGGCCGACGCGCAGGCCGACCTCCTCGCGGGTGAGGGAGAGCTCCTCGACGAGCGCGGCGCACGCCCGGGCCTCCTCGACCGGGTTGAGGTCCTCCCGGGCCATGTTCTCGATCAGGGCCACCTCGAGCGAGGCGGCATCGTCGTGGTGGCGGATGATCGCCGGCACCGTGTCGAGCTCGGCGAGCTGCGCGGCGCGCCACCGCCGTTCGCCGGCGACGAGCTCGTACCGTCCGCCGACGAGCGGGCGGACGAGGATCGGCTGAAGCACACCCCGGGTGCGGATCGAGTCCGCGAGCCCAACGAGCGTCTCCTCGTCGAACGCCGCCCGGGGCTGGTGGGGGTTGGGCGAGATCAGATCAACCGGAAGCTGACGGAGCTCCTCCGCCTCATCCTTGGGTGCCACCGACAGGATCGCGGCGAGACCGCGGCCCATTCCCTTCTGCCGTTCAGCCACGAGCGGCCACCTCCTTTGCGAGCTCGAAGTACGCATCCGCGCCGGCACAGTGCGGATCGTGGTGGATCACGGGCTTGCCGAAGCTCGGCGATTCTCCGATGCGCACATTGCGCGGAATCACCGTGTCGAACACCAGTTCGGGAAAATGCTCGCGTACCTCACGTTCGACATCCTGAGCGAGCCGAGTCCGGCCGTCGTGCATCGTCAGCAGCATCCCGGCGATCGTGAGCCGGGGGTTGAGCTCGCGCTGCACGAGCGCGAGCGTGTCCAGCAGCCCCGCGAGGCCCTCCAGCGCGAAGTACTCGGCCTGCACCGGGACGATCACCCGGTCGGCGGCGACGAGCGCGTTGACCGTCAGCGGCCCCAGCGACGGGGGACAGTCGAGGAACACGAAGGCGTAGCCCTCACGGGTCGATTCGAGCGCTTCGCGCAGGCGGCCCTCGGAGCCTGCCTCACGCGGCAACTCGACGGTTGCCCCGGCGAGATCGGGTCCGGCCGGCGCGAGCGACAGGTTCTCAACCGCGGTCGGAACGCTGATGTCCTCGAACGTCGCCCGGCCTGCGAGGACGTCGTACACCGTCCTCGGCGCGTCCTTGGCGATGCCGAGCCCCAGGGTGGCGTTGCACTGCGGATCGATGTCGATGAGCAGGGACTCGTAGCCAGCCTCAGCCACACAGGCAGCGAGGTTGACGGCGGTCGTCGTTTTCCCGACGCCGCCCTTCTGGTTGGCGATTGCGTACACGGTGCCCATCGAGCCACGGAAGCTAGCGGCGTCCGCGGTCAGATGGCGTCGTCATTGCCCGGTATTTCCTCGGACTTCCGGCCGCCCAGGGGGCGTTTGCGGGCGACGCCGGGGCGCCGGGGGAACCGCGGCGGGGTCGGGGCCGCCTTGGTGAAGACGTGCAGATGCCGGTGCTCGGCACCGGGGTATGGGTGTACGGGGATGATCCGGCCGACCACGAGACCGAGGGCCAAGGCCGCGCGCGCGGCCGCCGCCTCGGCCTCGGGATCCCGCCGGCCGCGCCAGAGGACGAGCGCCCCGCCGGTCCGCAGCAGCGGCGCCGCGTACTCAGCGACGACGTCGGGGGCCGAGAGCGCGCGGGCGACGACGGCCTCGCAAGTCCCGGCGCCCGCGCGCCACTCCTCGGCCCTGGCGTGGATCGCCTCCGTGTTGGTGGCGCCACAGGCTGTGGCGACCCGGGCGATGAAGTCGCGCTTGCGCGACGCGCTCTCGATGAGACTCACGCGGGCGTCCGGGAGGGCGATCGCGAGCGGCAGGCCCGGGAAGCCGGCCCCGGAGCCGAGATCGGCGATCTGCGACGCGGCCCGGATTTCGGGCAGTTCGAGGCCGACGAGCGAGTCGGCGAGGTGATCCTCAACGATCCCCTTCGGCGTTCTGACCGTCGTCGGCGCGTGGGGATCGCTCGCGATCAACTCGACGATCGTCCGGAGTTGGTCCGCGGCAGTGCCGGGGAGGCCGTACCGAGCGATCAGTTCCGTGATCGCCGCGTTGACACCTGCTGGCAGTCCGGGTGGCATTCGCGCGGGCGCCCGGGCGCCGAGTCACGCCTCGCGCGCCGCCCGCTGACGCTCGCGCTCGATGAACGCGGCGTAGCGCTCGCGCATCAGGCTCAGTCGTTCGGCGGCGTGGCCGTCAAGGCCGGGGTGGAGCTCGCGTTCCAACAGCGGCAGCAGGTCAGTGACGAGGGTCCGGCCCCGGGCCATCCACTGGTAATAGGACCGTCCGCCGTGGTGGTAGGGCCCGTACAGCTTCGTCCCTGGGAACCGCGCGACGAGCCAGCGAAACAGGGCCTCGTGGCGGACATGCATGCGTAAGGTGACCTGCGGCTGCTTGCCGTCCCCGCCAAACGATCCCTCGCCGACCAGCAGGCCGACGACCACCCCGCGCTCGTACTCGGTGAGTTCACCCACGGCACGATTTGTAGCGCGGGGCCTGTTTCACCGTCAAGAAAAACGTGAAACGCTGGGCGGCACCAGGTGCTCGGTGGCGGCCGCCGCGCCCGGCGGCGGAATCGTCAGTCGACGAGCGGAGCGACGACGAGGTGCCGGGACGGCTCCTGGCCCTCGCTGTAGGTCTCGACGTCGTGGCGTGACTTCAGATGCTCGTGGACGACCTTGCGCTCGAGGGCGCTCATCGAGTCCAGGGCAACCGCGCGGCGGTCGCGGACGGCGGTCTCGGCCGCCTGGTCGGCGGAGGCGCGGAGCGCGACGGCACGCTGCTCGCGGTAGCCGCCGGCATCGACGATCACTCGACTCCGACTCGAGGCCCCTTTGAACGCGATCCGATACGCGAGATGCTGGATCGCGTCAATCGTCTGGCCGTGGTGACCGATGACGAGACCGAGGTCATCGCCGACAAATCGGCCAGTGAGACCGTCGGCATCCTCGTCGACCTCGACCGTCGCATCGACGTCGAACTCCGACACCAGGCGCTCCAACAATTCGCGGAGACGGTCCGCAGGCTCACTCATCGATAGCCCTCCCAGGGGTAGTTATCTCCGGCGACCGGAGCGCTTCTTCTTCTTCCGCGGCGGCGGAGGAGGCGGACCGCCCCGGCTGCGGTTGCCCGCGCCGACGGGGGGTTCCTCCTTCTTCGACCGTCCGCGCAGCAATCCGCCGAGTCCGCCGCCGCCAACACCGTTGGCACCGCTGGCGCCATTCTTTTCAGCGGCAGTTCCGTCGCCACCCGCCGTGGGCGGGCGGCCACGACTCCCGCCACCACCACCGGGTCCGGCGCCGCCAGCACCACCTGCGGCTGCGGGGGCAGGCGTCACCGGCCCGAGGCGTCGTTTGATCACGTATTGCTGACCCATCGTCCAGGTGTTCGTCGTCACCCAGTACACGAGCACGCCGGCCGGGAAGTTGATGATGAAGATGACGAAGAAGAGCGGCAGGAACATCATGATCCGTCGCTGCGTCTGGTCCATCGTCGGGCTCGACATCATGATGCTCGACATGAGCTGAGTGCCGACGTAGAGGACGACCAAGACGACCAGGACCGCGCCCGTTGCCTTGTTCGTCAGGTCGGGGATGAACAGGAACCCAGCACCATTGTGCGGGCCGCAAGGGACAGTGTGCGCCTTGCTGAGGCCGACCCAGTGCCCGTTGATGAGGTGCGCGTTGGGCTGCACCTGCGGGCAGATGTCGACGCGCAGGCTGGTGCGCAGCATGTAGAAGAGCGAGATGAAGACCGGCAGCTGCGCGACGAGCGGGAGACAGGACCCGAGCGGGTTGACCTGGTTCTCCTTGTAGAACTTCATCAACTCCTGCTGCTGGCGCTGCTTGTCTTCCTTGTACTTCGTCTGGATCGCCTTCAGCTCCGGCTGAAGGCGCTGGAGACGCTGCATCGAGTGGAACTGCTTCACGGTGAGTGGAAGCAGAATCGCCCGGATGAGGATCGTCAGGAGGACGATCGACCAGCCCCACGACCCACCGATCGTGCTGTGGATCGCCTTGAGGACCGCCTCGAAGACGTCAATGAGCGGTTGGAAGATGTTTGCGGCGACAAGCATGGGTCAGGCGATGCGGGGCGGACGTGGCGGCTTGAATAGCCGCTGGTCTTCGACGAGGTCGACTCCTCCGTGACTCCACGGGTTGCAGCGCAGCAACCGCCAGCCGGCCAAGATCAGTCCGCGCAGTATGCCGAATCTCGTTATCGCCTGCGCGGCGTATTCCGAGCACGAAGGGTAGTACTTACAGCGCGATCCGAAGACCGGCGATAGCACCCGTTGGTAGAGCCGGATCGGAAACACGACGATCGAGCGCAGAACGGTCACGACTGACCCTCAGGCTGAGGCTTCGACGCAGCCTCGACCTCAGGTGTGGGTCCAGCCGCCTTCTCGATCAATTCTCCCAGCGCACGCTGAATACCCGCGAGACCCTCACGCTCAGCCAGAGGCCTCGCGTCGGGCCGCGCCACGACGACCGCATCGGTTCCGTCAGGGAGGCGGGCGGACTCGACCGTGAAGGCCTCGCGCAGAAGTCGCTTGACCCGATTGCGCTCCACGGCCCCTCCCACCTTGCGGGAGACGGACAGCCCGAGGCGCGGCGGGCCGGCGCCCTCGCCGCGCGGGAACACGTACAGCACAAGCTCACGGCCCGCGTGAGAGCGGCCGTTTCGGAAGACGCGATCGAAGTCGGCACTCCTGGAGAGCCGACTGCGCGCGGGACGCGGCCGTGGTGCGGCGGCGCGCCGAATCAGACGGTCAAGCGCTTCCGACCCTTGTCGCGGCGACGCTTCAGGGTCAGGCGCCCGCCGCGCGTGCGCATCCGCGCGCGGAACCCGTGGGTCCTCGCTCGCTTGCGCTTTTTCGGCTGATAGGTGCGTTTCATGATTCACGAGCCCAGGGGGCGGGTCGGGGAGCCAGTATACGCACGGTCGTCGCACAGCCATGAAAAGCGGTGGTCATCGGCCTGCCTCGGCTTTTTCCCGCGCTTTGCGCCAACGCCGCCCGAGACGCCGTTTCACGCCCCGGGGCCGCTGTTATATTCGCGCCTCGGGCCACCGCCCGACCCTTACGAATCGGTCCCCCTTGAACGCTCCCAGAAGGAGTCGCTTGGAGCTGCCTGCGCATCTCGAGCCCTCATCCGCCTGGCGCGAGATCCGCGTCGAGCTCCGTCGCACGGTTGGCGAGTCGACCTACGACATCTGGCTCGACCCAATCGAGGTCAAGGCATTGGATGGGGCTGTGCTCCTGCTCCAAGCTCCGCCGGCGACCCAGGCCTGGGTAGCGAAGCGGTTCGGTCACATCCTGGAGAGTTGTGCCCGGACGGTCATCGGAGCGGGGATCAGTGTCAGCTTCGTCGGCGCCGGCGCCGGGTCTGGCTCCAGTCCCGGAGAGCGCGGCGCGCCGTCGTCCCGCGGCGACGACCACGCCGCCATCGAGACCGGCCTGACTGAGTTCAACCCGCGCTACAGCTTCAACCAGTTCATCATCGGCGACGGCAACCGCCTCGCCCACGCGGCTGCCCTGGCGGTGGCCGAACTCCCCGGCCAGGCGTACAACCCACTCTTCCTCCACGCGCCTCCCGGACTCGGTAAGACCCATCTGCTCCACGCGATCGGCAACTACGTGCTCGCCTTCGGCGGCGGCGCGACGGTCCGCTACACGACGGTCGAAGCGTTCACGAACCACTTCATCAGCGCGCTCGGCAGCCGGTCGGTGGATCGCTTCAAGCGGGCCTACCGCGACGCCGACGTGCTCCTCATCGACGACGTCCAGTTCCTCGCCAGCAAGGTGAAGACCGAAGAGGAGTTCTTCCATACGTTCAACGCGCTGTACGAGACCGGTCGGCAGCTCGTCCTGACCTGTGATCGACTCCCGCGCCAGCTCACCTCGGTCGAGGAGCGGCTCCGCGAACGGTTTGAATCCGGGCTCGTCGCCGACATTCGCCCCCCGGACTTCGCGACCCGCGTCGCGATCCTCCGCAAGCGAACGATCCTTGACGGGATCACGCTCGCGGACTCAGCCGTCCTTGACCTCATCGCCGAGCGGGTCACCGACAACGTCCGGGCGCTCGAGGGCGCCCTGATCCGGATCGTCGCCCACCACTCGCTCACCGGCCGGCCGATCGACCTCGCGCTCGCCCATAGCGTCCTTGACCAGATCCACCCCGCACCGGCTGGCTCCGGGCGCGACGGTCGCTCGGGCGGCCCACTCACCCTTGGGCAGATCCAGCAGGCCACCGCCGCCTACTACGACCTGACGCTCGAGGAACTCCTCTCAAGCAGTCGGGCCGCCCGTGTCGCCTGGCCCCGCCAGGTCGCGCTGCACCTTTCCCGAGAGCTGACCACCGCCTCCCTCAATGAGATCGGGAGCGGCTTTCATCGCAATCACGCGACGGTCCTCCACGCCTGCAAACGCGTCTCCGACCGCGTCGCGCATGATCAACAAGCTGCGGACGAGGTCCAGCATCTCGCCACGGCAATCCGCGGCCAACAACCCGACCGCACCTATTGACACACTGGCCTGTCCGGCGTGAGCGACAACTTCTCCGCTCGTTGCGGACGAACGCGCACTTATCCACAGCTTCTATTCGCCCTATGACTTCTACCTTCCTTCTGAGGTATTCATCGTGAAGATCTCCCTCGAGCGAGATGTCCTGCTCGGACAACTGCAGACGGTCAGCCGGGTGGCGTCCACCCGGAGCGCCATCCAGGCCCTCTCCGGCGTTCAACTCGCCGCGTCATCGGACCTCTGCGAGCTCCGGGCCACCGACATGGACGTCGGACTCCGTGTCCCGCTCGAGGCCGAGGTCGCCCGGGAGGGTGTGGTCGTACTTCCCGCCCGCTTGATCGTCGACGTCATTCGTTCTCTGCCGGCAACGTCGGTCTCGCTGGAGCTGCGGCCCGCCGAGCAGGATGTCGAGGTCGTCTCGGGCAAGGCGACCTTCCACATCCGCACGCTCCGCACCGAGGACTTCCCGCCGTTCCCGGAACCAGACCCGGAGTCAGCGGTCAGCCTGCCCGCCGAGGCGTTCGTCGCCACCGCGCTCAAGGTCGCCGGCTCGGCTTCGCGGGATGAGACCCGTCCCGTCCTAACCGGGATCCTCGTCTCAGCCTCGGATCGCGAGCTGCGGATGGTTGCCACAGACTCCTACCGACTGAGCGTCAAGGAGACGGTGCTCGAGTCCCCGCTCACGTCGAGCTTTGAGGTGAACGTCCCGGCCCGCGCTTTGCAGGAGCTCGCCCGGGTGGCCGGCCACGCCGACGACGAACAGGTCACTGTCAGTGTCCGCCAGAACCAGGTGCTGTTCGTGCTTGGTCGCGTGATCCTGTCCTCGCGGCTGATCGACGGACAGTTCCCGAACTACCGCCAGCTTCTGCCGGAGAGCTTTGAGCACGAGCTGCGGATCGCCGGCGGCGAGCTGACCGACGTCGTGCGCCGGATCAGCCTGCTCGCGCAGAAGAACGCGCCGCTGCGGCTCGCGTTCTCGCCCGGCGAGCTGACGGTGTCCGCCCAGACGCCCGACGTCGGCGAGGCGCAGGAATCGCTGCCGGTGGCGTTCGAAGGTGAGCCTCTGGAGATCGGCTTCAACCCGGAGTTCCTGCGTGCCGGCCTCGAGGCGATCGACGACGGCGATGTGCTGCTCAAGCTGATCAGCCCGCTGCGTCCAGGCCTCATCGAGTCTGCTGATGAGAGCCGCTTTCAGTACCTGATCATGCCGATCAGACTCAACGTCTAGGACTCAATGCGGGTCATCGCCCTCACTGCGCGCGACTTTCGCTGTTACGAGAATGCTCGCGCGGCATTCGGCGATGGCCTGACGGTGATCACCGGCCCGAATGGTGCGGGGAAGACGAACCTGCTCGAGGCGCTGTACTTCGGCTGCACCGGCCGCTCGTGCCGGACGAACAACGAGCGTGAGGTCGTCCGGTTTGGCAGCGGCACCGCCCGGGTCGTGGTCGACGCCGTCGGAGAGGACGGTCCGCACGAACTGTCGGTCGGGTTTGAGCCGGGTCAGCCGAAGCGGATGCGTGTCGACGGGGCGAACGTCGAACGGATGCTCGACGTGTCGGACCGACCGCTCGTCAGCGTGTTCCTGCCGGATCGGCTCGAGTTGATCAAGGGTGCCCCCTCGCTCCGTCGCGCTCACCTCGACCAGTTCGTGGCCGCCCTGTGGCCGGCACGGACGGCGGCCCGTCGCGCCTACGCCCAGGCGCTGGCGCAACGCAACGCGCTCATCAGCCGACTTCGCGCCGGCGGTGGATCGAGTGACTCCCTGCGCACCTGGGACGCGCAGTTGGCTCGCTACGGCATTGAGCTGATGGCCGATCGTCGGGACGCGGTGGCGGGGATGAGTCCGGCCTTCACCCGTATCGCCGAGGAGCTCGGGCTGGGATCCGAGGTGACGATCACCTATCGGCCGCGTTCCCGGGCTCATGACGCCGACGAGCTCGCCGCCGAGCTCGCCGAGCGCGCGGCCAGCGACATTGAGCGCGGGTTCACCGGTCACGGCCCCCACCGGGACGAGCTCGTCGCCGTCCGGGAGAGCCGGGAGCTGCGTGTCTATGGCTCCCAGGGGCAGCAGCGACTCGGGCTGCTGACGCTGCTCCTCGCTGAGCGAGAAACGATCGCTGAGAGCCGGAGCACACCGCCGCTGATGTTGCTGGACGACGTCATGAGCGAGCTCGACGGCACCCGCCGGGACGCGCTCGTGGGGCTGCTGCGTTCCTCTCCGGGGCAGTCGGTGATCACGACGACCGACCTCGAGCATGTTCCGGGCGCGCGTGAGGATGGGGTCGAGCGCCTGGCCGTCGACGCCGGAGTGATCGTGCAGGACGCGCTCGTCTCGTCAGCATCGCGATGACCCGCTATCGCCACCACCCGCGTTCGCTGTCCGTCGCGCTCGACGTCGCTCAGCACGATTGGGCGCCGGCGACGCTGTTGGCCGAGGTTCAGGCGGCCTGGCCGGATGCGGTCGGCTCCGTGATCGCCACCGAGGCGACGCCCGTCAGCGAGCGGGCCGGGGTCGTCACCGTGTCCTGCTCGGCCTCGGTGTGGGCCCAGGAACTCGATCTCATGGCGCCGACGATCCTCGGACGCCTCAACGCCAAGCTGCGCGGCGCCGGTGTGGCGCGGCTCAAGTGTGTGGCGACCCCGCCGCGACGGTGACGACGTGCAGGGTTCCGATGGTCTCACCCTGCAGACCCAGCTCCCTGACCGCCTCACGGACGCCCGGGTAGTCCGGATGTGTGTAGTCGTCGAACACGATCAGCGCCCCAGGCGCGAGCCCGCCCTCCCACGACCGCACCTCCGCGACGGTCTCGGCGCGGTCGTGTGAGCTGTCGATGTAGAGAAGCTCGATCGTGGGTCGCGGCGGAGTGTTCGCGACACCGCCCGTGACCACGGCTGCTGCGCCGCTCGGGCCGGCACTCCCCGGCCGATCGACGAATGTGATCCGCTGACGAACCCCGCTCGGGATGAGGCCGAGATACGCCTCGCGCTCCGGGCGATCAAACGGATCGAACGTCAGCACCTCGCGCCGCGGGTCATCGAGCGCGAGCGCGATCGCCGTCCATCCGTTGGCCGTGCCGAGTTCGACGACGTGCCGGCGGCCCCGCGCGAGTTTGAGCAATCGGGCCAGGTCGGCGGGCCGGGTTGAGGACTCGAGCGCGAAGGTGTCACCGAGCATTCGGGCCCGGCGACGGGCGCGCCACTGAAACCACGCAACGTGCGGGGGTAGGACGCGCAGCCGCAGAACCTCGCGGACCGCCGTCCTGGTTGCACTTTTGTTGCTCATTTGCAGGTAATTCGTGATGGGTTTAGGGCCGTTTTCCGGGGGTCTCTGTGCTATTCTTCTGTACACCAGCCTTCGACGCCCCGGCGCGCCGGAAACAGCGCGGACCCGGGGCGTCTCAACGTCATCGGAGGATCGTTGGCGAACGACGACGGCGCTACGCAGCGCCCTAAGCAACCAGCAAGCTATGACGCCCAGGACATCACCGTCCTGGAGGGACTCGAGGCCGTCCGGCGCCGACCCGGCATGTACATCGGGTCGACCGGCCAACGGGGGCTCCATCACCTTATCTACGAGGTTGTTGATAACTCTGTGGACGAGGCTCTTGCCGGCCGCTGCGACAGCGTCTCGGTCACCATTCACCCGGACTACTCCGTCACCGTCCGCGATGACGGTGCCGGCATTCCGGTCGCCATCATGGAGAAGGAGCAGCGCCCGGCCGTGGAGGTCGTTCTCACGGTCCTCCACGCCGGCGGGAAGTTCGGCGACGGACGTGGCTACAAGGTCTCCGGCGGGCTGCACGGCGTTGGCGTGTCTGTCGTCAATGCACTCTCCGAGCGCCTGACAGTCGAGATCCGGCGCGACGGGTACCTGTGGACGCAGCACTATGCGCGCGGCGTGCCACTCGGTGACCTCGAGCGCGGCGAGCCGACGAAGGAGACCGGCACGACGATCACGTTCCTGCCGGACGCGGACGTCTTCGAGTCGCTCGACATCGACTTCAAGACGATTGAGGAGCGGCTGCGTGACACGGCCTTCCTCACGCGGGGTCTGCGCATCGAATTGATCGATCGCCGCGGCGAAGGGCATCACGTCGAGTTTCAGTACGACGGTGGGATCGTCGACTTTGTCGAGTACCTCAATCGCAACAAGGAGCCGATCCAGCCCAAGGTCGTGTCCTTCTCCGGTGAGAGCGATGAGGGTGCGGTCGAGGTCGCCATGCAGTGGAACTCCTCCTACCAGGAGTCGGTGTTCTCGTTCGCCAACAACATCAACACGATCGAGGGCGGCTCGCACATGAGCGGGTTCCGCTCCGCGCTCACCGCAGCGCTCAATCGCTATGCGCGGGACAAGGGTGAGCTCAAGGAGAAGGACGACAATCTCAGCGGCGAGGACGTGCGCGAGGGTCTGACGGCCGTGATCTCGGCAAAGCTCACCGATCCGCAGTTCGAGGGCCAGACGAAGACCAAGCTCGGGAATCCGGGCATGCAGGGCTTTGTCCATTCGATCGTGTACGACCAGCTCAACGAGTTCCTCGAGGAGAACCCCAAGGACGCCCGGTCGGTGATCCGCAAGGCGGTGTCCGCCGCTCAGGCTCGGGCCGCGGCGCGCAAAGCGCGCGATCTCACGCGGCGCAAGTCCGCGCTTGAGAACTCGACGCTGCCGGGCAAGCTCGCCGACTGCTCGATCAAGGATCCGTCGCTCGCCGAGTTGTTCATCGTCGAGGGCGACTCCGCGGGTGGCTCCGCAGTGAGCGCCCGGGACCGCAACACCCAGGCGGTGCTCCCGCTCCGCGGCAAGATCCTCAACGTCGAGAAGAGCCGGATCGACAAGGTCCTCCAGAACCAGGAGATCCAGGCGTTCATCACCGCGCTCGGTACTGGGGTCCGTGACGAGTTCGACCTCGAGAAGGCGCGCTACCACAAGATCGTGCTCCTCACCGATGCGGACGTTGACGGGGCGCACATCCGGACGCTCGCATTGACGCTGCTGTTCCGCGAGATGCAGCCGCTGATCGAGGCCGGCTACGTGTACATCGCCAAGCCGCCGCTCTACCGGCTGACGCGTGGTCAGAAGCATCGCTACCTCGAGCGCGAGTCCGAACTCGAAGACATCCTGCTCGGCGACAAGTTCGAGAAGCTGACCGTCCTCGATCGGAACAACGAACAGTTCAAGCTGACCGACGCGCGGTGGAAGCGGTTCTCGCGCCTGCTCAAGCAGTACGACGGTTGGGGAGCCGCGCTGCGCGCCGCCCACGGCCACGGCATTGTCAACTTCGTCCAGCAGGCTCGTCTGCTCGAGGAGAACATCACCGACGCCGACGCGCTGATTCGGTACATCGAGCAGCACGGTCAGAACGGCGAGGCGTACTCGGCAAGGCTGATCGGCCAGAACGACGAAGAGATCGTGATCCGCACCATCGAGGCCAAGACCGGCCTGGCGACGACACACCATGTCCGCCGGGCGGCGCTGGAGGCGAACGAGTACCACAAGCTCGCCGAACTCCACCGGGAGCTGGTCGCTCTCGCCGGCACGCCCCCGTTCACGGTTCGCCTGGGTGAGAACTCGAGCGACGCGGCAACCTTTGAGGAGCTGCGTGAGACGGTGCTCTCGATCTCCCAGCGCGGCATCGACTATTACCGGTTCAAGGGCCTCGGCGAAATGGATGCCGATGAGCTCCGGGAGACGACGATGGATCCCGCGACGCGCACCCTCGTTCAGGTGACGATGGAGGATGCGGCGTCGGCGGACCTCGTGTTCTCGATGCTGATGGGCGACCAGGTCGAACCGCGCCGGGCGTTCATCGAAGAGAACGCCCGCCTCGTGACCAACCTCGACATCTAAGAGAGGTGGAGAGCAATGTCTGCGATTGACACCATTGGTGGCGGCAACATCGAGCCGCGTGGCCTCGAGGAGGAGATGCGCTCCGCGTATCTCGACTACGCCATGTCGGTCATCGTCGGGCGCGCGCTGCCCGACGTCCGTGACGGACTGAAGCCAGTCCACCGACGCGTCCTTTACGTCATGAACGAGCTCGGCCTGCAGCCGAACCGCAAGCACGTCAAGTGCGCGCAGATCGTCGGCGAGGTCATGGGCAAGTACCACCCCCACGGCGACAGCGCGATCTACGACACGCTCGTGCGCCTTGCCCAGGACTTCTCGATGCGCTATCCGCTCGTCGACGGGCACGGGAACTTCGGCAACATCGACGGCTACAACGCGGCGGCGATGCGGTACACCGAAGCCCGGCTCGATCGCCTGGCGACGGAGATGTTGCGCGACATCGACGCCGAGACCGTCGACTTCACGCCGACGTATGACGGCAGCCGGCAGGAGCCGGTCGTGCTGCCGGCCCGTTTCCCCAACCTGCTCGTCAACGGCGGCTCCGGCATCGCCGTCGGCATGGCGACGAACATTCCGCCGCACAACCTGCGCGAGGTTGTCGCCGCCACGATCGCCTACATCGACGATCCGCTGATCGACGTCGACGGGCTGATGAAGTACATCAAGGGTCCCGACTTCCCGACCGCCGGCACGATCCTCGGCCGTGAGGGCATCCGCGACGCATACGCGACCGGCCGCGGACGGGTCCGCGTTCAAGCGAAGGCGCACATTGAGCCCATTGGTCAGGGCAAGGAGGCGATCATCGTCACCGAGCTGCCCTACCAGGTGCGCAAGGGCGGCGACGGCGGCGTGATCCTCAAGATCCGGGATCTCGTCCTCGACAAGAAGATCACCGAGATCTCCGATCTCCGAGACGAGTCCGACCGCCACGGCATGCGGATCGTGATCGAGCTCAAGCGCGACGCGATCCCCAAGGTCGTGCTCAACAAGCTTCACAAGCACACGCCGATGCAGACGACCTTCGGCGTCAACATGGTCGCGCTCGTCGACAACGTCCCGCGCACGCTGTCCTTGCGTGAGGTGATCGGCCACTACGTCGATCACCAGCGTGAGGTCATCATCCGCCGCACGAAGTACGAACTGCGCCGGGCCGAGGAACGGGCGCACGTGTTGGAGGGTCTGCTCATCGCGCTCGCCAACCTCGACGAGGTGATCGCCATGATCCGCAGCTCGCGGGACCCGGAGGCGGCCCGCAGCGGGCTGGTCGAGCGGTTCGAGCTGACGCTGATCCAGGCGCAGGCCATCCTCCAGCTGACCCTGAGCCGACTGACCGCGCTCGAGGCCGACAAGATCCAGCAGGAGCACTCCGACCTCGTCGAGCGGATCAAGGAACTGCGGGAGATCCTTGGCGACGAGGAGAAGATCAACGGCATCATCAAGGACGAGCTCACCGAGATCGTCGAGGCCTACGGCGACGAGCGGCGCACCGAGATCACGCACGCCGAGGGCGAGATCGACATCGAGGACCTGATCGCCGATCAGCAGATGGTCATCTCGATCACCCATTCGGGCTACATCAAGTCACTGCCGCTTTCGACCTACCGCCAGCAGCGGCGCGGCGGCGTCGGCGTGACCGGGATGGACATGAAGGACGACGACTACATCGAGCACCTCTTCGTGTCCTCGACGCACGACTACCTGCTGTTCTTCACGAACCGCGGCAAGGTCTACCGGCTCAAGGTCTACGAGCTCCCCGAAGCATCGCGGACCGCGCGCGGCCGCGCGCTCGTCAACCTGTTGCCGCTCCGAGAGGGCGAACGGGTTCAGTCGGTGCTCGCCACGCGCGATTTCTCCGAAGGCAGATACCTCGTGTTCGCGACGCGCAAGGGGATGGTGAAGAAGACCGAGTTCGGCGCATACAACACGCCGATCAAGGCCGACGGAATCATCGCCATCAACATCCGCGACGACGACGAGCTGATCGCCGTGCGGCGGACGAGCGGTCACGACGACATCATCATGGTTTCCCGCTCGGGCCAGGCATCTCGCTTCAGCGAGGACCGCGTGCGCTCAATGGGGCGCGATACGAGCGGCGTGCGCGGGATGAACGTCTCGCAGAAGAACAATGCCGTGCTCGCCATGGACGTCGCGCGGGACGATCAGGAACTGCTCGTCGTCACCCAGAACGGGTACGGCAAGCGCACTCCGATCTCTGAGTACCCGGTCAAGGGCCGCGGAACGATGGGCGTCAAGACGATCACGCTCACCGAGAACAAGGGTCAGCTGGCCGGCGCGCTCGTCGTCCGCGAGCACCAGGAACTTGTGTTCATCTCCCAGAACGGGATGGTGCAGCGCACCTCCGTGCGCGGGATCAACCGCTATGGCCGCGCGTCTCAGGGCGTGCGGGTGATGAACATCCGCGACGAGGACCAGGTGAGCGCGGTCGCGCTCATCGTCGAGTCCGAGGCGCAGACCGCGGCAGCGGTGCTCGAGGACGACCCGAATGCCGGTCCGGTCGATGTCACCGGCGGCGACGTCGACGACGCGCTCGCCGCGGCCGACGACGCCGCTTACGACGACGACACGTCAGGCGAGGACAGCGCTGACGACGCGCCGGCCGACGACGCCGTGGACGACGACGACACGCCGGCGGACGACGTCGCGGACGACGTCGCAGACGAGTAGCCGGCCCGCCTGGCGGCGGGCGGCTCGGCAAAGCCGCAGGGATCCACCGGTCCATGCGTTATCCTTTCGATACCAGAGAAAGGAGGTGGTCCGCCTGTCTGACAGTTCTTGCGGGACCCTGGAGGTGTTCGGCCGCTAGGTCGGAAGGCTGGCCCCGCGTAGCGGAGTCCCAACCGAGGCACCGTCGTGGTGGGTGTCGGAGTTAGTCCCACCGGCAGTAGTGCGTACCCACTTCGGTTCCAGGCAGCCAGATGTTCAGCGGAGGGCGCCGTGTCGACGGCGCCCTCCGTGCTTTCCGGCCCGGTTCTGGCGTGGGCCCGGCCGGACGCTCACCGAGTTCCGAACGTGAGGTATTAGGCTTGTCCTATGTGCCGAAACATCCGAACTCTCCACAACTTTGATCCGCCGGCGACCAACGACGAGGTGCGCGCGGCGGCGCTCCAGTACGTGCGCAAGATCAGCGGCTTCACCAAGCCCTCACGCGCCAACGAGGCGGCCTTCGAGCGGGCGATCGACCAGGTCGCTGCGATCTCGGCTGAGCTGCTCGCCGAGCTTGAGACCGCTGCGCCGCCGAAGAACCGCGAGGTCGAGGCCGCCAAGGCCCGCGCCCGCGCGGCCCAGCGCTACGCCGCCTGAGCCGCTAGGCGGCCTGAGCCGCCAGGTATTGCTGCCAGGCGGCGGGGATCGTCGGGCTCGCGACCTGGATGAACACGTGCGGGCTCGGCGTACGCGGCTGCTTGAGCAGCCGCATGCCGACCTGCCGCGGTAGCGAGTTGCCCTTGCGCCGGTTGCACGGCGCGCAGGAGGCAACGATGTTCTCCCAATTCGAGGAGCCGCCCTTGGACCGCGGCACGACGTGGTCGACGGTCAGGTTCGAGCGGGCCCCGCAGTACTGGCAGGTCCAGTCGTCCCGGGCGAACACCGCGCGGCGCGTGATCTTGCGGCGGTGCGTGTCCCGCGGGATGCGGACGTAGCTGACCAGCCGGATCACGATCGGGCGGGCCATCGTCGAGGTGGCGGAGTGGAGCTCCCACTCGGCGCGCTCGAGCATCTCGGCCTTCTCCTTCAGAAGCAGCACCACGGCGCGGCGCACCGTGCAGACGTTGATCGGCTCGTACGTCGCGTTCAGGACGAGCACCCGGCCTCCTTCACGCCCGCGTCGCTGGTGCACTGGAAGCGACGCGGACCCCACTGGCGCTGGTACTGAGGAGCCCATGGTGGCGCGGATTCTACTGATGGCGTGCGCGCATCCCGCCGGGGCCGATGTCGCGTTTGGCGAACCGTGGGTGACGAACCGCGTCAGGCGGCCGGGTAGGAGCCGAGCACGCGCAGCGTCTCGACGTGCGCCCGCAGTCCGGCGATGGCCTGCGCGACCTGCGGCTCGGTGTCACGCCCCTCGAGGTCGGCGAAGAACATGTAGCGACCGAGTCCCTGCTTGCGCGGTCGCGACTCGATCCGGGTGAGGTTGACGTCCCGGTCGGCGAATTCCGAGAGACAACCGACGAGCCAGCCGGGCGCCTCAGAACCGACGCCCCAGAACACGATGGCGGTCTTCCAGGGTCCGTTAGGAGCGCCGCCGGCGACGCCGAGGGCCGCGTCCGCCGGCGCCAGCCACACGAAGCGCGTCTCGTTCGAGGCGACGTCCTCGACCCCCTGGCGCACGACGACGCATCCGTACAGCTCGGCCGCGAGCCGGTTGCCGAGCGCCGCCCACGGCCCGTCGTGCTCGGCGACCAGCTGGACGGCGCCGGCGGTTGAGCTGCCGGCGAGCACGCGGGCATGGGGCAGCCGGTCGCGGATGAACCGGGCGCACTGAGCGTTCGCCTGCGGATGTGAGACGACCGCCTCGATCTCTCCCAGCTCAATCGCGGTCCGGGCGATCAGGCAGTGCTGGATCGGATGGACGACCTCACCGACGATCGCGACGTCGTCGGTCTCCATCGCCAGCGAGTCGAGCGTGGCGTTGACCGACCCCTCGAGCGAGTTCTCGATCGGCACCAGGGCGAGCTCGACCTCGCGGTCGTGGACGGCCATCACGACGTCGTAGATCGTCGCCAGCGGGACCAATTCGGCGTGCTCGCGGCCGCTCGGGCCGAGGGCACCGATCAGCGCCTCCTCGGTGAACGTGCCGGCCGGCCCGAAGTACCCGATCCGCATCGGCGCGACGCGGGCGCCCGCTACGCCGACGGCTGCCGGCCGTCGTCGCCCTCGAGGGCGAGTTTGATCGCCTCGTTCTCCTCCGGGGAGAGCTCGAGCTCGCCCTGCCCGTCCCGGACCTGCTTGGCGTACAGCCGGGCCTGGTCGCGGTGGTGGATCGACGAGAGCACGATGCCCGAGCGCGTCGCGTCGAGCAACGCGATCGACGTCGACTGGCGTCCCGACATCTCGCCGTAGGCGTCGTAGCGGACGAGCGCCCGATAGGTGACGGCGTGATCGAGGCGCCGCTCGGCGGTGTGCATCCGACCGTCAAGCCGATCGGCAGCGTCCTGGACATACTCAGAAAGGGCTGCAAATTGCGACTTAAGCGAGGCGGCGTGCTCGACCAGGTCCTCGCGCCGTTCACCGAGGACGGCACGCTGGTCAGCGCGGACACGGCGGAGGCGGAAGGCGAGGACGATGGTGGTGATGAGCGCGATCACGGCGACCGCGGCAGCCGCCATCGCGACGATCCCCGCCGTACTGGTCAGGTCGTGCACCGCGCTAAGAATAGGCCGAACGCCGACCGGAACGTGACCGGGAAACTGTCTACTGGACCGTGATCGGGAACGTCAGCGTGTTGTTGGCGCTATTCGTCTCGCCCGGAACGGGCGCGATCTGTACGGTCATCGTGTAGTTCCCGGCGGGCGGCGCGGACGGGAGCGTCACCTGGCAGCTCGAGCTCTGCCCCGCCGTCGTCTGTGGCACGGTCGTCTGGCCGCTGTCGCTCGTCCCGCTCAGGGACACCTTGCACACGACGTTCTTCTCGTTGTTCGTGCCGCCGTTGGTGAAGTTGAGCGTGACCGTCGGGGCCTGGTTGGCGGGGATCGTGTTCGTCGATCCAGTTTGCAGCGTCGTTCCGCCGACGCTGACCGAGTCCAGCGAGTGCCCGTGCAGTCCGGGCGCGGGCTTGCCCGTGGGCGTCGTGGTTGCCGCTTGGGAGCCGAGCTTGGTCGCCACGAACGTCGGGGTCAGCCACTGGATGTCCGGCAGGAATTGGTGCGAATCGATCGAGATCCCGTTGGCGCCGCCGACGGCGATGCCGGCGCTCCCCAGCGCGCCGGAGATGAGCGGTGCCGTGTAGTCCTTGTACACGACGTCGGAGCTGTAGAACTGCGCCATCTCGGCGGCGATCGCGCTGACGGCGTCCTTGCTCGTGGTCGTTCCGAGTGCCTGCTGGATCTGTGAGGCGACGCCGGCGATCCCGTTACGGCGCATCTCCATCGTGAGCACGAAGTTCGATTGCGCCGCCTTCATCTCATCCGGCGTGTCGAGTCCGCGAGCCTTGGCCAGCTCGTTGTCGGCCTGAAGGCGAGTCTCGTTCAGCTGGTTCTGGAGCGCCGTGCCGTTGCCGGACTTGTTGCCCGAGCTCAGCTGATTGAAGAACTGCTGTCCGGTCTGCACCGACTGCTGGTTGAGCGAGGAGACGTTGTTGGCATAGTCCTTGAGCGAGCTGTTCCGCGCGCTGATCTGGCAGCTGCGGAAGCCGAGCACGATCAGGATGAGGACGACGAGGACCGCGCCGGCGGCGATCACCCGCCGGGTCATGACCTGCTGATCGCCGCCCGAAGGCGGCCGCCGACCACCGCCGGATCTGCCGCTTCCCGAAGGACGGCGTCTACGCGCTGCTGTTCGCGGCTCTACGCTGGGCTCGTCCGCCTCGTCGAAGAACGACAAGCTTTTCTGCGCTCCTTGCGGGGATCGGAAAAACTCAGTATGACCATGAATGCGGCTGGATAAGCAACTTGGCAAGCCGCCATGCAGGCCGACGCAGGGGGCGAGCGGCGGGCACGTGATGGGCAGGGACCGGGGCGGCGACGTGGAAAAGCCGTCTCATGAGCGCGAGCCAGCTGCCGACCGCGCGCCGTCAGACGAAGAACGCGCCGGTACAGGGCGCCGACGCGTCGCTCGTACTCGGCCGGTATCGGCTCCGGCGTCGCCTCGGCACGGGCGGCTTCGGCACCGTCTGGATGGGCCATGATGAGCGACTCGATCGCGATGTCGCGGTCAAGATGCTCCCGCGCGAGCGGGTCGTTGGCGGTCGCTTCGAGCGGGAGGCTCGCGCCGCCGCGCGGCTGACTCATCCGGGGATCGTCACCCTGTACGAGGCGGCCGTCGATGACGACGGTGCCTACCTCGTCTCCGAACTCATCCGCGGCGAGACCCTGGCCGCGCTGCTGCAGGACGGCCGCCTGTCCGACCGGGACATCGCCACGATCGCGGTCGCGCTATGCGACGCGCTCGCCCACGCCCACGCCCACGGGATCGTCCACCGTGACGTCAAGCCGTCCAACGTGCTCATTCCGGATCAGCCGACAAGCCGTGCCCATCCGGCGAAGCTCACCGATTTCGGCGTGGCCCGGGTCATCGGCGGCGACTCGCTGACCCGGACCGGGGACGTCATCGGCACCGCGGCCTACATGGCCCCCGAGCAGGCTGAGGGGCGCGAGGTCGGCCCGGCCGCGGACCTGTACGCGGTCGCGCTCGTCACCTACGAGGCGCTGACCGGAATCAACCCGATCCGGACGACGACCGCGGCCGTCCGTGCCCGCCGTCTCGGCGCACACCTTCCACCCGTTCGCCGGCAGCGCCGCGACCTCCCGCGCGAACTCGGCCGCGGCATCGACCTCGCGCTCCGCCCGCGGCCGCGGGAGCGCGGCACGCTCGAGGAACTGCGGGCCGCCCTCTCGGTCTCGCTGCCCGAGCTCGCCGACGAACCCGGCGTGGTCGTCACGGCGTGGCCCCAGCTGACCTCGCGTCACACCCGGGCCGAGGATGGCGCCGGCGCCCCATCGCCCCTCGGCGACGAGGAGCCTCCCTTCGCGCCCGCCCCGGCCGACGTCGACGATCCCGCGCCGGCGGTGGGGGGTGACGCTCCGGTCTCGCTGTCCTGGCCGAACCGCGCCCTCGGCGCCACTGCCGCCGCCATCGGCGCCGCTTGGGCCGCCGTCCACCTGCTCGGCCCGCTCCCGGTCGCACCGCCCGCGCTCGCGGTGCTCACATGGCTGCTCGTGCTCGTGCTGCCCCGCATCGGATGGCTCGCCAGCGGCACGATCCTCGTTGCCGCGGCGGCCGCCCGTCACCACCCCGGCGGCGCGCTCGTGCTCCTCATCGCGCTCCTGCTTCCGGTGCTGCTCATCCCCTGGCGAGCGACGAGCTGGCCCCTCGCGATCGGCGCGCCGGTCCTCGGCGCCGTCGGACTTGCGGGCGCGTGGCCGGCGCTCGCCGGACGGGCCAGCGGGTTCGGCTGGAGGCGTGCCGCCCTCGGCGCGGTCGGCTACGTGTGGGTGATCATCGCCTCGCTCGTGGCCGGGACAGACCTCTACATGCGCCGACCCCCCGGCGCCGCGGCGCCCGCCGTCTGGACCGGCTCCCTCGATGTGACGCTCCACGATGTCCTGTACCCGCTGGTCAAGTCCGGCGTCCTCGCGGGGGCTCCGGTGTGGGGAATCGCCGCCGCCGCGCTACCGTGGTTACTCCGGGGACGCGCGCTGACCGCGTGCGTGGTCATCACGACCGTCTGGTCTGCGGTGCTCGTGTCGGCAACGGAGACAGCGGTCGCGATCGTGCATCATGGGCACGGGCTCGGCGCCCCGCGCGGAGCCGTGCTGGGTGCTGTGGTCGGCGGTTTGATCGCCCTCGCCCCGGCGCTGTACGCACACGCGCGCCTAACCCGGTTTTCAGGTAATCCTCAAGCGGAACTTCCGTAGCATGGGACCGCCGCCGGACCCCGTTTATGAGCGTTTTACGAAGCATCGAGAGCAAGATCGCCAGCCTCGTCGAGGGTACGTTCAGCCGTGCCTTTCGCTCCGAGGTGAGACCCGTCGAGATCGCTCGCCGGCTGGCGCGCGAGATGGAGGAGCACAAGTCGTTCTCCGTCAACCGGACCTACGTTCCGAACGAGTACCGGGTCTACCTGTCGCCTCGTGACCGTGACCGCTTCGCGTCCTACGAGGATGCGCTGGCGGCCGAGCTGGGCGGCTACCTGCTCGAGCATGCGCGGCGCGAGCGATTCGCGATGCTCTCAAAACCGGTCATTCAATTCGAAACCGATGACCGCCTCGGTCTCGGTGAATTCGGCATCCAGACGCGGGTCGTCCAGCCGGACCACGACTCGGCCGCGGCGCCCCAGCAGGAGGAGCCGTCCGGCCGGACGATGATCTACAGCACCGCCGGACGGGTGGCGGAGCCGCTTGAGGAGCGGGCGCGCGCCCACCAGCAGAATGCCCTGCTCATGATCGATGGCAAGCGGTTGGTTGTGGGCCCGGCCGGCGTCACGATCGGGCGCAGCCGCCAGTGTGACGTTGTGCTCAACGACCCCAACATCTCCCGTCAGCACGCCGAGATCCGCCCCCGGGGCGGCTCATGGGTGCTCTCCGACCTTGGATCCACGAACGGTTCCTGCATCAACGGCCGTCGCATCGAACAACCGGAAGTCATCAAGCCCGGCGATGAGATCGAGGTGGGGACGTCGCTGATGCGGTTCGAGTTGGAGTAGCCCATGCTCGAACCTGTTTCTGTTGGATTGAAGTTCGGCTTCCTCGTCGTCCTTTACCTGTTCCTCCTATGGGTGGCGCGGAGCGCGCTCAAGGACCTCCGCCGGCCGAGCCCGGGGAGCGCTCCGGTGGCCCGCGCGAGCGCCGACGACGCCACCGGGATGTACGCCGCCGCGGACGGCCTCGGCGCCGAGGAGGACGAATTCGAGCCGCGATTGCTCGTCGAGCAAGCTACTGGGCACGAGTCTGGGATCGCCTATGACCTGATGGGGGGCGCTACGCTCGGGCGTGGCGACGTCGAGATCAAGCTCGACGACCCGTTCGCCTCCTCACGCCACGCGCAAATATCTCGCCAGGGCCACGTCGTCGTCATCGAAGATCTCGGTTCGACGAATGGCACATATCTCAACGAGGAACCGCTGACGGGGCCGCAGCCGCTGCACTCCGGCGACCGCATCCGGATCGGCGATTCGGAGTTCTCCTACCTGCAATAACGACGCATGCTTCGCGCCGCTGAGACCATCGAAAGGACCGACACCGGCCGCCAGCGCCGGGGGAACGAGGATTCCTCGTTCGCCCGCGCGCCGCTATTCGTCGTCGCCGACGGGATGGGCGGGGCCCAGGCCGGTGAGGTCGCCTCGCGGCTCGCCGTCGACACCTTCGCCCAGGGCCTGCCCGACGATGGCGCCGCCGAGGAGCGGCTGGCTACCCGCGTGCGCGAGGCCAACGGCATCATCTACGAGCGCGCCCACTCCGAGCAGGACCTCGCGGGGATGGGAACGACCCTGACGGCGGCCTACCTCGATGACACCGACCTTGCGATCGCACACGTTGGTGACAGCCGCGCGTACCTGTTCCGCGACGACTCGCTCACGCGGCTGACGCGGGACCACTCGCTGGTGGACGAGCTCGTCCGCGAGGGCAAGCTGACCGAGGAGCAGGCCGCCGAGCATCCGCAACGCTCGATCATCACCCGCGCGCTCGGCCCCGAGGCGACGGTCGCGGTCGACACGTGGAGCTATCCGGTCCGGGCCGACGATGTCCTACTGCTGTGCAGCGACGGCCTGACGTCGATGATCAGCGAGAAGCGGATCGCGCAGATCCTCGCCGAGAGTTCGGATCTGGAGCGCGTCGCAGACCGTCTGATCGACGCCGCGAACGCCGCCGGCGGCCGGGACAACATCACCGTCGTTCTGTTCCGAATCGAGGATGCCGGTGGTGCCGACAGCGTCGACCAGCCGACGATGGTCGCCGCCGCGGCGCCGGCGACCAGCGAGCAGACCCGGCCATCGGCAGAGCCGCCTCCCGCGGTGCCGCCGCCCTCACAGGAGGGTGGCTTCTCGACGACCGCCACCGCCGCGCCCGCGAGCGCCGCGACCCGCGCCCCGCTCGCCCGTACCCAGGGCCGCCCGCAACCCCAGGCGCCCAGGCGACGTCGGGTCAAGTACGCCAAGCCGCTCGCGGCGCTGACGGCGCTCGTGATCGTGCTCTTCCTCGTCGGGGGCGGCGGCTACATCGCGACCCGGCAGCTGTACTTCCTGGGCACGAACTCCGACGGGATCGTCACCGTCTACCGGGGCCTGCCCTATGACCTTCCGGCCGGGATCCGGCTGTACGAGACGTACTACACCTCAGGCGTGCCGGCGGCGGCGCTGCCCGCCGACCGGCGCAAGACGCTGCTCAACAACGACCTGCGCTCGGAGAAGGACGCGGTCAGTCTGATGCGCAGCGTCGAGCTGGGACAGCTCGAGCGATGAGCGCCCGTAACCGAGAGTTGCTCGGGCTGATCCCGGCGTCGCTGCTCGTGACGGCGGGGTTCGCCGCCGTGTTCATCCAGCGCTCGAACGCACTGTCGAACATCTCGCTCACCTATGGCGCGATCTTCCTCGGGTTGTGCGTCGCCGGCCACATCTTCATCCGGATGACGCTGCCCAACGCCGACCCGTACATGTTCCCGCTCGTCGCGCTGCTCTCGAGCTTTGGGATCGTGATGATCTACCGGATCAGCGAAACCGACGCGCGTCAGCAGGCACAGTGGTTCGTGCTCGGGCTGGTCCTGTTCGCGCTGACGATCCTCTTTGTGCGTGACTACCGCAAGCTCGAGCGGTACCGCTACATCATCGTCTTCGCGTCGCTGTTCCTGCTGATCCTGCCCCGCCTGCCCGGGATCGGGGACCAGGTGAACGGGGCCTACCTCGGCGTCCGCATCCCCGGTCTCTTCGTGTTCCAGCCGGCCGAGGTGGCGAAGATCGGTCTGGTCATCTTCCTCGCCAGCTATCTGCGCGACACGCGGCAGGTGCTGGTCATGGGCGCGCGGCGCTTCCTTGGGGTGACGATCCCGCCGATCAAGCACTTCGGGCCCGTGCTCGTGATCTGGGGGATCGCGATGCTGATCATGGTCCTGCTCCGGGACGTCGGCTCCTCGCTGATGTTCTACGGCGGCCTGCTCGCGATGCTCTACGTCGCGACCGGGCGGGTCTCGTTCGTCGTCGTCGGCCTGATCGCGTTCGGGATCGGGGCGTGGTACCTCGGCACCCACGTGCCGCACATCCACGACCGCGTCGAGGCGTGGCAGCACCCGCTCGATCCGACGCTGTACCGGAAGGTCGGAGGCAGCTTCCAACAGGCCAACGCGATGTTCGCGCAGGCCGCGGGGGGGTTATTCGGACAGGGATTCGGCGAGGCGACGCTGACGATTCCCGGCTACACGACGCCCCATTTCCTGCTGCCGGCGCCGCAGACCGACATGATCTACGCGGTCATCACCGATGAGCTCGGCCTGTTCGGCGCCACCGCGGTGCTGCTCACCTACCTGCTGTTCGTCGCCCGAGGCTTCAAGGCGGCGGTGCTGGCACGGGACTCATTCTCGACGCTGCTCGCGGTCGGGCTGAGCTCGGTGTTCGCGCTGCAGGTGTTCGTGATCGTTGGCGGGGTGACGCGTGTCATCCCGTTGACCGGCGTGACGCTGCCGTTCATCTCCTACGGTGGCTCGTCGATCGTCGCGAACTTCGTGTTGCTCGCGCTGCTGCTGTTGGTCTCCGACCGGGCGCGCAAGGACGCCCAGCAAGGCCTATGACGACGCCGATCGCACGACTGTTCGGCGTGATCGTGCTCCTGTTTGCACTGCTCGTCGCCTGGACCTCGCGCTGGACCGTGTTCGAGGCGAGCTCGCTCAACAACAACCCGCTCAACGCGCGCATCCTGATCGACGAGCTGAAGATCAAGCGTGGCCAGATCCTCGCCGACGACGGCGAGGTGCTCGCCCGCTCGGTGGCGCAGCGGGGCGGGACCTGGGGCCGCTACTACCCGACCGGCTCGCTGTTCTCGCAGGCGGTCGGCTATTCGATCGCGGCCGCCGGGCGCGCGGCGGGCCTTGAGCAGTCGCGGGGGGATGCGCTGCGCGGACTGCAGACCGGGCTCTCGTCGATCTTCGGGCAGCTGAGCCGTCAGCGGGTGGGTGACGACGTGTACACGACGCTTGACCCCAAGGCCCAGCGCCTCGCGCTGCAGGAGCTCGCCGGCCGGGCCGGCTCGGTTGTGGCACTCGATCCGCGCACCGGCGCGGTCAAGGTGATGGTCGCGAATCCCGGCTACGACGACAACCATCCCGATGCCCCGGGCTCTCACCAGTTCAACAACTCGACTCAGGCCGGCTATCCGCCGGGTTCGACCTTCAAGGTGGTCACCGCCACCGCGGCAATCGACAGCGGCAAATACACACCGAATTCCATGGTTAACGGCAAGTCGCCGGTCACTGTGTCAGGCGTGCCACTAGCCAATGACAACAACCAAACGTTCGGCGACATCGATCTGACCACCGCGCTCACCTACTCCGTCAACACGGTGTGGGCGCAGGTGGCGGAGAGTCTCGGTCGCGGCACGATGACGGAGTACATGAAGCGCTTCGGCTTCTACTCCAAGCCGCCGCTCGACTACCCCGCGGACCAGATCAACATCAGCCGCCCGTGGAGCTCCGGCCGCCACTCACACCCCTACCCGCCGGGCAGTCCGAACGAGGACATCGGCCGGATCGCGATCGGGCAGGGCGGCCTGCTGGTGACGCCGCTCCAGATGGCGATGGTCGCCGCCGCCGTCGCCAACAACGGCACGTTGATGAAGCCGCGGTTCACGAACAAGATCGTCGACCAGGACGGCCGGACGGTGCGCACGATCAACCCGAGCGTCTACAGCCAGGTGATGAAGCCCTCGACGGCGCAGGCGCTCTCCCAGATGATGAAAAGGGTCGTTGACGAAGGGACCGGCACCGCCGCGCAGCTCAACGGCATCGATGTCGCCGGCAAGACCGGCACCGCCCAGGTCGGGATCGTCGGTTCGAACCTGACCCAGCCGTGGTTCATCGGCTTTGCGCCGGTGCAGGACCCGAAGGTCGCCGTCGCCGTGACCATCGAGCGCTCCCAGGGTGGCTTCGGCGGTACCGTTGCCGCGCCGATCGCGGCCGCCGTGATTCAAACTCTCCTCTCGGAAGGGCAGTAGTGGGGTAGCTATGACCGATGCATTGACCGGGGCCCTTATCGACGGGCGCTACAAGGTTCTCTCGCGGCTGGGCGCCGGCGGGATGGCCGACGTGTTCCTGGCCGAGGACAATCAGCTCGGGCGCAAGGTCGCGCTGAAGCTGCTGCACCGTCGCTTCGCGGAGGACCCCGGGTTCGTCGAGCGTTTCCGCCGCGAGGCGCAGGCGGCCGCTGGTCTTCAGCATCCGAATGTCGTCAGCGTCTATGACCGCGGCGCCTACGACGGCACCTATTACATCGCGATGGAGTACCTGCCCGGGCGCACGCTCAAGCAGCTCATCCGCCAGGAGGCTCCGCTCGATTCCGTCCGCGCGATCAACATCACGTTGCAGATCCTCAAGGCGGCCCGGTTCGCGCATCGCCGCGGCGTCATCCACCGCGACCTGAAGCCGCACAACGTGATCATCGACGATGGCGATCTCGCCAAGGTCACGGACTTCGGGATCGCGCGCGCGGGCGCCTCGGACATGACCGAGACCGGCTCCATCATGGGCACGGCGCAGTACCTATCGCCGGAGCAGGCTCAGGGCCACGCCGTCAGCGCCGGGTCGGACCTGTATTCGATCGGGGTGATCCTGTACGAGCTCGTCACCGGCCAGGTGCCGTTCGACGCCGAGGCGGCGGTGACGATCGCGATCAAGCACGTCTCCGAACCGCCACCGTCTCCGCGGCAGATCAACCCGAACATCCCGCCGGAGCTCGAGCAGGTGATCCTGTGGGCGCTCAACAAGAACCCGAACGATCGCCCGACGGATGCGGATCAGCTGATCAACGCCCTCGAGCAGGTCAAGGCGATGATCGAGGGTGGCCAGGGCGGTCAGCGAACGGCGAGCTTCGCCGCGGTGGCCGCCGCCGAGGCGTACGGGAACCAGCCGATCGTCGGCGCCGCCGCGGCCGTATCGGACACGATGCCCCCGTATGGCCCGCTCGACGAGGAGGAGCCCGAAGAGGACGACGGCCGCCGCAAGTGGCTGCCGTGGGTGATCGGGCTCGTCGTGCTGCTGCTGATCGGCGGCGGGATCGCCGCCTATGCGCTCACCCGGCCGTCGAAGAAGGTCATTCCGGCGGTCGCGGGTGAGCAGGTGAGTATCGCTCAGGCGCAGCTGCAGAACGCCGGCTTCAACCCGGTGCTGACCTACCGCACGGATAGTCACAAGTCTGGGACGGTGATCGCCCAGAACCCGCTCGGTGGAACCTCGGCGAACGGCGGGTCCACGGTCACCTTGACGGTGTCGCAGGGCCCGGGCTCGACGACGATCCCCTCGGTCAGCTTCCTCAGCGAGTCCAAGGCCAAGCAGGCGATCAAACAGGCGCGCCTGAAGGTCTCCCGCGTCCAGCCTGAGAACTCCGGTCAGATCCCGGTTGGGGATGCGACGCGGACCGATCCGGTCGCCGGCACGCTGCTGCCGGTCGGGGCGAGCGTCACCCTGTTCGTGTCATCGGGCAAGCCGAACGTGACCGTCCCTGACGTCACCGGCCTCTCGCGCGACTCGGCCTCGAACGAGCTCTCCAACGCCGGCTTCAAGATCGTGACGAGCAACCAGACCTCGACGTCAATTACCCCGGGCAATGTCATCAGTCAGAGCCCGAACGGGGGCTCGAGCGAGCCTCCGGGGACAACGGTCACGATCGTCATCGCGCAGGCGCCGCCGAAGGTCTCGGTTCCCGACGTGAGCGGCCAGACGAAGAGCGCTGCGACGAATACGCTCACGAATGCCGGGTTCAAGGTGACGAGTCAGACCCAGACGACGAGCGACCAGAACCAAAACGGCAAGGTCATCAACCAGAACCCATCGCCCGGCAGCCAGCAGCAGCAGGGCGCTACGGTGACGATCGTCATCGGCCAGTTCAAGACCACGACGACGACGACCTCGTCGACCAAGACGACCTCGTCATCGTCGTCAACGACGACGACTTCCACGAAATGACGCCGCTCCGCGTCGCCGTCCTCGGAGGCGGTCGATCCTCGGAGCACGAGGTCTCGCTCGCGTCCTCCGCGTCGGTCGCTCAGGGGCTGCGTGACGCCGGTCATGAGGTGCACGAGATCCACATCGCGCGTGACGGCACGTGGCGCTGGCGTGACGAGGGACGACCGGCCGAAGCGCTCGCGATCTCCCCCGGCCAGGGCCTCGACGGGATCGACGTCGTCTTCCCGGTGCTCCACGGTCCGTTCGGGGAGGACGGCACCGTGCAGGGACTGCTCGAGTGTCTCGATGTCCCGTACGTCGGGGCCGGGGTGCTCGCCTCGGCGGTGTGCATGGACAAGGTCGTGTTCAAGGAGTTGATGGCACAGGCCGGGATCCCCCAGGTCGACTACCGGGCGGTTCGCGAGGCCGAGTGGCTCGCGGACCCGGATGCGGTCCTTCGTACGCTCGCGCCCCTCGGCCTCCCGGTGTTCGTCAAGCCGGCCCGGCTCGGGTCCTCAGTCGGGATCGTGCGGGTGCTCGAGGCCGGCGGGCTCCCCGAGGCGCTCGAGACGGCGTTCGAGCACGACGCGCTGGCGATCGTCGAGGCGTTCTCGTCGGGGCTCGAGATCGAGTGCTCGGTGCTCGGCAACGACGACCCGATCGCCTCGCAGCCGGGAGAGATCTTTCTCGCCGCGGGCGAAACCGGCTGGTACGACTACGAGGCGAAGTACACGCCCGGCGGGATGGAGCTGATCGTCCCGGCCCGGATCAGCGACTCCGCGCGGGAACGTGTGCGGGCGCTCGCCGTCGAGGCGTTCGTCCACTCTGGATGCGCGGGGTTCGCGCGGGTCGACTTCTTCGTCCAGGGCGAGGACGTGCTCGTCAACGAGCTCAACACGATCCCCGGGTTCACCGAGACGAGCGTGTTCGGGTCCCTGTTCGCGGCGTCCGGGATCCCGTACGTCGAGGTACTTGATCGGCTCGTGGGGCTGGCCGTGGAGCGGTATGAGCGGGAGCGGCATCACCGGCACTGATGTGTGCGGCTGGGTGGCCCCCAGGTGGGGAGTTCGTGGCCGCGGTCCGGGACCGGCCGGAAAGGCAGCATCGAGAGGGTGGGGATCGAGTGTGGTGCGCTGCGAGCCTCGCCGCGGAGCGGGATCGACCGGAATCATTCGCCAAACTCGGTTGCGGTCGGGGTTTCTGGCGCAAAATGCACCGTGAGCGGGACTTTTTCGCCCCAACCGTCCCGTTGATCCCAGTTTGGCGCGTTATTCCCCGTCGGGTTATGACGGGCCGCGCGTGCAGCCGGGCTCACCTCTGGTTCCTGCGCCAGACCCACGCGCCTACTTGTAGAGCGCCAGTTCGTTGATCGCGACCTGGTCGATCCCGTTGAGGCTCGTGACCCACAGGAGGTAGTACCGGTACTTCGCCCCCGCGGCGCTCAGCTTGACGTCGGAGCGGTGCTTGACCTTGGAGATCGAGCCGATCAGGTGCCAGCCGGCGTTCGGCCAGGTGAGCGGCGGGTTGCCGTTGCGCGCGTAGATCTGCGCGGAGAAGCCAGGGGTGTCGGTGTCGATCCGCATGAACCGGGCACTGACGCCGGGGGCGGCGTCGAGGTAGAGGCCGACGCCGGCCTTGCCGAGCGTGCCGCCGTAGTAGTTCTCGGTCGTCCACTTCGTGTCCGGCTGGCCGTCGATCGCGTAGCCGACCCGGTCGGGATCCTCCACCTTGTTGTCTCCGAGGGGGTCGAAATCGTGGGCGCACGCCTGGCAGATCTGCACCTGCTGGGGCGCGGCCTTCGGTGCCGGTTGGGCGAGCTTGCCGGTTCCGTGGTGAGTCCGGGTGGCGAGCAGCCAGGCCGCGACCCCCGCGCCAACCAACACGACGATCAGGAGAAAGCCGAGCATCACGGTTCGGTGGCGCACGCGGAACGGCACCCGGGCCTGCTTGCGGGAGGGCAGGGTGCGCAGGACCGTCGTCACCTCGCCGGTCGCACTCCCGGCGCGCGCGGTTTCGATCGCGAGCACGTCCTCGAGGTCGGCGATCAGCTCGGCGTCGTTGGCATAGCGGTCCTCCTGGCGCTTGGCGGTCGCGGTGTCAACGACGGCGGCGAGCGCCGAGGACACCTCGGGGCGTTTGGTCTGCACGTCGGGGAGGGCCTCGCGGACGTGCTTCATCGCGACGGCGACCTGGTTGTCGCCCTTGAACGGGACCTCGCCGGTCAGCATTTCGTAGAGGCAGATCCCGACCGAGTAGAGGTCGGACTGCCCGGTGACCGGCTGGCCGAGCGCCTGCTCGGGCGAGACGTAGTCGGTGGTGCCGAGGACGCGGCCGTCGGCGGTCAGTCCCTCCTCGTCGAGCGTGCGGGCGATCCCGAAGTCGGTGACCTTCGCCGAGCCCTCCTCGTCGATGAGCACGTTCTGGGGCTTGACGTCGCGGTGGACGATGTGGCGGGCGTGCGCGGCGCCGAGGGCCCGGGCAATCTCGATCCCGTAGGCGACGGCCTCGGCGACCGGGAGCCGGCCCATGCGGCGGATCCGCTCCTTGAGGGTCTCCCCCTCGACGTACTCGAACACGATGTACGGGCGGCCCTCGTCCTCACCGGCATCGATGACGCCGACAATGTGCGGATGCGAGAGCTGGGCGACGGCACGAGCCTCGCGGCGGAAGCGCTCGAGCTGATCGGAGTCGGAGGCGACCTCCCGGTTCATCAGCTTGATCGCCACCTGGCGCTGAAGCGTGGTGTCCAGCGCCCGGTAGACGGTCGACATCCCGCCCGCGCCAACCCGGGCCTCCAATCGGTAGCGGCCGGAAAGCGTCGTGCCGAGGATCGTGCTCATCCGTCGCCCACTATTTTGCGGTACTTGCCCACGGTCGTGGACTACTACTACACGGAATCAACGTGACCTGCGGGATGTCTGTGCGGTTTAGGACCCAGATCGGGCTGATCGGGCTGATCGCCTTCGGTGTCCGGCTGCTGTACATCCTCGCGATCGCCCCGGCGCCAACCGGGATCGGCGGCGACGCCGGCTTCTACCACAGTGCAGCGAACCTGATTGCTCACGGCCATTTCCTCTACCGAGACATTTTCGGTCACGTGTACAGGACGGCGGAGCATCCGCCCCTGTATCCGCTCGTGCTCTCGCTCAGCTCGCTGGCCGGCGGCGACACGCTGCTCGCCCACCGGATCGTCTCGTGCGCGATCGGCAGCTGCGGCGTGATGCTCGTCGGGATCCTCGGCCGCCGGGTGGCGGACGACCGGGTCGGGCTGATCGCCGGAGCCATCGCCGCCGTCTATCCGCCCTTCATCACCGCCGACGGACTCGTGATGAGCGAGCCACTGTTCGTCGTCATGGTCGCGGGCGCGCTGATCGCGGCGCTCGCTCTCCTCACGCGCCCGAGCGTTCGCCGCGCCGCGGTCCTCGGTGCGGTTATCGGCGTCGCCACGCTGACCCGCGGCGAGGGGATCCTGCTGCTCGGACTGTTGGCGTGGCCGACGGCCATCGCCGCCCAGTCCGCACAGCGCACCCGACGCGTCCTCGCCGCGACCGCCGCCACCGTGCTCGTGATCGCGCCGTGGGTCATCCGCAACGTCGTCGTGTTCCACTCCCCGACCCTGGCCGCGGACTCGAACACCGTGATCGCCGGCGCCAATTGTCACGACACGTACTACGGGCATGACATCGGGTGGTGGAGCGACCAATGTCTGGTCCAGGCGCGCACCCGCCAGCAGTTGCTCGTCGGCGACGCCTCGACGAGCACCGCCTCCACGTACGCGGGCGACCATCTGCTCCGGCTGCCGCTCGTCGCGGCGGTGCGCGTGCTCCGCACGTTCAACTTCTTCCAGCCGCTGCGACAAGGGAATCGGGAGCTCCGCCGGCAGTGGGTCGACATCGCCGGTCTCGTCCTCTATTACCCGGTGCTACTGCTCAGCGTGGTCGGCTTCGTCCGCATGCGGACGCGCGAGCGATGGCTCCTACTGGCTCCGATCGCGATGGTCGTGATCGTCAGCGTCCTCACCTGGGGAATCGGGCGGTTCAGGATCGCGGCCGATGTGTCGCTGATCGTGTTTGCCGCCGCCACTTTCGCAGCGCGACCAGCCCAAGCCCGAATCGATAGCACGCATACGGCAGCAGTGAGCGATCGCGCTCAACCTGCCGGATCAGCCACGTGGAGCCGAGCGTGGAGCCGAACGACGCGAGCGCTCCGAGCGCGAACGGCAGGGCGGTCGCCGGCGGAAGTCCGCGCCGCTTGAGCCGGACGCCCTTGAGCAGCGTTGCTCCCGCGATCACGGGGAGCGCGACGTGGCGCGACAGGCGGTTGGCGTCCTCACGGGTGAACCGGCGAAGGCGCGCCGCGGCGAGCGTCGCGCCGTTCCGCGACACGCCCGGGATCAGCGCCGCCGCCTGAGCGACGCCGAGCCATAGCGCGTCGACCGCGCCCGCGTCCTCGTGATGTCGGACCTGGGGCTGGCGGTCGGCCACCGCCATCAGGATCGATCCGGCGATCAGCCCGACGGCGATCGTTGGCGGGGTTCCGAGCCTGGACTCGATCGGCCGCTCGAGCGTATAGCCGACGACGGCGGGCGGCGCGAACGACAACGCGATCAGCAGGAGTCGGCGGAGATCGAGCCCGCCGAGCGCGTCGCCGACCTCGTCGCGGAGCGTGATCAGGAGCGCCGCCGCGGTTCCGGCGTGGAGCGCCACCTCGAAGGACTTGCGCAACTCCGCATCGAGCCGGTCGTACTCCCAGCCGAGCAGCCACGGGATGAGCGCGATGTGCCCCGAGGACGAGATCGGGAGCAGCTCGGCAGGGCCGTGCAGGGCGCCGAGGGCGAGCGCCTGGCCGACCGGAAGCCGCGGTGTCGGGCGGGCGACGCTCGCCACGTTAGACAAGGCGGGACATGACAGAGGCGGCGAGCAAAGCCCGGCAAGGGTACGGTGAAGTGATGCCGACTGCACCGCCCGCGGCCCTGGGCCGCCCGTGAACATCTGGGTCGACCTCACCAACTCACCGCACGTGCTCGTGATGCGGCCGGTGATCGCGGAGTTCCGCGCGCGCGGCCATCAGGTGCAGGTCACCGCCCGGGACTTTGCGCAGACGTTGGGCCTGTGCGCTCGCTTCGGGATCGACCACACCGCGATCGGACGTCACCGGGGCGGCGGGCTGGCCGCCAAGGCCACGGGCCTCTTCCAGCGCTCGGGACAGCTCGCCCGGTGGGCCCGCGGACGGCAATTCGATCTCGCGCTCGGCCACGGATCGAACGACATCACGGTCGCCGCGGCGATGCTCCGTATCCCCTGCTCGACGATGTTCGACTACGAGTGGGCGGTCGTTCAGCACACCGTCAACTGCCGTCTCGCCCAGGGCGTTGTCGTGCCCGACGCGATCCCGCCCGAGCGACTGCGTCGCTACGGTGCGGCGCGCAAACTTCACCGCTACCCGGGGCTGAAGGAGGAGTATTACCTCGCCGATTTTGAGCCAACGGAGGACGTGCTCGACGAACTTGGGCTCGACCCGCATGAGCCGATCGCGGTCGTCCGGACGCCCCCCGTTGTCTCGCTCTATCACCGCTTTGAGAACGATCTGTTCGCCGATGTCCTGCACCGGCTCCAAGGCACGCAGGTCGTCGTGCTGCCGCGGACCGACGAGCAACGCGCCGTCTTGGAGAGAGCCGGGGGCTTCATCGTGCCCGAGCGGGCGATCGACGCTCAGTCGCTGATCGCGTATTCCGACCTCGTCGTGTCCGCGGGCGGGACGATGAATCGGGAGGCGGTGGCGCTCAGCACGCCGGTGTACACGGTCTTCGAGGGGCGTCTCGGTGCCGTCGACGAGCGCCTGATCGCCGAGGGCCGCCTGCGCCGGCTCACGTCTCCGGACGACGTGCGCCTCGTCAAGTACGACCGCAGCCGCCACCGGCCGCGCATCCGGCGCGACCCGGCGCTGCTCGCGGATCTCCTCCAGAAACCAATCAGGGGCTAACCGACCGCAGTATCACCGGAACTCGGGCGGCGGAACCGTGTTTCATACGCCGGACCCCATAAGATTCCCCTTACGCACGTCGCGGCGGGGGGTGCTTTCAGGCGCGGATGAGCGAAGGAGACAGGATTTGCGAACGATGGTGAGGGTGCTGATGCTGGCGGGGCTGGCGGCATGCGTCGCGCTCGCGCCCGGAGTGATCGGTGGGCCATCCGCGTCGATCGCCGCATCGCCCGCGGTCAGCGTGTTCCCGATCAGCGGCAGCCGCGTGGCGCCACCCCACGCCCAGATCTCGTTTCGGGGGATCGCCCCGAGTCAGATGGGGTCGGTCACGGTCACCGGCTCGCGCAGCCACGCCCACGCCGGCACGCTCAAGGCCCACTCCGACGGCCGCGGTGCGAGCTTCGTCCCGACGACGGCGTTCACGCCCGGCGAGACGGTGACCGTCACGACCTCGCTCAACATCGTCGGCGGGCGCAACGGGACGTTCCACTTCACGGTCGCCAGCCCGGCCGGCCGACTTCCGAATCGCCCCTTCGCGCCAAGCCAGCGGGTCCGTGGCGACGTGCTCCAGTTTCATTCCCGCCCCGACCTGTCCCCGGTGGCGGTGAAGGTCACCCGTCGCGAGAAGCACATCGCGCTCGGCTACATCTTCCTCGGGCCCGAGTACGGGCCGGTGCAGAGTGGGCCGATGATCGTCGATTCCGGCGGCGGTCTCGTATGGTTCAAGCCCGTCCCACGCTACGACCTGGCGAGTGACTTCCGTGTGCAGACCTATGAGGGTCAGCCGGTGCTGACCTGGTGGCAGGGATACTTTGGCGCGGGTGTCGGTTCCGGCGTCGACGTCATCAATGACACCGCGTACCGGCAGATCGCGGTCGTCCGCGCCGGCAACGGTCTGTCCGCCGACCTGCACGAGTTCAAGCTGACCCCGCAGGGGACCGCGCTGATCGCCGCCGTGTACCCGGTGCACTGGGACGCATCCTCGATCCACAAGTCAAAGCACGCGATCGTGTTCGACTGCGTCGTCCAGGAGATCGATGTCAAGACCGGGCTCGTCGAGTATCAGTGGGACAGCCTCGATCACATTCCGCTGAGCGCCACGTACGCGGGGTTCCCGCCAAGATCCGGAGCGCCGTTCGACTACTTCCACCTCAACTCGATCGACCAGGACAGCGACGGCAACCTCGTCATCTCGGCCCGATCGACGTCCGCGGTGTACAAGATCGACCATTCGACCGGCAGGGTCATCTGGACGCTCGGTGGCCGGGACTCATCGTTCAAGCTCGGCTCGGGCGCGGCGACGGCGTTCCAGCACGACGTCCGCGTGCGCTCGACGAACGACAGCCGGTTCACGGCGTTCGACAATGGCGCCGGGCTGTACAACGCTCACAGCCAGTCTCGCGGATTGATTCTTGGCGTTGACGTCAAGCACAAGACGGTCCGCAAACTCGGGGAATTCGACCACTCGCCGCATCTGCTCGCGAGCTTCGAGGGCAACGTGCAATCACTCCCCGGTGGGGACTCGTTCATCGGCTGGGGCCAGCAGCCGTACTTCAGCGAGTTCAACTTCCGCGGCCAGATGCTCTTCGACGGACACTTCGCCGACACGAACGCGAGCTACCGGTCCTACCGCTTCCGCTGGGTCGGGCTCCCGCAGACCCTTCCGGCGCTCGCGGCGTCCGGCACCGGCAGGACCTCGACGCTGTACGTGAGCTGGAACGGCGCAACGCAGGTGGCGCGCTGGCGCGTGCTCGCCGGCGCCGCGCCCACCTCACTCGCGCCGCTCGCCACGGCATCCCGAAGCGGCTTTGAGACGGCGATCCACGTCGCCGCCGCGCACTACTTCGCCGTGCAGGGCCTGGACGGCCAGGGACACGTACTTGGCCAGTCGGCCACGGTACGTCCGCGCTGACCAATGACCGGGCAACCCAAACCATCCCCCAACCCAAAGGACCGATTTGACCGCTCCTAGGCGTCTCCCCCACGTTGCGTTGGCCGCCTTCGTCGTCGTCGCGGCGTGCCTCGCCGGAGCGGCGACGGCCGCCCTGGCGGCCACCTCGATCGGCGCGTACACGACGAAGCACGCGTTCTCGTTCGTCGCCACGCCGAAGTTGCATCCGCCGAAGATCACGCTCAAACGGCACGCCGCGACCTCGAAGCTCGCCCCCGGGTACCTGATGCTCGCGAGCTTCCCGGATGTGACCCAGAACAAGCTGATGGCCGGCCAGAGCGGCCCGTTGATCATGGACAACCAGGGTCAGCCGGTGTGGTTCAAGCCCGTACCGACGAACGTCGTGGCGAACAACCTGACCACGCAGACCTACAACGGCAAGCCGGCACTCAGCTGGTGGCAGGGCGTCGTCAACAACCAGGGCGCGATCCTCAGTGGTGAGGACGTCGTCGTTGACCAACACTACAAGACGGTCGCGACACTGGGCGCGGTCGACGGCTGGGTGCCCGCGCTCCACGAGTTCGTCGTCAGTGGCCACGACGCGTGGGCGATCGTGTCCAAGAACATCCCAACCGACTTCACCGCTGAGGGTGGCCCGGCTCATGGGGTGCTGATCGACACCGCCGTCGCTGAGTTCGACCTCACGACCCACAAGCTGGTGCAGCTCTGGGATCCGGCCACGCACATTCCGCTCTCGGACTCATTTGGCAGGGCGAACCCGGCCAACGGCGTGTGGGATGCCTACCACACCAACTCGGTCAAGCTGGTGGCCGGGAACAAGCTGCTCGTCGGCATGCGCAACACGTGGGCGGCGTACCTCATCGACCTGCCGTCCGGGAAGATCGAGTGGAAGCTCGGCGGCAAGCCGCTCGCCGGCACCACGAACTTCACGATTCCGACGAACGCGCAGTTCCAGTGGCAGCACGACGTCGAGTTGCACAGCGGCAACATCGCGACCATATTCGACGACCACTGCTGCGCAATCACCGGCCCCGGGACGTTCGCGCCTCCGACCGGACCGAGCCGCGCGCTGCAGTTGCGGCTCAACATGACCAACCACACGGCCTCGCTCGTGTCCCAGATCGCGCGCGGGGCGACGTTCAACGCCGCGTTCCTCGGCAGCAATCAGCTGCTGGCGAAGGGGAACGTGCTCGTTGGCTGGGGGTCGCGGCCGTACTTCTCGGAGTACGACAGCAAGGGCAAGCTGCTGCTTGACGGCACGTGGCCGAGCCCGGACCTCAGCTACCGCGCCTACCGCCAGCGCTGGACCGGGTCACCGAGCTTCCCGCCGGACGGTGCCGTCCGCAAGAAGAACGGCAACTCGACGGTGTATGCGAGCTGGAACGGAGCCACGCAGGTCGTCGCCTGGCGGGTGCTGGCCGGCCCGAATGGGAGCCATTTGAAGACGGTGGCGCTGCGCTCGCGGACCGGGTTTGAGACCGCGATCGCGTTCAAGCACACCTACGGCGCGTACAAGGTCGTCGCGCTCGGGCCGAAGGCGAAGGTGCTCGGGCGCTCGAAGGTGTTTCCGACCCCGGCGCCGCAGTTCGGCGGCTACTAGGAGGTCCGGGAGCGCGTTCTTCCTGCATTGGAACCCGGCACGCGGGGCGGCGTGCCGGGTTTCGGGCTAACGCGCTCTTAGTGCGCGGCTCAAGCGACGGCGCAGTAGCCGCATTAGAATTGCCCGCTGCATGCGCCGGCGGATCAAATCCGCGGCCTTCCCCATCCATCGCCATTCAGTGCTCCAACTGCTGGTGGACGGCGGATTGGTCGCCCTCGCCTATTACCTCGCGTTTCAGCTGAGGTTCGATGACGCGGTCCCGACGCGGTATCAGGACCTGCTGACGTCGACCCTGCCGTGGGTCATTCCCGTCGTCCTCATCGTCCTCGCCGCCTTCGGCGTGTACCAGCGACTGTGGACCTACGTCAGCCAGCGGGACTTCGAAACGGTGATCAAGGCGGTGGTCGTCGCCACGGTGATCATCGTCGGCGCGATCGCACTGCTGCACCCGGTGCAGACGGCGCCCAAGCTGATCATCAGGCACGACACCGTCCGGTCGGTGTCCACGCCGGTGACGCTGCCGGCGGGCGTGATCGCCTTGTTCCTCCTGCTCCAGCTCGCGCTGCTCGGCGGCGCCCGGTTCCTCGTGCACATGTTCACCGAGGGTCGTGTCCGCTCGCTGCGCGTCGCCAAGGGCGCCCGCGACGTCCTCATCGTCGGTGGCGGCGATGGCGGTCGCCTGGTGGTCCGCGAACTCATGCGCAACCCCCAGTTGCGCCTGCGCCCGGTCGGCTTCGTCGATGATGATCCGCGCAAGCTTGGAACGAAGGACGAGCACGGCCTGCGCGTGCTCGGTACGACGTCGACGGAGGATTTCGTCAAGGTGCTCGACGACGTCGAGCCGGAGGAGGTCGTGATCGCGATTCCCTCCGCTCCGGGCACGCTTCGGGCGCGAG
Source organism: uncultured Solirubrobacterales bacterium (assembly GCA_963850335.1). Lineage (GTDB taxonomy): Bacteria > Actinomycetota > Thermoleophilia > Solirubrobacterales > Solirubrobacteraceae > Palsa-465. The sequence goes on along the minus strand of CAWKKY010000005.1, from coordinate 256,761 downwards.
TGGTGACCGCCTGCCGGCAGCGCGGGATCCCGGTTCGGACGATGCCGACTGTCTTCGAACTGCTCCAGGACGGGTCGGGCCAGCTCCGGGTCACCCGCCAGCTGCGCGAGGTCCGCGTCGAGGACATGCTCGGGCGTGAGCCGGTCCGGATGGAGCTCGAACGCGTCGGCGCCTACCTCGCCGGAGAGGTGGTCCTCGTGACCGGCGCCGGAGGATCGATCGGCGGCGAGCTGTGCCGCCAGATCGCTCGCGTCGGCCCGCGCAAGCTCGTGCTCGTCGACCACGCCGAGGACAACCTGTTTGAGATCCTCCGCGAGCTCGAGGAGGAGCGCCACGTGCGGACGGCGGTCCCGGTGCTTGCGGACTGCAAGGAGGAGGAGCGGATGCGGGAGGTGCTGACCGAGCACCGGCCCGCGGTCGTGTTCCACGCCGCCGCGTATAAGCACGTGACCATGATGGAGCTCAACCCCGTCGAGGCGGTGCGCAACAACGCGCTCGCCACGCGGCTCGTCGCCCGCATCGCCGGCGAGTTGGGGGTCGGCACGTTCGTGCTCATCTCGACCGATAAGGCGGTCAAGCCGGCCACCGTGATGGGCGCCTCCAAGGCGCTCGCCGAGTGGGCGGTGGAGGCGGCGGCGGCCAAGCACCCAGGCACCCGGTACGCGACGGTGCGCTTCGGGAACGTGCTCGGCTCCTCCGGCTCGGTGGTGCCGATCTTCCGACGGCAGATCGCCGCCGGGGGTCCGGTGACGGTGACCGATGAGCGGATGACCCGCTACTTCATGACGATTCCGGAGGCGGTTCAGCTCGTCATCCGGGTCGGTTCGATCGGCGAGGGCAGCGGCGAGGTGTTTGTGCTCGAGATGGGCGAGCCGGTGAAGATCATCGAGCTCGCCGACACAATGATCCGGCTCTCGGGGCTTGAGCCGGGGCGCGACATCGCGATCCAGGTCGTTGGTGCCAGGCCCGGGGAGAAGTTCCACGAGGACCTGTTCAACACCACCGAGCACCCCCAGCCGACGCCCGCGCAGAAGATCCTCCGCGCGCAGCGAGAGGCGCTGGATCCGGCATACGTCGAGGAGGCGTTTAGCCGGATCAACCTGCTCGTTCTGGAGGGCGATGCAGCGGTCCTCGCAGAGCATGTCTCGAGCCTCGCGTGGGGTCGGCCGATGTCCAATTCTTCAGGCGCCCGGATCGCCACGTAGACTGCGCACGCAGCATGGCGTCGATTCCCTTCGCCTTTTCGGTCCACCACTTCATTAACTCGGTGGGCGCGTATGCGGGCTTTGCCGCGATCATCGGGCTCGCGATCCTTGTGCTGCTCTATTTCGCCCAGGCACGGGAGACCTCGTCTCTGCGCGAGCAGCTCTACGAGGCGGCTCAGCGCATGCAGATGCTTGAGAACCGTTTGATGCAGCTCTCGCGGATGCCGGCTGCGCCGCCGGTGCAGGCGCAGCCAGGGGTTCCGGCGCGTCCGGTCGGAACGCCCGCAGTGGCCCCAGCAGCGGCTGGGGCCGCCGCAACCGTCGCCACGGCGCGCGCCACCCCGGACATCGGCGCCCCGGCGGGCGTTGGGGCACCGGCGCTCACCGCGGCCACGAAGCTGATCCCGGCGGGCGCGGTCGTCGCCGGCGCCGAGGCCTTTCACGGGGCCGAGCCCGACCTGACGACGGTTGGTGCGCCGGCTCCGGCGACGGTCGCCGGCGGTGCCAATGGTCACACCACCGTGCCGCCACCCCCAATCGCTGCGCCGACGTCTCCTCAGCAGGGCGCCACGGACCCGGGCACGATGGCGCCGCCTCCGCGGATCCAGATCCGTCCCGGCGCCGCCCCGGTGCCGCCGGGCCGCCGCCCAGCGCCTCCGAGCCGTAAGCCTCCCAAGCAAGGTCCCTCGACCGCGCGTCGTGTGGTCCTCGGCCTGCTCGGCCTGCTCGTCATCGCGGGCGTCGTCGTGGCGCTGCTGGTGCTCACCTCGAGCAACGGCAACAAGACGAACACGTCGACCCAGGCAGCGAACACGTCGAAGACGACGTCGACCGCGACGAACAGCCATCGTCGCAAGACTCAAACGGCAGCGTTCTCGCCGTCGTCGGTCACTGTGTCTGTCCTCAACGGGACCGCGACCGCCCAGCTCGCCCACCGGGTCGCCACGAAACTGTCCGCCGTCGGCTACAAGGAGGGCACGGTCGCCACCGCGGCGGACCAGACTCGGACGGCGACGGTCGTCGCCTACCTGCCGGGACGCCAGCGCGACGCCCTCGCCGTTGCCAAGTCACTTAAGCTCGGGCCGGCGTCCGTGCAGCCGATCGATCAGAGTACGCAGGCCGTGGCGTGTCCGCCCGGCACGCCATGCTCGGCCGGTGTCGTCGTCACCGTCGGCTCCGACCTCGCCAGTATCCAGTAGCCCAGACATGACGATGGACCTTCTCGACCTCCCCGACCGGGCCGCCAAGCCGCGCGAGCAGGGGATCACGCACGTGCTCGATCGTGGACTGTCGGTCGGCGACGCCGAGGGCCTGCTCGAGGTCGCCGGCGAGTCGATTGATCTCGTCAAGCTCGGGTGGGGTACCGCGCTCGTCACCGGGAACCTCGAGCGCAAGCTCGAGCGCTACCGCACGAGCGGGATCCCCGTCGTCCTCGGCGGCACGCTCACCGAACTGGCGATCGCCCAGGGACGGCTTGACCAGCTCGTCGACTGGATTCGGGAGCTCGGGCTTGAGCACATCGAGATCTCCGACGGCACGATCACAATGCCGCACGAGGAGAAGCTCGGCCTGATCGAGCGCTTCGCGTCGGAGTTCACGGTCCTCTCGGAGGTCGGATCGAAGGACGACACCCGCATCATGGCTCCGTATCGCTGGGTCGAGCTGATCCAGAAGGAGCTCGAGGCGGGCGCCTGGAAGGTGATCGCCGAAGCGCGGGAGAGCGGCAACGTCGGCATCTTCCGCCACGACGGAGAGGTCCGGATGGGGCTGATCGACGAGATCGCACACGCCGTGCCGCCGAACCGGATTCTGTTTGAGGCGCCGCGCAAGGAACAGCAGGTGTGGTTCGTGCGCCGCTTCGGCCCCAACGTCAACCTCGGCAACATCGTGCCGGAGGACGTCGTATCCCTCGAGACGATCCGTCTCGGCCTGCGGTCGGACACGGCGGGCGCCGGCGCGGTCGCGGCCACCGGGGATGAGTGAGCAGCCCGCACCGGGCGCCATTCTGCTCGCGCGACACGGTGAGACGAACGACAACCGGGAGCCGATCCGGGTCCAAGGCTTCCGCGACACGCCGCTGAACGACACCGGGCGGCGCCAGGCGGCGACACTCGCCGAGCGGGTCGCCGACATGGGGATCGTGTCGATCTGGGCGTCCGACCTCAGCCGGGCGACGGAGACGGCGGAGATCGTCGCCGCTCGGGTCGGCCTCGAGGTCCGGCTTGACCCGCGACTGCGGGAGGCACACCGGGGACGCTGGGAGGGCTACCGGTTCGTCGATATTGCGCGCTCGGATCCCGCCGGGTATGCGGCGTGGCTGCGCGCCGGGGATGACTTTCGCTTCCCGGGCGGCGAATCGCTGCGCGAACAGCAGGTGCGCGTCGCCGCGACGGTCGAAGATGCACGTTCCACGGGTCAACTCCCGGCGCTCCTCGTCTGCCACGGGGGCTCGATCCGCGTGATGCTGTGCTTGTCGGACCCGCGCGGACTGGCGGCGTTTCACACCTTTGCGGTGCCGAACACGGCGGTCGTGCCGCTGTGAAGCGACTGCCGGCGCTGGCGTTCGCCGCGCTCGTCGTCGCGACGGTCGGGGCGTTCTTTGTCACCCAGCACCTGAAGTCATCGACGCCGCTGTACGCGGGTTTCCCGCGGCCGAACCCCCAGTGGATCAATCCCCGGAGCGGGGCCGTGTGCGACGGGGTCAGTCACCGCTCGACGACCGTGTCGTTCTACCTACTGCACCGCGCCGACGACGTCGACGTCTACATCGTCAACAACGCGGGAGCGATCGTCCGTACGGTCGCGTCCGGACGCCACATGCGAATCCGCGTCCGCCGACCGGACGGGGTGTTCCACTGGGACGGTCGCACCGACAGCGGGGCGGTCGCGCCGGACGGGGTGTACCACTTCCGCGTCGCGCTCCGCCAGCAGGGCCGCACGGTCCAGCTCACTCAGCCGGTGAATGTGGAAACCGTTGCGCCGCATCCCCGGGTAATCAGCGTGTCGCCGGCGCTGATTCCGACCAACGGGGCGCCCGTCCGGGTGCGCTACCGGGGCAACGAGGGACGCGCCGGTACCCTGCTCGTCTACCGCACGGACCTGCCCGGGACGCCGAAGGTCGTTGACAGCATGCCGACGCGTCCGCACGTGCCGACGACGTGGGATGGAACCGTCAATGGCCGCCCGGCCCCGGCCGGCACGTATCTCGTCGGCCTGCAGGTCGTCGATCGCGCCTGCAACGTCGGTCGCTTCCCCGCCACGCTGCCGCCGGCCCCTGGCTCGACGCCACACGCCGGCGTCACGGTTCGGTATCTCGCCGCCCAGCCGCCGATGGCGCCGGTCGCGGCCGGCGCTCGCGCGCTCGTGTTTGTCGACTCCCGGCAACGCCCGTACACGTGGACCCTGACGCGCGTCGGGACGCGTAAGCCGGTCGCCCACGGCGTCGATCACGCGGTGGCGCTCCACGTCCCGCTGCCGCGGTCACTCGGCGCCGGGCTCTACGAGCTTGCGCTGCGGTCAGGCTCACACCGCACCACGGTGCCGCTGGTCGCCCACGCCGCGACGCCGGGACCGCACGTGCTCGTCGTCCTCCCGGCGCTCACCTGGCAGGGCCTCAACCCGGTCGATGACGACGGTGACGGCGTTCCGGACACCCTGACCAACGGGGGGCCGGTGCGTCTCGTGCGCCCGCTCGCCGATGGGCTCCCGGCGGGCTTCACCGACGAGGCGTCGCTGTTGGCCTATCTCGATCACGCGCACCTGCCCTATGACCTGACCACCGACCTCGGCGTCATCAACGGGATCGGCCCGTCGCTCAGTGGCCACACCGGCGTCGTGCTCGCCGGGTCGCACCGCTGGACCGCGCTGTCGTTCGGCGCGGGCCTGCGCAACTACGTCGCCGCCGGCGGCACGGTCGCGTCGATCGGCGTCGACACGCTCCGGTCGAGCGTCCGCGTCGTCGGGAAGGTGGCGAGCAATCCGTCCGGCCTCGCCTCGACCGACCTGTTCGGCATTGCGGCGGCGTCCGTGGTCGCCCGCAGCCACGATCTCATCACGGTCATCCGCGACGACCTGCACATCTTCACCGCGACCTCGGGTGCGTTTCCCGGGTTCACGACGTTCCAGCCGCTCCACTCGCCGCATCCGCCGGCGTCGGCCGCGGGGACGAGCAACTCGCTCACGAGCATCATCGGCGTGCACGTCGGCCGCGGGACGCTCGTGGAGATCGCGCTGCCCGGCTTTATGTCAGCCGTTGCCCACAACGTCGACGCTCAGGAGTTCCTCGGCACCCTGTGGAGCCGCCTACGCCGCTGATCCCGCGCTCGGCGGCCGGTCCGGCGCCTCCGGGCTCGTCGCTTGCACCTCGGCCACGGCCGCCGCTGCCGAGGTCAGCGTGTCGAGATGCTGCGCCGCGGCGTGCTCGGCGAGCACCTGCTCCGCTGTCGGCGAGGTGTGCGGATGATGCTTGCGGCACACGATGTGGTCGGTGCCGGCCACCGGATGGCGCCCGATCCGCCAGCAGCCTTTGACGTGGCAGTTGTGGTGCCGCAGGATCGCGTAGGCGCCTCCGAGCAGCGTGATGTCCGCCAGCGGGCCGCTGATGATGTTGTAGCCGTCGGGATCGTGGTACGTCCACTTGATCGCATCACCCAGCCACGACAGAAACCCCGGCACGAGCACGGAGCGGGAAGCTATTCACCTCCCCGGACGGAGCGAGGGGCGTCGCACAGCCAGGCGGATCCGTACCGTGTGGCGGCGTGACTGGCTACCTCAAGCGTCTCGTCAGCTCGCTGGCGGCGTATCAGCTCGCGGACATCATCTCCAAGTTCATCGCCGTGCTGCTGTTGCCGGTGTACACGCGCTACATCACGCCGGCCGGCTACGGGGTCGTCGAGCTGCTCGCCAACGGAGTGATCTTCGTCAGCATCCTCGTGCGCTTCGGGATGATCGAGTCATTCCTGCGCTACTACTTCACCGACTCCGATCAGGAGCGCCGCGACGCGCTCGTGCGCCGAACGTTCGTGTTCCTGCTCGTCGCGACGACGGTCGCGTCGGCCGTGCTCGCGGCTCTCGCCGGTCCGCTGTCGAAGGTGGTGCTCGGTCATCGGGACACGACGACGTTCCTGATCGCGGTGCTTGGCCTGTGGACGTTCACGAACCTCGAGTTCGCCTATGGCCTCTTGCGCGTCGATGAACGGCTCCGTCTGTACGCGACGGCCACGGTCTCGAACGTCCTGTTCACGGTGCTGGTGACAGTCATCCTCGTCGTGGGCCTCGGCGACGGTTACCGCGGGCTGTTGCTCGGCAATTACGCCGTCTCGACGGTCGTGCTGTTCGTGCTCTGGTGGACGATGCGCCACCGCCTCTGGGCACATCACGGCCGCGGCGAGAGGCTGGCCGTCCTCCTCCGCTTCGGACTGCCCACGGTCCCGGCGGAGATCTCGGTGTATGCGCTCAACATCATCGACCGCTACTACATCTACCACCAGAAGAGCCCGAGTCTCGCCGGGCTCTACTCGATCGCGGTCAAGCTCGCCGGCGCGGTGGCATTCATCGTGCGCGCGTTCCAATACGCCTGGCCGCCCCTCGCCTACTCGGTGACCGACGACGCCGAAGCCGCGCGGCTGTATGGGCTGGTGACGACGTACTACGTGCTCGTCGCCGGGTGGGCTGTCGCAGGGCTCGCCCTGCTCGGTCGCTGGGTGCTCCGGGTGCTGACGACGCCGGCCTATTACGGCGCCTACAAGGCCCTGACCTGGGTCTCGCTCGGGTGGGCGATGTACGGGCTCTGGGTCGTGTTCCTCGTGATCGCCGGGCGCGCCAAGGTGACGACCCGGAACTTCCCGGCCTCGCTCGCCGGCCTCGTGGCGAACGTCGTGCTCCTGATCGTGCTCGTGCCGCCGCTCGGGATCGCCGGGGCCGGGCTCGCACTGTGCGGCGCCTACGTCGCCATGCTCGGGTTGATGTACGTGCTCACGCGTCGCCTGTTCACGGTCGCGTTCGAGTGGCGCCGGCTGGTCCAGATCACGGTCATCGCCGGCGGCATCGCGGCGGCGGGCGATCTGCTGCTGGCGACCCACGGCGCGGTCGGATTCCTCACCCGTCTGGCGGCGTTCGCCCTGATCCCCGTGCTGCTGTTCGGAACCGGGTTTGCCCATCATCAGGAACTCGCCCAGGTGCGCGCCCTGCTCGGCCGGGTCCGGTTCCCCGGGGGCCGCTCGTGAGCTCCGTGGATCCGTCGAGCGGTGCAAGCGCGAGCCGTCCCGCGATCACCGTGGTGGTGCCGTTCGCCGGAACGCGCGCGTCGGCCCTGCCCGCGCTGGACATGCTGGCGGCCCTCCACACCCAGCCCGGCGATGAGCTCCTGTTCGTCGACAACGCGCGGACCCCGGTGACGGGCGCTCCGGACGCGGTCAGCGTCATCCGCGCCGTGGCGGAGCACTCCCCCGCGTACGCGCGCAACGCTGGGGCCGAGCGCGCGGGCAACGACTGGATCCTGTTCCTCGACGCCGATACCCAGGCGCCGGCTGACCTGCTCGACGCGTACTTCGCCGCTGGGCCGCCCGCTGACGACGTGGGCGCGCTCGCCGGTGAGGTCGTCGCGTCCGGTGCGGCGGCGAGCGTCGCGGAGCGCTACGGGGCCGCCCGAGGCTTCCTCAGCCAGGCGGCACACCTCGCGCATCCGTACCGCCCGCGTGCCGTCGCGGCGAACCTGCTCGTCCGCCGCACGGCGTTCTGGCAGGTCGGCGGGTTCTACGAGGGCGTGCGAGCGGCCGAGGACACCGACTTCAGCTGGCGCCTGCAGCAGGCCGGCTGGCGCCTTGAGCTACGGCTCGGCGCGCGCGTCGAGCACGTGTACCGGAGCACCGTCCGAGATCTGCGCCGCCAGTGGCGGGGGTACGCCGCCGGCCGGGCGTGGCTCGGTCGTCGCTACGAGGGGTTCGCGCCGGAATCGGCGCTGCGGCGCGTGCTCCGGGGGCAGGGCCGGCGCTCCGGGGCCGCGGCTGCGCCCACGTCCGACCCCGCGGGCGCGGCCGGGATCACCCCGGACGCCCCGCCCCGGCTGTCCCGGTTCGAGCGCGCCCGGCATCTCGTGCTCGACGGTGTGCTCGCCGTCGAGGAGTTGATCGGCTTCCTGCTCTCCAACCAGCCCCGTCACCGGCGGGCGAGTGGGGTCGTCCTCGTCGTCCTCGTGGCCGACCGCTTCCCCGCCCAGGACGACCCGCTGGTCGAGTTCGCGCGGACACTCGACGGCGTCCGCATCGAAGCGGCCTCGCGACCCTCACGGCTCGCGCCGGAGGCGGCCCGCGCGTTGAGAATCGACTACCGGGAGGACGACGGGACGGCGGCGCGGTCGCTCGCGCTGGCCCGGCTCGCGGTGCGCCACCCGGTGCGCACCACGCGGGCGCTGCGCTCCGGTGAGCCCGGGTTGACGGGACTCGCGCCGGCCGCGCTCCGGCTCGCGCATGACCGCCACGCGCGCCTGCAGGCACTTGGAGGCGGTGAGGCGGAGCGGACCGCGACGGCGCTCGCGCGGTGGAGTGGCCACTCACTCGGCGATGGCGGAGCGCCCTGATGCGGGTCGATGTGATTGACCCGTCGGCGTTCACGCCCCCGTACGACCATGCGCTGTGCGCCGCCCTCGCTCGGGCTGGGGCGAGCGTTCGGCTGCTGACGAGTCGGTTCGCGTACGGCGAGGTGCCGAGCCCCGACGGCTACGCGGTCACGGAGCTCTTCTACCGCCACTCCCGCGGTACCGTCGGGTCGCGCACCCGCCAGGTCAGCAAGCTGCTCGAGCACCTCCCGGACATGCTTCGCTACCGCCGCGTCCGCCGCGACGCCGACATCGCCCACTTCCAATGGCTCGACGTGCAGTGGCTCGACGGCGCGCTGTTGCCCGCCCGCCCGGTCGTCCTCACCGCCCATGATCTGCTCCCGCGCGAGCCCCGCCCCGGTCAGGCCGCCGCGCAACGCCGGCTCTACCGACGGGTCGACGCCCTCGTCGTTCACTCCGACTATGGCCGCCGAGCGCTGATCGACGGCCTCGGCCTCGATCCCGGGCGCGTCCACGTCGTCCACCACGGCGCATTCGCGCATCTGAGCGCTCGCGCCGACGAGCTGCCGCTGCCCGACGATCTGCGCCGGGTCGAGGTGCCGGTGGTGCTGTTCTTCGGACTGCTGCGTCCGTACAAGGGCGTCGATGTGCTGCTCGACGCCTGGCGGGGCATCACCGATGCTGAGCTGTGGATCGTCGGCCACGCGCGCATGCCCGTCGAGCCGTTCCGCGCCCGGGCGCCGGCCAACGTCCGGTTCGTCACCCGCTTCATCTCCGACGGCGAGCTGCCGGCGTTCTTCCGCCGTGCCGACGCCGTCGTGCTGCCCTACACCCGGACCGAGCGTTTCGATCAGTCCGGCGTGCTCGCGACCGCGCTCGCCTTCGGCACCCCAAGCGTGCTCAGCGATATTGGCGGGTTCTCGGAAATCGCCACCACCGGCGCCGGCGAGCTCGTACCCGCGGGGGATGCGGCGGCGCTGCATGCCGCGCTGCGCGGGCTCCTCGACGACCCGGCGCGGCGGGCACGGATGGGCGAGGCGGCGCGTGCGGCGGCGGCCGGGCCGTACTCGTGGGACGAGGCGGCGCGCAAGACGCTCGCGCTGTACCGCTCGCTCACCGGATGAGCGCACGGCGCGTCCTTGTGATCGTCGGTCACAATCCGCCGCCGTGACCGTACTCGCGATCCTGTTCTGGGTCTGTGCCGGCCTGCTCATCTACACCCACGTCGGCTATCCCGTCGTGCTCGCACTCCTCGCGCGGCTGCGGCGGGCCCCGCGGGCCAGCACCGGGGCCCCTGCCGAAGAGGATGCGCTCCCCGCCGTGTCCGTGATCGTGGCCGCGTACGCCGAGCAGGAGGTGATCGCACCCCGGATCGCGAACCTCCGCGCGCTCGACTACCCGCCGGAGCAGATCGAGGTGATCGTCGCCTGTGACGGCTCGCCCGACGACACCGCGTCCCGGGCCCGCGGCGCCGGAGCCGACGTGGTCCTCGAGCTGCCGCGCGGCGGCAAGATCCGTGCCCAAGACGCCGGTGTGGAGCGCGCTCGAGGGGAGCTGATCGCGTTCTCGGACGCCAACGCCGCGTGGGAGCCCGACGCGCTGCGGCGTTTGATCGCGGCGTTCGCCGACCCTCGTGTCGGCTACGCGTGCGGGCAGGTCCGTTTCGTCAACGAGCGGGGGTCTAACCAGGAGGGCGTGTACTGGCGCTACGAGATGGCGATCCGGGCGCTCGAATCACGGGTTCGCTCGGTGACCGGCGGCAACGGTGCGATCTACGCCACTCGACGCGACTCCTACATCGTCGTCGACCCGATCATGGGCCACGACCTGTCGTTCCCCTTCAACATGGTCAAGCGGGGCTGGCGCGCCGTGTACGTGCCGGGGGCGCGCGCGACCGAAAAGATGGTGCCCACGATCGAGGGCGAGTTCGCCCGCAAGCGCCGGATGATGAGCCATGGCTGGCCGATCGTCGTCCGGGGGGGCATGCTCTCGCCTCGCGGCTACGACCCGCTGTACGCGTTGATGATCTTCTCGCACCGCGTGTTGCGCTACCTCTCGCCGTTCCTGCACGTCGCAGCGTTCGCTCTGAGCATCGCCCTCGTCTCTCAGGGGTGGGTGTACATCGCGGCGCTCGCGGTCCAAGTCGCGATCCTGCTCGCAGCGATGCTGGCCCCGCTCGTCCGCGTCCGCCCGTTTCTCGTCGCGCGGTACTACGTTCTGACGACGGCATCGCTCGCCGCCGGCCTCTGGGACTGGCTGGCGCATGGGACCACCGCCGGTTGGGAACCGGCCGAGGGCACCCGGTGAAGCGCGGCCTCGACCTCGTGCTCGGACTCGGCGGCGCGGTCATCTCGGCGCCGTTCGTGGCCGTGCTCGCGCTCCTCATCCGGCTCGAGTCGCCGGGTCATCCGATCTATCAACAGACCCGGGTGGGCCGCGACGGTCAGAGCTTCTCGATCTACAAGCTGCGCACGATGGTCCGAGGTGCCGAGTTCACCGGAGCCGGGCTCGCGATTCAACAGGGCGATGACCGGATCACCCGGATCGGGGCGTGGCTGCGCCGCTATTCGCTCGATGAGCTGCCGAACCTGTGGAATGTCGTCCGCGGCGAGATGTCGATCGTCGGCCCCCGGCCGACGGTTCCGGTCCAGGTCGAGCAGTACACCGCGCGCCAGCGCGGGCGCCTGGACGTCAAGCCGGGCATCACCGGTTGGGCGCAGATCAACGGCCGCGCTGCGCTCCCCTGGTCCGAGCGGATCGAGCTCGACCTCTGGTACGTCGAGCATCAGTCGTTTGCGCTCGATCTGAAGATCCTGGCGCGCACGGTCGAGATGGTCGTGAGCGGACGCGGCCTCTACAAGGGAGAAACAGGCGGATGGCACCCCCCGGCATAGACATCGGCGTGCTGTTGACCGGTGTCGGCAAGCGCTACGACATCGTCTCGGCGTTCGCTCAGCACGCGACCGTCGTCGCCGCGGATCCGAACCCGCTCGCACCGGCGCAGTACGCGGCCCACCACCGGGTCGCGGTGCCCCGAATCGCCGACCCCGAGTATGTGCCGGCGCTCCAGGCGCTGTGCGAGAAGCACAACGTCGGGGCCGTGGTGCCGCTCACCGATCTCGACATCGAGGTGCTCGCTCATGCGCGCGCCGCCGGCCGGCTCCCCGCGTTCGTTCCGGACCCAGAGATCGCCCGCGCAACGTTCGACAAGTACGAGGCTCACCTGCTGCTCGGGCGCCACGGCCTGCCGTCTCCGCCGACGGTGCTGCCCGGCGAGCCCGCCCCCTCCTTCCCGGTGATGGTCAAGCCCCGCCAGGGCTCGGGCGCTCGATCGATCCACCGCGCCGACGATGCGCGGGCGGCAGATTTCTTCGTGGACTACGTCAAGGAGCCGACGATGGTGCAGCGACTCATGGATGGCCCCGAGTTCTCGATCGATTGCCTCTCGGATCTGGAAGGCCGGTGCCTGAACGCGATCCCGCGGACGATGATCGAGTCCCGCGGTGGCGAATCGATCAAGGGCACGGTGATCGCCGACGCCGAGCTGATCGACCTCGGCCGCCAGGTCGTCGAGTCCCTTGGCGTGCGTGGACCGTGCACGGTGCAGGCGTTCCGTGACCGGGAGATCGGGCTCGGGATCACCGACGTCAACACCCGCTTCGGCGGGGCGTTCCCCGGCCCGATGTACGCGGCGCGACCGGGGCACACCTATCCGGAGCTGATCGTGCGGATGGCGCGCGGCGAGGCGATCGAGCCGCACGTCGGCGACTTCCGGGCTGGGGTGACGTTCACCCGCTACTTCTGGCAGCTCGAACTCGACGAGCAATTGCTCCCGACCGGCCGCGACATTGTCGAGCCGGCGGGTCCTCCAGCCCCGCATTAGGCAGGTTTTGGAGGGTTTGGAGCGCTATGCGGCCCCGGGCGTGACGTAAAGGTGCGAATTCGTCCCGGGATTCGCTTTTTGCCCGGGGAGCCACGATAATGCCCGGCCATGGAAGCAAGCGCGGTGCCTCGGGCAGCACCGGCAGGGGTTTCCGCGATGTTCTTGTCGCCGCATCTGTTGCGCTTGGCGACGGATGCCCGGCTCGTCGCACTTGTCCGCGAACGCAATCCGGCCGCTTTTGAGGCCGTTTACAACCGTCATCACCGGGCGATCCTTTCGTTCTGTCGCCACATGCTCGGCGATGCGCAGGAAGCCGAGGACGCGGTCCAGCAGACGTTCCTCGCCGCGTACAGCGACCTGATCTCAACCGATAAGCCGATCCATCTCCGCCCGTGGCTGTTCACGATCGCGCGGAACCGGTGCTACACGCTGCTCCGCGGTCGCCGCGAGCAGCCGACCAGCGAGCTCGAGGAGCCGGTCACCGAGGGCCTCGCCTCCCAGGTGCAGCGCCGGGAGGACCTGCGCGAGCTCGTCGTCGACCTCCGTCGTCTCCCCGACGATCAGCGCGCGGCGCTCGTGCTCGCCGAGCTTGATTCGCTCAGCCACGAGGAGATCGCGATCGCGCTCGGCGTCCCGCGCGAGAAGGTCAAGGCGCTGGTCTTCCAGGCCCGGGAGTCGCTCGTCGCCACCCGCACCGCTCGCGAGACGGACTGCGCCGACATCCGCGAGCAGCTCTCCACCCAGCGGGGCGGCGCCCTGCGGCGCGGAAACTTGCGCCGCCACCTGCGGGAATGCCCCGGCTGCCGCGACTTCCGCCGAGAGGTCGAGCATCAGCGCCACCAGCTCGCCGCTCTGCTTCCGGTTGTGCCGACCGTCGCGCTGAAGGAGGGCGTGCTCGGTGGAACGGTCGGAGGTGGCGCCGCCGCGGGCGTCGGCACCGGCGGCATGATCCTCTCGACCGCGCTCAAGAGCGGGCTCGCCAAGGGTGCGCTCGGAGCGCTCCTTGCCGGCGCGGGTGCCGCGGGCACGATCGTCGCCACGCACGGATTCCAGGCGCCGGCCCGCCAGCAGACCGATGCGGCCGCCCTGCCGAGCACTAACGACACGACAACGAGCGCGAGCCGCACGATCGCCGAAGAGGCCAAGGCAGCCTCCGTCAGCGAGACGGGGAGCTACGCCGGATCCGGGACGTCCGCGAGCGGGGGCTCGGGGCTCACCGCTGTCGCATCGGCGGCGAGTGTCTATGCCCACCCGAACGGGTCATTCATTCGGACCGTGGCCGGGCTCGACCCGTTCAGTCCGCTGCTCGGGATTCCCAAGGTGCTGAGCGGCGGGACCGTGCCTCGCTCACCGGTCCCGGCGGGATCCTCGGCGGCACCGCTGAGCGCGGCTCCGCCTCCGTCGCCGACCACGTCGACCCCGGCCGCCCCGACCCCGGCCGCGTCCGCCCCGGGCACGACGCCCTCGCCCACCGGCACGACGCCCTCGCCCACCGGCACGACACATCACGACCCGGGGACGAGCGCGACGGGAACGGGCCGAGGCTCAGGAGCCGGTTCGACGAGCGGGTCGCCGACGCACTCGGGCTCGATCGGCGCGCAGAAGGGCGGCGGCGATGGCGGCAGCGGGTACCCGACCTCTTCTCACGGCACGACCGGGTCCGGCGCCGGTGGCTCGACGCGCGGTCAGGGCTCCGGCAACACCGGCAATACCGGCAACACGGGAAATACCGGCAACACGGGGAGCACCGGCAGCACCGGCACGACGGGGAGCACTGGCAGCACCGGCACGACGGGCGGCACTGGCAGCACCGGTAGCACCGGGACGACCACGGGCACGGGCGGCGGCACAGGTAACACCGGTGCGAACGGGAGCACGGGGACGACGACGGGGACCGGCGCCTCCGACAGCACCGGGACGACCACGGGCACGGGCGGCGGCACGGGTGGCACGAGCAGCGACATCACCACCTCGGTGGACACGAGCGGCCCCGGAATGCCCAGCGGCCCCGCTGCCGACACCTCCGGCGATAGCTCCGCGAGCGCGTCCACGAGCACGACGACGACCGCTCCGGCCGGGACCACCCGCGGCGAGAGCGCCGCCGGCACCGTCAGCCAGTAGCGACTCCAGGACCGGCTCCGGTTGCCGTCCGGTAGCAGCCCCCGGGTGCCGCCCACCGTCCACCTCGCCCGGCGCGATACCGTCTGCGGACCTATCGCACATGGGCCCGCGGGGGCGGGCCGAATCTAGGAGGACAGGTTCCCCATGGCTAAACCTCTACGCTCGCTCGCCGGGCAGACTGTCGCGATCACCGGCGGCGGACGCGGGATCGGTCGCGCCACCGCGGCCGCACTCATCGCTCAGGGTGCCCGGGTGGCGATCGGGGACATCGACGCGTCCCTGGCCGAGCGCACGGCAACAGAGCTCGGCAGCGGCACAATCGGTCTGCCGCTCGACGTCACCGACCGTGACAGCTTTGACCGCTTCCTGACCGCGGTCGAGGACCGTCTCGGCCCGCTCGACATCCTCGTCAACAACGCCGGCATCATGCCGATCGGCCCGTTCCTCGAGGAGTCGGACGCGACCGCCAGTCGGATGATCGACATCAACCTCGTTGGCGTCATTTACGGCTCCAAGCTCGCGCTGAGCCGATTCACCAAGCGCGGTCGCGGTCACCTCGTTCAGATCGCCTCCATGGCCGGCAAGGCCGGGATCCCCGGCGGGGCCACCTACTGCGCCACCAAGCACGCCGTGGTCGGTCTCAGCGAGGCGATTCGCGCCGAGCTGCGCGACACGAACATCGACATCAGCGTCGTCATGCCGGTCGTCGTCAACACCGAGCTCGGGTCCGGTCTCCCACAGACCCGCGGGTTCAAGCCAGTCCAGCCAGAGGACGTCGCCGACTGCATCGTCGAGGCGCTCCAGACGGGCCGCTTCGATGTGTACGTGCCCAAGTCGATCAGCGGCGTGGTCCGCTTCAACGCGTTGATGCCGCGGCGGGCCGCCGAGTGGATCAGCCGGGCGCTCAAGGGCGACCAGGTGCTCGCGAATCCCGATCACGGCGCTCGGGCCGCCTACGAGGCCCGGATGGCCGAGACGATCTCTCGCCCCGAGCCCCCGGCGCCGCCAGCGCCACCGGCGCCGCGTTCGACGCCGAAGATCGACGAGACCGCCGCCGCCGTCGAGGCCGCCGCGACGAGCGCGGAGCGCGAGCGGGTCTAGTCAGCCTCGATCAGGGTTCGGGAGCCGTCTCTTTCGAGGGCGTCGGCCGTCCAGTCCTGGCTGGCTGGCCGACCGGCGTCCTCGGACGAGCGTTCCCGCCGTGCCGCGTCCGATCCTCAAGGACGCGCTCAACCCCTCCTTGAGCGCCACGAGGCCACGGACCGGCTACTACCTGCGCGCCGAGAGCTTCTTCAACGTCGCGGCGTTCATCGACAGCGGCGAGCGGTTTGCGCCCGACCTCTCGCTCTATGGCGAGGTTCCGCTTCACGAGCAGTCCCTTGGAGGCTCCGGAGCGCTACCTCCGGGCGATCAACCCCGACGCCGCGGACGACGCCGACTGAGCCCCAGCTCAAGCCGAACCTGGGCCCGGGCCCGGGCCCGGGATCGGCGGGTGACGACGCGTTGCCTTTGGGAGTTTGGTGGAACTATTCACCACAAGTCCCATAACCAACTGGCCGGTCCGGAGTCCGGCTGACGAAAACGCCGCTCGGCAACGTTTGTCGACCGAGCTGTGCCTCGCGGGCTGCGCTGCCGATCGACAGTAGACAGCTCCACCAATCGGCACAGACAAGGACGTTGACATGCATATCACCCCAGTCGCTGCTCCGGCGGCCACCACTCCGGCCAGCCTCAGTCCGTCCCAGGTGACTTCGGTCGCCCTCAAGGCGGCAAACGGCGACGGCGATGGCCGCACCGGTGCCGCGGCCCTCAACGACGGCGACGCGGCGGCCCAGGCCGCCCGACGTGGCGCAGTCAACATCAAGGCCTGAGCGAACCCAGTTGGCTTTGGGACTTGGGTGGAACTATTCCTCCACAAGTACCAGGGCCAATTCACCCGCCGCGCAGCCGGCACCGCCCAAGGGTCCCGGGCTGCCAACGGATCACGAGATCGTTCCGGTCATCGACCAGGTCCAGCTCTCGCTCTCACCTGGCTCGAGCCCGAACGAGGCGCTGGCGCTGCCGTTGTAAGTGAGTCCGTCGGCAGAGCTCTGGTTGAGGGAGAAGACGTCGCCGCTCTGGAGCGCTGGCCCCTCGAGGGCGATCGCGGTCGGGCCGTCGCCGCCGGAACCTGGACAGCCGGAGAGCGTCGCCGGGATGCTGGAGGGCGATCCGAACGACGCGATGATCTGGTACGTGTAGGGCTTCTTGTCACCCTGAACGCTCCACAGGGAGTTCGTCTGGAGAGTCACCTGCGCCGAGCCCGAGACGGAGCAGCCCGATGCGTCGGTTCCGGACGCAGTCACGGTCGCGTGACCGGAGGCGAGCTGGAACGCTCCGGCGATCCCGGCTCCGTCGTCGGCTCGCTGGAACGTCGCCGTCCCATTCCACGAGAGCGTCCCGCTGCCGCTCGTGTGCTTGCCGGTGAACGTGCCACTGATCGTCTTGAGCCCCTTCAGCTTCTGCGACCAGTCATCCGCCGCGATGCCCGCGGTCGAGGTCGCCTTCACGTGAACACTCACCGTGTTCGTCGGCGGACTGCCAGAGACGTCGTAGGAGAAGCTCGGCCGGCGGTCGCTGGAGCTGTCGGGCGAGAAGGTCGCGCTCTTTTGCGTGCTCAGAGTCCAGCGCGCCGCAGACGCCGCGTCGCCGCCCTTGTTCGTGTCAACCTCCGCGCTGAACGTCCCGTGGTCGCCGGTGTTCACGGTGTGCATTCCCGATTTCGGGTCGAAGGTCAGCTTGGCGCACGCGTTCGGGGTCTGCCACTTCGTCTCCCGCTGGCGGTACTCGTTGATCGTCTTGCCCACGAAGGCCGCGAAGTCGTGCGCGTCGGCGTCAATACCGGTGGTATTCCCGATATCGCCGCCGAGCGTGGCCGATCCGAACGACACCGAGTCGCTGGTATACGCGCCGGTGCGCATATCGATCCGCGCCAACCGCGTGCCGTGGCTCGTGTAGCGCAGGCCGTCCTTCTCAACGACGGTCGTCTCCCCATAGCGGACGTCGACATAGTCGAGCTTGGCATCGTCGGCCACCTTGCCCTTCGTCTCAACGCTGATCGTCTTCGCGTACGACCGCTTCGTCAGGACCTTGCCGCCCCGGGTCACGGTCATCGAGAAGCCGGTCTTGCCCTGGACGCCGAAGGAATCGAGGCTGCCATCGGCGTCGGGGCACGGCGGCAGCACCGCTTTCGTGCAGACGCTCTCGCCTGACTCATACGACATCGTGTACGTGTTGCCGTCGACAGTTGTCTTCAGCCCGAACTGCATACCGCCGCTGGCCGTGGCGTTCATCGTGACGCCCACGCCGTCGGTCGTAAAGCTGCCCCCGAACGTGGTGGCCTGGCCTCCGACGTCGAAGGTCCCGCCCTGAGCGACGAGGTCCAACACCTGGCAGTTCGAAACGTCGGTTGCAGCCGTCGCCATGGATGGCCGTCGAATGGGCTTTGTGATCCTCGTGAACGTCGCCGACATCGCGCCCAGGATGCGCGAACGCGCCGTCGTCCATGAGCGTCCGATCCGACGAGACAGCGGGGCGGCATGTTTACCCGACTGTGTCGCGAGGCCATCCTGCGTCAGCGTCAGCGCACCCTGGAGTTGCGCGAGCGCTGGGGCTGTCTTCGTAGGCGAGGGAAGCGCGAGCCGCCTCGCCAAGCACCTCGCGTGCCCGCTGACCGTCACCCTCACCGTGCCGTGCTTGCACTTCAGAGGCGCCGGCTTCTTCGCGCCCGCGGCGTCCGGGACGCAGATCAAGCCGACGCACAGCAGCACGGCCGCAAGCCGAGACAACGGCGATCCCGTTCGTGCGCAACGTTCGCCGCCCGACACGGGCGTCCGGTCCGCCCCCATCGGCACAGCCTGACGGAGGATCAGCCGGAGGTCAACCAGTCCGCGATCAGTCGGCCGATCTCCGGCCCCGCGTCCTCCTGGAGGAAGTGGCTGGCGTTCTCGATCACGTGGGCGACCTCGGTTCCGAGGGCGGCGGCGAACCGCTGGCCGGTCTCGAGCGTGAGCACCGGGTCGGAGTCGGCCCACAGCACGAGCTTCGGCCGCGCGTCACCGCGGAGCGCCTCGAGCACGCGCTGGCCGGCCTCGGCGCCGGGCATCTCGGGTGTGGTCGGCAGCATCAGCGGGAAGGCCCGGGCACCCGCCTTGGAGGCGGCGTTCGGGTAGGGCGCCTCGTACCCGGCGATCACCTCGTCGCCGGGGTCGTTCTTGCAGGCGCCGCGGACGAGGAAGCCGACTGGCAGATCCTCGGTCCGCCCGACGAAATCCCGGAAGGCGATCCAGGCGTCGCTCATCTTCTGATGACCGGTGAACAGGCCGGTGTCGAGGATGATGATCCGGTCGAATCGGTCGGCGTGCTCGACGGCGAGACGAAGTCCGATCGGGCCGCCCCAATCGTGGACGACGGCGGTCGCGCCGCGGAGGTCGAGTTCGTCGAGGAGCGGGGCCAGTGCCGTGACGTGGGCGTCGTAGCTGTACCAGTCGAAGTCGGTCGGTTTGTCGGAGCGGCCGAAGCCGAGCATGTCCGGAGCCACGCAGCGAAAGCCGGCGTCGCGGACCGGGGGGATCACTTTGCGCCACAGGTACGACCAGGTCGGCTCGCCGTGGAAGAACACGACGGGCGCGCCCTCACCCTCGTCGAGGTGGGCCATGCGGAGGCCGTCGTAGGTGCGGTAGTGGGGCTCGAACGGGAAATCAGGGAGTCCCTCGAGCAGTTCATCGGGAGTGCGGATAGCGTCGGTCACGGCCGCAACCTATACGACTGGTGGCTCCTCGGGCGTGCCGCAGCGCCTACGGCCCGTCGACGAGGAACCGTGACGCGTTGGAGGCCACGGTGATCTCGATGGTGTCGACGTTCCGGCTCCACGCGATCAGGTTGAGGGCCTGGAGGCGGTCAAGCGTCGCCTGGAACGCGGCGGCCTGGGCGGGGCTCGCGTACCGTCGGTCGATCGCGAACGTGTAGCCGGTGAGCGCATCCGGGTCATCGAACCCGAGCGTGCGCTGGTAGTGCGCGTCGGTGACGGCGGTGGCGACGATCAACGATGTGCGCGCCCGCGAGCCGCCGCTGAGGGCCCGGACCCGGACCCCGAGCTCGACGAGCAGGTCGAGCGCCGCTGGGCGCAGCCCGCGGTACACGGCGGCGGACACACCGACCCGGCTGGCCCCCTCGCCGAGTGTGCGTCCGTACGCGAGACCGAGGCTCCGGCCGTTGCGCGGCAGCCGCACGAGCTCGCGCCTGGCGTAGGCCGCGCCGAGGGCCGCGGGATCGGCGTAGACGGTCGTCCGGTCCGGTGGGTGGAGCACCGCGGCGTTGGAGTCACGCAAACCCTGGAGCGACGCCAAGCGCGCGAGCGCCGGCCGGTCGTGGCGATAGAGCCTCATCACCTGGACGGCGCCCAGCACGCGCCAGTAGTACAGCGAGGACTGGTCGCCGAAGCCGGAGAGCAGCCGGAACGTCATCGGGTTGTGAGCCGGCGAGGTGTCGAAGTACAGCTGCGCGTACGGCACCGGATGACCGCCGTTGTAGTCGCTCAGCACATGCTCGAGATTCCCGATTCCCATGTGGTACGAGACGACGGCAAGGTCGGCACGGCCGAACCGGTGCTCGGCGGTCTGCAGGTACCTGACCGTTGCGGCCAGCGCCCGCGGCGGCGAGAAACGGTCGTCCGCGCGCTGCAGGGCGCGCAGGGCACGTCGAAACGCGCCGGGCGAGCCGGCGTTCCCGACCTTCGTCAGCAGCGCGCGGCTCTTCGCGAGGTCGATGTGCATCCCCAGCAGCGACTGGCCGGTGGCGGCGAGGATCTGGGTGAGCCCCGCCGCCGAGGACGCGTCGGACCCGGCGACGACGTACGGCCGCCCGGCGCTCTCCACGAACACCATCCCCTCGACCACGTCGGGGTTGATGTCGGTGCCGCGGACGGCGGCGTCGATCATCGGGCGGTAGGCGGCCACGCGCTTGGCGGTGGCGATCGCGCCGCCCGGGCTCTGGCTGAAGAGGACGTGCGAGCTGCCGGCCGTGGCGCGCGCGACGAACTGCGTGTCGTGGCCGGGCACCCACAGAAACGGGTCTCCCGCGCGAGCGGGTCGGCCGATGCCCGGGAGCGGGACCCGGACGCCCCCGTCCGAGCCGCCGGTGGCGGCGACGATGATCCCGATGAGCAGCAGCAGAGCGCCACCTGCGAGCAGCAGGCGCAGCCGCGAGCTCGCCGCGGCCAACCCGGAATCCCTCATGAGCGGTACGTCATCCGAATGCCGTGGCAGCGGGCGCGCTGGGCCGCCGTCGTCACATGACTATCCGCCTTCTCGATGTGCAATCGGGAACGCGCCCCCGGGGTCCAGGTGGCCAGGAACCGGAGGACGACGATCCCGGTCCCCCAGCCGATCACGCTCGGCGACAGCCGGGGCGCGACGCGCGCCAGCAGCGGCGGCAGGTCAAGGATCACTCGCCCGACGGCGATGCCGGCGAGCACGCAGGCGATCGCGACCGGCTCGAACAGATATCGGGGGACCCCGGGCCAGCCGTGGAGGACGAACGCGATCTCGACGAGTACCCAGACGACAGCGCCCGCGCCGGTGAGCGGCGCAGGAGGCGGCGCGTCGCGGACGTCGATCTTCGGTGCTTCGGCGGTCTGCTGGGCCACGGGAATCTCGGTCAGCCGGGGATGAGCGCGGGCGGGCTGAGCCGGCGCCGGACGGTAGCAGTCAGTTCCGGGGTCGCTCGGGAGGTCGGAGAGTCATAAGAATCCCGTAACCTAGGCCGCCCGCGGGACTACTGTCTTGTTGTCCCCCTGCTCCGCTTCATTTTTTCCTGATCATGGTGTCTGCACTCGAGACTGACGGCAACCAGCTGGGCCTGCGCAGCGCGAGGCCGCAGCTGTGAGTGCCGCGACATCGAGCAGCCTCAGTGGCCGCCGGGTCCTCGTCACCGGAGGGTCGGGCTTCATCGGCCGGCACATGGTCGCCGAGCTGACGGCGGACGGCGCCGACGTGCGGGTGATCGATTTGAAACCCCACCCGGACCCGTCGGTGGATCTCGTCCGGGGCGATCTCGCCGATGCGGACGTGCTCACCGAGGCCCTCCGCGGGGGCATCGATGCCGTGGTTCATCTCGCGGCCGTGACCTCGGTGCTGCGCTCGATCGAGCAACCCGAGCTCACGTACCGCACGAACGTCCAGGCGACCCACGGGCTGCTCGAGGGCGCCCGGAAGGCGGGGGTCAAGGCACTCGCGTTCGCCTCCACGAACGCGGTCACGGGACCCATGGACGCGCCCGCCATCACCGAGCGGGCGACCCTGAAGCCGCTGACTCCGTACGGCGCAACAAAGGCGGCGGGCGAGATGCTGATGTCCGCCTACACCGCGTCCTACGGTCTGCGCTGTGCGTGCCTGCGACTGACGAACGTGTACGGACTCGGGATGCAGGCCAAGGACAGCATCGTCGCCCGGCTGATGCGCGTCATCCGGCTCGGTGGCGACTTCGAGATCTATGGCGACGGCACCCAGGTCCGTGACTACGTCAACGCCGCCGACGTCGCGTCGGGGTTCCGGCTCGCGTTGACGAGCGAGGACTGGAAGGGTCCGGTGGTGATCGGCGCCGGCCGGTCGCTCTCCGTCCTCGACGTGCTCGATGCTGTGCGGACGGTGACTGGCGCGTCCTTCGAGGTTCGCCACGGCCCGGCCAAGCCGGGCGAGATGCCCGCGGTGATCGTGGACCCGGCCGCGGCGCACGCGAAGGGCTGGGAGCCGAGATTCACCTTTGAGGATGGGCTGGCCCGGGTCTGGGAAGAATGGTCCCGTGCCAACGCCGAAACGATTGCCACCGACGCGCCGAGCGCGCCCGTGGCCGGAGCGCAGACACCGTGAGCTTAATCACTGAAAAGCCGTTCATCCTCGACGACGAGCTCACTCGTCTCGACCCGGCAGAGCGCGACGCGGTCACGGCGTTCCTCGCGGCTCACCCCTCTGGCGCGGGAGCGCCATTGGCGATCGTGATCCCCGCTTACAACGAGGAGCCGACCGTGGCTGAGGTGGTCGCGGAGATCCCGAGCGAGGCCGCCGGACTGCAGACCGAGGTAATCGTCGTTGTCGACGGCGCCAAGGACGCGACCGCCGCCGAGGCGACCCGCGCGGGAGCGCTCGTCTGCGACGTCCCCGTCAACCGCGGCCAGGGCGCCGCGCTGCGGCTCGGGTACTGGCTGGCTCGCGCGCGGGGCGCACAGGTCATTTGCACCATCGACGCCGACGGCCAGTACGAGCCCGAGGAGATCAGCCGCGTTGTCCAGCCGATCCTTGATGGCAAGGTCGAGTTCGTGTCCGGCTCACGCCGGCTCGGCGCCGAGCTGACGACCGACAAGGTTCGCCACCTCGGCGTGCTCGTGTTCGGCGCCCTGATCAGCGTGCTCGTGCGCCATCGGGTCACCGACCCGGCCTGCGGGCTGCGCGCGATGCGGGCCGACGTGAGCGGAGCGGTGACGCTTGAGCAGCCCCAATATCAGGCCTCAGAGCTGATGATCAGCGCCGCGCTGCACGGCTATCGGCTCGGCGAGGTGCCGACCACGATGCGCGACCGTGGCGATCACGCGACGGGCACCAAGAAGGGTGGGAACTTCGGCTACGGGGTGCGGTTTGCCCGCGCGGCCATCCACACCTGGCGGCGGGACCGCAAAGCCGCGCGCACCCGGCTCTGACCCGAGAAGATCCAGTGCTGGTAGAGGAAGAACCTCACCCCGTAGAGCGCTGCCAGCACCGCGAAGTACGACGCCGTCACGATCAGCACCCGGATCCCGTGTCCGGCCGGGATTGACTGCACCCGATCGTGGGTCCAGCCGGTGACGAGCGACAGCGTGATCAGCGTCGCCGCCGAGATCACGACGTACGCGATGACCTCGCGGCCGACGGCGATCCGGCCCTCGACCTTCCACGTCCAGCGACGGTTGAGCGTCCAGTTCGGGATCGCCCCGGCGACGAATGCCGC
The DNA here is from genome assembly GCA_963850335.1 of uncultured Solirubrobacterales bacterium. Classification (GTDB taxonomy): domain Bacteria; phylum Actinomycetota; class Thermoleophilia; order Solirubrobacterales; family Solirubrobacteraceae; genus Palsa-465. The sequence continues at coordinate 232,979 of CAWKKY010000005.1, read as the reverse complement.
GATCGAGCAGACCGTGGTCGAGAAGCCAGCGACGTAGAGGATCGGGAACACGACGGCGCTCGTTCCGGCGGCGACCATCGAAGAAACGGCGAATCGAGCGATTCGCCGGTCAAGAAGCCGTCGCAGCTTGTCGGGTACGTACCTGGGCACAGCTTTATAAAGATTAGCGGCTGAGGCGTCAGTTCGCTGTCAACCGGACCACTCGGTACGGTCTTGTTCGGTCATGCGCCTGCAGTCTGCCGACGAGTCTCCGCGCCTGGATGATGACCTGGTGGTCGTCGGCGACAACGCGCCGGTGCTCGAGGCGCTGCCGGATCGGGCGTTCGACCTCATCTATATGGACCCCCCGTTCAATACGGGCCGGGCTCAGGCGCGGCACACACTGACGGTGTCCGCAAACGCCGACGGCGACCGCCTCGGCTTCCAGGGGCGGCGGTACAGCTCGACGCTGCTGCGCACGCTCAGCTACGACGACCAGTTCGGGGACTACCTCGCGTTCCTGGAACCACGTCTGTCCCGGGCCCGCGAGCTGCTCGCCCCCCACGGCACGCTCTACTTCCACATCGACTATCGCGAGGCGCACTACTGCAAGCTGCTCCTTGACGAGGTCTTTGGCCGTGACGCGTTTCTCAACGAGCTGATCTGGGCCTACGACTACGGGGCCAAGCCGCGCCGGCGCTGGCCCGCCAAGCACGACACGATCCTCGTGTACGTTCGCACTCCGGGGGCCCACCACTTTGACGCCGACGCCGTCGATCGCGAGCCGTACATGGCACCGGGGCTCGTGAGCGCCGAAAAGGCGGCGCGGGGCAAGCGGCCGACGGACGTCTGGTTTCACACCATCGTCCCCACCAACGGCCGGGAGAAGACGGGCTATCCGACGCAGAAGCCGGAGGGCGTGCTGCGCCGGCTCGTGGCGGCCTCCTCGCGGCCCGGCGGCTGGTGCCTTGACCCGTTCGCGGGCTCGGGCACGCTCGGCGCCGTCTGCCGTCAGCTCGGCCGGCGCTTCGTCCTCATCGACGAGAATCCGGTCGCCGCCGAGGTGATGCGCGACCGGCTCACCGCCGCGGACGCCGCACTCAGCTCTCCTCCACGTCCGGTACGAGCGGCACGAACCTGACGGGTTCGAGCCAGGTGCGTTCGATCCGGTCATCGACCCGCCGCTCGAGAATCAGCCGCTGATCGCCGGCGTCGTCGACCGGGGCGATCAGCCGCCCGCCGTCGGCGAGCTGCCGCTCGAGCACCGCCAGGCCGCCGACGGTCGTCGCCGCGGCGACGTTGATCGCGTCGAACGGGGCCTGTTCGGGCCATCCGCCGCAGCCGTCGCCGACCGCAAACTCAACGTGCGTGAGACCGAGCGCCCGGATCGTCGCCCGCGCCTGCTCGGTGAGTTGGGCGTGTCGTTCGATCGTCCATACGTGCGATGCGAGCTGCGCGAGCAGGGCGGCGTGGTAGCCCGAACCGGTGCCGACGTCGAGCACGCGATCCTCCGGGCGGAGCTCGAGCAACTCGAGCATTCGGGCCACGACGAGCGGCTGGGAGATCGTCTGACCGCACTCGATCGGCAGCGCCGTGTTGTCGTAGGCGTGGCGCCACTGGTCCGCCGGCACGAACCGCTCGCGCGGAATCTCGGCGATTGCGGCGAGAACTCGCTGGTCGGCGACGAGCTTGGACAGGCGGCGGGCGAGTTGGGCGGCCGGCTCAGCCATGACAAGATCGTGACCGATGTCGGCGACGATGGACGAGTCGGTAGGCCATCATGTCGGCGAGCAGTCGCCGGGGAGGGGACTCTGGGACCGCGTCCGGCCGCTGATCGCGGCGATCCCGTGGCCGATCTGCATCGTCACCCTGGTGGCCGCGGTGCTGCGGTTCGTGTCGATCGAGGACGTCAGCCCGAACCAGTTCTACGACGCGGCGGTGCGGAGCATGGCGCTGTCGTGGCACAACTTCTTTTTCGGGGCCTTCGATCCGGCGGGGATCCTGGCGATCGACAAGCCGCCTCTCGACCTCTGGCTTCAGGTCGCGAGCGTCAAGCTGTTCGGCTGGAGTCAGTTCGCGCTCAAACTTCCTGAGGCGCTCGCCGGGACGCTATCGATCCCGCTGCTGTACGACGCCGTCCGCCGGGCCGTCAACCGACCGGCGGGTCTCGGGGCGGCGGTGGCCCTCGCCGTGCTGCCGGAGTCAGTGCTGACGGCCCGCAGCGACACGATGGACTCCGTGATGATGCTGCTCGTCATCGCCGCCCTGTGGTTGACGGTGCGCGCCACCGGGTCGACCACCCACCCGCGGCGGGACGTCGTGCTCGCCGGAGTGGCGCTCGGGCTCGCGTTCAACGTCAAGCTGTTCGAGGCGCTGATCGCTGCGCCCGCGCTCGTCGTGTTTCTACTCCTCGCGACACCGACGGCACGCTCGCGGGCGGCAACGCTCCGGGATATCGCGCTTGGCGGCGTGGGAGCGGTCGGCGTGGGGCTGAGCTGGGCGGTCCTGGCGTCGATCGCGCCCGGCCACCACCCGTGGGCCGTCGGCTCGACCGACGGAAGCGTGTGGAACGCGATGTTCGTATTCAACGGCTTCGGCAAGATCGGCAGCACCGCGCCGATCACCAAGCCGGGCGGCCCCGGGCCATTCCGCCTGCTCGTGTCCACCGGGTGGCACTACGACGAACTGTTCGGGTGCATGCTGGTGGCGGCGTTCGCGATCGGCGGCGCCGCCGTGGCGCTGACGCTGTGGCGCCGGCGCCACAGCGGCGGCGAGCCCGCGGGGCGGGTGCCGCGCGCGTTCGCGATCTGCCTCGCCGTGTGGATCGCCTGCTCGCTGCTCGCGTTCGACACGATGCATACGGTTCACGCCAGGTATCTCGAGGCAATGGCGCCCGCGTTGGCGGCGACGATTGGGTACGGGGCGGCGACTCTCGCCGGTCTCACCGGCCGCCCAGCGCGCCCGTCCCTGGTGGCGATCATCGCGGCTCTCGGCGTGATCTGCGCGTACACGTTCAGCTTCAAGCCGGCGTCACTCGCGGCGGCGGCGGGCGCGCTCATCCTGTCGGCGATCGGCGCCGCGCTCATCGCCCAGGTGCCCGGTCCGCTCCAGCGCGGCGCGAAGTGGCTCGCCGCCGGGATGATCGCCGCGAGCGCGCTCGTCTTTCCGGTGCACGAGACGCTGTCGCTGGTGCGCTCCGGGGCCAACGATTCCCTGGGCCTCGCCACGACCGCTCCAGAGAATGCGCTCGCGCTGTCCCGATATCTGCGGGCCCCGACGGCGGGCATCCGGTACGAGCTCGCCGCCGACGATCCGCTGTCGTTGGCGCCGCTCGTGATCCGCGATGCGCGGCCGATCCTGCCGCTGACGAGCTTCGGCGGTCGGCCGTTGACGAGCGTCGCCGAGGTCAGCGCGGCAGTGCGCTCCGGGGCCGTCCGCTTCGGCCTGGTCACGCCGCGTCGCTGCGAGCTGACCCGTCATGCGGCGTCCGCGAGCTGTGCGCCCGCCGCGGTCTGGATCCGCCAGCACGGGACCGACGTCACCGGCGCGGTGGGGTTGACCGGGTCGCCACATCTGTATCTGCTCTCGCGAGACCGTGCGGGGTAACCTGGGATCCCGGCTCCGCGCGGCGGCGCGGTGTCTGATCGTCCTTCCGGTGGGGTCGGCGGCGTTGGCAAGCGCCGCGAACACCTCTCGTCCCGCGGCGTGCCTCAGCGCCCCGACACCGGGGAACAGCGTGCTCGCCATGACCGTCGATGGAACTCACCGCACCACTCTGCTCCATGTCCCCGAGGGCCTCCCGGCCGGACGGCCGACGGCGCTCGTGATCGCCCTCCACGGGGTTGGGGGGAGCGGCCCGAAGATGGAGCCCTACAGCGGCTTTTCCAAGGTCGCCGACCGCCACCGGTTCATCGTCGCCTACCCGAGTTCGGCGGGGTCGTATTGGAACAGCACCGCTGACGAGCGGCTGCCCAATGACGTGCGCTTCCTCAGTCGCCTGATCACGACGATCGAGTCCCAGCAATGCATCGACCCGGGACGCACGTATCTCGCCGGCGTCTCCAACGGTGGCGGGATGGCCGCGCTCGCCGGTTGTGAGCTCGCCGACCAGGTCGTCGCCTTCGCCTCGGTCGCCGGCGGCTACGACGGCCAACCTCCCTGCCGGCCACGGCGGCCGGTTTCCGTATTCGAGGTCCACGGAACGGCCGACCAGATCGTGCCCTACTTCGGGCGCACGGGCCGGCCGACGCGCGCCGGGTTGCCGCCGTTCGTCAACGCCTGGGTCGCGCGCGATCGCTGCCGCGGCGCGCCGAGCGTCTCGCGGCTCGCCACGCGGGCGACCGCATTCCGGTGGACGCGCTGCGTGAGCGGGGTCCGCGTCGCGCACGTCCGGGTGCTTCACGGACGCCATCAGTGGCCCGGGGCGACGCCACCGGATCCCGGTCCGCCATCGACGTTCTGCTCGGCCTGCGAGATCTGGCGGTTCTTCGCGAGCCTCGGGACGGGGTCACGACGGTGGTGAACGCGCGCCGCGCCCTGGGCCTCATCGGTGCCCTGATCTTGGCCGCTGCGGTGGTGGCCGGGTGCGGGGCCGGCAAGCACCGCAGCGACACGGTCCGGCTGCCGCGTCTCGAGCCGCCGACCCGCGGCACCGCGGCCTCGCTCACCCGCCGCCCCGCGGTCAGCGTCTACTACCACGTGCCGCCACTGCGCAACCCACACAACGTCTACGCCGCCGATCGAACGCTCGCGCCCGTGGCTCGGCACTTCCGTCCGCTCGTGTACGTCCCGGACACGGGCAGCAACGACGTCTATGAGATCGATCCGCGGACCTATCGGGTCGTGCGGCATTTCAACGTCGGGGCGGTTCCACAGCACATCGTCCCCTCATATGACCTCAAGACGCTGTGGGTGAACAACGACATCGGTAACAGCCTGACCGCGATCAATCCGGTGAACGGGAAGCCGGGGCGCACGATCCACGTCGATGACCCGTACAACCTGTACTTCACGCCGGATGGGCGCTACGCGATGGTGATGGCCGAGCAGCTTCGCCGGATCGACTTCCGCGACGCCCACACGATGCGCCTTCACCACGAGCTCTCCTTGCCGATGTGCGCGGGCGTCAACCACGCCGACTTCACCGCGAACGGCCGGTACATGCTCGTCAGCTGCGAGTTCGCGCCGCGCATGATCGTCGTCGACGTTCCCCGCGAGCGGGTGGTCAAGGTTGTGCCGCTGCGCCCGCGCGCCTCGCCGCAGGACGTCAAGCTCTCCCCGGACGGCAGGACGTTCTACGTCGCCGATCTCACCTTCGGCGGCCTGTGGGTGATCGGAGCGCGACATTTCCGTCTGCACGGGTTCATTCCCACGGGCACCGGCGCCCACGGCCTGTACCCGAGCCGCAACGCCAGGTTCCTCTACGTCTCCAACCGCGGCGCCGGGACGATCTCGGTGATCCGGTTCGCGACGAAGCGCATCGTCGCCACCTGGCACATTCCCGGCGGCTCGCCGGACATGGGCAACGTGTCCGCCAACGGGAGGGTTCTCTGGCTCTCCGGCCGCTATGACAACTCCGTGTACGCGATCAATACCCGGACCGGCAAGCTGATTCGCCGGATCCCGGTCGGATTCGAGCCCCATGGTTTGTGCGTCTATCCGCAGCCGGGTCGGTACTCGCTTGGACACACCGGCGTGATGCGCTGAGCGCTGCGCGAGCGAGCGTCGGCGCCTCTCGCCTGCGAACATTTCCTCTCCGATGCTCGCCTCTTCGTCCATGCAGCGTCTGCTGTTGCTCGTGCTCGTGACGCTGCTCGCCGCAATCGGGGTTGTGCTGCTCGTCGGGCGCAACTCGGGCGAGACCCAGACGATCCCGAACACCCATACGAAGTTCGCCGGTCCGACGATGCCGCCCAATCTGGTCGCGAAGAACTTCTCGCTGACCGACCAGAACGGCCACCGCGTGACCCTGTCCTCCTACCGCGGCCGAGTCGTCATCCTGACCTTCATCCATTCGCTGTGTCAGGACGACTGCCCGTTCATGGTCGAGCAGATCAAGGGGGCGCTCAACGACATGCCGAACTCGGGTCAGGGGATCCCCGCGATCGGGGTCAGCGTGGCACCGAAGGAGGACACCGTGGCCAACCGCCGCAAGTTCCTGACGCTGCACCGGATGAACTCGCGGATCGCGTTCGTCAATGGGTCGGTGCCGACCATGCGGCAGATCTGGCACAACTATGCGATCGCCGCCGGAACCGGGCCGCAGGGCCATTCGGCGGTCGTCATCCTGATCGACAAACGAGGCGTCCAGCGGGTCGGCTTCGGTGCCGCCAACCTCACGCCGGAGGAACTCTCGCACGACCTCCGGGTGCTCGAGGCCGAGCCGGCCTAGGTCGGAGGGTCTCAGTGCGGTGGTCGTTCAGACGCTGGAGCCTCGCGATCGGTGCCGTCCTGGCGCTGGTCGTCGTCCCGCCCGCTGGCGGTGCGAGCAGCGCGCCGTCGTGGCCGGCGTGCACGCCGCGGCCCGCGCCGACGCGGACCGGGATCCGCGAGGTGAGCCACACGCGCCAGGGTCGGCTGCTGACGCTCCATCTGCTCTCGGCGGCGATGGGCGAGGTCGAACCGGTCGATGTGTTGCTGCCCGCGCACTACGACGCCTCAGGGCGGACGCGGTACCACGTGCTCTACCTGCTGCACGGCGCCGGGGGCGACTATCGCTCGTGGATCGACGGAAGGCTGACGCCATTGCTCGGCACCCTGCCGGTGATCACCGTGATGCCGAACGGCAGCGAGCGCGGGCATGACGGGAACTACACCGATTGGACCGAGATGCCGGTCGGCGATCCGTCGCGCGCGCCGGCGTGGGAGACCTATCACGTCCGCGAGCTCGTGCCGTTCATCGACCAACGGTTCCCGACGATCCCCGGCCCGCCCGGCCACGCTGTCGCCGGGATCTCGATGGGTGGTGGCGGCGCGACGAAATACGCGGCCGAATACCCGGGGCTGTTCGGCTACGTCGGGACATTCTCCGGCGAGGCGCATCCGCTGCTGCCCCTGGCGCTCACGGTTCAGAACAAGACCTGCCGCTGGGGCGATCCGGCGAAGGATCAGGTGATCTGGCGGGACAACGACTCGGCCGACCTCGCGGCCAACCTGTACGGCGTGCGCGTGTTCATCCGCTCCGGGAACGGCACGCCGGGGCCGTATGACGCGTCCACGCCGCCGAGCGATCCCGGCGCGGCGCTCATTCGACAGGGCCAGCTCGGCATCGAATACGGCGCCCACATCGAAAACGAGGCGCTCCTCGCCGGGCTGCGTGCGGTCCACGCCTCGGTCAACGTCCGCTTCTTTCCCGGCTCGCACAGCCTCCCCTACTGGCAGCGCGACATGCGTGAGTTTGCCGCCTGGCTCCGGGTCGAGTTCCGTCACCCGCCGGTTGTCCTGCGCCGGTTCTCGGTGGCTTCCGCCCACACCGCGTTCACGGCGTGGGGCTGGAGCTTTCACGCGATCCGTCGCGTCCGCGAGTTCGCCTACATCACGGTCAACGGAGACCGGATCGGGGCGACCGGCAGCGGCGCGCTCGTCGTCTCGACACCGCCCCGGTTCCGTCCCCGACAGCGGGTGGTGGTCGAGGTCGCCCGCCGCCGGGTGTCGCTGCGGGCGGATCGGCAGGGCGTGGTCAGCTTCCGACTCGGGCTCGGGCCCAGCCACGTACGCCAGCAGACGGCGTTTGGGCAGGGTGCGCTGCGCGGGTGGCGCACGGCTCGTGCGTCGATCCGGCCGGCCTGACGCGCTCGCCCGCGGGGACCGCGCGCTCAGTTGGGCTGGACGGTGTGCCCGTGCCGCTCGACGATCGGCGTGAGGTGCTCTCGGAGCTCATCGGGGGCGAGCGCCGGCACCTCAAAGCTCGCGTCACCGCGGTCGGTGTGGATCACGAGGTGGGCGCGGGACTCGCGGCGCCGGCGCCGCATTCCCTTGGCCGGCGGCACGCTCAGCGTCTGGATGTCGGTCCAGGTGAGCCGACCGAGCGCCTCCTCGCTGCCACGCACGATGTCCAGGCCCAAGTTTGAGATCCGCAACTCGATGTCGCGCTCGCCCTGTGTCAGGTTGGCCACGCCGCCGAGGTGGATGACCGCGAGCCGGACCGAGTCGGCCGGCTCCTTGCCACCGCCGGCCGCGCCGGCCAGCTCCTCGGCGGCGATCGGGGTCGGCTCGACGGTCGCGTCGACCGCCGGGGCGATCGGTGGCGCGGCGGGCTCGTCTCGTTCGGTCTCCGGCTCCGGCTCCGGCTGCGGCTCCGGCTCGGGTTCTGGTTCTGGTTCTGGTTCTGGCTCTGGTTCCTTGGCTCGGGTTCTGGTTCTGGTTCCGGTTCGGGCTCGGGTTCCGACTCGCCGACGTCCGGCTCGTCCGCGACGGCCTCCGGTGACGTCGGCGGCGTCGGACGACGCGCCGCCACCGCCTCAAGGCTCTCCTCGTACGAGGGCGCCCCGACGATCGCCTGGGCACGTGATACGGCGGGGTGCGACAGCGCTTCGCCGAGTCCGATCCCGAGCTCGTCGGTCGCGACCCCCGCAAGCGCCCGTCGCCACTGCAAGCCGTCGGCGCGGTCGGCCGCGCGCTGCACCATCTGCTCGATCTGCTCGTCGCTCAGCTCGAGCACATCGGCATGCTTTGCCGCGGCGTCCTTGAACGCCGGCCGCAGACGCTCCAGCAGCGCGTCGCGACCTCGCTCGGCGATCCGCTGCGCGCTCTCCTCGAGCGTGTCCGTCACCCTGTGCCTTCCTCAATCACTCGCTTGATGTGCCCCAATAAGCGGCTCGCATGCGGCCCGTACAGGATCCGGTGATCGCAGGCGAGCGTGATCGTCATCGTGTGGCCAGGCACGATAGCTGCATCACGCACGAGCGGCGCGTCTCGCACGGCCCCGGCGGCGAGCGCGCCGGCCTGGGGTGGGATCACGAGCGGGGTCGCCTGCGCGACGCCGTCAAGTCCCGGATGCCATAGCGTGAACGTGGCGCCCGACGCCTCGGGCGCCAGCAGCTCGCCGGCCTGCGTCCGCGTCCGGAGCCGCTCAAGCTCGGCGTCGATCTCCGTCGTCGTCTTCTCATCGGCGTCGAAGATTGTCGGGATCGCGTAGGTATCGTCGGTGGCGACCACGACCCCGACGTTGATCCGTGAATAGAGCTCGAACTGGGCATCGCGGTACGCACCATTGGCTCTCGGCACTGCGCGCAGCGCGCTCGCACTTGCGCCGACAAGCGCGCCGGTCGTGATCGTGGCGGGATCGTCAACCGTCACGGCGATGCTCAACTCGACGTCGGGGACGGTTGCGCGGGACTCGGCGCTGCGTCGTGCCACGGTCCGCGCGACGCGGTCCGGTTCGACGATCGTGACTCCGCCCTTGGCGCCTGCCGGCTGACTCATGCCGCCAATCTAATCCTCTCGGCTTTCCCAGGTCGCGATGAATTCGTCAGCGTCCATCGATGCGAAATCGGTCCGCAGTTCCCGCAGCATGCGCGCCGCCGTCTTCGCCGGTAGGTCCCAGAACAGCACGACCTCGCCATCGTCGATGGAAACGATCTCGATGCGGTCGAACCGCTCCGGGTCCGCCATGAAGGCGGGCTCGATGCCCCCCCGGGAGACGATCAGCTCAAAGGCACGGTTCGCCTTCACGCCCGTTCCCCAAGCGCGCGGGTGCAGGCCTCGAGCATGCCGTCGCCCTCGAACAGCAGCCCGTCGATCTGAATCGCCGGCACCGTGCTCACGCCCGCGTCGCGCGCTCGCTGACGAGCCTGCTCGAGTCCATCGGTGACCGAGCTGAGCGCGATGCCTTTGAGCACCGCGGTCGGGTGCATCTCGCACGCCGCCGCGGCGATCAGCAACGTGTCCTGGTCGCCGAGGTCGCGACCGCCGGCAAACGCCTGCCGGAACGCGGCGAGTGAGAACGCGACGCCGCGGCCGATTCGCTTGGCATACGTTGCGACGAGCATCGCCTCGCCGGTATCCGGCGGCCAGTTGCGCGGCCAGCGCACCGGCATCAGCTCGAGCGCCTCTGCCGCCCGCTCGACTCGCTCGCGATCGACCGCCTCGAGCGGCTCGAGCGCGGGAGCGAGTACCGGCACCCACTCGGGCACGATTCCGAGCGCCGTGTTCACCTGCTCGGCGACGAGATAGCTCGCCGGACTGCCGAGGTCGTAGTAGAAGACCGGCTGGGACCCAGCGGACACCGCTCAGCCGTGGATGAGCCAGCCGTCGGCGGCGCGCGCCGCTTCCATCACGCCCTCGGAGAGCGTCGGATGGCCGTGGACGATCCGCGCCACCTCGGGGAAGCCGCCTTCGAGCGCGCGGACGTTGACGAGTTCCTGGATGAGCTCGGTCGCCTTGGCGCCGACGATGTGTCCCCCGAGCAGCTCGCCGTAGCGCTTCTCGCCGACGATCTTGATCACGCCGGTGCGGTCTCCGTAGACCGTGCCCGCACCGACCGCCCCGTACTGCAGTTTGCCGACGACCACGTCATACCCCTCCTCCTTAGCCTGCGCCTCGGTGAGGCCGAAGCTGGCGACGTTCGGGCTGCAGAACGTGGCCCGTGGGATGTCGACGTACTCGATCGGGTGCGTCGCCATCCCGGCGGCATCCTCGACCGCGATCACGCCCTCGTCGGACGCCTTGTGGGCGAGGGCCGGCCCGTGCACGAGGTCGCCGATCGCATACACGCCCTCGACGTTCGTGCGCATGGCGCCGTCGACTGCGACTAATCCGCGGTCGTCGAATGCGATGCCGGCGGCGTCGAGCCCCAGTGCTTCGACGTCAGGTCCGCGGCCGGCCGCGATCACGAGCCACTCGACCTCGCCCTGTTCCTCGCCGTGAGTGAAGGTCACGCTCGTGTCGGTCGTCTTCACGTCGCGAACGAGCGTGCCGGTGTGAATCTTCATGCCCTGCTTCCCCAGGCCACGCTCGGCGGCCTTGGAGATGTCGGCGTCCTCGGTCGGGAGGACACGCTCGAGCGCCTCGAACAGCAGCACGCTGGTTCCGAGCCGTGCGTACGCGGATGCGATCTCCGCTCCAGAGGCACCGGCGCCGACGACCGCCATCGACTTCGGCAGCTCCGTGAGCGCCCATGCCTCCTCGGTCCCGATCACGCGACCGCCGAACTCGGTTCCCGGGATCGGCTTCTTGACCGACCCGGTCGCGAGCAGGATCGTCTTCGCCGCGATGGTCTGTCCGCCGACGGTGACCTGACCCGGACCGGCGAGTGCGCCCTCGCCCTCGATCAGCTCGATCGAGTTCTTCTTCAAGAGGCCGGCCACGCCGCCGGTGAGCGTCTTGACGACCTTCTCGCGCCGGGCGGTGACCGCGTCGAAGTCCACCTTCGGCTCCGACACGGTGATCCCGAACTCGTCGGCATCCTGGATCTCGGAGAGGACGTCGGCCACGCGGAGGACTGCCTTGGCCGGAATGCACGCGTAGTTGAGGCACCGTCCGCCGACCCGGTCCCTTTCGATCACGGCGGTCTTCATCCCGAGCTGCGCAGCCCGGATCGCGGCGACGTAGCCGCCGGGACCGGAGCCGATCACGACGCAGTCGTAGGAAGAATCAGGCATGCCCTGAGCCTACTAAGCGTCCGGTGGATTGGCATTTGCGTCCCGCGGGGCATTGAGACCGGCGCGGGCACACAAGGGGAATCATTCGCCAAATCGTCTCGGCAGATCACGTTCGGGCGAAGAATTCCCTCTCACGGTGCATCTCGCGCCCCAATTGACGACCGGAACCAGCTTTGGCGAAAGATTCCCCTTGCGGTCGGGGTTGCCGCCGCACCACATCCCGTGGCAGCTCAAAGCCGCCGTTGCTGTCGCCTGCGGCGGGCCCCTAGGTCCGTCCCGGCGGGGTCGGCAACTGCAGCCGGCTGAGGACCCGGACGAGCTTGAAGAACAGGTACCCGCCCGCGCCGACGACGACGACGCAGATGACGGCCCCGAGGATCGTGGACGCACGGACGAGCGCCAGAGAAAAGCCGAGCACGCCGATCGCGAGCAGCGTCTGGAACCCGAGCACCGCCCAGTAGCGCATCAGCCACATGCCGGTGGCGCACATGATCATCAGCCCGCTGAAGACGAGAATCTCGACGATCTGCGGGTGCGTGCTGCCGACGCGCGGCTTGACCCCGGCGATGAACAGGACGAGATTCGAGAGCCCGAGGAGGAGCGCGACGGCCACGCTGATCTTGATCGCGCCCGGTCGCTCGCCGGCGGCAAACGGCGTCAGCTTGGCGCGCACAGCGGCGTTGCGCTCCTCCGAGCTGGGCCGCGCCCCGCGCCCGGGCGGGCTCGCCGTCGCCGGGGGGCTCGTCGCGGTCGCAGGTCCGCGCCGGCCACGCTTGCGGCTACGTTGCCCCAACGCGATCCCTCCCGTGCCGGAGCGCGGTCCGGAGCACGCTCGCGGTGAGCGACGGGTTCGCCGACTCGGTGAGCGCGCGCACGACGACGATGCGCTCGGCGCCGGCATCGACGACCGCATCGACGTTGCTCGGGTTGATCCCGCCGATGGCGAAGAACGGTGGCCGGGCGTGGGCGGCGGCATAGGTGACGAGCTCGACACCGACGGCCGGCCGTCCCGGCTTCGTCGGCGTGGCGTGAACCGGGCCCACGCCGATGTAGTCGACGCCCGCGTCCGCGGCGGCATCGATCTGCTCCGGGCTATGGGTGGACAGGCCCACGATTCGCTCGGGACCGACGAGCGCTCGCGCCGCCGACACCCCCAGGTCGTCCTGCCCGACGTGGACGCCGTCCGCATCCGCGGCGACGGCCAGGTCCGGCCGGTCGTTGACAATGAACAGGGCGTCGTGCGCGCGGCAGACGGCGGCGAACCGTCTCGCGGCAGCCAGGATCTCGGCGTCGGAGGCGGACTTGCAGCGCAGCTGGACGATGTCGACCCCGCCGCGCAGCGCCGCCACCACGAATTCATCGGGTTGGGCGTCGCACACGAGGTAGAGCCGCGCCTGCGCGAGTCGCTGACGGCGATCGGACACGCTCTCAGTCTGCCATGAGCCGAGCGCTACGATGATCCGGACGGGAGCCCTGGACAGAAGCGGGCTGAGAGGGCGGAGCGGATCCGCCGACCGTATGAACCTGAACCGGATCATGCCGGCGTAGGGAGATCGTGTGTCCGTACCCCACAAATCGTTCGATGTAGCCGTTGTCGGCGGCGGCGCGATCGGTCTTGCCATCGCCTGGCGCGCCGCCCAGCGGGGAATGCGCGTGGGCGTGTTCGAGCGCGACGAGTTCGGAGCCGGGAGCTCCCGGGTCGCGGCCGGGATGATCGCGCCGATCAGCGAGGCCCGCGCGACCGAGCAGCCGCTGCTCGAGCTCAACCTCCGGAGCTCACACGCCTATGCGGGGTTCGTCGCCGAGCTCGCCGAGGCCTCCGGCATGGACCCCGGCTACCTCGCCTGCGGGACCGTCGCGGTCGCGCGCGACGCCGATGATGCGGAGGCGCTCCAGCGGGAGCTGACGATGCGCCAGGGGTTCGGGCTTCCGGTCCGTCGTCTCCTGCCGACCGAGGCGCGCGGACTCGAGCCGGGCCTCGCGCCAACGCTGCGTCTCGCCCTCGAGGTGCCCGACGATCACGCGATTGACCCGCGCACGCTCACGCCGGCGCTCGTCGCGGCCGCCGCCGCAGCCGGCGTTGAGCTGCATGCCGGCGCCGTCGTGCGCGAGGTGATGGGCGGCGGTGAGCGGGTTCAGGGGCTGCTGCTGCAGGGCGGCGAGCGCGTCGTCGCCGATCAGGTTGTGATCGCCGCGGGGGTGTGGTCCGACGCTGTCGCCGGGATTCCGGACGAAGCGCGCGTCCCGGTCCGGCCCGTGAAAGGACAGGTCATGCGGCTTCACGACCCGGCCGGTCCCGGTCTGCTCACCCGAGCCCTGAGGATCCAGGGCGGCTTCTACGTCGTCCCGCGGGGCGACGGGCGCTACGTCCTCGGGGCGACCATGGAGGAGCGCGGCTTCGACACGACCGTGACTGCAGGGCCGCTGTTCGACATGCTCCGCGACGCGATTGAGCTCCTTCCCGGGCTCTCCGAGCTCGTGATCGACGAGCTGATCGCCGGACTGCGCCCGGCGACACCGGACAACGCGCCGGCGATCGGTGAGAGCTCTCTCCCCGGGCTGCACTGGGCGGTCGGCCACTACCGGCACGGGATTCTGCTCACACCCGTGACCGCTGAGCTCGCCGTCGAGGCTCTGCTCGGACACGACCCGCCGCGCGCGTTCTCGCCGATCCGCTTCGCGGGGGCGGTGGTGTGATGCAGATCAATCTCAACGGCGAGGACCGCCAGCTCCCGGATGACGCGACGGTCGCGACCATCGTCGCGCTGCTCGACGTCGCGCCCGGCGCGCGTGGGGTGGCCGTCGCGCTCGATGGGGAGGTCGTCGCCCGCGGCCGATGGGACGCCACGCGGCTCGCCGAGGGCGCCCGAGTTGAGGTCGTCGCGGCGATTCAGGGAGGATGAGGGCATGAGCGCCGTGACACCCCTCCAGATCCGGGATCGTGAGCTCCGCTCGCGGCTCATCCTCGGCACCGGTGGCTTCGATAATCACGAGATCCTCGGCCACGCGCTCGTGGCGTCGGAGACCGACCTGTGCACGGTCGCGCTGCGCCGCCTTGACCCGGCGTCGCGCGGTTCGATCCTTGACGTGCTCGACGAGGCCGGTGTCGCGATCCTGCCGAACACGGCCGGCTGTTACACGGCCCGTGACGCGGTCATCACCGCGCAACTCGCGCGCGAGGCGTTTGAGACCGATTGGATCAAGCTCGAGGTGATCGGTGACGACCGCACGCTGCTGCCCGACGCGGTCGAGCTCCTAGCGGCCGCGGAGGAGCTCGTCGCGGATGGGTTCGTCGTGCTCCCGTACACGACCGACGATCCGACGCTCGCCCGGAGGCTCGAGGACATCGGGTGCGCCGCGGTGATGCCGCTCGGTTCACCGATCGGAAGCGGGATGGGGATTTGCAATCCGTACAACATCTCGATCATCATCGAGCGCGCTGGGGTGCCGGTGATCCTCGACGCCGGCGTGGGGACGGCCTCGGACGCGGCGCTGGCGATGGAACTCGGGTGCGACGCGGTGCTGTGCGCGAGCGCCATCTCCCGCGCCCACGACCCAGTGGCGATGGCGACCGCGATCCGCCTGTCGGTGCAGGGTGGCTGGCTCGCCCGCGCGGCCGGCCGCATCCCGCGTCGCCGCTACGCCGAGGCTTCGACCCCCGAGCAGGGCGTTCCCGTGTTCGACACTCCCGTGCGGTGACGATGTCCGACGGCGTCGACGAGCTCATTGACGGCTGGGAGGGCGCATGGTCCAGCAAGGATCCACTCGCCTTCCGCGATGCCTGCCACGAGGAGATCCATTACGAGGACCCGGTCACGCCCGAACCGCTCGAGGGAACCGAGGAGCTCGCCCGGCACGCTGATCGGCTGTGGAGCGCGTTTCCGGATACGCGCATGGAGCGGACCGGAGAGCGTCTGAGCGACGGACGGTTCGTGGCCGCGCCCTGCAAGGTGCTCGGGACCCAGCGCGGCCAGCTCGAGAGCCTGCCTCCGAGTCACCGGTTCGTCGTCGTGCACTGTGTCTTCTACTGCGAGCTGCGCCAGGAGAAGCTGTTCCGGGTCCGCGCGTTCTTCGACCTCTACGACGCGGCGATGCAGCTCGGCGTGCTGCCGTCCCGGGGCACGATGGGCGAGAAGGCGCTGATGATGCTGCGCGGCTTCGGGCTCCGCGCCGGCCGCGGCTGATCCAGGTTTGGCAGAAACTGTCCGGTCGATGGCATTGCGGCCAGCGGCGTCGGTCAGCATGATGCCCCCATGGCACCCCGCCGGATCGTCCTCGTCGCCTTCCCTGACGTTCAGATCCTCGACGTCACCGGGCCGAGCGAGGTGTTCTCGCTCGCCGATCGCGCCGATCGCGCCGATCGCGCGGCGCCCCGGGCGCGGGCGGGCGGGGCGGGCGGGGCGGCGTACTCACTCGAGCTCGTCGCCCCCAGCGCCGGCGAGCTTGCCGCGTCGAACGGGTTGCGGCTCGTCCCCGACAGGACGCTCGAGGCCTGCCGTGGGCCGATCGACACCCTCGTCGTCGCCGGCGGCCGCGGCGTGCAGGCAGCCGCGCGGGATCACCGGCTGACCGACTGGCTGCGGCGCGCCGCACGCCGCTCGCGCCGGGTGACGTCGGTCTGCACCGGAGCCTTTCTGCTCGCTCGTGCGGGGCTGCTCGACGGCCGCCGCGCGACGACCCACTGGAACGCCTGCGAGGCACTCGCCCGCCACTACCCGAGCGTCGCGGTCGAGCCGGACCCGATCTTCGTCCGCGACGGCAACGTGTACACGTCGGCCGGTGTGACGGCCGGCATCGATCTCGCGCTCGCCCTCGTCGAGGAGGATCTCGGCCGGGAGGCGGCGCTCACCGTCGCCCGTGAGCTCGTGCTCTTCATCCGCCGCCCGGGCGGCCAGGCGCAGTTCAGCGCCGGGCTCGCCGGCCAGGCGGCGTCACGTCCCGGGGTCCGCGAGGTCCAGGGCTGGATCGCCGACCACCTCGATCACGATCTCAGCGTGCCGGCGCTCGCCGAGCGCGCGTTCATGAGCCCGCGGAACTTCGCCCGGGTATTCGTCCGCGAGGTCGGCGTCACGCCCGCGGCCTATGTCGAGAGCCTGCGCCTCGAGCGGGCCCGGACGCTGCTCGAGACGAGCGACGAGCTGCAACTCGAGGAGGTTGCACTGCGGTGTGGGTTCGGGACCGTCGAGACGCTGCGTCGGGTCTTCGCACGCCGGCTCGACGTCAATCCAAACGCCTACCGCAGCCGCTTCGCCTCCACCGCCAACGTCATCCCGATCACCAAGAGGAAGGACTCAGCCGCATGAACATCGCCATCCCGATCTTCGACCGCCTCACCGCACTGGACGCTGTCGGGCCCTACGAGGTGCTCTCCCGCCTGCCCGGCGCCACCGTTCATTTCGTCGCGGAAACGGCCGGGCCGAAGCGGACCGAGACGGAGATGCTCGCGCTCGTCGCTGATGAGACTCTCGACGAGCTCCCCGAGCCCGAGGTGATCGTCGTCCCCGGCGGATACGGCACGCGGGCGCTGATGGAGAACGAGGCGATGCTCGGCTGGCTGCGCCACGCCCACGCCCACGCCCAGTGGACGACGTCCGTGTGCACGGGATCGCTGCTGCTCGCCGCTGCGGGCATCCTCGACGGCAAGGAGGCCACGACCCACTGGCGGGCGCTGGACACGCTCCGAGAGTACGGCGCGATCCCGGTTGGCGACCGACGTGTCGTCGAGCAGGGCACGATCGTCACCGCGGCGGGCGTGTCAGCGGGGATCGACATGGCGCTGACGCTCGCCGCCCGGATCGCAGGGGACGAGCTGGCGCAGGCGATCCAGCTCGGGATCGAGTACGACCCGCAGCCGCCGTTCGTCGGCGGCTCCACGCACACAGCGCCGCCGGAGATCGTCGAACTCGTCACCAGGCACGCGGCGTCGCTCGCTTAGCCATCGGGTCCGCGCGCAGTTTCACCCGCGATGCGGGCAGAACTGCGCTCTGGACCGAGCGGGCGCCATGCAACGCGCACGAGGACCGGCGCGTGATCGGACAGGTGCCCCCGCTCGAGGATCTCGGCCGGCCCGGCCGGTTCGAGACCGTGGACGAGCACGTGGTCGACGTCATGGCCGCCGGCGCTTGCGAACGCGCTCAGCTCGAGCCGGCGCAGGTTGAAGTCGCCGCCGAGGATCGTCGGCGCGCCCGCGGCCCAGCCGATGATCGCGTCGGCGGCGAGCTGGACCTCCGCGATGCCCCGTCCCGACGCATGGAGGTTCCCGACCCACAGTCCGTCATCGAGCCGCACGCCGAGCAGCCACCGGCGCTCGGGCCACCAGCGCAGCCGCAGCACCCGCCGCTCGACGATGCGGCGCCCATGGACGAGCGTGGCGTTGCATCCGCCGCCGTTGGATTTGATCGCGTCCGGCCACCGCTCGGCGACGGCGCGCCGCAGCCCGAGCCCGGCGTTCCGCGAGGTGAGCACGAGCGCATGCTCGTCGGCGAGCCGCACCGGCCACCACGGCGGTACCTCCTGGAGCAGCGCCACGTCCCATTCCCAGGCGGCGAGCGCGGCCGCGAACTCGCCGAACAGGTCCCGTCCGGCCGACGGCACGGCGCGACCGTGCTTGAGGTTCCAGGTGAGGATGCGCAACGAGCCGGGCATGCAGCGCAACGTACACTCCGCGACTTGCTGCGCCACTTCCTCACCGGATCGGAGCTCACTCGCGACGAGCTGCACCAGCTCATCGGCCGCGCGATCGAGTTGAAAACCGCGCCCTATGCATCCGATGTCCTCGCCCGGCGCAGCGTTGCCCTGATCTTCCAACGGCCCTCGACGCGCACCCGGGTGTCGTTCGAATCGGGAATCCCGGAGCTCGGTGGTCACCCGATGGTGCTGCGCACCGAGGAGCTCCAGCTCACGCGCGGTGAGTCGGTCCGGGACACCGCCTACGTGCTCTCCCGTCACGCCGCGGCGATCGGGATTCGCACCGGCCCCGATGAGCTCGTCGAGGAACTCGCGTCCTACGCGACGATCCCCGTCGTCAACATGCTCACTGCCAATCATCACCCGTGCCAGGTGCTCGCCGATCTCATGACCCTCCAGGAGACGTTCGGTCACCTGGACGGGCTGACGCTCGCCTACATCGGCGACGGCAACAACGTCGCTCGCTCGCTGGCGATCCTCGGCGAACTCGCCGGCGTGGAGGTGCGGGTCGCCTCGCCACCCGGCTACCAGCTCGAGCCGGTCGCCGGCGCGATCCTGATGGAGGATCCTCAGCAGGCCGCGGCCGGCGCCCACGCGCTCTACACCGACGTCTGGGTGAGCATGAGCGATGACCTCGAGACCGCGGCATCGCGGCGCGACGCGCTCAGCCGGTATCGGATCGACGACGCGCTGCTTGACATCGCCGCGCCTGACGCGGTGGCGATGCACTGCCTGCCCGCCCACCCCGGCGAGGAGATCACGGCCGAGGTGCTCTACGGCGAGCGGCAGAAGATCTGGGATCAGGCCGAGAACCGCCGACACGCACAGAAGGCGCTGCTCGAGTTCCTGGTCGCCGAGCAGGGGCGCTGAGGGGTAAGCTCGCCGGAGCAGCGCTCCACGAGGGAGGTAGTGATGCCAGCAGCGAAGTCGTCCGGAAAGTCGCGCTCGGCCCATGAAGAGCCGGCGCCGGCGAGTGGGAGCGATGGGCTCGCGTACGTGGTCGAGCAGCTCGGCAACCGGGTCTTCAAACGACTTGACCTCGTCGTGCTCACGCGCGAGCGGATCCAGGAGACGATGGACGACGCTGCCGCGCGCGGCCGCGTCACGCACACCGACGCGAACGCGCTTGCGTCCGAGCTCATCCGCCGCGGCCGCCAGCAGCGCGACGACATCTGGACCGAGATCGAACAGATCCTGGGTCGCGGACGTGACCAGATCGGGTCGGCCACGCGCCGGGCGCGTCAGTCTGAGCCTGTCGAGCGGATCGTCCGCGGCGCCGACCGTGCGCGGCGGACCGTCAACCTCGCGACGTCGTTTCCGATCCCCGGCTACGACGAGCTGACCGCGCGGCAGGTCACGGCCAGGCTGAGTGAGCTCGCGCCGGCCGAGCTGCGCCGCGTGGCCGAGTACGAGCGCCGTCATGCGAATCGCAAGTCGGTGCTGACCGCGGTCGATAAGGCGCTCGCCTAACGGCCGATCGGGCGCGCGCTCGGCCTAACCGCGGCTACACGAGCGCGAGATCGTCGAGCAACACGCGCAGATCGAGTCGCTCGCCCGTGAGCTCGCCGAGCAGCTCGTCCGGCGTCTGGCGCTGACCACGGGCCCACAGTGACCGCAGCAGCCCACCAGCCTCCTCGGAGGCGAACCAGCGCGGGCCGAAGCGGTCGACGAGGTGGCGACGCAGGTGGGTCTCGAGTGCCCAGGCACGCAGGTAGCAGGACGAATAGAAACCGGGATCGACGTCGGCGAGATAGCTCTCGCCGGACCAGTCCACCCGGAGCCCCTCGCTCAGCAGTTCGGCGTAGCGCGCCGCGAGCGGGGGCAGCTCCGACGGTTGATCGTGGAGCTCAAGCTCGTAGCTGAACTTGGCGCAGTACCGCCGCAGATAGAGCGTGCGCGCTGCCCGCCCATGGGCGGCCACCGCCTCGGCGTCGGCGACACCGAGGTACTCCGCGAGCCACACCGGGTTCTCGACGAGCCGCTCAAGCAGGAACGCGAACGACTCGGTGATCGCGTTATCGCCGAGCATTCGGTACTCGAACGCCAAGCTCGGGTCCACGGATGCATAGTGCTCGGTATGGCCACCTTCGTGGAACAGGACCGCGAAGTCGTCGTGTCCGCCGACCGGTGAGAGCACGAGATAGACCTCGTCCGGCACCCGCGCCGGCGCGCAGAACGCGCGCGGGGTCTTGTTCGGGCGCGGCTCGAGGTCGAGTACGACCCCGGACTGGGAGCGCAGCGTGATCCCGAGCCCGTCGAGCGTCCGCTCAAAGCATTCGACGAGCCGCCCCGCAGGGAACTGCTCATCGAGATCAGGCGCGCGCATGAACCGCGCGATGTCGGCGCGCTGCAAGCCCTCGAGCCCGTAGCCGAGCGAGCGGCGCAGCGGACCGTCGACCGCGTCGGCGTACCCGGCGCTCGACGCCTCGGTGAAGGCTGTGACCTGGCTGGCGAGCCCGATCAGGTCGATGCCCTTGCAGGCGACGCACAGCTCGCGGTAACTGCCGTAGCCGAGGTCGCGGGCCGCCGTGTGCTGGCATCCGATCAGCTCCGCATGGAGGTCGGTGAGCTCGGCGGCGATCACGGCGAGCCGAGCCCGCTCGAGCACGCCCCGGCGCTCAGCGTCGGGTTCGTTCGCCTGGATCACCGACGACTCACGGAAGCCGAGGTGCCCGTCATCCAGATCGAGCGTCAGCGTTGCCTCGCGCTGGGCGAGTTCGGCTTCGGTCGTCTTGCCGGACTGCCCGATGTAGCCCTCGACGGCAAAGTCGAGCAGCATCCGCAGCCGGCGCTGCGTGTCACTGCCGGGCGTCGAGGTGTCGTACAGGTCGCGCAGACGCTCGACCGAGGCGCGGGTGAAGAGCTCGGCGTGACGCTCGTACAGCGGCTCGATCTCGTAGGTGTCCTTCAGCCCGGCGAAATGCCGGTACTCCTCGCGGGTGAGATCGGAGAGAAACGTCTCGGCGGAGCGGCGGTAGGCCTGAAGATCCACGCCCGTGCCATGCTAGTGAAGTGCCCCCATTCAGAAACTCGGTGTCAGTCGAGGCGCCTCTGGCGGCGCCTCGGTGTGTCCTCGTCGCCTCGCGCAGGGCTGCTGCGCGTCGGCTCCTGCGTCCTTCCGAGGCATCCACCAGAGACACCTCTTGGTGCCACCGAACTCCTGAATCGAGACACTGACGGTGTCCACACCGACTCCATCGACCCCCGCTGCGTCCCGTCCCGCGCGCGGCGATGAGCTCGAGCTGACGATCGATTCGCTCGCCTACGGCGGCAACGGGGTTGCGCGCCGCGACGGCTACGTCGTGTTCGTCCAGGGCGGGATCCCCGGCGACCGCGTGCGCGCCGTCGTGTCGAAGTCGAAGCGCGCCTACGCGGAGGCGCGAGCCACCGAGATCCTTCAGCCGAGTCCGCAGCGGATCCCGCCGCTCGCCGAGCATCCCGGCGCCCCCTGGCAGGTCCTCGGCTACGAGCGACAGCTCGAGGTCAAGCAGGAGCAGGTCGATGATGCCCTTCGCCGGATCGGCAAGCTGGACGGGTACACGCTCGAGGAGATCGTGCCCGCGGTCGCCGAGTGGCGCTACCGGAACAAGCTCGAGTACTCGTTCGGCGCCGACCCCGATGACGGACGGCTGGTGTGCGGCTTTCACGCCCCGGGCCGGTGGAACGACATCGTCGAGATCGGCGATTGCCTGCTCGCCTCCGAGCCGGGCAACGTGGCGAGGGAGGAGATCGTCAGCTGGTGCCGGCGAGAGGGGCTCGAGCCGTACGACCGGCGCACCGGCGAGGGCGTGCTGCGCAACCTCGTCGTGCGGGAGGGCCGCCGCACCGGCCAGATTCAGGTGCGGCTCGTGACGAGCCCCACCAAGCTCGACTCCGAGGCGCTGGCGGCCGCCAGCAGCGCCGACGCCGTGCTGTGGTCACAAGTCGATTCGGTCGCCGAGGTAACCCAAGGCGGCGAGACCGAGCTGCTCTCCGGCACCGACCGTCTCGATGAGGAGCTCGGCGGGATGCGCTTTCGCGTCTCGCCCCACGCGTTCTTTCAGACGAACACCGAGATGGCCGAGCAGCTATATGCGATGGCGGTCGATTACGCGCAGCTGAGCGGCTACGAGCGGGTCTACGACCTGTTCTGCGGCATCGGGACGATCGGGCTGCTGATGGCCCCGCGCGCCGCCGAGGTGTGGGGGCTTGAGATCGTCGAGGACGCGATCGCCGACGCCATCGCCAATGCGCGGCTGAACGAGATCGACAACGCGCGGTTCTTCGCCGGTGACGTCCGGCTCGCCATGCGCGAGCTCGTCGAGAAGGCGAAACGCCCCGACGTGATGGTCGTGGATCCCCCGCGTGCCGGCCTCTCGCAGAAGGTCGTCCGGCGGCTGATCGAGGCCTCGGCGAAGCGGATCGTGTACGTGTCGTGCAACCCGACGACGCTCGCTCCGAACGCGGCGCAGCTCGTCGAGGCGGGCTACACGCTGACGCGGGTTCGGCCCGTCGACATGTTCCCCCAGACGCCGCACATCGAGTGTGTGGCGCTGTTCGAACGGCGTTAGCGCGCCACATCGCTAGGGTTTCCGGCTGCATGCGTGCTGTCGTCATCAAGGATCAGCAGCTGATCGTCGAGCAGCGGCCGGATCCCGAGCCCGGCGCCGGGCAGGTGCTCGTCGCGATCAAGGCGGCCGGTATCAACGGCGCCGACATGCACCAGCGGCTCGGCCGGTATCCCGCTCCGCCGGATTCCCCGCAGGACATCCCCGGACTCGAGTTCGCCGGGGAAGTCATCGAGTGCGGCCCGGGTGCGGCGCGCTTTCAGGACGGTGATCGCGTGATGGCGGTCGTCGGCGGTGGCGGCCAGGCGGATCGGATCGTCGTGCACGAGCGGATGCTGATGCCGGTCCCGGAAAACCTGAGCTGGCCCGAGGCCGGCGGCGCGCCCGAGGTGTTCACGACCGCGCACGACGCCGTCTTCAGCCAGGCCGGCCTGGAAGCGGGCGAGCGGCTGCTCGTCCACGGCGGTGCCGGCGGCGTCGGGACGGCCGCGATTCAACTCGGCCACGCGTCGGGCGCCCGGGTCACGGCCACCGTGCGCAATCCGGACCTGCGTGACGGGGTCGCCGCGTTCGGCGCCACGGTGATCGAGCCGGAGGGATTCGCCGAGCATGGGCCGTTCGATGTGATCCTCGAGCTCGTCGGCGCGCCCAACCTGCCGGACAATCTGGGGGCGCTGAACCTCTGGGGTCGGGTCGTCATCATCGGTATCGGCGCCGGCGCCAAGGCCGAGGTCCACCTCGGCGCGCTGATGGGGACGCGGGGACGGATTCTCGGATCGACACTGCGCCCCCGCCCGCTGGAGGAGAAGGCGCTTGCCGCCCGCGCGGTGGAGCGCTCGGTGCTGCCGCTGCTCGCGTCCGGTTCGGTCCGGGTGCCGGTCGCCGCGACGTACCCGCTTGACGAGGTCGAGGCGGCGTACGAGCGGTTCTCCGCCGGTGGCAAGCTCGGCAAGATCGTGCTCGTCACGGAGTAACCCCGATCACGGGGGCAGCGCCGCCTCAACGGGAACCTACGTGCCCAGCACGTACGCACCGGATAATGACGGATGGACATGCCGAGCGACGCTCTGCTGCAGCTGATCGGGGACACCCATGGCCTGCTCGACCTTGACGAGTTCCGGGTCGAGTTACTCGCGGCGTTGGGCCGGGTCGTTCCCGCGGATTGGGTCTCGCTCAACGACCTCGGTCCCGACCCGAACGAGATCGTCGTGCTGTCCGATCCCGAGCCGCCGCCTGACCTGCTCGAGGCGTTCGCCCGTTACGCCCACCAGAACCCGCTCGTGGCCTACCACTCGCGGACGCTCGACGGTCGGCCCTGGCGGTTCTCGGACTTCGTCACGCCGCGCGAGTTCCATGCGCTTGATCTCTACACCAGGGTCTACGCCAAGCTCGGCGTCGAGCACCAGATCGCGTTCACGCTGCCGACCGAGCGCGGCCGGGTTCTCGGGATCGCGCTCAGCCGCTCGGACCGTGACTTCACGGACGCCGAGCGTGACCTGCTCGCTGACGCGCGGCCGTTCCTGATCCAGTCCTACCTCAACGCGATTCGGTTCACCGACGTGCTCCGCAATCCGGCGGCGATCGACAGTCCACGGCGAGGACGGCTGATGGAACTCGGCCTCACCGGCCGACAGGCCGATGTGCTGCTGCTCGTTGCCACCGGTGCTTCCGAGCGCACGATCGCCCAGCGGCTCGGGATCAGTCACCGCACGGTTCAGAAGCACCTCGAGCGGTGCTACCGGCAGCTCGGCGTGTCAAGCCGTTCTCAGGCCGCGGCGATCGCGTGGGCGACGGCGGAGCCCCGGGCCGTTGACGGCTCGGCGACCTACGCGGGCTCGGAGAATCCCGCCTCGTCGGCGGCCAGTCCGGGCTCGTCTTCGGCGGCGTGAATCGAGCACAGCGCGGGACCGCCGGACTCCATCACCGCTTCGATTTCCTGGGGTGTGAGCTTGGCGCCGCACTCTTCACAGCGCTCCCCGACCTGCTCGATGCTTCGCTCTTCGAGGTCCATGCGACCGAGTGTAGACCCGCGACACGGGCGAGCGGAGTCCCCCAGTGGTCGTGAGGGGCAACTAATACGGCGGGAGGTCGGCCCACCATTGGCCGAGGACCCGGAACGCCGACCAAAACTCGCGCTTGGCGTTCTCCTCGTCGAGGGCGTCGTCGATGTTCGGCACGTACAGGGCCTCGGTCGAGGGCGTGTATCGCTGAATCGCGCCGAATTCCGGGACGAGCTCGTCGCGGAGCGGGACGTCGAGTTCACCCACGACGGTGAGCGCGTCGGCGCCCATGACGACGATGATCTTCGGCTGCACGATCGCGAGCTCTTCGGCGAGCCGGGCGACGCATCCGGGATCGGCCATCACCGGATCGAACACCGGGCACTTGACGCACAGCGTGCCGTAGACCGCGAGCGGGTCGATCGACAGTCGCTTGAGCGACTTCATCAGCGCGTTCCCCGTCCGGCCGTAGAACGCGACCCCCTCCTCAACCTCCGACGGACGCGCGGAGTACTTGATCAGGAAGATATCCGCCTGCGGATGCCCGGAGCCGAGCACCGGCATGAGCGCCCCCCGCGGACACTGGGTGCAGCTCTGGAGGTCGCGTGAAAACGCGTTGAGCTCGCGGATTGCGCGCTCGAGATACTTCTCGCGGATCTCGTCGTCGGTCGCCGGCATCCCCCTCGGATTGGACGGCTCCTCAGCTTGTCCTTGCGCGTGCATCAGGACTTGCGCTGTACGCGACGCACCCGACGGTCTCGTGAGGCACGCCGTGCGGACTCCGGAAGTGCCTTCGTTTGCAGGAATTTCAGGGCCTGGACGTAGAGCAGGCTGGCCGGATTGCGGACGATGTCGGCGTCGCGGAGCGACTGCAGGAACTCTTCCGGGCCGTCGAAATCGCGCATCCGGATGCGCACCGAGCCGAGGCCCTGAGGCACATGGGCGTCGGATCCGGCACCCGCCGGGACCCGATATTTGGCGGCGAACCGCACCGCCTCCTCGTTGAACTCGGCGATCGCGATCCGCGGGTTGAACACCTCGATCGCGTCGACATCGTCGAGCACGTCGAGCAGGTGCTCGTAGTCGGGAACCGAGTGCATCCGATCAAAGGGGTGGGGCACGTACACGAGCCCGCCCTGGCGCTTGATCTCGGCGATCGTCTCCTGGAGCGTCATGCCGCGGCGGATCTTCTCGGTGATGAACAGTCCGATGACCTCGCCCTGGTCGGCGGTCTTGACCTCCTCGCCGACGATGATCTTGACGCCGTCGGCCTTGGCTGCGGCCTCGACCGCGCCGGAGATCTCGTTGTGGTCGGTGACCGCGATGGCGCCGAGGCCACGGGTTCGTGCCTCGGCGAGCAGCACCTCGACCGGGGTGGCGCAGTCATACGAGTGGTCGGTGTGCATGTGGAGGTCGACGTCGATGAGCGGCCGGGCGGCGAGCTTGCGCCGGAGTGCGGGCACGCCGCGGCCGTCGTGGCGGCGGGCGACGAGCCCGTCGTAGACCTGCTCGAGGTCATCGGTGAGCCGTGGCCAGCGGAGCGTCTCCCGCAACGGCTCGGCCGCCGCCCTGAGCTCGCGCCGGGTGTCCGGCTCGGTGAGCAGGCGCTCGAGGTGCGCGGCCAGCGTGTGCACGTCGCCGGGCTCGAACTCGAGTCCGTAGCGGCCCTCTGAGAGGAGCTCCTCGTACGGGGCGAGGCGCGAGGTGACCGGCACCGCCTTCGCCGCCAGCGCGCGCACGAGCGTTCCCGGCGTCGCGCGGACGCCTTCGGAGGCGAGCACGACCAGGCCCGCGGCGCTGATCGCGTCGCCCTCGGACATCTGCGTGGCGTCGACGAACCGCACCCGGTCACGGAGCACACGACCGATGGTCGCCGGCGCGGCGAGCGGGCGGGGCGACCACACCGTCGCGCGCCACTCGAGCTCGGCGGGCAGCAGACGGAGCGCGCGCAGGAAGGTGCGCAGCGCCGCTCGCTCCTCCCGCGCGATCATGACGAGCTCAGCGCCGTCTTCACCGGTGCGCTCCGGCGCGTCGGCGGCGGGCAGGATCACCCGGTAGTCCGCCGGGAAGAACCGTTGCATCAGCTCCCGCGTGGCGCGGTAGCTCGCCGTCCGGGCGTCGAGTCGCCCGAACAGGAGCCGGGAGAGCCCGCGGGCGAGCTGGGTGGAGAGGATCCGCTCGGTCGGCGCGTGGAACGTACCCACATTGAGCGCCCGCGAATGCCGCAGGGCGATGCTCGACGCGCTCGGCGCAAACGGCTCGTGGACGTGGACGAGGTCGAGCGCGAGCTCGCTCAGCGCATCCTCGATCGTCCGCGCAACGTCGACGGGCAGCGAGGCCGCCCGCCGCTGGGTCGGGGAGAACGGCAGGACCTCCCCGACGCCGAGCACGACCGGGCCCTCATCGGCCCGCTCGAGCAGCGTCTCCGGCGCGTTGTGCAGCGCGCGGCGCGTGTCCCGCACGAGCTCGCTCGATTGCGACGGCGCGACGATGAGCACGCGGTGACCCCGTCGCGCGAGCTCGTCGGAGACCCGCGCGACGTAATGGTTCACCTCGTTCGCCGCCTCCCAGGCGAAGGGTGTCACCTGGGCGATCGCGAGTGCGCCGGGCACGGCGCGGAGGATAGAGCCCTGGCGCTACTTGGACGCGGAGGCGCTCTTCTTCTTCGCGGCGGCCTTGACCGGCTTGCGCGCGTACTTGGCGATGAACGCCTCGGTCAGCTCGCGTGCCTCGTCGTCGGGCCGCTGGTGCATCGGAGACTTCATCAGGTACGAGCTCGGGCCGTCGAGCTGGCCGGAGAGGCCGTTGTTAAGGGCGAGCTTCACGATCCGCGTCGCGTCGATGACGATGCCGGCGGAGTTCGGGGAGTCCCACACCTCGAGCTTGAGCTCGGCGGTCAGCGGGACGTCGCCGAACGCCTGGCCCTCGAGCCGGATGTGCGCCCACTTGCGATCGGTCAGCCACGGCACATAGTCCGACGGTCCGACGTGGACATCGTCGGCCGGGAGCTTGTGACCCATGATCGAGGTCACGGCGTTCGTCTTGGAGATCTTCTTTGACTCCAGCCGCTCGCGCTCGAGCATGTTGTAGAAGTCCATGTTGCCGCCGACGTTGAGCTGCGAGGTGCGCAGCAGCTTGACTCCGCGGTCATGGAAGAGACGTGCGAGTGAGCGGTGCACGATCGTTGCGCCGACCTGTGACTTGATGTCGTCGCCGATGATCGGGAGCTTGGCCTTCTTGAAGCGCTTGCTCCAGTAGTCCTCGCGGGCGATGAACACCGGGATGCAGTTGACGAACCCACAACCGGCTTCGAGCACCTGCTCGACATACCACTTCGTTGCCTGCTCGGAGCCGACCGGCAGGTAGGAGACGACGACGTCGGTCCGCGTGTCCTTGAGGATCTGGACGATGTCGGCCGTCGAGCCAGGCGCCTTGGTGATCTTCTGGCTGAGGTACTTGCCGAGCCCGTCGTGCGTCATTCCGCGCTGGACCTCGACCCCGAGGTTGGCGATGTCGTCGCCGAGCTTGAGCGTGTTGTTCTGCCCGGAGAAGATCGCCTCGGACAAGTCTTTGCCGACCTTGTCGGCGTCGATGTCAAAGGCGGCGCTGAACTCGATGTCGCGCACGTGGTAGCCGCCGAGATCGACGTGCATCAGTCCCGGTACGGATTCGTGCGCGTCGGCGTCCTTGTAGTACTGGACGCCCTGCACAAATGAACTCGCGCAGTTGCCGACACCGATGATCGCAACCCGGACCTTGCCGTCCTGATAGCGCGCAGCGCCGTTGGTGGAACCGTTGGTGGTGCTCACGGTGAGGAAATTCCCTTCTTGAAGATGGAGGTCTGCGCGTCTTCGGTAGCGGCGCAGACGATTTACTTAGTCCTTCTGGCGCGTTTTGTTACACCCGCGAAGGGTTGAGTGGGCCCCGCCGGGACCCACTACGGCGCGGCATTGAGCTGATTGCGCACGTACAGGATGCGCTGGATTGTCGTCACTACGGTGAGCGCTGCGAGCACGTACACGGCAGGGGCGAGCAGCTCGAAGTGCCCGAGCGACGCGCCCTTGGCGAACACGAGTCCAATGGACAGAATCACGACCCGCACGGGACGGGTCGCGAGGCCGACCTTGCAGGCGACGCCGAGCGCCTCGGCGCGGGCCCGCGTGTAGGAGACCATCAGGCTGAAGAGCACGGCCGCAACGACCGCCGCGACCGCGACCTGGTTGTGCCGTGAGGCGAAGTACGCGCCGACCGCGGTGAGCACGATCCCCTCCTCGAGGCGGTCAAGGGTTGAGTCGAGGAAGGCGCCGAACGGCGTCCCTTTGCCCGACATCCGCGAGTACCGACCGTCGAGCGTGTCCATGATCGAGCCGACGATGAACGCGATTCCGGCGAGGAAGAACATGCGGCCGACGACGAGCGCGGCGGCGGCGAGGTTCAGGGCGAATCCGGTGAGCGAAATCGCGTTTGGCGTGAGCCGCGACTCGATCAGCCGATCGCGCATCAGCTCCTGCGTCGTCGGTCCCTCCCGGCGCCGGCGCGGACCACGGTTCCGAGTTCGCGGCGCCTCGGTTTGCTCAGGCATCGGGGGTAGTGTGCCGGATCTACGCGCTGGCCGGTTGCACGGTCCGTGCCGGCCGGAAGGTCCAGGCGTCAGGACGGGCGCGAGCGAGGAGACGGCTGGCGATCATCCAGGATGTGCCCGCCGTGACTGCGCCGAGGAACACATCGGTCAGATAGTGGTTGCCGGTGGCGATCACGACGAACGTGATGAGCACCGGGTACACCCGCCACGCGATGCGCGCGGCTCGGCGCCGTGTGAGCCGGGACATCGGGATCCCGACCATGAGTGCAAAGCAGACGTGCATCGACGGGACCGCGGCGTAGAGGTTGATGAGCGCGCTTGAGGCCCCCTTCTCAACCGTGATGCCGGTGAACTGATGGATCGAGTCGGTGAAGCCCCACTCCGGCATCAGCCGCGGCGGCGCGGTCGGGTACAGCGCGTACCCGACGATCGCGATTCCCATCGCGATCATGAACACGTTGCGCACGAAGTAGAACGAGTCGTTGCGGCGGAAGTAGATGAACACCAACGCGCCGATCGTCACGAAGTAGTGGGCGTTCAGATACGTCCAGTCGGCGATGTCCATCAGCCACCGCTGGCCGGACACCCAGGCCTGGATGCTCGGCTCGGCGAACACGTGGAGCAGGCGCTCAAGATTGATGATCTTCGTGGCGTCGCCGAACGGCTTATAGCCGGGGCTGTATGCGTTGCCATACACGAACGCGCGCGTGAGCTCGTAGACCAGGTACGCACCGAAGCCGAGCAGAATCTGCCGGAACAGATCCTTCCATCCCCGCGGGAGCACTTTCGTGCCGATCTGATCCACCCGGCGTCGCATCGCTTACTGATCGTAACTCACACAATGTTGATACCCCGTAAGCATGCGAACCTAGTCGCAACGTTCCGAATGGGCCCGGATCCGGTCAAACGCGAACGCGATCGCGAGCCGGATCCGCTCGGGCCGCGGCACCGTGATCGACGTGAATTCGCCGTCCGGCGCGACGCACCCGTGTCCACCCTCAATCGACCAATACGGGGTGAATCGGACGCGGACGAAGAGCTTGCCGGCGCGGTGGGCGTCGATCGTCAGGTCGTCCGGGCCGAGGTGTGTGAGGGTCGCCGCTCCTTGGACGATCGGCGTCGGGTCGCTCACCGCGTATACGCGCCAGTGCTGGGAGCGCATGACGAGCCGCAGGTACGGCAGACCGCCTCGGACGAGCGCCGTCTCCTTCTGGGCTGAGAAGTCAAGCCGCGCGTCGGAGATCGCCACGAAGCGAACCGCGAGCGAGCGCAGCCACGCCTCGTAGGTGCGCGCGTCGAGCGTGCCGTCGTAAAAGAGGTGGTTGTACTTGATGTCGAGCTGGCGCTCCCAGCCGCGCGCCAGGGGGAAGTACGGCGCCACGTCGTACGTCTCCCAGTGGAATTTCGTGAACGGGATCTCGATCCGGAACGGTGGCCCGGTCTGGTGTCGCAGGAACGCCAGGAGCGGCTCGTAGTAGGCCGCCTGCACGGACGGATCATTCGCCGAGCGGTTGACGTCCCGGACGGGTGCCTGCCACTGCACATAGGCGAGCGGGAGGACCGCCGCGAGCAGCCAATGGGGGTGTCGACGGAACCACAGCAGCGCCGCGAGCGGTCCCGCGAGGAGGGCGGCGAGCCGTGCCGCGTTGCTCCCAACGGGGCTTGAGATCGCGTACGCACCGAGCGTCCCGAGGCCGTAGATGAGCACCCCGATGCGGAGCGCGAGTTCGGTCTTGGGGATCGCGAAGAAGGTCACAACCGCGATCACAACCACCGGCCACAGAGTCGCGAACGTGAACGGCTCGCTGCCGCCCTCGGGGAACGCGAACGTGAGCAGCGCCACGGGTAGCAGGGCGGCGACGACGACTGCTGCCCCGGGAAGGGCGGGGCGGAGCTTCCGGTCGGTGAGCAGCTTCGCGATGGCGACCGACGCGCCGCCGAGCGCCGCGAACAGCGCGGCGACCGGGCTGGCGAGCGCGGCGAGCAGGGCGGCCGCAGCGGCGAGGCCGGCGCGCCGGCGCTGGAGCGCGACCATCGCCGCCATCGCCGGGAGCATCCCGAACGCGAATGCGAGGCGGCCGGTGAACAGGTTGCTCGCGGTGGCCGCACCGAACCACGCCGAGCCGACCCACGCGTCGGCTCCGAAATGATCGTGGGCGAGCACCTCGAACAGCGCTGCCGTTCCGACGCACGCAAGACCGGCGGCGAGCTGCGGCGAGAGCCACGCCTCGATCGGCGGGAACAGGACGCTGTACCCGAGCGTGTGGTGTCCGGCGTACCACCAGTTGTTCCACAGACCGAACCCCTCGGCCCGGAACAGCTTGGCGCGGAGCAGGTGCGCCGCTAGGTCGAAGCTCGGCGGCGAGACGATCACGTAGACGGTCGCGAGCACCGCGGCAATCAGCGTGGGCGCCGCTCGCTTGAGGTTGATGTTGGTCACCGGAGGAAGTCTTCGATCGCCTGTGCCGCGGCCGGGTCATCACGCCATGGCCAGTGTCCGGCTCCGTCGACGGTGGTCAGCTGCGCGTTGGGGAGCCGGGCGGCGAGTTCTTCGACATCGTGCCGGGTGCGCCACGGGTCTCGGTCGCCCCAGACGATGAGCGTCGGCTGGACGACCTCGTCAAGCGCGGCGGTCGTGCTCACGAGCAGCGGCGTGGTGGTGCTGCGGTGTAGGCGCAGGATCGCACGCTGAGTCCCTTGGTCGAACTGCTCCCACAGCGCGTCGATGCGAGCGTCCGGCCACGCTTCCGGCGTGGTGCTCGCGCCGCGGAGATGCCGCGCGAACAGCGGTTTCACGATGGAGCCCATCGTCAGCTCGCCGATCCCGGGACGGCGCCATGCCCGCCCGAGCCGATCCCAGCGCGCCGTGGGCAGCGGCGCGAACGGATTGCAGAGGACGAGGCGCTCGACGCGTTCCGGGTGCGTCTCGGCGAGGACAAGGCCGAGGGCGGCGCCCCAGTCGTGGCCGACGAGCTTGACGCTCTCGACCTCGATCTCATCAAGGAAGCGGATCAGGAAGCTGGTCAGGCTGGCGAGCGAGTAGTCGAGTTGACCGCCTTTGCCGCTGCGGCCGAAGCCGAGCAGGTCAGGGGCCAGCCCGCCCGTCCGCTCGAGTAGCTCGAGCCAGTCATCCGAGCTGGTCGGAACGCCGTGCAGATAAAGCGGCGGCGGATCGGCGGCGGGAGCGCTGCGATAGAAGACGGGCGAGGAGTCGAGAGTGATCGTGTGCTCATCGACGCGCACGCGGCGGCGAGGATAACGTCCCGGCCGTGCCCGACCGCACCCTGTGTCTCGGCGACGCGCTCGTCGATCTCATCTGCGAGCGCCATATTCGCTCGCTCGGCGAGGCCGACGCCTTCTCGCCCCATTTCGGCGGCGTGGTCGCGAACGTCGCCGCCGTCGCCTCCGCGGCGGGGGCAAACGTGGCCCTCCTCGGCGGGGTCGGGGACGACCCGTGGGGACGCTGGCTGTGCGCGCGGCTCACCGACGCCGGGGTTGATCTCTCGAGCTTTGTGCTGCTCGCCGGCCGCCAGACCCCGGTGGCGTTCGTCGCGGTCGACCTCGCCGGTGAGCCGACCTACACCGTCTACGGCGCCGACCTCGCCTCGGTGACCCACCTCCGAGACGTCGACGTCGAGCAGGCGGTGCGCCAGTCGGCGGCGGTGTTCATCACCAGCAACACGCTCGTCGACGCGGCCGAGCGAGCGGTCACGATGCGCACCCGGGAGTTCGCGCTGTCCCTCGAGCTGCCGGTCATCTTCGACCCGAACCTCCGCCTGCACCGCTGGTCATCCGCCTCGGAGGCGGCGGCGAGCGCCAACGCGTGCCTGAGCGGGGCGCTGCTCGTGCGCTGCAACCGCGAGGAGGCGCTGATCATGACCGGCGAGGACGATCCGGAGCGGGCGGCGCTGTCGCTGGTCAAGGCCGGCGCGCGCCTGGTCGTGATCACGCTGGGCGCCGACGGCGCGATTCTCCGCGGCGAGCTCCGCGCCGACGTGCCCGCCGTCGTGCCCGAGCAGGTCCTGAGCACGGTTGGGGCCGGCGACGTTCTCATGGGCACGATCCTCGCGCGGCTCGCCGCGACCGGGTTCTATCCGTCGGCGGTCGCGGCGGGGCTGCGGGAGGCCGTCGCGGAGGCGGCCCGGGCGTGTGAGCGGTGGGGTGCGCTTGACTAGCGGAGCTCGTGGCGGCGCGGCTCGTGACGGTGGCGGTCGTGGCGGTGGTCGGCGGGCGTCCTTGGCCGACTGGCAGCGGCCGTCCGCGCGGCGGGTACGGGCGATCCGGGATCGGCTGCGGCTCGTCTACGGCCGTCCGCTCGCCGAGCCGCATGGCCACCCGATCGCGGAGCTCGTCCTGACCGTCCTCTCGCAGTCGACGAACGACCGCAACCGCGACGTCGCCTACCTGGCGCTGCGCGAGCGGTTCCGCGGCGATACGTGGGTTCTGATCCGCGATGCGCCCGTCGACGAAGTCGAGGAGGCGATCCGGCCCGGGGGGATCTCCAAGGTCAAGTCGGCCCGGATCAAGGCGATCCTCAGAGCGATCACCGACGTCCCGAGGCCCGAGGGCGCACCACAGCCGGATGCCACGTCGCCCGATCCCGACGCCGGGCTCTCCCTCGATTGGCTGGCCAGCCAGCCGGTCCCGGTGGCGCAGGAGTATCTGACGAGCCTGCCCGGGGTGGGGCGTAAGACGGCCGCGTGCGTGCTGCTGTTCGCGTTCGGGATGCACGATGTGCCGGTCGACACGCACGTGTCTCGGGTCGGGACCCGGCTCGGGATGTTCCGTCCGGGCGCTCCCTTCGAGGAGCTCCACGACGAGATGCTGCTGATCACCCCCATCGGCGAGGACCTCGAGTTCCACATGAATCTGCTCCGGCACGGCCGGCGGACGTGTCACGCCCGGCGCCCGGCGTGCGGCGCGTGTGCCCTGCGGCGGATGTGCCCGCGGGTGGGGGTCGACGACGCGTAGCGCCAGCCGAGCGGCGGGACTGGCTGTCCCGGCCCGCTCGTCACCACGGCATGGACGCGAGTCGTACGTGCCCGGTGGCGTCGCCGGGGCTGTACCAGGAGTACAGCAGCCGGTTCCGGGTGCTGAGCTCGGGGTGAAGGTTGATCGCGCGGCACGTCGCGATGTCCCCGGTCCCGCGGCAGCGGTCAGGGAGATGGGACACCGGTCCGGGCGACCACGACGTCAGCGTGTTGGCGTAGTAGACGGTGAAATCGCCTGAACCGTCGGGTTGTTCGGTGAGCGCGAACCGGGCGTGATGCCCCGGCACCTGGGTGATGTCCTTGACGTCGAGCTCGTACAGGAACGGCCGCGCGCCCGCGATCACCGACACCGCCCGGCGATCATCGGCGGTCCAGCTCCGCCCGTCCCACCACCGGTAGCGGGTCGCGTGCTTCCAATCAGAGCTCCGGTCCCACCGCGCGCGGCTGATGTAGATCCCCGACGCGGTACAGGTCGCGCTCGAGACGCGGCACGCCGACTCAAGCGAATACAAGAAACCGCGCCAGATCACCGGGGCACCCACGATCTGCGGCGCTGACAGACGCGCCGTCGCGCCGCCGAACACGTCGTGCTGGGTCACCCGCCACGTGCGCGTGTCGACCTCCGCGAACCCCGAGCGGCGCGGGATCGCCGAGAACGGCGGATCGGTCGCGCACACCCCCCAGTCCGCGACCAGCACCATCCACGGAGCCTGAGGCTCGCTGCTCGCCCCCCGCTCCCACGTGTCGCCGACAGTCCCGCTTGGACAGCTGAACGTGTCGTCCGCCGGCCACAGGCCGGACACCCCGTCCGGGGCAGCACTGCCAGCCGACCCGCGCTCGGTGATCAGCGGAACGCGACCGGGGACGGCGTCGGAAACCGCTGCCGTCGCGCCAAGAACCAGCGCCGTGGGCGGGGTCGCGCCACCGGCACCGCTCACGACCGTGTCACCAAAGATCCAAAGGCTCTGCCTGATCCCGTCGGGGTTGATGAACGTGGCTGACACGCCCCCGTCCCGGCTCACGAACTGCCCGTCGGGCGCACGGTCGCCCGCGGCCCCCGCCTGGGTCTCGGCGGTCGAGGACAGAGGGCCGAGATCCTGTGACCGCGTCTCGACGTGGGGGACACCGGCGGCACTCACCGCAATACCGGCGGCGTGGGCCGGTGGTCCCGCTCCGAGCCCGACCAGTAACAGCAGGACCACCCACAGGACGACGAGCGAGCTGTGCCTTCGCGCCGAGTCTCCTCCGCGCGCCCGAGCTGCCTCAAGCATCGCCGATCACCGTCCTTCGTCGTGGCGCGGGGGCGACCCCCGCGTCGCCGCGCAGCCGCGCGGCAACCCTGGCGGGTCGCTGCGAACGTCATGTGGGAAAGTCGTCCCGCCGACCTGGCGCCCCGGTCCGGGGTCCCGCTGGAGTCGCGATGACGATCTGCTGATCGCCGCCGAGCTCCAGCACGCCGCGTCGGCTTCTACTCACTTGGTACGGCAGCGATGTCCGCCGCTGAAGTCCACGTGTCAGACCGCGAGCAGCGGTCGATCCGGGCGGCTATGACTCCCGGGAGAGCTACAGATCTGCTATCTTCCCACTGAGATTTTTACGAGCACACAGGAGCAGAACCACATATGGGCAAGACAATCGGAATCGACCTCGGGACAACCAACTCATGTATGGCGGTCCTTGAGGGTGGCGAGCCGACCGTAATCGAGAACGCCGAGGGCGGCCGGACGACGCCGTCGGTTGTCGCGTTCACGCAATCGGGCGAACGGCTCGTCGGCACCGTTGCCAAGCGGCAGGCGGTGACCAACCCGCAGAACACGATCTTCTCGATCAAGCGCTTCATGGGCCGCAAGGAGGGCGAGGTGCGCGAGGAGGAGTCGATCGTGCCGTACAAGGTCGTCTCCGGGCCGAACGGCGACGCGCGCGTCGAGGCGGATGGCAAGCAGTACTCGCCGCCGGAGATCAGCGCGATGATCCTCGGCAAGCTGAAGGCCGACGCCGAGGCGTACCTCGGTGAGCCCGTCGACAGCGCCGTGATCACAGTCCCCGCGTACTTCAACGACGATCAGCGCCAGGCGACCAAGGACGCCGGCAAGGTCGCCGGACTGGACGTCAAGCGGATCATCAACGAGCCGACCGCAGCGTCGCTCGCCTACGGGCTCGACAAGGAGTCCGATCAGACGATCCTCATCTTCGACCTCGGCGGCGGCACGTTCGACGTGTCCGTGCTCGAGATCGGCGACGGCGTGTTCGAGGTCAAGGCGACCGCGGGTGACAACCACCTCGGCGGCGACAACTTCGACAAGGCGCTCGTCGACTGGCTGGTGAGCGAGTTCAAGAAGTCGCAGGGCATCGACCTCGCTGCCGACCCGATGGCGCTCCAGCGTCTGTACGAGGCGGCCGAGAAGGCGAAGATCGAGCTCTCGACGACGCAGGAGACGCAGATCAACCTGCCGTTCATCACCGCTGACGCGAGCGGCCCGAAGCACCTCGACACGCGCCTGACCCGCGCGAAGCTGAATGAGCTGACCGCCGACCTGCTCGACCGTACGGTCGCACCGGTCCGCCAGGCGCTCGACGACGCCAAGGACAAGGGCGCGTCGAACATCGACCACGTCGTCCTCGTCGGCGGCATGACCCGTATGCCGTCCGTCCAGGAGAAGGTCAAGGAGCTCACCGGCAAGGACCCGCATCGCGGCGTCAACCCGGATGAGGTCGTGGCCGTCGGCGCCGCCATCCAGGCGGGCGTCCTGGCCGGCGACGTCAAGGACGTGCTGCTGCTTGACGTCACCCCGCTCACGCTCGGTATCGAGACCAAGGGCGGCGTGATGACGAAGCTGATCGAGCGCAATACGACGATCCCGACCCGCAAGGGCGAGGTGTTCTCGACCGCTGAGGACAACCAGCCGAGCGTCGAGATCCACGTGCTCCAGGGCGAGCGTGAGATGGCGACGTACAACAAGTCACTCGGCAAGTTCCAGCTGACCGGCATCCCGCCGGCGCCGCGTGGAATCCCGCAGATCGAGGTCGCGTTCGACATCGATGCGAACGGCATTCTCAACGTGTCCGCAAAGGACCTGGGGACCGGCAAGGAGCAGAAGATCGAGATCCGCGCCGGGTCGGGCCTGTCCGATGACGAGATCAAGCGGATGGTCACTGACGCCGAGTCGCACGCCGAAGACGACCGCCGCCTGCGCGAGCTCGCGGAGGCCCGGAACAACGGCGAGAACGCTGCCTACCAGGCCGAGCGCCAGCTCAAGGACCTCGCCGAGTCGATCGACGAGTCCTCCAAGACCGAGATCGAGGAGGCGATCAAGGCGGTGCGCGAGACGCTCACCTCCGAGGACGCCAACGACATCAACGCCAAGACGGAGGCGCTCCAGGCCTCCTTCCACAAGGTCTCCGAGGCGATGTACCAGCGCGCTCAGGAGCAGCAGGCGGCCGGGTCAGACGGCGCGGCAGCCGGTGCGGAGTCGACGACAAATGGCGCGAGTGCGCAGGAAGACGTCGTTGATGCCGAGGTCGTGGACGAGGGTAAGTAAGCGATGAATCCGTTCGAGCCACACCGGACGGGTGGCACCGAAACGGGCGCGCACGACGAGGCCGCTTCGCGAGTGGCCTCGTCGCACGGCCCGGTTTCGGCGCTGCCGTCCGACGACGGGGACACCTCACCCTCAGAGGGGGAGAAGCAGGAGTCCCAGCCAGGTCCTCAGGATGGGGTTGACGGGAGCGAGCGGGGGGCCGATCAGGACCCCGATGCCGCTCCCGTGGCCGACCAGGTTACGGTCGATATCGAGGCCTTGGCCGCGAAGGCGGGCAAGGCTGATGAGTACCTGGAGCTGGCGCAGCGGACCAAGGCGGACTTCGAGAACTTCCGCAAGCGGGCGGCGCGTGAGGCGGCGCTCGCTCAGGATCGCGGCGTCGCGAAGCTGGCCAAGGAGCTGCTGCCGGCGGTCGACAACCTCGACCGCGCGCTGCAGGCCGCTGAGGCGGCCGGCCAGGGCGAGAACGGCGGCGCGTCCGCCGACGCGACGCTGGCGTCCGGGATCAAGCTCGTGCACGCCGACGTGATCGCCGCGCTCGCGCGGGTGGGGATCGAGCCCTACTCTCCGAAAGGGGAGCCGTTCGACCCTCAGCATCACGAGGCGATCGCCCAGCACCCGGTCGAGGGCGCGCCGTCGGGCACCGTTGTCGAGGTGTACCAGTCCGGTTATCGCCTCGGCGAGCAGGTGCTGCGGCCGGCGCGTGTCGTCGTGGCCGCATAGTCAGGGCGGTGAGGGGTAATGGCTGACCGGCCCGACTACTACAAGACCCTCGGGGTCGGCAAGGGCGCCTCCGACGAGGAGATCAAGAAGTCCTACCGCAAGCTCGCGCGCCAGTACCACCCGGATCGCAACCCCGGCAACAAGCAGGCCGAGGAGCGCTTCAAGGAGATCTCGCAGGCGTACGACGTCCTGTCGGATTCAGAGAAGCGCAAGCAGTACGACCGCGGATCGGGACCGTTCGGTGGGTTTACCGGCGGCTTCGACCCAGGCTCGTTCACCGGTGGCTTCAGCGACATCCTCTCGAACATCTTCGGTGGCGGCGGAGGCGGCGGTGCTGCGGGTGGAACCCACGCCGGCGGTGTGCGCAGTGGCCGAGCCCGGGAGGCCCGTGGCCGCGATCTGGAGACCGAGGTCCAGCTGACCTTCGACCAGGCGGTCAGCGGCGCCCAGATCCCGCTCGCCGTCCCGACCTCCCAGGCGTGCCCGACCTGCAAGGGCAGCGGCGCGAAGCCCGGCACGACGCCGAAGGTGTGTCCGGTGTGCAGCGGCCGTGGGGTCGAGGCACAGAGTCAGGGGATCTTCTCGATCTCCCAGCCGTGCTCCAACTGCCAGGGCTCGGGGACGATCATCGAGGACCCGTGTCCGACCTGCCAAGGCTCCGGCGCCCAGCGCAGCGTCCGCCGCATGCGCGTCAACATCCCGGCCGGCGTCCGCGAGGGCAGCCGGATCCGGCTCGCGGGCAAGGGCGAGCCCGGCGTCCGCGGCGCGGATCCAGGCGACCTGTTCGTGATCACCCACGTGAACGACTCGCCGGTGTTCAAGCGCAACGGTGAGAACCTCGAGGTCGAGGTTCCCCTGACAATCCCCGAGGCGATCCAGGGCGCGATCATCGAGGTGCCGACGCTCAACGGATCCAAGCGCCTGCGCGTCCCGCGGGGCACGAAGCACGGCACTGTTCAGCGGCTCCGCGGCGAGGGTCCGCAGAAGCTCAGCGGCAAGGGCCACGGCGACATCCACTACCGGTTCGTGATTGACGTCCCGGACAATCTTTCGCCGGAGCAGACCGAGGCAGTTGACAGGCTATCGGCGGTGATGAACGGGAATCCACGGGCGAATCTGTTCACGTCCAGCGGGAGCGGATCCTGATGGCGACGCGCCGGGTGAGGACGACCACCCGCGTTGAGGTCTCCTCCGACCGCGGCGTGTTCATGATCTCGGTCGCGGCCGAGCTCGCGGACATGCATCCGCAGACGCTGCGGATGTACGAGGCCCGGGGCCTGATCGAGCCCAAGCGCTCGCCGAAGGGCACGCGCCTGTACTCCCACCAGGACGTCGACCGGCTGCGCCGGATTCAGGAGATGACGGCCGAGCTGGGCATGAACCTGGCCGGGGTGGAGCGCGTGTTCGAGCTCGAGGACGAGCTCGAGTCGATGTCCCGCAAGGTCGCGGCGATGGAGAAGCGCGCCCGCGAACTGAAGAACGAGGTGGAGCGACTCGAGGCCCTGCGGCGCGAGCTCCGCGCCGAAATCGTCCCCTACGAGCGTGGCGGCGCGATCGTGCGCCACAAGGACCTCCAGCGGTTCACGATCCCGGTCCAGCGCCGGCAGGCGCCCCGCACCGACAACCCGTCCGACAGCTGAGATCGCCCCGCCGGGCGTCCCGGCGGTGACATATGCAGCACTCGCCGCCCCCGCCGGTATGCGAGGATGCCCGCATGGGCTTTTGGAGGTTGGGGGTGACCACCACCGTCATCGCTGCCGTGTTCGCATCCGCGGGCGCCGCGGGTGCCGCCGGCGCCGCACCAACGGCGCAGATCGCCAAGGTCGGTGCTGCCCCCGCGAGCACGCCGCTGCACCTGGTGCTCCCGCTCACCGCCGATCTCGCCGGACTCCGGCAAGCGGCGCTGGCGATCACGACGCCGGGCTCGCCTGAGTACGGCGACTACGTGCCGCTGGCGACGCTCGCCCGACACTTCGGCGCGAGCGGTCAGACGCGTCGTCGCGTCACGTCCTTCCTTCGTCATGCGGGCGCACAGGACGTCGAGATCGACCCGACGGGCCTCTTCGCGGACGCGACGCTCAGCGCCGGACGAGCGGCGCGGCTGTTCGCCACGCCCCTCGCCCAGTTCCGCGCGCGCAGCACCCGCTTCATCGCCCCCGCGGCGGAGGCCGGCGCCAGCACGGCCGCCGCGTCCGCGCACGCCGCCTCGGCCGCCCGGATCCCGGCCGGACTTGCCGGTTCCGTCACCGGCGTGGTCGGCCTCGACAACCGGTCGCTCACGGGCGAGGCTCACCTGCGGCGAAGCGAGAGCCGGAACCAGAGCCGGCGTCTCGCCCACGCCG
This sequence comes from uncultured Solirubrobacterales bacterium, assembly GCA_963850335.1. Classification (GTDB taxonomy): domain Bacteria; phylum Actinomycetota; class Thermoleophilia; order Solirubrobacterales; family Solirubrobacteraceae; genus Palsa-465. Next base: position 191,989 of record CAWKKY010000005.1, on the reverse strand, counting down.
CGTCGGTGCCGACCTCGGCGCGCCATCGCACCGGGACGCCCGCCGGATGTCCGGCCGCTATCGGGACCGGGGGGTTCACGCCGAACCAGTACGGCACCGCGTACGGATATAACGGGCTGCGCAACGCGGGCCTCAAGGGCCAGGGCGAGCGCGTGGCGTTGATCGAGGTTGATGGATTCAACCCGAACGATCTGGACGTCTTCGCCGGATGCTTCAACCTCGCGAGGCCAGCCATCACCACCTACGGCGTGGGCATCTCGAAGCTGCTCGCCCCGGGTGGTGAGTCGACCCTCGACCTTGAGTTGCTCGATGCCGCCGCCCCCGGACTGTCCTCGATCAACGTGTTCGAGACCAAGGGCAGCGCGTCCGATCTGCTCAAGGGAATGACGGCGCCGCTCCGGGTCAAATTGAAGCCGCAGGTGATCTCGGCGTCGCTCGGTGTCTGTGAGCCGGCGCTCGAGCATTTCGTCGGCAACAACGCGATCTTCTCGACCGAGGGCGCGCTCGAGATGGCGTCGGCGAGCGGAGTCACGTTCGTCGCCTCAAGCGGTGACCAAGGGTCGGCTGACTGTACGTCGAACAGCGGCGGCATCCTGCGCCTGCTGTCGGTCAACTATCCGTCGTCGTCGTGGTGGGTGACCGGCGTCGGAGGGACCAACTTCGAGCTCAACGCCGCCAACGCGATCACCAACGAGCTGGTCTGGAACGACGCCGCGGCTCAGCCAGGATCGGCCGGCGGCGGCGGGACCAGTGACCTCTTCAACCGACCCAACTTTCAGCGTGGGAGCTCGAACGCGAACGGCCGCGCCGTCCCCGACGTTTCGATGCTCTCGGATATCGCACCCGGGTACGCGATCTACTGCTCGGCAAGCGAGCCGAACTGCGTCAGCGACCTCAACAGCAACCCGTGGGAGGCACTCGGCGGCACGAGCGCGGCGACCCCGCTGCTCGCCGGCGGGTTGGCGATCATCGACCAGAAGCTCAAGGCGGCGGGCAAACAACCGCTCGGGCTCGTTAATCCGCTGCTCTACTCGATCTCACGTAGCCACGTCCCCGGGGTGTTCGCCGATGTGACCCAGTTCGGCAACGATGTCGGCCTCGACATCGGCAACCACAAGGCACTCGGCTGCTGCACGGCCCGCGCCGGCTATGACGAGGCCTCGGGACTCGGCAGCGTCGACCTCACCGCACTCGCCGCCGCGGCGGTGGCCCGCCAACCGCCGGTCGCCACTGTCCGCGTGTCGGTGCCGGCGTCACAGCATCCCGTTGGTGCGAACGCGATCAAGGCGACGGTCACCTGTTCCGACCAATGTGTCACCGGCGCCTACGCGCTCGTCTCGATCGGCCGCGCGAGCCCGTTTGAGGTCAACTCGTCGGTCGTGCGGCTCTCCCGATCCGGGAGCAAGACGCTCGCGCTCCGCTTCACCCGCAAGGAGCTGGGTCGACTGCGCGCCGCGCTCGCCCGCGGCACCCACGTGAGCGCAAAGGTCCGGGGCGTGCTCTTCAACGCGGCCGTCTACAGCGTGCTCTCCGATCCGGCCGGCTCAATCACCGCCCGCACGGTCTTCAAGCAGCTGACCATCGGCAGCTGACGGCGACGGGATCGGCCCGGGCGACGGTCCGGCCGCGATGAAGGTCGGGCCGGAGCGACCACTCGGACATGGCGTCGCTGAACGTGCCCGAATTCGCTTGTGCTTCCGCGCGCCTCGTGTCATAATCTAAGTCCACTTGACTTAGATTTATCTGAACTTCCGACGAACCCGAGGCTAGATGCAGCAAGACCGATTCACGATTAAGTCCCAGGAGGCGCTTCAGGCCGCACAGCGACTGGCGGACGAGCGCCGCAACCCGCAGACGACGCCCGAGCATCTGCTCGCGGTGCTGCTCGAGCAGGAGGGCGGCGTGGTTGCCCCGGTCCTGCGCAAGCTTGGTGTCGCGCCCGCCGCCGTGCGTGAGACGCTGACGCCCGCCCTTGACGCGCTGCCGACGCTGAGTGGCGGCGCCGCTCCCGAGCCCGCTGGCGGCTCGAGTGAGCTCGTCCAGATCCTTCGCGCCGCCGAGAACGAGATGCGCGAGCTCGGCGACGAATACGTCTCCACCGAGCACCTGATGCTGTCGATCTCTGCGCACGGCGGCAAGGCCGGCGAGGCGCTTCGGCACGCCGGCGCGACCCACGAGGAGCTGCTCAAGGCCCTCGCTGAGATCCCCGGTCGCCAGCGGGTGACCGATCAGAACCCGGAGGACAAGTTTCAGGCGCTCGAGCGCTTCGGCCGCGACCTCACCGAGGCGGCCGCCCAGAACAAGCTTGACCCGGTGATCGGGCGCGACGACGAGATCCGCCGCGTCATCCAGGTGCTCTCGCGCCGGACGAAGAACAACCCCGTCCTGATCGGGGAGCCCGGGGTCGGCAAGACGGCGATCGTCGAGGGCCTGGCCCAGCGGATCGTCGCCGGTGACGTGCCCGAGGGGCTGCGTGACCGCAAGCTGGTCTCGCTCGACATCGGCGCGATGGTCGCCGGCTCCAAGTACCGCGGTGAGTTCGAGGACCGGCTGAAGGCCGTGCTCAAGGAGATCACCGACGCCCGCGGCCAGATCATCATCTTCATCGACGAGCTCCACACGATCGTCGGTGCCGGGGCGGCCGAGGGATCGGTCGACGCCGGCAACATGCTCAAGCCGATGCTCGCCCGCGGCGAGCTCCGCTGCGTTGGCGCGACGACGCTCGACGAGTACCGCAAGCACATCGAGAAGGACCCGGCGCTCGAGCGGCGCTTCCAGCCGGTGACCGTTGGCGAGCCGACCGTCGAGGACACGATCGCGATCCTCCGCGGTCTCAAGGAGCGCTACGAGGAGCACCACAAGGTCCGGATCCAGGACTCGGCGCTCGTTGCCGCAGCCACGCTCAGTCATCGCTATATCGCGGACCGATTCCTGCCGGACAAGGCGATCGACCTCGTGGACGAGGCGGCGTCGCGGATTCGCATGGAGATCGATTCCAAGCCAACCGAGATCGACGAGGTCGACCGGCACATCATGCAGCTCGAGATCGAGCTCCAGTCACTCGGCGACGACGACGAGCAGGACGTCGGCACGGCGGCTCGCCGCGAGCAGCTCGAGCGGACCCTCGCCGAAGAGAAGGAGCGCTCGGCGGCGATGCATGCCGAGTGGCAGCGCGAGAAGGCGGCGACCGACACCGTCGCTGAGCTTCAGTCCCAGCTCGTTCAGGCGAAGGCCGACCTTGAGAAGGCCGAGCGCGAAGCCGATCTCGGCCGCGCTGCTGAGCTCAAGTACGGCACGATCCCTGACCTTCAGAAGGAGATCGCGGCGGCTGAGGCCGCGGAGCGTGTCTCCGAGGCAGCGACCTCCGAGCCGCGGTTCCTCAAGGACCGTGTCGACTCCGAGGACGTCGCCGAGGTCGTCGCCAAGTGGACCGGTATCCCGGTCTCGCGCCTGATGGAGGGCGAGATCGAGAAGCTCGTGCACATGGAGGAGCGCCTGCACCGGCGGGTGATCGGTCAGGACGAGGCCGTCGAGGCCGTCTCGGCGGCACTGCGCCGCTCCCGCGCCGGCCTCCAGGACCCGGACCGGCCGATCGGCACGTTCCTGTTCCTCGGCCCGACGGGCGTCGGCAAGACCGAGCTCGCCCGAGCGCTGGCCGAGTTCATGTTCGACAGCCAGGACGCGATGATCCGGATCGACATGTCGGAGTACATGGAGAAGCACACCGTGTCCCGGCTCGTCGGGGCGCCGCCCGGCTACGTCGGCTACGACGAGGGCGGCCAGCTCACCGAGGCGGTCCGTCGTCGGCCGTACGGCGTGGTGCTCCTCGACGAGATCGAGAAGGCCCACGGCGACGTGTTCAACACGCTGCTTCAGGTGATGGACGACGGACGCCTCACCGACGGTCAGGGCCGCACGGTGTCGTTCAAGAACGTCGTGCTGATCATGACGTCGAACATTCCGGGCGGCCGTGCCGGCGTTGAGGCGAACTTCAAGCCGGAGTTCGTCAACCGGCTCGACGACATCGTCGAGTTCCACGTCCTCACGCGTGAGCAGATCAGCGAGATCGTCGACCTCCAGGTCGAGCGCCTCGTGCGCCGGGTGCGCGAGCGCGACATCGAGATCGAGCTCACCGATGCCGCACGGACGCTGCTCGGGAACCTCGGCTACGACCCGACGTACGGCGCCCGCCCGCTCAAGCGAGTCATCCAGAAGCGCCTCGTCGACCCGCTCGCGCTGGCGATCCTCGAGGGCCGGTTCATTCCGGGCGACACGATTCGGGTGGATGCCTCCGACGGCGAGCTCGTGCTCGAGCGCGCCGGCGCCGCGGCCGTCGTTTAGCCCGGTTCGTTCAGCTCGGTTCGGCGAGCCCGAGCGTCTCGTCCAGTCGCGAGAGCTCGATGGCTCGCCGGACGGGGCCGGCTGCGCAGACGACGCGCAGCCGTCGACCCTGCCGGGTGAGCCGGCGCTGCACGTTGAGCAACACGTGAAGCCCGGTCGAGTCGACGAACCGCAGCTCGCGGAGGTCGATGGTCACCGCGCCGCCGCCCTCCTGGCGGACGAGCTCGTCGAGCTGTGCGTTGAGTCGCGGCGTCGTGCTGATGTCGAGCTCACCGCTGAGGTGCAGCACGGTGTCGGGCCCGTTCGGCTCGAGCTGGAGCGTGAGCTGAGGTGAAGGCTCGGAGCCGCGCATCGACGGGGCGGTGGGCGACGCGTCAGGATCGGCCGTTGGACCGGCCGTGGCCGGCGACCGTGAACAGCCGCCACTCGCCGGGCACCCCGGCGAGCGCCTCGACGCCCCGGTAGTCGAACATGATGTTCGAGCCGACGACGAGGTCGCGGACGGTTCCGGACACGAGTACCTGCCGAGGCTCGGCCAGGTCGGCGATCCGGGCGCCGATGTGGACCGTGACCCCGGCGAGGTCGTCGCCCGCGAGCTGACACTCCCCGGTGTGCAGTCCGGCCCGGATCTCGACGTCGAGCGTCCGGGCGGCATCGACCGCGGCGAGCGCGCACCGGATCGCCCGGGCGGGCCCATCAAACGCCGCGAACACGCCGTCGCCGGTGCTGCGGATCGTGCGCCCGCGGTAGACGGTGATCTGGTCGTTCATCAGCCGGTCGTGGTCGGAGATGAGGTCGTGCCAGCGGCGATCGCCGAGGCGGGCGGCGGTCTCGGTCGAGCGAACGATGTCGGTGAACATGACCGTGGCCAGGATCCGCTCGGGATCGTGGATCCCGCGCGAGCCGGTGACGAACTCCTCGAGCTCGTCCAACAGCGCGTCCGCATCCCCCGCGAAGTAGATGTGGTCGTCGCCGGGCAGCTCGACGTAGCGGGCGCCGGGGATGTTGTCGGCGAGGTAGCGGCCGTTGGAGACGTCGATGAGCAGATCGCCGCGCCGGTGCAGGACGAGCGTCGGGACCCGGATCGCGGGGAGCACCGCGCGCACGTCCATCGCGTTGATCGTCTCGAAGATCGGCTGCACCATCCCCGGGCGGACCGAGTGGCGCTCGAACCGCCCCCACCACTGGCGGAACTTCTCATCGCGCGCAAGGGTCGGGGCGAGTACGTGGGCCGAGGCGCCGGTGCCCCACCCGTCGATCCACAGCTGACCGCCCGCCTGGGCGACCTCCGCCGGGCGACCGATCGGGTAGTCATCGGACTGCAGCCAACGAGCGCACGCGCCGTACAGGATGAGGCTGACGCATCGCTCGGGGTAGGTGGCGGCGAACAGCGCGGCCATGGGGCCGCCCTCTGACGGGCCGAAGAGGACTGCGCGCTCTGAACCGACGGCGTCCATCACCGCGAGCACGTCGTCCATCCGCTCCTCGAGCGTCTGGGTGGTGGGAACCGCGTCGGAGAGCCCGGTACCGCGCTTGTCGAACATGATCAGCCGGCTGAACGACGCGATGCGACGCAGGAAGTACGACGCCGCGTTGCTGTCCCAATACTGCTCGATGTTGGACAGCCACTGGGGTACCAGGATGACATCGACGTCGCCCTCGCCGATGACCTGGTAGGCGATGCTCAGGTCACCGGACCTGGCAAATCGAGTCTGCGGCATCGCAATCAGGGCTACTCCACCTCCGTCTGGTGCGCTGAGAGCTTACAGCGGCATGGGCTTCGCAACGGATTGAGACCGTTTGGCCCGCTATTGGATCTGCACCCGGATCCGGGTGGCCGGACCCTTGGGGTGCCTGACGTAGCGACGGCTTGTGTCGACCTGGAGGGTCCAGGTCCCGACCGAGGGTGAGAACGGGAACACGCGGCGGGCGCGGGTGCGTAGGTAGCCACACTGGCCGGCCGCGGTCCCCAGCCTGTAGCTGCGGCCGGGCCGCCCGGACGGCGCCACGTAGTGCAGATAGATCGACCGGCGCGCGCCCCCGAGCGAGAAGCCCCACACCTCAAACGGCGCCCGCAACGTGTGCGGGTTGCCGCGCGTGGAGAGAAATCGTGCGCCCGCCGCACGAGTCACCGTGAAGCGCGCATCGGCGCTCAGCGTCCCGTCGGTCGCGTCGAGGTGGTGGACGTACTCGGCGAGACCGGCACCGAGGCCGCCCGGAATGAGCGAGCTGGAGAACGCGCCGGCGATGTTCGTCGTGCTCTGGCCGAAGTCGATCCCGTCGACCGCGACATCGAAGCTCCGAGACGGCGCGAACCCGCTGCCGGCGATCTGGACCTTCTGTCCGACGAGGTAGCACCCGCGATCGGTGCGGATCGCCGGAGCGGCGGCGCCGGACGCAGCCGTGACCACAAGCGCCGCGGCGGTCAGGACGGCCGCCATGCTCAGCGCCCTGATCACCTGCCGTCTCGAGGGGCACAGGACCGACAAGGCGCGCCATGGTACAAGTGCCGCTTCACGACGTCGAATAGGAGGCGAGCTGTGCCGACCTACATCATGCTGACCACGCTGACGCCCGATGGCGTACAGACGATCAAGAACAACCCGGCCCGGATCAAGGAGGTCAACCGGGAGATCGAGCAGCTCGGCGCGACCGTCAAGGCGCAGTGGGCGACGCTCGGTCAGTTCGACTTCGTCAACGTTGTCGAGGCGCCGGACGAGAAGGTCATCGCCCGCGTGTCGCTGGAGCTCGGGTCACGCGGAACCGGCAAGTACGAGACGCTGAGCGCGATCCCGATCGACGATTTCATTGGCTCCATCTGAGCCGCGTCGGGTCCTCGTCCTCGGCGGCGGCGCGCGCGAGCACGCGATCATCCAGGCGCTGCGGCGCTCGCCTCAGTCTCCGGAGGTGCTCTGCGCTCCGGGGAATGCCGGCATCGCGTCGCAGGCGCGGGTGCTCGACGGCGTCTCCGCCGAGGACGGCGCTGCCGTGGTCGACGCCGCCCGCGCTTCGGGCGTCTCGCTGGTCGTCGTCGGGCCCGAGGCGCCTCTCGTCGCCGGCGTCGCCGACGCGCTTGCGGCCGCCGGAATCGCGTGCTTTGGTCCGGGCGCGGATGGGGCCGAGCTCGAGGGTTCGAAGGCGTTCTGCAAGGAGATCATGGAGGCCGCCGGCGTCCCGACCGCGTCCTACACGGTCGTCCGTGACCTCGACGCCGGGATGGCCGCGATCGGTGGGCGCTACCCGACGGTGATCAAGGCCGACGGGTTGGCTGCGGGCAAGGGCGTGATCATCGCTTCGGATGAGTCCGCCGCGCGCGAGGCGCTGCACGCGCTGCTCGTCGAGCGGCGGTTCGGGACCGAGCAGGTCGTCGTCGAGGAGTTCCTCGACGGAGAGGAGCTCTCGCTGCTCGCCCTGTGCGACGGCGAGACCGCGCTGCCGCTCGCCTCGGCCCAGGATTACAAGCGGATCTTCGACGGCGACCGCGGACCGAACACGGGCGGGATGGGGTCCTACTCGCCGGTCCCGGCCATCGATGCGGCCGAGGCCTCTGCGATCTGCTCCTCGGTGCACCAGCCGGTCCTCGACGAGCTTCGCCGGCGGGGGATCGACTTCCACGGCGTCTTGTACGCCGGCCTGATGATGACTGCGAACGGGGCCAAGGTGCTCGAGTTCAACGTCCGCTTCGGCGACCCCGAGACCCAGGCGATCCTGCCGCGGCTGCGGACGGATCTGCTGGCCCTGTTCGATGCCGCCATCGTCTCCGGGGGTTTGGCCGGCGTCACGCTGGAGTGGGCTCCCGAGTTCGCGGTCTCGGTGGTCCTGGCGAGCCGCGGCTACCCGGAGAGCTCGTCGTCCGGGGACGTGATCACGGGCTTGGATGCCGTGCCTTCGCAGGTGTCCGTGACCCATGCCGGCACGGCGTTCGATGCTGACGGCGCGATCGTCACCGCCGGCGGTCGGGTCCTGAGTGTCACCGCGCTCGGGTCGGACGCCGCGAGCGCCCGCGCCGATGCCTATGCTGCCGCCGACGTAATCGAGTTCGACGGCAAACAACTGCGGCGCGACATCGCCTTGCGCGCCGTCTCACAGGGAGACAACCAAACGTGACCGAGCAGCCGCCCGCCCCCGCCACCCCGTCCGTGGACATCGCTCCGGCGCCTGAGTCCACCGACGCTCCGCCGTACGCCGAACCCGCCGTCGAGTTCGAGGGCGTCGAGGTCGACGGTCCCAGCGTCGGAATCGTAATGGGGTCCAAGAGCGACCTGCCCGCGATGGAGAAGGCGGAGACCGAGCTCAAGGAGCGCGGCATCAGCTGCGAGGTCCGCGTGATGTCCGCCCACCGCGAGCCGGACACCGTCGCCGACTATGCCCGCAACGCCCGCCCGCGCGGCCTGCGCGTGATCATCGCCGGCGCCGGCCTGTCCGCGGCGCTGCCGGGAGTCGTTGCGGCCCACACCGACCTGCCGGTGATCGGGGTGCCGTTGACGAGCCGGACGTCCGTCGCGGGGGGGCTCGACGCGCTCTTGTCGATCTCGCAGATGCCGCCGGGCGTGCCCGTGGCGTGCGTCGGGGTGGACAACGCCAGGAACGCTGCCGTGCTCGCGGCGCGGATCCTCTCGATCTGACCCGCGGCCGCAAGGTAGGTTCCGGATAGCGGAACCTTTCTTGCTTATCGGCGCGTGTCGGTGTCCGTGAGCTCACGCGTATCGCGTCCTCCCGGTAGCGGCACCCGACGTCCACCCGGGCGTTACTCTCACGCGGTGGGTCGCGCCCGGTCGCTAGTCGTCCTCTCCATCGCCGTTCTCGCTGCACTTGCCTGCATTCCGGCAGCGGCGTCGGCCGCGAGCTTCACCTGGGATCTGACCCATGACTTCACGACGACGGCCCCCGGCGCGAACCCGGACAAGGACAGCTACGGCGGGCATCCGTGGAGCTACGAGAAGAGCGGCCAGAGCCGGCTCGGCACGTTCGCCACGAACATCGCCGGCGGCGGCCTCGCCGGGTGGGAGGACTCAAGCGGGTCCCCGTACGTCGCGATCAACGGCGGCACCCGGCAGGCGGTGCTCCAGCCGACGACGACCAGCCCGGCGGTCATCGCGTGGACCTCGCCGGTGTCGGGCACCGTCAGCGTGGCCGGCTCGGTGACCGCCGACCAGCCCGGCGTCCTACTGGTGTGCCCCAACGCCTCCTGGTCGATCCTCAAGAACGGCCAAAGCACGAGCGCCGCCGGGACGGCGAGCACGAGTCCGACTCCGTTCTCGACCCAGATCGCCGTCCGGCCCGGCGATCGGATCACGCTCCAGACCTCGGTGCTGCTCAACGCCTCCTGTGCGCAAACGAGCGCGACCCTCACGATCACCCAGACCGCCTCGGCTCCACACCCGACGCTCCAGACCCCCGCGAACGGCGCGACGATCACCGGCGGCCAGCCGACCTTCTCCGGTGCCGCCGCGGCTGGCTTCGGCATCTCGAACACGGTCAAGGTCCACGTCTACAACTCCGTCGGCGCCGAGATCGAGACCCTGACGACGACCGCCTCCGGTGGCGCCTACAGCGTCACCCCGTCACCCGCGCTCCCTGACGGCACCTACAGCGCCCAGGCCGAGCAGGACAGCGCCTCCGGTGCCCAGGGACTGAGCGCCCGCAACAGCTTCGAGCTCCAGACCGCAACGCCGACGATCACGCTCAACTCTCCCGGCGCCGCTCCGCTGAACACCGCGACGCCGATCCTCACCGGCGTCGCCGCCCACGGCACGTCGGTCCGCATCACGATCTACCCGGGCGACACGACGGACAGCGCTCCCGAGGGGACGGCCACCGGCAGCGCCGGCTCCGGCGGACAATTCTCGATCCGGCTCCCGCCGCTCGGCGACGGCCGCTACACCGTGATCGCATCCGACGGCACCGGCGGGATCAGTCATCCGGTCACGTTCCGGGTCAAGGTCCACGCACCGACGCTGACGCTGACCGATCCGCTCCGCGGCGGCCATCTCAGTCAGTCCGCCCCGATCTTCATGGGCGCCGCCGGGACCGCGCTCGGCGACTCCGCGCAGGTCTCCATCCAGCTGTTCCACGGTGCGAACACCAAAGCCAAGAACCTCGGGACGAAGCACGTCAACGACGCAAACGGCAGCTGGACCCTGAACTGGCCGGGCCATCTCGCGCTCGGCACCTACACGGCCCGCGTCTCCCAGGCTGACGACGCCGGTCACACGGCGACGATCACCCGCACGTTCGAGCTCGTCCCCGCCAACAGCGCGATTGGCTCCGCGGTCAGCATCTCGGCCTCCGGCGAGGCGTCACTCCCGGTCTGGTGCACCGCGCCGTCGACCGAGACATGTACCGGCACGGTCCTCATCCTCACCAAGCGGGCCTACCGGGCCTCCGGCGGCGGGCTCGCCGGGCGACTCCGGGTGATGTTCGCCTACATCGCGATCGCCGGCGGCCGGACGGTCACCGTGAAGCGCCGGGTACAGGCCGATGCGCTGCACGCGCTCCGCCGGGGTCGCAAGGTGCCGGTCGTCGTCGTCGCGACGCTGAGATCGGCAAATGGGCGGCCGCGCAGCCTCGGCGCCACGCGCGTGATCACGGTCGGAAGCGCTCGTCGCCGATAATCCGCCGCAATGATCGAGCGCTACACGCGGCCCGCGATGGCCGAGATCTGGTCCGACCATGCCCGGTTCGAGGCGATGCGCCAGGTCGAAGTCGCCGCCTGCGAGGAGATGGATGGCCCGACCCCCGAGGAGCTCGAGGCGATCCGCAACGCCACGTTCACGGTCGACGCAATCAACGAGCGCGAGAAGGTCACCGACCATGACACGGCGGCGTTTGTCGACGTCCTCGCCGAGTCCGCCGGCCCGGCTGGGCGCTGGATCCATTACGGGCTCACCTCGAGCGACGTCCTCGACACTGGCCTCGCCCTCCAGCTGAAAGCGGTCGCCGACGTTGTCCTCCCAGAGGCCCGACACCTCGTGGCCGCGCTGAGCAAACAGGCCCGCGCCCACGTGCACACGCTCTGTGTCGGGCGCACCCACGGGATCCACGCCGAGCCGACGACGTTCGGGATCAAGCTCGCCGGGTTCGCCTTCGAGGCGGCGCGTAACGAGCAGCGGCTGAGAGAGGCCTTCACTCAAGCGACGGTCGGCGCCCTGTCCGGGGCGGTCGGCACCTACAGCGCCACCTCCCCCGAATTTGAGCGCCACGTGCTGCAGCGCCTCGACCTTGCCGCCGAGCCGGTCTCGACCCAGGTCGTCGCTCGCGACCGCCACGCCCAGCTGCTCCAGACGATCGCGCTCGCCGGTGCCGGGCTCGAGCGGTTCACGACCGAGCTCCGCCACCTTGCCCGCACCGAGGTCGCCGAGGTCCGAGAACCATTCGGCGCCGGTCAGAAGGGCTCGAGCGCGATGCCCCACAAGCGCAACCCGATCAAGTCCGAGCAGGTCACCGGGCTCGCCCGCGTGCTCCGCGGTAACGCCCAGGCCGGGGTCGAGGACGTCGCCCTATGGCACGAGCGCGACATCTCGCACTCTTCGGTCGAGCGCGTCATCCTGCCGGACTCGACGATCCTGCTCGACCACATGCAGCGGCGCGTGATCACGCTTGTTGAGGGGATGGTCATCGACTCCGCGCGCATGCGGGAGAACCTTGAGATCACGCACGGCGCCCTCTTCTCCCAGCGGGTGCTGCTGGCCCTGGTCGAGCGCGGCCTCTCCCGCGATGACGCCTACCGCGTCGTCCAGCGCCTCGCCCAGCAGGCGCTCGACGAGCGCACGCCGATGCGCGAACTTCTCGCCGCCGACCCCGCCGGCGAGGGCCTCGACCTCGACGCGATCTTCGACTACGCGCCGTTCATCCGCTACGCGGACGAGATCGTCGGTCGGCTCGACGTCATCGACTGACGCGGATCCCCGCAGATTCCGGTGAAAACGGGCGCGACGGCACCGAAATCCCGCCGCCCCCGTTGCTACAGTCGGCCCAGTGAGCGCCATTACCGACCTGCCCCTCATCGCCTCGGGGAAGGTCCGTGAGATCTACGCGCTCGGCGACGACCTGCTGCTGGTCGCTTCGGACAGGATCTCGACCTACGACGTGGTCCATCCGACGCCGATCCCGGACAAGGGAAGCGTTCTCACGGGCCTCTCGACCTTCTGGTTCGAACTGACCGAGAAGATCGTCCCCAACCACTTCATCTCCGTCGCCGACCGCGTCCCGGACGAGGTCCGCGGCCGCGGGATGGTCTGCCGCAAGCTGAAGATGCTCCCTGTCGAGTGCGTCGTGCGCGGCTATCTGAGCGGCTCCGGCTGGAAGGACTACCAGGCGACCGGCGCCGTCTCCGGGATCGCGCTGCCGGACGGGCTCCAGGAGTCAAGCCAGCTCCCCGAGCCGATCTTCACCCCGAGCACGAAGGCTGACGTCGGCCACGACGAGGCGATCGACTTCGAGGGCGCCGTCGAGCTCGTCGGCGACCGAGCGCTCACCGAGCGACTGCGCGACGTGTCGCTTGCCGTCTACCAGGCGGGCGCTGACCACGCCCGGGAGCACGGGATCATCCTCGCCGACACGAAGTTCGAGTTCGGCCTCGACACTGACGGCAACCTGACGCTCGGCGACGAAGTGCTGACCCCGGACTCCTCGCGCTTCTGGCCCGCCGACGAGTACGCGCCGGGCCGCGGCCAGCCGAGCTTTGACAAGCAGTTCGTCCGCGACTGGGCGTCGTCGACCGGCTGGGACCGCAACCCGCCGGCTCCCGAGATCCCCGATGACATCGTCGCCAAGACGCGCGACAAGTACGTCGAGGCCTACGAGCGGATCACCGGCAACGCATTCGCCGAGTGGCAGGAGAGGACGCGGGCGTGAGGGCCCGCGTGCTCGTCAAGCCGAAAGCCGGCATCCTCGATCCCCAGGGCCAGGCCGTGGAGCGGGCGCTGCCCGCGCTCGGCTTCACCGGCGTGCGCAACGTCCACGTCGGGCGGATGATCGAGCTTGACGTCGAGGATCCCGACCGGCTCCCCGAGATGTGCGAGCGGCTGCTCTCGAATCCGTTGATCGAGGATTACGAGATCGTCGAGGCCGGCCTCGCGGCTCCCACCGAGACCGGCTGATGAAGTTCGGCGTCGTCCGTTTCCCGGGCACGTGCGATGACATCGATGCGCTTCACGCCGCGGAGCGCGTTGGCGACGCCACGCTGCTCTGGCACGCCGACCGTGACCTCAAGGGCGTCGACGCGGTCGTCGTCCCCGGCGGCTTCTCCTACGGCGACTATCTGCGCGCTGGCGCCATCGCGCGCTTCGCGCCGGTCATGGACGAGGTCGCGGCGTTCGCCCGCGAAGGAGGTCTCGTGCTCGGAATCTGCAACGGCTTTCAGGTTCTATGCGAGGCGGGGCTCCTCCCCGGGGCGCTGCTCCCCAACACGAGCCTGAAGTTCATCTTCCGCCAGGTCGCGCTCGAGGTCGTCGACGCCGACACCGCGTTCTCGCGCGCGTGTACGCAAGGCGAGCGGCTCTCGATTCCGGTCAAGCACACGACCGGCCGGTATTACTCACCCGATCCCGTCCACGTCGTCCTCCGCTACGCGGCGGGCGAGAACCCGAACGGATCCCAGGACGACATCGCCGGCGTGTGCAACGACGCGGGCAACGTGTTCGGCCTGATGCCCCACCCTGAGCACGCGGTCGACGCGCTCACCGGCTCGACCGACGGCCTGAAGATCTTCGAATCAATGCGAGTTCATGTCGCCGACCGCGTCGCAGCCGTCTGAGGTGACACCCGTGGCGACCAGCACCCGGCACCGCGAACTCGGCCTCACCGACAACGAGTACGCCGAGATCGTCGAGCGGCTCGGCCGCGAGCCGAACGGCGTCGAGCTCGCGATGTTCAGCCTCATGTGGTCTGAGCACTGCGCCTACAAGCACAGCCGCAAATTGCTCCGTCGCCTTCCGACCGAGGGTGCCCACGTCGTCATGGGCCCGGGCGAGAACGCGGGTGCCGTCGACGTCGGTAACGGCCTCGCCGTGGCGTTCAAGGTCGAGTCCCACAACCACCCGAGCGCGGTCGAGCCATTCCAGGGTGCCGCCACCGGTGTCGGCGGGATCCTCCGCGACGTGTTCGCGGTCGGCGCCCGGCCGATCGCGGTGCTCAACAGCCTCCGCTTCGGCGAGCCCGCCCAGTCCGAGCGCAGCCGCTACCTGCTCGAGCATGCCGTCGCCGGCATCGGTCACTACGGCAACTCGATCGGCGTCCCGACCGTCGGCGGCGAGATCTACTTCGAGCCGACGTACGAACAGAACTGCCTGATCAACGCCATGTGCCTCGGGCTCGCCCCGCAGGAGCGGCTCATTCGCGCCGCCGCCGCCGGGCCCGGCAACGTCGTGATGCTGCTCGGCGCGCTCACCGGCCGCGACGGGATCGGCGGCGCCTCGGTGCTCGCGAGTGCCGAGCTCGGCGAGGGCGACGCCGCCAAGCGTCCGTCGGTCCAGATCGGGGACCCGTTCTCCGAGAAGAAGCTGCTCGAGTGCTGCCTGGAGCTGCTCGACCGCGAGCTGCTGACCTCGCTCCAGGACCTCGGGGCCGCGGGTCTCACCTCGTCCTCGTCGGAGATGGCGAGCAAGGGCGAGGTCGGGCTCGACCTCGAGGTCAGCCAGGTCCCGCTTCGCGAGCCGGGGATGGAACCGTTCGAGATCATGATCTCCGAGTCCCAGGAGCGGATGTTGTGTGTGGTCGAGCCCGAGCGCGTCCACCAGGTGCTCTCGGTGTGCGAACACTGGGAGGTGCTGGCGACGCCGATCGGCACGGTCACGACCGAGCCGCGCCTGCGGATCCTCGAGCGGGGCAACGTCGTCGCCGACATCCCGGTCGACGTGCTCGTCGATGACTGCCCGCTCTACGACCTCGAGCCGGCGCCGCCCGAGGCCGGGCTCTACCCGGCAGCGCCACCCCTGCTCGGCGGGACCGAGTCGGCGGGCGAGACGCTGCTCGCCCTGCTGCGCTCGTCGAACATCGCTTCCCGGCGGCCCGTATTCGAGCAGTACGACCCGGTCGTCCAGTCGCGTACCGTCCGCCGGCCGGAGGAGGCCGACGCGGCGGTCCTCCAGCTGCCCGACGGCTCGGCGATCGCTGTCTCGATCGATGGCAACGGACGGCGGGTCGCATGCGACCCGCGCGCGGGCGCGGTCGAAGCGGTGTATGAATGCGCGGCGAACCTTGCCTGCGTCGGGGCGACCCCCCTAGGGCTCACCAACTGCCTGAACTTTGGCAATCCTGAGAAACCGCATGTCGCATGGCAGCTCACGCGGGCGGTCGAAGGGCTCGCCGACGCGTGCGAGGCGCTTGAGGTCCCGGTCGTCGGCGGCAACGTGTCGCTGTACAACGAGGCGCCCACGGGCCCGATCTACCCGACCCCGGTCGTCGGCATCGTCGGCCAGCTCCCGGATGCCAGGACCGCTGGGCGCCTCGGGTTCGCCGACGAGGGCGACGTGATCGCGATCACCGGCTACTTCACCCACGCGCTCGCGGGCTCCGAGCTCGCCAAGCTCCGCGGCGAGGCGCCGGTTGGCCCGCTGCCCGACCTCGACACCGCCGCGGTCCGCGCGGCGCACGACAAGCTCCGCGACGCGGTGCGCTCCGGTGCCCTGAAGAGCGCCCACGACATCGCCGAGGGCGGGCTCGCGGTCGCGCTCGCCGAGTGCTGCATCGCCGGCGGGATCGGTGCCGAGGTCGAGCTCGCCGACGTCGGCGAGGTTGGCCTGTTCGGCGAAGCCCCGGGTCAGGCGTTCATCGTCTCCGCCGCCTCCGAGGACGCGCTCGCAGCCGCCGGCCTCGTCCGAGCGCATGTCATCGGGCGCGTCGGGGGCAAGGCACTCTCGGTCGTCGCGGGGGCGCTGGATTGGAATCTCCCAGTTTCCGAACTCCACGACGCCCGTGAGCGTGGACTCGCCGAGCTGATCTCGTGAGCCCCCGGACCCGCTGCTAGCCTTGGGTGCGAGGCCTTTCGCGTATGGCTGACCCCCTTGATCATCGCGACGGCCCTCGGGACGAATGTGGGGTTTTCGGCATCTATGCGCCGGAGCACGACGTCGCGAGGCTCGCGTATTTCGCTCTCTTCGCGCTTCAACACCGCGGCCAGGAGTCCGCGGGGATCGCTGCCGCCCCGCGCGGCGGCAGCCTTATGGCGATCCGCGACCAGGGTCTCGTCAGCCAGGTGTTCGACGAGCACAAGCTTCGCTCGCTCGTCGGCGATATGGCGATCGGCCACGTCAGGTATTCGACGACCGGCTCCTCGGAGTGGGAGAACGCCCAGCCGATCGTCCGCGACGACCGCCGCACGCTCGCGCTCGCGCACAACGGCAATCTGATCAACGCGGTCGAGCTTCACGCCGAGCTCCGCGGCCGTGACGTCCCGTTTCGCTCGACGTCCGACTCCGAGATCATCGCCGCCCTGCTCGCGACCCATCCCGCCGAGCGGATCGAGGACGCCGCCGCCGACGTCCTGCCGAAGCTCCGGGGCGCGTTCTCCACCGTCGTCATGACCGACGAAGCGGTCGTCGCGTTCCGGGATCCAGCCGGTCTGCGGCCGCTCGCGATCGGTGTGATCGAGGACGAGGCGACCGGACGTGGGGCGTACTGCGTCGCGTCGGAGTCGTGCGCGTTTGACCTGATCGGCGCCCGCTACCTGCGCGACGTTCAGCCCGGTGAGGTCGTGACGCTCGTCGACGGCGGGCTCAAGACCCGGATGGCCGTCGAGTCACAGCGGCACGCCTTCTGCGTCTTTGAGTACATCTACTTCGCCCGGCCGGACTCACGGATGTCCGGGACCGTGCTCCAGGTCGCCCGCGCCAGGATGGGAGAGATCCTGTGGCGCGAGGCGCCGGTCGAGGCCGACGTCGTCATCCCGGTGCCGGACTCCGGCAACGCCGCTGCCCGCGGGCTCGCCCGCGCCTCCGGCCTGCCCCAGGACGACGGCTTCATCAAGAACCGCTACGTCGCGCGGACGTTCATCCAGCCCGGTCAGGAACTCCGCCGCCACGGCCTGCGCCTGAAGTTCAACCCCCTCCCCGAGGTCGTCGCCGGTCAGCGACTCGTCGTCGTCGACGACTCGATCGTCCGCGGCAACACCACCCGGCAGATCGTCAAGATGTTGCGCGAGGCGGGCGCCGCCGAGGTCCACCTCCGGATCTCCGCGCCCCCGATCAAGCATCCGTGCCACTACGGGATCGACATGTCGACCCGTGAGGAGATGATCGCCCACGGGCGCACCCCGGAGGAGATCGCGGCCGAGCTCGGCGCCGACTCCCTGCACTACCTCTCGCTCGCCGGGGTGTACGAGGCCGTCCGCACCTCCCGCGACACCCACTGTGACGCCTGCTTCAGCGGCGAGTACCCGCTCGCTGGGACCGAAGAGGCGGGCGGTAAGTTCGCGCTCGAGTCGCAGCTCCCGCTCGTCCGCGCGTAAGCGCCGTCCGCGCCCCGTCAGCTTCTCACCCCAGGCGATCCCGCCGACACACAGCGGCACCATGAGTGAGATCGCGCGGTAGAGCAGGACCGCCGCCGCGGCCGGGCCCGCCGCCGCTCCGTAGAGGACGAGCCCACCGACGAGGCCGCCCTCCAGAGCTCCGATGCCCGCCGGCGTCGGCAGCGACGACGCGAGCAGTCCGAGGACGTAGCCCATGACGAGCGCGCTCAGCCGCGGGGCGTGCCCGAGGGCGTGGAAGGCGGCCCACAGCACGGCGCCGTCGAAGCCGTAGTACGCGAGCGCGCCGACGAGCCGCCAGTCACCCCCCGCGTCAGCCGTCGTGGATCGGGTGCAGCGCGGCGGCGAGGTTCGCGTCGAGTGAGGGGGTGAGCTTCGGGTACAGGGCGACGAGGACGTCGTGCGCCGCCTGCGCCGCCGCGGCGGCCTGCGACGCGTAGGGCGCCACCGGCACCATCGCGGCGTAGGGCGCAAAGCGGCGGCTGATCGCCCCGACCGCGTCGGCGACTGCCAGGTGCATCATCGCCAGACTGCGGGTCGGATCTGGGCTCCCCGGCGGCGCGTCCGTCGTACGCAGGATCCCGAGGAGGATCCGGTCCCAGGTGATGACCTCGTTGCACGTCGCGGATGCGGTCGTCGGCGGCCTGTGCGCGTCGTGTGCAATCGGGGTGAAGAACATCTACTACGCAGCGTAGCAGTACTGACGACGCTGCGTCGTAGGTCGTTGTTGCGCAACCTGATGTCGGATGAATCCCCCGGGAAGGTCCTGGCTCGCGACGCGTCTACAGGAGGGAGAGCCGCACTACTACGCACTGTAGTCAGACTGGCTCGCCATGCCCTCGAGACATCTGGAGACACCCATGAAGAAGCCCGCCCTCCTCTCCCTCGGACCGGTTGCCGCCGCCCTTGTCATCGCCGGCTGTGGCGGTGGCGGTGGTGGGGGGTCGGCCTACGGCGCGACCCCCCAGCAGAAGCCGGCGACCGCGGCGGCCCCGACCGTCACCCTCGGCCACACCAAGCTCGGCACGTTCCTCGTTGACGGCTCCGGTCGAACGCTCTACCTGTTCGAGGCGGACAAGACGGGGAGGAGTAACTGCTACTCGACGTGTGCCAGCGTGTGGCCGCCGCTCACGACCGCCGGCGCGGTCAAGGCGGGAACGTCGGTGACCGCCTCCGCGCTCGGCACGACCCACCGCACGGACGGCACCACCGAGGTGACCTACCACGGTCACCCGCTCTACTACTACGCCGGCGATGGCAAGTCGCCGGGCAAGACGACCGGACAGGGCATCAGTCAGTTCGGCGCCAAGTGGTACGTCGTCTCAAAGGCCGGCACCAAGGTGGACAACGATGGCCACTAGGCGGATCTCCGGCCTCGTCCTCGCCCGCGTCGCGGGCGCTGTCGCACTGCTCGTCGTGGGTGGCATCCACCTCGAGCAGTACACCGCTGGCAACTTCTCGGTGGTGCCGACGATCGGGACCTTGTTCTTCGTCAACTTCGTCGCGGCGACAGTGCTCGGACTGTGGCTGCTGGTACCCGTGCGAGGCGGGTACCGGCCGCTCCGCCTGGCCATGGACTGCGCTGTGGCGGTGGCGGGGATCGGGGTCGCGGGCGGGGCGATGATCGCGCTCCTGATCAGCGAGGCGCGGCCCCTGTTCGGGTTCATGGAGCAGGGCTACCGCATCGAGATCGTGATCGCGCTCGTATCGGAGGCCGCCGCGATCGTCCTGCTCGGCGCGTTCCTCGCACTGGCGTGGGCGCGAGCGCGCGGACTGCGCAGCGCGGCCGGCGGCCGTGGACCCGCCGGAGCGTCGGTCTGAGCGACGCCTCGGTTGCCGCGGTCAGTCCGACCAGGCGCCGGGTGCGTCGCCGGACGGGTTGCGGTAGGGGTGCCGGCTGATCCCGGAGTCCCGCCGCACGTACAGCGAGTACCCGATGACGAAGACATAGAGAAGGACGATCGCCCCAAAGAAGTAGTCCATGCGGGCACTATGCGCTCCCCGCGGGATGCCCTGTGTGCGGTCGGGCACACAGCGTGAGGACGTTTGTCACACCTCTGTGAATGCCGCCGAAGTCGGCGCTAATGTCGCCCGCCCATGGATTCACGCGCGGCTCTCAGGGAGATCTTCGGCTTCGACGACTTCCGCCCCGGCCAGGAGGTCGCGGTCCGGGCGGCGCTTGAGAACCGCGACGAGCTCGTCGTCATGCCGACGGGCTCGGGCAAGTCACTCTGTTACCAGCTCCCGGCGCTCATGCGCGATGACCTCACGATCGTCGTCTCGCCGCTCGTGTCGCTGATGCAGGACCAGGCTCGGGCGCTGTGGCGGATCGCGCCCGGGAAGGTCGAGCTGATCAACGCCCAACGGGGGAGTGCGGGGAACGCCGAGGCGATGGCGCGCGTCGGGCGAGGTGAGGTGCGCGTGCTCTACGTTGCGCCGGAGCGGTTCGCCCTGCCGCGGTTCCTGGACGCTGTGTCCCGCGCGCGCGTGGGGCTGTTCGTCGTCGACGAGGCGCATTGCGTCTCTCAATGGGGTCATGACTTCCGCCCGGACTACTTCGCCCTGGCGCAGGCGGCGCAGGCGGTTGGTGCCCAGGCGACCCTCGCCCTCACCGCGACCGCGACGCCGGCCGTGGCAAGCGACATCGTCCGCCGGCTCGCCCTGCGTGACCCGCTGCGGGTGACGACCGGATTTGACCGCCCGAACCTGTCGCTGTCGGTCGTCTCCTGCCGCAATGCGGTCGACAAGCGTCGGCGGCTCGCCGCCGCTCTCAGCGAGGCTGATGCCCTGCCCGCCATCGTGTACGCGGGCACGCGCTCGGCGAGCGAGGACCTCGCTGCCGAGCTCCGCGGATCGCTCGGGGTCGAGGCGCTTGCCTACCACGCCGGCCTTGAGCGCGGCGTGCGCCACCAAACGCAGGAACGATTCATGTCCGGCGAGGTCCCGGTGATCGTCGCGACCAACGCGTTCGGCATGGGGATCGACAAGGCCGATGTGCGGACGGTCGCCCACGCGGCGGTGCCCGCCTCGCTCGAGGCCTACTACCAGGAGGTCGGCCGTGCCGGTCGTGACGGGCGTCCCGCCCGCGGCCTCTTGCTCGCCGAGCAGAAGGACAAGGCGCTCCATGTCTTCTTCATTCAGCGCTCGCGGGTCGAGGACGGCGTGTTCGAGCGGGTCGGCGAGCGGCTGCGCTGGGCCGGGCTCGACGGTCGCTACGACGTCGCCGTCTCCGAGCTCGCCGGCCTCACCGGCGCCCGTGACGCCGAGGAGGCGACGCGCTCGATCATCGGCCATCTCGCGCGCGCCGGGATGATCCGCCCCGAGCCCGCTCCGCCGGACAGGATCGCCGGGCAGATCGTCGGGGATTGGAACGCGCGGATGCTCTCGATCTGTCAATCCTCCGCGCGGGACGCCGAGCGGGCCCGCTGGGCTCAGTACCGCTCGATCTGGGATTACGTCGAGCGTGAGCAGTGCCGCCGGCGCGCCCTGCTCACGCACTTCGGCGATCGCTCGGACCCGGCGCCGCTCGGCCCGTGTTGCGACGCCTGCGACGGGCCGCCCGGTGAGTGGGCGAGCCCAGCGTTCGCGCGCCGCTCGGCGTCGGCGCCTCGCGGTCGTGCTGGCGGTGGTGCTCGGGGTGGGGCCGGCCCTGGCGCGGACGATGCGCCGGTCGATCTCGACGACGCGATCGTCTCCGTCGTGCGGACCGCTCGCCCCTCCGTCGGGCGCACGCGGGCGGTCGAGATCCTCCGCGGCGGCCGCTCCAAGGTGATCGCCGAGCACGCCTACGACGAACTGCCCGAGTACGGGTCCTTCGCCCACCTGCGGAACGACGACGTGCTCGGGCGGGTCGATGAGATGCTCGCCGCCGGCACGCTCGCCTCGAGCGGCGGGCGGTTTCCGAAGCTCCGCGCGGCGCAGCCGTCGCTCACATGAACGTCGGGGTCCTTGCGTCGGGGTCGGGTACGAACCTCCAGGCACTGCTCGACCGGGTCCACGGGCGGGACGGGGTCGCGATCGTCGCGGTCGCCTCGGACAAGCCGGACGCCTACGCGCTCTCGCGCGCCGCCGCGGCGGACGTCGCGGCGCGGGTCTTCCCGATCGCTGACTACGCCGACGGGGGGCGCGCGGCACGTGACCGGGCGATCGCCGACTGGCTCCTCGAGCGGGGTGTCGAGCTCGTCGTCCTCGCGGGCTACATGCAGCTGCTGAGCCCCGCGTTTCTCGCCCGCTTCCCCAAGCGGGTCATCAACGTCCACCCGGCGCTGCTCCCAGCGTTTCCCGGGCTCGCCGCCGTCCAGCAGGCGATCGACTATGGCGTCAAGGTGTTCGGCGTCACCGTCCATTTCGTCGATGACGGGGTCGATTCCGGCGCGGTCATCCTTCAGCGGGCGATCGAACTGCCGGATGCGACCGACGCCGACGCCGTGCTTGAGCGTTTGCACCCCATCGAGCACGAACTCCTGCCCGAGGCGGTCCGCCTGATCGCCCAGGGCGTCGTCCGCCTCGATCCGGACCATCCGCGGCGGGTCGTCATCGACTCCGGTATCGCCTCAGACCGCTAGAGTCGCGGTTGCATGCCCCGGGGCACCGAGCCCGTTTCTTCGATTTCTCCTGTCGCCCCTGGCGAGGTCCAGGTTGGGCGTGCGTTGCTGTCGGTCTCAGACAAGACCGGGATCGTCGAGTTTGCCCGCGGCTTGGCCGATCTCGGGATCGAGATCATCTCCACGGGCGGCACCGCCCGGGAGCTGGAAAACGCGGGCGTCCCGGTCCGCTCGATCAGTGACCTGACCGGCTTTCCGGAAATCATGGACGGCCGGGTCAAGACGCTTCATCCCAAGCTCTACGCCGGCCTGCTCGCCGTCCGCGACAACCCGGAGCACCTCGTCGCCGCCCAGGAGCAGGAGGTCGAGTTCGTCGATCTCGTGTGCGTCAACCTGTATCCGTTCGAGCGGACGGCCGCGACCCGCGGCGTCACCGACGACGAGGTCGTCGAGAACATCGACATCGGCGGCCCGACGATGATCCGCGCCGCCGCCAAGAACTGCTCCTTCGCCGCCCCGATCGTCAGCCCCGCGAGCTATGACGCCGTCCTCGACGAGCTGCGGGAGTCCGAGCGTCGCCTCTCGCCGACGACGCGGGAGAGCCTGGCCGCCGAGGCATTCGCCTACACCGCCCGGTACGACACCGCAATCGCCCGCTGGTTCCAGGAGAAGCGCGAGGACTTCCCCCCGCTCCTGGTCCGCGCGTTCGAGAAGGTGCTCGAGCTGCCCTACGGCGAGAACCCGCACCAGCGCGCCGCCTACTACGCCCAGGTCGGGACGCGCACCCACGTCCTCTCGATGGTCTCCCAGCTCGGCGGCAAGGCGCTGTCGTTCAACAACCTGCTCGATCTCGACTCCGCCCGGCTGCTGCTCTCCGAGTTCAAGATCCCCGGGTGCGTGATCGTCAAGCACAACAACCCGTGCGGTGTCGCCGTCGCCTCGACTGGGCTAGAGGCCTACGAGAAGGCCTTCGCCTGCGACCCCATGTCCGCGTTCGGCGGCGTGATCGCGATCAACCGCAGCGTCGACAAGGCGCTCGCCGAAGCGCTCATCAACCAGTTCGTGGAGGTCATCTTCGCCCGCGGCTATAGCGACGATGCCCTGGAGGTGCTCTCCACCAAGCCGAACATGCGCGTGCTCGACGACCGCGAGCGCCGCTCCCCGAACATGATCGAGCCCCACCTGCGCCAGGTGATCGGCGGCATGCTCGTCCAGGACCGCGACGCCGATCTGGAGGATCGCGCCGAGATGCAGGTCGTCTCCGAACGTCGCCCGACCGAGGAGGAGTGGCAGGAGCTGCTGTTCGCGTGGCGCGTCTGCAAGCACGTGCGCTCGAACGCGATCGTCCTCGCCCGGGAATTGGCGTCGGTCGGGATCGGCGCGGGCCAGATGAGCCGTGTCGACTCGGTCCGCCTCGCGCTCGAGAAGGCCCAGTCCGGGGTTCAGGGTTGCGTGATGGCCTCCGACGCGTACTTCCCGTTCGCTGACGGTCCGCAGCTGGCCCTCGAGGCCGGCGTCACAGCGGTCATTC
The DNA here is from genome assembly GCA_963850335.1 of uncultured Solirubrobacterales bacterium. Taxonomy (GTDB): domain Bacteria; phylum Actinomycetota; class Thermoleophilia; order Solirubrobacterales; family Solirubrobacteraceae; genus Palsa-465. Next base: position 168,108 of record CAWKKY010000005.1, on the reverse strand, counting down.
AGCCGGGCGGCTCGATGCGTGACCCAGATGTCGTCGAGGCGGTCGACGCCGCCGGCGCGGCGATGGTGTTCACCAGCCGTCGGCACTTCCGCCACTGATGAGCCCCGACGGCCTCGAGCGCCTCGGCGGTGACCCGCCCTCGCCCTACGAAGGCAAGTACGGCTTCAGCCGGGTGGCCGTCGTCCCCGGTTTCGTCATCGTCGGCGGGACGACGTCGGTGAATGCCGACGGCGTCGTGCTCGGCGCCTCGCCGTACGACCAGACGATTGAGATCCTCGGCAAGGTCGAGCACGAGCTTGGACGCGCGGGCGCCTCCCTGAGCGACGTGATCCAGACCCGGATCTACGTCACCGACATCTCGCGCTCCGAGGAGGTCGGCCGCGCCCACGGCGATGTCTTCGGCGAGATCCGCCCGCTGATGACGATGGTCGGCGTCGAGGGCCTCGTCGACCCGCGGATGCTGGTCGAGATCGAGACGGTCGCGGTTACGCGCCCGGCTTGAGCTCGTGCTCAAGCGCGGCGAGCTCGGTGCTGAGCCGCTTGACCTCTGGGATGTCGCCGCGGCGTACCGCCTGGCGGAGACTCACCTGGAGGATGTCGACCCGCGGATCCCCGCTGGAGCCATCGCTGCCGGAGCCGGCGATGGGTGCGTTCGGCGCCGGCGTTCCGACCGGTTGACTGGCGAGCGACGCGAAGCTGCTGCGCTCAGCCTTCTTGCTCGCCTGCGCGCGCTCGTAAAGCGCGCTGCGGTCAAACGCGACCTTGTGGTCCTTGTCGACCGTCACTGCAACGGTGTCACCCGGAAGCGGGCGGTACTCCTCGTCGCTCTCAAACATCTCGGTGAACATCGCGCGGAACGGGCTCTCGCCGTCGGTGGGCGTGACATCGGCCACGTAGTCATAGACGTGGTGATATTGCCCGGTGGGCGCATAGACGTTGATCCCGTGCCGGTACATCCCTTCGTGCGTCTCCCGCGCGACGATCACCGCCTGCGCGTGTTGCCGTCCCCGTCCGAACACCTCACGCTCCCTTGCCGAGTGGCGCGAGATCATTGCATCCGGCCGCTTCCAGTACAACGGTGGTCCGAGCGGGTCGGCAGCCGCCTGCGCTGGCGCCGCCGATTGCGCAATCGCGTGTGATCGCTACGGACGGTGTCGAACCCGACGCACCGGTCGTAATCTGCGTGGAGACCGAAGCGACCGTATCCGGAGGCACCGTGACCAGCCTGATCGTCAAACCCGCGCCCGCGCCCGCCATCGACGGCTCGGTGCTGACGGTGACCCCGGAGTCGGCGGGGTGGACGTACGTCGGCATCGAGGTGCTGCGCCTCGCCTCCGGCGCGCGCGCCGAGCGCTCGACCGGCGAGCGCGAGGTGTGCATCGTCGTCCTCGGTGGCACGGTCGACATCGACTCGGCACACGGCGATTGGCCTTCGGTGGGCGGCCGTCCTGACCCGTTCAGCGGCCTGCCCGAGGCGGCCTACCTCCCGCCCGGCACCTCGTTCTCCGTCGCCGGTTCCTCTAGGGATCCCGCCGAGGTGGCACTCTGCTTCGCCCCGGCGCGGTCGGGCGCGCCCGCGCGGCTGCTCCCGAGCGCGGCGGTCGAACCCGAGACGCGCGGCAGCGGCTCCTCCGAGCGCGTCGTCCATCCGATCATGATGGGCACCGGAGAGGATGAGGCAGAGTCGCTGCTCGTCACCGAGGTGCTGACCCCGGAGGGCAACTGGTCGAGCTATCCGCCGCACAAGCACGACCGCGATGCCCTCCCGGTGGAGTCCTACCTGGAGGAGACCTACTACCACCGGATCGACCCGCCGCAGGGGTTCATCGTCCAGCGCGTCTACACCGATGACCGCAGTCTCGACGAGACGCTCGCGGTGAGCGATGGCGAGGTCGTTCTCGTCCCGCGCGGCTATCACCCGGTGGGCGTGCCCGCGGGGTACCGCTCGTATTACCTCAATGTGATGGCAGGCCCGACGCGGACGTGGGTCTTCCACAACGATCCCGACCACGAATGGCTGCTGACGGCAACGCTGCCGTCGCGCTGACAGAAGACGAGGAGTCCCTGACATGACTGCAACCGCGACCGCCACCCTGCGCAACTACATTGGCGGCGAGTGGACCGCGACGGATCCGGACCGCGACACGCTCGAGGTCACCAATCCAGCGACCGGCGCCGTACTCGCGCACGTGCCGCTCTCCGGCGCGGCCGAGCTCGACGCTGCTGTCGCCGCAGCGCGGGCGGCGCTGCCCGCGTGGCGCGATGTGTCGACGATCGGGCGCGCCCGCAAGCTGTTCGAGCTCCGCGAGGGACTCGAGGCCCGCAAGGAGGAACTCGCCCGTTCGGTGACGACCGAGATGGGCAAGACGATCGACGACGCCCGGGCCGAGGTGGCGCGGATGATCGAGATGGTCGAGTGCGCGTGCGCGATTCCGACGACGATGCAGGGCCGGATCCTCGAGGACGTCGCCCGCGGTGTCGACTGCGAGACGATCCGCCAGCCGGTGGGCGTGTGCGCCGCGATCGTGCCGTTCAACTTCCCGGCGATGGTCCCGTTCTGGTTTCTGCCGTTCGCGATCGGCTGCGGCAACGCGTTCATCCTCAAGCCGTCCGAGCAGGTGCCGCTCACCCAGCAGATCGCGTTCGAGGTGCTCGACTCGATCGGCCTCCCGCCGGGGGTGGTGGGGCTCGTCAACGGGAGTCGCGAGATCGTCGAGGGGATCCTCGCCCACCCGGGGATCGACGCCGTCTCGTTCGTCGGCTCCGCGCCGGTCGCGAAGATCGTCTACGAAGGCGCGGCCAAGGCCGGGAAGCGCGTCCAGGCCCTCGGCGGCGCCAAGAACCACATGGTGATCATGCCCGACGCCGTCATCGACAAGACCGTCGACGGGATCATCGGTTCCGCGTTCGGCGCCGCTGGGCAGCGTTGCATGGCGGGGTCGGTTGTCGTCACCGTCGGCGAGGCCCATGAGCGGCTGATGCCGGCGCTGATCGAGAAGACCCGCGCCCTGCACGTCGGTGACGGGCTCCAGGACGGCACCGATGTCGGACCGGTCGTGTCGTGCACGGCACGCGACCGGATCACCGGCTGGGTCGAGCGCGGCGTCGCCGACGGCGCGTCGCTCGCCGTCGACGGCCGTGCGGCGACCGGCGGTCTGGATCCGAGCGGCGCGTTTTTCGGCCCGACGATCCTCGACGACGTCACGGCGGAGATGCCGATCGCGCAGGAGGAGGTGTTCGGACCGGTGCTCTGCGTCGTGCACGCGGACACGCTCGACGAGGCGATCGAGATCGTCAACTCGAGCCGGTTCGGCAACGGCACGTCGATCTTCACCGAGTCCGCCGCGGCGGTCCGGCGCTACCGCCATGACGTGCAGGCGGGGATGGTCGGGGTGAATATCGGGGTCGCCGCGCCGGTGGCGTTCTTCCCGTTCTCGGGATGGAAGGACAGCTTCCTCGGCGACCTCCATGCCCACGGTGGCGACGCGGTCGAGTTCTTCACCCGCAAGAAGACCGTCACCAGCCGCTACTACTCCGACGGTCAGGGCCACGGCGCCTACTTCGTCGAGAAGTGACAGTCAACCACGACGAGTGAAAGAGATCTGCTGATGACAACGTCCACTGAAGCGGCGCCTGCGCCGAGGGTCGACGCGCCTGGCCAGGGCCCACTATGGGAGACGGCTCTCACCGCGACGGACTACTGGAACGACTCGTGTTCGATCGCCGAGCTCACCTACGCGATCGAGCGCGGCGCGGTCGGCGCCACCAGCAACCCAACGATCGTCGGCGAGGTCCTGAAGAAGGAGATGGACCTCTGGCGCGAGCGGATCGTCGGGATCATCACCGATAACCCGACGGCGACCGAGGACGAGGTCGCCTGGCAGGTGATCGAGGAGATGGCGGTCAAGGCCTCTGAGTTGCTGCTGCCCGTGTTCGAGCGCGAGAACGGTCTCAAGGGTCGCCTCTCGATCCAGACCAATCCGAAGTTCTACCGTGACGCCGCGCGCCTGACCGAACAGGGCCTGCGCTTCGCCACGCTCGCGCCGAACATGCAGATCAAGATCCCGGCGACCGCCGCGGGCATCGCCGCGATCGAGGAGGTCACCGCCGCCGGAGCCTCGATCAACGCGACGGTGTGTTTCACCGTCCCCCAGTCGCTCGCGGTTGCCGAGGCGGTCGCGCGCGGGTTGGCTCGCCGTGAGGCTGCGGGTGAAGATACGTCTGGGATGTCGCCGGTGTGCACGATCATGGTCGGCCGGCTTGACGACTGGATGGCCGCGCTCGTCAAGCGCGACGAGGTTGTCCTCGATCCGGGCGCTGTCCACTGGGCCGGCGTCGCCGCGTTCAAGCACGCGTATTCGATCTACCAGGAGCGCGGCTACCGCTGCCGTCTGCTCGCCGCCGCCTACCGCCACCACCTGCACTGGTCAGAGCTGATCGGCGGCGACATCGTGCTCACGATCACGCATGCGTGGCAGAAGCAGTTCAACGCCTCCGAGATCGAGGTCGCCGAGCGAATCGACAACCCGGTGCCCGACGGCATCGTCGACCAGCTCTATTCGCGCCTGCCCGATTTCCGACGCGCCTACGACGCCGACGGCATGGCCGTCCCCGAGTTCGACACCTACGGAGCCACCGCCCGCACCCTGCGCGGCTTCATCGGCTCCTACCAGGATCTCGTGGCCGTCATCCGCGACTTCATGCTCCCCAACCCCGACGTCAAGCGCTAGACCAATCTCCCGCCAGCCGCGTTCCCCGACGCATCCGCCATCATGGGTGGAGCGCCGCCGTAGCTCAGCTGGCAGAGCAGCGGACTTTTAATCCGAAGGTCGTGGGTTCGATCCCCACCGGCGGCATCGGGATGGGCCTGCAAATCGCCGGATGTCTGGTTCGCCTTCTGACCGCCGAGCGAAATACGTCCCGAGGTGTTCTCGCCAGAGGAGGTCCGGCCGCTCGTCCGTGGGTCAGCGTCGTAGCGGGACCGCGCGTCGTTCCGCGGACGTCGTGGGGCCTGCGGCTGTACGCGATGGCGCACGGGGTATAGCGGGTGTAGATTGGCCGTGTCATCGTCGGCCGTGGCTCGGGCGGGACCGGTCGGCGACATGGTCTCGATCGATGTCGTCCTGAGGGGATTTCCATGAGGAGAGTTCTGCGGTTCTCCGGTCCGGTTGTGCAGCGGCACGCGCGTTCGTGGGTGGTCGCGCTCGCTGGCAGTGTCGCTATCGCGTGTCTCACCGCGTCGGCGGCGTCCGGAGACACGACCGCGACCGCGACGTTCTCCTCGGCGGGCAGTTCCACGTTCACGGTTCCGACCGGCGTCAGCAGTATTACGGCACACGTGGTCGGTGCCGCTGGTGGCGGCGGCGGATGCTCCAGTTTGGGTGGTGGTGGAGAAGGTGCCTCCGTGACCGCGGCGGTCAGCGTCTCCCCGGGAGAGCAACTATTCGTCGAGGTTGGCGCGGTCGGCGGTGACTGCGTGTTCTTCGGCGGGAACGCGACGGGTGGGAGCGGCGGCGGCGGGACCGGAGGCGGTTCAGGGAACCAGGGCGGCGCCGGCGGTGGCGGCGCGTCCGTCCTCGCCGTGGGGGGGCCGCCCACGCAGAGCTACGGCGCGCTCATCGTCGCTGGCGGCGGCGGCGGTGCGGGGGGCGAAGCCAACAGCGGTGAGTTCGGAGGTGCCGGCGGCAACGCCGGGGGCGCCGGCGGGGCCGCTGAGGGCGGCGGCAGCGGCGGCGGTGCCGGCGGCGGATCGTCCGGCGGCACCGCAGGAGCCCAGACCGGCTCGGGGTCCAACGGAACGGCCGGAGCTTTCGGCCTCGGTGGTGCCGGTGCGCCCGGTGGTGTCGGCAACTTCGGTGGTGGTGGCGGCGGTGGCGGCGGCTACTACGGCGGCGGTGGTGGCGGCTCCGGTGTCGGCGGTGGGTCTGGCGGCGGCGGCGGTTCCACGTTCACGGAGCCAGGCTCGACCATCGTGAGCCCCGCAACACCGAGCGGCACTCAGGCCCAAGTCGTGCTCACCTACGACGCTCCGACGGCGACCGAAGGAGCCTCATCGGTCACCTTCGGCGCCGTCCAGCCCCAGGACACGCTCAGCGCCCAGCAGCTGCTGAGCGTGACGAACAACGGCTCGGCACCGCTCGTCGTCTCGGGCTACACGCTCACGGGCGCGAACCCGGGCGACTTCCTGATCGACGACGAGTGCCAGCAGCCGATGCCCGTCAGCTCGAACTGCAACATCGGGGTGCGCTTCGCGCCGCAGGCGCAGGGTGCACGTTCGGCGACGCTGACGCTCCTGACCAACGCGCCGGTCGCTCCCGCTGCGGTGACAGTGTCGGGCACCGGCGGGAGCCTGCCGACCGGACCGACCGGTGCGACCGGACCATCGGGGGCGCCGGGCTCCCCGGGGGCAACTGGTGCCACTGGTCCGCGAGGTCCGGCCGGAAAGGTCGAGCTGATTACGTGCACGACGGTCAAGGTGAAGATCAAGCACCACACGGTCAGCCGTCAGAAGTGCACCGGCAAGCTCGTCTCCGGCACGGTGAAATTCACGACCTCCGGCAGCACCGTGCGTGCGACTCTGTCCCGCGGGCCCGTCGTATACGCCACCGGATCGCGCGTGTCGATCACCCGCGGACGGTCAGAGCTCGCACTCACCAATCAGCGGCCGGTGCACCCGGGACGCTACACGCTGACGCTACGCCTGCGGCGCGGCCGGAGCTGGAGCATCGAGCGGACGACGGTCACGATCGACTGAGTTCACTAGGCGCAGGATCGGCCGGCTCGAGATGCGTGATTGCCACGCAACGTCGCAACGTCGGCCTCTTCTGCCGGACGCTTCCATCATGTCGAGCCGAGCAAAAGCGATGGCTGGCGACTTAGGTCTATAGGCGAACGCAGATTGCGCCCGTATGCTGGTGTGCATGCTTCGTTTCCGTACCGCGGGCCTCCTCGCGATGATGGCGCTGGTTCTTGGTGCTGCCAGTGCGCGTGCCGCGCCGCTTTCCACGACCAATCGCCAGTTTGTCGACCAGGCGGTGATGCGGATCATGCAGACTGAACGGTTACCTGGTGTCTCAATCGCCGTCAGCGGGCCGAAAGGCAGCTACGTCAAGACCTATGGCGTGTCAAGCCTGGCTACGAGCAAGCCGATGCGCATCGCCGACCATGTGCGGATCGCGAGTATCACGAAATCCTTCACCGCCACAGCCATCCTGGAGCAGGTGCAGCGTGGTCGGCTGTCCCTCGCGGACAAGCTGTCGCGATGGGTGAGCGGGATTCCCAACGGACGGCAGATCACGGTGCGCCAGCTCTTGGCGATGCGTTCGGGGATCTACGATTACACGAGCGATCCGGCTTGGCGCCTTCGTTTCAACGCCAATCCGCGCTCGCCGTTCAAGCCGAGCGACGCGGTCGCGATCATCCGCCGCCACCAGCCGTTGTTCGCGCCCGGAGCGAGAACCCAGTACGCGGACTCCAACTACGTCCTGCTCGGGATCATCCTGCAGAAGGTGACCGGGCAGTCGGTTGAGTCGGTGATCACGCGCGACGTGATCAAGCGCGCCGGCCTACGCGCCACCAGCTTCCCGACCACGCCGGCGATGCCGAGCCCGTTTGCGCACGGCTACTACGCGGGCGACAACGGAAAGGGCCGGATCCGTGACTACACGTCTATCAATCCCGGGCTGGCGTGGACCGCGGGCGGGATGATCTCGACGTTCCGGGACCTGGTCAGGTGGGGGGAGGTGCTGGCGAAGGGGACACTGCTCAGCCGCCGCCTCCAGGCGCAGCGCCTGAGGTTCGGCGCGATCCCGAATGGGAGCGGCCCTCGCGTCGGCTACGGCCTCGGGATCCTCCGGTTCGGCGACTGGCTCGGGCACGACGGCGCGATCTACGGCTTCAGTAGCGAGACCTTCTACGACCCCGGCACCCGAGCCGAGATCAGCGCAGTCGCCAATCTCTCGTCGAACTCTTCGACCCCGACGCTTGAACTCTTCGGTCAGATCGCACAGCACCTGTATCCGGCGTCGCTGCGATCGCAATGAGCTGGTCGACGAGTCGCCTGATCCGCTCGCTCGAACCGTGTAATCGCGGATGGTGAAGGGCAGAATCGCTCACAGCCTGGGTGTGGTCGCGGCAGTCGCGTGCCTGTGGACGGCCTCGACGAGTTCGCGCGCCGCCGCAGCGCCGCTCCGCATCACGCCTGCCGCCGAGCGCTACACGCCGCTGGTGATGTCCGTGCTTACCCCGCCACGGTGGTTCAAGGGGATGGATGGCCGGTTTCACGTGGTGTACGAACTGACGCTGACCAACGGCTTCCCCGTTCCGGTTTCGGTCCGCTCGGTTTCGGTCAGCGATGCGTCGCGCCACGTGGCGCTTCAGCGTCTCAGCGGTGCACGTCTGAAGTCGTCGATGTCGCTGCTGTCGCTTCCGACTGACGCGACGACCGCAATCCCGGCCTCCGGAGTAGGCGTGGTCTGGCTCGAGGTCGTCGTTCGCAGCCGCCGATCGTTGCCCTCGGCGGTCGCGCACAGCCTCACCGTGGCGGTGCCCTCGGGTCTGCCCCTGCCGACCACGATCACGGAGCGGGGCGGATTCGCTCGGGTCGATCTGCGGCCGCCGGTGATACTCGGACCGCCGTTGCGGGGCGCCGGCTGGATCGCGCTCGGCAGCTGCTGTGACGGTCCGCACCGCCGTTCGATTCAGCCCGTCGACGGCAAGCTGTCCCTCGGGCAACGGTTCGCGATCGATTGGAACGGCATGGACGAGCAACGCCGGTTCGTCGTCGGCAACCCTGATCTCAACACCAGCTGGGTGTTCTATGGAAAGCCGGTGCTGGCAGTCGCCGACGCGCGGGTGGCGGCCGCAGTTGACCGGTTCCCGGACCAGATTCCGAACCACCAGCGGCCGGTCACGCTCGAGGGGGCCAACGGCAACTACGTCATCCTGTCGCTCGGCCGTGGACGCTACGCGTTCTATGCCCACCTGAAGCCGGGCAGCGTCCGCGTCCACCGCGGGGACGAAGTGCGCCGTGGTCAGGTGATCGCGCAGCTCGGAAACTCGGGTGCCTCGTCGGGTCCACACCTCCACTTCCAGGTGATGGACCGGCCTTCGGCGCTCGCGTCGGATGGGCTGCCGTTCGTCTTCGATCGGCTCCGGTTTGACGGCCAGATCCCGCCGCTCACCGCCTCGCTCGTTGCGACCATCAACGCTGGCAGCCCGGTACCGGTCGACCGGACGGGCTCCGGGCGGCGCATCGATGAGTTCCCGCTCGGACGAGATGTCGTGAGCTTCGCCGGTCGCTAGCGGAGCAACGCCGCGATCGCCCGCCGGCTCGTGATCTCGGAGAAGGCCGTCGTCCAGCACATCTCGCGGATCTACGATCGGCTCGGCTTGATCCGACTCGAGATTGTCGAGAAGCGGCGATGTCGCCTCCGACGGGTTGCGTCCGACCTTGACGCCTGAGGAGGTTGAACCTCCGTGCCGTTCCACGCGACGGTGTGCCGGCACGGTTCCTTCCATTGCGGAGCATCTGCTTGGCGTGGTGGTCAGCGGTCCGTCAGTGGGCCTGACCGATGATCTTTGCGTGGCTTGCCGGTCTGTACGCCGAATACCGACTTATGGGAGGCTGACGCTATGCGGGAACTGACCTTTGGCATGAACCTGAGCCTGGACGGATACATCGCCGCGCCCGGCGACGACCTCGGCTGGAGCGTGCCCAGCGATGAACTGTTCCAGTGGTGGTCTGACCGGGTGGCGGCGACAGGCCTGGCGCTGTACGGGCGCAAGCTGTGGGAGACGATGAGCTCCCACTGGCCGACCGCCGACCAGCAGCCGGGCGCCACGCCGGCGGAGATTGAGTTCGCTCGCCGCTGGCGGGACATGCCGAAGGTGGTGTTCTCCTCGACGACCAGCACGGTGGACTGGAACACCCGTCTGGTCGCCGGCGACGCGGTCGGCGAGATCACCCGGCTCAAGGCCGACGACGGCGGCCCCATGGACATCGGCGGCGCGACACTCGGGGCGGCGGCGATGCGAGCCGGGCTGATCGACGAGTACCTGATCGTCACCCACCCGGTTTTGCTGGGCGGCGGCACACCGTTCTTCACGGCCCTCGACAACTGGGTGAACCTGAGCCTGGTGGAAACCCGGACGTTTCCCGACGGCGTGGTGCTGACCAGGTACGAGACCAGGCGCTGAGCGCCCGACGTCGAGGTCCGACGGCTATCGATCGGCACGTGGGGCGGCGCGGCGGTGTTCGGGCTCTTAACGCTGCTGCTGGTCGTCCAGGACGGTCCCTGGCCGGTGCCGCTCGGCACCGGCGTGATGTGGGTCATCACGTTCTTCCTGCTCGAACGTGCCGCGCAGCGCCAGACCAACGATGCGGTGCGTGCGCTCAACGGCCCGGTCCGTGTACGGCGGACCGAGACGCTGGAAGGCCCGAACTCCAGCGTCCCTCACATCACCCTGTGGGCCGACATCGCCGGCACATCCTGCCTGCTGCCGACCGCTGTCAGCTTCGATGCCGCGCGTTGGCAGACGGCGATCGGCCCGGGGAGCGTCCGGGTCTACGTGCACGGTGGAGCGAAGATCCCGAGGGTCGTCGGGATCGAGCCGGCACCCGCGTAACCACTGCTGGCGGAACTCCCGGACCGGTCCATCACGGCCACGCCACGTCCTTGGGACCGTACACCTTGTTCTGGTAGCCGTGAAAGACCTTGAAGGTCCCGCAGGTGATGGCGTACCGGCGGAAGTGGTGGAGCAGGAGGTCGAACCGTGACACGCCGAGGTCACCGTTGGCGAGCGAGCCGGTGATCGTCTGCATGATGCTCGCCGGCGGGATGCGTGGGTTGATGGACGTGAACGCCCGACTGAAGTTCGTCGGAGAGCTCAGCACGATTGCCACCGCCTGCTTGCCGCCAAGCGGGTTCACCGGGGTGTAGGGAGAGATGCGGATGCTTGCGCCGGCGGGAGCCTTTGCCCATGGGTGACCGTGCTCAAAGAACGCGTTGGTGCCGCACCGGTAGGTCGCCAGCGTCGTCCCGGTCTTGTTCTCGTTGCCGTCGAGCAGCAGCGCGTAGGGGTGGTAGACGACCGGGAGTAGGTGCTCGTAGATGAAGCGCTTGGCCGAAATCTCGAGCTGGGGCTCGATCGCGTTGAGCGTTGTCTGGCTGACCTGGAGCGACGGGCTGCTGCCCTGGGCGATCAGCTTGCCATAGTCCGAGAGGATCGCCGCCTCTGCGCGACCGAGCCCGAACTGCGTCGTGCAGTACGTCTGCTTGAGGATCGGGCCGAGGGTCTGGGCGGTCGCGCTCACCCGCTGGGCGAGGCTCGGCGGCGCATGCCGGTAGTGACCCACCGCATTGACGATGTCGGCGGCAAGGTACCCGAGCGCGCTCATGTTGTTCACGATGTTGGCCGCCTTGGCCGCCTTATCGTTGTCCGGGAAGTCGTAGAGGATCGACGAGATGACGTTCAACCCGTCGGACGCCAGCAGGTCCCACAACCCGCCCACGATCAGCGAGTCCCCGTTGACCTTGACCGCCTTGACGATCTTCGCGGTGATCGAGTTCAGGTCAACGGAGGCGTTCTCGCAGGTGAGGCCGTTGCCGTAGACGCGGTTGAGCGTGGAGAAATCGTGCAGGACGTTGTTGCGGGCCGAGATCTCGAGTGACAAGTCGGTCGTCACGGTGGCCCAGTCGCCCTGCGCGCAGCCGCAGGCTGCCGGCACGGTCGAGGGAGTGATCGCATGCTCGACGTCGTTGTAGTCCCGGTTGATGTCGCAGAACTCGAACCGCACGTCCGGGACGGCCGGTTGGTAGCACGAGGAGCTTGCCGAATACTGGAGGGCGACGAACGGGTCCGGACCGCCTTGTGCGCCGTTGCTGATCCACTGCAGCACCTTCAACTGCCCTGACGTCTCGCCGGTCGGCCACGCCTTCGGCGGCATGAACTCCGTGGTTGCCGGCGTCACCCCGAGCGCCTTGGGTGCGTCGGATCCCGTGACCGGGAGGTAGTTCGACTGGTAGTCCCCGCGCAGCATCCCCTGCAGGCGGGCGCCGTGACCAGTGAGCGTGCTCACCGCTTCCGGCGCGTATGACTCCGGGTGGGACCCCGGTAGGGCGTCGGCCGCGATCGACGGCGAGCCGACCATCGCGTAACCGCTGTGCGGGTTGTCGTTCAGGTAGCCGCCGGCCAAGAGTGAGCGGACCCAGGTCTCGGCGTTTGCGCCGAGTGACTCAATCGAGGGGCCGCTCGAGAACCCGAACGACGAGCACACGCAGCCGGGGTTCGCCGGATTACCGATGCTCTGCATGAACACCAGCGACGCCTGGATCGAGGCGGCGTGCGCCAGCGCCGTGTTGACCCCCCGCCAGCCAGCGCTGTCTTCACCCCCGGATGGGCAGTTCGTCGCGTACGCGCCCTGGGAGAGCGGGACGAGGTTCGCGGCATCGAGCACGACGATCGCGTAGCCGCCCGTGCAATGGGCGGCGTCGGGCAGCGTCAGCGAGTAGCGCGCCGGTCCGATCTGCATCACGTCGACGGCTGGTCCGCTGCACAGGCGGCTGAACAGGCGGGCGGTTACGGGGCAGCTTCCCGGTGCCTGCGTGTTGTAGCTCAGGTAGCGCCCGCTGACGAACGAGTACTCCGCGACGGTCGGCAGCACCTGCGCCCGCTGGAAGTAGCCGCGCAGGTCGCCGAGCACGTGAGCGCCGTTGGCGACGAACCCGGGGTTGAGGGTGCCCCAGACCTCACCCGGTGTCGGCGTCGGGTTCGGCACGCCGGCCGCCGCCCACCCGCCCGCCCAGTTGACCTGTCCAGCCCCAGGAGACCCGGTGATGATCGCGATCGCTCGGCTGTACGCGGTACTGGTCGCCTGGCCCGGAAGGTCGGCCAGGATCATCAGGTACCCCCCGCTGCCGTACTTTGTCGCCACCGCGGCGGCGACGTTCGCACTATTCGCGCCGGGACCGAGCCCCTGGCTGGTGACGGTTGACAGGGTCGAGCGCTTGAGCACGACCAGCTGGACCGGGTGGCTTCCGTAGGGGAACTGGCGGGCGGCGCCGCACCCGGCCTGGTTAGGAAGGCAGTTGCCGCCGATCTGGATCTCATAGCCGCCGCCCGCCGCGGGGACCGCGGTGTCGAGCGCGGCGCCGACCGGCGCGTACGCCGATGCGGACACGCCGGGCAGGGACAAGGCTCGCGCACCGGCGGTGCCGGCGGCGAGCAACACGAAAGCGAGCAGCGTCACGCACACGATGCCCTGACTGACACGCTTCATGCCGCCCAGCCTCCTTTTCCTACTGCGCCCGGTGTTCGCCGGGCATCCTACATCGCGGCGGGCAACGTCTTCATCATCGCGCGATCACCAGCGGCGGTGCAGGCTTCCATCCGCGACAGGTCAAGGAGCGAGCGAGGATTGGCGACCAACCAGCACCGCGCGCACTTGCTGATGCCGGATCTCGGGTCAGCCGCGATCGTCCGCGAGGTCCTCGACGATCTGGTGCTGGAGCGCGTACCCGGGTGAGACGATCTTGTCGGGCGGGACGAACTTCATCGGGAGTCCGGTCATCATCACCACGAACGCGAACTGTCGCCCGCCGATGCTGCGGCAGTACCCGCTCACGTTCAGGGTGTTCTCCGGCTGTTTCAGGCCGACGTGGGTGCCGCCTTTCAGCGCGCAGCGCCCGTCCGCGGCCGTGTGGGCATAGCCAGTGTCCGAACCATTGCGACCGGCCTGCGACAGCGAGTGTGCAAACGCTGCGGCTTCCGGACGCTGGTGCATCAGGCGCAGCAGACCGACGAGATCGCGCGGTGAGTCCAGGTCGCGCACGCTCTCACCTGACCCCGTCACCATCTGCGGATGCAGACCGAAACGACGCATCGTGTCGGTGACCGCGATCGTCCCGGCCGCGCCTGATCCGTGGCCCTCCAGGCGCCCGCCGAGGTCGCGTAACAGGACGTCGGCGGCGTAGTTGTCCGAGGGTTGGTTGATCAGCGCCGCCAGCCGCGACATCCGTAGCGACTGCGTCTGAGCGATCGGGGTGACCAGGGCCGGGGTGGCGCGTGCGCTGGCGCCGCCGGCCACTCGTACGCCGTCGGCCCTAAGGCCATTGACGAGCGCTTGGGCGGCGAACTGGACCGGTTGCCGTTGGGGTCGGGCGCTGGTGGCGTTCGCTAGCCCCCGGTCGAAGCTGATCGCCGTCCGCGGGCCCCATGGCAGCAGGCGCTCCAGGCGACCGGCGGGGCCGTAGGGGCAGCCGGGCCCGAACAGAGGCTGTTTGCAGAGCACGAGATCGAACGGGGTCCCGGTGCCGTCGCTGAACAACGACGCGTCGCCGTAGACCGAGCCCTGGATCCGGCGCAACCCCGAGTTGCGGATGGCCGCGGCGAGCGACTGGACCGTGCCGCCGCCGCCGTACGCCCGGCGGCTGAACGAGGCGTCTCCGAACGTGAAGTCGCCACCGCCGCGCAGGTATAGGTTGCCGTTCAACGTGTTGCTCTGACGCGTCCCGGTGGCGAACACGCGGGTCGTCAGCCGCGCGCCCGTGCCGAGGCGTATGAGGGCCGTCGAGGTGGTGAACAACTTCATCAGCGAAGCGGTCGGAAGCGCGGTGCCGGCCCGGTCGGAGAACATGACCTGGCCGTTGCCGAGGTCGACGACCAAGGCTGCCTCGTTTTGTGGGCCTTGCGCCATCTGGGCCGCGATCGCAGACCGAAGCCCGAGCTCGTTGTGCAGTGTCTGACCGGCCGCCGTTGACGCGAGCAGCGCCGGCAGGCCAAGGACGCTGCTGACGATCACAGCAATACGTGTCGAGAACAACATGTCTCTCTCAGTTCTCCGACGTTTCGAACGACTGCGTGAACGAGATATCGCACCCAGGTGAAAACTGACATTGCCCCGTGGCTCTGCCTGGGCCGATCTGATCCACCGCGACCGCGTGGCCACCGGTCTGGCACCGTACCACGCCCGGCCGCGCAGGCGAGCGGTACGGTTGCCGCGTGAGCGAGGGCGACCGGCGGACTGAACTATTACGCCGGTTCCAGGCGGCCATCTCCGGAGCCGAGCTTGACGGTACCCGACGAGATCGCGGGCGCCATGGGCGCCGCCGCGCACACGACGCCCGCGATCAGCTCGGCCGCACCCCCCGCCATGCCCTACTCGCCGCGAACACCGCCCCAAGCTTTTGTCACCCGGTTCACCACAGCCTCTGCCATAGATCGGTTTTGCCTATTTCCACAGACCGTCCTCCACAGACTGTCGCCTCAGGAGCGCCGCGTCAGCCGACGTGAGACTGCCAGCTGCGAGTAGCGTTCGCGTCGGGTGTTTCCCTACAGTTCGTCGTAGCGCATGACGGTGGTGGATCGGGTTTTGAGGGGTCGAGGTCGGGAGACCGCTCTGCTGAGCGGCCTGCTGCATGATGCGCGGGAAGGTCGCAGCGGGGTGTTGGTGTTGCGCGGCGACCCAGGGATCGGCAAGACGGCGTTGCTGGACTCGGCCGTTGGCGAAGCGGGGGGCTTTCTGGTGCTGCGAACGCAGGGCGTCCAGTCAGAGTCGGAGATCGCGTTGGCGGGGCTCCAAGGGCTGTTCGGGCCGGTGGTCACCCACCTGGACGTGCTGCCGGAGCGTCAGCGAAAGGTGCTGGCTGGCGCGTTGGCGCTCGGTCCGCCAGTGCACGGAGATCCCCTGGCCGTCTGCGCCGCGACACTGAGTTTGCTTGCCGCTGTGGCGGAGGATGGTCCCGTGCTGGCGGTGATCGATGATGCGCACTGGCTCGATTCCCCATCGGCGGATGCGTTGGCGTTCACAGCGCGGCGGCTTCATAGCGAGGGGGTTGTCATCTTGATGGCGATGCGCGCGACGGAGCCGAGCGCGTTTGATCCGGCGGGGTTGCCGTTGCTTGAGGTGGTTGGGTTGTCGGAGACGTGTGCCCGCGAGGTGTTGGCGGATCGCGTGGGGAGCGAGGCCGCTCCGGCGGTCGTGCGCGCCGTCGCCAGAGTCGCCGACGGGAACCCGCTCGCTTTGGAAGAGTTGATGCGCATGCTCAGCCCCGCGCAATTGGCTGGGCGCGAGCCCCTCGCAGAGCCTTTGTTGGTCGGTGCGCGCCTCGAGCGTGCGTACGAACGGCGGCTCGCGCCGCTGTCAGAGGAGGCACGGGGGGCCCTGTTAATCGCTGCCGCGGGTGCGCAGGACCAGCCTGGCGTATTTGTTGACGCAATTCGTGCTCGAGGATTGACTGAGGCCGCGTTTGAAGAGGCGGAGCAGGCAGGGCTGATCTCGATCAGTGACGGGGCCGCTCGTCTGTATCACCCGGTGCTGCAGTCGGTGATCTACCACGAGGCCTCAGGCGATCAGCGCCGTGCGGCGCACTCCGCGCTGGCCGCCGCCTCGGTTGAGCATCCTGACCGGCGCGCGTGGCATCTCGCCGCGGCCTCGTTGTGTGCTGATGAGCAGGTCGCGGCGGCGTTGGAAGAAGCGGCAGGACGCGCCGAGGCTCGCGGCGGCCTGTCGACTGCCGCACACACATATGCGCGCGCCGCTGGACTCAGCGCGAGCGCAGACACCCGCTGCCGGAGGCTGCTGGCGGCAGCGAATCTCGCATTCGCAAGCGGGAGACCGGAGTGGGCAGCCACCCTTGCTGATGAGGGACTTCGGCTCGCGGACGCTGCAGGTGCGCGAGCCGACTTTGAGCATCTCGCTGCGACGGCCGAGCGGGCTCGGGGAGCTGCTTCCAGAGCGCGGACGCTGCTATGGGAAGGCGCTACCCACATCGCCGGCGAGGATCCGGCGCGGGCGGTCGCGATGCTTCTGGATGCGGCCGTGAGTGACGGCTTGGGGGGCGACCTCCGGTCCGCCGCGTGCTGCGCGAGCCGAGCCCGTGAGCTCGCGGACCGCTGCTCGCCGGCCCTCCAGTCATCCGTCGACGTGATGACCGCGATGGTGGCGGCCCTCAGCGGCACCGGGACGATCGTCGAATACGAATCAGCGAAGACGCGAGCGGCTGGCTTCTCTACACGTGAGCTTCCGCCTCCGGCCGCGAGCGCCGTCGAGATGGTCTTAGCTGTCGGACTGGGGATCTTTGAGCCGGCCGAAGGCGGGAAAGCCGACGGAGTCGACGCCCTCATCGCCGCGACCCGGCGAAGCGGCGCCCTCAGCAAGTTGCCATATCTGCTGGGGACGGGAGCGAGCGTTGACCGCCGTGAAGGGGCATGGACGCGGGCATGGGCGCGAGCGTCCGAGGCAGCCGAGCTTGCCGGCGACACTCGTCAGTGGACCTTTCGCGGTTGGGCGCTCATGCACATGGCCCGCATCGAGGCGGCACAGGGCCTCGAGACGGCCTGTCGCGAACACTCCGTGGAGGCGCTTGCGATCTCGGAGCAGTATGGCCTCGGTCTGCTCGAGCTCCAGGTCTCCTCGGTGGCCGGACTGCTCGAGCTGAGCCTGGGCAACATCCCGCAGGCCGTCGAACAGCTGGAGCGCTGCTCGCGTCAAGCAGCCGGCGCGCAACTCGGGTACCCGCCGACAGTGCCGTACGAACCAGATCTCGTTGAGGCGCTCTGGGCTGCCGGGCGAGATCGGGACGCACGTGGTGCGGCTCGCGCACTCGATGGGCACGCCCACGGGACTCAATCCCCCTGGGGCCTTGCGACGGCTCGCAGGTGCCATGGCCTGCTCGCAAGCGAAGAGAGCTTCGAGGGAGAGTTCGAAGCCGCGCTCGCGCTCCACGATCGGGTACCGAGCCCGTTTGAGCGCGCCCGGACCGAGTTGTCCTACGGCGAGCGACTACGTCGCACACGCCGACGAGCCGATTCACGCCAGTACCTCGCGTCCGCGCTCGCCGTCTTCGAGCAGCTCGGCGCCGAGCCGTGGGCCGAGCGTGCCCGCCGCGAGCTCCAAGTAACGGGTGCCATCGCCCGCCCGCGTGGCGACCCGACTGCCGTTGACCGACTCACTGCCCAGGAGCTACGCGTGGCCCTCATGATCGCCGAGGGCGCCACCGTACGAGAAACTGCGACCCAGCTCGTCCTCAGCTCGAAGACAATCGAGGCTCATCTCGGGCGCGCCTATCGCAAACTCGGCGTACACAACCGCGCCCAACTTGCAACCACGCTCACCCGCCGAGGCGCACGTTCCCGCTGAGTGGGACGCCGGGCGTCCCTCTCGTAGATCGGGGCTGCCTTTGCGCTAGTGCGGTTACTCCTCCTCCTCGAGCTCCGCTTCGAGCTCCGCCTCGAGCTCATCCGCGAGCGCCACGATGACGACACCGAGCGCCTTGGTGATGTTCAGGGCAGCGGCCGTCGTCCGCGGCGTACCGACGATCGGCGCGACGGCGATCAGGATGTCCTGGATCTGCTCGACCGTGACGCCGGCGTCCATCGCCGGGCCGACGTGCATGAGGTAGGAGGCCGCAGGCGCATCGACAGCCACCAGAGCGGCGATGCGCACGGCCAGGAGCGAGTTGGCGTCCAGCCCGCATCGGGCGACTGACTCCGCGGTCATGGCGGCGAGCGTGTCAAGGACGGGGGTCTCGGACGGTACGGAATTCATCGCGGTCCTCTCGATCGTGGAACGGTTCACCGGCGACCATCGCGCCAGACCCCCCGGCCTCGCATCACCCAAACCGGGTGAGACTCCGACTGCGTCGGAAACCGAGTCGTCCCAAGCGCCGTCGAATCCTGTTCTCGCCGTTCATGATTTGAATATTTCCAGTGTCCGGTACCGCGACGTGCTCGGATGTGAAATCGACGACGTCGACGCCGGTAACTGGCGCTTCTGTCGGGCGAGTGACGTCACGTTCATGCTCGGCCGATGCCCCGACGTGGACCTTGCCAGATCGCGGCCATGCCGCGAAGGGACCCGCAGCACCGATCGTGATGCTCCGCCCTTTCGGCGAAGCCGCTCGTTGAGCTATGTGCCCGCCACGCGGCTTCCCCAGAGCTCGTGGACCGGAAACTTGTCGGGCTCGGGAAGGTCAACGCCGGCCGCCGACAGCGCCGCCTTGAGGCCGCCGTCCCAGGCCTGCTGCCACGCATCCTCCGATTCCGAGATCTCGCTGACTCGAAGGTCTGACCCCTCGCCGAACATGACGTGGAGTTGGAGTGGTGGAGGGGGCCCGTCGGGGCCATTCTCCTGGAGAATGTCGTTGACCTTGTCGTACTGCTCGCAGGTCAGCGACGATGGCGCGTAGCGGATGAGGAGTGGGCATCGGGCGAATCTCATTGAACGACGGTCACGCCGCAACAGGGTCGCCCGGTCAACGCATGAGGTCGTCGCGCCGAGGTTATGTGTCATGGCTCGGTGTGCGAGCGTGGAACACGGCGTGGTCGCTCGCGCTCACGAACTCGCGGGCGACGCAACGCGGACCCACTTCTGGCCGTTCCAATGCTCCGCGAGCTTGCCGTCGGCGCTGACCGCGATGCAGGCGCTGAGCGATGTGCACGACACCCCCGCGAGGGTCTGCCCGGGCTCGCTCAGCCGCACACAAGCATCGTGCACGCCACCGCGACACTGGCCCACGCAGCGGCAGACCGCCTCCGCACTACCAAGTCTGCGGGTTGCCACCTGCGGACGCTCATCCCAATTGGGTGATGCTGATCGACGCTCGACCTGAGAGCGTGAGGCCCGGTGCAACCGGGAGGTGGAAGATGAAACGCATTGCCGTCGTCGTCGTGGCGCTCGCCGCGCTCGGATCTGCCAGCGCTGTCAGTGCCCGCGTGCTCTTGGTCGGAACCTACAAGGGCATCCATGGGCAGTACGGGTCGATTCAGGCCGCCGTCGACGCGGCTCGACGGGGCGACTGGATCCTGGTTGGGCCTGGCGACTACAAGACGACCTCCTCTCGGGCACCCGCCGGCCGCTCCGACACGCCTGCCGGTGTGTTGATCACGACGCCGCGGGTCTATGTGCGCGGCATGAACCGCAAGACGGTCATCGTCGACGGGACCAAGTCGGGTCCGGCGTGCAGCCGAGCTAAGCGCGACCAGAACTTGGGTCCGCAGGGCACGGGCGGCAGACGAGGCCTCAACGGGATCATGGTCTGGAAGGCCGCCGATGTGTGGGTCCAGAATCTCACCGCCTGCAATTTCCTCAGTGGCAAGGGCGACGCGGGAAACGAGATCTGGTGGAACGGCGGCGACGGCAGCGGCAAGATCGGGGGGCACAGCTACTACGGCTCGTATCTGACCACGACGAGCACGTTCTACGAGCCCGATAACACCCCGGCGGCGTACGGGATCTTTTCGAGCAACTGGACTGGGGGCACGTGGTCGCAGACGTACGCCAGCAACTTCAGCGACTCCGGCTATTACATCGGCGCCTGCCAGCAGCGGTGTGATCAGACGATCACTCGGGCCCACGGCGAGTTCAACGCGCTCGGCTACTCAGGGACCAACTCCGGTGGCCAGCTCGTGATCAAGAACTCCGAGTTCAACAACAACCAGGACGGCTTCGATACCGACAGCGAGAACGGCGATGCCCCGTCGCCGCAGAACGGCGCGTGTCCGCACAACGGCATCAGCCCGATCACGCACACCCACTCGTGCTGGGTGCTGATGAACAACTACATCCACGACAACAACAATCGCAGTGCGCCCGAGGTGGGTCAGGCCGGTTCCACACCTCTCGGGGTTGGCGTGTCACTCAGTGGAGCGCGCAACGACACGGTGATGCACAACCGCATTGTTCGCAACAACGCCTGGGGGGTGCTGATCCAGGTGCAGCAGGGGGAGGGCGGACGGCCGTGCATCGGCGGCACCCTGAACTTCAGCGTGCTCGGCCTCCTGACGCTCCCGTGCCTGTTCGATGGCTTCGGGGACGCGATCCTCAGCAACAACTTCGCTAACAACGGTTCCTACGGACACCAGACCAACGGCGACATCGCCCTGGTCAACCTCGAGAACGGCCACCCGACGTTCTGCTTCCGCGGTAACGCCAATCCGGCTGGGCTGACCACGTCGCCGGCGGGGCTCGAGCAAACCCACCCACGGTGTACCGGAGCGCCCGCGCCGGCCACCGTGAACGTGCCGCTGATCGAGGAGATCCTCTGCGGCAACGAGGGCTCCCTGGTCGGGGGAAGCATCCCGTGTCCGGGTGGCAAGCCGTATCCGAGCGCCAAGCCCGTGGTCATGCACCCGCTGCCGAAGAACCTGGCGACGATGCCCAATCCGTGCGCGGGCGTGCCCGCCAATCCTTGGTGTCCCTCCCGGCCGACTCCTCCGCCGACCCCGGTGCCCATCGGGCTTGGATGACCGTAGCTCCGTCGCGATACCGATCGCGAGCGGTTATGCCGGCTGCTGGTGACGTCCGCCTCGGCGCGTTGGTAGAACGTCGTGGTTGTGACCGACGCCGTGATCTTCGATCTCGATGGTGTGCTCATGGACTCCGAGCAGCTGTGGAACGCCGCCAAGCAGGCTCTTGTCCGTGATGCCGGCGGACGGTGGCGGGAGGATGCGCCGCGAGCGATGATGGGGATGAGCTCGCCGGAGTGGTCCGCCTACATGCGTGAGCAGCTCGGCGTCGAGCTCGAGGATGAGGAGATCAGCCACGATGTGGCCCGAAGGATCGAGGATCTCTACCGAGCGGGGTTGCCGCTCCTGC
The DNA here is from genome assembly GCA_963850335.1 of uncultured Solirubrobacterales bacterium. GTDB lineage: Bacteria > Actinomycetota > Thermoleophilia > Solirubrobacterales > Solirubrobacteraceae > Palsa-465. Next base: position 146,513 of record CAWKKY010000005.1, on the reverse strand, counting down.
CCGGCGCCGTCGAAGCGGTCCGTGCGCTCCATGCTCGATGGCCGCTCGGCTTGGCCTCCTCGTCAAACCGCGAGATCATCGATCTCGTGCTCGAGTTGGCGGGCCTCACAGACCAGTTCGTGGTCACGGTCTCCTCCGAGGAGGTCGCTCGCGGTAAGCCAGCGCCGGATGTGTATCTGGAGGCGGCTCGTCTTGCCGGTGTCGAGTCTGATCGGTGCGTCGCGATCGAGGACTCGAGCAACGGCGTCCGGGCTGCTGCGGCCGCGGGGATGGCGGTGATCGCCGTTCCCAACCAGCACTATCCGCCTGACCAAGACGCGCTCGCGCTCGCCGCCGCGATCGTCCGAACGACCGCGGACGTGACGCCTGAGCTGGTCGAGCGCGCCGGCCAGGTCGTGCGTGATCGCTGAGCGGTTTGGCGATGTGCGCGGCCCTGCAACGACGGAGCGGACGGTCGGCGCGCAGCCGGCCTGGCCCTATAGTGCGTCGGCCCGCACCGCGTGAGCCTGCGGCGATGAGGAGGAGAGGGCGATGAGAGCACCGGACCTGTTGGCACGGACCGCCACGGCGATCGCCGTGTGGGCCATAGTCGGGACCGTCGCGGCGAGCGTGGCGGCGGCCTCCTCGCCGAAGCCGCCCGCGACGCAATCGGCCGGTCGCGAGGCGCCCACGTGGAGGCTGCAGACGTTCTTCACGGAGCCGATCACGGTTGCCGGGGAGGGGGTGGCGAGCGACCTCGGCCGCCGGCTACTGTTCCGCGGCTTTGCGCAGGTGCCAGCGCCGGTGAGCCAGCTCGGTTTCAACCACGTCGGTGACGAGGACATCGACGGTTCCGGCCAGATCTATGACGCTTACGAGGATGATCATCCCGACCCGGGCGCGAAGCTGTTTACGATCACTGCGCCGAACGGGAGGGTGAGCGACTACCCGCACGCGCTCGCCCGGGGCGAGGAGTACAACAACTCGTTCGTCACGGTGAGCCCCAACGATCGCTGGCTCGTCTCCGGCGAGTGGAACACCGAGCGGCGACTGCTGCTGCTGGCAAACCCGAAGGGGCGACCCTCGGGCAGCTCGATTCCACTCGCGGGCACGATCGCGCTGCGCCCCGCGCTCTATCACATTCAGGGCTGCGACTTCTTTGACCCGGTGACGCTCATCTGCTCAACCGACAACGCCGTCCATGCGGTTGTGAAGGTCAAGCTGTCCGCGCCGCTGCACCGCGGCACCAACCATGCCACCGATCGAAGGCTGTTGATCCCGCGCGAGGTCAGCAAATGCCCGGGCACCGGGTTCGAGTCCGAGGGCGTCGACTACAGCGCGAGGACCGGCTCGCTCACGCTCGGGATGAACGAGCCCGGCGCCTGCATCGGCACGACGGACGTCAACGTCTACACGCTTGCCCGCGGCCCGAGCGCGCCAGCGATTGGGACGCCGCTGGCCAACGGCACGCCGATGCCCACTGGTAGCACCGTCGGCGGGCGACTCACGTTCATTGTGCCGGTCGACGCGGCCGCCGCCGGAGGTCGCGCCACGACGACGATCACACTGTCGCGTCTCGGTCACACGTTTGCGAGCAACCAGGACCGCGGACGAGGCACGCGCAAGGGCGCGAACCCTACCCTGATTGCGCCCGTCCTAGCCGACGGCGGCGGCTACGTACTGCAGATAGCGTCGGTCGCCGCACACGGGGGCTACGCGCGGTCACGGTTCGCCTTCACGGTCAAGAACCCGACCCCCTCATGACGTCGGTCACGGCCGGTCCTCGCGCCAGTACGGGCAGCACCTCGCCGAGCGCCGCGTCGACCTTGATGTCGGCGAACGGATCGCCTCGAGTCGCGCCCCGGTTGACGATCGCCACCGGGATCCGTGCCTGCCGAGCCCGGTGCACGAAGCGCAGCCCTGACATGACTGTCAGCGAGGACCCGAGCACCAGCAGACACGCCGAGTGTTCGACGAGCTCAAAGCACCGCTGGACACGGGGCTGCGGCACGTTCTCGCCGAAGAACACGACGTCAGGTTTGAGCAGATCGGCCCCACAGCATTCACAGCCAGCGAGCCGGAATCGCGCGACCTGCTCGTCAGCGAGCTCAGCGTCTCCGTCCGGATTGCTGGGCGGGACCTCGCCCCAGGCAAAATCGGGGTTCGCGAGACGCAGCCGTTGATCAAGCGCCTCCCGGGTGCAGCGCGCGCCGCACTCCAGGCACACCACCCGGTCAAGCGTGCCATGCAACTCCACGACGTCTCGAGCGCCAGCGGCCTGATGCAACCCGTCGACGTTCTGGGTGATGACCCCCCCCAGCAGGCCCGCCGTTTGCAGCGCCGCCACCGCGCGATGTCCGGCGTTGGGCCGGGCGGCTGCGATCCGCCGCCAGCCGAGATGAGCACGAGCCCAGTAGCGCTGACGAGCCTTTGGTGAGCGACGGAATTCACCGATCGTCATCGGCAGCCGGGCGCGCAGCGCGCCGTCCGGGCCGCGATAGTCCGGAATTCCCGACTCCGTTGACAGGCCGGCGCCGGACAGCACGCACACGCCGCCGCGGCCAACGAGCTCACCAAGCCGCCCTGTCACAACACCGTCCACCGGCTCAGTATGCCCGCGGGTGCACCGGCGAGGCTATGCGTGATCACCTGGCCAGACTGAGCGCAGCACGCGCGCCGGGACGCCGCCCACCACCACGCCCGGCGGGACGTCCCGCGTCACCACTGCGCCCGCCGCTACCACCGAGTCCTCTCCCACGGTCACACCGTGAAGAACCGTCGCGCCGGTACAGAGCCACACGCCACGTTCGATGACGATTGGTGCGGCGACGATCTGCCGCCGTCGGAGGGCCGGGTCCACCGGGTGGCCGGAAGTAATGAGGCTGACGCTCGGCCCGACGAACACCTCGTCGCCGATGGCGATGCCGCCGATGTCGTTCAGGGTGCAGCTGTGGTTGATGAATACATCGCGGCCAACACGGATGTTGACGCCTTGATCGCAGTACACCGGTGGTATCAGCCGGAACGTGGGATCGAGCTCCGTGTTGGTCAGCTCCGCCCACGCGCCGCGGATCGCGTCCTGGTCGGCGTACGGCAGCCGGTTCAGACGCTCGGTCAGGGCAATCGCTCGATTGACGCGCTCGAAGATCGGACGGGCCTCCGGCGCGCGGACCTCCATCGACCAGCCGAGCGCGGCGTCGTCCATTGATCGAGGCTACCCGCCGACCCGGCGCGAGGCAGGCCATTTCGTCGCCGCGCAGCCGCGCCGTCGTTGATCCGGTCACGCGCCTGCGGCTATCGTGCACCCATGTCCGCTGGCTCGAGCACCACGCAGGGCGCCGCGGTGATCACGGGTGTGGGGAGCGGAATCGGGCGTGCGCTCGCCGAGCGCCTAGCCGGGCATGGGCGGCACGTGCTCGGTGTGTCACGCGACCTGGGCGGCTGGGCGGACACGGCCGCGCTGCCTGCCGGGGTCGACATCGTGGCCGCGAACCTGAGCACGAGTGACGGGATTGCGCAGGCCCTCGAGCAGATTCGCGATCTCGCCGGTGAGTCAGGCGAGCGCATCGACATCCTCGTCCACTGCGCCGGGACGGTCGGCGCGGTCGGACCCGTCGATGAGCGCACTGAAGAGGAGATCGACACTGTGCTGACGCTTCACGCCAAGGCACCGCTGCTGCTCACGACCGGCCTGATGGACGTCCTATCGAGGGGCGCACGCGTGCTCAGCATCTCGACCCGCGCCGCCCATGCCACCCTCCCGGGCGTCTCCATGTACGCGATGGCCAAGCACGCCCAGCACTCGGTGACGACGAGCCTGCGGCTCGAGCTCGCGCCGGACGTGCTCGTCGCGTCGGCGATCCCGGGTGAGGTCAACACCGGCATGCAGGCCGATCTTCGGGCGCCCGATCCGAGCGTGTTCGCGCTGGCCGAGTTCTTCCGCGAGAACGAGCCCAACCTCATTCCGGTCGCGGTGGCGGTCGATTTCCTGACCTGGTTGCTGACTGAGACCGAGGACGCCGAGTACCCGCGGGAGTCCGACTGGTACATCTACGACTCGTCGCTCCACTCGCGGTGGCTCCCACCCGGCCGCCAGTTCACCTACCCGGAGCCGCCCTAGCCGAAGTTAGGTTGGAGCTCGAACTCGCGCGTCTGGCCGCCGGCTTCAAGGAACTGCTCCATGCGCTGGCGGGTGTCGCCCAGCGCCACCGTCTGGTTGAACCGGTGCGCTTCCTCCAGCAGGCCCGGGAGCGGATCCGGCTCGGCAGCAGCGACGGCCGCCTTCGCGTGGGCGATCGCTTCAGCGGAGTACGACGCGATCTGACTGGCGAGCGCATCGACGAACGGGCGCAGCTCGTCCACGGGGAGAGCGCGGTTAACGTAGCCCCACCGTTCGGCGGTCTCCGCGTCGATATCGCGGCAGCCGAGGACAATCTCAAGGGCTCGCGCGCGACCGACGAGCCTCGGGAGCCGCTGTGTTCCGCCTCCCCCCGGAATGATTCCGACCGCGACCTCCGGCTGCGAGAGGACCGCCCTTCCCAATGCGGCGAAACGCAGGTCCGTGGCAAGCACGAGTTCGCTGCCGCCCCCTCGCGCACGCCCTTCGATGACCGCGATCGTGACCTTCGGCATCGTGCGAAAACGGTCAGCCATCGCGGTGAACAGCGGCAGCTCGGTCGGCGCCGGCTGCTCCTCGTGCGGCAGCTGGAGGATGAGGCTCACATCCGCGTGCGCAATGAAAAACTCCGGATCCGCGCTGTCGATGATCACGACGCGAACGTCCGGATCGGACTCGACCTCGCGGCCAAAGCGATCCATCTCAAGGATCAGCGGCAGGTCGAAGAGATTGATCGGAGGGTTGTCGATGGTCGCCCGCGCGATCCCATCGCTGACGCGCACCCGGAGCGTCTCATAGCCGTCGGTCTGCATTGCCGGTCCTCCTTAGTCGTTCATGTGCGGCTCCGAAGCGTACGTCCGCGCGCTTAGGCCTGGAGCGAGCGATCGAACGTGCGGGCAACCTGCTCGCGTGAGCGAGCTCGGACCGCGCAGCTCAGCGCAAGGCGCCAGCGTTCGGGAGTCGCTGCGGTGCACTCCACGCCCAGATCCGCAAGGACCGTGGCTTGATTCACGTGAACGGCGATCTCCTCGGCGCGACGCTCGGCGGCGATGTGCTGCGCCCGCGCGAGCGGCGTCCGCCCACGGCCGGCGGCCATGTTGATGAGATCCACGGCGACCAGCGGGACAGCACGCCGCGCACATCGCTCCCACGGCGCGTCAGTCGCCGAGTCGATGACGACCTGCCGAACTACTCGCCAACCCGCGTGATGCGAATCGCAACGGGCCACGAGAAACCGTGCCAGCGCTTCGGCCACGCCGACCGCCTCGGGATCCGACCCGTGGCTGTCGAGGTGCCGGAGCGCGGCACCCACCTGACGGCCGTTGTCGACCGCCCTGGCAAGCTCCCGGGCGCTGTGCTGCGGATTGTGTCGTTCGCCGTTGATCACTCCACCGTACTCGCCCGGAAGCTCGCCCTCGGGCACGCCTGCCCTGAGCGGGGCGGCCGGGGGCTGTGGCTCACCCTTCTCGTTAACCCGGACGTCCAGCGATGCGTCGGAATACGGTGTCCCGGCGAGCGCCGGCGGCGAACGGGGGACGATCCGGGTGGCAGACACGTCCGTGGGGCGGAGTCATCAGCGCGACGAGGTATCTCGTGACCGCTTGCTCCACACATGCGCTGGGGTCGTTCTGGCTCGTGTGGCCGTAGCCCTCCTCGGTCAGCAGCACCGCGTTGCCCAGCAGGCGCGCCACGCGGCGCGCGTTGGCGAATGGGGTCTGCGGGTCAAACCGGGTCCCGATGACGAGGACCGGCGTGTGCGTCGACGCGGTCCACGGTCCGGTGTACCGGTCAGGGCTTGCGACATGCCAGGACGCGCACGGCGCCCACAGCCACCAGCCCTGCAGCGGTCCGGCGGTCCGGCTGATCCGGGTCAGCCGCCCGATCACCGATGGCCATGCCTGCGGACCGAGCCGGGGCGGTGGCTTGTCGGCGCACTGGAGCGCCACGGCTGACACCAGCGCCGACTGATAGCCGGGCTTGGCGCGTTGATAGTCACTCTCCAGCATCGATCCGTCACCGCGCGCGGCCCGCTCCAGCCCGGCGGCGAGCTCTGGCCACTGCTCCGGGCTGCCAAGCCGCGCGAACAGGCTGATCAGAAGGTCGCCGTAGCTCAGGCGGTGCGGCGGGGGAGCGGCCGGCGCCGGAATGTGACCTCGCCGGAGTCGTGCCAGGACACGGCTGACGCGTGCGGACGCCGACCCCCGGCCCGCGAGGGCACAGTGTGCCGGGCCTGCGCGCTGGCACAGCGACGCGAACTTGCTGAACACCAGATCGGTGTCCGTGACCCCGTTGGCGAGTTGCGCCTCGGTTGACGTGGTGAACGCCACCGGGTCAACGACGCCGTCGAGCACCATCGCACGCACGCGCGTGGGGAACATGTTCGCGTACGTCTGGCCGAGGAACGTGCCGTAGGACAGACCAAGGTAGGTCAACCGCTGGTCGCCGACCAGCCGACGCAGATCGTTCAGATCACGCGCGGTATCAGCGGTCGAGACGTGAGCCAGCAGGCGGCCGCTCAGCGCCACACACCGCTGCACGAATCCCGCTGTCTTGGCCACGTAGCGCCGCGACGCCGGCGCCGTGGTCGGTACCGACCAGTCGCTGCCCCAAAACCGCGCCTGAGCCCGCGCGTCCGTGAAGCACCGGACGTGAGTGGAGTCGCCGGTCCCGCGTGGATCCCAGCTGACCACATCGAAACGTCCCCGGCTCAACGCCGCCAGTTGCGACCGTGGGGCGGCCCGGAGCGTTGCGGCGCCCGGTACGCCAGGCCCGCCGAAGTTAACGAACAGCGAGCCAATCCGCCGCGCTGAATGAGGCGCCAGGTATCGAATGACCGCCAAGGAAATCGTCGGCCCCTCAGGATGCGCCCAGTCCAACGGAACCCGAACCCGCGCGCACTGCAGCCGCACACCACAGCCACGCCAACCAATCCGCGTGGTCACCTCAGCGCTGTAGGACCTCCGCGGTGAGGTCGAATCAGCCGCATGCGCCTCACCCAGACTGCCCCCGAACAGCGCTGCGGGGCCCGCCACCAGAGCGACTAGCCAGGACAGCACAACAACGCGCACCGAGGCGAGCCGGGGTGAGAAGCGCGGCATCCGCTGACCCTAACCGACGTGAGACGGGACGAGAGGACGAATCGAGAGCACGACGCGAAGTCCGGTTGCGATACTGCTGTCCCGCACGAATCGAGAACGGAGGCCGGATGGTGCGAACCGGGGCAAGGCAGTCGCAGGGCTCGGTGCGACCAGTGGCGCTGGTTGCATGCATTGTCTGCTTGATCACGCTCGTGGCGCTCCCGGCGCCTGCGTCAGGGGCGAGCGTGCGGGCGAGGATCGACAGTTTGATTCGCGGAGCGGTCGCGCATCACGGGATCAGGGCGGTCATCTTCCAGGCCACGGTTGACGGGCGCACCGTGCTGAGGAAGGCATACGGGCAGTCGATCACGGGCGTGCCGGCGACGACGAATATGCACTTTCGCAACGGCGCGGTCGCGATCTCCTATATGTCGACGCTGCTGTTGCGACTCGTCGACCAGGGCAAGGTGAGTCTCGACGACACGATTTCGAGGTGGCTTCCGAACCTGCGCGACGCAAATCGGGTCACGCTCGGGATGCTCGCCGGAATGACCGCGGGCTACCACGACTATGCCCTGGACCCCCGGTTCGCCGACAAGCTATTTGCGAATCCGTTCGGCGTGATCACCACGAGTGACCAGTTGCGGCTCGCGCTGGACGCGCCCCAGCAGTTCACGCCCGGCACGAACTGGAGCTACTCGCACAGCAACTACGTGATCCTCGGACTGGCGCTCGAGAAGATCACCAAGCAGCCGTTGAACGTCGCGCTCAGCCGGATGGTGCTGCGCCCACTCGGCCTCCGGAACACCGTCGCGTCTCAGACGGCGGCAATCCCGCCACCCGTGCTCCATGCCTTCAGCCCCGAACGCAAGTCGTTCCTCGGTATCTCACCCTCGACGCGATTCGAGGAGGACACGTCGTTCTGGAACCCGGCATGGACCCTCGCTCGCGGCGCGGTGGAGACAACCGACATCTTGGACATGACGCGCACCGCGATCGGGATCGGCTCGGGCCGCCTGCTGACGCGCCGCTCCTACCGCCAACAGGTCGACCCACGCCTCGGCTTCGGACATCCCCAAGCCGGCTGCGAGCGATGCACGAAACTCACCCGCGTATACGGCTACGGCATTGGCGTCGTGCGCAACGGGTCGTGGATCCTTCAAAACCCGATGTTCAGTGGCTACGCCGGAATCGAGTCATACCTGCCATCGAAGCGGATCTCGATCGCACTCGCCATCACGTTCAAGCCGAGCACGTACGACTACCAGGGCGACCCGAGCAGCTACTGGAGCACGACGTTGTACACCCAGATCGGCAGGGTCCTCGCCCCGCACGATCCCCCGGTCACCGGGTGAGGAACGTGACGCCGCGAAGGTACGCAGCGACGTTGGGGACTGTGGGCGCCGCGTGCCTTTTGCTCGCGTGTCGGGTTCGGCAGCTACTCGAACTACGAGCGGCTCGACCTCGATCAGCCGAACCTGGTCATCGGGGCGATTCGGTCAGTCGTGGACCAGGCGCGCCGGCACCACGTTGAGTTCATCGATGACCGCTGAGGAAGACGCCCACCACGCGACGCCGTATCTGTGCGTTGACCGTGAGCAACTGGATCGGAATCTCGCCGCTATGCAGGCGCGGTGTGACGAAGCCGACGTGCGCTTGCGTCCGCATGCAAAGGGGCACCGGAGCGCCTGGATCGCAGCGCGTCAGATGCAGCTCGGAGCCTGCGGGATCGCGGTGGCGACGGCGGCGGAGGCCGAGTGCATGCTGCGCGTGGGTATCTCCGACGTGCTCATCACCTCCGCGCTCGCGCCGGGCGCCGCTGCAATCGCCGCGAAGGCGGCGCGTCTCGGAGACCTGACGGTGGTTGCGGGGAGTGAGGATGGCGTTCGTCTGCTTGCTGCGGCGGCCGCTCGGGCCGGAGTCACCCTCCCCGTGCTCGTCGATATCGACGTTGGACAGCATCGAGGCGGCACCGGCGATCGCGAAGCCGCAGTTCGCCTCGCCGAAGCCGTATCGGAGTCCGACGAACTGACGCTCGCTGGGGTTCAGGCGTACGAGGGTCATCTGCAGCCGATCGCCGACGCCCGTGAGCGCACACGTCGGCACCGGGAAGCGATGGCGGCGCTCAGCGTCATGCTCGACGCCATGTCGACACGGGGTTTCGCCGTCCGGTGGGTCACGACCGCCGGGACCGGTACGTCAACCGACGCGCTCGCGTCGGAGGTCGTGACCGAGATCCAACCCGGCTCGTATGCGCTGATGGACTACGCGTACCTTCGCAGCGCCGACGCGGTGTTCCAGCCGGCGGTGCGGGTCCTTACGTCAGTGATCGCAGTCCTTGCCGACGACGAGGTCATCGTCGACGCTGGGAACCGTGCCGTCAGCAACGATCTCGGACCGCCGCACGTCGCCGGGCGAGCCGCGAGTTGGGAACTCGCCGGCGATGAGCACGGCCGACTTCGGGGCGAGGTGAGCGACCTTCGAATGGGCGACATCGTGGAGTTGATCCCGTCGCACGCCGACACCACCGTTCCCCTGTACGACTCGTTCTCGCTGTCCGGCGCTGCCGGATTGCGGCTTCCGATTACGCGACCACGCTGACCGAGTAGGCTGGCTCGGCGTGTGCCAGTGCTCTGCGTTCGTTCGCGGCCTGCTCGTCGCGGTGTTCGTCTCGATGTCGCTGGTGTTGCCCGGCGCGGCGCGGGCACTGAACGCGCCGCAGGTGTTCTACGCCGAGGGGGATGTCTCGAGCTATGAGGGCGCCGTCCCGCAGTCGTTGTGGCTCCCGCTGGCAAACGCGGGTGTCTCGACGCTCACGCCCACGATCGGGGTCCGCTTGCAGGATTCAGGCTCGGATGGGACCGCGCACACGTTCAAGATCGAGGCCCTGTCGGTCCCGGACGGGCGTCCGAGTCAAGACCCGTCCTACTGGGGCGGATGTACCTCGGCGGTCGGGGAGATCGGCCAGGTGGCGCAGTTACAGCCGTTGGGCTACGAGGGTCCGGGCTCTTACACGATTCGTGTGACGGCGTTTGATGAGTCTCAGGCGCGGGCGACGGGATGCATGAGCGGGGGCGTCGCCACGACGGTCACATTCAGGATCGACGCGCGGCCGGTCCTGCATTTCTCGGCGACCACCCTCCTGGCTGGAGGCGCGCGTACCGACGCGCACGGCCGCGTCATCGGTCTGATCGAGACGCTTCCACCACTGGCGTGGGACGATGAGACAGTCTGCGCCTTGAACGCGCACGTGGCCACAGACGGATCGGTGTCCGGCTCGCAGACATTCAGAGGCAACTCGGGCGCAACCTCGCAGGCCTTGTTCCCAGCGCCGGGGAAGTGGACGTGCGTCGCCCGTGCGTTCGCCGGCGTCAGGAACCCGCCGCCGGGACAGTCGAACTCCCAGAGGGCGACCGCTTGGTCAGCGCCCGTCAGCGCGTTCTTCCGCACCAACGTTGCGATGGCCGGCCCGCTCCGGATCACAGATGGGACGCCGCCGGGATTTGTGCTGGCGGGCAGACTCAATCGCCCCGCCGCAGGCGGGACTCTGACCTTTCACGTCACGCCAGCTCGTCATTGTCCAGCCGCGGTCGCACCGGAGGTTGCGCGCGCGCGTGTGGCCGCCGACGGCTCGTTCCGGCTCAAGCTGCGCCTATCGGTCGCCAGCACGCATCGAGGCAAGCTCTCGCTTGCGCTCTGGAAGGCGGTCGCGTCGTTTGGTGGCACCAGGCTCGTGGTTGCCGAGCCGAAGGTCGGCGTGGTCCACTTCGGTCGCTCGGTCGGCTACGTGCCTGGCATCGGCTACCTCAGGCCGCCCTCCGAGCGGCACCTGCAGTTCTTCGCAAGCGACGAATGCATTGACTACGCGTGATGGCGCACTGACGATCGCATTCGGAGGCGCTGCTCGGCTTCCGTTGCGGGGAGTCCGTCCGCGCAGGTTCGGGCGAACGCAGGTGTTATCCCGCTGTTCGAGTGGGTTGTGTACTGATACGGATCGTTGCTGCGTTAAACGGTGCGCCGAGCCGCCGATGTCGAAGGCATGAGCCCCGATGGTCGATCTCAGCAGAGCGGTAGCGACGACGGGCATCTGTGCAGGGTTGGCACGACGACGCCGGATCTGACTGGGCTGCACGATCACGACGCGCTCGTCGACGTCCAGGCACATAAGGAGGAGCAGCTGCTGCGCCAGTTGCTGGAGAGTTTCCCGGACGCGACGATCGTCGCCGACGCGGAAGGAACCATCCAGAAGGTCAACGATCGGGCGTTGCAGTTGTTCGGCTACGCCCGCGAGGAGCTGATCGGCACGGCGGTTGACCTCCTGGTCCCTGAGGCCAAGCGTGCCCGTCACGCGCACGACCGCGACGCATTCGTCGCAGCGCCCAGCGCCCGGACGATGGGTGTGGAGCGCGACCTGACGGCCCGCGCGAAGGATGGTTCGGAGATTCCCGTGTCAATCACACTCGGTCTGGTCGACACAGACGAGGGTGTGCTGGTGGTGGCCGCGGTGCGTGACATCACCCAACGGCGCGCTGAGCAGGAGCGCCTCCAAACGGCCGAGGAGCAGTTCCGCCGCTCGTTTTATGACGCGCCTATCGGGATGACGATCATCGATCTAGATGGTCGTTACCGTGAGGTCAATGACGCATTCTGCGCGATCGTCGGTCACTGCCGCGATGCGCTGGTCGGGCTGCCGCGGGAGTCCCTGAGCCACCTTGATGACGTCGCTGAAGGTGAGGAATCCTTCCGTGGACTCGTGGCTGGCGAGACACGCTCCTATACGCGCGAGAAGCGCTACATGCACGCTGCCGGGCACCCGGTCTGGACATCGGTGAGCGCGACGCTTGTGCGTGATGGACGTGGCCGACCGTTGCATGTGATCAGCCAGACGTACGACATCACGGAGCGCCGACGCTACGAGAACCAACTCAAGCATATGGCCGACCACGACCCGCTGACGGGGCTGCTGAACCGTCGCAGCTTCGAACGGGAGCTGAACAACCACGTCGCGCGCGTCCGGCGATACGGACCGACCGGCGCGGTGCTGATGATCGATCTCGACAACTTCAAGTACTACAACGACACTCAGGGGCACAGCGCCGGCGATGACCTCATCGTTCGGATCGGACAGGCGTTGAAAAACCGGCTTCGCGAGACCGACGTGCTTGCCCGCCTCGGCGGTGATGAGTTTGCGGTCCTCCTTGCCGAGGCGGACGGCAACGTCGCAGCGTCGGTCGCTGAGGTGCTACTCGATCTGGTCCGGAACGAAGCGCCGGCGCCGCTCCGTGGCTCAAGGCGCGGTGTGACCGCAAGCATCGGTGTCGCATGCTTCGCAGACGGCGACCGCGTCGGCCGCGACGAGGTGCTGGTGAACGCCGACCTGGCGATGTACGAGGCCAAGGAGAACGGACGCAACCAGATGGCCAGGTATCAGACCGATCAGTACAAGCGTCCCCGGGTCGAGAGCCAAATGAAATGGGCCGGCGAGATCGCCCGTGCGCTTGACGAGGACCGCTTCGAGCTCCTTGCCCAACCGATTCAGCCGCTGCATGCCAACGGCCCGACACAGTACGAGCTGCTGTTGCGCATGAGCGACAACCATGGCGATCACATTCCCCCTGGCACCTTCCTCTACATCGCCGAACGACTCGGGATGATCCAGGAGATCGACCGCTGGGTCGTGTCGCGAGCGGTCGACATCCTCGCCGAGCAACGCGCCTGCGGCCAGGACCTGCGCGTCGAGGTGAACCTCTCCGGCCATACCATCGGAGATCCTGAGATCCTCGAGCTGATTGAACGTCGCCTCAAGGAGACCGGCATCCCAGCGGATCGTCTGATCTTCGAAATCACCGAAACCGCGGCGGTCGCAAACATCGCACTCGCCGCCGCCTTCGCCGGACACCTGACGGACATCGGTTGCAGGTTCGCACTCGACGACTTCGGTGCCGGATTCGGATCCTTCTACTACCTCAAGCACCTCCCGTTCGACTACCTGAAGATCGACGGCGAATTCGTCCGCCACTGCGCAACCAACGAGACTGACCGCATCCTCATCTCCGCCGTGGTGCAGATCGCCTGTGGGATGGGCAAGCAAACCATCGCGGAATTCGTTGCCGACCAACACACCGTCGACGTCCTCACCGAACTCGGCGTCGACTACGGGCAGGGCTACTACCTCGGCCGCCCGCAACCAATCAACGCTCACCTGGCCCGCCGCCCAAAGCAAGAGCGGGTCGCCATTGGCGATCGGGCTAGCCGCCAGTCAGAGAGGTCGGTTGGCGCTCGCGGGTGAACGTTCGCTCCCGCTCAGGCGAGCGCGCAGTGGCTTCGGGGTAACCAGCTGCGAGTACGGCCCCCACGGCCAGTCTCCTCACCCCGCAGCGAGGGCCTCGCGGACGCGCTTGATCGTCGCGCCCGGGCGGACGTACTCGCCCGGTGCGAGTTGGGCGACGCGCACCTCCTCGATGAGCCACTTCAGGTCCGGGCGTGCGCCGGCAAGTGTCTCCAGCTCATGGATCGTGGCCATCCGCTCGCGGTCGGCGGTGACGCGCTTCGGCAGCCGCTCCAGGCGCTGCGCGGCGGCCCGCAGGTAGCGCTCGACGTCCCCCAGTCGTTCCATGCCCGTCCCGGCGAGCATCCCGGGATAGACGAGCCGGCCCAGCTGACGCGCGACGTCTTCCCGTGCGGGACCGAGGACAGCGGTCGCCGGGAGCAGATCGAGCCACTCGCGGACTGACCTCGCCGCGTCGAGGATCTGACCCAGCCCGACCAGCCCGTCAAGCGTCGTGGGCCGAAGGTTCCCGCGGACGTGCTCGCGCAGGGCCGCAAAGGCCTCGGCGTCCCATGCCGGGCCGCCACCGCTCGCGACCAGCGCATCGATCGCTGCGCTGGTGGCGTCGTCGATCGCCGCTTCCAGACTGCCGTGGGGCGCGGCGGCCAGTCCGAGGGTCAGTTGCGCCCCGAGCTGGCCAGTCACCCAGCGGTCCGGCGTGGGGACGGTGAGGCGCAGCAGCCGCCGGGTCCCGCGGATCATCGTCACCGCCTGTTCGCCAGCGCTCTCGCAGATCCGGATCCCGACCGTGTCGCCTTCGTCGACGAGCGCCGGGAAGCCGCGCAACCCGCCCTCCAGGGCGACCGTGCGCGGCACAGATTCGACGTCGAAGTTGCTCATCCCGCGGCGCGCGAGGGTCGGCGCGGCGCGCTCCAAGCGCGCTCGCAGTCGCGGTCGCAGCTCATCACGCAGCGCGTCGGGCGACCGGCCTGACGCGAGCACGGTCCCGTCCTCGTCCTCGACGCTGAACGTCATTCGCAGGTGCGGTGGCAGATCGTCGAGAGACCAGTCGCCAGGGCCGATGCGCACCCCCCGCAGCCGCTCGATCGCCCCGGCGAGGACCTCGAGCAGCGGGCCGGAGTGCGGCGTGACGCTCGCGAGCAGCGCGGCCGCGGTATCGGGGATCGGGACGAGCGGAGTGCGCAGTGGCTTCGGCAACGCGCGCAACAGTGCGATGACGAGCTCCTGGCGGAAGGCGGGCACGAGCCACTCGAAGTGTGTCTCTTGCACCGCTCCCAGCAGCGCGAGCGGGATATGAACCGTGACACCGTCAGCAGCCGAGCCGGGGTCGAAACGGTAGGACAGCGCGAGCTCGAGCTGGGGATGATGGGACCCCATCCAGCGCGCCGGCCGGTCGTCGTCGTTGGGCGCGACCTCGCCCTCGATCAGCATCTCCATCGGGTAATCGAGCAGCGTCGGCTCGCTTTGGCCGGCCTGCTTCCACCAGCGATCGAAGTGACGACCGCTCACCACCTCCGGCGGTATGCGCTCGTCGAAGAAGGCGGCCCGCGTCGCCTCGGTCGCGAGCAGGTCGCGCCGGCGCGCGCGTGCTTCCATCGCTTCAACCTCCTCCACCCGGCGCTCGTTCTCGGCCATGAACGCGTGACGCTGGTCCCAATCGCCCTCGACGAGGGCGCGCCGGATGAACAGCTCGCGCGCCGCCGCCGGTTCGATCCGCCCGTACTGGATAGTCCGCGACTCCACGATCGGCAAGCCGTACAACGTCACCCGCTCGGGCGCGACCACCGCAGCACGCCGGCGATCCCACCGCGGCTCGCCGTAGGAGCGGTTGACGAGGTGCTCGGCGAGCAGCTCAACCTGCTTGATGTCGACTGCGGCTGCCGTCCTGCCCCACAGTCGCGCGGTCTCGACGAGCTCGGCGACCATCACCCACGTCGGCCCTCGCCGCGCGAGCACCGAGCCGGGGAAAAGCGCGAACCTCGCCCCGCGGGCGCCGGTGTACTCGCGGGTCCCGGCGTCCTTGATCCCAAGGTGCGAGAGCAGCCCGGAGAGGACCGCGGTGTGGATCTCCGGCGCCTCGGCCGCCCCATCGTTGAGCGTCAGCCCGACCTCGCGCGCCGCCTCGTCGAGTTGCGCCACGAGGTCCTGCCACTCGCGGATGCGCAGGTAGTGCAAGAACTCGGCTTTGCAGCGCTTGCGCACCTGCGAGCGTGAGAGCTCGGCCTCCAGCGAGCGCAGGTAGTCCCACAAGTTCAGGTACGCGAGGAAGTCCGACGACTTATCGTTGAAGCGGGCGTGGAGTTGGTCGGCCTGACCGCGCTGCTCGGCCGGACGTTCACGGGGATCCTGGATCGAGAGTGCCGCGGCGATCACGATCACCTCGCGGGCACAGCTGAGCCTGTCGGACTCCAGCACCATGCGCCCCAGACGAGGATCGATCGGAAGCCGCGCGAGATTACGCCCGAGCGATGTCAGTGGCTCCGCGGCCGACGGATCAAACGCCCGCAGCTCATTGAGGAGCGCGACGCCGTCACGCACCTGGCGACGGTCGGGCGCCTGGAGAAAAGGGAACGCCTCGACGTCGCCCAATCCGAGCGCGGCCATCTGGAGGATCACGCTCGCGAGGTTCGTGCGCAGCACCTCCGGGTCGGTGAACTCTGGCCGCGCATCGAAGTCCGCCTCCGAATAGAGCCGAACGCAAATCCCGTCCGCGACACGGCCGCAGCGGCCCCTGCGCTGATCCGCCGACGCGCGCGAGATCGGCTCGACCGGCAGCCGCTGCACCTTCAGGCGCGCGCTGTAGCGTGAGATCCGCGCGAGACCGGTGTCAACGACAAAGCGGATGCCAGGAACCGTCAACGACGTCTCGGCCACGTTTGTCGCAAGCACGACGCGGCGAGGTTGCCGTGCGCTCTTCTGACCGAAGACTCTCTGCTGCTCGCCCGCCGCGAGGCGCGAGTACAGCGGCAGCACCTCCACGCGCGGCCCGAGCCGGCCGCTGAGCAGCTCCGCCGCATCGCGGATCTCGCGTTCCCCTGAGAAGAACGCAAGCACGTCGCCGTCCCGCTCCCCGAGCAGCTCCTCGACCGTGTCCGCGAGCGCGTCGAGCAGCTCCTCGTGCTCCTGCGGCGGGCGGTAGCGGACCTCGACCGGATACGTGCGGCCCGAGACCTCGACGATCGCCGCGCCGCCGAAGTGCTTGCTGAAACGCCCCGGGTCGATGGTCGCACTCGTGATGATCAGCTTGAGATCCGGGCGCCGCGGCAGGATGCGGTGCAGGCAGCCGAGCAGGAAGTCGATGTTGAGCGAACGCTCGTGCGCCTCATCGACGATCACCGTGTCGTAGCGGCGCAGGAGCGGATCGCGCCGGAGCTCGGCAAGCAGCAGGCCATCCGTGACCAGGCGGACCAACGTGTCCTCCGAGCCTCGATCATCAAACCGGACCGCATAGCCGACGGCGCCGCCGAGCGGGACATTGAGCTCATCGGCGATCCGCTGTGCCACGGTCCGTGCCGCGATCCGTCGCGGCTGCGTGTGAGCGATGGCCCCCCGGACGCCACGCCCGAGCTCGAGGCACAGCTTGGGCAGCTGGGTCGTCTTGCCCGAGCCGGTCTCTCCGGCCACGACGACCACCTGGTGATCTCGGATCGCCGCGAGCAAGTCATCACGACGCGCCGATACCGGCAGTCCCGGCGGGTAGGAGACCGCAGGGACCGACGCGCGGCGCCGCTGGACTCGGACCCGCGCCTCAGCAAGCTGCCGTTCGAACTGCGCCTGGCCCTCCTCGTTGCCCGGACGGAGCCGGCGAGCCTGTCGGCGAAGACGCTGCTCATCCCGCAACGTCAACTCGCCAAGCGCCGTCTCCTCGACGAGCGGCATCTACCTGCCGCCGAAGGGGGCGGCAGCCAACGCTATTTGGACGGCAGACATCCCCATCGAGAATAGGCAACTCCGCACCGGGCGCAGACGAAGCGCTGCAGCGCGGAGGCATCGACCGCTGCGACCAATGTCGCATGGTGTGTCACTCCTGCCGTGAGCCCCGTTCACAGGATTGACACATTTGTCCTGACAACAGGCACCCGGCGCGTCACCCGCTTTGGGTGATGCGTTCGCCGCCGTGACGCAGATCATCACGACAGCAATCCGCGCAGGACAGTGGAAAGGGAACGCGCATGACGAGTGCTGTTGGATCTCGCCCAAGTACGGCTGCGCCTTCGGACGCCGGCGCTCGCGCCGCGATCGCCGATGTGCTCGTCATCTTCGGCATCACGGGCGATCTCGCGAAGGTGATGACGTTCCACTCGCTCTACAGGCTCGAGCGCCGCGGACTGCTCGCTTGCCCGATCGTCGGGGTCGCGGGCAACGACTGGTCGGTCGAAGATCTCCGAGACCACGCACGGCAGTGCATCGTGGACTGCGGTGAGGAAGTCGACGACGAGGTGTTCAAGCGGCTTGCGTCCCGGCTGTCCTACGTCAGCGGGGACTTCACTGCCGCCGAGACGTTCAAGCGGGTGGCAACGGCCATGGGAGACGTGCGGACGCCGGTCTTCTATCTCGAGATTCCGCCGTTCCTGTTCGGGCCGGTGATCAAAGGGCTCGCCGACGCCGGGCTCACAAAGAACGCCCGCGTCGTGGTCGAGAAGCCGTTCGGCCACGACCTCCAGTCCGCCCGCGATCTCGCCGCCGAAATCCATCAGTACCTCGCCGAGCCGCAGCTGTACCGGATCGACCACTTCCTCGGGAAGATGGGCCTGTGGGAGATCCTCTACCTGCGGTTCGCGAACGCCATGCTCGAGCCGATCTGGAATCGCGGCTTCGTGTCGGCGGTCGAGATCACGATGGCGGAGAGCTTCGGGGTGGAAGATCGCGGACACTTCTACGATCCCGTCGGCGCGCTGCGCGACGTGGTCGTCAACCACCTGATGCAAATCGTGGCAGCGGCAGCGATGGAACCGCCATCGTCGACGGAGTCGGACAGGCTGAAGGACGCGCTCGTGCACGTGTACGAGGCCATGCCCGCCGCCGACCCGGCGCATTACGTTCGCGGTCAGTACGCCGGATACCGACAGATTGACGGCGTCGCCGACGATTCCCAGACAGAGACCTACGCCGCGCTGCGGCTACAGGTCGAGAACTGGCGCTGGGATGACGTCCCGTTCTTCATCCGCACCGGCAAGTGTTTGCCCACGACGCAGACGGAGCTCCGCCTGATCTTCCGACGCCCACCCAGCATCGGCTTCGCGCACATCGGGTCGCGGCGGCCCGAGCCGGGTCAGCTTGTGATCAAGCTGGATCCCACCACCGGCGTGCGCCTGCTGCTCGAGGCGCAACGGCACGAGACGGTCGAACCCGAGCTGATCAGCCTCGACATGGAGTTCGCTCAGGAGGGCGGGGAGGGGCCGACGCCGTACGAGGTGCTTCTGCAGGCGGCGATGGTCGGCGACAGTAAGCGCTTCACCCGTCAGGACGGCGTCGAGCAGTGCTGGCGGGTGATGCAACCGCTACTTGACAGTCCTCCGCCGGTGCACGAGTACGCCAAGGGATCGTGGGGTCCGGAGGCGGCCGACTCGTTACTCACCGGATATGGAACCTGGCGCGGCCCGTGGGTGATCTCATGAGCACGACCGCCAAGAACAAGCGCAAGGCGAAGTCGCAGGACGGCGACCAGCCGGCGGCGAACGATGGCGCCCAGGCTACGACGGCGCCCCAGAGCGCGGCGATGCCCTCGCCGTTTCCGCCGATCGCCGAGTACGGTTTTCTGTCGAACTGCCACACGGGCGCGCTCGTGGCCGCCGACGGCTCGGTTGGCTGGCTGTGCGTTCCGCGGTTCGACTCGCCGAGCGTATTCGGGACGCTGCTGGACCGCCAGGCCGGCGATTTCCGGTTCGGACCGTTCGCGACCAACGTACCGAGCAGCCGGGTCTACGAGCCCGGGACGAACACGCTGATCAGCTCCTGGAAGACGCCGACCGGCTGGGCGATCGTCCGCGACACCCTCACCATGGGTCCGCGCCGAGGCGAGGACACGGTCACTCCACACACGCGGCCACCTGCCGACTGGGACGCCGAGCACATGCTCGTCCGCACCGTCCAGTGCACCGGGGGCAGCGTCGAGATTGAGCTCGTCTGCGAGCCGGTGTTTGACTACGGCCGGGCGACGGCGAAGTGGTCGCTCAGCGACGATCGGCATCGCGCCGATGCGTCAGGAGCGGACCAGACAATCGTCCTGCACACCGACATGCTCCTCGGAATCGAAGCCGGGACGGCCCGAGCCCGGCACGTGCTCCAGGAGGGAGATCAACTCTTCTGTGCGCTCTGCTGGGGCGATGACGTACCGTCGCCGAAGAGCGTCGACGAGGCTCACGAGCGACTCAACGAGACGCGCCGGTTCTGGCACACGTGGCTACAGCATGCGCGGATCCCTGACCACGAGTTCGGACCGCTCATCCAGCGCTCGGCGTTGACCATCAAGGGGCTCACATACATGCCGACGGGCGCGACGGTCGCCGCGCTGACGACATCGCTGCCGGAAACACCGGGTGGGGAGCGCAACTGGGACTACCGCTACACGTGGATGCGCGACTCGACGTTCACGCTGCAGGCGCTGCACTACCTCAACCTCGACTGGGAGGCGAATGAATTCATGCAGTTCATCGCCGATCTCGAGCGCAACGAGGACGGTGCCCTCCAGATCATGTACGGGATCGATGGGCGTCGTGACCTCACCGAGACCACGCGTGACGACCTCTCCGGGTACGCCGGCGCTCGCCCCGTGCGGATCGGCAACGGCGCGTTCGATCAACGCCAGAACGATGTGTTCGGGGCGGCGCTCGATTCGGTTCTTCTCCATACCCGCCGCAGTCAGCGGCTACCCCGGAGTCTGTGGCCGCTGATCGAGTCGCAGGCGAAATGTGCGCAGGCGGTGTGGCGCAAGCCCGATCAGGGGATCTGGGAGGCGCGCGGGAAACCGCAGCACTACGTCTCCTCGAAACTCATGTGCTGGGTCGCGCTCGACCGGGCGTCGAAGCTCGCATTCATCCGCGGCGACGAGAAGCTCGCGGCAGCGTGGGCGGAGACCGCGGCGGAGATCAAAGCCGACATCCTCGAGCACGGCGTCGACAAGCGCGGCGTGCTCCGCCAGCACTACGAGACCGACGCGCTTGACGCGTCCACGCTGCTGGCGGCGATCTTCGGATTCCTGCCGGGAGACGACGAGCGCCTTCGCGCCAGTGTGCTGGCGATCGCGGACGAGCTGACCGAGCACGGGTTCGTGCTGCGCTACAAGACCGGCGAGACCGACGACGGAATGTCCGGCAAGGAGGGCACATTCGTGATCTGCTCGTTCTGGCTCGTCTCGGCACTCGTGGTCATCGGCGAGATGCAGCGGGCGCGCGACCTCATCGAGCGGCTGATCAAGGTGGCCTCGCCACTCGGCCTGTTTGCCGAGGAGTTCGACGTCGACACCGGACGACACCTCGGCAACTTCCCGCAGGCGTTCTCTCACCTCGCGCTCGTGGAGGCCGCCGGCCGAGTTGCCCTTGCGGACCTCGTCTCGGAGATCACCGGATGACTGACACCTATGACGTCATCGTGATCGGCAGCGGCGCCGGCGGCGGCACGCTGGTCCATCAGCTCGCGCCGTCCGGCAAGCGGATCCTGTTGCTCGAGCGCGGCACATGGCTCACGCGCGAGCCGCAGAACTGGCGGGCCGAGGACGTGTTTGTCGACGGCCGCTACACCTCCGAGGACACGTGGTACTACTCCGATGGCTCGGCGTTCCAACCCCAGGTGCATTACTACGTGGGTGGAGCGACGAAGCTCTACGGGGCCGCTCTGTACCGACTGCGGGCGCAGGACTTCGGCGAGCTGCACCATCACGACGGCATCTCCCCGGCGTGGCCGATCTCCTACGACGAGATGGAGTCCTACTACACGCGCGCCGAGCACACGTACCAGGTGCATGGAGCGCGGGGCGAGGATCCAACCGAGCCTCCGGCGAGCGCTCCGTATCCGTTTCCGGCGGTATCGCACGAGCCCCGGATCCAGCAGCTCTCAGACCAACTCGCGGCGGCCGGCCTGCATCCGTTCCACGCGCCATGCGGAATCCTGCTCGACGAGGGCAACATGCCCTATAGCAAGTGCGTGCGCTGCGACAACTGCGACGGCTTCCCGTGTCTGGTTCACGCGAAGTCGGACGCCGAGGTCATCAGCGTCCGGCCAGCGCTCGAGCACTCAAACGTGACCCTCCTGACGGGAGCCGAGGCGGTTCGGCTCGAGACGAACTCCGACGGAAGCGCGGTGACCGGCGTCGTCGCCAACGTTGACGGTCGCACCGAGACGTTCGCGGGCGACATCGTCGTGGTCTCATGCGGCGCGGCGAACAGCGCCAAGCTGCTGCTCGCCTCGGCGACCGACAAGCACCCGCGCGGTCTCGCCAATGGCTCTGACCAGGTCGGGCGCAACTACATGTTCCACAACAGCCAGGCGGTCCTCGCGCTGTCCAAGGAAGAGAACCCGACGGTGTTCCAGAAGACGCTCGGGGTCAATGACTTCTATTTCTCCGGCGGGAAGGACTTCGAGTTTCCGCTCGGCAACATCCAGATGGTCGGTAAGTCGCAGGCGTCGATGTTCCGCGGCGAGAAGCCGGGGGAGACGAAGTTCGCGCCGGAATGGACACTGCGCGACGTCGCGAAGCATGCGGTCGACTTTTGGCTCTCCACCGAGGATTTGCCCCTCCCCGAGAACCGCGTCACCCTGGCGAAGGACGGCAACGTCCAGATCGCCTACACGGCGAGCAACGAGGAGCCAAAGAATCGGCTCTACCACCAGCTCAAGGAAATGCTCGCCGACCTGGGGATGCATCACGGGCACCTGTTCCCGCACCACGCCTACCTCAAGAACGAGATACCGGTGGCCGGTGTCGCGCACCAGGCGGGAACCTGCCGCTTCGGCAGCGACCCCGCCAGCTCGGTGCTGAACACCGACTGCCGCGCGCACGAGCTCGACAACCTGTACGTCGTCGACACGAGCTTCTTCCCGAGTATCGGGGCCGTGAACCCGGCACTGACGGCGATGGCCAACGCGATCCGGGTCGGTGATCACCTGCTCGGTCGTCTGGGCGTGAGCCAACCTCAATCGGAGCCGACCGATGTCAACTGACTCGACGGCGCACGGGCGTCGCGTCATCATCGTCGGCGGCGGGTTCGCCGGCCTCGGCTGCGCGCAGTCGCTCGCCGATCACGACGACATCAGCGTCACGCTGATCGATCGCAACAACTACCACCAGTTCCAGCCGCTGCTCTACCAGGTCGCGACGTCACAGCTGGCACCGAGCGACATCGCCAACTCGCTGAGAAGCGTCTTTGCCGAGCACGACAACATGCACGTCAGGCTCGCCGAGATCGCGTCGATCGACGTTGCGACGAAGACCGTCCGGTCCGCCACTGGGGAGGAGTGGACCGCGGATGCGCTCGTGATCGCCGCCGGCTCGCAGGCCAACTTCTTCGGGACCCCGGGCGCGCCCGAGTACGCGTTTCCCCTGTATTCGCTCGACGACGCCACGCGGCTCCGTTCCCGGATCCTCGGGTTACTCGAGGCCGTCGATGACGATCCCTCGCTGATCGAACGGGGCGCGCTCAACTTCGTGGTCGTCGGCGGAGGCCCGACCGGAGTCGAAGTTGCAGGCGCGATTGCCGACATGGTGAACGTGACGGTTCCGGCCGAGTACCACGCGTTCGACGCGACCAAGGCGCACATCTACCTCCTTGACTTCGGTGACGCGCTGCTGAAGCCGTTCTCCGACAGCGCCCACGGCTACGTCGCCAAGGTGCTGAGCGGCAAGCACGTCGACATCCATCTCGGCGTCGGCGTCAAGGAGGTGCACAGCGGTCACGCGGTCCTGTCGGACGGCACGAGCTTGGCGACGAGGTGCGTCGTCTGGGGCGGTGGAATCACCGCCGCGCCGGTCGCGTCGGCGTGTGGCCTAACCGAGGGACGGGGCGGACGTATCGACGTCCAGCCCGATCTCACGGTGGCTGGCACGACCGGCGTCTACGCAGTCGGGGACGTCGCCAACATCGCCGGGGGCGACGGACAACTGCTGCCGCAGCTCGGCTCCGTGGCGTTGCAAAGCGGGCGACACGCCGCGGAGAACCTCGTGGCTGACTTCGCGGGGGGACAGCGAGAGCCATTCAAATATCGCGACAAGGGGATCATGGCGATGATCGGTCGGGGGGCGGCGATCGCGGAGGTCGGCAAGCACCACCACGAGATCCACGGCGAGCTCGCTCACATGGCGTGGCTCGGGGTGCACGCCAGTCTGATGACCGGGACCAAGGCGAAGATCGAGGCGTTCGTCGACTGGGCGTGGGACGGGTTCTCGAAGACCGGTGGACCGCACGTGCTTGATCGCGGCGATGCCGCGCAGATCGACTGGGATGACGACGACGCCGTGACGACACCAGCCTCAGCTGGGTGAGCGCGGACTGGGGGGCGCGTGCTGACGTTCGCCTCAACGACGGTTGATCTCGCGCGCGCCCAGTTCGCGACGACGTCGATATATCACTTCCTGTTCGTGCCGTTGACGCTGGGCCTCGCTCCGCTCGTCGCGGTGATGCAGACGATTTGGCACCGCAAGCACGACGACGCGTGGTTGCGCTTGACGCGGTTCTTCGGCACGTTGTTGTTGATCAACTTCGCGATCGGGGTCGCGACAGGACTCGTCCAGGAGTTCCAGTTTGGAATGAACTGGTCGGTCTACTCCAATTTCGTGGGCGGGGTGTTCGGCGCCCCGCTCGCGATTGAGGGACTGGCCGCGTTCATGCTCGAGGCGACGTTCCTTGGGCTCTGGATTTTCGGCTGGGACCGGCTGTCGCCGCGCGTCCACCTGGCAACGATCTGGCTCGCGGCGGCCGGGACGTGGCTGTCGGCGTATTTCATCCTGGTCGCGAACTCGTGGATGCAGCATCCCGTCGCGTACAAGCTGGTGAACGGCAAGGCGGAGCTGACGAGCGTCGGAAAGCTCTTGTCCAACGAGTTCGCGCTGATCGCGTATCTGCACACGATCCTCGCCGGGCTGATCTTTGGATCGATCCTCATGTTCGGCATCGCCTGCTGGCACATGTTGCGCGGCCGCAACGTCGAGCTGTTCCGCCGTGCCGCGAAGCTGGCACTGATCGTGGCCGTCCCCGCGACCCTGATCCAGCTGTCGGTCGGGAATCGCTTCGGGGAGGCGGTTACGGCCCAGCAGAGCATGAAGATCGCGGCCTCCGAGGCGCAGTGGAACACGTGTCAGCCATGCGGTTTCTCCCTCTTTCAGATCGGAGGCTTCTCCGCCCAGGACCCGAACCCGAGCTTCTCGATCACGATCCCGCGCCTGTTGTCCTGGATGGGCACCGGCTCGTTCGACGGGAAGGTCCAAGGGCTCAACCAGCTGCAGGCTCAGGAGCAGAAGCAGTACGGGCCCGGCAACTACATGCCCCACATCGAGCTCATGTACTGGTCGATGCGGGTGATGGCGATGCTCGGGGTGTTCATGTTCCTCGTCGCGGCGGTCGGCGCGTGGCTGTACCGCAAGCGGCGATTGGAAAAGGCCCGCCTGTTCCTGTGGACCGCGGTGGTCACGATTGCCGCCCCGTACGTGGCCGCGACCTTCGGCTGGATCCTCACCGAGATGGGTCGCCAGCCGTGGATCGTGCAGGGTCTCCTGAAGACCTCGCAGGCAAATTCACCGAACGTCAGCACCGCGACGATCGCCACGAGCCTGATCGTGTTCGTGCTGCTCTATGTCGTCCTCGGCGCTGTCGACTTCGTGCTCATGCGTCGCTATGCCCGCCTTGACCCGCCGAGTACGACACGCGGTTTGGGACCGGGCGGGGACGCGGGACCGACGCCGGCTCTGAGCTACGAGGCGAGGTGAGATGACGCTCCAGGCGTTCTGGTTCTGGCTGATCGCGATCCTGTGGTCGGGCTACTTCCTGCTCGAAGGGTTCGACTTCGGAGTGGGAATGCTGCTCCCGTGGCTGCCGCGCGGCGGCAGCGAGAGCGACCGGGGTGTGATGTTCGAGGCGATCGGTCCGGTCTGGGATGGGAATGAGGTGTGGCTGGTCGTCGCCGGCGGCGCGACGTTCGCGGCCTTCCCTGCGTGGTACGCGACGATGTTCTCGGGCTTCTACCTCGCGCTGTTGATCGTGCTCGTCCTGCTGATCGTGAGGGTCGTCTCGTTCGAATGGCGCGAGAAGAGCGAGAACCCGCGATGGCGGGCGGTATGGATGTGGGCCAACACCGTGGGAAGCATCGGCGCCGCGCTCATCTGGGGGGTGGCGCTCTCAAACCTCGTCCATGGCGTCCCGCTCAACTCAGCGCACGGATACGCCGGCGACTTCTTCGACCTGTTCAGCGCCTACACGGTGCTCGGCGGTGTCGCCGTCGTGCTGCTGTTCGCGTTCCACGGCGCGAGCTACCTCACCCTGCGGACGCTTGGGGAGCTCCGCGACCGAGCCGCAGCCGTGGCCCGCCGGCTATCGGTGCTCGCCGCACTCGCCGGCATTGCGTTCGTCGCCTGGACGATCGTGGTCGCCCACAATCGGAACGCCAGAGGCGTGCTGCCGACGGCGTTGCCCGCCGCGGTCACCGCCAGCGCACTCATTCTGGCCGCGGTCTTTGCTCACGTCCGGCGCAGCGGCTGGGGGTTTGCGATGACTGGCGTGGCCGCCATCGGCGTCGTGATGACGATCTTCACCGGACTGTATCCGCGCGTGCTCGTCTCCCACCCGGATTTCGGGAACAGTCTGACCACGGCCAACGCCGCGTCCGGGCACTACACGCTGCAGGTCATCACGATCGTCGCGCTGATCTTCACGCCGATCGTGTTGCTCTACCAGGGCTGGACGTACCACGTGTTTCGCAAACGCCTTGGCGGCGAGCGCGTCGGGACGCCATCGACGACGGCTCGGTAGCGCGTGCGCGCGCTCGACCCGCGGCTGTTGCGGCGCACGCGCTCGGTGCGCTCGCTGCTCGCGACCGATACCGGCCTCGGGATCTGCGCGGGTGTCGCGATCGTCCTCCAGGCGGGCCTGCTCGCGAGGATCGTTGCCCGCGCTTTCGATGGAGCGCCGCTGCATTCGCTGTATCTCGAGTTCGGGGCGCTCGTCGGTGCGTTCGTGGCGCGCGGGGTGTGTGTCTGGGGGATGGAGGTCACCGGGCGCCGCGCCGCGCAGGACGTGATGTCGGAGCTCAGGCTGGCGCTCGTCGAAAAGCGGCTTCGCGACGACCCACTCGGGATCGACGGCGTCGACGGCGCCGAGATCGCGGCGGTCACCGTCCAGGGGGTGGACGCTCTCGAGGGTTACTTCGCCCGGTACCTCCCGCTCGTCGTGCTCGCCTCCGTCCTCCCGCTGCTCATCATCGCGTGGGTGGCGGTCCTCGACTTGGAGTCCGCGCTCATCATGGCGCTCACGCTGCCGCTCGTCCCAGTGTTCATGTGGTTGATCGGGCGCTACACCGAGCAGCGCACCCGAGCACGTTGGGAGGCCCTGCGGGCACTGTCGATCTATTTTCTCGACCTCGTGCGAGGTCTACCGACGCTCCGCGCGTTCAATCAGGCCGAAGGCCAGGTCGCAGCGGTGGGCGAGGTGAGCGAGCGCTATCGGCGGACGACGATGGAGGTGCTACGGGTGAGCTTCCTCTCAGGCTCGGTGCTCGAGCTGGCCGCGACGCTCGGGGTGGCGCTCGTTGCCGTGACGGCAGGGGTGCGTCTCGTCGACGGCAGCCTTGCGCTCGCAACCGGGCTCACGGTGCTGGTCCTCGCGCCGGAGCTGTACCTCCCGTTCCGCCGCCTCGGCGCCGAGTTCCATGCGAGTGCGGACGGACTCGCGGTGGCGGAGCGGATGTTCGCGCTGCTCGACGCCCCGGCGGTCGTGGCCCGCTCGTCCGAGGCGCCCCGGCGCCCGCCAAGCCCCGCCATAGACACGATCCGGATCGAGGGTGTGTCCTACACCTACCCCTCTCGCTCCGCGCGGGTGCTTGACGGATTCGACCTCGAGATCTCGCCCGGAGAAGTGGTCGCGCTGATCGGTGAGAGCGGCGC
This sequence comes from uncultured Solirubrobacterales bacterium, assembly GCA_963850335.1. Classification (GTDB taxonomy): domain Bacteria; phylum Actinomycetota; class Thermoleophilia; order Solirubrobacterales; family Solirubrobacteraceae; genus Palsa-465. Next base: position 118,965 of record CAWKKY010000005.1, on the reverse strand, counting down.
GGGCAAGAGCACTCTCGCCGCACTGCTGCTCGGTTTCGTCCGTCCCGAACGGGGGCGGATCACCGTCGGGGGAGTCGATCTGTCGACGTGCGACCTCGGCGCGTGGCGTCGGCTTATCGCCTGGGTGCCACAGCACCCGGGACTGGTTCGTGGCACGATCGCGGAGAACATCCGGCTTGGAGATCCCGGCGCATCGGACGGCGCCATCGTCGACGCGGCGGTCCAGGCTGGCGCCCATGACTTCGCCGCCGCGCTCCCGCACGGCGTCGATACGCTCATCGGCGACGGAGGACGACAACTGTCTCCGGGCGAGCGCCGCAGGATCGGTCTCGCCCGCGCCTTTCTCAGGGACGCTCCGTTCGTCATCCTCGACGAGCCCACCGCCGATCTGGACCCGCGGAGCGTGGACGTCGTTTCGCAGGCGGTCCGCCGATTGGCGGCGGACCGCATGATGCTCGTGATCGCGCATCGACCGGAGCTCGTCCGGCATGCGAACCGGGTCTTCCGGCTCGCCGATGGGGTTGCCGTTCCCCAGGCCGACAGGGTGGCGGCGTGACTCGCTCGCTGCGCCGCGTCCTCGGGCTCGTGCCAGTGTCACGGCCGCGCCTCGCGCTTTCCGTGACGCTCGCGGCACTGACGGTCGCGTTCGGCGTGGGTCTGATGGCGACCGCGGGATATCTCATCAGCCGCGCCGCGGAGCGGCCCGCGATCCTGTCGCTGATGGTGGCGATCGTCGCGGTCCGCTTCTTCGGCCTCGGCCGACCCGTCATCCGCTACCTCGAGCGCCTCACCTCGCACGACCTCGCACTCCGCGTTCTCGGCCCGGCGCGGATGCGCTTCTACGCACGGATCGAGCCGCTCGCTCCGGCCCAGCTCGAGGGCTACCGCCGCGGCGACCTCCTCTCACGAATCGTCGCCGATGTCGATGCGCTGCAGTCGGTCTACCTCAAGGGAGTCGGCCCGCCGCTCGTGGCGCTACTCGCGGGAGCCCTCTCGGTCGGGGTCGGGGTGGCGTTCCTCCCGGCCGCAGGAATCGTGCTGGCGGGCGGGCTCCTAGTTGCCGGAGTGATCGTGCCGGCCATCGCCGGGCTGCTCGCGAGCCGCGCGCGGGCGCGGCAGGCCGCGGCCAGGGGGGAACTCTCGGCGACGCTCGTCGAGCTGATGGGGTCCGGAGCTGAGGTCGTCGCGTTCGGCGCTGGGCCGAGCGCGCTCGCCGGCATCCGGGACGCCGACCGGGCGCTCGTCGGAATCGGACGTCGCGACGCGGCTGCCGGGGGAGGTGGCGACGGTCTCGGGCTGATCACGGCCGGCATCACGGTGGCGGGGGTGCTCGCGGTCTCCGTCGGCGCCGCGTCTGACGGACGGCTTGATCGCGTGCTGATCGCGATGCTCAGCCTCCTGGCGCTGGCATCGTTCGAAGCGGTGACGCCGCTATCAGCCGCGGTCCGGGAGCTGGCGGCGGGGCTCGCGGCCGGTCAGCGCATCCTGGAGCTGACCGATCGGGTCCCGGCGATACAGGATGCAGCTGTGCCGGCGGCGCCGCCGCAGTGGCCATTCGCGCTCGAGTTCGATCGGGTCTGCGCGCGATATCCCGCTCAGCCCCGGCGCGCGCTTGAGCGACTGAGCCTGCGCGTCGATCCGGGTGAGCGAGTCGCGCTGCTCGGTCCGAGCGGGGTGGGCAAGACAACCGCGGTCAACCTCCTCCTCCGTTTCCTTGACCCGGAGGAGGGCCGGGTCCTGCTCGGAGGACGCGATCTCCGCGAGTACGCGCCGCAGGACGTTCGGCGAGCGATCGCCGTCGCCGGCCAGGAGTCGCATCTGTTCTCGACGACGATCCGCGACAACGTGCTCCTGGGTCGTCCCGGCGCCGGTCCGGACGAGCTCGAAATGGTGCTCCGCCGCGCCAGGATCTGGGATTGGATCGACGGGCTCCCGGATGGACTTGACACGCGCGTGGGAGAACGTGGTCACGATCTGTCAGGTGGTCAGCGGCAGCGGATCGTCGTCGCGCGGGCGCTGCTGGCGAACGCGCCGGTGCTCGTCCTTGATGAGCCAACCGCCCACCTCGATCCGGGCACCGCAAGCGAACTCCTGGGCGACGTGTTTGCCGCAACTCCCGGGCGCAGCGTCCTGTTGATCACGCATCGGCCGGAGGGACTCGAGCTCGTCGATCGAATCGTGAATCTGTCATGACGGTTGCGGACACGCGGAGGCGATGATCGTTGCTCCAGTTGCGCGTTTTCGGAGCATCGCAACAGCTGGGCGATATCGCGGCCCGTCTGCGGGAGATTCCCGGCTCGCGGCACGTGGTGCGGACCGGGGACGGGGCGAACGGGAGCGCGTTCGTCACCGCCGACCTCGTTGACGACGCGGTCGACCAAGCGGTGAAGCAGGTCAGGGGCATGGGTGTTGCCGCCGAGGACCTGGTTCTCGTCCGGCTCGAGACGATTGGTCTGGCGGCGACGCAACGCCCGCTGTCCAGTGTGGTGTGGTCTGACCTGGTGACCCAGGCCGGGGTGAACGCGCGTCCGGTCGCGCGCTACCTCATCTTCATGGCGATCGCGGGCGTCATCGCCGCGTTCGGTGTCATCTACGGCAACATCACGTTGATCGTCGGGGCGATGGCGATCAGCCCGGACACGCTCCCCGTGACCGCCGCCGCCACGGCACTGGTGCTCCGCCGGTGGCGCCTGGCCGGACGCGCAACCGCAGCGCTCGTGATCGGGCTGGCGGTGGCGTGCGTCGTCGGCGGGCTCTTGACCGGTCTGATGAACGGACTGGACGTCCTCCCTGCCGGCTTCGATGTCGGCAAGGGGCAGCTTCTGCAGGGTCTGTCGAGCGTCAACATCTCGACGCCGATCGTCGCCTTCGCGGCCGGAGTGGCGGGCATGCTCGCGCTCGAGACGCGGGCGAGTTCGGCCGTCGGGGTCGCCATCTCTGTCACCACGATTCCGGCGTCCGCCTACCTGGGGGTTGCCGCCGGGGTCGGGGAGGCCTCGCAAGCGCTCGGAGCGTTACTTGTGCTCGGCATCAACGTCGTGATGCTGCTTGCCGGTGGGTGCGCGACGCTGCTCCTTCAGCAACGGCTCGCCGGCCGGATTGAGCCGGTCGGCCGGCAGGGATGATGTCGACCGACGCGATCCTCACCGGCCTGGGACTCGTCGTCGTGCTGGCGCTGGGATCGCAGCTGGTCGCGGCCTGGACACGGCTGCCTGCGATCGTCCTACTCCTGCCGGCCGGCTTCATCGCAGGTGCGGTGACGAACGATGTTCACCCGAGCACGCTGTTCGGCGCGACATTCCAGCCGATCGTCTCGCTTGGCGTCGGCTTCATCCTGTTCGAGGCGGGCCTGAGAATGCGCCTCGACGAGATGCAGGGCGGCGCGCACCACGTCGTGCGACGCCTCATCGTCGCGGGCATTCTGCTCACCGCAGGCGGAGTCGCCGTCGCGTCCAACGTCCTGTTCGGGATCGGGTGGGGATCATCGGCCGTCCTGGCCGCGGTCCTCGTGGTCTCGGGTCCCACGGTCGTGATGCCGTTGCTCGAGTTCGTGCGACCCCCGGAACGGGTCCGCGCGGCGCTCAAGTGGGAAGGCGTGTTGATCGACCCGCTCGGCGCCCTGCTCGGAGTCCTCGCGTTCACGGCGGTGAAGGCAGGCGCGGCGGGCAACAAGGTCTTTCATCCCGGTGAGATGCTGCTCAGCATCCTCGTCGGACTGGCTGTCGGCGCCACCGCCGCGGCGGGTCTATGGCTGCTCATGCGGGCGCTCCAACGAGGAGCGCCGCGCAATAGCGTCGGCGCCGCGCTGTTGACGGTCACCGCGGCGGTCGTCGTCGCCGATCTGCTCCGGGAGGACTCGGGCTTCGTGGCCGCGACGGTGATGGGGATGATCCTCGCCAACCAGGAACAGCTCGATGTCTCCGGGGTGCTCGAGTTTCAAGGGACCGTCGTCCGGCTGCTCATCGGAATTCTGTTCGTGCTGATCTCCGCCTCGGTCAGCCCATCGACGCTCAACTCGCTTCTCGCACCGGGCATCGCCCTGATCGCCATCATGGTCTTCGTCATCCGACCGCTCGTCGTCGCGATCGCGACGCGCGGATCGACGCTGACTCGCGAGGAGCGTGTGTTCATGGCGTGGCTCGCGCCACGCGGGATCGTGGCCGCCGCGACGGCGTCGGCGTTCGGTCCGACGCTCGCCGACGCCGGGGTCCAGGGCGCGGACAAGATCCTCCCGATCGCGTTCATCGTCATCTTCGGCACCGTCGCGGTCTACGGGCTGACCGCGGCACCGGTGGCTCGGCGGCTCGGGCTCGTCGGCGGGGGTGCGCTCGTCGTGCTGATCGTCGGAGGCCACCGATGGGCGCGTTCGCTCGCCTCCGCCTTGCGGTCAGCCGGCCTGCTGGTGCGCATATGGACGGGGCAGAAGGCCGAGCAAGACGCGGCGCGCACCGAGGGACTCGACGCCCGCCAGGCGCGGCTCGGCGTCGATGTCGCGAGTCGCGAAGCCGAGTTGGAGGAGGTGACCGATGCCCTGCTCGTCACCACGAGCGACAACTTCAATGCGCTCGCCGCGTACGAGTTGCGCCAGGACCTTGGAAACGATCACGTGTACCGGCTCGCGCCCGGAAGCGACCTCGTCGATCTCGTCCCGCACTACGCGGAGGGCCGCATCCTGTTTGGGCAAGACTTGACGTTCAGCGAGCTGAGCCGTCACTTTGACCGCGGGGCGACACTCGTGACGCGGCCGGCGGATGGTCGCGTGTCGGTGACCCCGCCGCACGATGATTCGCTGAGGCCGCTGTTCGTCGTCTCGGCCGACGGACGGCTGACCGTCGTGACCGGCCGCGAGGCGATCGAGCCGTCAGCCGGGGACAGGGTCATCTGGCTCGATTCCGCTGCGCGAAAGACGGGCGCGACTGTTTGATCTTGCCGATCTCGCGGAAGTAGGCCGCTCCGGACTCTGCTGGGGTCGCGATCGCCAGGAACATCGCATCGATCGCGCCGTAGTTGTCAAACCGGTGAACCTGACCGCGCGACACGCAGACCGCCTCGCCGGGTCCGATCTCAACCGTGTGGTCGTCGATCGTCCACGTCGTGATGCCCTCCAGCCCGTAGATCGATTCTTCAAACCCGTCGTGACTGGGCGCCCGCAGGTCTCGCGTCATCGGCCACGTGACCGATCGGAGGAATGATTCGTTTGGGATCGCGACTGGCAGTTGGGTCTCAGCGGGCCGAGTCGTGGGCGGCGATCCAGCCGGCAAGCTCGACCCGCGAAGTCAGTCCGAGCTTCGTGAGGATGTGGGAGACGTGCGTCTTGACCGTCGCCACCGAGACGAACAACTCGGCGGCGATCGCCCGGTTGGACAACCCGGTCGCGACATGCCTCGCGACCTCGAGCTCGCGTGCGCTGAGTTCGCCCGTGTCGTCGGCGACGGCCGGCAGGTCAAGCTGTGCGTTGACGGGGGAGGCTTCCATTGCCGCAGCCACGACCTGGTCTCGGCTCATCGCGTGACCGCGCTCCCAACAGCGGCGGTATCGGCTTTCACCCAGGCTGCTGCGTGCGGCCGCCTCGCCGGCGTCGTGGTGCACGGCCCAGTACGGAAAGATCGGCATCAGGCCAAGCTCTTCGAACAGCGCCGCGCCCGCACCGAACAGGAGCGCCGCTCGCTCAGGCCGATCCAAGGATCCGGCAACCCAGGCCAAGCCCTCCAGGCTTGTGGCCATGCCCATTCGGTGACCGAGCAGGTACTGCACCCGGAGGGCCTCCGTGAGCCGTGACTCACCGCCGAGCGGGTCGTCCAACAGCCAGTAGACGGTGCCAAGCAGCCCGTTCAACAAGCCCTTGGCCAGACTGTCGCCGCCTCGCTCGCTGGCGTCCAGTCCCGCCTCGGCCAGTTGCCTTGCCTCGTCGAGCCGACCCGTCGTGGCGACCACGGTTGCAAAGTAGTAAATGCCGAACGCGAGGCCGACGGGGTCGTCCATCGCCGCCATCAGTTCGCGCGCCCGGCCAAGCAAATCGAGAGCCGGCTCGATCTCGCCGGAGTTCGCATGAACTTGTCCGAGGCCGCACAGGCCGAATGCGAGCTCTCGGTCCGCCCCCGTCTGCTCGCTGACCGAACACACCTCTTCGAAACTCGAGCGCGCGGCGTCCAGATCACCGCTGAGCAGCGAGAAGTATCCCACCGCCCACGTGGCCATCGCGCGTGACGCACTCGGCGCCGGCGACAGAGCCAGGAATGCCCCCACAAAGGCATCGAGGCGCCGGCTTCCTGATCGGTAGCGGCCACGCACCGCCCAGTAGAGCCACAGTTCGGCGGCCATGCGAAGCCCGGTCTCCGCGTCGGGTGGCGATCCGGCATAGAAGTCGAGCGCGGCCTCGACGTTGGCCCACTCGACGTCGAGCGTCTGAAACATCTCGGCCTGCCTCGGGCTTGCCCACCATGGCTGCTCACGACCCGTGATCATTTCGGAGTACCAGGCCGCGTGCCTTCGCGCCAGTTCGCGGTCCTCGCGAGCCTCAGCCAGTTGCTGCGCGCCGTAGAGCCTCAGTGTCTCCAGCAGGCGGTAGCGCCCGCGGCGGCTTCCATGCCCCATTGTGAGAATCGACTTGGCGACCAGGCTCGCAACGAGATCGACGATGCGCGAGCGCTCCAGCCTCGCGCCCGAGCAAACATCCTCCGCGGCCTCGAGGCCGAAGCTGCCTGCGAACACGCTCAGCCGCCGCCACAGGACCCGCTCCTCCTCTGACAGCAGCTCATAGCTCCAGTCGACCGTCGCGCGGAGCGTCCGTCCGCGCTCCGGCCCGGCCCGGTGCGTGGATGCGAGCAGCCGCAGCCGATCGTCCAGCCGGTCGCGCAGATCGTCAGCCGTCATCGACGCAAGTCGCACGGCCGCCAGCTCGATCGCCAGGGGCAGCCCGTCCAAACGGCGGCAGATCTCGGCGGCCGCGCGACAGTTGTCGTCAGTTAAGGCGAAATCGGGTGCGACGGCGACCGCCCGGTCGACCAACAGCTTGACCGCTTCGACCTCGGCCAGCGCTGCGGGAGATAACCGCTCCGCGTCCCCCGGAACGTCGAGCGCCGAAACGGCCACGACCGCCTCGCCGGCCACGTCCAATCGCTCACGGCTCGTGCAGAGAATCCGCACCCGCTCACACTCAGAGGTCAGGTACGTCACCGACCGCCGGCACGCGTCCAGCAGGTGCTCGCAGTTATCGAGTACCAGCAACAGCCGACGCCGCCGCAAGTGGGCCGCCAACGCATCGTCGATTGAGTCGCCCTGGCGCTCATACACTCCGATCGCGCGAGCCAGCGCATACGGGAGAAGATCCGGGCTCTCCAGTTCGGCCAGCTCGACCGTCCACACGCCGTCGGGAAAGTGCCGCTCGAGCCTGCGAGCGGCACGCAGGGCCAAACGGCTCTTACCGATCCCACCGGGCCCGGTCACCGTGATCACATGGGCGCTTGAGATCAGTCGTCGAACCTCGTTGAGCTCGCGAGGCCGTCCCACGAAGCTGCTCAGTTCAACCGGCAGGTTCCCCGGCGTCGCTTGCTTCAGCGTGGCTGACATCGCCACGCCCCGGACGAGTGTGCGCGCGACACAGCGCCGCTCCAGCGACTCAGGCGTTGCACTGAGGAAACCCTATCCGGCCCCGCAAATGAGCTGGGCGGACCGCGAGCGCCCGCGAATCATCCGGCGGATCGGCCACCTGGCCGATGACGCCGAGGCAGCCAAAGCGCAGGATCCGCCCCGTTAGCGATCGCCGCCTACCGCAGGAGGAACCATGACTGCCATAGCTGAGAGCATGCACGGATACGACGCCGTAACGACACGCTGCGCCCGGGCTCCCCGAAGGGTCGTCGCGATTATGTCGGCGTGCATGCTGGCCGGAGTGCTGGCCGCCGGGTCGGCGAGCGCAGCCAGCCGCGGGTTCAAGCTCCACAACGACAGCAGCCACGCACTTCACCTGGAGACAGCAAAGCGGGTCCCCACCTACGTGTGTCCAAACCCCAGCGTCTGCGTCCCCACGCACTACCCGATGGACTTCGAAGGACGTCCCGCGAACGGATCCGTTTTGCCGACCGGCCACGTGCACACGTGGGAACTCAAATACGGCTTCAGCCTGCTCGGCGGAGTTCAGTACGCCGCGAACATCTGGTACCGAATCGCTGGCAACAGCGGGACCGTGGAATATACGATCGAGGTGTACAGCACCGCGAACGAGTCCTCCTGCAAGGTCACCCCGGCGAATGCTGGCCGGTGCACGGCCGAAGGGACAAAGCTCACGTTCCACAACCACTAGGACGCGTGAATTTCCAACGCCGCAACCCCGTCCCCCACGACGGAAAGGACTGCTCGATCATGAAACGTCTCCGGCTTGGCACGTGGCGGCTCGCGGCTCTCGTCACGGCGCTTCTCATGGTGGCAGGGACCGCGACCTCAACGCGGGCGAGGACTGCGGCTGACGCTGGAGCGACGGTCGTGGGGGGTGGGATCCGTTGGACGGCGTGTGACCCGTCCGGGGCGCGGTTGCAGTGCGCCCGAGTCCGCGTGCCGCTCGACTGGGACAAGCCGAAGGGGCGCAAGATCGAGCTGGCCGTGATCCGCCACCTCGCGAGCAGATCGAAGCGGCGCATCGGCTCGATGCTGATCAATCCGGGCGGGCCGGGTGACACCGGGGTCGGCCTGGTTCGAGGTGGCGGCAGCGAACTCGACGCATGGGGTGGCGGCCGGTTTGACGTCGTCAGCTGGGATCCCCGCGGCACGAACGCGAGCACGCATGTGCGGTGCTTTGCCAGCGAGCAGAGCGAGGCGAGCTTCTGGAAGGGCGTCTCGCTCCCAACGGCGGCGGCGGCGTCAGAACGCTATGCGCGCAAGGTCGCCGACCTGGCGCGCCGGTGCGGGAAGGTGAGCGGCTGGCTCTTGCCGCATATCTCGACCGCGGACACCGCGCGCGACCTTGACTATCTGCGTCGCCTGGTCGGCGACCCCAAGCTCACCTACGTCGGCCTCTCGTACGGAACCTATCTCGGTCAGACCTACGCGAACATGTTCCCGGGCCGGGTCCGGGCGATGCTGCTGGATGGGATCGTCGATCCGGTCCCGTACTCGCAAGGGGCGGAGGCGAGAGTCGCCAGTCAGGCCTCAGGCGCCGACGCGGTCTTCAAGCAGCTGCTGGCGTTGTGCGAGGGTGCGGGGCCGACGCGTTGCGCGCTAGCCGGTGGCGCCCAGACGGCGGCCGAGCGAGTAGCCCGGCTGTTCGCGCAGGTGAAGCGCGGGCCGATCCCGGCGCCGGCGGCGAGCCCGCCGCGCAAGCTGAGCTACAGCGATCTGCTGGTCTCCCAGTTCAATCCGTTGCGGATCCCAGCGACCTGGCCGCAGGACGCGAGCGACCTCGAAGCGGCCGTAGGTGGCGACGGATCGGCGCTCGCGACTGACGCTCGCAAGTTGCTGACGCCTGCCGGCTTCATGGGCGCGACGACATCGTCCGCGATCTCCTGTGCCGACGCGCCTGCACGCACGCCGTTGGGGAGCTGGCCGAAGGCGGTCAGTCGCCTCACCCGGGTCGATCGCCTCTATGGCCTGGTGCTCGGATGGTGGCTGTGGGCACCCTGCGCAGCTTGGCCGGTACGCGGCCAGGACAACTACCGAGGACCCTGGAACGCGAGGACAAAGAACCCGATCCTCCTGATCGGCACGCGGCACGATCCGGCCACGCCGTACATCAACGCGGTCAGGTCGGCACGGCGTCTCGGAAACGCGGTCCTGCTCACCGAAGAGGGCTACGGTCACGTCAGCTTCCACGATCCCAGCGCCTGCATCGACCGGGCACGCGTTGCCTACCTCGTCAGGCTGGTCGCGCCGCCGAAGGGCACCGTCTGCCAGTCCGACAAGCAGCCCTTCACGCTCGGCTTCGGCTAGCTGCGACGACGGGGTGGCTGTGCAGCCGTCGTCGTTGGGCCCGGTGCGGTTAGTCTCGGCACATGAACGAGTTTGCTTCTGCGTGCGTGATTGTGCGTGATCGCGCGCTGGGGTCCGCCAACGTCGAGGGACTCGACGCGGCTTGGCTGGCCTACGTGCGGGACGACGGCCGTCCGGCCGAGGCAGCGAGAATGACGCCGTGCGTGGCGCGGCTGGTGAGCTCGGAGCTTCATCCCCCGGCTGAGGACACTCCGGTCGGACGGTTCTCACGCCGACTCCCGCCGCTCGGCCGTCTGGTCCCTGACCGCGGGGAGCACGAACCCGATGTCCGCCGTCTCGTCATGGTCGCATTGGCGTACGGCTACTTCGCGATGATCGACGCCGAAGCGATCGCCGCCCTTGCCGAGCCGCCGCTCGCTTCGAACGTCGCGTCCCGTAGTGCCGAACAGGTCTGGCCGGACTGGGTCGCGAACATGAGCAGTGGAGCGCCGCTCAGGGGGGTGGTCGGCAGGAAGGAGATCAACCGGGTCAAGAACATCTGCGGCGAGAACTTCTACCAGGGACTTCGGGAGCTCGAGCTGGTCGGCAGGCGGCGCCGGAACTTCCCTTTCATTGGGCGCTTCTACGCGCAGGCGGGGATGCTGCTCCGAGTCGTGCAACGCGACACGTTCGTGCCGGCGCCCGAGTCGGAAGTGCAGGAGAGCGCAGACCGATGGCCGTTTGAGGATATGCCGACCGCGTAGCGAGACGGGCTCTCACCCGCTTGCAAAGTAGGACCGATTGTAGGACCATTTCCGATTGTCCTACAACTCGGTTCGATGTCACGATTCTGGATCCTGCTCGCCACCTTCGGTGCCTACCTTCCCTCCGCGGGGCTCCCCGTGCTCGCACAGAGGTCCGACCTGCCCGGCGGCCCGGTGGATCCGTCGGTGCTCGTCGTGCCCTTCTGCGTCGCGTTCGCGGCGGCGTTTCCGTTCTGGGGCCGGACGGCCGACCGGCATGCCCCGGTGCGGGTGATCGTGGTTGCGTTGTGACTGACCGCGCTTGCCGGCGCCGCCGTGGCGCTCGCACCGAGCGAGGCGATCTTGATCCTTGCCCGCGCGGCTCAGGGCGCCGCCGCGGCCGGGGTGCCCCCGGCCGCGCAGGCGGCGATCGCCCGGGCGAGCGCCGAGCGCGAGGCAGGCAGAGCGATGAGCCCGATGATGCTCGCGGTTGCATTCTCTGTGTTGGGCGGCCCAGCCTTGGCCCGCGTCATCGCAGACGCGGCCGGGTGGACGGCTGCGGCACTCGTGGTCGGATCAGCGTTGCCTCTGGCGCTGACGCTGGCGGGCGTGGGCGCCCGCGCCGTGAGGGCCCGCGATACCGACGGACTCGTCTCCATCGCCCGCTACCGCGACGCACGGGGCGTCCGGGCGGGCTGGATCGTCAGCGCCTGTGTCCTCGCGGGGCACTGGACGGTCCTGACACGCATCGCCGAGGCACTCGGCCCCGGCGGTCTGGGCGCGGGCGATCGCTGGATCGCCGCGGCGCCGCTCACCGGCGCGCTCGGACTGCCGCTCGTCGTCCTGGCGGCGCGCGCCTGCGACCGCGTCGGCCCGCGCGGACCAATGGCGGCCACGCTCGCCGTCGGTGCTCTCGGTTTCGCGCTGGCGGCCACGGCGCCCAGCGCCGCCGTGTTCCTGGCCGCAGCCGGCGTCGGGCTCGCCGTCTACTGGGCATACCTGCCGGTCGTCGCGGCGCAGGTGCAGCGCAGCGCAGGGACCCGAGCACGCGGGCGTGCGGCGGGCGGGCTGTACGCCTCGATGTGGTCCGCCGCATCGCTGGCGGGCGCTCTGGCATCGCTGGCTCCGTCCTGGCAGCTGGTGCTCGCGGGCGCCGCGCTCAGCTGGGCCACGGGCGCGATCGTCGCCTGGAGACGCTTCCTCAACGCGCCCGCGGTCGCTCGCGCGGATGTCGCCGCTAGCGCCGCGACGGCATGATCCGCCGATGGTTTCGCCTGCCACCACCGTCGCCGCACTGACAACGGCACTTCGCGACCGCATCCTCAACGGGGAGCTCGCTCCCGGGACGCGGTTAGTGGAGCGGTCGCTCGTCGAGTCCTATGACGTTGCTCGTGTGACGGTGCGCAGCGCCCTGCAGCGGCTCGCCGCCGAGGGACTCGTCAGGATCGAGTCCCACCGCGGCGCGCGCGTGGCGGCGCTCGACGCCAAAGAGCTGCACGACCTGTTTGCGCTGCGCACGGCGCTCGAGGTCGAGGCGGCACGGATCGCGCTTGCCGAGCGCCCGCAGGAGCTCGACGCTGAGCTGGGCGACGCCGTCGCCGCGTTGGCTCGTGTGTGTCGGGCCAAGCGGGTCCTCTGGCGCCGTGTCGTCGACGCTCACGAAGAGGTCCACCGGGCGCTGGTGGACGCTGCGGACAGCTCGCGCATCTCAGCCGTACACCGCTCACTGGCCGGCGAACTGCGCCTGTTCGTCGTCTCACTGCGACCCGATGTGGTCGCCCGAGCAGATGGTCGCCCACCATGTGGAGCTGCGCCGCGCGCTGCAGATCGAGGGCCCCGAGGTGGTGCGTCGCCACCTCAGCGAGGGCGAGCACTCGGTCGCCGATTCGGCAGCCGGCGCGTAGTTATTTCGGAGGTCGGTCTGTAGGTGGGCGCGGATGTGAGGGACGCCGATTCTGACGAGCATTGTCAGTAACACACGGTGATCGGTCCGCCCGGTGGCGGCAGGTGGATGCCATCCCTCGCTCACGCATTCGACCGTCCTCGGATCTTCCGAGAGGCGAGAGTTCGACTCTCTCGATTGCCCCTCGCATACTGTTCTCAGACCCTCGCTCAGTACTCCGGTGCTCCGAGCGTTGCCTGGTCGACGCCGGCGCTTGCCGCCAGTGGATCGCTTCCGCTCGCTGGGTGGCATAGGTAGGTGCTCAGCTGCCGGAGCTTCGCGACCTCGCCGACCGTCGCCCAAGGTTGCCTGCCCCGTGACAGCGTCGCTGCCTCGGCCAGTGCAACCGACACCGACGTGCTGGAGAGGGGTGGCGTGTTCAGTTGGACATGCCCGTAGGGTCCGATCAGCTGGGATTCCGTGAACAGCCGCCCGTTCTGCATCACGTACACATCGTTCCCGATCGTCTCCATGTCCTGCAGGGGGTGCCCATGGATGATGTCCATGTCGGCGACCATCCCACCGGTCACGTCGGTTTCCGGCGAATGGCTGATCCGTGTTCTCGTGGGAATGGGCGTCCCACAGGCCCGGAATGACAGTGTCTGCCGAGGCGTCGACCTACTCGACGTGCCGGCCGTAGAACGAGCGCGGGCCGCGCGGCGCCGACAGTCACGATGCGGTTACCCGAGAAACCCTCGCGGAGAACGGGACGGTGGCGACGGTGCCGCTCGCGGTGATTAAACACGACCACGGCGCCCGGGAAGTGACATGAACCCACTCACACTTGGCGAGGCACGACCGCACACTCGACCGTCAGCAGATTGTCACACCTACTACGTCATGGCCAGTTGGGCACACACAAGTGCCAGACGACCTACCTCCGAAAAGACACAGCGGCGGCACTGGTCCCCAAACCCGGACGCACGCTGATCACCAATTGCGGACTGAGTTTGAGTCTCGCACCGCCCCAACCAGGTGTCAAGTGCACAAATGTGTCTACGCCAACGAGTTGTGTTCATGCAAACGACTCCGCCGAGCTGATCGAAACACGACGGCCCGGTGACTGCGCACTTCTGCCGCTTATCCGGCCAGCCCCCCGAGGAACCAGAACGGGTTCGACGGGCGTTCCTCGTAGGCGGCTCGCCCGCTGCCCTCGGCGGTAACGGTTGTCCCGGGTGGTGCTTCGTCGCGTAGCCGCGCGGCCAGCACCTCGGCATTGTCCTCGTCGGTTGCGCCAACGACGAGGTACTTCCAGCGCTGGGCCGTCGGCACGCCCTCCTGTCGGAGCTTCTCGGCGAACGCGGAGGCATCGTGATGAGAGTCGAACTGCACGCGCACTTCGAACTCCGGCTGTCCCTGCTGCTCGAGCTCCTCGCGCTCGCTCGCGATGAGCGAGGCATGCTCGGCGGCCCACTCGGCGTCAGTCTGGGGGAGCGGCACGTCCGGCGCCTCCCATTGCTCGGCAGTTTCATGCCAGTGCCGCAGTTCATAGTCCGCGCTCCAGCCATGGTCTGTGGCCACCGACCGGACGAGCGTCTCGGCAGCCTCGGCCTGGTCGCGGGAGCCTGCGTAACAGAAGAGCTCGTCGCCGTCCCGCGACACCACCAGCCGGTCGTGAAATGACGTCTCGAGCTCGTGCTCGAGCTCTGAAGCATCCAGGCGCTCGGCGAGCTTGTGGGCGTGGCCCTCTTGATGGGGGGCGATGCGGAGTCGCCAGTCGTCGCTCATCGGCCAAGGGTAACCGCTGGCGGTTAGGCTCGCCGGAGCCCCCAAGCCGAGAGGAGAACCAGATGGACGATGTCGTGCTCTGCGAGGTCGGCGACGATGGCGTTGCGCTGCTGACGCTGAATCGCCCCGATCGTCTGAACGCCTGGACGTACGACATGCAGATCGCGCTGTTCGACTTGCTCGAAGCGTGCGCCGCCGACGAGCGTGTGCGGGTGATCGTGATCACCGGCGCGGGCCGCGGGTTCTGCCCGGGCGCGGACATGAACGACCTGACGGTCCTCTCGAGCGATGAGGGTGCAGTCGATGCAAGGGCGACTCGCACCGACAGCAGACCGATCACGCTCGCAATGTCGATTCCGAAGCCGGTGATCGCTGCGATCAACGGCGCGTGCGCCGGTCTCGGGCTGGCGTTTGCGCTCACGTGCGACGTTCGCATCTGCGCAGAGAACGCGAAGCTGACCACCGCGTTCTCTCGGCGTGGGTTGATCGCCGAGCACGGGACATCCTGGATCCTTCCGCGACTCGTCGGTCCCGCTCGCGCAGTCGATCTGCTTATCTCGGCTCGCGTGTTTCGTGGCTCAGAGGCGGTCGAGCTCGGGCTCGTCAACCGCGCCGTCGAGGACGAGCGGGTGCTCGATGTCTCACTCGACTACGCACGCGACGTCGCCGCCAACGTCTCTCCGGCGAGCATGGCAACGATCAAGCGGCAGGTGTACGAAGCACTGGCCAGACCGCTCGGCGATGCCCTGGAGCAGGCGAACGGGTTGATGCTCGAGTCGTTCTCGAAGCCAGACTTCGCGGAGGGTGTCCAGAGTTTCGTCGAGAAGCGCCCGCCGGCCTTTCCTCCACTTGCGCACACGGGCAGGACGTAGACGCGCCAGGCCGGGCTCGGCGCACGAGGCTCGCGCGGTAGGGTTTCGCGTGGTGCGTCGTCTCGTTGGTGGGCTTGTGGGGGTAGTCGTCGGCATCTTTGCCACGTGGGCTGCCCCTGCGCTTGGCTCCGCCCGGTCCATCGACTGGTCCACCTACGGATTGGACAACCAGCGAACCGGATTCAACCCTGCCGAGAGCAGTCTCGGTCCGTCGGTCGTCAGCTCGATGCATGAGATCTGGTCCACGCGGCTTGGTGCGACGATCCTCACGCAGCCGGTCGTGGCCAGTGGCGTCGTTCTGCGGCATCCGCGGCGCGCGGTGGATCTGGTCTACGCGGCGACCGAGCACGGCCTGTTCGCCGCGATGGATGCGAACACGGGCCGGGTGGTCTGGAGCCGGCGGCTCGGGGTCCAACACGTCTCGTTCTGCGGCGATCTCCCGGACAACGATTTCGGCATCACGGGTACCGCCGTCATCGATCACGGTCGGCGCAGCATCTACACGACCGGTGGTGACGGCAGGCTCTACGAGCTGGACCTCGCCACGGGAAGGACCAAGCGCCACTGGGTGATGACGCATGACCCGTCGCACGAGAACGACTACGGGGCGCTGACCCTCGTGAACGGGACGCTGTACGTCCCGTACGCGGGAAACTGCGACACGAACCCGTACCACGGGTTCGTCGCTGCGATCCGGGTCAGGGACGGGAAGCGCATCGCCACCTGGTTCCCGTCCGGATCACTGTACGGGGGCGCGATCTGGGGCTTCGGCGGGGTGTCCGCGGACCCGGGCGGCGCGATCTTCGCCGCCGTGGGCAACTCGCAGGGCTCCAACGAGCACGCCGGCTACGGCGAGAACGTGGTCAAGCTGACGGCCGGCCTCGGCGTCATCAACGCCAACTACCCGGGCCTTCCGAAGGGCGACGCCGACTTCGGCGCCACTCCTCTCCTGTTCCAGCGGCCGGGGTGCCCGCCCGAGCTTGCCGTCGGCAACAAGTACGGATCGTTCTTCGTCTACGACCGCGATCGGATCTCGAGCGGCCCGGTGCAGCAGATCGGGCTCGGCGGATCTGGCTTTGGTCAAAACGGGCTGTTGGGCGTCGCGGCCTACTGGCCGGGAGCGGCAACGGTCTTTGTGACCAACCCTCTCAACCGAGGTCCGTACCACCACGGCCTTCTCGCCTTCAAGGTCACCGGTGGCTGCCGGCTCTCACTCGCGTGGTCGTCGTCGGACGGACGCAACGGCGACGCATCGAGTCCGACGGTGGCCGCCGGCGTCGTCTTCTACGGCGACGGCTTCGGCGACCAGGCCATTGCCTTGGACGCGCGCACCGGCCGGCGCCTGTGGAACTCCGGGCGCGATATCCGCGGATCGGTGTACGCGGGTCCGACGGTCGTCAACGGCAAGGTCTACGTCTCGTCGGTGGGCGGCTACCTGTACGCGTTCGCCCCAGCGCCGCAGACGGTTGCCCCGCCGGCGATCTCCGGTACGGCGACGCAGAGCCGCACCTTGACGGAGTCACATGGGTCATGGACCAACAACCCCAGGCGCTACAGCTATCAGTGGGAGGACTGCGACAGCTCGGGCCGAGGCTGCGCGGCGGTCGGTGGCGCAACGCGCCGAAGGTTGACGCTGACGAGCGCCGATGTCGGGCACACGATCCGGGTGCAGGAGACCGCCATCAACGCAAGCGGGTCGAGCAGCCCCGCGATCTCGGCGCCGACACGCGTCGTGTCACCGCTCCCGCCGTCGAACACCGTGCCGCCGTC
Source organism: uncultured Solirubrobacterales bacterium (assembly GCA_963850335.1). Classification (GTDB taxonomy): domain Bacteria; phylum Actinomycetota; class Thermoleophilia; order Solirubrobacterales; family Solirubrobacteraceae; genus Palsa-465. Next base: position 102,010 of record CAWKKY010000005.1, on the reverse strand, counting down.
GCTGTCCGGGAACACGACGCAGGGCCAGACCCTGACCGAGACCCATGGGACGTGGACCAACTCACCGACGAGCTTCACGTATCAGTGGGAGCGGTGCGACAGCTCCGGTCGCACGTGTTCGGCGATCGCCGGCGCGAGCGCGCCGACCTACGCACTCACCGGCGCGGATCTCGGGCACACGATCCGCGTCCAGGAGACGGCGCGCAACACCCACCGCAGCCAGCGCCCGGCAATCTCGGCTCCAACGGGAGTGGTGCAGGCCGCCACGGCACCGCCCACGCAACCGTCGAGCAACGTGGCCCCAGCGCTCTTCGGCACAGTCATGGCAGGGCAGACGTTGTCCGGCTCCGCGGGCGCATGGTCCGGCACGCCGCCGATCACGTTCAGTTACCAGTGGGAGCGGTGCACTCGTTCATGCTCGCCGGTCGCGAGGGCGACGTCGAGCCGCTACGCGCTGACGGGCGCCGATGTCGGCGCCAAGATCGTCCTCCTGGTGACCGCACGCAACGGCGTCGGCAGCGCCACCGCGACCTCCGCTCAAGTTGGTCCGGTCAAGGCAGCCGGACCGACGCTGCACCAGGTCAAGGGGGCGCTGGTCAAGGCGCTGAGGCTGTCTGCCAACGGGCGCATAGGCAGGCTCCTGGGGAACGACGCCGACACGATCGTCTTCTCGGCGCCCGGCCCAGGCAGGCTCGCGATTGCCATCTACCGAGCGTCAAAGCCCGTCGCGAGCGCGACTGTGATCTTCCGCAGTGCACGCAAACTCAAGGTCAGGATCACCCTCACAGGGACCGGCCGACGGCTGCTCGAGACCTCCAGCCATCTCAGGCTCACCGCAAAAGCCACCTTTACTCCCGTCGGCGGTACGACAACGACCGCCACCGGCTCGGCCACGCTCAGACGCTAGTGAGCTGGCTGTTCTCGAGCATGCGGCGGAACCGCTCGGCGAACAGATACGCGTCGCCGGGCCAGCGCGCGGACACGTAGTTACCGTCCTGGACCACGAGCGCGGCGCTGTCGTCCGTACGGGTCCCCCGACGCTGGGTGCGTGGGCCACGCACGAACTGGCTCGGGTCGTTCAGGGCGGCTGTGACCTCGTCTTGGACGTAGGCCCGGTAGGTTCGGTAGTAGCGGCCCAGCCGCCATGCGGTGAGGTAGTACGCACCCCGTTCCATGTACTTCGGCAGACAGGTCGTCCGGCGATCCGCGATCACGCTGCGACCGGTCTGTGGGTCGTGCGTGCGGGCCAACACGAGGACGCCGTGGCAGATTGCGCCGACTGGCCGCTCGAGCCGCCAGAACTCGGCGACCTTGGCCGCGAGCACCGTCGAGGAGAGGTACTGGCGCATGCCGGGCGCGTGGCCGCCCGGGAGCAGCAGACCGTCGTAGTCGGCCGGACGCAGGTCCGCCCAGGCGAGCGGTTCCCGGAACGCTGTCGTCTCGACCATCTGCCGGTAGAAGGCCGTTGGCTCCTCATCGGCGCCGAGCTGGCCAAAGATGACCCCGTCGAGCAGTCGCCTGTCCGCCTCGGGGGCAGCGCCGCCGTGCTCGGTGGCGAACACCGTGTCATGGCCGGCGGTTGCCAGCAGCCGCCAGGGCACCGAGACTTCGGTCACATCGAAATCGCGGTCCGGCAGCGGGATCAGGACGCGCACCGCCCGCTATGCGCTGTAGGACCCGACCTCGGTGTACAGCCTGATCAACAGATTCGCGGTGCCGTGCAGGTGGTGAAGCTGTTCCCGGACGGATGGCATCTGCTCGAGACGTTGGCGGTCCTCCGCGCTTCGCATTTCCACGACGGCCGCGATCGACGTCTTGTCGGCGGTCTGGAGAATGCGGGCCGACACGAACCCGGGATCCTTGACGACCTCCTCGAACATCTTGTTGAGACACGTCACAGCCGCGGCTTCCTCTGCGGGGTCGACCTCCCACACGTGAACGAGTACTGGGCTCTCACTCATCGACATCCCTCGCTTTCAGACTCGACAGCCGCCGGACGATGGTTGCAGGCTGACTGGGGGGCGATCATATTCCGCCCGAGTACTCGCCAGCGCGTTTTGAGCGAGGATTCACCCACCGATGCCGCTGAGCTACACGGACTACTACGAGGTGCTGGGCGTCCCGCACGATGCGGACCCCGACACGATCCGGCGCGCCTACCGCAAGCTGGCGCGCAGGTACCACCCGGATCTGAACTCCGACGACGACGCCGAAGATCGCTTCAAGGAGCTCGGTGAGGCGTACGAGGTCCTATCGGACGCAGAGAAGCGAGAGCGTTACGACCGCCTCGGCGCCCGGTGGCGCGAAGCCGAGCGCGAGGCGCCTGAGGAGAGCTTCGACGACTTCTTCGCCGACCAGGGGTTCGGCGAGGGCACCCGCGTGGAGTTCGGCGAGGATCTGTTCGAGGCGCTGTTCGGATCAAGGGGTGGTCGTGGCGGTGGGCCGCTGCGCGGCCACGACCGCGAGGCGCTCCTCGAACTTTCGATCGAGGACGCGCTGGCAGGCGGTCGGCGGCGACTGACGCTGGGCGGCCGTGAAGTCAACGTCAACTTCCCCGCCGGCGTTCGCGACGGCCAGCTGATCCGCTTGGCGGGACAGGGGGGCGAGGGGCGCGACGGCGGTCCCCCCGGCGATCTGTTCCTGCGCGTTGCGCTGAAGTCGCATCCCCGCTTTCGGCGGCGCGGCGATCACGATCTGGATGTTGACCTCCCGATCACTCCCTCCGAAGCGGCGCTCGGGGCGACCGTCGCGGTCGAGACCCCGACCGGGACGGCCCGGATCCGGGTTCCGGCGGGATCCTCCAGCGGCCGGCGGTTGAGGCTCCGCGGACGGGGATTTTCCAAACGCGAGGGCGGCAGCGGTGATCTCCACGCCGTCCTGAAGATCGTCGTCCCGAAGAAACTGTCGGACCGTGAGCGCGAGCTGTACGAGCAACTCGGTGAAAGCTCGAGCCTTGACCCGCGGGAGGCATGAGGCATGAATAGAGACAGGCACACAGGACGGGCTGATCGCGATCTCGTCGCGGAGGAGACGGTCGAGTTGACGGTCGTCGCCAGGCGGGCGGGGGTGAAGATCGTGCAGGTGCGGCGTTACCTGGAGTTCGGCCTGTTCGAGCCACACCCCGCCGCGGAGGCCGACCCCCCACGATTCGATCCGCGCAGCGCCGCACGTGTGGCACGGGCCGAGCGGCTGCGCCGGGACCTTGGGCTCAATTACGCCGGCGCCGTGCTCGCATGCGAGCTCCTCGACCGGATCAAGGAGCTCGAGGGCCACCTCTGAGCGTCATCCGCCCAGGGGATGGGTGTGGCAGTGGATGAAGTATGGGAGGCTTGTCAGGGGCGCCGCGACGGTCGCGAATCGTGGCCCCCGGTACGTCCGGCGTGAGGTCGGGGCCTGCCAGCACCCTTCGGGGAAATAGACGCGGCGCGAGGTCGCGCCCGGCACCACCACGGGCGCGACGAGCAGGTCGGAACCGAGGAGCCACTCTTGGTCCTGTCCCCACGCCCGACGGTCACGTGGGTACGCCAGCCACAACGGCCGCGTGGGTGGGATCCCGGTGCGGTCGGCCTCGCGCCAGAGCGCCAGGATCAGCGGCACCGCCCGCAGGTGCAGCCGGGACAGCTGGTTGTACACCCGCACGGTCTGGGCGTCGTAGGACCACGGGGTATGGGTGCCGGCCCTGCCTGAGCCGTGCAGGCGGAAGATCGGGCTGAGTGCCGCCCATTCGGCCCAGCGCAGGAACAGCTCCTTGGAGGTCGGCGGGTTGGTGAGGTCGTAGTAACCGCCGATGTCGGTGCCGAACCCGTAGGAGCCCGCGACCGCGCGGCTGAGCATGTCCGTAGTCAGCGACGCGAGTCCGGAGGACCGAGTCCAATCGTTGGTCTCATCGCCCGGGAACGTCCCCCCGTCGTAGGCGGCGGTGCCCGGAAGTCCGGAGTAGCCGGCGCGGTCGTAGAACCACAGCTGTCGGCCCGGGTGCGCGTGCTCGTAGCGGGCGATCTCGTCGCGCGTCGCCTTCGCGTAGAGGATGAGATAGCGGTTGTGCATCGTCCGGCCGGTCTGCCCATTCGCGAAGTGCATGTCGAATAGGACCTCCTCGCCGAAGTCCTGCATGAATCCGTCGGCGCCGGCATCGAACGCCTTGGCCACCTCTCGCTGCCAGAACCGCACCGCGGACGGCTTGGTGAAATCGAGCAGCGCGACCGGCTGACTGACCGTCCCCGACGTGTAATCGGGCGAGCCGTCGGCGTGCCGGACCACCAACCCTGCCTTGACCGGGGCCGATCCGGGTGTGATCCAGGGACGCAGGTAGACGAGCGTGTGGATGTGGCGGGAGCGCAGCGTGCGGATCACCTGCGCCTGCAGCGACGGGCCAATGAACGAATGCAATGCGAACCCGTCGTTGCCGGCCGACGGGAAACCCCAGCCCTCGATTCGGTACGCGGTCAGCGGCACTCCGTGGCGGCGGAGATTGACCAGGTCCGCCGCAACGTTCGACTCATAGTCCTGCTCGGTCTCGCCGAAGTTCTTGACCAGCCGGTCGAGCATCGGACCGAGTGCCCATCGCGGCGGTACGGGCTCGCGTCCGCTGAGTCGCGTGAGCGTGCCGATCGCAGTCGTCGCCGGTTGCGGCGCGAGGACGTAATCGAGCGACGGCGAGGAGACCGAGACATTCCACGCCTCGGCGTGATCGGAATCCATCCGGAACCGCGCCAGCTCCGGATTGCTCAGCAGGAACCCGTAGCCGCGTGACGAGAAGAACTCGGCCTGCGGGTAGTACGCCGCGCTCGGGCCGTTCGGGTACATGGACCGGCCGCCGCCGCCCCGCTCAAACCCGGTCAGGCCATCGACATTCTCTTCCTCGACGAAGCTCGACAACAGCCGGCCGTGCTGGTCGAGCGCGTTGTGGCGCCCGCCGAACCCGAAGAACCCCTCGCTGCGAGTCGATGCGAACGAGTCGGTCAGCGTCGCCACCCCGGCCGAATGGTTGACCTGGACCGACACGCGGATCGCCTGCCCGCCGGTGGCCCGGAGGACGACGGTCAGTCGCCGTCCGCCGGGATCGTTGGTGGCGACGAGCAGCCGCACGCCGTCGCCGATCCGGGTGACGCGGAGCACGTTCCGCGCCGAGTACCAGGTGCCTGCGAGCGTGCCGTTCATCAGGTTCCCGCCCCAGAGGCCGCCCTCGTACTGGCTCAAACTCTGGGTCCCGACGAGGAAGCTCAGCGGTGCATACAACGGCTTCGCCGCCGCATTGTCGAAACCAGGCGCGATCGGGTCCGAGATCGGCGCCTGGACCGCCGGCCGGGGACGGGTGTTGGGGACCTCCTTCAAGACGGTTCGGCCGGTCGGATCGAGCAGCTGCAATCGAAAGGGTGATCGCGTCACCCGCACTCCACCGCCCGCGGCCGACACCTCAATGACCGGCCGCGACACCTCGACTTTGGCGGCCGCCGCCACCGGCCGCACCGTGCCGGAGATCACGCACACCGCAGCGATCACGATGACGACGAACGCTCGGGCGCGGAGAGTGATGTGACGGTGTCGGATCTGTTCCATAGTCAGCCCTGCTCGTTAAGCGCGGTCTCGAGCAGCCCGCGAATGTTTCTCGCCGCGACCATACCCAGACGGTAGGTTTGGCGGCCGTGAGTCGCACACGGAGCTTGGACGGCCCAGTCGGGATCGTTGGGGCGGGCTACATCGGTCACCTGTTCGCGCAGCAGTTCGCTCTGGCCGGGTATGACGTGCGGGCGTGGTCGCCCACGACGTCGGTCCACACGCTCCACGATCGGCTGCGCCGGAGCGTCTCGACGCTCGCTGACATCGGCGCCGTTGAGCGGTCTGCGGTTGACGACGTGCTCGCGCGGGTGTCCGTGCACGACGACCTGGCGGCGGCGCTGGGGCCATGCGCTGCCGTGATGGAGTCAATCGTCGAGGACGCCGACGTGAAGTCGGACTGTTACCGCGAGATTGAGGCGGCCGTCGGTGCCGAGGTGCTGCTGTGGAGTGCGACCTCGAACTTCCCGATGACGCGGCTCGCCGCGGGCATGGCCCACCCGGAGCGGGCCGTCGTCGTGCACCCCGTGCAGACGCAGTTGATCATCTTCGTCGAGGTCGTCGCCGGTGAGCAGACGAGTGAGTTGACGGTCGCGGCGACGATGGACTTCTGCGCGGACGTCAGTCTTCGGGCCGTCCGCGTCCGCAAAGAGATCCCCGGCTTCCTGTGGAACCGGGTGTGGTTCGCGTTGCTGCGCGAGATGCTCCACCTCGTGGACATCGGCGCCGCCGATCCGGTTGAGCTCGACGCGATCGTTCAGACGACGCTCCGCGCGTTCGTGCCGGTGTTCGGCCCCCTCCAGATGACCGATCTCATTGGCCACGACACGCTGCGGAACATCTCCAACGCGCTCTACCCCGAGCTCGCCAGCGACCAAAGCGCATCGCAAACGGTCGAACAGCTCGTCCGCGACGGTCGGCTCGGGGTCAAGAGCGGTCACGGGTTCTACGACGACAACGACGAGCGTGTCGCTGAGCTGACACTCAAGCTCTACGAGCTCGCTCGTCAGCTCGACAGCGACTCGCCGTGACCTGGGGCCGAAGCTCGCGGCGGCTTCGACAAAGGACACTCGCTCGCCGAGCACCCCGGTACGGTCCGTCTCGGTATCGCCGACCCGGCAAACCTTGGGGGGGAGGTCTGGGGGTCGCCACGATGCGCCGCCAGGCCCGTCGGTGGATGCTTTGCGTCGTGAGTGCCACGACCGTGCCGTCTGGCTCAGGAGGAGATCGTTGAGAGACCGGGTTTCGCGCCGCCGCTTGATCAAGTACGGACTTGGGGCAGCTGCGGCAGTGGCCGCGCCGGAGCTGCTCGAGTCGGGATGGCCGCGAGCCGCGCCCGCGGCGGCCGCACGAGCACTTGGCGCGCGCGAGCTGCGGTCCCCCAGAGTGCTGCGAAGTCACCGTGGCAAGCTCAACCTGAGGCTGGTGTGTCGACCGGCGACGGTCGACATGCGCGCGGCCAGGCCGGTCTCGACGTGGACCTACGACGGCGTCGTTCCCGGCTACACCTGGGAGCTGTGGGGTGGCGATGTGCTCGCCGTCGACCTGCGCAATCACCTGCCCAGACTCCCGCCCCAGCATCACATGACGATGGACCGTCCCCATCAATGGACGACCACGAATCTGCATACGCACGGCCTGCACGTATCGCCGAGCGGCATCGCCGACAACATCTTCCTGGAAGTCCCGCCCGGCGATCACCAGCGCTACGACATCCCGATTCCCGACGATCATCCCGCCGGCCTGTTTTGGTACCACCCGCACAAGCACGGCGGCGTCTGCCAGCAGGTGCGCGGCGGCATGGCGGGGATCATTGTGATCCGAGGTGACCTCGACCGCGTCGCTGAGATCAGGGCCGCCCGGGAGCAGATCATGGTGCTGCAGTCGATCGAGCTCGGCCCCGACTACCAGCTGCTGGACCCCATCCCCGACCCCACAAAGGAGCAGGCGTTCTTCCCGAGAAAGAACGTGCTCTACACGGTCAACGGCAAGCTGCGGCCGACGGTGACGATGTATCCCGGCGAGGTGCAGCGCTGGCGGCTCCTCAACGCCGCCGAGGGCAAGTTCATGTCGCTGAAGCTCCAGAACCACGATCTGCACCAGATCGCGTGGGACGGATTGACGTTGCATGAACCCGAGGCGACCGACGTCGTGCTGCTCTCCTCCGGCAATCGCGTCGAGCTACTCGTCAAGGCGGGGAAGCCCGGGACCTACGAGCTCGTGCTGACCCCTGGCTCGAGCCAGAAACCGAACATCCCGGGCATGCCGGAGTCGATCCCGGAGTCCGAGGCCGAGCTCTTTTGCCGGCTCAACGGCACGGCGAGCACGATGCCCGCCGCCGGCCTCGCGGACGAGCCGCCGGAACTTCAGCCGCGCACCATCCTGACCCTCGTGGTGCGCGGCGGCGGGCCGAAGATGCACCTGCCGCGCTCGCTGCCCGCCTGGGACCCGCCGATGCTGCCGATCGCGCGCCGACGGCGTGTCGCGTTCACCGTGTCCCGCGATCCGATGAACGAGTTCCTGTCCTTTGGGATCGACGGCAAGCAGTTCGAAGTGACCAACACGCCCTACCGAGCCAAGCTGAACACCGCCGAGGAATGGACGCTCGTGAACGACTGTGACAACAAGCTGATGGATCACGCGCACGTGTACCACGTCCACGTGAACCCGTTCAAGATCACCGAGATCAACGGCCGGAGGCTCTCGACGCCGCTCTGGCGAGACACGTTCGTGCTCACCAAGCGCTCGGGGGACTCGTTGACATTCGTATCCAACTTCGTCGACTTCACCGGCAAGTTCGTCGAGCACTGCCACGTCCTCGCCCACGAGGATTTGGGAATGATGGCTTCCGTGGAGGTGGTCAAGTGAGTGAGCTCTCCAGACGAGATCTCTTGCGCGGCGCGGTGGCGGGCGCTGCCGGGCTGTACCTCCCGTTTGCCGCTGATGCTCGGTCGGCGTCGTGGCACGCCCGAGCGGCGAACGCGCGCGTGTCGGGGCGCGCGCTGCAGGACCTGTGGCGGGCGCTGCGCGGTGGCCTGCTGCTCCCCGGCGACGCGGCGTATGACGTCGCGATGACTCCGGCGAACTCGCGGTACGACGGGATCAAACCGATCGCCGTCGCGCAGTGCCTAAGCGAGCGTGACGTCGTCACGTGCGTCAACTGGGCCCGTGCGCATGGCGTGCCGCCGGTCGTCAGAGGCGGCGGGCACAGCTACGCCGGGTACTCGATGACCGAGGGGCTGATGCTCGATCTCGGCCTCATGACCCGCGTGAACTTCAACCGTCGCACCGGCGTGGCGGTGACCGACGGTGCCGCCCGCAACCAGAACGTCTTCGATGCCACGATCAACAGTGACTATGTGCTCCCGGGGGGCACCTGCCTGGCGGTCGGCACCGGCGGTCTCGTCCTCGGGGGTGGCGTCGGCTACAACACCCACTGGGCGGGACTCACCTGCGATCACCTCGTGGCGTCACGAATCGTGACGGCGGACGGACGCGTTCGGCACATCGATGCCAACAGTCATTCCGACCTCTTCTGGGCATGCCGAGGTGGCGCCGGCGGAAGCTTCGGGGTCAACACGCAGTTCACCTTCCACCTGGTGCGGATCCCGCGCACGGAGGTTGCCTTCTACCGCTTTGACTGGCGGGGGGCTGACGCGGCGGCGGCGGTGCTCGGTGCCTTCGATCACGTGCTCGCCAAGGCGCCGGCCGCGCTCAACGCCGTGGCCCAGGCGCAGGCCGTCCCGCTGGCGGCGGGCGAGAACAAGCGCGACGCGATCACGGTGTTCTCGCGCGGTCAGTACATCGGCCCGCTGGCGGAGCTGCGGGAGCTTGTGCAACCGCTGATCGACGCTGCCGGGGCACCGGTCAAGACGCAGCTCACCACGTTCCCGTACTGGGACATGCAGCGGATGTTCGCGAGCACCGAGGCCGAGCGCCACGGGTTCGGCGACCTCTCGCGCTACTCAAACAAGCCGCTGCCGGATCGCGTCGTCGCCAAGGTCGCCGACCTCCTGGCGAACTGTCCGAGCCGCGATGCCGTGTCGAACGGCTCGATGTGGTCACTCGGCTGGATTGGAGGATCGGTCGTCGACTCCTTCCGCCCGCGCGAGACGGCCTATGTGCACCGCGACATGCTGACGATGCTGCGGGCCACGCCCGTGTGGGCGCGCGACGCGCCAAAATCGGTACAGGACGGCCTGATCGCCTGGACGAACGAGATGGTCGATGTGATCCGCCCGTATACGCCGAACCAGAGCTACCAGAACTTCCCCAACCGCGGCATCGCGGATTGGCAGCAGCAGTACTACGGCGAGAACTACTCACGCCTGGTCAAGGTCAAGACCAGGTATGACCCCCACAACCTGTTCCACAATCCGCAGAGCATCCCACCGCGACGAGCCTAGGCTGGCGGTGGTGAGGCCGAGGTGCTGCCCAAGTCCCCCCCGGCGGAGGACTGAGCGGCCGCACGAGACGGCCGCTCAGAATCCGTCGGTCGGGGTGCTGGGAAGCGCCCCGGGGTCAGGTCGACGAGGCTAGTGCCGCTGGCCGACCCTCACCGCGTGTGTGTAGACCGGGCCGGCACCGGCTCCCGGGTACGCGGATCCAACGCCGCTGAACAACACGGCCTTCACCGTATAGGTGCCCGGCCTCGCGTATGTGTGGCTGGGTGTCGCACCCGAGCCGGTTGAGCCGTCCCCGAACTCCCACAGGTAGTTGATCACGGGCTGGCCGCTCACGGTCGTGAGCGCGCTGAACCGCACTGTCCGGTCGTCGCCGCCACTCCAGTTCCCGTTGTGTTTGGATACGGTGAAGGCGGGCGTGAAGCCGTCCTGGCCGGTGGTCACGATCCCGCCCGTCCCGGCCGACAATCCGTCAGCGTTGAACACGGCGACGCCGGTGGAGTACGCGCCGGCGGCTGGGAACGTGTGCGTGATCGTCGGGGTCGTCTGCTCGACGGTTGGGGCGGCGAATGCGTCGTTGAACTGCCAGCTGAAATCGGCCACGCCTCCCGGCGCGGTCGACCGGCTGGCGTCGAACGTCATGTCGAGCCCGCTGCCCGCCGTGACCCGTTCCCTGGCGGTCGGCAGTGTGCGGGGAAGCGTGAGCCGCTGTACGCAGCCATGGCCGACGTTGCTCCACTCCTCCTGGTACCAGTAGAAGTGACCGTTGATCACCTGGTTGTACTCGGCGCCGTTGGGGGCGGTCCCAAGCGGCGTGCCGCGCTGGCGATTGCACTGGTCGCCGACCTCCTCGCCCTGGTCGGCGCCGACACCGTTCGTCCAGGCGTCGTTGGGGATCGGGTCGGTGACCGACTCCATGTGCTCGTGGCTCAGTCCCCCGTTGATTTCGCCGTCCGAGATGCCGTTGGGGTAGTTCCCGTCCTGGCACCGGGGATTGTCCGCGTCGTAGGGATCGTTGGCGTAGAACAGCATCGTCGGCAGGGCGGTGTTCTGGTGGTACGCGCAGTAACCGGCGAGGTTCGCCGGAACGATGCCTGCCGAACAGCCGTCAAATCCGGTCGCCGGGTTGTTGCTGAAGCAGTTTTCGACGTGCGGTGGTGTCAATAGGAAGTATTCGTGGCTGAGATCGGTCTTCAGGTGGTGGGCGGTGACGAACCTGACGAGCTCCTGCTGAATCTGGGCGTCGGTTAGGCACGCAGTCACCGGACTGTTCACCGGACACTGGCTCTGCGGATAGGGATGCGTGTCGAGCAGCACGCCGCCGAACCTCACGTCGTAGTTCGCGGTCGCGCCCGTCAGATCGTTGTACTGGGGCCCGACCGAGTCGACGTTCTGATCGCCGCCGCTGTCATGCGCCAGATCCCGGAAGTACTGAGCGAGGCCATGGACGAACTCGTGCGGGTACGCCGACGAGCCCTGCGGGCTCCATAGCAGCATGTAGTCCGTATTCGACGGCATCACCGGACCGCCGTTGTAATCCATATTCGTGAACGCGGTGTCGAACGGAGTCACCTGCGAGCTCGCATTGGCGAGCGGCTGGTAGGACACCGTCTGCCCGTTCGGGAGCTTCTTCAGCACCGCGGAGGCGCTCGATGTCGCGATCGCCGAGACAGCGATCGCGGCGGCCAGGGCCGCCAGTAGGAGCCTTCTGCGTTGACGAATCGTCATACGCCCCTCCCTCCTCATGTAGTGGTCTTTCCCCCGCCGGAGACCCTACCGCTGAGCGACCGCTCGCGAAAGGGTTGTACGAGCGAAAGCCGGAGCGACTGTTCCGAGCATGACCGAAATGCCTGCGTTCGCCGGGTGCCGCGGCGGATTCAGAGCTCGTACGAGATGCCGGCGCGTCCCCGCGCGGCGAGCAGTCGCTTGAGTGAGGCCAGCGTGTGACTGCGGGGGGCGAGCGACTCGGCCACCTTGATCGCCGAGTAGACGGCTGACTCCTGCGAGTCAAAGCCAGTCGTGTACTGGCCGCTGAAGAATAGGCCGTGGCGGCCTTGCAGCGGATGCAACGCACGGGCGGCCCGGATTGCCGAGCGGTTGATCAGCGGGTGCCTAAAGCGCCGCTCGAGCACGATGTGCGCTGGGTCGGCTCGTCGGCGCTCGGCCCAGGATTTGAACACGTCGATCGTCCCCCCCGAGGGGAGCGTCGGGCGCAGGCCGCCGTACCAGACACTGCCCTCGCATTCCCGGCCGTCGACGCCCGCGTTGTAGCCCGCCCAGTTGGACCGATCGCGCTGGACGTACTTCGGGTCGGTGTGAATGAGCAGCCGCGAGTCAAAGTATGCGTACGCGCTCAGTATCTCGGTGACGTGCGCGAACCCGGACTGCCGGCGCAGCAGCTGACGTCCGGCGTGTGGCGGCGCGTTCAACACGACATACCGGTACGGCCCGTGCCGGGCACCGGGCGTCTCGACCACCCAGCCGGCGCCGCACCGTGAGAGCGCGCGCGTGGCCGCATTGAGATGCACGCGCACGCTCGGGCTGCGGTCCAGCAGACGGCGCAGATTGCCCTGCAAGCCGATCGTCGAGTTGTACGTGCTTGCGCCCTGAACCGGATTGGCCGGAAACGCGAGCGCGAACGTCTGCAGAATCGACCGCGCCGACGCCCGCAGCGCATCGGCTCTCGAACACCCGATCAACGCCGTGATCCACGGATACACGACGTCGTTCTTGAACGGCTGGGTGACCGACAGGCTGCGAACCCACGCGTCGACGGTGGTCTCCCAAGACATGTTGGAGAGGACCGCGTGCCGCGCGAGTTGCGTATACGTGGCGAACTCGAGTGCCCGCGGCAGCGTCGCGAGCGGATGCGAGGACGAGAAGACCGGCGGGCCTCCCGTGGTCGGGAAGATGCATAGGCTGCCGGGCGCCTGCACGGTATCGTCAGTCCCGGGGTGGTCCGGGTCGTAGAGACCCAGCTGCTCGAGCAGCGTGACGTAGATCGGATGCGTGTCCGGGTGGAAGAACTGGGCGCCGAGATCGACCGTGATCCGATGGCTGCGGTAGTCGATCACGTGCGAGTCGCAGTGGCCGCCGATCTCGGATCTCGCCTCGAAGAGGTCGACGTCGTAGTTGCCGTCCAGGAAGTACGCGGCGGCCACTCCGCCCGCACCGGCGCCGATGATGGCCACCCGGTCACGACGCGACCGCGTCGCACGTCCGATGCGATTGGCCGAGGCGGCCTGCGCGGCGGCGTCGTGACCCGCCAGCACCGAACCGGCACCGAGGCTCGCGGCGAGCGCGCCCTTCACGACCTCCCGGCGCGTCAGGGACGATTGGGGTGTGTTGCTTCGCATAGCACCAGGTGGTGTGCGGCTGACCGTCTCGCCGCCCCGTCTTCTACCTTCCAGCGATGGGCCACGGCGTTGAGATCCGCAGCTACGGCCGGGTATTCAACGAGATTGCCGAAGAGTATGACCGCCACCGCCCGGCGTACCCGGACGCGCTCATCGACCGCGCGTGCGAGGTGGCGGCTCTCGCTCCGGGAGCCAAGGTGCTGGAAATCGGCTGCGGGACCGGGCAGCTGACGCGCAGCTTGCTCGAGCGGGGCCTGCGGGTGACGGCGGTCGAACCGGGTGACCAGTTGATCGCCCTGGCGCGCGAACAGTTAGAAGACGCCGGCGACGTGCGGTTCGTCGGCGAGCGCCTGGAGGAGGTGTCGGTGCCGAGCGCGCACTTCCAAGCGGCGTTCTCGGCGTCGGCAATCCACTGGGTCGATCCAGATGTGAGTTGGCGGAAGATCGCCGCCGCGCTCATTGACGGTGGAACGCTCGCGCTCGTCTCGTACTTCGGTCTGGAGGACGCGCGCAGTGCCGACGACCAGCTCGCCCTCCGCTGCGCGCTCGAGCGAGTGGCACCCGAGCTCGCCGCTGAATGGCCGATCTACCGTGATCTCGACGGCACGCTTGACGGCGTCGCGGAACGACGTGACGACGTGTCGGAGGCGTGGGGCTGGCTCGGGAGCTACGAGGTCGCGCGCCGCTACGCCTCTGACCTCTTCGACGACGTACAGATCGCCGCGACGCCGTCCCTCGTGGAGCACACCGCAGATGCTCTGAACGCGCTGCTGGGCACGATGTCCTTTTGGGCGCGCCTCTCGCCCCGACAGCGCGACGCGCTCGCCGCCGAGAACCGCGCCGTCCACGATCGGCTCGGGCGGCCGATCCGCTCGAGCATGCTCGCCGTGCCTGGTGACGGCGCGGCGGGCCCAGCGCGCGTGACGCCCGGCGCGATTTCTCATCCGGCTCAGTCCGCGCGCGTCAGTGCGAGCAGCGGGATCTGACGCGCGGTCTGGGCCTGGAAGGCGCCGACCGTGGGCGCTGTCTCGATCAGCCTCGGCCACATGTCGGCGCGCTCGCTGCCGTCGAGTTCCCGGGCCACCGCCGCGAACATCTCGGCACCCACCTCGACGCGGATCCTGGGATGGGCGGTGAGGTTGTGGTACCAGCTCGGGTGGGTCGGCGAGCCTCCGTTTGAGGCGACGATCACGAGGCTTCCGTCGTCCTGAGGGCTGTAGGCCACCGGCGTGACGCGCTCGATCCCGGACCGGGCGCCGATGTGATGGAGGAGCAGGATCGGCGTGTCCGCCAGGGACTCGCCGACCCGCCCCGCGTTCGCCCGGAATTCCGCGATGACCCCGGCGTTGAACTCGGTGGTGTTTGCGCGACCGTGTCGGCCATGACGGGCGGGCTCCTGTTTCGGTGCGCGCTACGCCGCCGCGGATGCGGTGGCTGCCGGTGTGGCGGCCGTGACCCGATAGGTGAGGTGGACGCGACCGGATGCGGTGGGTGCGGTGCTCAGGAGCTCGAACGCGTGTCGCTCGACGACCCCCGCGAACAGGGCGGTCCCGCCTCCCACCGCGACCGGGTGGACGATCAGGCGAAGCTCGTCGAGCAGGCCGGCGTTGATGAGGCTGGTGACCAACCCCGGGCCGCCGACGACGTACACGGGGTTGCCCGCCTGTGCTTTGAACGCGCGCAGCACATTGATCTCGCGGACGATCCGCGCCGTCGGCCACGTGGTCTCGCGCAGCGTGGTGGAGAGCACGAGATGTGGCGTCGTGGCGGCGACCCGCGCGTAGTCCACCTCGCGCGGGTAGGGGTCCCTTCCCATCCAGTCCGCGACGGCGGCCGGGTCGTCAGCGACGGCCGCCCAGAACTGCTCGTACTGCTCGAACATTCCGCCACCGAGGACGAAGGCGTCGACTTCCGGCAGTAGTCCGAGGCCGTCGGACCACGAGTCCACCCAGTCGGACTCGCCGTCGGGGCCGAGGATGTAGCCGTCGAGCGTCACCTGCATGGCGGCGATGAAGGGTCGTGATGATGCGGTCATGTCTGGCTCCGTTCGTGCGACGGTTGATTGCATGTGGACGACGAGACACCGCCCCGGCGAGGAACGGACCGATCCGTTTCCGCCGTCTGTGGTGTCCTT
Source organism: uncultured Solirubrobacterales bacterium (assembly GCA_963850335.1). Lineage (GTDB taxonomy): Bacteria > Actinomycetota > Thermoleophilia > Solirubrobacterales > Solirubrobacteraceae > Palsa-465. The sequence continues at coordinate 86,561 of CAWKKY010000005.1, read as the reverse complement.
GTGAGCGATGTCGATCGAACAGGCACAGGCCGGGGATGGGCGCGCATTCACCGAGCTCGTCGAGCCATTCAGGCGCGAACTCCACGTGCACTGCTACCGGATGCTCGGCTCGCTCCAGGACGCTGAGGATGTGGTCCAGGAGACATTCCTCGCGGCGTGGCGCGGGCTCGGCGGCTTTGAGCAGCGGGCGTCGCTGCGCGCATGGCTCTACCGGATCGCGACGAACCGGTCGCTCAACGTGCTGCGACAGCGCGGGCGCCGACCCGTGGTCGAGGACACCTTGGCGGTCCCGCCGCCCACCGGCTACGTCGAGCCGATCTGGCTTGAGCCGTACCCCGACGTGATGCTGCCGGACCTCGCCCCCGGACCCGAGGCTCGCTACGAACAGCGCGAGGCGACTCAGCTCGCGTTCGTCGCCGGGCTCCAGCAGCTGCCCGAGCGCCAGCGCGCGGCGCTCGTGCTGCGCGACGCGCTCGGCTTCCGCACCGAGGAGGTGGCGGCGATGCTCGAGGTCACGCCGCAGTCGGTCAAGTCGGCGCTCCAGCGCGCCCGGGCGACCCTGGAGGAGCGGACGCCCAGGATCGAGCGCGCGCCGCTGCCCGATTCGCCCGCCGAGCGCGAGCTTGTCGCCCGCTTCAGTGACGCCGTCGAGTCCGGGGACAGCGCGCGTGTCGTCGCCCTCCTCACCGATGACGCTCGTCTGACGATGCCGCCGCACCCCCTGGAGTACACGGGGCACGGACCGATCGCGGTGTTCCTTGACGACCGCACCAGGGCGCGCGGCGCGCCCCTCCAGGTGCGCCTGACGCGCGCCAACGGCCAGCCGGCGTTTGGTACGTACCTACGCGCGCGCGCGTGGGGCATGCTCTCGCTGACGCTGAGCAGCGAGCTGATCGCCGAGCTGACGTTCTTCGCTGACCCCTCGCTCCTCGGCCGCTTCGGCTTACCGCGCGACATTTGAGGCGGCGGCCAGGCCTTGCGGCGCCTTCGCCACGGCCGATTGGTGCGATCCTGCTGAGCAGAGCGTCACCGACCAGCGAGGAGCAGACATGACCGGAAAGGCAGATTTCACCGAGGAGGAGTGGAAGAGCGTGCTCGAGGCACCGCCAAGCGCGGGGATGATCGTTCTCACCGCCCAGCGCGGCGGCACGTTCCGCGAGACCTTCGCGATCGCCAAGTCATACGCCGAGGCGCGCCAGCAGCACGGCCAGAGTGAGCTCCTCGACGAGGTCGTCTCCGCCAAGCCGGCGATGGACCACACCCGCTACCACTCCCCCGAGGAGGTGCGGGAGCACGGCCTGCAGCACATCCGAGACGCCGTCTCGCTGCTTGAGCAGAAGGCGACTCCCCAGGAGGTCGAGGACTTTCGGCGATTCGTCGTGACGCTTGCGGAAAACGTCGCCAATGCCCATCGAGAGGGTGATGTCGCCGTCAGCGATGCGGAACGCGCTGCGGTTCAGGAGATCACAACCGCGCTCGGCCTCCCGCAGGACGCATGATGGGCGAGTTTCGCGAGGGACACCCGATCTGGGTGGAACAGCCAGACGGGTCACAGCGCGCCGGCATCTTCGTCGGTGAGGCCGAGGCGTCCTGGTTCGGCGGCGCTCCGGGTGCCTACGTCGTCTATCCCGACACGCGGACCGGCGAAGAAGTCGCCGTGGCGCGCATCGTGCCGCGCGACGCTCCTGGGTAGCCGTCCGCACACGACAGCCCCGTCAGAAGTAGCCGGGCAGCACCGCGACTTTTCGGCGGCGGGCGGTTTATGATCGCCAACCCGACGCTTCGTCCAGAGCGCCAGTGACCCCACGGAGGTAGGGAAGTGCACGAGACCGCCGAGCGGCCCATTAGGACGTCACGACCGCGTGTCGTCCTCAGAGTGCTGTGCTTGCCGGTGCTCTGCCTGGCTTTGCTGGTCGCGGCCGGCTCAGCGGCTGCGGCGCCCGCGGCGGTGCCATGTGCGAAGCATTCCGATGGCCGGTATCACTGTGGGTTCTGGCCCGCGGGTGACGGGATCCATGGTGGCGCGGTGGTCGTGAACGACAGCGGCTACTGGGTTGGCTATCTCAACCAGGGCGACAACTTTGTGGACTGCCAGATGTACGGCGGCAAGGTTGTGCATGGGTCGACGTATAACCATTGGTGGGCGTGGACTGAGGCGAACGACCACAAGTGGGGCTGGGTGAACGCCGTGTGGGCGAGTGGTGGGGCCAATGATGGGAAGTTCGCCGGTGTCCCCGGTTGTGATCCGATCCGCGACGCCGCGCCGGTGGGGCAGAAGTCGTCCGGACCGGCCGCGCCCAAGCCCAAGCCCAAGCCGAAGCCGGCGCCGTGCGCGCGCTATGAGATCTTTGGCGTACGCGGGTCCGGCGAGTCGTACGCCGGGCAGTACCACATGGGCAGCACGGTTGGACTCGCCGCGTGGTACGCGGTCAGGGACCTGCCGGCGCACTCCACGGTCGCCTACTCGATTCCGTATCCCGCTGCTCCGGTGAGTGCTCTGATCAACGACCCGAATACGTTCTTCCAGTCGATGGACTACGGGGAGTTCGAGCTCGTCGCGGTTGTGCACCGGCTGGCGGCGCGCTGTGCGCATACCCGGATCGCGATCATCGGCTACTCGCAGGGGGGCGGGGTGGCGAGTGAGGCGGTACGGATGATGGGGTCATCGGACCGGGCTCGGATCTCGGCGTTGCTGCTGTTCGCCGACACGTACTCACACGGTGACACGAAGTACGCCTTCACGTTCAACCCGTTCACCCAGAACCAGCGGGGCTGGAAGCGGCACGGGCACGGCATCTTCGGCGGCCGATCGATCCCGCTACCCGCCAGCAAGATCGCCGACGTGTGCTTCAACGTCGACCCGGTGTGCGTCTCCGGCGGGAGTCAGACGATCGTCAACGCGATGTTCGCCGGTGTTCACACCGAGTACAAGTCCTGGGATGGCAACGGGCTGGCGCCGAGCCTGCTACCGCTGCTCTTCGGGCACTTCGTCTCGAACAAGCTCAAGGGGTAGAAGCGGGCCGCAGCAGCGAGCCCGTGCCCTCGCCGGCCGCCGGTGGCGCGATGTGCGTGTCGACCCACCCGGTGATCGTCGTCACCACGAGCCGCGTGTCGTCCCACATCGGCACGTGCCCGACACCCGGCAGGACCCGGAACGTGGCGTTCGGAATCTCGCGCCTGAGGCGCGCGGAGCAGGTCGCGAGCGGGAGAATCCGGTCCAGCTCGGCCCACGCGAGGAGTGTCGGTGCGGCGACGTGTTGAGGCTCCGCTGGGGTAGTCGGCTGGCCAGCCGCGCGCCGACCGGTCCCATGGACGCATGCTCGCGATGGGTCGAGCGGGGCCAGGGCGGCGGTGGTCGTTGGTATGGTCCTCGCCGTCCTTGGCTGGCGGCGACCGTTTTCGGAAGGGGTAAAGCGTGATCATCCACGTGCCTGATTCTCAGGCGAATGCGATCCTCGGCTCAATGCTCGACATTGCCGTGTTCGACCCGGCGTGGGAGTTCTGGGCGCACATCGGGACGCCGCTCGAGGAGCTTCGGCACACGAACGGCGTCCCGCCGGTTGACCCCGCGCTCGTCGCCTGAGCCGCGTCCCCGCGCCCTTCTCATGCTCACGCGCGAAACGGTCACCTTCCGAGATAAGGACGGGTGGAGCTGGGAGTTCGACCTGACGTTCTTGCTCTCCAGCTACCGCTGCATCTGGGGTGCCGGCTGCCCGGACACGCGCCTGGAGCACACCGTCCGCGGCTGCTGCGTTGAGGGCGTGGAGATCTACCAGGGAAAGGGCGACACGACCGGCCGCGAGGACCTCGCGATGATCCGCAGACGCGTCGCGCAGATGACGGACGAGGACTGGCAGAACCGGCAGGTCGCGTTGGGCCGCGGCGGCCGGAACCCGTGGGGCAAGGCAAGGTTCAAACGGGACAGCGTTCACACTCGCCTGCACCGCGGCGCGTGCATCTTTCACAACCGCATCGACCATCCCGGCGGGACCGGCTGCGCGCTGCACATCGCGGCGCTCCGCCGGGGTGAGGATCCGCTGGACTGGAAGCCGCAGATCTGCTGGCAGGTGCCCCTGTTCTTCGACACCGACGAGGGGACAAAGACGACGACCGTGCGCGCGTCTCGCACCGCCGATTGGGGCGAAGAGGGGATCCTCGACTGGTGGTGCACAGAGCATGAGGACGCCTACGTCGCCGACGAGCCGGTCTACCTCGGCATGGCGGCGGAGCTCCGGCGCGTGTGCGGCGCGGCGGTCTACGACGAGCTCGCCGAGTACTGCACCGTGCGCCGGGGCAACCGCAAGCCGCCCACAGGAATGCCGCTGCCGATGGCACGCTAGTGTCGTGAAGCGGAAGTTCGTGAGCAGCGTCGCGAGTGGCTGGGCGTGGATGACGGATGGGGATGATCCAAGTCGTACTGGTGGTACGGCGGGATCATCCCCATTCGTCAGGCGCGTCCAGACGCCGCGAGGCTGCCACCGAACTAACGATTCACGACGCTAGGGGGCCCGAACGCGCGTTGCCCCGTCGTCCCCTGCCTAGACTCGGTGCTATGACACATGAGCAGGCGACCACACGCTGTCAGCAGCTCAACGCAGACGCGGACAGGGAGCGCGAATGGTTCACACGGAAGGTCAAGGATGACGATTGGGAGATCGTCTCGGTGGCCATTCCCGGTGGGCACGGCAGAGGGCCGCTGAAGGCGGCGGTCGAGTCACGGCCCCGGCCCTCCGAGCCGGCTGATCCACGCCCGACGGTCATCCGCAACATCCCGCCCTACGGCGCGGGCTTCTGACGGTCCGCTACCGTCAACGGCTGTCGCGATGGCTGTTGCCTCTTCACCTTCCCGGCGTGATGAGCTCCGCGCGTTCCTACGGTCCCGGCGCGCGCGAGTGTCGCCTGCGGATGTCGGTTTGCCGGACGACGGCGCCCGTCGCCGCACGCCGGGACTGAGGCGCGAGGAGCTCGCCGCCGTCGCCGGTGTAGGGGTGTCCTGGTACACGTGGCTGGAGCAGGGACGCGACATTCATCCCTCGCCCGAGGTGCTCGACGCCGTGGCGCGGGCGCTGCGGTTGGACACCGCCGAGCGGACGACCCTGTTCGCCCTGGCGCGCACGGAACTGCCGCTGCCCGACGACTCCGGACTGTCCGCGGGGGACGATGACGACGACGGCCGGACGCTGCTCGCCTCCCTGGTGGAAGCGCTCCACCCGACGCCCGCCTACCTGCTGGGGCCGATGACACAGATCTTGGCCTGGAACCGGGCCGCCTCGGCGCTGTTTGGATCGCCGGATCATCTCGCCCCGGAGCGGCGCTCGCTGCTCTGGATGCTGTTGATCGATCCGGGGCGAGCGGAGGACAACCCTGGTCGCGAGGGCACCGCCCGCAACATGGTGGCGCGATTTCGCAGCGAGTACGCGCGGCACGCCGGTGAGCCCGCGTATGATCAGTTCATCACGGAGCTGGGTGAGCGTAGTCCGCAATTTGCTCAGTGGTGGGAGGAGCACGAGGTCACCGACACTCAACGCGGTACGAAGACGCTTGAGCATCCGACCCTGGGAACGCTGCGCCTGCACCACGCGCAGACGGTGCCGACCGGGGCGCCTGACCTCCGACTCACCGTCTACGCCCCGGCAGACGCCGCGACCCGCGCCGCCCTCGCCACGCTCGCGACTTAGCGACCGCCTGGTGCGCCCTACAACCTAGTGTCGTGAATCGTTAGTTCGGTGGCAGCCTCGCGGCGTCTGGACGCGCCTGACGAATGGGGATGATCCCGCCGTACCACCAGTACGACTTGGATCATCCCCATCCGTCATCCACGCCCAGCCACTCGCGACGCTGCTCACGAACTTCCGCTTCACGACACTAGTGCTCGGCAGCGGCCATCGGGTCGCCGACCTGAACGGCATCCTCGAGCCTCTGAAGATCCACGTCGTCGAGCTCGATCTCGCCCGCGGCGATGTTCTCTTCCAGGTGGCGGACCGAGCTCGTGCCAGGGATCAGCAGGATCCGCTCGGACCGATGGAGCAGCCAGGCGAGCGCGATCTGTGAGGGCGTGGCGCCGTGACGTGCCGCCACCTCGGCGATCGCCGGGTCGGCCGCCAGTTGCCGTGGGCCGCCGGCGAACGCGGAACCGAGCGGGAAGAACGGCACGAATGCGAGTCCCCGCTCGTCGCACAGGGCCAGCTCGTCCTCCTCGGCACGATTGACGACGCTAAAGGCGTTCTGCACGCAGGCGATGTCAACGAGCTCGAGCGCTCGACGGACGCTGTCGGCGGTTGCGTTGGAGAGCCCGATGAGGTCAAGCTTGCCCTCCCCGCGGAGATCCTCCAATGCGCCCAGCTGCTCGGCCAGCCGGTCATTGGTGTCGTGCTCGTCAAACAGGCGCAGGTTGACGAGATCCATCCGCTCGCGCCGCAGCGTGCGCAGGTTGTCCTCGACCCCGGCCCGGAGCTCGGCCGGCGACAGCGCCGGGTGCCATCCACCGACATCATCCCGACGACCGCCGACCTTGGTGACGAGCTTGAGGGACTCCGGGTACGGGTACAGGGCCTCGCGGATCAGCTCGTTGACGACGTTGGGGCCGTAGTACTGCGAGGTGTCAATGTGGTCGACGCCGAGCTCGACGGCGCGGCGCAGGACAGCGCGGGCACCTTCGGGGTCGCGCGGCGGCCCGAACACGCCGGGGCCTGCGAGTTGCATCGCGCCGAAGCCGATGCGGTTGATGGACTTGTCGCCCAGAAGAGATGTTGTGTTCATGTCTCACAGGCTGCGCCTTTTGCCTTGACTCAGCAAGAAGTCTGGTGATCCTGTGACCGTCACCACCAGCCTCAGGGTTGGCGCCGGTCAGTCCCGCTCGAGCCGTCGCAGCCCGTGCGCGGGCGTCCACCATTCGACGACGAGCAGCGTGGCCTCCGCGTTGAGGTGCGTGTGTACGACCGCGCTGACGTCGGCGCGGAAGCGGTCGCTGTCCTGTCCTTCGCTGATCGATGCGGAAGCGATCGCGCGACCGGAGATCTTCGCCTCGCCGGGCCACTGTGCCTCGGCGCCCTCGATCGGATCAATCGTGGCGCTGTGGAGTGCGAAGCGCGGATCGCGATGAAGGTCCGCGCCCTTGCGCGCGTTCGGCATCGAGCCGAACACGAGCTCGCCGTCCTCGAAGGCGGACTCGATCCCGGAGATCCGCGGCGAGCCGTCGGCCCGCAGGGTGGCGATGGTCTTGTGTCGATGCGCGTCAAAGAGTGCCCGCACGCGCTGCGCGAACTCCGGCTCGGCCTGCTCGACGTCCCGCCATGACGTCATCCGCCGATGATGGCATCGGCGCCCGACGGCCCGCTGGTTGCGCTGTGTCGTAGGGTTGGCCACCGACTGTCCTCCGGACCCGCCGGCGCGGGCTGAGCTCATGGGAGACGACGCCGTGAACGTCATCGCCGCCTCGAAGTCGCGTACCACCTCTTTGGCCGCGGGTCTGCGCCGAGCCGACGCCGCGACGCTGACCCTACGCGCGCGCAACGCCGTGGGCGGTGTGATCGAGTCGCTGCCGACGCCCGGGCCGCAGCCGTTGGCGCCGCCGCCGCCGGGGAGCGGTCTGAAGCCGGTGATGGGAGAGGCCGGCTTGCCCGTCGTCGGGCAGGTGTTCGGCTTCCTCACCGATCCCATCGGTCAGGCGCGGACAGGCTACGAGCGCTACGGCACGGTCGCGTGGGGTGGGGGACCGGGCGGGCGGGTCGTCCGCGTGCTCGGTCCCGAGGGCATCGGCACGGTGCTCGCCAACCGCGATCGCGCGTTCTCGAACGAGGAGGGGTGGAACTTCTTCATCGGGCCGTTCTTCCGTCGGGGCGTGATGCTGATGGACTTCGAGGAGCATCACCACCACCGCCGGATCATGCAGAACGCGTTCAAGCGCGACCGCCTGATCGCCTACCTCGACACGATGAACCCGGCGATCGCCCGGGGCATCGACGGCTGGCGCCCTGGCCAGATCCGGCTGTATCGCGCCGCCAAGCAGTTGACCCTCGACATCGCGACCGAGGTGTTCATGGGGCACCGTCTCGGTCCCGAGGCCGACCGAATCAATCGCGCGTTTGTCGACGTCGTCCTCGGCGGACAGGGGATCATCCGCGCTGACGTGCCGGTCGGACGCTGGGGTCGCGGGCTGCGCAGCCGTCGGTGGCTCGAGGACTACTTCCGCCGACAGATACCGGCAAAGCGCGCCGGGGACGGCGACGATCTGTTCAGCGTTCTCTGTCACGCCGAGAGCGATGACGGCGAGCGGTTCTCCGACGACGATGTCGTCAACCACATGATCTTCACGATGATGGCCGCGCACGACACGAGCACGATCACGGCGGCGATGATGGGCTGGTACCTGGCATGCCATCCCGACTGGCAGGAGCGCGTTCGGTCCGAGTGCGTCGCGCTCGGCAAAGACGCGATCAGCTTCGACGACCTCGAGGCGCTCCCCACTATGGACCTCGTATTCAAGGAGACGCTGCGCATCAACGCGCCGGTTGGCATGCTCGCCCGTCAGGCGCTCGTCGACACGGCGATCGACGGTTGCTACATCCCGGCCGGCACGACGATCATGCTGGGCATCTTCCAGACCCAGCGCATGGAGCCGTGGTGGCGAGACCCGGACACGTTCGACCCTGAGCGCTTCACCTCGGAGCGCGCGGAAGACCAGAGCCACAAGTACGCCTGGGTGCCGTTCGGCGGCAACGTCCACAAGTGCATCGGGATGCACTTCGGCAGCATGGAGGTCAAGGCGATCATCCACCAACTGCTGTTGCGCTACTCACTGCATGCCGAGCCGGGCTACGAGCCGCTGATCGACTACGCCACCGGCCCGTACCCCGGCGACGGTCTCCCGATCGAGCTGCGCCCTCGCCTCGCCTAGGAGCCGCCCGCGCTGCGGGAAGGAGTGGCGACAGAGTTCAGAGGGGTTGAACTCAGACGCCATCGTTGGGTCACGCGGCGTCGGTCTCCGGGGTGACCGGCAGTGCGGACTCAGTCCTCGCACCGCGAGTTCGTCCTATCGGGATCCGACCACGTCGTGCAACTCGCAGCTCTGCGTTCGCAATGGCGCTTTGTCTGAGCCGACAACGTTGCGCAGAGCGGGATAAAGACGCTGCGTCCGCAGGCTCTGCGCCCGGGCGTCGATCGGTTTACGGGAGCCCGACGCCGTCGCGCGCCTCCGGACCAGGAACGTTGATCACAAGCGGACCCTCGCCGACCAACGTGAGGACAATTTCCTGCGGTTGGTCGAGCGGATTGACGTCACGGTGAATCAGCCCGGCCGGGACGTGGAAGAACCCGCCGGTGTCGACCACCACCGCCTCATCGCCTCCGGGCCCGAACTCGAACCGGGCCTGTCCCTGCAGCACGTGTCCGAACACGTCGCGCTCGCCGTGGTGGTGCCAGCCCGAGCGCGCACCTGGATCGGCCCGCGCACGCATCAGCGTCGCGCCGTCCGTCTCAACCGCCACCTCTCGCAGGACCCCCGGCGTGGGCGCGCCGGCTCGCAGTTCCCCGGGCGGCACGGCAGTCACGCGGTCAGGCACGCGGACAGTCTAGATCCGGTCCAAGCGGTCGAGATGTCGGCCTAGGATGTCCGGGGTGGAACTGCATCCCCTCGCCCAGACGTTCGCCTCGGTCGCGGACACGTATGAGCTCGGGCGGCAGTTCCCGCTGCACGTCGAGCTCGGTCTGAGTCGGCGGGTCGCGTAGAGACGGCGGTCAGCCCGTCGTCGCGCCGGCTCGGGCGCGCAGGCTGAGCGCGACGACTCCGATCGCGCTCAGTACCGCCGCGATCAGGAAGCCGAACAGCACGCTGAGGCCGAGGACCGCCCCGGTCTTCTCCGGGAGCGACAGCAGCTCAAGCCCGGTCACCGGCTGATTGGTGGGGACGCAGTAGAAGTGGGTCGCACCCTGTGCGCTGCCGCCATTGCTGTGCACCACGCCACCATTCGTGACGAGCTGCTGATTGCTCGAGCATACGAATCCCTTTGTCCATTGGGCGCTCGACGGTGCGACCTCGGCAACGATGAGCAGCCCGATCCCGAGCACGAACCCCAGGACCACGGTCGCGATCACGGCGAGCTTCACGCTCACGGCGCGCGAGGAGCCGGCACGCGCCGGTCGGTAACTGATGACCCGCGGATCCGAGCGGGGCGGCTCGGACGGGGTCAGTGCGGCGAGCGGGTCCGGCGCCGGCGTCGGGTTCGCCGCCGCAGGCGCTCCAGGGCCGGGTTCGAGCAGACCACGCTTGGCCTCGGCGAACTCCGCATCGCTGAGATCCCCGCGCCGGTGCATCTCGGCGAGCCGCTCAAGGCCATGGACTGAATCTTCGATCACGCGCCCATCGTGAGGCCTGGACGGGGGTTTGTCAGTACCGCGCCCGTCTCGGTCGCGTCTCAGGCGTGGGCCCGCGGTGGCCTTAGCCGTAGGATTGCCGTATGAGCGTCGTCAAGATCAACGCGATCACCGTTCCGCGGGAACGATTCGCAGAGTTTGAGCAGCGGTTCGCGTCCCGGGCCGGGAAGGTCGAGGAGGCGGAGGGCTTTGAGAGCTTTGAGCTGCTGCGCCCGAACGACGAGCGTGACGTCTGCCTCGTGTTGACGCGCTGGCGTTCCGAGGAGGACTTCCAGGCGTGGCTTGCGAGCCGCGACTTCGACAAGGGGCACGCGCAGCACCGCGACCGCGGCCCGGTCGGGACCGCCAGCGAACTGTGGTCGTTTGACGTCCTCGAGCGCAAAGACGGCTGAGTCCGAGCGGATGGACTACACGAACCTCGGTCGGACCGGCCTGCGCGTGTCGCGAATCTGCCTCGGGATGATGAGCTACGGAGCCCACGAGAGTCGTCCGTGGGCGCTCCCGGAGGACGAGGCGGAGCCGATCGTCAGACATGCGGTCGAAGCGGGGATCAACTTCTATGACACCGCCGACACGTACAACGGCGGCGAGAGCGAGGTCGTCACGGGCCGGCTGCTCGCCAAGCTGTTCGCGATGCGCGAGGAGTACGTGCTGGCGACGAAGGTGTTCATGCCGACGATGCCGGGTCAGAACGGCCGGGGGCTGAGCCGCAAGCACATCCTCGCCTCGATCGACGCCTCGCTTCAGCGCCTCGGTCACGACTACGTCGACCTCTACCAGATCCACCGTTGGGATCCGCACACGCCGATCGAGGAGACAATGGACGCCCTCCACGATGTCGTGAAGGCGGGCAAGGCGCGTTACATCGGGGCGAGCAGCATGTTCGCGTGGCAGTTCGCCAAAGCGCAACGGGTCGCGGCGACGCCGTTCGTGTCGATGCAGGATCACTACAACCTCATCTACCGCGAGGAGGAGCGCGAGATGATCCCGCAGTGCATCGACATGGGCGTCGGGTTGATCCCCTGGAGCCCACTGGCGCGCGGGATGCTCGCCGGCAACCGGGGACGCGGTGGTGAGAAGCACACCACGCGCGCTCAGACAGACGGATTCGGAGACCTGCTGTACCGCCCCGACGTCGACTTTGAGGTGATCGACCGGCTCGGCGAGGTCGCCTCAGAGCGCGGGGCGCCGCCCGCCCAGGTGGCGCTCGCGTGGCTGCTGGCGCGCCCCGGGGTCACCGCGCCGATCGTCGGCGCAACGAAACTCGCGCATCTCGAGGACGCGATCGCCGCGGCGGAGTTGACCCTCTCCGAGGACGAGGTGCGGCGGCTCGAAGAGCCGTACCAGCCACACGCCATCGCCGGCCACCAGTGAGGGAGATCATCAATGGAAACCTGGGATGCCATCACCGCTCGACGCAACGTCCGAGAGTTCACCGACCAACCGATTCCCGACGCCGATCTCGACCGGGTGCTCGAGGCGGGCCGGATCGCTCCCTCCTCGCAGAACAACCAGCCGTGGGACTTCGTCGCCGTCACCGACCCGGACATGCTCCGTGAGCTCGCCGGGGTGTGGCGGGGCGGTGGGCATATCGCGCACGCGGCGGCCGCGATCGCATTGGTGATCGCAGACGAGGACGAGCCACGCGTCCGTGAGCGCAACCGCTTCGACATCGGCCAGGCGACGATGCAGATGATGATCACCGCGGCCGATCTCGGGATCGGCGCCGGTCACTCGGCCGTCGGCGACCAGGCCGTTGCACGGTCGGTCCTCGGTGTCCCTGAGGACAAGCTCGTCGCGTTCGTCATGGATCTCGGATATCCGGCGGACCGGCCGCTCAAGCCCGGCACGCGGCTCAAGCGCCGGCCGTTGGACGAGGTCGTGCACCGCAACGGCTGGTGAGCTGAGCCTTAGCTCTTTCCGGCGTCTGGGAACTCGCCGGCCTGCGTGCGCCGCATCTGCTCGACCTCGGCCGCGAGGTCCCCGCGCTCGGCATCCTGCTGCGCGAGCTTCTCTCCCTGCCGACGTTCCCTGCGCATCTTCAACGGGATCCACGTCGTCGCCAGGACGACGAACAGGACGACGACAACCGTCACGGTCACCCCGACCGCCGACGCGATTGGCAGAACCACGGTTGCCATGGGCCGGATCATCGCAAACGACCGGATGACCCGCGGTGCGTCCATGGACAGCGGCGTCCGCCGCGGGTAGGTTGACTGCACCGCGAGATACGAGCAAAGGGGCCATTGATGTCACCGTTCTTCGGCAAGCACCACGACGGGGAGACCGACGCCGGGGCGGATGCCTCGGAGCCCGATCAGGGCCACCTGCCACGGCTCATCGAACTGGGACCCGCCCTCGATGAGGCCGTCAAGGAGGCTGCGGCAATGCCGCTACCGACGGTCGCCGCCAAGCTGATGAGCGAGCTGTTCGGATCCAACTATCAGCCGCGCGGGAACGGTGTCGATATCGACACCATCGCGGCGCCGCTGGTCCCGCCGAACTCCGGTTCCAAGTTCGGCGACCCAACTCCGGAAGGGGTGGAGATCCTGTGGGACATCGCCGCCGAGGCGATCCAAGTGCTCGAGCATGCCAAGCTCGTCGTTCCCGACCTGTGGTACAGCGGCAATGTCGCGTGCTTCGGCTACCGCAGTACGCGTGTCGGTCGAACTGCGGTCGAACGGGGAACGGTCGCGCAACTCGTCACGGCGGCAAACGGGTAGCCGTCAGTCAGGAGCCGATGTGAGCGACGACGCAACGAACGGCTACGGCCGGCCCGAGCTCTACGAGCGCACGCGGGCCCCCGTTACGGACGCGACGACGCTGATCCGGGATGCGTACGTCTCTGAGGAGTTCTTCGCCGCCGAACACGAGCGCGTGTTCGCCTCGGGGTGGGTCGCGGCGGGTTGCACGGAGGCGGTGCGTGAGCCGGGAGACGTGCTCGTCGCCGACGTTGCCGGGCGGTCGGTGGTGGTCGTGCGCGGTCGCGACGGGGAACTGCGTGCGTTCTACAACGTGTGCCGTCACCGGGGTACCCGGCTGTTGGAGCGTGGCGAGCGTCGGGTGCAGCGATACATCCGCTGCCCTTACCACCACTGGGCGTACGACCTCGACGGGCGCTGCGTCGGCACCCCGATGTTCACCGACTCAGGCATCCCCGAGGACCAACGCGCCATCTTTGAGATCGACGACGTGGGGTTCGACCGGGGCGACTACGGACTTCTGCCCGTCGCCGTGGCGACATTCGGCCCCGTCGTCCTGCTCAACCTCGAGTCCGAGCCGGAGTCCCTTGACGATCACCTCGGCGACCTGCGCGTGCGGCTCGCCGGCTATCGGCTGGATGAATGGCGTCTCGCGCGGACCGCCGAGTACCGCGTCGCCGCCAACTACAAGCTCGTCGCCGAGAACTTCATGGAGTACTACCACCTGCCGTGGGTGCATCCGGGTCTCGTCAAGGTCTCACCGATGGAGGCACACCACCGCTGGCAGGGGACCGGCATGTACAGCGGCATGTGCACGAGTCCGATCGCACCGAACACCGACGACGGCGGGTGGCAGGGCCTTGGGCCGCTTCCCGGACTCAGCGATGACGACGCGTGCAGCGCGCGCTTTGTCTGGCTGTTCCCAAACGTGGCGCTGAACGTGATGCCGAACCACGTGTTCGTGATCCACGCCCAGCCGGTCGCCGCTGGCGAGACCAAGGAGGCGACCTACCTCCTCACGCGACCTGAGACGCTCGGCGATCCGTCCTCCCAGGACGCCATCGACCAGCTCGCCGTGTTCTGGGACACGGTCAACCGCGAGGACGTCGCGATCGTCGAGCGGGTGCAGGCGGGACTCGCGACGACGCCGTTCCCGGGCGGCCCGATGTGCTACCGATTCGAGGAGCCGGTCCACCGGTTCCAGAACATGGTCGCCGACCGGATGGTCGGCCTGCGCCGCGTGCCCGCGGGCGACGCACCCGCTACGACAGTCCGCTGACCGGCCGCTACTTCGACCAGACGCAACACGCGCGCGCACTCGACCAGGCCTGCGACGAGCGGGCGGTGGCGGGCCGCGGAGGGCGACCCGCCACCCGACGCTCAGTGCCGCTTCACATGGGAGCTGCGGACGCGTGTCCTCAGTCCGTAGCCGAACGGATACAGCGGGTTGTAGTGCGGGTCGCCGATGTTGATCGGCTCCTGGGACAGGGTCCGCGGCCAGGACACCGGCAGCTTGCCCGTGAAGGGGCGCACGCCGAACAGCGTGTCCGCGACGCCGGCACCCTCGCTCCCCGGCAGCCAGGCGGCCACGATCGCGTCGGTCTCGTGGCGCTGGGCCGGATTGAGGATCAACGGGCGACCGGACACGATCACCGTCACGCACCGCTTGGCCGCAGCACACACCTTGTCGACGGCCGCCTGGTCCGCCGTCGAGAGCTGCATGTCCTTGACCGGACGCGGCACGTTGTTGTCGCCGGGGTCGAACGCCCACTGCGGGCCGAACACATCGCCATAGCCCTCCGAGTACGGCGTTTCGCCAACGACGACGATGCCGGTGGCGTTGTGGGGGATCGGGGCCGAGGCGTCCTGGCTGTAGGTGACGGTGCCGCGGGCGTCCTGACGGATGCCGTCGAGGATCGTCGTGCCGGGGATCACGTTCGTCGAGCCGCCCTGCCAGGTCAGCGTCCAACCACCGGCCTGGTTGCCGATGTTGTCGGCGTTCGAGCCGGCAACGTAGACGGGGTTGCGGCCCTCGATCGGCAGCACCTGCCGCCGATTCTTGAGCAGCACCTGGGACTCGGCGGCCGCTCGGCGAGCGACTGCGTGGTGGGCGGGCGAGCCGACCTGGTTGATGTACCGGCGGTCGGTGAACGGGTGTTCGAACAGGCCGAGCTGGAACTTCTTGGTGAGGATGCGGCTCACGGCATCATCGATCCGGCCCATCGGTACCTGGCCTGAGTTGACGAGGTCGGTCAGGGTCGACTCGAACTGCTCGAAGTTCTGCGGCTGCATGAACATGTCGATGCCGGCATTGACCCCCGCTTGGACCTTCTGCGCGAACGTGTACGTCGTCGGGTTGATGTGGTCGATGCCGTTGTAGTCGGAGATCACGATCCCGCCGAAGTTCATCTTGTCCTTCAGCCAGCCGGTGATCAGATCTCGGTTCCCGTGCATGTTGATCGGGTTGCCGAGCCCGTCCTCGGTCCAGTCGACATCGGAGTAGGACGGCATCACGCTGGCGACGTTGTGCTGACCCACCGCGGTCACGTAGGGCGCGAGCGCGAGCCGGTTGAATGTCGCGTGGTCGACGCGGTCGACGCCCTGGTCGATCGGATAATTACCGGTCGTCTGACTGTTCGACCCGGTGCCATATGTGGTGAGACCATCGCCGGCGAAGTGCTTGGCGGTGGCCATGACGCGGTCCGGATCCGACAGGTGCCCGGGTGGTCCCTGGAAGCCGTCGATCGCGGTCTCCATCTCACGGACGAGTTTCGGGTCCTCGCCGAATGACTCATACGTGCGGCCCCACCGGTCATCGCGCGCGACGCAGACGCAGGGAGCGAACACCCACTGCGGTCCGGTCGTCCGCGTCTCCTCGCCGGCGATGTGCTCGACCTCGCGCACGAGCGCGGGATCGCGACTGGCGCCGAGGCCGATGTTGTGGGGGAACACGGTGGCCCCGTACATGTTTCCGTCGCCGTGGACGGTGTCGATGCCGTAGATGATCGGGATATGCAGCCGCGTCGCGAGCGCCGCGCGCTGGTAGCGGTCGACCATGTCCGCCCACGCTGTCGGCGTGTTCGGCGTCGGGACCGAGCCGCCGCCCGACAGGAGACTGCCGAGGTTGTCGATGGTGATCTTCGACGTGTCGGTGTCGACGCTGCCGCGCTCGGCCTGCGTCATCTGACCGATCTTCTCCGCGAGCGTCATGCGCGAGAGCAGATCCTGGACGCGCTGCTTGATCGGAAGCTTCGGGTTTTGGTACGGCATGGCGCCGCCCGGCGGCGCGGCGTCCGGCAGGTGCGCAGCCGCCGTCGCGTGGCTGCTGGACGCGTTGACGACCGGCGCGGCGAGCGCGGCGGCGGCGAGTCCGGCTCCCGCGACGGCGACCAACCGGCGCGCGAGCGACCCAGATGAAGACATACCTAACTCCCTCCTACCTCTCGGAACACACAGTCCCGATGCTGCGGTACCCCTCGCCTGCTGCGCGCAAACAGGGCGGGTTGTTGTTCGAACGGGCGCGCGGAGGCCGAAGCAGCTGGCCGCCGCTAGGCCGGATCGGTCGCGTCGAGGCGGGTCGCGCGGGCCGCCTTGGCTGGATCGCCGGGCTGTGCGCCGCCGCCGGTCTGCACGTACTCACGCGTCGGTCCGACCGTGGCTGCGTACTCAGGCATTGGCTCTGACCGGTAGGAGGCGTCAGGGTCGCACAGGCCGGTCCGAAACGCGCCCGGTTCCACGATGAGAAAGCGCACCCCGAAGTCGACCTCCTGGCTGAGCGTCTGAGTGAGACCCTCGAGCGCGAACTTGGTCGCGCAGTAGGCACCAAACCCGGCCGCGGTGACCTGACCGCCGACGCTCGACATCTGCACAACCCAGCCTCCGCCCTGACCTCGCATGTGCGGCAGGGCTGCCCTCGTGAGGGCCGCCGGACCGAAGAAGTGAAGCTCGAATAGGTCCCGCAGCTCGCGGTCGGTGGTCCTCGAGCCGGGTGCGGTTGCGTCCCGCGCCGACGACGACGTCGCCGGCTGCGATCGCCTCCTGAGCCAGTGCCCGGCCAAAGCCCGAAGTCGCTCCCGTGATCAGCCAGACGCGGGTGTCCCCCGGTGTCGCCATGTCGTGCTCGGTACCCAGTGTTCCCAGAATCCACACCCGCCGAGCCCACGCGGCCGGGCAAAAGCGGCATGCTGCGCGGGTGCGAACTCATCAGCCGCGGCTGCGGCCAAAACGTATGAGAGCAGCCGCCGCTGCGACCAAAACGCATGACGGCGCAGGCGATCTTCAGAGCTTTCTTGCGTTTGGGTCGAATAGCGGCCCAAACGCACCATTGCGGCGCTCTGGCCCCCCGCTGACATGCGTTTCGGCCATCTGGAGCGCGCTGACGTGCGTTTCGGCCATTCCGGGGCCGCTTTCGCCCGAAGTGGGCGCCTGGGACAGGAGTCTGAGTGAGCGAGCTTGAGTTCCTTGGGGCGCTCCACGTGGAGATGCTGCGCCACGGCGACCTCCGGCCGGCGACCCGGCCGCACGAGCTGTTTCAGACCTCGACGATCGAGGCTCTGCTCGGCGGCGCCTTCGACGGAGACGTGTCGCTCTCGGAGCTGTTGCAGCACGGCGATCTCGGACTCGGGACATTGAACGGACTCGACGGCGAGCTGATCGTGATCGCGGGGGACGCGTGGAAGGCCGATGCCGAGTGTGAGCTGCTCCGGGCCACTGGGGCGTCGCGGACGCCGTACGCGGTCGTGGTGGCTTTTTCGCCGGGACCCCCGGTGACATTGTCTGGGCCACTCCGGCATGCCGACCTCGGCCAGGCGCTCGGTCATCGGCTGGGGGAGCTGACGTCCCCGACCGCGGTGCGGATCGATGGTCGCTTTGCACACGTGCGGGTTCGCTCGGTCCCCAGGCAGCGGCGCCCCTATCCGCCGTTGGCCGAGGCGCTCAGTGAGCAGCGGGTCCGCGACCTGCACGACGTATCAGGGACGATGGTCGGGTTCGGCTTTCCGGACGCGCTCGACGGGATCGAGATGATCGGATGGCATCTGCACTTCGCGACCGATGATCGAAGCCGTGGCGGCCACGTGCTCGACTTCACGCTCGAGCAGGGACTCGCCCACGTCGACGACACCACGGAGCTCAAGGTTGAGTTGCCGCCAGCCGTCGAGGTTCACCACCACGACGCCCTTCCGGATCAGGCGGCGCTGCGCCGGCTTGAGTTCGACGGCTGACCGGACGAGCCCCGTGGTTGTTCGCAGCGTCGACGTGTAGGCTGGGCGAGCGCCGGGGCGGGTCTCGGCGCTTCAACGGGGTCATCGAGGGGGCCGTCATCGTGGTCAGACGTTCGTCGGTCATCGTGCGAGGACTGCTCATCGCCGTGGTGCTCTCGGCTGGGGCGAGCGCGTCGCTGGCCGCCGAGCAGCCGCTGTGGCCGGCCGCGAGTGAGCTGACGCTCGCCGGCAATCCGCTCGTCCCCGGGGGCCAGACCATGCCTCTGTCCGCGGTGAGCTGCACGAGCGTGGGCAACTGCACGGCCGTCGGCGTTTACGCGGACAACACGACATCCGTGCCGATCGTCGCAAGCGAGACGGGCGGCGTGTGGGGATCGGCGCGCAAGCTCACGGCCCCGGCGACCGCGACCCACCTCGACCGTGTTCGCCAACGGCCTGTCGGCGGTCTCGTGCCCGAGGCCGGGGAGCTGCGTGGCGGTCGGGACGTACCAGATGTCCGCGTCCGTCCTCGACCTTCAGCCGATGGCGATCGTTGAGACGGGCGGGGCCTGGGGGCAGGCGATCCCGCTCGCGCTGCCGGCGGACGCGGAGGGCCCACCGGCGATCCAGCTCGCGACGCTCGGCGGCGTGGCGTGCACGAGTCCGGGAAACTGCGTGGCCGTCGGCCGATACAGCCGCAGCGACGATTCTCGGTGGCCGATGGTCGTCACCGAGACCAATGGGCAATGGGGCACGGCGCAGGTGCTCGGCTTGCCCCAGGGCGCGCCGGCGACGGGCGTCCAGAACGCCGGGCTGGCCTCGGTCACGTGCTCCAGCCCGGGCAACTGCGTGGCGGTCGGCAGCTACGTTGACGCCACCGGCACGGGCACGCAGGTGATGGCGATGGCCGAGGCGGGCGGGGTCTGGCGGCAGCCGACGGCCGTGGCGCTCCCTCCGGGTGCCGCGAGCGCCGGGAACGGGCAGTATGCGACGTTCTCGTCCGTGACCTGTCCGGGCGTCGGCACCTGCGTGGCGGTCGGCCAATACGAGGACGCCCGCGGCTTCCTCGACTATCAGGCGATGGTCGCCGCCGAGACTCAGGGCGTGTGGACGCAGGCGGCGCGGGTGAAGCTCCCCGCGAACCTCGCGACGGCCGCCGGCGCCCAGTCCGCCTCGCTGAACTCGGTGGCCTGTACGAGCGTCGGCAACTGCGCCGCCGTCGGCGCCTACACCGCCAGCGACTCCACCGCCACCAGTCGCGACTTCCGGGCGATGGACGTCACTGAGACTGGCGGCGCGTGGGGGCACGCCACCGAGTTGACGCTGCCGGCGAACGCCGCGACGTCCGGCACCTTCCGGCTCGGCCAGATGTTTTCGGTCAGCTGCCCGGCTCTCGGCAGCTGCGCGGCGGTCGGCCAATACACCGATAACGCCAGCCCGGCAAACACCCGTGCGATGGTCGCGAACTCGGTCGGATCGCTGTCGATCTCGACCGGCTCGCTGCCGTGGGACCGGGTTGGCTCGCCTTACCACGCGACGCTCGCCGCGGTCGGCGGCGCAGGCCGCTATCGGTGGGCGATCAGCGGCGGAGTGCTGCCCCGCGGGCTCCGGGTGAACGCGCGCACTGGGGTCATCTCCGGCATTCCGACCCGGGCCGGTCCGCTGAAGGTGACGGTCAGCGTCAGCGATCCGGGCCCGCCCGCGCAGACGGTGTCGAGATCGCTGGGGGCGACGATCATGCCCGCGCTCCGGCCGCACACCCGCCTGCTGAGCATGGCGATCAGCTCCCTCCGGCACAGCGCGCGGTTCACGTTCGGAGCCCGCGGATATGCCACCGGCTTTCTGTGCGCGCTCCAGCGCGCGAGCACCAGTGGTCGCCACACGAACGCCAAGCCCCATTTCCGAGGCTGCCGCAGCCCGAAGACGTACTCCGGGTTGCGCACCGGCAACTACGCGTTCTCGGTCGCGGCGACCGGTCCCTCCGGTCCCGATCCGAAGCCGACGATCCGTAGGTTCAGCATCAGCTGAGCCGATCACGGCACGGTACGAGCGCTGAATCGCTCCTCGATCCGCCCAAATCGCCAGACCAGGAGCGCCAGCGTCCAGGCGGCGACGAACATGCCGACGATCACGAGCCCTAACGTGTTGATGTCGATGCGGGACACCCAGCTCCAGAACGATCCGTGCAGCGACAGCTTCTGCGTGAGCAGGCCGAGCAGTTCGACGGTTCCGACGAGCAGTGCGACGGCGACTGACAGCCCGGTGATCGTCAGGTTGTAATAGATCTTCCGCACCGGCTGCGAGAACGCCCAGCCGTAGGCGAAGTTCATGAACGACCCGTCGATCGTGTCAAGCAGTGACATGCCGGCGGCAAACAGGATCGGCAGACAGAGGATCGCGTAGAACGGGAGTCCCGCGCCGGCCGCGCCGGCGGCGAGGAACAGCAGCGCCACCTCGGTCGCGGTGTCGAACCCGAGCCCGAACAGCAGCCCGAGGGGGTACATCTTGCCCGGTCGATCGACCTTGCGCGTGAAACGGCCCAGAAGACGGTTCATCGCTCCGCGGTTGTTCAGTCGTTGCTCGAGCGCGGCCTCGTCGTACCGGCCGGATCGGAGCTCGGCGAACGTGCGCGCGATCCCGGGCAGGATGGCGAGGTTGACGGCGGCGATGATGTAGAGGAACCCGCCGGAGACGCCGGTGCCGATCAGGTTCGTCACCGAGTGCAGGGCCGAGCCGCCGTGCTCGACGGGGCCGCTGAGGGCACGGAAGCCGACCGCGAACAGCAGCGACAGCGCGAACACGACCGACGAATGGCCGAGCGAGAAGAAGAATCCGACGCTGAGCGGCCGCTTGCCGTCGGCCATCAGTTTGCGGGTCGTGTTGTCGATCGCCGCGATGTGGTCCGCGTCGAACGCGTGGCGTAGCCCGAGCGTGTAGGCGGTCAGCCCGAGACCGACGGTGAACGTCGCGCCGCCGCCGAGGCGAAGATGCCGGGGGGCGACGAGCGCGAACAGGATGAAGAATCCGATCGCGTGGAGTGCGATGACGACGCCGGCCATGCCGGCGAGCGAGCGCCGCTCCTCAGGGCGCAGATTGGCCCACGCCCGTCGCGCGGACCGTGGGGTCACAGCTTGGATGCGCATGTTGCGTCTCCGCAGAGGTCGAAGATTGAGTGTGAGCAGCGGGTGGGAGCCGCCTGACGCGCTGGCCGGGCGGCTCCACCGCTGCGTGCTAACGGAGCGAGATCTCGGCGACTCGGCCCGCCGGCACGGTCACCTCGGCGGCCGGGCGGTCCCGGTCCTCCCAGATGACGTACTCGCCCGCGGGCAGGCTCCCGAAGATCGCCGTCAAGCGCTCGCCTGCCGCTGAGCGACGGGGGTGCACGCCGGTGTGCACCCGGTGCCCGTCGCCCGACGCCGGGCTGATCTCGATCTCCCGGCCTTCGAACCGCGCGGCCGGCAGGATGATGAGCGCCCCCCGGTCCCCCCCGATGTCCAGGGCCACGCTCGCGGTCGCGCTGTGGCTCGAGGTCATCGTCGGGCTCTCGTGGCTGGTGACCGTCGCGCCGCTCATGCCGCCGCCCCAAGCGGTGTCGTGTTGTACCCGCTCTGCGGGCTGGCCAGATACGGGAACACGCTCAGGTACCGGCTGTTGTTCGGTCCGAGACCGTCCGTGATCAACGACGCGGCGTCGTCGGGCTTGTAGGAGGGATTGACCAGCGGATAGGTCGCTCCCGCGATGGCCCGCAGCTCAATCGAGACGACGTCGTCGAAGACGCGGCGTCCGTTTGGGAATCCGGCTGCGTCTCCCCCGACCAGGCCGGTCGCCTTCGGATCCTTCGACGGCGGAATCGCGAGGTTGAGCCGGAGCTGATCGGCGTATCGGTTGCCCGTGTAGTTCTGGAACCCCGGCACCACGCCCTTCGGCAGGCCGGTGAGCAGAATCGCCACCAGGTCTGCCCGGGCCGCCGTCAAGCCGGCGAGCTTGGGGAACACGTTCGGATACAGGACGGGGAGCAGACCCGCCAGCTCCGGATGCTGCACGTAGTTGAGGAACTCGCCGTCTGCGGATGCCGGCAGGGCGTTCCACCGGTCCTTGTGCGCCATCGGCACGATCACCTCGTTGAACAGCGGGTTGCCGAGGCGGGACACCTGCACCCACTCTCCGGCGGTGTGCCGGCGGCCTCGGCGTGGCTCGTGAACGAGGGCGCGTCGGCGGCTCGCCGCGGCCCAGATACCGACGACCGAATTGCCGGCGAGCGGATCGGAAGGGACGCGTCCGTTCGCCGTGAGCAGGCGCTTTGGCACCTTCAGCGCGATCGAGTGCACGCCGAACCCGTTCGTGGCGTCGACGCCGGCTGCCGCCGCCATGCCCGCGATGTGAAGGTTCTGGAACGGGCGCAGATCGCCGAGGTCGAAGATCGCCCCCAGGTCGACATAGAACCCGTCGAGCCGTTGCCCGGCGAACACGGTCTGCCCGCCGCCGAGATCATGGATCGCCTGACCGGCGAGCGTGTCGTAGTTCGGCGTTGACGCCGGGCCGATGTTGCACGGCGGGCACGCGAGGTGCTCAGCGAGCACCTGGCGCCGACCGTTGACCACGCGAGTCACTGTGTAGAACTGGCGGCGATTCCAGTTCGCCGAGCCGATCGACTGAATCGGCCCCAGGTTGTAGAGGAACGTGTTCGGGTTACGCACCTCGGTGGTGAACCTGAACTCGTACGTGACCTCGGGCTCACCATCAGCATCGTTATCGATGTGAATGGAGTAGAGGACGTCGTCGCCAAACTCGAAGAAGTTCGGTCCCCCGAACGGCGCCTCAAGCGGCAGGTAGTTGGAGATGATCGTGACCGTGTCCGGGTCGTCGGGTGAGACGAATGCGTACAGGTCGGTGTTGTCGGCCACCGGATCCTTGCTGATCGCCGGTGCCTCGCGATGAGACGACATGTGCAACCTCCAGGTCGCTGAGTGTGAATGGGTCGGATGAGGGGCGGCCGCCGAGTCGCCGGTCGCGCCGGCGAAAGCGGTGCCGCACAACGTCAGCCTGCGGCTCGGACGATCTGCGCCGCCAACTGGCGGTCGCGGATGGTCTGCTCGCGATCGGCGGCCATCAGCGTGATCTCACCACTGCTCGGGTCGCTGATGTACGCGACGATCGGGCTCGAGCCGGCGGCCACGTCGGCGTCGGCACGGCCGGCGAGCAGTGCCCCCAAGCCGGTGAGCCCGGCCGCTGCGCCGGCTGAGTTCTGCACGAACCTGCGCCTGGTCAACTCAGACACGGTGATCTCCTTATGTGGATCTGTACCGAGCGGCCGGTCCAACAACCCCATTCGGCTCCCGCGACACGGATGTCGGTGTGCGAGGCCGGACACTCGACTATTGATTAGTCAGACCCTCATACGGGAACGCGCGCGCGTCGGATCACCGAAATCTTTCCCGCGCATTAACCAGCGTTCACGAGTCGGATCAACCGGGGTGGCGCCGCATCGGCGGCGCCCCGCGACGCAACTCGCCTCAGGTCCAGGTGAGTGGCGGTGACACAGCCGGCGATGATCGTGTTCCCGGGGAGGCGGCCGAGCGTCCACACGGTGGGATAGGCGGCGCGCATCGCGGTCGTGGCGGCGTCGACGTCGCGGCCGGACCGGTTGTCGACGATGTTCACCAGTGTCAAGGGTGCAACCCTGGCAGCGTCGCTCAGGGCGTCGACGCTGATCAGGCGCTCCGGGACACGCGCGCCAACGAATGCATCGATGACAATCGCGTCCCAGCTGGCGTCGGGCTGGTCGGCGAGGTGCCCTCGGCCCTCGGCGTAGCGGACGCGCAAGCCCGGCGCCCGACGCAGGCCCAGGTGCTCCCGCGCGAGGGCGAGAACATCGGGGTCGAACTCGCAGACCTCCTGGAGCCCTTTGGGGTTCTCCGCCGCGAGAGCTCGGGCCAGTGCGCACGCACCACCGCCGATGTGGAGCACCCGGTTGGCGCTCGCGACACCGAGCACGATGCGCAACCACCGCATGTAGTCGAACTCGAGATGGGTGACGTCGGCGAGGTCGACGTAGGACGCATCCATCCCGGCCTGCCGGAGCAGCCGCCCGGACGGACGCCACGGATCCACCTCGACGATCAGCTCGCCGCGCCGGGCGAGGGTCGTCGTGCGCGTCTGTCGATGCGGCATCGGAACAGCCTGACAGAGCGCTGGGCGCCGGCTCGGATCAGCCGGCGAACAGGCGCCCGAGCTCGTTGAGGCATTCCCGCCAGCCGAGCTGCTGGCTCTCACGCCGCGCCTCGCTGACGATGCCGCTGTTGACCATCAGCACCGTCGTTGATCCGTCGGACTCGGAGAAGGTGAGCTCGATCAGCTGCGTGTTCGCCGGGGTGTCGTCGAATGTCCAGGCCATGACGAGCCGGCGCGGCCGGTCGATGATCCGGTACTCACCATGGGCGGCGGCCCGGCCGCCGTCGGGTCGTCGCATTACGATCCGCACCGCGCCGCCGACGCGGAGATCAACGTCGGCCTCGGGCGTCTCCCAATCCGGGCCGGCGTGGAACCAGCGGCGCATCACTTCCGCGCTCGTCCAGGCATCGAAGACGGCTTCGGCGGGCGCGGTGAACGTTCGCTCGATCCGCAGAACGTACCCAGGCGCGTCGTTCACGGCTGTTCCCCGAGGTAGTCGCCGACCACGTCGAACAGGCGCTCCCACCGGGTGCGCTGCCGCTCGATCCACGCCTCGGCGTCGGCGAGGGTATCCGCCCGCAGCGCCAAGCGATGGTTTCGGCCGTCAATCACACGTGAGATGACACCGGCGTCCTCGAGCAGGCGCAGGTGCCGGGAGATCGTCGGTTTGGAGACGGCGAAGTCGCTCGTCACCTGACCGACCGTAGCCGGTCCGCGGCTCAGTCGCTCGACGATTTCGCGGCGCAGCGGATGCGCGAGCGCGGCGAACGTATCGTTAGCCATTATGCTAACTATATAGTCGCAACCCCGGACGAGACAGGAGGCCGCCATGCCCGAGCACGAGATCGCCACTCGCGAACAATGGGAGGCCGCACGCGCTGCGTTGCTGGTCCGAGAGAAGGAGCTGACCCGGATGAGCGACGCGCTCGCCCGGGAACGCCTGCAGTTGCCGTGGGTGCCGGTCGAAAAGGCCTACGTATTCCAGACTGCAGACGGGCAGAAGAGGCTCGATGAGTTGTTCGACGGTCGCTCCCAGCTTGTCGTCTACAACTTCATGTTCGGCCCCGACTACGAGGCGGGATGTCCGGTGTGCTCTTCGATTGCGGACAGCTTCAACGGCGTGATCCCACATCTGGAGGCTCGCGACGTGACGATGATCTGCATCTCGCAGGCGCCGATCGAAAAGCTGGTGCGCTTCCGCGATCGGATGGGGTGGAGTTTCACCTGGGCCTCGAGCGCCGAGAGCGACTTCAACTCGGACTTCGGTCACTCGGTCCCACGGGCCGATGTGAGCGAGCGGGTGGGTCAGCTGCCGTCGTTCGTGTCGACGTTCGCCTCCGCAACCGGGACCGATGTCGCCGGCTACGTCGCCCAGCGGCCTGGGCTGACGGTCTTCACGCGCGCGGACGATCACGTGTATCTCTCGTACACGGGCACCTCCCGCGGGCTCGAGGTCGTGATGAACTACTACGGCATCCTCGACCGCGTCCCGCGCGGGCGGGACGAGCACGAGCCCGCCTACCAATCCTGGATCCGCCACCACGACACGTACGGGCGAGCGCCGGACGTGGCGGCCTCCGCATGAACATCGTCTCCGCGACACGCAGACACCCGGGCGCCGCGGCCGGCCTGCTTGCCGCGGCTGCGCTCGCCTGGTGGTTGACCGTTCAACGGATGGCCGGGATGGACGCGAGCCCCGGCACCGATCTCGGCACGCTCGGGTGGTTCGCCACCACGTGGCTCGTGATGATGGCGGCGATGATGCTCCCGTCGTTTGTGCCCACGCTTGCCGCCTACGAGTCCGCCGCCGGCAAGCGGGCTCCGTCATCGGTTCTGTTCGCGGCGGGATATCTCCTCGCCTGGGTGCTCGCCGGCCTTGTCGCATACGGCGCGTTCACGTTGGGCAAGGCCCTGTTCGCCAGCGAGCTCGCTTGGCCCGCAGGCGGTCGCTGGGTGTCCGGGAGCGTGATATTTGTCGCAGCCGTCTACGAGTTCGTCCCGGTAAAACGGATGTGCTTAGCGCGGTGCAGAGGCGACCTTGGAGCCCTGCACCGCGCGTCCAGCCCTTCGTGGCTCGGCGCGGTGGCGCCCGGCCTGCGCAGCGGCGGCTGGTGCATCGGCTGTTCGTGGGCGCTGATGGTGGCGCTGTTCGCGCTTGGGGTGATGAGCCTCACCTGGATGATTGTGATCGCGGCGCTCGTGGCCTGCGAGAAGCTCGGCCCGTGGCCGACCGCGGGGAGGCTCGTGACGGCAGCGGTTCTCGCCGCGCTCGCCGTCGGCATTCTCGTTGCACCGGATGCCGTTCCGGGCCTCGTCGTGCCGCACACCGGGACGATGCACTCGATGACGATGATGCAGTAGCCACACGGTCAGTCCCGCCCGGTGGCCGTTCCGGCCTAAGCTGGAGGCTCTGATGGTGACCGGGTCCGTACGGTGGCGAGAGTGAGCGGTTCGGCACAGGCAACCGAGCAGCGCCACCGCGTGATGCCTGATGAGCTCAGCCCGCGGCATCTCGCTGTCCGCGTGCTCGAGGTCGGCGCAGTGATCGCCGCGGTAGCGATCGCGATCACCGCCCTGCCGGGACTCGACGAGGTGCGCGCTCGCCTGACAGGAGCCGAGCCGGCGTGGGTCGCGGCCATCGTCGTCGCCGAACTCGGGTCGTGCGCCGGTTACCTGCTCGTGTTCCGCGACACCTTCTGCTCGCAGATGTCGTGGCGGCTCAGCTACGACATCGCGATGGCGGAACTCGCTGCCAACTCGCTTCTGCCCACGGGCGGAGCCGGAGGGCTTGCGCTCGGCGTCTGGGCACTGCGTCAGGCGGGGATGCCGACTGCGCACGTCGCCCGCCGATCAGTCGCGTTCTTCGTCGTCACGAGCGCCGCCAACTTCCTGACCCTGGTGGTGGTCGGGGTCGGGGTGTTCGTCGGCGTCGTGCCGGGACACGGTTCCGCGCTGCTCACGCTCGTCCCCGCCCTGATCACCGCCGTGGGCACGATCCTCGTGGTGCTGTCTCCGAGGCTCCTGCGCGCCCTCGGATCACGGGGCGCCAACGTCGATGTCGACAATTGGAGGAGCCGCGGAAGTGCGGCGCTGCGGCGGGGGCTGAGCGCCGGGGCCGACGGAATCGATCAGGCAAACGCGCTCATGCGCTCACATAGCTGGGGCGTCGTCGTCGGTTCGTTCGCCTACATGGCGTTCGACATCGTGGCCCTTGGGTGCGCCTTCGCCGCCGTCGGGCACGCGCCGCCGGTGGGTACGCTCATCCTCGGCTATCTGATCGGCCAGCTCGGCAATCTCATCCCGATTCCCGGCGGGGTCGGCGGGACCGAGGGGGCACTGATCGGGATGTTCGTCCTCTACGGCGTGGGGGCCTCGGACGCGACGGCGGCCGTGCTGCTGTACCGCCTGTTTCAGCTGATCATCCCGGCCCTGCTCGGCGCGCCTGCCTTCGTGTTGTTGCGGCGCCGGCTGCTGCAATCCGATCATCCCGCGCAGGTCTGCGCGCCGCTCGCTGTCGATGTCGTCAAGCTGC
The DNA here is from genome assembly GCA_963850335.1 of uncultured Solirubrobacterales bacterium. Lineage (GTDB taxonomy): Bacteria > Actinomycetota > Thermoleophilia > Solirubrobacterales > Solirubrobacteraceae > Palsa-465. Next base: position 58,584 of record CAWKKY010000005.1, on the reverse strand, counting down.
CTGCGCGGTAGCTCGCGTCGCCGACGCCCGTCGAGCGCCGGCGACGCGGGATCAGGTCACGAGGCGCTTGCGTCTGGCTTGACGTTCTGGTTGAGCCGGAAGACGTTGGTCGGGTCGTACTCGTTCTTCAGCGAGACCAGCCGGCGGTAGGTGTCCGCGCCATAGGCGGAGCTCGCCGCGTCGGCATCGCCGAGGAAGTTGACGTACGCACGCCCGGTCGATTTGTCCGCCGCGGCATCGACAACAGCCCGGGCCCACTCGGTGTGGGCCGTCGCGGCGCTCTGCGTCGTGCCATCCGGTGACCGCGTTGAGCACGAACGGCATCGAGCGCTCGGAGAATGCCGTCGCACCTTCGGCGACGCGGCCGACCGCCCCGCCCATCTGGTGGACGTGGATCTCGCACTGCGGACCCGGCGCCGCCTGATGGACCTTACAGAGCCGATCGATCAGTTCGTCGTCGAGCCGTGCGAGGTTCGTCGCCTTGAAGTAGGACTGAATCCCCTTCGGCCACAGCGGGTCAAGCAGCGTCTGGATCGCGCCGTAGGGCATCGGGCCGAGCAGGTCGGCGACCGGCTCCGCGACCTCACGGACCCGGCGCACGAGCGCCTCGCCCTCGTCGACCGGACCTGTCGAGGCGGCGACGAGTGCCACCACCTTCTTGCCGTGCCACTCCTCAGGGATCACCGGCAGCGGCGGGGCTGATGTGAGATTGACGATCGCCGTGATCTCGTCCGGGGCGTCCCCTGCCCAATCGCGGAACACCCGGAGGAGGTCGAACGCCTCCTGTGCGGGGTAGAAGACCGGGCCCGCATAGATCTGCGCTCCGATCGGATGCAGCGCGAACTCGAAACGCGTGACGATCCCGAAGTTTCCACCGCCGCCGCGCAGACCCCACAGCAGGTCGGCATTCTCCGTCTCGCTGGCGTGCACGACGCGGCCGTCGGCGGTCACGACGTCGGCCGCGACGAGGTTGTCGCAGGCGAGGCCATAGCTGCGCATCGTCCAGCCGATGCCGCCCCCGAGGGTGAATCCGGCGACGCCGGTCGTGGAGACGAGGCCGCCGGTCGTCACGAGCCCGTGGGCGGTCGTGGCGCGGTCGACATCTGCCCAGAGGGCGCCACCGCCGGCGCTGGCCCGGCGGGCCGCAGGATCGACCTGCACGTCGTTCATCCGCGCGAGGTCGATCACGATGCCGCCGTCGCAGGTGGAGAACCCGGCGACGCTGTGCCCGCCTCCGCGGACGGCGACGGTCAGCCCATGGCTGCGAGCGAATCCGACGGCCGCGCTGACGTCGGCGACCGCCTGACATTGGACGATCAGCGCCGGGCGGTGACCGTCATGCGCTCCGTTCCAGATCCGCGCCGCTTCGGCGTACGCGTCCTCGCCCGGCAGCACGATGTCTCCCTGCAGGGATTCGCGCAGCTCCTGAATGGTTGCTTCCCCGAGGACTGGGGTGATGGTGTAGCTCATCTCCGTCTTTCCTTTGGTGTTAGGACGTGAGCGGAGTTGTACGAAGCGGGTCTTTGACCGGCCTTAGCGCGCCGTTAGCGACCTCCGCGAGTCGCTCCTCGACGGCCGACGCGCCGAGACGGTCGTGGCGTTCCGCGTATCGATCGCGCGCGTCCGTGAGGAGGGCGGTGGCATGGGCGACGTCGCCGCGCCCGAGCGCAACCTCGGCGAGTCCGGCGAGCGTGGTGGCGATCCATCGCGCGCGCTGGGTCGGGCCGAGGACGCTCCGTGCCTCCTGCAAGGCGCGCTCGGCATCGTCGAGCTCGCCTTGGGCGAACGCGAGGTCGGCCGTTCGCCAGAGCGCGTTGACGAGACCCCACCGGTCCCCCGCCCGGCGGAACATCCGACGGGCCTCCGCGAGGTTCTCCTCGGCGCTCGCGTAACCGCCAGCCGAGCGTGTCGATGAACCCGAGTCCCGTCAGCGCGAGCCCGACACCGCGCCGGTCTCGCTGGCCGCGCCGGAGCTCAAGCGCGTGCTCGAGGGCGTCGCGGGCCGCGATCGGCGCGCCATCGGCGAGCTCGAGGTAGGCGCGCCGTGCCAGCATCGACGCCTCGCCGCGCTGATCGCCGGAATCCGCGAATCGGGCGGCGGCCTCGTCGAGGAGTACCCGGGCGCGGGCGAGGTCGCCCTGGGCACGCACGATCCCGGCCTGGTTGGCCAGGACAAATCCAACGGCGGCCCCGCACGACATCTCGATGAACGGCTGCAACGTGTCCTCGAACACCACCCGCAGTCCGGGCCGACCGTTGGCCTGATTCGTCTCGGCGAAGTTGAGTGGGGACGGGATCCGCTCCGACGATCCCTCGAGCGCCCTGAACCGGTCGGCTGCATCCGCGATCAGCGCCTCGGCGCGCGTCAGGTCTCCGATTGTCCAGTGCACGATGCCGAGCGAGTACACACCGGTTGCCTCGGCGCTGACGAACCCTTCGCAGCGAGCAAGCTCGAGCCCTTGCTCGAACCATTGGAATGCGCCCTGGACATCGTCATGCGCGATGCTCAGCTCGCCGCGGAACTGAAGTGCCCGCCACTGCGACGGAGCATCCCCGATCTCGGCGGCCAGCGCGTAGCTCTCCTGCGCCAGCGCGTGACCCCGCGCAATGGCGCCGCTCCGCAGCTCGATCGAGGCCGCGGCGAGCAATGCGCGCGTTCGGGCGGTGCTGCGCTCGGTCGCCAATGCGAGCACGCGATCAAACCGTCGCCGGGCTTCGACGAGATCGATCCGACGCATCCAGAACGGCAACAGGGCGGTGCAGAGGCGCAGCGCATCGCCGGGTTGACGCTCGAGCAGCGTGTCGAGCGCGGTTCGCAGGTTGGCGGCGTCACGATCGAGCCGGGGTGAGCCTCGTTGTTCCTCGGCGAGCGCGAGCGCCCACTGGGCGTGCGCGTCTCTCAGCCGACGCCCCTCGTCGGCTTCGGTGAGACGGTCCTCCGCGTACATGCGAACCGTCTCGAGCAGCCGGTAGCGCCGCTCACGCGGCCATCCCTCGTCGATTGCCACGAGTGATTTCTCGACGAGGCGCGCAAAGAGGTCAGGGATCTCCTCCATCGGGACCGCACCGTCCGGGCACACGGTCTCGACCGCGTGGAGATCGAACGAGCCACCAAACGCGGCCAGCCGGCGGAACAGCGCGCGTTCCTGCTCGTCGAGCAGGTCGTGGCTCCAGTCGAGCGTCGCGGCGAGCGTGTGCTGCCGCGTCGGGGACGCGTGGCCGCTCCTGCGGAGCAGGCGGAAACGATCGTCGAGCCGCTCGGCGATCACCTCCGGACCGAGCGCCCCGAGACGACCGGCAGCGAGCTCGAGCGCAAGCGGGAGTCCGTCGAGGCGGAAACAGATGCGGGCAATGTCGAGCGCGTTGTGATCGTCGAGCTCGAACCCTGGCACGGCCGCCTGGGCTCGGTCGATGAACAGGCGGACCGCCTCGTAACCGAGTAGCTGATCGGCCGTGAGTCCGTCCTCGGGAGCCGCGATATCGAGCGAGGGAACGCGGAAGACGACCTCGCCCGGGACCGTGAGCGGTTCCCGGCTCGTGGCGAGGATCGTGACGTTGGGCGCCCCGCGGAGCAGCTCTGCGGCGACGCCGGCCGCGCTCGCCAGCAGGTGCTCGCAGTTGTCGAGCACGAGCAGCAGCGACTGCGCCGAGAGATACTCGATCACCGCGTCCAGCGGACTCTGGCCGGACAGTGCGTGGACATCCAGCGCCGCGGCGAAGGCCTCGGGAACCAGCGCCGGATCGGAGAGGACACCGAGCTCCACGAGCGCCGCTCCGCCCGGATAGGACACCGCAGCGCTCCGGGCGAGAGCGAGCGCGAGCGTCGTCTTGCCGACGCCGCCGGTGCCGACGAGTGTGAGCAGGCGGGTCGCGGCGAGCAGAGCGCCCAGGTCAGCAAGCTCGCGCTCCCGACCGACAAATGAGCTCGCGTCCGACGGCAGCGAGGGTGCCTGGTAGTCGCCGTTCGACGCGACTGCCGACAGTTCTGCGTCGAGCGCAGACGCGAGTTCGGCGAGCTCCTCGCGCCGGTCCTCGACCCAGTCGTCGTACCGGTTCTCGGGGAGCAGCTCGCCTCGGTACAGCGCCAGCGCCGCGCGGTACGGCGCGGGGATGGCTTTGCGCCGAGCCTCCGCGGCGGTCCGCTCAAACCGGTCGACGTCGATCTCGGCGGTCAGGCTCAGCATGCCCTCACGGACGTCGATCGCGTCGGCACCGAGAGCCCGGCGCGCGACGTGCACCGCCTGGTGAAGGTTGTTCGCGGCCGCTGCCGGGGCGCGATCGCGCCACAGGACATCCATCACCTGCTCGCGGTGCAGGCGGTGTCCGGGTGCGAGCGCGAGCAGCTTGACGAGTTCGCGGGCCTTCTTCAGACGCCAGACGCCCGGGTCGACGGAGACTCCGTCGACGGAGGCGGAGAAGCCGCCCAACAGCGTGACGCTGACGTTGCCCACCGGCCCGATTTCCTCTACCTGCTGGTCCCTGACATCCGCCGGGCGCGACAGCCGGCCCGACACGCGAAGCATAGACCGCTGGCCCGGCATGTCTAAGAACTCTCTCAGAGACCCACGCGCGGGTTGCGGCCTACGGCTTCGGCGCGAGCGAGATGACCTGCTGATAGGTCGGCCGGTTCGTCGACGGGAAGGTCGTCTTGATGAGGCCAGGGATGAAGCTCGTCATGCCCTGATCGACCCGCCAGCTGCTCGGCGAGGAGCCCGACTGTTTGACGACGTCAGCTCGGCCGGCCTTGATTGCCGCCCACAGCGAGCGGGTGCACGCGCCGATGTTCCCACGGCCGCAGTAGCGGACCGAGTATGGCGCGAGGATGTGACGACCGAGCTGCGTCTTGAGGTCCTTATCAACGTAGGACGGGTCACGCCCGAGCAGGTTCTCAAACGCGGGCAGCTGGCTCCCGAGCTGCGGCTTCATCACCGCGTCGAAGATGTGCGGCCACGCGGCCCGGAGCAGGGCGGCGCCGGCGTAGGGAATCGGACCACCGGCAGGTGTCCCGTTCGTGGGAGCGCCATGACGGACCCAGTTGTCGATCAGGGCAACCGCGTTGGCCGCGGCCGCGTCTGGGGCATGGCCGCGCTTCAGCATCGCGCGGATGATCGGCCAGACGAGCACGCCGGTGGCGTCCTGCGTCGCGGCCTTGTTCATGACTCCGACGACGTCGTTGATCTTGGGGTGCTTGGGGAACGGGCCGAACAACTCGACGTGCTGCACCGAGCCGTAGTGGTCATCGTCGCCGTGCATGTAGCCCGGCGCCGCCTTGTTGTTCCAGTTGAGCAGCAGGCTGTTCGGCCCACCGACGTCGTGCGGGTGGGCGAGCTCCGGCAGCCACCCACGCCACTCGTAGTTGCCGGTGCCAAGCGTCGGTAGGCGGCGATCCAGGCCGCGAGCGCGGATCGGCAGCAGTCCCGAGGAGAAGAACGAGGTCCAGCGGCGCGAGGTGTACGCCCAGTTGAACGTGAAGCCGAACCGGTTCGCGTACTTCCAGAACTTCTGGGGCGTCGTCGCGCGGCCCTCGGTCATCGCCTTGAGCGCTCCGATCGAGAGCCCGTCCTGGCCGTAGGTTGAGCGCTTGCGCGCGAATGCGTATGGCCAGCCGTGCACGGTCGCCGTGCCGATGATCGGTCCGTGCACCGTCATCGGGAACGTGATCTCCTTGCTCCCGAGCTTCCCGGCGTCGAAGATCGTCATCTTCCGACACTGGCCGTGGTACAGGTACGTTTGCGTCGCCCGGGTCGGACGTCCACCGCCGGGCACGCACAGCTTCTCGGCGAACACGTCCTCGTTGTCGCCGGTCGCCGTCGTGAGGCTCCAGGCGTAATCGCGCGTGCGTCCGATCAGCAGGTACAGCCCGAGGCCGGAGACGGACACGCCCTGGGCGTTGATGCCGGGTCCCTGGAGCTGCTCCTGGTAGACGATCTCCGGGTAGTAGTAGCCGAGCTGCGGGCCCATCACGCCGAGGGGGCGGCCGGTCGCCGAGCGGCTCGCCGCGACCTGCTGCCAGTTGGAGGCGTGACGCCGCGCCGGCTCCATGTCACGGGCGGCGCCGGTGCGCGGGTCCGGGACAAGCTTGACCGAACCGGGATCGACGATGACGGACCCGCGGACCTTGCCGCCGGTGAGCGTCGGGTAGTTGAAGAACTTGCGAGTGGTCGTCGGCGCGTCGGGATCGTTCGCCTCCATCGCGTCGGCCCACAGGCCGTGGCCGCGCTTGGCGCCGAACTTCTGCTCGAGCCGGGCGAGCAGATCCGAGTTCTCGTGCTCCGACCCGCCACCGTTGCCGAAGATCGAGCCGATGAACGCGGTCACGGCGATCACGTCGTTGGGTGTAAACGGCTTGCCGTCACCTGGGAACGGCAGGTGGTTCGTTGTGTAGTAGGCATTGACGCCGTCGGCGTAGTTCGTCATGTCGCTGAGAAGCTGGTGCCCCTCGGCTCCGTAGGCGCGGATCAGCCGCTGGCGCTGCTGGGTGACGAGCGCCTCTGCCTGCGCGCTCGGCGTGAACGACGTCGCGCTCGTAACGAGCGAGAACGCGTCGAGGCCGGGGATGTCCGCCACCGCGGCGCGTGCCGGCTCGCGGCCGAAGGACAGCAGCAGGCCGCGGTCCCGCGCCGTGACCCAGCCGGATCCGTACATCAGCCCGGCGCGCGTCGTGCCCTTGATGTGCGGGATCCCATATGAGTCGTAGGTCACCGTCACGTCGGTCCGCCCCACGGGCTCGATCGTGGTCTTGCCGATCGGCTTGAAATCTTCCGGCAGGTAGAGGCGATTGACGTCGGCCATCGTGACGTTGCGTCGCAGCGGCGTGAGCCCGGAGTAGAGCGAAAGCTGGTCGAACGAGTGCGCGGTGGTCGGGATTCCGCCGTAGTTACCCGGAGGAAGGACGTAGCGGGCGATATCGCTGCTGGCGGCGTGGGCGGCGGTGGGGGCGAGCACCGGCAGTGCGAGCGCGGCCACGGCGAGGAGGCGTCGGAGCATTTGCGGTTTCTACACGCGCGCGGTCGACGGAGTCAACCTTGAACCGTCGGTCGCACGAGGATCGCCGGTGGGCGCGGCGTGTGCGAGACTGCGCCGAGGTGCGGGCAAAAATGTGGGGTATCGGGGTATGAGGGTGCGGCATGGCGCACTCGCGACGCTACTCCTGCTCGGACTGTCCGTCCCGCCCGGCGCCGCCGCTGACCCGACGCCCAACGAGGCGGTCGCGAACCTGAACGCGTGGCGCAACGAGGTCGGCGAGGGCTCGGTGTCGACGACGACCGTGGCGGCGTGGAACACCGGGTGCTCGGAGCACAACAACTACGAATTCCAAAACAGGACGCTCACGCACAACGAGATCTCCGGCAACGCCTGGTACACCTCCGGCGGAGCGGCAGCGGGTCTCAACAGTGTGATCGCCGACTCGTTTTCATTCCCCGACGCAACGCCCGTCGCGTCGTTGCTTCCAGGTCCGACGTGGGACGGGGCCGTCTTTCACCGGGCAGCACTTCTCGACCCACGGCTCGGGCAGATCGGCTTTGACTCGCAGACGACCAAGGACGGCAGTCAGTGGGACAGCTTCGACTGTCTCTACGTTCAGGGCGGTGATACGAACGGGCAGGCGCTTGACAATTCGCGCAAGACAACCGGTTTGACGCTCTACCCCTCGCCAGGGAACGGCGCGTACAACGTGCCCCTCAAGTTCCCTGGCAACGAATCTCCAGATCCGAACACCGAGACCGGCGTGCCAGCGGGCGCGCAGCTCGGGTGGCTGCTCAGTGTCGGAATCAACGGGCCGTGGACCGCGACGAACTTCGGTAGCTCGGTCGCCGCGCACGACGTCACTGCCAAGCTCGCGCCGGATGGCACGAGCAACGTGGTGCCAGTCGTCGTGAGCCAAAAAGGAACAACGTGGGGAGCGGACTTTCGCGGCGGCTTCGGCATCTTCCCGCTGCAGGCGCTCGCGGCGAACACGGTCTACCGGGTCGTCATCACCGGGGGCACCATCACCGACTTCACAACACACACGGACTACCCGATCCCCGCCGGCTACCACTGGTGCTTCAGCACCGGCGCCGCTTACACCCCGAGCTCGGACTGCGCGCCGTCGACGACGGCCGCCGAGGAGCCGGCGAACCCGAACGCGAGCACGACCCCGACTGGGAACACGGGCGGCGGCGGCGGGAACACGGGCGGCGGCGGTGGCAACACGGGCGGGGGCGGCAGCACGTCTCACCGCACGACGCTGACGGGCACCGTCGAGGATCACAGCATCTCCGCATCGCTGGCGGTGCCGAACACGTGCCTCGCGAAGACGAAAACGCTCAGCGTCGCGACGAGTGCGGCGCACATTGCCGGATCCCACGCCCACGTGGTGCACTTCTCTCACGCGGAGGTCTTCATCGACCGCGGGATCAAGCACGTCCACCATCACACCGTCCGCCGCCACGGTCGCAAGGTGCTGGTCACGACAATCTCCTACAGCGCGAACCGGAGCGTCGGCGCGATGCCGAGCACGATCACGCTCAAGCTCGCGACCGTCTCCAGCGGCTCGCACACGCTGAGGATCGTGTTCACCTTCCACAGGACGGTCCGCACGAACGGTCACTCGCGCACGGTGTCGGCGACGCGCACGCTCAGCACGACGTTCAAGGTCTGCTGAGCCGGGAGGCCACGGCTGAAGCCGGACTGCGGGAATCGGCAAAGTCGCGGTGGTCGGCATCCTCCGGTCGGTCAAAGCGCTACACATTGGGACATGGCAAAGATTGCAGTCACCGGAGGCAGCGGAAAGGCCGGGCGCGTTGTCGTCCGCGACCTGCGCGAGCGCGGACACGACGTGCTCAACATTGATCTCGTCCCCTCGCCTGAGTCAAACCATCCGGAGGGGGACATCCCGTTTCTGCGGGCGGACGTGACCGATTTCGGTCAGGCGCTCGAGGCGTTGAGTGGCGGTCACACGCTGCCGGGAATCGAGACCGTCGTCCACCTCGCAGCGATCCCGTCGCCGGCGCACGCGACGGCGGACCAGGTCTTTCGCACGAACATCACGAGCACATACGCGGTGTTCACCGCGGCGGCCCGGCTCGGTCTCCCGCGCGTGGTGTGGGCGTCGAGCGAAACGACACTCGGGCTTCCTTTCGATCGCCCGCCGCACTACGTGCCCGTCGACGAGAAGCACATCTATCCCGAGACGAGCTACGCGCTCTCCAAGGTGCTCGGCGAGGAGATGGCCCGTCAGGTCCATCGCTGGCATGGGACGACGTTCGTCGGGTTGCGGTTCTCCAATGTGATGATCCGCTCGGACTACGAACGGTTCCCCGGGTTCCAGGACGACGCGCACCTGCGCAAGTGGAACCTGTGGGGCTACGTCGACGAGAGCCATGTCGCGCAGAGCGTGCGGCTGGCGCTCGACGCCGAGATCGACGGCACCGACAACTTCATCATCGCTGCCGCCGACACGGTGATGCGTCGCCCGAGCCGGGAGCTGATGGCCGAGGTCTGGCCAGAGGTCCCGATCGCTGACGGGGTCGACGGCAACGACACCCTGCTCGACATCTCCCACGCACGCTCCGTGCTCGGCTACGCGCCGAGCTTCAGCTGGCGCGAGCTGTTCTAGATCCCGCCGCGACATTGACGCCGCCTCCTCCGATTGCAGGAGGCGGCCTCATCCGGCTGATCCTCCGATCGGCGGATGGGCGCGCGCCCTCGCCTCAGGCACAGTTATCTCACCGCGACAGGCGAGCGCAAGGAAGGGAAGCCCGGGGGAGCGGTACACACAGGTTCCGCGGCGGCGGAACCTCGGCGATGGCTCGCGTCTCTCCCAGGGCGCAGGGAGGACGCGAGCCTCGCCGGTCGTGTCGCAGCGCCAAGAACGGGCGCGTCCTGAGCGGGGGTATCCTGCGCGACGCACACTTCGACCGGGGACCCACGGATGCTCTACAAGCACGATCATTTGGTGAAGCGTCTGCAGCAAGCAGGCCGCACCGCGCCGGCAACGATTCTCGGGATGCGCACCGAGGGCGACTACAGCGAGCCCGGGGCGATGTGGGCGGACGACTCGGACCTCACGAAGAGCGGAAGCCTGTGCCGGCTCGAGCTGCGCGTGATGCCGCCGGGTGAGACCCCGTTTGAGACGACGATCCGGACGCGGGTGAACTCATTTCACTACACGGGCGACACGATCGAGGTCCTGTACGACCCGGCCGACCACGACCAGGTGGCGTTCGACTACGAGGCCGACGCGCGGGCGGCGATGGCGAGCGCACACTCGCCCGGAGCGTCCGCGCCATCGGTTCTGACGCCGCTGGATCCCGAGCTCCAGCAGTTGATGGACGCGGAGGAGGCGGAGCGAACCGGCGCGAGTCCGTCCGCGTCGGCGTCCGCCGCGGGTCGGGCAGCGACCCCGTCCCCGGCAGCGGCGAGCCCCGGAGATCCGAGTGCGGCGGCCGCCGACCGCCGGATCGCCCAGCTCCAGCAGCTCGCCGACCTCCACAGCCGCGGCGCCCTGACCGACGCCGAGTTCGCGACCGAGAAGGCACGCGTCCTCAGCGAGACGTGACGGACTCCGCGCCCCCGCGCCGACACGCCACGACCGAAACGAACGACCGCGCCCCTCGCTGCGACCAAAACGCATGACAGCGGAGAGGATTCCCGGCGCTTTCTTGCGTTCTGGCGGCTAGATGGCCCTGACGCACGAAAGCGGCGAGATCCGCCGGCGCTGACATGCGTTTGGGCGATCCGGCGGGCGCTGGAAGCCGACGCGTCGGCTCAGGCCGATCGGGGTGCTGACCAGCCGGCCGCCCCGCGCGAGACCCTGTGGGCCGCGATCGTGCAGCCGATGATGATGACGAGCCCCAGCCCGAGCGCTGCGGCCAGGCCGACGTTGAGAATGAGCAGCGCTCCCGTAAGCGCACCGAAGGCGAACGCGACCAAGGAGAGCCCCCGTCGCAACGACGCCGGGTCGTTCAATCCGCGCCGCTCGGTCAGCGCGCCGGTGATCGTCATGGTGAGCACAACGGTCAGCAGGTCGGGGACCTTGAGGTATCGGATCGCGGCGAGCTGGGCGCCCATCGACGCTGCGAGCAGGATCAGCATCAGGTCGCGCACGCCGACGCCGAACTGAGAACCGCTGATGATGGCGATGACGGTCACGCTGCCGCCGAGCCAGAGCTTGACCCCAAGGACGTTGCGCAGGGCGAGACCGCGGTGGGAGCCGGCGGCGCCGCACGCCTTCGCCCCGATGAGCACGCCGACAATGAAACCGCCGAGCGACATCGCCGAGGTGCCGACCGCGAATCCCTTCGCGCCTGCGGCGGCGAGACCGAGGAACACGAGGTTCCCGGTCATGGTCGCGACGAATACGTGCCCGAGGCGGAGGATGCTTGTCGCGTCGACGATGCCGGCGAGCGCGGTCAGCGCGAGCAGCAGGGCAGGCAGCGGTCCGTGTGCCTCATCGTTGAGGGCACGTCGCAGTCCCGCGCGCAGGTCGGCACGGCCTTCACGCGAAGGCGTGTGTCTCTCCGGCCCGGTCACGGGCCCATTGTCACGTGCGTCCCGGCGGACCCGATGGAGTGTTCGCGCACCCGCTCGCCCGGGATCTCAGCCGGGGCGCATCGCGATCAGTCGGGCCCCGGTCGCAGGCAGGTGCCCCCGCCCGATCAGGTCGGTTTCGACCGCCGCGAGGCTCGCGATCAGCTCCCACCGATGGAGATACGGACCGCGGACCGGTTCGCCGAACGTGAAGTGAGGACGGAGCGCGGCGCGGACCGCGGCGAGCGGATGAATGTGCGCACGCATGTGGGCGAGGATCTCCGCTGGGTCGCCGTCCGCATGTTCTGCGTGATCGCTACCCAGCGCGCGCCGCTGTGCCCACCACCACTGCGTCGCGCGGTCGTCGTAGCGGTCGATGTCGAGTTCGTCGATGACGAGCCGGCCGCCGGGGCGAATGAGCGTCGCGAGGTGGGCACACGAGGCCTCGAGCGGCTCGAGGTGGTGCAACGACACGATCGCCACGGCGGCGTCGAAGAGTCCCTCAGCGTCGATCAGTGATATCGGCTCGACTCCCGTATCCGGTTTGGCGGCGGGATCGATCGCCACCACCTCGTAGCCAGCGGCGCGGAGTTCGGCGGCGAGCTCGCCGCGTCCGGCCCCGACCTCGAGGATGCGGGACGGCGGCGGCGGCAGCGAGGCACGCACGTAGGCGATGACGTCGGCCGTCAGCATTGATCCATGATCGCGCACCGCTGGGAGTGACGGCGCGCCCGTGGTCGCCTACGAGTCGTTGTCGTTGTCGTTGTCGTTGTCGTTGTCGGCGACGGCGACGTCGTAGAGGATCTGGTCCCGACCGGTGAGCGGGATGAATGTGGTGACTATGTCGCCATCGTCAAGCACGTCGATGCGTGCAAAGCCACCGCCGGCGTGGCCGCGAAAACCGCCGGACGCGAGCGCGTCGGCATTGCTCGCGGTCGCGGGGCTCACCCACACGGGCACGTCGGCGAGCGTTCCGGCGCTGACGCGGTGAGGGTGGCCGCTCAGGATCAGGCGTACGTCGCTGCCGCGGATCACAGCCCCGAGATGCTCGGGGGCTCGCAGCGCCACGAGCTCCGACACCGGGGTCGTCGACCAGATTGGCGGATGGTGGATCACGAGGATCGTCCCCGCCGGCGCGGGCTGCCGGAGCTCTGCGGAGAGCCAGTCGAGCTGCTGCTCATCGACCCGCGTCAAGGCGCCCGAACAGCCGACCGTCGGCCATCACGTGACTGTCGGAGATCTGCACGAGGATGAACCGCGGAGTGCGCACCATGCACATTGTGCTGTGACGATGAGCCCGAGCCTGAGCCAGGGTCTGTAGGGGAAACTCAAACCGGAGGAACACCACCGTGCGTGAACTGATCGTTACCGAATTTGTCTCGCTCGACGGCGTGATGGAGGCGCCCGGCGGCGAGGCCGGATATGCCCACGCCGGCTGGGTCGGGCCGTTCTTCACCGACGAACTCGGCGCCTACAAGCTCGAGGAGCAGCAGGCCGCCGACGTCCTGCTCCTCGGCCGCAAGACGTATGACAGCTTCGTGGGCGCCTGGCCGCAGCGCGAGGGGGCGATGGCCGAGAAGATCAACACCATGCGCAAGGTCGTCGTCTCGACGACGCTCTCATCATCCGAGTGGGAGAACACGACGGTCGTCAACTCTGACCTCGTCGGTGCGGTCCGCGCTCTGAAGGGCGAGGACGGGGGACCGATCCTGATCGCCGGCAGCCGCTCGGTTGCCCAGGCGCTGCTCGCGGCGGGACTCGTCGATCAGATCAACCTTCAGGTGTTCCCGCTCATGCTCGGGAGTGGGATCCGCGTCTACCCAGAGCGCGATCAGCCGGCGAAACTCGAGCTTGTGAGCTCGCGCGCGATCGAGAAGGGCGTCGTTCTCCAGAGCTACCGGGTGACTTGAAGAGGACCTATCCGCCGAGGAACTCGGTCACCGAGTTGATCAGCGGATAGGACCGTCGCTCCGGCCGTGAGCTAAGCGCGATGTGGAGGTGGGCCAGCGTCGAGCCGGCAAGAGGGTTCCCTCCAGCGTGTAGTGATAGATCTCGAACGGCAGCGCGTTCGAGGTCAGCAGGTCGGGGCCGTCCTGAATGCCGAAATGTAGGTGCGGGAAGGTCGTGTTCCCCGTGTTGCCGAGGCGCGCGATGACCTGACCGGTGTGGAGGTGCTGTCCGCGATGGACGAGGACCGAGCCGGTCTGGAGGTGCTCGTAGGCCGCGTACAGTCCGGGCCCGAGCCTCTCGATGATCTGGTTGCCGCCGAAGTCCTGGGGTGTGCGGACGGTGGGGTTGCCCTCCGCGGAGGCGAACATCTCCGGCGTCACGTAGGTCGCGTTCGCAGACAGCAGCAGATTGCGGTGCACCGAGGACGCGTCAGCGCCAGTGCTCATGCAGTCTCAATCGCGGCGTGGAGCCCGGCGCGAGGACCAGCACAGACGCAGATAGGGTCTGCGGTTGGCTTGTGACCGGCACCCGTAGAGTTGTAGCCGTGCCCGTATTGCCGGACTTTCGCCTCGAGGTGTTCCTCGGGCGGTGGGAGTTCGTCGCCCGTCACCACCTGACGGCGTCTGACGCGGAGACCCTCACGGTCGGCGAGTTGCTCGACATCGCCGGCGGCGACGCTCGGGAAGGGCTGCTGCATACGCCGCTCTCATACACGCCGACGTGGGGAACCCCGGAGTTGCTGGAGGCGATCTCGTCGACATATGACCGGGTGGGGTCCGGGCACGTGCTGACATTCGCCGGAGCCGAGGAGGCGATGTTCTGGGCGCTGCCGGAGCTCGTCGGACCGGGCGACCACGCGATCGTCACCGTGCCCAATTACCAGTCGATGGAGACGCTGACGATCGCGACCGGGGCGGACGTCGAGGGGCTGTTGCTCCGGGCCGATGACGGCTGGGCGCTTGACCTCGACGATCTGCGGCGGCGCCTCCGGCCGGCCACGCGCCTGGTCGCCGTCAACTTCCCGAACAATCCCACCGGCGCGGTCCCCGATCCCGCCCAGTTCGCAGAGCTCGCGGCGCTCTGTGATGACCAAGGGATCCGGCTATTCAGTGACGAGGTGTACCGGGGTCTCGAACGCGATCCTGCAGCTGCGCTCCCGCAGGCTGCCGACATCTCCGAGCGCGCGCTCTCGCTCAACGTGATGTCAAAGGCCTACGGCCTCCCCGGGCTGCGCATCGGCTGGATCGCCTGTCGGGACCGTGCGCTGCTCGAGCGCCTCGAGCGACGCAAGCACTACACATCGATCTGCAATGCCGCTCCGAGCGAGCATCTGGCGGTCGTCGCCCTCCGGGCCGGCGACCGAATCCGCGCCCGGAACCGCGCGATCATCGCGGCGAACGTACCTGTGTTTGAGGACTTCTTCGCTCGCTGGCCCGAGCAACTCGCCTGGGAGGCACCCGCGGGTGGTTGCGTCTCCTTCCCACGTCTGCTGACCGGTGAGCCAACGAGCGCATTCTGCAGGCGCCTCGTCGAACGCGCGGGTGTCGTGCTGCTGCCCGCAGACATCTACGCCTCGCAACTCGCGCCGGTGCCGGACGATCGGTTTCGGATCGGGGTCGGCCGGCGTGGTCCGGAGCCGGCGCTCGCGGCCTTCGACGAATTCCTGCGCGCTGACTACGCCTGAGCGCGCTCCGGATTTCTCCGCGCTGGTCGCTCCTGTGCATAGGCTACGCCGGAGAAGCAGGCGATGCCTGAGTTCGGGACCGTTGGAGGTGGCATGGTGCGCATCGCGAGACGTATCAGGACAACCGCGATCGCGGGGTTCGCGGCGGGCGGACTTGTCGGCTCCGGCGCCGCGGTGGCGAAACTGCCACACCCCCGCACGACCTTGATCGTTCCGGGAACCTCGATCGCCGGGGTGAAGCTCGGCATGACCCAGTCGCAAGCGTTGCGCTTGTGGGGGACTACAGGCTGCGCCGCCGGTGTGTGCACGTGGTGGGGCCCCGGCAATCGGGCTCACGCTGAGCGCGCGACCGTCAGCCTCTATCAAGGGCACGTCATCCAGGTCGACATCAATGCGGGGACCACGAACGGCACCAACGAGAAGTTCAGGCCGGGGACGCTGTCGAAGTGGAAGACCGCCAAGAACATCCACCTGGGGTCGACGAAGCAGGCCGTGAAGCGGGCGTACCCGGCAGCCCGACCGAACACGTCGACGGGCGTCGCCGGGTATGACCTGTTCTTCGGAAGCGGCATCGGCCTGCACTACACCCGGTTCTCCTCATGGGGCGTCGGCGCAACGCCGACCCGCCTGCGCTACATCGAGCTCGCCTGCTACCTGGGCCGCTGCTGATCGCGTCAGGCTGACGGCGTCGCAGCGTCGGTGGTGAGCTCGTCGAGCGCGGTGGCGGCGTCCGCGAGCGCTGACGGCTCGACCGCATGGCTCGCGTTGTAGGCGCTCACGGCTCGGTCGATGCGCTGCACGTCGGCGAGCGACACGCCCTGGAAGGCGACGCCGAGATGGTGTCCGGTCTCTCGCGCCAGCATCGCGTGGCATTCGATCGGGGCGCTCTCGTCAGGGAGGAAGATGTGAACGACCCACGGCCCCTCGCCGAGATTCGGTCGGCGTTCGATCAGCGCGCCGGTCGTGCTCAGGTTGACCGTCATCGTCTCGACCTCGGGCGTATGTCCGACATCGGCCAGGAGGGTCGCCTTGACGTGGACGCCGAGGTCGACACGCTCCGCGCCCCGGCGCTCGGCGATGTTGAGCAACTGCTTCGCCGCCGCCTCGAGCGTCGCCTCGCTCTGCTCGGTCATCTGCTGCTGGGCATGCACCGTCTCGTCGATCCGGCTCGCTGCCTCGTCGACGCTCGCGAGACTGGAGCTCGTCTGTTCGATCGCGGACAGCACGCTGCCGCTCTGTTCGCTGACCTTGCGGATGTGCTCGAGCACGCGGCCGGCGGCGTTCCCGGCGGCGTTGGCGAGCTCTCCGACCTCGTGGGCGACGACGGCGAAGCCGCGGCCGTGCTCGCCGGCGCGGGCGGCTTCGATGGCGGCATTGAGGGCCAAGAGTCGCGTCTGGTCGGCGACGGCGGAGATCTCGTGGGTGACCTCGGCGGCGGCCTGGGTCGTCTCACGGAGTGCGCTGCCCCCGTCCACGGCCTGCGCGACCTGGGCACGTGCGGCGGCGGCGGCGTCGACGGTGTCGCGGGTCCCGCGCTGGATCGTGTCATTGGCCTCCCCGAAGACGGCGAGAGCCGAGTCGATCTGTTCAAGAGCGGCCCGCGCGTCAGCGGCACTCGCGCGGCGCGCCTGGGCCGCCGAGTGAGCGCGTTCAAACTCGGCTTCGGCCGCAGCGATCTCTCGCTCCCGCTCGTGATCGGCACTTGTCTCGGCGCGTTCGCGTTCGAGCTCAGCTTCGGCGGCGAGGCGTTCGCGTTCGGCGCGGGCTTCGGCGTCGCGGCGTTCGCTGGCGGCGGTGACGCGTTCGGCGGCGGCGGCGTCGCTGGCGCGTTGGGCTTCGCGTTGGCGGTCGGTCATGGCGTCGAGGAGTTCGTTGACGCTGGCGGCGAGGGTCGCGAGTTCGCGGGAGGTGGCGGTGACGTGGCCTCCGTCGGTGGCGGCGGCGTGCACGGCGGTGATGAACGTGCGGTTGCGGCGGGCGCGGCCGAGGTGTTGGGCGAGGATGCTGATCGCGAGGAGCGCGAGGCCGAGGAGGCAGATGATTTCGGCGCTGGTGACGGCGCTGTGTGAGGCGGCCTGGTGGACCGTGCGGGGGAATGAGGCGGCGAGGACAAGCGGAGCGGCGCCGCCCACCGACGGAACCGAGACGAGCAACTGCATCGTGTTCGCGCTCACCGCACGCGTTTGGACGTCAAGCGCTCCGACGTCGCTGAGCAGGCGCTGCGTCGATCCGCGGAGCGTGCTGCCGGCCGGGCGCATCGAGAGGCCGGCCAGAGCGCCGAGCTTTCCGATGGCCCCCGCGTCGAGCGTCTTGAGGGTCACGAGCGTCCCGGCCGCCGGACCGGAGCCGTCGTCATGGACGACAGGAGCGGAGCAGAACAGATAGTGGCCCTCGGCGGCCGCGAGCACGCCGCATGCCTTGCGTCCCGACGTCACCGACGATCCGGCGAGTTGGGTCGCGAGGCTTGACGACACGGCCGTGTAAGCGGTTCCGTGGCTGTTCACCATGCCACCGCCGACGACCTGGCCGGCGCGGTCGAGAAGGGCGACGGCACCAAAACCGAAGCTGGAGCGCATCATGCCGGGGTCGAACAGGCCGACGGCTGCTTGGGCGTCGCGCTTGATGACCGCGTCGTACGCCTCGGTCCACTGGGCGTTCGTCAGCACGAACTCGCGGGAGAGCCCAGCATCGTTGCTGAGCGTCGCGCGGATGCGGTCCGCTTGCGCGCCCACATTCTGGCGCTCGAGGCGATCGAACGTTGACGTCGTCCGCGCGTTGAGAACGAAATACGCGAGCAGAATCGAGACGACAAATGCCACCGCCACCCACACGAACTCGTTGCGTATAAGCCGCGACGCCCACCGTCGCGCTGACCTGAGTCCCATGGCCCCGTTCTCGGCCGAAGCGCCCCCCGGCTGAAGGTGTGCAGGCCGGTACCGTACAGGCAGCGGATCGGGGTGCGGGAAACCCGCGCCCGACACGTCCGGGGATTCTCACCATCGGCTCCCGTTACCGTGGGGACTCCGAGGTGAAACAACGAACGGAGGGGTCGCATGAGCACCTACGCCACGGCGCGGCTCGAGGAGATCGTCGAGCAGAGTGACGGGCGGGTCCCGTATCGGGCGATCCGCCACCACTTCGGGATCACATCGTTCGGCATCAACGCGTTCGTCGGGCACGAGCCGGGCGAGCGGATCATCAACGAGCACGATGAGGACGAACCGGACGCCCAGGAGGAGCTGTATCTCGTACTCACTGGCCACGCAGAGTTCGAGCTCGACGGTGAGCGGGTCGACGCGCCCACGCACACGTTCGTCCACGCGCCGGCCGGCGTGAAGCGGACGGCGTTCGCACGAGATGCCGACACGACGATCCTCGTCCTCGGCGGCACGCCGGGGAGGGTGTACGAGCCGTCAGGGTGGGAGGTCTTCGGACCAGTGAGGCCGTTGTACGAAGCGGGTCGTTACGCCGAGGCGGCCGCACTGGGGCGCGAGCTCCTGGCAGCCGATCCGCCGTATTCCGGGCTCTATTACAACGTCGCCTGTTGCGAGGCGCTCGCTGGGCAGAGCGACCAGGCGATCGCCCATCTCCGCCGCGCGATCGAGCTCAGCGAGGTGACGCGGGAGTACGCGGCTGATGACACCGACCTCGACTCGCTCCGGAGCGATCCTTCGTTCACCGCTCTGCTCGCGGCGTCGGCGTAGACGTCGTCTCAGGCCGCTACCGACGCGCGGCAGTACTCATCGAGCCACGGCGTGCGGTAGCCCGCCTGCCAGAGGATCGGGAAGAAGGCTTCATCGAGCTCGGTCTCTCCTGGGCGGCGGTAGCGAGAGTAGATCGGATGCGCATGCTCGGGATCCCAGCGCGTGTCACTGGCGATGAGGTGGCTGATGATCGAGCGCCGCTGGGTGTCGGCGCGCTCGTTCGGAGGGCTGCCGTGCCACGTCCAGCCGTCGTGGATCGCGGCGCCGCCTGCGGGAACCTCGATCGGGACGAGATCAAGCTCGACGCCGGGCGGGGCGGACTCTCGGACGTGCCCAAGCCAATCCGCAGGCGCATGGAACGAACCGCCCGTCGGTGCGTGGGGCCAGCGGTGCGATCCGCGCACGTAATAGATCGTCCCGCTGTCGGCGGCCGTGTCGTCGAGGGCCATCCAGCACGTGGTCATGTTCGGCGGGTTGAAATGGTCGAGATAGGCGGCGTCCTGATGGCAGAGCAGCGCCTTGCCCGATGGCGGCTTCCAGATCGCGTTGTCCTGGGCAACCCGTGCGCCCGGCAGACCCGCGAGCTGCGTCGCGAACTCGCCGACCTGGCGTGAGAGGACGACCGAGGCGAGCGCGCGATCCGCCTTCCACACATTGCACAGCTGGCGGGTCAGTTCGGGCGGGGTCTGGTCCGGAACGTAGTTGACCTCATCCGGCGCGAGCCCGGTTTCCCACTCATGGGCGAACACCCGGGTGAACCGATCACGAATCCACACGAGGTCGGCAGGGTCAAGGAACCGCTCGACGATCAGGAACCCGTCCCGTCGATAGGTCTCGATCTGCTCGGCCGTGGGCTGGATCACGGCGCGAGTGTATACGCGGTCTGCGGTGGCGGACGCGCGCAATTTGGTTGCGAGCATGGCGACGTGCGGAGCGATGAGTTTGGCGCCGGCGCTCGGTCCAAACGGCGTGTCCAACAAACCGCAGACGGAAGGCAGACGCGTGGCAAAACTCATCTACTCCGTGATCACATCGCTCGACCTCTACACCGAGGACGCTCAGGGCTCGTTCGACTGGGCCGTCCCGGACGAGGAGCTGCACGCATTTGTCAATGATCAGGAGCGCGCGACCGGGACCTACCTCTACGGCCGGCGCATGTACGAGACGATGGTCGCGTGGGAGACGATGAGCACCGGCGAGGACCAGGCGGCGGTCGTCCGCGACTATGCGCAGATCTGGCGCGCCGCCGAGAAGATCGTGTTCTCCTCGACGCTTGATTCGGTGGCCAGCGAGCGGACGCGGATCGAGCGCTCCGCCGATGCGGAGACGATCGCCCGCCTCAAGGGTGCCTCGGAGCGTGATCTCAGCATCGGTGGCCCCGGTCTGGCGGCGGGCGCGATCCGCGCCGGCCTCGTTGATGAGATCCACCTGATCATGCACCCGATCATCGTCGGGGCGGGGAAACCGGCCCTGCCGGCCGATGCTCGCGTGGCGCTCGAGCTGCTCGATGAACGCCGCTTCGCGAGCGGCGTCGTGCATCTGCACTACCGGTCTCGCTAGCCGGGCGGCCGCGGCCAGGGCCGCCGCCGCGGCCGCGTGCGAATATGGCGCGCTATGACCGGGGTCGACCGTCGTCGTCTCGCGCAGCTGCTCGTCGACGAGCGCGCGCAGTTTGCCGCCAGCCATCCGCGCTCGGCCGAGGCGTACGCCCGCGGGCAGTCGCACCTCTTCGGCGGCGTCCCGATGACGTGGATGAACAAGACCGCGGGCGCGTTTCCGCTGTACCTCGACTCGGCACGGGGGGCGCGAGTGCGCGACGTCGACGGGCGCGAGTACGTCGACTTCGCCCTGGGCGACACCGGCGCCATGGCCGGGCACTCGCCTCCCGCGGTCGTTGCGGCGCTGCGTCGTCGGGCCGAGGAGCTCGGCGGGCTCAGCGCGATGATGCCGACCGAAAACGCGGACTGGGTGGCGGGTGAGCTGGCGCGGCGGTTCGGACTTGGGCGGTGGTCGTTCACGCTCACGGCAACCGACGCGAATCGTTGGGCGATCCGTCTCGCTCGCCACCTCACCCGCCGGCCCAAGATTCTCGTCAACGCTTGGTGCTATCACGGCACCGTTGACGAGACGTTCGCCGTCCCAGGGCCCAGCGGGGTGCTGACGCGGCCCGGGAGCGTCGGGCCACCGGTGGACCCAAACCTGACGACTCGTGTCGCCGAGTTCAACGATCTTGATGGCCTCGCCGCGGAGCTCGCATTTGGCGACGTCGCCGCGGTGTTAATGGAGCCGGCATTGACGAATATCGGGATCGTGCTGCCGGAGCCCGGCTACCTCGATGGCGTCCGTGAGCTCACACGCGCGCGCGACACCCTGTTGATCAACGATGAGACCCACACCTTCTCGGCGGGACCCGGCGGCGCGACCCGGGCCTGGGGCCTCACCCCGGACATGGTCACGATCGGCAAGGCGATCGCCGGCGGCATCCCGATGGGCGCATACGGTCTCACCGAGGACGTCGCGGCCCGGATCGCGGCGCTGGAGGAAATGGACCTCGTCGACGTCGGCGGGGTCGGCGGGACGCTGGCGGGAAACGCCATGTCCGTGGACGCGGCGCGGGCGACGCTCGAGCACGTGCTCGACGGCGCGGCCTTTGCCTCGATGATCGACCGCGCCGCGCGGTTCACGATCGGCGTCCAGGAGGCGATCGATGAGGTGGGGGTGCCGTGGTCGGTGGCCCAGCTCGGGGCGCGGGCGGAGTACCGGTTCGTTGCCCCAGCGCCACGAACGGGGAGCGCCTCGGCGGCGGCGTCCGATGCAATGCTCGAGGACTTCCTTCACATCTACATGGCCAATCGCGGCATCCTG
This sequence comes from uncultured Solirubrobacterales bacterium, assembly GCA_963850335.1. Taxonomy (GTDB): domain Bacteria; phylum Actinomycetota; class Thermoleophilia; order Solirubrobacterales; family Solirubrobacteraceae; genus Palsa-465. The sequence goes on along the minus strand of CAWKKY010000005.1, from coordinate 36,867 downwards.
ATCACGCCGTTCCACAACATGGCGTTGATGTCGCCGGCGACGACCGACGCGGACGTGGACCGTCATTCAGAGGTGTTCGCGGCAGCGCTCACCGCCCTGGTGACGAGTCCGACGCAGCGGTCGTAGCGCTCGACGATCTCCCGCCAGCCCTCCGGCGTCAGCGAGTAGGCCTGCGTCGCCCCAGAAGCGAACCGCCGCCAGGCGGCGGGGCGCGCCATCAGCCCGAGGGTGACGATGGCGGGTGGGATCAGGGCGCGCGGATCGTCGCGTGGTGGGGTCAGCTCTTCACGACTGTCCCAGTAGGTGATGCGGTGAAGGACCGCCCGCTCGAGTTCCGCGGCGACCGCCCGGCGCGTCCCGTGGTGAGCGGCCGCGCCGAGGAGCCCGAGCAGCGTCTGGTGCGAGCGGACCCCCGGCCGGCCGGCGGGGAGGGGAGCGGGCGGCGGACCGACGGCGAGGTCTCGCAAGGTCCCGACGAGGTCGACGCCGGAGAGGTAGGCGTTCATCGGCTCGACGAGCCGCGGGTTGACGTCGATGTACGACGGACCGCTCCGGGTGAGCACGCAGTCGAGCGACAGCGCGCCGTGCCACTCGAGCAGCCGGCCGAGCCGGCGCAAGTGGGCCTCGATCACCGGTAACCGCGCGCTCTCCTTACGGCTGGCGCCGCCGCCCGGCCCCTCGGCGAGGCGAAGGTTGACGTGGTGGGCGAGCAACTCACCATGGGCGAAGACAGACTGGACCATCGCGAGAGGGCCGTCCTCAGGTCGCTGCACGAGCACAGGGTCGGCGAACAGGCCATGACCGGCGAACTCGTGAGCCACGGTGAGGAGCTCTTCCCGCGTTGCTGCCCTGCGGACGCCGACGCTTGCCGTCCCGATCGCTGCCTTGATGAAGACCGGGAATCCGAGGGGGTGATCGACGAGCTCATCGACGCCACGCACGACAACGAACTCGGGCTGGGGAAGCCCGGCCTCGGCGAGCAGGTGCGCCGCGCTCACCTTGTCCTGGGCTCGCCGCAGTGCCTCGAAGGAGGGGACCGCGATCGCTGTGCCGGCGCCGCGAATCGCGCCGGGGAACGCGGCAAGGACAGCGGCCTGCTCCTGAGTGGGGATGAGCACGCGGATCCTCCGGCGGGCGCAGATGTCGCCGGCGGCGCTCAGCCACCCGAGGGGGTCGCGACCGTAGGCCGGGACCGAATAGATGTGGCTGACGTATCGCGTGTGGCGGCACAGCGAGCGCCACGAGCCGCCGAGCGTCTCGACCTCATGGCCGCCCCAGCCGAGAATTGTCGCCGTCTGACGGGCGGCGAGGCTCCAGCCATCCGAGAGCAGCACTCGCATACCGCCACCGTCGCACCGGGCCATGACCCGAGCATCGGTGGAACACCCCAAGGGGGAGGCGGCGAAATGCGGAATTTCCGTGGATCCGGTCAGAGATCTGACGAATCCGGTCGAAGGACCGTGAGTTTGGACTCGCTGCGCAAGTCATCAACCTCGGTGGCGCTGCGCGGTTAACACCAACGATGGACAGACGCCGGAACCGACGAGGACGAATCTGCGATCTCTTTCGAACCGTCCTGGACGAGTGTTGCGTCTGGGGGCGGAAATGCTGAAGTCGGGCGCCCGATCAGCCGACCACCGGGATATGGGATGGAACCACGCGCTCATCACGCGCACCTCTTCGGGGGCGAAGCGGATCCTGTGGCAGGTGGCGCTGCTCGCCCTGGGCTGTCTCCTGGCGACCGCAACGCTCGCCGGAACGGCACGCGCCGACACGCACGTGCCTGGCATGGTGGAGCTCGATCAGGATGCGTACAGGGTCTCCGAGACGGCCGGTTACCTGCACATCACTCTCGTGCGCACAAACCCAGTTGGCGATGAATGGGTTCGCTACGGGATCCGTCGCAACGACGCGGTGCCTGGCGAGGACTTCGACACGATCCCCAACTCGCTGGCGCACTTCGTCGACGGCCAGACGACGTACGACATTCCGATGCGCGTCTACAACCAGGGGATCAACACCTCGGCAGTCGTCCACGCCGTCGTCTACACGTTCGGGTCCTACCCGCAGCGCCTCGGACCGCGCCACCAGGCGCGGATCACGATTCTGCGCGACGCGCCGCTCGACACGCGTGATCCCCTGAACCCGCTCGGGCTTCCGGCGACGCCGAACGGCAACGTGGTCTTCAACGCGCCGTTCTACATCGAGGGCCGCCAGTCCGAGGCTGGGATCGCTGCCGCCCACACGCGCGACCCTCGGCTACGCGCCCAGCTTCAGGTCATCGCCAATGCGCCCGGTTCACGGCGGATCTGGTTCTGGAACCAGCCGGACCCGCGGAGTCTCGTTTCGAAGTACCTCCAATGGACGCAGCATCGCCAGCCCGGCTCGGTGGTGCAGCTGTCGACCTATTCGCTCGTCCACGGCGGTTGCGGCTACACCGCGAACCCGGGATTCGCGCGGCGCTACCAGCACTGGATCGATCTGCTCGCGGACGGCATCGGCAACTTCAAGGTCGTCATGTACCTCGAGGTCGACTCGCTGATCACCTCAGGATGCCTGAATGGCGCGCAGCGCTACTACCGGCTCGTCGATGAGCTTGGCTACGCGATCCAGCGGCTCGAGCAGTTGCCCCACGTCGCCGTGTACGTCGATGCCGGTGCGGCCGACGCGATCGGACCGAAGACGACGGCGCGGTGGCTGGCTCAGGCCGGCGTCAAGAAGGCCCAGGGCTTCTTCGTCAACGCGACCCACTTCGACTGGACCTCCCGCGAGCTCTACTACGGTCAGCAGATCTCCAAGCGCCTCGGCGGCGTCCACTTCATCGTCGACACGCACGGCGGCGGACGCGGACCGCTCGCCCCGGCGTCTCGTGTCCGCCAGGGCAACGAGGTGCTCTGCAATCCGCCCGGCCGCGGGCTCGGTCCGCTCGGGACGAACACCGGCTACATGTGGGTCGACGCCTTCTCCTGGTTCGACGGCCCCGGTCGGTCCGGTGGCAAGTGCGTTCCCGGCGCGCCGGGGACCGCGGTGTTCTGGCCGGCGTACGCGGCGATGCTCGTCGCCAACCGCGTCTCCCGCGTCACCGGTCCGTACTTCCCGGTCGTGCTTCAGAACGGGCTCGTCAGCCGCGACCCGCGCAAGCACGGCAAGCGGCACGTCAAGCGCCGCTGATCGCGCCGGTACCGGGGGGTCCTCGGTCAGTCGCCCCAGAAGTCCTGGATCATCTCGGCGTCGCCCTCGACGTGGGCTCCGAAGATGAGCACCTCAAGCCCGTCGGACCCGGCCTCGAACGAGCGGGCCGTATCCGGCCCGACTCGGACGGCGTCGAGCGGGGCGAGTTCGACGAGTTCGTCATTGAGCTTGACCCGGCCGCTTCCGCCGAGAATGACATAAACCTCCTCGGCAGTCTTGTGCTTATGCGCGAAGGCCTCCCGCTGGCCCGGTTTCACGATCAAGTAGTTGAGGCCGGTCTGCTCGGTGCCGAGATCGCCGCGAGCGAAGCGAGCCTCCTGGTGGTCGGACATGCCGTGCTTGACGGCCATGTCCTCCACCTCACGTAGGTTCTTCTTGACATAGCTCATGCCCGCACCCTACCTGCGATGAATTGATCCCTGCTGTCTGGATTCAAACCGCGGAGGCGCCGGGCCGCGTAGGATGCGAGAGGACCGATCGCCGGGGTTGCGTCGGACGTTCCGACGTGGTGGCGACGTACAAGGAGGACCCGCCCGTGCGTTTCATCTTGAACATCATCTGGCTTGTGCTCGCGGGGTTCTGGCTGTTTCTCGGCTACCTCCTGGCCGCCGTGGTCTGCTTCATCCTGATCATCACGATCCCGTTCGGCATCGCCTCGCTGCGGATCGGCATGTACGCGCTGTGGCCGTTCGGTCGCACCGTGATCAGGCGCTCCGACGCAGGGGTTGCCTCGGGGGTCGGCAACGTCATCTGGCTGATCTTCTGCGGCTGGTGGCTGACGCTGGAGCACCTGATCACCGGGATCGCGCTGTGCATCACGATCATCGGGATCCCGTTCGGAATCGCGAGCTTCAAGATGATTCCGATCTCGCTGTTCCCGTTCGGGCGCGAGATCGTCTCGGTCGACGAGGCCCGCGCGATCGGCGCCGAGCAGACCGTCGCCTTCTAGCGCGAGCGCCTCTCAGTAGCTAAACACCGTCGCGGACTCGTCGCCGATCCACTCCCAGAGTGGTGTGGCGCCGCCAAGCCGCGCGCCGTCGACGATCGCCGCTTCGTCGAGATTGCGCGCCTTGAAACAGATCGGGCAGAGGAGAATCTCGCCGCCGCCCTCGCGGAACTGGGAGAACAGGCGCGATACGGGTGGTGAGCCGGCCGACTCGATCGCGTCGGCATACCCGGGAAGCCCGAGGCGGACCGCCTCCTTCGTCGTGAACATGACCACCGGCCGGCCGCGCTCGAGCGCGGCTGTCGCGATCAGGAACGCGACCGTGACCCGGTCCGCGTCCTCATGCCCCGTCGCCAGATTGATGACGACCTTGCCCTTTCCCTCGCTCATCTTGATCGACCTCCAAAGTCGTTTGCTCACTCCCGGCGCTGCACGGGAGGAGAAGTTATCTGGGTGACCGGCACCTAGGGGGACGATCTACAACGACTTTCCTTCCAAAGACGCGGTGCGGGAGACCTCAGTCCTCGGTGGGAATCCGCAGCACGGCGAGCTGGCGGCTCTGGGCGAGCAACTCTCCGTCCTCTGACCAGAGCTCCCCGTTCTCCTCGAACACGCCACCGGCGACCCGCTCGGACCAGAACTTGCCCAGGACCCACGGATGCTCGCCGGCCGGCATCGGCGCACGCCAGTGAATCGTCAAGTCGAGCGTCGGCATGAACGCTCCGGTGGTGAGGCGAGTCCACACCGCTGGGAACAGCGCGTCGGAGTAGGCGGCGAGCGCGGCGTGGTCGACCGGCCGCGGCCGCGCGGTCCGCATCCACGCGCCGAGCAGCGAGCGGTCGGCACCGCTCATCGGCGGGGCCCCGAGGGCGAGGCGCATGTCGTAGTTGACGAGCATCGGCGGCACGCCCTCAACGAGCTCGCGCCGCGGAGCCTCCTCCGGCGGCGGCACGTCGGGCATCGCGAGCTCGGTCCAGTCCGGGGCGTCGGTGCGCCACTCTCCGAGCCATCCGAGACCGAGCGCGATGACGGCGTCCTCGCGGGTGACGCGGAGTGAGACGGCGGTCGCGGTGCGCCCGACCCGTTCGATCGTCACGTGATAATCGAGGGGGCCTTCCGTGGGCGCCTCGAGGTAGTGGAGCGTCAGCGACCGGGGGAGCCGCTTCGGATCATCGACGGCGAGCACCATCGCGCGGGTCGCCTGGGCGGCGGGCAGTCCGCCGTTGGCGCCCCGAATGACGTACCAGTGGCGCCAGACCTGCGCGCGCCAGACGCCGTCCGCGATTGGCTCGAGCGCCATGTCGCGGTCAAAGTCCGGTGGGGTGTCCGCTGCCTGGTCAGTCACCGGCGCGGAACGGTAGCGCCCCGCGTCACGGGTGACGGCTCAGACCGCGCAGCACCGCGTCCGCGTCCCGATGGGCCGCCCGCAGCGCGATGCCGACAATGTCGAGGTCGGCGGTCCGCACAGCCCGCACCGCGGCCCGGTTTGCCGCGTCGTGTCCGGTGACGAACATCTCACTCGTGTACAGCGCGAGCGGAACCCCGCGTCGCTCGGCGCGGTCGCGCACCGTGCGCAGCTTTTCGGCTGTTCCCTCGAACACGAGCACGGGCTGAACGAGTAAGGCGAGGTACGCGTGGTCGTCGGCATCGAGATATGGCTCGCCGATCGCGCCCGGTCCCACGGCCGCGGTCACGCCGCTGATCAGGAACGACGAGACGTTGATGCGCTGCCACACGGCGAGGTCGTCGCGGACGACCACGGCCACCTTGGTATCGAAGTCGGCTACCGCCATCGCTACCGCACAGGATGCCGGACGGGCAGGCGCGCGTCTTGAGCCCGGGGAGCGACGCGCGGAGCGGCCCACACCCGGTGGGCCGCCCCGGCGAGGGTGTTCGAGGTAACGGTTACTGCGAGACCGAGCCGCCCGACGCGGGGGTGACCGGCGCGAGCGCCGGCGTGGTGGGCGTGGCCGGGTTCGCCTGTGAGGTGCCGGACGCCGGCTGAACCGCCGCGGCGGGGGTCCCGCCGGAGGACTGCGGGCCGGGGCCGTTGGAGGGGCCCTCGAGGAAGAACAGCGTTCCGCCGGCCGCGATCACGATCGCCACGGTGCCGGTCGCGATCGCCCCGCGCGTCCGGCGCCGCCGGATCCGCGTCGTCTCGGCCTCGCGCCGGCGCTCGCGCATCCGCTGCTCGCGCGACTCGGCGACCAGCTGCTCGAGCAGGCGGTCATGCTCATCGCCCGTGATCCGGGGCGCGTCCGGCGTCATCGCCGGAGCGTCGAGCTCGTGGTCGAAGATCTCGTGCTGCGTGTTGCTGGTGATTGTCGTGGTGCTCATCGCTACTCCCTGGGTGGTGCTTGGTGTGTATGAGGAGCATCGATCAGAAGCGGCCGGCCTCCCATCGGCTCGCCGGACGATCCGGAGGACGAGGTGGCCCTCCTCCGATCGGAGGAGGGGCCTACGCTGTTTCTGTGCTCCGCGCGCTCCTCGCCGGCTGTGGATCGGCCGCCTGCCTCATCGGCGCCGGCCCGGCCGCGGGTCGTGTGGTCGGTCACGGAACGCCTGCGAGCTGCACCTCACGCGCCGTCGTCGCCGCGGTCCGCGCCGGTGGTGCGATCCGCTTTGCCTGCGGCCCGCGCCCGGTGACGATCCAGATGACGGAGACGGCGCGGGTGCGCAACACGGTCTCCCGCGTCGTCCTTGACGGTGGAGGTCTCGTGACCCTGAGCGGGGCGGGACGCCGCCGGATCCTCTACATGGACACGTGTGATCCCAAGCAGGTGTGGACGACGTCGCACTGTCAGGATCAGGCGAGTCCGCGGCTCACGGTCGAGAACATGGGGTTCATCGACGGCAACTCGACCGGGCAGCACTACGAGGGCGGTGGCGGTGGCGCGATCTTCGACCGCGGCGGGCAGTTGCGGATCGCAGGGGCGTCGTTTGCCGGCAACCGCTGCGATCGCACCGGCCCCGACCTCGGTGGTGGAGCGGTCCGCGCGTTGTCTCAGTACCACGGGCGGGCGGTGCTCGTCACCGGGAGCCGGTTCTCGGGCAACGTCTGCAGCAACGGTGGCGCGCTCAGCAGCATCGGCGTGTCGTGGACGGTGCGGGGGAGTCGGTTCGTCGGTAACCGGGCGATCGGCCACGGCGCCAACCCGCAGCGGCCCGGCACGCCCGGCGGCGGCAGCGGGGGCGCGATCTACAACGACGGCGACCAGATGACCCTGACGATCACCGGGAGCACGTTCACGCACAACCAGGCTCGGGAGGGTGGTGGCGCCGTGTTCTTCGTGAGCAACGACCGGACCGGGAGGATGGCGATCCGGGACAGCACGCTCATCAACAATCCCAACCTCGGTTTTCACACGCCTGGCCTACCGGGCATCTATTTCCTCGGCGCGCGACGCCCGACGGTCGTCCGCTCGACCCTGCGCTGAGCGGGCGCGCCGGTAAGCTGGACCGGCCGTCGGCACGCGCGAGGAAAGGAGCAGCCAGCATGGGATTCGGGGACAAGTTCAAGGATCTGAAGAAGCAGGCTCAGGAAGCGGTCGTCGATCACCGCGAGCAGATCCAGGACGCCGTGGGCGTCGTCGGCGCCGCCGCGGATCGAAAGACCAAGGGTCGGTACACGCAGAAGATCGCCAAGTTCGGCGAGAAGGCGACCGACGCGGTCGACAAGGTGGCCGAGGAAACGCCGGCTGGGGCGCAGGAACCCAGCGGAACCACCGCGCCCGGTGCACCTGCCGAGCCGGCTGCACCTGAGGCCGACCCGTCGCCGCCGCACAGCTAGCGCACCCGCGTCACCGGATCATCGCGCCGGTCCCCCCGGACCGGCGGCTGCGGCGTGCCGTCCAGTTGTTGACGGGGCTTGTGCTCTACGGCGTGACGGCGTCGATGCTCGTGCTCGCGGGCCTCGGGCTCGACCCCTGGGATGTGCTGCACCAGGGACTGTCGCGGACGTTCGGACTCGCGATCGGCACCTGGGCGATCATCGTCAGCCTGCTCGCGCTGATCGCGTGGCGGGCGCTACCGCAACGGCTCGGCGTCGGCACGATCACGAACGCGATTCTGATCGGCCTCGTGATGGACGTCATCCTCTCGCTCGTCCACCCGCCCCACGCGTTGGCGGTCCGAATTGCCCTGCTCGTCGGCGGCGTCGCCGTCAACGGGATCGCGACCGGGCTGTACATCGGCGCCGGTCTCGGGCCCGGGCCCCGTGATGGTCTGAGCACCGGACTCGTCGCCCGTGGTGGCTACTCGATGCGCGTCGTGCGAACGAGCATCGAACTGACCGTGCTGCTCACCGGCTTTCTCCTGGGCGGAACCGTTGGCATCGGGACTGTGCTCTACGCGCTCGCGATCGGCCCGATCACCCACGTGACCATTCCGGCGCTGCAGATCGGTCGGCGTTCTCAGCCGGAGAGTCCGCTCGCGGCGCCCGACACGCCGGCCCGGGCGAGCACCCCGAGAGCGGCGGCGCGGACCGATTGAGGCGCCCGGCGGATCTCCGCCGGGCTCCAGGCGCTCGTCGAGCCGATCGCATGCACGGCGGCGAAGTACGGGCCCGCGATCACCTGGGGCGCCCAGTGCGGATCGAGCACGAACCCGGGAGCGACGACGCCGTGCGCGAGCTCGAGCGCGCCGAGCTCAGCGGACACGGTCTGCGAACCGGTCCGGAGGTAGTCCTCGCCGCCGTCGAACGCGCTGATGTTGCCGATGAGCGCAAGCACGCCGATGACGCCGGCAGTCGCCAGGACCGGCATGGTCAGCTGGGCGCCGCGACAGCTCTCGGCGATGATCAGCGCGAGGAGCACGACCCCGGAGTACACGTATCGCGAGGCGTACGGCTGGCCGAGCGCGGCCCGGTTGTAAGCGACGAACAGCCAGTACGTCCCGAGGATGACGACGAGCGCGACGAGCCGGGGTGAGAGCGCGCCCCGTCGCCACACGCGCCAACCGACGAGCCCGACGACGGCGATGAGCACGACGCGACCGACCTCAAGGTCGCGGCCGAACAGGCCACCGGCGGCGCTGAACGCCATGTTCGCGACGAACTTCGGCACCAACGAGAGTTCGTGATGCGAGAGGTAGGCGTGGTAGTACGCGATCCACCACACGGCGTACAGGGCGATCGCGACCGCCCAGATCCAGGCCCGGCGCAGATTTCGGTCCCGCCAGGTGACCTCGGCTGCGACACCAAGCGCGAACAGCGCGACGAATTCGCCGAACACGAGTCCGCCGGCGAGGAGCACGCAGGCGGCCACCTCGCCGCGCCGATCACCACGGTCAAGCGCGAGCAGCGCGGCGATCCCACACGCGAGCGACGCCGTGATCTCGGTGTTGAAGCCCTGCAGCACGGCCTCCCATCCGGCGCCGAGGAACACGATCGGCGCGACGAGCAGGAGCGCAGCGGGGCCGATGCGGCGGCGGGCATAGGCGAACACCGCGGTGGCACACGCCAGGTGGGCGAGCACGGCCAGCAGCCGGTAGGGCCAGTAGTGCGCGAGGCCGACGGTCGCGAGCAGCATCTGGTAGGCCGCGATCGGGGCGAACACGAGGTGCTGGTTGTAGGAGGCGAGCATCGCGTGCAGCCCTGACCGACGAAACTCAATCCAGCTCCAGTCGTCGAAGAAGAACGCGTTCCCGCGCCCCTTCCACATCACGAACGCAAGTCCGGCGCCGGCGAGGCAGGCGAACGCCGCCCAGCTCAGTCGCGGGCGGTCAGTCGCGTCCAAACGCGCGCTGGTGATAGCTCGCGCGGGCATCAGGGTCATACGCGCCGGCGATCTGGGTTACGCCGAGCAGGCGCATCGCGGCCTCCCGGGCACGGCGGGGCAGGATCGCCGACAGCTTCGCGGTCACGCCCTGGGAGCGCGGGACCCAGACCTCGAAGCGCCGGCGGGCGATCGCGTCGAGCACCGCGGCGGCGACGTCCTCCGGCGTGATGATCGGCAGCGCTCGCGGGCGCCCCTGCCCGTCGATCATGCCGGTCTCGACCTGTGCCGGTTGCACGACCGTGAACGCGACCCCGCTTCCCCGGTACTCAAGGCGCAGCGATTCGGTCAGCCCGACGACGCCGTGTTTCGAGGCCGAGTACGTCGAAGTGCCCGGCAGCGGGACGCGCCCGGCTCCCGAGGCGATGTTGACGATGTGCCCGCGTTTGCGCGGGAGCATCCGGGAGAGCGCGAGCTTCGTGCCGAGGGCGGTGCCGTAGAGGTTGATCTCGATCTCACGGCGGGTGACCGCGTCGGGCTCCTCGTGAAACGGTCCGATCCAATCGACCCCCGCGTTGTTGACAAGCACTCCGAGCGGCCCGTGCTGCTGCTCGGCGGCGTCGAGGAAGGCGGCGAACTGCTCCGTCCGGGTGACATCGAGCGCCACCGCGAATGCGCAGTCGCCGAGGCCGTCCGCGACCGCCTGTGCCGCATCGTGGTCGATGTCCCCGACGGTCACCCGCGCACCCGCGGAGGCGAGACGGATCGCGATCGCCCGGCCGATACCGCGACCGGCACCGGTGACTGCGACCGAGACTCCGGCGAGCGAGATCGGGGCTGGCATCCGCGGAAGTGTTCCAGCTTTCCGTCGACCGACGGGTTCAGGCCGGACGCACGACCGGGCACAATGGATGGCCGTGTCCGTGAGCTCGTCAACTCCTTCGTCGGGATCTCAAACCGTCCGCGGCGCCGCGAGCTCGCCGGTGCGAGAGCTGCTCGCGCTCACCGAGCGCCCCGGCGTGATCTCGTTCGCCGGCGGCCTGCCGGCACCGGAGCTGTTCGACGTCGCGGGGCTGAGGGATGCGTTCGACCGCGCGCTTGCCGACGGTGTAGGGGGGCGGGCGCTTCAGTACTCGACGACGGAGGGTGACCCGCGGCTCCGCGCCCTGATCGCCGATCGGCTCAGCGCCCGCGGCGTGCCGACCGCCGCCGACGAGCTGCTCATCACCAATGGCTCGCAGCAGGCGCTCACGCTGATCGCGACGCTGATGCTTGACCCGGGGGATCGCGTGCTTGTCGAGGAGCCGTCGTATCTCGCGGCGCTTCAGTGCTTCAACCTCGCGCAGGCCGTGTGCGTGCCGGTGCCGTGCGATGACGATGGCCTTGACCCGGACGCGCTCGACGCTCTCATCGCCGAGCATCGGCCGAAGCTGCTCTACACGATTCCGACGTTCCACAATCCGACTGGGCGGACGCTCCCGCTGGAGCGCCGCGAAGCGGTGGCACGAGTCGTGGCCGCGGCGGCGTCCGAGACGTGGATCGTCGAGGACGACCCGTACGGCGAGCTCCGGTACGCCGGGGAGCCGCTCCCCGCGATCGCGTCAATGGCCGACGCGGCCGATCGGGTGCTCGCGATTTCGACCCTCTCGAAGGTGGCGGCACCCGGGCTGCGGCTCGGCTGGGTCCGGGCGCCGAGCGCACTCCTGCGTCCGCTGACGATCGCCAAGCAGGCGGCCGACCTTCACTCGTCGACGATCGTGCAGGTCGCGACGGCGATCTGGCTCGCAGACTGCGATCTCGACGCGCACATCGCGCGATTGTGCGCGGAGTACGGTCGCCGGCGTGACGCGTTGGTGGGCGGGCTCGGTGCCGTGCTGCCCCCTGGCTCGACGCACAACCAGCCTGACGGTGGCATGTTCGTGTGGGCCCGGCTGCCGTCTGGCTGGAACGCGGCCGACTGGCTGCCGCGCGCGCTCGAGCGTGACGTCGCGTTCGTCCCCGGCGAGCACTTCTTCGCCGGGCCGCCGGACCGGGCCACCCTGCGTCTGTCGTTCACGACCCACGCGCCGGAGGAGATCGGGCTCGGGCTGGATCGGCTGGCCGCGGCGTTTGCGGCGTGAATCGCGCCGCGTCCATCGAGTGCTCGGGGCCTTTTGTACAACTATTGTTCACTTCACGCCAAGCGCTCCAACCCCCCGGGTCGCCGCACGGGACCTACAATCGGACGCAGAACGCCCCCATGGTCTAGCGGCCTAGGACGCCTGCCTTTCACGCAGGAGATCGCCGGTTCGAATCCGGCTGGGGGTACCTGCCGATCGTCGGCCGAACGGCCGACGATCGTTTGCGCCGGCGTGGTCGCACCGCACGGGTGGCCTACATTCTCGGCTGACGGTGAATGCGTACACGCTCTATGTGATTCCCGGCTCGCATGCCTGCCGCGCGGCCATGCTGATGCTTGATCACAAGCGCGTTCGGTACCGGACCGTGACGGCGATCACGGGCCTGCATCCTGTCGTTGCGCGGATGCATGGATTCGACGCTGGCGGGCAGACGCGCACGGCAGGCGGGCGGCGTACCCCCGGGCTGCGCCTCGGCGACCTGCTCGGCACCGTCCCGGGCCTCGCCTGCGGTCGGGAGCGGGTCTCGACCAACCACGCGATCGCCCGCTTTCTCGACGCCCGCCACCCCGAGCCGCGGCTATTCCCGGCCGACCCCGATCAACGATCAAGCGTTGAGAACGTCGAGCGCTGGGCGAACGACACGCTGCAGATGGACGCCCGGCGGATCGTGGGCCCAGCCGTGGCGCGCGATCCCGACGGCTTCAGCCGGTCCTCCGCCGACGGCCGGCTGGGGCCCCTCCTGTATCGCCACCGGAGCGCCAGACGGCTGTTGATCCCGAGGCTCGGTTCGACGTTTGCCACGAGTGACGCGTCCGACGCGGCGCTGCTCGCAGCACTACCCGTGACGCTTGACCGGATCGACGCCTGGATCGCTGATGGGGTCCTCGGCGGGGCTCAGCTCAACGCGGCCGATTTCATGGTTGCGCCGAGCCTCGCGCTGATGCTGTACCGCACCGACCTCGGGCCCGTGTTCGAAGGGCGTCCCGCGCTTGCGCTGGTCGACCGGCTCCTTCCCGCCCCCGCATAGACGACCTGCCGAGGTGGGTGTCCGGTAGCGTCCGGTTCATGTGTGAGCCCGCGCTTCGTTTTGTCTGTCCGCCGTCAGCGTTGGAGGGCGCGCCAGCGGGGTGGGCTCGCGAGATGCTTCGTGACGGCGAGATCGCGCTGCTGGGAGACGAAGGGCTCGCCGCCGTCAACGAGGTCGCTCACGAGCTCGGGCAGACGAGCATCCTGCTCGTCCGGAGCGAGGATGACGCCACGCAGCACGACGCGACCGTGATCGCGTATGCGGGGTCGGCGCCGGCTGTATGGGTGGCGGGTGGATTCAGCGAGCATGTGCGCGGCTGGGCCCGCGACCGGGGTCCGATGACGCTGCTCGTCGAGGCCGACGGCCCGCTGCCGGTCAACGAGCGCAGGCGGATCGACCGGTTCGTGGCCATCCTGGGACGCCAGTCCGAGTAGCGCGGGCATGTGACGGACTCCGGCCGCTCGAACGACGATCCGGATCTGGCTGCGATGAGGGAGGCCGGTACCCCCGACGATCGTGGCGACCGCCCAGGGGCAGGTCGTCTCTGCCGCCTACGCGTGCGCGGCGCCGTCCGGCGCGACGATCACCGCGTGCAGCGGCACGACGCCCGTCGGCGCGCCGATCAACACCGCGACCGTCGGGGCGCACACGTTCACCGTGAACGCCGTCGACAGCGATGGCGTGACCGCGACCCGCACCGTCACCTACACGGTGACGCCGACGCCGCTCGTCGTCGGCCCCCCGCCGCCGCCGAAGTGGATCACGCCGTCGGTCACGGGTCTGCATCAGTCCGCCGCGGTCTGGCGCGAAGGGGGTCAGCTCGCACAGATCGCCGCCAAGACCCGCGCCCGGCCACGGCCCCCCGTGGGCGCGACGTTCACGTTCACCCTCAATGAACCGGCCCGCGTCCTTCTGCGCTTTGCCCAGCAGGCCACCACCGGTCGCAAGGTCCGCAATCGCTGCCTCGCTCCGACCAAGAAGACCGCCCACAATCGGCGCTGCACCCGCGCGATCGTCGCGGGCACCGTGATCCTGACCGGGCATCGCGGGACGAACCACATTCGCTTTCAGGGACGCCTGTCGCGGACCCGGAAGCTCCGGCTCGGGCGCTATGCGCTCACGATCACCGCGACCGACGCCAACCAGCGATCGACGACCTCGCGGCCGCTACGCCTCACGATCGTCAAGTGAGCCATCCCGCCTCGCCAAGCCAAGCACTCCGCCTGACCGCCTCAGCGACTGCGGCCGAACGGATCGATGAGGACATCGTCGATCTGCCACGCGCCGGCGTTGTCCGCCGGGACGAAGCGGAACGCGATCGTGGTCTCGTTGAGCGCCACCGTCGAGAGCAGGTCCGGCACCAGCAGCCCGAGCGTCGGCGACGGCTGCCAGGTCGATGAACCGGTGATCGTTCCGATCGTGGCAACCTGGGTCCGACCGAGCAGGCCCGGGTACAGCGCCTGGACGGTGAGACGCGACGTCGACGAGCCCGTGTTGCGAGCGAAGAACCGGACCGTCGGGTGGTAGATGCTGGTGCACGCGTTCGGGCTCGTCGCGGAGCTGCCCGCGGGCAGTGTCAGCGACCGATCACCTGTACCGGAGACGTTGAAGCTCTCGTTACCGGTAGCGACCGATGCTCCGTTGGCGAGACCCCAGGCCGAACTGCCGGCCTCGAAGCTGCCGCCGGGGGCCGGCGTGTACTCGGCGGCGTCCTGCCAGGGCAGGAACGCCTGTGACTCCGGCTCGTTCCCGCAACTGCTGGGAAGGACCGAGAGCACGCTCGCCCCGGCCGGCGACGCCATCGCCGTGACCATCGCGAACGCTGAGACCGCCGTCATGGCGGTGCGGATACGGCAGACCTTCGTGCGACCTCTCATCGAATGTCTCCTCCTTGAGACGGGTTTGACGAGAGGCTGGCGGCCGAGCTATCTCCCTGCGAGACCTCTAGCTTTGCGTCCCCGCTTCGCAACGGGTTTGCCATGAGCAGCCCAATGACTTTCGCCATTGATCGCACTCTCGTCCGCCGAGGTTGAGAGGGCCGCGGCGGTCTGGACATTTGATCGAAGGGACGGCGGCCTGGGGCGGGGAGATTCAACGTGACCCGCGCGCGCGCCGATTACGCGCCTGGGGCCCATGAGCACGACAACCAGCAGGGGAAGCGCTGCAGGGCGCAACGTGACGCTCGACCGATCGGCGGGCGTGCAGCACCTGCTTGCGCAGTTCCGTCCCGGTCTCGGCACCCGGCTTGAAGCGCGGGAGTTTCGCGTCGAGTCCGCGATGGCGGCGGCGTTTCTGCTCGTCGCAGTCCCGCTCGCCCTGCTGGCGCCGGCGCACGGCAGCGTTCATCCCGCGATCGTTGCCCTCTACGTGGGGCTGTACGCGGTGACGTCGCGGATCGAATTCGACATCGGCTCCGGGTATGGATCAGCGACCCAGCTCGTCCTCATTCCGATGCTCTACGCGGTCAATCCGGCGTCGGTGCCGCTGCTATGCGCCGCCGGCTGGGTGCTCGGGAAGGCGCCCTCGTACGTCACCGGCTCGCGCCATCCCGACCGCACCGTGGTCGCGATCGCGGATGCGTGGTACACGATCGGACCAGCGCTCGTGTTCACGCTCGCCGGTGTCCAGGCACCGTCCTGGGCAGATATTCCGATCCTGCTCGGCGCGCTGGTCGCGCAGTTCGTGGCCGACATCGGGGCGACCGCCGCCCGCGAGTGGCTGCGGCTCGGGGAGGTCCCTCGCCTCTCGGTGCGGCTGCTCGGCCCGGTCCTCTTCGTCGACGCCTGCCTCACCCCGATCGGCTTCGCGGTGGCGTTTGCCGCGGACGGCCATCCGGCCGGTGCCACGCTCGCGCTGCCCCTTGGGGCGCTGCTCATGTACTTCGCGCGCGACCGGCGGGCGCGGATGGCGACGGCGCTCGAGCTCGGGCGCGCCTACCGCGGCACGGCGCTGCTGCTCGGTGATGTGGTCGAGGCGGATGATGCCTACACCGGCAGCCACAGCCGCGACGTCGTCGAGCTCTCGGTGGCCGTCGGCCCGATGCTCGGCATGGACGAGGAGGGGTTGCGGCGGCTCGAGTTCGCCGCGTTGCTCCACGATGTCGGCAAGATCGCGATCCCGAACGAGATCATCAACAAGCCTGGCGCGCTCAACGCGGAAGAGCGCGCGATCATCGAGACGCATACGATCGAGGGCGAGACGATGCTGACCAGTGTCGGGGGCTTGCTCGCCGAGGTCGGCACGATCGTCCGCTCCTGTCACGAGCGCTACGACGGCAACGGTTATCCGGACGGGCTCGCGGGGGAGACGATCCCGCTCGAGGCGCGCATCGTGTCCTGTTGCGACGCGTTCAACGCGATGACCACCGACCGTTCCTACCGCAAGGCGCTGCCGCTTTCCGAGGCCATCGAGGAGCTGCGCCGCAACCGCGGTGGGCAGTTTGACCCCCGGGTCGTGGACTGCCTGCTCAAGCTCCACGCCGTCGAGACGGTGTGAGCGGGGCCATGGGCGAGATCGCGCTGTCAGGGGTGATCGGGTCGCTGTCGTACGCGCTCGATATCGCCGAGGGCCAGCCGCCCGGGCACGCGGTTCGCTCGTGCCTGATCGGGATGCGGCTGGCCGCCGAGCTCGAGCTGTCGGCGACTGAGCGCTCGGATCTCTTCTACGCCCTGCTGTTGAAGGACGCGGGCTGTTCGGCGAACGCGAACCGGATGGCGGCGCTGTTCGATGCCGACGACCGAGCCACGAAGGCGAGCTCCAAGCTGATCGACTGGAGCAACGGACGGGCGGCGTTTCTCTGGTCCTGGCGTACGGCGGCGGGCGGAAAGGGCGTGCGGCGTCGCCTCACGGTCCTGCGCGGCATCCGCGATGAGGGCGAGGTCACGCGCACGTTAATGGAGGCACGCTGTGACCGCGGCGCCGAGATCGCGCGGATGCTGTTCCTCTCCGAGGGCACAGCGGCCGCGATCCGCAGCCTCGATGAGCATTGGGACGGACGCGGGATGCCGGACGGACTCCGGGGCGAGGAGATTCCACTGTTCGCTCGGATCCTGTGTTTGGCGCAGACCGCGGAGGTGTTCCATGCCGCGGGAGGCGTGGAGGCAGCGTGCCGGATGGCCAAGCAGCGCCGGGGACGGTGGTTTGACCCCGAGCTCGTGGATGCGTTCCTTCGCTTCCGCGGCGAGCACACGTTCTGGGCCGCGCTTGAGACTCCGGACGTTTCCCGGTGGGAGCCGCCCGACTCGCTGCTCACCGGCGACGAGGCGCGGCTGGACCGGATCGCCGAGGCGTTCGCCCGCGTGATCGACGCCAAGTCACCCTTCACGGCGCGTCACTCCGAGCGGGTTGCCGAACTCGCCGCGGGCATCGCCTCCGAACTCGGCTTCGACGCCGAGGAGCGCCGCCAGCTCCGGCGGGCGGGCCTGCTGCACGACATCGGCAAGCTCGCCATCTCCAACCTGATCCTCGACAAGCCGGGACGACTCACCGACGACGAGTTCCGCGTGATCCAGACGCACCCGGTCCATACGCTGCGAATCCTTGAGCGGGCGCCCTGCTTTGCTCCCCTCGCCGACCTGGCCGCCAACCACCACGAGAAGCTCGACGGCACCGGCTACCCGCGAGCCCTCGGCGCCGACGCACTTGACCTGCCGATGCGCGTGCTCGCGGTGGCCGATGTCTACGAGGCGCTGACCGCACGGCGACCGTACCGGGCGCCCCTTGAGCCCGAGCAGGCATTCGAGATCATCGACCGCGACGTGCCGGCGCGGCTCGATGCCGACGCGCGCGCCGCGCTCGAGACCCACGTCGCGAGTTCGCCGGCCGATCGGACGTGGTCAGCGAGCGGTGTCGCGCAGATCGCCGATCCCGAGTGATCCGTCGCTCGGCGCGGGCTCGGGAGCGGCGGACGGCTCGGGCTCGGGTGGCGCCGCGGTGCCCGAGGCGTCGTCGTTCGGCGCCAAGCTCTCCAGCAGGTCTCCGGAGGGGACGAAGAACAGGCTGCCGGTGACCGCGGTCGAGAAGTCGAGGATCCGATCCGTGTTGCCCGGCGGATCACCGATGAACATATTGCTGAGCATCTGCTCGATCAATTCCGAGGTCCGCGCGTAGGCGATGTAGTAGGTCCCGAACTCCCTCGTGCCGACGCGGCCGAACGGCATGTTGAAGCGCATGATCTGGCGCTCCTCGCCGTCGGGGCCAGTGATGACGTTGAGCGCGAGATGGGAGTTGGCGGGCTTGCTCTCATCCGGAAGTTCGATGTCCGAGAGCTTCGTGCGCCCGACGATCAGCTCCTGCTCCTCGGTGGTGAGCGCATCCCACGCGCCGAGGTCGTGGACGTACTTCTGCACGATCACGTAGCTCCCACCGGCAAACGCCGGCTCCTCGTCCCCGATCAGCACCGCCTCGCTCGCGGCGCCGCCCTCCGGATTCTCGGTGCCGTCGACGAACCCGAGCACGTCGCGCTCGTCGAACGACCGGAAGCCGTGCACTTCGTCGACGGCCGTGGCGGCGTCGCCGAGCGCCTCGGTGAGCCGCTGCGCGAGTTCGAAGCAGACGTCGAACCGGTGAGCCCGGATGTGGAAGAGCAGGTCGCCCGCGCTCGACGGCGCGCGGTGGCGCCCGCCGTCAAGTTCGCGGAACCGGTGCAGTCCGACGGGGCGTGGACCGTCGCTGAGCCGGTCCCACAGGTCGGACCCGATCCCCACGATGACCGACAGCTCCGCCTCGGGAACCCGGAACCCGACCGAGCGCTTGAGCCCCGAGACGTCGGCAAGGAAGTCCGCGACATCGGACTCGGCGCCGGGCGCCACGGTGAGTACGAGGAAGATCGCGGACTCGGTGGGAACGCTGAGAATTGGCTGAGGCTCAGGCGCGGCCACGGGGTCAGTATGGCGCGCGCCGGCCGCTGGGTGGCGCCGCGCGGGGCGGCGTCGGCGTTCGGCATCGAGCGGCATCATGCCAACGCCGGCGTGTATGTTCGCCGCGGCGCCCGGTGCGGAACCCAAGGAGACGTGAGAGATGTCGGACGTGACCGATCCTGCCCTGCTCGAGTACATCCACGGAATCAACGAGAGGTTGCGACGCCTCGAGGAGCATGCTGAGCGCGTGGCCCGACAGCTGGGGGTCCCGTTTGGGGATCCGTCGGCGTCGGAGTCGGGGATTCCGGCTGACGTCGTCGCGCTTGCCCAGGGCGGCAAGAAGATCGAAGCGATCAAGCGCTACCGGGAACTGACCGGTGTCGGCCTGCGGGAGGCGAAAGACGTCGTCGACCGGATCTGACCGGGCCCGTCAGACCGCGCGGGATGCACCGCCGTCGACGAGCAACGTCGTCCCGGTGATGTAGGCGGCCGGCTCTGAGCAGAGGAACGCGCCGGCGGCGGCGAACTCGTCGACCGTCCCGAGTCGCCCGACCGGGATCTGGGCGACCCGCTCGGGACCATCGGCGCCGAGCTCACGAGCACGGTCGGTATCGATGACGCCGGGGAGCAGGGTGTTGACGGTCACGCCGTCCGACGCCACCTGGGTGGCGAACGTCTTCATCGCCGCGAGCAGACCTGCACGGTGCGCAGCCGAGAGGACGAGCACCGAGCTCGGCTCGCGCACCACGATTGACGACAGCGACAGGACACGTCCCCAACCGCGCTCGCGCATCCCGGGCAGTGCCGCCTCGACAAGGGCGACACCGCCGAGCAGCAGCAGCTCGTATGCGGCGCGCCACTGCTCGAGCGTGAAGCTGAATGGGTCCGGCGAGGCGGGCGGGCCACCGCTGTTGACAACGAGGATGTCGACGGGCCCGAGCGCGTCGCCGACGCGGTGAACGAGTTCGGACGCGTCGGCGACGTCGGCGGCGTCGTGCACGAACGGATGGGCGCCGAGCTCCCGCGCCGCCGTCTCGATCCGCTCGGCCGAGCGGGAGCTCACGGCGACGGTGGCTCCCTCCCGGACCAGCGCCCGGGCGATGCCGAAGCCGAGACCCTTGGAGGCGCCGGTCACGAGCGCGACGCGGCCTTCGATCCCGAGATCCACGCCTACTGCTCCAGATACGGGGCGAGCAGCGACAGGTCGGCAGGGCCGAGACGCTCGGCCGCGGACGCGGCCTGATGCCAGAACGGATAGGGCAGCGGCGGCCGGCTCACCTGCTCCAGCCGGGCGTGCTCGTCGGCGCTGAGCTCAAGGTCGGCGGCGGCGAGGTTGTCGGAGAGCTGTTCATCGGTGCGGGCGCCAACAATCACCGTGCTCACACCCGGTCGCGCGAGCAGCCAGGCGAGCGCCACCTGCGCCGGGGAGACGCCGTGCGACTCGGCGATCTCGACGAGCACGTCGATCGTGTCGTACAGCCGGTCCTCGTCGTAGACCGGCGGTTCGCTCCATTTGCTCGCGTGGCGTGAGCCCTCCGGCGGGTCCTGCCCGCGGCGGTACTTCCCGGATAGCAGGCCACCGGCGAGCGGGCTCCAGATGAGCAGGCCGAGACCCTGGTCGATCGCCGACGGGACGATCTCCAGCTCCGCCGCGCGTTCCTGGAGCGAGAGATAGACCTGCTGGCTGACGAATGCCGGGAGGCCGTCGCGCTGTGCGATTCCGAGCGCCTTCATCACCTGCCAGCCGCCGAAGTTCGAGCAGCCGACGTACCGAACCTTGCCGCTCTGCAGCAGGTGATCGAGTGCCCCCAGCGTCTCCTCAAGGGGCGTCTGGCCGTCCCACTCGTGGACCTGGTAGAGGTCGACGTAGTCGGTCTGGAGGCGGCGCAGGCTTGCCTCGCAAGCCCGGATCAGGTGGTGGCGGGACAGTCCCGCGTCGTTCGGCCCGGGCCCCATCGGGAACCGGGCCTTGGTCGCGATCAGCAGTTCGTCACGCCGGGCCGGCGTGAGCGCCTGGCCAACGATCTCCTCGGCCGCGCCGCCGGAGTAGATGTCGGCCGTGTCGATCACGTTGACACCGGCGTCGACCGCGATGTCGATCTGTCGGCGGGCGGCCTCGAGGTCTGTCGCGCCGACGTTGGCGAACTGGCCCTTGCCGCCGAAGGTCATCGTGCCGAGGGTGAGAGCTGAGACGCGCAGGCCACTGCGGCCAAGCTGGCGATAGTCCATCGGGTCTTCTCCGGTCTGTCGGTGGCGGTTCTGGAGCTCGCGTTTCGAGCTTATCTCGCGCGGGTTCGCGTCCCGGGCTACCCGGTGAGCGCGGCGGCGAACGCGAACGGTGCCTGCGCGACGCCCGAGCATGTGTCCGATGCGGCGGTGATCGGAGTTGGGCACGCGCGGTCACGGCCGAGGGCCCACATCGAGATGAGGCCAAGCCCGTTCGTGCGCGCGTACGTCGCGAGTCGCTTCGCGTCGCCGAGGCCGAACACCTCGGTGCTCACGTCATTGCGCCCGATCATCGGTGTGAGTCCGATATGGCGACGC
Source organism: uncultured Solirubrobacterales bacterium (assembly GCA_963850335.1). GTDB lineage: Bacteria > Actinomycetota > Thermoleophilia > Solirubrobacterales > Solirubrobacteraceae > Palsa-465. The sequence goes on along the minus strand of CAWKKY010000005.1, from coordinate 15,466 downwards.
CGCGCCGTGGCAGACATATGCGGGTAGAGCTGCGCGATCTGTTGAGCGGCAGCCCGAGCGGCGGCGATCGCGTACGCGCCCATCCGCCCGGACGGACGTGGCGCCGCGTCGTCGCCGTAGTCCATCGTCATCAGGTTGATGTAGCTCAACGCCACGCGGTGCCGGATCGCGTCGCGCAGGACCGCGAGCCCGTCCGGGTCAAGGCCGGTCGGGAGCACGGGCAGCGTGAAGCTGACCCGAAGTCCGCGGTTGGCCCGCTCCAGCGCGGCGATCGCGCGGTCGCGTCGCGCCGTCGCGGCGTGATCCGCGATGGTTGCTCCCTCGATGTCGAAGTCGACGCGCGTTGGGCGGTAGGCGGCGATCGGCGCCGCATACGCGGTGCGTGCGGCGGCCGCGCTGTGACACGCAACCGCCAGCTCAGTTCCGGCGGCGCCGCCGAATGACACGACGACCCCGCCGCCGCCGGAACGGAACGCCTCGACGTTGCCGTGCTCGAACGCGTGCGGGCCCGATACGGCGAGTGAGGGCACGCCAGCCCACCGAGGTGCGCAGCGGTTGTTGCTGGAGGCGGTCACGAACCCGAGCGAGATCTGGCGAACCCCGGCGTCGCGATGGAGCATCACGAGATTCGGCACCGGATCGCCCGTGAAGTCGACGTACGGGGAGAACGTGTAGGCGGCGCTCGCACCCGCGGCTGTGGCGGCGGTGATCGCCGCGAGTGCGGCGGCAGCGAGTATCCGCCGGATGCGTCCCCCTCTCATCGCGCGGTGAGCCTACCGCGTTGCCCGCCGAGCCGAGCCGGGCTGTAAGGTCGGCTGATGACGAGCCTTCCTGACTCCGCGCGGGCGGTCCTCGAGTCCGGCGCGCTGGCCCATCTGGTGACGATCGAACCGGACGGCCGTCCGCAGATCTCGATCGTCTGGGTCGGCCTCGACGGCGACGAGATCGTCTGCGCGCACCTCCCCGAGCACCGCAAGATCCGCAACATCCGTCGTGACCCGCGGGTCGCGCTGTCGATCGAGACCGCCAACCGCAACCAGATTGGACTCAACGAATACCTGGTCGTGCACGGCCACGCTCGGGTCACCGAGGGTGGAGCGCCTGAGGTGCTCCAAGATCTCGCGCACACCTATCTTGGGCCCGACGTGAAGTTCCCGCCGATGGACGATCCGCCGCCGGGCTACATCACCCACATCACCGTCGAGCGACTTGGCGGCGTGGGTCCCTGGGTGAGCTGAGCTTCGGGTCGAACGTCACGTGGACGATCGCGCCCCCATCCGGTGCGTTCGTCGCGCTCGCAGATCCGCCACGAGCCTCGGCGGCCTGTTTGACGATCGCGAGTCCGAGGCCGGAGCCCGGCAACCGTCGCGCGTCTGGCGAGCGGTAGAAGCGGTCGAAGACGTGGTCGACGTCGCGCTCATCGAACCCAGGACCGTGGTCGCGCACGGTCAGCAGACCGCCGTTCAGGGAGACCTCGATGACACCGCCGGACGGGCTCCATTTCCGCGCGTTGTCGATCACGTTGCTGACCGCGCGGCTCACCCGCTCCGAGACGTTGGTGATCAGCGTCGGTTCCAGGTCGACCGAGAACACAACCGAAGGCGTCCGGCGCTCGGCGCGCTCGATCGCGTCGCGCACGACAGCGTCGAGCTCAACGGTCTCGACATGATCCGAGGGCTCGGCGCCGCGGGCCAGCTCGAGCACGTCACCGACGACATGGTTGAGGTCGTCGAGCTCCGCCATGATCGCCTCCTGGAGCTCGACGCGCTCGTCGGCGGGGAGACGGTCCGCGTCAAGGAAGATCTGGACGTTGCTGCGCAGGGCGGCCATCGGCGTGCGGAGTTCGTGCGAGGCATCGGCGACGAGACTGCGCCGCGCAAGTTCCGTCTTGCGGATCGCGCTGATCACCGGCGCCACAGCGGTCCGGGCGATGAGCAGCCCGGCGCCCGCCGCCAGCAGCACGCCGATACCGATCAGCACGAGATAGTTGACGACGAGGCCGTGGAGCGCCGAGTCGACCTCGGTGAGCGAAAGCGCCACCTCCACGGCGCGGGTATCGCCCGGATCGGCGACGGCCAGGATCTCGACGTGCGTGCCGCGGACATGGGTAGAGAAGTACGTGCTCCCTTGGCCGGCGCGAGCGATCGCGAGCACCTGCTTGGTCACCGGAAGCTGCGGGGTGCCGCCATCGCCGGCGACCGCCTTACCGCTGGCGCAGACCGACTGGATATACCCCATCGTGCCGCCGAACTCGGGCGCCGTGATCCGGAGATCGCCCTGTGAGCCGCACCCGGCGACGAGCGCAGCGCCGCCGTCAGGCGGGTGACCACCCGGTCCGCCGCCGCCAGGGGGCCCGGTGCTGCCCGGGGGGGCCTGCCCGTCCCCGTCGGCACGCGAGTTGACGAGCGTCGCGGCGCGCTCCCGAAGCTGGGTACGGACCTGCTCGACGAGGCGGGCGCGGGTGGGGAAGTAGCCGATCGCGCCGAGGAGGATCGCGATCACAGCGACCGCTCCGGCGGCCGCGAGCGAGATCCGAGTGCGCAGGCTCATGGCTCGCGCAGGATGTACCCGACGCCGTGCACGGTCTGAATCAGCCGCGGCGCGCCGCCGGCCTCGAGCTTGCGGCGGAGATAGCCGATGTACACCCGCAGCGAGTTGCCACTGAGGTTGAAGTCGTAGCCCCAGACGCGGTCGTAGATGAGCTCGTTGGGCAGGACCCGCCGCGGGTTGAGCATGAACAGCTCGAGCAGCTGGTACTCGGTTCGCGTCAGCTCGACGGCCCGTCCGTCGATCTCGGCCCCGTGGGCGTCGGCATCGAGTACGAGGTCGCCGAATCGCAGCGAGCGGCCCTCGGCTCCGTCGACGTGTCGGCGGATGATCGCGCGCAGCCGGGCCTGAAGCTCGCGGACGTCATAGGGCTTGACGAGGTAGTCATCGGCGCCGGCCTCGAGTCCCGCGACCCGGTCCTCGATCGCGTCGCGGGCCGTCAGCATCAGGATCGGCACCCGGTTGCCGGTGCTGCGTAACTGCCGGCACACGTCCATCCCGCCGACCCGGGGGAGCCCGAGATCGAGGACGAGGGCGTCGGGCACCGACGTCTCGACCTGGAGCAGGCCATCCTCGCCGTCGCCGGCAAGCAGGACCTCGTATCCAGCGAGCATCAGCGCGCGCCGCAGGGCGGCACGGACCGCGTCGTCGTCTTCGATGACCAGGATGCGCATATCAAGTCTTCCCCCGCACAGCGAGGGTGGGTGAGCCGTGTCTGACGAGCATGTGAGACCCGTAAGTTCGCGGTAAGGGGTCGCGGACGCGGGTGGTTGCGACGCGGGCGGTTCGGGCAAGCGAGTGGTCGCGGACGCCCGCACACGAGCGGCGCCGATAGCATCAGGCCGGCGTGGGCGGTTAGCTCAGCTGGCTAGAGCACCTGCCTTACAAGCAGGGGGTCACTGGTTCGAGTCCAGTACCGCCCACTCGCAAAAGCCCTGTAATCGGGCTCTTTAGTGGTCACGCGGCCTCATGCTCGACCGCCGACATGGCAGGACTTCGCCCCGACTGCCACTGACTGCCAATTCGCAGCCGTCAACCAACGCCGACAAACGCCGGTTCTCGTCGTCGCTGCGTCGCATCGCCTGCGCGTACACGCGGAGCGCCAGCGCCGGGCTCGTGTGCCCCATCTCGGCCATCACCACCGCCGGACTCTCACCGAGCGCGTACAGCACGCTCGCGAACGTGCGACGGCACCCGTGCGGCGTCAGGTGCGGCAACGGCGGCGCATTCGACGTACGTAGCTGCTCGTTCGCGAGCTCAACCGCGCGAGTCAAGATGCGGTTGCGGATGTTCGACGGGTTCATCTGCCCGCCCGTGCGTGTCGCGAACACGTACGCGTCCGGGTCAGCGTCCCGCGGCTTGATGTCCACCAGCGCGTCACGGACGACGCCGCGAACCTTGATCCGTCGCACGCCCGCATCGGTCTTTGACTGCTCGACGCGCAGCCAGCCGGCGGCGAGATCAACATGCCGCCACCGCAGGCCGCACAGCTCGCCGATCCGCAGTCCGGCGAACACCAGCAGAACCACGATCGCTCGGCGGTGAACGTGTTCGTCCCGGCCACGCACCCGGGCGCTCTCGTCCAACTGCTGAGCAGCCGCGAGCAGCGCACTGATCGCGTCCGCACCGTCCACATAGGTCCGCTCAGGCGTTCGCTCCGGCGCCCGGCGCTGCCTGCCTTTCGCGGGGTTGCGGTGGATCAGGTCACGCTCGAGCGCGCTTTCGAGGATCGTCGCGAGCAGCGTCAACGTCATGTTGATCGACCGGCCCGACAAACGGTCCTGCTCGGCGAGCTTCTCGGCTATGTACCGCTCGACGGTGTCGACCGTGATCCGGTCCAGCGGCACGCTCCCGAAGCAGTCGAGCAGACCACCGCGGCGTTTCAGCCGCCAGGTGTAGTCCTCAACCGTTCGCGCCGACCAGCGGTCACGATTCAACACCCACCATTGAGCTGCGAACTCGTCGAATGTCGGCATGGGTTCCGGCTCGACTGGAGGCTCAACCGCGGCGGGCGGCCGCCAGGTGCCCTCCTGCACCTGGTCGAGCGTGATCCGTAGCTTTCGCTCGGCCGTGTCCAGGTCGACGGGCCCGAGCGTGACGTAACGCCGTTTGCCGTACGCGGTGAACCGCAGCGCCCGGTAGGTCCGGCCGTCGCGTCCTACGTGTTCCACGACGGCGCCTGTCGCCTTACGAGCCATCACGCACCGCCTTGATGGAGCGTCGCGACGGGTCTGCTGCTGGTGGCCATGAGGGCTCTCCTTTCGGTCGGGCGCCGAAGGCACAGGCTTGCTGGCGAGGAAGGCAGGCTGACCGATCCGGTAGCTTGCCTGACGCGCCGAGGGCCTCTACCTCGGAGCCATGGGGTCGGGGTGTGCAACCACCGCCGGCCCCGCTTTTCTGTGTGAGCACAGTCTACGCTCGCGCCAGGGGTCGCGGTGGCAGAAATCACGCGGTACGGCGCATCTCGCCGGCCTCGACAAGCCGAAGCCCGCCGCCGCCCCGACGCCAGTGCTCGAGCCGCCGAAGGTTGTATCCTCGCGCTTGCCCGAGGCGATTCTCAACACCTGGCCAGCCGAGTAGCCGACCGCGGCCGCGATCTGCCCGCGCGTCATGCCCGCGGCTGCCAGCCGGTGGATCTCCGCGTCCCGTTCGACCCGTGCGTCCTCGAGGCGTCGCGCGGCCTCGGCCCGGACGCGCTCTATCTCGCGGTCACGCTCGGAGCGGATCGCGGCGACAGCAGCTCGGTAGTCCATGGGTCACACCTCGCCGGAGTTGACGAGTCCTGCAGCCGCTTGCGTGTGCTCCTCGTCGACTCGCCCTCGCGCTGCTGCATGCCGCGGAACCCTGTCGAGCATCCGCACGGGCCCGCGCGGAGCCTGGCCGTTGCCGGTCGGCTCGGGCGCCGCGTCGAGCAACCGCAGTTCGCTGCTGATCGCCGACGACAACAGCCTGCGGCGCTCGCCTGGACTCTCGCCGCTCCGCAGCGCCTCGTCGAGCCGGCGGCCGACTGTCCGCCGCCTGCACTCGCCGCACGCTGGCGGCCACGTAGCGCAGCGACGCCGACGAGATCCTGACCCGCCGCCGCCAGCTCACGATCCTCGAGGCGAACCGCTCCTCGCCGGCTGGGCCGTTGTAATCCGACGCAGAGCTGACGCACCTCGTGCAACCGCTGCCAGTCCACCGGCTGGGCACCCATCACCGCGGCGAACGTCGGGCCATCGATCGGTGTCGGCTCGTTACGTCGGCCGGGGTGAGCTCGTGGACCTCGAGGAGCCGACGATTGATCTTCGCGCGCGCCTCGTCGACCTCCTCGAGCGTGCGGACGTCCTGGGCGATCGCGTCGAGGTCGCGGACGCCGGCCTCGTCGAGCAGGTCGGCCACGGTCGCGTTTGGGTCGAGCCTTGTCGCTCGCGCTCATGAATCGGACTAGCCGTCGAGGTAGCTCGAGCCGTCGAGCTCGAGCGCACGCAACAGACGATGAAAGTCACCGCTCGCCATGGACCATGAGCGTCGCTCGCGCGCATGGTTTTGAAATCGAGATCGCTCATGAGATCGCCTCCGGTTCCTGATCGCTGACCAACTTGTCTTTGACCCATCCGGCGAGAACCTCGGGCGGTACGCCGAGGCCGTCGACGCGCTCGCCGGCGGCGAACGACAGCTCGGGGCCATGGTCCGCCGGCAGGTGCGTCAGAGCCTCGACGGCGAACAGCGCCTTGACGTCCTCCGGCCCTACCATGAGCCCTCGCCGCGCTCGACGATCTGCCGGACGATCGTCGCGGGATCACCTGTCGATGCGATCGCCGCGCCGGAACGTGTACCCGGCCGTGATGCGGCCTATAGCTGAGCGCGGTGAGCGCGTAGGCGCGGCTTGATGCCCTGCCGGCGACTTCGTCGCGCCTCGCCGCGAGCTATCAGCGCCTCGAGCTGCTCCGGTGCGAGGTGCTGTTGGAGCTCATCGCCGGGCGCGAATGCTGTGTCCTCGTGAATCAGGTGCGCGAGCGCGTAGATCTTGCTTTCAGACATCATCGTCCTCGTTGGTCGTGACACGCCGCAGCTCCCGCCGCAACGCCGTATTCAGAAAGGTGAGCTCGCGGATCTGCTCGACGCGCTTCGGAAGCGCCTCGGAAGCGATGCCGGCGCGAGCTCGTTGATCAGCTCCGTGGCGTCGACGCCGCGCTGCACCGCCTCGGCGCGCTCGGGGTCGACCACGGTCAGCCCGCGGCGCTCAACCTCGGCCACGAGCTCGAACAGCGATACCTCGGTCAAGTCCATGTCATCCACCTAACCAAAAAAGGACGCAAATCCGGACACGAGCATCAGAAATTCATGTGACTGACTGACTGGCGCTCGTCGCCGTCGTAGAAACCCGGCGGCGCGTGGCGTGACCACGCCTTCCGGCCGTCAGGATCCGCAGGCGCCGACCGCTTCGGCCGGCCGTCCAGGTCCGCGAACATGTCAGCCTCATGCAAGGGCACATACTCGGGTGCGCGTCGGCCCCGATCGCCCCGCTCAACCGTCACCCGGCGATGAAACACGCCCACCGCGAGCGCCTGCACCATGTCGCAGTGACCCTTCGAGCTCTTGGGCAGAATGATCTTCGCGCCACCCTGCTCAAGCTTCAAACGCACCCGCCGAATCTCGTCCAGCAAGTCCGGGTGATCCGGCAGGATCAACGAGCCGTCATACAAGCGGTCACGCAACTCGCGGAACGCCGCCATCTTCGTCTCCCGGGTCATCGTCCACACGCTCGCGGACACGCCATGCCTCCGCAGCCGCTCCACAACCGCCGTCGACTGATGCTGATCGACGATCGCGTGCGCCGAATACCTGCGGGCCAGCGTCGCGATCTCCTTCAACACACGATCCTGCTCGCGGCGCTTCAGCTCAAACGTCCAACCGCGCTTGAACTGCGGCATGATCGCCCCGACCGGACCCAGCACCAGCCGCCCGCGGTCATCACGCCCAACCAGCGCATAAGCCGTACCCGTCGCCGGTGAACGCGGGGTCCTGCCCCATGGTGAACGACACGTCACGTCGCGGCTCCGCCGGCTCAAGCAACGGATCCGGCGCAAACCGGGACATATCCACGAACGCGCCCCCGCCGGACTCGAAACAGCGCCAAATACTCGCTGCCGAACGTGTCCGGCTCATCCCGCTCGATCTGGTCAAGGAAGTCCTGCGGGATCGCCGGATTCAACTCCGCCGTCGACGCCTGCTCCGCGAACCAACCATCCATCTCGCCGCGCCGCACCTTGTGCCACTGCTCCGCGCAACCACCCAACCTCGCCGCTTGGACTGCTCACAGCCAGGAAGCGGCCGGCGTGCCCGAACTGCGCGACCGCAGGCCGCAAGGCCGTATACACCGACTGCGCCGCCCGGTCGCCATCCTCAACCGTCACATAGTGCGCGCACTCATCCATCACCGCCGTACTGATTGGATAGCCACGCAAACCGCGAGACGAGCACGGGAAACACGCGGAGCACCATCGTGTGCCCATCCCGCTTGAACATCAGTTCGCTCCTCCGTCTCCCGCACCAGCCACGACACGCAGCAACCGGGAACGCTTCACGATCAACGCCGCCTGCCTGAGCAGCACCTTCCCCTGCTCAGCGTTCGTCGCGACACACACCGCATAGCGCGCCTCACCCGGCTGGACCATCGCGTCAAGGTCCGGCCGGAACAACAGATCATGCAAAGCCACGACCGAACAGATCAGCGTTTTCCCTCCTCTTCTCCCAGCGGAAATCACCGCGTTAGGCGTCTGCCTCGAGCCCCAACAGCAACTCCCGCTGCCGCGCATGCACACCGCCACGCCGAACACGCGCTCAGCGACCGTCCACAAGCCCGTCAGCCATCCTCGCCCTCGCCGCAACTGGCGCATCACGTCATCCAGCGACACCGGGCTGCTCACCCCGCGCCCGCTCGCGCTCGAGCAGGATCAGGTGTTGGCGCTCGAACTGCGTGGAGAGCTTCGCCAGCAAGTTCCGCGGCGTGATGGACCGTCCCCTTGCGCGCGTCGGCGATCAATCCGCGCGCTTCGACGTAGGCCACGAGGCGCTCGATCATCGCCATGCGGCTCGCCTGGACGGCGATCTCCTCACCGGTCGCGCTCGGAAGCGTTCGTGAGAGGTTCGCAACGTGTTCGGCGGTCGCCTGCCGAATGAGCTCACCGCTGTGAGCGCCATGCGTGACGGCCTGCCGACGAGCGCAGGTTCGCCAACTGGCGGGCGCGCTTCTCGGATCCGAGCTCCCGCCGGCATCAGCTCGGCCTCCCTGAGCAACACCTGGCGCAAGACGCGCAGCGCACGCCCGAACGGTCCGCTCATCGACGCCAACGCGCAGCGCAATCTCGGGCTCAGTGAAGGACTGGCCGGCCAACCATCCGATGTGCGCTCCGAGCTCGGCTGCGAGCTCCGCATGACGCGTGCCCGCGGCTTCGTGCCAGACGGTCAGCGCACCCAAAAGTCCTGCAAATACGTCGTCTGCGGCCATCGCGCTCCGCAACCAGATCTCGTCGGCAAGCGATCGAGACCGGCGTCGACGGCGCGATCGGCGACACATCCGGCGGAAACGTGGCAACGGCCATCAGCCGGCACGCTCCTCGGCCAGCAGCTCCGAGAGTTTCGGCAGCCGATTCGGCAGACGACCCTTACGGCCACGTCCACGGCGCGAAGACTGCCCGTCCACGCTCGCGATTTCGGCCACTGACTCCCTGCTGGTAGAGCAGAACATCGCTCGTTTCGCAGCCTCGAGGTCGAACCTGAGCGGCGCCCTTGGACCGTCGCCGAGCCGGATGGCGCCGAGTCGATCGCGGTGGCGGTAGACGAACGTGCGATCCACGCCGAGCGCGCCGGCGAGCGTCTCAGCGTCCACCAGGCCACCGGACACGGCCGGTCGCTCACGCTCGTCGAGCAGCTCGACGACACGCCGGGCGACCGCCTCTACCAGCAGCACGTCGACCGGCGAACTCGGTTTCGCCTGGACTGCGCCGACGAGTGGCGACGAGCCGTGTGCCGTCATCCGGACCAGTCCTCGTTGTCGACGAGGGCTTGTAGCTCGTGGTCGGTCCAGTCGGTTTCGCTTTGTGCGCACCGCGCAGCATCGCCGAATGCTGCTGCGGTTGATTCTGTTTCTGCCCCCCTACGGGGGTGCGCAGAAAGCAGAATCCCCGCTCCACCGTTTGTGCGCAGTTCTGCGCTTGGCTGTGCGCAGCTTTCTGTGCGCACTTTCTTGTAGCGGTACGGGTTGCCTTTCACGCCGCCGCCGGTCTTGGTGACTGTGCCGTCTTTGATGAGCGCGTCGAGGGTGGGATGCCATTGGCGTGAGGGTGCGTCTGTGGCGGTTTCGAGCTCTGCGCGTGTGAGGTCGCCGTGCTCGAGCGCGTCGAGGATGGCCTGCCGGTCCGCTTGGCTGCGTTGGTGTGCTGCGATGGCGCGTGCGTCGCCCCGGTCGGCGTCTTCGCTGATGGCGTGCCAGGTCCCGTCGTGGTCCAGTTCGACGACGAGCGTGCCGGGCGTCTGCGGGTAGCGTGAGAGCGCCAGCAGTGCGCGTTGTCGTGGCGCGTCGGGGATGCGTTCGAGCTCGAGATGATGTCTGCGGCTCCGGCGAACGCGGACGAGCCGCGGAGTCCTTCGCCGTCCTCGCCGCCGCCTTTGCGGGTGTGGGTCGGCACGAGTACGGCGAGCCCGACGCTGGCGGCGTAGAGGCATGCCTCCATGACCTGTAGTGCGGCGCCGGCGTCCTTCTCGCGTTCGGGTGGGAGGCCTGACCAGTACGCGAGCGTGTCGACGACCAGCAGCGCGGCGCCGACGCGTTTGGCTTCGGTGACGGCCGCTTCGATGAGTGTCGGCCAGTCGGGTTTCGGCCACGCGTTCTCGCGGGTGAGGATCCGGATGCCGTCGCAGTCGGGCAGCTTGTGAGCGAGGGTGGAGGCGCCTTCCTCGCTGACGTAGACGATGGGGGTGTGGGTGATTGCCCTGCCGATGAATGAGCCCGCTCCGGTCGCGGCGGCCGTGGTGAGGTCGAGCGAGAATCGTGATTTGCCGGCCTTGGGCTTGCCGCTGAACAGGGTGACGTTTCCGGGCGCGAGGTAGCCGTCGAGGATCCAGGGGGGTTCCGCCGGCGTTGAGGCTTTGAGCTCGGCAGCGGAGACGAACCGGATTGCGTCGCCCGGCGCCTCGGCGGCGTCGTCCTCGGCGAGCGGTAGGAGCTCCTCGAGGGTGTGTCCGGCGGCAAGGTGATCGGCGGCGTCCTTGCCTGCGGCCGGCTGTGTGAGTCGGACGGTGGCGCCGACGGCTTGCAGCGATTGGGCGACGGTGCGCGCGTGCTTGCGGCCGGGGTCGTCCTGGTCGGCGATCACGATGACGTTCGCGCTGCGGAGTGTCTCCGCGTAGTCGTCTCGCCATTTCCCGGCGCCGCCGGCGTTGCACGTGGCGACGGCGCCCGCCTTCTCGACCGCGTGCACGTCCCGTTCGCCCTCGACGATGTAGATGGTCCGCCCGTCACGGACAGCGGCCAGCACCGCGGGGAGGCGATACAGCACGCGGCGCGTCCCGTTCACCGACCAGAGGTAGCCGCCTTGTCCGTCCGGCCGTCGCTGGCGGAAGCTCTTCGGTGTGAGGCGCACGACCTCGTAAAGCAGGTCGCCCGACTCGTTGGTATACCCGTAGGTGGCGATGATTTCGCGCGTGCGTACGGGCGCGTCGTCGGGGTGCAGGTCGGCGAACGTCAGTCCGAGCGCTCATGTTTTTTCCCACGCGGAAGTGTCACAACTCCGTGAGGAGAACTCGCGGCGTAAGTATTGTATGATAACGCTACCTGAACGCAACACATTAGATCGGTGGAGCAGCTAATATGTAACAGTCAAGCTACGTTTGGCGGGGTATGAGGGTCGCGGCCAAACGAAGAGAAAGAGGAAGTGACGATCAAAACCGAAAGAAAGTTTTGATCGTCCGGGCTCTTCCGTCTCTCTCCAGGGGCGGGGAGTAGAGGTGTACCTTTCGTACCGGATGGGATGGAGCCGTGTCACATATGGAGAATGTCATACCGATTCGAATCGGCCTGATGGCCCTTGTACGCATCGAGCAGGGAAACGAAGTTCTCATTCGGCTTCGCGACCCACTTCGTGTCTCGCGGAATTAATCATGTAAAACCTGAGATGATTTGGCTTCCCCGAGCGAGTGGGGAGGGGTTCCGGGCAAAAGCGATATTTCACGTCGGAGGGGTTTCCTGGGGGGGAAGGGGGGGGGGGGGGGAGGGGGGAGGACTCCGGGCAAACAACATGCCAAATTGACATGGCTCTTCCGAAAGGTAGTGACCATTGGGCAATTAGGGGCGGTTAGGGGGTGTATATTGGGTCTGACGGTTCTATGAAGCTCTATTCTATTTGTTCCCTCTTAGGGCTCAAAGCAGCGAGCCCTTGGCCCTCAGCAAACCAAGCGAGGATTTCCTAACGAGCGGAGAGTACACCTCACCCCTCGGCACTCGTAGCATTCGACTTTCGACATGTCAGGTCGACGATCCTTTCGCACTTGCTCCGCGGCCTCTCTGCTGATCCTTGGCTGGCCAACTGTGGCCAGGATGGTACCACCCCGTGGTACGGTCGATCGAGCAAGAGGGCGAGCCTTGCGGCGAGCTGACTCGGCGTTGTACTTCGAGAGTACCAATGGCCAGTCACGCTTGGCTTCCTCCACGGCGTTGATCTAGGCAATGACAGGGCGAAAGGCTGGACCAAGGATCGTTCCAACAAACATCGCAGGAAGCTCCTGCGACGTGTATCCGATCCCTACCAGCTTCGCCTCCATGATCAACCTCGAGAACAACTCCACATGGGCCGCCATCTCCTCAGACGTCGCGTCATCTTGGAGATCGAGTGAGTATAGCTTCCTTCGAACCTCTCGTTGGTTCTCGACGATGTTGAGGGCGTGTAGATGCTCGCAATGCGTCCACATGTCTCCAGCTGACTTCAAGTCGTCCAAATCGAGCTTGATTGCCAACGAGACCGATGCCTTCAATATTCCTTGCGCCTTACTCTCCCTCGTCTGCCACTTCTCCCATTCCTTCCTCTCGTCGGCCGTCATGGCATTCCCCGAGGTCGTCTCGGACGCCTCCGGCATGGCCGAGCCTGCTCGAGCATTCCTTGCTAGCACCGTCCCCGTCGCCCCAGGCGCTCGGTTGATCCACCTCGCCCGGTTCGGTTCGGCATCGAGCCCCAGCGCCGCATTCCATGAATCGGCCAGCTGCAGGGCTACCTCGATCGCCGTCCGCCAACCCGCATAGGTCGAGGGATCGTGTGTGAGTTTAGGGATGTTGGTGGTAGTAACGGAAGTCGTCGACATGGTGAGAGAGGGGTGTCTATGGTGAAGGAGACAGAGGTAGTAAGGTGCGTACTGGGTATCACTCGAATGCCTCGCTAACGCAGCGGTAGGCAGTCCGACTGTTAATCTGTTAACTGAACTGGCGGGGAATGCATCGATCTCGACTGCTGCTCGAGCTACTCCTATACGCATGACCAGGCACTGGAGCAGACGCTGGCCTTCTTTGATGAGCGGCAGCCATCCATCCGCCTCAACCCGGCCAAGTGCAAGTCGCTTGCCCTCGAGGACATCCGCACCAACGGCCTCAGGATGCTAGGGACCTGCGTGGGAGCACGCTCTGCCAGAGAACAGTTCCTCCAGGAGAAGATCGACCACGAGGCTGCTACCGTCGCCAAGCTCATCAACCTGCCGCACCAGCACGCCCTGCTTGTCTTGCGGGTATGCGTGCAGCAGAACCTGCGGCACCTGCAGCGCTCTCTCAAGTCAGACGACCTAGTTCACCTATGGGACAAGCTCGACACCATCCTGAGAGAAGCCGTGTGTAAGTTGTATCCGGAAAGCAGTTGCATGGGCAAGAAGCGCTAACCAACCAGTTTATGTACTATGCACAGAGTACAGCTCTTTCCCATGCTCGCACGGTTCACTACCCTGAAACAGACCCAAGACCCGTGCGGTGCACGGTGTCCCAATCCCCGTGCGGTGCACGGTGTCCCAATCCCCGTGCGGTGCACGGTGTCCCAACCCCGTGCCCCTTCTAACACTCCCCCTCGAGGTCTGCGTCCTCGCCGTCGAGGACCAGACCGAGACTGGCTCGAAGCGAGCGATGGGGCGCAGGAAGGAGAGCCTTGGTGAGGATGTCCGCCACTTGAGAGGCTGTGGGGACGTATCCAAGCCGAACCACACCGTCCTCAATGAGTTCTCGAATGAGGTGCCACCGTATAGCGATGTGCTTGGTGCGTCTGTGCGTACCTGGGTTCCGTGCAAGTCGTATTGCACCCTGGTTGTCGCACCACAGGGGAGTGGGTTCCTTGAAGGTTACACCCAGCTCGTCGAAGAGTCCCCTGAGCCACACCGCTTCACGAGCAGCTTCCGACACCGCCACATACTCAGCCTCAACTGTCGACGAGGCTACCGTAGCTTGTCTGCGGGACGTCCACACGATTGCAGAGCCGCCGAGCATGAAGATGTGCCCAGTGGTTGACCTTCGAGTGTCGTGACAGCCTCCCCAGTCTGCGTCCACCCAACCCTCTAGCTCCGCTTTTGCCGTCTTGCCGCCTAAGGTGAGGCGCATGTCGCGGGTGCTTCCGAGGTGATCGATCACCTCGAGAGCAACCTTGAGGTGACCTGCGGTGGGAGCACTGGTGTACCGAGCGAGCCAGGATGCGGCAAAGGCGAGGTCGGGTCGAGTGCAGGTGGCGATCCACTGCAGGGATCCAACAATCTCTTGATAGCGTACCTTGTCCGCTCCCCCTGCTCCTCCTGCTCCCTTTTCTTCCTTGGCCGCCGCCAGATACTCTGGTCCCAACCTTTTGAGAATTGCGAGAGGTGTTGATCTCTCCTTGCCCGATGGGGTGAAGCGCTCGAGTAGCTTATCCACATACGTAGGCTGCGAGAGGGTGATAGTGCGAGAGGGGCGGTCCCGATCCACGCGCATGCCGAGGATCATACGCACCTCGCCCATTTCCGTCATCTTCCAGCGATCTTTGAGAGCAGCCATGATATGGTCGATCGTCTTGCTCGCGGTCGCTGCGATGAGGATGTCGTCCACATAAGCCAGGAGAAAGGCTTCACCATAGTCACCGGTCGCTGCTCTGTAGTAGAGACCCCAGTCCGATTCGAGCTTCTTGAACCCAACACCCGCAATGGCGGTGCCAAGTTCTATCCACCAAGCCCGTCCGGACTGCTTGAGGCCATACAGCGACTTGACAAGTCGCAGGCCTGTGGCGTGGTCGTCTTCGGGCTTGTAGCCCTCGGGGAAGGCCATGTAGATTTCCTCCTCCAACGTACCGTTGAGATATGCACCCTCGACATCTGCCTGTCGCAGTTCCATATCCCTTTGGGCTACGAGGGTGAGTAGGATGCGCAGGGATGTTGTGCGACCAACGGGGGCGTAGGTCTGCTCGAAGTCGACACCGGGGACTTGACTATACCCTTTGGCGACGATGCGAGCCTTCCATCTCACCACCTGACCCTTCTCGTCCCTCTTTCTCTTAAAGACCCAACGGACACCAATGGGTGTGCGGTTCTCGGGAACCACTACCTCTCTCCAGGTGCCCTTGCTCTCGATGTTGGTGATCTCGCTTGCCATGGCTTCGAGCCACTGCTTTGCCTCGCCAGTCCGCTTGGCCTCGTGCGGGTTGGCGGGCTCGTCATCGAGGTTGGTCATCACCAATGCCATGGCTGCAGAAGACGCTAGATGGTGCTCTTCCGCTTCGGGACCTTGCCAGTTGAGCCAATTCGCCTCGCCACTGTTGCCAGTGCGTCCGCTGCGCGTGCGGGTTGGCAGAATCTCGACCTCGATGGCATTGCGCTGCGTCTCCGGCGTGCGCACCTCGTAGGTCCAGCCGTGTCGAATGCGAGGAGGGGCAGATGTTGCCGTCGG
>CAWKKY010000004.1:0-192187 GCA_963850335.1 uncultured Solirubrobacterales bacterium | reverse complement strand
CGCCAGCGCGAACGTCCCGTGGGGCACGGGCGCTCAAGGCGGCGGATGCGGCGCAACCCAGACCGTCCAGCCACAGCAGCCATGCCCGCCACAGGATCTGCGGAACCTCAACTACGGGCTGCTCGGGCCCGACGCGGTCAGCATCGAGTTCGTCGGCGCCGACGGGCGACGCTACACCGAGCCGACCAACGGGTCCGATGGCGCCTACCTGATCGTCACGGCACCTGGGATGAAGAGCGCTACCTGCGTCGATTACGGCCGCGGACGAGGACGCGGTTGCAGCAGCGGCGGCGAGACGGCCAGCGCCAGCTTGCCGTCTGGCGTTATCACCCGAGTCGTCTACCGCGACGGACACACGTGCACCCTTCCTGCACCAACCCCGACGGGCGTCCGTGACGCAAGCTGCCCGCCAATCGGCCGGTCCGCCCATCGAGGCGACGCACAGCACAGCGCAGCGGGGGATGATGTCCGGCGATGGCATGGCAAGCAGTTCTGGCGGGGACGCTCCGAGCGACGCTCTCAGCATCGAGGCCTGCCGGATGGATCGAAATCTGGGAAGCGATCGCTCCGAGACACGCCAGGCCCATGACGGGCGGGTCGGTTCAGTCGATGTGCAGTTGCTGATCGCCGAGGCTCAGTCGGTCACCCGGTCTCAGCTCCGACCGACCAACCCTTTCGCCGTTGAGCACCGTGCCATTCGTCGACCGTAGATCGTGCAGTACCCACTTGCCGTCCCGATACAAGAGTCGGACATGGCGTCGCGAGACGCTCGGATCCGACAGGACAACGTCGCATGAGGGACTGCGCCCAATCACGAGCTCACCCTGCGCGCCGGACCAGTCGAGAGCAAGCAGCGTTCCATCGCGTCGCTCGTCCTGCGCGCCGTTCCGAAAGGTGGAGACCGTGGTTCTGATAGTCGCGAACACACGCGATCGCGCTCGGTCGGGGCGCCGCAGTCGAAGATCTCCGATGAATCGGAATGGCTCGATCAGACGGGCCGACAACAAGGCGTCGATGCGATGCGTGAACGTCTCCTCGCTCAGCAGTCCATCCGCGTACGCGCTGCCAAGCGTCCGGGCCAACCGTCTTCTCTCACCGCCCGGTCGCAGCATGATCAGATTCTTTCGCTCGCGGACCAGGGTGTCCACTCCCCCTCCCGAATCGATCGATGAGCGCGGCGCGGTCGGGGCGGTTCTCACGCAGTCAGGTGCGATGCCACAGCCGGGCGGCGTCGGTCGGCGCCTTGACGCCGGCCGTGAACTCCGTCCACGTGCGGTGGCGGTCCTCCAGCAGCTCGTCGATTGTGCAGTCGAGCACGACGGCGCAGTTGATCAGCTGCGCGAACGGCGGCTTGTGTCGGGCGCCGCGCTCGATGTCCTGGTAGGTCCGTAACGGGATCCCCGTGGCGGCCGCGAGCTGCTCCTGGGTCATGCCGCGCCTCACCCGCATGAGCGCGAGCGGGGTCTGGTTGTTCGAGGCATCGCCGACCGGCCTGACCACAAGGCGGCACGCTACAGACGACCGATGACCTCCACCGACGCTGTCAGGTCCAGTCGGAACCCTACCGTTCAGAGCATGCCGTCGGCTCCCCAGGCACGACACGGCCGCTACCGGTCTGAGCTCTCAGAGCACGAGCTCGTCACCGGCGTACGCGGAGTCGCCGCTCACGCGCGACCGTCCGATCCGGCCCTGTGCTCACAGCACCAGTTCGACACAGCCCGGGTCGGTGCCGGGCATCCCGAGCTGCCGACTGCGGCCACGATCGTGCGGCGCCTTCGGACATCTTGGCCGGCACTGCTCGATGTCATCTTCGATCCCGACCGCGACGAGTACAGGTTCCTCGCGATGCGTGACCGTGACACGCGCGAACGGGCGCTCACCCTCGAAGACGCGGCCGCGGCGATCCGCCACAGCGCCGGTGTGCGTGGGGTCGCTGCCGGCGAGGAGCTCTCACGGGCAGAGCATGACGCGGTGATGGGACCGCCCCGAGATCGCGCCAGCGGTCGCCGGGACGCTGCCGATGCGGACTGGCTCTACCCGACCGCGCAGATGATCGACAGCAGCGTTGGCTGGGAGAACGCGCTCACCGCCGCCGGGCTTCGCCGCGCCCGCGGAGGCGGCGTGGCCCGCGGGCTCCCGCTCGTCAGACGTCCTGGAGCGCTTCCTGCACGCCCACGGCTACCTCGCCGGCTACAACACCGCGGCGGCGTGGGCTCGTCAGGCAGGGGCTTGCGATCAGGAGGGGCAATAACACCACGCAGGCGTTCGCGGCCCTGCGAGAGCGAAGGCGCGAACAGGGCCGATGGACTCCACCAGGCATCCTCCCGGCCCGTCTGCGCCCCGCACTGCCCGAGGAGCGCAAGACCGAAGACCCTGAACGCACGCCCGGCAGCGCCGCCCGACCACCGAGGAAGTGGAGTGACGCCGAGATCAAAGCCGGCCTGCGGATCGCCGTCCGTCGCGCCCACGAACAGGGCGTCCGGCTCGGACAGCGGCAGCTGCGAGATTTCGCCAAGGAAGACCCCGACATCCCGGGATGGACCGTCCTTGACAAGCACGCACGCGCCGCCGGCAGCACCGGCGGCCGGTGGATCCGAGAGGCCATAGAGAGTCAGGCAGGCAGCCGGACCCACTAGGGAGAGGGCCCGTTTGGCTCTATTTCCCGTCACGCCAAGGTTTAGAACCAAAAGCGCGCGGAACTGGGCGGTGCAAACCTCGGACACAGCGACCGATCGTCCGACGTGTCCTGGCATCCTGGTGCGTCGTGCCCAAAAATGCGGCCTTTTTTGGGCACGCATGCCCAAAAATGTATAGTTCTTCGGGTGAACGATCCCGAGATGCAGCGCGTGATGAGCCGGAACTGCACCTGGTGGCGACGGCCGCAAGGATGGGAGGCAGACGACCCCGATCTCGGCAGTCTCCGCGACTCTCCGCTCGATTACGAACCAAACACGCTGACGGACATCGTCCCGGATGGGCTCTACGTCCTCCGTGGTCCACGGCGCGTCGGCAAGAGTGTCGAAATCAAACGGACGATCGCGTCGCTGCTGCATCGCGGCGTTCAGCCGCTACAGGTCATCCATTACGCGTGCGACACCCTCCGTCGGGGCGAACTGCGCCAGGTCGAACGAGTCGGACGGAATCTCGCCACAGCAGGGATGCGCGCCCCCAGGTACTGGTTCCTGGACGAGATCACGGCCGTGGAGAACTGGCCGAGTGAGATCAAGTGGCTGCGCGACAACACGGAGATGAAGACGGACTGCCTCGTGCTCACGGGTTCTTCCGCCCGAGACCTCGACGAGGCGCGAAAGGAACTCGCCGGCCGACGCGGCGCCGCGGAGCGCTCGGATCGTCTGCTGCTGCCGATGTCCTTCCGCACATTCTGTAGACAGTTCCGCGGTGGCGATCTGCCGCCCGCTCCGGTGATCCGGGCTGCCGACTTCCTCGGTCGCGGCAGCCAGGAAGCAGTCGCGGAGCTCACACCTTGGCTAGACGATCTCGTTTCACTGTGGGAGGTCTACTGCGGCTGCGGCGGACTTCCACCCGCCGTCGCCAGCCAACTCGATACCGCCAGCGTCAGCCGCTCGTTCATCCAGACGCTATTCGACATCGTTCACGGCGACGCTCTCAAGCGTGGAAGTCTGAACTCCACGCAGACGCTGCTCCTGCTCTCCGAGATCTCCAAAGGGCTCACGAGCACGACCAACATGAGCGACCTCGCACGCACCGTCGGGGTCTCCGATCACAAGACTGCCGGCCGGCGAGTCTCAGATCTCATCGAGAACTATCTGGTCTGGCCGTGCCATCGTCGCGGTCAGCATGCGTTTCCCAATATCGATGCCCAAAGCAAGCACTACTTCACTGATCCCTTGCTCGCTCGTCTGGCCCACCTCCACGACCAGCGCCTGCCCGAACCCGACACCTCGCAAATCAGCGAGCAGCAGATTGGACAGCACCTGTTTCGACAAGCAGCAGCTGGCGATCCAGGTACCTACAACGACTTCGCCAGTGTGATGTACGCGCTCACGTCGAGTCGCGCGGAAGTCGACTTCGTCGGCCCCGCGGCTGGCGACCTCGGATTCGAGGGCAAGTACTCCGACACCGGCGTTGAGCGACAGACCCAGACGCTGCGCACGCTCTGCGGGACCGGGGTCATGGTCTCCCGCGCCCTCATCGGAACGAGTCGACGCGGCGACGTTCGCTTCCTTCCCGCCGCCTTCGTCGCATATCTGCTCGCCGAGTAGCCCGCGGCGCCTCGGGTACAAAACTCCATGCAGGAGAGGTACACACGCCGCGTGAACGACCGCTGGCATCCAGCACCGACGCCATTTGGCAGGAGTCGCGCCTTATTCACTGCTGAGGTCCCGGCGTGACAACGTCCCCGAGGCCGAAGTTGTGCAACTTGACCACGCGGTTGTACAGGGTTTGTCGCGAACCTATAATCGCGTCCTTGGGGCTATGAACGGATTCAACCGAACCTCGACACCCGCCCTCCGGCTCGTTCACGCGGCCGAAACCGCTCCCGAAGAGTGGGGCTGGTTCTGCGGGCATTGCGCAGCACAGTCGCCGGGTGGGGCACCACCGCCACCGGGCGGACGGGTCTGCTCCTCGTGCGGCTTCGGCGTCATGCTCGAAGCACGCGCCGACATCGTCCCCGCTCCGCGGGACGCGTTCCTGATCGTCGACTCGGCGCTCGTGATCCAGGCCATGTCGCGTGAGGCCGAGCGCCTCCTCGACGTCAATGAGGACGCGGCGGTCAACCACCCGGTATCGGAACTGCTCGTGACCGCCGACGCCGAGGCGCGCGGCCGGGTCGGGTTCGCCGGCGCCGTCGCGGAAGCCGTCGCCGGCACCGAGGATCCGATGCACGCGTTCGTCCGCCCGTGGAACACATTCGGCGTCCGGATGCGGGCGAGGATCGCGCCGTGCGGACCGCCCCGGGCCGCGCTCATCCTGCTCGAGAGCGGGACCCCCGGCCTGCGGGCCGTGGGACCGGCCTAGTCGCCAGCCTGCCGAGATCGTCGCTCAGGCCGGCGGGAGCACGGCGGGCGCGCCCCAGCGCACAAGCGGCTCGGGCAACGACACCGAACCATCGTCCTGCTGGCCGTTCTCCAGCAGCGCGATGATCGTCCGACCGACCGCGACCGCTGTGCCGTTGAGGGTGTGCACCGTCGCGGGACGGCCCTCCCCCGGCCGATAGCGGATGTCAAGCCGACGGGCCTGGTAGTCGGTCGTGTTCGAGGTCGAGGTCAGCTCGCGGTAGCGGCCCTGGCCGGGCAGCCACGCCTCACAGTCGTACTTCTTCGCGGCCGACGCGCCGAGATCATCGACCGCGATCGCGACGACTCGGTACGGGATGTTCAGGTCCTGGAGGATCGACTCCTCAACCCCGAGCAGCCGCTCATGCTCGGCGAGCGCATCCTCCGGCGCGACGAAGCTGAACATCTCGACCTTGTCGAACTGATGCACGCGGAAGATGCCGCGGGTGTCCTTGCCCGCCGCGCCGGCCTCCCGGCGAAAGCAGGTGGAGAAGCCGGCGTAGCGAGCCGGCAGCCCGTCCGCGGCGAGGATCTCCTTGGCGTGGAGCGAGGCGAGCGGGACTTCGGAGGTGCCGACGAGGTAGAGGTCATCGTCGGGTAGGCGGTAGATCTGCTGCTCGGTGTCCGGCAGGAAGCCGGTGCCGTACAGGGCCGGCTCGCGGACGAGGACCGGGGGAATGACGGGTTCAAAGCCGGCCTCCATGAGCTTCTCGAGCGCGTAGCGGACGAGCGCGAACTCGAGCAGCACGAGGTCGCCCTTCAGGTAGGCGAAGCGCGAGCCGGACACGTTCGCGCCGCGTTCCATGTCGATCCGCGGTCCGGCGAGCTCGAGGTGATCCTTGCCCGTCTTGCCGGCGTCGCCGACCTCCCTGAGCACCGTGTCCTCATCCGGGGCGTCGGGCGCCGGGAGATTCGGCAGCGACGCCAGCGCGGCGTCCCGTTCCCGTCTCACCGTGTCCTCCTGATCGCTGAGCTCGCGGCCGCGGGCGGCGAGCGCGGCGAGCTGCTCGCGCTCCTCGGGCGTCGGCGCACCCTTCCGGCCCTTGCTCGCCCGGTTCTGCTCGGCGCGCAGCTCCTCAAGCTGGGTGGTCAGCGCGCGCCAGCGTTCGTCGAGCTCGAGCACCGTGTCGACGGCAGCGGCAGCCTCCGGTCCGCGGCGGGCGAGCGCAGCCCGGACCGCGTCCGGGTCCTGTCGGATCAGCCTGATGTCGAGCATTGGTCGAGGCTCGTGCCGGGAACGCTCGGCCGGCCGTGTCTACTTCTTGGTCGTGGTGGTCGGCGGCGGGCTGCCAGCAACCGAGTTCGACGGGTTCGTCTGGGTCGACGACCCGGCCGTGGCTGTCGTCGCCGTCGATCCCGCGACGGGCAGCGAGCCAATCGGCGTGTTGATGCACGATTGCTGACCGACGATCTTCGGCGCCGCACGGCCGGCGTAGGTGGCGACGAACTGCGCCACGTCGCGCGCCTGCTGACCAGTCACGATGTTCTGCGGCATGATCGCGCCGGAGAAGCCGCCGTTCGTGATCGCGTACATGACGCGGTCGATCGGCCGCTCGCAGCGGACGTTGAAGTTCGGGCCGTCGGTGATCTCCCGGGAGCGCACGTTGGTTGCCGACCCGCGCGTGCCCGCGTAGGAGAGCGTGTGGCACCCGGCGCACCGCTGCGAGAACAGGACCGCACCGGTGTGCACGTTCGTGGGGGTCGTCGGCACATTCAGACTCTGCGTACCACACGCGAGAGCGAAGCCGGCGAGCCCGACCGACGACACCACGATGAGTAGGACCCTGATCGGCCGGTTCATGCGGGCGGGGATGATACGAAGTTACGATCGACCAGTGCGGTTCCGTGCGTTCTCATGTCTCGTGGTCTCGGGTTGCTTCCTCGGTGCGGGGGCCCTGACCGGCTGCGGTCACAGCCATCAGGTGGGCAGCGATCGGTCCGTCCGCATCGCCCTCACGGAGTATCGCCTGAACCCGCAGAGCGTGTCGATCAGCACGGGGACGCTGATGCTGTCGATCCACAACTATGGGCGACTCACCCACAACCTCGTGGTCTCCGAGAACGGCACCTCGATCGCGTCCACGCCCGGGATCCCGCCCGGCGGGGACGCCGAACTCGACCTCTCGCTCGCGCCGGGGACGTACCTGATGACCTCCTCGATCTCCTCGGATGAGGCGCTCGGGGAGTACGGGACGCTCAAGGTCCATTGAGCGGAATCTTGCGTCCGGGGGAGGACCGGCGGGCCGCACGCCGAACCAATCTCAGCGATCCCCCCGGCGTCGGCCGCGAGACGTTCGCTTCGTTTTCCAACCGCGACCGTCCTCCTACGGCGGCAACCTAGAGGCCGACGCCGGGGCAGATCGTTGCGGCGCGGCGCTATAACCACCCGGCGATGCTGCGCCCGCCTGATCCAGAGCTCTTCCGCGAGGTCTTCGGCCGCTTCGCCACCGGCGTCGCGGTCATCACCAGCGCCGGCCCGAGCGGGTCCGGCGGCATGACCGCAAACGCACTCTGCTCGCTCTCGCTCGATCCGCTGCTCGCGCTCGTCTGCTTTGAGAACCAGGCCCGGACGCTGCCGATCGTCCGCGAGTCCGGTCGCTTCGGCGTCAACATCCTGCGCGCCGGCCAGGAGGACATCGCCCGCGTGTTCGCGTCAAAGCTCCCCGAGTCCGAGAAGCTCGAGGGCGTCGAGCACCGACTGGAGGCCGGCGTCCCGATCATCGACGGCTCGCTCGGGTGGGCCGCCTGCGAACTCCGCGAACTCATCGCCGGCGGCGACCACACGATCGGGATCGGAGAAGTCGTCGCCCTCGGTCTCGGCGTCGGCGATCCCCTGCTCTGGTACGAGGGGCGCTACCACAGCCTCCCGCTGACGCCCGACCCCCGCTGACGGGACCGCCCCCGCCCTCCGCTGACGGGACCGCCCCCGCCCTCCGCTGCCGGGACTGCCCCGGGCCCCCGCGCCGCCTGGCTGGCTGGCCAGCCAGCGAAGTTTGGCGTTTGCCCGCCACCCCTCGCCGGCGGTGAATCGCCATTCGCATCGGCTGAGCGACCGGGCTAGGCGGGAGCGCGGCTGGGACTCCTGGCTGCACCCAAGTGGTGGCCGCAGCGGCCGAGACCGAGAGCGGGGCTGATCGCTGAGCGGTCACACGGAGCCGAGGCCGGCCGGTCTGCCGCTCCGGCATGGCTCGCGCATCCCGCCGGATGACGCTTCGTCGCTCGCCCCGGCAGCACCGCCATGCCGGAGCGGCCGGGCCGTGCCGGCCCGGGCCTCAGGCGGTTCCCGCCGCCCGCGCGAGCAGCACGACGATCACGATCGCCGCAAGTGCCATCACGCCGATCTCCCGCTGGACGATTGAGACGACGACCCGCCGCTGGTCGATCTCGGGGAGTTTGCCGACGTCGGCCGCGGATTCGAAGCCGCGGGAGTCGAGGATCATCTGGGCCGAGGCGATCCGGAGCTGCTCAGCGATGAAGGAGACGGCGAGCGGGAGCAGGCCATAGATGATGTGGATCGAAGTGGTCTTGTGATGCTGGAGCTCGAGGATGCCGCCGAGGGCGGCTTCAAGGACCACCACGATCTGGCCGGCGCGGAGGAATCGCCAGAACCAGGCGCTCGTCTCGGCGCGCCAGTAGAGCCAGGCGCCGAGGAGGCCGGCAGCGCCCATTAACACGATCGAGGCGATACCGACGATGATGTGTACTGACTTCACGCAACGCCCCAAACCCTGCCGAATGCAGCGACATGAGCAGCGGGATCGGTGTCCGCTCGAACATAGCCGCATTTGGCACTAAGTAACAACCTGTTACAAGCTATCGTTCCGCGGTGATATAACGATCTGCCGATGCTCCGAACTTATCTCCCAGCAATCGTTTTCTTGATCCTCGGCGGTGCTGTGGGGTTCCTGTTCTCGGTGCTGAACATCTTTCTCGGCAAGTCGCGGCCGAACAAGTCGAAGGTTTCGCCGTATGAGTGCGGCCTTCCGTCGGAGGTGCAGCGGGGCTTCCGGTTCGGGATCAGCTTCTACCTGGTCGCGATGTTGTTCATCCTGTTCGACATCGAGGTCATCTTCCTGTACCCGATCGCGGTTCAGCTGAAGGCGTTTGGAACGTTCGCTCTCTCGGAGACGATCGTGTTCGTGGCCCTGCTGATGGTGGCGTTCGTGTACGTGTGGCGGCGGGGAGCCCTGGAGTGGAGATAAAGCGCGAGCCGCTGTCCGGCCCCTCCCCGACCCGACCAGAGGACCAGCACGTCCGCCAGCTCCGGGCGCACGACATGCTGACCGGCCTCGAGGGCGAAGATCTCGAGCGCTACGTCGAGGAGCGGGTGCTGACGACGACGATGGATCGCGCGGTCGCGTGGGCGCGTGGCAACTCGTTCTTCCCACTGACGTTCGGCCTCGCCTGCTGCGCGATCGAGATGATGTCGATCGTCGGCGCGCGGATGGACATCGCGCGGTTCGGCTTCGAGGCGCTCCGAGCGAGCCCGCGGCAGGCCGACCTGATCATTCTCTCCGGCCGGGTGTCGATCAAGATGGCGCCGGTCATCCGGCGGCTCTACGACCAGATGCTCGACCCGAAGTGGGCGATCTCGATGGGCGCGTGCTGCTCGTCGATGGGCGTGTTCAACAACTACGCGCTCGTGCCGGCGGACAAGTTCCTCCCGATCTCGGTCCACGTACCGGGCTGCCCGCCTCGTCCCGAGTCGCTCGCCCACGGCATCCTGCGCCTGCGCGACATGGTGCACGGCAACCCGCCCGAGGGCTGGCGCGAGCGCTACAACGCGGAAGGCACGGAGGAGATCCTCCACGCCCCGACCGACGCCGAGACGACGGCCGTCAACATCTTCAAGCCTGGGGACACGGCCGGTGCCTGACGCAACCGGGCTCGAGCTGATCGCCCAGGAGCTTCGCGAGCAGGTCGACGGGGATTCGATCCTCGACACGAGCTTCTATCGCGAGCAGGCGACGCTGATCGCCGCTCCGGCCCACATCCGGGCGATCATCGGCAACCTCCACGAACGGGGCTACAACTTCCTGGCGAGCCTGCATGGCGTCGACTATTACCCGGACGAGCCGCGCCTCGGGGTCCTCTACGAACTGCTCGACATGGACACCGTCGACCGCATCGGGGTCAAGATCCGCGTCTCGACGGAGGACGCGAGGGTCGACACCGTCACCGACCTCTACCCGGGCGCCGACTTCCCGGAGCGCGAGGTCTACGACATGTTCGGCGTGACCTTCGACGGCCATCCGGATATGCGCCGGATCCTCATGCCCGAGGACTACGAGGGCCACCCGCAGCGCCGCGACTTCCCGATGGGCGGCGAGCCGGTCCTCTTCACCTACAACGAAGAGCAGGGTTACGGCCAATGGCAGTAGGGAGCGACTACCGCCGTCGCGAGGAATCGATCACCCTCGCCTCCGAGCCGGTCGCGGAGAGCCACGAGCTGCTGACGCTCAACATCGGACCGCACCACCCGGCGACCCACGGCGTTCTCCGGCTGCTCGCGACGCTCGAGGGCGAGGTGGTCCGCGACATCAAGCCGTTCATCGGCTACGTCCACACGGGGATCGAGAAGACCGCCGAGGGCAAGGCCTACTGGAAGGCGATCCCGGTCGTCGAGCGGATGGACTACCTCGCGTACTACTTCAACGCGATGGCCTATGTGAGCGCCGTCGAGAAGCTGCTCGACGTCGAGGTGCCGCCGCGCGCGCAGTACCTGCGCGTCATCCACCTCGAGCTCAACCGGCTGATGTCCCACCTCGTATGGCTCGGCACGAGCGCGCTCGACCTCGGCGCGATCTCGATGTTCTGGTACTGCTTCCGGGAGCGCGAGAAGATCCTCGACCTGTTCGAGATGTCCTCCGGGGCCCGGATGCACACCCGGTATTTCCAGGTCGGCGGCGTGTTCGAGGACATCCCGCCCGGCTGGGTCGCGAAGGTCAAGGCGTTCTGCCGCGACATGCCCAACCGCGCCGACCAGTACGCCGACCTGCTCGAGAAGAACGAGATCGTGCTCGAGCGACTGCGCGGCACCGGGATCGTCGATCAGGCGACGATGCTGGGGCTTGGCGTCACCGGCCCGCTGCTGCGCGCCACCGGCAAGCCGTGGGACCTGCGCAAGGCGGCGCCATATTCGAGCTATGACCACTTCGACTTCAAGATCCCGGTCGGCACCGTCGGCGACAACTACGATCGCTACCGGGTCCGTCACGCTGAGCTCTACGAGTCGGTGAAGATCATCGAGCAGGCGATCGACGGCCTGCCCGAGGGTCCGCACATCGTCAATGACCGCAAGATCGCGCTCCCGCCGCGCCACGAGCTGGCGACGAGCATGGAGGCGCTGATCCACCACTTCAAGCTCGTCACCGAGGGCTTCCGGGTGCCGCCGGGCGAGGTGTACTACCCGATCGAGGGTCCCCGCGGCGAGCTCGGCTGCTTCGTCCGCGCCGACGGCTCATCGAAGCCGGCCCGCGTCCATATGCGCGACCCCAGCTTCACCAACCTCCAGGCGCTCGTGCACATGGTCCGCGACGGCTATATCGCCGACCTGATCGCGACGCTGGCGTGTCTTGATCCGATCCTCGGAGGGATCGACCGGTGAGCATGGGCGCCCCGCAGGTTCCGCGCTTCGGGCACGGCTCGCGAGTGCCCGGTTGGGACGACTCGGTCGATCTCGAGAAGCCGCCGGCGACGATTCCGGACCCGGCGACGACCCCGGTGCCGGACGCGCTGCGCGAGACGATCGTCAGGGCGATGTCGAAGTACCCCGATCGCCGCTCGGCGGTGATCCCGGCGCTCCACGCCGCCCAGAAGCTCCACGGCTGGTGCTCACCGGAGGCGATCACCGAGGTCGCGGCGGTGATGCAACTGACACCCGCGTACCTGACCTCGGTAGCGACGTTCTACGACATGTTCAAGACCGTTCCCAAGCCGCGGGTCGACGTCTATGTGTGCACGAACATCTCCTGCAGCCTGCGCGGCGCAGACGAGTTCTACGAGGCGATGATCGCGGCCGCGGCCGAGGACCCGGACGTCAACGTGCAGTCGTTCGAGTGCCTCGGGGCGTGCGACATCGCGCCGATGGCGTCGGTTGACGGCGAGTACGTCGGCCCGCTCGACACCGACGACGCGGACCGGATCGTCGAGGACATCCGCGCAGGCCGCGCGGTGCTCGAGCACAAGCAGCTGCGCTACCGCCGCTGTGCCGACCCGGGGGCAAACGAGGGCCTCGACGAGACCGCGAGCCAGTTCAGCGCCCCCGGCGCGGACGTCCCGCGGGCGGACACGGCCGGGCTCGGACCCGAGGGCGACCCCTCCGACCGGCCCGGACCGACCGCGGCGATCGAGGAGCCGGTTGTCCAGCCCCCCGACGAAGCGGGGGACGACGCGTGAGAAAGCTGCTGTTCGACCGGATCGACGAACCGGGTCTCAACACGATCGACGTGTACCAGCGCCGCGGCGGCTACGAGTCGCTGCGCAGCGCGCTCGCAATGACTGCCGACGAGGTTCTGGAGAGCCTCAACGAGTCGGCGATCCGCGGCCGCGGCGGGGCCGGGTTCCCGATGGGACGCAAGGCATCGTTCCTGCCCCGCGGGCACATGAACAAGTACCTCGTGTGCAACGCGGATGAGTCCGAGCCCGGGACGTTCAAGGACCGCGAGATCATGCAGAAGAACCCGCACATGCTGATCGAGGGGATCGCGATCGCGACGTACGCCGCCGGGATCAATCGCTCGTTCATCTACATCCGCGGCGAGTACGAGCTTCAGGCGGAGATCCTCGAGGCGGCGATCGCCGAAGCCGAGGTCGCCGGGTTCATCGGCGAGAACGTCCTCGGTTCCGAGCACTCGTTCAGCCTCGTCCTGCACCGCGGCGCCGGCGCCTACATCTGCGGCGAGGAGACGGGCCTGCTCGACTCACTCGAGGGCAAGCGCGGCAACCCGCGCCTCAAGCCGCCGTTCCCGGCGATCGAGGGCCTGTACCACGGCCCGACGCTGATCAACAACGTCGAGACGCTCTCCACCGTGCCCGCGATCATCCGGATGGGCGGCGAGGAGTACGCGAAGCTCGGCACCGAGAACTCGACCGGCACGAAGCTCGTCTCGGTCTCCGGCGACGTCCAGCGCCCGGGCAACTACGAGATCGAGCTCGGGATCCCGTCGCGCGAGCTCATCTACGACCTCGCGGGCGGACCGTTCGACGGCCGGGAGATCAAATTGTGGTTCCCCGGCGGCTCGAGCTCCCCGGTGCTGACCAAGGACGACCTCGACATCCCCTACGACTTCGACTCGATGGCGAAGGCCGGGACGATGCTCGGCTCCGGCGCGATCATCGTCGTCGACGACTCCCACACCGTGCTCGAGGTCGCCAAGAAGACCGCCAAGTTCTACGCCCACGAGTCGTGCGGCAAGTGCGTTCCCTGCCGGGAGGGCACGAACTGGACGGTCAAGATGCTCGATCGGATCTCCTCCGGGGAGGCGACGCCGATGGATCTCGACATCATGGCCTCCGTGCAAGAGCAGATCATCGGCAACTGTCTGTGCGTGCTCGGCGACGCGATGGCGATGCCGATCGGCTCGATGGTGAAGAAGTTCCGGGGTGAGCTCGAGGCAGAGATCGAGGCGGCACGCCTGCGGGCCGGGACAGGCGCACTGGAAGACGTCATCCCTCTCGGTGTGGCCGACGAGCAGGCCGGGCCGCTGCCGGTCCACTAGCTTCCAGCGACCCCATGCCACGTCCAGAAACCAAGACGATCACGTTGACGATCGACGGCCGGGAGGTCGAGGCGATCGAGGGCACGATGCTCGTCGATGCCGCCAAGCACGGAGACGTCGAGATCCCGTTCTTCTGTTACGAGCCCAAGCTCGGCAACCCGGTCGGGGCGTGCCGGATGTGCCTGGTCGAGATCGAGGGCATCCCGAAGCTCCAGACGTCGTGCTCGACGCCGGTCAAGGACGGCATGGTCGTCCACACCCAGACCGATCGTGTCCGCCACGCCCAGAACTCGGTCGTCGAGTTCCTGCTCGTCAACCACCCGCTCGACTGCCCGGTGTGCGACAAGGGCGGGGAGTGCCCGCTCCAGGACATCACGTTCGGCTGGGGCCTCGGGCGCAGCCGGATGATCGAGCCCAAGCGCCACTTCGAGAAGCCGCTCGCGCTCAGCCCTCTGATCGCGATCGACCGCGAGCGCTGCATCCTCTGCTACCGGTGCGTGCGCTTCTCCCAGGAGATCGCCGAGGACTACCAGCTGATCTTCGCCGAGCGCGGCGCGCACACGTACGTCTCGACCTACGACGGTCATCCGTACGTGGCCCCGTTCAGCGGCAACATCATCGAGCTGTGTCCGGTCGGGGCGCTGACCTCCAGGCCGTACCGCTTCCGCGCTCGGCCGTGGGACATTGAGAGTGCCGGTGGCATCTGCACGCTGTGCCCGTCGCAGTGCAACGTCACCTTCACCGTCCGCGACGAGCGCGTCATGCGCGTGCTCGCGCGTGACCATGCCGAGGTTGACGACGGCTGGCTGTGCGACAAGGGCCGGTTCGCCTACCAGGCGATCCACGTCGATGAGCGCATCCGCCAGCCCCTCGTCCGCGACGGCGGCGAGCTCCGCGAGGTCTCTTGGGAGCGCGCCCTCGAGACCGCCGCCGGCCTGGCCAAGCATCGCGGCCGCGTCGCCGCACTCGTCGGCGGCCAGGCGACGAACGAGGAGGGTTTCCTGCTCGGACGCCTGCTGCGCGAGGGCCTTGACTCCCACGATCTTGACTCACGCCAGTTCGGCGACGTGCCGAACGCGACCGCCCGGGCGCTCGCCGCCCCGTCGCTCCAGGCAAAGGTGTCCGATCTCGAGTTCGCCCACACGGTGCTGCTCGTCGGCTGCGACCCGGTCGACGATGCGCCGATCCTCGACCTGCGGATCCGCAAGGGCGTCCGTCGCCGCGGCGTGCAGCTTGCGATCGCGACCGAGCGACCGAGCGCGCTCGACGGGAACGCCCAGCGGATCGCTCGGTATGCCCCCGGCGACGCAGCGGCATTCCTGGCCGCGCTCGCCGATGAGCTCGCAGGCGCGCCCGAAACCGAGCTGGCGAAGCTCCTGCGCGACGGCGGCGAGGACGTCGTGATCGTGTGGGGCGAGCGGATCGGCGCCGAGGCCGCGGCCGAGCTGCTGCGGATCGCCGAGCTCCTGGACCTCTCGGGCCACGCCGGTGCAGGACTGCTCGAGATCCCCTCGGGCTCGAACGGACGCGGCCTGCGCGAGGCCGGCGTGCTTCCGAACGCCGGTCCCGGCTACCTCGACGTCGCCGCGCCGGGCCGCGGGGC
Source organism: uncultured Solirubrobacterales bacterium (assembly GCA_963850335.1). Lineage (GTDB taxonomy): Bacteria > Actinomycetota > Thermoleophilia > Solirubrobacterales > Solirubrobacteraceae > Palsa-465. The sequence continues at coordinate 176,825 of CAWKKY010000004.1, read as the reverse complement.
GGCCGAGATCGCTCGGGCGACCGCCGACGGGGAGATCACCGCGCTCTATCTGCACCAGACCGATCCGGTCCGCGACCAGCCCAACCGGGCGCTGTGGGAGGACGCGATGCATCGGGCCAGCCTTGTGGTCGCGCACGCGTCGGTGCTGACCGACGGCCTGCGGGAGCACGCCAACGTCATCTTCCCCGCCGAGTCCTCGGCCGAGAAGGAGGGCACGGTCGTGCACCCGGACGGTCGCGTCCAGCGCCTGCGCGTCGCCATCGCGCACCCGGACGGCGTCCGCGCCAGCTGGTCGGTGATCGCCGAAGTCGCCAAGCGCTGCGGGCTGGACACGGGCGTGCTCACGAGCTCGATGGCGTTCGCCCAGCTCGTCCGCGCGGTCCCGTTCTACGAAGGCCTGACGCTCGAGGCGATCGGCGGGCACGGGGTCCGTTGGCCCGAGCTCGAGGCGGCGGCGCGGATTCAGAGCGGCGCTCAGACGACCGAGGGCGGCCCTGCGCACGACCGGCAAGCCCCAGCCTTGGCCGCCCCACCCCAAAACGATTCGGTCGGCGCCCTGCGCGTGGGGACCTACCGCCCGATCTGGGCATCGCCCGAGGTCGAGATCTCACCCGCGCTGCAGTACACGATCGCCCACCAGCAGATCGAGCTCTCGCCGGCGGATGCCCAGCGGCTCGGGATTGCCTCCGGTGAGACCGTCCAGGTGGCACAGAACGGAACCCGGCTGCGGGCGACGGCGGCGGTCCGCTCCGGCGTGCCGGCCGGCACCGCGTTCCTCGCGACGGGCATTGCCGAGGACTCCGCCAACGAGCTCACCGAGCCGTTCGTCGAGGTGACCAAGTCGTGATCTCGTTCGCGAACGTCAACTACTTCGAGCCGTGGTGGATCCAGATCATCAAGTCGCTCGTGATCTTCGCGGTCGCCTTCGCGATCCTGCCGGTCCTCGTCGTCTACGAGCGCAAGCTGCTCGGCCGGTTCCAGGCCCGTTACGGGCCGAACCGCGTCGGCCCGTTCGGGCTCGGACAGCCGATCGCTGAGATCGTCAAGTTCGCGACCAAGGAACCGTTCCGCACGTCGACGTCCGTCGGCTTCCTCTACCGGATCGCGCCGATCATCGCGATCCTCACCGCGATCGGCGCGCTCGCGCTGATCCCGTTCGGCGACACCCTCAACATCTTCGGCCGCGAGGTCGGCATCTACGGGATCGACGTCTCGATCGGGCCGCTGTACGCGTTCGCGCTCGCCGGGATCTCGTTCTACGGGATCATGCTCGGCGGCTGGGCCTCGGGCTCGAAGTACTCGTTCCTCGGCGCGATGCGCGGCGCCGCCCAGCTGATCTCCTACGAGGTCTCGCAAGGGCTCTCGCTCGTCGGCGTGCTGATGATGGCCCAGACGCTGTCGCTCACCGGCATCGTCCACGCCCAAGAGGGCCACCTGTGGTACTTCATCCCGCAGTTCGTCGGGTTCCTCATCTTCATGGTGGCCTCGTTCGCGGAGACGAACCGGGCGCCCTTCGACCTCGTCGAGGCGGACGCCGAGCTCGTCGGCGGGTACTTCACCGAGTACGGCGGCACGTCGTTCGTCGCCTACCTGTTCGCCGAGTACATGAACATGGCGGTCGTCTCCGGCATCGCGGTGACGGTGTTCTTCGGCGGCTGGCTGCTGCCGTTCGGCATCCACCCGCCCGGCTGGGTCGACCCGATCGTCGTGATCGCGAAGATGTTCCTGTTCATCACGTTCTTCATCTGGATCCGCGCGACGCTGCCGCGGCTGCGCTACGACCAGCTGATGTCGTTCGGGTGGAAGGTGCTGTTGCCGCTCGCCACCCTCAACCTGCTTGTAACCGCGATCCTGGTGGTGTCCTGATGCCCTACGACCCTGGTCCCGACGTCATCGAGGTCATGCGCTCGCCGTCGCCGAGCAAGTTCGCCGGAACGTATCGCGCGTTCGGCGAGACGCTCCGCGGGCTCAAGACGACGTTCGCCCGGGTCGTCGAGGGCCCGGTCACGATCCAGTACCCGGAGGAGAAGACGCCGGTCTACCCGCGCTTCCGCGGCCGGCACAAGCTCCACCGCTTTGAGGACACCGGCCTCGAGAAGTGCGTCGGCTGCTCATTGTGCGCCGCCGCCTGCCCGGTCGACTGCATCCGCGTCGTCGCCGCCGAGAACACGCCCGAGCACCGGGTGTCGGCCGGCGAGCGCTACGCGGCGGTCTACGAGATCAACCTGTCCCGGTGCATCTTCTGCGGCTACTGCGAGGTGGCGTGCCCGTTCGACGCGATCACGATGGGCCACGACTACGAGCTGTCCGACTACACGCGCTCTGACCTCATCTTCACCAAGGAGATGCTGCTCGCCGAGCCGATCGAGCGGACGCCGCTGCGAGCGGAGGGCGAGTAGCGGTGAGCGCCCGATGAGCGCGGTCCTCTTCTTCATCGCCGCGATCCTGGCGATCACCGGCGCGTTGGGCGTCGTGATGCTGCGCAACCCGTTCTACAGCGTGCTCGCGCTCGTCGGGCACCTGATCGCGCTCGCGATGCTGTTCCTGTTGCTCCGCGCCGAGTTCGTCGCCGCCGCGCAGGTCGTCGTCTACGCCGGCGCGGTGATGGTGCTCTACGTGTTCGTCGTCGCCTACATCGGCGGCGGCGAGGAGATCGCCGCCGGAAGTACGCTGCGGATCCTCGGGCCGCTGTTCGCATTCGCGCTCGCGGTCGAGCTCTGCATCGCGATGCTCGGCTCCGCGCTCAAGGGCATCTCCGGCAAGGGCGCGCCGTACGTCGCCGGCTTTGGCACACCGAAGCACATCGGGACGCTGTTCCTGACGAAGTATCTGTTCCCATTTGAGATCGCGTCGCTGCTCCTGCTCGTCGCCGCGATCGGGGCGGTGATGCTCGCCCGTCGCCGGCGCGGTCTCGGTCCGATCGACGAGGACCAGGAAATCCAGATCCCGCGGCGCCCGCCCTCGTGGACCGGGACGATGGCCGAGGCAGGCGGGATCCGCCAGGCTGTCGCCGCCGAGCAGGCCGAGTTCGAGCCGCACGTGGGGACGGCCGGCACGCCCCCGCCGAGCGAGCGCGGAGGCGGCTGGTAATGGCGATCGGCTGGTACCTCGTCGTGTCCGCGCTGATCTTCTGCATCGGCGCCGGCGGCGTGCTCGCACGGCGCAATCCGCTCGTGGTCCTGCTCTGCCTCGAGCTGATGCTCAACGCCGCGAACCTGGCGCTCGTCGCATTCGCCCGGATGTGGGGCGGCGAGGACGGACAGGTCTTCGCCCTGATCGTGATGGTGGTCGCAGCGTGTGAGGTGACGGTCGGCCTCGGACTGATCGTCGCCCTCTATCGCCGCCGCCTGCCGATTGACGTCGACGAGCTCAGCGAGTTGAACGGATGAGCTCATCGGCGACAACGTTTGGGTGGCTCGTGCTGCTCTGCCCGCTCGTGGGCATGCTCGTGCTGTCACTCGGGTGGCGAGTCGTCCCGGCGCGGGTCGCCGGCTGGATCGGCACGCTCGCGATCGCGCTGGCGTTTGCGTTCGCCATCGCGATGCTCGTGTCGCTGTTGGGACATAACCCGGATCACCGGAAGTACAGCTCGACGCTGTGGGACTACGCGGTGACCGCGGGACTCGACGCGAAGCTCTCGATCTACATCGATCCGTTGTCGGTGTACATGGCGCTGATCGTCTCCGGCGTTTCGACGATGATCCACCTGTACTCGGTGTCGTACATGAAGAGCGACGTCGGGGTGCGCCGGTACTTCGCGTACCTCAACTACTTCGTGTTCTCGATGCTCCTGCTCGTGCTCGCCGGGAACTTCGTGCTGCTGATCGTCGGCTGGGCGTTCGTCGGCGCCGCCTCGTACATGCTGATCTCGTTCTGGTATCGGCGCACCACGGCGACGAGCGCCGGGCTCAAGGCGTTCCTGATCAACGTGTTCGGCGATGTCGGTCTCGTGCTCGGGACGTTCTTCATCTTCCGGCATACCGGCAGCGTCGATTACACGACGACGTTCAATGCCGCCCACCACGTGTTCGTCCACAACTCGCCGGACATCGTCGCCGGCTGCCTGCTGCTGCTGATCGGCGCGTTTGCGAAGTCCGCCCAGGTCCCGCTCCACACCTGGCTCCCGGACGCGATGGAGGGCCCGACGCCCGTCTCCTCGCTGATCCACGCTGCGACGATGGTCACCGCCGGCGTCTACCTGATCGCCCGCATGCACCCGCTGTTCGAGATGGCCCCGACGGCCCAGGACGTCGGCGCGATCGTCGGCTGCACGACGCTGCTCGTGGCGGCGACAATCGCGATCGTCCAGACCGACATCAAGCGCGTGATCGCCTACTCGACGATGTCGCAGATCGGCTACATGATCATGGGTGTCTCGGTGGGCGCGTACTCGGCCGGCCTGTTCCACCTGATGACGCACGCGTTCTTCAAGGCGCTGCTGTTCATGGCGGCCGGCTCGATCATCGGGGCGATGGCCGGCGCCCAGTCGTTGGACCGGATGGGCGGCTTCCGGCGCTCGCTGCCGTTCACGCTCGCCTGCTTCATCATCGGCGGACTCGCTCTGTCCGGCATGCCGCCGTTCTCCGGCTGGCTGTCGAAGGACGACATCCTCGCCTACCTCGACAATCGCGGCGGCGGCTTTGAGATCCTCGGGATCGCCGGGTACCTCGGGGCGTTCCTCACTGGTATCTACACGTTCCGGATGATCTTCCGCGCGTTCTGGGGCGAGCCCGTCCCCGAGGCGGTCGAGCTCGAGCATGGGCATCTCGCCCACGCCGAGGTGCCGACCAACCCGATGAACGGCGAGGAGGAGGACACCGACGTCGGCTTCCCAGGACCGGGCCACTACATCGCCGAGCGCGAGTGGCCGATGAAGATCGCCATGTCCGTGCTGGCGTTCGGTGCGATCGTCGGTGGACTGATTCAGATTCCCGGCGTCGACAGCGGGATCGAGCATTTCCTCGACCCGACGTTCTCGGACTCGTCCCTCTACCTGCTGGCGGGATCGACCCGTTCAGACTGGGTCGGGCTCATCATCGGAGCCGTGATCGCGGCCATCGGCATCTCGATCGCGTTCCGGATCTGGGTCCGCTCGCCCGGGACGGCACGAGCGCTCCAGGCGCGCTTCTCGGGGATCCACACGCTGCTCGCCAACAAGTGGTACTTCGATGAGCTGCTCGACTTCGTCGTCGTCCGCCCGGCGCTGTGGTTCGGCCGCTTTGCCGAAGGCGTGCTCGAGCGGATCGTGATCGGCGGGACGATCACAGGCGGGACCGTGGGCGTCGTCCGGGCCGGCTCGGCGGCCGTCCGCCGCCTCCAGACCGGCTATCTGCGTTACTACGCCGCCGCCCTGATCGTCGGGATCTCCGCCATGACCCTCTACTTCCTCATCTCGAGCACATGACGCTGTCGATCCTCATCTGGCTCCCGCTCGCCGTGGCGCTCCTCGCCGCGTTGCTCCCCCACGGGTTCGCCGGGCGCGTGTCGGCGCTCGGCAGTCTGGTCACGCTCGGGATCGCGATCTCGTTCCTGGCCCGGTTCTCGACCGGGCGTGCCGGGCTGCAGTTCGTCACCGACAAGGTGTGGATCTCGGCGCTCGGCATCCACTACAAGCTGGGGGCTGACGGCCTCAACATCGCGCTCATCCTGCTGACGGCGATCCTGTTCGCCGGCGCGATGGTCTGGTCCTCGCTGCGCGAGTGGGACCGCCCGCGCGTCTTCTACTTCCATCTGGGGCTCGCCGAAACCGCCGTGCTCGGGGCGTTCTGCGCCCAGGACCTCGCCCTGTTCGTCGTGTTCTTCGATCTGATGCTGATCCCGTTCTACTTCCTGACCGGGATGTTCGGGACCGGCCCGGACCGCGTGCGGGCGACGACGAAGCTCGTCATCTACACGCTGATCGGATCGTTCCTGATGCTCGTCGCGGCGATCGCGACCGGCGTGCTCGCCTCCTCGGAGCACGGCACGAACCTCACGTTCGTCCTCTCGGCGCTGAGGGCGCTGCCGCTCTCGCACGGCTCCCAGGAATGGATCTTCCTGTGCTTCGCCGTCGCGTTCCTGGTGAAGATGCCGCTCGTGCCGTTCCATGGCTGGCTCGCCGACGGCTACAAGGCGATGCCGATCCCGGCGGTGGCCGTGTTCTCTGGCGTGCTGTCCAAGGTCGCCGCCTACGGCTTCTTGCGGATCGTGCTGCCGCTATTCCCGTTCGCGACCGTCCACTTCCAGATGCTGCTGCTGCTCATCGCGTTGCTGTCGATCCTGTGGGCGACCGCCGTCGCGTTCACGACCCCGGACGCGCGGCTCGTCGTCGCCTACTCGAGCGTCGCCCAACTCGGCTTCATCACGCTCGGGATCTTCTCGCTGCGGCCCCAGGGCGCGCAGGGCGCGATCATCCAGATGGTCAACCACGGACTCGTCACCGCCCCGGCGTTCTTCATCGTGGCAGCGCTGGCGGCGCGCACCGCCGGTGGGTCCGAGTCGCTTCGCGACATGGGCGGGATCGCCTTCCGGGCGCCGCTGCTCGCGGCGCTGTTCCTGATCGTCGCGTTTGCGTGGCTGGCGATGCCCGGGTCGCCGAACTTCATCGGGGAGTTCCTGATCCTGCTCGGGACGTTCAACTCGAAGATCGCGGTCGCGTTCATCGCCTCCGTCGGCGTCGTCGGGGCGGCGTACTACGCGCTGCGCGTGTTCATCGGGGCGATGCACAACCGGGTCAAACCGACGGTCGATTCGCGTGAGATCACGCGGCCGGAACTGATCGCCCTGGCGCCGCTCGTGCTCGTGCTCGTCGTGTTCGCGTTCTATCCCCAGTTTGTGCTCAAGCGGAGTGAACCGAGCGTCCGGGCGGCGATCGCGACCGCCCAGGCGGAGTCTCAGAGCCCGTCGAGCGCGTACGCGGCGGGTCGCTGGTGGTCGTATCCGCCGCTCAAGACCGCGAGCGTGCCGTGAACGTCGTGAGCACCGCCGCCACCACCGTGACCCATATCAAGGGTCCGCACATCGATTGGGCGAGCCTGTCACCGATCATGGCGCTGACGATCGGCGCCGTGGTGGTGCTGGCGCTCGGCCTGATCCGCGCCGACTTCGTGCGCGAGCGCGTGGTGCCGCTCATGACCGTCGTCACGCTCGGATTCGCGATCGCGTTCGAGGTCGCCCGCTTCGATCACCCGCGCTCGATTATCTCCGGTGCCCTGCGGATCGACGACCTCGCGCTCGTGCTCGACCTGCTGTTCGCCGTCGCGGCGCTCGCCACCGTGCTGCTCGCCTGGCGCGGGCGCGCCCCCCGGCAGGCCGGCCAGGGCGAGTTCTTCTCGCTGCTGTTGTTCAGCGTGCTCGGGATGGCGATCCTCGTGTCCGCGCAGAACCTGATCACGCTGTTCATCGGCTTTGAGCTGCTCTCGATCCCGCTGTACGTGCTGTGCGCCTCGGAGTTCCGTCGGGAGGCCTCGCTCGAGTCCGGCCTGAAGTACCTGGTGATCGGCTCGGTGGGTTCCGCGACGCTCGTCTACGGGCTCGCGATGGTCTACGGCGCGACCGGCTCCACCGACTTCTCCGGCATCGCGCACGCGATCTCAGGCGGCACGCTCGCCGGCGGTGTGCTCGGCGACCCGCTGCTCCTGACCGGGTTCGCGTTCGTGCTCGTCGGGTTCGCGTTCAAGGCGTCCGTGGCGCCGTTCCACCAGTGGACGCCGGACGTCTACGAGGGCGCCCCGACGCCGATCACCGCGTTCATGGCGACGGCCACCAAGGCGGCCGCGCTCGGTGTCTTCATCCGCTTCTTTGACGTCGCGGCGATCGCCGACCAGAACAACTGGGCCCCGGCGATCGCGACGATCGCGGCGATCACGATCATCGTCGGCAACGTCGGTGCACTCGGTCAGAACTCGCTGAAGCGCATGCTTGGGTACTCCGGCGTCGCCCAGGCCGGCTACATGCTCGGCGGGGTCGTCGTCGGGACCCAACTCGGAGTCCAGGCAACCGTTCTGTACCTCGGCGTGTACCTGTTCATGAACCTCGCCGCGTTCGCGGTGATCGTGGCCCAGGAAGACGAGCTCGGAGGCTCCGACGATGACGAGGACGCGCCGAGTGGCGATGACATCTCCGGCCTCGCCGGGCTCGGTGCCCGAAGGCCGTGGCTCGCGTGGCCGATGACGATCGCGATGCTGTCGCTCGCGGGCATCCCGGCGACCGTCGGGTTCATCGGCAAGTTCCAGCTCATCCACGCGCTCGTCAACGGCGACTACACGTGGCTCGCGATCGTGCTCGTGATCGGTTCGATGATCTCGCTCGGGTACTACCTGCGGGTGGTCGCGGCGATGTGGATGCGGCCGGGTACGGTGGCTGCGGGCAGATCACCGGCGCTTGCGGGTGCCGCGGCGGGTGGCGGCGGGTTGCCGCCGATCGCCGGGGCGTCGGGCGAGGCCGAGCCGGGTGCGGCGGCGGGTCCGGGTCCGGGTTCGGCGGGTCCGGGTCCGGGTTCGGCGGGTGCGGGTGCGGGTCCGGCGGCGGGCGGCCCGGGCGGGGCATCCGGCAACTGGCCGGGGTCCGAGGATTCGGCGGCTCGGCCGGAGGTCGTCCTCGTCGCGATCGTGTTCAGCGCCGCCAGTGTGTTCTTCGGGATCTTCCCCTCCCCGCTGTTCAACCTCGTCGCCCACGCCGGGCACGCGATCAGCGGGATCTTCTAGGGCGGCTCAACCCGCGGGTCGGGCGGCGACGCGCGCGCCACGCGGCGCGAGCCGAGCCCTTGGCGGATTGTGTACACATATTGTCCACTTCGCGCCAAGCGCTCGAGGGTCGGGGTCTCGCGCACCCGAGCCCCCTCGGTCTTTTCCGGCCGCACCGGTCGGGGTAGACACATGGCATGGACGACAACGAACGCACGTCCGACACGACCGAGACGTTCGGCAGCCAGTCGCCGCCGAGCGGAGTGTCCGACCAGAACAACGAAGAGGCACCCGGCCCGGGTCCCGGCGCCGATGGCAAGGGCCGGAAGACGACCGAGCGCAACGGCTCGGACGAGGGCAATCCGGGCGGCGCCGGCGAGGGATCGCAGGCGACCGGCCACCCGCACAACGCCGGTTGACGGCCCGGCTCCCGGCTGGCTGACGGCCCGGCTCCCGGCTGGCTGACCGCCGGGGTCCGAGCCCGCCGACGACGGCGCTACGATCCGCCGTCCGTGGACTACCCGGTCGAGAGCTTCACCGCGCAGGAGCAGGAACGCCTGCGGCCGCATTTCTCCAATCTCGACCGCCCGGTATTCGCGCTCGTCAACCTGCCGGAGACGGTGAAGGGCGCGCTGTTCGCGCGGTATTCGCGCTATCAGGGCACGCTGCGGCGGCTGTTCCTCGACGAGTTCGCGGATGATGTCGCGGGCACGCCGCTCCGCGCCGACGGCGACGAGGGCGCGCGGGCGGCGAAGCTGTACGAGCGGATCTTCCTCGGCTACGGAGATGATTCGGTGGCCCAGCTCGGGGGGGCCCACATCGCCTGTGAGTGGGTCTCGAACGTGCTCACCAAGATCCTCCAGCGCCCGCGCCTCGGCGCCTACCTGGAGCAGTCGACCCGATACATCTCCTACGACGCCCCGATGCCGGGACCCGATCCCGCCCGCCCCAGCTACCGCTACTACCGCGACGCCGAGCTCGGTCCGCAGTACACCACCGCGATGGACTCATTGTTCGGGATCTACGCGGACGCGCTGCCCCGGGTCGCCGCCTGGGCCGAGAACGAGTTTCCGCGCACCGAGGGCGAGGCCCCAGCCGCGTATGAGCGGGCGATCAAGGCGAAGGCTCTCGACCTCCTGCGAGGGCTGCTCCCGGCCAGCTCGCTCTCGCACATGGGCATCTTCGCAAGCGGCCAGACCTACGAGCAGCTGATCCTCCATCTCCTCGCGCATCCGCTCCCGGAGGCGCAGGACTACGGGCGGATGATCCTTGACGAGATCAAGGCGGTGATGCCGAGCTTCGTCTCGCGCATCGAGCGGCCCGAGCGGGGCGGCGAATGGATCGCCTACCTCGAGTCCCGAGCGGCCGCCGGGGAGCGGTGGGCCGAGCGACTTGGTCTCGGGGATGACGCACCCGCCGGGGCGGACGCCGACGGCCCGGCGGTGCGGCTGCGGCATGTGGACGGCGACGAGGACGACCTGCTGGCCGCGCTCCTGTTTGAGTCGACCGCGGCCGACGAGGACCGGATCCGAGATGCGGTCAGCCGGCTCGACGACGGCGAGCGCCAGGCGCTGCTCACCGACCTCATCGGGACGCGCGCCAATCGCCGCCACCGCCCCGGGCGCGGGTTCGAGGCCGTGCGCTACCGATTTGAGATCGTCGCCGACTACGGCGCGTTCCGTGACCTCCAGCGCCACCGCATGCTCACCGTCCAGTGGCAATCCCTGACTCCGGACCTCGGGGCTGACGTGCCGGAGCAGGTCGAGCTCGCCGGCTGCGGAGACGAGTACCGGCGGGCGCTTGAGCTGTCGGCCGCGGAGTATGCACGGCTCGCCGCCCAGGGTCAGCGCCTGGCCGCTCCCTACGCGCTCTGCCTCGGCTACCGGATCCGCTTCGTGCTCGACCTCAACGCCCGCGAGGCGATGCAGCTGATCGAGCTGCGCTCCGGCCGCGAGGGGCATCCGAGCTACCGCGCCGTCGCCCACGAGATGCACGCCCAGATCGCCTCCGTCCACCCCGCGGTCGCCGCCGCGATGACGCATGTCGACACGGAGACGGAGCCGCGGCTCGAGCGGATCCTGTCCGAGATCCGGTCGCATGCGCGCGCGGGCCGGTAAGGTGGGCTCCGGTCGGCCGGACCATGACATCGGAGGTAGGTTGAAGTGAGGCGGAGAATTTCGCTCGCGTTGGTCGTGGCCGCGCTCGTGCCAGCCGTAGCCGCGCTCGTGCCAGCCGGGACGGCGCTGGCGCGCGCCCGCGGGACGACGATCAAATTGGAGAGGACGAGCCGGGGCAAGATCCTCACCACCTCCGGTGGCTACACCGTGTACATGTTTCAGCGAGATAAGCGCCGCAAGGACGTGTGCGTGGAGATCCCGGCCTGTACGACCCTGTGGCCGCTCGTGACGAGCAAGGCCAAGCCGATCGCCGGCTCCGGCGTCAAGGCGCGGCTACTCGGCACGATCACGCTCAAGGACGGCACGCGGCAGGTGACCTACAACGGCTGGCCGCTCTACACCTACATCGGCGACGGTTCTCCGCGCTCCACACAGTTCATCGGTCTCGAGCAGTCCGGTGGGTTCTGGTGGGCGTTGAACGCCGCCGGGCGCATCATCAAGTAACCGGGTTTCGCAACGGCGCACGCCCTCCGGGAAGGCCGGGGCACCGATTGGCGTCCTCCCTCTCAGCCCTGCTTTCGAAACCGGAGGACGAACCATGCAGCACTATCGACGACTGTTGACCGCTCTCGTGGCGCTGGCCGCGGCCACTGTCGCCCTGATCGCGACCCTCACCGCCGCCACCGCGTCGGCGACAACCGCCTCGGCGGCGGCCCAGCGCGGAACCACGATCCGACTGGAGAACACCAGCGCCGGAAAGATCCTCACCGCCAACAACGGGTTCACGCTGTATCAGTTCAGCCGCGACAGCCGCAACAAGGACGTGTGCGTGAAGATCAGCGGCTGCGCGAGCATCTGGCCGGCGCTGACCACGAAGGCCAAGCCAGTTGCCACCAAGGGCGTCAACGCCAAGCTGCTCGGGACGATCAAGCTGCCGAACGGCTCCCGCCAGGTGACCTACGCCAGCCACCCGCTGTACAAGTACAGCGGCGACGTCGGCCCGCGCCAGACCGACTACGTCGGCGTCAGCGCGTCCGGTGGGACCTGGTACGGCATCAACGCCAAGGGCCAGCGGGTGCGGTGACGGCGTCCACGGCCGAGGGGGATCCGCCACCCCGGCCGACAACGACTATGATCGCTCGCAGTGTGGTGCACCAGATTCCGGTCCGTACTTGTCTGCGCGAGTCTGGTCGCGCTCGTCGCGGCGATGCTGGTGTCCACGGCGCGGGCGGATGACGATACCCAGGGGCGAGCGTTCACGAACCGCCCGGACCAGGTGCAGGGGCCGCAGGTGCATCTGATCTACGCGGTGCCGGCGGACGGAACGGATCGCCGCTACGACGTCGACGGGTCGATCGCATCATCGTTCGCGACCGCCGAGAATTGGCTCGCCGGTCAGACCGGCGGCCGACGTCTGAAGCTCGACACGTACCTCGGCCAACCTGACGTTACGTTCGTCCGGCTGCCGGGAACTGACCCGGAATACGCGAGTCACGGCGTGTACATACGCGACGCGCTGGAGGCGGCTGTTCAGCGCCTCGGCTTCAATCAGCCCTTGAAGCTCTACGAGGTGTTTTACGATGGCTCAGCCACCGACTGCGCGAGCGGCTCATGGCCGCCGAGCTTGCCCGGTCACGTCGTCGGCGTGTACCTCAAGGGCACCCCGCCGGGGGCTATCGGGTGTGATACGCAGCCGTTCGCCACCAGCGGGCAGCCCGCGGGCTACCGGGAGATGGGCGAGATCCACGAACTCATGCACGCGCTCGGGTTCGTACCGACGTGCGCGCCGCATTTCACGCTCTCCGGCCACGTGTCCGATTCGCCGACCGACCTGCTGTACGCCGGCGATCAGCCATGGGACACCGCGCACATGGTCCTCGACTACGGCCGCGACGACTATTTCCAGGCCAACATCCCAGGCTGCCTTGACCTCTCTCACAGTGCGTTCCTCGACGGCGGCACCGACCTTCCGCCGGCATGGTTCACCGACCCTGGGAGCAGCTTCGCGGTCGATCGGCAGCGTGACCGGATCACGTTTCAGTCGCGCTCCAGCGCATTGGGTGCAGCGAGCTTCTCACGCCGGAGAACCGCCACAGTGATCGGACCGCTGAGCGTCGCACCGGGGTCAACAACGAGCCCAACACGGCTCGCTCCCGGGAGCTGGCAGGTATGCGTGCGACAACCGGCGCAGGGCAACTACGGGTCCTACGCCGGCTGCAGAAGCATGACCGTCACCGGGCATCCCGCGCTGTCGCTGCAATCCAGGAGCCGCTCTCGGAAGCGAGTGTTACTCATGGCTCGCTACAGCGCCGTACTCGCCGGCCGTGATGCCCGTCTTACCGTCACCGCGCACTGCCGACAGCCTCGCCGCCGCCCACACCATTGCGAATTCCACAACACCCGGACTCGCCATCTGACGATACGGCTGCGCCGGCCGAACACGTGGATCAACGAGGCACGGCCCACCGCGGGGGTGACGCTGACGCTCACGGTTCGCATCGAAGCCTTCACGGTCGGCGACGCCCCGTACGCCCAGGCGATGACGGCAAAGACGCTGCGCTTCTGAGCGCGACTACATCTCCTGGCCGCCGTTGACCGCCCACACCTGTCCCGTGATGTAGGAGGAGGCGTCGGCGCTGAGGAAGTGCACGACGCGGGCGACCTCCTCCGGCCGGCCGAGACGACCAAGCGGGATCTGGGCGCGAATCTTGTCGAGCACCTTCTCCGGGATCGACTCGAGCATCTCGGTCTCGATGAAGCCAGGCGCGACCGCGTTGACGGTGAGGCCGATTCCGTCAGGGTCGGCCTTGCCGGACCGCTGGAGATTGGAAGCGGCCTCACGAGCGAGGGACGTCGTCAACCCGAACATTCCGGACTTCGACGCCGCGTAGTTGGTCTGCCCGATGTTGCCGATCTGGCCGACGATCGAGGAGATGTTCACGATCCGCCCGGTTCCCCGCTCCATCATGTGGTGCAGCGCCGCCTGCGACATGAAGAACGAGCCCGAGAGGTTGACCGCGAGCACCTTGTACCAGTCGTCCTGCGCCATTTTGAGGATCGAGCGGTCGGAGGTGATGCCGGCGTTGTTGATGAGGATGTCGAGGCGGCCGTGCCGGTCAATGACCTCCTGGACGGTGCGCTGGCAGTCCTCGGCCGAGGCGACGTTGCCCTGGTGGATGCTCGCGTCCGCGCCGAGATCCTCAAGCTCACGTGCGAACGAGCGTGCCTTGTCCACGTCGCGGCTGTAGCCCGCGGCCACGGTGGCCTGCTGGGCCGCCAGGCTGCGACCGATCGCCGCGCCGATGCCCCGCGTTCCGCCGGTGACGAGCGCGACCCTTCCCTTCAGCTTGTCCCCCGCTACCTGCGAACTGCGCTCACGCGTTTGCACCGTTGCCATTCGTGCCACCTCTCCTCGTGGATTGCGATCTCTTCTGTAGCCATCGCGAGATCTCCGGCCAGATCTCCTTGCGTGCTCCCGAGCCCGCCATTAGACCGATGTGACCGCCCGGCCGGTCGAGCCGTGTGACGTCCTCGCTGGAGACGAGGTCGAGCAGCGGGTGGGTTCCCTCTGGGGGGGCGATGTGGTCGGCGCCCGCGGTGACGATCAGCAGATTCTGGTCGATCTTCGAGAGATCGACGCGCTGTCCGTCGAGCCACATGCGGCCCCGCACGAGCCGATTCTCCTTGTACATCCAGGTGATCCAGTCGCGGTAGGCGCGGGCCGGGAACGGCGGGTTGTCGGCGATCCAGCGGGCCATCGGCTGGTAGGCGTCGCGGCGCGCCTCGCCGTCGAGCACGCCCTCCCACAATCGCCGGTACGTCGTCCAGTAGTTGGTGACCGGCTTCATCATCTTGTTCGCCCAGTCGATCGCCGCGCCGGGCACCGCGCCGTAGCCATCGGCGGCGTAGTCGACGTCGAACGAATCCCGTCCAACCCAGTTCCCGTACAGCGATCCGCTCGTGTCAACCGGCGTTGTGAGGAGCGCCATGTTCCGCACGGGACTGTGCTCGTGGATCCCGCCGTAGAGCAGGCACAGGGTGCCGCCGATGCACCACCCGAGCAGCGACAGCTCATCCTGCCCGCTCGCCCTCAGGACCTCGCGGATTCCCCATTCGAGCTCTCGGCAGACGTACTGCTCGAGGCCGACATCGGCGTCCTCTTCGTCCGGATAGCCCCAGTCCAGCAGGAACACGTCATAGCCCTCGCTCAACAGGTACTCCACGAACGACCCGCCGGGCCGCAGATCAAAGATGTCCGGCCGATTGATCAACGCGAACACGAGCAGCACCGGAATCGGATGCCGGCGATTGCTCGACTGATAGCGGTACAGCGTCACCTTCCGGTGCGTCCACACGACGTCCTTCGGGGTCACGCCAACCGGCGCGTCGCTCTGGGTGAGCAGGATGTTCATGAACTCGAACGCGGCGAGCGGGGTCCGCGCGATGCGCTCGAGCGCGTTCATGATCGGCTACCGCCACTGCGCGGCCGCCGCCGGGTTCCGCTGCCACTGCCGCTGCCGTTCGTCGACGCCGACCGAGTCGAGCCGGACCGGCTCGCGCCCGCTGAGCGCCGCGGCGGCGGCGAGCTCTCCTCCTGTAGCCGCTCGACCTCTTGGAGCAACTGCTCGAGCTTGTCCTCGGTCCGTGCGAGCTGCCGGGACAGCCGCACGATGTCCTGACGTCCCGCGAGACGCAGGTTGCGGAGGATCAGATCAAAGACGTCGGTGGTGATCTTCGTGATCCCAACGACGTTTTCGGTCGCTTTCGCGAGCAGCTCGCCGAAGCTGTCCCGCGCGACCAGCTGCTCGAAGGCACGCGCGGTTCGAGACTCCGCATCCTCATAAAGGCGGCGGGTCTCCTCGGCCGGACTCGGGTGTCGCTCGTCGGCCATACGTCTCCTCTCTCCTCCTCAACGGGAGAACTCCTCTCGAATGTGGGAGTGCCCGACCTCGGCGGCGGGCAAACAGCCGTTTCGCACGGTAGCCGGTATTCCGTCGGGCGCTCTAGTCGCCACGTTCGCGCTCGCGCAACTCGATCCGGCGGATCTTGCCAGTCAGCGTCTTCGGCAGTTCGGTGACGAACTCGATCCGACGCGGATAGGCGTAGGCCGAATGGTGATCGCGGACGAACGTCTTGATCTCGTCGGCGAGTTCATCGGAGGCCTCGTGGCCCTCCGCGAGGATGACGAACGCCTTGACGACCATCCCGCGCCGCTCGTCCGGTGCGGCAACCGCCGCCGCCTCGGCGACCGCCGGATGCTCGAGGCAGGCGGACTCGACCTCAAACGGTCCGATCCGGTAGCCGGCCGAGATGATCACGTCGTCGGCGCGCCCCTCGTACCAGTAGTAGCCGTCCTCGTCCTGCTGGGCCGCGTCCTTGGTGTGGAACCAGGCGCCGCCGAAGACCTCGTCGGTATCCTTCTGCGGCCGATTCCAGTAGCCAAGCGGATAGTGCGGGTTCGAGCGTGCACCCAGACAGATCTCGCCTCGCTCGCCCTGCGCGACCGGACGCTCGTCCTCGTCGAGGATCGCCACCTCCCAGCCGGGCATCGGCTTGCCCATCGAGCCCTCCCGGACCTCCATGAACGGGAAGTTCGCGCACAGTGGATAGGACTCCGTGAGGCCGTAGTAGTCGAGCACGGTGATCCCATACTGGTCCCGGAACCAGCGGATTGCCTCCGGGTTGAGCGGCTCACCTGCCGAACAGACGATGCGGAACTTCTGCGGGTAGCGGGTGCCGGCGTCGCTGATCGACATCATCGAACGGATCGCCGTCGGCGTGCCGAACACGTTCGTGACCTGGTGCCGGGAGAGAAACTCGAGTTGTTTGCCGGGATCGAACCCGCCCTCCCGCTGGTAGACGGCCTGGACCGCGCCGAGCCGCCACGGTCCGAGCAGCGGGCAGATCCCGGCCGCCCACGCCCACTCCCCCATGCCGTGAAAAACCTCGCCGTCGCGGAGGTCGTGGCAGTAGGTGAACTCTTCGTGGGCGAGGATGTAGCGATGGGCGTGCAGGATGCCCTTGGCAAGTCCGGTCGTGCCGGAGGAGTAGTAGAGCTGGGCCGGATCGTCAGCCGAGGTGTCGAGCGTCGTGAACGCGGTCGACCCCGAGCTCAGCAGCTCGTCGTCGAGGATCAGCACGTGCTCAACGAGCCCGCGCTCCATCCGGTCGGCGTTGGCGGCGTTCGTGACCAACACCTTCGCCTGGCTGTCGGTGAGCCGATGTCGGATGCCCTCGTCGCCATAGAGAACGGACATGGAGAGCAGGATCGCGCCGACCTTCCAGGTGCCGAAGAACGCCGCCGCCGTCTGGGGCGTTGGTGGCAGCAGCATCGCCACCCGGTCGCCCTTTTGCACTCCGAGCGCGGAGAGCACGTTTGCAAACCGGTTGGCGTCGTCTTGGAGCTGACCCCACGTGATCTCTTGGACCGTGCCGCTGAAGTCCTCGTGGATCATCGCGAGCTTGTCACGCGGGTGTTTGTCGCAGACGTCGACCGCGATGTTGTAGCGCTCGGGCACGTCCCAGCGGTGCTGTGCGCAGGCGTCTTCGTAAGAGGAGATCGTGG
Source organism: uncultured Solirubrobacterales bacterium (assembly GCA_963850335.1). Lineage (GTDB taxonomy): Bacteria > Actinomycetota > Thermoleophilia > Solirubrobacterales > Solirubrobacteraceae > Palsa-465. Next base: position 159,480 of record CAWKKY010000004.1, on the reverse strand, counting down.
CGGGGGAGCTCATCGCGACATCTTCGTGCCCCGTGTGTCGTGGCGCAAGAGTAAGCTCGTTGCGGTTGGGTAGCCCCGTGATCGATTGACATGCATCCCGCACTAGGCGTCCTCGTGGGGATCGGGATCGCTGCGGTCATATTTGCCGCGTGGCGTTGGCTGCCGTCCTCACGCGCCACACGGACACCAAAGGCGGCAGGAAAGCAGTCCGCCCTGCATGCCGCGACCGCGACGTTGCCGCATCTGCGGGGCGGGCTCACCGTGCGTGCCGCCGAGGCCGCTGTCCCGTACCTGCGCGAGCTGACTGGCGCCGCCGCGGTCGCGCTCGCGGACACCCGCTCGGTGCTCGCCATCGAGGGGCAGGGACGCGAGCAGGTCCGCCCCGGGGATCTGCTCTCCTCGCTGCTCGCGGCGACGCCGGACGGCGACATGCACATCGTGCCGCGACTCATCTCCTCAGACCCGCGCTGCCCGCTGCACTCGGCCGTGCTCGCACCGCTGACCGTGCAGGGCAAACGGGCCGGGACGCTGATCACGTTCTACCGCGGCCTCGGTGAGCCGAGCCAGCCGGAGTTGCGCGTCGTCAAGGAGGCGGCGGCGCTCGTCTCCGCGCAGGTCGAGCTGTCGGTGATCGCCGAGCAGGAGCAGCGTCTTGCTCGCGCCGAGCTGCGAGCGCTGCGGGCACAGATCTCGCCCCATTTCATCTACAACGCGCTCGCCGCCGTCGCCGGCGAAATCCATGCCCGGCCCGAGGCGGCGCGCGAGCTTTTGATCGACTTCGCCGAGTTCACCCGGTACCTGTTCCGTGACGGTCGCTCCTACGTGCTGCTCGGTGAGGAACTCGAGCACGTCGAGCGTTATCTGCGCCTCGAGCAGGCTCGCTTCCGTGGTCTGCACGTGACGATTGACGCCCCGCCGGAGACGCTCGCCGCGGTCGTCCCGTCGATGTCCGTGCAGCCGCTCGTCGAGAACGCGGTGCGCCACGGCGTCGAGCGCCGCGGCGGCTCGGGACGTGTGTCGATCCGGGCGCGGACCCGGGGCGGGGACGTGCAGTTGTCGGTGACCGACAACGGGGCCGGCATCTCGCCGGAGCGGGTGCCAGTGGTGCTCGCGGGTGCCGGGGGCGGGATCGGGTTGTCGAACGTCGACGCCCGGTTGCGGGCGACGTTCGGCGATCGCTATGCGCTGCGCATCGACTCACGCGTGGGACGGGGGACGACGGTCGTCATGACCGTGCCTGACCTGCCGGGCGCTCCGGGCGCCGCCGCCCGGTCCCAGCCATCGATCGTGGCGAGCGCATGAGCGATGACGGGCTGACGATCCTGGCGGTCGACGACGAGCCCACCCCGCTCGAGGACCTCGCCCGGATGCTACGGAGCTTCCCCGGCGTGGAGGACGTTGAGTGTGTCTCCAACGGCCACGATGCGCTCGTCCAGGCCTCGACTCATGAGTACGACGCGATCTTCCTCGATGTCCGCATGCCCGACCTCGACGGCGTCGAGCTCGGACGTGTGCTGCGCCGCTTCGCCGAGCCGCCGGTGCTCGTGTTCGTCAGCGCGTATGACAATGCCGCCGTCGACGCGTTCGAGCTCGGCGCGCTCGACTACCTGCGCAAACCGGTTGGGCGCGGCCGGCTCGAACAGGCGGTGAGCCGCGTTCAGGCGGCGGTCGATGCCCGCGATGTGCACGACGGGGCGGTGGCCTCGCCGACGGGCGGCTCCCTCGCCGGCCCGCCGACCGCGGACAGCGAGATGATCGCCGTGGCGAACGTCCGCAACGGCACCACCCGGCTCATCTCCCGCGGCTCGATCTTGTTCGCCCAATCCAATGGCGACTTCGTCCGCATCGTCACCGAGGACGGGCGCTACCTGCTCCGGGCGACGCTCGGCGAGCTCGAACGGCGCTGGGAGCCGTACGGGTTCGTCCGCGTGCACCGGCAGTTCATCGCGAACCTACTACGGGCCGTCGAGCTGCGGCCGCGGTTCGGGTCGACCGCCGAGCTGGCGTTCGGGGACGGTCAGTCGATCCCGATCGCGCGACGGCATGTCGCGGATCTCGGGCGGCGGCTCGGGGTCTAGAACGTCCCGTTGCGCCGGATCACTCGATTCGGATGACGCGCCGACGCCCGACAGGCGTATCTTTCGCCCATGCCTGAAGGACCGAAGCGCCAGTTGCTGGTCTACGAGTTCCCGGCTGGGTCGTCCTACGAGGGCCAGCTCGTGGGCGCACTGGAGCGGATCGAGAGCGGCGGCACGTTGCTCATCCGGGACGCGCTATTTGCCGGGCGTGCTCCTGAGACCGGTGAGCCGATCGCAGTCGCGATGTCCGGCGGCAGCGCCGGGATGGTGTCGCGCCTGATCACGTTCCGCCTCGAGGCGCGGGCGCGGGAGAAGACGACCCGCGAGGCGATGGAGGGCCCATCTGGTCCGCTCATCACCGCGCTGACCGAGGGACTCGAGCCGGGCGCCGCCGTGCTCGCCGTCCTGATCGAGCACGCCTGGCAGGACGTACTCGACGCCGCCATCGAGCGCGCTCAGGGCACGACTCGCAGCGCCGACTTCACCGAGCACGCCACGGTCGCCGACGCCTGGCCCTCGCAGACGTAACGCCCGCGGTTTGCCCCGTGGCCGTGGCACCCGCGACGCTCAGGCTCACTCCTCGGCGGCGTCGATGAGGCCGAGTTGCAGGCCCCGCGCGACCGCGTCGGAGCGACGGCGGGATCCGAGCTTGTGAAGGATGTTTGAGACGTGCACGCCGGCCGTGCTCGGACTGATGTGCAGGGCCGCCCCGATCTCCCGATTGGTGCGCCCCTCGCTCATGAGCCGAAAGACCGCGAGTTCACGGCCCGTCAGCACGGCCGTGGTCGTGCCGAGCGGAGGCGGTGCCAGGCAACGTTCCAGCCCCCGCAAGGCCTGCTCGACGGCGTCGTCGACATCGAGCTCCGCGCCCTCCGCCCATTTGACCGCGAACTCCGGCGGCGGAACGCGGGTGCGCAGGCGTGCGAGCCCGGCCGCGTGGTCGTCCGCCTCGGCGGGCGGGACCGGCGCGCCGATCCGCAGACGGATCCCATCGGCGGCCGCCATCAGCGCGACCCCGAGCTCGGGCTCGGTGCGGGCCAGCGGAGCGGCGGCGATCTCCTCCAAGACGCTGGCGCATCGCCATCGGTCGCCAAGTCGGTGATGGATCTCAAGTGCCTCGGATAGAGCCGCAGCGCCCTCCGCGGGCGGTCGCCGACGGTGTCTGCCGAGGATCGCCAGCTCGTGCAGCGCCCACGCGATGCTCTCCTGAAAATGGATGCGCCGGCCGAGCACGAGCGCCTCCTCGAGGAGCTCACGAGCTGTCTGGTACGCGCCTTGATACAGCGCTGCCGCTCCGAGGTGCACGAGCGTCTCCGCGGCCTCCTGATCACGACCTCGGCGCTGGAAATCGGCGAGCGCCAGCGCGCATGACTCCTCGGCCTCCGCTGGGCGCCCGCGTAGCCACGCGACAAATCCCAGAGCGGCCCGTGCTCGCGACACGCCGTCACTATCACCGAGCTCGTGCCACAGGTTGAGGCTGCGGCGGTGGTGAGCTTCGGCGTCGTCGTAGCGACCCTGCTCACGAGCGATTGACCCCAGACGTTGGGCGACCAGCGCCTGGATGCGAACGTCGTCGATCGAGCGGGCGATCTCGACGGCCTGGGAGAGGCGGTCGTCGGCCTCTGCATAGTCACACTGGAGGAACGCGGCCTCAGCAGCATGAAAGAGCGTCGCCGCGCGGATTCCCGCGGGCATCGTCTCGCCGGCCGCGAGCACGCGGCCGAACCATTCCCGCGCCTCGCGATACTGACCGCGCAGGCACCAGAAGCGCCACACGCGTCCGGCCAACGTGGCCGCCTCGTCCACCGACGCTCCGAGCAACCAGTCGAGTGCCGCCAGGACATCCTGGAGCCGCGACGCGATCACGTCCACTGCGGTCGTCTCGCCGCGAACGTCAGGATGATCCCCCTGCGCTCCGACCAGGTCGGCGAAATGGCGGGCGTGCCGTCCGCGCACGACGTCGGCCTCGTCGCTCGTCTCCAGCTTGCTCGCCGCGTACTGGCGCACGATCGACAACAGGCGGAACCGCGGCGCCCCCGCGCCGGGGACGAGCTGGACCAGCGAACAGTCGACAAGCGACTCGAGCGCGTCGAGCAGCTCGACCGGCCGGAGGTCGTCGCCGGCGCAGACGGCCTCGGCGTCGTGCAGCACGAACGCACCTTGAAAGACGCCCAATCGCCGGAACAGCGCGGATTCGGAATGGGACAGCAGCGCATGGCTCCAGTCGAGCGTCGCCTCGAGCGAGCGGTGGCGCTCCGGTACGCCACGGCGCGTCTGGCGCAGCACCGCGGTGTCCTGGGCGAGACGCTCCGCCATCGGCACGACCCCGACGAGGGGAACTCGGGCTGCCGCAAGCTCGATCGCCAGGGGCATGCCGTCAAGCAGCGCGCAGATCGAGCGCGTCGCCTCGAGATGGCCGTCCGCCACGAGGCCGAAGTCGCCGGTTGCCTGCTGAGCACGCTCGGCGAACAGGTTGATCGCAGCATCGCCGTCGGGTCCGGGACCGTCGTCGAGCGCGAGACCGCCGATACGCCACAACCGCTCGTAGCTGACGCCAAGCGGCCGGCGGCTCGTCGCCAGCACGCGCACGTGTTCGCTCTGCTCGATGAGTGCCTCGACGAAGGCGGCGCAACTCTCGACGACCTGTTCGCAGTTGTCGAGCACGAGCAGAGCCTGATCCCGCAGACGTCGGACAATAGCCCCGGGCGTCGGATCCGTCGTCGCCTCGTCCGGCGCGATCGCACCCGCCACCGCGTGTCCCACCTGCGTCGGGTCGACGATGGCCGCAAGGTCGACCCACCACACCCCGCCGGGGAACTGCGCCCGGACCCGCTCAGCCAGCGTGAGGGCGAGCAGCGTCTTGCCGGCGCCGCCCGGGCCGCACAGCGTGACCACGGGCTCGTGCTCGATGAGTGGCTCCAACGCCTCGAGCACCCCGGCGCGGCCGATGACGGCGGTGCGCGGATTGGGCAGGTTTCCGGCGCTCGCCGTCGAGTGGCTCTCGATCTCTAGGTCCACGTATTGATCCATGTCCGCCGCGACTCGCTCGGCGGGCGAGGCGCGGGCCCCGCCCCCCACCTCGTGTGCAGGAGTCTAAACAGGGCGCTCCCGGAGCTAAAGAGCGGGCCTCATCTTCCTAAACGTTCTCTCACCTCCGGACGCGAAGACGCCGGGAGGACGGCGCGGATGCCCGATTGTGTCCGGGGTCCTTTATCCGCAGGATGAAGCTCACCAATCGCGCCCACCCCGGGCCGGCACCACCACTTCACCAGGAGGCACCATGAAGCTCCGCATCTCACCCTCACTCGCCGTCAGCGGCGTCGCCCTGTTCGCCGCGCTCGGCGGCACCGGTTACGCGGCGAGCGTCGTCGCAAATGCCAACAACGCCCGGCACCTCGGGGGCAAGGACTCGAGCTACTACCTGCCCGCGAAGCACTTCGTCAGCTCCGGCGGCGAGCACTTCCTCAGTGCCGGACACACCGTGACGCTCGGCCGGGCAGGTCACTTCACCTTCACATCGACGTGCTCGAAGGACAGCGGCGGGCAGAACCAGGTGACGTTCGACGTCGTCGCCGACACCACCGCGGGCCTCGACGGCACCGCACCGCAGGCCGCCGGCAACAAGGTGAACATCCACACCAACTCGGATGCACTTGACACGAGCACGCAGACTCCGCTGGCACCCGGCGACTTCGATCAGGTCGGCAGCGCCTCAAGCTCGACCGAGATCGCCGTGGATGGGCAGGAGGTCGACGTGTTCTACAACGACGGTGTCAACTGGCCCGCCGGCAACGGCTCTCGCGCCCACGACTGCTTCGCCGGCTACACCGGGTTCCTGGCGAGCCGCTCGTAGCTCGGTCGTCCAGGAGTTCAGCAGCCCAGTCGTTCACACCCCGGTTCGGGCGGAGCGCGCCACACGTCGTGCGCTCCGCCCACCCGGTGCTGGTCAGCCGGCGTCGGCCGCCTGCTCTTCCTTGATCTTCCCCTCGAGCTGCGACATCACGTTCGGGTCCCGCAGCGTGGTCACGTCCCCGAGCGCACGGCCCTCGGCGATGTCGCGGAGCAGCCGGCGCATGATCTTGCCCGAGCGTGTCTTGGGCAGATCGTCGGCCCACACGATCCGCTTGGGCCGGGCGAACTTGCCGATCCGGTCGGCGACGTGGGCGCGGATCTCGTCGATCAGGGCATCCGAGCCCTCGGTGTCGTCGCCCTCGAGCGTGACGAAGGCGCAGATCGCCTGGCCCGTATCCTCGTCGGTCTGGCCGATGACCGCCGCCTCCGCCACCTTGCGGTGGGAGACGATCGCGGACTCGACCTCGGCCGTCGAGAGTCGGTGCCCGGAGACGTTCACAACGTCGTCGATGCGCCCGATGATCCAGAAGTAGCCGTCCTTGTCCTTGCGGGCGGCGTCTCCGACGAGATACGTCTCCTTGCCGAAGCGTGAGAAGTAGGTCTCGACGAAGCGGTCGTCCTCCTTGTACAGCGTCCGGAGCATCGACGGCCATGGCCGTTGCAGCACGAGCAGACCCTGGCCTTCATCGAGCGGCTTGCCCTCCCGCTCGTCGACGACGTCCGCCAGGACGCCGGGGAACGCTCGTGTCGCTGACCCCGGCTTGGTGGCGATGATGCCGGGCAGCGGCGTGATCATGATCGCGCCGGTTTCGGTCTGCCACCAGGTATCGACCACCGGACAGCGTTCACCGCCGACGACGATGTAGTACCACAGCCACGCCTTCGGGTTGATCGGCTCACCGACCGTCCCGAGCAAACGGAGCTTCGACAGGTCCGCCTTGTTGACGTGCTCGACGCCCCACTTCATGCAGGCGCGGATCGCCGTCGGGGCGGTGTAGAACTGCGTCACCTTGTAGTGGTCGCACAGCTCCCACCAGATGCCCTTGTGCGGGTAGTCCGGTGCGCCTTCGTACATGACGCTCGTCGCGCCGTTCAGCATCGGCCCGTAGACGATGTACGAGTGGCCGGTGACCCAGCCGACGTCAGCCGAGCACCAGTAGACGTCCTCGCCCGCCTTGAGGTCGAACACGTACTTGTGGGTCGCCGAGACGCCCGTCAGGTACCCACCGGTCGTGTGCAGGACGCCCTTCGGCTTGGCCGTCGAGCCGCTCGTGTAGAGCACGAACAGCGGATGCTCGGCCTCGAGTTCCTCGGCGGGACACTCATCGGCCGCCTTTTCGACGATGTCCTTGTAGAAGACGTCACGCCCATCCTTCATCTCACACTCGGTGTCGGTGTGCTGGATGACGATGATGTGCTCGAGCGTCTCCAGGTCGCTCATGACGGCGTCGACCTGTTCCTTGATCGGTGCGGTCTTGCCCTTGCGCCGAGCACCATCGACGGTGATGAGCGCCTTCGCCTCTGAGAACTCCATCCGCTCCTTGACCGAGTCGGCGGAGAAGCCGCCGAACACGACGTTATGCGGCGCGCCGATGCGGGCACAGGCGAGCATCGACACGACGACCTCGGGGATCATCGGCAGGAAGATCCCAATGATGTCGCCCTTCTCGATCCCCAGGTCCTTCAGCGCGTTGGCGAACTTCTGCACGTCACGGTGCAGTTCGGCGTAGGAGATGTCGCGCTCCTCGCCCTCCTCACCGCGCCAGTGGAACGCGATCCGGTCGCCGTTGCCGGCCTCGACGTGGCGATCGAGACAGTTGTACGACGCGTTGATCTTGCCGTCGCTGAACCACTTGTAGAACGGCGGGTTGGAGTCGTCGAGGATCTCCGTTGGCTCGGTGAACCAGTGGAGCTCCTTGGCTTGCTTCATCCACCAGCCCTGCCAGTCCTTCTCGGCCTCCTCGTAGACCGACGGATCGTTGAGCAGCGCGTGTTTCTTGAAATCTTCAGGTGGCTCGAACTTCTCGGTGTCGAGCATCTCCTCGAGCTTCGACTCGAGCGTCCCCTCGCTGGTCGACGTGGCAGTGTCTGCCATCAAACCCTCTCCTTCTTCTGTCGCTCTTGCGTCTCACGTCCTTCAAAGCGGCGGGCGCCGACGGCATCGCCGGCGCCCGAGCCCAGACTGTGCGGCGATCTGATACGGGAGTTGTACCCGAGACCGCAGGCTTTGTCGCGGTTGCTTGTCAGCGACTGAGCGGCATCACCGGAGCGATCGTGCGCCCGAACGTCGCGTTGATCACCGCGGCAAACGACGCGTACCACGCGGCGATCGCGGTCGCGATGCCGACGTAGCCTCCGAGCTTGATCGTGCCGTTGATGGCCTCCTTCGTCCCGGCGAGGCTCGCGTTACCGATCCCGAGGATGATGAACGTGATCGTCAGCAGCAGGAATACGAGGGCGACCGCCCCGCTCGTCCGCAGGGATGCGATGAACATGTACGCGGTGAAGATGCCCCACATCCACAGGTACAGACCGAGCCCGCTGAAGATCTCGGTCGGCACGTTCTTGCCGACGGACTGGACGATGAAGTAGAACGAGATCCAGAATGCTCCATAGGAGCAGAACGCCACCGCACCGAACGTGTTACCGGTGCGGAACTCCCAGAGTCCGGCGGCGAACTGGGCGACGCCGCCGTACGCGAGCGCCAGTGCGGCGACCATCGGGAGCAGCCCGCCGCCCGGCGCGTTGGGGGTGCCGACGAGTCCGGCGTTGATCAGGCTGAGCATGAACGTGGTCCCGGCGAACGCGGCCAATCCGAGCGGACCTGGGTCCGCCGGCGCCCAACCGGCAGAACGACCACCCGTCGGGTCCGGTGCCGGAGCCACGTCAGCCTCTCGTGGAGCGCCACTCGCTTCCATGAACTACCTCCTTCTCCCTCGAGTGCAGAGTGCGTCGCATACCTTCGCGCCGCGCGGTCCGCTCACAAGCGAGCAATCGCTCAGCGGCCGTTCACCAGCGTTGAACGGTCACCGGGGAACGGTGAGCGGTCACCGTGAGGGCGGCCCCGCAGCCCCGGCCCCTGGCGTGGACAGGGGCCGGGGCCGTCTCGGCCGGGGCGCTACTCGCCGTCGCGCGGGGATCTTCCGATGCGGTATCGACCGTCGGAGCGAAGCGCGGAATACGGCGAGGTAACGGGGGAGAAGAGCACGAACGTGAGCAGAAGAGGTCACGGCCATGATCGGACCGCGCTCACGCGGTCACGAGGGGTGCCGGACGAATGTCCGAATCAGCAGGCTCTCGCGCAAACCCCGCGTGGGGTCGACGCGAAGGGTCAGGTCCGGCGCTTGCGCTTGCGCTTGGAGGTGTTCGACCGGGTGCGAGCGCGCGTGGGCGCGCCCACCGGCTCGGGCGCGGGAGCCGGCGCGGGCTTGGCGCGGCCGCCGCCGAACAGTCCGCCGCCACCGCCACCGAACAGTCCGCCGCCACCGCGGGGGGCGCCACCGCGGGCGGCGCGCTGCTCACGCATCGCCTGGGAGGACGGCCACGGCTCGGCCTGACCACTCCGCCACGCCGGCGGCACGCCATTCGGCCAGCGCCCGCTGAACAGGTAGGCGAGCGCGACGAGCCAGAAGCCCTCGACGATCGGGATCGGGACGAGTGGGAAGATCACGAGCACGCCGGCGAAGATGCCCAAAAAGCCCATGAACCGGGTGAGCAGCCCGACGCGCATCGCATTGAGCGACACGAGCACCGTGGCCATCGCGGTGAGCAGGACGCCGAGATAGTTCCCGAGCTGGGGGAAGACGAGCGCGGTGGAGCTGATGAGGTGGTTCGCCTGCGGGTAGGTCTGGCCGGCCAGGCCGACGAAGTCGTGCGCCTTGCCGCCGTAGAGGATCACGTAGGCGGGAATGCTGATGCCGGTCACGACACCGCCGACGACGCCGAGGATGCCGACGAAACCGGGCTTGACCTGCGGATTGCGGGCCCGGACGCAGCTCCACAGGTACCACAGCGTCGCGGCGAGCGAGAAATAGCCGAGCGCGTCGAGGACCGACCCGACGATGTCCCGGGTGAGCCGCTTGTTCTCAGTGATCAGCCCGAGCGTCTGCTCGTCGACCTTGGCGTGGGCACCGCCCAGCTGGACGGCGACCGCAGCGACGAGGAGGATCCCCGCCAACGCGGCGATCACGGCCTGTCGGATGCCCACACGGCGCTCGTACGCCACTCGTTCTTCGACGTTCATTGGCTCGCGAATGCTAGATGGTTGATTCCGCGGCCGCGTGGGGGCCGGGGAATCGGACCCGCCCGCCCATCAAGCCGGTCGAGGACGCAGGGCGAAGCCAATACTGGGATGTATTGGCGAGCCCGAGGACGACGATCCGGCGCCGATCATCCGGATTCATCCGGCACGCGCGGTCGTGAAATTAACCATCTCGGTGGCCCGCTACCGACGAGGCCCGGACGTGCGGGTCGGCCGCGGTCTGAGGCCCCGAGGGGCGGATTCGCCGTCATGGGGCATGCGGGCGGGGACATACGTGGGATCGTCCGGCTCGAGCACGCGGGAGACGCGGTCGCCGACGAGCAGGACGAGATTGAGCAATGGCGACGCGATTCGAATCATCGTTTCGATACGTGCCCGGAGTACAGGATTGGTCGTCGATCCAGGCATCGCCATCGGCACTCCACTGTACCGTCGCGCGCGGTGTGAAGGCGCATCCCGCGGGCGCGTATGAGCGCCCATCTCGCAGCCGGGTAGGATTGATGTATGGAAGGAAGCGGATTTGGCGGACTATTCGGAGATCCGGACGAGCTCCAGCGTCGGCTCGGCGAGTTCGCCGAGCAAATGCAGGGCGCACAGAAACTCGCCTGGGCAGACAACGCGATCAAGCTCGCGGTCGACCTCACGGTCGCGGCGATGAACCGAGCGAACATCCAGGGCACCACCGAGCAGCAGGCCGAGCAGCTGCGTTCGGTGATGGCGACGGTGTTCCCGGAAGCCGTCACGCTCGTGCGCGAGGCCCGCGAGGGCCTGCAGTAGTCGGCCCGCGCCGGAGGCGCGGTGAACGTCGGGCTCAGCCCGGTGCTTCGGCGAGTGCGCCGAGGACCAGCGAGTCGTGCTCGGCCGGCTTGACTTTGCGGAACACGTTGGTGATGACGCCGTCCGGCCCGATCACGAACGTCGAGCGCTCCATGCCCATGTACGTCTTGCCGTACATCGACTTCTCGACCCAGACGCCGTAGGCCTCGGCGACCGAGTGATCCTCGTCGCCGAGCAGCGGGAAGCCGAGCGAGTACTTCTCATCGAACTTGGCGATCTTCTTCGGCGCGTCAGGCGAGACCCCGAGCACGACCGCGTCGGCGTTCGCGTAGTCGGCGCGGTGGTCCCGGATCCCGCAGGCCTGCGTGGTACACCCTGGCGTGTCGGCCTTGGGGTAGAAGTAGAGGACGACGGTCTTGCCGCGCAGAGATGACAGCGAGACCTCGTTGCCGTCCTGGTCCGGAAGAGTGAAGTCGGGGGCTCTGTCACTTGGCTCGAGCAACTCAAGCGCTTCCTTTCGTTTCTTCGTCTGGAGGGCTGGGCGCAGGGAAGGGTTCCGCCGGCCCTTGGCGAGGAAACATATCCCTCGCACACCGCTCCGTTTCTATAGGGTCAACAGCGATCAACAATGATCAACAACAAGAGGGGGCACCATGATTCTCATCACGACCTACAAGCTCAAGCCGTTCCTCAGCAAGGAGGAGACCGGAGAGCTGATGAAGGTCTTCGGCGAAGTAGGTTCCGCTCCTGGCGAGACAGCGCATTATGTTGCTGCCGACGGAAGCCACGGCGTGGTGATCTCGGAAACCGATGATGTTGTCGGCGGCTACCGGAACCTCCTGAACTACACGCAGTGGGTCGAGTACGAGACGAAGGTGATGCTGCCGATCGAGGCCGCTGTACCGCAGATCATGGACGCGCTGTCCTGATGTAGACCCCCGTTGCCCGGGACGGCGTCCGGCGATCTGTACGGGTCGAACCACATACTGTCTTTCGGACCCAAGGTGTCAGCCTTCGGATCGAAATAGAGGACGACGGTCCTGCGCGCAGAGATGACAGCGAGACCTCGTTGCCGTCCTGGTCCGGGAGAGTGAAGTCGAGTGCGGGATCCCCTGGCTTTGGCGTAGCGTCATTTAGTGAGCCGGACCGTCGCTATGCTGCCGACCGCAGACCATCGGCAGGGACTCCGATGACCAGACGATCACGGCCCTCACCTCGGCCACCGCGGTCGCGGCGATCCGCAACCTCGACCGCGGTGGGCCGGCAGGTCCCGGCCACGCGTGGCTCGCTCAAGGCCCACCCGGCCCGGGCCCGGGCGCGCCGTGCGCGGGGCGTCGGCGACGCGCCGGCAACGGCGACTACTTGAGCAGCCTGGACAACCGGCGGTCCTTCATCAGCTTGCCGTCGGTCTGGCATGTCGGGCAGTAACACATGACGTAGTCCTCGTAGAAGACGGCCTCGATCTGATCACCGCAGCGCGGGCACGGCTTGCCGTTGTGCCGGTGGACGGTCAGCGGCATCGGGAGCTTGTCCGGGATCGGCAGCGTGATCGCCTGCTCGTAGTGGGCGATCACGCCGCCGAGCCGCTGCGCGATCGCCTCGCGCAGGCGTTCCGCCTCGTCGGGCTCGAGATCCGACCCGCGCTTGAACGGCGAGATCATGGCGGTGTGCAGGATCTCGTCGACCCACGAGCGGCCGATCCCGGCGATCACGTGCTGGTCACGCAGCAGCGCGTACAGCGGTCGCGGCACGTCAAGCAGGTCCTCGAGCGGGGGTGGATCGGGCCACGCCTCGGGACCGAGCGCGGCGATCGTCTCCTCGGAGTCGACGTCCTCGGCACGGAGCAGCTTGACCCAGGCCCGCTGCTTGGTGCCGAATTCCCGCAGGCGCAGCTCGCGTCCGTCGTCGAGGCGGACGAGCAGCCGCGAGGCCTTGTCGCGTAGGGACGCCCGGGTGTCAAACAGCTGCAGGCGACCGGCGGACATGAGGTGGATCACGAGCGCGAGATCGTCTTCGACCGAGGCCACGAACAGTTTCCCGCGGCGCCGCACACCGGTGAACGTCCGGCCGTCGAGGGCGCTCAGCGGCGGGTCGTACGTCTTCAGCGCATTGACGCCCGGGGCGAGCGAGGACTCGATCCGGGCACCCGCCACCGCGCCGTCGATGAGACGTGCGGTGATCTCGACTTCAGGCAGCTCAGGCATGCTCCCACGAGCGTAGCTCGCAACCCCAGAACCCACCGGTTGCGCAGAGCATCCGCCGTCCGGCCGACGTTGGTGTCACGCAGTAGCCGTCGCGGCATCCAGCTCCTCGACCAGCGCGTTGACCCGGCGCGCGATCTCGTCGCGGGTGACGCGGACTTCCTCAATCGGGCGACCTTTGGGGTCTTCGAGCTCCCAGTCGATGTAACGCTTGCCGGGAATGTACGGGCAGGAGTCCCCGCAACCCATGGTCACGACGACGTCGGCTTGCTCGGCGAGCGCCCGGGTCAGTTGTTGCGGGCGGCGGTCGGAGAGGTCGACGCCGAGCTCGCGCATGACCTCGACGACCGGCGGATGGACGCGGCCGCTGGGGTCCGCTTCGCTGCCGGCGGAGAGGGCTCTGTGCCGGCCTTCGGCAGCGCGCTCGAACAGGGCGGCGCTCATCTGTGAGCGCCCGGCGTTATGCAGGCAGACGAACAGGGCGGTCGCCATCAGGTGACCGCCAACGCATCGCAGGTCTCCTTGCGCAGGCACTCGCGGGTTTGGCGCAAGGCGAGCGTGCTGAGGTAGGAGCGGACGGTCGCGTCGTCGTATTGGGAGAGGATGGCGTCGGCGCAAGCGCGGATGTCCTCGGGGGTGTGGCGTGATTCGAACTCTCCGGCGAGCTCGGGCAGCATCTGCGCGAGCCGGAGTTGGTGGGCGGTGCGGTCTGAGCGGATGGCGTCGAGCTTGGTGTCGATGAGCTCGCGGACGTGCACCTCGATACTGTCGCGGATGGCCCGCACCTCGTCCAGCGGGCGACCAGCGGGGTCGGGAATGCTCCACGCCTGCACGGTCGTCGGCACGTACGGGCAGGCGTCGTCGCAGCCCATGGTGACCGCCCAGTCGGCGTGCAACTGCATCTCGCGCAGGAGTTTTCTCGGCTTGTGCTCTGAGAGGTCGATGCCAACCTCGCGCATCACCTCGACGACTTCCGGCCATACCCCGCGGGCGGGCGAGGACCCGGCTGATTGCGCCCGCAGGTCATCGGGGGCGTCGCGCTCGAAGAACGCCTGGGCCATCTGCGAGCGCCCCGCGTTGTGGTTACAGACGAACAGCACGTGCTTCACGAGGACTCTCCTTCTCTCGAGGATTGGGGCGGCACGGGTTATCAGACTGTGGAGCGAGGGTGGAACTGAGGATTATCTTCCGCTGAGGGCGACTCCGGCGGCGAGTTCGCGCAGGCCCGCGGGTCCGACCGGTGGCGTGGGCTGCCAGCCGACCAGCCATGTGCGCGCGGCTGACTTCTGCACGCGCTCGATATGAGCGAGCTCGGCGCGCGCGCGAGCTCGGAGCGTCGGATGCGTCGTCTCAGAGGCGCTCAGCGACGCGTTGATGACCCAGCCGTAGGGCTCGATCCCCGCTCGCTGCAGGTCGGCCTGCAGGCGCTCAGCTTCCTGCACGGGCGTCGACTCCGCGAGCGTGACGACGAGCATCCGCGCGAACTCGGGGTCGCGCAGACGGGCGAGAAGCTCGGAGACCTCCTCCGGAACCTCGGCGTTGGTGCGCTGCACCTCGCGCTGGTAGCTCTGCGCGGCGTCGAGCAGGAGCAGCGTGTGCCCGGTCGGGGCGGTGTCGAGCACGACGATGCGCTCCCGCGCGGCGTCCACGGTCCGGGCGAACGCGCGGAACACGGCAATCTCCTCGGTGCACGGCGAGCGGAGGTCCTCCTCCAGCAGCGTGCGGCCCTCCTCGTCGAGGCCGACGGCGGCGTTCATCACCTCCTCGGTGTAGAGGGCAGTCTCCACGGCGGGGTCGATGCGCTCGACGATGAGCGCGTCATCGGCGGTCTCGGCGAGCGCGTCGGCGAGGTGCGCCGCCGGGTCCGTGGTCGAGAGCGTGACGTGATGTCCGCGGTCGACGAGCGCGATGGCGATAGCGGCGGCGAGGGTTGTCTTACCGACGCCGCCTTTGCCCATGGTCATGACCACGCCGTTCCCCGCCGCGTCGAGGTCATCGACGAGCTCGTCGAGCCGGGGGAGGTCGACCATGAGCCCGCCGAGAAGCTCGCTCGCGGCGTCAGGGCTGTCGCCAGCAAGCAGGCGCAGGGATGCAAGTCCGGTGACGTCGCCGGCGATGAGGCGGACGCCCGCAGCGGGAAGCCCCGTCAGCTGCGCGGGCGCACCGGCGAGCGCGGCCGATTGGCGGCCGGCGAACGCGAGCGCGGTCGCGTCATCGTCGTGGTCCGGGAGCAGGCCGTTGACGATGACCCGCTGATTGCGCACACCGAGCGCGGCGAGCTCGCCGCCGGCACGCCCAGCCTCACGCAGCGCCGACTCCTCGGCACGAGCGACCAGCACGAGCGTCGTGAGCGCCGGATCTGCGAGCGTTGCAACGGCCGCCGCGTACTGCTCGCGGCGCTGGTCAAGACCGGCGAGCGGGCCGAGGCAGCTCGCGCCCGCGGGGTTCTCATCCACGTAGCCGCTCCACGCGCTCGGCAAGGTCAGCAGCCGCAGCGTGTGGCCGGTCGGGGCGGTATCGAAGATGACGTGGTCGAACTCGGCGGTCTGCTCGGGCGTCGCGAGCACGGCGGTGAACTCGTTGAACGCGGCAATCTCGACCGTGCACGCGCCGGAGAGCTGCTCCTCCATGCTGGCAATCGCCGAGGCGGGCAGCACGCCGCGGTACGGGCCGACGGCACGCTCCTTGAACGCCGCTGCGGCCGCCTCCGGGTCGAGATTGGACACGAACAGCCGCTCGACACCCGGCACCGCCGTCGGCTCAGCGGCGGCGGTGACGCCGAACACGTCGTCGAGGTTCGAAGCCGGGTCGGTCGAGATGACCAGCGTCCGCCGGCCGGC
Source organism: uncultured Solirubrobacterales bacterium (assembly GCA_963850335.1). Classification (GTDB taxonomy): domain Bacteria; phylum Actinomycetota; class Thermoleophilia; order Solirubrobacterales; family Solirubrobacteraceae; genus Palsa-465. The sequence goes on along the minus strand of CAWKKY010000004.1, from coordinate 143,471 downwards.
GTCGGCGAGCGCGACCGCGACCGCGCAGGCGGTCGTCGTTTTCCCGACCCCGCCTTTGCCGGTGAAGAACAGGTAGCGGCTGTCCCAGCCGGTCCAGTCGAGCTCGGGCAGTGAGGTGGGGTCGGGCAGGCTCATCAGCAGCATCCGCCAGGCCCGTAGAGGCCGGAGTTCGGCGCCTCGACGGCGGGCTCGACCTTGATTGCGAGCAGCCCGGCGAGCTCGTCGCGCGTCGGGTAGCGGCCGTGCATGACGATGTCGCCGTCCAGCACGAGCGTTGGGAGCGCCTGCTCACCGAACGCCGCCATCAGGCCGGTCACCTTCGCGTTGGCGACGAACGCATCGGGGTCCGAGGACAAGTTGTGCCGGCTGACCGTGACACCGGGCTGATGGCGCGCCCAGCGGAGGTCCTCGCGGATGTCGATGAGCTGCTGGTCCACGGACGGGCCGCAGACGCCGGACTGACAGCACATCGCCGGCTCGAACATCTCGATGTGGTGCGAGGTCGCGGAGGTTCCGGGGGTGACGTTGATGACGTTGATGACGGACATGTGCGCGGACTCCGCTTTCTGAGTGGGTAAGGAGGTGGGACGGGCGGTGCCGGGCGTGCGGGCGCGGATGATGGCCGAGTTCGCGAACTCGTGGACCTGGTGCGTCGGGCGAATCTCGATATCGATGAACCCGGCCGCAGCGAGGCCGCCGCGGAATTCCCCCTCGGTCAGCGCGCCGGCGATGCAGCCGGTGTATGCGGCGAGGTCCGCCCGGGTGGTCTCGTCCATGTCCGGGCTCGCGATGACGTCAGAGACCGCGAACCGGCCGCCAGGCCGAAGCACACGGGCGGCTTCGCGCAGCACCTTCGGCTTATCGCCGGACAGGTTGAGGACACAGTTCGAGACGATGACGTCGACAGAACCGTCCGGTAGCGGAATGTCCTCGATGTAGCCCTTGACGAACTCGACGTTCTCGACGCCCGAGTGCGCTGCGTTCGCCCGCGCGAGCTCCAGCATCTCGTCGGTCATGTCCAGGCCGATCGCCCTCCCCGTCGGCCCGACCCGCCGCGCCGAGATGAGCACATCGGCGCCAGCACCGGACCCGAGGTCAAGCACGGTCTCGCCCTCGTGCAGGTCGGCGACCGCGGTCGGGACACCGCAACCGAGCGACGCAGCAACCGCGCTTCCGGTTGCGCCGGCGGCTTCCGCCTTGTCATAGAGAGCGGCGCCAAACACTCGGTTCTCGTCGGCATCGGTGAGCGCGATCGGCCCGCAACACGACGGGGAGGCCTGCTGCTCGGCGACCGCCCGCGCCGCGGCCGCGTACTTCTCGCGCACCGTCTCCCGGATGTCCTCCGGGGCCTCACCGGCGGAGCAGCCGCACGAGCCGGCATCTGCGCCGCTGCCACAGCAAGCGTCCTTCTCCGACGGCTCACAGCAGGACTGCTGTGCCTCGGCCGAGCAACACGACGATGGCGGGTTGGTGGTCGGTTCGGTCAGCTCAGCCATGCGGTCAGCTCCTTCAGAGCCTTGGGGTTGACGGTGTAATACGCCCATTTGTGCCGGCGCTCGACCTCGACCAGACCGGCGTCGACGAGCTTGCGCATGTGGTGGGAGAGCAGCGGCTGGGTGATGCCGAACAGCGGGATCAATTCGCACTGGCACACCTGCTGCTCGCTGCGGCGCAGCACATCGAGAATCTGCACGCGCAGCGGCTCGGCCAGCGCCTTCGCTACCGCAGCGATCCGGTCGGCGTCAAGCAAATCGTCAAGTCCCGCTGAGGGGGCGCAGCACTCGGCGGCCGCGGGGCCGGCAATGGCAGTGGACGACGGAAAGCTCATATAAACACTCGTTTCTACGACCGACGTGGTCACTGTACTACAGAGTCGGCCTCACATCAACATTTCTTGATGCGAAATGTGCTTTGACGGAATTGTTCGCAGCGGTTCAGCCTCCCTTTACGGACGAGGAAAAGGATGTCGGCCATGAGCGATCTACTAGCAATTGTCGGACCCACGGGGTCCGAGGAGGAGCTGCTCGAGGAGATCGCGTACGCACGGCCGGACAGAGTGACGGTGCTCGTTGAGACCACCGACACCGACTGGGGATCGGACGAGTCCGAGCCGGCCCGCGCCGTACGTGATCGCATCGCGCGACTGCTGGCGAAGATCGAGCGTCGAACGGGCGCCATCGTCGTCGGCACAGCCGGCAGCCTTGAGCAGTTGCGCGGGTGGAGGTTCGACCGTGTGGTCGGCGCCCGCGCTGCGCTCGCCGCCTGACCTGCCCCCGGACGCAGACACGATGGCGCGGGTCCGCCTGACGCGCGCCCGCGCCCGCCGGTAGCCTCCTCCCCCACGATGAGCGCGGCGCTGGCCCCAGACGACGTCGTCCGCACGCATGCCGACGGGGCGGCGAATGCCCGCGAGCCGCTGCTCGTGCTCGAGCCACTGATCGCGTTCCTGACCGCAAACGGGCTCGAGGCGCCGGGGGGCCTCGGTGCCGAGCCGGTCGGCGACGGCCACTCGAACGTCACCTTCGTGCTCTCGACGGACGTGATCCTGCGACGCCCGCCGCGCGGTCCGCTGCCGCCGAGCGCCCACGACGTGCTCCGCGAGGCGCGGCTGTTGCGAGCGCTCGAGCCGACGCCGGTCCGCACCCCGCGCGTGCTCGCCGTCTGCGACGACGAGTCCGTGATCGGCGCGCCGTTCTACGTGATGGAGAAAGTCGAGGGGTATGTCATCACCGACACGATTCCCGAGCCACTCGACAACGAGGTGGAGCGCGGTCGGATCGCCGATGAGCTGATCGACGCGCTCGTCGAGCTCCACGCCGTCGACTTCACCGAGGTCGGGCTGGAGGGATTCGGGAAGCCGAGCGGCTACCTCGAGCGCCAGCTCCGCCGCTTCACCGGCCTGTGGGAGCACAACCGCACACGCGAGTTGCCTCAGGTGGAGGAGGTCGGACAGTGGCTGGCCGCGAACCTCCCCGAATCCCCGCCGGCGACGATCGTCCACGGCGACTACCGGCTCGGAAACACGATGTACGTCGGCACAGCACCCGCCCGCCTGAAGTCGATCTTCGACTGGGAGATGGCGACGATCGGCGACCCGCTCGCCGACATCGGGTACATGATGCTCCACTGGATCGAACCAGACGACACGGTCGGGCGGTTCAACCTCCAGGCGGTCACCGTCCGGCCCGGCTTCCCGACGCGACAGGAGATGATCGCGCGGTACGAGCAGCGCTCCGGCCGCTCGATGCAGGCGCTCGACTGGTACGTGACCCTCGCGATCTGGAAGGCCGTCGTGTTCATGGAGGGCAACTACAAGCGGGCCATGACCGGCGCGACCGACGACCCCTACCTGAAGACGTTCGGCGAGGGGGTCGTCGAGCTCGCCGAGCGGGCGCTCGAGGTCACGCGGAATGGATTCTGAGAACGGGCACCGGCGTGGTCTGCTCGTGGACTACGGCGGTGTGCTGACGAGCAGCCCGTTCGCCTCGTTCCGTCAGTTCTGCGCGGCCGAGGGCCGAGACGAGAACGCGATCCTGGCCCGGCTCCGATCGGACGTCTCGGCGCGTGAGCTCGTGTTCGCGCTCGAGACCGGCGAACTCTCCGAGCCCGACTTCGAAGCCCGTTTCGGCGAACTGCTCGGGGTCGCACCGGACGCGCTCATCGATCGACTGTTCGCGCATTACGAGCCGGAAGAGCCGATGCTCGCCGCGGTCGCTCGCGCCCGCGCCTCGGGCATCCGCACCGGCCTCGTCTCGAACTCATGGGGGACGCGCCGCTACGACCGAGCACAGCTCGCCGAGCTGTTCGATGGTGTCGTCATTTCCGGCGAGGTCGGAATGCGCAAGCCCACTCCCGAGATCTACCGGCTGGGGGCCGAGCGGGCTGGCGTCGCCCCGGAGGAGTGCGTGTTCGTCGATGACATGCCGGTCAACCTCGATCCGGCCGCCGCGCTCGGGATGGCGACCGTCCACCATGTCCGCGCTGAGGAGACGGTCGCCGAGCTCGAGGCGCTGCTCGGGGTGCGGTTGCGATGAGACGACCCGCGGCCGGGGTGGCCGTGCTGGCCGCCGCGGTGATCGCCGGGTGCGGCGGGAGCGACCGGCTGTCCAGTGGCGACCTGCACAACCAGGCGACACAGATCTGCGCGCTCGCGAGCAAGCAGACCGACCGGATCAAGTCTCCCGCTTCGCCCGCCGGCTCCGCCGTGTTCCTGCGCCAGGGGATCACCGCGCTGACCCCGGAGGTGGCCCAGCTGCGCAAGCTCCACCCGCCAACGGACGCGCAGGACGTCTACAGCACCGCGGTCAACTCGTCGGCGAGGAAACTCGCGTTGCTGCGCACCGCCTCTGGCCAGCTCGCCCGCGGGGATGACCCGGTCAGCACCATGCAGACGCTCGAGCAGCAGCTCGCGCCCGTCGTCCAGCAGGAGAACGGGGCTTGGCAGTCGCTCGGGATCCCCGCCTGCGTCAACCACTGACGATTCCTTCAAGTGCTTCGTCGAGCTCCTCGACGGCGTCCTCCACCTCATCGGGTAGCTCATCACCATCATTCTCAACGACGATCGGCGCTCCCCAGGCCCGCGACGCCGCCGCCGTCGACCCGAACCCGACCGACGCCTTCCTGCAGCAGTGGATCCCGAAGGTCGAGGCGACCGCCGCCTACAAGAAGGACGGGATGATCATCATCCTGTCCGACGAGGCTCCCGCGAGCGGCCCGGGCGCCGAGTCCTCAGCGTGCTGCGGCAAGCTCAGCTACGTCAACACGACGAACCCGGGCGGCACCGCCAAGCCGGGGCCCCCGGAGTCAGATCGAGCACGCGTGCATAACTCGCCAAACCGCCCGGGCGGCGTGGGTTCTGGCGTGAAAGTTTCGCTCAGCGTGCATTTCACGCCCGAAGCCGGATCGGGATCCGGATTTGGCGAAGTCTTTTCCCCCGGGGGGTTCCCGCCGCTCTGGCGTGGATGCCCGGGCGGTTGCCCGGCGCGGTCATGCCAACGCCTCACCCCGCCGCGGTCGCACCAACGCGTCAGCCCGCGGCGATCAGCGCCACCCCGGCGACGGCCGCGACGATCCCGAGCTCCTGAATCCGGCGCACTCGCTCGTGCAGCACCGCGCGCGCGAGCAGCACGGTGACGAGCGGGTACTGGGACGCGGCGACGGCGACGATCGAGAGCAGGCCGTGCCGGGTGGCGAGCGCGTACAGTGCGTTGCCGCCGAGGTCGAGGACCCCCATGAGCAGCAGCACGCCATAGGCCACGGGCTCACGTTCGGGCGGCGGGCGGCGCGCCAGGAACACGATCACGACGGCGCCGACACCACAGCCACGAGCGACCGCGAGCGCCCACAGCACGTCGGCGCGTGCCGCCTCGCGGAGCGCCACGGCGAGGCTGCCGAAGCCGATCGCGGCAACGAGCGCGAGGGCGATGCTGATCCGGGTTGCCCGGGCGCCCGGCGACTTCGGCTCGTGCTCGGTCTCCCGGCTGACGAGGACGACGCCGACGCAGGCGGCGACGATGCCGAGCAGCTGGATCGTCGCCGGATGATCGCCGCCCGCGATGCCGACGATTACCGGGATCGAGACGCCGGTGGCCGCGATCGGGGCGACGATGCTCATCTTGCCGATCGAGAGCGCCCGGTAGAACGCGGTCAGTCCGGCGATCCCGGCGAGGCCGCCCACCGCGGCCGGCCACAGCCGGGAGAACGCGGGCGGTCCGGACCCACGGACCGCCACGACGACAACCAACAGCACCAGGGCCATGCCCTGGCTGAGCACCATCACCCGGAGCAGCGCGACCTGGCGGGCCTGCAGCCCCCCGAGGAAGTCGGCGATGCCCCAGCCGAGCGACGCGCTCAGGGCGAGGCCGAGGCCCAGCACCGCGCGCGCCTCAGACCGGCGGCAGATTCAGGCAGGGTGCGCTTCGGCTAGTCGCGCTTGCCGCGCCCGTAGAGGATGTTGAACATCCGGCGCAGCATCATCGTCCGCTTGGCGCGGTAGGGGAACATGAACGGTTCCCGCTTCAGCGCCCGGCGCGTGATGAGCAACGACTGGATCTTCGTGTACTTGCGGATCCCGTTGGCGCCGTGCCGCGTGCCGAGCCCGGACTCCTTCCAGCCGCCCATCGGCAGGTTGAGCGCGGTGTAGTTGACCTGGGCGTCGTTGACGCACACCACCCCGGCATGGATCTGCCGGGCGAGCTCCTCGCCGCGACGGACGTCCTTGGTCCAGACGCTCGCCTGGAGTCCGTACTCGGAATCGTTGGCAAGGCGGACGCCCTCCGCGGGATCGGAGATCTTCATGATCGGGATCGTCGGGCCGAACGTCTCGTCCGTCATGCACGTCATCGAGTGATCGACGTCCACGAGCACGGTCGGCTCGTAGAAGCGACCGGGCCCAGACCGGGGATGGCCGCCGGTGAGGACCTTGGCTCCCTTTGCGACGGCGTCCTTGACGTGGCTGTCGATGATGTCGACCTGGGGCGGGAACGTCACCGCACCGATGTCAACCGAGCCGACGCCGGCCGGCGCGCCCTGACGGAGCTGGCGGATGTTGTCGGTCACCTTCTGCACGAACGCGTCGTACACCGGCTCCTCGACGTACACACGCTCGACCGAGATGCAGACCTGGCCGCCGTTATTCATCGAGTAGAACGACGCCGCGTTGGCGGCGCGCTCGATATCGGCATCACGGCAGACGATCATGGGGTCCTTGCCGCCGAGCTCGAGGTAGCAGGGGATGAGCGCGTCGGCCGCTTCCTTCATCACCGAGCGGCCGGTCCGGCTCGAGCCGGTGAACATGATCACGTCGACGTGGCGGATGAGCGCGGCGCCCGTCGAGCCGTCGCCGGTGGCGATCTGGAAGACGTCCTCCGGCAGACCGCACTCGACCATCATCTCCTGCATCAGCAGGGAGCTGAGCGGCGTGACCTCGCTCGGCTTGAGGACCACACTGTTGCCGGCCATCATCGCCGGAATACAGTCGCCGAACGAGTTCGCGATCGGGTAGTTCCACGGTCCGATGATCCCCGCCACGCCGACCGGCGCGTAGCGGATGACGAGCTTCTTGCCGGCGGCAACCGGGTTGTTCCACGACGGCACCCGCTCGTCGGCGAGATACTTCTCGGCCTCCTTGGCCCAGAACCCGAGCGCGCTCACGGTGTAGCCGAGGTCGGCGAGCTGGGCATCCTCGTGCGTCTTGCCGGACTCCGAGACGACGACGTCGATGACGCGGTCGGCGTTGTCCAGCATCCACTTCTGCGCCCGGCGCATGATGCGCCCACGGGCCTCGAATCCCATCGCCTCCCAGGCCGGCTGCGCCGCCCGGGCCCGCTTCACCATCTCGGCGATCTCATCGCTCCCGAGGACCGGGATCGTGGTGATCAACTCGCCGGTCGCGGGGTTTTCGACTCCGATCGTCGCCGTCGCCGTTCCACCGTTTGATTGGACCGGCGTCTGCTGACTGACGCTCGCCATCCTGTCTCCTCTTCGGCCGCTTCGAAATGAACGCGCCCGCGCGTTATGCCCGCGGCGGGAGCGGTTCTGGGAAGGCTATCGGAGGGCCGCTGGAGCCGCCGCCGCGAGGCCGCGTTCGATCGCCTCGGCGATCAGCGCAAAGTGCTCGTCGGTCGCCGTCAGCGGTGGGCTGATCGCCACTGCCTTGGCGAGCGGCCGGATGAGCACTCCGGCCTCGCGCGCCGTCATGACCACGGTCCCGAGGGCCTTGGGGTCGGCGGCGAGGAGTTCGTCGGAGAGCTCGACAGCGGCCATCATGCCGACGCCACCGCGGACCTCGCTGACGGCGTCGAGATCGGCGAACGGAGCGAGCGCATCGAACATCGCGCGCTCGTTCTCCTGACCGCGGGTGATGAGGCCTTCTCGCTCGAGGATCGCGAGGTTGGCGAGCGCCGCCGCGCAGCACGTCGCATGCCCGGCATATGTCGCGCCGTGACGGAAGATCGGCCCACCCGCCTCGCCCCAGAACGGCTCGGCGATCTGGCCTGAGACGATCAGGCCGCCAAGCGGCAGATACCCGCTGGTGACGCCCTTGGCGAAGATGATCATGTCGGCGTCGACACCCCAGCGCTCGATCCCGAACCAGGTGCCGAGTCGGCCAAAGCCGCAGATCACCGAATCGGCGATGAACAGGATTCCTGTCTCGGCGCACAACTCGGCGACGCCCTCGATGTAGCCCTCCGGGGGCGGGTACACGCCGCCGGCGCCGATCACCGGCTCGAGGAAGATCGCGGCGATCCGCTCGGGGCCGATCCGCTGCACCGTCGCCCGGACGTCCTCCAGGTCATCGTGTGCGACGCGCTCGTTTTCGGCGATCTCGCCGAAGCCGTCCCGGTTGGCCGGGATGCCGGCAATCGCGGTGCCGAAGCCATGGGTCCCGTGATAGCCGGCGTGGCGGCTGAGCAGGACGGCTCGGTCAGGATGCCCGAGTTCCGTCCAGTAGCGGCGGGCGAGCTTTGCGGCGGTGTCGACGGCGTCGCCGCCACCCGAGCCGAGGAACACCCGCGCACCGCTGACCGGGGCGCGCTCGGCGAGCATCCCGGCGAGCTCGAGCGCCGGCGGGTTGGCGAAATCGCCGAATGCCGAGTACGCCTCGATCTTTGCCAGCTGGGCGGCGATCGCGTCCGCGATCTCCTGGCGACCGTGGCCGACGTTTGCGTACCAGAGGCTGGCGGTGGCGTCGAGGTAACGCCGCCCCTCGGTGTCCCACACCCACACGTCCTCGCCCCGCTCGATCACGAACTCGGCGTGGCGCACGGCGCCCATGTCGGCAAAGGGATGCCACAGCCGGGTGTCGCTCGTCACACTCATCGTCCTCGGAGTGGAGCATGGCAGGCGCGCGTGCACTGCCGTGGCCCGTCTTTGCCCTCCGGATGCGCCATCGTGGCTAATCCCGGGGTATGTGTACGGCCTCTAGGACGCCGGGTCGAGCTCGATCGACTCGATCACGGGGGGATCAACCGGTCGGTCACGCGGGCCGGTCGGGAGCCCTTCGATCGCGTCGACCGCGTCCATCCCGGCCGTCACCTGGCCGAACACGGTGTGCTTGCCGTCGAGCCACGGCGCGGCGTCGATGGTGACGATGAAGAACTGGCTGCCGTTCGTGTTCGGACCGGCGTTCGCCATCGCGAGCGCGCCACGGACCACCTTGTGGTCGTTGAACTCGTCCTTGAACGTGTAGCCGGGGCCGCCGGTGCCGGTCCCGTCCGGGCATCCGCCCTGGATCATGAAGTCGGGGATCACGCGGTGGAAGATGATGCCGTCGTAAAAGCCGTCGGCGGCAAGCTTGCGGAAGTTCTCGACGGTCTTGGGCGCATCGTCGTCGAAGAGCTCAAGCGCGATCGTGCCGTGGCTCGTATTCATATTGGCTGTGGACATTGTCCGCAGACTACTGACTGGCCGGCGGGCGGCGGCTGCCGGAGCCGACGGCCCTGAGAGCCGCCGGCTGCGGTCAGCCGATCGCTACTTGCTGGTGGTCGTCTGGAGGGTGTTGCTGGCCGTCTCGAGCGCGTTGAGACTGGCCGCGGCCGTCACCGTCGGCGCACTGCCGGACGCGTGCGTCTCGGCGCAGGTGATCGACCCGGTCGCGTTGTTTGTCGTCGATGGCGCGGGCACGATCAGGGGGATCGCCACCGACTCCGGGTGATCACTGACATGCACCGAGGCGGTGTTCGTCTGGCTGGCCGCAGTGCCACCCGGGGACAGCGTGCACGCGACCTTGACCCACTGCCCGGGATCCGAGCCAGTGACCGTGGCATTGACCGTCGCGAACAGCAGGTAAGGGCTGCCGCTCGGGAGCGTGTCGGCGAGGATCTGCGTCGAGCTATTCGACGCAGTGATCGTCACCGGATCCTTCGTCGCGATCCCGAACTGTGGCGCGGTCGTCTCGCCGCAGCTGACCGCGCCGGACTGGCTGACGGCGTTGACCGCCTGTCCCGGCGTCAGACACGCGCCGGTGACGCGCGCCTGAACCTGGTTGGTGTTGATCTGCTTCGTGCCGACCGCCGCGTTCGCGAGTTTGCGGGAGCCGACGGCTCCGAAGCGGAGCTTCCAGTTACCGACCGACTGGTTGCCGAGCTTGGAGTTCGTCACCGCGCTGTCCTGCAGCTGGGCGGTGCCGACACTCCCGGAGGGCAGCGTGGACGCCGCGTAGCCGACGCCGCCGAGAGCGACGAACAGCGCGATCACGGAAATGACGAGCGGCGCGGATGGGCGCCGGCGGACGAGAGAGCGTGGATGCATCGAGCCTCCCTTGAGGTTGGATACGTACATCCCCGGCCCGGGGGTTCGAGTTCTCGTAACACGCTGTTGGCCGCGAAGTCGCGGCCAACATAAGACCCCTCTTATGCGGACGTTACGTCCGCGCCGATTCGAGCCGGAGCTCGTGACCGTTGACGGAGGTCCCGCGGACGCTGTCGACGACGCGGTCGGCCTCGACCTCGGGCACATCGACGAACGCGAAGCGCTCGAGCACCCGCACGTTGCGTACCGCCTCGCCGTCAAGGCCGGTCGCGGCGGTGATCGCGTGGATGATGTCCGAGGGCTCGAATCCGGCCGCGCGGCCGCCGGAGATGATCAGCTTGCGGACCGGCCCGTCGCCGTTCGGCGAGACGTGCGGCTTGGAGTGCCGGCGCGGGCGCGCGGGCTTCGCCGCCGTCGGTGCCACGCGGGCGTCTTTGACCCACGGCGACAGCTTGACTCCGGCGTGGCGCTCGATTGCCTGGAGTTCGCGCTGCTGGCGCGGTTCGTAGAAAGTGATCGCGCGGCCGCTGCGACCCACCCGGCCGGTGCGTCCGATGCGGTGCACGTAGATGTCGGGTGAGGGCGGAATGTCGAAGTTGATGACGTGCGAGATGCCGGAGATGTCGAGCCCGCGGGAGGCGACGTCGGTGGCCACGAGGAGCGGCAGGCGCCCGTCCTTGAACGAGATCATGACCCCGTCCCGGGCACCCTGGCTCATGTCGCCATGGAGCGCCTTGACGTTCATCCCGCGGTCGCGGAGCGTCCGGAAGAGCTGCTCGCAACGGATCTTGGTCCGCACGAACACGATCGCCTGGTCCGGATGTTCGGCCTCGAGCACCTCGAGCAGCCGGTCCGGCTTCTCCCGCGGCTTGACCTCGAGCGCGAACTGCTCAACGGTGTCCACGGTCAGCGTCGCGCTCTGCACCTTGATCGTGACCGGGTCATAGAGGTACTGGTCGGCGAGGTGGCGGATCGCCGGCGGCATCGTCGCCGAGAACAGGGCGGTCTGGCGGCTGGAGGGCGTCAGCGACATGATCCGCTCGACGTCCTCCAGGAAACCGAGGTCGAGCATTTCGTCAGCCTCGTCAAGGACGACGAAGCGGCACGAGTGCAGAACGATCGAGTGACGCGAGATGAGGTCCTTGACCCGTCCCACCGTGCCGACGACGACGTGACCGCCACCGCGCAGCTGCGCTTGCTGGGTCCGGATCGGAGCCCCGCCGAACACGGCGACGATGTCGACGCCCTTCGACTTGCCGTACGCGCGCAACGCCTGCGTGACCTGGATGCAGAGCTCTCGGGTCGGCGTGAGCACGAGTCCCTGGACCTCGTGCTCCTCCGGATCGATGTACTGGAGCATCGGCAGGCCGAACGCCGCCGTCTTGCCCGAGCCGGTCTGCGCCTGGCCGATGACGTCCGAGCCGGCGAGCAGTGGCGGGATCGCCTGCTCTTGGATTGGGCTCGGGGCGTCGTAACCGACGTCTTGAATCGCCTGAAGCAGCGCCGGTTCGAGGCCGAGGTCAGTAAATGAAGTCATTGGTAGCCACGATAGCTTGACAGAGGAATACTTCGGTGCCTAATCTTTCGGAGCCTCAGAAATTTGACAGGGGAAGGACCCGACTTAATGAGTCCCAACAACACTCGGATCGACGCGTACGTCTGGCGGATCAGCATTGTCGTGATCCTCGGCGCGATCATGTCGATCCTCGACACGACGATTGTGAACGTCGCGTTGGCGACGCTCGGCCGCGACCTCCACGCCGGCATCTCTCAGATCCAATGGGTGGTCACCGGTTACATGCTTTCGCTCGCCGCCGTCATCCCGGTGAGCGGCTGGGCGGCCGAACGGTTCGGCGCCAAGCAGGTGTATCTCGTATCGCTCGTTCTGTTCACCTGCGCCTCAGCGCTGTGCGGATTTGCGAGTTCCTCAACCGAGCTGATCCTCTTCCGCGTCATCCAGGGCGTCGGCGGCGGCATGATCCTTCCGGTCGGCCAGCTGATGATGGCCCAGGCCGCGGGGCCCGAACGAATGGGCCGCGTGATGAGCATCGTCGCCGTGCCGGCGATGCTCGCTCCGATCCTCGGGCCGACGCTCGGCGGTCTCATCGTCGACAACATCAGCTGGCGCTGGATCTTCTTCGTCAACGTTCCGATCGGGATCATCGCGGTGCTCGCCGCGTGGCGGACGCTGCCTCGGGTCGCGCCGAAGCGCACCCATCCCCTCGACGTGCGGGGGCTGATCCTGATGTCGAGCGGCCTGCCGATCCTCACCTACGGCCTCGCCGAGATCGGGAGCACCGGCGGCTTCTCCTCGCCGAAGGTGATCGTCCCGATCGTCGTCGGACTTCTGCTGATCGCGGCGTTTGCCGTGCACGCGCTCCGCGTGCGGTACCCGCTGCTCGACCTGCGCCTGTACCGCCGGCCGACGTTCTCATCGGCGTCCCTCGCGATGTTCTGCCTCGGTGCGGCCCTGTTCGGCGGCATGATCCTGCTGCCGCTGTACTGGCAGACGGTCCGGCATGAGAGCGTCGTCGACACCGGGTTGCTGACGGCACCCCAGGGCCTCGGCATGGTGCTGATCATGCCGCTCGCGGGCCGGCTGACCGACCGTCTCGGGGGTGGGCCGCTGGCGCTGTTCGGTTGCACCGTCACGGCGATCGCGACGATCCCGTTCGGGTTCGTCAGCGCCCACACGTCGGTCGCCTGGCTGTCGGTGGCGATGTTCGTCCGCGGAATCGGCATCGGGTTTGCGTTCATGCCTGCGATGGCGGCGGCGTTCGCGTCACTCCACCGCTCCGAACTCCCGCAGGCGACCCCACAGCTCAATGTGCTCCAACGGGTGGGCGGCTCGATCGGAACCGCGGTGCTCGCAGTCATCCTCCAGCGGGCGCTCGTCGGCGCGCACACACCGAGCGAAGCGGCGTCAGCCTACGGGACCGCGTTCTGGTGGTCGGCGGGGATCGCGGCGCTGGCGATCATCCCGTGCGTGGTCCTGTTCCGAGCCGAGCGGGCGGCCCGTCGTGCCAAGGGTGATGCGGCCGAGCCGTCGGCGGAGACGCTTGCCGAGGCGGTGGCGGCATGAGTCCGCGCGCGGCGGCCCCGCCTGGCGGTTCGGGCCGCGCTCCCACGCGCGCGGGCTCGGCCACGCGCGCGGGCTCGGCCACGCAGCGCTCGGCCGACCCGGCGCTTGACCCGTTCGCGCAACTCGGACGCTCCTTCAAGGGTGCGACGGCGGCAGTTCGGCGACTGCGCGGACGTGAGACCCGCCGCCCGGGCGCCGAGCTCAGCGACGCGCAGTATGGCCTGCTGTTCAGCCTGCGCGACCACGAGGCGATGTCGTCGAGCGAGCTGGCGTTCGCGGCCGACCTTTCCCCCGCGGCCGCAACCGAGATGCTCGACGGGCTCGTCGCAACCCAACTCGTGCGCCGCGAGCGCTCGGACCGCGACCGACGGGTCGTCCTGATCTCGCTCACCGATCGCGGCCGGATGCTGATCGAGAAGCGCCGCGCCCGCTACGAGCCGCGCTGGAGGGCCGCGATGGCCGACTTCTCCGACGACGAACTGCGCACCGCTGCGGCCGTGCTCGATCGGATGCGCGACATGTTCGACGAGCTGCGCCACGACGAGACCTGAGCCACCGCAGAAGTTTGGAGCCGTACCTCGGCCTGTCCGAGGTGGATCGCCATTCACATGCGCCCGGGGCTGGCGGAGGGGGCGGTCAGCGGGTGACGGTGCCGTCGAGGTGCGCCGTCGCCTTGGTGCCCGCGCCGCGGACGCCAAAGCGGAGCTCCGGGCCGTCGCCGTCGGTGGCCGCGAACGTGACGGTCGCCGGCAACAGGATCGGCTTGCGGAACGCGACGTCGACGGTGAAGGCGTCAGGGAGCCGGGATCCCAGCGCCGCGAGACACCGGGCCTTCGTCCACATCCCGTGGGCGATCGCGCTCGGGAACCCGAACAGGCGCGCCGTCAGCGGATGAACGTGGATCGGGTTGAGATCGCCGGACACCGATCCGTACCGGCGGCCGAGGTCGCCGGCGAGTTGCCAGTCCTCGACCGATGGCAGATCCGCGGCATCGCGGACGTCGATCGAGGGCGAGGTCGTCGACGCTGACGCCGCGCCGCCGCCGCCATCTGAGCGGCCTCGACGCAGGTTCGTCGACACTTCCTCCCAGACGACCTCGTCGCCGATACGGGCCTCGGTCAGGATCGAGAACTGCTGTCCGCGGGGGTGCGGCCCGAGCGGCGTTGCCCACACGCGTAGATCAAGGCGCTCGTCGACGCGGATCGGCCGGTGCTGGACGATCCGGTTGACGATGTGGACGAGCCCGATCGCGCCAAACGGGAAGCTCGAGTCGGTCATGAGCGCGAGATGGAGCGGGAACGCGAGCATGTGGGGATAGGTGGCGGGGAGCGCGTCACCCCCGGACCCGAAGGCGCACACCCGACGGTAGGACTCCAGGCGCGAGGGCTCGACCGCGACGTCGTTCAGCACGAGCGTCAGGTCCGGGATGTCGCCCCCGCCGCCGCCGATGAACGGCAGCCGCGACGCGCCCGGGACCATCGCGGCGCCCGCCCGTGCGAACAGGACCGGCATCGACGGCGAGGAGGAGAGGGTTCGCTCAGACATCGCGCTCACGCTCCGAGCAGGGACTGCCCGCAGACGCGGACGATGTTGCCGTTGACCGATCCGGATGCCGGGGACGCGAACCACGCGATCGTCTCGGCGACGTCGACCGGAAGGCCGCCCTGGGACAGGCTGTTCATCCGCCGTCCAACCTCGCGGGTGGCGATCGGCATCGCCGCCGTCATCTTCGTCTCGATGAATCCCGGCGCGACCGCGTTGAGCGTGACACCGCGCTTGAACGTCTCCGGCGCCCACGCCTCGACGAACCCGATCACGCCGGCCTTCGACGTCGCGTAGTTCGTCTGGCCCGCGTTGCCGGCGATGCCGCTGATCGAGGAGACGGCGATGATCCGGCCTTGGTCGCGGAACACCTCGCGCTCAAACAGTTCCCGGTCGATTCGCTGGGGGGCGCCGATGTTGACGCTGAGCACCGCGTCCCACAGCTCCGCGCTCATCCGGCCGAGCGTCTTGTCGCGGGTGATGCCGGCGTTGTGGACGACGATGTCGACGCCGCCGTGGGCCTCGAGCAGATGGCTCGCGATCTCCGCAGGCGCACCGCCGTCGGTGATGTCGGCGGTGAGCGAGGAGCCACCGAGCCGTCCGGTGACCTTTGACAGCTCGCTGGCCATCGCGGGCACGTCCACCCCGACGACGTGAGCGCCGTCCCGCGCCAGGACCTGGGCGATCGCCTCGCCGATCCCGCGTGAGGCGCCAGTGACAAGCGCGACCTTGCCGGCGAGCGGCCGGTCCCAGTCGACGCCCGGCGTGATCCAGCCCCCGGGGACGATGCGGATGACCTGGCCGGAGACGTACGCCGACTTCGGCGAGAGCAGGAACCGGAGCGTTGACTCCACGCCCTGCTCGGCCGACGGGGCGACGTAGATGAGCTGCGCGGTCGCGCCCTTACGGACCTCCTTGCCGATCGAGCGGACGAGGCCCTCGAGCGCGCGCTGGGCGATCGCCTCCGGCGGGGCGCTCGCGCTCTCCGGCGGCGTGCCGAGCACGATCACGCGGCCGGACTGGCGCACGCGCCGGATCGTGTGGTGAAAGAACGCCCAGGCCTCGTGCAGCGCGTCGGTCGACGTGATGCCCGTGGCGTCGAACACGAGCGCCTTGAACGTCTGATCCGCGGTGGCGACCTCGGGGTTGAACACCCGAGCGTCGACGCCGGCGTCGGCAGCAGCGTTGCGGACCTCGTCGAGCATCGGCGTGTGCGCCTCGGCGCCGATCCCGGCGAGCACGTTCATCGCCGGGCCGATCAACCGGCCAAACGGCGCCCCCCCGAGCAGCACGGGTCCGTCGATCACCGGATGTCCAGGTTCGAAGCGCTCGATCCTCACCGGCGCGGGCAGACCGACCTGTTTGGAGACGATCCGCCCGACCGGAGTGTTGATCAGCTGCTGGTAACGGTCAGCCATTTGCCGCCTCCATGATCGCGGTCACACCAAGTCCGCCAGCGGCGCAGATCGAGATCACGCCGCGGCCGGAGCCCTTCTCGGCGAGCGTCTTGGCGAGTCCGGCAACGATTCTCCCGCCCGTGGCGCCGAACGGGTGCCCGGCGCCGAGCGAGCCGCCGTGGACGTTGAGTCGTTCGGTATCGATCGCGCCGAGCGGAGCATCGAGCCCGAGCCGCTCGCGGCAGAACACTGGGTCCTCCCACGCCTTCAGCGTGCACAGCACCTGGGCGGCGAACGCCTCGTGGATCTCGTAGAAGTCAAAATCCTGGAGCGTGAGTTCGGCCCGCGCGAGCATCGTCGGCATCGCATAGGCGGGGGCCATCAGCAGACCTTCCCGCTTGCCGACGTAGTCGACGCCCGCGGTCTGCGCCCCGGTGAAGTAGGCCTGCACCGGGGTACCGTGCTCGGCCGCCCACTCCTCGCTTGCGAGCAGCACCGCTGAGGCGCCATCGCTGAGCGGCGTCGAGTTGCCGGCGGTCATCGTGCCGTCGGGTCCGCCGAACACGGGGCGGAGCTTGGCGAGCTTCTCGACGCTCGAGTCCGGACGAAGGTTCTGATCGCGCTCGAGCCCGAGGAACGGCGTCACCAGATCATCGAGGAAGCCCGTGTCGTAGGCGGCCGCCAGGTGGCGGTGGCTGCGCACCGCGAGCTCATCCTGCTGCTCGCGCGGGATCCCCCAGTCACGGGCCATCAGCGCGGTGTGCTCGCCCATCGACAGACCGGTCCGTGGCTCGGCGTTGCGCGGGATCTCCGGCACGATCTGCTGGGGGCGGAGCTTGGCGAGCGCGC
Source organism: uncultured Solirubrobacterales bacterium (assembly GCA_963850335.1). Lineage (GTDB taxonomy): Bacteria > Actinomycetota > Thermoleophilia > Solirubrobacterales > Solirubrobacteraceae > Palsa-465. Next base: position 126,350 of record CAWKKY010000004.1, on the reverse strand, counting down.
GCAGCCGCCCGCCGTTCGTCTTCGCGCGCTTGGCCTCGAGCAGCACCTCACGGAGATCCTCATTGAGCGCGAGCGGCGCGTCGGAGGTCGTATCCGATCCGGCGGCGATGCCGCACTCGATCTGTCCGAGGGCGATCTTGTTGGCCACCAGGATCGTCGTCTCGAGCCCCGTCCCGCACGCCTGCTGAACGTCGTAGGCCGGAGTCTCCGGGGCGAGCTTGGAGCCGAGGACGGACTCCCGGGTCAGGTTGAAATCACGGCTGTGCTTGAGCACGGCTCCCGCGGCAACCTCCCCCACGACCTCCCCCTGGAGGTCGAACTTCGTCGCCAGCGCGTCGAGCGTCGCGGTCAGCATGTCCTGATTGGACGCCGTCGCGTACGGCCCGTCCTGGCGAGCGAATGGGATCCGGATGCCCCCGAGTACCGCGACGCGGCGGGCAGGTGCATTCATCGAACTACTCCTGGATTCGAGTTGTTACAGCGGTGTAGGTTAGCCCGCCGCGGCGGCCGACCGATCAGTCAGTCAGTGGAGGACTTCGTGGCGGTGGTGAACGCACCGCCGGCGGTGCCGCGACGCACGAGCGCGGGCGCGAGGATCCGCAACGCCGCCGCGAACCAGTACGGCCGGGGCACATATCGCTCTGCCCGACCGCCCGGGCCCGCGTCGACGATCGCGTCGGCGACCTTGTCCGGAGTCGAGACGATCCAGCGCGTGTGCGGCTTGGCGAGCAGCTCGGCCGCCGGGAAACCCTCGGTCTTGACGAACCCGGGCAGCACCACTCCGACATGGATGCCGTCCGCCGCCAGCTCGCCGTTGATCGCGTCGCTCCAGGCGGCGAGCGCGAACTTGCTGCATGAGTAGGCGCCGCTGTTCGGTCGCGACACGCGGGCCGCGGTGCTCGCGATGTTGACGATCGCGACCTTCTCCCCCGCCGCCGCGGTCGCCTTCAGCAGCGGCAGCAGCGCCTCGGTGAGCTTGACCGGCGCTTCGAAGTTGAGCCGCATGTGGCGCTCGATGTTCGCCCACCCGGTCTCGTCGAAGCGCCCGCGCCAGGCGGCCCCGGCGTTGTTGACGAGCAGATTGAGCCGGCCGCCGTGTTCGCGCTCGATCACCTCACGCACGCGCGCGGGCGCGTCGGCGGCGGTGAGATCGACGGCCACGACCGTGCACTTGACGGGCGCCAGCTCGGCGGCGAGCGCCTCAAGCTTCTCCTCTCGACGCGCGGCGAGCACGAGTACGGCGCCGGGTTCGGTGGCCAGCCGCCGGGCGGCCGCCTCGCCGATGCCGGTCGAGGCCCCGGTGATGAGGATGACGTTGGACATCGGCGCCGAAGGGTAACCGGGGTGCGCTTCGGGCTACTCGCGGGTAGCGTTGGCGCACCTTGAGCACCAGCACGCTGGCTCTGATCACGGTCCCCTTCGTCACCGGCGCGATCGGCTACCTGACGAATTGGACGGGCGTGCTGATGCTGTTCTACCCGGTTCACTTCCGCGGCGTGCGCGCCGAGTGGCTCAAGTCGGCCGCGCGACTGCTGCCGTACAAGCTCCGGCAGATCCCCGGGATCATGGTCGGGGGGATCGGGTGGCAGGGGATCATCCCGTCGCGCGCGGCCAAGATGGGGAGCCTCGCCGTCGACAGCGGGATCGCCAAGCTCGGCACGCCGACCGAGTTCTTCCAGCAGCTTGACCCGGAGAAGATCGCCGAGCAGATCATCGTCGGCCTGCGGGACGAGATGCACGACATCGTCGAGACGATCATGGAGCGCGAACATCCGCGGCTGTGGCACGAGCTGCCGCCGGCGATCCGCGAGCTCGTCCATCAACGCGTGCAACAGCGCCTCCCGGAGGTCGTGCATCGGCTCACCGGCGAGATCGCCGACAACATCGATCAGCTCGTCGACGTCAAGCTGATGGTGATCAACCGCTTCGACCCGGAACTCGCGAACCGGGTGTTCCTCGACATGGGGCGGCGCGAGCTGAAGTTCATCCAGAACTTCGGCTTCTTCTTCGGCTTCGTGCTCGGGATCCCGGTGGCGGCGCTCACCCACTTCGTCACCAATTGGTGGCTGCTCCCGATCCTCGGCGTCGTTGTCGGCTACGTCACCAACTGGGTCGCGCTGTGGATGATCTACGAGCCGGCGGAGGCGCGGAAGGTCGGGCCGTTTCGCGTGCAGGGCCTGTTCGTCAAGCGCCAGCCCGAGGTCGCCGACGTGTACGCGCGGATCGTGGCCGACGAAATCGTGACCGTCGCCAACTTCGGTAGGGAGCTGCTGGGCGGACCCCAGTCCGACCGCACGCGGTATCTGATCGAGTCCTCGATGCGCCCGGCGATCGATCAGGCGATCGGACCGGCCCGCGCGGCGGTGCGGGTCGCCATCGGCCGGCGCGAGTACGACGCGATCCGGGAGTCGCTCGCCGCCGAACCGGTTGAGTCGATGATGACTCCCCTCAGCGACCCGGAGTTCACGCGCCAGCAGGGAGAAACGATGCGTAAGCTGATCTCTGAGCGCATGCGCGAGATGCCTGCCGCCGACTTCGCCGAGATGCTCCGCACCGCGACCCGCGAGGACGAGTGGCTGCTGCTCCTCCACGGCGCGGTGCTCGGCTTCGCCGGCGGCCTCGTCCACCTGGCGCTGTTCGGATGAGCGAGCCCGAGGATCCGGTCGTCGAGGAGGCCGCGCGCGTCAGCGAGCCGGCCGACGCGCTCGCCGAGCCGGACATCCTCGCCGAGCTGCTGCCGGCGCTCGCGCGGCTGAGCGTCCGGACGTGGTTGCGCGGCGCGGCCTGGGGCATCAACACCTCGGTGCGGACGGGGCGGCGACTCGCCCGCGCGGCCGTCGACCCCGACGCGGCGGCGGACCTCGTGATCGACGTGCGCAAGGAACTGCGCGGCTACGCGCGGGAGTTCCTCGGCGTCAACGAGATTGATGAGCAGGTGCAACTGCTGACGGGACCGGGCGGCGCAGGCACGTTGTCCCGGCGGGGCCGGCGCAACGGCCGGGTCACTGACAGCCAGGCGCTGCGGCAGCTCGGCGCCGAGCTCCTCAAACAGGCCGCCGACGTCTACGACGACGACGACGCCCACCCGGCATATGCGCGGATCCTCACCGAACTCGCCCCGGACGAGGCGCGGATCCTGCGCGTGCTCGCGTCTGACGGCCCGCAGCCCCTCGTCGACGTCCGGGCGACGAACCTGATCGGCGTCGGCTCACAGCTCGTCGCGCAGGGACTGAACATGATGGGTGCCCAGGCCGGGCTGCGCCACCGTGATCGCGTGCCTGCCTACCTGAACAACCTCCACCGCCTCGGGCTCATTTGGCTCTCCGACGAGCCGTTGCCGGATCCGATCGCCTACCAGGTCCTCGAGGCCCAGCCCGACGTGCTCCGCGCGATCAAGGACACGACACGGGCCAAGACCATTCACCGCAGCCTCCGGCTCAGCCCGTTCGGACAGGACTTCTGCGACGTGTGCCTCCCGCGCGACATCACCGAGATCGAAGAGCTGACGGCCGGCGACTGATGAGGGCGCGCGTCGCTGTCGTATTCGGACTCGGTCTCGTGATCGCCGCGATGCTGGTGAGCGGCGCGACGGCGTCCGCGGCGACGGTCTGGTTGTGCCGACCGGGGCTCGCCCACAACCCGTGCCTCAGCAGCACGACGACGACGGCGATCGACGCCCACGGCCACCGGACCGTGCAGCACTCACGCCCGGCCGCCCGCCCGGCGATCGACTGCTTCTACATCTATCCGACGGTCAGCCTGCAGCCGACGACGAACGCGAACCTTCACGTCGACCCGCAGGAGACCGCGGTGGCGATCGATCAGGCGTCCCGCTTCTCCTCGGTGTGCCGGGTGTACGCGCCGATGTACCCACAGCTGACGGTGCCTGCGATCTTCAAGCCGGGCGGGATCACGGCGGCCGGCGCGGCGACCGCCTACGCCGGCGTGCTGTCGGCGTTCCGCGACTACCTCGCCCACGACAACCACGGGCGCGGGATCGTGTTCATCGGCCATTCCCAGGGCTCCTCGATGCTGATCCCGCTGCTTTCCCGTGAGGTCGACGCCAAGCGCGCGGTCCGCAAGCGACTCGTCTCGGCGCTGCTCCTCGGCGGCAACGTCACGGTCAAGCGCGGCAAGCGGATCGGCGGTGACTTCGCCCACATCCCGGGGTGTCGGAGCGTGACCGAGACGGGGTGTGTCGTCGCGTACTCGAGCTTCGACGGGACGCCGCCCACGAACAGCCTGTTCGGTCGGGTCGGGACTGGCATCAACCCGTACGCCCACCGCGGGACGGACCTTCAGGTCCTGTGCGTCAACCCGGCCGCGCTCACCGGCGGCCGCGGGGCGCTGCTCCCATACTTCCTCAGCGGCACGATCGGAGGGATGCAGGCCCGCGGCCCCGCACTCAGCCCGCCGACGACGCCGTGGGTGTCGTTTCCGGGCCAGTACACGGCGCGGTGTCGTTCCACCGGGGGCGCCACGTGGCTCAACATCACGCCGGAGGCCACACCGAGCGACCACCGCCCGGTCGTCACGGCGTCGCTCGGGCCGAGCTGGGGACTGCACCGCGTCGACGTCAACCTCGCGCTCGGGAACCTGGTGGGGTTGGTCCGTCACGAGACAGCGGCGTACACCCATCGCCGCGGCTGATCCTGGGCATCGAGGAGGTCGGCGGTCAGACGCTCGGCGGAACGGATCTGCGGTCCCACGCACGAAAGAAAAGCGCCAAATCGGCGCCGCAGAGCGGATCCTGGCGCGGAAGTGACGCTCAGCGCAAGAAACTCGCCAGGAACTCTCAACCGAGCGGACTTTGGCGAATTCCTTGCGTCCGTCGCGGGAAGGCGGCTCGGGCGCGTGATCGCGTGATCGCGTTATCGCGTTATCTGGCGAGTGCGCCGCGGGCACGTAGGGCGAGCTCGAGCTCGAAGCGTCCGTCCGGGGTGTCGATCGCGTCGCCGAGCAGGTCGCGGAGCTTGCCGATCCGGTAACGCACCGTCTGGGGATGGACGTGGAGCTCGGCGGCGATCCGCGGCGTGTGGCGCTGGTGGTCGAGCCACGCGGCGAGCGTCTCGAGGAGCCGCTCGCGCTCGGCCTCCGGCAGGACGTCAAGCGGGGCGAGATGCTGGGCGGCAAGCGCGCGGGCCATTCCCGCATCCTGGAGCAGCACGACCGTCGCCAGGTGGTCGGCCACGCGGGTCGGGCGGCCTGAGGGCAGGGCGTCTCGGCGGACGAGCTCGAGCGCGATCCGGGCCCAGCGCAGCGAGCGGTGGGCCTCACGGACGGCCACCGTGGGACCGAGAACCGCAGCGGCGGTGACGTCGGCGAGTGCGCGGCGCAGCGCGGCCGCCCGACCGGGCCCGTCCGGGTCCGCGAGGACGAGGATGGCGCCACCGGCCTCGCTCCCGACGAGCGCGTCGAGATCGAGCCGGCGGACGAGCGGTCCGGCGGTGTCGGTGTCGGTGTCGGGGTCGGAGTCGAGCACGAGCACGGCGACGGCGCGCGGCAGCGGCCAGTGGGCGAGCTCGGCGGCATGCGCGAGCGCCTCCGGATCGCCGCCGTCGGGGTCGAGCAGCAATGACATCAGCCGACGGCGTCGGCGCTCTCGTTCGCCCGCCTCGTCGGACTGTCGGCGCACGTAGCCCTCGACGACGTCGCTGGCGAGCTCGTCGGTGAACACGAAGATCGCCTCGGCGAGCGCGATCACCGTCGCCGTCGGCATCCCGGCCTCGGCCGCGAGATTCGCCGCGCCGCGCCACGCCGCCCGCGTCCCGGTGCGCCACGCGGCGCGGAGAGCATCGAGGTTGCGGCCCGCCTGGAACTCCGCCTCGCCGAGCCGCCGCCACACCTCGGCGGTCTCGCCCCCGGGATTCTCACCGCGCTCGATCGCATCGAGGAAGGCGCCGATCGCCTGCTCGATGCCGAGCCGGATCCCGACCCCCTCCGGTCCCTCGAGCACATCGGCGTAGACCGGGTTCTCGGTGCGGATCTCCTCGACGATTCCATCGGCGAGCCGGTGCAGCGCCGAGCGCACCGCGGCCACCGTGTCGGCCGGTATCGGCTCCATTGTCAGATTGTGACAAAGCGATCCGGTGAGAACGTTGCACCACGGGGTGGATCATTGGGCAAGAGACGCATACGGTGCGCATCATGAGTCGCCGGAGCATCACCCAAACGCACGACCGCATCGCGCAGCTCGGCTGGGATCCCTCGTATCACGAGCCAGCGGTCCGCTACCCGACCCGGTACCGGTTCCCGAACAAGGCGAAGGACCCGATGAAGCACATCATGCGGGAGTACCTGCCGATGGAGCTCGAGAAAGATGAGCGGGTGTACGGCGGTCTCGACGCGGCCGTCCGCGCTGACATGCCGCACAAGGCGCACGAGCGCTGGCTCGAGATCCTCAAGCCGTTCATCACGGTGACGAACTTTGCCGAGATCGGCGCCGGGCGGTGCATGTCGATGCTGATGAGCGCGGTGCCGAACAACGAGCTGCGCAACGGCTACCACGTGCAGTTCGTCGACGAGATCCGCCACACCGGGATGCAGATGTCGCTCGCGCGGTGGTACGCGAAGAACGTGCCCGACCCGGCCGGCTGGAACCTGGGACCGAAGGCGTTCACGAACAGCGTGCTCACCAATCCCGGTCTCAACATGCTCAGCCACTTCATGGTCGGCGATCCGATCCAGTGCGCGTTCACGCTCCAGGTGGTCGCGGAGACCGCGTTCACGAACATCGTCTTCGTTGCGCTGCCCGACGTGGCGGCGCGCAACGGCGACTTCACGCTGCCGACGACGTACCTGAGCGTCCAGTCCGACGAGGCCCGGCATATCTCCAACGGCTACGCGACGCTCCTCACGGTCCTCCAGGACGACCACAACGCGCCGCTCATCGAGCGCGACCTCCAGCAGGCGTTCTGGATCAACCACGCGTTCATCGACATCTTCTCGGCCGTCGTCATGGAGTACTTCTCGCGCGACCGCTCCGATCCCGAGTCCTATCTCGACAAATGGGATCGGTGGGTGCGGGACGACTGGCACCGTGCGTACGTGATGAAGCTCGGCAAGCTCGGGCTCAACATCCCGACGGACATCTTTGACCGCGCGCGCGAGCGGCTCGTCGCGGGCGTGCACCACCGCCACGCGATCCTCGCCTTCGCGGCCTGGCCGCTCGCCCATTGGCGGTTCGACCCGCTCGACGAGCGTGACTTTGAGTGGTTCGAGGCCAAGTACCCGGGCTGGTACGCCGAGTACGGCGCGTTCTGGGAGGGCTACCGGCAGGGGATCGATCCCGCCGCCGGGTTTCTGCCGCTCCAGTTCATGAACATGGCACCGCCGTTCTGCTGGACCTGCCAGGGACTGTGCGTCTCCGAAGACGATCGCCGGCACCGGATCGCCCCCGGCCCGAACAGCAACGGAACGCCGGACCCCCGGACCCGGTTCTACTGCTCGCAGGAATGCGAGTGGATGGACGTCTCGAATCCCGGCCGCTACACCGGCGATCGCAACTACCTCGACCGCTATCACGGATGGGAGGCCTCAGACGTGATCCGGGACCTCGGGTTCGTGCGCTCCGACGGCAAGACGCTGATCGGCCAGCCGCACCTGGGCGATGAGCGCCGGTGGACGCTCACTGACATCCGCCGCCACGACCTGCACTTCGTCAGTCCCAACATCCGCGTGGCCCGCGAGCTTGGGCTCCCCTCCGGCGACTGGAGCGACGCGAAGTGAGCGGTCACAGGATTCGCTTCGAGCCGATCGGCGAGGAGATCGAATGCGACCCGGAGGAGACGGTGCTCGACGCCGCCTTCCGCCAGGGCTACAACCTCGTCTACGGCTGCCGCGAGGGCCAGTGCTCGGCGTGCAAGTGCTTCCTGCTCGAGGGAGACGTGGCGCTGAAGCGCTACAGCAGCTTCGCCCTCTCCGATACCGAACGCGCGAACGGTTACGCGCTCATGTGCCGGGCGATGCCGGAGGAAGACCTCGTCGTCGAGCTGCTCCACTACGACCCGGACAACTACCGGCTCGAGCACACGATCGCCGACGGACTGGCCGTCGTCGAGACGATCGAGCCCCTCACGCACGACATCACGCGGCTCGTGTTGCGCGCCGACGGTTTCCAGTTCACGCCCGGGCAGTACGTCGATCTCCACGTCGATGGCGAGCGGCGCTCCTTTTCGATGGCCGGCGTCGCGCCCGGGGAGATCGAGCTGATCGTCAAGCGGTATCCGGGTGGACGGTTCTCCGGCAAGCTGGACGGTGAGCTGAAGCCGGGCGACGAGATCGCCTACACCGGGCCGTACGGGAGCCTGCGCGCCCGCGACTCCGAACGGCCAATCGTGATGATCGCCGGCGGCTCGGGGATGGCGCCGATCCTGTCGCTGCTGCGCGAGTTCGCGCGGCAGGGGTGCGAGCGTCCGATCCGGTTCTTCTACGGCGCGCGGACGGACGACGACGTGTTCTACGCCGACGTCGCCGCCGAGCTCGCCGAGTTCAGCGCCGTGACCGGGCGGTTCGTCCACGAGGCGGTCGATGAGTACCTGACGGCCACCCCGCACGAGCCCGACGTCTACATGTGCGGACCGCCGCCAATGGTCGAGGCCGCGGAGGAGATGCTCGCCCGCCACGGCATCGACGGGCGGCGCATCTTCGTCGACAAGTTCACGACCTCCGCCGAGGCCGAGGGCGAGAGCGACGTGACTCCCGGCACAGCGCCGCCGGTCAAGCGGTTCGCAGCGCCGGAGGCGCCGCGGGCGGACGACGCGATGCGTGACTTCGACTGGTACACGCCGGCCAAGCGCCGCGCGTCGCTATACGAGGACGTCACGATCGACACCCAACCGTCGATCCACCGGCACCTGGGCCGCGGCTGGCCGGTCAGCTTCGAGGACGGACGCGGCACCTGGGACGACGCCTCGACGGCGCTGCAATCGACCGACTGGTTCGCGTTCCGCGATCCCGGCGAGTACTGGGAGCGGCCGTACTACCAGCGCGAGACCGCACTCGAGCAGCAGATCGACGGCGCGATGCACTCCGCCGCCGAGCAGGGTTTGATCGACGACTTCAGCCCGGAGTGGGTCGCGTTCCTGCGCGCGAGCCTCCAGGTGCCTGCGTACGTCGAGCACGGGCTGTGGTTCGCCCTGGCCACGATCGGGCGGGCATGCCTGTCGGACTCGGTGGCGACGTGCGTGTGCCTGCAGGCGGCGATGAAGCAGCGCTCAGCCCAGGCACTCGTGCTCTACGCAATGGATCTCGAAGAGCACCACGGGCCGTTTCCGATCGAGGCCGCCCGCGATGCGTTCCTGTCCGAGGGGGCGTGGCAGCCGACCCGGCGGTACCTGGAACGGCTCGCCGCCACGCCGGACTGGGGCGAGGTGATCGTGGCCGCGAACCTCTGTTTTGAGCCGATCGTCGGCACGCTCCTGCGCCGTGAGCTCGGGATCCGGGCGGCGGCGGCGAACGGCGACACGGTCACGCCGGTGCTCGCCCGCGTGGCAACGCAGGAATGGGAGTGGGCGCAGGCATGGAGCACCGAACTGGTCCGGTTCCTCGCCGCCGACCCCCATCACGGCGAGCAGAACCGAGCGGTCATCGAGCAATGGATCGCCGACTGGGAGCCGCTCGCCAACGAGGCGGCACTCGCGCTCGCGCCATTCGCCGAGCAGATCCCCCGCGGAATCGAGACCGGGACGGCGGTGCAGCGCGTGCAGGCGTATGCGGCCCGCGTGCGCGGTGAGACTGGGCTCGGAGGCACGGGCACGGCCGAGGCGGTGGCGACCCAGCAGCCCCGTCGCCCGAGGCGCCGGATCCGCCCCGCGAACGTGCAGCCCCCATCCGCGGCGACGATCGACGACGGCAGCTTCGACTACGTCGGGATCGTGATGGCCAAGAGCGCCGAGGGCGACGCCGTCGCCGAGATCCTCGGCCGACGCGACGGGATCGAGGTGCTCGAGCAGCCGGCGTTCTGGGACATCCGCTCTCGCGGCCGGCTATCAATCGCGTACGACGAGGTCTCCGAGGCGCTCGGCTACGAGATCGACGCGTACTCGATTCAGCATGAGATGTCGACGCACTACGGCCGGATGGTGGCCACCGACGATGCGCTGATGCTGTTCTCCGATCCCACCGACGCGATGCAGTACCTGATGGCATGACCGGCTGGGCGATCGCGAGGGTCATCCCGGTGTGGTTCGACCCGACCCGCGCCCGCGACCTGACGGCGGCGTTCGAATTGCGGGTCCGGGAGCGGGCAGGGCGCCAGCCGGTGCGGCTCACGCTTGAGATCGACGATGGTGCGTGCCGGGTGCACGCGGGCGCCGATGGTGCTGCCCGGGCGGTGGCGACGATCGCCCTCCCCGATCTCATCCGGCTGTCACTCGGGCTCGTCGGGTGGCCAAAGCTGATGTCGTCCGGGCGGCTCGAGCTATCGGGAGACCCGTTCCTGGCGCTCCGCTTCCCGTCGCTGTTCCGGCTCCCTGCCGATGCCCGGATCACCCGTCCCTCCCCATCTTTACGCAGAACTACGTATTGACCGCTCGCCCCACGGACGGCTAGCGTAGGTGGCGAATGAGAGGGCGATTCAGGGGGATCACGCGCTGGGCCGCGCGGATTGTGTGCATCGTCGGCCTGAGCGCCGCGGTGCAGGTGATCGCAACTGCGACGCCGGGGATGACGCCCGCGGCGCAAGCCCGCGTGCCGCAGTTCCTCGGGCCGGCGCCGGTGCCGTGTTCGGCTTCGGTCACAACCTTCTGCACGTACAACTCGCGGTGCGCGCCCGTCTCGTTCTCACCGCACATCGTCCACGTCGACGAGGAGATCGTGGGCGACGCCGGTCCGGCGACCGATCAATGCGGTCCCGGCGGCGCCAAGGCCGTGTCCTGGAGCTGGGGTGTCGGTGCTGGGGTGACCGTTGCGAGGGGCTGTGGCACGAAAGCCGGGTCGTGCACCTTAAAGGCGACGGAGGCCACCCCCCTCGATCCACAAACCCGATCTCACTACACGATCGCCTGCATCCAAGGGACGTCCGGCTTCGGCCCCTGGAGCTCGTGCGATTTCTACGCGGTGATCGGTGCGCACGAGCGAGCGATCAGCGGCGAGGTCCGGACCAAGCGCGGTAAGCCGGTGAAGGGCGCGCAGGTCGTCATCGACGGCCCGAGCTCGAGCGTGGAGCCGACGAACGCGGATGGGTACTACTCGGTGATCGTCGACCCGGGCCAGTACCGAGTGAGCGTGCATGGCGTACGCGACGTCGCGTCGTTCTGCAGCGGCCACAGCGTCGGCGACAACCTGCGATCTCAACCTCGACAAGACCGACGGTCAGGCCGACTTCACGGTGCCGCCCGACCGGATCGAGCTGCACTTCTCACCGTCGCACGCGCCAGCCGACGGAATGAGCCACTTCGAGGGCACGATCGACGCGATCAACAGCGCCGGCCAGCCGGCGCCGGGGACGGACGTCAAGGTGACCCCTCCGCTCGATGCGTCGCCGCTCGCGCTCGTCTGCGCCGGCGGCAAGGTGCTCTACCCGCAGCTGCTCTCCGACGGCTCGCCGCTCGGATCACCGTTCACCGTCACCACCGACGCCAACGGACAGGCGCCGATGACGGTGTGGCCGGGGACGGCCGACGGCCACTGGCCGCTGCACGCCGCCGAGGCGACCGACGACACGGTGTCGGATGAGGCCTCGTTCCCGTTCGACTCCGCGGGCTCCGGTCGCGTGCCACCCCTCGACCAGATCCCGACGGACATCTACAACGCGATCCGCCACGGCGTGTCTCCGGGCATCGGAGCGATCCAGGTCCAGCTCAACAAGCTGCCCGGTCCGACCGAGGCCGTCGTGCAGGACCTCCTGCTCAACTGGCTGATCGCCACCGGCCATTCCGCCATCCCCGGCGTTGACTTCGGACCGGTCAGCTACGCCGGTCACGCGGGCATCCTGTTCTACCCACGGGGCAGTGCCACGCCGACCGCCGGGCCAACCGCCGTGCTCGACATCCGCGACGCCGAGGCGATCGTCGAGGCGGCGGACGGCGGCCAGCCGCTGCCGCCGCTCAACGCCGTCGGGCGCACGCTCGATCAGTGGACGATGTACGTGAGCGGCGCCAAGACGCCAGCTCCGGGGCGCTCGGTGCTCGGACCGCTCGCCGCGTGGACGGGCCAGCAGTATGCGTACTTCGGCTTTCCCTACCCGCGGTCGGTCCTCGACCCGGCCGGGCAGGCGGAGTTCTACAACTCCTGCGCCGCACCCGACGGCACCCCGCAGATCGTCCAGACCCACTCGCCGGTGACGCTGATGTTCTCGTCGGCCAGCGGGCAGACGTTCGGCCTCGACGCGCACGGACACCTCGCCGGCAATGGCACCGGGATGATCTTCCACCAGGGCGACACGACGACCTACGTCGTGCCCGGCGGAACGTATTCCTCCGCCACGATCACCGGCACCGGCAACGGGACCGCCCACGTCGAGGTGTTCGGGATCGTCGGCGCGCCGCTCACCACCTACGCCCGCCAGATCGACAACTACGCGTTCACCGCCCACACCGGTGCGACGGGCGCAGTTCCGCTCAACTTCTTCGGCGTAGCCGGTGCGGTCAGCTATCGGGGGCGGACGGTGAAAGCACAGCTGGGGCTGCCGCTCTCGCTCGGCGGCCTGCCGCGCAAGCTGCGCCACGGGCGCCGAACGCTCAACCTCACGGTGACGAGCCTCGGAACGTCGATCAAGGGCGCGGTGGTGGTCCTGAGCGTCAAGGGCCACAAGCTGACGAGCGTCACCGACAAGAAGGGGCACGTCCGGTTCCGCCTCCAGGTGCCGAAGGGCAAGCTGAGCATCACGGCGAGCTTCGCCGGGGCGGCCACGCTCACCACCCGTCTGACGGCGCGGTAGCCCGGGCGCTCAGGCCGTCGCCGCGGAGTTCTCGGCGCTCGTCGCCGGACGTCCGACGACGACCTGGTTGGCCGCCGCGAGCGCACCGCCGGGACAGTCGGCGCTCGGCACGCGCCGCCGCGGATTGACGATCCCCACGAGTGCGACGAGACCGCCAAGCATGGCGAGGCCGGCGGCGATCCCGATCCCGATCCGGAACGCGTGGACCGAGGCGTCGACGAGCGTCGCGTGGACGACGCGACGCGCCGGGGCGGGCACTCCGCTCACCGACGTGACGAGCGGCTTGTCGCGAGCGCGGATGAGGGCCGCCCGGGTCGGCTGACCGAGCGGGCGGGTGGCGAGCGTGTGGTCGACCCGCGACGTGAAGCTGCCCGCCACGACCGCCCCGAGCGCCGCAATCGCGAGCAGTCCCGCGACCCGGGAGACCGAGTTGTTGACGCCGCTCGCGAGGCCCGAGCGCCCCGGATCGACGGAGCCGAGCACCGTCGCGGTCAGCGGCGCGACGGTGGCTGACAGCCCGAGCGCAAACACGAGCACGCCGGGGAGGATCTGCGTCACGTAGTCGGCGTTCCCGTTGACGCGGACGAGGAGCAGCAGACCGAGGCCGGCGACGATCGGACCGCCGCCCATGAACAACTGTGGGCCGAGCCGATCGGCGAGGATGCCGAACCGCTTGGAGAGCAGGAACACGACGACCGTGATCGGCAGCAGCGACATCCCGGCCTGAACCGGCGTGTAGCCGCCCACCTGTTGGATGAACAGGACGAGGAAGAACGTGGCCACGCCAAGCCCGGAATAGAGCGTCAGCGTCGTCAGGTTGCCGACCGCGAAGTTCCGGATACGGAACAGCGATAGCGGCATCATCGGATGACTGGCGCGTCGCTCCCAGGCGAGAAACGACCCGAACAGGACGATGCCCCCGACCAGGGGCACGAGCACGCGCGGGTCCCCCCAGCCATAGGCGGGCTGCTCGATCAGCGCGAACACCGGACCGCCGAGGCCAAGCGCGCACAGGACGGCGCCGAGGACGTCGACGTGCCCGGGGGTGCGCGTGTCGTCCGGCAACTGGGAGAGCAGCCAGAGCGTGATCAGCGCCGGAATGACGTTGATGGCGAAGATCCAGCGCCACGAGGTCGCCTGGACGAGCGCGCCACCGCCGAGGGGCCCGATCACGGTCGCCACGCCGGTGTAGGCGGTCCAGGTCCCGATCGCTGCCGGCCGCTCGTCGGCATCGAACGTGTCCATGATCAGCGCGAGTGTGCTCGGGACGAGCAACGCGCCGGCGACGCCCTGGACCGCCCGGCCGATGATCAGCCAGCCGCTGCTCGGCGCGAGCGCGCACAGCAGCGAGAACGTGCCGAAGGCGATGACGCCGATCGCGAACACCCGGCGCCGGCCGAACAGATCGCCGAGCGAGCCGCCGACGAGCAGCAACGAGGAGAGCGTGAGCAGATACGCCTCCACCACCCACTGCTGGGTGGCGAGGCCGCCGTGCAGACTCGACCGGATCGCCGGCAGCGCCACGTTGACGATCGTGCCGTCCAGGAACACGATTCCGGATCCGACGATGCTCGCAATGAGAGCGATCCGTTTCGTGTCCATCGATCCAGCGTAATCATCACGTCCAGGTGGTTGCGGGCTGTCGGAGGCTGACGCCGCGGTCGCGCAGGCGCCCGATTTCGATCGCGGTCAGGGCCATCGTCCGGAGCTCGAGGCCCAGCGACCAGTTGTCGATGTAGTAGTTGTCGTAGGCGACGCGGTCAGCGATCGGGGTCTGCCCGCGCAGACCATTTGCCTGCGCCCAGCCGGTGATCCCAGACTTCACGCGCAGCCGATCGACGTAGCCGGGGACGGTCAGCGCGAACCGCCTGGCGTACTCCGGGCGCTCGGGCCGGGGGCCGACCACGCTCATATCGCCGCGGAGCACGTTGAGGAACTGGGGCAGCTCGTCGAGCGACGTTGCCCGGAGCAAGCGCCCGATCCACGTCCGCCGATCGCGCCCCTCGACACCACCCGGGGCGGCGCCGGAGGGCAGCTCGAACTCGGGAGCGTCCGGAGCGTCGACCATGGTGCGGAACTTGTAGAGAACGAACTCACGGCCGCCCTGCCCGATCCGCCGCTGACGGAACAGCGCGGGTCCGGGGGAGCTGATGCGAACCGCGAGCGCAATCGCGAGCATCAGCGGTCCGAGCACGACAACGACGAGCGAGGCGGTCAGCGCGTCGACGCCGCGCTTGACGGTGAGCTTCGATGCGGTGGTGAATGGCATGCATCGATTCTTGATCCGGGCGAGCGTCTGCACCATCGCCCGGTCGGGCCATGCGGGGGAGGACCCGGGATCCTCCGATCGGAGGATCCCGCGTCCGTCGTCCTACCAGGCGCCGCGTGAGAAATCGGCGTTTGATTCGTAGCCCGCGAAGGTGACGCTCTGGGCGAACGGCATATGCGTCTTGACGACGACACAGTACGTCCGTGAAGTGCTGTCGCCGGGAACGCACGTGCGGTAGATCCGGCCCGGCTCAATCGCGTACGTGCTCACCCGCTCGAGGTTGCGGCGGAACTCGGCGGGCGCGCGATCGCCGATGAACGCCTGCGCGCGGGAGATCGCGTCGTTCATCGCGTTGCGGTTGGCGATGATCGTCGGACGGTGCATGATGCCGACGAGCAGGATCGCCGCGGACACGAGCGTGATCGCGATCGTCCCGGCGTAATCGCGCGCGACGACCCGGGGAAGGTCCGGGCGCCGGCGGCGGAGCACGATCGAGAACGGAACCCGGAGCAGAAGCATCGCCAGGAGGTTGAAGAACATTCCGAGGAGTGCGGCCGCGAAGATGGTCTGCGTCTCCCCGGCGGGTGGCAGCAGGTGACCGATGGCAGTGTCGGCGACGGTCGCGACCACGAGCGCGGGGACCAGCCACGCACCCCGCAGACGCCACCGCATGCGCGTGAGCCGGGCACCTTCCATGTGTCCAAGAGTAAAGGTGAATGTTCGCTGCGCCGGGTGGGGCAGCACCTCCACCCGAGGGAGTAAGGTGAGACGACCCCGTTCGCGGGGCCGGTCTCGGTGATCCCGGGAGCGGCCGCTGAAAGCGGGGCCGGACGGAGATCCCGCTCGGCCCCCGGATAGGGAGGGAAAGAGAGATGGCTACCGATACGGCTCCGCCGGGCACCGGCGTGAGCGATTCCGGGGATGTGACCCCCGTCGCACCGACTCGCGAGCCCGAGCACCTCACGCTGGACGATCGTGTCTGGCTGCTGCGCTCGATGCTGCTGATGCGCGGGCTCGAGCAACGCGCGATGACGTTGTACCGCCAGGGCAAGGTCCCCGGCTCCTTCTACGACGGCTACGGCCAGGAAGCGGTGTCGGCCGGGGCCGCGTTCGCGATGGCGCCGCAGGACCGGCTGTGCATCCTCCATCGAGACCTCGCGGCGCACATCATTCGCGGCGTCGAGCCGGACCGGATCCTCGCCCAGTACATGGGCCGGGCGAGCGGCATCACCGCGGGGCGTGACGGGAACGTGCACTTCGGCGACCGGACGCTCGGCTGCGTGGGGATGGTCTCGATGTTGCCCGACATGATGCTCGTCGCCACCGGAATGGCGATGGCATTCAAGCTCCGCGGAGAGCGCCGCTGTGCGCTCACCTGGTTCGGGGACGGGTCGACGTCCCGGGGCGATTTCCACGAGGCGATGAACTGGGCCGGCGTCCAGAAGCTGCCGGTGGTGTTCGTGCTCGAGAACAACCAGTATGCGTACTCGACGCCCCTGGACAAGCAGTTCGCGGTCGACCCGGTCGAGCGCGCTGCGGCGTACGGGTTCAACGGCGTCACCGTCGACGGCAACGACGTCGAGGCGATGTTCGAGGCCACCCTCGCCGCCCGCGAGCGAGCGGTCGGCGGAGATGGCCCGACGCTGATCGAGGCGGTGACGATGCGCATGCATGGACACGCCGCCCACGACGACATGAAGTACGTGCCCAAGGAACAGGTCGAGGAGTGGCGCAAGCGAGACCCGATCGAGCGCCAGGAGCAGCGGCTCGAGACGCTCGGCGTTGACGTCGACGCGCTGCGCACGGAGGTGACCGCGGCGATTGACGCCGCGGCCGACGCGGCGTTGCAGGCCCCGATGCCGGATCCGGCGACCGCGACCGACGGCGTCTTCTGCGAGGGCGAGCCCGAGTCGCTCGGGGACGGAGTCGCGCGCTGGAGCGGGTACCTCTCATGACCGAGATGACCTATCTCCAGGCGATCTCCTCGGCGCTGCGCGATGAGCTGCGCGCCGATGAGCGCGTGCTCGTGATGGGCGAGGACATCGGTGTGTTCGGAGGCGCCTTCAAGGTGACCGACGGGTTCATCGATGAGTTCGGGCCTGATCGGGTGATGGATACGCCGCTGGCCGAATCGGCGATCATCGGCTGCGCGGTCGGCGCGGCGGTCGTCGGGCTTCGGCCGGTCTGCGAGATGCAGTTCGCGGACTTCATCTCCTGCGGGTTCGACCAGCTCGTCAACGTCGCGGGCAAGATGCACTACCGGCAAGGGCTGGCCGTGCCACTCGTGGTGCGGTTGCCCTCGGGCGGGGGCTTCTCCGGGGGACCGTTCCACTCTCAGAACCCGGAGGCGCTGTTCATGCACTCCCCGGGGATCAAGGTCGTCGCGCCGTCGACGGCGAGCGATGCCAAGGGGCTGCTGCACGCCGCGATCCGGGATCCGAACCCCGTGTGCTTCATGGAGCACAAGCACCTGTACCGCCGCGTCCGCGGGGAGGTGCCGGACGGCATCTACGAGACTCCGTTCACGGCGCGGATCGCTCGGCCGGGAACCGACCTCGTCGTCATCACCTACGGGGCGATGGTCGACGTCGCGCTCGAGGCGACCTCGCCGGAGGCCGTCGACGACGCCTCGATCGAGGTGCTTGATCTGCGCTCGCTGGTGCCGCTTGATGTCGCGTCGATCCTCGACTCGGTCGAGCGCTGCTCCAAGGTGGTGATCGTCGACGAAGCGAACTCGACGTGCGCCGCGGGCTCCGAGGTCGCGGCGGTGATCGCCGAGCGCGGCTTCGAGTCGCTCGACGGCCCGGTCGTTCGGGTGGCCTCCCCGGATGTGCCGATCCCGTTTTCGCCGCCGCTCGAGCAGGCGGTTCTGCCCGGTGTCGACCGCGTGAGGGAGGCGTGCCGTGAGCTCCTTGCGTACTGAGCAGGTCGTGGACGTGACGATGCCCCAGATGGGGGTATCGGTCGCCGAGGGGACGATCGTTGCCTGGCGGGTCGCGGTCGGCGAGCCGATCAAGGCCGACGCGACGATCTGCGACATCTCGACCGACAAGATCGACACCGAGGTGCCGTCGCCGGTCAGCGGCGTCGTGACCGAGATCCTTGTGGCGGTCGATGAGACGGTTGAGGTCGGGACGGTGCTGGCGCGGATCGCTTCCGGTGACGGTGCGACGCTCGTCGCCGAGCCGGCACCTGACCCGCCCGCTGCCACTGGCCGCAACGGGCATCGGAACGGCTCGTCGGGGCCGCCACGCGCTCGGGGCCGGTACTCGCCGGTCGTCCAGCGGATCGCTGCCGAACACGACATCGACCTCTCAACCGTCATCGGCACCGGGCGCGATGGGCGGGTGCGCAAACAGGACGTGCTCGCGGTCGTCAACGGTGGTTCGGCGTCAGCGACGCCGGCCGCGCCCGCGCGCGCGCCGGAGCCCGCGGGGCCTGAGCCGCCGCTGCACATCGAGAGCCCCTACGTCCCCGAGCCGAGCCCTCCACCGGCCCCGGTCGGCGCCGGATCGCTCAGCCGGATGCGCCGGCAGATCGGCGAGCACATGAAGCGCTCGCTCGAGACCGCGGCGCACTGCACGACATGGATCGAGGTCGACATGAGCCGCGTCGAGTCCGCGCGGGGGCGGCTCGGCCTGACCGCGCTGGCGTTCGTCGCCAGCGCCACGAACACCGCGCTGCGCGAGCACCCGGCGCTCAACGCGACCCTCGACGGCGAGGTGTACACACGCCACCACGAGATCAACCTCGGGATCGCCGTCTCGCTCGGCGAGGACGGGCTGATCGTGCCCGTCGTGCACGGCGCCCACGAGTTGTCGGTCGAAGGGCTCGGAGCCCGGATCAAGGACGTCGCCCGGCGAGCCCGGGCACGCGAGCTGACCCCGGACGATGTGACCGGCGGGACGTTCACGATCACCAACCCAGGTCAGTACGGTTCGATCATGGCCACGCCGATCATCAACCAGCCGCAGGTGGCGATCCTCGATCTCGAGGCGATCGTCAAGCGGCCGGTCGTCGTGACCGACGCCGATGGCAACGACTCGATCGCGATCCGGCCGATGACGATCCTCGGCCTGAGTTGGGATCACCGCGCGCTCGACGGCGCGCTTTCGGCTCAGTTCCTCGCGAGCCTCAAGCGTCACCTGGAGGGATGGGCGTCGTGAGCGAACTGTGGGTCTGCAACCTCGGGACGCTCGATTACCGCGAGGCGCTCGTGCTCCAGGGGCGCGTGCGGGCGGCCCGCCAGCGGGATCAGGTGCCCGACGTGATGCTGCTGCTCGAGCACTGGCCGGTGTATACCCGGGGTCGGCGATCGGCCCCGGGTGAGCTGCCGATGGGCGAGGAGTGGTACCGGATGCAAGGGATCGACGTGATCGAGACCGACCGCGGTGGCAAGGTCACCTACCACGGCCCCGGGCAGCTCGTCGGCTACCCGATCGTGCGCGTCGACGACGTCGTCTCCTACATCCGGACGCTCGAGCAGTCGATCGTCGCCGCACTCGCACAGGAGGGCATCCCGGACGCCCGTGCCCGCTTCGACGACGGACCCGACTTCACCGGCGTATGGGTGGACGAGCGCAAGATCGCCTCGATCGGAGTTCATGTCCAGCGTGGCGTGACGACCCATGGGTTCGCGGTCAACGTCGAGAACGACCTCCAGCCGTTCGGCTGGGTCGTGCCGTGCGGCCTCGAGGGCGTCCAGATGACAAGCCTGATCAAGGAGACGCGGCGGCTCGCGGGCCAGATGCCGTGCTTCCGCCGGCGGATGGCCTACCAGGTGGCCGAGGCGCTCGGGCGTCGGCAGCGGCTGATCAGCCATGAGCGGCTCCTGCGGGCGATCGGCGACGCGCGGCCGGCGGTTCTTGGCACCGCCAGCCCGGCCTGACGCGCCACGGCTCGAGGAGACGACCGGCGAGGCGGGGGACTGGCGAGGCGGGGGACCGAGCCGGAATAACACGCCAAACTGCGCGCGCGCCGTGGATCGGGGCGCAAAACTCCCCGTCAACCGGCATTTCGCGCTCAAGTGTCGATCGGGGGCGAGGTTTGGCGAAATATTCCGGCGGGGTCGGAGGTTCGGCGCACGCTTCGGTGTCGCCTACGCTTAGCGGACTACGTTGACGCGACGAAGGAGGGACGTCGGATGCGGGTCGGGATCATTGGCGCGGGCAAGATTGGACGGGCAGTGGCGATACGGCTGATCGACGGTGACCACGCCGTGACGATCAGCAATTCACGGGGCCCTGAGAGCCTCGCCGAGCTCGAGCAGGAGCTGGGGCAGGCGGCCTCGGCGGCGACCGTTGAGGACGCGGCCCGCGACGGCGAGGTGGTCGTCGTGGCAACGCCGCTCGCCGCGGTGAAGACGCTCCCGGCACAGGCACTCGCCGGCAAGATCGTCGTCGACGCGAATAACTATTACCCGGAGCGGGACGGGCAGATCGCGGAGCTTGACGACGGCCTCGGATCCAGCGAGTGGTTCGCCCAGCATGTGCCGGGCGCCCGGGTCGTCAAGGCGTTCAACACGATGTGGTCAGAGAACCTCATCCATCAGGCGGTCCCGCACGGCGCCGAGGAGCGAGTCGCGCTCCCGGTGGCGAGCGATGACGAGGAGGCGAAGACGGTCGTCTCCGGCCTCGTCGACGACATGGGCTTTGACCCGGTCGATGGCGGGACGCTCCGCGACGGCCGCCGCCAGCAACCGGGGACGCCGGTCTACAACGTGCTGCTCGACGCGGACGGTGTGCATGACGCGCTCGACCGCGTGCCCGAGGCTTGACCAGCGAGGTCCGCGTGACGTAGCGTTACCCCCGGACTGGGTGCTGGGGCCAACGGAACAAGGAGCAGGGGGTCATGGTGGCATCTCTCAATCGCGTGGTGGCGCTGGCGACGTGCGTGATCGCTGGAGTCGGCGCGCCGGTCGCGGCGGCGACGGGCACACCGGGCAGCGAATATGACGTGACGTTCAGCGGGTCGGCGAGCTCGCACATCGTCAGTCATTCATTCAGCGGCGGCGAACCTTCGGTCGAGACGAACAGCGCGGATCAGACCGCGAACTGGAAGGTGCTCGACAACTCCCCGGCCCGGCTGTGGCTCCCGTCCATCGGATCGACCGGGGCCGAGGGCCTGGTGAGCGCGGGGACGACCCAGCACGCCCCGCCGACCGCAGCCGAGACCGGCACCGTCACCCAGACCGGGATGTACACGCCGGACACGACCGAGGTCCCGTACTCGTGCACCGCCTCATCGGTGTACGACGACGGTGTCGCGACGGCGTCAGCCGGGGTCGTTCTCGGCAAGCTCTCGCTCCGCACCTCGTACGCCTCCCCCGGCCGCGGGTTCAATTCCGGCGGGACGGCAGCCCATCCGAACGCGTTCACGTGCACGCCAACGGACGCGCTGCCGTACGCGAACCTCGACTTCTCCGACACCATCTCCTACGGCGCGACGATCCCGTTCACAAGCGTCGGCCAGGCGAAGATCACCCTCGGGGCGACGGACCACAGCAACTTCCCGCCATGCCCGGCCGGCATCAATCAAAACGATTCGTGCACCGGCCCGGACTTCCACCTCACCGGGACGTACACCCTGACCAAGGTGTGCGACGGGACGCTCTCCTACTCAGGCGGATCGGTCAGCGGCAAGTGCGGCGTCTCGCCCACGCCGCTGAAGCTCACGAACGCGCATCTCGCGAACGGCAGCGTGCCCGCCCACAAGGGCTTCGTGCTCAACGTCACGCTGACCGCCCCCGGAAAGGTCAGCGTCACGCTGCTGCGCCGCGTCACGAAGGTGATCCACCACCGCAAGCGGCATGTGCTCGTGGCGGCCGGCACGCTCAAGCTGACCGGTCGCTCCGGCGCGAACAGCTTCACGATCGGCCGGGTGGGGGGCCGTCGGCTCGCGCCCGGGTCCTACGAGCTCGTCGTCCAGGCAGGCTCCGGGAAGCGCACGCTATCGCTGACCGTGACGCGCTGAGAAGCGACCAACGCCCGGAGCGGGCCGGGTCCAGCCGCTAGCCTTCGGAGGACCGTGAGCGAACGTCAGCACGTCACTCGGGCACGCTCGAATCCCGGCGGGATCCAGAACGTCCTCACCGTCCTCGGCACCGAGGAGACCCAACCCCACCGGGGGCGCAAGCCCCCGTGGTTCAAGGTGCCGGCGCCCGGCGGCCCGAAGTACCGCGAGCTCCAGAAGCTGATCACCGACGAGAACCTCCACACGGTGTGCCAGGAGGCGGCCTGCCCGAACATCGGCGAGTGCTGGCAGCGCGGGACGGCGACGTTCATGATTCTCGGTGACACGTGCACGCGGCGGTGTGGTTTCTGCAACGTCAAGACCGGCAAGCCGACGTGGAATGACCCCCTCGAGCCGGCGCGGGTGGCCCGCTCGGTCGCCCGGATGGGGCTCCGTCACGCGGTGATCACGAGCGTTGACCGTGACGACATGCCTGACCTCGGCGCCCACGCCTTCGTCGGCGTCATCCGCCAGATCCGCAGGCAGTCGCCTCAGACCCAGATCGAGGTGCTCACCCCGGACTTCCGCGGTGAGGAGATGCCACTCGCCAAGGTGATCGCCGAGCGCCCGGATGTGTTCAACCACAACGTGGAGGTCGTGCCGCGGCTGTACCCGGTCGCGCGGCGCGGGTCGACGTTCGAGCGCTCGACGCGCGTGCTGCGGAACGCCAAGGAGATGGGCGGTGACGAGGTGACGACGAAGTCGGGCCTGATGGTCGGCCTTGGCGAGACCTTTGACGAGATGGTCGAGACGCTCGAGCGCCTGCGCGAGTCACACGTCCAGGTGCTCACCGTCGGCCAGTATCTGCGACCGACCGAGAACCACCTGCCGATCGTCCGCTACTGGCACCCCGACGAGTTCAAGGCGCTCGAACAGGCCGCGTACGCGCTCGGCTTTGAGCACGTGGCGGCCGGGCCGCTGGTGCGCTCGAGCTATCACGCCGACCAGCACGTGCCCCAGCCACAGCCGGGGCGCGGACCGCTCGCGGAGGTGGCCGCACAATGACCCGCGCCCGCGGACTCATCATCCGGATCACGGGCGCGCTGGTGCTCCTGCTCGTCGCGGCGCCGGCCGCGCTGGCTCGCAGCGGCAGCGGCAGCTCGCACTTCGGCGGTGGTGGCGGCGGCTTTGGTGGTGGCGGCGGCTTTGGCGGTGGTGGCGGCGGCGGCTTCGGCGGCCGGGGTCACTTCCTGTTCATCCCGATCGGCGGCGGCGGCGGGTTCATCATCCTCGTGATCATCGCGATCGTCGTCTTCTGGGTCCTTCCGAAACTGATCGTCTGGTGGCGAGGCCAGCAAACGGCGGGACGGACGGTGCGCCAGCGCGTCGCCGGCCGTGAGGAGGTCAAGGACCGCGAACGGCGCGTCGAGCTCGCCGCCGCCGAGGCCTCCGAGGACGACAGCGCGTTCGCACCTGACGTCGTGCGTCCGGCCGCGACCCAGCTGTTCCAGGACATCCAGGCGGCCTGGGATGCCGCGGATCGCGCGACGCTGGCGAAGCTGGTCGCGCCGGACCTCCTCCAGGAGTGGTCGCGCCGGCTGGATGACTTTGATCGCAAGGGCTGGCGCAACCGCGTCGCGGTCGCGAGCACCCCGAGCGTCGACTACGTCGGTCTGCGCAACGAGGCCGACGACCGCAACGATCGCGTCACGGTGCTCATCCAGGCACGGTTGCGCGACTACGTCGTGGACTCCTACGGGCAGCGGCTTGGTCGAACCGACGCGCTGGCGGACACGACGATGGTGCGCGAGTACTGGACGCTCGGCAAGCGCGACGGTAACTGGGTGCTGTTGTCGATCGAGCAGGGCGCCGAGGGCGAGCACGCGCTCAAGGACGACATCGTCGCGACCCCGTGGTCCGACGACCGCGCGATGCACGACGAGGCGCTGATCGAGGGCGCGGTCGCCGATGCGGTACCCGCCTCGACGAACATCGCCGAGCTCGCGGATCTCGACTTCACGGGCGATGCGCGTGCCGCCGCGAACGACCTCAGCCTCGCCGACGGGCGGTTCGCCCCGGACATCCTCGAGGTCGCAGCCCGGCGCGCCGTCCAGGCGTGGGCCGAGGCGGTTGACGGCGACGACGCCAAGCTGGACGCCGTCGCCCACCCCGCGGCCGCGCTCCAACTGCTCCATCCCGGCGACCCGAGCCAGCAGACCCGGGTGGTCGTGCGCGGACCTCAGGTCCGGCAGATCCGGATCGTCGCGCTCGACGCCGCGGCGACGCCACCGACGATGACGATCGAGGTCGACCTCACCGGACGCCGGTACGTGGAGGATCGGGATACCGCGGCGGTGCTCAGCGGCAGTCAATCGCGCGCGGCGAACTTCACCGAGCATTGGACGCTCGCGCTCGACGGCGACGCAAAGCAGCCCTGGCGGATCACGAGCGTCGGCTCGCCGCTCGCCCGTTCCTGACGCCCCGAGATGTGACCTCCCCCGGAGGGCGCGGGTACGCTGGGCGCGCGTGATTCCGATCAAGGACAACCTCCCGAACGACCGCGCCCCGGTCGTGACGCTCGGGCTGATTCTCGCCAACGTGGTCTTCTACCTCATCGCCGTCGGCCACGGCGGATCGCTGTGGAGCGGCCCGGACGCCCACGAGGTCATGCGCTACGGGGCGATCCCGCACGCCCTCACCCACGGGTCGGCGGCGAGCGGTGCGCTCACCCCGTGGCAGACGGTGTTCACGTCGATGTTCCTCCACGGCTCGTTTCTCCATCTCGTCGTGAACATGCTGTTCCTGTGGATCTTCGGCAACACGATCGAGGACTCGACCGGCCGGCTTCGGTTCGTCGTGCTCTACCTCTGTGGGGGCGTCGTCGCGCTCGCGCTCATGGTGCTGCTCGAACCGAACTCGACCGCTGCGATCGTCGGGGCCCAGGGCGCGATCGCCGCGGTCCTCGGCGGCTACACGCTCCTGTACCGACGGGCGCGGGTGCTGGCCTTCTCGCTGATCCCGTTCTACGTCACCGCGGTGGAGGTGCCGATCTTGGCGATGGTCGCCGCCTGGTTTGTCGTGGAGGCCGTGTTCGGCGCCACCGATGTGATCACGCCCCTGGGCGGTGGCGGCGTGGTCGCCGATGTCGCGAGTGTCGGAGGTTTCCTGTTCGGCCTGGCCACGATCAAGCTGCTGGCGGCGCGACGCAAGCCGATCCCGCCGCGGGTCCCGGTGTACTGAGCCGGCCGATGCGCATTCCCGTGCTCGTCATCGCGCTGCTGTTCATCTCCGGCCTCGGCGTGCTCACCGGGATCGACATCGCCCGGTACGGCATCACCGTCCTGTCCGTGCTCGCAATCCTCGTGCTCGTGCTCTTTGTGGTTGGCATCGTCGGGGCTTTAAGACAACCTCCGCGGGAGTGATGGATCTGGGCGTGCTTCAGGAGGGACGGCTGCGCCGGTCGGCCCGGGAGCGACAGGCGCGACGCCGGCGTCGGCGTCGCATCGCCGGGTTCGGTCTCGTGTTGCTCGCCGCCGGGGTGATCGCGCTGCTTGTGTTCATGTCCTCGAGCGCGTCCGGGCCCGCCTCGCTATCCCGGGCTCAGCTCGGCGGTTTGGGGCAGGCGAAGACGAAGGTGCACCATTCCCGGCCCCCGTATGGCACCCGGCTCGCCACGGCGCGGGTGACCCCACACTTCAAGACTCGGGTGGAGAGCGGGCTGCTGTTTGATGTCCGCAGCGGCCGGGTGCTCTGGGAGCGCCGCCGCACCGAGCAGGTCCCGATTGCCAGCCTGACCAAAATGATGACCGCTCTCGTCGTGGTCGCCCACGCCAAGCCGAACGAGCGCGTGCTCATCACGCGCGCGGCGATCGATTTCTCCGGTTCCGGGGTCGGACTGCTGCCGCTCCACAAGGATGTCCGGCTTGAGACCCTGCTCTACGGGCTGATGCTCCCGTCCGGGAACGACGCGGCGATCGCGCTCGCCCAACATGTCGCCCGCACCCAGGACCGGTTCATCGCGATGATGAACGACCGCGCCCGCGAGATGGGGCTGCATTGCACGCATTTCACGACCGTCTCGGGAATCATCGACCAGGGCAACCACTCGTGCGCCACCGACCTGGCGGTGATCGCCCACGCTGTCCTCACCCAACCGCGCCTGGCAAAGATCGTCGCCACGCGGGACGCCGTGCTCCCGTTCCCAATCAAGGGCGGCAAGCTATATCTGTACAACAACAATCCGCTCCTACGGGCGCAGTACCCCGGCACCGATGGCGTCAAGACCGGTTACACACTCGCCGCCGGCCCGTGCCTCGTCGCGGCCGCGCGGCACGGCCGAAAGTGGCTCGCGGTCGTCCTGCTGCACTCCGATGACCCGCCCGGCCAGGCCGTGAGCCTGCTCAACGCCGGGTTCGCACGACGAGGGGAGTAAACGTGGAAAACCAGCTTCAACGGCGGATCGCCGCGAACGAGTCAGCCTTCCGGGACGTGAATGAGGCGATCGCGCGTGGCCAATGGCCGGGCGAACAGGACCATCCCGCCCGGTTTCGCTGCGAATGCGCCCGGTTTGGCTGTAGCGAGCTGATCGAGTTGACACCCCGGGAGTACGAGGGGGTGCGCGCCAACCCGCGCCATTTCGCCGTCCAACCCGGGCACGAACTGCCCGAGGTCGAGGTCGTCGTGGCCCGGAAGCCCGGTTACCTGATCGTCGAGAAGGTCGACGTCGCCGGGCGAGCGGCCGAAGCGTACGACGATCGGACCGACTGACCGCCGCCGCCCTCGTGGCGACGAGGTCGGATCGTCTCGAGTTTGAAGCGCATCCGCACCTCGGTCCCGCCGCCCGAGCGGTTGACGATCGCGAAGCTGTCCGTCAACTCAGAGATGAGGGCGAGACCGACCCCGAGCCCGCCGCGCGCGCTGCCGGTGTGCAGTCCGCCGCCATCGTCCCCGATGAGGATCCAGAGCTCGTCCTCGGCGATCGCCGCGCTTACGTGGAGATGGCCGGGCGCGTCGCCGTAGGCGTGCACAACGACATTCGTGATCGCCTCGGAGGTGGCGAGCCGGATTGAGTCGAGCTCGTCGCTCGTCGCACCGGCGGCAGCCGCGAATGCGGCCAGCGCGTGGCGCGCCTCCGGCACGGATGCCGGAACGGCGTCGTAGGTACGGATCATCCTTTGCGTCTCGCCCACTCGGTCACCCTGCGGATCGGATACCCGGGAGCGAAAGAGGTTACACCGGGGTCCTGGGGAGCTACGGCCCTTGCAGATAGAAGCGCTGGGCGCGCCGGGCCTGCTCATAGTCTGCGCGGGCGGATCGGACGGTCTCCTCGTCGGACACCTCGGCCACCGGGACGTCCCACCAGCTCTCATATCCGGGGACCCCGGCGTAACGGTCGGCCTCGACATAGATGACGACCGGCCCGTCGGCGCCGTGGGCGTCAGCGAGCGCGGCTCTCAGCTCATCGATCGTCGTGGCCCGGGTCACGCGCGCGCCGAGGGTCTCGGCGTTGCTCGCAAGATCCAGGGGGAGCACGTCCGATGCCGTCGGCTCGGCGAGCGCGCTGCCGTCGGGGGCATCGAGCGGAAGCGAGCCGTTGGCCGCGAAGCGGTAGTGGGTTCCGTATCCCGCCGAGCCGACCGAGCGCGAGAGCGACCCGATCGAGGCGTAGCCGTGATTGTCGACGAGCACGATCACGAGCGGGATCCGCTCGGCGACCGCGGTCACGAGTTCCCCGGGAAGCATCAGGTAGGAACCGTCGCCGATGAGGACGTACACCTGCCGTTCGGGTGCGGCGAGCTTGACGCCGATCGCGCCCGGGATCTCATAGCCCATGCACGAGTAGCCGTACTCGACGTGGTACGTCTTGCCTGCGGGGTCGCGCGCCCGCCACAGCTTGTGGATATCGCCGGGCGCCGAGCCGGCAGCGTTGACGAGGACGCCGGTCTCCCCGGCTGCGTCGTTGATCGCGCCGATGATCGCGGCCTGCGGCGGCGGGCCGCCGTCCTGGCGCGGTTCGGCCGAGACGAGCCGCGTCACCTCGTCGGCCCACGTCTGCGCCTCGCTCGCGGCGCGGCGCTCCCAGTCGCCGGGCGCCCGCCAGCCGGCGAGCGCGTCGCGCAGCGCGTCCAGCGCCACCCGGGCGTCGGCGAGCAGCGGCAAGCCCGAGTGTTTGGCCGCATCGAAGGACGCGATGTTGACGTTGATGAACCGAACCCCTGGATCCTGGAACGCCGACTTCGAGGCCGTCGTGAAGTCGCTCCAGCGGGTGCCGACGCCGACCACAAGGTCGGCGTCACGGGCGAGCCGGTTGGCGGCGGCGGTGCCGGTGGCGCCAATCGCGCCCAGGCTGAGGGGATGCTCGGAGACGAGCGCACCCCGCCCGGCCATCGTTTCGCCGACCGGAATTCCGGTCGCGTCGACGAACGCGCGCAGCGCGGCGGTCGCCTCGCTGTAGATGACGCCACCGCCGGCCACGATCAGCGGCCGCTCGGCGCCCCGGATCAGCTCGACCGCCCGCGCGAGGGCCTGCGGTGCCGGCGGCTGTCGATACACCGTCCACACCCGCGGCTCGAGAAACGCGTCCGGAAACTCGTGGGCCTCGGCCTGGACGTCCTCGGGCAGCGCCAACGTCACCGCGCCGGTGTCGGCGGGGTCGGTGAGGACGCGCATCGCCTCGAGCGCGGCCGGGACAAGCTGCTCGGGGCGCTCAACGCGCTCGAAGTAACGCGACACCGGCCGGAAGCAGTCGTTGACCGACACGGTCCCGTCGTGGGGCACCTCCAGCATCTGGAGCACGGGATGCGGGGTCCGGGTCGCGAACGTGTCGCCCGGCAGCAGGAGCACCGGCAGTCGGTTGATCGTCGCCGCGGCCGCCCCGGTCACCATGTTGGTTGCGCCCGGCCCGACCGACGTCGTGCAGGCAAACGTGCCAAGGCGATTGCGCTGGCGGGCGTAGCCGGCGGCGACGTGCACCATCGCCTGCTCGTTGCGGGCCGGGTGAAACGGGAGTTGATCGTGGTACTGGTGCAGCGCCTGGCCGACCCCGGCCACGTTGCCGTGCCCGAAGATGCCGAAGCAGCCGGCGAAGAAACGCTCACGGCGCTCGTCGCGCTCAACGTCCTGCACGGCGAGGAACCGCACCAGCGCCTGAGCGGTGGTGAGACGGGTCGTGCTCACAGCGATCGGAACCTCCTGCGTCTCATACGGGGACGCTCCGAGTCCTATCACCGAAGCTGGGAGACGTCGAGGAGCAGCGTCGCTTGCGCAACGCCGCCTCCTCCGCCCGCATTTCCGCCGCTACCGTCACCGCCGGCGGTCGGCCCCGCTCGCGCGCTCAGACGAACAGGGCGCCGCCGGTGTGCTCGAGCGTCTGGCGGGCGGCGGTGCGGCCCGCCTCGACGGCGGCATCAAGCTGATGGAATTCGAGCAGCCCAACCCCCTCCGCCTGCGGCTTGATCAGAAGATCGGCGTGCCGCCGGGCAGCCTCGGAAGTGTTCGCGCTGCCGAGCAGCAGGACCCGGGCGAGCGTCTCTCCGAGACTCGGCGTCCGCGCCGGCCGCTCGCCATTTGAGGACGCATCGGTCACCGCCGAGGGCGGGCGGTGGTCGAGCTGCGCCTTGATGTCGACGGCGATGATCGGCCCCTCACCCATGTTCGCCATCGCCTCGACCGGCAGGTTGTCGACGAGCGAGCCGTCGATGAACAGCTCGCGGCCGCGAACCTGCGGCGGGGCGATGATCGGCAGACACATGCTGAAGCCAACCGTCTCCCACAGCGGGCCCTGCCGGGCGATCACGAGCTCACCACTGCGGAGCTCGGCACATCCGCAGATGAAACTCCGGGGGAGCTCCTCGACCGTGTGCGTGCCGAACGTTCGGTGCAGCATTCCCCGCATCCGCTCACCGCGGATGAGTGAATGGCGCGGCAGCGTGTAGTCGCTGAGCGGGCGGCGCTGCACCCATTCCTCGAAGCAGCGAGCTTCGATCTCATCGAGATCGAGCTCGAGTGCGAACAACGCGCCGACATAGGCGCCCATGCTGACGCCGGCGACGCGATCGATCAGGACGCCCGCGGAGACGAGCTCGTCGAGCACGCCGATGTGCGAGAACGCCCGGGCGCCACCGCCGGAGAGGACGATCCCGATCGAGTTACCGGTGAGCCGCCGAGCGAGCCGCGCGAGGTCGGCGTCGAGCCGATCTGCCCGCAGCACGTGGGACTCGATCGAGTCAAGCGCCGACGCCCACCCGTCGAGCGCTCCGCGTCCGGGCGCCACGCCGACGATCACCAGGTCGCAGCCCCTGAGCTCCGGCCGGGCTCGGACCGCGCCGGGCACCGGGCCGCCGGCCGTGACGAGCAGGATGCGATCGGCCTGCTGGAGGCAGAACTGGGTCCAGTCCGTCACCGCGGCGAGTGATCCGGCATCGAGCAGAACGAGTTCGTTGGCTGCCTCAGCGCGGTCGAGTACGGGACCGTAGGTGGCGGCTGCGCGCACGGAGTCCTCCGGGGGCGCCACCTCGGTCCCGGTGAGCAGCGCGGTGCTCAGGTGCACCCCGAGAGCGCTCGCGCACTGCTGAGCGAGTCCGTGGTTGGCGTCGCCCGCGGCGGCGCGCAAGAGCGCGACCGTCACCGGACGGGGCCGGCGCCGGGGGGCGGGTGCTCGCGTCTGCCGGAGTTGCTCACCGAGGATCCGGGAGAGCGCGAGCGAGAGGGCGGGCGAGCTCTCGAGCATTCGGTCGAACTCGGCGCGCGAGATCGCCACCAGGTTGGTCGTCCGGACCGCGCGGACCGACGCCGAGCGTGGCCGGTCGGTGAGCAGCGCCAGCTCACCGAGCACGTCGCCGCGCCCGAGCTGGCGGAGCACCTGGGCGGCGGCCTCGTCGACGACCTCGAGCCGGCCGGCGCGGACGACGTACACCGCGTCACCCGGATCCCCCTCATGGAACAGCCAGTCGCCGGCGGCGAGATGAGTGATCTGGGCGCGGGCGGCAAGCTGGTCACGCAGGTCCGGCTCGAGTCCGGTGAAGATCGGCACGTAGGCGAGAAACTCGGAGACCGACTCCGCGCGCGGTGGCGCCGCGGAGACGTCGCCGGTGATCGCCCGCCGCGCCCGCGGAGGCGCCGCCGCGTGTTGCGGTGTGATGCTGCGCAGCGCGCGCACCGACCGCGCCGCATCCCTGAGCGCCGGAGTTTTTTCGGTGCTGATGCGGCCGACGAGCAGACACCCGGCGCCGGTGACGAACAGACACACCGAGGCGAACGTCCAGGTGTTGTCGAAGGCATCGGCTGCGGTCAACGGCGTCGGATGACCGAGGATCGCGATCACGAGCGCGACGCCCAACGCGGCACCAACCTGCCGCGCAACGGAGTTGAGACTCGTCGCCGTCGCGAAGCTATCGCCCGGCGCCGAGGCGACCGCCGCGCCGGCGAGGTTCGGGAACAGCGTCCCGGCGCCGATCCCGAGTAGGACCATCCCGGGGAGCCATTGCCCGAGGAATTCCGGCGTCAGCCCGACTCGCTCGACGAACCACAGCACCGCGGCGCCCCACCACAGTCCGCCGAAGACGAGCACCGGACGATGACCGATGCGCTGGACGAGGCGGCTGGACGGACCCGCCACGAGGACCGCGACCAGCGGACCGGGGGTGAGCGCGAGTCCCGCCTGGAGAACCGAGTACTGCCACACACCGGTGAGGAACAGCACGTTCGTCAGCGTGTAGCCGTAGAACCCGGCGGCACCGACGACCGTCATCGCGTTCGCCGCGCTGAACGTGCGGACCCGGAGCAGCGAGAGATCGATGATCGGCGAGCGATGCCAGCTGCAGCGCCACACGAAGACCGCACCGAGGAGGAGCGCGACGACGAACGAGGCGAGCGTGGGCACGCTCGCCCAGCCCCACTCTTGGCCCTTGACGACGCCCAGCACAAGCGACGCGATCGCCAGACCGAAGATCGCCGCCCCGGCGATGTCAGGCATCCGCCGGCGACCGGGGGCGCGGCTCTCGACGAGTGAGCGACGCGCGAGCAGCACGGCCGCGATCCCGATCGGCAGGTTGACCAGGAACACGAGCCGCCAGTTGGCGGCAGCGACGAGCAGGCCACCGAGTGACGGGCCAAGCCCGGCCGCGGCGGCGCCGACCGCGGACAGCAGAGCCACACCGTGCGAACGGTGCTCGGCCGGGAACGCATTGAGAACGAGCGCCAGCGACGATGGGACGAGGAACGCCGCACCGAGCGCCTGGATGACCCGGAAGGCGATCAGCAGCTCCGCCGAGGGCGCGAGGGCGCAGAGCACGGATGCGGCGGTGAAGAGCTCAAGCCCGAAGATGAACGCTCGGCGGCGGCCGAGCAGATCGGCCATCCGGCCGGCGGGAACAAGGAACGCCGCGAACACGATGTTGTACGCGTTCAGGACCCAGGACAGCGACGAGATCGAGGTCCCCGGGAACGAGCGCTCGATGTTGGGGAACGCGATGTTCACGATCGTCGCGTCGATGAACGCGACCGCCGCGCCGAGCGACGCGATCGCCAGCACGACCCGCGGCGCTGGGCCGCGGCGCCGCCGGGGCGGCGCGTCCGCGTCCGAGAGCGTCGCTTCGCCCGCGGCGTGACCCTGCGCAGTGATGCTCGCCATACCCCTCCTATTCCTATCCGAGCCCGAGCCGCTCCGCGACCTCAGGGTCCGCCGCGAGCGCGTCGCGCGCGGCCTGGCGACCGAGCTCACGCACCCGCGGAAGCGCTTTCCAGTCCATCAGACCAATCCCTTCCACCGGTGGGGTGATCACGAGGTCGGCATGCAACCGGGCCGCCGCCACGGTATCGATGCTCCCAACCGTCACCGTCCGTACGAGCGTCTCGCCGAGCCGCGGCACCTCGGCCTCGCTGCCGGTGAGCAGGCGACGCATCGGTCGCCCGAGGCGCGCCACAGCCGCGGTCTGGCGCCGACGGAACTGCCCCATCCGGCCGGTCACGTCGACCGCGATCACCGGGCCCTCACCGGCACGTGCCATCGTCGCCACCGGGAGATTGTCGAGCACGCCGCCGTCGACGAGCAGCCGCCCGTCGTCCGTCGCCACCGGCGGAAACACGCCGGGGATGGCGAGACTCGGATACACGGCATCGACGACAGGACCGCTTCGGTGGAGCACGGGCTCGCGGGCGATGAGATCGCAGCTGAGGCAGAAGAACCGGAGCGGCAGCTCCTCGATCCGTCGATCACCGAAGTAGTCCTCGAGGAGTCGGCGCGTCTTGGCGCCGCGGACGAGCGAGAAGGCGGGCGGGACGAAATCGTTCGTCGGATTCGTGTGGACGAATGCCTGCTCGAATGCATCGGCCATGCCCTCGGGCGTGAACCCGGCGGCGGCCGACGCGGCGACGAGCGACCCGAGGCTGACGCCGGCGATACGCTCGAACCGCACGCCGACAGCAGTCAGTTCCTCGAGCACGCCGAGGTGAGCGAGCGCCCGTGCACCCCCGCCGGAGAGCACGATCCCGACCGAGCGTCCGACGAGTCGGCGAGCCGTCGCCGCGACTGCATCGCCGAGACGATCCGGCTCGGCGAGGACCTGCGCCTCCCGGGGCCGCAGTGCGGCGATCGTCTCGGTGGCGATCCGCTGGCCAATGATCAACAGTTCACAGCCCCCCAGGGCGGTGGCCCGGCGCCGCCAGGCGCCAGCGGGCGCCCCGGTGCCAACCGCAAGAACGAGATCGGCCTCGCGGAGACAGACAGCGGTCCACGGATCCTCCGGGTCGGCACCGCCGGTGAGGACGACGCGGTCGTTGTCTCGCTCTGCCTGATCGATCGCCGCCACCTCACCGGAGCGCAGCCCGGCGACCGAGCCGTGGCTGGCGAGAGCCGCCGTGAGCCCGCGTGCGACCTCGACGATCGGGGCCGCCTGATCGAGCCCGACGACGGCGATCGTGCGCGGCGGGGTCGCCGAGGCGATCGGCGTGCGGCTGGCGGCGAGCTGAGCGCCCATCGCACGGGTGAGCCCGAGCGCGAAGCTCGGCGCCTCCTGGATCAGCGCCTCGAATGCATCCCGTCCGAGCTCGAGCAGCTCGGCGTCACGGCGGGCGCGCACCGAGGCCGAGCGGGTGCCCTGACGCAGCAGCGCGAGTTCGCCGAGCACATCGCCGCGCCGAAGGACCCGGATGAGCGTCTCCGGTGGCCCCTCGTCGACTACCTCGACGCGACCGGTGCGCACGATGAACAGGCTTTCCGCGGCGTCGCCCTGGCGCATGACCCAGTCGCCCGCTCGGACGTGAACGCCGCGCACCTGGCCGGCGAGCCGCTCGAGCGATTCGTCGTCCAGCCCGGCGAGGACCGGAACGTTGCGCAGGAAGGCCGTGGCGCTGTTCATGGGTTCACCAGCGGGGACGCGCCGAACAGACAGCAGCACGTGGAAGCTCTGGTCGACGGCGATCGACAGGCTGAGCGGCGGATCCGACCCGTGTTTGACGGTACGTATCCACCCCTGGACGATGTGCCCGAGGCCCCGCGTCTTGTTCACCGCTTGCCAGTCCGTTTGAAGCAGCACGTCGCCCACCGCATGCGAAACGAGTAAGACCAGAAACGCCCCCGGCCAGCTCATGGGTGTCCGATCCTATCCGCCCCTCATCGGCGGGAGTCTCGTCCCGGCGCTGTGAGGGATCAATACGTATTTGTACCTATTGACGGGTTGCCCCCGGATCGACTACAAACGAGGCGTATGGGGGCACGGAAGCAGGTGGTGTGGGCGCTTGGCCTGCTGTGCGCAATGGCACTGCCGGCCGGCGCGCGCGCCGGTACGTGGCTGCCACCGGCGTTCAACCTCTCAAGCGACGGATCTGACGCCGGCGAGGTCCACGTGGCGATGGACGCCGCGGGCGACTCCGTCGCGGTGTGGATTCGCGGCGGGGTGGTGCAGTCGTCGTTTCGGCAAGCGGGTGGGACGAGCAGCTTCAGCGAGACCGACATCTCCGGGACGGGTACGGGTCCGAGCCACCTACGCCTGGCCATGAACCCCAGCGGCGACGCAGTGGCCGTGTGGCAGACGAGCGATGGCACGATCCAGGCGGCATTCAAGTCGCACAACGACCAGACCTTCGGGAGCGCGCAGACGCTCGAGACCGACGGAACGAACAAGCCGACGGCGCCGGACGTGGGGATCGACTCGGCCGGTGACGCGCTCGCGGTGTGGCAGCACTTCGACACGGGGTCGGCAAAGGTTCGCATCGAGGACGAGTACGGCCCGGCCGGCACCTTCCCCGGCGGCTCCGGGACGCCGATCTCCGACACCGCGCAGGCCTCCTCGACCCCGCTCGTGAGCATGGACGCGGCTGGCGATGCGGCCGCGATCTGGCTCGAATCAGACGGCACGCATACCCAGGTCCAGGGCGCCGCACGCGCAGCCGGGAACGCGACGACGTTCGGCGCCCAGGCCCAGATCTCCACGGCAACCGCCAACGCCGCCAATCCGGCGCTCGCGATGAGCAGCGGGGGCGCGGCGATGGCGGTTTGGGACGACGTCACCAAGTCGCTCCTCGGTTCGTACTCAGCATCGGCGGGCTCCGCGTTCGGCACTCCGCAGCCCATCGTCAACGCGGCGGGGTCGCAGCCGACGGCTCCGGCGGTGGCGATGAACGACAACGGCGACGCCCAGGCGGTGTGGCAGCAGTCGGACGGGACGAACGTCCGTATCGACGAGATGTCCGCGCCCGGCGGCACCTTCGACGGAACGACGATCACCGTGTCCCCGGCGGCAGAGGACGCCAATATGCCGCAGCTCGCGATGGACGGTGCCGGCGACGCGGTCGCCACGTGGATCGACCCAGGGGCTCAGCAGATCAACGGCGCCCAGCACAGCTCCGGTCTGGAGTTCGCGGCGGCGACCGAGACCCACATCTCGGCGAGCGGTGGCGGCGCCACGGGGTCCTCGGTGGCCGTCGACGGCGCGGGTGACGGCCTCTCCGGATGGCAGCGCAACGACGGCACGAACGTGATCGCGCAGGCCAACGGCTACGACGCCGGCCCGCAGATTCCGAACCTTCACGTCCCCGGCGCGCCGTACGCCGGCCACGCGGTGACGCTGTTCGCGCAGGGTGCCGACGTGTGGTCGCCGACAACGATCGGCTGGAACTTCGGGGACGGCCAGAACAGCAGCGGCGCGACCGTCACCCACACGTACGCGAGCCCCGGGTCACATACGGCCACCGCGACGGTCACCGCGGGCGACGGCCTCTCGGCGCAGAGCAACGCTGGGTTCACGGTGGGGACTGAGCCGACGGCGAGCCCGGGCAGCCTGTTCGAGCTCGACTCGCCGAACGACTGCCTCGCCGGCGGGACGATCGACTGCGGGACGTCGCTCCCGTTCACCACAAGCTTTGCCTACCAACCCGCCGTCAGCCCGGACAACCGGAACGTGTACTTCGTGAGCCTGTTCGGCACGGTCAGCGAGTTCGCTCGCAACGCCACGACCGGGGCGCTGACGGAGATCGGGTGCCTCACCGGAACGGCCGCCCCGAACTGCACACAGGTCAACAGCTCGGGGCTGGGTGGTCCCGCGGCTGTCGCGGTCAGTCCCGACGGTCGCAACGTCTACGTCGTCGGACAGGGGGACAACGCGATCGTCACGCTCGCTCGGAACACGACCACGGGAGCTCTGAGCTGGTTGTCCTGCATCGGCGAACCCGGGAGCAGTTGCGCCAACCAAGTGGGCAAAGGACTGACAACCGGGTACGGCGTGGTCGTCTCCCCCGACGGCAAGAACGTCTACGTATCGTCGCTCTCCGACAAGGCGGTGGCCGAGTTCGATCGCAACCCGACCACCGGCGTCCTTGATCAAAAGGCCGCCCCGAGTGACTGCATCAGCGGCCCCGGCGGTGCGTCGTGTGGCGCCGCGTCGGCGACCGGGATGGCGAATCCGATCGGCGTCTCGATCAGCCCGGACGGACTCAACGTCTACATCGAATCCGGCGGGACCATGGGAGGTGGCGACGTCGCTGAGTTCTCGCGCAACCGATCGAGCGGAGCGCTGACTCAACTGCCGGCGCCCAACGACGAGGTCACAGGATCGATTGACGGCACCGAGGACATGGCATTCAGCCCCGATGGTCGGTTTGCGTATGTCAATTCGTTTGCCAACAGCGCGATCGTCGAGCTGAGCCGAAACGCGGCGAGTGGCGCGCTCGCGCAGATCGGCTGCGTGACCGCAAACTCCAGTGGCTGCGCCGTTGACAACGCCCACGGGATCACCGGCGCGCTCGGCGTCGCCGTCAGCCCCGACGGCGCGAACCTGTACGCGAGCGGGCCGGGGGCCGACGCCGAGGCATCCTTCGCGCGGGATCCGGCGACCGGCCTCCTCACACAGCTTCCGGCGCCGTTCGACTGCATGACCGATGGCGGGAGCGGGTGCGGACAGATCGGCGCCGCGGGACTCGGCGGGGCTCGGCGGGTGGCCGTCGCGCCGGACGGCCGAACGGTCTATGTCGCTGGTCAGGGCAGCAGTGCCCTCGCCATTCTGAGCCGCTCACCTGCAACCGCCGACTTGACCCTGAGCGAGAGCGGCGCCCCAGCGGCGGCGACGATCGGCAAGAGCTTCACGTACACGTTCACGGTGACCAACCACGGGCCGGCGGCCGTCGCCGATGCGGTGCTCTCAGTGAAGCTGCCGTCGAACCTCTCGGTGACAACGGTTTCCTCATCCCAGGGCGGATGCGGCGGCACCGTCTGCCTGCTCGGTCGCATGTTCGCCGGTTCGGTCGCCACTGTGCGCGTCACGGTCATCCCTCGCTCAGCCGGGCACTCGACGACCACCGCGTCGCTGATGGGTTCCAGCGAGGTAGTGAACGTCGGTGGCGCGAGTGATGTCAGCCGCCCGACGACGACCGTCAACGGGACTCCGGTGCCCCCGCCGACACTTCACAGGACCGGCAACGTGTCGCCGTCGAAGGGCACGATCAAGGTCAAGCTGCCGGGCGCGAAGCGGTTCGTGCTGCTCACGACGCTCCGCCAGATCCCGTTCGGATCGACGATCGACGCGACACACGGAACGGTCAAGGTGGTCGTCGCGCGCAAGGGCGGCGGCACGATGACGGGCTACTTCTCCGAGGGACAGTTTCTGATCACCCAGGCGAAGAATGGCGCCGTCACGATCAAGCTCCTCGGCGGCAACTTCAAGGGCTGTCCGGTCGTTCGCAAGCCCAAGCATGCGCCGCTCGCCGTCGTCGCCAACAGTGCGCGACGTCGACCCCGGCGCAAGCTGTTCTCTAACGCGCACGGCAACTTCACGACCCAGGGCGGGTCGGCCTCGGGAAGCGTCCGGGGTACCGAGTGGCTGACCGCCGACTACTGCGACGGCACGGGGATCACCGTCTACCGCGACGTCGTCCGCGTGACCAACCTGCGCACCCACAAGAGCGTCAACGTGAGGGCCGGGCACAGCGTCTTCGTCAAGAAGGCGTGACCGGCGGGGCCGCGGGCTCGCCCACCGGCGGAGCGGCTGCTCCGACCGCGGCCGGAGTGATCGACCACACGGCGATCTTCTCGGTTCGCCCGCGGACCTCATAGTCGCCGACGGACACGAGGTCGTCCGGCGGGTGGGTGAGGTGCCCGCGGGTCGCCTCCGACATGAACAGCATGTACGGCTGGCCCTTCGTCATCCCCTCGAGGCGGGACGCGGTGTTCGTCGTGTCCCCGATCGCCGTGTAGTCAAGCCGCTCGTCGCTGCCGACGTTGCCGGCCATGACGAGCCCGCTGTGGAGACCGATCCCCATGCGAAAGCCGCTCGGGTACCCCTGCTCGATCATCCACTGGTTGAACCGCTCGAGGCGCGGACCAAGCATCTCCCGGGCCGCGGCAAGCGCACGGTCGGCGTGATCCTGCTGCTCGAGCGGCGCGCCGAACAGCGCCATGATCCCGTCGCCCATGTACGCGATCAGCGTCCCGCCGGCGTCGAGGATCGCGGCGGTCATCTCGGACAGGTAGAAGTTGACGACGTCGAGAACCTGCTGCGGATGCTGGCCCTCGGAGAACGCGGTGAACCCCCGCAGGTCGCTGAACAGCACCGTCGAGAGCCGCTCGACGGCGCCGAGCCGAAGGTTCTCATCGGTCCGCTCCAGGACCTGGTCGACGACGCTCGCCGGCACGAACCGAGCGAACAGACCGCGCACGCGCTCGCGCTCGATCGCCTCCGCGAGGTACAGGACGGCCAGCGACCCGAGCGTGGCGAAGGCGAGCGCCACGAGCGGATCCACGAGGTCGACGATCGCGCCGCCGTTGAACGCAAGCTGGACGGCGACCACGTAGAGAACGGCGAGGAGCAGCGCGACGCCGACCCACCGCAGGCGAGGCCAGCGCAGGCTCACGAGCGGCTGCAGGATCCCAAGCATGACGATGAGCACGATGTCGACCGCGCTTGATGCGTCGCCGAGCGGCAGCCCTCGCATGACCGTGCTCGCCGCATTGACCTGGAGCTCCGGTCCGGACATCGTGCCGGTCGTGGCGACGGCATGGATGTCCTGGAGGGTCGGCGCCGTCGCGCCGACGACGACGATCTTGCCGCGGACGAGCGCCGGGTTGAACGTGCCCCGCCACGCGGTGGAGAGGGAGATCGTCGGCACCGTACCGGCCGGATAGGCAAAGTCGATCGGCACCGTGTGCCCGCCGAACGCTCCTGGCACGACCTTCACCCCGGCAGCATCGGCGATCGCGACGCCGTACGCCTTGAGGCCCTGGATCGAGTAGGCCATCCGCCGGATGATCCCGTCACTGTCCGGGTGAAACACCGTGTCGCCGGGGCTCGCGCCTGCCGCCCTGAGGTTGCCGTTGCCGCCGAAGATCGCGGTTTGGCCGTTGCCCTTCACCTCGGACGTCGCGAGCACCACGGGACGGTTGCGGCCGACGGCGTCATACAGCGCTTTGTCGTCACTGGAGTCGGTTGCCTCCGTGAACTGGATGTCGACCGCGATCACCCGGGCGCCCGCCTCGTGCAGATGGTCGAGGACACGTGCGTAGTAGCGACGCGGGAACGGGAACTGGGACTTCATCCCGGCGTCGCGGTAGTAGTTGAACGTCGACGCGTCGATGGCGACGAGCACGAAGCCCGGAGGCGGCGGCGTGCGGCCGCGAACCTGGAAACGGGCGTCGATCGAGGACTGCTCAAGCCCCCGGGTGACACCGGACTGCCGGGCCGCCACCCCGAGCGCCGCGGCGATCACCGCGACGACCGCCAACATCACGCCCCGTCTGTGCCGCCAACGTCGTGTCGAGCGCACGGGCCGATCGTAACCGACGCCAGGGTGGCCACGGTGAGCTCGGCACCGCTCGGCAGCTCGGAGGCGGGATGCGTGG
This sequence comes from uncultured Solirubrobacterales bacterium, assembly GCA_963850335.1. Classification (GTDB taxonomy): domain Bacteria; phylum Actinomycetota; class Thermoleophilia; order Solirubrobacterales; family Solirubrobacteraceae; genus Palsa-465. The sequence continues at coordinate 85,925 of CAWKKY010000004.1, read as the reverse complement.
TGGTCAGTGCGATGACCTGCATCCCCGCGGCTCGCGCCGCGACGATCCCGGCCGGCGCATCCTCGAACACCGTGCAGAGCGCCGGGTCCGCGCCGAGCCGCGCCGCGGCCGTCAGGTACGGCTCGGGATCGGGCTTGCCGGCGCCGACGTCCTCGGCGGCGATCAGCACCGGCGGGTGCGGCAGGCCGGCGATTCCGAGCCGGACCATGGCGAGCTCGCGCGGTGAGGAGGTCACGACCGCCCAGCCGGCCGTGCCGAGTGCGATCAGCAGCTCGCGGGCGCCCGGCAGCGCGATCACGCCGTCGTGGTCGGTGAGGGCGGCCTGTTCCTGCGCTGCCGCGGCGGCGGCGATCTCGGCCTCGGGCGCGTCCGGAATGAACTCGCGCACGCTGTCGATCGCCCGGCGGCCGGGGATCCGAGCGATCACGCCGTCGGGATCGAGCCCGTAATCGGCCGCGAACATGCCCCAGTGGCGGGCGGCGCTCGCGCTCGAGTCGACGAGCACGCCGTCGAGATCGAACAGAAATGTTCGGCCGGCGTCGATTAGGGCATGCTGTGCCATACGTGAAGCAACGCGTGAGCCTAGTGTCGTGAACGTTAGTTCGGTGGCAGCCTCGCGGCGTCTGGACGCGCCTGACGAATGGGGATGATCCCGCCGTACCACCAGTACGACTTGGATCATCCCCATCCGTCATCCACGCCCAGCCACTCGCGACGCTGCTCACGAACTTCCGGCTTCACGACACTCAGTCACCCTCGGCGTCAGCGACCTCGCTCGCTCACGCCGGTTCTACGAGTCACTCGGATGGGAGAGCGGTGTCGCTCCCGCGGACGACGTCGTGTTCACCCGTGGGAGATCGCCCACAACCCGCATTGGAAGCTCACCCCGGACGGCGGCGTCCGGCTGAGTTGAGCCGGGAGAGAACCAGCACTACGGTTACCGTCTGATCCGACGTCGGCGAGCCAAACACCTGTGATGAACGCCGGGCGCCGGGACACGCCACCGTTCCGGGCCGATCACGTCGGCAGCCTGCTGCGTCCGCCGCAGCTGCTGCGCGCCCGCGAGGAGTTCGCCGCCGGTCGAATCGACGCGGCGACGCTCCGGGGGATCGAGGACGACGCGATCCGGGATGTCGTGGCGCTCCAGCGAGACGCCGGCCTCCAGTCCGCGACGGATGGAGAGTTCCGACGCGCGTCGTGGCACATGGACTTCATCTACCAGCTGGGGGGGATCGAGAAGGCACCCGGTGACATGGCCGTGCGCTTCCACAATGCGGACGGGGAGATCGAGTTCACGCCCGCCGCAATCCACGTCGCCGACAAGGTCCACCTCGCGCGCCCGATCTTCGGCGAGGACTTCGACTTCATCAGCGGCCTCGTCACCGACGACGTCACCCCAAAGCTGACGATCCCCTCGCCGAGCATGGTCCATTACCGAGGCGGCCGCGCGGCGATCGATCCCAGCGTCTACTCGGACGTCGACGCATTCTGGACGGACCTCACGCAGGCGTACGCCGACCAGGTGAGGGCCGTCGCCGAGCGCGGCTGCCGCTATCTCCAGTTCGACGACACGAGCCTTGCGTATCTCAACGATCCCGAGCAGCGCCGGGAGATGGCCGGCAAGGGCGAGGACGCCGAGCACCTACATGAGACCTACATCCGCAACATCAACCGCGCGCTCGCGGGCCGGCCAGACGGTCTCACCGTCACCACCCACATGTGCCGCGGCAACTTCCGCTCGTCGTGGGCGGCCGAGGGCGGCTACGACTTTGTCGCCGAGGCGCTGTTCGGCGAGCTCGCGGTGGACGGATTCTTCCTCGAGTACGACGACGCTCGCTCCGGCGGGTTCGAACCCCTGCGGTTCGTCCCCACGGACAAGCTCGTGGTGCTCGGACTCGTCACCACGAAGCGCGGTGAGCTCCAGTCCAAGGACGAACTCAAACGCCGGATCGAGCAGGCCGCTCAGTACGTCGCCGTCGAGCAGCTGTGCCTGTCGCCGCAATGTGGTTTCTCATCGACCGTCGAGGGCAACGCCCTCACGGTCGAACAGGAGCAGGCAAAACTGCAGCTGATCGTCGAGACCGCCGCCGAGGTCTGGGGATAGAGCGGCCCAGGCGATCCTACTGCGAGGACTGGGCGACGAACTGCGAGACCTGCTTGATCTGGGTGTCGCTCAGCTGATCGCTGAATGCAGGCATGCCCGTCGCGCCGACCTTGACCGTGCTCTCGACAGTGCCGGCGTCAAACCGTCGGTGATCGAGGTTCGGCCCGACGGTGCCGGTCGCGTGCGCGGCGGCAAGGGTGTGACAGGTCGCGCAGTTGTCCGCGAAGACCTGCTCCCCGGGCGGTGCGTTGCTCGGCACGCTCGACGCGCCGCCGCCGCCTCCACAACCCGCCATTGCGAGCGCGGCCAGCACCGCCGCAGGAGCTCCGAGCCGAGCCTTCACACTGGGGCGGGAGCCGCATCGGCGTCCACGGCTGAGTCAGACTCCGGCGACGCGCCGGCGTTCCGCCGGGACCACGCCATCACGAGCAGCGTGAGGATCGCCGCCGACGCCGTGATCGAGAGCATGGGAATCGTGATGTAGCCGAACTTGTCGATCCACTTCGTCGCGCACGTGGTGCCGCCGACCTTGCAGCTCGACGGCTGGGCGCTCGGGTTCTCCTCCAGGTAGATGTGGTAGATCGCGATCAGGATGCCGACGATCGGGAACACGAACGCGTACTGGACCGCCGACCGCACGTCTCGCCGCAGGGCTCCCACGAGCAGGATCACGGACAGCGGGTAGATCGCGATCCGCTGATACCAGCACAGGTGGCAGGGGACGTATTTGGCGAGCTCTGAGAAGTAGAGGCTGCCGAGCATCGCCGTGAGGGCAATCACCCAGGCGATCCACAGCTCGTTGCCAAGGAGCGTGTCGCGGATCTCGGCCAGAAGGCGCCGGGCCGCGGGCGAGACGAGCGAGACGAGCGCGATCACGACGACGACCACGACGAGGATCTGGAGCAGCACGGCGAGTGCCGCAAGCGCGGTTGATACGGCGTTCGTGAGTCCCGGGCTTGCCATCGCCACCATGAACGGTATAACCACCGCATGGCCAAGACCATCGTCGTCCTCGGTGCGCGCAATCTCGGCGGCGCGATCACCCAGCATTTCCTCGATTCCGGCTGGAACGCGGCGGCCGTCGCCCGCAGCGAGGAGTCGCTCTCCAGCGTCCGCGACCGCGGTGCCCTCGCCGTGGCCGGGGATGCCGCCGACCCTGAGGCCCTGAGCGGCGCGCTTGAGCAGGTGCGTGCCGAATACGGGTCGGTCGACGCCATCGTCAACGCGGTCAGCGCGGCTCGGCCGCCAGGTTCCGGTCCGTTTGGTGGCGGCGAGCTCGCCGACGCCGATCTCGCCGCGTTCCACGGATGGACGGTCGCGGTCGCCGAGCAGGCGTTCGTGTTCCTGTCCGCCGGCGCGGCCGCGCTCAAGCGGACCGGCGGCGGTGCGCTCGTGCAGATCACGGGCGGCTCGTCCCGACGGGCGATCCCGGGCAAGGGGCTGTGGGCGGCGGGGGCGTTCGCGACGCGCGCGCTCGTCCAGGCCGCGTCGCAGGAGCTACGCGAGCAGGGGATCCATGCCGCGCTGCTGGCGGTCGACGCGACGATCGAGTCGCCGAAGACCGAGGCGTTCACCCGGGACGCGCCGCGGAACGCGCTCGCGGACATGCACAACGTCGCCGAGGCGGTCGCGTTCCTCGTCGGCCAGGGCGAGCGCGGCTATACCCACGAGCTCGTGGTGACGCCGGCCGGCGATCGCTGGGTCCCGTAAGGGCAGCTCAGCGAGACGGCTACGCGGCGCCGGCCGGCGACTCGAGCACGGCCGGCGGGAACGCCTCCGTCTCGACGCGACCAGCGCGCAGCATCCGGCCGACGAACGGGAAGACGACCGTAGAGACGATCGCGGCGCCGACCAGCGCCGCCGCCGTCGAGGACCGCATATGACCGTCCTGGATCGCGACTTCGGTGATCGCGACAACGAGCGGCAACGCGGTCGCTGAATAGGTGGCGAGCGCGAACCGGTCGCGCCGACGCGGCAGCGCGCCGCGGTAGAGCAGGAGGGCCGGAAGCCCACGGACGACGAGGAACAGCCCGAGGAACATCGGCAGCTTGAGCATCGCGCCCGGGCTGGTGACGAGCGCGTGGAGGTTGAAGCCGATGCCGCTGACGGTGAAGAAGAACGGGATGAGCAAGCCGAAGCCGACGGCCGAGAGCTTGGACTCGAGCACCGAGACCTCGTGGCCCCGGAGCGCCATCCGGGTGATCATCCCGGCGACGAACCCGCCGAGGACGACGTCGAGCCCGAGCTGGGCGGCCAAGGCGGCGAGGCCGAAGACGAGTAGCGCCGCGAGGCGCACGGCCAGCTGGCTGCTCGCCTCGAGCGACCGCTCGAGCGCGCTCCACCCCGCCGGCGCCGTGCGCACGGAGACTAGGGCGATGATGATCGCGAGCCCGATGAACAAGAGCAGTGGCAGGGCGCGGTTGATCGCGTCCTGGGTCGAGAGCACGAGCGTGAGCAGCAGGATCGGCCCGAACTCGCCGATCGCGCCGGCGGCGAACAGGAAGGTTCCAAAGCGCGTACGTAGCTCGTCCTCGTCGCGGAGGATCGGGATCAGCGTGCCGATCGCGGTCGTCGCCAGCGCCGAGCCGCTGTAGAGGAACGAGAGCACGATTCCGGCCCGCCGCCAGCGCCCCGCCGAGTCCGTAGGCGAGCGCGATCGACATGGCCCACCCCCACACCGCGAGCGTCAGCGGCGTGCCGCGGATCCGATCGAAATCGATCTCGTAGCCGGCGAAAAAGAACAGCATGCCGAGACCGAGGTTGGAGAAGAACGTCACGAACGTATCCACGTGCGCGAGACCCAGGACCTGCGGACCCACGATGATCCCGAACACGATCTCGAGCACGACGACCGGCGGCGGGTAGCGCCTGGGGAGCGCGCTCACGATGACCGCCGCGAGCGCCCCGACGAGAACGATCGTCAGAAACGACCCTGTATCGACCTTAGGCACAGCCCATTCCCATTGCCTCGCTCACCGCTCCGATGCCCTCCGCGGAGCCGTAAATGAGTGTACGCGGCGGGCGTGAATGCGGCTAGACCGGCGCCTGTTTCGTCAGCTCGTGCAGGGCGAAGTAGAACGCCTCGGAGAACGTGGGGAACGGCTGGATCGTGTCGCCGAGCACGGCGAGCGGGATCCGCGCCTTGATCGCGAGCGTTGCCTGCTGCATCCACTCGCCCGCCTCAGGGCCGAGCCCGTAGGCACCGATCAGCGCCTCCCCGTCAGAGATGAGGGTGAGGAATCCCGGCTTGTCGTCCCAGGCGCGCGTGTAGGTCGAGGTCTTCGGCACCGAGGCGAGGGAGATCGTCGCCTCGGCCGCGCCATCGGGCTCACCCACGGAGGCGGCCTGCGGATGGGTGAACACGACACGCGGCACCGCGGTGAAGTCGGCCTCGCGGCGCTCGCCGAGGATGTTCGCCGCGACGATCCGCCCCTGATACTTGCCGACGTAGGTGAGCGGCCAGATCCCCGTGACGTCGCCGATCGCCCACACGCCATCGGCCGCCTGCATCCGAGCGTCGACCGGGATGCCCCTCGGGTTCGGTTCGATCCCGACCGCCTCGAGTCCGATGCCCTCCACCCGCGGCCGGCGGCCGGTGGCGACGAGCAACTTCTCGCCGGACAGCGTGGTGCCGTCCTCGAAGCTCACGACGTAGTGGCCATCCTCCAGCGCGACTTTTGACGCGCGCTGCCCCAAGTGGATCCGCAGCCGGTCGTTTCTGATCGCTTCGGCGAGCCCCTCGCCGAGCGCCCGCGGCTCCCGCGGGAGGATGTGGTCCTGCCCCTCGACAAGGTCGACAGTGGCGCCGAACGTGGCGAACGCCTGGGCCATCTCGACCCCGACGGGGCCGCCGCCGAGGATCACGAGCGATTCGGGGATCTCCTTGACGCCGGTGGCCTCACGGTTGGTCCAGATCCCATCGAGATCCTTCAGCCCCGGGATCGGCGGGATGACCGGGTCGGAGCCGGTCGCGACGACGATATGGCGCGCGCTGAGACGCCGGCCTTCGACCTCGACGACACCCTGCTCGACGATCGTCCCCTGTCCGCGGTGCAGGTCGATGCCGTTGTCGGCGAGCCATTTCGCCTGGGCGGAATCGTCGTAGTCGGAGACCTCGTAGTCCCGCCAGCCGAGCGCGGCCGCTCGATCGATCACGCCGGTCACCGCCTCGGCCGCGCCGGGGGCCTCGAGCGCCTCCGCCACCGCCTCCCCCGGACGCAACAGCGTCTTCGACGGGATGCACGCGTAGTACGAGCACTCGCCGGCCACGAGGTACCGCTCTACCACCGCAACCTTGAGCCCGCCCTCGGCGAGCGCCGCCACGCAGTGCTCGCCGGGTGCCCCGGCGCCGATCACAACGACGTCGTAGTCCGTGTCCATCAGTTTCCTCCTCGTGGGTTTCGCAGAATCTCGCAGCTTGCCGCCTCGGCGGGCGTCACATCCGGCGCGCGCCACTCGTCAGTGCTATGACGATCCGATTCGAAGGGATGCGATGTGACCGACGAGGACGTTCTGGCCGCGGAGTTCGAGCAGCACCGCTCGCGCCTGCGCGCGATGGCGTTGCGGATGCTCGGGTCCGCCAGCGAGGCCGACGACGCCGTGCAGGAGGCGTGGCTGCGACTGAACCGGGCCGACGCGGATACCGTCGCGAATCTCGGGGGCTGGCTGACCACGGTCGTCGGGCGCATTGTGCTCGACATGCTGCGTGCACGCTCGGCGCGCCGTGAGGAGACCTTCGGCGACCGGATCCCAGAGCCGATCGGCCCGATCGGCCCGATCGGTTCGATCGACTCGGTCGGCTCGATCGGCTCGATCGATGCCGGTGGCGATCCGGCGGAACAGGTCGAGCTGGCGGATTCGGTCGGGCTCGCGCTGCTCGTCGTGCTCGAGACGCTCGCACCCGCGGAGCGATTGGCGTTCGTGCTCCACGACATGTTCGGAGTGTCGTTTGACGAGATCGCGCCGATCGTCGAGCGCTCGCCGACGGCTGCGCGTCAGCTCGCAAGCCGCGCCCGCCGGCGGGTGCGCGGCGCCGAGCTCGAGCCCGAGCCCGACCCCCGGCGCCAGCGCGAGATCGTGGCGGCGTTTCTGGCGGCGTCCCGGGCCGGGGATTTCGAGGCGCTGCTCGAGGTCCTTGACCCGGACGTCGTGTTCCGGATCGACGCCCGCGGCCGCACGGGACTGGCGCGCGAGCCGATCATCGGAGCGGCCGACGTCGCCCGTGAGGTCCTGGCGCGGGGGACACCGTTCGCTCCCCTCGCCCGCCATGCGACCGTCGACGGGAGGGCGGGCGCGGTCGTGGCGCGGCCCGGCCAGGATCCGTTCGCGACGGTGGGCTTCACCGTCCGAGGCGGCCGGATCGTCCGGATCGATCTCGTGCTCGATGTCGCCCGGCGGCCGGCGTCACCGCCGCCACCACCGCCGCGGGCTCTCTAGCCACTCCGGCGGCTCTCGCTGGCCTCTGTCAGCCTGCTCCGGCCCCCTTGAGGGCGAAGCTGGGCGCTCCGCCGGCCCACCAGACCGCGGACTCGTCGGGTGCGCGGGTGCGCGGGGCCGCGAGTGCGCGGGTGCGCGGGTGCGCGGGTGCGCGGGTGCGCGACCACGATCTCCCGCGCGAAGCCGCCACGACGACGCGCGGGAATCCATGTACCCCAGGCGACACCAGATTCCCACGCGGAGGCCCGCCCGCCACCGCGAGGCAAATCGTGGTCGCCGACCGGCACGATCTGCCCCGCGGTGAGGTCCTCGGCCCCGATCGACCGCAACCGATGTGACGGTCCCCGACCGTTCGATCCGATGTCAGCGCAGTCGTGCTCGCCTGATGGGCGGGTAGCTGGGACGCGCGCGCGGGAGGGGCGAGTCGGCTGTCAGCCGGGATGCGACCCCAGAGGCGCTCTAGTCGCGTGGCAGGGCCTGCTGGAGCGCCCAGCGGTTCCCATCCGGGTCACTGAGGAACACGAAGCGGCCCCACGGGAAGTCCTGGACCTCGCTCGGGCTCCCGCCGCGGTCGACCAGGTCCCGACGGACGGCCTCGACATCGTCCACCACCAGCTGGAGGCCCTTGATCGACCCGGGCTCGCCCTCGACGACGCCGGTCCCGATCGTGATCGAGCACGCCGAACCGGGCGGAGTCAGCTGGATGAACCGGAGCTCGTCATTGACCTGGTGGTCGTGGTCGGCGTTGAAGCCGAACACGTCGGTGTAAAAGGTCTTGGCGCGATCGACATCGGACACGGGGACGCCGACGAGTTCAAGCTTGAGGTCCATGCAGGGTCCTTTCGGGGTGGTACTTGGGGGCGGTGATCCGGGCTGATTAGCTTTCGGTGATTCTACCAGAACGGAGCGTTCCGTTCCAGATGATCAAGGCGAGGAATCGGCCCGTGGGCGACGGACGGCGGACGGCGGACGCGGAGTGGCGGACGCGGCGTGGCGGACGCGGGGTGGCGGGCGGCGGACGAGCGAGTCCGGGCGGGCTACCGGACGGTCAGGCGGGTGTGCATCCCGCGCTGGAGATGCAGGAACAGCGAGCAGTACAGCTCGTAGTGGCCCTTGCCGAGCTTCCACGTCGCCGAGTGGACCGCGCCGGACCCTGTGATCGCGAGCTTTTGGGCCGAGCCGACCATCTGCCCGCGCGCGTTCAGCCGGCGGATGCGCAGATCGTGCGCGTCCTGGCCGCGGTTCCAGAGCTGGACGGTGACCCGGCCGGCCGGGACCGTGGGCCGCGAGCCGTACATCGTCCACTCCTGGGCGTAGACGAGCATCCGCGCCGGCGGCTTTGGCTTCGGCTTGGCGTGCCGAGCGGCCGCCCCGGCGACACCGGCGACACCGGCGACACCGGCGACACCGGCGACCAGACAGACGCACACCACGCCGAGGCGTCGGAGGCGTCTCATCGCAGCAACGGGTAGCGCTTGAACTGCGCCGCGCCGGGGATCACCGAGGCGGCATCGTGGCCAAGCCACTGCTCGAGCAGCGACGCGTAGACGCCACGAAAGTCGACGTTCTCGATCATGTTGCCGTTCTCGTCGAGCCGGGTCACGCCCGGGAACTCGCCGACCATCGTCCCGCTGGCGCGGGTGCCGATCAGCATCGAGACGCCGCCGGCGCCGTGGTCGGTGCCCTTCGATCCGTTCTCCTCGGCGCGGCGGCCGAACTCCGACCACACGTGGACGAGCACGCGGTCGGCGAGGCCGCGGGCCTCAAGGTCGGCCTGGAAGGCGAGCAGTGAATCGGCGGTGAGCGATAGCGCCTTGTCGAACTGCGGTTCCTGGGCGGAGTGGGTGTCGAACTGGTCATTGCCGGTGATCGCGACGCACCGGATCGGCAGGCCGGCGGCGAGCATCGCGGCGAGCCCGGCGAGCCGGCCGGGGAAATCTGAGTCCGGCGAGGTCGGATAGACGACCGGGCTGTGGTAGGCAGCGTTGCCGTTCTTGTCGCGGAACGGGGCGAGCGCGCGGCGCACGATGCCGACCTCGGACGCTGCCTCGGCGACCTGGGCGAGCGCCGGGTCGGGGGAGTGGCGTTGGCGGTCGCCGAGTCCGGACGCGGAATCGAGCGTGAAGTCGAAGATGTCGCCCCACACACCCTCGAGCCACAGCGAGAAGTCCTCCGGCTTCTCGATCGCAGCCACCGGGTTGCGGGCGGTGGCGAGGGTCGGGTTCATCTCGCCGTCCATCGAGAGCCCCTGGAGCGGGTTCGTCGGGCTGCCGACGAGGTCGAGATAACGCCCGAGCCACCCCGTGACGACGCGCGTCTCGGTGACGCCGACCTCCCAGTAGTGGCGAGAGGTGAAGTGCGACATGTCCGGGCTCGTGTAGCCGATGCCCGGGAAGACGGTCATCTTGCCGGCATCGTGGAGCTTGGCGAACGAGGCCGCGGTCGGATGCCAGTGCAGCCGGGGATCCTCGGCGAACGGCACGCCATCTCCGGGGGCGACGGCGAGCGTCGGGCGAAGCTTGCGGTAGACGGGGTCGTTGACCGGCGCGAGCACCGACAGCGCATCGATCCCGCCGGCGAGGAACACCGAGACGAGGACCGGCGAGGCGGGCCCTCCCGCCGCCGCAGCGATCCCGTCGCCGAGCACGCGGTTGGTCAGTCCGAGTCGCTCGGCGCCGTAGACCGAGAGCAGTCCTCCGGCGGCGCCGAGCAGGAACCGGCGGCGGTCAAGACCGCTCCCGGCCGGAACCGGCATCCGCGGGTCCCATTCCCGCGGCGACGCAGGTCGACCGGAGCCGACCGCGTGGCGCATCGCCTCGGACCGGGTGAAACCATCACAACACGTACGCGCCATCAGGAGGTCTGCCACTCCGGGGTCGTCGGAATGAGTCCGCGGAGGGCGTTCTGGCGGAGGATCCGGTAGGACTTCTGCTCCCAGTCGGCGGTGATCGTGCGTCCCGCGCGGCGGCTGAACGCGAGCAGATTCTTTTTCGTCTCCGGCGACAGCGGCGGGTTGTGCCAGTAGCGAAGCGCCGCACTCACCGCCTGGGCTGCGGTCTCGTGCGTGGAGTACGGCGACTTGTCCGGATCAAGTTCACGCCCGGTGAGCGCGTAGGTGACGGCGGTGAAACGCCCCGCCCAGCGCGAGGTGTCGAGCCAGTGCGCATAGTCCCAGCCGGCGACGTTCGGCGGCATGAACAACCGCTGACCGGTCAGTTCTCCGACCCACGACCAGGCGTCGGTTTCGATCGTCCGCCCCTGTCCGCGCAGGAGGCCCGCGACGTAGACGACCGGCGGCGTGACCATGCGCGGCCCCTCGTAGAACAAGGGGTGGCGGAGAATCGCCTCGACGAGCGGACGGATCTCGAAGCCGCTGCGGACGTATGCGCGCTCGAGGGCGCGGCGCACCCCGACCGGTGGGGCGACGCCGACGAAGTACCCCCACAACTTGCCGATGACGAACGACGGATGCATCGGGTGATGCACGCACAGCCGACATGTATCGCGCCAGTTGAAGGTCCCGCGGTGGCCGAAGATCCGCTTCACCCCGGTGTCGTGGAGCGTCGGATCGAAGCGGAAGTTCGTCGGCCCGCTGTCCTTCCAGTCGTTCGTCCACCCGGTGAGCGCCCGGGCCTGCTGATGGACGTCACGCTGGGTGTAGCCCCGGTCCGCGCCGAGCGTGAAGAGTTCCATCACCTCACGCGCGTAGTTCTCGTTCGGGCTCCACTTCGTGTTCTCGTTGTTGGACAGGAACAGGAGCATCGCGGGGTCACGGGTGACCTCGAGCAGCAGGTCGTGGAAGTTGCCGAGGGCGCGGGCGCGCATCATCTGGTTCTGGCGGATCATCAGTTGGGCGTTCGACTGCTCGACCGAGGTCGCGAACCAGCTGTGCCAGACGAGCGTCATGCGCTCGGTCAGCTGGTGGTTGGAGCGGACCATGCGATCGAGCCACCAGCAATGGTCGTCACCCCAGACGTTGATCGGATCCAGTGGGCGCCCGTGGTCGTCGTGCGGCGCGCGGCCGACGAGCCGGGCCCGCCCCTGCGGACGGGTCAGAGACGCGACCGCGCCCTCAAGGCCGAGGCGCTGGAGGCGGCGCACATCCCCTGGGCGAGGTCCGAATCCGGCGCGCCACAGCAGCCGCGTGGCGTGGCGCTCGGTAAAGCGCCCGCGGTAAACCGCAATCGGGGAACTGGGCAGGGAAGCCATCGGTGGACGGAGGGGCAGAGCTCGTCGGGACAGGGGCAGATCTCCCTCTGAGCTATCGGCGCGACTCTATCCCCAGTTGAGGCGGATCGCGGACCCACGCGTTGGTTCTGCACGGGCTCGCGGGCCCGACCTGTTCAGCCGGTGACCCAGTTCTCGCTGCGTTCCCACAGCTCTCCGGCGAGCGCGGGCGTCACCGCGGGGCCTGGCTCCTTGCGCGCCGAGTCCTCGTAGTACTGCCCGCTCTCACTCGCGAGCTCCGGAGCGGTCGCGCAGTACAGGCTCGTCTGGGCGCCCTGCTCGGTGGAGCCCATCCGAAGCTTCATCAGCGGCCGAGCCGGCCAGGGGACCTTGCGCCAGATATCCGACGCGATCACGCCAGGATGCAGGGAATACGTTGTCACGCCCGAGCCGTCGAGACGGCGGCTCAGCTCCTGCGAGTGGAGCACGTTGGCGAGCTTTGAGACGGCGTATTCCGGAAATCCGGTGCGGTTCTTGGTCGGGTGGCGGACGGCCTCGAAGTCGATCCCTTTGGCGGAGAAATGGGCATCGCTCGCGACGGTGACGATCCGGGCGGGAGCGCTCGCGCGGAGCCGCTCGAGCAGCAGTTCGGTGAGGAGGAACGGGCCGATATGGTTGGTGCCGAACGCAAGCTCGAAGCCACTGTCGGTCATCCCCCGCTGACCGGCCAGGCCGGCGTTGTTGATGAGGACGTGCAGCGGCTCGCCGGAGACGAGAAACGCGTCTGCGCACGACCGGACGGAGGACAGCGAGCCGAGATCGAGCTCCAGGTAATGCAGCGCGGTGTTCTGCGTCTCCTCCGCGATCCGACCCATGACCACGCGCGTCTTCGGCTCCGAGCGGCACGCAAGCCAGACCCGGCCGCCGCGCGCGGCGAGCGTGCGGACGGTCTCCAGGCCGATCCCAGTGTTCGCCCCCGTGACGAGGAAGTTGCGGCCGTCGAGGTCACCCATCGCCCCCCAGCATTCCATATCGGAGACGGCTGGGGCCGCGGGTAGGCTGCCCGGCACCGTGACACTCCCGGAGCGCACCGCGGGCGAGACGGTCGATCGACGCCGGTTCCTGATCGGCGCCGGAGGCGCCGTCGCGGCCATCGCGGCGGGCTGTGGCTCGAGCTCCTCGCAGCACACGACGTCGACAACGAGCACGACGGCACGGACGGCGTCGAAGGCGGTACCGCGGACGCTCCAGAAGGCGATCCGAGGGCATGTGTTCGAGCGCGGCGCCCCCGGCTTCGAGACCGTCGCGGAGCTGTACAACCCGCGCTTTGACGGCATCGTGCCCAGCGCGGTCGCCCGCCCGGTCGACTCCGTCGACGTCCGGGACGCGGTCCGCTACACGGTCGCCCGGGGGGTTCCCGTGCGCGCGCGGTCCGGGGGTCACAGTTACGCCGGGTATTCGACGCTGTCCGACGGGGTGGTGCTCGACCTCCGGGAGCTCAACACGATCACGGTCAACCCGAGCGCGCGCACCGCGACCGTCGGCGCCGGGTCGCAGCTGATCGATGTGTCGGCTGCCCTGGCGAGAGCCGGGGCCACCCTGCCGGCCGGCTCGTGCCCCTCGGTGGGCATCTCCGGCGTCACGCTCGGCGGCGGCTTCGGGCTCGCGGGACGGCACTTCGGCCTGACCGCCGACAACCTCGTCGGCGTCAAGCTCGTCACCGCCGACGGCATGCTGCGGACCGTTGACGCGAGCACCGACCCCGACCTTCTATGGGCCCTGAAGGGTGGGGGCGGCGGCAACTTCGGGATCGTCACCGAGTTCACGTTCACGGTCCATCCACTCCCGTCGAGCGCCGCCTATTTCAACGTCACATGGCCGTGGTCATCGGCGGATGAGGCGATCGCCGCGTGGCAGTCGTGGGCGCCGCACACGACCGACCGCGCGACGTCGATCCTCCATTTGAATTCGGGCGCCAGCCCGTCGATCAGCGCCAACGGGCAGTACCTGGGGTCATCCTCCGCGCTGCCGAGCCTGCTCGCACCGCTGCTCGCCGTGCCGGGCGCGCAACTGCAGAGCCACCTCGACATGGGCTACCTCCCGCTGCAACTCCTGCTCGCCGGCTGCACCGACAAACCGCTCGCGGCCTGCCACACGGTCGGGACGGCGCCGCACGGAACGCTGCCCCGCAACACGTTCAACGCGAAGTCGGATTACGTCGCCACACCGCTGCCGCATGCGGGCCGAGCGGCGATGATCGCCGCCGTCGAAGCGACCGGCTCGGGCTCGCTGCTGTGCGACTCCTACGGCGGTGCGGTCAACCGCGTCGCCCCGACGGCTACGGCGTTCGTCCATCGCCAGGAGCTGTTCTGCATCCAGTACTACGGCAACGGCAGCACCGCAGCCTGGATCGACCAGGCGTGGACCAAGCTGCGGCCGTACGTCTCCGGTCAGGCGTACCAGAACTACATCGACCCGACGCTCACGGGCTGGCAGCAGGCGTACTACGGCGAGAACCTCCCGCGTCTGCAGCAGATGCGCTCCCGCGTCGACCCGCACCACTACTTCAATTTCCCGCAGGCGATCGGCAGCTGAGCCGCGTGAAGACCGTCGCGCCTCTCAGCGACGGGGGGCACCGCGCGGTCGGCCGATGATCCCCGTGATCTGCCCGCGCGTGGTTCCCCGCAGCGCGATGATCGCGATCGCGGTCGGCTGGACGCCGTGATCGAGCCGACGAGCGAGCACGAGGCTGCGCTGCGTGCCGCTCGCGCTCAGCAACACCTGGGCGCCGTCGATGAAGCGGACCGTCAGCTGCTGAGCGGTCGCGTTGGCGCCGGGACGCCACGCGATCCGCCACCCGCCTCGGGTGTGTCGCACGACGATCCGGGACGCCTTGCCCGGCCTGATCGTCCCGGGCGTGTAGGCGCCGACCGTGTAGCTCGCACCCGTGGACACGAGATGCCGACCAGCGGGCGGCTGGCATCGATGGCACTCTTCACCGTCCATGTGGCCGACGCGGCGTCACCCGGGTCACTCGTGGTGACGGCGTTGCCGTTGTTGTCGACCGCCACGCACAGGCCGGCCGATGGACAGGAGACGGCTTGGACGATGTTCGTGGCATCGATCCTCAGCGGGCCAGCCCACATCAACGGCGAGTCCGCATTCGCGGCGGACACCAGCGCAAGCGCTGCCACCGCAGCACAGATCGGAACGACCGCGCGCCTTGCCCTCAACCCCAGATCCATCCAGAGCCGCATCGAGCGCGACCCTAGATTGCGCGCGGATCGGAGTCAATAGGCGTCCCCGTACCCTTGGGACCGTGGCCAAGCGAGACGAGGCGGTTGAACTCGAGGTCGAGGGGCGGACGGTCCGCGTCTCAAGCCCGCACCGCGTGTACTTCTCCGCCCGCGGCGAGACGAAGCTCGACCTCGCGCGGTATTACCTGAGCGTCGGCGACGGGATCGTCCGCGCCCTGCGCGAGCGGCCGTGCATGCTGCACCGCTTCCCGAGCGGCGTCGACGGCGACAAGGTCCACCAGAAGCGGATCCCGAGCGGTGCGCCCGACTGGGTGGAGACGGTGCGGGTCACCTTCCCCCGATATAACCGGCACGCCGATGAGCTGTGCGTCACCGAGCTCGGCAGCGTCATCTGGGCAGTGCAGATGGCGACGGTCGAGTTCCATCCGTGGAACTCCCGCCGCGCCGACGTTGAACAGCCCGACGAGTGGCGGATCGATCTCGACCCGATGCCGGAGTGCTCCCCGGCGGCGGTCAGACGGGTGGCCCATGTCGCGCACGAGGTGCTCGACGAGCTTGGGGCGATCGGCTGGCCGAAGACCTCCGGTGGGTCAGGAATGCACATCTACGTCCGGATCACGCCCACGTGGGGGTTCGGCGAGGTGCGCCGGGCGGCGCTCGCGTTTGCCCGCGAGGTCGAGCGGCGCATCCCCGAGGATGCGACAACGACCTGGTGGCGCAAGGACCGTCCGCCGGACAAGGTGTTCGTCGACTTCAACCAGAACGCCCGCGACCACACGATCGCGAGCGCCTACTCGGTCCGTGGCGTACCCGAGGGGACCGTCTCAACGCCGATTCGCTGGGACGAGATCGACGACGTCGAGCCGGCCGACTGCACGATCGCGACGGTGCCGCACCGGTTCGCGCAGCTCGGCGATCTCCACGCCGGGATCGATGACGCCGTCTTCGCGATCGACCCACTGCTCGAGTGGGCCGACCGCGACGACGCCACTCAGCGGTCGTAGGTGGCGATCACCCGCAGGGACAGACCGGTGAGAATGACCCCGAGGGCGACGATCACACCAAGGCACACGGCGATCTTCCCGAAGTCCCAACCGTCGATCACGAGCGAGCGCAGCCCGACGATCACGTAGCTCACCGGGTTGATCCGGGCAAGCGTCTCCATCACCGAGGACAGCCGGTCGAACGGGACGAAGTTCGGCGTCAGGAACAGGAGCGGGAAGAACAGCAGGAAGCTCGACTGCGTCGCCTGCACGTTGCGGGTCCGCAGCGCGACGAGGATCCCGAAGCCGGCGTAGGCGACCCCGAACAGCGACGAGAGCAGAATGATCACGAGGGCCCCGAACGGACCGCTCTCGATCCGGGCGCCGAGCAGGATCCCGACGAGCAGCACCAACGCCGAGGTCATGATCCCGCGGACGAGGTCCGCGGTCAGCCGCCCGAAGATCAGCGACGAGCGACGGATCGGCGCGACGAGCAGCTTGTCGAAATACCCGAGATCGATCTCGGTGACGAGCGCGAGCCCCGAGGTCGCCGTCGCAACGGCGAACATCAGTGACACCGGCAGCTGGAACGCAACGTAGCCCTGGCCCTTGAGGAACGGGGTCGTGCTCGGGAACGTCTTTGAGACCTGCCCGATGTTGACGACGAGGAAGAACAGCGGGATGAACAGCGTCGGGATCGTTGCCTCCGGGTAACGGGCGATCTCTCGCACCGCGCGGCGACCGAGCAGCATCACCTCGGTCATCGCGTCACCTCCGGCTGGCCAGAGGGCTCAGCGCCCTCAAGCCGGCGGCCGGTCGCGCGGAGGAACACGTCGTCGAGGCTCGGCCGGGAGACCGAGATCGCCCCGATCGTGACGTTCTCAGCCTGGAGTCGGCCAACGATCTCAGCGATCGAGCCGGGGCCGTCCTCGACGTACAGCGCGAGCGCATTCGTCTCCTGGACGATCCGCTCGAGGCCGGGCAGGCCCGTGAGTGACGCCTCGGTCACGGCGCGGTCGGCGCCATCCAACGAGACGGAGACGACATCGTGGCCCATCTCGGCCTTGAGCTGTGTCGGCGTTCCCTCGGCGACGATCTCGCCGTCGTCGATGATCGCGATCCGATCGCAGAGCTGGTCGGCCTCCTCGAGGTACTGCGTCGTGAGGAACACGGTCGCGCCGCCGGTGTTGATCCGCCGGACCTCGTCCCAGATCGTCATCCGGGAGGCCGGATCGAGCCCGGTCGTCGGCTCGTCGAGGAACAGCACGTCGGGCGCGTGTACGAGCGCGCTGGCGAGGTCGAGCCGGCGCTTCATGCCGCCCGAATACGTCTTGGTCCGTCGGTCGGCGGCGTCGGTGAGACCGACGAGCTCGAGCAGCTCCTCGGCGCGCTCGCGCGAGCGCTTGCCGGGGATTCCGTACAGCCCGCACTGAAGCTCCAGCAGCTCCCGCCCGGTCTGCACGGGATCGAGCCCGATCTCCTGGAGCGCGACGCCGATCCGCCGCCGTACCTCGCCAGCGTCGGCGACGACGTCCAGTCCCGCGACGCGCGCCTCCCCGGAGGTCGGCGGCAGCAGCGTGCACAGCATCCGCACGGTCGTTGTCTTGCCGGCTCCGTTCGGTCCGAGGAAGCCGAACACCTCGCCGGAGCGGACGGTGAGATCGATTCCGCGGACCGCATCGATCCCGCCCTTGAACGTCCGGCGCAATGAACTGGCCGCGATCGCCGCGCCGGTGGCGTCGCTGCTCGTGGATCCTGTCTGCATCTCGGCGGATGCCGCGACGTTGCTCACACATCCCTCCCAATTCAGTGGTGTCTGGGGCACAGACCGCGGCGGGTGCGGGAACTCATCGCTACCCGTCGATTCCCGAGGCTACCGCCGTTACTGCGCAGGATCCGAGCCGTCGTTGACCGCGCGTCAGCGGCCGCGGCCCGCGCGGTGCTTCGCCAACTCAGCCGTTACGAGATCCCGCCGCGCGGCCGGCGTCTGGGTTCGAAACGCCTCGATGTAGGCGGCGAAGTCCCAGGTCTCCAGGAACGTCGCCGCTGCGTCGTGCCCTGACTGGTAGAGCCGCTGCTTGAGGTCAGCGTCGTCGTCGATGCTGAACTGCGTCGTCTTGACCCCGATCGTGTCGATCGGGATCGTGCGCGCGTAATTGGCCTGCTCGACATAGAGC
Organism: uncultured Solirubrobacterales bacterium; assembly: GCA_963850335.1. GTDB lineage: Bacteria > Actinomycetota > Thermoleophilia > Solirubrobacterales > Solirubrobacteraceae > Palsa-465. The sequence continues at coordinate 67,801 of CAWKKY010000004.1, read as the reverse complement.
CGGTCGTGGGCTTCCATCATCGTGCGACCGATCGACATCAGGAAGTCGAGGATCGAGCCCGATTGGTGCTCCGGCGCCTCACTGGGCGGCCCCGCGATCAGCGGATCACGCTGGTTGGGCGCCACCAGCAGCATCCCGAACGTCGGCCATCGAGGAGCCTGCCCGGGCGGACAGTCGAACAGCCAGACCGGGAAGTTCGACAACAGCCCGCCGTCGACGATGACGCGCTCGTCATCCCGGTCGGTCGGGTTCTGGTGGACGACGGGATCGAAGAACATCGGGATCGACATGCTCATCCGGACCGCCCTGGCGATCTCAAGCTCGTCGGGATCGATCCCGAGCTGCTCGCGGGCGTCGCGCGGGAGCACGAGCATCCGCTCCTTCGTGAGGTCCGAGGCGATGACCTGAAGGCGGTACTGCGGTTGGGCCGGGTCCGCGCCCTCGGCGATCGGATCGTGCAGCTGGCCGAACCGCGTGATCCCCTTCGCCTCAAGGTGCTCCCGCATCCAGCCCTCGAAGAACGAGCCAGGATGCAGGCCTTTGTGGCGAAGCATCTCGATCCCCTGACTGAGCGGCCAGTGCCCGCCGTCGGCGAATGCCCGGTAGCGCATCTCGTCGAGCACGAGCCGGCGAAGCTCGTCGCCCGTGTATCCCGCAGCCACGAGCGCTGCCGTGATCGCGCCCGCCGACGTCCCGGCGACCCGCTGCGGTTGAAAGCCCTGCGCGTCGAGTTGCGCGTAGGCGCCGGCGAGGCCGATGCCCTTGACCCCACCTCCCTCGAACACGAGGTCGAGGCGTTTCTCGTCCGCCGCGGGCGTGTCCGCCGCGGTCGTGTCCGATGCCGGCGATGCGGCTGACGGCTGCGGCTCAGCGCTCATGGGGTCCCCCGGAAGTCGTCGCGACGATCCAGCGAATCAACCATCTCACGTCAGTGTCCGACGGTGACATTTCTTACACCCGGCGCCGCGACACCGTAGCGTGTGATCAGGCCGCGGTACGTGGCGAACGCCGGCTTCGCCGAGTAGTCGGCGCGCAGCAACCCGTCGAAGGCGAAGATCGGGCGAGCGGCCCCGGCGGGCGGTGGCGGGATCGAGTCGCGCAGGTTGAACCAGCGGTAGTCGGTGATGTGGAAGGTCGCCGAGAACCTGTGCGCCGCTCGAACGAGCTCGTCGAGAGCGGTCGCCTGACCGCGGTCGCTGAGACGGCCGGTCGGGACGCCGTTCTCGGTGATCCAGATCGGGACGCGCATTCCGAGCCGCGCCCGTGGCATCAGGCAGCGCCGCAGCGTTCCGGTGGCCTGCGCGAACTCCTTGCGGTAACTGTCACCGGGCGCGAGCACCGCCGGCACGATCGTCCCGGGATAGAAGTCGAGGCCGACGAAGTCGACCGCGCGCCGGAAGGCCGGCCCGCCGTGGGCGCCGAGGTAGGCGAAGAACGCCGGGTCATCAGCGAATCGGTAGGCGTAGGTGAAGCCGAACCGGAGCTGCCCGTAATGCCGCCGCGCGGCCTCCGCGTGAGCGGTCTCGATCCCCTCGATGAGCGCGTCCCGCGCCCGTGGATAGGCGCCGTCCGAGGTGTTCGGCGAGACCGCGATGTTGACCTCGTTGGTGATCGTCATCGCAACGACTCGGCGGTTTCGCCCAAACGCGTCGACGACGTGCCTCACGAACGCCCGCCAGCTGCCCAGATCGCCCGCCTGTGCGGGAGCCGGGTGGTAGCGGACCTGGATCTCGACTTCGAACCCCGCGCGCGTATCGGTGTTGGCCCGCGAGACGAACCGCCGGATGGCCGGCTCGCCGCCGGAGAGGAACAGTCGATTGAGCCGGAGCACGAGAGTCTTGCCGCCGGGCCGCAGCTGGCGCAGCGCACGCAGATCACGCGCCGGCCGATCGGGGACCGCGGTCTGCTGGGTGCCGCCGACGCTACCGGCGATCCCCGGGTCGACCCCGAACCGCAGCGTCGGCGTCGCCCGCGCGAGCACGTCACCGTAAGAGCCCGCGCACGTCGGGTCGGCCCGGGCGGTGCTGGCGGGCGCGGCGGTTGCGGGAGGCGCGACGAGGGTCAGCGCGACGGCGATCGTCGAGGCGACCTCGGCGAGGGTGGCAAGCGCGGCCCGCGGACTCACAGGGTGTACAGCGCGGAGCGATCGATCTCGGCGATCGAGGTCTGACCGGTGAGGCCGAGGGCAACGTCGATGTCGGCCTTCATGACCCGAAGGACGTGGCGTACGCCCGGCTCACCGCGAGCGGCGACCGCCCACGCCCAGGCCCGGCCGACGAGGACTGCCTTGGCGCCGAGGGCCATCATCTTCACGACATCAAGCCCCGTCCGCACGCCCCCGTCGACGAGGACCTCGGCCCGGCCGCCGATTGCCTCGACGATCGCCGGCAGGGCACGGACCGTGGAGGGCACGGCGTCGAGTTGACGGCCCCCGTGGTTGGAGACGACCACGCCGTCCACCCCCACCTCCACCGCGCGGCGGGCGTCGTCCGGGTCAAGCAGGCCCTTGACGACGAGCCGGCCGTCCCAGTGCTCGCGCACCCAGGCGATGTCGTCCCAGGTGACGCTCGGATCGAACTGCGCATCCACCCAGCTGCGAAACGCGTCTGGACTGCGGGCGCCCGGCACCGCCTTCTCCAGATTTCCAAACGTGAGCGGCTGGCCCTTGATGGGGACGTCGCGGACCCAGCGCGGGTGGCTGACGAGATCGAGACCCCGGGCCAGCTTGGCCCATGTCGGCACACCGGGACCCATTGCGTTGCGGATGTCCCGGTGCCGGGCACCGACGACGGCGAGATCGACGGTGAGCACGAGCACGGGGGCCTTGACCGCCCGGGCGCGTGCCATCAGGTCCTCGGCGTAGCCCCGGTCGCGCATCACGTAAAGCTGGAACCAAGGCGGCGCCGAGGTCGCGTTCGCAACCTCCTCGATGCCACAGATCGAGACCGTCGACTCGATGAACGGCACCCCGGCTTTCTCGGCGGCACGGGCTGCCTGGACCTCCGCCCGGCGGGCGAACATCCCCCCGAGGCCCACGGGAGCGAGGATGATCGGCAGAGCGAGCTTCTGGCCGAGCACCTCAACCGACGGGTCGCGCTGCGAGACGTCGCGCATCACGACCTGACGCAGCAGCAGTTGCTCGAGATCGGCGACGTTTGACCGCAGCGTCGCCTCCTCGTAGGCCCCACCGTCGATGTAGTCAAAGAGTTGGCGCGGGAGCTTGCGCCGGGCCAACTCGCGGTAGTCGAGCACGGTGGCCGGCGCGAGACCGAGCGGTCGATCAGCGCGGAATCGCACCGCGCGAGCCTAACGGACGACCACCGCCGCAAGCGCTGTGAGACCAATCAGAGACTGTGGTCGCAACCCGGGCGCAGTAGGGTCACGTGGCGATGTTTGGGCGAGGTCGGAAGGACGACGAGGATCCGTTCGCCGCCTTGAAGGACGGCGGGACGTATCAGAGTACGCCGTCGACCCTCCCGGACCTCGGACTCGGGGGCGACACGCCGTCGGTCACGCCCTCGGTCTCGCCGTCGCCCACGCAGCCGCCGGCCGGCTCCCAGCGATCGGGGGGGTCGATCCAGGCGTCGCCGGTCAGCTACTCGTCACCGCCCGCGAGCCCCACGACCCCGCCGAGCAGGCGGATCACCCGGGCGACCGGAGGCTACAGCCCCGGAGCGCGGGCCGGGTGGAGACTCGGGTCGATCGTCTTTGTGCTCATCATCGTCGGCGCGGTCGTCAGCAGCGTCCACCACAGCGTGAACCAGGTCAAGATCCCGTCGTTCAATTTCAACACCGGCAGCGTGACGACGCCGGGTTCTGGGACAACCGCCACCACCGGTCCGGCCACTCCGGCGCCGCGCGCGGTGTCGTATCTGACGCCGCACGGCCTCCGAGTCGGGCTCGCCGAGGTCGAACGACTCGCCCATGGCGCCAAACAACTCACCCTGCTCCGCCTCGACGCCCGGAGCCTCATCACGTACGCGACCCGTCCGAACGGCGCCTTGAGCCAGGTCGACATCACTCCCGCGGGGACGTTCGTCAGTGCCGCCCACGACAGCGGCGAGCGCCCCGTTCCGATCTCGAAGATCAAGCCGAACGTGCTCGGAGCGCTGATGACCCAGATGCGCCGGCGATTTCACGTGCCTCCGAGCCGGATCGACTACGTCGTCGTGAGCTCGCCCTCCGGCCAGCCACCGCAGTGGCTGGTGTTCGTCAGGAACGCGTCCCACCAGGGCTACATCGCGCCGCTCGCTGGCGGAACCCTGCAGCCGATCTGAACCCGCCGATGCCCACGCTCCCGGCCCCAACCGTCAGTTCCGGCCGCATTGGCGTCGGCGCCGTCGCCCTCGGCGGCGCGTTCCTGATCGCGATGTTGTTCATGGCGTCCTACGTCGGCGCGCTGCACAACCCGCAGCGACTACCGCACCAACTCCCGCTCGCCGTCGGCGGGCCGCCGGCGGTGGCCGGCCAGTATCGAACCGCGCTCGAGTCCTTCCACGGCGGCAGTGTGTTCGACGTCCGCACCGAGCCATCGGTGGTGGCGGCGCGCACGGCGGTGCTCAACCACGACGTGTACGCCGCGATCGTCCCGGAGAGCCGCACGCGGTCGCGTCTGATCGTCGCCGAGGCGTCCGGTCCCGGCGTGGCCGACGACCTCGCGGCCGACCTGACGCGCGCGTTCCGCGCCCAGGGGCAGGGGCTGTCGGTCGAGCGCGTGGCGCCACTGCCGTCCGGGGACTCGCGGGGGGTGTCGCCGTTCTACGCGGGCGTCTCCTGGGTGTTCGCCGGCTATCTCGGCGCGATCGTGCTGAGCGTGCTCGCCGGGGCGGCGACGAGTCGCCTCGCCGTCGCCGGCCGCCGGATCGGCGCGCTGGCGCTGTACGCGGTCGCGTGCGGACTCGTCGGCACCGTGATCCTCGATCCGCTGTTCGGCGCGCTCACCGGCCACTTCCTCGCGCTGTGGGGGCTCGGGACGCTGGTGGTCTTCTCGGTCGCCGCGATCACGAGCGGCCTCCAGGGGCTGCTCGGGTTCATTGGCACGGGCCTTGCGCTGCTGTTGTTCCTCATCGCCAGCAACCCGTCGGCGGGCGGTGCGGTCGTGTTCCCGGCGCTGCCCGGGTTCTGGCGGACGATCGGGCCCTGGCTGCCCACCGGTGCGGCGACGACGCTGCTGCGAAACACCGTCTACTTCGGTGGCCACCACCTCGCCCAGTCGCTGCTCGTCCTCATCGCCTACGCGGTGATCGGGATCGGGCTGCTCGTCGCGGCGGGAGCGCGGCGCTACAGCGACCGCGAGCGAGACCTGTCGCTCGCCATCGGGTCCTCCGCCGCCGGCGTCTGAGCGACGCAGGGCTCACAACTCGCGCTCGACCACGTCCCCGACCTCCACGACCTCGTGCTCGACGACGTGTTCGAGCCGACGCAGCCGCCGGAGCCGCGGCACCTTGAACGAGTGGCCGGTGCGCAACGCGACGAGTCCCATGACGAGGAAGCACAGCGCGCCGGCGGTCGTCGTCCAGTCGGCCGCTTCCGCGTTCAGCAGTCGGCCGGTCGAGGCGACTCCGAAGGCCGCAACCGCCGAGACGCCGAAGAGGACACAACCGAGCCCGTTCACGAGCGGCTCCCACCACCCGTGGTGGCCGCGTTGAAGCCGCCAGCCCCGCCGCGGCGAGGAGGCGTAGAAGAACCCCGCGGAGACGAGGAAGCAGATGGACCCGATCACGTTCGGCAGCCACACGAGCGTGTTGTAGTCAGACGCGCCGACGTCGACGTGCAGGCCCGCGAACGTCATCACGTTGAACATCACGGTCCCGACCGATTGAACCCATGCGGTGCGCCACGCCAAGTCACCGTCCCCCGCCTTGCCGCGCTCGGGCCAGGCGAGCGCACATTGGGCGAGACCTCCAATCGTGAACAAGATCGAGCCGATGAAGTACGTGACCGCGTCGCGGTGCGACCCAGCCCGTTCGGCATAGGTGTTGAGCGGCGCGAGCGCGAAGCCGACCGAGCCGAGGGCGAAGCTCGCGCCCATGACCCGCGTGACGGTCCGGTCATGGCGGGCGGACTCAGACAGGGTCGTGCTCGCTCAGACGCGCCGCGCTCAGCGCGCGGACCGCAGGAGCGCCGAGATCATCGAGGATCCCGACGAGACGATCGCCGGCGAGCTCGCGCACCTTGCCGGCCAGCTCCGAGGGACCGACCGGTCGGATCGGCGAGCCGGCCGGGCTCGGCACCCGGGCCAGTTCCTCGCCGTCGCACGTCAGCACGGCGCCGAACTCGGGCAGCGCGTCATCGAGCTCGACGGTGACCTGCCGTGCCAGATCACGGACGCGCGGGTCGACCGCTGTGAAGTGCGACAGTCGGACCGAGCCGTGCACGTGCGCCAGCGCGACGCAGTAGGGGATCGAGAACTTGCCCTCGAGCGGGTCGGTGACATCGTCGAGATGCGCGGCCTGCCGCGCGACGGGGTGGACGCGCACCTCCGCCGGCTGGCCTTCTAGGTCGTGGCCGCTCTCCCGAGCGCGCAGCGCCCCCTCAATCGGCGAGTGCGTCCCGAGGCAGCTCGGATAGAGCTTGATCCAGTTGCGCTCGATCGCCAGGGCCGTCGCTGGGGTGTCGGAAGCCGTGGACGGCGAGGCCGCCGGCCGGCCACAGACACCCTCGACGCCGAAGACACCCTCGAACCCCAGCTCACCCCTCACGGCCCGCTCGCTGACGACCGCCCCCGCGCCGGCGAGACGGGCGGCCTGCACGCCGTGGGCGGCGGCGAGACCGACCTGGATCGCCTTGCCATCCGAACCGAAGGCGCCCCGCGTTCCGCCGGTGCGCAGCAGCGAGAGCCGGACCGCCTGCTCGCGCTGTTCGGCGGAGAGACCGAGCAGCCGCCCGGCCGCGACGGCGGCGCCGAGGGGTCCGCACACGGCGGTCGGGTGCCATCCGGCCGCGTAGAGCGCGGGATGGCTCGCAGCGGTGCATGCCGCCATGGCCTCGAAGGCTTCGGCGTAGGCGCCAAGCGCGTCGCCGAGGGTGGCGCCGAGCTCGGCGGCGAGCACCAGCGCCGCCGGCGCGCAGGTGGCGCTCACGTGGGCGACACCGTCTGAGAAGGTGTCATCGAAGTCGTGGACGTGCCCGGCCGTCGCGGCGAAGGCAACCCGCGTCAACAGGTCATCTCCGCTCCGGCGCACCGCACGCGCCGCGCGCGCGTCGACTCCGGCGCAGGCACACGCCAGCCAGTCGATCATCGCCACGGCGTAGGCCGAGTCACGCACCAAGACGGAGTCCCGCGCCGAGGCGGTGGGCGTCGTCGCGGTCGCCTCCATCGGATGGAAGCCTAATCCGTCCGTCGAGGCACTCGACGTGTCTTCGCTCACCGGCGCTTAGGGATGCCTAATTAGGACGGCCTAATCTGTGCTACGGTGGCGCCGATGACAGGCAGGGTCAAGCGTTCGTCCCAGCGTAGCTTCTACGTCTGGGTCGCAGTCGTTCTCGCCGTGGCTGTCGCCACGGTGATCTTCGCCTGGCACAGCGGCGGCGGCACGCCCGACCCGACCGCCCCCGGCGGCGCCCACATGAGCCGCACCTCGGCGGTCGTCAACAGCGCCGTCCTCGTATTCCGCGAGGGCCTGGAGACGATCCTCGTGCTTGCGGCGGTGCTGGCCAGCTTCCTGGGGGCGAACCGGGTCTACCGGCGTCCCGTGGCGATCGGCGGCGCGATCGGGATGGTCGCGACGATCGGAACGTGGTTTGCCGCGATCTGGATCATCGGGATGTTCGGCGGAACCGGCCTCTCGCTGCAGGCGGCGACGGGTATCCCGGCGATCATCGTGCTGCTGATCGTGATGAATTGGTTCTTCCACCGCGTCTACTGGACCGGCTGGATCTCGCACCATCACAAACGGCGCCGTGGCCTGCTGAGCAGCGAGACCGCGACGCGGGGCGCGCTGCTCGGATTCGCGCTGCTCGGCTTCACCTCGATCTACCGCGAGGGCTTCGAGACGGTGCTGTTCCTTCAGAACCTGCGGGTCACCTTCGGCTCAAGCGTCGTGCTCGAGGGCGTCGTGCTCGGGAGCCTGTTCACGGTTGCCGTCGGCGTGCTCACGTTCGCGCTGCACCAGCGCCTCCCGTACAAGAAACTGCTGATCATCACCGGCGGGATGCTCCTCGTCGTGCTGTTCGTGATGGTCGGCGAGGAGGTGAACGAGATGCAGCTCGCGGGCTGGATCGGGACAACCCCGATCGGAATCTCGTTCCCGGGCTGGGCGGGCCAGTGGTTCTCCCTGTTCCCGAACGTGGAGACGATCGTCGCGCAGTTCGGCGCGGTGCTGATCGTCGTCGGGTCCTACCTCGCCGCCCAGTACCTCCGGGTGTGGCGCCCGCGCCGACGCCACGAGCAGGCGGCGAAGTTCGCGGAACAGCCGCCGGAGCGGCGGCCGCAGCGCCGGGAGCCGTCCCGGTCAGGCTTGGCTACTGAGCATTAGGTCGGTTTAGTACCAGTTCAGCTGCGGCTGAGACCCGATGCGGCTCACCGGGGCCGTGACCACCATCTGACGTATGAGCGGCGCGAATTCCCCTCGCGCGCGACTCGCTGATGCAGCCTGGACGGCGGTCGCCGCGGTACGTGATCCCGAGATCGGCGTATCGCTTGGCAAGCTCAAGATGTTGCGCGGGGTCGAGCTCGAGGGCAGCACCGCTCGGGTTCACATCGCTCTGACCGTGCCCGGCTGCCCGATGAAGGCCCGGATCGCCCACGACGTCGCGACAGCGCTCGGCGCCGTGGAGGGCATCGACGGCGTCGAGGTCCACTTCGAGGCCATGAACGCCGAGCAGCGCGGCGCGCTCATCTCCGGCCTTCGCGCCGGCACGAACGGCGGCGGCGAGGTTCCCGCTCTGTTCACGGAGGGGACGACCGTGATCGCGATCGCCTCGGGCAAGGGCGGCGTCGGCAAATCGACGCTCGCCGTCAATCTCGCGTGTGCGATGGCGCAGCGCGGTCAGCGCGTCGGGCTGATCGACGCCGACGTCTGGGGATTCTCCGTGCCGCGGATGCTCGGGATCACGGCGACACCGAACGCCGTCGACGGCCTGCTCTTCCCCGCCGAGGCCCACGGAGTCAAGGTGATGTCGGTCGGCCTGTTCGCCGAACAGCAGACCCCCGTGGTGTGGCGCGGTCCACTGCTGCACAAGGCGATGCGGCAATTCATCGCGGACGTCCATTGGGGCGAGCTCGACGTGCTCATCTGCGACCTGCCGCCGGGGACCGGTGATGTCCCAATCTCGATCGGCGCGATGCTGCCGACTGCCGGCGTCGTCGTGGTCACGACCCCACAGGATTCGGTCGCGGACGTCGCCGAGCGGGCGGGCCGGATGGCCCAGCACGCCCACCTCCGCGTGTCAGGGGTGATCGAGAACATGTCCTCGTTTGTCTGTCCGTGCTGCGGGGAGGAAAGCCCCCTGTTCGGCACCGGCGGAGGCGAGAAGCTGGCGCGTGCCCTCGACGCGCCACTGCTCGCGCAGGTCCCGTTTTCCCCTGGCGTCGGGGCGTCGGCCGACAGCGGAACGCCGCTCGTCCTCACTGACCCCGACGCCCCCGGGTCACGCGAAATCTTCCATGCGGCCGACAGGCTGCTTGACCAGGTTCCTCCCAGCGCGCAGCTGCCGATGTACCACGCAGCCGCCGGCGAGGTCCATAGCGAAGGAGTGCGCAGATGAATCCGTTGACCAGACGTCGCTTCGTGCAGGGCAGCGCCGGTGCCGCCGGCTTGCTCACCGTCGGCGGCGGACTGCGTTACTTCAAGGACGCATCCGAGGCGGAGGCCGGGCAGCTCGCCGGCGAGCCGGTGCTGTATCGCACAGGCCACTCCAACAACTGCGACGGCGCCTGCGGCCATCTCGTCACGGTCGTCGATGGCAAGGTCCGACTCGTTCAGGGCGCCCCGTGGGACGCCAAGACGATTGCCGGACAGCCGACACCGGAGTTTCCCCCCCGCTCGTGCCTGCGCGGTGGCGCCCAGGTCCAGAACACATACAGCCCGGACCGGCTGAAGTATCCGTACCAGCGCGTCGGGGAGCGCGGGTCGGGCCGCTGGCGGCGGATCAGCTGGGAGGACGCGACGGGACTCATCGCTGCGAACTTCGAGCGCGTGCAGAAGCGCTACGGGAAGAAGTCGCTGTGGGTGGCTCCCTACACCGGTTCGCTCTCCCTGATCGAAGGTGTGGTCGGCGCCGGGTTCCGGTTCGCGAGCGTGACCGGCGCCTCGGCCGGCGACTTCGAAGGCGACAACGAGGGTGACAGCGCGACCCCGGCCGGCTGGAACTACGTGCTCGCCGACCCGGACCTCACGGCCGGAGGGATCTTCGACGGCCACGAAACGACCGACTTCCTCAACGCCAAGGTCATCGTCCTGTGGGCGAACAACGTTGCCGAGACCTCGATCCCGGACTGGCGGATCATCGCCGACGCGCACAAGAACGGCACCAAGGTCGTCTCGATCGACCCCCGGTTCACCCCGACCTCGGCAAAGGCCGACATGTGGCTGCCGATTCGGCCCGGCGCCGACACCGCCCTGATCGACGGGGTCCTCAACTACGTGCTGTCACACCGGTTGTACGACGCCGCGTACGTGGCGAAGTACACGGTGGCGCCGTTCCTCGTCGATCCGCACACGAAGCACTTCGTGCGACAGGGCAAGTCCTATCTCGTCGTCGACAAGGCGGACGGGAAGGTCAAGCCGATCGCGCAGGCCAAGGACCCGGACCTCTACGGTGAGCATCAGGGGGCGCGCTCTGCGCTCACGCTCCTCGCCGAGGAGATGGCGCAGTACACGCCGGAGAAGGTCGCCTCGATGACCGACCTCGAGCCATCCCAGGTCATCACCTTCGCCAAGCTGTGGACCGAGAACCACCCAGTCGCCGTCCGCGCCGGGTTTGCGCTCTCTCACTGGTACCGCGGCGATCTCACGATGCAGGCGCTCGTCACGCTGCAAGCGCTGATGGGCAACATCGGCGTCCACGGCGGCGGCATCACGACGTTCGCTGGTGGCCTGACGACGACCGCGTTCGACCTCCCCGGCTTCTGGCAGCCGAAGGGCACCGAGCTCTTCACCGTGCTCGAGCCGATGGACGCGTGCGACGCGATGCTCGAGGGTAAGCCGTACCCCGTCCGGGCGGCCTGGTTCATGGTCGACAACTACGCCCAGCAGATGTCCGACCGCAACAAGGTCGTCAAGGCGCTCAAGTCACTCGACTTTCTCGTCGTCTCCGACTACGTGATGTCGGCCACCGCGGACCTCGCGGACATCGTCCTCCCCGCGTGCACGTACTTCGAGAAGACCGACTTGCTCTCCTCGAACAACTTCTACCTCCAGTACATGCCGAAGATCATCGAGCCGCTCTGGGAGTCGAAGTCCGACCTCGACGCGATCTCTCTGGTCGCCCAGAAGATGGGGTACGGCAAGTACTTCACCAAGACCTCCGACGAGTACCTGAAGGACATGCTCCACATCGGCGATCCAAAGGCGGACGCGAACGTCGTCGGTTTGAAGTGGAAGCAGGTGACCGATGGCGCGCCGCACCTCAACACGCCGACCGTCCCCTACGTCCCGTTCTTCGACAAGAGCTTCCCGACGAAGTCCGGTCGGATCGAGTTCTACGTCGAGCGGATGATTCCGTACGACCAGCAGCTGCCCGGCTACAAGGAACCGATCGAGGCGACGCCGACGAATCCGCTGTACAAGAAATATCCCCTGACGTTCCTCTCCACTCACACGCGGTTTCGTACGCATTCCCAGTACGTGAACCTGCCGTGGCTGAAGGAGATCAACAACGCCGGGGAAGGATTCCTGGAGATCAACCCGCGTGACGCCAAGGCCCGCGGCATCCGCACCGGGGACGTCGTCAAAGTATTCAACGATCGCGGCCTCATGAAAGTGAAAGCGCGGTTGACGGAGGGCATCAAACCGGGGGTGGTCAACTGCTATCAGGGCGGTTGGGACACAGTGAAGGTGAAGAGTTACATCGAGGGTCATCCGAATAACCTCACCCACCAGCTCGCCAACCCGGCCCAATCGGTTATCCCGAACTTCAAGTCGAACGCGGCCTACTACGACTGCCTCGTCCAGGTTCAGAGAGAAGGAGCGTGAGCCATGGCCGGCAAGCAACAGAAGAACTGGGCGATGGTCATCGACCAGGAGCGCTGCATCGGCTGCTGGACATGTGCCGTCGGCTGCAAGGTGATCAACAACGAGCCGCTCGGGTTCTGGTGGAACCGCATCCTCACGGCCGCACCCGGGGAGGTCAGTGGACGTTTCGATGCGCTCAGCGACCCCGCCAGCGAGAACATCGACGTTCCGGTCGGCACGTTCCCGGAGGTCGAGATGGCCTACCTCCCAGTCGCCTGCCAGCACTGCGATGACGCACCGTGCGTCAAGGTCTGCCCGGTCGACGCGACCTTCCAGCGCGACGACGGGACGATCCTGATCGACTACGAGCGGTGCATTGGATGCCGCTACTGCATCGCCGCCTGCCCGTACGGCGTACGCATCTTCAACTGGGGTGAGGCCAAGCGCGAGCCCGATTTCACCGTTGGATACGGACGGGACTACAGGAGCGACGGACGGCTTGTGTTCACCCCCGATCGGCCGGTCGGCGTCGTCGAGAAGTGCACGATGTGCGTGGAGCGGATCGACGTCGGCGAGCAGCCATTCTGCGTCGATATCTGCCCGACCGGTGCCCGCATCTTCGGCGATCTGAATGACCGCTCGAGCGACGTCAGCCAGCTCGTCCGCGAGGGTGGTGCGGCCCAGCTGCTCGGCGATCTGGGAACCGATCCACATGTCTTCTATCTCCCCGTCGAGTCCGAAAGGACCGTGTGATGTCGACCATCGAAGGCTCCGCCGCCCCCTCGCCGAGCGTTCGCTACGGCCGGGTCGGACGCGGCTGGCTGACCGCGCTCGGCCTCCTCATGCTGTTCGGCTTCGCTGCCTGGATCTACCAGCTGACCCAGGGACTGATCGTCACCGGCATGCGGGACGAGGTCTCCTGGGGCCTCTACATCGTCACGTTCGCGTTCTTCGTCGGCCTCTCGGCCGGGGGGCTGATCATGGCCTCGGGGGCGGAGGTGTTCGGTGTGCGGAGCGTCCGGCCGCTCTCGCGGCTCGGCGTCCTGTGTGCCGGGGCCTGCGTGTTCGTCGCAGCGATGATGATCATCCCCGACCTCGGCAAGCCGCTCCGGGTGTGGGAGCTCTTCCGCTATCCGAACTGGACCTCCCCGATGGTCTGGGACGTGACCATCATCATCGTCTACTTCCTCTTCGCGGCCGCGGACCTGACCGTGATGAGCCGCCGAGACTTCAGCGCGACAAAACGGGCCCGCTGGCTGCGCATCCTCGCCTACGCCGGGCTCCCGGCCGCGGTGCTGCTGCACTCGATCACCGCGTGGATCTTCGGTGTGCAGATCTCCCGTCCGTTCTGGAACACCGCACTGCTCGCGCCCATGTTCGTGACCTCGGCGATTCTCTCAGGCACCGCGCTTGTCGCGCTCGTCGCCCTCGCGGCGCAGCGCTTCGACCGTCTATCGCTGCCCGATGAGACGTGGACCTCGCTGAAGAAGCTGCTTGCGACCGCGCTGGCGATCGATCTGTTCCTGGTCGGCGCGGACTACCTGACGATCATCTGGGGCAACGTCCCGCGTGATCGCGCGGCCCTCAATCTCGTCCTCCCAGGCGGAAGCTGGCAGTGGGTGTTCTGGCTCGAGTGGGTCGTCGGTGGACTCATTCCGTTCCTGCTGCTGGTCGTGCCTCAGTGGAGTCGGCGGCGCGGCGCGCTGGTGGCGTCGGCCGGGCTCATCCTCGTCGGCGTCTACGCGTTCCGGATCGAGTTGGTCGTCGGTGGCCTGCTCAAGCCGATCCTGGCGATCACGCCGGGCGTGGCGATCGGCAGCTACCGCGCCGGCAGCACGTCATTCCAGCTGACGGGCAGCTACCACCCGACGTGGGTCGAGTACGCGATCGTGCTCGGGCTGATGTCATTCCTCGCCCTGCTGATCACGCTCGGGTACCGATGGCTACGGTCGCTGCGCGCCGATGAGGCGCCGGCATGAGTACGGTGCAGGCGCGTGCCGACGTTGCCGTCGCGGTGCTCCTGACCCGGTGGTGGAGCCAGCCGACCAACGCGGAGCGGGCCGCGTGGGATGCCGTGTGGGATGACGCCCGGGGCGCCGCGGAGTCGCTCGGACTTGACGTCGCTCCGCTCGACCGTCTGCGTACCGCCGCCGGCGCCGCGGACCCCGAGTTCCTGCTCGAGGAATACGAGCGGCTGTTCGAAGGCCCGGGCCGCGTCCCGTGCGCTCCTTACGAGTCCCTGTGGCACGCCGACACGCGTGAGCAGGGATCGCTCATGGGCGCGCCCGCGGAGGCGATGTCGGCGATCTACCGGCGCATCGGGCTCGAGGTCGACTGCCATGAGCTACCGGATCATCTGCTGCTCGAGTGCGAGGCCCTCGCCTGTGCGCTCGAACGCGACCCGGCCGCTGCCCGCGAGTTGCTGGAGGATCATCTCGGCGCCTGGATCGAACCGTTCTGCACGGCGGTCATCGCCGCCACCGAGGAGCCGTTCTACGTCATGCTGGCGGCGCTCACGCCGCACTGGCTCGGCGCTCTGAGCGGATGACCGATACCGCAGTGCTGCTGTGCCGGGAGGCCGGTAGTCACCTCGGCGACGCCGGGCCGGCGTCGGCGGTGATCGTCGACGAACTGTGCCGCCGCCCGGCGGCGGCCGGGCGCGCCCTGCGCCATCTGGGCGGCTCGGCGGTGGTACTCGGACTGTGCGCGGAGCGCGCGTCCGCCGATGTGCTCGCGGCCCTTCGCCATGCCGGCGTCGAACCGTTCGCCATCGAAGAGGTCGTCCTCACCGGTCGCCCGGCGGACGAGGCGGTGGCGCTGCTCGAGGCGGCGATCGCCCGCTTGGACGCGCGGGTGCCCGGAGAGCGAGGGCGCGCTCAGCCGACGACCGACCGGGTCAGCCGGCGGGCGTTGTTCTCGCTCACCGCGGTGCTCGATGATGCGCCGATCGCCGTGGTCGATCGCGGAGCCTGCCTCGGGAGCGCCCGGTGCGGACTCTGCGCTGAGGTCTGCCCCGAGACAGCGATCGACGTCGGTCTCACCGTGCCCGAGGTCGACGCCGGTACGTGCTCTGCGTGCGGGCACTGCGTCACGGAGTGTCCGGCCGACGCGCTGCACCTCACCGGTGCCTCGCGGAGCCAGATCGAAGCCCAGCTCGATCGCGCGCTCGCCGGGGTTTCGACGATCGTGTTCGCCTGTCGGTCGGTGAAGGCGGTGGCCGCGGCGGGCTCGGCGGTGATCGAGCTGCCTGGACTGGGAATGCTGAGCGCCGGCTGGGTCATCCGGGCTCGCCGCCACGGCGCGGCAGTCACGCTGTGCGGCTGCGGAGGAACCTGCTGCGAGGGTGCGGACGCGGCGCTGACGCTCGCCGATCGGATCCTCGCCGAGGGGGTGGCGATCACACCCACGGCGATGCCCGGGGTGCTCGAGCACTCTGCTGAGCGCTGCACGTTGTGCGGCACGTGCGCAACCGGCTGCCCCACGGGTGCTCTCACGATCTCGCATGGACTCGACGCGAGCGCCCTCGTGCACGATCCGACCCTATGCCTTGGCTGTCCGCTATGCGCGCGTTCCTGCCCGGAGGATGCCCTGACGGTGCGGCGGGCGCTCGATGTCACCCGCCTCCAGGACGGTCCGATCGAGCTGATGCGGGCCGAGGCGCAGCACTGCGGCGCATGCGCGGCCGAGCTGCTGCCGTTGCCGACGCGGCGCCGGGTCGCCGAGCTGCTCGGGCGGGCCCACGTGCCGCTCGATCTGTGCGCCCGCTGCGCCACGGTGTACGAGCAGGCAGATTCCGACGCGGTCTGAGGCGGATCGGAGGCGCGGTCACGGCTTGAGCTTGTGACCGCTGCGGAACAGCCACGCGCTCCAGATGACGGTCAGGCCGGCGAGTACGGCGGTGATCGCCAGTGCGACCCCGACCGGGACGTCGCTCGAGCCGAGGAACCCGTAGCGGACCGCCTGCACGAGATAGAAGATCGGGTTGGCGTGGGAGATCTCGCGCCATGGCGAGGGGAGCACGGAGACCGAGTAGAAGACGCCGCCGAGGAAGCTCAGCGGAACGATCACGATGTTCTGGACGAACCCGGCGTGGTCCCACGTCTTGGCGTAGATCCCGACGACGACCCCGAGCGAGGCAAACAGGGTCAGCCCGAGCGCCACGCCGGCGACCAGCACGAGCGGTTCACGGATCGGCACGTGCGTGATCGGGAGCGCCAGGAGAAGCAGCGAGATCCCGATCAGCAGGGCGCGGACGACGCCCCCAAGCGACAGACCGAGGTTGATCTCCCAGTTGCGCATCGGCGAGGCGAGAACGTCGTTCAGATAGCGATCAAAGCGCGACTGGAACACCGAGGAGGAGTTGTTCGCGTAGGCGGCCTGGACCATCGCCATCGTGATCAGGCCGGGGACGATGAACACCCGGTAGTCAAACCCCTCGACATGGCGGATTCGGCCGCTCAGCGACAGGCCGAAGACGAGAATGAACAGGAAGGACGCGACGACGGGGGCGGCCACGGTCTGCGTCCACAACTTGAGCACGCGGAGGATCTCGCGGCCAGCGAGCGCGCCGAGACCGCGGCGGCGGATGAGCAGCGCGCGCAGCGGCGAGGGCGGGTCGTCGTGCGTGATCGCCGAGGCGGTCACGCCGCCATCGCCCTGACGTACACGTCGGCGAGCGAGTCCGCCTCGAACGCCTCAAGCAGCCCGGCCGGGCTGTCGCGCGCGACGAGCCGGCCGGCGCGGATCAGCGCGATGTCCTGGCAGAGCTCCTCGGCTTCCTCGAGGTAATGGGTCGTGAGCAGGATCGTCGTGCCCTGCTCGTGCAGCCGCCGGATGTAGCGCCACAGTTCGATCCGCAGTTCGAAATCGACGCCCGCGGTCGGCTCGTCGAGGATCACCAGCCGCGGCTCGTGCATGAGCGCGCGAGCGAGGAGCAGACGGCGGCGCATGCCACCGGAGAGCATCGGCGCGCGGACCCCGGCCTTCGCCCTCAGATCGAACACATCCATCATCTCCCGGGCGCGGCGGCGGCTGTCGGTCCGACTCATCCCGTAGTAGCCGCCGTGATAGACGAGCGTCTCCTCCACGTCGAGGAACCGGTCAAGGTTGACGTCCTGCTCGGAGAGGCCCATCATCCGCCGCGCCTCGGGGTCGTCGTGGGCGCGACCAAAGATCGAGATCTCCCCCGAGCTCACCCGGATGAGGTTGCACACGGCGCTGATGAGTGTCGTCTTTCCCGCTCCGTTCGGCCCGAGCAGGCCGAAGAACTCCCCGTCGGGGACTTCGAGATCGAACTCGTCGAGGGCGAGCAGTCCGCTGTCGTAGCGCTTGGTCAGCGCACGGATCGAGAGGGCAGGCACGGAACTCATTGCCTACCGAGACTAGTAAGCGACTAGATGGTTGATGCCGCGGCCGCGGCATCAACCATCTAGTGCTCGGCGTCTTCGGAGGAAGCCCGGGGCACGCCGGAGGACGCCCCTGTGCGGCTTGGGGTGAGCCTGCGCTGGACCGCGAGCACGGCCGTGTCGTCACGCTGCGGTCCGTCACCGAACGCGGTCAGTGCGGCGTCGATCCGGCGGATGGCGTCGGTGGGATCGGTGGCCTGCCGGAGGACCTCGGTGAGCCGCGCTTCACCGAACCGCTCGGTCTCGCCGTAGGTGTCGATCACGCCGTCCGTGTAGAGCACGAGCAGGTCGCCGGGGTCAAGCCGGACGCTGCACGTCTCCCAGCGGCCGCGCGCGTCGAAGCCGAGCAGCTGTGCCTGCGCGCCGACGAGACGATGCTCGCCGCCGTGCAGGTGGTAGGCCGACGGGTGCCCCGCGAGCAGGATGTCGGCGACCGCCTCGTCGCCGGCGACGCGCAGCGTCGCGACGCACAGGCTGACGAGCGACAGCTGCGGGCGTTCGAGAAGCGCCACGTTGAGCTGCTGGACAGCGGCGACCGGATCCCCGAGCAGGCGGGCGGCGGTCCGCAGGGTGTGTCGCGACTGGGACGTCAGCGCTGCCGCCTCCGCCCCATGACCGGTGACGTCCCCGACCACGAGCATCCAGCCATCGGCCACGGGAAACGCGTCGTAGAAGTCCCCGCCGACCTCGCTGTCCTCGCCAGCCGGGCGGTACAGGCTGGCGAGCGTGAACCCGGGAACCTCGGGCAGTTCAGGCGGCAACAGGCTGTGTTGCAGCGTGGCGGCCACGCGCGAGCGCTCCGTGTAGAGACGCGCATTCTCGACGGCCATCGCCGCGCGGCGAGCGAGCTCCTCGGCGATCGCGAGATCGTCAGCGTCGAACGTGCGCCCAGACTCTGCCATTACCAGCGACAGGGTCCCGAACGGCGGCTGCCCGGCGACCGCGAGTGGCACGCTGAGCACCGCGCGCATCCCGACTTCGCGCACGAGTTGCAGCTGGTCGTCGGTCGCGTTCATCGCCTCGAGCACCTCCTCGCTGATCTCCGCGATGAGTTGCGGCTCACCGGAGCGGATGACGTGGGCGGCGCCGGTCGGGTTGTCAAGCCGCGTCGGGTAACGCTCGCCCCACTCCCGCGCGAGCGCCGCCTTCTCCGGATCGGAGTGCGCGACCGCCACCTGACGCAGGAGCTCGCCGGAGCCGACAATCGAGACGCCGCACCAGTCGGCGAGTCCCGGTACGGCCAGCTGGGCGACGCGCTGGAGCGTCTGCTCGTAGTCGAGCGAGGAGGTGAGCTCGCGTCCGGCGTCGCCGAGCAGCCGCTGGGTGAGCTCGGCGCGCTTGCCCTCGGTGATGTCCTCGATCGTGTTGACCACAAGCGCCAATCGCCCATCCGCCTCGTAGACCGGCGTCGCCTGATGCAGCAGCCAGCGGGTACGTCCCGTCGCGCGCCGGGTGCTGCGCACGACGAGCGGTCCCGGCCGTTCACCCCTGAGTGAGCGCGCGGAGGGGAGATCGTCGAGCGACAGCCGTTGGCCGTGTTCGTCGTAGGCGTCGAACAGGTCCATGAGTTGGTCGGAGCTGATCGCGAAGAACTCCTCGATCGAGCCAACGCCGAGCATCTCCGCAGCAGCCGGGTTGGCGAACACCATGCGGCCGCTCACATCACGGACGATCACCCCCGCCGCCAGGTTGGCGAGGGTCGCCTCCAGCTGTCGCTCGAGACCGCTCACCGTTTCCGATAGGCCGGCGTTGTCCAGCGCGAGACCGATCCGACTCGCGAGCGCCCCGGCGAACCGCAGGTCCTCGCGAGAGAAGCGACGCTCGGGGGTGCGCGTGCTGCACGCCAGCACGCCCAGCGTCCGGCCACGCGCGGTCAGTGGCAGGTACATCGTCTCTCGCAGGTGGAGCGAGAGCAGCATGGCGAGGTCACGCTCGTTCGTCGCGATCGCCCGCAGGTCGTTGTCGGTGATCGGCGCGAGGAGTTGGCTCTCGCCGGTGGCGATCGCCCGGAGCACGCCGACCCCTGCGTCGCCACTCTGATGACGGGCGAGCAGCGCCGCTTCGATCTCGGGATCCCGCGGCCGCTCGACCCGTGCCCCGAGGCGGCGCATTTCCCCGGTCGCGCCGAGGACATCGAGCGTCGCCACCTCCGCGAAGGCGGGCACGATGATGTCGAGGAGCCGTTGCACCGTCTCCCCAAGCAGTCGCGTGCCGTCAGTCACCTCGCCGACGGCGGCCAGCAGTTCGAACCGCTCCGCGTCGGGAAGCGGGGTCACCCTCTGCCTCGCCTGCCTGGTCGGCCAGCCTGAACCCTGTATGGCGGCATTGTGATCGTGGCACCCTAGTGCGCCTCGGCCGGTCGGGCAACGGGTGGGTACTCGCGGGGCCAGACCGATCTACGGAGCGCGGCGGTATGGTCGCGGCGGATGACGGACCTCCCTTCCGCTGCCCCTGAACCACCCTCGCGGCCCTCAGAGGCTGGTCGCGGCCTTCACCCTTCCTCAGCCTCGGTGGAGCTGCTCAGGGAGGCCTACACGATGGGCCTGTACCTGGCGATCTGCCTGCTCGGGGCGCTGATCGCGCTGCCAACCAATCAGGAGGACGAGGCGCAGGTCATCGCGATCATCTGGGGAGTGACCATCGGTCTTGCGCTCGCCCACTGGTTCGCGTTTCGCGTGTCGGCGACGCTGGTGAGCGGCGGACGCGTGCATCGCCACGACCTCAACGCCGCAAGTGCCCAGCTCGCCGGCGCCGCGATCGTCGCCGTGCTCGCATCGCTCCCGGTGCTCGTGATGCCGAAGTCCGCAGAGCTCGAGTCCGCCGAGCTGACGCTCGCGGCGTTCATCGGGCTCGTCGGGTTTCGGGTCGCCCGGAGCGGGGGCGCGGGTCGCGTGCGGTCAGTCATCTACGCGGCGATCGTGCTCGTTGCCGCCGTGGCGATCGCGATCGTCAGGAACGCGCTCGGTGGTCACTGAGCGCCTCGGCACCGGCCCGGAGCTCCACGGGGGCATTCATCGCCGAGTGGCGCGCGGCCAGCTCGAGGTCCTTGGCCGCCGCCGCGACGGCGTCGAAGCTCGTGAGCCGGGTGCGGGCGTCCTCCACCTGGCGCTCAACGTCTGAGAACAGGGTTCTGATTGAGCCCGCATCGGGAACGCTGGCCAGCTCGATTCGGCCGTTGAGCGCGAGCCGGCTGAGGCGATCGATCCCGATCGACACCTCGCTCACGTGGTCAAGCACGCTCGTCAGCTGGCTGGAGACGGTGGTGAGCGCCGCGAATGTGCGCTCGCTTCCGCGCTCAAGCGCGTCGGCAAGGCGCACCATGCTCACATCAGAGCCGTGCTGAATCTCGTCCGCCTCGGCGATCTCATGCGCGAACACCGCGATCATCTCGGCCTGGAGGGTGCTGAGCGAGAGCTCGTAGGTCATGTCCTCGATCTCACGGACCGCGGCGCCGGCGCGCTGCGCGACCGTCGCGACGAGCGGAGACGTCGCCTGCGACTGGGCGGTGAGCAGACGAGCGACGGCATCGAGCGCCGCGCCCTGCTCGCCGAGACGGCTGGCGCCGATCTGGGCGTTGAGCGCAAAGAGCCTCACGTCGTCGCCCATCGCCTTCAGGTAGTGGGACTGCTCGCCGAGCGAACGGCCGACTTCGGCGTAGCGGGACAGGTCGCTGACCAAGTCCATGAGAAACACGCTGAACGCGCGGTACTGCTCAAGGATCCTGGCGATCGCGTCGCCGGACCGCTCGGGCGTGCGCTCGAGCGCGGTCCAGTGTGATTGGCTGACCTGACCGGCGCGGCGGATGACCTCCGTCGGCACGGCGGCGCGCATGAACGCTCCATAGTCCTCATAACCGGCCTCGGCGAGCAGCTCGCCAAGGCGCTCGGTGGACGCCGCGATCGAGGGTTTGCGCTGCCGCACGTCTCCGCCTTCGACCTTCTTCTCCAGCGCCGAGAGCTCGGCGTAGATCCGCTTGGCGAGCTCGAAGTGCTCGCCGGCCGGCGCGAGGCGCACCGACAGAAACCCATCGCTGATCGGCACGACGCTCGCCAGCACCCAGTAATACGCGTCGTCCGCAGTCCGGTTCTTCACATAGGCGGCAAGCGGCTGTCCGGCGGAGATCGTGTCCCACAGGAGCTGGAACACGGCACGCGGCATGTCCGGGTGGCGAACGATGTTGTGCGCCTTGCCGATCATCTCGTCCAGCGGGTAACCACTGGCGCGGCTGAAGACGTCGTTGCCCGACGTGATCACGCCCTTCGGGTTCGTGGTCGAGAAGAACAGCTCGTGGGTCTTGAGCGGTCGCTCGACATTGCGCGCCGCGCTCTTGGCCTTGGCGGCGCGGGCCCGAGGACCCTGCGTGTCGGGCTCGTCCAGCGTGACCTGCTCCTCATTGAGGAGCGGGGTGGGCTCCAGCGTCTGAAGTTCATCGGCGACAAGCGTGTCGGTCATGCGCTGGAGCCTCCTCTGGGCGGTCCATCGACGAGCGAGCCCCGAGCGACAGGGCCCTCAGGTTCATATCGAACGGTGTCGCTGCGTCGGCTCGCGGACAAAGTCCGTGACCGGGACCGTGCTTTCCCCGGATCCATGGCGCTCCAGGAGACCGCTGGGCTGGAATCGCGCGAGCTATCGGCCGGCGATCAGATTGGCGACGGCGGCGAGCTTCGTGGCGCGACCGGTGCGCTCCTCCCGGCGGTCGGCCTCGCCGTACAGGTGAAAGACCGAGCGGGCGCCGATGTAGCGCAGCGGCTCGGGCTCCCAGTTGCGGGGCGGAGCGCCGACCCACGGCAGCCGGGCGAGCTCGGTATCCCGACCGAGGACGAGGTCGCACATCGTGCGCGCGGCCAGGTGCGCCGCGGCGACGCCCTCACCGGCGTATCCGCCCGCGAACCCGATGCCGGTCGTCCGGTTCAGGCCAACGGTCGGACACCAGTCACGGGACACGCCGAGGACTCCGTGCCAGGCCCGCGCCACAGGCACCTCGCCCAGCGCCGAAAACAGCGCGCCCAGTCGGTCGCGCAGCTGGCGGACCGTCTGCGCGGGCACCGGGCCCTCGCGATCGGTGCGCGAGCCGAACCGGTAGGGCACGCCGCGGCCACCGATCGCGATCCGGCCGTCGGCGGTGCGCTGAGAGTACGTGTACAGATAGGACCCGTCGAGCATCGTTTCCGCGCCCTCCCACCGCAGCTCGCGCCACAGCGCTTCCGGCAGCGGCTCAGTGACGATCATCGAGCTGTTCATCGGGAGCACCATCCGGTGGCGGCCGGGCAGGTTGACCGTGTAGGCCTCGGTGGCGAGGATCACATGCCGGGCGTGGACTTGACCTTCCGCGGCGCGCGCGACGCCGTGCTCGACGCCCAGCACGCGCGTGTCCTCATAGATGACCGCGCCGGCCCGCTCGGCCGCGGCGGCGACGCCGGCGACGAGCTTGGCCGGCTGGACCCGCGCGCAGTGCGGTGTGAACAGCGCGCCAGCGCCGCGGTCGACGGCCACTCGTGCCTCGAGCTCGGCGGCGCTCAGCAGCTCCAACGCGGCGTCCGCCCCGGCCCACGCCCGCTCGTGCTCGAGTTCCTCATGCAGGCGCGCCAGCTGAAGCTCGCTCTGGGCGACCATCAGCGATCCTCCGTGATGCCAGTCGCAGTCGATTCGCTCGCGCTCGATCGCCTCGCCCATGACCGGCAACGTCGCCCGAATGGCGCGGGCCATTGCCACCGCGGCACCACGGCCGCCGCGCTTGCGCCAGGCCTCAACACTTCCGGAGACCTCGCCCTGGACCCAGCCTCCGTTGCGTCCGGAGGCGCCGAACCCGGCGCTCTCAGCCTCGAGCACGACGACCCCGAGCGATGGGTCGGCGCGGCGCAGCTCGTAGGCGAGCCACACGCCCGTGAAGCCGCCGCCGACGATGCAGACGTCAGCGTCGTGTATCCCGGTGAGAGGGGCTCGGTGAGATCCGAGCTCCAGTTGATCAAGCCAGAAGGAAGGTGTCATCGCTGCGGGACCCCATTCGGAGGCTATCGCGCCGCCGGTTGGCTCAAGTCGTGACCGCTGCGTCCGATACCGGCGGGTAATGGCGGTAGGCGAAGATCTCGAGACGCCCGGTGGTGGGGTTTCCAGGCGGGGGATCCTGGCCGCTGCCCTGACCGGTGGCGCAGCCGCGATGCTGCCCCTCCGGGCGGAGGCCGCCCGAGCCGCCACCGTCCCCGCACCAGTCAATTCTGAGCAGTTCTTCAGCTCCTCTGAGCTCAACTTCCAGGGCCTGTTCGCGCTCGGCGCCGCGTCGTACAACGCATCGCAGCCGGGCGAGGTGCTCGAGACCTTCAACCGCATCCACGCCCGCGGCGACACGTACCTCGCCTACTACGAGGAGTTCCTGGCGATCGGGCGCCGCACGCGGCAGCGCGCCGACCAGGCCGCCGCCGCCGGTCGGCGGGTTACGGCTCGCGACGCCTACCTCCGGACGGCAACATATCTCGATCAGGCCCTGTTCTTTGTCCTCGCGTCAAAGACGCCGACGCGGGCGCAGGAAGGGCGTATCTACCGCGAGATGGAGAGCGCCTTCGCGGCCGCCGCCGCCCGCTTCTCGCCGGCGTTCAAACGGGTCTCGATTCCGTACGGGCGCCGGCCCCTGCCCGGGTGGCTGCTCACGCCGTCCGGCTCCCGTATCCGGCGCCCGACGATCATCCTCAACAACGGCAGCGACGCGCAGAACATCGACCTGTTCGTGGCCGGCGGGATGGCCGCGATCGAGCGTGGCTGGAACGCCCTCATCTTCGAGGGGCCCGGCCAGGGCTCGAACCTATTCCTCCACGACGTCCCATTCCGACCGGATTGGGAGAAGGTGATCACGCCGATCATCACGTGGCTGCGACAGCGTCCCGACGTCGACCGACGGAGGATCACGTTGTTCGGATCCAGCTTCGGCGGCTACCTGGTCCCGCGGGCGGCCGCGTTCGAGCGTCGTCTCGCTGGGATTGCCACCGACCCGGGCGTGCACGATGCCTTCATCTCGTGGGACAAGAACCTCCCGCGCCAGATGATCACGTGGCTGAAGCAGGGCAAGGAGCGTGAGTTCAATCAGTTCTGGGCGCAGGCGCAACCGTTCCTTCCGGCCGCGACGAAGTTCTCGATCGCCAAGCGCTCGGAGATCTACGGCAACGGCAACTTCTACGAGCGGATGCACCTCGCGTCGAAATTCGTGTTCGACCGCTCGCTGGCGCGCAGGATCAGTGCGCCGACGATCATCACCTCACCCGAGGGCGAGGCGTTCTTCCCCGGGCAGGCGCAGACCCTGTACGACTGGCTCAGGGTCAAGAAGCACCTCGCGCGGTTCACTGCCGCCCAGGGCGCCCAGTTTCACTGTGAGCCGATGGCTCCAACGGTGCGTAACGACACCGTCCTCGATTGGCTCGAGCGGAACCTTCGCCCGACCGGCTGACGGTCCCGCCTCCGCGAGTGGCTGCAGCGGTGCCCGTTGACGGTCGACAGTTGTCGCGACGCCGACGAACCCGGTAAACCACCACGGGTCGCATGCCCAGCTCGCTCGCCCTCGCTGCCGCCGCGGCTCCCGCCCACCTTCCCGGCGTCCTCCACTCCCTCGAGGCGCCACTCAAGGACTACGGCTATCTCGCTGTCGCGGGGTTCGTGTTCCTGGAGGATTTCGGTGTCCCTGTCCCCGGCGAGACGATCCTCGTCGTCGGCGCGGTGTACGCGGGCATCGGCCGACTCTCGATCGTGCTCGTCGCGCTGCTCGGATTCCTCGCCGCGACGCTCGGCGACAACGTCGGCTTCGCCATCGGTCACTTTGGCGGCCGACCGCTCGTCGAGCGCTACGGCCGCTACATCCTGCTGACGCCGCCGCGGGTCGACCGCGCGACCGCGTTCTTCGAACGCCACGGCGGGAAGATCGTCATGCTCGCGCGCTTCATCGAGGGGTTGCGTCAGGCGAACGGGATCATCGCCGGCATCAGCGGGATGCACTGGGCCAAGTTCCTCGTCTTCAACGCGATCGGTGCGGCGCTCTGGGTCGGCGCCTGGACGAGCATCGGGTATCTCTCGGGCAACCACATCACCTCGATCTATAACGCCGCCAGCCGCTACAGCATCTACTTGGCGATCGCGGCGGGGGTGCTCATCGTCGTCCTCGTCGCACGCCATTTCTGGCGGCGCCGGAGCGATGACGCCAGCGAGACCGCCTAGGCCACCGGGCGCCTAGCTACGCGTCTTCCGAGGCGTCGAGCGTCGGGGCGGGCGTCGTGAGAATCGCCAGGAGGTCGCCCACGCTCCGCTCGTGAACGAGGGCGTCAGGGAGCGGCACCGCCCGGCGAATCGCGTACTGGTTGCGGCGCCCGTTGCGCGCGCGGTCCACGTAGCCGGCGTCAACCAGCTCGTCGACGATGCGGTGGGCGGCACGTTCGGTGATGCCGACCCGATCGCCGATGTCGCGCAGCCGAACGCCGGGGTCCTGGGCGATACACAGCAACACCCGGGCATGATTGGTGAGAAACGACCATGTCGGCGTCTTGAGCGAGGACACTTTTATAGAATATCGTTTCTTGATTTGAACGTCATGTATAGTCAGTAGTTCGATCCGAACGAAAGGGGCGTCATGCCCCATTACAAATGTGACGCCTGCAGGATCCGCCTCCATCCACCGGTAGACCGCAGCGACCGAGTCAGCGATCTCTGCCCCGAGTGCGGGTCGCTGCTGGATCCCATCGCCGACCTCGCACAACTCGTCGGGTTCCGATTGATCGCCGTGCCAGATCGCGCGGACCCCGTGGACACTCCGGCGCCGTGGCTCGACGACGACGAACCCCGGGGCGGTGCGGTGGCGCTGCCACCACCCGAGGCGTACACATGACCACCACGTTGAGGCGCACCCGTCCCGCTGCGCCTGCCCACACGGGCTGAGGAGTACCGATATGGAAGACGACGCGATTGTTGCTCTGGTCACCCGGCTGGCCCGGCCGCATCGGTCCGGCGGCCAAGTGATCGAACGAGCCGCGATTATGGCGGCGGGTGCCGACTCGCCAGAGGTCATCGACTGGATCCTCGCCCACGCCGGCGAGGCCGAGGCGACGGTCGCCACCGCGCCGAAGGGTGGACTACACGGCGCTCGTTTCTCCGGCGCGTCCGATGCGCCACGCGCCCCGCAGCGCTTCGTGCTCCCAGCCGGCGTTCTCTGACGTCGCGCAATCGCCGGCCGACCGGACGTCCAGCGCGGTGTCAACCGGACTCGATCGTCCGTCGAACCGCCATTTCCTGACACAAAATTCATGTATAGTGGATCAGGAGTTATTCCGTTGCTGGCTGCGTCGTACGCGAGCGCCGGATGCGCGCGCAGGGTCGACCTGAATCACCAAGCGAACCATGGAGATGAGTGATGGCAGCGACCAACAAGGTCACGGTGTCCGCGCAGCCTGCAGTTAGGCGCCCGACGACCGCCGAACGACATGCAGCCCAGGCCGCAGCGCTGTCGGCTCACCAGGCTCAGCTCAAGCAGGAAGCGGCCGAGCGTCGGCAGAAGCGGCTTGAAGACGAGGCATCGGCGCCGCCGAGCAAGCGCTCGGTTGTGAAGCGCCGCCCGCGCTGATCCGCGCGGACTCGTCGTGGATGTCGCCCAGCGCGACCTGCGGGCCGCGGGGCTTCGCAGGAAGGTCGCGATCAGCCTCGTCGGCGCCGTCATCGTCACGGTCGCGCTCGCATTCGAGCTGATCGGACGGGGCGGCCAGTTCACTGCGGCGCTTGCCGCCGCCCCAATGTGGGTCCTCTCTGTGACGATCCTGCTTCAGGGCGTGTCGCTTGTCTCGCGCACGGAAGCCTGGAACACGTGCGTCCGCGCCACCGGCGCGACGGTCAGTCGGCGGGTGCTGTTCCGCGCCGCCGGGTTCGGCTATCTCCTCAGTCTCCTCAACGGTTCGCTCGGCCTTGCGGCGCGGATCGCCTCCCTGCGCCGGGCGGCGCCGGAAACGAGCCCACGCGTCCCGGCTCTGCTCGCGGCCGAGGTTCCGATCATCAGCGTCGAGATCCTGTTGACGGCAATCTTCTCGTTCACTTTGATCGGACCTCTCGGGACGCCCTGGTGGGTGCCGCTGATCGCTGTCCTGGTCGCCGCCGCCGTGATGACGGGTCTCCGCCGCCTGTCGACGCGTCGGCAGCTGGGACTGTGGCGAGGCCTGGCCGTGATGAGGAGCGGACGCGGCCGGATGATCGCGCTCGTTCTGCTCGCGATCGCCGCTCAGGTTGCCCGCAACTGGCTCGTGCTGTGGGGCGTTGGCGTGCACGTCTCGCTGTTCGACGCAATCGCGCTGCTGATCACGATGTTCACGCTCGGCCAGCTCCCGATCGGTCCGAGCCTCGGGGCCGCAGCGACCGTCCTCATCCTCGGCAGTCACGGCGTCGCCAGCGCCGCCGCGGCGGGCGTACTGCTGACCGCCACGGCAACGATTGGGTCGCTGTGTTACGCGAGTTGGGCGGGGATCGACCTACTCATCGCGCGCCGCGCCCACGGGCGACGCCGCGCGGCTCCCGGGCCAGGCGAGGCCGCCCTCGCTCCGCTGCTGCCCTGAGCCGAGTGCCGGCCGGTCATCGGTCGGCCCATTTCGTTTTACCGGTCGCATCAACCTCAAACCACCGGCGGCGTGTCATCGCCTGATCACGCACCTCGAGGCGCGTGGTGCCGTTGTCATCAGCCCCCTTGAGGAGCCTGACTGCCGCGGCCACGGCCTCGGTTTCGGACGCGAGCTCGGCGGCAGGCGTTGTCAGCAGGGCGCGTTCGAGCGCGGTCTCGGCGCGATGGGCGTCGCCGACCTGGCGGGCGTCCTGCAACGCCGTGAGCGCACGACGAAGCTCGCCTCCTTCGTTCGCTGACATCTCACCCTCCTGTCGCCGGTGTCTCCCCAGCCTATCGGGGCACGTGGGTCACTGGTCCCGCCCCTGGAACACGCCAAGCGATGCCATAGCCGCACGCCGTCCACCTATTCTTATGAGTGCTCATGGGACTCGCCTCCTATGGGCCATGCCCTCGGCCGGTCACGCGGCGCGAGGGCGCTTTCTTCGCGATCGATCCGCTGCCCTCGCATCTACCCCATGGTTGCCGTCACCGCTGTCGAGCCGCTCACCGACTACACACTCCGTCTGACCTTCGACGACGGCAGCGAGCGTGTGGTCGGCCTCGCCGACGAACTCTGGGGGCCGATGGGCGAGCCCCTCCGAGACCCGGCCTTCTTCCGGCAGGTCCGCGTTGACACCGAACTCCGGACGGTCGTTTGGCCGAACGGGTTCGACCTCGACCCCGATGTGCTGCACGGCCGTCGCTCACACGACGCCCCTCCTGCGGCGACGCACCAGCCGGCCGCATAGCCATCTCGCACGGCGCCCTCGCTCCGCCGCGGACCCCAATCCCGGCCGCGTCGTCGGTGCTCAGCGGCTGCTCGGCGCCTGTACTTGCCACCGTGGCGTCGTGGCTTGTGTGCACGAACACAAGAACCCAGCGCCGGAGCGCGTCCTGCTTCGCCGAAGAGCGACGGTGAGCCATGACTGCTGGTCGTCATCCAGACCACAGCGCCGCCTGTCCCGCAGACGTGAGGAGGGAGTGCTCCGTTCTTGTGGCGAACCAGGAGCCGCTGCGATTGCTGGAATGGGTTGTCGTCCTGCACAGTGCGATCGTTGGCGGCACCACGCATCCAAATGATCGATGACCGTACGGATAGCCCCCGGTCAGCGAGACGAATCAGCGGACGGGTCAAATGAGACGCCGCCCTTCAGAACAGCGACGAGTCTTATCCACGATCGCGAGTGTTCGGCGAGCGATCGGCGTGGGATGCGCTCGTGGTGTTGGCGTGGTGCGTGGCGGCCATCCTGTCGAATTGGAATTCGTCGTCTCCGGAAGCTGGTGTTGATCATCGGGCCTCCTCGCCTGCATCGTTGCTGGCCGCGGCGGTGCGCTTCGCGGCCCACATGATCAGCACGACCGGGATCGCCCAGTTGAAGATCAGGTTGGCGCGGTGGGTGTCGATCGTGCCGGCGATCACATGGGCGGGAACCATGGCGGCGAATACGAGCGCCCACATCGTCGTGAGCTGGCGGTTGATTTGCTTGAAGCGCGGCGAGGACCAGAACTCGCGCGGCACCGATTCGCGCGCGTACTGCTCGGTGAATGGGACGAACAGCAGCGAGCCGAACGCGATCAGTGAGAGGAGTGCGGCTGCGATCGCGCGGGCGTAGCGGGCGACCCATTCGCCGGTAGCGGCATCGACGTTGAACGCAGCGAAGGTGAAGCCGGCGAACGCGAGGATCGCTCCGAGTTCGAGCAGCTTCGGGCGGCCCTTTGAGCAGCGACGGGAGCGCGATCGCCCCCGACAGCGCGAGCGCTGCGACGCCGGCCACCTTCAGCGTTGAGTGCTCGCCGATGAATGCGAACAGCACCCACGGGATGAATGCAACGTAGATACCGAAGCCTGCTGTGTGCTCGTCTCGGGCCTGGTCGTGAGTTGAGATCTGGGTGGCCGACATCGCTTCGTTCCTTTCGCTGCGGACCCGTTCCCGAGCTCCGTCTGGGGCCGTGGGTCTGGGTTGATGTCGGAAAGCGTGCCGGGCGCAGGCCGCACTGTCTTGAGTAAGTGACTACTTAACTCTGTGCCGGGGCGGGGGTCGCACCGGACAAGCGCAACGCCTTCCTGCGCGCCGGGGCTCGGTACCGTGGGGGGTGGACGAGCTCAGGACCGAACGCGTGCTGCTGCGGCGCTGGCGCGCCGAGGACGAGCGCGAGATGGCGCGGATCAACCGTGAGCCCGAGGTCGCGCGGTATCTCAATCGTCCGGTTGACGAGGCTGCGATCGCCGGCTTCTTCGCGGCGATCTGCGGTCATTGGCAGCAGCACGGCTTCGGTCCGTGGGCGCTCGAGTCGCTGGAACCCGAGCGGCGTGGAGCTTTTCTCGGGTTCGCGGGCCTGGCGTTCGTCCCGTCGTTCCTGTCGGCTGCGGGATCGGCGCCCGAGCTGGGCTGGCGGCTCGACCCGTCGGTGTGGGGGCGTGGGTTGGCGACCGAAGCGTCGATCGCGGCACGCGATGATGCGCTTGGCCGGCTCGAGCAGCCGGAGCTGATCTCTGTCATCCATCCGCAGAACCAGCGCTCGCAGCGCGTTGCGGTCAAGCTCGGGATGCGCCACGAGCGGCAAATCGAGAACCCGGCACTCGGTATCGACGTCGACGTCTGGCATCTCCGCTCCGATCGGGCGGAGCGTGGTCGTTCGGTGAGCGACAGCTGCAGCTAGTGCGGGCTCGGCCGTCAGCGCCGTTGGTGGGTCGCGCAGGCGAGTTGGAGCAGATCGCGCTCGCGAGAGCCGAGGGCCTCCCGGCAGTCGTCCTCGGCGGCGCGTCGGGGGTCGGCAAGTCGCGGCTCGCGCAGGATGCCGTAGACGCCGCGCACGACACCGGCGCCGCCGTTCACTGGATTCAGGCGACCAGGAGCGCATCGACCCTTCCGCTCGGGGCGTTCGTCGGGGCGATCCCGGCTGCCTCCCGCTCCGATGACCCGTTCGAGTTGATGCAGCGGGCCGCCGAGGCTCTCCGTGGCGATGCCGGGGATCGACCGCTGGTCCTGGGCGTCGACGACGCACAATGGCTCGATCCGGTTTCCGCGACGTTCGTTCTACACCTGGTGAGCACGGGCGTCGCATTCGTGGTTGCGACCGTTCGCAGCGACGATCCCCGTCCCGACGCGATCGCGTCGCTGTGGAAGGACGCGGGCGCGCTACGGCTGGAGATCGGATCGCTCGACGAACCCGACACGGAAGAGTTGGTGGAGCGGATGATCGGGGGGCCGGTCGAGCGCGTGGCGCGCCGGTGGGTGGCGCAGACCAGTCGCGGCAATCCCCTGTACGTGCGCGAACTGGTGTTGGGTGCGCTGGCCGACGGTTCGCTGCGGGAGATCAACGAGCTGTGGCGGATGCCGCTGAGACCGGCGATCAACGCTTCGCTTACCGACTTGATCACGGCGAGGATGGCGGGGTTGGAGACTGAGGTGCTACCGGCGCTCGAGCTGCTCGCGCTCGGCGAGCCACTGCGGCTGTCGGAGATGCGCGATCTAACGGGCACTGATCCGTTGGCCGTGGCAGAGGCCCGAGGGCTCGTGAGTATTGATGGGGTATCGGCCGGCGCTCCGGTGCGGTTGGCGCATCCGCTTTACGGAGAGGTGATCCGAGCGACGCTGCCGTCGCTGCGGGCCCACGGGGTGCGGTTGCGGCTGGTGGACACCGTGAAAGCACGGCAGGTGCCCCAGCCGGGGGATGCGTTGCGGGTCGCGCGCTGGCTGATCGACTGCGAGGAGCCGCTGAACGTCGAGCTTATGCTCACCGCAGCGCGCGAGGCTAACCTCAGCGGGGATCCGGAGTTCGGAGCTGCGCTAGCGTCGCGGGCGCTCAACGCGGGCGGGGGCGTGCCTGCGGCGCTGTTGCTCGCACGTGCCCACGCTGTCTGCAGCCGTTTCGCGCAGGCCGAGGCCGTCCTGATCGCCGCCGAGCCCGAACTCGAGTCCCAAGAGCAGGCGCTGGAGTACCTCGAGCAGCAGAGCGAGGTGCTGCATTGGGGGCTGAAACGCCCGGGTGAGCTGACACAGCTCCTGGACCGCGCAGGATCATGGTTCCCCGAGCGAGCGTGGCTGCGGCGGCTCGAGCCGCTTCGCCTCCGCGTCGCCTCGTTCGAACGTCTGGGCTTCGACGTTTCCGCCACGACCCAGATCCTCTCCACGCAATCAGTCGACGCACACATCCGCGATCAGGTCGAACCGGTTCACGTCGCCAACCTGTTCTACGGGGGCCGCACCCGGGAAGCTCGCGAGTTCGCCACACGGATCCGTCCCACGATCCCATTGCGCAGCCTCAACGATGCGATCGCTCTGTCGCTTTGGAGCCGCGTCACGCTGGAGACGGGCGAGGGTTGGCCCGAGCTCGAGACCTGGATGGCTGCGGCGCTCGAGGAGGGCGTGCGCCACCACGACCCCGCCACGACAGGACAGGCCGCGTATTCGCTGGCCGCGCTCCGGGTCCTGGCCGGCCGCTACCTCGAGGCGAGCATGATGGCTGCTGAGGCCGAAGCCCAGTTCGAGCGTCACGACCCGGTGGGATTGCTGGCGGTCGTTACCGCGATGCGGGTCACGATCGCGTGCTTCACAAATGACCGAGAGGCAATCGGCGCGGCCCTCGAGCGATGCACTGCGCGGGTGGGGGACGACGGGCCACTTGCGCATCAGTTGCCCTACATCGTCCGAGCGCGGGCTTGGGCCGCTCACGCCGACGCGGATTACCCGCGCGCACAGCAGATGCTGCTCGAGGCGGCACATGAGGTCGCCGCGAGCCCGGTGCACGCCGCTCGCTTGTCCTATGAGGCGTTCCGCGTCGGTGTCCCGGCACGCCAGCTGAAGGCGCCCCTCGCGAAGCTGAGAGAGCGATGCGACGCACGCCTGGTCGGCGTCTACGCCGACCACGTCGCCGCCGCAGCGGCGAACGACGGGACGGCCCTCGTCTCCGTCGTCGACGAGCTGGAGCGGATCGGGGCCCTTCGCTACGCCACCGAAGCCGCGGCCAACGCAGCCGACGCCTTCGCACGCCAAGCCCGTCACGACTCAGCCCGCAGGGCCGCCGCACGCAGCCGCGAGCTCCACTCACGCGGCCAAGGCGGCCGGGCGCCGGTGATCACCGGGCTCGACCCCGACAGCGTCAAACTGACCCAGCGCGAAGCGCAGCTCGTCAAGATGGCATCCGAGGGACTTTCCAACCCCGAAATTGCCGAGCGACTCGTGCTATCGGTCAGAACAATCGAATCGCACCTGTACCGCGCGATGCAGAAACTCGGGGTCAACGATCGGCGGGACCTACGGTAGCCAGCACGCGGACGCCAACCTGAATCCTGCGCAACCGGGAAGCAGCGCCAATCCGCAATGCGTCAGGCTCGTGCACCCGATACGCACCCCCCTGCATCGTCGGAGGCGCCGGTCACCCGATCTGGAGGTCCTCCGAAAGTGCCAGATTCGCAGGTATTTCTTGAAGTGGAGCCAGCCGGGATCGAACCGGCGACCTCCTGCTTGCAAAGCAGATCGGTTTGTCCACTCGTGTCTCGTAGTCTCGCGTAAATGCCTGCAAATACGGCATTTCTGTTGGCCACGGGAGGACACGAAAGGCCGGCGCGAGACAAACTGGCGCCCCCCTGGCGCCCCCTCGGCGTTCGTGACTTGGGGCGGCGGGAAGAGGGCGGCCCCCGCTTGCCCGGCTGCGTCAGCTCGAGGATGCGGCCGCGGCCAAGGCCGCTCTTGCATCGGCGATCGCCGTCTGCGCGTCGAGGCGCGGCATATCCTCAAACTCGTCCATCACGTGGCCATACGTGCTGAGGGTGAGCCGCGCGTCGTGGCCGAGCTGGCGAGCGACGTAGATCACCGAGCGCCCCTCGTGGAGTAGAAGCGACGCAAACGAATGCCTGAGGTCATACGGACGACCGTGCTCCAGCCTCGCCGCCTCGATCCCGCGCTTGAACGCCCGTCGGCGCCACGACTGGTACGCGGCGAGCGTCCAGGGCGTCCCGGCCCCCGACGGGAAGATCAGCGTGTTCTCGCCCGGTCGACCGCTCCGCAGTCGCCACTCGCGGAGGTCTACGGCGAGCGGCTGCAGGACGCGCACCGTCCGGTGAGCGGCCGTCTTTGTGTCCTTTTCCTCGCCGAGCGATATCGCGCGCTCGACGAGGATCGTCTGCTCGCGGACGTCGCGCCACTGGAGCGCCAGCGCCTCACCGGGTCTGAGCCCGGCGTACGCCAGGACGCTGATCAGTGTCGCGTCGCGCGGCGAGCTCGCCGCTCGCATCCGCTCGATCGTCACCGGAGCCAACGGCCGGACCTCAGTCCGTCGCGGAAGCGCAGTCTTGCGGACGGCACGCGCCGGGTTCGATTGGATCTGCCCGTTCTCGAACGCGCGCTGAAGGATCGCTCCGAGCAGGGTGAGCGCGTAGCGGACCGAAACACGGCCGTGGCCGCCGGCGAGCCGCTGCGCCTGCCAGCGCGCGATCGTCTCAGGCCTGATTGCCCGGAGCTCGAGCGGGCCGAGTGACGGCAGGATGTGCTTGTTCAGAAGTTGCCGGTAGTGCATCCATGTCTTCGGCGAGAGCTGGGACGCATACGCCTCACACCACGTGCCGACCACGTAATCGGCGAGCGTCACCCGGCCCATGTCCATCTCGGTCAGCGTCCCTAGCTGCTGCCGCCGCCGGAGCTCGGCACTGAACGTGACGGCGTCCCCCTTCCGGTCGAACGCTTGGGACCGACGCCGGCCTCCCTGCCGCCAGCGAACCCGCCACCGCACCGCTCCGTTCTTCAGGACCCGTCGCTCGATCTCCATGCCGCTACTCCCTGGCTCCTCTTCGTTGCCTCCAAGGATGCCACCACCTCCCGATGCTCACCCGTGCCCGCTCGTCCACCTCCTGGAGAGCCCCGCCACACCCCTGCACTCAAAGCCGCCACCCCGACTACCCGCACCCTTCCCTCGTGACATACGTGGGGGGCGGGTGGTCGGGGTGGCGAGCAAGCAGAAAGCCCAGGTGCGGCGGGGCTCTCCGGGGCTGAAGTGTGTAATTGGATTACACACTTCGTTACATACTTTCCTATACACCTGGACCGTCCGTCGCCCGCTCCGATCGCGCTCGCCCCGCCAGAGCTCGGCACTCGGTCTCGGTGCCGGCCGCCCTCGATCTTGAGCAGACACGCCGTCTCGGGCCGGCACCCACGCCGGTAAACTCGACTCATGAGCGTAAACGTGCGACTCCCCGACGACCTCGCCGCCCTGCTAGCCGAGGAGGCTGCGCGCCAGTCCGTGACTGCGGACGAACTCGCCGCTCGAGTGCTGGCTGAGCACATCCCCGCCCGACGCAAGCTC
This sequence comes from uncultured Solirubrobacterales bacterium, assembly GCA_963850335.1. GTDB lineage: Bacteria > Actinomycetota > Thermoleophilia > Solirubrobacterales > Solirubrobacteraceae > Palsa-465. The sequence goes on along the minus strand of CAWKKY010000004.1, from coordinate 32,366 downwards.
GGGTTCGTCGCGATTGGCGCGTCGAGCTCCGGTCGCACCGCCGCGGAGGCGGAGGACATGCTCGCCGAGGGGTTCGGTCGCTGACGCTGGTCGTCGACACCGGCGTGCTGCTCGCTGCCGCCGATCGAAGCGACCCCGACCACTCGGCCTGCCGGGAGCTGCTGGAGGCGCATCCCGGACCGCTCGTCACGACCGAGCTCGTGATCGCCGAGACCGGATGGCTGATCGATCGGCAGCTCGGGGCGGCGGCCGAGGCCGCGCTCTACGAGTCCGCGGCGGCCGGCGAGATCCGCGTCGAGCCGCTATCCGCAGCTGACTGGACCCGAATCGCCGCGCTCACCATTCAGTACGCCGATCAGCACCTCGGCGGAGTGGACAGCAGCCTCATCGCGGTCGCCGAGCGACTCGGCGCGACCAGCATCGGCACATTGGACAGACGCCATTTCGGCATCGTCCGTCCTCAGCACATCGCCGGCTTCGAGCTGCTTCCGTAATTCACCGCCGCGGCCCCGACTGCATCCTTCGCTGGCGTGCACGAACTCGCTTCCCTCGGGCATGGACCAGCCCCGCCGCACCCCTTCAATCACTCAACGACCCCGACTACCCGCACCCTTCCCTCGTTACATACGTGGGGGGCGGGTAGTCGGGGTCGTAAGCGAGGTGAAAGCTCAGGTGCGGCGGGGCTGTTCGGGGGCTCAACTACGGAATTGCCTTCTGTAGTCCCCATCCCGTCTGTAGTTCTGTCTGTAGCTTGTCCGCACCTTGAGCAGTCCGCCGCAGCGGACCCCGCGTCAACTGGGAGCGGCCCGTGTCCACGAACAACTGGCCGGCATCAGCCCGCTGGCCTAGCATCCGTCGCATGGTCGCCGTAACCACCGTCGAGCCCCTTGACGACTACAAGCTCCGCCTGATCTTCGATGACGGCAGCAAACGAACCGTCGACCCCACCGCCGATCTGTGGGGTCCGATGGGCGAGGCGCTCCGTGGCCCGGCCGTCTTCCGCCAGGTCCGCGTGGACCCGGAGCTGCGGACGATCGTCTGGCCCAACGGGTTCGACCTCGCCCCGGACGTGCTCTACGGTCGAAGCTCGCAGGACGTATCGCCTGCGGCGCCCAAGCAGCCGGCCTCGTAGCGGCCCGTCGAACGAACGCGCTCCCGGACCGGCATCCGGGGCCCGCGGATCGCTCCTGTCGCAGGTGGTCGTGCGTACACGCGGCCGAGGGAAAGCAGGTGCTTCACTCCCGTGACCGCCAAGACAGGCCGGCCGGTACGCGGCGATGCGCGAGATTCGCGAGTTGCGAGAGCGGCGACCGTCCCGTCCGCGAGACCTCGTTTGGCAGCAGCGCGTGTGTTGGGCCGTCCGAGCGTTGGCGCGTCGTGCTGACCCGTGTGTACTACCGCTCGGCGCCAGGAGCCAGAGTGCCGCGAGGGCCCGTCTACATCGCTGCGGTGATGTAGACGGCGGGCGGGACTCCGGTCAGAAGATCTTGATCCACCGCGCGTCGCCGTCGATCTCATAGCTGTTGTGGCCGCTGTTGGCGAGACTCGTGTGTCACGCTTGGCCTGCTGCGGCCGCAGCGGCCGGCGCGGCCGCGGCGGGCGTGCCGGCCTGAAGGCTGACCGGGTGATTCGGGGTACGCGGCCGCGACGCCGAAGACGAGGTCATCGGTCAGTACCACACCGGGACCGCTCCCGCGTCCGCGACGGCCGCGTTGTCATGGTCGAAGCGAAGGTTGTCGACTCAGATATGCGCCTTCTTCTCGACGAGTTCGAGGATCAGCTCGGCTATCCGGACAGGCTGCTCGACGATCAAGCCGTGGGTGGCGTCGGCGACGGTGACCAGCGTCACGTCCGCGCAGGCCTCGAGGCCGCTGCGCTCCTCGTCGGTCAGCCCGATCTCGTCGTTGTCACCGAAGACGACGTATGACTTGACCCCCGCCTGACACAGGCGCGGCACGATCGAGCCGTGGGCATCGAGATATTCGTAGTAGGCGCGCACGCCCCTGCGGCAGAACCGCGGATCGTTGTTGGCCATCCCGGCGACCAAAGCGTCGCGGCGTTCCGCGGGGAACCGCTTGCCCATGGCCTTCGGCATCGCCTTGAGCATCGCCCACCACGCCAGCTGCCCAGCCCCCGGAACGGCGCCGAGGCGGTTCAGCACACCAAGTTCCTTGGCCTCATCCTCGCGCGAGAAGCTCGGTGAAAGCAGCAGCACCGGGCCGTCGAACTCGCCGCTGGCCGCCATCTCGAGGGCGACGTGCCGCCCAGGCTATGACCGCCGACGATGTCGGCCCGAAGCTCGTCGGCCAGCTGGCCGACGAGCGAGGCGTAGCCCTCCACGGAAAAATCGGCCTGGTGCGGCGTGCCCCCGAATCCGGGAAGCGTCGCGGCGACGACGTGGACCGGCGCCGCCAGGAGAGCGTCCATTATCGGCTCGAAGAAGACGGCGGTGCACATGCCGCCCGGGAGCAGCAGCACCGTCGATTCGGCATCGGACGGCCCGGACTCGCGCATGTCCCAGTCCCGGCCGGAAACGCGTCGAGTTGTGTGGCTCGCTGATTGCATGACCGCAAGCTACGCCCTGCTGCCCGCCGCCACATGGGGCGTTCACCTCATTTTTCGTGCCCGCGGAGTCCGCGCTCCTAACGCGACTTCGTGCCCGATGACCACGCTGCCTCGTCGAGCGACCACTCCGCCCGGCGCCAGCTTTCCCGGAACTCAGCGAGCGTCGCAACGTGATCCCGGCCGAGACCTGCTCCGCCACCGGTTGGGCCATCGCGGCCGCCGCCAGCACCGGTGTCCCCTCGCGCGGCCGAGAGGGACGCGCTCGTCGAGCACGGTTGCGTCGACGTTGGCCCGCCGGCCCTGAGGCGCGATGCTTTGCACGGAGCGTGTCTCTGGCTGGTCCTGTTCGTGAGTTCTAGTTCCCCTCGAGAGCCGGGCGCGAAGCGCGCTGCTGACCTTCCAGCTTCGCGTGCCGGGGTTCTCACTCTGAGCCGCAGGCGAACCGCTCGAGCTCGGGTCGAGTGCGCAGAAGATGGGGCGAACGCCTCATGACGGAACCCCCGCCCGCCCGTAAGCTTGGGCTGAAATCCGAGCAGAGGAGTTGAAGATGCCGAAGGTATCGAAGGACAGCGCAGCGAACGTGGACCAGCACGGTCCGGTCGAGGACCGCCACGAGGACATCGACGGCTACACGGTCAACTTCGTGTCCTTCGGCGTCGACGTCGACGGGACGCCGTTGCTCAAGGGGCTGCCGGGCGACGCCTGCCCGTGCCCGCACTGGGGCTATGTGCTGAAGGGCAGGCTCACATATCGCTTCACCGATCACGAAGAGGTGTTCGAGGCTGGCGATGCCTTCTACCTGCCCCCTGGCCACGTCCCGCTGGTCGAGGCCGGCAGCGAGCTCGTCCAGTTCAGCCCGAGCGAGGACCTGCGCGCGGTCGACGCCGTAATGGCCAAGAACATGCAGGCGATGATGCAGGGCACCTGAGCGGTCGCGCGACGTCGCGGCTCAGGACGCGGCTTCTGGGAGGAACTGCTCCTCGGGCAGCAGGCCGTGCTGCATCGCGAACAGGCTCGCGCTGGCTCGCGTTGAAGCGCCGATCTTCGCGTAGATGTGCTCGACGTGGTTGCCGACGGTCTTCGGCGAGATCACGAGCTGCGCGGCGATCTGCTTGTTCGACAGCCCGCGCGCGAGCAGCCTCAGCACCTCGACCTCGCGCGCGGTCAGGCCGGCCGGCCCTTCGCGGCGGCGCGAGACGCGGTGGCCGGCGGCGCCGAGAACGGCCTCGACCGCGTCGGCGTCGAGGCGCCCGGCCTTGACGTCGGCGCGGAGCTCGCGCGGCCGCCTCGTCGGGCCGAGCGCTCGGGCGGTAGGGACGCGGCTCGCGCATCGCCTGGTAGGCGTCGGCCGCGCCGAGGATCCGAGCCGGCGCGACGATCGCAGCGCCCGCTGAGCCCGCGCGGGTAGCCCGAGCCGTCGAGCCGCTCGCGGTGCTGCACCGCGATCGCGCCGAGCGGCGCGAGCGCCGCCGACTGCTGGAGCATCCGCTCGGTCAGATACGGGTGCAGCCGCACCCGCTCCCACTCGCCGGCGCCGAGTGGCCCCGGCTTGTCCCAGATCGCGTTCGAGACCCCGAGCCGGCCGAGATCGTGCACGAGCCCGGCGCGACGCAGCGTGCGCAGCTCGTCCTCATCGGAGAGCCCGAGCTGCGTCGCCGGCCGCGGCGGCCAGCTCGGCGACCGCGCGCGCATGGCCGAGGTGTACGGCGACTTCAGGTCGACGAAGTTCGCGATCGCCAGCAGCGCTGCGTCGAACCGATCGCCGAGAGCACGACCGCGAGCGCCGGCTCGGCGTCGATCACCGCGTCCCAGGTCTCGACCGTCCTCGAGGCCGGCGAGGATCATCTCCGCCCTCGTCGCACGACGCAGCTGCGCGAGCTGCGGGTCGAACTGCTTGTCGGCGCGCTCGCGGGCGAGCGCTCTTGGCCGCTTCGACGCCGCCGACGCGATACGCGACCTCGACGAACTCGGCCGAGCTGCGCGAGCCGCGACGCGAGTGGGACCGTCCTCGCCCTTTAGCTTGCCCGGCCAGCCGCGCGCCGTCCCACTGCTCGTACGCAGCACCGAGCGCCTCGAGCACCTCGTCGCGGCAGTCCGAGCTGCTCGCCGAGCGCCGCGCGTCATCGCCGCGTGGTGCGCGATCATGTCGTCCATCTCGCGGTGGCCGGAGAGCGCGAACTCGAGCGCCGACTCGGAACCGATGCAGCGGCGGCGTGCCCGGCACCCGACAGCCGCATCGCCGCGACCGCCCCGCGCAGGCTCCGGAACTCGTGGTCGTACTTGCCGGACTTCAGGGCGATGTCGTCGCCGAACCACTTCGCCTGCTCGTGCGCGTCGGTATGACAGCCGACGTTGATCAGCAGCGCGGTGTAGTAGACGTCCGCTCGCTCGCTGCTCGTCGAGCCCGACCCGCTCGGCCAGCCGCAGCGCGATCAAGCACTGGCGCAGCACGTGCTCCATCGGCTGCCCGAAGCCGAGATCGACGCCGAGCGACAGCGCCGCGACGAGCTCCGCCAGCCGGACGTGCGCACGATCGGTCCCCTTAGCCACAGTGAGCCCGAGCCTACCCGACCCGTCCCGCGCCAAAGATGAGGCGAACGCCCCATGACGCAGCCCAACCGCGCTTCTAGCCTCGCCACTGCAATCGATCGAGTGGAGGAACGGATGACGCTCACCGAGCTGAATCAAGAGACACAGGAAGCCGCAGCAGTCGAGCACACGCTCGCAGCGATTGAGAAAACGCCCAAAGCCGACTCGGCGATCAACCCGCAGACGCCAACGCCATGAGCGTCTGGGGCCGGATATTCGCCGCAGGCTACGACCACCTGATGTCAGGGCCTGAGAAGGCCACGTTGCGGGCGCATCGCCAGGCGCTGATCCCTCAAGCGAAGGGTCGCGTGCTGGAGATCGGCGGGGGCACCGGCGCCAACCTTCCCTTCTACGAAGGCATGGAGACGCTCACCCTGACCGAGCCCGACAAGTCGATGATGCACCGACTCGAGCGGCGGCTCCACGAACGCTCCTCAGGCGTACTGCTCCTACGCGCTCCCGCCGAGGATCTGCCGTTCGAGGACGACAGCTTCGACGTGGCCATCTCCACCCTCGTCCTGTGCACAATAGACGACCAGCCGCGCGCGCTCCGCGAACTCCACCGGGTTCTCAGGCCCGGCGGCCGTCTGCTGTTCATCGAGCACGTACGCGCCGACGATCAACGCCTTGCCAGATGGCAGGACCGGCTGAACGGACTCCAGACGCGGATCGGCCATGGCTGCAACTGCAACCGTCCGACAATCGAGACGATCACCGCCAACGGTTTCAAAATCACCAAGCTTGAGCGCGACGTGCTCCGCAAAGCGCCGCCAATCGTGAGGCCGCTCGTCGTCGGCATCGCGTACACAAACGGTCAGCCGGCATAGCCGTCCGCAACCGCGCGCCGGTTCGAGTGCCGGATCGCTCGTCTGCGCCCTCCACATAGGTCGACACCTGCCCGACCCGCGAGGGCTTCGAGGAATTCACTCGCCGGGTGAAGGTCCCGTCGACAGGCGTGGTCGCCGCTGGTTGACGCGGGCCTCGCGCGGGCAGCCGCATGCCGGTTCCTCGCTGTCCTGCTTCGACAGGGCACGAGCACCCCGACGTCCTCCTCCCACGTCCATGCTCCGCGCGGCATGCGAGCATCCGCCGGGCCGGCTCAGCCGCCGCCGAGCACGCCGGCACTCAGTCCCGCGCGATCACGAAACCGGGTCTCTCAGCCGCGCGTCCCGTAGCCCTCAGTGTTCTCTTAGACGAAGAGCGTCGTACCGTCCGGCGTGTCGACCTTATGCCCCCGCCATGCCCCCTTACTCCGTAGACTCGTTCCAATTCCCCGTCGACGACGGCGCATGAACCGCCCGATTTGCGGGGCTTTCGTGAAGTGGAGCCAGCCGGGATCGAACCGGCGACCTCCTGCTTGCAAAGAAGCCCGCCGAAGCGGGCAAATTGGCGTGATTTGCTGGGTATTCACCCGTCAGAGCCGCAATGGAGCTGGGCGAAAGCTCGATTCATTTGCAGGCACTTTTCGGGACGCTGGTCCACGGAAGTAGCTGCGTGGACCAGCGCCGCGGCCGCCGAGCCGCCGGTCCTCCTCGGAGCAACAGACGCTCCGAGGGGGTGAACGCTAGGCGTTGAGATCCCGACCATCGGGCCCTCGTCCGCCGAGCGGACGAGCGATCTGCCCCTTAACGGCTTCGACCCCCGGACCAGCTGCGACAACAGCTGAGGGGGATCGAGGCAACAACCGAAGCTCTTGGTCCGTAGCGGGACGGGAGTCAAGTCTAACGACGCCTCGGACGGACTTGTGGAAGCCGACGATCAGATGCACAGGCTCGAGTTTGGAGTGTGGTGGATGAGCCGACAGGCGATCGCCGCCGTGCTCGCGCGGACCGACCTTGCATCGGGCGAGCGCCTGGTGGCGCTCTCGCTTGCGAGCTTCGCCGGCCGCGAGAACCGCGCCTGGCCGGGCGCGCCGGCGGCGTCGGCGCGAGCCGGACTGAGCAGGAGCCGCTACCAGCAGGCGCGGGAGCAGCTCGTCGCGCGCGGCCTGGTCGCCGTCGACGAGCGCGCCACCGGCCGTGGCCGAGCGAGCACGGTCACCCTCATGTTCGCCGACACCGGTCCGTGGTGGGACGGCGAGATCAACGTCGAGCTGTTCGAGAGCGTGCTCGTCTACAGCCGGGCCCGCGGGCCCGAGCGGCTCCTTCTCTCGACGATGGCGGCGCTCGCGGACGAAGAGGGAGCGGTGCGTGACCTCTCGACCGAGCAGCTGTGCGCCGCGGCCGGCATTGCCGACCGGACCTACCGCCGCGCGCGAGCGGCGTTGCTCGCTACGGGACAGCTCGAGCTCGTCAGCGGCGTCGGCGGCCGCGGGAACACAAACGTGTGGAGCGTTCGCGATCCGCGCGCGAACGGCGACGCGGCTCCCCCACCGCGCTCGCGCGGCGGGTGTCGCCACCCGCCGGGGCACGTCCTCTCGTGGCGGCAGCGTCGTCGGACCGCGCGAGCCGCTGCCCTCGAACCGTCAACGGCCAGCGGTGAAAAGGGCGGTCAGGATCAGACACTTTGCGCGTGGAAACCGTCCGATCCTGACCGGGGTTTCCGCGGTAAAGGGCGGTCACGATCGGACACTTTCGGCCGAGAACTGTCCAGTCCTGACCGGGGTTTCCGCCGCAAAGGGCGGCCAGGATCAGACACTTTTCGAGCTTGGGCCGCCGGAAACCCCGGCACAAACCCCGGCGAAAACCCCGGCAGAAACCCCGGCGCCTAACGCGCGCGCGGGAAGGGAACCCCAGAACCCCAGAACCAGGAAAGACCCCCCCAGCCCCCCTGAAGGGGGGAGCTCGCCTGACTCGGTGACCGTTGAGCAGAGCTACGTCACCGAGCGCGGACGGCAAGCGACGACGCCTCGTCCGTATTGACCTCGACGAGGTCCGTCGAGGCCTCGGGATCCCGGCTACTGCCGATCGCAGCGACTGGCAACGAATCCGCGAGCTGCTGCGAGGAGACGGTCGGTGAGAGCACGTTCGCCATCTGGCTCGAGCCGGTGGAGCTGATCGCGGTCGACGGCGAGTGTCGGCTCGTCCTGGCGTTGCCATCGGCGACGGCTGCATGGACCGGCCAAACGGTTCGGCCGGCTGCTGGCGAACTGCTCTGCCCGGGTCGGGCGCGAGCTGCGGCTTGCGGATGAGCCCGAGCGCAGAGCGCTCGGTCGGCGGAGACGGACGTCCGGCGCCAGCCGCGCGGCGGCTTGCACATCAACCAACAGGAGGTGTCGTGATGGTCACTGTCGTGGCAAACCAAAAGGGCGGTGTCGGCAAGACGACGACAGCAGCGAACATCGGCGCGCTGCTCGCCCGCCGGGGCGGGCGAGTCCTTGTCGTCGACACGGACCCGCAGTTCGCGCTCACCCGCCAGCTCGGGCTCGATGCCCGTTCGCTCGGTGTGAACCTGGTCGACGTGCTCGCCGGGCGAGCGAGCGCGAGCGACGCGATCGTGCGAGGCGTGCACGGCGTCGACGTGATCCCGGCCGCCGGCGAGCTGGCCGGCGTCGAGATGAGTCTGGTCGGCGAGCTCGGGCGCGAGCGGTTCCTGCACGACGCGCTCGAAGCGTTGATCGACGAGTACGACGAGGTCGTGATCGACACTCCCCCGAACCTCGGCCTCCTGACCGTCAACGCGCTCGTGTGCGCCGACTCCGTGCTCGCCCCTGTCAGCGCCGAGGACGAGGGTGCGGTTCACGGAATCCTCGAGCTGCGCGTCACGATCGCCAAGCTCGCCAGGCGCCTCGGCGGAGAGGCGCCGCCGCTGGTCGCCGTGGTGACGCGCTGGAGTCCGACCCGCGTCAGCAGCCGGACGGTTGAGGACCAGCTGACGGAGGCTGGGCTTCCGCCCGTCGCGCGGATCCGCCTGCGGTCGGCGCTTGGTCGCGGAGGCCGCGGCGGCGCGGGTGCCGGTCGCGACGTTGGCGCCCGACAGCTCGCGTCGCGCTGGCCTACGGCGACGTCGTCGAGCTGCTCGCCGGGACGGCCGCACGATGAGCGCGATCCATCGACGTGGCCTCCGGGTCGATGACCCGCTCGCCGCCCGGGACGAGGCCCGCGACGAGCACGGCGCCACCTCGCTGGTCGTCGACAGCGTCGGGGTTGGCGGGGACCGGCTGAGAGACATCCCGCTTGCTCGAGATCCACGCGAACCCCGCCCAGCCGCGTAAGCGCTTCGACGAGTCGGCGCTGGCGTCACTGGCGGACTCGATCCGGGAACGCGGCGTTCTGCAACCGGTGATCGTCCGTCCCGCCGGCGACGAATACGAGCTCGTTGCCGGCGAGCGCCGCTGGCGCGCCGCCGAGCTGGCGGGAGAGGAGACGATCCCGGCGCTCGTCGACGGTGCCCTCGACGAGGCCGGCTCGCTCGAGCTCGCGCTGATCGAGAACGTCGTGCGCGAGGACCTGACCGCGATCGAGCAGGCCAGGACGCTCGCCGTCCTGCTCGACGATCTCCGGATGACCGGCGCGGTGGTCGCGAAGCGGCTGGGTCGCAGCCGGGCGGACATCGTCAACACGGTGCGGCTGCTCGACCTGCCCGATGAGGCCATTGACTTGATCGACTCGGGAGCGCTCAGCAAGGGCCACGGGAAGGCGCTGCTCGCCGAGCCCGACCATCACCGCCGGCGCGTCCTCGCCCGCCGCGCCGCGGAGGGCGGGTGGTCGGTACGCGCGCTCGAGGCCGAGATCACCCGTGGCGCCAAGCCGGCGGCGCCGCGTCGTTTGCCGCATCCGGATCAGTGCGCCGCGGCCGCCAAGCTGCAGGACGCGATCGCCAACGCAACCGGGTGCGAGGCGCGCGCGACGCCGCACCGCGCGCGGCTTTCAGATCATCCTCGACCAGGCCGCCGCCGACCGCCTCGCGCGGATCCTCGGCGGGGATATGACGGCGCTATGACGCGAGCGCGCCGCCCGATCGCCGAGCCCAGGCGCAGGTGTTCCACGTGGAACACCCCGCCAGTGGGTGCCGCTCAAAGTGCCGCACAAAGTGCCGCTCGTTGTGCGGCACCCGGAGCGGCCCCCGCCCCCGCCGGCACTAGGGATTGGTGGAGTGAGAGATCCCGACTACCCGCCCTCCACGAGGTCGTTCGGGTAGTCGGGATCTCTCACTCTGGACTGTCTGTGATGACGGGGGCGGGGGCCATTGTGAAAGCCATGGCTGGGAGCAGTTCAAGCATCGGAAGCAGGGTGAGATGAGATGAAAAGAACATCAAAATCAACATCAGAGGCAACGACCAGGACGGGACCGGCGATGATCAGATGCCGGTCGGCGATCTGGGAGGTGCGGCGGTGAGTCGGAGATTGGGTCCGGGTCCTGCGACGGTGGAGGGGTTGTGCTGGCTGGCGCGGGTGGGGCCGGCTCCGGTCGATGCATGGGCATGCGCGATGGGATGGCACCCTGGCACCGCACGGTCACACGCGGCGAGGTTGACGCGCGTCGGCTGGGTCGAGCGAACCTCGACGAAGCGCGGCCGCGGATCGCTGCTGTTCGCCACGCAACTTGGGGTTCAGGTGGCCGAGGTGCCGGTGCCGCCGGCACCCGAGCCTGCGCCGACCTGGTGGGCGCATCTGGCGGGATGCGCCTGGGTCGCCGCATGGCTGACCGCGCGTGGGCGCGAGATGCTCGCGCCTCGGGAGCTGCTCCTCGATGACGCCTGGAGCGGCGAGCTGAGCGCGGGCCTCGGGACGGCGAGTGGTGCACCGGCCCGATCTCGTGGGCGTGGTGCCGGGCCGTCGCCCGGCGGCGATCGAGGTCGAGTTGGCGAGAAAGTCCAAGGCGAGGTTGCGCGCAATCCTTGGTCTGCACGCGAGGTGGATCGCGGCCGGACGCGCCGGAGCCTGCGTGTACGTGTGCGGGGACGACGCGATTCGCGAGCTCGTGGTCAGCCAGGCCGCGCTGGCCGGGCTGCGGCTCGAGGACGGCGGCCTCCGCGTGGAGCTGCTGGAGACGATCAAGGAGCTGGCGCTCGCCGCAAGCGCGGAAGCGATCGCCGAAACGCGAGTGGTCGGAGCACCGCGATGAGCTCGGTGCGGGTGCTCGCCGACGTTGCCGCGGTCCTCGCGTTCGGCGCGCTGGGCGCGCTGTGCGCTTGGATGACGCGCCGCTTCACGACGCTATCGGCGCGCAACTTCTACGCGCCGGCGGCCGTGTCCGTTTCGGTCCTTGGCGTGGCGGTCGCACTCCGCGCCTGGGGGGCCGTGATGGGCGTCGCCCCGGTCTGCGCGTTTGCGGTCGCGTCCGCGACCCACGGCCGGCGGATGCGGCTCGCGGACCTCGGCGCGGGCGAGGAGCTGCGCTCCCACGAGCAGGCACGTCGATGGCTGTGGCAACAGGCGCCGCCGCGGCGGCCGGGCGAGCGAACCTACCTCCGCTCTCAAGGCGAGCTCGTGCACCGGCGGCCGTGGCCCGATGACGTCGCGTACGTGCCGATGGGCCACGCGGACCGCGACGGGATGCGGTTGCCACTCGGCGAGGGACAGCACATCTTCGCGTGCGGAGCGACCGGCTCCGGCAAGACGACGACGATGCGCCGCGTGCTCGCCGCCCGGACGCTTACGCAGAGGGCCGCGCTGCTGATCCTCGACCAGAAGGGCGACCAGGAGGACGTCGAGCAGATGAGCCGGCTGGCGGCCGCCGCCGGGGTCCCGTTCGTCTTAATCGATCCGCTGGACGCGGCCAGCGATCGCTACCAGCCGCTGTGGGGTACACCCGCCCAGGTCGCCGCCCGGGCGGTCGAGCCGATCAAGCAATCAGAGCCCTACTACTACGACGTTCTCCGCCTGCACCTCGACACGGTTTGCCGGGTGCTGCACGCCGCCGACCGGTGGCCACCGTCGATCCCATTCCTGATCGACGCCTGCCATCCGCAGCACTACGAGGCGCTCAAGGGCGTCGCGCACGGACTCGGAGAAGAGCACCGCCAGCTCGTCCGCCGCGTCGCAGAGCACGGCGAATACGTGTCCTCGCGCAAAGGCAACGAGGATCTCTCAGGCGGTTCCGCCCGGCTGCACGTCGCCCTGGCATTGGCGAACCGGGAGATCGTCACGCCCCGGATCACGCCCGATGGCGAGGCGGTTGGCGTGGGACTCGTCGACGCGCTTCGCGCACGCGCCGTCGTGATGTGGCGGATGCACGCCGACGTGATGCCCGACGAGGCGGCCGCCATGACGGTGCTTGCGCTCGCAGACCTCCACGACGCCGCCGGCCAAGCCGGCGTGCCGTGGACGCTGATGCTCGATGAGTTCGGCGCCGTCATCAAGATGGCGGCCAGTCGCGCGGTCGCGATTCTGCAACGCGGACGCAGCCACGGCGGTCAGGTGATCGTCGTCACGCAGTCAGTTGCCGACCCCGAGGCGCTCTCCGGACAACCGGGGCTCCTGCCCAGTCTGACCGACAACTTCTCGGGTGTCGTCGCACACCGGCAGACCGCTCCGGAATCGCGCGATTGGTTGGCGAAGCTGATGGGGACCAGAGCGCTCTGGCAGTCCACGAATCAGACGAGCGGTCATGGCACGCAGCACTCGGGTCGGGGATCCGCGCGTCGCGTCCGAGAGTTCAGGATCGGCTCGGACACGTTCGCCGAACTCGGCCGAGGGGAGGCCGTTATCTATACGAGCCTCGGGCCCGACCCGCTCCGCACGAGCATCCTCCCCGTCGAGTTCGATGACCGTCAGCCCGAGCGGATCGGAGCTGGCCCGCGGCATGCGTGCGAGCTGCCCGTTCATCCCGAGCTCCGCCTGCCGTCGGTCGTCGAGGCCGCCGGCGAGGGTCCTAGCTCGGCCGAGATCGACCCCGGTAGCGCCGACCTGTGATCTCGTCCAGATCCGAGTCCGTGCGGTCTGCTCGCCCTGCATGCTCCAGCGCGCCGTGCCGCTGCGATCTACCGCGACGAGGTCTCGAATGCGTGTTCGAAGGCACGCGGCAAACCATGTCGGACTGCAGCGGCCCCGCCCTGCAGCGCGCCCGCTGCCGAGTGCTTGGCCGCGACGTGGCCGGCGCGGATGGCGAGCAGCGCGGCCGCGACGAGCGCCGCGGCCAAGAGCGGACGCATCAGGCGGAGCAGTCGCCAACCGAGGTACAGGCGGACGACGATGCCCATCGCGCCTACCCCGCGATGCGATCGGGACGGTGCGTTCGCTGCACGTCAGCCGCGAGCAGCCCGGACACTTCGGAGAGCTCAGTGAACGCCGCAGCGAGGGTCGCGGGAGAGGATCCCGACAATGCCTTCGCCAGCTCCGCGGTAGCAGCGTCGAAGCGCTCCCACAGCTCTGGCGGGCCCGGACGGTTCATCCCGGGTGTGAGCTCCGGCGCCAGTGAGAACTGTCCGTCGATCGTTCGCGCTCGCCAACCGAGCCCGCCCTCGGCGGCCAGCTCGAAGGCGGCCGCCTGCTCCGCCGCGGCCGAGGACAGAGCTCGCAGCCGCGCGGGGAAGCCCGCGTCGGGCGGCGCCAGCGCGTGCGCGTCGAGCGCCGACTCCCAGCTCGAACCGGCCGACATCATCTTCTCGACGATCGACGCGACCTCAACCTGCATCGCGGGAGCGCTCCGGATTGGTGATCAGCGACGAGATGAGGTCGCGCGCCTGTTCGGCGCCCGGCGGTCTCGGCCCGCCGCCTGGCGGCGACGGCCGGTTGCTCGCCTGCTCGGAGAGCATCCGGTCGACCTCGCTCTGGCGGATGCGCCAGAAGCGCGCGCCGGCGCGATGCGCCTTCAACTTCCCCTCCTTGATCCATTCACGCACGGTCGGCTCGGTCACGCTCAAGAGGCGCGAGACCTCGGCGACACTGAGCAAACGGTCCTCGGAATCTGCGATCATCATGCCAATCGAAATAGATTAACCACGTCCAACCACTGCTATCCTACACGGTAGGTAGGGGATATGCCGCCAATCACCGACGAGCACACCGATGAGCTCGAAGCGCGCCGTCTAAGGCGGGAAGCGCGCCAAGCGTCGCCTGCGGCAAACGGCAGTGCGCCCGCCGGCGCCCAAGCGGCTGGCGCCGCCCGCGACCTGCTCCGTGGTCTCATCACGGACGGCGCGCGGGGGGACGAGGCAGGTTCAGCCGCGACGGATTCCGGCAGCGAGAGCAAGCCAGCTGCACCCGCCAACTCGGAGCACGAGGATCGCGCAGCGCCGGAATCCGCACCCACGACCCCCCGCGAAAGCGAAGCGATCGACGAGCTCATCCGGCGGGTGAAGGACAGCACGGCAGGCGCGGCGGCCGAGACCTCGAGCACGCTCGAGCAGCGGCGCCCAAAAGGCACCGCCGACCTCGCCCGCGACGCGGCGACGGCTCGCGCTGCGACCCGTCGTCGCGCGCCTGAGACCGAGCTCCGCAGTTCGGATGTCGCTCCAACGCCCAAGAAGCACCGCGGGCCCGTGGCCGCGGTGGTGCTGCTCGCGGGTACCGCCGTCCTCTTGGTCACGCTGGCCGGCACCGGCGGAACGAGCGCGCCTCGACGCCTCGACTCGTCGACAGCCAGATCGCGACCCGCAGCCGCGCCGTCCGGCTACTTCGGCGGGGCGCTCCAGACCACGATCGCCGCGATCGCGCCCGAGCTCCGAGCGGTCGCCGGGCGCGTCGCTTCCTCAGCTCGCGCGGCGGCCGCCCGGCACGCGGCGAAGCGCCGGCAGATCCGGTCACGCGCGAAGCACGCGCGGGCGAAGCATCAGGCCACGGTGGTCCAGCGCGCACCGGTCACGAACTCGCCGGCCCCTTCCACAACAGGCACCCAGACCCAGTCTTCTACGGCGGCGCAATCGCCGGCGAGCACGGCCAGCCAGACGTCAGCGACGTCGCAACCCTCAGCCACGAGCAGCAGCCGGCAGGCGGGCCCCATCGGAGCGGGCCCGCTCGGCGGGATCGGCTCGTGCGTCAAAGGCTGCTAGCCAGCCCGAAAGGAACCGATGCCAGACCGTCCACTGCATCACATCAGGAACAACGCCGTCGGCTACATCGCGTTGTTCGTCGCGCTGGGAGGAACCGGCTATGCCGCCCTCAGCCTCCCGGCGAACAGCGTCGGCACGCGTCAGCTGCGCAACGGCGCGGTCACGAGCCGGAAGATCGCGAAGGGCGCCGTGGCAGCATCAGCTCTTGATCCCAAGTCGATCGCTGGGCACATCGCGGACTGGGCGCAGATTCGTGCGGACGGGAAGGTGACCGCATCACATCCTAGGCGAGCGTGTCGATGAGCGATCCCGGACGAGGCTTGTACCGGGTGTCCTGGAACCGGTCGATTCCATCGGGCTGCATCGCGGTCGCGAATCCCACGAACGTGCCAATTGTCGTTGGCTCCGCGACGGCTACCGGCTGGGACCGGGTGGGCAGAACAGCGCCCATACTTGTTGGTTCCACCTTCGACTCCGGCGGCAACAACGTGCCTGAGAACGTCAACGTCCTGGTCATCTGCCCTTGAGCGATCGGCGTGGTGCTGCGGTCCGTCATCCACACCAAGTTGAGCCCTGGCGCCGCGGTAGCGGCCCTGTCTGGCTCGCGTGCTGCTCATCCTCGTTCGCCGACGAGACCGTGCAGGTGTGCGGCTCGTACGCCAACAACGTCTTCAGCTCGAGCACGGTCCCCGGGATCACCGCGACCGGCCGGTGCCCGACGCCGTCGTACAACGGCGGCGGCTTCGGTCTGTTTAACAGCGGCACCACCACACGCGGCAAACGCGCCAGCTGGCAAACCATCGCACCAGCCGGTCTCGAGCTCGTCGGCGCGACGGCGAACCAGCTCGTATCGGTTGGAGTCAACGACAACCAGGACTACGGTGGTGGCTTCTACTGGGCAGGCGGTGGAGTCGGAACCCACGACAACAGCCCAAGCAACATGGGGATGACTTTCGGTCCGTCGAGCTACTTTGGGATGCAGCTCGTGTGCGGGAGGAGCACCTGCAAGGCCCCCGCAGACTCACCGTGGGCGCGTTCTCCCTCCACGTTCGTGAGACGAGCGGCCCGAGGCTTGTCGCGCCGACTGGCCTGTGGCAGGCGACGGGTTGGGTCAGGGGTACCTGGCCGTTCTTCGCCTGGGGGAATTCGCCCTCAGGCTTGTGCTCACTCTCAGCGACCCTCAACGGGCAGCTGATCAACACCACCACCTCAGGACGGGACGTCTCGACCTGGCATCAGTGCGCAGCACCAGCGATCAATCAGCCGGTGGACACGAGCCGGTCAGCGCAGGGCGGCGTGCCGTTGACGCTGAGCACGAGCGATGCCGCGGGTGTTCCGGCGAGCGTCACCAAGACCGTCTACATCGATAACAGCGCTCCGGCGATCTCGCTCTCCGGCCCTGTCGATGCGCCGTCGACGGCGGGCACGCAATACGTCGCCGCCAGCGCTGGGGGGAGCCCGTCCGGGATCGCAGACATCGTCTGCACCGTCGACGGCGGGCCGGCGCAGACCTTCGCCGGCGCGAGTGCTCAGGTGCCCGTCAGCGGCATCGGTCCGCACACGATCGGCTGCTTCGCGGAGGACAACGCGGTCGACCCGTCAGGAGCGCACGGCCGCTCGACCACCGCGACCTGGTCGCTCAAAATCGGTCAGCCGACAGAGGTCGGAATCGCGTTCGACAAGCTTGTTGGTCTGCGCTGTCACAGCGCTCGCGTGCGGGTGACAATTCCGGGGCACTGGATCACCATTCGGCGGCATGGGAAGCGCGTCAAGGTCAAGACCCGCGCGCGCAGCAAGCTCGAGCGCGTCCAGCGCTGCCACCCAAGGACCGTGCGTCGCCGAACGATCGTGTTCGTGCGCGCCCGACGCCATGGCCATCTGGTCAAGCTCAAGCGGGTCAAATACGTGCGGGTTGTCGTGCCCCCGCACGTGGTCGCCGAGAAGGCCCGCGTGGTCCCGTTTGGTCGGGGAACGACGGTCAACGGCTGGCTGGGCACGGCTACTGGAACCGCGCTTGCGGGACACGTCGTCCACGTCCTGACCGCCCCGAACAACGGAAGCAACGCGTTCACCGAGGCGGCCACGGTCACCACGACGGCGACCGGCAGTTGGACGGCACGACTGGGCTCGGGCCCCTCCCGCGTCGTCGAGGCCGTGTTCGATGGGTCGCCCACGACGGAGTCTTCATCCTCGGGCCAGGTACGAGTCGTGGTCCCAGCGATGGTGCGCATCGCGATCCGGCCACGCATCGTCCCTTGGGGCGCTGAGCTCCACATTACGGGGCGGGTCCTGGGCGGCTATGTCCCGCGCAACTCGAACCTCCTCCGTCTGGACGTCGGGATCGGTCGGATCGGCCAGATCGAGGGTCTTCCACAGATCCTGCCAAGCGGGCGGTTCTTGATTGTCTGGAAATTCGACCGTGGCCAGGGCGTGATCCACCCATGGTTCTCGGTGAGCACGCTGGCGGAGGCGGCATTCCCGTACTCGCCGGGAACGTCGAAGCGCTTGGTCGTCACGCTCGGCGAGCCCACCCCGGTTACCGCCAAGCACCACCAGTCCAAGCGTCACAAGGCCAAGCGGAAGAACCGAGCGAAGAAGCAATGATCGCCCGTCACCGCGGCGACCTGCGCACCCACAGCCGCTGGCGTCCGTCCACCCCGGTGGTTGCCGCACCGGCGACGACCGCAACGGATGACCACGACCTGCATAGCGAGAGGTCCGAGGAACTGTTCAGCGAGCAGCACGACCTCGATCCGCCACGCAGTCAGCGCAAACCGCGCGCCCTGATCGCGATCGCCACCATCGTTGCGATCGCGGTCATCGTCGGCCAGCAGCACTCCGCGCCCTCACCCGCCACCCCGCGTCTGCCGTCGACTCCTCAGCAATGGGTGTCTCAGTGGACAGCCGCGACGCTTCAGAGCCCCGCCGAGGTCTGCAACCACCTGTATGCGCCGGCGCTCAGGCGCGCGTTCACGGGCGATACCAGCCACAGCTGCACTCGGTACTACACCTCGGTCAAGAGCTCCTCGTTTCGCGTCCGCCACGTGCTCGAAGACGGGCCCACCGCGGCCGTCGAAGCCCAGGAGGTCGGCGCTGGGCGCAAGTGGGGCTACTTCACGATGCTCCTCAGCCACGTCAACGGCGGCTGGCAAGCTATCGACGTCGTACCCGGCGGATCAGTCCGCGCACGCTAGTGACATCGCACCCGCGTTGGCGCGATGCGAGACGGACGTCGTCCACGGCGCCGAGACTTCCGTCCGTCTCGCGCGTGTACCGGAGCCACGGCTTTTCGTCGTGACTCTCTCGTCCCGCAAGCAGCAGTCTCCGACGTAGATTTATGCTCGTGCATCGCTCCTGCTTTTAGACCCCCTGTGTCAACCCTGGTTGGTGGTGGTAGCGACGGTCGGTTTGCCGTCAAGCGCTGCGCGCTCTGCCCTGCGGGCAGCCTGCGGTGACGGCGGCGCCGCGCCGTCGCTGAGGTGGCTTGGATGTCGGCCCCGGGAGGGGCCGACGAATGGTCAGGCTGCGGCGGCGATCACGCGCTTTAGCGCGGTGTGCTGCTCAGGGTCGTAGGTGTCGTGGTCTTGCCAGAGACGCCAGATGACCTGACACCAGGCGCGGCCGAGGATCCGGCTGGCGTGCGGATGGCTGGCGCCGCGGGCGCGTGCCCGGTCATAGATATCTGCCGCCCATGGGTTGTGGTGGCGGCTTGAGTCCGCGAGCGTGTCGAACGCCGCGCGGAGTCGGTGATCGCACGCCCAGCGGAACTGGGCGCGTTTGGCTTTGCCGGACTCGACCGCGACCGGGCACTGGCCGCCATCGGCGGCGAGCGCACGATAGGTGGGGTAGCGATCGCGGCAGTCACCGATCTCCGCGAGCATGCTCGCGGCGCACAGCCACGAGTCGTGCGCGATGAACAGCGAGCGGAACGTCCGCCCGTCCGGGTGCGCGTTGAGGGCGTGGCGGATCTGGATCGTCAGCTCGCTGATCCGCGCAACGATCGGCTCCAGGGCGGAGACGAGCGCGAGCACGATTCCGCGGCGGGTTTGCATTTCGAGCTCGCCAGCGCGGCCGTCCGCGCCCGCCCGCAGCCGTTCGAGCAGCTCGCGGGCCGGCTTGCGGCCGGGATAGCCGTGACGCTTGAGGAACGCCGCCAGGCGTTGCTCACCGAGGCCGCGGGCATCGACCGGGCTCGGATAGCGGCGCAGGAACGCCAGCGCGATCTGCGAGTCGACGCTTGAGAACACCTTGCTCGCGCCCGGCCAGAAGGTCGCGAGCTGATCGCGCAGCTGGTTCGCCAGACCAAGCCGGGTGCGGACCAGGCTCTCGCGCGCCCGGGTCATCGCCCGCAACGCCTTCGTCTGATCACCGTCGGGCACCAGGATCCGGAAGCGATGACTGTCGGTGCGGGCAAGCTCGGCGAGCACGAAACTGTCAAAGCCGTCTGACTTGCCGCCCGCGGCGCGATAACGCGGCCGGCTCGCCTTGACCTGGTTGGGATGCACAGCGATCACCGCGAGCCCGGCATCCAACAGCCGGTCGATCAACAACCCGTCCGGCCGCTCCAACGCCACCAGCTTGACGTTCAAGCGCACCAGCCGATGCACAACGCGCGGATCCCGGTCTCGTTGTGCCGATAGCGGCGGCCCTCCACGATCCGGCCATGCTCGTCGACCACGCACACCGCATGCTCCTCGCTCGCCCAGTCCACACCCGCGAACCGCAGCTCACTCATCACCCTACCCTCCTTCGGACAACTGGTTGACAGGGGTCGGCGCGAGGTACCCTGGCGGTTGCTTACTGATGGCGCTCTGGGCGCGACCTCCTGTTGCCGCTCAACGGGCACCTCGACGGAACGTCGGGAGGCGCTGGTCTAAAACGGGCCCTCTGCACGGGCAAGCCCAAACGGCGCTCTCCCGACATCCGCCGACCAACACAGCTTGACCAGTAAGCCCGAAGCGGGAGGCGAGCGCTCGTTGCTGCGTGAGCGATAGGTGGCCGTAATCTCGTGCCGGGTGCTGGACACTTATGGGTTGGTGGATCGGCGTGAGCGGTTTGAGGAGTTGTATCGGGCGCATGCGGGCGTCGTGCGAGCGTTCGCGTATCGCCGGACAGCTTCGAGCGCTGCCGATGACGTTGTCGCCGAAGTGTTTCTGGTTGCCTGGAGGCGCCTTGACGACGTACCGGCCGACCCGCTGCCCTGGCTACGGAACCGCACGCCGGGTCCTCGCGAACCGCCACCGCGGCGACGCGCGCAGCCACGCGTTGTGGACACGGCTGGCCGAGCAGGAGCGCCACCGCGCAGGCGTGGAGTTGGAATCGTCGATCTGGAATGCCCTGGGTTCGGCGGAGACCGGGTTTGTAGGTCTTACTTTTTGTCAGTCAACCTCGTCTGACACCGTATCTCGGAGACGACCCCGGAGGGGCCGTACTCACCGGCAGCGTTCAGGGTGAGCAGTGCTTCTGGGCGAGGACATCGTGTTCGGGTGTGAGGCGAGCCGGGCTCGCCATTCGGCTTCATGCTCGACCGGCGGGCGGTTGCCGATCGAGCTGTGCAGCCGCCGGGTGTTGAACCACGCGACGCACTCGACGATCGCGAGCTCGAGCTGGGTGCGGGTGTGCCAGACGCGGTCGGGGATCAGCTCGGTCTTGAACGAGTCCACGAACGATTCGGCCAGCGCGTTGGCGATCGCCGTCAACTGCACTCAGTGTCGACGTGGAGCAGCGAGTTCGGGTGACGCATCCGTTCCACCCGTGGGTGGGGCGCGAGTTCGTGTTGGTCGGGATCCGGCAGGCGTGGGGCGAGGACCGCGTGTTCTTCTTCGATGAGGACGGAGCCCAGCGCTCGTTGCCGACGGGGTGGACGGACGCTGCCGCACCGGACCCGTTCGTCGCGCTCTCGAGCGGGCGTAGCGCGTTCCGCGTCGCGGACCTGGTGGCGCTCGGCGAGCTGATCGACGGTCTGAGCGGCCCCGCCACCGAGCAGGACGTGTAAGGCGAATTCTGCCGCCTATGTAAGGGCAATTATGCCGCTATCGATCGATGGGCGGTTTGATAGAGGCGCAGATCAGGCCCAAAGCCTCAGTATTCTCGGGATTGCGCGAGTCAGAGCACTGATTCCGTCCGATGCTGGCGGCATAATCCACCTAACACTATTTGAGGAGGTTAGTGATGGCGCGCGAAGGGTGAGGATCCGAAGGTTCAGGCGTTGCGGGCGGAGCGGAGCTTGAACCCGCGGCCCGAGGCGGTCCGTGACGAGCGGTTCGCCGGCTCGGAGTTCCTTGACCCGCGGGATCTGGTGCAGGTGAAGTACGAGATGGTCCGCCGCGTGCGGGTCGACGGGGACACGGTCGCGCGCTCGGCGCAGGAGTTCGGGTTCTCGCGCCCGTCGTTCTATGAAGCGGCTGCCGCGCTGGACACGGGCGGGCTGGCCGGGCTGGTGCCGGCACGCCCCGGGCCGCGGCGCGCGCACAAGCTGACCGACGAGGTCCTCGACGTTCGCGCGCGAGCGGCTCGCGGCCGAGCCTGGGTTGCGCTCGGCGGATCTTGTTGAGCTGATCGCGGAGCGGTTCGGCGTCAGGGTGCATCGCCGCTCGATCGAGCGGGCGCTCGCGCGTGCTGATCGTCCGCGAGAGGAGGGCGATCGATGACCCGGCCCGCGAGCACGGTGATGTCGATCGCTATGAGCAGTTGCGCGATCAAGCGCTCGCGGGAGGACCGGGCAGTTCGCGGCTCGGGCTCGCGCTGTTGCAGCACCGGGGCGTGACCGCGTGGACACGCGCGTGGCAGAGCACAACGCCCGGGCCGCACGCTTCGATCTCGCTCGCTGTGCCGGCCGGCGCGACAGTCGGCGAGCGGGAGATCGTCAGCGTGCTGGCGAGCATGGCGATGGCGTGCGCCGCTGCGGCATGAACAACAACGACGGGTCTTGAGAGGAGACAACGATGAGCACCGTCCTGGCGTCGAACGTCGCAGGGAAGGTCACCGCCGGGCACTTGCAGCGGACCGCGTTTCTGTATGTGCGGCAGTCAACGCTGCGGCAGGTGATGCACAACACGGAGTCGACGCAGCGGCAGTACGCGCTGCGTCAGCGCGCGATCGCCTTGGGCTGGCCGGTCGAGCAGATCGTCGTGATCGACACCGATCAGGGCCAGTCCGGCGCCTCCGCGGCGGACCGTGAGGGGTTCCAGCGGCTCGTGGTCGAGGTCGGCCTCGGGAAGGCCGGGATCGTGCTCGGCCTCGAGGTCTCCCGCCTCGCGCGCAACAACGCCGACTGGCACCGCCTGCTCGAGATCTGCGGCCTCTCGGGCACGCTGATCTGCGACGAGGACGGGCTCTATGACCCGAGTGATTTCAACGACCGGCTGCTGCTCGGCCTCAAAGGCACCATGTCGGAGGCAGAGTTGCACTTCATCCGCGCCCGGTTGCAGGGCGGGATCCTCTCCAAAGCCCGCCGCGGCGAGTTGCAGATGCCGCTCCCCGTCGGCCTCGTCTATGACCCCGCCGGCAACGTCGTGCTCGATCCCGACACGCAGCGTGCAGCAGGCGCTTGAGCATCTGTTCGCCACGTTTGCGCGGACCGGGTCAGCGCGCGCGGTGGTCTATGAGTTCACGCGCGAGGGGCTGCTGTTCCCAACGCGGATCCGGAAGGGGCACCGCACCGGTGAGCTCGCGTGGGTCCAGCCTGCGCACTGGCGGGTGCTGCGGGCGCTGCACAACCCACGGTATGCGGGCGCGTTCGCGTATGGCCGGCGCAAGAGCCGCAAGACCCCCGACGGGAAGATGACCTCGCACCAGCTCCCGCGCGAGGAGTGGACGGCGCTGATCCCCGACACCCACCCGGGGTATCTCAGCTGGGAGCAGTTCGAGCAGAACCTCCGAACGCTCGCCGAGAACGCCCGCGCGCACGGCCAAGACCGCACCGCAGGACCGGCGCGTGAAGGTCCCGCACTGCTGCAAGGCCTCGTCATCTGCGGCCGCTGCGGGAACCGGATGAGCGTCCAATACCACCACCGCCGCGGCGTGCTCGTCCCGGACTACCGGTGCATCCGCGAGACCATCCAACGGCACGGACCGCAGTGTCAGACGATCCCCGGCCGGCGTGTCGATGACACAATCAGCCGGCTGCTGCTCGAGACCGTCACGCCACTCGCTTTGGAGGTCGCGCTGACCGTCCAAGCCGAGCTCGAGCAACGCGCCGACGAGGCAGACGCGCTGCGCGCCAGCCATGTCGAGCGCGCCCGACATCACGCCGAGCTTGCCCGCCGCCGCTATCTCGCTGTCGACCCCGACAACCGACTCGTCGCCGACAGCTTGGAGGCCGACTGGAACGACAAACTCCGCGCGCTCAACGCCGCCCAAGACGACTACCAACGCGACACCGCCGCCGCCCACGCGCTGCTGACCGAGCAGCACAAGGCCCGGATCCGCAGGCTCGCCGCCGACTTCCCCGCGCTGTGGTCAGATCCCGCCACCCCGGCCCGTGAGCGCAAACGGATCGCCCGGCTGCTGATCGAGGACGTCACCCTGGACCGCACCGACCAGATCCACCTCCACGTCCGCTTCCGCGGCGGGCAGACGACCAGCCTGACGCTGCCGCTCCCGACCCCGATCGGTGAGCAGCGCAAAACCACACCCGCGCTGATCGCCCAGATCGACCAGCTCCTCGACGATCACACCGAAGGCGAGATCGCCGAGCTCCTCAACCAGCAAGGACTCCGCTCCCACGACGACAAGCCGTTCACCGGCTATATCGTCAAGTGCCTCGGCAAGAACCACAAGCTCGGCAGCCACCAAGCCCGACTGCACGCCACCGGGATGCTCACCCTCACCGAGATCACCGAGCAGCTCGGCGTCCACCAGCACACGATCAAGGCGTGGCGCCGCGCCGGGCTGCTCACATCCCGCAAAGCGAACGACCGCAACGAGCAGCTCTACGACCCACCAGAACCAGACGACCCAAGACTCATCAAACGGCTCGGCCAACGGCTCGCTGACCGAGAACACATCCAAACAGGCCCAGGAGGTGCACTATGAAACCAACGCCTTGTCATAGGCGTCGCCGACCGACCCGACCGATGCCAGCACGCGCGCGTCGTCGAGCTGCTGGGTGTAGTCCTCGCTGATGTATTGCGAGCCGTGATCGGTATGTGCCACGAGCGTGAAGTCCGCGCCGGGCTGCGCGGGTCGACAGCGCCATCCTGCAGCGCGTCGAGGACGAGGTCGGTGCGCATGTGACTGGCGAGCTGCCAGCCGACGATCATCCGCGAATACACATCGATCATGAAGCGAAGTAGACGCGCCCCTCCCAGGTTCTGAGATACGTGAAATCGCCGACCCACAAGCGGTCCGGAGCCGCCGCGGTGAAGTCGCGGTTGACGAGATCCGGCCGCTTCTGGCGGCGGGATCGCAGATCGTGGTCCGCCACGGCTTCCCGCGCCGCTTCGCGCCGCGCATCCCGGCCTGGCGCATCAGCCGGGCGACCTGGTCACGGCCGACCTGCTCGCCATCGCGGACCATCGCGCGCATGCATCCGCCGGACCCCATAGCACTCGTAGTTCTCAGCGAACACCTTGCGGAGCTTCGTCGAGCAGCCGCTCATCCTCGATCCGGCGGCGGACCGCTCGCCGGCCGCGCGCCGGTAGTAGGCCGACGCCGACACCCCGAGGGTCCGGCAGATGAGCTCGACGCCGAAGCGATCACGGTATCTGTCGATGAACGCGCTCACTTCGTCCGACCGCCGTCGAGCTCCGTCGCGAAAAACACGCTCGCGGCCCGGAGGATCTCGTTCGCCTTGCGCAGCTCAGAGACCTCACGCTTCAACTGCTTGATCTCCTCCCGCTCCTCCGACGTGGGCAGACCCGGCCGCAGACCCTGATCGGCCTCCGCCTGCCGAACACGCTTTCTGCAGCGTCTCCGCCGGCAACCCGATCTCCGCCGCGACATGCGCGATCGGCCGACCAGA
Organism: uncultured Solirubrobacterales bacterium; assembly: GCA_963850335.1. Taxonomy (GTDB): domain Bacteria; phylum Actinomycetota; class Thermoleophilia; order Solirubrobacterales; family Solirubrobacteraceae; genus Palsa-465. The sequence continues at coordinate 7,374 of CAWKKY010000004.1, read as the reverse complement.
CTCAAGCACCAGCCGGACACCGCGATCAATCAACTCCTGTGGATACTTCCTCGGACGTGGCATAGGACAGGGACTTCCTTCCTCGAGGACCGAAATCCTCGTTACAAAGTCTCCGTCAATCCCAGGACAGCTCAATCGCTCGCGACAGCGCGGTGCTGTCGCTCGCGACAGCGCGGTGCTGCACGCGCTCGGGTCGTTGAGCGAGCGCGATCAGGAAGTGCTCGTGCTCATTGCGTGGGACGGACTTGACCGGGCGCGGGCGGCGGCGGTGTTGGGGGTCGGTACAGGCGCGTTCGCCGTGCGTTTGCACCGCGCGCGGCGTCGGTTGGCCAAGGCCCTGGAGGCGATCGATGCCGGGGCGTCCGGGGTCGGCGAGCGTTCATCGATTGTGGAGGTTCTGCGATGAGGGAAGATCCGCTGCAGAGGCTTGCCCGAGCGAATCCGGTGCCCGAGCCGCTGGCAGCGCCGCCGATCGCGCCGCTGCTCCTGCGCCTCGATCACGTGGAGCAACGCGGGGCGGCGCAGACCGGGTTCAACCGTCTGCCCAGTCATGGCAGCCAGCGGTCGCTGCGGCGCCGATGGAACGCCCGAGGGCTGGTGAGCGGTATCGCGACCACGCTTGCCGTTGTTCTCACCGTCGCGCTCGCGGTTGGCGCGTTGATCGTGCTCCGCGCGCACCGAACGCCTGCACCGGGAACCTAGCGCCCGCTCGGCACGCGCAGTTGCTTGCGACTCTCGGCGTCCTTTGGCGCGCCCAGACTCCCGCGGATCTCTCGTTCCGCTCAAGCCCTCCGCCGCAGCCCCCATCCGCGCCCGGCTCCCAGATCAAGCCTGACCGCCGACTGATCCGACTCGCGAGAACGGCACCATGGGGCGCCAAGGTATTTCTCGTTCCGCTCACCCGACCGGCCAACCCGACACTTGCCCGAGTACTCGGCGAGACGATCGCTGTATGGGTACAGGGCATCGGCTGGTCTGACTACGCGACTGCCTCGGCGATCACCGCGGGTCAGGCATGGGGTCCCGCCCAAACGTTGAGGGCGAAGGATGGAACTGTGGTCTCACGGTTCTTCGAGGTCGTCCCAGACGGAGTGGCCAAGGTCGGCTTTTACACGCACGTGCAGCTGCGTCCGTTCCGCTACCGCGGCCTCGTGACCGCAGCCGTGAAGGACAACATCGCCGCGTTCCAGGTGCCAGGAAGTTCAGCCCGCGGTGTCTTCGCCGTCTGGTACGCACCGGACGGTCACGTGATCAAACGCGTCGGCGACTGGAGCATCGCCAACCTGCCGGTTCACAAAGCACCGGCCCCCAACCGGACCGTCACGATCCCCATCACCTCGTTCCAAGACGCCACGCCACTGAGACACAGCCTCCGTGACGCCAAGGTTCCCGCAATGGTGCAACTGCTCCCGCAGGGACAGGACTGCACCGCGCCTCCCAGCTTCACGCCACTTCCCGCTCGTGCTTTGCCGCGCGTCGACGCCGCGAAGAACCCACGGGCGAACCCTCCGATCGACTTCGGCGGCGGTCGGAATAGGCAGACGACACTGATCCTGCGCTACATCCCCCCGAACGCAACCCTTGTGATCGAGAGCCAGGCGCAGTCGGGCAGTCTCCTCGCAAAGTGGCCGACAGACAAGAAGGGCGCCGGACTTCAGCCGGAGCGCGGCAGAGGCATACAGGTCGTCTGGGCCGAGGGGCCGGTCCGTCCGTGCAAGGTCGTCCCCCCGCCAAGTCGCTGACGCGGCCTTTGCATGGATCGAGCTGCAACAGCCGACGCGTCATTGGATCAGCGACAGTGCGGCCCATTCGGACGTCTTGAACGGCGGGCGTGTCAGCGAGTGAGCGTGACGCGACCGACGAGCAGCGACCCGTCCTGTCCAGGGCTGTCGCCGGCGAAGGATCCCCCGCCTGGGCTGAGATCTGGGTCGTACCCGACGGTGATGGTGAACGGGCCGATGCAGCGGCGGGTTGGGAGGATGACGGCGCGGGTCAGCCGCTCACCGGCGGTGATCTTTCCGTAGGTTCCGCCGCCCTGTCCGCCGCAACGGTCGTTGCTGATGAGGAAGCGGTACTGGCTGTTGCGCGAGCTCACGGGCTGTCGGGCGGTCCACGAGAAGCGGATCAGGGTGCCGTGGATCACGTCCCCAGGAGGCTGCGCGCCGACTGGCATGTGCCCGGTGCACGGGTGGTAGGGCCCGAGGTCGGTTACGGGCGCAGCTCCGAAGCCGACACGGCGTGCCGGTTGCGCGGAGAGGCAGTAGCTCTCGGCCGTGATGAGCCGCGCGGTGACGGAGGCGGCGACCTGGCGCTGGGTGAGCGGTGGCGTGGGAGTGACGTAGCCGACGCGCGGGCAGACGGCGAAGAACGCCGGGATCCGGCTGCCGATCCGGCACGGTGGCGCGTTTCGGTACCGAACCTCACGGATCATGCCGCCGCCTACCGAGCCCGAGCCGATGCCGGGCCGCCCGCAGACGCCGGTCCTCCCGAACCGGTCGCAGAACGCCGTGGTGGTCGGCCCGCCGACGACAAGGTATGCGCCATCCGGACCGTGTGTCTGCTCCATCTGGCGGACGCCTCCCAGCGTGTAGGTGACAGCCGCTGCCTTGGGCCCCAGGAGTCCGTATTGGATGAACCGCAGATCGGTCGGAGGGCATACGGATGACAACGGCGGGATGGCGGCTTCCGCAGCGGACTGCGCACCACCGAACGATCGCTTGAATTGGGCCAACTCCGCGGCGGTCCGGCATTGCGTCATGCCGGTGTAGCCGCCGCCAGCGCCGCTCGCTGGTTCCGCGCCGAGCTGCACGTTCATGAACGCGTGGTCGTGCCGGTCATTGCGCGCGCATCTCGCTTGATAAGTCGTGCTCGGGCCGAACGGGTGAAAGCGGCCGTCGTTACCGACGGTGCCGTCCCGACCGAGCAGTCCGAGCTGACGGCCGCGCAACCGGCCGAGCTGCACGCACGTCCACCCGTGGGTCCGTACAACCCGGATTCCCCATGGCAGCCCGCCCATCGGATCCGCCGCCCGGGCCGCAAGCCCCGCCGGCAGCGGCCCATGCAGAGCGACACCGGCGGGACTGCCGCCGCCGCCAAAGGTCGCGATCCCACCAGCAGCGAGCAGCAAAACGCCAACGAGCCCCGCCACGGCGCGCCGGCGCCAGCGGCGGCGGTGCAATTCACGTGCCTCGCGGATGAGCGCCTCGGGATCGTTTCGCGCCTCCCGCGGTCGAGTGTCCTCAACGATGGCCATGGCTCTCAGTGGACCTGTCGGATGATCGCGTCGAGCTCGTCGTTGCCGTAGCCGTAGTGGCGCGCCAGCGCGACCAGCTCTCGCGCCTTGCCGATCACGACGCTCCGACCCGGAGCCGCCCCGCTCACAGTCACGCCCCTCCCGCGCCGAAACTCAAGCAGCCCCTCATCACGCAACGTCCGCAGCGCCCGAAACACCGTGTTCGCGTTCACGTCCAGCACCGCTGCCAGATCCCGTGCCGGCGGCAACCGCTCCCCCGGCAGCGCCTCCCCCTCCGCGATCGCCCGCCGAACCGCTGCGGCGACTTGCTCATGCAGGGGCACCAGACTTGACGCATCGATATCAAACGTCCCCTTAGTGCTACCCATAGCAGCACCATATCACCCACGCACGCTTTCCTCCAAGCTGCCGGAATGATCGGTGCGACGCGAGGTCGCACGCCACGAGTGAACAACGTTGGATTGGAGGCTAGGTCGATGACGTAGAGCGTTGTTCCAGGTTTCGTGCTCGATGGCCTGTCCCCACCCTTGACGTGCGCTGTCCGGCTCCTGGTCGGCGGGGTGCGAAGCTCGGGGGAAAGCCGAAGCGGCTGCTCGTTCCATCCGGGCGGCGGCGGGTGAGGGGAAGACCGGACGGGTGAATTGCTTGAACCCTCGTTGATGCCTCGTCAAGCGGAGCCTCGACAGGTGGAGTGTCGGAGTCGGGGTCAGGGACTGGCCGCTGTGAAGCGGCAGCCGCCGGCTGAGCACGATCCTCAGACCGGGGTGAGCACCGTCGTCCCCGGGGTATAGAGGGCACCCATCCCGGTCGCAGCTCGTGCGTGCGGAACGCGGTAACCCCGTCGAGGTCCAGCCGTGTTGGGCTGGGAAGCCGACCGTGAGGAGGGCCTGATCCCTCGGCGGGCATCGGATGACCGAGAAGCGAACGCCGGTGGCCGAAAGGCAACAGAAAACCGCGACAGCGGGTCGGTCCCTCCAGCCGATCGTTGCGGATAACTGGCCGGATACCGGGCCGGGTGCCCGGCCCCGAAAGGGGGCTGACGCGGTCAGGTGAGTCTGTGAAGAGGAAGACGACGCGATGTCAGAACCGACGGACAAACTGGACGCCGCGGCGATGGTCGTGGTGAGTGGACCAGAGGACGTGCCGGTTGATTGGCGTCAGATCGATTGGCGTGAGGTTGAGCGGCAGGTACGGCGGTTGCGTCAGCGGATCTTCACGGCGAGTAGAGCGGGGGACCTTCCACAGGTCCGCCGGTTGCAGAGGTTGATGCTGCGGTCGCGCGCGAACACGCTCTTGAGTGTGCGGCGGGTGACCGAGCGCAACGCTGGTCGTTTGACGGCGGGCGTGGACGGCGAGGTCGTGTTGACCCCGGAAGCCAAAGCAAAGCTGGCGGACAGGGTGCACGATCCCGCGGACGCGTTCACGGCCATGCCGGTCAGGCGTGTGTACATCCCGAAGGCAGGCGGCAGGCAGCGCCCGCTCGGGATTCCGGTGATTCTCGACCGGGTGCATCAGGCCCGGGTCGTGAACGCGCTGGAACCTGAGTGGGAGGCGCGGTTCGAGCCGAGGTCCTATGGATTTCGACCCGGCCGTGGCTGCCATGACGCGATCCAAGCGATCCATCAGACCGTCAAGGGCGGAGGCCTGAGACGGTGGGTGCTGGACGCTGACCTGGCTGGGGCGTTTGACCGGATCGCCCATCACCACATCCTGGACATGCTCGGATCGTTCCCCGCACGGGGGATGGTTGAGCAATGGCTCAGGGCGGGGGTGGTCGAGAATGGTCGCTTCGCGCCGACCGAGGAGGGAACTCCGCAGGGCGGCGTGATCAGCCCCCTGCTGCTCAACGTCGCGCTGCACGGGATGGAGACGGCCGCTGGAGTCCGTTACCGCTGGGAGGGCACTGACGCCCGCACCCACCCGGACTCCCCGGTGCTGATCAGATACGCCGACTTATCCGGATCTCTGGATAAGTCGGCTTATGCCGAGTCGCGTGTTATGCCGAGTGAGACTTGGGATCGCTTGTGGTTGCTGGGGATTGGGGTGTGATTCCTCGGCATAATCAGAGTGCTTCGAGGAACGCGAGAAGGTGGTCGGGTGGCCGGTATCGGCCTGGCGGGCTGTCGGGTGGGGTGGTGCGCGCGAGCGCGCGTTCTTTGATTTGCATGTCGGCATGGAGATAGATCTGTGAACTGCCCTGGGTTTCGCGGAGACAGGGTTTAGTGGATTGTTTCTTTCTGTCTGTGAGCGATAGTCCTGACCCTACTCATCGTCTAGACCACCGTCGAGCGCTGGTGTGAATGCTGCGTTCAGGGCGGTCTTAGCCAGCTCGCGTTGGTCAAAGTCGCCTTCGACCTCGATCGGGGTTCGGTAGCTGAGCGCGGAATGCAAGCGAGCGTCGTTGAACCAGCCGATGTACTCAACGATCGCGAGTTCGAGCTGGCTGCGTGAGCGCCAGACGCGGTCGGCGATCAGTTCGGTTTTGAAGCTGTCGACGAAGCTTTCGGCGAGCGCGTTGTCATACGCGTCGCCGACTGAGCCGACCGACATGCGGACGTGGTGATCGTCGAGGGTTTGGGTGTAGTCGACGCTCGTGTATTGCGAGCCGCGATCAGAGTGATGTACCAGCTCCAGGGCGTGGGGGCCGCGGCGAGTGCCGAGCGCCATCTTCAAGGCGTCGAGGACGAGCGTGCGCCGCATGTGCGAGGCGAGCTGCCAGCCGACGATCTTGCGGCTGAACACGTCGAGGATGAACGCGAAATAGGTGACGCCCTCCCAGCATCTGAGGTATGTCAAATCGGCGACCCACAGCTGATTCGGAGCGTCAGCGCTGAAGTCGCGGTTGACCAAGTCAGGCCGCGCAAGGGCGCCCTTGTCCGGGGTGGTGGTCCGCCACGGCTTCCCGCGGCGCTTGGCGCCCTGGATCCCCGCTTCGCGCATCAGCCGGGCCACCCGATCGCGGCCGGCGTCCTCCCCCTGGCGGGTGAGTGCCGGCCACATTCGCCGATACCCATACGCCGAATAGTTGTCCCGATGCACCTTTGCGATCACCTCGGTGAGGTGCTCGTCCGTCACGGCGCGCTCAGAGCGCACACCCGTCAACCGTTGGTAATACGCCGAGGGGGACACCTGCAGGGTCCGGCAGATCGGCTCGACCCCGAAGCGCTCCCGATGCTCATCGATATAGCGGCTCACTTCGGCCGGTCTGGGTCGAGCTCCCGCGCGAAAAACACGCTCGCGGACTTCAAAATCTCATTCGAGCGGCGCAGCTCGAAGTTCTCCTTACGCAGCCGCGCGAGCTCGTCACGCTCATTCGTCTTGAGCCCCTCGCGTTTACCGGCGTCAATCTCCGCCCGGCGCACCCGCTTGCGCAGCGCCTCGGGATGGATCCCCAAGTCCTGCGCAATGTGGGCGATCGGACGCTCGCCCTCCAACGCGAGCCGGATCCCACGATCCATCAACTCCTTCGGATACTTCGTCGGACGTGCCATGCCAGTGGGTTCCTTCCTCAAGGACCGAAATCCTCGTTTGGAAGTCTCCGTCAAACCCCGGTCAGCTCACTGGGTCGCCTCGACGGACTCGTGCCCCAACCACAGGGCGATGACTGTGCTGTCGACGCCGGCGTGCAGGAGGTTCATCGCGGCGGCGTGTCGCAGCGTGTGAGGCGAGACTTTCTTGTTGGTCAGGCTTGGGCAATCGGGGGTTGCGGTGCTGGCGTGCTTGGCGACCAGAAGCGCGATCGCGTCGTGGCTGAGCGGCCGGCCGCGGCTGGTTGGGAACAGTGGCTGGTCACCTTGGCCGGCGCGTTCGGTGAGCCATTCGCGCAGGACGGCGACGGTCTGCCGGGTCAGTGGGGTTGCTCTCTGTTTCCGTCCTTTCCCGAGGATCTGAACGTGCGGGCCGGTGCGGAGGTGCACGTCATGGCAGCGCAGACGGGCGAGCTCTGAGACGCGCAGCCCGGTCTGGATCGTGAGGGTGAGCAGCGCGTGGTCGCGACGGCCGATCCAGCGGTCGCGGTCCGGTGCGGCCAGGAGCGCGTCGATCTCCTCGGCGGTGAGGTAGGTGACGATCGCGCGTTCAAACCGCTTGGTCGGGACGGCGAGCACGCGGCTGATGAGCGA
>CAWKKY010000003.1:0-99632 GCA_963850335.1 uncultured Solirubrobacterales bacterium | reverse complement strand
CCGTCGAGCTCCTCCGGTGGGACGAATCCGCCGTCGGAGCCGCTGAACGTGTCGGCGTCGCCGGCCACTTCCCAGGCAATGGTCAGCTGGAGCGCTCCCTCGAGCAACGGTGGCAGCGCGATCACGCGGCTACACGCTCACGCCCTACATCGGCTCCACCGCGCAGACGCCGGACCGAAGTGGGCAACGGTTCAGCGACGAGCGCCCAAGTGACGGCCTCACGAACGGGACCGCCTACACGTTCACCGTCAAGCGCCAGCAACGCCGCCGGCGCGGGCCCCGCCTCGCCGGCTCGGCCGCCGTCACCCCGCAGGACACGATCTTCGACTTCCCGGACCGCCGACGATCGACTCCGGCGACACGACATCCGTCGAGCTCGGCGTCAAGTTCACCTCCGACAGTAGCGGGCACGATCACCGGCATCCGCTTCTACAAGGCCGCCGACCAACACCGGCACCCACGTCGGCAGCCTGTGGACCTCGACCGGGACCTGCTGGCCTCTGCCACCTTCACCGGCGAAACCGCATCCGGCTGGCAGCAGGTCAACTTCGCCACTCCCGTGACGATCACCGCCGACACGACCTACGTCGCCGCCTACCTCGCCCCGAAAGGCCACTACTCCGCACCCCTGCGGCCTCACGTCCGCGGTCCTCAACGCCCCGCTGCACGCGCTGGCCAACGCCACCACGCCAACGGCGTCTACACGTACACCGCCACGACCGTGTTCCCGACGAACGCCTACAGCGCGAGCAACTACTTCGTCGACGTCGACTTCGCGCCCGCTCCGCGCGTCCGGCCACCCGCGCCAACCGCGCGTCACGGCGACGGCGGGGCACGCGAGCGCGACCGTGAGCTGGACGCGCGCCGCCAGCGGCGGGGCCCGATCACGAATACATGATCACGCCCTACGTCGGCTACGACCGCCCAGACGCCGACACGATCACCGGCAGCCCTCCCGCGACCACCGCGACGGTCACGGGACTGAAAACGGCACCACCTACACGTTCAGGTGGTCGCGACCAACGACGGTCGGGCGCCGTCGGCGGCATCGAACGCCGTCACGCCGGCGGCCTCGAGCCCCCCTCGGCGCCGACGAACGTGAGCGCCGCCGCAACGAGCCAGGCGCAGGTCAGCTGGACCGGCCCGGCCAACAACGGCGGCAGCCCGATCACGGCTACAAGATCACACCCTACATCGGCTCGACCGCGCAGACGCCGGTCAGGGGAACGGCGCCGCTACGACCTCCACGGTCAAAGGGCTCACCAACGGCACCAGCTACACGTTCACCGTGAGCGCCCAACATCGCCGGCCCCGGTCCGGCCTCGACCGCCACGGCGGCCGTAACGCCGCAGCAGACGATCTTCGACTTCGGCCCCCGGCGACGTCGACTCCGGCGACACCAAATCCATCGAGGTGGGGGTCAAGTTCACCTCCGAAATCGCGGGCCACATCACCGGGATCCGCTTCTACAAGGCCGCCGACCAACACCGGCACCCACGTCGGCAGCCTGTGGACGGCCGGCGGTCACTGCTCGGCTTCGGCGACGTTCAGCGGCGAGACGGCCTCGGGCTGGCAGCAGGTCAACTTCTCCACTCCCGTGGCGATCTCCGCAAACACCACCTACGTCGCCGCCTACCTCGCCCCCAACGGTCACTACTCGCGACCCCCGCGCGGCCTTGACCGGCGCCTCGACAACGCTCCGCTGACCGCGCTGGCCAACAGCGTCAGCGTCAACGGGGTCTACTCCTACAGCGCGACCAGCGCGTTCCCCACGAGCACGTTCAACGCCACCAACTACTGGGTCGACGTCCTCTTCAACCCAACCTCAGACAACAGCCCGCCGGGCCAGCCGACCAGCGTGACGGCGTCAGCGCTGCCGGAGTCGGCATCTGTGTCGTGGACGGCGCCATCGAGCGGCGGGACGTGTCGAGCTACACCGTCACGCCATACACGAGCGGGACCGCACACCGCCGGTGACGGTATCAGGCACGACGACGACCACGACTGTCCCCGGCCTCATCCCGGACCAGTCCTACACGTTCGTCGTCCAAGCGTCGAACACCGCCGGGTCTGGCCCGGCGTCATCGCCATCGAACGCGATCAATCCGACACCTGCTAGCGCCCCGTCCGCGCCCCAGAACGTCGCAGCCACTCCGGCAACGGGTCAAGCTCTCGTGAGCTGGTCCGCCCCGAGCAGCGACGGCGGCAGCTCGATCACTGGCTACGCGGTGACGCCGTCGATCGGCGGCCAGGCGCAGTCGCCGATCCAGGTCAATAGCGGATCGGCGACGAGCACAACCGTCACCGGCCTGACGATGGCACCGCCTACACGTTCTCGGTCAAGGCGGTCAACGGTGCCGGGAGCAGCCCAGCCTCTGCCGCATCGAGCCCGGTCACTCCGGACTTCACAATCTTCGACTTTCCGGCTCACCATCGGCCGTCGACTCCGGCGATGGACAGTCGACCGAACTCGGCGTCAAGTTCACCGCCGACGCGAGCGGCACGATCACCGGGATCCGCTTCTACAAGGCGCAGCCAACACCGGCACGCATATCGGGAACCTCTGGACCTCCGACGGTCAGCAACTGGCCCGGTGACGTTCACGAGCGAGACGGCATCCGGGTGGCAGTCGGCGACGTTCTCTCATCCCGTCGCGATCAACGCCGGCGTCACATATGTCGCCTCCGTTCTTCATCCAAACGGGCACTACTCGGCGACCCCGGCCGGCTTCGGAACCCCCGTCGACAACGCCCCCCTCCACGGCCTCGCCAATAGTTCGAGTGCGAACGGCCTGTACGCCTACACTCGACGAACGGTTCCCGACGAACTCCTTCAACGCCAACAACTACTGGGTCGACGTCCTGTTCGCGCCGACGTCCGCGAACGCCGCGCCCGGCCAGCCCTCAACGTCGCCGCCACGCCCGGCTACGGCAGCGCGACCGTGACGTGGACGGCACCGTGGGACGGCGGCAGCCCGATCACGGGCTACACGGTCACCCCCTACATCGGATCGACCGCCCAGACTCCGACGACGATCAACGGCATCGCCGCCGGTCGACGACGGCGACGGTCACCGGGCTCACCAACGGCACGACTACACGTTCACGGTCAAGGCCACGAACGCGAACGGCACCGGCGTCCCGTCGGCCGCCACGAGCGTTGACCCCGCGGCGTCGAGCCGGCGGGTCCTGGTCGGAGCTCATGAACTGGCCGCTGGTCGCCATCCACTCGATGCTGTTGGAGACCGGAAGATCCTGCGATTCGACGTTTGGCATCAGCCGAGCCCCCGCAGGAGTTCGATCCGGCCACGCAAACGTTCAGCGCTCCGATCGACTCGCCGGACGGCATCTTCTGCTCCTCGATGGTGCCGCTGCCCGACGGCCGCATGCTCGTGGTCGGCGGCTACGGCGAGCTGTCGACCGGCAACCTCGGGATCGTCGACACCAACATCTACGACCCGACGACCTCGAGCTGGACGCGCGTCGCCGATATGCATTCCCCGCGCTGTACGACGCTGACCCAGCTCGGCGACGGCCGGTACGTCGCGGTGAGCGGGAATCCAGCGACTTCGGCACGTGGGCCGACACACCGAGGTCTACGACCCGAACAACACGTGGACGCTGCTCTCCGGTGTCTCGACGTCCAGGTCCACGAGCTCGAGTACCCGAACTCCTACCTGCTCCCCAACGGCAACGTGTTCGTCCTCGGACCCCAGGAAGACAAATCGTTCGAGCTGAACGTCGATGCGCCGAGCTGGACGCAGGTCGGCGGCTCGAGCGGCGTTGTCAACGGCGGCTCGGTCATGTTCCGACCGGGCAAGGTGCTGTACGCGGGGGGCGCGGCGAGCCTGGCATCTCCGAGCGCGGCGCGAACGCGGCCGTCATCGACCTGACCCAGCAGACCCCGGCATGGCGAGCGATCGCGTCGATGGCGTACCCGAGGGCGTTCAACACGATGAGATGCTCGCCGACGGCACCGTCCTCGCCGTCGGGGGCGAGTCGAACACCGGTCAGCAGGGCGGCCAGGGCGAGGTCTCCGGCGGGTGCTGCCAGCGGAGATCTGGGATCCGAACACCGAACAGTGGACGACGGTGGCGTCGATGGCCACCACGCGCGGCTACCACACGTCAACGCTGCTGATGCCGGACGGTCGCGTGCTGGTGGCGGGCAGTGGCCACGCGGCGCCGGGCCTCCCGGGTCAGTACTCGGCCCAGTTCTACTCGCCTCCGTACCTGTTCAAGGGGCCCAGGCCGACGATCACCTCGGCACCGAGGCTCGTCGGACTACAACGCGAACATCACGATCAACACGCCCGACGCAGCGTCAACCAGTGTCGGTCAACCTCGTCGACCTCGGAACGAGCACGCACCAGATGGACTTCAACCAGCACTTCGTTCCGCTGAGCTTCACAGCCGGCTCGGGCAGTCTCTCGGTGCAGACCCCCGCGAACGCGAACTGGGCACCACCGGGCGAGTACATGATCTTCATCGTCGACAGCAATGGCGTCCCGTCTGTCGCCTCCTTCATCACGCTCGGGTCCGGTTCCTCCGGCTCGTCCATGGCGACGCCAAGCGCGCCGGCGAACGCAGGCGCCACCGCGTTGACGGCCCAGAGCGCTCGGGTCTCGTGGCAGGCCGCAGCCGATCGCGGGAGCCCCGTCACGAGCTACACGGTGACGCCGTACACCGGCTCCACTCGCTCCGGCCGACGACGGTGACCGGATCGCCGGCGCCAACCTCAGCCACCGTCGCCGGCCTGGTGGGCGGTCGGCCGTACACGTTCAAGGTCAAGGCGAGTAACCGTCACGGCACCAGCCCGGCGTCAAAGCCGACGAACGTGGTGGTGCCGACGGCGACGCCGCGTCCCGCCTTCGTACAGAAGGCCGGGGCGTACGCCGACACGACGACGCGGTTGCCGCTCAGCCTGCGTTCGAGGCTACCGCCGGCGATCGTCTCATCGTCGAAGCGTCGGTCGGGGTCGCGGCGCACGGGCGGCCGCCGTCACCGACTCGGCGCACAATCGGTACACGGAGCTGTGGCGCCGGACGGCGCGCGACGGGACCGAGATGAGTGTTTGGAGCGCGCCGGTGGCTGGAACCGGCGGTTGGTTGCCGACGATCACGGTGATGCCCACCCTGCCGGCGGACGTCGGTGCGGTCGCGCTCGAGTACTCGGGCCTGTCGCGGGCGTCCGGCAGCACCGCAGTCGACCGGCTCGTCGGCGCGAGCGGCGTCACGGGCCCGAGCACGGCAATCGTCGGAACCGGAGCGACATTGCCGCTGACGTCGAACAACGAACTCGCGGTCGGCCTCTATGCCGATTCTGGTTTCGGCAACAAGCTGCGGTCGGCGAGCGGGTTCTCGAGCCGTCTCAACGTTTCGCCGTCGACAACGACAATGGAGCAGCTTGTCGAGGATCGCGTCGTTCGGTCCGGGCACGGATCTCCACGTCGGTCCGCACGGGCGCGGACGCCGTGGCTGATGGCCACGATCGTGTTCCGGAACTTGTCTGCGGACGCCACAGCGGCGGCTCGGCCTGGTTCGGGTCCGCCGTGCCGCTCGCGGCGGTCGTGCCGGCGAGTTCCTCGGCGGCCGACCGTCCGCTGATCCCGCTGTCACGCCGGACGCGGCCACACCCGATCGCCGGCGGCATCGCCATCCTCGTCGGACGGAACGCTGGGCAAGTTGATCCGGTTCTACTGCCTGGTGAGCCCCTCGGGCCAGAATATCAGGTCCACGGCCACCGCGAACCCGTTCCGCTGGATGCCGCCCCTCCCGGCGTTCAAGCCTCCGGGTCAGTCCGGCAAGCCGGGCAAGAAGTAGCGGTTCGTGGCTGGGGGCGCGGGCTCCGTCGGCGCCGCGCGGGCATTCGTGCCGGTCGTCGCGACCATCAGTTCCCACGCGGTCGCGCGCAAGCCGGCGCGCGGGAACACGCTGTCGGCAGGGGTACACGAACTCCCGAGCGTCCCAAGTGCGCGCAGCGCGTGGGAGAACGTGGTCGCCGACGTCGCTAGTGTCGCGCGACGCTAGGAGCTGCGCGGGCGAGTCGGGACGACGGTGGTGGTCACGACCTTCGTCTTGACCGCATGTTCGGCGGGACCGAGCTGACGATCACCGCCCCCGAGGCGATCTGAGAGCCGGCGCCGATCGTGACGTGGGGCTCGATGAAGATGCCCGTGCCGAACGGCAGCGATCGCCGATCTTGACGAGTCCCGAGCTGATGCATCCGGGGCCGGTCGTGATGTCCGAGCCGAGCTCGCTGTGGTGGTCGAACGAGTTGTGGGCAGAGATGATGTTGTTGTCGCCGACGACCGTGCCGACGCCGAAGTGGCAGTGGGCGCAGATGATGTTGCCCGTGCCGATTTGCACGCCCGTTGCGATCCGAACCGTGGGATCGATGACGTTGGCGAGCGGAATGCCCGGCCTCCGCACAGCGCTTGACGCAGGCGCGTGCGCGCGGGAATCGAGGTCGAATCGCGATCACCGCGGCATCGACGGCACCGTCGGCGAACAGCCGAGGCCCGGTCGACGCCGCCGACGACCGGGACGCCCTCGAGTCCTCGACCGAACCGCGCGGGGTCTTCGTCCACGATCGCCACCGCCTGCTGCTCCGGTCGTGAACGAGGATGTCCAGCATCTGCGGAGCCCCGAACCCGCGCCGATCAACACGAGTCTCGCCGACCCCGGGAGGCGCCGTCGAGCGGGTCGGGCAGCTCGACGCCGCGCCGCCGACGCGCTCTCGCGGCGAAGGCGTCGACTACCTTCGTCGTGACGAGCTCGTCGGTCGAGCGCGCGATCTCGTCGATATCGAGGCCGAGCTCGTCTGCACGGCTTGCGGGCGGAACGGTGATCCGCCCCGCGTGCTCGGCGGACTGCGCGGAGGCGGCCGCCTGAGCTCGCGCTCGAATCGCTCGAGCGCTTCGACGCGTTTCGAACACGTAGCCAAGCGGCTGGTCGATCTCCAGCCGCTCGCCCTCACCGCGCGACGCAGGAGCACCCCCGTCGCGGGGGCGTCGACGTCGATGATCGCCTTGCTTGTCTCGATCTCGACGAGCGGCTCGCCAGCATTGACCTCGCTCGCGATCCTCGACGTACCAGCGGACCACCACGGCCGTTTCGCTGTTGACGTCCGTCGTGGGGATCGTGACGGCGATCATCCAGCCGCTACACGGATCGCGGCCTCAATCTCGTCCTCGCCGACGATCACGTCACGCTCGCGCTCGCGCGCGCTGGGGATGACCTCGGGTGCGCTCGTGACGACCTCGACCGGACGGCGCAGTCCACCGAACAATCGGCGCCCCACGTCAGCTGCGATCTGGCTTCCCCAGGACCATCCTGCCGTTCCCTCCTCGATCGTCACGAGACTGCCCGTGGTGGCGGTGGAATCGAGGATCGGTCCGAGATCGAGCGGCGCAAGCTGGCCGGCGATCAGGAGCTCGACGAAGATCTCCTCCTCAAGAGCGAGCCGCGCCTGGACGCGTCTGGCGAGTTCGGCCTGGTAGCCGTATGCCACAACCGTCGCCTGGCATTCCTCGCGCGGGGCGTATCTGAGCGCGACCGTCGGCAGGGCCGAGCCATCTCCGAAGCGCTCAACGGTCGCCCCGATGAGAACAGTTGGATCAATCATCTCGAGCGGGTACAGCAGTTTATGTTCGACATGGATCGCGGGTGTGTCACTCGCGAGCAGGTGCGCAAGCACCTGCGCCGGATCGTGGAGCAATGAGGCGCTCACGACGCGCAGGTACGGGATCCCGAACACGTGCTTCTCGATGCTCTGGCTATGTGTCGGCCCGTACCCGCGGCCCCCGCCGGATGGCATCCGGATAACGACCGGACACCTCGCCTGGCCGTTGTACATCGCTTCGTACTTGGTGATGTGGTTGAGGATCTGGTCGAAGCACAGCGCCAGGAAGTCGCCGAACATGACCTCGGCGATCGGCCGGTACCCGGCGAGAGCCAGGCCGGCAGCCACGCCCGCGATCGCGCCTTCGCTGATCGGCGTGCTGCGGACCCGCTCCGGAAACGCTGAGCTCAGTCCGCGAGTGACCTTGAACGCGCCCCCGTACGGATCTGCGATGTCCTCGCCGAGAACGATCACTCGCTCGTCCTCGGACAGCGCCCCCTTCAGCGCGTCCCCCAGCGCCCGCGCGTAGATCATGCCGCCAACTCGTCGACGAGCTCTTCGATCTCGCCCGCGATCTCGGCGTCGATCCGCTGGCGGGCGGCGTCGGACAGGCGGGCCCCATGGACCGCCAGCGGATCGAGCTCCCACCTGGCGCGCGACCTCGTCCGTGGGGCGGTTGTCATCGTTCTTGGAGTGGTGACAGAGCCGGTAGGTGTGGATGACCAACGCGCACGGAGCGCGGGTCGTACGCACGTGTCCGACGGCGCGCTGGGCGACCGACGCCATCTCGACCACGTCGGTCGAATCGATCTCCTCCACCGCGATGCCGAACGCCTTGAAGCGATCGCCGATGCTGCCGGCGAGGTTGAGGTGCGACGGCGTGCTCTGCGACCACCCGTTGTCCTCAAGGACGATCAGCAGCGGGAGACGCCACAGGGAGGCGAGGTTCAGCGACTCGTAGACGATCCCCTCGCCGAGCGTGCCGTCGCCGATGAAGACGACACTGATCGCGTCATTGCCGGCGAGCTGATGGGCGAGCGCGATCCCAGCCGCCGCGGGCACGATGCCGCCCTGCACGCCGTTGGACTTGAAGCCAGGCGCGGCGAGGTGTTGGCTGCCGCCGATGCCGGCGCAGACTCCGTCCTCGCGGCCCATGATCTCCGCCATCAAGGCCCGAGCGTCGCCGGTGAGGGCGAGGTAATGGCCGTGGCAGCGGTGATTGGAGAACACGTGGTCCCCCGCGCTCGAGGTACTCCGTGACGGCGACGGCATCCGCCTCCTGACCGATGCAGGCGTGGGTCGTGCCGTTCAGGACGCCCAAGTCAAACAGCTCGAGGAGCCGCTCCTCGAAGCGCCGGATGAACCGCATCCGGCGGTACAGCGACTCGTCCCGCGTGTCGCCGACACGGCCGATGCGGCGGTCACAGCAATCAGGAGAAATGGTGGTGGCGCTCACACCGGATCAACGCTGCGGACGCGCGCGAACTTACTGGTGGCCACAGTCTCAGCACAACGCGATTTCGGTCCCCGCGCCGACCCGAAGTCGCAGCGCACGTGGAAGCGAGAAGTCCCGGAAGACACGGGCGTCGCGGCCGACGACGCTCGCGACGAGCCGGCCGCCGACGTGGGTGATGCTGGCCCCGGGGGCGATGATCGAACGTTCGATCTCGGCCCCCTCGATATACGCGCCGGCGCCGATCGCGGTGTACGGCCCGATGTACGCATCGGCGATCTGAACGTTCGATCCGATCACGGTGGGACCGACGACAACGCTCCCGCGAATCGAGGCGCCTGCGGCGATCTGCACCCGCCCTTCGATTACGTTGCCGTTACCGTTCGACCGACGTGGCTCGACGCTGAGCCTGTCAAGTGCGATCTGGTTGAGTTCGAGAAGGTCGAGCGGATTCCCGACGTATCGTCGCCAGTGGTCCGAGAGCGAGACGTTGAGCCGCCCGCGAGCATCATCGGTGCACTGGGCGAGCGCGCCCACGTCGACGCCCGGCGCTCATCCTCCACGGCGCAGATCCAATGCTGCGGAGCGCTCCTTCACCAAACAGCCAGACGCCTGACATTCCCAGCGCGGCGCGCTCATCGATCTCGGCGATGCGCAACGTCCGCTTCGCCTCTTGCGTCAGTCGATCCTCCGTGGCCGCCCCGTGATGGACGACCACGACGACGTCCGGCGAGTTCGGACGGATCGTCTGGACGAGCGGCTTCAGCGGAGCTGCGAGCATTCCGTGGGCGACGTGAACCAAGCACGGTTCCTCACCGATGAGGGGAAGCGCGAGCTCGACACCGTCGGCGACGGTGACGGGCGCATCATGGCTCACGTAACGGATGCGCGCAGATGAGCTGTGATCGTTCGACGAGAGTGAGCGGCGGACCTCGTCCGAGAGCTCGATGGAAGACACCACGATCACATCCTGCACGCCGGCCGAGCCGAGCGCATCGATGACGTGCCCGATAATCGGGCGGTTCGCGACGTGATCGAGAGCCGCCGCAGGCGATCCGCTCGCTGGTCCGTCCCCGGCGCCGACGTCCTCGACGACCACCACCCCTTGCAACTCCATACGCAAACAACGGCAACCCGGCGGCGTTACTCGCGCAGCGCCCAGGCCGCGGCTCCCGCTCGGGCCGTATGCACCCGAGCGGGAGCCGAGTCCTGAGTCTCAGCTCGCGGTTGCCGTCAGCGTCTGCTCGGCGACGCGGTCGACCGCATCGTGCGTGCCGCCGAGAAGGCGGCGGGACAACTGCGCCCGGCGGAAGAACAGCGGCGCGTCGTGCTCCCAGGTCGCGCCGATGCCACCGTGGACGTTGATCATCGCGCGCGCGGCATGGTCGAGCGCGTGCCCGGCCTCGGCACGCGCGGCGCTCGCCGCGAGCGGGAACTCCTCCGGCTTGGCGTCACGGGCCCAGCCGGCGTAGTACTGCAGGCCGCGGCTGTTCTCCTGGAGGCGAAGGACCTCGGTGAGGTCGTGCTTGATCGACTGATAGGAGCCGATCGCGCGCCCGAAGGTGAACCGCTCCTTGGCATAGGTGACGCTCACCTCCAGACAGGTCTGCACCGCTCCGAGCGACTCCGCGGCGATCAGCGCGTGCGCGAGATACCAGGCGTCGGCGAGCGCGGCAGTGTCCGCCGCGAGCCGCCGCCCCCGTGCCTGAGCGAAGCTGACGTGCCCGAGCGCCCGGGTCGCGTCGTAGCGCATCACCGGCTCGACCGAGACACCGTCGGCGTTGGCGGGCACCGCGACCGCCACCGGCTCGCCATCGGCCGTCTCGCCGATCGCCACGAACAGCTCGGCACCCGGCGCGTCGGGGACGAACGCAACCGTGCCGTCGAGGACAACCGCATCCCCATCGACGGTCGCGCGCGGCGCCTCGGCCCGGCGCAGACCGCTGCGCGGCTCCACCGTCCAGCCCGGCTCGAGCTCACTCGGCGGGCGCGCCGGCACGTAGACCGGCCGGAGCTCACCGGACGCCACCGCTGCCAGCGACTCGTCGCCGGCGGCGTTGAGGATCGCGGTGGCGGGCAGGAGCCCCAGCACCGGGATGCTCGCGAGGACCCGGCCGCACTCCTCGGCCACGAGCAGGGCGTCGAACCCTCCGAGCCCGGCACCCCCGTGCTCCTCGTCGATCAGGAGCCCGGGCCAGCCGGCGTCGACCGCGGTTGGCCACAGATCCGGCAGCACATCGTCCTTCTCAAGTGCCTCCCGCGCGGACTCGATCGTCTTGAAGCGACCGAGGGCGCCTCGCGCGGCCTCCCGCAGGAGGACCTGTTCGTCGGAAAGGGCGAAGTTCATGAGATCGCGGCCTCCTTCTCCTTGGCACGCAGCTCGCTGAACGGAATGCCCTTGTCAAGCCGCGGCTCGGGCGGCAGCCCGAGGACGCGCTCGCCGATCGTGTTGCGGAGGATCTGCTCGGTCCCGCCGGCCGACTTCAGACCGGGCAGGAACGAGATCAGGTAGCTCCACTCGCTGCTCTGCTCAAGCGCGTCGGGTCCGACGACATCGGCGCCGAGATCGGTCGCCGCGATCGCCGAGTTGACGAGCGTGACCTTCGCCAGACCCGCCTCCGGCCCCGGGATCTGGCCGCGGGAGAGCACGGTCAGGGCGCGGTACCCGTTGAAGCGCACCGCGAGCATCTCGGTGATGATCCCGCCGAGCCGCTGGCGGATGTCGCCGTCGGCTCGAGCGGCCGGGTCGCCGGCGATCGTCTCGGCCAGCCGAGTCGGGGAGCCGAAGCCCTCCGAGCCGAAGCCGATCGTCAGCCGCTCGAACATGAGCACGGTGAGCGCCGTGCCCCAGCCGTTGCCGACCCCGCCGACGACCGCATTCTCGTCCAGCACGACGTCGTCGAAGAACACCTCGTTGAACTCGGCCTCGCCGGAGATCTGCCGCAGACCGCGCACGGTCACGCCGGCGCTGTCCATCGGCACGATGAACATCGTCAGGCCCTTGTGCTTGGGCACATCCGCATCGGTCCGAGCGAGCAGCAGTCCAAACGCGGCGAACTGGGCGTTCGTCGTCCACACCTTCTGGCCGTTGAGCGTCCACGTGCCGTCGTCGTTCTGGCGGGCCCGCGTCTGCACGGCCGCGAGGTCAGAGCCGGCGGCGGGCTCGGAGAACATCTGACACCAGACCTCGTCGCCGTGGAGCATCGGGCCGAGGTGCCGGCTCTTCTGCTCGTCGCTGCCGTGGGCGATGATGCACGGGCCGAGCATCCCGATCCCGATCACGTCGAGCACGCCGGGGACCTGAGCCTGGGAGAGCTCCTGGTTCACCGTCACCTGCTCGATCGGGCCGAGGCCCTGTCCACCAAACTCCTTGGGCCAGGCGACGCCGGCGAAGCCGGCCTCCGCGAGCTGTCGCTGCCAGGCGCGGCGCGCGTCGATGTAGCTCGAGTCCTCGGAGGACCCGCTGCGCGGCGGCGCCGCCGCCTTGTGCTCCTTCAGCCACCCACGTACCGCCTCGCGGTACGCCGCCTGTTCCGGCGTGTCATTCAGGTCCACTGCGTCACTCCCTCGCGATCTCGTTTCACGTGAATCCAGATTCACGCGGGAGCATAGTGAATGCCGCCGGTCGGCCGAACGGCAACGTTCATCTGGCGCGCCGGCCCCAGGTCATTCCGAGGCGGGCGCGCGCTGGAGCTGGACCTGCCGCTCGATGACCTCGAACCCGAGCGCCTCGTAGAGGCGCAGCGCGTGGTATTCGGGATCGGCGCAGATGACGAGCCGGCGCAGCCCGAGCGTGCTCACGCCCCAGCGGCTCGCCTCAAACAACAGCCGTCCGGCAAGGCCGCGGCGGCGGTAGGGATCGAGTGTCTCGACCGCCTGAAAGCGCCCCACGTGGGGCGCCGCCCGAATGAGACCGAGGGACGCGACGAGCTGACCGTCCGCGAATGCGCCGAACCACGCGCCCTCGCCGCGCTCGCAGATCTCACGTGTGCCCGCCAGCTGACGTTCGACGAACACCCGCTGCTCATCGTTCTCCGCGTCCTCGTAGACCTCCAGTCGCACGTCAACGGCCTGCTCCCAGTCGCCGTCGTCGCGCAGTCGGCGGATCACGGCGCCGCCCGCGGGTGGATCGGGCTCGCGCAGCGCTTTCGCGCTCAGCACATGATTGACCTCGACCTCGACCCCGAGTTCGGACAACGTCTCCGCGTCGCCGGTCGCCCCATCTACTCCGTCGACTCCCAGCGCCAGATGTGCCGCCGTCGGAAAGGTGCGCGTGAACAGCTCCTTCAGCCGCTCGGCGTCGCCGGACCCGGGCGGTGTGGCGAGCAGGATGAAGTTGCCCCACCAGAAGCCCTGGTTGGACGGCGTCGCAACGACGAGATGGTCGCCCTGGTCCTCGACGTCTGCCCCCTCCAGACGGCGGATGCCGATGTCCGTCTCATACGCGATTGACTGGATCTTCATCTCTGCCGCCCAGCATGACGGGTCGGCGAGCAATCCGCGGCAATCTCGAACCCCTGCTTAACGACCCCGGGCCGCCGCACCCACGTGGAGCGCGACGGCCCGAGAGCCGAAACTGCGACGGCCGTTACTCCCCGGAGCCGGAGCCGTTCCCACCGTCGTCGCCCGACGGCAGGTCGAGGTCGGCGAGCTCCTCGGCGAATCCGAGCGCCGAGCCACCCGAGCCGATCTCCTCGAGATCGGAGAGGTCGGGCTCGATCCCACCGCCGAAGCCGGTCAGGGACTCGCCGTCGGCGAGGCCGAGCTCGGCCGCGAGGTCGTCATGGTCGAGCAGACCGACATCGTCCATGCCGCGGGGCAGCGGCTCAGCGGGCTCGATCTCGATCCGGCGGTAGCGCTTCAGGCCGGTCGCCGCCGGGATCAGCTTGCCGATGATCACGTTCTCCTTGAGGCCGTTGAGGCGGTCGATCTTGCCCTCCAGGGCAGCATCGGTGAGCACCTTGGTGGTCTCCTGGAACGAGGCCGCCGACAGGAACGAGTCCGTGTTCAGCGAGGCCTTCGTGATCCCGAGGATGATCTCCTCGGACTGAGCCGTCTCGCCACCGGCGTCTTCAATCGCGCGGTTGATCTTGGCGTACTCGTTGCGATCGACGAACTGGCCGGGGAGGAGTTCCGTGTCGCCCTTCTGGTCGACCCGGACCTTCTTCATCATCTGGCGCACGATCAGCTCGATGTGCTTGTCGTTGATGTCGACGCCCTGGGACTTGTAGACCTCCTGGACCTCGCGCACGAGGTACAGCTCGGTGTCCGTCCGCCCCCGGATCGCCAGCAGCTCGTGCGGGTAGAGCGACCCCTCGTTGAGCTGCGTGCCCGGCTCGATCTGCTGGCCGTTGTCAACGAACAGCAGCGTGCGGCGCGGGAACGTGTGGCGATGCTCCTCGCCGCCGTCGTCGGTGATGACCACGGTGAGCGCCTTGTCGGACTCCTCGATCGTGACCTTGCCGCCGACTTCCGCGATCTTGGCCAGGCCCTTCGGCTTGCGCGCCTCGAACAGCTCGACGACACGCGGCAGACCGTGCGTGATGTCCGCGCCGGCGACGCCGCCGGTGTGGAACGTCCGCATCGTCAGCTGCGTGCCCGGCTCGCCGATCGACTGGGCGGCGATGATGCCCACCGCGTCACCGATCTGCGCGAGCTTGCCGGTCGCCAGCGAGCGGCCGTAGCACGCCTGGCAGACGCCGGTCGGAGCCTCGCACTTGAGCACCGAGCGGACCGGCACGTAGATGACGCTGCCCTTCTCGGTGTCTTCTGCCCAGGCCTCGACGAGATCGGCGAGCTCAGCCCGATCGATCTCGTTGCCCTTCTCCACGATCACGCGGCCGCGCTTGGTCGCGATCTCCTGCGCCGCGACCCGCCCGATCAGGTTGTCGTTCGGTTCGCCCGTCGGCCGCAGCTGACGGGTCTCGGGGTTGACCTCGAGCTTCGAGACCGGCATGTCGATGAACTGCTCAGAGCCGCAATCCTCCTGACGGATGATCACGTCCTGGGCAACGTCGACGAGACGCCGCGTCAGGTACCCGGAGTCCGCGGTGCGGAGTGCCGTATCCGCGAGACCCTTGCGCGCGCCGTGCGTCGAGATGAAGTACTCGAGCACGGTCAGCCCTTCCATGAAGTTGGCCTTGATCGGACGCTGAATGATCTCGCCCTTCGGATTGGCCATCAGACCGCGCATGCCGGCGAGCTGACGGATCTGGGAGAACGAGCCACGAGCACCCGAGTTGGCCATCATGAAGATCGGGTTGAGCTCGTCGAGGTACTCGTAGAGCGCCTCGCCGACCTCGTTGGTCGCCCGATCCCACAGGCCGGTGACCGCCTCGTGGCGCTCCTCCTGGGTGATCATGCCCATGTCGTACTGGCCCTCGATCTCCGCCAGTTCCGCGTCGTACCGGGCGAGGATCTCGCCCTTCGTCGGCGGGGTCTGGACGTCGTTCTTGGAGATCGTCACTCCCGCCTGGGTGGCGTAGTGGAAGCCGATGTCCTTGAACGCGTCGAGCACGAGCGAGATCGTGGCCGCCCCGTAGCCCTGCACGAGGTCGTCGACGAGCTTGGTCGTGTCCTTCTTCTTCATCGAGCGGTTGACGAACACGTAGGAGCCGTGCTCGAACTCGTCGCCCAGAGCCTCCGCGATCGCCCGCTCGATCTTGTCGTTGTAGATGATCCGCCCCACCGTGGTGAGGACGTGACCGCCCTCGCGACCGATCGGCCGGTACTCGGCCAGGTCGTGGAGCTTGACCACGCCGTGCTCGTAGGACCACTCCGCCTCCTGAGCGGTGCGGTACACGTGCGGACGCGGCTCGCACTCCGCCGGGTCGAGCTTGGAGAGCTCAGAATCGTCGGGGCCGTAGGTGAGGTAGTACGCACCCAGCACCATGTCCTGCGACGGCGTCGCCAGCGGCGAGCCGTGAGCCGGCGACAGGATGTTGTTCGCCGAGAGCATCAGGATCCGGGCCTCGGCCTGGGCCTCCGCGGAGAGCGGCAGGTGCACGGCCATCTGGTCGCCGTCGAAGTCCGCGTTGAACGCGTGACAGACGAGCGGGTGGACCTGAATGGCCTTGCCCTCGACGAGCACCGGCTCGAACGCCTGAATGCCGAGACGGTGGAGCGTCGGCGCGCGGTTGAGCAGCACCGGATGCTCGTGGATGACCTCCTCGAGCACGTCCCACACCTCGGGAATCATCGAGTCGACCATCTTCTTGGCCGCCTTGATGTTCTGCGCCGACTTCCGCTCGACGAGACGGGCCATGATGAACGGCTTGAACAGCTCGAGCGCCATCAGCTTCGGCAGACCGCACTGGTGCAGCCGCAGCGACGGGCCGGAGACGATCACCGACCGGCCGGAGTAGTCGACGCGCTTGCCGAGCAGGTTCTGACGGAACCGGCCCTGCTTGCCCTTGAGCATGTCGCTCAGCGACTTCAGCGGACGGTTGCCAGGGCCCGTGACCGGGCGACCGCGACGACCGTTGTCGAACAGTGCGTCGACCGCCTCCTGAAGCATCCGCTTCTCGTTGTTGACGATGATCTCCGGCGCGCCAAGATCGAGCAGCCGCTTGAGGCGGTTGTTCCGGTTGATGACGCGGCGGTAGAGGTCGTTGAGGTCCGAGGTGGCGAACCGACCGCCGTCGAGCTGGACCATCGGACGCAGCTCCGGCGGGATCACCGGGACGGCCTCGAGGATCATCATCTCCGGCTTGTTGCCCGAGTGGATGAACGCTGAGACGACCTTCAGGCGCTTGACCGCGCGGGCCTGCTTCTGACCCTTGGCCGTCTTGACCTGCTCCTGGAGATCCTCGGCCTCGGCCTCGAGATCGACCTGCTGGAGCAGGTCACGCACCGCCTCGGCGCCCATGCCGCCACGGAAGTACTCCCCGAAGCCGTACGGTGAACCGAAGCGATCCTTGAGCTCGCGGAACGTCGTCTCGTCGTTGACGACGTCCTTGGCCTTCATCCCCTTGAACAGGTCCCACACCTGACGCATCCGCTCGGCGGCGTCCTCGATGTAGGCCTCGGTGTCGTCGATGTCGGCCTGGAAGCTCTTCCGCAGGTCCTTGAGCATCTTCTCGCGCTCATCATCGGAGAGCTTGGCGACGTTCACCTCGAGCGTCTCCGCCCACAGGTGATCCTCGTCGGAGAAGTCCCGGCTCTGCTTGCCGTTCGTCAGATAGTCCTCGCGGCGCGCCAGCGACTCCTTGAGCTCGAGCACGCGCTCTTCCTTCTCGGCGGCGTACGAGTCGAGGACCTTGTTGACCTCGCCCTCGAGCGACTCGACGTCACGCGCGCGCGCCTCGTCGTCGACCCACGTCACCATCGACGCGGCGAAGTACAGGACCTTCTCGAGCTCCTTCGGAGCCATGTCGAGCAGGTAGCCGATGCGGCTCGGAACGCCCTTGAAGAACCAGATGTGGCTGACGGGTGCCGCCAGATCGATGTGGCCCATGCGCTCGCGGCGAACCTTGGAGCGGGTCACCTCGACGCCGCAGCGCTCGCACACGATTCCCTTGTAGCGGACGCGCTTGTACTTCCCGCAGTAGCACTCCCAGTCCTTCGTCGGACCGAAGATGCGCTCGCAGAAGAGCCCATCCTTCTCGGGCTTCAGCGTCCGGTAGTTGATGGTTTCCGGCTTCGTGACCTCGCCCGAGCTCCATCCACGGATCTGCTTGGAGGAGGCGAGTCCAATTTCGATGGCGTCGAAATTATTGATGTCAATCAAAGTGGGCTTCTTCCCTTGGTGCTTTCAAAGTCATTTGGAACGGGGACGTGACTGCGGCGCCGGATCCCAGTAACCGGACTGCTCGCGTCGCCAGACGCAAGCAGTCCGGTACTGGGGCCGGCAAAGCTCAAGCCTCGTCCTCTTCCAGGACACCCTCCGCGTCGCCCGCCGGGATATCCGCATTCAGCATTGGGTCCTCGTTGGTGGCGAAGTCCTCCGTCTCGAGCTCCTCGCCGGGCTCGAGATCGGGATCTTCGACCTCAGCCTCTTCGGTGCTGGCCTCGACCGTCTCGCCTTCGTGCTCGGTCGCCTCGTCGGCTGCGCCGTCGCTCGCGCCATCGGTGGCACGGACGCCGCTGAGATCAATTCCCAGCTCCTCGGCGGCCCGCAGGAGGTCATCGTCCTCCTCGCGCATCTCGGCCCGCTCGCCTTCCTCGGAGACCACGTTGACGTCGAGCGCCAGCGACTGCATCTCCTTGAGCAGAACCTTGAACGACTCGGGGATCGACGGCTCGGCGATGTTCTCGCCCTTGACGATCGCCTCGTAGGCCTTGACGCGGCCGACGGTGTCATCGGATTTGATCGTGAGCATCTCCTGGAGCGTGTAGGCGGCGCCGTACGCCTCCAGGGCCCAGACCTCCATCTCGCCGAAGCGCTGACCGCCGAACTGCGCCTTGCCGCCCAGCGGCTGCTGGGTGACGAGCGAGTAGGGACCGGTCGACCGGGCGTGGATCTTGTCGTCGACGAGGTGCAGCAGCTTCAGGATGTACATGAAGCCGACCGTCACCTGCTGCTCGAACGGCTCGCCGGTGCGACCGTTGAACAGCGTCACCTTGCCCGAGGCCTGTTCGCCCTCGCGCCGCTTCTTGTCGACATCCATCCGGATGCGGCCGTCGTACTCCTCCTGCCAGCGCACGAGCGCCTCATCGACGTCGGCGACGGTGGCGCCGTCGAACACCGGCGTGGCCACGTAGACCTTGCCGGGCCGGCCGTCCTCGCGGCGGCCGCCGTTGGTGGCGATCTTCCGCGCTTCGGAGCCGTCGTTGTACCAACCCTGAGCGGCCACCCAACCGAGGTGGGTCTCGAGGATCTGGCCGAGGTTCATCCGGCTCGGCACGCCGAGCGGATTGAGGATGACGTCAACCGGGGTGCCGTCCTCGAGGAACGGCATGTCCTGGACGTCGACGATCTTCGAGATGACGCCCTTGTTGCCGTGACGTCCGGCGAGCTTGTCGCCCTCGGCGATCTTGCGCTTCTTGGCCACGAACACGCGGACCAGGTCGTTGACACCCGGCGGCAGGTCGTCGCCCTCGTCGCGGCTGAAGGTCTTGACGTCGATGACGACGCCGCCTTCACCGTGGGGCACCTTGAGCGAGGTGTCGCGGACCTCACGCGCCTTCTCCTTGAAGATCGCGCGGATCAGCTTCTCCTCGGCCGTCAGCTCGGTCTCACCCTTCGGCGTGACCTTGCCGACGAGCAGATCGCCGGACGCGACCTCGGCGCCGATGCGGACGATGCCGCGGTCGTCGAGGTTGCGCAGTGACTCCTCCGAGCGGTTCGGGATGTCACGGGTGATCTCCTCATCGCCGAGCTTCGTCGTGCGGGCGTCGATCTCGTACTCCTCGATGTGGATCGAGGTGAGCTCGTCGTCCTGCACGAGGCGCTTGGACAGGATGATCGCGTCCTCGAAGTTGTAACCCTCCCAGGACATGAAGGCGACCAGCAGGTTCTTGCCGAGCGCCATTTCGCCCATGTCGGTGGCCGAGCCATCGGCGAGCACGTCGCCCGCCTCAACCTCGGTACCGACGGTCACGATCGGCTTCTGATGGATCAGGGTGCCCTGGTTGGACCGCATGAACTTCTGGAGCTCGTACTCGTCCTGGCCGCCCTCGCTGCGGTCGACGACGATCTGCTCGGCGTCGACGTACGAGATCGTGCCCTTCGTCCGGGCGATCACGATGTCGCCGGTGTCGACCGCCGCACGGCGCTCCATCCCGGTGCCGACCACGGGCGCGTCGGTGACGAGCAGCGGCACCGCCTGGGCCTGCATGTTGGAGCCCATCAGCGCGCGGTTCGCGTCGTCGTGCTCGAGGAACGGGATCATCGCCGTCGTCACCGACCAGATCTGCTCCGGCGAGACGTCGATCAGATCTACCTGATCGGGAGTCGCCGTCACGTACTGGCCCGCCTGCGTCCGGCACAGGATCTCGTCGCTGGCCAACCGGCCCGACTCATCGACCGGCGTGTTCGCCTGGGCGATCAGCGACTCCTCCTCCTGGGTGGCGTCGAGGTGGAGGACCTCGTCGGTCACCTTGCCGTTCTTGACGACGCGGTACGGCGTGGTCACGAATCCGTGCTCGGAGATCTCCGCGTAGGAGGACAGCGAGCCGATGAGGCCGATGTTCGGCCCCTCCGGGGTCTCGATCGGGCACATCCGCCCATAGTGGGTGGGGTGCACGTCGCGCACCTCGATCGGCGCGCGCTCGCGGGTGAGACCGCCGGCGCCCAGCGCACTGAGCCGGCGGCGATGCCGCAGGCCGGCCAGGCTGTTCGTCTGGTCCATGAACTGCGACAGCTGACTCGAGCCGAAGAACTCCTTCAGCGCGGCCACGACTGGGCGGATGTTGACGATCGTCTGCGGCGTGATCGTGTCGGCGTCCTCGGTGGTGAGGCGCTCGCGCACGACGCGCTCCATCCGGTAGAGACCGATCCGGAACGCCTCCTGGATCAGCTCACCGACGGTCCGCAGGCGACGGTTGCCGAAATGCTCGTACTCATCGAGGTGATCCTGGATCGGCTCGCGCGGCATCGTCAGCGCCTCGGCGGCGAAGTCCTTGATCTCCTCGCCGGGCTCCTCGGGCATGCCGAGACGCCGCGGCAGGGAGACGAGCTCCTTGACGAGGGCGATGATGTCGTCGTGGGTGAGCGTCCGGGTCTCGAGGTCGATGTCGAGCCCGAGCCGCGAGTTGAGCTTGTAGCGCCCGACGCGCGTCAGGTCGTACCGCTTGGGGTCGAAGAACAGCTGGTTGAGCAGTGACCGCGCCGCGTCGATCGACGGCGGCTCGCCCGGACGCTGCTTCTTGAACAGCTCGATCAGCGCGCCTTCCTCGGTGCGCGTCATCTCCGGATCAGCGTCGAGCGTCAGCCGGATGTAGAGCGAGTTGTCGAACAGGTTGAGGATCTCCTCGTCCGACGCGTAACCCATCGCGCGCAGGAGCACGCTGACCGGCAGCTTGCGCTTGCGATCGATACGGACGTAGACGCGACCCTTCTTGTCGATCTCGAGCTCGAGCCACGAGCCGCGGGCCGGCATCAGGTTCGCGATGAAGACCTGCTTCTCACGATCCTTCGGCTCCATCACGTACGCGCCCGGGCTTCGCACGAGCTGGGTCACGACGACGCGCTCGGTGCCGTTGATGATGAACGTGCCGCGATCCGTCATCCACGGGAAATCGCCCATGAACACGGACTGCTCGCGAATCTCGCCGGTTTCGCGGTTGATGAACGCGACCGTGACCGTGAGCGGGCGCGCGTAGGTCAGATCCTTCTCGCGGCACTGGTCGAGGCTGGCGACGGGCTCGTCAAAGTTGAACTCGCCGAACTGGACGGCGAGGTTTCCGGTGTAGTCCTCGATCGGCGAGATGTCATCGATGGTCTCGCGCAGGCCGCCCGTCTCCGGGTCGGTCAGCCATTCGAAGGACTTGCGCTGAATGTCAATAAGGTTGGGGACTTCAAGGACCTTGTTCAGACGCGCGAAACTCCGGCGCGTCCGGGGGGCGTGAGCGGTTGCCAAGACGGCGACTCCTCGGCGGTCTAGAGGGAGGCTAAGTCGAGCGCCCATCGGAGCCTCGGCGAGCCCTGCCAGCGGGACCACCCCAAGCTCACTCCGAGCGCGACCATCAAAGATAGCACAGGGCAGCATTGCCCCGTGGAGGACCGTCAGCTCTCACGGACCCCGCCCTCTGTCGCCGCGTATGTGGCGCGACAACGTTGGTGGATTGGGCGGCTACGACTATTGGCTGACGCGGGAAGTGTAGGGGAAAAAACCGCGGTACGGCAAGCTTCGTACTAGCTGCCGCTGCGTTTTCCCCGCTCGCCGCCGTCGCGTGAGAGAGTCGGCAGACGGATCATTTTCCATCAAGGAGGTAACCATGGCGGACAGCGTCTACCGCGTCACCGAGGTCATTGGGGTCAGCAGCGAGTCGTGGGAGGCGGCGGCCCAGGTGGCGGTTGCGACCGCGGCCAAGACCGTGCGCGAGCTACGCATCGCGGAGGTCCTCCGCCAGGACGTGACGATCGAGGACGGCGGCGTCGTCAACTACCGCGTGCGCCTCGGTATCTCGTTCAAGTTCGACCCGTCGGAGTAGACCGCACTCAACCCGCCCCGGCCGTGCGCCTCCTGACCGGGGCGCACGGATCCGGTCGGCGGGCTCGCGTTACCGTCACGTGGGATGGAGCCCACGACCGACACCACCAGTCGACCGTCTGCGGCTCCCGATCGCGCCGAACGATGGCTCGTCCTCGTCGTCGGCGCGATCGTGTTCGTCGACACGATGTTCTACGCGGCGATCGCGCCGCTCCTGCCCAGCCTCGCCCACGAGCTGCACCTGTCGAAGTTCGCCGCCGGGGTGATGACCGCGAGCTATCCGCTCGGCACGTTGATCGCGTCGGTCCCGGCCGGGGTCCTGGCGGCCCGAGCGGGACCGAAGTTCACCGTCACCGTCGGCCTCACGCTGCTCGCCGCCTCGACGCTCGCATTCGGGTTCCTCCACAACGAAGTGCTCCTCGACATCGCCCGGTTCATTGAGGGTGTCGGCGGTGCGTGCTCGTGGTCCGGCGGACTCGCCTGGATCGTCGCCGAGGCGCCGGCCGATCGCCGCGGCGCACTGATCGGCGGCGCCATCGGGGCAGCGGTGGCCGGAGCGCTGTTCGGACCGCTGATCGGCACGGCGGCGAGCGCGATCGGCCGCGGCGCGGCGTTCAGCGGGGTCGTCGTGTTCGCGACCGGTCTGATCGTCGTCGCCCAGCGGATCCCGAGCGCGCACGTGGACTCCGCCCAGGGAGTCCGCGACCTGTTTGCCGCGCTGCGCACACGCCCCGTGCTCGTCGCGATGTGGCTCGTCACCTTGCCCGCGGTCGCCTCCGGGATGATCAACGTGCTGGGCCCGCTCCGGATGCACCGGCTCGGCGCGAGCGCGGCGGTGATCGGCGCCGCGTTTCTCGTCGCCGCCGGATTTGAGGCGGTGCTCAGTCCGGTGATCGGTCGCTGGTCGGACCGCCGCGGCCGGATGACCCCGGTGCGCTACGGCCTGATCAGCGCGGCCACGCTGATGCTCTGCTTCACGCTCCCGCAAGGCGACGTCCTGCTGGGGGTGTTGATCGTCGCGATCGCCGCCGCGCTCGGCGGCTTCTGGGCCCCGGCGATGGCGATGCTCGCCGACGCCGGCGACCGGCGCGGCCTCGACCAGGGGCTTGCCTCCGCGCTCGCGAACCTCGCCTGGGCGGGCGGGCAGATCCTCGGGTCGGGCGTCGGCGGCGCCCTCGCCAAGGCGACCGGCGACGGGGTCCCGACAACGCTCACCGCGGCTCTGTGCCTCGGGACCTACCTGATGCTCGCGACCGGGGGTGCCCGCGCGGTCACCGAGCCCGCCTGAGCCGAGGCTGTACCGCCTGTCTGAGGCGGACGAACGCATAGAAAGAGGCGAGACCGAGCCTCGCCTCCTGTTCGAACCCTCGGTCCGCCGGGTGAGCGACGGACGACACCTTTGGCTTTGGGAGTTGTGGGTGAATAGTTCACCCAAACTCCCAAGGCCAACGGCAACTACTTGAGCTCGACGGCTCCGCCGGCCTCCTCAAGGTCAGCCTTGAGCTTGTCGGCCTCGGCCTTGTCGACGCCCTCCTTGACGGGCTTCGGGGCCTCGTCGACGAGCGCCTTGGCCTCCTTGAGGCCCAGACCGGTGGCGGCGCGGACGACCTTGATCACCTGGATCTTCTTCTCGCCGGCGGCGGTCAGGATCACGTCGAAGCTGGTCTGCTCCTCGGCGGCCTCGCCGCCACCATCGCCGGCTGCGGCGGCCGGAGCCGCGGCGGCCACGGCGGTCGCGGAGACACCGAACGCCTCCTCGAGCGCCTTGATCCGCTCGGACAGCTCAAGCACCGAGATGCTCTTCAGTTCGTCGATCCACTCTTCTGTGGTAGGCATCGTTCCTCCTTACTCGTCGGACGCTTCCGCGTCCGCGGCAGCTTCCTCGTCAGTGGTTTCAGGTTCGGGTTGTTCAGTGGTCTCCGCCGCCTCGGGCTCCGCCGCGGCCTCCGGCTCGGCGGCCGGAGCAGCCTCAGCCTCAGCCTCCGCGGCCGGAGCAGCCTCAGCCTCGCAGCCGCAGCCGGAGCAGCCGGAGCAGCCTGCGCAGCCGGAGCGGCCTCCGGCTCAGCGGCCGGAGCGGCCTCAGCCGGGGCCTCGCCGCTGACGAGTCCCTGGTCGGCGATCGCCTGCAGCTGAATCGCGACTCCGGCGATCAGCGCGTTCAGCGTCCGCACGAGGCCGCTGATCGGCGCGGCGATCGTGCCGACGAGCTGAGCGTTGAGCACATCGCGCGAGGGAAGCCGCGCGATCGAGCGCACGTCGTCCGCGCTCAGCGCCGCGCCGCCCAGAACCCCGCCCTTGAACTCGAGCAGGTTGAACGCGCGAGCGCTGTCGTTGAGTGCCTTCGCCGCCAGCGCGGCGTCGCCACGTACGAGCGCGAGCGCCGTCGGGCCCTCGAGCAACGGCTTGAGCGCCTCGGCGCCCGCCTTGTCGGCCGCCCGCTCGGACAGGCTGTTCTTGACGATCCGGAACCGGGCGTCGACGTCCCGCAGCTTGCCGCGGAGCTCCGCCGCCTGGGAGACGGTCAGTCCTCTGTAGTCGACGGCAAAGATCGCGTCGGCATTCTGTATCTGCTCCGCGATCTCGTCGACGACTGCTGCTTTTTGATCTCGATTCATGCCTTTTCCTGGTTAGAGACAAGAAACGCCCGCGATCAGGCGGGCGTCGAGGCGTGAGTCGGAAAAGCGACTCAGAATCGAGGCTCCGCCTGCTCCGGACTTACGCGGGTGCGCCGCCGGAGGTCTTGGGCTTCGCTCTTGGGTGAAAAGTCTTCCGGCGATCCTACGCCGCGACCGGCTCCTCCACGATGTCTCGGGTGCGCGACGGGTCGACCTTGATGCCGGGGCCCATCGTGCTCGCGAACGTGACCGAGCGGATGTACCGGCCCTTCGCGGCCGACGGCTTGGCCCGGATCAGTTCTTCGATCACCGCGGCGTAGTTCTCGAGCAGCCGCTGCTCTTCGAAGTCACGCTTGCCGATCACGAGGTGGACGATCGCGTTGCGGTCGGTGCGGTACTCGACCTTGCCGGCCTTCGACTCCCCGACGGCCTTGGCGACATCCATCGTCACCGTGCCGACCTTGGGGTTCGGCATCTTGCCGGCCGGACCGAGGATCCGCCCAAGGCGGCCGACGACCGGCATCAGGTCGGGGGTCGCGATCGCGACGTCGAAATCGTCGAACCCATCTTGGATCCGGGCCGCGAGATCTTCGGCGCCGACGATGTCAGCCCCGGCCTCCTCGGCCTCACGCGCCTTGTCGCCCTGGGCGAACACGGCGATCTTGACGTTCTTGCCGAGTCCGTTGGGCAGCGCGATGGTGCCGCGCAGCTGCTCGTCGGCATGGCGGACGTTCAGGCCGGTGCGCACGTGCACCTCGACCGACTCGTCGAACTTCGCCTTGCTGAGCTGCTTGACGAGCGCGATGGCCTCTGCAGGCTCGTACTCGCGCTCACGGTCGAAGCGTTGCCGCGCGTCTGCGTATGACTTGCCATGACGAGCCATGCTCACACCACCTCCACGCCCATCGAACGCGCGGTGCCGGCGATGATCTTGGCCGCGGCCTCGACGTCGTTCGCGTTCAGATCCTTCATCTTCTTCTCTGCGATCTGGCGCAGCTGATCCTGCGTGATCTTGCCGACCTTGTCGCGGTGCGGCTCGGCCGAACCCTTGTCGAGCGAGATCGCCTGCTTGATCAGCACCGCCGCGGGCGGGCTCTTGGTGATGAACGTGAACGAGCGGTCCTCGTACACGGTGATCACGACCGGGATGACGGTGCCCGCATCGTTCTGCGTCTGAGCGTTGAACGCCTTGACGAACTCCATGATGTTGACGCCGTGCTGGCCGAGCGCCGGGCCGACCGGCGGGGCCGGACTCGCCTGGCCGCCGACTGCCTGCAACTTGATCTGTGTCAGAACCTTCTTTGCCATGCCTTGTTCCTAAATCTTCTTCACTTGGTCGAACCCGACCTCGACCGGCGTCTCCCGGCCGAAGATCGACACCAACACCTTCAGGCGCTGGGCGTCCTCGTTGACCTCGGAGATCTCGCCCGAGAAGTCTGACAGCGGGCCGGAGATGACCTTGATCGATTCGCCGATCGAGAACTGCGCACGGCTGCGCGGCCGCTCGGCCGGCTCCTGATGGAGCAGCCGGTCGACCTCGGCCTGCGTGAGGGGAACCGGCTCGTTGGAGGCGCCGACGAAACCGGTGACGCCCGGGGTGCCCTTGACGAGCGACCAGGAGTCTTCGTTGAGATCCATGTTGACGAGCACGTAGCCCGGCATGGTGCGCTTCTCGACGACGACCTTCTGGTTGTCCTTCATCTCGGAGACGGACTCGGTGGGCACGACGATCCGCTTGATCGCCCGCTGCTGGTTGAGCGACACGACTCGGTGCTCGAGGTTGTGCTTGACCTTGTTCTCGTGTCCGGAATAAGTGTTAACGACGTACCAGCGAAACATTTTCTGCTCTTACTTGAAGTGGCCAGTGAGGATGTAATTCATCAGCTTGCCGGCGAGGAAGTCCGCGACACCGAGGAATACGCCGGCGACGATCACAAAACCGATAACGACCCCAGTGGCCTGCATCACCTGCCGACGATCAGGCCACTGTACTCGCTGGAGCTCGCGCCAGCTTCCCTGGACGAAGTTGACGAGACGCCCGCCGGCGCTCGGAGCTCGCGCAGGCGCAGCGACCTCACCTACGGTAGCGCCACTCGCCGAGCTTTCCTCGACCTGCGGACGATCTGGGAGGACACCGGGGACCGCGGCGTCGGCCTCGTCCTCCTCCCGCTCGAACTCCGCCTCATCAAGCGCGGCCTGTTCCGGGGGCTCGTCCTCGATCGCCATCTCCGGCCGGCCGACGGCGAGCTGCGCCTCGGCGAGCTCGACATCAGGCGCGGCGTGCTCGATCGGATCCGGGCTGTCGTGATCCGCAGCGCTTCGGCTCGCCGCCACAGGAGCCTCCTGCGGTCGGCGCGCGCGCCGCTCCTTCGCTCGTTTGCGGTTTCGAGCCACGGCGTGCCTCTCCCTGCTAGCGCGTCTCGCGATGCGGGGTGTGGCGCTTGCACCAGCGGCAGTACTTGCGCAGCTGGAGCCGTTCCGGATTATTCCGCTTGCTCTTATTCGTCTGGTAGTTCCGGCGCTTGCACTCCTCGCACGCGAGGGTGGCCGCGATCCGGACGTCTCCACGGGCCATGTAGGCGCTTCCCGTAAAACTCGGTGGTTAGGTGTCCGGCGCCGAGGTGAGGGCGTGTCGACGAACGCCGCCCGGCGCCGATTTCGGAGTGTAGCTACTGTCCCAGCTCTGAGGGCACGAGCTCAAGCTCGAGCCAGCGGTCGCCACGAAGTACCTGCGCTTGCACGCGCTCACCGATCACGTCCTGGGTCATCAGGCGCTGGATGTCGTCGACGCGCTCGACCACCGTACCGGCGAGCTCGACGATCAGATCCTCCGCCCGCAGACCGGCTCGCTCGGCCGGGCTTCCGTCGGCCACCTCGATGATCTCGATCCCGCTCGTGCGATTGAGCCGCACCCGGGCGTGGGGCGGCAGTGGACGGGGACCGCCGGCGATGCCGATGTAGGCCCGGCGGACGCGTCCGTCGTGCATCAGCGCGGCGATGATCCGGCGCGTGGCAGTGTTGATCGGCACCGCGAGCCCGAGCCCGACGCCGGCCACCGCCGTGTTGATCCCAATCACCCGCCCGGTGCTGTCAACGAGCGCGCCCCCGGAGTTGCCGGGATTGAGCGCGGCGTCGGTCTGGATCACGTTGTCGATGAAGCGCACGGTGCGCCCAGCCCGCGCGGGCAGGGAGCGCCCGAGGGCGGAGATGACCCCAGCCGTGACCGAACCCGCAAACCCGTTCGGATTGCCGATCGCGACGACGAGCTGACCGACGCGCAGACCCTCGGCCTCGCCGAGCGTGGCCGGCACGAGATCGCTCCCGTGAGCGCGCAGGACCGCAAGGTCGGACAACCGGTCAACGCCGACGACCTCAAAGGCCAGTTCGCGCCCGTCGACGAATGATGCCCGTCCGCTCCGGCCCGGCCCGCTGACGACGTGCGCGGAGGTCACCAGAAAGCCGTCGGGGGTGAGCGCGACCGCGCTGCCCGCGCCGACCGGCATGTGACCCCCGCGCGTGCGTCGGGTCACCCGCAGGTTTGCCACCGACGGCGCGAGTCGCTCGGCCACGCTGACGACAACCCGGGAGTAGGCGTCGAGCGCGGCGGTCTCGACCTCCGGGGCCGGGGGCGGGGTGCCGTCGATCATCGTCGCCATCAGAACGTCACCTCCACCGTCCGTTCGTCGGTGCCGCGGACGATCTGCAGCTCGAGCGCCCGGGTGGCGCGCGCGGCGTCGAGCGCGTCGTACAGCGCGTCGATGCGGTCGGTCTCGCGCCCGGCGGCGGCCACGATCAGATCGCCCCGCTCGAGCCCGGCCCGCTCGGCGGCGCTGCCGCTCTCGACTCCGCGGACGAGCACGCCGTCGCGTTCGGGCAGTCCGACGGCTCGGCGCAGCCGCCGGGCAACCCGGGGCGGTGCGAGTGCGACACCGAGCCGCAGCTTGGAGCCTGCGGTCTCGCCTCGGCCGAGCGCCTCGACGCGATCGCGCAGCGCGGTGTCGGCGGGGATCGCCAGGATCAGGCCGCCGTCGACGCGCACGCTGTTGATGCCGAGCAGCTCGCCGTTGGCACCGAGCAGGGGGCCGCCGGAGCTGCCTCGGGGCAGTGGCGCCGTGTGCTCGATCGCGCCGGCGATCCGCCGCCCGCGTGGGCCGCGAAAGCTGCGGGCGGCCGAGGAGACGAAGCCCGGCGTGACGCGCAGGCCGCGGCCTCCGGGGTTGCCGAGCGCGAATATGGGCCGCCCGATCTCGGCGGCCGCGCTGTCCTCGGGCGTCCACTCCACAGGTTCGATCTCGCCCGTGTCGACCTCGAGCACGGCGATGTCCTGGTCGGCGTCCGATCCGGCGACGCGGGCGGTCTCGGTGCGGCCGTCGGTGAACGTCACGGTGACCTCCTCGTGGCGCAGGTTGTGGGCGTTGGTGAGCACGCGGCCGGGCGCGATCACGATCCCCGAGCCGACGCCCCATCCCCGGCCGAGTCCGACGACCGCCGGACCGCTGCGCCGGACGGTCTCACCGATGGTTGATTGAAGTTCTTCAAGGACGGTCATGCGTTCTCTCCGATCACCGGCTCCTGGGCTCGCGCGTCGGCTCGCACTTCGGCTTTTGCGCTCCACTCCAGGAGGTCACTTGCGAATTGCAAGTCGCTACTCTAGCACCCGGTGATTATCCGTACGATGCGTTCTGCGATGGCCCCATCCGATCTCCCGGAACCGACCGCGCCGGCCGCCGGCAACGCGCGTGCCGCGCTCGCGGATGCACTGGCGACGGTCGGAGATCGCTGGACGCTCCTGATCGTCGCCACGCTGCTCGACGGCCCGCGACGGTTCGGCGAGCTCGGAGAGGAGGTCGAAGGGATCGCTCCGAACGTGCTCACCCAGCGGCTGCGCGCGCTCGAGCGCAACGCGCTCGTGGTCGCCCGCCCGTACTCCGAACGTCCGCCCCGTTTCGTCTACGAGCTCAGCGCCGCCGGGCGCGAGCTCGCCGACGCGCTGCGGCTGCTCGCGGGCTGGGGCGCCCGCAACGCCGAGGAGCCGGCGGGGCCGCGCCACGTCGTGTGCGGTACG
Source organism: uncultured Solirubrobacterales bacterium (assembly GCA_963850335.1). GTDB lineage: Bacteria > Actinomycetota > Thermoleophilia > Solirubrobacterales > Solirubrobacteraceae > Palsa-465. The sequence goes on along the minus strand of CAWKKY010000003.1, from coordinate 69,784 downwards.
CCGATGCAGGCGGTCTGGTGGTGCCCGACGTGTGAGCGGCCCGTGTCAGACGACGAGGGCGAGGAACTGCACTTCGCCTGAAGGGCGGGCCCGCGGGTGCCGGCCACGGGGTGCCGACCACGATCTCCCGCGCGATACCCGCCACGGCGACGCGAGGGAATTCATGTACGCCAGGCGACAAGAGATTCGCGCGCGGGCCCTCCAGCGCGATTGCGTGGGAAATCGTGGTCGCCGGGACGACCTCCCGCAGTCCGCTCCTCCCGCAACAAACCCGACACTAAATTGAACGCTCATTCAAGTGGGGAAGACGAAGCGGGGCCCGAGGCGCGCAACCGCACGCAACCACCGCCCCCCGGGCGCGTCAACCACCGCACCCGGGCACGTCAGGCCCGACCGCACCCGGGCACGTCAGGCCCGTCAGCCCCCGACGCAGTCCGCCCGGTGCCGGTCGACCGGGAACGGCAGGTCTGCGATGAGCGCCGTCTCCAGGTAGTCGTTCTCCAACGACGAGCCCGACCCGGGCCCGAGCGCCGACCCGATCGCGCGCAGCGCCGTCCGCGATCGATCGGAGACCGCCCACGGCGCCAGAGCGAGGAAATCGGGCTGGGCGCCGGCATACGAGCGGAACACGTCCTGGTCCTCGCCCGGAACGAATGTGGCATTGCCGATGTAGTGGCACCCGCGGCGTTTCCCGGCAAACCCACGCTGGGTGATCGCGCTCTGCCCGTCGAACACCAGGTCCGACAGGTTGCCGACCATCATCGCGGTGACGTTGTAGGCGAAGTGGACACTCGGATCGGACACCGTCCGGTAGGTCGAGTTCATCCACGCCAGCGGCTGCCACTGCTCGACCCCGTCGCCGTCCGGTCCGGTCCACGCGCCGGGGTTCGCCTCATCCTGAATGACGAGGTTCGCGCCCAGTCGGTTCAGGCAGCGCATGTAATAGAGCGAGGTGTCGCTGCACGGGTTCACGCCCGTGGGGGGCGTGCCCCAGACGAACGCCGGGAGGCTCGTCGCGAACCCGATGCGCGCCCGCGTCCCGGGCAACGAGACGGGCCGGAGGTTCGCGACCGCCGCCGGCCCGCGGGCCGGCCCGGCCGTCAGCCCGAGCGCGATCTCGATCGGCGTCAGCGGGACCTTGCGGTTGGAGGCGACGACGTTCCGCAGGACGTCCGGGCCGCTCCGGCGGACGTTCCGCGGGCCCCACATGAACACCTCGTTGTACGCCTTCGCCGAGGTCGCGACGTAGACGGACGACGGCGTCGGATGGAGGTCCGGGTCAGCGAACGCACGCCGATCGGAGGCGGAGCGTGACTGCTTGAACGGGGGCAGATCGCCGGAGCCGATGAGGTAGAGCCCGTAGCGCTTGGCGAGACTCGAGAACGTGCCCAGGAATCCGCGCACGGTGGTGTCGGTCGTCGCCACGAATACGCGGGAGAGCCCGCCGAAGCTGTGCAGCCGAGCGGCGTAGGCACCGACCGTCTTGCGGTACGCGCTCGTCAGCGCCGAGATCGCCCCGAGCGCGCCGCACGGCTCGGCACCGGCGACGCATTGCGGCCCGCCGCGGTGGGCGATCACGTCCCGCGCCACCCGCCCGCGCGATCCGATCCCCATCGTCGCCAGCCCGACGTCCTCGTTGAACACGACGACGTTCGGCCGTCCGCGCGCCAGGTGCGGCAGGACGTAGCTGTGCAGCATGCAATCGATCTTGCGGCGGAACGTTGCGTAGGAGACGAGGTTGCGGGCGTCCTGCTTGTACTGCATGGCGAAGATCCGGGGGGCGTTCGGCCGGGGGTCGAGCGCCTTGATCGCGGCATGACTGCGATGCGCCAGCACGCCGGCGCATCCGCTCGCAGCCGAGACGCTGCCGGACGCCGCCAGACTCGCCGCGGGCGCCGCCAGAACGCCGATGATCAGGAGTCCCGCGAGCCTCACTGCCACGCGGCCGTTGCCACTCCGTCCGTCCATGTGAGGCCAAGCCTGGCAGATCCCCGCCAGAATGTCCCTCGCCACGGACGAGAGGGAGCCCCAGATGCACGACCCAGACCAGACCCAGATCAGCCGCCGCAAGCTGCTCGGCGGTGCCGCAGCCGCCGCGGGCGCCGTTGCGGTCACCGGCGCGCCCGGTGCCGCAGACGCCGCCAGCACCCGCCGTTCGACCGGCGCGCGCGGAATGCGCAAAGCCGACGTGATCGTCGTCGGCGCCGGCCTGTCCGGACTCAGCGCGGCGCGTCAGATCGCGGCCGCCGGGCATTCGGTGCTCGTGCTCGAGGCCCGGAACCGCGTCGGCGGACGCACCCTCAACCATGAATTGGATCCCGCCCACCCCGCCCACCCCGCCCCCCTGCCCACCCCGGCAAGATCGTCGAGGTCGGTGGCCAGTGGATCGGCCCCACCCAGGATCACCTCGCCAAGCTTGCACGCGAGCTCGGGGTCCACACCTTCAAGACCTACAACAAGGGCAACTACCTGTTCTACGAGAACGGGAAGCTCACGCCATACGACGGCACCGTCAACCCGATCCCGCCAGACCCGTCGGCCGGCACCGATCTCGTCAAGGTGATCCTGACCATGAACGAGATGGCCAAGACAGTCCCGCTCGAGGCGCCGTGGACGGCCAAGAACGCTCCGGACTGGGACGGTCAGACGTTTGAGACGTTCAAGCGCGCGCAGGGTGTCACCACGGGTGGCGCCAACCTGCTCGACCTGGGAATCGAGGCGGTGTTCGCCTGTGAGCCGCGGGACGTCTCCCTGCTGCACGTTCTCTTCTACACCCACTCCGCCGGCAACGAGACGACGCCCGGAACATTCGACCGGCTGATCACGACCGGCGGCGGGGCCCAGGACAGCCGCTTCGTCGGCGGCTCGCAGCTCGTCTCGATCCGCGCGGCGCAGACGCTCGGCAAGCGCGTCCTGCTCTCCCAGCCGGTGCGGCGGATCGCGCAGAGTCGCGGCGGCGTCACGGTCTATACGGACGCGCTCACCGTCAAGGGCAAGGCGGTCATCGTCACCGGGCCGCCGTCGCTGACGGCACTGATCCGCTACGAGCCCGACCTCCCGGCCCTGCGCGCCCAGTTGCTCCAACGGTTCCCGCAGGGTTCCGCGATCAAGGTCGAGGTCGTCTATCCGCGCCCGTTCTGGCGTGATCACGGCCTCGCCGGACAGGTGACGAGCGACACCGGGCCGATCAAGCTGACCTACGACAACTCGCCGCCGGACGGGTCACCCGGCGTCCTGCTCGGTTTCGTCGAAGGACACGCCGCCCGGGTGTTCGGCACCCTGAGTGCGGCCGAGCGTCGGCGCCAGGCGATCGCCTGCTTCGTGCGCTACTTCGGATCCCAGGCCGCGCACCCCAAGAGCTACATCGAGATGAACTGGTCGGCCGAGCCGTGGACCCGCGGCTGCTACGGCGGCTACGCGCCGCCCGGGGTGCTCACCGACTACGGGCACGCCTTGCGGGCGCCGGTGGGCCGGATCCACTGGGCGGGGGCGGAGACCTCCGACTATTGGAACGGCTACATGGACGGCGCGGTCCGCTCCGGCGAGCGCGCGGCGCGAGAGGCGCTCGCCGAGGTCTAAGCCGACTCACACGCATCGAATCGCCGGCGACGGCAAGAATTGCCGCCATGCTCCGTCTGATCGGACTCGCTGTGTCGATCGGCCTCGCCGATTCGCTCAACCCGACGACGATCGCGCCCGCGCTCTACCTCGCGAGCGGAGAACGCGCCCGGGCCAACGTCACCGAGTTCACGTTCGGCGTGTTTGTCGTGTATTTCCTCGGTGGCGCCGTGATCGCCCTTGGTCCCGGTCAGCTGCTCCTGTCGCTCGTCCCGAAGCCGGACCGAAACGCGCGCCACATCATCGAGGTCGTCGTCGGCGTGGCGATGCTGTTCGCCGCGGTGATGCTGTGGCGCCACCGAGACCGTCTCGCCGAGCGCCGCCTGCCCCAGCCCAAGGGCGAGAGTCGCTCGAGCGCGTTGCTCGGGGCGACGATCACCGCCGTTGAGCTCCCGACGGCGTTTCCCTACTTCGCCGTGATCGCCGCGATCGTCGGCTCGGGCATCGATCCGGCTCGCCAGCTGCTCGTGCTGCTGCTGTTCAACGTGTGCTTCGTCGCGCCGATGCTCGGGATCGTCGCCACGCTGACGTTTGCCGGTTCGCATGCCGACCGGATGCTCGCGATCGGTCGCGATTTCCTCCAGCGCCACTGGCCGCTCATTCTCAGCGGCCTGATGCTGCTGGCCGGCCTCTTTGTGATCCTGCTCGGCGTGACCGGACTCACGAGCTCCGGGCGTAGCCGCTTCAGCCGATTCATGCTCCGCTTCCGACACATCCTTCATCCATGACCATCGAACTCGACCTCACGCGGCTAGATCAGGTCGTCGACGTGCTCGACACGACCGTGCCGGCAATCGTGGCCCGCATCCTCACCAATCTCACCGAGACGATCACGACGCTGCGGGGCCATCTCGACGACGAGCGGCTTGAGCTCGCCGCCCGCGCCGCCCATACCTGCCGCAACGACGCGCTGCTCGTCGGTGCCCGAGGGCTCCTCAGCGCGCTCAACGGGATCGAACACGCCGCCCGCGGCGGTCACCTGCACGACGCGCGCGCGGCACAGCTCGCGCTCGACGAGGTGTGGCCGGACACTCGGCGGGCGCTCGCCGAGATCGCAGCGCCCGCCAGCTGACCGAATCCTGACTGCGGCCATGAAATTCTCCCCTGCATTCGCCGAGCGCGACTAGTGTCCCGACTCAGAAGACACATGACCGCTGATGCAGCCCGCGTGCTCGTCGTCGACGATCACGAACTCAACCTCAAGCTGCTCCAGCGGGTCCTCGAACTCGGGGGCCACGATGTCCTCACCGCGAGTTCGCTCGGCGCCGCCGATGCGATGCTCGCACGGGGCCTTCCGGCCCTGATCGTCCTCGACCTTCAGCTCCCCGACGGCGACGGGCTGGACCTCGCGCGGAGGTTGAAGTCCAGCCCGGAGACGGCGTCCTGCGTGATCCTCGCCTGCACCGCGGAGGCGATGCACGGCGACGCTGAACGCGCCCTCGCCGCCGGCTGCGACGCCTACGTGTCAAAACCGATCGACACGCGGGAGTTCGCGGCGCTGGTCGACGAGCTGCTCCGACACGGGGGAGCCGACGCCGGCGTCCTGAGCGTTCGGTCGGCGGGATCAGCTCGCGCCGGCCGCGCGGGCGTGGCGGAGCAGCTTGCGCATGCCGCCGATCCAGCGGTCCGGCTGGCTTGCCTTGAGCGCCATGTGCTCGACGACCTTCGGATGGGGCAGGATCAGAAACCGTTCCTCCCGCATCGCAGCCACCACGACGTCCGCCACCTCATCGGGCTCGAGCAGTCCCTCGGCGATCAGCGGCGCCGACCCGACCGGGTCCTGGTCGAGGGCGAGATCGAGCATCGGCGTGCGGACGCCCTGCGGGCACAGGCACGACACCTTCACGCCGGCGTCGCCGTAGTTGATCGCGAGCCATTCCGCGACCGAGACCGCGGCGTGCTTGGTCGCGGAGTAGGCGAGCGCAGATACCTGGGTGAGAAGACCCGCCGCGGACGCCGTGCTCACGAGGTACCCGTCGCCGCGCTCGACCATCTCGGGCAACACGGCGCGCGCGGCCCACACATGGGCCATCACGTTGATCTCCCAGGTCCGCTGCCACTCCTCGTTCGATCCGTCGGGACCGCCGGCGGGGCCGGGGACACCGGCGTTGGAGAAGAACACGTCGACGGGACCGCCGACCTCGCGCGCCCGCTCGACGAGGGCGCGAATCTCAGCCTCCTGGCTGACGTCGACCTTGACGGCCGTTCCCTTGACTTCGGTTGCCGTCGCCTCTGCAGCCTCGAGGTTGAGGTCGGCGACGATCAGCGCCCGAGGCTGCTCGGCCGCGAACCGGTTGGCCAGCGCGCGGCCGATCCCGCTGCCGGCGCCGGTGACGATGATGTTGCGATCGTGGAGCTCCATGGCGCGCGACCGTACTCGAAGTTGAAGCCGGTTTCAACTAGGAGTAGATTCCCCTGGCGATGGCCTCGCCGCGGCAGCTGCCTGCTCAGACCGGACGCACCCCGGTCAGCGCGCGGGGTGCGCGCACGCGCGGCGCACTCGTCCGCGCCGCCCGCGAGGTGTTCGAGCGCGATGGCTTCCTCGAGGCCCGCATCACCGACATCGCCGCCACGGCGGGCGTGGCCGCGGGCTCGTTCTACACCTACTTCACGAGCAAGGAGGATGCGTTTGCCGCGGTCATGTCCGAGATCGAGGAGGAGATGCTCCACCCCCGCCTCGAGCCGGTCCATGACAAAGACGACCCGGTCGCGGTGATCGAGGCGTCGAACCTCGCCTACCTCGGAGCGTATCGGCGCAACGCCAAGCTGATGGGACTGATGGAGCAGGTCGCCGGCATCGATCCGGCGTTCCGTGAGCAGCGGCTCCGCCGCGCGCGAGCGTTCATGAAGCGCAACGCGGCGGCGATCCGCCGGCTCCAGGCGGAAGGGCTCGCCGACCCCGAACTCGATGCTGACCTCGCCGCCGAGGCGCTGAGCGCGATGGTCAGCCGGATGGCCTATTTCCGGTACGTCCTGAACCTCGGAAATGCCTCGCAAGCGGCGCTCGTGCAGACGCTGACGCGACTCTGGACCGGTGCCCTCGGAATACGAAGGAGATAACGACGATGGATTTTGAGCTCACCGATCGCTGCAAGGAACTCCAGGAGCGACTCCAGTCGTTCATGGATGACCGCGTCTATCCGGCGGAAGCCGTCTACGAGGAGCAGCTGCGCTCCTCGGGCGACCCCCATTTCGATCCGCCGGTGCTGGAGGAGCTGAAGGCCCACGCGCGCGATGCGGGTCTGTGGAACCTGTTTCACCCGCACGAGGCCTGGGGTCCCGGACTGGCGAATGCCGAATACGCGCCTCTCGCCGAGATCATGGGCCGGAGCCACATCGCCTCGGAGGCATGTAACTGCTCCGCGCCTGACACCGGGAACATGGAGGTTCTCACGGTGTTCGGCACCCCTGAGCAGCAGGACCGCTGGCTGCGTCCGTTGCTCGACGGCGAGATCCGGTCCGCGTTCGCGATGACCGAACCGGCCGTGGCGAGCTCGGACGCCACCAACATCGAGATGCGGATCGAGCACGACGGCGATGACTACGTGCTCAACGGCCGCAAATGGTGGGCCTCCGGGGCGATGCGCAAACGCTGCGAGATCATGATCGTGATGGGCAAGACCGATCCCGAGGCCCATCGCTACCGCCAGCAGTCGATGATCTTGGTGCCGCGTGACACGCCGGGTGTGAAGGTTCTGCGCAACCTGCCGGTGTTCGGCTACGCCGACCAGGAGGGGCACGCCGAGATCGACTTCGACAACGTCCGCGTCCCGGCCTCGAACCTGATCGCCAACGAGGGTGACGGATTCCTGATCGCCCAGTCGCGGCTGGGGCCCGGCCGGATTCATCACTGCATGCGCGCGATCGGGGCCGCCGAGCGGGCGCTCGAACTGATGTGCCGCCGCGCCTCCGAGCGGGTGACGTTCGGCCAGCCGATCGCCACGCGCGGGAACATCCAGGACTGGATCGCAGAGTCACGCGTGGAGATCGAGATGGCCCGGCTGCTCACGATGAAGGCGGCCTGGCTGATGGACACGGTGGGCAACAAGCACGCCCGGATGGAGATCGCCGCGATCAAGGTCGCCGCGCCGGCGGTCGCGCTCCGCGTCGTCGACCGGGCGATCCAGGTGCACGGCGGCGGCGGGGTCACGGAAGACTTCCCGCTGGCGATGATGTACGCGCATCTGCGCACGCTTCGTCTCGCCGACGGCCCGGATGAGGTGCACAAGGCGACGATCGCCCGCACCGAACTGCGCCGCCATGTGCCGGAGCTTGCCGGCTCCTCACGCACTTGAATGAACGTTCAATTTAGTGTCGGGATCGTGGCTTGAGGACCCGGACGAATTCCCACGAGGCGGCGCGTACACCTGGATGCGCGGGAGATCGTGCTGGTGTGAGCGGGACCATCTCCCGTTCGATTTCGGTGGGCCGGACCGCGCGGGAGTTCGTCCTGGTCCTCACGACCATGAATTCCCGCGCGATCCCGGGCGGGTCGCCGCGCGGGAGCATGGTGTCGCCTGGGGTAGGTGAATTCCCGCGCGTCGCCGTGGCGGGCAGCGCGCGGGAGATCACGGTCGCGCACCCGCGCACCCGCGCGCCCCCGCACCCGCGCGTCCGCGCCCCCGCCGACCCACCACCACTGCCCGAGTCGCGGTTCACGTGCACGTGAAATGGGGGTTTCTACGGTCGGGGGGTGGCGCCAGGAGCGCCGAAAGTCGATGTGATGGCTTCTGTCGAGCCTTCCCCGACCTTGCCCGCCACGCCCGGCTCCATCGCTCGTCGGCACGGGCCTCTGATCGCCGCGGTCATCGTGCTCGTGGCGGGAATCGCGCTGTCGGCGATGCTGGCGCGAGAGTTCCTATCCAACAGCCGGCGCGAGTCACGAAACGTGTTCAACGCAACCGCGCAGGACGTCTCGACGACGCTCACGACCCTGCTCCAACGCGACACGGACTTCCTGACCACGGTCCGGGGGGTCGTGATGTTGGCGCCGACGATGACCGACTCCCATTTCTCGGCGTGGTACGTGGCGGTCGACGGACACCACGTGCAGGTTGGTGGGCTCGGGACGGCAGTGCTCGCTCCTGTCGCCGCGACTGACGCGGCGGCCTTCCAGGCGCGGCGCAACCTCGACCCGGCCTACCGCGCATCGATGGGAGAGCCGATGACGGTCACGCCGCGGCGCGGCGCGCGGATGTGCCTGGTCAGGGTGGTCACAGCGATCCTGCCGCTTGACCGCGCAACGTCGCGATACGTGCAGAGCGATTGGTGCGACCGCTCGACGATCCTCGGACGCAACGAGGCGCCGGCGCTGCGCACCGCCACCGACACCGGCCGACTCGTCGTGCTCGCCGGTGACCCCTCGTACGTCCCGCTGCTCTACATGGCGACCGCGGTCTACCGCCGCGGGGCGCCGATCACGACGGTCGCGCAGCGCCGCCATGCGATCGTCGACTGGATCGTCGGCACGTTCGATGGCACCGGCATGATCACCCAGTCGATCGGATCCAACCACCGGATCGCGGTCAGCCTTCAGCATCGCAACCCCGGACAACCCTGGTCGCAGGTCGCCGCCGCCGGGACGAGCGTCGCCGGTGACGCGATGAGCCGCACGACCTCGCTGGGTATCGGCGGCGACTGGCGCGTCCTCATCCACGGCGCCGGACCGCAGACCGTGTCCTCGGTTGCCGTTGTCCTGCTCGGCTCGACGGCGATTGCGATCGTGATCGTCAGCGGGCTGCTGCTCCTCCTCGGACGCTCGCGCGAGCGGGCTCTGGAGATGGTCGAGGAGAAGACCGGGGAGCTGCGCCATCAGGCGCTTCACGATGCGCTCACCGGCCTGCCGAACCGGGTTCTCGCGCTCGACCGCGCGGAGCAGATGCTCGCGCGGGCTCGACGGACCCGGACCGCCATGGCCGCGCTGTACGTCGACATCGATGGCTTCAAAGCCGTGAACGACACCTTCGGGCACGCCGCCGGCGACGAGGTGCTCCAGCGAGTGGCGGCGCGGCTGCGCGCGGCAACGCGTGAGGCGGACACCGCCGCACGATTGTCGGGCGACGAGTTTCTCGTGCTCCTCGACAGCGAGCGGCTGGACGGCGGGGCCGAGCGAGTCGCCCAGCGGCTTCTCGACCTCTCCCACGAGCGGTGCGAGCTCGCGACGGTTCCCGGCCGGCCCCTGTCGATCAGTGTCAGCGTCGGGATCGCCTACGGACTCGACCACACCTCCGAGGAGTTGCTCGCAGAGGCGGACGTGGGGCTCTACGTGGCCAAAACGTCGGGCAAGAATCGGTACGTCGTCTTCGAGCCGGGCATGGAGACGGCGGCGCAGGACCGGCTCCGACTCGAGATGGACCTCGCTGACGCCCTTGAGCGGGGTGAGCTGTTCCTCGTCTACCAGCCGACGGTCGAGCTTCGCTCCGAACGCGTCGTCGGCGTCGAGGCGCTGCTGCGCTGGCGCCACCCGGCGCGCGGCGTCCTTCCCCCGGAGCGGTTCATTCCCATCGCCGAGGAGAGCGGGCTGATCGTCGAGATCGGGCGCTGGGTGCTGATGCAGGCCTGCCGCCAGATGGCCGCCTGGCACGCGCAGGGTTACGAGCTCGCGGTCTCAGTGAATGTCCCGCGTCGCCAACTCGGCGACGAACTCATGGCCGATGTCCGGCGCGCGCTGAGCGCGAGTGGGCTGGATGCGGCGAGCCTCGCCCTGGAAGTCACGGATTCGACGCTCGGCGGCGAGGCTCGCGCGACGGTGCGGCTGTTCGGCAGCACGCTGGACCTCGAGACGCGCGTCGACGGCGTCACGGACGTCGAGGACCTGGCACGGCTCCGGTCCCTCAACCACCACCCGAACGACCCGGGAGAGGAATTCCGGTTCGCGCACCCGCTTGAGCCCGGGGAGTTGGAGGCGTTTCTCGAGGTCCAGGGTCAGGAGCCGCTGGCGAGCTGAGGCGGGCCCGCCGACGCTCGGCGCGTGTGATCAGCGCGACCGCGCCGATGATCATGAGCGCCGGCCCGGCAAACAGCGGGAGGTCGACGAGCAGGTGTGACGCGCACGCGTAGAGCGCAATCATCGCCCCGCCCCCACCGGCGCCGGCCGCGACCACGCTCGGCCCATCCGCGACCCCGGTGGCGAGCCACCGGCCCCGAGCACAGCCACCCGGTTCAGGCCCCAGCCGATGATCGCGACGAGTACCGCGATGATCGAGAGCACGACGAGCGTCGCCGTGCTCCACAACCATCCGGCGACGTCACGCTTGCGCTCACGCTGCATCAGCGTCGTGTCGGCGATGAGCGCCCGTGTCAAGCGCGGCGCGGCCGGAACCCCCGCCGCCGGGATCGCCGGGTCCGCCGGGAGATACACCGGCACGTCGGCGCGGACCCGCCCCTGCTGGATCCGGATCAGTGACTTCCACGATCCGGCGAGCGGCAGCGGCTTGACCGTGCGGTAGACGCCCGGCGCCTCGCGTCGCAGGATCTCCACGACGCTCTTGGTATGACGGCGGCGTCGGCACGTCGCAGGCGCACCCGGGGTAGTGGTTGTCCCGCCAGGTCCCGCCGAGCGTGTCGGCGCGCTCGAGCACGACGATCTGCTCGATGCCGGCCCGCTTGGCCTCGATCGCCATCCCAAGGCCGGCGAACCCGGACCCGACGATCGCCAGATCATGGTGTGGAAGCTCGTTGTGCACGCGTCTCTCCCGCGATCAGTGATGTCACAGACGTGTAGCTACACAAACGTTACATCACTACCCGGAAAGCGCAACCCGGATCGCACTGTGCAAGGCTCCGGGACGATGTCCGCCTCGCCGCGCACCCCGAGACTCGCCCCGGAACTCCGTCGCGAGCAACTGCTCGACGCCGCGCTCGACGTCCTCACCGAGGCCGGCTTCGACGCGATCACGATCGAGGCCGTCGCCCGCCGAGCAGGCGTCACCCGGCCGGTCGTCTACGACGCCTTCGGCGACCTCCATGGGCTGCTGCTCGCCCTGATCGAGCGTGAGGAGCAGGCGGCCCTGACGCCGCTGCTCGAGATCGTCGGCGTGGCCGGACATCCCGCCGAGTCCGTTGATCCTGAGCGGTTTCTCGTCGATGCCGTGACCGCCTTCCTCCGAGCCGTGAAGGCGAATCCGCGCACGTGGCGGCTCGTGCTGATGCCGCCGCGGGGCAGCTCACAGGAACTCGGCGAGCGGATCCGGCGCAGCCGGCGGATTCTCGCCGAGCGGATCACCGAGCTGCTCGACTGGGGCATCGATCGCCGAGGTGGTCCCGCCGGCCTCGATCATCCGCTCGCCGCCCGCCTGATCGTGGCCGCAGGCGAGGACGCGGCGCGGCTCATGCTTGCCCATCCGCGACGTTGGGGCCCCGAGCGGCTCGGCGCGATCACCCGCGACCTCGTGGTGCTCCTCCCCGTCGACGCACCGCGGCATGGAGGTGCGCCGCCCGCGCTGCCGCCGCCGGCGGTTCCCGCCCCGGTCGCGGCACCGCTGCCGGCTCCGGGAGCGCGTGTGCCGCGGGCGCAGCGGCGCGAGCAGCTGATCGACGTCGCGCTGGCGCTCGTCGCCGAAGAGGGTTTCGGAGCGCTGACGATGGAGGCCGTCGCGCGGCGCGCCGGGGTCAACCGCGTGGTCGTCTACCGCAGCTTTGCCAACCTCCAGCTGCTGCTCCTCGCGATGCTCCGGCGCGGTGACGCGCGGACCCGCGCCGCGCTCGAGGCGGTCGTTCCGTCGACGCCGGGCGACCGGACCCCGACCGAGCTGCTCGGGAACACCCTCGCGGCGTTCCTCGCCGCCGTGCTCGCCGATCCGCTGACCTGGCGGGTCGCGCTGCTGCGGCCGGAGAGCGCGCCGATCGCGCTCCAGAAGCTCGTCAACCGCCGCCGGACCCAGCTTGCGCGGGCGCTTGAGCCGCTCGTCGGCTGGGGAATCGGTCGGCTCGCCGGGGCGCCGCCGGAACTCGACGTCGAGCTCCTCTCCCGGATGCTGCTCACCGTCGGGGAGGAGCTCGGGCGGCTCGCGCTCGAGGATCCCGAGTTCCCGCCGGAGCGACTGCTCACCGGGATCTGGGCGCTGCTCGATCGTCTGCCGCTCAGCTAGCAGTTAGCTGGTCAGCCCGCGCAATTCACGACCCCGTTTCGTTCGGGTCCACGCTGCGGGGTAAGGTGAGCAGCCATGGCAGGCTCGCTCGCGCCCGTCCATCAGAGCTATCTCCTCGAGGCACGGCAGATGCAGGCGCTGTCGTTCGCGGTGCACATCCCGCTCGTCTGCTTCGGGATCGCGTTTCCGGTGATGGTGCTGCTCATGGAGTGGCTCCACCACCGCACCGGCGACAGCGTGTACCTGACGATCGCGCGCCGCTGGACAAAGGTGATGGCCGCCCTGTTCGCGGTCGGGGTCATCACGGGAACGATCCTCAGCTTTGAGATGGGGCTGCTGTGGCCGAACTTCACCGCGACCTTCGGCTCGGTGTTCGGCCTCGGCTTCGCGATCGAGGGCTTTTCGTTCTTCATGGAGGCGATCTTCATCGGGATCTACATCTACGGGTGGGATCGCCTCTCGCCTCGGGCCCACATGCTGAGCGGGATACCGATCATCATCGCCGGGTTCCTCGGCTCGTTGATGGTGATCTCCGTCAACGCTTGGATGAACCACCCATCGGGGTTCCAGCTGCGGGGCGGCAAAGCCGTCAATGTCGATCCGCTCGGCGCGCTGTTCGGCAACACCTACCTGTGGCACGAGCTCGTGCACATGTACACCGCCGGCTACATCGTCACCGGCTTCCTGGTCGCCGCCTGCTACGCGTTCGGTCGCCTGCGCGGCCGGTGGGGTCGCTACGAGCGCACCGCACTCGCGATCCCGCTGACGATTGCGTGTCTCGCCGCCCCGGTCCAGGTCCTCGTCGGCGACTGGGCCGGCCGCGAGGTGGCCAAGTATCAGCCGACGAAGCTAGCGGCGCTGGAGGGCCTCGGACAGACGACGAAGGGCGCCGACGTCCACATCCTCGGCTGGTACACGAACGGCAAGGTGAAGTTCGGGATCCCGATCCCGCACGGCCTCTCGGTGCTCGCGGACCACAGCTGGAATGCGACGGTGCAGGGACTCGACGCCGTCCCACAGTCAGACCGACCGCCGGTCAATGTCGTGCGTTTCGCGTTCCAGACGATGGTCGGCATCGGGACGCTGCTCGCGCTGCTCGGGGTGATCTACCTCGTCGTCCGGGTGCGCCGCAGACGAATGCCGATCTCGCCCTGGTTCTACCGAGGGGTCGTGCTCGCCGGCCCGGCCGCGCTCGTCGCGCTCATCGCCGGCTGGGTGACGACCGAGGTCGGTCGCCAGCCATGGGTCGTCTACCACGTCATGCGCACCTCGCAGGCGGTGACCGGTGCCGGCGGGCTGCCGATCGGTTACGCGACGCTCGCACTCGCGTACCTCGGTGTCGCCTGCGGCGTCGTGTGGATCCTGCGGCGGCTGGCGGCGGCTCCGCTCGAGTTGCCGGATACCGGCTCCACCGGGTCCGGCGGCGTCGGCGGACCCGAGACCCAGCCGGCGGGAGCGTGAGCTGATGCACCTTTACGAGATCCCGCTCATCTTCGCGCTCGTGGGGCTCGTCCTCTACACGGTCCTCGGCGGCGCGGACTTCGGCGCCGGCATCTGGCAGCTCACGGCCGGCAAAGGCGAATTCTCCGAGCGCATCCGCGACCACGCCCACGACTCAATGGCGCCCGTGTGGGAGGCCAATCACGTGTGGCTCGTGTTCGTGCTCGTCGTGTTCTGGACCGCCTATCCGACGGCGTTCGGCTCGATCGCCTCAACGCTGTCGATCCCCCTGTTCCTCGCCGGGATCGGCATCGTGATGCGCGGCGCGAGCTACGCGCTCCGCAGCGGCATCCGCACCCCGCGCGAGCTGCGGGTGATCGACACCGTGTTCGCGATCTCCTCGTTGCTCGTGCCGTTCGCGCTCGGGGCGACGGTTGGCGGGATCGCATCGCTGCGCGTGCCGTTCGGCAACGCCGCCGGCGATCTGTGGACCAGCTGGTTCAACGCGACCGGGATCATGATCGGGCTGATCGCGGTCGCCAGCGCCGCCTACCTGTCGGCGGTGTTCCTCGCGGCCGATGCGGTCCGCGCCGGCGAGCCCGACCTCGAGCAGGCGTTCCGGCTGCGCGCCCTTGGGGCCGGCGTGGTCGCGGGCGGGCTCGCCGTGATCGGACTGATCGTGCTCCACTCCGACGCCCACCGGCTGTTCCATGGTCTCGTCCACGGTGCCGGGCTCGTGGCGCTGATCATTTCCGTGCTCGCCGGCGTCGCGGCGCTCTTGCTCGTGCTCGGGCGCCGCTACGAGCCGGCGCGGTATGTCGCCGGGATCGCCGTGGCCGCGATCGTCGCGGGTTGGGCGCTCGCCCAGGAACCCCTGCTGCTGCGGAATCTGACGATCCGTCAGGCTGCCGCCCCGCACGACACGCTCGTGCTCGTCGTCGTCGCTGTCCTGGCGGGCGGCGCGGTGCTCGCACCGTCGCTCGCGCTGCTCTTCCGGTTGGTACTCGGCGGGCGGCTGGATCACGGCGCCGGAGTCGCGGCGGACACGGATGGCAGCCCGCCCGCCGCCCCGGCGGCTTCGGCAGAGGGCGGGTCAGCCGCCGGGTCGGACGCGCGTCGGATCGTCGCCGCCTCAGCCTCCGGCCTCGCCGCCCGGGGCGCCGTCGCCGCGTTCGTGATCGGCTTTGGAACGCTGACCCTCGCCGACGCCGGCTGGGCTCACGTGATCGGCGTGATCGCCTTCTTCTCGTTCATCCTGCTCGGCTTCGTTGCCGTGTCACCGGCCGAACTCGCCGAGCGGTCGTAGTTCAGCCGCATCAGCGCGATCACGTCCTGCACATCCTCCGGTGTCTTGATCCGGCGCGCCGCCGGGCCCTCCCGGCCCGGGAAGACCGGATGGTGGACGATCCTGTCCTCCGCGAACAGGGTGGCCCATACGTCCTTGGGGAAGAAGAAGTGCGCGGCGTGGTCACCGTGGAGGTGGCCGATCTCACGACCCCGGACCTTGAACGCGAACTCGCCGCGCTTTCCGTAGCCGGACGTGACGTCTTCCCATGCCGTGACCTCTTCGGTGATCTGCTGGCTGGCGGTCATCGTGTGTGCCATCGGGACTCCCTTCGGTGAGTGCTCATCCCATGGTGGGCTCACCGGCGTCCGGATTCCAGACGTCTTTGGTCCTAAGACCGGCACCTCGGTCGCAACGCGTCAGCCTTCCGCGAGCGCATCGCTGAGCGCCCCCGCCACGACCGCCGAGCCTCGGGCGCCGAGCGTGATCGTGTAGTGGTTGATGTCCGGGACGAACGTCACGCGGCGGCGCCCGGGGTCCTCGGCCGCCCACCCCTGGCAGAGCGCGAACGGCTGCATCGGGTTGGGCTCGTTCTGCAGCCCGCGCTCGGCGCACAGCAAGTGCGCCGGGAGGGCGAGGCGGTGGGCGTAGGCGCCGATCTCCGACAGCTCGCCGGCGTCGGCGCGAACCGCCGCCTCGTTCGGGGCCGGGTGCAGTTCCGGCTCGCGTCCGGTGAGATCGTGAAACGCGTACTCCGCGAGATCGTCCGGCGCCACCTGGCCGCCACCGATCGCGGGATGCTCACGCCACCATTCAAGGTAGGCCTCGCGGGTCGAGAACGTCAACCGCAGCCGGGCGATGGCGGGGCCCAGAAATGCGTCGGCGAACGCCTGCGGGTCGACCTTCTCGATGCCCGGGATGGTGAGCCCGCCATCCACGAGCACGACCCGTTTGGCGCGGTCAGGGTGCTCGGCCGCGAGCCGGGCGACGATGTACGCGCCGAGCGAATGTCCAACGAGGATGGCGCGCTCCAGCGCGAGCGCGTCGAGCGTGGCGATGATGTCATCGACGTGAACCGCAGTTCCGTACGGCGGCGGCAGCGTGTTGCTCTGACCGCGCCCGCGGAGGTCGAGCGCAACGAGGTGCGCCCGCTCGCCGAGCGCGCGAGCGACCGGCGCCCACGCTCCGCCGTGCGAGGTGATCCCGTGGGCGGCGATGATCGCCGGCGCCGCCGGGTCACCGTAGCCGAAGGCCGCCAGCTCGCCGCCCGCCACCGGGATGTTCAGGCGCTGCGGTGCATCCACGCCGGGGAGGTTAGCCTCCGAGCATCAGCTGGCTGATCGAGAACGCAGCCCCCTGCGGGTCCGCGAGCACGGCGGTGCGGAACATCGGGATGTCGAACGGCGCCGCCAGCGCGGCCCCCCCGGCGGCGACGGCCCGCTCCACGGCGGCATCGGTGTCATCGATCCAGAAGTCGACGCTCCAGTGAGGAGATGTCCCCGCGTCGGCCTCCATCATCACAGCGATCGAGTCCCGGGGCACCGGCTGCTCCGGCTCGCCTCCGACGTACCCGGGCAGGCGGAACAGCGTGGCCGTCGCGTCGCCGAGGGACAGCCGCTCAGACTCCCACCCGAACACGGTCCCGTAGAACCCCTTTGCGGCGTCGGAATCGGTGGTGTTGAGACGGCTCATGGCCCAGGCGGAGGGCTCGTTGATGCGCTGGGCGCCGTGTCGCTCGCCGGGTTCCCAGGCGCAGATCACAGCGCCGGCCGGATCGGCGAGCACCGCCATACGCCCCGCCGGTGGCGCCTCGAACGGTGCGACGAGGACGCTCCCGCCGTTGTCCGCCGCAGCACGCGCCGCGTCGTCGGCGCTCGCCACGGCGACGTGGGTGTTCCACACCGTGGGCGTGCCCGGTGGCTGCGTGCTGATCCCGGCCACGTCCCGCCCGGCGACCCGGGCGACGTAGTAGCGGCCCGGTGGCTCACCGGGCATCTCACCCGGGCCGGCGAAGTCCCAGCCGAACACGGTGCCGTAGAAGTCGAGGGCCGCGTCGACATCCGGTTGACCGGTGTCGACCCAGCACGGGACGCCATGGGGGTAGCTGTCGCGCTCACTCATTGCCTGCTCCTCCGCTCGCTCGCTCGTTGGTTGGAAAAACCAACCATACAGTTGGAAGTCCGGACTGTCTAGTACCGTGTACGCGATGGCGAAGAAGCGGAGCTATTCCGACCCGTGCGGCGTGGCACGGGCCCTTGACCTCGTGGGCGAGCGGTGGGCACTGCTGGTCGTGCGCGACCTGCTGCTGGGACCCAAGCGCTTTACCGACCTGCGGGCCGGGCTCCCGCACATCGGCCCGGACGTGCTCTCTCAGCGTTTGCGGGAGCTCGAGGAAGGGGGTCTGGTCCTCCGCGACACGCTGGCGCCACCGGCCGGATCACGCGTCTACCGCCTCACCCCCCGGGGCGCGGCGCTCGAGCCGGTCGTGCTCGAACTGGGGCGCTGGGGCAGCCAGGCGCCGTTCCCCGCCGCGCACGGCGAGCTGAGTCCGGACTCACTCGCGCTCGCGCTCAAGACGACCTTTAGCCCGGCGGCCGCCGGCTCGCTCGCGCTGACGGTGGCGCTCGATCTCGACGGACAGCGGTTTGTAACCCGCGTCGCCGAGGGTCAGCTCGCGCTCGCCCGCGGTGGGACCGAGCACCCCGATCTCACGATCACCGCCGACACGGGCGCACTCACGCACGTGCTGTGGCACGGGCGAGAGTTGGATGACGCGGTCCGCGCGGCGGAGATCATCGTCGACGGACGCCGACGTGACGCGCTGCGCTTCCTGCGCACGTTCGTCATCCCCGCTCACGCGGGCTCGAGGTGATCGCGGAGCTCAGGCTGCGAGCGGAATGTCAGATGCGCCGGTCGCAAACACCTCGGCGGTGCCGACGCCATGCCACGCCGCGTACGCGTACGGGTGATTGAACACCTCAAGCGCGTTCTCGCCGTCGCGGACCTCGATGCAGAATGCCTCGGCGGTCCTGATATCGGTCACTGCCACGGCGAGGCGGCCCTCGCGCTCTGACCACAGCAGCCGCACGTGGATGCCGTCGTTATCACGGCTGTGCAGCTCTCGCATAGTGGTTGGAATCGTGGCCTTCATGTCCCGGACATCGGCAGTTCTGGCGGAGACTGAAGACTCGCGGACGCCGCGTGCGGCTTTTCCACAGGGCGCCGGCGCTATGGGTCGGCGGTCAGGGCGTCGAGGTCCGCCTCGAGCGCGCCGACCGCGTCCGCAGCTTCTTCCGCTGACCGGGCGGCCTTCTCTGCGGTGCGCTGCGCCTCCTCGGCGCGCTCCCGCGCGTGATCGGCGCGCTGCACCTGCTCGGCGTGACGAACGCGAGCGCGCTCCAGCCGGTCGGTGAGCGCTCGGACCTTGCGCTCGTGGGCACGGTTCTGCGCCTTTTCAGGCGACGCTTTGGCTGCTCGCGGCGCGGGTGCCTGCCGGCGCGCGGGCGTCGGTGCGGGTGCCCGCCCACGCGCGGGCGTCGGTGCGGGCTGGGCGGCGAGGAGCCCGTCGCCGTCGCCCAGACCCAGGTCGCTCAGCTCATGGTCGCGAACGAGGCGCCCCTCATCCAGGAGTGCGCGGACCTCCGCGTCCGCGGCGGCGGCGTGCAGCGTCGCGAACAGCTTGCTCCGCATCGCCGCGTCCGCCGGATGCCCGGCCGCCCCGAGCTCCGCGGAGGCGAGGTCCGCGACGTACCCCACGAGCCGGCGCTCCTCGGCGGAGGCGTCGCGGAGCAGACCGCGCTCGCCCCCGGTGACGAGCTGGCGCTGGGCCTCCTGGAGCCGCTCACCTGCGGCGATGAGTTCGTCCACGGTGCCGGCTTCCGTGCGGCGGACCCGGTTGAGCGACCACGCGACGAGGTTCGGCTTGCGCAGCCGCCCCAGCACCTCGGCGCCCTCCCGGTCCTTCTCGGCGCGGCGCTCTTTCGCCGCGGCATTGCGGGCCGGCGTGAACTCGTCGAGGGGCAGCCCATACAGGCGATCGATCGTGTCCTTGAGTGGGTCGCGTTTCCCCGCCACGTCGGCTCAGACCATACGCCGGTCGCTCCTCACCCGGAGCCGGCTCGGGGCGGTCCCAGCCCGGGTCCGTCCGGTCCCGCGGCGAACATGTGTTCGTGTCCGGGGACGCGACCATCCTCCACGCCGACCTCGACTCGTTCTACGCGTCGGTCGAGCAGCGGGACAACCCCCGGCTCCAGGGCCGGCCGGTGATCGTCGGGGCCGGGGTCGTGCTCGCCGCGAGCTACGAGGCCAAGGCGTTCGGGATCAAGACCGCGATGGGCGGCTACCAGGCACGCCGGCTCTGCCGCCAGGCGATCGTCGTCTCGCCCCGGATGTCGGCGTACAGCGAGGCGAGCAAGGCCGTGTTCGCGGTGTTCGAGGACACGGCGCCGATCGTCGAGGGGCTGTCGATCGACGAGGCCTTCCTTGACGTGCGCGGACTCGGGCATATCTCGGGCACGCCGCGGGAGATTGCGGTGACGCTCCGCCGGCGGGTCCGCGATGAGGTTGGGCTGCCGATCACGGTCGGCATCGCGCGGACGAAGTTCCTCGCGAAGGTGGCGAGCGCCGTGGCCAAGCCGGACGGCCTGCTGCTCGTGCCGCCCGACCGCGAGCTCGAGTTCCTCCACCCGCTCCCGGTCGAGCGCCTCTGGGGCGTCGGGAAGGTGACGTCGGGCAAGCTCCGTGAGCGGGGCATCACGACGGTCCGGGAGGTCGCCGAACTGCCCCAGGCGACGCTGATCTCGATGCTCGGACGAGCCGCCGGGCGCCACCTGCACGCGCTCGCTCACAACTACGATCCACGCCCCGTCGAGACGCGCCGCCGGCGCCGCTCGATCGGCGCCCAACGGGCGCTCGGGAGGCGTCGGCGTGCGCCTGAGGAGCTCGTGACCGCACTGATCGCGCTCGTCGATCGTGTCACCCGGAGGATGCGCAGCGCCCATCGGCTCTGCCGGACCGTCGTGCTCCGTTTGCGCTTTGACGACTTCTCCCGCGCCACGCGCTCGCACACGATGGGCGAGCCGACCGCGCAGACCCACGTCATTCTGCGCACCGTGACCGACCTGCTCGAGGAGGCGATGCCACTGATCGAGCGCCGCGGGATCACGCTGATCGGGATCGCGCTCACGAACCTCGCGGACGAGGGTGGCGTGCAGCTCTCGCTCCCGTTTGACCGCCGGCGGGAGCTCGACGCCACCCTCGACCTCGTGCGAGACCGGTTCGGCTCGGACGCGATCACGCGCGGCGTGCTCGTCGGGCGTGACCCGGGGATCACGGTGCCCATGCTCCCGGACTGAGGCGTCATCCAGTTCGCCCCGGCGCATCCGACGCAAGAGGGAGATGATGTGGCCGCGGCTCGTGCGGAATGATGTCAGCGCAATGCCGCTGCTCCCCTTTCTTGACTCGCCACCGTCGAAGGACCGCGAGGCGGTGCGGTTTCCGGGCGGCGCGTTGTCATACGCCGAACTGCGCACCCGGGCGCTCGAGCTCGCGTCCGAGCTCGACGGCGCTGCGCGCGTGGCGATCTGGGCAGAACCGAACCTGGAGACAGCCGTCGCCGTCGTGTCCGCGCTCGCCGCCGGCATCCCGGCGATCCCGATCAATCCGAAGGCGGGCGAGCGCGAGCTCGCGCACATCCTCACCGATAGCGCGCCTGACCGCATCCTCGTCGCGCCGGGCATCGACCTGCCGGGCGCCTTCGCAGATGTCGAGCGGAACGAGATCACGCTCGGCTTCAACCGCAGGCCGGCCGACCGCGACCCCGGCCGACACCGCGACGACGATCCGGAGGCCCCGGCGCTGATCGTGTATACGTCCGGAACCACCGGGCCTCCGAAGGGGGTCGTCCTGCCCCGCCGCGCGATCGCCGCCTCGCTGGACGACCTGGCCGACGCCTGGGCATGGACGGACCGCGATGTGCTCGTCCACGGACTGCCGCTGTTCCACGTGCACGGACTTGTGCTCGGGACGCTTGGGCCGCTCCGGCTCGGCGGCGCGCTCCACCACCTCGGCTCGTTCAGTCCGGAGGGGGTCGCGGCGGCCCTCGGGGGTCCGGCGACGATGCTGTTCGGCGTGCCGACGATGTACCACCGGCTCGCCGCGGCGGCCGAGGAGGACCCGGTTCTCGCGGGGGCGCTCGGGCGGGCCCGGCTGCTCGTGTCGGGCTCCGCGCCCCTGTCGGTCGCCGATCACGAGCGGATCGAACGCGCGAGTGCTCAGCGGGTCGTGGAGCGCTACGGGATGACCGAGACGCTCATGATCTGTGCAATCCGGGCAGACGGCGAGCGGCGCGCCGGCGCGGTCGGACTTCCGCTGAAGCAGATCGAGCTGCGCCTCGTTGACGAGGACGGCAGCACGATCGAGGCCGCCGACGGCACGACCGTCGGCGAGGTGCTCGTGCGGGGACCGAGCCTGTTCCTCGAATACCTCAACCGACCCGACGCGACCGCCGAGGCGTTCCGCGACGGCTGGTTTGAAACCGGCGACGTGGCGGTACGGGAAGCGGACGGCTACATCCGGTTGATCGGCCGCCAGAGCGTCGACCTGATCAAGAGCGGCGGCTTCAAGATCGGGGCCGGCGAGATCGAGGCCGCGCTCCTTGAGTTTCCGGGCGTCCGCGAGGTCGCGGTCACCGGCGAGCCCGATGCCGACCTCGGCGAGCGGATCGTCGCGTGGGTCGTGCCAGAGGCGGCTGCGCAACCACCCGCCGCCGAAGAGCTCACCGATCACGTGGCTCGCCTGCTGACGCCACACAAGCGTCCTCGGACGGTCCGCTATCTCGACGCGCTGCCGCGCAACGAGCTCGGCAAGGTGATGAAGACGTCGCTTCAGAACGCGCCGGATTCATCACGGCCGCCGCGATGACCGTCGACGCTGTCATCGCCGGTCATGTCTCGCTCGACGTGTTCCCACAGCTGTTCGGACCACTCGACCTCGAACCCGGCCGTCTCAACGCGATCGGCCCCGCGACGTTCTCGACCGGTGGGGTGGTGTCCAACACCGGCCTGGCAATGCGCCGGCTCGGGGTCAGTGTGCGGCTCGTCGGCAAGGTCGGCGACGACCTCTTCGGGCGGGCCGTGACCCAGGCCTACCGGGCCCTCGACCCCGCGCTGGCGGACGGACTCACGATCGCCCCGTCCGCGGTGACGAGCTACACGATCGTGATCAACCCGCCGCTTCGCGACCGCAGCTACCTGCACTGCTCCGGCGCGAACGAGACGTTCGCCGCCGATGACGTTCGTGACGAGCACCTCGCCGGCGCTCGCCTGTTCCACTTCGGCTATCCGCCCCTAATGCCGCGCATGTACGCCGACCGGGGCAGCGAACTGCGGGAGCTGTTCGAGCATGCTCGCCGCGCCGGTCTCGTGACCTCACTCGATCTCTCCCTCCCGGATCCATCGAGCGCCGCCGGCCGCGCTGATTGGCGGTCGGTGTTCGAAACCGCGCTGCCGGCCGTCGATGTGTTTGCGCCGAGCCTCGACGAACTCCTGTTCATGCTCGACCGTCCGCGCTACGACGAGCTCGCAGCCGGCAGCCCACTCGCAACGGTCATCGATCGCGCCTACCTGCTCGAGATCAGCGGCACGTTGATCGCCCTCGGGAGCGCCATCGTCGCGATCAAGCTCGGCGAACATGGGCTCTACCTGCGCACGACCGCAGACCCGACCCGCCTGCACCCCGTCGCCGAGCGGCTTGGCCTCGATCCCGCGCAGTGGCGAGACCGAGAGGTGCTCTCCCCCTGCTTCCGCGCCCGGGAGATCGTCGGCACGACCGGCTCGGGCGACGCCACCATCGCCGGTCTGCTGATGGCGATCCTGCGCGGCGCGGGTGCGCCGGAGTCGGCGACGATCGCCACCGCGGTCGGAGCGTGTAGCGTCGAGGCCGTGGATCCAACGAGTGGGATTCCCACATGGGAGGACATCGCGGGGCGGCTGAAACGTGGCTGGTCCCGGAATGACCTCGAAATCGATCTCGGGTCGGTCGCCGCCGACCCCGACGCAACCGGAACCGTGGTGCTGCGATGACGAAGACCCTGGACGAGAAGCTGGCTGCCCTGCACGCCGAACCCGGCGTCGCCGATGCGTTCATCCTCGCCGACGCGAAGGACGCGGACATGGCCTACGGCCTGGCCGCCACCGGCGTCAACGCGGCCACCGGGGCGCCGCGCTCGCTCGCCGACTATCGCGATCAGGTGCGGGAGATCGTCGCCCAGGGCCTCGTCGACGTCATGCTCATGAGCATCTCAACGAGCGAACTGCTCACCGTCGAGGAGCGGATCTTCGACGGATCCTCGGTGACGCCGGCGATCCGCGCGAACGACACGACCGATATCCACATCCTCGCGGGCTCCACGTATCCGCAGCAGCCCTCACGACCGTTTCGCACCTCGACCCTGGAACAGGCCAAGCGCGCCGGAGGCGCCGACCTCGGCCTGTACTCGGTGACCCCCCTCGGGGATGCGGAGATCGACGTCGTGATGCTCGAGCGCTACCGCGAGTTCCGCCTCGAGGCCGAGCGTGAGAACTTCCGCCACTTCCTGGAAGTGTTCGTCCCCAACGTCCCCGGTCACGGTCCGGCCGACGTCGGGCGCTTCCTCGCCGACTTCGTCGTGCGCACGCTCGCCGCCGTCCCGCGTGCCTCCCGCCCGCTGTTCCTGAAGATGCCCTACCTCGGGCCAACCGCGATGGAGGCACTGGCGAGCTACGACCCGCACCTCGTCCCGGGCATCCTCGGCGGCTCGTCGGGGACGACTCACGACGCGTTCGCGCTGCTCGAGCGAGCTCGGCGCCACGGAGCCCGGGCGGCGCTGTTCGGGCGCAAGATCAAGGACAGCGAACACCCGCTGACGTTCGTGCACTACCTGCGACTGCTCAGTGATGGCCTTCTCGGGGCCGAGGAGGCGTGCCGGGCGTACCACGCCGATCTCGAGCGGCTCGGACTCAGTCCGCATCGCGTGCTCGAGGCTGACCTCGAGCTCACCGAGCCATGGGCCCAGCTCCCGTGAGTGTGCTGGCCCAGCTCCGATGAGTGGGCCCCAGACCCGGCTCCGTCAGTCGATCGTGTGAACCTCGAGGGCCCGCGCGCCGGTTGGCGTATGGGCCTGGACGATGTCGCCGACACGCGCGCCGAGGAGCGCCTGCGCGATCGGCGAGGCGACCGACAGCGAACCATCAGCCGGCTTCGCGTCGTGCGGCGAGACGATCTTGAACTTCTGGGTGCGGCCGCTCGAGCGGTCGGTGTACGACACGGTCGAGCCATGCGAGACGGTCTCGGTCGCTGTGCTCACCTCGACCACGTCGGCGCGCCGGACCTGCTCGCGCAGCTTGATGATTCGCGTCTCAAGGTGTGCCTGGTCCTCCTTCGCGGCGTGGTACTCCGCGTTCTCCTTGAGGTCGCCCCATTCTCGGGCCGTCTTGATCCGGGCCGCGATCTCACGGCGCCCGTCGCTCTCGAGCCGGTGCAGCTCCTGGCGGAGCGCGTCGAGCTCGGCTGTGGTCATCGTGATGTTGTCCATTGACAATCGAGTCTAGACCGCGCGCAGGAACTCGAGCAACGGGCCGTTGACCTGGTCGGCGTGGGTGAGGTTCGACGCGTGCGGTGCGCCCTCGATCGGCACCAGCCCGCGGCAGTCCGGAAGCGCCGCGCTCAGCGCCTGCGCCTTGGCCATTTCGATCGACGCATCGGCCGTCCCGTGGAACACGATCGCCGGGCAGGTGATCTCGCCGACGCGGTCGGTGATGTCATCACGCGTGAACAGGGTCTCCGTCGGTTCCATCATCGCCTCGCGGGGAAGCTCACGCCACTTGGCGATCCACGTTTCGCTCACCACCGGGTCGCCGATGATCAGCGCGGAGATCGCCTGCGTGAGCTCGTCGACCGGGCCGTGGGCCAGCCACGTTTCCTGCATCTGCCGGTAGGCCGGCAGCCGCTCGGCATCCTCGACACCGGACTGGGTGTCGATCAGAACGAGCGCCCGGACCCGCTCGGGGGCGAGCAGGGCCGCGCGCAGCGACAGGAACCCGCCCTGGGACATGCCGCCGACGACGGCCTCCTCGATACCGAGCTGGTCGAGGAGGCCGAGGCAGTCTTTCGCCGAGTCCCAGTAGGTGAACGGCTGTCCGTCGAACTCCGTCTCGCCGAACCCACGCTCGTCCCAGGTGATGACGCGGTACTCCGGCGAAAGCGCCGCGACCTGGGGAGCGAACATCTCGCGGTCCATCAGGAACCCGTGCGAGAGGATCACCGGTGGCCCGTCGCCGCCGGAGTCCTCATAGCGAATGCGTTGACCATTGACGTCGGCGTATGGCATGTCTCTCGATCCCTCGTCCGTGCCTCAGATGCGATGCGCACTCTAACCCGCAATCGCGTTCTCGCGGGGACGTTGCGGCAGCCGGAACACGCCGAGGGTTGCCAGGCCGAGCGGGATCAGCGTCAGCAGCGTCGTCCGCGTGATGGCCGTCACCGGAGGATGGTGAGCGTCGAGATAGGCGAAGAACACGGTGGCGAAGATGGCGATGCCCAGCGCGGCGGCGAACTGCTGGACTGCGTTGAGCACGCCGGACGCCGAGCCGACCTCGTGATCCTGCACCCCGGCCAGGATGAAGTCGAACAGCGGGGGCAGCGCCAAGCCCATCCCCGCGCCCGCGAGCAGCTCGCCCGGCACGAGCGACCAGGCCGACGTGTGCGCGCCGCCGTCATGCACCATCAGCGCGAGCAGCGCCAACCCGGCGCCCATCACGCCGAAGCCGATCTGCATCGAAACGCGCCCGAACCGCTGGGCCAACGGATACGACGGGCCGGCGGTGAACGCGACGCCGAGTGCGAACGGAGCGAGTGTCAGTCCGGTTCGGATCGGCGAGAACCCCTCCCCGAGCTGACAGAACAGCGACAGCACGAGGTTCAGCCCGATCATCGAGGCGAAGAAGCAGAGCGCCACGGCCAGGCCACTCGTATACGTCCGGTTGCGCAGCAGGCTCGGCGCGATCAGCGCCCGCTCCGCGTGGCGCCGCTCGTACAGAGCGAACGCGGCGAACCCGATCACCCCACCCGCGAACATCACGAACACCCACGCCGGCCAGCCGAGCTGCCGGCCCTGAACCAACGGGAAGATGAGCGCGAAGGCCGCCAGAGTGGCGATCACGGCGCCGCCGGGATCAAGCCGCGTCCCGGGGATCCCGGTGCCCCGGGGCAGCACGCGGAGCGATCCGATCAGGCCGATGATCCCGAGCGGGAGGTTGACGAGAAACACGGCCCGCCAGCCGAGGCCGAACAGATCGCCGGAGGTGAGGGCGCCACCGAGGATCGGTGAGATCACCGCTGCGATGCCGATCACGGGCCCGAACGCCGCGAACGCCTTCTGGACCTCGTCATCGGGGAAGACGGCCTTGATCATCCCGAAACCCTGTGGGATGAGGAGTGCGCCGAACCCGCCCTGGACAACCCGCATCGTGATCAGGAACGCCGAGCTCGGGGCCGCCGCACAGGCGACGGACGCGGCCGTGAAGCCGACGACGCCGACGAGAAATACCTTGCGCCGATCAAACCGGTCGCCGAGACGGGCGCCGGTGATCAACAGCACCGCGAACGCCAGCGTGTAGGCAGCGCCGTACCACTGGAGCGTTGTCGCGTCGCCGCCGAGATCGCGCTGGATCGACGGCGCCGCGATATTGACGATCGTCCCATCGATGAGGTCCATGACCTCCGCGACGAGCACGATTGCGAGGACCATCCAACGCCGCGGGTCGGGCGGACGATGGACACGCGCCCCCGCGTCGGGGGCAATTGAGGTGGTGACCGACATGGATCCCTGCCTTTCGGTGGACGGACGAGACTCGACGAACGTTGTTCGTCACGAACAACGTACGTTACGAACGGCGTTCGTGTCAAGCCGGTACACTTATCGACGTGCGAGCCACGCCCCGGTCCCAGCCGGCCAAACCGCCCCTGAGCAAGGAGGCGGTGCTCCAGGCCGGTCTGCGCGTTCTCCGCGTCAAGGGCATCGACGGCGTGACCATGCGGGCCGTCGCCACGGAGCTCGACACCGGAGCGGCCTCGCTCTACGTCTACGTCGCCAACCGTCAGGAGCTGCTGAACGAGATGTTCGACCTCGTCGTCAGCGAGATCGATCTCGGCGATGCCCCTGATCCAGCGCGCTGGCGCGATCAGCTCGAGTCACTGCTGCTCCGGATCCTGGCGACGCTCGAGCGCCACCACGGAATCGCGCGGGTTCCGCTCGCCAACGTCCCGACGGGACCCAACTCGGCGATCGTCGCCGACCGCGTGATCGGTTTGCTGCGGGCCGGCGGCGTCGACGACCGCAGCATCGGCTTCTTTCTCGACTGCGTGTTCCTGTACATCAACGCAACGGCGTACGAGACCGCCATCTACGTCGAGGAGGGGGCTCCCCCAGATGGCTTTGATGAAGCCATCCGCGACGCGTTCCGGCGTCTCGACCCCGCGACCATCCCGAACACGATGTCGATGCTCGGGGTGCTGACGAGCGGCACCGGTGACGAGCGCTTCCGGTTCGGTCTGCGGCTCATGATCGAGGGGCTCCTGCACGTGCCGCCCCCCGATATCTCGGCGTAGCGTCTGGTCCCGTCCGGCGACGAAGCCTTCGGCGGTTCGCTACTTTCCGAACGTGAGCCACGTCACGCTCTCTCTGCCAAATCCGCGGCGGGGAGCGAACGACGGCCCCGCTCCTCCCGAGCGCGCGCGGACCCGCCGGTGGCGGATTCTGCCCTGGATCGTCGTTTCCGCCCTCGTGCTTCTCGCAGCCGTTGCGTTCGTCGTGCTGACTGGCGTGCGGCCCGCGTACGACGCGTATGGCTGGCTCGTCTGGGGCCATCAGGCCGTCCATCTCAACCTCGACCTCAATGCGGCGCCATCGTGGAAGCCGCTTCCATTCCTCTTCACGCTCCCCTACTCCCTGCTCCCCCAGCAGGCAGCGCTGTGGTTGTGGACGGTGACTGCCGTCGCGGGTGCGTTCGCGGGCTCGGTGTTCGCCGGTCGGATCGCCTATCGGCTCAGCGCCCCCGCCCCCCACTACGCGCGCCTGACCGGAGCGGTGTTCGCCGGCCTCGGGGTGCTCGGCATCGCCGGCTACTGGCATTTCGTCCTGATTGCGACCTCCGACCCGCTGATGACGACGCTGTGCCTCGCTGCCATCGACGCCCATCTGTCCGGCCGCCGGCGGCTGGCGTGGGCGCTGCTCGTGCTCGCCTCGCTCGGACGCCCAGAGGCGTGGATCGTGACCGCCGTGTATGCCGTGTGGGCGTGGCGTTCGGACCCTGCGCTCCGGACCTCCGTCCTCGTCGGCGCCGCCGCGATCCCACTGCTGTGGTTTGGCGTTCCGACGATCGCCTCGGGCAGCCCGTTCATCGCCGGGAAGATCGAGGCGGACTCGACGGTTGCCCTGCACGGCAATCGCGTGACCGGGACGCTCGACGGGTTCACCAGCCTTTACGAGCTGCCGATGTGGATCGCCGCGCTCGCCGCCGTCCTGCTGGCGGTCGTCAAGCGCGATCGAACCTGGATCATGCTGATCGGCGCGGCGATGCTCTGGCTGCTCACCGAGATCGCGTTCGCGCTCCACGGGTGGGCGCCGTCCCCGCGGTACATGTTCGAGCCGGTCGCCGTGCTCGTCGTGCTCGTTGGCGCCGGCATCGGGCGCGTGCTCGGGCTGGGTCGGCACCGCTTTGCCCTGCTGCGCTGGGTCGCCGTGGCGGGCGTGGCCGCGCTCGTCGTGACGCTCGCCCAGCCGGCCCGATCCCGCGCGCGACTCGCTCACAACGGGATCAACCTCGGTCGGACGTGGAAACGCCAAATCGGGCGCCTGGACACCGTGATCGCAAACGTCGGCGGGGCGCAGCGCGTCCGCGCCTGCGGCAAGCCGGTCACCGAAATCCGGTTCCAGAGCATCCTCGCCTGGGAGATGCACGAGAACGTCGCCGACATCGGCTGGAACCCGGCCGCCGAGATCAAGCGGCACACGCCGATCGTCCTGTTCGAGCCCCGCTGGGCGGGCTGGAAGGTCCGTCCCGTCAACGTCCCCAAGGACAAGCGGGCGGCGTGCACCGGCCTACGGGCGAACTCCAGCTTCGGCTGAGCCCGAGCCCGAGCCCGACCCCGGACGCGTCCCAGGCCCAGGACGCGACCCCCGCTGCACGGCCCGCGAGTCCGACAGCCGCCAGCAGATGCCCGCGGATACGGCCGCCACGAGGATCACCGACGGCCACGCGCCGATCACGAGACCGAGCACGTGTGAGACGGCGAACGCGACGAGCCCGACGACCGAGAGGATCGCCGCCGTGCGGACGCCATCCCGGCGCAGCCAGACGACGATGCAGGTCACTCCGCAGACGGCGAGCACCACACCACCGAGCGGGCGCGAGCCACTTGCGACCGCCACGCCGAACCCCGCGAGCAGCCCGACCGCGGCGATCGGGGCAGTGAGAACGCGCTCGTACACGAGGCCCATTATCGTCGGGGTCGATGGCAGATGACGTCGGAGAGGTCCTGACCGGCCTGTGGCACTTCGAGGCGGTCCACCCCGAATGGACCGAAGACGAGGGCGGCGAGGACGGCTGGGATCCCACGGTCTCGTGGTTCGCGACCCGCTCGGGCGACGGTCTGGTGCTCATCGACCCGCTCGTCGCCGAGTGGCCGGCGATCGATGAACTCGTCGATGCGTACGGAGGCTGCGCCGGGATCATCCGCACCTGTCACTGGCATCAGCGCAGCATCGCGGAGGCCTCGCGACGGTATCGCGCGGACGTGTGGGCGCGGCCGGCGACGTCGCGTGGGATCGACCAGCCGTTCGATCACGGTGTCGTCGACCGCGACGAGCCGTTCGGACTCCGGGTGATCGACATCGAACGGATCGACGAGATCGGCCTGTGGCTGCCCACCCAGCGGGCGCTCGCGTTCGGCGATGCGATGGTCCGGCGCGGGGACGGGGAGCTGCGGATGTGTCCCCCGTCCTGGGTTCAGCCGCCCGGAGGCCGGGAGCGCCTGTGCGAGGTCCTCACCGGGTTGACGGCTTTGCCCGTTGAGCACGTGCTCGTCTCGCACGGCCCGCTCGTGCTCGGCGATGGGCTGGCGTCGTTGCAGTCCGCGCTGTCGAACGGCTGACCGCTCGGCCCGTCGTGACCACCGCGTGCGCCGGGGCATAGGTCCCGTTGCCGAACGCGGTGTTCGCGCGGAGCCGGGCGCACGCCGCGCGATGGGTCGGTGAGAGGTGGATCGGGAGCACGAGCCAGCCCAGGTAGTACGGCTTGAACAGGATGATCGGATACCCCTTGTGAATCGCGCGTGAGGGCTTGTGGCCGACGAACCCGACGTTGAGGCCCAGCTCCCATGCAAGCGTGCTCTGATACCCGCCGACCGACACCGGCGTTCCGCAGGCGAGAATCCGCTTGGCGCCGCCGTCGAGTGCGATCACGCTCGCCAGCCGGTCGATCTTCACTCCGGCGGTTCGGCGGAGCTGAATGTTGTCGCGGACCACGCTGACGCGATCCCGGAGGGCCGGCACCAACGCCACAAGCATCCCGGCGACCGCGAGTGCCGGGAGGGGCCGGGCGGCCAACGGGAGCCGCGATGCGAGCCCCAGGACGCGGGCGACGCCGACTCCCGCGAGCACGACCATCACCGCCGCCGGCTCGACCATGTACCGGGGCGTGGCGGGAAAACCGCGGAACGCGAACGCGATCTCGATGCCGAGCCACGCCACCGACGCCGCGGTGAGCACGAGCACGGCGCGCTCACGGCGCACGACACCGAACCCGATCGCGACGAGCGCGGCGATCTGTACCGGCAACTCGTAGAGGTCCCCGAAGCGGTCAAGCACGCCCTTGATCTCATGGTGGCGGAGCGCGTTGCGAGTGCCGAGCGCGACATCCCCGGCGCGCAGCCACGTCTTGGCCGTCAGCGCCGAGATTCCGAACCACATTGCCGGGACCACCACCACCCCGAGGACGAGCAGGATCCGCATTCGGGGCACCGCACGCCACGCCCATAATGCGTAGAGACCGATGAACAGCCATACCTCGGGCCGGCCGAGGCCGGCGAGCACGAGCAGGATGAACGCCCATCGCGGACGGTCCGACAGATGGCAGTCAATCGCCGCGAGACACAGGCTGACGATGATCGGGTCCGAGCTGGCGATCAGGATGAGCGGCCAGTAGCCGACCATCCCGAGCACCCCGACGCCGGCCACGGCGGCCGCGATCCCGCGGGCGTACCGAGGCGCCGGCGCCGCGAGACGAAACGCGATCCGCCCGGCGAACACGGGACCGATGAACGCGCCGGCGACCGAGGTCACCATCCACAGCCACGGTTGGGTGTTTCCGGCCAGGGCGTACGGGACTGTGAACAGGAACGTCAGCGGTTTCCAGGACGGCGCGCCGTTCGTGTCGAGGTTCCAGTGCAGCGTCTGCTTGCCCCACACGAGCCAGCCGTAAGCGTCGTATTCCGGCCGCATCCGCGTCAGCTCGACGAACACCACCGCCAGCCCGATGACCGCGACGGCGAGAAGCGCCCAGAGCGAACGACGCAACGCGACGCCGGACCGTCCGTCCGCCGTCTCCTCTGATTCGCGTCCCGCACGCAGGCGAGACCGCACCACTGCCACCGCGTCCGTCATCGGAAGTCGCGACGCTACAGATCATCCTCCCGCCAGGGCGTCACCAGCGTTGCGGCGTTATACCGATGCGCCCGGCCGAGGGTGAGAGTTTGATCGGACCGGGAGAGTGATGGCCACCCAGCACGCAACGCCCGCGAGACGGTCGCTAACGCGCGCCAACCGCCCGACGACGTGGCCGGTCGCCAATGCGAGCGCTCCCGCCACGGCGGCGCCGCCGTGTGGTCGTCACGTTCAGGTCCGGACGGAGCCGCGGCGAGGGATCCGATGACACCGCCAGCTCGTCTCGGTCACGCGCGTCGGCGGGCACCGGCGTCCGAAGCCGGTAGCCGCTGGCCGGGCGCCCTGTGGCCTGCCCGACGGCGACCCGATCGATCTCGTAGCCGGCAAGCTGCAGCTCGTAGATGCCCTGGGCCGGGGCCGCAACGCCTTCCCGGCGAAGTTCGTCGACCGTGGTGGGCCGACCGGTCCGTGCCAGGATTTCCAACAGATGCGTCGCAGCGCGGTTGGGGGTCCGGAGCGGCCCCGCCTGCTCCGCCGTTCGGCCGGCTCGTCGATCGTTCATCGTCCAGCCTTCCTCTCGCTCGAGCCGTTGTTGGACACCATGAGCCGACCGTAGGCAACCCCCGCCCATCAGGAAACAGGGAATTGCGGCAAAGCGAGGTGTGGAGAACTACGGTCATTGCCGGAGCTCGCCGAGGTGCCCGTGGATGATCTGGCGGGTCCGCCCCGCGCCCTGGGCCGGGAAGTGCGGATCTCAGCCTTCGAGATCGCCGGCAACCTGATCATGCCCTCGGCACCGCGGGGCCTGATCGTGTTCGCCCAGGGCAGTGCGTCGAGCCGGTTCGATGCGGGCGCCGGTGAGGTGGCTCGCAGCCTCGCCGACCGTGGGCTCGCGACGCTGCTCGTCGACCTGCTGCGCTGGGAGGAGGAACGAGACCGGACCAACGTGTTCGACATCCGCCTGCTCGCCGACCGAGTGATGGCCAGCACGCGGTGGGCGCACGCGCAGCCTGATCTCGCGGTGCTGAACATCGGCTACCTTGGCACCGGGACGGGTGCCGCTGGCGCGCTGCGCGCCGCCGCCGAACTCGGACCCAAGATCGCGGCCGTGGTCAGCGCCGATGGGCGACCGGATCTCGCTGACCACGCGCTTTCCGAGGTCCACTGTCCGACACTGTTGATCGTCGGCAGCCACGATCAACTCGCGCTCGACCTGCACCGTGAGGCTCGGAGGCGGCTCCGCGGCCCCTCGGCCTTGGCGCTCGTCCCCGACGCGCGGCGCCAGTTCGACGACACCCGCGCACTCGACGAGGTCGCCCGTCTCGCCGGGGAGTGGTTCGCGCGTCACCTGTCAGGATGACCCCGTCCCGGCGATCAGCGCGGGAACGTCGTGGAGGATCTGCGCCGGCTGAAAAGACGACCCGTAGATCGTCATCAGGTTGCCCGTGGACGACACCCCGTATGTCACCGAGGAGTGGGTCACGAGCTTGTTGTTCGTCGGATCTCGCACGGCCGCGACATGCCACGCCTTCCAGACCGGACCAAGCTCAGCTGCGGAGCCGATGAGGTATTTCATCCGCCCGGTCATGCCGTGGGCGTGCAGGAACGCCGAGACGCTGTGCTTCGTGTCTCCGCGCGGATCGACTGAGACGGCGACGATCCGGACCTCCTTCGCCTTGGGGCCGAGCTTGTCGAGCACCACCCGCAGGTTGGCGGTGATGAGCGGACACACGTCGACGCAATGCGTGTAGAGGAACGTGACGAGCACGGCCTTACCGCGCAGTTGCGTGAGCGTGACGGGGTCGCCGAGGTAGTTGCGGAGAGCGAGCGGCGGCGCGCTCTTCACGGGCGACAGCGCAGTTCCGGCAAAGCCGGAACCGGCCGTCGTGCTCGACTGCTGCGCCGCGGTGCCCCCGCAGCCGGCGAGGGCGCAGGCCACGATCACACCCGTGAGCCGCGTCGCCCTCATGCCAGCGCGCGGTCCCGCGCACCGCGGCCGGCGACGGCAAACGCGATCAGTCCGCGCGATCATCGGCACGGCACGATACCTAGCCGGGTCTCCGGCGCGACGGTCCCCGGCGCGGCCGGCGGTCGACCAGCGAACGGCGCATCGAAACGGAGCCGGACCGGCCTGGGCGAGGGGTCTCTGGGCATCCAGTCCCCTATAGGGGACCTACGGCCCATAGACCCCCCCGCAACGGTCGATGAACCCGGCTCACCCTCGGCATTGATCGCCGGATGGCCACGAAGGTGCCGGGCGCGTATCAGAACCGCAACGTCGTCTCGATGAGATCGCGGCCGAGATCGCGGGCGTCGACCGGGCGCAACGGCAGTCCCTGAAACCAGGTGCCGTCGGCCTCCGGGTGCGGTCCGACGACGCCGACGCGCCCCGCTCCGGAGCGGGCGACGATGGCCGCCGCGAGGCCATTCTCGTACCTCGCGAGCACCTTTGCCGGGGCGCCGCGATCAAGGGTGAAGTAGGGGCCATCCTGAAAGTAGACGCGGCGCAGGTGGCCACGCCACCGGACGGTGATGACCGCGTCCCTGAGGCCCGTGATCTCGGCGCCGCGGGACTCGATGTACTCACCCGAGTCCCCCGGAAGCAGGTCAAAGCCCGGGTTCCGCCCGGCCAGGTAGCCGCCGAGGCAGAACCCAAGGTAGTTTCCGCCCCCGCGCACGAACGCGCGGATCGCCTCCGCGTACGAGATGCATGTGGCGCCACGCAGGCGGCAGGTCCGTCCCCCCAGGCTGGGCATAGAGGGTGGCGGACGAGAGCGCGGCGGCGGTCAGTGGTACGCGTTCGTTCGGACCGCAGAACGTCGTCCGGAAACGAGCCGGCGAGCGTTGCAGCAGGGCGGCCACCGATTCCGGACATCCCGGGGAAGCCGCGGGACCTCGGTAGACGAGGGCGAGCGGACGGCGCGTGCCGGCCGACACGAGTTGCGGCGCACCGGCGAGAACTGCGGCGGTGACGGGCAGCGCCCCAGTGAGGAAGGCTCGTCGATCCATGACTGAAGCCACCACTAAAGGGTAGCCAGGAGCGCGTCTGGCTCTGAGCGGCCGCGCAGGCGGCCGACCTCACACCACCCCGGCAGCTCGGAGCGCGTCCCGCACCTGCAGCGACGCCTCCGGTTCGTCGGCCCCGGGGAGCACGATCCGCGTCGCGACATCGCCGTAGCGGCGCACGATCTCCGCGGCAACCTCGGCGGGCGTGCCTGTGATCGCCAGGACGTCGAGCATCTCGTCGGTGATGAGGTCCGCGAGCTTCCCCCACTCTCCGCGTTTGCTCATCGCGGTGAGCTCCTCGCCTTCCGCCTCCCAGCCGTGGAGCGTGAGGACGCGGCGATACGTCGGCGTCGAGGCGTAGAAGCCGATCTGCGCCTTGAGTTTGGCGATCCGCTCGAGGCGTTGCGTCTCGGTTTCGTAGACGGCGACGAAGCCGGGCATGTTGATATCGAACCCGTCGAGACTGCGGCCGGCCTTCGCCGCGCCGCGCTCCAGCGCCGGCAGCATCACCTCGCGCAGGTAGCGCTCGGTGCACAACCCGTGGAGCACGACGCCGTCGGCGACCTCCGCCGCGACCTCCGTCATCAGCGGACCGACTGCCGCGACGAAGATCGGCGGATTGCCGTGCGGGTTGGGGCCGGGATCGAACATCGGCGTCATCAGCGTGTGCGAGTAGAACTCGCCGTCGAACCGCAGTCGGTTTCCGCTCGCCCACGCGTCCCAGATCGCCCGAACCGCGAGCACGAACTCGCGCATGCGACGCGCCGGGTGGTCATACGGCATCGCGTAGCGGCGCGTGATGTGAGCCTTCACCTGTGTGCCGAGCCCGAGCTCGAATCGGCCCTGCGAATACGCCTGCACGTCGTTGGCCTGGAGCGCGACGGTCATCGGGTTCCGCGCGAACGCAACCGCGATCCCGGTGCGGATTGCGATCCGCTCCGTCCGCTCGCCCGCAAGCAGACACTCAAGGAACGGGTCCGCCTTCGTCTCCGTCGCCCACCATGTGTCGTAGCCGTCGCGTTCCGCTCGGATCGCCTGGTCAGCGGCCTGCGCAACGCTGTCCTGATAGCCCAGCGAGTCGATCTTCATGTCATCCCCGGGCCGCGCGTGATCATCGCCGGCGCAACGTTACCTTGACGGTCCGCGTGATCACCGGACCGAGTGACGGAGCGAACGTCACCTTGACGGTGTCGAGCAGCGCGTGGCGCCGACGCAGGGTCCGTTTCTGCGCTGCGCTGAGCGCGAGGTTGATCGTGTGCGTGCCCGCGCTCCGGATGGCGGAGCGTCGGCCGGCGACGGTCAGCGCACCGGGCCCGGACAGCGCGATCGTGAGCCGCACCCCGTTGCCGTGGGCGGTGAGCGTGAGCCTGGTGATCTTCTCGGCAGGAGCCACCGTGACCGTCGCCGCCGCCGTCGCTACCTGCGCGTCGGCGGTCGTCACGGTCAGCCGCACCCTGTAGGTGCCGGCGCGGGTGAAGGTGTGCCGCGAGCTCGTGCCCGCCCCTGACGTGCCGTCGCCGAAGGACCATCTCTCACCGGTGAGCGACCCGCCGAAAGCAGTGCTCGACGCGGCGCTGAAACCGACCGGCACCCCTGCCGCGGGATGGGCGGAGAGGACGGCGATCCGGGCCGCAGGCACCGAGTGCACGACGATGGTGCGGGCGGCCGAGGCGGTGAACCCGCCGGAGTCGGCAATCGTGAGCGTGGCGTCATAGGTCCCAGCGTGGGCATAGGCGTGAGTCGGAGCGACGCCGGTGCCGCTGCTTCCGTCGCCGAACCGCCACGAGTAGCCGGTGATTGCCACCCCCGCGTTCGGATCGCTCGAACCGGAGGCATCGAAGTCGACCGTGGCCCCGGCTGCAGAAGTACTCGGCGCGGTGAACGCGGCCGTCGGTGGGCTGCCGACCGAGATCGGGTGCGTCTTCGTCGCCAAGTTCCCGTTGTCATCGACGACAGTCAGCGTGACCGTGTACCGCCCGGGCGCAACGTAGGTGTGGCTGCGGGTCCCGCCGCCGACCGTGAAGACCGGCGGCGAGCCGTCGCCGAAGTCCCAGGTGGCGCTCGAGACGGAGGCGGCGCCCGCGCTCGGCGTAAAGCTGGCCGCGGTTCCGGTGCCGACCGCCGCAGGGGCGAGCATCCCGGGGGTGAAGCCGCTGGCCACCGGCTGCGCGTGACAGTCGAGATCCCCGTTGGACCACTCGGTCTGGGTGTAGTACTGGTCGTTGTCGATCAGCTGGTCATACAGCGTGCCCAAGTCCTCGGTGCCACCGAGGGTCGGGAGGTAGCTGTCAGGGTTGAGACCGTTCGCCGGGTCCTCCGTGGCCCCGTAGGACTCGCAGTTGTCGGCCTCTTCCTGGCCGGTCGACGCACTCCACCACCCGGTGCCGAGCGGATCGGTGATCGACTCGTTGTACTCGTGGCTGAGGTTGTCCAGGCCGACGTCAGGGGAGACGTCGCCGAATGTGCCGTTGGGTGCCTGGAGCACGTTGGTGCCGTCGGCCTGGCAGATCCCATTCGCGTTGAGCAGCGGAATCACGGCGTAGGCAACATGGTCGGGCCCGTCGGTGAAGTTCGAGTGATACGCGCAGAAGGTCGAACTCGCACAGTCGGCGCTGCCCGTATCGCAGCCGTCGACCGTGTCCGGCAGGACGACGAAGTACACGGGGGCGCGGGCGCCCGTCCCGGTGGGCAGACCGTCGGCGGCGATCAGGCGGGTCAGCTCGGCCTGCACCTGAGCGTCCGTAACGCAGTTGGAGAGCGTCGACGCACAGGCGTTCGTGTCGAGCGTCGGGTATGGCTGGGTGTCAGAGATCGATTGGCTCGCGGCGCTGAAGCTCTGACCCGCATCAGCGAACCCGGTCGTGTCGGTGTACTGACGGCCGACCCCGTAGCCGTCGGTGTCCGTGGCACCGGTGGTCGCGGTGTCCGTGAGGTACTGGTCGAATACGGACTCGACGCCAGGGTCGATCGGCGTGCTGCCGCCCGCACCGACCCAGAAGACGAGGTACGGGCGGGTTGTGTGTAGAACCGGGCCGCCGTGGTAGCCGAGGCCGTCACTGACCGAGGCGGTGGCCGACAGCGTGCGGGCGTGCTTGACGCCGGGGAGCATCGCCGGATTGACGCCGGGCCGTGGCATCACTCCGATGAACTGGCCATGGGAGGTCACGGTGACGACCGCGGAGGCGCCGGGGGCAAGCGCCGCGGTCACGGCGGCGACCAGGGCGAACGCCAACGTGAGCCGTCGCCACAGGCCGCCGCGGGTCCGGGCGCTAGGCTTACAGCGCACACCCTCGTGGGGCCTCTCCCTCTCTCTCAGCCCAGCGGTGGTCTTCTCTAGGAGAAGAGTTGGGAACGAGGCTGGCATGAGCATCTCAGAGTCTGGGATGTCGGGCCGACAGCAATTGGCGACGATCTCGCGGGCGATGGCGGGCATACAGGACGAGCACTACGGCCGCCGGTCGACCACGGTCGACGCGTATGCGGTCAAGGACATGATCGTGGTCGTTGCCCGGTTGACGCACCTCACGCCGCTCGAGCAATCGATGGTGGATGGGGGCGAACCCGAGCGCGTGCTTGCCCTGCGCGCGAACTTCGCCCGCGTCATGGCCGGGCGGTATACGCAAACCGTCGAAGAGGTCACGGGACGCACCGTCGTCGCGTTGCTCTCGCAGACGCACGTCGACCCCGACATCATCGTCGAGGCGTTCTTCCTGGACCGACGGTTCGGGTCAACCGCCACCGAGGGCCTGGCTGAAGTCATCGACCTCCCAGAGGTGGTCGAGGGCGACCGAGACGAGCTCGAGATGGTCGATTGACAGTCCCTTCCCAGCTCCGATGCACGCCAGGCCGGCATCACGACGATTTGAGTTCTTCCATCAGCGCGGCGTATGACCGTTCGAAAGCCTGGTCCAGCTGAGCGATGAGTGCTGGCGCGCCCTCGAGTGAACCGGCCGCGGCTGCGACCTGGAGATCGTGACAAACGTCCGCCATCTGGGTCGCCGCGAGCGTGATGCACGAGCCCTTGAGTTTGTGCGCGCTCTCAGCGACCGGTCCTGGCTCCCCGTCGTCGATCGCGCCGCGGATGCGGGCGAGGAGTTCCGGGGTCTGGGATCCGAACAGCTCGACGATCTGTTGGAAGATCTCGGCCGACCCCAGGCTGGCGCGAAGGCTCTCGATACCGGTCCGGTCAAGCGGCTCGTCCGCGGCCGTGGGTTGGGTGTCTGAGGGGTTCTCGGGCGTCGGTTCACCGGGTGAGCCGGTTGACGTTCTCGGTGCCCATCTTCTGAGGATTCGGTCGAGCTCGTCGGACCTCAGCGGTTTGGTGACGTAGTCGTCCATGCCGCTGGCGAGACACTTGTCGCGGTCGCCCCGCAGCGCGTGAGCGGTCATTGCGATCACCGGGATATGCCGATCGCCCTGCTCACGGCGGCGCAGCTCGCGGGTGGCGTCGTAGCCGCTGAGCTCGGGCATCTGGCAGTCCATGAGCACGGCCGCAAAGTCACGCCGGCCCAACGCTTCCAGCGCACGGACGCCGTTCTGTGCGACTTCAACCCGGTAGCCGCGCCGCTCGAGCAGCTGAACGACGACGGACTGGTTCACGTCGTTGTCCTCGGCGACGAGGATCAGCGGGGAACATCTCATGTCTCGGCAGCTCTGCACCGGCAGCTGCGCGTGTTGTGACCGGATGCCGAGCGCCTCCGCCAGCGCATTGCGAAGCCGGTTGCGCCGCACCGGCTTTGTCATACAGACATCGATACCAGCCTCACGCGCCTCCTGGCGCTGGCCAAACGTGCTCGTGAGCATCACCAGACCTGGCGTGGGAATTGTCGGATCACGGCGGATCATCTCGGCGAGCTCGATGCCATTGGTCTCCGGCATGTTCATGTCGAGCGCGACGCACTGAAACGGCGCCTGCTCCGCGTTATCGCGCAGCAGGACCATCGCTGCCTCGGCACCGGCGACGGAGTCGACTTGCATGCTCCACTGGCGGGCGAGTTGCTCCATGAGGCGGCGGTTCGTTTCGTTGTCATCAACCACAAGCAGTCTCGTTCCCGCGAGCGTGGGAAGTGCGTGGTCGTCCCGATGCGCCTGCTCGCCTCGTTCGAGCGGCAGCGCGAACCAGAAGTGGCTCCCCCGGCCAGGGACGCTGTCAGCTCCCACCTCGCCGTCCATCATCTCGACGAGCTGCTTGACGATCGCGAGACCTAGCCCGCTTCCTCCAAAACGTCGGGTTGTTGAGTCATCGGCCTGGATGAACGGCTGCCAGAGCTGCTCGAGTCGCTCCGAGTCGACGCCGATCCCCGTATCCGTCACCTCGAACCGCACAACGGTCACGTCGTCGCTCGCGGACTCGGTGCTCAGTTCAACCCGAACCTCTCCCTCGCTGGTGAACTTCACCGCGTTGGAGAGCAGGTTGGTCAGGACCTGGCCCACTCGGATGATGTCGCCGCGGACGATGCTGGGAAGCTCCGGCGCGAGCAGCATCGTCAGCTCGATCCCTTTGTGCTGCGCGCGATCGGCGATCAGGTCACACGTGTCCTCGACCATCTCAAGCAGATCGAAATCGACGTGTTCAAGCCGCAACGCTCCCGCCTCGATCTTCGAGAAATCGAGGATGTCGTCGACGAGCGCCGCGAGCGTCTCACCGGCGCTCTTCAGCAACCGTGCGTTGTCGCGCTGCTGCTCGTCGAGGTGGCTATCGAGGAGCAGATCGGCCATCCCGATCACGCCGTTGAGCGGCGTCCGCACCTCATGACTCATGTTCGCCAGGAACGCTGACTTCAATCGGCTCGCCGCGAGGGCCTCATCGCGTGCTGCGGCTGCCTCCGCCTTCGCCGTGCGCATCGCCTCCTCACCCTCGACCCGAGTGGTGACGTCCCGCGCGGCCGCGTAGATCATCTCCTCGTCCGATGCGCGACTTGAGGCCCACTCGAGCCAGCGCCACGCGCCCTGCTTGGTCGCGACCCGGTTGACGAAACGGACAGTTGCTCGCCCCCTCTCGAAACCAAGACCCTGCAGGTGCTCGCCCGTGCGCGCGTCATCGTCGGGGTGCACGAACTCCTGTACCGGCTTGGAACGCAACTCGTCCTTACTCCATCCGAGTATCTGCTCCCAGCGGTCATTGAGCAGTTCAAACCAACCATCGGAGCTGATGGTGCACACCATGTCACTCGCCAGCTCAAAGAACCGCGCCGCGTCGACCTGCAAACGCCTGTCGATCGCCCGCTTGATCAACGTCTCCACGGGTGGTGGCTCGTGAGCGCGGGACCCCATCCCCGCCCATTCATCGCGATCCTGCAACTCGTCCGCTCCCAGCGCGTATATGCCGTCAGCGTCCGAGAACGGGGCCATGCTCGCCGCTCGCAGAGCTGCCGCGGAGTCCGCATCGGTCACGTCACGCGCGACCGACAGCACAAGCTCGTTGCCGGGCAGCAGCTCGTGTGAGAACTCAACCATTCGGACCACGCCGTCCTTGCGGCGCATCTGCGTCCTATGGACAGCTTCGAGCCACTGATCAACCACGAGCGCGGTCTCTTCGTATGGTGCCTCGCTGGCCATCAGACCGAGATCGAGCGCCGTTCGGCCGACCAGATCCTCGCGGGAGTGGCCCGTGAGCGAGCAGAAGGCTCTGTTGACCTCGAGGATCGCACACGAATGGTGGTCGCTCAGCATGATCGCGGCGATCGCGCTGCTCATCGCTCACCCGCGCTGAGATGGCTGCGGGAATCCTCCGCCGAGTTCACACACTCTTGAATCGGCCCCAGCAGGCGCGACCTGAGTGAACCGCGGGGTACTACTGACCAACGACGGTCATTGCGGGCGACAAACAGAACTATGGAGCCTGTCTCGCTGCAGCGAATGCGGATCCTGATTGTTGACGACAACGAGCTCCACGTGGTCGTCCTCGAGCGAATGCTGACGGCGGCGGGATACCTGAATATCCAGTCCACGCGCGACCCCTCGCTGGTCGTGACGCTGTGCCGCCATCAGGAGCCGGACCTGGTCCTCCTCGACCTGCACATGCCTGAGATCAGCGGCTTTGAGGTGATGGCCGCACTCGCCAAGCTGCCGCACACCGGGCCGCCGGCTCCGATCGTCGTCGTCACGGCCGACAACACGCCCGAGGCCCGTCGTCTCGCCCTGTCCTACGGGGCGATTGACTTCGTAACGCAGCCGTTTGACCGGGGTGAGCTGGAGTTGCGCGTCCGCAACCAGCTGCACTCCCGACGGCTCGCGCTCGAGCTTGAGGCGCTGGCTGGGGATCACGAGCAGCGCGCTCGGCGGGCCGAGCGAGCCCTGGACAGCGCGCGGTTGGAAGTCCTGGAACGTCTCGCCCAGGCGGCGGAGTTCCGTGACGACGAAAGCAGCCTTCACGCGTGGCGTGTCGGGCGTCTGTCAGCGATGATCGCATCGGCGACCGGGAACGCCTTGGAGGAGTGCGAGACGCTGGGCTTCGCGGCTCGCCTGCACGATGTCGGCAAGATCGCAATACCAGACCACGTCTTGTTCAAACGCGGCGCGCTGAGCGACGCCGAGTGGGGCGTCGTGCGCTCCCACACAACGGTTGGGGCGCAGATCCTCGCCGGCAGTTCGTCGGTGTTGATTCAGCTCGCCAAGACGATCGCCCGCTCTCATCACGAACGGTGGGACGGGGCGGGTTATCCAGACGGCCTGGACACGACCGCCATCCCGCTGCCGGCCCGGATCGTCGCCGTCGCCGACGCCTTCGACGTGCTCACCCATGAGCGCCCCTACGACGGCGCTTGGACACATGATCGGGCTCGCGCTCACCTCGAGGCCGAGCGTGGACGCCAGTTTGATCCGGAGGCGGTGGACGCGTTCCTCGGACTGGATCCCCAGACCCTCCCGGGCAGCGCAGGCGACCCATCGCGTCGCACGACGAGCGAGCTCGAATTCCGAGCCGGCCCGGCGGCCGTCAGGTTCAACGGCATCCGCAAGCGGCCGATCAAAGAAAAGATGGCGAATTCAAACCGATCGGAGTGATTGCACTCATGAGCACAGATCCCGACGAGGCTCGCAGCCCTGTCGACGGCGGTCGCCCGCGGCTGCTGATCGCAGACGACGATCCCGTCGTCGCTGCCACGCTGAGTGCCCAGCTCAGAGGAGAGTTTGACGTGGTCGCTGCGGCCACGAACGGTGACGAAGCGATCGAGCTTGCCGGGAGCCTGCAGCCCGATGCGGCGCTCGTCGATGTCCAAATGCCCGGCGGCGGCCTCGGTGCCACTCGTGGCATCGCCGAGGTTTCCCCGCGTACAGCCATCGTGATCTTGTCGGTCGACGAATCAGAGCACTCCGTCGTCGAGTTCATCAATGCCGGGGCGATGACCTACTTGCGCAAGGGAACGCCTCCCTCGGAGATCGCCGAACGCCTCAAAACCTCGATCGACGCTCATAAGAGCTTCGACCGCGAGATATCCGACGCCGCAGCGTCGTAGCGCCGGCAATCCGATGAGATGACCGGGTCGGCGTCGGTCAGCC
This sequence comes from uncultured Solirubrobacterales bacterium, assembly GCA_963850335.1. Lineage (GTDB taxonomy): Bacteria > Actinomycetota > Thermoleophilia > Solirubrobacterales > Solirubrobacteraceae > Palsa-465. Next base: position 26,148 of record CAWKKY010000003.1, on the reverse strand, counting down.
GGCTGACCCGTGAACCCCAGGGTCCCGCAGGGGCACAGCTCCAGCCCGTCTCAGAGAACCCTCAGATACACCTCAGGAATCACCGCCACACCGGGCGTACGGTGCCCACCTCACAACCGAAGGAGGACACCATGCAGACACTCGATCAGAGTCGCGTCGAGGCATTCGCCGGTCAGGTCGCCACCGAGGTCGGCGCCGCGTTGAACGCCGCGCTCGTCGCCGTGGGCGACCAGCTCGGGCTGTACCGCGCGATGGCCGACGCCCAGCCCATCCGCGCCGGCGAACTCGCCGCGCGCACGAATACCCACGAGCGCTACGTGCGCGAGTGGCTCAACGCGCAGGCCGCGGGCGGCTTCGTCACGTACGACAGCGAAGAGGACAGCTACACGCTGCCCGCCGAGCACGCGTTCATCCTCGCCGACGAGTCGAGCCCCGTGGCCATGGCCGGGATCTTCCAAGCCGCGACCGCCGTGATGGACGGCCGGATGCGCGTCGCGGAGCGCTTCAGCACTGGCGAGGGCGTCGGCTGGCACGAACACCACGACGGTCTCTTCTGCGGCACCGAGCGCTCCTTTGGCGCCAACTACCGCATGCACCTCGTGCCGGAATGGCTTCCCGCGCTCACCGGCGCCGTCGAGAAGCTGGAGCGCGGCGCGAGTGTCGCCGACGTTGGTTGCGGTCACGGCGCCTCGACGATCCTCATGGCACGGGCGTTCCCGGCCTCGACGTTCACCGGCATCGACGTTCATGCCGAGTCGATCGCCACGGCCCGCACGCGCGCGCAGGACGCGGGCGTCGCCGATCGCGTCGCCTTCGAGGTGGCGGACGCCACCGCTCGCTCTCACAACCTGGTCGCGCCGGACTGGGCACGCAGGCCGGCGAGGCCCGCCTGCGCGATGTGATGCTCGAGGGCGGCTTCGCCTCGGTCCGCCGCGCCGCCGAGACGCCCCTGAACCTAGTGCTGGAGGCCCGCGCCTGAGGCGTGGGTCAGGACGTCAAGCACGTCGTCAAGTCGCCGCTCCTTGATCGACCAGTGCCCCTCGTCGGAAAGTATGTGCCCGCTCGCTCCGGGGACGTTCGCCGTCAGCCACTCCGCGTGCGAGCGCGGCACGAAGTTGTCATCTTCGCCGTACCAGATCGAGACCGGCACCGTGATTGAGTCGATCTCGAAGCCCCACGGCTTCATTTCACTCAGGTCGTCATCGAACCAGCCCCAGACGCTCCTGCCGATCGCATGCCGCCGACGTGCCGCGTTGAACATGGAGAGCTCCTGCGTGACGACCGCTCGGTCAGTCTCCGACACCAACGACCCGAGTGACGACAGGGACTTCTCAACGTCGGCCCCGCCGGACTCGAGCATCGCATCGCGCCAGGTCTCGAGGAGCGTCTGGAAGGACTCGTCCCCGACTTCGGCGGCGCGAAACTCGTCGAGGTTCTCCTCTGCGTTCCCCGCCCACCAGTCGAACCCCTCAGCGTCCTTGGGGGCGGCGCCGGCGATGATCGCGGCGGCTCGCACGCGCTCTGGTAACAGCGCTGCGCATGCGAGCGCGGGGGCGCCGCCGCCCGAGTGACCCTCGACGTAGAAGCGCTCGGCGCCAAGGGCGTCCGCGACGGTCGCCACGTCCGCGGCGCAGTGTGCAATCGACCGTCCCGCAAGCCGCGTTGAGCCGCCGTAACCCGGCCGGCTGTAACTGGCGAGCCGGATACCGCGGCTCGCGCAGCGCTCAGCCCAGCCGGGGTAGATCATCCCCGACCCCGGCGTGCCGTGATTCATGATCAGGAGCTCGCCGTCCTCCGGCCCGGCGTCGAAGAGTTCAAGCCGGCGTCCATCCGCGACTTCCACAGTCAGGACCTTCATCTCATTACGGGCGGTGTCATGATGCGCAGGATGACCGGTTACTCCGCCAAATCCATCGATGAGCTGCCGACCCTCTGGGACGGATTCGCGAAGCTCGTCCGCCCCGGCCTCGACATCACCGCGTTCGGCGCCAACATCATGGACCTCCCGCCCGACTACTCCACCAAGTCCCACGACGAGGCGCAGTCCGGGCAGCAGGAACTGTACGTCGCGCTCCGTGGCTCCGGCACGGTCGACGTCGACGCCGGCCGCCTCCCGCTCGACCCCGACCACCTCGTACGCGTCGACGCCGACACCGCACGAGTGCTGTCCTCCGGCCCCGAAGGACTGCGAGTCCTCTGCATCGGCGGCATACCCGGCGGCATCTACGAGCCGCCGGACTGGAGCTCGGCGGGGGAGTGAGTCCGGCGACGAGGACGGTCGCGTCCCGTAGCGGCGGGCGGCGCGACGGGGTCACCCCGGAGCAGATCGGGCTGCCCAGCTATGGCCCGCGTCGCGTCAAGGGACTGCGCCGCGAGGAGGTCGCCTCGCTGGCCGGCGTCAGCGTGTACAGCGCCGAGCCCGGCAGCCGCTCCGCGGAGGCCCTTGACCTCCTCGCCAGCTGGACCGCCACCCCAGCGCAGGCAAGCATCCCGGCCGACGGATAGGACCACGCATGCAGATCACCCGCAGCTCGATCGACACCGCCAAGGGCCCGGCCGACTGGTTCACCGGCGACGTCTACATCGATGCCGTCGCCGCCCCGGCCGGCAGCTCGACATTCGCCGCTGCGCTTGTGCACTTCACGCCAGGCGCTCGGACGGCCTGGCATACCCACCCGCATGGTCAGACGATCTATGTCACCGAGGGCGTCGGCCGCTGCCAGCGCGAGGGCGGCCCGGTCGAGGTGATCCGCCCGGGCGACCGGGTGTTCTTCGAGCCGGGTGAGAACCACTGGCACGGAGCCGCACCCAACCGGTTCATGGTCCACGTCGCCATGCAGCAGAACGACGATTCCGGCAACCCGGTGACATGGGGCCGCCACGTCACCGACGAGGAATACGCCGCCGCCCCGAGCACCGACGGCCGAGCGCCCTGACCCGCCGCGCGGCGGCGCTGACCACGGGAAGAGAAATGGAACTCATCACGCTCACCCCCTGACGAGACCCGCGATGCCGTCCGGGCCGCTACGAGGGCGGTCCGGGCAGTCCGAGCAACTGGATCACCGCGAACGCCAGCAGCAATGCTCCCATTCCGATGAGTCCCAGGCGCGCTTGGCGAATCCGGAAGTGGCTGCTGATCCCGACCAGAAACAGGACGGTGGCGAGGAACACGGTGTCGCGGATGTACTTGTCCGATGTTGCACCCGCCTCCTCGCCCTTTGCGAAGGCGGCGTCCGCCTTCGCGTCGTTGACCTTGGCGACGGTCTCCTGAGGGATCACGTATTGCGGCATGTATGCCGGTCCGGGAGGCGCGTTTGTGTTGTGTGCTGGATCGGTCGCCAGCCAGGCGTTGAACGCCGGGCGGTAGCCGGGACGCATCCGCCTTGCGGCCAGGCGCTCGGCGTTGGCGTTTCCCGCCGTGAAGGCACTGAACCAGGCGTTGAACGAAGCGGAGTCGAGCGTCCGGGTGACGATCGCCTCGAGGTCGGCGCGGTTCGCTTTGGCACGTTCAGCGGATGCCCTGGCGAGATTGACCGAGGACTCGGTGCCCCATTTGGCCGCCGCGTAGCCCGAGTACGCGGCGAGGACAGCGACGAGCGATAGCAGAAGCGCTTCGACGATCGACAGCCAGCGATCATGGTGGTCGTCATGTTTGTCAGTCGCTGCGTGCTTCTTGTGCTCAGCGATCTCCTTGCCGACCTCGGCGGGGGAGAGACCCTCAGGCACCGCTCACGCGTGCCCGTTCCCGCGAGCCGAAACCTTCTCGCCGCGCTCCACATCCCGATCAGCCCGTGAGCCCCTCATTGATCGCGACGAGACGGTACGCGCCCCACCCCGTCGGCGTCAATGGTTGCTCGGCGATAAACGTCTTGGCCGTAGGTGCAGCATCACGTTGCGGTCAAGGCGCCCGCCGGAGAATTGCTGCGGCCGCCCGCCTTGGGCATCGAGGAACGACAGCTGTCGTGAGATCGTGCCCAGCGGTCCGGGGAAGACGTGGTCGAGCATCCAGGTGTGGATCGCGACGCCGCCATCGGCGGTCGCGACGACTCGCAGCGCGCGTGCCTGTTGGGGATAGTCGATCAGCGAGGCGGTCGTGATCTGCCAGTAGCCGCCGGCGGCGGTCGGGCGAGGGACGATCCGGTTCTTGTGCGTGTGTCCGGCAAGCGTGGCGATCACGGACGGGTCCTGATCGAGCAGCGCCAGCAACGTGTCTCCGTGCTCGGATGTCGCGAGCGGCTGATGCGAGACGACGAGCACCCATCGCGGCCCGGCCGCAGCGAGCTGGCGCTCAAGCCAGGCCGCCTGTCCCGTCACGACCTGACCGCCTGATCCGCCGTCCCGGCGGACGAGGTCAAGCACGATCACGCGCAGGTGCGCTCCGACGTCGACCGCATAGTCGAGGCGCCCCGTGGCGGCGGGGTGCGTGAGCGGAGCATCGGCGGCGGCGCGGAGGCGCTCGAGCACCGCGGCGAACGTCATCTGCGAGCGTGACCGGTCGGCGGGCACCCGCACGGTCGGTCCGCGCAGCGCCTGTCTGAGGAGCCGGTCGACGAGGACCGGCTGCGGCGGTCCGTCCGGTGAGGCGTTCGGACCTTTCGTGAGCCGCTCGCCGGGCGGCGGTGTGACGCCTTCGGGCAGGTCCCAGAGCGCACGGTCACCGGTCGCGAGCGACCGCGTGAGCGGGGTTGGCACCAGTTCGCCTGCGACGAGCGCGTCGTGGTCTCCGAGCACCGGGCACCACGGCACCCCGAGACCGGCGGTCGTGAACGGACGGACTCCGGCCGCGAGCAAGCCCGGGTACTGGGGGGCGTCGATCCCGGGCCGGTAGTAGAACGGGTCTGGGTCGGAGGCGGATTGAACGCCGTGGTAGCCGTTAGGTCCGCTGCCGGGCTGGACGGTCCCGCCGCGCAGCACCGCGAGCGCCTGTGCGAGTTCGTTGGCTTGGTCGTTGTCAATCAGGTCGCCGCCCTGGATCACGAGCTGGGGCCGGAGTCTGCGGACAGCTCCGAGGGCGCCTGCGAGCACCTGGACCGTCAGGGCTTCTTGAGGTCGGAACGTGGACTCGAACGGTGCGCCCAGACGGTCGAGGAACGTCACCCGCGCGGGTGATGACGCGTCCAGTACGTGCGCGTCGGTGACGTGTGCGAGCGTCGCAAGCACGCCGATGGACTTCGCGGCCCGGCCAAGCTCGGCCCGATCGCGCAGCGGCTCCCCGGGTCCCACGGTCAGCTGCGCATCCCCGACGGGGTCGATCCAGGTCGACCGTAGCGTCGAGCCGGACCGTGCCGCTGCTGGCCGACTGCCGCTCCCGCAGCCGGCGAGCCCGACCGCACCAAGGCTTGCGCCCGTGGCGGCCAGTGCCTCGGCCAGGGCGCGCCGTCGGGTGATCAGCCGAGGCCCGATCATGCGGCAGCCCGGCTCATGCCGCCAGCCCCGCCACCACCGACTCCCGGAGCGACTGCCGCGCGACCCACATGATCGCCACTCCCGCTGCGACGCCAAGTCCGACGAGCATGGCGAGCACGTCGAGCAGGGACGCATTCAGCGTCAGCGTCGCGTAGTTCTCGGCCAACCGGGAGAGCGCCGGTCCGAAGACGAAGCGCTCGAGCAGGATTCCGGCGATGGCGGCGGGCACCACGAGCGCGAGTGTCGCTCCGAGCAGCAGCTGACGGACCCCTCCGGCGCCGGCACCGCAGGCGCGCAGCACCGCAACCGTGCGCCGACGTTCCTGCACGGTCAGAGCGCACGCCTGAATCAGGGCATACAGGCAGACGAGTCCGTCGACGATCGCGACCGCGCGGAGAATCGTTCGGAGCGTGTCGACCAACGGCGCACCACGCGCGGTCGCGGCGGTTGCCACTGCCGGTTCGCCTCCGAGCGCGGTGAGAGCCCGGCTCACGCTCGCCTGGTCGCCGCCCTGGCGTCAGCCGCACCGCGATCTGGGACGGGGAGCCCGGGTCAGCCTTCAGCAAGGCAGACGCCGGTACGTACGCGACGCGGCCGTCGTGCTGCAGCGAGCTGACGATCCCCGCGACGCGCAAGCGCAGCTCACCGCCGGACGGGAGCGCGAGCGCGACCGTCGAGCCGGTGGTCAGTCCAAGCGCCTGGGCGAGCCCCTGTCCGACCTCGGTTTCCTGATCGCCGCGGAACCGTCGGCCGGAGACGAGCGCGGGCGCCTCGAACTCAGTGTGGTCGCCTCCGAACGCGATCACGTTGATCGTCTCGCCGAGTGCGAACGAGTCCGCCGCCTGGACCTCGTAGCGAGGCGCAGCGGCTTGCACCCCGCCGATCCGCGCCACCCGCGCGCTCGCCGCCGGCGGCAGCGTGGCGGTCAGCTGGTAGCGCTTGCCGAGCGCGCCCGGATCGGTCTCAAGCGTGCTCAGGGCCGACGCGAGCGCGAGCATCAGCAGCACGAACCCGATTGAGAGGCCGAGCGTCAGGGCGGTCGAGACGAGTCGGGCCCGACGGGCCCCGACGAGCCGGGCACCGAGCGTGGCCAAGCCGGCGCGGTGGACTCCACCGGGCGGCCTGGATCTCCGCGACACCCTCGAAACGTCTCCCCCGCGCAGCAGTTCCACCACGGGCCCGCCGCCGGCGCGCCACGCTGGCCAGGCCGCTCCGAGCGCCGGCGTCAGCGTGGCCACCAGCCATGCTCCCAGCAGCGGGAGCACGAGCGCCCCGCCGGCCGCCGGTTCGTTGAGCAACTCCAGCAGCCGCGCCGCCGGCCGATCGGTGGCGAGAACCCCCGCGAGGACGCCGATCGTTGCGGCCGGCGCCGCCACCAGCAGCCCCTCGAGCGCCTGGGCAACGGTGACCTGGCCGCGCGTCGTCCCAACCGCACGCCGCACCCCGATCGCACCGAGCCGCCGCTGCACCTCCGCCCGCGCCGACGCCGCCAGCATCGCGCCCGCTGTCACCAGCGCGATCAACGACAGCGCCACCAGCAGATCGATCACGATCCCGGCCGCCTGGTCAAGCAGGACTCGGACGCCTTGGCGGGTCGCGAACGTGATGCTGTGCAGCCCGAAGCTGGTCTCGCGCGCTTGGACGAGCACCTCGTTGATGCGGCGCGGGTCGCGCAGCCAGATCTCGGCGAGGTTCACGTTTGGATTGGCCTCGCGCCCGAAGCGAGCATCGATCGCGGCCCGCGAGACGTAGAAGCGCGGCTTGGCCAGCGGGAAGCCGACGTTATCCGGGGCTTCGACGAACCCGACGACGTGCATAGGTCCGAGCCCGCGCACGTCCATCTTGTCGCCCAGCCGCACACCCCAAGAGTCAGCGAATGCGCGCTCAACCAGCAGTTCGGAGCCGACGTGGCGCAGGTCCCGGCCCGCGACGATCGCGTATCCGCGGTGCGGTCCCGGATCGATCACTTCGGCGACCGCGTCGCCACGCCGTTCACGCCGACGATCCAGGTCGATACCGACGTTGGTCACCTCAAGCCGCGTCGAGTACCTGGCGACATCGGGGAGCGCGGCGATCCGCGCGCCGACGGTACGCGAGGATTTGTCGTTGAAGCGAACGATGATGTCCGGTAGCGACGCGGCGCGTGCGGCGCGGTCGAACCCGGTGCCGAGCCCGTAGGAGACGACGACAGCGGCCGACAGCATCGCGGCCGCCAACGCGATTCCCACGGCAGTCAGCAGGACTCGGCGGCGGCGGGCTCGTAGACCCTGGCGCGCCGCGATCAGCGCAGCGCTGAGCGAGCTCACGTCTCGCCCTCGGGCACCGAGGAGAGCGACGATAGCTGCCCGTCGACGAGGTGCACGACGCGGTCGGCGATCGCGGCCGCGTCGGGCTCGTGGGTGACGATCACGACCGCTCGGTCCGCGAGGCCGCGCAGCAGCTCGAGCACCGACGTCCCGTTTTCGGCGTCCAGGCTGCCGGTCGGCTCGTCGGCGAGGACCAGCTCGGGTCCGTTCACGAGCGCTCGGGCCAGCGCGAACCGCTGCTGCTCACCGCCGGAAAGCTCGTGCGGGAGGTGGTCGGCGACACCTCGCAGGCCGAGCTCATCGATGAGCTGCGCCGCGCGCCGTCCGCCCCCACGGGGTGCGCCGGGCAACCGCGTCGGCAGCAGCACGTTCTCGGCGCCACTGAGCTCCTCGATCAGCTGGAACTGCTGAAACACGAAGCCGATGTGGTGCAGGCGGATCCGTGCCAGCCTCCGGCCGCTTCGTCCTGTCAGCTGCTCGCCCGCCACCGTCACGGCTCCTGAGTCCGGGAAGTCGAGCCCGCCGATGAGGTTCAGCAGCGTCGACTTGCCGCTCCCCGAGCGACCCAGCACGGCCACCACCTCGCCGGCGTCGATCGACAGGCTGACGTCGTCGAGCAGCCGGCGGGCGGCCCGGCCGGTCCCCACGGACTTCGTGAGGCGATCGGCTACGAGAACCGGCACGGAGCCACCGTAGCGATCCGGGACGGTCGCCTCACCGGGAACGTCACCACACGGTGAAGCACAGCAGCTCGATCACCAACGCCTGACCCGCAAGCGCCCCCAGCAGCGGGCGCAGCCGCCACGAAGGCGTTGCCGCCGCTGCCGCGACGCACGCGAGCGGTACGAAGGGCAGCCAGATCCGTTCGGTCTCGGCCTTGGTGAACCCGAGCAGCGAGGAGACCAGCACGAGCGCCCAGAGCGCGACCGCAGCCGGGTCGCCAACCGACGCCGAGCGCAGCGCCAGCCAGGTGAGCGGAAGGCCGAGCATCACCGCCCACGCGGTGGGCGACCCGAACAGCCAGAACGAGTACGGCCGCGTGGCGGCAGCTCCGTGGTGGTAGACGGTCTCGGTCGCGCGCAGGGCGCTGAGCGGGTCGTATCCGTACGCCAGCGCCAGCAGGGCGTTGACGGCGATGACCGCGGCGCCGGTCGCCGCGGCCACGACAACCGCGCGCCGCCAACCGAAGCGCCGCAGGACGACGACTGCGCTCCAGGCGGGAATCGCGAGCAAGAGCCACGAGAACAACGACGCACACGCGGCGGCGATGCTTCCCGCGACGAGCGGACCGACCCCTCGGCGGACGAGCAGACAGGCGACGACGAGACCAAACGTGGCGAAGGCGTAGTCGACCGACGTGACGCCGAATAGCAGTATCGCCGGCGAGAACGCGGTCAGCACCCCGGCGATCCGTCCCCGGTGCTCGCCACCGAGCTGACGCCCAAGGTCATAGGCGAGCGGGGCGGACAACGCGCCGAGCCCGATGCAGAGGGCGCCGAGCGCCGCCGGGCCGCTCACGCCGAGCAGGTACAACGCAATGAGCGGGCCGGGCGGATTGCCCTTCACATGCGTCGTCATGTACGGGAACAGGGACGCGAAGTGGCTCAGGTAGTAGCCGGCGCCATGGCCCAGCAGCGACAGCGCCGGCAGATATTCAAAGCGGCCCTCGAACGAGCCATGCGCGCCGGTTGCGAACACCTTCCACCACCCATCCGCCCCTGCCCGCGCGAGATTCAGGGACAGCCCGAGCGCGAGCGCGAGTAAGTACAGCGCGCCGGCGAAGAGCAGCCGGGAGCGCACCCGGGCGACGAGTACCGGCGTCGCGAGGACACCCAGAGCGAGGACGCCAACCGAAACCACCGCCAGCGGGTCGACCTGAGGCCTCCAGGTCATGAGGAACGGAGGCAGCGGCGTTCCCAGGCCGCCAGCGGTCGCCTTGATGAGGAGCCCGACCACGACCACCGCGACCAGGCCGGCCATCACGGCCCATGGCAGCGCGGCGGCCAGCGGCGACCGAGCGCGGGCGAGCGGCCATGTGCGGGCGCGTTGAACTGACGCCGTGCTCACCCGGGTCGGCTCCGCATCCGCACGCGGATCGCGTAGAGGAGAGCCGAGGCAGCGAATAATGCCGCAGTGATCAACAGCCAGTTACGGACATAGCCGTGCAGGTGGTGCCCCGTCGCCTTGAAGTACTCGTCCCCCGCGAATCCGAGAATCAACGGGAAGTAGACGATCAAGAGCAATCCAGAGATGAGCGCCGGGGCCCGGAGGTAATTGATGACCGGCACGTCCGCGTGACGCAGTGCGGGCGGCGCGGCGAGATGGACTCGCCGCGCCGAGCGGTTGGCCACCCGGTCGAGCACCGAGTACAGCGGTAGGAACACGATGTCGTGGAGCACCGCCGCGCCGCCGAACCAGACGACGAAGTTGACGACAGCGCCGCCATCGACGATCTGTGCCAGTGCGTAGGCGCAGATCGCGAACGCTGCGAGGTGCGCCAGCAGATGCAGCGGGGTGGCACCGTAACGCTGGCGAAACACAGCCACAATCACGCCGCCTCGAACGTCATGCTGCCAACCCATTTCGTGCAGTGCACGCCGGGCTGGGCCGGCAGGATCACCCGCGCCGGATAGCCGTGGTCGGGGGACAGGTCGGCGCCGTTGACGCGAAGCGCGAGCAGCGCGCGCGGGTCGCGCAGCTGCTCAGCAGACAGGGTCGCGTGGCGGAACGGCCCGCTCGGCTGGATCGATTGCACGTGCAAGATCGCGCTCGACGGCGCACCGACGAGCGCGGCGAGGTCGGCCAGCCGCACCCCGGTCCAGTGCTGGGTCGTCGACCAGCCCTCGACGCACGCGATCGTCAGCTCGTGGGTGTGCTGAGCCATCGCCAGCAACTGTTCACGACTGAGCGACATCGAGCGCGTGCCGCCAGACACGATCAGCCGCCACGCGGTTCCGGTGAGCGCCGGCGTGATGCCCACCGCCGCCGCCGTCCGGTTGACCTGGAAATCGTTTGGGCCATGCCCCCACACACGCCCGCGCGGCGCGAGCAGCGCAAATCGCCGCAGCGGACCACCAACCGTCTCGCCGACGTTGACGAACAGCAGCGTCAGCGACGCCCCGCCGACGAGCCCCAGCAGCCCGCGGCGGCTGAGCGTCGCCGCCGCCGGCGCGACCGGCGCGAGCCCGTCAGGCTCCGGTGGCTCGGGTCGCGTGCGCATTAGGTCGTCGCGTAGCGGCCGCAGCCAGCCGCGCTCCCGGTACGCCCGCGCGACGACCGGCAACTTCACAGCGACGTGGAGAGTGAACGCCGCGAAGAACACCCAGGCGCCGTAGTAGTGGGCCCGTACGAAGCCGAAGTGCCACGGGTAGTAGTTCTGGATATTGAGAACCCCCGTCGCGAATTCGAACAGCGCCCCGCCGACGAGCAGGAGCAGCGATCCGCGCTCGAGCGCTTGCGCGACGCTCCGGATGGCCGGCCACGCGAACAGCCGCGGGATGACCGACCAGAGTTTCGCCAGCAGCACCGGGATCGTGATGAGGCCAATCGTGATGTGGAGTCCCTGCGTGAACGCATAGCTCCATGGAGGGGCGGCGGTCGGGAGGTGGATCAACACGCCGATGTCGTGGGCGGGGCTGATCGTGGCGTTGTTGCCGAGCTCCGGGTAATACGCATCGTGCGAGATGAGCCCGGTCGCCGCGATGATGACGATCAGCGGGCCGAGGAGCGTCCCGAGAAACGACGTCAGCCAGGGACCGCGGAGCGGACTGCGCCAGAACTCGCGACGGAACGGCCCGGGGGGCGGCTCTCGCAACCTCGTCCGGAGTCGGGCTGCGGGCGAGCGCCGATTCCGGTCTGTGACCGGCGCATTCACCGCAGCAGCGCTCCCATGTCGCGGACCGCGCCCCACGTGCCACGAACGCTCCCCGACACCTTTGAGCGGCCACCGTCACGCGGGCCATATGACACCGACACCTCACCGATCCGCCAGCCGGCGGCGGCGGCCCGAAGCACCATCTCGAGCGGCCAGCCGAAGCCGCGGTCATAGAGCCCCAGCGCGAGCAGCTCCTCGCGCCGCGCGGCGCGCATCGGACCCAGATCGCTCAGCGCCACCCCACAGCGCCGGCGCAACTCAAGCGCAAGGGCACGGTTAGCCAGCCGCGCGTGCCACGGCCAAGCGGCGCGCTTCACCCGGATGCGAGCACCAAGACACAGATCGAGCGACCCGGACGACACGGGATCGGAGACCCGGCGGAGCTCGCCGGGGTCAAACGATCCGTCGCAGTCCATGAAGCACACGACCGGCGTACGAGCCGCCTGAAGCCCCGCGTAGCACGCCGCCCCGAACCCACGCTGCGGTTCGACGACGACCCGGGCTCCCAGCGACCGCGCCACTGAGCCGGACCCGTCGCTCGAACCGTTGTCGACGACCAGCGGCGAGAAGCCATCCGGGATCGACGACAGGACGCCAGGCAGCGCCTGCGCCTCGTCGAGCACCGGGAGGATCACGTCGACCACCCCGCACACACTGCACCCAAGCGATTACGAATCGCGAAACAACACCGTCAGAGCGGTCTCGGAGAGCGATTTCGCGGATACGGTGCGACCATGCGGATCCTCGTGACCGGAGGGGCCGGGTTTATCGGCTCACACATCGTCGACGCGTTGCATGAGGACGACCACGACGTCCTCGTACTCGATTCGCTCCGCCCATCGGTGCACCCCACACGGCCTGACTACATTCCGGCCGGCGTCAGGCTGATCGAGGCCGACGTGACCGATCGCGGCGCCGTCGCGCAGGCATTGCGGGGCGTCGACGCGGTGTGTCACCAGGCCGCCATGGTCGGACTCGGCCTGGACATCACCGACATCGCCTCCTATGTTCGCGACAACGACCTCGGGACGGCGGTTCTGCTCGAGCAGCTGTGCGCGGCACGGTTTCGTGGTCGGCTCGTGCTCGCCAGCAGCATGGTCGTCTACGGAGAGGGGAGCTACGCGTGTGCGTCGCACGGCACCGTCGCCGCGCCGGAGCCGCGAACCCGAGCCGATCTGCAGGCCGGGCGTTTCGACCCGGTCTGCCCAGATTGTCGGCATCCGCTCACCCCCAAGGCAATCGCCGAGACCGCGCGGCTTGACCCGCGCAACGTGTACGCGGCCACCAAGCTCCACCAGGAGCACCTCTGCTTCGCGTTCTCGCGGGAGACCGGTGTCCCCGTGACGGCGCTCCGCTACCACAACGTGTACGGACCGCGGATGCCACGGGACACGCCGTACGCAGGAGTCGCGGCGATCTTCGCCAGCGCCGTGGCCGCCGGTGAAGCGCCCCAGGTCTACGAGGACGGAGAGCAGTTGCGCGACTTCGTCCATGTCCGCGACGTCGCCCGCGCCAACGTGCTCGCGCTCACGCGCGACGAGCCCGCGCGCGGAGCGTTCAACGTCGCGAGCGGTGCACCGCGCTCCGTGGGCGAGATGGCAACCACGCTGTCAGACGCCGCCGGCCCGGATGGCCCGGCGCCCGTGACCACCGGCCGCTACCGCCTCGGCGACGTCCGGCACGTGTTCGCGAGCGCCGAGCTCGCCGCCGCCGTCCTCGGGTTCCGAGCACGAGAGGACTTCCGCGAGGGAATCGCCGAATTCGCGCGCGCGCCGCTGCGGAGGGTCGCGTGACGAGTGTTGCGCTGCTCGTGATCGCCAAGGCGCCGCTGCCCGGGCGTGCGAAGACTCGGCTGTGCCCGCCGTGCAGCCCCGCGCAGGCCGCGTCGCTCGCGGAAGCGGCGCTGCTCGACACGCTGGAGGTCGTCTCATCCACCCCCGCCCATCGCCGGGTGCTCGTCTTCGACGGCGACGCCGCTCCGTGGCAGGTGCCGGGATTCGAGCTGATCGAGCAGCGTGGCACGGGTCTCGGAGAGCGACTCGCCGCTGCCTTTGAGGATGTCAATGGGCCGTCGCTCCTCGTCGGCATGGACACACCGCAGCTGACGGCCGAGCTGCTGCTCGACGGCGTCGCGGCGCTGTCCAGGCCCGACGTCGACGCTGTTCTCGGACCCGCGGCCGATGGGGGCTACTGGAGCATCGGGCTCAAGCGCCCGACGCGTGAAGTGTTCGACGACGTACCGATGAGCGTCGGACACACCTGCAGCGCGCAGCGCACCCGGATTCGGCAACTCGGATTGCGGCTCCACGAGCACGCCGTGCTCCGCGATGTCGACACGATCGAGGACGCGCGCGCCGTCGCCGCGCAGGCCCCGGCGACGAGGTTCGCCGCAGCGATGGCTGCGATCTGATGCCGGGCCCGCTGCGCGTCTACGCCGACGGCCTTACCAAGCACGACTCTCGCGCTCCCGACGATCCCGTCGTTCTGCGCCTCAGCGACGGCACCGTTGCCCCGCTCGCGCTGGCGCGCTGGCTGGGACCGGCCGATGACACCGACGAAGTCCTGTTGAGCGCGGTCGGCGGCCCGGTGCTCGACGTTGGTTGCGGCCCTGGTCGGCATCTCCATGCGCTCGCCCGACGCGGCGTGTTTGCGCTCGGGGTCGACCTATCGGCGGTCGCGGTCGATCTGGCGCGCAACCGCGGCGGCCGCGCGATCGTCGGCTCGATCTTTGACGAGTTGCCTGGCGCCGGTACCTGGCGCACGGCGCTGCTCCTCGACGGGAATATCGGCATCGGTGGCGAGCCCGCGCGGCTACTCACCCGCTTGGGTGCGCTGCTCATGCCCGGCGGCGACGTGCTCGTCGAGCTCGACCCGCCCGAGACCGAAACGGCGACGGTGACCGCCCGGCTTGAGACCGCAGACCAAGCGAGCGACTGGTTCCGGTGGGCCCGGGTGTCGTTCAGCGACATCGAACTGCTCGCCGGGCCAGCCGGCTACCGAGTCGTCAACCGCCAGCAGCTCGGCAACCGCTGGTTTGCTCGGCTCGTGTGGCGCGACGGCTGCGACCCTGATGGCGCGGTCGTCCCGGTGCCTAAGTGAGGCCGATCGTCGTAGCCATCAGGGGGTCGTCGTCGAGGTCGCTCGTGTCGTGGTGCGAGCCGGGTCTGAGGGGGCGCGGGCCGCGGCGGCGCGGTTGCCGTCCGGCGGCCGCTCGTCCGGGTCCTTCGCCAGCATCTGCATCACGAGCGCGTTGAGTGCCGACGGGATCCCGGACGCGCGCTCGCTCGGGGGCGTCGGGACCGCGCTCACGTGTTGGTTGATCACCGCCGCCGCGACCTCCCCGTGGAACGGCAGCTGCCCGGTGAGCATCTCGTAGAGGACGCAGCCGAGCGAGTAGACATCTGACCGGGCATCGGCAGTCCGGCAGCTTCGGTAGCTGTCGGTCGACCCGGTCCAGCTCGCGCGCCTGGTTCAACGCCCGGCGCTTCAGAGACCGCTCGAGCTCGGGGCACAACTCGAGCAGATGCCACCGCAGCCGGTTCACGGTGCGGGTCCGCTCGGCGACCAGATCCTCGCGATGATCGAGCAGCAGACGGATCTCCATCGCTCCCTCGTCCAGATACGCGACCGGGAACTGCTCGACCCCGTCCTTGACGACCGCGCGGGCGACCGCGCGGGCGACCGCGAGCGCGTCGATCTCGTCCGACTTGCCCGGCTCGCGCTCCCCCTTCCGCGACGCGCCCATCCGATGCGGCGGGACGCGCACGACCCGCTCGCCAGCGGCCAACAGCGCCTGCTCAAGCCGGCGGGAGACATGCCCGGCAGTCCTCGATCGCCCACACGCGATCATCGTCCAGGCCGCGGACCCACCGGACCGCCGCGAGATGCCCCGCTTCGTCAGCCTTGATCTCCCGGCTCCCGCGCACCCTGCCCGTTCCTTCGTCGACCGCCGCGAGCGCGTGCGAGCCCTTGTGCGTGTCCGCCCCGGTCGGGTCGGACGTCACCGCCCAGACAGCAAACGACTTTGACAGTGACAGCAGTCTGGAATGTGGCCGCCAAATGGCGACGAAGCGGGAGATCGCGGGACCGAACAGGTTGGGCAGTTCGCAATTTGTCGGACGGCGCTTGCGGGGGAGTTTGCTGGCATGCGTTGAGTGGTTGTGCGATGGCCAGCAACGACGCGCCAGGCGTGAGGGGGTCGCGACCGCGCGGCGTGCGCGAGCGACTGGTCTACGGTCTGGGCGAGTCGTTGGGCGGGAACGCGACCGCCTTTGGGTATTCGGTGACGATCACGGCAAGCTTCGGCGCCGTTGAGCTCGGTCGCGGAACCCCGGGATTCGGCGACCTGATCGTCTTCGGCCTCGGAGCGGTCGTCGCATTTGGCGGCTTGGAGGGGCTGGCCAGCGGTGGATTTCGATCTCCTCTGCAGAAGGGCTCGAATGAAGTGGTATTGCTCGGGACCGCACTTGCGTTCATTTCGATCATGCTTGCGATCGCAGCAGCCCGCGGGGTTGCCGAGGTGCTTAGTGGCGGGTGGGCGTGGTTTGGCGCGGCGTTCGCCGCGTCGCTGGTGTTCGCGCTCGTCGAGAGCGTCGAATTCATGTTTGCCGAATGGCTGCAGGAACGCCGCGGCGAGCCCGTTGAGCCTGGTCAGTAGTCCCGGCACCTCGGCAAGCGCGACATGCCGCGACGATCCGAACCATCGCCGTGACGACCAACGCGAGTCCCAGTGTGCTTGGCGCCGCCCGCTTCGGCGAACCACCGGCCGCACCCTCGGGCTACCTGAACCCGCTACGCGATGCCGCTGGGCGTCGCGTAGCTGGAGGCAGACACCCGAGCGCCGAACGACAGGGATCACGTAATACGGAGCTGTCGCTGACCGATCGGTCCCCGTCGCGGTCGCCCCAATCGTGCTGGTGCATGCGACCGCCCGCGCGGCCAAGCACTCATGGGCCGACGCGCCCTCCGTCAAAGCGCTCGTTCGGCTACCCGGCATCGCCGGGAGCAGAGCCCTCGTCCGCCGTGCGCCTGCTCGTGGTACTCCGCGGTCTTTGTCGCTCCCTATAGTGTTGTATTGGGACGGCACGCCGGTCCGGGGGCGGTGGCGTGAACTGGGTCGTGGCAAGCGGAGCAGGGGAAGGATGCGTGATCAGATGATGCGGTTGGTGCGTGCGGCACTTGCTGCTGGGCTGCCGGGGTGCCTGCTGTTGTTGGCTTCCGGGTCGGCGTCAGCTGCGACGACGATCGGGCAGAACGGCGCGGACGTGGCGGGGACATGCGGGGCGGGGAACACGTTCGTCCAGACGGCGACCGCCACGGGCGTGCCGAGTTATGCCGTGCCGGCTGGCGGCGGCGTGATCTCCTCCTGGAGTTTCTTGGCGGGGAGCACCTCCGGTGAAGGTGACAAGTTGAAGGTCGTCCGTTCCAACGGAACGGCTAACCAGTTCGTTGTCGTCGGCGAGAGCGCGCTTGAGATGATGACGCCGAGCACTCTCAATACGTTTCAGGTGCGTATGCCCGTGCAAGCTGGCGATCTCATCGGCCTGTTCACGGTCGATGGCAACGACTGCGTAGTGAGTACTCATACGCCGGGGAATACGGACGCCTATGTTGCTGGCGCTGATCCTGCGCCGGGCACGACGTTCACCGGAATCCCCGAGTCCTCCAGCGGCGAGGCGTATAACGTCAGCGCAGTCGTCGAACCCGATGCCGATAGCGACGGATGGGGGGACGACACACAGGACAAATGCGTCGGGGCGACCGGGTCCGTCCAGGGCTGCCCGAAGGCTGAACTCTCAATCACCGAAACGGCGAACACAAGCGCCGTAGTACGCGATGGCACGGTGACCTACAGAATAACGGTGCAGAACAGTGGCCCCGATCCCGCTCCGAACACCGTCGTCACAGATTCCCTTGCGCCAGGCGCGACGGTCGTGTCTGCGACGGCGAGCAGCGGGTCGTGTGTGGCGGCGGCTGTGAGCTGCGATGTCGGCACGCTCGCCAGCGGCGCCACGGCGACGGTCACGCTCGTCCTCAAGCTGAGCCGGATTGGAGCGGCGACCGACACGACAACGGTCGGCAGCGCGACTCTCGACCGCGCCGCGGCCAGCGCGAGCGGTGCGGGCGACACGAATGCGGCAAACAACTCGGCGAGCACGACCACCTCCGTGGTCCCGATGCCGAGCACCGCCGTCGGCGGCATCGCGAAGGCTACCCAGTCGCATCGGAGGTGGCGTGAGCCTCGCCGCCCCAAGCTCGCAACGATCAGCAAGAAGCAGCCACCGGTCGGGACGACGTTCGAGCTGACGCTGCGCAGCCGGGCGAGCGTCCGTTTCGACTTCACGCAACGAGTCGCGGGCCGGAGGGTGCGCGGCAAATGCGTGGCGAGGACGAACGCGAACAAACACAAGTCCGCGTGCGCGCGGACGGTGTCGAGAGGCTCGTTGAGTTTCGCTGGCCGCGCCGGACCTAACACGGTCGGCTTCCAGGGTCGCGTGTCGCCGTCAAAGAAGCTCAACCCGGGCACCTATACCGTGGTCATCACCGCGAAGACACCGGGCGTCGGCTCCACGTTCAAGCGGCTGACGTTCACGATCGTCACCTAGCGGCGACAACGCCGGCTCAGCCGACAGACCCATCGCCTCGCCGTCGCGACGGGGTACGCACCCGACGGTTGGATGGGAAATAGCGATTCGTCCTTCGCCTCGCTGGGCGACGAGGGCTGCCGGGCACTGCAACGTCGCCGGTGCAGAAGCCGGCCGGTAGCGGCCGCCCGTGATGAATGCAGTCGTCCGGACCAGCTGGGGCATGGTCGCGCCACCGAGCACGCTTCATCGGTCGGTTCGGCGGGCGCTTGTTCGTGGATGCGGCAGCGGTCTCGGCGACGATCGGACGGCGCTTGACGTCTTTCGGCCCCGCGGTCGCTTTGATGCACGAGCCGCGAGCCGGTGTCGTCCTGATGGGCAAACACGTCTGACGCGGGAGCTCCCCGGTGGTGCTGGGCTCGCGTGCGCGCTTGGCCGGCGTCGGGTCGCAGTCCGGTCGTTCCTGGCCGCCGCGGGGGCTCCTAGAATTCGGTTCGGTGGGGTTCTTTGGTGGAGATCCGTGGAAGACGGGAGTGCAGGCAACCGCGGCGATCGAGCGCGTGTGTGTCACGCGTTGGGATCATGACTCTCACCACAACGACCGCTCAAGCCAGGAGGTGTTTCTGGCGTTCGCGTTTGTCGACCAGGACGGCCAGACGGTGCTGCAGGAGCGGAAGTGGTTCATGGTCGACATTCCTCCGCCCGGCACGCTCGTCGACATCGCCTATTTCGCCGGGAAGGTCGACAAGGTGGACTACGATCAGCGCAGCTTTCGCCCGCCTGATCCAAGCGTCCCCCGTGGCTGGGGTGCCGGGGTGTATGAGGTTCCCGACGTCGGGACGCGCCGCCCAGAGACGCACGACAGCAGTCTCGCCACCGATCGCGAGTTGTTCCGGTCAGGGCGTCCCGTCGAGGCTCAGGTGATCGGGGTGGAACACGATGAGATGGACCGTCACGGTGCCTATGGTCATGTACTGACGCTCGAGGCCGAGGGCCGCCAGTTCATCACGACGGTACGGATGCCGCTGGCTTGCGCTCCGCCCGAGGGAGCGGGAATCAAGATGGTCGTCGGCGCTGTCGGCGCGGTGGCGCTTGACACCGACGAGCGCTTCTACGGTCCCCCCGGCCGCGCGCTTGTCTTCAGTCAGCCACCGGACGGCTATCAGCCGCGGGCGCGGGATCCTAAGCAGCCCCAAGCCGATATGGCGGTCCGCACCAGCAACAACCTGCAGGGCGCGGCCGCGCAACAGCAGGAGATGATCCTGACGCAGATCCAGCAGCTGGAAGCGATGCGGGAGGCTGGGCAGATGACCGATGCGGCATTCGAGTCGACGAGGGCCGCTCTGTTGTCACAGATCCGCGGTCCAGACGCAGCGTCAGCACCCAACTCTGACCGGCTCGCCCGACTGGAGGCAGCGCGGGCAGCGGGACGGATCACCGATCACCAGTTTGAGCAGATGAAGGCCGCGCTCGACCATCACGCCTGAACCCGACGGCCGGCCGGACGAGAAAGACTGACGCGCCACGTCGCATGACCGCCCGGTCGCCAAGGCAATCGCCCGCTTCGCGATCGCCGGATGACGAAAGCGATCATGCGGGACATGCGCGCTTCCCGCGCTTTGCGGGGCGCAGATCGTCGTTGGCAGCGTGCCCGTCGGCAAGGGAAAGCAGGACCGCGGGTAGGCGACCCACGCGATGGTGCGCTGGCCGTTCAGCGCGCGCCGATCTGTCGCGACAATTCGGTTCCGTCCGTGGGAGGGCAAACGCCGTCGACGCTGAGGTTGCGATCGCGTGGATCTCCTGGGATGGGCTCCGCTGGCCTGGGCTCAGGATGGCGGTCCGGGAAGGCTGAGGAGCTGCACTACTGAGACGACAAGCAGCACGCCGGCAACACCGACCAGCCCGTAACGCGCTACGCGGACCGGGAAACGACTGCCGATGCCAACGAGGAACAGGACGGCGGCCAGGAACACAGTGAGCCGCACATACTTGTCCGCCGTTCCCGCAGCCGCCTCGCCTGCCCGGAAATACGCGTCGGCCTGTGTGCTCAGCGCGACGCCCGCGGCCTGTTGGGGTATTCGGTATTGCGGCATGTACGACGGGTCCGGCGGTGCATGGGGATTCTTCAGCGGGTGCAACGCGATCCACGCGTTGACCGCCGGGCGGTACCCCGGACGCATCCGATTGAGATCCAGGCGGAAGAGCTTGATGTTGTGCGCCGCGTAGGCGGTTTCGGCGGCGTTGAACGACACCGAGTCCAGTGTGCGGATCTGGTTGGCCTGGATCAGGGCGAGGCTCGCTTTGGTCCGCGTCGAGGAGGCCTTCGCAAGCGAAAGCGAGGATTCCGTGCCCCACTTGGCGGCCGAGTAACCTGACCACGCGGCCAGCAGCGCCACGACGGACAGCAGCACCGCTTCGATGATCGCAATCCACCGGTCACGCTGAGCGTGCTCGGCCGGCGCGTGCTCAATTGCCGCGTGCTCGCGATGCTCGGCGATCTCCTTGCCAACCTCACTAGCCGAGAGCCCCTCAGGCACAGAGATCCTCCCGTCCAGCCGCTTGCGGCTTGACGTGCGGGATTTGCTCGGTCGACACACGGCGGCCCGTCCACACGCGGCCGACAGTCGCAGCGGCACCGCGCATTCGCATCATCCCAACCGGATGACAAGGGCATATAGCCGCATGTTCAGAGGCGCCCGGCGCTGTAGCTCCCTGAAGCCTCCCCTCGCAGTCACGAGATGGAGGCGATCTACTCGTACGCGCGCGAGGAAGAACGCAGGGCTGGCCCAGCTTCCCTCGACGAGTCTCGCATCTCGCCAGCCGAGGGTCTGTGCGGTCAGGCGGCTCGGAGGTAGCGGCGGAGCGCTTCGCGGATCAGCTCGGAGGTGGTAGTTCCCTCCGCCTCGGCGCGGGCGACTAGTAGGCGGCGGAGCTCTGGGTCCAGCCGCACTGACTCGACGCTGGCGGGGGCGTTCCCGAGCGTGGGCCGCCCGCGCTTGTTGCGGCGGGCGATCAGCGTCTCAACGTCGTAGCCGGCTTCCGCTTCGGCCGCCACGCTTCCAATGTCCTGATCGGTGATCGGACGTCCGGAACTGGTGTGTCCGTGGATCGTTGGTTCGGTCATTGTTCGAGCAGCCTCGCGTACTTGTCGCGCATCGGCATGGCGTGGATCACGATCTGCGTGGCTTCCGCAGTGATCAGCACGACCACCTCGAGCAGGTTGCCAGCGGTGTCCGGGCCGATGAGCAGCCAACGGTCGGGGTCTTCTCCGGCATCTTCGATCGCGAGCGCATAGTCGATTGCGTGGACGATGTCCTGGTCGGCGACGCCGTGCTTGCGCGCCGGGTCGTGAATCTCCACGAACTTATTGTAATACGAAAAGATGCCAGACCGGTTGTTCTGCCCGCTGGCCGATGCGCCTGGAGTCGAGCGCCACGATCGGCATGTCCGCTCAAACGACCCAAGGAGGAGAGGACATGGAATCGGTATTGCTGGACGCTGCCGGTCACCGCCGCTCGCCGGCCACGATGCCGGGCTATCACCAAGGACGAGCTCCGCGGAACAGGGTCTCCGTTACCCGGCCGATCCGCCCACGATCGAGGAGATCGTCGCCATTATGCGCGCCGCCGGTGACGGTCCGGACGGAGCACGGCTGTGGCCCTGATCGTGATGCTGTGGCGCGCCGGGCTCCGAATCGGCGAGGCGCTCGATCTTACGGAAACGGATCTTGACCGCTCGCGCGGCGGCGTGCTGGTCAGGCGAGGCAAGGGCCGGAAGCGCCGCGAGGTCGGGATGGACCGCTGGGCCTGGATCATCTTCAGCCATGGCTCGAGATCCGAGCCAACTTCCCAGTCGGAGCTCTACTCTGCGTGATCCACGGCGCAACCTCTGGGAGGCATTGGGAGCCTTCCGCCGCTCGCAAGCAACTCCGACGGACGGCCGCTCTTGCCGGCGTGCGTCGCCGGTTCGCCCCGCACCAACTACGGCACGCTCATGCGATCGAGATGGCCCACGAGGGAGTTCCGCTGGTCGTTATCCAACGCCAGCTCGGCCATTATGCGGGTGATCCTGTCAAGTGCGATCGGCTTGGTGGTATGCGAGCGCGGCACCGAGGAAGCGGTAGGTCCACTCCTCGGCGAGCGGGCGTGTCTCGGCGAAGTGGATCGGGACGGTTGGGTAGCGGACGGTGAGCGCGGCGAGCATCTCGGTCACGAACCCGGGCTGGGTGTGCTCGAGCTTGAACAGGCTGGAGTAGCGCTCCTCGATCACGACGGCGGCGCGGGGGATCGTGGCGAGGTCGGCGAGCGCGTAGGTGAGTTGACCGTCGATCAGGCGGTGGACGAGGTCGGAGAGGCTCTTGCGTTCCACGACCGCGACGATCTCGCCGTCGTGCGTGACGGCGTAGTCGCCGGTGGGGAGGCCCTGGCGCTGGGTCGTGGCTTGTTGTTGGGAGAACTTGTAGGGGTAGCGCTCGCGGCTGTCGATGAGGATCGTGAGCTCGGAGAGCCCGCCAGCGAGGCGGCGGGGGACGCGGATCCCGGGCCGGGCTTGGCGGGTGGTGCGCGCGGTCTGCCAGAAGATGCCTTCGCGGCCGCCTTGGATGTGGGTGAACACCAGCTGGGAGCGGTTCTCTCGTGGGCGGTCGAGCACGAGGTCGATCGCGACGCCGCGTCGTTGGCAGGAGCGGATCGGGACTTGTTCGATGATCTCGGGATCTTCGGGCCAGCGGTCGGCGCGGTGGCAGTAGACCTTCGCGGTGCGTGGCCAGCTGTCACGGGCTTTGAGCACAAGCTCGCCGGTGGTGAGCGGCAGCCGGATCAGGAACGGCAGCGTCGAGTCGGGCTCGGGGTTGGTCGCGACCTCGAACAGGAAGGGCTCAGGCATCTGTGAGCTCATGATGCCTGCTGGTCGAGTCTGGCGAGCAGCCCGTCGAAGATCTTCAGTCGCCCGACCTGACCTTTGTCGGCGGCGTCGGCGCGTTGACGTTCGAGTGTCGGCCGGAACTCGTGCGTCGTCTGGAAGTAGGTGCACGATTCGCAGATCGATTCAAAATGGCAATCGAGTCCGACGGGGCGGGCGCAGTACCCGTTGCCGAGCATCCGCCGGTGCATCTCTGAGCGGAGTTTGCGCATCTCGGTCCCCTCCGCGTCGGCGGGGAGTTCCTTGGGGGCGTCGTAGAGCGCTTCGACCTGCGCGGAGACTTTGAAGTACTCATTGGCGACGGTGCGGTTGGCGATCTTGGCGTAGACCATCGTCATCCGCATCGACTTGTGCCCCAGCAGCGCGGCGATCGCCTCGAGCGACATGCCGCGGTTGATCGCCTGGGTCGCCAATGTGTGGCGGAGTTGATGCGGGGTCACGGTGCCCAGGCCGGCGTCCTCGGCGACTCTGAGTAGCGCCTTGCGGACGCTTTCGGGTCCGATCCGCCGGCCGTGTGCCATGAACAGCCACGGTTCACGCAGATTCGCCGGACGGCAGGCGACCCACTCGTCCAACAGTTCCTTGAGCTGCGGGTGCAGTGGGATGTAGCGGTCGGTCCGCAGCTTCCCGAGCGGCACGTGCAGCCAATACGCGGCGCCGATCTGCACAACCGAATCGATCTTCAGGTCGAGGAACTCGCCGCGGCGCAGTCCGGTGCGGGCGAGGAACTCGACCGCGAGACGCGCGAATGGATCGTCGCTCGCGCGGGCGGCCTGGATCAGTTTCTTGGCGGCGCCGTCGTCGATGAACCTGGGCAGCGGGTCGTCGAGCTTCGGCACGTCTCCGGGGAACATCAGCGTCCGGGCCGGTGCGTCCTCGCCGTTCCACTCGCCGAGGCGCTCAAGGCAGATCCGCAGGGTTGAGAGCTCGCCCGCGATCGTGCGTTTGGACAGTCGCCCGCCGCGGAGGTTGGGCTTCTGCGTGACGTGTCGCTTGTAGCGCTCGATGTGCGCGCGGCGGAGGTCCCGGACCGCGGTGACCTCGGGCGTCTGGTCTCGCAGCCAGAGCGCGAACTCGCGCACGGTGCGCTCGAGGTGCGGCATCGAACCCGGGCGCAGCGTGACGCGCATCTGCTCCACGTAGCCCAGCAGTGTCTCTGCCAGCCGGGGTGGGACGCTCGCCCACTCCCGCGCGCGCACGGCGGCCTGGTTCGATGCGCGCTTGCGGGGCTGACCGTCGATCACCCCGGCGTGGTAGAGCGTCGCCTCCGCGCCGTAGAGCCTGGCGCTCAAAGTGATCCGGCCTGAACGCGCACCGCAGCGCTGGACTGCGTCGAGCAGCTCCCGGCTCGCCGCATCGAACTTCGCGCGAGTGAGCTTGTCCGGCGGCACACCCGCGACCGCGGCGACCTTCGCGACCGCCCACCACTGCAACTCCGCCACCTTCGGCGTGAACCCGATGCTGGCGGCGATCTGCATGAACCGCCGGTGGAAGTCGGGGTGCACCCACGCTGCCACCTGACCGAGCCGCTGATAGCCGCGGGCGAAGAACTCGGGTCTGGCCTGCACGTAGCCGGCGGTGATCATCCACGTCACCAGCGCGCTCTCACGCGCCTCCGACACGGCGCACTGCTGCTCGAGCGACAGCCGCGACCACCCCGCCGGGCCGCCGATCCGCAACAGGAACGCGCGCGCTGGGGAGGTCACCTCGTTCTCAGCGAAATGACCGGCCGCGACCAGATCCGCGCGGTAGGCGTCGATCAGCGCCTCGACCTCGGGGTCGCGAGCGAGCCGAGCCACTATGCCGCCTCTCCTTCGGTCGCGGTCGGATCGATCTGCGCATCGATCGCCTCCGCCGCCCGCATGTACTCGCCCGCAAGCCAGTCGTTCGCCAAGTGCAGATAGATCCGGGTCGAATCGATCGACGCGTGCCCGGCCTGCGCCTGCAACGCCTCCAATGACATCCCCTGCTCCCGCAACCGCGTCAAGCACGTGTGCCTCAGCATGTGACACGTCAACCGTGCAAGCCCGGCGCGACCCCGCGCGCCATCGATCACCTCATCAAGCCCGGCAGCCGAGAGCGGCAGCCCGCGCCGCGGGCCCTTGAGCACCACGAAACACGCGTCCGTGACCGCATCCGACGGCCGCTCGAGCTGCAGGTACTCACCGAGCGCCTCGAAGAACCGGCCGGAGACCGACACGACCCGCTCGCGACCGCCCTTGCCCGAGGCGACGAACAGCCGCTGCTCGCCCGGGCTGACGTCTCCAAGCCGCAATCCGAGAACCTCGCAGCGACGCAGCCCCGCCAGCAGCATGCCCAGCACGATCGCCCTGTCCCGCTGCGTCCGCAACGCGCCAAGCAGGCCGTTGACCTCGACCGGCGAGAGCACCCTCGGCAGCGTCTTCGGCCGTCGCACCAGCCGCACCCCGCCCCGACCACGCTGACCGGCCCGCCGGCCAGCAAGACCCCGCGGCACCGGATTGCGCTCCACCCCCGCGTCACCGCGAACAATCAGGTACTCGAACAGGCCAGCGACGCTCGACAGTCGCCGCGCGATCGTCCTCGCTGACAGACCCGCCTCACCGTCCTCGATCCGCACCACGTTCTCGCGCCGAGGTGCGCGCTGCTCAGCGAGGAACGCGAACACGTCCGCCGACGTCACCCCCGCCGGCTCCTGGCCGACGACCTCGAAGAACACCTTCAGGTCATACGCAGTCGCCAGCCACGTGTTCACCGCGCCGCGCACGCCGACGAACTCCAGATACGCGTCAACCAACGGATGCCCAAGCGTGATCGATCGCAACTCCCGCCCGTCCATCACGCGCCGCATGCTGGGTGTGAACGTCATCGCACTGCTCCTCCCTCAAAGACCACAGGACCGAGTCCGAACGATCGGCCCCCCGCCGGACGGCGCGCACGCGGTCGGCGCTCCGCTCCGGCCGCCCTCCGGGCGACCTCCGCTACGCACCCACCGCGTACCCAACCCGGGCGCTAACCCGCCACCGACACAGTCCACGTCGGGATCCCTGGCAAAGCCGCCATATCACCCGCATATCCA
>CAWKKY010000002.1:0-301252 GCA_963850335.1 uncultured Solirubrobacterales bacterium | reverse complement strand
CTCAGATAAAGCCCGGTCGATTGGGGCTTTTTTCTTTGCTCCTCGCCAGATCACCATGCCGGATCCCGGCGGCGCGTATCTCGATACACTGGAATCCTGGGCTTCGTGTTCAGGGCCGGGAGCCACGAGCCACAATCCAGAGGAGGAGAGATGTTTCGTGTCAAACGGCCCTCAGGCGCGATGGTCATCGCCTGGGCGTCCCTGTTCGTTGCGCTCGGCGGCGGGGCGTATGCGGCCACGCAGATCCCGGCCGGGGGCATCACCCATCGCAAGCTCGCGGGCAATGCGGTGTGGCACAACAACATCGGCAACGGCTCGGTGCAGAGCAACAACCTCTCGCATTCGTTGCAGCAGCAGCTGGCCACCCACAACGCTCAAGGACCGCGCGGGCTCCAAGGCCCGAAGGGCGACAAGGGCGATCCCGGCGCACCAGGCGCTCCCGCCCTTGGCGCGACGGCCCCCGGGGCGTCGGTGGTCAACGTCAAGTCCATCGCCTCCAGCAGCGGCACCAACCCGAATCCCGACTCCGGAGACGCCGGAGATCAGGGTTTCTACTTCACGGGCAACGGGTCCGGAGGCTCGGCGTCCCTGACCGGTGGTGAGCTTCACCTGAGCGGAGTCGGCATTGACTCGAACACCGCGCAGGTGGTATCGGCATCGCCAAGGCGTTCTCGAACGTCCCGTTCGGAACCCTCGACGCGCTCAGCTATGACTGGCATGTCAACGCGCTCAAGGGCAACCAGGCCCCCACGATCCACATCACCGTGACCGGCCTCACCCACGACTCCCACTTCGGGACCGGGTTCGCGAACATCGTCTACGCGCCGGCCCTGAACAACGTGACGGTTGGTGAGAGCCAGAGCTATCACTCAGACGGCTTTGCCGCGGGAGCGAACTGGTACTCGACCACCGAGCCGAACATCAGCGATCCGGGCGGTCAGGACAACGCCCAGCCGCTCTCGTACTTCGTGACCAACAACCCCAACGCCGTCATCACTCAGATCACGCTGGACAACGGCGGTAGCTCGGGAGCCAGCGGAAGCTTCGACGCGGGGGCCGACAACCTGGTTCTCGGGTTCACCGGGTCGCGCTTCACCCGCTTCGACTTCGACGGCTAGACCTCAACTCAGTTCCGACGTGTCGGGGAAGGCCCTGCTCACAGCGGGGCCTCTCGCCCGCCGACGCCACGCGGGCCGGATCAGGGCCACTTCGAAACGTACAGCTCGCGCCACCTCATGTCCGCGAGGAGGCCGGCGGTGACGAGCTCGCGCACGGCTTCCGCCGACTCGGACCAGTCATCGACAGCGACCGCAAGAGCTCCGTCTGAGCTGCGGATGACGTGACCAGAACCGTGGCAGTGCAGTTCGCTGCCATCGATGTCGACGGTGATCTGTGAGCCGGCGGGCAGGTTGAACTCTGCCAGTCGCAGTCCGCCTTCCGAGATGTCGATCACGGCGTGCTGGCTGGAACCGCCGGTCGGTTCCGTGACGCGTGCGGTGACCCCTCCGCCTGGCACGCGAGAATCGGTACGTGAAGGATGCATTTACGCACACCTACTTTCGCTTCCGGGATCGGCCCGGGGCTCTGTTGCATCCGAGGCGATCGGCTGACCGTCTGATCAGACGATCGTGTTCCAATCGTGTCGGACCGGCGCGGCCCATACATCGGTGGATTTACCCACGCCAAGTGTGCGGTTCACCGCACAGTTCGGTTGGATTTCCCGATCTCAGTCTGTACGGCGTCCCCGGCGTCCCCGGCGGCACGCGGCCCGGCGCCCGCCGGGGCATCCCCCATGCGTCCGTCGCCGTCGGTGGGGCTGGTTCTGCGAGCACCGCCGCACCGACTCCCTTAGTGAGCGGCTCATTGATTGCCGCGCAAGCCAGAACCGATGGACCGAGGTGGCACCGTGGTTGGACACGACGATGAGGAACGCCTGTCACGACGGAAGGCTCTGGCGATGTTCGCCGCCGGCGCCGCCGGCGCCGCAGCGGCCGAGCTCCTGCCAACCTCGAGCACGGCCGATGCCGCGTCCCACGGATCCGACCGAGCCGAATCATGCTCATCCGTCACGCCGAAAGGCCCGTCGGTGCAGCCGTGCCGTTTGGGGTCACGGTCGACGGCACCGTGGACCCGCTGTCACTCACCGTTGTCGGTTGGCAGCGGGCTGGCGCCCTCATCGAATTGTTCGCCCCAGCGGTTGGCGCCGTCAGGTCAGGCCTGACCCGTCCGACGCACCTGTTCGCGTCGACCCCCGCGAACCAGAGCAACCGGCCGCTCGAGACGGTCACGCCACTGTCACAGCGCCTCAAGCTGGCCGTGAAGACACCGGTCATCGCCGCGCAGACGACGCAGATCGCCAGGATCCTCAGCCGGACATCGGGGTCGCCGCTCGCCGCGTGGCCGCACCAAGGCATCCCGTTGATTGCACGGCAGCTTGGCACCGTGCACCCGACGCCGCCGACGACCTGGCCGAACAACCGCTACGACGTCGTTTGGGTGTTCACCCGCCAGCACGACGGGACCTGGAAGTTCACCCAGGTCCCGCAGCTGCTGCTGCCGGGTGACAAGCGCAGCGTGATCAAATGACCTGAGCGTCCTCGCCCGAGTCGTCGCTCAGCGAGCCGGCGGGACCGGTTGGTTGGACAAGATCATCTCGTCCGGGTCGACGGCCGCCTTGACTCGCCGCAGCCGGGCGAACGCGTCCGCGTCCCAGAACGTCTCCATCGGCCGCCGGGGAATCGGCGAAGTTGAAGTACATCTGGCGTGAGGCCCACGGAGTGAGTGCCCCCTTGACGGCGCGGATCTGGGCCTCCGTCGGAGCCGCAAGCTCAGGCACGGGGAACATGCCAACCGCGAACATGACGTAGCCGGCGTCGATTGCGTCAAGCGCGCCGCCGTCCGGATGTGCGCGGCGGAGCTCCCCGCCGAGGTGACGGACCTCGACCGAGAGGAGCGGAAACTGGCTGCCGGGACCGGCGACGGCGAGCAGCTCATCGAGCGCCTCGCGTGGCAGTGATTCCAACGTCGGCCCGTCACCCATGCCGGGGACTGGCTGTTCGGGATCCATATGGACATGGCTGAGCGCCGGCATCGGGATCGATGCGATCGTGTCGTTGACTGGACCGAACGCCCGCAGCGGTGCAAGCATCTCGTCCGCGACCGTTGGGTCGCCGAGGTGGAAGGCCTCGACCACGGCGAACGACTTGCCCCGCACCGGCTCCGGGATCTCGGGGATCGGCGGGAGATTCAGCACCCGGCCGACGGTGGTCAACTCATCGGGCACGTCGCCAGAGGTGAGCTCGCGCCACGCGTGCAGAACCTCGCCGGCCCGCTCGAGCGGGAACCACAGCAGACCGGCGTAGATCTCGCTGATCCTCTCGGAGGGTTAACGGCCCCGCTCGGATCTAGAGAGTCTGGCTCGCCGTGGGCTCGAGCGCGCGCAGCTGGTCCGCGGCCTCGACGCACTGCAAGCCGTATTCGCGCATCTCAGGATCGTCCTGTTCGACCATGAACGCGCCGACCTCGCCGATCCCCCCGGACGCCCGTTGCGAGTCGGCGCCGATCTCGATGAACAGCGTGACCGCGACCTCGCCGGCCTGGTGCGCCGTCGGCACATCGAGGAGCAAGCGTGAGGTTCGGAACAGTCCCATCCACGGTTCGGTGGCGAGGTACACGGGGTCGATCCCCGTCGGGACCGCTCGCTCCATCGCCCGGTCCCGCTCGGCATCGTCGCTGGAGAGCAGGGCGAACAGCCAGTCCTGGAGCAGCATGATCGCCTCGTGGTACTGGGAACGCGCCTCGGCGACGTCACCCTGGGCGAGCACGCCGTTCGCCGTCTGCAATACGCCATACGCGGATGTCGCGTTGGCAACTTCGTCGCTGCTCATCCCTACCGCCCCTTCGTCCTGCGGCTGGTGGTTGTCGGCCCGGCCCAGTATCTCGCGGTGCCCGGGCCGAATGGTGGATATTTGTCACGACCGGGGCGTCGACGCCGGAGCAACGGTGATGACCGGAGCCTGGCCGACGAGCGCTCGGCGCGCCCAACCGAGCACCTCGGCGGCGACCTGCTCTCGGCTCAGGCTCGAGGTCTCGACCACCGGGACGGTCCAGGATCCCGCGCCGGAGCGCTCCCAGCGCATCCGCGACCAGGCGTTTGTCGTCAGCACGTGCGGCATGTGGCCCGGGTCGCGGGCGTGGGCGCGCATCCAGTCCGCGAACGCGACGTGGTGCGCCAGCAGCGCCGGGTCATCGCCGCGCTCGGCGAGTCTCGCCGCCTGCGCGTCGGCGTCGAGGTCGAGCAGGCAGGCCGCGATCCGCTCCAGCCGGTCGGCCGACGGCGCGGCCACGACCTCCCCGACCGCGACCGGATCGCCGCAGAGCAGCAGATGCCGCAGATGCCGGCCGCGTTCCTGCAACGCCAGCGCACGCCGCACCGCCACCTCGACAGCCTGCTGGCGCCAGGCGATCGTCGGGACCGCCGGGACCGTGACGACGTTCCCCAGCTCGACGCACTCCACGCGGTCGGACGCGAGGCTCGGCCCGATCGCGCGGCGGACCGTTGACTTCCCCGCGCCGCTCGCGCCGGTGACGAGCAGGAACATGACCGCGATCGTAGGCGCGGCTTGCGCAAATCGTGTTCCGAAAACCGGGGAAGGATTGCTCGGGGCCGGACGTCCTCCCTTACATCAACCGACTTGTGCCCCAGGCCGACGCGGCCATCCGAGGAGCCTGCTGACCGGCGGCTACGAACGCTCCTCACTCCCCTCTGGTGGCGTCCATCCGGGTGCGCAAGGTGGCGGTGGGTGTCGCTCTCCCCTGGAGCGCACCCACCGCCCTCAGGTTGTCTTGCGCGCGGGAGACGCCAACTCCGTTCGGTCCACCGCGCGGCCTACGACAACGGCGCACTGTGCGGAATCCCGTCGTGTAGCCACGTGACGCTGTCCGGGCCGAGCCGGATCTCGGTGAGCGACTGCCCGCTCCCCGCCGGGACGCTGTCAAGCGTGCGCACACCGGCGTCGTCGGAGGCGACGACCGTCTCGGGGACCAACGCGGCGGGGTTGCTGCCGGGGCGAGCGGCCTGGTGCCAGACCGCAAAGCCGGCCGTGTTGACCTGGAGCGAGTCCACCTGCGGACAGCCATTTGTCAGCGGAGCGTCCTGATACACGCAAAGGTCCGATGACTGGGCCACCATCCGGCCCGTCCGCAGGTCGTACACGGCGACCTGGTCAGGGCCCACGGTGTGGTCATAGTCGCCCTGATACAGATCCAATGCCGCGTAGTCGCCGGCGGCAGCCACACTGGTGACCGAGAACTCCCTGAACACGTCGATTCGGCCCGCCACGAGGGTGCGGCGAATGCCGACGGCGACGGCGCACTCGTAGACCGTGACGGATTGCGCGTCCCCCCGCGCTGATACGGACACCCAGACGGCCCCCTGACTCGAGCGGGCGACGACCTTCTGAGCCGGTGGACTGCAGGTCTGGGAGGCCGGCCGCGGACCCCAGTCGAGCGCGACCGCCTGGACGCGGCCGACCCGCCGAGGCCGACCACCCCGCAGCGACACCACGAACACGTGATGTTGCGCGCCCACATACGCGAGACTTCGGCTGTCCGGCGACAGCGCGGGCGCGCTGCCGCGGACGATACGTCGCAGCCCGCCGCCGTTTGTCAGCTTGGAGAACCACACCCACCCGTCCCGGACGAAGGCCACACCGGACGCGTTCGCCGCCAGCGATGGAGCGTTGCCGTGCCGTTCCGAACAGGCCCCCATACGGGATCCCGAACGGGACGCCCCACACACCTGCGTCCGCGCTCCCGCGAGCCACGAACAGCGTCGACGCGTCCGCGAACGCGACGCTCAGCGCCCTGAACGGGGTCAACGGACGATCGGGCGCGCACGCGATGCAGGCCCCGGTCGACGTGACGACCTCGGCCCGTGAACTCGCGCCGTCGACGAACGCGATCTGCCGTCCGTCCGGCGCCCAGCGTGGATGCACGGGCCGTCCGCACTGGGCCTTCGAGATGCAGATCATCCGGGCGGCACCCGTGCGCGGATCCACCACCGCGACGCCGTGGCTGCGCAGCGGCTGTGCCACGAGCATGCCGTTGGCACCAGGCCACGCCGCCTGCGCGGACCCGCTGACGCCCACCCAGCAGATGACGGCGATGATCCGCCATGAGACGCCGTCGCCTCTTCTCCATGCCTCTCACAACGGGGCGCCAGCCGCAAAGTTGCGTGGCGTGACAAATGGCCCGCAAGGGCTTACCTTTTGGCGAGCACCGCCGCTGTTGAAGCGATGCACTCTTCACCACCCGAATTCGTGAGGGCAAGAGCCGTGGCGAACGCCGCACCTCCCGTGCACATTCCGACCCCGAGGCCTTCGGGATTTCGGATCTCGCACCTGCTCGCGCCGCTTGCGTTCGCCGCGGTGGTCGCCGCCGTTGTCCTCGTCGTCACCAACGCGACGAGGCACTCGCACCCGTCGGCCTCGGCGAGCACGACGCGTCCGCGGCACCTGGCCGCGTCCTGGACCGTCCGTTCCGGCGACACGTTGATGGAGATCGCGGCCAGGACGGGACTGACCGTCGCTCAGCTTGAGGCGCTGAACCCGAACGTCGACCCGGCGAGCATCTTCCCCGGTGAGCGTCTGAAGCTCACAAACCGTCCGCCGAAGCCGAAGCCGCGCCCAAAGCCCCTCGGCCCGGAGTACTGGACCGTCCAGTCTGGCCAGTCGTTCGGGTCGATCGCCGCTAGAACCGGGATCAGCATCACCACCCTGGAGACGCTGAACCCGAAGTTGAAGCCGAGCGCACTTCAGCCGGGCGACCGGGTCAAGCTCCGACACTAGTAGCGTGCATCCGCTCGCTCGGGTAACCCTCGACCCACAGCAGCATCCCGGCCGCGTCGCTGACGACGATCAGATGCCGTGACTCATCCGCGGTGGCCGCCAAGCAGGAACGGATCAGCGGCGCCATCGCTGCCAGCGGGTGCATCTCCCACCGCGCCGCCGTCTCGTCCGCGTCGGCGACGACCGGGGCGATGCGCTCGCCGGACGGATCGACGCCAGCCGCGGCGGAGCGGCGCCACGACGCGACGATCGGGTCACGAACGGGCGGAGCGTCTCGGCCGGCGGATGCCGGCTCGTAGCGACCGCCGATGAAGCGCTCCCATGCGCGCCTCAACTCCCGTGCCCGTTGCACCGGAGCGGTGGCCACGTCGATGGCCAGCCACGGGTTGGACCTGCCCGAGCGAGTCTATCGCCGCGATCGAGGGGTCTGCGGCGGACGGGTGGTCAGCTGACCGTCGACGGGTGCGGCGGGTCCTGCGGGGTTGCGAACGCGCGGTCGATCAACTCGATCCGGTAGCCGTCCGGATCGGTCACGAAGCAGATCCGGTACTCCTCCCGGCCACCGGGAGCGTACGGCGGCTTCTCCGGCGTGATCCCGGCCTCGGCGAGCTGCGTGAGCAGTGGATCGAGCTCGTCGACGACGATCGCCATGTGGTTGTAGCCCTCGCCGAGGTCGTAGGGCTCCTCACGGCCGACGTTGACGGTCAGCTCGAGCACGTCGCCGTCGCCGGGGAGTCCCAGGTAGACGTTGTACGCGGATTCGAAGTTCAGCCGGCCGC
The DNA here is from genome assembly GCA_963850335.1 of uncultured Solirubrobacterales bacterium. GTDB lineage: Bacteria > Actinomycetota > Thermoleophilia > Solirubrobacterales > Solirubrobacteraceae > Palsa-465. Next base: position 293,625 of record CAWKKY010000002.1, on the reverse strand, counting down.
GATGCTCGAACCCGAGCCGACCGTAAAACGCGACGGACGCGTCGATGTCTCTGACGCGGATGCAGGTGTGGACGAACTTGGCGCTCATGGGTGCGAGCTTAGTCAGCCGGGCGCCGTGCGGAGCCGAGGATGTACGGGATACGTGGCTGGAGGGCGCCGAGCTTCAATCCGAAGCTTCGGCAGGTCACGATCTCGAAGCCGGCGGTCCGGATCGCGCCCAGGGTGTCGCGGGCTGGGTGGCAGCCGCCGGCAAGCCTCGGATAGATCGTGCTCCGATCCATGACCGTGATGAACACCCGCAGAGCGCCGCCGTCTGCTTGGACGTGCTCGAAGAACCTGAGCTCTCCCCCGGGACGCACGACGCGGCACAGCTCGGCGAGCGAGCGGCTCTGGTCGGTGACCGAGCACAGCACGAGTGACGCAATGGCGGCATCGAAACTGGCATCAGGGAGAGGGAGCGCCTCGGCGACCGCATCGACGACCTGGAACGGAAGCCGACCGCTGTCGGCGCGCTCCTGCGCGCGGCGGCGCAGGTACGGCTCGGGCTCCACCGCGACGACGTCTTCGACGCCCGACGGGTAGAACGAGAAGTTCCGTCCGTCTCCCGCGCCCAGCTCGAGGACCCGGCCCCCAATCCCGGCGAGCAGCTCACGGCGACAGGCGAGTTGCGCTTCGGGCTCCTGGCCCCGAGTCGACGCGTACATCCGCGCGAACAGCGGGTGCCGCTTCGAGCCGCTCACCCGAGGCGAAGGAAGACTTTCCAGTTGTTCGGCTTGGAGCTGCGCGCCTTCGGCAGCTGCTGGACGACGCGCAGCGTGTGGTGGGCCGCCACGTGCCGGGGCTTGGCCACCTTGCCGAGGCGGCAGTGGGCACGGGTGATCGCCGTACGCGCCTGGCTGAGTGTCTTGCGTGTCAGCGACGGGACGACGCACGTCGACGCGACCAGTCCGCTGCCGCCGTTCGGCGGCGGGACAAGCGCGAAGGCCTGGAGCCCGGTGTCGTCGACGGAGATCGCCCACTTGCTGTGGCTGACCTGATAGCGACCGCCGCCGGAGAATTCCCAGAACGTCTTCGACGGGAGGCCCTCGACGATCGTCCCGTTCTTCGGCGTCGCGTGCAGGTGCGAGGCGGGGTTGGAGATGTTCGTGATGTCCCAGCCGTCGATCAGCACGTACGGCCGGACACCGCCGAACAGCGCCCAGGTCGTGATCGGGAACGGCGTGCCGCCGGCGACACGGAAAATGAGGCCGGAGTTGGTGAGCAGGAACGTCTTGTCGGCCGGAACTGCGCTCATCGAGGTGATCGTCGTCGGCGAGACGACGGTCGGCACGTCGGTGAACTGGATCGCGGTCAGGTCGCTGACGAACAGCGGGGCGCCACCGGCCACCCGGTAGAAGAGCTGCGAGGAGCTGTCCTGGAGGACGGTCCCGTTCGGGTACTGCGGCGCGACCGTGCCCGTCCCGTATCCGGCGACGGCGCCGTCGAGGTAGTCGCCGTCGATGTTCAGCGTGATGCCGCCGTGGGTCTCATTCTGGCCGCCGTTGAACTGATGCAGGCGCTGGTGGGCGGCCCAGTCGGCCGCCGGAACGTATGGATCGCTGGTCGCGTGCCTGCCGTTCCAGTCAGCGATCCAGATGTCGTCAGGCTCGGTGTAGCTGCCGCCATAGGCCGCAGCCAGGTCGGTGATGCCGGACGCGGCGCTGCTGTAGACGCCGGAGACGTAGCCGGCGGCGTGCAGCGCCTTCGTCCAGGCCGCCAGGAAAGTGCGGGTCGTCGAGGTTGCGTTTGACCCCGGCGTGTACGCCTCCATGTCGAAGTAGATCGGGTTCCCCGAGCCGATCCCGACCGCCTGGGCACTGGCGATCGCCGCCTTCGCCTCGGAGGTCCCCTCGGACGCCGCCTGGCTTGACTGGATCATCGAGCAGCCGCCGCACGAGCTCGTCGGCGCCTGACGACCGACCCATGTCGGGATGAAGCGCCAGCCGGCGGCGGTCTCCGAGCGGACCCACGACGTCGTCAGGTTCGGCTGGCTGCAGGCCATGTTCGCGCCGCCGAGATAGACGCCGACAAAGTGGTACGGCGAGGACTTCCACGCCGACATCGTCGATGAGCTCGGCGTGTCGCATGGGTCAAACCCGAGGCCGGTTCCCACCGAGGCGATATGAGCCTGGCTCCCGGCCGCCGCGGTCGCGGTCAGCCCCGCGGACGGACGGGCCGTGGCATCGGGGGTCGCCGGCAGGTTGCGCAGACCGAGCGCGCGGGCCACCGTGCTCGACGAGCCCCTCCAGGTCGCGGTGACCCGCAGGCCATGCAGACGCACGTGCGCCGCATGTCCACTGGCCGCCGGAAGCGCGTCGCCCGCGGCCGCGCTGGCGGCCCGCACCGGGTTCTCGACGAGGATCGCATCGGTCCGGCCGATCTGGTGAGCCGGGCAGCGTTGCTCGGCACTCGGAGAGCCGAGGTAGACCGCGTGGCGGTTGAACCGCACGCACGTGGCCGGATGCGCGGTGAGGTCATACACCGGCCAACCTGCGGGCACGCGCAGCGAGAGGCCGTTGTAGTGGACGACCTTATGACTACTGTCGGCCCATGCCGCCGTGCCGAAGACTCCCCCAATCAGCACAGCCAGCGCCGCAACTCTCAGCAAGCGAATCATGCTGGCGAGCCGATCGTAGCGAATGCGCCCGTCGGCGAGGCTATTGAGCAGCGATTTATTGGCCGGGACGGATCGTGCCGGCCACAACGTGGGGATTCACGCTGCGAACGCTCGAGGAGTGTCCCGAGTGCGACCCTCGCGTTGTGCTGATGAGGATCACCACGAGGAGCGCCAAGGCGATCATCCACATCAGCGCCCGGAAACGAGAATGCACTCTGTGCCAGTTGACGAGGAACAGAGGACTCATAGAACCCGGTGCTACCCGTTCTATCGCCCGCGAATCCAGAGGGTTGGGCGTCGCCGGGTCCCGTTGCCGACGAGGCCGGTTGCCGGAGAAGGGATCGCGCGGGAGCCCGAGACGTGAGAGAGTGTGCTGGCGCCCAGAGAGGAGAACAGCGAGATGACTGACACGACCCCAGGCACCCGCGCAATCGCGTCCACCGTCTCGGCGTTGCCGGGATCCGCCCGCGAGCGGTTCGGCGACGCGCTCGCCGCCCGCTACAAGGCCGGCGACGAGTGGCGTGAGATCACCTACGGCGAGGTTGGCGAGGCGATCGACGAGATCGCGCTCGGATTGGTTTCCCTTGGGATCGAGCGAGGCGATCGCGTCGGCATGCTCGCTGACACCCGCCTCGAGTGGACGCTCGCGAGCTATGGGATCTCCTCCGCCGGAGGTGTCGTCGTCCCGGTCTACCCGACGAATTCGCCGAAGGAGTGCGCCTGGGTGGTCGGCAACTCCGAGGCCCGCGCGGTGGTCGTGGAGAACGCGACCCAAGCGGCGAAGATCGAGGAGATCCGCTCTGAGCTCCCCCACCTCGAGCACGTGATCGGCATCGAGGCCGGCGTCGGCGAGATCTCGCTTGACCAGCTCCGCGAGCGAGGCCGCGGCGGCGATCACGGTGAGCTCGAGGATCGCCAGTCGCAGGTGACCGAGGACGACCCGTACACGATCATCTACACCTCAGGGACGACCGGCCCGCCGAAGGGCGTCGTGCTCACCCACCGCAATGCGATGACCGTGTGCGATGTCGTCGAGAAGCTCCAGTTCATCGAGCCTGGCGAGGTCACCTACCTATATCTGCCGCTCGCCCACGTGTTCGCGCTGCTCGCGCAGCTCGCCTCCTACGATCAGGGCACGGCGATCGTCTATCTCGGTGGTGACACCCGGCAGATCCTCGCCGAGATCATCGAGACCAAGCCAACGTACGTGCCGTCCGTCCCGCGGATCTTCGAGAAGATCTACGCGGCGGCGATGAAGATGCAGGAGCAGGCGAGCGACGAGGATCGCGAGCGCTTCGCCCAGGCGGTCAAGCTCGGCGTTGAGGTCCGTCAGCGTCGCGCGCGGGGCGACGCGGTGCCGCCCGAGCTCGAAGAGCCATTCGAGCGTGCCGACAAGGAGGTGTTCCAGCGCGTCCGCGACCTGTTCGGTGGCCGCGTCCGCCAGGCGGTGACCGGGGCCGCTCCGATCGCACCGGACATCTTGGAGTTCTTCTACGCCGCGGGCGTTCCGGTGCTCGAGGGCTGGGGCATGACCGAGACGACCGGCGTCGGCACCGTCGGCCGCCTTGACGCGTTCAAGTTCGGCACGGTCGGCCGGGCGCTCCCGGGCGTCGAGGTTCGGATCGCCGAAGATGACGGCGAGATCCTGATGCGGGGCCCGAACGTGTTCAAGGAGTATTGGCGCAACCCGGAGGCGACCGCGGAGACGCTCGACGCTGACGGCTGGTTGCACACCGGAGACCTCGGGTCGATCGACGAGGACGGCTACCTCAAGATCACCGGTCGCAAGAAGGACATCATCATTACCGCCGGTGGCAAGAACCTCACCCCGTCGAACATCGAGAACGACCTCAAGCAGTCCCGCTTCATCTCTCAGGCGGTCATGTACGGCGACCGCAAGCCGTTCCCGGTGGCGCTCATCACGCTCGACCCCGAGGAGATCCTGCCGTGGGCGAAGGAGAACGGGTTGCCCGAGGATCTCGCTCAGCTCGCCCAGCACGAGGACGTCCGTGCCCTCGTGCAGAAGGAGCTCGACCGCGCGAACGCCAACTACGCCCGGGTCGAGCAGATCAAGAAGTTCGCGATCCTGGACCACGATCTGTCGATCGACGACGGCGAGCTGACGCCGACGCTGAAGGTGAAGCGCAACGTGATCAGTGATCGCTATCAGGAGCTGTTCGAGTCGCTGTATTCCTGAGGCGGTGACGCCGCCGGACGGTTAAGCCCGGCGGCCATTCGGGTAGCGAGACGACGATGAAGTTGCTTGTCGTCACCAGCGAGCCGATCTCCGGTAAGGAGCTGGGCCGGGCCCTGCCCGACGCGATCGATCCGACGGACACCGAGGTGATGCTCGTTGCCCCGGCGCTCCAGGAGAGCCCCCTGAAGTTCTGGGTGAGCGACGCCGACGAGGCGATCGAGCGGGCCCAGCGGGTGAAGAGCGCCTCTGTGCAGGAGCTCAAGGCGGACGGGGTCGAGGCGACCGGCGACACCGGAGAGGGCGATCCGCTCCAGGCGATCGCGGATGCGCTCGCCACCTTCCCGGCCGATCGGATCGCCCTGTTCACGCATGAGGGCGACGCCGAGAGCTATCGCGAGGGCGTCGACCCGGTGCTCGTGAGAGAGCGCTTCGACGTCCCGGTCGATCATGTGAGCGTCTCCCCCAGCGGCGACTAGCAGCGCTCGAGCAGTCCCCGCAGCCGCAGCGCGTTCGCGGGCGCAAACCCCTCCCAGTCGTTGTTGAAGTACGCCCACACGGTCGTGGTGCGCCGCCAGGCGGCGATCCGCTGCGCCCACTGCGAGAGCTCCGTCTCCGAGTAGTTCCCCCGCCGGCCGCGATGGCCGTAGTGGAAGCGGAGAAAGCGCCAGTCGGCGGTCGCCGCGTCGGACTGGAACGGGCGCTCGGGGTGATCGCCGATCGTCAGCGCGACGTTGGCGTCCCGGAGCGCATCGAGCACCTCCGGCGCGAACCAGCTCTCGTGCCGGAACTCGATCGTGTGCAACCCGTCCGGAAGCGCGGCCAGCCAGTCGTGCAGACGCTCGTCGTCGCGGTGGAAGTTCTCCGGCAGCTGCCACAGGACGGGGCCGAGCCGCCCGGCGTCAATGAGGGGCTCGAGCGGCTCGTAGAAACGGCGGATCCCGTCCTCCAGGGCGGTGAGCCGCTTGATGTGCGTCAGGTAGCGGCTCGCCTTGACCGCGAACGTGAACCGGGGCGGCGTCTGCGCCACCCATCCCTCGACCGCGGAGCGACGCGCGAGGCGGTAGAACGTCGAGTTGACCTCGACGGTGTCGAACTGCTCGGCGTAGAGCTCAAGCCAGCGGCGCTTGGGCTCCCGCTGCGGGTACAGCCCGCCGCGCCAGGAGTCGTACTGCCAGCCCGAACAACCGATGCGTACCCTGCTCACGCGGCATCGGTGACGCTCGACCGGAGCGCCGGCCGCTCGGCGATCGGCACGCGGACGACGCTGCCGTCCTCCCATGGCCGGACGTAGTGCCCCCCGGACGCAGTGCGTGATCCGCCGACGCGTTGTTCGACCGCGGCGAGTACCGCGAACGCCATTTCGCCGAGTGCCCGGAGGGGTTGATGGCGATTCTGCCGGGTGCCGAGGTGACACTCGGCGAGGCCGTCCAGACCGACCTCACGGAGCGCGTCGATCAGCACGGCAATTTCGACGCCGTACCCGACCGGGAACGCGAGCCGCTCGAGCAGACGGCGACGAGCGGCGAACTCTCCCGCCAGGGGCTGGGCGAAGCCGGCGAGCAGCGGGAGGTGGAGATTGAGCAGCGGTCTGGCCATCAGCTCGGTCACCCGGCCTCCCTCGTGAGCCAGCCGTTGCTCGCCGGTGTTGAAGGGACGCTCAAACGCGCCCTTCACGAGGTCGATTCCGGGGTCGGAGAGCATCGGGCCGAGTAGTCCGCACAGATGGGCCGGCGACGGGTCCTCGGTGTCTCCGTCCAGGAAGCAGACGATCTCCCCGGTGGTGATCTGGAGCGCGCGCCACATCGCGTCGCCCTTCCCGAGGGCCGGTCCCTGCGTGGGCGCAATCGCGTCCTGCTGAACGACCCGGGCTCCGCATGCGCGGGCCCGCTCCGCCGTCCCGTCGCTCGACGCAGCGTCGACCACGAGCACCTCATCGACCACGCCGAGCGCCCGGAGCGGCTCAACCGTATCTCTCAGCACGCCGGCGATCGTCGCGCCGCATGCCTTGGTCGGGATGACGACCGAGGTGGACGCGGTCTGCTTGAGGCGTCGGAGCGTCTCGGGAGAAAAGTCTGCGGCGACGTAGCGCCGGCGCTCTCGCCACACGGACACCGCGAGGTCGACCGACAGGCCGCGTCGGGCGCGGCCGTCAACCCGCGCCGATGTGCGCACGACAACGTCCGCGGCGTGCAGGATGCGAACCCCGCGTGCGCGCAGCTGGTCGGAGAAGGCTTCGTCCTCAAGCGCGGAGGTTGGCTCGAGGCCGCCGACGTCCTCATACGTTCTGACGGTGACGCCCAGCGACGCCGCGGCAAAATGGTGATGAGCCGCGCCCGGCTCGGTGCGCGCCACCTGCGCCATCCGGCGCTCGGCATCCGCCTCTCGGCGGCGGAGCACGCCGCTCGGGAGCCGGGATGCTTCGGCATCGTCGAGCTCGATCAGCCCGGCGATCACCTCCGCCCCGCGGGCAACGTGAGCGAGTTGCCGCGCCAGCCAGTCCGGAGCCGGCTGGGAGTCGGCGTCGGTGGTGGCGATCAGCCCATCGTCTCGGCCGACGGAGCTCAGGCGCGCCGCGGCGGCGTCCATGCCGAGCCGACGCGCCGGTCCAGTGCCCTGTCCGGGCCCGGTGAGGATCGTCAACGAGAGACCCAGCCGCTCGGCCGCTCGCCGGGTGACCACGGCCGTCTCGTCGGTACAGGCGTCGGCCACGACAATCGTCTCGAACTCGGACCCGGGCACGGTCTGCTCGGCGAGTGCTTCCAAACAGGACGCAATCGTCCGCTCCTCGTTGTGCGCGGGCACGACGACGACGCTCAGAAGACCCACGATGCGCCCTCCGCAATTTGCGCTGAGCCACGTTCATATTCGTCGTCGGCGTCGTGCGTGAGGACGCCGACCAGCGTGCCGCGACGTCCGAAGGAGGCGGTGAACCCACCGGACGCGTGCCGCTCGAGGTGGGTCGCGTCAAAGCCATCACCCCAGGCGGCGTACTTCAGCGTCCGCTTCCCGATTGTCGACCAGAATCCCGGCACCGCGTCCCAGCTGGCCGACCCACCCGCTGCGGTCGTGCCAGCGACCTCTCCCTGGGTGAGCGCGTCGCCCCAATGCTCGACCCGGAGCGGTCGGCCCGCCGTCGGGTTCACGGCGACGCACGCGTCCCCGGCGGCGAGCACGCCGTCCCGGGCGGTGCGCATCGCCGCGTCGGTGGGAATCGCCCCGTCGCGGAGCTCGATGCCGGCGAGGCCGGCGAGCTCGGCGCGAGGCTGGACGCCGACGGCCATCACAACGAGCTCGCCCTGCACGCGTTCCGGGCCAGCACGGACGACAAGCTCCGAGCCGGCGTGCTCGATCGCTTCGACGGCGATTCCGAGGCGCAGCTCAACGCCGTCGTCGGCCAGCCAACCGCCGATGATCTCGGCGGCCTCGGCACCGAGCCGCTCGGCGTTCGGCGCCGGCTCGTCCGAGATCAGGGTCACGGTCTGTCCGCGCTGGCGCAGCGAGCTCGCGATCTCGCAGCCGATGAAGCCTGACCCGACGACGACCACCCGCTGTGTGTCTTGCAGCCGGGCGGTCAGCTCGCGGAGATGGTCGAGCGTTCGCAGCACGTGAACTGCCGGATGATCGGCACCCGGAACCGGGAGCCGCATCGGCTCGGCACCGGTCGCGACCAGGCACTGCTCGTAGCGGAGCTCGCGTCCTCCGGAGAGTCTGGCCACGCGCTCGTCGGGGTCGAGCGTGACGACGCGTCCGGCGATCAGATCGATCCGCTGCTCAGCGAGCCACGATGCCGACTCGATCGGCAGGTCGGCCTCAGACGCCTCGCCGCGCAGCAGCTCCTTCGTCAGCGGCGGGCGCCTGTATGGCATCCGGTGCTCATCGCTGACGATCGCGACGCGGCCACCGCCGCCCTCTGCTCGGTAGGCGCGGACCGCGGCGAGACCGGCCGGGCCACCGCCGATCGCGAGCAGCGCGTACCGCTCGCTCATGTCGCCTCCAGGCTGTCGAGCAGATACTCGGTGGTCGGAGCCGAGCGCGCTGGGCGCAGCCAGGGCTGGCGGCGCACCTCGGCGTGAACGCGCTCCGCGGACAGCGGTCGTTCCGGACCGGGGCGCCGCCAGTGCACGCAGACGAGGCGTCCCGGTCGTGCCAGGCGCTGGTCGATCGCGTCCAGCGTGGCGATGAACGCTTCGGTGTCCAGGTAGTAGAGAACCTCCGAGGCGACGATCAGATCGAACCTGGCCGTCGGCAGGTCATCCGGAATCCGCCCGAGGGTCACTCGCGCCTGGGGGTAGCGCGCCAGCTCGGCCTCGGCAGCAGACACGGCCGTCGCCGAGTAGTCGATCGTCGTCAGCGACCGGCACCGGGGCGCCAGGCGAGCGCTGAACACACCGATCGAGCCACCCAGCTCGAGTGCCGACGCGAACGGGCCGGGCCCGCACGCGTCGAGGGTCGCGGCATATTTGGCCCGTTCGTACGGACTGCTGCGGTAGCGCCAGGGATCCGGGTCTTCGCGGTAGCGACGATCGAAGTCGCGCGACGTCATGCCGGTCATGGGCGGCGCGCGGACAGGGCGTCGGCGCCGGCACGCGCCAGGCCCGGATCAAGTCGGTGCTGCAACAGGAACAATTCGAGATCGCGGCGAGAGCGATCGAGCCCGGTGCCGGTCGCGAACGGATGGGAGCCGCAGGCGCGCGCGGCCTCATCGAGAAGGGCGTGGCACGCGTCGATGATCGCCGCCCGTGCGTGGAGAGCGATCGCCGGCAACTCGCCGTCGGGGTGATCCATCGCCCGCGCCGCGCGCTCAAGCCAGGCCGTCATCGTGTGATGAGCGGTCAGCATCCGTCCCGCGCCCACCTCCTCCAGCGCGCCCCGGCGCGGTCGCTGCGCCACGTCCGTCAGGGCGCTCTCGAGTGCCGCGTCGGCCATTCCCACCCAGCTGGCCGCGGTCCGCAACGCGTCGCGGCTGAACCACGGTTGCTGGGCGAGCGCGCCCGGAGGCCCGAGCCGAGCGAGCACCGGGACGTCATGAAAGACGACCCGGTGTGAGACCGAGGCGCGCAGTCCGGAGCCGCGATACCACTGCACGTCGAGCTCGACGGCGTCAGCGTCGGTGACATCGACCCAGACGGCGATCGGCGCGTCGGCGTCGCGATCGCGGGCGAGCACGAGCGCGCGATCCACCCCACCCGCCCCCGAACAGAACGTCTTGACGCCCGTCAGCAACTCGGCCTGTCCTCGTCGCACGATCGTCGCCGGCGGACCCTCGTGCGGGCGTGGATCAGCGCCCCAGACCCCGACTCGAAGCCGGCTGTCGCGTACCGCGGCGAGTTCTCGGTCGCGCACCTCGGCAGGCGCCTGGACCGCCAAACGTTCCACGCCGTTGAGATGACCGTCGAAGATCCGCCCCACCGAGCCGTCCGCCCGGGCGACGGCGCGAACGAGCTCGAGCTCGTCGGCGGCCGGGGGACGACCCGTGCCCGGCCGGGCATTGAACGTCAACGCGTCCGCCGCCTCAAGCCGCGCGATCGCCTCCTCCGGGAAGGGCGGCACCGGTTCCCGGTCGCGCTCCGCCGCACTCGCGGCGATCCATGCGAGGGCCTCGTCGATACCAAGCTGGCCGGGCACGATCGTCGCGGTCACCGCAGCGCCTCGAGCGTCAGTCCGTGCTCGCGAGCGTGCGACGCGACGAGATCGACGTAGCCGAGTGTCTCCGCGGCGCCGTCTCGCAGGGCTCCGGGCCCGAGCCCGTCGTGGGCCAGCACGATCGCGCCGTCGCTGAGCGCCGTCCGGGTCGTGGCGAACATCTCGGCCGCCGGGTCCCCGCGCCAATCGTGGGTGTCGACCGTCCAGCCCACGAACCGGAGGCCGTGGTCGTCCGCGACGCCCGCGCTCCACGCCGCGGTGTCCCCCCATGGGGTGCGCCACAGGTTGGGGGCGACTCCGACGGCATCCAAGGTGGTGAGCGCAGCTTGGGTGTCCTCGCGCAGCCACGCGCGGTCGCGGCGACTGTGCCGGACATGCTCTCGGCAGTGGAGGCCCACGGTGTGTCCTTCCGCCTTCATCCGCGCGACGATGCCCGGGTGGGCGGCGGCACGAGTCGAGATGAGAAAGAACGTGGCCCGCGCGCGGAGTCGCCGCAGCTGATCGAGCAGCCTCGGGGTCCAGACGGGATCGGGGCCATCGTCGAACGTCATTGCGAGCGTGGACACGTTCCCGAGGGTTACCCGGTCGGTGAGGCCAGGGAAACGCGGCGGTGAGCTTGCCTTGCTCCGTCGGTCTGCTTTCGATCAAGCCGCTCGGCGAGCCGCGAGGCCAGGGCCATGATCGTGAGCGCCGGGTTGGCCGAGCCCTGGGTCGGCATCACACTGCCGTCGGCCACGAACAGATTCGGCACCTCCCATGCACGGTGCTCTGCATCGATCACACTGTGCTCGGGATCTGCGCCCATCCGACAGCCGCCGACGAGGTGGGCGTAGCGCTCAATCGCGAGCACGTCCTGCGCACCGGCGGCCTCGAAGAGGTCACGGAGCGTCTGCTTGGCGAACGCTATGTTCTTGCGGTCGTTCTCGCATTGCGAGTAGTCGAGCCGCGCCACCGGAATGCCGTTGTGGTCGGTGCAGTCGCTGAGGACGGTGACGCGGTTCTCGGGCTGCGGCAGCAGCTCGGACAGGACGCCGAGCGTGTACCAGTGGTTGTAGTCGCGCATGTACTCGCGCAGGGCTGGGCCCCAGTGGCCGTCGGCGAGGACGTGCTGGGCCCATTCGATCGGCAGCGGCCCGACCGTCTGGATGGCGAAGCCGCGGGCGAAGCCCCGGGCCGGATCGGTCTCATAGAAGTGCTCTGAGGAGATCTCGGGCGGCGGCGCCTTGTACATGCGCATCTCCTCCGGGAAGCGTCCGGCGACCTGCGGCGCGCCCTGCACCATCACGTAGCGACCGACCTGGTCGTTCGTGTTGGCGAGCCCGCGCGGGAAGCGGCGACTCGTCGAGTTGAGCAGCAGCCGCGGCGTCTCGATCGAGTAGCCGGCGACGGCCACCGCATCGGCGCGCTGGAAATGCTCGGCCCCGTCGGCGTCGAAGTAAGTGACACCCCTCACCCGGCCGGAGGTCTCGTCGAGCTCGACGCGCGACACCATGCTGTGCGCGCGGATTTCGGCGCCGTGCGCGATCGCGTCCGGGATGTGCGTCACCAGGGGCGAGGCCTTGGCGTTCACCTTGCAGCCCTGCAGGCAGAAACCGCGGTAGATGCAATGGGGCCGGTTTCCGAACGTCCCGTTGGCGATCCCGACCGGCCCGACGCGAATCTCGATCCCCAATCGCCGCGCCCCCTCCCAGGCGCGCTCGGCCCCACCCGCGATCGGGTGGGGGCTGTGCGGGTATCCGTGCGGGTCGCCCCACGGCCAGTACTCGCCGGCAACTGGCAGCTCGAGCTCGAGCCGCTCGTAGTGCGGCTTAAGGTCGCGGTAGCCGATCGGCCAGTCAGCGCCGACACCATCACGCGTTGCGGTCTCGAAGTCGGACGGGTGAAAGCGCGGGCAGTAGCCGGCGTAGTGGACCATCGAGCCGCCGACGCCGTGTCCCGAGTTGTTCTTGCCGAGCTGGACCGGATCGCGGCCGCCGATCACGCGGTCGGCCGTCCAGTAGAGCCGATGCGAGCCCGCCTCGTCGGAGACCCAGTCCTTGTCCGGATCCCAGAATGGCCCGGACTCGAGCACGACGACCTTCCATCCGCGCCGCGCAAGTCGCTGAGCGAGGGTGCCGCCGCCCGCCCCGGCACCGACGATCACGAGATCCACCGAATATGACTCGTCGTAGCGTGCCATGCGGTCGGTCGGCACCGCGCGGCGGTGGACGTCGAGCAGGAACGCCGAGTCGTTCTCGGGCGGACGCAGGGACCCGCGCAGCATCGTCTGCAACGTGTGGCGGACGCTCACGTGCCCTCGGCGCTCCGCTCGTGCGTGTCCTTGACGGGATCGCGCTCAAAGGCCGGCGCCCCTTCCCAGCTCTCGCGCTGCCCGGCGCCGAGGCGGGCATACCCACGCGGGTAGGCCGGCCCGCCGAACCCGATCTCGTTCCACACCCACGGGTGCGAGTAGAACGCACTCAGCACGGCTCGCATGACGACGCTCCATGCCTTCGCCACCGGGAGCTCGTCCCACACCTCACCTTTCAGCTGACCGTGTGCGAATGCGTCAACAATCGTGTCCTGGACCCGCTCGGACGCGGCCGCGAACGTCTCGCACGCATGCTGCCGGGCCGCCGCGTCCAGTCCCGCGGCGACCTGCCGCCACGTCTCCGGATCGGGCGGCATGTCGGCGTAGCGGAAGCCGTCGAGCTCGGAGGCGTACAGCTTGGCGTCAACCAGGTTCAGCACGGGGATCTTCGGCTCGCGGTCCTGCGCCATCACGCGGTCACAGAACGCGCCGAGCGTGCGCGCCTCGGGCTCGCTGAAGAAGCGCAGCGGTGGCGTGTGCTTGACCCGGTCGAGCACGACCTGGCGGGTCACGTCATCCCAGTGGCCGGCCTCGTCGAGCACGTTGTAGTCCGGGTAGCGGCCGTGCATCTGCGGGGTTGTCCCGTTGCGCTGCCGCGGGAGTTCCTCCGGTGATGCGGGTTGGCGATCCGGGCGGTTGTTCGGCAGGTGGCCGGCGTCGCGGAAGTCACGGCCGCCCATCAGCGCTCCCGTCCCAACGCGGCGGCGGCGATCCCCATCCCGCCGACGAGCGCGAGCGATCCCGGAGCGAGCAGTGGCGGCCCCATCACGATGTTGAACAGCGGCTCCTGAAACCCGCCCGGTTTGCGGGCGACGCCCCGGACGTGCGTGATGACGCCGATCAGGCCGTCAGCGCAGTACAGCGCCGAGATCACCGGGAGCCAGGTGCGTGCCGCCCGCTCGGAGCGGACCCCCGCGAGCCCGGCGACGGTCAACGCCGGCGAGAGCGCAACCGGCGTCCACATCCACTTATCGCCGAACGAGCCCCGGAAGTGCTCGAAGTAGATCTCGAGTCCCAGCGGCAGGGCGCTGAACGCCGTCGCCGCAGCGAGCGTGCGCTGAGCGCGCCCGCGGGAGACGTTTCGCCACCATCGAGTGGACCAGGACTTACGCCGCATACGGCTCCGCCTCCGCTCGCTTGAGCTCAAGACCGTTCCCCGGTCGGTCGAGCAGTGGATGTAGCGCGCCGGCGCGCGGCTCGACAACGCCGTCGAACAGCATGTGCTCGATCCGGACGTGGTCATGGAAGTACTCGAGGTGGACGAGCCGGTCGAGCGCAAGCGCGGGGTGCAGGTGGATCGCCGGGCCGCAATGCAGCGACAGCGGCACGTTGTGCGCTCGGCACAGGGCATCGACGCGCAACAGTTCGGTGATCCCCGCGCAACGCGTCACGTCGGCCTGGAGAACATCCACGGCGCCCGCGGCGAGCATTCTTCGGAAGTAGAAGGCGTCGTCGCCATACTCGCCCGCCGCGATCCGCATCCCGCCGGGCGCCCGGTCACGCACCACCCGGAGGCCCTCGAGGTCCTCGGAGCTGACCGGTTCCTCGAACCAGCTCACCCCCGCCTCGCCATGGAAGCGCTCCGCGAGCTCGAGCGCCTGCTTACGGGCGTAGGCGCCGTTGGCGTCGACGAACAGCTCCGCACTGGGGCCGATCGCCTCGCGAGCCCTACGGACCCGCTCCGGGTCAGCCTGGGGCTGAGAGCCGACCTTCATCTTGACCCGGGGGATGCCCTGCTCGACCCACTCGCTGAGTTGCGCCTGCAGCCGCTCGATCGGATACGAGGTGAATCCGCCCGATCCATAGACCGGCACGCGCGTCGCGGGCCATGCCGAGGAGCCGACACAAGGGAAGACCAAGCAGCCGCGCCTTGAGATCCCACAGCGCGAGATCGACCGCGGCGATCGCCATCGAGCCGATGCCAGGACGGCCGGCATTGCGAACAGCGCCGACCATTGCATCCCATGCCGCCTGCGGCGCAAAGGCATCGCCTCCGCGGACGACATCCGCCAGCCTCGAGCCGACGAGGCTCGCCCCGGAGACGTCGGTGTAGCTGTATCCGAGACCTCGTTCGCCGCCGGCGTATGCATGCACGACGACGATCGTCGTGGCCGTCCACGCCAGCGTGCCGTCGGCCTCCGGCGCATCGGTCGGCACGGTGTAGGCACCCACCTCGACCTCGTCGACCGCGGCCTCGGAGCGGACGCGCGCGGTTCTCATCGACCGGGCAGGAACTCTTGGAGCTTTTGCTTCATCGACTGCCTGACGATCTCCTTCGCGTTTGGATCGCCGGACAGCAACGCCGAGGAGAGCGCCTTCGCCTGTTCGATCGTGATGTGCGGCGGCAGCGGTGGCACCTCCGGGTCGGTGATCGCCTCGTACACGACCGGTCGATCCGCGCTGAGCGCGAGATCCCAGCCGGTCGCGACCTGCTCGGGACGATCGACCCGTATTCCCCGGAGTCCGAGCATCTCCGCGTAGGTGGCGTAGGGGAAGTCCGGGAGGTCCTGGCTGCCCTCGAACTTCGGGTCGCCGGACATCGCGCGCTGCTCCCAGGTGACCTGGTTGAGGTCGCGGTTGTTGAGGACGAGCACGATCAGGCGTTGATCGGGCCAGCGGTCGCGATACTTGGCGATCGTGATCAGTTCGTTGATCCCGTTCATCTGCATGGCGCCGTCGCCAACGAGGGCGAACACGGGCCGATCCGGGTGCGCGAACTTCGCCGCGATCGCGTAGGGGACGCCTGGGCCCATCGTCGCGAGCGTGCCGGAGAGCGACGCCATCATCCCCGGGCGCAGTTTGATGTCGCGGGCGTACCAGTTCGCCGCGGACCCCGAGTCGGCGGCGAGGATCGCCCCGTCCGGCAAGCGCTTGGAGAGCTCGTGGAAGACGAGCTGGGGGTTGATCGGGTCCGCGCTCAGGTGCGCGCGCTCGTCCATCAGCCGCCACCAGTCGTCGACCGCGCCCTCGATCTTGATCCGCCATGATCTGTCGCGCTGGTGCTCGAGCCGCGGGATGAGCGCCCGCAGGGTCTCCGCACTGTCGCCGATGAGGTTGACCTCCATTGGATAGCGGATGCCGATCATGCGTCCATCGATGTCGATTTGCACCCCCCTCGCCTGACCCTCTTCGGGCAGGAATTCGGAGTAGGGAAAGCTCGAGCCGACCATCAGCAGGGTGTCGCACCCCTGCATGAGGTCCCAGCTCGGCCTCGTCCCCAGCAGGCCGATCGAGCCGGTGACGTACGGCAGGTCGTCCGCCAGGACAGCCTTGCCGAGCAGCGCCTTGGCGACGCCCGCCCCGAGCAGCTCGGCGACCTGCGCCACCTCCTCGCTCGCGTGCAGGCCGCCCGCGCCGACGAGCATCGCCACCCGCTCACCCGCATTGAGCACCTCGGCTGCACGGTCAAGGTCGTCCTCGGCGGGGACAACCCGCGGTCGGCGGTAGCCCGGCCCGGAGTGGACCGTGCCGTGCTTGTGCGGCGGCGCGGGCACCGCCTCCGCCTCCTGGATGTCGTTCGGGATGATGATTGCGGTGACACTGCGGTCCGCCAGCGCGATCCGGCAGGCGCGATCGACGAGGTGACGGATCTGCGCGGGGGACATCGCGACCTGCACGAATTCGTGGGCGACGTCCTTGAACAGGGTGGTGAGGTCGACCTCCTGCTGGTAGTTGCCGCCGAGTCCGGCCCGCGCCTGTTGGCCGACGATCGCCACGACCGGCTGATGGTCGAGCTTGGCATCGTAGAGACCGTTGAGGAGATGGATGGCACCCGGCCCGGACGTCGCCATGCAGACCCCGAGCTCACCGGTGTACTTGGCGTGGGCACACGCCATGAACGCGGCCATCTCCTCATGCCGGGCCTGGATGAACTCCGGCCGCGAATTACCGTTGCTCGAGCGGGTGAACGCACCCATGATCCCGTTGATGCCGTCGCCCGGGTAGCCGTAAATCCGTCCGACGCCCCACGTCGAGAGCCGGTCGAGAAGATAGTCGCCAACGGTCTCGCTCATGTCCCTCCGGGTCCTTTCTCGCGTGTCACGTACCCCTAAGAAATACCCGGAGCGGAGCACGTCGAACGCGTTCCGGTATGCGCGCCTACATTTGCGGCTTCGCCTTGTGCCGCTGGGTCTCGGCGAGGCACACGGCGGCATCGATGTGGGCGAGGTGGGTGAGGCCCTGCGGGAAGTTCCCGAGCAGCTCGCCGCGCCCAGGGTCGAACTCCTCGGAGAACAGGCCGAGGTCGTTCGCCCGGCCGAGGGTTGCGTCGAACACGCTCCGCGCCTCGTCGTACTCGCCCTGGCGCGCGAGGCATTCGGCGAGCCAGAACGAGCAGCAGAGGAATGCCCCCTCCGTGCCGTCGAGTCCGTCGTCACGCCGGTAGCGATAGAGCAGCCCGTCCCCGGCGTCCAGCTCGTCACGGACCGCCTCGGTCGTGCGGACCATCCGTTCGTCCCGCCAGCCGAGGAATTCGACCGTGGGGAGGAGTAGCAGGGCGGCGTCGAGCTCGGGCCGGTCGTAGGCCTGAGTGAAGATGCCACGCCGCTCGTCGTACCCGTGGGTCTCGATCGACTCGCGCAGTGCGTCGCGCACGCGCCCCCACCGGCGCGTCGGCGCGCGCCTCATGCACTCGTCGGCGAGCCGGATGCCGCGATCCAGCGACGCCCAGCACATCACCTTGGAGTGCACGAAATGATCGGGCTCGCCGGGCCACTCCCAGATGCCCGCAGTCCGGCTCGGTGCAGTGCTCGGCGGCGTGGTCGATGACCGACACGAGGAAGCGCCACTCGTCATCGCTCGGCGAGCGTCCTCGACGGTGCCAGCGCCAAGTGAGATTGACGAGCTCGCCATACGCGTCGAGCTGAAGTTGGCCCTTGGCGTTGTTGCCGATCCGCACGGGGCGAGCTCCACCGTATCCGTGCAGGTCATCGAGCTGTTGCTCGCCGATCCGGCGCTCGCCTCCGACGCCGTACATCACCTGAAGGTCGTCGGCATGACCGGCCGCGGAGCGCAGCATAAAGCCGCGGAACGCGTCCGCCTCGCGCTCGCACCCCAGCTCGGCGAACGCGCGAGAGCTGAAGCTCGAGTCCCGGATCCACGCAAACCGGTAATCCCAGTTCCGCGAGCCTCCGGGTGCCTCGGGCAGCGATGTCGTCGGCGCCGCGATGACCGCGCCCGTCGGGGAGTGCGTCAGCGCTTTCAGAATAATCGCGGACCGGCGAGCCGCGGGCTCGTCGCGACTTTCGAGCGTCACCGATCGCGACCATTCGCGCCACCATGTGACCGTGTGCTCCAGCTTCTCGTCGAGCTCGCTCGGCGAGGGCTCGATCAGACCCTCGTCGGTGATGCGCTCGGGCGGGCAGTACGTCATCGACAATCGGACGCGATCGCCGACGCCCAGCGTGACGTGTGCGGTCAGGTCATGGTCCTCGTCCTCGCCGAGGTCGCAGTCACACCACACGACGAGCGCGTCATTGCCACCGATCATGCTCCGCAGCCGATGGCCGTGGCGACGCACCCAGGGCCGAACCTGTCCGTAGTCGAACCGGGCGGCGATGCGGAGCTCGAACTCGACGGCGCCCCGGACGCCCTCGATAACGCGCAGGATCTGGCGCCCGGGATGGCTCTCGTCGGGGTTGTGGATGACGAACAGATCGGTGATCCGGGCCTCTCCAGCAGGACCGGTCATGGTCGTCTCGAGCACGAGGGTGTCCTCGATGTAGCGGCGCGTGTGCCGTCCACTCCCCGTCGGCGGTCGGCATCAGCGAGCAGTGGCCGCCACGATCGCGATCGAGGATCCGGCCGAACGTGCTGGCGGCGTCGAACCGCGGCAGGCAGCACCACTCAATCGACCCCTGGCGGGAGATCAGAGCAGCGCTCTGACAATCGCCGATCAGACCGTAATCGCCGATCTGGGGAACCGGATCCTCCGCGCTCACCTGGCGGGACTACCCGAAACGCGGATCCGTTTATGCCCGTGAGTAAGAGGCCATGAAGAATCCGGCCCCCCGTTTTCCTGCCTCTGACTCCCGGGTAGCACTCGATCACGGACTGATGAACCACCAAGGAGGCACGGAAATGGGTCTGACCGACAAAGTGACCGGCAAGATCAAGCAGGCCGCCGGCGATGTCACCGACGACGCCTCGCTTCGTCGCGAGGGTCGTAAGGAGGAGCGCAAGGGTGAGGCGAAGGACGAACTCGCTCGCGCCGAGGACCGCGCCGACGACAAGGCCGACGAGGTTGCGAACCTTGAACGCAGGACTTGACGTTCGCTGACGAATAACTAGGGATGCAGCGGCGCGCTGGCTGGATGGCGGCGCGCCGTTCGCGTTTCTGCGGGCGGTGGCTTTGGGTCTGACGTGAGGGGCGAGTCCGAGAACCGTCGATTGCGGGTAAGACGGTGTTATGGCTGACGCCGGCGGAGTTCTCTCATTCAACGTGCGCTGCGATCCTCGCGCGCCCAGGTCCGTTCGGGAATCGCTGGCCGCGGCGCATGACGGTGACTGGTCCTTGGAAGACGGGCTGCTCGTCGCCAGCGAGCTCGTCACCAATGCCGTGAAGCATTCAGGCTGCACCGGCGCTCACGATCTCCGGGTCGACATCGGACGTCGAAGCGACAGTCTGGTGATCTCGGTGCACGACCCGGGGTTGTCCGGGGAGGCGGCCGAGCCGGTCCGCTCAGAGCGATCGGAGCCGGGCGGATGGGGGCTTCAGCTCATCGAGCGGCTCTCACTGCGTTGGGGTTCAGAACGACCGGACGGATACCGGGTGTGGGCCGAGTTGCCGGTTCGCGGCGACGCCCGGGCCAGCGCCATCCATGCAGCGCCGAGTTGAACGGGCGCGCGTGATACGGAGGAGTTGACCCTGCGGCTGTGGGTGCTACTTTTCCGACCGCACCGCTTGGCCTGGATCTGACGGATCAGGAAGGTGGGCTCAAGATCAGTGAAGGGACTCGGCGCGATCTCGATGGTCGCACGACGGACCTTCCGTCTGGACCGCAGCCTCTCGGAGGTGATGATCTGATGCAGACGTTCGATCCCGACGTACCGAATGGAGATCGAGGCTCCTCGGACCAGTTGAAGATCGTCGTGGAACCTGACTCGCAGGGAGTCCGCGTGAGGCTCCTCGGTGAGGTGGATCTGGCAACCGCCCCTGAGCTCGACCGAGTGTTGGGAGAGCTTGCGGAGAACGGATACGGTCGGGTACTGATCGACTTGGAGGGTGTGGGGTTCATGGACAGCACCGCCATCGGGTCGATCTTCCGTGGGCTGCGCTCCGCCGAGGCCAACGGCCACCGGTTGACGGTGCGCCGCGGCTCACATCAGGTTCAGCGGCTCCTCGAGCTCACCGGCATGGCCGAACAGTTGACCTTCGAAGACTGAGCGGTCCCGGACCCCCGCCCGACCATCACATCGCGTGAAGGCGGGAGTGCCCCCGTGACGCCGGACCTCTGGCATGGGCGCCCGCGTCGACCCGGGCGCGCTGCGGGCCGACCGTGAACTTCGGGTCGGCCGCCGACGCGCGGCCCGCCCTGAAGACGTTGATGCGCGCGCTGAGCGCGGCTGCGGCGAGGAGGGCGCCCCCGGCGACAGCCGCCGCCCGCGACCGGCGCCCGCCGGTGGCGAGCAGGGTCGTGCCGAGAGCCAGACCGGCGCCGGTGATCACCTCGAGCCGCTTCGCGAGCCCGTGCCGGTAGGGCTCTCCGAGCGGGCCCAGACGGCGGTGCATCAGTTCCGAGGACACACCCTCGAACACCGCGGCGCCGATCGCCAGCCGCCGTGCCGGCGCCGCGTACTGAACCGGCGTGGCGATCACCGCGACCGATCCGGCGCTCATCGCGGCGCCGGAGGCGAACACGAACGGAAGCGTCCAGCGGGCCTCGTGCCAGACCGGCACCGCGGTGTTCGCGAGCAGCGCCGCGGTGTACGTGCTGAGCGGCAGGCCGAAGACGGCGGCGGCGGGCGCGGCGACGCGCGCCACCCGCGGGGCGCGGCCAGTGAACGCGTGTCCCGCCGCGAGCAGGGTCGTCGCGCCGCTCACCGAGACGCTCCATGAGCCGAGGCTCATCGGCGAGGTCACCTTGAACATCCGCAACATGTTGAGAAATCGCTCTGGGCGCCCGAGATCGGAGATCAGGAGCGCCGGGCTGACGGCGATCGCGCCAAGCGCCGCTCCCCACGCCCGGCGAGCCAGCACCGCGTTGCCGCGCCGCTCGCTGAGATACGCGAGCCCCGCCGAGGCGCCGGCGACACCGCCGGTGAAGAAGTACACGGGGATCTCCCACGTCCACACCGGTGGCTTGATCACCGGTTGGCCGTGGTAGGAGCGCACCTGGTCGCGACCGTCATCGCTCATCGCGACCGTCCGCCGAAGACGGCCACCAGGAGCCCCGCCGCCAGGGTCATCGCGGCCGCCGCCGACGCCGCGTAGATCTCCGGGAGGTTGCGCCGGGTGTCGACCGGGTCCGGCGGCAGCCCGTAGACCTCCGGTTCGTCGAGCAACAGGAAGAACGCACCGGCGCCGCCGATCCCGTCCTCGTCATCGGCGAGGTACAGCTGCGCCTTCTCCTGGCCTGCTTGCTGGAGCTGCTCGAGCCGGCCCTCCGCGCGCTCGCGCAGCTCGGAGAGCTCACCGAACTGGATCGACTGGGTCGGGCAGGCCTGCGCGCACGCCGGCGTCTGCTCGTCCTTCAGCCGGTCGTAACAGAGCGTGCACTTCCACGCCCGTCCGTCGTCCTTGCGCTTGTCGATGACGCCGAACGGGCACGCCGGGACGCAGTAGCCGCAACCGTTGCAGACATCCGGCTGGACGACCACGGTCCCGAACTCCGTCCGGAACAGCGCGCCGGTCGGGCACACCTCGAGGCAGGCCGCATCGGTGCAGTGCTTGCACACGTCGGAGGACATCAGCCACCGCATCCCCTCCCCCGGCGCCTCCTGATAGGTCTGCACGCCGCCGTCAATCGCCTGGCCGCGTTCGGCGATCTGGACGAGCGAGCCGCCCTCGCCAACGTCGGCGGGCAGCCGCTGCTCGATGAACGCGACGTGGCGCCAGTTGTTCGCGCCGAGCTCCACGGTGTTGTCGTAGGACTTGCCCGTGAATCCCTCGATCGCCATCGGGATGTCGTTCCATTCCTTACACGCGACCTGGCATGCCTTGCAGCCGATGCACAGCGAGGTGTCGGTGAAGAACCCCAACCGATGGGGGGCAAGCCCCCCATCAGCCCCCCGCTTTGACCGGCCGTTGCTGTGGTCCGTGGCAGCCCGCCCTCCGGGTTGGGGCCAGGCTTGGATCTCGAGGCGCATCAGCTCGTGATCCCCGCCTGGCGGCGGTATCGCTGGACGAGGGCGAGCCGGTCGGGGCCTCGGGGGCGGCGGCCGGGCTGGATGTCGCAGGTGAGGACCTTGTACTCGCTGATGTGGACGTTGTTGTCGAGCGCGAGGGGCAGCAGCTCGTTCGCGCTGTCGCCGGTGACGATCCCGACCCCGCCCCAGTGGTACGGCGTGCCGACCATGTGCATCGTCCGGCCGTCGACGGTGAGCGGCTTGATCCGCGCCGTCACCATCACCCGGGCCTCGACCGCCTGGCGGGCGGTGATGATCGTCGCCCAGCCGCCGTGCTCGAGCCCACGCGCGGAGGCGAGCTCGGGTGAGACCTCGCAGAAGAACTCGGGCTGGAGCTCGGCCAGGTAGGGCACCGTCCGCGACATGCCGCCGGCCGTGTGGTGCTCGGTGATCCGGTACGTCGAGAGCACGAACGGGAAGACCTCGGCCCCGGGCTCGCCGTCGCTGGGGTGGTACGGGTTCTCGGGGCGGGGAAAGACCTGTCGCGTCGGATTCTGCTGCTGGGCGTACAGCGGGTTGCGGAACGGAGATTCCTGAGGCTCGTAGTGCGCCGGCAGCGGCCCGTCGACAAGCCCCGTCGGTGAATACAGCCAGGCCCGGCCGTCGGGATGCAGGATGAATGGCTTGTCACCGGCGATCGCCTCCATCTGCTTGGCGTCCTCCTCGGGAACGTATCCGGGCTCCTTGGTCGCCGGAAAGTCGGGCGTGTCACCGAGCGTCATCCACTTCTCCTGCGCCTCGTCCCACCACACGTAGCGCTTGCGCTCGGACCATGGCTTGCCGTCCGGGTCCGCGGACGCGCGGTTGTAGATCATCCGCACGTCCTTGGGCCACGCCCACCCCCACTCCTGGGCGATCCAGTTCTGCTCGGTGCCCGGCTTCTTGCGGGCCGACTGGTTGACCCCGTCCTTGTAGATCCCGCAGTGGATCCACGACCCGCAGGTCGTCGAGCCGTCTCCGAGTAGGTCGTCGTAACTCCCGAGAAACGTTCCGTCGGCGCGCTGTCCGGAGATCTCCTGGAGCACGGCACCCGCATCCGGCTCGCCGTCGCGCCCGTGGACGGGGTAATCCCATGTGAGGTCGAGAATCGGGCGATCTCGCGCCTCGGTGGAGTCGGCGAGCTTCTCCCGGATCCGCTTGCCGAGGTGATAGATCCAGTGCAGCTCGGAGCGCGCGTCGCCCGGCGGCTCGACCGCCTGGTAGCGCCACTGGAGCAGCCGCTGGGTGTTCGTGAACGTGCCTTCCTTCTCGGTGTGCGCCGCGGCGGGGAGGAAGAACACCTCGGTGTTGATGTCCTGCGCCCGCGTCTCGCCGGTCTCGTGCTCGGGCGAGTCCTGCCAGAAGACCGCGGTCTCGGTCGGGAACAGGTCGCGCACGACGAGCCAGTCGAGCTTGGCGAGCGCCTGGCGGATGAGCTTGGCGTTGGCCGAGCCGACGGTCGGGTTCTGGCCGACCGCGAACATGCCCCGCAGCCCGCCGTCGAGCGCTTTGAGCATCATCGCGTAGTGCGAGTGGTCCCCGTTGACGCGCGGCAGGTAGTCGAAGCAGTAATCGTTCTCCTCGGTCGCGGCCTCGCCCCACCACGCCTTCAGCAACGACACGATGTACGGCCGCAGGTTGCCCCACGCCCCGGTGTCCGGACCGTTCAGCTCGACGAAGTTGTCGAGCGTCGGGTGCTCCTGGGGATGGGGAACCGGGATGTAGCCGGGCAGGATGTCGTACAGCGTCGGGATGTCCGTTGAGCCCTGGATGTTCGCGTGGCCGCGCAGCGCGAGCACGCCCCCGCCGGGGCGCCCGATGTTGCCGAGCAGGAGCTGGACGATTGCGCCGGCGCGCACGTTCTGCACGCCGACCGTGTGATGCGTCCACCCGACCGAGTACACGAGCGCCGACGTGCGCTCGCGGCCGGAGTTCTCACACAGCGCCTGCGCCACCCGCTCAACATCGGCCGGCGCGCATCCGCAGATGGCGGCCACAGTCTCCGGCGTGTAGCGCTCAAAGTGGCGACGCAGCACCTGAAGCACCGAGCGCTCGTGTTGCATGGTGTTGTCGATCTCCGGGGGCTCCCCACGGTCGAGGTGCATGCCGTGGGCGCCGTGGGCCTGGTCGCCGGAGACGTCGGCGAGCTGAAGCGTCTTGCCCGCGGTCGTCTCACCGCTCGTCCGGTCGTACCCCCAGCTATCGATCGCATAGGCGCCGTGCTCCGGGTCCCAGCCGGAGAAGAACCCGCCCGCCTCATCCGTGTCGACGTATTCGTCCTTCAGGATCACCGGCGCGTTCGTGTAGTGGCGCACGTACTCCTCGAAGTACGCCTCGTGTTCGAAGATGTAGTTCACGATTCCGCCAAGGAACGCGATGTCGGTGCCCGCCCGGATCGGCACGTGCAGGTCGGCCATCGCGCTCGTGCGCGTGAACCGCGGGTCGACGTGGATGACCTTGGCGCCCCGCTCCTTGGCCTCCATCACCCATTGGAAGCCGACCGGATGCTGCTCGGCCATGTTCGAGCCCATGATCAGGATGCAGTCAGAGTTCTGCAGGTCCTGCTGGAATGTCGTCGCGCCGCCGCGCCCAAACGAGGCCCCCAGACCGGGGACCGTGGAGCTGTGTCATATGCGCGCCTGGTTCTCGATCGACAGCGCGCCGGCGGCCGTGAAGAACTTCTTGATCAGGTAGTTCTCCTCGGTGTCGAGCGTCGCCCCGCCGAGGAAGTGCATCCCGAGCGTGCGGTGCAGCGAGTGCCCGTCGTCGGTCGTGTCCTCCCACGTCGCCGCGCGGGTGGCGATCATGCGGTCGGCGATCATCTCGGTCGCCTGCTCCAGGCTGAGGTCTTCCCATTCGGTGCCCCCCGGCCGGCGGTAACGGACCTTCGTCTCGCGGCTCGGCGAGTTGACGAGCCGCTCCGACGCCGAGCCCTTCGGGCACAACCGACCGCGCGAGATCGGCGAGTCCGGGTCGCCCTCGATCTGGATGACCTTCTCGTCCTTGACGTAGACCTTCTGACCGCAGCCGACCGCGCAGTACGGGCACACCGACTGCACGACCCGGTCGGCGGTCTTCGTCCGGGGCGTGAGACGCTCGCTGCGCGCCGACTGGGCGGCCCGTCCGAGCCCCAGCGGATCTCCCGCCAGCTGACGCAGCACCGGCGGGACGAATCGACGCGCGCCGGCCATCAACCGTCTACTCGCCGTCGGCCTCGGGCTCCGGGGCGCCCGGGACGCTCGGGTCGCGGCGCTTGCGCTCCCAATCGTCGCGCGCGTCGGACACGTCGTCGGCCAGCTCGGAGCTGCGCTGCTCCATGGCGTCGGCCTGGTCCTCCATCGCGTCGGCGTGCTGCGCGACGTCCTTCTCGAGTTCGGCGGGTTTCTCCTCGGTCACATCGTCTCCCTACCCGCCTCCGCGTCGGTTGCAACGCCTTTGCCGGCGTGCGCCCGGTGCCACAGCGGGATCCCGAACCAGAGGCCGGCGACGACGATAGCCGTCACCAGGCCACCGATCGTCGCCGCCCAGCCGCCGAACAGGAAGTCCGAGATGAGGACGAAGATCCCGGCCATGCCCGCGGCGACAAACGCCATCCCGGCGATCATCAGGCGGGTGCCGACCCCGATGACGAACGGCTTCTCCCCCTGGCGGAACAGCACGCGATGGTGGACCGAGGGGGCGATCAACAGCGCGGTCGCCAGCGCGATGCACACGAGAGTCACGTAGTAGACCGCATGCTCGAATCCCGACGTGAGCTTCCAACCGGCGTTGAACGGCACCACGAGCAGGAACGCGAACAGGACCTGTACGCCGACCGCGCCGACGCGGAGCTCCTGGACCATCTCCGCCGTGTTGCGGTCGAGCCGCTCCTCACGCGTCTCGTTGCGACCGTCGTCCGCCCGCTCCGAACCGTCATTGACGCGCGGCCCATCGCCGGCCGGCCGGTTCGCGGTGGACACCATCTCAGCTCATGGATACCCGCGCGGTTGCAACGCCACGCACACCGGGTAGAAGCGCACCGTTATGGCCGTCGCCATCCTCGACATCGACGGGACCCTCGTCGACACCAACTATCACCACGCGATCGCCTGGTTCCGCGCGTTTCGCCAGCACGGGATCGTGCTCCCGATCTGGCGAATCCACCGCCACATCGGGATGGGTGGCGATCAGCTGATCGGCGCGCTCACCGACGAACGCTTCGAAGAGCGAGAGGGCGACTCGATCCGCGCCGCCGAGAAGGTGCTCTACATGGAGCTGATCGGCGAGGTCGAGCCCATGCAGGGCGCTCGACAGCTGCTCGAGGAGATCAAGCGGCGCGGTCACACCGTGGTGCTCGCGAGCTCGGCGAAGGCCGATGAGGTCGAGCACTACGTTGAATTGCTCGACGCGCGCACGATCGCCGACGCGTGGACGACCTCGGCGGACGTCGAGCAGACCAAGCCCCGGCCGGACCTCGTCAACTCGGCGCTCCAGAAGGCACAGGCCGACGCCAAGGACGCCGTGATGGTCGGCGACACACCGTGGGATGTGCAGGCAGCCAAGACGGCCAAGGTGCCGACGATTGCCGTGCGCACCGGTGGCTTCGGCCAGGACGAGCTTCAGGATGCGGGCGCCGCGGCCGTCTTCGAGTCGGTCGCCGAGCTGCTCGAGCGCCTCGACGAGACGAAGCTCGCCTAACTACGCTCGTCCCGCCCCTGCCATCGAGCGCACGCGAGGCAACACGTGCTCGCGGTAGGCCTCGAAGAAGGCATCCTGTCCGGGGCCGATCTGATTGACGTAGAGCTCGTCGAACCCGGCCTCCTCGTACGCCGTGATCGCCTCGATGTGCCGCTCGACATCGGGGCCGCACGGCGTGTCCTGGGCGACCATGTCCTCGGTCACGAGCTGGCTGGCCTGCTCGAAGTGCTCGGGCGTCGGGAGGATCTGGGCGAGCTCACCCGGGAGGCCTTCGTTCGGCCACAGCCGATGCACCGTCTGCCGGGCGCGGGCCTCGTCGTCGTCCCAACACACCTTGAGGCCACCCTGGACGACCTTGTCCCTCGCCTCCGCTGCTCCGGAACCGCTTCACCGCATCGGCATCTGGGCCGACCGTGCAGAAGCCGTCGCCGATCCGACCGGCGAGCTCGATCGCCTTCGGACCGAAACCGGAGACGATGACCGGCGGGGGTGCGTCCGGAAGGTCATAGATACGCGCGTGCGCAACGCGATAGTGGCGGCCTCGATGGTCCCGTGCCCCGCCTTGCCACAGGGTCCGAATGACCTCGATCGCCTCCTCGAGCATCTCGAGCCGCTCATCGGCCTCCGGCCAGGCGTCGCCGAAGATGTGCTCGTTGAGCGCCTCGCCGCTACCGACGCCGAGGCTGAACTTCCCGCCGAGCAGCACGGCCGACGTCGCCGCCGCCTGGGCGATGACCGCCGGGTGGATGCGGATCGTCGGGCACGTCACAGCGGTCGTCACGTGCATTCCAGGCGCCGCCTGCGCGATCGCGCCAATCGTCGACCACACGAACGGGCTGTGCCCCTGCGCGTCGTTCCACGGGTGATAGTGGTCGGAGATCCACAGGCCGTCGAAGCCGGCGGCCTGCGCCTTGACCGCCTGCGCGATCAGATCCTGTGGACCCCACTCCTCGCTCGAGAGGAAGTACCCGATCTTCACGACTGCTTCCGGCGGTCGACAGCTCGCTGGAGCTGATCCTTGTTCATGCTCGAGCGGCCGTCGATCCCGAGCTTCTTCGCCTCGTTGTAGAGCTGGTCCCGCGTGCGGCCCTTCTCGCGGTTGGTGCCCGACCGCTGACCGCCGCGGCGGGAGGAGGACATGTCGTTCATCGACGTCCGCGAGCGCTGCGAGGACTCACCAGACCGCGCACGCTCCTTGTTGACGGTGCGCGCCGCAATCTCCTCGGCGCGGCCCTCATTGGTGCCGCGGTCGAGCTGGCTCTCCTTGATGTGCTCGTACTGGCGGGCGCGCTTCGTGCCCTGATTGACGCCACGAGGGGGCATGTCCACCTCCTGCTGAACGGTTGTCGGCTATCGGCTAGCGGTTACCCGCTGACGCGCCCGCGCCAACCTGCTGCTCGTGCTTGCCCTCGGCGATCTCCTCGACGAGCTTTGAGCAGAAGGCCGGCAGGTCGTCCGGCTGGCGGCTCGTGACGAGCCCGTTGTCGACGACGACCTCCTCGTCGACCCAGGTGGCGCCGGCGTTGCGCAGGTCGGTCTGCAGGCTCGGCCACGAGGTCACCGTGCGGCCGCTGACGACGTCCGCCTCGATCAGCACCCACGGTCCGTGGCAGATGACCGCGGTCGGCTTGTCCTGCTCAAAGAAGTCACGGACGAACGACACCGCGTCGTCGTCGGCGCGCAGTGCGTCCGGGTTGGCGACCCCGCCGGGCACGACGAGCCCGTCGTAGTGAGACGCCTCGGCGTCGGCGACGGCCTTCTCGGCCTCGATCGTGTCGCCCTTATCGAGGTGGTTGAACATCTGGATCGCGCCGGTCTCCAGCGAGATCAGCTCGGGCGTACCGCCGGCTTCCCGCACCGCTTCGAGCGGCTTCGTCAGCTCAACCTGCTCCACGCCCTCGGTGAACAGAAATGCCACCCGCTTGCCATTCAATTGGCCTGCCACTGAAATCAACTCCTTCGCTTTTTTGGTCTCTTACGTCGGCTACCCAAGGCAGCACCAACGAAACGAGGAGGGGGTTGCGGACAGGCAGGTACGAGCGCGGACGAAGCGGCTACTCGCGGATGATCGTGGGCGTGCCGAGCGGGATGTGCTGAAGCAGCCAGCGCCCCTCGGGCAGCGTCAGGCGCAGACAGCCGTGGCTCACCGGCAGACCGATGCTCGAGGTCTCCGGCGTCGAGTGGATCGCGATCCGGTTGCCGCCGCCCCAGCCTTGGATCGCGTGCGGTGATTCGGCCGAGGTTGCGAGGATGCAGCATCCGTAGGGACCGCTCGGGTCGCCGGTGTTGAGCCGGTCGGTGACGGCAAAGCGCCCGGTCGGCGTCGGCGCGCTCGGGCGGCCGATCGCAACCGTGTACTTCTCCCGGACGTGGCCGTTCTCGAGCACGGTCACCTGGTGGCGGTGAAGCGAGACGTGGATCGCCCAGTCGACCCGCAGGAACGCCGCCGCGGACGTGGGGATCCACCCGACGTGGCCGTTCCCGGCCTGCGGACTGATGACCCCAATCCATTTGCCGCGGTGGTGGACCACCCACAGCGCCTGGGGTGAGCCGAACGATGTCTTGCGCCCGACGTGTGCGATGACGTGGCCGCCCGGGGCCGAGTGCATCTGCGTCGGATGGCGGATGAGCGCGACGAGCGTCCCGTTTCCGGGAGCCAGCGGCTTCGGTGCCGGCTTCGGGAGCGCGACCGGCGGCTGGGCGAGCGGCTGGTAGCTCGAGAGCGCGGTCTCCTTCTTGGCCGAGGACGAGCTGACGGCGATCGCGATCACGATCGGGATGATCGGAATCAGTGCGAGCAGCCCGGCGATCATCCAGACGCGCGGCCTGGATCTTGTCGTGCCCTGGGTGTCAGGTGAGTCGTTCACGGTGCCCGGGAGTCCCCGCCAAAGAATGTATCGGAGGCGGCGGGCGGCCTATACGTAGTTCCCCTCCCGCGCTTTGAGGGCGACCCCCGATGGCCTCGTCCCTGCGATCAGCCATTCTCGC
Source organism: uncultured Solirubrobacterales bacterium (assembly GCA_963850335.1). GTDB lineage: Bacteria > Actinomycetota > Thermoleophilia > Solirubrobacterales > Solirubrobacteraceae > Palsa-465. Next base: position 263,790 of record CAWKKY010000002.1, on the reverse strand, counting down.
TCCCTGCGGTGAGTCTCTGGCTCCCGCGGTGTTGAGGGCGCACAACCGAGAGTTGCTGACGATGCTGATGGCGTTGAATCTCGCCGGCACGGGTGCCGGTAGCGGACGTCCGCGTGGCGGATCCGCACCCCCCCGGCCCGAATCCTGGGCCGAGCGTTGGCGCGGGATGACCATCGGCCTCGACCGCATTCCGTCGCCACATCCGCTCGTCGATGCCGTGATCGACGAGATCGATGGCCGGATGATCTGGACCGGCGAGCGCTGGCTCGCCGACTTCGCCTCGAGCAACTATCTCGGGTTCGACCTCGACAACGAGATCATCGAGGCGGTCCCCGACTACCTGCGCCGCTGGGGCAGCCGCGCCGGCTCCTCGCGGATGCCGGGGTTGCGCCGCCAGTACGCGGAGATCGAGGCGCGCCTGACGTCGCTCCTGCGCTGCGAGGACACGCTCGTCGTCCCCGCGGGAGCGGAGATCCACGCGATGATCATTCCCGCCCTCGTCGACGGGGGGACCGTCTTCCTCGACCGTCGCGCCCAGAAGTCGATCGTCGACGGCTGCGTGGCCGCCCAGGCGCGGGGTGCCACCGTCGTCACGTTCAGCCACGACGATCCGTGCGAACTCGGTGAGCTGCTCGCCGCCCATCGCGCCCGCAGCCGGCTGATCTGCGTCGACGGCATGGGCAGCCTGACCGGCGCGACCTCGGATCTCGGCAGCCTCGCGATGCTCGCTCGTGCCCACGACGCGCTGCTGTACATCGACGACGAGGCGGGGTTCGGCGTGCTCGGAGAGCGCGGGCCTGACGAGCTGTGCGCCTACGGCAAGCGTGGCAACTCGATCGTCCGCCACTTCGGCGAGAGCTACGACGACATCGTGCTCGTCGCCGGGTTCTCGAAGGCGTACTCGTCATTGCTGACGTTTCTCGCGCTCCCCACGGCGCTCAAGCAGGTCCTCCGCTCCGCTGCGCCGGTCGATCCCCACACGACGCCGACGGCACTGGCCGCGGTCGCCACCGTGCTCGAGGGGCTCGCCGTCAACGAGCGACGCGGTGACGCGCTGCGCCTCGAGTTGCACCGGATGACCGCCCGCGTCCTCGCCGCGCTCACGCAGCTCGGCATCCCCACGCAGAACACGAACGGCTACCCGGTCATCGAGATCCCGCTCGCCGAGCCGGCGGACGCCGGGGCGGTCGGCCGGCTCCTCGCCGATCGCGGCGTCTTCGCCACGCTGGCCCGGACGGCGGCCCTCCCGCGCGCCGCGGCCAGCATCCGGATTCAGCTCACCTCGGCGAACACCGATCAGCAGGTCTCGCTCCTGATCAGCGCCCTCGACGCGGTCGCGGAGCGCTTCCGGATCGCCGGCCAGGATCCGACGGCGGCGCGCCGCGCGGTGACGTGGGGCCTCACTCAGCTCGTCGCCCGCTGAGGCTCGGGCAGCGGCGGCGACTCTCCAGGCCCGGTGCCCGCGCCGGATGCCGGCCCGGCCGCGTCCATCGCCCGCTTGGCCATCGCGGTGCCGGTGGCGCACAGCCCGAGACTGACGAGCGCCGCGAGGATGATCGCCGCCCCCTGGCCAGGGCGGATCACGTGCTCGGCGAGGCCGAGGTTGACGACCGCGGCCGGCACGCCGAGCTGCGCGGTGACGATCAGGGCCGTCGACACGGTCGCGCGGATGGCGCGGGCCGCGAGCACGTGGACGAGCACCATTCCGACGATCAGCGCGAGGGCCAACTCGAGGTTGCCCGGCGTGCTGACGAGCGTCCGCACGTTGAGGCTCGCGCCGAGCACGACGAAGAACACGGGCACGAGGAACCCGTTGGCGACCCCCGATACCTGAGTCGAGAGTCGGTGGGGGCCGCCCTCGACCGCGACCACCAGCCCGGCAGCAAAGCCGGCGATCATGATGCTGGTCCCCACCCACTGGGCGAGCGCGCACAGGGCGAACAGGGACACGAGCGCAACCCGCAGGTCGAGGGCCCACATCCGCTCCTTCGAGGCGCGGCGCAGGCGGTGAATCTCTCCCCCACGCCCCAGGAGACGCGCGGCCATGAGGAGGATCACGGCGCCGCCCGCCACGGCGAGCGCCCCGAGTCCGGCGCGGAGCGCATGCGACGGGTTGAGGACGAGCGGGACGGCGACGATCGTCGCGATGTCGGCGACCGTCGCCCACGCCATCGCGAGCAGCGCCCTGTCAGCGCTCACGCCAGCCTCCTGGAGCGCCGGCAGGACGATCGCGGCCGACCCGGTGGCGAGCAGGATCGCCCACACGGCGGGATGGCCGATGTCGAGCAGGTGGGCGATCACGACCCCGCCGACGGCGGCGAGGACCGCGCTCGCCAGCACCGCGACGCTCGCCTGCCGGATCGCCCCGAGGAGCCCCTTCTGGCGCAGCGGGACGTGCATCCCGGCCCCGAGCATGAGCATTGCGAACCCGACGCTGCCGAGGAACGCGATCGTCGGATCCTCTGACTTGATCAGCCCGGCGCCGCTGTGGCCGAGCGCGACGCCGGCGAGCAACTCGCCGACGACGACGGGGATCAGCACTCTCCGTGAGGAGGACAGCAGCGGGCCGGCCAGCCCCGCGAGCACGATCAACGTCAGCTGACCGAAGCTCACCATCAGCCTCGCCCCGAATCCGGCATGTCCGCGGAGCTTATCGCCGTCGGCGCCCGAGAGTTCACTGCGCGCCGGCGTCGTTCCACGCCGTCAGGAACGGGTCGGCGAGCTGCTGGAGGTACCAGCGGTCGGCCCGTTCGCGAACCCGCGCGCGCGCCCCCCGAGGCCAGCGCGGCGCCAGCTGCGCGAGCGAGATCCAGACCGCCGAGGCACGTGGCGCGGCGGCGGCGGCCTCGATCCGCTCGTGGTATCTCGGCGTGAACCAGTCATATCGGGCCGCCATCAGCCGCTCCCGCACGGCGCGGTCGCGAAAGCGGGCGATGACGTCGTCCCAGCTATGGCGGTGCAGGTGGTGAGCGAGCGCGCGCGGCTCGTAGACGAGGCGCAGACCGTGCTGCTGTAGGCGCCAGGAGAGCTCGAGATCCTGGTCGCCGCCGAGCAGGCTCTCGTCGAAGCCCCCGACGGCCTCGAACACCGCCCGCGGGAGCGACACGTTGTCCGACGAGAAGGACTCGAATCCCGCCCGTGACGGATCGGCGTAATCGAACTGGGCGCCGGAGAACGCGAGCCAGCCCTCCAGTCGGCGCCCAGCAACGGCCTGATGCCACTCGACGCGTCCGAGGACCGCGCTCTGGACCTCCGGCGTCGCCGCGTGGCGCTCGAGATGGCGCTCGACGAGATCGGAGCGCGGAATGATGTCGTCGCCGAGGAGCAGCACGAGCGGACCCTCGCTGGCCGCCACCCCACGGTTGCGCGCCGCGGCCAGGCCCGCCTGCTCCTGGACGAGGAAGCTCCCGACTGAGCGGCGCAGCCGCGGCGGCACGTCCTGGTCGGTCCCGTCGCAGACGATGACCGTCCGAAAGCCGCTCACGGTCTGCCCGCGGAGCGCCGAGAGCGTCCGCTCCACGATCCCCCACCGGTCCCGCGTCGCGATCACGACGTCGAGGTCGGGTCCGTTCATCGCTCGAGGCGGTGCGCGTCCGGGCCACCGCCGGCGAGCTCACCCTCCGGGGCGGCGTAGTCCGGGTGGTCGAGGACATGCCCAAGGTACATCTGCTCGTGCCACGGAAGCGGGTCCTGCGACGGGGGCAGGCTGTAGCGCAGGCCGTGGATCTTGGCGACCTTCCGCTGCTCGTGAGCGGCGCCCCAGTCGGCGATCGCCGCCCGAGCGCCCGCGATGTCGCTCCAGGCGTAGCCGAACACATCGTCAAAGAAGCAACCCACCCGCGGCAGCAGTCGCTGGGCGGGGGCGTCGAGCAGCCCGAGCGCGCTCATCGTCGAGGAGTAGTAGCCGAGGTCGAACGCCAGGAAGCCGATCGGCGGGTGGGTGCTGTGGAGGAACCGCGGCACCGTCTCGGCGAGCGGGCCGAGCACAAGTTGGGCGCGGGTCAGCCGCTGGCGCAGAGCCTCCTCGTCGAGTTCGTACCAGCCCGCCTCCGCGCGCCACGGGACGTCGCGGTAGTCGACGGGCTCGGGCATCCCCTCACCGGTGTCAAAGCCGTACACCGCGACGTCGACGCCAGAGAGCAGACTCGCCGCCACCGCCGCCCGCTCGAGCGCGAGCAGGCCGTTGCCGCCCGCGACCCCGAGCTCGGCCACGGCGACGCTCGGGAGGGCGAGCGCCCGCGCCACGCGCACGGCGAGGAGCACGCCCCACATGTACTGCGGACGCGTGTCGATCCCGCGCTCGAGACACCACGGGAAGGTGGCGGTGACATCGGTGGTCTCCGGCGGGGGTGGTTCCCGGCGGGGTCCACCGAGGCGGAGGCGGGGGCGGGGCGCGGTCGGCATCAGCGCACAGTTTCCCAGCCCGTAAGGACGTCGATCTACCCTCAGATCATGTTTGGATTTGGAGAGAAGACCAAGATGATCGATTCCGCTCGTGCGCTGCCGGGCCGGTCGAGCGAGATGCCAGTGCCGCCGCGCCACGCCGTGCTCGGCACGCCGATGCAGCCACCCTTCCCGGACGGCTTCCAGCAGCTTGTCGTCGGGCTCGGCTGTTTCTGGGGCGCCGAGCGCGTGTTCTGGCAGGCGCCCGGCGTGTATACGACCGCGGTCGGCTACGCGGGCGGCTACACCCCGAACCCCACCTACGAGGAGGTCTGCAGCGGCAGCACCGGCCACACCGAGGCCGTGCTCGTCGTCTGGGACCCGGCGACGACCTCACTCGAGGACATCCTTCGCCTGTTCTGGGAGAACCACGACCCGACCCAGGGCATGCGCCAGGGCAACGACGTCGGCACCCAGTACCGCTCGGCGATCTACGTCGCCGACGAGACGCAGCGCGCCGCCGCCGAGGCCTCGCGCGCGCAGTACGACGCGAAGCTGACCGCGGCCGGCTACCCCGAGATCACCACCGAGATCGCCGACGCCGGCGCGTTCTACTACGCCGAGGACTACCACCAGCAGTACCTCCACAAGAACCCGTGGGGCTACTGCGGACACGGCGGCACCGGCATCGCCTGCCCGGTCGGGTTGGGCGCGGCTCAGGCGTAAGTGGCTGTTTCCGGGGGTGCATGCACCCCCGGACCCGGCGGCGCATGCGCCGCCGGGGGTAGCCGCGCATGCGCGGCTACCCTCTTATCTGAACGCCATCTGTCGAGCGCGACTCGGCTGGGCTCGGGTCATCAGCGTCGCCTCCCGATGAACAGATCACGCGCCCGCGTGGCGGGCGGCATCCTGATGTGAATACGAGAAACGAAGACACATGCTTGATATCCCCCTGGCCCTGACCAACCTCTGTGACGAGTATGCGCCGGTCGTCGAGCGCGACGGCGACGATCCCGCCCACGTCAGTGCCGGCTTCGCCGCGTTCGCGCGGGCCCACGGGCTCGACGCGTCGGTCACCGAGACCGACCGCCGCCCGGTGACGCTCGTCCGCTGCCGTCGCGGCACCTTCACGCTCGATTGGCGCTGCTCGCCGGGGCGCCGCGCTGCGCCCCGGGTCCGCGCCGTCTGCTAGTCGCCGCTCTCGGTCAGCCGCCGGCCACGGCCGGCAGGATCGTCACCTCGTCGCCGTCCTCGACGGGCGTGTCGAGGCCATCCAGGAAGCGGATGTCCTCGCTGCCGACGTAGACGTTGACGAAGCGCCGGAGCCCGCCGTCCTCGGCAATCCGGCTGCGCAGCTCGGCGTAGCGCTCATACAGCGAGTCGAGGACCTCACCCACGGTCGAGCCGTCGACCTGGGCGGTCGACTCGCCGCCGGTTGCCTCGCGCAGCTGTGTCGGGATCTTGACGTTCACCGCCATATGGATCGGGATCTTTTCAGGCCGCGACGACGGCATGCTCTCTCGCCGTCTCGAACGCGTCCAGCGTCGGCTCGATCTGCCACGTCTCGAACGTGCCGCGGGCGCAATCGAGCGTCTTCAGACCCTCGCCGGTGATGTACGCGACGACCCGCTCATCCGGGTCGATGTCACCCCGCTGCGCGAGCTTGGCGAGCACCGCCGTCGTCACGCCGCCGGCCGTCTCGGTGAAGATGCCAGTCGTCTGCGCGAGCAGACGGATGCCCTCCTTGATCTCGTCGTCGGTGACCGAGTCGATCGAGCCGTCGGTGCCGCGGGCGAGGTCGAGCGCGTACGGGCCGTCGGCCGGGTTGCCGATCGCGAGCGACTTGGCGATCGTGTTCGGCTTGACCGGCTGGCAGAAGTCGCGGTCGTTTGCGAACGCGGTGGCGACGGGCGAGCAGCCCTCCGCCTGGGCGCCGTTGAACGTCGGCAGCTCGCCTTCGACGAGGCCGAGCTCGATCCACTCCGTGAAGCCGCGGGCGATCTTCGTGAACAGCGACCCGGACGCGATCGGCGCGACGACCCGGTCCGGGAGCTCCCAGCCGAGCTGCTCGACCGTCTCATACGCGAGCGTCTTCGACCCCTCGGCGTAGTACGGGCGCATGTTGATGTTCACGAACGCCCACTCGTGCTCGCCGGAGAGCTCGGTGCACAGGCGGTTGACCTCGTCGTAGTTGCCGTTGACGGCGACGAGGTTCGTCCCGTAGATGCCGGTGGCGAGGATCTTCTGCTCCTCGAGGTCGGCGGGGATGAACACGTAGGACTCGAGCCCGGCCGCGGCCGCATGGGCGGCGACGGCGTTCGCGAGGTTGCCCGTCGAGGCGCACGCGATCGTCTCAAAGCCGAGCTCCCGGGCGCGGGCGAGCGCGATCGAGACGACGCGATCCTTGAACGAATGCGTTGGGTTGGCGGCATCGTTCTTGATCCACACCTCCTTCAGGCCGATCGCCTCGGCGAGCCGGTCGGCCTTGAGCAGCGGCGTCCAGCCGGCGGGCAGCGCGTTCTTCGGCGGGGACTGCACGGGGAGGAAATCCCCGTAGCGCCACAGCGAGTGCGGACCGGCCTGGATCCGGCGCTTCAGCTCAGCGGGATCCTGATCGGTACGGCTTTGGTACGCGACCTCGAGCGGGCCGAAGCACCGCTCACACACGTACCGCGCGTCGAGCGCGTAGGTCGTCTTGCATTCTTTACAACGAAGAGACTCTGGCGGCATATGTCAAAAAACCTCCGCCGGGGTCTGTGGTCGGAGGTCCTCATGCGAAACCGCCTATCCACATCTCCCAGGCTTGTTGTTGGAGCCTGATGGAATTGGCACCTTTCCCATTGCTGGGAGGTTGCCGGGGTTTCATTGGGCCAGTCCCTCCACCCCTCTTGATGCGTACAGCTATGTGCGTCAAATTATAGACAGACTTTCGGCGCCTTTCAGCTGTTCTTGAGCCTGCCGCCGTCCGAGCGGCGGTCACCCGCGCCCAGCGGAAAGGCGCATCGAGGAGGAGGCAGGCTCGGCCGAGTACGGGTCTCCGCTCCAGCCCCTCGATGCCATCACCGGAAGGCGTCGACGACCAAACCGCACGACGGCGCGGTCCGAACGACCAAAACGCATGACGGCGCGGTCCGAACGACCAAAACGCATGACCGCGCGGTCCGAACGACCAAAACGCATGGAAGCGACGGACCTGCGAGCGCTTTCTTGCGAACTGGTCGATATACCTCCGTAACGCAAGAAAGCGCCGCGAACCGCCGTCGCTGTCGTGCGTTTTGGTCGATGCTGGCGCGCTTCCGTACGTTCTGGCGCCTCGGGTTTCACTCAGCACGCCGACCCCCATCCACCCCCTCCTCGCTGCGCCTTTACATCACGTCGCTGACGACGGCCGCGAGCGATCCGCGGGGCTGCTTTGGCACGGGCAGGGCACGGGCACGGGCACGGACACGGGCACCCGGGGAGTTTCGCGCCAAATCGGACCCGTGGAACGGTGTTGGGCGCCAAATGCCGCCTGAGGGGGAGGAACGCGCCCGGGAACCTCCGGCCGCGGCAGTTTGGCGCGATATTCCGCTTTGGGCGCTCACCGGCCCACGCCGACCCCCACGCCGACCCCCACGCTGGCCCCAGCCACCCCCCTCCTCGGTGCGCCTTTGCGTCACGTCGCCGACGACGGCAGCGAGCGAGCAAACCGTCTACCGGTGCCGCTTGCCCTTGCTCACGGTCACGCCGACCTTCGACCCTGCCGCCAGGATCGTCCCGGCCCGCGTCGCCTGCGAGATGACCCGGCCCTTCTTCACCCGGGTCGAGTAGGCGGTGTGCTGCGTGCCGAGCCCGCAGCTGGCGGCGCTCAGCCGTGAGCGGGCAGCGCTCACGCTCAGGCCGGTGATCTTCGGCACGACGCACGACAGCGCCGTGGTCGTCCATACCGCCTCGGTGCTCTTGCCGTCGTGAGTCAGGCGATGGGCGTTCGCCATCGTGCAGCCGGCGGCATTCGCGGTCGCGGCCCTGGCGCAGGCGGTGAGCGGGATCGTGTAGAGGTCGCCGTTCTGATCGAACAGGATCTTGTCCGGGCCCATGTACCGCGCCGTCGTGATCGAGGTCGAGAATGAGCCGTGTTGCCCGGCCGCCGGATCGGCGAGCAGCCACAAAAAGCGCTTGGTCGTATTGGTGGCGGAACTGTCGTCGTAGGCCCAGATCCCCGGCTGGGTTCCGGCCTCGACATCGATCAGGGCGCTGCCGTCGGGGACCCAAGCGAGGCTGACGAACGGCGCGTCGTCGCAGATGACGACGTGGGTGCCGCTGCCGTCGCGGTGGCCCTCTTCGATGTAGTAGGGATTCGGGTTACACGGGTCGGTGTTGCCGAACGTCTCATCGGCGTAGACGAGCTTCGTCGCGTCGGCCGGGTCTGGCGTCGGCAGCGAATTGATCGCAAGCGAGCTCGTGGAGTTCCACTGGGTGCGGCTCCCGCCGGTGGCCACCGAGCGCGTGTCGAGCGTGTCCTGGCTGTCGATGAAGCTCCACTGACACGGGAACAGCGCGCAGCTGTAGTCCCAGGCGGTGATGAACGAGTCGAAGGCGACACGTCCGTCCGCGGTGAGCCGCGGCTCGGTCTCAAAGCTCGTGCACCACTGCTGTCCGGCTCCACATCGAACGGGCGCCGGCGTGAGCCGGGTGAGAACGCCGTTCCGGAGCTTGTAGGTGCCGCTGCAGTTGAGTCCGCAGCCGCCCGGCGGCCCGTTGGCGGGCCCGTCATCGTTGGCGTTCGTCGTCCCCGTGAAGACGATGGTGTTTCCGCCCGGCAGGACATCGGGGCCCCCGATCGTCCACACCCCGGCACCGGGCATACGGGCCGCGGTCACGAGCGCGTGGGCGCCCGACCCGTTGTCGTTCATCGTCCAGAGGTCGCCGCGGTGGCGGTAGACGATCGTCGCGCTCGCGAGCGACGGCGCGATCAGCGCGATCGCGACCAGCAGCGCTGCTGCGACGAGGAGGCCCTGCACCCGTGAGCCCCGGATTCCGTTCACCGTGACGCGATCCTGACAGCGGGCCGGAGTCGGCGCAACAGCCGCGATTGGCGCAAACAAAGGCGTAACAAGCGGCGGGGTGCGGTGTTCGGAGTCTCCGCATGGCCACCACCACCTCTGACCCGATCGCGCGGCTCGAAGCGGCGTTGCGCGTCGGCGCTCCGGCACCGAGCCGGCGGATGCTCGTGATCGTCAACCCGTACGCGACGACGGTCTCCGATCGTCTGAAGAACCTCGTCGTGTACGCGCTGCGCGGCAGCTACCACGTCGACGCGATCGATACGGAGTCCAAGGATCACGCGACCGAGCTGTGTCGCGAGGCGGCCCGTGAGGGCTACGACGTCGTGGTCGCGTTCGGCGGGGACGGCACCGTCAACGAGGCGGCGAATGGCCTCGCCGGGTCCGATACGCCGCTCAGCTGTCTGCCCGGAGGGCGCACGAACGTCTACTGCCGGATGCTCGGGATCCCGATCGACGTCGTCGACGCGACCGAGCACCTGCTCCAGCTCGCCGACGACTGGCGCCCGCGCCGAGTCGACATCGGACGGGTCAACGAGCGCTACTTCACGTTCTCGGCGGGCGTCGGGCTCGACGCGAGCGTCGTCGAGCAGGTCGACGCCCATCCGCGGCTCAAAGCGCGGCTCGGCGAGTACTACTACACCTGGACCGGGATCCAGACGTTCAACCGGCACTACCTGTTCCGGCCGCCGCGGATGGAGGTGTCCCTGGACGGCGAGACGGTCGAGGGCATCACCGCGATCGTGCAGAACGCGGCACCGTACACGTACTTCGGCAATCGGCCGATCGAGATCGGCGAGGACGCGACCCTGACCAGCGGTGACCTGTCGGGCGTCGTGCTCAAGCGGGCGAGCCCGTTCGAGATCCCGACGATCATCTGGCGCGCGCTCTCCAAGAGCGCCCGGGTGGCCAAGCACCGCCAGGTCCATCCGTTCGGCGCGCTCGGACGTCTCAACATCCGCTCCGCCGACGAGCGCGCGCTCCCGCTGCAGGTCGATGGGGACTACATTGGCGAAGTGCACGAGGCCGATTTCTCCGTGATCCCACGCGGGATCCTCGTCGTTGCCTGACCGATGAGCGCGCGCCGGCTCAGCGCGCTGCTCGCCTGCCTGGCCGCCGCGGCCGCGGGCGCGCTCGTGCTCGTCCCGGCGCTGAGCACCGGCCACCCCCTCCCCGGTGCCCCGCACTGCGAGATCTTCCCGGCGAACAACCCGTGGAACCAGCGCGTCGACCGGCTGCCGGTCGCCGCGTAACTCGGCCCGGATCGTCTCAAGCATCGGCCGTGACGGGTCGGTGCACCCGGACTTCGGCACCGTCTACGACGGAGCGCCGAACGGGATCCCGTACGCGGTCGTCTCCAACCGGACCCGCCGCGTGCCGGTCAGCTTTGACTACTCCGACGAGTCCGACCACGGTCGCTACCCGCTTCCGAGGGGCGTACCGATCGAGGGTGGGTCGCACGCAAGCGGCGATCGTCACGTGATCGTGATCAACAAGGACACCTGCGTCGACTACGAGCTGTATGCCGCCTATCCGAAGGCCGGGGGCAGCCGTTGGCACGCCGGCTCGGGCGCGATCTTCAACCTGCGCTCCAACCACCTGCGACCCGCGGGCTGGACCTCGGCGGACGCGGCTGGCCTGCCGATCTTTCCCGGTCTCGCCCGCTACGACGAGGTCGCGCGGGGGTCGATCGACCACGCGCTGCGATTCACGGTCGAGCGCACCCGGAACACGTACGTCTACCCGGCGAGGCACGAGGCGTCCTCGGACACCGATCCGGCGCTGCCGCCGATGGGACTCCGGGTGCGGCTGAAGGCGAGCGTCAACATCTCACGTCTCCCCCGTCAGGCGCGGATCGTCGCCCTGGCGCTCAAGCGCTACGGGATGATCGTCGCCGACAACGGGTCGAACTGGTACGTGTCGGGGGCACCGAGCCCGCACTGGAGCGACGATCAGCTGCATCAGCTCGATGTGCTCCACGGGAGCGACTTCGAGGTCGTCGACACGAGCTCGCTGCCCCACCCCCGCTGAGGCAGATCACGTGAGGCTGAGTGGCGGGCGGACCTCGCCGCGCGGTCGAGCCGGTCAGTGCGGCGGGGCCGGCAGCTCGGCGTCGCTCAGGTCAACGTTGCCGTTGGCGGGACGATCGGCCGGTTGCCGGGCGTGCCCGCGCCGCTCGGAGAGCGCCCACCCGGCGGCGGCGAGCAGCACGACGAGCAGCATGATCGGGAGCACCGAGTGGCCCGCGAACAGGAGGATGACGAACAGCATCGCGACAAAAACTCCGACTGCCATGCCACGGAGGATAGGTGAGCGCCTCCCGGTCGGCCCCCAGGGGGTGATTTTCGCCCGCCCCGCCCTCTGAAGAGAGTGTGTCCCTCAGCGAAGACGATCCGCGGCGTCGCGCAGACCGCGGCCGGGGACGGCCAGCGCCGGTTCATCTCACCGACCGTGACCGGGAGCTGCTCGCGTTCGTCGCCGCGCAGCGGCTCATCACCGCGGCGCATGCCCAGGCGCTGCTCGGCGTCTCGGCGGGATTGAAGCGCGTGCGGGCGCTCGTGCGGGCGGGGCTCCTGGAACGTGAGCCGGTCCACGTCGATGGCCGGGCGCCGTGCTTCCGCGCGACGACGTCCGGGTGCCGGGTGGCGGGCTCGTCGCTCGCGCGGGCCCGTCCGTCGCTCGGCGCGATCGAGCACGACCTCGGCGTCGCGTGGCTGCACCTGGCGGCGCTCGCCGGCCACTTCGGCCCGGTGGCCGAGATCCTCACCGAGCGTGAGATGCGCTCTCACGACGGCCGGGGCGACCGCAAGGCACTGCCGCACGGAGTGAGGATCCCGGGCGTCGGCGCCGGCGGGCGCGAGCGGCTGCACTATCCCGATCTCGTCGTGCGCACGACGAGCGGGCACACGGTTGCGATCGAGCTCGAGCTGACGGGCAAGGAGCGGACACGGCGGGAGGCGATCCTCGGCGCGTACGCCACCGAGGCGCGGATCGACGCCGTGCTCTACCTCTCTGACCGGCCGTCGGTGCTGCGCTCGGTGCAGGACAGCACCCGGCAGCTGGGGATCTCCTCGCTCGTCCATGTCCAGCGCTGCGAGTTTGGTCCGACGGCCCGCGTGCCGGGCACCGCGCGGACCCGCGAGCGAGCGCGGGCCCGCGCGGCAGAGGCGGGTCGGTGATGCGGCGACGGACCTCGACGGGCCGGTGGCTGTTCCCGGGCCTGATCGCGCTCGCGGTCCTCCCCACGTGGCTCGGGTGGGCGGCGATCGGGGCCGCCGCGGCGGGAGCGGCGACGGCGCTCGGGGTCGCAGTGGGGCGCCGCGTCCTCGCCCGGCGTGCCCGCCACCGGGCGATCCGGGGCGAGGCTGAGGGCATCCTGCTCGGCGCCGATGGTCGCGGGCGGCCGGTGATGCTGACTGAGGAGCAGCTGTCCGCGCACGGACTCATCGTCGGGGCGAGTGGCGCCGGTAAGTCGACGACGATGCTCGCGCTCCTCACCGAGCACATCCTGCGGGGGCGGCCGGTCGTCGCGATCGACATGAAGGGCTCACCCGACTTCGCGCGGCGCCTCGAGCTCGCCGCCCGCGCCGCGGGTCGCCCGTTTGCCGTGTGGACGCCCGACGGCCCGGGGCACTGGAACCCGCTTCAGCACGGCAACGCGACCGAGCTCAAGGACAAGCTGATCGCGACCGAACGCTTCACCGAGCCGCACTACCAGCGCGCCGCCGAGCGCTACGTCCAGCTCGCCCTCGGGGCCCTGATCGAGGCGCGCCCGGGGCGCTCGCCCACGATCGACGACGTCGTTGACATGATGGACCCGCGCCGGCTCGCGGCGCTCGCCCGGGGACTGCCCCGGGAGCGCGCCACGCACGTTCAGGATTACGTGTCGGGGCTTGGGTCCGACCAGCTGAGCGCGGTCCGCGGACTCGCGACGCGGCTCGCGATCATCACCGAGTCGCACACCGGCCGGTTCCTGGCGCCGGCCGCCGGCTCGGGACCCCGCGGAGGCACCGGCGCAGGTCGCGGGGCGGAGATCGACCTGCGGGCGGCGCTCGACGGCGACGCCGTGGTCGTCTTCAGCCTCAACTCGAGCCGCTACGGGAAGCTCGCTGCGCAGCTCGGGACACTGGCGATCCAGGACCTGATCACCGCGACCGGTGACCGTCAGGAGCGTGTCGAGTCACCGCGCCCGGGACAGGCAGTGCCCGAGCAGGCGCTCGTCGGGATTGACGAGTTCTCCGCGCTCGGCAATGACAACGTGCTCTCGCTGCTCGCGCGCGGGCGCTCCTCCCGGGTGAGCGTGCTCCTCGCGACCCAAGAGCTCGCGGATCTCAACCGCGCCGGCCACGGTCTCGCCGACCAGATCGTCGGGATCACGGCGGTCAAGATCGCCCACCGCCAGGACGTCCACGCCTCGGCGCAGTCGGTCGCGCAGATGGCGGGCACGGAGCGGGTGTGGGAGTCCTCCTACCAGCTCGCCGCGGGCGCCTTCGGTCGGCAGCGCACGAGCCGGGAGACCCGGCGCTCGATCGAGCAGCCGGTCATCCATCCGAACACCGTCAAGCGGCTGAAGACCGGACAGGCGGTGATCATCGCCAAACATCCGGAGGCCAGCGCGCAGACCGTGCGGGTGGCGCCGCCGCGGGAGCCGCGGGCGGGGCCGGAGCGTGGCTGAGACCGTGTGCTCTCGGCTACCGCTGGCGCGGTGTGGTCTCGGCTATCCGGCGCCCGGGGTGACCCGGTAGGCGTCGAACACCGCGTCGATGTTCCGCAGGCGGGTGATCGCCTGATCGAGCGAGCGGGTGTCGCCGACCTCGACGACGAACCGGTTGCGGACCATCGGGTGGCTGACGGTGCAGCGGGCCTCGAGGATGTTGATCCCGGCCTCGGCGAACGTCCGCGACATGTCCTCGAGGAGGCGGTGGCGGTCCCAGCCGTCGACCTCGATCTCAACCCGGAACGAGGTCTCGGCGTCGCCGTCCCACGCGACCGGCGTGAACCGCTCGGGGTCCTTCTTGAGCACGGCGACGTTGGGGCAGTCGTCGCGGTGGATCGTGATCCCGCGGCCGAGGGAGATGTAGCCGACGATCGGGTCGCCGGGCACCGGGCGGCAGCACTTGGCGAGCCGGAGCATGACGTCGTCGACGCCCTCGACGCTGATCCCGTAGCGCGAGGAGGAGGTCGTCGGGCGCGAGCGCCGCCGCGTCGTCTGGAGCAGGTCGTCGGTGGCGGTCGGCTCGGAGTCGGCGGCCTCGCCCTGCTTGAGGCGCTGCATGACCTTGTTGACGACGACCTTCGGCGAGATCTTCGCGCCGCCGAGCGCGATGTAGAAGTCATCGCCCTTGCGAAAGCCCATCTCCCGGATGACGTCGGCGAGCAGCGGCGAGCCGACGAGCTTCTGCGCCGGAAGGCCCTGCTTGCGAAGGTGCTCCTGGAGCAGCTCGCGGCCGGTGTGCTCGGTGTCCTTGCGCGACTCGGCCTTGAACCATGCCTTGATCTTGTTGCGCGCGCGGGTGGTGCGGACGAGCGCGAGCCAGTCCCGCGACGGGCCGCGTTCCCGCTTGGAGGTGAGCACCTCGACGATGTCGCCAGAGCGCAGCTGGTAGGAGAGCGGGACGATCTTGCCGTTGACCTTGGCGCCGACGCAGCGGTGGCCGACGTCGGTATGGATCTCGTAGGCGAAGTCGAGCGGCGTCGCGCCGGAGGCGAGGGACTTGACCTCACCCTTCGGCGTGAACACGAACACCTCGTCCTCGAACAGGTCGACCTTGAGGGTCTCCATGAACTCGCGCGGGTCGGCCATGTCCTTCTGCCAGTCGACGAGCGAGCGCAGCCACTTCAGCTTGGCGTCACCCTCCTTCATGGCGCCGCCGGAGCCCTTCGGGGTGCCGTCCTCCTTGTACATCCAGTGGGCGGCGATCCCGAACTCGGCCAGGTCGTGCATCTCCCGCGTGCGGATCTGGATCTCGAGCGGGCGGCCCTCGGGCCCGATGACCGTCGTGTGCAGCGACTGGTACATGTTGAACTTGGGCATCGCGATGAAATCCTTGAAGCGCCCGGGGAGCGGCTTCCACAGCGAGTGGATGACGCCCACCGCGCCGTAGCAGTCCTTCACCCCGGAGACGATCACCCGCATCGCCGTGAGGTCGTAGATCTCGTTGAACTCGCGGCCCTTCTTCGTCATCTTCGAGTAGATCGAATAGAAGTGCTTGGCGCGCCCGGAGATCTCGGCGTCGATCCCGAGCTCGTCGAGCTCCTTGTCCAGGTATTCGCCGGCCTGGTTGACGTAGCGCTCACGCTCATCCCGCTGCTGGGCGACGAGACCCTTGATCTCGTTGTATTTGCGCGGGTGCAGGGTCTGGAAGGAGAGATCCTCAAGCTCCCACTTGAGGGCGTGGATACCGAGCCGGTGGGCGATCGGGGCGTAGATGTCGAGCGTCTCGCGCGCCTTCTCGATCTGCTTCTGCTTCGGCATCGCACCGATCGTGCGCATGTTGTGCAGCCGATCGGCGAGCTTGATCAGGATGACCCGGATGTCCGTGGCCATCGCGACCATCATCTTGCGGTAGTTCTCGGCCTGCGCCTCGTCCCGGGACTGGAAGGTCAGGCCGGTGAGCTTGGTGACGCCGTCGACGAGGCCGGCGATCTCGTCGCCGAACGCCTCCTGGACCTCTTCGAGCGAGGCCGAGGTGTCCTCGACGGTGTCGTGGAGCAGCGCGGCGCAGAGGGTCTCGGTGTCGAGCCGCATGCCGGCGCAGATCTTGGCCACGCCGACGGGATGGATGATGAAGTCCTCGCCGGACTTGCGGCGTTGATCGGCGTGGTGCTGGCAGGCGTAGACAAACGCCTCCTCGACGGCCTCGCGGTCGATGATGACCGCGGCCTGGTCAGCGTGTTCCTCGACGATCGCGAACAGATCGCCGAGCAGCCGTCGCTCGCTCTGGGTGAGCTCGGCGCGCTCGATCGCGCCATGGGTCGCGGGATGGTCGATTCGGTCAACCGGCGGCCGCGAGCGTGGGATGAGCGTGCCGCCGTTCTCCGCGGCCGCGGCGCGTTCGGCGCGATCCGGACGGCCCTCCGAGGCGGCAACGGACGCCGCTTCGCCGTTGCGTGCGACGGCACCGCCCTCGGCGGCGGGCGCCGACCCACGTGAGCGCTTCAGGCGCTTGGTCGGGGTGTCAGGGTGCTCAGGAATCGTCGTCCATCCTCATATCGCGCTGCATAGGCCCGGTATGCGGTGGAGCGATCAAGCGCGGTGTGCGACTCGCTCGCGATCGCCAGGGCCGGCAGATCCCGGTCGAGGCTGACGAGTTCCAGCTCCGCGAGGACTCTGATGAGCCGGGCGGCGAGTCGTGCCGAACGGCCATGCGGTCCATCACCGCGGAGCAGGCGCTCGAGCTCCTCACCGACCACCCTGTGCTGGAGCCGTAGACCCCGGTACAGGGCAACGAGCGAAGTCCGAAGTCCGTACTCCAACTCGTGCATCTGCTCCACAAAGCGTAGCTCAGGCTCCCCCCAGGCAAGGTGGGCAAATCCGCACCCTGCGCGGAGCAAACCGCTGGCGCCCTCGCTCGTCGGCGGATCGAGCGCGACGAGCTGCCGGTAGGACTCGGCCAGAAACGGATCGCGCTCGAGCGCCACATAGGAAATGAGGGTGAAACCACCGACCCGCTCACGGAGGCCCTCGATGCGCCGCGGGACGTCGGCACAGACCGCGAGCACGTCGCCCCCGCCGACGACGGCATCGGCGAGGACGGCGAGCGGACTCTCGCCGCGGCGGTCGATGACGACCCGGTCCAGCGCCGCCGGGCGCCCCGTCAGCGGCGACTCGCCGACGGCGATCGGCTCGTCGAGCTCGGCGAACACCTGTTGGAGATAGCCATCTCCCTCCGGTTCCCCCACCACCTCGATCCCCGCGAGGCGTGCACGGGCGCGCGCTCAGCAGCACGAGCCGCGCCTCCAGTGCGCCGTTCCACGTGTTGCGCTCAAGCCGGAAGCTCGCGTCATGGGGCTGCGAGAGATCGTCGGCGATTCGGCCGTCGCAGCCGAAGGCCACGGCGCGGGCGCGAACGCCGCCGGAGGTGACGAGAAAGCGGGCGTGGCGGCCATCCTCCCCCATCGTTCGCAGATCGCCGAAGCGGGCGCCCGGAACGAGCAGCCGACAGCCCGGGTTGCCCATGCCGCACGGCTCGAGCCGGGCGAGTTCGTCGGCGATGTCGAGTCCGAGCTCGGCGCCCGAGACGATCGCGTCGATCCGCTCGACGGGATCCCGGAGGTCGGCCGTCAGTGCGACGTCGGCATGGGCCTCGATTGCGCAGCGGAACGCCTCGACGCGATCGGCGCGGATCGTCAGCCCCGCGGCGGCCCGGTGCCCGCCATAGCGCTCCACGTGCTCGGCCGCGGCGTGGAGCGCCCCGAGCAGGTCGAAACCGGGGACGCTGCGACCGGAGCCGGTCCCGAGCTCGCCGTCAAGGGCGATCATGATCGTCGGCCGGTGGGTGCGCTCGACGATGCGGCTGGCGACGATGCCGACCACGCCCGGGTGCCAGTCCTCGCCAACGAGCACGTAGGCGCTGCGCGCCCCGAGCGCCCGGACCTGCGCCTCGGCCTCCCACGTGATCCGCTGCTCGACGGCGCGGCGCTCGCCGTTGAGGGCGTCGAGCTCTCCGGCGACCTCGGCGGCCCGCTGCGCGTCCTCGGTGATGAGCAGCTCGAGCGCCGCATCGGCGCGGCGAACCCGGCCGGCGGCGTTCAGGCGCGGCGCGAGCCGGAAACCGAGGGCGCCGGCGTCGAGGTCGCTCGGATCGGTGCCGGAGACGGCGACGAGCGCCCGGATCCCCGGCTTGCCGCTCGCGGCGAGCGCCTTGAGGCCCTGCTGCACGAGCCGGCGGTTCTCGCCGCGGAGCGGGACGAGATCGGCGACCGTGGCGAGCGCGACGAGATCGAGGTCGTCGGCCGCCGTCGGCGCCCCGAGCGCCTCCGCGAGCTTATGGGCGACGCCCGTCCCGCACAGATCCTCGCACGGGTAGCCGCAGACCGCCGGGTGGACGATCGGGGCGTCCGGCACGGTGCCGTCGAGCCGGGGCGCGTGATGATCGGTGATGACGACATCGAGCCCAAGGCCGTGGGCGTGCGCGACCTCCTCGACCGACGTGATCCCGCAATCGACGGTGATCAGGAGCTCGGCGCCGTGCCCGCGGAGCCGCTCCACCGTCGTCGTCGTCAGCCCGTAGCCGTCCTCGAGCCGGCCAGGAATGAACCAGCCGACGTTGGCGCCGAGGGCGCGGAGCGCTCGGACCATGATCGCGGTCGCGCAGACCCCGTCGACGTCGTAGTCACCGTGGACGACGATCCGCGTGCCGGCGGCGACATGGGCGCGGATGCGCTCGAGCGCAACGTCGATCCCGGCGAACGCGCTCGGATCATGGCGCTCCTCGCTCGGATCGAGGAACGCGCGGGCCTCGAGGGGATCGGTGAGGCCGCGGCGGGCGAGCACCTGCGCGAGGACGTGGCTGATGCCGAGCTCGCGCTCGAGCGCCAGCGCCGCCGAGAGCTCGTAGGGCGCGATCTGAAGGCGCGGCGTGAGCTTGGGGATCGGCGATGGGCGCTCGGGCAACAATCCGGGCGCGGGCGCTGACCCGGGCCCCGGCTCGGGGCGGCCCGGGATGACGCGCAGCCGGGGCGGAGCCTCGGCAACCTCCCCCGCGGGCGCGGGAACCGCCGCGTCGAGCGGCAGGCTGGTCTGTAGGGCGGGTTCCGACATCGCCCTGCCAGCGTATGGACCACCCCCGACGGATCGGCGCTGGAGGATCGCGGAAACGTGATGATCGACGGTCTTGGTCGAGACGACCAGCACGTTGGCGATGTCGGCGTTCCGCAGGCCCTCGGTGAGCAGTTTCAGCACCTCGACCTCACGGGCGGTGAGGCCCGCCGGGTGCTCCCGAGTCCGAGGTCGGGGCGCGCGGCGGCCGACCTCCTTTTCGGTGATGCAAGCCCGAACGGGCGGCTGCCGATGACGTTCCCGGCGAGCGAGGCCCAGGGTCCCGGGCAGACCCCAGCCACGTATCCGGGGGTCTTCACCCCGAACACGACGACCCCGACGGCGCTCACCGAGCACTTCACCGAGGGCCTGGACATCGGCTACCGCTGGTATCAGGCGACCGGGCAGCGCCCACTGTTCCCGTTCTGCTTCGGACTGTCCTACACCCGGTTCGCATACGGGTGGCCGAGGCTCTCGGAGCACCGAGGCGGGGCGAGCACGATCACGGTGTCGATCACGAACACGGGTCGCGTCGCCGGCGCCGAGGTCCCGCAGCTCTATCTGCACTATCCGGCCGCGGCCGGTGAGCCGGTGTGGAGCCTCAAGGGCTTCGACAAGGTCGACCTGCAGCCGGGCCAGCGGGCGACGGTGTCGTTCGCACTTGGACGGAGGCTGCTGCGCACGTTCAACGACGCCACCGGCCGCTGGGGCGTGACTCCGGGCCGCTACACGGTCGCCGTCGGGAGCTCGTCGGCCGATCTGCGGACAGAGACGTCGTTCGTGGTCGGCCGCGGACGGTGGCACCGCTGACCGCGGCGGCGGGGCCTACCAGACGAGGTCCGGGTCGATGTAGCGGCCGCCCGTGACCGGCCGGTAGCCGAGCACGCGCTGGGCCTTCTCGACCGAGAGCAGGCACGGATTGCCGCGGATCTCGGCGGGAACGTAGGCCCAGCGGCGGCGGACGAACGCGCCGATGTCGGCGACCGCGGGGTCGACATCGGCGTCGGCGAGATTGAAGACGTCGTAGCGGAGGTCCCCGGGCGGAGTGCACGCACGGGCAAAGCCGTCGATCGTGTTCTCAACCGAGGTCGAGACGAACAGGTTGGCGGCGCCGGGCGTCAGAAAGCCGGGACACTCGAGTCGGAGCGCGACCGCCTGGGTCGGGCCGGTCATGCAGGCGCCGTCGAGATATCGCTCGAACGCGCCCTTGAGAAAACCGTAGATCGTCTGGCCCTCGGACGGGAGCGGCAGGTAATTCGACTCCCGGATCGGCAGGTGGTCGAGGCGCACCGGGTTGTTGATCGCGTAGACCTGGGCTGAGGACGCGAACACGAACGTCGGCACGGCGGCGGCCCGGGTGGCCTCGAACACGTTCACCGCGGCGTCGTAGTTGAGGGCCACGAACGTCTCCTCAGTCGCGCCCGGCCAGTGCGGGTGCGGGATTCCGGCGAGGTGGATGACGGCGCGGCTCCCTGTGAGACGCCGTGCGATCACCTCCCGGTCGGCGAGCATGTCGTCGCTGCCACGGCGGATGACGCCCGCTCCGAGCAGCTTCGGCTCGGCCCAGCGCTGGGCAGCTCGTGCCGTCCGCCCGGCGACGCTCGCGGGGGGTCCGGCGAACCAGCGCCGCCGCAGCACGTCGACGATCGGGCCGCGGAGCGGGTCGAACACGTCGACCGTGAACCCGCGGGCGCTCAGCCCGCGGCGGAGCAACTGGCCGACGTAGCCGCTCCCACCGATCACGGTGACCCGGCCGCCGTGGCCGCTCACAGCACCGCCCGGATGTGGTCCGGGATCACCTCGCGCGGGGCCTCGAGGTCCGGCCCGGCGCGGAACCACTGCTCGAACTCGCTCGCCTCGGCAACCCGGTTCTGCCAGCCGTCGCGCCGCTCGATGTCCTCGGCGCTCCAGTTCCGGCTCGCGGTCGAACGGTGGCGCGCCAGGCACCAGTCGTAGTCGACGCGGTGCAGGTGGATGAGCAGCAGCTCCCGATCCGGCGGGTCATCCGGGCCGATGAACTCCTCGTGAAAGCCTTCGGACCAACGGAGTGGAACCTTCGACACCGAGCGCTTGCAGTACCGCGACGAGGCGTGCCAAGAGCCGCGCTGGGCGAGGATCGGGGCATCGAAGTCGAGCGGGGGCTCGTCGGGCTGGTGGACGACCTCAAATCCCGTGCAGCGGGCCGCGGGACGCTCGAGCCGCTTGAAGTAGTCGGCGAGGCCCGCGTAGCGCCGCGGGTCGGCGACGATGAACTCGTCCGCCTCGGCGAACAGCACGGTCTCGTAGGACTGGAGCAGAAACCGCTGGAACGTCTCGACGGTGCTCCGCAGCCAGCGATGGTCGAACGAGGTGTTCCAGTGGATCGGAACGCGCTGGCAGCGGTCGGTGATCGCATCGGTGCTGCCGTCGGTCGTGTGGTGGTCAAGGACGTAGAGGTCGCTCGCCGGGAAGTGCCGGCCGTAGTAGTCAAGCCAGCGCGGCAGCATCACGTCCTCGTTCTGGACGACGGTGAACGCGGCGCCGGGCCGGCGGGACGCGGGGGCGCCGTTCGGCGAGGTGACCTCGACCGACGTCGTGGCCGCCTCGTGCCAGTGGCCATCGGCGGTGCGGGCGAGGAGCGCGATGCTCATCGGGCCAGCAGCGCTCGCCCGGAGGTCGACGTCGCACTGAAAGCCGCTCGACTCGGCGTGCTCGACGTCGGCATGGACCTCGGCGACATCGGCGCGTGGCCGGCCGAGGATGACGCGTGCCGGCGACCGCTCGCCGATGATCAGCAGCGCTTGGTCCAGCGGCCCAGAGGGATCGAGCACCCAACCGGTGACGCGGATGCGGCCGGGCGGCACCGACGAGCCCGGCGCGGGGTCGTCAATGAACCCGTGGACGCTCACCACATCAGCCCTGCCGGGAGTGTCAGGTGAGCCCGATCCCCGTCGATTCGGTGGCCCGCTCGCGGCGGAGCCCCTCGAAATAGACGAGCGACATCCCGATCAGCGCGCCCGGGATCGCCTCGAGCGCGGTGACGAGGTGCGTGTCATGCCGGCCCGGGATATGAAAGCCGTTGACGAGCAGACCGAACAGCACCGCCCCGATGAGCGCGCCGAGGAACGCGCCGACGATCCCGCCCCAGTAGTGGTCGGGCAGCCAGATCGTGAAGTGCCAGAGGGCGAGGCCCATCATCACCCACGCGAGCATCCCCATCAGCGATCACCCCTCATCAGCGGCGCCTCCCGTGGCGACGGTTGCGCGAGCGCGGCTTCGCCGGGCGCTTGTCCTTCTGGATCGGCGTCATCCCCTCGTTCTCGGCGATGTCCGGCGCGGGCGCGGGCGCGGCTCCGTCGCCGTCATCGGGGGCGCCATTACCCGTGGGCGGCGCGGGCTGCGCCGCGGGGCCGGGCTGTGCCGACGTGCCGGGCTCTGCGGGGGTGCCGGGCTGCGTGGTCGTCGCGGGCTGCGCGGTCGTGCCCGGTCGCGCCTTCGCCGGACGCTCTGAGCGAGCCGGTTTTGCGGCTGGCTTGGCGGCGCCCGTGGCCGCGGCTGCGGCCGGCCGGGCCGGATCGGCGTCGTCCTCCTCGTGGCGCGCGAGCCGCTTGGTCAGCGTCGAGGTATGCCGAGCCCCGGTCCGCTCCTCCTCGATCCCGAGCTCGCGCTTCATCTGCTCGAACTCGGCCGCGCTCACGTTCTCAGGATCGGGCTCGGTGATCCGGCCTCCGCGCCGGGCGCGCTTCGGGCCGGCCGGCTCGATGTCGGCACCCACGTCCGCGTACGCCGGCACGTAGCCGAGCTCGGCCTCGATCCGGTGGCGCCGGGTGCGGTAGTGCAGCTCGCGCTCCTTCCAGTGGGTGAGCACCGGGGAGGCGATGAAGATCGACGAGTACGCGCCGGACGCGACACCGATGAGCAGCGCGAACGCGAAGTCCTTCAGTGTCGAGCCGCCGAACAGCAGCAGCGCCAGGATCGGCATCAGCGTGCACGAGGTCGTCGCCAGGGATCGGGTCAGCACCTCGCTCATCGAGCGGTTGACGATCTGCGAGAACGCGGCCCGTGGCATCCGCGGGACGTTCTCTCGGACCCGGTCGAACACGATGATCGTGTCGTAGAGCGAGTAGCCCAAGATCGTCAGCAGCGCGGCCACAGTCGCTGTCGTCACCTCCCGGCCAGTCAGCGAGTACACGCCCGCCGTGATCAGCAGGTCGTGCATGAGGGCGATGAGCACGGGGACCGCGAACTTCCACTCGAAGCGGAGCGCGATGTACGCGGAGATCACGAGCAGCGAGGCGATGATCGCGACCACCGCGCTGTTGGCGACGGTCTTGCCGAACGTCGGCCCGACCGAGGTGCTGTTGAAGTCCTGCCCGTTGTTGACGATCCCGAAGTGGGTCTGAAGCTCACTGCGGACGCGCGCGACGCCCGCCGGCTGGAGCAGCTTGGCGGAGATCTGGTAGCCGTTGGCGCCGAGCGTCTTGTCGCCGCTGACCTTCTGGATGACGGGGTCCTTGACACCAGCGGCGGTGACCACGTCCCGGACCTGCTGCACGCTCGGGCTCTGGACGAGCCCGGTGGCGATCCGGGTGCCGGAGGTGAAGTCGATCCCGAGGTTGAGACCTCTGCCGCCGATCGCAAGCGCGCCGATGAGCAGGATCACGCCGGACATCGAGAAGAAGTACCGCGAGGCACCCATGAAGTCGAACCGGACCGTCCGCCGCTTGCCGCCCGCGCCGAGCGCCGACGGGCGGTGAATCACCCGCGAGTTGCCCATCGTCATGAGGATCGCCTGCGTCGCGAGCACGGCGGTGAACAGCGAGACGATCGTGCCGATGCCGAGCGTGAACGCGAAGCCCTTGACGTCCGCGGTCGCGAGCACGAACAGGATGAACGCGGTCATGATCGTGACCACGTTCGCGTCGATGATCGCGGTCAGGCCCTTCTTGTAGCCGGTGATGATCCCCTGGCGGATCGAGCGTCCGGCGCGGATCTCCTCCTTGACGCGCTCGAAGATGACGATGTTCGCGTCCGCCGCCACGCCGATGGTGAGGATCAGGCCCGCGATGCCCGGCAGCGTCAGCGTGATCGGGATGAGCTTGATCAGCGCGTAGAAGTAGACGCCGTAGATGATCAGGCCGACGGTCGCGATCACGCCGAGCACGCGGTAGAACGAGATCAGGAAGACGACGACGATCAGCAGGCCGATGAGACCGGCGATGAGGCCCTGGTGGAGCGCCTGCTTGCCGAGCGTCGCCGACACCTGCGACTCCGAGATGAGCTTGAGGTTGATCGGCAGGGCACCGAGCCGCAGCTGGGTGGCGAGGTCCTGGGCGGACTGGATCGTGAAGCCGCCGGTGATATCGGCGCCGCCGCCGCCCTGGATCCCGTCCGGATAGGTCTTGAAGTCGATCTGCGGAACCGTGATCAGCTTGTTGTCCAGCGCCGTTGCGAAGTGCTGGTTGAGCTGCTGACCGAGCCCGCTCACCCGGTCGCCGCGGTGGGCGATGGCCGAGGTGACGTTCTGGAACGCCTTCTCACCCCTGGAGGTGAACGAGAACGTGACGTCCGGGCTGCCCGACTGATCGGTCGACTGCTGGGGGTTCGTGATGTCGTTGCCGAACAGCGACACGTGGTCCTTGAGCACGTAGAAGGTCGCCGACGGGTCGGTGAAACTCTTCTGCGTCTTGGCACTCGCGTCCGCGGCCTGAATGACGACCGTGCCCGGCGGAATGACGAGCTGCTCGCCCTCCGACGCGCTCACCCCGGCCGGCAGGCCTGAGAGGAGATCCTGCTGATTGTCATCGGGTCCGGAGAGCAGGCAGTGGACACCGGGCGTCGGGCTCTTCCCCTGGGCCTTGGCGGCGGTCGCGCACGCAGCGCTGCCGGGCGCGCCGAAGATGTAGTACTGCGAGCCACGGCGAGCGTTGTCCGCGCTCACCTTGGCCGGCTGCTTGGACGCGAGCTTGACCGCGTCGTACAGCGTCATCCCGCCGGCGCCGTCACCCGGGGAGGTCGTGCCGCCCTGGCTGATCGTCACCGCGCTCGGGTCCTGGAGCTGGAGCTGACTGGCGACCGTCTTGCCGTTCGGCGTCAGCGCGTTCGCCTCCCAGTCGTAGAACTCAAGGCGCGCCGTGGTGCCGACGATCTTCTCCGCCCGGGCGACGTCCTTGACGTCGGGCAACCCGACGGAGATGTCGCCGCCGGCGGTCTGGATCTGCGGTTCGGAGACGCCGAGCTGGTCGACGCGCTGGCGCATGATGTCGACCGCCCGCTGAAGGGCGTCCTGGGTGACGACCGGCGTCTGCGCGGTCGGCTTGCCCTGGTAGACGAGCTCGATCCCGCCCTTCAGGTCGAGTCCGAGGACCGTCTTCTGCGTCGCGATCACGGCTGCTGAAGCGATCAGCAGCCCGAGCACGAGGAGCAGGATGAAGCCGTTGCGCTGGCGATCGCTCATCGGGCGAGACTGATGCTAGCTCTGATTGACGTTCGTGTTCGACGGGGTGAGGACCAACAGGACCCCGCCTTCGTCGTCGTCATACGCGGGAAAGATGTCCGCGACGGCCTTTGCCGGGAGGTCGAACTCGGCATTCACCTCGACCGGCTTGTTCTGCACGCGGACCTCCCACTCGAGCGCGGTGCCAACGTGATCGGCCCCGTCCTCGAAGTTGAGCCCGAGCACCTCCCGGACCGGCCGGCCCATCGCCTGCTCGGTCTTGATGCCGGTCAACTCGAACGAGCCGCGGCCACAGTCGACGATCCGGCCCTCCGCGTCGCAGGCGAAGAAGGCCGCGTTGGGGGCCGGGTAATAGTCGTCCAGGAGCTCGAACAGGTACGCGAAGCCGCACTTCTGGCAGCCCCGGCTCTCCCGCCGGAAGCCGCTGTTGCGGTCGGTTCCCATCGAGCGGGCGCCGCAGTGGGGACAAAGGAAGTAGTGCTCACGTGCCATATCGACCCGCCCAGGATAGCCCGAGCCGCGGCTTTCACCGGGCCTCGCGCTGAAGAGCTACAGAAGAGTTAATGGCCCGTCCGGCTTCAATCCCAGGTGCTCAAAGGCGCGTTTCGTCGCCGCGCGCCCGCGCGGGGTCCGCTCGATCAGGCCGCGCTGGAGAAGGTAGGGCTCATAGACGTCCTCGATCGTGTCCTGCTCCTCGCCGACCGAGACCGCGAGCGTCGAGAGACCCACCGGGCCGCCGGAGAACTTCTCGCAGATCGTGCGCAGGATCTCCCGATCGAGCCGGTCGAGCCCCTCATGGTCGACCTCGAGCAGATCGAGCGCCGCCTCGGCCACCTCGGCGGTGACGATCCCGTCGTGGCGGACCTCGGCGTAGTCGCGGACGCGCTTGAGCAGCCGGTTGGCGACGCGCGGGGTCCCGCGGCTGCGGCGGGCGATCGCGACCGCGCCGTCGTCCTCGATCGAGACGTCGAGCAGCCGGGCCGAGCGCTTGACGATCCTGCCGAGCTCGGTGGGCGCGTAATGCTCAAGGCGGTGCTGGATCCCGAACCGGTCCCGCAGCGGCGTCGTCAACAGGCCGGCGCGGGTGGTCGCGCCGATCAGCGTGAACGCCGGCAGATCGAGGGTCACGATCCGGGCGCCCGCGCCCTGGCCGACGGTGATCGGGAGCGAGCGGTCCTCCATGGCGGGATAGAACGTCTCCTCGAGCGCCCGCGGCAGCCGGTGGATCTCATCGACGAAGAACACCGCGCGGGGCTCAAGCGCGGTGAGGAACGCGGCGACGTCGCCCTTCCGCTCGAGCGCCGGCCCCGCCGTCTGCACAAACGGGGCGTCGAGCTCGGCGGCGACGATCTGGGCGAGCGAGGTCTTGCCGAGCCCCGGTGGGCCAGCGAGCAGCACGTGGTCAAGCGCCTCGCCCCGGGAGGCGGCCGCCGCGATCGAGACCGCGAGCTGGTCCTTCAGCCCCTCCTGGCCGATGAAATCCTCCAGGCGCCGTGGCCGCAGGCTGCGGTCGAGCTCGTCCTCGGGGAGCTCAACGGGATCCTGGATCCGGGCCGAGGCGCCGGTCATCGCCGCGCTGCCCTCAGGGCATCGGCGATCAGATCCTCAGGTCGCTCACCGCGCGCGCCGTCGAGGAGGCGGTCCACCTCCTCGGGGGTGTAGCCGAGCCCGATCAGGCCCTCGCGGGCGATCGACCGCGGGTCATCGGTGCGGGTGATGGAGATCGAGATGCCATCCCCGCCCACCGCCGTCGCGCCGACTTTCTCCCGGAGCTCGACGATGATCCGCTCCGCCGTGCGCTTGCCGATCCCGGGCACGGCCTGGAAGCGGGCACTGTCGCCGGCGGCGAGCGCCGCGAGCAGCTCCCGCGGTGGACCACCGGAGAGGACCGCGAGCGCCACCTTCGGCCCCACGGACTGCACGCCGAGCAGCATCAGGAACAGCTCTCGCTCCTCCTCGCTGGCGAATCCGTAGAGCTGGAGCGCATCGTCGCGGACGACGAGGTGGGCATGCAGGAGGACCTCCTCCCCCACCGGCGGCACCCGCCGAAGCGTGTTCGCCGAGACGCTGAGCCGGTAGCCGACGCCGCCACAGGAGACGACGACATGGTCGGCCCGGCGGACCGCGACGGTGCCAGCGACGAGCGCGATCATGCGCGGGCCACCGCCTGCGCAAACGGGGCGCGGTTGACATCGCAGATGGCGACGGCGAGCGCATCCGCGGCGTGGTCCGGCGTCGGCGGCGCGGACAGCCCCAGGAGCCGCGCCACCATCCGCGCGACCTGGCCTTTGTCCGCGCGCCCGGAGCCGCACACCGCCCCCTTGACCTGCTGGGGCGTGTAGGAGCGCGACGGCACGCCGCGCTGCCCGGCCGCGAGGAGCACGACGCCCCGGGCCTGACCGACGGCGAACGCGGTCCGCACGTTGGCGCCGAAATACAGCTCCTCGATCGCGAGCGCATCGGCGCCGTGCTCGTCAAGGAGGTCGCCGACGGCGGCGTGGATATCGGCGAGCCGGCGCTCGAGCGGCACGCCCGGACGGGTCGCGATCACCCCGTCGGCGCGGGCACGCAGCCGGGAACCGACGCTCTCTACCACGCCGTAGCCCGTATTCGCGGTGCCGGGATCGATGCCGAGGACGATCATGCGTTCGACATTCTGCGTTCGTGCCCGGACGCCTCCCCCGAACGGCACCGTAGGCTGAACGACCATGTCCGAAGACGCGGCGCACGCGTACGCGCGCGAGCACGGGGTCTCGGGTGCGCTCTACCAGTTCGTCCGGGCGCTGGCGACCGTCGTGCTCCGGGGCTGGTTCCGCTTCCGCGTGTCCGGTCGCGAGCACATCCCGGAGGACGGGCCGGCGATCATCGCGCCGAATCACAAGAACTTCCTCGATCCGTTCTTCATCGGGCTCGCGACGCGTCGCCGCGTGCGCTACATGGCGAAAGCCGAACTGGTCGAGGGCTTTGGCGGCGGCATCCTTCTGCGCCTCGGCGCGTTTCCCGTGCGCCGGGGGACCGCCGACAGCGACGCGCTCGACACTGCCCGGGCCATCCTTGCCGCCGGCGGCGTCGTCGTCCTGTTCCCCGAGGGCACCCGGGTCGAGGATGTCGACGCGCTCGGCTCACCCCGTCACGGCGCGGGGCGGCTCGCGCTGCAGACCGGAGCCCCGATCGTGCCCGCGGCGATCTCCGGGACCTCGCACCTGTGGCGCGGCGCGCTGCCAAAGGTCCGGCGCGTCCAGGTCGCGTTCCTCGCGCCGGTCGTGCCGGAGGCCGAGGCGCCTGACCCGCAGGCGCTCACCGAGCTGATCGACGCACGCGTGTGGCCGGCCGTCCAGGAGGAGTACGGGCGGTTGCGCGCCGCCCCCGGGCTGATCCTCGCCGGGCTGGCCGCGATCGGGATCGGCGGTGGGCTCGTGGCGCGGCGCCGCGCGAAGGCCAACACCCGCCTGCTCGGGCAGATCGAGCCGCGCAAGCTCCGAAAGCGCTGAGCGCGCGCTCGACGTCAGTCGTCGGTCGGCGGCGACTTGATCCCGAGGACGCTCAGGAAGAAGCTCGAGAGGATGATCTGCACGCCGAGCATGAGCGCCACCGTGGCGGGGATCGCGAGTCGCAGCGCCGACGGGTAGTCGAGGTGCTTGAACGATGAGTTGCCCCACCGCACGAGCGCGATCACCGAGAGCGTGACGGCGACGAGGATGAGGACCGCGCCGATCGCGAGACCGGCCTCGAGCGAGAAGATCCGCCGGGAGCGTCTGACGAGGTCGCTGTCGGGCAGGAATCCCTCTGAGGCCGCGTACACCCGCGCGAGCACCGCGAACACGACCGCCTGGAAGCCGACGACGAGTGCCGCCCCGGCATACAGCAGCGTGTGCACGTCAAGCCTCGCGCCGAACACGTGGATCGGGCCAGGCAGGACGATCGCGGACATCACCAGTCCGAGCAGCATCAGCGTCAGGCCCGGATAGAAGAACAGCCACTTGGGGCTGTAGAGGAGGAAGAACCGCAGCGTCCGCCACCCGTCGCGCCACGTGCGCAGGTGCGGCTTGCGGGTGCGGAGGTCCGGCGAGAGCGTCGTCGGCACCTCGGTGACGTTCAGCTTGTACAGCGCCGCCTTGGCGACCATCTCGACGCCGAGCTCCATGCCCGGGCTCTGGAGGCCAAGGGTCGGCAGGGCATCCCGGCGGAAGGCACGCAGGCCGCAGTAGAAGTCGCCGACCGGCGCCCGGAAGAACAGGCGGCCGAGCCAGCTGAGGCCCGGATTGCCGAAATACTGGTGCAGCGGCGGCATCGCGCCCGGTGCGATCCCGCCCTCGAAGCGGTTGCCCATGACGAGATCGGCGCCGCCGTCAAGCTTCTCCAGGAAGCGGCCGAGGTGGCGGAAGTCGTAGGAGCCGTCGGCATCGCCCATCAGGATGTACTTGCCGCGCGCGGCGGCAAAGCCGCCCTGCAGCGCGCTCCCGTACCCCTTGTTCTTGACGTTGACGACCCGCGCGCCCATCGATTCCGCAAGCTCGATCGACCCGTCGGTCGAGCCGTTGTCGGCGATCAGGATCTCGCCCTTGACCCCGGTCGACTCGATCGCGGTCTTCGCCATCTCGATGCACGGGGCGAGCGATTCGGCCTCGTTGAGGCACGGCATCACGATCGTGACGTCGTAGGCGTCCTGGTCGGCGGAAGACTCGTCGCTACGAGTTCCGGTCACAGGGATGATGTCGGGCGCGGAGGTGCTCATCTTCTGGGCAGCGTGACGACTCGCAGATCGGCGGGCCGGCGACGGCTGAGGTTACCAACGAGGCTTGACCCGTCGTCCACAAGGTCAGCGAGAAATCGTGACTGTACTGTGTCGCGCGGATGATTGGCTCTGAGCAGGCCACCCGGCCCGGCGAGCACGGCGCCTCGGCGACCCCGACGGCGTCCGCCGCGGCGAGCGGCGGGTGGCTAAAGGACACCTCAATTCCGTACCTGATCGCGGGCGCGTTCGTGCTCGCGCTGATCAGCGTGCTCGTGATCGACTGGGTCCCGAGCTCGGACCCGTGGGCGTGGATCGATTGGGGTCAGGAGATCACCTCCTCGCACATCTCGCTGTCGCTCTCCGGCGGCCCCTCGTGGAAGCCGTTCCCGGTCGTGTTCACGACCGTGTTCGGGCTGTTCGGCCACGCCGCCCCCGACATGTGGCTCGTCGTCACGCGGACCGCCGGTCTGCTCGCGATCGCCGCCATGTTCCGGCTCGGCCGCCGTTTCGGCGGAGTCCTGGCCGGGGTCGTCGCGGTCATCGCCCTGTGCTTCGTCCAGGACGCGCTCTTCTATTTCGCCCGCGGCGCGTCCGAGCCGGTCGTCGCCGCACTCACCCTATGGGCGATCGACCGCCACCTCGCGGGCTCGCCACGGGTCGCCTACGTGCTCGTGTTCCTCGCCACCATGAACCGGCCGGAGTTCAGCGCGTTCCTCGGGCTCTACGCGATCTACCTGTGGCTGCGCGTACCCGGCGCACGACCACTCGCCGTGGTCGGAATCGTGCTCGTGCCGATCGCGTGGCTGCTCGGGCCCTTAATCATCAGCGGCAACGCGTTCCAGGCCGGAAGTGCGGCCCTCGGCGGGACCGGCAGTCCCGGCGGCGCGATCCCCGAACTTCGGAGTTCCGCCGGGCTGATGAGCGTGCCGACGCTCGTGCTCGCGGCCGTGGGCCTGGCGTTCGCGTGGGCGCGTCGGGAGACCGTGCTGCTCTGGCTCGCGGGCGCGGCCGTCCTCTGGGCGTTGATGGTCGCCGTCATGACCCAGGTGGCGTACGGGCTGCCGCGGTACCTGCTGCCGGCCGGGATGGTCGCGTGCGTGCTCGCCGGCGTCGGCGTGGCGCGGATCGCCGAGTGGGTCGGCAACCGGGTCAAGGGCCCGCGGGTCGGCACCGTCTACCTGAGCGCCGCGGCCGCGGTCGTGGCCGTGTTCGCGCTGTCGCTGCCGTGGTCGATCAACCGCGTGCGCAACCTCGCGCTCCAGGGTGGTCAGGCCAATCAGGCGGCGTACTACCAGCACCGGCTGTTCACGGCGGTCGACCGCCTCGGCGGCCGTGTGGCGATCGTGCCCTGCAAGACGAGCGAGGTCGCCGTCAACCACTCGCTCGCCAGCGTGCTCGCGTGGAAGCTCCAGGTGCCCGAGCGCCGCGTCCACCCGAGCATGCGTGGGACGGGCTACGTCTTCTCAGCGCCCCGCGACCACAACACGGGCACGACCCCGCCGATCGCCCACCACCGGGCGATCCGGACCGTGCTCTCGCTCCCGCCGTGGACGGTGTTCCTCGTGCGCTACCACGGCGTCACGGGGCCGATCCGGTGCCCCGCGGGGCGGCGGACGCCTGCGTAGGCGCGTCGGCGCGCTCTTCGGCCGCGGCTTCGGCTGCTCGATTTGCGACCACGAATTCCCACGCGGCGGTGCCGGGGAGCCTGCGTGGGAGTCTGAGGTCGGGAGACGACCACGAACTCCCATGCGGCAGGCTCGGCCGGGACGCGCGGGAATTCGTGGTCGTCAGCGGCAGGGTCAGGCTCTCCCGAGCGGGGTCGTCAGGCGCCGCCGACGCAACGCGGACGACCCGCCGGCGCCCGGCGAGGTGATCCGGTAGACCCGCCACACGCCGGCGGCGCCGATCCGCTGCGTGACGTGGCCGCCGTGGATCCGGATCGGGGCGGCGGCGCCGTCGATCGTGACGACGTGCGGGCCGACGAAGTCGACGCCGGGCGCGCGCAGGACGGTTTTGACCCGCGCCAGGCGGACGTGGAGCATCCAGGCGAGGGCGGTCTGCATCGTGTGGTTGACCGCGGCGACCGAGGTCGAGCACGGCATGACGCGCGTCCGGCCACCGACGGCGCCGACCGCGTCCGAGAGCGTGTTCGTGAACCGAACGGCCGTGTCGGCCTCCCCCTTCTCCTTCCAGGCGTGGCTGATCCGCCCGAGCGTGAACGGGATCGAGACCAGCAGACAGACCGCCACCACGGCCGCGCCGACCCAGCCGCCCCGCGGAGCCCCCGACGCAGCCGGCGACGCAGACCGCGACGCGGCGAGCGCCGCGAGCCGCACCACCCCCACGCCCGCGAGCACGCACGCCACGGCCGCCGGCGGGTACATGAACCGCCCGAGACCCGGGTACGCGGCGACCGTCATCGCGGCCACGAGCGCGACCCACGCCAGGGCGCCGCCCGCCAGCCCGAGGGTCACCCGGTCCCGCGCACGCCAGGCGAAGACGATCGCCACGGCCGCGAACACGAGCACCGGGAGGATCGTCAGGTGGGCGCCGCGGCTCAGGACCTCGATCAGCGGGTTCCTGCCGAGCTGGCCGTTGTAGTCCGCCGCCTGGGTGCTCGCGGCGAACGGATGGCCGGTGGAGATCCACGGCGGACCGAACCACAGCACCGGAATCAACACCAGGCCCACGCCGACGAACGCCAGGCCGCCGCGCGAGCGCGCCCATCCGCCCGAGCCGCCGAAGCGCCACAGCCACAGCACGTACAGGCCGAGGAACGGCCACGCCTCGGGCCGGATCAGCGAGGTCGCCACGGCGAGCCCGAACGCGAGCTTCTGACGCCCTGAGAGATGGGCCTCGATCGCCCACAGGACGCAGGCGACGAGCATTGGCTCCGAGGCGCCGCGGAACAGGTAGTGGGCCCAGTCCTGGATGATCGCCGGCGATCCCATCGACTCGTGCGACAGGAACAGCGCGAACGCCGCGATCACGCCCGCGGTCGCGGCGAGGCCGCGCCCGAGATCGCCCGCGATCCGCCACGCGAGGCGGAACGCGCCGAGCAGGGCGAGCAGACCGCCGGCCCGGGCGGCCACGAGCCACAGCTTTGGCGCCAGTCCACCGAACAGGCCGAACACCGTCGTGAACACGACCGGCAGGGGCTTCCACGACGGGCCGCCGTTGGTGGCGAAGGTGAACGCGCCGGACGCGATCTCGCGCCCCCACACGATCCATGCCCACGGGTCATAGCTCGGTGTCGAGGGGAGCACGAGCACCGATACAAACGCGAGCGCGATGCACGCCAGCACCGCCCAGGCAATCGGTGTGACCCGCTCGAGGCGGAACCTGGAGACCGCCGCTACGGGTTCGTGAACCGACACTGAATCAGCGTCTTCACGACCCGGAACCCATCGGCGGCGGTCAGCTTCTTGCCCTCGTCGCTGCCGCGGGCGTGGTAGTGCACCGGAACCTCAAAGATGCGCTCGCCGCGCTGGATCAGCCGGGCGGTGATCTCTGGCTCGATCGTGAACCCGTTCGCGTGCAGCGGCAGGGCGCGGAACACGTCAGTCCGGATCATCTTGTGGCAGGTCATGATGTCCCGCATGTAGACGTTGAAGAGGATGTTGCAGGCGAGCGTCACCCCCTTGTTCCCGAGCACGAACAGGAACGAGTGACTCGAGTAGCCGTCGAACGCCCGCACGCCGAAGCACGCATTCGTGCGGCCCTCGAGCAGCGGGGGCATCAGCAGGCCGAGGTCGGCCGGCTCATACTCGAGGTCGGCGTCGAAAATCGCCGCAAACTCTCCCCGGGCCTCGCGCAGGCCGGTCTGGATCGCGGCGCCCTTGCCGCGATTGGCCGGATGCTCGAACAGCCGTACGCGATCGCCCCATTGGCCCTCACGAAGGATCTCGCGGGTGCCATCGGTCGAGCCGTCGTCGACGATGATCAGTTCAAAGTCCGTCGGGAGCGTCGTGTCGAGGACTTCGGCGATGGCTCGCTCGACACGCTCCCGCTCGTTGTACACGGGCATCAGGATCGAGAGCATGAGCGAGGAGCGGCGATGCTAGCGAAGCGATCTGCTTTCGGGCAGGATGCCGGGCATGGACGACGAGACGAGCGGACTGCTCGAGGGGCTGGACGACGACCACCGCGCCGCGCGGGGGCGGCTGCTCGCCCGTCTCCGCGACGAAGGATTCTCCGACGAGGAACTCCACGCCGCCGCCGCTGAAGACCGGCTGGCGCTACTGCCCGTGGAGCGGGTCCTCGGCGCCCGGTTCACGGCCTCGGAGATCGAAAAGCGCACCGGGGTCCCGGCCGGCCTGATCGTCCGCGTGCGCCAGCTGCTCGGGCTCCCGAAGCCCGATCCCGAGGAGCGCGCGTTCAGCGACGACGACATCGAGACCGCCCAGTCGATCAAGCTGTTTCTCGACACCGGCTTCACCGAGGACGAGATCGCCGGGATCACCCGGGTGCTCGGCGAGGGCATGTCCCGGCTCGCGGCGACCACGACGGCGGCCTTCGTGCGGACGTTCCTGGAGGCCGGCGATGACGAGGATGCGGTCGCCCACCGGTTCGCGAGCATGACCGAGGAGCTCGTGCCGGCCGTGCGGCCGATCCTCGTCGGCGCCTTCAACGCGCACCTGCGGGAAGGCGTGCGGCGCGGGATCCTCGGGCGAGCAGAGCTCGAGGCCGGCCAGATCCAGGACTCGGTGCAGGCGGCGGTGTGCTTCGCCGACCTCGTCGGCTTCACCCGGCTCGGCGGCCAGGTCGAGCCCGAGGAGCTCGGGAGCGTCGCCGGCGGCCTGGCGGCGCTCGCCAGCGACGTGGTCACGCCGCCGGTCCGGCTGATCAAGACGATCGGCGACGCCGCGATGTTCGTCAGTCCCGAGCCGGGGCCGCTCGTCGCGGTCGCGCTGTCGCTCGTCGAGGCCGTGCAGGCGGCCGACCTGCCCGCGCTCCGGGCCGGGATCGCGTTCGGTCCGGCGCTCCTACGCGCCGGGGACTTCTACGGGCACTCGGTCAACCTGGCGAGCCGGGTGACCGGAGTGGCGCGGCCGGAGTCGGTCCTGTGCACCAAGGAGGTCCATGACGCCGCCGCCGAGGCGTTCGAGTGGTCGTTTGCCGGCAAGCACCGGCTCAAGGGCATCACCGAGCGCGTGCCGCTGTACCGCGCCCACCGGATCGGCGCGCCGGTGCAGGAG
Organism: uncultured Solirubrobacterales bacterium; assembly: GCA_963850335.1. GTDB lineage: Bacteria > Actinomycetota > Thermoleophilia > Solirubrobacterales > Solirubrobacteraceae > Palsa-465. The sequence goes on along the minus strand of CAWKKY010000002.1, from coordinate 228,236 downwards.
AGCGAGCGGGAGCCCGACGACGAGAAGACCACCAAGGTTCGCCGCGCCACCCCCAAACGCAACCGCCGACGCGAGCGGGCCACGGACGACTGACGTGCTCCGCGGGCCGTTAGGCTCCTCACATGAAAAAACTCTCTATGCAGCATGGACGGCTGCGGGGTGGGCGGAGCGCACTGCTCCTCCTGGCCGTCATGGCCGCGTGCACAGCGCTGCCGGCCGGCGCGCTCGGCGCGACCAAGCATGCGCCCAAGGCCCCGTCCGGTCTCGCCTTCTACTCCCCGCCGGCCCGGCTCATCGCCGGGACGCCCGGCACCGTCATCTGGTCGCGCACGATCGCGACCCCGGCCGCGCTTCCAAGCGCCGCCCGCACGACGCTGGTGCTCTACCGCTCGGTACTGCCGAACGGCAAGCCGACCCCGATCTCCGGGCTCGTCTTCACGCCGCGCGGTCACGCACCCAAGCACGGCTGGAAGCTCATCAGCTGGGCCCACGGCACGACGGGAATCGCCGACGTCTGCGCCCCGTCGCGGACGGCGGGCAGCTCGTACGTCTACCCGCAGTTCAACCGCTGGCTGAAGGCCGGCTACGCGATCGCCCAGACCGATTACCAGGGTCTCGGCACGCCCGGTACGCACCTGTATCTGATCGGGCACGCCGAGGGCATCTCGGTCGTCGACGCGGCACTCGCCGCCCGGCATCTGTACCCGAGTATCGGCAGGCGCTATGTGATCGCCGGGCACTCCCAGGGTGGCCAGTCGGCGCTGTTCGCGGCGGCCGAGTCGGCGCGTGACGCGCCGGGCCTGTCGCTGCTCGGCGTCGCGGCGTTTGCGCCCGCGTCGCACCTGACCACGCAGGTCCAGGCCGCCGCGGGCTTGACCAAGCCCGGCGGAGGCCTCAGTGCGCTCGGCGGGTTGATCGTGACCGGCGCGGCCGCAGCCTCGCAGGCGATCGACGAGCGTGCGCTGCTCACGCCGGCGGCCTACGCGCTCCTCCCGGCGGTCCAGAAGGAGTGCACGGCGGCGCTGTCGGCCTCGAACTCCTGGGGCGGGCTCGCCCCGGCTCAGATCGTGCGTCAGGGCGCGAACACCACCGCGCTCTACCACGTGCTCGACGGTGAGAACCCGGCACTGAAGATCGGTGCCCCGGTCGTCATCGTGCAGGGATCGGCCGACACGACCGTCTTCCCGCAGTTCACGAACCAGCTCCGCGGCGAGCTCGTGAATAAGGGCGATCACGTCCAGTACGACGTGGTGCAGGGCGCGATCCACGGGGACGTCGTCGCGCTCGGCGACACGACGTTCACCAGCTGGCTCGCCAAGCGATTCGGGTAACGCCAGGGGTGATGGGCCTGAGTGGGGCTATCGCCACACTCAGGCCCAGAGACCCTGAGCTCTTAGGAGACGCCGACGAGGTCGACGACGAACACGAGCGCCGCGTTCGCCGGGATCGTGGGCGGGCTGCCGGTCTTCCCGTAGGCGAGGTCAGACGGGATGATGAGCTCCCGTCGTCCACCGACCTTCATGCCGACGAGGCCCTTGTCCCAGCCCGGGATGACGCTGCCCTGTCCGAGCGTGAACGGGAACGTCTGGTTGCGCTTCCAGGAGGAGTCGAACTCCTTGCCGCCCTTGTAGAGAACGCCGACGTAGTTGACCGTCAGCTGCTTGCCGGCGGCCGCGGTCGCGCCGGTGCCGGTGATCAGGTCCTTGACGATGAGCTTGGTCGGGGCCGGTCCGCTGGGGACCGTCACGACCGGCTTCTTCGACAGGGGACCGCTCGTCGGCGTCGACTGGGTCGCGCTCGCCGAGGTCGTGGTGGATGTCGTGGACGTGGCCGCCGTCGCCGCGGCGGTGGTGGCGCCCGCGGAGGGCGCGGGCTGAACGCCGGGCGCCTTGGAGCTTCCGCACGCGGCAAGCCCACCGGCGGCCACGAGCGCGAGGAGTGAGGTGCTGATCGTCTTCGAAGTCATGAAGGGCGGGAGCGTAGCGAGCCGCCCGAAGAGCCGGTTAAGAGAGCGATTCCCGGCTCAGCCGGCGATCCGCTCGAGCACGTCCGCGTCGACGTCGAAGTTCGCATGGACGGCGTTGACGTCGTCGAGCTCCTCGAGCGCGTCGATCAGCTTCAGCAGCTTGGCCGCGTCGGCCTCCTCGAGCGGGACCCGGACCCGCGGGCGCTGATCGACGTCGGCGGACTCGATCTCGACGTCGGCCCCGCGCAAAGCCTCGCGGACGGCGGCGAGGTCACCCGGTTCGGTGATCACCTCGAGCATGTCCTCGTCGAGCACGATGTCGAGGGCGCCGGCGTCGATCGCCGGCATCAGATCATCCTCGTCATACCGGGTTCCGTCGACCACGATCACGCCCTGCTTGTCGAACAGGTAGGACACCGAGCCGGGCTCACCGAGGTTCCCCGAGTGCTTGCCGAGCAGGTGGCGGACGTCGGCCCCGGTGCGGTTGCGGTTGTCGGTGAACGCCTCGATCAGCAGCGCGACGCCCCCGGGGCCGTAGCCCTCGTAGAGGACGGTCTCGATCGCGTCGGCATCGACACCCTCGCCGGTGCCCTTGGCGATCGCCCGCTCGATGTTGTCCTTCGGCATCGAGGCGTCGCGGGCCTTCTGAATCGCGAGGGCCAGACCCGGGTTGCCGTCCGGATCGCCTCCGCCCTCACGGGCGGCGACGGTGATCGCCCGGGCCAACTTGGTGAAGTGCTGGCCGCGACGCGCGTCGACGACCGCCTTCTTGTGCTTGATCGAGTGCCACTTGGAATGACCAGACATAACAAATCACCAGTCTAGACCCGACGGCATTGGCTGGACGGGTAGGCTGCGAATCATGAAACGTGTTCTCCTCCCCGGGCTCGCCGCGGCCCTCCTCGCCCTCGCCGGCTGCGGCTCGTCGAGCTCCAGCTCGAGCTCGGGCAACTCCGGTTCGTCGGCCACCAGCTCCGCCACCTCGAGCGCCTCCACGTCTGCGTCCGCTCCATCCGGAGGTGGCTCAGCTTCCAGCGGCAGCACGATCAATGTGACGATGAAGAACCTCGCGTTCGACCCGAAGAGCATCACCGCGAAGGTCGGGCAGACCGTGCAGTGGGTCAACGACGATCAGCCACCGCACAACGTCACCTACGTGAGCGGCCCGAAATTCACCTCCTCGGGGACGTTGAACACCGGCGACAAGTTCCAGGTCAAGCTGACGGCGGCCGGCACAATCCACTACGTGTGCACGATTCACCCGTTCATGAAGGCAACGATCGTGGTGTCCAAGTGACCGCTGTCAATCCCGCGATCTTCAAGGCCTACGACATCCGCGGAATCTACGGCGAGGAGATCGACGCCGAGACCGCGGAACAGATCGGACGCGCGTTCGCGCGGGTGATCGCCGACCTGGAGGGCAAGCCGACGACCGAGCTGCGGCTCGGCCTCGGCCACGACATGCGCCTGAGCGCACCCGAGCTGTCGGAGGCGTACCGGGACGGGATGACATCGGAGGGCGTCACCGTGTTCGACGCCGGCCTCGTCGGAACCGAGATGCTCTATTTCCTCGTCGGCTCTCGGGAGCTCGACGGCGGCCTGATGTGCACGGCGTCGCACAATCCGAAGGCGTACACCGGCGCCAAGCTCGTCAAGCGGGGCGCGATCGCGCTCTCCGGCGATGCCGGGATCGGCGACGTCCGCAAGCGGATCGAGGCCGGCCTCGGCGACGCGCCCGGCGGCGGCTCGGTCGAGGAGGTCAACATCGGCGATGAGTTCCGCGAGGCGGCCCTGGCGGTGATCGACGCCGATGCGGTCAAGCCGCTGAAGGTCGTCGTCGACGGTGGCAACGGGATGGCCGGCCCGATGGTCGGTCCGCTGCTCGAGCGGCTCGGCCTCGACCTTGAGAAGGCGTACTGGAAGCCGGACGGCAACTTCCCCGATCACGAGCCGAACCCGATGCTCCCCGAGAACCGGGAGTTCATCATGCGCGAAGTCGTCGAGAAGGGCGCCGATCTCGGGATCGCCTGGGACGGGGACGCCGACCGCTGCTTCTTCATCGACGAGACGGGGGCGTTCGTCGACGGTGACTTCCTCACCGCCCTGCTCGCCGACTCGATGCTCCGCAAGCAGCCCCGAGCGACGATCCTCTACGACGTCCGGGCGAGCCGCGCCGTCGCCGACACGGTCGAGAAGGCCGGAGGGCGGGCGCTCATGAACCGGGTCGGTCACGCGTTCTTCAAGACCCGGATGCGCGATGAGGACGCGGCGTTCGGCGGCGAGGTCTCCGGGCATTACTACTTCCGCGACTTCTACTGCGCGGACTCGGGCACGATCCCGGCGCTGCTCATCCTGGAGCTGCTGTCGACCGAGGGCAAGAAGATGTCCGATCTGCTCGAGCCCTACCGCAGCCGGTACTTCATCTCCGGAGAGATCAACACCGAGGTCTCAGACCAGGAGGCGAAGCTCGCCGCGCTCGCCGAGAAGCACGCGGACGGCCGTCAGTACCACCTCGACGGCCTCTCGGTCGACTACGACGACTGGCACTTCAACGTGCGCCCGTCGAACACGGAGCCGCTGCTGCGGCTGTGTCTGGAGTCGATCGCCTCGCCCGAGGACATGGAGCGCCGGCGCGACGAAGTGCTCGGCGTCATCCGTTCGTGAGCGCCGCGGACCCGGGCGCCGACGACGGCGGTGCCGCCGAATCGCTCGCGCTCGCCGAGCGTGCCGGCATCCACCGCCTCGCCGTGCCGACGCCGTTCCTCGTCGGGCGGGTGAACTGCTACCTGATCGAGGACGAGCCGCTGACGCTGATCGACACCGGGCCGAACTCGGGCAAGTCGCTCGATGAGCTCGAGCGGGCGCTCAACGAGCACGGTCGTGCGATCGAGGACCTGGGGCTGATCATCCTCACCCACCAGCACATGGACCACGTCGGTCTGCTCGAGATCCTGGCCCGCCGGTCCAGCGCCAAGGTGGCGGCGTTCCATCTGCTCGGGCCCTACCTGGAGAACTTCAGCAGCTCGGCGATCGCCGATGACGATTTCTCACAGGGGATCATGCGTCGCTACGGGGTTCCCTCCGATCTGACGACCGTGCTCGGTTCCGTGGGCGCCGCGTTCCGGGCGTTCGGCTCGAGCGGGCGCATCGACCGGGGCCTGCACGACGGGGACACGGTCCGGTTGCGCGACCGGACGCTGCGGGTGTTCCACCGTCCCGGCCACAGCCCATCGGACACGATCTTCTGGGACGAGGACCGCCGGATCCTGCTCGCCGGGGATCACCTGCTCGCCCATATCTCCTCCAATCCGCTCGTGTCGCGGCCGCTGGCGGCGCCGGTGGACGGACAGCCGGTGGAGCGGCCGCGCGCGCTCATCGACTACATGAGCTCGATGCGCGCCACGCGCGAGCTCGGAGCCGAGCTCATCCTCTCCGGCCATGGTGACCCGATCCGCGACCACGAGACCCTCATCGACGAGCGGTTCCGGATGCACGAGCGGCGGGCGCGCAAGATGCTGCGGATGCTCGAGGACCAGCCGCTGACCGGATACGAGGTCGCGCTGCGGATGTGGGGCAACGTCGCGGTCACCCAGGCCTACCTGACCCTGTCCGAGGTCCTCGGGCACATGGATCTGCTCATCGCCGAGGGCCGCGTGCAGGAGCGCGCAGACGGCGGATTAGTACGGTTTGCAGCGGTCTGAGTAGCATCCGTACTAATCACGGGTTCGTCCCCGGGAGGGCACTGATGCGCACGCCGCCAAGCTTCGCGATAACTGATTGATGACTGGGCGCCCGGAGCTGCGCGGCGCGGATGACGCCGACGAGCCGGACCTGGCGGTGGGGGCGCCGATCTCCGCCGCTAGCTACCAGCGTCTGCTCGAGCGGGTGCCCGCGATCATCTACATCGCCGATGCCGGAGAGGCCGGCCGCTGGCACTACGTGAGTCCGCAGATCGAGGCGATCCTCGGATTCACGGCTGAGGAGTGGTGCGCCGACTCGGGGCTGTGGTCGCGCCAGCTGCATCCGGACGACAAGCCGCGGGTGCTCCGCGGCGAGGCGACCGCGGCCGGCGAGGCGCCGCGGCCGAGCCTTCGCGATGAATCTCCCCGGGCGGTTGCCGCCGAGTACCGGCTGCTGCACCGCGATGGCCACGAGGTGTGGCTCAGCGACGACGCCATGCTCGTCCGTGAGCCGAGCGGCACGAACCAGTGGCACGGGGTGCTCTCGGACATCACCGAGCGCAAGCGCTCCGACGCCGAGCTCGAGCGCCGCGCCGCCCAGCAGTCCGCCGTCGCCCGGCTCGGCGAGCACGCGCTGGAGGGCGCGACGACCGCCGAGCTGATGCACGAGGCGGTGGCGGCCGCCGCCGAGAGCCTCGGCGTCGAGATCGCAGGCGTGTTCGAACTCGTCGAGGAGGAGGACGCGCTCGTGCTGCGCAGCAGCATCGGCATCCCAGAACAAGCCGGTGGAATGCGGGTTCCCGCCGGTGCCGGCTCGCAGTCGGGCTACACGGTCGTCTCCGGCGCCCCCGTCGTCGTCAAGGACTGGGAGACCGAGCAGCGGTTCGGGCAGCCCCCGCTGTCCCACGAGCTCGATGCGCTGAGCGGGGTGTCGGTCGCGATCATCAGCCGCCGCGGGCCGTTCGGCGTGCTGATCGTGCAGTCCCGCAAGCGGCGCGCCTACGCCCGCGGCGACGTCGACTTCCTCCAGGCCCTCGCCAACGTCCTCGCGGACGCGCTCGAACGACAGGCCACCGAGGACCGGATGCGCCATCGGGCGCTGCACGATGCGCTCACCGGGCTGCCCAACCGCGTGCTGTTCCTCGACCGTCTCGACCAGGCGCTCAGCCGACAGCGGCGCAGCAAGTCGGCCGCCGCGGTCCTGTTCCTCGATCTCGATCACTTCAAGCTCGTCAACGACAGCCTCGGCCATCACGTCGGCGACGAACTGCTCGCCGCGGTCGCACCGCGGATCAAACAGGCGGTCCGGTTGAGCGACACGGTCGCGCGGTTCGGCGGCGATGAGTTCGGGATCCTGCTCGAGGACGTTTCCGGCGACCGCGAAGCCGTCGAGACGGCGCAACGGATCGCCGCGGTGTTCACCCGTCCGTTCGTGCTCGCCGGACGCGAGCACTTCGTGACGACGAGCATCGGCATCGCGATCGCGCGCGGCGGCGAGCACGCCGAAGAGCTGATCCGGGATGCCGACGCCGCGATGTACCGCGCCAAGGAACACGGCCGCGCGCGCTACGAACTGTTCGACGAGGTGATGCGGGGCCGCGCGATCGCCCGGCTGCGCGTCGAGAACGACCTCCGCCGGGCGCTCGAGCGCGGTGAGCTGCGGCTCGACTACCAGCCAGTGCTGACGCTCCACGGGCATCAGATCGTCCAGGTCGAGGCGCTGCTGCGCTGGGATCACCCGGAGCGGGGGATCGTCTCGCCGGGTGACTTCATCCCGATCGCCGAGGAGAACGGGCTGATCGAACCGATCGGCCGCTGGGTCCTCGAGGAGGCGTGCCGCCAGGCCGCTCAGTGGCGGCACGACCGCCCGGATGAGGCTCCGGTCTGCATGAGCGTCAACCTCTCGACGATCCAGGTCGCCAAGCGGGGGCTCTCCGACGCGGTCGCCGAGGTGCTCGCCGCCACCCGCCTGCCGGCGCACTGCCTGAGTCTCGAGGTCACCGAGAGCGCGATGCTCCGCGACGTGGCGACGCTCGCCGACGCCCTGCACGCGCTCAAGGCGCTCGGGTTGCGGATCGTGCTCGATGACTTCGGGACCGGCTCATCGTCGCTCGGCTACCTCACGCACCTCCCGCTCGACGCGATCAAGGTCGACCGCTCGTTCGTCGACGGCCTCGGCCGCGACAAGCGCGCGACCGCGATCACCCAGGCGATCGTCGCGATGGCCCAGGCGCTGTCGCTCCAGGTCGTCGGCGAGGGGGTCGAGACCGAGGAGCAGGCGGAGGCGCTCTCAGCGCTCGGCTGCCAGCTGGCGCAGGGATTCCTGTTCTCGCCGGCGGTCGCGCCGTGTGAGATCGAGCGCATGCTCGACGCGGGCAGCGGCTGGCTCGAGGCGCGCCGGGCGCGCGCGTAGGCGGCCGCCGCGGCGCCCGAGCCGCCCGAGACGCCCGGGGCCCCCCGAGCCGCCGGGCCCCCGAGGCACCGGGCCCCGAGCCGCCGGGCCCCCGAGCCGCCCGAGCGGCCCGAGCCGTCCGAGCCGCCCGAGCCCTTGGCGGATTGTGTACATCTATTGTCTATTTCGCGCCAAGCGCTCGCGCCGGCGCGCTCAGTCAGCCGCGACGGCCGTCGCTTACTGATAGGCGCTCGTGCCCGGCCGGACCGGCGACACGGTCACGGTGCGGCACTCGAAGGCCCCGCCGGGGATCGTCGCCCGCAGCGTGGCCGTGTCGTTCGGCGGAATCACCTGGAGCCCATAGGCGGTGGCGCACCCCTGGGTGCCGTTGATCCCGTGGGTGACGCCGAGGCGGAACGAGACGCTGTCGCCGGGTGCGACGTTGATCCCGATCTCCGGCGCGTCACCGAAGAAGTCGTGGGTCGTGTGGGTCGGGACCGTCGGCAGCGGCTGCCCGGTCTTGTCCAAGAACAGCACGCCCGGGTAGCCAAAGGTGTGGCACGTGGCCGAGCCCGTGTTGCGCATGGCGACGCCGATTTCGCCGTGACCGGTCGCGCCCTGCTGGCCGAGGATTCGCAGCGCCAGCGTGCTCGCCGTGCACAGCGGGGGCCCGGCCACGGTGGTGCTGCTCGAACTGCTGCTCGTCGAGCCGCTCGTGGTTGACGGGCTGGAGCTCGTCGCGGTGCTCGTCGCGCTCGAGGCCGCGCTCGTGACGGTCGCCGTCACCGTCTTCGAGCTGCCGCAGCCGGCCATCGCGATCGCCGTCCCCAGGACGATCGTCAGCAGTGCGGTGGCGCGCGTCCTCGGTACCCGCATAGGTGTGTGTTCGGCTAAGGCGGCCCGCATCCTGCCTGCGTCGTGCGACGATCCGCGCCACGATGGCTGAGCGATCCCGCTTCGACCCGGTCAAGCCGGCGAGCTATTACCACGCCGGCGAGGGCATCAAGGCGGCCATGGAGAAGCACGACCCCTTCTGGGCCCCTCAACTCGTCGTGCTGGCAGCGATCGTGCTCGACCTGTCGCTTCCGGAGAAGCTGACGATCGGACCGAACTGGCTGCTTCCGTCGTTCGAAGGCCTGCTGCTGCTCGCGCTGCTGATCGCCTCCCCCCACCCGCGGATGCGTCACTCGCCGGCGCGCCGGAACATCGCGATGACCGTGATCGGGTTCGTCAGCCTCGTCAACGCGATCTCGCTCGGGTTGCTGATCCACTACCTGCTGCACCACAACGCGACCCGGGGCGAGGGCCGGCCCCTGATCCTCGCCGGCATCGTCCTGTGGGTGACGAACGTGCTGCTGTTCGGGCTCTGGTACTGGGAGCTCGACCGCGGTGGCCCCCTCGCCCGGGCAACGCGGCCCGACGCGTTTCCGGACTTCCTGTTCCCGCAGATGAGCGACGCCACGAAGTTCGCGCCCCCGGGCTGGATGCCCGAGCTGCTCGACTACCTGTACGTCTCGTTTACGAACGCGACCGCGTTCAGCCCCACGGATACGATGCCCCTCTCCCAGCGGGCCAAGCTGCTGATGGCCGGCCAAGCGCTCTCGGCGCTGCTGACGATCGGCCTCGTAGTCGCCCGAGCTGTGAATATCTTGAACTGATGCACCGTCCCCCTGGCACCCACCAACCGCGCAAGCGCCGGCACCTCGACTGGGAACTCCTCACCTGCGGGTTCAACGGCCACCACCTCGTCGGCACCGACGCCGCCGAGCTCCGCGACGAGGACTGGGTGTTCGCCCGCGAGCAACCGCCGATCCGCTGGTACCGCTGTCTGCGATGCGACAGCTGGCTGCCGCTCGAGCCGCCGGAGACCCCGTCGACCCCGCACCCGCCGAACCGGGATGAGATCAAGGTCCCGCTCCGCGGCAAGGCGCTGCGCGACCGGGTCGTGCTGCGGCTGATCGCGATCGACCGGGCGTTTCACTTCATCATCCTGATGCTGCTCGGGGTCGGCGTGATCGCGTTCGCCGGCCACGAGTCGAGCCTGCGCAACGCCTACTACAAGATCCTCACCGCGCTCCAGGGCGGCGTCGCCGGCGGTCCCGTGCAGACCTCAGGGCATGTCGGGATCCTCCACGAGTTCGACAAGCTGTTCACGCTGCGGGCCGGGACGCTGCGCGAGGTCGGGATCGCCCTGCTGTCCTACGGACTGCTCGAGGGCATCGAGGCCGTCGGGCTGTGGTACACGAAGCGATGGGCCGAGTACCTGACGTTCATCGCCACGACGATTCTGCTGCCGCTCGAGATCTACGAGCTCATCCACCGCCAGTCGGCGCTGAAGATCATCGGGTTCATCATCAACCTCGCGGTTGTCGTCTACCTGCTGTACGCCAAGCGCCTGTTCGGTCTGCGCGGTGGCGGGCGGGTCGACGAGGAGGTCCGCGCCCGGGATGTGAGCTGGGAGACGATCGAGAAGGTCGCGCCGCCGGTGGCGCCCGCCCAGGTGAGCGCGTGAGCGCGGCCCAGGTGAGCGCGTGAGCGCGACCGGGATGAGCGCGTGAGCGCGACCGTCGACCCGCTCGACGCTGACATCCGCCGGATCGGTGGCGAGCTGGCCGCGGGGTTCCCGTCGAGCCGCGGCCACCCGATGCGGGCCCTCGACGCCCGGGCGATGGACCTCGCCGCCCGTGACCGCGAGCTCAAGGCGGCGCTGTTCCGATTCGTCGACGTCGTCCCCGCGTGCCGCTCGCTGGATGACCTCGCGCGGCATCTGGCGAGCTTTCTCGGGGAGGTGCCGGACGCATCGATGCCGATCACAACCGCGATGAAGATGGCCCACACGAAGGCGGGACGGACCGCGCTCGGCGCCGCCGCGGCCGGCGGGGTCAAGCACATGGCCCACCGGTTCATCGTCGGCGAGACGCCCGCGGCCGCGCTCGGTGTGCTGCGCGGACTGTGGGACGACGGCGTCGCGAGCACGGTCGATCTGCTCGGTGAGGCGACGGTCACCGACGGTGAGGCTGACGCCTACGCCGGGCGCTGCCTCGACGCGCTCGAGCAGATCGCCCGCGAATCGACCCGCTGGCCGGCGCGGCCGATGCTGGAGCGCGACTCGTTCGGCCCGCTCGCCCGGGCGAACGTCTCGGTCAAGGTCTCGGCGCTCACCCCCGTGCTGCGACCGGACGCCCCGTCGCTCGGCCGCGAGGACGCGGGCCGGCGCCTGCGGCCGCTGCTGCGCCGGGCCCGGGAGCTCGGCGCCCACATCCACATCGATATGGAGTCGCTCGACTCCCGCGAGGCGGTGCTCGAGCTCGTGCTCGCCCTGCTCAGCGAGGACGAGTTCCGGGACGGCCCGTCGGCCGGTCTCGTGCTCCAGGCCTACCTGCGTGATTCGCCCGACACGCTGACGACGATCCTCGAGTGGGCGCAGCGCACCGAGCGGACGCCGCCGTTGACAATTCGGCTCGTCAAGGGCGCCTACTGGGACCATGAGCTCGTCCAGGCCGCCCAGCACGGGTGGCCAACCCCGGTGTTTGAGGTCAAGGCGGATTGCGACCGTAACTTCGAGACGCTCACCCGGCGGTTGGTGGCGGCGAGTCCGTCGGTGCGGGTCGCCATCGCGTCGCACAACCTCCGCTCGGTCGCGCACGCGATCGCGGTCAACCGCGCCGCCGGGCGCTCGGATCACGACCTCGAGCTGCAGGTCCTGCGCGGGCTCGGGGACGAACTCCAGGCGGCGGTCGCGTCGCTCGGCATGCGGGTGCGCACGTACTGCCCAGTCGGCGATCTCGTCGCCGGCATGGCGTACCTGGTGCGCCGACTGCTCGAGAACACGAGCAACGACTCGTTCCTCCAGGAGCAGGCGAGCGGGGTGCCGCTCGAGCAGCTCCTCGCCGCTCCCTGAGCGGCCGCTTCGGCTCCGCAACATCCCTGTAAACACGGGAGTTGCGCGATTTGCCAATAGTCGGTATGTTGGAACGCCTCGCTGTGTCCTTGCGTCGCACGGCCGCTCAGCGCTCGTCCGGGAGGTGCCGAGTCCTGGCGCGTCGCCTCGCGCCAGGGCTTCGGTGCGGGCGCTAAGGTCGGGCGCCATGGGCGAGCTCGGAGATTTCGCCAACGAGCCGGTGCTGGAGCTGCGCCGCGCCGAGGTACGCGCGCGGCTCGCGGACGCGCTGGCCCGACTCGACGCCACACTCCCGCTCGAGGTCCCAACGATCATCGCCGGCGAGCGCCGCGGCGGCGAGACGTTCGCATCGACCGATCCGGGCGACCCGGAGCGCGTCGTCGCGAACGCCACCGCTGCGTCCGCGGACGCCGACCTGCCGGCCGCGATCGCGGCGGCGCGAGACGGTGCCCGCCAGTGGGCCGGGACCCCCGCCGAGGAGCGCGCCGGTGCGCTCATCCGCGCCGCCGCGTGGATGCGGGAGCGCCGGCTCGAGCTCGCCGCGCTCGAGGTCCGCGAGTGCGCGAAGCCGTGGCCGGAGGCCGACGGCGACGTGTGCGAGGCGATCGACTTCCTGGAGTACTACGCGCGCGAGGCGGTGGCGCTGGCACAGGGGCGCCCGCTGATCCAGGTGCCGGGCGAGCGCAACGAACTGCGCTACGTGCCCCGCGGGATCGTCGGAGTGATCTCTCCATGGAACTTTCCGCTGGCGATCCCCTGCGGGATGACCTCGGCCGCGCTCGCCACCGGCAATGCGGTCATCCTCAAACCCGCTGAGCAGTCGCCCGGCTGCGCGCTGCGCCTGGTTGAAGCCCTGACCGCGGGTGGGGTCCCGCCCGGGGCGATCTCGCTGTTGCCCGGCTTCGGCGAGCTCGGCGCGGCGCTCGTGCGTCACCCGTCGGTGCACACGATCGCGTTCACCGGCTCGATGCCGGTAGGGCTCGAAATCATGCGCGCGGCCGCCGAGCTGGCGCCGGGTCAGCTCCACCTCAAGCGGGTGGTGGCCGAGCTCGGGGGCAAGAACTGCGTGATCGTCGACTCCGACGCCGACCTCGATGAGGCCGTCCCGGCGATCGTGGCCTCGGCGTTCGTGTACGCCGGGCAGAAGTGCTCCGCCGCCTCACGCGTGCTCGTCCACGAGGCGATCGCCGACGCGCTGATCGAGCGGGTTGCCGGGGCAGTCCGGGTGCTCGTCGTCGGACAGGCGTCGGACCTTGATGCGAACGTGCCGCCGGTGATCGAGCGCGATGCCCAGGAGCGGGTGGAGCGCTACATCGCGACGGCCGCCGGCGAGGGGCGGATCGTGGCCGGCGGCGACGGTCAACCGCTGCCGAGCACCGGGTGGTTCTGCCGGCCGACGGTCGTGACCGACCTGCCGCCGACATCGGCGGTCCTGGGCGAGGAGATCTTCGGTCCGGTGCTCGCGATCGAGCGTGTCCGCGACGTCACGGCGGCCCTCGATGTCCTCGACGGGCTGCCGTTTGCGCTCACCGGCGGCCTGTTTGCCCGGGATCCAACGGTGATCAAGACCGTCCAGGCGCGGGTCCCGGTCGGGAACCTGTACGTCAACCGCGGGATCACCGGGGCGATGGTCGGCCGCCAGCCGTTCGGGGGCAACCGACTCTCCGGCACCGGCACCAAGGCGGGCGGCCCGGACTACCTGCTCCACTTTGTCGAGCCGCGCGCGGTGACCGAGAACACGATGCGCCACGGCCTCGTCGTGTGAGCGATTAGCAGCGGTTTTCTGTGGTCCGCATCGTGACGTGACTGAACATTTTCTGTAACAAGGGCTTGAATTCAGCGCGTTGCGTGCCGATCATCGGGGGTAACCGATGGTTGTGCCGCCCTCAGTCGCGTGGAAACTGGTCCTGGCGGTCGTGCTGATGTCCGGAATCCTCATCAGTGCGTACGCCCATGCACCACGAGGTTCCGTGCCTGGCGCCGACCTGCGGCGGCTCGTCCTCTCAGCGCTCGCCCTGTACGCCGTGGGCGGCCTCGCGTCGCTGACCGGGCATCCGGGGATCGCCGCGCTCGTCTACGCCGCGGGCATCCTCGTGTGTGCGCTCGCCGCCTACCTGTCCCGCGGGCGTGATTCTGAAGATCCGCCGGATGAGGGCGGCGACGATCCCGTCGACGAGCAGCCGCCGCCGGAGCCGGACGGCTTGCCGACGTTCGACTGGGCCGCGTTCGAGCGCGATTTTCGCTCGTACGCCGATCGCGAGCCCCAGCGGGACACCGCGGGCCAGTCGTAGCCCGAGCCGCCGGCGCGGGGTCGCTCAGCCTGCGCGCGGTCGCTCAGCCGCGCCCGTTCATCCCGAGCAGCAGCTCGTGCAGCCGCGCCTCGCCGGCGAGCTCCGGGTGAAACGCGACCGCGAGGATATTCCCCTGGCGCACAGCGACCGGATGGCCGTCGACGCGGGCGAGCACCTCGACGTCCTCCCCATGCTCGGCCACCCACGGCGCACGGATGAACACGCCGCGGATCGGCGGCCCGGTGACGCCGTCGACGTCGAGCTCGGCCTCGAAGGACTTGAGCTGGCGGCCGAAGGCGTTGCGCTCAGCGGTGACGTCAAGCAGGCCGAGGTGGTCGCGATCGAGCATGATCAGCCCGGCGCAGGTCCCGAGGATCGGGGTCCCGCGGCGCGCGAGTTCGCGCAGCGGCTCGGCGAGCTGCTCGCGCTCGATTCCGAGTGTCATCACGGTCGACTCGCCGCCCGGAATGATCAGCGCGTCCAGCCCGTCGAGATCTGAGACGGTGCGCACCTCCCGGGGTTCGGCCCCGAGGCCGCGGAGGATCTTGGCGTGCGCCTCGAACCCGCCCTGGAGGGCGAGGATGCCGACCCGCGGGGGCACCGTGCGCGCTACCAGCCGCGCGGCGCCAGCAGCTGTTCGGTCTCGAGCTTGGAGGTCTCGAGGCTCACCATCGCCTGCCCGAGACCGGTCGAGGCGGCGGCGATCCGCGCCGGGTCCTGGAAGTGGGTCGTCGCCTCGACGATCGCGCGGGCGCGCCGCTGGGGATCCTCGGACTTGAAGATGCCCGAACCGACGAACACACCCTCGGCGCCGAGTTGCATTACGAGCGCTGCGTCAGCCGGGGTCGCGATTCCACCGGCGCAGAACATCACGACCGGCAGGCGGCCATCCTGGGCGACCTGGCGGATGAGATGGAGCGGCGCCCCGAGTTCCTTGGCGGCGGTTGCGAGCTCGGCCTCGTCGAGCATCGTCAGCCGGCGGATCTCGCCGCCGATGACGCGCAGGTGGCGAACGGCCTCGACGATGTCGCCGGTGCCGGCCTCGCCCTTGGAGCGGATCATCGCGGCGCCCTCGCCGAGCCGACGCAGCGCCTCACCGAGGTTCGTCGCGCCGCACACGAACGGGATCTTGAACGCCCACTTGTCGATGTGGTTGGCCTCGTCGGCGGGCGTCAGCACCTCGGACTCGTCGATGTAGTCGACCTCGAGGGCCTCAAGGACCTGGGCCTCGACGAAGTGGCCGATCCGCGCCTTCGCCATCACCGGGATCGTGACCGCGTCCTGAATTCCGTTGATCATCTCCGGATCGCTCATCCGGGCGACCCCACCGTCACGGCGGATGTCGGCGGGAACGCGCTCGAGCGCCATCACCGCCGCGGCACCGGCGTCCTCGGCGATCTTCGCCTGCTCGGGCGTGACGACGTCCATGATCACGCCGCCCTTCAGCATCTCCGCCAGACCGGCCTTGACGGTGAACGTGGCCTCGTCGCGTGCGTTTCCGTTCTCTTGGCTCATCCCGGGTGAGTGTAGCCGGGCGCTACCGTGTCTGGCCATGTCCGAAGTGGCGGTATTCCAGGCGCAGAACGGACGATTTGTCGCCACCGAACTGGCCCGGGGCCCGTGGGACGCCGGTGCCCAGCACGGCGGTGCGCCGGCGGCGTTGCTGATGCGCGCGTTCGAACGCCTCCCGGCGGCCGAGGGCCTGACCATCGCTCGCGTCACCTATGAGTTCCTGCGCCCGGTGCCGCTCGGTGAGCTCACCGTCGTCGCTGAGGCCGTCCGCCCGGGGCGCCGCGTCCAGCTCTCTGAGGCCTCGGTGCTCGCGCCGGACGGCACCGAGGTCGTGCGCGCGCGGGCGTTGCAGGTGGCACTCGCCGGCGGCGTCCCGCTCCGCACGCCGCTCATCCCGCCGCCGCCGGGTCCTGAGGGCGGGCGCGACAACGACTTCGATCCACCGTTCCGGCCGATGTTCGCGCCCGACGCGCTGGAGATCCGGTTCGTCGCCGGGCACTTCGGCGGCGGTCCATCGACCGCCTGGTTCCGCCTGCGGGCGCCGATCGTCGCCGGCGAGGAGCCCTCGCCGCTCCAGCGCCTCGCCGCGGCCGGCGACTTCGGCAACGGGATCTCGACGATCCTCCCGTGGGAGGAGTACATGTTCATCAACCCCGACCTCACGCTCTACATCGAGCGACCGCCGGTCGGCGAGTGGATCGCGCTCGAGGCCCAGACGACGATCCCCCCCGACGGGATCGGAGCGGCCGAGAGCGTCCTCTACGACGCCCGCGGCCGGGTGGGGCGCGCCACGCAGGCCCTGCTCGTGGCGCCCCGGTGAGCGGCCGCGGAAACCGCGGCCGGTGTGCCTACTTCAGTCGAAACGCCTTGATGCGCACGTCGTAGGACTGCGCGTCCCGCGCGTACACGCCGTACGCGAGCGCCTGGATGATCGACAGCAGCGCGGTATGCGAGCGGACGAAGGCGGGCGTGTTGGAGGAGTAGTAGAGCCGGATCCGTGCCAGCCGAGCGACCTCTGAGAGCGTCGCGTCGGTGATCGCCAGCGTCGGCGCCTTGCGGTGCCGCGCGAGCTTCATCGTGCGGGTGATCAGCGGATGTGGGCGACCCGCCGAGAGCCCGATGACGAGCGTCTGCTCGTCGATCCGGCTCAGGCGACCAAGCGCCTCCTGGCTCGGGCTGGCGACGATCTCCGCCCGGAGGTCGAGCAGCATCAGCAGGTGGCGCAGGTAGCTGGCGAAGAACGCCATCTGGTCGGTCCCGGCGATGAGCACCTTCTCGGCGGACACGATCGCGTCGATCGCCGCCTCGACATCGGAGCGGCTGAGCTTGTGGGCGGTGTCCTCGACGTTGACGTGGTCGGCGGCGAGCGCCGCCTCGAACTCGGTGTGGTCCAGGCTGAACAGCGGTGTGGCGGTCGCCAACGCGTCGGAGACGCCCGGCGGCCGGCGGCGATATTCGTCACGCGCGGCCTGCTGGAGCTCGGGGAATCCTTCGAACCCAAGCGCCTGGGAGAAGCGCACGACGGTGCTCGAGGAGGTGTTCGCGCGGCGCGCGAGCTCCTCAGCGGTCTGGAACGCGGCCTCGTCCAGATGGTCGACGATGTACTGCGCGACGTCCTTCTGCGAGCGGGAGAACTCGTCGAAGCGGGCGCGGATGTAGGCGGAGAGGGCCTGATGGCCGTTGGTCGTCTCCGCGGGGGTGGCAGTCGGGCTAATTGCTGGCTTCATCGGCAGGCGTCTCATTCGACGCCTGCCATGGCCGTTCCTTCAGCGCTTTGTGCTGCGGCGCTGCATCAGCTGCGGATTGGGCCGCGTGAACCCGAACTGGGCGTACAGCCCGTGGGCATCATCGGTGGCCAGCGTCCAGTTGAGCGCGGCGTGCGGACCGTTGTCCACGGCCTCACGCACGAGCTCCACTCCAAACCCGCGCCCGCGATATTTCGAGAGCACGTAGACATCGCACAGATGGGCGACGTGGACGCCATCGGAGATGACCCGGGCGAACCCGATCTGCCGGGCCCCGTCGTACACGCCGATGACCCGTGCGGCGTCGGCGATCGTCTTCGCCACCTGCTCGCGGCTGCGCCCGCGCGCCCAGTACGACTCCTCGCTCAGGTAGTGGTAGACGGCCTCGGCGTCGATCCGTGCCGGGTCGTCGTCGAGCTCGACCTGCTCCGCGAGGACGCGACGCACCGAGCCCTACCCGCCGCCGCTAGTGGAGGCTGCTGTTGGCTTCCTGGTTCTGCTTACGCTCAGCAAGAACCTGGGCGACGATGTAGATGATCAGGACGTTGACCAGCACGCCGATCCCGATGAACGTGATCAGCAGGGCAATGGTCTGCCCGGAGGCCTGACTGGCAGCTACCAACATCGCCTCCGGGAGATTACCTCAAAGTTCGGGCGAATCGGGCCGCGCGCTTGCTAGCGTCGCCGGGCACGCCGGCCCGGTAGCTCAGTGGTTAGAGCAGCGGACTCATAATCCGTCGCGCGCAGGTTCGAGTCCTGCCCGGGCCACCTCCCGCAGTCCGGGAATCCGTAGTCGCCGCGTAGTTAGTACGGAAACGACTCATGCCGATCTACGGAAACCTGCGGTTTGCGCTGCAAGAAAGCCGCGATGCCGCCGAGAGATGGGGCGATGAGGGGAAGCGTCCTCTCATCACGGACCGGATTTCAAGGAGTGACCTCATGTCTCGCATTCGTTCGATGACGCTGCGTACGCGGCTGCTGCTGCTTGGTGGCGGCGGCGTCCTGGCGGTGGTGGTGCTTGGCGCCGTCAGCCTTTTCCTCATGTCGAGTTTCAAGAGCTCGACCGATCGCAACGCGACCGCCGACGAGCAGGCGCGGCTGGTCAGCCACGCCTACGAGTCGTGGATCCTCAACGACGACCAGAACAACATGTATGCGGCCCTGATCGCGCTGCACGACCCCAGTAAGGCGTCACTGATCGCGACGACCTGGAGTCAGGCCGAGTCGGCGTACAACAACGCGGTGAATGACACGACCAAGCTCCAGCACGCGGTGACCGACCCGGCGTTGGCGGCCCAGGTGAAGTCGATCGAGGCGACGCTGGCGAGCTACAACGGCTTCAGCCAGCAGCTGCATCAAGCCGGCCTGGCCGGCGACGGGTCCAAGGCGATCTCTATTCAGACGGTGGGGAATCTCGCGCCATCCAACGCCCTCCCTGCGGAATACGAGAAACTGCGCGCCTCACTCGAACGCGTCAAGGCCAACAGCGCAGCCGCCGTGCACTCCAACGCGGCGACCGGCACGATCATTGTGTTGATCATTGCCGTGCTCGCGGCGGCACTGCTGATCGGCCTCGCCGCGACCACGATCCGCTCGACGATGAGCGGGGTCGCACACGTCCGGGAGCGGGTCGAGGCCCTGGTCAAGGCGATGGTCGAGAACCTCAGCCCCGGGCTCGCCGCGCTGGCCGAGGGCGACTTCACCCGCCACCTCTCCGCCAAGACGAAGGCGGAGCCGGTCACTCGCACCGATGAGCTCGGGCAGATCATGGTCGCCACCGAGCACATGCGCGACTCCATCCTGAACTGCTACGAGGCCTACAACCGCAGCACCGAGCAGCTCAGTGGCGTGATCGTCGAGGTCACCCGGGCGGCCGAGGCGGTCGACGGAACCTCTCAGCAGGTCGCACAGAGCTCCGATCAGACCGGGCGGGCGACCGCCGAGGTCGCGCACGCGATCGAGCACGTGGCCAGCGGCGCCGAGCGTCAGGTTGCAATGATCGCGACTGCCCGCACCGCCGCCGACGAGGTGACGGCGGCCGTCACCGAGAGCGCACGCCAGGCCGAGCAGACGGCCGAGGCCGCGGCGCGGGCTCACGAGATCGCCCAGCAGGGCGTGATCGCGGCCGAGCAGGCGGACGGCGCGATGCAGGCGGTCCGCAAGTCAAGCCAGTCGGTGAGCCACGCGATCGATGAGCTCGCGACGAAGTCAGAGCAGATCGGGGCGATCGTCGAGACGATCACCGGGATCGCCGAGCAGACGAACCTGCTCGCGCTCAACGCCGCGATCGAGGCGGCCCGAGCCGGCGAGCAGGGTCGCGGCTTCGCGGTGGTCGCCGAGGAGGTCCGCAAACTCGCCGAGGAGTCCCAGCGAGCGGCGCACGAGATCTCTGAGCTGATCGTCGCCATTCAGAACGACACCTCGGCCGCGGTGCGCGTCGTCAAGGACGGCGCCGAACGGACCGCCGACGGGGCGAGCGTCGTCGAGCAGGCGCGCGGAGCGTTCGTCAGCATCGGCGAGGCGGTCGAGGACATGACCACACGGGTCGAGCAGATCGCGGCCGCGGCACAGCAGATCACAGCCACCGCATCGACGCTGCAGGAGAGCATCGGCGAGGCGGCGACCGTGGCCGAGGAGTCCTCGGCGTCGACCGAAGAGGTGTCGGCCTCGACCGAGCAGACGTCCGCGACGACCGAGCAGGTGGCGGCCTCCGCCCAGGAGCTCGCCCACAACGCGGCCGCCCTGGAGAAGCTCGTCACCCGCTTCCAGGTCAACCCGTAACGGCGGACACCGGCTCGGGCCTCGTCAGGCCGAGACGTCGTGCGATCGGCTCGAAGGTCGAGCCCTGCACGATCGTCGAGAGGAGCACGGCGAAGAACACGATGTTGAAGAACTGCAGGCTGCGCGGCACGTGCTCGATCACCGGGAACGTCGCCAACACGACCGGGACGGCGCCGCGCAGCCCCGCCCATCCGAGAATCGAGCGCTCCCGCCACGTGTAGGCGAACGGGAGGGTCGCGACCACGACCGCGACCGGACGGGCGAGCAGCATGAGCACGATCGCCAGCACCGTCCCCTTGAGCGCGACCGCCGGAAGCTGTCCCGGGAAGACGAGCAGACCGAGGGTGACGAACATCGCCACCTGCGCGAGCCAGCCAAGCCCCTCATGGAAGCTGACGATCGTGCGCTCCGACGGAATCGACTTCGCCGAACCGACCGCGAGCCCGGCGAGGTACACCGCGAGGAATCCCGAGCCGTGCAGGGTGTCGGCGCCCCCGTAGGCGAGCGCCGCGACGGCAAGCGACGCCACCGGGTACAGCCCGGCGGTGGCGAGGTCCGCGCGCCTCAGCACCGAAACCGCGACGGCGCCGACGATGAGCCCGACGACGAGCCCGATGCCGAGCTCGCGCACGAACAGGAGCAGGAGATCCGAGGCGCCGTAACCGGGATGGATGAGCAGGTTGATGAAGCCGATGACGAGCAGCACGGCGACGGGATCGTTCAGCCCGGACTCACCCTCGAGCGTGCTCGCGAGCTTGCGGGACAGCGTCGAGCCACGCAGCAGACCGAAGATCGCCGCGCCGTCGGTCGAGGACAGGATCGCCCCGAGCAGCAGCCCCTCCTCGGTCGAGAAGCCAAACAGAGCGCCGGCCGTCAGGCCGACGACCGCGGCCGTGATCACGGTCCCCACGGTGGCGAGTGCCGTCGCCGGCGCGAGCACCGGCCGCAGATGCAATACCCCGCTCGTCAGCCCACCCTCGAACAGGATCAGCGCGAGCGCGATCACGCCGATCGTCCGCGCGAGGCGGTAGTCGTCGAACGCGATCCACCCGAGGCCGTCCGAACCGACGAGCATCCCGACCGCGAGGAACAGCACGAGGGCCGGCACGCGGACTCGCGCGGCGACGAACGAGGCGACGACACCCGCGGCGAGCAGCGCGCCGGCAACGAGGATCAGCTGTCCGTCGGACACGCCTCCAACGATGGCAGGCGTGCCTAAGGCTCAGCCGCGGCGGAACCGCCGGGCGTGGTGGCGCTCGCTTCGCCAACCACATGTTGTCCGAAGATCCAGCCTTCCCGGTTCCGGACTTCCGGGTCGGTGGGCAGCAGCGGATCCGGTGGACGCCGGAGCGCGTCGATCATCGCGCACAGACCGACCGTCGCATCGAATCCGTCCTCGCCGCCGGCGTGCGGCCCAAACCCGTCGTCGATCTGCGCGGCGAGCGCGTGGTCGATGGTGATCTCGTTCTCGGCGCACCAGCGCCGCAGGCGGGAGGCATCGCGGCGGCGGCTCTCCTGACGGGTCTTTGCGCTACCGGGTCGACCCATCTGCAGTCCGAGCCGCCCGTACGCCTCGGCCGGGTACGCCTCGACGATCACCGCCCCAGGGCGGTGTGGAACGCGCCCTTGATCCCCGGGCTCGGCACCCGGATGCTCCGCGGGAAGAACGGCCGCACGACGGTCACCTCGTCGAGCGTCCCCGCCACCTCAAACACCGGCGCGTCTGCAGGGAGGTCACGCAGCCACGACGTGAAGTGCCCGATGCCCGCCAGCTCGGCGTAGCGGCGCGGGACTCCGATCGGGAAATCGAAGCCCAGCAACGCCGTCTGGGGCGGTCGCAGGTGCACGCCGAGCCGTTCGGTGAGCGGTCCGTCCGGGGCGACTGGGCGCGCGGCACCGATGCGGTAGGTGCCGCCGCTCGCCTCGGCGGTGACGACGACGCGCTTGCGGGCTGCGCTCCCCCAGTCCGCATGGGCGATCCATCCCGGGGCGGGGAGGCTGCGCACCGACTACCGGGGGCGGACGCGGAAATCCCAGGTGACCGCGACCGCCGGCTGGCGGCCGGCCGCCCGGAACGTGAGCAGCGCATGGAGCCGGACGCGAGCCCGGTGGGCGACGCCCGAGCGCAGCCACACTCGACCCGCGGGCGTGAGGCGAACCGCGATGCGGGCGCGGCCCGTCCTGCCGAGGTGGGCGCTGCCGCGATAGACGATGAGGCCGTGGTGGCGGCCTGGTGAGGCCACCGTCACCCGGGCCGACCAGGTACCGGCGGCCGTTGCCGGAAGCCGCCAGGACCCGGTGCTGCGAATCGCATGCGCGGCGGTCACGACCGGGCGCAGCAGCTTGTGGAGCACCGTCGCCATCGACGCGCGGAGCTGCGCGTGGTTCGGGGTCTGGCCGGGGAGATGACCGTCGATCTTGGTGACCGACTGTCCGGTGGTGAGCTGGAGCGGGGTCGCCTGCGAGGCGTCACCGGCGCCGTCGTACCACGTCGTGTCGGAGGACGACTGGCACTGCGAGAAGGCCACGAGCCACCCGCCGACGTACCACGCGCTGGCGGGGGCGAGATGACCGAGCGCATATGCCCCGCTCGCGTTGGTCGTCACCGTTTCATCAAGAGCCGGCGCGTGCACGGACAGGAGCGAGAGCCGGGTCGTCACCCGCACGCACGCCCCGGCCACCGGGGTCGAGGTATCGGGCCCGGCGTAGACATGGCCGGAGATCGTCGCGCCCGGCGTCATTTGCTCGGTGTGGACGGCGGCGGCCGCGTTGCTCACGCTGACCGACTCGAGCACGGTCGCGTCGTTCCTCGGGCTGAGGCTCTGATCGGTCGCGCAGTCCTGGAAGCGCACGCTGTAGCTGTCCCCCGCGAGCGCGCCGAGCTGGTAGCGGCCGGCGGCGTCGGTCCTCGTCGAGTCAAAACTGTTGGGGCCGATGTGCAGATAGTCCTCCGGCCGGGCGCTGACGCAGATGTCGCGGGAGCGGATCGGCGCGCCCTGGGCGTCGGTGACGAGGCCTGAGATCGAGGCGCCCGCCTGGAGCTGGGCGTCGACGCCCGTGGCCGGCTGAGACACGGTCGGCGAGACCGGGCTGCTCGCCGGCTCTGAGAGGTAGACCCGCGGCGAGTTGCAATCAGAGAAGGTGAGGGAGTACGTGCCGCTCGCGCCGAGCACGGGAAGGCGGCTCAGCGTGTAGGACCCGTCGCTCCGGGTCGTCCCATGAACCGTGGCGAGCGGACCGCCGACCGTGCCGAACGACGTCGCGTCGACGCAGATCCCGGCGAGCGGATGGCTGTCTGACGCTGCGGTGAGATGCCCCGAGATCGAGGTACCCGGCTGGAGCTCGGAGTCGACCCCGGTGACGTGCTGCCCGGGGGTGAGCACGTACTGATGGGCGGAATCGACGTTCGTGACCCCGGGGGCGTACTGCGGCGCGTCGTTGCCGGCCGCCGTCCGGCAGTCGGCGAAGCCGACGACGTACGTCGCCGCAGCGAGGCGCGGGAGCGTGTAGCTCCCGGTGCGGTCCGCGGCCCGGACGGCAACGAGCGTGGTCGTCGCCGGGTAGGCGTTGGCGTCGTAGGCGTACGCATAGGCGCACACCGGGTAGGCGGTGATCGGCGTTCCGTCGGCGGCGGTGATCCGCCCGCTGAGCTGCGCGGTCCCGGAATCGGCGAGCGCGGCGGCCGGATCGGTGAGAGCGGCGAGGAGGCACAGACCCGCGATCCCCATGACCCCCAATATCAATCCCCTGATCGCCCGAAGCATCTCAACCATCCGTCCATGTGGCTTGAGTCTTCCTCAAGGGTACCAGCGCAGATCGAGGCGAAAGCGCTTAGCAGGGACTCCAGGAGCGCTGCACGAAGGACTCGTCGAGCAGCTTGCCGGACGGGAGCGTGAGGGTCAGAGCCGAGTAGTACCGCCGGCCACCACACACGCGGATGTTCGAGAGCCGGATCGACACCGCCGCGGTGCTCACGGGCGCCGACGCACAGTTCGGGGTGCATCCGTGATAGCTCGCCGTCCCCGTGCCGCTGGCCGTGTCGCCTCCCCACGCGTTCCACTGGACCTGGCCGACCGACAAAGTCCCGTCGCCGGTGAGCTCGAGCGTGGTCGGCCGCTCACTGCCGTGGTTGACGACACCCTGGAACAGGACCGGCAGCGCGATCGTCGCCGACGATTGCGTCGTGACGCTCGTCGATGTGGTCGACGGGGTCGTGGTCGAGGACGTGGTCGAGGACGTGGGCGGGGGCGGCGGCACAACCGTGGTGACGGTCTTGGTGGAACTGCTGCCGCACGCGGCGAGCGTCAGCGCGGAGAGGAGAACGAGCGGGAGTCGACGGATCATGCGCCGCATTCTCTCCGATGCGGTCGGACGTACGGGTGGCCGATCAGCTTCCGGGGGCGCGAATCATGCGGCGCTCTCCGTCGCGGACGTCGCGGACGCCCCGGACGCCGCGGCGAGCAACCGCTCGTCCGCACCCGGCCGCGCGAGCAGGCTGACGCCGACCGGCCGGCCGTCCACCACGGCGAGTGGGAGGCTGACCGCCGGCGCCCCGGCGAGCCCCGCGATCGCCGTCAGCCGCGCGGTGCCGCTGCGCAGTGCCTCCTTCGCCGCCGCGTCGAGGTCCGGGACCGGCGCCACGGTCGCGGCGGCGGGGAGCACGAGCGCACCTCCGGGCGGCAGCACGCGGTCAAGTGCGCCGCGCACCTCGTCGCCCGCGGGTCCCGCCGCCTCGGCGGCAGATGATGGGGTCATCCTCGCGGTGGCGAAGCGGGCGCCGACACCGGGTCCCAGCGGTGGTCGGCGGGCTTCGATCCACGCCCCGTGCGCCCGCCACGCCTCGACGAACTGCCGTCCGCGAAACGCCCCGAGCCACCCGTCGAGCAGCGCCGCGGCGAGCTCGGTCCGGCTCAGCGGAACGCCCAGGTCGGCCGCCAGACGCTCGGCGGCCGCGGCGACGGCGGCGGCGACGTCCGGGTCGGCGGCGGCGAGCAGATCGGTCGCAAGGACGAGCGCGGTCGGTGGGGTCGACGTGCTCGGCTCTGGACCGAGCAGGCACCGCCCCGCCCGCTCGAGCAGCTCCCCGCTCGCCGCGAGCAGCCCGCACGTGTCAAACGACGGCGCCAACGGGAGCACCCCGTCCAGGGGCACCCGGCCGTGGGTCGGGCGCAGACCCCAGACCCCGCAGTACGACGCAGGGACGCGGATCGATCCGGCGGTGTCGGTGCCGAGCGCGATCTCGGCAACCCCGCCGGCGACCGCAGAGGCCGACCCCGACGAGGAGCCGCCGGGGATCCGTCCCGGAGCCCCGGGGTTCCTCGGCGTCCCGTAGTGCGCGTTGGTCCCGGACAGGCTGAACGCGAGCTCGTCGGTGTGCGCCTTGCCGATCACGTCCGCGCCGGCATCACGCAACCGCGTCACCGCATCGGCGTGGCGCGGGGCGGGTGACGCGTCGTCCAGGAACGCCGGGTTCCCCGCCCCGGTCGGGATCCCGGCGACGTCGATCACATCCTTGACCGCGAGCGTGACGCCGCTCAGCGGGCCACCCGGTCGGCCGGGCGCGAGCAGCCTGGGGCCGATGCGGAGCGGGTCGATGAACGCATCCTCGGACATCGCCACATATCCTCTCGCGCTCGTGAGCGACGGGTTCGAACACAGCGTCAACGTTCAACTGCGGTGGCGGGACATGGACATGCTCGGGCACCTCAACCAGTCCGTGTACCACGAACTGCTGGAGGAGGGGCGCGCGGCGATCATGACCGAGATCATCCGGCGCGTCGGTGTCGATCAGGCACACGGAACGTTCGTACTCGCGCATGTCGATCTCGACTACCACACCGAGGTCCGCAAGGATCACGGCGAGGTGGCGATCCTCGTCCGGGTCGAGCGCGTCGGCACCTCGAGCCTCACGCTTCACCATGAGATCCGCCTGTTGGACGGAACCGTCGCCGCCTCCGGGAGGACGGTGCTCGTCGCCTGGGACCCTGCCGCCCGGGGCAAGCGCATCCTCTCTGACGCCGAGCGCGCGGCGCTCTCCTGACCCTCTATTTTCAGCGCTGATGGAGTCCGGTGCCGATCTCGTGACGCGCTTCATGGCCTCGCTGGAGAGCGACGTCCGCACCGTCGCCCCCGGCGAGTGGGGGCTCTCCCTCGACGCCGCCGGCCACCCGCTCGATGTCGGGGTTTCGATCCGCGGGCCGTTCGTCCGCGCCCAGGCCGCCGTGCTTCCCGCCGGCCTCATCGACCCCCACCAACTCCTGTACTGGAATCGGCAGGCGCCGCTCGTGTGCTTCGCCGAGAACCGCGCGGGCGAGGTGTTCGTCTGCGGCGAGGTCCCACTCGAGAACGCCAGCGCGGAGACGCTCGACCAGTTCCTCGGGCTGCTCGTCGCGAGCGCCGCCCGCGCCCGCGAGTTCGTCATCCAAAACGCCTGAGTCAACTCGCTACGGTGAGGCACTGATGCGGATCGCGACCTGGAACGTCAACTCGATCAAGCAGCGCGTCCCCCGGCTGCTGCCCTGGCTTGACGAGCGCCGGCCGGACGTCGTCTGCCTGCAGGAGACGAAGCTCGCCGATGACGCGCTCACCGACCTGCTCGGCGACGACCTGGCGCAGCGCGGCTACGCGGTGGCGGCGCACGGCGAAAAGGCCTGGAACGGCGTTGCCATCTTCTCCCGCGTCGGCCTCGACGATGTCGTCAACGGCCTGGAGGGAGCGCCCGGGTTCCCGGATCCGGAGGCGCGCGCGGTCTCCGCGACGTGCGGCGGGATCCGGGTCGTGTCGGTGTACGTGCCGAACGGACGGACGCCCGACTCCGACCATTACCGCTACAAGTTGCAGTGGCTCGGCGCGCTGCGCGACGTCGTCGCCGCCCACCCGGGCGACACCATCGTCTGCGGGGATATGAATATCGCTCCGACCGATGAGGACGTGTTCGACCCCGAGGCATACATCGGTCAGACCCACGTCACCGCGCCGGAGCGCGACGCGCTCGCCGAGCTCGAAGGCGTCGGCCTGCACGACGTCGTCCGGGATCACTGGCCGACCGCCGAGCGCCTGTTCACCTACTGGGACTACCGCGCCGGAATGTTCCACCAGGACCTCGGGATGCGGATCGACCTCGTGCTCGCCGGCGACGCCGTCGCCGACCGGGTCAAGGCGGCGTGGGTCGACCGTCAGGCGCGCAAGGGCAAGGGCCCGAGCGACCATGCCCCGGTGATCGTCGACCTCGACGAGGCGCCGGATGGCGACATCGGCCCCGTCGTGCCTCCCCCCTCGGCGCCCGCCCGCCGCGGGTCGAAGAAGACGCTGCCCCAGGGGTGAGCCGTCACCGGGGCCGGTCGCGATCCCGCGATGGCTGAACCCGCTTCGGCTCCCCCGGCATCTTCGGATAATCGGGCGGGTAGGGCATGTCGCCGAGCCCCTCGGTTTCGTCACGCTCGTAGAGGTCGAGCAGCGGCTGCAGCGAGTACGCGCGGTCGTCGATGCCGACGTGGCGGTCGCCGACCTCGGCAAACCGCGCCGGCATCGTCGCGACCGTGAAATCCTCCGGGGTGACCGAGGGAAGCTCATCCCAGCTGACGGGCGCCGACACCGGGGCGCCCGACCGCGGTCGCACGCTGTACGCCGACGCGATCGTCCGGTCCCGCGCGTTCTGGTTGTAGTCGATGAAGATCCGCTCGCCCCGCTCCTCCTTCCACCACTTCGTCGTCACCCGGTCAGGGAGTCGCCGCTCAAGTTCGCGGCCGAACGCGATCGCCGCATGACGGACATCGGTGAACGTCCACCGCGGCTCGATCCGCACGTAGATGTGCACCCCACGCCCCCCGGAGGTCTTCGGGTATCCCGTGAGGCCGAGGTCCTCCAGCAAGGCGCGCGCCTCGCCCGCGGCGGTGACCGCGTCGGCGAAGTCGGTCCCCGGCTGCGGATCGAAGTCGAGCCTCAGCTCGTCGGGATGGTCGACATCGTCGTTGCGCACCGGCCACGGGTGAAACGTGACCGTGTTCATCTGGGCCGCCCAGGCGACGACCGCGATCTCGGTCGGGCACACCTCGTCGGCGGAGCGCCCTGATGGGAACTGGATGCGCGCCGTCTCGACGTACTCCGGCGCGCCCTTCGGAATCCGCTTCTGAAAGAACGCGTCGCCCCCGCCCTTCTCGCGGGTCGAGAGGACCATGCCGTCATGGACCCCCTTGGGCCAGCGCTCGAGCGTCGTCGGGCGACGGTTCAGCGCCCGCATGATCCCGTCCTGCACCGCGACGTAGTACTCGACAACGTCGAGCTTGGTGATCGCCGGGGTGCGGTTGGTCGCCGGGAAGATGACCCGGTCGGGGCTCGAGACTCGGACCTCCCGGCCGCCGGCGTCGATTGTCGTCGCGTCGCTCGCGGGCATCGACAGGTTCTATCCGACGCTGCCCCGTTCGGCTAGGCGACGTCGATGACCGAGCCGCTGCCGATCGCGGCGATCCGACCGCGGCGGCCGCCTCGGGCGCCGTGCGGGTCGAGTCGCTGAGCGTGTGGACCTCGATCTCGAGGCCCCGCTCGGCGAGCCGATTTTCTCAGTCGTGCGGCGGTCGGGTGCATCGTGGAGCGGCGCAGTTTCTCACGGTCAGGCACAATCCCGGGCGATGGATCGCCGGAGGGGTGAAGGACATGACTGATCTGACGCGCCGCGGATTGCTGCGGGCGGCCGGTGCCGCCGGAATCGCCGCGAGTGCCGCGAGCGCCACCTCCGCCGTCGTCGCCGCCCCCGCGACGGCCAGCCAGACCGCGCGCCAGGAGTCGATTCCGTTCTTCGGAGCCCACCAGCAGGGCGTCACGACATCCCAGCAGGCGGCGCTGTGTCTCGCGTCGTTTGATCTCCAGACCGGGAACACGGCCGAGGTGCGCTCGCTCATGCGGAGCTGGACGAGCGCGGCCGAGCGCATGACGCGGGGCCTGAACGCCGCCGCGCAGGCGCACTCAGCGGCCGATGCGCCCACCGACAGCGGGGACGTCGACGGCATGCTCGCCGGGCGACTGACGATCACGTTCGGATTCGGCGCGGGCATGTTCACGCTGCCGGGGCTCGCCGCACACAGACCGGCGGGCCTCGCCCCCCTGCCGCACTTTCGTGGCGACGAGCTCGATCACCGTCACTCCGGCGGCGACCTCGTCGTCCAGGCCTGCGCGGAGGACGCGGCGATCGCGTTCCACGCGATCCGGATGCTGGCCACGCTGGGCGCCGGCATCGTCACCCTGCGCTGGACCCAACGCGGCTTCCTCCCGTCCCGCTATCGCGGCGATCAGACGCCGCGCAACCTCATGGGCATGAAGGACGGCACGCTCAACCCTCGCCCGTCGCAGTCGGGTTTCGCCGAGGCCGTCTGGGTGGCCGGCGGCGACGCGGCATGGCTGCGCGACGGGACCTACATGGTGTTTCGGCGGATCCGGATGAACCTGCCGCGCTGGGATTCCTCGTCGCTGACCGAACAGGAGCGGACGATCGGCCGGCACCGGGAAACCGGCGCCCCGCTCGGCGGCACGCACGAGCATGACCCACCACGGCTCCGCGCCCGCGGCGCGAACGGGAAGCTCGTCATTCCGGCTCGGGCCCACATCCGTCTCGCGCATCCCGACCTCAACGGCGGCGTCGAGATCCTCCGCCGCGGCTATTCCTTTGACGACGGCATCACCGAGATCGGGCCCCTCAGCGACGCCGCACCCGCGTCAATCGCGCCCGGCTTCGATGCCGGGCTCGCGTTTGTCGCGTTCATGCGCCACCCGCACGCGCAGTTCGTCCGGCTGCAGCACCGGCTTGCCGCTCAGGACGCACTGAACGAATACATCACCCACGTCGGGAGCGCTGTGTTCGCGGTTCCGCCGGGTGTCCAAGGGCCCGGCAGCTACGTCGGCGAGACGCTCCTGGGCTGAGAGGACGTTCTCACCCCGGCGCGACGAAGTCCGGATCGTCGATGTGAGGCAGGAGCAGGCTGACCGTGTCGGCGTCCGTTCCGGGGAGCCCGCCGGCGCCGGGATTGTCGTAGTGGTGGCCCGGCGTCGTCAGCAGGGTCACGGGAAATCCGGCGTTCCGCATCTGGGCGATCTCCTGCTGGACGCCGGAGAGCGGATATACGTCGTCCTGGGCGTGCGCGAGGTGGACGACCGGGAACTTCCGCGCCGCCGCCGCGAGCAGCTGCTGCGCGCTCATGCCGGTGTCACGGAACGGGGACGTGTTCTCGGCGAGCAGCCCGGCGAACTGATCGGCGCCCAGGAAGATCGTGCGGTACGCGAGGTCACCGCCGGAGGAGTAGCCGCCGAGGACGACCCGCCGGGGATTGACGTTGAAGTGGGTCCTGACATCGGCGATCGCCGCGAGCACCGTGGGGACGTCGCTGCTCGGATCCCAGCAGCCGTCTTCGCGGCCCCCGACCGCGATCGTGAGGTAGTCGCGATCCTCGCCCGGGTCAACGGTCCAGATATCGCCGCTCGACTCGCCCCCGCAGCCGTGCAACCACACGAGCAGCGTCTCCTGGGTCTTCCCGGTGGCGTCGTACGACGGCGGCGCGTCGACCCAATAGTCGACCGACGAGGCGACGACGTGCTGCGGCGCGTCGGCCGTGAACGCGATCGGGCTGGTCGGGACCGTGGAGTTCGAGGTCGGAGGCGGTGTGGGAGGGTTCGGCGGTGGGCTGAGCGTCGTCGGCGGCGTGCGAGTGTTCGGCGGCGATCCGTGCGTGGTGAGCGCAATCCGGAACGAGCCGAGCTCGTGACAGTTGTCCGTCTCCGAGCTCTCGGTGATCTGATCGGCGGCGTCGGCACACGCCCACACCGTGAACCCACCGGCGGGCAGCCTCGCGGGGAGCGCCGAGGCGAGCGTGACGTGCTCGGAATGGTGCTTGCGAAGCGGGGACACGGCGCCGGTCTTCAGGATCCACCGCCGCCGTCCCGAGCGGATCGAGAGCGTGAGCGACGACCCGCCGGCGCTCGCGCCGCCCGCGTTGACGACGATCAACGCCGTGGTGAGGTGCGCGTTGTGCACGTGCAGCGATTCCGCGAGCACGACCAGATTCGGCCGCGGGCGCGACACATGGCGGGCGGCCTGGGCGCTCGCGGCGAGCCCGCCACACATGCCGGCAAGCGCGACCGACGCCATCAGCAGACCCCGGAACCTCACATGATGGGCATCGGTTGGATCGCACTTGAACTTGAACGCTCATCCTTGAGCCGAGCTCGGCCCCCCCACGTCGGGGGCCAAGCTCGACCCAGTGCTTCTAGGCGATCCCGGCGGCCGGCTGTGTCTGGCCGGCGCGCGATCGCCGGATCCCCGGGACCGCAAGCGCGGCGAGCGCACCGACCGCGAGCATGGCGGCGGCGACGCCGACCGCCGGCGTGAGACCGCTGACGAACGCATGCGGGCTCGTGTAGCCACCGTTACTCCGGAACACCGAGGAGAGCACGGCGATCCCGAGCACCCCGCCGACCTCACGGATCGCGTTCGTGGCGCCGGACGCCTGACCGGCCTGCTCGGCGCGGACCGAGCCGAGCACCGCGTTCGCGGACGGTGCGAACACGAGCGCCATGCCCGCGCCGGCGAGGATGAACGGCACGACCATCCGGCTGTAGGAAAGCGTCGGCGTCAGCTCACTCGCGAGCCACGCCAGCGCCGTCGCCTGGAGGGCAAGTCCGGTGGCCATCAGCGGACGACTGCCGATCCGGTCCGAGAGCAGCCCCGCGAGCGGCGCCACGAAGATCGGCATCGCCGTCCACGGCAGCGTCCGCACGCCGGCCGCGATCGGTGACAGGCCCTGCGCGGTCTGGAAGAACTGCGCGAGCAGGAAGATCGCGCCGAACATCCCGAAGTACATCGCGAGCGAGACGACGTTCGTCGCCGAGAACGCCCGGCTGCGGAAGAACGTCATCGGCAGCATCGGGGTCGCCGTCCGCTGTTCCCAGACGACGAAGGCGATCAGCAGCGCGATGCCGGCGGCACCGGTGCCGAGCACCGTCGCGCTCGTCCACCCGAGGGCGTTGGCCCGCACGAGCGCGAACACGATCCCGAGCAGACCACCGCCGGCCAGAGCAACGCCCGGTAGGTCAAGCGCCCTGTTCGGTCCGTAGCTCTCCTTGAGGCGCATCAGCGCGAGCGGGAGCACGATCAGCCCGACCGGCACGTTGAGCCAGAAGATCCAGTGCCACGAGATGCCGCTGACGACGGCCCCACCGATCACCGGACCGAGGGCGACCCCGAGGCCGCTGACGCCGGACCAGATCCCGAGTGCGATGCCACGCTGCCCCTCCGGGAATGCTTCGGAGAGCAGTGTCAGCGTGAGCGGGAGAACGAGCGCGCCGCCCACTCCCTGGATCGCGCGGGCCAGGATCAGCGCACCCGTGCTCGGCGCGAGCGCCGCCGCCGCCGAGGCGCCGGTGAAGATCGCCAGTCCGATCACGAGCATGCGCCGGCGACCGAACCGATCGCCGAGGGCCGCGCCGGGCATGAGCAGCACGGCAAACGTGAGCGTGTACGCGTTGACGATCCACTCGAGTCCGGACAGGCTCGCCCCCAGGTCGATCCGGATGCGCGGCAGCGCGGTCGTCACGACGAGGTTGTCGAGCGTGACCATGAATAACACGGCGGAGACCAACCCCAGTGTCCACGCGGCAGTTCGACGGTTCCCTGTGTGCATGTCGTTCCTCCTATCTCCGATTAGTTATTGATTGCTCTATAAGTGAAGTGGGCAAAAAAAATTCACGCCGCCGGCGGGTCCTCCATCAGCGGCGCGACGATCTCAGGCAGATCGAGTGCGGTGGCGACGTTGATCAACATTCCGCAGGCCATGAACTGAGCCAGCTCCTCCCCGGATGCGCCGCTTGCTCGGCCCACGTCGGCGACAAGGTCACGGAAGCAGGTCGCGATTGCCGGCCCGATCTCCGGGTCGCTCGCGCACGCAAACCCCTGAAGCTGGAGCAGGAGGATGTCGCGGTTGGCCTCGAGCAGCGGGTGATAGGCCTTCCCCATCAGCTCGAGTCGCTCCTCCGGCGTCGACCCGCCGCGGGCGGCCTCAACGAACGTGCGGCGCAGCACGTCCATCTGCCGCCCGTGGGCGGCGAGGAACAGTTCCTGCTTGTTCGGGAACAGGGCGTAGATGTAGGGCTGCGAAATCCCCGCGAGCTTGGCGATCGCCGCCGTGCTCGCGGCGCGGTAGCCGTGCTCGGCGAACTCGCGCGTCGCCGCGTCGAGGACCTGGTCCCGGCGGGACTCGGAGCTCTGGCGGGTGCGGGTGGCGGTGGCCATGGGCGACATTATTGATTAGCCAATCACAAAAGTCAAGACCGACCCCTGAACCTGCCGTGCACGGAAACTTACGAATCCCTTATCCGAGCACCGCATCGTCGTCAGGGACCAGGTGTCTCTACAATGACGCGCGCCCCTCCCTGGCCGACGTGACGTGCCACCCGTGCGAGCGCAGTCGATTCCGGCCGGACAGCGCGAGGAAAGTGCGTGTCTTCTGCGGCGAGACGTCGCCTAAGGCCCGTATTATGACCAGGTTAATGAAGGCTTTGCAGCAGCGTTTGACGCGAGCGACGAGCCGTGACTAAACGATCAAGGGAGTTTCGTTGCGCATCCTGATTCTCGGAGGAGACGGCTTCTGCGGCTGGCCCACCTCTCTGCATCTCTCGGCCTGCGGCCATGACGTCGCAATCGTCGACAACCTCGCCCGGCGCAACGCCGATGTCGAGCTCGAGGCAGATTCGCTGACCCCGATCCAGCCGATCGGCACCCGGATCGCCGCCTGGCGTGAGCTGACCGGGCACGAGATCCCGTATCACCGCCTCAATGTCGCCGAGGACTACCGCGAGCTCCTCGACCTGCTCCGGGAGTACCAGCCCGAGGCCGTCGTGCACTTCGCCGAGCAGCGGGCCGCCCCGTACTCGATGAAGAGCTCGTGGCACAAGCGCTACACGGTCACCAACAACGTCAACGCGACGCACAACCTGCTCGCCGCGCTCGTCGAGGCCGAGCTTGACGCCCACGTCGTCCACCTCGGGACGATGGGCGTCTACGGCTACGGCACCGCCGGCGTGAAGATCCCCGAGGGCTACCTGCGGGTGCGCTTCGACAACGACGAGGGCGTCGAGGTCGAGCAGGAGATCCTGTACCCGGTCAACCCGGGCAGCGTCTACCACATGACCAAGACCCAGGACCAGCTGCTGTTCGCGTTCTACAACAAGAACGACGGGATGAAGGTCACCGACCTGCATCAGGGCATCGTGTGGGGCACCCAGACCGCCGAGACGCGGCTCGATGAGCGCCTCATCAACCGCTTCGACTACGACGGGGACTACGGCACCGTCCTCAACCGCTTCCTGATGCAGGCGGCGGTCGGTTACCCGCTGACGGTCCACGGCACCGGCGGGCAGACCCGCGCCTTCATCCACATCCAGGACACCGTCCGCTGCATCCAGCTCGCGATCGAGAACCCGCCGGAGGCGCGCGAGCGCGTCCGCGTGTTCAACCAGATGACCGAGTGCCATCGGGTGCGAGACCTCGCCAAGCTCGTGGCCAGCCTCACGGACGCGGAGATCGACTACGTCGACAACCCGCGCAAGGAGGCCGCCGAGAACGAGCTGTACGTCGAGAACCGCCAGCTCGTCGAGCTCGGCCTCGACCCGATCCGGCTCCAGGACGACCTGCTGACCGAGATCACCGAGATCGCCCGCGCCTACTCCGACCGCTGCGACCTGTCGAAGATCCCGTGCACGTCGAAGTGGATCCAGAGCACGGAGCAGGCCGCCACCACGGCGTAGGGCCGGACTGGCTCGGCCCGGGCTACCGCGGCTCGAGCACGAACACGCGGATCTCCCGCGTCGTGCGCGAGCGGTAGTCCTCGAAGCCCGCGTACTGCTCGTTCATGCGCCGCCATAGGTCGGCGCGCTCATCGCCCTCGGCGATCCGGCCGCGGACGTCCTGGCGCCTGGCCCCCACCTCGACGGTCGCGTCCGGGTTGGCGGTCAAATTGAGCGCCCACGCGGGCGTCTTCACGTTGCCGGCGTTCGACCCGATCACGACGAGTCGCTCGCCGTCGCGCATGTAGAGCACCGGCGCCGTCCGGGCCTCACCGGACTTCCGGCCGGTCGTCGTGAGCAGCAGCACCGGCGCGCGGCCGATCCGGCCACCGAGCCGCCCGCGGGTCAGACGGTAGAGCGGGACGTTCAGTCTCCCGCCGATGCGGAGCACCCAATCCGGGATCGACGTCGAGAGCTTGGAATAGGCGTGATCACTTGGCACGGCGGGAGATCGTACACTCGCCGCGATGCGCCGCCCGACGACGCACGCCCACGTCGCCGTCGGGCTCCTGCTGACCGTCCTGCTCACGCTGGGCCTCGCCGCCTGCGGTGGCGGGAGCGGCTCGACGAGCAGCCACGCGAGCACCGGCTCGGGGTCGACGTCGACCGCGGCCGGAACCCGCGCCGTGTCCGGACCGCTCATCGGGGTCATGTTCGACGGCCCGGCGCTCGGCGCCTCGGTCAATCTCGGCGAGCAGCTCGACCAGGCCGTGTCGAGCGGCGCGGAGAGCGTTCGCCTCGTCGTTGATTGGTCCCGGCTCCAGCCGTCTGAGAACGGACCGATCCAGTACGCCGATGTCGACCGGATCGTCGCCGCGGCGGCCGCCCGGGGCCTGACGCTGCTGCCGGTCGTCGAGCGCACGCCGACGTGGGACGCCCTGTCCCCGGGGACCGCTGGATCTCCCCCGCGCGCCGCGGCTCCCTTCGCGGCGTTCCTCACCGCGCTGGTCAAGCGCTACGGGCCGGCTGGGAGCTTCTGGCAGGCCCACCCGAGCGTGCCAAAGGTTCCGATCCGGATGTGGCAGATCTGGAACGAGCCGCATTTCACGAGCTACTGGTCGGTGCAGCCGTTCGCGCCGGGCTATGTCAAGTTGCTCGGCGCCGCCCACGCCGCGATCAAGGCCGCCGACCCGGGCGCGAAGGTCGTGCTCGCCGGGCTCGCCGACTTCTCCTGGCAGTACCTGGCGCAGATCTACCGCGTGCCAGGGGCGCGCGAGCTGTTCGACATCGTCGCGCTGCACCCGTACACGGCTGAGCCGCGGGGCGTGATCACCATCATGCAGCGCGCCCGGGCGGTGATGAACCAGTTCGGGGATCGCGCCAAGCCGATCCTCGCCACCGAGATCACGTGGCCCTCCTCGGAGGGCAAGGCGCCGCCGCAGTTCGGCGTCTCGACGACCGAGGCCGGTCAGGCGGCCCGGCTCGCGGCGGTCGTTCCGCTGCTCATGGCCAACCGGGTCCAGCTCGGCCTCACCGGCTTCTACTGGTACACGTGGATGGGCGACGAGACCCCGCGCCCGCACCCCTACGGCTTTGACTTCGCGGGGCTGCTGCGATACGTGAGCGGACAGGTCACGGCGAAGCCCGCGCTCGCCGTGTTCCGTCGCTCGGCGCTGCGGATCGAGGGCTGCACGCGCAAGACGTCCGCCAGCCGCTGCATCGGGTAGGCGGGCCGGCGCGGATCGTTATTGTCGGGCCCGAATGTTCGACCACGTCACGATCCGGGCCGGCGACCGCGAGGCGTCCGAGCGCTTCTACAACACCGTGCTCGCGCCGCTCGGAATCGACCAGACCTACCAGCTGCGGACGTTCTCGGAGTGGCAGGACTTCTCGCTGGCGGCGGCCGATGGCGAGCAGCCGCCGACCCATCGGCTCCACGTCGCCTTCGCGGCCCCCACGCGTGAGCAGGTGGCGCTGTTCTGGCGCGCCGGCATCGACGCCGGGTACACCGACGCGGGAGCGCCCGGGCCCCGCCCCGACTACCTCCCCGACTACTACGGCGCGTTCCTGCTCGATCCCGACGGCAACAGCGTCGAGGCCGTGCACCACAGCGCCGTGCGTCGCGACGGGGTCATCGACCACCTCTGGGTCCGGGTCGCCGACCTTGACGCGACCCGACGCTTTTACGAGACGATCGCCCCGGCCAGCGGGCTGCGGGTGACGCGGACCGACCCGGACCGCCTCACCCTTGAGGGTGCGAGCGGCTCGTTCTCACTCGTCCCCGGCGAGCCGACCGAGGAGGTCCATATCGCGTTCGGGACCGACGATGATGCGGCCGTGGCCGCGTTTCACGACGCCGCGACGAGCGCGGGCTTCCGCAGCCATGGGCCGCCCGGCGAGCGGCCGCAGTACCACCCCGGCTACTACGCCGCCTACGTGCTCGATCCCGACGGCAACAACGTCGAGCTCGTCAACCACCACCGATGACGACGTCTGCCGTCTCGGCCTTGGTGAGCGGCGCCGCGTGGCGGGCGGTGCGCGCGTGGTGCCGGCGCGCTCCGGCGAACGTGACCATCCGTCCCTGATCCTCGTCGTAGACCTTCAGCCGGAACGTCTTCAGCCCGCTGACGATGCCGAGCGTCGGCACGTCGTGGAACACGGGGTTGTCGTCGTGGGCCGCCTGGAGGTTGTAGTTCGGGATCCGGGGATGCAGGTGATGCACGTGGTGCAGGCCGATGTTGCCGGTGAAGAACTGAAGGACCTTGGGGAGCTTCAGATACGAGCTGCCCTTGAGTGCTGACTCGGCGTAGTTCCACTCCTCATGGCGCACCCAGTAGACGCCCTCGAACTGGTGCTGGACATAGAACATGAACACGCCGGCGCCGCCCGCGATCATCGCGCTCGGGAGCTGCACGGCGAGCACGGCCTTCCAGCCGAACACTGCGACCAGGGTGCCGAGAATCGCGACCACGACGATGTCGGTGGCGACGATCTGACGCCAGAAGCGCTTACGTGACCACGCCGGGAGAAGCCGGGGCTCGAGCAGCAGCGACCAGAGCGGTCCGAGCACGAGCATGATCACCGGGTTGCGCATCAGCCGGTATCCAAGACGCCCCAGCCACGACATCTCGCGGTACTCGCGGGCGGTGATCGTTTCGACGTCGCCCTTCCCGCGCTTGTCGAGATCGCCCGACGTGGCGTGGTGCACCGCGTGCTCGTAGCTCCAGGGGTGATACGCCTGGTAGGTGAGAATCGCGCACGTGATCCCGACCCACTTGTTCGCCCGGCGGTTGGGCAGGAACGAGCCGTGTCCGCAGTCGTGGAACACGATGAACGTCCGCAGCAGGCATCCCGCCGCGAGCACGCCCAGGGCGAGCACGATCCAGTACGAGACCTGCCCGTAGAGCGCATACATCGCGCCCGTTACGATGACGTACGGAACCGCGGAGGTCGCCACGTCGAAAATGCTGCGGCTCAGTCGTGGTTTTGCGTACGGCGCCAGCCGCTCGCGCCAGAACGACGGACTCAACGATCCCGTCTCAGACAAGTCAAAGCCCCCTTTAGGGTATGGAAGCGGCGGACCCTACCCGATCTAGATAAAGAAGTCCCCCGTGACACGGTAGGTGGACGATGAGTTTCGGCAGCGGCTCCGGTCTGTAGTCGCACACCCTACCCCGAGGAGGAGACGTGAGTACCACCACCGCGAGCGGCATTCAGGAGCTGAGCCTTGTCTGCGTGTCATCCGACGACCAGGACCGCGCGATCGCGTTCTACGAGTCTCTCGGCTTCGAGAAGCGGACCGACGTCCCGTTCGGCGGCGAGTACCGCTGGGTCGAGGTCTATCTGCCGAGGAGCGCCACCGGGATCGCCCTCGCTCCGCCCCCGCCCGGCCAGTCCGCCGAGGGCGCACAGACCGGCATCACGCTGACGACGAACGACGTCGACGCCACGCACGCCCACATGAAGTCGATCGGGATCGACGTCGATGAGGAGATCGCACGCATGGGCGACCCGGTGCCGCCGATGTTCTGGTTCCGCGATCCGGACGGCAACACGCTGATGATCGTCGAGTCCAACGACTAGGACGGCACTAGAGTTAGGTCGGTGAGTTCGCAGCGGCAAACGTTCGAGGAGAAGCGCCGCGCCGTACGCTCCGGGCAACTCGCGACGGGCACGATCGCATGTCCGTCGTGCGACGCCCCGGTTGCGATTGGCGAGCGCCCGCTGTCGCTCACCGACCTGCTCGCGTGCCCGTTCTGCGCCACAAGTGGCCCGGTGCGCGAGTTTCTGTCGCTGAGCGCCCCCACCCGACCGACGCGGGTCGTGATCCGCGTCGGCGGGATCGCGGTGTAACGCGCGCCACCGCCTCCATCGCCCCTGCTTGACGCCGGGGCGTCGCCCGCCGGAGAATGGGCCATCCGCAGTGAGGCGAGGAAAGGACGTGGGTGTGAGCTCCTTTGACTACGTGATCGTCGGCGCCGGCTCAGCGGGCTGCGTGCTCGCGGCGCGGCTCTCGGAGGATCCCGATGTGCGTGTCTGCCTGATTGAGGCCGGGCCGGCGGACGCCGCGGATGAGATTCATCTGCCGGCCGGTGTGCTCGCCGTCGGGCAGTCGAAGTACGACTGGTCCTACATCTCCGATCCCGAGCCGGGACTCGCCGGCCGCCAGCGCTATCTCCCGCGAGGCCGCACGCTCGGCGGCTCCTCGTCGACGAACGCGATGGTCTACATCCGCGGCAACCGTGCCGACTACGACGGCTGGGCGGCACTCGGGCACGAGGGCTGGGGCTGGGACGACGTGCTCCCGTACTTCATCCGCGCCGAGGACAACGAGCGTGGCGCGAGCGAGCTCCACGGCGCCGGCGGCCCGCTGAGCGTGATCGAGAACCGCTCGCGTTATGCGACGTGCGCGGCGTTCATCGACGCGGCGCAGCAGGCGGGACTGCCGCTCAACGAGGACTTCAACGGCCCCGACCAGGACGGCGTCGGCTGGTATCAGGTCACCCAGCGGAACGGCCTGCGCTGCTCGGCGGCGGTCGCCTACCTGCATCCGGTGCTCGAGCGGCCCAATCTCGTCGTCGAAACCAATGCGCACGTCACCCGGCTGCTGCTCGACGGCATGCGGGCGATCGGCGTCGAGATCGACCAGCGCGACGAGCTCCGGGAGATCCACGCCGAGCGCGAGGTGATCCTCAGCGCGG
Organism: uncultured Solirubrobacterales bacterium; assembly: GCA_963850335.1. Lineage (GTDB taxonomy): Bacteria > Actinomycetota > Thermoleophilia > Solirubrobacterales > Solirubrobacteraceae > Palsa-465. Next base: position 188,001 of record CAWKKY010000002.1, on the reverse strand, counting down.
GCGCCTACGCGAGTCCCCAGATCCTGCTGCTCACCGGGATCGGCCCGGCGGCCGACCTCGAGCTCGCCCACATCCCCTGCCTGCACGAGCTCCCCGTCGGCCAGGGGCTTCAGGACCACCTGGCGACGTGGATCACCTACACGACCGACGAGCCGTCGCTGCTGACCGCCGAGACCGAGGAGAACCTCGGTCTGATCCAGAACGAGGGGCGTGGCCCGCTCACCTCGAACTTCGCCGAGTCGGGCGGGTTCTTCCGCACCGACCCAGACCTCGAGGCGCCGGACATCCAGCTCCACATGATCCCGATCCTGTTCCCCGAGGCGGGCGCCGGCGAGATCGTCATCGACGGCTGGGCGCTGTCGGCGTGCATCCTGCGCCCGACGAGCACGGGGTTCGTCAAGCTCCGCTCGCGCATGGCGACCACGAACCCGCGGATCCTCCACAACTACATCGTCAGCGACGAGGACAAGGCGACAATGATCGCCGGGGTGCGCCGCGCGCACGAGATCTGCGAGCAGAACGCGCTCCAGGCCGTGAGCACGGGCGCGCTCGCCGCGCCGACGGGCACCGACGACGCGAGCGTGCTCGCCCACATCGAGCGCAACTCGACGACGCTCTATCACCCGGTCGGCACGTGCGCGATGGGGTCGGTCGTCGATGACGAACTCCGCGTCCTCGGGATGGAGTCACTGCGGGTCGTCGACGCCTCGGTGATGCCGACGCTCGTTCGCGGCAACACGAACGCGCCGACGATCATGATCGCCGAGCGGGCGTCTGACCTGATCCGCGGCCGAACCGCGGTCAGCGCAGCCGCGGCCGCCCCCGCATAAGCCCGGGCTCGCGGTTCTCGTCACGCCTCAGTCACTGTCGATGCGGGCCCACGGTGAGCACGACCCGGCCGAACACCTTGCCGGCTTGCAGGTCGCGGTGAGCCTGTGCGGCCTGCTCGAGGTCGAGCACCTCGTGCACCACCGCCTGTAGCTCACCGTCGGTTGCGGCGGCCAGCAGCTCCGCGGTGACGGCGCGTCGGTCGGTTGCGGGAACGGTGTCCGCGCTGAAGGTCGCAAACGACATCGACTTCTGGAACGCCGTGAACATCGCCGTCGCGAAGTCCGGTGGCGGGAACCCGCCCATGACACCGACGACGACCATGCGGCCGTTCGGGTTGAGCTTCGCGAAGAAGGACGGCAGGTCGCTGCCGGCGACGATGTCGATGATCACGTCGTAACCGTCGGGAGCGTCCGCGTCCCCCTCGCCGGCGCGGTTGAGCACGTGGGTCGCACCGAGCGTGCGCAGGCGATCGCCCCGTTCGGCCGACGATGTCGTGACGGCCACGACGCTGGCGCCATTGCGTGACGCCAGCTGGACGGTCATGACGCCGATGCCGCCGGCGGCGCCGCGCACGAGCACCGATTCACCGGTGACGAAGTGAGCGTGACGGAGGGCGAAGTCCGCGACCACTCCGGAGCTGCCGACGGTCACGGCGTCGACGGGCGAGAGGCTCGCCGGGAGGGGGATCGCGGCGGCGACCGGCACCGTCGCCCGCTCGGCATAGCCGCCGCCCAGGCCGGTGAACGCCCAGACGCGTTGCCCGATCCAGCCCGCGTCGACGCCGGGGCCGACGGCCGCCACGGTGCCGGCGATCTCCCCCCCGAGGATGTGACCTTCCCTGAAGCCGTAGGCGGCGAGCGCGCCGCTCCGGATGATCGCGTCGACCCCGCCGACGCCGATCGCCTCGATCTCGATCAGCGCCTGTCCGTCCGCCGGGGTCGGGTCCGGGAGGTCGACGACCGCGAGGCCCTCGGGACCTCCGAAGGCCTGAATCGCAACCGCCTTCACCGCGCGAGCCAGTGCCCTAGTGGAGGCCCACTAGATTGATCTCGAGGTCGAAGTCCCAGGAGACGAGCGCGTGGCGGCCGTCCGGGGCCCAGCGCAGCTGGCCGTTGCCGACCGGCAGCACGTCATGCGCCGTCACCGTCGTCGTCCCGGCCCGCCGCGTGATCGTCAGCCGCGGATGATGGACGCGGCCGAGCTCGTCGATGATGCTGAACGCCGCGGGTCGGATCGCGCCGGCGCTCGAGTCGCCTCGCACCGTCACCGTGAACGTCGCGGGCACCGCGACGCCCGAGCCGCGTCTCGCCGCCACCGGAACGTCAGGCCCAACGGCGGTCGCTCGGAGCTCGTGCCCCGGGACGCCGGCCGTCACCGTGTCACCCTGGATCGCGAGCACCGGGTGACCAGGGGTCGCCCGCAGCGACGGAGCCGAGCCTGTCTTGATCGCGCGCAGCCACGCAGGGATGCCGCCGTAGCGATGCGAGCGCGGCACCGGCCGACCCTGCGGACGCGTGAACACGTCACGACCGAACGGCGCCAGTCCACGCTGGGCGGCATAGCCGATGTGACCTTGACCATCGAGGCCGCGGGCGGCGCGGCGGACGCTGAACAGGTCCTCGATCGTGCGCAGCCAGCTGTAGTGGTTGTAGTACGCGGTGGTGCTGCTGCCGGGGCGAATGTACGGGCTGATGAGCAGACTGCCGGTGTCCCCTCCGCCGTTGGTGTTGGCGGTCGCGTTGTACAGCGGGTCGCTCGATGGCGTCCGCGCGCCGAGCACGACGCCGCTCACCGGGCCGCTCGTCCGCAGCGGCTGGCCGGCCGAGCCCACGAGCGCGAACGCACCGGTGTCGACGAATCCGCCGTTTCCGGCCGACGCGGTCGCGGTCACGAACGTGTTTGTCACCGTGCCGACAAACGCCCCCGCCGGGATCCCGGTTCCGGTGACCGTCCGCCCCTTGTCGGTGGCGACGGCCGATCGGTCGGCGATCGTCGTGCTCCCAGCGCCGGCGCTCGCCGCCGTGTCGGTCCGGGGGCCAGGAACCTGCCCAGCAGCGCCGCGGAGACACACGCCGGCCGGCTGCGACGGCACCGTCTGCGCCACGCACGTGCTGGGGCGGTCGAGGAACAGGTTGTTGCCCGGGCCGGGATACAGCGCGTTGCCACGCGCGTCCTTGGCGAGCGGCGTGTTCGGCCCGGTGGGCTCAAAGTGCACACGCTTGCCGAACAGCGTCTCCCCCGCGGTGTCGTTGGCGATCGACGTGCGCGCGTTCGGGGCGACGCTCGGCGAATTGAGGAAGCTGTTGCCCGTGTAGGTGAACGGCGGGAACGCCTCGTCGAAGGTGATGTCGATCAGGCCGCCGTCCTTGAACGCCGGTGAGGCCTCGATCTCCGGAATGACGTGGGCGAGGAACAGGTCCGCCGCGTACAGCCCACCGGTGTAGTTGCGCGGCGGTCGGATCCGGGTCGGCGAGGAGAACCCGCCGGACAGGTTGTTGCCGAAGCACACGGCGTCGTGGGCGTCGCTGCACATGTTCGGCGTGATCCAGCTGAACGCCGGGGTCCGGCTCTCCTTCTGGAGGTCGTGATAGAGCCCGTTGGACGGCGAGAACACGTTTGCGATGTGGCGCGCGTTGCAGTCACCGGAACGGAGGATCGAGGAGAACCAGGCGAACGGGAAGTGCTTGGGCAGGTACTGGTCGGTGGCGTTGGCGATCGGCGGGTTCGGCTGGGTCGTCGTGCCGGCGGGCGCCGGGGACCTATACGGCGCGCCGCAGTACTTGACGCCGGCGCTGTGCGCGGGCGGGCTCGCATCTGGATTGCCGAGGTCCTGGGCGTATCCCTTCCAGCTCACCCGGGCGGCGTCGAGTTGCTTGAACAGCGTTGGCACGCTCGCCGGATAGACGCACCCGTTGCTGCCGACGGCGCCGTTGGGACCGCGCGCCGAGGTCATCTGGCCGTAGTTGGGGTTGCGGGCGAGCGACTTCGAGCGGTCGACGTGGCCGGCGAACGTCGTGTAGTTCGGGCAGTCGGACTGCAGGTCGGGCTCGGTCGCCTGACCGCTCACGAGCGTCGTGTAGTTGTCGAGGCTGCCGTGGCCGGTGCCGTAGTAGTTCTTCAGCAGGGCGCCCTGCGCCGGCAGCGTCCGCCACAGATACGTGTTGCGGTTCAGGCCGGTGAACGACGCGTCATACGACTTGTTCTCGAGGATGATCAACCAGACGTGCTTGACCTTCCCGGGCGCGATCCCGATCCCGTCCGGCAGGGTCGGGCTGGGACGAGCCGTCCGGCTGGCGGGCGCGCCGCCCGCGTTCGCGAGGCCGACGGTCCCGAACACCGCTGCGAGGACGGCGAGAGCGATGAGCGCGATCCGCATCGGTGCACCATAAGGTATGCGGGATGAGCACGTTCGAACCACCGCCGCTCGCCGGCGTGAGGCATGAGTTCGTCGACGCCGCCGGCCTGCGGACGCACGTGGCGCTCGCGGGAGCCGACGACGCACCGCCGTTGCTGCTGGTCCACGGCTGGCCGCAGAACTGGTGGGTCTGGCGCGAGGTGATCCCGGCGCTGACGTCACGCTTCCGCGTGATCGCGCCTGACCTGCGCGGGCACGGTTGGACCGACGCACCCGTGCGCGGCTACGAGAAGGAGCAGCTGGCGAGCGACATGTTCGCGCTGCTCGATGCACTCGGCGTGCAGCGCGTCACCTGGGTCGGTCACGACTGGGGCGGCTACGCGGGTTTCCTCGCCGCGCTTCGGGAGCCGCAGCGGATCGATCGGATGCTCACGATGTGCATTCCGCATCCGTGGCTGGCGCCCAATCCGCGGCGGATGGCGATGATGCTCAGCTATCAGGGCCCGATCAGCCTGCCGCTCCTCGGGCCGCCGATCGCGGCGCGGATCGCGCCGCGGATCATCCAGGCGGGGCGGCCCGACCGCCTCGGCCCAGCGGACGTGGCGGTGTTCATGGATCGCCTCCCGCGCCGCGTCAGCGTCGCCATGTACCGCACGTTCCTGACCCGCGAGGTCGTCCCGGTCGCGCGCGGACGCTACGCGGACGCCGTCCTGCAGGTCCCGACGACGCTCGCCATCGGCTCACGCGACGTGATCACGAAGGGGATCGCGGCCGGCCCCGTCGCGGGCCAGCCGAACCTGACCGTCGAGGTCATCCCCAGTGCCGCGCACTGGGCACCCGAGCAGCAGCCTCAGGCCGTGATCGACTGGTGTCTGCGCTCGGCGTAGGGCTATAAGACCGCTTCGGCGAGCAAGTCGACCTGGGCCGGATCGCTCGACGCCGGGAAGCAGATGATCTCGTCGACCCCGGCCTGCTCGAACGCCGACACGTAGCCCTTCAGCGTCGCGGCGTCCTTCGCCGCGGACTGAACGATCTGCTGGGCGTAGTCGCCGAGGAATGAGTAGTAGTCGCCGAGGTTGCGTGCGGCAACGTCCTCGCCGTCGGGGCCGAGCGAGAAGTAGAACAGCGCGCTCGTCCGCGGCTCGCCGTCGCGTCCGGCCTCGCTCCAGGCCGCCTTCAGCTTGCCCAGCGCGGGCCCGAACATGTCCGGTCCGCCGCCACCCATCGTCCACCCGTCGGCGTACTTCGCGGCGCGCTGGAACGCCTTGTCGGACTGGCCACCGATGAGCAGGCCCGGCCGCTTCCCGTTCGCCGGGTCCGGTCCGACCACGTCGCCGGCCCACAGCTCGGTGAGCTCGGCAAGCTGGCGGTCGAACGATGCGCCCCGGGAGCGGAAGTCGGCGCCCGAGAGCTCATAGTCGTCCTCACGACCGCCGACCGCGAGTCCGAGCTCGAGACGACCGCCGGACAGCGCATCGATGGTTGCGGACTGCTTGGCGAACAACGCGGTGTTCGTGCGCAGGGGCAGGATCAGGATGTCGGTGACCAGCCGGATCCGCTCGGTGACGGCCGCCGCGGCGGCGAGCGCCACGATTGATTCGTAGTTCGGATACGCGATCCGGTCGATCGTCCCGAGCGACGCAAACCCGGCCGCCTCGGCCCGCGTGGCCCAGTCGACGATCCCGTCGCGCTCTACCCCACGCACAGCGTTGGGCAGGCCAATTCCGATGTCCATGTCGCTCCCTTCCCGATGTACTTGAGTGCGCAGCTAAATCTATACAACCGGCTCGGTGTGCTTCGATTGAGCGATGGAGATTGTCCGCTTCGGCCCGCTCACCGATGAGGATCGAGCGCAGCTCGAGGGCGATGAGCACGACCCGTTCGACGCCGCCGGAATCACCCTCGCCTTCCGCCCGAAGGATGACCACATCGGGATCCGCGATGACGCCGGACGGCTCGTCGCGTCGGCTGGTTTCCTGTGTGCCGAGGTCGAGGTCGAGGTCGAGGGCGAGGGCGGCGAGCGCTTCGACGTCTTTGGGATCGGCGGCGTCATCGTCGCGGGGTCGCATCGCGGGCAGGGTCTCGCCCGGACCGTCGTCACCGAAGCCCTCGCCGAGGGCGTGCGGCTCGGCGCCGCCTACGCGCTCCTGTTCTGCCACGAGGACCGGTCCGGCCTGTACCGCAAGCTCGATTTCACGGTCCTCGAGTCGCCGATCACCGTGCGCCAGCCCGCCGGTCCGGCCATCCTCCCGCAGCTCGCGATGTGGCGCCGGCTTACGGCCACGCGGGGGTGGCCGCCGGGCGCAGCCGCGCTGCGGAGCCTCCCCTTCTGAGATCAAACCGGAGCCGCAGCTCGGTCCCGCCGGAGGAGCGCTCGACGATCGAGAACCCGTCGGACACCTTTGAGATCAGCGCGAGGCCGAGCCCGAGCCCGTCGCTCTCGGCGCCGGCGTGCAGCCCGCACCCGTTGTCGGTGATGAGCACCCACAGCTCCCCCGCCGCCACCCACGCGTTGACGTGGACATGACCCTCGCGCGCGGGGTAGGCGAAGCGGACCGCGTTCGACAGCGCCTCCGAGGTCGCGAGCCGGATCGCCTCGAGCTGCTCGCCCCGCGCGCCGACCTCCCGGGCGAACGCCGACAGGGCCGCGCGCGCCTCACCGACCGAACCGGCGACGGCGAGGTAGGAGCGCTTCAGGTGCAGGGGCCGACGCTCGCCGTCCGTTGACGTTGGGTCCCGCCGGCGTCGTGTCGCGATCAGCTTCATCGCCTCGGCCGCTTCGGTACCCACACAGCGAGAATCGAAAACCGCACCGGCCCCACCGGGACGAGCTCGCCGGCTTACTCCCCGAGCAGCTTGCGCTTCTCCTCCGCGAACTCCGCGTCGGTGAGCGCGCCCTGCTGGTGGAGCGCCGCGAGCTTGGAGATCCGGTCGACAACGCCGGCCGTGTCCGCCGCTGTCGCCGCCGCTGTCGCTGTCGCTGTCGCTGCCGGGGTGACCGGCGCAGCCGGAGCGGGCGCGGTACTGAACAGCTGCTGCGCCGCCCGGATGTGCTGGGCCCCCTGGCTCAGCGCCTCCTGGGCCTTGGCGAACTGGTAGGCATCATCCGCGCGCTTCAGCCGCTGCTCGGCGTCCTGGTAGCAGTCGAGCGCCTTGGCGTACTCGTCCTTGGCCTGCGGGTTGGCGTTCGGCATCGAGCTGTCAATGTCGAGCGCGCCGATGTCGTCGCCGAGCGTGACGAAATCTGACTGGGCCTGAGCGCGCTCGTCGGCGCTCTGCTCCTTGCGCCAGTGCTCGGCGCGCATCGACCCGCGGGCGCGACGCAGGAACGTCATTCCGCCCGACGCGAGCAGGATCAGGACCACGACGACGGCGATGATCACGCCGATGATGCCGCCGCTTCCGCCATTCCCGCTGCTGTGGCTCGATGACGACGGGCTGCTGCTCGAGCCCGGTCCGGTCTGCTCCGTTGAGGACGCTCCCGGATGGCCGGCGGCGGCGTCGGCCTGGGCGAAGCTGTCGATGGCGCGCTGGAGCTGCTTGTAGACGGAGTCGCCCGGGTGGCCGACCGCCGTCGCGAGTCGCTGGCGCGCCGCCTCGCCGGACTCCCAGGTCGTCGTCACGTGATAGCTGCTGCCGCCCACGACGAGGTACACGCCGTCGGAGTTGATCGAGTTCGACATCGCCTCGGCGAGGTCGCCGGCGGCCGTCGCGCTGAGCGGCGAGACGTTGGCGATCCAGATCCGTCCCGGGTCGCGCTGGTGGATGCGCGCGTCGAGGCTGTGGATCTGCTTGGGGCTGAGCTTCTCCTCAGGGCGTCCGCGCTGCTGGACCGGGCTGTTCTGGAGCGCTGCCGTGAGTTCGCTGACGCTGATCCCGCCAACGCTGATGAGATCGGCACCGGCGGTGCTCGCCAGGACGAGCCCGAGCAGCACTGCCGCCCAGATCATGCGCCCTGTACCCGCTACGGCCCGCTTGCCCACGGCCGTGCATTAAACAGTTGACGGAGGCGTCGCGTCCGCCACCGCCCCGTTACGTCTGCCCGAGGGCGGCGAGACCCGTGGGCGACCCCACGGCGACGAGCGTCTCACCGGCCGCCGACCGAGCGCGGGCGTCCGGTGCCCAGCGTTCCCCGAGCGCGAGCACGCGCGCCTCCCCCGCCGCCGCCTGCTCGAGCTCGGTGACGGTTCGACCCACCGGCGCCGCAAACTCCGCCACGGTCAACGCCTGCGCGCCGACGGCGATCGTCGCGAGCGCCTGGCGGTCGCTGAGCGCGGCGGCGAACGCGGGCGCGGCGAGACTCGAGACGCTGCGGGAGACGTGAATCGCGAACGCCGTCTCGACCCGCGCCGCGAGGTCATGGTCGAACAGCCGCAGCACGACCCGGATGTCCGGAGCGAGCGTGCGCGCGGCGAGTGCCGCGGCGAGGTTCGCGGCGTCGTCGTCGGTGACCACCATCAGACATCGCGCCGAGGGGATGTGGAGACCGTCGAGGACCGCCGGCGCCGAGATGTCGGCGAGCATGACCGGCACCCGCAGGCGACGGGCGGCGTGGACGCCGGGTGCGTTCTCGTTGCGTTCGACCGCGACGCACGGGATGCGCCGCGCGACGAGGTCCTCGACGACGCGCTGGCCGATCCGCCCGAGGCCGAGGACGACGACGTGGTCGCGCCGCGGGCGCGGTCGCTCGCCGAGTGAGCGGGCGAGCCGAACGCCGACGACCGCGTCGGTGATGAGGGCGTAGACGAGCGCGAGCGAGAGGGCACCGATCAACATGAGACCCATCACGATCACCTTCAGCCCCGCCCCCTCGTGGAGCGGCGTGATGTCCCCATACCCGGTGGTCGAGACGGTTGTCACCGCAAAGTAGGCGCTGTCGAGCAGGTCGTAGTGCGTGCTCGAGGTCCAGATCGCGGCCGCAGCGCCGAGCACGATGACGACGAAGACGAGCAGTGCGACCAGGCGCCCGTCGACGAGCCGTGCCAGCGCGCCGGCCCGAACGAGCATCGAGGCGGTGCGCGATGCGGCCTGGCGCAGCTCCTCCGCGGCCGCCTCGACGACGGTCTGGTCCTCGTCCTCATCGACGTCGGGGACGAGCGCGAGCACGCCGGGCGCGGGGTCGGGGAACAGGGTCGCGGTGCCACTCGAGGCGTCGAACGCCGCGACCGCGAGCACGGAATCCAGGTCGTCCTCGGCCGACAGCGCGCGGACCTCGAACGGGTGCCCGGCGATCATGATCTGCTGGGCGCTCCGCAGGGCGGCGGCGAGGAACGCCGGCGCCGCGATCGCCGATGCCGACATGATGCGGGCGTCGGGAAACAGCGCCTCGAGCCGGGACCCGAGATCCTGGTTGAACATCCGCACGACGAGCCGGAGATCCTCCCGCGCGCCCCGGGCGGCAAGCGCACTGTGCAGGTTGGCGACGTCGTCCTCCTCGACGATCGCGAGCGCCGCCGCGGTCTCGAGTCCGGCGGCGCGCAGATCGGCGACGTCGCGCGGGTCGCCCCCGAGCACGCGGATGTCCATCTGCTCCAGCCGCGTTCGGAAGCGCGGCTCCATCTCCTGGCTGAGCACGACGACGCGCTCGCCAAGCGCGACCAGCTCCTCGGCGAGTCGGACCGCGATCCCGTCTGACCCGGCGACGATGTACGTCTCCGCCATGGCGCAGCGTTCGGCGCGGCGGGACGGCCTCCTGCCGGGCGTACCGGGCTACGCCGAGACCGGCTCGACTTCAGCGCGCGAGCGGCGCGGCGCCAGACCGAACCACGCGACCGCGGCGGCCAGGATACAGAGCACCGCCGAGGTCCAGTTGGCGGCGCGGAAGCCCTGCATGAATGCATCCGCGGCCCAGGCGCGCGCGGTCGGTCCGGCGAGGCGGTGAATGACGGTGAGCTGGCCACCGTCGACGAGCGGCACGAGCCGGCCGGCGGCGTGGTGGAGAGCGGGCGGCAGCGACGCGGTCGCGGCGTTCCAGTGCGCGGTGATCCGGCCGGTGGCGACCGCCGCGAGGACCGCGATGCCAAGCGCCCCGCCGACCTGGCGCGCGGTGTTGAGGACGCCGGACGCGATCCCGGCCTTCTGCGCCGGGATCGCCCCCATCGCGGTTGCGCTCAGCGTCGGCATCGCCAGCGCCGTGCCGATGCCCGCGAGCGCAAAGAACGGCCAGATGTGCGAGTACGGCGAGTCGGCGTGCAGCTGGGTGAGCCCGAGCATCCCGGCGCTCAGCAGCACCATCCCGGCCGCCGCCAGGTAGCGCGCGCCGATCCGGGCGTTGAGGCGACCGGCGATCGGCGCCACGAACAGGATCATCATCGTCCACGGCAGCGTCCGTGCGCCGGCCTGAAGCGCCGAGTAACCCTGGATGTTCTGGAGGAACAGCGCACCCCAGTAGATCGCGCCGAACATCGCGAAGCCGACGAGCAGCATCACCGCATCGGACACGGTGAACGCGCGCCGCGCGAAGAACTCGATCGGGAGCATCGGATCGCTGCACCGCCGCTCCCAGACGACGAACGCGATCGCGAGCCCGAGCCCCGCGGCGAGGAACGCGATCACGTACGCCGAGCCGAACCCGTGGGTGTCGCTCTTGATCAGGCCCCACACGAGACAGAACAGCGCCGCGGTGATGAGCGCGGTGCCGGGCAGGTCGAGTGACCGGGTCGTCTTGTCCCGGGACTCGAGCACGCCGAGCATCGTCACGGCGATCGCCAGCACGCCGATCGGCACGTTGATCCAGAACACCGCTGACCAGTCCGCGTTCTCGACAAGCAGCCCCCCGAGGAGCGGCCCGATCGCGAGCCCGAGCCCGGAGATCCCGGCCCACACGCCGATCGCCATCGGCAGCCGCTTGGGCGGGAAGGTGGCGACGAGGATCGAGAGCGACAGCGGGTTCATCAGCGCCGCGCCGGTGCCCTGGACCGCGCGGGCGGCGACGAGCATCCCGGAACTCGTCGACAGCGCGCAGGCGGCCGAGGCGGCGGTGAAGATCGCCAGACCGACGATGAACAGCCGGCGTCGGCCGAACCGATCACCCAGCTTGCCGCCGAGCAGGATCAGTGCGGCGAACGGCACGACGTACGCGTTCACCGTCCAGGCGAGCGTCTCCGGACTGACGTGGAGCTCACGCTGGATCGACGGCAGCGCGACGTTGACGATCGTGTTGTCGAGCATGATCATGAACAGCCCGAAGCACATCGCGAACAACGTCACCCGTTCGCGCCGGGTCTCGCTCCATCCTCGGTCGGTTCGGCCGGTCGTCATGCGCTGATCCCGAGCGTGCCGGATCCGCCCCGGCTGGCGCATCCGAATCTCGCCTCACTCGCACGCCGTAGTTCGCCGCGCCCCACTGCGACGCCGTCCCCATGCATAGCTCTATGATCCGGTGCGTCAACGGCGGGAGGCGTGAGCGTGCGTAGAGGTCTGGGTTGGTTGTCGCTGTGGCAGGTCAGGGTCGCCCTCTTGGTGATCGCGTTTGCGGTCCCGGCGGGACTCGCGCGGGGCGACTTGCCGAACCCGCTGAATGATCTGCTCGCGCTCGGTCAGGCGGGCGGCCAGACCCCGGCTCAGGTCCCGGTCCAGACCAACCCCGAGCCCCCGTCGGTCGCGGTCCCGCGCGCAGCGTGCGGCCCCGGATCGCATCCGCTCGACGGCGTCCAAGGTCGCGTGCCGGCGGCGGCGCTCCAGTCACCGGCGGGCGCGAACGGCTACTGGTGCAACCTGTCGCTCGTCGCTCACCAGGGCCAGTCGGGTGGCTTCAAGGTGCTGCGCTACGTCGACACCCACGGTCACGAGTGCGCGTTCTATGACACCGCGCTGCTGTACCCGCTCAACGCGGTGCAGCTGACGAGCTCGGGCGATGGGGTCGCGGTGATCGACATGAGCGACCCGGCCCATCCGGTGCAGACCGACATGCTCACCCAGCTGCCGATGCTCTCGCCCCACGAGTCGTTGAGCCTCAACCCCCGCCGTGGGCTGCTCGCCGCGGTGCTTGGCAACCCGGCGACCTACCCCGGCCTCGTCTCGATCTATGACGCGAGCCAGGACTGCCGACACCCGGTGCTCGACTCGACCGCGCTCGTCGCTCGCTTCGGTCACGAGGGGAACTTCTCTCCGGACGGCAACACGTTCTACGCCGCCGGGACGGCGGTGAAGTCGATCACCGCGATCGATGTCACCGACCCGAAGCATCCGCACCCGATCTGGCAGGGCAACGAGTATTCGCACGGGCTCACGCTCTCCGACGACGGCAACCGGGCGTACGTCGCCGATCCGATGAACGGCCAGCTCCTGATCCTCGACACGAGCCAGATCCAGGCGCGCAAGCCGAACCCCCAGGTGAGCGAGATCAGCCGGCTGACGTGGAATACGGCGTCGATCCCCCAGAACGCGATCCCGATGACGATTCACGGCCACCCCTACATCCTCGAGTTCGACGAGTACGCGTTCCGGTTCAACGGCACGGCGCCCCCGGGGACGGTCGGCGCGGCGCGGATCATCGACATCGCCGATGAGCGCCATCCCCGCGTCGTGTCGAACATCCGGCTCGCCGTCGACCAGCCCGCCGAGCACCAGGCCGCGGCCGGCGATCCGGGCGCGACCTCCCCCGTCCAGGGCTACGCGGCGCATTACTGCAACATCCCGCGTGAGGTCGATCCGGGAATCGTCGCCTGCTCGTTCATCGCCTCCGGCCTGCGCGTATTCGACATCCGCGACCCGCTCCATCCCAAGGAGATCGCCTACTACGTCGCCCCGCCCACCCACAAGTTCGAGAACCTGCTCGACGGCAGCAACTTCGCGATGTCCAAGCCGGCGTTTGCGCCCGCGCGGCGTGAGGTCTGGTACACGGACGGGACGAGCGGCTTCTACGTGCTGCGGCTCTCGCCGAGCGTGTGGCCGGACGCGGCCGGGGCGCCGTCGGTCTCGAGTCCGAAGCCGTCGCCGCCGGCGGGCTGCCCGGCGGCGTCCGGGCGTCTTGCGGGGCGTCGGCTTGGTGCGGTGTGGCTCGGCGAGCAGCGTGGGCGGGCGCCGCGGGCGGCATGTCTGGGGCGCGCGGGGATCCGGCTCAGCTTTGCCGCGGGGCGCATCGTCGTCGCCGTCACGGGGAACCGCCGGTACACGCTCCGAGGGGTCCGGTCCGGGACCCGGCTGCGTACAGCGCGTCGCCGGGTGCGGCTCGGGCGCTCGGTGCGAGTCGGCGCGGCCACCTGGTACATCGTCGGCTCCGGCTCCACCGCCAGCCTAGTCAAGGTCGTGCGGGGCGTGGTGAGCGAGGTCGGGATCGCGAACGCGGGCTCGGTGTCCGGCCGTGCGCGGGCGCGCCGGCTCCTCGCCGGCCTCTAGCTGCGGCAGCAGCGATGACCCGCCTTTGGCTTTGGGCGTAGTGGTGAATAGTTCACCCAAACTCCCAAGACCAACCGGCAGCGGGGATGGCCGGGACGCGAGGGGCGACTACCGCTTCTGTTGCCAGAACGCGATTTCGCCGCCGATCTCGGTGCGGACGACGCTGCGCCAGCCCGCGGGTCCCTCACGCGGCTCGAGCAGCACCGCCGCGCCGAGGCCGCGGGCGGCGTCCGTCGTGTGGCGGATGTTGTCGACCTCGACGTAGGGCAGCCAGATCGGGCGGCGCACACCGCACTCGACGATCCCGCCGCCGATGCCGCTCCCGAGCTCGAGCGCGAGATAGGACCCGTGCGCAGTCTCGATCTGCTCGCGGCGCCAGCCGCACAGCTCGGAATACAGCGCATGCGCCGCCTGGAGGTCCCCGGTGTGGAGCTCGAGGTGCACGACTGGCTTGTTCGGGCGCGCCATGGGCGATCTACGGGTTAGACCGAGCACGTTTGAAGAACTCATCGCTTGGATTTCGCCGGTGGGCATGGTTACCCTGAGACGATGTCTGCGTCTTCTGCTGTTTCCCCCGCGCGCGAGCGCGAGCTGATCGCCGCCGCCGGGCGCGGCGACGAGACCGCGTTCGAGCAGCTCGTCGCGCCGTACCGCGGCGAGCTTCACGCCCACTGCTACCGGATGCTCGCATCCGTCCACGACGCCGAGGACGCCCTCCAGGAGACGCTGCTGCGCGCCTGGCGCGCGATCGGCCGCTTCGAAGGCCGCAGTTCTCTGCGCTCGTGGCTGTACACGATCGCCACCAACACCTCGCTCAACCTGATCGCCAAGCGTCCCAAGCGCGTCCTCCCCATCGACTACGGCCCGCGGACCGACCCGCACGATGGGCCGGGGGAACCCATTATTGAATCTGTTTGGATCGAGCCCTACCCCGATGAGCGACTCGGACTCGACGAGGGCGTGGCCGGACCCGATGCGAGCTACGAGCTGCGGGAAAGCGTCGAGCTCGCGTTCGTCGCCGCCCTCCAGCACCTGCCGGCGAACCAGCGGGCGGTGCTCATCCTCCGTGAGGTGCTCGGGTTCTCCGCCGCCGAGGTTGCCGAGACGCTCGGGACCACCGTCGCGTCGGTCAACAGCGCGCTTCAGCGTGCGCGCAAGTCGGTCGAGGAGAAGACGCCCGAGCAGTCCCAGCAGGCGACGCTGCGCACGCTCGGGGACGAGCGACTGACCGAGATCGTCGACGGCTATGTCGACGCGTGGCTGCGAGGCGACATCGAGACGGTCGCGGCGATGCTCACCGAGGACGCGACGTTTGCGATGCCGCCGCTGCGCAGCTGGTTCGGCACCCGCGCAGAGATCAAGGAGTTCCTCGGCCGCTACCCGATGAACGGCACGTGGCGCTGGAAGGTCGTCCTCACCTCCGCCAACGGCGGGTCCCCCGCGCTCGGGTTCTACACGTGGAACGAGGGCGAGCAGGCGTTCTTTCCGTTCGCCCTCAACGTGCTGACGTTTCGGGGGGAGCTGATCTCGGACGTCGTCGCGTTCGTCTCACGGTCGACGGAGCAGACCGAACGCGAGAAGTACGTGCGCTGGCCGGACGAGCCCGCGGATCCCGGTCGGCTGTTCTCGGCGTTCGGGCAGTTCGGACTGCCGGCGCGGATCGACGCGTAAGTCAGGCCCCGGCTTTCTGGAGCAGGCGCGCGCGGTTCCGAGCGGCGGACACCGCGGAGGTGAGCGTCTCCAGGTCATAGGCGCCGGAGTGCCGACGGCCGTTGATGAAGAAGCTCGGGGTTCCCGACACGCCGCTCGCGTCGGCGCTGGCGACGTCCTCGGAGATGCGGGCCCCGTACTCGTGCTGGCGGACCTCGTCCCAGAAGCGGTCGGTGTCGAGACCGAGCTCGTGCGCGATGCGGTTGACCTCGCGGGGGGATAGATCGTCGGCATGGAGGAGCGCCTCGTAGATCTCCCAGAACCGTCCCTGGGCGGCCGCCGCCTCGGAGGCCTCCGCGGCGAGCTGGGCGTTCGGGTGCACATCGTTGAGCGGCAGGTGCCGCCATACGTAGCGCAGGTCGTCGCCGAACTCTGAGAGCAGCTCGCGGATCACCGGCTCGGCCATGCCGCAGTACGGGCACTCGAAGTCGCCGTACTCCACAAGCGTCACCGGGGCGTCGGCGGCGCCGCGAACGTGGTCGCGCTCCGGGTCGACGTCCTCGCCGAGGTCGAGGAGATCCTCCGCGGTCTGGCTGATCTGCCGCGCGCGGACGGCCGCCGGCAAGCGTTTGGTCACCTGCAGCACGCCCCAGGCGAGCGCCGTGGCGAGTACCGCCGAAGCGAGTACGCCGAGCTTTGCCTCGTCGAGCCGTTGCCCCTGGAAGGCGAGGCTCGAGATGAGCAGCGACACGGTGAAGCCGATCCCGGCGACCGACGCGCCGCCCGCGAGCACCGGCCAGCTGATCGTCGGCCGCGTGCCGTGGAGCGCCGGCCGCGAGGCGATCCACGACGCGAGCATGATCCCCACCGGCTTGCCGACGACGTACCCAACGACGATCCCGAGCGTGATCGGACTCGTCACGGCGTCGCTGAGCAGCCCGCCGGAGAGATGGATCCCGGCGTTGGCGAGCGCGAACAGGGGCACGATCACGTACCCGGTCCAGGGATGCAGCGTGTACTGGAGCCGTTCGTTGGGGGAGATCGCCGAGAGGACGCTCTGCTGGGCGCTGCGCGCCAGCTCGGGGGTCGGCTGCTCGCGGAATGACCGTGTCAGCTCGGTGACCCGCTCGAGGTCCTCCCGCGAGGGCGGGTAGGCACTCGTCACGAGTCCAACGGCGAGCCCGGAGATGACCGGGTCGATCCCGGACTTGAACATCGCGATCCAGATCCCGACGCCGACGACGACCGACGCCGGACGGCGCCACTCCCCGGGCACGAAGCGGAGTGCCAGGAGCACGCCGAACAGCCCGATCGCGATGAGCAGCGCCGGCATCGACACGTGCTTGGTGTACGCGGTCGCGATCACGAGCAACGCGCCGAGGTCGTCGAACACCGCGAGCGTGAGCAGGAACACCCGCAGGCGCGTTGCCGACTGCGGCGTGAGCAGCGCGAGGGCGCCGAGCGCGAACGCCGTGTCGGTCGACATCGCGGCACCCCAGCCCCGCGAGCCTGGTCCCCCGGCATTGATCGCGAGGAAGATCAGGATCGGCACGACCATGCCGCCGATCGCGGCCATCACCGGGATCGCGAGGCGCTGGCGCTGGCGCAGCTCGCCCATGTCGAGCTCGCGCTTGGCCTCCAGTCCGACGACGAGGAAGAAGAACGTCATCAGCCCCTGGTTGACCCACTCACGGAGCGTCGCGTCGATCTCGCCGCCGCCGAGATGGATCGCCAAATGGGTGTTCCAGACCGTCGAGTAGGCGTCGCGCCACGGGGAGTTCGCCCACAGCAGAGCGAGGATCGTCGCGCCGAGCAGCACCGCCGCACTGCCGGTCTCCGTGCTCAGGAAGTCCCGGACCGGGGCGGCGAGGTTTCGCGCCCAGGCGGTGTGGCCGGCGTAGACGGCATTGTCGGAATCAGCCACGGGTTCGGATTATCGCGGGGCGGTGCGGGGGTAGTCCACGGTCGGGGACTGGGAATGCAACCGTGCATTCGAGGGAGGTAGACGTGTATAAGCAAGTGCTCGACCCGGTGTCGCACTCACTGGGCGTCTCGTCGATCTTTGCGGTGCTTCCGCTGATCGTGCTGTTCTTGTTGTTGGGAGTCTTCCGGATGAAGGCCCAGTGGGCGTCGCTGCTGACGCTGTTGGTCGCGGTGCTCGTGGCCGTGATCGTGTACTCGATGCCGGTCGGTCAGGCCGGCGACGCCGCTGCCGAGGGGGCGGCCTTCGGCTTCTGGCCGATCATGTGGATCGTTATCAACGCCCTCTGGATCTTCAACATGACGGAGGCGTCCGGGCACTTCGAAGTGTTGAAACGCGCGTTTGCGTCGGTATCGGACGACCTGCGCGTTCAGGTGGTCGTGATCGCGTTCTGCTTCGGTGCGCTGCTCGAGGCGCTCGCCGGCTTCGGGACGCCGGTCGCGATCTGCGGAATCATGCTCGTCGGACTCGGGGTCAAGCCGGTCAAGGCGGCGGCCGTCGCGCTCGTCGCCGACACCGCGCCGGTCGCGTTCGGGGCGATCGCGATCCCGATCGCGACGCTCGCCCAGGTCACCGGTCTCCCGGTCCACCACCTCAGTCAGATGGTCGGTCGCCAGACGCCGTTCCTGGCGCTGCTCGTTCCGTTCGTCCTCGTCTTCATGACCGACGGGCGCCGTGGGCTGCGCGAGGCGTGGCCGGCTGCGCTGACCGCCGGATTCGTGTTCGCGCTGTTCCAGTTCGTGATCTCGAACTACGTCAACATGCAGCTCACCGACATCATCGCGTCGCTCGCGTCCGCCGGCGCGCTCGTGGCGCTGCTCACCGTGTGGTCGCCGCGCGGGACGATCGCGGCCGGCGGGCCCGGGTCGGCGCCGGGGTCGGTCGGCTCTGGGCGCCCCGCGATTGCCGGTGGTGCCGTCAGTGACCCGGCGCTCGAGCGGCGTCTCGGCGCCGGCCGGTCGGGTGAGGGCCGGTCCGGTGAGGGCCGGGGCCCGGGACGGCGGGCCGAGCTGCTGATGGCGTTCGCGCCGTACATCATCATCGTCATCGTCCTCGGCGTGACGAGCCTGTCGCCGGTGCAGAGCGCACTCGACAAGGCGACGAGCGTGTTCTCGTGGCCGGGGCTGGATGTGCTCAGCTCGAAGGGCAAGGCGCCAACGAGCGAGACGTTCAAGTGGACCTGGCTGACCGCCGCCGGCACGTGGCTGTTCGTCTCCGGCGTGCTGACCGCGCTCGTCCTGCGCGTCCGCCCGCGCGAGGCGCTGCGTGTCTACTGGCGCACGCTCGTGCAGATCCGCTGGGCGCTGGTGACCGTGTGCGCCGTGCTCGCCGTCGCATACGTGATGAACCTCTCCGGCCAGACCGCCACGCTCGGCACGTGGGCGGCGGGCGCGGGTGGCTTCTTCGCGTTCCTGTCACCGCTGATCGGCTGGTTCGGGACCGCCGTGACCGGGTCTGACACCTCGACGAACTCGCTGTTCGGCGCGCTCCAGGTCGCGGCCGGCCACAAGTCCGACCTGTCGCCGACGCTGCTCGCAGCAGCGAACAGCTCGGGCGGCGTGCTCGCGAAGATGATCTCGCCCCAGAACCTCGCCATCGGCGCGGCCGCGGTCGGCCTCGCCGGGAAGGAGGGCGACATCTTCAGACGGGTCGTCGGCTGGAGCGTCCTGCTCGTGCTGCTGATGGCCGTGCTCGTCCTGCTCCAGTCCGGACCGCTGTCCTGGATGGTGCCGTGAGCGTGCTCGAGGGGTCCCGTGAGCGTGCGCGGCGCTACTTACGGGTAGCACCGCGCCACCAATAGTCAACTCGGCGCTTCGAGAGAGGAGCTGCACCATGGGTGACCGGACACAGCGGGTCAAGGGCAAGGCAGAGGAACTCAAGGGCAAGGCCAAGAAGGACACCGGCCGGGCCACCGGCCGCCGTGGCACGGAGGCCCGCGGCGCGGGCGAGGAGTTGAAGGGCAAGGCTCGCAATGCCGCGGGGAAGGCCGCCTCGGCCGTGAAGAAGGCGACCCGCTAAGGGGCATTCTTGGCCCGGCCTTAGCGCTTCGCACCTGCCGCAGCTGACCGCCACGCACGCGGTGCGGTCCGCTGCGGCAGCGTGGCCCGGTGTCAGTCGATGTACTGGTAGGCCGGGAGGGTGAGGAACTCGAGGAGCTCGTCGGCGAGGGAGACGGCCTCGAAGATCTCGCGGGTGTCGTCGGGACGGCCGGCCTGCCAGGTGTCCTCGCCGACGGTCTCGCGGATCTTGGCGGTCTCCTCGTCGAGGATCTGGAGGACGAGCTCGCGGGTGACGGTGCGGCCGTCCTCGAGCTGGGCGCCGTGCCGGATCCACTGCCAGATCTGGGAGCGGGAGATCTCGGCGGTGGCCGCGTCCTCCATGAGGTTGTTGATGGCGGCCGCGCCGCGGCCCCCGAGCCAGAAGGAGATGTACTGGAAGCCGACGCTGACGTCCGTGCGCAGGCCTTGCTCGGTGATCTGACCCGGGGTCGACGCGAGGTCGAGCAGCTGCTCGGCGGTGACGTCGACGTCGTCGCGTTGACGCTCGAGCTGATTCGGCGCGCCGCCGAGGCCCTGTTCGAAGATCTCCCGCGCGAGCGGGACGAGGTCGGGGTGCGCGACCCAGGTGCCGTCGTAGCCCTGCTTGACCTCGCGATCCTTATCGGCGCGGACGCCGTCGAGGGCCTTCTGGTTCGCCTCCTCGCCGCCCTTGCGTGACGGGATCAGCGCCGCCATCCCGCCCATCGCGTGGGCGCCGCGGCGGTGGCAGGTGGCGGCGAGCAGCTCCGTGTAGGCACGCATGAACGGCACCGTCATCGTCACGTCGACGCGGTTCGGCAGCACCATGTCCGCTTGCTCGCGGAAGCACTTGATCGCCGAGAAGATGTAATCCCAGCGCCCGGCGTTGAGCCCCGCCGAGTGGTCACGCAGCTCATACAGGATCTCGTCCATCTCGAACGCCGCCGGAAGCGTCTCGATGAGCACGGTCGCCTTGATCGTGCCGCGCTCCATCCCGAGCGCGTCCTGGGCGTAGTTGAAGACGTCGTTCCAGAGCCGTGCCTCGAGATGGGACTCCATCTTCGGCAGGTAGAAGTACGGCCCCGAGCCGTTACGGAGCAGGCTCCGCGCGTTGTGGAACACGTACATCCCGAAGTCGAAGAACGCGCCCGCGACCGGGTCGCCGTCGACGAGAAAATGGCGCTCGGGCAGGTGCCATCCGCGGGGGCGGACGAGCAGCGTCGCCGGGGTCTCGCCGAGTTCGTAATGTCGGCCGTCGGAGCCGTCGTAGGTGATCCTTCCCTCGATCGCGTCACGGAGGTTGATGTGGCCCTCGACCATGTTGCGCCACGTCGGCGCGTTCGCATCTTCGAAGTCGGCCATGAAGCCGTCGGCGCCGGAGTTGAGCGCGTTGATCGTCATCTTGCGATCGGTCGGCCCGGTGATCTCGACCCACCGCTGCCGCATGTCCGCGGGGACCGGCGCCACGGTCCAGTCGCTCTCCCTGACTTCCTTCGTGCCAGGGAGGAAGTCAAGCGTTTCTCCCGCGGCGAGCCGGGCGCGACGCTCGGCGCGCGCCGTGAGCAACTCAGAGCGGCGTGCGCCGAATTCCCGCTGCAGCGCAGCCACAAACTCGAGTGCGTCCGGGGTCAGGATCTCGTCGAACGCGCGGTCGTCGGTTGCTCTCAGCTCCAGCCCTGCTTGTGTCGCCATGTGCTGCATCTCCCCTGTGGTCGGTCAGGTGAAACGGTAGTGGGGCGCATCGGCGTCCAACGGGGTGCCGCCCCTTTCAGAGCTCGGCTCGCGACTCGGCCACGCACAACAGTGCGAGCAGAGCCGTCGTGATCGCTGCCAGGCCCCACGCGACGATGCCGCCACCGACGCCGTAGAGGACGAGCAGCGCGACGACGACGATCGCCTTCTCAGGCTCGAACGACCCCACCATCCGCAGTCGGAACGCGAGATGACCCGCGAGATAGAGCGCCAGCCCTCCGCACAACGTGAGCCGCGCGGCGTCGGCGAGCGTGTGGGTCGGCTCGAGCACGATGAAGTGGACGCCAACGGCAAAGACGATGATCCCCGCGACGATCACGAGATGGATGTAGCTGTAGCCGTCCGCGGCGGCGAGCACCGGGTCCTCGTGTTCGCGCAGGCGCTCCTCGGCGACGCCCGCGAATCCCTCGAAGTACGTCCACCACATCCCGATCGTCGTCAGCAGGCCGAGCGCGACCGCGGCGACAAGTGAAGTGGTGATCGGCTCGCCGCGGGCGCCGACCCCGATCGCGATGATCGACTCGCCGAGGCAGATGATCACGAACAGGCTGTAGCGCTCGGCGAAGTGGGCGACGGCGACCCGCTGCAGCCCGCGGAGCTGCTCCCGGGTGAGCCACGCCGGCCCGGCATAGTCGATCGCCACCGCGGCGAGCCAGAGCAGGACACGAGCCGTGCCGTGGACGAACGAGCCGGCGATCAGCAGCGTCAACCCGATCGCCACCGTCACCGCAAACCCGGCGATCGCCGACCACGAGGCGTTGCCCTTGCGCGAGGCATCGGCGTAGAGCACGAGGTGGAGCACCCGGACGACGGCGTAGGTGACCGCGAAGAGCGTTCCCTGCGCCCCGAACGCCTGCGGGAGCGCGAGGCCGGCGATGAAGATGAAGACTGTCGCGAGCAAGAGGCAGACGCGGAAGCTCAGGTCGGTGCTCGCCTGCGCATTGGCCGCCCACACGAACGCCGACCATGCCCACCAGATGAGCGCGAGGATGAGCATCGAGCGTCCGAAGCCGCTCCAGGTGAGGTCGTGGGAGAGCAGCGAGGTGACCTGCGTGACCGCGAACACGAACACGAGGTCCCACAGCAGCTCGAGCGGGCTCGTGCGCCGCTCGTCGAGGCTCGGCGGAGAGCCGGCAGCGCCGGTCTCAGCCGGGCCGGACGTCTCGTCCGCTCGCGCCGCGGCGTCGTCAGACAAGCTCAGTGGTGCGCTGCTCGTGCTCGCCGGCGGCTGCCTCGAGCCGCGCGAGTGCCCGCTCGTAATCATCGAGCCGGCGCACGACGCGCATCCACGACCATCCGCCACGCGCGCCCAGCTCGCGGCTGCGGTCCGGATCGCCGGGGCGCGGGCCGGTACGCGTCCGCCGCCGACGCTGCGGGGCGGGCTCGGGCTGCGCGGCGGGCTCGGGCTGCGCGGCGTGCTCGGGCTGCGCCGCGGGCTCGGGCTGCGGCGCGGCCGCCTGCTCGGCGGCCCGGAGCTCCATCAACGCGCGATGCTCGGCCATCGCCGCGCTCAGATCCGACGCGGGCCCCTCGTCGTCGAGCAGGCTCGCCTCGAGGTGCGTGCGGAGAATGAGCAGTTCACGCTCGGTGGCCCGACGCGCGCGCTTGCTGCGCTTCTGCGAGAACGCGAATCGGTCCCACGCCTTGGCGAACGAGATGCAGTCGGTCCGGCCGCCCGCCCGATGGGCGGCGAGCATCGGACAGATCCCGCCGTCGCTCGTGTAGGCGCCGACGATGATCTCGTTGGTGCGGATGCCTTCGAGCATTGCGACCCGGGTGTGCCGCGGTAGGCACTCCACCGTTGTGCGCAGCTCGTTGATCGTCGCGCGATGCCGTTCTCGCATAGGGTTCATCGCCTCCCGGGGCGACGTGGCCACTGTATAGGCGCCCGTCGGCCCCCTCAAGCGATCTCCTGTTCGCGAAAGGAACCTTGCAGATGAAGCTTGGAGTGCACGTCGGTTACTGGGGTCTTGGCATGGGTCCCCAGGATCAGCTACAGGTCGTCCAGGAGGCCGAACGCCTCGGCTACGACTCCGTCTGGGCCGCCGAGGCGTACGGGTCGGATGCCGCGACCGTTCTCGCCTGGTTGGCCGCGGGCACGAGCAAGATCAAGCTCGGCTCAGCGATCTTCCAGATGCCGGGCCGCAGCGCGGCGATGACCGCGATGACGGCGGCGACGATCGACGAGCTGTCCAGCGGGCGGATGGTGCTCGGGATTGGCAGCTCGGGCCCGCAGGTCGCCGAGGGATGGCACGGGCAGCGGTTCGCCAAGCAGCTCCAGCGCACGCGGGAGTACGTCGAAGTCGTGCGGATGGCCCTGAGCCGCCAACGCGTCGAGTTCCATGGAGAGACGATCGAGCTGCCGCTGCCGGACGGGCCGGGCCGCGCGCTCAAGCTGACGATCGCCCCCAAGCAGGAGCGGATCCCGATCTATCTCGCGGCGATCGGGCCGAAGAACACCCAGCTCGCGGGCGAGATCGCCGACGGGTGGATCCCGACGTTCTTCTCCCCCGAGTACGTGTCCGAGTTCCGCAAGCTGCTCCAGGAGGGCGCCGACCGGGCCGGCAAGACGCTGGACGATTTCGACATCGCGCCGACCGTCAACGCGTACGTGTCCGACGATCGCGAGCTCGCGCGCAACCTCATGCGGCCGGTGCTCGCGCTGTACATCGGCGGCATGGGCTCGCGCAAGCAGAACTTCTACAACAACCTCGTCCAGCGCTACGGGTTCGAGGATGCCGCCAAGGAGATCCAGGATCTCTACCTGGACGGCCGCAAGGAAGAGGCCGGCCACGCGATCCCCGACGCGCTGATCGACATGGTCTCGCTGTGCGGCCCGCGCGATGTCGTCCGTGATCGGCTCGCGGCGTTCCGCGACGCCGGTGTGGGAACGCTGATGGTCACCCCGATGGCGTTCACCACGGACGACCGGATCGCGCAGCTGCGCGCGGTGGCTGAGCTGGCGGAGTGAACGGTTGAGCGGCGGACGGCGCCTGCGGATCTTCCTCGGCGCGTTCGGCGACCCGGGCCACGCATTCCCGATGCTCGCGCTCGGGGCGCGGCTGGCTGCCCGTGGGCATGACGTCACGTTCGAAACCTGGCAGCGCTGGCGCGAGCCCGCCGAGGCGGAGGGCATGCGGTTCGTGGCCGCGCCGGAGTACCCGGTGTTCCCGACCCGTGATCAGCCACTGAAGCCCTACGAAGCCGTCGTCGTCGCCACGGCCGAGACGCGCGAGGCGATGGCGGCGGTGTCGCCGGACGTCGTCGTCCACGACATCCTGACGCTCGCGCCGGCGATGGCCGCGGAGCTCGAGGGGGTGCCGGCGGCGACGCTGATCCCCCATGTGCATCCGTCGAGCGCCGACGGCGCAGCGCCGTACGCGCTCGGCGCGCGATACCCGCGGACGGTGCTCGGGCAGCGGCTGTGGCGGTCGTTGTCGCACCCGGTCGAGGCAGGACTCCGCCGGGGCCGCAGCGAGCTCAACGAGACGCGGGTACGGCTGGGGCTGCCGCCGGTGACCCGGCTGTTCGGGGGGATCAGCGAGCAGCTGTGCCTCGTCGGGACGTTCCCCCAGCTCGAATACCCGCGGGCGTGGCCGTCGCACGTGAAGATCGTCGGGCCGCTCATCTGGGAGCCGCCGTTCGGAGAGGTCGAGTCGCCACCGGGAGATGCGCCGCTCGTGCTGATCGCGCCGTCGACCGCGCAGGATCCGGAGCACCGGCTGCTGCGGGCGGCGCTGCTCGGGCTCGGGCGCGAGCCGGTCCGCGTGCTCGCCGCGACGAATCGCAGGCCGCTTGCCCGACCGGTCGACGTGCCCCCAAACGCGCGGCTCGTCGAGTGGCTGTCGTACTCCCGCACGATGCCGCGGGCGTCGGTCGTGATCTCGCACGCCGGGCACGGGACGGTGGCGCGCGCGCTCGAGTCCGGCTGCCCGGTCCTGGCGGTGCCGCATTCCGGCGACATGGGCGAGAACGCGGCCCGGATCGACTGGGCGGGCGTCGGCGTGCGGTTGCCGTGGCGGTTCCTGTCGCCGGCGACGCTGCGCCTCGCCGTGCGGCGGGTGCTCGCGGAGCCGATGCTCGCGGAGCGGGCGCGGGCGCTGTCGGCCTGGGCCGCGACCCACGATGGGGCGTCGACCGCAGCGGACCTCGTCGAGCAGCTCGCCGAGGTTCCGGCGCCCAACGGTTCGTAAGCGAACTGACCGCCGCTAAGGGTTAAGCGAGGAATTGTCGAAACAGTCACGACGACCGAAGCGGGCGCCCAGGCTGGAAGGGCCGCTGAGCGGGTGAGTGTCGGCGCCTCGCCGTCCGCCTCGGAGTGTTTCGCGCAGGGTGCCGGGTCGGTCGCGAGTTCTCTCCTCTCTCGCGGCCGGCCCGGCTGAACTTTGGCGGCGGCGGCGGCGGCGGCGCGCGGCGGCCGGCGGCGCGCGGGGAGCGGCGGCGCGCGGGGACCGGCGGGCGCCCCGCGCGGGAGTCAGTCGTCGTCGCGGTGGGCGCGGACGAACGCGATCAGATCCGGCGCGTCACCGGTCTGGGTGTCGACCGGCTCACCCGTGCACGTGCACAGCTCGACGACCGCGTGATCGTCTGCGACCTCGAGGGGGCGCCACGTCGCGCCGTTGTCCTCCCACCGCTTGAGATCGGAGAGCGTGAGCGTCGGGCGCATGGCGGGTCTCAGGTCGGCTCGATCGGAGCTCAGCCCGGCGGCGACGACTTAGCTCGGCGTGGTCGGACTGCCGGCCGCGGCATTCGCGCCCGCCGCGGCACCGTTGACGACGGTTTGCTCGGGCGCCGACGATCCCGCGCGGTGATCCTTCGCCCACGCGATGATCTTGTCCGAGCCCTGGATCGGCTCGCCCTCGTCGGTGACGAGCAGCGGAACCCAGTTGTTGCCGGTCAGGCGCTTGACCTCGCGCCGCCCGGGCGTCTGGTTCATGAAGTCCGGCAGAGCGCCCAGGCCGTACGCCCTGATCACCTCTGGCTCGTGACCGGCGTCGGCGAGCGCGTGGTAGGCCTGGCCACACGGGTGGCCACCGGGCCGGGGCGCTGCCTTCCAGGTCCCGTAACAGACGTAGATCTTCAATGGTCACGCTCCTGATGAACGCTTCGCGAAACGCCTAGGCGCGGCGCGCTCAGACGACAAACTCCGGGGGCGGGACTCGAACCCGCAACATTTCGGTTAACAGCCGAACACTCTGCCAGTTGAGTTACCCCGGATTATGGTGCAATGTGCTGACCGCGTCAGCTCGAAAGCAACTCTAGCGGCACAGACACGACTCCGTCTTCAACTTCGGCGTGACAGTTGGCGCACAGGAGAACACACTTACTCGCCTCGGTGCGCAAGGTGTCAATCGACACGGTCACGCCGTTCCAACTGACCGGTAGCCGTTTCTCGCTCGGGTCCAGATGGTGGAACGCGAGCGCCCGGGCCGTGCGGTTGTACCCGCAAAGCACACACCGCCCACCAGCCTCGCTGACGAGCGTCGCCTTCATGTCCCTGCGATGCTGCGTCACGCGCTCGACGCGGCAGAGCTTGCAGCGGTAGTAGCCACGACCTTCGAGCACGAAGTCCGTCTCACCGTGATGCGCGCAGGCCAGCGTGACGGTCGGTAACCCGGCGCCACGCGATGCTGCTTGGCGATTGCGCGCTTGATCAGTGCGCAGGTTGTACCGGCCAAGCCAGTGACGAACCGTCGATTTCGCGACCCCAAGCTCTTCCGCAATGGCTGCGATCGACCGTCCCTGCGCCACGAACGCCTCCAGCCGCTCCCGTTCTATCCCTCCCTTGGCGGCGTGCTTTTCTCGGTTCGGTGCCTCGAGCCCGAACTTCGCCATCCAGTAGGCCACCGTCGACGGGTGCCGGTTGAAGCGCCGGCCGATCTCCTCGACGCTCACTCCCTGGGCCAGGAGCAGCATCAATGAGTCTTTGTCCATCTCCATCTCTCTCCCCTTCCGCACGATCTCATGACGAACGTATGTTCGCATGAGGCCCGGACGGAACGCCTACGAGAGACCGACGCCTTAACCCCTGCTTAGAGGGGCTTTTCCAGTCGGCTGTCGAGCTCGCGGATCTCCTCGAGCACCCGCTCGCGGTCACGGGCGATGGCGCCGACGTCGCCCCCGCCCCCGCCGCGGGCGCGCCGGAGAGCCCGCTCGAGCCGGTTGAGCTCGAGCAGCAGCCGCTGCTGCTCGACGTGGTCGTCGCCGATGTCGTGTTCCCGGCCCGCGCGGGCGACGATTTCGGCGACGAGCCGCGCGAGATCCTCGTCCTCGGGGTCGATGCCGGACATCGGGGTCGCGCAGCGCCCGATGAGATGCCGGGCGACGCGCCGCAGCCGGGCGCTCGTCAGCTGCTCGTCGAGATCGATGGCGGCGAGGGCGCGTTCGCCGGCCTCGGGACGGACGACGCACAGGACGAGGAACTGACCCTCGTTACGGACGGCCGGATCCATCGGTCGGGGCGACCCACCAGACCCCGCGCCGCCGGCGGCTGTCGGTCCGCCGCCGTTGCCCGAGGACCCGCCGGGCGACCCCGACCGGGCCCCGCCAGACCCCGTGCCGTTGGCGGCGCCGGACGGTGGCCCAGCCGCGCGCCCGCTCTCGGACATCAGCGCGGCCAGCCGTCCCTCGGAGAGCTCGAGCCGGCTCGCCACCCGCCGGAGCAGGTCCTCGCGCAGCGCGCTCGCGGGCAGGGACAGGACCGGCGCGAGCTCCGCCACCGCGCGGTCGCGCCCCTCGGCGCTGCGCGTGTCGGCGCGGTCGAGGATCCGGTCGACGTGGAAGACGACGAACGGCTCCGAGGCGGCGACGCGCTCGCGCAGTGCCTCGACCCCGTCGCGCTCGATCAGCTCGGCCGGGTCGGTTCCCTGGGGCAGCGGCACGACGCGGAGCTCGAGCTTGCGTCCCTCGGCGACCTGGGCCGCCCGGAGCATCGCCTCCTGGCCGGCGCTGTCGGCATCGAGGCAGAGATCGAGGACGCGGACGATCCGTTCGAGCTCGGTCGCCTGCTCCTCGGTGAACGAGGTGCCCATGATCCCGACGGCGTTGCGCAGCCCCGCCTGATGGAGGGCGAGGACGTCCGTGTAGCCCTCGACGAGGATCATCCGGCCCGCGCGCGCCGCGACCGCCCGGGCGTGGTCGATCCCGAAGAGCTGGCTGCGCTTCTGGTAGAGCTCGTTCTCCGAGGTGTTGAGGTATTTCGGCGGTTGGTTGTCCCGCATCGCCCGGGCGCCAAAGCCGCGCACGCGCCCGCGGGCATCGACCGAGGGGAACATGATCCGCTCCCGGAAGCGGTCGTAGACCGACCCGGGACGGTTCTTCGAGCGCTGGACAAGGCCGGCGTCGAGCAGTTCGGCCTCGCTGAAGCCGGCCGACCGCGAGGCGGTGAGGATGCGGTCCCATGCGCTCGGCGCGTAGCCGACCTGAAACTCCTTGAGCGTCTGCTCGGTCAGCCCGCGCGCCAGCAGGTACTTGCGGGCCGGCTGGGCCTCGGCCGACTCCCACAGATAGCGCCCGTAGTACGTCGCGGTCCGACCGAGCAGCGAGTAGAGCCGCTCGCGTCGCTCCCGCCGCGCGGCCGCCGCCGGGTCCTCGTCGACGGTCTCGAGCTTGACGCCGAAGCGGTCGGCGAGCGCCTCCATCGCGGCCTTGAAGTCAAGCCCCTCGGTCTCCATCACCCACGTGAACGGGTCGCCCGAGGCCTGACAGCCGAAGCAGTGGTAGTGCTTCTCGTCCGGGCGGACGTGGAACGAGCCGCTGCGCTCATCGTGGAATGGGCACAGGCCGAAGTAGCTGTCGACGCCCGCTCGCCGGAGCTCGACGCGCGAGCCGACGAGCGACACCATGTCGACGGCGTCGAGGACACGGTCGCGAGAATCGGGGGTGTACCGGGCCATCGGCGTCAGGCGGGTCGATGCGTCGGGCCGCTCATGGCGCAAACGCCGCCGGCACGCTGAGGCTCTCGAACGTGCGGATGCAGAAGCCGTCGGTCATCCCGGCGATCCAGTCGGTCACGCGCTGGGACAGCTCGCCGTCCGGGATCGAGGAGGGGATCTCGTCGGGATGGGCGCAGAAGTGACCAAACAGCATCCGCACGACGAGCCGGATCTTCTCGCCCTCGCGCTTGGCCTCCGGCCCGAGGTAGACGCGGTTGAACATGAACGTGCGCAGCTCGCTCATGGCGCCGCCGATGCGCTCGCCCTGGACGATGTCGTCGGCGGCGTCGGAATGCTCGACGAGGTCGTGCACGAGCGTGTCGATGCGGTGGGGGCCGGTGTCGCCCAGGATCGCGATCGGCTCCGCCGGCAGGTCGTCGGGCGAGAGCACGCCCGCTCGCACCGCGTCGTCGATGTCATGGTTGATGTAGGCGATCCGGTCGACGAGCCGGACGATCTTGCCCTCGAGCGTTCTCGGCTCCCGCGCGCGGCCGGAGTGGCTGACGATTCCGTCGCGGACCGGATCGGTCAGGTTGAGTCCCTGGCCGTCGCGCTCGAGCGTGTCGACGACCCTCAGCGAGTGCTCGTGGTGCAGAAACGAGGTACCGAAGCGCTCGCGCAGGCACTCGTCGAGCGCCTCCTCGCCGATGTGCCCGAACGGCGGATGGCCGAGATCGTGCCCGAGCCCGATCGCCTCGACGAGATCCTCGTTCAAGCGCAGGGCACGGCCGACGGTCCTCGACACCTGGGTCACCTCGAGCGTGTGGGTGAGGCGCGTGCGGT
This sequence comes from uncultured Solirubrobacterales bacterium, assembly GCA_963850335.1. Lineage (GTDB taxonomy): Bacteria > Actinomycetota > Thermoleophilia > Solirubrobacterales > Solirubrobacteraceae > Palsa-465. Next base: position 158,358 of record CAWKKY010000002.1, on the reverse strand, counting down.
AGTGATCGCCGATCGGCGCGACGAAGACCTGGGTCTTGCTCTTGAGCCGGCGAAACGCCTTGCAGTGAACGATCCGGTCGCGGTCGCGCTGGAACGGTGTCCGCAACCCGCAATCGGTCTCGGGGCGCGCCCGGGCCGGCGGATAGGACCGCGTGGCCAGCGGCGAGAGCAGGGTCTCCTCCTGGGCCTGGATGCGCGCCGCGAACGCCGAGGCCACCGCCCCGCCGGGATGTTCGTAGCCGGTCGTCACCATCTGGTCGCTCACGATCCTTCGATTCTGACAGCGGATGGGCGCCCAACGGGGTGCGCGTCACAGAGTCGGCACAAACCGACGGACCGCGGCGATCGTTATGCGGTGTGGAGCAGCGGCCGCCACCGTACGTTGGCGTGGAACTCGACGGTCTCGCCGATCGCCCGCTCGGCCTGTCGGAGCGCCCGCTCGGAGGCGTCGGGCGCCTGGGCGAGCGGTCGCCCGAGGGCATCGATGAGGAATCGGTAGGACTCCTCGGAGAGCGGGAACGCGGACCCTTCACACGCGTTGCAGACGATCCCGCCGGCGGCGGCCGAATAGCCCTGGAGGTGCTCGGACTCACCGCACGAGGCGCACGCCGCGAGGTGCGGCACGATCCCCGCCGCGAGCAGCAGCTTGATCCGGAACGCGAGCCCATTCCCCGGGCGGGCCTGCCCGGGGTCGCCGGCGAGCAGCGCGAGCTCGTTCGCGAGCAGCCGGAACACCTCGGGATGGGGGTCGCTCGTCTCGAACAGGCGGGACACGGCGTCGCACGCGCGGGCGGCGTTGTCGAGCGTCGCCGCGTGCTCGCGGAGCCCGGCGTGGGTCGTGATCGTGTCGACGCCGGTGACCGTCAGCAGCTCGCTGCGTCCCTCGTGCAGATGCGCGCGGACGTGGAAGAACGGCTCAAGCCGGGCGCCGAACCGGCTCCGCGACCGCCGGACGCCCTTGGCGATCGCGGACACTCGCCCGTGATCGGGCGTGTACAGATGCAGGATCCGATCGGCCTCGCCGTAGCGAATCGACCGGAGCACGATCGCCTCGGTGCTCAGCGGCCCCGGCACCGGCTGTCCCCCCGAAGAATCTGCCGGCGCCACATCCCGGAATCACAAGCTATCTTTTGTATAGCAATGGCTAACGTCACCGTTTACACCACCGATCAGTGCGCACGCTGCGTGACAGCGAAGGCTCTCCTCACCAAGCGCGGCATCGGCTATGAAGAGATCAATCTGGCAAAGGACCCGGACGGCCGCGCGGAGCTCTCGAAGCGCACCGGGATGATCACGTTCCCCCAGATCGTGATCGACGGCGAGACGATCGGCGGGCTCGACCAGCTCGTCGCCGCCGACCGCCAGGGCCAGCTCAAGAACCTGATCGCCGCCTAGGTACGGCCGCGGACGCCGGCGGACGGCCCAGCGGCCCCGCGCGGCCCCGCGCGGCCCCGCCCCGCCGCAGGAGCGCTTCGGCGTGCCCGCGGGCGCGGCTGGCAGTGCTCGCACACGTAGGTTCCACGGCCCCCGACGACGATCTTGCGCACCGGTCGCCCGCAGACGATGCAGGGCTCGCCGGCGCGCAGGTGGATCTGAAAGCGATCTTGGAAGGAGCCACGGGCGCCATCGACGTGGCGGAAGTCGTCGATCGAGGCGCCCTTGGCGTCGATGCCGGCGCTGAGTGCCTCCTCGATCGTGTCCCGCAGCCGCGCCCATTGGGCGCCGGTCAGCCGTCCGGCCGGGCGCAGCGGGTGGATCCCGGCCCGGAACAGCGCCTCATCGGCGTAGATGTTCCCGACGCCGGCAATCCGGCGCTGGTCGAGCACGAACGCCTTGATCGGCGCGACCCGTCCCCGGGCGGCGCGCCGGAGGTAGTCGGTGGTGAACGCCGGCGTGAACGGCTCGGGGCCCAGGCGCTCCGCGAGATAGGAGTCGCAGGCATCAGCACCGGCCAGCAGGTGGCCGGTTCCGAACCGACGCGGATCGACGTATACGAGCCGGTGCCCGCCGCTCAGCTCAAACCGCACGCGCGTGTGGATTGGTTCGACCGACGGATCGAACAGAAGCGCGCCGGTCATCCGCAGGTGCACGAGCAGGAACAGCTCGCCGGACAGCTCCCAGACGAGGTACTTCCCCGCCCGCGTGATCCGCTCGATCACCGCCCCGGTGAGCCCGCCGGCGACCGTCTCCGGCGGGTACGGGCGTGTCCAGCGCGCATCGAACAGCTCCACCGATTCGATCCGCCGTCCCTCGACGTGCGGGGCGAGCTGGCGGCGGATCGTCTCGACCTCGGGTAGCTCAGGCACCCATGGCCTCCCGGGTCCCGAGGAATGACCGCCCCGGCAGCGTCGAGGACACGGCGCCGCTGGCCAGCCACGCGAGCACGCTCGCGCCGACGTCGGCGAGCGGACCATCGTGGCGGCGGCCGCCGTTGCCTCCGAACGCCGCGAGCAGCGGCACGGCCTCGCGGGTGTGGTCGGTGTGGGGCATCGTCACGTCGCAGCCGTGGTCGGCGGTGAGCACGAGCAGATCGTCGGGCCCGAGCCGCTCGAGCCAGCCCGCGACCGCCTGGTCGATGCCCTGGAGCGCACGGTGGAACCCGTCGACGTCGTGGCGATGGCCGTAGACCTGGTCGGTCTCGATCAGGTTCGTGAACACGAACCCATGGTCGAGAGTCGTGAGCAGCCGGAACGTCTCATCGAGGGCCACGGCGTTCGTGGCCCCGGGATGCTGCTCGTCGATCCCGGTCCCGGCGAACAGCTGCCCAACCTTCCCGACCGTGTGCACGGGCACGCCGGCCCCCTGGAGCTCGTTGAGATAGGACCAGCCCGGCGGGAGCCCGTAGTCGCGGCGCCCATCCGTGCGTGCAAACGCGCCCGGCTCGCCGCGGAACGGCCGGGCGATCACCCGGCCGACGGCGTGCTCAGCCGCGAGCCGCTCGCGCACCACGCGGCAGATCGCGTGGAGTTCGTCGGAGCCGACCACCCGCTCGTGGGCGGCGATCTGGAGCACCGAATCCTGGCTCGTGTAGACGATCAGGGCGCCGCTGCGCAGCTGCTCGGCCCCGAAGTCGTCGATTGCGTCGATCCCGTTGTACGGGCGGTTACAGATCACGGGTCGATGCGCCGCGTCGACGACAACATCGATCACCGCAGCCGGGAACCCGTCGGGGTAGGTCGGGGGCGATTGAGGCTGCACGACTCCCATCAGCTCCCAGTGCCCGGCGGTCGAGTCCTTCCCGGCGCCGAGGGGATGCAGCCGACCGTAGAGAACCGGATCGGCGGCCGGCGGGACGCCCTCGACCGGCAGGATCGAGCCCAGCCCGAGGCGCCCGAGCGTCGGCAGGTCCAGTCCGCCGGCCGCCTCGGCCAGGTGACCGAACGTGTTGGCGCCGGCGTCACCGTAGGCGGCGGAGTCCGGGAGCGGGCCGGCGCCGCAGGCGTCGAGCACGACGACGAACGCCCGCCTCATGCCCTGCCCGCCAGAAGACGAAGGATCCTCGGTGGCACGGGCCGATTCTCGCACCCGGATCGGCCCGAGCGCCCGCCCGTTTAGCCCTCGCCGTCCCAGTAGTCGACCGGCTCGAGCCGCGCGACCACGCCGAGACCCCGGAACGCGATCTTGTTCGATCGCGGGTAGTAACACGTGTCCGCAGGGTCACGGGTTCCGTACGCGAGATAGTGCAGCGTGGTCCGGCCTGCGACGAACAGGTGCGCGACGCCCGTACCCGCGGGCCGCGCGACCACCGTCCCGGGGCGAACCGGCGTCTCGGTCTCCCCGAGCACGACGGAGCCGTCGCCGTCGAGGACCACGAAGATCTCCTCCTCGTGGGAGTGGCAGTGCTGGGGTGAGGACTCCTTGCCGGGGGCCACGGTCACGTGCTGAAGGCCGGTGCGGACCGACCCCGCCGCGCGGCCGAGGTTGCGCCGCTCGCGGACGATCCGCGTCCGCTCAACGCGCTGGGGTTCGACGTCGGCGACGTTGACGGTCGTCGCCGGGCGGGCATTCGGAGTGTCGGGCAGCTCCGGCGGTCCCAGCTCACTCTCGCGCACGAACTGGAACGGCGCGCCATCGATCACCCGTGGCGCGGACTCCGTCGCCCGTGTCCCGACGAGCGACATGCCGAAACGGGGGAACGCGACCGCGTTGTCCGGTTCACGGGTGCCGAACGCGAGCAGGTCGAGATCGCTCACGGCGTGCACCGTGTGGGCGCCGGACCGCGGCAGGTAGACGATGCAGTCCCCCGCCCGGATCTCGCTGGCCTTCCCGCGCTGCCACGACACCCCGGTCCCCGCGAGCACGTAGAAGATCTCCTCTTCCCCCCCATGCTCGTGCGCGGGTGTCGACCAGCCGCCGGCCGGCACCTCGATCCGCCGCACCCCAGCGGTGACCGATCCAGCCGCCTCGCCGAGCATCGTCCAGCGGCTGCGGAGATGCCCGAGGTCCCACTCCAGCGAGCGTGCGTCATCGAAGTGAGTGATCCCGCCGGGCTGTCCGATCGGCTGGGGCACGGGTCAGGGCTGGCGGTGGGGCACGGCGTCAGTGCGAGCGGTCGAGCTGCGCTCTCGGGTGGGCGTCGAAGTAGACCTCGCGCAGGCGTTCGGTCGACAGGTGGGTGTAGATCTGCGTCGTACCGATGTCGGCGTGGCCGAGCATCTCCTGAAGTGAGCGCAGGTCGCAGCCGCCGGCGAGGAGGTGGGTCGCGAACGTGTGACGCAGCGTGTGCGGGCTCATCCGATCCTCGAGCCCGGCGCTGCGTGCATGGCGTTGGACGATCTTGTAGAGCCCCTGGCGCGAGAGGCCGGTGCCGCGGAGATTGAGGAACACGCGCGGCTCGTCGCGGAGGCCGACCAGGCGGGGCCGGGCGCGCTCGAGGTAGGCCCGCAGCGTCTCGATCGCCTTGCTTCCGATCGGCACGATCCGTTCCTTGGAGCCCTTGCCGTGGGTACGCAGGATGCCGGCCTCGAGATCGAGCGCGGTGAGCTCGAGCTCGATCGCTTCCGAGGCACGCAACCCGCAGGCGTACATCGTCTCGAGCAGGGCGCGGTCGCGCAGCGCGGCGGGTGCGTTGCCGGTCGGCTGCGCGAGCAGACGCTGCACCTCGTCGCGGCTGAGGACCTTCGGCAGGCGCCCGGGGGTCCGCGGTGCGCGGAGCTCCGACGTCGGGTCGTGCTCGAGGATCTGGTCGCGGCGGAGGTGGCGATAGAACGAGCGCAGGCAGGCGATCTTGCGTTGGAGCGTCGCCGGGGCGACCGGCGGCCGTTCGTCGGAGCCCGACGCGAGTTCGGTGATGAACGCCGCGAGCTCGTGCCCGCTGACGGCGAGCGGATCGACGCGCCGGCGGTCGAGGAACAGCCCGTACTGCTGAAGGTCCGAGCGGTAGGCGTCGAGCGTGTTTCGCGACAGGCCGCGCTCAAGCTCGAGGTAGGCGAGGAAATCCAGCGTCAGATCGGTCAGCCGCCGGGAAGGCGCCGCCGCGTCAACCATGACCATGCCCGTGTATTCGCCCTCAGGGGAATCCCTCCTGCGGGTGCACGAGACTGCTCAGGCGCGGTCAAGCCGGCGCGCCAGCCACTGCAGGGCGATCAGCGACTTGGCGTCCTTGCAGGCGGCGATCGCGTCGTCGATCTCCGCGAGCGGCCACGGCACGATCTCGATCTGCTCGTACTCGTCGACCTCGACCGGGGCCGCGTCCGACAGGCCGGTGGCGTAGTACACCCAGACGAACTCGTCACTGAAGCCGGCGCTCGTGTAGAAGGCGAAGATCTCCTCCCAGCGCTCGGCCTGCTTGCCGATCTCCTCGGCGAGTTCGCGCTTGCCGGTCTCGAGTGGTGGCTCGCCCTCAACGTCGAGCTTGCCCGCCGGGATCTCCAGGGAGTCGGCGACGCCGATGACCTCACGGGGCTGGCGGGTGAGCCACACGTGCGTGTCGTCGACCGGGAGGATGCCGACCGCTCCGGGGTGCCATACCTTCTCCCGGGTGACCTCCTCGCCGTCATCGTGGCGGAAGCGCTCCCGCCCGACGGTGATGATCTTGCCCTCCCACTGCTTCTCGCTGTCGATGCGTTCAAAGCTCATCGGCGGGCTCCTCGAGCAGCGCGATCGCGACGTCCAGCATGCCCTCGAGCGCCGCGACGCTGACACGCTCGTCGGGCTGATGGTTGCGCTCGGTTCCGTTCGCCAGGTTCACGCACTCGAACCCGGCCGCGATGAACGCGTTCGCGTCCGCCCCGCCGCCGGTGACGATCAGGCTCGGGTCGTAGCCGCAGCCGCGGAGCGCCCGGTCGGCGTGCATGACCGCCGGAGCGGTCGGCTTGAGCCGGTAGCCGGCGAACATCTTTTCGACGGTCACATCGAGGTCGCACTCGGCGGCATCGGCGCCGTCCTGGAAGCAGTCGATCATCTCGGTCAGCGCCGCTTCGACGCGTTCCTCGGAGACGCTGCGCACCTCGGCCTCGACGCGGCAGCGCTCGGGCACGACGTTCGTCGCGGTCCCGCCCTGGATGACCCCGATGTTGGCCGTCGTCTCCTCGTCGAGGCGCCCGAGGCGCATCGCGGCGATCCCGCGCGCGGCGGCGGCGATCGCGCTGCGCCCGGACTCCGGCCGGAGCCCGGCGTGGGCAGCGACCCCATGGACGTCGGCGATCACGCGCTGATAGGTCGGGGACGCGAGCACGATCTCGCCGATCGGTGTGGCGTGGTCGAACACGTACCCGAACCGGCTCTGCAGGCGAGCAGTGTCGAACGCCTTGGCGCCGTGGAGGCCGTTCTCCTCGGATACCGAGAACACGAGCTCGAGGCCAACCGCCGGGGGCGCCGCGGCACTCGCGAAGCGGCGGGCGAGCTCGAGCAGGACCGCCACCGCCGCCTTGTTGTCGGCGCCGAGGATCGCGTCGTTGGCGTTCTCATAGCCCCCGTCGACGAGGACCGGGTCGATCTCGGCCGTCGCCGGAACGGTGTCGAGGTGGGCACAGAGCATGATGCTCTCCGGGCCGGCTCCCGGGACCCGCGCGAACAGGTTGCCCGCGTCCGCGCCCACCGACGGCCCCGCGTCGTCCTCGTCGACGGCCAGCCCCATCGCGCGGAGCTCGGCGGCGACGTGGTCAACGCAGCGGCGTTCGTGGCCTGAAGGGCTCTGAATCCGGCAGAGCGAGACGAACGTGTCGTTCAGACGCGCGCGTTCGGCCTCGGTCGAGCGCCTCACGAAGTGGATTCGGCGTGACTCGAGCGCCGCGCGGCGTCGCTCGCTTCCGAGCGGGCGTCCTCGCGGCTCGCGGCCGAGCGGGGCGCGCCGCCGGCCGCGTCGGCGCGAGCCAGGGCGGAGCCGACGAACTCGCGGAACAGCGGGGCCGGCCGCTCAGGCCGGGACTTGAACTCCGGGTGGTACTGCGAGGCGACGAAGAACGGGTGGTCGTCGCGGCTCAGCTCGATGACCTCGACGAGCCGCTCGTCGGGCGAGGTCCCCGAGCAGACGAGCCCGGCCGCCTCGAGCCGGCGACGGAGGTGGTTGTTGACCTCATAGCGATGGCGGTGGCGCTCGTACACGACCGGTTCCGCGTACAGCTCGCGCACCCGGGTCCCGTCGTGCAGCTTCACCGGGTCGGCGCCGAGGCGCATCGTCCCGCCCATGTCGGCGATCTCCTTCTGCTCGGGCAGGAGATCAATCACCGGGTAGGGCGTCTCCGGATCCATCTCGGTCGAGTTCGCGCCCTCCATCCCGACGGCATGCCGGGCGAACTCGCTCACCGCGACCTGCATCCCGAGGCAGATCCCCAGGTAGGGAATCTTGTGCTCGCGGGCGATCTGAGCCGCCCGGATCTTGCCTTCGAAGCCGCGGCCGCCGAAGCCGCCGGGGATGAGGATGCCGTCGGCCTTGGCGATCGACGCCGCGACGCTCGGATCGGTCAGCTCCTCGGAGTCGACCCAGTCGACCTCGACCTTGCAGCCGTGGTGTACCCCGGCATGGCGGAGGGCCTCGGCGACCGAAAGGTAGGCGTCCTCGAGCTTGACGTATTTGCCGACGAGCGCGATGCGCACCGTGCGGTTGGCCTCGCTCGCGCGCCGGGTGACCTCCTCCCAGCCTCGGAGGTCAGGCTCATCGGGATCGAGTCCGAAGTGCTCGCGGAGGATGAAGTCATCGACGCCGGCCTCGTTGAACGTGAGCGGCACCTTGTAGATGTCGTCGACGTCATAGCCGGAGACGATCGCCTCGACGGGCAGGCTCGCGAACAGCGCGATCTTGCGCCGGATGTCCAAGGAGAGCTCGCCCTCCGAGCGGCAGACGACCATGTCCGGCGCGATTCCGATGCGCCGCAGCTCGTTGACGGAGTGCTGGGTCGGCTTCGTCTTCAGCTCGCCGGCGTGACCGATGTACGGCACGAGCGTGAGGTGGATGAACATGCACCGCCGCCGACCGACGTCGACCGGGAACTGACGGATCGCTTCCAGGAACGGCAGCGACTCGATGTCGCCGACGGTGCCGCCGATCTCGGTGACCACGAAATCGACGTCGGTGGCCTCGGCCATCAACCGGATGCGGGACTTGATCTCGTCGGTGATGTGGGGCACGACCTGGACGGTGGCGCCGAGGTAATCGCCGCGACGCTCGCGGCGGATCACCGTGTTGTAGATCCCGCCGGCGGTGACGTTCGAGGCACGGCTCGTGTTCGCGTCGGTGAAGCGCTCGTAGTGCCCGAGGTCAAGATCGGTCTCGGCCCCGTCCTCGGTGACGAACACCTCGCCGTGCTGGTACGGCGACATCGTCCCGGGATCGACGTTGATGTACGGGTCAAACTTCTGGAGCTGGACACTCAGGCCCCGCGCGACGAGCAGCCGTCCGATCGACGCTGCGGCGATGCCCTTCCCAAGCGAGGAAACGACCCCGCCGGTAACGAAGATGAAGCGCGTCTCGCCAGTGGAGCTGGTGGCGGCGCGTCGCGGATCTTTGGCCATCGCTCGAACCTCAGTGTAGTAGGACGTCCTGAAGGTAGCGGGGCGAACGGACGAACCTGCCGCGGGGATCTGAGAACCCTCGCTCGATGCGGGATTCGACCGCAGGTACGCGCTGGGTCAGGCCGCCTTGAGCAGCTGCCGAGCGTGCTGGCGCGCCGCCCGGTCCGCCTCGCCGCCGCCGAGCATCCGCACGAGCTCGCCGACGACCCCGTCGCCCTCCAACAGACTGACGCTCGTCCGCGCCGGGGACACCGACCCGTCCTTGACGATCGTGAAGTGGCGGTCGCCGACCGCGGCGACCTGGGGCAGATGGGTGATACAGAGGATCTGCCGCCGACTGGAGAGCTCACGGAGATGGGCCCCGACGGCCCGCGCCGTGTGGCCCCCGATGCCCGCGTCGATCTCGTCGAACACGAGCAGCGGCATCACCCGCTCGTCGCCGAGGTCGGAGCTGTGCGCCGCGCTCAGCAGCGCGAGCATCACCCGGGAGAGCTCGCCCCCGGAGGCGATCTCCCGCAGCGGTCCGGCGGGCAGGCCCGGGTTCGGTGCGAGCAGGAACTCGACCGTGTCCCCGCCCCGCGACCCGATCCCGTCCTCCCGAGGGCGGACAACGACGTCGAACGATGCGTCGGCCATCGCGAGCTCGGCGAGCCGCACGCGTACCGCCTCGGCGAGCGCCGGTGCCGCCTCGCGGCGCCGCGCCCCGAGCTCGGCGGCGAGCGCGCTCAGCTCCTGCCGCGCTGCGGTCTGTTCGGCCTCGACGTGCCCGAGCTCGACCTCGGCGCGCTCGAGCTGATCCCGACGCGCCCGGCAGCGCTCAGCGTGCGCGAGCACCTCCGCGATCGAGCCGCCGTGCTTGCGCTCAAGCCGCGCGAGCAGGCCGAGCCGCTCCTCGACCTCCTCCAGCCGCCCCGGAGAGCCCTCGATCCCGTCGACATAACGGCGCAGCTCCGCCCCGAGATCCTCCGCCTCGAAGCGCAGCGCCTGCGCGCGTTCGGACAGGGTGACGAGCGCGGGATCGATCCCCCCGGCCTGCTCAAGCGCCTGGGCGGCGGCCGACAGCGCGACCGCGCCACCGCCCTCGGCGTCCTCCGGCGCGATCGCCTCCGCCGCGAGCGCCGCCGCACCGCGGAGTGTCTCGACATGGCGCAGCCGGTCCCGCTCGGCGACGAGCTCGGTCTGTTCCGCTTCGCTCGGGCCCACCGCCTCGATCTCGTCCAACTCGAAGGCGAGCAGGTCGATTTCGCGCTCCCGGGCGCCGGCGAGCGCAGCGAGCTCCTCGGCCTGCGCATCGGCCGCCCGCAGACGGGCATGGGCCGCCGCTACCTGGATGCGGAGCTCACGCGCCGCCGGACCGCAGTGCTCGTCAAGGATCTCGAGCTGCGCGCTGGCGAGCATCAGCTTGCGGTGCTCGTGCTGGCCGTAGAAGGAGAGCAGCAGCCCCCCGATCTCCCGGAGATCGGCGACCGTCGCCGAGCGGCCGCAGAGATAGGCGCGCGTGCGCCCGTCCGGCCACACGCGGCGCGCGAGGACGATCTCCTCGGCGCCGGCCGGGATCCGCTCGTCGCCGGCGGGATCGAGCTCCGGCGGGAGCGAGAACACGCCCTCGACGTAGGCCTCGGCGGCACCCTCGCGGACGATCCCGCTTCCCGCCCGGCCGCCGAGGAGCAGATCGAGCGCCTGGGCGAGCAGGGTCTTGCCGGCGCCGGTCTCGCCGGTGAGCACGTTGACGCCGGGGACGAGCCGCAACTCGGCCCGTTCCATCAGCAGCAGATTCTCCACTCGCAGTTCGTGCAGCATGGGAAACGGTCTACCACCCGCCCCCGACGGATCGCCCCGACCGCCCGGGCCCGGCCTACGGCGCCGACGCCAGCCGCCCGAACTTCTGCTTGAGCCGCTGGTAGAAGCTCGAGGAGCCGGTCTGCGCCAGGGTGCCGAGATCACTCCTGAACTGCACGCCCACGTCTTCCGCAGGCTGGAGGACGCACACCGGCCGCCCGTCAACGGTCACGTCCACGGGCTCCTCGCGCGAGCGATTGCGGATCACCAACGCGTCCTGGGGGGCGACGACGAGGGCGCGGGCGGTCAGCGAATGCGGCGCGATGAACGACACGACGAACCCCTCCACGCCCCATGCCATCACCGGCCCGCCGTTGGCGAGGTTGTACCCCGTCGAGCCCGCCGGCGTGGCGACGACGAGACCGTCGCAGCGGACCCGGCCGATCTCGTCCGGCCCCACCCAGTACTCGAGGTCCGCGACCCGCTTGCCCGGCTGACGGTGCAACGAGACATCGTTGATCGCCACCCACTTCCCGCGTTCCCCGGACAGCTCGATCCCCGGGAGCGAGAGCACATCGAAGTCGCCGGCGAACGCCTGCAGGAAGCCGGCCTCGGCCTCCTCGCGGTCGACCGTGGCGAGAAACCCGATCTCGCCGTGATTGACGGCGAACACCGGGACCCCGGTTCCGGCATATGTCCGCAGCGCGCTGAGGATCGTCCCGTCGCCGCCGAGGACGAAGCAGATGTCGACCGGTGGATCGATCCGCGCGTTGAGCTCAAGCCCCTCCCCCGGCTGCAGGTCGTGCTTGGCGGTCTCCTCGGCATCGAAGCGGAGGACAACGCCGTGCGCCCGCGCCAGCGCGATCAGCGCGGTGATCGCCGCGGCGGTCTCGTCCGGGCGCCGATGAGTGAAGACGCTGGCGACGTGGACCGGGTTCACGGCTCCACCTCCCGAGCCGCCGCGTCGAGACCATCCGGTGCCAGCGCTCCCGCCCGCCCGGCCTCGGCCAGCCAGATGAACGTCTCGAGATTCCCCTTCGGCCCCGGCAGGCCCGAGCTCGCGTAGCCGAGCACCGAGGCGCCGAGCTCGTCGACCGCCGCCCGCCCGACGTCGAGGAGCGCGCTCCGGCGCGCGGCCGCGTCGCGCACGACACCGCCCTTGCCGACGTGCTCGCGCCCGACCTCGAACTGCGGCTTGATCATCGCCAGGGCGTCGAACCGCTCGGCCCCGCACGCGAGCACCGCCGGCAGCACCTTGCGCAGCGAGATGAACGAGACGTCGATCACGACCACCGACGGCCGGTAGGGCAGCGTTTCGGGCTCGAGCGCGCGAGCGTTGGTGCGTTCGATCACGGTCACCCGGGCATCCGAGCGCAGCCCCCAGTCGAGCTCGCCATAGGCGACGTCGACGGCGACGACATGAGCGGCGCCGCGCTGGAGCAGGCAATCGGTGAACCCGCCGGTCGAGGCGCCGACGTCGAGTGCCTCCGCGCCGGTCACTCCGAGCTCGAACGTGTCGAGCGCGTTGGCGAGCTTGACACCTCCGCGCGAGACGAACGCGGGCCGCGCCGCCACCTCGAACTCGGCGTCGGGCGCCACCATCTGCCCGGGCTTCTCAGCACGACGGCGGTCCGGCAGCAGCAGCACGTCTCCGGCCAGCACCGACGCGGCGGCGCGGGACCGCGAGGGGAACATCCCCCGCTCCGCAAGGAGCGTGTCAACCCGAACGCGGCGCATCTCGCGGGGAACGGTACGTCACCGACCGTCACGACGTGAAAACGAGCCTGTGATCAGGATCACAGTTTCGCCCCGGATTTCGGGGCACCATAGTGAACACATACCTCTCTCCTCCTGGGAACGGCCTGCGGAAACGCGGGCCGTTCCCGCTTAAGGGGGCGACGGCCCGGGAGCTGCGTCCGGCGTCGCCGCCCTCAGCGGGCGGGCGCCTCGGCGAGCGCGTTCTCCATGATCCCCTGCGCCCACTGCAACGAGCCGAGGTACGCGCGGCCGATCCCGCGCTCGTTCGCCCGCACCTGCTCGGAGTCGAACTCGCCCTGCTCATAGGTGACGACGGTGGTGAGAATCTCGCCCGCCGGCCCTGTGCGCTCGACGAGCGCGCTCACCATCTCGGGAGCGAGCGGCAGTTCGTCGATGATCTGCGCCAGCGGGGCGCCGACGAGCGCGTCGGCGACGGACAGCATCCCGATCGTGAACAGCTCGTCGGGATCGAGCTCGGGCCGGCCCTGGGCTAGGAATTCGCACATGCGCGCCCGGGTCAGCGCGAGCATGGACAGCTCCGGCGGCGCGCTGGGACCGCCGGTCAGCGTCACGAGCATCGCCCAACGCGAGACCCCACGGGCGCCGAGCATCATCACCGCCTGGCGAACCGAGGTGACCTCGTTGCGGATGCCGAAGTACGCCGAGTTGATGTAGCGCAGGAGCTTGAGCGTCAGGCCGAGGTCGCGGTTGATGACCTCCTCGAGTTCCTCGATCTCCGCCGGCCCGGCCCGGAGCCGGGCGAGCGCGGCGAGCTGGCCGAGCTGGCCGACGGGGATGCCCTTCGCGGGGGTGATCCGGGGACTGGCGAGGAACGGGCCGGTGAACCACTCAAAGCCGAGGGCTCGCGCCGCGTCGAACTGTCCGTGGTCCTGGAGTGCCACCGCGACCGGGATCGCGCGCTGGGCGCGGATCTTCGGCACGAACGTCGCGAGCGTCGCCGGATCCCAGGCGCCGAACTCCAGCTCGACCGTGCCGAACAGCTCGAGCAGTGCGAGATCGAAGCCGCTCCCCGGGTCCGCCTTGACGGCGAGCGCGTATCCGCGGCCGACGAGCGAGCGGAGGATCTCCTGAATGTCGGGCTCGAGCGCGATCTCCTGGGTGACGCGGAGGATCACGCGGTCCGGACCGACCGGCGGCATCCCGAGGCTGAGCAGTAGCTCGCGCGAGATCGGAAGATGGGCCACGTGGTCGCCGACGAGCTGCTCGAGTCCGACGACCGTCAGAACGTCGCCGAACAGCCGGGTCGTCGAGCTGTCCGATGTCGCCTGGCCGGGCACCTGAGGCGTCGCGTAGGCGACCCGGTAGCCACATACCCGCAGCTTGGCGTCAACGACGGCCTGCCGTGAGAGCAGTACATCCGAGTCGGGCTCGTCCTCTATCGGGCCCCGGCGAGCAGGTTCGGCCGGCATGTATTGGTCGGATCGACCTCCGACATCGGTCATGTTTAGCGACGTTACCGGCGTCTCAGCGAATGAGTGGCCTGATTAGCCCAGCGGCTGCGAGCTCGTCACGTCGCTGGCCTGCGCGACGGCGCCCTCGATCCGCTCGGCGATGCGCTCCCCGGTGAAGCCGATCTCCTCGTGGAGAAGCTTCGGGGAGCCGTGGGTGATGTACCGGTCGGGCACGCCGACCCGGAGGATCCGGGCCGCCAGACCGGCGTCGGAGAGCGTCTCCCACACCGCCGAACCAAAGCCGCCGGCGAGCGCGCCCTCCTCCACGGTGACGAGCAGTTCGTGCTCGGCGGCGAGCTGAGCCACGAGGCCCGCATCGATCGGCTTGGCGAAGCGGGCGTCGGCGACGGTGACGTCAAGTCCGCGCTCAGCGAGGATCGCGGCTGCCTCGAGCGCCTTGCCGACGCCGCTGCCGTATCCGAGCAGTGCGACGCGCTTGCCCTCGCGGAGGATCTCGCCGGTGCCGATCTCGATCGCCTGCGGCTGCTTGGGAAGCGGCACGCCGGTGCCCTCGCCCCGCGGATAACGGAGGGCCACGGGCCCGTCGTCGTACGTCATCGCGGTGTGGAGCATGTGGACGAGCATCGCCTCGTCACGCGGCGCCATCAGCACGATGTTCGGCAGGCAGCGAAGGTAAGCGATGTCGAACGTGCCGTGATGGGTCGGGCCATCGTCGCCGACGAGCCCGGCGCGGTCCATCGCGAACACGACGTTCAGCTTCTGCAGGCAGACGTCGTGGACGATCTGGTCGTACGCGCGCTGGAGGAAGGTCGAGTAGATCGCCGCCACGGGCTTGCAGCCCTGGAGGGCGAGCCCGGCGGCGAACAGGACCGCCTGCTGCTCGGCGATGCCGACGTCGTAGTAGCGGTCCGGGAGCTCGCCCTGGAGGATGTTGAGCCCGGTCCCGGAGTTCATCGCCGCGGTGATGCCGATGATCCGGTCATCGCGTTTGCACTCCTCGACGAGTGCGTTGCCGAACACCTGGGTGTACTGGGGCACGACCGGCTTGCCGTTCGTCGGCTTCGGCTTGATGATCGCGGGGGCGCCGTTGGCGATCGACTTGGGCTTCGCCGCGTGCCACTTCTCCATCCCCTCGAGTCCGCCCTCCTCGGCGGGGGCGAAGCCCTTGCCCTTGACCGTGGCGCAGTGCACGACGACGGGGCGCTGGGCGTCGAGTGCCTCCCGCAGCGCGGCGCGCATCGCCCGGACATCGTGGCCGTTGATCACGCCCATGTAGGCGAAGTCGAGCTCCTCCCACCACAGGCCGGGCGCCCAGAACGCCTTGATCGACTCCTTGAAGTGCGGTCCGAAGCGCTCGAACGCGGACCCGATCCCGGCCGGGATCTTCGTCAGGCCGCCCTCGACGCCCTCCCGGGCATGCCACCACTTCGGGTTGAGTCGCATCCGGTTGAAGTACCGCGACAGCGCGCCGACGTTCGGCGCGATCGACATCCCGTTGTCGTTGAGCACGACAACGATCGGCGTGCCCTCGCCGCCCGCCTGGTGGACGGCCTCGAACGCGACCCCGCCGGTCATCGCGCCGTCGCCGACGACGGCGACGACCTTGCCGTCCTCGCCGTGACCACGGCGCATCGCCTCCTTGATCCCAACCGCGTAGCCGATCGCGGTTGAGGCGTGGCCCGCGCCCATGATGTCGTGCTCGGATTCATGGATCGCGCAGAACGGGGCGAGGCCGCCGTACTTGCGAATCGTCGGCAGTTCGTCCCGGCGGCCGGTCAGGATCTTGTGCGGATATGCCTGATGCCCGACGTCCCACAGGATCTTGTCCTTAGGGGAATCGAGCACGCTGTGGAGGGCGACGGCGATCTCGCAGGTGCCGAGGTTGGCGCCAAAGTGGCCGCCGATCTCGCCGACGGTGTCGATGATGTGTTCGCGGACCTCCTGGGCGACGAGCTGCAGCTCCTCCTCCGTGAGCTCATGGAGATCCTGGGGCTTGTCAATCCGTTGGAGCAGTCGTGTCATTCAGTAGCTGCGGGTCGCGATGAAATCGGTGATCTGCTCGAGCTGCGTGGCTCCGTCGGGGGCGGCCCCAGCCAGGGCATCACGTGCACGCTGGTGCGATTCGCTGGCCAGCTCTCGGGCTCCGTCAAGACCGAATTCGGTCACATACGTCCGCTTTCCGAGTCGTTCGTCGCTGCCCTGCGGCTTCCCAAGCGTCTGATCCGATCCGGTCACGTCGAGGATGTCGTCGACGATCTGGAAGAGCACGCCCAGCTCGGCTGCAAAGGTCCGGTAAAGACTGATTGTGGCACGTTCATCCGCCTCCGCGAGTAGGAGTGGGCACTCGATGCTCGCTCCGATCAGCCGCCCGGTCTTCAGTTCGTGCAGGCGCCGGAGGCCGTCCCGCCCGGCTGAGGCGGTACTCGCCACGTCCATGTACTGCCCGCCCACCATGCCCTGAACGCCGGTTGCCGAGGCGAGTTCGGCGGCGGCGGCGAGCAGCGCGCGTGGCTCGGACCGCTGCTCGGCGAGCAGCAGCCGGAACGCCTCGGCGTAGAGCCCGTCACCGGCCAGGATCGCGACGTCTTCGCCGAACGCGACATGGCAGGTGGGGCGCCCGCGTCGCAGCTCATCGTCGTCCATCGCCGGCAGGTCGTCGTGGATCAGCGAGTACGTGTGAATCAGCTCGATCGCCGCCGCGAGCGGCAGGACCCACGACGTCGGACGGCCGATCGCGTCGGCCGTCGCGAGCGCCAGCACGGGACGGATCCGTTTTCCCCCTGCGAGCAGCGAATACCGCATCGCCTCCTCGAGCCCGGCGGTCCCGGCCTCGTCGGAGAAGCGCACCGTTTCCAGGTAGCGCTCAACCTCCTGCCGGAGGTGCTCCGGATATTGGGTGCTCGAGTTCACCCGCGCGGGGTGGTTTTCGTCAGGCCGCGGGCAGCGGAAGCTGACCCGGAAGGTCTGGCAGCGGCTCGAGCGCGGCCCGGGCTCGCTCATCGACCTGCGCGCTTGCCTCCGAGGCGAGACGCGCACACTCCTCGATCAGCGAGAGCGTGGCGTCCGGCTCGAGGTCCCCGGCGCGGAGACGATCAGCGGCCTCCTGAAGGCGTTCGCTGAGCTCGATCAGGGCATCGGTCACGGGGTCAGAGTATCGCGGCATCGGCACGGAGCGGGGTTAGCGTCGCCGCCGAATGTTGCGATCGGGTTGCGAAGCCGACTACGCAGTGGTCGGAGTCGTCGTGCCGGCACGGCTGTGCCGATCCGCGGCTCGGCCCTGGACGACCGCACCGACCCCACCGACGGTGCCGAGGACCAGTGCGCCGATCGCCCACAGGACGCCGTGGTCGTTCAGCGACAGCGCGTGGTCGATCGACCAGTTGCCCGCGCCGGTCCCGGCGAGGGCGAACGCGACGCTGCCAAGCACGAGGTTGTACTCATAGCCGCCGTCGGTGACCCACAGGCCCTTGGCGAAATGCACCGAGATGGCCGCCGCAACCATCACCGCGATGAGCGCCATCGAGGCAAACGGCGTGAACAGACCGAGCGCGAGCAGGGCGCCACCGCCGAACTCCATGACGCCCGCCGCGGTCGCGTGCAGCCGACCCGGCTTCAGGCCAATGTTCTCGAAGAATCCGGCGGTGCCGGCGAGGCCGTGGCCACCCCAGATGCCGAACAGCTTTTGGGCGCCGTGACCAACGAACAGCAGGCCGACAACGAGACGGAGAATCAGCAGACCAAGGTTCATTTCGGTGTCCCACCTCCCAGGGCGGAAAGCAAAGTGGTTGTGTGCACAACAGTAGCAGCTTCGTTGCGTACACAATCAGTTTCCCGGGGTGCTCCGAGCGCAAACATGTCCGCCGTCACGGTGCCTAGGATCTGACCCACCTTGGTCCGGCACCGCCGCTGATGCACACTCGCGCCACCGTCGCCGCCGCGCTGGCGGTCGTCGTTGTCTCGCTTGCGGCGGTCGGCTGTGGCGGCAAGGGCAGCTCCACTCAACAGACGCCGAAGCGCACGTCGGCGACGTCCCGCGCGGCCGTCGTCGCGGGGAACGGTCTCGCCGTCGATCTCCTCGGGCGCCTCGGCAGGCCGGATGAGAACACCGTCTTCTCGCCCTACAGCGTCCAGGCCGCGCTCGCGATGGTCGACGCCGGTGCCGCCGGCGAGACCGCCGGCCAGATGAACAAGGTCCTCCGCGCAAGCTCCGCAGCCGCGCTCGATGCCTCGAACGCGACGCTCGCCAACGACCTTCAGGGGGCGACCCATGCCGCGGGCGGCGCCGACGCCAAGCATGGGGTCAACCTCAGCATCGCGAACTCGCTGTGGCTCCAGACCGGCTTCACACCGAAGCCGACGTTCACCGACACGCTCGCGCAGTACTTCGCCGCCTCAGCGCAGCAGCTCGACTTCGCCAAGGACTCCGAGGCGGCCCGCGGCACGATCAACAAGTGGGTCGCGGACCGCACCGCCGGGCACATCCAAGGGCTGATGCCACCGGGCTCGATCGCCGGTGACACGAAGCTCGTGCTCGCGAACGCGGTCTATCTCAAGGCGCACTGGGAGTACCCGTTCACGGCCGGTGCGACGGATCCGGAACCGTTCTTCACGGGCAGCGGCGCGAAGAAGACCGCCCAGATGATGGGGCTGCCGGCGACGACGCTGTCGTTCGTCAAGTCCAAGGCCTACGACGCGGTCGAGCTGCCCTACGACCGCTCGACGCTCTCGATGCTGATCGTGATGCCGCCGCGTGACGCGCTGGCCGCGTTCCAGGGGAGCCTGACGCCGGCATCGCTCGGCCGGGTGATCGCATCGCTGCATGCCGGGCAGGTCCGGCTCCAGCTCCCGAAGTTCCACCTGCAGATCCACACCGATCTCGTGCCGGTGCTCTCGGCGCTGGGGATGCCGGTCGCGTTTTCCAGTGCCGCGGACTTCTCCGGCATCACCACCGCGGTCCCGCTTGCGATCGGGACCGTTCAACACGGTGCCGATCTTGCCGTTGACGAGCAGGGCACGGTCGCCGCGGCGGCAACTGGTGCCTCGGTGATCGCCACGGCCGAGGCGCCTCAGTACTCGACGCCGATCACCGTCAACCACCCCTTCCTCCTGTTCCTGCGCGACGGCGCCACCGGCGCCGTGCTGTTCGCCGGCCGGGTCAGCGACCCAACCGCCGGCTGAGACGCTGCGGCCGCTTACTCTTCGGCGTCGAGCGCCGCGTTGACGAGGGCGTCGGCGTGCGCGTTCTGGGCCCGCGGCACCGAGCGGATCCGCCACCGGTCAAACCCCCGCAGCGCCGAGATCGCCTGCTCGTAGAGCGGCTTCATCGACGGATGCTTGACCTTGTAGGCGCCGGTGAGCTGCTTGGCGACGAGCTCGGAGTCGTTCACGATCTCGACCTCGCGGGCGCCGAGCGCGGCGGCGCGCTCGAGTCCCTTGAGGAGCGCCTGGTACTCCGCAACGTTGTTCGTCGCGACCCCGATCCGCTCGGAGACCTCGTCGAGGACCTCACCGTCCCGGCTCGAGACCACGATCCCGATCGCAGCCGGTCCCGGGTTGCCGCGCGCTCCGCCGTCGACGTGGACGACGAGCGTGGGAGCGTTGGCGGCGCTCACTCGGTCGCGAGCTCGGGCAGTTCGCCGGTCACCCGTGCTCGGCGCCGGTCACGCACCTCACGCTGACCGCCGGCGCCGGAGGTGCGATCGCGTCGATCCGCCTTCCGACGGTCGACGATCACCTCGACGTTGGGGTCCTCGGCGTAGTAGTCGTTGAGCTTGTCGAAGAGCTCATCGGCGAGCGCCTCCGGCACGACGCAATAGATCACGCTCTGGATGCTATTCGACAATGGTCGCCGAAGACATCGGACGCCTGTCCAGACGAAGTCAGCCGAGCGACAGGACGCCGTTGTCGTCGGCGACGGCGTTCGCCTGCAACTCCTCCGGCGTGAGCTCGTCGAGCTCGTAGCCCTGGCCCGCGACGCGGACGCTCGGGCGCTCGGCCGCGAGGTCGACCTCGTAGCGGTACCAGCACAGCTCCCAGGAAACGACGATGAGCACGATTCCGGGATGGACCTCGTCCGGGGCGATCGCCACCGCAGGCAGGCCAAGCGAGCGAGCGACGCCGGCGACCGTCCGGGGATGCTCAGACATGTTGAACGCGCCGATCGCCGACGCGGCCTTGTGCTCGATGCTCGTCGGGACGGCGTGGACGTGGCGAGGCTCCCGGGGACTGGGCGGACGCCCGGCGCGCCGGCGCTGGGGTGCCGGCGCGGCCGGTACCGGAGCCGGCTGGGTGCCGGGGCGCTCCCGGGACCAGGAATCGCTGTCGAGCTCGTCGGCGAGCGTCGGATTGGGCGCGGCGCCGGGGCCGTCCTCTCGGCGCGAGCGGAACCGGGCGAAGATCGACCGCCGGCGGTCAGAGGCGCCGTCGCCCTCCGCGTACGCGGGCACGGTGCCCTCCCGGATCCAGCCCTCGTGGATCGCACGGTCCTTGCACAGCTCACAGACCTCACGGCGGGTGCCGCCGTTCAGATACACCTCGGATCGCTCGCCGCGCAACAGCGTCCGACCACAGACGTCACAGGACGTGTACGCGTCGGAGGTCCGGATGTCCTTCGTCGTCACACGGCGAGCGTAGCGGACCGAGAGCTATGCCTTTACAGCTTCTTTCTCAGCCCTGGCTTCCTCGACGACCTTGTTCGCGAGGTGACTGGGGACCTCCTCGTAGCGCTCGAACTCCATCGTGAACTCGCCCTGACCCCCGGTGATCGCGCGGAGGTCGGGGGCGTAGGAGAGCATTTCGGCCATCGGCACCTCGGCCTTGACCTCGGTCATCCCGGCGCCGGTCGGCTCCATCCCGAGCGGCCGCCCCCGACGGGAGTTGAGGTCGCCGATGACGTCGCCGACGGCGTCCTCGGGCACGGTGATGGTCACGAGCATGATCGGCTCGAGCAGCACCGGCCCCGCGTCCTCCATCGCTTGGCGCATCGCGATCGAACCGGCGATCTTGAACGCCATTTCGCTCGAATCCACCGTGTGGTAGGACCCGTCAAAGACGCGGACGCGGACATCCTTGACCGGATAGC
Source organism: uncultured Solirubrobacterales bacterium (assembly GCA_963850335.1). GTDB lineage: Bacteria > Actinomycetota > Thermoleophilia > Solirubrobacterales > Solirubrobacteraceae > Palsa-465. Next base: position 137,355 of record CAWKKY010000002.1, on the reverse strand, counting down.
CGGCCACGACGCCCTCCGCCATCGCATCGAGCACACCCTTCTCCACCGCCGGGATGAAGCTGGTCGGGATGACGCCGCCCTTGATCGCGTTGACGAACTCGAACCCCTCCCCGGTCTGACGTGGCTCGATCTCGATGTGGCAGTCGCCGAACTGACCGCGGCCGCCGGACTGCTTCTTGTGCCGCCCGTGGGCCTTGGCCGACTTGCGGATCGTCTCCTGGTAGGGCACCCGCGGCGGCTTGAGGTTGACCTCGGCACCGAACCGTGACTTCAACCGCTCGACGATCACCTCGACGTGCACCTGGCTGAGGCCGGCGACGATCTGCTCACCGGTCTGCGGATCGCGGTGCAGGTCGATCGTCGGATCCTCCTCCTGGAGGCGGCGCAGCGCGGTGAACACCTTGTCCTCGTCGCCCTTCGTCTTCGGCTCGACGGCGAACGCCATCACCGGCGCGGGGAGCTTGATGCTCGGCATCGTGATCGGCTGGTCGCGCTCGGCGAGCCAGTCGCCCGCCTTGGTCTCCTTCAGCTTGGCGACGGCGCCGATGTCGCCGGGGCCGAATTCGTTCGTGTGGCCCGTCTGGGCGCCGTCGAACGTGACGAGCTGACCGATCCGCTCCTTGTTGTGGGTGCGGGTGTTGAGCACGTGGCTGTCCTGCCTCATCACGCCCTGGTAGACGCGGAACATGTTGATCCGGCCGGCGAACGGGTCGGCCCGGGTCTTGAACACGTAGGCGAACATCTCCTTGTCCTCGGTCGGCTCGAGCGTGACCTCGCCGATCTCGAGACCGCCGTGCTTGACCGGGCTCGGGAGGTCGTCGACGATCGCGTCGAGGAGCCGGTTGGTGCCGAGGTTCCGGGTGGCGATCCCGCACGTGACCGGGAACATCGCGCCGTGGTTCGTCCCCTCCTTGAGCGCGGTGACGATCTCGTCGTGGGAGATCTCCTCGCCCTCGAGGTAGCGCTCCATCAGCGCGTCGGATGACTCCGAGACCTCGTCCATCAGCTTCTCGCGGTACTCCTCGGCCTGCGCCTGGAGCTCGTCCGGGATCGGGATCTCCTTGCAGTTGTCACGGCCGGCGTCGGTGTACTCGTACGCCTTCATGTCGACGAGGTCGATGATGCCGCGGACCTCTTGCTCGACGCCGATCGGGATCTCGGTGGCGACGACGTGCGGGCCGAAGGTCGACTTCAGGCTCTCCAGCGTGCGGAAGAAGTCGGCGCGCTCGCGGTCGAGCATGTTGACGAAGATCAGGCGGGCGAGGTCGAGTTCGGCGGCGCGCTGCCACAGCCGGTTGGTGTGGACCTCGACGCCCATCACGGCGTTGATGACGAACACGGCCGATTCAGACACGCGAAGCGCGCCGAGCGCGTCGGCGATGAAGCTCGAGTCACCCGGGGTGTCGAGCAGGTTGACCTTGCGGTCCTGCCACTCGAAGCTCGAGAGCGCTGCCGAGATCGACATCTGGCGCGACTTCTCGTCCGGGTCGGAGTCGGACATCGTGGTCCCGTCGGTGACCGTGCCGAGCCGATTGACGGCCCCGCCCTGGAAGAGCAATGCCTCGTGCAGGCTGGTCTTACCACTGCCCCGGTGGCCGACGAGTGCCACGTTGCGAATGCGGTCCGCGGCCTTGTGCATGCCTGACTCCTCTCTCTATGACGCCGAAGTCCCGACGATATCGCGTGAACGTGGTGTGGCGATGCCGTCGCCGCCGCGGCGTGGCGGATGCCTGTCGGCGGTCGTTGCAGTTTCGGTGCGGAATTGGCGCAGAGTTGGCGCGGATGCGTCTTGTTCGGTAACGCGGTGTCGTCGCATGCTGGCGGTGTGTCCCGCCGCCGCCCCCGACCCCGACCGATCCTCCCCTCCCGCGAAGCTTGGCGTCCTACCTCGGAGGGTCCGAGGTCCGCTGCCAAACTTCGCGTCGCGGGGTTCGCTCAAGCGCAAGAAGGCCGGATCCGCTACGACCAGATGCGAGCGCTCGGCGTCGCGTCAGCGACGATCTGCGACTGGCAGGACGACGCGTACCTCTTCTGGGAGCTCCCGCGGGTGTACGCGGTCGGTCACCCCGGGCGCAGCGAAGCCTCCGACCTCGCCGCCGCGGTGCTCTACGCCGGACCGGGCGCCGAGCTCAGCCACGCGACCACGATCTGGTGGCTTGGCCTGCTCAAGTACCCGCCGAAACAGATTCATGTCAGCACCCCCCGACGCATCCAGAACTACAACAACATCGTCGTCCACGGACGCCGCACAGTCGACCGGATCTTCCACAAGGGCCTGCCGATCACGACCCCGCGCCAGGCGATCCTCGACTTCGCAGCGACGGGCTCGGACGACCTGCTGCGATTCGTCCTGGCGAACGCCGAGTTTCAGGGGCTCCTCGATGTCGGCGCCCTGACATCGAGCATCGGTCAGGGCATTAAGGGCACGAGGGCACTCCGCGCGGCGATCCGCATCCATCTCCCCCAGCTGGCGCTCACCCGCAGCCGGATCGAGCAGCTGCTGCTCGCGCTGTGCCAGCGCTCCGGCGTGAGGCCGCCGGACGGCGTCAACGTCTACCTCCACGGCTGGCTCGTCGACGCCGTCTGGCACGACGCCAAGCTCGTCGTCGAGATCGACGAGACGAGCGGCCACAAGACGCCCGCGCAGATCCGGAGGGACCACCAGCGCGAGTTCGAGCTCAGAGCCGCCGGCTACACCGTCCTGCGCTACACCGAAGCGCAGCTCGCTGCCTACCCCGACAAGATCGCCGAGGAGATCGCCAGCTACCTATGAGGCCTTCTCGAGATGCCCGCCGAACCCATGCCGCATCGCCGACAGCAGCTTGTTGGCGAACTCGTCGAGATCACGCGAGGCGAACCGTGAGTACAGGGCGGTCGTCAGCACCGGCGTCGGCACGCCCTCGTCGATCGCCGCGATCGACGTCCAGCGTCCCTCGCCGGAGTCCGAGACCCGGCCGGCGTACTCCTCGAGCGTCGGCGACGCATTGAGCGCCTGGGCGGTCAGGTCGAGCAACCAGGAGCTGATCACGCTGCCGCGGCGCCAGACCTCGGCGACCTCGGCGACGTTGATGTCGTACTGGTAGTACTGCGGCTCCTCCATCGGCGCCGTCTCGGCATCCGCCTGGCGCTCGCGCGTCCCGGCGTCGGCGTTATTGATCACGTTCAGCCCCTCCGCGAAGGCGGCCATGATCCCGTACTCGATCCCGTTGTGGACCATCTTCACGAAGTGACCGGCGCCGTTGGGCCCGCAGTGCAGCCATCCCTGCTCGGCGGGGGACGGATCCCCGGAACGGCCCGGGGTGCGCGGCGCGTCGCCGATGCCCGGGGCGATCGAGGCGAAGATCGGGCTGAGCCGGTCGACGACGTCATCCTCGCCGCCGATCATCAGGCAGAAGCCGCGCTCAAAGCCCCACACGCCGCCGCTCGTGCCGACGTCCACGTGGTGGATCCCCTTTTCCTTCAGCGCGGCCGCGTGGTGCAGGTCGTCACGGTAGTACGTGTTGCCGCCATCGATGATCGTGTCGCCTTCCTCCAGGACCTCGGCGAGCGCGGCGATCGTCTGGTCGGTGATGTCACCGGCGGGGACCATGACCCACGCGGTGCGCGGCTTCTCCAGCTTGGAGACGAACTCCTGGAGCGAGGCGGCGCCCGTCGCGCCGTCGTCGACCAGTGCCTTCACCGCGTCCGCCGAGACGTCGTAGGCGACGCAGTCGTGTCCGTCCTTCATCAGCCGCCGCACGAGTCCGGCGCCCATCCGACCAAGACCAACCATTCCGAGTTGCATCGGCGTCCTCAGCTCCTATATCCGCGGGGTGTCAGCCCCGACACTAATCGACTTCGCCGGCCAGCTTCGAGCGCAGGCGCAGAACGGCCTTCGTGTGCAGCTGCGAGACGCGGGACTCGGTCACCCCGAGAACCTCGCCGATCTCTCGAAGGGTCAGGTTCTCGTAGTAGTAGAGCGCGACGACGAGCTTCTCGCGCTCGGGCAGGGCGGCGATCGCATCGGCGATCCGGTCGCGCAGCTCGGACTGATCGACGAGCACCTGCGGATCCGGCGCGCCACGGTCGGGCAGCGTGTCGAGCAGCGACACCTGGTCGCCGGTCGAGTCCGAAACGTTCCACAGCTCGTCGAGCGCGACGATCGTCGAGTTCGAGATCTGGAGCAGGGCCTCGTGGAAGTCCTCGAGCGAGACGCCGAGCTCGGTCGACATCTCGTCGTCGGTCGGGGCCCGCTGGAGCTTCGCCTCGAGCTTCATGTTGACGCGCTCGATCTCCCGCGCCCGGGCGCGCACCGAGCGCGGTACCCAGTCGAGGGTCCGCAGCTCATCGATGATCGCGCCGCGGATCCGGGTGATCGCGTACGTCTCGAACTTGATCTCGCGGGACAAATCGAACCGCTCGATGGCGGAGATCAACCCGCCGAGGCCGTAGGAGATGAGATCGGCTTCCTCGACGTGCGCGGGCAGCCCGGAGCTCATCCGGCCGGCAACGTATTTGACGAGTGGTGAATACGCGACAACGAGCCGCTCCCGCGCCCGCTCATCCCCGGTGGCTTTGTAGCGCCTCCAGAGGTCCTGCAGCTCGATCGCTTTGACGTTCGTTTCCAGAATTCCCCCCTGTGACCGCTATGCGCGGGGATGCGCGCTCGCGTACGCTGATCTCAGGCGCGCCGACTCTACCCGAGTGTAGACCTGAGTCGTTGAGATGGTTGCGTGGCCAAGCAGCTCCTGGATCGACCGGAGGTCGGCACCTCCCTCGAGCAGATGGGTCGCGAACGAGTGCCGGAGGGCGTGCGGATAGACCCCCTCGAGGGCCGGAACGTGGGCCGCCGCCTGACGCGCCCACGTGCGCAGCCGCCGGCGGACATCGGATGTCGAGAGGCGACGGCCAGACTTCGAGAGGAATAGGGCGCTTTCGCGCTCGGCATCGAGCGCCGGACGCCCCCGAGACAGGTATCGCTCGACCGCACCGAGCGCGTACTCGCCTGCCGGAACGATCCGCGTCTTGCCGCCCTTGCCCTCGATCCGCACCGCCTCGGCGTCGAACTGCACCGACTCGACATCCAGCGTCACGAGCTCCTCGGCGCGGAGGCCGGATCCATACGCGAGCTCGAACAGGGCGCGATCGCGGAGCTCGAGCGGAGTGCTCGAGGGGATCCGGTCGAGCAGCGCCGCCACCTCGTCAGGGCGGAGCACGCGCGGCAGCCGCTGGGGCTTCTTGGGTGAGCTGAGCAGGTCGGCTGGGTTCTCCTGGCGGGCACCGATCTCCACCTGCGAGCGGAACAGTCCGCGGAGCGCGGCGAGCTTGCGGGCGACCGTCGTCGGGGCCTGCCCCCGCTCGGAGAGCCCGGCGGCGTAGCGACGCAGGCGCCGGACGTCGATGTCGGAGGGCTCGTAGCTCATCGTCGTCGCCCAGGCGGCGAACTGCTCGGTGTCGATCCGGTATGCCCGGCGGGTCTTCGCCGCGACCGCGCGCCGCATGAGGTCGTCGTCGAACGCCTTGAGGGCGTGGCGCCAGGCGGAGCTGAACGGCTCCGTGGTCGCGGACTGGAGATGCGCGGCACCCATGCGCCAGCTATTCGCCGCCGCCGCGCTTCGTCCCTGCCTCAGAACCGCACACCGGCTACTCGACGTACACCGGCGTCCCGACCGACACCTGGTTGTAGAGCTCCTCCACATCTCCGATCGCCATGCGGATGCACCCGTGTGAGGCGGCGGAGCCGAGCGAGCCGAGCTCGTCGGTCCCGTGGATGCCGGCGCCGTTGAAGATCCCCATCCAGCGGGCCTTGATCGGATCCTGCGGACCGGGCGGAATCGTCTGGCCCGCGAGCGAGCCCGCCCAGGCGCTGTTGGGCACGTGCCAGGAGGGGTCCACTTGCTTGTCCTGGATGTGGTAGAGCCCCGCGGGGGTCTCCAGTCCCGCCATCCCGACGGCGATCGTGTACGTCTTGACGAGCCGGAGATGCCTCCACAACCGCAGCCGGTAACTCGAGCGGTCGACGGTGATGATCGCCGGGTAATGCGTGGCGAGCTCGGTCGTCGTCACCTTTGCTGGTGTCCGCGTCACCGGCACGCTCAGGTGCCGGGGCGCCGATGGATCGGTGAGGGCGCGGTTGATCGCGTCGGTCAGCGGTTGCTCGCGCACCGAGATCCCGGTATGGCTGTCGACGGCTCCGATGGACGCGCCCGAGTACGAGACGGTGGCGTCGTGCGGAGCCACCCGCACCGAGCGCGAGACGTGGCTGACGAGGCGGAGCACCGCGGGCTCGGAGTAGCTCAGATCCGGGGCGAGGTTGGCGTGGATGTCCCCGCCGGTGATCGAGCGGAAGGTGCGCACGAACAGGTTGTCCTGGCGGCTGCGATCAAGCGCCTCCTGAACGCTGCCGGCGATGTCGACGCGCAGATGCACGGCTCGCGGCGTCAGTACGAACCGCTGATCGTGGTAGCGGATCACCACGGGCCGGGAGAACCGGCCCGCGTAGGCCGCGCGCAGCGTTGCCGTCGCCTTCTGCGTCGACATGCCGCCGACATCGATGCCGCCGATCGTGACTCCGCCCGCGATCGTGTGCTTCTGCGCCGCGTCGTACGCGAGCACCGCGCCGGCGCCGCCGAGCAGGACGACGAGACCGAGTGCGACGGCGATGAACGAGCGGCTGCGCACCGCGCAAGCCTACCCGCCCCCGCCGCGGGTCTATGCGACGTGGACGATCGCCCCGACGGGCGTGTACGGCCACACCGCGGCGGCCGGGCTGAGCGGCATTTCCACGCACCCGAGGCTCTGCGGCGACCCGTACGACCCGCGCGAGAAGTAGTGCAGCGCGTCGCCACCGTTGAAGTAGCTGACCCAGAGCACGCCGGGGTCGTTGTAGGTCGAACCGTCGGGGTTAGTCCCGCTCATCGTCGTCGACTGCAGGTGCGAGTACACCGGGAAGGTGCCCGGGTCGGTCGCCCGCCCCGGGATCCCGGTGTTGACGGGCGTGCTGAGGACCGTGTGACCGCTGTGCCACAGGCTGAGGCTCTGCCCCGACAGGCTGACGTTGACCCATGTGTAGCCGAACGAGGAGACCTTGTGGGAGTCGACGGCGTCGATCAGCGCCCGCCACAGCGTCGGGCCCGCCAGACCGTCCGGGTTGAGCCCGTGGTCGTTCTGGAACATCATGATCGCGCCCTTGGTAACTGTGCCGAGCGATCCGGGCGCCCACATGCTGCGCAGCGCATCCGGGATGTTGGGGTACTTCCAATCGAAGGTCGCCTTCGGTGGCTTGACCGCCGCGGTCTCCTGAGCCTCCGGCGTCAGCGCAACGTGCGCGCCCTTGACGTCGAACGGCAGGTAACCGAGCTGGGAGAGCAACTGCTGAAGGCGGACGGTTGACCCTGCGGGCACCGTCCAGGTGCCGACGTTCGACGTCCCGGTCTGCTGGCCGCCGGCGAGCTGAACGCCGCTTGGCAGGGCGACCTGGATCTTGGCGCCGAGGCCGTAGCCGTAGCTCACGGGCTTGAACACCATGACGTGGTCGTTGAGCACATGCCAGACGCCCGGCGTGTTCGGCGACACCGGCGGACGGCTCGAGCCGAGCGCCTTATCGATCGCCTTGGAGAAGGTCAGGGTGATGTCCGTATGCGGCGTGATCGTGGTGCCCGGGGCGGGGGTGGCCACGGCACCGGCCTTGATCCCAGCCGGGAACCAGCTGACGATCGCCGGTGGGGAGGTCTCCCACGCACGCGGCGCAGCGGCGACGGTGAGCGTCCCGGCGGCCGCCAGGCGCGGCAGGCGGAGGCGGTCGAGCGGCTTGTGGAGCACGTGGCGCGTCATGTGCTGCGCGTCAGGGCCGTAGGAGAACGTCCGCACCGGCTGCTTGAACCGAAGCACGATCCCAGCGCCCGCCTTCAATGTCAGGTTGTGCTGCTTGAGCGACGCACTCGGCGTCATCATCGCGAGCTTGACGGTTTCGTTCTTGCCCGCGAGCCACGCGTTCCAGCCGGGACGCTTGATGACGACCTCGATGTGCACGAGCGTGTGCGCCTTGATGGTCTTGGTCGGCCAGATCTGATCTCCGCGGAGGGTGACCGGGATCAGGCTGCCGTCATGGCCAGTGGTGACGCTGACGCTCTCGACCGTGCCACCGCCGAGCGGCATACCGACCCGGGCGAGGGCCTGGCTGTCCGCAGTGAGGCTCGCCTTCGCGGAGACGAAGATGAGCGCGACCACCCCGGCCGCGACGACCGCGAGCAGGAGGATTCCGCCCGCGATGAACGGACCCCGCCGAAAACGACGAGTCTTTTGCGCAGTCACCTGCCGGTGGCCCCCAAAGGACGGGCGCTCCGCCGTGACCGCGGGCTTCAGATAAGAAACGCGCGCCACCATGTCCTCCTTTAGGTGCCACATCCTAGCGGCACAATTGACAAGACAAGCATTTCCAGCGTGTTAAACGTCAATTGCAACGTCTCTTTCAGTTTTTGGTGCTGAGATCCTGCTGGCAGGGTCGGACGCTAACGCCGTGAGGCCCGCCGGGCGAGGTTCCGATCGAGCGCGTCGAGCACTCGAGGACGGGCCGCGTGGGCGAGCTCGTAGCTCCGGAGCCGCCGCAACGCATCGGGCTCGAGCGATGAGATGAGCGAGATCAATTCTCCCTCCCCCAACTCGTCGTAACCGTCGGGCGCGGCGAACTGGTCACCATCCTGACCTCCGGTGGGCGCACCGTGGACGCTCGGGCTCCAGCGCAGGAACTCCTCGACCTCGCGCTCATAGCGGTAGCTCTCCGGTCCCCGCCCGAGCAGGGGCCGCAGACGCTGCTGGGCACGCAGCCTGAGCACCGATTCGCGGCTCGTGTATCGCAGCGCGTATCCGCTCGCCTTGAGCCGGCGATTGTCCAGTCCGCGCCCGGCGCGCATGTGGTGGATCGTCTCCAGCGGGATCCTCAGCCCGAGGCGCCGCAGCTGCGCGGCCGCGAACCCCGTGCCCCAGGGCGGCAGCACTGGCAACAGCGACTTGCCGAGGAGCGAGGCGATCTCCGAGAGCGCGAGCACACCGTCGGCCGCCGCGTTGTAGGTCCCCGGGAGGTCATGGCGGGCGGCGTGGGCGAGGGCGCCGACGACGTCGTCCTCATCGATGAACTGCCACCGCGGATCGAACCCGAGCATCGACGGGATGACCGGCAGGCCGAACAGCGCGAGGTGGGACCCGCGGAGCTCCGGTCCGAGCGGATCGGCGATACGGACGACCGTGACCGTCACGCCCCGGGCCGCGGCGCCGGCGAACTCGGCGACCGCGGCCTCGGCGTCGAGGATCGCCTGCTCGAGCTCGGTGCGCCGCCCGGAGGCGGGTGGCATGTCCTCGGTGAGGAAGGCGGGCGCGTCGGGATCGAACCCGTACACGTGCGCGGAGGACTTGAACACCACCTTGCGCACGGGAGAGTCGGCACCGCTACAGGCGGCGAGGATGCTCTGCGTCGCCTGCACGTTGACCTCACGGACGGTCTGCACCCCGGCGAGCAGCGGATCCGCGATCAGGCGGGTGTCGATGACCGTGTCGATCGCCGCCGCCGTGAGGATCCGGCGCAGCAGCGTGTGGTCGGCGCTGACCCGCACGAACTCGGTGCGGTGCAGCTCGTGACGGGGATCGTCGGTATCGATGCCGATGATCGCGTCGACCTCGGGGCGCCGCTCGAGCGCCTGGGCCAGCCGACCTCCGGTGTCCGAGGAGAGTCCCGTGATCAGGATGCGACGCGTGTTCATCGATGTGTCCCGGCCGGGTGTTCTACCCGAGCCACACGCTGTGACGCTGGCCGATCATCTCGAACACGTTCTCCTGGATGAGCGCGCGGACATCGTCGGCGAGGCCCTGAACGAGGCCGGCGTTGCGCCAGTCCTCGGGCTCGAACTCGTCGGTGTCGACCGGCTCGAGGAACCGGATGCGCACCTTCGCCGGCAGCGGCGCGCCGGCCGTGAGCGGCACGCCGGGGAGCCGGCCGAGCCGCCGCAGGGGCCCGCGCATCGTGCCGAGGCGGACGACAACCGGAGTCGCCTCCTCGGCCCCGATCACCGCGATCGGAACGATCGGGACCCGCGCGCGGATCGCGACCTTGACGAACTCCGCATCTTCGAACGGTCGCAGTCGGTAGCGCTCCTTCAGCGGCTTGCGCGCCCCCGCCTGGCCCTCCGGGAAGAGCAGCGCCAGCTGGCCCTCGTCGAACAGCAACCGGTGCAGGTTGGCGGGATGTGAGACGACGCCGCCGAGCTTGGTCACCACCATGCCGACGCCGGGCATCCCGCCGAACCGGCGCTCGGTGGCGATGTAGACCGGCCGCCGGCGGGGATGGTCCTCGCGCAGCGCCTTACCGATCATCACGCCGTCGGAGGGGATCGCGCCGGAGTGGTTGGCGACGAGCAGCCCGCCGCCGTCATCCGGAACGTTGTCGAGGCCCTCGAGCTCGACGCGGAACCAGTACCGGTACAGAAAGTCGTAGACGGTCCGGTCGACGAGGCCCTCGAGTCGCTCCGAGCGACCCCAGTCGGTGATCCGGCGCTCGGGCTCGAGACCGGGAAGCTGGTCCTGCCCGCGGCCGACCGGCGCCTGCGGCAGCGCTGAGGAGGCGGCCGCCTCCCGAACCGCATCGGCGGACAGCTCGACGGTCAGGCCGGTGTCCGGCTCGTCCCCCCGGCCGGGGCTCGGTCCATCGGCGGCGTCGCTGGCGGTGTCGGGATCCTCCATCGCGGCGATTCTGGCACGGGGCCGGGCTCCGGCGACGCGTCTCGCCGCCGGAGCCCGGTCCGTTCCGTACCAGGCCGTCTACGGCTTGATCTTCAGCGTGCTCGTGTAGACCTTCCCGGCCTTGCCGAAGAAGGGCGTGAAGCTGACGGTCAGCTTGAGGGAGATCGGCTTCGGATGCTTCGCCTTCAGCGCGGTCCGGATCGCCTTGCGGAACGCCGCGTTCGGCTTGATCGTCACCGACTGCGTGCCGTCGCTCTGCGACCCCCGCACCGTCTGGCCGAGCGTCTTGCCGTTGCGCAGGAGCGTCGCGGTGAGCTTGCCCGCGTCAGGGAGCTTGACCTTGAGGGTCACCTGGCCCCCGGTGTGGCCGGTCAGCTTCGACACGGTGAACCGGTTATCCGGCAGGACCGTGTAGTCGATCGTCTGCGTCGTGATCGCCCCGTCGTTGCTGATCGCGCTGATGCTGAACGTGTTCGCACCGTCGCTCGAGGTGTCGATCGCGGTGCCGTTGTCGGAGTCGCCCGAGCAGGCGCTCAGGCCCGGCGCTCCGAGCGCGTCCGCGCACGTGTAGCTGGCGATCACCTTCTGTCCGAAGCTGTAGACCGCGTTCTCCTTCGGTGTCGTGACGGACACTGTCGGGAGGCCGAACACGGTGAGCGTCTGCGTGTCCGCGGTGCCGGGGCCGGTGGCCTCGGTCGAGCTCACTGGGCCAGCGCTGTTCTGGTAGTTAGCCGGCGTCGTCGAGGTGACGCTGACCTGGAGCGTGCAGTTGGCGCCCGCGGCGAGCTTTCCGGCCGTCAACGCGATCGTCGAAGAGCCGGCATCCGCCGTCAGCACGCTCGTCGAGCCGCAGGTTCCGGTGAGCCCGTTCGGGTTGTCGACGACCAGCCCCGACGGCAGCGCATCCGTGAACGCGATTCCACTCAGGGCGCTCGGGTTCGGGTTGGTGATCGTGAACGAGAGCGCGGTCGTGCCCCCGGATCCGATCGAGGCGGGCGTGAACGCGCTGCTGAGCGTGGGCGGGTTCACCGCTGCGCTCGCCGCCGCCGGAAGCGCCACCAGCAAAGCCGCCGCGGCGATGGCCGCACTCGAGAGCCGGATGCCGACACCACGCCGCGCGCCGACCCCAGAGCTGAACATCCTGGCTTGTGTTCTCACATCAGTCCCTTTCCGGAGAAGCAACACCTGGTTCGACACTAACCCCGTCGAACTCGGCGAAAAACTACACAATCTCGATTGAATTTTAGGACTTGAGGAACGCGTCCTCGCCGGCGAGACCCGCCGGTGTGCCGTCCGGGCAGCTCGTCGTGCCGGCACGCCCGAGGGGAATCATTCGCCAAATCGGGTCCGGCCCGCGGGTTCGGGCGCAAAACGCCCCGTGAGGGGGAGTCGTGCGCCCCAATCCATCGGCGCGGCGTGCTGTGGCGAAATATTCCCCGTTGGGCGCTTGCCGCGCCGCTCTCGGTCGCTCCCGGTCGCTCTCGATCGCTCTCGATCGCTCTCGATGCGCCGTTTTGCCGGACCGCGCGGCTGCTAAACCGGCGCGGGCTCCTCGTGCGGGGCCTCGGGGCGCCCCGCGGCGCCGTCGTGGGGATCGTCGACCGTCCGTGACCCGGGGGTGCCCGGCAGCGGCGGCGGCGTTCGCTCGGCGCGCCGAGCGTGCGTCAGCGCCGCCGGTGCGTGCCGAGCGGCGGTGGACCGGCTCGGGCTTACCTAACCGGCGGTGTCGACCCGGTCAGACGGCGATTGCTCGCCGAGCGTGCGCATCCGCGCGCGCTCCCACTGCGACAGGCGCCAGAGGTCGCGGGCGACCTGGGCCGGATCGACCTGGCGGCCCGGCAGGTGCATGTTGGCCGACGCGATCAGCCGACGCTCGTCGCCGGTGAGGGCCATCCACTTTGCGAGCACATCGTCGGAGTCCGGGAGCCGGCTGCTGCCGTAGGGCCGGGTGTCATCCGGGAAGGTGACGCAGTACTCGCTCAGCAGCCGACGGGTCTGTGCGAGGTAGGCCACGATCGGCCGGTGCGGATAGATCAGGTAGGCGTACGGGGCCCCGGCGGCGTGATCGGCCTCCCCCGGTCCGCTCGCCTGGGAGCCCCAGACGCGGATGAACCCGAGGTCGCGGTACATCGCCCACTCCTCCTCGTTGACGCACGAGCGGAGGAGCTCGCGAGCCCGCGCTTCAGCGCGGCGCTCCCGGCCGGGATCGAAGAGCAGGGTCGGGGCGCGCTTGCGGCGGGCCCGGTGCCGGCCCCAGGCGTCCTCGACCTTCGGCAGGATCAGATCTGACAGCAGCGCAAGAGCGACGAGGGCGGTCGCAACCAGCGCAAGCAGCACGTGCCCCGCCTACCGTCCGCCGGCCGCGCGCGGGAAGAAGATCACCCGGTCGGCGTCCCTGGGGACATCGTCGAACGTCCGGACCATCCGCGCCTCACGCTTGCCGTCCGCGCCGGCGAGCGGGACCGCCGCCCAGAGGCCGGCGTCGAGCTGGCGGCGGAACTCCTCGATGAGAATCTGCTCGTCCTCTGCCTGGGTGGCATCGCCCTCTGCGATGAGGACTTCTCCGTGCCCAGGTTTCATCCGCAGAAAGCGCATCGGACGATTATGTCAAAAGGGTTCCGCCGCACGGGCTCGTGCGTCGCGGCTCGGACTACGAGCGACGACGGACCTTGCGGGTGGTCGTCTTCGCCTTCTTGGTCTTCCTCGGCTTGGTGGTCTTTGTTTTCGGCTTGGTCGTCTTCGTCGTGACCTTCGGGAAGGGCACGTAGTCGGCCACCTTCCGGCACGCCGGCGGGAGATCGAGACGGAACGGTCCGTTCTGAGCACCGGTCGTGTTCGTGGCGATGAGATCCACAACGGCCTGCGGTGCGGCGACCGTTCCCGGCTTCGCACCGGAGGGCAGGTACTTGCAGTACGGCTCGATCAGGTCGAACGACCCGTGGACGTTGCTCCAGGCGCTGACAGCACCGCCGGCGCCCGCGTTGCAGTTGATGCCATCTCCAGGCGTATCGCCCGCGCATGAGACGGCCGTCGTCGCGCTGGGCGCGCCGGTGGGATCGAACACCTGCGGGCTGGGGTCAAAGTCGTCCAGCAGGACCTCCAATGTCGTTTACAGGGTCGCCAATGACCCCGGCGCCACCAATCTGTGGAAGTCTGACAGAAATTGTTGACTTTCGCATCGGCCGGCAGTGCGAAGTGGGGACACCCGGGGTCGGCGCGGAGGCTCAGCCGAGCTGGGCGCCGCGGCGCAGGCCGAGCACGTCGACCGGGCCGGCGCCGGCGCCGATCGCGGTGAGACCGTCGGCGACCGCTCGGCTCGCCGCCTCCTTCGCCCGGCGCGCTGCCTCCAGCGGCGCGTCCCCCCAGGCGAGGCGGGCCGCGAGCACCGAGGAGTGAGTGCAGCCGGATCCGTGGGCGGCGCCGTCGGGATGGCGAACGCCCGGGATCTCGGTGATCTCGCGGCCGTCGAAGAACAGGTCGGTCGCGCTCGCCCGGTGCCCACCGGTGACGACCACGTACCGCGGCCCGAGCGCGTGGACACTGCGGACGAGGGCCTCGGCCGCAGCGTTCTCCGGCTCCTCCGCCTCCGCCTCCCCCGCCTCCCCCGCCTCCTGCTCCGGCGTGCCCGCCAGTGTCCGGGCCTCGGGCACGTTCGGGGTCACGACCGTCGCCCGGGGCAGGAGCTCGGTGACGAGCGTCTCCCGTGCGGCGGATGCGAGCAGCTCGGCGCCGGACTCGGCGACCATCACCGGGTCGAGCACCACCGGCGTCCCGGTTGGCAGCTCGTCGAGCGCGGTGATGACCGCCTCAATCGTCTCGACCGTGCCGAGCATCCCGATCTTGACCGCGTCGACACCGATGTCGGAGGCCACGGCGCGGACCTGGGCAATGATGATGTCTGGTGGGATGGGGTGAACCGCGGTGACGCCGACCGTGTTCTGGGCCGTGATCGCGGTGATCGCGGTCATGCCGTGAACGCCCGAGGCCGCGAACGCCTTCAGATCGGCCTGGATCCCGGCACCGCCGCCGGAGTCAGACCCGGCGATCGATAGCACCCGGGGGATCTTCCCGTCGCTCGTGGTCACACCCACGAGATTACGTCGTCACGGCGTACCTCCCCCCTGGCTCGCGCCGGACGTACCCGGCGAGCTCGAGCGACGCGAGCGCCGCCAGGCCCTGCTCGGCCGGGAAGCCCGCCCGCTCGAGTGCCCCCGCGGTGTCGTGCCCGTTGGCGATCGCCTCGAGCAGCGTCTCAAGCTCGCGGTCGAGCCGTGGCCGCGCCGCCGCCGGCACGATCCGGCTGCCGGCGCCGTAGAGGAGGTCGAGCACGTCCTGAGCCCCGCGAATGACGATCGCCCCGCGCGCGAGCAGCCCGTTCGTCCCGTCCGACTGCCGGGAGTTGACCCGCCCGGGAACGGCCCCGACCGGACGGCCGAGCGCTCCGGCGAACCTGGCGGTGACGAGCGCGCCCGATTGGTCCTGGGCCTCGACGACGACCGTGAGCACCGAGAGCGCCGCGATCAGCCGGTTGCGCGCCGGGAACATCCAGCGCCACACCGTCGCCTCCCCCGGCAGCTCGGAGACGGCGGCGCCGGACGCGGTGATCTGGGCAT
Organism: uncultured Solirubrobacterales bacterium; assembly: GCA_963850335.1. Lineage (GTDB taxonomy): Bacteria > Actinomycetota > Thermoleophilia > Solirubrobacterales > Solirubrobacteraceae > Palsa-465. The sequence goes on along the minus strand of CAWKKY010000002.1, from coordinate 122,032 downwards.
GCAGGGCCCGTTTGGCAGGCGGATAGGCCCGCTGGGCACCGGCCGGGAGCACGGCGATCGTCGTGCCCCCGGCGGTGATTGCGCCCGTGTGCGCAGCTGAATCGATCCCGAGTGCCATGCCGCTGACGACGGGGACGCCGGCCCGCCCGAGGTCGCGGGCAATCCCGCCGGCGACCTCCATCCCGTACCCGGAGGCGTGGCGTGAGCCAACGATCGCGACTGGGTCGCCGGCCACCCACCCGAGCAGGCGGTCGAGACCCCCCGCGACGTGGAGCACGGCGGGCGGGGCATCGAGAGCCCGCAGACGCTCGGGGAATGCGGCGTCACAGCGGCAGATGAGCTCCAGACCGGACCGGCTTGCCCGGGCGCGCGCGGCCTCGGGGTCGAAGCGCTCTCGTTCCTCCAGGACTCGCTCCGCCGCGCGACCGCCGACCGTCTCGAGCAACCGGTGGTCGTCGCCCGCGAGCACCTCGGCAATCCGCGCACGGACCGGCTCGAGATGCGACGCGAGCCGGTCGATCAGCCACGCCCGTCTCAGACAGCGCTCACAGGCCCGCCCACTCACGCCGCGAGCACCTCCCGGTCGCCTCCGCGCTGGCGGAGGCTGAGCGCGAGCAACAGGTCGGCGCGCGTGACGCGATCGCGCTCGCCGAGATCGGCGATCGTTCGGGCGACGCGGAGGACCCGGTGTCTCCCCCGCGCGCTGAGCGCGCCCGCGCCGTACGCGGCGGCGAGCGCCTCGGTGGCATCGCCCTCGAGCGCGACGTGGCGCCGGACGGCCCGGCCATCCATCTCGCCGTTGCACCGCGCGGCGCCACCGCGCAGTCGCCGGTGCTGGCGCTCGCGGGCGGCCGCCACCCGCCCCCGCGCCTCCGCCGAATCAAGCGTCGGTCCGCCCCGCAGCTCGCGCTCGAGCGGGCGCTCGACACCGACGAGCAGGTCCATCCGGTCGAGCAGCGGTCCGCTCAGCTTGCGGCGGTGGCGGCGCAGGTCGCTCTCCCCGCAGACGCACCGGTCCTCGACCCCGGCAAACCCGCACGGGCACGGGTTCGTTGCCGCGATGAGCATGAACCGCGTCGGGAACACAAGCGCGCGCTGGGCGCGGACGATCGTCACGCACCCGTCCTCGAGCGGTTGGCGCAGTGCGTCGAGGCTGCCGCGGTGAAACTCCGAGAGCTCGTCCAAGAACAACACTCCATGGTGCGCGAGGGTGGCTTCGCCCGGCCGGGGCGGGGCTCCGCCGCCGACGAGCCCGGCGGGGGAGATTGTGTGGTGGGGCGCTCGGAACGGCCGCGTTGCGACGAGCCCGTCGGCGTGGACCCCGGCGACGCTCTGGATCCGTGTGACCTCGATCGCCTCCGTGCGGGTCATCGCCGGCAGGATCGAGGGCAGGCGCCGCGCCAGCATCGTCTTGCCCGTGCCGGGCGGCCCTTCCAACAGCAGGTTGTGTCCGCCGGCGGCGGCGATCTGGAGCGCCAGCACGGCGGCCGCCTGGCCGCGCACATCCGCGAGATCCGGTTCGTCCACCCCAGGCGGTCGCCCGGCTCGCCGCGCCCCACTCGGCGGCGCCGGTGGCGTCCACACGCCCCTGACGACATCGGCGGCCTCCGTGAGGGTGCGCACCCCGGCGACTCGCAGGCCATCCACCAGGGCTGCCTCCCGCGCGCGCTCATGTGGGACGACGAGCTGCCTGATCCGCGCCGAGGAGGCCCCCTCGGCGACCGCGAGGGCGCCGGGTGAGTCGCGCAGCTCACCGGTGAGCGACAGCTCGCCGAACACCGCGAACGCGGCGAGCGCGTCGGCCGGCACCTGACGGCTCGCTGCGAGCACCCCGAGTGCCAACGCCGCGTCGAACCCCGGCCCGACTTTGCGCAGGAACGCGGGCGCGAGGTTCGCCGTGATCCGGCGGTCCGGGAACGTGAAGCCCGAGTTGAGGATCGCCGCGCGCACGCGGTCACGCGACTCCCGCACCGCGGCATCGCCGAGACCGACGATCGTGAACGCGGGCAGGCCGGGCCGGATGTCGACCTCGACCCACACCTGGCGCGGATCGACGCCGTCGATGGCGAATGTCGAGACCCGAGCGAGCATGGTCTCGAACCTACGCTCGATCGTGTAACGCGTGGGTTGAGCACTGTGCCAACTCTGTGACCTCCGGGCAGGACGGACGTCACAGAGTTGGCACACGGCGTGACCCACACGTCACACGATTGGGCCTAGCGTCTCAGGGCATGGGAAGCGACCCACGCAAACAGCTCGGGGCGCTCGGCGAACGGCTCGCCGGCGACCACCTCGTCCGCCGCGGCTTTGACATCCTCGAGCGGAACTTCCGCACCCGCTTCGGCGAGCTCGACATCGTCGCTTTCGACGGCCGGGTACTCGCGTTCTGCGAGGTGAAGACCCGGCGCATGCGCCCCGGGCAGGGCAGCCCGTTCGACGCGATCCGGGCGCTCAAGCGCTCTCAGGTGCGACGGATGGCCGCCGTGTGGCTCAACGCGCGGAGCGACCGGCCCTACGCGCAGGAGCTTCGCTTCGACGCCATCGGGGTGACGTTCGACCTCTCAGGCCGATTGCTGAGCATCGAGCATCTCGAAGGAGCTTTCTAGGACCAGACCAAGCTGCTGATATGCCGCCGACTGGAAGGACATCCGATGCAGCGGCGAGACACCGAGGCGCTCGATCGCCTCCCGGTGCTCCGGCGTCGAGTAGCCGACGTGCTCGGCGAACTCCCAGCCGGGATGCAGCGCATCGACGCGGCGCATGTAGCGGTCGCGCGTCTCCTTGGCGATCACCGATGCGGCGGCGATCGCGGCGCTCTTGGCGTCGCCGCCGACGACCGCCCGCTGATCGTGGCCGAGGGGCCGGACCGGGAAGCCGTCGCTCAGGCAGATGCATCCGGGCCGGGCGACTTGGAGCAGGGCGTCGCGCAGCGCGGCGAGGTTCGTGACGTGCAGGCCGCGGTCATCGATGCCCCGGGCGCACCGGGAGACGACGGCGACCTTCGTCGCGACGCGCATGATGATCGGGAACAGCTCGGCCCGGGACGCGGGCGACTGCTGCTTGGAATCGTTGAGCAGCCCGAGCACCCGCACGTCGCGCGGGGAGAGCCGCTCAAGATCGAACAGGACCGCGGCGGCGACGAGCGGACCGGCGAGACATCCCCGGCCGGCCTCATCGGCCCCCGCGACGAAGCGATGCTCGAGCGAGCGGTCGAACGCGAACAGCTTGCGCGCTGTCCGCTTCTGACCGCGCTTGCGGACCGGCCGCTTAGAGGAAGCCGATGCGGTCAGGCGGCCAGTAGGTGAAGAAGGCTTCGCCGATGATCCAGCTGGTGGGGACGGGACCCCAGAAACGACTGTCGTCGGAGGCACCACGGTTGTCGCCCATCATGAACCAATGTCCGGGCGGAACGACGATCGATTGCCGGAAAGTGCATGCATCGCCGCCGCCGCACTGGGCGATGTAGGAGTCCTTTTCCCGGACGCCGTTGCGGATGACGTGGCCGCCGACGATCGCGATCCGGTCGCCGGGGCCGCCGACGACCCGCTTGATGAACGTCTGGCTTGACTCGCCGGGGGTCGGCTGGTCGCACGGCTGGTCGTGTCCGCCACCCTGGTTCGGGTTGCCGCAGATCGGGTTCGTCTGGGGGTCGGCGCCCTGCGGCGGATGAAAGACGATGATGTCCCCGACGCTCGGCTTCGAGATCAGCCGGTTGGCGAGGATCCGCTGGCCGATCTTGAGCGTCGGGACCATCGACGGGCTCGGAATCCGGTACGGCTTGACGATGAACGCCTGGATGAGGAGCGCGAGCCCGACGGCGATCGCGACCGTCACGACCAGCTCGATCAGAGACTTGATCGTCGACTTCGACTTATCGCCTGCGCGGGAGGACATATCGGCGGTGGCTTAGAGGAAGCCCATGCGGTCGGGTGGCCAGTACGTGAAGAACGCTTTCCCGATGACCCACGACCGCGGCACCGGGCCCCAGAAGCGACTGTCCTCGGAGTTTGGACGATTGTCGCCCATCATGTAGTAGTCCCCGGCCGGAATCGTGATCGTGGCCGGAAAATCGCAGGACCCACCGCCCGTGCACGGCACGATGTAGGGGTCCTTCTCGCGGACGCCGTTGCGGTACACGTGGCCGTTGCGGATCGAGATGCGATCGCCCCCGACGGCGACCACCCGCTTGATGAACGTCTCCGAGGACGGCTGGTGCCCGACGGTGTCACACGCCTTGGCGGCGTCCTGGCCGGAGGCGTTCTCGCCCTGGTTGGGGTTCGCGCAGCTGTCGTACTGCTTCGGCGGGTGGAAGACGATGATGTCGCCCACGTGCGGATCGGAGAAGTGCGATCCGATCCGGTTGACGAGCACGCGCTGATTGATGTGCAGCGTCGGCAGCATCGAGCCGCTCGGGATCCGGTACGGCTTGACGACAAACGCCTGGATCGCGAGCGCGAGACCGAGCGCTGCGGCGACGATCACGACAAGCTCGAGGACCGAGCTCGCCACCGACTTCTTCGTCGTTGTCACACCTTTGCTTCGCTGTCGCCAGCGGCCGCTTCGGCCTCCGGCTCAGCGGGCGCCGCAGCTTCGGGCTCGGCGGGCGCCGCAGCTTCGGCCTCGGCGGCCGGCGCGTCCTCCGCGAGCTCGGGCTCCACCGCCTCGACCTCCGGCTCGTCCGGCAGCGGCGCGTACAGCAGCTCGCGCTCAACGAGCTGCTCGGGGCCAGTGTTCCGGCGCTCGCGCACCCGGGCGCGCTTGCCGACGCGGCCGCGCAGGTAGTAAAGCTTGGCGCGGCGGACATCGCCACGGGAGGCGACCTCGATGCGCTCGATCTTCGGCGAGTGGAGCGGGAACGTCCGCTCGACACCGACGCCGAAGGACTGCTTGCGGACGGTGAACGTCTCCCGGGCGCCGTGGCCCTGGCGCTTGATGACGACACCCTCGAAGACCTGGGTACGCCGGCGCGTTCCCTCGATCACCTGGAAGTGGACGCGCAGGCGGTCGCCGGCATCGAATTGCGGGACACGGCGCAGTTGTGCGCGCTCAAGGCTGTCAATCACGGTGCTCATGGCAAATGGGAGGCCCTCGCGGGGAAGTCTGGTGGATACGCACGGCCGCGCACCCCTTCCGCAAGGGCGGCGGCCTATGGTAGCGGAAGCGCTCGCGCGCGCCCGGTCGCCCTATGGCGGCGCGTCACAGACGTCGGTCGCGCGGTCAGCTCAGCCGCCCTGCAAGCGGGCTTGGCTCTGTTCGTGGCGCCACTCGCGGATCCGCGCGTGGTGGCCGGAGAGCAGCACCTCGGGCACCGTCCAGGAGCGGTATTCGGCCGGCCGCGTGTAGTGCGGATACTCCGGCGCGCCCCGGAGGGCGGCGCTGAAGGACTCCTCGAGCGCCGACTCCTCGTGGCCGAGGGCGCCAGCCTGCTTGCGCAGGACCGCGTCCGCGACGACCATCGCCGGCAGCTCCCCGCCGGCGAGGACGTAGCGGCCGATCGAGACCTCCTCGGTGACGAAGTGATCGAGGATCCGCTGATCGAACCCCTCATAGCGGCCGCACAGGAGCGTGAGCGCCGGCTCGGTGGCAAGCTCGTCGACGAGCGCGTCGTCGAGCAGCCGTCCGCTCGGGGTGAGCGCGATCACGCGGCGCTCCGCGGGCAGCGACGCCGGGTCGACCCCGTAGCGGGCCCGCAGTGCTGCCGCGACGACGTCGATCCGCAGCAACATCCCCGCCCCGCCACCGAAGGGCGTGTCGTCGACCTGGCCAGCGCTCAGCGGCGTGTGGTCGCGGTAGTTGACGTAGTCGAGCCGATGCCCGGCGCCGAGCGCGTTGGCGACGTGGCGCTGACCCTCGAACCACGTGAACGCGTCCGGGAACAGAGTGAACACGTCGATCTCCATCGGTGCCTATTCCTCCCCCAGGAACCGCAGATCGACGTCGATCTGGCGCCGCTCGAGATCGACCGAGCGGACCGCGTCGCTCACGAGCGGGACGAGCAGCTCGCCCGCCGCGGCGCCAGGTGAGCGCTCGACCTCGAGCACCTCACAGGAGGGCAGCGCGAGCAACCGCCGGACGACCCCAACCACGCGGGCTCCGTCGAGGACGGCGCAGCCCTCGAGGTCCTCCGCCCACCACTCGTCCTCCTCAAGCGCGGGCGCCGCGCTGCGGGCGACGAGGAGATCGGCGCCGCTCAACGCCTGCGCCGCGCTGCGATCCTCGTAGCCCTCGAGCCGGAGGATCGGCCGCACATCGGTCCCCGCCCGGCGCGTGATCCGCCGTTCCTCGCCGGAGGTGGAGATCCTGACGGCACCGTCGAGCGAGAGCAGCGCCGGGTTGGCCCCGACGACGTGGAAGCTCCCGTCGAGCCCGTGGGGCCGGCCCACCGTGCCGGCATGGAGCCAGCCGGGTGGGACCTCAGACATCAGGAATCGACGATGTCGACGAACACGCGGCGCTTCTCGCGTTGCGCCGCGGTCTTCACGATCGTGCGCAGTGCCGACGCCGTGCGTCCGCCCCGGCCGATGATGTTCCCGTAGTCGTCCTCGCCGACCGACAGCTCAAGCACCGTCGTGCGGTCGTCCTCGGACACCTCGACCACCGAGACGTCGTCAGGACTGTCGACCAGTCCCTGCGCCAGGTACTCGAGCAGTTCCTTCATGGGAGGCGTCAGCTGATGCCCTGGATGCGGAGCAGCTTGCGAACGGTGTCGCTCGGCTGCGCGCCCCGGGAGAGCCAGTCGCGGATCTTCTCTTCGTCGAGCACGATCGTCGAGGGGTTCGTCTGGGCGTTGTATTGCCCAACCGTCTCGATCACGCGACCGTCGCGCTTGGAGCGCTGATCGGCGACGACGACACGCCAGATGGGGTTCTTCCGGCTGCCGACGCGGGTCAATCTCAATCTCACTGTCATAAGCGGATGACGAGGTTAGCGTGCCGAGCAGCGAAACGCCGAGAACCTGGCTCAGCGGCCCTGGCGCATGAGCGCCCCGAGGTCCGGCATCCGGCCCTGAGCGAGCTGGCGCATGAGCTTGCGCGACTGGTCGAACTGCTTGATCAGGGCCTTGACGGCCTGCACGTTGGTCCCGGATCCGCGCGCGATCCGCAGCCGCCGCGAGCCCTTGATCAGCTCGGGGTGACGGCGCTCCTGCGGGGTCATCGAGAGGATGATCGCCTGGATCCGGTCGAACTCGCGCTCGTCGACCTTCATCCCCCGCAACTCCTTGTTCATCCCGGGGATCATCCCGAGGATGTTCTGGAGTGGGCCGAGGCGGCGGATCTGGCGCATCTGGTCGAGGAAGTCGTCGAGCCCGAACTCCTGTTTGCGGATCTTGCGCTCGAGCTCGGCCGCCTGATCGTCGTCGTAGGCGGCCTGCGTCTTCTCGATCAGGGTCATGACGTCGCCCATGCCGAGGATCCGCTGGGACATCCGGTCCGGGTGGAAGCGCTCGAACTGATCGAGCTTCTCCCCCGTTGAGGCGTACATGATCGGTTTGCCGGTGACCGCCTTGACCGACAGCGCAGCGCCGCCGCGGGCGTCACCGTCGAGCTTCGTCATGACGACGCCGTCGAACTGGACGACCTCGGCGAACTGCTCGGCGACGTTGACCGCGTCCTGGCCGGTCATCGCGTCGACGACGAGCAGGACGTCGGTCGGCTTCGTCGCCTTCTTGATGTTCGCGAGCTCGGCCATCAGCTCCTGGTCGACGTGCAGGCGGCCGCTCGTGTCGATGATGAGCACGTCCTTGCCCTCGGAGATCGCGCGGTCCCGCGCCCAGGCGGCGATCTTCACCGGGTCGCGGTCGGTGCCCTGCTCGTAGACGTCGGCGCCGGCCTGGGCGCCGACCTTGATCAGCTGGTCGACGGCGGCGGGCCGGTAGACGTCGCATGCAGCAACGGCGACCGACGAGCCGTGCTCCTCGCGCAGATAGCGGGCGAGCTTGCCGGTGGCGGTCGTCTTGCCCGAACCCTGGAGCCCGGCCATCAGGATGACCGTCGGCGGCCGCGGCGAGAACGAGAGATCCCGCGCGGCGCCGCCCATCAGCTCGGTCAGCTCATCGGAGACGATCTTGACGACCTGCTGGCCCGGGTTGAGCTTGCCGATCACGTCGGCGCCGAGCGCCTTCTCCTTGACGGAGTTCGTGAACGTCTTGACGACCTTGAAGTTGACGTCGGCCTCGAGCAGCGCGAGGCGGATCTCGCGCATCGCCGCCGTGATGTCGTCTTCGGTCAGCGTGCCGCGACCGCGGACGTCATTCAGGGTGGCTTGGAGCTTTTCGGCGAGGGTGTCGAACATGGAACGGCGAGCCGGGAGGCAGGCTGACTGCAGGCTGAGTTCAGGCTAGCGCGGGGGTGAGCCGTTCTCGGCCGCCGAGCCGGCGGCGCCCTGCCCGAACGCCTTGCTCAGTCCGCCGAACGCCTCGGCGAACTCGGATGGGATCACGAACACCTTGTTCGAGGACCCCTGGGCGAGCTGCGGGAGCATCTGGAGGTACTGGTAGCTGAGCAGCTTGGGATCCGGGTTGCCGTCGTGGATCGCCTTGAACACGGTCCCGATCGCCTGCGAGTCGCCCTCGGCCTTGAGGATCGCCGCCTGCTTCTGACCCTCGGCGGTGAGCACCGCAGCCTGCTTCTGACCCTCGGCGGTGAGGATCTGCGACTGCTTGACGCCCTCGGCGTTGAGGATCGCGGCACGGCGGTCGCGTTCGGCGCGCATCTGCTTCTCCATCGCCTCCTGGATCGAGCCGGGCGGGTCGATCGACTTGATCTCGACGCGGTTGACGCGGATCCCCCACTTCCCGGTCGCCTCGTCGAGCACGCCGCGCAACTGGGCGTTGATGTGGTCGCGGCTGGTGAGCGCATCCTCGAGCGACAGCGAGCCGATCACGTTGCGCAACGTCGTCACCGTGATCTGCTCGATCGCCTGGAGCGGGTTGGCCACCTCGTAGGTCGCGGACTTCGCGTCGTTGACCGTGAAGTACAGGACGGTGTCGATCTGCACGACGAGGTTGTCGGAGGTGATCACCGGCTGCGGCGGGAACGAGACGACCTGCTCGCGGAGATCGATCAGCGGCTTCAGCCGATCGACGAACGGCATCAGGATCGTCAGGCCGGGCGTGAGCGTCCGGCTGTAGCGCCCGAGGCGCTCGACGATGCCCGCGCGCGCCTGCGGAATGATCCGCACTGTCCGCGCGAACAGGATCAGCAGAAAGACAACTACGACGATCGCGACGATTGCGCCAGCCATGCCCCACTCCTTCGTGTTGTGCCCGGATCTAGGTGCTGAAGCCTACTCGCTGACCAGGGCGGTAGCGCCGCGGATCTCGAGCACCTCGACCCGTTTGCCCTGCTGGATCACCTCGTCGTCGTCGTAGGCGCGAGCCGTCCACACCTCACCGTCGATCCTCACGCAGCCGACGCCCTCGTGGTTGTTGATCTCCTCCAGCACGGTGGCGCTCTTGCCGACGAGCGCGGCGGTGCCGGTACGGAGCTCCGGCGGCATCTTCATGTGCGAGCGCGCGATCGGTCGCACGACGCCGAGGACGAGCAGCGAGGCGACGACGAATACGACCCAGGAGACGATCTCACCGGCGCCGGCGAGGTCGGTGATCGCAGCGAGCAGGGCGCCGGCGGAGAACGGCGCGAGGAAGAAGCTGGTCGTCAGCATCTCGCCGATACCGAACACGGCGGCCGCGACCAACCACAACACCCATCCGGACATGTGGGCGCGAGCTTACCGCTCGCGCGACCTCAGCTCACGAGCGCCCGTGCGAACTCGTCGGCTTCGAAGGGGCGCAGATCCTCCAGCTTCTCCCCCACACCGATCAGCTTGACCGGGATCCCGAGCTCGTGGGCGATCGCGAGCGCGATGCCGCCCTTGGCGGTTCCGTCGAGCTTGGTCAGCACGAGTCCGTCGACCTCGATCGCCTCTGAGAACAGCATCGCCTGGCGCAGCCCGTTCTGGCCGGTCGTGGCGTCGACCGTCAGCAGCGTCTCGTGGGGAGCCTCGGGGATCTGCTTGGCGATGACGCGACGGATCTTCGCGAGCTCGGCCATCAGATCGTCCTGAGTGTGCAGGCGGCCCGCAGTGTCGATGATCGCCACGTCGGCGCCCTCGCGACGCGCGGTGGCGATCGTGTCGTAGGCGACCGCGCCCGGGTCCGAGTCGGTGGCACCGCGCACGAACGACACCTCGGCACGCTGGGCCCATTGCTCGAGCTGCTCGACCCCGGCGGCGCGAAACGTGTCCGCGGCTCCGAGCACGACCGAGCGTCCGAGCTCCTTGCGCAGGTGCCACGCGAGCTTGCCGACGGTCGTCGTCTTGCCGGTCCCGTTGACCCCGGCCATCAGGATGACGGTCGGACTCGCCGTCAGATCGATGTGGTCATCGCCGGTGTTGGCGATCTCGGCGAGCAGCTGGACCAGCCGGTCGGTCAGTGCCTGACCGCCGGAGATGTCGCCGGCGGTCGCCTCGCGCTCGAGCTGCTCGACGACCTGCGCGGTCGTGCGGGCCCCGACATCGGCGTAGATGAGCGCCTCCTCGAGCCGCTCCCAGGTCTCATCGCTGAGGTCCTCGAACAGCGTCGCCTGAATCTCGCTCGTGAGCGCCTGGCGGGTTTTGCGCAGGCTCTCCCGCAGGCGGCGAAACCGCCCGACCTTGCGCTCCTCGGGTTCGGTCGCGGTCGCCACCGGCGCCGGTGCGCCGTCAACGATGAAGAGATCCTGCCACTCGCGTGCCATGCGGCTGCGACGTTACAACAGCCCGGCGACCGACCGCCCGGTTACGCCACGACTTCCGCGACGGCGTCCTGCGAGTCCAGGCGCCGCGAGATCACCTTCGAGATCCCATCGCCGCCCATCGAGACGCCGTAGAGCGAGTCGGCGGCCTCCATCGTCCGCTTCTGATGGGTGACGACAATGAACTGGGCGCGCTTCGAGTACTGGCGCAGGAGTTCGAGGAAGCGGTCGATGTTGAGGTCGTCGAGCGCCGCCTCGACCTCGTCGAGGATGTAGAACGGGCACGGCTTGGCGAGGAACACCGAGAACAGGAACGCCAGCGCGGTCATCGACTTCTCGCCGCCGGAGAGCAGCGTCAGGCGCTTCATCGCCTTGCCCGCGGGCGTGATCTCGATCTCCACCCCGGCGAGATCCTCCTCGGACTCGTGGTCCTCGGTCTCGTCGGCGTCGTCGGCGCTGGAGGCACCGTGCGACTCGGGATCGCCGCCGTTCGTCTGCACCGGCTGCCCGCCGAGGGTCCGCGCCGGGCCGTCGCGTTCGGTGACGAGCCGTAGGCGGCCCTTGCCGCCGGGGAACAGCTGGGTGGCGAGCTCCTCGAAGTTCTTCGCCGCCGCCTCGAAGGTCTCCTCGAACGTCTCGCGGATCTGCCGGTCGGTTTCGGAGATGAGCTTCTGGAGCTCGCGCAGGGCGGTCTCGAGATCGGTGCGCTGGCGCTCGAGCTCCTCGACGTGCTCGACCGCGGCGGCGTACTCCTCCTGAGCGAGCGGATTGACCGGACCGAGCTGTTCCCGCCGGCGGGCGAGCCGCTCAAGCCGGGTCGTCAGGGCCTCGCGCGCCTCGTCGCCGAGCGCCTCATCCGCCGGAGTGGGTTCGAGCTCAAGCCGCTCGGAGACGCCGCGGAGCTCGGTCTGGGCGTCATCGACCTGGTCGCGCAGGCGCTGGGCGCGGACCTCAAGCGCGGTCAGCGACTCGTTCTCGGCATGGAGCTGCCCGTGGAGCCCCGCCTCCTGCTGGGCGCAGGCGCGCAGCTCGGTGGCGACGTGCTCGCCGGCCTCGCGGTCGGCGGCAAGTTCGGCCTCGAACGCCGCCCGGCGCTCCGCGACGGCGACGGAGGCCTGGTCGAGCGCCGCGATCACCTGGGCGACGGCGGGGACGAGCGCGTCGTCGCGCGCGACGGAAGCCTGGAGGCGCTCGATTCGGCGCATCCGCTCGGCGCGCTCGCGCTCGGCACGTTCGACGGCGGCGCGCTCGGTCATCAGCTCGGCGTTCAGCTGGGCCCGGCGACCCGCGTTCGGGCCATCGTCCGGGGCCGAGCGCCGCCGCTGGATCTGGGCGGCGATCCGCCGCTCCTCCTCGGCCGCCTCGTCCCGCGACCGGGCGGCGGCCCGGTGCGCGCCGATCGCCTGCTCACACTCGGTGTCCACGGCCGCCGAGCGCTCTGCGGCCTCGGCGAGCACGCCGCGGGCCCGATGCTCGGCCTGGACGGCCAGCTCGCTCTTCTCAAGCAGCGTCTGACGGCGGTTGCGCTCGGCGAGGACCCGCTCCTCGCCGACCGCGGCGGCCTGGCGGACCTCGCGGTTCTGCGCGGACCAGACCCGCCCGCTGCGGGTGACGGCGATGCCGCTGAAGGCCTCCGGCAGCTCCTCGATCGAGTCGACGACCCACGTGTCGGCGAGCAGCGTCCGGGCGAGCGCGAGTGCGGGCCCGGCACCGCGGACCCGGCCGAGCAGGTGCTCGCCGCCAGCCGGAGCGGCCCCCGACGCCGGAGCGGCGCTCACGGCATCATCCGGGGCGACGAGAGCGCGGCCCCCGTCGTTGCCGGCGCGATCAAGCAGCGATGCCGCCGCACCCCGATCGGTGACGACCGCGGCCCGTAACCGCCCGTCGAGCGCGGCCGCGAGCGCGAACTCGTAGCCGCTGTCGACCTCAAGCTCGTCGGCGAGCGTCCGCGCGCCGCCGGGGGCAGTCTCCTGGCCCCGGAGGAAGTGGTTGACCGCGGCGAGCTCGCCGCCGACGCTCGCGGCCTCGCGACGGGCGGCCTCGACGCCACGCTCGGCGTCCCGGACGGCTTGGCGGGCCGTCTCGAGACCCGCCTCGCGCTGCTGCCGCGCCTGGCGCGCCTCCTCAACCTCGGCGGTGCGCTGCGCGGTCTGCACGCGCGCGGCCTCGAGCTGCTCGTCGAGCTCATGCAGCTGCCGCGCGAGCTCGGCCTCGCGATCCCGGTCAAGCGCCGCGAGCTGGTCTTCCAGCTTGGCGATCCGTGCGGCGGCCTCGGTGTCCGGCGTATCGCCGTCCGCCTCGGCGCGCAGACCGGCGAGCAACTCGCGCTCGCGCTCGAGCCGCGATGCGATCGTCCCCTGGGCCGTCTTCACGCTCTCGGTCCGGTAGGCGATCCGGTCGCCCGCCGACTGGGCGGTGTAGGAGCGCCGGGAGAGCTCCTCGCGCAGGGCGCTCCGTGCCGCGAGCTTCTGCTCGGCGGCGTCGCGGCGCTCAGAGACCGACTCGAGCTCACGCTCGAGGGCGCTTCGCCGCTCCCGCGCCTTGCCGACCTCGGCGACGGCCGCGTCGCGATCGATGTTCAGCGCCCGCAGGTGGTCACGGGCAAGCTCCCAGCGTGCCTCGAGGCTCTGGCGCTCGAGCCGGGCGTGGAGCTCGGCCGCCTCCGCCTGGCGCTTGAGCGGCCGCAGGCGCGAGCGGGCCTCCCGCTCGACGTCGAGCGCCCGATCAAGGTTGTCCTGGGTGTGGCCAAGCTTGAGCTGGGCCCGGCGGCGTCGCTTGCGGTGCTTGCCGAGTCCGGCCGCCTCCTCGATCAGGAGCCGGCGGTCGCGCGGCTTGGAGGTGACGATCGCCTCGACTCGGCCCTGGGAGATGACCGAGTGCATCTCCTTGCCGAGGCCGGTGTCGGAGAGCAGCTCGATCACGTCGACGAGCCGACACCGCGCGCCCGCGAGCCGGTATTCGCCCTCCCCGGAGCGGTCGAGGCGGCGGACGATCGAGACCTCGGGGGCGCCGAGCCCGAGCACGCCCTCGCTGTCGTCGAGCACGAGTTCGACCTCGGCCTGCTTGCCCGCCTGCCTGCCCGGCGCGCCGCCGAAGATGACGTCCTGCATCGAATGACCCCGGACGGCGACCGGTGACTGCTCGCCGAGCGCCCACAGCACCGCGTCGGTGACGTTCGACTTGCCGGAGCCGTTCGGGCCGACGATCACGCTCACGCCGGGCCCGAACTCGAGCCGAGTGCGATCCGGGAACGACTTGAACCCCTTCAGGGTGATCGACTTCAGATACACGAGCTCACCAATGCAGCTCCTCGAGCGCGACCTGCGCAGCCAGCTGCTCGGCGTCCTTCTTGCTCTTTCCAATCCCGCGTCCGACCTCGACACCATCGACGTTGGCCGTGATCGAGAACATCCGGTCGTGCGGCGGCCCCGCCTCGTCGACCACCGCATAGCTGACGATCTCGCCCCGCCGCGCCAGGCGCTCCTGGAGCGCGGACTTGTAGTCGACCGGATGCTCGAGCGCATCGGCGACCTCCGGGGCAAATGCCTCCACGACCGCCGCCGCCGTGCGCTCGTAGCCAAACGCGAGATAGCACGCGCCGATCACGGCCTCGATCACCGACGCGAGCACTCGCTCGGTGCTGATCAGCGCCGCCACGCCGGCGGCCGCATCCGGTGGGGCCGCGTCGCGCAACCGCTCGGGCAGGCCAAGCCGGTCGGCGACCGCTCGACATGAGCGTCCCGATACGGCCTGGGCGCGAATCTTCGTCAGCCGGCCGGCGCCATAGCGATCGGCTTCGAGCCGCGGGTAGAGATCGGCCGTCACCGCCAGCGCGAGCACGCTGTCGCCCAGGAAGGCGAGCCGCTCGTAGGAATCCGAGCGCCGCGTCGTCCACGAGGAATGCGTGAACGTGGGCTTGGCGAGCTCCGGAGGGAGCTCGTCGAGCAACTCGCGCAGCTTGTCGATGCTCACTCAGCGTCGGGGCCTGGGCTCGCGGTCGCCGACGCCGTCCCGGCGTCGCTCGCGAGCACGAAATCGACCGCCTGGCCGACGGTCAGGATCTTCGCGGCCTCCTCGTCGGAGATCTTCACGCCGTAGGAGTCCTCGAGCTCCTGGACCAGCGTGTAGAGATCGAGCGAATCGGCTTCGAGATCCTCGCGGAAGCGCGTCGCAGCCTGGATCCGCTCGGGATCCACCTCAAGTTCATCGGCGAGGTGCGCGCGTATCAACGAGAAAACGTGCTCGCGGTTCATGATCGCGACACCGTAGCTTCCGCTTCGGACGCCCCATCGGCGCCGCCATCGGGCCCGGGGCGTGGTGAGCGCAGCGCGTCGGCGGCCTCGAGCGCGGCCCGAGTGCGCCCGATCACATCCTGCTCAACGCCCTGTGCGGCGACCTCGATCGCTCGGGCAAAGCCCTTGCGCGTGAACCGACCGTGCGCGACGACGCCGAGCTGGCGCAGACCGAGCATGTAGGCGCCGCCCGGGCCCTCCGGGTCGATCTCGTCGCGCAGCTTGCGGACCGCCGGGGCGAGCAGCAGACCGCCGAGCTTGGCTCGCCACGAGCTCATCGCGGCCTCCCGCACGGCGCGCAGCGTCCGGCCGGACACGCCCTCGATCAGCTTGAGCGTGATGTTGCCGGTGAACCCATCCATGACGACGACGTCCGCGACCCCGTCGGTGACCTGCGTGCCCTCGACGTTGCCGATGAAGTTCAGCCCCGTGCCGCCGGACCCGTTGAGCGCCTCGTGGACGGCGATCAGCTCGGGTGTGCCCTTGGCGGGCTCCTCGCCGTTGGAGAGCAGCGCGACCCTCGGCGCGTCGAGGCCCATCACCGCCTGAGCGAACCCGGAGCCCATGTGCGCAAACTGCACCAGGTGCTCGGGCCGGCAGCTGACGTTGGCGCCGACGTCAAGGAACAGGACCGGCGTCGAGGCGGGCATCGGGATCGGCAGCGCCAGCGCCGGGCGATAGATCCCGCGGTCGCGGCGCATGTTGAAGAGGCCGGCGGCGAGCGCCGAGCCGGTCGATCCGCCCGAGACGAGCGCCTGCGCGCGGCCGTCGGCGACCGCCTTGGCGGCCTGGACGATCGATGCCTCGGGCGTAGAGCGCACCGCGAACGCGGGATCGGCCGCCTTGGCGATCGATACCGGCGCGTCGATGACCTCGACCCCGTCGGGAACTGGTCCGATTTCTGACGCGGGGCCAAACAGCAGGACACCGATGCCCTGTTCGGCGGCGCGAGCGGCGCCAGCGGCTACTTCGCTCGGGCCGAGGTCGGCTCCGCCCGCGTCGACGGCGACGACGACCATGACGGGCGGCTAAATGGCCCGGTCGGTCTCGTCGGCAGCGATGACCTCACGGCCCTTGTAGCTGCCACACGTCGGGCAGACCCGGTGGGGCAGCCGCGGGCTGTGGCACTGCGGACACGCGTTATAGGTGGGAGCGGCGATCTTGTGGGTCGCGCGCCGCTGCGTGGTGCGGGCGTGAGATTGCTTCTGCTTAGGAACAGCCATGGGTGGAGCAGGCTAGCAGGGGCGGCGGGAGCGAGCAGCCTCCCGCGGACTCAATGTTTTTCGCTTCCGGGCCGATCTCACAGGCTGGGGTGTTCCGTCCATCTCAGACATCGAACCGTCGTCTTCTCATCCTCCCGGTCGTGCTCGTCGCGCTGGTCATCTACGCGTTCGTCACCGCGAACACCGGCCGGGCCGCCGATCCCGGTTCGGCGAGCGGGACGGTGAGCGCGGTCGGCCCGTGGCAGACGACGCTCACGATCCAGCTGCACGCGCGGCGGATGAGCATGGTCGGCGCACTCCAGCACGCCGCCAACGACGTCACCGCGCGTGATTACCCGTACGTGTGGGCCGGAGGCCACGCCGCGGCGGGCGTCGCCAGCACCGGCGGGATCAAACCACGCCGCGGTCGGCATCCGAAGCAGCCCCCGATCGGCTTTGACTGCTCGGGGGCCGTCGCCGCCGTGCTCGCGGGCGCCGGGCTATGGACGCCCGGAGCGCCGGTCCCCAACGACGCTGATCTCGTGACCGCGTTGCTGCGAAGCCACGTGCTCGCCCGCGGCGCCGGCAGCGGACCGACCGAAGTGACGCTCTTCGACAAACCCGGCGTGCACGTGTTCATGCGGATCGATGGCCGGTATTTCGGCACCTCGGACGGCCGGTCGGGCAACGCGACCCAACCCAACGGCGGTGCCGGTTGGCTGGACGACGGCGCGCCCGACGCCCACAGCCGGGCGTACAAGAGCTACCACGTCCAGCCTGGCGTGCTCGCGGGGACGGCGCTCTACGGGCCGAGCCTCACGTTCGCGATTCCGCCGTCCGGCTCCGGGCTCGTCGACGGCGTCTCGGTCGGCGACCGCGTCCGCGTCAGCTACCGCACCGGCAGCGATGGCTCGCTCACCGCGCGTGCGGTGAGCCCGCTGCCCTGACGCGCGTCAGGTATCGAAGCGCAGTTCAGAGAGCTTCGCCCAGCGCGGGTCCGGCTCGGCCTCGTGCTGGTGCTCGGGCCCGGCGGTGTTGAGGTCCGCGCCGCAGATCGCGCACAGCCCGGCGCAGTCCGGACGACACAGGACGCTCGCCGGCAGCGCGAGCGCGAGCGCGTCCCGAACCCAGGCGCGGAGGTCAAGCGTGCTGTCCTCGACGTAGTCGGAGGCGAGGTCGTCGTCCCCTCCGGGCTGAGACACCTCGCGGACATCGACCTCGAACGCCGGATGGGCGGGCTCGAGACAGCGCATACACGGACCGTCGAGCGACGCGCTGAAGCGCAGACGCAGCGCGTACCCGCCACCGAGCATGCGCGAGATGTCGAGGCGCACGGGCACGACGGGCGGCTCGACGGCGTATCGCTCACCGCCGAGGTCGAACGGGTCGATCGCGACGTTCAGGTCGATCCGGCGACCGTCGCCGGAGCTCAGCCGGAGGCCCGCGAGGTCGAAGGTGTCAGACCGGAGAGGCATGGTTCGAGGTTAATACCCGGCGGGACGGCGTCAGTCGCGAGCGAGGGTGCGCTTGAGGATCTTGCCGGTGGCGTTTCGCGGCAGATCGGAGACGAGCAGCACGTCCCGCGGCACCTTGAAGCGGGCGAGGTTCGCCCGGACGTGCTCCTTGAGCTCCTCGGCGGTCAGGCCGGCGTCGTCCGCGAGCACGACGAACGCCCGCAGGCGCTGGCCGAACTCGGCGTCCGGCACGCCGATGACCGCGACCTCGCGGACGCCGGGGAGGCGGTGGAGCAGGTCCTCGACCTCGGTCGGGAACACGTTCTCGCCGCCGGAGACGATCATGTCGTCGTCGCGCCCGTCGATGAACAGGCGGTCGTCGTCGTCGAAGTGCCCGACGTCGCCGGTCGCCATCAGCGCCCCGAGCCGCGCCTTGTCATCGCCGCCGGTGTAACCCTCGAACAGGAGTTCGCTGCCGACGAAGATCCGCCCGGTGCGGCCCGCTGGGAGCGGATGGTCGTCCTCGTCGATGATCTGCACGACCGTGCCGCGCGGGGTCTTGCCCGCGGTGCCGGGGGCGGCGCGGAGGTCCTCCGGCGTGGCGATCGCCGCCCATGCGACCTCGGTCGAGCCGTAGAGGTTGTAGAGCGTGTCGCCGAACGCGTCCATCACGCGCTGGGCGAGCGGCCCCGGCAGCGCCGACCCGCTCGAGGCGATCACGCGCAGCGCGTCCAGGTCGTGGCGCTCGCGGGCCGCCGCGGGCAGCTCGAGGATCCGCTGGAGCATGACCGGGACGACGATCAGGGCCGTGGCGCGGTGCTGGGCGACCGCCCGCAGCGTGTCCTCGGGGTCAAAGCGCCGGCGAAGGACGAGGGTGGAGCCGAGCGCGGTCGAGAGGAAGAAGTGCGCGAAGCCCCACGAGTGAAACAGCGGCGCGGCGATCATCGTCGTCTCACGCGCCTTGAGTGGGATCCGCGCGAGCAGCGCCGCCGCGGGCTGGATCGAGTCCGGGCTCGCCCGATTGGCCCCCTTGGGCGCGCCGGTCGTGCCCGAGGTGAGGATGATCGTGCGCCCCGGCTGGGCCGGTGCCGGGAGCGGCCGGTCGTTGCTCTGCGCGATCAGCTGCTCGAGCGTCGCCTCCCCGGGCGCGGGGTCGTCGTCCCACGCGACGTACGCGGGCCGGTCGGTGGCGGCCTCGGAGACCGCTTCGGCGAACTCGGCGTCGTGGATGAGCAGCGCCGGAGCCTCGCGCTGCACGACCTCGCTCACCTGGGGACGGGCGAACGCGGTGTTCAGGTAGAGCGCATGCGCACCGAGCTTGGAGCAGGCGATGCTCGCCTCGACAAAGCCGCGGTGGTTGCGGCACATGATTCCGGCGCTCAGGCCGGGTTCGAGGCCGCGGTTGGCGAGCGCCCGAGCGAGCGCGTTTGTGCGCCGGTCGACCTCGGCGAAGGTCAGCGTGCCGCGCTCATCGACGATCGCGAGCGCGTTCGGCCAGCGAGCGGCGCAACTCCGATAGCCGGCCGCGAGCGTCGGTCCGTAGCGCTCGAGCGCCGTCACCGCGCGGATGATCCGGTCCGGCCGGGAAGGCCGGACGATTCCGGCGCGGGTGAAGGTGACCGCGGCGAACGCGGCGTCTGAAATCAGACCTGGCATCCCGGCTATGCAAGCAGGTCCGATCGGCCGGTTGTCGGGTTCCCGTAGTCCTTTTGGCCGGTCTCCTCGGCCTTTTGGCCATTCCTAACCACAATTGAACTGCGCCACAGGTTTTGACCGACACAATGGTGTTCGTGTCCAATTGGTTCCGCACGTACGGCTTCGGCCAGATCCTGCCCGACCTCCTGATCGGCGCCTATCCCACGGATGAGGGCGACGTCGGCATGCTCGAGTGGATCGGGGTCCGGCGCGTGTTCAACCTCGTCGAGGACAGCGAGTACCGCAAGGGCGAGCGAGCAACGGTGGAAAAGGCGCTCGCCGCCGCCGGCATCGAGGAGGACCGGCTCGAGCTCACCGACTACGGCGGTCTCTCCGTCGACGTCATCGAGCGGTCGGTCCACACGATCAATGGCTGGCTCGACGAGGGGTTCCGCACCTACCTGCATTGTCGTGCCGGCTGGCAGCGGTCGGCCACGGTCGCCGCGGGGATCGTCGCCGTGCGCAACGGTTTCGACGTCGACGAGGCGCTCGCGTTCGTCCAGCAGCAGAAGCCCTCGGCCGACCCCCTCCCCCATCAGCGCGACGATCTGCGCCAGTGGTGGGAGTGGCACGGCCACACCTCCCAACTCAAGGCCAGCTGACCGACGCTCGTGCGGGGCGCCAGCCGGCGCCTCACTAACCGGCAAACAGCCGGCGCCGGCGGCTGACTAACCGGCAAACAGCCGGCGCGGTGCCGCGAGCGCTTCTTCCTGCTCCTCGATGGCCGTGACCTCGGTGAGCGGCACGGTTCTCGCGCTCACGGTCACGTGCTCGAGCTCGGGGAGCTCGCGACCCTCGGACACGGCACCGTGATCGCCGAAGCGGCGGGCGGCGGGCATCACGCGCGCCTCGTATGACCCGATCGTCTCGTTGAACGCCCGGACGCTGCTGTTGAGCCGGTTGCCGAGCGTCGAGAGCAGGTTCGAGAGCTTCGCCAGCCGGGCGTGCAGCTCGCGCCCGAGCTCGGAGATTGCCTGGGCGGATTCGGCGACGCGCTCCTGCTGCCATCCGTAGGAGACCGCGTGGAGGATCGCGAGCAGCGTCGTCGGCGTCGCGATCAGCACGCGGCGCTCCATCGCGTCCTGGATGAGCGTCGGATCGGCCTCGAGCGCGGCGCCGTAGAGCGTCTCGCCCGGGAGGAACAGGACGACGAAGTCGGGGGCCGAGTCAAGCCCGGCCCAGTAGCTCTTGTCCGACAGCTGCTTGACGTGCTTGCGCAGCAGCCGGGCGTGATCGCGCAGGTGCCGGTCTCGCTCCTCGTCGGTGGTCGCCTCGTAGGCGTCGAGCACGCCCTGGAGCGGCGCCTTGGCGTCGACGACGACGTGCTTGCCCCCGGGGAGGTTGACGATCAAATCGGGGCGCAGCGTCCGCTCGTCGCCGGCGAACGACGACTGCTCGCTGAAGTCGCAGTGGCGGACCATCCCGGCGAGCTCGACGACGTTGCGCAGCTGCATCTGGCCCCACTGGCCACGCGCGTTCGGCTTGCGCAGCGCGGTGACCAGCGCGCCGGTCTCGGTGCGCAGCCGCTCGCCGGTCTCGTTGAGCGTCTTCAGCTGCGACTCGAGCCAGCCGCGGGACTGGCGGCGCTCCTGGTCAAGGTGGAGCAGCTTCTCGTCGACCTTGCCGAGCTGCTCGCGGAGCGGCGCGACGAGCTGCTCGACCGCCTGCTGGCGCTTGTCCAGATCCCCCTTCGCCTCCGCCTGAGTCGCCTGGAGCTGGGCCTTCGCGAGCGCGGTGAGCTGGGTCATGTTCGCCTGAAGCGCCTCGGCGCTCAGCGCCTTGAACGACTCCGACATCCGCGCCTGGGCCTGGGTCAGCGTCGCGAGGCGCTCCTCGTGGAGCGAGCGCTCATGGGTCAGGTCGGACTGCGTCCGGTCGAGATCGCGCTGGAGCTCGCCCGCCCTGTCCGCCTCCTCAGAGAGCGCGCGCAGGCGGGCGCGCAGTGCGAGCACCGTGACGGCGGCGCCGACGATGAGACCGAGGAGGAGCCAGAGAGCATTCATGGACGGTCCAGCATGGCGCTGGGTGCGGACGGAAGACGGTCCCGCCCGCCCCGTTGCAAGAATCCGTGCATGGCGGACGAGCGGGTGCGGCGACGGGTCGTCGTTCATGGCCGTGTGCAGGGAGTTGGCTTCCGGTACTCGGCTCAGCGGGTGGCCGTTGGCGCCGGCGTCGATGGGTGGGTGCGCAACCGGGGTGACGGGGCGGTCGAGGCGGTGCTCGAGGGGACTCCGGGCGCGGTCGAGCGCGTGGTGGCATTCCTGCGCGTCGGGCCTCCGCACGCCGAGGTCAGCGACGTGACGATTGACCACGAGGAGGCGCCCGAGGGGCTGCGGGGGTTCGAGGTGCGCTGATCGATGGGAGAAATGTGCCCTATGGGGGACCTTAGGCCCAGAGGGTGGGCTTCGATGAGCCTCGGTGCGACCATGGCCCCCACTCGGGGCCGCCGTCGTGGCGGTCAGCTCGCGGCCAGGGCCTGCTCGAACGCTTGACGGGCATCCGCACCGCGGACGGCGAAGACGATGCGCTCCAGGGAGGACGAACCGTCAGCGAGATGGGCCCGGACCTCGGCGACCTCGATGCGGGCGGCCTCGTCGACCGGGAAGCCTCCGACGCCCGTCCCGAACGCGACCAGTGCCAGAGAGCGGGCGCCGAGCTCGGCAGCCGCCTCAAGCGTCGACCGGGTCGCGCGGCGGATCACATCGGCCGATGTCGGTCCCCCGAGCTCCATCGTCGCGGCGTGGATGACCCAGCGGCACGGCATCGAACCACCGGACGTCGAGACCGCCTCCCCGAGCCCGATCGGTGCCGCAGCCCGGCTCTCGGAGTCGATCAGTGGCCCACCGGCCCGCGCGATCGCGGCGGCGACCCCGCCCCCATGGAGGAGCTGCGTGTTGGCTGCGTTCGAGATCGCGTCGACCTCGAGGGCGGTGATGTCCGTCTCAAGGACTTCGATCAAGACACTTCGGCGGGCTCGTCCTTACCGGCGAGCCGATCGCGACCGCGCTGGACGGCGGCGATGAACTTCGAGAGGTTGATCTCGAGCGTGTTGAGGATCTCGTCGGCGTAGTCCTCGGCGCCGAGGCGGATCTCGCGCTCACGGGCGCGGGCATCCTCGATGATGTCCTCGGCGGCGCGCTCGGCCTGGCGGGTGATCTCCTCTTCGGAGATGAGGCGCTCCTGGCGCTCGCGGGCTTCCTTGACGATCCGCTCGGCCTCGCGCTTGGCCTCGGCGAGCATCTCCTGGCGCTCCTTGACGATCCAGCGGGCCTGCTTGATCTCCTCGGGAATCGTGGCGCGCATCTGGTCGAGGATGTCGTAGATCTCCTCTTTGTCGACCCGCACCTGATCCGTCAGGGGGACGGGCTTGGCGTTGTGAACCAAGTCGTCCAGCTTGTCGATCAAAACCAAGACATCCATGAAGCAACCTCTGTTTCGTCAGCGGCCGAGCCGTTCCTTCAATGCGGCGGCAACCTCAGTGGGAACCATGTCATCGATTTTGCCCCCGAAGGTGGCGAGCTCCTTGACACCGCTCGATCTCACAAAACTGTACTTGGCCGACGCCATCAAGTACACGGATTCGACGTCGGGGGCCTGGCGATGATTGAGCTGGTTCATCTCCAGCTCGTACTCAAAGTCGGATATCGCGCGCAGTCCCTTGACGATCGCCTTCGCTCCGCGCTCGTGTGCGAACTCGACCACGAGGTTGGCAAACGGCTCGACCTCGACGTTGCTGAGTTCCGCCGTCGCGTTGCGGACGAAGGCGACCCGCTCCTCGGCGGAGAAGAGCGTCTGGGACTTGCGGACCGGGATGTTGACGACCGCGACGATGACCCGGTCGAACATCGCGGCGGCACGCGAGATCACGTCGACATGCCCAAAGGTGATGGGGTCGTACGAGCCGGGGCAGATTGCGATGCGGTTGTCAGGGGCCATAGATCCGAATCAGTGTGTCGCCGTACCGTCGCTCATCCAAGAGCGAAAGTTCGAGCGTTAGTGGCGCTCGCCGGTCACTCTCGCTGAGCACTCGCGCGTCCGGTGCGAGCACCGGTGGCAGCGAGGAAGAGAGTAGCCCGCCAAGTACGCCAGCGTGGCGATATGGAGGATCGACGAAGACCAGATCGTATTGCGGAGAGCGCGCCCGTGCTCTCTCAAGGAACATGACGGCATCTCCCCGGCGGACGGTGGCGCTCAGTTCCAACCGCTCCAGATTGCCCTTGATCGCCTCGATCGCCGCCGGCGCGTCGTCCACGAGGGTCGCCTCCGCCGCCCCGCGGGACAGGGCCTCGATCCCCAGCGCGCCGGAGCCTGCGAACAGATCGAGCACGCTCAGACCCTCGACCGAACCGAGGATCGAGAACACCGCCTCGCGCACGCGGTCCGAGGTCGGTCGCACGTCGCGACCGCGCGGTGCAATAAGTCGTGCACCACGATGAGACCCGGCGATGACGCGCACGGTCGCGAGTCCCGGCGCCCTCAGGCGCGGATCGGCGCCGCCGCCTCGGCCCCGTAGATCCGGGTCAGGGCGTCGGCGAGCAGCTCGTGGTCGGGATCCTCGAGGTCCGGGTCCTCGTCGATGATCCGCTCGGCGTGCAGCCGCGCCCGCTCGAGCAGCTCGGTATCCCGCGGCAGCTCCGCGACCCGGTACTGCGCGATTCCGTGCTGGCGGGTCCCGATCAGCTCGCCCTCGCCGCGGAGCCCGAGATCGACCTCGGCGAGGGCGAACCCGTCCGAGTCAGAGGCCAGCGCGCGCAGCCGCGGCGAGTCCTTCGGCCCGAACAGCAGGCACAGCGAGGCGTGCTCCCCGCGGCCGATCCGGCCGCGGAGCTGGTGCAGCTGCGAGATCCCGTAGCGCTCGGCGTTCTCGACGAGCATCACGGTCGCATTGGGGACGTCGATCCCGACCTCGATCACCGAGGTGGCGACGAGCACATGCGCCTCGCCGGCCGCGAACGACGCCATCGCCGCCTGCTTGGCCGCCGGGCGCATCTGGCCGTGGAGCAGGACCACCTCCCAGCCCTCAAGCTCGCCGCCCCGCAACCGCTCGAACTCCGCGGTGGCGGCCTTCGCCTGGAGCGCCTCAGACTCCTCCACGAGCGGGCACACGACAAACGCCTGGCGCCCGGCCCGCAGCTCCTCCCGGATCCGGTCATACGCGCGCTCGCGCTCACGCTCGGTCGAGCACACGAACGTCTGGATCGGCTGGCGGCCCCGGGGCAGCTCCCGCAGGACGGTGAAGTCGAGATCGCCGTAGTTGGAGAGCGCGAGCGTTCGCGGGATCGGCGTCGCGGTCATGTGGAGCACGTGGGGGCTCTCGCCGCCGTGACCCTTCGCGTCGAGCGCCGCCCGCTGGCGGACGCCGAACCGGTGCTGCTCGTCGACCACCGCCACCCCCAGCCGCGCAAACGTCACCGCGTCCTCGATCAGCGCGTGCGTGCCGACGATCAGCGACAGCTCACCGGACGCGAGCTTGGCCAGCAGATCCGTGCGACGGCGGGCGGGCGTCGATCCGGTCAGCAGACCCGCGCGGACGAGCTCGCCGCCCGTCAGCGACTGAATCGTCGCGAAATGCTGCTCGGCGAGGGTCTCGGTCGGCGCCATCATCGCGCCCTGGAGGTCGTGCTCGACGGCGCGGAGCATTGCGTACAGCGCCACGACGGTCTTGCCCGACCCCACCTCCCCCATCAGCAGCCGCTGCATCGGGACCCCACACGCGATGTCCGCATCGACCGCCTCCAGGGCGAGCGTCTGATCGCGCGTGAGCGGGAACGGCAGCATCGAGGAGAGCCAGCGCTCGGTCAGCGACCGCGGCTCGTCGAGCACCGGGGCCATGGCGCCCGCCCGTCGGCGCCGGCGGCGGCGCAGCAGCGCAAGCTGAACGAGCAGCAGCTCATCGAAGGCGAGCCGGCGACGAGCCGCCTCGAGATCGGCCTCGCGCGCCGGAAAGTGGGCCGCCCGCAGGGCGCTCCCGCGGTCCGCGAGCCCCTCGCGCCGGCGCAGACCAACCGGCAGCGGCTCGATCACGTCGGCGAAGCGGGCCGCCTCGCGGCGCACGAGAGCGAGGATCTGGGTCGAGGACAGACCCTCGGTCGCCGGGTAGTGGGCCACCGCCTCGTCGCCGCTCGCCGCCTCGGCCGTCGGCGCGTGCGCCTGAACTCCGAAGCGGTTGCGCGACTGATATTTGCCGTGGAGCATCAGACGCGTCCCCGGCGGGTAGCGCTGCACGAGCCACGGCTGGTTGAAGAACGCGACCTTCATCACGCCGGTGGCGTCGGCGACGGTCGCCTCGACGAGCGGACGCATCCCCCGCCGGCGCACGCTCCGTGAGGCGATGCTCTTGACCTCGACGATCACCGTCGCGGTCTCGTCGGGCACGAGGTCGGCGATCGCCCGCGCCTCGCGCCGGTCGCGCGGGAGGTGCTCGAGCAGGTTGCCGATCGTGTGCAGCCCGAGGACCGAGGCGCCGTGCTCCGCCTTGGCGCCGTCGACGTGCAGCGCCGTCCCGAGCCGCGAGGGACGTGGGTACCGCACCGGGACATCACGGAGCACGTCAGGGTCGATCGGCGTGGAGTCAGCGAACAGAACCGGGGTCATAACAATGCTCGCCCCGATGATGACCCAACCGCCGGTCGCAACCGCAACCGCAACCGCTACTCAGCCGACAGCAGCCACCAGTAGCTCTGCTGACCGCCGTCGGACAGCTCGAACTCGACCTCGCCGGCGGCAAGCGCGTGGACCGTCTCGTCATCGAGCGGCGCGGCGGCCCCGCGCAGGCAGGTGATGAGCTCGGCGTTCTCGGCAAGCTGCTCGAGCACGTCCCGCAGCGTCTGGAGCGGCCGGCCCCAGGCGATGATCTGCTCCTCGACGAAGCCGACCGCGTCGCCCTCGCGGAAGCGTCCCTGGACGTCGTCGCGGGCCGCGGGCGCCACTGCGCCGGTCCGCACCCGAGCGAGCGTCGCGTTCATCGCCGCGACGTTCTCGGCGCCGGGGCGCCCTGGGTCGAGGCTGACCGCAGCGGCGAGTCCCGCCTGCAGCGAACGGGAGGCGATCACGTGGACGGTCTTGTCCGACAGCTCGGCCGCGCGCTCGGCGGCCATGAACACGTTCGAGCTGTTGGGGAGGACGACGACCTCTTCGGCGGGCACGGCGTGGATCGCGGCGAGCAGGTCGTACGTCGAAGGGTTGAGCGTTGGACCGCCGTCGAGCACGCGGACGCCGAGGCTCTCGAACAGCGTGTGCATCCCGTTGCCGGTGACGACGGCGAGCGCGCCGCAGCGCGCCTCCTCGAGCGTCCCGATCAACCGCTCGTCGCGCTGTTGGATCTGCTCGTGCATGTCCGCGACGTCGAGGTGCGAGACGGTCCCGACCCCGGCGAAGAGACCGGTGGCGGCGTCCGGATCGTCGGTGTGGACGTGGATCTTGAGCGTCGTCGGATCGCCGACGACGAGCACCGAGTCGCCGATGTCCTCGAGTGCCTGGACGTAGTGGCGCTGCTCGAGGCCGCTGCCGGTCACGGCGAAGTTCGTGCAGTAGCGGTAGGTCGAGGACGCATGCTGCGGATGGGTGACGCGCGCCGCGGCGTGATGCTCGAGCGGCGGCGGTTCGGTGCCGCGCAGCGCGCCGACGATCCCGGCGAGCAGCACCGTCAGCCCGTAGCCGCCGGCATCGACGACGCCCGCGTCACGGAGCACCGGCAGCAGATCCGGTCCGCGCTTGACCGAGTCCTGGCCGGCCGACAGCGCCTTCTCGATCACCTCGGCGATGACCGCGTCCTGCTCGGCGTCGGACGAGTCCGGGCCGAGCCGGGCGTCGTTCATGTGGGCGAGCTCGGAGGCCACCCGCGTCGCCATCTCGCGCACGACGGTGAGGATCGTGCCCTCGGCGGGCTCGCGCACCGACCCGTAGGCCTGATCGGCGGCCCGCGCGAGCGCGGCGCTGATCAGCACCGGGTCAATCAGCTCGCCGGGGCGGCTCGCGAGCTCCTCAGCGGCGCCGCGGATGAGCTGGGACAGGATCACGCCGGAGTTGCCGCGCGCGCCGAGCAGGGCCGCGCGGGCGACCGATCCGACGATCTCGTCGCGGCCGATGTCGTCGATCGTGCGTTCCTCGGACGCGCCGGAGAGGCGATCGAGCTCCTGGAGCACGGCGCGCAGCGTCAGGACCATGTTGTCCCCGGTGTCGCCGTCGGCGACCGGGAACACGTTGAGGTCATTGACCTCCTCGCGGCGCGCCTCGAGCGACGCCAAACCCGCCTCGACGATCGCGCGGAAGCGGACGATGCTCGGGTCAGACACCCGCTCTTGACCTATGAATTGCGCCACGGCATGCGCACGCGGCTCAGCGAGCTTTGACGACTTTGCCCGCCTTCAGGCAACGCGTGCACACGTACACGCGGCGTGGCGTGCCGGAATCGTCGATCCGGACCCGCTGGAGGTTCGGATCAAAGCGGCGCTTGGTGGCGACCATCGAGTGGCTTCGGCTGTTACCGAACGCCGGACCCTTGGCGCAGACGTGACATACCTTCGGCATGGCGGGCGAGTATAGACACCGAACCGACCTCGACCGGATTTAGATCCTCCCCAGTGGGTACGAACCTCTGTAGATGGCAACTCGGATACCGGCCCGGGACCCTCCGGCGGGCACGGGGCTCCCAGACCGGTACTCGCTGATCCAACGGATCGCGTCCGGCGGGATGGCCACCGTGTGGTGCGCCGAGGACGGCGTCCTCGGACGGCAGGTGGCGATCAAGCTGCTCGCCGACCATTTCGCCGACGATTTCCTCGCCGTGCGGCGCTTTAAGCGCGAGGCGCGCACCGCCGCGCGGGTCTCCGGGCACCCCAACATCATCACGATCTTCGACGTCGGCGAGACCGCGGTGAGCGATCACCGCGAGCGGGCGCGGCCGTTCATCGTCATGGAGCACCTGGCGGGCGGGACGGTCGCCGCCGCGCTGCGCGCCGGCGAGGTGAGCCGCGACGACGCCCTGAAATGGATCCGCGAGGCCTCCTCGGCGCTCGACTACGCCCATGAGCACGGCGTCATCCACCGTGACATCAAGCCCGCCAACATGCTGCTCGACCGCGCCCGGAGCCTCCACGTTGGGGACTTCGGGATCGCCCGGATCGCCCACGAGGACACGATCACGAAGGGTGGTCAGCTGTTTGGCACCGCGGCCTATCTCTCCCCCGAGCAGGCCCGGGGCGAGCCCGCCACCCAGGCGAGCGACCGGTACGCCCTCGCGGTGGTCGCGTTCGAACTGTTGACCGGCGAGCGGGTGTTCACCGGCGAGCATTTCGCCGCCCAGGCGCGGGCCCATATCGAGGACGCGCCTCCCGCCGCCAGCGCAGTCAACGGGCTCCTGCCGCCGGCGGTCGACAGCGTGCTCAGGCGCGGACTCGCCAAGGCGCCAGATGAACGCTGGCCGACGGCCGGGGCGTTCGCCGACGCCCTCACCACCGCGACGCGCAGCCGCCGCCCACCGCGCACCGGTCCCGAGTCCCGTCCGATCTTCGTCCATCGCACGGAGCGGGTCTCGCACCGGCCGCGCGCGATCGCGATCGGCGCGCTCGGCGCCGCGCTGGCGCTGGCGATCGTCGCCGCGGTCGTGCTCGCGAGCACCGGCGGTGGCGGTTCGGCGGCCCACCGCACGGCGTCGACCGCTGCCGCCGCACGCCACCGGGCGGCGCCGACCCACCGCGCGACCCACCCGCGGCCGGCGCCGCATCACCCAAGCACGCCGGCCACGACCTCAACCGCGGCCACGACGACGCCGACGGCGTCAAGCCACCGCCCCGGCGACGACCGGGGCCCAGACCACGACGAGCGTCGCCCCGAGCGCCGACACCCTCGAGGCCCGCGGTCACTCGCTGCTCAGCGCCGGCAGCCTCGGCGCCGCCATCCCGCTGCTGCGCCAAGCGGTGTCCGCGGCCTCGCCGAGCAGCCTCACATACGCGTACGCGCTCTATGACCTCGGCCACGCGCTCCGGCTCGCCGGCGACCCGGCGGCGGCGGTCCCGGTCCTCGAGCAGCGGCTGCGGATCCCGAATCAGACCGCCGTCGTCCGCGCCGAACTCAACCTCGCGCTCGCCGCACTGCATCGGCCGACGGGAGCCGCTCCGGTCGCGCACGGGCACCGCCTCACCGGCGGCGCGCCGCCCGGTCACGCAAAGAAGCGCTAGCGCGTGAACCCAGTGGGTGCGCGGCGACCGCTCAGCGAACGCTTGACCGCGAGCGAGGCGAGCGCCGCCTCAACGGCATGCTGGCCGGTGTCGCGCTTCGCGCCTCCGGCGACCCGGGCCAGGGCCTGTTCCATGGTGTCGACCGTGAGCACGCCGAAGCCGCACGGGACGCCGGTCTCGAGCTGGACCTGCTGGATGCCGCGGGCGGTCTCGGCGCACACCCAGTCGTAGTGGTCGGTCTCGCCGCGGATGACCGCGCCGAGGCAGACGACCGCCACGTAGCGACCGGACTCGGCCGCGTACTTGGCGATCACCGGGAGCTCGAACGCGCCTGGGACGTCAAAACTGTCGGCGTCGGTGATGCCGGCTTCGGAGAGCGCGTTCTGAGCTCCGGCGACGAGCTTCTCGGCGAGCTCCTCGTAGAACCGCGCGACGCAGAGTGCGACGCGGTCGTCAGCCGCCATCGCGGGTCCGGTCGGTCTCGTGCTCGGCCTTGATCATCTCCTCATCGAGGGCGAGGCCCTGATGGTGGAGGGTGTGGCCCATCCGGTCCCGCTTCGCCCGCAGGTACGCCTCGTTGTGCGGGTTGGGGACGTGCTCGATCGGGACCTGATCGGTCACCGACAGCCCGTAGCCGGCGAGGCCGGAGATCTTCTTCGGGTTGTTCGTGAGGATCCGGATCGACTCGAGTCCGAGATCGACGAGGATCTGGGCGCCGATGCCGTAGTCGCGCAGATCGGCCGGAAGCCCGAGCCGGAGGTTGGCGTCGACGGTGTCGAAACCCTCCTCCTGGAGCTTGTAGGCGCGAAGCTTGTTGAGCAGGCCGATCCCACGGCCCTCTTGGCTGAGGTAGAGCAGGACGCCGCGACCCTCGCGCTCGATCATCGACAGCGCCGACTCGAGCTGCTCACCGCAGTCGCAGCGCAGGGAGTGGAACACGTCGCCGGTGAGGCACTCGGAGTGGACGCGGACGAGCACGTCGTCGACGTTCTCGACGTCGCCCTTGACGAGCGCGACGTGATGCTTGTTGTCGACGAGCGAGCGGTAGCCGACGGCGACGAACTCCCCGAAGCTCGTCGGCAGCTTCGTGGCGACGACGCGCTCGACGAGCTTCTCGTGTCGGCGCCGGTAGGCGACGAGATCGGCGACGGTGACCATCTTCAGCCCGTGGCCCTCGCAGTACGGCGCGAGGTCCTTGACCCGGGCCATCGAACCGTCGTCGTTCATGATCTCGCAGATCACGCCGGCCGGAATGAGTCCGGCGAGCCGCGCGAGGTCGACCGCCGCCTCGGTCTGACCGACCCGCTCGAGCACGCCGCCGGCCTTCGCCTTGAGCGGGAACACGTGCCCGGGCTGCACGAGGTCGCGCGGGCTCGTCTGCGCGTCGATCGCGACCTGGATCGTCCGCGCGCGGTCGGCGGCGGAGATCCCGGTGCTGACGCCGGAGCGGGCCTCGATCGAGACCGTGAACGCGGTCTCGAATGCGGACTCGTTCTTCGCCGCCATCAGGTCGAGGCCGAGTTCGTCGCAGCGCTCGGGTGTCAGCGCAAGGCAGATGAGGCCCCGCCCCTCCTTGGCCATGAAGTTGATCGCCTCGGGCGTGACGAACTGGGCGGCCATCGTCAGATCGCCCTCGTTCTCCCGGTTCTCGTCGTCGACGACGACGACCATCTTTCCCTGTCGGACGTCCTCGATCGCGTCCTCGATCGTCGAGAACGGCGCTTGCACCGAGCTCATGCTCGAGCTCCCATCAGCTTTTCCACGTACTTGGCCAGCACATCGACCTCCAGGTTCACTCTCGTGCCGGGCGCCGCCTGGCCGAGGTTTGTCCGTTGCAGCGTCTCTGGTATCAGAGAGACGGTAAAGGATTCGCTATTGATCCCGGCCACGGTGAGCGACACGCCATCGACGGCGATCGAGCCCTTCTCGACGATGTAGCGCAGGACGTCCGCCGGGGCGCTGATCCGGATCAGCCGCGCGAACCCGTCATCGGTCACCGCCGAGACCTCCCCGAGGCCGTCAACGTGCCCCTGGACGACGTGGCCGCCGAGCCGGTCGGACGCCCGCAGCGGGAGCTCCAGATTGACGTCTGAGCCGACGCTGGCGTCCCCGAGCGAGCTGCGGCTGAGCGTCTCGTTCATGACGTCGGCGGCGAACGTCGCGCCGTTGATGGCGGCTGCGGTCAGGCAAACGCCGTTGACCGCCACCGAATCGCCGAGCGTCAGCTCCTCGGCGAGGGGCGTCTCGACGGTGAGGCGGACGCCGTCGTCGGAACGATCGGCCGCGGTGATGTGTCCTCGGCCGGCGACCAGACCCGTGAACACGGCGCTACCACTCCCTCATCCGAGCGGACACCAGCAGGTCCTCGCCGACCCGCTCGCACTCGAGCGTCAGCGCGGCCGTCGCCTCGGCGATTGACTCGGCGCCGGAGCCCTCAAGCGGGTCCCGGGCCGATTTGCCGCCGAGCACCATCGGGGCGAGGAAGAGACGCATCTCGTCGATCTCGCCCGCGTCGAGGAACGCGCCCGCGAGGTGGGGGCCGCCCTCGAGCAGGATCGATGACACTCCGGCCGACCCGAGCTGATCGAGCGCGGAACGGACCCGAGCGGGCTCGTGCTCGCCGGTGGCGACGATCACGTCGACGCCGTGGGCCTCGAGCGCGTCGGTCTCGGCGCGCGGAGCGGCGCGGGAGACGACCACCGTGAGCGGGATCCGGCGCGCGTCGCGCACGAGCTGGGAATCGAGCGGCAGCCGCCCGATCGAGTCGAACACGATCCGGCGCGGCTGGCGGTGAACGCCGCTGACGCGCGCGGTGAGCTGGGGATCGTCGGCGAGCGCGGTCCCGATCCCGACGGCGACGGCGTCACACTCGGCGCGCCAGTAGTGGGCGAGCAGCCGGCTCGACTCCCCGGAGATCCACTTCGAGTCGCCACCGTGGGTCGCGACCTTCCCGTCGAGCGACATCGCGGACTTGAACAGCACCCACGGCCGCCCGGTCCGAGCGTGCTTGCGAAACGGCTGGTTGAGGAGCCGCGCCTGGGTGGCGAGCTCCCCGTCGGCGACGACGACCTCGATGCCGTCGTCCCGAAGGATCCCGAGCCCCCGGCCCGAGGCATGCTCGGAGGGGTCATCGGAAGCGACGACGACGCGGGCGATCCCGGCCTCACGGATCGCGTCGGTGCACGGCGGCGTGCGACCGTGGTGGCAGCACGGCTCGAGCGAGATGTAGATCGTCGCCCCGGACAAATCGCGCCCGCCGGCAGCGCGGATCGCCTCGACCTCGGCGTGGGCACCGCCGAGTTCCTGGTGAAAGCCCTCGCTGACCGGCTCATCGTCGATCGCGACGACCGCGCCCACGAGCGGATTGGGGCTCACCTTGCCCCGGCCACCCTCCGCGAGCTCAACGGCACGAGCGAGCAGGCGGCGGTCGGTGTCGGTCTTCAGCGGCATACAGCTCTGCACTGCAGCATATGACGTAGACGCGCTGAATCAGCCTGTGAGGGCGCCGCACTTGCCGCCGGAGAGCTTGTAGACGCTCATTTCCGGCCCGGGTCGGCGGTACTGGCGGGGGAAGTAGTCGATCGACCAGTCGAAGTTGAACGGGACCGGGCGCACCCCCCGGGAGAACGGGGTGATGTGGTAGACGAGCCGGGCCCGATTGGCGAGTGCGGCGTAGTACGCCGTCGCCCCCGGGGCGTCCCTCGGCGACGCGAACGCGCGGCCGGCCTGGAGGCTTCCGATCACCAGCCAGCAGTAGCCGCTCTGGACGTACTGGTCGAGCAGCGCCGGGCGGAGCGTGCGCTCGTACTGGTCGACCGGGACGAATCGCCGCTGCCCGGGCGGCAGCTGGTTGCCGTTGTTGTCGACATCGCTCAGCCAGGTCGGATAGCGGTACCAGCGCTCCCCGTTCTGCGTCCATGGCAGCGAGACGCCGATGTCGGCCGCCCAGTTGTCGGCGACGACGGGCTCGATCACGACCTTGGCGCCGGCCGGGACGTGACCGACCATCCAGGCGCGGGCGAGGTTGCGCGTGTCCGGCCGGGACAGGGCGAGATCGTTGTGGACGACCGAGACGACGCTCTGGGCGAGCATCAGCAGGCACATGACCGGCGCGGCGACCATCACCGGCACCCGGCGCTCGCGGACGAGCCACTGCACGAGCTCGACCGCGGCGTACGCGGCGAGGATCGCCACGATCGGGAAGATCGGCATCAGCCAGCGGCCGAAGAACCGCTGCTGGTTGCCCATGAAGAGGATGAACGCGATCGGCGCCGGCAGCAGCACGAGCGCCATCGCGAAACGACGGCGGACGAGGAGCACCGCCGCGCCGGCGACCGCGAACAGCGCCGGGCCCCACCCGAGGCCCCACGTGAACGTCCACAGGTAGTAGCCGACGCCACCGCCCGGCATCGTGCCGAGCTTGATCGGATCCTGGCCGGCCGCGAGCGAGGCCTGGGCCGAGACGCCGGAGGTGAACGAGGAGAAGTCGAGGACCGAGTACGGGTTCGCGATCACGAACGCGAACAGCGCGAGCACGAGCGCCAGCAGCAGCCGCCGGGCGGCGACGATCCGCGTCCCGCCTGCCGCATCGCACACGAACGCGGCGAGCAGGCACAGCACGGTGACCCCGCCGGTGTACTTCGTCGCCGCCGCGAGCCCGATCCCGATCCCGGCGATGACGTAGTCCCGGCGCCGGCCGCGGCGCATGACCGAGGCGGCGCCGTACAGCGACAGGGCGACCGGGGCGAGCGTCGGCACGTCGTTGAGCGCGAGGTGGCTGTAGAAGATCGGCAGGAACGCGAGCCCGAAGATCGCCGCCGCAAGCAGCCCGATGTTACGGTTGAAGAACCGCGTCCCCGCGAGGTAGGTGAGCCACACCGCGAGCGTCCCGAGCACCGCCGCGACGACCCGGGCGACGACGTAGACGGCGGTCGGGTCGATCGCGTAGGCCTTCTGAACCCCATCGGCCCCGCCGAACCACAGCTCGAACACGATGTGGAGCAGGTACGAGTACGCGGGCGGGTTGAGGAAGTACCGCGGGTTGAGGTCGTGGCCGAAGAACGCGATCGCCCGCGGAACGAAGTGCGTCGCCTCATCGACGTTGTAGCTGTAGGGCAGGCCCTGCTTGATCCCCCACAGCCGCAGGAGGAAGGTCACGATCAGCAGCCCGACGAGCAGCGGCCGGTGAAAGCTGCGCGTCGACGTGCTCGGGGAGCCCTCGGCGTGCCGTCGATCGCGCCCGGACGGAGCCGGGCGAGCGGTGAGCGCGAGTGGCGGGGGGCGCCTCGTGACGGTGGCGGTGTCCATGTTTCAGTACGAGTATCCCGCTACCGTGTGTCAGACCGCGCTGGCCCGTCCTGCGGGAGAGCGTGCGGAGTCATACCCGTTTTCCGGACGCGAGCGGGACGAACCCATGAAGCTCATCATCCAGATTCCGTGCTTCAACGAGGAGGAGCAACTCCCGTTGACACTCAGCCACCTGCCTCGCGAGGTCGACGGTTTCGACAGCGTGGAGTGGCTGATCATCGACGACGGATCGAGTGATGGGACGGTCGAGGTGGCGCGTGAGCACGGCGTCGATCACGTCGTTCGGCTCACGAACAACAAGGGCCTCGCGGCCGCGTTCCAGGCGGGCCTCGACGCCGGGCTCAAGCTCGGTGCCGACGTGATCGTCAACACCGACGCGGACAACCAATATGAGGGCGCAGACATTCCCAAGCTCGTCGCCCCGATTTTGCGGGGTCAGGCGGACATGGTCGTCGGCGACCGCCAGGTGAGCACGATCGCGCACTTCTCCCGGGCCAAGAAACTGCTCCAGCGACTCGGCTCCTGGGTCGTCCGCCAGGCGTCCGAGACGAAGGTCCAGGACACGACCTCCGGGTTCCGCGCCTACAACCGCGAGGCGGCACTGCAGATGCAGGTCGTCTCCAAATTCACCTACACGCTGGAGACGATCATCCAGGCGGGCAAGCTGCTCGTCGCGGTCGATCATGTGCCGATCCGCACGAACCCGAAGGTCCGGGAATCCCGGTTGTTCCCGTCGATGAGCTCGTACGTCCGGCGCAACTCGCTCTCGATCTTCCGCATTTACTCGCAGTACGAGCCGCTCCGAGTGTTCTGGATCGGCGCGGCGGTCATGGGTATTCCCGCGCTGGCGATCTTCATTCGGTTTGTGATCCTGTATCTCGCCAATCCGCACTCCGCGCGCGGCCACGTCCAGTCGCTGATCGCCGGTGCCGTGCTGTTCATCGCCGCGATGCTGCTTGGCGCGCTCGGCGTGATCGGCGACCTGCTCGACGCTCAGCGCACCCTCTCCCAGCGTACGCTCGAGCGCGTCCGGCGGATCGAGCTCCAGCTCGGCGTCGAGCCCTCCCACTACGAGCCGGGCGGCGCGCGCGACCCCGAGACCGGCCAGCCCGTGGACCGCGAGGCGCTCGAGGTATGACGACGGGCACCGAGACCGTCCCCACCGGGAACACGTTCGACAAGTACGGCTCGACGAACCCGGTCGTCCGGCGGTTGATGAGCCGGTTCGAGCGGACGCTCGATGAGCTGTTCTGGCAGGCCGGCCCCGGCTCGATCCTCGACGTCGGCTGCGGCGAGGGCGTGCTCACCGAGAAGTGGGCCACGCGGGTCGATCCCGGGCGTGTCGTCGGGATCGATCTTGAGGATCCGAAGCTCTCGGCGGAATGGGCGGCTCGCACCCACTCAAACCTCGAGTTCCGGGTCGTCGAGGCGACGCAACTGCCGTTCGCCGACGACGAATTCGACCTTGCCGCGGCGATCGAGGTGCTCGAGCACGTCCCCGACCCCGAGTCGACCGTCGCCGAGATGGCCCGGGTCGCCAAGCGGCACCTGCTCGTCTCGGTCCCCCACGAGCCGCTGTGGCGGATG
Organism: uncultured Solirubrobacterales bacterium; assembly: GCA_963850335.1. GTDB lineage: Bacteria > Actinomycetota > Thermoleophilia > Solirubrobacterales > Solirubrobacteraceae > Palsa-465. The sequence continues at coordinate 85,584 of CAWKKY010000002.1, read as the reverse complement.
CTCAACGTCGCCCGCGGGGCCTACGTGCGTGACCTCGGGAACACGCCGGGACACGTCAACCACTGGACGCGCCGCGGGTTTGTACGGATGCTGTCGCGCTACGGCGAAACCTTGGAGGTCCGCTCGCCGTTTCCATGGTCGATGGTGCTCGTACGCGTAAACGGGGCCCAATGACGGGTAGCAACGGCGGAATGAGCGCCCAGAACGGCGATCAGGCGCCTGTGAACGGCGCCGACGCGAACGGAGCGGCGACGCCGGAGGGCAAGAACTCCTACGCCGCGGGCGCCCGGATCCTCTCGATCGGGATCGCCTCAACCGGGATCTTCACCTTCGCCTACCTCGCCGCGGCGAGTCACGATCTCGACAAGAAGGCCTACGGCCGGATCACGCTGCTCTGGGCGATCATGTTCGTGATCCTGTCGGTGATCTACCGGCCGGTCGAGCAGCTGCTCTCCCGGATGATCGCCGACCGCCGCGCCCGCGGGCTCGAGGGCCATCCGCTGCGGGTTCCGGCGATGATCCAGGGTGGCTTCGCGCTCGCGTTCCTGATCGCGGCGATCGCGCTGCGCCCACAGATCGAGAACGACCTGTTCGACGGCTCGAGCGCGCTCTACTGGATCCTCGTCGTCGGCGTGCTCGCGTACGCCGCCAGCTATTTCGCCCGCGGCTGGCTCGCCGGGCACCAGCGCTTCGCGCTGTACGGCGCGCTCGTGTTCCTGGAGTCGACCTCGCGCTTCCTGTTCGCGCTCGCGGTCGCCGTCGGAATCGGCTCCGGCCAGGGGGTCGTCGGGCTCGGCATGGCGGTCGCGCCCTTCGTCTCCCTGCTCGTGATGCCGTTCGCGTTCTCCCGGGTGAGGCACCGCGCTCCTGCGGAGATCCCGGTCGCCGACGCCGCCCGCGAGGGTCCCGCCCACGCGGCGATCGAGGAGGCCTCGGCCGATGTGTCCCTCAAGCACGGCACCGGCTTCGCGGTGGCGGTCGTCGGGATCATGCTCGCCGAGCAGACGCTGATGAACGCGGCGGTTCTGATCGTCAACCACACCTCGGGCGTCGCGCTCGCGGGGTTCGTATTCAACGTGCTGCTGATCGTCCGCGCGCCGCTCCAGCTCTTCCAGGCGATCCAGACCTCGATCCTCCCCCACCTCGCCGGCCTCGAGGCCCGCGAATCGGCCGACGAGTTCCACCGCGCGATCCGCCTCACCGTCAGGGCGATCGCCGCTTTCGCCAGCGCCTGCGCGATCGGCCTGCTCGCGATCGGGCCGTTCGTGATGACCGCCCTGCTCGGCGACAAGGGCTTCCACTACGGCCGGGTCGGCCTCGCGGTGGTCGCGATCGGGATGGGACTGCACCTCGTCGGCGGCACGCTGAACCAGGCCGCGCTCGCCCGCGGGCGCGCCCGCCAGGCCGCCGTCTGCTGGCTGACCGCCGCCGCCCTGTTCGTCCTGTTCGTCGCCCTGCCGACAATCAGCGCCGAGGTGACCCGGGTCGAGGTCGGCTACTTCCTCGCCGCGCTCATCCTCGCCGGGCTGCTCTACATCGTCTACCGCCGCGGGCCGGCCGGCTCGGCGTGGTCAACGCCGACGCGCTCGGCCCGCGCGAACGGGCAGATGGCTGCGGATGCGGGTGGCGCCACGGCCAGAGCGGGGAGCGTGGGCGTGGAGCCGGTGCCCGCTGGCGTGGGGCCGGAGGGGTCGCCGGGTTCTTCGGAGGGCTGACCGGGCTGGACCGGCGGTGGGATGCGTGGGGCGCGGCGCGACCGAACGCATGAAAGCTCGTGGAATCGGCGGCGCTCACATGCGTTTTGGTCGCTCGACCCCGGCTGACATGCGTTTTGGTCGCTCGCGGGGTGCTGACGTGCGTTTTGGTCGCTCGAGACGGGCGGTGTCGCGCGGTTCGTGCCCCAGTCGCACCGGTTGGGCGCACGCGGCGGTCCCGCAACACCCACTCATTAGAGGGAACGGGCGATGGTCGCGCGGAGACCTCGAGAAGTTTGGCACGGGACCTCGGCCTGGCCGAGGTGTGGCGCCATCGTTCGCCGGGCCGAGCCGGGTGACCACCGACTCGCCGCAGCCCCCGGATGCCCGGGGCCTATCGACCGCGTCGCCGTCTGAAGAAGATCAGGCGGCGCCGAGGCTGGTGCAGGCCGCTTCCTTCTTGGCCGCGTTCTCGAGATCGGCGCTCTTCAGGTTGGAGAGGCTGTTCCCGATGTTGCTCATGGAGGTGCGGATGCCCGTACCGATCGTCGTCGCGGCGGTCTTGAAGGCCGCCGGGCTCGTCGTCGGAAGGTTTCCGGCCTGGGTCTCGGCCTGGGACAGCGCGGTCTTGACCTGGGTGAAGGCGCTGACGATCGCGCCGGAGATCTTGTCGCCGTTGGTGACGTTCGGCGATCCGGCGGACTTGAGCTGCTGGACGGCCTTGTTGGTGTCGGCGACGATCGCCGAGAGGAACTCCTGGAGGGCCTTCTTGCCCGCGGCGGCGCTCGTGATCGAGGACAGATCCAGCGCGCTGCTGCGGCTCTGGACGTCCTTCTCGAACGGGCCGATCGCCTGGCAGATCGACTTCACGTAGCTGCCGGCGCTCACGCCGGAACTGCTGCTGCTGCCGCCGCACGCGGCGAGCGACAGGACGGTTGCGAGCACGGCAAAAGAGCCGACTACCTTCCTCCGAAGAAGCATGGGCCGCAGGCTACAGGAATCGACGGATGGATGGATCGGTCGTCACGGTCGCTCAGCCAAACCCGGCGGCGCGGACGATCTCGAGGTACGCCGCGCCCGGATCATCGGACCCGAACACGGCCGAGCCGGTGACGAGCAGGTTGGCGCCCGCCTCGGCGACTGCGGCGGCGGTCTGGGCGTGGACGCCGCCGTCGACCTCGAGCGCGACCCGGTCCGGGAGCATCTCTCGTAGCCGCCGGAGCTTGCCGATCGAGGCGGGAATGAGCTTCTGATTGCCCCAGCCCGGGTTGACGCTCATGCAGAGCACCATGTCGAGGGCGTCCTGCGCGACCTCGGAGAGCGCCTCGATCGGGGTCGCGGGGCAGATGACCGCGGAGGCGCTGCAACCGCCCTCGCGAATGAGGTCGAGGGCGCGTTGGAGATGGGCGGTCGCCTCGACGTGGACGGTGATGCTGTCGGCGCCGGCCCGCGCGAACTCCTCGACGCGCTGCTCGGGGCGCTCGACCATCAGGTGAACGTCGATCACCCCACCCGCGTCGTGCACCTGGTCGGCGATCGCGCTCACCGCGAGCGTCCCGAACGTGATCGGCGGGACGAAGTGGCCGTCCATGACGTCGACGTGGATGACCCGGGCGCCGGCGGCCAGCACCTCGGCGACGTCGTCCCCGAGCCGAGAGAAATCGGCGGACAGGATCGAGGGCGCCACCCGGCGCTCGTGGAGTAGCGCGTGATCTGCCATCGATCGATCAGACAGCTCGCAGCATGCTGCCTTGGCAGTGGTTGCAGGCGACGATCGCCGTGCTCGACATGCGGACCATCGTCGAATGCTCGCCGCAGTTCGGGCAGACGGACACGAGTTCGTACCGGTGCAGGCAGTACACACAGCGGTACCGGCCGGGTACCGCAGTCGGGCGGAGCCAGGGCTCCCCGCAGTTTGGGCACTCAGGCCCGAGTTTGACGGGCGGGTCGCTCACTGGGACAGAGGTTAACGTGGTGGCCGGAGCGGTCATGTCCGACATACGACTGCAATGAAGAATCCATCCGTGCTATCGACGTGCGGCAGCAGCTGGCGGGAGGACACGAGTCGTAGTCCGGGATCCTCGGCGAGCACGCGCTCGACGACGTCCGGGCCCTCCGCCTGGGAGATCGTGCAGACCGAGTAGACGAGGGTCCCGCCGGGCGCCGTCGCGGTGGCGCCGGCGCGCAGGATCCGTGCCTGGATCGCCGCCAGCTCCCGGACCGACTCCGGCTGTACGTGCCAGCGGATGTCGGGACGCGACTGGAGCGTCCCGAGCCCGCTGCACGGCGGGTCGACGAGAACGCGGTCGAACGGAGCACCGGCGAATCCGCCATCGCCGGGCTCGGCCGCGTCGCCCACCACCACCGAGACGCTGTCGGCGTGCATCCGACGGCACGTCCGCTCGAGGGCGGCGGCGCGCCCCGGGTGGCGCTCCACCGCCACGACCGACCCCTCGCCCCCGAGCAGGGCCGCCAGGTGGGTCGTCTTGCCGCCGGGGGCAGCGCACAGGTCGAGCACCCGGTCGCCCGGCACCGGCGCGAGCGCCCGGGCGACGCTCATCGACCCCCGGGACTGGGGCATGAGCGCACCCGAGGCGAACAGCTCGGACCCAAACACGTCGAACGGGCCGTCGAGGACGAGTCCATCGGGCGGATCGACCGCGGACGCGACCGGAAGCGTCGCTCGGACTGCGTCGACGTCGGTGACGAGCGTGTTGACGCGCAGGGCGGACTCGGCGGGGCGATTGACCGTGGCGAGCAGCGCCCGGGTCTCGTCGGGGCCGAGCTCCTCCCACCACATCGCCGCGATCCACTCCGGGACCGAATCCCGCAGGGCCGCCCCGCCCGGGGTCGTGTCGTCGAGGGCGGCGACGATCTCCCGGCCCTCCCGGGCGATGCGGCGCAGCACGGCGTTGACGAGCTGGGCACCGCGCTGGCCGCCACGCTTGACGAGCTCGACGCTCTCGTGGACCGCCGCATGCGACGCGACCCCGTCGAGGAACAGGAGCTGAAACGCGCCGAGCCGGAGCGCGGCGAGCACCGGCGGGTCGAGCTTGCCGACCGGCCGCGTGGAGAACACCCCGATCACGTGGTCGAGCGTCGCGCGGCGCTGGACAGTTCCGTAGACGAGCGTTGTCGCGAGCGCCCGGTCCCGGGGCGCGAGCTCGCCCGCTTCGCCGTGGAGCGCACGATCGGCGTAGGCGCCCTCCTCGAACACGCGCCGGATGACCCGGTACGCGCACGTCCGGGCGGGGCTCACCGGTGCAGACCGCGCAGGTAATCCTCGCCGCTCATCGCGCGGCGGCCGGCGGGCTGGACGACGCGCAGCTCGAGCGCCCCCGATGCGCAACCGAGCACCGGCATGGCACCGTCGAGTCCGAGCTGCCCGGGCGCCAGAGACCCCGCGTCGACGACCGCCGCGCGGTGGACCCCGAGGCGCACGTCGTCGTCGAGCGCCACGAACGCCCCGATGTGTGGATCGAGCGCCCGGACGACCCGCTCGAGCTCATCCGCGGGGCGCGCGACGGGATCGAGCCGGCGGTCGGCCGCCTCGATCTTGTCGGCGTACGTCGCGAGCGCGTCGTCCTGCTCGGTCCAGCGCACGTTTCCGGAGAGCGAATCGATCAGCAGGCGGCCGCCGAGCTCGGCGAGCCGGGGCGCGAGCGAGCCGTAGGTGTCCTCGGGCAGGATCGGCTCGGGCTCCTGGGCACACACCGGCCCGCTGTCGAGGCCCTCGGTGAGGCGCATGATCGTGACCCCGGTGGCGGGATCGCCGGCGATCATCGCCCGCTCGACGGGCGCCGCACCGCGCCAGCGCGGCAGCAGCGACGGGTGGACGTTGAAGATCATGTGGTCGCTGAGCAGCGGCTCCTTGATGAGCGCCCCGAAGGCGCACAGGCACATCGCCTCGGGCCGAACACCGCCGATCCGCGCCACCGCCTCCTCGGAGTTGACGCTGTCCGGCTGGTAGAGCTCGAGGCCGAGCTCGCGGGCGGCATCGGCGACCGGCGGCGGGGTCAGCTTGCGACCGCGCCCGCGCGGGCGATCCGGCCGGGTGACGACGAGCGCCGGGGCGTGCGGTGACTCCGCGAGCCGTCGGAGGATCGTGACGGCGAAGTCGGAGGTCCCGAGATAGACGGTCCGCGACACTGCGGCGTCAGGCTGCCGCCTGAGCGTCGCGCAGCGCCCGCATCGCTTCCTTGCGCTGGTCACGCGTCGTTCGGTCGAGAATGAGCACGCCGTCGAGATGGTCCATCTCGTGCTGGATCACCCGGGCCTCGAGTCCGGAGGCCTCGATCACGATCTCCTCGCCGTTCTCGTTGAGAGCCCGGACGCGGACGTGGACCGGGCGCTCGACCTCGACGAGCACCGCCGGCAGGCTGAGGCAGCCCTCCTCGGCGATCTCCTCTTCGCCGCCCCGCCACTCGATCTCCGGGTTGATGAGCGCGCTCACCGGCGACTGCTGCTGGACGCGGTAGACGAGCAACCGGTGCAGCACGCCGACCTGGGTCGCGGCGAGCCCGACGCCGAGCGCGTCGTTCATCAGCTCCCCCATCTGCTGGATCTCCGCTCGGAGCGCGTCGTCGAACACCTCGACCGGGCGGGCACGGGTGCGGAGCACCGGATCGCCGAATTTGCGCACGTGGGCAAGGGCCGCCGCTCGGCGCGCGACAATCTCGGGGTCGAGCTCCTCGGTCTCGGCCTCGTCCTCGTTCTCGTACTCCTCCTCGTCGGAGAGCTGCTCGGTCACGTCTTCAGACACAGCTTCAGTTTAGTCGTGTGCCGTTAGCCTCGGGACGACGATGAGCGCACCCGCGGCCCCTCCTGTGTTCCTGATCAGCGGACGTGATCCCCTCCGCACCTCGGGCGGCAGCGAGAGCTACGTCATCGCTCACGCCCGGGCGGCGATCCTCGCCGGCTACGCGCCCCACGTGTTCTCGATCGCGCCGCGCAGTGAGGAGCTCGTGACCGACTTCGGCCTGCTCCACCGCGTCGCCTCACCGGTCCGACCGCCGCGCTCGATCACGAACATGCTCCAGCGGCCCTGGCTCGTCCCGGCGGTCACCGACGCCGCTGACCGCCTCGCCCCGGACGTGCGGTGTCTCCTCCACGCCTTCGGCGGCTGGGCGGACACCGCGGCGCATGCCGCGCAGCGACTGCGCGACCGGGGCGTGGACGCGGTTCCGCTCGCGACGGTGTTCACGTCCGTCGAGCACGAGACGGCCGCGAAGCTCGACAGCATGGTCGTCCGCGAGACCCTCCGCTGGCGCCTCTACCACCGACTTGAGTTGTCGTTCGCCAGGCGCGTGAGCGCTCCCGTCGAGGCCCGCGCGCTGGGCCGAATGCGGACGGTCGTTGTCAATTACGAGAGCGTCGCCAAGCAGCTGGCCACCTTCTACACGCCCGGCCTGCCGGTGCGACGCCTGACCTACTCGCCAGCGACGGCGTTCGACGAGCGCCCCACGTCGCCTGGTCTGCCGCAGCCGCTGCAGGGCTTCGGGGACCCGGCGGCGCCGTTGATTGTCTCGGTCAGCCGCCACGATGGCCGCAAAGGCCTCGACACGCTCCTCGGGGCGCTCACGCTGCTCCGCGACGAAGGACCGGCGTTCCGGGCCTGCCTCGTTGGTCCCGGCGTGCTCCTCAAGGCCCACCGCAAGCTCGTGCGCCGGATCGGGCTCGAGGACCGCATCCTCATTCCCGGGCGCGTCGAGGACCCGATGGCCTACCTCCGCGCCGCCGACGTGTTCGTGCTCCCCTCGCGCCAGGAGGGGAGCGGCTCGGTGTCGCTGCTCGAGGCGCTCCAGGCGGGCGTTGCCTCGGTCGTGTCCGACGTCGACGGGTTGCCCGAGGACGTCACGCACGAGCACGACGCGCTGCTCGTGCACCCCGGAAACCGGCGCACCATGGCGCAGGCGATCCGCCGGCTGATCGAGGAGCCCGAACTACGCGCGCGGCTCGGCGACAACGGTCGGCGGACGTTTGCGCGTCGGTTCGCACCCGAAGTGTTCGCGGAGGACCTCCGCGCGCTCTACACCGAGCTCGGGGTGCCGGCGAGCGGGGAGCGCGCCGCCGAGCGCACGGCGTCGGCGATGTAGGCGATGTCGTCGTCGCTGAGCGACGGGCCCGAGGGCAGGTAGAGCCCGGTGGCGCCGAGCCGCTCGGCGACCGGGTAGCGCTGCCCGGCGAACCGCTGCTGGTAGATCGGCTGAAGGTGCATCGGGACGAACAGCGTGCGGGTCTCGACGCCGCGCGCGGCGAGATGCTCGCGAAGCTGGTCGCGGTCCATGCCGAACCGCTCGGCGTCGACGAGCAGGCTGAACATCCAGCAGACCCCGCCCTCGAGCTGCGGGGCGAGCGTGATCCCGTCGATTCCCTCAAGCGCCTGGACGTAGCGCGTCCCGTTCGACCGGCGCCGCGCGACGAGGTGGTCGAGCCGCTCGACCTGGGCGCACGCGATCGCCGCCTGGAGGTTCGTCATCCGATAGTTGAAGCCGAGGCGGCGGTGCCAGAAGTGACGCTCGGTGGAGAACGCGTGATCGCGGAGCTCGCGGGCGACGGTGGCGATCTGCTCGTCGTTCGTGGTCACGACTCCCCCCTCCCCGGCGGTCAGGATCTTGTTCCCGTAGAGCGAGAAGATGCCGACGTCCCCGAGCGATCCGGCGGGCGCGCCCCGGTAGTCCGCGCCGTGTGCCTCGGCCGCGTCCTCGATCACGACGAGGCCGTTGCGTTCCGCGAACGCGCGGACGGCGTCCATGTCGGCCGGCTGGCCGTAGAGGTGGACCGCGATCACCGCACGGGTGCGGCGTGAGAGCTTGGTCGCGAGCAGGGAGACATCGAGGTTCCAGGTCTCCGGATCGGCGTCGACGAGGACGGGATCGGCGCCGACGTAACGGGGGGCGTTGGCGGTGGCGATCATCGTGAACGTGGGGACGATCACCTCGTCGCCGGGACCGATCCCGCTCGCGGCGGTCGCGAGATGGAGCGCTGCCGTGCCGCTTGAGCACGCGATCGCGAACCGAGAGCGCGTCACCTCGGCGAACCGCGCCTCGAACTCGCGCACCCATTTGCCGGCCGAGGAGATCCAGTTCTCGCGCACCGCTTCGGTCACGTACGCGAGCTCGTTGCCATCGAGCAGCGTCTCGGCGACGCGGATCATGCGGTCGCCGGGGCCGGGGCGCAGTCGGGGTTCGGGACCGGGCTTGAGCGCCGTGACGTACGGGGGCTCGGGGTTGCTCGGCGGCGGCGGCGCCGCCGCAGCGCGCATCGGCGCCGTGATCCAGTCGCCCAGCAGCCGCGTGTTGGCGAGCGCCGCCGCGTACGACGCCTCCGGTGCCGGGGTGAAGTGCTCATCGAAGATCGCCCGCACGCGATCGCGCAGGGCCGCGTCGGCCAGCTCCAGGTAGCCGGGCTGATAGCCGGGCTCGGGCTCCAGCGGGAAGCGGGCGCCGCGCTCCTGGAGCACGGCGAGGGCGATGAGCGCCCGGTCGCGGTCCTCCACCGAGCGCGTCCCGTCGATCAACTGCTCCACGCCGTCGGCCGACAGCGCCATCAGGCTGCGGAGCTCCTGCATCTCGTGCGCCCGGCCGCCGGTGTGGCGGGGCAGGTCGCCGGGGTTCGCGGCATGGACGACGTAGCGCTCGCCCGGCTGCCAGTCCTCGTGGGAGATGAGCAGCTCGGCGAGGTCGATCCCGGCAACGGACGGCGAGATCCCGGCCGCCGCGAGGTTGAGCGCGATCCCGCGACACTCGGCACAGCGGCTGCACGCCGTCGCCTCGATCTCCGTGTTCCAGCACGAGTACTGAAGGTCCGCGAGGTCGGCGTAGCGTTCGGAGAGCAGTCGCTGAACCTGGAACTGGCGCACCGCGTTGGTGAGCGAGCCGATCCCGACGCCGCTCCCGGCGATCGCGGTCGCGAGCGCGCGGTGCGTGACCGCGGAGTAGGCGAAGTGGCGCGCCTGCACGACGACACCGCCGAGCTTGGCGTTCGCCTGGACCTCGGTCTCGGAGGCCATCAGCACGAGCCGGGCACCGCGCGCCGCCGCGACCGCAACCGCACCGGCAAGCCACAGCAGGATGTCGGTGAGCTCGTTGATGCCGACGTTGTAACGGTACGCAAATGCGTTGTTCCAACCCTCGCGCAGATCGGAGTGGACCTCGACGAGCTCGACGGCGCGGCGCCGGGTGATCTCATCGAGGACCTGGCGGCGGCGGCGGGTGTCGTGCTCGTGGTCCCAGCCACACGGCGAGGTGACGGTGACGAGCGTCGGGCGCGCGCCGAGCTCGTCGAGCATTGCCGCCTGCACGAGCCCGTCGCGGCCGCCGCTGAAGCAGCTGACGATCCCGTCGCCCGGGGGCGCGAGAGGCATCCCGGGCGGCTGGCGGGGCCCGCGCATGACGAGCTCGACCCCGCGCTCGAAGTCGTTGGTGCCGGCGTTCGCCTCAAGCGTCGCCTGGGCGGCGTCGGTGAGCCGCAGCCAGAGCTCGCTCTCCCCCGGCTCGAGCGTCACCGGCAGCCGGACCCGGCACGGCCGCAGCAGCGGCCAGTGGACGTGGAGCACCATCAGCGCGAGCCGGATCCACAGCCCGGGCGCGACCCCTGAGAGGTCGATGTCGTCTCCGAAGCGGAGCACGAAGCTCTCGCGCTCGTACAGCGGCGTGCGGGGGGTCACCGTCCAGGTGAACGTCACCTCGTGGTCGGCGATGGCCGGCTGGGCGACGTCGATGACGTGCTCGGGCGCGGGTGCGCAGGTCCGGGTGCGCTCATCGTTGGGTCCGTTTCTGAATCCGCCACAGGATCTGGAGGACGGGGAGGGCGCGCTGGCGCAGCTGCCACCAGCCGCCCTGCTCGACGCGCTGGAGCGTTTCGTGGCGGTTGTAGAGGTAGCCGAGCAGCTCGGTGTGCTCGTCGATCCACGCCTGCTGGGTGGCCTGCTGTCGCCGGCACTCGGCGAGCTCGTGCTCGAGCTCCGCGTTGCGCCGCGCGAGGCGGTGGCGATCGAGGCGACCATGCAGGAGATCGTGAAGGCCGCCGTTCATCCATTCCATGAAGATCCAGTCGGGCCCACGCGTGAGTACGAGCTCGAGCAGCAGCCGGGCGGAGGCGATGTCCGGCTCACCGTCGTCGTCGCGGAGCTGATGGACGAGGTCGAACAGGGACGGCGCGAGGAGCAGCCCGTGGCGCGCGTAGAACTGCGCGTGGGCGGCGAGCAGCTCGACCGCCCGGGAGCGCATCGTGAAGTCCTGCGGGGGCGGTGATGGCGCGGTTCGCTCATGCACGGCGATCGCCTCGCGGGAGCGTCTGAAGGTCCCGGGACGGTCGAGCGCGATCCGGTGACACCACTCGTTGTCCTCGTAATAGGCGGCGAGCCCGAGGTCGATCGGGTACGCGGTGAACAGCTCCCGCCGGACGAGCACCGCCGTGCCCGGGACCCAGCCGACAGGGCCGCTCTCCGGGAGCTCCTCCGGGCGAACCCCTTCACCGAGGGCGGTGAACAGGGCAACGCCGCTGGTGACCTCGACCCATCCGCCTGAGTGCTGCACGCGTCCGTCGCTCATCACGACCGTGGCGGTGACGGCATCGGCCTCGGGGTGCTCGTCGAGCTCGGCGACAAGCCGCTCGAGCGCTCCCGAGGCGAGCTCGGCATCGTCATCGAGGAACAGGACGTAGTCGCTGCGGGTGTGCGCGACGGCGAAGCTCCGCCCGCCCCCGGTGCCGAGGTTGCGATCGGAGCGATGCAGCGCGACGCCCGTCCGGTTGCGCACGCCCGCCTCGAGCATGGCGGCGTCGGCGGCGGGAAGGTTGTTGTCGATCACGAGCACGGCGGTATCGAGTCCGGCGGCACGAACGGAGTCGACGGCACGGAGGGCCCGCTCGGGCTGCTCGCAGCTGAGGATCACGGCGGTGACGCGCGCGCCGGGCAAGGCGTCCGGGTGAAGGGCCGGTCCGCCGCCGAGAGGCGGGTCGGGCGCACGCAGCCAGACGGGATCGAGGAGGGTCGCCCGAGTGCGGCCGACCGCCTCGCGCACGGCGTCGCAGGAGAGGTCGAAGGTCGTCGGGAGCACGATCACGCGCTCGAAACGGAGCTCGGCAACCGCGAGCGCCCTCGGCATGAGCTGCGCCGTGTCGCGGATGAAGCCGGGGCCCGGGTCGAGTACGACGGTGTCGCCGCTCACCTCGCACAGCCGCTCGAACGCGACCTCACGGTAGATGTGATCGGCGAGCAGCCGGCGGGCGTCGGCGAGCGTCCGGTCGGCGACGGCGGCGGGCGTCCCCGTGGCAGCAGGCTCGGGCCCGCGCACCAGCGTCAGGTCGCGCGGGCGGCCGATGGCGTCCGCCAGTGACTGCTCGTCGACTGCGCTGCTCAGTTGGTCTGCGATACGTGCGCCCCTGCGGAAGTCGGTGGACAGACGTGGCTACTGCGGGTCCACGTCGACGCTGACGCTAACACCTCGCTTCGACGCCGTACGCGCGACCGCGTCGACGGCCGCGCCGACATTGTCGATCGCGGCCCGGCGGTTGGCGCCCTTGACGACGAGCTGAGACCGGGACTTGCCGCGGAGTCGAAACAGCGGCGCCGGGCCGAGCACGCTCGCGTCCGGCGGGTTGATGCGCTCGGCCAGGGCGGCCGCGACCTCGGCCGCGGCGCCGGGCGGCTCGGCGGCGCAGACGACTCGGATGAGCGACGCAAACGGCGGGTAGCGGAGCACCTCGCGCCGGGCGAGCTCGCCTTCGATGAAGCCGTCGGCGTCGTGACGCGAGGCGAACATGATCGAGCGGGCGTCGGGCGCGAGCGTCTGAACGAGCACGCGGCCGCCGGTGATCCCCCGCCCGGCCCGTCCCGCGAGCTGGGTGACGAGCGCGAACGTCCGCTCCTCGGCGCGGAAGTCCGGGAAGCGCAGGGTGCTGTCGGCGTCGAGCACGATCCCGAGTCCGACGTCCGGGAAATCGTGGCCCTTGGCGACCATCTGGGTGCCGACGAGTACCCCCGCGTCCGCGGCGGCGAAACGCTCGAGCGTGTGCGCGCGGGCGTCGAGGCCGGCCGAGTCGGCGTCGAGTCGGAGGATCGGGAAGCTCGCCTCGCCGAGCGCGTCACGGAGCTCATGCTCAACCCGCTCGGTGCCCGCCCCGTGACGCGCCACGGACACCGAGGCGCAGTCGGGGCAGCGGTGCGGCACCGGCTCGGAGTGGCCGCAGTGGTGACAGGCGACGCGATCGGAGGAGCGGTGGAGCACGAGCGCGACGTCGCATTGGGGACACGTCCACACCCGACCGCAGGCGCGGCAGGAGAGGAAGTTCGACCAGCCGCGGCGGTTGAGCAGGACGATCGCCTTGCCGCCGGCGCGCCGCAGATCACTGAGCGCATTGCGGGTCTCGGGGTGCAATGGATGATGGTGGCCGCGCATGTCGAGCACCTGGACCGGCGGCAGCGGCCGGCGATCGACCCGGTCGCGCAGCCGCAGCCGGGTCGTGCCCGCGACCGTCTCGGGCCGCGGCGTGGCGCTGCCCAGCAGCAGCACCGCCCCATGGTCGCGGGCGCGCTGCGCCGCCACCGTCCGCGCGTCGTACCGCGGGTCACCCTCGTGCTTGTAGGAGGCCTCGTGCTCCTCGTCGACGATCACCAGACCGATGTCTGTGAGCGGCGCGAACACCGCCGAGCGCGGGCCGATACAGACCCGCGCCTCGCCCCGCGCGAGCCGTTGCCACTCCGCGGCGCGCTGGGCGCCGGTGATTCCCGAGTGCATCACCGCAATCACGTCGCCCAGCCGGGCCTCGAAGCGGGCGAGGGCCTGCGGCGTGAGCGCGATCTCCGGGACGAGCACGATCGCGCTCCGTCCGGCGGCGAGCGTGTCGGCGACCGCGTGCAGGTAGACCTCGGTCTTCCCGGAGCCGGTGACACCGTGGAGCAGCAGGCTCGGGCTATCGGTGCCGCGGGTGCTCCTGCGGAGCGCGGCGACGACATGGTCAACGGCGGCGGATTGCTCGGCCGTCAGCGGCGGCGGGCTGACGTCCGCCCGGCCGACGGCGTGACGCCGCGGCCGCCGCGCGATGAGCCGCTCCTCGATCGTGACCAGGCCGCGCTTCTCCAGCCGGCGCAGCGCGGGGGTGCCGAGTTCGGAGGCGACCACCGGCCCGTCGGCGAGTGCCTCGAGCAGGGCGCGCTGGGCGTCGGTCACGGCCTCGGGTGCGTGCTGGCCGGCGGGTGTGAGCGCGGCGACGAGGGTCCGTCGGGGTGTCGTGCCCGCCTTTGCCCCGGGGGCCATCACGAGCTCGAGCGCCCGTGACGGCGTCGAGCAGTATTCGCGGGCCATCCAGATCGCGAGCCGGACGAGGTCCTCCGGGATGTGCGTCGGCAGCACGGCCGCCGGCTCGGCGAGGCGATCGAGCGCGAGTTCCGAGCGCTCCGCCAACTCGACGACGACCGCGATCGTGTCCCGCCCGGAGAACGGGACCCGGAGCAGCGAGCCGACGCGCACGTCGCTGTCTTCCGCCCGGAGGCGGTAGTCGAACGGTCCGCGCAGGGCGCGCGTCCGCGTCAACGGCTCAACGCGCGCGATCGCGGGCGTCCCGTCCTCTCTGAGAAACCCCTGAGACATGAAGCCTGGGCAGGGTAGAGTGCGCCGAGGATGGTCGGGGACACTCGATCCGAGCTGACCGGGGGCGACTCCGGGGGCGGCTCCGGGGGCGACTCACAGCGCGGGTCCGGGGACGACTCCGGGCGCGGATCCGACGCGACTTCGCCGGGCGCGATTCTCGATCTCTGTGACCGCCTGCTTGACGAAGTGGGCCGGCGCCAGCACCTGTTCTCCTGGCTGCGGGCGCCGGGCGCCGGCACCGAGGAATGGCTGGCGGTCGATGCCTATTACCCGGCCCGCCGGCTCGTCGTCCTCTGCCGTGACTCCGAGGACGAGAACGACAATCTGTTCGACGAACTGATCCCAGCTCACGGCCTCGGCCTCCTGCGCGTGGAGCTCGACGCGCTCGGGCCCGATCCGGAGGTGGCGGTGTCGGCGCAGATCGCGGCGCTCGAGCTGGCGCCCCGGGAGTTCTTTGACCTGTCCGTCGGCGCTGCTCCCGTGCGGGTGAGCCCGATCGCGCGGGTCGGCGAGTCGCTGGTCCAGGCGACGGCGCCGCCGGTGCGTCCGCGGGTGCGGCTGACTCCGCGGGGGGCGGGCGCCGAGGCCACCGCTCGCACATCCCGCGATGCCTCGCTGGCGCTCGGCGTCGGGGTCGGGGTCGCACTGGCGATCGTGCTCACGGTTGAGCTGTATCTGGGGGTCGGGGAGGTCGCCCTCGGCGGCGATCACTGGCTGCTGGCGTTCGGGTTCGCGCTCGACATCGTCGCCCGCGTGCTCGGTCTCGTCGCCGGAGAGCGGGTCGGGCGGCTCGACTGGGCCCTGTGGTCGGTGATCGGGGGCAGCCCCGTCGTCGCCGGATTCACGCTCTTCCGCCAGGAGGGTCGGATGACGACCGAGCCGGGACCGATCGCCGGTCTCATCTCGGTCATTGCGATGACCGCGGTCGTGCTCTGGATCGTCGGCTCGCTGCTCGGAGTGTGAGCGGTCCCAGCAAGGCTGTAGGCTCCGCGGCCGTATGGAGGAGAACCGACCCGGCGAAGAAACGTTCTACGACGGCCATCCGTCGTGGCGATCGATCTTCAGCTTCTATTTCCGCGGGCTGCTGGTGGCGCTCGTCCTCGGCATCATCGTCGGCGTCGTCACGCGGGTCGCCGGCAAGTCGGTGAACGTACTGCTCGTCGTCCTCGTCGTGCTCATCGTGATGGTGGCCGACGTCGTAATCGGTCTCATCATGCGAATCGCCACGCGCTACAAGATCACCAGTCAGCGCCTCACGATCCATGTCGGGATCCTCCGCCGGGACATGCACGAAACCCGGCTCGAGCGCGTCCAGAACGTCAACGTCAATCAGACCGTGATGGACCGGTTGCTCCGGGTCGGGACGGTCACCTTCGACACCGCGGGCGAGGCCGGCTACAACTTCGCGTTCCGTGGGGTGTCGAATCCGGACAAGATCGTCCGGGTCGTCGACTCCGCGATCCACGACTTTCAGGCCCGCCAGCCGGGCGTATAGCGGAGCTCCGGGGCCTCGCCGGGGGGGTCTTGACTGAGCGCCAAAATGGTCCGGCACAAGGGGTCTGCGAACGACGTCGTACCGTTTTGTCGCCCACAGCGACAACATGGTCCGATTCATTTTGAGAGCTGCGGCCAGCGGTTACTTTTGGCGGTGAGCTGACGCAGGTTCGTGACAAAGCTCGTTCGCACGGGGAGTCCGACGAGCCGACGGGCGGCGACGGTGGCCTCCGGCGAGCCGGGCTCCAGACCGAGGCCGTCCTCGATCAGCTCGGTCAGCCGTCGTTCCATCCCCTGCTGGGGCGGGCGCCACGGCGGCCAGCGCCGGCGCGGTCGCATCACCCCGTACGAGCGCACCCGGGCGAAGAACGCCGCCATGTCGTGGGCGACCACGCCGGGCTCGAACCGGCGCTCGTAGGCCGCGCGCCCGGCGGCGCCCAACCGCGCCCGGAGCGCGTCATCGTCAAGCACCCGTCGCAGCGCGACGATCAGCGCCTCGACATCGTCCGGCGGGACGACGAGCGCGGTCCGCTCGTCCTGGACGACCTCGCGGATGCCGCCGGCATCGCAGGTGACGATCGCGGCGCCGAACATCATCGCCTCGAGGAGCACGATCCCGTGGGACTCATACCGCGAGGGGGCGCAGACGATGTCCGCGCCGGCGTACAGCCCGGTGAGCGCCTCGTCGGTGACGTACCCGGTGAACGTCACCCGCTCCCGAAGCGCCGCTGACGCCGCCAGCGCGGCCTCGCACGACGCCATCAGCCTCGGGTCGGCGGGCGGCCCGGCGAATGTGAACCGCACCGGAGCCCCACCCGCGACGAGCCGCTCGGCGGCGGCGAACAGCACGTCGACGCCCTTGCGATGCTCAACGCGCCCGACGAACAGGACGTGAACCGACGCGTCGCCATCCGGCGTCACCTCGCCACGCGGCAGATCGACTCCCCGCCGATCCGCCAGCCCCCGCCCCACCACTGCCGTCGCCGCCGGCGCCAGCCCGTGGTCCCGGATCGTCTTGTCGAGCACGGCATGGGTGAGCCCGTGGAGCAACGGACTGCGCTGCAGCGCCGCTCGCTCAAACGCCAGGCGCGGCTCGAGATCGGGCAGCGACCGATAGCCCGGATCGAGCTCGACGAGCGTCCGGAGCGAGGTCATGCAGGAGATGACGGTCGGCCAGCGGCGGTCGAGCACGGATACCGCGCCCTCGGAGCGCCACAACGGCGCGAGCACGGCGTCAACCGGGGCGTCGTGCACGTGCCGGTCGTTCAGCTCCCGCCACACGGCCGCCGCGTGCAAGCAGGTTGTGCGGCGCCGTCTCGGGCGCGGCGCCCGGGAACGCGGCCGACACCGCATCGAGCCCGACCCGGACGAGCGCGACCCCGTCAAGGGCCGGGACCGGCGCTCGGCGAGCGGTCGGTGACGAGCGTCACCCGATGACCCGCGCGGGCCAACGCCGAGGCGAGGTCACACGTCGCCCGGGGCAGCCCGCCGTGAAGGTCGACGACGACCTCACGGCAGGCCAGATAGATGTTCATGCGACGGTTGTACCGCCGCAGGCGCGGCTTCGGGGTGGCGGGTGCCTCAGCGCCGGGGCGCGGCTACGCGGTGGCGGGTGCCTTGTCGCCGAGACCGGCGGCCGCGCGGAGTGCGTCGGCCTTGTCGGTGCGCTCCCACGTGAAGTCGTGGTCCTCACGTCCGAAGTGGCCGTAGGCGGCCGTCTTCTGGAAGATCGGACGGTGGAGCCTGAGGTACTCGCGGAACGCGCCGGGACGCAGGTCGAAGTGCTCGGAGATGAGCTCGAGGATCCGTCCCCGCCCGATCTTCTCGGTGCCGAACGTCTCGACCATCACCGACACCGGATGCGCGACGCCGATCGCGTACGCGACCTGGACCTCCGCCCGGTCGGCGAGTCCCGCCGCGACGACGTTCTTGGCGACGTAGCGCGCGGCGTAGGCGGCCGAGCGGTCGACCTTCGACGGGTCCTTGCCGGAGAACGCGCCGCCACCGTGGCGAGCCATGCCGCCGTAGGTGTCGACGATGATCTTCCGCCCGGTCAGGCCGCAGTCGCCCATCGGACCGCCGATCACGAACCGGCCGGTCGGGTTGACGAGGAAGTTCTTCTGGAGCTTGCGCGTGTCGTAGAGATGATCGGGCAGCACCGGCACGACGACCAGCTCCCACAGATCGTCCTTGATCAGCGACTCGGCGCCCTCACGGTGCTGGGTTGAGATGAGCAGCTTCTCGATCTCGACCGGCTTACCGTCGACGTAGCGGACGCTGACCTGGGTCTTTCCGTCCGGGCGCAGGTACGGGACCATCTCGGCCTTGCGGACGTCGGCGAGGCGCTTGGCGAGCTTGTGCGCCATCGAGATCGGCAGCGGCATCAACTCGTCGGTCTCGTTGGACGCGTAGCCGAACATCATGCCCTGGTCGCCGGCTCCGGCGATGTCGAGCTCGTCGTCGTCGCTCGGGTCGGTACGCGCCTCGAACGCCGTATCGACGCCCTGGGCGATGTCCGGGGACTGCTTGTCGATCGCGTTGATGACCGCGCACGTGTTGTAGTCGAAGCCGAACGCGGCGTCGGTGTAGCCGATCTTCTTGATCGTCTCCCGCGCGATGTCCTGGATGTCGACGTAGGTCGTCGTCGTGATCTCACCGGAGACGACGACGAGGCCGGTGTTGACGAGCGTCTCGCACGCGACGCGCCCGGTCGGGTCGTCACGGAGCACGGCATCGAGGACACCGTCGGAAATTTGGTCGGCGACCTTGTCCGGGTGTCCTTCCGTGACGGACTCGGAGGTGAACAGGAATTCGTTGTCAGAAAGCATGGTCATGAGAACTTGAGGGACAGCTCCGCAGTCGAATCGGCCTCCCCACTCGTCGACTGGATTCCGATCGCGCGAATTCCCTGGAGATCCGGACGAAGCGCCCCGAGAGCGCCTCGCGTCAGCCCGGTCTGCCCGACGAGGTTGAGGAGCTGGTTGAAGTCGAGAAAGACTAGCGAGGTAACCCCATTTGGGCCGATCGGTAACACCGCGCGGTACCGCGAATCCCCCGCCAGCGCGGCCGAGCGACGCAGAACGGCGGCCACCGGGGCCCGGCTGGTCGAGACGATCACCAGGTTGTGAGCGACGCTGTAGTCAAGGGTGAAGCCAGGGGCGAGGGCGAGTTCGTGGATCGAATCAGCACCGACGGCGACGTCGCCCAACACCGGCGTCTGACCCGCGCCGGCGGCCGTTCCGGCGAACAGCTGCGCCAGCGGCGACTCCAGCGAGGCGAGCTGCTCGCGGGCCGAGGCCTCATCGGAGACCCGGGCGACGACGAGCAACGACGGGTCGGCACCAGGGGACGTCGGCACAAGTGCGACCGCG
Source organism: uncultured Solirubrobacterales bacterium (assembly GCA_963850335.1). Taxonomy (GTDB): domain Bacteria; phylum Actinomycetota; class Thermoleophilia; order Solirubrobacterales; family Solirubrobacteraceae; genus Palsa-465. The sequence continues at coordinate 66,432 of CAWKKY010000002.1, read as the reverse complement.
CTCTCGCCGTGGAAGATCTGAAGGATGCTCGGCACGTTGACTCCCTCAGCGCCGAGCGCGGCACCGAGTCGGGACAGCAGCGGCCGGATCGAAGTGCCGACGCGGCCGGCACCGGCCGCCACGAGCAGTCGGGTCGCCTTGCGGTCAAGACTGCGCTGGTCAAGCATCAGGGTCGCGCCGGCGGGGATCACCCGTTGAAGCGTGGGCGTGAACGGACGGCCGGCGCCGCCGCTGAGACCAGAGATCGTCGTATCGAGCACTGCATGGAGATGGACGCGCAGACCGCCGGCGGTCGGTGAGAGCGTCGCCGTCGCGCCGAGGAGCGTCGGCTGGGCGAGCAGTGTGCCGACGACCGCGGGCATACCGGCGTGGGCGAGCAGCAGCCGCGGGATGCCGGCCGCCGAGATGTACGCGTCGGCGACCCGGTCCGTCGGCTCGCCTGTGCTCGCCCGGCGGTACGCATTGGCGGCGAGCAGCGAGTTCCCGTGTGCGGTGGCGGCCACCGCCGCGTCAACCGCGGCGGCCGCACCGAGGACGGCGTAGTGGCGCACGAACGCGAGCTTGGTACCGGCCGGCAGGAGCGCGACCGAGCGGCGGGCCGCGGCCCGGTCGCGGACGTCGAGCACGGTGAGCGTTCCCTCGGGCAGGACCGCAAACCCGGCCTCCTTGCCGACCCAGCCGGAGGCGAGGGCGAGCTCGGAGCGCAGCGTCGTCAGGAGCGCCGGCTGGACCGGCAGCCGCTGCAGCAGGGCCGCCGCCTGGCGGACCTGCGGGCGCGAGCGGTCGGTCGAGATGTGCACATACGCGTAGGCGTCAGCCGGCACGACACCGGCGGCACCGGACGGCGGCCCGGACGGTCCGCCGCTCAGGTCGAGCAGCACCGTCGCGAGCAGCACGCAACCGAGCACGGCGCCAAGCAGCGCCAGCACCAGTGCCCGTCGCCGGGCGACCCCTGCCGAGGTCCTGGACATGCCGGGCAGGGTAACTCTGAGCGGGTGTCCCGCGCGCCGGTTCGAACCGCGGCTTCAGGACCCCGCGCGGCTACGCCGCCGCGCCGCGCCGTTCGTTGCGCTCGACGAAATCGATGATCAGCGGGATCCCCTCGAACCGGAAGCGCTCGCGGAGCCGGTTTTCGACGTAGTACGCGTAGTCCCGGGTGACGAGCGGATGCGAGTTGACCTGGATCGAGAACCGCGGCGGGCGCTCGGCGGTCTGGGACATGAACAGGAGCTTCAGCCGCTGGGGGGTGCCGCGGCGCCGACCGCTGCTTTTCGACGGCGGCTGACGCGCGGCGACGACCTCGGAGAGGAAGCGGTTGAGCTGCGAGGTCGGGATGCGGTTGCGAGCGCGCTCGCCAAGGCCGACCGACTCGACGAGCAGACGCTCGATGTTGCGGCCCGTCTTCGCGCTCGCGGTGAGGACGCGCGGGCGCAGGCGAAGCTTCTGATGCGCCCGGGCCCGCTCGTGGTCAAGGTCGATCTCGTCGGCGACGTCCCACTTGTTGAGGACGATCGCAGTCGCGCAGCCCGACTTCATCGCCAGCTCGGCGACACGGAAGTCCTGGGTGGTGATCCCCGCCGAGGCGTCGCACACGACGAGCGCGACGTCCGCGCGTTCGGCGGCGCGACGGGAGCGCAGCGCCGTGTAGTACTCGAGCGACTCCCCCACCTTCGCCTGCCGACGCAGTCCAGCGGTGTCGACCAGGATGAGTTCCTTGCCCTCAAAGGTCATCGGCAGGTCGATCGCGTCCCGGGTCGTACCCGCGACCGGCGAGACGATCACTCGCTGTACGCCGAGGAAGCGGTTGACGAGCGAGGATTTGCCGACGTTCGGTCGCCCGATCACCGCGAGGCGGATCGGATCCTCCTCGGAGGCCTCTGCCTCCTCCGCCGCCGACGGCCCGAGCTCGACGATCCGGTCAAGCAGATCCCCGGTTCCGAGCCCCTGGGCGGCCGAGACCGCAATCGGGTCGCCGAGGCCGAGGGCGTGGAACTCCGCGGTGAGCGGGATGTCGGGGGCCGTGTCGACCTTGTTCGCGGCGACGATCACCGGCAGCGGCGAGCGGCGCAGCAGGTCGGCCATCTCGAGATCACCGGGCCGCACCCCGGCGCGTGCGTCGACGACGAGCACCGCGACCTGAGCATCGGCGAGCGCCGCCCGCGCCTGGGCCTGGATCTCCTGGGCGAGCCCGTCGGTGTCCTGGAGGTCGACGCCGCCGGTGTCGATCAGCGTCAGGTCGCGGCCGTTCCAGTCGGTGCTCAGCTCCTTGCGGTCACGCGTGACCCCGGGCAGCTCGTGGACGACCGCCTCCCGGGACTCGGTGAGGCGATTGACGAGCGAGGACTTCCCGACGTTCGGATAACCGACGATGGCGACCTTCATGGTCGTCCGAGGCTACAGCGCCGCGGCCGATCGCAGGCGGCGCCGGTTCCGATCGCAGATAGCGACGGGCCGCGGCGTCCCGCGACGCCGCGACCCGTACCGCGCCCTGGCTGTACCCCTGTCCTAGCCCGTGGGGAGATCCGTGCCCGCGCCGGCGCAGTAGCCGAGGCCGGCCGCGGACTGGTTGCTCCACAGTGATTGCACGGCGAACGTTGCTCCCTGGTTGCCCTTGATGTCGCCGATCGCGCCCGGAATCGGCGTCACGGTCGGTTGGCCGGGGAGCGTCGGCAGGCCGAGGATCGCGTTCAACGGCTCGCCCACCCAGGCGCACTTGTCGCCGTTCTCGTTGGCGTCGACGGCGTCGTACCAGCCGCCGAGAGGGGTCGTGCTCAGGCCGCTGCCGAGCTGGATCTCGGCACCCGGGTCGGTGACCGTCTCCTCGATCTCGTGACCGAGCACGATCGAGAACCCGTCGAGCTTGCCGGCCGCGCCGGGGTTGACGGCGTTCTCGCCGCACGCGTTCGAACTGCCCGAGTTGATCGCAAGCGCATAGGGCATGTTCGTGTAGGCGATGCCCTGCTGGATCCCGTTGTAGATCCCGCTCTCGACGTTCGGGTAGGTGTAGTCGTGGAACGCGCAGTAACCGGTCGACAGCGCGTTCGGGTCGCTGTAGGTCGGGGGCTGCGCGATGACGATGTCCGCGTTCTGCAGATCGGTGATGCCGAAGTGGCTGACCGCTCGGGCCGCCTCCTGCGCCAGGTCCGTGTAGGTGTTCGCCGGGCCGGCCGGATTGCTCGACGACGTCTTCGCCAGGCCGGTGATGTCGTTCGTGTCGTCGGCCCAGATCCCGCCGAGCTGGTTCTGCGGGTTGGTGATGTAGTGCTTGGCGCCGCTCGAGTCAGTCTCGTAGTACTGGGTCTGTACGCCCGCCCAGTCGGTGCCGCCCATCTGGGCGACGAAGTCCGCCATGCGCTTGCCGGCGCCGTCCGGATCGCAGGCGAGCGTCGCACTCGCCGCGCTTTCGGTGATCGCTTCGCTTGAGCATGTGCTGCCGGGCGGGAAGGCGCCCTTCTCGCCCCAGCCCCAGTACACGATGTAGACCTTCGGCGCGGTCTGGACGGGACCGCCGTAGTACGCCATGTTGCCCGGGAAGGGCAGCGTCGTGGCCGGAAATTCCGGCAGGCCACAGGCCGAGAGCGGAGACGGGAGCAATCCGTTCTCCGGGCACGGCGGTGCGGGCGGCTGCAGGGACCCGACGGGAGCAAACACATGTTGTGCCCACGTCGCGTGCTGAGCCGTGATCGCCTTCTGCAGCGTCGGCATGAGAATGGGCTTCGCGGCGGCCGTGCCGGCACTGAGGGTGAGACCCGCGAGCGCCACGGCGACCAGAGTCCCCATCGCGCCCCGGCGTTTGGTCATGGTCATACGGCTGCAAACGCCCCACGAGCACGGAACTTGCGAAAACCGCGGCGGAGGTCAGTGAGCTGACCGCGGGAGCAGGCCGACGATGCGGTCGACGACCTCGTCGATCGTCAACCCGGTCGTGTCGACCGTGACCGCGTCGGTGGCCGCGATGAGCGGCGAGTCGGCGCGGGTCGTGTCTCGCTCGTCGCGGATCAGCTGCTCTGCGAGCACGGTGCGGACGTCGGCACCGAGCTCGGCGGCGCGGCGGCGCGCGCGCTCCTGGGGATCGGCGGTGAGGAACACCTTCAGCTCGGCGTCGGGGGCGACGACGGTGCCGATGTCGCGGCCCTCGGCGACCCAGTTGCCGTCGGCCAGCAGCCGGCGCTGCTCGGCGACCATCGCCGCGCGGACGGCCGGCTCAGCCGCCACTCGCGAGGCGGCCTCGGACACCGCGGGGGTGCGGATCGCCTCGGTGACGTCGCGGCCGTCGAGCAGCACTCGCTCGGCGGTCGGCTCGATCCGCAGCGTGGGCGCCACCGCCGCCGGATGTGCGCCACGCTCGAGTGCCGCCAGGGCCACGCTGCGGTACATCGCGCCGGTGTCGAGATACGTGTAGCCGAGCCGCTCGGCGACGGCGCGCGCCACCGTCGATTTCCCCGCCCCGGCCGGACCGTCGATCGCGACGACCATCAGGACGCCAGCCGCGCGATGTCGTCCACGAACCCGGGATAGGACACGGACGCCGCCTCCATGCCGACCACCTCGACCCCCTCCTCGGAGGCGAGACCGGCGACGGCGCCGAGCAGCGCGAGCCGGTGATCGCCGTGGGCGTCGATCTGACCCCCCCGCAGCTTGCCGCCGCCACGCACGATGAACCCGTCCGGGGCGGCCTCGATGTCGGCGCCGAGCCCGCGCAGCCCGTCGACGACCGTCGCGATCCGGTCTGACTCCTTGACCCGCAGCTCGGCGGCCCCGCGCACGATCGTCTCCCCCTCGGCGAAGCTTCCGAGCAGCGCCACGAGCGGGAGCTCGTCGATCGCCAGCGGGACCTCGTGGGGCTCGACCGTCGTGCCCTCGATCGGGGCGCCGGTGACGTCGAGGTCGGCGATCGGCTCCTGCGGGCCGAACGTGCCGACCGGCTCGAGCTCGCCGAGGACGATCGCGCCCATCCGCTCGAGAATCCGCAGAAACCCGGTCCGGGTCCAGTTGACGCCGACGTGCTCGAGCAGCAGCCGTGAGCCGTTGACGAGCACGCCCGCCGCGATCAAGAACGCCGCCGAGCTGAGATCGCCGGGGACGTCGATCCGCTCGAGCTCGAGCTCATCGACATTGCCGACGGTCGTCCGGTAGCCGCGGCGTTCGTCGCCCTCCCGGGCGATCGCAGCCCCGCCGCCGAGCAGCATCCGCTCGGTGTGGTCCCGCGTTGGGATCGGCTCGACGATCGTCGTGGAGGCGGTGGCGAGACCGGCGAGCATCAGGCACGACTTCACCTGCGCGCTCGCGACCGGCAGCGTGTACTCGATCCCGTGCAGCGGGCCGCCGTGGACGGTGAACGGCGGGAAGCGGTCCTCGCTGGCCTCGATGCTCGCCCCCATCTCCCGGAGCGGCGCGGCGATCCGGTCGACCGGACGGCGGCGGATGGAGGCGTCGCCGTCGAGCGTGAACCGGCGGTCGTCCTGGAAGGCCAGCCAGCCAGGGAGCAGGCGCATCAGCGTGCCGGCATTGCCGACGTCGATCACGCCGCGCGGCGCCTGGGCCTCCCGGAGCCCGGCGCCGCGGACGAGGACGTCGCCGTCGCGGGCCTCGACGATCGCGCCGAGCTCGCCGATCGCCGCGAGCGTCGAGTTCGTGTCGGCGGCGTCGAGGTAGCCGGTGATGTGCACCGGCTCGGACGCCATCGCGCCGATGATCGCCGCTCGGTGCGAGATCGACTTGTCGCCGGCCACGGTCAGCCGGCCGCGGAGCGGGCCGGACGGGTCGAAGCGCCGGTTCATGCCCGGGCCACCGGAAAGCCGAGCGCCGCGACGAGATCCTCGGTGCGACGCGCCGCATCCTCGCCGGAGACCCACAACGCGACGACGCCCTCGCTCATGTCGCTCGCCGGATACAGGGCCATGTCGGTGATGTTGACGCCGGCGCGGCCGAGCTCGAGCGTCAGCTGGGCGACGACTCCGGGCCGGTTGGGGACCGACGCCCGCAGCTCGAACAGCGGACCGCCGCCGAGCTGGGCGTCGACGATCCGCCGGCGGTCGGTGGCCGCACCCTCGTTCCAGGCGGTGATCGCGTCCGCTCGCCCCTCGGCGAGCGCGCCGCGGACGATCCCGAGCCGGGCGATCGTGTCGTCGATCTGGGCGACCAGCGCGTCCCGGTTCGACAGATAGATGTCGGTCCAGATGGCGCTCGGCGCGCCGGCGACCCGCGTCGCGTCACGGAAGCTCGGACCGGTGCCGGGGATCCGCTCGTCGCCGTCGCCGAGCGTCTGGGCGACCTGGGAGACGAGGACGTTGGCGAGCACGTGCGGCAGATGTGAGACGGCGGCGAGAATCATGTCGTGGGTCTCGGCATCGATCGCCGACGGGCGGGCGCCGAGCCCGCGGAGCAGGCGGTAGAGCCGCTCGAGGAGCACGCCGGAGGTCGTCTCGGCCGGCGTCAGGTACCACGTCGCCGCCTCGAACAGGTCCGCCCGGGCGTGCTCGATTCCGGCCGTCTCGGCCCCGGCGAGCGGGTGACCCCCGACGAACCGGGCTTCGCCGGCGTGCGCGGCGACGACCGCGCGCTTGGTCGAGCCGACGTCGGTGACGACGCAGCCGTCCGGCGCCGCGGCGAGCACCGTGTCGACGATCTCCGGCAGGGCACCGACCGGGACCGCGACGAACGCCGCCTCGGCGTCGGCGAGCGCGCCGGGGATGCTGTCCGCGGCGACATCGAGTGCGCCCCGCCGGCGCGCTGCGGCGAGCGCCTCGGCATCGGCGTCGAAGCCGGCGACGGTCGCGCCGACACGTTCACGGGCGGCGAGCGCGATCGAGCCTCCGATCAACCCCACGCCGATCACGGCGATTTTCATGCGCGCGATCTTAGGGTGCTGCGAGGCGGGAGCCGGGGGCCGCGCTGCGCCGCTCGCGCACGGCCTGTGCGAACCCCTCGAGCACGTCGACCGTGGCCTCCCAGCTGAGGCACCCGTCGGTGATCGACTGGCCGTAGGTGAGCTCACGGTCGCCGCCGAGGTCCTGCCGCCCGCCGACGATGAACGACTCGAGCATCGTGCCGACGATCGCGCGTTGTCCGTCCGCGATCTGGCGGCCGACGGCAGCGGCGATGGCCGGTTGGCGATCAGGGTCCTTGCCGCTGTTGTCGTGCGAGAGGTCGACCATGACGCGCTCGGGGAGCGCCGCCTGGTGCAGGAGCGCGAGCGTCTCGGTGACCGCGTCGGCACCGTAGTTGGGAGCGTTCTTGCCGCCGCGGAGGATGACGTGGCAGTCCCGGTTGCCGCGGGTGTGCATGATCGCCGAGCGTCCCTCAAGGTCGATCCCCGCGAACGCGTGGGACGTGGCGGCGGCGCGCACGGCGTCGACCGCGACCTGGACGTTGCCATCGGTCCGGTTCTTGAAGCCGACCGGCATCGACAGGCCGGACCCGAGCTGGCGATGGATCTGGCTCTCGGTCGTGCGGGCGCCGATCGCGCCCCAGCAGACGGCGTCAGAGATGTACTGCGGGGTGATCGGGTCAAGGAACTCACAGCCGATCGGCAGCCCCCGCTCGAGGATGTCGAGCAGCAGCCGCCGGGCGATGTGCAGGCCGGCGTTGACGTCGCCGGAGTCATCGAGGTGCGGGTCGTTGATGAGACCCTTCCAGCCGGTCGTCGTCCGTGGCTTCTCGAAGTAGACGCGCATCGCGATCAGCACGTCGTCGCGCAGGCGCTCGGCGACCGTCGCGAGCCGGTCGGCGTAGTCAAGCGTCGCGACCGGATCGTGCACGCTGCACGGGCCGACGACGACGAGCAAACGGTCATCCTCGCCGTCGAGCACGGCGTGGATCTGCTCGCGGCCGCTGAGTACGACCGCGGTCCGCGCGTCGCCGAGAGCGAGTTCGGCGAGCAGCTCACCAGGGGCGATGAGCGGCTCGAGCCGCTCGATCCGCTGGTCGCGGACCGCCTCCTGGCGCTGTGGCGGCGCGGCGGACATCTACGCCGCCGTTGCCACAGCCTCGGCGAGGACGTGCATCGGCGCCGTATCCGGCGCGGCGGGGGCGACGAGCGTCTTGCCGGTGATCGCGGCGACGGCGCTGAGCCGCTCGACGTAGTCGGCGAACGTCGCCGTGTGGAGCGACTGCGGGCCGTCGCAGATCGCCTCATCCGGATTCGGATGGACCTCGACGATGATCCCGTCGGCGCCGACCGCGGCCGCGGCGAGCGATAGCGGCTCGACGAGCTCCCGCCGGCCGGCGGCGTGGCTCGGGTCGACGATCACCGGGAGATGGGTGCGCTCCTTGAGCACGGGGACGGCCGTGAGGTCGAGGGTGAAGCGGTAGGCGGTCTCGAACGTGCGGATCCCGCGCTCGCACAGAATCACGGATTCGTTGCCCTCCTTGAGGACGTACTCGGCCGCCGAGAGCAGTTCGTCAAGGGTGCTTGAGAGTCCGCGTTTGATGAGCACCGGGCAACCGGAGCGGCCGACCTCGGTGAGCAGCGAGTAGTTCTGCATGTTGCGGGCGCCGATCTGGATGACGTCGGCGACCTCGAGGACGACGTCGAGATCGCGGACGTCCATGCACTCGGTGACGATCGGCAGGCCGGTCTCGTCCTTCGCCTCGGCGAGCATCCGCAGGCCCTCCTGGCCCAGGCCCTGGAACGCGTGCGGCGACGTCCGCGGCTTGTAGGCGCCGCCGCGGAACATGCTCGCGCCGGCGGCGTTGACGGCGTGGGCGGCGGTGAGCGTCTGCTCGCGCGATTCGATCGTGCACGGGCCGGCGATCAGCGTGAAGTGCTCGCCGCCGATCGGTTGTCCGGCGATCTCGAGCCCGTCACTTGTGTGTTTTCCTACGTTGTCCATCCCGGCGGTTCCTTTCACTCCTAGAGACTGTACGAAAAGCCCTTTGTGGCGCTCGGCTCCGGGGGCGGCCCGCGTCAGTTGCGTGCGGGCAAGGGGTGTCTGGCCGAGCGCCTAGCTAAATCGCCAGGAGTAAAAGCGCGCGTAGAAGGACCAGCCGGGGAAAGAGATGTGGGTCCGGTCGTTCATACGCGTCTGCTGGTATTGAACCAGACCTCGGGCTGATGCGCGAGCCGCTCAGCGGATGAGCTCGCCGAGGGCGGCGACGAACCGCTCGTTCTCGCGGTCGGTCCCGACCGTGACCCGGAGCGCGTTCTCGCGCCCGAGCGAGCCGCCGGCGCGGATGAGTACGCCCCGGTCGCGCAGTCCGGTGACGACATCGGCCTCGGCGACGCCGTCGGGCAGCCGGAGCCAGATGAAGTTGGCGTCGGACTCCGCGACCCACAGGCCGAGCCGGCGCACGTCGTCGACGAGCGAGCCGCGGGAGGCGATCGTCTGCACGACGCGGCGCTCGACCTCGTCCTGCCAGCGGAGCGCCTCGACCGCGGCGGCCTGAGCGGCAGCGGTCAGGTAGAACGGCTGGCGGACCTGGTCGACCGCGATCCGGAAGTCCTCGGAGGCGCACAGCGCGTACCCGACGCGCAGGCCGGCGAGCCCGTAGACCTTGGAGAATGTCCGCAGCAGCACGAGGTTCGGATAGCGGCGCAGCAACTCGATGGACGCGTAAGTGTCACCGAGGCTCAGGGCGAATTCGCAGTACGCCTCGTCGAGGATCACGCATACGTGCGGCGGGATCTTGTCCAGGAACGCGGTGATCGCGTCGAGGTCGTGAGCGGTCGAGGTCGGATTGTTCGGGTTGCAGAGGAGCACGAGCCGGGTGGCGACCGTGACCTCCTGGGCCATCGCGTCGAGGTCGTGGCGGTCCTCGGCGTCGAGCGGGACCTGGATCTCGGTCGCCCCCGAGGCGGCCGCGAGATGGGGATAGACGCTGAATGCCGGCCACGCATAGACGAGCTCCGCGCCCGGCTCGAGCAGCGCCTCGCCGGCGGCGAGCAGGATGTCGCACGAGCCCTGACCGAGCGCGATCCGCTCGCCGGGAATCCCGTAGCGAGCGGCGAGCGCGTGCCGAAGCTCGGAGTAGGACGGGTCCGGGTAGCGGTGCGCGCCGGAGATCACGCGGGTCGCGGCGGACACGACCGACTCCAACGGAGCGAACGGGGATTCGTTCGACGCGAGCATCGCGACGTCCGGCCCGAGGTCGTAGCCCGAGGCGACCGGATAGACCGGGATGCGGCGGATGCGCTGTGCGAACTCAAGTGCCATCAGCAGCTCATTGTGCCGATTCGAGGTCGGCGCGCAGAGCCCGTGCCTCGCCGAGGTAGACGTGGCGTGGCTCGTGCTCCTCCGGCGCGTAGTAGTGCGCGAGGACCCGGATCACCTTCGGCATCGAGCCGGGCACCGGGACCTCCCGGGCGCACATCAGCGGCACCCGGTCAAAGCCCATTCGCCGGGCGGCGACGGCCGGAAACTCGGCGTTGAGGTCGTCGGTGAGCGTGAAGATGCAGCTCACGAACGCGTCCGGGGTGAGCGTGTTGCGTTCCATCAGCTCGCGCATCAGCGCGTGCGTGGCATCGAGAATCGCGTCGGCGTCGTTGCGCTCGACGCTATTGGCGCCTCGTAGCGCGAACAGCCGCATCGGCGCGAGATTCTGCCAAAGGCCCGGTCGGCGGGCTCGGCGCGTCGAGCTGGTAGACGCTGGCGCAGCCGAAGCGCTTGGTCGCGATCACCATCGAACCGAGCAGCTTGGGAATGTCGGACGGCGTTTGACAGTCCGCGAGCACAAAGGTGGCACCGCTCTGCCGGACAAAGGCACGGGCGGCGTCGGGGCTCATCGTCCCGGTAAAAAGAGACTTGACCGCGTACAGCCGCGTGTCGCAGTGGGGCTGCGACCACAGACAGTCACCGACGAACGTCCGGCGGCCGGTTTTGGCGGGCACGAGCGCCCCGAGATGGGCGCGGCTCAGGACACCTCCGGGCTGCTTGTCGTCGGCCAGGTAGGTGAGCGCATCGCGCTCGTCGCGCGGAATGAACGTCGCATTGGTTGGCTGCGGCACGACGGTGTCCGCCGCGTTCTTCAGTTCGAAGATTGCGTTGGGGATCGTCACCAACGCGATCAGCGCGGCGGCGATCAGTCCCGGCTGCGGCAGGCGCCGCAGGGCGGGCACGCTCGCGATGCCCTGGACCGCGAGCACGGCGAGCGGGATCGAGATGCCCTGGAACGAGTGCAGGGGCGTCGCGCCGAGGGCCGACGCAGAGACGAAATACAAGATCAGGACCGCACCGGGCCACGCCTGGGTGGTCGCGCCGAGGAAGCTCCGCGCCCGGCGCCGGTAGGCGAGCAGCGCCGGGATGAGCAGCGGCAGGATCGCGAGCAACAGCGACCAAAGGGGATAGTGGTGCTTGCTCGCGTCGCGCGCCAGCTTCCAGGACAGGTCCGCCCGGCCGAGCACGGCGTAGTAGAGAAGCGGCAGGACGGTCAGTCCGATCGTGAGCGCCGCGAGCGCGATCCGGCGTCGATCGAGGGGTCGCAGGCCGCCGATGACGAGTTCGCCGCCGACGACGAGCAGGATCAGCAACTCGCCCTGCCACGGGTGCATGAGCGTCGCGCAGGCACCAAGCACCCCAGGCAGCCACACCACCGCCCCGCGGCGGCGCGCGGTGTCGTAGCGGAGAAGCGCGACGACGATCGCCGCAATCGCAAGCAGCCCGAACACGTAGCCCCAGGACAGGAACGCCGGCCACAGGTCGCCGAGCACGCTGAAGTCGCCGCCGACGATCGTGAACGAGCCGAAGAACAACGCCAGCGTGAGCGCGGCGCGGCGTGGCCACAGGCCCTCGAGGCTGCGGTCAACGAACGCGCGCGCCGCGAAGAAGAACGAAACGACCGCGACCGGCTTCCACAGCAGCAGCGCCAGCCACGGCGCCACCCCGATCGCCGACAGCCCGCCGGAGATCGCGATCGCCGGCTGGAAGTAATCGGCCGGCGTCGGGCGCAAAACGAACAGGTTCGCGATCAGCAGATGGTGCGAGGCCGACTGCACCCACGCGAGGTACTGCATCTGATCGACGAGGTAGAGACCGTCGGTGCCGGTCCACACGCGCCCATGGGCGATCACCTGCCACAGGTTGAGGCCGAGCACCCATACCGACAGGAACCCGAACAGGACGAGCAGCACGGCCTCAAAGCCGTCGATTCGCCAACGGCGGGCACGTGCCCGCGGGACCGCGGCGATTCCCGGTCCAGACGTCGCAGTCGCCAGCTCGACGCGCATAACAACGAAGCTAACAGTCAGCCAGATGAGATGGAGCGGCCATTAAGACCGCACTTATGCAATTCGTACAAAGCGGCGTACACCCCTCGATGCAGGCCGATCAGCCGGCGAGCTTCTTCTGAAGCGCCTTCGACGCCTGGCCGGCGGGACCGCCCATCGGGTTGATGCCGTGGTCGGCGAGGAACTGACCCGTCGCCGGGATGAACGCGAGGACGAGGTAGATCGTGAGCGCGATCGCGGCCCGGCGCAGACGCACGCTTCCGCTGAGCGCGGCGAGGGGAAGCACCCAGATGACGTACCACGGCACGAGCCACGCGAGGCTGAGTACGAGCGCGAACGTCGCCCAGCCGGCCCCGGCGATCCACTCGCGGTCGCGGCGACGCAACCAGTAGAGCACCGTCGCTACGACGGCGAGGTTGCCGAACCGCAGCAGCATCGGCGTGCCGCCGCCGAGCCCCAGCAGGTCGCCAACGACGTTCGGCACGCTGAGATCCGTGAGCAGCGTGCTCTGGTCCTGGAGGTTCGGCACCGTGAAGCCGAACAGCGTCACGTGGAGCACGACGAGCGGGATTGCCGCCAGCGCCGCGCCGAGCAGGACGCGCAGCCGGCGCTGGGACGGGCGCGCCGCGATGAGCAGGAACGGCAACAGCAGGATCGCCGTGAACTTGATGCCGACGGCGAGGGTCAGCATCGCCCCCGCGGAGCGGTCCCGCCGGGCGAGCAGGAACGCGATCGCCGCCGTGGAGGGAACGAGCATGAAGAAGTCGTTGTGGAACCCGCCGACCGCGTACATGAGGTAGATCGGATTCGCTGCCACGAACAGGACCGCGTAGCGCGGGTCCTTGCCGAGGAGGACCGCGCACTTGTAAACGAGCCCGATGAACACGAGGCTGAGTCCGACCGCGAAGATCTTGAGCACCCAGTAGGCGACCGGGATCGGCAGCAGCGCGATCGGGTACGTGAACGCGGTGAACAGCGGCCCGTATGGACTGTGGAGGTTGTGCCAGGTCGAGAAGCGGTACACCGGGTCGTGGACCTCGGCGCCGATCCCGTGCGTATACGGGTTGAGGTGGTGCACCGCACCGAGGCGCCCGTAACCGAGGTAATTGAACAGGTCGGTGAGCTGCAGCGGGGGGCTCAGCAGCAGCACGAGGTGGATGGCGACGATCCAGATGACGATCGTCTTCATCGAGAACGTCCGTACGGCCAAGATCGCCACGCCGTAGGCGGCGAGCATCAGCACGACGACGACGCTGAGGCCCATGCTGAGGGTGTCCCAGTCGTTTGTCAGGCCGCCGAACAGGTGGTGCAGCGGCCCGGACTCCCAGTGCGGGAAGCTGATCGCGCTCCGCGGCACGAGCGGCGAGTTGCGCGCCGTCGCGAACAAGACGGTCACGAACGCAAGCACGAGCATCGAGGCGAGCGCGATCCGTCCCGCGAGGGGGCTCGACAGGGCACGCGTCCGAGGCAGGCCGGCCGGACGGCGCAGCGGCGCGATCCGCGGGATTAAGGCGGAGGTGTCGGCTTCGGCCGTCGTCGAACTGCTGACCGGCGCGGAGGCAAATGCGACAGTGCCGTCGCCGTGAGCTGTTTCCTGTCGCATCCTTATGGAGATAGTGCCCGGTGGGCCTTGGGCCTGCCTCTGGGACTCGTTGGAATCTTGTTAAGCCGCTTAGTCACGGTCGACGTCCCCGAGGCCGACCCCCGTCCGGATTAACATGCCCGCCGGTGAGTGTCGGCACGCTATCTCCCAGTGCGCGCCGCGCGCCGACGGGGGTCAGTGTCGCAGCTCTGCGCTCCCCGGCCGCGGTCGCCGTCATCGGCCTCACCGTCCTCGGGGCGGTGCTGCGGTTCACCCGGATCGGCCATCAGGGGTTCTGGTTCGATGAGGGCAACACCGCGCTGCTTGTCGGCTTTTCCCCGGGCAAGATGCTCGGCCTCATCCCGCAGACGGAGTCGACGCCGCCGCTGTACTACCTGCTCGCGTGGTTCTGGACCCAGGTGTTCGGCCATGGCGAGGCCGGTCTGCGCTCGTTCTCGGCGCTCGTCGGCGTCGCGGTCATCCCGGTCGCCTACGGCGCCGCCGCGAAGCTCGTCTCCCGCCGGGCCGGCCTGATCGTCGCCGCGCTCGCGGCCTGCAACCCGTTCCTCATCTGGTATTCGCAGGAGGCCCGGGCCTACTCGCTGCTGGTGCTGCTCAGCTCGTGCGCGCTGCTCGCGTTCGCGTATGCGCGATCCGACCCGCGGCCGCGACTGCTCGCCCTGTGGGTGCTGGCGTGCGCGCTCGCCCTGACGACCCACTACTACGCGGTCGTCGTCGTCGTGCCACAGGCGGCATGGATGCTGTGGGAGCACCGGCGGACGAGGGCCGTGCTGATCGCACTCGGCGGGATCGGACTCTGCGGGCTCGCGCTGATTCCGCTCGCGATCTCGCAGAGCGGCACCGGGAACGACAGCTGGATTGCGCGCTCGCCGCTCGGGCTGCGGCTGCGTCAGATCATCCCCCAGTTCCTGATCGGGACGAACGCGCCCGAGCGGCAGCTGATCAAGTTCATCGCGTTCGCCTGCGCGCTGGTGGGTCTCGTGCTCCTCGCCCGAGCGCGCGGCGCAGAGCGCCGCGGGGCGGTGCTGGCGGGCGGGCTGGCGCTCGCCGGGTTCGTGCTCGCGCTGATCTTTGTGGCCGGCGGGGTCGACACGCTGATCACGCGCAACATCATCGGGCTATGGCTGCCCGCGGCGGTGCTCGTCGGCGGCGGCCTGTCGGCGATCGGCGGGGGTCCACGTCTCCGGGCCCTCGGGATCGCGGCCACCGCAGGGCTGTGCGTGATCGGAATCGTCGGGACGGTCGCGATCGCGACCAACCGCTCGATGCAGCGGCCGGACTGGCGCTACGTGTCCCGGGCACTCGGCCCCCCGCCGACGCTGGCCACGGCGCCGGACGTCGCCGGGCGGGCGTTCCTCCTCCAGCACTTCCGAACCCTGCTCCCGCTCTCGCTCTACCAGCCCCGGCTGCACTACCTCATCGCCCGTCGCGGTGCCGTCGTCCGTGAGCTCGACATCGTCTCGCAGGTGTCACCCGGGCAGCCTCTCTGCTGGTGGGGCGCGGCGTGCAACCTCATCCCGTCCGTGATGCAGACCCGCTATGACATCCCGGGGTTCCATCCGGTCTGGCGCCGGCACGTCTTCCAGTGGACGATCCTGCGGCTCGTCGCGAACCGGCCGGTGCGGCTGACCCCGCACATGGTCGCGGCGTCGCTGCACACGACGTCGCTGCCGCGGGATGAGCTGCTGATCCAGCGGCGGTAGTCGCGGCCTCGCTCTCATGCGTTTTGGTCGCTGCGGCCCCACTCTCATCCGTTTTGGTCGCCGCCGCGCAGGCGATCAACGCCGCCCGGCGGCCTGGAGCGTGGCGATCTCCTCGGCGGTCAGCCGCCGGGAGGCGCCGGAGGCGAGGGAGCCGAGCTCCAGGGGCCCGAAGCGGACCCGCTCCAGGGCGAGGACGCGGTAGCCGACCTCCTCGCACATCCGCCGCACCTGACGTTTGCGCCCCTCGTGGATCGTGAGCTCGAGGATGTTCGGTCCCGCGCGGCGCACTCGGGCGGGCGAGGTCATCCCGTCCTCGAGTTGGACCCCGGCTCTGAGGCGCCGGAGTGCGGTGTCGCGCACGGGACCGCCGGCCAGGCGAGCGCGGTAGGTCTTCTCCACCTCGAAGCTCGGATGGGTGAGCCGGTGCGCCAGGTCGCCGTCGTTGGTGAGGAGGATCAGGCCGGTCGTG
The DNA here is from genome assembly GCA_963850335.1 of uncultured Solirubrobacterales bacterium. Taxonomy (GTDB): domain Bacteria; phylum Actinomycetota; class Thermoleophilia; order Solirubrobacterales; family Solirubrobacteraceae; genus Palsa-465. The sequence goes on along the minus strand of CAWKKY010000002.1, from coordinate 50,494 downwards.
TCGGCATCGAGGCGGCCGACGGGATAGAGGCGCGCGGCCGTGCGAACCAGCGAGACGATCGTTGGCCGCCCCTGAGGATCCGACGCCGTCGAGACGACGCCGAGCGGCTTGTTGACGGCGTAGACGACGCGGGTCACCGACTCGGTCGCCGCCACGGGTTGCCCGTCGAACGTGATCGCGTCGCCGTCGCCGACGCCGAACGCGGGATCGGTCACCGTTTCACCGCCCACCGTCACCCGGCCGGCGCGGATCAGCTCCTCGGCGGCACGGCGGGAGGCGATCCCGGCGGAGGCGAGATATTTGGCCAGGCGCATTGGGCTGCCACCATAGTGAGCGTGGACCTCGACCTCGTGACCGCAACGCTCGCCGAACTCGGTCAGCCGAACTACCGCGCCAAGCAGATCTGGCGCTGGGCGTCGCAGGGCGCACCGAACTTCGACGCGATGACCGATCTGCCGGCCGCGCTGCGCAGCCAGCTCGCCGACCAGGTCCCGTTCTCGACGCTCACCCTGCTCGACGACGCCCGGGCCAAGGACGGAACGATCAAGGCGGTGTTCCAGACCGTGGACGGGCGCCCGCTCGAGGCCGTGCTCATGGTCTACAAGGACGGCCGGCGCTCGCTGTGCCTCTCCTCGCAGTCCGGCTGTCCGCTCACGTGCACGTTCTGCGCGACCGGCCAGATGCGCTTCGCTCGCAACCTCACCGCATCGGAGATCCTCGATCAGGCGCTCTACTTCCGCCGCCTCGGCCCGACGGACCATGCCGTGTTCATGGGCATGGGCGAGCCGATGATGAACCTCGACGCCGTGCTCGAGGCGTGCGCGCTGCTGCCCGACCTCGGGATCACGAACCGGCGCACGGCGGTCTCGACGGTCGGCTGGATCCCGGGGATCAACCGTCTCGCCGAGGAGCCGCTGCCGCTGCGGCTCGCGCTCTCGCTGCACGCCGCCGACGACGCGCTGCGCTCGCAGCTGATGCCGGTCAACGACCGCTATCCGCTCGCCGACGTGATCGCCGCCTGCGAGGCGTTCTATGAGCGCAAGCGGCGGATGGTGTTCGTCGAGTACGTGATGCTCGCCGGCGTCAACGACGGGTTCGCCCAGGCGGCTCAGCTCGCCGAGGTGCTCGACCCGCGGAAGTTCAAGGTCAACCTGATCCCGTACAACCCGACCGACTCGCCGTACACCGGTTCAAGCCCGAAGGCGATCGCCGCCTTCAAGGATGAGCTCGAGCGGCACGGCCTCGGGGCGACGGTCCGGCTCACCCGCGGCCGCGACATCGACGCGGCGTGCGGTCAGCTCGCTGCGCGGGTCGCGGCGTAACGAGCGCGGCTTCACCACACGGGCCGCGCGCGCCGGGCGAGGACATCATCGAGGGCACCCATCCGGGCCACGAGGGCCATCAGCGTGATCAGCTCCTGGCGTTCCACACCAGGGTCGCCGTCGACTGGGACGGAAGCGTGTACCGGAAGTACTTGCCCTTCCAGTCGACGGTGAAGCTGATCGACGTGCCCGAGTTGTTGTAGGTGACGAGCGCGATGCTCCCGTCGGTGTTGCGGAACGCGACGTCGTCGAGGCCGGGGCTGTAGAAGTTGACGCCCGGGCGGGTGTAGTTGTAGGTGACGAAGTTCTCCGAGCCGATCCGGATCGCACCCGGACGGACGAACTTGCTCATCTGGGCGAGCTCAAAGTAGCTCCGCGAGAGCTTGAACGAGTTCGTGTGCGCGTTGACGGTGGCGAGCGGCAGGCAGCCGGGGCACCCGTGGTTCGGCGGCTGGACCGGGCCGCCGTGGGTGTCCTCGGCAATGTTGAACAGCGTGACCGAGCTCGCCCATTCCCGGACCGAGCTGATCATCACCTCGGACACCGGGAACGGGATGATCCCGGGGGCGCACTCGTCGACGATCTCGTCGAACTGGGGCACGGCGCCGTGGAGCGCGTTCATCGCCGTCGGGCTGCCGAAGTAGCAGTGCCACGCGAACCCGGAGATCGAGCGACTCTGCGAGCTCGTGCTGAGGGTCTGGGTGTAGGCGGCCCCGTCCTTGCTCCAGCCCTGGTCGTTGCCGTAGATCCGGGGATTCAGCCCGGCCTTCGCGAGGGCCGGCTTCAGCCACGTGGCGATCAGCCGGGCCTCTCGGTCGGCGGGCAACTCCATGCCCGGGTACTGGGTCGCGTTGCCGGGCTCGTTCTGCGGGGTGATCGCGCCGATCTTGATCCCGGCCGCGGCGTAGGCCTGCAGGAACTTGACGAAGTACTGGGCGAACGGCGCGAGATCAGCGTGCAGGAGCACGCCCGAGTGCTTGCTGTTGTCGAGCGAGTCGTTTGACTTCATCCATCCCGGGACGCTCCATGGGTTGGCGAGCATCGCCAGGTTCGGGTTGCGGGCGAGCGCCTGCTGGATCGCCGGGATGATGTACGGCTTGTCGTGGGCGACCGAGAAGTGGCGCAGGGCCGGGTCGCTCTGGCCGCGCGGCAGGTCGTCGTAGGAGTACGGCCGCTCGTGCACGGTGAAGTCCGTGGCCCCCATCGGGATCCGCAGGAAGCTCATGTCGGCGCCGGTCGGCCCCCACAGGTCGTCGTAGAGCGCCGTCCGCGCACTGCCCGTCAGTCGATCCTGGATCAGCCACGCCGACGTGTCAGTCATCGCGGCACCGAACCCGGTGACGCGCTGAAAGCGCCGGAAATCGTTGACGTGGATGACGGTCGAGCCGTGGGGCTGGGCCGAGCTGAACGTCAGCGCCCGCTGGACCGCGAGGCCCTCACGCAGGTTCGCGCTCGAGCGCACGACGACGACCGAGCCCGGCGGCACAACGAGGGCACCGGCGGCTGCGGGCAGGGCGGCGCAGGCGAGAAGCCCGACCAGCACCCCACCTCCGACCCTCCCCCAGAGCCGGCCTAGGCGGCGGATCGGGCCTCCCCGGCTTGCAGCAGCCGCTCGCGGAGTTGCTCCTCAAGCTCGGGCGAGGGATCGAACGCCGTGATCGGCGGCAGTTCCTCGAGCGAGCCGATCCCGAACAGCCGCAGGAACAGATCAGTCGTGCGGTACAGGACAGCGCCGAACTGCGAGCGGCCGCTCTCCTCGATCATCCCGCGCTCGAGCAGGTGCTGAGCGGCCGATTCGGCGTTGACGCCGCGGATCCGCGCGATCTCCGGCCGTGACACCGGCTGCAGATAGGCGACGATCGAGAGCGTCTCGGCCTGGGCGGCGGTGAGCGGCGGCGTCCGCGGCCGGGCGAGGAGCCGACGGGCGGCGTACTCGGCCTCCGGGTGCGAGGACAGCACCCACCCGCCGCCGAGCTCACGGAGCACGAGGCCCCGGCGCTCGAAGTCGTAGTACTCACGCAACCGCTCGAGCGCGGTTGCGACCTCGTGCAGCTCCGCCTCGGTCGCCTCCGCGAGCGCCTCGGGCGTCACCGGATCCGAGGAGAGGAACAGCAGCGATTCGATGATCTGCTCAAGCTCGATGCTCACGACGTCCTCCTACGATGCCAGTTCCGCGACCGGAGCGAGCCGCGCGTCGATCGCCAGCGCGTCGACGGTGATCTCCCCGAACGGCTCATCCTGAGTCCAGGTCGCCTCGCCCTGCTTGTAAAGCTCGAGCAGCGCGAACAGCGTGACCGCGACAGTGACCCGGTCAGCGGACGCGACTGCCTCGTCGAAGTTGAAGCGCCCGCGGCGGAGCAGCGCCCGTAGGTGGACGAGCCGCTCGGCGACCGTCACCTTGGAAGTTCCCATGTGGCTGATGTTCACCGGCTCCGGGATCCGCAGCAGCGAGCCGATCGCCGCCGCGAGCCGGTCGGGCTTGTACACGGCGACCGCGTCCTGCAGCGACGCCGAGCGGAGCGCCGGCGGCAGCGGCGCTGAACGGAACCGGTAGCCGTCCTGGGCGGCGAGCTGCTCGGCGAGGTAGGTCGCGGACGAGCGATAGCGATGGGCGTCGAGCAGGCGGGCGAGCAGCTCCTCGGCGGCCTCGCCCGGATCGAGGTCGATCAGCTCCTGCTCCTCGCCCGGGAGCATCAGCCGCGATTTCAGCTCGAGCAGTGCCGCGATCAGCACGAGGAACTCGGTGGCCGCCTCGAGCTCGAGTTCGCCCTTCTGCTCGAGGTGATCGATATACGAGATGACGATGTCAGCGAGGTCGACCTCGAGCAGGTCGACCTCCTCACGGAGGATCAACGTCAGCAGCAGGTCGAACGGCCCCGCAAACACGTCGAGGTCGAGTTCGAGGTCGATCAGCCTCACGGGCGGTACGTTAGCGGCGCTCCCGGACCGGTCCGACGCCCATCGCCCGCCGGACGTCCTGCATCGTGTCGGCCGCGATCTCGCGCGCCTTGGCAGCGCCCGCGGCGAGCGTGGCCTCCAATTCCGCCTCGTCAGCACGCAGCGACGTGAACCGCTCGCGAACCGGCGCCAGATAGTCGACCACGGCGTCCGCGACGGCGCCCTTGAACGCGCCGTAGCCGGATCCATCGAACTCACGTTCGACGTCGTCGAACGACACCCCCCGCACCGCGGCGTAGATCTCGATCAGGTTGGAGATCCCCGGCTTGTCCGGCGAGCGGCGGACCTCGGACCCGGAATCGGTGACCGCGGAGCGGATCTTCTTGGCCACGGTCTTCGGCTCATCGAGGACGAGCACGGTGCCCTGCTCGGTGCCACCGGTCGTCGACATCTTGTTGTCCGGCAGCTGGAGGTCCATGATCCGCGCCCCCACCTCGGGGATCCGGTGCTCGGGCACGACGAGCGTCTCGCCGAAGCGGGTGTTGAAGCGCTCCGCGATGTCGCGCATCAGCTCGATGTGCTGGCGCTGGTCGTCGCCGACCGGCACCTCGTGGGCTCGGTAGACGAGCACGTCGGCGGCCTGGAGCACCGGGTACATGAACAGCCCGGCGGAGACGAGGTCGCGCTGGGCGCCCGCCTTGTCCTTGAACTGGGTCATCCGGTTCAGCTCGCCGAACGAGGTGACGCTCGAGAGCAGCCAGCACAGTTCGGTGTGCTCGCGGACGTCGCTCTGGCGAAAGAAGATGCAGCGCTCGGGATCGAGCCCGGCGGCGAGCAGCGTCGCGGCCGTGTCGTAGACGGCGGCCCGCAGCGCCGTGGGCTCGTACGCTACCGTGATCGCGTGGGCGTCGACGACGCAGTAGATCGCCTCGCCGCGGTCCTGACCGTCGACGTACTGCGGTGATCGCGCCGATGTAGTTACCGAGGTGCTTGCGTCCCGTCGGCTGAATGCCGGAGAAGATGCGCATCGCGCCGAGGGTATCGGGGAGCCCGCAGCCGGGGCAGCCTGACGGCGGGCTACTTGGACAGGACGCGATCGAGGGCGCTCATGCCCGGCGCGCCGGGCGAGGTCGCATGCGTCACGCCGGTGGCCACCCCGGTGTCAGGTGGCTGGGGCGCCCGCTTCTCGCGGAGCACCCAGGCGGCGACGACGCCGGCGATCCCGCCGCACAGGTGCGCCTGCCACGACACGCCGTAGTGCGGGACGAGGGACGTCAACAGCGCGCTCCCCCACACGACCCCGACGAGCACCCCGACGGCGAGTTCGAGCGCGCTGCGGTCAAACAGCCCGCGGGTGAGCAGGTAGGTGGCGTAGCCGAACACGAGGCCGCTGGCGCCGACCGTGTCCGTGCCGGCGGGGGCGATCAGCCAGGTGCCGATCCCGCCGAGGACGATCACGATCGCGGTGACGAGCCCGAGCCGGAGGGCTCCCGCGAGGGCGATGATCACGCCCATGAAGACGAGCGGGATCGTGTTGTCGATCAGGTGCTGGAAGCTCGCGTGGAGAAACGGCGCGGTGATGATTCCCCACAGACGGCCGACGTTGCGGGCCCAGAGCCCGTCGCCGTTGAGCCGGTTGGAGTCAAGGGTGTTGATGACCTCGACGAGCCACATGAGCCCGACGATCGTGACGAGCAGCGTGATGCCCTCGCGCTGAAGCTGGCCGTTACGGCGCGGAGCCGGGGTCGGTGATCCCGGACGGGTGGTGGGAACGGTCGTTGACACACCCACAGGATGCCATGCGCCCACCTCGTGCTTACTAAGAGTTCTCTCTAAGTCTTCGGCGGGGATCTACGCCAGCACGGCCTGGACGAGCGCGAGCGCGACCTCGGATCGCTCGCGCAGCGTCGCGGTGAGCACGAACTCCTCCGGCGTGTGGGCGCCCCCACCGCGCGGCCCGAGCCCGTCGATCGTCACCGGGATCTCCGGCGCGAAATGGCTGGCGTCACTGGCGCCGCCCCGGTTGACCCCCGCGATCGGCCGTCCGAGCGCGTCCGAGCCGCGCGCGATCACCGCCGCGGTCACCGCGCGCGAGTCCATTCCGGGCCACACCCGCTCCATCTGCGCCTGGAGCACGACGTCGTCACGCTCGGGCGCGACCGCCGCCGCCACCGGCTCAAAGGCCTCGAGGCGATCTGCGCGCATGTCGAGGATCAACTCTCCGGCCGCGGGCACGACGTTGAACGCCTCGCCCGAGCGCACGATCGTCGGCACGACGCTGAGGCGATCGGGCCCCGACGGGTCATGGAGCTCGGCGAGCTCGGTCGCCGTCCGCGCGAGCGCCAGGAGCGCACTGCGCCCGCGGTCCGGCGCGCTTCCCGAGTGGGCCGCCCGCCCGGTGGCCCGGACACGCAACGTGCCCGCCGCCTTGCGGCGCACGACGACGCCCTCCGCCCCATCGGGCGTCCGCTCCCCGGCCTCGAAGCACAGGCATGCGTCATAGCCGGCGAACCGGGGGCCGTGGACGAACGGCTGGGTGCGCCATTCCTCGTCGGTGACGAGCAGCACCGAGAGCTCGCCGAACAGCTCGGGACGCGCCGCGAGCACGCGGGCGACGCCGAGCGCGAGCACGACCCCGCCCTTCATGTCGGCCGTCCCCGGCCCGTAGAGCCGGTCGCCGTCGTGGCGCAGCGGCATGTGGGCCTCGTGGCTGTGGACGGTGTCGAGGTGGCCGAGGAGCATCACCCGGCGGCTGCCCCGCCCGGCGATCCGCGCCAGCAGGTCCGGGGAGCTGCCCGCGGTCGAGCACGGGATCCGCTCGATCACGGACTCCGGGGGCAGCAGCGCCGCGCTGATCGCGATTGCCTCCTCGGCGCCGTCGTGGTCACCGGAGGGCGAGGAGATGCCGACGAGCGCCTCGAGCTCACGCTCGGCGCGCGCAGCGATCTCGGCCGCTCCGCTGGAAACGAACTCATCCACGGGTCAGGAAGCTAGCGAGGCGTCGCGCATGACGGCTCCAGACGCTGGGTAGCCCGTCCCTCAGCGAGAGGAGGAGACATGGCGACAACCGCTCCGAGCAGACCCGGGACCGCAACCACCACCGGACAGCACGAGCATCAACGGCTCGCCCGCGGCGTCCTCAGTAACTTCGACATCGCCGCGGCGACGCTCGCGAACATCGCACCGGCGATGAGCTTCTTCTTCGGCTTCGCGACGCTCGTCGCCACCGCGGGAATCGCCGCGCCGCTGACCGTGATCGCCGCCGGGATCGCGATCGCGTTGCTCGGGAACACGCTCAGCCAGTTCTCCCGCTCGAGCCCGTCGACGGGCTCGTTCGTCACCTTCATCGGCCGCGCCTTCGGTGGCTATGCCGCGGTCGTCACCGCCGTCGTGCTCGGCGCCGGGTACATCATTGCCGTCGCCGCGGTGGTCGCGATCTCCGGCGGGTGGACCGAGCAGTTCATCAACCACTACCTCAAGATCGACATCCCCTGGCAGCTGCTGAGCGCGATCCTGTGTCTCGGCGCGCTCTCGCTGATCATCACCGGAGCCAAGCCGTCGACCGGGATCGCGGCGATGTTCTTCGCCTTTGAGCTCGTGCTGCTGCTCGTGATCGCGGTCGCGCTGCTCATCCAGCACTCGGGCTCGATCAGCCTCAAGCCGTTTGACCCGGGCAACCTCCACAACGGGCTTTCCGGGCTGTCGCTCGGGTTCCCGCTCGCGGTGTTCCTGTTCGTCGGCTGGGAGAACTCTGCGGCAATGGCCGAGGAGAGCGCGGACCCGCGCGCCGGCGTCGGCCGCGCGATCTTCGCCAGCGTCACGCTCGTCGCCGTCCTCTACGTGTTCCTCTCCTACGCGACCGTCGTCGGGTTCGACGACAACGCGGCGAAGCTGACCGCGGCCGACGTGCCGATGGTCGATGCCGCCCGCGGCGTCGCGAGCTTCCTCGTGTTCCTCGCCTACCTCGCCGGGTTCACCTCGATCTGCTCAAGCCTCATCTCGGCGGCGAACTCGCAGGCCCGGATCATCTTCAACTCGGGCCGCGAGGGACTGCTGCCGAGTGTCACCGGGCGGGTTACCGCGCGCAGCCGGACCCCGTATGTGGCGTTCATCGTCTACATGGTGCTCGCGCTCGGGCTCACCTACGTGTTCGGCTGGAACACCGATCCGGTGGAGTTCTTCGGGGAGATCGCGACGCTCGGGACGATCCTGATCGCGCTCACCTACCTCGTCGCCAACCTCGCGCTGCCCGTCTACTTCCGGCGCTTTCACCGCGACCGGCTCTCACCGGTGACCCACGTCCTGCTGCCGCTGCTCGGCGCGGTCGCGATCGGATACCCGCTCTACCAGCTGATCAAGCCGGGCCAGCCGGCGCCGTTCAACCACTACCCGCTGATCGCACTCGGCGTGCTCGTCGTCGCCGCAGTCTGGGGCGCAGTCGTGTATCTGCGGGACCGGTCGATCGGCGAGCGCGTCGGGTCGATCGTCGCCGACGCTGACTGAGCGGGCAGACACCACGATCGCAAGCTTCGCCGCTACAGCGGTTCGTGAGCCGCGACGGTCACGGTCTCGCCGCCGCCGCCACCGCCGCTGAGCTCACCCTCCTCGTGGAGCTGGAGCAGGGCGGCGACCGCGACCGGCATGAACTGCACCCCGGAGAGCTCGCAGCACTCCTCGATCGCCTGCGTGACCGCCTTGGGGCGGCTGTAGGGCCGGCTGATCGTCATCACGTCGAACGCGTCGGCGAGCGCGAGCAGGGCGGCACCCTCCGGGATGTCCTCGGCGGTGAGCCCGTCCGGGTAGCCCTCGCCGTTGGGGCGTTCGTGGTGGGTGCGGATCCACTCGACCTGCTCGGGCGCGAGCACCCCCTCGACGATCCTGGCCGAGAGCTCGGCGTGCTCGGTGATCTGGGCGAGCTCGAGTTCGGTGAGCGGTTCGGTCTTGCGGAGCACCGTGTCCGGGACCCCGATCTTCCCGACGTCGTGCACGAGCGCCGCCTCGGCGAGCAGCAGCGAGCGCTCGGGCGCCCAACCGGCGGCGCGGGCGAGCTTTTTGACGAGCTCGGCGACGCGGTCTGAGTGCTCGCGGGTCTGAGGATCCTTGGCGTCGATCGCACGGGCGAGGGCACGGAGGCCGAGCAGCGCCTGGGAGCGCTCGAGCCGCTCGGCCCGCTCCTGGGCGGAGAGCTCGGCGACGACCGAGGGGTCGTAGATCCAGCACTGGTCGCGGCCGCGGGCCTTGCTCCAGTAGAGCGCGCCGTCGGCGAAGCGGATCAGCTCGGCCGGGTCGAGCGTCGAGGTCGTGTCGCAGATCCCCGCCGAGACGGTGAGCCGGTACGGGGACGGCGCCGCGCTCTGGATCACCCGGCGGGCGCGTTCGACGGCGACGAGCGCCTGCTCACGCGAGGTCTCGGGGAGGATCCACGCGAACTCGTCGCCACCGAGGCGCCCGAGCGTGTCCTCGGAGCGCGCGAGCTTCTCCAGGCACCGGGCGACGCGCAGCAGCATCGCGTCACCGGCGTCGTGGCCGCCGCTGTCGTTGATCTGCTTGAAGTGGTCGACGTCGATGACCGCGACCGACAGGAGCGTGTCGTGACGGATCGACCGCGCGACCTCGACGCTGAGGCGCTGCTGGAGCGTGCGGTGGTTCGCGAGCCCCGTCAGCGGGTCGGTCGCCGCCTGGGCGGCGAGCTTCGCCCGGTCCTCGATGCTGACGATCGCCGTCGAGAGCAGGTCGCCGAACTCCATGAGATGCTGCTCGTCAAGCCGGGTGAGGCGCTTCGGGGCCCCGGCGGTGACCGCGAGCACGCCCCAGGTCTCCCCGCCGACTCGGATCGGGGCGACGATGCTCGAGTCAAAGCCGAGCCGCCCCACCGGGCTTTCCGCGTGATGTCCGACGATCCGCACCGGCCCGTTGGAGCCGATGGCCCGGTCGACGTCGCCGGCGGGGACGATCGGGACGACCGTGCCCGGCTCGTAGCGCCCGCCCCGGCGCTCCGCCCAGGATCCCATGACGATCGCGCGGTCCTCGCCGTCGAGCCGCATGATCCCGGCGGCGCCGGCACCGATCAGCCGCGCGAGCTCGGCCGCGACGAGCTCGTAGATCCGCTCGGCGGACTCACCCTCGACGACCGCGGTGGCGACGCGGCGCAGCGATCCCTGCTCGGCGGCGAGCAGCTCGGCGCGCTTGCGCAGGTGCCACATGAGCCGCCGGCCGGAGATGATCGCGACGCTCAGGCCGATGTAGGCGCCGTCGGAGATGATCATCTGCGCGATGAACTCATCGTCGGTGGCGCGGGGGTCGTAGAGCAGCGGCAGCGCGTGGACGACGATGCAGGCGAGCAGATACGCGAGCGCGATGGGCCGGCGGAAGAAGTAGGCGGCGAAGACGTCGATGAACAGCAGGTAGATCCAGGCCGGCGAGGTCGCGCCGCCGGAGCTCCAGATTGCGGCCGCGACGACCGGGAGGGCGGCGAGGGTCGAGACGTGGACGACGAGCCGGGGAACCCGGCGCCAGTTGATCAGCCACAGCGAGCAGACGCCCCAGGCGACCGCGAGTGCGGCCACGGCAATGAGCGGGCCCTGACGAACCTTGGGGAGCCCCGGGAGGATGAGGAAGGAGGCAAGCGTCAACCCCCCGATGGCGTAGAGCAGCCCGGAGATGAATCCCGCGAGCCGTTGCTCCTCGGGATCGAGGGCAGCCAGAGCCGCCAGTCGCGACCAGCGCGCTTTCACGTAGCGATCTGCCCCCAGATCTGACCCATCTCCTCCTTATCGGCCCCCGCGCGGCATCACGTGAGGCCTGAATTCTGACCTCTTTGCGGCATTTACATCGCCTGACGCACGACGGGGTGCCGGGCCGCCCCGGCCTCGTCGAGCCGCCGCACCGGCGTGGTGTACGGGGCGCCGCGGGCGATCTCCGGATCGGCCTTCGCCTCCTGGAGGATCTCGCACACGAGCTCGGCGAACCGGTCGAGCGTCTCCTTGGTCTCGGTCTCGGTCGGCTCGATCAGGAGCGCCTCGTCGACGATCAGCGGGAAGTACACCGTCGGCGGGTGGACGCCGTGGTCGAGCAGCCGCTTGGCGAGGTCGAGCGTCTTGATCCCGAGCTCGCGCTTCATCGGCGCGCCCGAGAGAACGAACTCGTGCATGCACAGCCGCTCGTAGGCCTCGCTCAGGTACTCGAGCACGCCCTCGCGCCGCAGCCGGGCGAGCAGGTAGTTGGCGTTGAGCACCGCGACCTCGGAGACCTCCCGCAGGCCGGCGGCGCCGAGCGAGCGGATGTAGGCGTAGGAGCGGACGAACACGCCGTAATTGCCCTGAAAGCCGCGCAGGCGCCCGATCGACTTCGGCCGGTCGTCGTCGAGGTCATAGAAGAACGCGGTGCTCCCGTTCGACCCCGTCTCCCGGCGGACGACCTGCGGCCGGGGCAGGAACGGCTCGATCCGCTCGGCGACGGCAATTGGCCCCGCCCCCGGTCCGCCGCCGCCGTGAGGCTGGGTGAAGGACTTATGGAGGTTGAAGTGGACGATGTCGAAGCCCATGTCGCCCGGGCGGCAGATCCCCATGATCGCGTTGAGGTTGGCGCCGTCGTAGTAGAGCGTCGCCCCGACGCCGTGGACGATCCGCTCGATCTCCTGGATCCCCTGTTCGAACAGGCCGAGCGTCGAGGGGTTGGTGAGCATCAGGCAGGCGACGTCGTCATCCGCCTTGGCCCGGAGATCGTCGAGGTCCACGTTGCCGTGCTCGTCGGTCGCGACCTTGACGAGCTCGTAGCCGGCCATCGTCACCGTCGCCGGGTTTGTGCCGTGGGCGTTGTCCGGAGTGAGCACCTTCGTCCGATGCTCGCCGCGGTCCTCGTGGTAGGCCCGGGTCAGGAGCACCCCCGCGAGCTCGCCGTGCGAGCCCGCCGATGGCTGGAGCGAGACGTGCGGGAGCCCGGCGACCTCGGCCAGAGCATCCTGAAGGCGCCACATCAGCTCGAGCGCCCCCTGAGCCTGGTGCGGATCCTGGAGCGGGTGGAGCTTGGCGTGGCCCGGGAGCGCCGCGACCCGCTCGTGGAGCTTGGGGTTGTGCTTCATCGTGCACGACCCGAGCGGGTAGAAGCCGGTGTCGAGGTCGAAGTTGCGCTTCGAGAGGCGGTTGTAGTGGCGGACGATCTCCGGCTCGGCGACCTCGGGCAGGCGCGCCGGCTCGGCCCGCCGCAGCGCCGCGGGGAGCAGCTCGTCAAGCGGGCGCTCGGGCACGTCGAGGGCGGGAGCCACGAACGCGCGGCGGCCCTCCTGGGAGCGCTCGTAGATCGTCAGCGTGTCGTCGGCGGCGGCGATGAAGGACGTCTCGCTCACGCCTTCACCTCCTCGTAGGCCTGAAGCTCGGAGCCCAGCGCGCTCTCGAGCACCTCGGCGAGGCGGTCGATGTCCGCCCGCGTCCGCTGCTCGGTGATCGCGACGAGCAACCCGTCGGCGAGCTCGGGGTAGTCGCGGTGCAGCGGATAGCCGGGGTTGACGCCGCGCTCGCGGCAGCGGGCGAGCACCTTTTCCACGGGCGCGTCGAGCCGGACCGCGAACTCCCGCACGACCGGCTGCTCGTGGAGCAGGCCGACCCCGTGGATCTGGGAGAGACGCTCGCGCGCGTAGGCGGTGCGCTGGAGCATCAGTTCGGTGAGCTCGACGATCCCGCGGCGTCCGAGCCAGCTCAGGTAAATGACCCCGGCGAGCGCGTTGAGCGCCTGTGCGGTGCAGATGTTCGACGTCGCCTTCTCCCGGCGGATGTGCTGCTCACGGGTCTGGAGGGTGAGCACGAACCCCCGCTTGCCGTCGAGATCCGTCGTCTCACCGGCGATCCGACCCGGGATCCGGCGCATGAGCGCCTCGGTGGTGGCGAAGAACCCGAACGACGGGCCGCCGTAGTCGAGCCGATTCCCGAGCGTCTGCCCCTCGCCGACGGCGATGTCGACACCACACTCAGCCGGCGTCTTGAGCAGCGACAGCGGGAGCGGGTCGCAGGCGCAGATGACGATCGCGCCGACCGCGTGGGCGGCGGCGACGAGCGCCTCGAGGTCCTCGACCGCGCCGAGGAAGTTCGGCTGCTGGAGGATCACGGCGCTGACGGTCTCGTCGAGCTCTCCGAGCACGGTCACGCCGGCGTGGAGCGCCGCCTCGTCGACCTGCATCTGCCAGCCGTGGGCGAGCGTCCGCAGCGCCTGGCGCGAATGCGGGTGCACACCGCGAGCGATGACGAACCGCGTGCGGCCAGGGTTTGCCGCCTTGGCCACGTACCCGGCCGCGGCGACGGCGCTCGGGCCCTCGTACACCGAGGCGTTCGATACCGGCAAGCCGGTGAGCTCGGAGATCGCGGTCTGGTACTCGAACATCGCCTGCAGGCCGCCCTGGGAGATCTCGGGCTGGTAGGGCGTGTACGGCGTGAGGAACTCCGAGCGCGAGATGATCGAGTCGATGAGCGACGGGACGTAGTGGTCGTACATCCCGCCGCCGAGGAACGTCAGCTCATCCTCGGTCGAGGTGTTGCGCGCGGCGAGGGCCCGCAGCTCGGCGTAGACCTCCTGCTCGGAGAGCCCCCGGTCGAGCGCGAGCGGCCCGGTGAGCCGAAGTGCCTCCGGGATGTCGGCGAACAGCTCCTCGATCGAGCCGACGCCGATCGTCGCGAGCATCTCGCGCCGGTCAGAATCGGTGGCGGAGACGTACGTCGTCACGAAAGCGTGCCCTCGTAGGCCGAGGCGTCCATCAGCGAGCTGGTCTCGCTCGGCTCCGAGAGGCGGATCTTCACCAGCCAGCCCTCGCCGTACGGGTCCTCGTTGACCGTCTCGGGCGTATCGGAGAGCGAGGTGTTGACCTCCAGGATCTCGCCGGACAGCGGCGCGATCACGTCGGAGACCGCCTTCACCGACTCGACCTCGGCGTAGGGCTGGTCCTTGGTCACCGACGAGCCGACCTCGGGCGGGTCGTAGAACACGAGCTCACCGAGCTGGTCCTGGGCGAACCAGGTGATCCCGAGCGTCGCGGTCCCCTCCTCCACGCGCGCCCAGTCGTGCTCGGGGTGATAGAGCAGGTCACTCGGATAGCTGGCCTCGGCCATGGTCACGACCCCTTTCGATACAGCGGCTTACGCTCGATTGTGGCGGCGCGGGCTCGGCCCCGGACGTCGATCTCGATCGGCGTGCCCGGAGCAGCGAGCTCTGCGGGAACATAGGCCATCCCGATCCCGCGCTCGAGCGACGGCGAATACGTCCCGCTGGTCACCTCGCCCCCGGCGGTGACGGGATTGCCGGCCCGAGCGATCCCCGGGCCGTCGATGACGAACGGCACGAGCTTTTCGGCCGGGCCGCTCGCCCGCACGCGAGCGGTCGCCTCGGAGCCGATGAAGCCCGTCTGCTCCCTGCAACACCAGCCGAGGCCGGCCCCGATCGGGTCCCGGTCCTCGCTGAGATCGTTGCCGTACAGGTGGAAGCACACCTCGAGCCGCAGCGTGTCCCGGGCGCCGAGGCCAACGACCGAGGCGCCCCCGGCGACGAGCGCGTCCCACACCGCGGGAGCGTCCCGCGGGTCGAGCAGCAGCTCGACGCCGTCCTCGCCCGTGTACCCGGTGCCGCACACCATCATCGAGGCGCCGGCGACCGTCCGCTCGCAGACGTGCATCCGGGGCGGGAGGTTGCCGTCGGAGAGGCTCGCCACGAGCGCCCGGGCCTGCGGCCCCTGGACAGCGATCATCGCGAAGCGCTCCGCGCAATCGATCACGTCGACGTCGTAGTCGGCGGCGTGCTCCTGGAGCCAGAGCAGGTCCTTCTCGTGGTTGGCGGCGTTCGTGACCGTGAGAAACGTGCCCTCGGCGACCCGGTAGGTGAAGAGATCATCGAGGACCCCGCCGGTCTCGCGGCAGAGGACGCTGTACTGGGCGCCGCCCTCCGGAAGGCGGCGGATGTCGTTGGAGAGCATGTGCTGAAGGAAACGCGCGGCATCCGGGCCCCGCGTCTCGACCTCCCCCATGTGCGAGACATCGAAGATCCCGACCCCGCCGCGGACGGCGAGATGCTCCTCCCGCACGCCCGCATACTGGACCGGCATCTCCCACCCGGCAAACGGCACGAGCTTGGCACCGGCCGCGACGTGGCGGTCGTAGAGGGCGGTGCGGCGCAGGGCGGTTTCAGCGGCGGAAATCGACACGGGGCTCTGAGGCTACAACGCGACGCAGCGACCGCCGGAATGAAATGCCCGCCGCGGGGTTACGTGTCGCCGACTCGCGTTTGGCGTCCAGCCCACTCGCGCTCGCGGAGGGCGAATTTCTGGACCTTGCCGGTGGAGGTTTTCGGCAGGGGCCCGAATTCGACGACGTCGGGACACTTGTAGTGCGCGAGCCGCTCGCGGCAGAACGCGATGATCTCATCGGCGCTTGCGGCCGCGCCGGTGTTGAGCGTGACGAGCGCTTTCGGTCGCTCGCCCCAGCGTTCGTGTGGAATCCCGACCACGGCGCACTCGAGGACGGCTGGGTGAGCGCAAATTGTCTGCTCGACCTCGATGCTCGAGATGTTCTCGCCGCCGGAGATGATGATGTCCTTGCTTCGGTCACGCAGCTCGATGTTGCCGTCGGGGTGCCAGACCGCCAGATCCCCGGAGTGGAACCAGCCGCCGCGAAACGCCGTCTCGGTGGCCGCGTCGTCCGCGAAGTAGCCGCTCATCACGTTGTTGCCGCGCATCACGACCTCGCCCATCGTCTCGGCGTCCCGGGGCACGTCGTGCATCTCTTCGTCGACGACCCGGACCAGATCTGCGGACGGGTACGCCTGGCCCTGGCGAGCGAGCAGCTTGGCCTGCTGCTCGACCGACAGCGCTCCCCAGCCCTCCCCGGTTGGACACATGGTGATCGGACCATAGGTCTCCGTCAGGCCGTAGACATGCACGACCCGGAAGTTGAGCTCGGCCATGCGAGCCAGCAGCGTCGGCGACGGCGGCGATGCGGCGACCATCGCGGTGACCGGTCGCTCCAGGCGGTGCGCGTTGGGATGGTTGATGATCATCAACTGAACGGTGGGCGCGCCGTTGTAGTGGGTCACACCCTCGCTGTCGATCAATTCCCAGATGACGTCGGCATCGACCGCGCGCAGCGCCACGTGCGTTGCCGCGACCGCGGTGACGGCCCAGGGGAAGCACCAGCCGTTGCAGTGAAACATCGGCAGCGTCCACAGGTACACCGACTCGGGGCTCAGCCCGGCGACGATCACCTCGCTGAGCGCGTTGAGATAGGCGCCACGGTAGGTGTACTGCACCCCCTTCGGCTGGCCGGTGGTGCCCGAGGTGTAATTGATCGAGATCGTCTCTTCCTCATCCTCGAGCCAGCTTTCCGGCATCGCGTCGGACGCCTCAGCCAGGAATCGCTCGTACTCATCTGCGCTGTCCCCCCGGTCACAACGGATCATCGTGACCTCAGAGCGCGCCACCGCGCCGATGAGCGACTCGAGCTCGCCGTCGAGCAGCAAGAACCGGGCACCGCTGTGCGCCAGGATGTGCTCGACCTCCCGGCCAGCCAGCCGGTTGTTGATCGCCACGAGGATCCCGCCGGCCGCGGGGACCCCGAAGGACGCCTCGAGCATCGGTGACGAGTTGAACAGCAGCGTGGCGACGCGGTCCCCCTTGCGCAGGCCCGCCGCCCGCAGCGCATTGGCCAACCGCCACGAGCGCTCCGCCAGCTGACCGTACGAATACCGGCGGCCGTCATCGACCACCGCCGTCTTTCCGGGATACATGTACGCAGCTCTACGGAGGAAGTCGACCGGGTTCAACTCGCTGCGAAACACCTTGCTCGGGACGGCATCGGGCCCGGCCGCGTGACCGGTCGCAATCACCGCTTCGGTCATGCCCTTCCTCCTTCGTTCGAAGTCGTCCGTCACCAGGCGGCATCGGCACCCTGCCTCGATTATCTCGCCTCGGTCTGCGGCCGCCAAGCCCGGCGCGCAGCTTGTGTCGCCGGGGGCGCGGGAGTACGTTGTCCCGATGAGCTCGCTGCCAGATACCGACTATCGAAACCTGCTCGTCACGATCGACGGATCCGCCGCGCGGATCGTGCTCAACCGGCCTGAAAGACGCAACGCTCTGTCGCTGGAGTTGATGAGCGAAGTGACCGCGGCGCTGCGCCAGGTGTCCGCCAACTCCGACACGCGCGCGATCGTGATCGAGGGCGCAGGTCCGGCCTTTTCCGCTGGGCACGACCTGTCCGAGATGACCGGGCGAGACCGACAGTTCCTGGCCCAGCTCTTCGATTGCTGCAGCGTCATGATGAACACGCTCCACGACGTTCCGCAGCCGGTCATCGCCAAGGTCCACGGCATTGCCACGGCCGCCGGCTGTCAGTTGGTGGCAGCGTGCGACTTGGCGGTCGCGGCGGACGGCACGCGCTTCGCAACGCCGGGCGTCAAGATCGGCTTGTTCTGCTCCACGCCGATGGTGCCCGTGTCACGAGCCGTCGGTCGCAAGCGCGCGATGCAGATGCTGCTCACCGGCGAGCCGATCGATGCCATGACCGCGCTCGAGTGGGGGCTGGTCAATCAAGTGGTGCCGCCCGACCAACTCGAACTGGCGGTGGTCGGGCTCATCGAGGCAATCACCCGGTCCAGCGCCTACACGGTCGCCACGGGCAAGCGTGCCTTCTACGAGCAGATCGATCGCGGCGAGGCCGCCGCCTACGAGCACTGTGAGCTCGTCATGACGGAGAACGCCCTCGCCCACGACGCGCAAGAGGGAATGACAGCGTTCCTGGAAAAGCGCGAACCGGTCTGGCGCGGCGAGTAGCCCCCGCGCTTATTGCTTGGCCGCGCCCGTGCCCGACGGCGCGACCTGCACCGTCGCGTGGTAGATCCCGGAGAGAACCGGGAGCAGCGGCGTCGGCTGTCCGAACTGATCCCACGTCCCCTTCTGCACCCAGGGCGGATCGGGGAGCGGGTTGCCCCCGCCCCAGCCCGGATGGGCGGCGAACGTCTGCATCGCGAACCACAGCGCGCCGGAGAGCCACGGCTTGCTCGCGAACACGCTGAGGTGGAAGGCGGCGTTGTCGGCCTGGAACTCGTAGGTGCCCCGCTCCTCGATCGGGCCGTGGCGATTGCCCTCGAACCCGAACTCGGTGATCATCAGCGCCTTGGTCGGGTAGCACGCCCGGAGGCCGTCGAGCCAGGGGCCGAGCGAGTCACGGTCATCGGTCGCGCCGCCGCCGGCGTCGAACCAGCCGACGTACTCGTTGGCGCCGATGAGGTCGAGCGGCGCGTACGCGGCCTGGCAGGCGACGCCGGGCCAGTTGCTGATCGCCATCGAGGCGGGACGAGTTGGATCGAGGGTGTGGATGACCCTGGCTGCGGCGGCGACGTAGCCCGCCTGCCCGGCGGTCGGCGGTGCCGGCAGCTCGTTGCCGATGCTCCAGGTGAGGATCGACGGATGGTTCTCGTTGGTGAGGATGTTCGTGCGCAGGAACTGGAGCGCATTCGCCCGCCACGCCGACTGCACGAGGTACTGATTTGAGGTCTGGTAGACGGGCACCTCGGACCACAGCAGGATCCCTTCGCGGTCGGCGAGCTCCTCGATCAGCGGGCTGAGTGGGTAGTGGGCACGGATGATCGTCGCGCCGAGCGCCCGCACCCAGCCGACGAGCCGACGCTGGTGGGCGGTGTCGAGCGCCGCCCCCTCCTGGACGTCCTGCTCGTGGAGGTTGACCCCACGGAGGTTGAGCAGCCGGCCGTTGAGCGTCAGGCGCCCGTCGGCGGTGACCTGGATCTTGCGGATCCCGCTCTCGGTTGTATAGCCGCTCAGCTTGCGCCCGCGGCTGTCGGCGAGGGTGAGCATCGCGCGGTACAGGTTCGGGTGCTCGAGCGACCACAGCTGCGGACGGTGGATCACGATCTGACCGCGTGCCGCCCACGTCTTGTGGGCCGGGATCAAGTGGGGGCCGACGAGCACGGAACTGTTCCCGTAGCGGGCGCGGAGGCTGACGAGCTGTGACTGGCCGGTGAGGTTGCGCACGATCGCCGACTCGGTCACGGTCGCCGCGCACGTCAGGCACGGCAGGTTCGGCGTGACGAGCACCTGGCTGACGTCGGCGCGTGGCACCGCCCGCAGATATACCTCGCGCAGGATCCCACCGAAGTTCCACCAGCCGCCGCTCGGCCCCGGCGGGAGGTCCGCCGGACCCCGGCGGTCGTCGACGCGCACGATCAAGCGGTTGACGCCCGAATGGAGGTTCGTGAGGTCGACCTCGAACGGCAGGAACGCCCCCGCGTGGGTCGCGATCTGACGACCGTTCAACCACACCGTGGCCCGGTAGTTGATCGACTCAAAGCGGAGCACCCAGTGGCGGTCGCGCTGGGCGATGTACGAGGCGAACGCCTTCGCCGGGAGTGTGAAGTCCCGCCGGTACCACTGCACCGTCCCAGACATACTCGCGCCCGAGAGATCGCCCGCGTTGTAGGAGTTGGGGACCGTCGTGGGGGCCCATCCGTCGGTCGCACCGACGTCGCGCCACCAGCCCTGGGTGACGCCGACGAGGCCCGGGTCGGGGCGAGACAGCCAGGCGCCCCCGAGCAGGTAGCGGTCCCAGCTGCCGTCGCCGTAGAGCGCCCCCTTCGTCGGCGCGGTGGCCACGTAGGCCGGGCCCTGGGCGAGCGCGGGGACGGCGCCCGCCGCACCGAGGATCGTGGCGACGGCGGCCGTCATCCCGACCACCCGCATGCCGCGATGGAGCAGCGCCCTCATCGGCGGCTCCCGTGGCGGACCGTCTTCTTCTTGGTCGGCTTCTTCTTCTTTTTCGGCTTGGGCTTCGGCTTCGGCTTCGGTGTGACCTTGATCTGCTGGGTGATCGTCGTGCGGTTGCCGGCGCGGTCGCTGACGACGACGCGGATCGTGTACCGCCCGGCCTTCACGTACGCGTGGTACTTGCCGTGCGTGATGTGGAAGAGGTGCCTGTCGCCCCAGTCGATCGACACGTCCGAGATCCCCGAGGCCTGGTTTGAGCGCTCGGGCGGCGGCGCGTCGGTGTAGGTGACGTAGGCGTGCAGCTCGGAGCCGACGCGCCTGAGACCGCCGAGCTGGAACTTGACCTTCGGCGGGACGGTGTCGACCCACACGGTCGCCGTCTGGCTGACGCTCTGCTGGCCGACCGGGTTGGCGGCCACGACCTCCCACGAGTGGGGCCCGTCGGCGAGCGGCAGCGGCGGGCGCAACGCCGTCCCGGTGACCGGGCCGAGCGGGCGCCCGTCGATGAACAGCGTGTACTGCACCGGCCCCCACTGGTCACGCGCGGCTGACCAGCCGAGCGAGGGCTGGCTCGTGCGCGCGTACGAGAACGACGTGGTCGTGGCGGGCGACCCCGGTGGGACGTAGAGCTGGGCGACCTCGATGCGGGTCGCGGCACCGGTCCCCTGGATCCACGCGACCGCGGCGTTCCCAGTGACATCGCCCGCGGCGGCGAGGCCACGCGCGGCGTCACTTGCGCCGAGGTCAGGCTCGGAGAGCACCTGATCGCTGCTGAAATCCCCGCCGCTGTCGGCGTAGCGCATCCGGATCTCCGGCGTGCCGAGCGGCCCGGGATCCTGCTGCCAGGCGACGTAGTCCGAAAACAGCCCGGCGAGGGCCGGCACGGCGATCGGCGCGCTGAACTCGTTCTGTGAGTCAAGCCGCGCCGTCGGACCCGGCGCGTCGTTGCCGTTCAGCGACATCACCCACACCTGGTTGTCGTCTCGGACCGCGGTCACGAAGCCGCGTCCATACTCGGTGGCGACCGCCGCTGGGCTCATCGCGTTCGTCGTCCCGGGCGTCGAGAGTCCGTCGACGGCCGCCGGATCCTCCATGATCGAGCTGTGGAGCCGGCGCATGAGCACGCGCGACTGCTGGTGGGCGCCGCTGGCGACGGTCTCCCGGAAGGCGACCGCGGCATACGAGGAGTCCCCGCCGGTCGCCACGGCCGGCTGATCGGCACTCACCTCGCTCCAGCCGCCGATGCTCGGCACGTCAGCCTGCTCGAACGCGACGCTCGGGGCGGTCGCCCGGATCCGGCGGGTGTAGATGTGTCCGGCCTCGCCCCAGGCGACGATCGCGGTGCCGTCCCCGGAGGTTGCGACCGACGATCGGGCGGTCCCGGCGCCGGCGTCGTCGGCGGGGTTGGCGTCGAGCGCGGTCGACTCGAGCGACCAGATGCCGGACGCGTAGTACGCGACCCGGATGTCGTGACCGCCACCGCCGGGCGCCGTGAATGACATGTACGCCTTGCCGAAGTTGCTCATCGAGATCGACGGATTCGTGACCCCGCCGCCGGTCAGCGGGATCGGCGCGCTCGCCGGGGTCTGCGGCCCGGCGCGGTCGACGACGTAGAGCTCACCGGCGTTGATGAACCCAATCAGCACGATGCCGCCGTTGCCGGCCACGACGACCGGCTGGGAGGAGTCGCCGGTGAGGCCGGTGTCGACCTGCTCCGGAGCGGTGAACACGCCCCCGACGAGACGGCAGACGAACACATGCTGGGTCCCATCGACGGCCTTGAGGTAGACGAGCGCGCCGCTCCCGTCACGGGCGACGGAGAACCCGCTGAGGGCGCTGATGTCCGAACTTGGCCCGTCGATCGTCGTCGGCGAGCCGGCCGCGGGCGTCTGCGCCGCGGCGGGACGGGGCAGCGCGAGGGCGAGCGTGATGCTGAGCGCGAGGCTGAGCGCGACCGCCACCGTGGCGCCGACGAGGCTCCCGCTCCGGGCAGCGCGGAGCCGCGCCGATGCCCTACTCATCGAACGCCCTCCCTTGGCACCCCGGTCCGAATGCGCGCCTCGGGCAGCCTGCATCGCTCTGTCGAGAACTCGTCTGACGGACGTACAACAGCTTAGGCCCCGCAGGGTTGCGCCGTGACAGCGAACTGTCAGAGCTCGCCGCGCGCCGATGGTGCGTGGCGGGGGCCCGGGCCGGACTCAGCGATCGCGCAGGAACGACGGGATGTCGATCTCGTCGTCGCGGATCTCCAGCGAGGAGCGCTGGGAGTCGTCCATCGTCACGTCGCGCCGGCGGCTTGTCTGAGCCGGCGCCTCGCGCTCGCTCCGCACCCGCTCACGCGGGTTGACGGTGCCCTTGTCGAAGCCCGTCGCGATCACGGTCACGCGGACGTCCTCGCCCATCGTGTCGTCGATCACCGCGCCGAAGATGATGTTGGAGTTCGCATCGGCCGCGCTCTGGACGATCTCGGCGGCCTCGTTGACCTCGAACAGGCCGAGGTTGTGACCACCGGTGATGTTGAGCAGGATCCCGGTCGCGCCCTCGACGGACTCCTCGAGCAGCGGTGAGGAGATCGCGATCTTGGCCGCCTCGGAGGCACGGTTCTCGCCCCCGGCGTTCCCGATGCCCATCAGCGCGCTGCCGGCGTCGTGCATGATCGTGCGCACGTCGGCGAAGTCGAGGTTGATGAGGCCGGGGATCGTGATCAGGTCGGTGATGCCCTGGACGCCCTGGCGGAGCACGTTGTCGGCCTCGCGGAATGCGTCGAGGATCGTCGTGCGCCGCTCGACGATCGCGAGCAGCTTCTCGTTCGGGATGACGATCAGCGTGTCGACGTTCTCCCGAAGCCGGGCGATGCCCTCCTGGGCCTGGCGCGCGCGCTGGGTGCCCTCGAACGAGAACGGGCGCGTGACGACGCCGACGGTGAGGGCGCCGATCTCGTTCTTGGCGATCTCGGCGATGACCGGCGCGGCGCCGGTGCCCGTGCCGCCGCCCTCGCCCGCGGTGACGAACACCATGTCGGCGCCCTTGAGCGCCTCCTTGATCTCGTCGCGGGACTCGGCCGCGGCGCCATGGCCGACGTCCGGGTTCGCCCCGGCGCCCAGGCCCTTGGTGAGCTCGTGGCCGATGTTCAGCTTGATGTCGGCGTCACACATGGCGAGCGCCTGAGCGTCGGTGTTGCACGCGATGAACTCGACGCCGCGCAGGCCCGCGTCAACCATGCGGTTGACCGCGTTCGTGCCTCCGCCGCCGACGCCGACGACTTTGATGACTGCCAGGTAGCTGCCGCTTTCCATTTTCGTTTCCGTCCGACCCTCGAGGTAGCGTTGAGTGTTTTCCCAGTCGCTAGCCGTTAGCGGGAGTTTTGCACGTTACGGCCTGACAATGCGGGAAGTCAACGGATGACGCGGCTTCGCAACGTCCGTTGCAGATCGCGGAACTCTCGATCGTAGCGCGAGAGTTCCCATTTTTGCGGCCTCAAGCTCAAGTTGAGCCTTAGCCTGTGGCGGGATTACGTGATCAGCCCCCCGATCCGCTGCTCGAGCCGGCCGAGGAGCCGGCGCCTGCCGCCGGTCGCTCGGGATCGGTGACGTCGATGTAGAGCGCGCCGGCCGACCCCGGATCGGCGAGCACAGCGGTCGCCGCCTGCCACTTCGCCGCGACCATCGTCGCGTCGCCGAAGTACAGGCTCGGCCCATTGCGAATCTGAACGACGAGCCCGTGGGGGCTCACGGTCGTCACCTGGCTGATGCTCTCGAGCAGCCGCGGCGGCGCTCCGGCGAGGATCGAGACCGCGCCGCGGGCCGTCGGGTCGGTCACCCGCGAGCCGCCGGGCGGGACCTTCAGCGGGATCGTCGGCAGGCCGGTCGCGGACACCGAGGACAGCAGCGTCCCGTCGGCGGCGACCGCGATCGTGCGCCCGTCGACGACGACCGCGCCCACCGGGTTCTCCTCGACGACGTGGATCCTCAGCCCGTGCGGGAAATGGGTCGAGACCTCCAGCCGCTTGACGATGGGATACGGCGAGACGGCCATGCGCAGCTGATCGGACCGGACATCGAGGGTCGTCATCGTCCGCGCCGAGGCCCTCAGGGCGCGCCGGATCTGCGCCGCATTGGCGCCGGTCACGCCGGTGATCTGAACCTTCTTGACCGCGACGAGCGAGGAGTCGCGCAGCCACAGGTAGCCCCCGCCGAGGGCGAGCACGATCGCGACGAGCGCGATCAGCACCTTCGGCGGCGGAATCAGGCGCGCGAGGCCGCGCCGCTGGCGGGCGCCGGCGGTGAGCGAGCTGCGCCGCAGACCGGGGCGCGGCATCCGCGGCCGCCGGAACCGACCGATCAGTCCCTCGGCGTTCATCGGCCGTCACCCCCGCGCCACTCACGGGGAATGCCGACCGGACCAAGCTCCTGGACCTCGGGCTCGAGCGCGACGCCGAAGCGCTCCGCGACCCGGCGGCGCCCCTCGGCCATCACCGCGATCACATCCGCGGTCGACGCCTCGCCGTAGTTCTCGACGAAGTTCGCGTGCTTCTCGGAGAACCCGGCGCCGCCGATCCGCATGCCGCGGCAGCCGCTCGCGTCGAGCAGCTGGCCGGCGGTCCGGCCCTCGGCGCGGGGGTCGCTGGGGTTCTTGAAGGTCGAGCCAAACGTCTTGATCCCGGACGGCTGCGCGGCCTTGCGCCACGCCCGCATCTCGGCGAGCGTCGCCTTGACGTCGGCGACGGCCGCCGGCGTGAGCGTGAAACTCGCCCGGGCGACGATCTCGCCGGGCTTCAGGTTCGAGCGGCGATAGGCGAATCCGAGCTCGTCCGGGCCCCGGCGTGTCGTGCCGGCGGCGGTGACGATGTCGACCCACTCGAGCACGCTGCCGAGATCGCCGTCGTAGGCGTTGGCGTTCATCCGCACCGAGCCGCCGACCGACCCCGGGATGTTGACCCCGAACTCGATGCCGCTCAGGCCGGCCTGAGCCGCCCGCGCCGAGACGGCGGGCAACCGTGCCCCTCCCCCGCACTGAATGCGCGTGCCGTCCAGTTCGATCTTCGCCAACTCCTTATCCAATTTCACGACGAGGCCGCTGACGCCGTCGTCCGCCACAAGCAGGTTCGACCCCGAGCCGACGACCCCTACATCGATGTGTTGGGCGCCGGCCCAGGCAAGCAGCTGCTCGAGCGTTTCCATGGTCCCCACGCGTGCGAACAGCTCCGCCGAGCCGCCGGTGCGGATCGTCGTAAACCGCGCCAGCGGATGGTCCGGCAGGACGCCTTGGGGCAGGGTGACCATGGCCCGCAGGGTAGATGGCGTCGCGGCGACGACTTGGAGCCGGTGCGAGGCGGCGGGCGGTAGCGCGCGGGGATTTGTGCCGGTCGGCGACCACGATCTCCGTCGGCGACCACGATCTCCGTCTGCGACCACGATCTCCCTCGCGATCGCAGGCGGGCGGGCGCGAGGGAATCTGCCGACGCCTGGGGTACGCGAATTCCCGCGCGGCGTCGCGGCCGGCGGCGCGCGGGAGATCGTGGTCGGGCTCCCGCGGTCGATCCCACGGTCCGCGGTCCCCCGCACCGCGCACCAGCGCACCCGCGCGCCTGCGTGCACTAAAGGCGCGTGACGAGCGAGCGGCCGAGCGCGTCGACGTTGCCGGCGCCCATGACCAGGCACAGATCGCCGGCGCGCAGAATGCTGGTGAGGTAGACGCGCGCGTCGTCGAAGCTCGGCATCCACGCGACCGGACGGCCGTTGCCGGCGTCGGCCGCGGCGGCGGCGATCAGCCGGCCGTCGACGCCGGGGAAGTCCTCGGCGCGCTCCCGGGCCGGGTAGACGTCGAGGGTGACGGCGAGGTCGGCGGCCGCGAGGGCCCGGCCGAACTCCCGCGCCAGGGCGTCGGTCCGCGAGTAGAGGTGCGGCTGGAAGGTGGCGATCACCCGGCGCGGGCGCAGCGTGCGCGCGGCGGCGATCGCCGCGGCGACCTCGGTCGGGTGGTGGGCGTAGTCGTCGTAGACCGGGGCGCCGGACCTGGTGGCGCCGAGCAGCTCGAACCGTCGCCGGGCGCCGCGGAAGCTCGCGATCGCTTGCGCGGCGCGTTCCGGATCAGCACCGGCGAGGCGGGCGGCGGTGAGCGCTCCGGCGGCGTTGACCGCGTTGTGCTCGCCCGGGACCGAGAGGCGGACCTCGTGGTTCTCCCAGCGAAACCGGGCGCCGTCGGGCTCGAGCACCGGCTCGGGCGCGTCGTACGGGGTCGCGTTCGGCGGGCACAGCGCGCGCAGGGCCGGGCGGTTCCACACGACCGGATGCGCCGCCTTGGCCATGAACTCCCGGAAGGTGTCCTCGAGGTCAAGGCGCGAGCGGTAGGTCGAGTGGTGGTCGAGCTCGGCGTTGGTGAGGAGCGCGATCTCCGGGGAGAACTTGAGCAGCGAGCGATCGGACTCGTCGGCCTCGATCACGATCCACTCGCCGCTCCCCCAGCCGGCGTTCAGGCCGGTGTCGCGCAGCTCGCCGCCGACGACGTATGCCGGGTCGAGCCCGCAGCCGCGGAGCACGTGGACGACCATCCCCGAGGTCGTCGTCTTGCCGTGCGTCCCGGTGATCGCGATGCACCGCTTGAGCGCCGCGATCTGGGCGAGCAGGTCGGCGCGGTGGAGCTCCCTGCCGCTCGCCGCCTGGCGCTCGGGGTTCTCCGGCGGGATCGCGGTCGAGTACACGACCTCGGCGCCGTCGGGGACGTTCGTGGCCGCGTGGCCGATCGTCGGCTCGATGCCGTGCTCACGCAGCCGGTCGCTGTAGGAGGACTCGCCCCGGTCAGACCCGCTCACCTGGGCGCCGAGCGCGGCGGCGACAAGGGCGAGACCGCTCATGCCCGCCCCGCCGATCCCGACGAAGTGCAGGCGGCGATGTGACCAGTCGTCGTCCTCGGCCATCGGGTCCGACTCTATTTGCGTTCGAGGACGACGAGCGGGATCTCGCGGTCGGTCTTCTTCTGGTAGTCGTTGTACTGCGGCCATTGCCCGACCATCAGCTCCCACAGTTCCGGGCGCTCCTCCGCGGTGGCCGTCCGCGCCCGGGCCGGGAACCGGTCGGCCTTGACCTGCACGGTGACGTCGGGATGCTCTGAGAGGTTGAGGTACCAGGCGGGATGCTCCGGGGCACCGCCCTTTGAGGCGACGACCACATAGTCGTCGCCGTGCTCGCCGTAGATGAGCGGGGTGCTGCGCTCCTCACCGGACTTCCGGCCGGTGGTGGTGAGGATGAGCGTTGTCGTGCCCTGCCAGTCGTGGCCCTCCTCGCCGTCGGTCTCGATATAGCGCTTGACGTGCTCTGCTCCGAACAGCATCGCGGGGCTCCTTAAGTCCGGGGATCTTGGGGTCTCGGTCGGTGGCGCGAGTACTCGTCCGCAATCTAGCGAGCAGCCTCACCCCTCACCGAGGTGCGCCGCCGCGCCGATACACCGTTTGACGTGGCAAACGTGAACAATTGCGGGACGACCGGGATCCGCTGGGCGCGCGAGTCGAGTTCCCCGCGCGTCGCCGGAATGCATTTGCTAACAAGAAGGGCCGATGGTTAGGGGAAGGCCATATCGGGTGGTCGCGCTGGCGGCTGCCGGCGTCGCCCTGCTCGCGATCACGCTCGTGTTCCTGGGTGGGCGGTCCGCACGCGCCGCTGGCGGTGGCGCCGGCGCGCGGGCTCGCGCCGCCTCGTGCGGGTCCGGACACGGGTCCCACCGGGATCCGGCGAATCCGCTCGACCTTCGCCAGGCCCCGGGCGCAAACCCGCTCACCGGGGCGCACTTCTTCGTCGACGGCCCTCGCCACGGCGAGGCCGCGGGCGCGATCGCCCAGCTGCTCGGCGTCGATCCCCACCGCTACGGCGACGCGTACTCATGGGCCCGGTTCAAGGCCTCGCTGAGCCGCGGCCGGTTCGCCCGGGAGCTTGCCGCGAGCGGCGCCCTGCGCTGGAAGGTCCATCAGCTCGAGAAGATCGCCGATGAACCGGAGGTGCAGCGCTTCAGCGTCTACTCGATGGGTGGCGGCCCCGGGAAGATCTACGACCAGGCGGTCAAGATCTTCTGCGACAACATGCGCGCCGATCCCGGCTCGGTCGCGATCGTCAACACCTACTTCCTGCACCCGGTCCTCCACGGCTGCCCGTCACCGGGCGAGCTCTCGGCGGCCTGGCCGGACTTCCGCCGCCGCGTGAACGAGGTGATCGCCGCGACCGGGAACCGCCCCGTCGTCTACCTGCTCGAGCTCGACGCCTACGGCTCCTCGAGCTGCATGGCCCACCGCGGCGACCTCGGCCGGTACGAGGCGCTCGTCCGCTACGAGGTCGACCGCTTCGCGACCCTCCCCCACGCCGTCGTCTATCTCGAGGGCGGCTATTCGGATTCCAACAGCGCGAGCTACACCGCCCGGGCGCTCAACCACTCCGACATCGGGCGAATCCGCGGCTTCTACACCAACGACACCCACCTCAACTGGACGATCAGCGAGGTGCGCTGGGCGAACAAGATCGCCCGCTGGACCCACGGCGCCCACTACATCGTCAACACCGCCCAGAACGGCAACGGGCCGAAGTGGAACGTCGACCGCGTCCGCGACGGCAACGAGGACCTCTGCAACCCGCCCGGCCGCGCCCTCGGCCCGCGCGATACGACGTCCACCGGCTTCCGGTTTGCCGACGCGTTCATGTGGACCCACGTCCCGGGGAACAGCAGCGGCTGCGGTGGCGGACCCCCGGCGAGCGTGTTCTGGGTCGCGCGGGCGCTCGGACTCGCCGCGCGGGCGAACGAGCGGCTCGGGCCGCGTTTCGCCAGCGACCGCTACTGACGCAGTCGTCAGATACTCGTCGGCGTCTTGGCGACGTCGCGCGGCACGCTCGACGCACCGGTCGCCCGGTCACGCTTGGCCCCGGCGGCGGTGAGCACCTCGTGCGCGATCGCCTGCGCCGCGTCCGGCCGCGCGAGCGATGCCGAGGCATTGGCCATCGCGGCCAGGCGGGTGCGGTCGGCGAGCAGTTGGCCGACCTCGAGCCCGAGCCGGGCCGCGGTCAGCTCGCGGTCCGGGATGACGATCGCGGCGCCGGCCTGCTCCATGTACCGGGCGTTCGCCGTCTGGTGGTCCGCGGTCGCGTGCGGGTACGGGATGAGGACGGCGGGGCGGCCGTGGGCCGCGATCTCGAACACCGAGCCGCCGGAGCGGGCGACGACGAGGTCTGAGGCGAGGAGCGCCTCACCGAAGTCGTTGATGTACCCGCGGAGGTCGTAATGGGCTCCCGGCGACTTGAGGTCCGGGAGGTCACGCGTGCCGGCGGCGTGCAGGACGTGGAACCGGGCGCCGGCGAACGCCTCGATCGCGGCGTGGTTGATCGAGCGCGCCCCGAGGCTGCCGCCGAAGATGAGCACGCAGCTCTCCCCGGGCGTGATCTCGAACCGCTGCCGGGCGGCGGCGCGGTCGGTGGCCGGTGGCGGCACCGGGCCGCCCGGTGACGAGATAGCGAGGCGCGTCGCGCCCGGCCAGCGGGAACGCGAGGCAGACGCGCTTGGCCTTCGGCGCGAGCATCCGGTTGGCGAGCCCGAGGTGGCTGTCGGCCTCCATCAGCACGAGCGGCACCCGGCGGCTCACCGCGGCGAGCCCGACCGGACCCGAGACGTAGCCGCCGGCACCGAGGACGGCGTCCGGCCGGAGTTCCTTGAGCAGCTGCCGGGCCACTCTGAGGGCGCGGGCGTCAACCGCCGCCGCCTTGGCGGCCTTCGCCGGAGCCTTGCGCGGCAGCGAGACGACGTTCAGCTCGTGCAGCGGGTAGCCGGCCGCCGGGACGAGCTCGCGCTCGGCCCGCCGCCCCCCGATGAACTCGACCTCTGCCCCCTCAGCTCGCAGCGCGTCCGCG
The DNA here is from genome assembly GCA_963850335.1 of uncultured Solirubrobacterales bacterium. Lineage (GTDB taxonomy): Bacteria > Actinomycetota > Thermoleophilia > Solirubrobacterales > Solirubrobacteraceae > Palsa-465. The sequence continues at coordinate 20,648 of CAWKKY010000002.1, read as the reverse complement.
ACGGCCAGCGCCGGTACGACGTGCCCCGCGGTCCCGCCGGCGCCGATCACGATCCGCGTCGGGGTCACGGCGGGCCCGCCTCCGAGAAGAGGAGTCGTCCACGACCCGCAACCGCCGCGCGCCGGGGCGCGAGATGTTGAGCAGCAGCCCGACTGCGACGAGCATCACGCACAGGTTCGTCGGCGCATAGGAGATGAACGGAAGCGGCACCCCGGTCAGCGGCGCTAACCCGAGCACAACGAAGATGTTGAGAGTCCCCTGGCACAGGATGAGTGACGTGAGTCCGGTCGCCAGCAGCTTGCCATAGCGGTCCGCGGCGCGGCGGGCGGTCCGCAGCCCAGCGTAGGCGATCATCCCGTAGAGGACGATCAGGCCGAAGATCCCGAGCACGCCGAGCTCCTCGCCGACGACGGCGAGGATGAAGTCGGTCTGCGCCTCCGGGAGGTAGTAGATCTTCTGGACCGAATGCCCGAGGCCGACGCCGAGCAGACCGCCGGAGCCGAGCGCGATCTGCCCCTGAACCGCCTGGTAGCCGGCGCCGCGCCCGGCCGACCACGGGTGCAGGAACGAGAGCAGGCGCGCCTGCTGGTAGGGCTGGGCGAGCACGAGCAGAACGACGAGGCCGAGCCCGATGAGCGCGAGCGCGCCGAGATAGCGCATCGGCATCCCGGCAGCGATGAGCAGCGCCGTGATCGAGAACACGACGACGAGCGTCGTCCCCAGATCCGGCTCGATCACGATCAGCAGGCACGCCGGCGCCATCACGACGACGATCGGCGCGACCGCCTGCTTGAAGGTCCGCATCCGCTTGGGATGCTCGGCGAGATACCGCGCGACGTAGAGGATCAGCGCGAGCTTCATCACCTCGGAGGGCTGGAACTGGATCGGGCCGGCCGCGAACCACCGCTTGGCCCCATTGACCCGGACCCCGAAGCCGGGAACGAGCACGAGCAGCAGCAGCACGAAGGACCCGGCCAGCATCAGGGTGACGATGCGGCGATCGACCAGGCTGAGGCCGCGCTTCTCGAGCACGTGCATCGCGAACAGGCCGACAGCGCCGAACACGAGGTAGCGGACGAACTCGCCGGTGCCGGTGCCACCGCTGCCGAGTACGCCGATCGGCGAGGACGCGCTGTAGACCATGACGGCGCCGAACGCGAGCAGACACAGCGCCGCGGTCATGAGGATCCGATGTTCGAGCGGCGGCGGGACACGCTTGGCCGCGGGTTTCGGCGTGCGCGTCGGCTTGGATGTGCCGCTCGCCTGGCGCTTACCCCCCGGCCGTGCTCCGCTGGCCGCTGCCGAGGCGCCGGCCATCAACCACCCACCACGAGCTGCCGGAAGTGTTCGCCACGGGCTTCGAAGTTCTCGTACTGATCAAAGCTCGCGCAGGCGGGGCTGAGGAGAACCACTTCGCCGGTGTGCGCGCGGTGCCGGGCGTTGGCGAGCGCGGTCGCGAGGTCGCCGTCTTCGTAGAGCGGGACGCGCGTCGGGGCGAGTGCCCGGGCGAGGTCCGACGTCGCGTCGCCGATCAGGTGGACGGCGACGCAGCGCTCGCTGACGAGCCGAGCGAGCGGCGTGAAGTCCTGGTTCTTGCCGGTGCCGCCCGCGATCAGGTGGACGCCGCCGGCGTAGGAGCGCAGCGCGACGATCGTGCTCGCGACGTTCGTCGCCTTGGAGTCGTTGACGTAGACGACCCCGTGCTGCGTGGCGATCAGCTCGAGCCGGTGCGCGACGCCGCTGAAGCTGGAGAGGCCGCCCGCCACGGCCTCGGGGGCGATCCCGCGCGCGAGGCAGACCGCGGCGGTCGCCATCGCGTTCTGGAGATTGTGGGCGCCGGGGAGCGCGATCTCGTCGGTCCGGATAAACGGCTTCTCGTCCCACCAGAGATGACCGGCGCGGGTCTGGAGCTCGGCTCGGGCGGTGTCCCCGAAGAGCACCCGGCGCCCGCAGCCGCCGAGATCCTCGACATGCTCGAGGTCCTCCGGCGCGACGGCGATGTCATCGTTGCCCTGGTTGCCGAACACCTTGAGCTTGGCGGCGACATAGGCCTCGAACGTGCCGTGACGGTCGAGATGGTCCGGCTCGAGGTTGAGCAGGATCGCCGCCTCGGGACTGAACGAGTCGGTGTCCTCAAGCTGGAAGGAGGACGCCTCGCAGACGATCGTCGCTTTGGGGTCCGGGCCGGCGTCGACGGACTCGATCAGGCTCGAGAGCGCCGTGCCGACGTTTCCGGCGACGTGGACCGGGAGCGCCGCCTCGCGGTGGACGTGGCCGATCCACTCGGTCGTCGTCGTCTTGCCGTTCGTCCCCGTCACCGCGATGAATTCGTTGGGGAGCAGGCGCCAGGCGATCTCAAGTTCGCCGAGAACAGGGATGCCACGGGCTCGCGCCGCCCCAACCACGGGGGCGTTCTGGGGTACGCCGGGAGACTTGATGAGCGTCCCGGCGCGGGCGGCAAGTACGTCGCCTGACGCATCCAGATGGACTTCGACGCCCGCCTCGCGAAGCCTTCCCGCCGCCGCCATCAGTTGCGGCTGCTCTCCTGCGCCCGCATCACAGCCGATCACCTCCTCCCCGCGGGCGCGTAGCGCGAGTGCGACCGACACGCCTGAGCGTGCCAATCCGACGACAAGGTATGGGCCGGGTGGGAGCGGTGGCCGCGGCTTAGATGACCTCTGGGGCCCGTTAGCCACGGATGCTCAACTGGTACACCGTGAAGCCGATCGCGCCGCAGGCGGCGGCGACGATCCAGAAGCGCAGGATGATCTTCGTCTCCGACCACGCTTGGAGCTCGAAGTGGTGATGGATCGGCGCCATCAGAAACACGCGCTTGCGGAACATCTGAAACGAGAACACCTGGATCAGCACCGACAGCGCCTCGATCACGAAGATCCCGCCGAGCAGGATGAGCAGCACCTCGGTCTTGGTCATCACCGCGAGTCCGGCGATCGCCCCGCCTAACCCGAGCGAACCGGTATCGCCCATGAAGATGCTCGCCGGGAAGCTGTTGAACCAGAGAAAGCCGATACACGCCGCGCCGAGGCAGGCGGCGAGCATCGTCAGGTCACGCTGGCCCGAGGTGATGAACGTGATCCCGATGTACGCGAGCAGCACGATCGCCGCGCAGCCGGCGGCGAGCCCGTCGAGCCCGTCGGTGAGGTTGACCGCGCTCGTCGTGCCGGCGACGACGAAGTAGATGAACACGGGATAGAACGGCCCCAGGTCGACGGTCAAATCGACGAACCGGAACTTGACGTCGGGCGCGAGGTGGGCCTTCTGGGTCGCGACCCACCACAGCCCGAGCGAGATCGCGATCGTGACCGCGAGCTTCGTCCGCGCCCGCAGGCCGAGGGAGCGCTTCTGAACGATCTTGATGTAGTCGTCGGCGAACCCGAGCAGCGCGCAGGCGACCGCCGCGCCGTACACCCCGAGCGCCGGCCAGTCCCGGTTGGACAGGATCAGGAACGGGATCGAGAAGGCGACGAAGATGATGATGCCGCCGATCGTCGGTGTCCCCGCCTTCGCCTGGTGGCCGGACGGGCCCTCCTCGCGGATGTGCTGCCCGAACTGGTTGCGCCGCAGGAACGCGATGAACTTCGGCCCCAGGAACAGGCACAAGAGCAACGACGCGGTGCCCGCGATCAGGATGCGGCCCGAGATCGACCCCATCAGGCGAGCGCCTCGGCGGTCTGGAGCGCACCACAGACGAGCTCCAATCCCACCCCACGCGAGGCCTTGACGAGGACGGTGTCACCGGGCTGCAGGAGCTGCCCGGCCAATGCGGCCGCCTCGGGCGCGGTGGCTGTCCCGTAAGCCTTCCCGGCGGCGAAGGTGTCTTGCATCGCCGCGGCCAGCGGACCAACCGTGATCAGGACATCGACGCCGACGTCGTCGGCGTGAGCGCCGATCTCCTCGTGAAACCGCCGCTCGTCCGGGCCGAGCTCAAGCATGTCGCCGAGCACGGCGATGCGGCGAGTCGGGTGCTGGCGTGACTCGGCCGTCGCGGCCAGGTCGTCAAGGGCGGCGCGCATCGACATCGGGTTGGCGTTGTAGCAGTCGTCGATGAGCAGGACGTCGTGCGGGAGCGGGGTGCGCTGGCCGCGACCGGCGGAGAGCATGAGATCGACGTTCCCGGCTGGCGTGACGCCGAGCGTCTGAGCGGCGGCCACGGCGGCGAGCAGGTTCGTCCGCAGGTGTGCCTGGGTGAACGGGACGTCGAGCTCGAGCGCGGTGCCCTGGGCGTCGATCTGAACGTGGCCGGACGTAGCGGCGGTCAGCTGGACGTCGCCGCCCGGGCCGAACGTGATCGTGCGCAGGTCGGCACGGGTGTGCGGCTCGAGCAGCGGCTCGTCGGCGGGGATGATCGCGGTCCCGGTCTGTGGGAGCGCCCGGACGAGCTCGGCCTTCGTCGCCGCGATCGCCTCGATCGAGCCGAGGAGCTCGAGGTGGACCGGGCCGATGCTGACGATGATGCCGATGTCCGGCTCGGCGATCTCGGCCAGTTCGGCGATCTGACCGCGGCCGCGCATCGCCATCTCCAGGACGAGGACCTCGGTGCCGCTCGGGGCGCTGAGGATCTCCAGCGGGAGACCGATCTCGGTGTTGAAGTTCGCGCGGCTTGCCACGGTGCGTCGGTGGGGCGCCAGGACCGCCCTGAGGAGGTCCTTGGTGGAGGTCTTACCGGTTGAGCCGGTGACGCCGATGACGTGGGGGTTGATGTGCCGCCGCCACCCCGTGGCGAGGCGCTGGAGGGCCTTCAGCGGGTCTGGCGTCGCGAGAATCGGTTTCGTTGGGTGCGCGACGCACGCCGTCTCTGCGTGGTCCGCGGTCGTGAGGACACCCCACGCGCCCGCGTCGAGCGCCTGGGTGGCGAATCGGCCGCCGTCGGCGGTCGCGCCTTTCAGGCCGATGAACAGTGCGCCGGGTCCGGCGGCGCGCGAGTCAATGACAACCGTCTCAGGGCCGGCTTCGGCCTCCGGCGAGGAGATCAGCTGCGCGCCTGCCGCCCGGGCTATGTCTTCCGGGCTCCACTCCTGCATCCGAGCGGAGAGTACCCATCGATGCGGCGATCAGATGGGCTGCGGCGTTTCGTCGCGCTGCGGGTCAGGCGAGTGCTCCGTGGTCAGACCGGTGACCACATTGACCTCGGTCGTACGGAGGAAGCCGATCATCGGGCTGTTGTCGGCCGTCAGCCGCCATGACGCTTCGGCCGGGACGCTCAGCCGGTACATCGGCTCCCGCGTGTACGGGCAGCGACCGACGCGCTCGATCAGGCCCGTCGCCTTCGCCGCCCGCCATGCGGGAACGAGTTCTTCCTCGGTGAGAAACAGTTCCCAGGCGACGAGGCCGATGCTGGCCAGCCCAAACTGCTCGATCGCCTCGAGAACATCGGCAAACCAGGGTGCGGGCGACCCCGGTCCAGCTGAGTACGTCGCATCGCCCATTCGTTCATGTGAACGCTCTCACGGCGGGGTTATGTTCAAACCAACGCGTGAAAGCATCCTGACCACGCCACGCGTCAGAAACCTGACCGTTGAGTCGGAGCGGGCGATTCAGGCCCGGATTGACGCCCGGCGGAGAGCCTCGCGAGCGACCGTGATGTCGTCGAACGGGATCTTCCGCCCGCCCTCGAACTCCTGGCCCTGCTCGTGTCCCTTGCCGGCGATCACGACGACGTCCCCGGGTTCGGCGCGAGCGATCGCTGTGTCGATCGCACGCTTCCGATCGGCGTCGTGGGCGGTATTCGGCTTGGACCCGGCGAGGATCTCCTCGATGATCGCTTCCGGGTTCTCGGAGCGCGGGTTATCGGAGGTGACGATCACGTCGTCGGCGAGACGGGACGCGATCTCCCCCATCAGCGGGCGCTTGCCTCGGTCCCGATCGCCGCCGGCGCCAAAGACGACGATGACGCGCCTGTCGGTGAGCCCGCGTGCGGCAGCGAGGACGTTCTCCAGGCTGTCCGGCGTATGGGCGTAGTCGACGATCACCGCGAAGTCCTGGCCCTCGTCGACCGCCTCGAAGCGGCCGGGGACCTTGCCGGCGGTCTGCACCGCCCGTGTGGCGGTTTCTTGCGGGACGTTGAGCGCCCGGGCGGCAGCGAACGCTCCGAGGACGTTGTAGATGTTGAACCGGCCCCGCAGCGGAGAAGTGAGGTTGACGGGGCCGTCGGGGGTATGGACCGTGAATCTCGAGCCCGCGAGGGTCATATCGATGTCCGTGGCGCGGTAGGTCGCGGAGGGGTTGTCGAGCGCGAACGTGATCGGCTGCCCGTCGCTGTCGAGCTCGTGCGCGAGGCGGACCCCGTACTCGTCGTCGATGTTGATGATCGAGTGCTGGGGGTGGTGGTCGGCGAACAGCTTGCGCTTGGCGTGGAAGTAGTCCTCCATCGTCGGATGGAAGTCGAGATGGTCCTGGGTGAGGTTCGTGAAGATCGCCGCGGCGAAGTGGATCGCGTCAGCGCGATGAAGCTCAAGGGCGTGGGACGAGACCTCCATCACCGCTGCCACGTCCTTCTTCTCCACCATCTCCCGGAACGTGCGCTGCAAGTCGATCGCCTCAGGCGTGGTCCGGACGACCTCGCGGGTCTCACCCCCGATGATCGACTTGACCGTCCCGAGCAGACCCGTCTGGCGACCGTCCGCCTCCAACAGATCCCGGACCAGAAACGCGGTCGTCGTCTTCCCATTCGTCCCGGTGACGCCAACGACCTGCAGGACGTTCGTCGGGTCCTCGTAGAAGCCGGCCGCGGCCGGCGCCATCGCCGCCCGGACGTTCTCGACGACGACCTCCGGGACACCGAGACTCAGCGGATGATCGACGACAAGAGCGACAGCGCCCCTCTCGATCGCCTCCGACGCAAACTCATGGCCATCACGGGTAAAGCCACGCACGCAGAAGAACAAACACCCGGGCGAGACCTGGGCCGTGGCATAGGCGAGACTCGTAATCTCGACGCCCGCGAGCGACCCGTGGAATACGTTCGCGATGTCCATCGCGCGGGAGCGTACTCGGCGGTGATCCAGTAGCGTCCCCGCGGATCAGGCACGGTCGATTCATTGCGTTTCACCCCGGGGAGCATGGCCGCCACCGCCCGCTTCATGCACTCCGGCGGCGAGCGACGGGCGCCCTCTTCGCGATCGTGCTCGGTGGGCTCGTCGCTTTCTCTCCAGTTCGCGCTCTGGCGGCCGGCTTCACGGTTGGTCTGAGCCAGGGCTCGGACGGGTCCCTCCAGAGTTCCGACGCGCAGACACGCGCCACGTGGTTATCGATGGCGAAGTCCGAGGGCGCGGCCGTGGTGCGGCGAGACGTCAATTGGGACGAGGTCGCGCCAGCCGTCCGGCCGCCCGGGTTCGTGGCGAGCGATCCGGCGAGTCCGGGATACGACTGGACGGCCACCGACGCCATCGTCAGATCTCTGCGGAGCGCAGGGTTGCCGGTGCTCATCGACATCGGCTACGCACCAGCCTGGGCCGAGGGCCGGGGCCAACCGGCGGGCGGCGTCGTGGGAACCTGGCGACCCGACCCGGGCGCGTTGGCGGCGTTCGCCCACGCCGCGGCCGTCCGCTACAGCGGACGGTTTCCGGATCCGATGCACCCCGGTCAGTCGCTGCCGGCGGTGCACTACTGGCAGGCCTGGAACGAGCCCAATCTCGGATACCACCTGGCGCCCCAGTGGATGAAGCGCGACGGGCATCAGGTTGCGGTCAGCCCGGATATGTACCGGCAGATGCTCAATGCCTTCTACCCAGCGGTGAAGCGCGTCTCGGCCAGCGATGTCGTGCTCGCGGCCGGCACCGCCCCCTACGGCGACGACCCGGGGGGAGACCGCATGCGGCCGGTCGCCTTTGAGCGCGCGCTGTTCTGCCTGCGCGACGACGCGAGCCTGCGTGCCATCCGCTGCCCGTCCGCGACTCACCTCGACGCGATCGACCAGCACCTCTACCCGTACCTCGGCCCTGACTGGCACGCGACCAATCCAGACGACATCGCGGTCCCAGACGTCCATCGCCTCGTCAGCGTCCTGCATGCCGCGCAGAACGCGGGTCGCGTCCTTCCTCGGGGCCGAAAGCGTGTGTGGGTCACAGAAATACAGTGGGACAGCCGCCCGCCTGATCCCCAGGGCGTTCCGCAGGCCAAACACGCCCAGTGGCTCGAGGAGGCGCTCTACGCCCTCTGGCGGCAGGGGGTGGACACCGTCCTGTGGTGGCAGCTGGTCGACCAGCCTCCGGTGCCGGACTACGCGTCCACCTATCAGGGCGGTCTCTTCGACGTTCGGTGGCGTCCGAAGCCTGCGGCCGCTGCCTTCCGCTTCCCGTTCGTCGTCCAACGACTGAAGCCCGGGTACGTCCGGGTGTGGGCCTATCCGCCGGTGGCCGGCAAGCTGGCTCTACAGGTGCACCAGCACGGGCAATGGGCGATCGTGCGGCGCCTGGCCGTGCGGTCGCATCACGTCAGCCTGATCACTTTGCGTCTAAGTAGCCGTCCCGAGCTGAGAGGCCAGGTCGGTGGGATCACAAGCCTTGCCACAACGCCGACGAGCTAACTACGCTTCCGCGGGGAACCACCCGCCGGGAACGTCAGGAAAGGGGTAACGAGTTGCTGCGCCTTCGTTCAGCCCGCAGACGGCCGCTCGCCGCAGTCCTGCTGGCATGCGCGTCTCTGTCTCTCGTCCTGGCGGAGGCGGCTGGCGGCGCGACGATCGCGCCCCCCGGAAATTCCGCGATCAACCAGTACGTGGAGAGCGTCCCGACCACAGTCGGGACGCGGCCGACCGCTCCCGTTCAGTCCCCTTCCGTTCAGTCCCCTCCCGGGCAGTCCCGGGGATCTGTGAACGTCGCGCCTGCTGCCGAGATCAAAACATTCCGCGCCCTGGGCCACGACGGGATCGCAACCGCCACGCTCGCGGCCGCGATGGCCCCGCCTCGGAGCTCACCGCGCCAAACTGGCTCGCCGGCGGCCGCCCGGACCAGCCGGTCCAGTCAACGCACTCTCCGCCATGTGTCCGCCCAGCCGTTCGTGAGCCGCCAGTCCGGCGGGGACGGGACGGCGACCGCGGTCCTGGGAGCCCTCACCGGGTTTTCCGGCAGCGGGCTAGGTATCGGGCTTCCGATCATCCTGCTCGCGAGTCTGGCCGTTGCCGTGTTCGCCACGGTCGCCAGGCGTCGATAACGATCCTTTGAGAGCACCGGCCTGACGTGCAGACGGCGGAGCTGAGCGCGCCGGACGTGCGGCCGCGCCTCGCCGGGCATTCGCGGGAGGCTACGGCCGGCCGCGCTGTGGGCGCTGGTGGGTGGCGCCGTGCTGTATCCGGCGCTCGACGGCGGGGGCTTCGACCTCGTCGTCCACACGCAGATCGCGATCGTCACGTGGTGGCTTGTGCTGCTCGGCGCCGCGTTCGCGCTGCTTCCTTTCGGCCAGATCGCGCGGCCGGGGTGGACAGGACTGGCGCTATTCGGGGGCTTTGTCGCCTGGACGGCGCTGTCCATCACCTGGTCGATTGGATCCGGGCGGACGCTCGCGGCGCTGTCCCTTGTCATCGGCTATCTCGGCACCCTCGCTCTCGGTGTCGCCCTGGCCGGGGACCGCGCGCTCGCTCTGCGCCACGTTGTCGGGGCGCTGGCGGCATCGATCGTCCTCGTCGCAGTCCTGGCGCTGGTCTCCCGGCTGCACCCGGGGCTTTTCCCGGCGGCGCAGGTGACATCGGCGTTCCTGCCGGGAACCGCGAATCGCCTCGCCTGGCCACTCAACTATTGGAATGCACTCGGCGCGCTCCTCGCACTCGGGGTGCCGCTGCTGCTCGCCGTCACGACCTCGTCGCGACGGCTTGCCGTGCAGGCGGTGGCCGCGGGGTCACTCCCGGTCGTGATCCTCTGTGGCTACCTGACGTTCTCTCGTGGCGCCGCGATCGCGGGCATCGCCGCGGTCGTCGGGTTCCTTGCACTGACTGGCGGACGGCTGGCGAAGCTGCCGACGGTGGTCATTGCCGCTGGCGGAAGCGCCGTGTTGATCGCGACCGCCGAGTCGCACCGAGCGCTTGAGCGTGGCCTCGCCACCGCTGCCGCTCGAAGCGACGGCACGTCGCTCATCCTCCCGATTGTGCTCGTCGTGCTCGTCGTCGGTGCGTCTCAGGTGGCGATCCGGCACTTCGCGCCCCGGCTTACGCCGCAGGCGCTCCCACGAGTCCCGAGGTCGGCCCGGCGTGCCGTCGGTGCTGTCTCGCTGTGCGTCGTGGCGCTCGCGCTGGCAGTGGTCGCGCCGCCGCTCGTCTCGCGCGCGTGGCGCAACTTCAAGCATCCGACCTCGGCCGCACTCGGCAATTACAGCGTCACACGTTTCGACACGGTCAGCGGAAACGGGCGCTACCAATATTGGAAGGTCGCACTCAACGCGACGAGCGGCGAGCGTCTGCAGGGCTCGGGCGCGGGGACGTTCCAGTTGCTCTGGCTCCCGCGTGCGACCTATCCGAGCTTCGTCGAGAACGCCCACTCGCTCTACGTCGAGACGCTCGCAGAGCTCGGAGTGGTCGGGCTCTTACTGCTGGTTGCGTTCCTCGTCGCCGCGCTCGTCGCCGCCATACGTGCCGTGGTCGCCGCGAGCGGCCCAGAGCGGACGTGCGCCGCGGCCGTGGCGGCAGCGATGACGGCGTTCTGCCTGTCGGCCGCGTTCGATTGGATCTGGCAGGTGGCCGCCCTCCCCGCGGCATTCATGGTCATGACGGCGGCCGTTGTCGCGCCGCGTGCGCGGAGGAGCCCTGGGTCGACGGCGACGGTCGAGTCAGCCGCGGCGGTCGAGTCCGGCGCGGCGGTCGCGCCCGGCATGGAGGTTGGCGACGGTGGGAGCGCGGCGCGGTCGTCCGCCAGGTCTGGACGCGCGGCGCGGTGTCGCCCGCGTGGCGACCGTCGCGCTCTCGGGCGCGTGTCTGATCGCGCTCGCGATTCCGCTGGCTGAGACCACCGCGATCCGCCGCAGCCAGCATGCGAGCGCAAGCGGGAATGAGGCCACCGCGCTCAGCGCCGCACGCGAGGCCGTGCGGGTCGAGCCCGGCGCCGCGGACTCACAGATCCAGCTCGCGCTGGTCTACGAGGAGATCAACGACCTTCCAGCCGCCCAGGCGGCGGCGCAGCGAGCAACCGGCGACGAGCCGGCCAACTGGAGCGCGTGGCTGATCCTCTCTCGGATTGAGGCCGAGTCCGGACACGCTCGAGCGGCGGTGGCCGCCTATCGGCGGGCCCGCTCGCTCAATCCTAAATCTGGCCTGTTCAGCCGCTGAGCCAACTCAGACGCCGTTACGTCACTCGTCTTTGCAAGCCCTACCGGGCGCGAGACCTTACGGTGGCGCAACGAAGCGGGAACCAGACGTCCTGCCGAAGCGGAGCGGCTCCCGACGAGTGAAGGGCCGCGAGAACATCAGAAACCACGGTGCCCTGTGCGTCCCCGGCCCGCTCGTTACGACACGGGGTCGCGTCCCGACCGGATCAAGCGCCCGCTGAAGGGGAGATCGTGTCCCGCCCCGCCGACGATCACCGCGAAATCCTGGCCCGTCGACCGCCTCGAAGCGGCCGGGAATCTTGCCGGCGGTTTCGACGGCTCTTGCGGCGGCTGCCTGTGGGGACGCTGAGCGCTTGGGCGGCTGCGAACGCTCCGAGGATGTTGTAGACGTTGAACCGGCCCCTCAGCGGTGAGGTGAGGGTGATGTGGCCGTCGGGCGTGCGGACCGTGAACGTCGAGCCAGCGAGGGGCAGAGTCGATTTCCGTGGCGGTTGGTCGCGGAGGGGTTGTCGAGCGCGAACGTGACCGGCTGCCCGTCACTCTTGAGCTCTTGCGCGAGGCGGACCCCGTACTCGTCGTCGATGTTGATGATCAAGTGCTGCGGCCTGAGCTCGCCTAATAGCTTGCGCTTGGCTTGAAAGTAGGCCGACCTATGCTGGTGTTCCTGCAAGAGCAGCTACCGCGGCGAAGTCCGCCTTCGCAACGTCGACCGCAACTCGGCGGTTCGTCCCGAAGCAAGCTGCGCGCGGGGCTTGACGAGGAAACTTGACGGCGACGACTCGACGTAAGGCGTTCCGACACTCGCTGCTTTCTCGAGCGCAACGCCGGGTAGTACCCCTGGTCATGTTTGACCAGACTTTGTCGGGCTTGGTGATCGCTCGGAAACGCGGGCGGCCACCCCGCGTGTCCCTGCCCCTTCTCGCCCCCGATGCAGGGGTCGCCGAGACAGATGCTGCTTGATGCGCGCGCGCTGGCGGGAGACGCAGAACCGTGCGATGTCTGCATCATCGGCGCCGGCCCTGCTGGCATCTCTATCGCCCGCCGACTGTGTGGTGGCGACCATTCGGTTCTTCTGGTTGAGGGCGGCGCGCTGCAGCCCGAGTTGCGGAGCCAGCGCCTCTATCGGGGTGCGGTCAGTGGACAACGCTACTTCCGCCTCGACACGAGTCGCTTCCGCATGTTCGGCGGAACGACCAATCGGTGGGGTGGCTGGTGCCGCCCTCTCGATCCGGTCGACTACGGGCGGCGGCAATGGGTCCGGAACAGCGGCTGGCCCATCGATCACGACGACGTTGCGCCCTACGACGCTGAGGCAGCTGCCCTGCTCCAGCTACCGGGTGCCGATTTCAGCGCGCACAGCTGGACCGATGTCCTCGCTGCGCGCGTGCCCCTCAACGGCAGCGACTTCGAGAACGCGATCTATCAGTACAACCCGCGCACGAACTTCGGTGAGGTGTACGGCCCAGCGATCCTCGACGCCACCAGTCTCCTCACGCTGATCAACGCCAACGTCACACAACTGCGCCTACAACGGGGCACACGGCAGGTCGAAAGCGTCGTCGTTCGCACCCTGACCGGCCGTGAGTTCACCGTCAGGGCCAAGGTTGTCATCCTCGCCACGGGAGGTATTGAGAACGCGAGGCTGCTGCTCGCGTCGAATGAGGGCCAGCCTGAAGGCCTTGGCAACGAGTACGACACAGTCGGCCGGTACTTCCAGGAGCACCTGCACGTCGCCGCCGGTCACCTCCTCCCCGCCCGGCCGTTCGACCGCGGGTTCTACGACCGCACCGAGAGTGAACACGGCGAAGTGCGGGGCGTGATTGTCCCTACCGCGGAAGCGCAACGACGCTATCGCCGGCTCGCGTGCTCGATCGCGATCGAACCCGCCCATTACGCGATGGGGACGCCGTTCCTTTCCTGGTCCCCCGAGATCACGTTCCGAGCCGCGGCCGCATACAACCGCCTCAAGGCGAACGGCCACGAGGAGCTCGCCGAGCGCGCTCGCCTTTACGCCGAGAACGGCTGGTACCGGGCACGGCGGCTCAGGACAGTCCTCGCCGAACGCGATGCGTGTGCGCGCGTGCGCGCGCGAAACGGTGGGCCGCCGGAGCAGGAGCTCCAGTCCTTGTACATCCGTGCCGAGCAGGCCCCGAACCGGGACAGCCGCGTCACGCTCGGCACTCGTCGCGATGCGCTCGGTGTCCCGGAATCCCACCTGGAGTGGCGTCTCACGGATCTCGATACCGACTCCATAACCGGCTGGCTATCGACACTTGATGCAGATCTGCGTGAGCGCGGGGCCGGGCAGGTGGTCCCACCGCGTAGCAATTGGCGCAAGCGCATCGTCGGTGGCCCCCACCACATGGGCACGACGCGGATGGGCGATGACCCAAAGACCTCCGTCGTCGACCGGAATTGCCGCGTGCACTCCGTTGACAACCTGTATGTCGCCGGCAGCTCCGTGTTCACAACCGGCGGCCACGCAAACCCGACGTTCACGCTCGTTGCGCTGGCGCTTCGACTGGCGGACCACATCAAGGAATCCCTGACCGGAACTTCGGCGGGGCCAACGGGTTTGGATACGCAAGCAGGCGGATAACACGGCCTTAATCGCATGTCGCGATGAGCCGGTACTCTCCTGGGTAGCAGCTCATCGTCGGCTTATCTGTGGGGCCCGTTTGTTGGGCCCCGACCGCGTCGGTAGCCACCTCCGACTCGCCGCGCCGGCTGTTCTTGACCCGCGACTACACGCGACTCCAGGGTGTCGTGAATTCATATGTCCGTAAGCGAACACGTTGAGACTCAACGCGCCTATGAGCGCGACAACCATTCTCCCGACCACGGTCGCAGGAACGGCGGGCCCACGGGTTCGTCGAGCCTTGCGTCGTCGGTCCGGCGGCACCCGTTCCTGGTGCTGCTGCCGACCGTGCTCCTCCTGGCGGCCGGGATCTTCGTCGGAAACAAGAAGCACCCCACCTACTCGGCAACCGCCACGATCAACGTCGGCAAGTCCGACATCAACACGCAGGCGACGCCGGGCTATGTCACCGCTGCCGAGAATCTGGCGAGCACCTATAGCCGCGTCGTTGAGAGCCAACACGTCATCAACCCGGCTGCAGCGGCGCTCAACAAGCCGGTCGGCACGGTGAGCTCAAACCTCACGGCAACGCCGATCCCAGACGAGCCAAGCTTCACGATCACAGCGAAGGGTCCATCCTCCGCGGCGGCCGTGGCGCTCGCCCACCAGGCGGTCGTCTCGCTTCAGCACTTCGTGAATCAGTCCGCGACCCAGCAGGGCGGACCGTCGCAGCTGCTCGCGAAGTATCAGAGCGCGCAGAACACCGCGAATCAGCTCGAACTGAAGGCAAGCACGCTCAAGGCTCGGCTGAGCCTGAACACCCCGGGCGTGACCAAGGGGCAGGTTGCCGACGCGAAGCTCGCGGCGCAGGTCGCGACGCTCAAGGCGCAGGCCCTGAGCAGCACCTACCTGAACCTGTCCCAGAACGGGAGCGCGCCCTCCCTCGATGTCCTCAACGACCCAACAAGCGCCTCGGCGACCGACCGCACGACGAACATCGAGAAGTACGCGGTCATCGGAGTGTTAGCGGGGCTCGTCATCGGCATCGCGTTCGCCGGCCTCGTCGGCGCAATTCAGAACCGCCGTCGGAACCGTCGATTCGCCGCGTAGGGCCAAGCATGGCCACTCGCACTCAGCGCGCGACACCGTACCTATGGTGCGGCGTCATCGCCCTCGTCGGCGCGGCCGTCGGGATCGTCGCCGGGCCGCACGTCCACCACGGCCTGGACCCGTTCACCGTCGGCGTACTGGCGGTGGCGGGGCTGGCGGTTGCCGCGGCGTGCATCGTCGCCGTCGAACCCGCGTGGATCCTGACGGGCGGTCTGCTCCTGTCCGTGTTCTCGGGCAATTGGGGCCATTTCGGCATCCCGCTCCCGCTTGATCGCGTCGCGATCTTCGGCGGGCTGCTCGCCGTAGCGGTTGCGGCATGGCGTCAGCGCGATGAGGTTCGGATCGAGATCCGGACCGTCCACTGGCTGATGCTGGCGCTCATCCTGTACGCCATCGCATCGGCGGCCTGGTCGAACACGTTGACCAGTCATGCGCCGTTGTTCGCGCTGCTGGACCGCCTCGGGATCGTCCCGTTCCTGCTGTTCCTCGTTGCGCCCGTGGCGTTTCGCACGCGCCACCAACGACGAATCCTGGCGGTCGGCCTGCTTGTGCTCGGCGCTTATCTCGGACTGATCACCCTGTTCGAGGCGGTCCACCTCAACAGCCTCGTCATCCCCAAATACATCCTCAATCCCAACTTGGGCCTGCACGCCGGGCGCGGGCGGGGACCGTTCCTGGAGGCGGGCGCCAACGGGCTCGCGATGTTCGAATGCGCCGTCGCTGCGTTCCTCGTTGCCTCATGGTGGCGTGACCGGCGCGTGCGGCTCGCCGCCGGAATCGTCATGGTGCTCTGCGCCGCGGGCGTCCTCTTCACGCTCACGCGTCAGACCTGGGTCGCCGCCGGCGCGGGTGCGGCGGCGGCAATGGTGAGCGATCGCCGGCTGCTGCCTTGGCTTCCGATCGCTGGGATCGCTGCGGCCGTCGTCGTCGTTCTCTCGCTGAGCGTGATCCCCGGGCTCTCGCAGAACGTCAGTAGGCGAGCCTCCGATCAGACGCCGGTGTGGGACCGGCTCAACTCCGATGCCGCCGCGCTGCGCATGGTCGAAGCTCGGCCGGCGATCGGCTTCGGTTGGGGACGATTCGGTGCCGACAGCCAGGCGTACTACCGGCTCGCCGCGACCTATCCGCTGACAAGCGTCGGCACGGCGCACAACATGACGTTGTCCAACGCGTCTGAGCTCGGCCTCGGCGGCGCCGCGCTGTGGCTGACGATCATCGTGATCGCGATCGCGGTGCCCGCATGTCGGCGAGCTAGCCCTGAACTGGAGCCATGGCGGATCGGGCTGATTGCCGTGGCGGTCGCGTGGTTCATCCAGTCGAACTTCACGCCCCTTGACTACGCCTTCGACAACTACGTCGTGTGGTTGTGGGCAGGCATCGTCGCGATCGGGAGCGGCCGTCCTGTCACATCTGTCACGCCTCCGCCGTCCTCGGCAGGGTCGGAGCCACAGATCAGGCGACTGCCGGCGGCCGTCGGGGCACGCTGAGAATCGTCACGGTGCGATTCCGAGCCGCGCCTCGCCCGGGGTACGCCAGGGACTAGCGGCCGAGGTACTCCGCGTAGACGCCGCGCAGCTGCCCGACGTTCGTCGCCAGCTCGAACTCGGCAGCGACCCGTTGCCGCGCCGCCCGCCCGAGGGCGGCCCGTCGGTCCGGATCGGCCGCGAGCGCCGAGAGCGCGTCCACGAGCGCGTCGCGCGAGCCGGGCCGGACGAGGCGGCCCGTCACATCGTCCTGGATCAGCTCGGGAATCCCCATCACCTGGCAGGCGATGACCGGCAACTCCATCGCCATCGCTTCCATGAGCACGATCGGTACGCCCTCGGCGAAGCTCGGCAGACAGAAGATGTCGGCGGCGTGGAGGATCCGTTCGATCTCGGTGTGAGCAACCGCGCCGCGGAACTCGACCCGGTCCCGCAGGCCGGACGCGTCGACGAGGCGCTCGAGGCCGTCCCGCTGAGGACCATCGCCGACGAGCACAAGTCGCACCTCCGTCCCGGCATCACGCAGCGCGCCCACCGCCTCGATCAGCAGCGACTGTCCCTTCTCGGGAACGAGGCGCCCGATACACGCAATCGTCACCGGGCCGCCTCGCCGCTCGTGCCCGGTCGGCACGAACCGGCTGACATCGACGCCGCAGTGGACGACCCGCAGCGTGGCCCACTCGGCGGGGTCAACGATGCCCATCAACTGGCTCCGCGCAAAATCGCTGATGCAGATCACGAACGCAGCGTCCGTCGCCTTCTCGGCGAGGCGGTGGTGGCGGAGGTCATAGAACTCGGTCGGCCCGTGCATCGTGAAGCTCCAGGTGAAGCTGTCCCCGCCGAGCATCGCGGCGAGCAGCGCGACGTCGCTGGACACGTTCGCGAAGTGCGCGTGGACGTGGGAGACGCCGGCCGCGCGACACCGGTCCCACAACACGACCCCCTGGACGAAGTAGGCGAGATGACGCACCAGGTCTCGCGGCGCAAGTCCGGCCATTTGCACCGCCCGCTTCAGTGCAGCGAGATACCGCGACGGACGCGTCAGCATCCCCGCGAGATGGGCTCGAGCGTAGTGCCACGCTCTCGGCGGGCGCAGTGCGTACGTCGTCCGATACGCCTCACGGTCCGCATCGGTCCGGCACTCGGAGAGCGACGAGCGGGCGATCGTGAACGTATCCACCTCGACGCCGAGGGCACGCAGCCCGAGCACCTCGTTCTGAATGAACGTGTGCGAGACCCAGGGGTACCCGGTCGTCACATAGGCGATGTGCACGGTGTGCTCAGGACAGCGACGTGACCAACCCGGCCACCCGCTCCACGAAATGATCGACCGTCCGGTCGCGTTCGACGATGTCCCGCCCGGCATCCCCGAGCCGCCGGGCCTCGGCCGGATCCTCCCAGAGTTCCTGCACGGTTCGCCGCAGCGCCACCGCGTCCCCGGCCGCGACGGTGCGACCGTCGATGCCGTCGCGGACGTAGCCGCTGAGTCCTGGGGTGTCTGACGCAATCACGGGTGTCGCACAAGCCATCCCCTCAAGGATGCCATTGACGCCCGCGGCGTAGCTCGTCCCTGGATGCACGGGGATGACCACGGCGCGCGCATTGCGGTACAGCTCTCGCAGCGCCAGATAACTGAGTCCGGATCGAAGCTTGATGTGCTCGGGCACCGACAGTGGCGGCGCCGATCGATGCGACCACGGACTACCGCTGACGATCACACCAGGGACGTTCAGGGGCGCCAACGCGTTCACCAAGGTCTCGTAGTCACGCTGCTCTCGGCCGACGCTCAGTACAAAGCCGCCATCGGCACGGTCCCCGGGAGTGAAGAAGCGGTGGTCGACCTTGTCCGGGATGAACCGAGCCCGGGCGGGCTCGAGCCCCACCTCATCACGGAGATAGTGCTCCTGAGGCCGAGAGAAGACGAGGGTGGCATCGATGCGTCGCAGGTAGCGGGTCAGCTGCGCGATCCTGCGCTTCTGCGGCGACGTCAGCAAATGCGCGATCTGGATCGTCGGCGCATTCCGCGGCAGCAGCGACAACGGCAGCCCAACGCGCTCGGAGAGCGCGACGTATGCCGAGGTGGGTGAACGCCGCGCGCGGACCGCCTGGCTGACGCTGACGCGCAACCTCGACTCGACGGCCGCCACCGGCCAGGCGCTCGCCTCATCCGCGTACTGGATCCGTCCGTTCAGGCGCTCGGCGAGCGCGTCGAAGTCCCTGCGCGGGCCGGGCTCGGCACGCGGGGGAGCGCCCGTCGGACGTCGGTCGGAAGGCAGGATCACAGGCGGAAACGTATGGCTCATGGTTCGCATCCGTGGGCTCGATTTCACGGTCAACGCGCACGTCCCCGCACGCGCGCACGGCACATCCCCTCCCCGGGCTGTTGACTCGTCTACCCGGCTCACAATGCGGGTATGCAACGTTTCTCATGGCGCTGGATACCCTCAGTGACATGCCGGGAGAAATGCCGTCACTTCCCGTTGCGGTCGTCATTGCGGCCCACAATCGGGAGAAATGGGTCGGAGAGGCCGTCG
Source organism: uncultured Solirubrobacterales bacterium (assembly GCA_963850335.1). GTDB lineage: Bacteria > Actinomycetota > Thermoleophilia > Solirubrobacterales > Solirubrobacteraceae > Palsa-465. Next base: position 1,671 of record CAWKKY010000002.1, on the reverse strand, counting down.
TGAGCGCCCTCGGCCAGCGGCCGCATCCGCCCGCCGAGGTCATTGTTGTCGACGACGGGTCCACCGACGACACCGCCGGCGCCGCTGAGGCGGCCGGGGCGATCGTCGTGCGGCATGACACAAATCACGGCGCGGCAACCGCCCGCAATACCGGCGCGATGTCGACGGACCAGCCATGGATCGCGCCGCTTGACTCGGATGACCGGTGGCTCCCCCACATGCTCAGCACGTTGTGGCCGCTGCGCGCTGAGCACGGATTTGTCGCCGGGGCGTCACTCGCCGTCAATGGTGACAACACCCCGCTCTCCTATGGCGGCCTGATGCGTGACGAGCCCCTGGTGCTCGACTCCCCCGCGCCGCTCGTTTATCCGGAGAACTTCATCGCCGCCAGCGGGGTCATCATCCGGCGCGAAACGTTCCTCGAGGCCGGGACCTACCGTACGAACCTCCGCTCCGCCGAAGACTTCGACATGTGGCTGCGGATGCTCGAGCTTCGCTCGGGGCTATGCGTTCCGACCGTCGTGAGCATCTACCGGGTCCACGAGGCGCAGAAGTCACGTGGGAAGGCGGACTACCGAGACGCAGTGCTCGACATCATCGACGACTATCGGGACTCCGGGTGGTGCAGCCAGGACCTCGTCGAGCGGCGCCGGACGGTGATGGCCTGGGACGAGTTTCGGGAGGCGCAGCGGGCGCGGAACCTCGCGACGGCATCCGCGGCGGCGTGGTGGATTCTGCGTGAGCCCGAGCGACGGCACGCCTGGTCGCCGCACTCAACCGGCGGCGCCTCGGACGTCAGCGGGCGCAGATCTGGGCGACGCGGCTCGCGCTCTCGGACCTGACGAGCGTAGCGGTCGAACCAGCCCTACTTGTGCCAGCAGCAGGACAGGGTGTCCTGGAGCGCCTCCAAGTGTGACCACGGGAAGCTCCTCAGCAGATTGCTGACGTACTGGCCCTGGAACCATCCGCCCGCGCCGTAGTAGGGATTCGCCAGCCCTTCGGCGTCGGTGTCCTCGGCGTAGAAGGCGACGGCGCCAGCCTGATCGCGGACGATGATCCCGTACTTCTGCGCGGCCACGGCCATCATGCGGATCAGCGGTGGCATCTGCAGCTTGCTGAGGTCGAGACTCGGGTCGACGCGGAATCGCTGGCCCTCGGGGATCGCCGAGCTGCCGTACACCGATCCGTCCGTGCGCTGCGCCGGCCAGGCAAACACGGACGCCTGGGCGTGCGGGATGGCGAGCGCCAGCGCGTGGTCGATGTGACCGCTGGCGAGTTCGGTCGGGCGGATCAGTCCGCCGATCAGCGGGAGGCTCGTCGCACTCGCCCCCCAACGGCTCGGGGACGTGTAGTAGCCGGGGCTCGCGGAGACGTGGTCGATCGTCCCGCCCCAGCTCGCGTGCCACCCGTCGGCCACACGATGCATCTTCCAGAACTCCCACAGGCGATCGCTTGAGGGCTGCCAGACGACCATGTGCTCGTCACTTCCCGAGGCCGGCTTGGCAGTGTCGGGGACCGGGACGGCAAGCCACGACTGGCGCAGTGCCGTTCCGGTCGGATTGCTTGTGTCGTCGAGTTGCACCGCCGTCGTCGGCTGGGTCGCAGAGACCGTGAATACCGGCGTGCTGTAGGCGTAGGTGTTCAACCACGTGCCGTCGGTCGCAATCTGGT
>CAWKKY010000001.1:0-66415 GCA_963850335.1 uncultured Solirubrobacterales bacterium | reverse complement strand
AACTATACATTTTTGGGCATGCGTGCCCGAAAAAAGGCCGCATTTTTGGGCACGACGCACCAGGATGCCAGGACGCGTCGGACGATCGGTCGCTGTGTCCGAGGTTCGCACTGCCCAGTTCCGCGCGCTTTTGGTTCTAAACCTTGGCGTGACGGGAAATAGAGCCAAACGGGCCCTCTCCCTAGTGGGTCCGGCTGCCTGCCTGACTCTCTATGGCCTCTCGGATCCACCGGCCGCCGGTGCTGCCGGCGGCGCGTGCGTGTTTCAAGGACGGTCCATCCCGGGATGTCGGGGTCTTCCTTGGCGAAATCTCGCAGCTGCCGCTGTCCGAGCCGGACGCCCTGTTCGTGAGCGCGACGGACGGCGATCCGCAGGCCGGCTTTGATCTCAGCGTCACTCCACTTCCTCGGTGGTCGGGCGCCGCTGCCGGGCGTGCGCTCAGGGTCCTCGGTCTTGCGCTCCTCGGGCAGTGCGGGGCGCAGACGGGCCGGGAGGATGCCTGGTGGAGTCCATCGGCCTTGGGCGCGCCTTCGCTCTCGCAGGGCCGCGAACGCCTGCGTGGTGTTTTTGCCCTGCCTGATCGCAAGCCCCTGCCTACGAGCCCACGCCGCCGCGGTGTTGTAGCCGGCGAGGTAGCCGTGGGCGTGCAGGAAGCGCTCCAGGACGTCGACGAGCGGGAGCCCGCGGGTCACGCCGCCTCCGCGGGCGCGGCGAAGCCCGGCGGCGGTGAGCGCGTTCTCCCAGCCAACGCTGCTGTCGATCATCTGCGCGGTCGGGTAGAGCCAGTCCGCATCGGCAGCGTCCCGGCGACCGCTGGCGCGATCTCGGGGCGGTCCCATCACCGCGTCATGCTCTGCCCGTGAGAGCTCCTCGCCGGCAGCGACCCCACGCACACCGGCGCTGTGGCGGATCGCCGCGGCCGCGTCTTCGAGGGTGAGCGCCCGTTCGCGCGTGTCACGGTCACGCATCGCGAGGAACCTGTACTCGTCGCGGTCGGGATCGAAGATGACATCGAGGAGTGCCGGCCAAGATGTCCGAAGGCGCCGCGCGATCGTGGCCGCAGTCGGCAGCTCGGGATGTCCGGCACCGACCCGGGCTGTGTCGAACTGATGCTGTGAGCACAGGGCCGGATCGGACGGTCGCGCGTGAGCGGCGACTCCGCGTACGCCGGTGACGAGCTCGTGCTCTGTGAGCTCAGACCGGTAGCGGCCGTGTCGTGCCTGGGGAGCCGACGGCATGCTCTGAACGGTAGGGTTCCGACTGGACCTGACAGCGTCGGTGGAGGTCATCGGTCGTCTGTAGCGTGCCGCCTTGTGGTCAGGCCGGTCGGCGATGCCTCGAACAACCAGACCCCGCTCGCGCTCATGCGGGTGAGGCGCGGCATGACCCAGGAGCAGCTCGCGGCCGCCACGGGGATCCCGTTACGGACCTACCAGGACATCGAGCGCGGCGCCCGACACAAGCCGCCGTTCGCGCAGCTGATCAACTGCGCCGTCGTGCTCGACTGCACAATCGACGAGCTGCTGGAGGACCGCCACCGCACGTGGACGGAGTTCACGGCCGGCGTCAAGGCGCCGACCGACGCCGCCCGGCTGTGGCATCGCACCTGACTGCGTGAGAACCGCCCCGACCGCGCCGCGCTCATCGATCGATTCGGGAGGGGGAGTGGACACCCTGGTCCGCGAGCGAAAGAATCTGATCATGCTGCGACCGGGCGGTGAGAGAAGACGGTTGGCCCGGACGCTTGGCAGCGCGTACGCGGATGGACTGCTGAGCGAGGAGACGTTCACGCATCGCATCGACGCCTTGTTGTCGGCCCGTCTGATCGAGCCATTCCGATTCATCGGAGATCTTCGACTGCGGCGCCCCGACCGAGCGCGATCGCGTGTGTTCGCGACTATCAGAACCACGGTCTCCACCTTTCGGAACGGCGCGCAGGACGAGCGACGCGATGGAACGCTGCTTGCTCTCGACTGGTCCGGCGCGCAGGGTGAGCTCGTGATTGGGCGCAGTCCCTCATGCGACGTTGTCCTGTCGGATCCGAGCGTCTCGCGACGCCATGTCCGACTCTTGTATCGGGACGGCAAGTGGGTACTGCACGATCTACGGTCGACGAATGGCACGGTGCTCAACGGCGAAAGGGTTGGTCGGTCGGAGCTGAGACCGGGTGACCGACTGAGCCTCGGCGATCAGCAACTGCACATCGACTGAACCGACCCGCCCGTCATGGGCCTGGCGTGTCTCGGAGCGATCGCTTCCCAGATTTCGATCCATCCGGCAGGCCTCGATGCTGAGAGCGTCGCTCGGAGCGTCCCCGCCAGAACTGCTTGCCATGCCATCGCCGGACATCATCCCCCCGCTGCGCTGTGCTGTGCGTCGCCTCGATGGGCGGACCGGCCGATTGGCGGGCAGCTTGCGTCACGGACGCCCGTCGGGGTTGGTGCAGGAAGGGTGCACGTGTGTCCGTCGCGGTAGACGACTCGGGTGATAACGCCAGACGGCAAGCTGGCGCTGGCCGTCTCGCCGCCGCTGCTGCAACCGCGTCCTCGTCCGCGGCCGTAATCGACGCAGGTAGCGCTCTTCATCCCAGGTGCCGTGACGATCAGGTAGGCGCCATCGGACCCGTTGGTCGGCTCGGTGTAGCGTCGCCCGTCGGCGCCGACGAACTCGATGCTGACCGCGTCGGGCCCGAGCAGCCCGTAGTTGAGGTTCCGCAGATCCTGTGGCGGGCATGGCTGCTGTGGCTGGACGGTCTGGGTTGCGCCGCATCCGCCGCCTTGAGCGCCCGTGCCCCACGGGACGTTCGCGCTGGCGATCCCGCCGCCGCCGTTCAGCGCGACGTTGTTGAATGCGTGTCCGGCGGCGTCGGTCGGGGAGCAGTGCTGACCGGTGTAGGCGTTCGGTGCGATCGGGTGAAAGCGGTGATCGTTGTTCCAGGCTCCGTCCTGGCCGATCGCGCCGATGGTTCCGTTCTGCACGCGCCCGACCTGAAGGCATGTTTGCCCGCGGGTCGTGCGGAACTCACGCAACCCCCATGGCAGCCCGCCGCGGGGATCGGGCGTCTCGGCGACGAGCCGAACGGTGCCTGGGATCGCGGCGCCCTGGAACGTATTCGCCGGCACGTGGACTGGCCCGGCCGGGGCGCCGATAGGGAGCCGTCCCGACGGTGGCGCTGAGTTCGTGACCACATCCGTAGTCGGGATCGGCGGCGGCGATGTGTGATGCCGAAGGTTGATGACAGCAATCAGAACGATGAGGACCGTCAGCACCGGCACGGCGGCAGTGGCCACGTTCCCGAGTGTGAGCCGCCTCGGCCGACGCCCGGAACCAGCATGCAGAGTCTCGCCGGCAATCTCTGCGCTCTGACGCGCGGTGTCCCAAATCCCGCTCACAACGTCAGGCGGCGCGACGAGCTCATCGAGCTCGGCATGGAGCTGCGCCCGGATCCGGTTGGCGAGTTGCTCGTCACTCAGCACTACGAACCTCCATCTGAGACTCATCAGCGTCCGCGTCCGCCCAGGCGCGGCGTATCGCCCGTAGCGCGCGGGCGGTGTGCGACTTCACCGTGCCCTCGGAGCAGCCCATCGCCGCCGCCGCGTCCTGCACCGAGAGATCAACGAAGAACCGAAGCACGATGACCTCGCGCTGCTTGGCCGGCAGGCGACGCACGAGCGCCGCCATCGCCTCGCGCCGCAGCACCCGCTCACTCTCATCTTCCGTCCCGACCTCGCTCGGTCCGAGACCGAGCAGCTCGGCCGGTCGCCGCAATCGGTGCCGACGGCTGTCCCGTGCGAGATTGATCAACACCCGATAGGCATACGCGTCTGGCGATGTGGCGATGACCCCCACCGCCGCGCCACCCGCACGAGCGTTCCCTGGACCAAGTCCTCCGCATCCTCACGATCACGCGTCAACAAATACGCGCTGCGCAGCAGCGTCCCCGAAATGCGCCGCGTGAAGCGCTCGAACTCGACACGCTCATCAGCGATCCCTCGAAAAGACCCGTCCACAATAAGAAAGACTCCACCACAGCCAGCCCGGTTGTCACGGCTTGCTAACCCGGGAAGCCTGCTCCTCGCGGTGAACGTCATCCCCTGACGCGATCATCTCGCTCACGCCAAGGGCCAGTCCGGAAGCCAGCTGATGTCCGGATCCTCGGGGGTCGTTGCGTGTCAAGCCGCCGAGCCCTGTTCTCGCTTGCGATGAAAGCCAGTCGGTGAATGGCCACCCTCCGGTGGGATCCCACGCCGGGATTCGGCGTCGCCTGAGCGAGCCGCTGCCGTATCGGGTCGTATGCGCCATCTTCCCGGACGCTTCACCCCGTTTCACCACAGAATGGACGTAGAAGCTCCGCTGCGGCCAAAAGGAACGCATTCCGAGTGCTGGGACGGACGGGAGGTCCAGAGACGCGCACTGACGATCATGAGGTAGCCAGAAGTGGCCACGTTGATTCTGGTCAGCCAAAAGCCCCGGCTCGGCTGTGGATTCCTCGGGACAGTCGGTTCATGCCGCCTGCGACCCCGACCGCGATCCGCACCGCCGACCCGGCATCGGCCGCTTCTCCGACGATCTGCGCTCCAAGCGCGAGATCGTGCACGCGGTGATCGCTCAGGACGCCGAGCTCCGGACGATCCTCGAAGAAGGGACCGACATCCGCCTCGGCGATCGGCTGTCGGACGGGACGCGTCGTAACGGCGGGCGTGAGCGCGATCGGGGCTCGTGGATCCTCATGTATCTCGACTTCGTGCTCACGAAGGAAGTGAACGTGCAGCCGTGGTGGAAGGAAACGACGAACGCGCAATGGCGGGAGGCTGGGTTCGGGAAGCGCCCGTCGTATCGCAACGCCAAGCGCCGGTTCAAGGAGCTCGCCGAGCGCGAGGACGCGCTGCTCGACGCGATCGCGCACATCATCGCCATCGCGAACGAGCACGAGCACGGCTGGATCGGCCACGACCTCTGGTTCGACGCGACTGAGGCCGAGGACAACGTTCGCCTTCACCACGACTGCCGCGAGGACGAGCCGTGCGCGCGACGAGCGCGAGCCGAAGCCCGCAAGCTCGCACGCAAAGGACCGCTCCCGCCCGCGCCGCCGCAGACCTTGCAGCGCGCGAGCGCGCTCGACGTGCATCGCGAGCGTCACGCGCAAGCGGACCGCGAGATCGACGACGAAGCCACAGGCCCCGAGGACGGCGTGCTCGTGCTCTCGGCCAGTGATGAGCACGAGGCCGAGGATGTACGGCTCGTCCGCGACAGCGGCCGAGAGCAGGCGCGGCTTCGGGTCGGCGGCTGCTGGTATCGCCTGCGCGACCCGGACGCCGGCGTGCGCGCGTACACGAATGAGGACGGCGCCTGGAAGTTCTGGATCGGCTTCTTCAACCACAAGGCCGTGTGCAAGTACAGCGGCCTGCGCGTCGCCGAGCTCGTCCGCTCCGCCTCAGAGCAGGAAGCGAACGCCTACCCGGTGATGATCGAGGAACGCGTGCGCCGCGTGCTTGGCCGCTACCCGCGCTCGGCCAGCGGCGACCGCGGTCTGTCGATGCGCTCGGTGTTCGAGTTCAACACGACCCGGCGGATCATCAGCGCGTTCCCGTGGCGCAAACGCTTCGGAGTCTCCGACCGCTCCCAGCTCGACTGCGAGAGCTTCGACCGTCATGGCGAGCTGCGCTGCCGCTGCTGCCACGGCCCGACGATCCGCGTGCGCTTCAGCCCGTACAAGAACACTCCGGGTGATGGCGGCGCTCGCGTCTGGGTGCGCTGCGCGAAACCCGGCCCGGACTGCCCGACCGGCGAGCAGGTGTTCCGCTGCGCGCTTGACTGGCGAACGATCCTGCCGATCTCCCGAACCACCAAGCTCTACCTCGCGCTACGCACCTCAGACCTCGAATACGAGCGCTCCCACCAGCTCGCCAGGATCCGCAACAACGACTCAGCCGATCACCACATCACCCGGCCGCGCACGATCGGGATCGCGTGGCAGCAGATGAACGCGACCGCCAGCGTTCTGCTCGACTGGATCCTCGCCTACGAACGCAACGGCTGGCTCGGCGGCAGGCGATCGCGCAACGACCAGAGGCCGTTGCGACTCTCCGATGAGCAGCTCACCGAAGACGCTCGCCGGCTGGCGCTGTACCGCCACAAAGAAGGCCTGCTGAACAGCGGCGAGCGCTACCCCGGACACGACCGCGACCGGCCGCTCATCAACCCAAGACCGGCCGCGGTCAAGACAGCGACCGAGGATGACATCACCGCCACGATCACCGACGTCGAGCGAACCCGAGAAGAAAGAGAGCGCCGCGCCAAGAACCACCGCGACAGCGCCCCGTACCGTCCGCGCGGCCACGACGCTCGGCAGCCGGCAACGTACAGCGACGAGCTCGCGTCCAACAATTCGCCGCACGCGCCGCCCGACGAGGACGGAATTCCCTTCTAACCGCAGACGACCACCATCACCGCCCGGGCGCCGACAGGCCCTGGGCGGATCTGCGTTAACGGCCCGATGATCACGGCGAACTACCGCCCAGATCGGGCTGCAGCGTTCTCAGAACCGATTCGCCCGGGCCACGGCGATCCTTCAAGCCGGCCCGACAGACCCAATGCCGTCAATTGGCAGGAGTTCAGTCAGGAGTAGAAGGCGGAGAGGGGGGGATTCGAACCCCCGAACGAGGTTAACCCCCGTTACGCGATTTCCAGTCGCGCCCGTTCAACCGCTCCGGCACCTCTCCGTGGGAGCATCGGCAAGCCTAGATGATTGATTCCAGGAGGGCGCACACGCCAGACCCGCCTGGCGCTACAGCTGCCACTCGCCGCCGCGCAGCAACGGAACCTCGGTTCCGTCCACCGTCGTCCCGGTGACTGCGACCTCGTTGGAGCCGATCATGAAGTCGATGTGGATCGTGCTCGCGTTCACGCGGGCCCGCGACTCATCGTCGTCGACGCCGAACGCGAGACCCTGACCGAGGGCGATGTGGCTGGCGGCGTTCTCGTCGAGCAGGGTGTCGTAGAAGATCGTCCCGAGCTGGCCGATCCGGCTCTCTCGATCGACGAGCGCGACCTCACCGAGCCGCTGGCCACCATCGTCCTGGGACGCCAGCGAGCTGAGCGCGGCGCCGCCTTCATCGGCGGCGATCTCGATGGCACGGCCACCTTCGAAGCGCACCCGCAGTCCGGAGATCGTGGTGCCGGTGAGCTCGAGCGGCTTCGTCGACGTGACGTACCCCTCGGTCCGCTCCGGGTCCGGCGTCGTGAACACCTCCTCGGTGGGGATGTTCGGGACGTGCTCGATGCCGCCGACGGTCGACAGACGGGCCGCCTGCCAGCGGCTGCCCGGCAGCAGCCCCACCGTGAGGTCGGTGGCGGGCCCTTGGAAGTGCACGCGGTCGAGGTGGAGCGGATCGAGCTTGCGGCACAGACGGGTGAGATGGTCAAGCCGGCTCTCCCAGGCCGCCACCGGGTCGGGCTCGTCGAGCCGGCAGACGTGCGCGATCTCTTCCCACAGACGCTCGTGCGCCTCGGCGGGTTCGAGCTCCGGATGCACGAGGCGGCCCCACTCTGGCGTCGGGCACGGGATCAGGCACCAGTTCGTCGTGCGCGCGTTGAGGACCTCGTTGGCCTCGCGCACACGCGGCAACGTGTCGCGGCCGAGGAGGTCAAGGTCGACGCCGTCCATCACGTGGGGGTCTGCGGGACCGGTCAACCCGACACGGGCGACACGGTGCTCGCCGTAGGCCAGCATCTGCTGCCCGTACCACGGCGGCACGAACGAGAGCGTGTCCGGATCGGCGTGCAGGGCCCGCGCCCGCTTCAGGTACAGGTCGAAGACCCGAAGGTCGACGAACAGCGCGCCGTGCTCGTAGGCGGCCTCGGCCACCGCCCGGGCGAGCTTCTCCTTGCCCGGCTCCGAGCTGAGCACGAGGATCTGACCGGGCTGGACGTTCGCGCCGAAGCGCACCGCGAGCTCGGCGAGACGCCGGATGTTCTCGGCTTCGGTCATCGCGGCACCAGGATGCCCGGGTTGAGGATCCCGGCCGGGTCGAGGGTGGACTTGACCGCGCGGAGGATCTCGACGCCGAGCTCGCCGATCTCCTGGCGGTACCACGGAAGATGGTCGCGCCCGACGCCGTGATGGTGGGTGATCGAGCCGCCGGCGGAGAGGATCGCGTCGCTCGCCGCCGTCTTGGCGGCGTGCCACTGGGTGAGCGGATCCTCGAGCGCCGCGCACCCGATCGTGAAGTAGAGCGATGCGCCCGCGGGATACACATGCGAGACATGGCAGAGGATCACGGGCGGCGTGCCCTGCGCGCTCAGCGCCTCGCGCAGCGCGCTCGAGACCGCCTCGTAGACGCGCGGCAGGCCCGACCAGAACGTCGCCGTCTCCAGCGTCTCGATGATCGCCCCGGCGTCGAGCAGCGCGTCGCGCAGATACGGACCGCGGAAGCGATCGTGCGCCCACGCGTCGCCGGCACCCGGGTCCGCGGGTTCCGCCCCGGTGCTCTCGAGTAGTCGGTGAGCCCCGGCCTGCCGGGCGGTGACGTCCTCGGGCGTCCCCTCGAAGCCGACGATCGCGAGGCAGCCGCCGCTCCCGCCCTGGCCAAGGTCGCCCGGCCGCGCGAGGTTGAGGGCCGTCTCGGCCTCATCGGAGAGGCGAAGCACGGTGGGGACCGGACCGTCCTGGACGAGCCGGCGGACGAGGTCGACGCCCGCGGAGAACGACGGCAGGCGCCACCCCTCGTAGATCCGTTGCTCGGGCGCGCGGCGAACGCGCACGGTCAGGCCTGTGATCACGCCGAACGCCCCTTCGGAGCCGAGGACGAGTTGGCGAAGATCCGGACCGGCCGCGGACTTCGGTGCCCGTCCGAGCGACAGCGTCCCCGCCGGCGTCGCCACGCGGAGCGCCATGACGTTCTCGTCGAAGCGCCCGTAGCCCGCGGAGGACTGACCGCTGGAGCGCGCGGCGGCGGCGCCACCGAGCGTCGCGTACTCGAACGACTGCGGGAAATGTCCGATCGTGAAGCCGCGCGTGCCGAGGAGCTCCTCCGCCTCCGGGCCGCGCAGGCCGGGCTCGAACACGGCCAGCCGAGAGGTCTCGTCGAGCTCGACCAGCGCGTTCATCCGTCGCAGATCGAGAGCCACGACACCGGCATACCCGTCGCTGTCCGCCTCAAGTCCGCCGACGACCGAGGTGCCGCCGCCGAACGGGACGACCACGATCCGCTCGTCGCTGCAGACGTCGAGCAGCTCGAGCACCTGCTCGTGCGTCTGCGGTCGGACGACGAGATCTGGGGCGCCGGCCGTGTCGTGGGCCCGCAGCCGGAAGAGATCAGGGGTCGACTTGCCGCGCAGGTGCCGGGTGCGGGCCTCGTCGCCCGCATCAGTGTTCTCAGATCCGACGACGTGCCTGAGACGGGCGGCCGCCGCGTCGGGAAGGCGGCTCGCCGGGAGCGCGTAATCCGTCAGCGCGCCGGCGGGCGGGCCCGGCGCGTGGATGCCGAGGCCGTCGGCGAGCAGTTTCAGCATCGACTCCGGCAGCGTCACCGCGAGCGCGGGATCGCCCCAGCCTGACCAGGACAGGTCGGGATACGGTCGGCTCGGACGCGCGATCGCCATCGGCTCGGACGGTAGCCGCTCCGAGGCGAAAGAGGCCTACTCGCCGCCGCTGCGCCAGGAGGGGACGCCGAGCATCGCGAGCCGAAGCTGCTTCTCGGCCACGAGCGCGATCTCGGCCTCCGCCTCGGGCGCCGCGACCGGCACATCGAGCATCGCCCCGACCGTGGCAATCATCGTGTTCACGAGCAGTCCGGCGAGCATCTGGAGATCGTCGGTCGTCCACTCGCGTAGCACAGGGAACCGCGCGAGGTCGGTGGCGAGCTCGCTCGTGAACAGCCGGACCTCGTTGCGGACGGCGTGACGCAGGATGACGTTGCCGGTGTAGCCGGCGCGGACGACGAACACGAAGTGGAGCCGATGCTCGCGGACGTGGTCCATGAGGATCGCGACCGACCGGCCGATGATGTGCTCCGGCTCGAGACCCTCGCGCGCGTCGCGCAGCATTCCCCGCAGCGTGCGAAACGAGTCCTCGACGAGCGCGAGCCCGAGCTCGTCCATGCTCGCGAAGTGGCGATAGAACGCGGTCGGGACGACCCCGGCCGCCTTCGCCACGCTGCGCAGGCTGAGGGAGTCGAAGCTCGCCCCCGCCTCGATCTGGTGCAGCGCCGCGTCGAGCAGCGCATGGCGGGTGTGCTGGCGGCGCTCGGTCTGGGTCCGGCGACGATGGTCGGGAGTCGACCGGCTCGGACGCCGGGGTTTGTGTGTACGGCCGTTCACGATGGTGTGCGTTCCCTCACACGGCGCAGTTTACCGCTTGACGCGGGAGGGAACACCGTTCAGACTAGCGCGCTGTGAACACTTGTCCACTAAATTAGGCCCACATCAATGCCCGTGAAAACAGCCACCCGCCGGTTCCTGAAGTCGCCCCTCGTCGATCTGCTCGTCGGCCCGCACGGCATCGACCGCTACCTCGAACTCATCCGCCCGGAGCTGACCGTTTCGGAGGCCCGGGCGCGGATCGTTGCCGTCGAGCGGCAGACGGCGCGCAGCGTCACCCTGCGGATTCGGCCCAATGCCGCCTGGTCCGGTTTCAAGGCCGGTCAGTTCGTCCGGGTTGGGGTCGAGATCAATGGCGTGCGCCGGACGCGCACCTACTCGCCCGCCAGCTCGCAGCACGCCGCCGGTGAGCAGGTCGAGCTGACGATCAGCTTCCTTCCCGACGGCTTGGTCTCCAGCTACTTGCGCCAGGAGAACCCCGGAGGGACCGTCTACCTCGGCCAGGCCGACGGAGAATTCGGGCTGCCCACGCCGCGTCCTGAACGTCTCGCGCTGGTGAGCGGCGGCTCCGGCGTCACTCCGGTGATGGCGATGCTGCGCACGTTGAGCGACGAGGGGCACGCGGGCGAGGTCACCTTCATCCACTATGGCCCGACGCGGGCCGACTGGCTCTACGAGCGCGAGGTCCGCGAGCTCGCGGCCGTGCATCGCAACGTCCGCGCGCACTACGTGGCGACCCGTGAGGGGGGCGCGCACTTCAACCGTCGGGCGCTCGGACTATCGGCCGACACCCTCGTCGCCGTCTGCGGTCCGCCGCGTCTCATCGAAGCGGTCCGAGCCGAGTGGACCGACGCCCCCGCCAACGTGATCGCCGAGTCGTTCACCCCGCCGGCGCTCGCCGTCGCCGGAGCCGCCGCGGAGGGGATGCTGCGGTTCACCGAAAGCGGCACGTCGGTACCGATCGCCGACGGCACGCTGCTCGAGCAGGCTGAGGCGGCCGGTCTCAGCCCGGAGTTCGGCTGCCGCATGGGCATCTGCCACACCTGCACCTGCCGCAAGGCGGCCGGCGCCGTTCGCAACGTCTTGACCGGCGCGGTCTCCGACGAGGAGGACGAGGACATCCAGCTCTGCATCTCGGTCCCCGCCGGCAACGTCGCCCTTGAAATCTGATCCCAACACCACGGAGAGACTTTCGCCCATGACCACGACGACCCATCCCGACCTCACCCCAGACCAGATCGAGGCCCTCGGCCACGAGCTCGACGAGCTGCGCAACCGAGTGCGCGCTGACCTCGGCGAGCGCGATTCCGCCTATATCCGCCGCGTCATCAAGGCCCAGCGGGCGCTCGAACTCACCGGCCGTGGCCTGCTGTTCGCCGGCGCACTTCCGCCCGCCTGGCTCGGCGGCGTCGCCGCGCTGTCACTGTCGAAGATCCTCGACAACATGGAAATCGGCCACAACGTGATGCACGGCCAGTACGACTGGATGAAGGATCCGGCGCTGGACTCCAAGGGCTTTGAGTGGGACACGGCGTGCCCGGGCGACCAGTGGCGTCACTCCCACAACTACATGCATCACACGCACACGAACGTGCTCGGCAAGGACCGGGACATCGGCTACGGGATCCTGCGGATGTCCGAAGATCAGCCGTGGCGCCGACGCGATCTCGGCAACCCGGCCTACGCGCTCGCCCTGGCGCTCCTGTTCCAGTGGGGGGTCGCGGTGCACGATCTCGAGGTCGACCGCATCGAATCCGGCGAGGTCAGCTGGAGCGACAAGCGGGACATCCTCGCCGCGATCTGGCGCAAGGGCCGCCGCCAGGTCCTCAAGGACTACGTTGTGTTCCCCGCCCTCGCCGGGCCGGGGGCGCCGTTCGTGCTCACCGGCAACCTGAGCGCGAATCTCATCCGCAACGTGTGGTCGTTCATGATCATCTTCTGCGGCCACTTCCCGGACGGCGTCGAGGAGTTCTCCGAAGAGGAGGTCGAGAACGAGACGCGCGGCGGCTGGTATCTGCGCCAGATGCTCGGCTCGGCAAACCTGACCGGGAGCCGCCTGTTCCACGTGCTGAGCGGCAATCTCAGCCATCAGATCGAGCATCATCTGTTCCCGGACATTCCGGCGCACCGCTACGCCGAGATCGCCACCGAGGTCCGAGCGATCTGCGAGCGCTACGGGCTGCCCTACAACGCCGGCCCCCTGCACAAGCAGTTCGGCTCGGTGGTCAGGAAGATCGTCCGACTCGCGCTGCCCGGATCCGGGCAGACGCCGGCCTCAGGGAGCGAGCCGGCAGATTCGCCAGCCGCCACCGTCGGCGGGCACGTAGACGAGACGGTCGTGGAGCCGATCGGCTCGGTGCTGCCAGAACTCGAAGACGTGAGGCTCGACCCGGAAGCCGCCCCAGGCAGCCGGGACCGGGAGCTCGACCCCGTCGTATCGAGCTGAGAGCTCGGCGACGCGCTGCTCGAGTTCGTCGCGGTTCTCGACCACCTCGCTCTGGGGAGACGCGAGCGCGCTGATCTGGCTGCCGCGCGGCCGTGATCGGACGTAGCGCTCCGTCTCCTCGGCGCCGACGCGCTGCGCCGGACCCTCGAGCCGGACCTGGCGCTGGAGCCGCGGCCAGTAGAACAGCAGCGCCGCGTGCGGGTTCTCGGCGAGGTCGCGGCCCTTGCGGCCGTCGTAGTTGGTGAAGAACACGAACCCGCGCGCGTCGAACTGCTTGACGAGCACCATCCGGGCCGAGGGGGCGCCGCCGGCGTTCGCGGTCGCCACGGCGGCCGCCTCGGGCATGTCATGACCGGCATCGCGTTCCTCGGCGAACCACGTTTCGAACTGCGCCAGCGGGTCGGCGTCGACGTCGGTTTCGGAGAGCGGAGGAGGATCAAAGGCCATGGCGGGGCCGCGCACGCTACTGCATTGACATATGCCCATATCGGCATGTATTGTCCGACGCATGGCCCGCGCCGCAACGACAGCCGATGTGTTCAACGCGGTGGCCGAGCCGCGCCGGCGCGAGATCATGGACGCGCTCGGTGGCGCTGAGGCCTCGGTCGGCGATCTCGTCGCGGCACTCGGCCTCGCCCAGCCGCAGGTGTCAAAGCACCTGCGGGTCCTGCGTGAGGTCGGCGCCGTCGAAGTTCGCGATGCCGGCCGGCAGCGGCTCTACCGGATCAATCCGGACTCGCTGAAGCCGATCCACGACTGGGTCGCAAACCTCGAGCAGTTGTGGTCAGAGCGCTTCGCCGCGCTCGACGACGTGCTGGAAGAACTCAAAGCAGAGGAGGAACATGATGGTGCCGAGGACCGATGACAAGAAGGCAGTCCTGACGCTGCCGAGTGACACTCAGATCCTGGTCACACGCGAGTTCGACGCGCCGCGTCACCTCGTCTACCGCGCGTGGACAACGCCCGACCTCGTGCGGCGCTGGTGGCATGCGAAGCGGGGCGAGATGACGGTCGCCGAGATCGACCTCCGGGTTGGCGGCCGGTGGCGTTACGCGATGGCGACGCACAGCGGCGAGGAGGTGGCGTTCCACGGGATGTACCGCGAGATCGTCCCGGAGGAGCGGCTCGTCTCGACCGAAGTGTTCGAGGGTGCACCCGATCACGAGGCCGTGAGCACGCTGACGTTCGATGGGGAGGGCGCGCGCACCCACGTGGCGCTGCTCGTCGACTACGGAAGCCGTGAGGTCCGGGACATGGTGCTGAAGACGGGGATGGAGGACGGTCTTCAGGATGCGCTCGACCTCCTCGAGGAGGCGGCGCGCGCGCTTGCCTAACCCCTACGTCATCGCATACACTCGTACGTGATGACAGACGCAGCAGCAGCGGGCGGCCGCGCCCAAGACGCATTCGATCGCCACGCCGCCAGTTACAACGCCGCGCGTCGGCGCCTCGTGCCCCCGTTTGACGCTTTCTACGGGACAGCGGTCGAGGCGCTGGCGCTCGGCGGGCGGTCGCCCCACCGAGTGCTCGACCTCGGGGCCGGAACCGGGCTGCTCGCCACGCTCGTGCGGGCGGCGCATCCCGATGCCGAGTTGACGCTCCTCGACGGCTCGGCACGGATGCTCGCGCAGGCGCGCGAAACACTCGGCACCGACCGCACGACTTTTGTCCAGCGTGATCTCACCGACCCGCTTCCATCTGCGCCATGGGACGCGGTCGTCTCCGCGCTCGCGATCCACCACCTCACCGACGACGAGAAACGCGACCTGTTCTCGCGGGTGCGGACGGTGCTCGCGCCAGGCGGGGTGTTCGTCAACGCCGAGCAGGTGATCGGACCGTCTCCGCGGTTCACCGAGTTCTACGCGCGCTGGCACGAATCGCGCGCTCGCGCGGCGGGCTCAGATGACGTCGAATGGGCGGCCGCGGTCGAGCGGATGGCGCATGACCGGTGCGCCACCGTCGAGGATCAGCTGGAATGGCTGCGGGCGGCGGGGTTTGCGGAGGCGGACTGCCTGTTCAAGGAGCGGCGCTTTGCCGTCCTGGTGGCGCTGTCAGCGCTCAGAACACGGTGAGCCCGGCGGCGGTCATCCGATCCCGGACGGAGCCGACGAGCTCCCGTGAGGGCGTCGGCGCATCGGCGAGCGGAAACGGAATTCCGAGCTGGTGGTATTTCGCGGCACCCAGCTTGTGGAACGGCAGCACGTCAACTCGCTCGACGTTTCCGAGCCCGCCCACGATCTCGCTGAACGCATCGATCTCCGCGAGGTCGTCCGTGAACCCCGGGACGAGCACGTAGCGGACCCAGGTGCGCTGGCCGCGGTCGGCGAGCCGGCGCGCGAACTCCAGCGTCGGCCCGATCGGCCGGCCGGTGATCCGGCGATGACCGGCGTCGGTGCCCGCCTTGATGTCGAGCAGGACGAGGTCGGTCGCGTCGAGCAGGCGGTCGTCGGCGCGGCGGCCGAGGAAGCCGCTCGTGTCAAGCGCGGTGTGTAGCTCTGCGGCACGGGCCGCCTGGAGCAGCCGGCGCGTGAATGCCGGCTGCTGGAGCGGTTCGCCCCCGGACACCGTGAAGCCGCCACCGGCGGCGCCGATGAACGGGCGATAGCGGACGATCAGCCGCTCGACCTCATCGAGCAGCGTCTCGACGCCCCCGTCCGTTCGCACCCAGGTATCCGGGTTGTGGCAGTACAGGCAACGCAGCGGGCAGCCGGCGACGAACACCACGAGCCGGGTGCCCGGCCCGTCGACTCCGGTCGAGAGGTCCCACGAGTGGACCCAGCCGGAGGTCCCGTGGCCGTGGCCATGCTGGGTGGCGGGGCAGCCCGCCCCGGCTGCGGTCTCTGGGAGGTCGTCGACGACCGTCGCCATCACATCTCGCCGTGGAACGTCCGGCTGATCACATCGAGCTGCTGCTCGCGCGTCAGCCGGTGGAAGTTGACGGCGTAGCCAGAGACGCGGATGGTCAGCTGCGGGTAGCGCTCGGGATGGTCCATCGCCTCTTGCAGCGTCGCCCGGTCAAGCACGTTGACGTTCATGTGGAAGCCGCCGGAGGCGGTGAACCCGTCGAGCACGCCGGCGAGGTTCGAGACCCGCTCGTCCCGGCTCCGGCCGAGACCCTGCGGGACGACGGTGTTCGTCAGCGAGATGCCATCCTCGGCCGCCTCGTAGGGGATCTTGGCGACCGACAGAGCTGCCGCGACCATCCCGTGGCGGTCGCGTCCGTTCATCGGGTTCGCGCCGGGTGCGAACGGCTCGCCGGCCCGCCGCCCGTCCGGCGTGTTGCCGGTCGCCTTGCCGTAGACGACATTCGAGGTGATGGTGAGGACCGACTGGGTGTGGACCGCATCGCGGTAGGTCGGGTGCTTGCGGACCATGTCCATGAATGTTTGGACGAGCTCGGTGGCGATCGCGTCGACGCGGTCGTCGTCGTTGCCGAACGCCGGGAACTCTCCGTCGGTCTCGTAGTCGACGACGAGACCCCGCTCGTCACGCACCGCGCGGACGGTCGCGTACTGAATCGCCGAGAGTGAATCCGCGACGACCGACAGGCCGGCGATGCCGCACGCCATCGTGCGCAGAATCTCGCGATCGTGGAGCGCCATCTCGATGCGCTCGTACGCGTACTTGTCGTGCATGTAGTGGATGACGTTGAGCGCGTGGACGTAGGTCTCGGCGAGCCACTCCATGACGCGGTCGAACCGCTCGCGGACGTCGACGTACTCGAGCACGTCGCCGCTCAGCGCGTCGAACGCCGGCATCACCTGATCGCCGGAGATCTCGTCTCGGCCGCCGTTGATCGCGTAGAGGAGCGCCTTGGCGAGGTTGACGCGGGCGCCGAAGAACTGCATCTGCTTGCCGACCGCCATCGCGCTCACGCAGCAGGCGATCGCCGTGTCATCGCCAAAGCGAGGCCGGAGCAGCTCGTCGGACTCATACTGGATCGCCGAGGTGTCGATCGACACCTGGGCACAGAAGCGCTTGAAGCCGGCCGGCAGCTGCGGAGACCACAGGACGGTCAGGTTCGGCTCCGGCGCCGGCCCGAGGTTGTAGAGCGTCTGCAGGTAGCGGAACGAGGTCCGGGTGACGAGCGGGCGGCCGTCATCGCCGATGCCGCCGAGCGACTCGGTGACCCAGGTCGGATCGCCGGAGAAGAGCGTGTCGTACTCGGGCGTGCGCAGGAAGCGCACCGCGCGCAGCTTCATCACGAAATCGTCGATCAGCTCCTGGGCGAATGACTCATCGATCAGGCCGGCGTCGAGGTCGCGCTGGAGGTAGACGTCGATAAACGTCGCCGTGCGTCCGAGCGACATCGCCGCGCCGTTCTGCTCCTTGACCGCGCCGAGGTAGGCGAAATACAGCCACTGCACAGCTTCCTGCGCGGTGTCGGCGGGTTGGGTGATGTCGCACCCGTAGGTGGCGGCCATCTCGGCGAGCTCCTGGAGGGCACGGATCTGCTCCGAGAGCTCCTCACGGCCCCGGATGACGTCGTCGGTGCCGAACTCGGCGTCGAGCTCGGCCCGCTCGCGGCGCTTGGCCTCGATCAGCCGGTCGGTCCCATAGAGCGCCACCCGCCGGTAGTCGCCGATGATCCGGCCGCGGCCATAGGCGTCCGGCAGGCCGGTGATCAGATGGGAGCGCCGGGCGGCGAGAATCGCCGGGGTGTACGCGTCGAACACGCCGGCGTTGTGGGTCTTGCGGTACTTCGTGAAGATCTCTTTGACGCGTTCATCGGGCTCGAACCCGTACGCCTTCAGGCCGCTCTCGACCATCCGCCACCCGCCGTTGGGGACGATCGCGCGCTTCAGCGGCGCATCGGTCTGGAAGCCGACGATCAGCTCGCGGTCCCGATCGAGGTAGCCCGGCGCGTGGGCGGTGATCGACGCCGGGGTCGAGACGTCCACGTCGAGGACGCCGCCCTTTGTGGCCTGCTCGGCGGCCATCAGCTCGGACAACGCGCCCCACACGGCCTCGGTCCGCTCGGTGGCACCGCTCAGGAAGGTGCTGTCGCCGTCGTACGGCGTGTAGTTCCGTTGAATGAAGTCGCGAACGTCGATCGTCTCGGTCCAGTCGCCAGGAGCGAACGCTCGTACGCGAGCAGGGGTCTGCGTGTCGACCGACATACGGTCCTCTCAATCTGTCTCGTGTTACCCGGCCCTACGTCTGATGTTGCCCGGCCCTACATCCAAGGTACTCGGCAAAAACCTGCCTGCTACGCAATCCGGTGAAGTCTGTGGCGCGGTACCCGTCGGCCTGCGGCGATCTACGTAGCTAGGCTCCTGCCCCCAGTGAAAATCTGGTTTGACATGACCGCCTCCGCTCACCCGGTGGTGTTCCGACCCGTGATTCAGCGGCTGCGCGCGGACGGGCACGAGGTGCAGATCACGGCTCGCGATTACGCGCAGACGCTCGGGCTGCTGCGCCTGCAGGGGCTCGACGCGATCGTCGTCGGACGGCACGCCGGAGCCTCCCGGGCACGGAAGGCCGCCGCGCTCGCGCAGCGCAGCGTCACGCTGTACCGCTGGGCCCGGCGCCGTCACTTCGATCTCGGCGTCGCGCACGGTTCCAACGATCTTGCGCTCGCCGCCGCGGCCGCAGGCATTCCCGCCGTCAACATGTTCGACTACGAGTTCGCGATCCAGCAGCACCACCTCGGCTGTCGGCTGGCGCGGAAGGTCATCACCCCGGATGCGATTCCGCCCTCGCGCCTGGCCCGGTTCGGCGCCACCGGCGACAAGCTCCTCCAGTACCCCGGGCTCAAGGAGGAGTATTACCTGGCGGATTTCCAGCCGGACGAGACGATCCTCGCTCAGCTCGGCGTCGACCCGGCCCGGATCGTCGTCGTCGTGCGTCCGCCGCCGGACGTGTCGCTCTATCACCGCAAGTCCAACCCCCTGTTCCCGCGCGTACTTAATTACCTGGGCGACCGCGACGACGTTCATGCTGTTGTCCTGCCGCGTACCGATGCCCAGCGCCAGCACGTCCGCTCGCTCAACCTGCCTTCCGTCGTGGTGGCCGAAGGCGCCGTCGACGCCCAGAGTCTGATCGCCGCCGCAGACCTCGTCGTGTCGGCGGGCGGGAGCATGAACCGCGAGGCCGTCGCCCTCGGCGTCCCGGTGTACACGACCTACGGCGGGCGCCTCGGGGGCGTCGATGAGTCGCTCATCCGCACCGGCCGCCTGCGCCCGCTGAGCGACGCCCGCGCGCTCGAGCTCGAGAAGCGCACCGGAACGCTGGACTGGCCGCGCCGCGATCCCCAGATCCTTGTCGACATGGTCCTGTCAGCCGTCCGATGATGGGCACCAAGCCGACACGGGCCACCGGCGGCGGTCGTCTTTCCCGGGTGCTCGCCGGCGAGACGCCCTCGGCGCCGCCGGCCCAGTACGGCTCGCTCGTCGAGCAATACGCGGCGATGTCACACGTGTTCCAGCCCCGCCTCGTCGACAGCCTGCTCCGCGGGCTCGACGTCATGATCGCCGGATCGGTGGCGCTGGTGACGGCGCCGCTCTCGCTCGCCATCGCCGTCCTGCTGAAGCTGAGTTCCCCGACTGCGCCCGTGCTGTACCGCGGCTGGCGCGTCGGGCGCGGCGGCCACCTGTTCCAGATGCTCAAGTTCCGGACGCTCGCCCCCGATGCCGAGCAGCGCCTCGGGCCCTACCTCGGACCGGAGCTGACGGCCCTCACCGAGACCGAGGTCACGCGCACCGGTCGGATCCTCCGCGCGTCAAAGCTCGACGAGCTGCCCCAGCTGCTCAACGTCGTCCGCGGGGACATGAGTCTCGTCGGGCCGCGCCCGATCCGTCCGGCGTTCTTCGGCGAACTGTGCGTGAGCATCCCCGAGTACTGGCAGCGGCTCGTCGTGCGCCCGGGCGTCACCGGTCTGGCCCAGCTCCGGCTCACGCGCGAGATGACGTGGGCCGAGAAGCTCGCCCATGACCTCGAGTACATCGCGGATCGCTCGGTCCAGCTGTACCTGTCGGTGATCTTCACCACCGTGTGGCTGATCGTCGCGCGTCCGGCGAACAAGCGCAGCGCGCTCAACCGGCTCCCCTGACGCCTTCGGGACATGTGCGGGATCTGCGGTAGCTATGACTATGCGCGCGGGCGCCGGGCCGACGCGGAGCTGCTCGCGCGGATGAACGAGACGCTCGTTCACCGGGGGCCGGACGCCGGCGGCCAGCACGTCGACGGGCCGACCGGGCTCGCCGCCCGCCGGCTCGCGATCCTCGACCTCGCGCATGGCGACCAGCCGATGCTCACCGACGACGGGGCGGTGTGTGTCGTGCAGAACGGCGAGATCTTCAACTACCCAGAGCTCCGCGCGCAGCTCGAGCGGGACGGCGTTCGCTTCCGCACCCACTGTGATACCGAGGTACTGCTCCACCTCTACGTCAAACACGGACCGGACTTCGTCGAGCGCCTGCGCGGAATGTTCGCGGTGGCGATCTGGGATCGCCATGAGGAGCGGCTGCTGCTCGCGCGTGACCGGTTCGGGATCAAGCCGCTGTTCTACTCGGTCGCCGCCGGCGAGCTGAGCTTCGCCTCCGAGCTGAAGGCACTGCTCCGCCGCCCGTCGTTCTCCCGTCACGTCGACCCCGACGCGCTGCACGCGTTCCTCGCCTTCAACTCGATTCCGGCGCCGCTCACGATCTTCGCCGCCGCGCGCAAGCTCCCGCCCGGGCACACGCTGCTGTGCTCCAAGGACGGTCCGACCCTGACCCGCTACGCGCGTCCCACACCCGCGTCAATCGCCGACCTGCGACGGGAACCGGCCGAGGCCCTCGCTCAGGAACTCCGTCAGCGCCTGCGCGACTCAGTCAGCGCCCACCTCCTCTCCGACGTTCCGGTCGGCGTGCTGCTCTCCGGTGGGGTTGATTCCTCCGCGCTCGCCGCCCTCGCCGCCACCGCGTCCTCAGCCCGCGTGTCGACGTTCTCGATCGGCTTTCGCGAGCGCTCGTTCAACGAGCTCGATCTCGCGCGCGAGGTCGCGCGGCGCTACGACACCGATCACCACGAGCTCGTCGTCGAGCCGGACGTCGCGGAGTTGCTGCCCCGGATCGTCGCCGCCTGCGACGAGCCGTTCGCCGACTCCTCGGCGCTGCCGACGTTCCTCGTCTCCGAGCTGGCGTCGAGTCACGTCAAGGTCGTCCTCTCGGGCGAGGGAGGCGATGAACTGTTCGGCGGCTATGAGACGTATGCCGCCGACCAACTCGCGCAGCGGGTCGGTCCGGCCGCCGCACGCCTGGCGCCGCTTGTGGAGCTGCTGCCGAGCTCGAGCCGGCGGGTCAGCTTCGACTACCGCGCCAAGCGGTTCGTCCGCGCGGCCGCGCTGCCGCCACTCGAGCGCCATCACGGCTGGAAGGAAATCTTCTCCGACGGGCAGCGGGCCGAGCTGCTCTCCCCTGAATGGCAGCGCCCACGAGCGGACCCACTCGCCACATGGCGCGCGCGCTTCGCCGAGACCGCGGGCGCGCCGCTGCTCGCCCGCCTTCAGGACGTCGACCTCGGTATCTACCTCGCCGACGATCTGCTCGTCAAGACGGATCGCATGAGCATGGCCCACAGCCTCGAGGCGCGCGTGCCGTTCCTTGATCCAGTTGTCGCCGACCTCGCGCTCGCGCTTCCGACGAAGCTCAAGGTCTCCGGACTGAAGAAGAAGCGCCTGCTCCGCCAGGCCGCGGCGCCGCTGATCCCGGAGAACATCATCAAGGCCCGCAAGCGTGGCTTCTCGATTCCCGCGGCCGCCTGGTTGCGCGGCGACCTCCAGCCGCTCGCGCGTGACCTGCTCTCGCCCCAGCGCACGCGCACCCAGGGGTACTTCGAGCCGGCTGCGGTGACCCGCCTGCTCGACGACCATGTCGGACGTCAGGAGGACTACAGCCGGCAGTTGTGGGGCCTCATGTCGTTCTCCCTCTGGGTCGAGCACATCGACGGTCTCCGAACCGCCTGAACCGAACCGCGAGTCCGGGCGCTGGGCAGCTACGGCACGATGAACAGCGTCTTGCCGGGTTTGTCGGCCTTCTCCATCTCCGATTCCGGCAGCCCGAGCGTCCGCGCGAACGCGTGCGTCGGGAGGCCGGAAAAGAACGTCGAGAGGCCGATGTCGTTCGGATCGTTGTTGCCGAACACGATCGGCATCTTCATCGGCGTGCTGCCGATGTTCTCGATGTAGTGCCCCCATCCCCGCGGGACGAAGCCCACGTCGCCGGGACCGAGGTCGACGAGATCGTAGGTCCCGTCCGGCAGGACGACCCCGAGCCGGGCGTGACCGGAGACGACGTACTCCAATTCCCAGGCGTTCGGGTGCCAGTGCGGCTCCCGGATCGCTCCCGGCTCGAGCGTGAGCAGGAAGATCGCGGCGTCGCTCTGGCCGACGACCGGGAAGTTCTTGACCGTGCACTCGATGACCGTGCCGCCCTTACGCTTCACCTGCGGGCTCGTGTGTGTCAGCGGGAACTTGTAGGTGTGGGTTGATGGTGGCAACGTCGGCGCGTCGGACGCCGTCACCGTGGCCCTGTGTCCACCGGTGCTGCTACTCGCGCTCGCCTTGGCGGTCCGGACGAGTCCGCCCGCCGCGGCCGCGCCGAGCACGCCTGTCGTGACGATGTCCCGGCGACTCCATTGGCTCATGTGGATCCTTCCCGGTTGATTGATGACACTGGCGCAAGATCGATTGACGGCCACGCCCGCACGGCCACAAGCGCGAGCAGCGCGCCACCGGACGGGACGATGAGCGCAGCGATCCCGATTCCGGCGTACAGCGCCGCGCCGAGGGCCGCGCCGGCCGTGAACCCGACGATCGCCGGCCACGTGTGGGCCGCGCGTCGTCGCGCGCTCGCGGCCGCGTCCGGGTCGCCGTGGGTGCCGCTGATCACCCCGAAGGCGAAGAATCCCGCCAAGAGGACGAACTGGAGTCCGAGCAACGGTTCGAGGGGCGCGCGCCCCCGCGTGATCAGACGTGCCGCGAGGATGCGCGTGACGATCAGCATGGCGACGAACACCGGCACGGACAGGATCGGCGAGATCCCGACGCGAACCCCGTCGACGAGGCGTGCCGCGAGGATGATCAGGTTGCCGGTGATGTGGGCGACGAATACACCTCCGAGTCCGAGGAAGCCGATGACGTCGGCGCTGCCGGCGACGACCGACAGCAGCGCGGGGAGACGCTTCAGACCAGGCGAGCTATCGATCGATGGCGGCTGGGCAGTCACGCTTGGTCGGCGCTGCCGGGCCGCGTCATCTTGAGCGGCACGACGACGCGATCGAACAGCTCCTCTTCCACGCCGGAGCGCAGGGCCGCCTCCTTGAGCGTCAGGTCCTGCTCGATCGCCAGGTGGGAGATGGCGGAGGCCTTGTCGTACCCGATGACGGGCGCGAGGGCGGTCACCATCATCACCGACCGCTCGACGTACTGACCGATCTGCGCCTCATTGAGCTGCGCGCCCTCGATCATGAATCGGCGGAAGTGGTCGCACATGTCACCGAGAATCCGCATGCTGTGCAGGACGTTGGCGATGATCACCGGCCGGAACGCGTTGAGCTCGAAGTTGCCCTCCTTGCCGGCGGTGGCGACAGCGGTGTCGTTGCCCATCACCTGGGTGGCGACCATCAGCATCGCCTCCGCCTGCGTCGGGTTGACCTTTCCGGGCATGATCGACGAGCCGGGTTCGTTCGACGGGAGCAGCAGCTCGTAGAACCCGGTCCGGGGTCCGGACCCGAGCCAGCGGATGTCATTGGCGATCTTGAACAGTGACACGGAGAGGTTCCGAAGTCCGGCGGAGCACCGCACGAGTGGGTCGAGCGATCCCTGAGCGGCGAACTTGTTTGGGGCCGTGACGAACGGTCGAGATGTGAGCGACGCGATCTTGGCCGCGATGTCCTCGGCGAACCCGGGGGAGCTGTTGAGCCCGGTGCCGACCGCGGTCCCACCGGCGGCGAGTCGCAGCAACGTCGTGGAATCCGCGACCAGGGCGGCGCGCGCGTCGTCGATCATCGCTACGTAGCCGGACCACTCCTGGCCGACCGTGATCGGCGTCGCGTCCTCGAGGTGGGTGCGCCCGATCTTCACCACGTCGGACCATGCGTCCGACTTCGCCGCGATCGCAGTGCGCAGGTCGTCGAGGCGGGGCAGCAGGAACTGATGGAGCATCGTGTCCGCCGCGATGTGCATCGCCGTCGGAAACGTGTCGTTCGACGACTGCGCCATGTTGACGTGGTCGTTGGGATGGATCGGCGCCTTGCTCCCGAGCGTGCCCCCGACGAGCTGGATGCAGCGGTTCGAGATCACCTCGTTGACGTTCATGTTCGACTGCGTCCCGGATCCGGTCTGCCAGACGTACAGCGGGAATTCGCTGTCGAGCGCGCCCGCGATCACCTCGTCGGCGACCTGAGTGATCAGCTCGCCGATCCACGCCGGCAACCGTCCGGCGTCCGTGTTCACCTCGGCCGCCGCCTTCTTGACGACGCCGTACGCCCGGTACACCTCGATCGGCATCCGATCCTTGTCCCCGCCGATATCGAAGTGAACGAGCGAGCGCTGCGTCTGCGCGCCCCAGTAGTGATCCGCGGGGACATCGACCTCGCCGAGCGAGTCGCTCTCGGAGCGCGTGCCGCTCGCGTCGATGCCGACCGGCAGGTCGAGCACCGCCGGCGAATTGCTCTCGTGCGTGATGCTCATCGCGCTAGACCGCTTCGACGGCGTTGTAGACCGGCCACCACGCTGCCTCACGCACCGCCTCGACTGGATCGTCGATCTCGGCGCGCGCCAGCCCCTGCGTGATCGCCGTCCGTGCGACCTCGACGGCGACGATGCTCGAGGTCGTCCGCAGCGCGGCATTCGACGGCAGCAGCGACGCCCCCGGGGTCGACAGATCGGCCTCGCCGGCGACCGCCTCGGCCGCCGCCAGGATCATCTCGTCGGTGACCTTCGATGCCCGCGACACGATCACCCCGAAGCCGAAGCCCGGGTACAGCGCGGCGTTGTTCGCCTGACCGATTCGGTAGGTCACTCCGCCCAGCTCAACGTCGTCGAACGGCGCGCCCGTGGCAACGAGCGCCTTGCCGTCGGTCCACGTGAGCAGATGCTCCGGGGTTGCCTCGTGGAGAACCGTCGGGTTGGAGAGCGGGAAGATGATCGGGCGCTCGGTCGACGCGGCCATCGTCTTGACGATCTCCTCGGTGAACATGCCGGGCGTCGTCGAGGTACCGATGAGGATCGTGGGTTTGACCGCTTCGACGGTTGTCGCGAGGTCGATGATCCCGTCCCGGCCCGCGGCGGCGGCGCGGAGCGCGGCCATCGCCGGCCAGCGCGTCTCGGCGGTCCGGTCCGCCGCGCACGGCGTGCGACGGAGCTCGGCGACCTCGTCGGCTGGGCGGGCGTACGGACGCTGGTAGTCGAGCAGCCCGTCGTTCATGTCCGTTGTGAGCAGCCCCGGCAGGTCGACGATCCAGACGCGGCGCGTGGCCTCCTCCTTTGAGACGCCGTCCCGCGCGATCTGGTCGCGGACCTGGTCGGCGATCCCACATCCGGCCGTGCCGCCGCCGAGGACCACCACACGCTGGTCGCGCCACGCGGTTCCACTCAGCCCGACGGCGTTGAAAAGCCCGGACATGACGATCGCGCCGGTGCCCTGCATGTCATCGTTGAACGTCGGGACATCGTCCCGGAAGCGATCGAGAATGCGCCGGGCGTTCGTCGAACCGAAGTCCTCCCAGTGGAGCATCGCCTTGGGGAACAGCTTCTTGGCCGCCTCGACGTAGGCGCCCACGAAGTCGTCGTACTGCTGACCACGGATCCGGCCGTGCCGGTAGCCGATGTACTCCGGGTCATTGAGCAGCCTGGCGTTGTCGGTCCCGACATCGAGGATGACCGGAACGACGCGGGTCGGATCGACGCCCGCGGCCGCCGTGTAGACGGCGAGCTTGCCGATCGAGATGTCGATGCCGTTCGCGCCCCAGTCCCCGATCCCGAGGATCTCCTCTGCATCGGAGGCCACGAGCAGGTCGATGTCGTCAGGCCCGGCGCCGATGGCTGCGAGCCGCGCCTCGACCCCATCCGGATCGTCGATGCTGAGGAATACACCGCGCGGGCGGGTGAACACCTCGCTGTAATTCTCGATGGCCTCGCCGACGACCGGGTCGTACACGACCGGGAGCATCTCGAGCATGTGACGCTGGAGCAGCGCGTAGAACAGCGTCTCGTTGTTGTCATGCAGACGCCACATGTAAATGTGCTTCTCAAGGTCGCTGGGTGCTGCGTGGTAGGCGGCATACGCGCGGTCGAGCTGTGGCTCGAGCTCAGATGCGATCACGGGCGGCAGCAGGCCGTTGAGGCCAAGCGCGGCGCGCTCGCGTGCCGAGAACGCGATGTCCTTGTTGAGTGCTGGGTCTCTGAGGACCTCGTAACCGCGTGCCTTGGTTCGAATCGTCCGACCATTACCGTTGCGGACGACCTGCGCCTGCCTGCTGTACACCCCGCACCTCTCTTGCCGAGTTCTCCGTCTACAGGTGAGCTATCGGCAGTGAGAAGTGAAAGTAAAACGTGGCTACGGAGTGATGTTGGGAGTGAACTTCCTCATCCCGCACTATCCGTTCTGCATGCCGAGCGCGGTGCGCGCTGCCGCACACGTCGCGAGCAGTTCCCGGCCAATCTCGTCCCCTCGTCCACGGAATCTCTCGGTCGGCACCGGGACCGAAATCGCGGCGAGCGCGCCCGCATCGACGACGGCGATCCCGCCCGCACTGATCCCCTGGGTGTGCTCGTCGCGGTCAAACGCAACGCCAGTCCCACGGATCGACTCGAGCTCGTCCAGAAGGTCGCCTTCCCGTTGGCGGTGCAGTGGAGCGGGAACGTCGCGCCGATGCCGGACACCGCGCGCAGCCGGTGCCGAGCGGGGATCTGATCGACGAAGCGCAGGTGGTCACCATCAAGGATCGCCAGGTCCACGGTCTCGTTCAGCCGCTCGAACAGTTGCACCATGATCGGACGGCAAACAGGACAACCCGGGTGGCCCTCGTGGAGGTACGGCCGCGGACGGCCACACTCAACGTTTGCTCGATGAGCTTCGGTCCTGGCGAGTTCTTCAATCCACCGGACGGTGTCAGGCGACTCGCCTACCGGATGGGCGAGCTCGGCGTCAAGCCGGAGCTCGAGTTGTACGACTCCGGTCACCTCGAGGCCGCGCTGGCGCTCGCGAGCAGAGGGTCTGCTCAAGCCACCGCTCCAGTTCTCCCTCGTGCTCGGCGTTGTCGGCGGAATGGCCGCCACCCCCGCTGAGGTCGTCCTCCTCCCCGGCTGAGGCGACTCATCCTCTTGTCGAGGCCTCCGGCGCCGCGTCTCGGAAACCTGTCCGTCGCCCTCCCAGAACGCCGCTTTTCCCTCTAAGGTGAGTGAAGGGCGGTTGCGAGACCGCTCACCGCTTTCTGAGGAGGAAGCTCGTGAGGACAACACAGTTTCGGCTGGGCGCGCTCGCGTGCGTGCTCGCATCGACACTCGCGGCGTGTGGCTCGTCGTCACACACGACCGGCCACCCCGGCACCCGACGAGACTGCTGCAGCGAGTCGTGGGCCGGCGCCAAACATGGTGGCGTGCTGACGGTGTATGACCATGAGGACTTCCAGCACCTCGATCCCGGTCAGACGTACTTTGCGGTCGACTATCCGGTCGTCTACGCGACCCAGACGCCCCTGTACATGTTCCCGCCGAACGATGCCAGCCACCCGATCCCACTGCTCGCCTCGGGTCCGCCGGCACTCTCGGACGGCGACCGAGTGGTCACGGTGCACATCCGCCACGGCGTCCACTACAGCCCGCCGGTCAGGCGCGAGGTGACTTCCGCGGACGTCGCCTACGCGATCGAGCGCGGCGCCAACCCAAACGTCGCCAACCCGTACTTCGCCTCGTACTTCAGCCAGATTGCGGGTGCTGCGAATGCGACCGGCGGCCCGATCTCCGGCATCTCGACGCCGGACAAGTACACGATCGTCTTTCATCTCACCGGCCCGACCGGCGGCTTCTTCACCGGCGCGCTGGCGCTGCCGCTCAGCGCGCCCGTGCCGAAGGAGTTCGCGGCTCCGCTCGATCGCAAGAAGCCGTCCCAATACGGCGACGCGATCCAGGTCGCGACTGGTCCGTACATGCTGAAGGCCGATGCCCACGGGAAGTTCCTGGGGATTGGGTATCAGCCGGGCAAGAGCGCAACCCTGATCCGCAATCCATCGTGGACTGCCGCCACCGGCGATCCCCGCCCGGCGTTCCTCGACGCGGTCAACATCAACATCGGCGGTGATCCGGACGTGATCGGCCGTCAGGTGCTGAGCGGCGCTCACACGCTCCAGAACGACGTCCCAGCCGGCACGATCGTCAAGCTCGCTTACGAGCAGTACCCAGATCAGATGGTTGCCGTTCCCGGGGCCGGCGACCACTACATCGCGGTCAACAACAGCAGCGGGCCATTCGCCAACGTCAACGTCCGCAAGGCGCTATGGGCGGCGCTGGACCGGACAGCCATGGTCAAGGCCGAGGGCGGTACGGTCGTCGCGCAGGTCGGGACGCACTTCATCTACCCGACCTCCAGCGGCTACGACCTCGCCGGCGGCGACCTCGGCCCGGGCGTCGACTTCAACGACCACCCGGAGGGCAGCGCCACCGTCGCCGCCAAGTACATGAAGCTCGCCGGGTATCCGAGTGGGAAGTACACCGGGTCCTACGTCGTCAAGGTCGTGGGATCGACCGGCGATCCGGCCGACAAGGACGCCGCAATCGCCAACAACGCCGTCCAGAGCCTCGGCTTCAAGACGAACTTCACGCTCGTCGATCAGTCGGTCATGTTCGAGAAGTACTGCGGCAACCCCAAGGCGAAGATCGACGTCTGCCCGGACGTCGGGTGGGTCCGGGACTGGGCGGATCCCCAGACGACGCTCGACCCGGCATTCGCCGGCTACAACGTCTCCTCCACGAACAACGGCAACTGGGGGATGGTGGGTGCCGCCGACTGGCCGAAGGCGACCGGAGGCACGTACACGGGCGGCCGACTGACGCCACTCGACACGCTGATGAAAGCCGGCGAGCGGACGAGCGGCGTGAGCGCCCGCGCCCGCGTGTGGGCGAACATCGACCGTCAGCTCGTCGCGAACGCCGTCGCGATCCCGTGGTCCTTCGACAAGCAGGCGAACATCGAGGGGACCGCCGTCCGCGGGATCAACCAGCTGTGGAACTCCGGCAGCTGGGACTACAACTACACCTCGCTGAAATAACGCCGCCCCGCTTCGTCGTCCCGCTCCGTCCCGCCCGGGCATGGCGCGTGGGACATCGTCCTGGTGCGCGACCATGAATCACCCGCGCACCAATCGGCCTAGACGGCCGCGCCGCGCGATGGCACCGCCTGCGTCGGGCGGCGGGCGTCACCACGCCACGACGGCCGTATCGCGGTCAGCGCCGGCACGAGGAACGCGGGCAGCCCGCCCGCCCACATGATCGTCGCCGCCACGCGCTGGTCGTGCAGCGCCGAGGGCCCAAGGGTGTCGACGTAGTGCCCGTAGACGACGTGCCCGGCCGTCCCCAGCCAGAGCGCGACGATGAGCATCGGCACCATGCACGCGAGCATGCAGGCGAACTGCCCCCGCGCCCGCGCGCGATGGGGGAACGGATCGACGCCGAGCAGCGGGACCCATACGAGCAGCGCGGTCATCAGGTAGAGCGCGTGCTCGGCCTCATGGACGTAGTCATTGCTCAGGGCCAGGCCGTACACGGCAGGGGTATGGGTGAGGATCAGGGCGGCTGAGAACACGCCGACCGCCACTGACGACCGCGTCAGTGTCGACACGACGCCGGAGTGGAGCACCCGCGCCAACCGGCGCCGGCCGGTCCTGCCGAGCGCTAACAACGCCAGTCGCACCGGCGCGCCGGCGGCGAGCAGCGGCGCGACGAGAACCCACATGACCATGTGCGCCGAGAGCCGCTCGTCGGCCGCCGATCCGAGCCCGGAGTACAGGTCGATGATGAGCAGCGCGAGGCCGCCGAGGAAGCAGCAGGTGCGTCGCTGAGGCCAGCGCCGACGCCGTCGATCCCGCCGCTCGCCGCGCCGGGCCGCCCCCATGTAGGCGAGGCCGACCGCGACGACGAGCGCCAGAAACACGGCGCCGGTGACGCCGTCCGTCCAGTCGAAGAGGAGCCCGTGAAGGCTCATGCGCTATCGGAAGATCTCGGCGGTGCTGCGCAAACGACCCATCGGCCCGTCGGTCGAGCTTGACCATCCATCCGCGGATGTCGGGGTAGAGCTGCGAGCGATCTGCCCGGAGCTCAAGGAGCTTGGGCAGCGGCGAGGCCCGCTCGGCGCGCCGAATCCTGCGCACGACAGGAAATCCACGAATTGGGTGAAATCTCCTTGCAATCGGACGAACTCTGAGTTACCCTCGACCGACCAAGCAGGAGTTACCACGATGACCTCGACCTCACTGACACATTGCCCCGCAGCCGCATCGAGCGCTACGCTCGTCATGCCGGTCGGCGCGTCGGTGCGCGAGCCGTCGACGCTGCGTGGAAACGACTCCACCACCCTCGCTTGGAGGCGCGTGCGCTGAGCATCACGCGCACATCACGATTCCTCAAGCGAGGGCGGTCACTGAGACCGCCCTTTTTTATTGCCTAAACACGCCCAGGGAGGACGAACGAACATGACGCAGAGCACGATCTTCATCTGACCCGCACGGCCATTGGCCGGCGGGGAGCAGCATTGACACGTACGTAAGTCACTGTCATCCGCGCGCAGGTGCACGGAACGAGGACCGGTGACCACAAGCTGGTGTCACAGCGATGACACACAACTCGTCCTAGAAGGACGCCGATAGCCCCTGCCCGCATCGCGGGCGCCACCCAACCATCCCAACCGGAAGGAGGATCTCCCATGCGTGGAGATCTCCGGGCGGTGAGCATCCGCTCACTCCCGCGCATTCCGCGCCCTGACTGGTCCAGCCGGATCATGTCGCTCAGGCGCCGCCGGGAACGCAGCCGGCAAGAGCGGCTCGAGGTGATCGAACGACTCGATCGGATCGAGCGCGGCTCCCGGCGAGCCGGGGAGCACGTCCCCGACCTCGCCACCGTCCGCCGTTGGTGCTGAGCAAGGATGCTCGGCGCCGCCGGCGTCGGCCGTTTTACGTCTCAGAGACGGTGAGATCGCCGTGAATGTCGGCGAGCAGCTCCGTCGTGATCGCGTCGGTGGCGGTCGTCCGGCGGGCCAGGACGAGCCGCGCCTGGACCTGGTCGATCCATTCGCTGAGGGCCGCCCACGCGCCGTGGGCGTCGAGTCGGCCCGGGGGCAGCGGCGTCAGGTCGGTCTCGATCGCGACCGTTCGCGATTGGCCATTGGGGAGATGCCCGAGCTCGAGCATCCGCGCGGCGACCTCGTCGGTGCGCACGCGCAGTCGCACGACCAACTCGTCGAGCCTCCGGCGGACCTTGCCGGTGTTCGGCCCGGTGGCGCTCCACGACAGCTGCTTGACGAGCAGGGCGAGGTCGACCAGGTCGACGATCGTCGCCTGGAGCTCGTCGGCCACCGTCACGCGCACCGGGAGCCGGGCGCGGTGACCGAACGAGGCCTCATCCCGCGGCGTGTGGATCACCGCCGTGTGTCCGTACAAAGCCGCGGCATCGTTCGGAGCGATACCGATGACAGGTTCGGTCGAGCCAATGACGATGTGGGCTTGACGTGCATCAACGATCCCGCGACGGCCTCTGGGTTGGAGGCCTGCGACTCCCACGCTACGACAGCTTCCGCCCAGGTCAAGACCGACCGCACTCACTGCACCCTGGCGGCAACCTCGCATGATGGATCCGACGACTGAAAACGCTGGAGATGGCCGATGAACCCGGCGGCGACGAACGGCGCCGCGCCGACCCGATCCGTTGACGAACTCGAGGCGCGCGTCCGTGACCTTGAGGGCCGCGTGCGCCTGTACGAGGTGGTCCTCGCCACGAGCCCCGTCTCCGCCCACGTCGTACCCGGCGACCGGAATCGCGCCGAGGACGAGGCGCACGAGGTGGTGGCCTCGGGCCGCCTCCTGACCGCCCTCATCGACACGCTCGACGAAGCGGTCGTCGTCGTCAGCGACGGCCGGGTGGCCTTCGCCAACGCACAGATCCGGGACTTCTTCCCAGGGCTTGGCGATCCCCAGACTCTCATTGGCCGCCCGGTCGCGGAGGTCCAGCGCGGGTTCTCGGAGGGGATGGCCGATCCGGCGGCGTTCCTGGAGGCGGCGGAGCAGATCGTCACCAACGGCGCGATCGTCCGACGCCGGTTCGTCGAGACGGCCGACGGCAGGATTCTCGAGCAGCATTTCCTCCCGATTCCCGCTGGAGGACGCGTCAGCCGCCGGATGTGGGTTTACCGCGACGTCACCGCCCAGCTCAACCTCGAACGCCGGCAGAAGCGGCTGCTCGAGATGGAGCGCGCAACCCGGCGAAGCGTCGAGGACCAGAACGAACAGTTGCGCGAGCTCGACGATCTGAAGACGGCGTTTGTCGCCACCGTCTCGCACGAGCTGCGGACACCGCTGAGCGCGCTGCACAGCTACATCGACCTGCTCCTTGACCCCGACGGCGAGGTGTTGAGCGATGGTCAACGCCACCTCGCCGAGGCAGTCAAGCGGGGATCGCTTCGCCTGGCCAGGCTCGTCGATGACCTGCTCGTGCTCGCCCAGCTCCAGACGGGGTCGCTCCCAGTCGAGGAGACCGTGATCGACGTCCTCGGCGCGGTCGAGGATGCAATCGAGGACGTGCGCCTCGTGGCGCCGGCCGAGGTCTCGATCGCCTCCGCCCTGGTTCCCGGACCGGCCATCGGCACCGATCGGGTGCGCCTGACCCAGATCGTGCTCAACCTTCTCGGCAACGCGGCCAAGTTCGCCGGTAGTGAGGTGTGCTGCGCCGCTCATCCGGCGGGTCCGAACTGGGTCATCGAGATCGTCGACGATGGTCCCGGGATCGCTCCCGACGAGCTCGAGCGGATCTTCGAGCCGTTCTACCGCGGTCGGCCCGGAGGACGCACCCGCCAGGGCACCGGGCTCGGCCTGCCGATCAGCGTCCAGCTCGCCGACCTGCTCGGCGGCCATCTCACCGTCTCGAACAACGTATCCTCGCCCGGCGTCATCGCCCGGCTCACGGTCCCCATCGATCCCCAGGGGGTGGCTCGTGCCGCCGTCTGACGGGCCCACGGTGCTCGTGATCGAGGACGAGGAAGATCTGCGCGGGGCGCTGGAGCTGACGCTCAGCCGCGGTCGACTGCATCCGGTCCTCCGCGCCGACGGACGCTCAGGACTCCGGGCGCTCTATGACCTGCGCCCGGACGCGGTCGTGCTCGACATCGGGCTTCCTGACCTCGATGGCTGGGAGGTGCTCGAGCGGATCCGCGACGTGAGCGATGTCCCGGTGCTGTTGCTGACCGCCCGCAACCTCGAGTTCGACAAGGTCCGTGGCCTCCAGGCGGGCGCCGACGACTATCTGACCAAGCCGTTCGGCAACGCCGAGCTC
The DNA here is from genome assembly GCA_963850335.1 of uncultured Solirubrobacterales bacterium. GTDB lineage: Bacteria > Actinomycetota > Thermoleophilia > Solirubrobacterales > Solirubrobacteraceae > Palsa-465. Next base: position 33,131 of record CAWKKY010000001.1, on the reverse strand, counting down.
GTCGCCCGGCTCTACGCACTCGTGCGTCGCTCGCAGGCCGAGCCGCCGGAAGCGGAAATCCTGGCTGACGATGCAAGCGGCCTGCGGATGGACGTTCGCAGCCGACGCGTCACCGTCGACAGTGCGACGGTCGCGGTAACGCCGCTCGAGTGGCGCCTGCTGATGGCGCTCGTTCAGCACAAGGGTCAGGTTCTATCGCCCGAGCAACTGCTCGAGCTCGCTTGGAACGATCCGGTCGGTGTCAACCGCGACCGGGTCAAGTTCGCGATTCTGCGCCTGCGCCGCAAGCTCGGGCGGGCGGGCGAGTGCATCGAGAACGTGCGCGGTTTCGGTTACCGCTTCTGACACCCGGACGCGCACCCGGAGTGAGTCGTCGACGACGACGCAGTCATAGCTGCAGCTTGAGGGCGGCTCGATCGGCTTCCGGCTCCACCACGGCGGCCGCTTGCGACAGCACAGCGTGAGGCTGATCTCCGCCGGAACGCGGGCACACTCAGCGCGCAGCCAGGCGGCGGCTCGTTCCGCGTGATCGCTGAGCATCTCGAGCGGAGGAATCCCCGCATGTCCGACGAATGCCCAGCAAGGAGCCGGCGTCCACAGGCACACCACGGTGAGCCGGCCACGCCCGCCGGCAAGCATCCCCGCCGCCTCCTCGATCACGCCCTCCTGGCGCGGATGCGGGGTGACGACCGCCAACACGTTCCGCATTTGCGCAGCAAGATATCCGCCCCGCGCGCGAGCGGCAAACGACAACCCAAGCGGCGTGCCATCCTGAGCGGACCATGCTGAGTGCAGACGGCAGCTCGTCCGTCGGCCTGCGGCCGCTGCTCGCGGGCGAGGAGATGGTGCTCGCGCCCGGGTGCTTTGACGCGCTCGGCGCCCGGCTCATCGCGCAGGCCGGGTTCTCCGCCGCGTACATGACCGGGTTCGGGACGGCCGCGGCGCGTCTCGGCCAGCCCGACGTGGGGCTCCTGACGATGACCGAGATGGTCGACAACGCCCGGCGAATCGCGGGCGCCGTCGGGATCCCGCTGATCGCCGACGCCGACACCGGCTACGGCAACGCCATCAACGTGATCCGGACGGTGCAGGAGTACGAGACGGCGGGGGTCGCCGCGATCCACATCGAGGATCAGGTCATGCCCAAGAAGTGCGGGCATATGGACGGCAAGCACCTGATCGACGCGCTCGAGATGGCGGCGAAGGTCCGCGCGGCGGTCACGGCGCGGACTTCCGATGAGTTCCTGATCGTCGCCCGGACCGATGCCCGAGCCGTCGAGGGGCTGCCCGCCGCGCTGGAGCGCGCGCGGCGCTACCGCGACGCAGGTGCGGACGTCCTGTTCGTGGAGGCGCCGCAGTCGATCGCCGACATCGAGGCGATCGCCACCGCCCTGTCGGACGTGCCGCTGCTGTTCAACTACGCCGAGGGTGGCAAGACGCCACCGGTCACCCACACGCAGCTGCGAGAGTTCGGCTTCAAGCTCGTGATCTTCCCGATCGGTCTCCTGCTCGCCGCCACCGCTGCGATGCGGGCCCTGCTGGAGCGCATACGCGCCGACGGCTCGCCGATCGACGTGCTGCCGACGCTGATGCCGTTCGGCGAGTTCCTGGACTTCATCGGGCTGCCCGAGGTCGGCGAGCTCGAGCAGCGATTTGCCGTCCCCACCACCACCGCCGAGGAGGCGACATGAGCGACGTGTTCGAGAAGCAGTCGATCAGCAGCGAGCTGGCGCATCGTGTGATCGCCGCCGCCGAGGCGAAGGCGACCGAGATGGGTGTCCCGATGGGCATCGCGATCTGCGATGAAGCCGGCGTGCTCAAGGCGTTCAGCCGGATGGACGGCGCCGCGCTGTTCGCCGTGCAGATCGCCCAGGACAAGGCGTACACGGCCGTCGGCTTCGGGATGCCGAGCGGGGGATGGCACGACTTCATCAAGGACGACCCGCCGCTCGCTGCCGGCGCGGTCGGCGGCATCGACCGGCTCGTCATCTTCGGTGGTGGCTTCCCGATCACGATCGGCGAGACGATCATCGGCGCCATCGGCGTCAGCGGCGGCCACTACAGCCAGGACATGGAGGCCGCCGAGGCCGGTTTGACCGCCGTCGGCGGCGGCTGACGCACATCGCGGTCCGCCATGATCGTGGACGCCGCCAGCGCCCGCGTCGCCATCGACGGCCGCCGCGTCGCGGTTCTCGACCTCGCCGGCGATCCCGAGCGTCCGCCGCTCGTGCTCCTGCATGAGGGGCTCGGATCGATCGAGTTGTGGCGCGAGCTCCCGCGCGATCTCTCGCGTGCGACCGGCCGGCGGGTTGTGACGTTCTCCCGGTTCGGACACGGCCGGTCCGATCGCCCAGCCGAGCCGCGCACGCCGGCGTTCTTCGACGACGAGGCGCTGCGGGTCCTGCCGGCGCTGCGCGATCAACTCGACCTCTCGGACCCCGTGCTCGTCGGTCACAGCGACGGCGCATCGATCGGGCTCATCCACGCCGCGCACCATCCGGTCGGCGGGCTCGTGCTCATCGCGCCGCACGTCTTCGTCGAGCCGGGATGCGTCGAGGCGATCCGCGGCACCCGCCGGGAGTACCTCGACGCGGGGCTCCGCGAGCGGATGGCGCGCTACCACGACGATGTCGACGCGGCCTTCTGGGGCTGGTGCGACGTGTGGCTCGACCCTGCGTTCTCCGATTGGACCCTGGATTCGGAGGCGGCCGCCGTGACTGCCCCGACACTGCTCATACAGGGCGCCGAGGACCCGTATGGAACGCTCGCCCAGCTCGAGCGGATCGAGGCTGCGGTGCCGACGGCCGAGCGCTTCGTATTGCCAGGCGGTCATAGCCCCCACCTTGAGCACCGGACGCAGGTTGCCGCGGCCATCGCCGCGTTCGTCGCGTCGGTTTAGGAGCTGCGCCCGCTGGCGGTCCGCGCCGCCTCGACGAGTTCGCCGACCCGGACGAGCTTGACCCGCGGCCGGCCGTGGGGTTCGCCGAGCGCCGACTCGTGAGCGTCGATCGCCTCCCAGCCGAACCAGGTCACGTGATCCGGCGCGCGTTCGCTGACCCATGCGCCGACTGCATCGGCGTCAGACGTGTCCGGTGCCGGCTCGCGCAGCCGTCCCGCCTCGGCATCCTCCAGGATCCGAGCGACCGTGTCCGCTGCGTCCTTCTTGTTCGTCCCGATCACGCCCGACGGCCCGCGCTTGATCCACCCGACGACGTATTCGCCGCTGCAATGGCCGGCGTCGTCGATCACGCGACCGCTCTCGTTGCGAATCAGCCCCCGCAGCTCGTCGAACGGAATTCCGGCGACGGGGACGCCGCGATATCCGATCGAGCGCAGGACAAGCCCGCACTCGATCACCTCCGCCTCGCCGGTCGGCTCCGCCGTGACGCGGCCATCGGCGCTCGTGACGAGCCGGTTGACCCCGACTCGGATTCCGGTGACCGGCCCGGTCTCGCCGTCACCGAGGATCTCGATCGGCGAGCGCAGGAAGCGGAGCTCCAGGCGATGCGTCTTGCCGGTTGGCTGGCGCTGCGCGTACCCCCGGAGGATCTCCACGTTGCGCCGGCGAGTGCCGTCGTCCGGCTCGGCCACGCCCTCGAGCTGGTTCGGATCGACGATCACATCGGCGCGCCCGAGATCGCCGAGCTCACGCAGCTCGGGATTCGTGAACGCTGCCTCGGCCGGACCTCGGCGGCCGAGCAGGATCACCTCGGTCACGCCTGCGATCCCGAATGCGTCGAGCGCGTGGTCGGCGGTATCGGTCGGTGCGAGTTCGCTGGGGTCGAGCACGAGCATCCGAGCGACGTCAATCGCGACATTCCCGTTCCCGATCACGACCGCACGGCCACCGTTGAGATCGAATTCGTGGTCGGCGAACAGAGGGTGGCCGTTGTACCAGGCGACGAATTCGGTCGCCGCGTAGGACCCCGGACGGTCCTCACCACGGATACCGAGGCGCTTGTCGGTCGCTGTCCCCAGGGCGTAGATCACCGCGTGGTAGCGCTCGAGCAGATCCTCCCGGGAGATCTGGGTGCCAAGTTCGACGCCGCCGAAGAACCGAAACGCCTCGTGGCTCGCCGTCTTGGCATAGACCCGCGTCACCGATTTGATCTTGGGGTGATCCGGCGCCACCCCGGCGCGCACGAGGCCATACGGCGTTGGCAAAGAGTCGAATAGGTCGACATCGAACCCGGCCTTCAGCAACTGATCGGCCGTGTAGAAACCGGACGGACCGGCTCCGATGATCGCGGCGCGCGTGGTCACGATGTGAGGGTACTCGGACTCACGCGCTGACTTCCCGGACGCGTTCACAGTCGGTTTACACGGCGATTGAGCGAATTTGGAACTCTCCGCGCCGGATGGGCTCGGAGCTCGTATTGATCCTGGTGATCGTCGCGGCCGTCGCGTTCGACTTCACCAACGGCTTCCACGACACAGCCAACGCGATGGCGACGTCGATCGCGACCGGTGCCCTGAAGCCGAAGGTCGCAGTGATGATCTCCGCGGTCCTCAACTTCGCGGGCGCGTTCATCTCGATCAGCGTGGCGGCGACGATCGCCAAGGGAATCGTCGATCCCAAGGTCCTGGCGGGCAACGCCGGACTCGAGCTCGTTCTGGCCGCGCTCCTCGGAGCGATGACGTGGAACCTGATCACGTGGTATTTCACCATCCCGTCCAGCTCGAGCCACGCCCTGATCGGCGGCGTCATCGGTGCGACGATCGTCGCCGCGAGCAGCGGTGCGGTCACTGGCACAACCTCGTTCAGTCCGTGCTCGTCCCTGCGATCCTCTCGCCGGTCATCGCCGGCTCCGTGGCGATCATCGGCACGTTTGCCGCCTACAAGCTGATCCGCTGGCTCGGCGAGCGCCAGGCGATCACCGGCTATCGCTTCGGTCAGATCGGCTCGGCGTCCTTGGTCTCGCTCGCCCATGGAACCAACGACGCCCAGAAGACGATGGGCGTGATCACGCTCGCCTTGATCGCCCACGGTGACATCAGCTCAACCCACTTCTCCGTGCCCCTGTGGGTCAAGCTCATCTGCGCGACCGCGATCGCCGCGGGCACGGCCACCGGCGGCTGGCGGATCATCAACACGATGGGCAACCGGATCACGAACGTTGAATCACCCCAGGGCTTCACAGCCGAGTCGTCGAGCGCATCGGTGATCCTCGCCTCGTCGTACTTCGGCTACCCGCTCTCGACCACCCAGGTCGTCTCCGGCGGCGTCCTCGGCGCCGGGCTCGGCAAGAAGCTCGCCAGCGTGCACTGGGGCGTCATCGGTCAGATGGCGACCGCGTGGTTGTTCACGATCCCGGCGGCCGCGCTGCTCGGCGGGGTGGCCTGGGAGGTCTCCGATCTGTTTGGCGGGGGCGGAAATGCCGGCTCGGTCGTGGAGGCCGTCGCGGGCGCGGCGGCCTGACGGACGCACCGATGACGGCTTTCGCTTCTTCGCTCATCAACTGGACCGCGCTGTGGAAGATCTGTCTCGCCGCGCTGACCGGCGGCGCAGGGGTCGTGATCGTGTTCGGCTTTCTGCTGCTCGCTGTCGACCGTGCAACGTCGACCAAGAGCGAAGGCGTGCGGATCACCAGTTACGCACTGGCGGGCGTGTGTGCCATTTTCGTCGTCGGCGCAGTCGTGGTCGGTATCTATGCGATGGCGCACAAGCCCAAGTCGAAACCCAGCAAGCCGACCAAATCGGCTCAGGTCGCTTCTCCGGCTCACGTGCTGCGCTGACCCCCAGGGTCTGCGGGCGTCAGAATTCGCCCCCGTGAACGCTTCGATTGAGCTCCGCCCGCTGCGGTACTTCGTCGCGGTGGCGGAGGAATTGCACTTCGGACGGGCGGCCGCGAGGTTGCACATGTCCCAATCGCCATTGTCGCGGGCGATCCGTGAGCTGGAGCGCGACCTCGGAGTGACTCTGTTCGTCCGCACGACCCGCCGCGTCGAGCTGACCGATGCCGGGTCGGTGCTGCTCGAACGTTCGCGGCGGGCACTGGCTGAGATCGACGGAGCGATCGCCGACGTGCAGCGTGCCGCACACACCGAGGCCGGAGCGCTCAGCATCGGCTACGGGCCCTTCAGCCAGACGGTGGTGACGCGCGTCGCGGACGTGGTGAGTGCGACGATCCCCGAACTCACCGTGCGCGTCGATCAGGACGTCACGCCCGAGTTGCTCAGACGGGTCGCCGCACGCGAACTCTCGGCCGCGGTCGTCATGGAGATACCCGCAGCCGCGCGCCGCCACGGCGTGCGGATCGACGCGCTCAGAGATGAGCCGCTGCTGGCCGCCCTGCCTGAGTCTCATCGCTTTGCCGGTGAGGCCGGGATTCCGATCGACGCCTTCGCCGCCGAACGGGTCCTGCTCCCGCGGGAGCCGCCCGGACGGATGTTCAACGGCTGGCTGCGTGCCCTGCTGCGGGCACACGGATCTGAGCTCGAGCGAACCGTGGAGACCCTCAGCGCGCCGTGGGATCACCGCATGCTGCCGGTCGCGGACGGAGATGCGGTCTCCGTGTTCGTGTCCGAGTGGTCCGACGACGCGATCTCAGGGGTGGTCGCGGTTCCGTTCGATCCACCACTCAGCTTTCCCATGGACCTCGCGTCGACGTGGCCGCCGACGGAGGCCGTGACGGCGCTCGTGCGCGCCGCCCAGCACGTCCGAGACGCGGAGGGCTGGCTGACGCGGCGCACCGCCCGCAGCGAGCTGCCGGCGGATTGAGCCAAAGACGGTCTGGATCGGATCCACATCGGACTTGGTGTCGGCGGTTTCGGCGCTTACGGTGTGACCTCCGGCAACCGCAAGCAGGAGGAAGCAGGTGGAGAGTCAGCAAGCAGAGAACGGCCACATTCCGGTCATGTTGATTCACGGGGCATGGCTGACGTCCTCGAGCTGGGACAACTACGTCGACTACTTCAATCGTCGCGGGTTCGACGTGTCGGCGCCGGAGTGGCCGCGCAAGCACGGCGACGTCGAGGAGGTGCGCAACACGGCCGAGGAGTCAGCGGGGCTGGGAGTCCAGGAGATCATCGACCACTACGAGGGCCTGATCCGTGCCCTCGATCAGCCTCCTGTCCTGATCGGCCACTCGTATGGGGGGCTGTTCGTCGAGCTCCTGCTCGACCGGGGCCTCGGGCGCGCCGGGGTCGCGATGAGCCCGGCACCGCCGAAGGGCATCCTGAAGCTGCCGTTCTCGACGCTGAAGGCCGGTTCGCCCGCGTTGGCGCATCCGTCCAAGTGGCACGGGGTCGTGACACTGACCCTTGAGGAGTTCACCTATGCCTTCGTGAACACGTTCTCCGCCGACGACGCCGCCGCTGCGTACGAGCGCTACGCCGTTCCGGAGACCGGCCAGATCTTCTACGAGGCCGGATTTGCCAACTTCCACCTCCACCCGCCGACGGAGGTTCACTTTGGGAGCGGCGATCGTGCACCGCTGCTGATCGTCGGCGCCGCCGAGGACCACACCGTGCCGGCCTCATTGTCAAAGGCGCAGTACAAGCACTACGAGCACTCCCCGGCCAAGACCGACTACGTCGAGTTTGCGGGTCGACCGCACCTGCATATGGTCGCCCCCGATTGGCAGGAGGTCACCACCGAGATCGATAGCTGGCTCGACGGCGTCCTCGACGCGCCGGAGGCCTCCGACCCACAGACCACGTAAAGGAGGCACGGCGATGGACCTGCAGTTGGACGCGAAAGTCGCGGTGGTCACCGGCGCGAGCAAGGGGATCGGTCTCGCCGTTGTGCGCGCCCTCTCGGCTGAGGGGGCGCGCGTCGTCGCCGGCGCTCGAACCGTCGGTGGCCTGGCGGGGATCGAGGGCGTGACCCCGATCGAGGTGGACCTCGTCGAGCCGTCCGGTTCCGCCCGGCTCGTCGCCGAGGCCGTCGACCGGCACGGACGGGTCGACATCCTCGTCAACAACGTGGGCGGCGCAGCCGTGCGGCTCGACGGCTTTCTCAGCGTCAGTGACGAGGACTTCGAGCGCTCCCTTCAGCTCAATTTCTTCGCCGCCCTGCGCGCGACCCGAGCCGCCGTGGCTCGCATGCTCGAGCAGGGTGGCGGGGCGATCGTCAACGTCGCCTCGGTCAACGCGTTCTTTCATCCCGACGGGCTGGTCGTCGACTACGGCGCTGCCAAGGCGGCCTTGCTCAACGTCGCCAAGGCGCTCTCTCAGGAGCTCGGACCACGGGGGATCCGCATCAACAGCGTCTCGCCCGGGCCGGTGGCGACCGACCTATGGCTTGGCGAGCACGGTGTCGCGGCAACGATCGGCGGGGCCGCGGGGATGGACACAGCAGCGGTGAGCCAGCAGGCGACCGCCGGCATGCCGACCGGCCGTTTCACCACACCCGAGGAGGTCGCGACGCTCGTGACGTTGTTGGCCTCACCGAAGACCGCGAACGTCACCGGATCGAACTACGTCATCGACGGGGGGCTCATCAAAACGATGTAGGGAGCCGGGCACACGGGGAATCACGTGATCCCGCGGCCCGGCTTGACAGCTTCGTCATGCTCGGTGAGATCCCCAACAAGCAACTTGCACTCGTCGCGGCGATCATGGGCTCATTCGTCGCCGGCCTCGACGCCACCGCCGTGAACGTGGCCCTGCCCGCGATCCGCGCGGACCTCGGTGGCGGCCTGGCCGGACAACAGTGGGTGTCCAACGCCTACCTGCTCGCGCTCGGCTCGCTGATCCTGGTCGGCGGCTCGCTCGGGGATGTGTTCGGCGAGCGGCGAGTGTTCTCGATTGGAGTCGCGGGCTTTGGCATCGTCTCGCTTCTCTGCGCCGTCGCGCCAAGCATCGAGGTGCTGATCGCGTGCCGTGCGCTCCAGGGCGCGTTCGGCGCCCTCCTGACGCCGAGCGCGTTAGCCGTGATCGTCGCGGCCTTCGCGCCGGAGGAGCGAGGCGCTGCCATCGGGTCGTGGACGGCGTGGGCCGGGATCGCAACCGTCGTTGGTCCGCTGGCAGGTGGGTTCCTCGTCGACGCAGTGTCCTGGCGTCTCATCTTTGCCGTGAACATTCCGTTCGTCGTCCTCACGTTGATGCTCGTCGCGCGTGCCGTACCCCCACGCGTGACCGGGACGGCACATGCCCCGGTGGACTGGCTCGGTGCCGCGCTCACCTTTCTTGGCCTGGCCGGTCCAGTGGTGGCGCTCATCCGCCAGCCGGTCGTGGGCTGGTCGAGTCCGCAGGTCTACGGCCCCGCGATCGCCGGCGTTGCCCTCCTTGGGGCGTTCATCGTGCATGAGCGGCGCACGGCGGCGCCGATGCTCCCGCTCGGCCTGTTCAAGCGACGCAACTTCGCCGTCGGAAACGTGCAGACGTTCGCCATGTACGGCGGTCTGGGGGTCACGTTCTTCCTGCTCGTGCTCTATCTCCAGGAGGTCGCCGGTTACACGGCGCTGAAGGCGGGCCTCGCGATGCTGCCCTCGACGGTCGTGATGTTCCTCCTCTCCAAGCGGATGGGGCGACTGGCGGACCGATTCGGGCCGCGGCTTTTCATGGGGGTCGGCCCACTCATCGCGGCGCTGGGAATGGTCCTGATGCTTCGGCTGCACGTGCACGTGAACTACGTCACCGAGCTGCTCCCGGCACTTCTCATCTTCTCCTTCGGTCTCGCGTGCACCGTGGCGCCCTTGACCGCGGCCGTGCTCTCCGACGCCGACGAAACCAACGCCGGGATCGCGTCCGGAGTCAACAACGCGATCGCCCGGATCGCCGGACTGATCGCGATCGCCGCTCTGGGCGCGGTGATCTCGTCGCAGTTCTCATCCTCGCTGAACGACTCGCTGGCCGGGCACGCGCTCTCGCCCGCCGCCCGAGCCACCGTCGCGCAGGCACGGAAAGAGACGCTCGCCCACGGGGATCCGTCGCGCGTCGGTCCGGTCGTCGCCCATGCGATTCAGTCGGCATCGGTCCATGCGTTCCATGTCGGGATCGGGATCGCTGCGCTGCTCGTCGCGCTTGGGGGCTTGCTCGGCCTGGCCGGCATCCGCAATCCACGCCGTGTCGTGCCCTGCGTCGACTGCGCTGGCGGGCAGCTCGCCGGCCAACCGCTCGAGGCCGCCCGCTTGCCGGTGGCGGAGCGTGCGCCACGACCAGTTGGTGTGGGAGGCTAGGCGGCATGCCGTGGGCCCCAGAGCTGTTCACCGCACCGGCGCTACAGCACATGTTGGATCAGCGACGGCGGGATCGGTTCATCACCGTCCCATTCTTCGACGGACTGATGGTCGGGGAGATGGATGCGCTCGTCGGCTCGTTCGCGGGCGTGCCCGAGCTGCACCACCCGGTTCGCGGCAGGATCCGAGGGCGACGTGCGTTCGAGGCGTACGCCACGGAGTTGCACGCGTGGATGACTCAGCACAACGTGTCGGTGGACGACGTTCAGCACGTCGTGAGCGAGGGGCACGGCAGCGGGGAGGCGGTATTGCACTTCGACCGCCCGTCCGGACGCGCCAGCCTTCCGGTGGCGATCGTCAGCGACCGCCAACCCGACGGGCGGATCGACGAGCTGCGGATGTACTTCAGCAGCTGGCCCGTCACTGGCCGCCACGCAAACCGTCCGCCGCTCTTGCAGCGTGATCCTGAGCTCCGGGTGTCAGATGTCGTGTCCGAGTACCAGCACGCACTCGCGGCGGGCGACGTCGACGCGATCGTCGCGGCGTTCGAGCCGGACGGATACGCCCGTGAACCAGCCGGCGGTTCGTACGTCCACCGCGGTTCGGATGACCTGCGCGCCCACTACGAGCGGTTGTTCTCAGCCGGCGGCGGTATTCCGCTGGAACTTTGCACCGCCGTCGACGACGGGCAGGCGTGTGCGCTCGAGTACAACGTCGTGCAGTGGGGCGCCACCGAACTGCCGCCACAGGCTGGCGTCGCCGTGTACGTCCGCGGCCAGAGCGGCAAACTCGCCGCGGCCCGCATCTACGACGACGCCGATCCGCCGGTCGGTCGCCAGATGTAGCGGCGCCCGCATAGCGACGGCCGTAAAGCGTCAGCACATACGCGAGCCCAGGGCCAGGCAACGCCCCGGGGGGAGAGAGGGTCCCCCGGGGCGTTCACGCAGTTGTTCAGCCGACGATGAAGCCGGTGCCCTTGACCGCCTTGAGCACCTTCGCGGCGGTGTAGCCGTTGTCAAACGGTCCGTTCGGGCTGATCGACTTGCCCAGGATCGAGCCGATCGCTCCGGAGTGCCGGGCTTCGATCGTGACGATCGAAGCGGCGGCGAGGAGGTAGGCCGGGGTCTTGATGTTGCCGGCCTGCCCGAGGTAGGCGTGCACTCCGGTGTTCTCGAGCACGTACGCAGTGGCGGCGAACTTCGCGGGGTCGGCCGGAATGCGCTGGAAGTTGAACTTCGGCTCCTTGACGGCCTTGTGTCCGAGGGCCTTCTTGAGGAACGCAACGTGCGCCCGCTCGTCGCGCGTGGTGATCGCGAGGAACGCCTTCGTCTTCGGATCGGTGATCTTGCCCTTGGCAGTCGCCTCGTTGTTAGTACCTACCGCGGGAAAACCATGAGATCGGATCAATCCGAACTGAGGCGGGACGCGCTGCGCGGCCCCGAGCGACCACCGCCACGCCAAAAGCGGGCACGCGCCTCAGCCGGCGCGTGCCCGCTTGGTTGATCGCGCCAGCCTCGCCCGTTAAGCGCGGGCGGGCTCGTGAGCGACACGGGGGAGCCACGACAGTCGCCGTGGCAGGTACCAGTTAGCGTCGCCAAGCAACGTCATCGTGGCGGGGAGGAGGACCGCCCGGATGAGCGTCGCGTCGATCAGGATCGCGACCGCAAGGCCGACGCCGAGCTGCTTGAACTCAAGTGCGCCGAGCGAGCCGAAGATGGCGAACACCGCGACCATCACGATCGCTGCGCTGGTCACCGGGCCGGCCGTCGATTTGATCCCTTGGGCGATTGCCTCCTCAGTCCTCAGGCCTCGGTCGTAGCCCTCACGGATCCGGCTGAGGATGAACACGTGGTAGTCCATCGAGAGGCCGAACAGGATCACAAACAGGAACAGCGGCAGCCAGGAGGTGATCGCGCCGGTCGACTTGAAATCGAGCAGATTCTGCGCCCAGGTGTGCTGGAAGACGAGCACGAGCACGCCGTAGGCCGCACCCACCGACAGCAGGTTGAGCACGATCGCGGTGATCGGGATGACGATCGAGCGGAAGGTGACCAGCAGCAACAGGAACGCCATCGTCAGGACGAAGCCGAACACCAGCGGGAGGTGCGACTTCATCGAGTCGTTGAAGTCCTTGGAGCCGGCCGTATTGCCGCCCACTTGCACCTTCGCCCCTGCCACCGCGCCGATCGTGCCTGGGATCACGTCCGAGCGCAGTGCGTCGAGCGCCCGGTCGGACAGCGCGTCGGTGCCCTTGCCGCTCAGCGGCATCGACACGACGGCCACGTCGTGAGCCGGGTTCGTCTGCACGGTGAACGGCTGATGGATCAGGCCCGTGCCGAGCGCGCGCCGCTCGAGCTCTGTGATTCCGGTCTGCACCTGCGGTGAGTTCACATCGCGGGCCTCGATGACCACCGAGGCGGGCATCGGCCCACCCGGGAACGCGGCCTCGATGCGGTTGAGCGTCTGGACGATCGGGAGCCCCTTCGGCAGGCCCTGCAGCCCCGGCGTCGCGGTGTGCAGCCCGAAGGCGGGTATCGCGAGCGCCACGACCGCGCCGCCGGCGATCAACATCGCGACCACAGGTGCCCGCAGCACGCGATCGACCACGGCGCCCCAGATCCGCGGCTCCGCGCCGCTCTCGCGGCGACGGGCCACGAACGGAACGCGGGCCTTCATCACCCGGTCACCCAGCTTCGAGAGCAGGGCTGGGAGAACGGTCAGCGAGCCGAGCATCGCTACCGCGACGACGAGGATTGTGCCGGTGGCCATCGAGGCGAACGTCTTGTCGCCGGCCAGGTACATCCCGGCCATGGCGGTCATCACGGTCAACCCGGAGACGAGCACCGAGCGACCCGAGGTGGCTGCGGCGGCTTGGAGTGCGGCCTGCTCATCACGGCCCGCCGCACGTTCCTCGCGCTCGCGCCGCATGTAGAACAACGAGTAGTCGACACCGACGGCCATTCCGATCAGGAGCACGACCTCGGAGACGGACGGGTCGACCGCGGCGATGTGGCTCACCGCCGCAACGAGGCCGAGCGTTGCGCCGACGCCGGTAATGGCCAGCAGCACCGGGATTCCGGCCGCGACCAGGGCACCGAACGCGAGGATCAGGATGATCAGGGTGATCGGGAGCGACAGCGATCGTGCCTTGGCGAAGTCGTCGTTGAAGCTCTTGTTGAGCGCCTTCGTGGAGCTCGCATCGCCAGCTTGTGCAATCTGGAATTGTGGATGAGCCCGCGCGGCGGCGGCGGTAGCCGCGAGCGAGGCGCTGACGCGTTTGTCGGCGTTGTCGCCCTTGCCGGTGATCTCGAACTGCACGAGCGCGGAATGGCCATCCCGCGAGATCGCCCCGCGATCGCCGGCACCGAGCGGCGAGCGGACGTCCTGCACCGTCGACACGGCGTCCAGCCGTCCGACCACGTCACGAATTGCGGCGGCGAACTGGGCGTCATGCGTGGTCAGCGTGCGGCTCTGGATCAGCACCTGCTCGCTCGCGTGCTGAGGGAATTTGTCGTGGAGGATCTGCTGAGCGCGACCGGACTCCCCGACGCCGTTGCTGTCCTGGGAAATCTGCTTGGTGCCCAATGCGGACCCGAGCGCGATGGCGGCGATGACAAAGGCCAGCCACCCGAAGATTGCCGTGCGGCGATGCTGGGCGCTCCAGCGCCCGGCCCGCGCAGCGATGTTGCTGCGTTGCATTTCAGTGCCTCCAATCCGAGGGGTGTCACTCACCTCGTCAGCGTCGCAACCGCGTGCCGGCGTGAACATTCGGCCTGCTGGCGTCTGGGGAGCGGCCACCCGCCCGCCCGGGGGTACGGGTAACCGCACTGTGCAGTGCGTCGCCCTCCGCGACAATCGGACGAGGGCGGAAGCTGCTGAGCCACGCCGACGACCACCGGCGCGTCCTGGCGGTCCTCACCTACCTGAAGTGCTCGCTCCCGCTTCGGGGATCGGTCAGTTACTTCGCCTCATCCGACGGCCATGATGACGATCGTGCCATCGTCCTGGAGCGGCTCTTTCCAACAGTTGGTGACCGCGTGTTGGATCGCCATGGCGGTACGGGCGGCCGTCGGGCTGGTGGCGTTGGCGATCGCGTCCTGCACTCCGCGGAGACCAAAGGTCCCGCCTCCCTCGACGCGTCGCTCCGTGATGCCGTCGGTCAGCAGGACGACTCGCTCGCCTGGGTTGACGCGGCGCTCAGTCGGTTCGAAGAGCCGGTTCGGGTCGCCGGTGCCGAGCGCGGGATGGATCGGGCTCTCGAGTTCGCTGAGGTTCCCGTCGGTATCGATCACGTAGGCCGGGGGATGGCCGCAGTTGACCCAGCGCAAGCGGGCGGTGGCGGCGTGCCATCGCGCGATGAGCGCGGTGACGTAGAAGCTGTCGTTGTCGAGCGTCCTGACCGTCTGATCCATGAGGGCGAGCGCTTCCGGGAGGTCGGAGCCGGCCCGGCGCGCGGCGCGGAGCGCACCAAGTGCGGAGGCACCGAGCCCGGCGGCGGTTGGGCCGTTGCCGGCGGCGTCGGCGATCGCGAGCCACACTCCATCGCGGTTCTCGACGAAGTCGAACCAGTCGCCGCCGACGTCGTACGACGGCAGTAGTACTCCGGCGAGCTGTCCTCCGGCGATGCGAGCGATCCGCGGCGGGAATAGGTTCTGCTGGATCTCGGCCGCCGGGGTCGTGGGTTTGCGTCGCCGGGCGGCTTCGATGGAGTCGGTGTAGTCGTTCGCGAGTTCGAGGGCCGCGGCGCCTTGTCTGGCGATGTCGAGGAGAGACGCGACCGGGGTGCCGACGCAGAGGAGAAGGCCGATCACGCGTCCGCGGAGCCATAGAGGCTCGGCGGTGCAGCCGGGTAGTTGGCGTTGGAGCTCCTCGTAGAAGCCGGCGAGTCCTTCGGCAACGATCTCTGGACCGAGCGCCGGAGGGTCGTCGATCTGCTCGGGAAACTCCGGGGAGCCCGCGAGCCGCAGCAGTCGCGAACCGTCGATATCGATTACGTAGAGGGCAACCGCGACCCCGGCGGCGCGTCGTGCCTCGGCGACGAGCTGGTCTGGGACAAGATGAGGCGGCACCTCGTCGAGCACGCGGGTGACTTCGAGCGCGAGCGGTCGGTCGCGCCCGAGTTGCCCGGCGCTCTGGTGCGGCAATGTCGTGATCTGGCCCGGGATCCGGTGTCCCTCGGCTGCCATCGGTTCGTCCCCGGGTTCGGCGTTCGCGAGCGCGGCGGCGAGGGCCTCGCGGGTAGGGAAGTGTCGGTAGAGGGTGGAGCGCCCGACACCGGCGGCAGCGGCGATCTCGGCCATGCTGACGCTCCGGTCTCCGGCAAGCGTCGCGGCCGCCTGGAGGATCCGGTGGCGGCTGGCGAGCGCATCGGCGCGCATGAACGCTCCGGTGCGATCGCCGGACTCTTCACGGGCGCTCGGGTCTGGCTGTGCCATGGCTATGCGGACGGTACCGACGGACCGATGAGTGGGGGCCCGATCATAGATGCGGGACTGATCAGTCCCGTTTGTCCCATTTGATTCCGAGTTGGCGTTTCACCGGCCTCGCCACGGGTACTGAACAGGTACGGATGTCTCGGCTAGATGAGACGACGTAAGAGGTGTTCGCATCGTGATGAACAGATTGGAGTGGCTTGATGCCTGATTCGGATCGGCCGGTCGGTGAGCTGATGCGCGAGCTCTCGGATCAGACCGCAACACTGATCCGCCAGGAGATGGAGTTGGCGAAGCTCGAGTTGAGCGAGAAGGGCAAGCGCGCCGGCATCGGCGCCGGAATGCTCGGGGGATCGGGGATCGTGGCTCTGTACGCGATCGGTGCGCTCACCGCGTGCCTCGTGCTTGGTCTGGCGACTGCCGTGACCGGGTGGCTGGCCGCGCTGATCGTCGCCGCGGTCTACGGAGTGGTGGCCGCGGGACTTGCGCTGTCCGGCAAATCGCACGTGCAGCGCGCCGTGCCGCCCGTACCTGAGCAAGCAACCGAAAGCGTGAAGGAGGACGTGCAATGGACGAAGACCAGAGCACAAGAGGCGAGACAGTGACCGACGAGACGGCGCGAACCGCCGAGCAGGTGCGCGACGACATCGAGCAGACGCGCGCCGAGCTTGGCGACACGGTGGCGGCGCTCGCCGAGAAGACGGACGTCAAGGCCCAGGCCAGGCAGTCGGTGAGCGAGGCCAGGGAATCCGTCAGCGAGAAGGTCTCCGATCTGAAGGGCGCCGCAACCGGCAAGCGGGACGAGTTCATCGCCTCGGCCCAAGAAGCCGCCCCTGAGTCCGCCAGCGATGCAGGCAGCCGAGCGCTGGCGCTCGCCCGCGAGAACGCAACCGCGCTCATCGCCGTGGGAGCCTTCGGGCTCGGCGTCGTGATCGGCAGCCGACGCGCACGATGAGCCTCGTCTTCAAGCCGATCGGGATCCTCAGCGGGCTTGCGGCAGGGATCCTCGCCAAGAAGATCTTCGAGCTGTTGTGGGGTGTGATCGACGATCAGGCCGCGCCCGAACCGAAGTACCGGCGCATACATCTCGGCAAGCTCGCGGCGGCGCTGTTGATCGAGGGCGCGATCTTCAGGGTCGTGCGCGGATTCGCCGAACACGGCGCACGCCACGGCTTCGCCGTCCTTGCCGGCGAGTGGCCCGGCGAGGAAGCGCCCGCGACCGAGGTGCAGTCATGAACGCCGGCGAGCAGCTGTCGCGGATCGCGCCCTACGTGTCGCGGGCGCTCGAGGACGACTACGTCCAAGAGCAGCTCAGTCAAGGCGTGGCCAGTCTGCGCCGCGGATCACGACGCGCCAGGGGACAGGGCGCCAAGGCGACAATCACCGATCCAACGCTCCACAACAACCTCCGTGACGCCGCCGCGTCACTGACCGCCGCGTTCCGCACTCTCAAGGAGCCGCCCCCCGCGAAGCATCGACTGAGGCGCGTCCTCGTCGCCGCCGTCGTCGTCGGCGTCGCAGTCCTCGGCTGGCGTCAGATCAGCCCGGCGCGGGAGGGAGGCACATCATGAGCAGTACTGCCACCAACAGCGGTCACGAAAAGACCTCGGGTCGTCAGCCCGAAGGCCCCGCTCATGCTCGCAGCGGCTCGCTCGGACAAACGCTCAAGCGGACGATCAGCGAGTTCTCTGAAGACAACCTCACCGACGCCGCCGGCGCGCTCACGTACTACGCGATCCTGTCGATCTTCCCCGCGCTGTTGGCCCTGGTCGCGATCGTCGGGCTCGTCGGTGATCCGCACACGATCACGAAAGAGATGACCTCGCTGGTCAGCTCGATCGGCCCCGCCTCGGCGGCGCAGACGTTCAAGGCGCCGATCGAGGGTCTGACCAACAGCCGCGGCACCGCGGGCGTGCTCCTGATTCTCGGCATCGCCTCGGCGCTGTGGACCGCTTCCGGGTACGTCGGCGCGTTCATGCGCGCCTCCAACGTGATCTACGAGGTCGAAGAGGGTCGCTCGTTCATCAAGCTGCGCCCGCTACAGATGCTCGTGACCCTGGTGCTGATCCTGGCGCTCGCACTCGTGCTTGTCGCGCTCGTGCTGACCGGGCCGCTCG
Source organism: uncultured Solirubrobacterales bacterium (assembly GCA_963850335.1). Lineage (GTDB taxonomy): Bacteria > Actinomycetota > Thermoleophilia > Solirubrobacterales > Solirubrobacteraceae > Palsa-465. The sequence goes on along the minus strand of CAWKKY010000001.1, from coordinate 15,458 downwards.
CGGCAAAGCTCGGCTCGGCCATCGGTCTCGGTAGTGCAACGGTGACCGCCTGGAACATCGCCAAGTGGCCCGTGCTGCTGATCGTCGTGACGCTGATGATCACGCTGCTCTACTACGCCTCGCCCAACGCCAAGCTGCGGAGTCTCCGGTCGATCCTCCCCGGCGCCTTGCTCGCAGTCATCGTCTGGCTGATCGCGTCCGCCGCGTTCGCGTTCTACGTTGCCAACTTCGGGTCCTACAACAAGACTTACGGCACGCTCGGCGGGATCATCGTGTTCCTCGTGTGGATGTGGATCACCAACGTCGCGATCCTCCTCGGCGCGGAGGTCAATGCCGAACGCGAGCGCTCAGTGCAGCTTGAGGACGGAACCCCCGGGGCTGAGCGTGAGCTACAACTCGAAGAACGGTCAGAGCCCGAGGACACGAAGCGAGCGCGGACTGCGTAAACGGGCCCACCGGCCGGGGCCGTCGGCCGCGGTCCTACTTCATCCGTGGGTCGAGGCCGAAGCGGTAGAGCTGATACTCGCTGCGCTCACCGCGAGGGACGAGTGTGAACTGCACGCGCTGCCATCCGCGGTGTATGGCCGGCTCAAGGCTGAGCGGATCAGTGGCCTCCCAATCGGTGCCAGTGACTCTCATCGGCCCGATGCTCTGCGGGCCGGTCCAGGCGTTCCAGCCAGCTGAGGAGACGTAGACGGATACGCCACCGTCGTTGCGTGAGAGTGTGCGCATCATGGCCCGGGCGCTCGTAAAACTTGACGAGACGCAGATGGGCGGGCTGGCGGCAACGGAGCCGCTCGGCAGGTCAAGGACGTGGCCGACGTGACCGTCGGTCAGCTTGGTCGTCACGATCCGGGCGCCGCCACCCAGCTTCCAGCCGACGCCGTCGAAGCTGTTCATCGTTTCCCCGGCAAGCAGCGTGTACCAGCCGGTGTCGTTATACGAGATGAAGAGCTGCGACAGCTCGGGAGTCGCGCACGGTGGTTGATCGCCCTGCGCTTCGGCCGCCTGCGCCGGAGTTGCTGTGAACCCGGCAACCATTGCGACAAGAATCGCGCCGAAGCCGATCGAAATGCGGTTGAGAATCGTGTGTTTCATGGCGCACCTTTCGCCTTGTGTTGGCGGCCGAGCAATCGGACTGAAGTGAGTCGTCTGGCCCAGAACCCGGCGAGTCACTCTGCATCGGCCTCCTCCTGAGTCGTCGGTCCGAGTGGCCGCGCCTAGATGCCAATGGCCGGACGTTCGACCGACAGGTGCACGTTCACGGTCAGCAGATGCAGAGCTTCACTGAGCATTCGGGAGGAATGTTTGTGCGGGTTCAAACGGCTGTGAAAACGTCCGCGATCATGCAGACGAGTGCCTCTGGAACCGACCCTAGAAGAGCAGGAGCTCCTCGCGACCACCTTCCAGCTGCGAAGGTCGAAAATGACCGCCCGCGAGCGTCTTGCCGAGGGCGTGGTCGACGGGGCATTCGTGGTTGCTGTCGCGGTCATCTGGTGGCTGCATCCGCCGCACACATTTGATGTCCTCGGAGCAGCACTGTGCTTTCTCGTACTGGTACTGGCGACGCGGGTGCACTTCGACACACCCTTGGGATTTACGGTGCCGACCCAACTGGCGTTCGTGCCCTTGGTGTTCGCGATGCCGATCGCGATCACCCCGATCGCCGTCGTGGCCGCACTGGGGATCGCGCGCCTGCCCGAGGTGATCGCCGGCAAGCTCGCACCCAGCCGACTCGTGGAGGTCATCGGGAACTCCTGGTTCGCGATCGGGCCCGCGTTTGTGTTCGCCGTGACGGACACGGCACCGCACGATGCCGGGGGTGCGCTTCTCGTGGCGGCGCTGGCCGCGCAGTTCGTCGCCGACTTCACCATGTCGGCGGTGCGCTTTCGGATCGGGCGTGGAGCAAGCTTCTCCGAACAATTGCGAGACAGCTGGGTCTACGGCGTGGACGCGGCCCTGTCGGTGATCGGCCTCGTCGTGGCCGAGGACATCAGCTCGGTGCCCGCGGCCGCGCTTGCGCCGCTGCCGTTGTTAGCTCTGCTTGCGGTGTTCGCGCGTGAGCGCCACCAGCGGCTCGAAGGTCTGCTCGAACTCAACAACGCCTATCGCGGCACAGCGCTGGTGCTGGCGGATGTCATCGAGGCAGATGATTGGTACACCGGCGAGCACTCAAAGAGCGTCGTCGGCCTCGCGGTCGAACTCGCTGAAGCGCTTGGACTCGAGACCGAGCAACGCCGGAACGTCGAATTCGCAGCGCTCCTGCACGACGTCGGCAAGATCGCGATCCCTAAAGACATCGTGAACAAGCCAGCCAGTCTCACCCGGGACGAGTGGACAATCATCAAGACCCACACCCTTGAGGGCCAGCGAATGCTCGACCGAGTCGGCGGGTTCATGCACAGCGTCGGCACGATCGTCCGCTGCCACCACGAACACTGGGACGGCAGCGGCTATCCGGATGGACTGACCGGTGAAGCCATCCCGCTCGAGTCACGCATCATCGCCTGTGCGGACGCCTGGAACGCGATGCGCACCGACCGACCGTATCGGAAGGCAATGTCCTACGAAGCCGCGCTCAGCGAGCTGACGGCCAACGCCGGTCATCAGTTCGACGCTCGGGTCGTCGACGCTCTCCTTCGCCTGATCGCAGACACGGAGGACCGTCCCTCCACCGTCCCGCTCTCATGAGCCGCTCATGGCGCCGGCTGGCTCGGGCGCCCGAACAGGAAGCCCTGGCCGAAGTCGCAGCCGAGATCCACGAGGCGCTCCAGCTGGGCGGGATGCTCGATCCCTTCGGCCGTCACCGACAGCCCCAGCGCGTGCGCGAAGCTCGTCACCGCCGCCACCATCGGCGAGTCGCCGTTTTGGCCGAGGGTGGCAACCAGCGAGCGGTCGATCTTCAGCTGCGTGAGCGGAAGTCGCCGAAGATGCCCGATCGACGCGTAGCCGGCCCCGAAGTCATCGAGCGCCACTCCGACGCCAGCGGTCGCGATCTCCGAGAGCATGCCAAACGCATCCGGCTCATCATCAAAGAGGGTGCGCTCGCTCAGTTCGAGCGTCAAACGCCCCGGATCAAGGTCGGTCTGATCGAGAATGTGGGCGGTGTGTTGACCAAGGTCACCCGCCCGCAGCCGCCCCGGTGAAACGTTGACCGAGACCGCCAATGGGGAGGGCCAGCTGCGAGCCTGGCGGCATGCTTCGTCGAGCACCCAGCGGTCGATCGCTTCAATCAGGCCGGCGTCCTCGGCGACCGCGAGAAAGCTCGCCGGCGCAAGCAGGCCGCTGCGCGGATGCTTCCAGCGGACGAGCGCCTCGTAGCCGACCATCGCTCCCGAGGCCAGGTCGTGGTACGGCTGGAACGCGAGCCGCAGCTCCCCGGTGCGCAGGCCACGCCGCAGCTCGACTTCGAGCTGCTGGCGCCGGGTGTTGCGCTCCCCGAGATCGGGCGTGAACACCGCCGCTCGCCCGCGCCCGCGTGCCTTGGCGCTGTACATCGCCGCATCCGCCGAGCGAAGCAGCGACTGGACATCGCCTCCGCTCTGTGGAAACAGCGCGATACCGATGCTCGCCCCGACGGTCAACTCCTGCCCGTCGATGAGCTGGGGAGCGGCCAGGGCTCTGAGCAATTTGTCGGCCACCGCCGACGAGCCGCTCGCGCCAGAGACCTCCGGCAGCAGGACCGCGAATTCGTCGCCACCCAGCCGGGCGAGCGTGTCTTCGTCGCGCAGGCAGGCTCCCAGGCGGTGGGCGACGGAGATCAACACGCGATCGCCGACGTCATGCCCGAGGCTGTCGTTGATGACTTTGAAGCGATCGAGGTCAAGGAAGAACACCGCCAACGGACTGTCCCGGCGCGCTGCGGTCGCGAGCCCCTGTTTGAGCCGGTCGTGAAACAGCGTCCGGTTGGGTAGGCCAGTCAGCGCGTCGGTGTAGGCCAAGTGACGCAGGTTTCGCTCAAGCTCCCTGCGTTCCGTGACGTCACGGAACACCAGCACGCGGCCGGCCGTCGCCCCGCGCGGGTCGAGCAGTGGCGTCACGACGAGTTCGAGGTCTCCGGTGCGCTCTCGTGCCTCACGCAGCAGTTCGTGGGGCGGCACCTGACCGTTCCCGCCAGGTGACTCGCGATCGGCCAGCAGGGTGTCGGCCGGGCATCCGATCAGCGCCGCGGCGGGGATGCCCAGCAGTCGCTGCGCCGCGGGGTTGACGTCGACGACCCGACCGTGAGCGTCGGCCACGACGACGGCGTCACGCATCGTCTCGACGACCAGGGTCCGGGCGACAGGACGCAGATCGAGCAATCTGTAGCGCAGCACTCCGAGGACGAGCGTCCACGCCGCCAACGAGACCGCGATCGGCGTCGCGTTGAACTCGGCAAACGGCGCGACGTCCAGACTCGACATCACGTTCGCGATCAACGGCAGGCAGATCGCGACCCCGAGCACGATGCTCTGGCGCCAGTACAGGCGCGACATCCGCATCAGCGTGACGAGCAGGATGGCGCTGGCGGCGAGGACGAGCGCGCTCGTATACATAAAGTGGACCCAGTAGACGGCGCCGAGGTGAACGGTGGGCAGCGCCGCCACCAGTTCGTGCGCCGAGTAAGAGCGGATCAGCGAGCGCGTTGGCGAAAGGGCCAGCAGCACGAGGACGAGCGCCGGTTCGACCGCGAGCGCCGCGAGCAGCCGCCGCCCCGGCCGGTCCAGTCTCCCCGTGTACTGCAGGGCGAAGATCAGCCACGCCGGCGGCAGCAGGGTTGTGCCGATGAACTTCAGCGCACCCCACAGCACACGGGTATCGCCCGTCCCGAGCAACTCGAGCGCGTAGGCCACGCACCAGACCGCGGCGGCGAGTAACACGGCGCACAGGCTGGCCCGCCCGACCCGCCCCCGCGAGCGCCACACACTGAGCGCCGCGGCGAAGTCCGCGATGCCGCTCGCCACCAGGACAACGACGTACGCGGATAAGTGGTGAAACCCCATCGGTCCCCTCGGTGTGAGCATAACCCGCTCCGCCGACACACGCGGGCTACGCCCGGGACGAGAACTGCCCGCGTATCAGCAGATTCCCATTGTTTCAGCGGAAGCTCTGTGGGAAAACGAGCGCTCGGTGTCACGCGGCGGCACGCCGGGCGTGGCGGCCGAACCGCTGGGGTGGGGCCCGATGGGCTGCAGCGGCCGGACGTCACGGGGTAACGCTCGGGGTGTTCGATCGAGTCGACAGCGTCATGCTGTGCCTGGATCTGGACGACCGCGCCGTTTGGCGATCTCCGCGCGGACAAGGTCGATCTTGTTGTTCAGTACCTGCCGCCGATAGGCGGTGGGAACGTTGTCTGAGATGTAAGCATCGCGCGCGCCGGACGCGGGGCGATCGGTGCTGCTCTTCTCAGCCTCGTCGGACAGCGCCGCGAGGTAGGCGGTCAACTCGTCGATGCTGAAGGAACGGATGTCCGGGAAGGAATCCATGTCATTTCCAGTCTCGGTCACGCTACACCCGTCCTGAGACGCCCGTGGGCGCCGTCACAAGTCGCAGTGGTCGCAGCGAACCATCTGCCGGCGGTTGGAGCTCGATCAGGGGGACACACACGTCGTGAGGTGCTCCGAAACCGAGCCCGCCGCTCCCGCCGTCCCGGCACCAGCGACCGCTCCGTCGTTCGCAGTAGACGTCGTATGCCTCGAACGGCGGCTCGTCGTTCGTGAGGAGCCAGACGATCGTGGTGTCGCCGCTCACTCGGCTTCCCACCACAGTCGCGAACCGCGGCGGAATATCTCCGCGGGCAGCCTCCTCCAGGCTCTCGCAACCGTCGTCCTCAAACTCGTCCATCCCGACAGAAAGGTACGTCCGCCGGAGTCGCCGGCCCTCCAACGGGCTTCCTGCCACCTGCTCGTCCTCGATCAGACGAGGCGCGGCGACTGAACTCGTGCGATATGGCTCCGGACCCGGGAACCGCAATACGGAAGTTCAGCTCCAGCCGGCCGTGATGCTCAAACGCCGGCGTTCTACCGCCGGCGGCCTCAGACGGTCAGCGCAACAGCCTATGCGCCGCTCACTCGCCGTTGAGGGCACCGGCCGTCGTCAAACTCGCGTACTCGATCGGCAGGGTCGAGATTCGCAATGCGACCGATCGTCTCGGAGCTGAGACCGGTCGCAACGTCGAGGACGACGCGAATCACACGGAGACGCAGCCGTAGCTCTGCCGGTCCCGCCCGAACGTGACGCGCTGAGCGGCGCCGCGAGAGGTCTGCGCCGCCAGAGTGCTGCATCCCCGGGCCGGATGGGTAGCCGTGGCGGTCACTGCGCGTGAGGCTTCTCCTGCCACGCGAAGGGACAAGTCCGCGGTCGCCCGGCGGCGGTGGATCTCTTCGTCACAAAGCAACCGCCCGCGCCAAGTCAGGCCGCGACCGAAACCGGGCGTCAGCCAGCGCGGTCAGGAACCTGGAGCTCCGGTCCAGGGAGTGTCTAGCTCCGAGCACCGCCTCGTGATGGCTCGAGCGACTGTGGGCGGTCACTTTGTCGTCGCATACGAGCGTCTTGCTAGCCGCGCAAGGGAGATTCTCTTTCTGGACACGACCTTGGCGTAATCTACGCTCGGTATGTTCTATCGCCGGGGCGGGAGGGTGCCGCAAATGCGGAGTCAGCGCGTCGTCGCGTGCGTAGTAGCTGCGCTGGGGATGACGTTCGCGGGCCCGCTGACCGAGGGCGCGCTCGCCGCTCGGAAGATGCCGACCACTCTCTCGACGGTGCGCGCGGTCAACGTCGACAGCGGCAGGATCTCGGCGCTCGCCGGTGTGGGCGCGCGGGGTCGCTACCGCTTGTCGGTGCGCGCGGGGGCGTACCTCGTGGTGCTGTCGAAGGTCCGTGCTAACGGTGGCTCCACCGATCGCGTCGATCGCCTGGCGGTCGTCAGAGCAGCCACCGGTGACCGCGTTGGGCGGGCGGCCGCTGCACGCCCCGTGGTGACAATCGGAAAGGTGACGCTCGGTCCGGCGAGGGGGGCGCCGGGGAGCAGCCGTAACGTCGGTGCCCTTGTGTTGCGTGACCTGTACCAGCCGCTGACGAACCGTGGCATCGCGTTTGTGGACCTAAGCGGACAGGTCGTGGCCGCCAGTAAGCGAGAGCAGCAGTTGTATGAGGACGGCCGGTCGGCGACTCCGGTCAGCTACAACCCGCTGCAGCCCACGTACGAGATCGGCGGAAGCGGCATCCAGTTGCGAAACGGTCGGGTGACGATGACGCTTGACCTCAAGAATCTGGTCACGGGTCAGGTCGTGGCGAGAAAGACGGTGACGGGCAACGGACGAACGCTGAGCCAGCTCGAGGGCCTGTTTGAAGAGCTGAGCTCAGAGTTCGCCGGCGAAGCGTCCGGGGTGATCGAGCAGTCGCCGACGGGCGGCGCGGTCACCGTCGAGCTGGACGTGACGTTCCTCCACGAGGGGACCGGGTCGGGCACCGTGACAGCCTCTCCACCCGGACGGACGCTGTCCAGGAGCGACGACGCGATCTATGAGTTCAAGGTCGCGAATGGGACGACGGTTTCGCTGCTGGCGAAACCGGATGCAGGGTCCTACTTCGTCGGTTGGGAGTCCGGCAGCACGTGTGGGGCAACCGAGTTTCAGAGTTCAAAGCCGGAGTACCCCTGCACCGTCAGCGACCCTGGCGATGGGTTGTTCCCCATCCGCCCTGGGGCGAACTTCGCGACGTGCCCGATGCCGGGGACGTTCGTCAATGATCCAAACGAGTCAGTCTGCCCCGGGGTGACGGTCATCCACGCTTAGTCCAGGGTGGTTCCGGTCGTCGATGTCGCCATGACGGACCCGCCGTGCCCTGGCGGATCGTCCGGCACCGCACGATCGGCCGGACTTGCTTGTCCCGCGCTAAGCCGTGCCACATCACGCGGCGCCGCGTAGGTCAGCGTGTCCCGTCGAACTCTCCGCAGACCACGCTGGCGAGGTTCATGGACCGCTTCGGCCTCGTGCGTCGAATCAGCCGCTCATAGATCTCTGTGGCCGACACCGTCGACAACCTGATCCTTGATCTCCTTGAGTGGATGGGCCCGAGCCCCCGCGCGTACGCCGACATGCTCGCGGCATGGCGGACTTCGTGTCCGCGCCGACCTGTGTGGGAGGAGGCGAACGACCGCCATCGTGCGCCGGAGCGTGGCGCCGTGGTCTCGGTGTCGGCCGCCGGGAGGGAGTACTTGCGGACCCACGGCCATCCGTTGACGTTCTGAACGCTTGTCGCCCAGGCGGCCTCGTTCGCGAAGCAGCGCGCACGCATCGGCGACGCGCTCGCTTTAACGCGCGACGGGCACGTTGTTGCCACCGACAAGCGACCTGCCTTGCGCGGCCAGCGCGTCTCGCAAGTCGTCCCGGCTCGTGTTGCCACGAACGCCGCGCCGACGTTCTCGAGATCCGCGCAAAGCGGCTCCGGGACCGGCACGGATCCGATGCTCGTCGCGGAGCGAAAGCGGGGCGCGCAGCCCCGTTCCGCTCAGAGCAGATCGACGCTGCCGGCGCCCGCCGTCGTTCTCGGCGGGCGTCGGCCTGAGCGACGCTGCTCACGGGTGCGCGTGGCGGGTGAGCGTGATCGTCCAGCGGACGGTGGTCGTGGCGGTCATGCCGGGTGAGCGGGTGCGCCATGTGCGGCGCCCGAGGATGATCAGCTTCCGGTAGCCGCCGAACAGGTCGTCCGCCGGCAGCGGCTCGGTGATCGTCGTGACGGTGTCGGGACTCGCCTGGACGGGTGTCTGGATCGGGCAGGCGGAGAACAGCGCCGCTGCGGGCTTCGGGTTGACGCGAGTGATGCCGACGAAGCCGAGTTCGACGGCAGTGGCCGTCGGGAGGTATTGCAGCGTCAGGTTCCAGTGTCGAACGCGCCGTCCACAGTCCTCCTTCGGCGCCGGTGGCGGCGTGGAGCCTCCGCAGATGCCGGGGCGCCATGTGGTCCGGCTCGCATCGACGCGCGTCGTCGACCCGTGGGCCGGCCAGGGGCCCATGGTGAATAGGTCGGTCCTCCAGTCGCCGAAATGGAACAGCACGGAGGACCCGTCCCTGAGCGCGACCATCGGCGTTCGTCGGGTGCTGAACTGCACCGTCTCGCGGCCCTGCGGTGAGGTGGAGAACGTCCCAGAGCAGTCGCCGCCGGAACGGGCGGGGCCGCTCCAGACCGTGCGCTGGGTGCCCTTGGCGCTGATTTTGAAGTATGCGTACTCGGGGAGCGTCGACGGGTTGCCGATGCTCGACACGCCGTCTGGCGGCATGCGCAATGCGGTGGCCGGGGCTGCGATGGCGGCGCCGAGCAGCGCCGCCACGCCGATGGTGCGCAGTGGCGAGATCACGGGAGGCTCGTTATCGGTGGTGGGAGGTCGTCCGCTTGCGCGGCCGGGGCTTGGTGTGGTGACGGCGGGGGCGGCGGGGGTGCTTGGCCTTCTTGTGCGGGTGCTTGATCCGGTGGTGGATCACCGGGCGGGGCTGCGGCTTGGGGGTCGGGGTGGGAGCCGGAGCGGGGGCGGACGGGGCCTGGCGCATGTCGACGTCGGCCGGACCCCAAGACGGCTGAGCGCCGCCGGGGATCAGGAGACGATGCGGCGCGAAGCCCGTGCACCCGCTGAGCGTCGGCGGGATCGACAGGACCTCGATTCCGGCCGGATCGTCGAACACAGTCGCGCTGCCGTCCGGTGACCAGCTGAGGTCGTTGAGCCCGGCGGACTCCTGCTCGCTGCACTGTGGCGTGGGCGTGCTCGAGCCAACGGGCGCGGTGCTCGAGTACAGCAGCAGGTGGTCATACGGGCCCGCTCCGCCGTTTGCGGAGGCGACGACCGCGACCTTCGACCCGTCGCGGCTCGGGACGGTGTTCGCGAAGAAGTAGCTCTGTGCGCCGAGGTATTGGGGCGGATCGCCGAACCACGGCTGCTCGGCGCCGTCGAGCTGCTGCGAGCCGTCGGAGCCCGGCCGCCACAGGCGGGCCTGCGGGTTGGCGAATGAGTCGGTGAACACGAGCTGAGCGGTGTTCCCGATCCAGTGCGGGTGCTCGGCGGAGTCGTCGTCGTAGCCGTTCATCGTGAAGTGGTCGGCCGCGGTCACGCTGACAACGTCGCTGTAGCCCTCGTTTGCGCAGTCCTGACCGCACTCCGGGCTGGGCGTGACGAGGTCGCCCATGTCCCAGTACGCGACCTCCGAGCCATCGGGCGAGACCTCGGCGTCGTACGGTCCCGCGAGCGACGTCGCGCCGCTCATCGCGCTGGTGGCCGAGCCGCCGACCACGGGGAAGCTGCTGAGCACATGGCCGGAGCGGTCGAGCCGGACGATGTCCTGGCCGTGGACGGCGACGATCGTGCCGTCGTCGGCCTGCGACGGCGAGGACCAGCCTCCGCCAGCGGTCAGCGCGTAGCCCTTTGTGCCGTCCGGGCTCGTGAGATACACGTTGCGGCTCTTGACGTAGACGATCGAGCTCGCGGCGGCCGGGCCGGCGGTGCAGAGCGCACCGGTCGCGGCGACGGCGATCACCAGCGAGCGCAGGGTGTTTCGTGGCATTGGGTTCGTCCTCTCGGTCGGGGCTCCGGTCGGCGCGGATCCTGGACTGAGGAACGAGCGATGTGAAACGGAGACTGCTTGTTGCAGTCAAAGCGCGCCGTTGTGGCGCAGTGCCGCGATCGCCGTGTCGCGGAACGTGACGACGTCCGGTCGCTCGTCGCCCTGTCGGTGCCCGAGCCACAGATCGAGCGGCGCGATGCCCGGCACTGGGCGGTACACGACACCCGCCGCGGTGCCGAGTGCGTCCACTGCGGGCGCGACGGAGAGCGCGACGCCGAGGCCGACGGCGATCGCCTCGATGAGACCATCGAGCGTGTGGACGCTGGCGGCGACGCGCGCGGGCTGCCGGCCGCGGTGCTCGGCGGCGATCCAGTAGTCGTTCCACACGGCATCGCGCGTCGGCACCTCGATCAGCGGCTCCCGGACGAATTCCTCGATCGTGACCTCCGCCGAGACCGCAAGTGGGTGATCGCCCGCCGGCGCCACGCCGCGGGGCTCGCTGAAGAGGTGGTGCAGCTCGATGCCTTCGTGCTCGAACTCGCCGTACAGGAAGGCGACGTCCGAGGCGCTGTCGCGCAGGCCGGCGAGCGGGTCAAGAAAGCTTGCGAAGTGGATCCGCAGCTCGACCTGCGGCTCCTCGGCGGCGTACCGCTCGATCGCCGGAGCCACGATCCGGCGGGTGAGCGGCGCGATGTAGCCGATGGTGAGCCGGCTTGTCTCGGTTCCGGCGGCGCGGGTGGCGGTGATCGCCTGCTCGGCGCTCGTCAGCAGCGGGCGCGCCTGGGCGTACAGCGTCTGGCCGGCGCGGGTCAGCGCGACGCGCCGCGTGTCGCGCTCCACGAGGCGGGTGCCGACCCGCTCTTCGAGCTGGCGGATCTGTCCGCGCAGCGCCTGCTGGGTGAGGTGGAGCCGCTCGGCCGCGCGGGTGAAGTTGAGCTCCTCGCCGAGCGCGAGGAGCGCTCGCAGGTGCCGCATCTCGACGTCCATCGAGACGAAGTATGCGGCCCGCCACAACGCGGCGCTTTGGCTGTGACAACCGATCTCCGTTTCCCTTTACGCCGGCGGGCCCCGAGGATCGTGTCGTTGCACACCACGAACCTAGGAGGCCCCATGCACACCGATCGCCACGAATACGCCCTGCTCGCCCCGGGCGAGGGCGAGCTGCTCGAGGCCGGCGGCAACGTGCTGGTGATCAAGGTCGCAAGCTCGAGGCAGTTCGTCTGCGAGTACTCGGCCCCAGCGAACTTCCGCGGACCGCCGTTGCACGTGCACCCGGGCTTCGACGAGACGTTCGTCGTGGTCGAGGGCCGGCTCGAGATGACGATCCGCGCGGAGCGGACGGAGCTGCAACCGGGCGCGACCGCCTATGTGACCGGCAACGTCCCGCATACGTTCCGCAACCCGGCGGGACAGCGAACGCGGTTCCTGCTCGTCTGCTCGCCGGGAGGGATGGACGACTACTTCCGCGGGATCGCCACCGGCAACGCCGCGCTCGTCACGGCCGCCGCCGAGCGGGTCGGCTACCGCACCGTCGACGAGCGCGCCACCGCCTGAGCGGCGCCGGCCAACATCAACCGCGTACAGAAGGAAGACACTGAAATGCAACGCCTCAACTCGATCTCCCACACCGCCGCGTCCCGCGCCGCGACGCTCGCCGGCGCAGCGCTCATCGCCGACGGCGTGCTGCAACTACTCCACTCGCAGAAGCACGCGGGATCCCGCGTCGTCGGCCTGGCCGGCAACCTCAACCTGATGTTCGTGGCGATCGCGCTTGCCGCGATGGCGCCGTGCCTGGTCGTGCTCGGCCGCCTCGGCCGCTCACGTGCCGCGGAGACCGCCGGCGCGGTGGCGGCGGCGGGAACCTGCCTGCTCGCGGTGGGCTGCCTGACCTCGATCGTCAACCAGCACGACCTCGCCGTGTTCCCAGCGATCGCCGGACTCGCCAACCTGGCGTGGTTCGGCGGGGTGGTGACGATCGGCGTGTCGCTGGTTCGCGGCGGTCGCGTACGGCCGCCGATCGCGCTCGGCCTGCCGGCGACGTGGATCTGCGCGATCCCGCTCGCCACGATCGGTGGTTGCGCACTCGCCGGCGCGTACTTCCTGACCGTCGCATACCTGCTCGTGACGCATCGGCTCGAAGGGCGCGGGGGCCGCCGGCTCGCCGTCGCGGCCGAGCGCTACGAGCGGTCGTGACCCACTCGCCGTGGCGAGCGCGCACTGACCGATCGTCGCCAACGATCTCATTTACCTCGCCCCGGTCACGGTAGTTCTCGTGTCCGCTCCTCGGGCTCGCCACCGCCTGGCATGCACGACACCTCCGGCTTGGGGATCATTGGGTGCATGGCGGAATACGGCGAATGGTCCCGCAAGGGAGCGACTCTGAGCCACGTGACGGCCCGCAAGGAGTACGGGGTCGACGAGGATTTCATCGTCACAGGCATCAACGCCGGCAAGCTCGAGTATCGCGAAGGCGCGGTCCACGGTAACCCGTACATTCGCGTCCTGCGACGGCAGCTCGAGGCGTACATCATCGAGGAGCTCGGCGACGAATATCTGCATAGCTGGCAAGCGAAGACGGAGCTGCGGGGCATCACGCGCGAAATGGCTGAGCTGCGCAAACGACTGGACGAGCTGGACGCAAGAAGAGCGCAGATCGAGGGTCGGGATTGACCGTGACCAGATCTCGGCTCCTCGAGGACACCGGCGATAGACTTGCCGACGTGACCGCCAGGAAGCGTCTGCATCAGCTCGTCGACGAGCTCTCCGAGCAGGAGGCCGACGATGCGCTGCGATACATCGCGCAGCGGCGTGAGGATCCAGTGATCGCGGCATTCCGCGACGCGCCGGAGGACGATGAGCCGTTCACAGCCGCCGATCAGGACGCGCTCGCCGAGGTGCACGCCGACCGAACCGCAGGCGTGCCGCGGATCTCCTACGCGGAGATCATGCGCAAGCACGGCGATTCGTGACCGCAGAGCCGTGGGCCGTCGAGTTCGAACGGCGCGCTGAGAAGGATCTCGAACGGCTTGACCCGCAGGTCAAGCAGCGAGTGCTCATCGCGATCGGGCGGCTCGTCGAGGACCCGGGAAGCGTTGACCTGCGAAGGCTGACAGGCCGCGCAGAGTCCCGTCTTCGGGTCGGCGATTGGCGCGTGATCATCGAACTCGACGTCGCCTCGCGGACGATCATCATCGAGCGCATCCTGCCCCGCGGACGCGCCTACGACCGCTGACCGGCGTTCCGGCCGACGACGCTTGAGCACGAGCGAGCCGTCGTGGCATCACCGTTCAAACGAGGCGGAAGCCTCGGCGCGAGAGGTGGCTCTGGCCCGACGAGTGCTTTCGTCATCTCGACTGCGTCATGTCCGGCTACAGCTTTGGCGACGTGGGGATCACACAGTGAGGCGACCTGCGTGGCGAGGCGGACGGGCGTGGACCCTGCCGCGACTGACCGCCGACGCCTCGTCTTGTCGAGGAGGGGATGCCTTGTACACCGACCGGGACCTGCTTGGTCTCCTGTGGGGGCTGGGCGGGCGCCGCACGCTGGGCGCCACGTCATCGCAACCGTGCGGTGCGTGCCGGTCCGCGGCGCCCGTCAGGACCGACGGGTGTGACCGTCACCTGCACGCGCACGCGCTTCCCGACCTTCGGTATCGAGAGTCCGGCCTTGGATGCCTTCAACGTGCGCTGCAGGCCGCGGCCGTCGGAGAGCAGGACCTTCACGGTGTAGGTCTTGGCGCCGGCCGCGCCGCTGAAGCGAATGCGCAGCGAGCCGCGGGTGCGCGAGATGCGCAGATGCCCGACCGGTCGCGGCTTCGGGATCGCCGGAGCCGTGTAGTGAGCGACGACGGCCGAGGTCTCGGCGAGGCCGTCGACGACCGCCCGGGCGATGATCGTGCGTCGGCCGCCCGGGCCCGCTCCGGAGCGGAAGCGCAGCGTTCCCTTCGTGCCCTTTGCCAGGCCGATGATCGTGTCCCCCGCCGGCCCGGCCTCGACGAACTGCATGTCGACCCCGGCGACCGGCTTAACGGTGTAGCGCAGGGTCCGTCGGCGACCCCTGCCGTCGACGGTGGCCGTCGCCGTGGGGGTCGCGTATCCGCGCGAGACGCGCAACCCGACGATGGCCGGTGAACCGGGCGTCGTCTGGACCGTGTAGATGCCGGCTGCCGGCTCGCGCAGGCCGACGTAGTCGGTGTGACCGGGCGCGTTACCCGGCATCTGGACGCTTTGGCGCCGCGCGGGTCGCCGAAGACGATCGGCGTACCGCCGGGACCCGTCAGCGTTACGTTCGGGATGCCGCTGTCGCCATCCAGGGCGACGTTGAACGCCGTCGCGCCCGGCGGGACGGTAAACGTCGTCGTTGCCGTTCCCGCTCGCGGCAGCGCCGGCTGACACCCGCCGGTGGCGCGTACTCGCCGGCCGCACACGATCCGGCATGCGGCTCGACGTCGAAGACCGAGTCTTTCCAGTCGTGCGTGATTCCACCCACGTCCCCGAGGCAGACCGCGATCCCGCGAGAGTTGGCGTCGGCCGTTGCCCCCACGAGATCGGATCGGTCACCGGTGTGGGGAATCCACAGCCTTGCACTTTGAACTCGCCGCCCCACTGGTCTCCGATGATCCCGAAGTGCGCCCCGCCCGCGATCCCCAGCTGTCGGGACTGCCGATCGAGATGTCCCCGCGCACGATCAGCGTGCCGTCGGTGGCATAGCGGAAGAACGCCGAGGCGATCTGAAGGCCGAGCACTGATCCCGTGCCCGTAATCTGGATGGCGAACGGCGGTCCTTGCTCGATCCGGAAGTCGCCGCTGACGGCAATCGTGAACCGGTCCGCGAGCGGCTGGAAGCCAAAAGTCACCCCGCCGGAGAACACGGTCGGTTTGAGCTGGAAGCCGAGGCGGACCTTCGTCAGGAAAACGTCGGTGAAGA